>NZ_VBSN01000027.1 GCF_006149045.1 Dyadobacter flavalbus
GATAGGCTGCAGGTATACGTGTGGAAACACATTCAGCTGAGCAGTACTAATTACCCAACAGCTTGCAGCAAATCATATCTTTAAACATCTTCTTCTCTTCTGCTTCCAATATGACATGAAAAAAGGATGAAAAGGATAAAGGACGAAAGCATAAAGGGTACAGACCTTTCCTGCATGCTCCTTGCCGCCTCTCCTGCTTCTTAAAGACCTTGTTGGTGGCTATTGGCCTGGACGGTGCGGCGATCCGCTTCACTGATCTTCCAAAAACCACAGTAAACCAGCAAAAGAGCTTGTTGGTGGCTATTGGGACGGCCGGGGTCGCGACCGACTTCACCTCTTCCCCTAGCAACATAATAAACCAGCAAAAGAGCTTGTTGGTGGCTATTGGCCCGGTGTTCACCTCTTCCCATTCCGAACAGAGAAGTTAAGCCCGGAACCGCCGATGATACTTGGATCAAACCCGGTAAAGTAGGTAGCCGCCACAATACCATTACAAAAAGACCATCCCAATCAGATGGTCTTTTTCTTTGCATCACACCACGAAGCCCATCTGTACAGATGGGCTTCGTGCGTTAACAGACCGATAAAAGAAAAGCACAGCTTTTGGGAAGCAGTCCGAAAAGTTGGGGGCGACAAAAAAAGTAGTTGTTTTGTAATGTATCAATATTGAATGCATTGCAATAGTCTTATCAAGCCTTAGTCTGTTTCTTACTACCGGAGGGCATCCTCGAATATTTTTAGCTTTCCGAAATTGTTGAAGGCTTAACTGGCCTTAACATCTACCTGAAAGAAAAAATTGATCCTCCTTTCGAATACAAAGATCAAAAATTAGAGTCCAAAGGCTTTTTGCCAGAAATCTATATTCAGGACTTCCCCATACGTAATCAAAAGTTATGCTCTGTATCAAGCGTCGGCGCTGGGAAGTCAAGGACACTTGTGAGATTATTAGTAGGGACTGGAATGTAGTGTAACAGTGAACTCGAATGACCAAAGAATACAATGATTTTTAAAAGGGTTGTATTGACAATCACCCGGTAAGTTGCTCCCAGTTAGGCAAATACTTTCATTTGGACGGCAAACAATTGCAGCAACCGTATAAGGACCATATCGGTGATTACAAAGACTGGAACCAGCGTACGTATGCTGCTGAGTGGCTTATGTACCCAGAAAATACCGGTCCGTATTTAAGCATTGATGAAACTTTACTCTGTAATGGCGAACTGTACTCTATTGTAATCAATAAGGCCGCTAAGTGTCGGAAAAGCTCATTAGTGGCTGTGGTGAAAGGTACGCAAGCCAGCTCGGTCATTGAAGTTTTGAGAAAGATCCCAATACACATACACGGTAAGGTACGGGAAGTGACGCTGGACCTGTCCGTCAGTATGGCGGCCGCCTTTTAGATTTGTAGTAGATTAAAATTCCAAGATTTAGTATTTTCAATAAAAGTAAATAGAGCGGGTTTTCCTATGCGGCCGCAGAGCTTTACTCTATGCACGGATTCAGGTCCCGCTCTATCTTATTACTTACCAGATCTCAACTAGGTCGCCGGTGCGATGGAAATGAGGGCAAAATCCATTAGTAAGCGGGGCGCCCCGTGGCGTGTTGAGGTAATAGGTAAGTTTTAAACAACTCTTAAACTTGATACTTTATGGAAATCATACATTTTATTGGAATTGATATTTCTAAATCCATATTGGACTGGGCAGTTTACACACCTCCAAAAGGAATTATCTTTCAAACTCAATCGGCAAACTCGGAAGAAGGCATCAAAGCTACAATCAAAACCATCAAAGCTTTGTCCAATTTTGAAATTTTAAAATCGGTTTGGTGTATGGAGCACAACGCGCGGTGTCCGCAGGGATCTATAATGCTCATTTACTAAGTTCTCTTCACAAATTACATTATCCCATTTGGTTAAAAAACAGTCTTCAAATCAAAAGATCCGGAGGATTGCAAAGGGGCAAAGATGACGCAATTGATGCCGTCAGGATTGCTCATTACGCATTCCGTTTTAAAGACAAAATCAGGATTTGGCCGCCACCTCAAATTATTCAACAATTAGCTGCTTTGAGTGCTCTACGTGATAGATTATTCTAAGTGAAGCATCAATTGCAGCATCCGCTTAATGAGCAGGACCGGGCTGCCGACGCAGTCGTTCATTGGATTATCTCTTCAAAAGTAGCTTTGTAAAGCTTGTGAGGCGTCCTTAAAAGCGATTAATACTGATCTTGAAAAGGTGGATAATCAAATAAAAGAACTCAGAGAAAATGATCCTCATCTCAAAGCACTTTTTGAATTTATTATCGCCCGGCGGCTCGGTTCTGTACCTGGCATAGGTGTGGTTACAGCATCTGAGATAATCTTGGCAACAAATGAATTTACTACCATTAGTGAACCAAAAAAATTAGCCTGTCATGCGGGAGTAGCACCTTTTGAACAACAGTCAGGTACCAGTGTCAGAGGAAAGACCAGCGTTAATCATCACTCAAGAAAACGACATAAAAGTCTATTTCATTTGGCAGCTATGTCTTCGGTTAAAGTAAAAGGCGAGATTCGAGATTATGATATGAGGAAAGTTGCCGAGGGGAAAAACAAATGCTTGTGCTAAATGCAGTCCGAAATAAATTAATTCACCGCGTTTGCGCAGTAGTACATAAAAAACAAAAATATGACAAAAATTATGTACTAAAACTTGTTTAAACCATGGAAATCCGCGCGGGATTGATCGTAAGCCGGTTTTTTCCAAAGGCTTCAAAGGTCATCGACCGCTTCCATGTATAAAAACTGGCCTTTGAAGCCGTCCAGGAAATTAGAATTTAACATCGTTAGCAGGCTTTGGATCAAGAGATTCAAGCTATTGAAATCGCTAGGCAATCGGGTTTGGTTTACCAGCCTGAGATTATTGACAATGCAGATGCATTAAAACAGCTGCTGGTGAGGAGCAGGTACTTGCTATTGAAGCATCATGACAAATGGACGGCTTCACAAGTGCAACGTTTCAGGCTACTTTTCGAGCGTTACTCGCTTATCAAGCAGGCTCATCAGTTTCCAGGAACGCTGGCTCAAGTTCGCCGGAATCTCCAACCAGAGTTCATCTTCGAAAAATTTTGAATTAACTTTTATTGACTGAATGGGCGGATTAAAGCTATAATGGCAACCTTGGCAATATATACGCTATTACAGCTCGTATGAAGGTTAAAACTGCTATTAAGGATCTTGTAAAATTTCCTAATGGTTATACAAAAAAGTACCTGAAATAACCTTAGAAATAGCCAGTAGCATGTCTATGATTGCCAAACTATGTTTTCTTGTAGGCAGTACGCATAACCGATTTATCTATGTACTAAAATTGACTGTGAAAGTCTTTCAAGAAATTGCATTGAAAATACACTGGTAAGTCTTGGATTACGAAAATGACGCTATTAAGCATGTAAAAGCTTCTCAAATAGAATATCAATCAGAAAGATAGACCAATGGTAATATCGTAAAATAATTAGGTAAGGAAAAGATATGTGTCGTATAAAATGCCTAACTCTTGGACTAACTGTTGAAAGAAGGGAAAATGTCAAGTTCTTTCTATATCGTCCTAGGTAGTTATATGCTTAAACCAAGTTGCCTTACAAGTTTTTGATTTTATTCGGGAACAGCCTATTTATTCAGCAACAGCAGTACTAATGAACTAATTGCTTACAAGAAAGGAATAGGAAGTGTTTATTATTCTATAATACGGCCTTATTTAGGCAACTTAGGAGTTGTTGCTAAAAGGCAGATATGCATTAAGTACAAAGCTCGATAAAGGCTGGTAAGAAAAAGTACTTTATTTAACTAAATAATCTGCTTACAGCGAAAATAGATTCAACGTACTTTTAGCATTCAGAAACTCTACAACGGACTTCATAATTCCTGTTACATCTATACCACATTCCTTATATAATTCGTGAGGTTCTCCGTGTTCGATGATGGTATCTGCTATGCCAAGTCTCTTTACCTTGGTATTGTATTCTTTATCGGCCATAAATTCAATTACAGCGCTTCCAAATCCTCCTTGCAGGCATCCGTCTTCAAGTGTAATAATTCGGTCGAATGAAGCAAATATTTCATGTAAAAGGGATTCGTCCAACGGTTTTGCAAAACGCATGTCATATAAAGCTGCTGATATGCCTTGTTTTTCTAGTTGAACGCAGGCTTGTTCAGCATAATTTCCTAATGGACCAAAGGACAAAATGGCTATATCTTCACCATCTTTCACTTTTCTGCCTTTTCCAATTTGCACTTCCTCAAATGGATAATTCCATTGCGGCATAACACCTGTGCCTCTTGGATACCTTATGGTAAGTGCATATTTTCCGGATTGAAATGAATCCAGCTGAGCCGTGTACATCATATTTCTGAGCTCCTGTTCATTCATCGGAGAAGCAACGATCATGTTCGGGATGCAACGCATGTATGCAATGTCATAAACTCCGTGATGTGTTGGTCCGTCAGCACCCACAAGGCCGGCTCTGTCCAGACAAAATATAACCGGAAGCTCCTGAATACACACGTCATGAATCACCTGATCATATGCCCTTTGCATAAACGTGGAATATATGTTGCAAAATACAACTTCACCGCGCGTTGCCATTCCTGCTGAAAAAGTAACTGCATGCTGTTCGGCAATTCCAACGTCAAATGCTCGGTCCGGAATTTCATTCATCATGATGTTCAATGAAGAACCAGAAGGCATTGCCGGGGTTACACCGACGATTTTTGGATTTTGCTTTGCCAGTTCAACGATCGTATTTCCAAATACATCCTGATACTTCGGAGCTTGCGGACTATCGTAAACCTTTTTCTTGATTTCCCCGGTAATCTTGTCAAAAATGCCAGGCGCATGCCATTTGGTCTGGTCCTTTTCTGCCGGACCATAACCTTTTCCTTTAATTGTGAGACAATGCAAAAGTTTTGGTCCGGGAATGCTTTTAAGATCCTTTAAAACATCCGTAAGATGGCTTATATCATTTCCGTCAATCGGACCGAAGTAACGCAAGCCAAGTGACTCAAAAAGGTTGCTTTGACGAAGAATGGCCGTTTTCATAACGGCTTCAACTTTTGAAACAATTTCCTGGGCACTTTTCCCGAAATTGCTCATTTTTCCCAGCATATTCCAGACTTCATCCCTCAGCTTGTTATAAGTCTGGGAAGTGGTAATATCCGTCAGGTATTCCTTCAATGCACCGACATTCGGATCAATGGCCATGCAATTATCATTCAGTATGATAAGCAGATTGGAATCCGTAGCTCCTGCATGATTCATACCTTCAAACGCCATTCCGGCCGTCATGGCACCATCACCGATTACAGCAATATGCTGGCGCTCATAATTATTTTCCAATGCAGATGCAACAGCCATTCCCAAAGCAGCCGAGATGCTCGTAGAGGAATGTCCTACGCCAAATGCATCATATATGCTTTCTTTACGTTTCGGAAATCCGGAAATTCCTCCGTAAGTCCGGTTTGAATGAAAATCATTACGTCTACCGGTAAGAATCTTGTGTCCGTAAGCCTGATGGCCGACATCCCACACAAGCTGATCATCAGGCGTGTTAAATACGTAGTGCAGGGCAACAGACAATTCTACTACACCAAGGCTTGCTCCAAAATGTCCTCCGTAAACAGAAACGTTATCAATGATAAACTGGCGTAATTCATTACAGACCTGCGGAAGTTGTGAACTGTCCAGTTTTCGTAAATCTGCGGGAGAATCAATTTTAGATAATAGTTTTCCAGGTGTAATAAGCATAGTGAGGTTATTAAAATCAGATTATTGAAACCTGCTGAAAATACAATTTTACGTATAGGATTGAACCTGATCTTACTTTTGCTGGCTCGCCTTGAACAGCTTTTGCTTTTCTTCTCTTGTAAGACTTTCATAACCGGATCTTGAAATTTTGTCCAGAATCGAGTCTATTTCAATTTGATCAGGTGCTTCTATGGTTCCCGAAGATGAAGCGGAATATACATTTGTATTGCGGTAAACCTGCCGCTCGCGGTAAGTGACCTGCATGGAAGGACGCTTTCGAAAAAGACGTGACCAGCTGTTTACAATGGCATAAATAGGCTTTCCAAGATCAGTTCCGTTTTGCAGCAGTTTGATAAATACATAACCTATAACTGCTCCGGCAAGATGAGAAAGGTTTCCGCCGGCATTTTCACCCAGACTTTGTGCCAGGGAAAGGATAATGTAAAAAAGTGCAATGAATTTGATCCGGATCGGACCCAGGAAAATAAGATTGAATGTATAGTTCGGAAGCAAAGTCGATGCACCGACTGCAACTGAAAATGCTGCCGCAGAAGCACCCAGCATTCTGGAATCCTGAATTTGCGACTGAAAATAAGGCAGAACATTGTATAAAACCATGTAAATAACGCCGCCCGCTATCCCGCCAAGCATATAAAGCGCTATAACCCGCTTTGCACCCAGATATTCATCCACAAGTTTTCCAAACCAGTAAAGGAAAAGCATGTTGAACAAAATATGGAAAATATCTTCGTGTGTAAAAAAGTAGGTTAATAATGTCCAGGGCTTGTGTATAAACTCGTTTGTGGAAGCAGGAAGCTTCAAGGTATCAAGAACGGCGTAATATACATTCGAGGATTGTGAGAGCGTAAGAATGATCTTCAGGAGCAGCAGTACCAGAAATACTGCCGTATTGATCAGGATTATTTTGACGAGTGCATTTTCCGATTTAGCAAACTCCCTTTTAACGTCATCTATAATATTGCTCATCTTTCAATAGAAATTTGTTTTTTGCGTACCCCAGTAACGCAGTAATATGTATGCAAATAGCATTCCCCCGATATGTGCAAAATGCGCAACATTGTCTGACTGAGCGTTTTGTATCCCCTCGTATAATTCATATAACCCGTAAAAAGCAACAAAATATTTCGCTTTTATAGGAAATGGAACGAAAAGCAGAAAAAGCTCGGTGTTTGGAAATAATAATCCAAACGCCATAAGTATGCCAAAAATTGCTCCCGAAGCCCCTACCAACGGCGTATTTATCAAACCTTGATAATACGAATTTACAAAATTAACACTTTGTTGAATATAGCTGGAATTTGTCGGATTATCTTCAAATTTATTTACAAAATCAAGGCTGGCTTCATATATTCCTTTGGCATGTTTGCTCATGAAGTCAACCAATCCGTCCGGCGTCGGGTTCTGTGTATATATTTCAACAGCTTGTCTTACCTGGCTGTTTTCAAAATAATCAATTCCCGAAAACAGCATTCCTGCACCGATTCCTGTAAAGAAATAAAAGAAGAGAAATTTTTTAGGGCCCCAGACTCTTTCCAGCAGCGGACCAAACATGAACAAACCAAACATATTGCCGAGCAAGTGCCCGAAATTTGCATGAAGAAACATGTAGGTTACAAACTGAAAAGGCAGAAAGTCAGGTGAAAAAAGCGACCGTAGGGCAAATCCGTTCGTAAGATTCAGGGCATATTTATCAACTATAAAAAACAGGATATTCAGTATAAGTAAATTCCTTACGGTAGGTGTAATGGCCAGCATATTTTATTAGAATCAATGATTTATTTAATAACTACGCGCCTTATCATTTTGTTCTTCAACCCTTGAATATGCTTGTAAGTTTATCCATGGTGAGCAAAACAATAATCGCTTCGCCCGTAGGAGTCCGGTTCGGGTCCGTTGAGGCAAAAAGCTGATTGATAAGCGTGTGAATTTCAACCAGAGAAAGTTTTACCGCATAACGGATGGAAAACCGCTTTGCAAGGGACCGGGACAAACTTTCAGGTTTGTTCAGTTTGAGATCCGAATAACTCTGCTTCAGTTGTTCGATCAGTTCTTCAAAAAGATCCTGCTCGCTCTCCTCCGGCAAATCTGCCGGGATTCCTCTGATGATCAGTTCATTTGAACCAAATTCGTCAAACTCGAATCCCAGACTTCTGATTTCCTTTTTTGTTTCATGCACAAGCTGCATGTCGGAATGTGTCAGGCGTATGGTTTTCGGAAAAAGAAGCTGCTGACATGCACCGTTCCGGTTTGTAAGCATTTTTCGGTATCGTTCATAAAGAATGCGTTCATAAGCGGCTTTCTGGTCAATGAGCATAATGCCGTCTTTGACCTGCGAAAGGATAAACCGGTTATGCAGCTGAAAAAGCATGGCATCGCTTTCCGGTGCAGAAATGGCTTCAAGCGCCATGCGGTTCACTTTGCTTGCGACTGTTTTTGATTCTTCCTGATAAGACGGCCGGGAAACAGTCGGCGTGTTCAGCTCGAATGCCGCCAGTTCGCGGTTGCGTTCGTCCGGGTTCTGCAATCCTTCGAAAAGTTTGTTCCAGTTTGTAAGATTGGATCTTGACTGGCTGTTTTCATCTCGTTTGGATTGCGCAACCCAGTCCGGCATGACCGTTCTCGGAATCAGATTATTGTTCTGATCCGAAGGCGAAGTATTCAAAAAATTGGTATTGCCTTCAAAATCGATGGACTGCGAAAGATTGTAAATGCCGACTGCTTTCTTAACAGCGGCCATCACAATGGCATACACGGATCGCTCGTCATCAAACTTGATTTCCGTTTTGGTCGGATGAATATTGATGTCAATATGCGAAGGATCAATTTCTATAAACAGTACATAAAATGGATGGCTTCCTTCCGGAATGGTCCCGTCAAATGCACTGATTACAGCATGATGCATATTACTGTGCTTGATATAACGGTCATTCACAAAAAAGAACTGTTCACCTCGGGTTTTTCTTGAAAATTCCGGTTTTCCGATATATCCCCGAACGCTGATATAAGAAGTGTCTTCCTGACAGAAAGCCAGTTGTTCCCGATAGCTTTTTCCGTAAATATCCACAATGCGCCTCACGAGCTTTCCGGGCATCAGGTTAAATACCTCCGTATCGTTATGATGCAGTGAAAAGCCTACTTGCGGATGCGCCAGTGCTACTCTCTGGAATTCATCGAGCACATGACGCATTTCAACGGAGTTGGATTTCAGAAAATTTCTCCGTGCCGGAACATTGAAAAACAAATTCCTGACCAGAATACTTGTTCCTTTCAGGCATGCCACTGCTTCCTGCGTTTTTATCTCCGAACCGTCAATCCGGATCAGGCTTCCCAGTTCGTCGGATTCCTGTCTGGTCCGGAGTTCCACTTGTGCAACAGCGGCAATGGATGCAAGTGCTTCACCGCGAAAACCCATGGTACGTATCCTGAACAAATCCTCGGACTGGCGAATTTTGGAAGTGGCATGTCTTTCAAAACACATTCTTGCGTCTATCTCGGACATGCCCGTGCCGTCATCTATAATCTGGATTAGCGTGCGGCCGGCTTCCCGTAAAATAACCTGTATATAATTGGCTTTTGCATCAATGGCGTTTTCCAGCAATTCCTTTACTACGGATGCCGGTCGCTGAACAACTTCTCCGGCGGCAATTTGATTGGCAATGGAATCGGGTAATAATTGTATGATGTCAGAAGACGGCATGTCGGAATTGCAGTTTGCTTTACTATAACAAATAAACAAAAATTTTTTAACAGCCAACGAATCTCAGGAGTATTAAGCAGGCCGGGATAATATTTGTTTAGCCAAATAGTAGAAATAGTTATATTGGATATGAGAATGTTATATGTTTTACAAACGTTTTTATAATAAAGCTTTGTTGGGATTAAAATATTTATATAATTTAGGATACTCAACTCTGATATTAACAACACGTTCCCGTTATGAAAACGCCTGTTTTTAAAAGGTTCAATTATAATATGGCATTGCAATGGCTGATATTTCTGCCTATTATTTTGCCGCTGTGTATTGTTTTTGGTGCCTTGCAGGGTATCATGAACATGGTCGAAAAAATGGCGCAACGCATGTGGATCGATATGGAACTATAAATTTTATATACTTCTTTAAAAAGAAAGAGCTTGGTACCATACCAAGCTCTTTCTTTTTTGAATTGGTTCCCGTCAGAACTTCCATCTTACAAAAGCTTCCATCGCTTCGTATTCCGCAAGTCCGAGTTCGTCATACAAATGTGCCGTTGCTCTGTTCCGTTCCTCTGCACGCTGCCAGAATTCTCTTGAATCCTCGCCCTGAAATACAACGCCGTCTTTCTGCGACTGATGTTTGAATATTCCCTGACGTTTTTTCAGAACCTGGTCAGGACTCATCGGAACTGCCATTTCTATTTCATAAATATCCCATTCTGCCCAGGCACCGCGGTACAGCCATACCCAGCAGTCTTTCATATATTCTTTTTCTTTCGACCGGTTCAATGCAGCTTCAATCGCATCCCAGCAAACTTTATGCGTTCCGTGCGGATCTGCAAAATCGCCGGCGGCATAAATCTGATGCGGTTTGATCTGGTCAATTATATCTTCTATGATCTGGATGTCTTCTTCTCCGATCGGTTTTTTCTGAACTGTTCCCGTTTCATAGAAAGGCATGTTCAGGAAATGCGCCTGACTTGTAGGAATGCCCACAAAACGGCACGTTGCCTTCGCTTCTCCGCGTCGCAAAAGACCTTTTACCTTACGTATTTCAGGCGTATCAATTTCGCTGTCTTTGGTATGTCTCAAAAAGTTCTTTGCATCCAGAAACAACTGGTTTGTTTCCTGACTTTCTATTCCAAAGCCATTGTTGAAGTCAACAACGAAGTCAATAAAGCGAAGCGCTTCATCATCGGCAACGGCAATATTTCCCGAAGTCTGATAAGCCACATGGACTTCATGGCCCTGATCAACAAGCCGCTGGAACGTACCGCCCATGGAAATAATATCGTCATCCGGATGCGGGCTGAAAATAAGCACGCGTTTCTTTGCAGGTGAAGCTCTTTCCGGACGGTAAGTATCATCGGCATCCGGTTTTCCGCCCGGCCAGCCGGTTATCGTATGCTGTAACTGGTTGAATACATTGATATTGATCTCGTATCCGGAACCATATTGCGCCAGCAGGTCACTCATGCTGTTGTCATTGTAATCCTTGTCTGTCAGTTTCAGAATCGGCTTGTTCAATGTACGGGACAAATGAGTAATTGCTTTCTTGATCATTTTATTATCCCAGACTACCGAATCAACGGCCCACGGCGTTTTGATGCGTGTCAGTTCCGATGCTGCGCTTTCGTCCACAACAAAGGAAACATCAGGATGCGCCTGGAGATAGGATGCAGGGTTCAGTTCTGAAACGGGTCCTTCCACCGCTCTCTGGATCACAGAAGCTTTTCTTTCGCCCCATGCAAGCAGAACTATGCGGCGCGCATTCAGAATAGGCGCTACCCCGAGCGTTATGGCTTTGCGGGGAACATTATGCAGCCCGCCGAATTCCATGGAAGCAGCCACACGCGTGGAATGATCCAGTGTAATCAGTCTTGTACGGGAATTGATTAGTGCCCCGGGTTCGTTAAATCCGATGTGCCCGTTTCCGCCGATACCAAGCAACTGAAAATCCAGTCCGCCAACTGCATTGATTCTGTTTTCATAAGAAGTACAGTAATCTCTCAGCGAAGTAGCCGGAACGGTTCCGTCGGGAATAAAATAATTTTCCTTTAATATATCCACATGATCAAACAGCTGTTCTTTCATGAACCGGTGATAACTGTAGATAGAATCCGGTTCCATCTGATAGTACTCATCCAGATTGAATGAAATTACATTCCTGAAGCTCAGCCCTTCTTCCCGGTGCATCCGTACAAGAATGGCATAAACCGTTTTGGGGGAAGATCCGGTTGCCAGGCCAAGCACGCATGGCTTTCCTTCATTTTGTTTCTGACGAATCAGATCTGCAATTTCCCTGGCAACCGCATTGGAAGCTTCTTTTGAATCTGCAAAGATCTGCGTCGGTATTTTTTCATAGGTAATGGGCTGCCCGATTGTTCCGGCAGTGCCTTTTGAATGATTGGCAGTCTGCATCAGGATGGTCTGGGGATTCACCGTTTGTTGGCTCATAAATGGCGGTTATTATTAAGAGTTTATGAATAATACTGATTAGAGAATGATCATATCCCGGGATAGCACATTATACATAGTACAATTGGAACTTGGCAAAATGTCAGAAAAAAGACTCAGACACGCAAATGATGGCAAAAATACAATTCATAATGAATTATTATTAAAATAATTTAAAAATAACTTATGCACTAAAATACTTGATATAACCGGATTGAGGCTATAAACTGTGATCATAAAAAGTGTGAACAGGACATTTTGGATAAAGTAACTGTTATTATTTTATTCGACAATAAATGCTTGTATTTTTGCACCTTATTCTAGCTAATATCACATCATTTTCCAGTAAATCCCATGTCTACACTCACAAGCGTTGAACGTGACACTACCATTTTTGATCTCATAAACAGAGAAAAGCATCGCCAGGAATCTGGTATTGAACTGATCGCATCTGAAAACTTTACTTCCAGACAAGTAATGGAAGCTTCAGGAAGTGTATTGACAAACAAATATGCAGAAGGACTTCCCGGAAAAAGATATTATGGCGGATGTGAAGTAGTTGATGAAATTGAACAGATTGCCATTGACCGTCTGAAAGAACTCTTTGGCGCAACGTGGGCTAACGTGCAGCCGCATTCCGGCGCACAGGCCAATACAGCCGTTTTTCTGGCATGCCTTAATCCGGGTGACAAAATCATGGGCTTCAACCTTGCGCATGGCGGACACCTTACGCACGGTTCTCCTGTGAACATTTCCGGAAAATATTTCCAGCCTGTATTTTATGGTGTTGAGCCGGAAACCGGTTTGATCAATTGGGACAAAGTAGAGGAAATAGCCCTGAAAGAAAAGCCTAAAATGCTCATCTGCGGCGCTTCGGCATATAGCCGCGACTGGGATTACGAACGTCTGCGTTCCATAGCCGACCAGGTTGGTGCCATTTTGCTTGCCGATATTTCCCATCCGGCCGGTCTGATTGCCAAAGGTCTTCTGAACGATCCGTTTGATCATTGCCATATTGTAACGACTACAACGCACAAAACACTGCGCGGCCCTCGCGGCGGCGTTATCATGATGCGGAATGATTTTGAAAATCCATTCGGCATCAAAACACCGAAAGGCCAGACGCGTTTGATGTCTTCATTGCTGGATTCCGGCGTTTTCCCGGGAACACAAGGCGGGCCGCTGGAACATATTATTGCTGCAAAAGCCGTTGCATTCGGCGAAGCGCTCAGCGAAGGTTACTACAATTATGCTACGCAGGTTACCAGAAATGCGCAGGCAATGGCAAAGGCGTTTGTTGAAAAAGGTTACAGGATTATCTCCGGCGGCACGGACAACCATTTGATGCTGATCGATCTGAGAACCAAAAACGGCATTGAATCAGGACTTACGGGAAAACTGGCTGAAAATACGCTGATCAAAGCAGATATTACGATCAACAAAAACATGGTTCCGTTTGATGATAAATCGCCGATGATCACTTCGGGTATCCGTGTTGGAACTGCGGCCATGACAACCCGCGGATTGCTGGAAACCGATATGGAGCGTATTGTGGATCTGATTGATACGGTACTTGTAAATCATGATCAGGATGCCAAAATAGCTGCTGTAAAAGAAGAAGTTAATAACTGGATGAAACAATTCCCGTTGTACATCTGAAACACATAACAAAGAAACCGAAGACTGCGTGCCGGCTTTTATGCTGTCACGCAGTTTTTGTTTGTGGCTGTACACGATAAATTTCTGTATGAATTCAGATATATTTTATTGTACCGGGTATTTGGTAGTAAAAATTTTCGTTCAGTAACAGAATTGCACTATAAAGCATATAAAGAATTGTGCTATAACTTGTTTTGACTTCATAAAGTTTTCATAACTTTGCACTCCAAAATCGAATTAATTTATATGAGCAAGAAAAACACGGACGAGTCCGGGCTTGAAATCATTGAAACTCCGGAAGCACTGGCAGGCAAAATCAATAAGGCGGAGGTTTTTTTTATAAAAAACCGTAAAGTTGTCGTAGGTATCGTTGGTGCCGTGTTACTGGCACTTGTTGCATTTGCCGCATACCGCTTTTATATCGAAAGCCAGGAAGGAACTGCCCAGCAGGCACTTGCAAGTGTAGTTTACGATTTCGAAGCAGATTCCTTGCAGAAAGCACTGAACGGAAGCGGAGGAAATGAAGGACTTTTGTCCATTGCCGACAGCTACAAAGGTACGGACGCCAGTAATCTTGCAAACTTTTATGCAGGCGTTGCTTTACTGAAACAAGGTAAATACGACGATGCAATCAATCATCTCAAATCTTTCAGTTCATCTGACTTGCTTGTACACGCACGTGCACAGTCGCTGATCGGAGATGCTTATATGGAAAAAAATCAGCCGGCAGAAGCCATTTCTTACTACGAGAAAGCTGCTGACTACGAAAAGAACGAATATTTTACACCGGTATACTTAATGAAACTGGCCATTGCACAGGAAAAAGCCAGCAAACCAAGTGATGCCATGTCCACCTATAAACGTGTAGTTGACGAGTTCCCGCTTTCATCGGAAGTGGTGAACGCGAAGAAATACATGGGATTATTAGAGGGACAGGTCGGCAAATAATGGTTAACCATTTCTGTTTCAAAAAAGGATAAAGCCGACACGGGTTTTATCCTTTTTTTATTTGTTCATATACATAAATTCATTCCATTTACTTTCACGGACTTTCTCCGAAAAACAGATAACTATGTCCAGCGCAGATAAAAATTTAAGTGTTTTCAATACAAACGGTTTACCGGATATCAGTAAAAAAAGATTTGCCATACTTGTTGCAGAATGGAACAGTGAAGTAACAGAAAGGCTTTTTGAAGGCGCATATAAAACGCTTGTTGATTATGGCGCAACGCCGGAAAACATTGAAAGAGGAAATGTACCCGGAAGCTTTGAACTTACACTGGGATCGCAATGGTTTGCCCAGCGTCCTGATATTGATGCCGTTATTGCTTTGGGCGTTGTTATTCAAGGCGAGACAAAGCACAATGACTATATTAATCATGCTGTAGCACAAGGAATCACAAACGTCAGTTTAAAGCTGGACAAGCCTGTTATTTTCGGTGTTCTTACGCCCAATACGATGCAGCAGGCGCTGGACAGGGCAGGAGGTGTCCACGGAAACAAAGGCGATGAAGCAGCAATGACAGCTATCAAAATGATCGGACTGCATGAAAACATACTGAAAGCCTAGTTTGACCGGAAAATAAACAATTGTCTTTATCTGAAATTCATTTATTCTATACCTTACAAATATGCAAGTCTGGAAATTTGGCGGTACTTCGGTTGGAAAGCCTGAACGCATGCATTCGATCCGCGAACTTCTTAACAATGATCCAAGCCGTAAAATAGTTGTGCTGTCGGCTTTATCAGGATCAACAAATGCGCTGATTGCCATTGGAGAAGCTGCAAAAGCTTATGATGATGCCAAGGCAATTTCTTTAATTGAAGATCTCAAAACGCATTACAACCTCTTTATCAAGGAACTGTATGCTACTTCTGAAAGCCTGGCAGCTGGACAGGAAATTGTTGATACCGAATTTGGATTTATAAAGTCCCTCGTTGGCATCAAGCCGTTTACGATCAAGCAGGAAAAGGAACTTGTTGCGGAAGGAGAAATACTGAGTACCAAAATGTTTCAGGCTTATCTGGAAGAAAAAGGCGAGAATTCTGTTTTGCTGCCCGCTCTGGATTTTATGAGAATTGACGCCGACGGCGA
Source organism: Dyadobacter flavalbus (assembly GCF_006149045.1). Taxonomy (GTDB): domain Bacteria; phylum Bacteroidota; class Bacteroidia; order Cytophagales; family Spirosomataceae; genus Dyadobacter; species Dyadobacter flavalbus. The sequence goes on from NZ_VBSN01000027.1 coordinate 15,708, forward strand.
GCCGGAACTTGCAACGATTGAAGAAAGACTGGTGACGATATTAAACCAGTATACCGATAAACAGACGATTGTAACGCAGGGATTCATATGTAGAAATCCGCGTGAGGAAGTTGACAATCTGAAACGCGGTGGTTCCGATTATACGGCGTCTCTGATTGGCGGAGCAATTCGTGCCGATGAAATTCAGATATGGACGGACATTGACGGAATGCATAACAATGACCCGCGTATTGTAAAACGTACTTTTCCAATCCGGGAACTGACGTTTGAGGAAGCAGCAGAACTGGCTTATTTCGGTGCCAAAATTCTTCATCCGAGTACGATTACGCCGGCCAAATTACGCGGAGTTCCGGTCCGGTTGAAGAACACCATGCAGCCCGAAGCGCCCGGAACGTTGATAGCAAACCAGACTTCTGACCGCGATATCAAGGCTATTGCAGCAAAAGACAATATAACCGCCATTTATATCCATTCCACCCGTATGCTGAACGCCTACGGTTTTCTTCGTAGAGTGTTTGAAATTTTTGAAAAATACAAAACACCGGTCGATATGATTACAACGTCGGAAGTTTCGGTGTCTGTGACAATCGATAATTCCGAACATCTGGATAAAATTACTGCTGACTTGCGCGAATTTGCTGATCTTGAAGAACATGACCGTGATCAGAATATCATTTGCATTGTAGGAAATTTCAGTGCCGACAAAGAAGGAATTGCCTTAAAAGTACTGGACGCGATGAAAAATATTCCTATACGAATGATTTCGTATGGTGCATCGGAACACAATCTTTCGCTGCTTATCCATTCCAAATACAAGGCAGAAGCATTGAACGTGCTGAACGAGCGTCTTTTTTATTATGAAGATGCAATGAAAGATATTTTTACAGCTCCATAAGATATGTTACAAACTGGTTTTATACGCGATAACAGAGAACTGACTATCGCAGGATTAACAAAAAAGCATTTTAAAAACGCTGAACAGGCAGTAGACCAGATTATTGATCTGGATCAGAAGCGCAAAGAATTACAGCAGGAACTGGACGAAACACTGGCCAGATCCAATGCAAAAGCAAAGGAAATAGGCGCTTTGATGAAGTCAGGCCAGCATGAAGAAGCTAATGCTGCAAAGGCGGATACAGCAGCACTTAAAGAACGTTCCAAAGCGCTGGATGAACAGCATAAAGCAGTTGAATCGTCGTTGCTTGACGAACTTGTAAAATTGCCCAATCTGCCGCATGAAAGTGTCCCGGAAGGAAGAACGGCCGAGGATAATATCACTGTGCTGGAAGCAGGAAACAAGCCGCTTTTACCCGCAGGCGCATTGCCCCATTGGGAACTGATCCGGAAACTGGGACAAAGTCAGGCTCCGATCATTGATTTCGAACTGGGCAACAAGATTTCCGGTGCGGGTTTTCCGGTTTACAAGGGAAAAGCTGCAAGGCTGCAAAGAGCAATGATCGCCTTTTTTCTTGATGAAGCCGGAAAAGCGGGTTATACGGAAGTACAGCCGCCAATCGTCGTCAATTCAGATTCCGGATTTGCTACCGGGCAGCTTCCGGATAAAGAAGGCCAGATGTACCACGACGCAGCGGACGATCTTTATCTGATTCCGACTGCCGAAGTGCCTGTTACCAATTTGTACAGAGATGTGATTGTTGCGGAAAACAGCCTTCCGGTAAAAAATGTAGCGTATACGCCGTGTTTTCGCCGTGAGGCTGGAAGCTGGGGCGCGCATGTGCGAGGACTGAACCGTTTGCACCAGTTTGATAAAGTCGAAATTGTGCAGATTAACCGTCCGGAAGATTCATACAATGCACTGGACGAAATGGTAAGTCATGTAAAAGGGTTGCTTGAAAAACTGGAACTGCCTTACCGGATTTTGCGCCTTTGCGGCGGAGACATGGGTTTTACCTCGGCATTGACATACGATTTTGAAGTGTGGTCTGCGGGGCAGGAACGCTGGCTGGAATGCAGTTCTGTTTCAAATTTTGAGACTTATCAGGCCAACCGGCTTAAACTGAGATATAAAACGGCTGACAAGAAAACGCAGCTTCTGCATACTTTGAACGGATCGGCACTCGCATTGCCGAGGATTGTGGCTGCTTTGCTTGAAAACAATCAGCAGGCTGACGGAACCGTAAAGATTCCTTCTGCGCTGGTTCCTTATTGCGGTTTTGATACCATCGAGTAAATTGATTTACAGGAATAAAACCAAAAAGCCTTCACGAAAGTGAAGGCTTTTTGGTTGGAAAATGGAAATTACTTTCTGTTTAATCCTGAATTTTTGAAGCGGGCAAAAAAGTTTTTCTTTTTGGAAAAGCCAGCCAGATAAAATAGCCGGTCAATACGACAATGCTTACCTGCATGATGTAATCCAGAAGTCTTTGCTGCGTTGCGGTAATATCCGCCGGCGTCATGTAACAAGGCATTTCCAGTCTCCACCAGAAAGACGGATGAACAACGCAGAGTATATTAAAAATGATCAGCAGAATGACTTGTATTCTGCTTTTCCAGTTGATGATATAAACGACAAGCGGAATGAAAAACAGGAAAATGTAATTGCTGTATGCACTCTGCTGAACGATCATCATGGTGGCATACAATATTACCCAGATCCGGGAAAGCATCATTCTGAAATCAGCATTTCGCAGCCTTAACGCGGCAATGCATGCAAGTCCTACCGAAATCGCAAGTCCGATCCAGTTCCAGAACTTTTCCCCGACGCCAAGCTGATTGGAAAACAGCGGATTGATTACGGAAGGAATATTCGGGGCACGAAGTGTTTGCGCTTCATCCAGCGGCTGTGTAAATCCCCATCCGACGAGCGGATAAAGTATGGCAATGGATAAAACACCGATTACAGCCATTGGAACGACAAGCCGGAGCTTGTGTTTTTCCAGCATAAAAAGCGGAATCAGGATCAGTACAAAAATGGCTTTGGTCATGAGCAGCCCAAGCGCAAGAATAGCGGCATACCATTCTACTTTCAGCGTTCTTTCGCGTACGTAGTAAGCCAGAATCACAAAAAGCCACATCCAAACATCTTCCTGCGCGCCGATAATGCAAAGAACAAGAGAACCCGGCAGCAAAAGGTACAGAATGGATTTGAAGAGAAATTTTCCGCGTGACTGGAACGGCCTGAAAAAATGATAGGAAGCAAGCAAAGCGATGCCGTCCATAGCAGCCATTGTAAGCACGATCATTTTGGGATTATACCATAATTTCAGCCATATGCCCAGAAAATATGCATAAAGCGGAGAATACGGAGACCAGAAATCACGGTACACAACTTGCCCCATTGATGCTTTGCTGGCTTCATCCCAGAAGCCGTTAACATCCGAAGTCGGTTCCAGACCGGCGACCAGATAAACCAGAATGAACGGGATCAGACGAAGGACAATCCAGCCGATCAGCAAAGTACTCTTGGCAGATTTGTTTTCCAGCCACAATGTCAGTGTATTCTGTTTCCAGAGCAGTATGACGATCAGCAGCGTGGAGATCAGGCTGATGCCCAGTTTGGCGATGACTATATTCATGCCATTATAAGGTTTTCAGGACGTACAGTCTTGCGGTATGTTTCACGAAGCACCCATAAAAAACAAAGCACATTCAGTATTTGCAAAATGTATTCAAAAAGGTATGCAGCATTTGAGAATATTGCGAATGAAGTATATGCAGGCTGTTTGATATAGACCCAGATGAAAGGTTGGACAACCGTAAGCCAGTTCAGCAGCAAAAGAACTGCGATGTGAGCCGTTTTTCTGAGATCTATGATTTCAAAAAGAACAGCTATCAAATACGCGATTACGTAAGCGCCCATTGCACTTGCCTGAAATATCATCATGCAGACAAAGCATGCAATAAAAATCCCGGGCAGTACTTCATCAATACGTCTGTAACGTGCTTTGTAAGCCATGTAAGCCGGAATAAATACGGTAAAAAGCAATCCGAACCAATTGATGAGCGTGGATTTCTTTTCATTGATTGGAACGATCATCTCAACAAAAGGCCTGCTGACGGAAAACAAATTAGGCGTCATCAGTTGTTCGGTATGCTGGATCGGCATCAGGAAAAGATCGCCGATCTGCCAGTATAAAAATCCGATTGCCGGCAATCCGACAGCCGCCATAACAAGCAGCATTTTGACGGGTTTTCTGACAACAAGTAACAATGCGGGCAAAAGAAAAATAAAAGTTACCTTGATCGTCAGAAGAGCCAGTGCATAAAGCAGCCCGATACCGACTTCATAATTTTCTGGTTTCCTGATTGTAAAACGCCACATCAGCAACGCAGCGCCCCAGAACCATACTTCTTCCTGCCCGTCAACAAGAATGTACATGAATCCTGCCGGCAGAAGATAATATATGATGGCCAGCTGTAAAGCCCTTTCCGTTTTGAATTTGTAGGTTTTGTAAGTAAGCCACAGGATCCCCGATTCCATCAGCACCATAAACAGGACAATAGCACGCGCATTATGCCAGATCCAGACCGGCAAGCTGATGATGTATGCGTATAACGGCGCATGGTAAGACCAGAAATCCCTGTAAACAAACCCGCCTTTTTTAGCTGCTTCCGCCTTGTAAAAGAAGAATGGAATATCGCCCCGCGGATCTTCGTTCAGGACAAGAAAGATGCCGATCCAGGGAATCAGCCTGAGCAGGACAAAGCCGAGCAGAAAGATCATTTTCTCATTTTCAATCTGCCATTTTGCAAACAGCGCAGTTCTGCTGACCGTCCAGATTATTGCGAACGTCAAACCGAGATTGATGAGGAGTTTGATATAAAATACAGTAAGAACGGGCATTTAAAATAATATAAATAAAGAAGTTGCTGTGAAAACCGTGTGCGTCAGCAGAGAAATTCAAGCGCAAACTTAAGACAAGTTTTGTTGAAAATGAGCAGCAATTATCAAAGATTTAACCCGTTAGAAAATTGTATGCTTTTGCATCTTCCTTTTAATCCGTAAATTCAATCATTAGCTGATGTTGTAATCTGAACTGCCATGACCTATCATTCACAACTTACCGGAATGGATTTTAATCTTGGAGAAGAACATCTTGCCGTGCGGGAAGCCGCAGCAGATTTTGCCAGAAACGAACTTTTGCCGGGAATTATTGAAAGAGACAATGCCCAGCATTTTGACGCTGCACTGATCAGTAAAATGGGTGAACTGGGATTTCTCGGAATGATGGTTTCTCCTGAATACGGCGGCGGCGGAATGGATACTTTGGCTTATGTCATTGCGATGGAGGAAATAGCCCGGATCGATGCGTCTGCCGCAGTGATGATGTCCGTAAACAATTCGCTGGTTTGCTGGGGACTTGAAAAATACGGGAGCGAATGGCAGAAACAAAAATATCTTGTACCGCTTGCCTCCGGAAAGATGATCGGTGCATTTTGCCTATCTGAACCGGAAGCCGGATCGGATGCCACCTCGCAGCAGACAACGGCTGTTGAAGCCGGAGACTGTTATATTCTGAACGGTACAAAAAACTGGATTACAAACGGCAACACTTCTTCGATTTGTCTCGTAATGGCACAAACAGATCCGGATAAAAAGCATAAAGGAATCAATGCTTTTTTGGTCGAGAAAGGTCTTGAAGGATTTGTTGTCGGAAAGAAGGAAGATAAAATGGGGATCAGAGCTTCGGACACGCATACTTTGATGTTTTCGGATGTAAAAGTTCCAAAGGAAAACCGGATCGGAGAAGACGGCTCAGGTTTCAGATTTGCAATGAGCACGCTGAACGGCGGCCGGATCGGGATTGCTGCGCAGGCACTTGGCATTGCTGCCGGCGCTTTGGACCTTTCATTGAAATATGCAAGGGAAAGAAAAACATTTGGCAAACCGATCAGTGAACATCAGGCCATCCAGTTCAAATTATCCGAAATGGCTACAAAAACAGAAGCAGCGCGCCTGCTCGTATACAAAGCGGCAAAGCTTAAAGATGAAGGAAAAGATTACGTAATGGCTGCGGCAATGGCCAAACTTTATGCATCAGATGCAGCAATGTGGGTGACAACCGAAGCGGTACAAATTCATGGCGGCTACGGATATGTAAAAGAATATCATGTAGAACGGTTCATGCGGGATGCCAAAATCACGCAGATTTACGAAGGTACCTCAGAAATCCAAAAACTCGTAATTGCACGAGAGCTTTTAAAATGATCCCTTTCATATGATCAAGACTATTTTATTCTAAATCTTGGATTAAATTCATACCAAAATATCACTTTTTTTCAGTTTTTTGTCAATCTATACTTGTATTAGTTTTGTACAATTTATTAGATTTGTACAAAAATTGCATCAACGGTCAAAAGGCCCTTAAATATATCAAGTATGGAAGACTATAATAAGATTATTGAATCGTTAGGGGTTAAATTTGTGAAGGCTCGTCATATCCGGATTTTACAACCTATTACGATAAAAAACTTCTACGACGTTCAGAATTCATTAACAATTTTGTACGATGGTGAAGTTTCATTCGGGTCGGAAGAATCTCAGAAAGTGGAGGAAGGCGATATGCTGTTTATTCCCGGCGGCAAGCACGCTACTGTAACTTACGGTAACACGGCGACTGCCAAAACCGTATCGAATGAAGAGTTCATGACCAATCGTGACAACTATATCGAAGGCGGCAATGATCCAGCATTGATCGGAAAATTGCCCAATTCGTTCGGACTGATATCTTTTGAGGCCAAAGTTTTTGACACCGTTAACTTCTTTACTTCCCTTGATGTTCCTCCGTTTCTTATAAAGAGAGATGATCAGATTGCAATCACAATCAATCAGATATTAACCGAAGATATGCTGGATACGCCCGGGAAAGGACGTATCATTAAAATAAAGACGGAAGAAGTCGTCATTGAAATCATCCGTTATATTCTTAAAAATAAGCTGTTTGTTGAGCAGCTGGTAACCAACAGCACGTATTTCAAAGATCCTCGTCTGATCGACATTTTTGCCTATATCAAGGACAATCTGGGCGGCGACCTTTCCAATAAAGTGCTGGCCAACGTTGCGAATGTTTCCGAAGATTATGTAGGTCAGTATTTCAAAATGCTTACCGGAATCAATCCGCAGGATTACATCGAATATCAGCGCATGGAAAAAGCCGTTGATCTGCTGCGTACTTCTAAAAAGAGCATCCGTGCCATCGGATCAGATGTTGGCTATAAAGATACTGCTTACTTCTGCCGCCGTTTCAAAATGATGTTCGGGATTCCTGCCGGTAAAATGCGCCGTCGTGAGTCGTTGATGAACGTTTAGAGAAAGTTTTATATAAATGCAAAAAGGAGAACTGGTCAAGTTCTCCTTTTTGCATTTATAATGCTTTTCAGCGGACCGGTGTTAACTGAACCGCCGTTACTTTCCAGATGCCGCCGGACTTGACGCATACGGACATGTAAGACATTTCACCCTGATAACGGTTGTTTGCAAGCTTTGCACTTACGTTCCACCGCCCGGTTACAACGGCCACGTTGCCGTATGTGCGTGTCATCGTTCCGGACAGCATGCCGGATTCTATTACAATAATACCTTGTGAAAATGCTTCCTGAAACTGGTTGCCGTTAATGGTCTGTCCCTGAAAATCAGTAACCGTAAAATCGGCTGAAACCAGGTTTTTCAGGCTGCCCGCATCTTCTTCCAGCAATGCTTTAAAAAACAGATTGGAGCAATCCGTTCCGTCTATCGGCAAAGCACCCGTTTGCGCATTCGTCAGCAATGCAGATATTGAAAAGGCAAAAGCAAGCAATATAGATTTCATAGCTTTGTAAGTGAAAAATCAGAAAAAATACAGTACTGAATCCTGCAAATTACAACGATGATTCGGACACATTGCACTTATCCGATCAAACATCTTTTTCACTCACGATTATATGTTTAGTTTCGCCTTATATTTAGAAACTAACTTTCAGATTTGATATGGCCAGATTCAATGTCCTGATTTACGCTTTCATGCTGATCACTTTTATGCATGCATGTTCTTCACCGCCGGACAAACTGGGAAATCTGGATCTTGAAAAATGGCGCAATGACCGCGGCGCATGCAATAACGTACGTTCGGGCCTTAAAAAGGATTTCAAAGCGGTCCAGAACGAGCTGAAAGGCAAATTTGCTGATGATATCGGAAAGATTCTCGGCAGGCCGGATATTCATCAGTTAGGCGAGCGGAACCTGAAATTCTACGTGTACTTTCTGGAAAAAGGAGAGCAGTGCAATGACATCAAAACCAGATCGCATGCGGAAAAAGTAATCCTGAAATTCAATGCAGTCGGCCTTTTGTCGGAAATCACTTATCAGACACGCCCTTTGTAGTAATTAAACATAAAATTTCTTGATCCTGATCAGCTGTTCCACCGGTTCCGGAACCATGTAGCGGATGGATTTCCCGGTTTTCAGACAATTTCTGATGTAAGTTGCTGAAATATCCAGTAATGGGGCTTCCACAAATTTCACAGCCGGATGATTTCCGAAAATATGTTTTTTTGAATCCGGGCGCGGATACACGAGCAAGCCGGTATATTCCAGGATCTTGTCATGATTCTTCCAGTTTGGAAACTGCGCCAGGTTATCTTCACCGATAATCAGCCTGAATTCATGCTGCGGATATTTTTCCTGCATTCTGATCAGCGTATCGATCGTATAACTTGGCTTGGGCATGTGGAATTCAATATCCGTTACTTTCAGCGCTGAATTGTCACTGATCGCTCTTTGCACCAGATCGTAGCGGTCAAATTCATGCAGCAGGCTGTTATTTTTCTTGAACGGGTTCTGAGGGCTTACGACAAACCAGACTTGCTCCAGATCCGCAGAAGTGGCCATGGTGTTGGCTATAATCAGATGACCGATGTGAATGGGATTAAAAGATCCAAAAAATAAACCGATTTTCATGATTGATTTTTTGGATCATTGGGCGATAAATGCCTGGACAAGTTCTTCGGCTTTTTCAAGCGTTTCTTCCAGCATATCATTTTCAAGAACAATATCAAATTCGTGTTCAAAGCTTTGCTCGTAGCGGACTTTGGCAAGACGTGTTTCAAGGGATTCCTGTGTTTCCGTTCCGCGAAATGACAGGCGCCGTTTGATTTCTTCCTCGGAAGTTACTTTTACAAAAACAGCAAGCGCGTTTTCACCATAAGCTTCTTTCAGCTTCAGTCCGCCTTTCACATCCACATCAAAAACCACATGCTTGCCTTCATCCCAGAGCCTTTGTATCTCGGCTTTCAATGTTCCGTAGTAATTGCCGGCATACACTTCTTCCCATTCCGCAAACTGGTCTTCTGCGATTTTTTTCCTGAAATCGGAAAGTGTCAGAAAGTAGTAATCCTTTCCATCCACTTCATATGTGCGCTTTGTGCGTGTACAGGCAGAAACAGAGAATGCAAGTTGAGTGGTGTATTTATTTAAAAGATGCCGTACAATGGTTGTTTTTCCAGAGCCGGAAGGAGCAGAAAATATGATAAGCTTGCCTTTCACACGAACAGAATTAACTGTTTATTTTTGAAATAATGGTGTCCAGAATACTTTGCGGACAAGGTTTCTTTTGGATTTTTAAGTTGAGCGAATCCTTAATGCATTTTTCTAAACGATACGATTCAATACAAGGAATACACTTATCCATGTTTGTGCGGAAATGTTCTTTTTCAGCATCTGTGGCTTCATCATCCAGTATAGCCTGAATGACCTTCATGCATTCGGCATGATGCTCACATGTATGCTTCATGGTTTGTTTTTGCGCTTCTTCTGTAACAGAAGGCGTAGTAAGAGATGCGTTCATCTTTTAAATGAAAAAATAGAATATGGAATATGTACAGTTGTACCCTATAACCGAATAGGTTATAAAAAAAGTTTCACAACCTATGAATCATATCCCATGGAACTCGCATAACTCTTTAATTTTTCTTTCAGAAGATTACGCGCACGGTGTAACCTGGACCTCACCGTACCGATCGGAATGTCCAGAATCTTGGCCATTTCCTCGTAAGTAAAACCTTCAATGTCACACAGAATAATAACTGTCCTGAAATCAACCGGCAAGGAATTCAGTGCATTTGCAACTTCATCGCCGATCAGTTCCTGTACAGCATCGGCACGCAGATCTACGGTGTAAGTTGTGTCAGATGCTTCTTCCGAATTATAAGTGGTTTCAACTTCCTGATAATCTACTTTGGATGGCTCTTTGCTTTTTTTACGATAATCGTTGATAAAGCTGTTTTTCAAAATTCTGAAAAGCCACGCTTTCGCATTGGTTCCCTGCTCAAAAGATGAAATAAAACGAAAAGCTTTCAGGTATGTGTCCTGAACAAGATCATTTGCATCGTCTTCATCCATGGTAAGACGAAATGCGAAGTTGTACATGGAATCAATGTGTGGCATGAACTCGCGGTTAAATACTTCATATCGAAGATCATCCGTGTATTCATTAGTCGTGAGCGTTTCTGACATGGCAACTAACATAGGAATGCTGAATTTACAAAGATTAACAACAGCTCCAAATGGTACAAATTAAATTTGATAAATGGCTCTTTGAAGCTTTTTACAGCCAGTATTTCACGATAAAATCAAAGGAATCGGAACCACTACTTTAATAACATTCCAGACCGGGTAGCTTCCTATCGCAATTACATGTATAAACATCAAATTCCGAGCCAAAAACTTAATCGCGTCAAAATGTCATACTATCGTTTGGAAAAAAGTTCCAGTAAAATTATCAGTAGGGTTGTAAAGAGGGTACTTGCGCCGATTCTTATCAAAGTATAAAGGATCATTCCAAAATAATTCATCTCTATAAAAAACAGCACGGCATGATGCAGAAGTACAAGCGGGAAAATATATCCGAGAAAGGCACCGAAACCCTGCGCGCGGATACCGACTTCCGCACGTTCCGCACCTCGCGACTTCATTTGATAGTGAATAAGGAACGGACGCAGGTACGCAATAAGTACTGTTGCTGAGGCATGCATTCCGAAAGTATTGGAAAAAACATCGACAGTGAATCCGATTGCAAAGCCGATCAGCAAAAGATACATTCTGTCCGTATCGGCAGGAAGAAGCAGGACACCGGCTATGTAAATGAAACAGAATGCATAATTGAAAGCCACCATATTCCGCAAGAAAAAGATCTGCAAAAACAAATACAGCAGGATCATTAAGAAATATTGTATGGCCTCGCGTAAGCTCATCTGCGTTCTATTGTACGTGCTTTAAGATTTTCCTGCTCCCCAAGTTGTTGATTTTGTACCACATAAACGTATGAAAGGTTCCTGAAATCGGTAGACAGGCGCAGTATGATATTGTAAAAAGTCTGGTTCGGATGAACCGCTATGCTTTCCACTCTTCCAACCATGATCCCCGGCGGAAAAACAGAGTTCTGATCGGATGTTACCGCCGAGTCACCTTTGTAGACTTTGGTATACTTGGAAACATCGACCATGTCTATGAAATTCGGATCTTTGCCCGGCCATTTTGCATATCCGATTTCATTGCTGCGGACCAGCTTGGACGAAACCATGAACTGGGAATGCAGAATGGACGTGACCAGCGAAAAATTTTCCGAGCAGAACCTGACTTTGCCTACAACGCCGGTTGCAGAAATGACGCCCATGCCGGGTTGGATGCCATTTGCAGTTCCTTTGTCAATGGTAAGTACATTGTTGGTCTTGTTCGTTTCATTGTCCACAACTTTTGCAACCGTGTAAGTAAAACGTGCTGCAAATGCCGAATCCGGAACATAGCCGGCCGGTGCATCAGCGGAATTGGTCTGGTTCAGTTTTGTTACAAGCGCGTGCAGCCTTGCATTTTCATTGGCAAGATCCGCATTCACTTCGTCCAGCCGGGTGTATTCCTTGGCAGAATTGGAAAATGCCAGTGTTTTGGCTACATAATAATTGGAAGTATTGAAATAAGTGGCGCCCCAGTACGAATTGCTGCGCACGATAAGCCATACACTGAGTACTTCCAGCAAAACAAAAACCAGGAAAAAACGATTCCGGACTACGAAATCAACGAGTTGGAGCATGGGCTAAAATGTTCACACGCAGTTCATCAATCAAAAATATACTTATTTTTCAACGGATAAACTGTGAACGATCCAATACTACGAAATCAGTACGGGTTTATATAATTCAAGATTTTTAAGGACTTCACCGGTTCCTTTTACAACCGCTTTCAAAGGGTCATCCGCAATGTGAACAGGCAGTTTGGTTTTCTGGGCAATACGCTTGTCGAGGCCATGAATCAAGGCTCCGCCGCCGGTAAGGTAAATGCCGTTTTTGAAAATATCGGCTGAAAGCTCGGGAGGAGATATTTCGAGCGCTTTCATAACGCCTTCCTCAATTTTTGAAATCGATTTGTCGAGCGAATAAGCGATTTCACTGTATGTAACCCTGATTTCCTTCGGAATTCCTGTCATAAGGTCACGTCCGCGTATCTGATAATCGTCCAGCGGGATTTCCAGTTCGGGAGAAGCCGAACCGATTGCCATCTTGATCAACTCTGCCGAGCGTTCACCGATCAGAAGGTTGTGCTCGCGGCGCATGTAATCCACAATGTCTCTGGTAAAAACGTCGCCCGCAATGCGTACGGACTGTTCGCAGACAATACCCGACAGTGCAATAACCGCAATTTCCGTAGTACCGCCGCCGATATCTACAATCATAACGCCGTTAGGCTGCGTAATATCTATGCCGATACCGATCGCGGCTGCAATCGGTTCGTGAACCATATAAACCTCTTTGGCACCTGCATGCTCGCAGGAATCTTTAACAGCCCGCTTTTCAACTTCGGTAATGCCGGAAGGAATACAAACAACCATGCGGTGCGAAGGTGTAAAAAAACGGTTTCCGGTATCGATCATTTTGATCATTCCGCGGATCATCATTTCCGCAGCAGTAAAATCGGCAATTACACCATCTTTTAACGGACGGATTGTTTTGATATTTTCATTTGTTTTTTCATGCATCTGCATAGCCGTATGTCCGATCGCCAGCACTTTTCCGGTGGTTTTATCCATTGCAATAATGGAAGGCTCGTCAACAACTACTGTATCTTTATGAATGATCAAAGTATTCGCAGTACCCAAATCTATTGCTATATCGCTAGTCAAAAAATCAAACAATCCCATATATTTTATTAAAATTTTCGCTCACTTTGATTTCAGAATGGCAAAATTACAGATAATTACCCACAAACAAAGGCATTTAAAAAATTTCGGTATTGCGTGGTTTTCAGGCCATAAATGGCCCTTAAACCTGCATGTAGAATAGAATTTACAAATCCTGTGTACCTTTGTTTTCACTATGGGAATCAGAGCACTTTTAAGTGAGCCGCTGGCTCGGTATATTGTACGTCAACAGCAGGAATGGATCGCAAGAAGTCTTGAAGTTCAGGAAAAATGGAGAAAGCAGCTGGTATCAAAAGCCGCCGATACACAGTTCGGAAAAGACCATTTTTTCAGGGATATCCACTCTTATTCAGATTTTAAGGAAGCTGTTCCGGTCAGTGATTACGAAGACCTGAAAGGATACATTGAGAAAATCAAAACGGGAGAAAGCAATGTGCTGTGGCCTGACAAGCCTTTGTATTTTGCCAAAACGTCAGGTACTACTTCAGGCACAAAATACATCCCGATTTCAAAGGATTCCATTTCCAATCACATCAATTCTGCCCGTAATGCCATTCTGACGTATATTGCAGAAACCGGAAAGGCAGAATTCCTGGATAAAAAGCTGATTTTCCTTTCCGGCAGCCCTGTCCTGACAGAAACCGGCGGCGTACTGACAGGCCGTTTGTCAGGTATTTCCAATCATCATGTTCCGGGCTATCTGCGCTCCAACCAGATGCCAAGCTACGAAACCAACTGCATTGAAGACTGGGAACTGAAGCTGGACAAAATCATTGACGAAACATTGCAGCAGCCCATGTCGCTGATTTCGGGCATTCCGCCTTGGGTTCAGATGTACTTTGACAGGATCACCGAACGGACCGGAAAAAAGATCAAAGATGTTTTTCCGGATTTTTCACTGTTCATTTACGGCGGCGTCAACTTTGAACCGTACAAAGCCAAACTTTTCGAATCCATCGGAAAGCGGATCGATTCCATTGAACTGTACCCGGCTTCGGAAGGTTTTCTTGCCTATCAGAATTCGCAGGAAGATGAAAGTCTGCTTTTGCTGCTGGATACCGGAATTTTCTATGAATTTATTCCTGCTGAAAACTTTTTTGACGAAAATCCCAAAAGGTTATCAATCGGAGAAGTAGAAATTGGCCGTAATTACGCCGTTATTATCAACAATAATGCCGGATTGTGGGGTTATTCGCTTGGCGATACGGTCCGATTTGTTTCAACAAATCCGTACAAAATACTTGTAACCGGCCGGATCAAACATTTCATTTCCGCTTTCGGCGAGCATGTGATCGGCGAGGAAATTGAAAAAGCACTGCGCTACGCAATGGAACGCCATCCCGAAACGGAAGTTGTGGAATTTACAGTAGCTCCAATGGTAAATTCCGATAATGGCGGACTTCCTTATCATGAATGGCTTGTTGAATTTGCAGCAATGCCAAATAACAAAGAGCAATTTGCCCGGGACATTAATCAGCGGCTGACAGAACTTAATATCTATTATCAGGATCTGATCAAAGGCAATATTCTGCGTCCGCTCGAACTGGTGCCGCTGCGCAAGAATGCTTTTATAAATTATATGCGGGCAAACGGAAAGCTGGGAGGACAGAACAAAGTGCCAAGATTGTCCAACGATCGTAAAATAGCGGATGAACTGCTGAAAATGAACCGGTCCTGAAACGGATCTTTAAAGTGAAAATGTAAGATGAAGAAGAGAATAGCTATTTTAGGTTCAACCGGCTCCATTGGTACCCAAACACTGGAAGTAATTGAAGCAAATCCCCAGATTTTTTCTGTATCCGTTCTGACTGCGCAGGATAATGCCGATTTGCTGATTGAGCAGGCCATAAAATTCCGTCCGCTGGAAGTTGTGATCGGCAACGAAAAGCATTATGAAAAGGTTAAAAGCGCCTTATCCTCTTTTTCCGTTAAAGTTCATGCTGGTGCTTCTGCGCTGGTTTCCGTCGTGGAATCCGATTCTATTGACATTGTTCTGACGGCAATGGTCGGCTATGCCGGTCTTTTGCCTACGATTCATGCCATTAAAGCCGGAAAAGACATTGCGCTGGCAAATAAGGAAACGCTGGTTGTTGCGGGCGAACTGATCACAAATCTGGCAAAACAGTATAAAGTGAATATTTATCCGGTGGATTCGGAGCACTCGGCTATTTTCCAGTGCCTTGTCGGAGAAGACGAAAATCCGGTTGAAAAAATAATCCTGACTGCATCCGGCGGACCGTTCCGGGGAAAAGATAAATCATTTCTGGCCAATGTGACCAAACAGCAGGCGCTTAAACATCCGAACTGGACAATGGGCGCTAAAATAACGATTGATTCCGCAACCTTGATGAACAAAGGGCTGGAAGTAATCGAGGCAAAATGGTTGTTTGATCTGGAAGCCGGACAAATAGACGTGATCGTTCATCCGCAAAGCATTATCCATTCGCTTGTACAGTTTGAAGACGGCAGCATGAAGGCGCAAATGGGTTTGCCGGATATGAAACTTCCGATCCAGTATGCCCTGAATTATCCGACGCGCGTAAAATCTGCTTTTCCGCGTTTCAACTTTACGGATTATCCTTCGCTTTCCTTTGAAAAACCCGATCTGGAAACGTTCAGGAACCTTGCCATTGCCTACGAAGTACTGGAAAAAGGCGGAAATGCGGCCTGCATTGTCAATGCGGCCAATGAAATTGCAGTAGAGGCTTTTCTTCTGGATAAAATCGGGTTTCTTGAAATTTCGGATGTCATTATCGAGAGCGTTGCCAAAATAGCGTTTGTATCTGATCCTTCTTATTTTGACTACGTTCAAACAAACGAAGAAACCAGACGTTTTGCTTCTGATATGATTCAGGTGAAAGTGTAAATGAAAACAATTGCTCTTAAATACTTGTCGGTTGCGCTTGCGAGTACGCTTAAATTTTTCGGAGGACCCATTACCGGCGTTATTCTCAAACTGGGCTGGATTGAAACGGCCTTGTGCTCTGCCGCCGGAATGATGTTCAGCGTACTGGTGCTTACCTATCTCGGAAGCGGCATTCAGGAACTGATCAAAAAAAACCGGAAATCGCAACCGAAAAGATTCACAAAGACAACACGTCTTGCCGTTAATATCTGGCAGAAATTCGGGATTATAGGAATTGCTTTCCTGACGCCGCCGTTATTTACACCGCTTTTCGGACCCATTCTGGCCGTTGCTTTCCGCGTGCCAAGAGCATCTATTTTCTTATGGATGACTTCCAGCGCGCTTCTCTGGGGACTTGCGATTTCCTACATAGCCCACAAAATGACGTTTGTCCAGGAATGGATCAAATAAAATAACTTGTTTCAGCGGCTGACTTCTTTCTTCGGAGCAGCGTTTTTCTTCATAAAATCTCCTTGCGAAAAGTATTTTTCAATAAGGCAATACATTAATATAAAGAAATACCGGCTTCCCATTTCTTTGATTTTCAGCTTGGAAACGCCATACTTCCTGTTTGTCCAGCTGTTTGGAACCACGGCGTAGTTGTAACCGCGAACCATCGCTTTCAGCGGAAGTTCAATCGTAAGGTTGAAATGAGGCGATAAAAAAGGCTTTATTCCTTCAATCGTTTCTCTTTTATACAATTTGAAGGCGTTTGTAGTATCGTTGTATTTGATACCCATAACAATACGGACTATAAAATTGGCAACCCGGTTGATTACTTTCTTCAAAGCCGGATAATCAACGACTTTGCCGCCTTTTTCCCAGCGTGATCCGAAAACACAGTCATAATCTCCTTCCAGCATTTTGAAATAATACTTTGCAAGATCTTCCGGATCATCGGACATATCCGCCATAAATACCGCAACACAGTCGCCTTTAAAGCGTTCAAGGCCATATCTTACGGCATAACCAAACCCGTTCGGACCCGGATTCGTATAATAAACCAGAGTAGGGATCTGAACAGAAAGCTCATCCAGCACCCTGAGCGTTCCGTCTTTGGAATTGTCGTTTGTTACACAGATTTCGTGGGGAATATTGTACTTATTTAATGTATTATGCAGGGAAGTCAGCGTGTGTGTTATGGATTCTTCTTCGTTATATGCTGGTATTACGATGCTTAGCTTCATAGATGTAAAATGGTGAAAACAGTACAAATTAAAGATTATTAATTTTAACTGCCAATTTTTTCCGGTTGGGAGAGTTGCTCGTCATATTGTGCCAGCGTTTTGGAAATGGTGTTGCTGTGACGATTTTCCAGCCATTGGCCGACGTTTTCAAACATCTCTCTTCTGTTTTTTAAATAATCCCTATTGTCCCGCGAATGCACGTTGCTCAAACCGGCACTGTGCTTTCTGTATACGCCCATTACTTCCGGCAAATATCTGATTTTTCCATGTGCAGCAAGCTGAATAGCGACGGCCCAGTCACCGGCAGCGGCTTTTGCATGCCAGTCGGCAAAGTCATTGGTTAAAAAATAGTTGCGGTAAAGCCAGCTTGCCGTAGCCATAAACCATTTATCTTCCAGAATATCTTCAATAGTGGAAATCAGCTTCTGTTCCGGATTATTGAACAAATGCGACACCGAACCGTCTTCGTAAATCACCGTTACATTGTGATGGCAAATGGCAAAATCGCGATTCGCATCCATAAAATCGACTTGCTTTTGCAGCTTTAAAGGATCGGTCCAGTAATCGTCGCCTTCGCACATGGCCACGTACTCACCCTTGCAGGCTTTCAGTAGCTGCAGAACGTTATTGCGGCCTGCAAATTCTCTTGGTTCTTTCGGGCCCTGATTTTCGGAATGCAGAAAAGCCCGGATCCGGCCCGGGTTTTTCTGCATGTATTTTCGGACAATGGCCGGAGTAGCGTCCGTTGAGGCATCGTCTCCAATTACAATTTCAAAAGGAAAGCTGGTTTGCTGCATCAACACGCCGTCCAGCATTTGTGCTATGTACTTTTCATGATTGTAAGCCGGTACGCAAACGGACACTTTCATCAGGACAAGGTTTCGGTACTGAAAACCTCGTTCAATTGCGCTACGCTCGGAAAACCGGGCGTTACAAGTTCCGTTTCCGGCTTGTAAATGTAAGCCATCGGATAGCCTCTTTCGATGAATGTCGGCTCGTCCAGGTTATTGTAACGCAGCTGCACCGACCAGCGGATGTTGCGGGTGATATTGTTTCCGGACTGATGTATCAAAAACGCAGAAAAAATGAGAATATCACCAACTTTGAACTCCGTCTGAACAAAATCCTCTTCTTTTAACTGAGCCGTAATACCACCCTGATAACCCGACGTGGAAGATTCCTGCAGACCGCTTTTGTGGCTTCCCGGAATCACCTGCAATGCACCGATATCCGCTCCGGCATCCACCATCGGAAACCAGATTACGGCACTATCCAGCGATCCCTGTCCGGTACGCCAGTCCTGATGCGCGTCCAGTTTCCAGTGCTTGCTGCCGTCTTTTGACAAAAACCGGCTGTTGAACTGCATGGCAGCGCGTGCGCCGATGATCGGATTGGAAAGGCCGACTTCTTTCAGCAGGTTTTCAATTTTGGGATCAAGGCCGAGGCGGTGTAGTGAAAAGGTATGCTGAACCGTTTTTCCGGTATTGACAAATGCATTGAAATCCTTCTCAAAAAATTCGAACATGGCGTTCTCAAATGCATCGCGGTCGTCAATATCCACCGTTTTTCCGGTAACCCGCCTGATCTGAGCTGCAAATATTTTTCTTGCGTCAAGATATATGTTGTTGATCACTTCCTTGTCCAGAAAGTTTCTCAGAAGGATAAATCCGTCTCTATTGAATTGTTCCTGAAGTGTGCTCATAATATGATCGCGTCAAGTGATGTTTAAATTGAAAGAATTACAAAAGACTAATCTTCCCAAACGGCATAGGCAAATCCTGCTGCTCCGAAACCGTTGCCGTTATATAACAGATATTTTTTACCGTTATGTTCATAGTAATTGGCATAATCGATCATCTGGTAATCAAAATCTTCCGGGTTCTCGGATTTGGCAATGCCCACAAGATGATCTTTGCGTTCCCAATTTGTGCCGTCTTTTGATTCTGCGTAGCCAAGCCTGTAACTCTGGTTCCGGTCTGTGCGGTAATCGCGGGTATGGCGGTACGAATAGTACATTTTATAAATTCCTTCTTCCCTGAACACGCTCGGCCTGCCCACTGCATGCAGAAAATCATCAAAGTCAAGTGTCGGAATGTCACTGATTTCCCAATGGATTCCGTCTCTGGACGTTGCAGACTGTCCGCGGTAATAAGGTTCCGGATAGCCGTGAATGTATTCACATTTATGTCCTGAAATATACCACATGCGCCAGGTGCCGTCATCGTCAATCAATACGGAAGGCTGCGCTGCCCATATCGGGTTCTGGATGCTTCTGTCCATGATCGGGCCTGCAAACATCTTTTTGAAAGACAATCCGCCGTCATGGCTGACCGCCAGTCCCATGGAAAGCCGGTAAGAATTCCATGTCCGGTTCCAGCCGGTATAATACAGCCAGATATCGCCGTTCGGCCTGTTTACAAACCACGAAGGCATGGCGCCGGTTTCATCGTATTCTCCCGGCCCGCCCAGTTCCAGAACAGGTTTGTCATGAATGTAAAGGATCTTTTTGGGGTCGTCATAATCCACATCCAGAAACGTAGGCCGCGACTGGCCTTTTTCGTCACGGGAAGAAAAATAAATGCGAAGAAAATCTTTGTGTTTATATGCAAACGGAACCTGTGCATGCGAAAGGCTATGCGGCATACTCCCGTCAGGCTTGTATATTACTCCTTTTTTAACCCACATAAATATGAATGTTACTGATTAATCAACCGCCTTTTCAGCGCGCAGCCGCCAGGTATCCACGAAATCTTTTCCGGGGATCGGCAAATCGACATCCACTTCGGGCGCTTTGGCCGTAACCCTGTATTCCATTACATAAAAAGCATTTCCGAAAACGTAATGCAGTTTGAAATTCTCCACATTGGCGGGAACGTCTTCAATCGGAACCTCGGCGCGGAAAAGCGGATTTGCTTTCAGTAAAGTAGCATAAGTCGGTGTATTGCGTAACCACGGCGCGACGCTTTCATCGCCTACAACCACTTTTCCGCCGGGGCGGACAACGCGTGTAAGTTCGTCAAAAGCCCTTTTCCGCTCCGAAAAAGTGTTGATTCCGCCAAAATGGAAAACAGCGTCGAAAGTATCGTCGGGAAACGGAAGGTAAGAGCCGTTGCCCAGAAAATAATGAACATTTACGTCTTCGGCAGAAAGTTTTTCCCGCGCTCTTTTCAGCATGTTCGGTGAAAGGTCGGAAAGTACTGCTGTGCCGCCCGGCCTGATTTTATCAAGAATGAGGGCAGAATCCTTGCCCGTTCCGGCACCGACTTCCAGCGCCTTCATACCGGGTTTCAGCTCCATCAGATCAATAAAGGATTTTCTTGTCGCAGCTTCATCCGAATGGTTCAACGTTTCGAAAACCCAGGAAACACCTCTGTCGTAGCGAAGAAAAGCCTGATCGTAAAGATATTGTTCACGCGCATCTTCGGGCAGTAATTCCTTGGGATAAAGCATATTGACAATGCCCGTTTCGCCTACTTCATATATGGTGCCGTCTTCGCTCGTGAGTGTTTTTCCGTCTTCTGCAATTTTCAGTGCGGTTCCTGTAAGCGGACAAACCAACGATTCTAAAAACTCTTTCTGATTCATTTGTGCTGTGCTGATTGGTACTTATATGGTCAAAATTACTTTTTTTCTTTGTAACAACATCCAATGTGTACGTCCTTGTTACCAAAAGGAAAAAGCACCTGTCGTGAAATGCAAGCTGCAAAACGCCATTTTATTTCTTATTACCTTTGGTAACGATTTGTTTGAATCGCCATTCTGTCAGAAAAGATTTTATTCAGTATGCCACAGCTTCAGGAAAAAATAAAAGCCATTGCAAAAGATCAGGCGCAGGATATCATTGCGCACCGCCGTCACCTGCACAGCAATCCGGAATTATCTTTTGAGGAATTCAAAACGGCTGTATATGTTGCCAAAGAACTTACTGCAATGGGTTTGCAGCCGCATGAAGGCGTTGCCGGAACCGGAGTTGTCACGCTCATAGAAGGCCGGAACCCGGAAAAAAGAATTATAGCCCTGCGCGCGGACATGGATGCGCTGCCTATTCTGGAAGCCAACGATGTGCCTTATAAATCCACTGTTCCGGGTGTTATGCATGCCTGCGGGCACGACGTGCATACTTCGTCATTGCTTGGAACGGCAAGAATATTAAACTTGCTTAAAGATGAATTTGAAGGAACGGTAAAGCTTGTTTTTCAGCCGGCCGAGGAAAAAGCCCCGGGCGGCGCTTCGCTGATGATCAAGGAAGGCGTTCTGGAAAACCCGAAGCCTGCCAGTATGATCGGACAGCATGTTGCACCCAACATTCCGGTTGGTAAAATCGGCTTCCGCGAAGGCATGTACATGGCGAGTACGGACGAACTGTATCTTACCGTTAAAGGAAAAGGCGGACATGCGGCAGCGCCGCATCAGCTTGTCGATCCTGTTCTGATGGCTTCGCATATCATTGTGGCATTGCAGCAGATCATCAGCCGCAACCGCAATCCGGCCAATCCGGCGGTTCTTTCATTCGGACGCTTTATTGCCGACGGCGTTACCAACGTCATTCCCAATGAAGTAACCATTCAGGGAACGTGGCGCTGCATGGATGAAGAATGGCGTGAAGACGGCCTGCGGAAAATGAAAAAACTGGCCGAGGGAATTGCGGAATCCATGGGCGGCAGCTGTGTATTTGATATTGTAAGAGGTTATCCTTTTCTGAAAAACCATCCGGCACTTACCCAACGCATCCGAACGGCAGCGACGGAATACATGGGTGCCGAAAATGTGATTGACCTTGATCTCTGGATGGCCGGGGAAGATTTTGCTTTTTACTCTCAGGTTGTGGATTCCTGCTTTTACAGACTTGGAACGCGTAATGAAGCCAGAGGAATTATTTCCGGCGTACATACGCCCACTTTTGACATTGACGAAAGCGCACTGGAAATTTCAACCGGATTAATGAGCTGGCTGGCTGTTTCCGAACTTGGTTTTTAAGGAATGTAACGTTTGAACAAACTTTCGATTTTCAGACTGATAACGCCGAAAATTGCCTCTTTAAAGATTCCGCGCGACATTTTGGAAGCTCCTTTTGTACGGTCTGTGAAAATAATGGGAACTTCCACAATGTTGAAGCCGTACTTCCATGAATTGAATTTCATCTCAATCTGGAAAGCATAACCTATAAACCGGATGTTGTCCAGATTGATTGTTCTTAAAACCTTGCTCGTATAGCAGATAAAACCCGCCGTCGGGTCCATGATGCGCATGCCGGTGATCATTCTTACATAATACCCAGCAAAATAAGACATCAGAACGCGGTTAATCGGCCAGTTCACGACATTCACGCCCGTAATATAACGCGATCCGATTGCAACGTCATGACCGCCAAGGGCGCAGGCATCATGCAGGCGCATCAGATCTTCCGGCGGATGCGAGAAGTCGGCATCCATTTCAAATATATATTCATATCCCCGTTCCAGTGCCCATTTGAATCCGTGAATGTATGCGGTTCCCAGGCCCAGCTTGCCTTTTCTTTCCACCAGATGCAAGGATCCTTCAAATTCCTTAAGTAATCCTTTCACAACGGCAGCGGTGCCGTCCGGAGAGCCGTCGTCGATAATCAGTACATCAAACGGGTAATTCAAGCTTAATACTTTACGTATAATCGCTTCAATATTTTCAATTTCGTTGTAGGTAGGGATTACTACAATGCTTTTGTTCACAACAGGTTGGATTTTGATGTTAATGTGTGGTATAGGGAATTAATAACTGTTTAAAGCTTGATATTATTACTTTTCTCGCGGATCGTAATTTTCTTGTTTACTTTTTCATAAATGCGTGTCATCTGCTGCGGATGCGTCATATAATATGAATAGCTGTTCCGGTAAGCAACGGTGTCCACGTTGTGTTTTTTCCAGATATCGCTTTTCAGCTTGTTGAAAATCATGATAGACGAATCCAGCGATCTTAGCTGTAAACGGTTTACCCTGGACTCGGCCAGGTGAATATCTGTAAGGATAGCAGCCATCTGTTCTTCCGAAAGTGTATTTTTCGGCGGCTTTTCATCATCGACACAGCCGGAAAGCAGCATGCCGGTGATCAGAAAAAGGATTAATCTGTTTGTGAAATTCATGGTCGGAGACTTCATAACTCTCAAAATGCCTATCTTTGTTTAGATGCACCGGATGACAAAGGTGATAATTTTTTTGCAAAACTTATGTTTGAACAGTTCCTGGGAAAACTCAGAAAGTACGAAATACGTATGCGGAAAGCGGTGACCAGCGAACGTCACGGTAACTTTCATTCTGTCTTTAAAGGATCAGGGCTTGAATTTGATGATCTGCGGCTGTATCAGTATGGCGATGACGTCCGGGCTATTGACTGGAATACTTCTGCAAAAGGACACGGAACGTTCATAAAAATATTTAAGGAAGACAAGGAACAAACTGCCTTTTTCATGCTGGACGTAAGCGCATCGCAGCAGGTCGGTGAACTGAAAAGACTTAAAATCGACATTGCCAAGGAAATCTGCGGCGTTCTGACGCTGTCGGCCATTCAGGAAGCTTCCAGAGTAGGCCTGTTGTGTTTTTCCGACCGCAATGAACGTTATATCCGGCCTTCCGACGGCATGAAACATGGTTACAGCGTCATTTCTGAATTGTATAAACTCGTTCCGGAATCAACAAGGACCAATATTGCAGAAGCCATTCTGGTTGCACTGAACGTTCTGAAACGCCGCAGCCTTATTTTCCTCATCTCGGATTTTATCGACAATGATTATCAGCATAACCTGAAAGCGCTTGCGCGTAAACATGACCTGATTGTCATTCATTTGTACGATACGCGTGAAGTAAATTTGCCGGGACTGGGCATCATTCCGCTTTATGACGCAGAAAGGCAAAGTACGGTCTGGGTAAATACTTCTTCCCGGCAATACCGTCAGGAAATGGCGAGCCGGTTTGGCAAGAGAAGCGCGGAACTTCAGAAACTCTGCCACCAGAACCGCGCCGATTATATTTCCATCAACACGCAGGAAGATTATGTCCCTGCGCTTATCCATTTATTCAAGGTGAGGCGTTATACCAAAAATGCTGCACAATAGTTATTCAATGGTTATAAAGAAATTTCCAGCATTCCGGGTTTATTTGAAAACGGTAATCCGGAAATGGTTTTTGACGGGGCAGAATCAGACAATTTGCCGGATCCTTATTTTGCTTCTTTTCTTGCAGCTTGCCAGCTACGGCCAGAAGCCGTCAGGAATTTTCCTGACCGACAGCGTGGAAGTAGGAAAGCCCGTTTATTTTTCGCTGAGCATACGTCACAAGCCCGATACCGAAGTTTTTTTTCCGGATACTTCCTATAATTTTTCTCCTTTTGAAATTATATCAAAGACGAGTTTTGTTTCCAGTACCAATGAAAAAGGTACGCTGGACAGCGCGGTTTATCATCTGGTTTCATTTGATGTTTCCAATGTACAGTCGCTGCGGATGCCGGTGTATATTTTCAATAAAAAAGATTGTACGGCTGTATTTACCGAGCCGGATTCCCTTTTTCTGATCAGAAGCAATGTATTTGAGAAAACGGAGAAGCCGGTTCTTGTGGCCGAAACAGGCTTGTTGCCGCTCAGCAGCCAGTTCAACTTTTCGGTGCTTATCGGAAGCGTAGCCCTGATCATCGGATTTATCGGAAGCATTTACTGGGTTTTCGGGCAGGATATCTACAAGCAGTGGCAGCTCATAAAATTGCAGCGCCGGCATCTGGAATATCTGCGTTCATTCAACAGGCTGATGCGCAATGCACGTGAGAAAAATAACATCAAAGATGCTGAAAAGGCCATCATCGTCTGGAAAAATTATCTTGAAAGACTGGAAAAAAAGCCTTTTGCAACGTATACAACGCGTGAAATCGTTGACAATATGCCCGACGATGCACTTGCGGAAGCACTGAAAAATATGGACGGCATTATTTACGGTCAGGTTATTTCCAAAAATATGCATACGTATCTCGAGGTTCTCAAAGCCGGAGCAACGCGGATTTATCAGAATAAAAGAAGGTTTATCCTTGACAGCCCGGTAATATAGTTTTTTATGGAAGAATGGTATTCATTGAGATGGTTCCGGTATGATGTTCTGAATTCCTTTGAATGGGTTTATCCTTACTTTTTGTACCTGCTGCCGTTTGTTCCTCTGCTTTTCTGGCTGCGCGATGCATTATACCGGAAACACAAGCAGAAACTGGTTATCACTTATAATCCGGTAAAAGGTTTCAGGGACTGGCTTACACTTTTGCGTTTGATCCAGCCGGTTTGTGTTGCATTGGCTATCAGTCTGATTCTCGTTTGCCTGGCCCGCCCGCAGATCATTTCAGAGCGTACAGACCAGTATTCGGAAGGAATCGATATTATGCTGCTGCTGGATATTTCGGACTCTATGATGGAAAAGGACCTGAGCCCGAACCGGCTGGAAGCTGCAAAAACCGTTGCAAGGCAGTTTATAAAAGGTCGTCTTCAGGATCGGATCGGACTCATCATTTTTGCAGGCGAAGCCGTTTCGCTTTGTCCGCTTACAACGGACTATGAATTATTGTACGGTTTTCTGGACGAGATCAGACCGGACATGATCCCGACCGCCGGAACGGCCATCGGAAGCGCGCTGGCGGTGGCTGTAAACCGGATGAGAGATACGCAAGGCGAAAGCAAAGTAGCCATTCTGATCAGCGACGGGGACAATACTTCCGGCAACCTCGGCCCGGCAACCTCGGCGCAGCTGGCCAATGCATTTGGTGTGAAAGTTTATACCATCTCGGTCGGGCGGCCTAAAAAAGCAACGCGGCAGGACAGTACGAATATTTCAAGCGCATTCGTTGATGAAAGTGAACTGAAAAATATTGCCGGCCTGGGAAACGGAAAATATTTCAGGGCAACGGATAATACGGCACTTGAAACGGTGTTTAAACAAATTGACCAGCTCGAAAAAGTGAAAGCCAGAAACGTTGTATCCCGCGATATCAGCGATTTTTACAGGGTTTATCTTTACTGGGCGGTATTGTTCCTTTTAGTGGCGCTGGGAACAAAAAGTACATTTATGACGAATATTCTGGAAGACTGATGCTGAAAGCTTACTATAACAGGGATGTCATCGAAGCCGGACTGGATGAAGTGGGCCGCGGCTGCCTGGCCGGGCCGGTTGTGGCAGCAGCAGTAATTTTACCAAAAGATTACTCACATTCCTATCTGAATGATTCCAAGCAACTTACAAAATTGCAGCGCATCGAGCTTGAAAAAGAGATAATCCGTGAAGCACTTTCCTATGCCGTTGCAGAAGTCGATAATTTTGAAATAGACAAGACCAACATCCTGAAAGCCAGCTTTCTGGCCATGCACCGCGCTGTTGACAAACTGCATATGAAACCGGAACATTTGCTTGTTGATGGGAATCGTTTTACGCCCTATCCGCTGATTCCGCATACCTGCATTATCAAAGGCGATGCGCATTACCTTTCCATTGCGGCAGCTTCGGTATTGGCCAAGAATTACCGCGACGAGCTTATGTGCAGTCTTGCCAATCAGTTTCCGCATTATGGCTGGGAAACCAACGTCGGTTATCCGACCATTCACCACCGAAAAGCACTGAGCCTGCACGGGCCTTGTTCTTATCACCGAATGACTTTCAGGCTGTTCAAGACAGTAGAAAATCAGTCAGTGGAAGAAGAAGCAGAGGATTTGGGCTTTTTGTAGATCGGAACGGTACTGCATGGCTCGCCGAACATCAGGCTCTGGACAACCGGTTTCAGCAAAGTGCTGATTTCAACATATGCGGAAACAGGAACAGAAACTTTGCTGCATCCTTTTACAACCACGCGTTTTCCTGCAAATTCCTCGGGGTTCAGTTTATGGATTGCATCTGCAAATAATTTGCTTTCCAGCGCATCCAGATCGCCGAAAACAACGGCATTGGCGTAAGGTTCCAGCTGAACGGCAAGCAGCATATACGCCCAGGTTGGCACAATAGCATCTTCTGAACAGATGATGGCCACATTTTTTCCCTGATACTGAGCCCAGTCATGTGATTTCAGAAATTCGCGGAAATCTTTTTCCCGCAGGATCATTCCCTGCCACAGATTATCTTTTATATCATAAAGAATGCGTTCGCCCGGATGATACAGTTCTTCCAGATCCAGTGAAACAATGCCACTGACGGCAACGCGGTTTACAATTTCCTGAGTTTCCATTTTAGCTACAAATTAGTAAATCAGTAACACGAAAAAAGAAGAGTTTGTTTGTTTCCCGAATACAGAAATTCAGAGTTAGACTGTAAGGCTTGCCTTTTTGGGCGGAGGCGACATGAAATCTTTCAGATAATACGGTTCAAACGCAGCCACATCTTCAAACTGATTAGTTTCAAAAGCCTGAACAGCCAATTTCCCGACGGTAATTGCAGAAGGCCGGATTTCCATTTCCGGAAGAACAGCATTCGGATGTTCCAGCAACAGCGGCTTGCATTTGGCAGCGCCATCGCCAAAAAACACTATTTTATGATCTGTTAACAAATCCTGAAAAGATTCATTGTTCATAATAACAGCCTGCGTTGGCCATACAAATGCATTCTGATCGTCAAATACGGCTGCATAAACTTCCATCCGGCGCGCATCGATCATCGGGCAAAGCAAATGTCCTGGATGAAAAGATTCGACTTGCAAAGACATGGCTTGCAACGTGTTAATGGCAATCAAAGGCTTGTCCAGTGCATAACAAAGGCCTTTTGCCGTGGAAACGCCAACGCGCAAGCCTGTATAGGAACCCGGACCTTTAGCGATGGCGACTGCATCCAGATCCGCCAAATCGTAACCGCTGTGTTCAACGGCACTTTTAACAAGCGTTGTGAGCATGGCTGAAGACGACTTGTCCGTGTTGAGATCATAACTCGCCAACAATCCTGAATTTCCAAGAACAGCCACGGAACAGCCGCGGATAGAAGTATCGATACTGAGTAAGAGCATAAAAAAAGAAGCCCGCCTTTGCAGACGGGCCAAGACTATTTCTTTTTGAGAATTTGATTATAACGGGCCGGATCTTTGAACAATGCAAGCGCAGCTTTGACTTCCGGATCTTCATTGAAAGAAGCTTCCCGCATGCCTTTTTCCAGATAATAATGCTTGATGACCTCTTCTTCAAGCACTTTTTTGATCTCCGGCTTGAAAATCTGAAGATCGTTGTCTTTGCTGTGCGAAAGCTTGGACTTCAATGCTTTGAGCTGATCTTCAATAACTTCAAAAGACTTTTCTTTCTTTGCAGAAGCTTCAAGGTCATTCATATCGCGTTCTACCTGCGTAGTGTAATCGTATTCCTTGTCGCCCAGCCATTTTACAAAAGCCGTATAATCCGCATCGGACAAATGAAATTCCTTTGCCGGCTTGATCGTCGGATGTTCAAAATGATATTTTACTGCATAATCAAAGAAAAGGCGGTTGCGGCCCAAAGATGTGGCCAGCGGCGAATAGGTTTCTTTTTCGGTAAGGATATCCGGCAAAATACCGCCGCCGTCAAAAACAGACCGGCCGTTTGTTGTTTTGAACTCCGTCATCAACGAGTCGGCAATTTTCCCAACGCTGCCATCATCGTTCCGGTGGCTGTAATCAATAGCCTGAATACATCTTCCGCTTGGAATGTAATATTTGGCCGTTGTGATTTTCATTTTGGTATTGAAAGAAAGATCGCGCGTGGTCTGCACAAGCCCTTTTCCATACGTTCTTTGTCCGATCAGCACGCCGCGGTCATAATCCTGAATAACGCCTGAAACGATTTCCGCTGCAGAAGCGCTCCGGTTATTGGTGAGTACGACAACCGGAATTTCTGTGTCGAGAGCCGGATTGTAAGCCGTGTACGTTTTGTTCCATTCGCTCACTTTTCCTTTTGTAGAAACAATTTCCTGGCCTTTCGGAATGAATATATTTGAAATTTCAATAGCCATGTTCAGTAACCCGCCCGGATTATCGCGCAGGTCGAGTATAACATGTTTCATTCCTTTACCTTTCAGCTCTTGGAATGCATTACGGACTTCACGTGAAGCCGTTGCGGTAAAATCTTTCAGGTCAATATAACCGACATCTTCACTGATCATGCCGTAATAAGGAACGTTTGTAACTTTGACAATATCCCGATTCAGCGAAATTTCCAGCGGTTTTGGAATTCCATAACGCTTTACGGTCAGTGTAACGCCGGTCTGGGTCTGACCTTTCAGCAATTTTCCTGTATCAAAATCTTCTCTTGTCGAAAGATCAATGCCGTTGATTTTGGTAATTTCATCACCGAGCTGCAATCCGGCTTTCTGTGCGGGCGTATCTTCATAAACCATCATGACCGTATGCTTTTTATCGGAAGAACTGACGATTGCACCGATGCCGTTGTATTTTCCGGTTGTCATCGTCATGTAATCCTCAATATCATCTTCGGCGTAATAAACAGTATAAGGATCAAGCGAACGGAGCATATCGTCAATACTGGTTTTAATCAGCTGGTTTGGATTGATCTCGTCCACGTAATAGGCATTCAGTTCTTTGAACAGCGTAGCATAAATATCGAGATTACGCGCTATTTCAAATAAACGGTCATCCTGCCGGAAAGAAACAAAAGCCAGGCCTGCAACTACAGGAATTGCCAGCCAGAAAGAGCGAAGATACTTTTTCATCTATGTTCAGGAATTGGATTGATTTTTCTGAATGGCGGGAGGCAACTTTTCAAGTCGTTTGAGCATTTGCTTCATAGCCGTTTCAATAACGTCGTAAGAAGTTATTTCTTTTGCAAGATACAAAAAAGCAATGTAGGAAGGTCTTGATTCCGTGGGGAATGTAAGCAGTGATTCTTTGTTGAGCCGGTAAGATTCCTTGCAGCGGCGGCGGATCAGGTTACGGTCAACGGCTTTTTTAAACTGTTTTTTGGAAACAGAAAATAAAACCTGAGGAAGAGGAGGGGCCTGCGGATCATAAATATACAGTACCCTAAAAGGAAAAAGGTAGAACGTATGGACCTCCGAACTACCTCTCTTAAAAAGCCGCCCGATTACACGGTGGCTGCATAAGCGTTCATTTTTACCAAATGTTTGTTTCAAGTTCCTGTAGAAGAAAAAAGTGTCTGCCAAGTTTTAGAATACCGAACCTGGCAGACATATGAAAGACTGACGTCCTCTACTCAACTTTCAAGCCTTTGATTATTGCTTATGACGTTTTTCGTCTGATACCGTTAGTTTCCAACGGCCTTTCTTGCGACGGCCGGCAACTACTTTACGCCCGTTTGCAGTGGACATTCTTTCACGGAATCCGTGCTTGTTTCTCCTCTTGCGATTCGATGGTTGAAAGGTACGTTTCATCTCATTATCAAATTATTGCGCTATAAATCTCTGTCTACCCGTAATTTGGGCTTGCAAAGGTAGGGAAAAAATTTAAAATATGACAAAATTTAAATTCCATTTTAAAAATACATTTTAAACCAAAATGGAAAAGGAGTAATATTCATAAGCGGCCTTTTTCCTATCTTAGTAATAATTTGCAGCTGTTCTGAATCACAA
This sequence comes from Dyadobacter flavalbus, assembly GCF_006149045.1. Classification (GTDB taxonomy): domain Bacteria; phylum Bacteroidota; class Bacteroidia; order Cytophagales; family Spirosomataceae; genus Dyadobacter; species Dyadobacter flavalbus. The sequence continues at coordinate 46,471 of NZ_VBSN01000027.1, forward strand.
AGCAGAAATAATTAACCTTATGGCAGGAAAAAAATCCGTATTACTTGCAGCCGAACCAACGCGCAACTTTACACTGACGCTTGAACCGGTGAGCGGCGGCATAACGTTGTTCTATGCTTTCATTAACGGCGTCAAAGTAATCCAGGCTGACGGAACGGACAAAAGAACCTGGGCCGGCCAGATTCCGGATGCGCAGGTCAGAATTAAAGTCAGGGTAATCGGTATTGACAATGCATCTTTTACAATCGGCCTTGATCTGCCGGGAACGGCAGACGATCAAAGTCTTACGCTGAAATTACAGGGAGGTTATTATGAAACAGAAATTCTTCTTTAGTCTTGTTTTCCTGTTCCCGCTTATAAGTTTTGCACAGGAAGCAAAATTCAGGTTACTACCGTATATTAACGGAACGACATCAATCAAAAATGGCTTAATTGAGGCCGGGCCGGAGCTGAACTGGCAGAAGCCGGAAAAAGGGAAAACCTTTATGCTGAGGCCATCCATCCGGCTTCCGCTGACGGATGAGGCACAAAATCTTCTTCAGATTGACCGGTTTACTTCGGAATGGAGGGCGATTATGGCCGTTCAGTTTACAAAAGACAACACGCAGGAATCGGGCAGTATTTCCAGGCATTCTTTCGGAGGGCAAATAGAATACGGGTACACCGGCTTTAAATACTATCCGTTGGGAAATACGGAAAGTCAGCAGAAATCAGGCAAAACATCTTACGATCTGGAACTGAAATATGTCGGCTTTTTCTCAGCGGGTTCTTCGGGCGCCGCGCAGCTTTCACCGCAGTTCCGGCTACGTTACGCGCATGACTGGACGGCTGCCGGCGAAACGGGCGTTGTAAATCCGGCAAACAGCAATGGCGTTGTTACCGTTTCGGATATGATCATTGATCCGCCCGGCGTTGCTTCGCTGTTTTCTCCGGCGTTTTCCCTGCAGATTTATCCGGGAAAAGGCAGCTTCAGTTATTCACCGGCCGTATATTATGATTTTACGGGAAAGAATGATTCCGATAATCCTTTTGGTAACCTCAACCGGCTGAGGCTTGAAAGCTGGGTTTTCTTTTATCCCTTGCTTTCGGATAATTCCAACGTAAAGATTGGTGTTACGCCATTTCTGAGCGTACGGACCAAAGGAGCAGATCAATTTAACAGCGTGGAATACGGCGGAATGGTTACAATCAAGTTTGGTACAACTTTTCTTCAGTTTTTATAATTTTACTTATATGCAAACAAACGGGCCGGTCAGACAGGGTGTAAACTTTTTGGTTGTACAATTGTTTAGTTTCTGTTGATACTGTGTACATTGCATGTAATAAAATATTTTTTGATTTAAGATTCAGTTATGTATTCATCCGTACTCATTGCCGGACAGTTTGTGAATTTGGGTATAAAGGAAAATAATCCTGTAACGCAGATGAAGTTACAGAAAATGGTGTTTTTTGCCCATGGTCTTCATCTGGCCATTAATAACGGGAATCCGCTGATCAGAGAAAAATTCCTGGCATGGAAGTTCGGCCCGGTTGTTCCGACCATTTATCAGTTATACAAACAATGGGGCAATGCTCCGATTATCGAAAAAACTTCCATTCTGGTCAATTCGAAGCCGCTTGAATATTTTTCCGAACTTTCTGAATCAGCAATTGAAGCCATTGACAATACCTGGGAAATTACAAAAGACGTTGATGCCATAACCCTTTCAAACTGGTCGCATTCGCCCGATTCACCCTGGGCGATTACTTACAGGAATATTGGCGAGAACGGCGTAATTGATGACAACTTGATTAAAAACTACTTTGAGCAGCAAATCCGATCAACCGCAGGCTAATACTTCAAATCCAATTGACAGAAATACCCTCAGAAACTGGGTAACTTCCGCATCGCCTGAATCCACTGAGCAGGATATCAGTGAAAAAACCTTCCTTACTTTACTCCAGCAAGTAAGTCTTGAAGGACTTTCTCAAAACATCCGGGAAAGAAAAAAGTACGCAGAATACATCTTCTGGATGGTTTCAATCTGGCTGATTACCGTTGTCATTATCGTCTGGCTGAACGGCCTTGGAGAAATTTACTGCTATAATTTTCTGGATCCGCTGCTGCGTACAGGCGTCAAATACATTCATTTCAAATTCAGCTTGTCCGATACCGTCATTATTACCTTGATAACGACGGCGACGGTTAACATAACAACATTTTTTCTGGTTGTGACCAAATACCTTTTCCCGAATACGCCGGAAAAGGATTCCGCTTCTGTAACTTGACAGTTTAAGGAACGTACGTAAATTCGATAATCGCACCCTGATCCGAAATGTCCTTGGGTTTTTCCTGCGTAGGCCCGGATGTAACTTCAGAGTTGTCCGTAACCAGATAAATCCTTTTGCCGTCTTTTGAAACAGCTACGTCACGGTAACGGACTGGCGCTTTGAAGTATTCCTTTTCATTCGTAACCTTGTCGCCGGCTGCATTCAGTTTCAGGCGGATCAGTTTGCCTTGTTTGAGGGAAGTAATCAGCAGCGAATTTTTCCATTCTGGAATGAGATTCGAAGTATAAGCAGCAATTCCGGAAGGTGCAATGGATTGCCATTCTGCCTTTTTTTCACCGCCTGAACGGCTTGCTTTCAGTACTTCTTTCAATTTGCTGTTTTCCGTTGCATTAAAGCTTTTTACAGGATCTTCATAGTTTTTCAGCTTTTTGGCATTCAGCTGTTCATTTTCGATCAGCGGATAAGCCGTGTTCCAGATTCCCGGCAGGCTGTCCTTTTCGGTAACGCCGGCTGCAAGTCCGTTGTAATTTCCATCCGCATAGCCGATAACCAAAGGATGGCCGTAATTCCTGCCTTTTTTAATAATATTGATTTCATCGTCCGAAAAAGGTCCGTGCTCGGAGGAATAAAGGATTTCTTTTCCACTGATCGTCATGGTAGCAAGCCCCTGCGGGTTTCGGTGCCCGAGACTCCACACGGCATTGCGCAAACCTGAATTAAAAGGATTGTCTTTCGGAATCCACTGGTCTGCCGTTTGTCCGTTTTGATCCGGCTCTGTATTAAACCGCAGGATTTTGCCTTCATAATACCGCAAATCCTGCGCATGGTTTGCTCTTCCCGCATTGGTAAACTGTCCAGCGCCCAAGTCACCGATGGAATAAAATAAATATTCTTTTCCATCCACGGCAGAAATGACAAGTCTGCCGCCGTTATGATCATTGCTGCCGGAAATGGAATCGCAGATCGTTAAAGCATCATGCAGCTTGTTGCTGTCTTTTTCGTAAGTATAACGAACGATTTTGGTTTTAAAGTGAAATCCTCCGTCTTTGGGATCATGCCCGTCACCTGCACTTTCCTTGCCCTCAAAATCATATACATAAGCCAGATAAACATAAGGTTTTCCACTCAGCAATGCAGGGTGCAGCGCCATGCCCATCAGTCCGCCCTGCGGCCAGGGTTTTTTGCCGTCTTTGGAATCGTTCAGCGTGTCGTATCTGGGAAAGGTTTTTGCGGAATTAAGGTCGAGCAGCACATCCGTTTTTCCATCGGCCGGATTTACTTTCAGCACGCGATACCCTTTGGCTTCATTGATCCACAATTGATCGTCAGGGCCGTAAATAATATTCCACGGATCGCTCAGGCCTTTGACAATAACTTTTCTCTCAAATTGCTTGTCCGTATCTTGTCCGGAAGCAGTGAACAGAGTGTATAAAAACAATACAAAGCAAATGGTAACAAAACGCAGACTGCAAATCGGGAACAGCATATTTCTGAATGATAAATCTTCTTGAAAGCAAATGAATTTTCGAAGGAAATTATTTAATCAAAATCATGCCTGAACAGGACAGCGGCTTTTGCAGAAAAAATTACCGTAAAAGAAAAAAGGCCACTAATCTGAATTAGTGACCTTTTGTAGTAGCGGGAGCTGGACTCGAACCAGCGACCTTTGGGTTATGAGCCCAACGAGCTACCAACTGCTCCATCCCGCGGCGTTGAATTGGAGTGCAAATATAGGAAAACTATTTTAATACAATAACTTTTTGCAAAAGATTTTAACAAAAAATTTCTGCCGGATATTTTCGGAAGTGCCCGCAAATTGCAATTTGATGAACGGAAAGCCGTAGATTTGCATAATTATCAGGAAGATACAATTTTTGAAAAAGCTGGATTAAAAAGGTTTGCCGCTCAGGATCAAGCGGAAAATAATTTTCAGCCACTCATTTCCTGAACAGAAAAAAGCAACTTTATGGAAGAAAAACAGGAAACAAATATTCCCCTTCGGAGTCATCGTGCAGGATTTGTCAGCATCATAGGCAAGCCGAACGTTGGAAAATCCACCTTGATGAATGTTCTGGTGGGCGAAAGGATGTCGATCATTACGGCCAAGGCACAGACTACAAGACACAGGATCATGGGAATCCTGAACGGAAAACACGAAGGGATTCCTTTTCAGCTTGTGTACTCGGATACGCCCGGTGTCATAAAGCCTTCGTACAAGCTCCACGATTCGATGATGACCTTCGTAAAAGGTTCGCTGGAAGACGCCGACGTAGTTTTGTTTGTCGCTGAAATAGGAGAGAAGGCCGCTGATCATGAAGTGTTGCCGTTATTGCAGCGTGCGGATGCGCCGGTCATTCTGGTTTTAAACAAAATAGACCTTTCCAATGATGAACAGGTAAAAGCAAAGATAGAAGAGTGGGACAAGCAAATCCAGCCTGCTGCAATTGTGCCTATTTCTGCTTTGCACAATGCCAATATTGCTACTTTGTTTGATGCCGTTATTACGCGTTTGCCGTTTCATCCGCCCTATTTTGATGAAGATGAACTAACCGACAAGCCTGAGCGTTTCTTTGCTTCTGAAATGATCCGGGAAAAGATCTTTCTCAATTACCGCCAGGAAATTCCATACAGTTCCGAAGTTGTAATCACAGAATTCAAGGAAAGGGATGACATTATTGTGATCCGCGCCGAAATTCTTGTGGAAAGAAAAAGCCAGAAAGGGATCATTATCGGAGAAAAAGGGGAAATGCTGAAAAAAATCGGAATTCAGGCCAGACAGGATCTGGAAGAATTTTTTGGTAAAAAAGTGTTTCTTGAACAACATGTAAAAGTAGAACCGGACTGGAGAAGCAAGGAAAACAAGCTTCGTCAGTTTGGATATGAGGAATAATTAAATAATCAGAATGAAAAGCGGTAAAAAATCATCAAACCGTTTGGATCATATTATCAGGTAATAAAATGGCAAATATAATATCAATCGTTGGTCGTCCGAATGTGGGCAAATCCACATTATTCAATCGCCTTACGGAAAGCCGTAAAGCCATTATGGACAATCAGAGCGGCGTAACCCGCGACCGGCATTACGGTTATGGGGAATGGACAGACCAATATTTTACAGTAATTGACACCGGCGGCTACGTGGTAGGCTCGGAAGATATATTTGAAGGCGCAATCAGGGAACAGGTCGAGCTGGCGATTGAAGAATCAACGGTCGTTTTGTTTATGGTGGACACCATGACAGGGCTTACGGACCTGGACAAAGACTTTGCAAATGTGCTCAGGCGCTACAACAAGCCGGTTTATCTGGTTGCCAACAAGGCGGAAACGACCGAACGTTATCAATCGGCGGCGGAATTTTACGAACTGGGAATCGGCGATCAGATTTATGCTGTTTCGGCGCAAACCGGCTTTGGAACAGGCGAATTGCTGGATGAGGTCATCAAGCATTTTGAAACGGCCGGCGTTGAAAATCCTGAAGAAGGAATTCCGCGCATTGCGATCATGGGCCGTCCGAACGTTGGAAAATCGTCGTTCCTGAATGTTCTTACCGGAACGGACAGAAGCATCGTTACGGATATTGCGGGTACAACACGTGACGCCATCCATACGCATTACAATGCTTTCGGAATGGAATTTATCCTGACGGACACAGCGGGAATCCGCAGAAAATCGAGGGTAAAAGAAGACATTGAGTTTTACTCAACGCTGCGTTCTGTAAAAGCAATGGAAGAATCGGATGTTTGTATCATTCTGCTGGATGCAACTTTGGGGCTTGAAGGTCAAGACCTTAACATTATTGGTCAGGCGGATAAAGCTAAAAAGGGAATTGTAATCATGGTGAATAAATGGGATCTTATCGAAAAGGATTCCAAAACGGCCGACGCTTACAAGAAAGCATTGCTGGAAAGGCTGGCTCCGATGAACTACATGCCGATTATCTTTGCATCCGTTGTGGAAAAACAGCGTATTCATCAGGTGATGGAAAAGGCAATGGAGGTTTACAAAAACAAAACCAAAAAAATATCTACTTCGAAGCTGAATGAAGTCATGCAGGCGGAAATCGAGAAATATCCGCCGCCGGCAAACCGGGGAAAATATATCAATATCAAATATATGATACAGCTTCCTACGCCTTCGCCGACATTCGTGTTTTTCAGCAGCAACCCGAAGCATGTGAAAGAACCGTACTTGCGTTATCTGGAAAACCGAATGCGGGAAAACTTCGATTTCTCGGGTGTTCCGATTACCATTTTCTTCAGAGAGAAATAAACTAAAATAGTTAGTAAAACAAAAAAGCTGTCGGCCATTGCTGACGGCTTTTTTGTTTTATCCCTAAACCTTTACATTTCAGGAAGTAAAATAGACGTTTCATCTTTTTTGTCTGGCATGCTGCAACGTTTCCATTTAGTTTTACATCTGTTAAAAAAGAGGTACCTCGCCTTGTTTCTAAAAAATTTTCGAAAAAATTGTTAAAAACAAGGTACTATGTATTGCAAGATACCTATTTAAACATATATATTTGTACTGTCAATGAGTTACATCAAATTCTAACCGGAATTTTCTGAAACAATGAAACATACAGCCATGAAAACGATAAAAATATTTATACTTCTTGTTCTTTTCAGCTTTCAGGCTGGAGCCTCCGGTTACTCGCATAATATGTTTGTAGCGCACAAAAAACTGCAGTCCGGAAAAGAATGCAGCAGCCCGAATGAAAGAATCATTGCCAAAAAGGCAAAAGCGTCAAAATTTCATGCAAAGTTGCCGGCAGCAACCATAAAGCAGCAAACCATTGCATCTTCTTTCAGCAGCGTTTCAGATCAGATCACGCTCAATGACAGAATTCTGGAAGCCGGTCCTGCGTCATTTTTTATTGAAGAGGAAAAAGAAAATTATGACCAAACATTTGTATCCAGGCTTGTTGCTATGATACGCAGTACAATCTGCACTTTTGTCGGCTCATCAAAGCTTGCGAATTCGTAAACGCAATACTTCCATCATCAAAAGAAAAGCTGTAACGGAATGAACCGTTACAGCTTTTCTTTTATTATCCTACTATGTTTGTCAGCGTGCCGATCGGCTCAATGCTGATATGCACAATGTCGCCTTTGTGTAATGTAAAGTCATTCGGAGGAATAATTCCGGTTCCGGTCATCAGATAACAGCCGTGCGGAAAAGACATTTCGCGGTAGAGATATTGCAGCAATCCTTCCGGCTTTCTTTTCATTTGTGACAAAGTAACCTCGCCGTTAAAAACCTCTTCGCCTTCGCGGACAATCGACAAATCAATAACGGTATCGCCGGACAACGCATATTCCGGTACGTACAGGCAAGGCCCGAGGGCTGCACTGCCGGTATATGACTTGGCTTGCGGAAGGTACAACGGATTTTCGCCTTCAATGCTTCTGGAACTCATGTCGTTACCGATTGTATAACCCACAAGCGTACCGGATTCCGAAGCAAACAATGTAAGTTCCGGCTCCGGGACGTTCCACGAAGAATCCCGGCGTATGCGTACTGTTCCATGGTTGCCTACAACTCGCCAGGCTGCTGATTTGAAAAAAAGCTCAGGACGTTCGGCTTCATATACCTTGTCGTAAAAACTGGCGCCGCCGGCCATTTCCGATTCTTCCATCCGGGCAGTACGGCTTCTGAAATAAGTAACACCGGATGCCCATACTTCCTGCGAACCGATTGGCGCAAGAATTTCCGGCATGGGAATATCGTTTGTAAAAGTGAGCGGAATCAGACTTTCAATCTGTATTTCCAGCCAATCAAACAGGTTGTCTCTGTTAACCACCAAATCCCAGTCTTGTTCATGCAAACGGTAAAAAATGTCTTCTTTTTCAAGCAGAATGCCGTTTTCTGTTTTATATAACTTCATACATTGCGGATGGTTAGTTCAGATGGAATAAGTCCTGTACTTATTTTCTTTACTCTAAAAATGCGGTTGGCTGTAAGCTTTTAGCCATTGGCCGTTAGCCATTGGCTTTTAGCTATAAAACAATCAGGAAATCATATTTTGATAAATTCTCTTTACTAAATATCTATTTTCCTGACAGCTAGCAGCTAAAAGCTAACAGCTTTTCAAATCTTGTCTTTCAAAAACGCAGCCGTGTAATTATTTTCCAGTTTCAGCATTTCTTCCGGTGTTCCGGCAAAAGTAAGGTAACCGCCGCCATCGCCGCCTTCGGGTCCGAGATCCAGAATCCAGTCCGCATTTTTGATGATTTCCATGTTATGCTCGATAATAATGACGGTATCGCCCTGTTCCACAAGCGCATTAATTGCTTTCAGCAGCTTTTTGATATCGTGAAAATGAAGTCCGGTTGTCGGCTCATCGAAAATAAAGAGCATTTTGCCTTTATTGGAAGAACCTTTTCCCAGAAATGAAGCCAGTTTTACACGCTGCGCTTCTCCGCCCGACAACGTATTGGACGATTGTCCGAGCCTTACATAACCCAGCCCTACTTCCTGAAGCGGCATCAGTTTTTCCGCCAGTTTGGGTTCTTTTGCCTGAAAAAATTCAATGGCATCGTCCACAGTCATATCCAGAATTTCGGCAACGTCTTTTTCCTGGTACCGGATTTCCTGAATTTCCTGCTTGAACCTTTTTCCGTTGCAGCCTTCGCAAGTAAGATAAATGTCAGCCATAAACTGCATTTCAATTTTCACCTGTCCTTCGCCCTGGCATATTTCGCACCGGCCGCCATCCACATTGAAAGAAAAATGGGACGGTTTGTAACCTCTGGCTTTTGCAAGCGGAAGATCCGCCATCATCTGACGGATATAGTCATATGCTTTGATGTAAGTAACGGGATTGGAACGGGACGATTTGCCGATCGGATTCTGGTCAATCATTTCAACGGCTTCAATGCGGTCAAGATCGCCGGAAAGATCATCAAACCGACCGACTTCCTCGCTGAATTCACCTTTCAGGCGCATCAAGGCCGGGTAAAGGATTTTCCGGATCAGTGTCGATTTTCCCGAGCCGCTTACGCCGGTTACAACCGTCAGCGCATTAAGCGGGATTTTTACATTCAGTTCTTTAAGGTTATTTTCCCTTGCGCCTTTGATTTCAAGGAAATGCAATGATTTTCTTCTTATTGCCGGAACAGAAATCGTATCGTTTCCAAGCAGGAAATCGAGTGTATGCGATTTTACATCCGAATCATCGTTGTTGATGTAATCCGAATTTTTCAGCTCTGAAATATCTTCCCAGTTTCCCTGAAAAACAACATGGCCGCCGCCGGTTCCTGCTTCGGGGCCGATGTCGATAATCTGGTCTGCGGCATGCATGACTTCTTCTTCGTGCTCCACAACTATGACGGTATTTCCCAGATCGCGTAAAGACTGAAGTACGCCGACCAGCCTTTGCGTATCCCGCGGATGAAGTCCGATACTGGGTTCATCCAGAATGTACATGGAGCCAACAAGCGCACTTCCAAGCGAAGTCGCCAGTTTGATCCGCTGAAACTCGCCGCCGGACAATGAATTCGTCAGTCGGTTTAAAGTTAAATAACCCAGTCCGACACGGATCATATAATCCAGCCGGTTTTCAATTTCGGTCAGGACGCGTCTGGCAACATCGCGGTCATGCTCACCAAGTTCCAGGTTTTTGAAGAATGTGGAAACATCCCGGATCGGCATCAGTACCAGATCCGTAATGGAAGCATTTCCGACTTTTACATAAGATGCATCCTTGCGAAGGCGTGATCCGCGGCAATCGGGGCAAGTTGTACGTCCGCGGAAACGCGAAAGCATCACGCGGTACTGGATTTTATACGTTTGGGATTCAAGCTCTGCTATAAAAGCATTGATACCCTGAAAATATTGATTTCCCGTCCAGAGCAATTCTTTCTGGGCAGGCGTAAGGTCTTTGTAAGGCCGATGAATCGGAAAATCAAACTTTACGCCGTTGCGGACAAGCGGCACAAGCCATTCGTTCATTTTTTCGGTACGCCACGGCGCGATGGCTCCTTCGTAAACGGAAAGGTTTTTATCAGGAAAAATAAGGTCCGGATCAATTCCCAGTACTTTTCCAAATCCTTCGCACCTTTTACAGGCACCGTAAGGGTTATTGAAGCTGAAAAGATTTACAGTCGGCTCTTCAAACGTGATTCCGTCCAGTTCGAACTTATCGGAAAAAGTCTTTGTAACACCATTGACAATCTGGACAATGCACAAACCTTCACCTTCAAAGAAAGCGGTTTGCACCGAATCGGAAAGGCGGTACTGCGTATCCTCGTCGTCGTGCTTTATACCGGCACGGTCAATTAGAATAAAGATGCGGTTTCCGGATTGCGAATATTGATCGGGATTTTCAAGAGTGTCTTCAATGGCGACAACTTCATCGTTGAGGATAATACGCGTATACCCTTTTGAAAGCAAAATGGTCAGTTCCTCACGCTGCGACCGTCCGTAGCGGATCAGAAGCGGCGCCAGTATCATGACGCGCGTACCTTCTTCCTGTTGCAGCAAATAATTTACAACGTCAGTAACCGAATCTTTTTTCACCAGTTCACCGGAAACAGGCGAGTAAGTCTGGCCGATACGTGCAAAAAGCAATTTCAGATAATCGTAAATTTCAGTAGAAGTCCCGACTGTCGAGCGCGGATTGCGGGTATTTACCTTCTGCTCAATGGCAATGGCCGGAGAAATGCCTTTTATATACTCCACTTCGGGTTTCTCCATTCTTCCCAGAAACTGGCGTGCATAGCTGCTCAGACTTTCCACATACATGCGCTGGCCTTCTGCAAACAGCGTGTCGAAAGCAAGCGAAGATTTGCCGGAACCGGAAAGGCCCGTAATCACCACCAGCTTGTTGCGCGGAATGGCTACATCAATATTTTTAAGATTATTAACGCGGGCACCTTTAATCAGAATGTACTGTCTCGGATCCAGATCATTGAACTGAGAAGCCTCAATCCGTGGTACAGGTAAATGCATCATAGGAGAAAATGAAATAAAATCCGGCACAAATTTGTCATTGTGCCGATCTTTATACTAACCAAAAGTTAAGTTATTTAGTTTGTCTATGTAAGAAGGGAACAGTGTAATGCGCAAATGTTACAGTTTTATATGATTTGCTTTTACAAAAGTCATTCCCATTTCTCCGGCTTTTTCAAAAATAGCATCGGCCAGATGACCCCAGTTGGTTACGTCCGACATGCAATCCGAAAGAATCTTTATTTTGGGAGCAAGTTCCGGTGCATATTTCATAAGCTGGCTAATGCTCGTTGCCACACAATGCGAACGTGCTTCGCCGGCGACGAGTATCCGATCAAAACCTGCCAGTTCGTTCAGCAAATTACGGTCAAGTTCTGTTTCCGGCGCATTTTCAACAGGAACCTGCGCGCGAAAAATACCGAAATGCTCTGTTAACGGATTGGTTCCTTTGGATATTGCCCTGTATTCTCTTCCGGTGCTGTGCGTCCAGGCCAGGATAGCGCTCATAATGGTGTCATCCAGTGCATTTCCGCGCGATCCGATGAGGCAATGTTCCGGCCAGATAAAATGTTTGAATTCGCCTTCGCTTTCAAGCGTTTCCAGGTATTTGACAACATACTCTTTGTGAAAGCGCGGAATCCATTTACCGTCTTTTACGGCCTGTGAAGTAATCAGCGTAAAAGGAGCGACCGTATTTCCGTTCCGGTCTTCCCAGAAAAGCGGATGCGCAATATCCAGCACCTTATGCGTGTCGAGCGTTACAAAAATGGCGTCTATGTTTTTTCCTTCCAGCGCAATCAGCTGCGCAATGCGCCTGACATCTTCTTCCGCTCCGGGCACGTATAAGGAACCTTTGGGATCACAAAAATCAAACTGCGCGTCAATAATCAGTAATGCGGTTTTTTCCATAGCGGGCGTTTCGTCAGTAAGTCGGCAGGATCATTCTTCCAGTTCCTGCGGCAGTTCCAGTTGTTTTGCGTACGTTTTTGAACAAAGGCTGAATACCATTTTAAGCATCCGGTTTGTATCTTTTATATAATCCACGCGGTAATCTTCATCCAGCCTGTTCAGACCGTTCAGGATGGTCTGGGCTTTTTTTGCAATATACAAAGCGCAGGTGTCTGCACGGGAAGAATACGTTCTGAGAATATCCGGATATTTTTCCAGGAATGTGTTCAGCAGGAACAGGTTAAGTTCGATACCACCGATTTTGTCCTTTGTAACTTTCACATGATAGGAAATATCGCCGCTCAGGTTCCGCAAATCCATCAAAATCCAGCCCGGCGTATTCTGGTTGAAATTGGACGTTCTTACAATGCGGCCCATAATTTCTTCGCGGCGCTCGGAAATGGTTGCACTGTCTTCAATAAGCTCGAAATGCAGCCTGTCCGTTAATGTTTTGTCCTTGGTAATTAGCCTTAGCAACAGTTTATCCTTTTCTTTGGCAGGCATCTGGATAATTGCCTTTTTAAGCTGATCGGGTAACGCCATTCAGAATCCTTTTGATAACTTTATTTAAATTCCCAAAACAGGGACCATAACTTTATGTGTCGTCAGAGGCGCAAAGTTTCTTGACAAAAATATCAGATATGAGTAAATATTTCTCAATCGGCTTAACGCTTGCCATTATTTTAGTTTTTGGATTTACGCTTTTCAATAATGTCCTGAATGCACCCACTTTTGACGATTACAACACAACGCTGGACTTTATCCGCCGGTTTTATTTTGAAAACAATACTTTCACCGGAAAAGTCTCAGAAATATTCAACCGTCATAACGAACACAGAATACTGATTTCAAAAGCTGCGGCCGCTGTTTATTACGGCCTTTTCCATTATATCAATTTTGCGCATCTGATCCTTTTTCAGAATCTGTTTCTATGCGGTTTTTTTGTTCTGATGCTGGCACTTGCAAAGCAGCAGAAGCAGCTGGTTTCCGAAACGGTGCTTATCATAACGACATTTCTGGCCAGTTTGTCTTTCTGGCAGGTTACGTTTTATTACTGGGGCGGCATTCAGCATTATACTGTTTTTTTCTTTTCATTTTTAAGCCTTTTTCTGCTGAACAAAACTTCGGAGCGGCCGGACGGCAATTTTCTTGCATCCGTATTTGCTGCGGTACTGGCCGTGCTGTCGTTCGGAAATGGCTTTATCGTGTTGTTTCTGGGTACTTTTTTGCTGTTTGCACAAAAGAAGCGGCTTTTGCTTTTTATATGGGGCACGCTTTCGCTTGTACTTTTGGTCATTACTTTTCTCCCGCGTCCGGAAATCGGCGCTACGGCTCATTCAGCGTTCAATTTCGGATGGATGGCACGGCTGCTGTTTACTTTTCTGGGCAGCTTTATTTATGTCAATCCGCCGGCAGGTGTGAACGTAAACATTATTTTGTGCATGGTTACAGGCCTTGCTGTTGCAGTTTGCTGGCTTTGGCTTTTCCTGAAAGGCTATGCTTTTAAAAACCCGCTGTTGTATTGCCTGCTTTCATTTCCGGTTCTGACGGGCATCATTATTTCCATTTCAAGGTTTGAAACCAAGGCGGCCGGAGGCATAGCGCCGCGTTACATGTTTTTCACAGCTTCAATCCCGCTTTTCCTGCTCCTTATTTTTTTGGATATGAAAATCATCAAAAAAAGTCATCTCAAATTAATTGCAGCGTCCGGCGTGCTGATTTGGGGAATCAGCTTTCACAATAATCTTGCGGCACTTAAAAACATGAACAAAGAGCAGATTGCAACCATTATGAAGTGGAAAACGAATCCCGCTACGCCGCTGATTTATTATCGTGAAGCCAAAACCTACTCGGATATTATGTCCTGGGCAGTGGCTCATCATGTCGTAAAACTGCCTGTTGCGGAAAATTACCCAATAGATAAATCATGGTAAAAATGTGTGTTCCGTGTTGCGCGGAGGTATGTTTCGCAGTTAACTTGCAGCATTTTAAATCAAATTCTATATACACATTATGATTTCAGTAGCCATGTGTACTTACAACGGGGCAAAGTATTTGTCTGAACAGTTGAGGAGCATTGCTGACCAGACACTCGCTGTCGATGAGCTGGTTGTATGCGACGACAGGTCGAAGGATGATTCTATCAATATTCTGAAAACTTTTGCCGCAACAAGCCCTTTTCCGGTTCATATTTATATAAACGAACAGAATATCGGCTCTACCAAAAACTTCGAAAAATGCCTGACATTGTGTAAAGGTGACGTTATTTTCCTTTGTGATCAGGACGATTTGTGGCGGGAAGACAAAGTGCAGAAACAAATTGATTACCTGAATGAACATCCGCAAACCGACGCTGTTTTTTCAGACGGACTTTTGATTGACGATAATTCAAAACCTACCGGAATCACAATCTGGCAGGAAATTGAATTCAATCAGCCGGGGCAAAACAAATGGAAAAGCGGAAAGCCGCATGAAATCCTTTTTAACGGGTTTGTCGTCACCGGCGCAACGCTTGCCATCCGGAAATCCTGTCTGGAAAGGCTCATTCCTTTTCCGACGCATGTTCCCGATCTGATTCATGATGCCTGGATCGCCGTTGTACTGAGCCTGGAAAACAAAATCGATTTCATTGCCGATACTTTGATCATGTACCGCATCCATTCCAGTCAGCAGGTCGGGTTCGGAAGCCGGCTCGAAAAAGTGCAGCTGAAAGACCGGCTGCTGCGAGACCGTGAGGAAAAGCTTGTTCCATTAAAAGAAAAGGCAAACAAGCTCAACGAACTTTACCTTTTGCTAAGGTCCATACCGTTCATTCCGAGAGAAAAACTGATCAAGCTGTATTTATCGCAAAAGCATTTCAACCGCCGGGCATCTCTTCCGAAAACACGTTACAAAAGACTTACGCCTATTCTCAATCAGCTTGTGAGAGGTTATTACAAATTCAGCAGTAAAGACTGGTGGCTGCCTGCCATTGGCGACTTGCTGGAATAGTTTTCAGGTTATGAACAGTTCACAAAGCGATCCGTCCGTTGCCGTTGTCATTCCGGTTTATCAATCCCGGTTATCCGAAGCTGAAAAGTTGTCTTTAAAGCAGTGTATGACCGTTTTGCAAGGTTATCCTGTAAAAGTTTTCAAGCCCCGGAGTTTAAACCTTGATCACCTGAAAGAACAATATCCTGCCATTGACCTGATCTCGCTGGATGACGCACATTTTACCGGCATTGACGCTTATAATAAATTGCTTGTTTCCATTGAATTTTACAGGTCGTTCCTGCCGTATGAATACATGCTGATTTATCAGCTGGACGCATTGGTGTTCCGTGACGAACTGATGCAATGGTGCCGGAAAAGGTATGATTACATCGGCGCGCCTTCTTTGCATCAGAGTGAATTTGATGCGCTTCCGGCAGGCTCAGCGAATGTATTTTCAGCTGCATTGTCCAGCCGCCGTTTCGTACTCAACGGAGGTCTTTCCCTGCGCAGGATTCCGTCATTTATCCGTTACCTGAAAATTTACAACCGTTTTTATCCGCCGTGGAAAGGCAATGAAGACATGCTTTTTTCACAGGAAGCTACGCGTCTCTTTCCCATGAAACTGTTTCTGAAACTTCCGTCCTGGCAGGAAGCCATGCATTTTTCTTTTGAAAAAAGTCCGGCCGCTACATTCGAGCTTACCAATCATGAACTTCCGTTTGCATGCCATGCGTGGGAACGTTATGATCCGCAATTCTGGGCAGCGCATATTCCTGCTAATTAGAGAGTTCGCTGCGTTTAACAATTTTTAACAAACTATCAGAGCCGTTCGGGCGTTTTTTCGGATATTTATTAAAGATTAAATTTTTACAGTCATGAATGTCAAGTCATTATTAGTATTCCTTCTTACTATATGGACTTCCGTCAATAGCAGCTTCGGACA
Source organism: Dyadobacter flavalbus (assembly GCF_006149045.1). Lineage (GTDB taxonomy): Bacteria > Bacteroidota > Bacteroidia > Cytophagales > Spirosomataceae > Dyadobacter > Dyadobacter flavalbus. The sequence goes on from NZ_VBSN01000027.1 coordinate 62,555, forward strand.
AATTACCGATAACCCGAAAGTGGACGAGCAGTCTGCGCCATATGTAAAGATCAAGCGCGTGGAGCTTACAGGCCAGCATACGGTTATTTATCTGCAGTTTACGGAAAACAAATCTTCGTCTCCACTGATGCCGCAGCTGAAACTGTACGGATTGCCTGATATGAAAAGTCCGGATATGCAAAATATGGGTAAAAACCAGATCTGGCTGGATCCTGAAACGCGGTTGTACAAGCCCGGTGAAATTGATAAAAAGTACAAGCTGATCAAAGCGGAAAATATTCCGACTACAACGACAAAAGGCGTAGTGCCGGGAGAAAAAGTGGATTTTGTCGCGTATTTTGAAAAGCTGCCGCCGGGAATGGAAGTGTTTGACTTTTATGAAGGCCGTAGTTCGCAAGGATCGCAGACTTGGAACTTCTACGGAATTCACATTAAAAATCCTTTGAATAAAACGCCTAAAACGACAGCAAAAGCCGAAAAGCCTGTAAGAAAGCCGGTTGAACCGGCTCCTGCTGAAAAGGCACCGGTTGAAAAACCGGAACCGCTGAAAAAGGAAACAGAAACTGCGGTTACGGCTGCTGTTCTGAAAGGAACTGTTTACAATATAAAAACCAGACAGCCGGTTGCAGCACAGATTACTTATGTTGAAAAAGGGGATTCACTTCAGATCAAATCCTCATCGGGCAAGTTCCGGATTGGCATGGACCCTGCGGAAAAATATACTTTGCGCGTAACGGCAAAAGGATATTACGGTTCTTCCTTTGAAATTTCCCCGGCGGATTCGGTAAGCCGCAGTGCATTTGAGCAGGATCTTTATCTGACGCCGCTGGCTGTGGGAGAAACGATTACACTTCCGAATATTTACTTTGAGACTTCCAAGTTTACGCTTTTACCCGAATCGTCCAGTGAGCTGGATCAGCTTGTGCAGATGATGAAGGACAATCCGGAAATCCGCATCCGCGTGGAAGGCCATACGGACAATGTCGGTGACTTTGACAAAAATCTTGAACTTTCCAGAAAAAGGGCAGAAGCGGTTCAGGAATATCTTGTAAATAAAGGAATTGACAACAGCCGTATTGAAGCCAAAGGATATGGCGGAACCCGGCCGCTGACAAAAGGAAGCGACGAGGAACGCAGGAAAAACAGAAGGGTTGAATTTGTAATTACAAACATGTAATTCCTGATTTCAGCTTCTAACATAAAAGCTCAGGCCAAAAGGATAACCTTTAAGCCTGAGCTTTTTATTTAAAACAATGCAGCAGAAATTATCTTGCCTTGATAATGTTAGTGAATTCTCTTGATTTCAATGACGCACCGCCCACCAGTCCGCCGTCGATATCGGGAGAAGCAAACAGTTCGGGCGCACTTGCCGCCGTAACGCTTCCGCCGTAAAGAATAGAAATTTCCTGCGCGACTTCTTCGCCGTATTTTGATGCAATGTGCTGACGCAAAGCTGAATGCATTTCCTGAGCCTGCAATGCGGAAGCAGTAAGCCCGGTGCCGATTGCCCAGATCGGTTCATACGCAATAACAACGGAAAGCAGCTGCTCGGCTGATAAATGGAAAAGGCTTTCTGTGATCTGGTTTTTTACAAATCCGATGTAATCCTCATTCTGTCTTTGTTTGAGCGATTCGCCGCAGCAGAAAATCGGAGAAACGCCATTTTCCAGCGCCGTATTGACTTTTTCAGCCAGCAGTTCATTGGATTCATGAAAATACTGACGGCGCTCGCTATGTCCGATCAGCACATATTCCACACCAATGGATTTCAGCATCTGTGCAGAGATTTCTCCGGTAAATGCGCCCGAAACTTTGTCGGAGCAATTTTGTGCAGCCAGCGAAAAATTCGGCGAATTTTCTATATATTTTTTAATGACCGTCAGATAAATGGCAGGCGGGCAAAGTATAATTCTGACATCGCCCTGTACTTCATCCTGAGCCATCGTAATCAGTTCGGAAGTAAGTGCAACTGCCTCATCCAGAACCTTGTTCATTTTCCAGTTACCGGCAACAATTTTTTTACGCATGGGAAAATTTTTATTGTGAAAAAACGTCTATTTACGCAACAAAAGTACCATATTTTCATCATTTACATGATTATCCGTAAATGTTCTGGAAAATTGCAGAAAGTTTGTAAATAGGAAGATTTTTTTGTGTTTAATTAAGACAAATAATATTAATTTTACCTTAATAACCGATCAGGCAAAAATCGGCACTTAAGACAGCGGACGAAGAGAAAAGCAGCGGTAAGTTGCTTGTAACCAAAGGGTTTTTGATGTTAATACAGGATTTTCGTACTTAGAATTTAAAGAAAGGAGGCCACGATGAAAACGTCTAAGTGGTTTATAACAGCAATCATACTTTTTACTTTCAGCATATCATTTGCAGAATCAACAGATGTTCCCCCGGTTTCAGAGGAAAAGTATGGTTATTTTCTTGAAAAGAACCGCAAATCTGCCCGCATCCGCTTTGAACTGCATTCCAATCTGATCCTTTTGTATGCAAAGATCAACGACACCGATTCGCTCCGCTTTATTCTTGACACAGGAGTAAGTTCCATTATTATTACCGATCCTTCCGTTCTGAAGCCCGACAAACTCCGGCTTACCAGAAAAGTAAACCTGACCGGCGCGGGAGAAGGAAATGCCATTTCAGCACATGTGGCCATTGATAACCGGTTTTCAATGGGCAGGTTAAAAGCCAATCACCAGAATATAGTCGTGCTGGAAGATGATTTCCTGCGCCTTTCGGAGTACGTCGGTGTTCCGGTGCATGGTATTTTCGGCTATGAAATATTCAACAATTTTGTTGTCACGATTGATTTTTCCAAAAAAGAACTCATTCTCATGCGTCCGGAAAACTATCGTTACAAAACAAGCAAAGGCGACAAGCACAAGCTTATTATTGAAGATACCAAACCTTTTACCGATGCGGTAACGCTGTTTGCCGATGGCCGCGAACGCCCGATCCGCGTCCTGATCGATACCGGCGCAGGCCACGCATTGTTACTGAACAATTCGCCCAAAGAATCTTTCCGACTGCCGGAAAAAGTGATCAGGGCCCAGCTTGGACGCGGTCTGAACGGCGTGATCAACGGGAATCTGGGCCGGATAGACAAGCTGCGGCTCGGACGTTTTCAGCTGAACAACATTGTGGCTTCTTTTCCCGACAGCATTGCATTTGCTTCCAAACTGCATCCGGGCTTTGAACGGCAGGGAAATATCGGATGCGAGCTGCTGCGACGGTTTAAGGTCACCATGAATTATCAGGAACAGTACATGGTGCTCAAACCGGTAAAAAGCCGTTTGCGTGAGAAATTCGAGCATGATATGAGCGGTATGGAAATCCGGGCGGAAGGAAATGACCTGCATTCCTATATTGTCAATCACATTGTAAAGGATTCTCCGGCTTCGCATGCGGGGCTTATGGAAGGCGACCAGTTGCTTTTTATCAACAATCATCCGGCAGAAGAACTGAATGTAAGTGAAATATACAAACTGATGCAGCGCGGCGACGGCAAAAGCATCGATCTGCTCGTGAAGCGCAGAGGAGATATTTTCTTTACACAAATAATCCTGCGAAGAATGATTTAATTACTTTTAAGCCAAACTAAATACACGGCTTAATTTTGGAACGCCTTATTGTAACAGAAGACGGTTCACATTCTTTGTACAGCTTCCGGCACAACCAGCAGTATCATTCTTTACAGGGTGCGCTCAATGAATCGGAGCACATTTATATCAACCTTGGCCTGCGTCCTGTACTGGAAAATGCAGCCGGCCCGGTTTATGTTTTTGAAATGGGCTTTGGCACAGGATTGAATGCGTTGCTTGCATGGAAGCTGGCGGATCAGCTGCAAAAACCTGTTTTTTATACAACCGTAGAAGCTTTTCCCGTACTGCCGGAAGAAGCTCTCCTTTTGAATTACGAAGCGCTTACCGGACAGGCAGGATTTATGAAACTTCATGAATGCACTTGGTCCGAAGAAAACCGCCTTTCGGAAAATTTCTCATTTCGGAAGGAAAATATCCAGCTTCAGGATTATACTTCGGACGTGCTTTTTGACGTCATCTTTTACGATGCATTTGATCCCCGCGCGCAGCCTGAGCTATGGACTTCGGAAACATTCCTTAAAATTGCATCACATACAAAGCCGGAAGGCATTCTTGTAACGTATTCGTCCAAAGGCATCGTTAAAAGAGCACTGGCCGCAGCTGGCTTTACCGTACAAAGGCACAAAGGCCCGGGCCGGAAAACGCATGTGCTGAAAGCTATAAAAAATTAAAGACATCACAGAAAATGGATTATAAAAGCATTGTTAACCAGGAATTAAATGAAGCACAAAAGGTTCTTGAAAATTTTCTGAACGACCCGGAGCAGGTAGCAAAAATTGAAGCCGCAGCCAGGCTCATGGCCGATTCGATCATCAATAATGGGAAAATCATTTCATGCGGAAATGGCGGTTCTCACTGTGATGCCATGCATTTTGCTGAAGAACTGACCGGCCGTTACCGCGATAACCGCAAAGCTCTGCCCGCCATTTGCATTTCGGATGTAAGTCACCTCAGCTGCGTCAGCAATGACTATGGTTACGAATTCGTATTTTCAAGATACATTGAAGCATTGGGCCAGGCGGGTGATGTTTTGCTGGGATTGAGCACGAGTGGAAATTCGGCCAATATCATCCGCGCAGTGGAGGCTGCAAAGGCAAAAGGCATGAAAGTGGTTATCATGTCGGGCAAAGACGGCGGAAAACTGGCCGGCGCTGCGGATGTGGAAATCCGCGTTCCGCACTTTGGTTATGCCGACCGGATTCAGGAAATACATATTAAAGTGATTCACATTTTTATGCTGCTGATTGAAAAAATGGTTTTGCAGGATTAATTTTTGTTTACTGATTATTTAAAACCTGAAATTCCGGGAAAAGAGCAAACAACAGCAAACAGAAATTATGAACGTACGTCCTTCGGCTATCATTCTCAGTAATAATTCACTTCTTACCCTGCGTTACTGCTATGGCGACAAGCATGTGTATGCTTTGCCCGGCGGTAATCCGGATTCAGGAGAATGTCTTTCCGATGCGCTTGAACGTGAGCTGAATGAAGAACTTGGGATTGCTGCAAAAGTAAATACGATGGTTTTCAGCGGCGAAGTTTTATGGCCCGAACTGGGCCGGGAAACATTGCATATGGCCTTTGAAACCGAGATTACCGCCGGCGTACCCCAATTGAATCCGGAACAGACGACAGCGCTTGAAATCGTCTGGATTCCGCTGAATGAACTGGATGCAAAACTCATGTACCCGAACATAGGCACGCATATTGCTGCATTCTACCAGAAAAAAATAAGTCCGGGCCATATTGGAGTTATAGATCAGCCTTACATACAGTAATTCAGTTTTTCTATATATGCCTTCTGCGTTTCTATAAAACAGAAACATCCCGTACTTTTGCATTTTAAATGGCAGCAGGGTAAATGGAAAACGAAAAGAAGGAGAAATTATCCAACTTCTTAATAAGGCGGGCGGAGAAAGATGTATTGTCAAGAGGACGTTCCATTTATAGCAGTGGCGGGCTGAAAGTCTCCAAACTGGACTATAACGGACCCGGTAACGCTGAATTCAAGGTCAAAAGCGACTATTCTATTCAATATTATCAGATCGGGATCCGGGATTTCCTCACACCCCAGATAACGACCGAGTGTTCTTGTCCTGATAAAAACGGACTTTGCAAACACCGCGTTGCAGCAATCCTGTACATACTCGATAAAATGCCGGCTATCAAGCAGGTGGATTATGAAATGAGCAGTACGGTGATCGAGCTGGCAGAAATCAAGGAAATTTACCTTAGAAACCTGGTTCTGGAAGATACCTGGAAAAACAGGGAATCCATTCAGAAAACAGAAATAGTTTCTGCAAAAGAAGGCGAGGCCGAATGCCTTGTTGAGGAAAATGGACAGGAATATACGGTTGGTGTTCAGAGAGTTAAAGGTACAAAACAGATACATACTTCCTGTACATGCAACAAGAAGCTGTGGGTTCCGCTTTGCGAGCACAAACTGGCGGCTTTGCTGAAACTCAGGCAGGAACTTGGCGAACGTGCATTCGAAGTCATGCGCGATCTGACAGCCGAGAAAACCAGTTTACTTGCAGAATACGGCTATTCGCTCGAAAATGATATTAAAGGCAAATTCGATTTCAAACTGGATGAAGACGGAAAGCTGAATCTTGTCAAACTCGATCCGGCCATTCAGAAAATAGGGGCATTTCAGGACTGGAATACTTTAAAGGAAAGAATACTGCCCGTTCAGAACACATCTTTCAGCGTTACAGCCGCTGACGGCAGTCAGGATGAAGAAGACCGCATATCAATATTTGTTTTCTGGCCAAAGGGAAAAGATCATTTGCTTGACGTTGGCTTCGGTGTATTTTCTGTCAAGCACAGTTCCAAATCCGAAAAAATCACCAACATCCGGAACATAGCCGGCGGATCGAGCCATTACTATACGGCTGATGAAATTCCGGTGCTTACAGAAGCCGATGCCAGACTTGTGCGCGTTGCCAAGCACTGGGAAGAAGGACTTCAGAAATTTATCCGCAAACAGGGCTGGGCCTATAACGCATATCTGCACTTTGACGATGTAAGTGCCGAGCAGCGCTACGAAGCCAGAAATTACGTAGGAAAGCAGCTGAACCGGATTTTCAGCGATCTGGACTCGGAAAGACTTTACCTTTCCGACGGCGATTATGTAACAAGCAATAACCAGCTTACACAGCTTGACCTGCATCGCGATCCGGTCAAGATTTTCTTTGTACTGACAGAAGACAAGGAATTTATTACGCTTAATCCTTACGTGGAACTGAAAGCCGGCAGTCCGGTGGAATTGCAGAAAGTGGTTTCACTCGACAGTTTCTGGCTGGGTATTTACAATGAAAATATCCTTTTCCGCTGGGCTGGCATCAGCGAAGCAGAAATGGTTGCTTATCTTAGTCAGACGGGTTACAAAATCCGCGTTAAAAAGGAATTTTCGGAAAGCTTTTTGTCAGAATGGATCATTCCGCTTACAGAACAGTTCGACATTATTTTCCAGACGCGCCATGAAGTACAGTCCAAACCGCTGAATTTCCTCAAACCGCGTATATTTCTTAAAGAGGACGAAGCCAATTTGCTGATTGTGCCTTCTTTTGTTTATGCCGGTGAAAACGATGAAAATGAGATCGAATTCCTGCACGATCAGCGGCGGACCAAAGCCGGTTTCGAAGACAACCGCATTACAATGCTGGAAAGAAATCTGGAAGCAGAAAGTTCAGTCTGGGAATGGATTAAATCATTGAATCCGATCTTTAAAAATCAGTCCGGACAGCCGTTTTTTTACGTTCCGCTGGACAATGTCATGAAAGAAGGCTGGCTGTTCAGTTTTGTGGAAGCAGTCGGGAAAAAGAAGTATGAACTTCTGGGTTTCAAAGACCTGAAAAAAATGCGTTTCAATCTCAATCGCGGTACTGTAAAAGTTACGGCTTCCTCAGGAATCGACTGGTTTGATATGCAGGTGGAAATCAGCTTTGGCGATCAGCAGGTTACATTGGCCGATGCTAAAAAAGCTTTGCTGAAAAAACAGAATTACGTTCAGCTTCAGGATGGTTCTCTGGGCGTACTGCCGGAAGAATGGATCAGCAAACTGGAACCGCTGCTGCAGTTCGGACGGGTGGAAGGAGAGCAGATTCATTTGTCAAAAATCCATTTTTCTCTGATTGACGAGCTTGTATCCGAAATAGACAATGAAGAAGTTTTCAGGGAATTATGGGAAAAAAAGCAAAAACTGCTCAATTTCAAACAGATCCCGAATGTTCCGCTTCCGGAAAATGTCAATGCGACATTAAGGCAATATCAGGAAGAAGGTTATAAATGGATTCATTTTCTCGATGAATTTGGTTGGGGCGGTTGCCTTGCCGACGATATGGGTCTTGGAAAAACATTGCAGATGCTGACGTTTCTTCAGCAGCAAAAAAACCTGAATCCAGAGTGTACGAACTTGGTCGTAGTTCCTACTACGCTGATTTTCAACTGGCAGGCTGAGGCAGCAAAGTTTACGCCGGACTTGAAATTATACGTTCACCGCGGCATGACGCGTCGTAAGGACATTGCTTTTTTCAGGGATTACGATGTTATTCTGACCACATACGGAACCATGCGCAGCGATGTGGAACTGCTGCGCAAATTTGATTTCAATTACATTGTTCTGGATGAAGCGCAGGCCATAAAAAACCCCGATTCACTGACTTCAAAAGCATCGCGGCTGTTAAGGGCAAAAAACCGCTTAACCATGACGGGAACGCCGGTAGAAAACAACACTTTTGATCTGTATTCCCAATTTGAATTCCTGAATCCGGGCATGCTCGGCCACGCGGATTTTTTCAGAGCGGAGTATGCAACGCCGATTGATAAATACCAGGACAAAGACAAAGCCGCTGAACTCAGGAAACTGGTTTATCCTTTTATGCTGAAACGCACAAAGGAAGAAGTAGCGACGGATTTGCCGGATAAAACCGAAACGATCCTGTTCTGCGAAATGGGTAACAAGCAGCGCAAGGTTTACGATACTTTCAGGGAAAGATACCGTCTTGAAATTGCAGAAAAACTGGCTACGGAAGGTCTGAACAAAAGCAGTTTTCTGATACTTGAAGCATTGCTTAAACTCCGCCAGATTTGCGATTCCCCGTCCATTTTATCGGGCGATGAAGATTATGGAACCGAATCGGCAAAGCTGGAAGAAATTACAAGGGAAATCGAGGAAAATGCTTCCAATCACAAGATTCTGATATTTAGCCAGTTTCTCGGAATGCTGGATCTGATCCGCAAGCATCTGGAAAAAATGAATATTCCTTACGAATATCTGGACGGACAAACCGTTGACCGTGCCGGACGGGTAAACCGTTTTCAGAATGACCAGACATGCAGGGTGTTTCTGATGAGCCTGAAAGCCGGCGGCGTGGGACTTAACCTGACGGAAGCGGATTACGTGTATCTTGTAGACCCGTGGTGGAATCCTGCCGTGGAAAGACAAGCTATTGACCGAACACACCGCATCGGACAAACGCGTAAGGTATTTGCTTATAAAATGATCTGCAAGGATACAATTGAAGAAAAGATCCTTTTGCTTCAGCAACGCAAGCAGGATCTTGCCGAAGACCTTGTCGGAGGGGAATCCGGGTTTATCAAAAAATTAAGTCAGGAAGATATAATGGGCCTTTTCAGCTGATTGAAACCTTTGTTTACCCAATTACCCAGAATTTCGCTTTCTGGTGAAATATTCAGCAAATCAGGGCTTAAAGCTTTGACTGGAGTTTTGACCCGGAAGTACTGTCGGCAGAAGTGAACTGAAGCATGGCGTATCTTTGGTAATCCGGTTTTTCGACAGCTTCATTTTCTTTGGTTTCAGGAGCAGTTTTATCAGAAATAACAGCATTATTGTAATTTTCTGATGTAGTGTTGAACATATTCTTTGCATTTTCAACTTTTGAAGCTTTATCGCTTGCATTTTTTTCAAATACGCAAAGAGCCAGCAGAACAGAGGATATAATTAATGTTTGTCGGTTTTTCATAAAAGGTGCCTTTGTTTTCAATTCCAATTCAGACAACTACTAAACAAAGAGCAATTTTCAAGCCAATTGGTTGTAACGCAGATAAATTAATGTATAGCATCAAAATGGCCTTAAAACATCGTTAAGGCCACTTTGACTATTCTTTTATATTATTGAATTATAGCTGTAAACTCAATTTCCACCAGATAATCGGGAGCGACCAGTTGACTGATCTCGTAAATTCCGGTTGCCGGTTTTATATCTTTGAAATAACCGCCATGTGCTCTTGCTATGTCGTCAAAATAAAGGATGTCCGTTGTAAATATACGTGTCCGGATGACATCGTTCAGACTGGCTCCGGCTTCTTCCAGCACTTTTGCAATTCTTTCAATGATGTTGTCGGTTTGTGCATAAGCATCGTTCGCTTTTACTTTTTCACCGTCCACAATGGCAACAGTTCCCGCCACTTCAATAACATTTCCAATCCGGACTGCCCGGCAATAGCCCATTTTATCTTCCCACGGAGATCCCGATAGTATATTCTTTCTCGACATAGCAATTGATTTAATTTATAATAAGGATTCTTCTTCTGTAATTTTCTGCTTTTTATATTTTTTAAAATGGGTCTTCATCTTCCGACAAAGCCAGCGCAAGCCTGATCTGGCCGTAATCAAACTGCTCATTAAGCAGCTCAAACAACGGTTTCAGCGGATCATTTTTGCCGACCTGTATTTCACGTGCCGCCTGCGTTATGGTTGTTAATGCTTTATGGTCAATGAGTTTTTTCAGATTAATATCGTGGCCGTCTTCTTTCAGCTTGATCAAGTGCGAAATGATCGTAACGGCATTGAGTTCTCTCTTTTCGGCAATTACTTTTACGGAATAGCCTTCCTTGTACAAATCCAGCGTTTCAATATAAGTCATTCCTTTCACGACACGCGTTCCCGGCTTAGTGTTCTCCTTTGCAAAAGCAACGATTTCATTGATAAACGTTTCACCGTACCTTCTGAATTTTTCGGCACCGACGCCAGAAACGGCCTTCATCTGTGCTTCGGAAACCGGCTTTTTCTGTGCCATTTCGGAAAGCGTGGCATCACTGAAAACGACATAAGGCGGCACGCCGAGTGCATCGGCCATTTGTTTCCGCATCATACGAAGGCGTTCGAACAGCGCGTCGCGTATAATTTCCTGTTTTGGTTTTTCTTTCGGAACAAGTTCTTCTTCCCGGGCTTTGCGTTCGGCCAGCGGGATAAATTTCACCAGCTCTACTTTGCGTTCGCCTTTCAGGATTTGTCGGCTTACCGGATTCAGTTTAAAAGCATGCGCCTCGTCATAAGCAATATCCATCGCGCCCGAATTCAAAAGCTGACTGATGTATTCGGCCCATTCTTCACCCCGCAACTCGGTTCCAACGCCGAAAGTCGGAAGCTGTTCATAGCCATAATGCAGCACATTGCGGTTGCGGCTTCCTCTCAGAATATCAATCAGCATACCCATTGCCACTTTCTGGTTCGTACGTGCAATGCCAGATAATGCTTTTTGTGCAATGATCGTTGCATCAAAGCGCGTTCTCGGATTCTGGCATACGTCGCAGTTTCCGCAATCTTTATCCACAGCTTCATTGAAATAGCTCAGTAAAATCCTGCGGCGACAAATATCGGCTTCTGCATACTGTTTCATGCGGTTAAGTTTGGCATGCAGCAATTCTTTCTGTTCAGCAGACTGATCCGAATTGTTGATCATATCCTGACGCGTTATGATATCGAGATAACTGTAAAAAAGAACCGTATCGGAAGGAGAACCGTCGCGGCCGGCACGCCCGATTTCCTGGTAAAAACTTTCAACGTTGGAAGGCAGATTGTAATGAATTACCCAGCGCACGTTGGATTTGTCGATGCCCATTCCGAATGCAATCGTTGCCACAATAATCTGAATGTCATCTTTCAGAAACTGTTCCTGAACGCGCGACCGTTTTTCCGGAGCAAGGCCCGCATGATAAAAATCCGCTTTGAAACCGGCACTTTGCAAGCTTGCAGCAACAGTTTCGGTTCCTTTGCGGCTCAGGCAGTAAATGATTCCAGGCTGGGAATCATGTTTGCTGATAAAACTCTGGATCTGCTGAAGACGCTTTCTTCCCGGAAGTACCGTCAGACTAAGATTCGGGCGGTCAAAACTGGCGACAAATATTTCTGCATTTTCAATGTTCAACTGTTTAAGAATATCGCGGCGCGTAACCCGGTCGGCAGTTGCAGTAAGTGCAATGACGGGAACATTCGGGAAACGCAGTTTCAGGGAATTAAGCTGTCGGTATTCCGGACGGAAATCATGGCCCCAGGAAGAAATGCAATGCGATTCGTCAATAGCAAACAGCGATACATTCCAGTCTTTCAGAAACTCAAATGTATTTCCTGAAAAGAGCCTTTCCGGAGCAATATAAAGTAACTTAAGTTCACCCGTTTTTGCCTGCCACATCACCTGATCCTGTTCCGAAGAAGAAAGAGACGAATTGAGAAATGCAGCATTGATACCATTGCTTTTCAGCGCCTCCACCTGATCCTTCATCAATGCAATGAGCGGCGAAATCACAACAGTAAGCCCGTTGCGGAGAATGGCCGGAATCTGGAAGCAAACCGATTTCCCGCCTCCTGTCGGCATCAGGACCAGACAATCCTTATCCGCCATTACCGTATCAATAATCTCTGATTGTTGAGCACGAAAGGCATCGTACCCGAAATATTTCTTTAGAACTTCTTGTTTATTGTCCGGCATTGGAAAATTAAAATTCTGTTTTGGAATTGCTTACAGATAAACAAAAATAGCAGGTCAGAATTGATACATCATCTGCATTTTTATTTCACTTCGTTTATTTCCTTCAATTTCGTTGAGCCCCGAACTGATTTTATCCAGATGCGAATACCTTGTTTGCGACCATCGTACCCATAGTTTTAAATGTTTGTCAAGATTGTACCGGACCATCATATAATGCCTTGTTCCGGTATCGTAACAGGCAGGAATCGAAAAGGCATAAAGCATGTCTTTTTCGTAAATGTATTGCCTGCTGTCGTAATCGTCCGTATTGAAATAGGCTATTCTGGCGCTTAATTCCATTTTTCGGAAATGCCAGCTGATATCCTGTAAAACCGTAAAACCTTTTGATTTTGAAATCTTAAGGTAATTCAGGCTGCCGCTTTGCAAACGCGTTCTCAACGAAAAAAGGAGCGGGAAATCATATTCAATATTGATCATGGCCGTATGGTGAACAGTTGTCCCAAGCGGAAGTTTGGCTGCATGGTTTCCGGGCTGGTTCTTTTGTTTTCTTTTTTCATGAAAAAGCGCGTAAGCGTTGAACTTCCTGTTTGGTTTCCAGAGCGCATGCAAGTAATAATCATGTCCGCGGGACGGAGAATCCACCTGATATTTCAGCCAAGGAAACCAGAAAAGGTCATAAAAAGTACTGAACTGCCAGCGTCTGTTTGGGGCATATTTCAGACCGGCATACAAGCCCGTTTCATTGATCGGGCGCGAACCTTCACCAAACGGATTTCCGTAAAATGTATGAAAATGCTTATCGTAATGCCGTGCAAGAAGCGTAAGATCCAGTTTCTTTCCCAATCCCGCTATCATTCCGCCGACTGCGCCCAGCCCGCCGCTTTGTGACCTTGCGCCTTCTCCGAAAAAATGAAAATTCTGCCAGCGGTAATCGCCATGCATGCCAATAATCAGATTCCGGTTTCCTGTAAATTCATAGCGGTTATAAGCAGCGTCCCGCTTTCTGATCGTCAGGCTGTAAAAAGTATAAAGCATGGTTACACCAACTTGCCCGTTCTGGGAAGGCATTTTGTACAGCAAATGCATGCCTGCATTCTGCTCGGAAAGGTTATTGTGCTTTTTCTGCTCGGCCGGCGTGCGGTGATAACCCGTTACGGGCAAGGAAGAGGCAACGATTTTGTCAGGCTCATCCGGAATGTTGTCCTCCGTTGCATCTCTGTTAACAAAGGAATAAAAGACGGAAAGCTCTGTATTCTTCTCCGGTGCAATGGTGGCCGCTATTCCGCGAAAGAAATTGGCTTCCAGCACGGATGTATACGGTTTTAACCCCAACGTACTTCTGTAACCGGTTTTGATCACTTCCGAACCTTTTCCAAGCGAAAACCCGGCGGCCATCACCAGACCTTGTCCGGCCTGCATCTGGAAATCGCCGGCGATAAAGTTTTTAAGCTTTCGCCGGTTCATGATCTGCGCGTGGAATGAAGTAAAATCACTGCCGAAAATCTGGCGCTTTCCGTTCCAGAGCCATAGTTTTTCTCCGGCGTCTTTCTCCATTGTTAAGCCAAAACTGTAAGATCCTGCGCGTGAATTTCTGTATTTCAAATAGCCGTTAAATGATTTTCCCTGATACCGGGAAGCAGAGGCCGAACTGGCGGGTAAATAGCCTTTTTGTTTTTCCAGCAATTTTCCGGAACGCAGCATCAGAAAGTGCTGCGTAGGGTTTTTCAGCGATTCCCGCAACGAAAGCACACGCGGCTGAACGGTTACAAACGGAAGCAGCCGGTAAATGGTTGCCAGGTCAAATTCCGGAACGGCCTGCAGTTCATAAAGCGACAGCAGCGGCCCCAGTTTCTCACGGTACAGAAAAAATGATTTTAACTGAATGTCTGAAAGGATAAATAAAGAAGCCAGCTCGTCATGCGTTACGGTATTCAGGTCCAGCGGATTGGCGTAAAGCTGAAACAGGGATTCATAAAGATCCGAATAGTCAGTGTCTTCCGAAGGATCAGGAAAAAGATTCTGTATAAACTGATTGATGTCAATTTCCCTGCGCGGAGGCTCCTGACCAAAAACGTGTGCAGGCACAAAAAGAAGAAAAGTAATCAGGCCGTAAAACCCTGCATATACAGGGTTACAGCAAAAGATTTTTAAAGCGTATGCATTTTTATAAAATATAAGCATACGCTTTATATTTTGGTTAAAGATCAGAAGGCTTTCAAACTTAGATCCAGACTTTTTGCCTGATGCGTCAACGCACCGCTAGAAATGCCGGTTACGCCCGTTTCAGCCACAGCACGGATCGTTTTTTCATTAATATTGCCCGAAGCCTCCGTTTCAAATCGGCCGTTGATCCGCTTTACTGCCTCACGCATATCTTCAATGGAAAAATTATCCAGCATGATAACATCCACTTGTCCGATCCGCAGGACTTCATCGACTTCGTTCAGGTTCCGGGTTTCAATTTCTATCTTCAGGTTTTTCCCGGTTCTTTCAAGGTATTTTCTTGCATTTGTAATGGCTGCTTCAATGCCGCCGGCATAATCCACATGATTATCTTTCAGCATAATCATATCGTAAAGGCCCATTCGGTGATTGACCGCTCCGCCTATTTTCACTGCCTTTTTTTCAAAAAGCCTGAAATTGGGCGTGGTTTTGCGGGTATCCAGCAACTTGACAGGCAAATCGCCGATCAGTTTCAGCATGTGGTTTGTATAAGTGGCAATGCCGCTCATACGCTGCATCATGTTCAGGACCAGGCGCTCTGCTTTCAGTATCAGTCTTGCATTTCCGGCTACCGTAAATACGATATCTCCGCTTTTGACGGAAGTTCCGTCAGAAAGTAACACATCTATTGCAAGCGGCGGATCATTATAATAAGCTGCTGTCTCTTCCAGGATAATCAGTGCGACATCCACACCGGCAAGAATTCCGTCCTGCTTGACGAGTAATTTTGCGCGGTTCTTTGCATTTTCGGGTACGGAGGAAAGGGAAGAATGATCGCCATCGCCAATATCTTCCAGCAGTGCAAGCCGGATCAGATCGCGGAGTTCGTGCGGGTTAGTTTCCATAATAAAAAAGTAAATTCAAAAAGTTTGCTGCCTGTATGCCATGTTGTACCGGATGGCAAAAGAGAACACGTTGGCATCGGCTGTAGTCCTTGTTTCTGCAGATTTGATTTTCCTCATCAGATAACGTCCGTCGAGAAATAAATTGTGTGCCAGAGAAAAGCTGAGCCGCAGGTCTGTATAAGTAGTTGTAGCCTTGATTCCCTGCAGGATTTTCTGATTCAGGTCGCCGTTCCGCGTTTCGTAGCTCTTTGCAATATTTCCGCCGTAATTGATATTGCTGCCGAAAGGATCATTTCCTTTTTCTGCATACATCACGGTTCCGTAAGCAGAAAGGCGTGCGGATAATTTATAACGTAGAATGCCAATGTATTCTTTAAAATTGGCGCCGAGCGGATGCGCAAGTGCCTGTCCGTAATGCATGTAATTTCTTCCGCCGTCCTTGTGCGAGTAAGTATAAGGCCGCGCCATGTTATATTCCGCCTGCAGGTCCAGATTAGGAATCCCGAATGCATCCACATATTTGGCTCCTACCTGCAGACTGTATTTATTGGTCCAGGATTTACTTCCGTTGAAAAGGAATTTGGTAAGAAATTCGTCCAGAACGAACTGGCTGTAAAGCGAAGCTTTTTTACCGATCAGCCAGCGAAAATCAAAGCCCAGAATGGCATTGTCCTGACTTCCGATGTAGGATTCGACATATCTGTAAAAAATGATCGGATTGAGATAATTCAGGTCATAACCGCCGCCGACCGAATCACGGTTGAAAACTTCCGCCTCAAAAACGCCGATGTTGACGCGTTCGCCGAGATTTACGCTCAAATGGTGAATTGCCGCAAATTTTTTACCCCTTAACCCTTCCCGCCACGACTGATCATCCGAATTGATCATGCTTGTCCAGAGGTTCGTATAATGGAACCGTCCAAGCTGCGTATCCAGTCTTAAAAACAAGTACGGGCTGCTGTTATTGGATAAAATCATGGAACGGTAGCCACTGCCGAATACATTATAGTCATGGCCAAAACGGACGTTCACACTTCTCAGCGGACGAAATGTGATATAACCGCGTGCAGACAAAAAATCGACGCCATTATTCCTCGTTACTTTGGCAAGTCCTTCGCCGGGAAAGCTGTACTGCGGCTTGAAATCATTTACATACCTCGGAAAGCGGCCCTGATTATCGGCTACGTACGTGTAAAATCCCAGTTTTTCATTGATCATTCCCCTGATTTCAACGCCTCTGCCGGTAAACCACAAGTTGGAAGTACTGTCCGGATTTTGGTCCTGACCGATAAAATTGGTCGTTGTAAAATTGAAGTGTAGGTCAAAATCCTTGTTGTGAATGCTGTATAAGTCTGCCGGATGTTCAAAAAATTTCCTCTTTTTTCCGGGAGGCGGCGATTTGAACCAGCCCAGCCTTCCAAGGCGGCTGTATTGCAGCGAGTCGGTTGCAACCATATTATCGGCCCATTCCCAGCTGTCTTCTCTCAAATAATCAATCGTTTCCCAATCCCGCTTGGTGAGATCAACCGTACCTTCCTTAAGAATGGAATCGGTTAATGCGACAACTGCTTTTCTTTCAAAGGGTTTTACATTGGAATGAAAACCTTCGGTCAGCTTGCCGCGCTTGATCTCCAGCCGGTCAATCAAATGGTAATAATCATCATTAAGCGGAATAAAAGAGCTTTGTGCATGTACGTACGACAAGGATGTCAGTGTTATAAACAGTATTTGGGAAAGACGGATAATTCCTTGATACATAGGCAAAAAATTTCTACTGGACACATAACTCAGGCATTTGCCCGAAATTTTTCGAATCACTGTTCCAAATTACGTCAATGAATTTGTATTATCTTGCATGAAGTAGTTTAAAATACTGTCATCCCTATGTTTTTACTTACCCAGAAACCTTCTATCGCCGACCATTATCTGGCTGAATTGCGTGATGTGAATTGTCAGAACGACCGGATGAGATTCCGGAGAAACATGGAGCGGATAGGAGAGTTGCTGGCTTACGAACTTTCCAAAACACTTACTTTTAAAACGGAAAGGGTCGAAACCCCTTTGGGGCAGGCTTCTTCCAGGTCTTTATTACAGCCGGTGGTTCTTGCTACGATTTTACGCGCCGGACTTCCTCTGCATCAGGGTTTTCTCAATCTCTTTGACAAAGCGGACAATGCTTTTATCGGTGCATACCGAGGCCATCATATCAATGATGAAGATGAGTTTGAAGTAGAAATGGATTACATCACCAGCCCGGACCTGACAGGAAAAATACTGATCCTTATTGATCCGATGCTGGCAACAGGCCGTTCGCTGGAAAAAGTGTATCATGCACTGCTGCGTTTCGGTATTCCCGCCCAGACGCATATTGCCTCCGTTATCGCCAGTCCCGAAGGCGTGGAGTTTCTTCAGAAAAGAATTCCGCACTGCCGTTTATGGCTGGGTGCTGTGGATCAGAAACTGAACGAACAGTATTACATCGTTCCAGGCCTCGGCGATGCCGGCGACCTGGCTTATGGTGAAAAGTAAGTTTTCTAATTCAGCAGTTCATCAAAAGTGATGCTGACGTAATAAGTCGAACCTACGCGGGCACTTCCGTATGCCTGAAAGTACGATTTTCCGAAAAGATTCGTCCCGCCAATCTTTAAAATAGATTTAATCGATGAAACTTTCAGACTCACCTGCGCATCCAGATTACTTATTGCCGGAACCATTGTGTTGGAAAACAGCGGCGCATCCGTTGAAGTGGGCACTACAAAGCTGGATTCCCATAAAAATGCCTGCTGATAGCGATAGGAAACATTAAACCCGAAAGAACCGGTGCTGGTGATTCTTTTTCCGAAGTTCAGGTTATAACGGTATTTGGGCGTGTTGAACTGTGAATACTGTACTTCTGCCGAAGGTTTGAAATCGGTCAGCTCGTTATTTGCAACATTGCCGCCTGCATTGAAGCCTCTTGGAAATGCGTAGTTCAGCCCGAGCGCAAATCCGCGCGTGGTGATTGTTTCAGATGTGTTGACCGTTCTGGAATAGGCATTGTAACTGCCTACGCCGATTCCGGATTCTACGGGCAGTCCCGGCGCCGCAGCTGCTGTGGGCACTACAATCACCGAACCGCCGAGGAAATTTCTGTATTTACTCACATAATAATAAGCGTCTATGAAAAGCTTTTTGGCAATCACGCCTTTATAACCGATTTCATACGAGGCAATCCGTTCCGGTTTCAGTTTGGTTGCTTTGTATTTGGGCAATTTTTCCAGTGCATAAGCCTTGGCAAGATCGGGAACGAGGCCGGGAACCTGAGCCGCCAGAATACCCGGAAGCTGTGCGGCCAGTACGCCGGGAAGGCTTTGGTTTACGCCGGCAGTAATGGCTGCCTGGATTGCTGCGGGCTGGTTCGGGATTTGGCCGGCTGCAACGGCCTGGTTTACAGCTTGTGTAACCTGAGCGGTAACTGCCTGCGTAATGGCAACCGTTGCCTGCTGCGTAACGGCTGCTTTGGCATAATTCGTCGCACTTTCCAAAATAGAAGGATCGCTTGCTATGGCATTTCGGATGGATTCTTCGGATAGATTCTGTCTTAAAATCCCTTTGGAAAGATGATAGCGTTCATCAAATTCAGGAAGACCGCCGATCAGCGTTCCGGCCGGCGTTTTCAGGTCAATATACTGGTTTTGTGTAGTCGGGATGCGAAAACCGGTCTGGTATGACAAGCGGATATTGTGCTCGCCGAAAGATGTCACGGCTGAAATACGCGGCGTAAACTGTCCGTCAAAATTCTCATTTTTATCATACCTGACAGATCCGGCCAATTTAAGGTGATTCGAAAGCAGGTTTTTTCCTGCCTGAACAAAAGCGCCGTATTCATTGATCGGGATAACGCCGTCTCTTCCTTCTTTTGTATCTGCAAACAAAGTTCCCGCCGAACGCAGCTGATACAACCTGTAATTGGCGCCTGCAAGCAATTCAACAAACCGGACTTCATTTTTAAAATTGTAAAAACCTTCCATATGATAAAGATTCGTTTTGTCCGCAAAGCCTCCGCCGCCGTTAACAATGGCTGTATTCCGGTATTTGTTCAGCAAATCGTTGAATGCAGCAGTTCCCGGCATGGGCATGTCTTTATCCGCAAACTGGCGGGCGGCAATATGCGCTTCTGCCTCCGGAACGCCGGAACCCCGTGCCGTTGCAAATGCGCCCACGTATTGTCCGAACCATGTACTGTTGGGTTTAGCCTCGTTGAGCATGGAAACGGCCGCCAGGCCGGACAAATACGATTTTCCGGAACGTTCCTGCGTCGTGTAGGCACGAAGTGTGAAGTTATCGCCGCGCAGTTCAAGCTTGGCCTGCGTAAGATTGAAATTCCTTAGCGAGTAGCGCCCTGTTCCGGTATAAACGGTCGTTCCGTAACCGTAATTTACCTGTGCAACCGCTTCAACTTTTTCATTGATCCGGTAATGAATGGCCGCATTGGCTTTTAAACTTTTCGTGTTGTAATCCACAAGGTCTTTTTCTCTGTAACCTGTACGGCTTACGAATGTACTCGGAACCAGCCCTACGGCCTGCTGCGGAATGATGCCGTTTGCGGCCAGTGTTCTTGCTACGGAATTGATGTTTGTCTGGATTTCATCCCCGTAAATATTTACCCCGTCATAATCAAGGTCTGTTCCTGCGCCGCGGTTCGGATCGCCGTTTCCGCCAACGTTAAGATTGGTATAATTGTTTGCCTCCCAGTCCTTTGCGGTTACATAAGACAGATTTGCCTTAAACGCAAACTTGTTGTTAAACGCTTTGGCATAACGGATTGTACCTTCCACAAACGGCGTAGTTGCTTTGGAGCGGCTGGATTCATGCATAACGCCGCTTTTTACGTTCGCACTTAATCCCTGATACAAAAACGGACTCTTGCTGTTCATCAGGATCAGGCCGTTAATGACATTCGGGCCGTAAAGTGCCGAAGCTGCGCCGGGCAGTACTTCCACGCTCTCGACATCCAGTTCCGACATTCCGATCATATTGTCCAGAGCAAAGTTCAGCCCGGGCGCCTGATTATCCATTCCGTCGATCATTTGAACGGTACGCGTATTTCCGGTACTTCCGAACCCGCGCATGTTGACCGATTTGAACAAAACACCCTGCGTTGCAAAGTCGATGCCTTTCAGGTTGGCAAGTGCATCGTAAAAATTGGGCGAAGCCGTTTCCCGGATTCCTCTGATGTCCATTTTTTCAATCGCAACCGGCGATTTCATAACGCTTTCTTCCATTCTGGATGCGGAAACGACGAGTTCTTTTCCCAGAACAGCCTGCTCAACCAGCTTTATATCCAGATTTGACAATCCGCCCGTAATCCGGATTTCCTGCGCCTGGAACCCGACTGACGAAACGGCAATAACAAACGGCGGCTCCGAAGTGGTGCTCAGGCTGAATTTTCCTTTGTTGTCTGTTATGGTTCCGGCTACTTTTCCCTTCACCTGCAGACTTACGCCTGCAAGCGGCTCGCCCGTGACGGATTCCGTTACGTTTCCTTCAATTACAATCTGGGAAAATGCCCGGTTGCCAGCAACAACAAGCAAGACCGACAGGCAGATTTTTATAACAGTAGAAGTGTATTTCATAGGATTGTGAGGAAAGATTTTAGCAATGTTGTATAAAGTTATAAAGATTAAATATTAAATTTTATATTCTATTTTTTCTTAAAATATTACTTATTTAACGCACCTGTTTTATGGATGCCAACCTGGGCATTTTGCTTAGTATAAGTAATTTAGAAGGTAAATCTTTATGCTTTGCAACTTTCCGGAGGCTCATTCCCAGCTTGCCACAAGCGGTCTGACCGGGCATAAGTGGCTCTTTATACTTAGATTTGAACAGATTTTACAGTTTGAATATAAATTGCCTTTCACAATGCAGGATACCTTTGTTATCATTATGGCCGGCGGAGTCGGCACGAGATTCTGGCCTTTCAGCAGAACCCATTTTCCAAAGCAGTTTCATGATGTATTGGGAACGGGGAAAACGCTTTTACAGCAAACTGTTGAGAGATTTTACGGTGTTTGTCCGGTAGAAAATATATACATCGTCACAAGTCTGGAATATAAAGATATTGTAAAAGAACAGGTTCCGTTTTTGAATGACGAACAGATATTGCTGGAACCGAACCGCAGGAATACAGCGCCCTGCATTGCTTATGCCTGTTATAAAATCGCATCCAGAAACCCCAACGCCAACGTTGTAGTGGCTCCTGCCGATCATATTATTCTGAAAGAGGACGTTTTTCGAGATACGATAAAAGTGGCTCTGGGCGCAACGCGGAACGAGGATATTCTGGTGACGCTGGGCATTCAGCCAAGCCGGCCGGATACGGGTTACGGCTACATTCAGTACATTCCCGACAAGCTGACCGTAAAGAAAGTAAAATCATTTACCGAAAAGCCGCATCTGGAACTGGCCATGCAGTTTCTGGACAGCGGGGACTTTGTATGGAATGCAGGCATATTTGTATGGAACATCAATGCATTCAAAAAGGCGCTGAAGAAATTTCAGCCATATACCGCGGAAATATTTGAGGAAGGCAACACGCATTATTATCTGGAAACAGAAGATATGTTTGTTCAGCGCGCATATCAGCATTGCGGCAGCATTTCCATTGACAACGGCATTATGGAAAAAGCGGATAATGTCCACGTGGTTTTAAGCAATTTCGGCTGGTCGGATCTCGGGACATGGAAATCGCTTTATGAAGTATCGGAAAAAGACGAGCATATGAACGTTACCGACGGCAATGTAATCCTTTACGATACAACCAATTCCATTATCAAAACGCCAAAGGATAAGCTGGTTGTCATCAATGGCCTCGACGGTTTTATCGTAGCCGAATATGATGGTGTTCTGCTGATCTGCAAAAAAGAGGATGAACAAAGAGTAAAAGAGTTTGTCGCGGATGCAAAAGAAGTAAACAGCAAGTTCGTTTAGACTGTAAGCAAAGCTGCACATTCTCTGTGCAGCTTTCTCTTATTTTATTAAATTTGTCAAGTGTTCAAACAATTATTTCAAAGATGTCATCAGTCGAATTAAAATCGGAAGTAATCCGTCTTGTGAATGAAATGGACGCTGCATGGATGGAGGATCTGCTGTCTTCAATCCGTGTATTTATTGAGCAGCAGCATTCGCATCATATCGATACTACTTCCCCCGAATTACTAAAATCTTTAAATGAGTCTCTGATTCAGGCTGGACAAAATAATCTATTTTCCAACGAGGAAGTGTTAAAAAAGAATTTCGACTGAGCAAGTTGAAGTGTTTGCTTCTCATAACACTTTCTTGATCTCAAAAAAGCGGACATCAGCCTTTACATTTTCCAAAATCCGCTGTGAACGTTCGGGTCGTGCATCTGTAATGAAAACCTGTCCGAGAAAGCCCGTATCAATCAGTTCGATCAGCTTGTGTATGCGGCGGTCGTCCAGCTTGTCAAAAATATCGTCCAGCAGTAAAATCGGCGTTTTTTCCTTTTCTTCTTTCAAAAGTTCAAACTGAGCAAGTTTCAGCGCAATCAGGAAAGATTTCTGCTGTCCCTGCGAACCGAATTTTCTTAAAGTAACACCGTCTATTTCAAAGATATATTCATCTTTGTGAACACCTTTGCCGGTGCGCTGCGCATGAAGGTCTTTGCTACGGTTTTTGCGGAACCCGGCCGGAAAGTTCGGATCGGCCACTTCACTTTCGTAAATGACATCGACCAGCTCGTTTCCGCTGCTCAGGAATTCATAATATTTATAAAAAAGAGGCACAAACCGCTTCATGAATTCACTCCGGTGTTCGTAAATCCGCTGAGATAAGATAATCAGCGGCTCGTTGTAGGTTTCCAGCAGGTCTTCGTCAAGGTAATTGCGCTCCGCAAACAGTTTTAGCAGTCCGTTGCGCTGCGACAGGATTTTGTTGTAATTTAAAAAATCGCTGAGGTAGCCGGGCGCGGCCTGCGCCAGAACACCGTCGAAAAACCGTCTCCGTTCCTCGCTGCCGTCGCGGATCAGATCCGTATCGTTGGGTTCGATCAGCACAAGCGGGAAAAGGCCGATATGATCGCTCAGTCTTTCATAATTCTTCTTGTCGGCCATAAAAACCTTGCGCTGGCCGCGCTGAAAGCTGCATGTGATCTGAATGTTTTTGCCGGATTCATGGAATATTCCGTCCAGCACAAAAAAATCATTGGCATGCCGGATGCCCAGCGCATCCTGATTGTGAAAGGCGCTTTTGGTTAGGGTAAGAAAGTAAATGGCATCCAGCAGGTTGGTTTTACCGCTTCCGTTCTCACCGACGAGGCAATTTACACGTTCCCCGAAGGTAAAGGCTTTCTCTTCATAACTTTTAAAGTATGTAAGGTGAAGCTTTTCTAGCCACATGAACTTCTTTGTTATTTAGTTTATGCTTATTTTCGCAAATCATTTGCGTGAGTACGGCAAAAAACAGACTCTGTTCAAACCACTAACTTTAAGACAAAGTTCTGTCTTTATAAACGAGAACCAAATACATGGCCACCGTTACTGAAAATATGGAAGCATCAGCGCCTCAAAAGTTGCAGCATCCGAAGGAACAATATATGTTCTGGTTCGAAAGTATGCTTTTACAACGACGTTTTGAAGAAAAATCCGGCCAGCTTTACGGCCAACAGAAAATCCGGGGTTTTTGCCACTTGTATATCGGGCAGGAAGCCTGCTCATCAGGAGCAGTTTCAGCTTTAAAGAAAGGTGACAAGTACATAACCGCTTACCGCGATCACGGCATTCCGCTTGCGCTGGGTACCGATCCGAAAGCGATTATGGCTGAACTTTACGGCAAGAAAACAGGAACAACCAAAGGAAAAGGCGGTTCCATGCACATTTTTGATAAAGAAAATAACTTTGTCGGAGGACACGGAATCGTTGGCGCACAAATTCCGCTGGGTGCCGGAATTGCATTTGCTGAGAAATACAACAAAACAGGAAATCTTTGTATTTGTTATTTCGGCGACGGAGCTATTCGTCAGGGTGCTTTTCACGAAGCGCTGAACATGGCGATGAATTGGAAACTGCCTGTGATTTTTGTTGTGGAAAACAACGGTTATGCCATGGGAACTTCGGTTGCAAGGACTTCCAATGTTACCGAGCTTTACACCATGGGCGAAGCTTATGATATTCCTTCAGAGCCTGTGGACGGCATGAGCGTGGAAGCAATCCACGAAGCAGTTTCCCGCGCTGCCGAACGTGCGCGCAGCGGAGAAGGTCCTACATTTCTTGAATTCCGTACTTACCGTTACCGCGGACACTCCATGTCGGATCCGCAGAAATACCGTTCAAAGGAAGAAGTGGAAGAATACAAACACCGCGATCCGATCGAGCAGATCCGCGCTGTAATTCTTTCCAATAATCTGGCAACAGAAGAAGAGCTGGAAAACATTGATAAGAAAGTAAAGGATATCGTTGCTGAATCTGTGCAGTTTGCCGAGGAGTCCGAATTTCCGGATCCCAAAGAAGCTTATACGGATGTGTATGTAGAGAACGATTATCCTTTTGTCATGGACTAATCAGATATCAACCAATTTAAAAAAACCCGCCGGATTATTTCGACGGGTTTTTTAAGTAAATTCGGCCATTGACAAACAGGGAATGATCCTGTTTTTACTTTTTTACGTAGATTGAGTTTCAGTAATTTTTAATAATATGTCCTTGGATCAGGAATTTGATAACGAAGAAGATGGAGGAAAGGAGATGTCGTTTATCGGACATCTGGAAGAGTTAAGATGGCACGTTATCCGTGCAGCAGGCTCAATACTGGTATTTGCAATTCTGTCCTTTATTTATATCAAAGAAATTTATCATTACGTCATTATTGCACCTGCAAAGCCGGATTTCTGGACTTACAGAATGCTTTGCAAGCTGGCAGATAAAGTAGGTTACGATGAACTTTGTATAAAAGCGCTCAATTTCAAGTTACAGGCCATCGGCGTAGGAGACCAGTTTACGATGAGTATGACTTCTTCTGTAATCGCCGGGCTCGTTTTTGCTTTTCCATATGCTTTCTGGGAAGTATGGCGGTTTATCAAGCCAGGACTTAGACCGGCCGAAAGAAAGTCTGCAAGCGGAGCTGTATTTTATGTAACGTTTCTTTTCTTTTCAGGGGTATTTTTCGGATACTTTGTTGTTACGCCCCTGGCAATGAACTTTTTAGCTAATTACACACTGGACGAATCCATTATCAACGAGTTCAGCCTGGCGTCTTATATTTCTCTTGTTGCTACGCTTACACTGGCATGCGGCATTGCCTTTCAGTTGCCCATCGTTGTGTTTGTACTTTCAAAAGTAGGCGTGCTGACCCCGGCATTTATGCGGGAATACAGAAAACATTCCATGATCGTAATTTTGATCGTGGCAGCTGTTATTACGCCTTCGCCCGATATTTACAGCCAGATCCTTGTTGCCATTCCGCTTTTCCTGCTTTTTGAAGTCAGTATTCTGGTTTCTGCAAAAGTAGAAAGAGAAAAGCTCAGGGAAGAACAACGGCTTGCCAAACTTGGAAATACAGAACTGTAACAATTAATCCTGACTAATGAACAATTTACAGACCTCGGCTAATTTGTCGAGGTCTTCTTTTTGGTGCAAGGCGCTTACAACGATGCGTGTTACAGGCGCATCGGTCGGCATCGGATAGGAAAAGCAGCTTGCCATTATTTTATTTTCGAGCAAATGATCAAATAAAGCGGGATTTTTGCTGCAATAAACGGGATAAGCATTTATTCTTTGAAAGAGGTTGCCCGCAGGAATTTTTTGCTCAAAGTATGCGATATTCTGCATCAAAGCAGAATGAAGCGTTGTATAAAGCGAGGTTTCCAGCATCATTTTCAAAACATGCATGTAAGCCGGAGCCGGCGGAGATGCGCCTGCAAACCATGGAGAACGGCGTAACTGACTATTTGTAATGTCATCACTCAGAATGACGCCGCCCGGAATGCCCAGTGCTTTGTTCAGTGAGGAAAGAACAATTTTGTTTACACCCGAAATCTGATTTAAATTTTTCCAGAAACCGCATCCGTCTTGTCCGGCAATTCCAAGGGCATGCGATTCATCAACAATCAGCCACGTATTTTGTGAAGGAGAAAGTTCGCTGAAAATGGAAAAATCAAATTCTTCAACCATCGGTGAACCTATTGCATCCGTGCAAATTATATGTGCCGTTTCTAAGGAACTGCTTTCAATTTCATACACAACCTGATCTGACCATTCTTTCCAGCTTTTGTTTTCAGGCTTGAAATAGTTGCCCCACAAAGCCGGATGTACCCGCGGAGCATAATGGTATTTTATCAGCTCAGCTTCTGACCTGCTATGAACAAGATTTTCTATTTCTTTCATAACCAGCTGCCCGGCCCACATTCCTGAAGAAACCATTATTGCAGAAGGAGCTCCTGTAAATGCAGAAAACAACTCCTCTGCCTCATCATAAGCTACAAGCTGAAGGCTATTGTTGCGTGAACTTCCAAAATGGTTTCCATAAGCTTCCAGACCATCTTTCAGGAATATACGAAATGCTTCGTTGTGCCCAAGGCCAAGATAATCGGTGCCGCTAAACCAAAGAAATTCTTCATTTGCAGCCGAGATTACAGTTCTTCCGGGAAGTTTGTTGGTTTTGAATATACTCACTGGAAAGATGCCGGAACATGGTTTTTCAGGAAGGCTCCGGTTCCGTTTTCATTGGCGTAAATCACTTTTCCAAAATCAAAAGTAACGCCGGACGCCGGATCATTTTTAATCAGTAAAGTGCCATCCATATCAACATAGTCGAGCAAAGGCAAAAGATGTGCAATGGCAGAAATCCCAACACTGGACTCTGTCATGCAGCCGATCATGGTTTTCATTCCAAGATTTCTAGCTTCGGAAATCATTCTTCTGGCGGCAGTCGGGCCACCACATTTGGTAAGTTTTATATTGACGCCATGAAAAAGACCATAGCAATTTTTTACATCACTTTCAACAATGCAGCTTTCGTCTGCAATTACCGGAAGTGCGCTTTTGGCATAAACCAGTTTCATTCCCTCCACATCGTTAGCGGCAAGCGGCTGCTCGATAAATTCCACACCCAACTTTTTCAGCTCGGGGGCAATTTGAATGGTTTGCTCCGCTGTCCACGCACAATTGGCATCCACACGGAACAAAGCACTGGTATGCTGACGTAATTCCTTGACTATACGAAGGTCTTCATTGGTGCCCAGTTTTATTTTGTAAATAGGCCACGGAAGTTCTTTCATCTTTGAAACCATTTTTTCAACAGTATCAATTCCAATTGTAAAGTTCGTGAGCACATTATTTTCAATAGACAATCCCCAGCTTTGATAAAGTTTTTGCCCGTTCTTTTTGGCAAAAAAATCATGTGCCGCTTCATCCAGCGCGCATTGTGCAAAGGAATTGGATTGAAGCTTCGGATGTACTTTACTCCATAAATCCTCTGCGTCTGAATAAGACCCGCTTTCAACAATGTTTTTGACACTTTCCAGTGCTTGAACCATATTATCGATCGTAACGCCGTAATATGGATTAGAGGTAGCCTCGCCGTAGCCGCTGAATTCACCGTCCGTAAGCTCTGCTATCAGTGTAGGCTGCACATCCCGGGAATCGTGTGCAATCGTAAATGTATGTTTGAGTTCCAGATTGAAGGTGTGAAAGATCAGCTGCATTGGCTTGTTTTGTTTACCGCGTGTATTTAATTGCGCATGTCCAGACCCCACGAAAGTTTGCTGCGTAAGGTATTCAGAAAGCTGTCGTCAAGCATTTTAATCAGTCTGGCTGTAAAATCTGCTTTCCGGATTGTAAGTTGTGTATTTTCATCGACGATAAGCGACCGGGCATCAAGGGAAATAAGGAAATTGTTGCTTCTGCTTTTTACTTCCAGTTTGATCACGGCTGTATCTTCCACGACAAGCGGCCGTACGTTAAGGTTATGCGGGCTTATGGGAGTAATGATAAAGTTCTGGGAATGCGGAACAAGAACCGGGCCGCCGCAGCTCAGTGAATATCCGGTCGATCCGGTTGGTGTGGAAACAATCAGTCCGTCGGCCCAGTAGGAATTCAGAAATTCGTCATTCAGGTATGAATGGACGGTAATCATGGAAGAAGTATCCGT
Source organism: Dyadobacter flavalbus (assembly GCF_006149045.1). GTDB lineage: Bacteria > Bacteroidota > Bacteroidia > Cytophagales > Spirosomataceae > Dyadobacter > Dyadobacter flavalbus. The sequence continues at coordinate 91,118 of NZ_VBSN01000027.1, forward strand.
TTTTGTGATCGTGAAATCATTCAGGCCAAAATTCAGGCCGTCAAAAACATCCGTATTTGATTCCAGTGCGACCAGTGTTCTTTCGTCGATGCGGTATTGATCATTTTCCAGCGAATTGACAAGATCCGAAATGCGTTCCGGAGAAACAGTAGCCAGAAATCCAAGCCGTCCTACATTAATACCAATTACAGGAATCTGCCTTTTTCCGATATGGGAAACTGTTTCCAGTAAAGTTCCGTCGCCGCCCATACTGATTACCTCGTCTGCCTGGAAAAGTTCTGCGGGCTTGTCATAAACCAGTTCCGAGTAATGGGGGATTCCAATCTGATCCAGAAACATACGAAATGGTTTGGAGAGCTGGACTTCAACCTTCCGTCGGGACAGTTCATTGAACATATTTTCAATAAACGGGCGGGCGGACTCATTAAAGCTGCGTCCGTGAATTGCTATTTTCATGGAAGAAAAAGTAGATCATCTTGATTCTTCCGAAAGATACGTGACAAATATGCCGATTCAAAGGCAGCGGCATTTACTGCAGTGAAGAATCAGGTTGCAAGATATCTCAAAAGCATATCCAGCCGCTCCTGATCCACACTCTCGATCGGGTCGTTGGCATGGGCTTCTTCAATCTCGTAGCCAAAGCGTTCCAGCGTGGCAATAACCGGCGTAATGTGCGTGCGGTTGAGTTTCAGGGTAAGCCGGGCTTCATTGGCAGGATTATAGGTTTCTCCTGATGAGTAATAGCTGCTGAGGATTTTGGTACCGTTGGATTCAATAAGCCGGCTTATTTCTGAAAGCGAATAACTGCGTTCGGCAATTTTCAGCACAATCACAGCGCCTTTTTCCTGCACGCCCAGTTCATTGACAAAATGCTCGACCAGATCATTGACAAGAATGCTGCCTGCAAAAGTCCGGTCTTCATGAAGAACCGGGATAATCAGCAGTCCAAACTGATTGACAAGCCGTAAAAGTTCGTACGGATGCTGGTCTTCAGATGCAAAAATATCCTTGTGCTGAATAATTATTTTGGAAAGCGAATCGGAACTGTCGACAACATCATAAAGAATATCTTCAGAAACAATTCCCTGATAAATGCCTGAATCTGCAACAACAAGCTGTTTTACACTGAATTCGTCCATCCAGTCCAGTGCCATGCTTACCGGATCGGTAAGTTTAAGGACGGGAATCATGGGGTTTATCAGTGTTGCTGCGAGCATATCAGGATGTCTTTTTTCGAAGCTATAAAAAAACTATATATGTGTCAACTTTCGTATCAAAAGAAATTTCAGTCAGAGTAACCGGATTTTGTTTTCTAAAGTTTACAGAACCTGAACTGAAGCATGCTTTTCAAGAAAACGCTCAAGTATAAGATTAAATTCACGCGGATGTTCCATCATCGGCGCATGAGAGCATTTATCGATAAAATATAACTCCGAGCCGGCAATCAGACGGTTGAATTCGTAACCGACATGCGGCGGCGTAATCGTGTCATTCAGGCCCCAGACGAGCAGCGTAGGAACATTTATTTCGTGCAGATCCTTGGCAAGATTATGCCGCTGTGCAGATTTGGCAATGCCTACAATACTCATGCATTTGGGAATGCTGGACGTGGTTTCAAAAACTTCATCCACAAGGTCTTTTGTCGCAACTTCCGGATTGTAAAAGGTATAGGCTACGCGTTCCTTGATATAATCATAGCTTCCGCGCTTTGGAAAAGACCCGCCCATGGAATTTTCAAACAGGCCCGAACTTCCCGTCAGCACAAGCTTGTGTACGTTGCTCTGATTTTTAAGGGTGTAAAGCAAACCGATATGTCCGCCAAGCGAATTGCCGATAACGGTCACATTGCTGAGTTCCTTAAAACGCACGAAATCTTCAAGAAACGCCAGAAGAGCTTCCAGCCCGGCCTCGCGCGGCGGCAGTTCATAAATTGGCAGCAAGGGAATAATAGTGCGGTAACGACTGGAAAAATGCTCAATAATACCGTCCCAATTGCTCAATGCTCCGAAAAGGCCATGCAAAAGCAGTAAAGTTTCGCCTTTTCCCTCGTCGATAAACTGAAACCGGCCTTCTGCATGTACTGTAAATTTCATTCTGTATACTGTGGTGAATTAATAATGATTACAAAGTTGAAAAACAGAAAAAGCGTTCAACTTATCTTATAACGCATTAAAGAAACAAATGCATGATTTTTATACCCTGCAAAACTAATTATTTTTTTCGTTGAATACGGGCTTAACATGATTTACCGGGTTTTAATTTCTTGTAAATATTATATTAATGATAACATAATACGATTGCTGACATTAAAAGATACAATTTGCTCCGGCACGGGAACCAGCATTTCTGTTATTAAACGTATGGCGTACAGGTATATTCAGGCATCGCTGAACTTCATTCTATTAAATGCAATATAACAGGCTTTTTAATGGCATGCATGTTATTTTGATCATCTTAAATTAACTGATTATCAAGTGTAGCCAAAAATAATTCAGGAACTGCATTTATTGGATTAGAAAAATATTAAAATAAATACTACAAATCATGACTTTCCTGCTGAAAATTGCAAGGCCTCTAACTTTATTGTTCTGTATGCTGTGCTTAGCCCTGAATGCATTTGCACAAACTGAAATTCCGCTTTACCCCGCTCAGATTCCCAATTCCATTCAGGTTGCGGATCAGGAAACGAACAAGGATAATATCATCAGAAATGTCTCAAAACCTACACTGACTGTTTATTTGCCCGAACCCGGAAAAGCGAACGGAACTTCTGTAATTGTGTGTCCGGGCGGAGGATACGGCGTGCTTGTAATGGATTATGAAGGTCACAGAATTGCAAAAGAACTGAACAAATCGGGCATTGCAGCTTTTATCCTGAAATACCGACTTCCGGATGCCCGTATCATGAAAGACCAGTCCATCGGGCCCTTGCAGGATGCGCAGCAAGCCATTAAAACCGTTCGGGAACGTGCTGGTGAGTGGAAAATTGATCCCGGTAAAATCGGAATCATGGGCTTTTCAGCAGGCGGACACCTGGCATCTACGGCAGGAACGCATTATGACAGCACTTTTATAGAAAACCCTCGTAAAATCAGTTTAAGGCCGGATTTTATAATTCTTATTTATCCGGTTATCAGTTTGTCGGACAGAATAGGGCATAAAGGTTCAGGCACTAATTTGCTGGGAGCAGCGCCGTCAGCTGAGAAAATCAAGTACTTCTCAAATGAACTGCAGGTGAGTAAAACCACACCTCCGACTTTTCTGACACATGCCGGTGACGATACGGTTGTTCCGGTTTCAAACAGTATAAAATTCTATGAAGCGTTGAATGCTCACGGCGTGCCGGCGGACATGCATATTTATTCCAGGGGCGAACACGGTTATTTAAAGTCTCCTGCTTTTCAGGAATGGTTTGGGCGCTGCCTGCAATGGATGCAAAGCAATCAACTGCTTCCTGACAGCAAATGATCGCCAATGCCGGTCTGAAATAAGGAGTATTCCGGAACGGCAAGTTTCAGCAAACAAATTGATTTTTTGACCGGAAGCAATAAAAAAAGAGCTGTAAAACGTACAGCTCTTTTTGCAAATATAAATTCGGGTACTTCAAATCAGGTTGTCAAAAATGCCCGGAGCCAGGCCGAATAGAATCGTTAGAAAAGTTGCTATGAGCAGTATAACCTGATAAAACGGCGCAATCCGGATCTTGATCATATTTCCTTCTCTTAAATAGGAAGCAATGATAACGCGGAAATAATAGTAAATCCCGACTGTCGACATCAGCACCGCAATCACGGTAATCCACATAATGCCTCTTTCCGCCGCGCTTGTGAAAATAAAGAATTTACCCCAGAAACCCGCAGTCAATGGAATTCCGGCAAGAGAAAGCATGGAAACAGCCAGTACAAATGCAAGCAAAGGGTTCTGTTTTGCCAAGCCGTTAAATGCATCGTAATGTTCGTTCGGCTGACCTTCAATCGTCTTTTCTTTTGAAACGAGCATCAGAACGCCAAATGCGCAGATGGTTGAAAGGGAATAAGCAAGAGAGTAAAATACAATCGCGTTTTCCGACGGTCTGGAAAGTGCTGTCAACGCAATCAGTAAATAGCCCGCATGGGAAATCCCCGAGTAAGCAAGCATTCTCTTGAAGCTGTTCTGGCTGGTTGCTCCGATATTCCCGACAAGCAGCGTAAGTACCGCAATAAGCGCAATAATAATCCACCAGAAGCTGTAAATGTTTGTAAAGGAAGTATTCAGCAAGCGGAATAAGGCTGCAAAACCTGCCGTTTTTACAATCGTTGACATAAATGTCGTAAAAATCGTCGGTGCGCCTTCGTAAACGTCCGGCGTCCAGAAATGGAACGGCGCTGCGGATACTTTGAACAGCATTCCGATCAGCAGCAGCAGCAAGCCGGCGTACAGAATATAAGACTGCGAGCCTTGCTGCATATTGGAAGCAAAACCCTGAATCTGGCTGAGTTCGAAAGAACCTGTTGCTCCGTAAAGCAAAGTCATGCCAAAAAGCATAAAACCGGTCGCAAAGGCTCCCATCAGAAAGTATTTCAATGCAGCCTCATTGGAACGAAGATTGCGTTTGTTGCTTCCTGTAAGCACATACATGGCAACGGACAAAATCTCCACGCCGATAAAAAGCATGATCATATGTTCAAAGCCGACCATCATCATGGCCCCGACAAGCGAAAACAGCATCAGGCCGTAATATTCTGCCGGCTCGGAATCGGCGTTATCCTGAAACCCGCCTGAGATAGCCACAATCATAAAAGCAGAAAGCAGAATGATGCCGTTAAAGGACAGCGTAAGATTATCGACCCGGAACATATCGTAAAAATACAGCAGCGGCCCTTTGTTCCATTCAACGAAATTTCCGATCAACGCAATGATAAGGAACAGAAGCGTTGCAGGAAGAAGGATATTCTTGGATTTCGAAAAGCCCAGAAAAAGGGTTACGACGCCAAGAACAGACAGCAATATAATGGGATACATATTTTTACTTAGTTATTTACCAGTTGTAAAAGCTGACTTACAGCAGGCTCGGTTAATTTCAGAAATGTATTGGGATAAATTCCAATCCAGAAAACCATAATGACAAGCGGCAGCAATACGGCACTTTCGCTTGCCGTAAGATCCTGAAATCCTTCCACCCATTTGGATCTCGGTCCGAACATGGATTTCTGAAAAAGCCGCAGCATATACACAGAACCTAAAATGATGGTCAGACCTGCAATGGCTCCCAGCCAGCCATCGTAATGGAACACGCTGGACAGCAGCAGAAATTCACCTACAAATCCGTTGGTTAAAGGCAATGCAACGCTTCCAAGCAATAAAATCATGAAATAGATGCTCAGATGCGGCGTACTTTGCGAAATACCGCCAAGCTGATCGAGAAACCTTGTTTTGGTACGGGAATAAATAATATCAATGATAAAAAACAATCCGATTACATTGATCCCGTGTGCAAGCATCTGGATCAAGGCACCTTGCAGGCCGTTTACCGAATAAGAAAAAACACCCGCAGCCATCAGTCCGACGTGTGCGAAGGACGAATACGCAATAAGGCGTTTCATGTCACTTTGCTGGATGGCAATGATGGAACCGTAAATAATGCCGATTACCGAAAGGATCATCGCCATCATTCCCCAGCTTTCCATTCCCTGCGGAACAATCGGTAGCAGAAAGCGGATCAGTCCGTAAACACCCATTTTCAGCATAATCCCGGAAAGCAGCATGGTGGCCGCAGTCGGAGATTCCGTGTAAGTATCCGGCTGCCACGTATGGAACGGGAACAAAGGCATTTTGATGGCGAAAGCAATAAAGAACGCCCAGAAAATAAATCCTTGCGTTTGCGGGCTCAGCTGAAGCTGGTAAAAAGCCGTGATTTCAGAAGTATGCGTTCCGGGTGTCTGGTAATAAAGATAAACCAGCGCCACCATCATGAACAAACTTCCGAAAATGGTGTATATAAAGAATTTGAAAGTAACCTTGATCCGGTTTTCTCCGCCCCAGATTGCTGCGAGAAAATAAACGGGAATCAACGCGGCTTCAAAGAAGAGGTAAAACAGAAACGCATCCGTTGCTGTAAAAACACCGATCAGTGCAGCTTCCATGAAAAGGATCAAAGCATAAAAAGAAGCCGGTTTTTTATAATCGTGCTTGAAGGCAGAAAGTACAATAAGCGGTGTCAGAAAAGTGGTAAGCAGCACAAGCACCAGGCTGATTCCGTCCAGACCGGCAGCAAAGGAAATTCCTCCTGATGAAACCCAGGCGTATTTAAAACCGAACTGCGTCCCTGCAGCCGGATCAAACTGCAGCCACGTCATTACGGCCAGGCCAAGTGTAGTAAGGCCGCCGATCAGCGCAACTGTTTTGGCCAGCCGTTCCCCTGAAAAAAGAGTGATGACAGCGGCTATTACCGGTAAAAGAATCAATAGAAGAGTAAGCATATTTTCAAGTCAACGGTCAGCAGTAAATGGCAAACGGATTTTATTGATAAATACTGATCAAAGTAAAAGCTTCCAGAACAATATAAGCGCAATGCCCAGAACCATGGCAAAAACGTAATCACCTGTGGAGCCGGTTTGGGTTTTTCTCAGCAATCCGGAAAGAAAGCCAACAAGCCGGGCAGCGCCGTTTACAATCAGATCAATAAAGAATTCACCAAAACTGTAAAGAATATTGGATAATGTTTTGACGGGTTTTACAAAAACGGCATTGTAAAGCTCATCAACATAATACTTGTTGTAAACCAATCTTTCAAGTCCTGATTTTTCATGCGAATCTAGAGCAGGAACAGCTCCTCTTTGTACATACATGACGTAAGCCGCTATAGCTGAAATCAGGGCAGCGGCTACAGAAATGCCCATTAAAATGTATTCTTCGGTATGCGAAAGTTCTGTTGGCATAAATGCTTCCGGATTGGCCTGCCGTGCACCTTCGTACAACGGACTCATGAATTCGGCCAGATAATGCGAGCCGTGCAGCGCAGCCGGCACACCGATAAACCCGCCAACTGCCGAAAGGACCGCCAAAATAATCAGCGGTACAGTCATGGAAGCAGGCGATTCATGCAGATGATGTTCCTGTTCGTGCGTGCCGCGGAATGTTCCGAAAAAGGTAAGGAAAAGCAGGCGGAACATATAAAAGGACGTCATTAAAGAGCCGAGAACACCGATTGCCCAGAGCAGTTTGTTATGCTCGAACACATGCGCCAGAATTTCATCTTTCGAGAAAAACCCTGCAAATGGCGGAATTCCGGAAATTGCAATGGTTGCGATCAGGAAAGTAAGAAAAGTAACAGGCAATTTTTTTCTTAAACCGCCCATATGACGAATATCCTGTTCGTCGGACATGGCATGGATCACGCTTCCGGCTCCAAGGAAAAGCAGGGCTTTAAAGAACGCATGCGTAATGACATGGAACATCGAAGCTGAATAAGCCATAGCGCCCAGACCCATAAACATATAACCCAGCTGGCTCACAGTGGAATAGGCAAGTACTTTCTTGATGTCATTTTGTAAAAGGCCGATGGATGCTGCAAAAAGCGCCGTGGCACCGCCGATTACGCCGACAATTTCCAGCGTTGAAGGCGCAAGGGAATACAGGATATTGGAACGGATCACCATGTAAATCCCGGCTGTAACCATGGTCGCCGCGTGAATAAGCGCCGAAACCGGGGTAGGGCCGGCCATTGCATCCGGAAGCCATGTGTATAATGGAATCTGGGCCGATTTTCCCATTGCTCCGATAAACAAAAACAATGTGATTGTAATAATTACCGGATCACCGACACTGAAAGCAGTTGCTTTGCTGAAAACTTCCGAATATTCAACCGAACCGAAAGTGGCAATGATCGTAAAGATTCCCAGCAGAAAGCCAAGGTCACCTATACGGTTCATAATAAACGCTTTACGAGCAGCATCGTTGTAGTTTGTATTTTTGTTCCAGAATCCGATCAGCAAATAGGAACACAGTCCAACGCCTTCCCAGCCGATGAACATGATCACATAATTGGAGCCCAGAACAAGCAGCAGCATGAAAAACAAGAACAGGTTCAGATAAGCAAAAAACTTTCCGAAACCCGTGTCGTGATGCATGTAGCCGATGGAATAGATATGGATCAGCGAGCCGACACCTGTAATGATCATCAGCATCAATAAAGAAAGCTGATCGATCTGAAATGAAAAGGGAATGTTCAGTTCTCCGACCGTAATCCAGTCAAAAAGCGGTACAATCAGCGTTTCACTTCCGGATGCAACAAATGCATTAAATGTCATGACAGACAAAACAAAACTCGCTACAACGGCCAGTGTTCCGATAATACCGACGGCACTTTTGGGTATGTTTGGGAATCCGATTCCGTTGATCAGGAAACCGATAAGCGGTAACAGCGGGATCAGAATAAGTAATGATGCAGACATATTTAATTTTTAATCTTGAATCCTGAGTATCTGTGTCGGGAAATACTTACCACTTAAGTTTATTGAGAAAGCCGATGTCCGTATTTCTTGTATTCCGGTATATCATTACAATAATAGCCAGTCCGACAGCAACTTCGGCCGCAGCAACGGCCATAATAAAAAATACGAAAACCTGTCCGGAAGGATCTGACCGGTAGGAAGAAAATGCGATTAGCAGCAAATTAGCAGCATTAAGCATCAATTCTACAGACATGAAGATGATAATGGCATTACGGCGGGTCAGTACGCCAATGATGCCGATTACAAAAAGTAAAGTACTGAGAATTAGATAACTTTGAAGTGGAATATTCTGAATAACCGCTGGTACATTAACCTCTGGAATATTAGGGTTTGGAATCATATCAGGTTTACCTGTTTGGATATTCGGTTAAAATAATCAAAAATAGATTTCCGGCAAAAATAGACATAAATAGCACTTACTCAAATGCGGGCGAATGATTATGTCAGCGCTGGGTTAATCCTCGCAGTTTAATCTCGGTCAGTTTTCTTTTGGTATCCAGCGGAAATTCTCCTTTCATCATCCAATCGAAGAATGACGGCTCGTTTTTTAGTATATCTGCTACGCGTTTGCCATTATGTTTGCCAAAGTTAAAAATTTCTTCTCCTTTGTCATTATAAGCCATTCTGCCCGCAAAATCAATTAGCCTGGAAGCCGTAAGTTCATGTAAAACGGCCACATCATTTTTAATGGGTTCCGTTTCATTGCCGTGCACATCTGTAATCTTGACGCCTTCGTAACGGGCAATTTGTCCCTGAAGAACTTCGAATGTAGCAATGGTATCAGCTTCTGCACTGTGCGCGTTGGTGAGCGTCTTGCCGCAATAAAATTGATAAGCTGCCGAAAGATTGCGGGGCTCCATCAAATGGTAAATGCGCTGTGCATCCACCGTTTTCCTGTTTTTCAGATCAAATTCAACGCCGGCGCGCAGAAATTCTTCCACCAGCATGGGAATATCAAACCGGTTGCTGTTAAATCCCGCCAGATCACATCCTTCCAGAAATGCAGCAAGGGTTTTGGCAATTCCCTTGAAAGTCGGAGCATCTTTAATGTCTTCGTCATAAATGCCGTGAATCAAACTGCTTTCCAGCGGAATGGGCATTTCAGGGTTAACCCTGCGTGTACGTATTTCAGTTTCGCCGTTCGGCAGGGCCTTTACAATAGAAATTTCTACAATGCGGTCACGGACAATATTGACTCCGGTTGTTTCAAGATCAAAAAAAGCGAGCGGCTTTTTCAGACGGAGGGTATGCATAAGGCACTCTGATTTGATTTTCGAGCCGTGAAGTTACGTTTAAACATAAGATAGCGCAAGAAAGAGATTAGTTTATACAGATTATAAAAAGATTAAAACATTTTGGGAAGGATACTGTTACGAGTAGTTACGGATTGTCATGTTTGGTTATTTTTTGTCATGTATGGTCAAGTGTGGTCAGGTGTTGTCAATTATGGTCAAGTGTTGTCAAGAGTTGTCGTGTTTGATTCGGGATTATAACAAATTGTTAAGAGTTGTCATTTTTTGTCATGTGTGGTCATTTTTAGTCAAGAGTTGTCAATTATTGTTAAGTGTTGTTATGAATGGTTTTTTTGTCAGGAATTGTTAGTTGTAGTTATGAGGTATAAAAAATGGTCGGGAAATGGCAAAGGATTTTAGCATTTTTTACTATTTTCCATAAATCTTCAAAATTCCTCAAAACAACAAATGATAGTCCTGCCTTCCAATGACCATTAATGACAATGCATGACTACTTATGATAATTTAAACAATGCTTGACTACTTTATGACAAAAAGTGATAATATATGTCACTGAATGACTTTCATGACCAATCATCCTCTCAAAACAAATCCCACCAAATGACCACCTCATGACAATTTATGACAATCCATGACCACTCATAACAACCTATGTATGACAACAAATGACTACCTGGACAATTCATGACCACTCATTAACAAAAAATGACCACCACATGACAACAAAGTAACCGCCACAACTCATCCCCGCTTTCTTTACTCCATCCAGTCGTAAGACTTTGTTACAGCCTTTTGCCAGCCATTATAGAACCTGTTTCTTGTTTCTTCGTCCATGTCCGGGTTCCAGGTATGCGCTATGGTCCAGTTTCTGGTCAGTTCTTCAGTATTTTGCCAATAGCCTACGGCCAGGCCGGCAGCGTATGCGGCTCCCAATGCAGTCGTTTCGGCAACGGCCGGAGACACAACCTGCGTGTTCAGAATGTCTGCCTGAAACTGCATCAGCAGCTGATTAGAAACCATTCCGCCGTCCACACGGAGTGAAGACAATTTTATACCGGAATCCTGCTCCATTGCTTTTACGACATCGAGTGTTTGATAAGCAGTGGCTTCCAATACGGCACGGGCAATATGTCCTTTGTTCACATAACGCGTAAGGCCGGCAATGACGCCTCTTGCATCGTTGCGCCAGTACGGCGCATACAAGCCTGAAAAAGCAGGAACGAAGTAAGCGCCTCCGTTGTCATTGACAGTCTGTGCAAGCTGTTCGATTTCACTGCTTTGTTTTATAATGCCGAGATTGTCACGTACCCATTGCACCAATGCACCGGTGATGGCTACACTTCCTTCCAGCGCATACTGTACAGGCTCATCTCCGAATTTGTAGGCAATCGTTGTAAGCAGCCCGTTTTCCGAAGTTTTCAGTTCGTTTCCTGTGTTCATCACCAGGAAGCAGCCTGTTCCATATGTATTTTTGGCCATTCCGGGATAGAAGCAGGTTTGCCCGACCAGCGCGGCATGCTGATCGCCCAGATCGCCGGCAACGGGTACGCCCGGCAGGATTTCATTGGTAACATGTCCGTAAATTTCACTGCTGCTTTTGATTTCAGGCAGCATGTTTTCAGGAATGTTGTAAACCGACAGCATTTTCCGGTCCCATTGCAAAGTATGAAGGTTCATTAATTGAGTACGGCTTGCATTGGTGACATCCGTTACATGAATGCCGCCCTGCGCACCGCCGGTAAGATGCCAGATCAGGAAAGTATCCATATTTCCGAAAATGGCTTCTCCTTTTTCTGCATCTTCACGAATGCCGTCTACATTTTCGAGCAGCCACTTCAGTTTGAGGCCGCTGAAATAAGTGGAAACCGGCAAGCCTGTTATCTCTCTGAACTGATTCAGTCCGCCTTCTTTTTCAAACTTTGCAACCAGATCCGTTGTCCGTGTATCCTGCCAGACGAGTGCATTGTAATAAGGTTTTCCCGTTCGCCGGTTCCAGACTACAGTTGTTTCCCTCTGGTTTGTAATTCCAATGGCTGCAATATCCGATGCCGTCGCAGACACGTTGATCCGGGCAACAGCAATGACTTCCAGTGTGTTTTTCCATATTTCGGTTGGATTATGCTCCACCCAGCCCGGATGCGGATAAATCTGTTCATGCTCTTTTTGCCCTACCGAAACAATTTTTCCCTGATGATTAAACAATATACAACGGGTGCTCGTTGTCCCCTGATCAATAGCAGCAATGTATTTGGACATAATCGGAAATATGGATTTTGGTTGGTTTTATTTGCAATAAAGATTGTAATAAGTAAAAATTACCTGATCCTGACAAAAACAGCTGAATAATATTGCAATCCATGTTACTGAACTTCATACGGGCATCCTATATTTATAATTGCTAAAAAGCAGTCTGACACACAACTACGAAATGAAGAATATTAAAATCAGAAAGGGAATACTGTTCATCCTGGCGGTAATCCTTCTTTTTTTTATCGCCGATTTCATTTTTCCTTTCCGGCCCGAAATCCGTTATGCCACGCAGGTTACCGATGACAAAGGCCGTGTGATCCATGCATTTCTGAGCAATGATGACAAATGGCGGTTGTACGCGGATATTTCAGAAATTACGCCGCTGCTTCGCAAAACGCTCATTTACAAGGAAGATCAGTACTTTTATTATCACCCGGGTGTAAACCTGCTGGCCGTTGTCAGAGCTGCTGCCCGAAATGTTTTTACAGGCCGCAGAACTTCCGGCGCTTCTACGATTACGATGCAGGTAGCGCGCCTTCTGGAACCGCGTCCGCGTACTTATTTTAATAAAGTACTTGAAATTTTCAGGGCTGTGCAGCTTGAAATGCATTATTCCAAAGCAGAAATCCTCCAATTTTATCTTAACCTCGTTCCGTACGGCGGCAATATAGAAGGAATCAAGGCGGCATCGCTATTGTATTTTGGAAAACCGCCGCAATTACTCAGTCTTGCAGAAATAACCGCACTGACCATTGTGCCAAACCGTCCGTCCAGCCTTCGGCCGGGAACGAGAAACGAAGCACTTAAAACAGCACGCAACGAATGGCTGAAACGCTTTGAAGAGGATAAAATATTTGACAGAAATACCATTCGGGACGCGCTGAACGAGCCGTTGCTTGTAAAGCGGCTGCATGCGCCAAAGCAGGCTCCGCATCTGACAATAAGGCTTAAACATGAATTCAGTGATCAGCCGGTGATTCAGAGTGCATTGAAAATCCAGTTACAGAACCAGATTGAAGAACAGGTAAAAAATTTCATCAATCGCCGTAAGGTTATGAACATTCACAATGCGGCGGTTCTGGTTGTGAACAACGAAACCATGCAAGTGGAAGCTTATGTTGGCTCTGCGGACTTCAATAATCCTTACGACGGCGGTCAGGTGGATGGCATCCGCGCTGTTCGTTCGCCGGGAAGTACGTTGAAACCTTTGTTGTATGCAACGGCATTCGACAGAGGAATTATCACGCCAAAAACGGTTCTAAACGATGTTCCGGAAAATTTCAGCGGATATGAGCCCGAAAATTTTGATCTGCACTTCAACGGCCCGGTAACTACAGAATTCGCACTTGCCAATTCACTCAACATTCCTGCTGTGAAGGTTTTAAAGGAAATCCAGACTTCGTCGTTGATCGAAAAACTCAGGAAAGCAGGTTTCAAAACGGTGGATAAACAGGCAAAAGACTTGGGCTTGTCGATGATTCTGGGCGGTTGCGGTGTTACGCTGGAAGAAATGACCCGGTTATTTGCAGCATTTGCCAATGAAGGAAAACTGAGAAATCTCCGTTATACGGCTCAAACCGTGCCCGGCCAAAATGGCACTGCTCTGATCTCAGCGGATGCGTCATTTCTGATCACCGGAATTCTTACGCAAATAACACGTCCGGATCTTCCCATTAATTTTGACAATACCTATCATTTACCAAAAATTGCCTGGAAAACGGGCACTTCTTACGGCAAACGGGATGCATGGAGCATTGGTTATAACCGGCGGTATACGGTCGGAGTTTGGGTCGGGAATTTTTCAGGCGAAGGCGTTCCGGAGCTTAGCGGTGCCAACACGGCCACGCCTTTGCTGTTTTCCATTTTCAATTCACTGGATTACAATTCTCCGAAAGGCTGGTATAAGCCTACGGAAAAAGTTTCCCTGAGAAAAGTATGTGCCGTCAGCGGGGATGTGCCGTCTGAATTTTGTACCAATCAGATTCTGGATTATCATATCGCAGGCGTTTCGGCCTATAAAAAGTGCCAGCATCTGCGCTGGGTTTTTACGGATCCGTCCGGAAAAATTTCCTATTGTACTTACTGCCTTCCTGAAAATGGTTTTGAAAAGAGAACGTACGCGAATCTGGCTCCGGAGCTCATTGCCTTTAACGAAATGCAGAAGATCCCGTATCAAAAAATTCCTCCGCACAATCCGGCATGCGAACGGGTTTTCCATGAAGGCGCGCCGCTTATCGTAAGTCCAAATGAAGGCAGCGAATATTATATCCGCAAAGAAGAACCGCAGCAGCTTCAGCTCGCCTGCCATACGGCCAATGACGTGCAGGAAGTTTTCTGGTATGTCAATGACAAACTAAGCAAGAGAGCTGCCCCGCACGAAGGCATATTTATCAATCCGCCTTTGGGAAGAGTGAAAATTTCATGCAGTGACGACAAAGGCCGCAATTCGGATGTCTGGATCGTTGTAAAGCGGATGTAAGTTTCTGAAACCAACCATTTTTACAAGCATCCGGAAAGTTTTACAAAGCTGCGCCTTCCGCCTCCTGATAAATAACCTGAACAAGCGTTTGCCCGACTGCCTTTAAAGTTTTCGGATCAATGTTTTCCATGGTATCCTGCGTAGTATGCCATTGGTCAAAGAAAGTTTTGGAAAGGTCATTGTGTCTTGTATGAATAATATCGATCATCGGGATATGCGCTACTTTGTTCACCGGCAAGTGATCATCCGTGATGGCAGAACCGGTTTCGTCAATAAAATAATTGTTATAACCCAGTTTGCTGGCTGTATTCCAGACTTCCCTTACAACGCCTTCCGCCATTTGCACAGAATATCCTTCCTTAAAAAATGTAGCACCTTTGGCACCGGTCATATCCAGCAAAACGCCGAAGTAAGCCGTGTAATCGGGTAAATGCTTGTTGGCTGCCCAATGCTGCGAACCCAGGCAAAATCCGCTGTACTCCATTCCTCCGGCTTCTTCTGAACTTCCCCAGTCTTCGGCATCAAAAAAGATGATATCCACACCGATTTCCGGTTTGGCTGTTTGTAAAGAAAGAGTCCGGGCAATTTCCAGCAGGATTCCCACGCCGCTTGCACCGTCATTGGCTGCCGGAACCGGTTTGGTTTTTTCAGTCGAATCCTGATCTGCAAAAGGCCGTGAATCCCAGTGTGAAGTAAGCAAAATGCGTTTGGATGCTTTCGGGTTGTAACTTCCGATGATGTTCCTGGCATTCAGTTGTTTGCCGTCATATGTTTTAGCAATAAACTTTTGCTCCGTAACCTGCATTCCATACTTTTTTAAAGTAGCAGCCAGATAATCGCCGCATGCAACATGCGGTTTTGTATTGGGGACTCGCGGCCCGAAATCAACCTGTTTCTGAACAAAGCTGTAAGCAGAATCCGCGTTGAAATCAGGGCTTTTTACAAGCTCGGGAACCTGTTCATTCGTTTGTTCTGAACTTTCCTTGGTTTTGCAGCCGTAAATACTGAATACGGCAAGAAGCAGCAGATAAAATCTTTTTTTCATGGAATTATTCTTCGTAGGCCCAGTCGATCCGCACTTTGGTATCACGGATTACAAGTCCCTGGTTTTTAAAATAAGAACGGATTTCATCTACTTTTTCGTAGTTGCGCGACAGTTTATATTCACTGTACAGTTTCAGCATGCCGTCGAGAATGGCATAGCCTTCACTTAATTCTTCTTTCAGGCCAAGTACATCTTCAAAGAAAATGATGAAATTGTCTTTCAACTTCTTCACCGTTTCTTCGCCCAATGCGGCCGTTTTCAGCTGGCCCATATGGATCATATTGATGTATTTGAGCAGGTTGAACAAGTTGGCAAATGCAACGGCTGTATTCAAATCGTCGTTCATGGCCGCATAAAAGCCTTCGATTGCTTTTTCAATGTCAGCAATTTTGGCTTTGTCCTCCGCAACATCGTCTTCCTGAACATAAGCAAGCAGCTTGGCAATGCGCAGTCCGTTTGCCAGTTTTTTATAACCCTTATGCGCAGCTTTAAGTGCTTCGTTGGAAAAATCAAGCGTACTGCGATACTGGCTCTGCAGCATGAAAAACCGAACAGTCATCGGGCTGTATGCCTGATCAAGCAATGCATGGTTTCCTGAAAACAGTTCAGCCGGAAGAAATGAGTTGTTCAGCGACTTGGACATTTTCTGTCCGTTTACCGTCAGCATATTGGTATGCATCCAGTAACGTACGGGTTCTTCGTTGGTCAGTGATTTTCCCTGCGCGATTTCACATTCGTGATGCGGGAATTTCAGATCCATTCCGCCGCCGTGAATGTCAAACTGTTTTCCAAGAT
Organism: Dyadobacter flavalbus; assembly: GCF_006149045.1. GTDB lineage: Bacteria > Bacteroidota > Bacteroidia > Cytophagales > Spirosomataceae > Dyadobacter > Dyadobacter flavalbus. Next base: position 107,432 of record NZ_VBSN01000027.1, read on the forward strand.
ATTTGGCGCTCATGCACGTACATTCCAGGTGCCATCCCGGAAATCCCATGCTCCACGGCGAATCCCATTGCATAATATGCTCGGGACTTGCTTTTTTCCAGAGTGCGAAGTCGAGCGGATTGCGTTTTTCTGCCTGTCCGTCCAGTTCACGCGTTTCATTCAGAAGGTCTTCAATCACCCGGCCGGAAAGCTTGCCGTACTCATTTCCGCCCGCCTGATATTTATTGATGTCAAAATAAACCGAACCATTCGATTCATAAGCGGCGCCTTTTTTAATAAGCGACTTCACTGCCTCAATCTGTTCGATCAGATGACCCGTTGCCGTTGGTTCTATGCTGGGCGGAAGCAGGTTAAAAATTGCCGAGACGTCGTGAAAATCATTGGTATACCGCTGCACAATTTCCATGGGTTCCAGTTTCTGCAGCTTGGCCATTTTCCCGATCTTGTCCTCGCCTTCCTCACCGTCGCCTACCAAATGACCAACGTCGGTAATATTCCTTACATAGCGTACTTTGTAGCCGATGTGCGTCAGATAACGGTACAGAATGTCAAAAGACAGGAACGTACGGATATTTCCAAGATGGACATTGTTGTAGACCGTTGGTCCGCAGACATACATTCCGACGTATGGAGGTGCTATCGGAACAAATACATCCTTTTTACGGGTAAGTGTATTGAATATTTTAAGAGGCTGGAAAGATTGTGCGGTCATTTAGTTTACTTTCTTTGATTACGGATTCTTCATTTCTTTCTTCGTCAGGCGGGTTTCCACCCAATCTATTATTTTTTCTGCTTCTTCCAGTCCAACATTGGCAATTTTTACACTTTTGGTGCCGTCATAACCCATATTCAAATGCAATAATTGATAACTCGTTATAAAATGGGAAAGCATTTTTTTATCCAAAGCGCTTAATTCCTTTTGATACCATTCCACACTTTTCCGGGTTTTCTTGTTTGTGCCGGGCAGTATTTCATTCAGCGCAAGCAGTACGCCGGTATAAGCCGTGTGCCCTGCAATTTTGACGTATTTTGGATCCTGAAACAGGCCGTCCTGTTTTCTTGCGTTGTTTTTGAGAAATCCTTTTGCATTGTCAATGTGCCTTCTTGCTTCTGTAATTGTTTCCATCAGTATGTGTAAGATTTAAATTATTTCCTTGATCTATTTGATTACTGCCGGCTTCTCAAGCCGCTGTTCTACCCATTTGATAATCTGTTCAGCTTTATCCAAACCGATTTCGGCAAGTTCTGCGCTTTTGGTACCATCGTAACCCATTGCCAAATGTAAAATCTCATAAGCAGTGGCGAAGTTTGATGTTACTTTTTTATCCAAGCTGCTCAGTTCCTTCTGATACCATTCTGCACTTTTTCTTGTCTTCTTTCTTTTCTCTCTTAGTAATTCATTCAGGGCAAGCAAAATGCCGGTATAAGCCGTATGCCCTGCAATTTTGACATATTTTGAATCCTGAAACAGGCCGTCCTGTTTTCTTGCGTTGTTTTTGAGAAATCCTTTTGCATTGTCAATGTGCCTTCTTGCTTCTGTAATTGTTTCCATCAGTATGTGTAAAAATGCGTGATATAGAATAACTTATCCGAATGCCAGACCGTAGCCTGATATCCGGTCCCTACAAAAATAGCAAATAACCGATGATTGATCCGTACGTGTTCATGCATAAAGCGTACGACAGGAACGCTATTCGGGCGTTTTGATTATCTTCGCAGCGATTATGGCGTGAAACCCAAGTTTGAAACTAACTTAAAATCAACACAGTACTAATTTATGAGTTTATTAACCGTAGGATCTGTAGCATTCGATGCACTTGAAACACCATTTGGAAAAACAGATAAAATTATTGGCGGTGCTGCCACTTACATCACACTTGCTGCATCTTACTTTACAAAAGAAAACAATCTGGTTGCTGTAGTCGGCGGGGATTTTCCAAATGAAATGATCTCGCTTCTTCAGGATCACGGCGTCAATACGGAAGGTCTGGAAATTGTTCAGGATGGAAAAACATTCTTCTGGTCAGGGAAATATCATGAAGATATGAATACCCGCGATACGCTGGAAACCCAGCTGAACGTCATGGAACATTTTGACCCGATTATTCCGGATACCTATCAGGGAACAGAATTTCTGATGCTTGGAAATACGGTGCCGGCCACGCAAAAACTCGTTATTGAACGCATGGCCAAACGCCCGAAGCTGATTATGCTGGATACCATGAACCTGTGGATGAACATTGCATTGGACGATCTGAAGGCAGTTCTGAAACTGGTGGACCTGATTACGATCAATGATGAGGAAGCGCGCCAGCTTTCAGGCGAATATTCACTGCGCAAGGCAGCCAAGAAAATCATGGCCATGGGCCCGAAAACGCTGATTATTAAAAAAGGAGAACACGGTGCGCTGCTTTTTCAGGATGACCGCATCTTTTTTGCACCGGCTTTGCCGCTGGAAGAAGTTTTTGACCCGACCGGCGCCGGCGATACTTTTGCAGGCGGGTTTATCGGATATCTGGCAAGCACAAACGATATTTCTTTCGAAAATATGAAACGCGCCATTATCTACGGTTCCGCGATGGCTTCTTTCTGCGTTGAAAAGTTTGGTACGGAGCGGGTCGTGAACCTTACGCAGCAGGAAATTGACGCACGTGTTCAGGATTTTGTAAATTTATCCAGTTTTGAAATACAATAAATTTTTCAGTTACTGAAATGAACAGGTCTATAAGTCGGAATGAAAATCTTCTTATAGACTTGTTTTTTATATGCTTTTGTAAATGCCCGGCTGAAATACATATTAACCCTGCTAAATATTTTATTTGATGATGTTATCAAGAAGCATTACAGGTTTTTTTATCCTGCTTTTCATTTCCTTTTCTGTAAAATCACAGCATCCGAATGCTTTGCCTCAAAGTAAAAACAAAATTGTCGTCATTGCACACAGAGGAAATCATGTCAATGTTCCTGAAAATACCATTGCAGCCTGCAAGGAAGCAATGGCCAGCGGAGCGGATTATGTGGAAGTGGATCTGAGAACGACAAAGGACGGACATCTGATTGTAATCCATGATGCAACAGTGGACCGAACGACCAACGGAACCGGAAAAGTAAGTGCCATGACGCTTGCTGAAATAAAAAAGCTTCAGGTTTTTAACCAGAACAGAAGAACGCACCATATTCCTGAGTTCAGGGAAATTCTGGCGCTTTGCAAGGGTAAAATCAATATTTATCTCGATTTTAAGGAAGCGGATGCAGCCCAAGCCTGGAAACAGATTCAGGCAGCAGGAATGGAAAATCAGGTTGTGGTTTATGTAAATGACGTAAATCAGCACAAGCACTGGAAAAGTACCGCTCCGCATGTGCCGCTGATTTCCAGTCTGCCCAAAGAAGTAAACAACGTGGAAGGACTAAACGGCTTTCTGAAAAAAACGGATCTGAAAGTGCTGGATAACATAACTGATCCTGAATTGATAAAAGCTGCGAATGCACAGGATATTTCGGTCTGGATGGATGTGCAGCGCCCCGATGAAGGGCCGGCTTCCTGGAAAGAAGCCTTACAGAAAGGCGTTCAGGGATTACAGACCGACAAGCCCGCCGAGCTGGTAAAATATTTAAAAGAAAACGGGTACAACTAGCTTCCGGTCTTGTAGTTCAGGAGTAACTCCGGACTTTTTCATAAATCGGGCATTCGGGACTATGTGCGCCCGGAAGATAACCCGTACTCATCAAAAACTCATTTACGATTTCACCGCCGGTAAACTTGAAAGTCTTTTTAAAAAGCCTGATCCATTCTTCTTTGGTGAAAGTATGATGAGCGTCCAGCCAGTTTTTAAAAGATCCGTATGCTGTTTTCAGTTCAAGTATTTTCTGTGCATTTACAATAGTGGCGTTTATTTTAAGCCGGTTTCGTACAATACCCGGGTTCAGCATCAGTCTTTCCCGGTCGCTTTCGTTGTATGCCGCTATTTCTTCAATGGAATAATTGCTGTAAGCCGCACGGAAACTTTCCTGTTTTCTCAGCATAAGCGTCCAGCTCAGGCCGGCCTGGTTTATTTCCAGGATCAAACGGCCAAATAGCTCATTGTCATCATCAATCGGGAATCCGTACTGATTATCGTGGTAATATTTGTGTAGCAGAAAATCGGGCATTTCTGAAACGTTGTTATTAACGTAGTTGCAGTAAGACATAGGAGCGTTTATCGTTGACTAAGCTGACTTAATTATTCCAATCTGGACTTCAGTAATGTTGTTTTCAGGATTTTCGAAATCCATATTCAAGTAAATTTCACGGTTTTCACCTGACATGATCCGTTTTTCTGTTGCCAGATCGTGAGCCAGCTCACTATATATCCTGCCGAGCCCTTGCCAGCTTCCATAAAGATGCCCTGCAACGCAGTCAAACGGGTTTAAATATTTCAGTTTAAATTCGGAACCGGCAAGTTCCGTATTTGAACACGAAACCGGTAATGCTATGGACAGATTGAACTGTGTTTCCGGATTTCCGTCTGCACCCTTGTAGATCCAGTAAATGGGACCTGTTACTTCCAGTTCCTTACGATATGCCTCGCGATATAAACGGTGTGCAACCACGCGCACATACTGCATAATGTTGTTGAAACTCGTCTCAGTTTCAAAGTATAAAACGTGAATCGGCTGAATGGTTTTAGTCTGCATCTGAACGGTATTGGATTGTTTTATGCAAATAAATCCATCGTCAGTGACAACCCTCTGTCAGTTGCTTTTCATTTCGGCAGGCTTTTTGTGCTTTATTTTTCTGACCGTTTTCTGAAGCCACGGGTAACTGATGTACAGCACCTTTGTTGCGCCGATTCCGATGCCGGCTCCCATCAAAACATCAGCAAGCCAGTGTCGGTTATTCAGAATCCGCATGGACCCGACTGCCGTAGCCGTACCGTAACCGCCAATGCTGTACAAAACGCTCCGCTGGCCGTATTCTTCATGCAAAACAGTAGCATTGGTAAAAGCCGAAGTGGTATGCCCTGAAGGAAAAGAATAATAATCCTGCCGGTCCGGACGCGGATAGCGGACAATTAGTTTAAGGCTTTGCGTAACGCCTTGAGAAATAACATTGGATAAAATGGCCAGTATAACCTGATCACCGAGCGAATGTTTTCCCTTGACGCCCGCCGAGGCAAGTCCGAGGCTTACTGCGGCCGGTGCATACAAAAGATAATCATCCAGACTGGAATGAAAAGCAGGGTATCTTGAAATCGTTTTTTCCTGTAAATGGCGGCTGATTTTTCCCTGAGTTGCCAATCCCGCAAGCGCAAGCGTAACTGGCGGAATGACATCTGCCGGCTTGACGACCCAAAGCGTTGAATCGCGTTGGGCACTGGCCTGCGGAGAAGCTATACCGAAGCAGAGAACAACACAGAACAGGTGTGTTTTAAAAAAACGTAAAATCATATAATTGCTTCGCGGACACGTACTAGTCTTTCCAGAAGTCCTTCAAGCTGATCCAGCGGAAGCATATTGGCTCCGTCGGATTTAGCTTCGGCAGGGTTGAAGTGCGTTTCAATAAAAAGACCGTCGGCGCCTACGGCAATGGCTGCTTTTGCTATGGTTTCGATCAGTTTCGGTTTTCCGCCGGTTACGCCGGAGCTCTGGTTGGGCTGCTGTAAGGAATGCGTGCAATCCATGACAACAGGAACACCAAAGCTGCTCATTTCCGGTAAGTTGCGGTAATCCACAATCAGGTCGCCGTAGCCAAAACTGTTTCCTCTGTCTGTAAGGATAACCGGGCATTCCGGATTGATTTCATTGATTTTTTCAACAGCGAATTTCATGGAAGCGCCGGAAAGAAACTGTCCTTTTTTTACATTGACTGCTTTTCCCGTTCTGGCAGCGGCGGCGAGCAATTCCGTCTGACGGCATAAAAAAGCCGGTATCTGCAGTACATCCACGTATTCTGCCGCCATGGCCGCTTCATGTGATTCATGAATGTCCGTGACGGTTGGAATGCCAAAAGTATCGCTTACTTCTTTCAGGATTTTAAGTGCTTTTTCGTCTCCGATCCCGGTAAAAGAATCGATTTTGGTACGGTTGGCTTTACGGTAAGAGCCTTTGAAAATGTATGGTATGCGTAACCGTTCGGTAATTGTAACGATGTGTTCAGCAATGCGCAATGCCATATCCCTGCCTTCGATCGCGCAGGGTCCTGCAAGCAGAAAAAACATTGGAGAATCTGCATTTTTTATATTCGCTATGGAAATCATACAATATTTATTTCACAGTTAAAAAAGTTTTGCGAATGTACATTTATCCATAAAGTTCTCCTTACAATTGCCAGATTTCTTGGGACGTATAATCTTTAAACATTTGATTTTCTGCTTTTTTAATCTTGCAGGCACTGAATGCAATAAATTATATGAACTAAAAAAATTTTGAAAAATTGAACTGAAATATCTTTCTTTGTTGCGATTTTAACCAAAAAGTGATTAGAAAATGTCAGCAATTTCAGAAAGAGTTAAGCAAATTATAGTCGAAAAACTCGGCGTTGAAGAGTCGGAAGTAACACCAGAAGCAAACTTCCAGAACGACTTGGGAGCGGACTCTCTAGATACCGTTGAATTAATTATGGAGTTCGAAAAAGAATTCAACCTTTCTATCCCTGACGATCAGGCGGAGAACATCGGTACAGTTGGCCAGGCTGTTGCATATCTGGAAGAAAACGTGAAGTAATTCGGTTTCACCAGTATCATTTTCTATTTCTGTCCCTATTTTATGAGTTTGAAGCGAGTTGTAATTACAGGAATGGGTGCATTAACGCCCATCGGAAATGATGTTTCTACCTTTTGGAAAAATTTGGTTGCAGGTGTAAGCGGAGCAGCACCTATCACGCGTTTCGATGCTGAAAAGTTTCGTACACGCTTTGCCTGCGAAGTAAAAGGTCTGGATATCAACAATTACATTCCTCGACAAGAAGCACGTAAAATGGATCCGTTTGCCCAGTACGCCGTCATTGCAGCAGATGAAGCAATGAAGGACGCCGGCTTTGGCGCAGATACGCTTGATCTCGACAAAGCCGGTGTAATTTGGGGTGCTGGTATCGGCGGTCTGAAAACCTTTGAAGATGAAGTCATGGGCTTCGCTGAAAACGGAAAAACGCCCCGATTCAATCCATTCTTTATTCCAAAAATGATTGTGGACAGCGCGTCTGGAATCCTTTCCATACGCTATGGCTTCCGCGGTCCTAATTTCATTACCGTATCTGCCTGCGCATCTGCAACCAATGCCTTGATTGATGCATACAATTATATCAAGCTGGGCATGATGAACGTATGTATTTCAGGCGGCTCCGAAGCGGCCATAACCAACGCCGGTGTCGGAGGTTTCAATGCACTGAAAGCATTATCCGAAAGAAACGATTCTCCCGAAACTGCTTCCCGGCCTTATGACAAGGACCGTGACGGATTTGTGTTGGGAGAAGGCGGTGCAGCCATTATTCTGGAAGAACTTGACCATGCAAAAGCACGCGGGGCCAAGATTTATGCAGAAATGATCGGCGTGGGCATGTCTTCCGATGCTTATCATATTACGGCGCCGCATCCGGACGGCCTGGGTGCACAGATCGTGATGAAAAACGCAGTTGAAAATGCAGGTTTGAATCCCGAAGATATTGATTACATCAATACGCACGGAACCTCAACACCGATCGGAGATCCTCAGGAAATCAAGGCCATTGAAAAATACTTCGGGGAACATGCCTATAAAATGAACATCAGTTCCACGAAATCAATGACCGGTCATTTACTGGGTGGAGCCGGGGCCATTGAAGCTGCGGCCTGCATCATGGCAATCAAAGATCAGATCATTCCTCCGACGATCAATCATTTTACGGACGATCCGGACATCAATCCTGCATTGAACCTTACATTCAACGAGGCACAAAAACGAACGGTCAATATTGCCCTAAGTAATACTTTTGGTTTTGGCGGTCATAATGCATCGGTCATTTTCAAAAAGTATGAAGACTGAGTAAACTTTTATACGTGGCAAAGCGAATCCTTTTACCGATACTTTCTCTCTTCCGGACCGGAACTGCTGAGGATAAGAAATTCAAGGAATCGATTGCACATGTAATTGGCGACCGGCCTTCCAATCTTGGCGTTTATCAGCTCGCATTCCGCCATACTTCCGCATCCAGAGAAACAGCAATAAAAGGTTTCCGCGAGTCCAACGAAAGACTGGAATACCTTGGCGATGCCGTTCTCGGAATGGTTGTAGCAGAATTTCTTTTTACCAAATACCCTTACAAGGACGAAGGCTTTCTTACCGAGATCCGTTCCCGGATTGTAAACCGCGAGTCGCTCAACCAGATTTCCCGCAAACTCGGACTGGATCACCTTATTGAGTATGACGGCAACCGGCGCGGCATGTCACCCCGTTCTTCTATGTACGGCGATGCTCTGGAAGCTTTTGTAGGAGCCATTTATCTGGACAAGGGTTTTCGTTTTACCAGAACCTTCATCATCAGCAAACTTATTACCCATTACGATCTGGATAACATTATCCAGAACAATGCCAACTTCAAAAGCCTGATCATTGAATGGGCGCAGCGTGAAGGAAAGGAAATCCGCTTTGAAATCCTTGAAGAGCGCGGAACGCGGCATCACCGTGAATTCATCTCACAAATTCTTGTCAATGACGAGCCATTTGCTACGGGCAACGGATTTACCAAGAAAAAAGCAGAACAATCCGCTTCTGAACAAGCCTGTGCGCTTCTTGATTTGAAATAAGGTAGCTACTTGCCTTTCATTTTGACCTGTATTTTTGCTTCAAATCGGCCATGTTGTCATTATGAATTGGATTTATTTCCATTATTAAGACATTGTGTCATATATTTTCTGTTTTTTCAGGCGAGGAATAAAAGTTGATAATATCAGTATATACCGCAAGGGAATTATAAAACTGAAACTTAAAAACTTAAAATCTTATAAAAATGAACACGCTTGTTAAAACCCATTTTGCCAATCCTTCTTACCTGAACGGAATTTTCAGAAAAGACCTTTTCAATGAATTTGCTGCTCCTGCTTTTTCAGGAAGCGTTCCGGCTGTAAATGTTATAGAAAGTAAAGAAGGTTTTCGCATAGAAGTAGCTGCACCCGGTCTGCAGAAATCTGATTTCAAACTGAACCTGGAAAAAAACCAGCTGACAATCTCTGCTCAGAAAGAAAATAAAGAGGAAGAAAGCAATGAAAAATACACACGCAGGGAATTCAATTATGTTTCTTTCCAGCGCACTTTCACATTGCCGAATTCGGTTGACGGTGACAGAATTGAAGCAAACTACTCTGAAGGCATCCTGAGCATTGCATTGCCGAAACGCGAGGAAGCCAAAGAAAAGCCAGCCCGTGCAATCGAGATTGCCTAACTAGCCGATAAATTGCAAAGGCGTTATTTTTATAAATAACGCCTTTGTTATGAACCAAGTTAATAATAAATTGTTTGCTAGATCTGGCAGGGTTTTTTAATGAATTATTTAAAGGAATGTCACTGTTAAATAATGTTAAATGAGCCGGATACGGGAATAATTTGTTATTTGCTTTGCGTTATTTATTTACAAAAATAAAACCCCAACATATGTCTATGAAAACAAATTGGAAAGGTTTAGTGTTGGTTGGGTTGATTTCTAGCGCATCAACTCTTGCTGGCTTTAAACTATTAGGTACAGATAGTGACAGAGATGTAATTATTAAGGAAGCTGCTGCGGAATCCATCAACCGCTTTACTTCTACCGGAATTCCGGTGGGGACACCAGGCGATTTTGTTTATGCAGCAGAAGCAACGACTCCGACAGTAGTTCACATAAAATCGACAATCACACGTCAGGCTTCACGTCAGCAGATTCCTGATATTTTCAGGGACTTTTTCGGTGATGAATTTGAAGGCGGTTCGCGTGGCCCGCAATCGGCCGAAGCCTCAGGTTCCGGTGTGATTATTTCTCAGGACGGATATATCGTAACCAATAACCACGTTGTGGAAGGTGCTCAGGAACTGGAGGTAACGCTTCATAATAAAAGCAAATTCAGAGCCAAAGTAATTGGTACCGACCCTTCGACGGATATTGCAGTTATTAAAGTGGAAGCAAAAGACCTGCCGGCTGTAACGCTTGGCAATTCTGATGCGGTAAAAGTAGGAGAGTGGGTTGTTGCAGTTGGTAACCCGTTTAATCTTGAGTCTACTGTAACAGCTGGTATTGTAAGTGCAAAAGGCCGCGGATTGGGAATTATTGGCCAGTCGAGCCGTCGCAATGGTGTAAAACCTGCTGCTGCTACTGCCGGTGATTCTCCACTTGAATCTTTTATCCAGACAGATGCCGTTGTCAACCCCGGGAACAGCGGCGGTGCCTTGGTGAACCTGAAAGGAGAACTGATCGGTATCAATACAGCGATTGCAAGTCCGACCGGAAGTTTTGCAGGTTATGCATTTGCAGTTCCGTCCAGCATTGTTAAAAAAGTTTCAACGGATCTGATCAAATTCGGTAATGTTCAGCGCGGTTATCTTGGCATTGCCCTTGACGACCTCGACAGCAGAAAAGCTGAAGAATATGGCGTAAAAGTAAATGACGGTGTTTACGTTCGTGAATTTACTGAAAACAGTGCTGCAAAAGCAGGCGGTGTAAATAAAGGTGACGTAATCGTGAAAGTAGACGGAGTAAATATCCATTCCATTCCTGAACTTCAGCAGTCTATCGGTTTGCACAAGCCTGGCGATAAAGTAAACCTGACCGTAAACCGCAATGGCAGCGAAAAAGAGCTGACTGTAACTTTACGTAACAGAACCGGCGGTTCGGATATTATCAAACGGGATGAAACGGCTGCTATCATGAATGCACTCGGCGCACAGTTTGGTGATTTGAGCGATCAGGAAAAACAACGTCTTTCCCGTTACAAACTCGAAGGCGGCGTAAAAGTGCTTTCAATTGAAGGAGGTAAATTTGCACGGTCACAAGTAGAAGAAGGCTTTATCATTACCAAAGTAAATGGCAAGGCTGTTCGTACAGTGAAAGAATTCCAGAGCGCAATTGCCGGAAAAGAAGAGTCGATGGTGCAGTTTGAAGGGTTGTATCCGGATGCTCCGTATGACATTTACTCTTTCGGTTTCAGATTGTAAAATAGCAGTATAAAAGAGAAAGGCTGCCTTGAAAATCAAGGCAGCCTTTCTCTTTTGTATGCAATTGGTCAAACTTTGATCAGAGCATGAATTTGAGTTTAATAACTTCTTTCTCAGTTAGAAAACGCCATTTGCCACGCGGCAAATCTTTCTTGTTCAATCCTGCAAAAACCGTTCTGTCCAGTTTCTGAACTTCATATCCAAGATGCTCAAACATACGGCGCACAATGCGGTTTCTGCCACTGTGGATTTCAAGGCCCACAACCATTGCATCCGGCGTAACAATTCCCACTTCGTCAGGACGGATGAATCCGTCTTCCAGTTCAAGTCCGTGCTGTAAAAGCTCAAAATCTTCATTCGTAATCGGCTTATCCAGTTCCGCCTGATATATTTTTTTGATACCTCCCGACGGGTGTGTCAGTTTTTCAGCCAGTTCACCGTCATTTGTCAGAAGCAGCAATCCTGTTGTATTCCGGTCCAGACGTCCAACCGGATAAACACGTTCGGAACATGCACCCTGAATCAGGTCCAGAACCGTCTTGCGTTCTTCCGGATCGTCTGTTGTCGTGATATAATCTTTTGGTTTATTGATCAGGATATAAACCATTTTTTCAGGATTAAGCGACTTTTTACCGTATTTAACTACATCAGTAAGCTTTACCTTATAGCCCATTTCTGTAATTGTTTTACCGTTTACAGAAATCTGGCCCGAAGAAATAAGATCATCGGCTTCCCGGCGCGAGCAAATGCCTGCATTGGCTATATACCGGTTAAGGCGGATTTCTGTATCTTCTTCTTTTTCCTTACGTTTTTGTGCCGATTTTTTTTCGTATTCCGAAAGGTTATATCGCGGCGCACTTTCATAACGTCCGACTCTTCTGTCTAGGCCGCTGCGGTCTTCTTCGGCAGATGAGCTTTCATCCGATCTTCTGCGCGGACTTTCACGATCGGAACGGTTAGAATCTCCTTTTTTTTTAAAATCTGGATTTTCCTGTCTGCCTCTGGATGAATGGCTTTCAGATGATCTGGATTCGCGCGGTTCGTTGCGGTCCGGTCTTTCAAAACGGCTTCTTTCCTGTCTTTCGCTGGAAGGCCTTTCTCTTTGTGCGTAATTTTCTCTTGGTCTGAAAGATTCCTGATCCCGGCTTGGCCTTTCGTTGCCTCTTCTTTCAAAACGGGGTTTGTCAGCATTTCCGGTCGCACGGTCTCTTGGTTCAAATGCACGGTCTCTCGGCGTGAACTCGCGTCGGTCATTTTCGCCTCGGGAATCGTCTTCACGCCTGAAAGGTCTTGGTTTGCCGGAGCCGAATTTGTCCGATCCTGACTTTGTAAAAACAGGTTTGTCAAAACGCGGGCGCTCTGAACGGCTTTTTTCGTGATCGAAAGTCGGTCTTGCTTTTTGTCCTTCGTTTTCCGGCTTGGAAGCGGCCACTCTGAAGCTTGATTTTTTAATGCTGGGCTTGCTGAAACGGCTTTCTACTTGCGGACGTGATTTTGTAAATGAACGGCCGGTGCCGTCGTTGCTTTTACGGAAGGTTTTTTGCCCGCCGTTCGAAGGTCGCGATGTGTTTGCTTCCTTCGGGTTGTTTGTTCTTTTTCTCATTAGGAATGCAGTATCACTACTGGATTTTTTTTCCTCTTTAACAAATTACCTTGTAACTGAAAGTGATTTTAATTAGCCTTAAAATTGTAATTGCCACTAAAATCAGCTAACCAACGTATCTGATGATCAGAGTACTAAGTGTTTTAAAATTTTAGGATACAAAGATACGCTAATTTCCTGACTAAATTTTTTTGTTTTGGGCTATGTCAAAAGTAATAACGGAACGTTTATAAGTACAATTAAATCAAAGCTGCCAACAAAGCTTTGATTCTATGATAACCTTCAACAAAAAGAAAAAAATATGTCAGTGGAAGTCAAGGAGCAGCCGCTATGGAAGCCCGGGAGAAATTTACTGGAACAATCCAATCTTAAACGGTTTATGGATTGGCTCTTTGTTAAAAAAGGTCTTTATTTCCGTTCTTATCACGATTTGTGGGACTGGTCGGTAACAGATCTGGAAGATTTCTGGGAAAGTCTCTGGCATTATTTCAACATCAAATCACACGATCTTTATCTGGAAGTCCTTCAGAGACCGCAGTCCGGCATGATCGGTACCAAATGGTTTACAAGATCCAAGCTGAATTATGCCGAGCATATTTTCAGGAATAAAACAAAGGACCGTCCTGCCATTATTTTTCAGTCGGAACAATCCGCACTGAAGGAAATTTCCTGGGATACGCTGGAATCCGAAGTGGCGGCAGTGGCAGCCTGGCTGAAACAGCGCGGCGTTAAACCCGGTGACCGCGTTGCAGCAATAGTTCCTAACATTCCGCAGTCCGTTATAGCATTTCTTGCGGCCAATTCCATCGGCGCCGTCTGGTCGTCCTGCTCTCCGGATTTTGGCAAAGCGGCGATTATGGATCGTTTTTTACAAATTGAACCCAAAGTACTTTTCATTGCAGACGGTTACTCCTATAATGGAAAAACATACGATATTACGTCGTTTGCACAGGATCTGTCATTTTCACTGCCTTCTGTCAGGGATACGGTCTTAATCAGCAATATCGATTCGGAAACGAGGCCGGAGCGTTTTACTTCCTGGGAAGATATTCTGCACCTTCAGAACTTCGGAATTGACTTTGAGCCCGTTCCTTTTGACCATCCGATCTGGATATTGTATTCGTCCGGAACAACCGCACAGCCAAAAGCCATTACGCACAGCGTAGGCGGCTGCCTGCTCGAACATTTCAAGGCATTGATCCTGCATCAGAATGTAAAGCCGGGCGACCGTTATTTCTGGTATTCCACAACCGGATGGATGATGTGGAATTACGCACTGGGTTCCTTGTTATGCGGTGCAACACTGGTTTTATACGACGGCGCGCCTGCATACCCATCTTCGCAAGTTTTGTGGACGCTGGCTGAAAAGGCAAAAATCACGCATTTCGGAAGCGGTGCAAGTTATTTCATCAATTCCATGAAATCGGGTGTAAGCATCGCATCCGAACGGCTCAACAAGCTGGAAACAATCGGTTCTACGGGTTCTCCCTTGCCGGCGGAAGTTTATGAATGGATTTACAAACAGGTAAAAAAGGATGTCTGGCTCATTTCACTGAGCGGTGGAACGGACGTCTGCAGCGCATTCGTAGGCGGCTGTCCTATTCTGCCGGTTTATGCCGGAGAAATCCAGTGCCGTATGCTGGGCTGCCGGGTAGAAGCTTATGACGCAAACGGAAAACCGGTACAAGATGAACTTGGAGAGATGGTCATTACGCGTCCGATGCCGTCCATGCCCGTATATTTCTGGAACGATGAAGACGATGAAAGATATTACAGCAGCTATTTTGAAATGTACCCGAATGTATGGCGGCACGGCGACTGGATCAAAATAACTTCCCGGCAATCAGTGATTATTCATGGCCGGTCGGATGCTACTTTAAACCGCGGCGGCGTACGGATCGGAACGGCCGAAATTTACCGCGCCGTAGAAAGCATCGCGGATGTAAAAGACAGTCTGGCCGTATACCTTGAAAAAGAAAGCGGCGGCGGGACCATATCGCTGTTTGTGGTTCTGGGCAAGGACAAAATACTTACGGAAAAACTGAAACAGCAGATTAACGAAGTCTTAAGAAGCCAGTACAGTCCGCGGCATGTTCCCGACACAATTGAGCAGGTAAGCGAAATTCCTTACACAATGAACGGCAAAAAGATTGAAGCGCCGATGAAGCGGATTTTAATGGGCGAAGATCCCTTGAAATGCATCAATATGGATACCGTCCGTAATCCCGAATCTCTGAAGGCTTTTGTTTGATGATATGCATTGATATTCATTTGCTTTAGGCAACCAAAATCGTTTACTTCACGTTAATGAATAGGCTTCCGAAAGCAGTTGTGACACTCACTCCTTTTAAATTCTATTAGAATGAATCCAGAAAAATCCCAGACCCCGATTCGCAATTCACGTTCAGTTGTCCGGCTGCCCATCATTATCGGTATCACGCTCGCTGCAGGCGTGCTTTTGGGCAGTACTTTTTTCAGCGGCGGACGCAAGCTTTCCGATGTTGCCAAAGGATATGCAAAATACCGCGAGGTTCTGATGCTCGTCGAAAATAACTATGTGGACTCTGTCAATACAGACGAACTTGTCGATTTCTCCATTTCAAAAATGCTGGAAAAGCTGGATCCGCATACTGCGTACTTCAATGCAGAAGAGGCAACTGCCGCAAGGTCGCAACTGGAATCCGGCTTTGACGGAATCGGTGTTGAGTTCAATATTTACAACGATACGGTATATGTAGTGACACCGCTGAGCGGCGGGCCTTCCGAAGCAGCCGGAATACAAAGCGGTGACCGCATCCTTTCTGTAAATAAGGAAAATCTTTCCGGGCCGGGCGTTACCAATGCGCAGGTTTATAAACTTTTACGGGGCAAAAAAGGAACAAAAGTTGATCTGGCCATTGAAAGGGTAGGATTGAACGAGAAAATGAATTTTGCCGTAGTTCGTGACCGCATTCCTACTTATTCTGTGGATGCATCTTATATGGTTGATAATGAAATTGGCTATATCAAAGTCAGTAGGTTTTCGGAAACAACTTTTGATGAATTCAAATCTGCTTTGAAAACGCTTAAAGCAAATGGTTTGAAAAACCTGATTCTTGACTTGCGCGGCAATCCCGGCGGCTATATGGAACGTGCAACGAGCATGGCCGATGAATTTATTTCCGGTGACAAACTGCTGGTTTATACTGAAGGAAAAGACAGTCGGTTTGACAGAAAAACGCGCTCGCATGTGGACGGACTTTTTGAACAGGGCCCGCTGATCGTGCTTGTGGACGAAGGAAGTGCATCGGCATCCGAAATTCTGGCGGGCGCTCTGCAGGATCATGACAGGGCTTTGGTCGTAGGAAGAAGGTCTTACGGAAAAGGACTGGTGCAAATGCCGATCAAACTGACAGACGGCTCCGAACTGCGGTTAACAATTTCCCGTTATTACACGCCGAGCGGACGCAGTATCCAGAAGCCGTACGAACTCGGGAAAGGGGAAGATTACAGCCAGGACCTTTCGCACCGTTATGAAAGCGGTGAGCTTTTTAACGTAGACAGCATTAAATTTGACAAAAGCAAGGTCTATAAAACAGACGGCGGCAGGATTGTTTATGGCGGAGGCGGTATTACGCCGGATGTTTTTGTTCCGAAAGATACATTGATGAACAGCAAGTACCTTTTTGAACTTTATTCTAAAAACATCATCCGGGAATATGCACTGCGATACGCCAATGCAAATCAGAAAAAGCTGGAAAAAGAATCGTTCAATGAATTTCTGCAGAATTTCCAGATCACGGACGAAATGCTGTCCGATATGGTTAAAGATGCTTCAAAAGCCGGCATCAAGCCTAATGAAAAGGAGCTGAATCTTTCCAGACCGGTTATTGCTTCTCAAACCAAAGCCATTATTGGCCGTTATGTTTGGGGAAGAAAGCAAAAGAACGGATTGAACAATGAAGTTTTTCAGGTTCTGAACCCGACGGACAATGTTTATCAGCAGGCTGTTCATTTATTCAGTCAGGCGGCGCAACTGGAAAAAGGCCAGTTCAGCAGTCTGAACATTCCGAAGAACAAGAAGTAAAACCATTTTGCTTCTTGCCCGATTACAAACGAATTGAATTTCAGTAATGTCCCGAATTGCATTAATTACCGGAGCTACTTCCGGAATAGGAAAGGCAACAGCAGAAGTATTTGCCAGATCAGGAATCAATCTTGTTCTTTGCGGCCGCCGTCAGGAAAAGCTGGATGAAGTTTCCAGAACCGTGTCTTCACAGGTCCGGGTAACCACGCTTGTATTCGATGTCCGTGACAAAGGTGCGGTGCTGGCCATGATCGGATCTTTGTCCGACGAATGGAAAAATATAGATATTCTGATCAATAATGCGGGCAACGCACATGGACTTGGCTCGCTCGATGAAGGCGATACGGAAGACTGGGACGCGATGATTGACGGTAACGTAAAAGGATTATTGTATGTTTCCAAAGCCGTTATTCCATTAATGCTCGAACGTGCAAAAGGCCATATTGTGAATATCAGTTCCATTGCCGGAAAGCAAACCTATGCAAACGGAACGGTTTATTGTGCTTCAAAGGCTGCCGTTGAAGCGGTAAGTGAAGGAATGCGGCTGGAACTGACGCAGCACGGAATCAAAGTTACAAACGTAGCGCCCGGCGCAGTGGAAACTGAGTTTTCGCTTGTAAGGTTTAAAGGAGACGAAAGCCGTGCCGAAAAAGTGTATCAGGGTTTTGATCCTTTGCAGGCTTCCGATATTGCCGATGCCATTCTTTATGCCGTAAATGCGCCGGCGCGGGTAACCATTGCCGATCTTACAATTCTGGCCGCTGCCCAGTCTGCTGCTACGGTGATTTATAAAAAGCAGGTCTGAATTATTCCTAAAAATCATTTTGGTTTGCTGCTGTCTTGTAAATATTTGTAAAACAGCAGCAAACCATTTTTTATTTATTTTCCGGAATCCTCAGAATCAGGTTCGGATCAGGGCAAATGGATAAATAATACGGCTGATCCGGAAGGCTGCTCACACCGGGGAAATCTCCTGAATAGTTTTTCATATCTTCTATAATCTGAAAATGAAGATGCGGCGGCCAGTCTCCGTTTTCCGGGTATGTTCCGACGGAAGCAAATCTTTCGCCCGATGCAATGCTTTTTCCTTCATACAATCCATCAAGAGATTGTAATGACAAATGTCCGTACAAAGTATAAAAGGTAATTTCCTGCAATTCATGGCATAAAATAATGGTCGGGCCATAATCGCCGTACTGATTATTGAATGCAAAACTGTGAACCTTTGCGTTCAGCGGAGCATAAACCGGTTCTTCTGCATCCGTCCATATATCCGTTCCAAGATGAATGCTGCGCGGATTTTGTTCACTTGTGAAATGCCGCATATTCCGGTAAATAACCCGGTTTTCCGCATACCCGCCAATGCCGGTAAATTCATTGCAGGAAAGAAGTCTGTTTGATACATACTCCGAAAATACAGCTGTTTCAGACAAGTCAAGACGCAGCAATTCTTCATTATTTTTGGAAAAATCCAGCTTTCTGTACGGTTTCTGACTTCGGATAACGGCGTCAAATTCCGGATGTTTCTGAAGAAGATCAGTTAATTTCAGCATAACAATTTTGGTCAGAAAATATGCCGTACTTCATGGCCCGGCAAACTTTCTCTATTTGGGATCAAGCGCAAATTTGATTCGCTGCAATACATCCTGCATATGGTATTTTGTGATTTTGTCACTGGTTTTGGTAACTGAAAGCTGTAATGTCGCTTTCAGGCTTTCCAGATGCGCACGTGCAACAGAAGGCAAATCCGTTTTGTCCAGCTCCACAACGCGTGTAGAATAGCCGTAAGTTATGCCGACAGGAACAGACAGCACATTTGCCCTTCCGGGTTTTAAAAGGTCGATCAGTTTTTCGGTATAAACTTTCTGAAGGTTTCTGCGGTACAGATCAATGCTTTTTCCGGTTTTTGCTTCCGACCAGATTCCGCTTTCCAGATCGGTAAAAAGATCATCCAGCGTGTAGTACTTTGAAGTAAGCCCCGTTTCCATCAAGCGCACCGCACGATCTCCGGCAAACAGCGACGTAAGCGTATATTCCTGCAAAGCCTTAACCGATTCCACTCCGGTTTCCGGTTTTATCTTGCTTAAAATATTCTGATCAAGCAGCCAGGAAGGCGTTTTAAACAACTGGGTATTTAAAAATTCAATGGCTTCTTTCTGAATAGCTTTCGGTACCGTTTCAAAAGTGGAACCTTCCATGTCGTACGTTACAGGATTGTCGTAAATACCGCCGACATTTTTAATTACATGGCCCAGGTACCTGCGGTACTGCGCTACAACATTGCTGTAAATTTCGTCCAGTTCCTTGTAACTTTCACCGTCTTCCTTGCTCCATTCAATCAGGTTCGGAAGTATCCTTTTCAGGTTTCTGATACCATATTCCGAGGCTTTCATGGCATTGTCGCTCAAATCTTCCGTCTGGTAACGCGGGTCGTAAGGGCTGATTTCCGTTCCGAAATGCAGACGCGGATCTTTGTAAGCTTCAATCGTCATGGCATTAAGCCGCGCTTTTTCGCCAGAAGCACCGCTGCAGTCAGAAATGCTGCTGTAACCCCATTTAATCGCCCATTTGTCATAATCCCCGATTCTCGGAAAAAGATTTGTAATACTGTCTTCGGGCTGCGCCACATAATTGAACCGCGCATAATCCATAATGGAGGCCGTATGCCCGTGCAGTTCGATCCATTCTTTATCGCGCAGCTTTTCCACAGGCGTTGCCGAACTCGCGCCCATATTGTGCCGCAGGCCAAGCGTATGGCCGATTTCATGCGACGACACAAACCGTACAAGCTGGCCCATCAGTTCATCGTCAAATTTTTTCTTGCGCGCTTTCGGGTCCACGGCACCAGCCTGAATAATATACCAGTTTCGCAGCAACCGCATCACATTATGGTACCAGCCAATGTGACTTTCCAGGATTTCGCCGCTCCGCGGATCGTGCACGTTCGGGCCGTACGCATTCTGGATATCGGCAGCAAAATAGCGGATTACAGAATAGCGCGCATCTTCGAGGCTCATGGTTGTGTCGTTTTCAGGCCAGTACTCGGCGCGGATGGCATTTTTCCAGCCTGCTGCCTCAAACGCAACCTGCCAGTCGTCAACGCCGGCCTTCAGGTATTTGCGCCATTTTTTCGGAGTGGCCGGGTCAATGTAATAAACGATCGGCTTTTTGGGTTCAATCAGTTCTCCGCTGCGCTGACGTTCTTCATCTTCCTCATTTTTTGGTTCCAGCCGCCATCTTACCGCAAATGTTTCTATATCCGACCTTTGGGATTCTTCTCCGAAAATGGCATACTGGTTTGCAAAGTAACCGACGCGGCTGTCGAAAGTCCTTTTTCGCATAGGATGTTTCGGAAGCAAAATCATCGATGTATTCATTTCCAGTGTAATAACGCCCGCATCAAGTCCGGAAGGTAAATATTGGCCGATAGAAGGAATCGGCGAAGAAGTAAGTAGCTGAGGTGTAACCGAAAAGGTCTTCACCGTTCTGATTTCCGTATTGATCGGGTAAGAACAGATTTTCTCAATGTACGATGCTTCTTTTTTGAACGATGTCAATTTGAGCAATTGCTTGCTGACGGAACTGAGCGAAAATACCTGATTGTCGGAATTGAAAAAATCGGTTACTTCAACAACCGACGATTTCGCGCCGGGCTCTTTCCGGACCGCGCGGACTTCAAAAACACCGATGATCGGATCGGAATTCGAATTTTTTACTGCCTGAAAAATAGGTTTTGTACTGTCCGGACTGGCAACCGTTATCGTAACAGAGCGCAGCAGCAGGTTATTGTCCATGCCTTTTTCCCAGCGGATCATTTGCCTGTTTACTTCTTCACCGCCGAAAATGCCCCCGCCGGCGGCTGTTTTGGAATAACGCGTAACGGCCATAATATCCCGGCCAAGCAGGGAATCGGGAATTTCAAAATACCATTTTTCATCCATTTTATGCACAGAAATCATTCCTTTCTGGCTAACGGCAATGGTTGTATCAATTAAATCCTTAAAAGCTTTCGGACTTTTTCTTCTGTCGTCTTTCAGCTTGTCTTTTACAGCAGTGGCAACTGCCTCAACGGCTTTATCAATCTTGACGTCCTCCTGTTTCTCATTTTTGTCTTTTTTCTTTTGAGCATAAGCATTATTAAAGTACGCGAGTACAAGACCCGCCAGAAGTAGGTAACGAACAAATCGCATAGAGTTGGTTTAATTAAGCACGTATACAAAAATAAACATTACTTGCAATAACAAGTAATATTAGGTCAAAAGAGAAACTAGTTTGTAGTCAAAGATTTAGTAATTCGGCGAGCACACCTTCTTTCAACGCGTAGCTGGAAACCTGTATTTTATTGATACCATAATTTTTCAGAACATAATCCACAAGGCAGACTGCCACGACTATCATATCCACGCGAAGTTCAATCATGCCCGGTATAAGCATGCGTTCCTGATGGTTACCGGAGAGGATAGCCGTATAAATCCTGTAAAATTCTGCTATCGGAAGCGTAAAATCCGTTTGGTTTTTGGGAGGCCGGGAATTTGTTCTGTGCTGATAATCAATGTCAATAAGTGTGTCAAACGTTCCGGAAGAGCCGACAAGCTTTAAGGGTGCATACTGGTGAACAGCATTTGCAAGCGGGATCAGGCTTTCTTCAAAATAATTGTAAAGGTTCTTTCTGTCTGATTGTGACATCGGATCATTTCGCATGAATTTTTCCATCAGCCGCTGTCCACCGATTTCAAAACTTTGTTTCCAGAAAATCTGGTTTTCGTTGCCTACAATAAATTCTACACTGCCTCCGCCGATGTCCATAATCAGGCAGGGATCATTTCCGAGAGCGGCGCCGTAACGTACACCCTTATAAATGTATTCCGCTTCGCGATTGCCGTCGATTACATGGATGGAAATGCCGGTTTTGGTCAGGACTTCCGAACAGAAGTCGGCTTGGTTTTCTGCATTCCGGATGGCACTGGTTCCAAAGGCAAAAGTATGCTCCTGTCTGACGCCGAAGAAATCCAGCTTTTCACGGAAATATTCCAGAACGGCAAGTGCACGGCCACGGGCTTCAGGTGTTATAATGCGCTTGCTGATTCCGCCAAGCCCGATCCGGGCCGGCCTGCTCTCATGAAAAACGGTAGTGACAGAGTCGTTTGTTTTGTCTGTAATGAGGAGGTGAAAAGTATTGGTTCCTAAATCAATAATTCCCAGTCGCGAGTTCATATCGGGCTGTTTAGCGGGTTAGTGGTTTGTATGCCAGTACAATTAATACAAAAATAACCTAATATTAATGACTTATTTCTTGATTTTCTGTTTGATATAGCTTTTCTTTGCAGTCCGATTTCAGAAACCAATTCAAAGAACATTATATTTTATAAGCATGCTTATCATAAACATTAAAGATAACGAATCGATTGACCGCGCTCTTAAGCGTTACAAGAAGAAATTTGAAAGAACTGGTACAATGCGCCAGCTTCGCGCCCGTACTGCTTTTGAAAAGCCATCTGTAAGACGTCGTTTCGAAGTTTTGCGTGCCGTTTACAAAGAAAAAACCTACGGTCATTTAGAAGACTAGTTCTCCGGAATTTGTTTCTGAAAGATCCTGCAGGGAAAAGTTATATCCTGTCAGTACAAAAAGAGCAGTCTTGTCACAGATTGCTCTTTTTTGTATGTTAGGGCCATGATAACATTATTTCTGGAATATCTGAAGTTTGAGAAACGTGCGAGTGAGCATACGGTAAAAGCATATCAGACGGATCTGGACCAGTTTCAGAAATATCTGCTGTTCCAGTATGAGTGCAGTACGCCGGAAACGGCCAGTCCGCCCATGCTCCGCTCGTGGGTTGTGAGCCTGATGGAAGAAAGCCTCAATCCGTCGTCTGTTAACCGGAAAATTGCTTCCCTGCGTACTTATTACGGTTTTTTGAAGCGCAAAAAAGTGATTTCAAATGATCCTTCCAAAATTCTTTCGGCCTTAAAAACCCGTAAAAAGCTGCCTGCGTTTGTAGAAGAAAAATCAATGGAAATGCTTTTTGAAGAAGCTGCATTTACCGATGATTTTGAAGGAACACGCGATCGCACGATTATGGAACTGCTTTACGGCAGCGGCATCCGCCTTGCAGAAATCATCAGTCTGGAAATAAAAGATCTGGATCTTGCGACCCGGACCATCCGGGTTTTTGGAAAAAGGTCCAAAGAACGCATTGTTCCCGTTTCCGTTTCGCTGACGGAACTGCTCAGCAGGTATCTGCAATTGAGAGCACCTTCAGAAGATACCGATTCTCTCATCCTTACAGATTCGGGCAAGCCGGCTTATCCGGTTTTTGTTCAAAGGGTCGTCAAGAAATATTTATCGGCTGTAACCACCCTTTCACAAAAAAGCCCGCACGTATTGCGCCATACTTATGCAACACATTTGCTCAACAGAGGCGCGGACCTGAATGCCATTAAAGAATTATTGGGCCATGCAAATCTGGCAGCAACACAGATATATACGCACAACTCCATTGAAAAGCTTAAAAAAACACATCAGCAGGCCCATCCGAAGGCCTGAAACCCATTTTTTAAGAGTATCTTTGCTTTTATTGCAAGTTTCAGAATATAATTTTGTCGCCAGAGTATGAATAATAGTTTCCAGGACGCAGTTGTAACGAAGTACAATATTTTTAACAGCCTTTTTCTGAGTTTGCCTTATCGCGGCATTTTTCAGACAGGTTCGTTGCTTCCCATTCTTACACAACAAAGTGAGACAGGATTTCAGGAAGGGAAATCTCCAAAGGAAATCATTGAGCATTTCTTTTCGGAATTGCTGGAAACTGCTACGCCAAAGGAAAGGGCAGATCTGCTTTTTGCTTTTATTCAGTACATTGAACGGCAAGTTGTGCTTTTCGATTCTGTGGAAGATGCAGCCTTTGATCTCACGCATGACCTGACCGGAAAAGGCTCTGTCAATTATCTGACGGATCGGCTGGACAATGAAGAGCTTAAGAAAAAGCTGCTTGCAAAGCTGGAAGATTTCAGCGTGCGCATTGTGCTTACCGCGCATCCAACGCAGTTTTACTCCGGTAAAGTGCTGGGCATTATCAACGATCTTGAAGATGCGATCAAGAAAAACGATTTTACCGAAGTGAATCAGCTGCTTCTGCAACTCGGCAAAACGGCTTTTATCAATCACGAAAAACCAACGCCTTTTGATGAAGCTGTAAGCCTTTGCTGGTTTCTTGAAAATGTATATTATGACGCGATCCCTTCCATTCTCGAAAAACTGATCAATGGCCTGGGCATGAGCGTACACGACTGGCCTTATCCGAATGTTTACAGGCTTGGCTTCTGGCCGGGAGGCGACCGGGATGGAAATCCGTTTGTAAATCCTGAAATCACACTTCAGGTTGCAGCCAGGCTAAGAGAAACATTGCTGAGAGGCTATTACCGTGATCTGAGAACATTACGGCGCCGTCTGACTTTCAAAGGAGTGGATGAGGCCGTTGCGCTGGCCGAGAGAAAAATGAACAGCACCATTTTCGGGCCGTTTGAAGAAGGATACAGCAACGCACAGGAACTGATCGACGAGCTCCTGAAGTCCCGTGAAGTGCTGGTGTCCAAGCATCAGGGGCTGTTTGTGGAGTTACTGGATAACTTTATTCTGAAACTGAATATTTTCGGGTTCTTTTTTGCCAGCCTGGATGTTCGTCAGGACAGCCGCAAGCATGCAAAAGCGTGGGAAGATATTTTAAAAAGGCTCGAAAAGAAGGTTCCTCTGCTGAAATACAGTGATTATGAAAGCTGGGATGAAGCAAAGAAAATTGATCTGCTCCTTTCACTGAATATTCCGCTGCGTGACGAAGATTACGAAGATGAACTGACAAAAGATATTCTGGGCTCGATACGTGCTATCAAGACAATCCAGCAAAACAACGGTGAAAAAGGAGCGCATCGTTATGTAATCAGCAATAATACCTCGGCTTTGAATGTCATGCAGGTTGTGGCTTTGGCCAAAAACCTGATTGCCGATGAGCAAGGCAAACTGGCACTGGACGTGGTTCCGCTGTTTGAAACCGTGGACGACCTTGCCAATGCGCCGGGTATCATGCGTCAGTTGTATGAAAATGAATATTACCGGAATCATTTGAATAACCGTGAAAACCACCAGACCATTATGGTTGGTTTTTCAGACGGAACAAAAGACGGCGGTTATCTGAGAGCAAACTGGTCTATATACCGTGCAAAAGAAGAACTGACGCAGGTTTCGCGGGAGTTCGGGATTAAAGTCACT
Organism: Dyadobacter flavalbus; assembly: GCF_006149045.1. Classification (GTDB taxonomy): domain Bacteria; phylum Bacteroidota; class Bacteroidia; order Cytophagales; family Spirosomataceae; genus Dyadobacter; species Dyadobacter flavalbus. The sequence goes on from NZ_VBSN01000027.1 coordinate 132,500, forward strand.
TTCTTCGACGGACGTGGCGGGCCTCCTGCGCGTGGCGGCGGCAATAACCATAATTTCTATTCTTCTCTGGGAAAAGACATTGAAGATAAGGAAATTCAGCTGACCGTACAGGGGCAAACGATCAGCTCCAATTATGGAACGGTAACTACGGCCATGTATAATCTGGAAAGGCTTTTTACAGCCGGACTTGAAAATCATTTGTTCAGAGGAAGCAGGGTTGAAGAAGAATTGTCTGAAAACGACAAGATACTGATTGAACAAATGGCGGAAGCCGCATATAACTCTTATCTTGATCTTAAAAATCACCCGATGTTTGTAAAATATCTGGACAAAAAGACGCCGCTGCGTTTTTACGGCCAGACAAACATCGGCAGCCGTCCTACCAAACGTGGTAATGATGATGAAGGCTTGAAATTTGAAGATCTTCGTGCAATTCCGTTTGTAGGATCGTGGGCGCAGATGAAACAGAACGTACCGGGTTTTTACGGCTTCGGAACGGCCATACAGCAACTGATTGAAGAGGGCAGGAAAGAGGATATTGTTCAGTTATATAAAAAGTCGCTCTTTTTCCGGACACTGATAGAAAATTCCATGCAGTCGCTGTCCAAAGCATTTTTCCCCGCAACCAAATACCTGCGTGACGAAGAGGATTACAGAGAGTTCTGGGATAAAATGTATGATGAATTTCTGCTGACACGCGATCTGCTGCTGGAAGTTTCGGGGCAAAAGGAATTGCTGGACAGCAACAACATTACAAAGGTTTCCATCAAAACGCGGGAACGGATTGTCCTGCCATTGATCACCATTCAGCAATATGCGCTCCAGATGCTGGCGCAGGATTCCAAAACATTGCCGGTGGATGTAGAAACATATAATCAACTGATTATGCGGGCTATGTTCGGGATTATCAATGCGGCCAGGAACTCGGCGTAACACATATTAAACATACAAAGCTGCCTGATAAAGTAATTAATCAGGCAGCTTTTGGTATAATGGAGTTAAAGTAATTTCCTGTTCCTTCTTTTGTGCTCCATTATTTTAGTATGGAATTTTCCATTACGAAATCGTAGTGTATCAGGCAAGGCGGTATCATAACGAGGTTTGTTAATAACAAATGTCACCTGAAATGTGCCTTTAATTTCCCTAGTCTTTGTAATGGCTTCGTCAATTTGGAAGAAAGCTTTTTCTGTATCCAGTACACTGTAAGTATCTCCGGAAGCATCCCCGTCACTCACGAGCGTGTATAAGCTTCCATAAACAAACCTATCGTACTTATTCTCATAGGGAATGTCCTTTAACATAGTATAATGTCCTTTTTCCGAGGGAATATTTTGAAAATACAATTCCTGACGCCGGGCACCATACGGGTTATATAAATCGGCCATTATTACAAAGGTATCTGAAACATTATCGTTACTGTCCCATGCTTGAATTGTTTGATAAGCATTCTTGTAAGTTTTGCTCCAGTCTTTTCCATTCATATCTGCAGTTAAATAACCCCAGGAAGGCATTTGCGGAAGTGGAAAGTCATCACAAGCAGTGAGAAGCAGAATGGAAATGCTGAAAATGTATAGCCATAGATTTTTCATATTCATAGCTATTTGATGATTATTACTCTGCTTATTTCTACTATATCTCCATAGCTGATTCTTGCAAGGTAAGTGCCTGCCGGAACATTCTTGCAATTCCAGTTAACGGCATGCAATCCTTTAATCTGCCGGGTATTTTCCTTTTTAAGTAACTTTACCAATGTGCCGGACTGGTCGATAACTTCAAGTTTAACATCAGAGTCAGCTTGAAGATTATAGCTGATATTTACTTCGTCTGAAGCAGGGTTAGGCGTAACCTTTAAATTGGAATTTTTCTGACTAACAGAATCTATTTCAGCGTTTGTGCCTTTTTTGTAAGGGCTTGGCATTTGTGCAGTTACGGTTATAAATGCTGTTGCAGATTTTCCGCTTCCGGTAACAATACCTTTGATGTAAATTTTTTGATTTTGATAAAAATACCAGGTGAAAACTTCTGTGGTAATATTGGAAGAAGTATAATTTACACCATCATAACTGTATTGCCATGAGAATGTATAAGGCCCTGTTCCGCAGCTGTAATTAAGTTCGTAATTCTTTCCACTAGCTGCATTTACATAAGTAGGTCCATCCAGATAAGCTGTAAACACAGTACTTGGATTTGGCCGGAAAGCACTGACAACAGCATGTGACTGGCTTATACGTAATGCATTGTTTTCGTCACTGGTTCCCGTTGCTCTTCCTCCTACTGAAACATTCGGGTTAGAAAAATTCATTAAACGATTTATAGCCTCGTTCTCAGTAATATTGTTTCCTACCATTACTGTACGATCAACTGTTATTTCAAGATTTTTTATATTGTGGCCTTTTGCATAAGAAGGAGGTTGAGAATTGTCATCTTCATGCCTGCATCCATATAAATGGCCAACTTCGTGAGCAAAAGTCTTACTGGCGGTTGCATGCCAAAGTTCGACGATGGCATATGATTTGGAATTTTCTAGTGATACGGTTTGTGATTTACCACGTGTGCTTCCGCCCTGATACTCAGCATCTGTAAAAAGCACAACCATATCGGCTTGATACTGATCTCGCAAATTTTTTGCTGTAGCATTAATTTCAAGATTGTTAAGATCCGTAGTTATTGTACTAGTTTCAGCAAAATTCAGAAATTCAACTCCGGCTAAAACGAGTGCTGCATTACTGGTGATTCCACTATTGTAAATGCAGGAATTGAACTGAGAAATAGACATATTGGCCAGTGTCTGCATGTTAGCAATGCTTCCGGCAAGTGCCATGGCCTTTGATGTATAAAGTATCAGTACTCTGGGGTTTACAACTGGCTGGCATGCGTACATCTTGGCATTCTTGTGAATAACAGAATCTGCGACTGATTTTAAACCTTCTCTTTTACTATCAGCATTGTTAGAAGTTGTAACACATCCAATGTCATTTCCTTCTGAAGTATCTATTTCCTGAAGACAGTATAATTCACCGAAAACCGGGAATATTTCATAAACTCCGTCCGGAGTAGAAATATGTGCTGCAATCCGGCCTTCTTTTGACAAGATAATCACAGTACCGCGACCTTCATCTGTTTTGCCAATCCACTCATATTCTGTATCAGAATAATATGTAACGTGACTTGCCTGCGCAACAATTGCCTTTTCTTTATCCGGTATTTCCAATATCAAGGATCCATCCTTTTGCGAAGATGCCAGCGGGTTCAATGTCACAAAAAAATATCTTGCAACATTTGGGTTTTTACTTATTCTGATCTTAAAATCTCTTACTTCCGAATTGTCAATGACTTGATTCTCATTGGCTATCTGAACAAATTTCTGAATTTGGGCAGAAGTATTTTTTGCTGTCAGAACAACGATATAAATGAATATTGCAGTCAGGCGGATTAAAAATGGATGCATAAAGAACTGATTAAGTGTGTGAAATGATTTATCGGCATCAATATTGTACTTTTAAAGTAAAAAAAGGCACTAAATTGGTGTTGCAATTTCGAGTAATTAGCAATCGGCAGGTTACAGCTTTCAAATGGCTTAATAATCACAAATTTGTATTTACAAGCCGTTAAATTTTCCATGCAATTATTAGTAGACGAATAGTTGAGCGGACTTATAAAAGGTAATCCTTATAATTCATTAACCTCAACCGCACTCCGCATGACACATCATTCCGACCAGCGTGCCTATTTTTTCAAGATAGACACGACTATCAAGAAAATCAGGAACGCTTTGCAAAAGCAACTTACAGAAGCAGGTTTTGATCTGACCGTGGATCAATGGGTTCTTATTGATCATATATTTCGCAAGCAGGGAATCAGTCAGAATGAGCTGGCGGAACTTACTTTCAAAGATCCGCCAACTGTTACGCGCATTATTGATCTGCTGGAAAAAAAAGGATTGGTGCAGCGTGGCCCGGCAGCCGGAGACAGGCGTAAATTCAATTTGTTCCTTACCAAAGACGGAGAAACCATCTATAACCAGGCTTTTCCCATTGTGGCGGACATCCGCAGAAAAGGTTGGGGAAGTCTTAATGATTCCGATTATCAGCATTTTGTCCGTATTATGGACTCGATTTATCAGAATTTTACCTGAAATTTCAGCAAAAGCAACTTTACGATTTTATACTTAATGGATGCGAAAACAAAAAGGTAACCTTTTGTCTTCGCATTTTTTATGAGCTGCAATGAACCGATCGTATCATAAAAACGGCAATCATTTTTATGCTTGCTTAAACCTTTGGCATATGTTTCTATCTAACCTTTAAAATTGACAACAAATGTTAGCTTTGCTGTCAGTTAAGGCCATTTTTAACTTATACCATCATTTATTAAGCCATGAAAAAAACCATTTTGCTTGCAGCACTGATGTTCAGTGCTGTTGTATTCCCTTCTCTTGCACAAATGAATTCATCACAACAAAATCCGGTCCGGAAGATTGAAGTAGCAGGCTTTGCCGAAATGGAAGTTGTTCCGGATGAAATTTACTTCAGTATTTCATTAAGAGAGTACTATGAAGATGAAAAAAGCCAGAAAAACAAGGTAATCATCAGCACGCTGGAAAAGCAGCTTATCAAAGCAGTTACGGACGCAGGTTTTCCCAAAGAAGCATTGTCCGTCAGCAGCTTGGGCGGTTACCAAAATTATGCAGACAAGAAGAAAAAACCGACTACTTTTCTGGAAAGCAAGGAATATGAACTCAAAGTGGACCGTCCGGACAAGCTGGATGGCGTACTGTCAAAAATAGACAGCCGGGGCATACAATATGCGAATGTTGCCCGCGTGGATCATTCCAAAAAAGAGGAGTTTAAAAAACAGGTTAAAATTGATGCGTTAAAAGCAGCAAAAGAAAAGGCAAATTACCTGCTGGGAGCGCTGGACCAGAAACTCGGACAAGTGCTTGAAGTGCGCGAACTGGACGAAAACGTGTATTATCCGCAGCCTATGTTTGCAAAATCGAACATGAGAACCATGGCGATGGCCGAGGCGGATGCCGCTCCGGACAGCGATATCGCTTACCAGAAAATTAAAATAAGTTACCGGATGCAGGCTGCTTTTGAAATAAAGTAAGTCTCTGAAGCTGTTGATTAATGCAGGCACAATTTTTCTGGAAACCGTTTTAGATCAGTAAGGCACATTTTTTGTAAAGGAATTTATTCTTTAACTAATCTCAAACTAAGTAACTGGAAATCATGAGCATAAATTCAAAACACCTGGCCACATTTATTCTTGGTGCTGCCGCCGGAGTAGCTGCACACAAATATCTTCAGAGTGAAGAAGGAGAAAAGCTTCTGGAAGATCTGAAGACAAAAGCAAATAATATCAAATCAGATGCGGAAGGAGCCGTGAATAAAGCGCCTGAGTATCTGGATGAACTGAAAGCCAAAGGATTTGACAGTTTAAAAAGCAGCTTTCCGGAAGCAGAAGCATTCTTTAAAGATCTTTACGAAAAATTTACAGGAAACAAAGGGGCAACTGCGGCTACACCCGAAACAATGCCTATTCCTGACCCGATTTCATAGTTTCAGATAAATTGTTGAGGCTGTCCCGGGATTGAAAAATTCCGGGACAGCCTCTTTTATGCTCCGAACAAACCATTTATCTGCGCATACTGAAGCAGTATAATCGTTTTTGCATCTTTTATTTCTCCGTTTTTCATCATTTCCAGTGCCTGAACAAACGGAACTTCCATTACTTCGATATTTTCCTGCTCCTGTTCTTTTCCGCCGCCCTGACTTACTTTCATATCGTCTGAATACTCAGCTATGAAATAATACAGTATTTCGGTCACAGATCCCGGCGACATGTAAGCTTCATAAATCTTTTGGACGGATCTGATTTTATATCCGGTTTCTTCTTCGGTTTCCCTGATAATACAATCTTCGGGATTATCCTTGTCCAGCAAACCCGCGCAGGCTTCAATCAGCATGCCGGACGGATTGCCGTTTACATAACTCGGAATGCGGAATTGTCTTGTGAGCAGCACCGTCTGCTTTTCGGTATTGTAAAGCAAAATCGTTGCGCCGTTTCCGCGATCGTACGATTCCCTCGACTGGCGTTCTACTTTTCCGTCTTCACGTTGGTAATCAAACGTGTATTTTTTAAGCGTATACCAATTGTCAGAAAGGATGTCTTCAGAAATTATAGTGACTTTGTCGTTATTCATCTGATCAAATTTGATTGTTTGTGATTTATTTTGAGCAAAATTACGTAATCCTTGCAATTTCAAAGCAGAAGAATGTATAATTGAGTAAAAGGCAAAACCGGAAAACCATAATGCACGGTTATTTCAAAAACCCAATTGCAGAAATTTATGCAACAAGCGTCCTACTGGATTAAAAAATACAGCCTAAAGCAGCATCCCGAAGGCGGATATTTTACAGAAACTTACCGTTCGGCAGGAATCATTGAAGAGAACGCTTTGCCAAAGCGTTTTAAAGGAGCCAGATGTTTTTCAACGGGAATTTACTTTCTGCTGGAAGCACATCATTTTTCTGCATTTCACCGGATCCAGTCTGATGAGATGTGGCATTTTTACGCAGGTGACGCACTGGAAATCTTTGTTATTGATCCCGAATCAGAAAATCTGGAAACCATCTTTTTGGGAAATAATCCTGAAATAGGAGAAACGTTTCAGGCTGTCGTTCCGGCCGGAAGCTGGTTTGCATCCCGTCCGTGTGCCGGAAGTTCCTACGCGTTGGTTGGCTGTACCGTAGCGCCGGGTTTTGACTTTGAGGATTTTGAAATGGCGGAACGGGCAGCATTGCAGGCATTGTATCCGCAGCATTCCGGATTAATCCGGGAACTGACAAGGTCCTGAATCAATCCGGAAAAAGTACGCTTATATTTTTAATAACCAGCGCTCGTATCGTCGCCTCTCGGATCGGAGCCGCCTTCCAGCGTGCCGTCCGGGTTTACAAGGATGCAGTCCATACGGCCAATCGTATTGCGCTGCTGTTCAAGAATGTATCCTTTTTCCTGTAATTTTTTTATCGTTCCTTCCGAAAAAGCGCTGGCTTCAAAAGTCGTTTTGTCCGGCAGCCATTGGTGATGGAATTTCAGCGCATTTACGGCCTGCTGCATCGTCATGCCGTGTTCCAGCACATTCAGGATTGTCTGATATACAGAAGTAATAATCGTTGAGCCGCCCGGTGTTCCTACAACCATCAGCAGCTTGCCGTCTTTTTCGATAATTGTCGGTGTCATGGAAGACAGCATACGTTTGCCGGGGGCAATGGCATTGGCCTTGTTGCCGATCAGTCCGTACATGTTCGGTGCGCCCGGTTTTATGCTGAAATCGTCCATTTCGTTGTTCATGAAAAATCCGCCGCCTTTGACTACAACGCGGCTGCCATAGCCGCCATTCAACGTTGTAGTTACCGAAACTGCGTTTCCTTCTTTGTCCACAATGGAAAAATGCGTTGTTTCCAGACTTTCATATCCCGGAAATGTGCCGCCGGCTATGGTTTTGCTGTCTGTCGCTTTGTCCCAGCTGAAATCATTCCAGCGTTTCTGAAGATAATCGCGGCTCATCAGGGTTTCGGAAGGAATTTTGATAAAATCGGGATCACCGAGAAATTTCGCCCGGTCTGCATACACGCGGCGTTCGGCTTCAATCATCACCTGAATGGTCGAATCGCTGTGCCAGCCCCATTTACGGAGCGGATGCTGTTCTGTAAGCCGCATGAGCTGCACAAGCGCAATGCCGCCGCTGGACGGAGGCGACATGGTGATGACTTTATAATCTTTGTAATTTTCAGTGATAGTCGGCCGCCATTGTGCATGGTATGCTGCAAGGTCTTTTTTGCTGATAATTCCTTCATTGTTGCGGTTAATGTCCTTAAAGAGCTTTCGGGCCGTCTTGCCTGTATAAAATCCGTCCCGGCCTTTCTTTTGTATGCGGCGCAATACTTTACCCAGATCTTTCTGAATTAAAATATCACCTGCAGCCCATTCTTTTCCGGACGGATTGATAAAATACGTTGTACCCGGATTCAGTTTCAGCAAATCCTGTTTGATAGCATTAAGCCCGCGCGCTTCTCTTTCTGTCTGGATCACGCCTCTTTCCGCCAGATCAATGGCAGGCTGCAAAACGGCTTTCCAGGTCAGTTTCCCATATTTCGAATGCGCTTCCGCCATTCCTGCCACGGAACCCGGCACGCCCGAAGCCAGCCGCCCGAGTATGCTTGCATTCGGGATTACGTTGCCGTCTTTATCCAGATACATATCCGCATGGCCTTTTGCAGGCGCTTTTTCACGAAAATCGATGCTGAAACTCTTGCCGGCTTTGTCCCGGAAAACAAGAAAGCCGCCTCCGCCGATGTTTCCGGCCGACGGATGTACAACGGCAAGCGCAAACTGAACGGCAACAGCCGCATCAATGGCATTACCGCCTGCTTTCAATATATCAACGCCCACTCTGGACGCTTCCGGATGTGCAGAAGCCACCATTCCGTTTTTGGCGATCACGCCCTGCCGGTCACTGTAAAATGGTTTCTGATTGGGGTCGTCCGAAAGAAACTGGTAAAATCCGGTTGATTCCTGAACAGGTTTCTGGGCAGCCAGAAACCCGGGCAACATGCTGGCCAGAAAAAATAGTTTGTAACGTACAGCCATTTCAGTAGTGTTGTGGTGGATGATGTAAGATATTAAATGTCTTCAAAAACAGTTATATTATATGTGTTTTATGAAATTTTTCCATAGAATGTTTTTACTGTTGAAATGCATGTAATCAGTCCGGTCATTTTTTATTGCCATTTATACCAATTTGTTTTAGGACCTTGTACTTAACTGCTAACTTTTGAATTCCACGGGAAAATTTAAGTTCATTCTATTCATCATGTCCTTATGAAATTTTTACGGCAGCTTTTGGAAAGTTTTCGATTTGCCCTTCAGGCGCTGAGATCCAACATTACCCGTACCATTTTGTCGCTGCTTGGTGTAACCGTTGGAATATTTGCTATCGTGGCGGTATTTACAATTGTGGATTCACTGGAAAAAAACATCAAGGACAGTCTGAGCTTCATTGGCGACAAAGTAATTTACGTTCAGAAATGGCCGTGGGGCTTTGGCGGTGAATACCAGTGGTGGAAATATTTTCAGTGGCCGGAACCGACCTTTGCCGAGTACAAATACCTGTATGAAAACATGGAAAATGCCAGTGCCGTGGCTGTCATGGATTTTCGTGGCAACACCACACTAAAAAATCGTTCTAACAGCATTATCGCGCAGATTCAGGGTGTTTCGTACGAGTACAATCAGATATCCGATATCGCAATCGGCGCGGGAAGGTATTTTATCCCGCTGGAAACAAACAATGCCCGGAATGTAGCTATCATCGGTGCAGACATCGGCGAATCGTTGTTTCCGGGGCAGGATCCTGTCGGAAAGGAGTTCAAGCTTTCAGGAAATAAATTTACAGTCGTCGGCGTGCAGGTCAAAAAAGGGGAAAGTCTTGTAAATTTCGGCGGCAGCCCGGACAAGATCTGTATTATTCCTTTTGCTTCATTTTCAAAATTATTCCAGTCGGGGCGCAGAAATGCGGATATTGTCGTGAAAGCACTTCCCGGCGATGAAGGTATGCTGGAAGCAGAAGCGGAAATTACAGGCTTGATGCGTACCAAAAGGGGAATAAAGCCGAGAGACGGGAATAATTTTTCACTGAATCGTCCCGAAGCTGCCGCAAAGGCACTGGAAGGACTGTTTGCGGTACTGACGCTTTCCGGTTGGGTAATCGGCAGTTTTTCCATTTTGGTAGGCGGCTTTGGAATTGCCAACATCATGTTTGTTTCCGTAAAAGAACGCACCAATCTCATTGGTATACAGAAGTCGCTCGGTGCCAAAAATTATTCCATTCTTTTCCAGTTCCTGTTTGAAGCTGTTATGCTCAGCCTTGTGGGCGGTGTGGTCGGGATATTTCTGGTATACTTATTGTCATTTGTTCCTGCAGGATCGCTGGAAATTTTACTGACTCCCGGAAATGTAATACTGGGATTGGGAGTTTCCAGCATCATAGGCGTGCTTTCGGGAATAATTCCTGCTTTGCTCGCCGCGCGGATGGACCCTGTGATTGCCATTCGTGCAAAATAATGACTAGGAAAAATCAAACTGTTTTGCGAAGTTCGCTTGTACCATAAAACTGAAAATTACTGTTATGCGTAAATGGGTCATATTTGCCATATTTCTGGCCATCGTGTTTGGAATCCTGTACTACCTTACTTTTGGATATTACAGCGAAGGAAAGCGCGGAGGTTTTATTACAAAGCTGAGCAATAAAGGTTATCTGTTCAAAACCTATGAAGGCGAACTCCGGATGGGCGGCCTGTATGAAGGCGATGGCACCATGAATTCATCGGAATGGATATTTTCGGTAAGTGCAAAAAACAAAGACGCCATTGCAAAGCTGGAAGATGCCATTGCAAACGGACACCGCGTTTCACTTACTTACGAGGAAAAGTTCTTTACGTTGCCCTGGAACGGCGATACCAAATATTTTGTGACCAACGTGGAAGTCCTGGACACCGGACGCGGCAATGTTCCGCCTGCTGCTGAAACGCCAAGGCAGTTGCCAGCGCCGACGGAGCTGGACACCAACGCTACTTTATAACCGGCGGGAGGATTATCCTCCCGCTTTTTTTGCCTTGTAATTTTTACCCGTAAGCCAGTTGATCACCTTTTCGCGGTGATCGCCCTGAATCTGTATTTCATTGTCTTTTACCGTTCCGCCGCTTCCGCAAAGCGCTTTAAGCTGTTTTCCCAAAGCTTCCAGATCGGCGTTTGTCCCGATAAAGCCCTTTACAACCGTAATAATTTTCCCGCCTCCTTTCCGGTCGAGCCAAATTCTTAAGTCCTGCTGTGCAGGTGACAATGTTTCGGGTTCTTCATTTCCTGAATTCTGATATTCATAATCAGGATTGGTGGAGTATATAATGCCTTCTCGGTTTTTCTTTGACATAAAAAAGTGAATTACTGTATTTCTATTTATAAAAAGCACCTTAAACGATTACACGCAAGCTTTCAGGATTTATTTTAATTTCAATACGCGTTGTTTCCAGCTGCATCGGCTCGCCGTCGTAATGGATGATGGGCGGCGTATCCGTTTCAACAAGCAATTCCGTCATATTCCGGTATTCTATGTAACGCGAGTTTTTAAGCCCTTTGGTAAAAAGTCTGTACGCCAGCGAGGTTCCGTACCATTTCGGAAACGGCTTTATCACGCAAACGTCCAGCAATCCATCCTGCAGACTGGCTTGCGGCGCAACCCATGCGTTGTTCCCGAACTGGCCGGCATTGGCAAAAGACAAGGAAAATGCCGCCGTTTCGACGCCGTTAATCCGTAACAACTGCGCTTTGTAATTCCAGTATGACTGCACCGAAACCTGGACATAAGTAGCAAGACCTCGGCCGCTTTGCTGACTGAACAAATAGCCGACATAAGCATCAAAGCCGATCCCGGCAATGCAGAAAAACGGAATGTCGTTCAGTTGTGCACTGTCAATTGTAATGACCTTTCCTTCGAAAACCCTTTTAAGCGATCCTTCGAACGTGAGCGGAAGGCCGAGATGCCTGGCCAGTCCGTTTCCCGAACCCAGCGGCAATATCCCGACCGGTGTATCCGTGCCGATCAATGCGCGCGCAATTTCATTTACTGTGCCGTCGCCGCCAACGGCAACAATGGCTTTCCAGTTTGTTTTTGCAAGATTTTCCCTTACAAGCGCAGTAGCATGGCCCCGCTCTTTTGTAAAAAGAACCGTAGCCTGATTTCCGCTTTTTTCTGCAAAGTTCCGGATCATCTGCCCGATGATCTCCGCTTTTTTACCGATGGAAGTGCCGGAATTGGGGTTCAGAATAAAAAGGTAAGGCAGCTTGTCCACAGGTCAGGAAAAAAAGATGAACAGGATGAGCAGAAAAACGAGAATGAACAAATAATAAATGCCATCAATGAACGGGTATTTCTGGCGGTCAAGCTTTTTGAATAAATGATCGAACTTGCTCATGCCGGTTGGATGCTGATTTGTAAATACAATCTTTTTGAATGAATCTTTCGTGTATATTTAAAATCAGGATTCATTTTGCAAAAATCGTAAAAAATATGAGAAACTGGCTTTTCACCCTCATTCTGCTGACCGCGGCTGTTTCAGGAATGGCGCAGACCAAAAGTAACAAGGAAATTATCTATGCCATCATGGACCGGCAGGCAGCCGACTGGAACAAAGGAGATATCGCAGCTTTTATGAATGGCTACTGGGAATCCGACTCGCTGATGTTTGTAGGAAAAAGCGGCGTTACTTATGGCTATAAAGCAACTTACGAAGGTTATCTGAGGCGCTATCCGGACCGTGCTGCCATGGGAACGCTCAAATTTACCTATATCAATTTTACAGAGCCGCAGCCGGATGTTGCTTTTCTGGTTGGCAAATTCCATCTGACGCGCCCGGAAAAAGGCGATCTGGAAGGTTACTATACTATTCTCTGGAAGAAGATCAACGGCAAGTGGGTTATCCTTTGTGACCATACCAGTTAAAACCGGCTTTACATTACGGCTTTAACTGGTGTCAGTATTCAGATTTTATACTCTTTTGAACAGCAACAAAACATTTACAGCCGGCTTGGTTGTATCTGTCTGAGTGTTTACAACAACCGTAAGGTCCGTTGCAGTCTGTGTAATCTTGAATTCCTCGCTGGCCGATCCTTTGGTCAGGACCAGTTTGTCGCCATCCACTTCCCATTTTGCGTCGGTACCTACGGGTACAAACGGATCAATAAGCGAAACCGCAGCATCGCAATCCGAAGTCGTAATTGTATTGTTTGCATTAAAATTAAGTTTCAGATCGTAAAGACAGGAAGGCGCAACGGTAGTCAGAAAAACAAGTGCTGGGATATTGGTTCCGGCTACTTCCGGCGTAATGGCGGTAAGCTGCCATTTGCCTACAATCGGATTGGTCTCAGGCAAAACGGGATCCGGATCATCATTGTCTTTACATGCAGAAAATGCAAGTACAGCAAAAATGAAAGTCAGTAAAGTAACTCTGCTCAAAGCGTTAATCATTTTCATAATTATAAATTGTTGATTATTATAAATTCACACGCAGCTTAAAAATCAAACCGGGAAACTTGTGCTTATAATTTCTATACCAGAAACAGAAGCCTGTATTTTCCATTACAAGGTTATATTGTTCTCTTTACAAACAAATTAATCAGTTGCTGAGCAGCGGCAGCCGGAAGCAGCTCGCCTTTGGCAACTGCTTTTTTTACAGCCGTTAATTTACGCTTAATATCCGGATGATCGTAAAAGCTTTCTTCCAGCATTTGCCGGACAGAATCCTGCATCCAGTCCAGATTCTGTAATTGCCGGTTTTTTTTTAAAAAGCCATTTTCTGACGTAATCTCATGAAAGCGCTGCACATGTTCCCAGATTTCCGCAATGCCGCTTTCCTCCGCTGCAGAACAGCATACAACCGGATTGCTGAAACCCGATTCCGGCTCCGGCAACAAATGAAGTGCATTTCTGAACTCCGCCATGGCCTTTTGTGCCGCTGCCTTGTTATTGCCGTCACACTTGTTTATAGCAATTAAATCCGCCATTTCTGTAATCCCTTTCTTCATTCCCTGAAGCTCGTCACCGGCACCCGCCAGCATCAGCAGCAAAAAGAAGTCCGTCATGCCTTTCACCAGCGTTTCCGACTGGCCTACACCGACGGTTTCTATCAAAATGACTTCATAACCGGCAGCTTCACAAAGCAGCATGCTTTCGCGGGTGCTGCGGGCCACGCCGCCGAGCGACAAACCGGTTGCCGACGGCCGGATAAAAGCCATCGGGTCGTGAGCCAGTTTTTCCATGCGTGTTTTATCACCAAGAATGCTGCCGCCCGACTTTTTGCTGGAAGGATCAATTGCCAGAACTGCAACGCGTTTTCCGAGCGAAGTAATATGTTTTCCCAGAACTTCTATGAATGTACTTTTCCCGACGCCGGGCACGCCTGTAATTCCGATCCGCAGGGCGTTGCCTGCATAGGGAAGAATATCCTGAAGAATAGCCGAAGCAAGTATCTGGTCCTCTTTGAGCCTGCTTTCCGTGATGGTTATAGCCCGGCTGAGCGTATTTCTGTCGCCTGCCAGAATTCCTTTGGTATATTCATCAACAGAAAGGCGTGGGCGCATGGAGTGTTTACAGACGAAAAATCAAAGCCTATTTTAAACCGTTATTCACAGGCAAAAATCAAACTTTTTATTTTAAAAAAGGCGAAAAGCTGTATATTGCTCGTTTACAATTACATATTTATTAAATCATACGAATGAAACTTTTAATATTTCGCCTAGGACTGTTTGCTATGGGCAGCCTTGGATTCTTTAATGCATTTGCGCAGGAGCCTGAAAAGCCGAAGTATGATGCGCATACATTATTTCATCCCCTGTTTAATTTTCAGCCTGGAAATGAGTACCGTACAGGAAGCGGTGCGCCCGGCCCGAAATACTGGCAAAACAAGGCCGATTACAAGATCAATGTTGCGCTTGATGAAGCAAAAGGTATCGTAAGCGGCGATGTGGAACTGACTTACAAAAATAACAGTCCCGAAAACCTTGAATTTATATGGCTCCAGCTGGATCAGAACGCATTCAGCGATCATTCAAGAGGCGGAAGGACTACGCCGGTTACAGGCGGCCGTTTCGGGAATACCGGTTTTAACGGCGGCGATTCCATTCAGGCTGTTTCGGTGCAGCAGGGAAAAGACAAGTTTACGCAAGCCGATTTCAAAATTACCGATACACGCATGCAGATCCGTCTGGCAACGCCTGTAAAAGCCAACGGAGATGTGATCAAAATCAAAATTGCTTATTCATTTAAAATCCCGGAGTACGGTTCTGACCGGATGGGAACGCTGGAAACCAAAAACGGTATCGTTTATGAAATGGCACAATGGTATCCGCGTGTAGCTGTTTTCGACGACATTGAAGGCTGGAACCTGCTTCCTTATCTTGGAGCCGGAGAGTTTTATCTGGAATACGGTGATTTCGAATACAATGTAACTGTTCCCTGGGATCATATCGTTGTCGGATCGGGAGAATTGCTGAACCCGAATGACGTGCTTACGGCCGAACAGCGCAAAAGACTGGCCGATGCAGCAAAAAGTGACCAGACTGTAATCATCCGCAGTGCAGAAGAAGTAACCAATCCGGCTACACGGCCCAAGCAGTCCGGAACTTTGACATGGCGTTTCCGCTGCCTTCAGGCGCGCGATATAGCCTGGGCTACTTCCAAGGCATTTGTCTGGGATGCTGCAAAAATGAATCTGCCAAAAGGGAAAACGGCATTGGCACAATCCGTTTATCCTGCTGAAGACGGTGGTCTGGACGGATGGGGACGTTCCACGGAATACGTAAAAGGCTGCATCGAATTTTACTCCGGTTATATTCATGAATATACTTATCCGGTTGCGACCAATGTGGCTGGTATTGTGGGCGGAATGGAATATCCGGGAATTGTATTTTGCAGCAGCAAAAGCCGTAAAGACGATCTTTGGGGCGTAACAGACCATGAATTCGGCCATAACTGGTTTCCGATGATTGTAGGTACCAATGAGCGTAAATACGCGTGGATGGATGAAGGTTTCAATACTTTTATCAACTTCCTTTCAGCGGATAATTTCAACAACGGAGAATATAAAACTCCGCAAATGAACGATATGCAGCGGCTGGCACCGATGATTTTCCGTCCGAAAGCAGATCCGATCATGACAATTCCGGATGTTGTACAAGCTGTAAACCTTGGCTGGGAAGCCTATTACAAGCCGGCACTCGGTTTGAAAATGCTCAGAGAGCAGGTTCTTGGAAAAGACCGGTTTGATTATGCGTTTCATTTGTACGTGCAGCGCTGGGCTTTCAAGCACCCGACGCCGTATGATTTTTTCAGGACAATGGAAGATGCAGCCGGAGAAGATCTGGGCTGGTTCTGGAAAGGATGGTTTTTCGAAAATTACAAACTTGATCAGAGTGTGAAAGATGTAAGCTACGTTGAGCAGAATCCGCAGAAAGGGTCTTTCATCACGATAGAAAACCTGGATCGCTGGGCAATGCCGGCCAAAGTGGATATTGAAGAAGTAAGCGGCAAAAAAACCAGAGTGGAACTGCCCGTTGAAATCTGGCAGCGCGGCGGAAGCTGGACTTTCAAAGCATCTACGCAACAGGCCATCCGTTCTGTAACGATTGATCCGGAGCACAGCCTGCCGGACGTTAATCCTGAAAACAATACATGGAAGCCTGCAATGTTTGCAGAGCCGGAAGTGAATTAAATGGCTGTTAGGTATTAGCAACTGGCTTTTAGCTGACGGCAACCGGAAAGATGCACGAATAGCAGTTTTCTGAATTTCTATAAAATAGCTTCAAGCAAATTCCCAATGGCTAATAGCCAACAGCCAATAGCTAGTTAATAGCCAATCCAATATAAAAGCCTTTCAGCAGGATCTCCGCTGAAAGGCTTTTGTGTTTATAACCGTTTGAAAACGGATCCTTGCTATACGGTAATCAGCATGGCGCCGTAAGAATAACCGCCGCCAAAAACGGTAATGACAATATTTTCTCCTTTTTTAAACTTGTCCTTATTTTCAGAAAGTGCAATGGCGCAGCCTGCACAGCCCGTATTTCCAAGATATTGAATATTTGAAATCAGTTTCTCCGCCGGAATTCCAAGCGTATTGATCACATTCAGACTGATGCGGTGATTGGCCTGATGCGGAATAAGATAATCAAGGTCATCAATGGTAAGGCCGCACGCCTGCAAAACCTGCTGACTGACTTTCGGCATATAAATACACGCATTCTGGAATACATCGCGGCCGAAAGGCATTACAACACCGCGCTCGTTCGGGCGCAGTACGACGGCTTCTATCGCTTTTCCGCTTGTTGCCGCGCCGCCGGTAATCAGCTTTTTGATCTGCATATCCGAGTCAGTCTGGCGTTCTTTTGAGATCAGAATCGCAGAAGCGCCGTCGCCCCATAAATGTCCGGAAACGGTATCCATTTCGTTGTAATAAGCCGTGTTATGATCCGATACGACCACAATGGCTTTGGATGCCTTGCCCAGTGCAAAATAACCTTCCACAATTTCAATGGCATTCAGCAGCGAAGAACAGGCGGATGAAATACTCACAACCGGAATATCCGGAATCTGAAGATGATGCTGAACGGCATGGGCTAACGTAACAATGGTATCATAAGGCGTGTAAGTTGCCCCGACAATAAGATCAATTTCATTTTTACTGTAAGGAATGCTTTCAAGCAGGGACTCAACGGCCTTGATCGCCATTGTGGTTGTATTTTCATCCTTGGAAGCTTTACGTCTTTCCGAAATTCCCGTGCGTTCTACAATCCACTCGTGAGACAGATTGTTAATGTTTGTAAAATATTCATTACCAATTACTTCGCTTGGCAAATAATGACTGACTGTATTAATATACATGATTGAGAAGTTGACTTCGCAAGCTACGATTCTATTTGATTCCGAAAGTTAAATATTTCATAGAAATCGTAGCACTTAATATTTGAACAATTCAATAATAAGTTTTATAAATTATAATCTTTTATGATCCACCTGAATGTTCCAGGATTGTTTTGTAAAATGATAAAAGAATGGCTTCTTCCTGTTTCCAGTTGTAATGAATTTCGGCTGCCTTCCGTCCGTTCCTGCCCATTACAGCACCTTTTTCGGGATTTTGAATCAGCCATAGCAGTTTCTGGTACAATATACCGGCATCATATGGAGAAATACAAAACCCGCATTCCGATTGTTCCACAACATGCCTGTAAAGCAGAAAATCCGATGCAATAACGGGCAGTTTCAAAGCCATGTAATCGAACAATTTGGTTGTGTAGGAATCGGGGTAATCTGCAACCGGTTTGAGCAGTGCAATGCCGGCAACCGCATTTTTTGCATAGGAAAGCAGCCTTTTCTGGTCTGTATACCCGTAAAATATCAGATTCGGACGAATTTCGGCATAACCCGGCAAACTTGCTGCTTCGCCCGGCTGAAAACGAACGGGCCCGAACAAGTGCATTCTGAAATCCGGATACCGGGTTTTCAACTTTGACAATGCCGTAACCAGAACATCAAAGCACCTTTCCATGGAAATGACGCCTGCATAGAAAAATTCCGGTTTTTCATTTACCGGAAATTCCCGGGCACCATATTCGTCCATAAACGGAATGGAAGCATAATTATGGATAACGGCATACGGCAATGCAAGATTTTCATACTCTTGAAGGTAAGCATCTTCCGTAAAAACGCAGAAAAAGCTTTTTCGGGCAAGATGATCAAAAAGCCTGAAAATGGCGCGGAACACTAAACCGTTATTAAACTGCTTGATGCTGAATTTTTTATAAAGGTTTTCCTGCACTTCATAAATAATCTTTGCTCCAAGCCATTTGAAAAGAAAAGCTGCGGGAATCAGTTCAGGGACAAAAATATGCACCAGATCCGGCCGGATACGCAGGCATTTCCACAGCATAACCGGATGACAAAACAGAAGTCTGGACAGTAATTGCCGGAAATAAGGAAGGTTAATGAATGCAATATTGCTTTTCTGCTGATTGGAGCGTGCATTGGGCAACGCACAAAACACTTCATGATGTATGGCCAGTGAAGGCGCAATTTTGTACAAAATGCGCGGGTCTGTTGCCGGATGTACAACGCTCAAAAGCAAAATCCGCTGTCTGTTCATAGTCCGGAAACAATCGAAATTCCGCTTGCAGTTCCGATGCGCGATGCGCCGGCTTCTACCAGTGCACTGGCCTGTGCAGGTGTAAAAATCGCTCCGGCTGCCTTTATACGGACATGCGGCGGCAATATCGTTTTCAGCTTGCGAACGGTCTCTTCATCTGAGTAATTTTCTGCAGATCCGGTAGCAGTCACGATAAAATCAGCTCCAGACTCGGCGCAGATTTCAGCAGCTGTGTACAATTCAAAAGAATCGAGAAAAGCCGTTTCCACGATGACTTTGAGCAAGGCATTTTTTTCATGCGCCAGTTCGGAAAGGGTTCTTAATTCTTCACGCACGCTCAGATAAGCCATGGATTTGAAACGGGAAAGGTTCATGACCACATCCAGTTCCGTGGCTCCGTTCTGCAGCGCGTCACTCGCTTCAGATACTTTTGACCTGGTTGTCGAATAGCCGAAAGGAAAACCGATTACCGTAGCAATTTCAATTTTTACCGGACAGAATTCCAGCATTTCGACAGCATAGGTTACATAAGACGGCGCCACACAAATGGCTTTGAACTGATGAATCCAGGCTTCTTCACAAATTTTGCGGATATCCGTTTCGCTTGCCGTCGGGCCAAGCAGTGTGTGATCTATAAAATCAGAAATAGGGATCATGATTGTTTTTGCCGGATCTTTTGAAAAGTAAAAACCCCGCCGGTACGACAGGGTTCTATTGCAATTCGTTTGTAATCCTGAATTAAGCCTCGTTTTCTTCTTCCTTAACCGGTTCTGCGGCAGCCTCCGCAGCTGGCTCTGCTGCTGCTTCTTCGGTCTGCTGTACGGCAAAAAGTTCAGGCGTATATTTTGACAATAAATTATACCAGCTTATGATTTTTTTAATGTCGGAAACATAAACTTTGGATCTGTCGAATTCGGGAAGAACCTCATTCAGAAACTCGACCAGTTCTTTGTCGGAAGATGTTTTTACCGGCAAGGCAATTTCTTCTCCGTGTACTTCCCGGATTTTAAGAAAAACATCAGCCAAAGCAACGGATTCTTCTTCGCCATCTGTAAAAATCGAAACATCTTTTAACACCGAGACGCGAGCTGTCGGTCCGATCAGTGTTTTTTCACGTTTTTCATCCAGGCTTTCAACGATAACGCCTGCACGGCTTGGCTTCAGAATCCGGAACAAACCGCTTTTCCCTGA
The DNA here is from genome assembly GCF_006149045.1 of Dyadobacter flavalbus. GTDB lineage: Bacteria > Bacteroidota > Bacteroidia > Cytophagales > Spirosomataceae > Dyadobacter > Dyadobacter flavalbus. The sequence goes on from NZ_VBSN01000027.1 coordinate 152,443, forward strand.
AACATTGGCAATTTCCTTCAACAAATCCATTCCGGTTGATTCTGCTTTTTCACTCATCCTTTCTTAACTATTAGATATATCTTGATTTTGTGTCGAATGCTATGACTAAATTTTGCGCAAAATAACAGAAAGATTGGCCGTTAAACAACCTTGCGGCTACTTTGTATTCTGAAACGACTGGTTATAAGTTTCTATTGTTTCCAGAATCGGGTCTCTTCCTTCATTTTTTTCTGCCGAAGAAATGAACATCGGCGGAATTTCTTCCCATATTTCTTCCAGTTTCTGCCGGTATGCCTCCACATTGCTCGCAACCTGCCCGGATTTGAGCTTGTCCGCTTTGGTAAAAATAATATGGAACGGAATGCCGGCTTCGCCCAGATTCGCCATAAAATCAAGGTCTACGGCCAATGCGCTGTGGCGGATATCAATCAGTACAAAGGTGCAGATCAGGTTTTCACGGTTATAAAGATAATCTCCGATCATTTTTTCCCATTTCTCGCGCTCCACTTTGCTGACCTTGGCATAACCATAACCCGGCAAATCGACGAGGTACCACGAATTATTGATCAGAAAATGATTGATAAGCTGTGTTTTTCCGGGCTGCTGCGAAGTTTTGGCCAGCGACTTCTTTTCCACAAGCATATTGATGAGCGACGATTTGCCCACATTGGATCTTCCGATAAAAGCATACTCGGGCAAATCAGGCGAAGGGCATTTCTGATAATCCGAATTGCTCATAACATATCTGGCATCCTGAACTTTCATAAGATTTTAACGTTATTGAGACTGTAAAGTTACTTTTTAAAAAATGTTTTACCGCAATATGTAAACAAGCGGATTCCAAGGCTTTGGATAAAATAAAACAAAAGGGTATTTTCGTTATTGACTAATCAGAACCGAATCAAACCAGATAAACTATGCAAGGGTTAAAAAAAACAGCTTTTCTTCTAATGTGTCTTGCCCTGACTTTTTCAGCTGTTAAGGCGGATGATAAAAACAGTAAAAACAAGGCGGAGGAAAAAGGAATCCAGTTTACAGAAGCAACGTGGGCATCCATTCTGAAAAGAGCCAAACAGGAGAAAAAAGTAATATTTTTTGATGCGTACACAACCTGGTGCGGACCTTGTAAATTACTTCAGAAAAATGTTTTTACCCGTCCTGATGTCGCAGAGGTTTTTAACAAGAATTTTATCAACGTAAAGTTTGATATGGAAAGCGGGGAAGGTCCGGCGCTTGCCAATAAATATCCGCTGGAAGGTTACCCGACATTGTTCTTTATTGATCCGGACGGCAAGATCGTAAAACAGGTTATCGGTTATCAGAAGCCGGAAACGCTGATCAAAATTGCAAAGTCCATCAAAAAAGTACCGGGAGCGGTTTAATGAAAAGCTGTTGGCAGATAGCTGTTAGCTTTTAATTGAATTGATGATCTTTATTGATTGTAATACCAGATTCTTAAATGAAAATGCCCTGAATTTTAATGTTCAGGGCACTTTCATTTATAAGCGTACAATTTAATATTTACTCGAAATAGTTTGGAACACGGTGGCCGCTGCTTTCCAGAAGCCGGTCTTTTTTGAACAGCATAACGTCCGCTGCCACCATATCGTTAACTAGTGCTTTCAGGTCATATTTCGGTTTCCAGCCCAGTTTGGTCATTGATTTTGTGGGATCGCCGATTAAAAGTTCCACTTCTGTCGGACGGAAATACCTCGGATCGACTGCAACGACTTCCCGGCCCGTTTCAATCTGGAAATCAGGATTGTTACAGCGTACAACTCTGGCCGTTTCGTTCACGCCTTCTCCGGTGAATTCCACTTCAATACTGACTTCCGCAAATGCCATTTTTACAAAATCCCGGATGCGGGTTGTGATGCCGGTTGCAATTACGAAGTCTTCGGGTTTTTCCTGCTGAAGAATAAGCCACATGGCTTCTACAAAATCCTTGGCATGTCCCCAGTCGCGCTGTGCGTCCAGATTTCCGAGATAAACTTTATCCTGAAGGCCCAATGCAATCCGGGCAACGGCGCGGGTAATTTTTCTGGTTACAAAGGTTTCGCCCCGCAACGGCGATTCGTGATTGAACAAAATCCCGTTTACCGCAAACATATCGTAAGCTTCGCGGTAATTTACCGTAATCCAGTAACCGTACAGTTTGGCAACGGCATAAGGTGAGCGCGGATAAAACGGCGTGCGTTCGGATTGCGGCACTTCCTGAACAAGTCCGTAAAGTTCCGATGTGGAAGCCTGATAAATGCGTGTTTTCTTGGTCAGTCCCAAAAGCCGGACCGCTTCCAGGATACGCAGCGTCCCGATTCCGTCCACGTTGGCTGTATATTCAGGTTCTTCAAAACTCACCTGAACATGTGACATGGCACCCAAGTTGTAAATCTCGTCGGGCTGTACTTCCTGAACAATGCGTATAATATTGGTAGAATCGCTCAAATCACCGTAATGCAGATGAAAACGGACGTTCTTCTCATGCGGATCTTCGTAAATGTGATCAATGCGCTGCGTGTTGAACAATGAACTCCGGCGCTTGATACCGTGTACTTCGTATCCTTTGTCCAGCAGAAGCTCTGCCAGATAAGAGCCGTCCTGTCCAGTAATACCGGTAATTAAGGCTTTTTTCATGATGATCAAAATGTATGTGTGGATAAATAATATCCGGTTAATTGAGCGCGCAATTTAGTCAAGTGCCACATATATCAGTTGTTTTCCAGCGATGTATTTAGCAGAAGGCTGCGTTTTATTTCTACCCGGTCTGCAAGAATAACAGCAGAGGAATACTGTTCCCGTATAAGTTCGAGGTATTGTTCTGCATCGCTGCGGTACATGAAATCCCCGACCTTCACACGGTAAGTCGGCTGCGTATAGGTGACGTAAGGAAACATGTCGGGAAACGTCTGATAAATGTACGACTTGGCTTCATCCGCTTCCTGACGTACATTTCCTACATATATCTGAATCCTGAAACCGTTGATATAACGAATCGACTTGTTCTGCTTTGCCAGTGTATCCAGTACGGTTTCCAGCTTTTTGTTTACATATAACGGTTTATCGGCATTGGCACCGGAAGCTGGTTTTGAAGGAAGCGGAGTCGCTGCATCCGGTTTCTTTTCCGTTACAGGTTCCGCCAGTTTCGGGCGAGGCCGAACCGTCGCAAGATCTTCCCGGTATTCTGCAGAAGATGTACTGACAACCGTTTTTTTACTGCATCCTGAAAGAATGATAATTCCAGTAAGGAAAGTCCAGAAAAGTTTGTTTTTCAGCAACATAACTATCATCATTACAAATGAGCTTGCAAACTTAGTTAAAAATGGATGAATCACCATACTGCGCAATTTTCAATGTAATACCTAACTTTGCCCGACTTATTCGTATTTTCTATGCAAATCCAGACCAACTTTTCACTTCGCCACTTTAATACTTTCGGGCTGGAATCAACCGCCCGGTATTTTGCAGAAGTGAGGTCCGTTGATGAATTAACTCAAATCCTGCTGGATCCCGTATGGCAGCAGACGCCAAAATTTATCCTGGGCGGCGGAAGCAATGTGCTGTTCACAAAAGATATAGACGCGCTTGTCATTCATCCGGATATCAGGGGAATTGAAAAAATAAAGGAAGACGATGCAGATATTTGGCTGCGGCTGGGCAGTGGCGTAAACTGGCATGTTTTCGTTATGTACTGCGTTGAAAATAATTACGGCGGTGTTGAAAACCTTTCGCTCATTCCCGGCACTGTCGGCGCGGCCCCGATGCAGAACATAGGTGCTTACGGCGTTGAAGTTAAAGATGTGATCGTTTCAGTTGAAGCGGTTGCTGTAAATGACGGCACATTAAGGATTTTTTCAAAAGAGGAATGCCGGTTTGGTTACCGGGAAAGTATTTTTAAAAAGGAACTGAAAGATCAGTACATTATTACAAACGTAACTTTTAAGCTCAGTAAAAATCCTGTTCTTAACATTGCATACGGGGATATTCAGAAAACATTGCAGGAGCTGAATGTAACCGAAGTAACCATAAAAGACGTAAGCAACGCCGTCATTCACATTCGCCGGAGCAAACTTCCCGATCCTGCGCAAATCGGGAATGCGGGCAGTTTTTTTAAAAATCCGGAAATTGCCGAAACGCAGTTTTCAATGCTCAAAAACCGTTATCCCGAAATGCCGGGCTATGCTGTAAATGAAAGCAAAATAAAAGTTCCTGCAGGCTGGCTCATAGAAAAAGCAGGCTGGAAAGGTTACCGCGAAGGTTCCATCGGCGTACATGAAAGACAGGCTTTGGTGCTGGTCAATTACGGCGGCGGAAACGGAAACGAGATCAAGTTGCTTTCAGAAAAAATACAGGATTCCGTTGAGGAAAAGTTCGGAATCCGGCTGAGTGCCGAAGTAAATTTTGTTTAAACAAACACCATGCTTTCCAGAAAATTATACACATCGCTATTCATTACCGCTTTATTCCTGATCATCTTTTTGCTGAAAGATCATTTTACGGTAGAACTGTATCAGGACGAATTTCATTACTTGCCTACTGCGGTACTTTTTAGTCACGAAATTCTGCCTTCCATTGACCTGCTGAAAAGTTATAACGAATTAAATACGCCGGTTCCGTTCATACTCGGAGGCTGGGTTGTACGCATATTCGGAGAAAATATCCAGCATTTGAGGCTGCTTACTTTTGCCACAAGCTTTTTACTATTGATGCTTTTTATCTGGAACAGTCCGGACCGTTCAAAAAGGTTCTGGCTTTGCCTTGCGGGGCTGATGGCTTTTCCCAATTACTACCTTTGCAGCGTTTATTACTACACGGATATTTTTGCGTTGTTCTTTGTGCTCGCCGGCATCATTGCATATCTGAAACGCATGCACTTGGGCGGCCTTTTGCTGTTTGTTGCGGCGGTAAGCTGCCGCCAGTATATGCTGGCATTTCCGGCTGCCATTGTGGCTTACGAATTCTGCAATGTCTTCAGAAGTTCATCCAATGTCAGAGATTTTATAAACCGGCTGCTCATTGATAAAGTCTGGATTTATTACGCCATTGCCGTTTTAAGCATCATACCGTGGTTTTTACTCTGGAAAGGCCCGGCGCCGGCCGAAGTAATGGCGCAGCAGCATTATGATTCGGACAAGCTTGTAAAATACAACTTTGGGTATGTCATGTACGCATGCGTCTGTCTGTCTGTTTATTACGTTATCCCGGAAGTAGTTTTGACAGGAAAGGCAAAGTATTTTGTAGATTATCCGCGCAGACATCCTCGTCTTTTTGTATTATTATTGTTACTCGTTGCGGTTATGGTGTTGTTTTTTCCGGCCAGGCAAGCGCATAATCCGTATTTTACATGGCCGTATCTTGGTTATATTGACCAGTTTATGATGACAATCGGCATTACGGGTATGATCAAACAGCTATGTTTCGGATTGCTGATGCTGCTGGCATTAATGCGGTTTATTTCACCTCAGTTCAACCTTGCCGGCTGGATGATGGTTCTGAACACGTTGCTGCTCGGAAAGGCGCAGCTTTCGTGGGACAAGTATTCCTTGCCGGTGATTATGGCTCTATGGTTTCTGACGATGTTCGATGCGCATTGGTCTTTATCTGAAAAAGAAGCGGTTACAAAGTCTGTGACAGTGAAATAATTTACCCAAAAGTCGAGTTATTGATTTTAAAACAGGATCTGATAAAAGCAGGTCCGGACATTCATAAACATTACTGAATGAAATGAACTTTACCAAAACGAAGGTTATTGCATTTTTTATCCTGCTTGTCACGTGTGCGGACCATACATTTGCGCAGCGTGCCTACTCGGTGATTTTCGACCGTCTTCCAAGAGATTTCCAGTTATATGCCCGGGACGACAGCAGCTATGCGGAAGTTCCGATCTCGGGTATGATCGAGATTCCGGGCTGGGATTACATATCGGTCGTTACTTACAGAAACAAGGAGCGGTATGCCTATACGAAAGATTCCCTGCGCTACAACGGCAAAACGACGACGACATTTGAATTACTGCCGACTATAAAAGCCGAAATGGCCGATTATGATTTTGAAGTATATGCCCGTAATGGAAAGGATTCCATGCAGCTTATCAAACGGACCGATATTGTTGCAGGCGATATCTTTGTCGTAAGCGGGCAATCCAATGGCGCAGCTACGGTCTTTGGTGACTGGTCAAACAAGTATTGCCGGACTATTGCCAGAATTCCGGACGGAAATCCGGCCATTACGCCCGCCGATACACTCTGGATTCCTTCTTCCTGGTCGTGGACGTATGTCGGCGCATGGGAAATCCAGCTTCAGAGAATGATTCTGGAAGAAGAAGGCATTCCGACCTGTATAATCAACGGATGTTTGCCGGGAAAAAAAATCAGTGAATTTCTGCAGAGAGACAATGCCAATCCTGCCAATCAGAACACACTTTATGGCTCACTTCTTTATCGGGTGAACGTTGCCAAACCGAGCCGCATCCGTGCATTTGTGTGGATGCACGGCGAACAGGAGGTATTTGAATACATTCCCAATTATGCCGCACAGTACGATCAACTTTATAAATACTGGGAGAAGGACTATCCTGCGGTAGAAAAGTTTCTCGTGATGCAGAGTAACGTAATCGTTTTGAATCACGAAAATACAACGCCGGTAGGAGGGCAGATCCGGGATTTTTTACGGCGGACCAAATACATTTATCCCAAAACAGATCATTTTACACCAATCGGAGTTGCGGGCTATGACGGTGTTCATTACAGCAAGGCAGGGTATGAAGAAATTGGGCGCAGGCTGTTTGCTTTTTTACGGCCTTCGCTTTACTATTCTACAGATACAAGCAATGTAAGCTGTCCGGATATTATCAATGCCAGATTTACAAAAGAAAGCAGGAATGAAATCATACTGACTTTTGATGAAGGCCAGGAACTGAAATGGGCTGCGGATACCGTTATTACCGGCCAGAACGGACAACCGTTGACGCTGAGCCTGAAAGACTTTTTTTATCTGGACCGCGATGAAACCCAGCAGCAGGTGCTTTCCGGAAGAGTAGAAGGCAATGAAGTTATACTCACGCTGAAAGAATCGTCCAACGCTACGAAAATCAGTTATCTTCCGAATTTTTTCCCTAAAAACCTGCCGGAACCCGGCGGCCTTAAGATCGGATTTTTAAGCGGTCCGTTCCTGCGCAACAAAAGAGGACTTGGCGCATTTTCGTTTTATGATGTGGCCATTGATTCACCGCCTGTGCTTGGCGTGGAACCAGGCAAGAAAGAGATTTTCTGGCAGGTTTATCCAAATCCTGCAAGCAATCTCTTAACTGTCAATTTTGAACAGCCGGCTACCGGGCAATTTCAGGTTTACAACATCAAAGGCCAGCGTTACCATACTTCCCGGCTGAAAGCAGAAAAGAACTTTGCGCTTAATATTGCCATGTGGCCGGCCGGAACCTATATTCTCAAACTGCAGAATTCAGCGGGTGCGGTAATTACACAAAAAATCGTCAAACAATAACTTGTTTATTGTCTGACGATTTTTAAAAATGATGAAAGGATCTAGCTTCCCAATCCGTAGCGTACAATGCAGTATAATGCGCGGAAACCGTCTTTCCAGTTGATTTTTTTACCTTCCTCGTACGTTCTTCCATAGTAGGAAACGCCTACTTCATAAATCCTGATTCTGGGAACTTTGGATATTTTGGCGGTTACTTCGGGTTCGAATCCAAACCTTTTTTCCAGTAATACGATGTTTTTAAGCAAATCCGCCCGGAACAGCTTGTAACAGGTTTCCATATCCGTAAGATTCAGGTTTGTAAACATGTTACTCAAAGTCGTCAGGAACTTGTTTCCGATTGTATGCCAGAAAAACAGAATCCTGTGCGGTCGTCCGCCCATAAAACGGGAACCGTAAACCACATCGGCATAACCTTCAATGACGGGCTTTAAAAGAATATTGAATTCCTGCGGATCATACTCAAGGTCGGCATCCTGCACAATAATATAATCCCCGCTTGCTTTCCGGATACCGGTATGTAATGCCGCCCCTTTTCCCTGATTAAACTCATGCCTGAAATAGCTTACTTCCAGTTGCGGATTTTCCTGAATAAACCTTTTGGCAACGCCTTCAGTATTGTCGGCGGAGCAATCGTTTACAATCACAATTTCCTTACTAAAACCGCCGATCAGCTCGACGGATTTAAGCTTTTCCAATACTTTCCAAATGGTTTTTTCTTCATTGTAAGCTGGAACTATAACAGATAATTTCATCAGGAATTAACAGGACGGTTAAAAATGCAAGTATTTCTACAAAAATAACCGAAATTATTATTAATCAAAACACAAGGAGGCTGCTCCCAAAAGTCCGGCGTCATTTGCCAGTGTAGCACGCTTTATCGTAATTGTCTGTAAATAATAAGGAGTAAGCCAGTATTGAAAACGGTCATTGATTGCAGGCAGGATAAATTCGAACGAAGCCGAAATTCCACCGCCGATCAGAATGGTTGTAATATCCAGAATCCGGATCATGGATACAAGCCCTTCGCCGAGCAAGTAACCCATTTCATAGAAAACCTGTTTGGCGAGCTCGTCTCCGCCGGATGCAGCAGCTACAAGTCCGGTTGTAGAGATGGTGCCGTCAGCCGGAAGCTGGGTTTGTCCGGTATAATTGGCGCGCATGGAATTGGCAAGATCGAGCAGTTCTTTCTTTCCGATATTTCTTTCCAAGACTTTACCGTTTTTGGAAGGAACGTGTCCCGGTTCCATGGCATTACCGCCGCCGCCTTTGAACACTTTTTTGTCGATAATTGCCGCGCCGCCGATCCCGGTTCCGAGCGTTACAAAGATGTAATCTTCAGGCAGTTTATCTTCTCCGAAGTAATATTCACCGAGTGCAGCAGCATTGGCGTCATTTTCAAGATAAAAATCATGGTTCGGAAACCTTGCTTTCAGATCTGGAACAATGGCGATTCCGTCAATTTCGGGAATTGCAGTAATTTCTATCAATGTAGTCCGGTCTCGCGTTGTTAGTCCGGGAACGCCGATACCTACTCTTCTGACCTCAGGATATTCAACAAGCTGCAATGCGATGGCATCTCCCAACCGTTCTATAAAATGCCCTGAACTGCGCCAGCTGGCGGTATCGTGACTGTAAAAGTTTGAAATTCTTCCATCCGTAGCGTCAACGATCCCCATTTTTACGTTAGTACCGCCCACGTCTATACCGAGGTATTGTTCCATGAAATGAAATATGGGTTTAATAAATAATTTTAAAAATGCGGCAATTTAGTAAAATTGCGTTATTGTTTACTAATCAATCCAAATCTCCAAGCTGAGGACGGATTAAAATTTCTTCCACAACGGCCCGGGCAGAAAGCGAATAAGCCGCCCATATGGAATCGGCAACATCCATGGCGTCCATAAAACGGTCTTCCGGCAAATCCGTTCCTTTCCAGCTGTCAGTAAATGTGGCGCCGGGCAATACGGCCGTCACTTTAATCTGATAAGGCTTCATTTCTTCCCGCAGCACTTTCGTCATGCCCAGAAGCGCAAATTTGGAAATGCAGTACGAGCCGCCGTTCGGGTACGCCGTAATGCTTGCCGTGGAACAGATCGTAAAAATATGCCCTTTCCTGTTTTCCATCATTTCCGGAAGCAGGCTGCGGGTAAGGTGATAGGCGCTGTAAACATTTGTTTCCATTGTTTTTTCCAGCGTTCCTTCCTCTTCATTATGGATCTGTCCGGGAATAAATACGCCCGTGTTATTGATAAGAACTTCCGTTGTGCGGTTTTTTGATTTTACGAATGCTGCAAAAGCATCCCGTTCACTTCTGACGGAAAGATCAGCCGGTAAATAATACAGTGCGGATGAAGGAAAACGTTCATGCAATTCCTTATGCATTGCTTCAAGATCATTAACCTTTCTGGCACAAGTAATTACGTCAAATCCTTTTTCCAAAAAACGTTCAATCGACGCCCTTCCGATCCCTTTTGTTCCGCCGGTTATAACCGCTAATGGATTCATTTTTCTGATTGCTTCTTTTTTTGCCTAATTTTCCCGAAAATATTGAATACAATCTAGATATTATGTCTGTAATCGGGAAATACTTTATTTTTTTGGGAACCTTGCTCGGAAAAGGGGAGAAGCTGGCTGTTTACTGGCGGCGGCTCATGGAAGAGTGCGTGGGAATCGGTGTAAGTTCGGTGTTTATTGTAGCCATTGTATCCACATTCATCGGCGCCGTATCCTGCATCCAAACGGCCTATAACCTCGTCAGTCCGATTATTCCTGTTTCCACAGTGGCGCTGATCGTCAGGGATATGGAAATTCTGGAACTGGCACCGACGATCACCTGCATCGTACTTGCAGGGAAAGTAGGTTCCAACATCGCCAGCGAACTCGGAACCATGCGCATTACGGAGCAAATCGATGCACTGGAAGTTATGGGCATCAATTCCGCTTCCTATCTTGTTCTGCCGAAAGTAGTGGCTGCCATGATTACGTTTCCGATGCTTGTTATTTTTTCTGCTTTTCTGGGAATTTTCGGCGGTTATCTGGCCGGAACGCTGACGGGCGTGATTACGGAACGGGATTATTTATACGGGATCAGAGATTCTTTTGTGCCTTACAATATATTTTTCATGTGTGTAAAACCATTCGTTTTCGGCTTTCTGATTGCAACCATATCTTCCTTTAAAGGGTTTTTTACAGAAGGCGGCGCACTGGAAGTCGGAAGGTCAAGTACGGATGCGGTTACAAACAGCTGTATTTCTATTCTTATCGCAGATTATTTGCTGGCCCAGCTGTTGTTATAAGCTTGAAAGCGGCGTCCGGAATCAAGTACAAATGAATTAGAAATGATTGAAGTTGATAATATAGTCAAAGCTTTTAACGGCAAGGAAGTTTTAAAGGGGATTTCTTCTGCTTTCCAGAAGGGTGAAACCAACCTGATTATCGGAGGAAGCGGAACCGGAAAAAGTGTTTTGCTGAAATGCATGATCGGGCTTGTCAAACCGGATCAGGGCCGCGTACTTTACAATGGCCGCGACTTTTACAACAGCGACAGGGAAACGCAGCAATCCATTCGGCGGGAAATGGGCGTGCTTTTTCAGGGCGGCGCCCTTTTCGATTCCAAAACCGTGGAGGAAAATGTACGTTTCCCGCTGGATATGCTGACGGATCAGTCCGTGGAGGAAAAGCAGGAAAGAGTTGCATTCTGTCTGCAGCGCGTCGGACTGGAAGCGGCTGCCAAAAGAATGCCTTCGGAAATCAGCGGCGGGATGAAAAAGCGGGTCGGCATTGCGCGTGCCATTGTGATGAACCCGATGTATCTTTTCTGCGACGAACCCAATTCCGGCCTTGATCCGCTTACGTCCGTAAAAATTGACGAGCTTATCAAGGAAATCACCGAAGAATATCAGATTACAACCATTATCATTACGCACGATATGAACTCGGTAATGGAAATCGGCCAGAACATTATTTTCCTTTATCAGGGCAACAAACTCTGGGAAGGACTGAATACCGACATTATCAAAACCGACGTGCCGGAACTCAAAGAATTTCTGTTTTCCAACAAGCTGCTCCGGGAAATGGAGAAATAACGCAGGCTATTTTCTTTGTAAAAAAGGAATGTTTTTCCGTTCAATCAGAAAGACAATGCCTGCGAAAGCTGCAAATATGAGCATATGTACAGGAACGGCGATCCAAAGGTCACTGAAGCTGAACAAGCTTGAAACATAGATAAGCACTGCCCCGGCTCCGATATATCCAAGTGCCGAACCCACTTCGTACGGCACCGGATAATATTTCTGGCCATAGTAATAACACATCGCAACCGTTACAAAGCCCGAAACTGCAAAGGCAATGGCAAAGCCGAGATAACCGATATTGGGAACAAGCACAAAACTGGTGGCCATGGTTATAGCAGCGCCTGTGAGTGTAAGCCAGGTCCCGTATTGTGTTTTGTCCGTAAGTTTGAACCAGGCCGCCATATTGTAATAAATGCCCAGAAAAAGATATCCTGCCAGAAGCCACGGCACAATCGGAAGCCCTTCGTGATAAATTTTCTGTTTCAGGAACAACTCGGCAAACAAATCCAGGTTCAGGCAAATTCCGACCCACATCAGCACGCAAATGATGATAAAGTATTTGGTAACTTTTGCAAATACCGGCGGCGCATTTTTGTCTTCTCCTTTTGAAAAAAAGAAAGGCTCGGCAGCATATTTGAAAGCCTGAATGGCAAGGTTCATAAAAATAGACAGCTTGTAACACTGCACATAAATCCCGATGGCCTGCTTGGTCGTACGTCCGGGATAAAAATTTTCGGGCAGCAGAAACTGAATAAATGCACGGTCAAAAAGCATGTTTACAACGCCGCCGGCATTCATGACCATAATCGGGAATGCATAAACCCATACGGGCTTGAAAAGCTCTTTGCTGAAAACAAACCTGAAATCGGCCAGTTCCTTCCGCAGCATCCAGAAAAAGAGCATGTTGGCAATCAGATTGGCCATGATGATATAATCCGGCGCATGCAGCGGATTATAGATAATATCAATCAATGGTTTCAGAAAGCCCAGATATTTGCCTGCATGAATATCCCGGCAGACAATCAGAAAAAAGATGTTAAGGAAAATATTAATCAGAATATTGACAACCCTGATCGTTACGAATTTTTTCCCTTTTCCTTCCAGCCTCAGCCGTGCAAACGGGATGGAAACAATGCCGTCAATAGCCATAATGACGGCGAACATTCTTACTATAAAGACGTTTTCGGGGTATTTTATGAATTCGGCAGCACTTTCGGCAAAAATAAAAAGCAGGCCGGAGAAAAAAACACTGACAATGATGACAGCGCTGAGAATGAGGTTATAATATTGTTTCCGGTCTGTTTCCTGCCTTCCGTAACGGAAAAAGGCAGTTTCCATCCCGAAAGTGTAAAGTACCATGGCAAGTCCGGCATAAGCATAAAGCTGGCCTTGTACGGCAATTTTTTCGGGTTCAAACAGTTTGGTATGGAGTGCAACCAGCAGATAATTCAGAAAGCGGCCCAGCATGGTGCTGATTCCGTATATTGCCGTTTCACTGGCCAGTTTTTTTAAAGCACTCATGATCATTTAACCGGCCCGGGAATTAATGAGGCCGGCTGTAAATTCGGGTTAGAACAACGTTCGGTAAAGTATAACGGGACAAATATAAGTGAAGGAAAATGTATATCCCGAAATAAAAAAGAGAGCCCTTTTCCGCAACGAAAAAAGGCTCTCTTTTTTATTTATGACTTCAATTACGAATGTTCAGCTTTTGACATCCATAATAATTCTTTCAATTATATGTTCAATGCGTTTCCAGCCTTCATCGGAATGCAGGTCTACGTCAAGCATTTTTTCACGGTAATCAGCGGAAATTGCCAGAAAGTAAACTCCGGCGGATAAAAAGGCTATCAACGCACTTGTATCATTGTAATTGGGAAGGTCGCCGATTTTTTCGAGAATCTTCTTGGCTACCTGATTTCTGGCGTCGGACAGCATCGATTTTCCTGTCCCGATTTCCCATCTGAGCAGGTCGCGGGTTGATTTACGGTCACGCAAATCGTTCATAAAAGTGTGCATCAGGCTGGTCAGGGCTTTGCCGCGCTCCTCCGGAAGCAGATTCGGAATACTTTCAAAATATTCGGCTTCGTATGTAGAGGTGTATTCGCCTGACTTCACATATTCTTCCATTAAACCGTCAACACTATTGAAATATCTGTAAATCAGAACTTTATTAACTCCGGCGGTTCTTGCAATAAGGTTCACACCGACTTTTTCAGTTCCATGCTGTTCTATCACTTCACCCACAGCTTTAAGGATTTTTCCTTTTGTGCGTTCGCGATCACGCTTTTTGATTTTATCGACTTTCATATGGGTGCCATTTAGGTTAATAAATTATTAATGTAATATTTGATCTGGAAATATTCTATTAATAGACAATATATGTAACCTTTGTTCAATTTTTGTTACTAATCAAAGTATTTAATTTCAATACCTAAACTGTTGGTGTCATTCTAGAATAATTGCGACTGTAATGCATAAAAAAAGAGCTCATTTTGGATGAGCTCTTTAAGAAACTGTTGGCCGACAAGGACTCGAACCCTGAATAAGACAACCAAAATGTCCTGTGTTACCATTACACCATCGGCCAAAACCGTAAACAGTGGTGCAAAAGTAATGCGTGTTATTCAGGTTGTCAAGTTTTTATTGAAAAAAATTTAAATGCTTTTTACTTCCACGCTTCCGGCGATCTTTTTTACCAAGCCCTGCAGTACCTTGCCGGGACCGCATTCAACAAAGCTTTCTGCTCCGTCAGCAACCATCTGCTCAATGGATTGCGTCCATCTCACGGGTGCTGTCAGCTGTGAAATCAGGTTTTCCTTGATGACCGTAACTTCGGTTGCAGGCTTTGCATTTACATTCTGATAAACTGTACAAACCGGTGGCTGAAACTGGGCTTCATGTATGGCGGCAGCCAGTTCTGCCCTTGCCGGCTCCATTAACGGCGAATGAAAAGCGCCGCCGACCGGCAATATTAAAGCTCTTTTTGCACCTGCGGCTTTCAGCAGCTCACAAGCCTTTTCAACGCCTGCTATGGTGCCGGAAATCACAACCTGGCCCGGGCAGTTATAATTGGCGGGAACCACTATCTCATCCTTTATGCCTGCACATATATCTTCAATGACATTGTCAGCCAAACCGAGAATGGCGGCCATTGTGGAAGGACGCAGTTCACATGCTTTTTGCATGGCGTCGGCCCTTTTGGCAACCAGCGCCAGCCCGTCTTCAAAAGACAATGCATCGGCAGCAACAAGCGCAGAGAATTCACCCAGCGAATGGCCCGCAACCATATTCGGCTTAAAATCGGGATTGATCTTGGCCAGAATTACGGAATGGATAAAGATGGCTGGCTGCGTAACATTGGTTTGCTTGAGTTCTTCGTCTGTACCTTCAAACATAATCTTTGTTATTTCAAAGCCCAGAATCTTGTTGGCTCTTTCAAAAAAGACTTTTGCTGAGTCTGATGACTGATATAAATCAAGCCCCATTCCTTTGAACTGAGAGCCCTGGCCGGGGAAAATATATGCGGTTTTCATGTTAAGAGTATTTTAAATTATTCACAAGCAAACAAAAAGCCCGGTATGGTTAACCGGGCTACAAAGGAAATACTTGATCTTGAAAGAAAAAACTGGATATCTTATCTGAGCAACTGCACCCAGCCTTTAATGGTTGTCGGAGCGCTTTCTTTTTTAGAAGATTCAAAATGGATTACAGCTTCGTAGTAATACTGTCCTGCTGCCAGTTCCTTTCCCGCGTTGGTTTTGCCGTTCCAGTTCACATTGACGTCCTGCGTTTTGAATACCTGCGCGCCCCATCTGTTATACACCTTGAATTCAACAGACTGCACAAAGCTCGGGCATTCGTAAGGCTGGAAAATATCGTTTTTTGAATCGCCGTTCGGAGTAAATACATTCGGCAGCACAAACATCGGGCAGTTGTCTTTGCAAACGGTATTGCTCGGAGCGCTTTCCGCACCAAACCGGTTCACAGCCGTTACATAATAACATCCTGCAAAGGAAGTAAGTCCCTGATGATCATAACTGGTCGAAAGCGGAACCGGCGGGGTTGTGATTGTAGTCAGCAGTGCCGGAACATCGCCTTCATAACGTGCGTAATACAACCGGTATGCAGCTACGTTCTGGTCGCATTCCTTGCCGTTAACTTCCTGCGGATAAGTCCAGGAAAGATGATTTGTAAAGCTCACCTGATCACAAAAAGCGTCCGGATGCGCATTCAGTGAATCGCAGTTCAGCGGATCAATGGCCAGTACCGGCGGACACGGTTTGGTGGTGTCGGAAGATGATACGCAGAGAATTTGTGAGAAGTTATACAGTACAGCCGGTCTGATCTGGCTGTTGTTGTAAGAACCCACGGTTTCTACTTTGTAGCAGTAAGTTGAATCGCTTACAATCGTAGTATTGACCGTTCCGTCAGCAGCATATTTGTCTGTTCCGTCATCGGTATAGGTAAATGTTTGCGTGCCTTGTACGCTAACTTCGGCAATGCGGTTAAAAGTACCCGGTTTGGTTTTGTCTTCCCTGTAAACCCTGTGTATGCGGTTACTATTGCTCCACGGAACAATTGCCGACCAGTTCAGTCTGACCTGATTGGGCTGTGCTGCGCCTTGTTCCAGCCGCACGCTGCTTGCCGTTTCAGTTTCGTCCATTTTGACCAGCTTGCCGCCCTGTGTATACCAGTATTCCAGTTTGTAGTTATAGGCATTCAGCAGCGTGTTAAGGTTTCTGTCAATAAAAAGCGTATCCGGTGCACCTGATGCAAGGTTTGTATTGATAGAAGCAATCTGCGTAAATGCAGTTCCGTTTTGTCCTGCGGCC
This sequence comes from Dyadobacter flavalbus, assembly GCF_006149045.1. Lineage (GTDB taxonomy): Bacteria > Bacteroidota > Bacteroidia > Cytophagales > Spirosomataceae > Dyadobacter > Dyadobacter flavalbus. The sequence continues at coordinate 168,848 of NZ_VBSN01000027.1, forward strand.
CTGAAAAGTCTGTACTGTGCAGGAAGTCCCGCAGAAGCAGCCGGCTTGATCCATTTAACAGTAATCACCCCTTTGGAATCGCTTGTGGAATCAACAGTTACATTGGTAATGACCGGCATGATTGAAGGCAGGTTCAAGCAGAATTCGTCAGAAACCATGCTTTCTCCTCCGCCGATAAGACTTCCGGGTTCATTAGCAGTGACGCCGGGGCGCGGAAATTCTACCATAATCCTGTAACTGTATGATATGCCGGCCCGAAGTCCGCTGCCATTGTTATTGTCCAGATAAGTAGTCTGGTTAACAGGTACCGTTCCGATCCGCTGATATCCGGAGCCGGCAGGAATTCCTGAAGGACAATCCTCTACAACTAAATCAGTACAGCCTTCTTTTCTGTAAACAACAATACGTGCACCGGCAATCTGACATTGATAGGCATTCCATGTAAGTCTGTAAGCAGGCCCGGCCGGGTCTGTGGCAGCAACGGCCTTCAATCCCAGCGGTTTCGGTCCGTAAACCCGGATGCTGAGGGTTGTCATATCAGCAAGTTTGCGGAACAGTGAAGGATTGGGTACGCCCGTTCCCGGCGCATCTTCAACTTTAAAAAGCACGTCATAAGGTTCAAGCCTGATGTGATTGCAGGAAGTCTGCCATGTAAATTGTCCGGTTACAGAACCGGCAGCACCCTGCTGCGTAACGGTAAATTTGGCAACTTCGGGCGAAACGAGCGTATTTGTATAAACTCCGCCGCTTGTTGTCAGCGTAAGCCTGTCCCCGTTTTTATCCGTTGCTTTTACCTGCTGGTTAATTAATGTCCCTGCTACCACGCAGATATCGGGCAAAGGTGTAATAAGCGGCCTGTCGTTCCGTGCATCTTCTACAATAATCTGCATGTCACGCACAATTTCCCCGATCGGGATACCGTCCCGCCATTCTTCCACAACAAAAGCAACATTGTAATACCCTTTGACCACAGGAGCATCCCAGATCAGATCGCCCGTCAGCGGGTTCATGCTGAAAGTAGCAGGAGAAGCACCGGCTTCTGTTCTGCCCGGCGCGCCGATCTGGTTCGGGTCCACATACTGAAGATTGATTCCCGCACCATTCACGCCATATTTTTGAGGTATGAATAAACGGTAAGCAAGACTGTCGCCATCGGCGTCAAACGCATTGGGATTATGAATGTAGCGCTGGCCTACCGCTGCAAGGTCAATAGGTGCATTAAGCAATACTGGCGTCCGGTTCAGTCCGAAGCTGGCATTGATTTCAAGTATCGTACTTACATAAAAGTTCAGCCCCTGCGTAGGAGGAGGGCCGATATTGAGAATGCCATTGTTCCGGTTATCTTCTTCGAAAGAAATCCTGTACTGACCCGTAGACCGGAAAGTATAGTTGATAATGTAAGTGTTCTGCGTTGTGTTGTTGCCGATATTGAGAATAGGCTGGACACGCGGGGCTCTGATTATATCCGGCGTACCCGAAGAAGCGACATTGCCGATTGTAAATTCGGCATCGTTTTGGGCATCGGCAGCATTTTTGCCGTTTTCCATATCAAAATAGGCCGTAAGCTTAATCTCGTATGTTGCCGTAGTGAGAGAAATTCTTCTTGCAGTAATTTCACCGGCGCGTATGTGCGTCGCCATGGCATCGTATCCGGTGCACAGCAGGGTCAGCAGAAAGGAAAATACTAAGAGTCGTAAAGCAGGTCGCATAAGTATCAGAGTCGAGCTAATAAGATGGAGGTTGGCACAATAAAAACCGTCATTTGTCAACCATTTAAATCAACGAAAATTTAAATAAAAATGTGTGCTTGAAGAATGATTATAATTCGTGATCTGTAAACTTACAAAACAACTTCATAAATCAGGTAGAATCGTACCGCACCTATTTTGCAAAAACTTTGTTATACTTCAGATGCGCCTGAGCCAGCCGAACGGTTGCAAGCCGGTTATTTCTAAAACGTTTGAGATAGCCTGCAAGCATATGCGACGGTATGGTTTTTTAAGCGCAACCGCGATAATGCTGTATCTCACTAACTCATATACAAAGTGTCAAATTAAGTGGTTTTTATAAGCCGGGCAAATTCTTAATAATCATTATAAATAATAGCCCCGTTTATAAAAATAGCTAGGTTTTTTTGCCTTGCATACGTTTGTGATATACCTTTGAAAGGTTCTAAATATACCTAATTTTTGCACTAAAACCATTCGTGTTTGCTATGTCGTGGTTTTCACAAACGTTAACGAGTTCAATCGGTAAAAAACTTCTGATGGCTCTTACCGGACTTTTTTTAATAACTTTTCTGGTAATCCATGCCGGTATCAATGCCATGATTTTTTATAATGACGGCGGAGAGACATTCACCCACTGGGGACATTTTATGGGAACCAACCCGATTATCCGTACCCTTGAAATCGGTTTGGTTGCCGGATTTCTGATTCACATTATTGACGGGTTTCTGTTATGGAAAACCAACAATGACGCAAGACCGGTTAATTATGCGGTTAACAACCCGTCTGCGAACAGTACCTGGTATTCCAGAAGCATGGGACTCCTGGGAACATTACTGCTTATTTTTCTGGTGATCCACACAGCTCATTTCTGGATCCCGAACCGCTCCAACCAGTTTGCAACCGGAGAAGAACTGAATCTGTATCAAATGATGCTGGATATTTTCAAGAACATCTGGGTTGTGCTTATTTACGTTGCCGGCTGTTTTTCATTGTACTGGCATTTGCTGCACGGGTTCAAGAGTGCTTTCCAGACTCTGGGATGGAACCATGTCAAATACAACAGGTTTGTTTCCTTCATCGGAACCGCTTACGCCATTGTAATACCGCTTTTATTCGCTTTAATGCCCATTTCAATTTATTTTGGCTGGGTTCAGTAACATGGCTGTGAGTTATCCGTACAGCTTAAATTTATTTCAAATTTTTTGATTAAATAACATTCATATATGGCAACTTCATCTCGTCTGGATGCCAAAATACCTCAAGGGCCGCTGGAAACAAAATGGAGTAAATTCCGTTCTTCTGTTCCGCTCGTAAATCCTGCGAATAAAAGAAATCTTGAAATTATTGTAATAGGAACCGGACTTGCCGGTGCTTCTGCGGCTGCGACACTTGCCGAGTTGGGCTATAAAGTAAAAGCTTTCTGTTTTCAGGATTCTCCGCGTCGTGCGCACTCCATTGCTGCACAGGGCGGTATCAATGCAGCTAAAAATTATCAGAACGACGGCGATTCCATTCACCGTCTTTTTTACGATACAGTAAAAGGCGGCGACTACCGCGCGCGGGAAGCAAATGTGCACCGGCTTGCAGAAGTTTCGGGAAGTATCATTGACCAATGCGTTGCACAGGGAGTTCCTTTCGCCCGTGAATACGGCGGTTTGCTGTCAAATCGTTCTTTTGGTGGTGTTCAGGTACAAAGAACATTTTATGCAGCGGGGCAAACGGGCCAGCAGCTGCTGCTGGGCGCTTATTCCGGTCTTCAGCGTCAGGTTGGAATGGGAACAGTGCAAATGTACAACCGCCATGAAATGCTGGATGTTGTTGTGATCGACGGAAAATGCCGTGGAATCATTGCAAGGAACCTTATTACTGGTGAACTGGAAAGACATGCCGGACATGCCGTTCTGCTTTGTTCAGGCGGATACGGAAACGTATTTTACTTGTCTACAAATGCATTGGGCAGCAATGTAACGGCAGCCTGGAAAGCGCACAAACGCGGTGCTTTCTTTGGAAACCCGTGCTTTACCCAAATTCACCCGACTTGTATTCCGGTATCCGGCGAGCACCAGTCCAAGCTGACTTTGATGTCGGAATCATTGCGTAACGACGGACGTATCTGGGTTCCGAAGGCGAAGAATGACAATCGTCCGGGAAATGAAATTCCTGAAGAAGAACGCGATTACTATCTGGAACGCAGGTATCCTGCATTCGGAAACCTTGTTCCGCGTGACATTGCTTCCAGAGCTGCCAAAGAGCGCTGCGATGCAGGTTACGGCGTTGGAACTTCCAAACTTGCTGTTTATCTTGACTTTGCAGCTGCCGTACAACGTTACGGACGTGCGGAAGCAAATAAAAACAATATTCACAATGCGTCTGATGTAGACATCACATTGTGGGGTAAGGCAGTTGTAAAAGAGAAATACGGTAACCTGTTTGATATGTACAAGCAGATTACCGGAGAAGATCCTTATGAAGTGCCGATGCGGATTTATCCGGCGGTGCATTATACGATGGGCGGACTTTGGGTTGATTATAACCTGATGACGACAGTGCCGGGATTGTACTCGCTTGGAGAAGCCAACTTTTCTGATCACGGAGCAAACCGCCTGGGAGCATCTGCGCTGATGCAGGGACTTGCAGACGGATATTTCGTTATTCCTTACACAATCGGTGCTTATCTGGCAAGTGAAATCCGTACCGGGAAGATTTCCACGGATCATGAAGCTTTTGTAAGAACTGAAAAAGAAGTAAAAGACCGGATTGACCGATTGCTGAGCATTCAGGGAAAAACATCTCCTGAAACGTTTCACCGCCGTCTGGGCAAAATCATGTGGGACAAATGCGGAATGGCAAGAAACGAAAAAGGCCTTAAAGAAGCCATTGCTGAAATCCGGCAGTTACGCGAAGAGTTCTGGAAAGATGTGAAGGTAATGGGCACGGCCGGATACTTTAATCCCGAGCTGGACAAAGCCAACCGCATTGCAGATTTCATGGAGCTTGGTGAGCTGATGTGCATTGATGCGCTGGATCGCAACGAATCGTGCGGCGGCCATTTCCGTGAAGAATACCAGACAGAAGAAGGAGAAGCTTTACGTGATGACGAAAACTACATGTATGTTTCTGCTTGGGAAAATTTAGGTAACAACAAATGGGAACTTCACAAAGAAGAACTCGTTTACGAAAATATAAAGATTGCACAAAGAAGTTATAAGTAAGCGCTTGAATCAAAGCTGCATAATTGTGCAGCTTCGGAAAAGTAATCTTGCTTGCAGCAGTAAATTGGTAGTTTGTAGAAAAGTAATCTTAGTAAAAGAATATAGGTATGGAAGGAAATATGAATTTGTCGCTCAAAGTGTGGAGACAAAGTAATAAAGATACAGCGGGCGGTTTTGAAAATTACAATCTCGATAGCGTTTCTCCTGATATGTCGTTTCTTGAGATGTTCGATGTATTGAATGAAAAGCTTGTCGTTGAAGGAAAAGAACCCATTGCATTTGATCATGACTGCCGGGAAGGAATATGCGGTTCCTGTGCCATGTATATTAATGGCCGCCCGCACGGCCCGTTGAAGGGCGTTACAACCTGCCAGCTGCACATGCGTTCTTTTAACGACGGAGATACGATTGTTGTGGAACCATGGCGTGCAAAGGCATTTCCGGTATTAAAAGATCTTGTTGTTGACAGAGATGCATTTGACCGGATTATGTCATCCGGAGGCTTTATATCTGTAAACACAGGAAATGCGCAGGATGCAAACAGCTTACCGGTTCCGAAAGAAGCGGCGGATGATGCGTTTTCTGCGGCTGCATGTATTGCATGCGGAGCTTGCGTGGCAGCTTGCAAGAATGCTTCGGCAATGCTTTTTGTTTCTGCCAAAATTTCCCAGCTGGCATTGCTGCCGCAAGGACAGGCAGAACGCAGCATCAGGGCAGAAAAAATGGTTGCGCAGATGGATGCAGAAGGTTTCGGAGCTTGTACCAACACAGGCGCATGTTCAGCTGAATGTCCGAAGGAAATCAGCATGTCCAACATAGCGCGTATGAACCGCGAATACATTGGTGCGAAGTTCTCATCGACTGCGGTGTAATTAACTAATTTATATTATAAATGCCCTATAATATTTCTTAATCAGGAATGTTATAGGGCATTATTATCATTAAACCATCGAAAAGAAAGCCATTGTGGGGCATTCTTGTCAATAACCAAATTATTCTGAATCGGAACCATCGTTTTTTTACCAGGAAAATATACACAAGCGTTATAACTTCCTTTTGGAAGCCAGTCAAAGAAAATACTTACTTGTTTGATGCCTGAATAAAACTGACCTTTATGCCTTACAAATGTAATAACATCATTTGTAACATTTCTGACCGGAAATACAGCACTTCCATTACCTGATTTAAAAACCAGATAGGACTCACTATCATTGAAAGAATCTTCCTTCCAGGTAACAGTATACTTATTATTTACTTCGGAAATCTTTAACTGCGGCAGGATTAAATCTTTCTTTAAAGTACTTGTTACAAATGTCTCTTGAATCAATGAATCATCAAGAGAATTTATTCCAAGTTCATCCAAATTGTTGAATCTGTATTGAAATGATGACTGAGCTTTGGAAGGATTATTTACAATAGAAAGGTATTCTGCTCTTCTGGCATAATTATAAGCCAACATTTCAGGGTAATAGCTCCAAAAAAACAATAGCCACAAGCCAAGACAAACCGCATTGATAAAATTTATCCGGACTATGTTTTCCCGGTATGTAGAATAAACCAAAACTGAATTGTATGTGGCAAGAAGACATAGTGTTGATACGATTTTATATCGGTTTTCGATATAAGAACTTCTGCCAACGCCAATGGTCATAGCTAAAAGAAATCCAAAAGCAAATGCTCCAAGTAAAAACAGCATTGCAGGATTTTTACGAAGATTGCTTATTCCCATTCTCCACAAGCAACAGCTGAATATTGCCGTAAGAATAAATCCTGCCAGAACCGGCCACAAATAATTTTCTTTTTCCTGAATATCAAAAGTTCCGCCAATTACTCCAAATATAACTTCAGGTAAATTGAAGAATTTTTCTGTTAAGCTAGTATTACTGGTTAAGGTAATATGATAATTATGGAAGTATAGAAAAAGGGAGCATATGCTTATTAGCAAGGCAATGAAGCATTTGGTAATATTACCCTTTGCAACTGCAATAAGTAATACTACCAACCATATTACCGGTCCCGAGCCACTTGAAAAGTTGGTAAGAAATGCAAAGACAAGTCCTGAAAATTGAAAAAAGGTATTTTCTTTTGTTAACAACCAAATAGTCAGACAAGCAAGTGCAATAACACCTATATTCTGAAGAGAACTTGTTGTCCAAAGCAGGTTATTGATATGCTGAAAATTAAATGTCAGAAGAATGACAGGAACAATTGCTAAAAGATTTTTTCTGACCTTATATGCTTCTATACTGAAAATACCTGCAATTATGATCAGATTGATACTGCCAAGTAAAGCCAGATGCCGAAAGCTAATGCTATTGCTGATATAATAATTCAGCAAAACGATCAACCGGGCAAAAGCAATTCTGTGTTCATTGTGTTGCCTGAATATGAAATGTATTTTCTTCTGTATAGATTCAGCCTTTGCATACTGAATGATAAAGTCTATCAAACCATTATAATCATCAATAAAAGGAACATTAATAGCTGATTTAAACGTATAATAAAAGAGTGTTCCCGTACAAAGAAAGGCAATGAACAACCAGATAAAAGGGCGAATGTATTTCAGGCAAGCAAGCATTAACGTCTAATTATAAGTATTTACAATTCATAATGAGACGCTATTAACAAAACATCAAGGCATAAGATACAAACGGATTATTGAACGACGAGTTTGATTTAGCAAGAGGGAAACACAAAACAGGCGGCCCATTAATGAGCCGCCTGTTTAGCTTTTTGATATTATATAAGTTACTTCTTCTTCGTAGAATCAGCAGCAGCAGATTTGTTTGAGCCTTTGTATTCTTTGTTCAGGCCGTCGATGATTTTCTGGGTTACGTCCAGAGAAGGATTGGCAAACAGGATTCCGCCGCCGAGTGAATAGCCCAATACATATTCGTAGCCGTTTTCCTTGTTGTATTTTTCAATATACGAACGGATATTTTTATACAGCTCTTCATTTTTCTTCGCTTCTTCCATCCCCAGCGCCTGTGCCGACTGATCTCTGTATGCAACAAGGTCCTGCTGTTTTTTCATCAGCTGAGCCTCTGTGGAACGTGCCTGTTCCGGAGTCATGGTTTGTGCTTTTTGCTGAAAGAAAGCAACTTCGTTTTGCAGTGAACGGCCTTTTGTAGTCAGTTCATTTTCCAGTTGGAAGTTCTTGTTTTCAAGTTCTTTTCGGGTATCCTTGAAAAAATCGTAATTTTTTAACAGCGAATCAACCTGAACATAAACGGTACGACGGCCGGGAACCACATTTCCGTCTGCTGCCACGCCTGCATCTGCCGAAGGTTTGCTTGAAAAATGTAAAAAGAATAACACCGCAACTGCAAGCGTAAGCACGATGTTCCAAATTAACGAAGTATTGTTATTCACGTTTGTAAAGTTTTATTGTTTTTTGAACGAGCCGCAAAGATAATGATTTGTGTTTAAGTACCATGAATATCGGCAACGCGCTGTCAATTACATAATTAATTTAGAGAAGAAGCACGCGATAAGCTCCCCGGCAAAAGCCCTTTTACCAGAAATCCGGATAATCCCGACAATCCGCCAACCAGTCCGCCGATGAATGCAGTAACGAACAACAGTATATATCCGTTTGAAAGTGAGAATATTTCTGCAATTCTGTTTGACATGGCGCCGTCGGAAATCAGATGAAGATAAAATCCGTACGCCAGCCATACGAATGCAACCGCAGCAAAACTGACCAGAAAAGGAGATTTGCCCGGGCGCCAGAAATAAACAGCAAACGGAACAACGGCCACAATCCACCACGGCATAAAAAGCTGCATTACAGCTGATATAATAACAATGATAATGAAATTCATATCCGGAAATTTATTTCTTGTGTAAAGTCAGGCGTGTGGTCAAACGCGGATCCGTCTGGTCCGGGGAAGACAGAAAAACCAGTTCATTCAATTCGCCGTTTTCCCATTTTTTCAGCAAATTCATGTAATAAGGACTTCCCGGATTTCCCGATTGCCCGCCGGGATAAATGCCATATGCTTTTGGTTCCGGTCCCAGTTCCACAACCATCCGCCACGACGGGCCGTGCCTTTTTGTAGTTGCATTGACTACGCTGCTTCCGCCGCCGGTTGTAAGCAGAGGCGCGTTGAAAGGTTTCAGGCTTCTGCTCAAATGCCGGATTTCCGCTGCTTTTACTTTCGACCATTGCCACGCAGGGCTCATAGCGCCATGTCTGTTGTTCAGCGTATCCAAAGCAGCCTTGAAGCTCGAAAAAGCAACATCGGGCAATGTTTCCTTTTCAGGCGTATTTACGTTGTCAAACCACTTTTCGCCGGGCTGTTTCAGGATCAGATACATCGTACGGTCGCGGGAAGGAAGTTCCAGCGGCTTGCCGGCAGAACTGAATTCGTCGTTCCAGATTGCACTGCGTAGTGCCGGCATCCATTCCTCGAAAATAGAAGCTGCAATGGATTCAGGATCGTTCTGATAATTCCAGTTTGCCAGTGTAATGAGTGAAGCCTTTTGTGACGGGGTCAATGCAGCCGTATTCAGAATACGCAAAAGTTCAGGTAAAATCGTTCGGGCCGTTACATTGTAATTGTCATTCTGAAGTTTTCTCAAACTGTCCGCATTGGCTTTTGACATGGCAGACAAACGTTCATTAATGCGTATGGCGCGTTCAGAAGGCGAGAAAACCCAGTTGATATAATAAGGATACGACGGATCGGTTGAGGATTGATTGGCGCTGCTTACAAAGCCTCTTTTCGGATTTTTCACAAACGGGTTCTGCCCGGCAGGAATCCAGCTTTGCCAGTCATCCGTTGCTTTACTTCCGTCCAGCAGAAATTTTCCCTGGTCTTTGTATTTCAAAGGAAGTTTTCCGCTTACCGTAATGGCAATATTTTTACTGTTGTCGGCAAAAACAAAGTTCTGCGCCGGGCCAACGAAATAAGTCATTGCTTTTCGGTAATCGTCGTAATTTCTGGATTTGTTCAGTTCATAGAAAGTCAGGAAGCTGTTTCCCGGCTCATGTCCGATCCATTTGACAGCCAGCGTAGGAAATTTCCCGGAAGTGTTGTCAGAATCCGTTACCGGGCCGTGATGCGTATAAACGACTTCTTCGCGAACCGGCTCTTTTTCTCCTTTGACATAAATCAGTTCTTCCCGCTTGCGCGTAGGCTTCCATTGATTTTCATACCAGTAAAAATTGCGGGAATCATCTTTAAACCGGATTTTATAGAGGTCAAAAACATCCGCGTCCACGTTGGTTACGCCCCATGCAATGTCTTTGTTAAAACCGATAATAATGGCAGGAACGCCCGGCAAAGAAACGCCGTAAACGTTTGTTTCAGGAGAATGCAGCTGCACCTGATACCAGATGGAAGGCAATGAAAGATCAAGATGCGGATCGTTGGCAAGTACCGGATAGCCGGTTATGGATTTTTCCGGCCCGATCGCCCAGTTGTTGCTTCCGATTCCTTCTATTTCAGGCTCCCGTTCGGGAAGGGAATTTTTGGGTTTTTTAAAATTTGATAAAGAATCGGAGAATTCAGTTACAGAAGCTGCTGCCGGAACCGGAAGCCGTTTGAAATCCCATTTGGTTCCTGCCGGGATAACCGGACTTTCCTGCAGCATGGGGTAATCCGGGAAAAGCTGGTCTGTTATTTCTTTCCCGTATTTTTCCAGCAAATTGGACATATTAACTTCGTTGGATCTTCCGGCGAGGTTAAGCGTCATCTGTTCCAGCATATACATCGTATTGATTGGCTCCCAGCGTTCGGGTTTATAGCCGAGTAACTTGAATTCCACCGGATAATCTTTGCTTGAAAGCTGCTGAATGTAAGCATTTACACCGGCCGTATAGCCCAGCAAAGCTTCCCGTGAGCGCGGATCGCTCATGGCCAGTTTCAGATTGGCCTCGGCGCCGTAACCCATTCCAAGCCGGCGGCTTTGCAGATCTATTTCCAAAGTTGCTTTTCCCAGTATTTCCGAAAGCCGGCCGGAAGCTGCGCGGGTCTGCAGGTCCATTTGCCATAAGCGGTCCTTTGCCGTTACATATCCCTGCGCATAATAAAGGTCAAAATCGTTCTCGGCAAAAATGTGCGGCACACCCGTATCGTCGTAGCGGACTACAACGTCTTTTTTCAGGCTGTCAAGCTTCAGAACCTGTTCACTTTCGGGATCAACCGGTTTTTCGCCATTCTGCCAGACACCGGTGAACGGGCTTAGAAAAGGACCCAATGCCGGTGCCGGGCCAAGCGGCCTGTTGAGAACGTAGACGAGAGTAACAGTTGCCAAAAAGCAAATCAGCGCCTTTGCCATTTTCATAGAGAACGGGTTAAGTCAGGTTAAAAGCAGGGATTTATGCCGAGACTACTTGTACAATGGCTTCCACCAGTCCCAGATCGCTGTAAAGCACGGAGCGTTCGTCCGGAATTTCACCTGCCATGGATATTTCGGCAGGAAAATATTTCTGACGGCCGGGCCTGAAAGCCTTGGCTGTAAGATGCAGCGCATGTACGCCGGTTTCTGCAAGCTGTTTTGCATTGGTGTGATTTACGCCGCCTCCGGCCATGATTTCAATGGATTGTCCGGCTTCTTTTGCCAGTTTTTTCAAAAGCTCGGTTGCTTCAATGGCGGAAGGTTTCTGACCCGATGTAAGGATTCTTTCGGCGCCGGTTGCAATCACTGCTTTCAATGCTTTCACGGGGTCCGGCGTTAGGTCAAAAGCCCTGTGGAATGTAACTTTCATCGGATAGGCATAATCGACAAGTGCTTTGGTCCTGGCGACATCCACTTGCCCGTCTGCCGAAAGAACGCCGAGTACCACGCCGTTTGCACCAAGCTGTTTGGCAAGATTGATGTCTTTTCTCATGATTTCTTCTTCAAAAACATCGTATACGAAATCGCCGCCGCGCGGCCGGATCATCACATATACCGGAATCTGAACGTGCTTTCTTACTACTTCGATCAGTCCTGCACTGGGTGTAGTTCCGCCTTCTCCCAATCCGCCGCACAGTTCGATTCTTCCTGCTCCGCCCGCCTGCGCATTAATGCAGGACTCGAGGGAATAGGCACAAATTTCAATGGTCATAATCTAACTTTTAAAATGATTGGGGAAATTACAAAAAGGTTTTGCTGTAAAGAATCCGAATTTGAATAATTCATGAAACTACGGCCATTGCAGCACCGGGATTTTAAAGGGAAAATAGTTTGCGGACAGATTCAAAGCCTGTTCTGTAAATACGCAGGAAATTTCAGTCCTCCGTTTTCAATTTGTACAAACTGCTCAAATAAAGTAAGAGATCGAAAGCAGGCATAAGCAAAAATGAATTCGGCTACTAGCTACTTTATTGATTTATAGCTAGTTAAGTAGTTGATTCAAATTAAATTTTTAATAAAGCAATTATTTTTCTTTTTTTTCGCTTTAAGCTTTTAAAAGATGTCAAATTTTTTACTTTTGCAGAAAAGTAAGTAACTATTAATAGGCGAAAATATTATGTACTGGACTCTCGAACTCGCATCATATCTTGAAGATGCTCCTTGGCCAGCTACCAAAGACGAGCTCATTGACTTTGCAATCAGAACAGGCGCTCCGTTGGAAGTAGTTGAAAACCTGCAGGAGCTTGAAGATGATGGTCAGCCTTATGAAAGCATTGAAGAGATTTGGCCTGATTACCCAACCAAAGATGATTTCTTTTTTAATGAAGACGAATACTAGATAAAAGACGGCACTAACAAGTGTCGTTTTTTTTGGTTTTATAGTAGGAATATTACAAAACTATTGTTTAATATTTTTTTAAATATGACAAAAGGAATGTATATTGTTAGCGTTATCAATAAGAAAGACAAGGAAATTACCAACAAGTGATTTTGTCATTATTCAGATATCTTTCCATTCCAACTGATGGAGCTTCGATTATTGAAAGAACTGGTAAAGAAAGGTGAGGGTGAGCACGTGGAGTTCAAATTGAAATCCAATCATCCTGAAAAGATTGTCCGCGAAGTAGTAGCATTTGCTAACTCAGGAGGCGGAAAATTGTTCGTTGGCGTTGGTGATGATAAAACCATTAAGGGTCTTAAAGATGCAGAGGAAGACGAATACACACTTACCAAAGCAATCGATAAGTACATTTTCCCGAAAATCAGCTTTAAAAAAGAACGGGTTCCCATCAGTACTGACCGGGATGTGCTGGTACTGACTATTCCCCGCAGTGTTGACAAGCCACATTATGTTGTGGATGATACCGGAAACCGTCAGGCTTATATACGCGTAAATGACAAGTCTATTCAGGCCAGCCGCGAAATGAAGGAAATCATGCGCCGCGGAAGAGGGGAAAGGGATATTCGTTTTCAGTATGGCGACAAGGAAGAAAAACTGATGAGGCTTCTTGACGAAAAAGAATCAGTAACCGTTGATCTTTTTGCTTCTTTTGCCGGAATCCCGCGTAAAATTGCATCCAATACGCTTGTTGTCATGGTGCTTGCCAGGATTCTGGAAGTACACCCGCAGGAAATGATCGACAAGTTTACGATGTCAATGGCTTATCAGTCGAACTAGAAGCCGTTTTATACATTCAGCAGCTGCTTTCCGAGCCACATTCCAAGTACAGTCGCACAAAAGCAGGAAATCAGACTTGCAAAAATGTTGAAAACAGCATCCGTCCAACGGTTGGCTGCCATCAGCTGGATTGTATCATTGCTGAAAGTCGAAAATGTGCTGAAACCTCCGCAAAAACCAACAGCAATGAATGCTCTGTAAGTCGCTGCGGAATCAGGCGTACGAAAAGCGGCCCATCCCGTAAAAACTCCCAGAATCAGGCATGCTAAAATATTGGCCGTCAAAGTTCCGTACGGAAAATTTGACGGCCATACTGAAGATGCTTTTCCTGTTCCGTAACGCGCCAGACTACCCAATCCTCCTCCGATAAAAACGAGAATAAGGTGTTTCATACATTTACGCGCAGCTGCGCTTTCAGAATTGAATTAACCTAAAAAGGAAGATCGTCCGATTCGTCCTCGTTGAAAGTTGTTACCGGTGGCAAAGAGCTGCTTCCGCTGTTTGAAGAAGAAGAATTGCTGCTGCTTCCTCCTTTGTCCAGTTTCCAGGCTTTCACTTCTGTATACCAGCGCGAATTGTACTCGCGGCTTTCCACATCTATTGAAGCCGTTACGGTTTCATTAACCTTCAGATTAGCCTGGTCTATTTTATCGCCCCACAATGCGATGCATACTTTCTTGGGATATTGGGAAGGAATTTCCAATATGAATTCCTGCTTGCGCCAAGTTCCGTTTTTACCTTGTCCGCTTACTTCCGGAAGCAAGGCAATGACTGTTCCTGTTAACTCCATTTATATATTTAATTTTTAGTGCCTGAAAAGTAGTTTCAAAAGTAAGCTTTTTGAAGTTTGATTGCAAAGCCTGCAATCAATCAATCGCCAATGGCCTGTTTAAGGTCTGCAATGAGGTCTGCAACATCTTCAATGCCAACGCTCAGCCTGATAAGGGTGTCTTTGAGGCCAGCTTTCAGGCGTTCTTCTTTGGGTATACTTGCGTGTGTCATGCTGGCCGGATGTGTACAAAGTGACTCCACGCCGCCGAGCGACTCGCCAAGCGAAAATACCTGAAGTAGCTCCATGGTCTTTACAGCATCTTCATAAATATCTCCTTTCAGCTCGAATGAGAGCATACCGCCAAAATCCTTCATCTGCCGGCTTGCCAGTTCATGGCCCGGATGGGAAAGAAGTCCGGGGTAATATACTTTTCCAACTTTCGAGTGATTTTCCAGATACTGCGCCACTTGCATCGCGTTTTCACAATGCCGCTGCATGCGGATATGCAAGGTTTTGAGCCCTCTCAAAACGAGAAAGCAATCCTGCGGGCCGGGAACTGCTCCGCTGGCATTCTGTATAAAAGCAAGCTGTTTTGCAAGTTCATCGTTGTTTGTAATCAGTGCACCCATAACGGTGTCGGAATGTCCGCCCAGATATTTGGTAACGGAGTGCATTACGATGTCGGCTTCCATATCAAGCGGATTCTGCAGACAGGGCGAAGCAAATGTGTTGTCGACTACGCTGTGAATATTGTTTTCTCTGCAAAGGCTTGTTATTTCTTCGATATCCAGAATTTTCAACAGCGGGTTTGTAGGCGTTTCAATCCAGATCATTCTTGTTTTATCTGAAATGGCATCTTTTATATTGGCTGTTTCACTCATGTCTACAAACCGGAATACCAGTCCGAAAGGCTCAAATACCTTTTTCATGATGCGGTAAGTGCCACCGTAAATATCGTTGGTCACGATGATTTCGTCTCCGGGCCGATACAGTTTCAGTACGGCATCTGTCGCGGCCAGTCCGGAGGCATAACAAATTCCATGTTTTCCGTTTTCCAGAGCCGACAGCGCATTTTGCAGGGCTGTCCTTGTGGGATTGTGTGTACGTGAGTATTCGTAGCCTTTATGTTTGCCCGGACTTTCCTGCACGTAGGTGGAAGTCTGATAAATCGGCGTCATAATGGCACCGGTTGTTGGATCTGGTTCTACGCCTGCATGCACAGCCTTTGTTCCGAATTTCATAATAATCAATTGTATATTGCCACGAATCCACCAATACACACGAATCCAATTAAAGCATTCGTGTCGCTCCGTGTATTCGTGGCGGAAGATGAATAAACCATATGATAAAGGTAAGATTATAAAAAACCTTTTATTCAAGCAAGCGGTTATGCCCATACCGGAACAAAGGCATCATTTAACAAAATCATTTTGGAGACATCGTCCCGCAGGAAATTTTCTCTGCCCGTTGTAATAAGCATCTTACTTGCAGTTGTGCCGTTGCTGACCACCTCACTGGCAACCGCCTGGGCAGTTAACCATGAAAGTATGCTGAGAAGCTGGCCATTTGAATGGTGGGTGGGAGTGACAATCGTATTAACCCTCGCATCTTCCCTGGCACTTACGCCGCCAACGTTTCTGGCTCTTGTCTACGGATATTTTGTAGGCTGGGCATCATTGCCATTGCTTTTCGGGCTCAATCTAGGAGCAATTGCCATTATTTACGGCCTGGCCGGTTTTATGCAGGCGTCATTGATCCGTGGTTATTTGGTACAGGTTTATCCCCAGACGGCCGGACTTTTAAGAAGATTTCAGAAAAACGAATTCCGACTGATTTTTTTCGCAAAACTTTCACCGGTATTGCCCTTTGCCATTACCAATTTATTTTTTGCCATGGCAGGCGCACGGTTCAGACAAGTACTGATTGGAGGAACCCTGGGCATGATTCCAAGGACCATTCTGGCAGTGTGGGCAGGAAGAGAAGCACAAAATATCCGTTATTTGCTGGAACATCCGAATGAAGGGTTATTTACCAAAATTGTTCTGATTATATTGATAGTCATTTCCACGCTGGGTATCGGCTACTTCTTCAAGGATAAAAACGAATAAAGTAGCATTCCGGTTTTTTATGCTTTTTCAGGCACGGGCTAATATCCTGCAATAATCAGGATGTGAAAAGCCGGAAATTGACCGATTGATCTTGCTTTTTTGTGATACAATCATCCTTCTGAACAAAGCGGAATGAAATCTTTGCCCTTCATTGACCTGACTATTGTATTTGCCTATCTCGCAGGAATGGTCGCAGTCGGTGTTTATTTTTCCAGAAATAACAGCAATGCCGATCAGTTTACAAAAGCATCGGGCAAGATACCCGGCTGGGCAATCGGGATTTCCATTTATGCTACTTTTCTGAGCAGCAACACATTTCTCGGCGTTCCGGGAAAAGCATTCGGAAGTAACTGGAACTCGTTTGTTTTCAGTTTGTCAATGCCCTTTGCAGCATGGATTGCAACACGCTTTTTTATCCCTTTTTACCGGCATACCGGAGAAGTTTCAGCATACACACACCTTGAAAACCGTTTCGGGCCCTGGGCGCGCACATACGCAGTTGTCTGCTTTCTGCTGACGCAGCTTGCAAGAATGGGTTCCATTTTCTTTGGTATTGCACTGAGTTTACAGGCATTGACCGGTTATCCGATGTCCGCCATCATGATCGTAGTCGGGATCTGCATCATTTTATACACCGTTATGGGCGGCATGGAAGCAGTTATATGGACGGAAGTTGTTCAGGGAGTTATCAAAACAGTCGGAGCACTTGTCATTCTTTATCTTGTCGTTTCCGGCATGGAAGGCGGTTTTACGCGCATTGCCGAAATCGGCTGGGAAAATGACAAATTCAGCCTCGGAAGTTTTCGTCCGGATTTCACCCAGTCATCGTTCTGGGTGGTGCTGCTATACGGGTTTTTTATGAACCTCAACAATTTCGGCATGGACCAGAATTACGTTCAGCGTTATCATACAACTTCCTCTGTCCAAGAAGCTTCGCGTTCCGTATGGCTTTGCGTTTACCTTTATTTGCCCGTTTCACTCATTTTCTTCCTTTTGGGATCATGTCTTTATGCCTATTATCAGAGCAATCCGCAGTTGATTGATATGCTTAAAATGCAGGTTGCCGCTGAAAGACTGCCAAATGGATCTTCACAGCAAATATCAAATCTGGCCTCAACGCTTACGCCTGCCGATTACGGGGATAAAGTAATGCCTCATTTCATGGTAACAAGCGTCCCGCGCGGGTTGCTCGGACTCATTGTTGCCGCCATCATGTCCGCTGCGATGAGCACAATCAGTTCCGGAATGAACGCTTCCGCAACGGTTTTTTCAGTCGATATTTACAAGAAATACATCAAGCCAGATTTAACTTCCACGCAATCCATGCGGCTGCTCTACATCGCTACAACAATCTTCGGTTTGCTCGGCATGCTCACTGGCATTGCCATGATCGGCGTGAAAAGTGTGCTGGATGTATGGTGGTTGTTATCCGGAATTTTTGCCGGCGGAATGCTCGGCCTTTTTCTACTGGGAATTATTTCAAAAAACACAAAAAATGCAGAGGCGCTGACTGCTACGATAATCGGCATTCTGGTTATTATATGGATGACTTTCTCGATGCAATTGCCCGAAGAGTACGCTTTTTTCAAAAACCCGCTTCATCAGAATATGATTATGGTCGTTGGTACGCTGTCCATATTTTTAACAGGTCTATTGCTGACAAAGCTGAAAGGCCGCGTTTCCAGAAATGAAAAAGTGCTGCTGGACAATGATTGATCATACTTTAAAATCCGGCAATATTCCGGCAAGTAAATTATAAAAACCAGATTTAAATGACATCCGCTAATCATTCCTTGTCCTTGCCAAAAGGATTTATTCCGGTAATGCTTACTCCTTTTCTGGATTCGGGAGAAGTCGATTTTGAAGGGCTGAAATTGCTTACAGAACTATACATAGAAGCGGGTTGCGCCGGTCTTTTTGCCAACTGTCTTTCCAGTGAAATGTATGAATTGAATGAAGAGGAAAGGCTGCAGGTAACACAAATGGTCGTAAATCAGGCTGCGGGAAGAGTTCCGGTAGTTGCTACGGGCACGTTTGGCGGGCCGGTTCCATTGCAGGCGGATTTTGTAAAGCGCATCTATGAAATCGGCGTACAGGCTGTAATTATTATCACAAGTTTGCTGGCCGATGAAAATGAATCCGATGACATATTTCTTTCAAGAGCAAAGGAATTGATTGATCTGACAAACGATGTTCCGCTCGGATTTTACGAATGTCCGGTTCCTTACAAAAGACTGATAAAAAGCGGATTGCTTAAAGAACTGGTTCAGACAGGCAGAATAATTTACCATAAAGACACTTCGCTCGACATTTATGAAGTTACGGATCGCATTAAAGCAGCAGAAGGGTTTCATTTCGGGCTTTACGATGCGTATATGGTCAATGCCGTGCAGTCGCTGCTTGCAGGCGCAGCCGGATTATCCTGCATTCAGGGCAATATTTATCCGGAACTGATTGTCTGGATCTGCAAACATTACAATGATCCTGAACGGCAGAATGATGTGAGCCGCTTGCAAGAATTCTTTACAGATTCAATGGATCTGGTGCATACCGCTTATCCCGTCATCGCCAAATACAGTCTCCGGAAAAGAGGTTTTCCCATTTCAACATTTACCCGCCGGAAAGTAGATCCGTTAACTGATGAATTAAAGAAAAAAATGGATGAATTACTGCAAGAAGTTGAAATACTCAGACAAGAACTGGACATACCGGATATTTTTGAGAAATACGCGGTCAAGTAAAGATCAGCTTACGTAAACAGCTTTTGGCGATTGGCTTTTAGCTACTAAGAAATATGTAATTGACAATAAATCAATTCCATATCACATTTCATTTATTACATTTTACTTTTTACCAATAACCCATTGCAATCAACGATCATGTTTTCTCATCCATTCATCGGTAGAATAACGTCCTGATCCGATGATGCTGAATGTAATAACCAGAACAAGCGTCAGCATGGAAAGCCAGAGTTCAGAATTCAGATAGGAAAATCCGGCCCGGATATTGACGAAGAATACCGCAACGAGCAGAATAGGAATCTGAAAAATAGAAGCTGTTCGCGTATAACAGCCAATTGCAATCAGAAAACCGCCGAAAATGTGCGAAAAAGCAACGTAATGCACCGCCATAACCGACCACAGATCAATATTCAGGCTGTGCAGAAGCCTTGTCAGATTTCCGGTATCGCTGATAAAACTGACCCCTTTACCAAAAAGAAGTATTCCCAGGACAACTCTGAGTGCATCCATGTACGCAGGATGATGCGTGTCGCCCCAATGCTCGATTCTGTCAATCATATTCATAACAGTGAAAGTTTTGGTTTCCAGAAAGTTATGATATTAACAGGATTTTGTCAAGAGATAATTTATCTATTCTAAGAGCATTTGATCCTTACAAAAAACAGCTTTTTTATTAATCGATCAGTGAAGTATGCTTGGTATCTTTCATTCGTGCATACACAATAAGGGAAATGAAAATACAGATGGTTACATACCAGTAATAATAGCTTTCATGACCAAGGTTTTTTGCCCAGAGCGCAAGGTATTCGGCAGTTCCTCCGAAAATGGCGACGGTTAATGAATAGGGAAGTCCCACGCCAAGCGCACGCACTTCCACGGGAAACAATTCTGCCTTTACAACGGCATTGATGGAAGTATAGCCACTTACAATAATGAGTGCAGCCATTAACAAACCAAAAGCCGCCCACATCGTAGTGACATGGCTCAATGTCGTCAGCAGCGGAACCGTAAACAAGGTTCCCGAAATACCAAATCCGATCAGTAGCGGCCGCCGCCCGATCCGGTCGCTCAGCATTCCGAAAAGCGGCTGCGATAAGGCAAAGAGCAGCAATGAGCAGAAAGTAAGCATGGTGGATTGGTCTTTGGACAAACCAACCGTATTTACCAGAAACTTCTGCATGTAAGTGGTGTAGGTATAAAATGCAAGCGTTCCGCCCATGGTCAGTCCTACAACCGTTGTAAGCGCCTTCGGATGTTTCAGCAATTCGCGTATAGAGCCTTTCTTTTTCACATGCTCTTCTTTATTCTGAAAAGCTTCGGTTTCGTGCAGATTGCTTCGCAGGTAAAGCGCCACCAAAGATAATAATGCGCCAATCACAAACGGAATCCGCCAGCCCCATTCATGCATTTCCTGATCGGTAAGAAAAATTCTCTGAAGAATAAGCTGTAAACCCAGTGCAATCAATTGTCCGCCGATAAGCGTTACGTATTGAAAACTGGAATAAAAACCACGTCTTTCTTTGGTCGCAACTTCGCTGAGATAAGTCGCAGAAGTTCCGTATTCCCCGCCCACGCTCAATCCCTGCAGCAGCCGCGCAATTAAAAGCAGAACAGGCGCAGCAATGCCGATGGTATTATATCCCGGCAGAAAGGCAATCAGCAGCGAGCCGAACGACATCAGCAGCACGGATAACGTCATCGCCAGTTTTCTGCCTTTGGTGTCGGCCAGCTTTCCGAAAACATAACCGCCGATGGGCCGCATCAGAAAACCCACTGCAAATATGCCGGCGGTATTGATAAGCTGAACAGTAGGATTGGAATCAGGGAAAAAGCTGCCGGCAAAGTACAGGGAAAAAGCAGAGTATGCATACCAGTCGTACCATTCGACGAGGTTTCCGGCAGAACCGCCAATAATGGCTTTCAGTCGCCAGTTTGTATCATTTTTGAGTAAATCCTGCTGCATAAATCATCGGAGTGATTCACAAGTTACTTAATTAAAGCACATATCTGCAAACAGGCTTGTTCAACCAGCTGTGTATGTCCGCTTTTAAGCACAACATATTGGGTTTGCGGAAGCATTTCGGCCAGTTTTTTTACATGGGCAGGTTTCAGGAGCTTGTCATATTTTCCGGCAAACAAAAAGATGGAAACATTGTTTTGCAAAGCAGTTTTGTACAGTGCGGAAATGTCAAATTTCAATTTCCTGAAGCCGGTCCAGGATTTGTAAATGGTCTGTCTTTTCTGAGGTGTGTCAAGAAGCTGTTGTGTGAAGCGGAACAGACTTTTATTAACGAGTCCGGCTTTCTGTAAAAATCCAGCAGTACGTAGAAAGGTTTCGGGACGCCGCATGGAATGCCGGAAAAGCCATCGTGCCGGCTGAAACCGGGAAGCCAGGGTATAAAGCGGATGTTCTGAAATGCCGTCGGGTGCTATTAAAAATACATTTCCGATCCGTTCCGGAAATGCTTCCAATGTTGCCAGCGCAAATCTTCCGCCCATGCTGAAACCGGCCACATCAAAATGCAGGATTTTGTTTTCATCTAGAAATTCCTGAATGAGTTTTGACCAAAATCCTTTGGTAATCAATTGCTTACCTAACGATTGGCTTTTGCCATGAAAAAACAGGTCAAATGCATAAACAGTATAATGATTTCCGAGATTTTTCTCAAAGGGTTCAAAACAGCTGATGCCGTCCTGACCAATGCCGTGAAAAGCGAGCAGTACATTGGGGCCGCCGCCCAGCTTGTGACAATGAAGTTTCATAAACTCTGTACTTTACCAATACAGATTAACCTGATATAGTGGAAAGTTCGGGTCCTTGGATATAATACTAAATCCTTCTTCTAAACCTTGCGCTATAATGATCCGGTCAAATGGATCTTTATGTAAATAGTCCATTTTGCTGATTTGTAAAATATGAGCAAATGTTATAGGCAGAATTTTGATAGAGGTTTGAGTAAGTTCAGCCAAAAATGACTAAAGGGACCTTGTAAGAACCAGCTTGCCCAAGCTAATCTTGATAGCAATTTCCCAAAGGGATGCAATGCTGATATATTTTGTAGAACTTTCGTTTTCAATTGCTTTTTTTGCCGGCTCAGAGAGATTATTGCTTCCTTCCATAAACCAGATCAGTGCATGTGTATCCAGTATATAATTCACGGCATGTATTCTTTAAAATCATCCAATGGCTCGTCAAAGTCACTTTTCATTTCGAATGTTCCTTTCATCATGCCAAATTGCAATGTCTTGCCGGAGGATTTTTTATTCAAATATTTGCCGATCAAAAAGTCTACATAATCTGAAACTTTCACTTGGAGATTTTCCGGAAGTATAGATACACGGTTTATCAACTCTGTTTCACTCATTGTTTCCCTCATTTGAAAGAAAGATACTAAAAATCAGAAAAACCTCCAAGCATGCTTCTGATCAGAAGTTGCCCGGAGGTTTTTATTATAATATTACGATTCCATTAAGTATGCCTTGATAAAATCGTTGATCTCGCCATTCAGTACAGCTTCTGTATTGGAAGTCTGATAATCGGTGCGGTGATCCTTTACGCGGCGGTCGTCCAGTACGTAGCTCCGGATTTGCGAGCCCCATTCGATTTTACGCTTGGAAGCTTCCACTTCTGCACGTGCGGAATTTCTTTTTTCCAGTTCAATCTGGTACAAACGCGATTTCAGAAGCCGGATGGCCACTTCCTTGTTCATCAGCTGCGAACGTTCCTGCTGACAGGCAATAATGATTCCGGAAGGCTTGTGGTGCAAGCGAACGGCCGTTTCCACCTTGTTCACGTTCTGGCCGCCGGCGCCTCCGGAACGGTAAGTGTCCCACGTAATATCGGCCATGTTTACGTCAATTTCGATATTGTCATCCGCCAATGGATACACATAAACCGAAGTAAACGAGGTATGACGCCTTGCATTGGAATCAAACGGTGAAATGCGCACAAGCCTGTGCACGCCGTTCTCGGATTTAAGATTGCCGTATGCATACTCGCCATCAATCTCGAGTGTAACCGATTTCACGCCGGCAACGTCGCCATCCTGCAAATCGACTTCACGTACTTTGTAGCCGTTTTTTTCAGCCCACATGATGTACATCCGCATGAGCATGGAAGCCCAGTCCTGCGACTCGGTTCCGCCGGCCCCGGCATTGATCTCGATAACTGCCGGCAGCTCGTCGCCTTCTTCTCCCATCATTTTCCGGAACTCTACTTCTTCCAGCTTATCCGAGAGTTTTTTGCCTTCTTCGTCTACTTCTTCTTCTGTGGCTTCATCTGCTTCATAAAATTCCCAGATGGTATCCAGATCGTCACGCAATCTGGCGAGTTCTTCATATCCGTTTGTCCAGAATTTCAGTCCGCGGATTTCGCGCATTGTTTTTTCGGCACGTTCTGAATCGTTCCAGAACTCCGGCTGAACAGTCTGCTGTTCAAGGTCTTCTAGCTGTCTTTTTCGGTTATCGTAGTCAAAGATACCTCCCCAAAGCCTCTACACGGGCCTTCAAGTCTTTCAATTGCTCTGCTGTCATTTGAAGTTTAAACGGTTAGTTAATAATTAAATGTAAATATTGGAAATGATTGTTGAGTGATTTTTCAGTCACTTATGGTCATTAATTGTCACTTGTAGTCATTTTTTGTCATTGATAGTCACTTACAGTCATTAATGGTTTGTTGTGTTTATCAATTATCAATGATGGCTGGACTTTGCCGGCTTTGCCAATTGTTTTGATGTAATTATTGAGCTTTACTGACAATGTTTCGCAAAGGTGACTTAATTCTTCGAATTTTTCTAAGGTAATGAGATTTCTGTATTTGGCCTTTGTCAGCCACGTCAATGTCTCTCTTAAAGAACCACGGGAATAGAAGCAAAAGTTCAGGTTTTCTTTATAATGATATCGTCCAAAACCTTCTGATATATTGCCGCAACCGAATCCGCAGACCGGACAAGCTGCTTTCCAAGGGTATCTTTCACATAATAACTCCAAGGCTCAACCAAACTCCAGACTTCCTCGCCAAGCTGCATCGCCATTTTATAAATCTGCAAATCTTCCAGTTTCATATTATCATTTCTGTTGTATCACCCGTCAGCTTCCTTGATACGAACTAAAACAGCAGAAGTAACATCAGAACATTTAAACAATCAGAATTCCATATCCATAAATCAATACACTTTTCAACAATCCATAACTATTCAAGACAATCAATAACAATTCCTGACTACCAATGACAACTCATGACAATCCATATCAATCCTTGACAATCCATAACAATTCTTTCCATTTATACCCGTAACGGACAATCCTTGACTATCAATGACAATCGCTGCCGATTTCCAGACTATATTTATTACCTTTGCGTGAAAATTCTGTCAACCCATTTCGTACAATAAAAATACCTGAAAATGGCTCAAACATATGATGTGATTGTAATTGGTAGCGGCCCCGGAGGTTATCCCGCAGCCATTCGTGCTTCCCAATTAGGACTTAAAGTAGCAATTGTTGAAAAAGAAAGTTTAGGTGGAATATGCCTTAACTGGGGCTGTATTCCCACCAAGGCACTTCTGAAAAGTGCTCAGGTTTTCGAATACATCAAGCATGCAAAAGATTATGGTATCAATGTTGGTGATTCTTCGGCTGACTTCGGCGCAGTGATCAAACGCAGCCGCGGTGTGGCCGACGGTATGAGCAAAGGCGTTTCTTTCCTGATGAAGAAAAACAAAATCGACGTCATTATGGGCGCCGGTAAAGCAAAAGGAAACAAAACGGTTGAAGTAACAGACAAGGATGGCAAAAAAACGGATTATACTGCGAACAAAGGTGTAATTATAGCCACCGGCGCACGCGCCCGTGAATTGCCGAACATCAAAATTGACGGAAAAAAAGTTATAGAATACCGCAAGGCCATGAGCCTTGATTTTCAGCCAAAGAGCTTACTGGTAGTAGGCTCCGGTGCAATCGGGATGGAATTTGCCTACGTTTATGCAGCCATGGGCACGAAAGTTACCGTTGTTGAGTTCCTTCCAAACCTTGTTCCTGTTGAGGATGAGGAAATTTCAAAAGAAATTGCAAAACAATACAAAAAGCTGGGCGTAGATACTTACGTTAACTCTACGGTTGAAACAGTTGATACATCCGGAAACGGCTGTGTGGTTTCTGTGAAAACGCCGGACGGACAAAAGACGTTTGAAGTAGACGTAGTACTTTCAGCAGCAGGAATCGTTTCCAACATCGAAAATATCGGTCTGGAAGAAACAGGCATCAAAACGGATAAAGGCAAAATTTCGGTTAACGAATGGTATGAAACCAGCGTTCCCGGTTTTTATGCAATCGGTGACTGTACGCCGGGACCGGCTTTGGCGCACGTAGCAACAGCAGAAGGTATTATCTGCGCTGAAAAAATTGCAGGCCACAAGACAGAAGCACTCGATTACGGCAACATTCCGGGATGTACTTACTGCCAGCCTGAAATCGCTTCCGTAGGCTTCACTGAAAAGAAAGCACGCGAAGCGGGTTACGACGTTAAAGTGGGTAAATTCCCGTTCAAAGCTTCCGGAAAAGCCTCAGCTGCCGGCGCAACAGACGGATTTGTGAAAGTGGTTTTTGATGCCAAATACGGTGAATTCCTCGGAGCGCATATGATCGGGACAAACGTTACCGAAATGATTGCCGAGGTGGTTGTAGCCCGTAAACTGGAAACGACTTCACACGAAATCCTGCGTTCTATTCACCCGCACCCGACTATGTCCGAAGCTTTGAAAGGAGCAACAGAAGCGGCATACGGCGAAGCAATAGATTTGTAAAAGGCTGTGTAAGCGATTAGCTGTTAGCTATCAGCGGTTAGCTTTTTCTGAAATGAAGTTTTAAAAGCTAATTGCCAAAAGCTAAGAGCCAATAGCCACAATCCAATGCCCGGAATTTAAATTCCGGGCTTTTTTGTACATGGAATTTGTGCTAGTTGTTTGGGTTTTTTATTTAAATTTATAGAAACTGACTAGTTAAACTTATGTCCGTTAGCAATTTACATCATCGTTATTCTGAAAATATTGAAGCACTTGGTCGTTTGAACAGGTTGGCTGGAAAACTTTATCGTTCCAATCCGTTAAACAAAAAAGCGCTTTTTATGGATATTAGTAGTAATGATGTATTACATCTTCTTGAAAGTCTCAACAGGTTTGATGTAAAATATTTGCTGGTCGGCGGAATGGCGGGCGTTGTTCACGGCCACATCCGAACTACGCTGGACATGGATCTCTGGATCAAAAATGATTCGGGGAATATGCTGGCGTTGGTTCAGGCATTAAAGGAAAACGAGGTTCCGGGATCGGAATTACTGAAAGGCATGCCGCTGATTTTCGGCTGGACTTCCGTACGTTTTGGATTATCAGGATTTGAGCTGGATATGGGCCATTACCTGCGGGCATTTTCCGAACAGGATTTTGATGTCTGTTACAAAAGAAGTTTACAAGCCGATTTTGAAGGTGTGCCGTTTAAAGTAATCGGCTTATCGGATTTGATTACTGAAAAAAAGGCAACTGCACGAGCCAAAGATCTTGCAGACGTAGAGGAACTTCAGCGCATCTGGGAAGATCAGCAAACCTGATCTTAAAATGTCGTAAAAGTCTGTTTGTGCTATTTCAGCGTTTCAGATTACTGTACAGAAATACGCCTTCGCATGAATAATACCGGCCATTCAGGGATAATGATTTAAAAACAACCCGAATCCTGTTTTCCGAATTCTGACTATCAATAAAAAGCCGGGAAGCAGGAACTTCCGTGCTGTTTCTTCCAAAGTCTTTATTCAGCTCCTTGATTTTTTTGTCAATATCAATACTGAAAACTTTTTTGTTTGCTTTATAAACATTCAGAATCCTGCCCTGATCTTCTGCTTGAATTTGCCATTCACGATGCGTTGTAATCATACTTTCCACGCCGTCGAAGAAAAACAGATGTTCATATCCTTCAATCGTGAAATCTGACTGCATTCCCGAAGCATTGCGTGAAGAATAGGTCATGTAATTGTCATAATTTTCGGCTTTACTGCTGGTGATATGTTCCCTTAGCCGGTCTTCTATTGCATTATCGAGTTGGTAAGCATGTTTTCGCTTTTTTGGCAAATTGGAAAAATAACCCGCAAGTGCTTCCTTGTCGCGCGAAGTAAAAAACCGGGCAATGGAAAAAACCTGCTCGTAATCCTCCGCGGGCATTTTTGCTTTTCCTGTAATTTTTCCATGGTTATCCAGCAATTTGTATTCTGTAAGCAAATCATGAAATTGCCGAAGCTGACTGTTTTTGGCAACCGTAAAAATATTCCATGGACCAATTGGCAGTACAAAGCAAATGATCGACAACGTAACCGGTATCCAGCGAATGTCTTCTTTTTTGCCGAACAGAAAATAAACCGTAATGCCAAGCAGCCAGAAGGCAAGTACCGCAACGAGATACCTGTTTTCCGTAATGCCGTAATCATTGATCCGGCGAAAAATTCCGGTAAAAAGAAGTAAAATCAGCGGCAGCAGTGCAAGGTAAAAACGACGGCTGAAAAGGTTGATCCAGCGCTCATGCTGATTGTTCTGTAACGGATAAAGCAGCAGCAATGCCAGAATTCCGGCTGTTGAAAATGCAAGTACAAGATAAGCAACGCCGCCTTCCGGCAATTTCCACTGCACAAGGATTTTGCCCGTATAAACGTATAAAATAACGAGGTAAATAACTTCAAGCGGAAGCAGCACGTACTGCGTAAATATTTTCAGTCCGGACGGATAGCTTGTTTCCTGTTCCAGGCCGGCAAGCGGCTCGGGAATTTTGCTCAGGAAAAAGAGCGTATGAAAAAGACTGAAAGTAACGGCCATCAGATCCTGTTCTATTTGAAACGAAAATCTGATGTTGAACAGGAATTTCACCGTTTCTACGGCAATGAGCAACCCTATATAAAGTGTAACGGCATACAAAGTAGCATTAAGGATCTGGAGAAAAAGCGATTTGTTGAATTGCCAGAATCCGTTGGGTTCATTAAATCCCAAAAACGGCGCAAAAGAGACGAGCAGATGTGCGCCAGCCATGAACAGGAAAAAACGGTACAGATCATCCTGATCGGGTTCGGGTGCAAGCGTAAAGAAAAACAAAGCCAGCAGCGAAGCCAAAATGGCCATAATTGCAATTTTCACTGATGTTTTCCACAACCGTCTTTCCGCTGCAAGCTCAACGGCAAGTGCGAGGGGAAGTGCGATAAAAGCCGTAAATATTGCTCTTAACAGCAGGTATCTTGAATTTTTATCGTCAAACGCTGTTTCATTATGCCAGATTAACAAAATGGTTTTAACAAAAACGATCAGTACGATCCATTTGTACCTTGTAAAAGTGTGAAAGAGACTTTTTGCAAGTGTCTGCAGAGAAGGTAATTGAAACATGTATTTAGCTAGTGTAAGTGCGGTGTTTGTAAAAGAACATATTTTTTGTCAAAATAGCATACAAGAATTTGTCACACAATAGGTCATAAATTTTGACGTTATTTGCCAAATCCACGCACCTAATTTCTTCGCATGATCTCTTTCCGCTGGCTGTCTGCCTGTTTTTTACTCGCAAGTGTAACTTCTGTAAATGCACAGCATTTTGCCCTGAGCAGGCTTTTTTATCCGAACGTTACGTTAAAAGCAGATTATGCCGTTCCTTCAAGCCTAAACGGAACGCAGGATTTCGGAATGACCCGGACCGGGTTTTTAGGCATTATTCCGGTCCAGAGTGAAGTTCAGCTTGGATATAGTCTGAAGAAAAAGTTTGACCTCAGGGCTGTTCACACGGTTATGCTGGCGCAGTATAATCAGATCCAGCCGACTGTTGAAGGAAAAAACAGTCCCGAAAACGGCTACAAAACACTTTCATTGGGCGTTATACGCTTGCAGGCCAGTATCAAAGACCGGCTTTGGGTATACGGCGGCGGATTGGGGATTACAGAAACGAACGAAACATTTTTCAGCCCGCAGCCTTTTTTCTGGGGAGGTGCTGCCCGGATGCATATTCTGGGCCTGCGTACGCAGATCATGTACGGTTCTGTTCTGACATATAATCAAAAGCTGCGTTTTATTCCGGTCCTGGGGGTTAATAAAGGATTGGGAAAACATTGGCGCGCATCCGCGTTGCTCCCGTTTATGGCCAACGTAAATTACAAAGCGACCAAATGGTTTAATGTGGATATGCTGGCCGGCCTGAATGGTTACAGCGGCGGTTTTCAGGTGCAGACACCGGAGGAAAAAAAGCTGATGCGCGAAAATTACAGGCACATAAAAACCGGGATTTCTGCTAACGCACATTTGTTTACAGCACTGAATATTTCCCTTGAAGCCGGCGTTTCCACTTTCCGCCAGTTACGGACTTTCAACAGCGCACGCCAGAATCTTTCTTCTGAAAACCCGGCGGTTACGCCTTACATCGGCGCAAGCGTACGTTATATAACAAGCCGTTCCAAGCTTTCTTCCAAGTTCACACGCAGAATGGGACTCGGGCAATCGGGCGTAAACTGGTAAAAGGAAGTGAAATACGTTTTCGCTTAAAACAGTTTTTGAGCTTCTGCTTTCAATAGATTTTTATCAATCGGAACGACGCCTACAAGCTCGCACACGAGACCGCCGCCCAGATTTGAAATGGCAGCAATGGCTTTCGGAGGCAAGTTCAGCGCGATGCAGCATGCCGCAATGCTGATCACGGTGTCGCCGGCGCCGGAAACGTCCGCAATATGACGGATGTGCGCAGGAAGTTTGTGGATTTCTTCTTTAAAATCAATAAAGACGCCTCGTTCCGAAAGCGTGATCAATGCACCGTTTATATGCAATGTTTCTTTCAGTTGCTGAACAACTGACTGCAATTCCTCCGGATTATCCACATTGAATTCTACTTTCAGTCCTTCGCGAAGTTCTTTCAGGTTGGGTTTAAAAAGCGTGGTATGATGATAGGAAAGAAAATTGCGCTTTTTAGGGTCCACAACGGTTGGGACATTTTGTGCATTGGCAAAGGAAGTGATTTCTGCAATGGATTCCGCCGTTAAAACGCCTTTGTCATAATCTTCAAAAATAATGACCTGACATGAAGGAATCAGCTCTTTGGCTTTTGCAACCAGTTTTTCACTTTCTGTTTTTGATACCGGCTTGTCTGTTTCCGTATCTATACGCACAACCTGCTGGGAACCGGCAATGATGCGTTCTTTAATGGTTGTAATCCGGTTTTCGCTCCGGATCAGGCCTTCACAGTTGAGACCTTTTGCGCGAAGGCTTTCTTGCAGCAAGTCACCTGAACTGTCCGTTCCAATAACTGAACATATAATGGCTTCTGCTCCAAGCGATTGAACGTTTAACAATACATTTCCTGCTCCGCCGAGCCTGTATTCGCGTTTCCGGACATTGACAACTGGAACAGGCGCTTCCGGCGATATTCTTTCTACTTTTCCCCAGACATACGAGTCCAGCATGACATCTCCGATAACCAGTACACGCAGGGAATTAAATGCTTCAAAAACCTGATTAATATCCATTTAAGTTGATACCGCTGTTAATAAATCCAATTGAAAAGCCTGAATACAAGTCAGACTCTGGTTACAAAATGCATACTGGTTATCTGGAATCTCTTGTTCAGATAAAGTCTGTGTGCATTTGTGCGTGCTTCGTTAACGCCGGAATCAAGATGAATCTCGTTGTAATTTTCCTGCTTTGCATAATTCATGATCCAGTCCAGCAAAATTCCTGCATATCCCTTTTTCCGGTGAGCAGGAAGTGTGGAAAGGTCATCAATGTAAATATATTTTCCACGGAACAAATTGTAACCTGTTTCAAAAACGGATATGGCCACCGCTTCGTCTGCTTCTTCAATGAAAATGATCTGCCGGTTATCCGCCAACGTTTTTTGTACAGCTTCCATGTAAAGATCGCCGGTGAGCAATGGCCGCAATGCCTGTATTGCACTGCGGCATTTCAGAATATCGTTTTCATTGGTTACAATCTGAACGGCTGTCATCCTTGCGTCGTGGAAATGGTAAGATTATTCAGGTTATGCCCCATTTTATCTCTTTTTGTCAAAAGATATTTTTCGTTATGCGGATTTGACAAGATTTCGATATTGACGGATTCCACGATTTCCAGTCCATAACCGATCAATCCCGCACGTTTCTTAGGATTATTGGTAATCAGTTTCAGCTTTGTAACATTCAGGTCTCTTAAAATCTGAGCGCCAACGCCGTAATCCCGGTCGTCCATCGGAAACCCGAGTTCAAGATTGGCTTCCACGGTATCGCGGCCCATTTCCTGTAATTTGTAAGCCCTTAACTTATTCAGCAGACCAATTCCGCGGCCTTCCTGATTCATATAAACGATAACACCTTTTCCGGCTTTATCCACCATATCCATCGCAGCATGCAGTTGCGGGCCGCAGTCGCAGCGGCACGATCCGAAAATATCACCGGTTACGCAGGAAGAATGAACGCGTACGAGTACAGGCTCATCTTTTTCCCAGGTTCCTTTAACCAAAGCCAGATGCAGATCACCCGTATTGATCTGACGATAGGCGATAAGGTCAAAATGGCCCCAGTTCGTAGGCATATCGACACCGATTTCTCTTTTGATAAGCGATTCTTTCCGAAGCCGGTACTCAATCAGATCTTTGATACTGACCAGTTTAAGTTTAAGGCGATCAGCAATTTCACGAAGCTGCGGAAGGCGCGCCATAGAACCGTCTTCATTCAGGATTTCCACCAGAACGCCTGCCGGAGACAATCCCGCCAGACGAGGGAAATCAATCGCAGCCTCGGTATGTCCTGTACGCCTCAGCACACCGCCTTTTTTAGCCCTTAAAGGAAAAATATGTCCCGGACGGCCAAGATCAGCAGGTTTCGTTTCCGGATTGACAAGTGCAAGAATGGTCTTGGCACGGTCACTGGCGGATATGCCCGTTGTACAGCCATTGCCCAGCAAATCAACCGAAACGGTAAAGGCAGTTTCATGCAGCGCGGTATTATTGCCGACCATCATTTCCAGTTCCAGCTCGGCACAACGCTCTTCTGTAAGCGGTACGCAGATCAGGCCGCGGCCTTCACGCGCCATGAAATTCACTATTTCGGGTGTGACAAGTTCGGCGGCACAAATGAAATCACCTTCATTTTCGCGGTCTTCATCATCGACTACCATAATCAATTCACCTCTGCGGATGGCTTCAATGGCTTCTTCTATGGAATCAAGCACAATCGGATTGCTATTGTTGTTCATTAATAAGGTCGATAAAAAATAGTTTTATGCAAAAACTCGTTTTTACACTGCAAAGGTACAGTGTTAATATTGAAAGTTCTATTTTTGAACCTCCGTTGCATTTAAACAAAGGATTCTCTGGTTCCGTTTCAAAAACCTTTTTCAATCACAGGCTCCTTATTTCGGATACAACTTTTACTCAACTTATGAAGATCAGACTACTACTATTTTTCTTATTCGGCATATTCACACTTTTTCAGAACGAGGTTTCAGGACAAAATTGCGGAACTACAGGCGGGTTTTCAATCAGTGCGGCGCAAGGCTGTGCGCCTTTGACCATTTCCGTTCAGAATGAAGTAGCCGGCGCGGAAAATATAAGTTATGCTTTCAATTTTGACAGGTCAAAAGGATCGCCGGACGCGGGTGACGTTACGCAGGATTCTTCCTATGTCTATACGAGCCCGGGTACTTATACCATTTTACAGTTTGGAAGCGCCAACGGAACAGGTTTCAGCCAGTGCCAGGATATTGAAGTTCTGGAAACAAGAGCACCCAGAGCCAATCTGATCAAATGCCCCGACGGAAAAGCACAGTTGTCGATTATCAATGACAGCATTTCAAAATCGTATGACTTTATTGAAGTAAACTGGGGCGACGGTTCAAAAGAGTCGGTAACCTTGACGGGGAGCAATAATGTAGTGATAAATCATTCCTATCCAAACGGAAATATACCGGATATTATCGTAAGCGGAAGATACAATAGCGGACAATGCCAGCAAAATTCGGTTTCGACCACATTTACCGGCCCGTTTGTACCGCAGCCACTGACAGAAGTCGGAATCCGGACCGTTGAAATGCTTGCATCCGGAGAAGCCAAGATTATATACGACGGCATGGAAGGCGTCCCGACCGAAATTCTGATGGACGGCGGAAACGGCCAGTTTGTGCCAACCGGGAAAACCAGCCAGTCTGCAGGCTCACATTCTGTAACCATCGGCAATCTCAATCCTGCACAGATTTACAGGTTCAGGCTGTCTTCCACGGATATTTGCGGCAATACAATCGAAAGCCCGATTGTCAGCAGCATGTTGCTGAAAGAAGGCGATTTTTCACTGGATGAAATCATATCCGTTTCGTGGGAGCATCTGACGTTTTCCGGCAATGTGCTGCAATATCAGCTGGTGCGTAACGGAACGGTGGTTTTTGTTACCTCGGATCAGCTTTCTTACCTGGATACGGATGTAAAATGCGGGACATTGTATGAATACGTGATTGTGGCGGTTGTTTCCGATGATGTACGTTCGTATTCTGCGCCTGTCAGTCTTCAGCCAAAAACAGTAGCACCGGAAGTGATCAATACAGCCAGTGTGACGGTTAAGGATGAAAAAACCATTTCGACGCAAGTTGAACTTACGGGTGAAGGACTTACAAGCACTTACGATCTGATTGTGGAAAGGGCTTTGCTCGGAAGTACGGATTTTCAGCAAGTTTCACCGTTGGATAATCAAAGCCTGCAGTTTGAAGATTCAGGCGTGAATACAAATGAAAGTTCGTATTGTTATCGCTTTATTTATGAAAATGCCTGTAATGTGCGGGGGCCGGATTACAGTTCGCCGGTATGCTCCATATTTCTGGAAAACAGTACTTCCAGGATTTCCTGGAACGGGAATTCTCCTTTTACACAAGGAATAAGTTCTTATGATCTTGTGCAGACGGATGCAGCAACCGGAAACGTTCTGGATGAAATTCCAAAGCAGCTGGAAACAAGCCACACACTGG
This sequence comes from Dyadobacter flavalbus, assembly GCF_006149045.1. Lineage (GTDB taxonomy): Bacteria > Bacteroidota > Bacteroidia > Cytophagales > Spirosomataceae > Dyadobacter > Dyadobacter flavalbus. The sequence goes on from NZ_VBSN01000027.1 coordinate 202,940, forward strand.
ATCTGGAAGCGCAGTCGGCATTTTCTTTTCAGGTAAAAGCGAACTCGGCAAGCGGGAATCTAGTGAGTTACTCCAATGTGCTCAACTTTTCGCAGAATGCCATTTTGCTGATTCCGGATGCATTTACGCCAAACGGAGATGCATACAATGAAAGGTTTGAAGTGAAAGCATATTTTGTAACCGATTTCAGTATGTCTGTATTCAACCGCTGGGGAGAAGTGATTTTTCATTCCAGAAATGCCGCGGAAGGATGGGACGGCAACACGTCGGGCGGAAAAGCGCCGGCAGGATATTATCTGTACAAAATTGACCTGACGGATTCTGCCGGTAAGGAAGTCAGGAAAGAAGGAAGCTTTTTACTGATCCGGTAATGAACGTGTCTGGATGTAAGAAGTGAAAAGTAAGAGGTGAAAAGTTATTAGTGAAGATTTTTAAAGGTTTCTGGATCGGAGAGAAGTTGCTTTGGTCATAAGCCGGATTTCGTGATGCTCAACGTTAATTTTAATTTTTTGAAAAAGTTATTATTAAATGTTGCACACACTTATGAAATTGAACTTGCTGTTTGTCTTGCCATTGTTGGCTTCATACCTGAGTAATTCCGTACAAAGCCAGGGTTTGTGTGATGTCGGCGGAGGCGGTTTCGGGCTTGATAAAAGTGAAGGCTGCGCGCCGCTGCTTGTCAAGATCAGCAATACGGTTCCCGACCCGATTGCAGTGGAATATGTACTGGATTACAAGGGAAATGCCAATCCTGGCTATATAAATCTTTCTTCATACCAGTACAATACAGCGGGAAATTTCACTATCCTTCAGCGGGTATTTCTTTCTTCCGGAAAAATAGCAACTGCATGCCGGAATGTTAAAGTTTATGAAAGTCAGCCGGTTAATGCGCAATATACTTCCTGCGGCGGCGGGAAAGTAAATCTTGTTATTCAGGACAACAAAATATCTCAGGCATACGATCAATACGAAATCAATTGGGGCGATAACAGTCCTGTCGAGATTGTTGCGAAAGGAGCAGTGATGGCAGCTGAACATTATTATAACAATACTTCGGCAAGTCCGGTCGTAAAAGTAATCGGGCTGTATAATTCCAATTCGGCCTGTACGCGCGGCCGTCCTTACTCAGCAACCATTTCCTTTCAGCAGGCGCAGCTCGGCAATATTCAGATTAAAGCAGTAGAAATGCGCGGGGACGGCTCGATCCGGCTTCATTACCTGGGCTTAACCGCAATCCCGACTAGCATTCAGTATAGTACGGACGGTATTTCCTATATTACGGCAGGAAGCAGATCTTCCGGCGGAACGCAGCCTTACGATATAAAAGGATTGAACGCAAAGCAGGTTTACCGTTTGAAATTGTCCTCGGAAGATTTGTGTTCCGGGAAAATGGACAGCAAAGTCATCAGCTCCATGGTGCTTACAGGAAAATCCGAAGACGGGAAAAATGTGCTTACATGGAATCAGTACGGCAGTCCCGACGGATTTAAAAGTTACGATCTGCTGCGGGACGGAACAGTTATCAAGTCATTTACATCCGTTTCGGAAGTTACATATACCGATGAAGATGTACAATGCGGAAGTTATTCGGAATATCAGATTGTCGCCCGGATCAATGACGTAACGTCTACTTCGGCTCCAATAGGAATCAAGGCAGAAATAGCGGTTCCAAAACCGATTCAGCAGGCTTCGGTTTCTGTAATGAGCGACAATTCAGTAACAATAAAGGCAAAAATTCCAGGTTCTGGTCCGAACAGCACGTATGATTTATCCATAGAAAAAGCAGAAGCGGGCAGCAGTGATTTCAAGAAAATAATTACTTTATATAATCAGAACGAGTATTCGGATCTTTCTGTAAAAACGGATGAAAAATCGTACTGCTATCGTTTGAGCTATCAGAATTCGTGCGGACAAAAGCTGCCGCCAACTCAGCCGATCTGCACGATATTGCTCAAAAATGAATTGACAAAACTTTTCTGGAACTCAGAACTTCCGATTTTGGGCGGGTTGAAAGAGTACAGCATAATACAAAAAGGTACAAGCGGAACACAGCAGGAAATTCCGGTTCAGAAAAGCCACGGATATTTTATAAAGCTGGATAAGGAAAGTGAACTTGAATTTGATTTTCAGGTTAAGGCAATTTCCAGTGTACCCGGTTTCGAGAGCTTTTCCAATATCATCAGTTACAGGCGGAATGCCGGTGTTTTTGTTCCGGATGCTTTTACGCCTGACGGCAACGGGTTTAACGACGTGCTGCTGGCAAAGTCTACGCAGCTGAAATCCTTTGATTTTTCCGTATTCAACCGCTGGGGAGAAGTGATTTTCCGCTCAAACGCCCTTGCGGATGGTTGGGACGGCAAAATAAACGGGGCCGATGCACCGACGGGTTCATACATTTATAAAGTTACATTCACAGACGATATCAATCAAACTGTTGAAAAAAGTGGTACATTTATGCTTCTGAGATAGGAACCATTTTACTTGGAATGGTCTTATATCAGCGTAAAACTTAACAGCAGAGATATGTTTGGAAATATGGCAGATATGATGGGGCTGATGGGTAAAATGAAAGACCTTCAGTCCCGTATGAAAGAAGCTCAGGATGAGCTGGGAGGAATTACACAAACTGCAGAATCCGGAGGCGGAATGGTAAAAGCAACCGTTAACGGACAAAAGGAACTGATCGGCCTTGAACTGGATAAAGACCTGATTAATCCGGATGACAAGGAAATGCTTCAGGATCTTATTGTTGCTGCGGTTAACAAGGCATTTGAAAATATTGAGCCCAAAATCAAAGAGCACCTGCAGAAAGCAACAGACGGCGTACTGCCCAATATCCCGGGACTGGATCTTGGCGGGTTTATGAAATAAAATAATACCTGATGGCTTCCACGGTTGCGATTGTAATCCTGAATTATAACGGTCAGCATTATCTTGAAAAGTTTCTTCCATACGTAATCCGGTATTCAGAAGGCTATGATATCTGGGTTGCAGATAATGCTTCCACGGACCATTCGCTTAGTTGGCTGCACGAAAATTATCCTGAAATACGGAAACTTTCCATTTCTGAAAACCGCGGGTATGCAGGAGGCTACAATGAAGCCCTCCGGCATATTTCGGCGGATTATTATATATTGCTGAACTCGGATATTGAGGTCACCAGCAACTGGATCGAGCCTGTCATTTCCTTTATGGACTCGGATCAGAGAATTGCAGCATGCCAGCCTAAAATCCGTTCCTACGATCTTCCGACACATTTTGAATATGCCGGCGCAGCCGGTGGCTATATGGACTATCTTGGCTATCCGTTCTGCCGCGGACGTATTTTCGATACGCGGGAAGAGGACTCTGGCCAGTATGATGATGAAAAAGATGTGTTCTGGGCCACGGGCGCATGCCTGTTTGTAAGGTCCAAAGCTTTTCATGAAGCATCCGGGTTTGATGAACAGTTTTTTGCCCACATGGAAGAAATCGACTTGTGCTGGCGATTGCTTAACATGCAGTACAGAGTTACTTATTGCGGGAAATCAGTCGTTTATCACGTCGGAGGAGGAACGCTCCACAAATCCAATCCAAGGAAAACCTTTCTGAATTACAGGAACAATCTCATCATGCTTTTCAAAAACCTGCCGAAAGGCCGCAGATGGAAAACGGTTTTCATAAGATTGGTTCTGGATGGGATTTCCAGTGTACGGTTTATGGCAACAGGCGCATGGCCGGATGTAATTGCCATTATCAGGGCACATTTTGCTTTTTACGCAATGATACCGGCTTTGTTAACATCAACAAAAAGAACAACTTACCGTGCTCCGTTATATTACAGAAGTGTCGTATGGGAATATTTTGTGTTGGGAAAACACAGGTTTTATCAGCTTACAGGAATCAGGAATTCTATAACTCCCAAATAGTGGGACTGTTATGTCTGCGCCAGTGCTGGCGGATCTCCATCCAGAAAGCCATGATCAGGTACAGGATAATAGGCGACCCGAAGGTCATGAAGGTTGCATAAATAAAGTACAGCCGTATACTGCTGGCAGGGAAATTAAGCTTTTCGCCCAACTTCGCACACACGCCAAATATCTGGTCTTCCACGTAATACCGAAGTCTGTTCATACCTTTTATAGCAATATTTAATTCATAATTAAGGAATTTAGCTTTGAGATACAATCCGAATACTGAATTTTATTCAAATTGACTTCCCGGACTGCTTTACCGCTTACTCGTAAGTTTTCAAATTCTTTATTCAAATAAATTGTTTTACAAACAATTTTTGTTTCTTTGTGATTGAAGGTTTTGTAAGTTGTTCATTATAATCAGCATGTCCTGACTAAAAATACCAAAATTTCTTTTGCCATTGGGTTGAGCCTCCCTCAATTATTTGGTAACGTTATGAAAGGTTTAATCTGAAACGCTTGCAACTCCTTTGTATTTTCACCTTATTTCAATTTTTTTATTTCAACTATTATGCCAACAGGTACTGTAAAATTTTTCAATGAAGCTAAGGGATACGGCTTCATCGTGGAAGACGACACAAACAGAGACATTTTTGTCCATGTGACAGGATTGGGAGGACTTACTATCCGTGAAAACGATCAAGTAGAATACGAAGTCGTTGAAGGCAAGAAAGGACTAAACGCTGTGCAGGTAAAAAAGATATAGTTGTATTTTTTTTGCGAAAAGTAAAAATGCCGCAATCCGTTGCGGCATTTTTACTTTTATAGCTATTCAACCCATGCTTTTATTTCGTCCAGCAAAGGCATTTTTTCTTCTATTTTAAGCTTCTTCCGCATGCCGCCAAGATCATTGAAAATTTTGTTCGGACTGGCTGCTTTCAGCTGTTCAATGGTCAGAATGTTCATTTTCTGCAAAGCCGGAATCCATACTGCGGGCACGCCTGCTTGCATATAATCCGTTTCTTTCGCCATTTCCGGCTTCTTTTCAGGACGCATCTGCGGGAAAAAGATCACTTCCTGAATGCTTGAATTGTTGGTCAGCAGCATCGTCAGGCGGTCAATTCCGATTCCGATTCCCGATGTAGGCGGCATTCCGTATTCCAGCGAGCGCAGAAAATCGTCATCCATTTCCATGGCTTCGTCATCGCCGCGTTCTTTCAGTTTAAGCTGGTCTTCAAAGCGTTCGCGCTGCTCGATCGGATCATTTAACTCGGAGTAGGCATTTGCAATTTCCCTGCCGTTAACGAAAAGTTCGAAGCGTTCCACCATGCCGCTTTTGGTACGGTGTTTCTTTGTAAGCGGAGACATTTCAACAGGATGATCAATGATGAATGTCGGCTGGATAATATTTTCCTCAACTTTCTCACCAAAGATTTCATCAATAAGCTTTCCTTTGCCCATACTTTCACTTACTTCCATTCCCCATTCCCGGCACTGGCTGCGGATGGCCGCTTCATCCAGCTCGTCCACATTGAGCCCGGTGTACTGAAGAATGGCATCCGTAATGCTCAGGCGTGGGTACGGACCGGCAAAGTTCAGTTCTTTATCCCCGAATACGGCTGTTGTGGTTCCGTTAACAGCTATTGCGACTTGTTCCAGCACTTGTTCGGTCATCTGCATCATCCACAGATAATCCTTGTAAGCGACATACAATTCCACGGTTGTAAACTCCGGGTTATGCGTGCGGTCCATGCCTTCATTCCTGAAAAGCTTGCCGAATTCATAAACGCCTTCAAAACCGCCTACAATCAATCGCTTCAGGTGCAGCTCGGTAGCAATGCGCAGAAACAGATCGACATCCAGTGCATTATGGTGCGTTTCGAACGGCCTTGCTGCTGCGCCACCGTGAATGGACTGAAGTACGGGCGTTTCCACTTCCAGCCAGCCTTTTGAATCAAAGTAAGAGCGCATGGTTGTAATAATCCTGGCTCTTTTGATGAAAATAGCACGGATTTCCGGATTTACGATCAGGTCTACATAACGCTGGCGGTAACGCAGTTCCGGATCGGTAAAGCCGTCGTATATGTTTCCGTCTTCGTCCCGTTTTACAACCGGCAAGGGACGGAGCGATTTATTAAGGATTTTAAATTCCTGAACATGAACAGAGATTTCACCCGTTTGCGTAGTAAAAACAAAGCCTGTGATGCCAATGATATCACCAATATCCAGCAATTTCTTGAATACGGTGTTATAAAGTGTTTTGTCTTCGCCGGGGCACAAGTCGTCGCGGCGGAAGTAAAGCTGGATTCTGCCCGTACTGTCCTGCAACTCTGCAAAAGCCGCGCTGCCCATGATACGAAAACCCATCAGCCTTCCGGCCATCGTTACATACTTGTAATCAATCTTGTTGTTCTCGTAATTCTTGGTAATGTCCGATGCATAAGTATTTACCACAAATTCTTCGGCAGGATAAGGTTCAATACCTAACCGCATCAGTTCTTCCCGTTTTTGACGACGTAATATTTCCTGTTCGCTCAATAGCATTTTACAGCAGTAATTAAAATAACAAATGTCTGTATTTCAAAATAGTGCGCAAAATTAGTACATTTTGACGTGAATATCGAAACTGAAACCGGCAAGATCATGTATCCAGCGAACGGTATGATTTCTGGCACGTTATTAATGGCCTTGCGTATGAGGTATACAGTAACCGGCTGTTCAGTAGTTTAACACATACATCTATTCGTTAAATCCTTCTCCGTTCATGTTTGCAAGAATTTTAAAAATCTTTGGTATAGTTGCTTTATGTGCGTTCTTTTTGTTTGGCGCCGTTGAAATTTGGGTTTACAGAAATAAAGAAAAATTTTTCCGGACGGTTCAGGAAATGGTCAATGAAAACCTGAACGGACATCTTGAAATTGAGGATTTTAAATTCCGGCCGTTTAAAGGTCAGTTTGGGCTGAACTTCACCATGGAAAATGTGAGACTGACGGATAGCCTTTATCAGATTCATAAAAAGCCGTTCCTTGAAGCGGAATACATGCAGGTTGCACTGGACCTGCAGAACTTTTACAAAGGGGATATAAAAATCAAAAACCTGATCCTGCAGAACGGCAGCCTGAAAATGTTTGTACAAAAAGACGGGTACTCCAATATGACCATTTTCAGGTCGTCGCCGCAGGATTCGGCCATTAACCGTGACGTGGGCCATCGCGACGGAATTGTAAAGAAGCTTGGAAACCTGAGATTCATCAACTTTGCTGTCAGCTATTCCGATTCCGTCAAGGAAAAATACTACGGCGCCCTTTTTCATGATGCTGTCAACATAACGAATGTAACGGATACTGCCACAAATGCCCGATTTACCGGATCTGTTTTCTTTAACGGGCTTACATTCAAGCCCCGGAAAGGCGGATTTCTGGTCAGGCAGGAAGCCATGCTTGATCTGGCCCTTTCGTACAATGAAAATACCAAAAAACTCCTGATCGCTCCTTCTTCGCTGGAAAGTGCAACGCATGACAAAATCGGCATAAACGGAGAATTTGACTTTTCGGACACGACAAGAGCTTTCAAGCTGAGTTTTGGCGTAAAGAAAATAGCCGTCAAGAATGCATTGCCGCTTCTGACACGAAGACTTCGGGAACAGCTTGATTCCATCGGCATTCAGGCAAATGTAGATACGCAGGTAAAAATAGACGGAAAATTAAACGGCGAGCAGCCGCGTGTTGACGTTTTTTTCAAGACAGAACCGTTCAAATACGAATTGCCCGTCGGCGTATTGCGGAATATGCAGACTACGGGACATTTTACAAACCAGGCCGATACCACGCAGTTTCCAAGCATTTACAATTCGCGGATTACTGCTCCGAACGTTATCGGAATGTTTGAAAAAATACCGTTTAAGTTTTCCCTCGCAGTAACCAATTTCTTTAATCCCGTAGCCAAGCTGGACGGTGTCGTTTCTGCGGATTCAAGCAATATGAACGAACTTCTGGACCCGGTTCGTTACCGGTTTCGCAACGGAACGGCGAAAATTGATTTTCACTTTGACGGAAGCCTCAAAAACTTTTATGATCCGAAAAAAGAACGCTTTAACGGGAAACTGAGCGGAAAAGTAGCGCTCAATAACATATCCATGGATTATTTGCCGCGGCAAGTAAGATTGGCAAAAATCAAAGGTGATTTTACATTCAATGAAAAAGTACTCGTATTCCCGGCCATAAGTGTTTTCGACGGACAAAATATGATGTATTTTCAGGGGACAGTCGTGGACCTGGTTCCTTATCTGTTTGGTTCGCCGAGGCTGCTGACAGCAAATGTAAATATCAACATTCCGACCTGGAAGCTGAACTGGCTTGAAACCTTGCTGGCGCCGAGAAAGACAACGGTAAGAAGGAAAAAGAAACTGAAACTTTCGGAGCTGCTGGATGAAGCCATTGATCAGATGCAGATTGTGGCGAAGCTGGACTCCAAAAACCTGAAATACCGGAACTTTAACGCCAAGGATGTAAAAGGCCAGTTTACAATCAAAAACAATGCCGTAAGCATAGAATATTTTATGATGAAAGCATTTGGGAAAGGCAGCGTAAGGGTTTCAGGCGAAATGGATAATTCGGGCGCTAGTCCTTTGCCGCGCCTTGCAGTAAGAGGAAATATTAAAAATGCAGACGTACATTCGGTTTTTTACTCTTTCGATAATTTCGGCCAGAAAACGTTTACGCATGACAATCTGAAAGGGATACTGAGTACGGATTTCAATTTTGAATCGAGGCTGAATAACAATGTAAGGCTTGTTCCTTCTACGATGAAAGGAAATTTGCGGATTGATTTTACAAACGGCTACATCATTAATTTTGAACCGTTCATGAAAATGAAACGGCTTATATTTAAAAAGCGCAATTTTGAAAGAGTAAAATTTGCGCCTATTCGCACAGACTTCATCCTGAAAGGGCAGGAAATAGAAATCCAGCCGATGGAAATTGAATCCAATGTACTTACGCTTTACATTGACGGCATTTACAGCTTTGGTACCAAAACGGACATCAATATTCAGATACCGCTCAGCAATCTTAAAAAAAGGGATTCCACTTATGTTCTTGATCCCAATAATGAAGAGAAAAAAGACGGTTCAAAGATATTCCTCCGTGCCATTGATGAAAATGGCGAGGTAAATATAAAACTGGCTTTCCGCAAGAAGAAAGACAAGGAAAAAGATAAGGATAAAGACGATAACCAGCCGGAAGAAATTGAAAAATAGTTTACTGTTCCGTACTGAACATGTAACCGACTCCTTTCAGCGTTTTGATGTATCTGTCGCCCAGCTTTTCACGCAGTTTACGTATATGGACGTCAACGGTCCTTTCCAGCACGTATATGTCGGCGCCCCAGATTTTCTGAAGCAGTTCGTCCCGGCTGAAAACCTTGTCGGGCGTCTGGGCCAGAAAAAACAGAAGTTCAAATTCCTTTTTGGGCAGAACAACCGATTTTTCCGAATCCTGCGTAACCGTATAGTTTTTCCTGTTTATAGATAAATCAAGAATGTCGATCTGATCTCCGGATTCGGCTTTTTGTGCTTCACGGCGGAACAAAGCGTTGATGCGGCTCATCAGCGCACGCGGCTTGATCGGCTTTGTAATATAATCGTCAGCACCCACTTCAAAAGCCGCAACTTCCGAGTATTCTTCGGAACGGGCCGTAAGAAAAAGAATATACGTATTTCTGATGTCCGGGTTCTGGCGCAGCATCCGTCCGGTTTCAATGCCGTCCATCTGAGGCATCATTATATCCAGAAGGATCAGGTCCGGAATAAATGTTTTGGCAATTTCAATTGCTTTTTTGCCGTTGCAGGCAGTCAGAACGTTGTAACCTTCTTTATTGAGATTGTATTCCAGAAGTTCAACAATATCAGAGTCATCATCAACAACCAGTACTTTCGGGGCTGATGAGGCAGATTTAGCGGTGCTCATTGAGTTAATTATTAAAACGCAACATGAAATTAGCAGATGTGATGTTCAGATTACATGTTTCGGGCCAATGTTAACATAAACATAATATCAGCGATAAGTAATTCGGTAAATACTGCCTTGTTCGTTTGTAACCAGCAGGTCGGTATTATTCAGAAACAGAATGGCTTCATTCTGCATTTTCACCAGCCGGAAACAGCCAAGCGGCTTTTTAAAGTTGATTTCATTTCCGTCTACTCCGAATAAAAGTACTTTTCCATAAGTCAGCACAGCGAAAGTTTTACCGTCCGGGCTGATGTCTGCAGAAGTAACGAGCGCATCGATATAAATGCTGTCAACAGGCGAGAGGCTGTGATTTCCTTTTTCCGCAGGCAGGCGGTACAGTTTTACCTGTTTGTCTTTGGTCCAGTTTTTTGAAAAAAGGTATAAATTTTTATTGTGATAAAAAAATGCCTCGCAATCGAATTCCGGTATGTCCGAAGCTCCGGATGTGCCTTTCTGGGCGGCGTATTCAAAAGTGATTTTTTCCGTAGCGTTCTGATCGGGCGGAATCCTGTAAATGTCAAAAGATTTTCTGTTACCTGCGTTATTGCCGAAATCTCCGATATAGATGTTGTTTTCCGGGTCTTTTGCCAGGTCTTCCCAATCTGTATTTTTTGCGCCGGGAACAGTTTTTGTTGAAAGCAGTTTTCCGGAAAGATCAAACTCGTAAAGTTCTGCTTTTCCGCCACTGTCATTATGAGTCCAGAATGAATTTTTTCCGTTACCTGCAGCAAGCCCCGAACTTTCAGCAGCAACCGCCGGGAGCGTACCGATCTTTTTGATCTGATAATGAGATTTTACCTTTTCGAAATTATTGATGCTATGATCCGGCTGACAAGTACACAAAACAGTTTTTACCGCATACCACAGATACATTAATTTATTCATGAATTCAACATTACGTCCACTCCCAAACAAAGATAGAGAAACACCCGCTTACCTGAAGCTGGCCAGTATACTTGTGGCGCTTATTGCAACGGTGTATATCCTGTTTACATTGCGGGAAACAATCATTCCACTTGCATTTTCGATTTTGCTGGCCATTCTGCTGCATCCGGTCTGTGCATGGCTGGAACGTCACCGCGTGCCTCGTATCGGGGCTATTCTGCTCAGCATACTGGCTTTGTTCGTTGTGATCACCATTCTGGTATATGTCGTTTCGATCCAGATCGGGAGTTTTGCAGAGGAGCTTCCCAGAATTACCGAAAAAGCAGAAACTATTCTGGATCAGGCGCTTACCATGGGCGAGCGTTATCTGAACGTCAGCCGGAGCCAGCAGGTTAGCGAGGCCAAAAGGTATCTGATCAATGCATTGAGCGAAGGAAGGGCCGTTTTGCTGAATACGCTGGTTACGACTACGGGAGCCATTTCCACATTCATCCTGATTCCTTTATATATCTTCTTTTTCCTTTTGTACCGTGATTTTTTCAGGCGTTTTGTTCACAAGGCCGTTACCAATGTATCCAATGATGAACTGAATCTGCTTCTGAAAAAAATCTATGAAGTAATCCAGAGCTATCTTTCCGGACTGTTTCTTGTCATTCTTATTGTCGGCGTTCTGAACAGCATCGGCTTGCTGATCCTCGGCATTCCGCATGCCATTTTCTTCGGGTTTCTGGCCGGGTTCCTGATTCTGATTCCTTATATCGGCATACTGATCGGTTCCATACTTCCTGCATTGCTGAGCATTGTTACCATGGATTCGCCGTGGTATGCAGTCGGCGTTATCGGCGTGATGAGCTTTGTGCAGTTTCTCGAAGGGAATTTTATTACGCCCAATATTGTCGGATCAAAAGTGAGCGTGAACCCGCTTGCGGCCATTGTTGCCTTGTTTCTGGGCGGACAGTTGTGGGGACTTTCCGGGTTAATCCTTGCATTGCCCGTTACTGCCATTCTGAAAGTAGTTCTGGATACGATTCCGAGCCTTGAACCTTACGGCTTTTTACTCGGAGAACCTGTTCACGAAGTAGCGGAAGAAAAAGCAGAACGGAGAAGGGAAGGAGAAAGGGTAGAACGGAGAAGGGAAGAGAAAAGGGTAGAACGGAGAGAGGAAGGAGAAAAGGTAGAGCGGAGAAAGGAAGAAACCGATGTAAAGGCAGAAGCAGTTCCGGAATTCAAGAAAAAGCCTTACCGCCGCTACCGCAACAAATCCAAAAAGAAGAATGAATCCGGTAATCCGCCTGCGTCTTCTTCGCCCGCAGCCAATGTAGAAAATTGATTGCAGATTATTCTGTTTTTACTTTTTCAACACAGATTCCGACGCTCATGATAAAAGGAAGCGGGTTCTGCCGCATGGACTGCGAAAGTGTAAAAGTGTAAATTCCTGCTTTTTTAAACCTGTAATTTTTCTGAAAAGGGATTTTATGATCAAACAGATCACCAAGCCCGTGGCCGTAAGGCTTCCCGGATACTTCATTGGAAAGATAAACTTCTTCCAGCGTATTGGAAATCTGTTTATTGTCCGGACCGATTACATTTCTGGTCAGATATAAATTGTAATACGGATACTGAAATGCATTTCTCAGCACGTAATACATGTTGTAAGTGCTTACAGTATCCGTTATTTCAACCTTGAAAGAAGGCTTGTTGTTGATATACCAAAGACCGTCCTCTATATTTTCATGCGCTTTATAAACGACATTTTCATTGCATCCGGGCAGTAACAGGCAAATTAACGACAGCCGGACAAAGGGCAGAAATTTCATTCGGAATTCGGGTATTTGATTTACAAAAACAGGTATTTTTAAACTTATGAACTTGTCTGCTGCGCAAAGTAACGGCTTAGCCAAGAATCGGAAGCACGTATTTTCCATCTTTTCAGCCATTGCGCTTTATTGGCCACCTGATTGTCAAAAATGGTCGTATACGGCGTAATCAGTTCATTCATGACAGCTTGTTTGATTTTCGGCACAGCCACAGTCTGAACGGTATTGTTGTCGTCAAAATAAGCCAGTGAGCGGTCAAAAAAATCAATGTTCATGCGCTGACCAATTTCTTTCAGCCAGTGAACGGAAGTATCAATCGAACATCCGCTCGGCAGTTCATCGCTTTCGTCCACGGCAATCACGACAAACCGATGTTCAAATACTTTTGCCGAAGCCGTAAGCGGCTTGCCGTGCGCTTTCCATTCATCCAGAGAAGCTTTGAGCGTTTCGGTAATAATACCCGCTTCTTCATTGGTTATGGTTCTGTCGGCCTGATAAATCCAGACTCTTGACTGTAAATCTATATCGCTGAATGGAATGTACATAACTTTGAAATAATTTAAATACTTGAAAAATCTGCTTCAAAAAAAGCCGGTTGCCAGTATTTTGAAACACTACATTTAAAAATAAGTTCTGTTATCCAGATTTCCGTATTGGTATTATCCAACAAAACATACATCTGACTGCTTACATTTACCATTTCACCATTCACAATCCTTCCGCCCGCGCAATCAGTTCCGCCAGATCGTACACTTTTACAGCATCCTCTTTTTCCTTGTTCTTGACGCCGTCCGTCATCATAACCATACAGAACGGGCAGGCAACTGCAATAGTATTTGCTCCCGTCCCGATTGCTTCTTCGATCCGTTCAATGTTGATGTCTTTTCGTCCGGGTTCCGGCTCTTTAAACATTTGTCCTCCGCCGGCACCGCAGCAAAGGCCTTTTGTGCGGCAGCGCTTCATCTCGACCAGATCGGCATCCAGCGCTTCCAGTACATGCCGCGGCGCTTCGTAAATGTTATTGGCGCGGCCAAGATAGCAGGAATCGTGAAAAGTAATCTTTTTGCCTTTAAACGTTTCGCCGCCTTCCAGCCGGACGCGGCCTTCATTGATCAGCTGCTGGAGATATTCCGAATGATGGATTACTTCATAATGGCCGCCCAGTTCGGGATATTCATTTTTCAGCGTATTGAAACAATGCGGGCATGCCGTAACGATTTTCTTGATCCCGTACATATCCAGCACCTGAATGTTGGACATGGCAAGCATTTGAAAGGTAAATTCATTTCCGGCGCGCCGGGCAGGATCGCCCGTGCAGCTTTCCTCCGTTCCAAGTACCGCAAATCGGATTCCTGCCTTGTTCAGTATTTTTACAAAAGCGACCGTCACTTTTTTATACCTGTCGTCAAATGCGCCCGCACAGCCTACCCAGAACAACACTTCCGGAGATTCATTGGCAGCAGCCATTTCGGCCATTGTCGGAACCTTGTATGTCAAATCACTCATGGAATTTCAATTTAGATTAATAGCTGCTTATCCGGCAGATTTCTGTTCAAGACCTTCCGTCCAGTTAAAGCGGTCTCCGGCAGAAAATTTCCACGGAGCCTGATTGGTATCCAGATTCTGAAACATCGTGTTCCAGGAACCGGGCGCCTGTGCTTCATCCATTATCTTGTAGCGGCGGAGCTGAAGAATGATATCCAGCGGGTTAATAAGCACAGGACATTCCTGCACGCATGCGTTACAGGTTGTGCAGGCAAGAATTTCTTCTTCCAGAATGTAATCACCAATCAGACTTTTCCCGTCATCGACAAATTTACCTTTGTTGGCCTGCATATTCCTGCCCACATCTTCGAGACGATCGCGCGTATCCATCATTATTTTTCTGGGAGAAAGCTTTTTGCCCGTTATATTGGCCGGGCAAGCCGCGGTACAACGCCCGCATTCCGTGCAGGAATAAGCATCCATCAGATTTTTCCAGCTCAGGTCCTGCACATCCCTGGCCCCGAATCGTTCCGGAACTTCGGCTGTTTCGCCTGAGGCATTTTCCAGTCCAAGCATCATTTTCACCTCGTTGGTAATTTCCGGCATGTTCTTCATTTCACCTTTCGGGATCAGCCTTGAAAAATACGTATTTGGAAAAGCGAGAATAATATGCAAATGTTTGGAATAGGTAACATAAACGGCAAACGCAAAAATGCCGAGAATGTGAAACCACCATGCAGCACGTTCGTAAATGATCAGCGCATTTTCATTCCAGCCTTCAAACAAAGGTTTTAAAAACTGGCTGAACCAAAAATTTCCGGTTTTGGGATAATGCGCACTGCCTAAATCCTGCAATACACTGTCGGCAGCGTTCATAGTCAGAATGGCAATCATCAGTACAATTTCAAAAATCAGGATCAGCTTGCCGTCCAGCGCCGGCCAGCCATTCATTTCACGGTGGCGGACAGGCTGTAAGCGTGCTACTTTCGCAACACTCCTGCGAAATAGAAATATAACGCAGGCCAGCAGTACAGCAACTGCCAGAAATTCAAAAAAGCCAATGAGAACCGGATAAAACGAGCCCAGAAATGAAGCGAAAAGACGATGCTTTCCAAGAATTCCATCCAGTACAATTTCCAGAACTTCCATATTGATCAGGATAAAACCGGCATACACGGCAAAGTGCAGGATGCCGACCAATGGCTTGTCAAACATCTTTTTCTGACCGAATGCAACGCGCATCATAATGGAAAGTCGTCGCTGCGGCTGATCGGTAAGATCTTCGGGCTTGCCAAGATTAATCGTGGATTTGATCAATTGAACGCGCTGAAAAACCAGCCAGCCGGCTATTCCAAGCACAACAATAAATATTACTTGCTGAATTACTTCCATTGCAGATGAATAGGTTTCTGGCAAAATCATTAGTATGCAAGCATACTACTAACAAATATGAGAAAAATGTGATTGGGTGACAAACTGTTTGTGCATAAAAATATTTTCGAGCATTTAATATCAAGACACTCAGGATAATACGTGATTTAAATACATTTTATAAAAAATAAATTCAACAAACAGTTTGTAAAGCTAAAACAGACTTCTATTTTTGCAGTCCCAAACGGGGCCAACTGAAAGCGGTGATGTAGCTCAGTCGGTAGAGCAAAGGACTGAAAATCCTTGTGTCGGCGGTTCGATTCCGTCCATCACCACAGAATGCAAATAAAGCCTGCTGATTAATTGCAATCAGCAGGCTTTATTTGTTTAGTACACTCTGTAGAAAGTTTTATAAAATAATGGATCAAACCGGCCATTTTAACTTGTTTGCAGCACATCTTGATTTCTTTTATTTATTGCTTCTCTCATAATGTAGCTGTACTAATCCGGTTTCAAAACTTTTCGAACTAATCAATTTCAAGTCAGTGCCGGGCCGCCCATCCTTGAAAAGACGGATGCCTTCTCCTACAAAAACGGGGATTACAGAAATGACAAATTCATCAATCAGACTGCGCTGTAACAGTTGATGTACAACTTCCGCGCCTCCGTCACAAAAAATGGTTTTGCCTTCTTTTGCCTGTAATTTTGTAACCAGTTCGCCAATATCGCCGGTATAGAAGTGTATATTGCCAATACTTTCCTGTGGTGTTCGCGTGATAATGTAAGTTTCCTTGTCAGCATGAATGAAATCCGGAACGTGCTGTATTACCCAGTTATACGTACGGCGGCCGACTATAACCGTGTCGACTTGTTCAATAAAGTCCGCGTAGCCATAATCTTCGCCTTCTTTCTCAACTTTTCCTAAAAATCCAAGGTCATCGCCCGGAGCAGCAATGTAACCATCCAGGCTCATCGCAATATAAAGCACGAGTTTTCGCATTGTTTTAATGATAGTTAATTTCATTGCAAGCCCTTGTTCGCTGCATTCTTCGGCATTGCAATTTTTACATTGCAACTTATGGAATCGAGCGTAATTGGCAAGTAAACCGAAGGCCGGATTTTTATAAAATTGAGTGAATGGATAAAAGAAAAGTATGCTTTTCCTGCGCTCTGTTTTCAATTACATGCCGTTAAAGCGTGGCAGTAATTATTGAAGTTAAGACGGCGAAGTTCCAGATTTGCTTTCTTGTAAAACTAGCTTCTGTTTGTATTATTTTAATAAATGTATTTGTGATAGGAAGATATTTAGGTGTCTTTTGTAATTCGTAAACTATTGATAGACAATAGTCGTTCATTATTGTGAATGTTGTAAAGATCATTTGTTAAGATGTAATCTTTGCTTTCACTTCATAATTATTTTAATATTACAAAAGCAGCTTTGAACAGCAGTTCTGAGCATAAAAACTGAAACTATAATGATACGGATACAAAAACACACAAGCGGAAACAAATCCGGAGAACGGAGCGAGGGATTTTCAAAGAACCGCTACTCGGTACTTTATACGCTGAAAGGACAGTACCAGCACGTGGGCTGTTCGTCGCAGGAAGAGGCGCAGCATGTGCTGGGTATGCTGATGACAGATGGCAACCGGATTCCAGTCGGAATTTATGATTCCGGAACAGACACTTTTGAATGGGAAATCATCGGCCAGTATTTTCACAGCCAGGATCCGATCAGCGACCAGCAGGAACGTCTTCATGAAATATTAACGATTTCCCGGGCACTTCGCCGCCGTGATGCCAGCTGGCAGCCGGGACATTTGCAAAAACCGGGCTTTTTTGCCTGATATCCTGATTTCGCTTAATTAAAAGTATTACCAATTATCACAGAAAAGCCCTTGACGATTCCTGCCAAGGGCTTTCTTGGTGATGATCCGTATGTAATTACATTAGTTATTTTGTAACCGGATTGATTCCTGCAAGCATTAAACGCCTGAAATCCGGATTCCTAAAAGATTGTAAAATTCTTTCAGAATGGCGGGATGGCCGGGCCATGCAGGAGACGTTACAAGATTTCCGTCCACAACAGCTTGATCGGCAGGAATATTTTTCCAGGTACCACCGGCAAGTTCAATATCGGGGCCAACGGCTACATAGGCCGTCAGTGTGCGTCCTGTCAAGACTTTTGCAGCCGTCAAGACTTGGATTCCGTGACATATGGCAGCTACCGGTTTGTTTGTCTCAAAAAAGTACTTTGTAATTTCAAGCACCCGTTTGTTGAGGCGGGTGTATTCCGGTGCACGCCCGCCTGCAATATACAAGCCGTCATAATCCTCAGGATTTGCCAGATCAAAATCAACAGTAATGGGAAAACGGTGACCCTGCGTTTCCTTGTAAGTCTGATCGCCTACAAAATCATGAACAGCGGTAGGAATGGTTTCTCCTTTTTTACGGTCCGGCGCAAGCGTATCCACATCAATTCCTACCGAAAGCATGGCCTGATATGGGACCATCGCTTCATAGTCTTCAACATAATCTCCTACGAGCATCAAAATTTTCTTTGGCATGATGGTGAAAGTTAACAGTTGAAATAAATAACGCTGCCAAAGTTACATACAAAGAAATTTTTGTACAGCTTTTCTCACAATTGTCATTGCGAAAGTTATAAACCTAACTTCTGCAAGCCAGCCTCTCTTGTAAAATAAAATGAATGGCTGTTTATCTTCCGTTAAACAGGTTTTTTGAAAGGCCGGAAATTTAACTTAACCCGATTGCGGCTCATTACTTAACATTTGGTTAAAGCAGCAGAATATATTTAAGCCTATTTTCGCCAAAAAATAAGTCTGCCGCAATCTGAAAGGATCAGGTTTCTGACTTTGATATAAGCCGGTTTGCCGCATTTATCGGGATGGAAATATTCCTAATCGAATCGGTGAAGATGATGAGCTGGTATTTGCCGTACTTTATCAGCATTATTTCAAAGTCCTTGTTGAACGATGTATTTTATCATTTTTCATCAAATATTTTCTGGTCAGAGATTTATTTGTTTTCTGAATGGCATTATTTTAAAACCCGTTATTTTTTGTCCGAAACGGCATTGCTTTTATGAAGTTCATTATTCCTGTTTTCTTCTGCACGTTCCTTTTCTTCCATGAAAATCTGGCTCAGAATGCCGTTTCTTACACGGCTGCCCAGGCGCATTCGCACAATGATTATGAACAGAATATTCCATTCCTGCGCGCTTATTATCAACAATTTGGTTCAGTTGAGGCCGATATATTTTTAAAGAACGACAGTATTTTCGTTGCACATGAAGCAAGCCGTATCAAACCGGCAAATACTTTAAAGGAGCTTTATCTGAAGCCGATTGCTGCCAGGATACAGGATAATAAAGGAAGTATTTATCCGGATAAAGACCTTGGTTTACAGCTGCTTATAGACTTAAAAACGCCTGCAAGGGAAACCCTGCCTGCGCTGATCAGGGAACTTCAGCCGTATGAAAGCCTGCTTGCGCCGAAAGGTACAGTGAAAATCGTATTGAGCGGCAACATTCCGGATGCAACGGAATTCAGTAATTATCCTTCCTACCTGTTTTTTGACGGCCGCCCGGAAGTGGCTTATACGAAACCGCAGCTGGAACGGATCGGGCTTATCAGCCAGTCTTTTACAAAGTATACCAACTGGAACGGCAAAGGCATTCTGACTAAAAATGATAAAGCTGCGCTGGAAAAAGTGATCAGAACTGTTCATGATCAAGGCAAAAAAATCCGTTTCTGGGCTACACCCGACCACGTTAATGCATGGAAAATGCTGATGAACCTCGGCGTTGATTATCTCAATACAGACAAAGTGGAAGAGCTCGGGCCTTATCTGCGAAACCGGAAAGATGCTGAATTTACTTCCGGCAAAACGCAGGTGCTTTACAAGCCGGCTTATCGGAACAATGACAAACGCAGCAAGGTCAAAAATATCATTCTGCTTATTGGCGACGGCATGGGCCTTGCGCAGATTTATGCCGGAATGACTGCAAACCATGGCGCACTCAATCTTTCACAATTTCTGAACACCGGATTTTCAAAAACCAGTTCTGCCGATAGCTATATTACGGATTCTGCTGCGGGCGGAACGGCCATGGCAACCGGAAAGAAAGCGAGAAATCGTGCCATCGGTGTAGACACCAACAACGTTGCGCTTGCCAATTTGCCCGATATAATAACTCCATTTGGCATAAAATCGGGCATTATTTCTGCCGGAAGCATCACGGATGCAACACCCGCTGCGTTTTATGCACATCAGCCAGAACGCAGCATGGAAGCTGAAATTGCGCATGACTTCTTAAAATCAAACGCAGCAATACTTATTGGCGGCGGTTCGGAGCATTTTGAGAAAACGAAAGTGGCGGATACCTTGCGCAGCCGTGGTATGGAGGTTTCATACAACTGGCAGGACCTTGAAAAAATGAAGATGCCGTTTGTGCTTCTGGACAATTCAAAAACCGTTTCCATGCTGAAAGGAAGAGGAAACTTTCTGACGGAATCGTTTAAAAAAGCTGCTGAATCCCTGCAATCAAACAAAAATGGGTTTTTTATGATGGCCGAAGGCGCGCAGATCGATTACGGCGGACATGCCAATAAAGTGCCTTATGTTGTTACGGAAATGCTGGATTTCGATCAGCTGATCGGTGAAGCCATGCGGTTTGCAGACAGCAATGGCGAAACGCTCGTGATCGTCACAGCAGATCATGAAACCGGCGGACTGACTTTACTTGACGGCGACCTGCAGAAAGGTTATGTGGACGGAAGTTTCAGTACCAATGATCATACTTCGGTTATGGTTCCGGTTTTTGCATACGGGCCGCATTCACTCGATTTTCGGGGCATTTACGAGAACACCGAAATTTTCAGCAGAATCCTGGATATTTTTAAGAAATACAATAAAGAAGTAAAACAGCTGAAATGAGTAAATCTGAGTATTATGAATCTGGACTGATACATTTCACATTTCACTCCAGACATTTCACTCCAGACATTTCACAAACACACTTTACTTTTCACCTCCAAAAATCTTGTAATCCGTAATTTTGCCACGATTATCCTCCACAAACTGGCAAAAAGCGTTAATCTGGGAAAGCTGATGCGAAAAGTCGAAAGTCTGATCGTATTCTTCGCTGTAAACCTCATTAAAATCAGTAATTACATATCTCAGCTTTCGGATCCCTTTTGAACGCAGCGCCGGCAGATAAAAATTCTGGTGACTTTTTGCATAGTTCCCGGCTTCGTATTTACCCGTTGTTTTAATATCGACGGCCATGATTTTGCCAATTACATCCACATAGCCGTAAAGCAGAACGTCATTAATCTGATATTCGCAGTAAGCCTGGGTTTTTACCATCGGGCGGGGCAGAAGTGCTCTTACGCGGGCCAGAATACCGGCATCAAACATTTCTTCATTAATTCCCTTGATGGCGGCATCCTCAAAAGAAGTTCCTTTTGCCTGCGCTTCCGTCTGAACGGAAGGAAGCCGGTTAATACGGTCAATAAGCTCTGTTTCTGTTACATAGCCTTTTTCGAAACTGTCGTAAGTATTCAGCAGCGTAGGGTAAAATTTATATTTGACGGGACTGGCATTCATAGCGGGCATGTTGAAATTTATAAGTCTGATGCTTTGGACTTTCAAAACGGTAAGTCAGGAAAACGGACAAAAATATACATAGCAGTATAGCCTTTTGGTAAGTTATGCAATCCTGTGGGTAATTGCTGATCTGTTCAGTAAATCAAGAATTATTTATTTACCCTTTATTAAATATGAACAGCCATTTGATTGTCAGTTAAAATGAGCCGCGCATGTTAAGAAAAGTTCCATAAGTATTCCTAAGCTAAACAATCAATGCAATAGCAAATGTCTGATCAGGAGTTTCATGTAAAGCTTGACGAATTAAAGTTCCTGCAGGAAAATGAGCGTAAAGTTTTTTGTTCAAAATTCGATTGCAGTTATCTGGAAAATGAACTGGAATTAGCCAGATTGAAATTACGGCATAAAAAGGAACTGGATAATTTGAATAAAAAAGTTGCTGATGCAGATCAGGATCAGCAATCCGAAATATGTCAGCTAAGGGCACTGCATGAGAAAGAATCGGAAGATTTTATGAAGGAAGTTGCATGCACTGATCAGCGGTATAAACTAAAATCGGATTATCTGAAATTACGTCAAAAAACAGAGTTTCTCGATGTAAAAAAGAAATATGAATCCGAAATAAGCCAGCTGAAAATGCTTCATCGGAGCGAACTGAAAACGCTGATGAAAAAAATTGAATACAATGAACAAACCTATATACCGGAATTGGATCAAATGACTTTACGCCATAACATTGAACGTAATACGCTGATCAAAACATTTGTATTTGCAAACAAGTTGTACAACATTGGCGACGTCATTTCTGATCATGCCGGCTCGATTTCAATTCGGTCGTTTTCTTCTTTTACAACTTACAATGATTCTTATAAAATGATTTACCGGGGGATTATATTAACAAAAAATGGAGAACACAGAAAAGACGGTGCATACCGGTGTATTTCTGAGCCTGACGTAAAATCCCATTATCGTCCAATAACCGGTAAATAAAGGCATGATAAATAAATTCCATCAAGTTGATACTGTTTTAATGCTTTGTTCCTTTAAAGCGGTAAGTCAGGAAAACAGACAAAAAGCTGAACTTGTCATTGGGCGTATCGCTGTACGATTCGCTTTCCTCCGGATTGATCAGCCGGCGGCCAGAAGTTGCGTCCATTTTATCCGTTCTCACAAAATAGAAGCGGTAATCTATTCCCATTTTCAAAGATTTGAACAGCAGAAAATCCAGAGAAGTACCCAAAGGCAAAATGCCTTCGTGCGTCTTTTTGATTCCGGCAGGACCTTTGGGCGGGCCCCATCGTAAAAATAAAGGATTGCGCGCGCTGAGCTTGCTGTTTGTAAACCGGAGCAAACGGTTGTCATCGGTTGCAAATGCATTTGCACTGAAACAGACAAGTCCGATGCCGCCGTACAAGTAAAAGTGTGCATTACCGGGTTCAAGCCGGCTGAACTGTTCCGTAAGGTTCCATTTTACATTCAGTTCCAGCGAGTTATATTCATTGATAAAATAGGATTTGAAAAAGGCCGCTTTCTCTCCGCCCAGCTTTCCGGCAGTATAGTCAAAAGTCAGCGCCAGATTTTTATTAAACGATTTTCCCAGACTTATGCCGGCCATTCCCTGCATGTCCTGCTCGTTCAGCTCGCCGTAAAACTGCGTAAGACCGCCGCGCAGGCTTACTGAAAAAGGAAAATGTTCTTTCCGGTCATAACTTTTTTTCCTGCTGATACCGTTGGATTTTTGTCCGTATGATATGGAAAAGCTGAAAATAAAAACAATAAAAAATAAACCTTTGCGCATGCAGAATTAATTTAGGATCTGCCTATTAGACGCACATTTCGGGTTCCGGTCAGCGCATTATCCAAATAAGATTGCATGCCGGTCATTTAACAATAAAATAACTGTTAGTTTTGTTTATAGTTGTATTTACAAAAAAGCAAAATGAGTGTAGTACCCTATAAGCACAAGGACGGAAGCAAAAGAGAGCAGGTAGCAGAAATGTTTGACAATATTTCTCCCAAATACGATCTGCTCAATCATCTTCTGAGTGCAGGCGTTGATATTTACTGGCGTAAAAGAGCCATAAAACTGCTGCGGAAACAGCAGCCGAAAACCATTCTGGACATTGCAACGGGAACGGGTGATTTTGCCATAGAAGCACTTTCTCTCAAACCTGAAAAAATAATCGGTGTCGATATTTCGGAAGGAATGCTGGCCGTCGGGCGCGAAAAAATAGCGAAGCTTGGAAAACAGGATGTCATTACGCTTCAGAGCGGCGATTCGGAAAGTTTGACTTTTGCCAACAATTATTTTGATGCAATTATCGTTTCGTTTGGAGTACGTAATTTTCAGAATCTGCTAACCGGACTAACTGAAATGAACCGTGTCATGAAGGCCGGAGGAACTTGCGTTGTAGTTGAATTTTCCAAGCCGCGCAGCTTTCCGTTCAAGCAGTTTTATAATTTTTATTTCAAATACATATTGCCGTTGATTGGAAAGACGGTTTCAAAAGACAGTTCGGCATATACATATCTGCCTGAATCTGTTCAGGCGTTTCCGGATGGAGAAGCTTTTCTTGAAATTTTTAAAAAAGCAGGATTCATAAATACCAGATGCATACCACTTACCTTCGGGATTTGTTCAATTTACATAGGGCACAAGTAATATTCGGCTTTCTTGGATTACTGCTTGCAGCTCAGGAAGTACAGGCTCAGGGAACCGGATACAGGCGGCGTCATCTGGAGTTCTACGATGACAAACCGATTCATTACGGTATTTTGTTTGCGGTTCCTTTCACACGCTTCAATATCAGTCATAGTAACGAGTTTGTGTCCAAGGATTCTGCCTTTGTCATTCAGTCGCCCAACAATGCGGCATTCCGGATGGGTTTTACAATCAATGCTTTTATGAACGAGCATTTTGACTTGCGCACTACGCCTTCGGTTTCCTTGTATGAGCGGCATGTTAAATTCAGTTATCCAAACGGCACGGATAAAACAGAAAAACGGGAGTCAACCTGGATTGAAGTTCCTTTGCTGCTGAAATACAAATCCTTAAGACGTGTAAATTCCAGAATGTACATGCTTGCCGGCGTAACCTTCGGAATAGAAACGAACGTAAAGCGAAACAGGGGAGGCGGCGGAGGCCGGCTGGACACGAAGTCCAGCGACTTCTCGATTGATTACGGAATCGGTTACGAGCAATTTTTTGAATTCTTCAAATTTGCACCGGAACTGCGCTTTTCACATGGTTTGATGAATGTTTTTCAGCCGACAAAAAATTCAGCAGGGATGGGAATAAACCGTTTGTCTACGCACACGGTAACGCTTTATTTAAATTTTGAATAAGGAATCCTGATAATCAATGCATTGCAAATTTTTTGATTTTTTTTCATTAAAAAAGTTGCAGTTACAAAATTAGTCGCACATATTTGCACTCCCAAACGACGGGAAAAAGGGAGTTTAGCTCAGTTGGTTCAGAGCATCTGCCTTACAAGCAGAGGGTCGGGGGTTCGAATCCCTCAACTCCCACGATTAAAAAAGCACTTACAGCGAAAGCGTAAGTGCTTTTTGGTTTTTATATGCTTGCTGATCGCATTTGTCCTAGGCCGCAGAGCGGCCTCTTGTTTGTAGCACTAAATGTTTCCATATACGATTCGGCCCCGGCGGGGCCTCCTGATTATCCGTAAACAGGATGCTCCTCCGAAGCCATGTACAACTTCCCTAATTCCTTTTGCTATAAACAGGATGCTCCTCCGGAGCGGTGTAGTTCTTCAGCGTACAAGTAGTTTCTATTTTTTGAGCTCCTGCCATTTCCGGCATTTGTCCTAGGCCGCAGAGCGGCCTCCTGTTTGTAGCACTAAACGTTTTCATACACGATTCGGCCCCGGCGGGGCCTCCTGACTATCCGTAAAAGGGGGCTCCTCCGAAACCATGTACAACTTCCTTAATTTCTTTTGCTATAAACAGAATGCTCCTCCGGAGCAGCGTACGATTCTTTGATCTTGATTCAATTTGTAGATTTTTATTGATAAGTCTTCAAAGCTTCCTTGTCATCCATTTGTTTCAGAACCTTTTTTAGCCCGCTTATATTCATCGTCAGGCCTTCTTCTGCATCCGGAGCAGTCTCTTCGTTGATGATTCCAACTGGACCGCGGTATGTGCTGTTTTTTACAATCTGCATCATTTTCAGTTCTGCATCTCCGTTGCCGACAGGAACAACTTTAACCGGATTGCCTTTTTTCAGCCCGGCAAGGTTCAATGCCATTAGGTGCGGAACAATCCGAGGAAAAAATTCCGGAAATCTGTCTATTTGTTCTTCGGCATGATGAAAGTTGTAGACGATTCCGATATTCGGTTTCTTCAGGTATCTGATAATTTCCAGCTGATTTTCCGGTTCGCCATACCAGCCGCCATGATTGTAAAGACCTACGCTGCAGCCAATCTCAGCCGCTTTGTCTGCGATATAAGCAATTGCCCTGGCATGTACCTTCACTTTTTCGTCCTGCGTCATGGAGTCAATGTCCTTTATGCCTGCAACCATGCACCAGATCTGTGTTTTTACTTTATGACGTTTCAGTAAATCAATGATAATATCCAGATTCTTATCGTTTTCAGGGTTTGGGCCTGAATAAAGCCAGAATGCCTGCAATGCAATATGATGTTTTTTCAGCTCGTCCAGCTCGGTATCAAATTCGGGAATATGCTTTTCGCGCCAGTCATATGCAAGCATTGTAATACCCAGTTTGTTGAGCATTTCCGCGCGTTCAGCCGGAGTTCTGTTTTTAACATCATATGGCACAATGCACCACGCAATCAGGTTTTCACGTGCAAAGATGCTGTTTGTTCGCCTGGCATTTTGTGCGTTTGAGCTTACTGCAGCAAGCAAAACAAGAAACGTCAGAATACTTTTTCTGCAAATCATGGTTGATAAACCATTTGAGTCAATTAAATAGGCAACCATGAATAATGAAAATTTAAATTGATAAATCAGAGCGTAACCTGCGATCCGGTTTCTGCAGAAACAATTCCTGCTTCCAGTACCTGAATGATTTTCAGACCATCGGCAAAGTCGGGTTTGATGGCAGTGTCTTCTTCAATGGCTTTGATAAAATCCGCAACGGCATGAACAAACGAGTGCTCATAACCGATAATGTGTCCGGCCGGCCACCAATTTGCGGCATATGGATGCACTGCTTCTGTTGCGAGTATAGTCCGGAATCCCTGCTGCCCGGCTTCATCGTCGTTGGAAAAATACTGAAGTTCATTCATTCTTTCCAGGTCAAAAACCAGACTTCCCTTACTTCCGTAAATTTCAAATGTCAGTCTGTTTTTTCTGCCGGTCGCAAACCGCGTAGCTTCAAATGACCCGATTGTGCCGTTTTTGAAAGTAACCATCATCAAGGCGGCATCTTCTACAGTTACTTCGCCTTTCTCATCTCCTTTGGTTGAGGCAGAAAGGTTGCCCGATGTCGTTTCATCCGCAAGCGGCCTTTCCTTGATAAAATGGGTGGTCAGTGCGGAAACCGTTGCAATGTCACCGATCAGATAATGAGCCAGATCCACGGCATGTGAGTTGAGGTCCCACTGCGGGCCGGCTTGTGCCGTTTCTTTTCGCAGCTGCCATGTAAGCGGAAATTCAGGATCAACGATCCAGTCTTGCTGATAAGCACAGCGCCAATGGAAAATACGGCCGATTTTGCCGTCATCTATCATTTTTCTGGCGTAGGAAACAGCCGGCGTTCTTCGGTAATTATGATTTAAATAGTGTTTTACTTTATTGTCTTCACAAACTTTCAGCATTTCCTCCGCCTGCTTGCTGTTCATGGAAAGCGGTTTTTCACAAAAAATATGTTTTCCTTCCTTCGCTGCCGCAATGGCTACGTCATAATGAAGCTGCTGCGGAAGTGCAATGTCTACAATATTAATATCAGGTCTTGCGACAAGCTTTTTCCAGTCCGTTTCTGTTTCTTCCCAGTTCCATTTTCCGGCAAATTCCTTTAAAGATTCTTCTTGTCTGCCGCATGCCGCTTTCAGTACCGGAACTGCGGGCAGGTCAAAAAACAGCGGTGCCTTCATCCATGCATTGCTGTGGGCGCGGCCCATAAATTTGTAACCTATAATACCTACGTTAAGATGTTTTTTCATTAGTAAAGAGCCTATACTTGGTTGCGAAATCTGCGGTATGTAAGTTATTAAAAATATTAAAGTTTTGTTATTGCGCGCAAGATTGTAATTTCCGCTACGAAACACACGCTATTTTATAAATGAAACAACTTACCCAGAATCTCCGGACGGGCGAAACCGCTCTGCAGGAAGTTCCCGCACCTTTGGTCAGAAAAGGCTGCGTACTGATCCGGATACATAAAAGCCTGATTTCAAGCGGTACGGAAAGAATGCTGGTAAAATTCAGCCAGGCAAATCTTCTTGAAAAAGCCCGGCAGCAGCCTGAAAAGGTCAAACTGGCCGTTTCAAAAATAAAGTCGGACGGCCTTGTTCCGGCGATCAGAACAATTTACAACAAACTCGATCAGCTGATCCCGCTCGGATACAGCAATGTGGGCACCATTATAGCCATTGGTGAAGGAATTCAGGATTTGAAAGTCGGTGACCGTGTGATCAGCAACGGGCCGCATGCAGAGATTGTTTGTGTATCCCGAAACCTTGTTGCCAAAGTCCCGGATCATGTTCCCGACGAAGATGCTGTGTTTACCGTCATTGCTTCCGTTGCTCTGCAGGGAATCAGGCTGCTTTCACCTGCAATAGGCGAAACGGTCGTTGTCACCGGTTTGGGGCTGACCGGCTTGCTGACGGCTGAAATTCTGCGGCTCAATGGCTGCCGCGTCATCGGGATTGACCCGGACGAACAAAAACGGGCAATTGCCTCCAAAGATATAATTACTCTTAATCCGGACATGACGGATGCTGAAAAGTTTGTCGCTGAACTGACAAACGGCATGGGCGCTGACGGCGTCATTATTACAGCGTCTTCCCGTTCAGACAGCATTATTTCACAAGCTGCGCATATTTCAAGAAAAAGAGGCAAAATCGTATTGATCGGCGTGACAGGACTTCACCTTAACCGGGCAGATTTTTATGAAAAAGAGCTGACTTTTCAGGTTTCCTGCTCTTACGGACCGGGACGTAATGACCATAATTATGAACAGAAAGGAATTGATTATCCGCTGCCGTTTGCAAGGTGGACAGAAAACCGGAATTTTCAGGCCATTCTGGAACTGCTTTCATCCGGCTCTCTGAATGTCAGACCGCTGATTTCCGAGATCATTCCGTTGGCAGATTTCAAAAGGGCTTATAAAAATATCAGCTCCTCAAAGTCTGTTGCCATCATTCTGGATTACCCGAAAGTTGTGAGTAATCGCTCGGTAACCCGGTTTTCGGATAAAATATTGGCCGGCAGAAAAGGCGTAACCGGAATAATAGGAGCCGGGAATTTTACCCGGACGACAATGCTTCCTTTGCTGAAAGGAACCGAGCTAAAATACATCGCCAGCACAGACGGTTTTTCAGCAGCAGAACTCGCCCGGAGATACAACATTCCTTTTGCGACCAGTGATTTTCAGGAAATATTGAATGACAAGGAAATTGATCTGGTGATGATTACAACGCAGCATCAGCAGCATGCAGCTATGGTTCTGGAATCGTTGCTGGCCGGAAAACATGTATTTGTTGAAAAACCGCTTGCTATTTTTCAGGCTGAACTGGATGAAATTACCAATGTCTGGCAAAAACTGGAACCCGGCCCGGTTTCCTTAACGGTTGGATACAACCGGCGTTTTTCTCCGCATGCTCGGAAAATGAAACTGCTCTTGAAAGACAGTCTTATGAACGTGGTTATTACGGTAAATGCAGGTTTTATTCCGGCAGAATCGTGGGTTCATGACCGTGCGAGAGGCGGCGGGCGCATCATCGGCGAAGCTTGTCATTTTGTTGATTTTTTCATTTTCATTACCGGCAGCAGAATAGAAGCCGTTTGTATGAATTCGGCCGGTAATGCCTGCGAAACTGCCGATAATGCAAGTATGCTGCTGAAATGTGAAAATGGCTCAACGGGTGTTATCAACTATTTTTCAAATGGAAACAATGCCTATGCAAAGGAACGGATTGAAGTTTATTCGCTGGGCCGCACGCTGATCCTGGATAATTTCAGGACTTTGACAGGCTACGGGTTCAGTCCTTTTACAAAACTGAAAACGCAGCAGGATAAAGGCCACAAACAGCAGTTCGGCCGGTTGCTGGAAATGGTCAAAAATGGCGGAGCGCCGCTGATCCCTTTTGAAGAAATTATCCATACTTCACGGGTAACTTTTGCGGCACTGGAAAGTCTGAAAACGTTCAGCTGGGTAAAAATATGATCCGGTTCATTCAAAATATGGGTTTCCGGTATGTATGCTTTCGTATAGGATATGAAATCCGGTTAAAATCGGGATTGCTGAAACTTCGTTTTCCGGTTCATGCCAAGGAAAAATCTTTTTCGCTGGAAAACTGGCGGTTGCAACCTGTTCAGTTTTTCTTTGATTCCGCAAAAATCAATCTGGAAAGAAATACTTCCTTGCATCAGTTAAAGGAACATGCAGAGAAAATTTCTCAGAACCGGTTTTTATATTTTTCCTCCGAATGGCATCATGCGAATGACTGGCATACCCATCCGAAAACGGGATTTACATTCGACTCCAAAAAGCACTGGACGGAAATTCCGGATTTTTCCAGGCAGGCCGGCGATATCAAGTACGTCTGGGAAAAGTCGAGGTTTACATTTTTATATGATCTGATCCGTTATGACTTTCATTTTCAGCGAGATCAGTCCAAGCTTGTTTTCGCATTCATTACCGACTGGATTGATCAAAATCCAGTCAATTGCGGACCGAACTGGCGGTGTGGTCAGGAAATAACGCTGCGGGTTATCAACTGGACATTTGCGGTTCATTATTACAAGTTTTCCGAAACACTTACGCCTCCGATTTTTGAGAAGGTTGTGAACAGCATTCGTCATCAAATGCGCCGTGTGGAAGGAAACAGCAGCTTTACGCGCATTGCCGTCCGGAATAATCATGCATTAACGGAAACTTTCGGGCTCTATTTCATTGGTTTGCTCTACCCTCTTTTTCCGGAAAGCGGTAAATGGAAACAGAAAGGAAAGCGCTGGTTTGAACAGGAAATTGCTTTTCAGATTGATGATGACGGCACATTTTTGCAGTACTCCATGAATTATCACCGCATTGCAGTTCAGCTACTGACAATGGCTATTTGCATAGCGGAAAAAAATCAGGAAAAATGGCCGGCACATGTATATACGCTTGCAGAAAAATCACTGCATTTTTTACAGGCATGTCAGGATGGAATGACAGGCTGGCTTCCGAATTACGGCAACAATGACGGCGCTTTGTTCTTTCCGTTAACCGATTGTCACTTTCGTGATTTTCGCCCTCAGCTTGCAGCGCTGGCAAATGCTTTAAAACGGGATCATGCGTATGGAATTGGAAAGTGGAATGAGGAAACAAGCTGGTTCTCAGGAGAAAATCAGAAATTCGCAAGTCCGAAGCAAACATCGAAATACGGAAATTTTGAATTTAAAAGCGGCGGCTATTATATTCTGAAAGACCGGTTTTCACTTACTTTTCTGCGCTGCGGAAGCTATGAAAAAAGGCCGTTTCAGGCGGATAATCTGCATGTTGACATTTGGGCAAATGGCATAAATATACTGCGCGACGGAGGAACATTTCAGTATAATACCGATGAAAACCTGATCCGGTATTTTGCCGGTACGGCGTCGCACAATACGGTTATGATCGGCGATTTTGATCAAATGCTGAAAGGCCCGCGCTTCATCTGGTTTGGCTGGATCAGAAAAGCTTGGGGGAAAATCCGGTTCTTAAATTCTGATCTGATTGTAATAGAAGCTGAATTTGAAGGTTTTTACCGCGTTGCGAAAGGAATCAGACATAAAAGGAAAGTTTTTAAAGAAGCCGGCAAACTGCACTGGATTATTGAAGACAGTCTTGAAAATGTTCCGGCAAATCTGCCCATGAAGCAAATCTGGCATCCGTGTGAAAGTTTTTTTGATCATTATGAAATACATGCGCAGGATGAAAAGGGAAACCGCATGGAATATGTAAAAAGAAAAGGATGGAATTCTGAAAGTTACGGGCAGAAAACGGATTGTCCTGCGCTTGTCTTTTCAACTTTTGGAAGATTTATACAAACGACAATCAAAGCCCGCAACAAGGACGGCTAAACACACACGATGCATATACTTTTAATTCACCAGTTTTTTCTGGAAGATTCGGACGGAGGCGGCTCGCGCTGGAATGAAATGAGCAGAATCTGGGTTCAGGAAGGCCATAAAGTAACGGTTATTGCAGGCACGGCGCATTATATGGATTCAGGCCATGGCGGCAATGGAAAGAAATATATTACGCAAAAATTCAATTGCAATCAGGTTGAAGTGATTCGCTGCCGCGTTTCCGGGAACTATAATTCGGGTTTTGCGGGCAGGCTTCTGGGCTATTTTTCCTTTACTTTTTCCGGTGTCTGGGCCGGGATTTTTCAGGCGAGAGATAAGTATGATCTCATTCTTGTTACTTCTCCGCCGTTGTTTGTCGGGATTACGGCCGTTGTGCTTTCGCGGCTGAAACGGATTCCTTTTGTATTTGAAATCAGAGATTTATGGCCTGAGTCCGCTGTTGATACCGGCGTTTTAACCAATAAGTTCCTGATTTGGCTCGCTTTCCGGTTTGAAAAATATTTATTAAAAAAAGCAACGGCAATAAGCGTCCTGACGCCCGCTTTCCGCAATGCTTTGATTCATTTAAAAAATGTAGATCCTGAAAAGATCATTTGTATCCCAAATGCTGCCGATTTCAGCATTTCTGCCGAGGTTGCAGGCGATTTTGATCGTGACGCTTTCCGGCGGGAGCAAGGTTTTGAAAACAAGTTTGTGATTGTCTACGTCGGGGCGCATGGCGTTGCAAATCATCTTGAACAAATTATTGAAACAGCTGAAATCCTGAAAGATACAAATGCATATTTCCTGCTGATCGGTGACGGAATGCAAAAGAAAGCGTTGATGCATGAAGCGCAGAAACGTTGTCTGGAAAATGTCCGATTTATGGATACGGTTCCCAAAATAGAAGTGTTCCGGTATATTCTTGCATCCGAAATAGGCATGTCTGTTCTGAAAAAGGCGGATACTTTCAAAACCGTTTACAGCAATAAAACTTTTGATTACTTCTCATGCCGGAAACCGGTCTTGATGGCCATTGACGGAATTTCACGTGAACTTGTTGAAAAGGCAAATGCAGGCGTATTCGTGGAGCCGGAGAATGCAGAGGATTTTGCAGAAAAGATAAGAAAATATATGAACAACCCGGAACTGATCCGTGAACAGGGCAATTACGGATACAATTTTGCCAAAAAGCATTTTGACAGGCATGTTCTGGCGCTGAAATATTTGAAATACCTTGAAGATACAGTTTGTAGATAACTTCATTTTCAATCTGCCTTTCAGGAAATCGGAGCGTGTTTTACATTGAAAAACATGAACTGAAACAGTATACAATGGGTTTCTTATTTAAAAGAACACCGAATGAAAAACGCAGCACATTTGTTTCCGTATGCCGTTACCGAAAAAGCTTATTCCTATTCGGATTACATGGAGTTGATGGAAAAAGTGGTTTTGGAAAACACAACAACAGGCTTAAAACAATCTGAGGATTTAAAACATTATACAAGGCTTAATTTGTCC
Organism: Dyadobacter flavalbus; assembly: GCF_006149045.1. GTDB lineage: Bacteria > Bacteroidota > Bacteroidia > Cytophagales > Spirosomataceae > Dyadobacter > Dyadobacter flavalbus. Next base: position 235,788 of record NZ_VBSN01000027.1, read on the forward strand.
AGAATGCAGCGCCTGAATAAAAAGGTTACGGTTAATGAAGATTTGAAAAAGACCATCAGCCAGTTTCAGTTTCCTCAAACCTGGTTTATTCTGACAGAAGCGTGGTGCGGTGATGCAGCACAGAATATTCCTTCCATTGTGGCATTGGCTTTATTCAATTCTCAGATTACGGTGAAATTGCTGCTGCGGGACGAAAATCCGGAAATAATGGATGCCTACCTTACAAATGGCGGCCGTTCCATTCCGAAACTGATTGCCCTGGATGAAAACTTCAATGAGCTTTTTACCTGGGGGCCGCGTCCGGCCGGTGCGCAGGAAATGCTGAAAGCATATCAGGCAAATCCGGTAAAACCTTACATGGAATTTGCAGAGGACATTCAGCGCTGGTATATTTCTGATAAAACGGAATCTATTCAGAAAGAGCTGAAAGAACTTCTGGAAGGTGTTCTGATCGAAAATAAGTTTTAATATAGTTTGCTCTATATTTGTCAGAGACATTGTCCTGCAAAATGGAGCAGCAAACATTTAAATATAATCTTGTCGACCTACTTTAAAAATATATCAGAAGGGATCAGCACAACACTGACGGGCATGCGACTGACATTGCGCCATTTGTGGAGTGCACGCAACCGCCGGAAACCCGGCGATATCCGTTCAGACAATTTCTACGATCTGCAGGAGGGAATGGTGACGATTCAGTATCCGCTGGAAACGATCCCGATTCCGGATAACGGCCGTTACCGCCTGCATAACGAGATTGATGATTGCATTGTCTGTGATAAATGTGTGAAAGTGTGCCCGGTGGATTGCATTGACATTGAGCCGATCCGGGCCATTGAAGAAGTCGGACGTGCATCGGACGGTTCGCCGATCCGCTTGTACGCTGCGAAATTCGATATTGATATGGCCAAATGCTGCTATTGCGGCCTTTGTACAACGGTTTGCCCGACGGAATGCCTCACAATGACCAAAACTTTTGATTACAGCGAGTTTGATGTACGGGATATGGTTTATAATTATGCCAATCTTACTGCGGAAGAAGCGGATGAAAAACGTATGCTGCTCGATCAGTTTCAAAAGGAAAAAGAGGCGTTGAAGGCGGTGAAGAAGGCGGGTGTGAGTTTGGAGGAAAGGGAAGAAGGGAAGAAGGAGGAAGGACAGGCAGTTGCTGCCAGGCCGGCTTTTCAGCCTAGGAAACCTTTGATTGCGAAAATGGAGGAAAAGGAGGAAGGGAAGAAGGAGGAAAAGGTAGCTGCTCCATTCAGGCCATCGATGAAGCCGAAAGTGGTTTCGGATGAAAATGCGGAAAAATCCGTTTCGGAAACTTCTGCGGAAGCTGCGCCTGCGAAGCCTGCGTTTCGTCCTACGATGAAGCCGAAAGGGATTTCGGATGAAAATGCGGAAAAGCCTGTTTCGGAAACTCCTTCGGAAGCTGCGCCTGCAAAGCCTGTGTTTCGTCCTACGATGAAGCCGAAAGGGATTTCGGATGAAAATGCGGAAAAGCCTGTTTCGGAAGTTCCTTCGGAATCTGCGCCTGCGAAGCCTGCATTTCGTCCTACGATGAAGCCGAAAGTGGTTTCAGATGAAAATGCGGAAAAGCCTGTTTCGGAAACTCCTTCGGAAGCTGCGCCTGCGAAGCCTGCGTTTCGTCCTACGATGAAGCCGAAGACGGTTTCGGATGAAAATGCGGAAAAGCCTGTTTCAGAAGTTCCTTCGGAAGCTGCGCCTGCGAAGTCTGCGTTTCGTCCTACGATGAAGCCGAAAGGGATTTCGGATGAAAATGCGGAAAAGCCTGTTTCGGAAGTTCCTTCGGAATCTGCGCCTGCGAAGCCTGCATTTCGTCCTACGATGAAGCCGAAAGGGATTTCGGATGAAAATGCGGAAAAGCCTGTTTCGGAAGTTCCTTCAGAAGCTGCGCCTGCGAAGCCTGCGTTTCGTCCTACGATGAAGCCGAAAGTGGAGGTCAAAGCAGAGGCGGAAGCGGATAAAGAAATTAAGACAGAAGTAAAAGAAGGTGAGAAAGTCAAGCCAAAAGTGGTTTTCCGTCCGACAATGAAGCCCAAGCCTTCAAAAGAATAACGTTATATTTACAGCCGGAATTTTCTTCATTGATTAATTGATAAAAATGGAAGCAGCAGCATTTTATGGATTTTCAGTATTGTCAATTGCTGCTGCTTTTTTCATTTTGTTTTCCAGAAACCTGATTTATGCTGCTTTTGCATTGTTTCTGACTTTTCTGGGAGTTGCTGCATTGTACGTTCTTGCCGGCGCCGATTTTCTCGGCGTAGCACAAATCATGATTTACGTCGGAGGAATTCTGGTTCTGCTCATTTTTGGTATTATGCTTACGCATAAACCGGACAAGCGGGACAATGCTACCGCGCATAACAAGATTGAAATACCAACCAAAAGAGAAATATGGGGCTTTTTGCTTGGTGCCGGATTCTTTGTTTTTCTGGGCCGGATTATTTTTTTATCCGATTTCAAAATGGCCGGAAATTCCATCAACAGCAAATCAACCATAAAAACAATCGGCGTCGAATTGATGACAAGTCATTTGCTCCCTTTTGAAATAGCCGGCATATTGTTGCTGGTTGCGCTTGTTGGCGCAGCATATCTTGCACTAAACCGCAATCCTGCGTCATGAATATGATTCCGATACAACATTACCTTCTGGTCGGCGCAGCGCTGTTCAGCATTGGACTGGCTATTGCAGTAACCAAGCGGCATTTTATAGGAATTCTGCTGGGAATAGAGCTGATGCTGAATGCAGTGAATATCAATCTTGTCGCTTTCAGCCGGCATGATCCTGAAAAACTGAGCGGACAACTTTTTTCTCTTTTTGTGATTGTGGTTGCAGCAGCCGAAGTTACCGTTGCACTCGGCATTATTTTAAGGGTTTACGGCCGTTTCAGAACAGTGGATCCGGATGAAGTAAGTGAGTTGAAAAAGTAAATGGCAGCTCACGTCTGAAATTTTATGAACTGGTTTTTTTTACTTCTGGCTTTTCTGATCGGTATCAGCAATGCGGTTCAATCCGGTGTAAATGCGCAACTGCGTGAATCGCTCAACAATCCGATCCTTGCGGCAGTTACTTCTTTTCTGGTCGGGCTTGCTGTTCTGCTGATTGCTTTTGCATGTTTTAATCAAAGTCCGGTTCCGGGATTCAGCCAGATCCGGCAAATTCCCTGGATTCGATTTACAGGCGGTATTTTCGGTGCATTTTACATCATTACAGTAATATTCATTATCCGGGAAATAGGGCCTGCCAATATGATTTGTCTGGTTATAGCCGGACAAATGGTTGCAGCAATCACCATTGATCATTACGGTCTGCAGGGATTTGCCGTACATCAAATTACATTGCCAAGAATACTCGGAGTAATACTGCTGGTTATCGGCGTTTATCTGATCCTTAAAAACTAGCTTTAAAGCAAAAAAGCAGCCATTTATAAAAATGCTGCTTTTTTGTTACTCAACAAACTGATATGAATTAAGGAATACGGTTAAATACGAACAAATCGACGAAAACCCATTTATTGTTTTCCATCTTGCCTCTTTGAATTACCAGCTGGTTCTGCGAACGTCTTTCATAAATGATCCTTACAGAAACATCGTCTTTTTCAAATAAAGCCTGGTTTTTCTTGGCTTCAATAAAATTGTAACGGTCCGAAACTTCTTTTTCTTCAAGTGCTATCAAGCCCGGCTTGAAATGTTTTACCATGGCAACTGGCCCTTTTTCAGTTTGTTCAAAGGCAAAAACCTCGTAAAGCGCAGGTTTGTCATCTTTGATCATGCGAATGTAACCCATGATATTATTTCCTGCCGGAGCTGTCCATGATGCTTCAATCGGACCGCCGTTGTAATTTCCCAGCCAGTGACCTTCAAGAAAGCTGATGTCATTGAGCGTTCCGGTTTTTGTTTGAGCCTGTGCAAAAGCGGCAAATAAAAAGAAAGTAAAGATTAAGCTGTAAGTTTTAATGGACTGTGGTTTCCTGAACTGGATCATCTGGATTTAGGTTTTTATTTAAAGAAGCAAGATACAGGAAATACAACTTTCCGTACAAGCATTTTTTTAAATAGACTTACTTGCGGGATCAAATTTTGGTAAAACGGTATGCTGCAAAATCAGGATTCCGGGTTTACAGATACAAAAAAAGCCGTTCTGAATATCAGAACGGCTTTTAACAAACCTTAATTTATATTAATAAGCTCTTTCCAGTTTGCCTTCGTAAGAATTGGAAAATGCTTTGTTGACTACTTTATTTCCTCCCAAAGTCGGGTAATTACCTGTAAAATACCAGTCGCCAAGATGATCCGGGCAGGCTTTATGAAGGTTTTCAACCGTTTGGAAAACTACTGAAATCTCTGCGTTCAAGTCTTTCGGACGAATGATTTCGGCGATTTTATCCGAAATTTCCTTGTCAGTAAAAGGCTCGTAAAGTGCTTTTACGTAATTGGTATGATACGGATTTTTGGTAGCAAGGGAAGTAACGCTTTGTGTATACACATCTTCCAGCAAGTATTCCAGATCACGTTCTTCCAATAGTTTCAGAACCGCGCGGTAAGCAACAAAATCTTTCATTTTCGACATGTCAATACCGTAGCAGTCTGGGAAACGGATTTGCGGGGCAGAAGAAGCGACTACAATTTTCTTCGGGCTCAGACGATCAAGCATCGTCAGAATGCTTTTTTCAAGCGTCGTTCCGCGTACGATGGAATCATCAATAATAACGACCGTATCCACATTTTTACGCACAACCTCGAAAGTTGTATCGTAAACGCTTGAAACCATATCGTCGCGCAAGGCATCGGCCGTGATAAAAGTCCTGGATTTTACATCTTTCGTTACCAGTTTTTCAATTCTCGGCCTGAAAGAAAGCACTTTATCCAGATCGGCTTCAAAAAGAATTCCTTCCATAATCGCCTGTTTGCGCTTTTTGGCGAGATATTCTTCCAACCCTTCGATCATTCCCAGAAACGCCGTTTCGGCCGTGTTCGGAATGTATGAGAAAATGGTGTTTTCAAGATCGTAATTGATCTCCTTCAGAATCTGCGGAATCAGCAGTTTTCCAAGCTGCTTGCGTTCGTAATAAATATCCGGATCGGTTCCTCTTGAAAAATAAATCCTTTCAAAGCTGCACGAGCGTTTTTCAAGTTTCGGCAGAATCGGGAATTCATTGTACTCCCCGTTTTTGTCAATAATCAGGGCTGAACCCGGCGTAATTTCCTGGATCTGGCCGTAGTCCACGTTAAAAGCAGCTTTTATAGCCTGTTTTTCAGAAGCGACAACCACAACTTCATCGTCAGCATAATAAAATGCCGGACGGATTCCCGCCGGGTCACGGATGACGAAAGAAGCGCCGTAGCCGGTAAGACCGCACATGGCATAACCGCCGTCAAAGTCGCGGCACGATCTGTAAAGCAGTCGCTGAAGATCAATATTTTCTTCTATAACATCGGAAAGTGTCGGATTTTCATAAATTCCCTTGAATCGTTCGAAAACCCTCTGATTTTCTTCATCCAGGAAATGTCCAATTTTTTCCATTACCGTTACGGTATCCACTTTTTCTTTCGGGTGTTGTCCCAGAGAAACCAGTTTACCGAAAAGTTCATCCACGTTGGTCATGTTGAAATTTCCCGCCATGACCAGGTTCCGGCTTCTCCAGTTGCTCTGGCGGAGCATCGGGTGGCAGTTTTCAACTTCATTGGAGCCATGCGTTCCATAACGCAAATGTCCGAGCCAGACCTCGCCGGTAAAAGCAAGGTTTTCCTGCAGCCACTTTGCGTCATTGGCGCGGTCCTTGTTGTTTTTTAAACCTTTTCTGAATTTCTTGTGGATTTTGGAAAAGATGTCCGTAAGAGGCTGAGGTTCAACGGACCTGTATCTGCTAATGTATCGTTTCCCTGGCGGGACATCTATTTTGATATTGGCAACTCCGGCTCCATCCTGTCCCCGGTTTACCTGTTTTTCCATCATTACCGACAGTTTGTGCACGGCATATAGCGGCGTTTCATACTTATCGATGTAATATTGATATGGTTTCCTAAGACGGATCAGTGCTATACCGCACTCGTGCTTAATGGCGTCGCTCATAAGAAGAGATATGCGTTAGAAACATTTTTGTTTGCTGGTCTGCAAAGCGTATTCGCTGAATAATAACGGAACGAATTTGCATTCCTGTTTAGTTCGCTAATAGTACAAAGGTACAAATCCTTTAGCTTAAAAAACTCCAAAACCATTCTGATTTTTAAATCTTTAATCGTAAAAAAACAATACCGGATAATAAAAACATTGCTGGGATTCTGCACGCGTCTAATCTGGAAATTGTCAGGCACTTTAAAATGCTGTTAATTACAGGATCAGGTTTCAAGTATTGGAAAGATAACTAAATTTGATCAAATGGCTTAATTTAAAATTATGTTATACAAAACCAAAGGCGTGGCATTAAGTTACATCCGTTACCGGGAATCTTCCATTATTGCAAAAATCTATACCGAAACCTTTGGAATACAGAGTTATATCGTAAATGGAATAAGAAGCAGCAAGTCCAAATCGAACCGGATTGCGCTTTTTCAGCCGCTTACTTTGCTGGATTTGGTCGTTTATCACAGGGAAAAAGAAGATACCGTTCACAGGATTTCGGAAATCAAATGCTATGCGCCTTTTCTGACGGTCCCTTATGACGTGATTAAGTCCAGTCTTGCGCTTTTTATGACCGAAATCCTTGCCAAGACGTTAAAGGAAGAAGAAAGCAATCCGTATCTTTTTCAGTTTATTGAAAACTCGGTTTTGTACCTCGACGCAGCCGAAAACAAGTTTGAAAACTTTCATATTCAGTTCCTTATACAGCTTGCATCATTTCTGGGCTTCGGGATAGAAACGATTCAGGATCTGGAAAATGAACTGAAAAGCAATCATTATCCGGACGCGCTGGATGCTTCGGAATTCGATGCGACCGAGCAGCTGATCCGGCACGGATACGGGCTGAGCGTTCCGATGAACAGAAGCCAGCGGATCAGGATTCTGGAAAAGCTGCTTTTCTTTTACAAAATTCACATGGACGCGCTTGGCGAGATCAAATCCATGGAAGTGTTGCGTGAAGTGTTGAAATAAAAGGAAATTTGTGGCATAATTTTGATGACGTATACCGCATAATTAAACATGAAGCCATGAAACATTTTCTTTTAGCCATCCATTTACTTGTTTCCGCTTATGCTTTCGGGCAAGTTCCCAAAGGAGCGTGGAAATCGCAGGAGCCGACCGGCAGCACTTCCACACTGATTGTAGCGGACAATTATCTTTCCATTGCATCATATAGTGTAGGAAATAAATATTTCGAGCGTGCAGAAGGCGGGCCTTTTACAATGAATGGCAACAAAATGACTTATACGCCTGAATTCAATTCGGCGGATACTGCAAAAGTCGGCATTCCGGTGGAATTTACAGTAACCATAAAAAGTGGAATTTTAACACTCCGGTATGAGGAAGCCATGGTCTGGATGCGGGTTGACGATGCTGCATCTGCTCCGATGGCCGGCGCGTGGCACATCACAGAACGTGCCGCAGAAGGCGGCGAGTTGGTCAAAATTCATCAGGAAGGAACCAGGAAAACACTGAAACTGCTTTCCGCAACCCGGTTTCAATGGTTTGCGATTGATCCGGCAGTGAAAGGATTTTATGCAACCGGCGGCGGAACTTATAAGGTTCAGGACGGAAAATACACAGAGAACATTCAGTTTTTCTCAAAGGATAACAACCGCGTGGGCTCTTCCCTGAAATTTGATCACAAACTGGAAAACGGACGGTGGGATCACAGCGGTAAAAGCAGTGACGGCAAACCGGTGCATGAAATCTGGGAAAAGATCCAATAAGCGTGCATTATTTAGATTTATTCAAAAGTAATTTGCTTATTTTTTTGAATGATTCTAAATAGCTTTTACATTTGTCTGGGTTTAACAGCAAATGGAATGAGCACTTTTAGTTTGAATGAAGCGGTTGTAATTTCTGATGAAAATGATTTCTGTATTAAATCATTGAATGACAGTTTGGAATGTGTCTTTAAAAAGTGCTGTGAAAAGTATAAGAAAAAAGGAAAGCATTGTAAAAAGTGCCCTAAAAAATAAGTTCTAAGGCATCAGGCTGCTATACATATCCGAATTTACTGAATGGAATGCAGGGCTGTATTCCATTTTTTATGTTCGGAATCTATACTTTTCTTTTCAGTTCGAAATGCTGGCCTAAATAAACCCTGCGCACTACTTCGTCTTCGGCCAGTTCTTCGGCTGTTCCCTGTTTCAGTATTTTTCCTTCAAACAGAAGATAAGCCCGGTCTGTAATGGACAAGGTTTCATTTACATTGTGATCGGTGATCAGGATGCCGATATTTTTATGTTTCAGCCTGGCAACGATGCTTTGAATGTCCTCCACGGCAATCGGGTCCACGCCGGCAAAAGGTTCGTCAAGCAAAATGAACTTCGGATCAACAGCCAGTGACCTTGCAATTTCCGTACGGCGGCGTTCGCCTCCCGAAAGCACCATTCCTTTGCTTTTACGGACATGCCCGAGGTGAAATTCCTCGAGCAGTTCTTCCATTTTCAGTTTCTGGTCATTTCTGGAAAGGTCTGTCATTTCCAGCACCGCCAGAATATTTTCCTCAACGGTAAGCGTACGGAAAACGGACGCTTCCTGCGCAAGATAACCAAGCCCAAGCCTTGCGCGCTTGTACATCGGCAGGCTTGTAATATCCTTGTCGTCAAGATATACTTTTCCGCTGTTCGGCTTGACCAATCCGACGGCCATGTAAAAAGAAGTGGTTTTTCCAGCGCCGTTGGGCCCGAGCAAGCCTACAATTTCACCTTGTTCAACCTGATAACTTACATTATTATTTACAAGACGAACCCCGTATTTCTTTACAAGGTTTTCGGTTCTTAGAATCATTGTGCGTTTGTTGTGAGTTTCTGAAATTGCTTCAATGAATTTTGATGTCTTTCAGAGACAATTGTAACGTTTTTTTATCCCGGAAGTTATTTTCTTCCAGGCAATAGCAAATTGAAAAAGGCTTTCCGCTTATCAAATCAGGATAAAAGCGTGACATACCAAAGCCGACTGCGGTGAACACATCCGAATCATTCTGCTTTACTTCAAATTTGATGTGTTTCTCTTTCATCAGCGTCGGCCTTCCGGCCAGTGTAACATTGCGCGATTCAAATACGGGCGTCATATTGCCCGGCCCGAACGGGCCCATCTGCCGGAGAATATTATAGAATTTGGGATTAATGGCTTCCAGTTCCAGCGGCATGTCAATATTGATCATCGGCACAAGCTGATCCGGAAGAATGCGGCTGCTGACAATATCATTGAAACGCGTCCTGAAAGCTTCAACATTTTGCAAAGGCAATGTAAGTCCGGCTGCGAACGTATGCCCGCCGTATTGTTCCAGCAGATCGGCGCATTCTTCAATGGCTTCATACACGTCAAAACCCGGGACCGAACGCGCAGAACCGGCAGCTTTGCCGTGCGATTGTGTAAGTATAATCGTAGGACGGTGATATTTTTCAATGCAGCGGCTTGCCACAATTCCGATAACCCCTTTATGCCAGTCTTCTTTATACAGAACGGTACTTTTTGCATCTGAGAAGAAATCATCGTTTTCAATCATCAGCAGAGCCTGTTCGGTAATGCTCGTGTCAAAATTACGGCGTTCGCTGTTATGCCGGTTTATTTCCTGGGCAAATTCCTGCGCTTCTTCATCCAGTTCCGAAAGCAACAATCTTACCGCTTCCTTTGCATGCTTGATTCTTCCCGCAGCATTGATTCTAGGCCCCAATCCAAAAACGACATTGGTTATATCCAGCGTACCGTTCAGTCCTGCAATCTGGATCAATGCCTTGATTCCCGTTCTGGGCGCTGCATTGAGCCTTTGCAAACCGTAATATGCCAGAACCCTGTTTTCACCCGTAATCGGGACAATGTCAGAAGCAATGCTTACAACCAGCAAGTCGAGGTAATCGTAAAGCAACTTCGGATCCATGTCATGCTGCAAGCAAAATGCCTGCAGTAACTTGAAACCGACGCCGCATCCTGTTAATTCCTTGTAAGGATATTCACAATCCGTGCGTTTTGGATCGAGTACGGCTACGGCGGGCGGAAGTTCAGTGCCCGGGCGGTGATGATCGCAAATGATAAAGTCAATTCCTCTTTCAGCGGCAACAGTAACTTTGTCAATGGACTTTATGCCGCAATCCAGCGTAACGATTAATGTAAAACCGTTTTCCTTGGCCCATTCAATACTTTGCCATGAAACGCCGTAACCTTCTTCGTAGCGGTCGGGAATGTAATAATCGAGATGGGCGTAAATTCTTTTCAGGAATCCGTAGAACAATGCGACCGAAGTTGTGCCGTCCACATCGTAATCGCCATAAATCAGTATTTTTTCTCCGTTTGCAATGGCCGAAGTAATTCTTTCAACGGCAAGGCTCATATCCTTCATCAGAAAAGGATCGTGAAGGTGAGCAAGATCCGGCCTGAAAAAAAGCCGTGACTGTTCGAAATCGTGAATGCCGCGTTGTACCAGCAGGCGGGCCAAGGGCAAACTTACTTTTAAAGATTCTGCCAGTTCCTGAGCAACCTGTTGTTGTTCAGTAGTGAATTCAGTGTTGTGTATCCAGCGTTTTTCAATCATAACACAAAGATAATCGGATTCTCGCAAGCGTGTATCAAAATCTAATATCACTCCAAACAACAGGAAAAGCTGGTTGAAAGCGCTTATCTTTGTGAATTATTAACATACTTTAAGATAAATGCCCCGTCTTCTGGCAATTGATTATGGTTCCAAACGCTGCGGAATAGCTGTAACAGATCCTCTGCAGATTATTGCAACGGCTCTTGAAACGGTTCGGACACATGATCTTCCGGATTTTTTAAAGAAATATACGGTGCAGGAAAATGTCGAGGCGTTTATTATCGGGATGCCGAAAAAGCTTGATAATACAGACAGCGAAAATGCAGCAAGGGTTAGCGCATTTATAAAAACCCTTAAAAAATCTTTTCCGGATATTCCCGTTCATACACAGGACGAAAGGTTTACTTCTTCCATGGCGCTTCATTCCATGATAGCTGCCGGTTCCAAAAAGAGCGACCGACGGGAAAAAGGGAACATAGACAAGATTAGCGCAACGATTATTCTTCAGTCTTATATGGAAAGCAGAAGACAATGAAGCAAGGTTCAAGAAAGTAACTAAAACGAGTACATAATAACCATTACAAATGATTTATCCTATTGTAGCATACGGCGACCCGATACTCAGAAAGCCTACGCAGTTCATAGAAAAAGATGCACTGGATCTCAAAAAGCTGTCGGAAGATATGTTTGAGACTATGCACGCGGCAAATGGTGTCGGGCTGGCCGCACCGCAGATCGGAATGAACATACGGGTTTTTGTTGTGGACGGAACGCCGTTCAGTGAAAAAGATGATGAGGACGAAGACGATGAGCCGGACCTTTCACTGACTGATTTCAAAAAGACCTTCATTAATCCCGAAGTGCTGGAAGAATATGGCGAGGAATGGGCGTTTGAAGAAGGCTGCCTCAGCATTCCCGGCATCCGAGGAGATGTGTACAGACCGGAAAGTCTGAAAATCCGTTACCGCGATACGGACTGGAATGAACATACCGAAGAATATTCAGGAATGGCCGCCAGAATCATTCAGCACGAATATGACCATTTGCTTGGAAAGCTGTTTGTGGATTATCTGCCGACTTTGAAAAAACAGTTCATCAAGAGAAAGCTGACAGATATTTCGAAAGGCAATGTAGATGCAGATTACAGAATGCGGTTTTCCAGCCGTAAATAAAGTTTTAATGGTTAGTAGAAATATAAACATATCTTCTTGCCAATGACTTCAGAACAGGAGCATAAAACTTTGTCTGCTGCTTTGGTCCAGACGGACATTTTCTGGGAGGATGTAACTGCCAACCTTGCTGCGCTTGAAGAAAAGATTGCGGCACTTGCTGAACCTGTTGACATCATTGTCCTTCCTGAAATGTTCAATTCCGGTTTTACCATGAATACGGCAGTAGCCGAGCCGATGGGGCTGACTACGACGCGCTGGATGAAGCAGATTGCCATGAAAACAAATTCGCTAATTATCGGCAGTTTTGCCGTAAAGGAAAACGGAAAATTTTACAACAGACTGCTTTGCGTTTATCCGGACGGCACGTATCTGTACAATGACAAAAGGCACCTTTTCAGCATTGGCAAAGAGCATGAAACTTATACATCGGGAAATTTGAAACTGATTCTGGAATGGAAAGGCTGGAAAATTTGCCCGCTTGTTTGTTATGACCTCCGGTTTCCGGTATGGAGCAGAAACAGAATGTCGGATTATTACGATCTGCTTATCTATGTAGCCAACTGGCCTGCAAAGCGCAGTCATGCCTGGAACACTTTGTTACAGGCCCGGGCAATCGAAAACCAGAGCTATGTAATTGGTGTAAACCGAACAGGAACGGATGGAAACGGACTGGAATACAAAGGTGACTCTGCTGCACTTGATTACCTGGGCGAGCCGGTCTGCATGTTGTCTTCGGCCGAAACGGAAAAAGTAGCTTATTTTTCCAAAGCAGATCTGCAAAACTACCGGAAAGCTTTTCCTGCGCTGGAAGATGCAGACGATTTCAGCCTTAGTGTTGAATGATTGGACAAAGTGCCGTATTCTTACTCAATCACTTTGGGAACCATAATGTACGTGCTGTTTTTTGACGGTGCGTTGGATAAAGCTTCTTCACGAGACAAAATATTTACACTTTCATCTTCCCGCCAGTTGTTCACCTCGTCCATAATGTGCGTTAACGGTTCCACGCCCTCAGTATTCACCTGGTTCAGCTGTTCCATCCAGGTCAGTACCGAATCCATACTGCCAAGTATGGCGCTCTCTTCTTCAGGTTTGATCTCAAGCCGGGCCAGATTAGCAATTTTCTTCAGAGATTCCTGATCAATTTTCATTTTTCTGTTGGATAGTTGTTATGAAGAAGTCAGATCTTCAGTTCAAAATTAGAGGATTTCTGCAATAACGTTTTCAGTGAATGGCGCAAATTTTTTCTGAACGTGTTCGTTTCAGATGAATGACACGGCCTGATTCGGGGATTATGGCAGATATTTCAGGTGAGCTGAAAAATTTGATTTAACAGAAATTTAAAAAATCTTGTTCAGGTACATAGTAGGAGAAAATAATATTTGCTTTTCTAAGTTAATGTTGAAATATTATTAAAATACATTGGATGGTTTGAAAAACATGTTGGCAGCTATTATCCTGAAGAGTACAATTATGTATAATTTCGAATAAAACTTATACCACGTTCTTAATCAGCATCAAAACCATATGAAGGGGTTTAAGTTTAATGCCTTCAAATCTTTAGATAGTGCAATTTGAAAGAGAGCGTGTGAAAATTATGCGAAAAAAACTGAGGAAATGCTTGCTTTTTTTTAAAAGGAAAACTCATACTTTTGTAAGAGTCGATTATTGAAAACACATTCAAAATTTTATTTTACCAAATCCAGTTTTAACCAAAAGTTTTATTTAATTCACAACCAAAATCTCAATTTAACCTTTAAAAGTAAGTCTGATGGAAAAGAAAGCTACAAGTCCGGCACCAGCTCCAAAACCTGCTGCGGCAGCAACAAAAGGAAAAGGCGGTTTGAACCCGGCATTGGTAATCCCTCTACTATTTGCAATTGCATTGTGCGTTTATCTTTTTGTGTTGGGTGCGCCTGAGCACTTTAAAGATGGCGATCACGCAAAAGGCCCAATCGATGGCGATTATTACGGAATTGTTTACAAAGGAGGCCCTATCGTACCAATTTTGATGACTTGTTTCCTGATCGTATTGACATTCACAATCGAGCGTCTGATCACTTTGAGCAAAGCAAGCGGAACAGGAAGCATTGATTCATTTGTTCGTAAAGTAAGAAGCCTGCTTGACAAAAACCAAATTGAAGAAGCAATCAAAGAATGTGACAAGCAAAAAGGATCTGTTGGTAACGTTATCAAAGCAGGGCTTTTGAAATACAAGCAGTTAACAACTGAAACTGCGCTTGATAAAGAACAGAAACTGGCTGCTCTTCAGAAAGAAATCGAAGAAGCAACTACGCTGGAACTTCCAATGCTTCAGAAAAACCTTACAATTATCGCGACACTTGCGGGAGCTTCAACACTTTTGGCTCTTCTTGGAACGGTAATCGGTATGATCAAAGCGTTTGCAGCTCTTGGTACATCAGGTTCTCCTGACTCCGCTGCACTTGCAACAGGTATTTCTGAGGCCCTTATCAATACGGCACTTGGTATCGGTACATCTGCAATCGCTACGATTTCATATGCTTACCTGAACAGCCGTGTTGACGATTTGACTTACAGCATTGATGAAATAGGCATGAGCCTTCAATCAAACTTTGCTGCACATTATTAATAGTTCAATGAACTAAAGAATAGTGTAGTTACGTTAATATAAAAAAAACTTATATATTTGTTATGGCAAAAGTAAGACCTAAGAAGCATGCTCCGCATACGGATATGACGGCGATGACAGACGTGGCGTTCTTACTACTGACATTCTTTATTATGACGGCAACTTTTAAATCGAACGATGCGGAGATAACCACTCCCTCTTCGATTTCTCAGATCAAAGTTCCGGATGATGACATTATGATCATTAGTATTGACAAACAGGGCAAGGTGTTCTTTGGAGTTGATGCAAAGCCGGTTCGCGCGGCAATGCTTGAAAACATTGGTCAGTCAAAAGGCATTACATTTACTGAAACAGAAAAAGCGAAATTTGCTCTTCAGACAAGTTTCGGATTTCCGCTGAATCAGTTGAAGCCTTGGCTGAATATGCCGAAAGAACAAATGCCTAACGTAAAACAGCCTGGTATTCCTGTGGATTCAACGGGTGCCAGCGAATTGGCAGACTGGGTGTATGCTGCACGTAAAGCAAACAGTCAGCTGAGAATAGCTCTAAAAGGAGACAATGTTGCAAAGTTCCCTGTGTTTAAGGACGTACTTTCTAATCTGCAATCGCAGAATATAAACAAGTTCAACCTTATAACAGGTAGCGAACAAGCTCCTGCCGGCTTCACAAACGATTAATAAACAAAAAGTAGAATTTTAATCAGAAGAAAAAATGGCAGCAATTGAAGAATCTGGTGGTGGTGGTAAAGGCGACGGTAAGGTTCGGGGTAAGAAAATGTCAACCCGTGTGGATATGACACCTATGGTTGACTTGGGATTTTTGCTCATTACCTTCTTTATGCTTGCAACCACCATGTCAAAGCCAACATCCATGTCTTTGGCTGTACCTGATAAAACCGAAGATCAGGAAAAAGATACCGAGCCTTTAAAGGCATCCAAGGTATTGACACTGTTCATGGGTGAAAATGATGATGTTTATTATCTTGACGGCGTTGCGGCGGATGATGACAAAGCAGAAGCATCTCTGAAAACAACCCGCTACGGATATGACCTGAGAAGTGTAATTTTTGCATCTCAGAAGCGTATCAATGCTGCAAACCCGAAGGATGACAAAGGTAATGAGGCATTTGTAGTTGTAATCAAGCCTACTCCTGTATCTACATACAAAAATATGGTGGATGTTCTGGATGAAATGGCCATTACAAAATCAAAACGTTATGCGCTCGTAGACAATCTGACTGATTCAGAGAAAAAATTGTTGGGAGACAGAATTAAGCCTAAAAACTAGTTTTAAATTAAAAATCAATAAAGCGCCATGGCAGAAATTAGCCCGAATGCAACACTGGATGATATAGTGTTTGCTGATCGTAATAAGGCGTACGGTGCATTTGAACTTCGTAAAGGCTATCGTGCTGATGTTACGAAGGCTACTTTAATCGGAGCTGCACTTTTTGTTCTTGCAATGTTTACGCCGTCAATTATCAACAAATTGACAGCCGGCAAAGAAGAAGAGGAAGTTATGGTTGAAGTGGATTTAATGAATATACCGCCGCCGCCTATTGATCCTGCAGAACCACCTCCGCCACCTCCGCCGCCGGTAGAACAGCCTAAGGTGAATACTGTAAAGTTCTTGCCTCCTGAGGTTAAGAAAGATGAAGAGGTTCCTGAAGAGGTTCCGCCTCCAACAGTAGAGGAAATCAAGGAAGCTGTTGTAGCAGACAAAACGATCGAAGGTGATCCGAATGCCAACGAAATCATTGTAGCACCGGAAGCTGTTGCTGCTCCAAGTAAAGGTACAGTGGTTGAAGCTGCCCCGGAACCAGAAAAGGTGTTTACAGTCGTGGAACAACAGCCGGAATTCCCGGGAGGTACTTCTGAAATGTATAAGTATCTGGGTAAGAACATCAAATACCCAAGTGCTGCATCTAGAGCAAACGTTTCAGGAAGGGTTTTCATGTCATTCGTTGTAAATACGGATGGAAGTATCCAGGACGTACAAGTACTGAAAGGTCTGGGCTTTGGTTGCGATGAGGAAGCCATCCGCGTTGTGAAAGCAATGCCGAAATGGAAACCGGGCAAGCAATCAGGACGTGCCGTTCGTGTGAAGTATAACCTGCCAATTAACTTCCAATTGGAGTAACTCATGAAGGAAAAACCATTGCATGAGAAGATCGGTGATCTAACCTCTGTGTTGATGGCTCTGACATACATAGGAGGAGGGATCTTTTTGATTCTCTCCTCCTTATCATTTAGGCTGTTACCAATTGGTAGTTTACCAAGATACGCATTTGCTGGCATACTTATTTTGTATGGTGGTTACCGCGGTTACAGGGTTTGGAGAAGACGAAATCAGGAGGAATTATGAAATTTTTGCTAGCAGGTTCTTTGTTTTACGTACTGGTTAGTTTGGGCTTGTCTGGTTGCAGTTCCAATTCTGAACAGCTGGATAATCCCAGACAAGGAACAATTACTATTGCTTCCGATGAATCCTTTAAACCGCTGGTACGGGCATTGACAAATGCTTATGAAGGTATTTATCCCAATGCGCATTTTGTAGTTGACTACAAGCCGGAACAACAGGCAATCCGTCAGCTTTTGCAAGACAGTGCAAGGATCGTATTTTCAACCAGGCAGCTGAATGAAAAGGAGCTGGATATCATCAAGAAGCAGAAAGGAACACAGAAATTTCAGCATATTGCTACGGATGGATTAGCTCTGGTTATCAGCAAGACAAACTCGGATAGCCTGATTACAATGAATGAAATACGTGCGATTTTTGAAGGTAAAATCAAAGACTGGTCGCAATTGAAAGGCGGAAATCAGAAAGGGTTAATTACACTTGTTTTTGACAATGCCAATGCCAGTAATCTGAATTTTATTCTTCATAAATTTGGAATAACAAACATCCAGCATTTACGTATTATTTCATCTGGATCGAACGAGAAAGTAATTGAAGATGTAAAAGCAAATCCGTTGCACCTGGGTTTTATCGGAGTGAACTGGATAAGCGACGGCCATTCGCTGGCATCCGAGGAGCTTTCAAAAGGAATTCATGTAATGGGTGTTTCCAAGAAAGCAAATCCTGATTCACTTACTGATTATATACAGCCGTTTCAGGGTGGACTGGAATTCAAACGTTATCCGCTTTTCAGGGATTTGTATATCATCAGCAGAGAAGGCTATTCCGGACTGGGTGGCGGATTGATGACTTATATCGCAAGAGATGTCGGAGGTCTGATCATTCAGAAAATGGGATTGCTGCCAACTGTGCCTTATCCGCGGGAGCTGGAAATTACAACTGGGAAAAATTTTTAGTACTGTAACACAATTTAATAGATTTGGAACTTGTTAATAAAAAACCAAATTTTTTATCATTAAATTAACCGGGTAAAAAATGAACAGAAACATGAGAATGAAATTAGTAGCATTGGTATTTGGATTATTGGCTTTTGTAAACCTGCAGGCACAATCAGTTCAGGATGGCTTGGCATTAATCCACGGAGAACGTTATAATGAAGCCGGAGATCTTTTTAAAAAATTAGCTGAGGGAAGCCCTTCCGCAGATAACCAGTATTATTTAGGTTATTATTATGTAAAAACAAATCAGCTTGACGAAGCTCAGAAAGCTTTTGAAAAAGGGATTCAACTGGATGAAAAGTCTTATCTGAATCATGTCGGACTTGGTACCGTTGCACTTGGTAAAGGGGATAAAGTAAAAGCAAAAGAACATTTTGACATGGCTGAAAAGAAAAAGGGCAAAGATGCTCAGGTTCTTTTCAGAATAGGAGAGGCTTATACGCTGTTTGAAAAACAGAATGATCCTGCCGAGGCAATCAGATTGTTGGATGAAGCCATCAAAAGAGACAAAAACCTTGCTGATGCCTACATCGCAAAAGGTGATGCATTGATGCTTCGCAACGAAGGTGGTGCCGCAGTAACTGCATATGAATATGCCTTAACAGCAAAACCAAATTATGCTGCTGCGCATAACAGCATCGGACAAGTTTATCTGAGAGGTAAAAACTACAATCTGGCGCTTGAAAATTACAAGAAAGCCATAGAAGCAGATCCGAACTTTGCTCCTGCATACAAGGATCTTGCAGAACTTTACTTTTTTGCTCAGAAATACAAGCAAGCAGCAGAAAACTTTGATCTCTATATCCAGAAAAGCGGAAGCACAGACCCTGAAATGAAGCTGCGTGCTGCTCAGTTTGCTTTCACAGCTGATGATTATGCAAAATCACTTCAGTTGCTTGAAGAAACAAAAGGAAAAATTAACAACCCGATTACGTTGAGAATGTACGGCTGGTCTTATTTCAAGACAAACGAGC
The DNA here is from genome assembly GCF_006149045.1 of Dyadobacter flavalbus. GTDB lineage: Bacteria > Bacteroidota > Bacteroidia > Cytophagales > Spirosomataceae > Dyadobacter > Dyadobacter flavalbus. Next base: position 254,586 of record NZ_VBSN01000027.1, read on the forward strand.
CGGATAAAGCAATCCAGAATCTTTCTGAATTCATGAAAGTTGCTCCGGACAAGATTATTGGTGATGACTACAAATATCTTGGACGTGCTTACAATCAGAAAGTAACGGACGGAAAAGGATATGACTCGACAGGTGTATCTTACATCCTGAAAGGTGCTGACATGGATACCAGCAAAACAGAAGCTGCAAATACTTACAAAGAAGTTGCGGCACTGTATTATGCTGCCAAGGACTTTAAAAATGCAGCTGCAACGTACGAAAAAGGAATCTCTTTGGATACAGCAAAAGCAAGCGCAAACGACTACTATTATCTGGGCCTTTCGAATTTTCAGACTGCACAGACTTACATCGTTCCAACTGCTGCTGATTCCAACTATGCTGACAGTGCGCAAATTGCGATGGACAAGAAGAACCTTTATCTGAAAGCAGATTCGATTTTTGCAACAGTAACGCAAAAACTTCCGGATTGGCCTTACGGATATTACTGGCGTGCAAGTACACTCTACAATGCGTATGACAGACAGGAAAACATAGACAAAGGAATTTCTGCTCCGTACTACCAAAAGTTGACAGAGCTTGCTGAGGCTGATCCAGATCCAAGTAAATTTAAATCTTACCTGAGACTGGCCTACGGATATCTTGCATTCTATAACCAGACAACGCTGAAAGATCAGGCTAAGGCGAAGGAATACTGGGAAAAACTCTTGAAAGTTGATCCGGACAATGCGTCAGCCAAAGAAGCGCTTGGACTTGCAGTAGCTCCTGCTACACAACCGGCAGGTGGCAAAACAGCAACTGCTACTCCCAAGAAAAAGTAATCAGTAGATACAAAAAGAAAACCCGTCCGGATTTCCGGACGGGTTTTCTTTATTATAAGGTGCCTTGATTAACCCAAAGAGGACAAACGGGCAAAACAATTGTTTAAAATTGGTAGATGTAAACTACTGTAATTATCATAACACCACTGTTTCAAACGTTTTACTTCAGCCGGCATTAACATACGAATCGCTTTTCTCAGTTCTTTCTCAAACAATCTGCGGTCGAAGCTAACTTTTTGCAGAATAATTTTAATGTATTCAAGCATCGAGGCCATAGTATTATGTAGTTTTGCGGTTTAGGGATGAAATGAATAGTAGGAACGCAGGAAATTACAGCAATTCCTAATAAAGTTAACGAAAATATTTAATGAAATTATATTTATTATTAAATATTATTTTGTGTTTTTCTGTTACGGTTAGAGCGCAGGCGGTCAATGATGCAGCAACAATCGAATTTGGCTCTAAAAATCTTTCCATAGATCAGCCTTTTCTCATCTCCGTTGTCCTGCGGGACACCGAAGTTCGTCCTTCTGTAATCTTTCCTGAAATAAACGGTCTGGAAAAAAGAAGCAAATCAGCTACAAGTTCCATCAGTACCGTTGACGGAAGCAAAGTTGTTATACAGACCATAACGCAGGAATATTATGCAGCCAAGCCGGGCAATTACCTGATTCCTGATTTTGTGATTAATGCAGGCAACTTTAAACTGAGTTCAAAAGAAACAATGGTTGTATTCTCAAAAGGGAATGTAGCCGGTACCGATGATCCTTTGAGTAACCAGGTTTCTCTGGAACCCGATCTGGAAGACATAAAGGAGGAGATTATTCTTTCGGTTCAGACAGACCGGAAAAACGTCTATATTCGTCAGGGATTTTCTTTGGGTATTTCGCTTTATATTGCTGAAAATGCACCTGTTGAAATGGAGTTTTATAAGTTCAATGACCAGCTTCAATCCATACTCAAGAAACTTCGGCCAGCCAACTGCTGGGAAGAAAATATTGGAATTGAAGAAATCATTAAACGGAAAGTAACCATTAAAGGCCGGAAATATACAGAATACAACATGTATCAGGCCAGATTGTTTCCTATTACGCTGGAAGATATTACTTTGCCGTCGATAGCGTTGGATATGCTCGTTACGGACAATTCGGATGCGGTAAATGTAGAGCACAAAGTTGTAAAAGCTTTTTACTCCAAGCCGGTACGGGTTGCCGTGAAACAATTGCCTGAGCATCCGCTGCGCGATCAGTTGCCGGTAGGACAATACAGCCTGAAAGAAAAGCTTTCTGCTGAGCTGGTTTATCCCGGGGAAAGTATCCGTTACATGTTCAAGATTGAAGGGACGGGAAATATTACGGCGATTCCGGCTCCGTTATTACAGACAAATTCTTCATTTGATATTTACCCGCCGGAAGTAAGCCAGATTATTAAAAGAAGTTATCAGGGCGTAGTCGGTGAAAAAACGTTTGATTACTTTATTGTTCCGGGAAAAGACGGTACATTTCCGCTCGGACGGTATTTTCAATGGATCTATTTTGACCTGGAAAAAGAGAGATATGATACACTCCGCTCAGCGAAGACATTGCAGGTAAAAGGCGAGGATTTCAAGTTATCTACATTGTCATTGAACGGGTCATCCGGTTTGTACGACAATCTGGAAAATCTGGACAGCAGTAAAGAAAGTATTGATTATAAAAAAATATTAAAGGACATCACCAGCGCCATCGTTGTTATTCTTTTAATTGCAATGGTTTGGGTATTCAGAAAGTAATCATTAATGGGAAGTACATACGGTAAAATATTCAAGATCGCTACATTCGGGGAATCGCATGGAGCTGGTATCGGCGTTATTATTGAAGGATGCCCGGCAGGGATTACCTTTGACAGTGATTTTATTCAGAGTGAGCTGACAAGACGTAAGCCGGGACAATCCAGAATTACAACGCAGAGAAAAGAAGCGGACGAATTTGAAATGTTATCAGGCGTTTTTGAGGGCAAAACAACGGGTACACCAATCGCATTGATTATCCGTAACGAAGACCAGCGAAGCAAGGATTACTCGCATATAGCGGCACAATACAGGCCTTCTCACGCCGACTATACTTATCAGGTAAAATACGGCATACGGGATTATCGCGGAGGCGGCAGAAGTTCGGCGCGTGAAACGGCTGCCCGCGTTGCTGCGGGTGCGCTTGCCAAATTACTGTTGATGGAAACGGGCGTCAGCATTCAGGCATATGTGTCGCAGGTTGGAAAACTGAAACTTGCCAAAACATACGCTGAACTGGATCTGACAGAAACGGAAAACAATGCAGTTCGCTGTCCGGATCCTGTTATGGCAGAACAAATGTTTGAATACATCGACCAGGTCAGAAAACAGGGCGACTCTGTCGGTGGCGTAGTAAGCTGCGTGATCAAAGGTGCGCCGGCCGGGTGGGGAGAACCGGTTTTCGACAAACTGCATGCAGAGCTTGGAAAAGCCATGCTGAGCATCAATGCAGTAAAAGGCTTTGAATACGGAAGCGGCTTTGAAGGCGTTTCATTGCTCGGATCGCAGCATAATGATGCTTTTTACATAGATGAGGATCAGAAAATACATACCAGAACCAACAACTCCGGCGGAATTCAGGGAGGTATTTCCAATGGTGAAGATATTTATTTCAATGTAGCTTTCAAGCCAGTTGCTACGATTATGCAGGATCAGGAAAGCATTGATCAGCATGGAGATATTGCCGTTGTGCAGGGAAAAGGCCGCCATGATCCGTGCGTTGTACCGCGTGCAGTTCCCATTGTAGAAGCTATGGCCGCACTCGTACTGGCAGATTTTTACCTTCGCAATAAATCAAGCCGGATCTAAACGGAAAAGGGTTAAACTGGCAAATACAAGTAATTGTCACAGTTTATGTTTTTTGCGCCTCTGATTTAATGTAAGTACAAGCCAGAGTGTTCCGATAAAAACAATAACAAGGCCGGTTAAAATGACAAAATTGCTGAGTTGATTTCTTGCGGAATCCAGCGTGGAGCCTGCCGCCAGTAAAGCCATACCGGTCAGAAGGATGATTGAAGCATTTCGTAATCCAAGTTTCACTGACAATTAAGTTCGTTCCACAATAGATACAATTCAGAAAGTTCCGGTATGAAAACGGATTGTTTAACCGGCTCAATAATCTGGAACATTTCCGGTATAAATAAAAAAATGGCTCAGACCGAGCCATTTTTTTATTGTAAGTATATTAAATAACCTGTGTTTTTCCAGGAATTGCAACAGGGTATAAACCGTCCGGTCCCGGCAGGATTTTCGGCGAAGCATCCCAGGCAAGTTTGTCAGGAAACAGATTGATATCCGAATTGAGTGCTTCTTCCCATTTAATCATTTTACCGGAATAGGTTGCCATGCGGCCCATAATGGCAGTCATTGTACTTTTGGCACCGTTTTCCGCGTCTGCAAATTTATATTCACCTTTGGCAATTGCTGCAAAAAGTTCATCATGCTCAACCTGATAAGGGTTTTTATCGCCTTTATCGTCATGCTGATAAATAACGCCGCCCTTGTAATCTTTCAAGGCTGTTTTCTTGCCATCAAAGCTATCTATACGGCCTTTTGTTCCTACGAACGCTTCGTCTACTTTATTCCATGTACCTTCAAACTGGCGGCACTGGCTGGAAATAACCGTTCCGTCAGCATAAGTTAAGTCCAGTGTATGGTGATCAAAAATTTCACCATAAGCCTTTCCTGTGCGCACCTGACGTCCGCCGGTTCCCTGAATTTGTACAGGATAGCCTTTTTTAACCCAGTTTGCCACATCAATATTATGAACATGCTGCTCGGAGATATGATCGCCGCAAAGCCAGTTGAAGTAGTACCAGTTTCTCATCTGATATTCCATTTCCGATTGTCCGGCTACGCGTTCTTTCATCCACGGGCTGCTTCCAACCCAGTAAACCTGGCCGCCGACAATATCACCGATTGCACCATCATGAATCCTTTTGATGGCTTCACGGTAATTTGCCTGATAATGACGCTGTAAACCAACGACCACGTTTAGTTTCTTTTTCTTGGCTTCTTCTGCTACTTCCAGAACTTTACGGATTCCCGGTGCATCGGTTGCAACCGGTTTTTCCATAAAAATATGCTTGTTGTTCTTTACTGCTTCTTCAAAATGCGAAGGACGGAACCCGGGAGGCGTCGCAAGAATCACAACATCCACGTCTTTTAGTGCAATGGCCTTCTGGAATGCATCAAATCCTACGAACTTGCGGTCGTCAGGAACATTCACTTTCGTATTGGTATCTACAACAGTTCCGGCAGCATTTTTGTATTTCTTGGCTGTCAGGTTTTTATAGGATTCATCCAGGCGATCTTTAAAGGCATCGGCCATGGCTACGATCTGTACATTCTGGTTTGTACTCAGCGCCTGAGCCGCTGCACCTGTACCTCTTCCGCCGCAGCCGATCAATGCAACTCTAATTGTTTCATCTACCGAACTGTTAAAGCCGTGACCCGTCAGGGGGGTCAGCAGGGCGCCGCCGGCGATCAGGCCGGATGCTTTCAGGAAATTGCGTCTATTTTGTTCCATTATTTTACATTAAGAGTTTGAATATAATCAGTAATCTTCAATCAGTTTTGGACTGTAATACGCTTTGATTTCCTCGGCAGACGGCGTTTTGGCTGGTCTTACAAGACGGAAACCAACAAAAGAAGCACTTGTCATCCACCATTCGCTTTTAGGAAGCTGCGGGTCCAGTATTTTCCATTCCGGTTTTGATGGCGTACGTGCTGCACTGCGCAGGTCGGCAGGCTCATCGTCCCATGATCCTCCGCGGACAGCAGTCGGGTAAAGTTCAGTTACCGGTGCGTATGCTTCGCCGGCAGGCTTTTTGGAATAATAATCCGGGATATACTGATCCAGCGTCCATTCCATTACATTGCCATGCATGTCGTGCAAGCCCCATGCATTCGGTTTCTTCTGACCAATTTTCTTGTAAGCTGCATCGCTGTTTTTACGGTGCCATGCATATTCATCCAGTTTGGCAGCATCATCTCCGAAGGAATAAGCTGTTTTGGAACCGGCCCGGCATGCATATTCCCATTCTGCTTCGGTTGGCAGGCGGTAAAAGACACCCGTTTTTTCATAAAGCCATTTGCAGAAATGAATCGCTGCATACTGCGTCATGTTAATGGCAGGATAACCCGCTCTTCCCATACCAAAAGACATGTCTACATACGGCGGACTCGGACGTGTGCTTGCATCCGTTTTCTGAACGCTTTTTTCAGTATCAGGATGACGAGCTGCCATTTCCTTTTCCATGTTTTTAAAAGTATACAGGTCGTAAATATCCCAGACCACTTCGTATTTCCCCATCCAGAAAGGTTCGATTTTTACCTTGTGCTGGGGACCTTCATCTGCTTTGTGCCCTTTTTCCGAGGCAGGGCTGCCCATCATAAACTCGCCGCCGGGAATGGCAACCATATCATAAACTTGCGGGCTGCCTCCGATCTTTTGTGTATAATTCTTGAAATTAGCGTCTTGCGCTACAACATTGAAACTGAGGAAAACGGTTGAGATTAGGTAAAATAACTTGTTGGACATGATTGAATAACGTGTTCTATGGAACCATATAACTAAATATAAAGAGCAATATTATGGTATTTACCCTATGAAAACGAATTTTTTCTTTGTTGTTTAATATCTGTCCTAACTTTGCAGATATAGAATTTTTATTTTGACCATGAATTATCTTTCAGCAGAAAATATAGCAAAGTCATTTGGCGATCAGTGGCTTTTCAAAAATGTCAGTTTCGGAATAAGCAGAGGGGATAAAGTAGCCCTGATCGGAACGAACGGAACGGGGAAAACGACCTTTCTTAATATTCTTACAGGTAAAATACCGGCGGATGAAGGCGAAGTAAGTATCCGAAAAGACATCCGTGTAGGGTATCTGGACCAAAGCCCTGCATTTGATGAAACATTACCGGTTATGGAAGTGATTTTTTCGTCCAATAACCCGATTGCGCAGGTTGTAAAAAGGTATGAACATGCCATTGAAACAGATAATCACGATGCGCTTTCGGAAGTGATGGAGGAAATGGACAAGTTCAATGCGTGGGATTTCGAATACAGAACAAAGGAAATACTTGGCCGTCTGGGCATTCATAATACCGAAAACCTGTACGGGACACTATCCGGAGGCCAGCGCAAGCGGGTAGCAATGGCCAAAGTATTGCTCGAAGACCCGGACCTGCTTATTCTCGACGAACCGACTAACCATCTGGATCTCGATACAGTCGAATGGCTGGAAAATTATCTGAATACTTCCAATACAACGCTTCTGGTTGTAACCCACGACCGTTATTTCCTGGATACCGTTTGTAATCAGATGCTCGAACTGGATCATGGCTCTGCTTATACCTATAAAGGAAATTACACGTATTTTCTGGAAAAGAAGGCCGAGCGGGAGGAAATGGAAGCAGCCGGCATTGACAAAGCCCGCAACCTGATGCGCAAGGAGCTGGACTGGATCCGCCGACAACCCAAAGCAAGAGGAACCAAAGCCAAGTACCGCGTGGATGCCTTTGAAGAGCTGAAAGAAAAAGCCAGCCAGAAGAAATTTGATACCCAGATGGAGCTGAATGTAAGGACTTCGAGGCTGGGGAGTAAAATTATCGAGCTGGATCATGTCAGCAAAGGGTTTAACGGCCGTCAGCTGATCAAGGATTTTGAATATACTTTCCGGAAAGGCGACCGGATCGGGATTGTCGGGCAGAACGGAATGGGAAAATCGACGTTGCTCAATATGATTACCGGCGAACTGCAGCCCGACAAAGGTCAGATTACAAAAGGAGAAACGGTTCAGTTCGGTTATTACAAGCAGACGGATCTTGTCTTTAATGAAAATCAGCGTGTTATTGATATTGTAAAAGACGTAGCCGAAGTTGTTCAGCTCGGAACGGGAGAAACGGTTACGGTCGGGCATCTTTTGCAGGCATTCTTGTTTTCACCTTCCAAACAGTATGATTTTATTTCCAAACTGAGCGGAGGTGAAAAACGCAGATTGCAGCTTTTACTGATCCTGATGAAACAGCCCAATTTCCTGATTCTGGATGAGCCTACGAACGACCTGGATATTGCCAGTCTGAATGTGCTGGAAGAGTTTTTGCTGAACTTCCCGGGCTGTCTTGTAATCGTGTCCCACGACCGGTACTTTCTGGATCGTCTTGTGCAGCATATTTTTGTTTTTGAAGGTGAAGGAAAAATCAGCGATTTCCCGGGGAATTATACCGAATTGCGCGACTACCAGGATGAACAGGAAGCCGAGAAAAAGAGTACGGCATCAGCTCCCGCTAAAAGCAATGCTGCACCGGTTGCAGAGCCGGTAAAAGAAACTGCGCCTGCGGTATCCAAGCGGAAGCTGAGTTACAAGGAACAAAAGGAAATGGAGCAGCTGGAAACCGAGATTGCTCAAATGGAGAAACAAAAGGTACAACTGGTAGAAAAACTGAATGCAGGAGGTTCTCACGATGAGCTTGCAAAATGGTCGAGACAAATAGAAGAAATCACCGACAGCCAGGCGGAGAAGGAAATGCGCTGGCTTGAACTGTCAGAAAATGCCTAAATTGGCAGGAGGAAATGCATAACTATATTTTATCCTGAACAGGAAGCATGATTTTTAACAGGGGTAATTGCCTGAAACTGTCTGAGAACAACAGTTCCGGCAGTTTGCCATTTATTAATTATTCATCTTTCTGACAGCTTAAAGCTAATTGCCGGAACTACTTAGCGTTACTTACAAATGAATTCAGTTATTGATTTTTTTCAGTATATACTTAACTCCGAGGAGTTGATCCGTACCGGAGGATTGCTGGTTATTACTTTTATTGTTTTTGCTGAAAACGGCCTTTTCTTCGCCTTTTTTCTGCCGGGCGATTATCTGGTATTTCTGGCGGGCGTATTCTGCGGAACGGGCATTCTGGGCGTTCCTATTTTCATTTTGTTATTATGCATGTTTATAGCGGCTGTTCTGGGGTCACTGACGGGCTACATCTTCGGAAAATACTTTGGCGGTATGTTCGAGAACAGAAAGGATTCTTTCTTTTTCAAGAAAAAACATATTGAAACTACACGTAATTATTTTGATAAGTACGGAAGCAGAACACTGATCGTCAGCAGGTTTCTTCCGGTTGTACGTACTTTTGCGCCTATTCTTGCAGGATTGGTCAAAATGCCTTTTACGGCTTTCCTGATCAATAATGTAGCCGGAGGTGCCATATGGATCGGATTATTGACGGGCGGCGGCTACCTTTTCGGAGAACGTTTTCCATGGATTGTAGATTACGTCCATTACATCATCCTGTTCTTCCTTGCGATCACAACCTTTACTGTTATAAAAGGATACCTGAATGCAAGAAAAGAAATGAGTTAAGTAGCTGTTAGCAATCAGCTTCTAAAAAGTTATTATTTGTTAAACAATCAATGACAATTCATGACAACTAATGACAATTCATGACAATCCTGACCAATTTCAATTGCTACCCGGCATTTATCAATTTTCCTCTTCCCGGAACCATCCGGAATAAGTTATATAATTATTGGCGGTGCGGTCAATAGCAGCATCAAGTTCCGGCGAGACGTCTTTCAGGTATTTCGCCGGATTGCCTGCATAAATCGTCCCCGGCGGCACTTTGGTACCTTGCGTAACAATGGCACCGGCTGCTACAATGGAACCCTTTCCGATCACGGCTCCGTCCATTACAATGGCTCCCATTCCGATCAGCACATGATCTTCAACGGTGCAGCCATGCACAATGGCATTGTGGGCAACAGAAACATAACTTCCGATCGTGGTGGCAAACCGCTGATAAGTGCAATGGATTATTGCGCCGTCCTGCACATTGGAATAACTGCCGATGCGGATGCTGTTCACATCGCCACGGATCACCGCATTGAACCAGACCGTGCAATGATCGCCCATGATCACATCTCCGACTATGGTTGCATTTTCAGCAAACCAGCATGAATCTCCAAAAGACGGCTTGAATCCGCGAACTGATTTTACAAGTGCCATGGTAACTGACCCGGTATATATGAATGATTGGCATTCTTTTTATGATGACCGTAAAATAGTAAAAAGCTTTGCAGCCTTTTGCTAATCTTGACAAAATAGGTACAAAAAATTAGATATATTACGTTTTTGAATTAATCATATTGGCCAGTTATATCTTTAATCATGAGTGTTTCAAAAGGAAGCTTGTTAATTGCCAAACCATTTCTTGGTGACCCCAACTTCGAAAGAGGGGTAATTTTATTATGCGAACACAACGAACTGGGAAGCTTTGGTTTTGTACTGAACCAATTGACAGACCTGTTTCTTGGCGATGTACTGGAAGAGACGATTTACCAGGATATACCGCTGCATCTTGGCGGCCCGGTCGAAAAAAATACGCTGCATTTTATTCACAGAAGGCCGGACCTTATTGCCGGCGGTACTGAAATAATGAAAGATGTTTTCTGGGGCGGAGATTTCAACAATGTAAAAACACTCCTGAACCTGAATACGATCGAGCCGGACGATGTACGCTTTTTTATCGGGTACTCGGGTTGGAGCGGCGGACAGCTGGACGAAGAACTTCGTCAGGATTCCTGGATCATTACGAATACTTCTTCAGACTTTCTTTTTACAACGTCTCCCGGGAATTTCTGGCGTGAGATTCTGAAAAATATGGGCGGAGAGTACCGTTCAATCGCACATTACCCGATTGATCCGCGTCTTAATTAGCAGATTTCTGCTTTCAGTTTGCCTGATTAAGGCCCTGAACGGATTCGTAATCGGATTTGATGCGGCTTACTTCTTTGGTCAGAAATGTCTGAAGCTGTTCGTTGAAAATCTTTTTATCATCTTCCGAAAGAGAAGCATAAAGATCTTTAAGTTCCTGATTGATCGCAGCTCTTTCCTGATCCGAGCCTGCGTTCATGGAGCGGATATGGAATCTTTTAAAATCAAAATTCGGCATAATGGACAACAGATAAATATTTCAAAAATACATAACACGTTCCGGCTTCTAAAATTCACCGGGAATTAATTCTTTTTTGTGATATAAACTTCAAGAATCTGATTCGTGCTCCGAACGAGAAAATCCTGATGAATGTTGATGTAGCATATTGGTAATTAATGCTTCAAATGAACAGGACTTTCTTTTTTATATTTTTGACATTTATTCTTGTTGCCATTGACTGGTATTTGTGGCAAGGCCTGAGAGTAGTAATCCGTAATCTGAATCCGTTAACGCAGCGCTGGATAGGCGGCGCATACTGGGGCCTTACCGCAATTACATTATTTGCATATGTGGGCATGCAGCTGCTTCCGCCCGATTATTTCAAAAGTACGACTCGGACGTTTGTCGTCGCCTTTATCGCAATTCCGTATCTTTCCAAATTCCTCGGCGTTCTGATCCTGCTGATTGATGACGCAAGGCGGTTTTTACAATGGGTAACCAGTTTTTTTATCCCTTCTGCTGCTCCTGCTTCTCCCAAAGCCGGCGAACCCGCCATTCCGCGATCGCAGTTTCTGGCAACTACGGCTGTTGTTGCAAGTGCCGGCCTGATGGGAACTTTTGCATTCGGGATTTTATCCGGTGCGCACGATTACCGCATCAGAAGAGTACGCGTTCCGCTGAAAAATCTTCCGAGGGCTTTTCACGGAATCAAAATCGCGCAGTTATCGGACATCCATTCGGGCAGTTTTTTCAATAAAACAGCAGTTAAAGGCGGCATTGAAATGCTGATGAAAGAGAAGCCGGATATTGCTTTTTTTACCGGCGATCTGGTGAATGACCGGGCTGTTGAAGTACAGGATTATATTAATATCTTCGACAAGGTGAAAGCACCGCTTGGCGTGCATTCGGTTCTGGGAAATCATGATTACGGCGATTATGTGCAGTGGTCGGGTGTACAGGAAAAGGCTGCCAATCTCAGAAACCTGCAGAAAGCACATCAGGTAATGGGCTGGAACCTTATGCTGGATGAAAACCGTGCGATCCGAGTGGACGGAGAAGAAATCGGTCTTATCGGAATTCAGAACTGGGGCGCAGGGAATTTTGCGAAGTATGGCAATCTGGAAAAGGCTTATCAAAATACCGGCGACTTCCCGGTAAAGCTGTTGCTGTCGCATGATCCAAGTCACTGGCAAGCACAGGTTCTGCCAAAATACAAAGACATTGATATTGCATTTGCAGGACATACGCACGGCATGCAGTTTGGTGTGGAAATCGGAAAGCTGAAATGGAGCCCTGTACAGTACAGATACAAGCAATGGGCCGGATTGTACGAAGAAAATGGTCAGTATCTGTATGTTAACCGCGGTTTTGGTTACCTGGGCTATCCGGGAAGAGTAGGGATTTTGCCGGAAATAACGATCATGGAATTGGTAAAAGCGTAAACATTGAAACCGAAATTCCGCTTATACCGTTTTCAATTAGAATTGCGTTGGATATATACTTGTTAATGCTGAAATCTGATAAAAATGAAAAAACTTGCACCGCTATTTCTTGTATTCGCGCTTTTTTGCGGCGTTCCGGCAATAAATGCAGCTGCGACTTCCGTCAAAGCTTCCAAAATGGAAATGCTTGGAAAAAAGAAGAAATACAAAGGCTATAAAAAGCCAAAATCCAAAAAAATACTGGGAATTTTCAAGCGGAAATCCGATTGCGGATGTCCCAATCACTGATCATATTTCAAGTTCAGAATTTGTACATATTCAAGAGTAAGCAAAGCCAGTAATCTCTGAAAGATTTGTTTGGATTTGCTTACTTTTGTATTTTAAAAACCATCTTTAACGGCATTGTCAGCCCAAGTTGAATGAAAATTAATCTTCGAAATCAGGATAAATTCGAAAACCGTCATCACGGTAAAGATGAACAGGAATTGCATGAAATGCTGAATACGATCGGAGCGGCATCACTGGATGAACTGATCGGACAGACACTTCCATCAGCAATACGTTTGCAAAAACCTTTGAATTTGCCAAAGCCTAAGTCGGAACGCGAATTTTTACAGGGCATTAAAAAAATTGCATCGAAAAATGCCATTCTGAGGTCATACATCGGAACAGGTTACTACGATACCGTAACACCGAATGTAATCCTCAGAAATATACTTGAAAACCCTGCCTGGTATACTGCCTACACGCCTTATCAGGCAGAAATCGCGCAGGGAAGGCTGGAAATGCTGCTAAATTTCCAGACAGTCGTTACAGACCTTACCGGAATGGAAATCGCAAATGCATCTTTACTCGATGAAGCAACTGCGGCGGCAGAAGCGATGACTATGCTGTATGGCCTTCGTCCTTCTGCCAAAAAGAAAGCAAACACGTTCTTTGTTTCAGAACTTTGCCATCCGCAAACCATTGATCTGATCCATACCCGTGCCAAGCCGATCGGTATTGAAGTCATTGTAGGGAATCATGCAAGTGTTGATCTTACAAATGAAAACCTGTATGGTGTTCTGGTGCAGTATCCTGCCACAAACGGTGAAGTAATCGATTATACCGATTTCATTGCAGCAGCACATGATCTGCATATTTCAGTTTGCGTAGCAGCGGATTTGCTGGCTTTGGCCTTATTAAAATCTCCGGGCGAAATGGGTGCTGACGTTGTAGTCGGCTCTTCGCAGCGCTTTGGTGTTCCGATGGGTTATGGCGGTCCGCATGCGGCGTATTTTGCAACTAAGGAAGCTTTCAAGCGAAGTATTCCGGGACGTATCATCGGTGTTTCTGTGGACACAGAAGGAAACCGTGCGCTCAGAATGGCTTTGCAGACTCGTGAGCAGCATATCCGTCGTGAAAAAGCGACATCAAACATCTGTACGGCTCAGGTTCTTCTTGCCGTTATTGCAGGCGCCTACTCGGTTTATCATGGTCCGGAAGGAATCAAGGCAATTGCAGCGCGTACGCATGGCCTCACGCGTTTGTTTGCCGATACAATCCGGAAATTCAATTATGAAGTTGTTACGGAAAATTATTTTGATACCGTTACTGTAAAAACGCCTTTAACCAGAAAGTTAAGGGAACAGGCTTTGAAATGGGGTATTAATTTAAAATACAATAAAGAAGAAAGCGTTTCGGTGTCATTTGATGAAGCCAAGACCTTTGATGACACCATTGCGCTGCTGAACGTGTTTGCAGAAGTTTCCGGTTTTCAGGGCGAAATGGTTATAGACGAGGAACTGGAAATTGCGATTCCTGAGAATCTGGTCCGTACTTCCGAATACCTGACACATCCTGTATTCAATACGCATCATACCGAACACGAAATGCTGCGTTATCTGAAATCTTTGGAAAACAAGGATTTATCGCTTGTTCATTCCATGATTTCACTGGGCAGTTGCACCATGAAACTGAATGCAACGGCTGAAATGATTCCTTTGACTTGGCCGGAATTTGGTGCCATTCACCCTTTTGCTCCTACCAATCAGGTTGGTGGCTATGCGCAGCTTGTAAGCGAACTGAATACGTGGCTGTGTGAAATCACCGGTTTTGCAGCGATGTCGTTTCAGCCCAATTCCGGTGCACAAGGTGAATATGCCGGATTGATGGCCATTCGCGCCTATCATGAAAGCCGCGGAGATCATCACCGGAACGTAGCACTGATTCCTTCATCTGCTCACGGAACAAACCCTGCTTCTGCAGTAATGGCCGGAATGAAAGTAGTGGTTACCAAATGTGACGAAAGCGGTAATATTGATGTGGAAGATCTGAAATCAAAAGCAGCGCAGTACAGCAATGAACTGTCTTGTCTGATGGTTACTTATCCTTCAACACACGGCGTTTACGAAGAAAGCATTATTGAAATCTGTTCCATGATCCATTCTTACGGCGGACAGGTTTATATGGACGGCGCGAATATGAATGCACAGGTTGGACTGACAAGCCCGGCAACAATCGGAGCGGATGTATGTCACCTTAACCTGCATAAAACGTTCTGTATTCCGCACGGAGGCGGAGGCCCAGGCGTAGGTCCGATCGGCGTTGCCGAGCACCTGATGCCATTTTTACCGGGACATGTTAATTTCAGTACGCAGCCGGAGCATTTACCGGCAGGCGAGGCGGGCGCCGTTTCTGCAGCACCTTATGGCAGTGCCAGCATTCTTACCATTTCTTATGCTTACATTGCCATGATGGGAGGCGAAGGGTTGACGAATGCCACTAAATACGCCATTCTGAATGCCAACTATATCAAAGAGCGTTTAAGTGGACATTACGATGTGCTTTATACCGGCAGCAATGGCCGTTGTGCGCATGAAATGATTCTGGACTGCCGTTCATTCAAGGCGGTGGGCGTAGAGGCAGAAGATCTTGCCAAACGTTTGATGGATTACGGGTTTCATGCACCAACTTTGTCATTTCCGGTGGCAGGGACTTTAATGATTGAGCCGACAGAATCGGAATCAAAAGCAGAACTCGACCGTTTTTGTGACACCATGATTGCCATTCGCAATGAAATCCGTGAAATACAAGAAGGCACAGCCGACCGTGTGGATAATGTTCTGAAAAATGCGCCGCATACATCCAGAATATTGCTGAGCGAAAACTGGAACCGTTCTTACAGCCGCGAAAAAGCCGCATTTCCATTGCCGCATTTACGGTTTAACAAATTCTGGCCAAGTGTAAGCCGTGTAGACAGCGCTTACGGTGACCGTAATCTCATCTGCTCATGCATTCCGGTGGAAGCTTATTCCGAAGCCGAGGCAAACTGATTTCATTAAATCCGGACATAGAAAAAGGGGAGATGCTCGATTGAGTATGCTCCCCTTTTTTATGAAGATACTTTCAGGTAAAAAGCTTAAAAGTGTCTCTCTCCGATTTCTCTTTTACCCAGCATAACTGCTCCCACCATCGCTACCAGAAGCAGAATAGAAGCCAGCTCAAAAGGAAGCAGATAGTCACGGAAAAGCAAATTTCCCAGGCTCTCGATCATTCCGATCTGTGAATCAAACTGATCCGGATTAAATGCCGGGATCACACTTTTACGGTAAGCACCAAACAGGATTACAAAAACGGTTCCGCCTACAACGGCAGCAGCAATTTTCGTAAGATTGTTCTTTGTTTCTTCCTGATCCTGCTTCATATTAAGAAACATAATTACAAACAGGAAGAGCACCATAATGGCCCCTGCATAAACGATAATGTTCACCGCCGCCAGAAATTGAGCATTCAGCAGAATATAATGGCCTGACAGTGAAAAAAATGTAAGGATCAGATAAAGCACGCTATGGATCGGGTTACGTGATACAACCACCATAACAGCGCTCAGAATCGTAAGAAATGAAAGAAAATAGAAAAATGATACGGACGAATTCATAATAGTTGGCTTTAATGCCGTAATTGGATCAGTTCAGGGAATGGCTCTTGGAACTACATTGGATATTTCTCCGCTGGCTCTTTTCAGGTCCAGAACGCGTGCTTCTTCTTTGGTCCAGGCTTCGCGTGTGTAACGGTTATTCATGTCTTCCACCAACAAATCTTTTCCCCATATAACCTGATCACGATCAGCAAACACCGGAATGAATTCATCATGACGAAGATACACAGCCTGTTTCGGGCAAGCTTCTTCACACAAGCCGCAGAAAATGCATCTCAGCATGTTTACTTCGTACACGGCTGCATATTTTTCTTCCCGATATAGGTTTTCTTCGCCTTTTTCACGTTCGGCAGCAATCATGGAAATCGCTTCTGCCGGACAGGCAACGGCACATAATCCGCATGCCGTGCAGCGTTCCCTGCCTTCTTCGTCCCTTTTGAGAATGTGTCTCCCTCTGAAAACAGGGCCGAGATATCTTTTAACTTCCGGATATTGAATCGTAACTTTTTTAGCAAAAAAGTGCTTGATGGTGATCGCCAGACCAGTTGCAATGGCTGGCAGGTAGGCGCGTTCCATCAGCGTCATTTCTTTATTGCTTACTTGCTTTGAGCGGTTTGTCAATTGCATGGCAATACATTTATTAATTTAATTCAGCCAGGCGGTAATTACAGGCTTCAAGAACAGCACTGCAGCACCGGTAATGATGATATTGAAAATAGCCAATGGGATCAGTTTTTTCCAGCCCAGATTCATCAGCTGATCGTAGCGGAAACGTGGAATTGTCCAGCGTACCCACATATAAAAGAATATAAAGAAC
This sequence comes from Dyadobacter flavalbus, assembly GCF_006149045.1. GTDB lineage: Bacteria > Bacteroidota > Bacteroidia > Cytophagales > Spirosomataceae > Dyadobacter > Dyadobacter flavalbus. Next base: position 271,573 of record NZ_VBSN01000027.1, read on the forward strand.
AACGTTTTTCCGAAAAATACCGCAGTTCCGATCAACGTGGCAACGTTATGACCCGTCTGTGTTCCCAGCGCATCCGTAAGCTGCGTATATACCCAGTCCATCCCAGGATAATTATAACCGCCGAAATACAGAACAGAAATAATCGCTGAGGAAACAAACATGTTGATGTACTCGGCAAACAGGTAAAATCCAAGTTTCATACTTCCGTATTCCGTATGATAGCCTCCTACAAGTTCGGTTTCACATTCCGGAAGATCAAAAGGAACGCGGTTGCATTCTGCGAAAGAACAGGTAATGAAAATAATAAAGCCCAGCGGCTGATAAAATATATTCCAGTTACCGCCGTGTTGCTGTGAAACAATTTCACCCAGTGAAAGCGAGCTGCTCATCATCAGGATCGCGATCAGCGATAAACCCATAGCCACTTCATAGCTGATGTTTTGTGAAGCCGCCCGGATGGCACCAAGAAGAGAAAATTTGTTGTTGGAAGCCCAGCCGCCAACCATAATCCCGTAAACCCCAAGCGCAACCACACCGAAAACGTAAAGTATCCCGATGTTTGATTCAACGCCCTGAAGATTTACTTCATGCCCGTCAAAACGGAACGTGCTTCCGAAAGGAATAACGGCACTTGCCAGAAGCGCAGTAAGCATGGCAAGGCATGGACCTGCAATGAAAAGCCATTTGTTGGCAAGTGCAGGAATAAAATCTTCTTTAAAGAACATTTTACCCGCATCCGCCAGCGGCTGCAGCAATCCGCCCGGTCCTGCCCGGTTAGGGCCCATGCGGTCCTGAATAAATCCTGCTACTTTACGCTCGGCCCATGTAGAGTACATCGCGATGAGCAAGGTAAGCACAAAAACAACAAAAATTGTCGCAGTTTTAATTGAAAATTCTATTAAATCCATTTTGTAAACGTAGTTGAATAATCTGTTGTCAGCACTGCATCAATTGTTTTCCAGCAAAGATCTGTGATTTGCCTTGTCATTATTTTCTATGCTCTGGTGGCGAATTGCTTCCTCGTCCGTAACATATGCACGCGAATCATCAATTTTCTTATAGTGACTTTCAGCGAGCTTCAATGCAAAATCAGGCTTTTTAACCAAGTCTTTACTGTATTTGTTTGCTGAAATAACAGAGCTTCTTTTGACTTTGGTTGGACCTTCCAGCACCCAGTCGCTTGTCTTTTTCTTCTCGAAACGGCATGTGTTGCAAATGAAATCATTGACTTCGCCCCACGTATTTTTCCGTGCCGTAATCCGGATCACTTCGTCACCGCGGTACCACAAAGTTACTTTTCCACAGCATTTATCACAATCCCGGTGTGCATCTTCAGGTTTTGTGAACCAGACCCTGTTTTTAAAACGATACGTTTTATCCGTAAGAGCGCCTACCGGACAAACATCAATAACATTTCCGGAGAAGTCGTTATCAATTGCTTTTTCAATGTAAGTACTGATTTCGGATGCATCTCCGCGGTTCATTACGCCATGTACACGCTTGTCCGTTATCTGATCCGCCGTATAAACGCAGCGGTAGCAAAGTATGCAGCGCGTCATATGCAGCTGAACGTAAGGACCAATATCAATTTTGTCAAAAGTCCTTCTTTCTTCTTCATAACGGGTTTTGGCAGAACCGTGTTCAAAGGCAAAATCCTGAAGATGGCATTCACCGGCCTGGTCACAAATGGGGCAGTCGAGCGGATGATTGATCAGCAGGAATTCAACAATGCTTTTACGGGTATCGAGTACAGCCTGATTGGTGGTATTTTCAACCACCATGCCTTCCTGCACCTGCGTAATGCAGGATGGAACCAGTTTCGGCATGGGACGCGGATCCTTGGCAGATCCCTGCGCAACTCTTACCAGACAGGCACGGCATTTACCGCCGGATGTCGGCAGAGGTTTGTAATAGCACATGGCCGGCGGCACCAGTGCGGATTGGGCAGCATCTGCTTCGGCGATTTTGCGTGCAGCCTGCATAATGGTTGTGCCCGGTTCTACTTCGACTTCAATGCCGTCAAAAGTAATTTTTATCAGTTGAGGTTTTATTTCTTCCATGCCAAATAACTATTCAGTATTCTATAGTTTGTTTGCTTCATATATATCGAACGAACCGATTGTGGAATTATACTTTAAGGTATTTCCAAAATCGTAATTTAGTATATTAACGGGTACACTTCCCTTCTTTGAAATTACATATTTGATTTCCTTTTTCCTAACCATACTTCTGAACTTGTCGTAATTGAAAGTACCGTTCCGGTCAGCAAGGTAAACGAGGTCTGCAAAAGGGATCAGGACATTTTTGACCAGAAAGTGATTCAGCAGAAAACCGCCGAAACTTCCTTCTCCTGCTCCCGGACACACATAAACCCATTCATTTTCCTTCAATTTTTTATCCTGATAAAGATACTCGGATACCTTGCGTTCTTCAATATAGTGGCTTACAAAATTTTCATTGCTTGAAGCATCATACTTCATGAAAATAAACAATGTACAATGAATAAAAGCCAAGACAAGATATAGTGATAACGCGGATTTTAGAAAACCGTTATTGAAAATGTGACGGTTTGGTGCATCACAGGTAAATAAAGTAATCTGTACAACCGCGGTAAGCAAGTAATCCTGATAATATCCGACTCCGGCACCGATTTTAAAAGCTGTTGTAGTTGAAAAAAGGAAAAACATAAAACAGCATAAAGTCAAAAACAGATAAAAGTCGGAAGGCCTGTAATAAAGTATGTAGGCGCTTACTACGACATTCACAACAATCAAAGGCGCAAACTGTAACAGCCAGTGCTGAAGTGTCCAGTCGTAAAACCAGCCCCAACTGGCAGAATTTGCAACGCCTCCGATGATATTGAGAAAAAACAGGTCAACTCGATTAATAGGCAAAAGCAGCATATAAATCCCGAAAACAGCTATTCCGAATGCAGTCAGCGTAAACAGTGTTTTCCATTGTTCTTTCATTATCCAGAATAAACCTAGCGAAATGGACAGAATAGCGCCGCTTTGCTTCACAAAAAAAGCCGACACAGCTATAAAAATGGCCACGTACCACCAGTATTTGTTTCCGGTATCGTTCAGTGCATAGTAAACCGTATAAATGAATATAGCAGTCAGTAGCACAAGTAAACTGTCCGGCCGCGATGTGGTCAGAAACCAGAAGCTTAGCACATGAAAAATATACAATGCTGCTAAAATCCCTGCTATTTTCTTTTTTGTAACCTTGTAAACCAGCAATCCCGCAACAGATACCGACAAAATGGTAAAGATGTTTGAGAAAAACCTGCTTGCAAGATATATCTTGTGTACCTCGGCAGCATGCCAGTTTGCCAGTTTGCAGAAAAACGCAACCATATAAAAGTAAAGCGGCGTATACTGCGTCAGACGAAAAGGTGCATTTTCCGGATCGCGGTAAATGGCATTTCCGTCCACAAGAAGCTGGATAGGAGCAATGCTGCTGCCCTCGCTTCCGGAAATATCAGGATGGTAACTGATTGAAGCCTTGATTTTGATAGCAACAAGAATTACAAAACTGATCAGTCCGAAAATGAGGGAAATTGATAATGAATTGTTTTTAATCCAAAGCAGGGTTTTGTTCAAATTCATTATACCAGTGCCATTTCTCCCTGATATACAGCGCCTGGCTGCGATGCTTCCAGCGGATTGGTTATATGCCACATGAATTCATCCCTGAAATGACGGATTGCGCTGGCAACAGGCCATGCAGCCGCATCTCCCAAAGGACAAATTGTATTGCCTTCGATTTTCTTGGAAATATCAACAAGCAGATCAATGTCATGCATGCTGCCATGCCCATGCTCGATTCGGTGCAGTACTTTTTCCATCCAGCCGGTTCCTTCGCGGCACGGGCTGCATTGTCCGCACGATTCGTGGTGATAAAAACGGGAGAAATTCCATGTATTTCTTACGATACAGGCTGTTTCATCAAAAACAATAAACCCGCCTGAACCCAGCATGGTGCCCGTTGCAAACCCGCCGTCAGATAAAGATTCATACGACATCAAACGATCTTCACCGTTGGCTGTTTTCGTGATAAGGTTTGCAGGAAGAATGGGCACCGAAGAACCTCCGGCAACCAGCGCTTTCAGGTGATGTCCTTTTCTTACACCGCCGCAATATTCGTCCGAGTTCAGGAATTCATCAACGCTCAGTCCGAGTTCAATTTCGTAAACACCCGGTTTCTGGATGTGGCCTGACGCCGAAATAAGTTTTGTGCCCGTACTCCGTCCGATTCCGATTGCTGCATACGCGTCGCCACCATTATTGATGATCCACGGCATATTGGAAATCGACTCCACGTTATTGACAACGGTAGGGCTCTGATATAATCCTTTAACCGCCGGGAACGGAGGTTTGTTTCTTGGATTGCCTCTTTTGCCTTCGAGCGATTCCAGCAATGCCGTTTCTTCTCCGCATATGTAAGCGCCACCGCCTGGCTGAACGATCAGTTCGAGATCGTAGCCGCTTCCCAATATATTTTTTCCAAGAAACCCCTTTGCCTTTGCTTCTTCTATGGCTTTTTCCAGAATCCGGATCACGTACATCAGCTCACCGCGGACATAAATGAAAGACTTGTTAGCGCCTAATGCAAAACTGGAAATGATCATTCCCTCAATCAGCAAATGAGGAATTGATTTCATTAAATGATGATCCTTGAAAGTGCCAGGCTCGGATTCATCAGCGTTGCATACAAGGTAACGGGGAATACCTTCGGGTTTTGCCAGAAAGCCCCATTTCATTCCCATGGGAAATCCTGCACCGCCTCGTCCGCGCACACCCGATTTTTTTGCTTCTTCCACAACTTCTTCCGGAGTCATGGTTTTTATAGCTTTTTCAACGGCAGTATAGCCTCCCTGCTGACGGTAAACGTCAAAGCTTTCAATACCTGGAATATTGATATGCTCCGTTAATATTTTTCTAGCCATTTGAGGATATTTTCAGCTTAAAGCTTATTTACTTAACTCTTCAATGATTTCGTCTACGCGGTCGTTCGTAAGGTTCATGTAATATTTCTCACGAATCTGGAAAACCGGTCCCCAGCCGCACGCCGCCAGACATTCCACTTCTTTCAGGGTAAAAAGGCCGTCAGATGTAGTCTCGCCGGCCCCAATACCCAGTTTTTGCTTCAGATGGCCATAAACATCTTCACCGCCCATCAGGCAGCAAGGACCTGTACGGCAATATTCGATTACATGTTTCCCGACCGGATCAAGATGGTACATGGTGTAGAAGGTCGCAACCTCGTAAACCTCCACGGGTTCAATACGCAGGATGCCAGCCACGTAATCCATTACTTCACTGCTCAGCCAGCCCCACTGCTCCTGTGCAACGTGCAGAACAGGCAAAAGAGCCGATTTTTGCCGGCCCTCGGGATAACGTGCAATAATTTCTTTTACTTTTTCCAGTCGTTCCGGTGTAAACGCAACCGGATTAGGGATTTCCGTCATTTCTAAATATGGTCTTTAAAACAAGTTTTCCAAGATGAAAACCTTACTGTTTATGGATGGAAGTCCATCTTTTCAGGCATCCAGTTCTCCGGCAATCACATTCAGGCTGCTCATTGTTAAAATCGCATCCGACAGCGTGCTGCCTTTACACATTTCAGGATATGCCTGATAATAAATAAAGCTTGGTCTGCGGAAATGAAGCCTGTATGGTGCTCTGCCGCCGTCACTGATCAGATAAAAGCCCAGTTCGCCGTTTCCTCCTTCCACGGCATGATAAACTTCACCGGCAGGCGCATCTATTTCGCCCATGACAATTTTGAAATGGTAAATAAGCGCCTCCATATTTCTGTAAACCTCTTTTTTGGGAGGAAGGTAATATTCCGGGGCATCAGCATAATACGGGCCTTCCGGAAGGTTGTTAATGGCTTGCTCCACAATTCTCAGACTCTGCCACATTTCCTCATTGCGAACCATATAACGGTCATAAGTATCTCCGTTCTGGCCAACAGGAATTGAAAAATCAAAGTCCTCATAAGAAGAATAAGGATTCATGACACGAACATCATAATCCAGTCCGGCAGCCCGAAGGTTTGGTCCTGTAAAACCGTAAGACAATGCTCTTTCCACTGAAATCGGACCCACGTTTATGGTACGGTCCATGAAAATACGGTTCCGGTTCAGCAACTTTTCAAGCTCTTTCAGAACCGGCGGAAACGACTTGATAAATTCATGAATCTTGCGGATTGCAGTGGTGGAAAGGTCACGTTCCATACCGCCCAGACGGCCCATATTGGTTGTCAGACGTGCTCCGCAGACTTCTTCATAAATTTCGTACACTTCTTCCCGTTTCTGCATGACATACAAAAATCCGGTAAAAGCGCCCGTATCAACCCCAAGAATACTGTTGCAGATCAAATGGTCCGTAATACGCGCAAGTTCCATCATAATCACGCGGATGTACTGCGCTCTTTTTGGAACTTCAACGCCCAGTAACTTTTCAACCGTCATATTCCATCCCAGATTATTGATCGGGGATGAACAGTAGTTCATACGGTCGGTTAAGGTTGTAATCTGATAAAATGCCCTTCTTTCGGCTATTTTTTCAAATGCACGATGTATATATCCGATGGTTTGCTCGCCCGAAACAATTTTTTCACCGTCCATTTTAAGGACATTCTGGAAAATCCCGTGTGTAGCCGGATGCGTGGGGCCCAGGTTAAGCGTAGTCAGTTCCTCAACCAGTTCAGGCAATTCTGTATTGGGTGAAGGAACGTTATGTGGTAACAATTCAATATCTGCCATATTTTACTCAATATAGGTCATCGGCCAAAAAGGGCGTCAATTTTGTCTTCTCGTGTAGCATCTTCCAATGGAAATTCTTTCCGCATCGGAAAGTAATCCATTTCTTCTATATTCAGAATGCGCCTAAGATTTGGATGTCCGTCAAACAGGATTCCGAAGTAATCGTATGTCTCGCGCTCCATCCAGTTGGCACCTGCAAACAAGCCGGTTGCAGTCGGTATATGGATATCCTGCTCAGCAAGCGCCACTTTGATCCGGATACGGAAATTGTGGACAAAGCTGTGCATGTGATAAACGACCACAAATTCCTTGTCCTGATTGTCAGGATAATGAATGCCCGTCAGATCCGTCAGAAATATGACCTGATAGGTTTTATGATCGCGCAAAAATTCAAGAATTGGGATGATTTGCTCCCGGGTAGTTGAAAGCGTCAGCAATCCGTACGGCTCTTCAAAGTCAAATACCTGATCGCCAAATTTTTCCAAAAGTGCTTCTGCTACCTCCTGATTACTTAGCATAAAGGGTTACTGAATATTATATGATGACAATAGTTGCTGATATTCATCCGTATTTCTGCGGCGGAGTTTCTCATTTTGTGCCAGATGCTGGATATGCATCAGTCCGTCAATGATCTGCTCCGGCCTTGGAGGACATCCGGGCACATATACGTCAACAGGAATAATACGGTCTATTCCTTGTAGAACACTGTAGGTGTCAAATATACCGCCGCTGGTTGCGCAGGCACCAACCGCCATTACCCAGCGAGGCTCTGCCATCTGCAAATAAACCTGCTTTACAACAGGTGCCATTTTCTTGGCAATGGTCCCCATCACCATCAGCAGATCGGCCTGACGGGGAGAAAAGCTGGGCCTTTCTGATCCGAAACGGGATATATCGTAATGCGCTCCCATGGTAGCCATAAATTCAATTCCGCAGCATGAAGTTGCGAAAGGAAGCGGCCAGAGAGAATAGCTGCGCGCCAAACCAATTGCTTCATCAAATGAAGTCGCAAAAAAACCGGATCCGCTATGTCCTTGCGGAGCATCCACTATCGTTACTTCTTTCATAATTTTTCTGTGTTCAAAGTTTGTTGATTACTCTTCCCAATTCAACACGCCTTTGCGGATCACATAATAGAACCCGGAAAGTAGCAGTGCCATGAACAACAACATTTCTACAAACCCAAACATTCCTAATCCCTTGAAATTTACTGCCCAGGGATACATAAATATTACTTCAACATCGAAGAGGACGAAAAGAATGGCTACAAGAAAGTACTTGACAGAAATAGGCGTTCTTGCATCGCCAACCGATTCAATTCCACATTCAAACGGATCGTCTTTGAGCTTGCTTTTCCGGCTTGGGCCAATCATATGTGTTACGATCATCGTTCCGCCGATGAATCCGGCGGCAAGGATAAACTGAACAAGGATCGGCAGATAATCGGAAGGGAAATAGGTATCTTTCATGATGTATTAATCGACTATATTTAACGTAATCTGTCTGAAAATATGATAATGATTGCATTATTTTCAGGTTTCTCAAAATTAGCCTTTGAAAATTTATCAATCAAATTCTTTAGTTTATCTTTTGTCTAATTAGTATCATACTAAATAAGCCCCGCATCGGCAGGGCTCATTTACGAAAAAGAAGGGTATAATATCGAAAAAACGCGTTTATCTCACGACAATCTGTTTGGTAAGGCTTTGTCCCTGTCCGGTTACCCGCAGAATATATTTGCCTGTAGAAAGATTGCTTACATCGATTTGCATCCGGCTGTTAAACAATTTTGGCGTTGTGTACCGGATTACCCTTCCGAAAAGGTCAAAAATGGTAACAGATGCATCGCTGATATTTTCTCTGGATTCGATGTAAATGAAGGTGCCCTGACTTGGGTTAGGGTAAATAACCACTTCATTCTGTTCATTCGTAATAAATTCCCTTGAAGCAGCGTCCGAATAACATGTTAGCGAATTGTCACCTATTCTGAAAGCTACTTCTGCCTTTGCCGAATAAGTTCCGGTTTTCAGAATTTTGATCAGACTGGCAGTTGTATCACTTTCAGTTCCGGGCCTGCGCCACAGGAATTTTTCATTCAGACCCGTTTCACTGATGCGTGCAGTTACGCTGAAAGGCCCGGAAGGCTCGATAACCGGCGTAGAGATTTTCGGACGGATAATCAGCGAAGACAAGTTGGAATTATCGGAAATACAGCCGAAGATATTCTGGCCTTTCACAAAGTAATTTCCTGCTTCTGCTATTTTTACCGATGCTCCTGTTGCCAGTGCGGTAGTCGATCCTTCTTTATACCAGCTGTAAATATCATTGCCTTCCGAAACCGAGAACTGAAAAGACGAATCGGCGCAAGCCTGCTGCTGGCCTTGCTGCAAAATGGTTGGTTTTACAGGCTTGGCGTCATCATCCAGCACAACAACCGAAGACAATGTGGAATTTCCGGCCGCGTCTTTAACCGTTGCGCGGTAAGTTCCTGCTTTTGTAACTTTGATCGTATTCGTTTTTTCACCCGTGTTCCATTCGTAAGATGCAAATCCGGTTGGAAGTGTAATGGAAACGGCATTGTTTTCGGTAACACAGGTTGCGTTTACGTTTGGAACTCTTGCGGGATTAACAGGCGTAACTGTTGAAAAGAACTTGGAATCCAGACTCTGGTTCCATGCATTGGCAAGAATTGTCAGCGATTCGGTACCTATAAAGTGTGTTCCGTCCGGGCGATCCGGTACAAGCGGGTCCGTTTCCGGCCCGGGATAAGTAGGATTAAACGGCGTATCCAGCACAGCATTCTGCGCTGCAACGATAACCGGATTTATACTCGACTCAATATTGGATCCCGCAGAAGTACGGGAAGTACGTGCAATTACCCATGTGATTCTTTTACCGGTTTCCTGACCAAGCGTGTTCATTATCAACTGCAGATTATCTCTGTAGTAAGATGCGGAAGTCTTATAAAGTGCGTCGGTTTCGCCCTGCATCCATAAAATAGCCCTGATTCCGTATTGATTGGCATAATTTCTTGCTGCTACCCTCAGGTTGGCATAAGGCATCTGCGGAGGGTAAATAAAACCGCCGTATTTGTTTACGGTCTGTAATCCTTTTGCGCTGCTCGCCCAGTTTTCTATTCCGGTTCCTTCCCATGCCACATTGATAAACAAGACCGGGACATTCAGCTTGGCAACCAGAAAATCGCCCAGAATCCCCCAGCACCAGGCTGTCTGGCCGCGCGGAGACATGATGTCGACGTTCTGGGTTATTTTGTCAAATGCTGCCGGAACCGGGTCTGTAAGCAAATCCCGCGTGTCGTTGTTGTAATTGGAAACATAAAGAACTCTGTCGTCCTTGGCAGAAGGACCTGGATAAGCTTTCAGACCTTGTGCATTGGACTGACCGGCTATTATAAAAATTTCGCCGATCCCCAATCTCGCAAGTACATCGCGCCCGACTACTTTACCGTCTGAAACGCCGCGCACCTCGATTGTATACCAGCCGCCGATGAGTGTAATCTGACCGGAAAAAACGCCTCCTTTCGGGGCTTCTTGCAAATCCTTCCACGGCGTTTCTTTGCCCTGGCCCGGAAGCACCGGAACTGCCCTGATTTCAATTTTATCCATCGGAACACTGAAAGTTCCGGATACATCAATTGTTCTTTGCCCTGTAATGTCGCGCTGATAAACAGCCTGAAAGGTGGGAGTAGTGATTTTGATCTGTGCAAATGCTGCGGATGATATCATACACAGCAGCATTAATGTTTTTGCCCCTATCGGGAGTAATGATATGCTACGCATTTGAAACTTCTGTACAGGTAAACTTCTTATATTCTGAATTATAAAGACAACGGAAAGTGTTCATATTTACTTTTACAAACAGCTACAAATGTAAACGATTATTTTGCCAAAATAGCACTATTCCATTTTTTTGATTTACATTGAGCTGATATCATTGCATTAATGAACAATTACAAGTTTCTGATTGCCGTTGTAAGTGGCTGAAATAATCCTGACAATATATATCCCGCTTGAAAGTTCGGATACGTTAAATGATTGCTGACGATCAAATTTGCTAACTCTGAAGCTTTTGTGAATGACTCCGTGACTGTCAGTTATCTGGACCTCTGCATTGGTTATGTCCTGTAATATTTCAACTTTAACTATTCCTTCAGATGTCGGATTGGGATATGCTACAAATCCGGGAGTGGCAGTATCCAGAATAAAGCTGAAAGGCAATGAATAAGCAGAATAGCAAGAGAGCGAAGGACTGTACACAATTGTATTATTTACAGTATAGCTGCCGGATTGCACCGCTTTGAGCGTGCTGCCGGTTTCACCCAGAGTCGCCCCGTTAAGTTTCCAGTTGTAATCACCTTTATTGACATTGTTTTCAGCTGCAAGCGTATAAACTCCCGTTTTCTGGATTACAGGTGTAGTTGGTGTCGGTTTTACATCTACATCAATTTCGGAAGAATAGGAAGAGTAACAGCCTTTTTCATCTTTTGTGCGCACCGAATAATTGCCTGTGGCCGTAGCCTGAATGACAGCCCCTTCCGCTCCGGTATTCCAGTAAAAAGCATTTCCGTTACTTGCCTGCAGGGAAACAAATCCTCCTTCACAGAAAACAGTTGATCCCAATGCCTTCACAACAGGCGTAGCCGGAAGCGGCAGCGTTTGTGTCGTAATTGTATTACTCCTGTCAGAAAAGCACTGGAACTCGTTAATCGTTTGTACATAATATATTCCGGCTCCTGTCACCTTTAAAACCTGGGATGTTGCGCCATTGCTCCATAAATATCCCGCAGAAGTAGTGGATTGCAGGTTAACGCTCAGGTTGGCACAGAATTCTGTGGGGCCGTCTGCGGTAATCGTCGGAGTTGATGGAAGCGGGTTTGCAACCACCTGAACAGGCGTGGAAGCAGGAGAAACACATCCGTTTGCATCTTTTGCCGCAATTGAAAAGCTTCCGGAATTCCGGATTTCTATTTGCCGGCTTGTTTCACCATTGCTCCATACATAGGAATACACTTCGCTGCTTTGCAGAATAGTGTAATCGCGCTGGCAGAATGTAGTCGGGCGCAGGGCTGTAATAACCGGCGTGGCAGGAAGCGGATTTACATTCACCGATACCGGGTCCGACGTAGATTCGCATTCATTGGCATCCCGTTGTTTCAACGTGTATGATCCGCTTGCTGTAACGGTAATTGATTTAGAAGTTGCCGAGTTGCTCCATATATTTCCAGAGTCGTAACTGGAAGTAAGCATAACATTTCCGCCCTGACAGAAAGTAAGCGGCCCGTTGACGGCAATTGTCGGCTTCTGAGGCAATGCATTCACTTTTACAGCAACGGGATCTGAACTTGGTGAGTAGCAGCCGAAAGAATTGACAGCCTTAACGGTGTATTCTCCCGAGTTCCTGACAACGATACTGGAAGTATTTGCACCATTGGACCAAATATTACTGACCTGCGAATTGGATTGCAGGGTCACTTCGCCGCCTTCGCAAAATACAAGCTTTCCGGCTGCTGTAATTGCAGGCTTGGCAGGCAGTGGTGAAGACTGCATTGAAATGACCAGCTTTTCAGAAATGGCCTCACAGCCGTAAGCATTGGTTGTTTTTACAAAGTACTCGCCAGCCGAACTTACAACCAGCCGGTCGCCTGTTGCGCCTGTACTCCATTGTACATTGTCGGATATGCTGGAAATCAGCGTTGCCGTGTTGCCTACGCAAATCGGGTTGCTTCCTTCCAGTGTAATCGACGGGCGATTGGGCAGAACGGATTCATTGATCCTGATTTCGGGAGAGAAAATATAGTTACCTTTGTCGTCTCTTGCGCTGACGCTGTAAGTGCCGTTTCTAACCTGAATGCTGCTGGAAGTTTCTCCCGTACTCCATCGGAAAGAATTATAACCACTTCCCTCGGCATTGAGGCTAAGATAGCCGTTGCCGGTACAAACCGCCGTAATTTTTACCGGACTGATGCTTTTGAAAGGTTCTGAGCGTGAGAAAAAATCATTGTTCAGCTGATTGTTCCATGCTTCGGCAAGTTGTATCAATCCGTCGCCATCGAAGTGAACGCCGTATTCGCCGCCGTTTCTCGGAACCTGAATAACGTCTGTACTAGGCCCCAAAAAAACATTCGGAACAGAGCTGATTACTTTTTTTTGTCCATCAATAACACGTTTGTTAACGCCGTTTCTGTTATCCCATGACGTTAAGCTGACCATCCATGAAATATTTTTTCCCGACTCGTTACGGCCGGTTTCTATAACCGTTTTCAAATCATTATAGTAGGCTTCGGCACTGGTTCCTGCCTGCACTTCAGATTCACCCTGAAGCCACAGTACGCCCCTTAACCCGGTAATGGGCGTATACCGCTGAACAACGGAGCGCAAGTTGCCATAAGGCATGCCGTCAGGCTCGTAAGGAAGCCCCGCAACGTACACGGAATATGCCGTGCCGTTAATGCTTTGTACCCAGTTTCTTACGGCGCTTCCGTACCATGCAACATTGTAAAACAATACCGGGACACCTAGTTTGCTGGTAAGCAAATCGCCCAGTTTTCCCCAGCACCAGGCAGATTTTCCTCTTGGAGAGATGTTTGAATTGCTGTTCAGATGGGTAAATTGCGGATAGGGGAAATCCTGTTTTGTATTCAGGTCCGTACTGTTGTAGTCTATGCAGCTTACGCGGTCGTCCTGCGCACCCGGCGCACCATAATCCTGATATCCCTGCCCGTTGGACTGTCCGGCAACCAGAAAAACTTCTCCAACGCCTACATGGGCAATCTGAGTTGAACCAATGATCTGATCCCCTTTCCATGCCCTTACTTCCAGATTGTACCAGCCTCCGCGTGCCTCAATGCTTCCGGAGTAAAAACCGCCCTGAGGTGCAATTTTGATAGTCGTCCAGTCAACGGGTTCACCGCCGTTTATCGGATTGAGTTTTGCTTCTATGCGATCGGTGGATCTTGTATACGAGCCGGAGATGTAAATAGTAGCGGTATTGTTTTTATCACGTTGAAAAACAGCACGGTCGGAGGGATAATCAATGCTTACTTGCCCAACTAGTTTTGTAGATATAAAGCTTAACCCTACCAAAAATATGTACGGTAGAAAGTGTTTCATAATGACAGAAAGTAATTGAAATTCTAGCAGATAAACTTTTAGACACACAATATGCATTAAAAGTTGCCTATTTCAAGAAATAATTATTTTACGTGTAACGTCGAATTAATTAGATCCCATATCCTGTCTTTTAATTGTTCTATTCCTTCTTGGGTAATTGCAGAAATCAAGATGGAAGGAATATTTGCGGGAAGCTGCTTTTTCAGTTCAGTGCGTTCATCGTCAGTCAGAATGTCAACTTTTGAAATGGCGAGAATGCGGTTTTTCTCAAGAAGGGAAGGATTGTAGATTTTAAGTTCCTGAAGAAGCGTTTCATACTCGGCATTGATATCTTCGCTGTCAGCAGGAACCATAAACAGCAAAATAGAATTCCGTTCGATATGTCTCAGAAAACGAAGCCCCAGTCCTTTGCCCTGAGAAGCACCTTCAATAATGCCGGGAATGTCCGCCATTACAAAGGATTTGTAATCACGGTACGAAACAACGCCCAGATTTGGAACCAGCGTAGTAAACGGGTAATCGGCAATTTCGGGCCGGGCGGCCGAAACTACGGAGAGTAAAGTGGATTTGCCGGCATTCGGGAAGCCGACAAGACCAACGTCAGCCAGTACTTTCAGTTCAAGTATGACCCATGCTTCCAGTCCGGGTTCGCCGGGCTGGGCATGCTGCGGGGTCTGGTTTGTAGCAGATTTAAAATGATCATTTCCCATTCCGCCCCGGCCGCCGCGCAGCAATATAATTTCCTGACCGTCTTCTGTTATTTCAAAAAGCTGTTCTCCGGTTTCGGCGTTTTTGGCAATGGTCCCAAGCGGCACTTCCAGAATAATATCCTTGCCGATAGCACCGGTCCGCCGTCCGCCTTCGCCGCCTTTGCCGTCAAAAGCTTTGATATGCTTGGTATATTTCAAATGCAGAAGTGTCCAGAGCTGTGCATTGCCTTTCAGGATCACGTGCCCGCCCCGGCCTCCGTCGCCGCCGTCAGGACCGCCTTTTTCCACGTGTTTTTCACGCCGAAAATGCAGAGATCCTGCGCCGCCTGCACCGGACCTGACATTTATTTTGACATAATCAATAAAGTTGGAAGAAGCCATGTGTATAGTGAAACTTTAAAATTATAAAAGGCCGGACTTCGAGATAGTCTGGGTTATCTGATCAAAAATATGTTCGATTTCACCAATTCCGTCAATTGCAGTGAATTTGCCTTGTTCCAGGTAGTAATCTGCAACCGGTTTTGTCTTGTTGTTATACTCCTGAATGCGTCTGCTGATCAGCTCTACATTCTGATCATCAGGGCGGCCGGAAGTTTTTCCTCTGTTAAGCAAACGTGCAAGCAGCTCATTATCGTCTACAACCAGTGCGATCATGACAGAAATACTTTCGTTGTACCGTGTCAGCAGTTCATCGAGCGCTTCGGCCTGTTTTACGGTTCTTGGAAAACCGTCAAATATAAAACCCGGCGCTTTGCTGTGCTCTTTCAGTTTGTTATCGATCATGCCGATCACCACCTCATCCGGCACCAGTATTCCGTTATCCATCAATGTTTTGGCTTTCAGGCCCAATTCGGTTCCTGCCTGAATTTCGGAACGCAGCAAATCCCCGGTTGAAAGATGTATCAGATTGTACCTGGCAATAATTTTTTCACTTTGAGTGCCTTTTCCGGCACCCGGAGGGCCAAACAGTATAAGATTCAGCATAGTTGCAAATGAAAATTGATGTCGCGTTGGGATGGTGATTTCGGCAAATTTACAATTCTTACTAAATGTCAGCCTAATAGTTACTCATATTTTATCAATAAAAATCCCCCGGATTATTTCTGATCCAGGGGATTTTCTGATTGATGAAGCGTAAATCAGGGAATTACAACCCTTTTTACCGCACCGTCTTCATTTTGTACGACAGACACAAACACGGTTCCTTTTGTATTTTTTCTTAAATCGATCTGGCCGACAAATTCACCTTCAAAGTCCTTTATTTCCTTTTTTCCTACTTCCTTTCCTTTGGTATCCGTTACCGAAATGGTAATGTCACCTTTCTGCGGAACGGAAAACCGCAGGTTCAAAACGCCGTTATCGGGATTGTTGGAATAAACGTTCAATGCACGCACGCTGGCGGGTTTGGTTGTTTCTTTGTCCCATACATCACCCATGCGGTCACCAAAACTTTCCACATCTCTCAGGAACATTCTGGCTTTCGGATTAAAATCCCTTTCAAAATTCCGCATGTGTGAGCGCAGTGTCTCTGTATTGAAGTTGAAATCAAAGTTATCACCTTCATTACCTTTCCATGAAAAAGCAAGCGGTTCGCGTTCGTCCCTGCGGTCAACAATTACATTCCGTTTTTTGGAAGCAAATTTGTTGCCTTCACCGTCATCAATCGTGATGGAAACAGTCTGATGCTTCTTTTTGTCAACCCCGAGCGAATCCAGCACTTTTTCTACAAATTCATCTTTTTCTTTGGGCGTCATTGGGCCCAGTTCATAGCTTTTTTCAACATTTCTGACTTTCCCGTCTGTATCTTCAGAAACTTTGATGCGGATGCTGGTTTTTTTGTCTTTGGCACCGGGCTGGGCTTCTGCCTGGGAAAACATCAGCATGGCCGCCAGCAATGCAAATGCGAATGGAATTCTTTGAAAAAATACAGATTTCATAATCAATTTGTTTTGTGAATGAACATATTATAAAGTGTTTTACGACTGTTTTTCAACGTTGTTAAATAATGTTAAAAACAAATGCGGACAGGACGTATGCGTTAAATTTGTTAACAGCAGAAAGTCGGGAAAACAGGTTGCGGCGTTGCACCGGAGAATTAAAAATTTATGACTAGAAGAAAAATTCAGATCATCGTCGGGCTGATGTGCCTGGCATTGATCGGGCTTATTGCTTTTCAATGGTACTGGATCCGGGAAGCAATTGATATACGCAATGATCAGTTCAATCAGAAAGTTTCCGAGTCGGTTCAGGAAGTTGTGCACCGTCTGGAAAAACAGGAAATGATGTATCTTTTGCAGCGGCGGATCGATACAGAGCAGCAGAAAAGCAAGCTGGACCGCATTGCGCAGCTCAGGAACATGCCTTTTAAAAGAACGGCAGCGGCCAAGCAGCAGACCGTGCAGGAAAATGTGCCGCGTGCAAGGCCCAAATTTGAAGTTGTCATCGGGCCAAACGGCGAGGAAATTCATTATCAGATTATTACCGAGGCCGTTCCGACCGATGTACTGAGCCCGAATTTCAGGGTTATGGTGGATCATCAGCGGCGGATCATGGAAGAGTTTTTTCAGGCGCAGCAATACGGTCTTTCCGGAATAGACGAATTTGTGAAGAGGCGAATGGAAGATGAACAGCGTCTCGGAAATGCGTTCCGCGAAGTTTATAACCAACAAAATGCAAAACAGAACAATAAAGAAGTCAACAGTCCCGGAAACGATTCTGTAAACCGGCAAACGGCAAACAGACAGCTTGTCATGAACGGCAGGAATAAAAGTAACAGGGCCGTGATCAGTTCAGCCGATCTGGACAGAGCCGATCTTCTGAAACAGGTAATGCAGGATCTTATTTATACAAAAAGGCCGATTGAGCAGCGTGTAAACCGCTTTTTACTGGATACTCTACTGAAGAAACAACTGGTACAAAACGGAATAACATTGCCCTACGAATTTGCAGTGCGCGGCGAAAATACGAACAATCTGATTTTTTCCACGGCAGATTTAAAACCTTCGGAATGGGAAGAAAAATCGTATAAAGCATCCCTTTTTCCAAACGAAACCCTGAATGCACAAAATGCATTGTACGTGTATTTTCCGGATCAGAAAAAGTTTATTCTCAGCAACATGGGCGTGATGTTCGGCGGCTCGGGCGTGTTGATTCTGGTGATTATGGCTTGTTTTTACATGGCCGTAACCACGATCCTGCGCCAGAAAAAGCTTTCCGATATCAAGAATGATTTTATCAACAACATGACGCACGAGTTCAAAACGCCCATTTCCACAATTGCTCTTGCTGCGGAAATGGCGCAGGAAAACTCGGTGAAATTACAGCAGGCGGATGCCAGCCCCCGATTAAGCCGGTATCTTGGCATAATCCGGGAAGAAAATAAACGTTTGGGAACGCACGTCGAGAAAGTACTTCAGATGGCGCTGCTGGATAAAGGGCATGTAAAACTGAAAATCAGCGATGCAAACATCCATGATCTGATCGGCAACGCCTTGAATGCGCAAAGTGTGCAGATCGAGCAAAAGGACGGAGAAGTCGTTCTGGACTTTGAAGCGGATCAGGAAATTGTGTCCGGCGATGAAGTGCATATTTCCAACATACTTAATAACCTTGTGGATAATGCAATCAAATATTCGCCGGAAAAACTGTACATCGCCATAAAAACACAAAACGAAAATAACGGGATAGCCATTGCCATTTCAGATCACGGAATTGGCATGAGCCGTGAACAGCAGAACCGGATTTTTGATACTTTTTACAGGGTTCCAACCGGCAATGTGCATGATGTAAAAGGTTTCGGGCTTGGCCTGAGCTATGTTAAAAAAATGGTCGAGGCGCACGAGGGAACGGTTACCGTCCAGAGCAAACCCGGCGAAGGAAGTACTTTCACCGTATGGCTGCCTTTGCGTAAAGAAGAACAATAGTTTAGAAATTTCGCCTGCAACGCCTAACTTGCCTTCTTTTTAAGATAGTCAACGCTGGTTTCAGCAATTTCTGGTACTCGAATGATTTCCAAAACATATGCCCCGCAGGAAATAGAAGACAAATGGTATTCCTACTGGCTTGAAAACAGGTATTTTAATTCAAAGCCTGATCCTGACAAAGAACCTTACACGATTGTCATTCCGCCGCCCAATGTCACCGGTGTGCTGCATATGGGGCACATGCTGAATAATACGATTCAGGATATACTCGTCCGTAAGGCGCGCATGGAAGGAAAAGAGGCATGCTGGGTTCCCGGCACCGACCACGCTTCCATTGCTACCGAAGCCAAGGTTGTAGCCATGCTGAAAGAACGCGGAATCAGTAAAAAAGACCTCTCGCGGGATGAGTTTCTGGAATATTGCTGGGAATGGACGCACAAGTATGGCGGTATCATTCTTCAGCAGCTCCGCAAGCTCGGCGCGTCCTGCGATTGGGATCGTACGCGCTTTACAATGGAGCCTGACCTGTACGATTCCGTTATCGATGTTTTTATTGATCTTTATAACAAAGGAAAAATATACCGCGGCCACCGCATGGTAAACTGGGATCCGCAGGCGCGCACAACCGTTTCGGATGAGGAAGTAATTATGAAAGAGGTAAATCAAAGGTTGGTTTATCTCAAATATCCGTTGGTGGGGGAGAATGGAGAAGGGACGATGGAGGAAGGCGTTGTTATTGCTACGACGCGGCCGGAAACGATTATGGCGGATGTGGCGATTTGCGTGAACCCGAATGACGAACGTTATCAGCACCTCATCGGAAAGCAGGTTTCCATTCCGCTGATCCATCGGGCGATCCCGGTTATTGCCGATGATTATGTGGAAATGGATTTTGGAACGGGCTGTCTGAAAGTAACGCCTGCGCATGATACCAACGATTACGAACTGGGAAAAAGGCATAATCTTCCGATTATTGACTTGCTTAATGAAGACGGTACGCTGAATGAAAAAGCACAGATCCTGATCGGAGAAGACCGTTTTGCGGCGCGCAAAAAAATCATTAAGCTGCTGGAAGAGTCCGGAAATCTGGTAAAAGTGGAAGAATACAGGTCAAATGTCGGCCATTCCGAGCGTACGGATGCGGTGATTGAGCCGCGGCTTTCGGAGCAATGGTTTCTGAAAATGGAGGAAATCAGCAAGCCTGCTTTTGAGAACGTCATGAACGACACTATCCAGCTCATTCCTGCAAAATTTAAAAATACATACCGTCACTGGATGGAAAACGTCCGCGACTGGAATATCAGCCGCCAGCTTTGGTGGGGTCATCGGATTCCGGCCTTTTACCTGAACGACGGAACGATGATCATTGCGAAGTCCAAACGCGAAGCATTGCGGAAAGCGCAGCATGAATACCAGCTTTTTGCATTGACGGAAGAAGATATTACGCAGGACCCGGACGTGCTGGATACCTGGTTTTCATCGTGGCTGTGGCCGATTTCGGTTTTTAACGGGATAAAAGAGCCTGAAAATGAAGACATCAAATATTATTATCCGACCAATGACCTTGTTACCGCTCCGGAAATCCTGTTTTTCTGGGTGGCGCGCATGATCATTGCCGGTTATGAATACAAAGGCAATTATCCGTTCAAGAATGTTTATCTGACCGGAATCGTCAGAGATAAACTGGGCCGTAAAATGTCCAAGTCGCTCGGCAATTCGCCCGACCCGATTGATCTGATTGCACAGTATGGCGCGGATAGCATCCGGACGGGTATGCTGTTCAGTTCGCAGGCGGGAAACGATTTGCCTTATGACGAAAAGCTTGTTGAACAGGGAAGAAATTTCGGCAACAAAATCTGGAATGCATTCCGGCTTGTCAAATCTTTTCAGGTTTCACAAAATACAGAACAGCCCCAAGGCTCGGCGCTGGCCGTACAATGGTTTGATAGCAGATTAAATCAGGTTTTGGCAGAAGTACACGATCATTTTTCCAAATTCCGGATTTCCGATGCGCTGAATACGGTTTACAAACTGATATGGGATGATTTCTGCTCGCAGTTCCTGGAAATGATCAAACCCGGTTTTGAGCAGCCTATTGATGCAGCGACATACGAAGCCACACTTGATTTTTATGATCGTCTGATGCGGCTGCTTCATCCGTTCATGCCGTTTATTTCAGAGGAAATCTGGCAGAACATCCGTGAAAGAAAAGAGAAAGATTCCATTTGCATTGCAGCTTTTCCGAAGCCGAAAGAAACAGATCAATCTGTAATCA
The DNA here is from genome assembly GCF_006149045.1 of Dyadobacter flavalbus. Lineage (GTDB taxonomy): Bacteria > Bacteroidota > Bacteroidia > Cytophagales > Spirosomataceae > Dyadobacter > Dyadobacter flavalbus. The sequence continues at coordinate 292,386 of NZ_VBSN01000027.1, forward strand.
ATGATTTTGAAATCCTGTTTGAACTTGTTTCCTCGGTAAGAAACCTGCGCAATGCGAAAAACATCAGTCCAAAAATTACATTGCCGCTTGCTGTCCGGACAGAAATGCAGGAGCGTTATCAAAAGCTGGAACCATTGATCCGGAAACTCGCTAATGTGGAAGCGCTTGTCTATGTGAACGAAGAAGGAGAAGGAACTTCGTTCCGTGTCAAGTCGGATGAGTTTTTTGTAAACCTGGCCGGTGAAGTGGACGTGGAAACAGAGCGCGAGAATCTTCAGAAAGAGCTGGATTATACGCTGGGTTTTCTGGAATCTGTAAAGAAAAAGCTTTCCAATGAGCGTTTTGTACAGAATGCAAAAGGAGATATCGTTGAAAAAGAACGCCTGAAACAAGCCGATGCCGAAGCCAAGATTGAGACGTTGAAAGAGGCGCTTGCAAGGTTAGTTTAACTGCATTGGGACTTAAAAAGTGATGTTTCAACTTTTTTGAAGAGCGTGTAAAACAGTTCCGGTTTATCAATAAATTGATTTGAATACAATGGCTTCATCTGGATTACGGATGAAGCCATTTATGCATAATATCGGTGACTGCATTTAGTTTTTGTACCTTTGCAGCATGCAAACTACGCAAAACAATTTTGAGCAATTCAAGCTTAACAGGCAATTACTCAACGCCATTGAAGAAGCAGGTTATACAGAACCTACTCCGATACAGGAACAGGCCATACCGCTGGCCATTGCCGGACAGGATATATTAGGCATCGCACAAACAGGAACCGGTAAAACGGCAGCCTATACTTTGCCTTTGCTGATGCGGATCAAATACGCGCAGGGCGAACATCCGCGGGCGCTGATTCTTGCACCTACTCGGGAACTGGCCATGCAGATTTCCGAAACAATCATACAATTAAGCAAATATACTGACATCCGTACGGTTGTACTCTACGGCGGAATAGGACCGAAAGCGCAGACAGAAGCCATTCGCAAAGGTGTGGACATTATTGTAGCAACGCCGGGCCGGTTTATGGACCTTTACTTTAAAGAAGAAATCATCGTAAAGCATCTGAATGTGATGATTCTGGATGAAGCGGATAAAATGATGGATATGGGTTTTATGCCGCAGATCCGCAAATTGCTGGAAATCATTCCGCGTAAAAGACAGAACATGCTTTTCTCGGCAACTTTTTCAGAAAAAGTGGAACGTTTGTCTTACGAATTTCTGGAATTCCCGACAAGAATTGAAATTACACCGCAGGCTACAACGGCCGAAATGGTGGCGCAATCCATGTACGAAGTACCCAACTTCCGGACCAAGATCAATTTGCTGACGAGCTTATTGAAAGATAAGGAAGTTTTTAACCGCGTACTGGTTTTTACACGCAGCAAGGAAGTAGCCGGGCTTGTGCACGAGCATTTGCTGGGCCGGGTTGTAAGGGAACAGGAACTGCGTGTAATTCATGCCAATAAAGGACAGAATACACGTATAAACGCCATGGAGGCATTCAGAGAAGGTTCTGTGCGGGTTATGGTGGCAACGGACGTGGTTTCCAGAGGGATTGATATTACCGAAGTAAGCCATGTCATCAATTTCGACGTTCCGCTGATTTATGAAGATTATGTGCACCGTATCGGACGCACGGGCCGGGCGAATAAAGTAGGCGAGGCCATTACTTTTATTACCATGGCCGACGAATATCATATCCTGAAAATAGAAAAAATGATCCGGATGACGATTCCGAGAAAAGAATTGCCGGAAGATGTTGAAATTGCGCCAACACCTCACAATGAGCGTCAGGATATGTTAAGGGAAATTGACAATCAGAAAAGGAAAGAAGATCCGACCTTTCTGGGTGCTTTTCACGAAAAGAAAAAAACCTTTCATCAGGCTCCGAAATCTGCCGGAAAAACGCATCAAAACCGCCGGAATGCAACAGGAAGAAGTAAAAGGCGGTAACGCAATACAATTTCAATTAATCCGTTTAACTTGGACAATAGAAAACCTGTTTCTATTAAATTTGTTATGAAAGAATCTGTTGTTTTTTGGATTGCAGTTTTGTTACCTGTTTTAGGATTTGCCCAGAACACGCATCTTGCAAGTGCCAGCCCGAATACCGATGCGAATGTTGCTCAGAAAAAGCCGCTTGAACTAAAAGAAAGACGTGTACTTCCGCTTTTTGGGGAAGCAGGCAAAACCTCCGAGCAGATTGATCACGAAATCAAGTTTCTGAGTGAATGTGACAGATCATTTTCAAGCCGGACCGAAGCCAGTAATTTCTTTGCGGCACGTGCCTGGGAATATCTTCAGGAAGGTGCGCTGGATACGGCCTGTTACCGTTTCAACCTTGCGCATTTGCTGAATGATAAAAATGTAGAGGCTTACTGGGGATTGGGCGTAGTTTCCTATCAACGGGAAAACTGGACGGATGCCAAACGCATGCTCAGCCGGGGTATCAACATTCAGAATGATAATGTTGCGCTGCTTGTGGATTTGTCTACAGTGGATTTGAAATTATATGCGCTTACCAATCGTAAAGAAGATCTGGATGAAGCCGGGAAATTGCTGAAACATGCAACGGAATTGGACTCAACTTATGCGCTGGGACAGTATAATCTCGCCTTGCTGCATTATAACCTGAACGAACCGGAAAAATCCTGGGAATATCTGCATCGGGGAAGAGCGCTGGATTTTTCACTGATGAATCTGGATTTTGTTGAATTGCTGAAAGCCAAAATGCCTGATCCTCAGGGATTTTTCAAGTAATAAATTACTCTTCAAACGAAAAAGGTCTCCGCGGAGACCTTTTCGTTTTTATATGATTCCTGAATATTACTTGAAGAAAAATCCGGTAGGAGCAACGCCTACTTTTACAGAATCGACAACACTTCCGTCCGTACGATAGCGAACTGCATATCCGGCCTGCGCGTACGAAGGCGTAACAGCAGCGTAAATCAGACCTTGTGAAGGATCGACGGACAAGCCGGTGAATATCCTTTTGATAAAGGGCGTGTTCACATCAATCTGTGCATCCGTAATGCCGAATTTGTACGTTTCACCGTGGCTTACGTAATTGGCATCGCTGTAAGAAAGTACAAAGAAAATCGTCTTGCGGTCGGAGCTGAAAGCGAAATTGCTGGCCGATTTTTTCTGGTCTGTACCGATTGCCAGCGTTGCTTCTGCCGCATTGGTTTCCGTGTTCATGCGGATGGCCTGCGTGCCGGCACTTACCCAAAGTTTTCCGTTTGCATCAATTCCGATCGGAGCAGGTGCTCCGTTCAGAGCAATGGTTTTTTCGATTTCGTCCGTGGATGTATTGATAACCGTGAGCGTTTTTCCTCCGCCGTAAGAAACAGTTCCTACGTAAAGTTTTCCATTGTTGTAAACCAGATTTTCAGGGCCCGAGTTAATGTTGATTTTTTTAACAAACCGGTTGGACGGAAGTTCTATAACAGCGATGTAACCCGTTTTGTAAGAATAATCCGCGTTACTTCCCCAGCAGGAAATATAAACCTTGTTACCGGCTGCAACAATTTCGCGTGGATTATCAATTTCCGAAGCTCCGATGGTCGTTACCGTTTCAAAAGTATTGCTGTTTACAATCACCGCTTTATCCAGTCCCGATCCCGAATTGTCAACAAGTACAACGCCGCGGTCGCCGATTTCGGCATAGCCCTGTACGCCGCCGTTAAGCGGAGCATTATTGACCGTCGAGAAAATATCCGCTTCCGCAGTAGTCTGTTCTCTTGTGAAAAAAGAAACGGCACCGTTATTCTGTGAAAAATTTCCTTCATTGATAACAAATACCCCCTGCACATAATTGCCTTTCGGAGTCGGGTCGCTCTGGTTACAGGACCACAGGAAAGAGGACAAAGATGCTGTTACTGCTAATCTGATTAACTGTTTGTTCATTTTTGATTGGATTTATTAAAAGTATTTTATTTTGGCCGGCTGATCATAGCTGATAATCAAACTTAATGCAAAACTTCTTCCGGGCATGGCATTGTTCCGTACATTCAGATAAAACGTATCGGAAATATTATTGATCTGTCCCTGAAAACGTATTTTGGCTTTGTTCAGGTGTAATGTCGTTTCTGCAAGCAAATTGGCAAGCATATAGCTGTCCAGGTGCTGCGTGTTGTCAAAAGTAGCAAAACGTTTGCTGGTTGTCTGGATCTGGGCAGTAAGCCGTGTGCTTTTATGCTGTATAAATGCAATGAAACTGCCGGTATGAACCGGAACAAACACAAGCTGCTTGCCAATAATATCGAGTGAATAAGCGTCATAAGCTTTTTCCTGCGTGCTTTTATTCAGTGCATAATTAAGATTTGCTCCCGATTTCCATTCTGCGGAGCTGTTTTTCCAGCCGGCCTGCAGTTCGATTCCTTTTGCAAGGACCTGCTGCAAATTCTCCACACGGTAATTTCTGGAAGCATTCCAGTAAGTCCAGTCTTTGATGCGGTTGTGATATGCAGTCAGAGAGGCAGAAAACGAATTGCTGTTATCCGGCAAATAATTCTGTTCAAAACCGATTTCCTTGTTCCAGCCATTTTCGGGTTTTATGTCCGGATTGCCGAGATCTTTCCAGAAACGTTCATTTAAGGTCGGAACGCGATAGCTTTTTCCAACGGAGCCTTTGAATTTCAAATTGTAATCCGGATTTCTGACCAGATAATATTCAGTGCCCAGTGAAGGCGTGAACGGCGGATTGTACCTGGTTACAAAAGCCTGACGCAGATTGACGGAAACAAGCAGGCAGGAAGTTGCCTGAAAACGCGTGAGCACGTAAAGGTCGCTCCGGTTTTCCGAATTGACCGGCGAAACGTAGCCTGCGACCTGCGCGCGGTAATGCGTCCATTCTCCGCCGGCTTTTACCTGAATGCTGCTGTTGTTGCCAAATGTACGGCTGAAATCTTTTTCAATCCGGTTCGAGAATTTGTCCGTAACTGCATGATCCGGCCTGGAAAGATCACCTTTGGCATAATCGATGATATCACGAACCCACGAAGTCCGGAAACTGAACGCTTTTTGCTGATACCGGATCATGGTCCGGTATGCTTTGGTAAAAGTCTGTTCCCTGCCGGCGGTATCTTCCGGAGTTAAAGTAAGGTTGTTTTCGGTCAGCCAGACATGCGCCGACAATTCCCTGCCGTTTGCTGACTGGAAAAATAAATCCTGAACCAAACCCCGCTGAAATGTTTCCGAAGGCAGTATGGCATATTTTCTTCGTTCGGTATACGGATAATCATTTTTGATGCGGCCATCGTACACGCTGGTTTTTCCGGAAAATGTATATTTTGGATGAATGGCTTTTCCGTATTGTGCCGTCAGCTGCGTCTGGCTATTGTTAAAACTTTCCTGCTGCCTGCCGATGGATAAATGCAAGGACTGGGCAGGCGCTGTGCTTCCGAGCAGAATGCTTCCGCCGACTGCATCCGAGCCTACAATGCTGGCCGCAGAGCCATACTGAACCGAAAGTTCATCAAATCCTGCAACAGGGATCGTTGAAAAATCCGTTTGTCCAAGAATAGGAGAGTTGATATTCAGTCCGTTCCATAAAACTGCCGTATGATTAGCCGACGTTCCGCGGAAGGAAACAGTATTTAATTGCCCATGGCCATAGTTTTTGAAAGCCAGCGGCGTGTACAAGGAAAGCAGATCGCTGATGTTCTGAAAACGGAAATTGTTCCGTGCAGCCGAATCCATTTTCTGTACTTTAAGCCCGCTCATAAACCGTTCCGGCGCAAATCCGCGAATGGTTACGGTTTCAAGCCCTACGCTGTCACTTTGCGCCTGAACATTTTCAGACACAAAAAAGCCGGCAGTGACAGAAAGAATCAGAAGAAGCTTCCGCTTGTTAAACACACAAAAAGGATAATGAATGAGCAAATGCTTTCCGTTCTTCCTCCGAAAACGTACAAACAGTAATTGGTTCCGGCAGGTCTCCTGGCTTGTCCTGCTGATTCCGGCGCCTTCCCGTTTGTCAGAACAGTGGCAATGCAGATAGAATCAGCGTTTGTGGACTTACAGTTGCGGGGACAGCTCCCGAATAAAACGGGATTCCCTATTAAGCCTTACTGCTGCATAAAAGCAGTGTTCGGCACCAAAACGCTGCAAAGGTAGGAAAATGAATTGATTTATGACGCCGGCTTGTTCTTCGTAAGTCGATACCCGACTTTTTCTGTTGGCTGTAATGGGTTGATATGTGGAGAAACTTAAATTCTTTGCCGGAACTTTTATACTTGTGTTTAACTTTATTCTGGCAAATAACTTCTTATGAAAAATTTGTTCAATTGCGTTCTTCCGGTCTTAGTGATTCTAATTTGCTTAACCGGTTTCCAATCCGACAAATCGGTTTCGGGAGCGCAGGGAATTCAGTGGCTGACAATTGAGCAGGCTTATGCCAAAACCAAGACGGAACCAAGAAAGATCTTGATTGATGTTTACACGGATTGGTGCGGATGGTGCAAAGTAATGGACCGCGAAACCTTCAGAAACAAGGCAGTAATCGATTACGTCAATAAAAAGTATTATGCAGTAAAGCTTGATGCTGAACAGAAACAGCCGATCATGCTGGATAATACAAAATTCGAGTTCATTGCAGAAGGCGGCAGAGGAATTCACCAGCTTGCGCTGGCATTAACGAATAATCAGCCGAGTTTCCCGACTACGGTATTTCTGGATGAGAAATTTCAGATGATACAGCCTTTGCCCGGGTACCTGAAAGCAAAGGAGTATCATCAGGTAATTACTTTTATCGGAGACGGATATTATAAAAAGGAAGCCTTTGAAACGTATAAATCAAAGACCTACAATGCCATTTACGCTTCCAGGTAAATTAAACGGTTTCTCCTTCCTGCATTCTTTCCGCGTTTTCGGCAATCCTTAATTTCTCAATGAATTCACCGATATCGCCTTCCATCACAGCCGGAAGGTTATAAACCGTATAGCCGATGCGGTGATCTGTAATGCGGCTCTGCGGATAGTTGTAAGTACGGATCTTATCGGAACGGTCGCCGCTGCCGACCATGGATTTACGCTGTGAACTGATGGCGTCGTTATGCTTTTTAAGCTCGATTTCGTACAATCTGGAACGCAGCACGCTTAATGCACGATCTTTGTTTTTCAATTGAGAACGTTCATCCTGGCAGCTTACGACAAGGCCGGAAGGGATGTGCGTAAGCCTTACCGCAGAATAAGTTGTGTTTACCGACTGTCCGCCGGCTCCCGACGACTGAAAGGTATCCACGCGGATGTCATTCATGTTGATCTGCACATCCACTTCTTCTGCTTCGGGCAACACAGCCACCGAAGCCGCGGAAGTATGGATTCTGCCCTGTGATTCGGTCTGAGGAACGCGCTGCACGCGGTGTACGCCGGATTCGAACTTCATTTTACCGTATACATCTTCGCCTTCCACTTTACAGATAATTTCCTTGTAACCTCCGTTGGTGCCTTCCGTAAAATCCATAATAGATGAACGCCAGCCCATTCTCTCAAAAAAGCGCTGATACATCCGGAACAGGTCGCCTGCAAAAATTGCCGCTTCGTCGCCGCCGGTTCCTCCTCTTATTTCCAGAATTATATTTCTGCTGTCATTCGGATCTTTCGGGATCAAAAGTTCTTTTATGGATTGTTCCAGTTCTTCCAGTTTCGGAGTGAGCTCGTCCAGTTCTTCTTTGGCCATTTCCCTCAGTTCCTCATCTTTTTCGGTTGCAATGAGCTCTTTGGTACCGGCAATGTCTTTCTGGATTTTCTGATAAGCATTATAATATTCAACAATACGGCCTAGATCTTTGTATTCCTTGCTAATTTTGGAATAGCGTGCAGAGTCGGATACAATTTCCGGCTGTATAATCTGTTGCGAAACTTCTTCGAAACGTTCTTTTATGGCTTCTAATTTATCAATCATCTCGGTAAAAATCTTTGGCATTACCCATTCGGGGCACAAAGATAGGCAATTTAGATAAAAGGAACGTTTTTAAGGTGTTCGCCGTATCTTGTGAATTTCACATTGTTACATAACGTTATCATAAAGTATAATTTAAATAAAAGATGAAACTGAAACTGTTTTATGCCGCAGCCTTGCTCTGCTTTTTATCAGCATGTGATATGGGCGGCCGTGTTGAAAATACAAAAGAACTTTCCCGGGAAATTAAAGCTTCACAAATCAAAAGGGTTACGAATACGCAGCTTGTTTATACTGCCGACGAATGGGGAAAAAAAATCGCTCAGATTGCCGAAAAATCGCTTAAAAACCAATTGGGCAAAACGCCTGAAAAAGCCGGCGAACTTTGTAAAAACCTTTCGTCCATACCTGTGGTTGAAGCTTTGCAAAAGGAATACGGCGTACGCGTGTCACTGGTGGGAAAAGAAGATATCACAAACACCGGTTTGGCTGCCAAGGAACGTGAAGTACTGGAAGCTTATCTGTACAGCGCCGAAAAAAAAATGACCGCCAACGATAACATTCAGCAATTGAATGACACGCTTCTGGTTTACAATGCACCCGTTGCAGCGGAAAGTCCGGTATGCAGAGTATGCATGGCGGGTTCGGATACTTCTTTTGCCGTATGGCGTTTGGTGTTTAATAAAAAGGATATAATCAGGAAGCTGGATGCCAAACAATTGAAAGATTAGCGTAGCAGAATGTTCGGTTAAGTTGTAAAGAAATTTCGTCTGTAATCTGGAATAATTTTTTTAACTTGACCCTGATCTGATACTTTTAAATCAGAACATTGCTATGTCAGATTTATTGAATAACCCGTCAGCATCTGATGAATTCGATCAGTACAAAATAAACAAGATTATCCCAAAAGTTCTTGAAAACGAGATTTTAAAGGCGCTGTCCTTTTATCCTGAATTAAAGGAAACGCACATCGATTTTGTTTTTAAAAAGAATATAAGGCGTTCGGTAATGCAGGCGCAGCCCAAGGTGCTTTCCATATTTGGCAAACAGCGGGCTTACAACATCAATATCAGCGCATTGTTCAGACTGAAAACGTCGGCCATTCCCATTCATCAGCTTCCGCCGAACATCATCATCGGCTGGATCGGACACGAACTGGGCCACATCATGGATTATGAAAACCGGAATATGCCGGGCATGATCCGGTTTGGCGTTGGCTATCTGCTTTCTTCAAAATACGTACGCGAGGCCGAACGGGCAGCAGACACTTTTGCTGTAAATCACGGGCTTGGAAAGTATATCCTGGAAACCAAGCATTTTATACTGAACAACGCAAATCTGTCAGAAAAATACAAACAGAAAATAGCCCGTTTGTATCTTTCGCCAGACGATATTATGGAACAGGTTATGAAGCTGGAAACCGGACAGAACGGAAAAAGCTCATAGGTTTTTTTCTGCAAAGCCGGCAAATTCAAGGAAATCTTCTTCTTTCATGACACGCGGAATTTTTACCTGTCCTCCAAGCTTTTTGGTTTCTTCACTCCATTTGTAGAAAATTTCTTCAGGTATGAGTTCAACTTCTACACCTTTGAGTGCTCTGGTTCTGGCGACGTTGTAATTCTTGTTGTTTTCTTTCAGGGTTTTGTCGAGTGCTTCTGCAACCTGAACTTTATCGAGTGACTTGTCGCAGCTTATGAACCACTTATGTATGTACTCTTCGTTTCTGTGAACAGCGGCTACAATGAATTCCTTCATGATGGTATCGTACTCTTTTTCAAGTACACGCAAAGCGTCGTTCATCTGATTTACAGAAAGCTGTGAACCCACTACATTAAGGAAATGCTTTGTGCGGCCGGTAATTTTTATTTCTGCTCTTGCCTTGTCCGTAATTGTAACGGTATCGCCGATCATGTACCGCCATGCGCCTGAAACCGTAGAAATCAGTAAAACATATTCCTTGTTTTCTTCTGCGTCATCCAGTGAAAATACCTTTGTGCCGGGTTTTACAAGTCCGTTTTCATCCACATGGTCGCCATCAAAAGGTACGAATTCATAAAAAATCCCGTTGTCCGGAAAAAGCGCCATGGAAGTTGTATCCGGCCGTTTTTGTATGGCAATAAAGCCTTCGGATGCAAGGTACGTGTCAATGTAGATAAGCGGATGCGCCAGTAACTGTTCAAGGCTTTTCTTGTAAGGCTCAAAGGCTACGCCGCCTGTTGTATAGACCATCAGGTTCGGCCATATTTCATGAATATTGCTGAGCTTGTGATAACTGATAATTTCTTTCAGCATCAGTTCTATCCAGGCCGGAATACCTGAAATGCAGCCTATATCCCATTTCGGAGCTTCTTCGGCAATTTTCCTGACACGTTCGTCCCAGTCTGAAATGTCGGCAATTTCACGTCCGGGTTTGTAAAATCCGCCAAACCAGGTTGGAAGGTTACTGGCGGAAATCCCGCTGATCTCGCCTTCTTTGTGGTCGTCTTTCTCGATCAGGCTTGTGCTGCTTCCCAGCATCAGGATTTGTTTGGTAAAAAAATCACCGGGCAGGTTGAATGCACTCAGACTGGCAATTTCCTGAATTCCTGCTTTTCGGATCGACTCGAGCATGGCATCTGTTACCGGAATGTGCTTGCTGTTGCTGGTTGTTCCGCTGCTGAGCGCAAAATAATTCTGTCCGCCCGGCCAGGTTACATTCTGATGTCCTTCCAGCAAATAGTGCCACCATTCGGCATGCATTTTATCATAGTCGTGAACGGGAACTTTGCTTTGGAATGCAGCAACGACATCTTCGCTTTCAAGAATTTCTGTAAAATGATAAGCTTTGCCAAACGCCGTAAGCCGTGCAGTTCCAAGCAGATTTTCAAGTACTTTTTTCTGTGCTTTTACAGGATCCGGATCGCTCATGATCATACCCGTAAAATCAATCGCTTTTTTGATAAGCTCGCCAATAACTGCCATTTGAACGTGGGATAAACTTTAAGAAATATTTTCAGCTGTATACGCTGTTTCAAAAAGTCATGCCGAAACACGTCTGCAATGCTCAGGCTTGTTCTGGATTTTACAGGTGATCAGTAAACTTTGTTTCCGGCAGCATGATATATTTCATACCAGTCTTCATTGCTCAGCCTGATTTCGGATGCACTTGCCGCATTTCTGATCCGGGATTCGGAAAGGGAACCGATAATCGGCAAAGTGCCCAGTTTCATCAGCCATGCCACAGCAGTCTGTTCTATGTTTGCATGGTAGTTCTTTCCGACTTCTTCCAGTTTGGCGCGCAGCCTTACTACTTTTTCATCGGTACCGTTCAGAATTTTACCTCCTGCAAGCGGCGCCCATGCAAGCGGTTTGCTGAAATTCTGTTTGATAAAATCAATCCGGCCATCTTCAATCGCCGTTGTGTTCATCAGGTTCAGCTCGATGTGATTGGTCACAATCGGGATTCTTAGATAAGATGCAAGCAGCTGGTGCTGAAAAACAGTGAAATTGGCAACGCCGATATGCTTGGCCTTTCCGGATTTTACAATTTCTGCAAGCGCCCCGGCCGTCTCCTCAGGATCGGTCAGAAAGTCACTTTGGTGCAGCAGAAAAATATCTACATAGTCGGTTTTAAGCCTTTGTAACGAGCCGTTGATGCTGTTGATAATGTGATTATGCGAAGTATCGTAGTAAGTCAGGTAACCGTTTTTAGATTTTCTTATCCCGCATTTGCTGAACAGGACAATATCGTCCCGTTTAAAAGATTTGTTCCGGATAATTTTTCCAAAGTGTTCTTCAATGGTAAAATCACCGTAAACATCCGCGTGATCAAAAGTGTTTATGCCCAGATCCAGGCAAAGGTTAACTGTTTTCTCGATCTGAGAAGTGGTTTGAACACCTTCATCGGTCCATCTCCAGAAACCATAAACTGCTTCGGACACTTTCGGGCCGGAATCGCTAAGACTTACTTTTTTCATTCGTGCGGAATTTGAATTTTTTGCAAATATCTATTTATCCAATCGTTTATCTTTTACAATCAGATAAAAATCATTTTCGAGGTCAAGATATCCATAATCGTAAACAAAATAATAGATACTGCCTTTCAATGTAGGGCGGACGCTGGTTATAAGGTTGAAGTCAAAGCCTTTGTTCACAAGAATGCTTTTGGTCGTTTTGGATTTTTCTTCCGGGCACAGTTCTTCCAGAATCCTGCGGTTTTTGCGCAGTTGATTGTTCATGTTCCGGATTACATTATAGGAATCTGAATTCAGCCGGTTGTTGTAGCTGTTCCGGCACATATCGGAGCAGAACTTTTTATCTACCCTTCCCATCAGAGGTTTCCCGCATTCAAGGCAATTCTTCATTCATTGTACTGGTTTAATTTGAATCCGTTTGCAGATTCAAACAGTGTGTATATATAACGACTCTTCGCGCAATATAGTAAAATTCATTTGTTCCGGGCAACCAAAAGCGCTTTTTCCGTTTGCAAACGACTGCAAATGTTTTTATATGACTGTAAACGGCGACTATATACGACTTGGGACAAGAGGGAAACAAAGGGCAAAGCCCTAAAAGTGGGAAGATTCAGAAAGTTGTAATTCATTAGTGTCAATACACTTAGGCTTTCTCATAGCCTGAATTACACTTTTAATTTCAAAGAGCGGATCAATCCCCTAATAGCATATACTGATCAAGTAAAACTCCTAGGGTACGGTCAGTACCGAGATTGCAAGAATTTCAAAAATACACTATGGCTTAGTACTTAGCAAATTTATAAATATGATATTAATAAAATCAAAAAATTGATATTAAAAATATCTTTTAACAAAAAAATTATTATATTTGAACCTATTTTAAGCCTAAAAGAACCCATTTTTTGTTAGTATGTACTTTAAAAGGAGTTTCTACAGTAATAATAGGTGATTATCAAGCACATGAACCAAAATATTTTTACTTTGTTTTGGTTCGTATATTTTATATCAATACTTTTAGTTTCTAAAATACCGTCTTTATTTATTATGAGTATCAACGCTTCCTTTTTCAACGTACTATTAAAAGGTTGACGATCTTATAGTTCCTCTTTAATTAATCTATTAAACTTTCATATACTATGATTGCAGCCAACAAAACAAATTCAGTTACTGAAAAAACTAGGGAGCTGTTAATATATATTGCCAATCAACTTCAGGACAAGCCAAATTATGGCGCAACACTCTTGAATAAAGCATTTTATTTTATTGATAGCGTTTCCTATTTGAAACGAAGAGAGCCTATTAGCTCTTTTTTGTACGAAAAACAAAAAAATGGGCCAACTCCTAAACCAAGTCAATTATTAAGTTTAAGAGATGAGCTATGCGAAAACGGAGATATTACTATTGTAGAAAAAGAACGGTTTGGGTTTATTCAGAAAAAACTTATTGCTAAGCGCCCATCAAATAATGAATTATTTAGTAAGGATGAAATCATTTTAATAGATGAAGTCTTGAAAAATATTTGCGATATTAGCGCTACGGATATAAGTGACTTCTCTCACCAGTTTATGGCATGGAAGTACGCGCGTGATAGAGAAGAATTGCCTCTTTTCACATATCTGTTAACTTATAAAACAGCATCTGAAAATGACAGGAATTGGGCGAATTCAAAACTTAACCAGCGAGTCACTATGTCAAATTATTAGAGAGAAAGAGTTTGACGAAAGCGTAAAAGAGATTTTAAAGGAATTTGATCGAATATTTGAACTTGATTCTGCGATAGATTGGGTTTTATCCCGAAATCCAACACCAGAAGAAATAGAAAAAATAGATGAGCTTGGTCATTATTTGTGGGTTACAGAAGATTTTACAAGATTTGGTATTCCATCAGTAAGAATTCTGTATAACTATGACGAGATTGAGAGAATTGTAACTTTGATCGGCATTGAAAAAAGCAGTTCAGATTAATCTGAACTGCTTTTTTTAGCCTCCTTCTTTCTTGGCTTTAAAGCCGCAGCAATCATATCTTCAAAGGTGCCTTTTACAGACACCTTTGTTTCATATTTATCAGCCCTCTTTTTTGGCTCTTTCTTTTTTTCTTCCATAACCTACTTCTTTATAAGGTCGGTATATCTTAATCTTTTACCTTCTGCACGTCCAACTGATAGCTCAAAACGGGTAGTGTCCTTAATCTTTCTGCTATTATAACGAAATCCGAATTCATTACAATATCTATGAAGATGTTTTGGGCTAACATTGTGGTATATACCGATAATACCTCTTTTTAGCAGGCTCCAGAAGTTTTCAATGTTGTTTGTATGGAAAACCCTATCAATAACATACTGTCCTTCTGAATGCTTAACAGCAGTATGTTTGTAATCTTTGCCTAATCCTACGTAGGATTTGTAAGAATCAGTTATTAAAGTAGCTGATGTACTTACTTTTGCCCTCATAATGCCTTGAAGTACTTCTCCTGTTGTTTCTTCAACAACATAAGTACTAACATTTCCTTCTCTTTCAAGAACACCTACAACAGGCGTTTTATCCTTTTCGCCTTCTTTTGTTTTCTTATTAGCGTGACGGTTTTTGTTTTTACCGCCTACATAAGTTTCATCAACTTCAACAGTTCCTTCAAGCAATTCTGGTGCATTTTCAGTCAGCATTTCACGTATACGATGCAAAACGAACCAAGCAGTTTTCTGAGTAATATTAAGATCTCGGCTTAATTGCAAGCTACTGATACCTTTTTTGTGGGCAGTACATAGGTACATTGCGGCAAACCAAGTGCGAAGGCCAATCTTTGTGTTTTCAAAGATAGTGCCGCTAATTACTGTGAATTTCTTATGGCATTCTTTGTTGCCACACTTGTAACCACGATTAGTAGTGTACACCTTTTGGCATCCGCAATGAGGGCAAGCAGGGGTGTCTCCCCAACGCTTTTCAGCTAAATAGTTTTTGCAGGTTTCTTCATCCTTGAAGAAGTCCAGAACTTGTAGTAAACTGTTGAATTGAGAAGTCATTTTTGCTTGTCCGTTTAACTTGTACAAATATACAAATTAATAACTTAATGGGACAAGGATTTACAAAAATATTTACAAAAACATTTACAAAAATTTGATTATATGCTTGTCTTTAATCAACTAAATTAGTACTTTTGTCTTGTAATGCAGATAGGTCGACTACAAATGAATGTAATCGACCATATTTGATACAAGTGAGACCGGATATATTTTCGAATCTCACAGGATTTCAAAAGACTAGTGGGGGAGCGACCCCTCTTTTGGCTTTAGCCAAGTCTAATTGAAATAATTTGAAATGGTTTCCATTACTCCCAATGGCTTACCATTTAATGTTCAGAATTACGATCTTTTGATCGTGATTGTTCTTTTTACAATAACACGTACTGGAACTATAACAGTGCGTTTAATTGAAATCGAACGGGTTGTGCGCCTTATCATCGTTTTAACCTGTTTAATTTGAATAGATAGACTCCCATCCTTTTAACGACGTGGGCGATTTATCACCGATTATCTGCAATTGTTAATCTTGAACATTAATAATTGCGAAAAATAATGTGGAGGGCGCGAGAGTCGAACTCGAATGTAGACAACGCCAATTGTTACCCGCGACCTTTGCGTCGCCCCCCTATTTCTTTCAAAAGCACCTGCTTAAACAGGTGCTTTTGTTATATTCACCTGCCATTTGGTGGATATATTTCCTGGACATTAAATTGATCAAAATTTAACCTTAGCCTTTTTTGAAGACTTTTTAATGACTCAGGCTTAGGTTGCGCCTTTTCAAATATCAAAGCAGACCCATAGTATCTGCCTCTCTCCCCTAAAATCTGTATTGCGCCAACTTCGCCTCGTTGATGGAGTGTTGTTAAAGCATTACTAATGCTTGACTCTAAGCGTTTCCTTTCTTCCTGATTACTTTCACCCATGCCATCTAAAAAGTCACTAAGTGATAAAAACTCCCTTGAGTTATCTAAAACACTTTTAGTATACTCCCGCCAACCTGGAAAACCTTGTTCTCGCCAAAATTTATTCTGTATTCGATAACTTGAATTTGATTCCGGAACCCTAGTTTCAATTCTTAGATTTCTATCTCCTGAATTTATTATCTCTGCATTATCTAGTAACTGCGAGCCAGATGTAAGAGCGTGGTAATTACCAGTATTAACTAGATGTTCATCCATAGCTAATTCCAATGCTCTTTGCGCTTCACTAAGCCTTAGTTGTGCTAAATGCACTTTATGCTCTGATTCATGTAACCTCTTTATAACAATAGATGCAAATTCGTCCGCTAAGGACTTATTTACTACTACTTGAATTGGCTTATGATCTGAAATAATTTTCATACAACAAAATTTCTATTACAATAGTACGAGATATGTTTATAAACTCCAAATGTTTTAAGAAAATTATCTAATAATTTGTAGACGTTCTCTAATTTGGGTCAATTTGTTAGTGATAACGTTAGAATACGTATATACGTTTCATTGAATATAATAGTTGTACAGCAGCACATTGTTTCACGTCTTTATCCGTTTGCAAGCGACTACACCCGACTATAAGCGATTATTACCCGAATCATATTTCTTCAATCCTGCACCTTTGTATCGCAAATCGGAGCAGGAAAAGTGTTTGTCCCAACTGCTATATAGTTGCCCTGTAAACAGTTAACAACCGAATCACTTTCCGACAATCCGCTTCATTTGCATTGTCGATTCACAATAAACGGATTAAAACAAACATTCATCATAAGTCTTTTATAAACATGAACACAGTGAAACTAATCGGAAACGTTGGCCGGGAAATTAATGTAAAGGAATTTGAAGGCGGAAAAGTGGCTACTTTCTCCCTAGCTACCAATGAAACCTACATCAACAGAAACAAGGAAGAAGTAAAAAATACGGCATGGCATTCGATTGTAGCATGGGGCCAGCTTGCGCAGCGCTGCGAAACGTTACTTGAAAAGGGGAAAATGATTGCGGTCGAAGGGCGTCTTAATTACCGTCAGTACCAGAACAAGGAAGATCAGACGGTAAAAGTAGCTGAAATTGTTGCATTCAGAATTGAGGAAATTGTCAGAGAACAACAGGAAATGAGGGCCTGATCTGATCTGGCGGCAACATTGGACCGGATAAAAAAGCAACTGATCAGAAGCATGCCGCTTGTATGTAAAAACCAGACAAACAGCATGCTTCTGATATAGGCTCAGACTAACAGTTAATGTATTATAAAATAATCGCAATCGCTTAAAATCAACTGAAGTCCTTGGCCTTGGTAATTTGCTTTGTATGCAAATTCTGGCTTTATGAAAGCTTTTAGCCACTATCCATCAGCGACAGCCATCAGCTGCTCGAATGCACATATACGGGTAATAACCAATAGCTAAATCCATTTGCCGAAACAATCCATTTTTTTATTTTCCGGCAGTCAACAGCTATCAGCTAAAAGCAAGAACATTCAGGCCAGGTTCTTTGCAAGTGCCAGTTTCCAGTTTTCATATGCTTCCTGTGTTGTTTCCTGCAGTATCGGATCCGGTTCAATGGTTTTGACAGCCGATAAACCTGTAAAAGCTTCATTCCGGTTCTTGTAATATCCAAGTCCGAAACCGGCTGCGCGTGCTGCCCCTTGTGCGCCGTCTGTATTGTAAAGCTCAACCGTTGCACCTGAAATATTGGCAAATGTTTCCCGGAATACGGGACTTAAAAACATGTTTGCTTCTCCGGCGCGTATACGCTTCAGAGCAACACCGACTGTTTCCATGATTTCCATTCCATAAAACAATGCAAACACAATGCCTTCCTGCGAAGCGCGTGCCCAGTGGCTTAATCCATGACGGCTGAAATGCAGTCCTTTAAAACTGCTGCCCGGATCCTGATTTTCCAGCATGCGTTCTGCGCCGTTTCCGAAAGGAAGACAAAGCAGCCCGGCTGAGCCGACCGGTGACTGTGCTGCAAGATGATTGATTTCAGGGTAAGACAAGTTTCCGCTTAATAACGCGTTTCGCATCCATCCGTTCAGGCTTCCGGTTCCGTTCACACAAAGCAGAACACCGTAACGCGCAGCTTCTGATAATGGATTTACATGTAAAAAAGTATTGACTCTGGATTTCGGGTCAAACTTGATCTGATCACTTACGCCGTAAACAACCCCGGAAGTTCCGGCCGTTGCAGCTACTTCACCGGGTTCCAGAACATTCAGTGAAAAAGCATTGTTTGGCTGGTCTCCGGCTCTGTAAGTAACGGGTATTCCGGCACGTAATCCAAGTTCAGCAGCAGCAGTTACTGTTACAAAGCCCTGTTCACTGAATGTCGGCAGAACTTCCGGCAGGATCTGCGGGTCAAACCCGAAATGGCTGAACAGGAAATCTGCCGGTCTTTTATTGATATAGTCCCAGAAAATGCCTTCGGAAAGTCCGGACGGCGTTGTTACAATATGGCCTGTCATTCTGGCTGCAAGGTAATCACCTGGAAGCATGAACTTGTGCACTTTTGCATACACTTCCGGTTCATTCTGCTTTACCCATCCCAGTTTGGAGGCTGTAAAGTTCCCCGGTGAATTCAGCAAATGCGGTAAAATGTATTCTTCTCCCAATGCTTCCATAGCCTGATTGCCGACTTCCACTGCACGGCTGTCGCACCAGATAATGGAAGGACGCAGTACATTCATATCTTTATCAACTACAACAAGGCCATGCATCTGGTACGAAATCCCGATCGCACCGACTTCTTCCGGAGCAACTGAAGACTTATTCATGACAGCCTGTGATGCCAGGCAGGCATTTTCCCACCATAATTCCGGCTGCTGTTCGGCAAATCCGGGTTTTGGAGCGGAAATGGTCATTTCCCTTTCAGGATAAAAGGCAGAAGCGACGACTGAGCCGGAATCTGCGTGAATCAAACAAGCTTTAACTGACGAACTGCCTAAATCAAATCCAAGGAAATACATTTTGAAATGCTTTAATTGTTTAAATATAAGTGCTGAAAAGTACAAAATTGATCAAATAATTTCATAAAAAATATTGTTAAGTGTAATATTTACACTTATCTGACTTTCAGAAATCTGTCAAATTTGAGTTTATTTTTCTCCCGCCATTTTCTTGTAGAAAAGATTCTGTATTTTAATTAACACATTGAAACCTTTGGAATCATTTTAGGACCTAATTTGTGTTTATCTTGCAGTAACTTCCATATAGTTTTCAAAAATTAATAAGTAACACGCGTCCTTAATCGGGTATTATGAAAAAAGTTGTACAAATCTTTTTATTTAGTGGATTTATTGTTTTGTTCGCCGGGTTCCGTGTCAGTGATAAAAATTGGGAAAAGCAATTTTCAAGAATAGATAACGAAGTCAGAAAGAACAGCAAAGCTTACGCCACGCTGGGCGAAGCAACCAAAAGCATCGGGCACCGCCTGACGGGAAGTGTCAACGGAGAACATGCAGAAGATTATGCATTCAAGCTCCTTAAAAGTTACGGGTTTAAAGATGTCGTTTTTCAGCCTTTTGAAGTGGAGGCATGGATGCGCGATACGGTAACTTTGTCCGTTGCACCCGGCAGCAGCGATAATTTCCGGGAAGTTCCTGTTGTTTCACTGGCGCACTCTCCGGTAGAATCCAATCTTCAGGGTGAAATCGTAGACGTTGGCAATGGTCTGGAAGAAGATTTCGAGGCCGCAAAGGAGATGGTAAAGGGCAAAGTTGTACTCGCCAATATCAATCTTGTCGGCGTTACGGACAGGAAAAATCTGCACAGATCAGAAAAGACAGCATTGGCTATTAAATATGGTGCAACCGGCGTGATTATGGTCAACGGTGCCCCGGGCAAAATCCTGCTGACCGGAACGGCTTCCGTAACAGGTGCAATCATTTCCATTCCTGCCGTTTGTATTTCCAACGAAAGCGGCGCAGAGCTCAGAAAATGGCTGAAAGAAGAAGGCCCGCTGGAAGCACATATCAACATGCATAACATTTCGAAGCCCATCAAGGCCAGAAATGTCATTGCAACGCTGAAAGGAAAATCAAACGAAAAAGTTATTATCGGAGGCCATCTGGATTCGTGGGACCTGGCGACAGGCGCTATTGACAACGGAATCGGTTCTTTTGCCGTTCTGGACATTGCAAGAACGTTTAAAGCATTGAAAGTAAAACCGGAGCGCACGATCCAGTTTGTGTTGTTCATGGGAGAGGAGCAGGGCCTTCTGGGATCCAAGCATTTTGTGAATGAACTGAAAAAATCAGGGGAAATTGACAAGGTAAGTTACATGATGAACCTTGATATGACCAACGATCCGAAAGGTGTGAATGCTTTTGGAAGAACGGAAATGAACGAATTCTTTACAAGCGTTGGCAATGCCATTCATCAGGTTGATCAGAGTTTTAAAAATGAAGCAGCGAACCGCGCCGGGCTTCATAGTGACCATCAGCCATTTATGCTGGAAGGCGTTCCGATTGCCGGTCTGTCGGGGCATCTTGACCCGGAAGTTCTTCAGTGCTATCATGCAGATTGTGATGATTTTAGTCTGGTGAACAAGGAGCAGTTTGAAAATACGGTCCGGATTGCTTCCATGTATCTGTATGCACTTTCCAATACGGACAAGCTGGCTGTCAAAAAGCTTTCGGACGAGAAGACGCGTGATTTCCTGATTTCGCAAGGGCTGAAAGAGGAACTTGTAATTGGTCAGGAATGGCGCTGGGAGCAGTAGTTTTTATTTAAAACCTCTAAATTGCAGTCAAAATCTTGACTGCAATGATTGTATTTCCAAATGCAAAAATCAACATTGGCCTGAACATTGTTGAGAAAAGACCGGACGGTTACCATAATATTGAATCCTGCTTTTACCCGGTCGGTTGGTCGGATGCGCTGGAGATTACGGTAGCCGATCATTTTGATTTTCAGTCTGACGGAATTGCCATTCCTGGAAACAATGCGGATAATCTTTGTGTGAAGGCATATAACATGCTTGCAGCGGATTATGCGCTGCCGCCCGTTCAGATGCACTTGTTGAAAGCCGTTCCGATCGGTGCAGGGCTGGGCGGCGGTTCATCGGACGCCGCTTTTGCCATTAAAGCTTTGGATCAGCAGTTTAACCTCAAAATTTCTTTTGAAAAACAACTGGATTACGCACGTAGATTAGGAAGCGATTGTGCTTTTTTCATTCTTAACAAACCGGCATATTGTTTTGAAAAAGGGGACCGGTTTGAGGAAATTGATCTGAAACTGCAGGGAAAATGGATTGTGATGGTAAATCCGGGCATACATATTTCAACAATTGAAGCCTATGCAGGAATAAATCCGCAACCTGGCCGTTCAGATTTACGTAATGTATTGCAACAGCCCGTATCAAAGTGGAAAGATCAGGTTAAAAATGATTTTGAAGCAACGCTTTTCTTAAAATATCCTCTTTTACAAAAGATTAAAGACGATTTATACGAATCCGGTGCAGCTTACGCAGCCATGAGCGGCTCCGGCTCAACACTTTACGGGATTTTTGAGAAGGAAAAAGATTTAGAAAAACATTTTAGTAAATTTAAAGTCTGGCAAGGTTTTCTAAGCTGAAATGGCGCTCTGGCCAGGTGAAAGCAGAACAAAGTTAGAAAAATGGCCAGTTGTTTAAACTTGCTTAAAAACGGAAATAAAAAAATGAGCTTAAAACCTACAACTAAAACAAAGGAAAATCCTTTTACAAAGCGGCGTGAGCCTCTTGGCTTCATGCTTTGGCTGGGCGTTGCGGGCAGCTCACTTCTGTTTACTTCTATTTTCATCATTTTCCTTGTCCGCATGCACAAGGAAATCGGCCATCTGATTGTACTTCCCGATATGTTCTGGCTGAGTACGCTGGTGATTTTATTCAGCAGTATCACGCTGCATGAAGCCAATCTTGCCTTTGTAAACGAGCGGTTTCTGCATTACCGCGTTTTTCTGGGCATAACGCTGCTTTTAGGCATAACGTTTATTTTATTACAGGCCGGCGGCTGGGCGGAAATGATTAATTCAGGTGTTTTTAACAACGCCAATACTTCTGCCGGTTTTATATATCTGCTTACGGGACTGCACCTTATTCACATTGCGGCCGGTGTAATTTATCTGCTTCACCTGTTCCGCAAAGCCATTAAAAACAGATCTTATGTGGATTCGTTCGTATACAGCGTAAATCCTCCCAACCGACTGCGTATCAAGCTGCTTACGCGTTACTGGCATTTTACCGGTGCGCTCTGGCTTGTCGTTTTTCTTTTTATTATTATTATTTACTGAGGTTTCCGGCTTTTGATTTCGGGTTACTGAAATAACAGATCATTGATCGGTATTTACTTGACTTATTTTTTCAGAATCTTGAATTCCACACGCCGGTTGCGCTGCTGGCCTTCGGGTGTATCATTTTTGGCTACAGGAACCGTTTCACCATAACCTTTGCTGGCCACGCGGTCGGGTTCAATGCCTTTTCCAATCAGATATTCCCTTACCGAATCTGCACGGTCCTGAGAAAGTTTCAGGTTGAATTCGTCGCTGCCGGTATTATCCGTATGTCCGCCCAGCTCGATGGTCAGCGTTTTATTTTCTGTCATGGAAAGCGCAATGCGGTTCAGTTCCGGAAATGACTCGCTGTTTAACGTGGATTTTCCTGTTGCAAAGAAAATATTGTTGAGCCTTACAATCTGGCCTTCTTCAATCGGGATCAGTTTAAGCGATTTGTTCGCAATCTCCTTGAATCCTTTTTCCCCGTTGTTTGTTGAGTCCGTCAGGTCAATGTTTTCTCCTTCCGCAATAAAATCCGGCGCAACGGCCCGCCAGCTGTATTTCTGGCCATAAGGGAGTACAATTTTGTATTCTCCGGTAGCCGGGTTGGTCGTTGCAGTTCCAACTTCTTCACCGTCCGCCAGGTTTTCATAAATAATGGTTGCTTCCACAGGCTTTCCTGTTTTGGAGTTGATCACTTTTCCGCTGACCATCACAACGGGATCAGCAGTTGGAACGCTGGCAACCGGTGCTTCGGTAGAATCCTCCGGGGCCGGTTTCGGGCTGAGATTGTAACGGACAACATCGCCTTTTCCCTCGGTTTCTTTAAACGAAGTCATATAAGCATAATCGCCCAGTGCAGAAATCGTGTAATAAGCGTCATATCCGTCCGAATTGATGGCCGGGCCGAGATTAACGGGCTTGCTCCATCTTTTCCATGTTTTATCAATCCGCTTGCTGAAATAAATGTCATTGCTTCCCAATCCGCCTTTACGGTCGCTTGAAAAATAAATCGTTACGCCGTCCGGCGCCAGAAAAGGCGTTGTTTCGGTAAATTCTTCGGTATTGATTTCCGGACCGAGATTCAGCGGTTTCGTCCATGTTCCGTCTTTCTGTTTGAAACTGACATACATATCATCGACCTTGCTGTTCTTTTTTTCACTAAAAGACATCACCAGCACTTTTCCATCGGTTGAAAGGTACCCACAGTCAAACTGGCCTTTGCTGATTTTGGAATAGCCCGGAATATCCAGTTTGTTGGGCGCGCCCCAGCCGCGCGACGTTTTTTTACTCGTCGAAAATCCTCTGGTTTCATAAACTCCGTTCTTGTACGCACCTTTAAGCAAAAGCGTATTTCCATCCGGCGTAATGCTGTAAAGGCTGTTATAATCCTCTTTGTTGAGCGGAGGCGGAAGCCGGCGGGCCGGAGTCCATTTGTCGTTTTTAAGCTCCGAAAACCAGATATCCTGGCTTCCTTTGGCTCCATGCGTATTCTGCGGATGGCTGATCCTTGAAAAATAGATCGTTTTCCCGTCCGGAGAAATGATCGGGCTTATTTCATTGAATTCCGTATTTACTGTTTTTCCCAGATTTTCCAGCTGCGCATAAACGCGTGCAGAAAGGAGAAACATACAAGTTAAAAGTAATGAAATACGCATTGCTTTGGAAGAGTATTTTAGTGTGGAGAAGCGGCTGTCAATGCTTCGTTAATTATTTATTGTCTATGTATAACGAGTTATCCAGCGGCTTATTTTCCGGACTTGCAAGTCGGAAAGCTTCCATTTTTTCCAGCAGTGTTACCGGATCAGCAGCCACGACCAGAAGATCACGGTTTGCTGCGTGCAAAAATCCTTCTTCAACCATTTTGTCCAGTTGCAGAAGCAGCAAATCGTAATAGCCGTTTATGTTCAGCAAGCCGACCGGGCCATTAAAAATACGCAGCTGCGACCAGGTAAGAATTTCAAACAGTTCATCAAACGTGCCGTATCCGCCCGGAAGCGCTATGACACCGTCGGATAAAGAAACCATTTTAGCTTTGCGCTCGTGCATGGTATCCACAAAATGAAGCTCGGTCAGAGTCTTGTGCGCTACTTCCAGCTTGGCCAGAAAATTGGGTATAATGCCCGTAACCGAGCCGTTGTTGACCATGGCGCCGTCTGCAACGCGTCCCATCAAGCCCATGTTTCCGCCTCCGTAAACAAGTTTTATATTTCTTCTGGCAAGTTCTTCACCAAGTGCATACGCGGATTCTGCATAAACCGGCTTGTTTCCGTGGTTTGAACCACAATATACTACAATAGATTGCATGAAATGCTTGTTTGAAGTGGAATATAGGGCATATATCAGAATGCAAGAATTTCTTCGGAAAGTTTTTTCAGATCTGTATCGCCGAATGTGCCTGAACTCATCATCAGCAAATTGGCATTTTCCCATTTGAGAGATTTAAGAAAATCGGTCAGTTCTGCCGAGTCTGTAAATACTTTCAGGTCATCTCTTTTAAAAGCTGCCCGGATTTCTTCTTCGGTAATGGATTCAAGCCGTTTGTGTTCCAGTGTCTGAGGATTGTAATAAACAACCGCGATATCGGCAGCATTCAGCTTTCTGCGGTATTGTTTTAAAAATGTCTTGTTCAAACTGCTGAACGTATGCAGTTCCGCGCAGGCAATCAAAGTCCGTTCCGGAAACTGCTCTTTCAACGCACCTGTTGTCGCCTCCACTTTGGAAGGCGCATGCGCAAAGTCGCGGTAAATATTCACAGTAGCTTTGCTGCCGAGCAGTTCCAGCCTTTTGGAAGCGCCTTTGAAAGTTTGTATAGCCGAGTAAAATTCTTCATCCGTAATGCCGAGGCGTTCACAAACGGCCCGTGCACCGCTGATGTTTTTCATATTATGGTTCCCGAAAACAAGAACCGGCACTTCACCGAGTTCGGCTGTAACAAGAATTGTCTTGCCGTCAACAACTTTATAAGGGTGCGCGTTATAGGAAGTACTGACTACATCCGGCCGTTCTTTCCGTCCGATTACGTCCAGCATATCGTCTGTTTCATCAAAAATGATGGCTCCCGCTTTCGGAAGCGAATCGGCCAGCAGTTCAAACTGCTTCACATAAGATTCCCACGTCGGGAACACATTGTAATGATCCCATGCAATGCCGCTGATGAGTGCAATATGCGGTTGATAATGCATGAATTTCGGCGTCGGGTCTAGCGGAGAAGTAAAATATTCGTCGCCTTCAATCACGATCAAAGGTGCATTTTCCGATAATTTCACCATGTTGTCAAATCCTTCGATCTGAGCGCCCACCAGATAATTAAACACACGGTTGTTGTAGTTCAGTACGTGGAGGATCATGGAAGTAATTGTCGTTTTTCCATGACTTCCGGCTATCACCACGCGCTGTTTATGCTGGCTTTGTTCAAAAATATATTCCGGATAGGAATAAACCTTGATTCCGAGTTCTCTGGCTTTTGCAAGTTCCGGATTATCCTGGCGTGCATGCATTCCAAGGATTACCGCTTCCAGATCGGCCGTTATTTTTTCAGGAAACCATCCGGTAATGGCCGGAAGAAGATCATACTTGGCAAGGCGGCCGGCAGAAGGCTCATAAATTTCATCATCGGAGCCGCTGACCAGAAACCCTTTCAGATGAAGTTCAATGGCAAGGTTATGCATGACGCTGCCGCCAATAGAAATGAAATGTATTTTATGCAAAGATGAAATCTGACCCATTTATAAAGTTTAGCTGTTTCCGGGCGAAAGTTAGCAAGAATTGATCTTTAGGCAAATTACGCGGTACCCGCTTTTGATATTGTCGGGCTTGTATAAAGAATAAAGGGATATGAAACCAAATGCGCCGGTATATGCATACAGGCGCATTTGACAAAAATTCTTTTGACGGCTTATGCCAGTTTTTTGTACTTGATTCTTTTCGGGGTTGCATCCGTTCCAAGTCTTTTCCGGCGGTTTTCTTCGTATTCCGAAAAGTTGCCTTCAAACCAGTAAACCTGCGAATCGCCTTCAAATGCCAGTATATGTGTAGCTACGCGGTCCAGAAACCAGCGGTCGTGGGAAATAATGACGGCACATCCGGCAAAGTTTTCCAGACCTTCTTCCAGAGCACGTAAGGTATTTATATCCAGATCGTTCGTAGGCTCATCCAGCAAAAGCAGATTGCCGCCTTCTTTCAGCGTCATGGCCAGATGCACACGGTTCCGTTCTCCGCCCGAAAGCGTTCCTACTTTTTTCTCCTGATCTCCGCCGCCGAAATTAAACCGGCTTACATAAGCCCTTGCGTTGGATTGCTTTCCGCCGATCATGATCCAGTCGTTGCCGTCTGCAATGCTTTGGTAAACGGTTTTGACCGGATCTAGGTTGTCGTGTTCCTGATCCACATAGGCAAGTTCGACCGTTTCACCTACATCAAAATGACCCGTAAGTGGTTTGAGCTGTCCGGTTATCAGTTTGAAGAGCGTTGTTTTCCCTGCTCCGTTCGGACCGATAATTCCGACGATGCCGTTGGGCGGCAAGGCAAAACTCAGATTTTCATACAACAGCCGGTCGCCGAATCCCATGGAAACGTTATGCGCTTCAATAACCTTGCTGCCAAGCCTCGGGCCGGCCGGGATAAAGATTTCCAGTTTTTCCTCTTTCTCTCTTGCTTCTTCACCCAGAAGCCGCTCGTAAGCACCAAGGCGTGCCTTGGATTTTGCCTGCCTGCCTTTTGTGCCCATGCGAACCCATTCCAGCTCACGTGCAAGTGTTTTCTGGCGTTTTGATTCGGTTTTTTCTTCTTTTTTCAGGCGTTCCTGTTTCTGTTCCAGCCATGAAGTATAATTTCCTTTCCACGGAATGCCTTCGCCGCGGTCGAGTTCCAGAATCCAGCCTGCAACGTTATCCAGAAAGTAACGGTCGTGCGTAACGGCAATAACGGTTCCTTTGTATTGTCTCAAATGTTCTTCCAGCCAGAGTACCGACTCGGCATCCAGGTGGTTTGTAGGCTCGTCCAGAAGCAGTACGTCAGGCTGGCGCAAAAGCAGCCGGCACAATGCAACCCTGCGCTTTTCACCGCCCGATAAAGTTGACACCAGCGCATCCGACGGCGGGCAGCGAAGCGCGTCCATGGCTACTTCCAGACGGTTGTCCAGGTTCCATGCATCGGCAGAATCCAGTTTTTCCTGCACTTCCCCCTGGCGTTCAAGCAATTTATCAAAGTCAGCATCCTCTTCTCCGAATGCTTCGTTTATCTGATCAAATTCTTTTAAAAGATTAACAATTTCCTGAACGCCTTCTTCCACTACTTCCCTTACCGTTTTGGAAGGATCCAGCTTCGGTTCCTGTTCCAGCATGCCTACAGAGTAGCCGGGCGAGAATACAACTTCGCCCTGAATATCCTTGTCAATGCCGGCTATAACGCGTAAAAGTGTAGATTTACCTGAGCCGTTCAAACCTAGAACCCCGATTTTTGCACCATAAAAAAAGGATAAATAAATGTTCTTGATAATATGCCGGTTGGGAGGAATGATTTTGTTAACCCCCGACATTGAGAAAATAATGGTTTCGTTACTCATTTTTTAGTTAATTTGTGCGTAACAAATATCGTTATATATCCCTACACTTAGCAGATAAAAAATTGAAAGAATGGAAAATGCCACATTGAATGATGAATACGGCTACGTTAAAGACAGCAAGGTATTTTTAAAGGGGTATTTGAATTTCCCCGACCGGCAAATTGGAGAAGTAAAGAGAACAGAGCAGGAAGCGATCGATTATTTTAAAAATCGCTTTAACATTGTTCTGAACAAAGTGGAACAACTGGAACAGGAAATTGATGAGGCGCTTAACAAAGGTTCTTATCTGACCAAGCTGATCCAGCTGCAACGTAAGCTGACCGGCTTTGATGCACTCGGGGATTTTGTCCCTCTGCTGCGCCGGCTGGAAGAAAAAGAAGAATATCTGAAAGGCTTGATAGAAGTCAATCAGCTGAAAAACCTTGAAATCAAGCGGGCACTGATTGAAGACGTGAAAGTGGCGGCAGCCATTCAGGATTATACCGTTGCAACGGACCAGATACAGGAAATAAAAGCAAAATGGATCCGTACGGGCCCGGTCGAAAAGGAATATCAGGAAGAAGTGGAAACTACTTTTCAGCAAATCCTGGACGATTTCTTCCAGCGCCGCCGTGATTATTTCGATGAACAGAACAAAATAAACCAGCATCGTATCGAAGAATATGAAAAGCTGATCAAAATAACCAAGACGCTGAGCTACTCACGCGATCTGGATGATGCATACCAGAAAGCCAGGGAAATACGCAATGCCTGGAACAATGTCGGTGAAGTGCCTCCAAAACGTTTCTTCAAGGTAAACAAAGCGTACAGGCATTTTCTGAAACTGTTTTACGATAAGTATAACCTTGCCAAAGGCATTGAGCCAAAAGTACGTGTAGATCCGCGTATCCTGGAACAGCAGAAACTGCTGCAGCAAGCCGAACATCTTTTGCGGCAGCCTGATATCGTTGAAGCTTCGCAGGAAGCAAAAGTATTGCTGAGCAAGTGGAAAGAAATCAAGATTCCGTTCAAAATGGCGGACAAGGAACTTGCCGAGCGTTTCCGTATGGTCTGCGACAAGATTTTTGAACTAAGTTATCTTGCACGCGTCATCAGCAGAAAATATCCGGCATTTGAACTGAAAAGCCCGGAAGAGCAGCTCAGAACAAAATACCGCGAACTGGAATGGCTGGCCAAACGTGAAAAAAGCGATCTGGAATTTGCCATCCTTGAATTTGACCGGACAGCAACCGGCGATCCGGAACAGGACAAACAAGCCGCCGGAAGGATCAATATCCAGAAACGCAAAGTCCAGATGAAAGAAAAAATCCTGTCCGAATTTGAACGAAAACTGAAAACGATTACGGGATAACGCTCATAAGTTAATTTCTTTTAAAGAGGATTTGTTGATAACAAGATTAGACTGAAGTACCCTGGTTTCGAATGCAGCCGGGGTACTTTTGCTTTCAATCAGATCCAGCAAAAGGGAAGTAGCCTGCTGCCCCATTTCAAAAGACGGCTGCGTAACAGAGCTTACCGGAGGATCAAGCAGTGAGGACATGGCCAGGTCACAGAAACCCACCACGGCAACATCGTCGGGCATGCGGTAGCCCAGCTGGCGCAATGCCCAGTGGATGCCCATTGTAATCCGGTCGCTGGCCCCGAAAATCGCATCCGGCCTTTCGCGCAGCGCCATCAACTGATACGTCCGTTCCGTGCCGCCTGCCTGCGTAATTTCACTGTGCAAAACCCATTCTTCCTGAAATGCAATGCCGTATTTTTTAAGCGCATCCTTGTAGCCTTCCAGCCTGAAACGCGTGATGGAAACCGGCTTGGGCCCGGCAATGTGCGCAATGCGTCGGCAGCCTCTTTCAATAAGGTGGCTGGTTGCCTCAAAAGCACCTTTGTAATCATCTACCCGGACTTTATGCGTTTGCATGGCTTCACTTACGCGGTCAAAAAATACCACCGGAATTCCCTGCTCCTGCAATTGCACAAAATGATCAATGTTCTCGGACTGGCTGGAAATGGCCACTACCAGTCCGTCCACCCGGCGGGACGCAATGTGCCGCGATGCTGCAAGTTCCCTTTCCAGCAACTCGTGACTCTGATAAATCATTGTATGATAGCCGCGACTGTATGCAATATCTTCCACGCCTCCGATTGCAGAGGAATAAAAACGGTTTGCAATATCCGGCACGATGACGCCAATGGTCTGCGTGCGGTTTTTAAGCAGACTGATGGCAATCGGGTTCGGGTAATAATGAAGTTTTTCTGCCAGCTCGATCACCTTCTTTTTGGTGTCTTCACTGATTTCACTGCTGTCCCGGAGCGCGCGCGAGACCGTGGATTTACTGACATGGAGCTGCTTTGCAATTTCTTTGATTGTAACGGAAACTTTTTTCATCTGCTGTTATTGGAATATTGCAAATTTGACTTTTTACTTAAAAAAACGAAACCGGAACTGTTGTTGCACCAATTACTTTACAATCTCCGATGTTCCGGGAAAAATTGCAAAACGGGAACGGTTCCGGGAACGGTTGCGTAAATTTATAGCTTTTTTTCAAGATTAATTTTTGCGAATCAACGAATCTATGTTTAAACTAGATTCCATATGGACGCAATTACTCCTGCTTTCACCACTACATTTCCAGGAAATTTTCTATAATTAACTCATCCCAATCTTAATGGAAGCAACATCTTTTACCAGCTCATTGCCGCCTGTTTATACACAGAAAAACATCATGGAAATTTTGTTTGGCAAGGTCGTAACATCCGGGGATTACAATGCTTTTCGGGAGTTGTTTACCAATCATTACAGATCGCTTTGTAATTATGCCATGCGCGTTGTAGTCAGCCGTGAAATTGCGGAAGAAGTTGTTTCGGATGTATTTGTAAAACTCTGGAAAAATCGGGAGCAGATTGAAGTTCATACCTCTTTCCAGGCTTACATTTACAGGGCCGTACGCAATCAGGCGCTGGATTACCTGAAGCTTCGGATTCACCGGCAGCATGAGCGCGAATCGCTGGATTCGGTACAATGGAACACCATGCATGCAGATCATTTTTCACCTGTTGACGAACTTTCGTTCAACGAGTTTTTTGATCACGTGGAAGGCTGCATTCAGGCTTTGCCGCGGCAGTGCCAGATTATTTTCAGGCTGAGCCGGGAAGAAGGGCTTCGTTACCGTGATATTGCAGAAAAACTGGAAATTTCGGTCAAAACAGTAGAAACGCAAATGAGCCGGGCCCTGAAAGTACTGCGTGAACGCGTTCCGGAACACAGGCTGGTGGCGTAGAGCTGTTGGCTGTTGGCTGTTAGCTATTGGCTACTCGCAGCTAATTATTAGCTCTTAACTGACTTCTAACTATAAAATTTATAAATTAATAATTCTGATATAAAGGCGATTGCCAAAAGCTAGCGGCTAAAAGCTAACAGCTAGTCGCTAACAGCTAATCGCTAAAAGCAAAAATATGGCATTAGAACAAACATGGCGCTGGTTCGGGCCGAATGATCCCGTTTCATTGCAAGATATCCGTCAGGCCGGCGCAACAGGAATAGTAACGGCACTGCATCACATTCCCAATGGAGAAATCTGGGAAAAAACAGAAATCCTGACGCGCAAAGCCCTTATTGAGCAGGCCGGACTTACATGGTCCGTAGTGGAAAGCGTTCCGGTTCATGAAGCCATTAAAACAAGAACCGGAGATTGTGAAACTTACATTCTGAATTATCAGCAGACATTGCGCAATCTGGGTGAATGCGGCATAGATACGGTTTGCTACAACTTTATGCCCGTGCTCGACTGGACCAGAACAGACCTTGACGCGCCCATGAAAGACGGCTCCACAGGTTTAAGATTTGATGCCGCGCAGTTTGCAGCGTTTGATCTGTATATTCTGAAAAGGTCTGAAGCCGAGCATTTGTATACTTCCGAGCAGAAGCAAAAAGCGAAAAGCTGGCTGAATAACGCAACGGAGGAAAATGTCAATAAGCTTGTCAGAAACATCATTGCCGGACTGCCGGGCTCGGAAGAAAGTTTTACAATTGAGGAATTTAGAAAAGTGCTGGATACCTACCGGAATGTAGGCGATCTGGAACTGCGTACGCATTTGTACCAGTTTATTCAGGCCATTGCGCCGGTGGCTGCAGAAGCCGGTATCCGTCTGGCCATTCACCCGGATGATCCTCCGTATGCGATACTGGGGCTTCCGCGTGTCGTGAGTACTGAAAATGATGCCATGCTTTTACTCGAAGCTTTTGACCATACTGCAAATGGTATATGTTTCTGCACAGGATCTTACGGCGTACGTCCGGATAATGACCTGAGCGGAATGGTTGACCGGCTCGGAAACCGCATTCATTTCATTCATTTACGCGCAACAAAGAGAGAACACGACGGAAGTTTTTATGAAGCCGATCATCTGGACGGCGACGTGGATATGTACAGCGTGATGAAAGCATTACTGGCGGAGCAAAAGAAGAGAGCAGCCGAAGGAAGGGCCGATCTGAGGATGCCTTTCCGGCCCGATCACGGGCACCGCATGCTCGATGACCTTTCTGCAACCAAAATAACAAACCCCGGCTATACTGCGATCGGGCGGCTGCGCGGCCTTGCGGAATTGCGCGGTCTGGAATATGCAATAGAAAGAAGCGGGTTATAAACATCAAATCAATTGTGATTCAGCATGATGGAAACGACAGGCACAGCCGTACAAAAGACCTTTATTACAGACGATTTTCTGCTGCGTTCGGAAACGGCGCGTACGCTTTATCATGATTTTGCAAAGGAAATGCCGATCATTGATTACCACTGTCATCTTCCGCCGGACCAGATCGCCGAAAACAGGCAATTTGAGAACCTGACGCAAATCTGGCTTTACGGCGATCATTACAAATGGCGTGCAATGCGGGCCAATGGCGTAAATGAAAGGTATTGTACCGGAAATGCAAGCGACTGGGAAAAGTTTGAACAATGGGCTGCAACAGTGCCGTACACGATGCGCAACCCGCTGTATCACTGGACGCATCTTGAATTGCTGCGTTACTTTGGCATTGATATTCTGTTAAATAAAGATACAGCTAGAGAAATTTATGACGAATGTTCGGCCAAACTGAAACAGCCTGATTACTGCGTACAAAGCCTGCTGGACAAGATGAACGTGAAAGTTGTGTGTACGACGGACGACCCGACGGATTCGCTTGCATATCATCAGCAGATCAGCGGCAGCGGTTTCAACATCAAAGTGCTTCCTACTTTCAGGCCGGACAAAGCCATGCTGCTGATTGATTCACCGGATGCATTTCGGGAATATATCGCAAAGCTGGAAAACGCTGCCGGAACCGGGAAAATTGATTCTTACGAAAGTCTGCTGAATGCCTTGCGTAACCGACATGATTTTTTTGCTTCGTTGGGCGGCAAGCTTTCCGATCACGGTCTGAACCATATTTATGCAGATTTTGATGAAGAAGCGGCGAAGCAGGCCTTTCATTCAGCTGTAAATGGCGGGTTGCCGACCGAA
Organism: Dyadobacter flavalbus; assembly: GCF_006149045.1. Lineage (GTDB taxonomy): Bacteria > Bacteroidota > Bacteroidia > Cytophagales > Spirosomataceae > Dyadobacter > Dyadobacter flavalbus. The sequence goes on from NZ_VBSN01000027.1 coordinate 325,552, forward strand.
GCGCAGCGGAACGCGTTCAAGTCTGTTTTGCTTTATGATCTTGCCAAACTGGATCATGAAAAATCATGGACACAGCAATTTCACCTCGGCGCACTCCGGAACAACAATTCGCGCATGCTCCGGGAACTGGGCCCGGATACAGGCTGGGATTCCATCGGCGATTACAGCCAGGCGGAGGCGTTGTCCGCATTTCTGAACAAACTGGATTCTACGGATCAGCTTGCCAAAACCATACTTTACAATCTTAATCCGGCCGATAATGAAGTAATTGCCACGATGACCGGAAATTACAATGACGGAACTGTTGCCGGAAAAATGCAGTTTGGCTCCGGCTGGTGGTTTCTGGACCAGAAAGACGGCATGGAGCGCCAGATCAATGCACTTTCCAACATGGGTTTGTTAAGCCGCTTTGTAGGAATGCTTACGGATTCGCGCAGCTTTTTATCTTACCCACGCCATGAGTATTTCCGTCGCATTCTTTGTAACCTCATCGGAAATGACGTTGAAAACGGCGAGTTGCCCAACGACATTCCGTGGCTCGGAAAGCTTGTCCAGGATATTTGCTATCATAATGCGCGCAATTACTTTGGATTCTGAAAGCGGTTTTTTGCTTTAAAAAACTTTATAAAAATAGCCCTGATGAATAATGAGGGCTATTTTTGATATAAAACGTTTACTTTTACAATTATTCAATTTTTCAGGTTACGGGTCAAATTTCTAATCTGCCCGGCCAATAGTTCAGGATATGGCTCAGATCGTTTCTTTTGGAGAAGTCCTTATGCGGCTTTCCACCCCTGGTTTTTCCCGCTTCGAGCAAGCACGCCAGCTTAATGTTACGTATGCCGGCGGTGAGGCAAATGTTTCCACGGCACTCGCTTACTGGGGGCATCATACGGCGCACGTCACGCGTTTCCCGGATTCTCCGATTGGCCGGGCGGCTGCGCAGTATCTTCATTTTCATGGTGTTGACATTTCGCATATTATTTATGGCGGGCCCAGAATGGCCGTTTATTTTCTGGAAACCGGCGCTGCCATGCGCGGAAGCCAGATTGTATACGACCGTGCCAATTCTTCACTGGCCGAAATTGACCCGAAGGAAATTGACTGGGATTCGATTTTGAAAGATGCCAAATGGTTTCACTGGGCCGGCATCACGCCTGCATTGTCGCAGGGAGCTGCCGACGCGCTTCTGGACGGGATCAAAGTAGCAAGAAAGTACGGGATAACAGTTTCTGGTGATATTTTTTACCGGGCCAATTTGTGGAAATACGGAAAAAAACCATCCGAAATTTTGCCTGAACTTACCGCCGGAACGGATATTGTGATCGCGAACGGTGAAAATATAAAAGAGATATTCGGCATCGAAGGAAACGATTTTGTTGAATCCAGCGTCAATTTACAAAAGGCTTATCCGCAGGTCAGTAGGGTTGTGGACACAAAAAGAACGTCTTTGAGCGCTTCGCACAACCTTTTACGCGCTTATATGTGGAACGGAACCGAACTGCTGGAAACCGCAGACATTGAAATCAATCCGATTATCGACAGGGTAGGCGGCGGGGATGCTTTCATTGCCGGTCTTATTCACGGCCTTATTTCTTTTGATGATCAGCAGAAAGCACTGGAATTCGGCGTTGCGGCTTCTGCATTGAAACATACGATTGAAGGTGACGCGCTGATCTCGACCGTTGCGGAAGTGGAAGCAATCCGACAAGGCGAAACTTCCGGAAGAATACGGCGGTAATTCGTTATAAGTCAGGAAAAGAGAAAGAAATTAACCTAAACATAAAATTAACAGCAAGTAATCATGGACAAGGATACCATATTGATACTTTTGAACGAAGTCGGGATTTTACCGCTGTTTTATCATGCTGACATTGAAGTTGCCAAAGAAGTAATCAATGCAAGTTACCGCGGCGGCGCAAGGGCGTTTGAGTTTACAAACCGCGGCGACAATGCCTATCATGTTTTTACTGAGCTGGTCGCGTACACAAAAGAAAGCCTGCCGGGCTTAGCCATGGGAATCGGGACTATTTATGATGTGGAAACAGCACAGAAATTCATTGAAGCCGGAGCTGATTTCATCGTTACACCTTGTCTGAACCCGGAAGTTGGCCGTGCATGCGCCATTGCAAATATTCCCTGGATTCCGGGTGTGTCTACGCTGACCGAAATTTACAATGCCCAGCAGGCAGGCGCAGTCGTTGTGAAATTGTTTCCGGGCGATGTAGTGGGTTCTGCCTTTATCAAAGCAATCCGCGGACCCATGCCAAAAGTAAAAATCATGGTTACAGGCGGCGTTCAGCCAACGCGTGAAAGCATTAGTGAATGGTTTGGAGCGGGTGCATATGCCGTTGGCCTGGGCTCCAATTTATTTCCGAAAGACGTTATTGCAGAAGCAAACTATCCGTGGATTGAGCAGAAAATTGCAGAAAGCATTGCATTGGTGAAGGAATTCCGCAGCAGTAACTGACATTAACCGGATTATTCCTTTGTTCAGATTCAGAAAGGTTATATAGGCTGGCTGAAGAAGACAGAAATATAATTTTACAGCCTGTTTGTCATCTCTTCAGGTATTCAGAAGGAACATGATCCGTCAGCCATACTCCGTTTTCAGACAAGTAAAAACTGTATTTGTCTGAAAACATTTTTCCTGCAAGTACTTCAAATACAAAAGGTTTTCCATGCCTTGAGCCAACTTTTACAGCTGTATCCATATCAGCACTCAGATGAACATGATGCCTTTCTCTTTTTAAAATACCCTTTTCCAGAATACTTGCTCTGAATTTTTCGGCTGTTCCGTGAAACAGGATTTCAGGCGGGATTTTAGCTTCATAGCCGAGATCAACTTCAACGGAATGTCCCTGATTTGCCCTGATCCTGTCAAAAGTATCATTGAAGGCAAAACGCTTTTTCGAGTTGGTTTCAACAATATGTTTCAGTATTTCAAGGTTCAAAGTCACATTTGCCTTGTTTACCTTTTCGATCAGTATTTTTACATCCGTCCAGCCATTTTCATCCAGTTCTATCCCGGCTGCTTCGGGCTTGTGGCGAAGGATCAGACTAAGAAATTTACTGATTGTGGTATTTTCTTTTTCACTGATCATTGGATTTGAAAACTGCATTGAAAAAATCGTGTACCGGTATGTTCAACGGAATAATCATGATTACTTATTTTTTATAAATATAACCATATCGCCAGTTCGGCTAACAGATTTTTGCCTATCTTTTACGGCGGTAGCGGAAAATTATGTAACTTTTATGCTGGAAACAGTAGGTTATAATTTAAGTTCCGATTGCAGAATCCAGAATTTTAAGCTGTAAATCAATGCTTGTTACCGCTATTTTTTTATCACTGGTCTTCATTTTACTGGGCAGTATCGTTACTGTCAATAATGCAAAGTACATCTTGTCCGGCTACAACACCATGTCCGAATCGGACAGGGCAAAGATGGACGTTGCCGCATACCTCCGGTTTTTTAAAAAGTTTCACCTGTTTCTCGGTATTTCACTTTTAACGGGATTTCTGATCCTGACACGCCTGAATCATAACTGGGCAAGTGCATTCATTATTCTGTATCCTTTGGTAGCTTATGCATTTCTGATTGCACGCGGAAATGTTTATTACCGCGGTACAAAAGGGCAGAAAGCAGGAACTTACGTCGGGATTGCAATCCTGCTTGTCATTGCCATCGGAACCGGAACAACACTTTTTTCCAGTTTCAGAAACAGTAAAATCCGGCTTGCCGATGATCACCTGATTATAGAAGGCATGTATGGTTTTAGAATAGAAAAAAGCCAGATTACGGAACTGAATCTGGCTAAGGATACTCCCAAAATTTCTGTCAAGACAAACGGTTTTGCAGCGGGAGATTATGCAAAAGGAAGTTTCAGAACAACAGACGGACGCAATATCAAGCTGTTTGTCAATAAGACGGTCAGTCCGTATTTACTCATCCGTACAAATTCTGAAGAAATATATTTCAGCTCGGACGAAGTATCTTCTGCCGAGATGTACCTGAGGATAAAGTATTGGACACGCGAGTAACCTGCTTATTCGCTTGATTCCTGATCAAAACCGGTTATCTTGATTTCCTCTACGGATTCTGCCATATTTTCTTTGACTGCATCTGCAAATCCCGGCAATAACGTAAGATCCGTATCCCAGAGCGAAGTATCGCTTAAAACCTGCTGTGCAAGATCAACCGGCGAAGCTGCATTCTTCCATTTTTCGTCAAAATAAGCAGCCGAATCACAGCGGATGAGATATAGTTTTCCGTCACGGTCGCCAAAATAACTGCCTTCTTTATGGAAAACAGGCTTCATAAATTTCAGATAAGCGGCAAATCCTCTGGCAAAAAGCTGCGGTGCCTTTTCGGATTTTTTGTAATGATGAAGCAAAGTCGGAATGTTGCGCATTTTCATCTTAGCCGTATACTGAACCGTAATATCAATCAGCTGATGGCGTATAAACGGATTTCTGAACCTGTCAAGCACCTGATTTCCAAATTCCAGCGCTCGGTTCAGATTCAGTTCATAAGGGATTGCAGGGGCAATTTCATTCAGCATCAGATTAGAAACGAAAGCGGAAGTTTCCGGGTCTGTCATGCTTTCACTTACCGTATCGTGCCCGTGCAGAAAATTTATTCCGGATGAAAGCGTATGCGTTCCGTTCAGCAAACGCAGTTTCAGCTCGCGGTAAAGATCAATGTTCGGTTCGATAATGACACCGTTATCGGCATCTGCAAAACGCAGTACCGAGCGTACATGCGCATCGCCTTCAATGGCCCATAAACGGTAAACTTCGGAGACGATCTGCAGTTCGTCGGTAAAACCCTGCCTTTGCGACAATGCATTTATTGTTTCGGAATCAGGCTTTCCCGGAACGATCCTGTCTACAAGTGAACTGCAGAAATGATTATGATTTTCCAGCCATTGAACAAATGTTTCTTCCAGATGGTGCCTTCTGGCAAGTTCCAGCACGATTGAGCGCAGTTTCAGGCCGTTATCAACGATAAGTTCCGTGGGAACAATCACCATTCCTGCGTCCGGAGCGCCTGCAAATGCCTTGTAGCGTTCATACAAATAGGCAGTCAGTTTTCCGGGAAAAGAAGCGGGCGGCAAAGCGAAAATGTCATCGTCTGTCAATTGAATCCCGACTTCTGTTGTATTTGAAATTACTATTTTCAGTTCAGGATTTCTCGCGCATTCCAGAATTTCCGTCCAGCTGCTGCTTGCCGCCAGTGTTCTGCTAATGGAACTGTTTATTACAAATTCATCTACATTACGACCGTTTTCAATTCCCCGTATGACATGTGAAAAAAGGCTTTTCTGCGTTTCAAATGCATCCGTACCGCCTTGATTTGTTGATTTTACAACGACGATCCGCCCGTTAAAAATCCCTTGCTGATTGGCTTTATTGACAAAATAATCGGGAAGTCCGCGCAACAGAACGCCGGTTCCAAACTGAATGATTTTTTCCGGTAAAGCAAGTAGTTTCCGGTGTTCGGGCAAAAGTTCCGGACGCTCGTCCAGTAATTCGGGTGAAAGCTGCGGTAAAGACATTTGAAAAAATGATAAGTTATGATTACTGACGAGATTAAAGAATTAAAACCCTTAAGCAAAAAAGACGCCAGATGGCGTCCTTTGCTTATGATATTGCATTTTTATTTACAGCCCGACGGATCAGACACCCAGCGAAACATACCCGCTCTCTTCTTTTTCCTTCTTTTCATCAGGAAAAATGAAATTGGTTGCATTTCTGACTTTTTCGGGCAAAAGCGCAATGCCCAGTACTTCATCAATCTGATCTACATAATGGAATGAGAGATCTTTGATATAGTTGGCAGGCACTTCTTCCACGTCTTTACGGTTTTTAACGCAAAGGATAATTTCCTTGACACCCGCACGGCGTGCTGCCAGTATTTTTTCTTTAACCCCGCCAACAGGAAGCACTTTACCTCTCAAGGTTATTTCACCCGTCATCGCAATGTAAGGTTTTACACGGCGCTGCGTAAAAATGGAAGCCATGGAAGTCACCATGGTTACACCCGCCGAAGGTCCGTCTTTCGGAACGGCACCTGCCGGAACATGCACATGCAGATCGTAGTGATTGAAAATCCTGTAATCAATTCCCAGACGGTCGGCATTGGCTTTCAGGTAAGATAAAGCGGCAACGGCAGATTCTTTCATCACATCGCCCAGCTGGCCGGATAAAGTAAGGTTTCCCTTGCCGCGGCTCAGACTTGTTTCAATAAAAAGAATTTCTCCTCCGACCGAAGTCCAGGCCAGACCTGTAACCACGCCTGCAAAATCGTTGTCCTGATATAAATCCTTGTCAAATATTTCTGCGCCCAGATATTTCTCGATCAGTTCCGGTTTTACCGTTTTAGGATAATCCTGCTCCATTGCAACGGATTTGGCAATCTTGCGTACAACCGTCCCGATTTTCTGTTCCAGGTTTCTCACGCCGGATTCACGCGTATAACCTTCAATAATGCGTAAAAGCGAAGTGTCGTCCAGTTTTATATCGCCGGATTTCAATCCATGGTCCTTGCGCTGCTTTGGAACCAGGTACCGTTTTGCAATTTGTAATTTTTCTTCAATCGTATAACCCGTCATTTCGATAATTTCCATCCGGTCGCGCAGAGCCGGATGAATGGTATCCAGTGAATTCGCCGTGGCTACGAACAGTACTTTTGAAAGGTCATACTCCACTTCAAGGTAATTATCCGTAAAGGAAGAGTTTTGCTCGGGATCGAGTACTTCCAGCAGTGCCGAAGAAGGATCGCCGCGGTAATCCGAACTTACTTTATCAATTTCATCCAGAATGAACACCGGATTGGCGGATCCCGCTTTCTTGATGTTCTGAATGATTTTGCCCGGCATGGCACCAATGTACGTTTTTCTGTGGCCGCGAATTTCAGCTTCATCATGCACACCGCCCAGCGCCATGCGGATGTATTCCCGGTTCAATGCCTTTGCTATGGATTTTCCCAGCGACGTTTTCCCGACGCCTGGAGGTCCGTACAGGCAAAGGATCGGTGCTTTCAGGTTGCCTTTCAGCTTCAGTACAGCGAGATACTCGATAATGCGCTCTTTTACTTTTTCCAGCCCGAAATGGTCTGCATCAAGAACTTTCTGCGCTCTTACAAGGTCAAAGTTATCTTTGGTATATTGTCCCCAAGGCAAATCGACAAGCGTTTCCAGATAATTCATCGTAACCGGATATTCCGGCGCCATCGGATTGATCCGCTGAAGTTTGTTCAGTTCCTTGTCAAAATGAACGCGAACGGCATCCGACCATTTTTTCTGGCTTGCTTTCAGGCGGATTTCGTCCAGATCACGTTCCGGGCTGTCCATTCCGAGTTCATCATGAAGGACTTTGATCTGCTGACGAAGAAAATAGTCGCGCTGCTGCTGGTCTATATCCGAGCTGGCCTTTGTCTGGATTTCTCTTTTCAGTTCCAACATTTCAATTTCCCGCATCATGAATTCAAGCAGAAGCGTAGCCTGCTTGTGGCCGACTCTTTCTTCCAGAAGCTTCTGTTTGTCTGCCACTTCCACATTGATGTTGGAAGAAAGAAAATGAATCAGAAAAACCGGACTTTCAATGTTATCAAGCGCAATCCTTGCTTCCTGCGGAATTTCGGGGTTCAACCGCATGATTTTATGCGCTCCGTCCCGCAAAGACTGCAGAAGTGCCTTTGATTCTTTTTTGGTAGAACCCGTAAAGGAATCTTCTATGGCGCGTACTTCGGCGGTAAGATAAGGTTCTTCGCTGATGATGTTCTTGATCTCGAAACGCTGTCTTCCCTGCACGATTATAGTCACATTGCCGTCAGGAAGTGTGATCATTTTCAGGATCTGCGCAACTGTTCCGACGTTATAAAGATCTTCCGCGGTAGGGTCTTCCTTATTGGGAACAGCCTGTGTTACAGCGCCGAGAATTCTAAGATTGATGTCAGAATTTCTGTATATTTTTTTTACCAGCCGAATGGCTTTCTGGCGAACAACGGTAACAGGAATCACCATTCCTGGAAAAAGTACTGTTTGCCTGATCGGCAATATAGCAAGTTCATTCGGGAGTTCAAGAGGCTCATCGGAGCCATCAGGGCCACCAAGAGGGACAATTTCAAGGCTATCCATATCCGAATCGGACATAAGCAGCCGACTATACAAGTCAGAAGGTTCAAATTTCATAGGCGTTCTGTCAAAATGACAGATAATCTTTTCCCAATATATAAATAATGACTTTCAAAAGAAAGAGAATATATAAACAAAATAGCTATGCCACAATCCTTTGTGTCAGCTTTTCAGTCTGCAGAAATTCTTTTAAAGCGCATGCACTGTCTGCCCTTTTTTAAACAAGAATGTCTTTTTTTCGGAAGCAAGTTTTACGTTGGTCATATTGACCTGATCATCAAATACTTCCATTAATGTACTGTTTTGCAGTTTATAACCGCTGAGCGAGCTGTGAAAAGGAATTTCAAGGTAAACCCATGTTGCATCTTCTTCCTGCTCTTTTCCGATGTATTTGATTGCCAGCGGCTTTTTGCTGCTGTCTGTAATCAGAAACGATTTCAGGATATATTTTTCAACCAGAGGATCATTCTTATCGTCATTCCGGATCACTATACGCTTGTTGTTATTTTCAAGGGTCAGCCCTTTTTCAAGATCATCTGTAAAAATCCGGATGCTTACTTCAAATGCTTTTACCGCCGGATTGTATTGCATCTGCGTTACACTTACATGATAATCGTGAACCGAAGAAGCCAGCAGAAAAGCGGAAGAAAATGCAAGGAAAATCAATAAGAATCTTGTTTTCCCTTCCGTCTTTCTGTTGTTCATACTTTTAAAAAACGGCTTTCCAGACATCATTGAAGATAGCAAAGGCCATAAGACCAAGTAACAGAACCATTCCGACTTTCTGCGCATTTTCAAGGAATTTATCAGATGGCTTACGTCCTGAAATGATTTCGTAAGAAAGAATAACAGCATGTCCGCCGTCCAGTGCAGGAATCGGCAACGCGTTCATGAATGCCAGTACCATGGAAAGAAGGCCGGTCAGATACCAGAACCTGCTCCAGTCCCAAACGCCGCCAAACATGCGGGCAATCCCGATCGGGCCGCTCAGTGCTTTGGACGGAGAAACTTCACCCCGGAATATTTTGCCAAATCCTTTGATATTATTGTAAACGACGGCGAATGCGTCCTGTGTCCCCACAGAAATGGCCTGGCCCAATGAATATTCAACAGCTGTATAGTTCAGCAGACTTTCCGGATAAAAACCGATTGTGCCTTCCGGTGCAACACCCACCGTAAGTGTTTTTTGCGCGGCTCCGCGCTGCACAACAAGGTTAATCTTTTTGCCTTTCAGCTGCTGCAATTCGGCCTGCATCTCGTTAAAGAACCGAACCGGTTTTCCGTTGATCGAAACCACTTTGTCACCCGTTTCCAGACCTGCTTTTTCGGCAGGAGAAGCCGGAACAAGTTCTCCGATTTTAAAAGGTTCAAGCGGGCGGATGAAGTTTCCTTTTTCCTCCGGATCGGAAAGCTTTTCGATAAAGTTATTGGGAATATCAATATCAATTTCCTGACCGTTGCGGTTAACGGTGTAAGAACTGTTGCTGCCCAGAAATACATCCGAACTTACAACGTCATTAAAATTGGAAAACGGCTTGCCATTTACTTTGACAATTTTATCACCGGTTTTAAGGCCGATTTCCTGCGCAAGGTTTCCGGCAACAATACCGTATTTGTTTACTTCTGCACTGGAAAGAAATTTATCGCCTTCGTTGTATGCAATGAGGATAAAGATAAAAATTCCGACAACTACGTTGACAATAATACCGCCAAGCATGACGATCAGACGCTGCCAGGCCGGTTTGGAGCGGAATTCCCAGGGCTGAGGTTCTTTGTTCATCGCCTCTGTATCCATGGATTCATCGATCATGCCTGAAATTTTTACAAAGCCGCCAAGCGGAATCGCGCCGATTCCGTACTCTGTTTCACCTTTCTGAATACTGAATATTTTAGGAGGAAAACCAATGAAATACTTTTCAACTCTCATCCCGAACATTTTCGCGGCAGCCATATGCCCCCACTCGTGCAATCCAACCAAAATGGACAAGCCCAGTATGAGCTGTCCCGCCATTATTAATACTTCCATTCAGGTCTTGTATAATCGTTATTTGTTATTTAAAAATACCCGGCACTACTAAAAGGACTCGTTATAAATTTCAAAGTTAAAAACGTAAATGTAATCAGTAAAGTTACGCAAATCCGCCGATATCCTTACAAATGCCCGTTTGGGCTGTTGTATGGCCGTTTATTTATTTAAATCGATTTCGATTCCCATCATCCGCATAAGTTCCGAAGCATTGAAACTCCGGCATATTCCCTCATGAAGCTGATAATCGAATTTCAACTTGCCATTCTCAACGTCGGAGCGGAAATGGAAATTATGAACGTAGTTTTCATCAGCGCCCCACTCGCCGAGTTCCAGATCATGCGTGGAAACCAGCCCGGCAGATTTCTTTTCATGCAATTGCCGGATCAGTGCTTCCGCGCCTTTGTGCCGGTCCACCGAATTGGTCCCTTTCAGAATTTCGTCCAGCAGATAAAAAACAGGCGTTTCATTGTTTTCATTGGCAAGATCCAGCAGCTTTCTTAACCTTTTGAGTTCGGCGTAAAAGGATGAAGTGCTTTCTTCCAGCGAATCCTGCGTACGCATGCTGCTGAAAACCCGCACGGGTGAACAGCTGAACCCGGATGCACTTACGGCAGCACCCATTTGCGCCAGCACCAGATTCAGTCCGATTGTTCTCAGGAAAGTACTTTTGCCCGACATATTTGAGCCCGTAACCAGAATCGTATGCCCGGTTCCCCGCATGCTGAAATCGTTGCTGATTCTTCTGTCCGCAGGAATAAGCGGGTGGCCCATGGATGAAGCATTTATAAAAACTTCGTTTTCCTGCGCCACTTCGGGTAAAATGTAATCCAAATTGGCAAATGCATGTCCGCCAAGACTGTTCATGGCTTCGATATCCGCAAGTACATTCAGCCAGTCGTTCAGTTTGCTATGATTGCTTTTTTTCCAGTTTTCAAGTCCGGCGAGGCAATGCAAATCCCAGAGCGTGGGTATTCCGGCAAAAAGGAAAAAGAACGGATTGTTTTTATAGTCCAGTTTTTCAAAAAGACTGCCTACACTTTTCAATGCAGCCGAAGACCCCTGAATCAAAGCTTTTCGGGCAAGCCACCATTGTGAGTGATAGGAAGTGGATTCTGCAATGGCCAGCAAATCGGAGTAAGCGGTAAGCGTTTGCCCAAGTGCCGTGGTTTTATCCGTAACCTGCTGAACTACAACTTGAAATCTTCTCAGAATAACCAGATGTACGCCAAGGCTCAATAAAAGCGGCCAGTAAGGAACAATGCCGGCAAACACAAGAACTGCAATGAAAGCGGTAACAAGCGGCCACCAGCGTAGCCGTAACGTGGAAGCGAGTTCTGCCGGGAGCGTTTCTGCTGCCCATAAACGAAAAGAGCTGATCTGTTTGGCGGCATGTTCGTGCAGTAAAGCCGTTGCTTCCCATAACTGGATAACGTCGGGGTTTTTTTTGAACTCTTCGGAGGCCTTCTGGCGCAATCGTATTTCTTCGGGAGAAGCATGGTTTTTAAGCCAGGAAGCAAGCCTTCTTGCGCCTTCTTCTGTCCGGGTGCGGTTCAGTAATTTATAAAGAGAATATTCGCCGAAAATGTCCAGATCGGTGGAATATGCATGATCTTTTTCCTGAAACGGAGTGCCGGTATCGGTGCGTTTGAACCGGAACTGCAGTCTTTCCAGTTCATCTTCATTAACGGTCTGAAGGTTGCGCTGAAAATCCCGGCTTCGGCGTGCCGCCTGCTGGCGCCGCATCAGAACCAGAAATACAATCAGCAGAACAAAAAGCCCTGAAATCCATAAAACCCCGCCGTTTTTGTTCCATAACCAGCCAAGAACAAGCATTCCGGCAAAAACAGCAAGCCTCGCAACGGCCAGAAAATTAAACTTTCGCTGTGCTTCCGCTTCCGCTGCACGGGCTTTTACAAGCTGATTTTCGAAAAAATTCTGTGAAGCCGTTTTAACAGATTCCGTAGTGTTTTCCATTAATTGGTTTCAGCGTTTTCAAACTGTAATTTAATAAGATTTGCATAAAGGCCGTTGTCCAGCACGGTAAGTTCCTGATGTGAACCCGACTCGGCTATACGTCCTTCCCGGATTACATAAATCATATCCACTTTGCGGATGGTGGCCAGCCGGTGCGCGATGACAATCGTTGTACGGTTTTTCATCAGTTCATCCAGCGCAATCTGGACGAGCTTTTCCGATTCCGCATCCAGCGAACTGGTGGCTTCGTCGAGTATCAGGATTTTCGGGTTTTTCAGAATAGCCCTTGCAATGGCAATGCGCTGACGCTGGCCTCCGGACAGTTTTACGCCGCGCTCGCCGACAATCGTTTCAAATTTTTCAGGAAACGAATCAATGAATTCAAGCGCATAGGCTCTTTTTGCTGCATCGTAAATTTCATCGCGGGAAGCATCGGGTTTTCCGTAAGCAATGTTTTCATAAATCGTGCCGCCAAAAAGCATTACTTCCTGCGGAACAATCGCAATATTTTTACGCAACTCCGAAAGCCCGTACGTATGAAGCAGTTTGCCGTCAATCCTGATTTCTCCGGACTGATAATCATAAAACCGCATCAGTAATTGTACAATCGTTGATTTTCCTGCGCCGCTGTACCCGACAAGCGCAATTTTTTCACCTGCATTGATCTGAAGTGAAATCCCTTTTAAAACCGGAAGGTCTTTTCGGGAAGGATAGGAAAAGTGAACATCATTGTAAACGATTTGTCCTGAAATCGGACTTGCAACGGCATTTTGTGCAGATTCCAGCGTTAACTCCGGCGTTTCTTCCAAGATTTCAAAAATTCTTTCCGAAGCGCCGATTGTTTTATTGATCTGCGCGTACAAATCGCCCATTCCGCTGATGGAAGCGCCGATGAATGTCGTGTAAAGTATAAAAGTAAAAAGGTCTGAAAGCCCGAATTCGCCTGCCTGAACCAAACCCGCTCCATACCAGATCACACCGACGATCCCGCCAAACAGTGCAAAAATGATGAATGAAACAAATCCGCCGCGGAAAGTGGCCGCATACAGCGAAAGGTCCACAACTCTTTTCAGAATGGTTTTGTAACGGTTTACTTCCAGGGGCTCGTTTGTAAATGCTTTCACCACATTGACGGATTGCAGCGTTTCTTCAACAACAACATTGGCCGCGGCCAGTTCGTCCTGCGCCTTTCTGGAAAGCCTGCGCATATGCCGCCCGAAAAACACGGATGCAATCACCAGAACCGGAAAAGTGGCAAGCATAAACAGCGTCAGCTTCCAGGAAGTGTAAAAAAGGATGGAAATGCCGATCACCATCGTGGCAATCTGACGAAAAACCTCGGCAAGCGTAAAAGACAACAAACCCTGCAACTGCGAAACGTCTGAAGTAATCCTGCTTGTGAGTTCACCGACCCGCCGCTGTTCCAGAAACGCAATGGGCAGCGTAATGATCTTGGTAAAAACATCGGACCGGATATTGGTCATCGCCAGCTCGCTTACTTTGGTGAAAAGATAAATCCGGAAGTAGGAAAATATAGCCTGGCAAATCAGGATGAAAAAAAGGAACAGCGTAATCTGGTTGATTGTATACCTGGATTTGCCTTCAATTACTTCAATAATGCTTCCGATAAGTTTGGGAAAAGCCAGGGAAGTACCGGTGGAAAGCGCCAGAAAAACAAGTCCGATGAAGAAAGTAACGCGGTACGGTTTCATGTACCGGAAAAGGCCCAGCGTGGTTTTGAGCCCTTGCCAGCTGATTTTCCTTACTGCAAAAGGAGAGGGTTTGTCGGTATTGTCGTTGCGGTCAGCCATTATGAATTAATATAGTGCATTCAAGCCGTCAGCCGGCTATCCGGTTTAAAATGTCAGGCAGCAAAAGTAATTAATATTATCAAGTAAGTGATGCTGCGGAACAAGGCGGAAAAGAAAGCGGCTTTCGGGTTTGATACAAGCATTAATATTTTGCCGGGAATCGCCGCAGCAATAGTGCTGTTTTATGCTGACGTGCACAGCTCATCATGCAATGGTTTGCTGTGCATGCAGTTTTTTGCCGAGCCGGTTTTTATACCATTTCCGGATCAGGTCATTGGACGGGATTTCGATAAAGAAATTTACGATATAAGCCAGAAAGATAGAAATGCCAAGCGCAAGAACAATAGCGAGGTATATATTAAAATGCAGGATTTCCGTAAAAGTTGAAATCAAGTGAAGTCCAACGTATTGATGGATCAGGTAAAGGCAATAGGAAATTTTACCAAGCTGAATAAGCAGCATTTTATCCAGAAAACGCAGCTTTCCGTAAATAAACAAGGTGAAAACGATATAATAAAAGGCAAGTATGAAATAGTGTTTGGTAGCTGAAATGTAATACAGTGATTTTCCTCCTTTGCTGTGCAGGTAACAGGAAGCCATCAAGCTGAAAATTAGTAATAAAATGTTTTTAGTCGTTTTCTGACCTTTAAAAAGCTGATAAAACAAAATGCCGGAATAAAACAGCGGAAAGTGATTTACAAGCTGGACTTTACTGGCAACGATTTGATGCAGGCCGGCATAGTTTTCCGAGAAAACATGAAACACAATGATCAAAACAAGAAAAGCGAAGCCGATATCTTCAATGCGCTTTAAAGTCCCGGTCATATAAACGGCCAGAATCCATAGATAAAAATTAATTTCTACCAGTAAGGTCCAGTACGATCCGTCCAGATCTTTCTCTGAAAAATAAGCCGGCAGCATCGTTGCGTTAGCGAGAAATTGGCTGATGCTCAGGTTTTCAGGTTCGTAAACCAGCATGAAAATCGCAGTCACGAGCATGCAGCACCAGAAAGCAGGATATAACCTTGCAAAACGAAAAACGACAAAGTCCTGCCAGCGATGGATTTTCTGAATGGTAAGAAATATTACAAACCCGCTGATCATAAAGAAAATATCAACGCCTGTAACGCCAAACCTGAAATCCCAGCCCAGCAGATTCTTGTTACTGCCGGAAAAGTGAAAAAGTACTACACTCAGTGCCGCAAGCCCGCGCAGGGCATCAAGTTCGGGTATTCTGTGAAAGCTCTGCTTCTGAGGGGCAGCGTGCATCGGGAACATGAAGTAATGGAACTGCCGCCAATTTAAAGATCATATTCTTTAAATGTATTGTTTTACCTTCAGTTATGGAAAATTTGTTCTTAAAAGTCTTAGAATAAATTCTGTAAAAAAATATTAAATTTTATTCAGCTATCAAGCAACCCTTGCTTTGCAATGATCGTATAAGTCAAAAAAAGCGAATAGCATGCCCGAGTATACCTCCGCCGTTCTTCAAGAACTACTCGACGGCTGTTTACAGAGAAACCGTCGTTGTCAGGAGCTGTTGTATAAACAGTTTTATGGCTATGCTATGAGCATTTGTCTGCGCTATACACGCAACCGGGAAGAAGCGAAGGAAATTCTCAACGACGGATTTATGAAGGTTTTTACAAAGCTCGAAAGCTTTGATCCCAACCGTTCATTCAAAACGTGGCTGACGAGGATCATGATCAATACGGCGCTGGACCATTACAGGCATGAAGTCCGTAACAATGTGTTTGATGATGTGGAAACAGCAGATCAGGTTTCGGTGGATGAAACGGTGATCAGCAAACTCTCGCACGAAGAACTCATCGGTCTGATCCAGAAACTGACGCCTTCTTACCGCCTTGTTTTCAGTTTATCAGTTATTGACGGCTATACACACGAAGAAATTGCAGAACAACTGAATATTTCGGTTGGAGCGTCCAAGTCAAACTTGTCGCGTGCAAGAGAAAAACTCAGAGAAATGTTATCCAGAATAAACATTGACAATTATGACAGAGTTGCCAGATGACGAACTGGACAAGCTCTTCAGAAAGTCATCCGAAGAGCTTGATCCGCAATTTGATCCTTCAGACTGGATCAGCCTGAAAAAACGTCTGGATCAGCAGGACGGCAAAACGCCGGCTGCCTGGTTCCGGAAGTGGTGGCCGTTTGTACTGCTTGCCGTGCTGATTCCGGCTGGAATTGCAATTTATTCTCTGAACCGGAAACCGGAGGTAAATGAATTGGTGCGTGAGCGGGAATTTGAGAGGAAGGGAGAAAAGGAGGAAAGGGAGAAAGGAGGAAGCGGGATGGAGAAAGGTAGCCGGGATGTTGGGAAGGATGAACGGGTTTCCGGGATTGATACGAAGGAAGAAAGCAGGACGGAGGAAAGGGATGAAGTGGTTAGCGAACCATTGATCTCGAAAAGCGGAAATTCTGAAATTACGGTGAAAGATCAATTAAAAATATTGCCCCGGCGCCGGTCTAAGACAGGCGGAGTGTACTTAGAGCCTGACCGCTCAGGAGGGAAAGGAGGCGACGGGGCTTTTTTTAAAAATGGAGGTAAAGCAACTAAGACTGAAACACGTGCCTTGCAAGCGGGTAATAAGAGCAGGCCAACAATAAATGCGGTTACGGAAAATACGGTTGCGGAAAAAAATGATCCGGTTCCTGATAAAAGTTACAAGACTGACTTAACCGAAACCCAGCGTACAGCAGAACTTGCCGATAAAGAAGCAAGAATGGCTTTTTCAGTTAAAGAGCTGGGCAAAAAAGGGTTGTCATGGAAAAAGCCGGATGAGATTGCTGTCGTTATTCCGGAGAAAACAGACTTTGTACAACCTCCGCCGGCTTCTGGTCAAAATCAGGATTTGGCAAAATGGGCGGTACGCTTCGGGTATTCGCCGGATCTGAGTTCAGTTGGTTTAAAGAATTTTTCAAAACCCGGCTCGGCAGTTTCGCTGATGGTCGAATATGCAGTTTTAAATAGAGTTTTTGTACAAACCGGTGTCGTAAGAAGTGTAAAAGAATACAATGCAAAATCCGGAGAATACATTTGGCCATACAAATATCCACCGAAAGTATATCCTGACAATGTAGACGGAACCTGTAACATATTCGAAGTGCCTTTAAATTTCCGTTACGATTTAGCTCTGAATGAAAAGTCGCGATGGTTTGCCGGCGCGGGTTCTTCTTCCTATTACATGCAGAAAGAAAAATACATTTACAACTATCCGCCGCATACCTATGGTGTAAGTCCCGGATGGAAAGGAAAAACGGGATGGTATCTGTTCAGCCATATCAATGCATCCGCCGGGTATGAACACAGGTTATCAAAAAAGCTTTCCCTGCTTGTCGAGCCGTATGTAAGGATTCCTGTAAAGAGGGTTGGTTACGGAAAAGTCAATCTGTTTACAACAGGAATCTGGATTTCTGTTCGCTACACGCCCGTGTTCAAATAATGCATAACATACCTAACCGATTATTTTTTACTCGCCAACCAAAACCACTATGAGAGCATCGAAAGAAGAAGGAATGAAAAGAGGGGAATTTCTTAAAAGTCTGGGCCTGAGCACTTCCGCATTGATGGCATTTTATTGCCTCGGAACTGCAATGACTTCCTGCGGTTCCAGTACGGATCCGGAACCTGAACCGCAGCCTGGCTCCGGAACCGGCCTTTCGGGAACAACAACCGGAAGCGGAATCAACTTTAATATTGATCTTACGCATGCCACTTACGCACCGCTGAAAACAGCCGGCAATTATAAAATCATCGGAGATGTACTGGTGGCATTTACAAGCGCAAGTTCTTATGCAGCACTTTCCAAGATTTGTACGCACCAGGGAGCCGAACTGAGATACAGAAAAGACCTGAATGATATTTACTGTGATTCTCATTCTTCAGAGTTTACATTAACCGGAGCTGTAAAAAAAGACCCGGCCACAACACCGCTGAAGGCTTATAAAACAACGCTGTCCGCAGACGGAAATACATTGACCGTTACCGCTTAAACCCTCCTCTATCATGAAATTACTCCGCCTGGTAATTGCTTTTGTTTGCTCCGCCAATTTCCTGTATGCGCAGGACGATTTGCTTGGAGAACTGTCCAGACAGGATAGTCTTGTATCATTTCCGGTAACGGCTACTTTCAAGTCTACAAGGATTGTAAACGGCCATTCTGTGGAAACCATGAAAAAAAACCATCTCGATTTTCGTATTTCACACCGTTTCGGAAGGCTTAATTCAGGCGCTTATCAGCTTTTCGGGCTGGATCAGGCGACGATGCGAATGGGGTTTGAATACGGGATTACAGACCGGTTTATGGTTGGTGTCGGCCGGAGCACGTCCCAGAAGGTTTATGACTTCTTTGGCAAACACAAGCTGCTTCAGCAAACGACGGGAGCAGGAAATATGCCGGTATCGGTAACGCTTTTCGGAGGTATGGGCATTGCTACGGTTAACAGGGAACTGGAATTTCAGGATAAAATCTATTATTCAGCACAGGTTCTTATCGCCCGGAAATTCGGTGAACGCTTTTCTCTTCAGCTTTCACCTTCTTATCTGCACCGCAATCGCCCGGAAATTGCAGGCGATGAGAAAATCCTGCTAGCCATGGGTATCGGCGGAAGGTACAAGCTTTCCAAACGCGTTTCGCTGAACGGAGAGTATTTCTATACGGCCCGCGAAAAAAATACAGTTACGGCTCCATACCATGATTCCATGTCTTTCGGCGTGGATATCGAAACCGGTGGCCATGTTTTTCAGCTGCATTTCACCAATTCGCTGGGCATGATCGAAAAGCAGTTTATCGGAGAAACGACCGGAAGCTGGGGCAAAGGCGATATTCACTATGGCTTCAACATTTCCCGGACATTCAGCTTTGACAAAAAAAGTAAAAGAGAAGCAGCCAACTGACCATTCACAAACTATGAAACTGCATTTTTCTCGCATGGTTATCATAATCGTGCTCAGCACCGCTTTGCCTTTCGGGCGCGCATTTGCACAAACCGGAATGTATGCGACAACAACCGGCAATACGCGTTTTTCTTCAGAAACGCCTCTGGAAAATATCAATGCGGAGAACAAAAAGTCGCAGGCTATTCTGAATACGGCCAATAACGAGCTGGCGATCCGCATGAACATGAGGGATTTTGTCTTTCCGAACAAGCTGATGCAGGAACATTTCAACGAAAATTACATGGAGTCGGAAAAGTATCCGACGGCAACGTTCAGCGGCAAGGTTGACAATGCGCCGGACTATTCCAAAGACGGTCAGTACGATGTTTCGGCCACGGGCAAGTTTACCGTTCACGGCGTAACGAAGGAAAGGACGATTAAAGGAAAGATGAAAATAGAAGGCGGGAAAATTACAGTGAATTCGGATTTCGACGTTGCGCTTGCGGATCACAAAATTGACGTTCCTGAAATTGTCTTTGTTAAAATCGCGCAGGTTATCCGTGTAAAAAGCCAGTATGTGCTGGCGCCTTATAAAAAATAAAAAATGCAGGCTTGCCGGCTTTTCCGAACCGGCAAGTCTGTGAAATTTATCTTCTTCTCCTTCTTCGTGCAGGTTTTCTTTTGCTAACTGTCTTTTTACGGACCGGCGCTTTTTTTACCACTGCTTTTCTGACGGGTTCTGCGATTTCCGCTTCGGTTTCATCATCGGCTTCGTTCAGTTCTGTTTCGCTGCCGGTTGCTTCTGAAATCGCATTTCCATCGGTATAAGGCAGCTTTGATGCCAGTATTTGCTCCATGCCCGAAGTTTTATCAACCGCTTTCAGTCGGAAAGAATAGGAATATGTCCTTGCCGGAAGCAAGTATTCTTCATGAACCCTTGGCGACCAGCTATCGTCGCCTCCAAGCCCCATTTGTGCAAGATCCAGATTCACGTAAGTGCCCGAACCGCGTACAAGCGTCGCAGCACGTTTTTTGGCTGCCAGCAATTCCTTGTCCGAGTAATCATGAACATTGAAATTAAAAACAGAATCGCTGATCATCAGCAGTCCGGTTCCTTCCTGATTGGAAACCAAAGCCCAGCGTACATCCGTTTTATTTCCGTTTTCCTGCGGTGTAATGTACGGAAAATGCTGTTCGGCTACTGTTCCGCTGTATAACCCTGTTCTTCCGCTTGTTTTGCGGTCTGCATAGGTTTCATGCGGGCCGTTTCCATACCATTGCACTTTACTGAAAGCAGCCGGCATTTCGAACTGCATTCCTACTTTGGCAAAAAGCGGCCATTCGCCGTCCGGAACAAACGTGTTGCTAACATGAATGTCGCCGGAAGCAAAAACAGTGTAAATGGACTGGGTTGTAATTTCTCCTTTTTTGCTTTTGAGCGTTTGCTTTTGTGTAACCTGATATGCCTGCGAGCTGATTCGCCGGCTTTGCAGCTCGCTTGCCGTTTTTTCAAGAGAATCCAGCCCGGCCTCGCGCCACTGGGCTGCAAAGCTTTTTGGACCGCCGCCTTCATCATTATCTGTCGGAACCCGCCAGAAGCTGGCATGAACCCCGTCTTTAAGCATTTCTTCTCTTTTATTTTTGAAGGAAATCATGCCTGCTTTTTTATCAATGGTTACAGAAAAATCCTGGCCGCTGACCATTACGCGTCCTGAATTCACCTGCGTAATCCGCAATGGCTTTTCATCGGAAAGGCTGAGTTCAGGAACCGCCGCGTGCGGGACAGCTAAGGGAATCTGGCTCCATGCTACTTCAAACCCTTTTGGCGCCCATGCAGCAGCTTCTTTTAACCGGATAGAAATATTCAGAAAATACTCGGCATTGGGTTTCAGGTTAGCAGGCAGTTCATAAGGAACGGAAACCTGTCTTTTCTGCGAAGCCATTACGTTAAGGTCCGGTATCGTGCCGCCTTTGCCCAATAATTTCCCATTTTCCTGCAAGGTCCAGACCAGTTCAAAGTTACTGAGCGTCTGAAAGTCGTATTGGTTATGAACCGTTATCAGTTTGCTGCCGGGTTTCAGAGTATCCGGCGTTTCAAATTTTACGTATTGATAAACCTTTTTAACCTCGTTCAGCTCCGGCTGAGGAATCCGGTCGGGGTTAATGAGTCCGTCTCCGGCATTTGCTCCGTCCATGTAATTGAAATAATCCCAATACAAAGTGCCGTCGGGTTTTTTCAGACGCAAGCCCTGATCTACCCAATCCCAAATAAAACCGCCCTGCATGGTCAGGTTGCTTTCAATCACATTCCAGTAATTCTGAAGGTTTCCGATGCTGTTTCCCATTCCATGCGCATATTCACACAGAATAAGCGGCCTCGATTTGTCTTTTCTGACGAGCTCAATCATATCCTGTGTAGAAGGATACATAACCGAAATGATGTCAAAACTGCTCAGCGAAGTGGGTTTATAATCTTTCCGGCCTTCATAGTGAATCGGTCTGGTCGGATCGGCGAGATGTATAAAATCGGCCATATCCACAAAGTTCTGCCCCATTCCGGATTCATTGCCCAGCGACCAAATGATAACCGAAGGATGATTTTTGTCTCTTTCCACCATCGCGTTCCCTCTTGCAATAAAGGCTGATTTCCAAACCGGATTATCGGCCAGAATGATGTTCTTGCTCCACAGTTCATGGCTTTCAATATTGGCTTCATCCATGACATATATTCCGTATTGATCGCAAAGGTTATACCATTCGGAAACGTTGGGATAATGTGAAGTCCGGACGGCATTGATGTTATGCTGTTTCATGAGCATAATGTCTTTCAGCATCGTTTCACGGCTGATCACACGTCCGGTTTCAGGATCAAATTCATGCCGGTTAACGCCTTTGATCGTGATCGCTTTTCCGTTTACAAGCAACTGGCCGCCTTTCACTTTTACATCTCTGAACCCGATTTTCTGACTGGCCGCTTCCAGCACTTTGCCGTCAGAATTCATGAGCTGAATCGTAAGGGTATATAAATAAGGGGTTTCCGCATTCCATTTCGCAGGCGACGGGACCGGAATTTCCAGTCTGACGGCTCCTTCCTTAAATGGTGCCAGCGTACCAACCATCTGGCTTACGGGCGTAACAACCACGGATTTTGCTGCGTCGTAAAGGGTAAATAAAACCTGATGGGCGCGGATTTCTTCGTTACTATAGTTTTTTATAAAAGCACTTAACTTTAAAGTCGCATTTTCATAATCTGCATCCAGGTTTGTACGGACGGAAAAATCGGTCAGAACCACTTTGGGTAAAATCAGCAGATTGACATCCCGGTAAATTCCCGACAACCGCCAGAAATCCTGATCTTCAAGATAGCTTCCGTCCGACCAGTTAATTACCTGAACGGCCAGATGGTTTGTTCCGGCTTTTACATCCTGCGTTATATCAAATTCAAACGGCGTCATGCTGTCTTCATGATACCCGATTGCCACGCCGTTCAGCCATACATAACAGGCTGACTGCACGCCTGCGAAATGCAGGAAAACTTCCTTGTTCTTGATATCATCTGTAAAATTGAAAGTAGTTCGGTACATGCCTACCGAGTTCGTATCTGCGTCAATTCTCGGCGGATTTGCCTTAAACGGATATTTGATATTGCTGAAAATAGGCCGGTCGTATGCGCGTCCTTGTCTGGCCCCGAAAACCTGCCAGTTGGACGGAACCGGAATATTGTCCCAGCTTGCATCCGGCAAGGCAGGGTTGAAGAAGTTCGGCAGCGCTCTGGAAGGATGAGAAGCCCATTTGAATTTCCACTGTCCGTTCAGTGAGCGTACAAGCGGCGTATTTTTATCACCTGCAAGCGCACTTTTTTCGTCTGCATAGGGTATGAAATCAGCATGCGGCTTTTCTGTATTGATGCTGATAACCTGCGGGTCCTGCCATTCCGGTACGGTCTGCGCATGCCCGTAAAACAGGTTGCCAGTCAGAAAGTAGAACAGTAAAATAAGTCCGCAGCGAACAGATATATGCATATACAACGATTTAAAAGCAGATTTTTATCAAATACTGGCTTCATCCGGATGTTACCTGAACGCGCCGTTTTTTTGCTAAAATTATGTATATTCAAAAATAAACTGCTGTGAAATGAATATCCGGATGAAGTTTTATTGAATATTGCCGTTGATTTTTTTGCAGATGTAATTTCTTGATTATGCTTTTAGCTGTTGACGTTGGCAATACGGATACTGTTTTCGGGCTTTACCAGTCCGGAGATTGGGATTATATCTGGCGTATGCAATCGCTTGTCCACGAGAATGAATCGTATTTTGAGTCAAAGCTCAGGCTGCATTTTCTGGAAGCAGGACTTTGGTACGGCGACGTGGAAACAGTAGTTTTAAGC
Organism: Dyadobacter flavalbus; assembly: GCF_006149045.1. Taxonomy (GTDB): domain Bacteria; phylum Bacteroidota; class Bacteroidia; order Cytophagales; family Spirosomataceae; genus Dyadobacter; species Dyadobacter flavalbus. The sequence goes on from NZ_VBSN01000027.1 coordinate 348,798, forward strand.
AGCGTTGTTCCGGACCTGACGCCGGTAATCCACAGAATGCTGCGTGCGCTGTTTGGAAATGATGTTGTTCTCGTCGGTCCGGGTGTTTTTCCTGAACTGGATATTGCTATTGATCATCCGCATGAAATCGGTGCAGACCTAATCGCCAATGCCGTTGCCGTAATGACGCGGTATGAGCAGAATTGTGTCGTTGTGGATTTCGGTACGGCGCTTACTTTTACTACGGTTTCCAAAAACAGGCAAATCCTTGGCGTTGCCATTCTGCCCGGACTGGTCACTGCGGTAAAAGCACTTTTTGCAAATACAGCCCAGCTTCCCGAAGTGCCGCTGGTTTTGCCCGAAAGTGCCATTGGAAAAAACACGACGCATGCTATTCAGGCTGGCATATTGCTGGGTTATGAAGGGCTTGTCAAATCCATGCTGCAGCGTATCCGTACAGAGCTGGGCGGAGATTGCATTGCCGTTGCCACGGGCGGCCTGTCTTCCATTATTGATACGCTTCAGGACGAGTTTGTGGAAATAGACCGGAAACTTACGCTGGACGGCCTTCGGATAATCGGTGAACGTACAAGAGCATAATGCGGCTTCCTTACAAAGAAAATTTTCTGAAATCACCTTCCGGGATGACTGGCAAATCATGTACTTGCTGATTGTAAAGGTATGCCCAACAATGGATTATTCCTCCGTTTGTACGCGTTACGGGAATCACTTTCCGGAGATATAGGCTGTCTTTTTCATTTTCAAAAACGTCTTCATATTCGTCAAGTTGTTTCAGCAGCTCTTTCTGTTCGGACAATCTGTATATTTCTCCGTATACTTTGGACGGATTTTCTTTGAGATAAACCGCACCCGGATACCAGCTTACAAGGTACAGCAGGCCCGGGAAATGGCCATTTCCGTCATACTCGGAAGCATCCTGAAGTATCCTGGCAAAAGGATTGTCAAAACCTTTCATCAATGTGCCGTATGTAAAAAGATATTCGGACATGCTGCTGACGGGCCTTTGGCCGGAAACAATTTATCGTACTGATAATTTAGAATTTTCCGTTTATAACTATTATCAGTTAACTCCGGTTATAGTTAAAAGTGGTATTTTTCTTATATTTACAAATAAAGCTTTTCATCTTATTAATATAAAGTTATGTACGAAAAGAATCTTGGTACAAAACAAAAAGCGTTGAGAATCAATCTGGACCGCCGTATTTACGGTTCGTTTGCAGAAATCGGCGCTGGACAGGAAACGGCAGCGTACTTTTTTAAAGCAGGCGGAGCATCGGGCACAGTTGCCAAAACCATGTCGGCTTATGACATGACTTTCAGCGACGCCATTTACGGAACAGAAGAGGGTGGAAGATATGTGGTGGAATCCCGCCTGATGAAAATGTTGAACCGGGAATATAATCTGGTTGAAAAGCGCCTCTCGGAAAAACGCGGTGCCGACAGTCAGTTTTTTGCATTTGCCAATACGGTTGTTGCGCTTAATTTTCAGAAAACAAATGAATCGCACGGCTGGATCGGTCTGCAGTTTCAGCTTACGCCGATGGGCCCTACAAATTATGTGGTAATCCATGTGCGCATGCGTGACGATGAAAACATTCTGCAGCAGCAGGCTCTGGGAATTATTGGCGTTAATCTGATGTATGGCTGTTTTTTCTATTATAAATCGCCTGAAATTCTGCTGATGTCGCTCATGGACGATCTGACGACGGATCGCATCGAAATCGATATGGTGCGGTTCAGCGGACCGGATTTTGCCAAGGTTGATAACAGGCTGATGAGCCTTCGTCTGGTTAAAAACGGCTTTACGGATGCTGCCTTGTTCGGCAGTGACGGCGGTGTATTGCAGCCTTCTGAAGCTTTGTATAAAAAGCATATCCTGATGATGCGCGGACGTCTTCGGCCCATTACCAACGTTCACATTGATCTGATCAGCAATGGTCAGAAGCAGTTTCTGGCAGAGCCGGATGTGGATGAATCCAAAGTGGTCCTTATTTCCGAGCTGACGCTGCATAATCTGAAAGGCGGCGACCGTGATATTGATGAAAAGGATTTTCTGGACCGGGTCGATATCCTTTGTTCTCTGGGACATATGGTGATGATTTCCAACCATCATGAATATTACCGTCTGGTGGCGTACCTTTCAAGGCTTACCAAACTGAAAGCCGGCTTGCTCCTCGGAAGTCCGAGTTTGCAGGATATTTTCGAAGAAAAACATTACGAATTTCTGCCCGGCGGTATTCTCGAATCGTTTGCAACGCTGTTCAGCCGCAAGGTGAAATTATTCATTTACCCGACTTTACAGCCAGACGGCTCCGTTTACAGCTGTGAGAATTTTGTAGTGCCGGATCATTTGCGCCCGCTTTTTCAGTACCTCATCATCAATGACAAAATTGAGGATATCCGGAATTTCAATAAAGAACACATGCATATTACAACAGACAGTGTTCTGGAAAAAATAAAAAGGGGTGAACCCGGCTGGGAAAAACTGGTGCCCGAAAACGTTGCACAAATTATCAAGGAAAAATCTCTTTTCGGCCTTCCAAACGAAGATAATTATGTGGATACGGTCAAGCAGATTCATCAGGCGGTTGGCAATTTGTGATAGCTTTTGTGCATGGAAGTGAAGTTTGATTCGTGTGGATTGGTGTATTCGTGGCTTGAAAATGACAGTATTTTCAACTGTAACCATTTTTCTGAAACAATATATAATCAAAAGGAGCTGCAAACATACGTTTGCAGCTCCTTTTGATTATATACCTTTAAATTCCTGCTTTGAAATCAAAGCGTTGTAAAATCAAATGTTTCAAGGTACTTGGTCGTGAAGTTTCCGGATTTAAATCCCGGATCATCCATCAATTTAATATGAAACGGAATCGTTGTTTTAATTCCTTCGATGACAAATTCCTGTAAAGCACGCTTCATACGCGTAATTACTTCTTCCCGTGACTGTCCGCTTACAATCAGTTTTGCAATCATGGAATCGTAATTCGGCGGGATCGTATATCCGCTGTAAACATGGCTGTCAATACGGATTCCGTGTCCTCCCGGAAAATGCATATTGGTTATTTTGCCCGGCGAAGGTCTGAATCCGTTGGCTGGATCCTCAGCATTGATGCGGCATTCCATGGCATAAAGCTTCGGCGTGTAATTAACACCAAGAATCGGCTCTCCGGATGCAACCTTGATCTGTTCCTTGATGAGGTCAAAATCAGTTACTTCTTCGGTTATAGGATGCTCCACCTGAATACGGGTGTTCATTTCCATAAAGTAGAAGTCACCGTGCTTGTCAACAAGAAATTCAATGGTTCCGGCACCTTCATAGCCGATTGCCTGAGCACCTTTTATAGCTGCCGCTCCCATTTTCTCACGAAGCTCGGGAGTGATAATCGGAGAAGGGGTTTCTTCAACAAGCTTCTGATGCCGGCGCTGGATCGAACAATCCCGTTCCGACAAGTGGCAAACTTTGCCAAACTGGTCTCCGATAATCTGGATTTCAATATGTCGCGGCTCTTCTACAAATTTTTCCAGGTAAAGGCCGTCATTTCCAAATGCCGCCGCAGATTCGGTGCGGGCATCATTCCAGGCTTTTTCAAATTCGTCCGGCTTGTTGATGATACGCATTCCGCGTCCGCCGCCACCGGCTGTCGCTTTTACAATAACCGGATAGCCGATTCCTTCTGCAAGTTTTTTTCCTTGTTCTACCGATTCCAGCAGGCCTTCAGAACCCGGAACAACGGGAACGCCGGCTTTGATCATGGTTGCTTTGGCTGTGGCTTTATCGCCCATTCCGTTAATCTGAGCCGCAGTTGCACCAATGAATTTAATGCCGTAATCAGCACAGATTTGAGAAAATTCAGCATTTTCAGACAAAAATCCGTAGCCGGGATGGATGGCATCTGCTCCGGTAACCTCTGCTGCCGAAATAATATTCTGAATGCTCAGATAGGATTGTCTGCTGGGAGGAGGCCCTATGCAGACTGCTTCGTCGGCAAAGCGGACGTGCAAACTGTCACGGTCGGCAGTGGAATAAACTGCTACTGTTTTGATCCCCATCTCACGACAGGTTCTTATTACGCGCAAGGCGATTTCTCCTCTATTGGCAATGAGTATCTTTTTAAACATGTACTGGATGAAGTTTTACAGATCGTTCATTGCATTATGCAGGCTCAACAAGAAACAATGGCTGATCAAATTCAACCGGAGTTGCATTTTCAACCAGTATTTTTACAATTTTTCCGGAAATTTCAGATTCAATTTCATTGAAAAGCTTCATGGCTTCAATAACGCATACTACTTTTCCCGGCTTGATTTCATCTCCAACGTTGATAAAAACAGGTGTTTCCGGATTGGAAGCCCTGTAAAAAGTACCGATCATCGGAGATTTTATTGTGACTAAATTGCTGGAAGCCGGCCCGGCAGTAATTACCGGCTCAGCAGGTGCCGATTGTGTAACCGGTGCAGTCGGAGCCGGTGTTGCTATGGAAGGTGCAGCACTTACCGGCGATGCGGAAGTTACTGATGCCGTAGGAGCAGAGCCATAACGCTTTACCTTGATTTTCAAATCTGTGGTTTCAATATTCACTTCATCAAGACCGGACTGGGCAATGAAGTCAATTAATTTCTGAATTTCTCTGGTTTCCATTTAGTCGAATTTAAACTGTGGGGATTGATCCGCTGAGGCCTGATTATAAGCTTCTTGAAAAGGCCATTTACCTCTCACAGATAACAATATTATGATTTTACTCTTTCAACGTAATCGTAAGTGCGGGTATCAACTTTGATTTTTTCTCCTTCCTGAATGAACAAAGGAACCATAATTCTTGCACCGGTTTCCACTTCAATGGCTTTTTTCGGGGAATTTGCAGTATCACCTTTCAGACCTGGCTCCGAGTAAGTCACCACGAGTTCAACGAACGGAGGCAGTTCACATAAAAGAGGGCTGTCATTTTCCGTATTGATCAGGATTTCCACTTCCTGGCCTTCTTTCATCAGATCGGCGTTGGTTATCAGTTTGTCATCAATCGAAACCTGATCGAAAGTTTCAGAATTCATGAAATTGAATCCGGCTTCATCCTTATATAAAAACTGGAATTTATGTCTTTCAACGCGTACCGGTAAAATCGTAGCGCCGGATGAAAATGTATTGTCAAGCACTTTGCCCGAAGTAAGGCTTTTTAGCTTTGTGCGAACGAAGGCATTTCCTTTTCCTGGCTTGACATGTTGAAATTCAATTACCTGAAAAAGGTCGTGATTGAAATTCAACACTAACCCGTTACGCAAATCTGCAGTAGTTGCCATTTTATAGTAATTAATTGTATTTTCTAACAGAATTTCAGGCTCAGTAAGCCCATTTTAAATAGATTGATCCCCAGGTAAAACCACCTCCGAAAGCAGCAAGCACAAGATTATCGCCTTTTTTAAGCTGTGATTCATAATCCCATAAACAAAGCGGAATCGTTGCTGAGGTTGTATTTCCGTAATTCTGGATATTCATCATGACCTTGTTCATCCCGACGCCCATGCGGTTTGCCGTGGCTTCTATAATACGCTTGTTGGCCTGATGCGGAACCAGCCATGCAATGTCATCGCCTTTCAGACTGTTTTTTTCCATGATTTCCGCAGAAATGTCAGCCATGTTGGTTACTGCAAATTTAAAAACCTGCGAGCCGTCCTGATAAACATGATGCCATCCCATGTCAATGGTTTCATGCGTTGGCGGGTACCTGCTTCCTCCTCCTTTCTGGTGAAGATACGGCTGGCCTGCTCCGTCCGAACGGATAATGGAATCAATAATGCCATTTCCTTCGGTATTTGGTTCTAGCAAAACGGCACCGGCGCCGTCTCCGAAAAGTACGCAGGTCTTGCGGTCTGTATAATCTACGATTGCGGACATTTTATCCGTTCCGACAATGACGATCTTTTTGTATTTGCCGGTTTCAATAAACTGGGAGCCAAGTGTAAGCGCATATACAAATCCCGAACAAGCTGCCTGAATATCAAAGCTTCCGACATTGCGGATACCGACCATATCACAAATCAGATTGGCAGTACATGGAAAAATAAAGTCGGGCGTAGTAGTGGCGCAGATCAGCAGATCTATTTCATCAGGACTTGTATTGGTTTTGGCCAGTAATCCTTTTACAGCCTCGGCGCCCATATGTGAACTCCCCAAACCTTCACCTTTGAGTATATGCCTTTCCTTGATCCCCGTACGGCTGACAATCCATTCGTCGTTTGTCGCAACCATTGTTTCCAATTCGGCATTTGTCAAAATATAATCAGGCACATACCCTTGTATTCCTGTTATAGAGGCTTTTATATGGGTCATGATAAAGTTAACTATTCAAAATCCGGAAAGATTTTGGTAAAAAGGACAGTATCGTTTTATTCATACAAGCAGTTTTAAGCATTCAGAATCAATTTAATGCCTGCGTAATATGTAAATATGCTTTTGACTTGACTTGCTTGTAAGCCCAGCCGATCATGTTTTTTATGGCCAGCGGTGACGATATCCCATGGGCAATCATAACATTTCCATTCACACCGATAATCGGGCTTCCACCAATGGATGCATAGTTCGTCTGATCCACAAAATCATCTTTGAAACCTCTTGTTTTTGAAATTTCATAAAAAGATTCGCCCAGTTTGAACAGCACATTGCCGGTAAAACCATCCGTCACAATTACATCTGCTTTATTGGTAAAGAGATCTTTCCCTTCAATATTTCCGGTAAAGTTAATTCGTTTGTTTTGTTTTAGCAGCGGATAAGTTGCCTGAGATGTTAAAGAGCCTTTCTGCTCTTCTTCGCCGATGTTCATCAATGCAACACGCGGGCGGTCAATCTGGAAAGTATGTTGGGCAAAAATAGATCCTATTTCGCCAAATTGGGCAAGTACTTCCGGTTTGCAATCTGCATTTGCGCCAATATCCAGCATGATTGCGTATCCTCCTCCGACCTGCGGAACAAGTCCGGCAATGGCTGGCCTCAGCACACCTTCAATCGCTTTTATACTGAAAAGGGCGCCAACATGCATGGCTCCGGTATTACCGGCACTGCAGAATATATCGACTTCTTTTTCTTTCAGAAGCTTGAAACCGGTTCCAATGCTGGAATTAGGTTTTTGAGAAAGCGCTTTTGTCGGATGTTCACCCATTTCAATAACATCCTCTGCATGAACGATGTCAATGTTAACAGGCTTAAAATCTTTCTGGTTAAAAATATCCCAAATTACACTTTCCCGGCCGATTAAAACGATTCTCGCCTCGGATGGTAGTTCAGAAGCGGCATCAATAACCCCTTCAACAATTGCCTGTGGAGCTAAATCTCCCCCCATAGCATCTACCGCAATTTTCATTTACACGCTGTTATTTTAGACAAATAAGTTAGAAATCGAAGGTGTAAATTTAGCAGATGTACCGTAGTAAAAAAGAATTTCGCAACAACTTTTATACGGCTGCTGCGAAATTGATATGCTCATCGACTGAAACTAAACCGTTTTCGTATAGTTTTCAACTACAACTTTACCTCTGTAAACCAGGTTTCCCTCGTGAACGTGTGCACGGTGAAACTGGTGGATTTCACCTGTTGAAGTGTCTGTAGCTAATTGCTTTCCGGTAAGGAAGTCATGCGCTCTGCGCGAATCGCGACGGGAAGTGGAATGTCTCCGCTTAGGATGTGCCATGATGCTTTATGTTCTGTATTGTTTATTTTATTGTAAATCTTTTATTGTTAAGGCAGACTTCAAAACTGTTTTCAGATCTGATTTAACAGGTAACTTGTTTTATTAATGATCGCCTTTCAGCTTTTTTAATGCTTCCCAGCGTGGATCAATCTTTTCTTCCTCTTCTTCCACATCATCCTCGGAAGTATCTGAAGAATAAACTAGAATGCCGTCTTCTTCATCCAGCAGGTCTGTTTCGTCTTCTTCCGTGCGTAGGCTCGGATGTATTTTTTTTATCGGAAGCGATAAGGCTATAAAATCAAAAAGATAACGTGCTACGTTTATTCTTGTCGTATTTCTGTTTATAATCTCGATTTCCTCCGTAAGCTCTTCATCATGATCGCCGAACTTCAGGATAATCCTTTCATTTGTATCAATGGGCTCTTCAAACGGTTCAAGGCTCCGGTCACAAATTAAAGTTACAACTCCTTCCGTATGAAAGTTGAGTTGGATCATGGTTGCCGATTTGTTGAGAACAATATGCGTTTTGAAATGGCCTTGCTCAATCAGGTCCTGCTCCAGTTCCTGAAAAAAAGCATCGCCGGATTCCATGTCATATTCATACTGTTTGTCCTCCAAACCGTAAATGTCTATGTTGTATTTACTTAGCTCTTTCACTTTTTCTGTCAAAAGGATTGCAAAGGTAGTGTCTTTCGGTTTAATAAAAAAACTATGGATAAATTTTATTGGCTTCAGATCTTTCTGGCAGGGTTGCCAAAGTACGTGGTACCCGCCGGAACATTTTCCACTACGACGGAACCTGCACCGATCCGTGCATTTTTTCCTACTTCAATGCCGGCTACAATAATTGCACCTGAGCCCACAAATACGCCGTCACCCAGTCTTACGCGGTCATTGATCAGAGCGCCGGTTCCGATTGTGACATAATCCCCGATCAGGACGGAAGTATCCACGACCGAAGCCGTTTGTACAAGGCAATGATGTCCGATTACCGATCTCGCTCCGATTGTTACACGGGCTGCAATCAGGTTTCCGTGGCCGATAGAAGCCATATCCGAAATAACGGCTGTATCATGAATGGCGTTTACAGGCATTTTTTTGCATTCTTCCAGCAGCGTTTCTACAAGCCGTTCACGTACGGAGCGTTCGCCAATGGCTACAAAAGCCTCACATTTTGATCCGATAATATTGAGAAATCCGGGATCATCGGTATTTCCGAGAACACTGGTGTCGCCAAATTCTTTTCCGTGCAGTTCCTTGTGGTCGTCAAGAAGTCCATAAACCAGTACGTTGTTACGCCTGAATATGTCCAGAGCCTGAACGCCAAGATCGCCTGCGCCAAAAATTAATACGGGATTTTCCATATATGGTTGTTTATATACTCAGTTTTGCTTTGTCGCAAAGTTTTTTGTGAAGACTAAAAAATCAAACCACCGGCGGAATGTGAGTTTTTGCGGAATATTCCATCTGAACAAATCAGAGAAATGTGACCCGAAAAACGAACGGGCTTCCGTAAGGTGAAAGGTTCTGCCGGCTGTACGGATCAATCTGGGTGTTGTAGCTGAAATTGTATAAACCTGTAAAATGGACTTCTTTGATAAACCTTCCGCCGATTGGCATGGAGTAAGCCGCGCCGGCCATCGGAGAAGCGAGCCACTGCCGTTTCTGATAGGAACCTTCCACATTCAGGGCTTCAAATTCTGCAATGATCTTGACTTTGGGAACAACAGAATACATCAGAAAGCCGCGCCCGCCGTAATATGCGGTATTGATGTCATAATATTTATATCTGAAATACATTAAGGTAGGGCCCAGGCCGGCAATCAGCTTTTCCGTCAGTTCGTAACCCGCCATGGGCGAAAGATTGATGTTGGTGACCGTTCCCAAGCTTAAACCAAAGCTTCCGCCAAGCCTTAGCCTTTCCAGAAACGGCAATTGGCTGAATTCCACATCTTTCTTTTTCTCAACCGGTTTTGGTGCTTGTACCGGCTTTTCCTCGGTTTCCTGCGGGTTTTCGTTCCGAAGCGAATCCGGACGGTAATATTCATCGTTCTGCGCCATTAATGTCGGGCATGCCAGAATCATAAGCAGCATTGTGCAAAGCAGGAGGATTTTATTTTTCATCTGAAAGTCGTTTATTTATAGTATTGCAACTAGTAACGTAGAAATCCGGAATTTTGGTTTATCTGTGCGCCGCGGTTTCATTTTGCTTTTATAACCTGTTAAAATCCATGCATTACGCTATTTCTGTACCTGATCCGCAAACCCGTTTACTGCACATTATTTATACAATCCCGGGCATTGAAACAGACTTTATTGAAGTTCAGCTTCCGGCGTGGAGGCCGGGCCGGTACGAAATTCAGAACTTTGCCAAAAATATTCAATTTATCGAAGCCGTTTCAGCAACAGGTCAGAAATGCGATTTATACAAAGTAACCAAAGACCGCTGGCGGGTTGGAACGGCTGGCGAAAATGAAGTACAACTCCGGTACACGTATTATGCCAACGTCAGGAATGCCGGAACCAGTTATGCGGATGAGGAACTCTGGTATCTGAATTTCATCAATTTCTGCATGTATACTGAAGGCCGCATTTCGGAAGCTTACACGATTGATCTTGATTTGCCCGAGAATTATACAATTGCCTGCGGCTTGTCCTCAGCAGGTAAAAATAGCTTGTACGCAAAGGATTTTTATGAACTTGTAGACAGTCCTTTGCTGGCGTCGCAGACTTTACAGAAAATTGAATATCAGGTTGAAAATGTACAGTTCTCGGTCTGGATGCACGGTAACATTCGTCCGGACTGGAAACGCATCGAGCATGATTTCCGGCGTTTTTCTGCCGAACAGATTGCTACAATGGGCGAATTTCCCGAAACGGAATATCATTTTCTGAACCTCATTCTGCCGACAGCATTTTATCACGGCGTGGAGCATCATAATTCTACGATGATCGTACTCGGGCCGGATGATGAAGGCGAAGGCATGTACGCCGATCTGCTGGGCGTAAGTTCGCATGAACTGTTCCACGCCTGGAATATTATCCGAATTCGCCCGAAGGAACTTTTGCCGTACGATTTTACTAAAGAAAATTATTTCCGGACGTGTTTTGTGGCAGAAGGCTGCACAACGTATTACGGCGATCTTTTCCTAAGGCGAGCCGGCGTTTTTGACGATGCGGCTTATATAAAGGAACTGGAAGTTTACATGAAAAGGCATTTTGAACACAGTGCAAATGCCACGCAGTCGCTTGCCGATTCCTCGTTTGATTTATGGCTGGACGGCTACGAAAAAGGCATTCCCGACCGTAAAGTTTCCGTATACCATAAAGGTGCGCTGGCTGCGCTGATCCTTGATCTTTATCTGAGAAAAATATCGGATCACAGGCAATCCATTGACGATGTAATGCGCTTGTTATGGGTTCGTTTCGGCAAGCCTTTTATCGGTTATGCATTACAGGATTATATAAATGTAGTCGAAGAAGTTGCCGGAGAATCGCTGGAATGGTATTGGAATGACTGTATTTTTACCGCCGAACCGCTTGAAACAAGACTGAACGAAGCCCTTGAATTTGTCGGATTGCACATGTCAGTTTCTGATGATGGCCATATTCAGTTGAATGTAACGGAAGATCCGGATGCCAAAATACAGCGGGACAAATGGCTGTCTTCTGTTCAGGTTTCTGAATCTGAAGAATAAAGATTCTTCGTATTTACTTACTGAATACTTCTTTCAGAGCCTCGGATAGATCAGGATATTTATACTGAAAATCGGTTTCTTCCGCAATCCGTTTGTTAACAAGATAACTGCTGCCGAGCACCACGTTGGCCATTTCTCCGAAAACCATTCTTAGTGCAAAAGCAGGCACATTAGGCAAAAACTGAGGTTTGTCCAGTGTTTTGCAAATCTGTTTTGTAAGTTCTTCGTTTGTAACCGGTGGGCTGGCCACTGCATTGTAGGCTCCGTTCCACGTTTCCTTTTCCATGGCATCGATATACATTTGGCAAATGTCGTCAATATGAATCCACGGAATCCATTGCTTGCCCGAGCCCAGTGGTGCGCCGAATCCGAAACGCGCCGGCGATGCCATTTTCGGAATTGCTCCGCCTTCCATGCTCAGCACAATGCCAGTTCGGAGTATGACGGTACGGACTCCAAGCTTGGCAACGGCGCCGGCTGCTTTTTCCCATTCTATAGTAACGTGTGAAAGAAAGTCGTTGCCGGGAGGCGAGCTTTCGGTATGCCGGATGTCGCCGGTGTCTTCACCGTAGTAGCTGCTTCCGGAAGCGGAGATGAAAGCAGCAGGTTTGATGTTTTTTTCCTTTAGTTTTTGCGCAATCAGCAGAATGCTGTCGGTACGGCTGGAAATAATGGTTTTTTTACGCTCTTCGGTCCAGCGTTCGTCTGCAACGCCGGCACCGGCAAGATGGATCAGAAAATCGGTATTTTCCAGTGCATTTTCTTCGATGTATCCTTTCGCAATATCCCATTCAAAAACCTGAACAGACTTTATATCCTTCTTCTTCCGGCTCAGATAAGCAACGTCGTAATTTTTTTCAAGAAGAAGTTCGGTAAGGCGTTTGCCGATTACGCCGGTTCCGCCTGTGATCAGTACTTTTTTGCCCATAGAAAAATACTTTAAAAAAGCATTCCATGTCAGGATGCAGCAGTTGCCATTCCGTCTTTAGGAGCTTCCTGCTCAATGGCTTTTGTAACCCGTTCAATCATGCTTTCAATGGACTCATCGGGTAAAAAATGCATCGGCGCTTTAAACTGCACCGTAAGTTTTGTGTTCCGTTTTTTAAACCGTAATCCTTTCTTGTCAAATGCACGTCTGAAGCCATTGATCACAACCGGAATGACAATCGGCTGATGTTCCTTGATCAGATGCGCCGTTCCTTTTCTTACCGGCGCAAACGGCTTTGTTGTACCCTGCGGAAAACTGATTACCCAGCCATGCCCAAGCCCGAGTCCGATTCGGTCCTGTGCGGAATTGTCGAGCTGCCTTTGTACATTTTCTCCGTTGGCGCGCCAGGAGCGTTCAATCGTAATGGCGCCGCCCATGCTGAACAATCTTGGCAAAATTCCGCCTTTCATCGTTTCGGCGGCTGCAACATAATAACACCTGGCGCGCGGAGAAAATAGATAGAACGGAGGCGAAATCGTGTCCTTATAACCCCATTTGGCCGCACAGAAAATATGGTAAAACGCAATGACATCGGCAAAGTAAGTCTGGTGATTGGAAAGAAAAAGCACGCCGTGATCGGGAAGATCAAGCAACTGGTCGCTGCCGATGATCCTGATTTTATTGACAGCCGTATAGCGGTAATAAGTAAACCAGCCCAGCACAAAGATGAAAAACCTTTTGATGATCAGATAATTGCCGAAAGGATCTTTTTCGAAAATGCCCATAAAGTCAAGCCGGACCAGCCATGACGGTAAAAGACTGTAATTACTTTTTTCTGAATTCATCGTGTAAATGTATGCTCTGCTTTGCAGCTGAACCGGCAACTTTGTAGTAAAATGAAAATCTGCATCCTATTCCGGCGTAATTTATGTAATAAGCACAGTTAATGTAAATATATTTTTTGCACAAAGTCCGGCGTACAAAGCTCTGTTCAATTTGGCATGATTCTTTCGTAGAATTCCTTACGATTTCAATTATTATTTCCTTAGTAACATTCGATTTTTGGTTTTATGAAAATAAAATTTCAACTACACATTATTACAAGCTTTATAGTAGCTGCCGGCTTCCTGACAGGATGTTCCAAAAATCCGGTTACCGGAAAAAAGGAGCTTATTTTTATGTCGCAGGAAAAGGAAATTGCGCTTGGAGCTGAATCGCATCCGTCCGTAGTGGCCACCATGGGGATTTATGATGACAAAAACCTGCAGGCATTTATCAATGAAAAGGGAAAGGCCATGACCAAAATTTCGCACCGGCCCGATCTTCCTTATCAGTTTTTTATAGTTGATTCTCCCGTTGTGAATGCTTTCGCTGTGCCGGGCGGTTACGTATACTTCACAAGGGGAATCATGGCACATTTTAATAATGAAGCGGAATTTGCAGGTGTACTCGGTCACGAAATCGGGCATATTACGGCACGCCATTCGGCACGTCAGCAAACTTCGCAGATTCTGGGGCAGGTTGGGTTAATGGCCGGAATGGTGCTTTCCGAAACGGTAAGAGGCCTTGCCGATCAGTCGCAGCAGGCATTGGGATTATTGATGCTGAGTTACAGCCGTGATCATGAAACGGAGTCGGACAAGATTGGTGTGGAATATTCCAGCAAAATCGGTTATGACGCACACCAGATGGCCGACTTCTTCGGAACGCTGAAAAAACTGAGTGAAAAAAGCGGACAAAGCATTCCTACTTTCCAGTCTACGCACCCCGATCCGGGCGACCGTATGAACAAGGTTGAGAAACTGGCAACCCAATATCAGACGGAGCATCCGGCCAAATACAACGTAAACCGAGATACTTATCTTCGCAAAATAGACGGCATTGTGTACGGAGAAGATCCGAAGCAGGGTTTTGTTGAAAATAACGTTTTTTATCATCCCGAACTCAGACTGCAGTTTCCGGTTCCTAGCGGCTGGCAATATGAAAATACACCGATTCAGTTTCAGATGGCTGCAAAAGATGGAAAATCGATGATGATGTTCATGATGGCTGAAGGAAAATCACTGGAAGCGGCAGCGCAGGCAACTGTCAAGAATTACAGTCTGCAGGTTCTGGAAAATACTAAAACGACGATCAACGGCAATCCGGCAATCGTGATGGTTTCAAAGCAAGTGGCGCAGTCTGAAAACGGCCAGGCGCAGGCACAGTCTGCGGAAAGTACGATTCAGGTTGCAACATGGCTTATTCAGTACGGGGGAAATATTTATGCCATGCATGGCGTTTCGGCAGCCGGCAATTTTGACAGCAGCCTGAATCAGTTCCGGTCCGTAGCGCAAGGTTTCAAATCGGTTTCAGACCAGAATATACTGAGCAGAAAACCGGACCGTATCCGAGTAAAATCGGTTCAGCGTGACGGCACTTTACGCGACGCTCTGAAAGACAATGGCCAGCAGGATAACCGTCTGGACGAACTGGCAATTATCAACGGCATGGATTTAGGTGAAAAAGTTACTAAAGGAATGCTGATCAAGACGTTGGGTAAATAAGTAAAGAGGCATTAAATCAAAAAAGCCTTTGTTATGGAATCATAGCAAAGGCTTTTTTACATTTTGATCAATCGAATAACTTAGTAAAACATCTCTAGATTCTTATTTCATTGCCTCAATCCGACTGCAAAATAACATTAGTTCCCTGAAAGTCAGAAACAGATTGGCCTGGCGGGGATTGTAGCCGGTTTGTTTTTCAAAATTGACGAAGCCGCTGTAAATCTCCCATAAATTTTCGACCATTTCGGCCGGACTGCTCAATTCAAATAATGCTTTTACTTGCTGGCCATAAGCCAGGCATAGCGAATCCGAAAACTCGAGAGTGTGTGTTTGTTGTTTCGTTTTCGTGTTTTTAGGAAATAAAAAGCCCTGTCTAAGGTGTCCTAATGCACACGAAACGAGGCATCCGGGGGGCTTTCGCCGCACCCGCACCATAACAGGGCAGATCGTCTAAGATTTTTCATTGTTTCGCGTTTTTATTAGGAATGCGAATATTCAGAAAGTGTTAGGAGAAATGCAAATGGGGAGTTTGCCTTTGAATAAGTGGAAGATGCCGATGGCTAATTGAGACAGAACTCCGGTTTAAAAAGAATCTTTTCTGCAATCTGAAATGCATTATTCAATATCTATAATCTTACGAATCACATCCATCATTTCAATCAACGGAACAACTTTAACATCGCCAGAAATCATGTAACTGTTTTTTCCGGGAAAAACAAAATACTTGTGCGTAGCCTGGATATCTTCACAGCCAGTACTGAATCCTTTGCTGACAGCAGGTGTCAAAGACCTTTTAATTTCAATGGCAATTCTTGTCTGATGATTAATTTCTAAAACAAGGTCTATTTCTGCTCCGGCTGCGGTGCGGTAATAATAGGGAATAACCCAGTCCGGCAGAACAGAAAGCAGATTTTCAATAATAAAACCTTCCCAGCTTCCACCCAGAACCGGATGCCCGAGCAAGTCGTCCTGATTTCTTATTTTAAGAAGAGTATGCGTAATACCGCTGTCACGAATGTAAATCTTGGGCGTACGAACAAGCCGCTTTCCTGCATTTACAGACCAAGGTTGCAGTTTGCGGACTAAAAATAAATCTTCCAGCAGATCCAAATAACGGTTAGCTGTCGGAACACTTATTCCAAGACCGGCTGCAATACGGCTCATGTTTGAAATACCGCCCTGAACATTGGCGAGCATTGTCCAGAAGTTGCGCAAAACAGCAGCGGAAATTCGAAAGCCTAACTGCGGTATATCGCGTTCCAGATAAGTTGTGATCAGGTTTTGGCGCCACTCAAAACTGCTGCTATTATTTTCAGCAAGGAAACTTTCAGGGAATCCGCCTCTCAGCCATAATTTATCAATATTATCCTTATCGATTTCCGTTGCTTTCAAACCCGTTAACCTGATGTAAGCAATTCTTCCTGCCAAGCTTTCGGAAGATTGTTGCAACAGATCGAGCGATGCAGAACCTAATATCAGAAACTGTCCTGATTTTTGGCCTGCTCTTCTTCGTTTATCAATAACTCCTCTTAAGACGGCAAATATTTCCGGAGTCCGTTGAATTTCATCCAGAATAATAGTCCGATCCGAATGTGAGTTAAAATAGAGTTCAGGTTCGCTCAGCTGTGCAGCATCCGAAGGCGATTCCAGATCAAGGTAAATGGGTTCAGGAGAAATCTTTTCTGCAATCTGAAATGCAAGCGTAGTTTTGCCAATTTGCCTCGGCCCAAGAATGCCAACAGCAGGGAATTGCTTCAATAAATTGAATATGTCGTTTTGTGATTCTCGTTCTATCATCCTTGTAAATTTAACGCTCGATGTTAAATTTACAAGGATAAATTCATTTCAGCTCTAAAAAGTACTATTTCATTATTAGAAAGTACATCTTCTGGTTTTCGGATTTTCTCACCTGAGATGTAATACAATCAAGGCCACAATCGCCGGCAGCGCTTGTACGAAAAATATCTTTCTACTTGCAGTTAATGCTCCGTAAATGCCAGCTACAATAATGCAGGTCAGAAAGAAAACAGCAATGTAAAATGCCCAGTTGTGGTCCGTAATAAAAAATGTCCAGATTAATCCTGCGGCCAGAAACCCGTTGTACAAACCCTGGTTTGCAGCCAGTACTTTTGTCGGCCTGAACAGCTCCGGAGCCAGCGAACCTTTAAACGTTTCCTTGCCTTTTGTTTCCCATGCAACCATTTCGATGTACAAAATGTAAAGATGTTCAAGCGCAACAAGGCCGACGAGGATTTTTCCAAGCATTTCCATTTGGTTCGGATCGGTTAATTGAGAAATGTTACAATGCTTTTTTTTAATGTAAATGCAGTTGCCGGATTTCCGGCAACTGCATAGCAATAGTTTACTTCATTTTCTCTTTCAAAACTTTCATCCAGTACCCGCCGACAACGGACCGCGCACGAAATCCTACTGACTTCCCGTCCACCGTTTCGTGCCAGTCGGAAAGTGGAATGCGGTCGGGCGTTTCCATGGCGTATTTGTAAACCGGCTTGATAAGAGCGTCAAAGTCGTTTTGATTTTGGGCCAGTGTTGCCGTCCATACGATCCAGTCTGATTTGGTATAGGTTTTGCGGCTGTCGAGCGGCAGGCCGAAAAGCTGCTGTCTGGTGAGGTAATAGTTGATTTCCTTTTCAGCAACTGTTTCCGGAAAAACGTTTAGTGCAAGAAGCTCATCCCAAACCAGATTATATTTCTGGCTCCACGAATCCTTATTGTCGAAAGTAAGGGCATAATGATCGCCGCTGTCGGCAAGTTCCATCCACTTTGCTGCGAATTCTTTAACTAATGCATTTACTTCTGTGGCTTCCTTGCTGTCACCCAGCTGCTCGGCCATTTTTGCATAAGAAGCCAATCCCATAATCGCCTTAATGGACAAGTTCGCGTTCCGGGCCAGATGTCCGGCAAAATCATCGGTACAAAGCTGGTTAGCCGGATCAAAACCTTCTTTTTTCAGATAATTGGCCCAGGTTGTAAGTACTTTCCAGTGCTTTTTGGCATAATCAATATTGTTTTCAGCTTTACAAATTGCATACGTCAGAATGAGCATGTTACCCGATTCTTCCACCGGCATGTCTTCGCCGTAAGTCTGGCCGTTGGCCTGCGGATACGTTCCGACGTCGTGCGCTGCAAAAGGCTTTGTCCATTTTCCGCTTTCGGAATAGTAAAAGATCGGTTCCATCATTCCTTTCAACAAAACCGGATTGTAAAGCAGGAACAAAGGCGCAGAAGGATACGTAATGTCCACCGTACCAATAGAACCGTTACTGAAATTCTCTTTGGAAAAAAACAACGGTGTGCCATTCTGATCGGCAACCAGCTTATGCGCTGCAATTACCTGACGATAAGCCAATACGCAAAGTTCGGCATATTCTTTTCCGCCGGCCTTTAATGCATCTTCATAAATCGTTTTGTCAGTTTCTGCACACATTTCAAGAATTTTGGTAAAATCGTCTTCTGCATTTTTCAGCTCGTTCTGAATCGTGTTGTTTCCATCCTTATTCCACCAAGGACGCAGGTTTTTGCCAAAATACTGAACCGAATAGCCATCGTCATACCCGAGCATGGCATGAAGCGATTTGTTTTCAGCGCCCACTTTGCCGGCATCCAGAACTACTGCCATGGATGTGGAAGCAGCATTTCCGTCTGTTCCGGGTTTATTATTCAAAATACCATTTGTAGTAAAGGATTTTACAAGATCCGTTGAAGCGCCTGTTGCAAAGCTTTTTGCAATGTTTGAAGGTGCGGACAAGTACGCTTGTCCCCAGTCAATACGGACGTTGTCTCCTTTGCGGGCAAGTAATTTCTGTTCTTTGTTAGCCAGAGAGAGCATCAGCAATCCGTTTGCATTGGCAGTTTTTCCTGTAACATCCTGGCTGTAATCATTCACTGCCCACAAACCTGAAACCGCATTCAATATCTGAACGTCATGCGTTTTGCCGTCGCTGGATTTTACGTCATATACAACATAATTTACCGGTCTGGAAAGCAGTTCGAGGTTGCTCATAATCAGCGGCGCTACAAACTTTGCGGTCAGATGAACAGGGCCGGCTTCAAATTCGTAAATCGTTTGCGTAGCTTTCATTTCAAAGCCGCTTTGCTTTGCCGAAAGAATTATGTTGCCGCCTTTCGATGCTTTTTCATCCACAATGCCGATATCAATATAACCGGGACCAGCACCGTTCTTGCAATAAGCAGCCAGCATGTTCTTTCCTTTTTTAAGCGATTTGCGGGCTGCTTCGCTGATTGGTTTTAATTCATAATCGCCCGTGAAGCAAGGAGCACATTCGTAAGCCGGAACGCCGTTGATAAATACTTTTACATCATCGTCGTGAAAAATATTCAGGCCCGGTTTTTCCAGATCGGTTTCGGCCAATGTAAACTCACGTCGGTACCATACTTCATTCGGAAATATGGTGCCGGTTTTCAGCATGTTATCGTTACGCTCTTTGGTGCCGAACGGCGCTTGCCCGCTTTTCCATGCAGCCGAATTGTAACTTTCTTTAAACCAGTTTTCACCAGGGTTAGAAATCGTATATTTTGCCGTATAGCCCGTTTCTTTAGCTACCGGAACAAGGATTTTCAGCTCAGGACTGGCGGCTCCAAGAAAGCGGTATGTTTTGCCGTCCACGCGGATAAGGCCATCCATGGGGTGTGGTTTTCCGGTCCAGTGCTTGGTTATGGAACCATTGAGCGCATCGCCAAATGACCATACGCTGGTATAAGGATCAACGGTAACAAGCGGAACAGCGGGCGGACGGAAGTTTTGTGCAACTAATGTAAAGGAGGAAAAAAGAAGAAATGCGAGCGACCAAAATTTTGCCATCGGTTTTCAAACGGGTTTATAAGAAGATCATAAAGAACCTTCAAATAAGCCATAATCCTGCAAAATATATTGGCATTTAGTAAATGCTTGATAAAAAAATAACATGCTGTGAAGACACAGGTGTTATTTTTTATGCCAAACTACATCGCTTTCTCAAATGCAGCCTTGCCGGTATCCAGAAACGAAGCAAACTTGGCTGGATCCAGATCGTAATTCTTTGGAGCCACAAGCAGGTTTCCGTTATGGTCCACAAGGCAGTAATGCGGCTGCGCATTGTTGTTGTATTTTACAATCTGAAGATCCGCATTCTGCGCACCAATTGTCTTTTTGACCTTGTTGTCGTATTTGGAAGTATACCATTGCGATTCAGGAAGTTCTGTTTTGTCATCGACATAAAGCGCAACGATCACGTAATCATTTCTCAGACGTTGCTGTACGGCAGGATCCACCCAGACGCGCGCTTCCATTTCACGGCAATTGACGCAGCCATGACCGGTAAAATCGATAAATACAGGCTTGTTAACCTTTTTTGCATAGGCCAGAGCATCTTTGTAATCGAAAAAACCTTCCAGTTCATGCGGCAAATGAAAAAGATCGGAATACTTGCGGGCTTCACCGGAAACAGCGAAAGGCGCAACGCCGGCCGTTCTTTTTCCAAGATCAAAATCCAGCGTGGACTGCGGCGGAAGATAACCGGCCAGTGCTTTCAGTGGCGCGCCCCACATGCCCGGAATCATGTAAACAACGAATGTGAACGTGACAATGGAAAGCAATAACTTGGGAACGCTCACTTTTTCCACAACCGAATCGTGCGGCGTCCTGATTTTACCAAGAAGATAAAAGCCCAGCATTGAAAAGATTACAATCCAGAAAGCAAGGTAAATTTCCCTGTCGAGCAGCCGCCAGTGATAAACCTGATCGGCAATGCTCAGGAATTTCAATGCAAGAGCCAGTTCCAGAAAACCCAGCACAACCTTAACGGTATTGAGCCAGCCGCCGGATTTCGGCAAAGATTTCAGCCATTGCGGGAAAAGGGCAAACAAGGTAAACGGAATTGCAAACGCCGAAGAAAACGCAGCCATTCCGATAATCGGTTTTACAACCGCGCCGCCCGCAGACGCCACGAGCAAACTGCCGACGATCGGGCCGGTGCAGGAAAACGAAACCAGAACCAGCGTAAAAGCCATAAAGAAAACGCCTGCATAACCGCCGCGATCCGCACGTGCATCCATTTTGTTTACAAAACTGCTTGGCAGAACAATTTCAAACAGCCCCAGAAAAGATAACCCGAAGACAAAGAATATGGCAAAGAACAACAAGTTCGGCAGCCAGTGCGTACTCAGGAAATTGGCGAATGCAGGGCCGTTGAGTCGTGAAACCACGGTTCCGATCAGGGTATAAATCAGCACGATGGAAATGCCGTACATAAAAGCTTTCAGCTTTCCTTTTTCCTGATTGGTAAAATAGCTTACCGTCATCGGGATAATCGGGAAAACGCATGGCGTAAGCAATGCAACAAGCCCGGAAAGAAATGCAGCCAGCGCAAATCCCAGCAATGAATTTCCCGCAGCAGGATCTTCGGCGGTAAGGGAAACATTGGCTGCCGTGTTGATTTCAGGTGCATTGGACGAAGTATTTGCCTCAGACGAAGCTGTATCCATTGTTGCTGCCGATACTTTTTCAATGGAATCAGCCGAGCCGCTGGAAGTAGAAATGGCCGGAGAAGTTGTGTTTTTATCCGCCGGCGCCGTAGCTCCGACAGCCGGTGCTGTATTGTTATTAACCGGAGCGGAAGCAGCAACAACTTTTAATCCTGTAAACTCAAAATCATCGTTTCCCGGAATGCACAAACCGGTAACGTGGCTGCAAGTCTGGTATTCAGAACTTCCCTTTATAACCGGATTGTCGGCCAGAACTTTGATAGTCTGCTTGAAAACGCCTTTTTTCTCAAAATAACGAACATTGCCGCCCCATACTTCTTCAAATTTCGTTTTCGGGTTCTGCGGTTTCAGTTTGCCGACCACTTCAAACGTGTTGTTCTTTTCAAAATTGAACGTTGTAAGCATCGGGCCCAGATCCGGATCGAAATCCGATGAGTACATATACCAGTCTTTGTCAATAACCGCAGTAAAGATGAGATCCACGGTTTCCCCTTTTCGGACTTCATTTTTGGAAAATGAATAAGTCCAGTGCGCTTTGGCTTTTTGTATCTGTGCAAAAACGGTATTTGTAAAAAGGAGATAAATACCTACTAATAAGAATATACTGCGTTTCATATTGCTGTTCGGAAAATAGGCTGAAGGCGTCAGCTTTGGATAGTCAACGTAATTTTGCCAAAAAAATTCACGAATTAAAATTCCCTTTCTCACCGAATCCCGTTTCTGTTACCTTTGTCGGCTTAAATTCAGAAAAGTAAATCTTATTTCAATGTCCCAGGCTCTTTACATTATAAAAATAGGCGGCAACGTGATTGATAACCCCGCGGCATGTTCCCGGTTTTTGAGCGATTTTGCCAAACTGGACGGACACAAAATTCTGGTGCACGGCGGAGGGAAAATCGCCACGCAAATCGCTGCTGATCTTCAAATTGAAACGCAAATGGTGGAAGGAAGGCGGATCACGGACAAGCCGATGCTGGACGTGGTTACAATGGTATACGGCGGATTGGTGAACAAAAATCTGGTTGCGCAGCTTCAGGCATCCAACTGCAATGCCATCGGCTTGACAGGCGCTGACGGCGGCATCATACGTTCGGTGAAAAGACCTGTGAAAAATATTGATTACGGATTTGTCGGTGACATTGAGGCTGTAAATAATGCGCAGATTGATGCATTGCTGAACAGCGGCCTTGTTCCCGTGATTGCTCCGCTTACTTACAGCTCGGAAGGTTTGCTGCTGAACACCAATGCGGATACAATGGCTTCCGCAACGGCAGTTGCCATGTCAGCCGATTATAATGTAAATCTTGTGTATTGCTTTGAGAAAAAAGGAGTCCTTTCTGATCCGGAAGATGACGATGCCGTTATTTCCACATTGAACCCGGAATCGTATGCAAATTACAAGTCAGCCGGCGTTATAAACAAAGGAATGATCCCGAAGCTGGACAATGCTTTTGATGCCCTTCATCATGGTGTCAGGAACGTAATCATCTGTCATGCCCATGATGTGCTTGCATCCGCAAACGGCAGTGCAGGAACGCTTATTACTTTATAATCATGTACATTTAATTTGGCTTTTTAGCTTTTTGACAATAAATTAATAATTTTTTTTAAGAAGTAGGGCATATTTAAATAAATTAATTGTTAAGATTGTATTAAATTTTAATACCTCAAATTAATCAACCACTCATGGGAAAAATTTTACAAAGACTTATTGTCATGCTGATGATGGTAAGCAGTCCTGTTTTCGCTCAAACGATTACAGGAACCGTTAAGTCGGGCTCCGATGGCCAAGCCTTACCGGGAGTTTCGGTTCTGGTTAAAGGTACCACCAATGGTACGACGACGGATGCTGACGGAAAATTCAGTATTGCTGCTTCTCAGAACAGTACACTTGTTTTTTCATTTATCGGTTACAAATCGATCGAAGCACCGGTAGGAAACAAGACAACACTGGACGTCGTTCTGAACGAAGATGCGTCGCAATTGAATGAAGTAGTAGTAACGGCACTTGGGATTTCCAAAGAACAACGTGCACTGGGTTATGCCACAGCAATCGTAAACAACGAAGCTTTAATCAAAACGGCTTCGCCAAACTTTGCAACGGCACTTTACGGAAAAGCACCGGGTGTGACGATCAATGCAACGCCGGGCGGAGCTACTTCTGGTGTAAGTATCAACATCCGCGGTTTCAGCTCCATTACAGGTAATACACAGCCCCTGATCGTTCTGGACGGTATTCCGATTCGTAACGGTGAGGCTCGCAACGGTGACTTCTGGGCGGATCAGCGTTTGCGCGGAAACGGTCTTCTGGATTTGAACCCTGCTGATATCGAGAACATTTCGGTATTGAAAGGTGCTTCTGCTGCTGCATTGTATGGCTCGGAAGCTGTTAACGGGGTTTTGCTTGTAACTACCAAAACTGGTAAAGGTAAAAAAGGCCTTGGAGTTGATTTTAACGCCAGCTACAATGTTGATAAAATTGCTTATTTGCCACGTTATCAAGATGTAAGAGGTCCGGGTTATCCGTTGAACTACAACAATGGTGGTCAGGATGCAGCAGGTTTTATCTACTACGATACCGACGGTGACGGCGTTAAGGAAACAAGAGGCTTACTTGGTGCAACAGTTAACTTCGGTCCTAAATTTGACGGACAGCCAGTAATGGCTTGGGATGGAAAGATCAGACCTTATTCTCCATCCGGTAACAGCTATGCCGATTTGTTTGAAAATGCGAGCAGCTCAAACATCAATCTCTCTATTTCAAAGGCAACTGACAATGCAAATATCCGTTTTTCATTTACCCGTCAGGACAATGGAATGATTAGCTATAAGTCTAAAAACAGCAAGAATATCGCTAACCTAAATGCGAGCTTCAACCTGAACAAAAAGCTGAAAACGGATTTAATGGTTAACTATGTAAACCAATATACTTACAACAGACCTTTTAAAGTGGATCGTATGATCAACAACTTTACGGGTATGATGAACCGTTTTGAGTCAGCTGACTGGTACAATGACAAATACCAGACAAGTCTTGGCTATAAATTTGTAACTGGTGCAGGAACGCAAAGCTTGACTCCAAATGAGAACATTATTTACAATGGTTTCAAAGCAGATATTGCGGATTACGTTTGGAACACGAGAAAGAACCAGTATTTTGAGTACACAGACCGTGTAATCGCAAGTATTACCCAGCACTGGGACATTCTTGAAAGTCTGAAACTAAGAGGCCGTATCGCAACTGACTGGACCAGCGAAAGAATGGAAAACCAAGAATACAGTTCATTACCGCTTGCATTCGGATACTCAGGTAATTTTGGAATGGATAACAACTTGTACAATAATGTTTACGGTGATTTACTTTTGACCTATACAAAGAAATTTGGTGAGGATGTAACATTATCTGCGCTTGGAGGTTATACTGCAAACAGAACACTGAATACCTTTATTCAAAGATCAACTAATGGTGGGTTGAGCACTGAAAACTTCTTCGACCTTGGTGCAAGTGTAAACTTCGCCAATGGCAAGCAATCCAGAATCAGATACTTGCGCGATGCTTACATGGGAACACTTAATTTCGATTACAAAAGCCTTTTCTTTGTTGAAGGAACAATCAGAAGAGACCGTACTTCTTCATTGGCACCTGGTAACAATGCATTTGTTTACCCTTCTGTTAATGCCAGCTTTGTGTTCTCTGACGCATTTAGTCTTCCAAAGTTTTTCAGTTATGGTAAATTGAGAGGTTCGTTCGGGATTGTGGGTAATTATCCTGAAATCTATCGTGCTAACGTAGCATTTGGGCAAGGAAATCTTAGTGTACAGGAAAGAGGAGGTGCTTCGGTACTTTATACTAACATGAGTGCAGATCGTGGTAACGACAGAATTCGTCCGGAGCAAAAACGTGAATTTGAATTTGGTTTGGAAACTAAATTATTCCAGAACCGTATCGGATTAGATATTGCTTACTACAATGCACAGATCGTAGACCAGATACTTCCGCTGAACATTGCAGCTACTACAGGTGCAAGAACCATTCTTGCCAACATCGGTACTTTAAGAAACCAGGGTGTTGAAGTTGCCTTTAATGTAAGCCCGATCAGAGCTACCAGCCTGAATGATTTCAACTGGGATCTTACTTTGAACCTGGCAAAAAACGCAAACAAGGTAGAAAAGCTTACAAATAATTCAACAGAGCTGCTGCACGCTGATTACGATGGAAATGCTGCACAGGTAAGATCAATTGTTGGTCAGCCAATGGGAGATATTTTTGCGCATGGTATTCTTAGAAATGCGCAGGGGCAAGGTATAGTAGGACCAAATGGTTTGTATCAGTTAGATGGAGACAACTGGATTAAAGTAGGTAATGCGATGCCAAAACTTACCGGAGGTTTACTGAATACTTTCAGCTATAAAAACTTCACTGTTGATGCGGTAATTGACTTCCGTGTAGGCGGACATATTATGCCAACAGGTATTAACTGGATGACATCAAGAGGGTTGACCAAGGAGAGCCTCAATTATATGGACAAGGAGCATGGCGGACTTTCTTACTACGTAGATGAGAATGGTAAAGGTGTTCAAACATCGGAAGCAGCAGGGCCTGCAGGACAGCCGGTGTACAATGATGGTATGCTGATGGACGGTGTAACTGCATCGGGTGAAGTGAATACAAATGTGGTTTCACAGGCGGTTTACTACAATTCAACTTATAACTGGGGAGGACCTCAATACGGTAATGCGCGTTACGAACTGTATGTTCAGGAGAATACTTACTTTAAAATGCGTGAGCTTTCACTGGCTTACCGTCTGCCTTCCAACATCGGAAGAAAATTGGGTGCCCAGAACGTATCACTATCAGTGTTTGGACGTAACCTTTTCTTCCTGTACAGGACTGTAAAAGATCTGGATGCAGAGCAAACGAACATCAGTTCAAGATGGTATGAAAACATCAGCAACGCAGGTAGCAATCCATCTTTCCGCACTATGGGTGTAATGCTGAGAGCCAGCTTCTAAATTTTAAAATTGATCATGACAATGAAAAAAATATCATCATTCTTATTGGCAGGACTTATGCTGGTGGCTGCGTCTTGTCAAGAATCCGAGTTTACTAAAAGGTATGCGGATCCTGCAAAGATTTCCGAAACAACTATCGAAAAGCAGTATACCGGTATTATGTACACAAACCGGGAGTATATACTGCCAGGTTATGGAAACTACTTTGTTACTTTGAGAACCACGCTGAATCGGTACAATCAGGCAGTAGGTTGGCCTTTCGAATCAGGTAATTATGTACCAGGTTCAGCCGGTGTACAGGAGGTTTGGTACAACTACTACAATACCTTGTCTCAATTCCGGGAATTAGAAAAGGTTTATGCAAGTAAATCCGCTGAAGAGCAAGCTAACAAAAAGATCTTTATGCTAACAGCCAGGGTCTATTTGTACGATTATACACAACGCATTGTTGACCTTTTTGGAGCAATTCCTTTTACAGAAGCAGGTATGGTAAGCGCCAACAATGGCGATTATGTACAATCAAGTGCCAAATTTGATTCACCAGAATCTATTTACACATTAATGCTTGATGACTTAAAGTCAATTGCAACTGAATTGAATGGAACCACATTGAATGCAGGTTATCAGAAATCTTTTCAGACTTCTGATTTTGTGAACAAAGGAAGCATTGATTTGTGGAAACGTTATACCAACTCGCTTCGTCTTCGTATGTTGATTCGCGTATCTGCTGCGCCTGACTTCAAAGCGCGTGCAACTTCTGAAATCGGTGAGATTCTGGGTAATACTACTACTTTTCCAATTGTTGAAAACAACGATCAGAATATTCAAATCAATGTTTTTGATATCAATACAGATATCAATTCAAAAGGATTTAAGGATGGTATCGCATCTGGCGGTGATTGGTTTGGAAACACTGCAAGCAAGAAAATGATCGATCACATGAATACCAATGCAGATCCACGCTTGAAAATCATTTTCGAACCTGGTCAAAAGGCGAACGGTGTTTATGCTGGTATCGACCCGCTTGCAACTTCGGCTCTGCAGACAACCATGTATCAGAATGGACTGGTTTCAATTTACAACCGATATACATTGAGTAACAACCAATTCTTTCCGGGTGTAATTATCAATGCAGCTCAGGTAAACTTGATCAAAGCAGAATATTACCTGAACAATGGAAATGAGGCTTTGGCAAAAACAGCTTATGAAACTGCAATCGCGCAATCTGTTGATTTCTATAATGATATTCTTGCTGTGACTAATGCAACAGGTATTACGGATGCAACTATTCCTGATCCGGCAACTAGTGCGCAAGTCACTGCTTACATTGCAAAAGATGCTGTCAACTGGACAAAAGCGACAACGCCTGCTGCAAAACTCAGCCTGATTGCTACTCAGAAATGGCTGCATTTCAACATCGTTCAGGCTTATGAAAACTGGTCAGAAATCCGCAGACTCGACATGCCAACATTGCAGTTCCAGGTGGACAATGCCAATAACCAGACTACGCCTCCTGTAAGATGGAACTATCCGGGTAACGAAGTAACTTACAACCCGACCAATTATGCGGCTGTAAGGGAAAATGACAAACTTACAACCAGGCTTTTCTGGGATGTAAAATAATCGGAAACGGTAATTTACGGTATTGCAAAACGGGCCGGCATTCATGCCGGCCCGTTTTGTTTTTTATCGCCAGAGGTTACTGCTGTTTGCAGGAAAGTACCTTGGTAAAACAGAAATACATAAAAGCAAAATGGCTGAAATACTTGCATAACAAGCAATTTCAGCCATTTATACAGATTGAATTTTTTTGATTTAAAAACTCAATGCAGGTAACTAGACAATCAGTAAAGGCTGTGCGATGCGTGACCGAAGGGAATTGTCGTACGAAAGTTCCATATTGGCGTACTCAATGGTAAGTGTCTGCGGCATCGGCGAACGGTAAATTCCGAATTTCCAGTATGGTCCGATTCTATCAGGATAGCCGATCTCAATACCCGACAGATCAATCACTTCTTCTCCGTTTTTCCACCATTGCAGTTGCCCTCTTGTAGTTGAAAATCGCGTGCGCATTACAATCTTGTGCCAGACTCCACGCGTAAACTGACTGCTTCCTCTGAGTACTGATTTCGGACTTTGCCTGTGCGGATTGTTAGGCGTTGAGCAGGTGAAAACATTTACGGTATCCAGACCATCCAGCCGCAAGGCAAGAATTGGCGGTGAAGGAACATCGTGCTCGTCAGGACTTGCATGAAACTGGCCAATGTAGCAGAATTCAGTAGGAGCCAGATTAAGTGCATCGCCCTCTGCTATGCGCATGGAAAATGAAAGCCAGATGTCCTGATCAAAAGGAAGATCTGAATTCTTCATGTAAAACTCCGAACGTTCCCGGTTCTGGTTATTTATATCACCGTACCAGACGTCTCCGCTTTTGACCTCAAAGCGATAAATAGGGGAGGATTTATTAATGGCTTTCAGCAACGACCATCTTTTATTGGCATGCTGTGCATTATACATTCTTTCGAAAAAAGTAATCAGCGTGCCGCTTTCCCCAACTTCTGCATATTCCTGCGGAAACAGGTTTTGTGCCGTTTCTTCCTTGCTGATGATACTGTCGTCCGTATCATAAAAGTTGATAACCTGCGTTACGCTTGCAGAAGTCGGTATTTCATAGTTGCCGTCGATCTTGCTTGTCCATTTTCCGCCATCCATTCTTTGTATAAATACATCATGCAGACCGCTGTTTTCGGGTTTGATCAATGTCACAACATCCGCGGCACGTTTGACCGGCCTTTCATTGGTACGGATGTAACTGGTTGCCGTCAGACCTTTCTCCACTTGTACGCCCCAGGCATAAATTCCGCTTGATCCGTCGCCCTTGTAAAACTGGCGGCCATTCTGTTCTTCCAGTCCGATAACTGTGAATGTGTAAGGAAGGTAAGTGATAAAAGTAGCAATGCATCTGAACCAGCCGTTGTTTACTTTCTGAACCAGTGCCGAGGAGAAAATACTGCTTTTGTTTCCAACAATCCCTTCGGTCAGGTCAAAATGGACAGTCAGTCCGTTCACATTAAAGTAAGCCCATTTGCGCTCGCCTGCTTTCAGATAGGCGCTCATGGTGTAAGTTCTTCCTATTTCCGTAGCGATAATCGGACTTGGAACAATATAATGTGAAGTAAATGAGGTATTTTCCTGAATTCTGTATGCCGGGTTTTCACCATCCGGGGATTTCCTGCCGCTTTCTTCAACGGTAGCATACTGCTTCCGCCAGTTGCTGTTGATGAGTGTCTGTGAATACGGAACAAGGTTTATTGCTGCCGGTTCAATAAGCACGCCTTCAAGTAATGGATTGTTTGCCGCAACATTGTAATTGTACCGCAGAGGGTAACCGGTAGAGTTGCCGCCTTGTTCCAGCAGGCTGCCTGATATGTAAAGAAATTTGTTTTCCCGGCCTTCATAATTTATTGAATCGCCGTCGCTCAGAAGGTAAACGTGCAATCCTGAATTCGTATCCAGGTCGGGCATTCCGGTAATGGAAAGTTTCCACCAGCCATTTTCCTGATAAGCGTATTTGAGGTCGATCAAATTGGAACTGGCGGAGATGACTGAACCGGTTTCAAGATCAAATTTGACGCTCGGGTTTCCTCCGGTATAACTTGCAGAATTAGCAAAACTGAACTGAACACGGCTTGCGGTTGCGGCTTTAAGGTATACGCTGATGGTAACCAGTTCTCCCTGAACAACCGTTGCATTCAGTGAAAGCCGGTGTTCGCCCGAACCTTCGGTCTCGAACAGCTTCATCGCATTACCGGGCCTGTCAATGGCAGAAACATTTTCGGATGCAATGGCGACGGCTCCTACTTTAATCCAGGCGCTGCTGTCTAAATCCTCATTGATGGTAAGGCCCTCTCGTCCTGGCTCGGTAAAATGCAGATAACCGTCTGATCCGTAATATGATGCCTCACTTTCTCTTGAACTGGAAAAATCGTTGCTTACATATGCAGGCTCCTGCCTGAAATCAAAAACTTTTATAGGTGTTAACATCTGCCAAAAAAATAATAAAATTATAAATCAGTATACAGTACAGAGTTATAGAATATATTTTACTAAATGTTAAGTTGAAAAGTGTAGTTATACTCATCCGAAGTTCATCATAAATGCGCTGTCAGTCATCAATGCCTTTCGTTGAATTTTGAGAAAGACACTTGAAGCAACACTTGATAAATAACTTAAGAATCTATATACAGCCCGGCATTCAAACAACAATCCTGTACTGAATATTGAATTTTCTTACCCAAACTTAATTGAAATCTGATGAAATTCAGGAAAAACCTGAAGTGTGCGTGTCCGTTATAACTAAATGGATTACAAAAATATTGCTTATCTAACTTTGCTAAACAATATAACCGGTTTAAGCCAAAATTAAACTATTTTCTTTTTTTAATATACCGAAATCTTTAAAAAAGAATGAAAAATATGCAGAACCGATGCATTAACATACAATCGTACAGAAGTATAACGAAAGTTCAAAGGCTTATATACAAGCAGAACCAAGGTCGGTAAATATGATTATAATAATTTTTTTTCCGGCATTTTCATGTAAATGCATTCCCTGGAATATGTTATTTTAAAGGGAAAGTATCGATTGATCAAACCGCATTCGCTGCATTGTCAAAGTGGTTTAGAATTCTGTAAACCATCCGGAAATGACCAAGTATTTTTCAATTTAAAGGTGAATTATTTCTACCGTACCAGACAATACGAAGGCTTTTTTTGGGGTATAATCAGCTCGTTGCAATTAGCTTTCTGCGATCAGAAATGCAGCAGTTAAAAAGTAAATTGTACAACCAGTTATTCAATCGATTTCAAGTAATTATTTGTCAGTAAAATAATAAATTCGGAATCCGTCTTTTTACTCTTGCTTTGATACAATCATTCCCGGACATTCGAATCAGGGATACAAATGCCGGGAATATATGATTTGCTTACGTTTCAGAAAACCTTATTTATTTGTTCCTTTAATCACCAGAGCAGTTACCAGTCCACCGACAAGATACCAGGCGACTGTCAATGCTTTTGTTGTGTTTGTACGGTTTACAGGCGCATCGTTCAGGCCGAGCGGTTTTGTGAGGGTTAATGCGCCGATTCCTGCCGCAAGCCCGATTCCGGCTCCGCGCAAAAGCACATTCTCCTTTTTTCCTGCACCGATCAGACTGTAATACAATGCATTGCTTACGACGTCAGCAGCCAGTGTGGCAGCGTACAACGCATTGCCTTTCGGAGGTTCTATGCCTGCACTTTCGAGGATGCCGGACAGGGCTTCTTCTCCGACCAGATCAACCCTCGGAGCATTCGGGAAAAAACGTTTTGCACTTTCATGCAGGATATTGAGCACAACGGCACCTGCAAGCCCGGCGGAAATATTGTTTATTGCTTTCATATTGGATTTTTAACTGAATTTATTCCAATATTTAAAATATTGTGCCCTGCCAAAAATCATGCGTTTTGTGTTCCGTGTGGATAAATCCGGTTATTTTATAAATTACATGCGTATTAACAGAACTTTTATGATCCGTTTCAGAGCCTTAATGCTGTTGCTTTTGACTTCAATTATAACTTTGTTCGGGTGTAAGGGCTTGAAAGACAATCCTAAATTTGCTTTTGCCGACGGCGTTTACCATTCCCGGGTACAAGGCAAAAAGGCGCAGGTTTACATTGAAAATACCGAAGATTCCGTTATCGTCTATGCGCTGAAAAAAGGCTGGCAGCGGCTTTCCCTGAAAGCTTCCTCGCTTCCGAAACAAAGCTATCCGCAGAAAGCAAATGCAGAAACCATTCGTGCAAACCGCTATTGGCAAAATGGTTTTGATGTCGATATCCTGACTATTCCGCTCAAATTCCGGCCTTCCGCACCATCATTTCCCAGACAGTTCAGCAATAATCTTAATGGTGCGGTTTATCTCGGTTTCCGAAACGATACTTACCGGCTTTCCTATGACAGAAACCCGATTGGACAGATCAATCAGAAAATTAAGCATTACGGTATTTCCGCCGGTATCATCACCGGACTGGGTGCTACCGCCATGAATCCCTATGTTACCAGTAATCAGATTGCCATTGAGTACGACGGCATGATCTGGTCAAAAGGCGCTGCGGTCATTATGGGGATCGACAATTTTACGTTCGGCATCATAGGCGGCATCGATCATTTGCTGGATAAAAACAGTGTATACTGGCTTTATAACGGCAAGCCTTATCTCGGCCTCGCTGTTGGTCTGAACCTGAACTGAAATGCTTTTCAGTTCAGGTTTTTACAACATTATAAAAAGTGTTTATTCCTTTACAAGTACTTTCTGCTGAACGACTTTGTCCGCTCCGGCCATACGGACTGTATAAATCCCGGAAGCCAGGGTTTTCAGAGGAATGCTTACAGCACCGTTTCTGCCGGAAATCTCTTCTTTCTGTGAAATCTGTCCTTTTGTATTAATCAGTTCAAACGACTGAAACGGCTCGTTAATAACTAGATTGATCATGCCGTTGCTGATTATGGAAGGCCTTACAAAGTTTTCGCTGAACATGCCGGTCGTGTTAACGGTAATCATTCGGGAGTATTGGAAAGTATTGTCCGTATCAATCATTTTCAGACGGTAGTAAAAGCTTCCTTTTTCTGTGTTCCGGTGAAAAAAGGTATAATCGGAGCCGGATGAAGCATTTGCGGCCAGTATAGTTCCTGCTTTTTCAAAACGGATCGCATTGTTGCTGTATTCTATCTCAAACTCGCGGAAATTTCTTTCTTCGGTAGTTTGCCAGGCTAATCTTACACCTTCATTGCCGGCAGAACCGGAGAAGTCAACTAACGTTACCGGCAGGCCTTCTTCGGTAAAAATGCTGTACACCGCATTGCCTGCAACGGCATATAGTTCACCGCTTTCATCTTCGCCAATGTCCACAACGCCGGCCAGCGTGGAAGTCTGGTATTCTTTTACAGAGCCATCGGCAAGTATCTTGTGAATGTCGCCCGAATAATAATCCATTCCGATATAGTAGCCATACATCAGCGGGTTTTTCCGGCCTCTGTACACCACGCCGCCGATTACCGATTTTCCTCTTTCGGTACTGTTCGGGTAAGTATAAACCGGTATGGTATAATTTTCTGCCGGTCCGCAGCCGGTTCTGTCCGCACCTGGCGTTGCCACATTTCCTTCATAGCATTTCCATCCGAAATTGGCACCATTTATGCTTTCATCAGGTAAAAAATTGATTTCTTCCAATGCACCCTGGCCTACATCGCCGATCCAGATACCGTGTTCTTCCCGGTCAAAGCTCCAACGGAACGGATTTCTCAGGCCTGTTGCAAAAACTTCATTTCCGTACGGATTATCAACCGGTATTTTATAACTGCCCGTTTCTCCTGCCGGCATATTGACATCAATCCTCAGTATTTTCCCAAGCAGGCTGGATATGTTCTGGGCATTTCCGGGAACATCGTTGGCACCGCCGCCATCGCCTGTGGACAGATACAGAAAGCCGTCGTTATACCCGAAGTGAAGTTCTCCGCCGTTATGGTTTCTGTTTACGGGATGCGGTATTTTCAGGATTTCAAAACGCGTATCTGCATTGACTGTATTAGCCGGGGAAGCTGCGGCAGTATATCTTGCCAGAACCAGATCGCCGGCCAGATCCGTATAATAAGTGTAAATGTAGCCGTTCGTTGCAAAATCGGGGTGAAATGCAATACTCAGCAAACCGCCTTCGCCCTGCGCACCAACCGTTGAATCCGGCAAATTCATATTCAGATAGGTGGCAGGTGAAGCCAGTGCATTTGCTTCAAAAACTTTCACAACGCCTCTTCTTTCAGCAATAAAAATCCGGTTGGAACCATCGCCGGCATGTACGATCTGCATCGGTGCTGTGAGGTTTGTCATCACAGGCGTCATGTTGATTTTAACGTCAGGAGCCTGTGAAATGGCCTGGCCGGCAAGCATTATGGAAAAAAGCAGCAGCAGAAAATTTCGGGAAAATCCAGTAAAGTCAAGATTTTTCATAAGCCGGAAGTTTAAGATGATGAAGAATGTTTAAAATAGTTCTACATGCTCATCTTATAACATTGTGCCAGTAAAATCCGGACTCCTTCCATGGCTTTGATATTGCAAAAAAAAAGTATAATGCTGAAACAGAGAACATAAAAAAGCCTTTCAATCTGCTGACTGAAAGGCTTCAACTGCTTTGCAGAAATTAGTTATAGTGATATTCGCCGGATTCGTTCCGTATGGTCAGTTTCTTCACAGGAGATTCTTCTACTCTTCCGATCACCTGCGCATCTATTCCAAAGGATCTGGAAATGCTTATGACCTTTTTTGCATGTGCTTCGGGCAAATAGATTTCAAGCCTGTGGCCCATGTTGAAAACTTTGTACATTTCCTGCCAGCTTGTTCCGCTTTCCTGCTGGATAAGCCTGAACAAGGGCGGTATGGGCAACAAATTATCCTTGATAATGTGAAGGTTATCAACAAAATGTAGAATTTTCGTCTGAGCGCCGCCGCTGCAGTGCACCATGCCGTGAATGTGCTGGCGCATCTTGTCGAGCAATGCTTTTGCCACCGGTGCATAAGTACGCGTCGGGGAAAGGATCAGCTGGCCTACATTCAGCGGACTGCCTTCAACGGGATCTGTCAGTTTTCTGGTGCCGCTGTAAATCAGATCGTCATTTATTTCAGGATCAAAGCTTTCCGGATATTTCCCTGCCAGATATTTTCCGAGTACGTCGTGCCTTGCCGATGTAAGCCCGTTGCTTCCCATTCCGCCGTTGTAGGCATTTTCGTAAGTTGCCTGTCCGTACGATGCAAGTCCTACAATCACGTCGCCGGCTTTGATATTGGCATTGTCGATTACTTCGGACCTTTTCATGCGTGCAATCACGGTACTGTTTACGGTAACCGTCCGCACAAGGTCACCTACATCCGCCGTTTCGCCGCCGGTACTGTATATTTCAACGCCGTAGCTGCGCAGCATTTCCAGGATTTCTTCGGCTCCGTTGATTACCTCGGCAATGACTTCGCCCGGAATGCGGTTCTTGTTTCTGTCAATCGTGGAGGAATAAAGCATCGGGCCGGTTGCGCCCACACACAAAAGATCGTCCGTATTCATTACAATGGCATCCTGCGCAATGCCTTTCCAGACTGAAATGTCACCGGTTTCTTTCCAGTACAAGTACGCCAGAGAAGTTTTGGTCCCTGCGCCGTCCGCGTGCATTATGGTGCAGTATTCGGGATCGGCAGCAAGCATATCGGGGACAATCTTGCAGAAAGCCTTTGGAAAAAGCCCTTTGTCTATTTTTTCAATTGCCTTATGTACATCTTCTTTGGATGCCGAAACGCCGCGCTGGAGATAACGGTCGGTTGTTTTCATCTGAACCTGTTTATTGGTTTTAATCCTTTTAAAGGCACAAAAATAGGCAAAAAGGTGCTTAAACCTTTACTTTAATGAAGATCACATTTCTTCAGATCAATCAATAACTTACAGAAAGTATTGAAAATTAATCAAAATATAGAATTAGATATGCTTATAAAAAGTCCTAGTTTTACAAATATCAGCTTAAAATAGTAAAAGCAATACAATCTCCTGTTCATGGGTTTGGATGCCGGATTAAAACCATTTTTCATGCAATTTTTAAGTCGTTCCTTTGTCTCCTTTGCCTTATTACTAACTGTTACTTCCACTTGCAATCTAGCACTGGCCAATTCCGGGGCAGCAAGGCCGGCGCCTCCCGACAGCCTTCATGCAGTACAATCATTGGTTTCCTTTGCAACAAAGCATCTGCATATTCCATACCGTTCGGGCGGGGCTTCCAAAAAAGGTTTTGACTGTTCAGGATTTGTAAGATACTGTTTTGACAAGTGGAATATTTCCCTGCCGCATTCCAGCTCCGCACAGGCAGAACACGGCGAAACCGTCAAACTGGATGATGCAAGGCCGGGCGATCTGATTTTCTTCAAAGGCAACAGTGCGGCAAGCGAGCGCATCGGGCATGTCGGGATCATCACCGAAGTAGCTCCGGGCTATGTGCGTTTTATCCATTCTGCATGGAAAGGCGGCATTCGC
This sequence comes from Dyadobacter flavalbus, assembly GCF_006149045.1. GTDB lineage: Bacteria > Bacteroidota > Bacteroidia > Cytophagales > Spirosomataceae > Dyadobacter > Dyadobacter flavalbus. The sequence goes on from NZ_VBSN01000027.1 coordinate 385,270, forward strand.
TACGATCTGCTGAATGCCAGTTATTATCAAAAGCGCTTTGTGGCAATCAAAAGGTTAATGGATTGACAATGCTTTAAATTAAAATCCTTTTACTTGTTTTAAGGCAGCAGAAATAAAGGCTTAATCCTGATTTCTTCCCGATTGCTTGTAAATTTGCCGGATCAAAATGATCTTTTACATTACTTATTTTCAAGTATTTTGAAACTCTGGCAAAAGGAAAATACCGTAACTTCTGAAAAAATCGAAAAATTCACAGTCGGAAAAGACCGTGAAATGGATCTTCATCTGGCTGAATTCGATGTGCTGGGAAATCTGGCACATGCGGAAATGCTTCAGACCATCGGCCTGCTTACTGCTGACGAACTGGAAGCATTGCGCGGTGAACTGAAACAGATTTATCAGTTAATTGAAAATGGCGGGTTTGTCATTGAAGACGGCGTCGAAGATGTTCATTCGCAAGTGGAGCTGATGCTTACGCGAAAACTGGGCGACACCGGGAAAAAAATCCATAGCGGCCGCTCACGCAACGATCAGGTGTTGGTGGATATGAAATTATACACGCGTGCGCGCCTGTTTGAGGTTGTTCAGGCAACAGAAAAACTGTTTGACGTACTGGCAAGCCGCTCCGAAGAACATAAAAATGATCTGCTGCCCGGCTATACGCATCTTCAGATTGCCATGCCTTCGTCTTTCGGCTTATGGTTCGGTGCTTATGCAGAAGGATTGATTGATGATGTTATCCAGCTAAATGCTGCTTACCGCCTTGCCAGCCGCAATCCGCTTGGCTCCGGTGCGGGCTATGGTTCTTCTTTTCCGCTGAACCGGCAGCTTACGACCGATTTACTGGGATTTGAAGGCATGCATTACAATGTCGTGTATGCGCAAATGAGCCGCGGCCGTACGGAACAGGCTGCTTTAACGGCGATTTCTTCACTGGCCGCAACCGTTTCCAGACTGGCGATGGACGTTTGTCTGTACAACAGCCAGAATTTCAGTTTCATTACTTTGCCCGATGAACTGACAACCGGAAGCAGCATTATGCCGCATAAAAAAAACCCGGATGTGGCGGAATTGTTACGGGCGAAAACCAACCGCATGAAAGCTTTGCCGATGGAAGTAACGATGGTTCTGAGCAATCTTCCTTCCGGATATCACCGTGATATGCAGCTGTTAAAGGAAATTCTGATGCCGGCTTTTGACGAAATTCTGGAATGTCTTGATATTGCTGCTTTTATGCTGGAAAATATGAAAGTAAAGCAAAACCTGCTGGACGATCCCAAATATGATCTGCTTTTCAGCGTGGAGCGTGTCAATGAACTGGTGATTAACGGCGTGCCTTTCCGTGACGCTTACCGGCAGGTCGGAGCCGAAATCGGTGACGGAAGTTACACTGCACCGCGCGAACTTAAGCATACGCACGAAGGCAGCATCGGCAATCTGCAGACGGACAAAATCCGTGAAAGAATGAAGCGGGAAATTGCTGTGTTTGAATATGACAAGGTCAAAAAGGCTCTGCAAGATCTGATTCGCCAATAAGTATGATGCCGTCAGCAAAATTATGCCTGCTCATTGCTTTTTCAGTATGGATGATGAGTTTTACGGTAAATACCGGAACCTCAGACCGCACTTCTGTTTTGCTGGCTGATAAAAAGCTGATTGTATCCGATTCCGCTTCGCAAGGAAAGCAGCTGGCGATGCAGTATTGCCAGCGCTGCCATCTTTTTCCCGAGCCTGCTTTGCTGGATAAAAACACGTGGGCAAATAGTGTATTGCCAAATATGGGACAACGCCTTGGAGTAAAATTTCCGGGTAAAGACCCGTTTGCAGACCTGCTTCCGGAGGAGGAAAAAGAAATCCGAAGGCTCAATATTTATCCGGATGCCGCGCAACTTTCGAATGCGGAATGGGAGAAAATTGTAAAATACTACACGCAGGAGGCTCCTCCGGAGCCGCTCCCGCAAAAGCCCCAGCCGCCGGTTTCAGATCAGCTTGCCTTTTTCAGTGCAAAGGAAATCACAGTTAGCGACAATGCGGTTCCTAAAACCACGCTGCTGAAATACGACCGGACTTCTTCCCAACTATATGTTGGCGATGCGCAGAATGCATTGTATGTGCTGGACAGCGCATTTCAGCTCAGCGATACATGGTGGCTTGATACGCCGCCGACAGATATGGATTTTCCAAAAAATGCGCCCCCGTCCTTGCTCACAATCGGGGTTTTTGCGCCTTCCGAACAGAAGCTCGGACGACTGATGTCGCTGGAAAAAACGGCTGGCCCGGCCGGAACAAGTTTGAATATTCAGCTTCTGCCACGGCCTGTACAGTTTGCATCCGCGGATTTAAATATGGACGGGAAAAATGATGCAGTAATCTGCGGTTTTGGAAACCATTCGGGAAAATTATGCTGGCTAGATAATTTCCAGCCTGAAAAAGAGCATGTTCTGAAAAATCTGCCGGGTGCAAGAAAAGTAGAGATTGCAGATTTTAACCACGACAAAAAACCGGACGTCATCGCGTTGATGGCGCAGGCCAAAGAAGAAATTTCTGTTTTCTATAATCTTGGAAACGGGAAGTTCAGGGAAAAAGTAGTGCTGCAATTCCCCCCTTCTTATGGAATGAGCTACTTTGAACTTGCCGATTTTAATAAGGACGGTTTTCAAGATATTCTGCTGACTAACGGCGACAATTGGGACCTTTCTCCGATAAAGAAGAATTACCACGGTGTAAGGATTTACCTGAACAACGGCAAGGACAGTTTCAAGGAAGCCTGGTTTTACCCGCTGTATGGCGCCAGCAAAGCCGTAGCAAGGGATTTCGATCAGGATGGTGACCTCGATATTGCCGCAACTTCCTTTTATAATGACCTGGATAATCCGGCACACGGGTTTATTTATCTTTCCAATGAAGGTAAAATGAATTTCAAGGCATGTTCCACGCCTGCTGCTGCTCCCGGCAAATGGCTGACGATGGAAGCTGCGGATTTTGATAAAGACGGCGACGTCGACATTGTGCTGGGTTCCTATTTTCACACAGTCGGCGAAGTTTCCAAACTTGTTTCACACGGCGTTATGTCTTTCCCGCAAATGCTGCTGCTTACGAATACGAAAAAGTAAGTTTATGATATGGATATCAGCAGCTGTTAGCCATTCGCTTGCAGCTTTTGGATGTTCGCTTATAGCTGTTACAAAGGTGAAACGCTTGATGAAAGCAATAGACGGAAATTCATAATCCTGATTGATTTTCTAGTTACTTACTGCAAATCCGGGAGTTGATTTAGAGAATAAGCCGGACATTTATTTTCTCCGAATACTTTACAGTTCCGGTTTGAATTTGCTTTAAAACAAAAATGCAGCAGCCGGTTAAAGCTGCTGCATTTTATAAAGCTTTCCGAAAAAGTCCGGAAAGCTTTTTTGTTATTCAACGATCAGTTTGGATCGGGTGATTCCGGATTCGGAAGAAACACTGATGATGTAAATTCCTTTTTCGGCATCATTTCCTAATTGCAGCGAAACATTTGCATTTCCTGTATTGTCCGCAGACACTGTTTTGCTCTGCAGTATTCTGCCTGAAATGTTGATGACAGAGAAAGTTACTTCTTCATTTGCACCGAAATTCTTTGCATCAATATTGATGTTGCCGCCGAAATTCGGGTTAGGGAAAACGTTGATTTCTCTTTGCGTTATTTCAGGTTCCAGACTGATTTCTGCTTCCTCAACGCCGGTACGCTGATTGTTGTTATTGACTTTAAAGATTTCAATTCCCGCAAGTGCAAGCCTGTTGACATTAGGAGCATATTGAATGTTCAGTACGCCATCGCTAACCGTTGTGTTGAAATCTTTAACCAGTGCCGTTCTGTAACCAACTTCTTTGAAAATATCGAAATCGGATATGATTTTCTGGTTTTCCATCGTCGCACTGAATACACGCGCGCCTTGTTCCGACCAGTAATTTTCCACAAAGTGCATTCGGATCATATAATTTCCATTCGCAAGCGGAATATTGTATCCGGTTGAAGCCAAGTCAGTCGAAGCCGACAAGTAAGTCTGGTAAAGCACATCAATGTCTGTTCCTTTTACGTCGCTTAGCGTTACCTGCTTGTCAAGTCTTACAGATCCCGTGCGGTAGTTAACGTCATTTTCATAAACATTTCCGCCAATCGTCACATTGCTGTCCGAGCCGCCTTTGATCCTTTTCACAACGCTTACCGTAGAAGTGCTGTTGTTTCCGATTCCGTAAAGCGGGATGCGGAGCGGCGTATTTGCATTGTTGTAACTGATCAGCAACTCTGCATTCTTGATTCCGACGCTGTTCGGGCTGAACTTCACGCTTACAGGCGTTGTACCTTGTGCCGAAAGTGTTGTTGTGCCCGGCGCTCCAACGGAGAATTCACTGGCGTTCGGACCTGAAATTTTCACGCTTTTGATATTAACCACAGGATCGGTTGTGCCGTTGGAATACGTTGTTCCTGTATTTTTTAGCGTAACATTTACAGATGCACTTGCGCCCGTTAGCGTCGCATTGAAATTGACGGCAGAAGTTGAACTGGCCAGGTCAGAGTAATTCACTGTTCCTGATTCCGGTTTCACGTTTTCAATGTAATAGATAAGATCCTGATAATCGTAGTTGGTCGCCGAATTGTTGATGTAGTCCACATTCACAAAATAGGCATTCGGGACAACATTTCCGTTGCGGTCAATCACTTTCAAGAACCGGATACCAATCAGATTACCCGTGTTTTTTGTTCTGTCAGACCAGGATGTAGAACCGATTTTGATACCGAAAGAACCGGACGGCGTAAATGAAGCCTGTGCCAGTTTGGTAGCAGAATTTCTGATTCTTGGAGACAAAGATTGTCCGTCAAGTTCACTGTGCGTAAACAAAGTCGTCAATGTGCCGCTTCCTTTGGCATGGTACCTGAACGATTCAACCGAGGCGCAGCAGCCATGGTATGCAGCCATCTGATACACAGTAACAGGCTTGCTTTGATCCGCTCTTACAAAGTAAGAAGCAGGAACTTCATGAGAACTTGGTACGACCGAAGTTCCTTTGATCGTTCCGTCATTGGCCGTATAACCCGTTTTGGACGTAAACCCGAATGCATTGATGATTTCCTGTGCATAAGGCTCGTTCTTGCCTTCACCGGCTTTCTGGTACAAACCGTGAAGCACTACTTTTTTCACCGGCGCATCCTTGTCATTGCTGTTGATGGTCAATGTATCATGAAAGACTTTAACCCTTGTCGAGGCATCTTTGGCAATAAACTGAACCGTAACATCGGCATAATTACCGCTGCTGATATTTACCGGATAGGAAGGCGAAGTGCTCGTATTGACAGCAGCGATTTTCCATGCGGAAGTATTGGACAAAGTCAGGCTGCTGATGACAAGCTGGGATGCTCCTTTGCTGTTTATCCTGAGTTTTACCTTGTCATGGTTGGCATTGTAGGCTGTTGTATCCGGGCTTGTTCTTCTCCACGGTGTCTGGATCAGTGAAAAAGTAAGCTGGTCGTTGGCCGGGAAGTTATCCAGGTTTTTCAGGACCATATAGCCATTGCCCGACGGAGCAGGCGGTGAATAGATACTGAAAGTGTAAGTGTTGGAAATAGTCTGGTTGTTGTTGCCATCCGAAGCTTTTACTGTGAGGCTGTAATTTCCCGGTGTATTTACTGTAAAAGGCACTGTGTAATTTGTGTAGGCACCTCCGTTTATTGCATACTGGAAAGTTTTCAGGCCCGATCCGCCCGCATCCGAAGCAGTCAGGAATATTTTTGCTTCTTTGTCGTACACGCCGGCAGATCTCAGCGTTCCCGTTATTCTCGCACTTGCGGTCGGAGCCGTTGCATCCGTTACAGTAGTAGCCGGTACAATTGTAACATAGTTTATTTTACTGTTTACAGCCCCTTTTGCATCAATGGTCAGCCGGCCGTCGCTAACTTGTACAACAGCCGTTGAAACCCGGAATTTGTTGGAGGAAGAAGGCCTGAAATCAGTTATTGCAGGCAATCCTTCAATATTGATCTGATGATTGCTGTCGTAATAATTGTTGTCACCTGCACTCACCGTTACGCGGTAAGTGCCATTGGCAATAACATATTCCCAGTAGCCCGGATCTGTATTATTGGCCGTTCCGTTCATAATCAGCAATGAAAGTTGGCTTGCCGTAACGGTTCCGGTTCTTAACCGCGTATTGGCGGTATAATCAGCAGGCTGTCCGCTAACCGATGAAAACCAGCCGTAACCGCGACCTGCGTCAAATGGCAAGCCGTTATCCGCCTTGTAGCCGGAAGGGGCAGCAGTGCCCTGCGGACGAAAGTTGATGCTTGCAGTTTGTGCTGCTGCTGCGAGTGAAACCGCGGCAAAGTCATCAAATGTATAGGTTACCGCCGAAGAGCCATTGCGGTAAGTTGCAAATATTCCTGCGTATAAATCCCCGCTTGTCAGGTTCATTTCACCGATGCTCAGAGAAGAGGATGCATACTGGGTTCCGGTGCTGGCAAAAGTTACGCCGTCAGTAGAGTAAAAGCCTTCTACGGTTTCAGCCTGCGTATCGATCACCATTCGCAGCGTTACAGTTTGGGAGTTCAGGCCACTGATGGTTTCTGTTCTGCGCTGGTCGGGATTGGCCGTGCCTGAAAGAGTGCTGGATACATCGTTGGTCTCTTTTCTGAGTTCAACCTTGTTGCCGGTAATTCCGAGTTTAATGAAAGTCTTGTCATTGAGCCCGTACCAGAGTCCGGCCTGCTGCGACTGCGTACCGTTGTATGGATTGACAAGTTTTACCTGAAGCTGGATTTTTGAAGTCGGGCTGATCTTTGCACCCAGCACGTTCAGCTGGTTGTTGTTGGTCAGGTAATCAATTCCTTTGCCTGCAACGATCTGCAGGCGGCCGCTTGCAAGTGTAATTTTGGACGGTTCATAGCCCGGCACCGATGTGTTGGACGGCGAGCCATCTACGGCAAGGCGGGTTCCCGAGTATGCGTTAACCGTTGTAAAACCGGTTCCCTGTCCGTTTTTATCTGCAATCGTTCCGGAAACAGCCGAGTTAAAGGACAGTGAAAACGGCAGGTTAACGTTAACCGCAGTGCAGGCCAATGTACTTACCGGCGAGCAGCCGTCTGCGAGAAGTTTGTTGTTTTCCGTGGCAGACTTGCTTTGCACGGCAGAAAAAAGCACAAATGACAGGATGGTCATCAAATGCATTTTTCTGAGCGGGGCGAGTAAATAAAAGGGTTTAATGTACATACATTTTGTCATAATTTATTATTTTGATTTTGATGAGTAATAATGCATTAGATGTAATTCCGGGCAATTTTTAAGTAAGGTAAATTCCATTTAAAAGGGCAAAGTGTAAGAATGAAGAATTGGATTGAATATTTTAGGAATTGTTTAAAATTGAAACTTTATACAGTTTTGTTCATCGAAATTAAAGGTTTGAATATATCATAATTCCAAACCGTGCACATTGACAATTCCTGATACTTAAACGATATTTTATATACGCCGGTTGCTTTGTCAAAATATTTATTTTTCCCGTTCTGAAACATCTTTTTATAGGTAATCCTTGTTAACTCTCTGATCTGTAAAGAAAATATGATTTAAGAATTTGAAGTATGTTATGCCGGGATTAAACATGATAAATATTTGAAGAAGATGGCAGCTGATTATTAATCCTTTGAAGTACTTGAAAGAATGGCTGGCAATGCAGTAAATTATCAATGAACTTTTTACTGTTTATCACTTTACAAATATAAACCTGTTAAGTTTAATCAATTTTAAATGATAACAAAAATGCTTAAAAATTATTATACGGATTGGAAATATCTGCCGGAATGGACAAAATAAAATGTAAGACGGACAATAGCATCTTTTAATTTAAATACCTTTCAGCCATCGTTTTAATTATGTGAAACTTATTAGAGAAACATTAAAATTACTGACATGCAATATTGTACATTTCCGCAGTGAATTCGAACAGAAATCAAGATGATGCCCTGATTAATATTAAGATGCTGCATAAAGTATGTGAAAATGTTGTGTGAAGATGCTTGTCAGGCTGTACAAGCCTGCATATTGGTTAAGGTGCTGAAAGCTTACAAACGTGTTTCAAGTGAATACAAAAAAAGGCCGTCCCGATTTACCCGGGACGGCCTTTTTTTGTAACAGACTTAATTAATAATCACATTTGGAAGCTTAGTTCGCGCTAATGGCAGTAACAACAGTATTATTACTGATATTGCTTTCACCGCCACCAATTTTAAGAAGTGTTGCAGTGACTTTCCGGGTTTCACCGCTAGCCAAGGTTGTCTGCCTTTGCAGTGTAAAGCCTAATATTGCATTGCCTAATGCCCCAATGGTAACTCCGGGTTTTGAAGTTATAAAAACATGTTGTGAGTCCTCGATAATATCCCAGTTACTATTTTGGTTAGCCTTTCCACCCAATACTTGCGATATTGTATTGTTTGTTTTCCATGTAATATCAAAGCCGGCTGGTTTGGTAATTGCAAACCTGACGGGTTTGTAAGTAGGCTTGCCTTTAACTTCCCATATGGTTACTATAAAATCCCTGAGCTGTGCAGCGTTGAAGTTCTGCTCATCGATATCAATGGTCGGTGTCAAATCCGGTTCGCAAAGGGAATTGTTAACGGCTACAGTTACTTTTGCTGTAGAATTGCCCGTATTGTAGCACTGGTTCAGCGGGTCGTAAAAGAATGCATAGTAAGTGCCGGCAGCAGCAGCAGACGGGTTAGCAATTGCCGCACCTGTATGTGAAGCATTATCAAACCATACCAATGAAGTCCCTGGCTTGGCAGGCAGATTGCCGTTAAAGGCATCGCTTAAATTTGCCGTATTGATGTCACAACCGATATTTAAAATTTTTACAGGTATTGTAATCTGAGCATTTCCAGCCCAGCATGGCGGAGCGCAAGCTTTAATGTTTACTTTAACCTCATAGGATGGATTACTCCAGCATGCAGCATTGTCAGACTCGAAAAATGCATAATAACTTTTGGAGGTGACAATAGCAGATGGGTTAAGAACGGTGCCGCCAGTATGATTTGGGTTATCATACCACACTACCTTGCTACCCGCAGGCGCGCTGGTCCCATTGGTTAATACCGAATTAAGATCCACAGTCAATGCAGGGCAAGTATTTTCCAAAGTCTTATATGCTTGCTTTGGATCCGGCTCAATTTGAGGAGCTTTAGAACCTGCTATACATAAATCTACAACAGCATTTTCCCCAATATCTAAACTGGCAGCTCCATGAAGGGTGGAACCCTGAATAAAATGGGCAGTAAAAGTAATTGTTACCGAATTACTTAGAGCAGTGAAAGGCATCTCCATTTTGATCCACTTATCTCGATTGGCAGCGGTAAATGTAATATTTTGCTGTGCAGAAGTCGCCTCAGTTGGATCTAAAACAGCTTTAAAAGAACCTGCATAATCACCCATCGGCTCCTGTGGGCTTGAATACCGGGTGGTCAGTATAGAGTAGGTCAGTTTATATTGATGGCCCGGTACCAAACCATCAATATTAGTGGTTACTCCCTTGTCAGAAGCATATTGATAATGGGTGTTGATGGAAAGAAAATTACTTGCTCCTGATGGCAAAGCAGGTATGGAAGTCTGCCAGGGATAGTCTGGGGCTCCTCCCAAATGGGTTTGTGTCGAAACATGGATTCGGTTTGGGTCATTGTTTAAGGCAAAAAAACCGAAAGAAGTCTTACCCAAGCCAGGTTTATCGTCAGTCTTATACACATGTTGGGCCGTTGCAAACTCAAAGCTTGCCAACACTATAAATAATAGGAAAAATATCTTTTTCATTTTTAATAAATTAAATCATTCAAGAAATGATACTAAATGTGTTGAAGTTACTTCTAAATGAGGACAGGCCATGTTGGTATAAGGGGGACTAGTGGGTGTAATCCAGCTAGTCCCAGATGAGTCCTTAAGTTGTTTCCTTATTTTGTAACAATTAATTTATAGCTGTTAATTGTCCCTCCGGTGAAAGTGATCTGCACCAGGTAGATTCCTGCCGGCCAACCTTTTACATTGATGTTCTTTTCAAGGCTTCCTTGTGATTTGTACACGGACCTTCCCGCTGTATTGGATACGCTGATAGCTGATACTTTTGACCAGTCAGCCATATCAATGCTCAACATATCCGACACCGGGTTAGGATAAAGTGCTATAGAAGCCAGAGCATCAAAGTATAGTTTACGTATACGGCTATACGCGCTGGTTCCGTCTTTATCAATCATGTGCAAACGATAAAAGTTCTCGCCGGCAAAAGGAGCCTTGTCCACAGCCGAATAGGAAATCAGAGACTTGCTTTCACCTTGCGCAGCAACGATCTGGAAAGTCTCCCATTTCTTTCCGTCTGCACTTTTTTGCACTTCAAACCGGTCACTGTTGGTTTCTTCTGTTGTTTCCCATTCAAGCAAGGCAGTTGCTTCTTCTTTTTGAACCCTGAAATCTGTAAGTGTAACTGGCTGGGGCTCTTCAATTACTTCCATGCCGGTTGTACTGTTATCATTATCAGGATGGTTGCCTACTGTTTGCGGGCCATTGAAAGAGAGCGATGCGGTTATTGTGGAAGACACAGGAGCCAGAATTGCTCCTTTCACTATAACACGAAAAGTCTTCGCCTGACCGGCTGCAAGATCGATGTTATACAGCAGCTTTACACTGTGTAAATTTTGTAAAACGATTGATAATCCTGTCAGAGGCGTACCATCATCGTTGGTAACATCAATAATATCCAGATACTCTGGAACCGAGATGGTTGGCCGCAGTTTGTTAGCCGGTGCGCTAAGCCCGCCAAACGACTCATTCAATAGCTTTACTGCTATATATCCTTCCTCATTTTTTATTAGTTTATTAGGCTGACCAAGTATATTGATACTTACATCTTGTGCGCTAAGTTGCTGGCAGAACATCATGCTGGCAAGCAGAGCTATATTGACAAATGAAAATTTCATTTCGTTAAATTTAATATGTTAATGACTAGTTATTAGCGTCTACGGATGTAACGGTATTGTTGTTCAGGTCGTTAAGATCACCACCTGTACCGGCTACAATCGTTGGCGTAATGTTTTGGGTTGTATGAACAGGCACACCATCTTTCCTTTTGATATGAAAACCGATTAATGCCTGGCCATTGGCCGGAATTATTACGCCTGGTTTGGATTTAACAAAAATCAGATTGTCATTTTCAGAAAATTCCCAATTGCCATTTTCATTAGGTGTACTGCCCGATACGTTTGAATTTCCGCTAAAAATCGGATAGGTTATATCAAAGCCGCTCAATTTTGTGATCGTAAATTCAATTTGCCCCGAAGTAGCTCCTCCATTGATTTCAGTAAGTTTAACAATAAAGTCACGGTCGGCACCCGCATTAAAGCTGCGATCATCAATTTGCATGCTCGGTGTCAAGTCTGTACAAGCCTTGATAGTTACTGTTACACCATTTTCTGACAAGTCCGTGTTGTAGCAGTCCATAACGGGATCCCAGTAAAATGGATAGTACACGCCTGCGCCGACTGCTTCCGGATTTGCAATTTTGGTAGGATTTGTATGCGTAGGATTGTCAAACCAGACAATAACTGTGTTAGGCAATGGATCCAGTGACTCTAATGCATCGTTCAGATTGACTGTATTTGAATTACATACGTTGGTAAGGTTTTTAGTAGTAATCTGAACTTCACGTGTGCCATCAATGGAAGCCGCACAGAAGCAGTCATCTTTTACCAGCACACTGGCTTCTGACTGGTTCGTATTGTAGCAGTTCATAGCTGCATCATAATAAAAAGCATAATAGGTACCCGGGCCTACCGCTTGCAGGTCAGCACCGCTGATTTGCTTTGGATTGGTGTGCGTTGCATTGTCAAACCAGACCAGCTCAGTTCCTGCCGGTTTATTGCTTACCGTAATTGTTGAAAGATCAAACTTCAGATCCGGACAACTGGCCGAAACCGAAGTTTGGCTTAGAATAGCCTGTGCGGTGCCTGCTTTACAAACCGGAGGAGGAATACAGATGATATTATCCACCGTAACTGCTGCAGTAGAGTTGTTGGTATTAAAGCAATCATTTCCTTGATCATAAAAGAAAGCATAATAAGTTCCTGCCGGTGCTTTTGTTGGATCTGCGACCCAGGTTCCCGGATCATGCGTAGGAGTTGTATACCAAACCAATTCAGCACCTTGTGGAATGTTGCCTGTAAAAGCGCTCGTAAGATCACCTGTTTTTACAGGGCATACTGGTGTAATGGTCGTTGAATTTAAAACTACTTCATTAATGCCTGATTTACATAGATCTTTTATGGTAGAAACCTGAAAGTTTAAAACCGTATTAGTTAACGTGCTTGCATGAGGGGCAACAACTAGCCATTCATCCGATTTGGTTGCTTTAAAGGTCAAGGTTTTAGCGTCGCTCCAACTATCAAAACTAGGTGGAAAAGTGGAAGCTAGGGATTTTCCTTCAAGACCGATATTAAAACCTGGAAGGTAGTATTCAACAATTTCTTGAGGTACCTTGTTTATCCTGTACCTGCTAGTCATTGAGCGATATATTATTTCATATGGATGTCCAATAACCAATCCGGTAATTGCCGTTTTTACATAGGGGGAGCTGGGGTAAGTGGGCTTAGCAAACATAGATAAAAATTTACTTGGCCCAATAATTGTTTGTGGTGACCCAGCTTTAACCCATGTATACAATGCATTTCCTCCAAGGTGAGTTTGGCTGGAAACGGCTGTCTCCATACTCGGCGATGCTAGCCAGTCGGTAGGAAGTTTATTCAAGCCATAATCACCTTGATCCGTTGGAGCAATCTTTGGCTGAGCGAACAGAAGACCATAACTGCATAGCAGCATGGTTAAGATCAGTGTAATTTTTTGTTTCATATGATTTTATTTTAGTTTTTAAACGCTGAAGTGTGATCAGCTAAATCCATTTTCCTGCAATGATAGGATGTATAAATTTGTGATAATTACGTACTTACCAACGGGCGTATTCTGGTTACCAAATGGTCATTCTTGTAGCGTATCTGGGAATTGAATCGGGTAAGCTGAGGCAGATTAGTGGCAACAGGAGCTGAAATATCTGTGATACAACTGTCTGGTCAGAAAAAGCAGGTATTTACAAACTTTGACGGCCGGCCTGACAAATCCGGTGAAGAACTGTCTTGTTCAACTTGCAATAATCTCAGAAAGCTGCTTTTCAGATACAACAGTCTATCGATGGATTTGCGGATATACGCACACCCACAACAAATCTTTGTAAAAGCAGAATAAATTTATTGTCCCGCGAATGTTTTGTGTACGGGGACTTAAACTATGGCACGTTATTTACATAAAAATTTACAGTAGCAATTAAACTGTTTAATGTATGCGTTGGCAGGATTTACGAAGAAGTGGAAATGTTGAAGACCGCCGCGGAATGTCCGGTGGCGGCAAATTTGCAATAGGCGGAATCGGGGCAATAATCATGCTGGCAATCGGTCTACTGACCGGCCAGGACCCCGGTGTGATATTATCCAATATACAGGGAAACCAGACAACCGAACAGGCACAAACCCGCCCTCCCGGCCCGCGCCCGGATGACAGGACTGCTGATTTTGTTTCCGCTGTTCTGGGAAGTACGGAGGATGTTTGGACCGAGATTTACGCGGCCAATGATGCACAGTACGAAAAACCGACTTTGCAGATATTTGAAGATGCCACGCAGAGCGGCTGCGGAGGAGCATCTTCGGCAATGGGGCCGTTTTACTGTCCGGCTGATCACAAGGTTTATATTGATCTTGACTTTTGTAATGAACTCAGAAACAGGTTTAAGGCACCGGGGGATTTTGCAGTCGCCTATGTCGTTGCGCATGAAGTAGGCCATCACGTACAGAATACAATGGGCATTTCCGAGCAGCTTCAGAGGCAGCGCGGACGCATCAGTGAGGCTGAGTACAACAAACTTTCGGTCAAGCTGGAACTTCAGGCTGATTTCCTTGCTGGCGTATGGGCAAACCACGCACAGCAAATGAGCAACATTCTGGAACCGGGCGACCTTGAAGCTGCGCTTACTGCCGCCAATGCGATCGGTGACGACAAGCTGCAAAAGGAGTCACAGGGATACGTCGTACCGGATGCATTTACGCACGGTACTTCACAGCAACGAATGTACTGGTTTAAAAAAGGTTTCGAAACGGGCGACCTCAATCAGGGAAAATACGAGGATATAAGATAACAACCCGAAGCCGGATAATATTTACTGTCCGGCTTCTTTTATAGCTTTGAAAAGCTCGTCGGAAAGGGATTCTATGGAAGGCTGTTTTTTAAGGATTCTTTTAATTCCCAGATCGTTAATCGTTTCCTGCGTAATCAGTGGCTCTATTCCGGACAGAATGAATATGCTGGTTTCTTCCAGTTCCGCAGCGTTCCTCAATAGTGGAATGCACTCATTGGCATCCATATAAGGCATATGCCAATCCATGAAAATATAGTCGGGTATTGCATAATGATCGTCTTTCAAGATATTGACTGCTTCCGGGCCACTGGAAGCAAACGTGCAGTTGACATCCGGAAAAACCTGTTTCAATGCATACTGAAACAACTCCTGATCGTCTGCATCGTCATCAATCAAAAGACAAGTTACATTTCCTTCCATGGCATTATGCTGTTTAACTGTCAATATGCATTGGTTCCACAATTTTTATGCCTTGAAAGCCTTTTTGCAGCCATTTCAAATAACAAACTTTTCAAAAGGGCAAATTAACTGATGCTTCGGTGCCTTGCCGTAAACAGAAGCTGATCTGAACAGCCGTACCTGTATGAAAGCCGGCTTTTTTACATTATCCGGAGGAGAGAAAATTTTTCCGCAAATCAGAATTTTTTAATCCGTTATACCTCAGCTTCGTACCGGGCTCTTAATGTTGAAAAAACCTGCCGCATACCGGTCACATGCCAAAAAGTAGACTTGGGATGTCAAAAATTACATTCGGGACAACTTGTGTTTTACAATGCCTGGCGCAAACATCAAATTTGTATCACGCTGTTAAACGAGGCACTTCACTCACAGCAGGATAAACTAAATCTGTTAGCCATGAAATTGTATTCTATCCCAGAACTTCCGGCTTTCATGCTGAGGAAAGTTGCATGTTGCTATAAAGAAAAATCCGGCATATTCCTGCGCTGAAACCAGCCATGCAAAACCTGAAAACAAAAATGAACGAAGGGTTGTAATGGCCATGCGCGTATAATTGCTTCCGTCAGCCCCGTGATAAATCCCAACCGAATTTTATATTCTGTAATGAAACGTTTACTAAGTGTGCTTTTACTGATTACCGGAATGCTGGAAGGATGTAAAAACAATCCGGAAAAAATTACTTTCCAGTCTCCGGAACCGGAATGGGTTATCTACAATGCTGCCAATTCCAGGCTGCCCGACAATCAGGTTAACGCCATTGCCATTGATACAAAAGATGTTAAATGGATCGGAACAGCAAACGGACTTGCCCGGTTGGAAGGCACCGGCTGGACATTGTACAATCCTGAGAATTCCGGCTTGCCATCAGCCGTTATACAGGCGCTGGCCGTGGAAGAAAACGGCGCGGTCTGGGCGGGAACAAACAAGGGGCTTGCAAGATTTGACGGAGCAAAATGGACGGTTTACAAAACAGATAACAGCGCGCTGGAAGCAAATGCCATCACAAGCATTGTGCATGACAGCAAACGCCATATAACCTGGATCGGTACGGAGAAAAATCTGGCAAAATTCGACGGCAGCAAGTGGGAAAGCCTCGATCTCGCAGATAACATGATCATTTCTCTGGCCGTTGACAAAAACGGGGCAATTTGGGCGGGTACTTTCAATCACTTTGCTTTTATCGGAGGAATCAGCAAGTACGATCAGGGGAAATGGACGGTTTCCCGGCTTGACCTTAAAGGCTATCCTTCCACTTTTCCGTTTGCTCTGGCAGTTGACAATCAGAATGCCGTGCTGGCCGTACTGGGCGGAACTTCTGTAAAAAGCGTGGTCCGCATCAGTGACGGTTACTGGCAGGAAGTGAGGCAGCCGGAAAAAGCAAGCGGTTTGAAAACCATCCTGCTGGAAGGCGATAAAATCTGGGTGGGAGGAAACACACTTGCACTGTTTGGCAATCCCGGCGCCGAATGCCTGACCGTACCCGAATCAGGTTCCAGTATCAGTGCAATGGCCCTTGACAGTAAAGGCAGAAAATGGCTGGGTACCGTTTTCGGAGGAATTGCAGTTTATCAAACATCATTAAAACAATAAATTATAACAGCCATGAAAACAACAGTAATGAATCCATTTTCAAGAGTAATTACACTTGCAGGCAGCAACACCGCCAACCTGGTGCCAGTATATACCCCGGGCAAAGTGCTCTGGCTGGCGGCTCACGAAATAACGCATCTTCAGGGTGAAGGAAATTATACTTACATCCATACGCGCCAGGGCAAGAGGCATATAGTTTCCAAAACGCTGAAAAATGTTCAGGAAATATTGTGTGCGGACTTTTTACGGGTGCATAAATCTTACGTGATTAACCCGGAATACATAACAGCCCGCCTGGATGCAGATATGCTGCTGATGAGCTGCGGACATAAAGTTCCTATTGCAAGAAGAAGAATCAGAGAAGTTCAGGAACGGATATCCATTGGTTATCTGGCCGTAGGATAGAATTTCCTGCCGGAACCCGAATAAATAAAATGACCAGGAACAACTATTTCGTTTCTGGTCATTTTGATTGTCCGGGCATTTTTCCCGGACTTTGATGCGTTTGCTGCTGATGAAATTTGTTTTTCTGACGGTAAGTCAAAGTAATGGTTCAAAAGATTAATTGTTCAGTCCTCTTCCTGTTTTGTGCTGAAGTTCGTCAATGCGCTTGGATGCATTGGCTTTACTGAGGTTTTCATCAAATTCAACACCCGCTTCGTCAGAAAGTGTTTTAAGATACGACTTCTGAGCACCAGTCATAGGCTCGTCGCCCGTAGTCCATTCGTCCGGATCTTTAACTGTATTGGAACCTTGTATATCCTGGTTTTTGTTTGCAGAATCTCCCTTCTCATCAAACAATTCTTCATTTTTATTACTCATTTATTATAAACACCAGGATGGAAATGATTGTTCCTGTTATTCTGGTCTAAAAATTGTAAGATTCCCCGGATTAAAATAATTGGTTCTGGATTAGGTATAAATTCGCCTAAAGATTCAAAATAAGTGTATATTGAATATGGAAGCCGAACAACCATGACAACCGTGAACGAGGAAGTTAAAAAAAACGGGATTTTTGATCTGATACCGCCGTCTGTTGATCAGGGTCATATCATATGCAAAGTTTTGTATAATGAAAATGATGATGCCTGTGATCTCCGTTTTCTGGATTTTTATGCAGTGCCCGAATCGGAAAGCGCCGACGCGGTACCGGAAATAGTTGGAAAGACAGTCCGTGAACTTTATCCCGAAACGGCATCCTGCTGGATTGAGAAAGCAGATCATGCAAGCCGCACAAAACAGCAGACGTATATAGAGTATTATACCAATGCCTTAAAGCACTGGTTTGATGTTTACTTCCTTTTTACCGGAAGCAAAGATGAAGATCATGTTTCGGTTATTTTCAGGAATGTAACCGGACAAAAGCAAAATGAAGCGGTGAATGCTTTTTTGCTGGAAGTTCAGGACAGCATGGCAGGGCAGGATACAGCAGAGAAAATCGCGCACACGGCAGGGGAGAAAATCGGCTCGTTTCTGGATGTTGCATTTTGCCAGTTTTTACATATAGAATATACCCTTGCAGAATGGGAGCTTCTTTATCAATGGCATACAGAAGACGGACAGGTAAATCACGAAATCATATCCATGCCGTACTGGCGGGACGAAGCATTCAGGCATGCGGCACGCGCCGGCAAAAGTATTGTATTCCCAAAGCAGGGCAACGAGCCGGAAAAGGCTGAAAGTGCAGACACAGCCGGAAAGGAGTTATCTTATGTAGCTGTTCCGTTTCACCGCAATGATGCGCTGACATTCGTTCTGATCGTCGGAAATCCGGGCCTTCGGAACTGGCAGCCTTTTGAAATAAAACTGATTGAAGAGTCGTCTGCCCGGGTTTTCCCGCACCTCGAACGTGCGTTGGAAAAAACGGCTATGAAAGAAAAGGAAGCACTTACGCAAATTGTAGTTGACACTACAGAACTTGCAACATGGGAATGGAACCTGATTGTAGATGAAATAAACTGGAACAAGCAGCATTTTGAACTTCTGGGCATGGAACCGAAGGATGAACGGGTCAAATCGGAGGCTTTTCTGAACCATATTTATCCAGACGACAAGGAATTCGTTACCGCAGAGCTGGCAAAGTCGGTTCACGAAAATCTACCTTTCAGTGCAGAGTTCCGTATTGTCCGCGACGATAATATCATCAGGTGGATGAGTGGCTACGGCCGGGTTACGCAGCAAAAAAACGGGGTTACAACGCATATGAGCGGCGTAATGCTGGATATTACCGAGCGTAAACAGACTGAAATAACACTGCGCAACAGCGAGGAAAGGCTGCGGAAGCTTATCAATGATGTTAAGGATTATGCTTTGTTCATGATCAGCACAGATGGTATAATCATCGAATGGTCGCCAGGTGCGGAAAAGATCAAGGGGTACACGGACGAGGAAATTATCGGAAAGCATTTCTCCATCTTTTATACACCGGAAGAAATAGCTGACAGTCAGCCTGAAAAAGAGCTGGCAAAGGCTATGGCCGAAGGACATGCTGAAACGGAGGGCGTGCGCGTGCGTAAAAGCGGAGAACGTTTTCTGGCGAGTGAAGTGGTGACGGCTGTTTATAATATCAACGGCAAGCTGACCGGCTTCAGTAAAATAGCCCGCGATATTGGAAAGCACAGGCAAGTACACCGGTTGCCAAAACAGCCTGCGGAACAATTTAGAAGTGTAGTTAACAGCATATCGGAATATGCCATCATTATTTACGATACCGGCAATTACATAACCGACTGGAATCCCGGCGCCCAGATTATGTTCGGCTTCACTCCCGAAGAAGCAATCGGGCAGTTTGCAGATATTATTTATACAGATGAAGATAAAGCAGCAGGCATTCCGGAAAAGGAAATTCTTGCTGTCCGGAAGGAAGGACGTGCGGTTGACGAGCGTTATCATGTGCGTAAAGACCAATCGCAGCTGTATGTTTCCGGCATCATGTCGCCGCTGTACAATAAGGACGGAAAGCTGGCCGGGTATGTGAAAGTCGCACGTGACCTGACGGAGCGTAAAAAAATGGAACAGACCCTTAAAGATGCAGACCGCCGGAAAGATGAATTTATGGCCATGCTGGGACACGAACTGCGCAATCCGCTGGCACCGATCCGGAATATACTTCAGATCCTGAAACTGACCCACCAGAACGACGAAGCGCTGAATTCTTCTGTTGATATGATGATGCGGCAGGTGGATCACATTGTTCATCTGGTAAATGACCTGCTGGACATGAGCCGTATCAACAATGGAAAAATAAATTTTCGTCCCGAACGCACCGACCTGGTTTCGGTTACAAAACGTGCAATAGAGATGGCCAGGCCAATGTTTCAGGCCGGAAACAGGGTTTTAACAGTTCATTTGCCTGAAGAATCTATTTACATTGACGGAGATATTACACGTATTATTCAGATTATTAATAATTTGCTGAGCAATGGCGTTAAATATACTTTGGCAGAAGGCCGGGTAATACTTACTTTGGAGCGTGTAGAAGATGAAGCCGTGCTGAGTGTAAAGGACAATGGCGTAGGAATTGCCAGAGAGCATCAGAATGAAGTTTTTGAAACCTTTGTTCAGATCAATGCAACAATTGACCGATCCATGGGCGGCCTCGGACTTGGGCTTTCTATGGTCAAGCAGCTGGTCGGGCTGCATGGCGGATCTGTAAAAGTGATTAGCGCCGGGCTTGGTACAGGAAGTGAATTCATAGTAAAATTTCCTGTAATAGATTAATAATTAACCAACATACAAATGTCAACTCCACAGATAAAAGAAAAGGACGAGCGCCGGCGCATACTGGTTATTGATGATAATCATGATGCTGCCGATACCTTGGCCATGATGCTTCAACTCACAGGCAATGAAGTAAAAACCTGTTACAACGGACTGGACGGCGTGGCAGCTGCCGAAAGTTTTCAACCGGTAGCCGTTATGCTGGACATCGGAATGCCGGATGTCAACGGATACGAAACCTGCCGGATGATCCGGGAAAAGGAATGGGGAAAATCGATCGTTATCATCGCACTGACCGGCTACGGGCAACAGGATGACATTCAGAAAAGCAAGGAATCCGGGTTCAATGCACACCTGGTGAAACCCCTGCATTTGCCTGATCTTACAAAACTTCTCGATATACTGCTGCCAAAAGCGGAATAGCCTTACTTCACGCTATCAAAAACGGATACCTTGCCTGAAACAAACCGGAAATTTCATTTTCGACAAGATCGTAAATGCCGGCTTGTAAAGGCTTGCCGTTATTCCGTTTTTTGCAAAATTTGATTTATTGGTTAATAAATAGAAGTTAGCAAACATCCTCGGAAAGTTTTGTTTCAAATTTACAGCAGTCCTGGGAAGTTGATTATATTTAAAATAATCTATTGTTTATTTCCTAAAACTCAAAATATGAAACTGGTATTTTCCCTGATTGTTTCTTTTTACCTGATGACTGTTCAGGCGCTTTTCCCTGAATATAACAAGAAAGCTGCTCCGCCCGTACAAGCAGGCAGGCAAACGAACAAGCAACCACAAACAAAGGAACTTCCGAGAATTGCCATCGCCGGACTGGGCATAGAATCCAGTACATTTTCGCCTGCACTCACCAATGAAGAGGCTTTTCATGCAAAGTACGGAGCTGAAATATTTACTTCGTACCCTTTTTTAACAGCCGATTCGCTGGACCGGAAACGAGCCAACTGGCTTCCTGCGCTGGTCGGGAAATCATTGCCGGGCGGTGCAGTTACAAGAGAAGCTTACGAATCGCTTGTAAAACAGACGCTTGATCTGCTTAAAAGGAATGGTCCTTATGACGGTCTTTTCTTTGATATTCACGGGGCCATGAGCGTTGTGGGCCTTGATGATCCCGAGGGCGATCTGATCGTAAGAATCCGGGAAGTTGTCGGTAAAAAGACGGTTATTTCAACTTCCATGGATTTGCACGGAAATGTTTCATGGCGGCTGGCACAAAATACGGATCTGATCACCTGTTACCGCATGGCGCCGCACGAAGATGCCATGCAGTCGAAGAAACGTGCTGTTGAAAATCTGTTGGCCAGAATCGAAAGCGGAAAGGGCAAGCCTGCATACAAAGCCTGGATTCCGGTTCCGATATTGCTGCCGGGTGAAAAAACAAGTACAAGAATTGAACCTGGAAAAAGCCTTTACGCGAAAGTTGCGCCTGCATCGGTACAGCCGGGAATTGTGGATGCGGCAATCTGGATCGGTTATGCATGGGCCGATGAACCCCGCAATCATGCCGTAGTAATGGTGACCGGTGATGACAAGGAGAAAGTAACCAGCACGGCTGAACAGCTTGCATCAAGTTTCTGGAAAGTACGTTCGGAATTCGGGTTTGTGGCGCCTACGGGCACGCTGCAGGAAAGTCTTGACAAGGCCATTGCCAGCCATAAACACCCGTTTTTCATCAGTGACTCAGGCGATAACCCGACTGCCGGAGGCGCAGGCGACGTGACCTGGACGTTAAAGGAAATTCTTGCACGGCCTGAATTCAAAGCAGAAAACGGGCCTTCTTTGATATATGCTTCCATTCCCGGGCCGGAGTTTGTAAAAAGCGCCATTGCTGCCGGGGTAGGAGGAAAGGTGGACGCCTATGCAGGTGCGAAAGTGGATGCACGGTTTGCTCCGCCGATCAGACTTGCGGGCATTGTGGAATCCATTGAACACGGCGACAAAAATGCAGAGACCGAAGTAGTTGTGAAAGTCGGGAGCGTGCATGTGATTGTAACGCAAAAACGCAAGCCTTATCATAAAGAAAACGACTTTACAAGACTGGGCCTCAATCCCCGGAAATCAGATATTGTTGTGGTCAAAATCGGTTACCTTGAACCCGAACTTTATGCCATGCGGGCAGACTGGATACTGGCGCTTACGCCCGGCGGTGTAGATCAGAATCTGGAAAGACTGCCGTATAAAAGGATCAAAATGCCGATGTTCCCGTTCAGCAAAAACATGGCCGATCCGGATCTTTCAGCCAAAATCGTTCCTTCGTCGGATGGTATATAAGTTTGATGAGTGCAAGTAGCTGTTGGCTTCTGGCTGTTAGCTTCTGGCTTTTAGCTTTTACTTGTTCAACTTGAATTGAACAGCTAAAAAAAGACCAGCTGTAAAACATTGGATTTAGATCCTTTGTTTTACAGCTGGTCTTCTGCTTTGTATATTATTAAAACTTACTGATTCGTATTCCAGCGATTGCCGTAAAAGCGTTTCTGATTAAAATGCTCATGCTCGTAAAATCCTTCCGGATGGCTTTCGTAAGAAGTGGCGCCTGCTGCTACTGCCGCTGCCAGCCCTGAAAAAGTATTCCGGATAGCAGACTCGGTTGCCGGTGTTATGTTTCCTTTTTCGTATTCAGGCAATCTGTAAACCTGTCTGGAAGCCAGCTCGGCAATAATTACTTCGTCGTCACTTTCATGCAGCGTTGCCAGTCCGATTGGTAACAGGACGTTCTTCGAGCTGGAGTTCACCTCGTTTGCATCCAAATCCATAACGATATACAACACCTTGCGGGATACTTTATCAAAAATCAGTTCCTGTACTTCTCCGATTTTATTGCCCGATACATCTTTGACTTTCCAGCCTTTGATATTGGGTTGTCCGTCTGCTATCTCGAAATCACTTCCGCCCAGTTCTTCAAGGCGGTTGTTATCTGTTGAATTTTCATTGATGGCCATTGTTGTTTCATTTAAGGTTTTAACCACTTTCTGCTAAGTCAAAATGCGGTTTTACTTTTGTTTCATCACTACAATTTCAACCCTGCGGTTCATTTGTCTTCCTTCCGCAGTTGAATTGGATGCAACCGGGTCATTCTGCCCTTTGGATTCAACAGAAATCTTGTCGTTGGAAATGCCGGCATTTTTTATCAGCCAATCTTTAACCGATTCTGCGCGCTGCTTGCCAAGTTCGGCATTATGGCCTGCTGAACCGGTTGAATCTGTATTTCCGTAAACAGCTACCGAACCTCCGGTAAAACGCTTCTTGAGGGAAGCCGATATTTGCTGAAGCTGTTTTTCAGCACCGGACTGAATGTTGGAATCATCCGTTGCAAACAGTACATTTTCACCCAATCCGTAAATGGTGTAATTATCGTTTCCTCTTACTGTAATGCTTGTATCCGTTATTTCTTCATAAGATGCATTCGGGGCATTAAAGTCGATATTGCCCCAGTCAGGAACGGTCACCGCTTCAATTTTTGCAGAACTGTCTTCTGTTACAACTTCTGTTTCAGCTACATCATCTTTGCCGCAGCTTCGGAACAGGAAAATAAGAGCGAGGATAACAAGTGCAAGAATAAGCCATATCCACCATGGCGATTGTTTTTTAGGTTGTACGTCGAGTTCGGCCATAACTATTTTAAAAACGGTTGTTATAAATTAAAAATAAAGGCTTCAGCTTCTGCTGAAGCCTTTATCACTGACTTCTGAAATGAAATTGAATTACAGATCCAGACCTGATTTTCTCAGTCTTTCCTCATCTGTAAGATCTTCAACCTCAACTTGAGTACTGCGTACGGTATCGCTGATCACTTCTTCTCTTTCGTCCACATCTTTTACAAGACTTACTTCTTCAACCACGCGTGCTTCTTTGGATACAACCGGAACTTCGGCATGCTCGATTACTTCGATTGTTCCTTCTTTGAATGTTGTAAAATCAGCTTCTGTAGCAAGACGGTCAACGGATGTTCTTTCTACGGATACAAATTCTTCTCTCAAACGGATGCTTTCCTCAACAGGGCGGTGTACAATACGGCTTTTCAGTCTTACTCCGCCAGTTTGTACTTCACGTTTTCCAACATGCAGTTCTTCTTTAATAACAGGTATAGCGCCGGTGCCGGTTACATTATCGCCGACAGTTGTTCCGGTTGAAAGCGTTGAGTCCGTCAAATCGGTTGAAAGCGGAGTACTGCCTGTTACGCCGGTTAAGGTCGGATCGACATAAGCTGTATCTGTGGTCAGCGTGGAACCTGTCGCCAGCGTGGAATCGCCGTATGATGATTTTGAAGTATCTTCATCAATATCAACTGCTCCGTAATTGTCCAGAATCCTGGCTGCTTTTTCAGCTTCGTCTGCTGTTCTTGCATGTACCGTCAGGATGGTTCCTCTGCGGCCTGCTTCTGTATACCGGTCCAGATCATCATCATCGTCACCGAACAGGTTCCTGAAGAAGTTTCCGATTCCATCGGATGATTCATCTTTTCTGTGCGAATCTGCTGTGTAATCAGTACCTGTTGTTGTCGAAGATGTTTTTATATCAACATTATCGCTTGTAAATCCATTTGCAAGCAGATACTTCTGAGCTTCCTGTGCTTCACTTGTATATTCGAAAATTCCTACTACTGTACTTGACATGATCTTGGTATTTTAGGTTGTGGAATGATTAATTGTAATACGGAGTGCTCATAAAATTTTTGTGCCAGCCGGAATTCATTGTGCCGGCTGCTGCTGCTCAGCAATCATTTGCCGGATCCGGAGTCTGCCCATGCTGTTGAATGATAAAATTGCTTTCACAGCAGTATAAAGCGCGTATAAACCCTCGGTGCATTTACGCCGAAACAGCGGTTCAGGAGCTTTGTACCGTCTATATTATATATGTTTTGAAATGCTGCGGAAATTCCGGTTTCTGCCTTTCGTGTTTACAGTTGAGGAATGATACTCCCATTTTGCGGCTTGTTGTACTTGAATATCTTCGATTAAATCCCTGTTTTACAGAGCTGATCATCAGAAATCAGTCATGCCAGAACTTAAAAGTTAACAAACGCTTTACATTGGAATTCAGGATTCGCCAGTGCAGTTGAAACAAAAATCCGTACAGAAACCCGGATGTGGTTTTATGTGTAAAAGTTATTCCGATTCGTATGTGCCCGTTTTATCAGAATTACAATTTGTACCGGTAAGTAATCCGGTCCGGCCATTGGATTGATCGATTCGCTTTCAAAATGTGCTAAGCCATAATATTGAATCACTATTTATCTGCGGGCAAAGTGATCAGAATTGAATTAACTCCATTTAAAAAACCATGAAAAGAAAATTATTACACACAGCAGCTTTGATGTTCTCCTGCTTTGGTCTGGTGCAGGCACAGTTTCTGCCGAAAGTAAATACGCCGGCATGCTTGTCCTGCGTACCGGCTGGCTGGCACGGCTCCAGTGTTCCCGCAGGTCACATGCCGTCGGTTTCCAAGAACCTTTATTACGGAAGTCCTTACAAACTGGATAACTTCACACAAGTGGACTATTCATTTGCTCCGACATTGCCTGCTGCCCCTTCCGGGAAGTCTACTTTCTTGAGTATCAATAACACAAAGGATATTCAAACGTCGGCATTTTCAGTAATTACCGGATTGGTAAAACACCACCGTTACAAGGTAAATTTCAGTCTGAGTACGGCCAGGATTCATTATAATCACAAGAAAACGGGCAACCAGATGAACTATGCCGTTTCAGGCTACGCCAAATCTGCAAAGGTAAGTCTGAGCAATGGTGCGTTCGGATCGGAAGAAGTTGTTTTTACGCCGGGTACACACACGGACAAATGGGTTCCGGCCAGCATTACATTTACAGCGCTTGACAAGCAAGCAGACCTGCATTTTACAGGTACCGGCAGCAATGCCTCGCCGGGAATTGCAAACCTGGATTTCCCGGCGGCACCAGTTCAGCCATTGTGCAGTGCGACTCCGAAGCAGATTGCTCTGAAGACAAACAAGGTCAATGCATTTTATTCCAAAACTTTTGATCTTGCAAGTTCCAAAAACATTGCGCAGCTTCCTGTCGGTACGCCGGACAATATTCCGGACGGATTTTCTGTGAAGGTTTTTGACAATCCGAATCACACGGGAAGCCCTGTAAAAACGATATCAAAAACCGGAACGTTTTATTACTTTTTCTATGACGAAGTATTTGGCTGCTATAATACAGACCATTCCACAGCCAAACTGACGGTTGAATACATGGCAGAAGTTCAGGTGCCTTTAAAAGCTTCCACGCTGACAAATACATGTCCGCAGAATACAGCCAATCTTAATAATGCCGTTGCAACATTTAACGGAAGCAGCTACCCGGTTGTATGGTTTGACAATCCGACGCACAGCGGCCTGAGAGTAAGAACGCCGGAAGCAGCAACGACCGGAACTTACTATGCTTTCTTTTACGATGTTGAAAAAGGATATTTCCTGACGGACCATTCCGTTGCGAAGGTAAAAACACTGCAGTGCGTAACGCCGGTTCTGAACATCAATGCAAGAACTGCGGCAAACGAAGCACCGGAAAATAGCGGAATTCAGGATACGGATGTAACATCGGAAATAAATGTTTATCCGAATCCTGTATCTGATTTACTGAATATTGAATCAGCAGACTGGGAAAATGTTTCTGCTGTTCAGATTTATAATGCAAATGGCAAGCAGGTTTACCAATCCGGTTCAAAGCCTGCAAATACGGTAGACACCAAAAATCTGCCTGCCGGTACTTACCGGGTAAAAGTATCCGGAAAAGACCATTCTGTCCATAATTCCAGAATCCTGATCGTGCGATAAAAAGCAGCGTTTATGCTGAAATGAATGTGACGGCCCGCAGATGTCAAGGTACATTCAGTCAGCCTGCAAGTAATCCTTACTGGTACCAATGGATTTTGCATCTTCCTTCCCGGACATTTTCGGGAAGGTTTCTTTATTGTTACGGTTGTATACAGATCTCAAAACAAAAGAGAACCTGAAAATGCATTCAGGTTCTCTCCATATGTGGTAAGATGCTTTTGCGCTTAATTGCCGTGCATCACCTTTAACGTTTTTGTAAATTCTTCGCAGCTTACTTTAACGAGCAGCATTCCTTTTGCATATGGTTGTACATCAAATGTAAACTGATCCGTAGTATTCGATTTGGTTACTTTCTCTTTAATGAGCGTATTTCCGCGGATGTCAAAAATTTCAACTTCAGGAGTGGTATTTGCCGGTCCGGTAATGCTGGCAACTACTTTTCCGCCGCGTATGGGGTTTCCTAAAAGTACTGCGTCCCATTCCAGTTCTGCTTCTACATCTTTGGATGGCATTCCCGGATGCAAATAGGAGTCGGTTGTTTCATGATCAATGTAAACCGATAATTCTGTGGTTCCGTCTTCACCTGTGTACTCAATAATGCATGAATGATCAGGAATCTGTAAATTTCCCTTTTCGCCGGTAATACTGATAACCTGCTTTTTCCCGTCTACCAAAAATTGATATTTTCCATCAGGAGTGGGCATGGTTATGCTCAGTGGCCTTGTGCCCGGACCAAGCGGCTGAATCTGTTTCTGCTTTGCGAGAGACGGCAAAGCGATTCCCGACATGACAGTAGCCAATCCCATGGCTGTCATCTGAATAAATTTTCTGCGTTCCAATGTCATTTTTGATTTACTTAGGCGATTGCTAAAGGTTTTGAAACCCTGGAATAAAGGGATGATGATTTAGTGATTTCCATGTTGGCAAATTCAATGGCAAGACTTGCCGGATGCGCATTGCGGTAAATACCGAATTTCCAGTAAGGCCCTATCTCGTCCGGATAGCCGATCCCGATGCCTGAAAGGTTGATTAATTCCTTTCCGTTTTTCCAGAACTGCAGCTGGCCTTTGGTCGGTGAGAACCTTACCCGCATTACTATTCGGTGCCATTCACCTCTCGGAAGCTGCGTAGTGCCCCGTAGTACAGCTTTCGGGTTTTCTCTGTGCGGATTGGCTGTAGTTGCGCAGGTATAAACAGTCATCGTATCTGTACCTTGCAGCCTGAGTCCGAGCACAGGGCTGGAACTCACATCCCTGTCGTCCTCGCTGGCATGAAATTGTCCGATGAAACAAACCTCTCC
Organism: Dyadobacter flavalbus; assembly: GCF_006149045.1. Lineage (GTDB taxonomy): Bacteria > Bacteroidota > Bacteroidia > Cytophagales > Spirosomataceae > Dyadobacter > Dyadobacter flavalbus. The sequence continues at coordinate 413,387 of NZ_VBSN01000027.1, forward strand.
TGAATCATAATCAAGCGCTTTGCCGGGTAGAATCCGAATGGAGTAAGAAACCCAAATGTCCTGATTGTGCGGAAGGTTTGCATTCTTTTGGTAAAATTCCGAACGTTCCTTCGGCTTTGTACTGTTTGCATCTCCGGCCCATCTGTCGCCCGAGTTGACCTGTACACGAAATATCGGAGCCGTTTTGTTTAAGGCCTGCTGAAGAGACCACGATTTATTAGGCGTCTGTGAATTGAACTCGTTCCCCAGAATCATGACCCGCGTGTTGGTTTCGCCGACACTTGCGTAGTCCGGAGGAAAAAGCTGCTGAGCTGTTTCGTCCTTCAGTTCCAGAGGCTGGTTTGGCTTGTAAAAATTAACAACTTGTACGGCATTTTCAGAAGCGTCAATTTCAAAATTTTCAGACTGGTTAACCAGCCATGTTCCGCCGTCCTTGCGCTGTACAAAAATGTCATTTCGCTCTGCACTGGCCGGTTTAGGCAAAACAACTTCATCTGCTGATCTTGTGGCCGGACTTTCTTTTGTACGGATGTAGCTGGTCATTTTTTCACCTTTTTCCAGCTGGATTCCCCATACAAGAATTCCGCTGTTGCCGTCTCCCCGGTAAGATGGCGTTGAGTTGGAAGGCTCAGGTCCTATTTTGGTAGAGGCAGAACTGCCGGCTTTGAATGTAGCAGAGCAACGGTACCAGCCATTCCCTGCGCTTTCCATAAAGACGGCAATGTAACTGGGATTGAAAGTTCCTACTTTTCCATTGGCGAGGTCAAAATGTGCTGTGGATCCGTCTATGTTGAAATAGGCCCATTTACGTTCGGATGCTTTCATGAATGCACTGAAAGTGTAAGTGCTTCCCGAGGACGTAGAAATTGAATTAGCTGGTGAAATATAGTGTGACGAACTATTTCTATCTTCTTTGAGCTTGAATGCATTCAGAGTTCCGTCCGGAGAGCGGGTACCTGTAGTGACAATAACCGAATACTGCTTCCGCCATGAGGAATGATCAAGCAACTGAGAGTACCGGATCAGGTTTGTTGCTGCTGCTTCAATAAGTGCACCGATCAAAGTAGGCGTGCCTTCCAGGTTATAATTATACCTTAAGCCAAGATTGGTGACTACCGTATTAGGTATATATGTAGTCGCACTGGAGCCTTGTTCAAACTGTGCGCCCCATGCATAAAGGTATTTGTTCTCATTTCCTTCATAATTGATAGAATAACTGTCATTTAACATATAAATATGCAATCCGGATGATGTTCCGAGATCCGGATTACCTGTTATTTTCAGTCTCCACCAGCCGTCACCGCTATTACTTGCCTGATAACTAAGTACATTTGAGCTTGTAGAATAAAATTTACCGGTTGAAAGATTAAATTTAACACCCGGGTTTCCACCTTTGAAAGCCGATCCGTTCAAAAAACTGAACTGTACTTTGTCGCATGTTCCTGCTTTTACATATATGCTGATCGTAAGTGGCACGCCTTTTGCTACTGTTAAAGAGCGGGAGATTCTGTGTTCCCCCGAACCGCTCTTTTCCTTGATTCTGTTTGCCGACTTAGAGCCGTCGATTGTTGAGATGGTGCCGGGTATGGATGCCGTTGAACCTACGCGCATCCAGTCGCTGGTTGTAAAATCCTCACTGTGTGTCAGCATGTTACTGCCTTGTTGGTCAAAGTGAAGATAACCGTCGGCTCCGTAAAATGATGCTTCGCCCTTTCTGGAAAAAGTCAATGAACTGTTCAGGGATGCACCTTGTCTGAAATCAAATTCTTTTAGTGGGGATAATATTTCTGCCATAATTTGTGGAACATTATTTTATTTAACAAACAACAATACTGGGGTACGTTGAAATGGAATAAATTTTTAATCGACTTGTATAGCTTTTGAATAGGCACAAAGTTTCCGGTACACAAAAGTTTCCAATCAAGGTTACTCAGTGTCCTGATTTAAAAAAAACGTCTATTTTTTAACATTGTAAGGGGTTAACTGCAAACAGGAAACGACGTTTTCGTGCCTGTCGCAGTATTCTCATTCAAGTCATTTCCGAATTTGAAAACGCGGAAACAGCCTGACAGCAAATCCGAAAACTTACTGTGAAAAATTATTTAATGTACTTTGTTGATGACAGATAATTCAAACTTTTTATTTTTTCAGGTGCATCACCATAACTGGCTTAACCGATGCTGATAGTTAGATAATCCAACAGGTTATCTATATAGAGGAGTAGACTTATGATACAAACCTATTAAAAAAATTTAATAAATAGGTTGTCATGACAAATAAAATTTGAAAAATATCCGGAAAACGTGCCTGTTTTTCAAACTTGAAATACAATTTTTTATTTAGATAATACAAGTTCTGATTTCGGCATTTTTGCAAGCATTTAATTTGCAAGTTACTATAAATCAAACAGTTAAATTTACAAACAGAAGATTGCATTTCTATTGTTAGTCTACTGTATTTATATACTATGTATGCAACTAAAACAAGGCAAAAATTTTTTTAAATTATTTAAAAAAATTCTAGAACCTGGATATTTTTCGATGTAGTGTGTTGTCAAATTTCGTTGTAGAAGGATATTAAGTTTTATAAGTCCGTAAACCTAGTTTGTAGATTAACTTCTTCATTTTAGCCCTCTTCTCCCTCATCCGAACCACTGTTTCTTTCTTTTTCCTTAGCGCGATTGAGCCGGTAAGAAAATGTAACTACAAACTGCCGCGTACGCCACAGCGATTCGGAACTTGAATAATAGCCTGCGTTTTCCGTAATGCTGCGCTGCTTCCGGCTGTTGAGCAAGTCGCGTACGCTTGCTGTAACCGTTGCTTTTCCTTTCAGCACATCCCGTGCGAGGCCAAGGTCAATAGAATACTGCGCCAGATTTTTTCCCTGTGTAGTTTTTCTTGGTGCCCGATAATTCAGCGAAGACTGAAAATCTACATTTTTGAACAAAGTAGCTCTGGAAGAAACCCGGCTTGTCCAGGTATATGTATCGCTTTTGAGAATAATATCATTGTAAATGCCCTGATTTACCGCCCTGAATATGTTGGCATTGGCTGTCCATTTCCACCAGCTGAAAGGATCGTAGGTAAGGTTGAATTCAAAGCCATAAGAATCGCCTGTGGATAAATTGACAGGAGTAATTCTCGTAAATCCGGTAGAGTCCACGGAAGTTATATTTTCAACAACACCAAGCCTGTGCCGGTAATAAATGCTTGATAATAAGGTTCCTTTTTCCATATTGAGCAGATGTCCGGCTTCAAAGGAATGCGTATATTCGGGGTTCAGCAATGGATTTCCAGCCCTGAAAACACGTGAATCGCTGAAATTGGAAAACGGAAGCAAATCCCGGAAACCCGGCCGGCTGAGCCTGTAACTGTAACTGAGTTGTAAAGTCTGGGAATCTTCGAGCTTGTACGAAAGATGAACGCTGGGAAACAAATTAAAATACTTCCGGTGACTTGTAAGGCCGGTTTTTTTCAGTTCTGTCAGAATATCGGAATACTCGCCGCGTAAGCCTGCCTGTATGAAAAACTTGCCGAACTGATTGCTGGCCATAAGGTAAGCTGCATGTATTTTTTCATTGTATCCGAGCCTGTTATCAAAATCCGGAAGGATGATCCAGTTCATATTTTCATTCTGCTGATGTACAGAAAAATCATTGTCCAGCAAGCGTACGGAGCTTTTCAGACCGGTTTCAACTTTGCCGCTTTTTCCGAAAGGATGAATGTAGTCCAGCTGAAAAAGCATGTTTTTCTCATCTTCTGTATTAAAGGAGCGTTGATGAATGCTTGCCGTTTCGCCGGCTGTACTTTCATTGAACCGGGAAGATTCTGTTTCATCACTCAGAATGTATTTTGCAACAATAGCCAGACTCTGATCTTTTCTTTCAAAAGTTTTGCTGTAATCAATTGTAGCTTCAAAATTGTTCCTCGGCTCGGTTTCCCTTTCTGTGCGGAGTACCGTCCGGGTAAGAATATTATTAAAGTCAAAGTCCCGGTATTCCAGCAATGACTGATTGGTATTGCTGGATCTTCTGTAAGATACACTTCCTGTGAGCGTATTGAAGTTGTTTATGAAATAATCCATTCCAGCCGTAAAGTTGTTGGAAATGCTGCTGCGGTTTCGTTTGCTGGTCTGCTCATATACGAAACTTGTATCTGCGCTGTTGTATTCCTGACGCGAATTACCTCTTCCTGGCCCTTCGCGGTACATGTTTCCGTAACTGGCAATCAGGTTTACCTTTCTTTTTCTGTAATTGATATTGAACGAGCCGCCAAAGTTGTACGGATAACCGCCCGTAGCTGTAAATGAGCCGTTTAGTCCATATCTGATGTTTTTCTTCATGATGATATTGAGAATTCCGACTTCACCTTCCGCATCATATCTGGACGAAGGATTCGTAATGATTTCAATGCTTTCAATGAGGTCGCCGGGGATCTGCCGCAATGCATCGGCCGGATTCATGCCGATCATTCCGGATTGTTTTCCATCAATCAGAATTCGTACGTTCTGGCTTCCGCGCAATGCCACGTTGCCTTCGACGTCTACAGTGACAGACGGCATGTTGTTAAGGATGTCAGAAGCGTTGCTGCCAATGTTGCTCAAATCCTTTCCTACATTGAAAACGCGCTTGTCAAGCTGCAGATCCATCTGGCTTTTTTCACCTTTTACCACCAGTTCTTCCAATACCTTTGCATTGGATTTCAGGGAAATTATTCCCAGATCAATACTTTGGCCAGCAACGTTGACATCGGGAACGATCTTCTCATCCAGTGTTAAATAACTGATTTTGAGGAAATAATTTCCAGGTTTTGCCGGGATTGCAAATCTGCCGTTTTCATCCGATGCAATGCCGCCGGAAAGAACCGAATCTTTGGATGTATAAAGCGCTACATTGGCAAAAAGAACAGGCTGTTTGTTCCCGTCTTCAAGCTGCCCGCCGATTACATATTCATCGGCGGCCTCATCCTGGGCAAAACAAGGTGAGATCAGGAAAACTGACAAAGCCAGTATTAACGACAAGATTTTCATAGCAGCATTGATTTGAGTAGCCGTTGTACAAGGTTTGGGCAAATGGGGTCCGATGTTATATACCAGCTGGCAAAAATCTGTGCCACAAATATTTATCTATGAAGTTAATTGCTGTAAAAGGCAATCGGCCGTAAGTTGAAATCCTGTTTTCCGGAAATTACAGAAAGAATGATCTGATCACTTTTTTGCTGAAAACTTCCCTCAGCCATAAAAAAAATACTGCCACGCTTTAATTTAAAATTATTCGTACCGTTTAAACCGACTTAATGGATTTAGATCGATCAAAGTACTTGAAGGTTCAGTAAAGGATTGAATATGAAAGATTGCTGCCCCAATCTCTATTTAGTCCTAGCATATCTTTTCAGAAAGCACGCGTGTTGTCTAATTGGTTTGCACACGCCGGTCAAATGATTTTGAGACGGAGATCGTCAGTAATTCCACTCTCAAAGTTGTGGATTTCTCTTTTTTCTCCCAATTTGCAGCAGCCGGTGAGAAACCGATGATTACCTTTCAATAAATGAGTATCACCTACTGCACATTGGCTTTTGAAAGCAAAATCGTATCGGATAGTATTGCAGAAAGAAGTTTTTCTGTGAAAGTAAAGGTACAAAGGCATAAAGGTTACAACGTAAGGGGTGCGGCGAGAGAAGTTTGCTTCAGGAATACAAACGTTGGCGGTCCATTCAAAAATTAACCTGTTCCGCATTACTGATTGTAAAGGGCTGGAAAACACACACCTGATCAGGAAAAATAAATTTATAGTCTTCTGCTGATGATTGAAAATGTTACACAGCCCCAAACAGGAATTTCGCACAAAGTCCAGCGCATTTTCGGATTAGACCTGATGCGGGCTTGTTCTATATTAATGGTGTTTCTTGCGCATTCCATACCTATAAATCCCTTTGCAAACCTGTTTCCTTTTGATTATCTGTTCATTGGCGTGGAGGCATTCTTTGTGCTCAGCGGATTGCTGATCGGACGTATCATCCTGAATACCATCTTCAGGCCCCGCATCAGCTGGCGATCTATCCGGTCTTTCTGGGTGAACAGATGGCTGCGCACCTTTCCGGCTTATCTGCTGACCTTTGCAATCCATTATTATATATATAGTCCGTCACCAAACAGGTTATTTTATTTGATTTTTGTACAGAATATAGTTACTCCGCCGCCCGGTTTTTTCCCGCATTCATGGAGCCTGGCTGTTGAGGAATGGTTTTATCTGCTTTTCCCGTGTTTGCTTCTGGCAGCAGCGTACATGCTGGGAAATTACCAGAACCGGCATCGCATTTACCTGACCGGCATTGTGTTCGTGATCTTGCTCGGATTGCTTGCAAAGCTTGGGTACCATTTGTTGTACTCGCAACATTTTATCCCTTATCTGCTTGAAAATAAGATGCTTTTTCCAGGCTGGAAGGTTTTTGATTCACCTGCCGGCAACTGGGACAATATGCGGAAAATGGTTCCGTTCCGGATTGATTCCATAGCATACGGATGCCTGATCGCATATATTCTTGAAAAATACAGCTTGTCTCAAAAAACCAGGGTTTGGCTGCTCGTGGCAGGAATCATCGGCATTGTATGCTGTTTTCCAATTATCAAGCATACGATTGCACAAGGGAAAGCCAATTTTTTTACGGATGTTTTCCTGCTTCCGTTCTGTTGCTGCTCTTTCGCACTGATGCTGCCGTATGCGGTATCCTGCCCGCGTCCGGGAAAGTGGGCCGTTAAGCTGGTGACAACCATCAGCCTCACATCCTATTCTTTTTATCTGATCCATGTTTTGATACTTGAACGGGCTATAAACCTTTATCAAAACAATTCCACAGAAGCATTCGCTCCAAAATGGGCGGTTTTTGCTGGTGCATACGGCATCATATATCTGGTATCCTTGCTGATGTATAATCTGGTGGAATTGCCTTTTATGAATTACAGAAAGAAGCTCTCTCCGAATTGATCTCTCCATCTGAATTTCTTCCATTACCGACTTTCTTCTGAAAACCGGGTTTTCTCAACTTGTAACTCCAAAATGTAACTTATGGTTATATACGTTAGCTATTTTCTTATGCAATCGTTTGCATTCTGTATTTAGTTCAGCGAATAAAGCTGCGTGGTTACTTCAGAAGGATTATATCTGACTTTTGCAGGATGCATTTTTTTGTTTTTGTAACCAGGTGTTGAAAGAGGATGGTTCTGTAAAGCATTTTTTCTTTTACAATCATGCATATGGAGCAAATCCCTTCGGGATTTTTCTTTCATATTAATGCTGGATCCACATTTAAAATGTTGATTAAATTCGATATATTGGCTTGGTTATAAGCACAATTCCTGACCACGAAAATCCATGAATCCAACACGTCTTTTTAGCGCCGGAGCAATCATTTTTACAGCACTGGTCTTGCCTGTATATGGTCAGCAGGCAAGCCGGGGAAACTTGTATATTTTTGGCGGCTCGCAAATGACGCTTACTGGTTTTCATACTTTTAAGAACAGCAAGAAAGGAATGTTTCCGGGCGTTATCATTACAGACCGGCAGGCACCGATAAGCATTCTCAATTTTGCAGATAATACATCTCATGCCGGTGCAGGAGAAAATACGCATGTTGATGGCTACGTCCAGAAATATGGCCATACACCGTTTATTTTTCCGGTTGGTGACAACGGATTTTACGGGCCTTTTGCTGCTTCCGGCGACGGTACTACGGGCGCTTACTATCATGCCAATCCTTCCATAGCCGTTACAAGCAATATAACAGGCGGCAATTATCCGGCACTTCCGGCCGGCGCTCCTTTTCCGGTAGAAGCGAAAGCCGATACACTTCAAGCAGTGAGCACGGTGGAATACTGGGATATTGACGGTACCAATGCAACTCCCTTAACACTGACGTGGGACCCGGGCAGTAACCTGGCTGCATTGACGGGCTCAAAGCTGAGCCTTCTGACAATCGCTGGCTGGAACGGAGAAAAATGGACTGTAATTCCGTCGGCTGTGGATTTTACTTCTGTTTTGGGAATCGCCAGTAATTTGTCCAAAGGTTCCATTACGTCTACGGTAGCCATTGTTCCGAACCAGTATAAAGCTTACACATTTGCTGCGCGTATTGAAAACTACCCGGGATCTGTAATCCGGTTCTCGGCGGAGCCAAAAGATAATACGGCCGTTTTGAAACTGAATGAAAGTGAAAAACCCGATGCTGATTTGATTGAAATAGAACGCAGCGTAAAAGGTGTAAACTGGGAAAGAATAGGCAAGTTTGAAGCCTCAGCCCTGAATTCAGAGGTAAACAGCTATTCTTTTATTGATGATAAAACGGTCATCGGAGAAAACCTTTACAGACTCCGAACTGTAAACCATGACGGCACTTTTACATACAGTCCGGTCAAAAGTGTAATGATGGAAAGAGGCGTTGAGGAAATAGCTGTTTTCCCCAATCCTGCTTCGGACCGATTGAAAGTAAGTCTGAAAAATGAAGTCAGATGGAGCCAGGTCAAAAGCTTTAAAGTAAGCAATGTCAAAGGCCAGGATTTTACAGATCTGGTTAAGGTACAGGATGAAGAACTTAACCTGAACGGACTTAGTAATGGAACTTACATTATTTCAGTGACCGGGCAATCGGGCAAAGTTTCACATACCAAGTTTGTTGTTGCCAGATAAAGTTGGATTTTCAGATTGCCAAAGTTGATTTTTAAACAATCAATTCTGATAAATCAGACTAATATATCCCGCAGTAACTTTGGTAGTGCAGCCAGGCTGAGGATTTTTAATGTCTGCCCTGATAGAAAACCCGACCCGGTCATAAGATGAAATTACAGCCGGAACGGAAACATTATAGACAAAATTTTCGGCATACACCGGCGAAAGTCTGTCGCGCGTTCCGGAATTTTCAATTACAACGCCGTTTCGCACCAGATCTACAGACAAGCTCATTAAAGAAGTGCCCGTACAGCCACTGCTGTTCACCATTTCAAGTCGGGTCCTTACATCATAGTTTCCCGGCTGGCCTACAATAAATCCCTTTTCATCGAGAATCCATACTCCGCCGCTAAATAGTCTGAAATTTGGATACGGAATAATTTGTACACTATCATCTTGTAATTCAGTTGTATGTGCCCCGTCGCAAATTCCTCTTGCAAACGGGCTCAGGCTGTTGGGAGTTATCAGCTTCCAGCTTGCTCTTCCCTGCGCATCGCTTGTAAGTACCCGGCCGTTTCCTTGCGATCCGTCCCGGATCGTAATCTGGCCGGTGGATTTGTCTATCCGGAACCTGCGGCCGTTGGTTACGCCTTCTACTTCCAGACTGGCATTGGGATCGACTTTCGTAATGTTATTCCCGATTTTGAATTGTGCAAATGCAGCTTCGGAAAAGACAAGCATTGCGAAAAAGTACGAGCAGAACAGGAATGTTTTTTTCATCAGACGGCCATTAATTTTGATAAACCATCTGAAAACTTCCGGCTACGACTTTGGTTGTGCAGCCCGGTTGGGGATTTTTTATATCTGCCTTAATGGAAAATCCTATGCGGTCACCACCCAAAGCACCACCCAGAACGGAAACATTGTAAACGAAATTTTCAGCATATACCGGTGCCAGCCTGTCATCCGTGCCGGAATTTTCCAGTACAACGCCATTTCGTATCATATTTACCGATAAGCTCATCAGAGAAGTGCCCGTACAGCCGGCGCTATTCACCATTTCCAGTCTGGTTCTGATATCATAATTTCCTGTCGTGCCGACTATTAATCCAATCGGATCAACGCTCCATTCTCCAATTAAAACAGAAATATTAGGATATATAATCGTTTGCGCAATGCCATTTTCCAGTACATCTGTGTATGCACCATAATAAATTGCTCTTGAAAAAGGAGCAAGGCTTGTTGAATAAATCTGCTTCCAGCTTGCTCTTCCCTGCGCATCGCTTGTAAGTACCCTGCCGTTTTCCTGCGATCCGTCCCTGATCGTAATCTGTGCTGTAGATTTGTCTATCCGGAACCTGCGGCCGTTGGTTACGCCTTCCACTTCCAGACTTGCATTGGGATCGACTTTCGTAATATTATTCCCGATTTTCAGTTGTGCAAATGCAGCTTCGGAAAAGATGAGCATTGTGAAAAGGAACGAGCAGAACAGGAATGTTTTTTTCATTATGAACATGAATAAGGACGATTATCAAGGTTTGCTGACAGCTTTTTACAGCATGAAATATTGTATTCAATTTGATGAAAATAATTGGATTTACAAGTGTATTTCCTGCAAACTGCATACAACAATCCGTAATTTTTAATACGTCGTTTATTCAGATTCTGAAATCTTCAGAAACAAGTTTATTTGTTTGTTTCACTGTCATTTATATACTAAAACTAATTGCATGAACATGCACGCATGAAGCTGCAGTTATTCTGTGAATACCTTGCAAATAGTTGTATTTTCAAGTCTTTGCAAAGCAATTTTCAGGATTGGCTTATTCAGCCTGAATGATTTGGCAAAAAGAAAAACCCAGCATTGTTTATTCGAAAGAAAGCAAAAAGTAAAAGCCGTCTTCCGACTCGCCGTTGCCGGTAATAATCCAGCCTTGCGACCGGTAAAAGTTTAAAGCTCTTTCGTTTTTCTGCAGACATTTGAGTGTAGCCGGCCGGGCCATTTTATCCAGACAAGCATTCAGGAGCGATTTGCCAATGCCTTTGCCGGTGAAAGAAGGATTTACAAAAAGAGAATGAATGAAATTGTCAGGCGGCCACCATGCAATGAACCCGACGGGTATGTTCTGACTTACGGCCACAAGCAAAGTTTCATCTTCAGTTACCGCATCAAAATCGTGCAGCTGAAAAGTGTCAGGGCCAATCCAGGGAAAAGCAAACCGGCGCGCCTGCATATAAACCTGCCGCAGTTCCTGCGTATGCTGCGGCGTATATTCCAGAATGGTGAAGATCGGATCTTTCATGTGTGTACAGCTCTTTTAGGATGACTAAAATAAAACATTTGTTGGTATTTTATCAAACATGATTTTACCGGAATGATCAAAGGGAGCAGCTGTATCGTGCACGGGTGGCTGCCTGCTACTCATCGTCACTGATGAAAACAGGAACATAATGTGGCTGTCCTTGCAGCAGTTTGAGCCGCCACGCAGCGTATATTGGTAGCGGTATGCAGCAGTTAAGGGTGAATTCCGGAAAGTGCTTATTGAAAAAGTGTAAATCGAGGTCAGCCAAAGAAGAAAATTGAAGCAAACTGGCTGTGATTCAGGATAATCTTTACGAATTGGCTCGGAACCGGCATATTCAGTCGTGGGTATATGCAAAAATTGTTCCTTCTGTAATAACAACCGATAAATAACTGAAATGTGCATGATTAATGCCATTATGGTGACAAAATTGTGGAAGTAATTCAGCTTTGATCCAAAATACTTGTGAAATTCTGAAAAACTTACGGGAATGACATTTGTTGAGTACTGTCTCTTGGTATCAATAACAGTAATAACAATTCAAACTCATGTCAGATTATGATTCTAAGAATGGACCGGCTGCCTATTGAGCTGCCAACACCTACCAATCCATCGCCCAACGACGCAGCAGCTATTCAGGAGTTGCTGGGAGGAAAATTTGGAGAGATGTCGACCTTGATGAATTACACGTTCCAGTCATTTAATTTCCGTGGACGCAAACGCCTCAGACCCTTTTATGACCTTACAGCAAGTATAGCAGGCGAGGAGTACAGCCATATTGAAGTGGTATCTTACGCCATTAATCTCTTATTGACCGGAACAACAAAACGTGGGTTTGATCCGGAACCGGGCCCGCTGAAAGAAAGCGTGAATGCCCGTCTTTCCCGTCACTTTATTGCCAGCGGACAAGCTTCTTTGCCGATGGATTCCATGGGCGACTGGTGGACAGGCCAGAACGTGTTCAGCAGCGGTAACCTGAAGCTGGATTTGCTGCATAACTTCTTTCTGGAGTGCGGAGCAAGAGCAAACAAAATGCGCGTTTATGAAATGGTCACAGATCCTACCGCACGTGAAATGGTTGGGTTCCTGCTTGTTCGCGGCGGTTTGCATGTTGTTGCCTATGCAAGAGCACTGGAAATTCTGACCGGCGTGGCGGTTACCAAACTGGTTCCTGTTCCTGACCTGAGCAACAAAGCTTTTCCGGAAACACGGAAGTATGAGGAAAACGGCGTTCACAGAAAGCTGTATACATTCAGCAAGGACGATTATCAGCAGGCCGGTCTGGTTTTCAACGGGCCGCATCCTGAAGACGGATTGCCTCTGGAAGTAGTTTTCGGTTCACCTGAAGGCGTGCCGATGCCGGACCTGGAAGAAGAGCCGCAACTGAACTCGCCGGGCGCAGACGGCATCGATCCTGAAATGTTCCGTGACATCGCCATGAAGCTGGGTATTAAATTCTGATTTCTGGTTAATAATATTTTTATAGCGGACAGGAATTTGCTTTCCTGTCCGCTATTATTTTTTCGGCAAATTTTATAATGGACGTTACAGTCGCATTGACAAATCAACAATTGTTGATTGCTCCATATCAAACTGCCACATTAATTATCCTTCGGTTGAAAATCATTCCGGTTTTTAAAATGAAAAACAGAAGTTAAATGTATCTTGCCTGAAACATTCAGCTATTCTTTTTCAGCATGTCCGGAAATTTTCTTTCAGCACTTTTATTATTGTTTTGTATAACAGCGCAAGCGCAGCTTGTATCGGATTCGCTGCTGATTGAAGGACGGCAACGGAGTTTTTTATACAATAAACCGAAAGCCGTCAAACCCGGCGCAAGCCTTGTCTTCATTATGCACGGCTCGGGCGGCGATCCGCAAAGTATCGTAAGTCATGCCACGAAGCTGGAAGCCAGATCCGAAGCTGAAAACCTGATCATTGTTTATCCTGCGGGTTATAAAAGATACTGGAACGAATGCCGGAAAGCTTCTACGGCTTTGACGAATGTTGAAAATGTGAATGAAGAAGCCTTTTTTGACGGCATGATCGCCTATTTTAAAAGCAAATTCAACATCAATGAAGCGCATGTTTTTGCCAGCGGTTTTTCCGGCGGCGGTCATATGGCCTATAAACTCGCTTTGACAATGCCCGGAAAGATTAAAGCCATTTCTGCCATTGTAGCCAATTTGCCGACGCAGGAAAATATGGATTGCACGCCTATGAACGTACCCATTCCGGTGATGATCACCAACGGCACAGCCGACCAGACAAACCCTTATAACGGCGGCGAAGTCAATACGCCGGGCGTAACGCTGGGCACCGTTCGTGCGACGGAACAATCGTTTCAATACTGGGCAAAGCTGGATGGACATGATGGAAATCCGGCCAAAACGATGCTGCCGGATGCAGACAAGAACAATGATGTTACAGTTGAAAAATACACGTATCAGAAAAAAGGAAAACCCGAAGTCACGCTGCTGAAAGTAATCAACGGCAAGCACGAGTTTCCAACTGATTTCGATGTTTTCGAAGAATCCTGGGCTTTTTTCAAAAGGCAGATTACGGCAGAAAAATAAGCATTCAAGGAACGTCGGTCCTTTTAAAGCAACTGAAATCTTTTTTGTATAAATAGAGTAAAGAACCGTTTCGTCCTTCGTCCTTTACTCCATTTTCCCTTTATGCTACTTTCCAATTTTCTCAAGGCGCTGGAAGAAAAACAGCAACTCCCTGAAAGAAAGAAAAATGTCATGCATACGTGGATTGTGGCCGGCTTCCTTTTGGAATGCCATGAAATCGCTGTAAATCATCCAGAGATCATTTGTCCAGGCTGCTGGACTGCTTACTGCAAGTAATTCTTCCACTTCTTGTCCATAAGCGAGAAGTCTTAAATCCGAAGATTGCGAAGTGTGCGTGTTTGTGTTCATTTCTTTTACGAATTAAAGGATAAAAAAAGCCCTGTCTAAGGTGTCCTAACGCTCGTAAAAACGTTCGGGGGACTTTCGCCGCACCCACACCATAACAGGGCAACTCTTGCAAGATCATTCATATGTTTACGAAATTAGGAGCGCCAAGATTCAAAATATTTCAGGAAAATTGCAAATGCAGATAGTGAAAGACTTACATTTTTATGATGTAAAAAACAACTTTTAGGCGTAAGCAAATTTGGTTGAAGCTAAAACGCAGTAGAGCATTAGCATGACTAACAATTCAGCAAAAGTGCCTTGTCTTAGGTGTCCAAACGCTCATAGAAGCGCTTAGGAAGCTTTCGCTGATCCTCACCATAACAAGGCAATGCTTTTGAGTTTTTTCTGCTCAGGATTTCAAAATGCAAAGTTCCGGAAGGTTTTACAGCAATTGCAAATTTAAAAAACAAAAGAATTATAAAGGTTCAGTAAACCCGAATGTACAGTTGTAAATTACTTAGCATCCAATGCGAAGCTTCGTAAGGGTATGATCCTGATTCTGTGTCTCGTGCCTGAGGGTATTTATAATCAGGTGTAAAGAATGAGTAAACAGGATATCTTGATAAAAGCAATTGCGCAGGCTTTTCACGAGCATTATGAAGCTTTACACCGATATGCATACACGATTTTAAGAGAAAATGAGACGGCAAAGGATGTCGTGCAAAAGGTATTTCTGTCACTTCTGGAGCGAACGGACAAGCTTGAAATCAAAATTTCCCTTCAATCTTACCTTTTTAGATCCGTTTATAACCATTGCATCAATCATCGGAACAGAACACCAAAATTTGTGGATCTGGATCAGGTTTCAGATGAATTCAGTAGTGGCAGGAATAGCATTAACCAAGTAGAAGTGAATGAAGTACAAAAACAAATCAGTGCGGCCATTGAAAAATTGCCGCCTCAATGCAAAATCGTGTTCCTGAAGAACCGTGAGGAAGAAAAAACCTATTCTCAGGTGGCATCAGAAATGGGAATTGCGGTTAAAACAGTAGAAGCACAGATGACAAAAGCACTAAAAATTTTGCGTATAGAGCTGGCAGAATTTCTGTCCTGTCTAGTGACCATGATTAACCTTTTTAATTAAAAGAAATCGTGACAGACATACAACCTTTACTCACTAGGTATATTTCGGGTGAAGCAACACCGGATGAAGCCGAAGTTATTGAAGCGTGGATCAATGAATCTGCGCAAAACCACAAAGAATTTCAATGCCAATGGAAGATTATCGAACTGACATTCGCAGGCGGAAATCACCAATTGCCGGATATAGAAACGGAATGGAAAATAACAGAAAACAAGTTAAAGAAATGGAACGGAATCTCTGCAGATGCAAATGCCTGGTATAAACTATTTTTTTATAAGTTACTCGTAATGGGAGTTATCACAACCATTGTAACTGCCATTTTCGTGTTAAACCCTTTTGATAAGGAAGCAAAAGTTACAGAAAAAGCGGATAAAGACAGCCTATTGCTTTCCGGTAAAAAGGAGTTAAGTATTCCTAATGACGAACCGGTAAAAATGAGTAAGCGGGAAAGGAATAACATCAGTGAAACGTATACAAGTTTAACCAAATACAACAGCATTGTCTTTGATTTCAGCGATATGCCATTAAATAAGGTTGCAGGTTCTCTTGAAAAAGAGTATGGGGTTTCAATCATACTGGAAAATCCGGATGCAGGAAATTGCAGAATTACTTCACGTTTTGAGCATAAAACATTAACAGAAATATTGGACATCATGGGATTTACACTTGGGTTCAAATACAAATATTTACCTGAAATAAATCGTATTCTGATACTGGGAAATGGGTGTAAATAAAACTTGTTTTTTGTTACTATTAATTATTATTATAACCGTACTGAATCATCAAGGTTATTCACAAAGAAAGACAAATAGAAATTTGTCATTAAGGTTGCAACTAAAAGGCAAGATTTCCCTTGATTCACTTACCCGGTATGTACATTTGCACACAAGAATCCGATTTTCCTATAATTCAGAAAAAGTCAGCAACAACTTAATAATCACATTGCCTAGAAAGCAATATTCTCTGGCAGAATTACTAAAACACATTACTAAAACGACTTCGTTAACCTATCACATTCTTCATGAATATGTTATATTCCAAAGTAAACCGGATTTAAAAAATCATCTAATTTCAGGCATAAACCATACGGATAAAAAATCGGAAAAGAATAGTAATCAAAAATTAACAGGTAAATTTCAACAATATAATCATGTAAAGGGTAGGAAACTGAAATCTTTAAAATTCGCGCAAGTCAATCCAAATACAGATGAAAAATTAGTTAACGTTAGACAACATAAAGAAACTGATTTTGATATTTGGACAAGCAGGATCTACGAGATGAAGCGAATCGCAAAATATAGTGAAAAACCAGTTAAAGGTATTAATTATACTTTAAGAGGTTCCCAATCAATCGGTAAGCTGAATAGTACGATACAGATGACAGACAAATTTTCAAAACCTGCTTCTGTGTTCAAATGGCATATTAATGCCGGTATGTACGCTTCGGAATTGTCTTATGCAAATATTGCGTATGAGGTTGGTTTCAAGCCAATCCATTTGTTTTCTTCTGTGGGTACTAACTTTAAAATTGCCAATTGGCGAATTGGCCTTGGTGCTGTGTTGAAAGATAAAGTCAAATCACAATATCAAATAAGCGCTACTGTCGGGTTTTTAAGACAAAAGGAGTCGTTTGGTTCTGGGCAATCAAAAGAAAATACATTGGTGAATGGAATATTATACACAGGCGCTATGTCGTGGAATAAAAAACTAACCTCAAAGTGTATTTTAAAGATAGGGCCTACTTTCAATATTCTGAAAACAAGGTATTTTATTAATGACAAACCGGCACTTGTCCGCAACTTTCCATTCGGAACAAAGTGGTATGAAAGTGAATTAAGTCTGATTGATCCGCCTTTTTTACTGCAAAATACGTATTCCATAGACAAGTCATCCTGTGTTAAAAAATGGATTGGACTATCAATGGGATTTTATTACTGTTTTTTATAATATATAATAAGGGTGTTCAATGCTATTTGTGACTTACTTAAAACATGTAAACACACTATGATAGCATTATTGAATACAGCGGAAAGGATTAATGATTCGTATCAGATAAACAGCTATGTTTTTCAGCGTCATGTATTTGCCTATAAAGCAGCAATAAAGTATCTGAAAGGTCTTGTTATTGAGCTTGGTTGCGGTACCGGCTACGGGCTTGAAATATTATCTCCTTATTGTGACTGGATTGCAGGAGTGGACAAATATCAGCCCGATTATAAATGCATTAATTCTAAAAGTGCTGTTTTCAGGAGTTATTTACCACAGTTGAATAACATTGGCAGTAATTCATTTAATACCGTAATTTGCTTTCAGGTTATTGAGCATATTGAGGATGATGTCCTGTTGCTAAATGAAATCCACCGGATCCTTAAACCAGGTGGAAAAGTCATTCTTACAACGCCCAATAAACTCATGTCATTGACACGGAATCCGCATCATATAAGAGAATATACGCCTGAAACAATGAAAGAACTGGTTGCTTCCAATTTTAAAATATATGATATCAAGGGAGTCTATGGGAATAGTTTGGTTATGCAGTATTTTGAATCAAATAAAATAAATATAAGAAAATTCAGCCGTCTAGATATCTTTAATTTACAGTATCGATTACCTGCTGTTTTATGGAAAATTCCTTATGATATTGCAAATAACATTAACCGATTTTTGCTCTATCAGCAAAATGCCATTATTTGTGATTGTATCAAATGGAATGACTATTATCTTGATCATGTTGGAAATGAATGCCTGGATTTTTTCGTAGTAGCTGAAAAGGACATTAATTAAAAAAAATATCGTTTAAAATTAAAAACAACTTTCAAAAGATAGTTAATGAAAAAGATAGTTAAAAGTAATTTGAGTAAACAGGCGGATGAATATAATTGATTTGGTTTACCTGCCATTTAGACGAATCTTTTCAATACAGACTTTCAGATATGTTTGCTGTGGCAGCTTCGTCACAGCATTAGGAATTGTTGTATACTATTTTAGTTATCATTTTTTACTTGATTGTTTTTTTACAGAAAAAATAATCAATGGACAATATACAGAGCAGATTGTAATAGGCCGTTTTTTACTTACTAAATACCTTTCAGCATACCTTGTATCTCTGGTCGTTAGTTTCCCTTTGGGATTTTACTTGTCCAGATCTGTTGTATTTCAGGATTCTCAACTTACAGGCAAAATACAGCTGCTTCTTTACGTATTGTTGCACCTACTGAATGCAATCCTGAATTATTTTCTACTCTATTTTCTTGTGGAGTATTGCGGATTTTGGGTAACTCCGTCCCAGTTCATCGCAACAATAGTAATTGCCGGTTTCAGCTATTACTTTCAAAAACACATTTCTTTTTACAGGCAAAGGCAGCCTGTTCTTTCTGCGAAACTTTTTACTACGCAGGAAAACAGACAGCGTCATAAAATCTGATTGCCATTGATTAATCAGCCTCAAATTTTAATCCATAAAGTAGTCTCGCTATTAGTTTGAAATACCCACCTTATGTATATAGCTCACATAAGGTCTGCAAAAAAAGTAACTAAAATTGGGGCAGCATTGTAGTTAAAAAAACAGACCCTGTGTTTTTTATGACAAACGAAATATAATTTTTTATAGAAAAGGCCGGCCGAATGCATCGTGCGAAAACGAGTGGATTTACGAAGAAAACATTTATACGCTATTGATTTGTAATATTCGTATGGTTATAATTTATCCTAATTGATTCATATAGAAAAAGACAATAGGAATATTTAATGTTATTTTAATTTGGATTTAATGCCATGCTAACCAACGTTGGCGCTATTTGTGACCAAGTTTAGACCGGAGCTCAATATTTTACACCTCGTCTTTATACGGTTTTGCCGCCAATGATAAAGTTGTTCAGATTCTACTTTTCAATTTGTATCCTCCTGTTGACTGCATTTGTTCAACGCCATGGAGGTGCAGATGAGTCTGTTTACCTTTCTTCATTTCAAAATTTCAACGTTTCGGCACTTCCCGGCAATGGTGTTTTAACCAGTAACCTGCATCTGAACTTCGAGGCAGACCATTCCGGTAAGGAAAGAAAAAGTGCTGTAAGTGTTGCCGTGAATGCCGAAGAAAAGGAAGATGAATCAGTTGCTTCCAGAAAGTACATTGCCGTAAGCAAGGGCCTTCATGCTGCCTTATGTACGCAGACTGGCAGGCAACTCTGCCATCATATCAGCAGAAGCATATTTTACTTCAGGCATTTTACTTATTCTGCAACTTACAGGTTGCTGTATCTCAAACTGAAAGTCTTCCGGATCTGATACCAAATCCTGAACAGGCGCAGTCGCCTGTTTTTCCCGGCACGCCGCACCTATTGAATGCGGCACATAATGCTGAAACAAGAATTATCAAGAAAACCATATTGTATTAACTAACAAAATAATGAAGAGGATTCTCATGGCCATGAGCTTGTGTGCGTTGTTGTTCGGCACAAGCTGTGAATCAAAAAAAGAGGAGAAAGAAGAAGAAGTGGAATATTCGGTGACAAGTCCTTTGCAGAAAGATACGCTGGTTACCAAAGAATATGTCGCTCAGATTCATGCCATCAGCCACATTGAGCTGAGGGCTCTGGAAAAAGGTTATCTCGAAAAGATTTATGTAGACGAAGGTCAGTCGGTAAAGAAAGGTCAGCTGATGTTCCAGATCATGCCGATGATTTATGAAGCTGAAACAAAAAGGGCGCAGGCAGAGGCCAACTTTGCTGAAATTGAGTACCAAAACACAAAATCACTTGCGGACAGCAATGTGGTTTCCAAAAATGAGCTTGCTCTGGGCAAAGCCAAATTTGACAAGGCAAAAGCAGAACTGGGATTGGCGCAGGCGCATTTGAGCTTTACGCAGATCAAGGCTCCGTTCAATGGTATTATGGACCATTTTCAGGCAAGGCTCGGAAGTCTTGTGGATGAAGGCGACTTGCTTACAACCTTGTCGGACAACAGTAAAATGTGGGTTTATTATAACGTACCCGAAGCTGAATACCTGGATTACAAAACGCAGATCATCAAAGACGGCGCACTGAAAGTAGGACTGCTGATGGCCAACAACAAGATGTTTGATTATCCCGGCGTGGTTGAAACCATTGAAGCTGACTTTAACAATGAAACGGGTAACATTGCTTTCAGAGCTACATTCCCGAATCCGCAAGGACTTTTGAGACATGGCGAAACGGGTAATATCGTAGTGAAGATGCCATTTAAGGATGCGCTGATCATTCCTCAGAAAGCTACCTTCGAGGTTCTGGAAAAGAAATACGTTTATGTGCTGGATAAAAATAATGTGATCAGATCCAGGGAAATTACCATAGCAGCCGAGCTGCCGCACATTTTTGTGGTTAAGTCCGGTTTGAACAAAGACGACAAAATACTTCTGGAAGGCTTGCGTCAGGTCCGCGAAAACGAAAAGATACACTCCAAATTCGTGCAGCCTGATTCTGTAATCTCCAATTTAAATCTTTATGCCGAATAACCGGGTATTCTAAAAACACAAAGACATGTTCAATCAATTCATAAGAAGACCTGTATTCGCTATTGTGATTTCGATCATGATCGTCTTTATAGGCATCCTGGCAATTGAGAAATTACCCATTTCCCAGTTCCCGGACATTGCCCCGACAACCGTAAATATTTTTATAGCTTATCCCGGAGCCAGTGCCGACGTACTGGTGAAATCCACGCTCATTACGCTGGAACAGGCGATCAATGGTGTTCAGGACATGCGGTATATCGCTACCGATGCAACCAGTGCGGGGGAGGCGACGCTCAGGATCATCTTTGAGCCCGGGACCGACCCCAACGTTGCCGTTATCCGTGTAAAAACAAGGGTGGACCAGGTTATGCCGCTTTTGCCGGAACTTGTACAGCGGGAAGGGGTTATTATTTCGCCGGTTCAGCCGAGTATGCTGATGTACGTCAACCTTTATTCCAAGGAAAAAAGCATTGACGAAAAATTCCTGTTCAACTACGCTACGGTTAAAATGATTCCGGAAATCCAGCGGACCAAAGGGATTGCCAGAGCGCAGATCTTGGGTAGCCGCAGGTATGCCATGCGTCTTTGGCTAAACCCGGAGCGTATGCGTGCGTATAATGTCTCTACGGAAGAAGTAATGAAGGCGGTAGGAGAACAAAGTATCGTAGGCCGGCCGGGCCGGATCGGGCAAAGCTCGGGTATCGCTGCACAATCGCTGGAATATGTACTTACTTATAAAGGAAGGTACGATAAACCGGAAGAGTATGAAAACATCATTATCCGGGCAAATCCGGCGGGTGAAAGCATCCATTTAAGGGATATTGCCAAAGTGGAACTGGGAAGTGAATTCTTTGATATTTATTCCAACCTGGACGGGCATCCTTCGGCGGCCATCGTATTGCGACAAAATTACGGCAGTAACGCCAGTGATGTAATTGAAGAAGTAAAGAAGAAGCTGGATGTAATGAAAGCGTCCTTTCCTCCGGGCGTGGATTACAAAATCAGCTATGACGTTTCCCAATTCCTGGACGCGTCGATCGAGCAGGTTATTGATACATTGAGAGATGCGTTTATCCTTGTTGCGCTTGTTGTTTTCGTATTTCTTGGCGACTGGCGTTCTACTTTGATCCCGATCCTTGCTGTTCCGGTATCGTTAATTGGTGCGTTCTTCGTGATTCAGGGTTTCGGGCTTTCCATTAACCTGATTACGCTTTTTGCCCTTGTACTCGCCATTGGTATTGTGGTCGATGACGCGATTGTCGTCGTCGAGGCCGTGCATGCGAAGTTTGAAGAGGAGCCGGGCATATCGCCTTACAATGCGGTGAAAAAAGTACTTGCCGAAATCAGCGGAGCCATTATCGCGATTACAGCCGTTATGGTGTCTGTATTTCTTCCGATCTCTTTTATGTCGGGCCCGGTGGGTACTTTCTACCGCCAGTTCTCGATTACCATGGCGAGTTCCATTGTAATCTCGGCCTTGATCGCCCTTACGCTTACTCCGGTGCTCTGCGCCATGCTGCTGCAAAATCATCATGGTCATGCGAAGAAGAAAAACGTACTTACCAAAGCGTTGGATAGCTTTAACCGGATTTTTGACCGGCTTACAGGAAGATACGTAGGCTTGTTGAAAAGAATTGTCAGCCGCAGGGTTGTTACCTGGGCCGTATTGCTGCTTTTCTGCGCCGGAATTGTATTTGTGAACAAAATTCTGCCGTCCGGATTTATCCCGAATGAAGACCAGAGTACGATCTATGCGATTATCCAGACACCTCCGGGTTCTACGCTGGAAAAGACCAACGAAGTTTCCCGCCGTCTTCAGAGAATTTGTGAAGAAGTGGGCGGAATTGAATCGGTATCTTCTCTGGCCGGTTACGAAATCATGACCGAGGGTAGGGGTTCCAACGCCGGTACCTGTCTGATCAACCTGAAACCATGGCATGACCGTGACAAGAACGTGAAGGAAATCATGGAAGAGCTGGAAGCCAAAACAAGAGGGCTTGGAGCCGTGGTCGAATTCTTTGAACCGCCTGCCATTCCTGGTTTCGGTACTTCCGGCGGTTTCTCCATGCGTTTGCTGGATAAAACATCCGATACGGACTATGCCGAATTCGACAAGATCAACAAGAAATTTATGGATGATCTGGCTAAGCGTCCGGAGCTTACGGGTTTGTTCACCTTCTTTGCCGCGAATTACCCGCAATACGAATTGCAGATTGACAATCAGCTGGCCATGCAGAAAGGCGTATCGATCGGAAAAGCGATGGACAACCTCAACATCATGATCGGTAGTACGTACGAGCAGGGTTTTACAAGATTTAACCAGTTTTTCAAAGTGTACGTGCAGTCTGACCCGAGTTTCAGAAGGCTTCCATCGGATCTTTTAAAGCTTTTTGTAAAAAATGATGCAGGTGAAATGGTGCCTTATTCTTCCTTTATGACATTGAAGAAAGGGCAGGGGCCAAACGAGATCACCCGTTTCAACCTTTATAATTCAGCAGCCATCCAGGGTCTTCCGGCCAATGGCTATACGACTGCGGATGCCATTCAGGCTATTCGGGAAGTTGCGGCCAAAACATTGCCGCAAGGATACGACATTGCTTTCGAAGGTCTTTCTTACGATGAGTCGATCCGTGGAAATGAATCGCTTGTTGTATTCATGATCGTACTGGCATTCGTATACTTTGTACTGGCAGCGCAGTATGAAAGCTTTATTATTCCGTTTGCAGTCGTGTTATCGCTGCCGGTCGGGGTATTCGGTTCGTTCCTGCTGCTGAAAATGATGGGCCTGGAAAACAACATCTACGCACAGATCGGATTAATCATGCTTGTCGGTTTGTTGGGTAAAAATGCCGTACTGATCGTGGAGTTTGCCGTTCAGAAGCGGCAGCAGGGAGAAACAATCCTGAACGCAGCCATTGAAGGTGCCAAAGTCCGTTTCCGTCCGATCCTGATGACTTCGTTCGCCTTCGTTGCAGGTTTGATACCGTTGATTATTGCAACAGGCGCGGGAGCGATCGGCAACCGTACAATCGGTGCCTCGGCCATGGGCGGTATGTTGTTCGGGACTATTTTCGGGGTTATCATCATACCCGGGTTATACTATATATTTGGCAGCCTGGCCGATGGCAGAAAAATGATCAAAGACGAAGAAGACAGCTCATTGTCCGAAGGCTTCGTTCATGCGATCGACACTTTCCCTCAAATACAAGAAACTCAAAATGATGCGCAATAACAGAATATTGAATTGGGTCGGGGTGGCTTTCATGGCCCTGGCTTACAGCGGGTGCAATGCGCCGTCACTGGTTCAGAGAACGCCTAATAAATCAGCAATCCCTGCGAGTTACAACAACTCGCAGGACACCACCAACTCGGCCAGGCTGCGGTGGAAGGAATATTTTACAGATCCGAACCTGACTGCACTGATCGATACTGCTTTGCATAATAACCAGGAACTGAACATTACATTGCAGGAAATCGAGATCTCGAAGCAGGAAATTCGTGCAAGAAAAGGAGAATATCTTCCTTTTGTAGGATTACGCGCCGGAGCCGGAATTGAAAAAGCAGGCCGCTATACGCAGGTAGGTTCCAGCGAAGCAACTACGGAAATCAAGCCGGGAAGAGAAACGCCTGAGCCGCTGCCGGACTTCGTTGTAGGTGCCTATGCGCGTTGGGAAGTCGATATCTGGCACAAGCTGCGGAATGCAAGAAAAGCAGCAGTAAACAGGTATCTGTCGTCTGTTGAGGGTAAAAACTTTATGGTAACCAACCTGATTTCCGAGATTGCCAATTCGTATTATGAACTGCTGGCAATGGATACACAGCTGGCCATTGTTAATCAGAACATCCAGATTCAGAATAATGCGTTGCAGATCGTGAAAATGCAGAAGGAAGCTACCCGTGTAACGGAACTTGCCGTTCGCAGGTTTGAAGCACAGGTACTTAATACGCAGAACCGGCAGTATGCCATTCGTCAGCGGATTGTTGAAACAGAAAACAGGATCAACTTTTTGCTGGGCCGTTTCCCGCAGCCTGTTGCACGAAACAATCAGAATTTTGACACCATGATGCCGCAAATGATCCGCGCCGGGATTCCGTCGCAATTGCTGGAAAACCGGCCGGATGTAAGGCAGGCGGAACAAAATCTGGCAGCTGCCAACCTGGATGTACAGGTGGCACGTGCAAATTTTTATCCTTCACTGGGTCTGAATGCAGCTGTGGGTCTGCAGGCTTTCAATCCGATTTATCTGGGAAATGTACCCAAATCGCTAATGTCCACGCTGGTTGGTGATCTTGCAGGGCCATTGATCAATAAGAATGCGATCCAGGCTACTTATTACAGCGCCAATGCAAGACAAATCCAAAGTATCTATGATTACGAAAGAACGGTCCTGAATGCTTATATCGAGGTTGTAAACCAGCTTTCCAATATCAGTAATCTGGAACAGAGTTACAGTACCAAATCCAGGGAAGTGCAGGCACTGAATGAATCGACCAACATTGCAAACCGGCTTTTTACATCAGCAAGGGCCGATTATATGGAAGTACTGCTTACGCAGCGGGAGGCATTGGAATCCAAATTCGATTTGATTGAAACCAAAATGCAGCAAATGAACGCTACGGTGAATATTTACCGGGCACTGGGCGGCGGCTGGAACTGACAGCACCGCATTGCTGTGTAAATAATTGCTTTCAGGTAATTATTTAAAATACACTAAAAGGGAGTAATTGGAGGGTAGAAAACTCTTTCAATTACTCCCTTTTTGTTGCAGAACCCTTTCAGGACGTTTAAATAGATTACTTCTTAATGCGGTACAGGAACGGGGCTTTATTTGCCGCGCCTGTAAATTTCTTATCCAGCCGTTCCAGCACGTTCAGGTCCAGAATTTTTTTCTGAAAATTGTTCCGGGCAAAGGGCTTGTCAAAAACCGTTTCGTAAAGTTCCTGAACTTCCTTCATGGTGAAAGTTTCCGGAAGCAGGTTAAAAGCAATCAGTTTTTCGTCCAGGCTGAGCCGCAGCGTATCCAGCGCTTTTGCAACAATCGCATTGTGATCCATGATCATGGCCGGAAGTTCCTTTATGTTATACCAGTGGATCGACTCATCAAGATCCGTTTTCTGAGGCGTCACTTTGTTGATGTCCACAAGCGCATAGTATCCGACCGAAACAAATCTCCGGGTAAACCAGTCGTATTCTTTCCGGTTGAGGCCGTTGCCGGTCAGCCTTTCAGGATTAAGCGAAATCAGTTTATCTATAAATTCCAGACTGTTCCTGGCGGCTTTCCCGAAAACGTAAAACTGTTCCAGATAAATTTCCGAGATCCCGGTCCGCTCCTGAAGAATTCTGTTTGCAGCCGCGTCCATGTCTTCACTCTGATAAACAAAACCGCCCGGTACCGCCCAGAAATCTCCGTTGAAATCAAGTTTGGGAACCAGTACTTTCAATTGCTTTTCATGATAACCGAATATGACGCAATCTATGGAAAGCTGCTGAATGTAGTTCTGTTCACTGGGATGATGCATAGGGCAAATTTAAAAAATGAATGTAATTAAAGATTTCTCTTTCTTCTCGGCAGTAAAGATAAAACTGTACCGGAAGCCAAAATTTTAACCATTAATCCCACCGGCTGTATTACTATTCCTATGTTGGTACAATGCAAATGAATAATATAAAAATAATTATTGTCTAAATTATAGACAATAAAATAATTAATGATAACTTTATCCGGTCATCAACGGATAAGCTGCTTGAAACAAAAGCATGAATCAGTTATAATCAGAATAGCATATTCCGGTTTATGGCCTGCAATTTATTTTTAAGTGCAAGTAACCCTGAAAAGCATTTCAATTTAACCAACCATAACAATGAAAAAAGCAAGCATTCTTTTCATCTTATTGCTGACGGCAGTTGTCTTCAAAGGCTATTCCCAAACAGCTGCTACAAATGATTTCTTTGCAGGAAAATGGGAAGTTTTAGTTGTTGGCACACCAAACGGTGATTCCAAGCTGGTTACTGATCTTGTCAGAAAAGACGGTAAACTCACAGGCGAACTGAAAGATCCGACAGGCCAGAATCCGGAGGTACTTCCGATTACGAGCATTGTAGAAGAAGGGAATAAAATAACCCTTTATTTTACTGCACAAGGAACCGACGTAAGCCTGGATCTTGCAAAAGTAGACGACACACATCTGAAAGGATCCGTTATGAGCGGAATGTTTGATGCCAGCGCAGTACGAATTAAGGAGTAGTTTTGGGATGAAGGGAGGGAGAGTTGAGGGAGAAAGGATTAAGGGAGGAAGGATTAAGGGAATAGGGTTTCTTGACGATAGTCCGAAGCTGATCTGGTTCTCCTTCCAGCATCTTTTCAAGGCCAAGTTTCTGCAACCTGCCAGGAAAGTCATTAAGCGCGTCACGGCTCATGAACTGCTTCAAAAATTCATCTGTTCAGAGTTTGGGAAATGCCTGTGGTTTTTGGCGGTGATAACTGCGATTTTATTGCGCGTTTCGAACTTGCTTATTTCGGAGGTAGAAATTCAACCTTCGGTTTAGGTATGTAAAAAGTTGGATACAAAAATGGGCCGCCACCATCTTTATAAATAGTAACTCTTTCGCCGCTCTTTACGTAGGTCCAGGCTGCTTCGCCATCGTGAGTATTTGCGAACTTCACTTCCATGGTATCATAAGGAATATTTACCAGAAACTCTTCCGTGCCATCATAATAGAAGAATGGGACTTCTTTTATCTTGATAGTTCTTCTTCTCGGGTTTTCTGTGAAATATCGTCTGTAAGCTGATTTGGTCTGAACCGTAATAATCGTGCTATCTGGCAAAATCTTGTCAATTGTAATTGAGTTTAAGGCATCCTCACAATGAGTCTCTGCAATGAAACTTTCGACGAAGTGTGTTACTGAGCTGTCAAGCTGGATTGACGTGTCAGATTTAGGCTTTTCGCTTTCTTGACGACAAGCACCTATTGTAACTATAAGAATACAGATTATCACGTATTTCATCAACTGCATTATAAAAGCTCGTTTAAAATCGACTTTCAGTTTTGACACAAGATCATGAAAATACTGCGGACTCCAAATATCCAAAACACTGGCATTTGGTATAAATCTCCGAATATCATCCTTGATTCGGTGGAAGTTAACCGCATCTATTCTCTCATTCAGCAAGTCCCGAAACTCAGCTTCACTGATATTTTCTTGCTCCCAATCTCCGCTATCTTTTGCACGTAGCGCGAAGTGCTTAAGATTCAATGGAACACCTTTTCGGATATACCATTCCATATCATACCAGTCGCGTCCTTTCACATTGTCTTTCCATTTCCTGAAAAGCAGCGCATGCATCTTTCCGGCGAAGAGGTCAGAAATGCTGAAACACTTCACATAAAAAGAGAATGGTTAGAGTAAAAGCTTTTCTTCGGTATCAAATCCCGTGGGCGGCATGGTATCGACTTCCAGTTTGATCTTTATGCTGGCTGTTTGCCCAAGCCCTTGCTGCGGCACTACGCCTTCTAGAACCAGTTCCCGCCAGATCGTCTCCGACTTTAAAAATGCGGAATCAATGTTCGTCTTAACCGCTTTCTGTTTTTCCTTGATCGATACATGCATTCCCAGCGCCTCAAATTCATTGATGATAGCAGGTATGTAAGTGTTGATCGAAAAATCAGGGTCAACTTCGAGCAGTGAGAAGTCAAGATCCTCAGAAAATCTGTCAAGGCCGTAAAAAATGCGGAGTGCTGTTTCGCCATAAAATGCAGCCCTTTCAAAGAAGCCTTTGCGATATAGTCCAGCCAAGGCAACTTCCTGCATAATTTCACGCAAAGCCTGAGTTGCATCATCCTTGTTGACGGGATTATAGCTCGCAAGCCAATCTTTGATCATAGGTCCTCAATGAATTTAACGATTTGCGCCAAGCTCTCGCGTTTAGGAGAATCCGTTAGCCAGGCTTCCATTGTTCTTATATCGAGCTGCTGCAACTGATCTTCATCTATTCGCAAGTTTTCAACCAGATAGTCACTGGCTGCAATTTTACTGCGCAGCTTCAAGCCCGCTGTATTGATTATTTTGTCAAATAAAGCTTTCTCTGGGGACGCAATAAGTGCATTCTGATCTTTCCCCATCGCCACCTGCCGTATCCCGAAGCTGTAATAAGGTAGCGGCATTCGTGTAAAACTGAATGCGCCGGTAGGCGTATCAAATCGCCGCGAAGCCTTTGTCGTAGCGGAGGAAACTTAAAACACTCGCTCGGGGATCAATCCGTAGTACGATAGTGCACTATCGAAAGACACATAGCTAGGGCCCAGCATGTGGTTTGCGAGAAGAAATGGCTCTGTACGTGTTTCTGAAAGTTTTGTAGATGGTAAGTATAAGCCTTTCTTGACTGGTTCGATAATTCCTGCAGAGATCAGCTCATGGATTTTATCGTTTGGGCGTTTGTAGTCCTTCAACAGCGAGGTGAGTAACTGATGCGTTAATGGCTGGTTGGAAAGGTTTCTTATGCTTTGGGATAGATCCATGTGTTAATTTAACAAGATAATCGGGAATACTCCGATTATCTTGCAAGAAAAGCACATTAAATGAAGGGAATTTCTTTTCCATTAATTAGCATTGACATTCACTTCGATCGACGTAGGTTTTATTTCCGTTGGAATTGATGTAGTAGCACCCGCCCCTTGGTCCCTTATTTAACTGTTGACCGTTGTGTGTACCACACGGAATAACCTCACCACAAGAGGCAAAGGCACTAAAAGTAAAGATAAGGAGGAGACCGTAAAGAACTTTTTTCATGTTAAATGGAGGAAGTAGTTGTGAAATACAACCAGAAGTTTTTCGTCCATTGGTCTTACTTGGGAAACTTATTTAGCGGTAAACCCTATGTGCATATCGCTTTTACTCATTTTCAACTCAGCGCAATCGCCTTTATTACTCAAAGCTGAAAGTGACGGGGTTTACCCCTTGACTGCAAATTCATGCGGCAGTTTAAGGAGCGGCGAGAGCCGGAGGGCGCCTAGCCGCGGTAAATAGCGCCTAGGCGGCCCCCTTTGGATTTGAAGTCGTCAATTTTTGCTTTGTATCTATCGTTGAGCTGAGGTGCAAAAGCGATACTGGCAATCTCATTTATCATCCGACGAACGTTCAGAAAGCCAAGGTTTCAGCACCTTTGTAACCTGGGGCATCACAACCCATGTCAGCAGCCCTACCATGCACCCAGCCACAATCAAAGTCCTGAATGCAGGATGGAGTCCCTGAATGTGCGGGCCAAGTACATAAGTCAGAAACAAACTGGCAGGATATACACCACAAAGCGTAGCCACCGCCATCTTCCATCGCGGTGGAGGAACAGGTGAACGGAACCAGGCTTCCAGGCCAGTAAGCTCCCGGTAGACCGGTTCTTCTGTCAACGTCGATGCATAGGCTTCCCAATCTTTGAAAAGCTTCGAATTGTAAAATGCATCCCGCTCGGCCTGATCGGCAAAAGTCCTTAATATGCCAATTTCCGGGCTTTCGCTGCCAGGCAAAGCAGTCATCATTGCGGCGCCGTGCACACCGCCATGCAAAAATGAATCGCCAAGAAAACGCCGAAGTGCATCTTTGAACTCCTCTTCTTTTCCTGGAAGGACTTTGCGGGTAATAGCGACGTGAATAGCCATAGGAGCGTTAATACGATTTGCGAGTGATAAGCGTAAATTTATAAAATACCCGTTGTTTCCGGCATCCATAACGGTGTGGACATTCAAAGACTTTGAGAAAACTGCTTTCTCTTCCTCCGCTTAGAGCTTCTGATTTGACCTGGCACGTAACCGTCATCCTTACCGGTGACAGTAGAGCATGAGTTAGTGACTGAAACTAGGTGCTGATCCGAATTGTGAATCTAGTCTATTGAAATGAGATTTACCTATCCTGTGTAAATTTGCCTTAGGATCAAAGTCTTCTGTGGTTGTTGATAGGCTGTTTGAAAGAAGTCGAGTTTGGTTGAAAAAGTTGAGTTTGGTCGGAAAGATATTTCCCCGAGGCGCAAATTGCTAGATGTCCAAGACTAGCTAACTTTAAAGCTAGTCTTAAATACGTCAGTACATTCATAATTGGGGGGCAACAATTGTTTGATGGCTTCTTCTAACGTGTGGATTTGAGTTTTCCGAACAGTTCGATGAAATCTGCTTTTGTTTTTACATCTCTAAAACCAACAATCAAACAGTGATCCTTTGTTTCCTGGCGTTACAATCCAACTCCTCTGTGTGCCGCGAATGTTCTTTAATGAGACCTTATTGGGGAGATGGCCATCGAACCAATTGCTGTCGATTAGTCCTTTGCCGCTGACCCTGAATTTAATAACCTCCTGGACAGTTTACAGTCGACCGTTTCTGCACTTACACCCACTTCCAGTCGATCGATTGAACTTTTGCCTGATGCTTGGGAAAATTGAAAATTTCCCGGTTTAAAGTTTGAATTATCCCGAACCAGTGGTTTGTGGGGTTCGAGCGGCACAAACCCTGACTTGGGAAATAAGCCAATATTTTCCGGTGTGGTTGCTGGTTTAGAAATTTGAGAAAATCACGAAAATCCGCATGGAACTATAAAGGAGAGGATTAGTATCCAGTTGTTACCGGCCATTAGTTCCATTCTGCAAATGGTTAATCCACAATGTGTTTGCAATGACATAATAAAACAAATGCACATATGGAACGGCGTAATTTTATAACGGCCAGGTTGACAACTTCACCTTTATTACGGATAAACATAATAGTTGGTGGCTCAAAATGATTCCTAAGGTGAAAAAGGAAGTTCACCAACAAATAACTTCTAAGAAACGCGGTTCTTAGAAAATTACCGTCTGTAAATCTTGTTATTCATTTTTGAAGTATTGTATTCACTCTTGATGGTGATATCATAATCAAGAGTGTTATTTATAAGTTTTGCTTTGCCAATGATGCTGTACTCCAACTGATCTGTAACAAATAGGTTGTTGAAATCCAGAACATTATTGTCAGAAACGGTTATGTTAGAAATGTAAATATCGTACTTAGATCGTGTAACGCTTCCATCCGGGTAAGTATTCGTAAAGAAGAAAACAATATTTACATGATTTAGATCTTGCTTAGTTATTTTCCACGTTTCGGTTGTATTTCCGGTACTGTCTTTTTTGGAGCCATAATATTCACCTACGAATTTTTCTGCCAAATCTGGCTCAGGGTTTTTTCTGCAAGAAGTTAATGTGCAAAATAAAAGAAACAGTAGAACTATGTTTTTCATTTAGAAAAGATTATAGTTTACAGGGATTGAAGCCTTACCCTAATGAGGATAGTGGACGTTTAAATTTATTTATTTCTAGTTTCTTGGTAAATGTTGCGGTGCTAAGTCAGCCAGTGCTTAGTGCGGATGAAATCTAGGTTTTTTTCGCCAGTTAAACAAGGTAGACTTGAAGATGTCGTATTCACGGCAAACGTCCATTGCTTCTCGGCTACCTTCATATTGTTTAAGGATCGCCACGACCTGGTAGGCGTATAGTTACTTTGCTAATTGTGCTGATGCACGTATCTTTGGACGTAATAGATCTTTGTGTAATCATACCTGTGAAAAAAGTATATATTTTTGCCATTTTTTTTCTTTGTCTATTCTGTCTGTCTTGCAGAAAGAAGTCAAAATCGGATATAGATCCTCTTGTACCGGCAGATGTCTATGTAACCTTATCAAACACCTATAGTAGCTATGGCCAATATTGGAAAAATGGTGAAATGGTAAATCTGGCTACTACTAATTCTTTCGCGAATGCCAGAGCAATTTTTGTATCAGAAAACGACATACACGTTGTGGGGGACGCTTCCGCGACTTCCAATATCGTTTTTTCTCCATTTACTGGACAATATTGGAATAATGGTGCTGTATCAAATGTCGATGGTGGTATACCTGCTAAGCTGTTATATGATGTTGTAGTTTCTGATGGAAATGTGTATATCTCTGGTGATGGGCTTAATACTATGCAACTCAAAATGCAAGCGGCCTACTGGAAAAATGGCGTCGCAATACCGCTCGATGAAGCTAATGTTAGAGGCTCGCGTGCGCGAGGAATTTTTGTGGCTGGGAAAGACGTCTATGTAGCAGGTTCACTTAACTTTCAGAATGAAACCGCTGTTTATTGGAAAAACGGAATAGTTGTAAGTTTAGGTGATCCTCTCAACACTTCCTTCGCTAACTCAGTTGCTGTATCCGGAAAAAATATTTATATTGTTGGTAGTGAAGGATCTAATGACGGGTCTAGGGCCAGATATTGGAAAAATGGGGCAGGAAACTATCTTACAGATGGCTCAGAATACAGTTCAGAAGCAGTTGATATAGCCGTTTCAGGCAAAGACGTGTATTGTATTGGGAACCTACAGTATTACGACAATACCAGAGTCGCAAAACTTTGGAAAAATGGAATATCTCAGAGCCTTCCCGGGGCCACTCGGGTTTCCAGTATTTTTGTGTTTAACAATGACGTATATGTAGCAGGTGAAGGTTTTGATAACGCAGTGAAGAGCCCTATGTATTGGAAAAATGGAGTACCGACTATATTGCCAAATAATGGTAATGGAGCTTTTGCCAGTTCAATATTTGTTAAAAAACAATAACTACTATCTTAATGGAGTAGTAGGATTATACCAGTGTATTTCTAAAAACCTTGTGACATTAAATAATGATGGACTACTTGTCTATTTGTTGAGATAGCGCCTAGCAATACTTGCCATGTGCGTAATTTTTCATAAATCCATTCCGATGTAGATTAGACAGGATGTGCACCATGCATACTTGGGTTAGAGAAGCTTATCCACCCTTCAACCGCTCCCTTAACCCCTTCATGTCCTCATAATCTTCACATCCAAAATCTTAGCATAAATCATCGTCTGCTTAGAAGCATTTTCCAATGTCTTTTTTCGTAAAACGTCGAACTACACGAATGACGCTGGAAAACATGAGATTTTTTGCATTTTCTAATACTTTCTGAAAAACAAAATGCCCGCAAATCATTGATTTACAGGCATTTTTTTGGGTTTTGGCCTTATTTCAAGGCGGCCACCGCGTGGGAGGGAGACGGGTCTCGAACTTTGCATTTAATCGGCTCGTATTCAAGGTTTTGTCTCCTTTAATTGAGATGAACTACACGAAAGACTCACTATTTTTTATACATATAGTACAACAGTATATTTGTTATGTATAATTCTTTTAACGAAAATTGAGTTGTTTGACGTGTGATTTTCGCTGGTTTTGAGGTGAGTTATTGGGTGGTTTTTGGTGTTCAAAGTTTGGAAAATGCCTGTGGATTTTGGCGATGGTAACTTCGGTTTTGCTGGAAGTAAATTTACAAAATATTTCGAAGATCCTGCCAATAACTATGGGTCAAAATTAGAATGTGTTTCTAGCTGTTTGCTTGACCAAATCTCACCTGAAATGCACGTCTTGAACACTCTTCGATACCTTTGAATACGTGTGAAATATTTGTAGCAGATAAGGTCAGGTATTTACCATTTATCTTCTCGGTGAATATTCCAATTAAGAGATAAGATAACTTCATTTGTTCTTCAATTATTTCATATGAGATCAGCCATAGCCCACAGCCACTCATTCCCCGCGGAGATTTTGCCTTGTAGGGATTTCCATGATTGTTTAATGTCTTGCCATGCATGTTAAGGAGATAATAATCCGATTTTGGCCGGTCATAGTAGTTGTAAACTCGATCAGGAGAGGATTGTAGCAAGTAAGTATTGCAGGCTAGTTTTAGTCTGTTCCCTTTGTGCCTGACTCTTGCTCCCGGAAATCCAACTAAGGCATATCTGTTAACTCTTACTGGTTGATGGTTTAGTAAAAAGCCGTCTTTACCTACTGGATTATATTGTAAGCTTAAGAATGCTCCTAAGTTGTTAGATAGCAATATGAAGGCAACGTCTAGCTTATTGTCCGGATGGTAATAAATATAGGCATCCGGGACGCTGAGATAGATCACTCCTGCCGGTCCTTGAACCAGTAGTTCGGGATAGTCCTTCACGACGTGAGCAGCAGTGAAGATAAAGTACAATCCTTGGTCATGGAAAAATACTCCTGATCCTAATGGCCTGATTATCCCATTGCGGGCAGACATTAGTGCAATGGTATGTCGGTTGATATGGCTCTCGGAGATTTCAAATAGTTTTCTATGATATTCATTGAATACTTTGTTGGCGTCTGAATCTGTCATTTGCTTGGCACAGGTTGAGCTTGTTATGAATTAGAGATCATTTGTATTTACGAACTGCGATAATCCGCCTCCTTTATATCATCCATAATGAATTCCCAATACTTCCTTCTTAAACAGCTTGGGTTGAAATCCTCGTAGCGTTGCTCTTGAACAACAAGCATTGTGTCAATGCTGTACTTCGGCAGGAGCTCATGCAGATTCTGAGAAGGTAATTTACCATGTTTTTGGAAATGTAATACGAAGTGATGTACATTACCGAGAGCTCATTAAAATCGGCGAACATGTGGCTGTCACTAATTGAAAAAAAGCGAAGCATTACAAGCGATTTACCGCGATAAGATCCCGCCGCTTGACGATGTTACATTGCATGAAATCAAAATTTTACCTGGTGAAGATACGATTATCACGATAAAAATTGATATCACCACGCTGCCCAGGGAGTTGCCTAAGAAGTGGCAGGCAAACGAAATAACTACTGTCCAACTGACATTTGATCTGATAAGGGCCAGAATCGAGAAGTTCGATTTGGACTCACCAGTGTCTACGGTAAACCGAGTAAGCATACTTGAAGATAGTGGTAGCAAAATAATGACTCTTGCCAGTAGTTCGGATGCGCAAGTGCTTGTAATACGTTCGAGCTGGATATATCTTCAATCAGTAAGTGCATACCAAAATGCTTAAAGGCAAGTTCCGAATACCCTTGATTTTTGGTAGTGTCAACAGCAATGTTGGCAAGTGGCACATTCAGCTTTCGGTTATATTTTCGTTAAGCGGAATTTTGATTGGCCGGATTGTCGGAAATTCCTGATAAGTTACACCTGCCAATATTAATCTCAAATTTATGAGTCTTCCTGTTGCAAAGCAGATCGCCTAGATTTCGTTGCTTCCTCAGCTAGGTTTCATGGCCTTTCTAACAGCAGTTTATTATGTAATGAGAACTCATCAGTTTGTGATCTTTGGGGCAGGTACTTATCTCGTAATATCCAATTTGCTCCGATTCCTTGCATTGGAGGATCATAATCAAGCTGTTAAATTTATCAAAGCCGTTGATTTTAGGAATGCAATTCCCAGGTTTCAATCTAGCTATGACTTTTTGGATAGCTATCTTTGGATTGATAAGTACCGGTATTTGACCCTTCTAAGCTCCTCTAAAATTTCGTTCAGAGAAATGGCATTGAACAATATTGCCTTCTGTTACAGTCAAATCGGCGAAGGAGAGAAAGCGATATCCTACTTTAAGCGAATGCTCGCAGAATACCCTGACAGCGACCTTGCAAAGGCAGCACTAAATTTTATTGCTGCGGTTCAAAAGGAAAATTGAAATTATTAGAGCGGAGAATCTCATTCAACATTTCTTCAGAGATAGACCTTTTGAATTGACGAGCAATATTGTCAATTGACAACATTATTGCTATTTTTGTTGATAATAGTCAACATTAAGACAATGAAAAAGCAAGTCCTTCTACCTAGATTCTTAAAAGTCCTAGAACAGCTGGGTGAAAACATCAAACTAGCCCGCAAGCGGCGGAAACTCACGACCATTCAGGTATCTGAGCGGGCGGGTATTGATCGTACCACACTGTATCACATTGAGAAAGGTAACCCGAGTGTATCAATAGGGGCATATTTCAATGTTCTGCGTGTCCTGGGTTTGCAAGACGATTTTCTCAAATTGGCGGCTGACGATGAGTTGGGAAGGAAATTACAGGATTTGAAACTGATTGGCAAGTCTTAGTATGGCAGACCGGACGGACATTTATATTTATGCAGATTGGATCAGCATGGCGGGGCCAAAGCTGATCGGGACGCTCTCCGCGCAACAGGCGAAGGGCAGAAAATCATTCAGCTTCACATATAATGGAGGGTGGATCGCTTCTCACGAACAGTTCCTGCTCGACCCAGACATCGCCTGGTTTGGCGGAGCGCAGTATCCTAACCAAAAAGAGAATTTTGGCGTGTTTCTAGACTCTATGCCGGATAACTGGGGGCGCACGCTTATGAAGAGACGAGCGTCCATCCTGGCAAAGCAAAATGGAAAGCAGGCATCTACCCTGTATGATATAGATTTTCTATTAGGAGTTCATGACGAAAGCCGAATGGGTGCATTACGGTTTAAACTTAATCAGGACGGCCCATTTTTGGACAATGATCCTGTCTCGCCTACGCCGCCATGGGCGACAATCCGCGAACTTCAGCATGGAGCAGAGCTCATAGAATCCAATGAAGACACTGCTGAAGTGAGGAAATGGCTGGCGATGTTGATGGCGCCGGGCTCCTCTTTGGGTGGGGCGAGACCGAAAGCCAACATCCTTGACGAGAAGGGGCAGCCCTGGATCGCTAAATTCCCTTCAAAAAACGATACAATCGATCGGGCGGCATGGGAATACCTGGCTTATCGATTGGCGATAAACGCAGGAGTCGAGATGGCTGAAAGCAAATTGGAGCATGTGGCGGGTAAGTATCATACTTTCTTTACCAAGCGATTCGACCGGGAAAAGAGCTCGCGAATCCATTTTGCCTCCGCCATGACCATGACAGGTAAGAATGAGGAACTGATTCGCGACGACATCCCTTCCTATCTCGATATAGTTGAATTTATACAGTTTTCAGGAGCCAGCGTGGTCGAAGACCTAGCCCAGCTATGGCGACGAATGGTATTCAATATACTCATATCCAATACGGACGACCATCTGCAGAATCATGGTTTTTTGCTCGAATCCACCGGGTGGAGGCTTTCGCCAGCTTTTGATATCAATCCCTCGATTGATAAGGATGGACTTGCGCTGAATATCGATATGGACAGCAACCAACTTGATTTAGATCTGGCTAAGCAGGTTGGAGTCTACTTTCGCTTGGCCGAAAAGGATATGGATGGTATTATAGATCAGGTGAAATCAGCAGTAGCCGATTGGCAGAAGTTGGCAAGTGAAATTGGAATAAGTCGTGGCGAGCAGACATTGATGGCTGCGGCGTTTCGGCTTTAAATGTCGTTTGACGCAAATTGATAGCGGCTTAATTGCTGTTTGTTAGGTTGAACCTACGGTATGCCTAGAAATTCAAGGCACATAGTTTCTTTGACGGTAAGGTTCAATGTCGGGATGTACTTCTCTCAACACTGGCGGGAGTTTTGCTGCCGCAAGCTAGATTGCGACGGTGGTTTTGAATGGATTAAATGCGTAGAAGATAATCATTATGCCGGCTATGGAAGGCTATTAATTTCTTCTACTTAGTATAACGAGTTGCTTTTGGAGCTTTCGGTAAATTATATGCCGTCTCAAATTTTTTAATTTCCCTCGTGACAACCTTCCAATGGTTCTTCATTTGTTTATTAATTCCAACTGACGCTTCATTTCCCATAATTCGTGCAGCGGTATGAGCATACGATATGTAATTCCCCCAAAATACTTTGCCGTTAACTTTTTTTCTAGCTGCTCCTAGATGAGTTTTTCCTCTAAAAATCCCAGCTCTAAAAAGCCATGCATCTTTCTTAATTTCAGCTGACTTGTTTTTTGCAACCTGGACTCGGGCATAGAATGCTCTACGTCGAATTGCTCTTTTCAAGCTACGATAATATTTGGAGATACTACTATTTCGAATTCTTATATTTTTTCCATCGAAGTCAAATCCTAGATAGCTAATTGGCTTATCCATAACGCAGTTTTGCCAATCACACACCTTTATGTTCCAAGGCAAGTCAATATTTTCACGACTTAAATGAGCAGAAATTGTTTTTTTATCTTGTAATTCTAACCAAAGGTCATTTTCAATAATTTCCTTGATTTTGCAAATAGCCCAATCAATATGCTCAGTAGGCAACACCAGTAGAATGTCATCAGAGTAGCGTCTATATAGCCCTTTGACCGTACTAGCCATTTTGGTAATCTCGATATCGGCGTTTAAAAAATATAGATTTGAAAGAGTCGCACTTATTGGCGTTCCTTGTGGAATTCCTTTTTTTTCATTTTTTGAATCGTATCTTCTTAATAGTTTGTGTTGATAAATAATAGATCTGAATTGAGGAAATGTTTTGAACAGTGACTTGTATTTAGAATTTTTTAACAGAGTAACTTTCTGTTTGTCAAAATCTGGTATCAATGGAATCAGCTCTTCTAAATCTACATAACTAGCATTAGTAACTGCCCTGAAAACTTGATAATGATCAATATCTAAAATATTTTGATCGAACAATTTACCCCAACTTTGTTTTAATTTTTTGTGATCCAGGTTGTCAAAAAAACTTGTAATGTCCAAGCAAACCACCGACAGCTCACAGGCTTCATTGGTAGATATGAAGTCGAATACTTCTTTTGCGAAATCTATTGTGCATTTGTTCCTATGTTCGTCAAATCGAATTGCTCGATAGCCAATTACAGAGTTATTTAGATCAACATTTGATTCATAAATTGGATTTAGTTTTTTTTCAATTAGATGTGAGTAATAGGCGAAAATTTGAGCATCTAAATGGTTGGGATAATATATTGGCCTAATCTTAGCCTTGTAAGATCTTCCAACTTTTCCGCCTTCTATAATATTGTTTTTGTCGCGCTTGTACCTGTGATCAACAATTTTGTAATGTAGTAGGGGTGAGAATCGATGTGCAGCTATATTTTCTTTTTTCTTCACATAGGACGAAATGTAACATTTCGTTGCTTTAAGATTCTTCCCACCCAGCCGTGGTGATATATGTAAATATGGTCTCAATCGGAGCCAATCTTTCATATCCATAGATTTAAAAATGTTGGTTGGTTAAAAATCGACGCTATCCTTTATTCATAAATGAATGCAGCCAGTTCGTGTCTTAACGCCCAAAAAAGGGCACGTCTTTTGGAAAATGAACATTGTTATTCACATAGACACCCAAATAATCCTGAGCAACATGATAACCGTTTCGCTTTACATCATAACGGGCACTCCTGTGTGGAACCCAGATGATATTTGCACCGCCTACCTCATTTAGATAGGGTATCTCCTCTTTGCAGAGAAGCAACTCAAACACTGTACTGCGGACTTAACCAACCAACAATGCAATTTACCAACTACTTCGAACCAGGTCAATAAGTTTTACCACAGAAAAATCACTCTTCACCCCAAAATCAATTCTTTTTATTAACTCTCCCAAAATGGTTGTCGCGAGAAGCATTTGTGTCTGCTCGTTTCAGATTAAAATATTCTCCTGCTAATTGAAAACGGCGAATCTTCTGCGGCTTCACAGGTGACGGAAATATTTGGAAATTCCGCTTGAAATTTGAATCACTGAGGTGACGCATCAATCCCATAAACGGTTAAAGCTTGATCTATCAGAGCCTCCTAAATTGGGTCCCCCATTACACAACCTATATCGAGAATTGTCGCACATAGAGGTATTGACTTTGCCCAGAGCCGAACTGGCAGCGTACCGATTCATTCAACACCTTTTGAGCGACAGCAGATGAATGTCGTAGCGTTGTCCCCGTATCCGTTTGCAGATGGGTCAAGATTTGTAATGATCTCAGAATCCAAACACAATTATTTTTCACCTCAGCGCAATCGCTATCCTCACTCAAAGCAAAAAGTGACGGGGTTCACCCCTTGACTGCAAATCCATAAGGTGGTTTAAGGAGCGGCACAGCCGCGGTAAATAGCCTTATGGATTTGGCGGTCGTCACTTTTTGCTTTGTACCTTTCGTTGCGCTGTGGTGCAAACGCAGATTTCAAATCAAAACCCCATCGAAAACCCTTTCTGCTTCTTCCGTTTTGGCTTCTTTAACGGATTCGGTATATACTCGCCATCCTTAACAGGAGACAACAAAGAATCAAGAGACTTATCATTCTCCAACGAACTACCATTTCCGACAAGATAAACATTACCCGCACTAGCAGCTTGCCCAACATCCATACCTATCTTTTGAGACTTTTGCTGATGAAGAGAAAAAGGATCCTCAATGCATCGCTCAGTGATTCCTTTCGCGCTGTACTGCTTACCTAATGTACTCCCATTGAAAACACATTTTGTACGATGGTCTATGTAAGTAATCCCATAAAGCAGCCCTTCTTCATTCTTTCGGGTTACCGTATCGATCCCGTCTTTTTGAAGAATATTGATAAGCTTGGGCAGTGACACATTGTGCTTACCAAGTAGAGTCAAATCTATACTATTTTTAACCCGTAATGAATCCTTGCTACAAGTAAGATGCATTTCATTGGCCTGAAAACACACTTGCAGATGCCGGTACGTCGGCTTGAAATGAAAGTCACTTGCCTTGATGGGCACCCCGACCCGCTTGCCATCCTTATCTAGCACCCGGTACAAGATGCCATTGTGCTTTCTGATTCTCGAATGTTCCGAGCCAATATCCGCAGCGACATTGAATTGATTAAGAACCGCATTTAATTCGCCGATCGTTGTGAACTTGTATTCTTTCAGAACGATATCGAGCACATTGGCAATGGCTTTCTTGGTTTCTGACTTTCCATACTCTGCTTTGACGCTGACCGGCTTCAAAGTAAACTCCTGCACTTTTCGATCTTGTGCCTTCACCAAACCAAAATCTATCTCAATCTCTTTCCTGGTTTTTTCCGATTGATTTTTGCCTAGGTTGTGCAGTGAGATCCGACTACCATCGGCTTTGATGTTGGTCGTCACAATATGCACGTGCGGGTGACCGGCATCCCGGTGCTCGTATACGAGAGCGGGTTGCTTCTCAAATCCGATGCCTTTCAAATAGGCTTTTGAAATCTCCGCAAGCTGTTCTTTGCCCAGCTTTTCCGACGGATCAAAGTTCAGGGACACATGAACCGTATTGACCTTTGTCCTTTTGTTCAAAGCCAGCTGCCGCTGAATCCGGTTTAGCTTTTGATCAAAACTCAGCGCATCCGCATCCTTGGGGTAGTTGATAGCCGAAATGCATTCTGCATGTCCCTGTTCCAGCTTTTTCTCATTGTATTGCAGCACAGCCCGTAGCCTACTGCTGGTGTGAATCACTGCAACCATCGGTCTGCCAATTTATCGGTTTGCGATTTGATCTTGTCCAGGACTGAAAATAGGAATGTCTTTTCAGCTTCGTAGCTGGCAATCCAGTTTCTGAATTCTGAAATTTGGTTGACGGCGTTGAGGCGTTTCGTCGCCTGGTTGAAGTTGTTGCCAAGTCGGTTAAGTTCTTCCCGCAGCTCCGACAATTCTTCGATCATTTGATCTTCCGAACCGTTCCTTTCGATCACCGTTACCGGTCGGTTGAAGATTAAGAGCCGTAAAAATTCACTTAATTTCCGACACGTTGTGCGGCCACGTTTGGCTTCCAAACTGGCGTATTCTTTGGGTGTTAACCGGAAGATTACAAGCTTTGTCTTGTTCGATCTTTCTTCTTTCATCACGATCCTATCTACACTTTCAAACATTAAAAACTCCTTCAAAAACCTGAACCGACTTTGGAGGGGAAGGCCAGATCGGGTGCGCAGCAACCGGCGATTGTATTACAATCGTACATCTGGCCAGACGCGCAAAGCAGGCGGCTCATTTGGATTTCAAAGTCTCTGAAACCAGGTACTGAGCTGAGTTGTGAATCTAGTTTATTGAAATGGGATTTGCCTATCCTGTGTAAATTTGCCTTAGGATCGGCAGAGGAAATCTAAGATTATGAGACCAAAGTTATTAGCCTGATAAAATCATTTGGTATACTATAATTTGTAAATCAATTATTCCTAAAATACCTAAATCAAGGTAAATCATCTTTATTGTACCGTATTCCCTTAGATTTGTCTGATTGGAAAAGAAAAATAACATTTCCTTAACTCATCGTAAAGGCTGTTTTGTGAAAGA
Organism: Dyadobacter flavalbus; assembly: GCF_006149045.1. Taxonomy (GTDB): domain Bacteria; phylum Bacteroidota; class Bacteroidia; order Cytophagales; family Spirosomataceae; genus Dyadobacter; species Dyadobacter flavalbus. Next base: position 455,890 of record NZ_VBSN01000027.1, read on the forward strand.
AAAATTTTTCTTATCGGAAGTGTCCGCCGCAATTCGCTTAATAATAAATTGTCAAACAACTTACGTGTATCTTGTGGACAATCTGGCCGAAGCAGAATAAGACGTAGTTTCTCAAAAACGTCAAAAAAGACAATTTCAACTCCGCGAGATTAATTAACCTGATCATACAGCTTTGCGCTTAGGTAAGTGATGGCCTGATATGCATGCGGATTTGCCAGACTAAGGTTGCATTAGGCTTATTTGAAATCGGCTTGATCATACCGCTGGATTGAAATTTTTATCACACGCAACTCTATGGACTGCAAACTCTCAGAAGGCAGTAAACTTTATTTGAGTAAAAAATGAACAATCTCGGTTCATGTTTTAAAGTTTTTTTGAAAGATAAGGATATCGTCCCCTCAACGGAAGACTTCGTTCGGAATAAAAACTGCAATGTGAGAGGTAGCACATATGGAAGAAATCAATAAACTTGCAAATATGCGCATATCAAGGCATACCTTCGGCAATATTCTGAATAGCTGATGGTTTGAACAAAGTCTTAGGACACTTATGATGACTCGCAATGCAGATGTCAACCTAGATTTCGCATGTACTTATAGGACTTACTGGCCGAAAGAACGCAGTAACAGACTTGTCTAGAAGGGTAGCCAGTCAATCCCATAGACGGGAACTTGTATTATATTTGTATTATTGAAGAAATTTTGCATAAAGCAAAAACGCATAAACACGTAAACCACATGAATTCTGTACATTCTAGTCAAAAGGACGAAAATGCTTCTCTAGCATCGATAAGCTTACCGCCTCGACCTGAGACCATCGACGACAGGATAAGGTTTCAAATTGAAAAGCTGACGGAGGAAAATAGCTCGGTTTGGACTTCACCTGATTACAATCGTAGAGAATACCTTCACAGTTTCTTTCAATACCCCGCAATGATGGTTCCTGCTGTGCAGCGGCTAGTTGTAAATATAATTCAAGCGTCCAAGCCAGGCATCAAAAACGTGGTCGACCCATTTATGGGATCCGCGACGAGTCTGGTCGCGTGTATGGAAAATGGCCTTAATTGTTACGGCCAGGATGTTAACCCATTAGCTAAATTAATAGCCGAAACGCGCACAGGTCCATACTATGTAGAAGCCATAAAGGAAAGGAAGCTGCATCTTTTGGATGCAATATCCAAAGACGATGCAGTAAACATTGAGGCTAACTTTATCGGCTTGTGGAAGTGGTTCAAAACAGATGTAGCAATAGAATTGTCCAAAATAGTAAGGGCAATTCGAAAAGAGCAACGGCTCGCAATACGGCGGTTCTATTGGGTTAATTTGGCAGAAGTCGTCCGAATCAGTTCCAATGATAGAACGTCAACTTTCAAACTGCATGCAAGACCTATAGAAGAGATTAATGTCAGGAACATTTCTCCAATTAGAGAGTTTAAGAATCGTCTGAGTAAGAGCATAGAAGATTTAGAACGATTCCGAGATTTTTTGGCAGCTAATGGAAGACTGTCAAAAGGTTCGTACAAAGGAATAAAAAAAATTACCCTTCAGGATTCAACCAAGCGGATTGTCACTCCAAAAGGGCAAAAGGATTTTTTCGATTTGCTAGTGACTTCACCTCCCTATGGAGATAATAAGACGACTGTTACCTATGGACAGCATTCATTTCTACCTCTGCAATGGATTGATCTGGAGGACATCGACGAATCCGCAGGCAACGGGTTTTTAAAAACAACAATGGAAATTGATAGCCGATCACTTGGTGGTCGCATAAAACATTTATCGGATCTCCAGCTCGAGTCTTTATTCATCAAGTCGCGAACTTTTGAGATGGTTTACAAACAACTTTTATTTACTACTAATGAAAGGCTGAAAAAAGTCATGATCTTCATACAAGATCTGTTTAGCGTGGTTGAACAAATATCCTATGTTATGAAGCCAAATTCATATCAAGTTTGGACCATTGGTAACAGAACAGTGGGTGGAGTCGAAATACCAAATAATCAAATTCTTAAGGAGTTTATGTCACATGTAGGCTGCAAGTTAGTTGCCGAAATCGAACGTGAGATTATAAATAAGCGCATGGCTAGGAGAAATGGAGACTCGGTACTTATGAATGTTGAAGATATTTTAATTTTTAGAAAAGTTGGCTGAGAACGAAAAACCTCATTTTGATATAAGTGCAGCTGTTATCCGCCAACTAGGTGAAGAGCTAGTTACGGATGAAGTGACGGCTATCATGGAACTTATTAAAAATTCCTATGATGCTGATGCAGACTGGGTAAAAGTAGAAGTTAACTTGTTTGATTATTATTCGGATGAAAGGAAGTTTTATAAGGACTCTGCGCGGGGATTTATTTTAATTGAAGACAACGGATTTGGAATGTCTGATACCGATATTGCCAACAGTTGGATGAAGATTTCACTATCCGCCAAGAAGAAATTCAAAGAGGAAGGTAGATCGACACTCAAAGGTAGAACGCCGTTGGGAGAGAAGGGTGTCGGTAGATTGAGTACTCAAAGATTAGGCTCTCGGTTAGAAATGTTTACCGGGCAAGTGAATCATACTTCGCTAAGCCACGTAGCTTTTGACTGGGCTCTGTTTCAGGATGATACTTTACTCACTTCAGTTCCCGTACACATCGATAGTTTTCCGAAGAGACCAGAAAAGAAGGGCACATCACTGGTTATTACTAATTTAAAAGAGACAAATAAATGGAAAGGCGATTCCTGGGACAAATTTAGGGGACAGATTTCGCAAATGATTTTTCCGTTTAAAGAAAGACGTGCATTTGATGTTTATTTAAAGCTAAATGGAGAGACTGTTGACTTAGACGAAGTAAATCGCCAGGTGCGAAGCAATTCAGTGGCGCAGTATAATTTCCGTTTAGACGAACAAACTGCTTTTATCGAGGGAAAAATAAAGCTTCAAAAATTAAGTGGGGGTAATAAGAGGGACGATATAGCATTTTTTGAAGGCCAAGTGTTGCCTGACCAAGGAAGTGATTTTTTCCATTTCTTGACAGATAAAAAAGAAAACAAACAGCATTTTTTGTCTGACATCATCTATTCTGGGGAGGATGGAGTATTCTTCACATTCAGAAGGGAGGTTGAACTTTCAATGTTATCAAAAATCGCTTACATTGAGATTGATTCCCTTACTAGTCAAGATATTATTGATCATGAAGGCCTGATACCCTCGGAAACTTCTTTAAATGATCACTTAGATGACACCGCCTTGTTAGAGATTGCAGATCCCGGAAACTTTGAAGGAGAGATAAGCGATTTTAATTTTAAAGAGACAGATGAAATTGAAAAGGCATTCGACACCTTTTCCGAGTTCAAACGTCTAGTTCAAAATCAGGTAGGAATTCGCATTTTCAGAGATGGATTTGGTATAAAACCCTACGGCATCGATGGTCAAGATTGGTTAAAACTCTCGGGGAACCAAACCTCTGGCGGTTCATTTTACGGATTGAGACCTGGCAATGTCGTTGGATACGTAACCATCTCCGCAAGTGAAAATAGAGATTTGAAAGAAAAGACAGACAGAGAAGGGTTTGTTGATAGTGCTTACTCGCGGAATTTCTTTCGCATAATGGAATACTTTGTCGACGAAATAAATACTGTTCTAGAAAATACTCGCCGCAGTTTTAATAAGTATCGGTCGAAGAGAGCTCAGGCAAATTTAGGTATTCAGAGTATTTCGGACTCATTTGTAAAGCTCAGGGGTGCTTCGGAAAAGGCGAAAAAAAGTACTGCACGTGCCGCAACAGTTCGCTTTAATCTTGCCAATGTTACGAATCAGATAAAAGAGATTGTCGAAGAGAAGTCACAAGCCGAGGGTTACGATGCAGGTACTAATGAAATACTCGTTAAAGTAAATTCTATTCTTCAAGAGGCCGAGTTGTTATTAACAGAGGTTGAAAGTATTTTGGGTGATGCACGGATTTTAGACCAGCATGTTGAGTTTTTGCAGCCTCAAATAACGAACTTGGAACAGCAGTTATCTGATTTTGCACAGTTGGCTGGATTGGGGTTAACTGCCGAGGCACTATCTCACGAACTATCGAATATTGTAGACAGGATTCTTTTTGAGACAGACCGAATTTCGCAAAATTTAAGGTTGAGGATGGAGCCGGACTTCTTACCTGTGAAGGTCTATATCGAACATATTCGTAATGCTAGTAAATCGTTCAGAAAGCAATTGAGTCATCTAGCCCCGTCGCTTCGATTTGTAAGAGATGTGAAAGAAGAATTTGCCATTACAGAGTTTCTAGCCGATCTGGAAAGCTATTATGTTGAGCGCTTTGCTACAAAGATTCGGTTTAATGTACAGGTCGTGGGAAGAGGCTATATGGTTAATATGAATAGAGGGAAGCTCACTCAAGTACTTGATAACGTTATTCTCAACTCTGAGTATTGGTTAAATGAAAGAAGGCGAGGGGAACCCAATTTTTATCCGGAAATCAATATCGTCGCGCAAAGTCCATTCTTGCGAATATATGACAATGGCTTCGGAGTAGACCCTGCTGTTCAAGAACAGCTTTTTCAACCATTCGTAACAGCAAAGCCGAAAAATAAGGGAAGAGGGCTAGGTCTGTTTATTACTCAACAACTACTTGAAACTGAGGGATGTGAGATCCATTTACTAAATGTGAAGAATGATTTCGGAAGACGTTATATTTTTCAGCTAAATTTTTCAGCAGCAATTTCGAATTAAACACTACCCGCCAATGGAAGAACATGTAGACCCTCAACAAAAATCTGAAAATTCGCCTGTACAAAGACTTGAAGAATTGTTCAAGGTTTTGAACATCAAGGAGGCCTATTACGTAGATGACTACAACAATATTGATTTCTTGCCGACCGTCATTTCGAATACCAAAAGATTGTTTTTGGAAGACCGAGCTGCTGAAATAGATATAATATACGAGAAAAGGTTGGAATTGAACGTACCCGATGAGGATGCTTTGGGAGATCAGTTAATTGCGGTCTGGGAGGCCATGGAGGAACCAGATAAGCTAGTAGTGTTGCATCGAACTTTTGAGGCTCTGCAGCTAGACTTCAATGCTTCGGATTTTGAATACACAACACAACTTAAAAATAGCTTTCCAAACGGTTTTCTAAAATGTGTGAGTCCTGACGAGTGGTCCGAGCTCGTTAATGAGATTAGTGCTAATCCAGAGGAAAAGGTATTAATTTTATTTGACCAGGATTTGACTCACGCTCAAAATGAACGATTTAAAAATGGCACCACGAAGGGTCAAAACCTTATCGTTGAAGTCAAAGCGTCTGATATTCGTGAAAACGTGTATTGTGCACTTATCACTCATATTATTAAAGATACTTCGAAAGAATTGGAAGAGCGCGATCGGATAATAAATGACGCGGACAGCAGGTTGATAAAAAGTGATTTTTTAGCATTAGCTAAAGAGCGAATAAAGGATCCAGAATTGCTGTGCGATGGCATAAAAAAGACTTTGCTAAACGGCTTTTTCGAAACCGTGAAAGAGCGCTCCTTAAAGGTGATAGAAGAGGCCCGAGAGAAGGCCAGAATCTCATTTGAAAGATTAGATACATATGATTTTGATACGACCATATTGAGAAGCTCTTATAGTGAGGGAGTTTGGGAAGCCAATACAATATTTAGGATTACTGACAACTTTTTCGAGGAAGAGGTTAAGAGGCTAATGATTGAATCAAATTATCCAAAGGTAATTAATCCAATATTGAAAACATCTAAGCGGATTAGTGATATTCATTTTTCGTTTGATCAGAATAGTCAGCCATACAAGGAAAAATTTAAGCTCATGCACCTAGACACCTATTCTGCTGGTGATCAGATAAATAGACTGCATTCACCAATAGAGAACGGTGACATTTTTCAAATTACCGAAGGGAAAGGCACTGGATATTATATTTTGATCGGACAGGAGTGTGATCTCATGATGCGGACTGATCCACTTGGTTCACGAGGTAGTACCAAAGTTGCTACGTTGGCAAAGGTGAAGGTGATGTCTCGCGATGATCTTCAGAAAAAAATTGATAGTAAATCTGGCCACTTTTTTGCAAATAAGTTTAAATTAGATTATTTCATCGAAGGTTCTAGTGATGTAGGGTTAATATCATTTTTAGAGACTTTTAGTGTGAGTTTGGATGCCTTGGATCTTTGTGTCTTTCACCATGATGGACTATCGTCTATTAATGTTGCTGAGCCTGTATTCGATGCTGATTTGGTAAGTTCCGCATGGGAGGCTAGATACAATAAGCTTTTAGCAAGTTATAGAAAGGATGCAGTCACCTTAGATGCACTACTTGGTCAGGTTGAAAAGGTAGATCAAGCACAAAGAGAGCAAATGAAGGTAAGGCTTTACCCAAAATTATGTTTTACTGAAAGCCTAGGTATGGGTACATCATATAGTAAAAACGTATTCAATTTTGGGATAAAAAGGATTTTGCACTTGAAGCCTGATGGGGCCGATTATCTTCTTGAGAGATTTTATCGACACATGGCAAGAACGGCAGAGCAGCATGACTTTGCAACTCCAGTGTAATATGCATAACATGTACTAGCTACTACTTGATCTGACAGTGGTGAGTTATCGGACATTGATCAGACAACAACTTCACCTTTTTTCTATAATACAAAGATATGCCTTTGGTCTTCTCTGTCAAGGGTAAATGAACGGCTCATTCTTCGCCGCCCTTGACAGCTTCGCCCGTCGGCATTGGAAAAGTATTAAGAAGAAAAGGCTTTCGATGAATTTGATGTTTCAACTGACTGGCCTAATAACCTGATTCTGGCCAGATGCAATGAATCCATAAATGTTTGATACGGCGTTTTTCCATTGCAATACCGCCCGGAATGTGGTCTTTCTTTGTTGTATTCTTCCAGCCAGGAATCCAAGTCCTGCTGTATCTGCTCCAAAGAGTTATAAACTTTCTTGCGGAAAGCTATACTGTAAAACTCTTCAAGAATTGTTTTATGAAAGCGTTCGCAAATTCCATTCGTTTGAGGACTCTTTGCTTTCGTTTTTGTATGATCTATATCTTCTATTGTCAGATATAGCTGATATTCATGATGTTCTCTAGAGCCGCAATATTCGGTGCCACGGTCAGTCAGTATTCTCATTAATGGAATATCGTACTGCTGAAAAAAAGGCAATACTTTATCATTAAGTGTATCTGCTGCTACCAAGGCGTTTTTACGATCATAAACCTTTGCAAAAGCAACACGGCTATAAGTATCAATGAATGTTTGCTGATAGATTCTGCCTACACCTTTAATTTGCCCTACGTAGTAAGTATCCGCGCGGCGGCCGCCTGAGCTCCAAGATATCCCGGATGGTAAGTTTCTATTTCTCCGTGCGCCTCTTTCTCCTGTTTTGCTTTTTCCAGTGCTACAACTTGTGCTTCTGTTAGAATTAGGCCTTCCTTGGCGACCTTTGCCTCTAATGCTTTAAGACGCTTTTTAAATATTTCCAGATCATGTCGTAACCATACTGAACGCACCCCGCCAGGTGAAATAAATATTCCCCGCTTTTTTAGTTCGTTGCTTACACGCAGTTGACCGTAAGCGGGGGTGTCGATTGCCATTTTAACAACAGCTTGCTCAACTTCATGATCTACTCGGTTGGGTGGCAGTGGTTTTCTTCGGCTGATTTCCTTTAGAGCTGCTTCTCCGCCTGTTTCATACAAATCTTTAAATCTGTAAAAGCTATCTCGGCTATAGCCCATAATTTTGCAGGCTTGTGAGACATTACCTAATTGCCTGGCAAGTTCTAGTACACCAAGCTTGGGTTTGATGATCTTTTCGTTCGTGCTCATGACTTAATTGGTTTAGTTGAATTTAATAAAAATCTATTCAACTGTCAGATTAAGTCTTAACTATTACAGCATAACATGTTCCCAGACCCAGTACTCGTAGTTGTCCAGCCTGTCTCGGTTTGAGCTACACATCAACTAGAAAAGCCGCGTTTTCCATGTCATTTTTTGATAAAGTGATGTAATCCAACTTGCTCATTAGTAGGATCAAGATTATAGACGTTTGCTTATCATCCATACGTCAACCTGATAATGATGTTGAATTGCCATTAAAGCCGTTACGTAACGTCACCGTAGTATGGTTTCTGAAAATTTGTCACAGGCTAATTAAAATGTATAGAGGTGTCGTGTTATCGAAACGGCAATTAACATTGTGTTGTATGACAAAGTCCTATACTAGGTATACTTGTTTTCGGTAAGCGAAACGCCAAGCTGCCTAACTTGACGTTTCGCGTCCGCTACCCTACATCCCCTTCAACCTCTCCCGCAACCCCTTCATATCCTCACTAATCTTCACATCCAAGATCTTAGCATAAATCATCGTCTGCTTCAAAGACCGATGCCCAAGCATTTTCGAAACCGTCTCAATCGGCACCTTATTACTTAGCGTCACAGTCGTAGCAAACGTGTGCCGCGCAATATGAAAAGTCAGCGTCTTGGAAATGCCGCACAGATTGGCAATCTCCTTCAAATAAGCATTCATCTTCTGATTACTCAGAACCGGCAGCACAACACCAACAGCACAGCATTGCGGATAATCCTTATACTTATCAATAATTTCCAGGGCCGTATCCAGGAGGGGAATACGTGTAGGCGCATCCGTTTTCTGCCGCGTGGTGTCAATCCACGGCTCGCCGTCCATCCCAACGACAATGTCCGTGGTTTTCAATTGCTTCACATCGACGTAGGCCAACCCGGTGTAGCAGCAGAAAAGAAAGATGTCCCGCACCTGGCTGATCCGTTCAACTTCAAACACTTTCTCAGTAAGTCGTTTCAGTTCGTCCCTGGATAGTGGGTTCTTGACAACTTCCTTCTTCGTCAGTTTGAAACCTTGAAACGGATCTTTTTTCAACCATTTATTATTGACACAAATCAGCACAACCTTTTTCAGATTGCTCATGTACTTGATCGCTGAGTTATGATTGCAGCCTCGTGCGCTCCGGAGCCAAAAGTTGAATTCAGTAATAAATTCAAAGTTCAGGTCTTTGATTGCCATATCATCCTTCTTGTATTTCCACTTGATGAAGGATGCAGTGTGCTCCTTAGCCGTCTTGTATCGTTTCAAAGTGAGTGGTGCGAACTCCTGACCGACGAGTGCTTCCATCTGCTCGTTATGATGCTCGAAGACTTCCAGAATGGTGCGGGTTTCATTGCTCTTGCCAAGCAATATGTTTTTCAAGCCTTCCGCAGAAATTTCTTTGTCATCTTCGGTAAGAATCTTTTTAGCCTGATAGACTTTGGCAGTGAGCATGTCCAAATACGCATTAAGCGTCTTGGCGTCTTCCTTGTTACCGGCTGGCCGTCCGACTGAGGAATTCCACCTTTCGGTATTCCATAGCTTCTTGGTGGATAGCTCGGCGACCTTGCCGTCGACCGTAATTCGCAGATAGATGTAGCGGACTGTTCCTCTTTGATTTCTGGCGGGCTTTAAATAGAAAAGCAGGCCGAATGTTTTCTCCAACATAACACAAGCGTTTAAAAGTGGTTAAATATCGAGTTACCACGCTTGCCAATCAAGATGTTTACGACGTAAACAGGTTGTCTATCAATTTGTTATGCCGTTTCCAGTGAGTCTTCTTCTCAAAGTGAGTGAACTACACGAAAGACTCACTGAAAACATGAGAATTTTTGCATTTTTTGATAGGATCTGAAAAACAAAAATGCCCGCAAATCATTGATTTACAGGCATCTTATTTGACTTTGAACTATTTTCAAGGGAGGGAGACGGGTCTCGAACCCGCGACCTCCAGAACCACAATCTGGCGCTCTAACCAACTGAGCTACAACCTCCGTTTTGAGGACACAAACTTATAAAAAGGTTTACAGCTTGCAATGACTTTATTCAAATATTTTTGCAAGCTGTAAACCATGCTGTTCAGCTTTTAACGCTTACTTCGATGCAACATAAAGAGCGTCAGCAGCTTTCCAGTCTACTACGTTCCAGTAAGCATCGATATAATCCGGGCGCTTGTTCTGATATTTCAGATAATATGCATGTTCCCAAACATCCAGTCCGATGACCGGAGTGCCTTTTGCCTCTGCAATATCCATTAAAGGGTTATCCTGATTTGGTGTTGATGTGATGGCAAGTTCACCGCCGTCTTTTACGATTAACCACGCCCAGCCTGAACCGAAACGACCGGTCGCAGCTTTTTTGAACTCATCTTTGAATGCTGAAAATGAACCGAATTTGGAATCAATGGCTTTTGCCAGTTCACCCGTTGGCTCTCCGCCGCCGTTTGAAGAAAGGCTTTTCCAGAAGAATGAATGGTTCCAGTGGCCGCCTCCGTTGTTGCGTACCGGAGCTGGTGCCTTGCTGATGCCGGCAAGCAGTTCTTCTATGCTTTTACCTTCCAGTTCAGTGCCTGCAACCGCTGCATTCAAATTGGTAACATAAGCCTGATGATGACGGTCATGATGTATTTCCATTGTCAATGCATCAATATGTGGTTCCAATGCATTGTTAGCATAAGGTAAGGGATCAAGTGTAAATGCCATTTCAGTGTAGTTTAATGTTTGAAAAATATACGTAACAGTTGGCTAACAGCAGAAAAAAGGTTTATGTTCTTAATTGTCTAAAAAATTTAAGAAGCAGCTCCTGCGATTCCCCGGCAAGAATTCCGCGTGTCAGCATGGTTTTCGGATGCAGGATATTCTCACGAAGTCTGGAATAACCGCGTTTTTCATCCACAGCACCAAATACGACTCTCTTCATCTGCGTCCAGTAAAGTGCCCCTGCGCACATGACGCAAGGTTCAAGTGTAACATACAATGTACATTCCTGCAGGTATTTTCCGCCAAGATTGTCCGAAGCGGCCGTAATCGCAAGCATTTCGGCATGTGCAGTTACGTCGTTGAGTTTTTCCGTCTGATTGTACCCTTTTCCGATGATGCGCTCTCCGATCACAACGATTGCTCCGACCGGAATTTCACCTTCTTCGTACGCGAGTTGTGCCTGGCGCATGGCCTCGGCCATAAAAAAATTGTCAAGGATATCTGCCTGAATATTCATTTTTCAGAATTGTGTAAACATGAAAACGGGACATTTATATCTTGCAACAAATGTCCCGTCCGATTTATTATTAAGAAATCTTTCAGCGCTTCATAATACGTTTGACAGTATTAAGATTGCCGTTCCGGATGCGCAGCAGATACAATCCTGAAGGAAAGCCTGAAAAATCCATTTCCGTTGTTTTCTGCCGTATTGTTTTGACCATTCTGGAGCGGCCGTTCAGATCAATGATTTCCACATTTGCTCCTTTTGCAGAAATGGTCCCGGAAACTTCCACCGTACACTGCGATGCAATAATGGTAGGATATACATTGACCCAGTCTGCGCTAACAGGCGGTTCAATGCCCAGAATCGGATCAACCTGGATTCTGGCAGAGCCTGCACCTTTGCCAGTTCCACAGGCATTTGTAACCTTTGTGATGGTATAAAATGTCGTTGTTCTTGGTGAAACCCTGAAATTATAAGGCGTTACTGCCGCAGTGATCAATGAATCTTTCGCTCCGTCATTCAAGGTAAATGTCCAGGGTGCGTTGCCCGTAGTTATAACTTTAAGGTTTGCGCTCTGGCCAGCTAAAATGGATTGTGTTCCCGACAACGTCGCAACCGGCAACGGATTGGCCGTAATTGTTATCGCACTTACATTTCCTTTTACGATAAAATCCTCATTGGCTGCCGAACTGATCACTCTTACAAAATATCGTCCGCCCGCCGTGGTGTCCGGCAATGTCGCAGTTACAACGTTGGAAGTTGCAACCGACGGAATAGTATAAAATCTGCTGTCTTCATTAACTGCTGAAATCTGTACGCTGAATTTATTTTCTGCCGGAAATTCTCCGGATTGCTGAAACGGCACATTAAAGGTTTTTCCCGAACAAACTGCCGAAACAGAAGGATTTCCCGAGCTTATCATTGGAACCTTTACTGTAACAAGCGCGCTTCCGATCGGAATTCCTTTTCCGCAATCGTTAGAAACTTCTGTAACCAGATATGTAGTTGTAATGCTTGGCTTAACAGTAATTGTGTGCGTAGCCTCGTTTGTAGTATCCGTTGTACCATTTGATAATACATAAATCCACGGTCCGTCGCCTGTAAATCTCAGTGTAACTGATGCAGTCTGGCCAAGATCAATGCTTGCATTTCCGGATATGGTTGCAGAAGGCAATGGCTTGATGTGGATCTTGATTTCTTCTTTAGGACTTTCACATCCGTTTGCACCTGTCTGTGTGACGTAAAATGAATAATCCTGTACTTTCTCGGTAAACGGAGTAAACGGCACGCCTTGGAATTCGCCGCTGTTTGCTTCCCGGTACCATTTTAAAACAGATCCGGTTGCATCCAGAATCGGCGCATTTTCATTCTGGCAGTATGCAAGGTAAGTAGTCGTTTTTGGCTTAGGGGTCGTATTGATTTTTACATCAATTTTAGCCAGATTGCTTGTGCATCCTTCAAGCGTTTGTGCTACATAATAAGAAGTAGTTCCGCCTTCTGCTGTTGAAGGAACAGGGGCTGATTTCAGTTCGTCTGCTCCCGTCTCGTCCGTTTCATACCAGCTCAATGTCGCTTTGGAAAGTGCTTTGGCTGTCAATGGCTTTGCCTGTGTAAACTGGCAGTATTCAATGACAGACTTTTCAATTACAGGCGCAGCCGGTAAGGCGTTTACAACAACTCTCTGAACGGTTCTCTTTGCACTTTCGCAGCCTTTGGCGGTTTCCTGTGTTGCGTAAAAAACAAATTCGTCGGCTGTTTTCAGGCTGATGGAAGGAGCGTCGATGTTTGAACCGCCGGTTAGTGCAGTGTACCAGTTTACCTTATTTCCGGCTGCCTGTTTGGTTGAAAAAGTGTAAGGCTTGGCTTTGCTGTCCTGACAAACCGAATCGGAAATTACAAGTAAATTAGCTGGTAAGGAATGGACTGTGATGGTTATTTTTCCTTTTAAAACCGGGCTTTCGCACTTGTTTGCCTCCGTTTGTGTAATGAAGTAAATGGTCTCACCTGCTTTCTCCGTTGAAGGAACCGGCGCTTTGGCAAGTTTATTTCCGTCTTCATCATACCAGTTAATTTCTGTTCCATCGGCAATTAATGCAGAAGCTTTTTCGCCTACACAGTAGTCATCTTTTGAAACCAGGTCGGGCACTGCTGATAAAGCGTTTATGTTCAAGTTTGAACTGGCTTTTCCGGTTACAGCAGGAGATTTGGTGATAACTCTTACTTTATAGGCAGTTCCTGCGGGTGCATCAGCAGGAATATCCACATTGATCGGTGATTTGGTTCCTATTCCCAGCTCCTCGGGCGTTGCCGGAAAAGCGCCTTTTGCATCCGAAAGCTGTACGGTAAAAACAGTTCCTGCTGCAAAGGTTCCTGTCGTTGTGAAAGGCACTGAAATTTCACTTCCGGCACATATTGTAGCCGGACTTACGGTTCCGGTAGTAATGGTTTGGGCTATGGATGAAACTACTGCTGAAAGAATCGCAACGCAAGTAAAGAACCCTTTTCTAATAAATGTTATTTTCATGAAATCGTGTATATATCTTTTCACTTACCAGTTTAACTGTAAAGTTAGAGATATTTTTCCAATACACTTCCAACCATTACGGGAGCTCGCTCTTCCTTTCCGTCAGTGAACTATAAACAATGTCATGAATTTTTCTTCGCGTACGCTGCGTAGTAATACTTGTATTTTCAGCATCGGGATTTACACGGTTGGAAAGAAACACGAACAGCAGATCTTCTTCCGGATCCATCCAGACCATTGTACCCGTAAATCCGGTATGGCCGAAGGAATTCATGGAAGCCTGCGGGGACACATACGAACTGTTTCCGTCGCCGGGCGCTTTGTCCCAGCCCAGTCCGCGATGGTGCGATTCATCGTAAATCCTTGAAAAGAATGGCACTGTTGCAGCTTCGTAATACCTTTTTCCGGCATAACTTCCTTTCCACAGGTTCATCTGAAAAAGAACCGCAAGGTCTCTTGCCGTACCGAACAAACCCGCATGTCCGCTGACGCCGCCCACAATGGCCGCCATCTGATCATGAACAGTTCCCTGAAGCAACTGGCTGCGGAAACGGTAATCCTGCTCGGTCGGCGCAATCTGTTTCTCTGAAAAACGATGCAGTGGATTGAAACCCAGATAAGCCAGTCCGAGCGGCTCGTAAATGTTGGAAGAAACAAAAATGTCCAGCGGCTGTCCGCTTACTCTTTCCACGATCTTTTGCAGGGTCAGGAAACCAAGGTCGCTGTAAAGATAACCGTAACTGCCTGCCCGATCCCTTCTGTTGTTCATCGGCGATTCCACAACCCATTTCCATACCGAATCACGTAACGCGCCTTTTGCATACAGTTTTGGCGCAACCTGAAGATAATAGGCCGTGTCGGACTTGGAACTGTAATATTCGGGCAGCAATCCGCCGCCACCCGTTTTGGTCCGTTCCCACAGCGAAGGATAAAACGAAATCAGGCCCGACCGGTGTAAAAGCAAGTCACGGACTGTGAAGTTCTGCTTGTTCGTTCCGGCGAGTTCCGGCAGGTAAAAAGAGGCTTTCTGATCCAGCTCAATCTGTTTCCGGTCATACAAAAGCATTACTGCCTGCAAAGTAGCGGAAACTTTTGTGAGCGAAGCAAGATCGTAAATTGTTTCGGAAGTAACTTTTTCCGGCGTTCTGTAATTCAGCCCGCCGAATTGTTTGTCATAAATGATTTTTCCTCTTCTGGCCACCAGCACTTCGCAACCCGGAAATACATGGTTACTGACGGCCGCATTGGAAATTTCATCAATTTTTTTGAGCATCTCTCCATTCATTCCGACACTTTCCGGCGTTCCGAAAGCGATCCGGTTAATGGCTGTCGTGCTTACGCCGCTTCCGGATTTATAGGAAAGAACCGAAACGGGTAATTTGCCCTGCGAGCGCATCGCGCCAAAAATAATCTGCGGAACAATTTCCTGCTGATCTTTTCCGTCCTGGTTTGCACAGATGAGGACGTCGGTCTGCGGAAAAAACGGAATGCTGTAAGGCGTTCCGAACAGGCAAAGAATTACTTTTTTATTCCGTTCTTTCAGTTGTCCGACAAAATTCGCCATTTCAGCCGTTACGCCATAGTTCCTCCGCGGATTGGATGCGATCCCGTGTACATCTACGATAACCATATGGTAAGGCTCCAGATAACCGAGCATTTCAGTGATCTGCTCCTGTGACGACGGGCCTTCGTAAAAAGTATAGGAACGCATGGGCTTGTAAGTGGACAGCATTTTCTGAAATGCTGCGCTGCTTCCTTCTCCGATGCTCACCGAAGCCATTTTATCATCCATAACCGAGCCGATCGGGATCATATCATTGTCATTCCGGACTACCGTAACAGATGCTTCACAGAGTTCCCGGTACAATTCCTTGCTTCCTTCACTGTTCAGGTCTGCATACAGATTGTTGGTATCAACGGGTTTGTACTCGCTCAATCCGGCCCAGTACTTGGCCTGCAGAATCCGTTTTACTTTGTCATCAATAATTTTTTCGCTGATAATTCTGCGATTGATTGCGTCTTTGATCTTTGCAACCGTTTCTGCAATACTTTCGGGATAAAGCAATACGTCATTGCCCGCGATAAGCGCTTTCAGGTTTACTTCCGCAGCTTTGCCCGTTTTCAAAACACCTTTCATATTCATGGCATCCGTAAAAACCAGTCCGCGAAAACCAAGATCTTTACGTAAAAGGCCCGTAATGACTTTTTCTGATAGCGAACTTGCCAGATTAGGCGTGCTGTCCAGCGCAGGAATGTATAAATGTCCGCTCAGAACACCCATCAGACTGTCCGCGATCATGGCGCGGTAGGGGTAAAGATCGGTTTCGGTCAGTTGCTCGGGAGAATGCGTAAGTACGGGCAGTGTAAAATGAGAATCTGCATCCGTATCGCCGTGTCCCGGAAAGTGCTTGGCCGTGGCAATAACTCTATTATGCTGCATCCCTTTCATGTAGGCAACGGCTTTACGCGTTACATTCTCCCGGTCTTCACCAAATGAACGTATACCGATCACCGGATTGGACGGGTTGCTGTTGATGTCCGAAACCGGCGCAAAATTGATCTGGATTCCCAGACGGCTGCATTGCTTTGCAATGTCGGTGCCCATTCTGTAAACAAGCGCATCGTCCTGAATGGAACCAAGTACCATTTGTTTAGGAAAAGAAATCGTACTGTCGAGCCGCATGCCAAGTCCCCATTCCCCGTCAATGCCGATGAAGAGAGGAACTTTTGTCTGCGACTGATACCGGTTCGTCAGCTGGGCCTGCCTTACCGGCCCGCCCTGAAAGAAAATCAGGCCGCCGATATGATATTCATTGATCAGCCGGTCGATATATTTGTAATGCGATTCGTCGCGGTTGGAAAAAGTAGCGACCATAAACAGCTGACCGATTTTTTCCTCTATGGAAAGGGCGTTCAATGTGCTGTCAACCCATTCGTTTTCAGGAAGCACCAGAACAGGGTCCAGCCTTTTTCTGGCTTTTTTGGCAACAACCTTTTTGGCAACAGCAACTTCGGGTTTTACCAGAAAGCTGCTCCGGACTGCCATAAGTTTCCACGCAACGGAAACCACCGAGCTTAAAATAACCAGTACAATTATGCTAAGTACAACACGAAACCGGCTTAACCACCAATTTTTCATATTAAAAATCACTGAACTTTATAGAGGGAGAATTTAGATAAACGGAATGCAGCATTACAGATCCAGGTTTAACCATAGTTACAAAAATAACAATTTTGTGTGATCTTTAAATCCAAATAAATGTAGTTTTAAGGCAATTCTAATAATTGCTTTACTTATTATTTGACTGGCAACTATACATTAGCTCGTAAGCCTTCTGAAAATTTCTTCCAGTGAATTTCCGGTATTTCTCAGTTCCTGCAGCGAGCTGTCGTTCACTACTTTCCCTTTATTGATAATGATCACACGGTCGCACAATGCTTCCACTTCCTGCATGATATGCGTGGAAAAAAGCACCGTTTTATCCTTGCCCGCCGTACGGATCACATCTCTTATTTCCTGAATCTGATTGGGGTCTAGCCCGGTTGTCGGCTCATCCAGGATCAGCACCGAAGGATTGTGTAAAAACGACTGCGCCAAGCCGACGCGCTGGCGGTAACCTTTGGAAAGCTGCCCGATTTTCTTGCGTTTCTCCGTTTCCAGTCCGCACAGGACAATGACTTCCTCCACGCGCGATTGCAGCGAAGCACCTTTCATTCCGTAGAGTTTTCCCGAAAAAAGAAGAAATTCCGTTACGTACATATCCGTATACAACGGATTGTGTTCAGGCAAATATCCGATCGATCTTCTTGCCGGCATCGGTTCTTTGAAAACATCAAAGCCGGATACTTTTGCAATGCCTTCCGTAGCCTTGAGATAGCCCGTCAGGATTTTCATGGTTGTGGATTTGCCGGCACCGTTCGGGCCCAGAAAACCAACAATTTCTCCTTTTTTCAAAGAAAATGAAATGCCGTCAACGGCGCGCTGACTGCCGTAAACCTTGGCCAGATTGGTAACTTCAATGGACATTTCTAATGTGTGGATTTGGGATGAAAAACCTGATATGGTTATACTTTAAGGAAAAGCCTGTTCCGGAACAGCAGATACATAAATGCCCACTGAACCATAATAAATGCGATAATGGCACCCATTTCTTCAACCGGCTCCGGAAAATAGCTCAGGATTCCCCCGAACAATGCATGCGCGGTATAAAAGAAATCGATAAACCGGCCGATCATGTAAATGACAATGGAATTCATACCGATCACTACAAAAAACAACGTCCATTTACGGAAATTGAGAACATCGATAAACCAGTAAAACAAAGCCAGCAGCAATGTGCTGAAACCGCCGGCACAAAGTACAAACGAGCTTGTCCAGAGGTTTTTGTTGATGGGAAAAAAGTAATCCCAAACAAGGCAAAGCAGCAGGCTTACAATACCGGCAGCAACGAGATAAACGACTTTATTGTTCCGGTGAATAATTTCATCATTGACCCTCAGAAGTTCTCCTGCAAAAATGCCCATCAAACCCGTTGCAATGGCTGGAAAAGTAGACACAAGCCCTTCCGGATCGTGGATTGTAAGATGCAGACGGCCGGGAATAACCATTCTGTCGATGTAACTGGCCGGGTTGCATTCCATAGTCAGCAGGCCGGCGCCGCATCCCGGAACGGGATAAAATTTCATAAACAGGTAATACGTCACCAAGATTACTGCAAACAAAATCCATCTTGTTTTTTTTCCGGTATACAGGTAAATAATCTGCGCAAACATTCCCGCCAGACCAATCCGGGCCAGAACGCTCGGATAACGCATTTTTTCCCATTCTGTCTGGAAAATACCGTTGTTATAGATAATACCCAAAATGACCAGAATAATGCCGCGCTGAACTACTTTCCGGAGGAGCTGGGAAGCGGGAACGCCTTTGTCCAGCCGGCTGCCGAGAGAAAACGGTGTGGAAACGCCCGCCATAAACAGGAAAGTAGGAAAGATAAGGTCATAAGCGCGGAAGCCGTTCCACTCGGGATGCGTCAACTGATGCGCGATCAGAATGGCCCAGGACCAGCCTGTCACTTTTGCAAGCACTGCGAAGACTTCTTCGCCGCCTGAAATCCAGAACATATCAAAACCACGCAGCGTGTCGAGTGACAGCAGCCTGTGCGACGTAGAACTATCTTTCATTTGATAAAAAAGGGAATAGGGAAATAAAATTTGGAAAAAGAGGCATAATATGAAATAAAAACCAATCTAAATTACAGTAAAGTTGGGTAAAAAACCTATTGATACTTTCCCGCAAAAGTACATTTATTTAAATAAACATATTAATCTTATGGATAATGAAAGAATATATATTTCTCAAAAGCCTGCCTGCGTTATAAGGGTCCATTATTTCTTTACAAAAAGATTTTACTCCATGAAAAAATCCCTGATGCTGTATTTTCTGTTCGCAGCACTTTGTTTCACCAGCTGTGCAACTTCCAATACTTCGCGCAATGATGATGATGAAACGTACCGTACGGAAGAAACGGCCGTAAACAGCAAGCTGAACAACCGCAGGCCGGAAAAAAACATGAGCCGTTTCTCGGAAGAACTCGACTTGTCGAAGCGTCAGCAGAAACAGCTTAAAAAAATTGACCGGAGATATGCCCGCATGGAAAGAAAGCTTTCCAGAAATGACGATGCCAAACGCCGTGACCGCAAACGGCTGGCAGAAGAAAAAAGGCAGGAAATGATCGAGGTCCTGACCGCAGAACAGCAGCAAAAACTGGAATCCCTGTCCAAAAAAGGAAGGTTCAGCTTTGATCAGCTGTTCGGAAAATAACGGTTTTTCAAGGATTTATCTCAATCCTTCCAGCCATGCCTGCACAGTCGGCCCCGTCATATCAAACAGGATTCCCGGCAATATTCCGAGGAGAACCGTAAGGAATACAAGCGGAAGAAGCAGCCCGGTTTCACGCACGGTAAGGTCGGTCAGGACATGGCTGTTTTCATTTTTATACCAGAATTGCCCAAAAAACATACGCTGGTATGTCCACAGAAAGTAAGCCGCTGCAAGCACAATCCCAAGCGTCGACAGCGCCGGTATCCATACAGGCAGCGCATTGGACTGAAATGCGCCCATCAGCGTAAAAAGCTCGCCTACAAAGCCCGAAAAGCCGGGAAGCCCGAGCGATGCAAAAAACGCAATGCCGGTAATAATCGTAAAACGCGGCATGACGCCGATCAGTCCGCGGTAATGATCAATGTTGCGGTCATGCGTTCTGTCGTATATCACGCCGGTAAGCAGGAAAAGCATGGCAGATAACACGCCGTGACTGACCATCTGATAAATAGCGCCGTTAATTCCTTCTGCCGTAAGCGCCGAAATTCCCAGCAGCACAAAACCCATATGCGAAACGGAAGAGTACGCAATCATTTTTTTCAGATCACTTTGACCCAATGCATTGAAGCCGCCGTAAACAATGGAAATCATGCCCAGTACCGAAAGCGGGATCATGTTGTATTGCGCTTCAACCGGGAAAAACCCGTCCACAATCCGGATGAATCCGTAGCCCCCGATTTTCAGAAGGATGCCGGCCAGTACAACAGAAACGGGTGTCGGAGCTTCCACGTGTGCATCCGGCAACCAGGTATGCACCGGTACAACGGGTAATTTTACAGCAAATCCGATGAACAGAAACCAGAATGCAAGCAAACGAACCGGCATGTTTCCGATCAGATATTGTGAAGCCGCGTCCAGCAATGAGCCGGGAATGTAGTTTCCGGGATCAGCAAGAAACGCGAAACGAAAGGTGTGCACGAGTTGCTCGGGAGCAATTTTGCCGTCAACAAGCCATTGCTGAATCTGCGGAATAAGGTCGGGATGAACGGCATCTTCCATGCCAAGTATGCCCACGACCCGCGCTGTTTCCAGCGGATCAATGACCGAAAGATACAGGCAGATCATCACAATCAGAATGAGCAGCGATCCGAAAAAAGTGTAAATAAAAAATTTCAGAGCCGCATATTCCCTTTTTGGTCCGCCCCACAAGCCGATGAGAAAATACATCGGCAACAGCATAAATTCAAAAAACAGATAAAACAGGAAAAAATCCTGCGCAAGAAAACAGCCGATTACACTTCCGGTGAGCAGCAGGTACAGCGCAAAATAAGCCCTTGTTTTCTGCATGATATTCCATGAACTGATAACGCCCGCAAAAAGAACGACTACCGCCAGCAGAACCAACGGGAAACTGATTCCGTCCACGGCCAGCGCATAATCAATGGAAACAATTCCCAGCGAACCCACCGGCAGTGTTATCCAGTCCGAAACTTCACTCAGCTGATAACCGGGATTTTTATTATTGAAAGACAAATACAGATAAACAGAAACCAGCACTTCCAGTACAAGCGCAACAAGGGCAATGATCCGGTAATTTTCAGGGCGGTGAGATGGCCAGACAGCTACTGCCGCCGCGCCCAGTAATGGAATTGCAATTAATAAGGTGAGTATATGGTCAATCATCAAAAATTAGGTTAAATAGCCGGGCAAATGCAGCATTTACATGACAACCAGCCACAATATCAGTAAAAATACGCCTGCTGCCGTTACAATGTAATAAGACTGGATTTTTCCGTTTTGTATACTCCGGGCAGCCTGTCCTGCCAAGCGAATAATATATACAACGGAATTCACAATGCCGTCAACAAGATTTCTGTCAATCCAGCTTATGATATGCCCGAAAATCACACTTGCTTTTGCAACAGAATTGACCCATGCATCAATGTAATTTTTATCGAACACTTTCAGCCACTTTGTAATCCATGAAAATGGAATGATGAAGAAATGCTCATTGGAATAATCCCTGAGCCAGTTCCAGCCAGTTTTTGAAGCACTATCGGTTAAAGCTGTCTTTACATAAAATGGATCATTGCTTTTAACTTCTCTGTAAGCCAGGAAAATGGACAGGAAAGTGACAAGGCCTGCAATAACCGGAACCCATACCAAATGAACCGATTCCGCATAGCCGACAAATGACAAAAACCAGCCCGATGCATTAAACGGGTTCCACGAAAACCAGATGAATAACGACAATGCGGAAAGTACGGCCATCGGCAGCCACATCAATGCCGGCGATTCATGCGGATGAACAAAGGATGAGTATCTTTTTTCACCAAAGAAAACCAGCCAGACTTGCCTTGTCATGTAATAAGCCGTCAAACCGGCAGACAGGATAATGACAACCGGAAAAATGTAATATAGGGCTCCATGTTCAGCAGCCCACAAAAATCCTGCTGAAATAACCGCATCTTTTGACAAAAAACCTGAGAAAAAAGGAAGTCCGGCCAATGCTGCCGCACAGATTGTAAAACAGATAAAAGTAATCGGCAATGCTTTGCGCAATCCGCCCATTGTACGCATATCCTGCGGATCAAAAGGTTTATCCTTTTCGGAAGGCGTTACGGCATGAATGACTGAACCCGCAGAAAGAAACAGGCCCGCTTTGAAAAATGCATGTGTGGTCAAATGGAAAAAAGCCGTCTGCCAGCTTCCGAACCCTGCCGCAATTACCATCAATCCGAGCTGCGACATGGTTGAATAGGCAAGAACCCTTTTGATATCCCACTCACGGGTTGCTTTAATGGCTCCTGTGAGCATGGTGATGGTTCCTATGATCGCAATAACCAGCCGTGCGTCCGGCGTAAGCAAAAAGGAAATTCTGGCCAGTAAAAAAATACCCGCTGCAACCATGGTAGCCGCATGGATCAGTGCGGAAACGGGCGTAGGACCTTCCATGGCATCGGGCAGCCAGCCCGAAAGAGGAAACTGCGCCGATTTTCCCATGCAGCCTCCGAAAAGGCACAAACCGATTGCTGTTAAAATACCCGGACTGATTGAACCGGTTTCCAGGGAAAGTACTTCAAGATCAGAAGTTCCAACGTAATAAAACAGCATTAAAATTCCCGTCAGAAATGCAGCGTCGCCGATCCGGTTCAGTACAAAAGCCTTTTGCGCAGCCCATACCGCACGCGGCCTGAAATACCAGAAACCGATCAGCAGGTAAGAAGACAGGCCCACGAGTTCCCAGAATATGTACATGACAAGCAGACTTTCCGCCAGCACAATCCCAATCATGGAAAAAAGAAACAGCTGGATAAATGCAAAATACCGGTTCAGATTTTCGTCATCGTGCAGATAAGCCATGGAATACAGCTGAACAAGCAACGCAACCAAATGCACGACCAGCAGCATGATGCATGTAAGCGTATCGAAGCGGAAGGAAATTTCAATGGAAGTATTGCCGATCGCAATCCAGTTGAACCGGACAATATGAAGCATTTCCGGATCTGCATATTTCAGACTGATGATCAAACCTGCGGCTGTAACAAGTGCCCCGATCCAGCCGGCAAGCTTGTTAATATTTTTACCTCCAAGCCATAATAATATGAAAACCAGAAACGGCAGCCCCAACAGCAGAAAAGCAGGTAAAAGGTATGCGGAATCGGGCATGAGGAACTGGAATTCGTTTGTTTCCGGCAAATATCCTGAATTCGTGTTCGAATTCAAACAATGCTAGATCTCTTTCTCAATATCTTCCATTTTGGAAGGGCCATGAATGACCTGAAGAATTTCTTTTAAATCGTAAGTCGAGCGGTTGTAAGTATTGCCCAGAACAATAATCACGGCTTCATCTTCCGGACAAACCCAGAGCATCGTATTATACCCTTTCCACCAGCCGCCATGATAAATAAAACGAGGAGTATTGTCTTCTTTGATGTGCATCCGGAAACCATATCCGTAATTGCGTATGCCGGCACGTTCAAAACTTCTTGGCTTGAAAGCCTCATCAAGCAGTTTTTTATCAAGCAGCAGCCCTTGCATCAATCCGTTGTAAAAACGATAAATATCGCCCGTTGTCGAATACAAACCTTTGTCGCCCACAACGTCGTCGTAATAATCTTTTTCAAGCCGGCGGCCGTACTGATGCCCGGCGGTACGGTTTTGCATGGAGGCTTCGGTCGTATCGGTCACCAGAAAGGTATTCATCATGCCGAGCGGCAGCAGGATTTCACTGGAAAGATATTTTCCAAAATCGTCGCCGGTCACTTTTTCAACGATTGCCGCCAGCACACAATAATTGGTATTGCAGTAATTGAATGATCTTCCGGGACGGTTATAAGGCGCCGGCGTAGGCACTACTTTGGCGTACCAATCCATGATATCGAGGTTGTCAGGATATTTTTTTCCGTGCCGTACGCTGTCGTTAAATGAATAGATGTAATTCGGAAGCCCGCTGCGGTGACTTAAAAGCATGTCCACTTTTACGCCGTGGTAGGGGAAATCAGGAAAAAACCGCTGAATGGAATCGTCCAGACTTACACGTCCTTCCTGCACCAGTTTGAGCATGGCAACAGCCGTAAACGGTTTGGAAAGGGAAGCAAGCTGAAACCTTGAATTGCTGTTCAGTGAGTCCTTTTCCTTTATATGCGCATAGCCGAAAGAATTCTGGTAAAGAATTTTCCCTTTCTGGACAATCAGCACATTTCCGTTGAAGCCGGCATTCTTTTTCCTGCGGAATATATCTTCAATCCTGGATACTTTAAGCGCGGTTGCTGCATCCGGATTTTTCAACGGAACGGGATCAAGTACAGAAATCACTTTTCCGTCAACGACTCTTTCGCCCGGTGTAGACTTTGTTTTCCTGACAAGGCCCCAGGAAATCAGAAAAATCAGAACAGCTCCCACCGCTATCCACCAAACCTTCGGCTGCACTTTTTTTAACATAGGCTTTTGGCCATTAAATTTCATACGTTGCTATGCTGACAAATAAATCACAGGCATTTCTTATCTTCTGCAATACAAATTAAGCACATTAAATTATGGAACTAACACTTTCACATGTTCTTTACGCGCGTTTTTTTCGTAAGTCAAAACGTATAATCCGGACGGAAGAAGCTGTAAAGGAAACAGGTTGATGAAGTTGCTGGAATCCGCCTGAATGTGAAAAGGGATTTTTTTACCCGAAGCGTTAGTAAGGATCAGAAACTCAGGATCCACATGCGGCGCGTACAGCCGAATCCTGTCCGGCGCAGCCGGATTCGGTGATGCGGCAAGCAAAATCTGGTCCGGAAATGCAGTTATGTCCAGCGTTTTTGAAAAGGAAAAATCATTGTTCATATCCGTCATGCGCAGGCGGTAATATGCCGTTCCCGGCAGAGGCCCGTTATCTGTAAAAGTATATTGCGTGCGACCGGAAGCAATGCCCGCTGCATCCATATGGGCAATGGGAAAAAATTCCTTCATATCCGAACTGCGTTCGACGATAAAAGATTTGCTGTTCTTTTCCCAAGCCGTTTCCCAGGAAAGCTTCACCTTTCCTTCATCCGAAACCGCCTTGAAACTGGTAAAATCGACGGGAAGAATAATTGGTAAAACTTGACCGTTTATAATGATTTCGTCAAACCATAAAACACCAAATGTAATATGGCTTGCATTGTAGCCGTAAATTCTGACTGAAAAAGTACTTTCAGTCAGGTTGTTAAAAGTGACAGGCTGGCTGAAAGGATAAAAAATATTGAAATTCGGCAGGGAAGCCGCCGTCAGGTCCGAAGTGAAACCATCGAGGCTTGTACGCATTCTGATCTGTTTCGGCCCGGTATCCGACCTTCGGAGGCGAAATGCAATGGACGTGATGTTGTATTTGAAGGAATTGGCAGTAAATGTAAATTCCATGTACCTCGAACCTGAATTTGCAGCCGGCCACGGTCTTACGATATAAGCCGCTACAATCGCTTTATCTGTTGCGTAAATACTTGGCAACGCATACGTATTGGCGCCGCCGGCAAGCTTGGCATTGGCAGGCGTAAAATTCGCATGACTGGAAACGCCTGCCTGCGTATAATCCATCGTCCATTTTACCTGAAAATTCTCCTGCGCATGAGCTGTAAAAACAAAAGACAGTACCGCTGACAAAATCAGCAAAGTACTGTCTCTTAAGATATTGAAGTGCTTTTTCAAAAGTGTGTCTTTTAGAACTCACATGATTTACACTATCAATACGTAAAATTTCAAAAAGGTAACAAAATCAGAATTCAGCGCTTTTCGGGTAACGCGGGAACGGGATCACGTCGCGGATATTTCCCATGCCTGTCACAAACTGCACCAGACGCTCAAATCCAAGCCCGAAACCGGAATGCGGTGCTGTTCCGAACTTGCGCGTTTCCAGGTACCACCACAGATTTTGCGGATCAATGCCTACTTCATGCACTCTTCCAAGCAGTTTTTCATAATTTTCCTCCCGCTGGCTGCCGCCGATAATTTCGCCGATTCCCGGAAACAAGACGTCCATGGCACGTACCGTTTTTCCGTCATCGTCCAGTTTCATGTAAAATGACTTGATTTCTCTCGGGTAATTCGTCAGGATAACGGGTTTTTTAAAGTGTTTTTCAACAAGATACCTTTCGTGCTCGCTGGAAAGGTCAATTCCCCAGCCGACCGGATACTGGAATTTCTTTTCCTTATGCGGTTTTGATTTAAGCAAGATTTCAATGGCTTCAGTATAAGTCAGCCGTTCGAACGGATTGTCCACAACAAAGCTCAGTTTTTCAAGCAAAGGAAGCGAACGTTCATTCTGGGGCTTGCTTTTTTCTTCTTCGGCCAAGCGGTTTTGTAAAAAGTTCAGATCATCCTTGCAGTTTGTCAAAGCATAAGTAATCACCTTTTTTACAAAATCCTCGGCAAGATCCATGTTGTCTTCGAGTTCAAAGAAAGCCATTTCCGGCTCAATCATCCAGAATTCGGCCAGGTGCCGGGTTGTATTGGAATTTTCTGCGCGGAAAGTGGGCCCGAACGTATATATTTTGGAAAGTGCCATGGCACCAAGTTCGCCTTCAAGCTGTCCGGAAACTGTCAGGTTTGCTTCACGGCCGAAAAAATCTTCCTTGAAGTTGATATTTCCCTCTTCCGTTCTCGGCAGTTTGTTCAGGTCCAGCGTTGTAACCCGGAACATTTCTCCTGCGCCTTCTGCATCGGACGCCGTAATAACGGGCGTATGCAGATAGAAAAAACCTCCGTCATTGAAGTACTGGTGAACAGCAAAAGCCAGTGCATGACGTATCCGCAGAATCGCGCTGAACGTATTGGTACGCGGACGCAAATGTGCGATTTCCCGTAAAAATTCGAGTGAATGTCTTTTAGGCTGCAAAGGATAAGTATCAGGATCGGCAGTTCCGTAAACCAGAATATCGTCAATTTTGACTTCCACCGTCTGGCCGGAGCCAAGCGATTCCACAAGCTGGCCTGTTATTTTCAGACAGGAACCGGTTGTAACTGTTTGCAGCAATTCCGCAGAAAACTGGCCCGGCTCGGCTACTGCCTGTATATTATGAATGGTCGAACCGTCATTAAGTGCAATAAAAATTGCGTTTTTGCTTTCACGTTTTGTCCTTACCCATCCTTTTAGCGTAACGGTTTGTTTCTCAGGAGAAGTGTTTAATAGTTCTTTGATCTGCAACGGTCCCATTTTAATCTGATTCAAGCTGTGATTTCCTGTTTATTTTACTTTATCCGGCTTCCCGAACAAGGCGCAAAATTACAAATTACGCCACGAAAACCTATTCCGGTACACGAACTTACTTTTCTGATGGAACTGTGCGTTGCAGAGTCTGGTTTTCAGCTTAATTTTGTTTCTTGTAACCTGCATTAAAGAATCCCTGTTTTGAATAACCGCATCGCCATTATCCTGTCAGTCCTGTTTCATCCGCTGATCCTATCCACTTACCTTTTTGCAATCCTGTTTTTCCTGACACCGGAACTTGCAGGTGTCAGTGCGTTCGGGTTTCCGGCTCTGGGCAGCATTTTACTGCTTTTATTCCTGAACACGTTTATTGCGCCGGCTGTGGTGATTTATTATTTTCAGAAAATGGGCCTGATCAGCTCCCTGCATGTAGATGATCTTGCAGAACGCCGCCTGCCTTATCTGGCGAGCACCCTTATATATGCCATTGCCACTTATCTTTTTGGCTGGCACTTGCAGCCGGTCAGTGAACTTGCGCCGCAGATTTCCATTATTCTTGGAAGCGTAACCCTTTCACTGGTTCTTGTAACCGTCATCAGTCTGTTCTGGAAAATCAGCGCGCATGCCATCGGGGTCGGCGGAGCAATCGGGATGCTTTCCGGATTGCTTGTGCGTTCGGGCGAAAACGGGCTTCTCAATCCGTTGTTGATTGCCATTCTATGCGGCGGCTGGCTGCTGAGCGCACGGCTGCATCTGAATGCACACACACCGAAGCAGATTTTGGCCGGGTTTCTTTGCGGGATTCTGGTGAGTAGTATAACTGTTTATTATTTCTTTTGATATAAACACCTCATACGGTTATGTATCAGAACCTTTTATCTGAAAGTAAAAACGGCATTGCAACCATTACACTGAACCGTCCGCAGGTTTATAATGCGCTAAATGCTCAACTGCTGACTGAGATCACCAATGCAGTGCAGGCAGCCGCAGATGACAATTCCGTCAGAGTACTGATCTTAACCGGTGAAGGCAAAGCATTCTGTTCGGGAGCGGACCTGAAAGAAGCGTCGGAGTCTGACAAAAGTGCCGGAGAAATCCTGAATGATTATTACAATCCGCTGATCAATGCCATTCGTAACATTCCAAAGCCGGTCATTTGCAGGCTCAATGGGCTGGCAGTCGGAGCCGGATGTTCCCTGGCACTGGCGTGTGATATGGTTATTGCGAGTGAAGAGGCATATTTAAGCCTGCTTTTTGTACAGATTGGTTTGATGCCGGATGCAGGCGCGACTTTCTTTTTGCCCAGACTGGTCGGCATGGCGCGGGCTTTTGAACTGGCGACTACGGGACGCCGCATTTATGCACCGGAAGCAGCGAGCATCGGGTTGATTTACAGCTCCGTTCCAGCTATTGACCTTGACAAAAATGTAGCAGAAGCAGCTGCATATTACAGCACCGCACCGACTTTGGCCATTGGCGCCATCAAGCAGGTTTTTAACCAGTCTTTTCATTCCGATTTGTCGCAAATGCAGCAGCTGGAAATGATTCATCAGGAAAAACTGTTGAAAAGTCATGATGCAACGGAAGGAATTTCTTCTTTTCTTCAAAAGAAAAAGCCTGATTTTCAAGGTAAATGAAATGATTCAGAACTTTATTGACATTTTTAACGTCAAGAATTTGGACTGAAAGAAAGCATTCAATATCTTTGCAGTCCAATTCGGAAATGGTTTCGTAGCTCAATTGGATAGAGCACCTGACTACGGATCAGGAGGTTTGGGGTTCGAATCCCTACGAGACCACAAGCAAAGCGCCTTTCGCAAGACTGGCGCTTTTTTGTTATGTTTTGACTACCTGATTATAAATCAGGGGTTTAGCAAACAACTGTTCCTTCGGTAAATTACTTACAAGTAAAAGAAGTATAAAAGCCGTATTTTGTAAATCTTGTTAAAAAAAGGGACCTATTGAATATGGCGTTTATATGTTCCTTTGATAACAGTGTTTTTTCTCTGCTTGTGGTTCTTATATCGAGTTCAAGGCCATTTATACCGGTATTTTATGAAACAAGCCTAATGCCCAATCCTTTTTTCAGCCGCAGAGTGGCTTGCTGCTTGTAGAAAAGGTAAAAGAACGAATCCATTGCTTTGGCCTTGGTGGGGCCTACTGATTAATCGCGTGCTTACAGGCGGCTCCGCCGGAGCCGGATAATGTTGGACAATGCATCTTGCGATAAACTGATGGCTCCGCTAATCTATTTTGTGCCAGACTGGCTTTATCTTTCTCCGGTTAATCGCTCCAACCGCACCATCATATCATCCTTTTCCTTCAACATCCGTTCATATAAAGCAACTTTCTCTTCGTGAAGCTGAATAATCTTTTCAATCGGATGGAAAACGGGATTGTTATTTACCACAGCAGCATTGTTATTGAATGTGCTTGAAATAACGGTAATTGCCTGATCCTCATTAAAATTCCGAATTGCCTCAGCCGGAATTTTAAGAATTGCCGCAACCTGCTCCAAAAGCTCAGAATCGATTTTTTCTTTTTGTTCGAGTAAAGATATTTTTTGCTGATTCCAATCTTCGCCAAGCTCAAACGCCAATGCGTCCTGCTTGATCGAGAGCATTTCTCGAAAACGTTTCAAATTGCGGCCTTCATGAATTTTTGAGTTGGAGGTAGTATGTGTCATGCGGAAAGGTTTTACGTACAAAAGAATGCAAAAAATAAATAGTACACTCCAGACTCTGTTATCCGGAATGTTTTGGGAATCAGTTCAGAAAACGTTTCCATTATAATTAAACTTTTGTCATTGACCAAAGTCCGATAGGTTGTATTTTACAGCTTCGTTAAAACGTCAGTTGAAAATTCCGTTCATTTCCGTCAGTATCAGCGGTGCTTTATCGGTTACAACTATTGTATGTTCGTGCTGAGCCATAAATCCGCCTTTATTTCCTACCATTGTCCATCCGTCGCTGAGCTGGGCTGCGAAAGATGATGTTGTTGAAATAAATGTTTCAATCGCAACAACGGCGTTTTTCTTGAACCGCCTGTGGTCAGATTTGTTTCTGAAGTTCATCAATTCATCCGGCTGCTCATGAAGCCCTCTGCCGATGCCGTGGCCTGCAAGGTTCCTGATGACTTTAAAGCCGTGCTTTTTAGCCTCCGACTCCATCAGATAACCAATATCTGCTATTTTAACACCGCCTTTTATATGGTTGATAGCCTTGATCAGAATTTCCCTGGATGCATTGACAAGCTTCTGATGATGATTGATATCCTGTCCAAGTACAAACGAGCCGCCATTATCGGCCCAGAATCCGTTCAGCTCTGCCGAAACGTCAATATTAACCAGATCGCCTTCCATCAATTTCCTTTTATCCGAAGGAATCCCATGGCAAAATTCATTATTCACGCTGATGCAAGTCCATCCGGGAAATCCGTATGTGGTGAAAGGGGCTGATTTGGCACCGAATTCAGTCAGTAATTTTGCACCATACTCGTCAAGCTCTTTTGTCGTCATTCCAGGCTGGGCGTAGTCTGTCATTTTCTTCAAAGTGTATGCTACCGCCTCACTTGCTTTTTGCATTCCTGCTAAGTCGGACTCTTTTGTAATGGACATAAATCGGGTCGTAATGTTGAACAGCTGAACATCTTTATGCCAAAGTACCCGAAAGTAACGGTTACCTGACAAGGATGTTTTGATTTTGCAAAAATACGCATTTTTCTCTTTTGCCTGTTTGCGAGTCCTGGCTCGCCATGTATTACAGAGTAGATTGAAGACAAGCCAAATCCAAAATCAGGAGTTCTGAACACGAAATTTCTGCGCTCTATTGATAAATCATCGGAACCGTAATGCGCAAGAATTCCGGCAATGCAGTTCAGACGAACAGAAATGATTTTTTAATGGCTAATACCACTTTTTCATCAGCCCCGTCATGTAAAGGTCATAGCCCCCTTTGCCGCCCGGCCTGTCTGACGAGAAAATCATCAGATGATAATTGAAGTTATCCATTACTGGTAAAATGGGCCGGTATTCATTGTGGGGAGTATTGATCCGTTTTCCAGCATTCACAGGCGTGCCCCACTTTCCGTTTTGAAAAGTGGCATAATAAATGTCCTGACCACCTTCGCCGCCGGGCCTGTCCGACACAAAAACCATTGTTCCGTCATAAAAGGAAGGACACTTATCATCGTACGGACTCGACAACTCTTCCACTTTACGCAGTTTATAGGTTTTGGGATGAAGAAGGCTTTCAGGTGTGACCTGCTCACTTTCTGTTCTTAGAATGCTGAGCTCGTAAATGTCGAAGTTGCCGTCGCGGTTTGAGCTGAAATATATTTTATCTCCGAGATAGGAAAAACTGGGATAACCATCATCCTTGGAAGAATTCAGAATGTCAAAATCATAAGGTCCTTCGATGCCTTTACTGCTGTTCCGCATGTATTTGATCTGCATGTCACCTTTGGAATCGTCGGCATAAAACAGAAAAAAATTTTTTTCCGTTGTAATACCCTGAATATCCCGGTCAAAAAGCAAAGTCTTGGGTCCATATACGTTGAAATTGCCGTTCGCGCGGTTGATCATGCCTTCCAGGCCACCGTAGTCGGCAAACAGCGTGCCCTGCCATCCGCCAGACTTGTACATCTCTATGCCCAGTTGTTTGTCATATGTAAATACCGCTTTAAGATGGACAAGGTTAAAAACGTCTTTCCTGTCTCTTTTGGAAGAAAATGTCAGATACGTGTATCCGGATTTGTTATAATGCAAGTCTGAATTGTAATCATCAGACTCCGAATTGAACTCGTTCAGACTGACTACTTCTTCCAGAAAGTCACCGTCTTTTTTGCTCACAATTGGCCAGCAGCTCTGAAGCGCCAGCGCCATAACTATCAATTTCTTCATTTCAGATCGTTTCTTTTGCAGAAGACTCCTGAATTGGTTGTTTGGTTGTTTTTAGAAAGGTCACTTCCGCCTATTTTCCGATATTAGTCAATGCGCATATTTTATAGTTTAACATTAATTACGACTGTAAAATGTAATCTATAATAGTGATATATTCTTAGGTAAATGACGTGAATTAATTTTAACGCACACCATTTATTTTACCGTTTAATAAGTTTTTATAGTCTATTTCATTTACCCTGTAAATGCTTGCTCAGAGATAAGTAATTATGTATTTCGTAACTCTTTACTTACTTGTATTTACTTGACACTTTAACAAATTTTTATGCAGAATCGCTCACTTCATTACTACTCCCGATTTTCACTTTCTTTTTATGTACTAGCTTGATATCAAAGACCTAATTGGAGTTGAGCGACTGAGCATAAATAAAGCTTACAATTTCCCAAACAATCATTTTTTTGAATTTAGACCTATATTGTTTACAGCTAATAAATTTCCCTGTAATTGATTTTGTCGTTAACTAAAACAGTTTAAGCATATGAAGAAATTTTTACAAACCGTAATTGTCTTTGCACTTTCAATAAGTGCAGTATTTTCTCAGACTTGTAATGTAAATAGTTTAAAGACCCAAGCTGACATTGATAATTTTCATGTCACATATCCGGGCTGCAAGGTTATAAATGGCGATCTGAATATCATTTCCAGCAGTATTAAAAATCTGAACGGGCTGCTTGATATTACGAAAGTTGTTGGATCAATCAGAATCAATGACAATTCAGAACTGACAAGCATCGCTGGCCTAACCTCATTGGAACAAATAGACGGTGAAATCAATATTGAGAATAATGACAAACTGCCGTCTCTGCACGGACTTGAAAATCTCACCCGTCCCATGGGAAATGTTCGGGTTGTTTACAACGAAACGCTTACCAGCATTTCAGCTCTTAGTGGCCTGTCAACAATTCCGGGCTTTTTGTCAGTTGGTCAAAACGTATCTTTGACCAGCCTGACCGGATTAGAGAACCTAACCAGGATCGAAGGAGCTGTTTCAATTGCTGGAAATACCAAACTTGTTGATTTAAAAGGAATTGGTAACCTTACCTTTGTTGGTAGCTTTTTTTACCTCGGGTTTAATTATTCTCTTAAAAATCTCATTGGACTTGATAAACTGAAAAGTGTAGGCGAACGGCTCGAAATTACAGGCAATAATTCCATCACCAGCCTGTCAGGAATAAATCAACTTGAAACCGTAAGTGTAATTATTGCCACTTACAATCCAATGCTTACAGATTGTGCAATCCAGAATGTATGCAGCAGGATAAAAACTTACAATGTAAGTGTACACGACAATGCACCAGGCTGTAATTCAACTGAAGAAATATCCTATAACTGCTCCTTGCCGACAGCTCCGGTCCGGATCAATGCAGGCGGAGGCACTTTTACTACTGCTACAAAAAAGGTGTTCAGCGCAGATCAGTACTACTCAGGCATTGACCGTATCAGTGCCGCTGTAAGCGGTGACATTCTCAACACATCCAATGACCCGCTTTACCAGACAGCACGCTGTTCGCCTGCTTTCAGCTACAACATCCCGGTTGCGAACGGCGAAGTAAGCGTATACCTGCACTTTGCCGAGACTTACTATGGCGCTCCGGGCAAGAAAGGCGGAGCAGGCAGCAGGCAGTTTCATGTCAACATGGAAGGCGTTCGCAAACTGACCAATTATGATATTTTTGCCAAAGCTGGAGGTGCCATGCGTGCTACGGCAGAAACTTTTACAGTTAATGTAACAGACGGTATGCTCAACATTGATTTTCTT
Organism: Dyadobacter flavalbus; assembly: GCF_006149045.1. Lineage (GTDB taxonomy): Bacteria > Bacteroidota > Bacteroidia > Cytophagales > Spirosomataceae > Dyadobacter > Dyadobacter flavalbus. The sequence goes on from NZ_VBSN01000027.1 coordinate 489,673, forward strand.
ACCGGAGCAGCAGATCTTCCAAGAGTCTCAGCCATTGAAGTGATTAGGACAGGCCTCACTTTGCAACCCAATGCGGATGCCTACATCCGCGACGGCATTTACAACAATACCAATTACGGCTCTGAAAGTAATCTGGACATCAAGAATATAGCCGGTGAACTTTCGCCAAAACGCTCATCGTACCTCCGCTTTCAACTGCCGGCAAATACGGGTATAACTTCTGCCAAATTGCGTGTTTATGGCCATAATCATGAAAATTCAAAGGATATTTCTATCCATGCGTACGGAGTAGATGACGATAGCTGGACAGAATATGGTATTGTCAGAAGCAATGCTCCGGTGGTATCAACGCTTTCGCTGGGCTATGTTGCTGTCAACAGCGTTTACAAATATTATGAAATAGATGTCAGCAGCTATGTAAAAGCACAGCAGCAGGCGGGTGATGCACAAGTAAGTTTTCTTTTGGCCGACCCGAACAACCGCAATACAAGGATTGTTTTTAACAGTAAGGAAAACGGCTCTTTTCCGCCTCAGCTGATCGTTCAGACTACATTGCCCGTTGCAAACAGCAATACAAGGTTAAACCAGGAAATAGTGACCGTACAATCGGAAATGCAGGACAGCCAGGAATCCACTGTTTATCCAAACCCGGTAAAAAAACAGTTTACGGTTGGGATTTCCATGAAGCATGCCGGCCGGATTTCCCTGGAACTGATTAACGAGTCCGGAAAAGGATATGTGATCCCGGTCGCTGACAATATCCGGGCAGGTGAAAAAACCGATGTGGACATTTCCGGTTTTTCCCTGAATACAGGCATTTATCTTTTGAAAATAAATTCGGATGCCGCTGCGGAAGTTGTTAAAGTGCTGGTGACGGAGTAGGTCTGAAAAAAGGAGGAAGGGAGAAGGGGATAAGAGTTGAATGTGATATGAACAAGAAAGCCGCCATAGGTAAATGATGCGCGGCTTTCTTGTTTATTTAATAAGGCAGGTTACAGATGACACTATTTGACTAAAATGAAACAGGGAAAAGGTTCCATACAGGTTGTTGCGTCATGTTTTGCTGTTTGTTTCATTGTACTGGTTATCATTAACAGGCAACCACAATTTACCGGGCCGGTGCTGACGACATCCGGATTGGTCTTGTACTGATGTCCAATATTTTGTTTTATACCAATATATACTGATAGGTCCGGACAAAGCTATTTTGATATACCTGAACGAAGATCAGGCTCGGCTCATTAAGTTCAGATTTACAAAAATCTTCCCCAAATTCAAGTATAATTCAGGCCATCACGTATTATTATCCGTTAAACATCTGTACAATTAAAATTTTGGATTAAATGCAACTTAATGGAATTAAAACCCTGATGATCGGGTGCGGCGTGTTGTTAAGCGGTTTGGCTTTTTCTCAATCAAATTTCAGAAGTTCACAAATCGGTATGGGAGTGGTTGTTTCAGATATGGAACGCTCGCTGGATTTCTATGTGAATGGGATTGGAATGGTCCAAACCGGTAAGTTTACGATTAATGGCGAGTTTGGGAAAAGGGGCGGCTTGACCGGCGGAGATTCTGTTCAGGTCCAAATCCTGAAATTGGAAAACAGCCCGCAGGCCAGTGACTGGAAGCTGATGAGTTTTGGTAAGAAAGCGGCACATTCCAAGCCTAAATTTATCCAGGACGATACGGGAGTGCAGTACATTACCATTCAGGTGAAGTCATTAAAAGGAATTATTCAAAGACTGAAAGAGCGAAAGGTTACATTCCTGGGCAGTTCGCCAACGCCATTGAACAAAGATGCACATTTCTTGCTGGTACAGGATCCGGATGGCACTTTTGTTGAGCTGATTGGATCACTCGAATAATGAATGGGCCTGTTTGTCCAATAACGATTGTATATTCTGCTTTTTAGGCCAGAATACTCCGTTACGAGCACTTTGGTAACTTCCCAAAGCTCTTTGAGCTGGACTTTCAGGAAATATATATCCGCTGGCAACTTGTCGGGTAAGCCTACTTTCAGTCTGAATGAGTCGGCTTCGGTCTCAGGACGCTGCAACTGGCTGCCTGTCATGTTTGTCAGCTTCAAATCCGCTTCCCTGCATCCTGACAAATTCAGTCACATCCATTTCTGCATACGCCCATTCACCCCGCATACGTGCAGGCGACCTTTGCATAGTCCTCATCATATTGTGGGCATTGGCACAGGTAAGTCCCGTTTGGGTCCATGCATCATTCAATACGCCCCGAGCGGTGACCACGTATGCAAGCGGTGATTCATGATTGTGTCCAAAGACGCCTCTTTATGAGCTGATATCAAGAAGCTATGCGATATCGAAGTTAGAATTTCTCAGCCGGGCAGCCTGCCGTAAACAAGAAGAATGCAAAGACGTTCAATACCTATCCGGACATGCTCAATGCCAAAATTTGCCTATGTACCTCATGTCAGATATTTACCGCTAAATAAGTTTAAAATTAATTGTTGTGAACTGTAAGTATTATTTTATATTGGCTGTCTTTAGTAGCCCTTTGTAGCTTGCATTCTTGAAATCTCAAAGGAGTAAAGAGTTCATGTACAATTCAAACTAAACTTATGTCAGTTTCAGGACCAATATTAATAGTAGAAGACGATAAAGACGATCAGTTTATTACCTTGGAAGCTTTGAGAGAGTTGGGAGTTAGTAACCAGGTACTTTTTTTTGAAAACGGGCCGCAGGTAATTCAGTATTTTAGCTCAACTACCGAACAAGCTTTCCTGATTCTTTGTGATGTGAATTTACCATTAATGAACGGCATAGAGCTCAGAGATTACATTGACAGTTCTCCCGAACTGAAGAAGAAAGCCATACCATTTGTTTATTTTACAACATCCGGAAGCGCAGGAATGGTTAATGAGGCATATAAAGGTTCAATACAGGGTTATTTCCAAAAGCCTCAGAACTACGGTGAGCTGAAAGGCCGGTTATCTTCCATAATCGAATACTGGAAATCCTGTTTGCATCCCAATACTTTCCGATAGTATCTTCATAAGTAAAGTATCCGGCGTAATGCTGTAATTTCAAAACCGGCAAAGCCAGCCGTTGATACACAGCGGCCATTTCCGTTTTATATAAAATATTTTAGCATTTCAGATCTCTTCACCGGAAAATGCATACGCTACTTTCTAGAAAATAAAAATAATGTTAAAAGGCAAAACGGGCATGATGTAGCAGAAAAGGTGCCGCGTTGAACAGATAACACTTTATGCCGTATACGGAAAATGGCCCGGATTTGGATTGGGGAATATTTATGAGACTGGGCTTCAAAAACGGTTAAAAACCAAAATCAATGCGGTAAATTTTTGCGGATCAAGGCTGGCATTCGGTAACTTATACTGAATGCCAGCGTTTTGAATATTTTGAATCCGCAGTATTTTTATGATTGCGGGCAAAATTGAAAGCCAGCCCTTGAAGTGACATCTTTACTTAGAGCAAGGGATGAAATGCTACTTTGCAAGCTGCAGATCTGCTATACTTTTGATCCGGTTACGTTCCAGAAATGCATCAATCGTTTCAAAATGCTCGATTACACGTTTGTCTTTAAATTCGAAGACTTTCTGGGACAAGCCTTGTAAAAAATCACGATCGTGAGAAACCAGCACCAGCGTTCCGTCAAAGTTTCTGAGTGCTTCTTTCAAAACATCCTTGGATTTTAAATCCAGGTGGTTTGTAGGCTCATCCAGAATCAGCAGGTTTACGGGTTCCAGAAGCAACTTCACCATGGCAAGACGCGTTTTTTCTCCACCCGACAATACACTTACTTTCTTGTCGATATCTTCGCCCTGAAACATAAAGGCTCCCAGAATATTTTTAATCTGGGTTCTTACATCTCCTTCTGCGACTTCGTCTACCGTCTGAAAAATGGTCAGATTGGGATCCAGTAACGATGCCTGATTTTGCGCAAAATAGCCAACCTTTACATTGTGTCCAAGCTGACAGGTTCCATCCACATCGATCTGGCCCATGATGGCCTTGATCATCGTAGATTTTCCTTCACCATTCCGGCCTACAAACGACACCTTTTCGCCTCTTGAAATGGTCATGCTGGCATTTTTGAACACAACATGATCACCGTACGATTTTGACACATCTTTCACAGTAACCGGATAGTCGCCGGACCGTGGCGAAGGTGGAAAACGAAGCTTCAGAGCTGAATTGTCGACTTCATCAATTTCAATAATTTCCAGTTTTTCCAGCATGCGTTCGCGGGAAGAAACCTGATTGGTTTTGGAATATGTGCCGCGGAAGCGTTCGATGAATTGCAGGTTATCAGCGATCATTTTCTGCTGTTCCTGATATGCCTTGATCTGATGAGCCCTGCGCTCCTCGCGCAATACCAGATAATGTGAATAGTTGGCTTTATAGTCAAAAATCCGCCCCATAGTCACTTCAATCGTACGGTTGGTAATATTGTCGATGAAAGCGCGGTCATGAGAAATGACCATTACTGCATTTGACTTATTTATCAGAAAATCTTCCAGCCACATCACGGATTCAATGTCGATATGGTTTGTAGGCTCATCCAGCAAAATAAGGTCCGGCTTTTGCAACAGTATTTTGGCAAGCTCAATGCGCATACGCCATCCTCCGCTGAATTCGCTGGTTTGCCGCTGAAAATCTTCCGGCCTGAATCCCAGTCCCTTCAGGGCTTTTTCGACCTCCGCGTCATAATTGACTTCTTCCAGCTGGTAATATTTTTCACCCAGTTCAGTAACCTGTTCGATGATCGCCATGTATTCATCGCTTTCGTAATCTGTGCGGGTTTCGAGTTCAAGATTCAGTTTTTCCATTGCGTTACGCATTTCAAAAACCTGCCTGAATGCTTTGGCCGCTTCCTCAAAAACAGTGCAGTTGTCTTCGGTAAGTAAATGCTGCGGCAAATAGGCGATTACTGCATCTTTGGGTGCACGTACATGGCCACGATTGGCTTTTTGTTCACCAGCAATAATCTTCATCATGGTGGATTTTCCCGCTCCGTTCTTACCCATCAGGGCAATTTTATCAGTCGGATTAATCACGAAGGAAACTTCACTAAAAAGGGCAGAACCGCTAAATTCAACGGCCAAATTTTCAACTGTAATCATCTTCTCATTTTTTGAAGCCGCAAAGGTACGATGATACGGTTGAAAGAAACGAAAAAAGTCATTGAACCAATTGTTAATTAGCAGCGTATCCAGGTCAGGACACTACGTTCTACTTAATCATTTTACAAGCAGATAATCAACTAAAAATATGGACTTACGTACGACATTATCAGTAAATGAGAGCTTTATGGAAATGCTGTCCGATTGCAAAAACCGCGGAGCCAAAGCAGAGATGATTCTGGACATCAACGGACTGGAACGGGCTGAGGGAATAATCCAGCAAATTTTTTCAGATGATCCAAACCCCTACATTGAACTTCAAGATGGTAAAAAGATTGCAGAAAAAACAATCATTGCCCTCAATGGCATTTTCAGGCCTGAATATTCCGGATGCTGATTCGTGTGCATTTAAATCAGAAATTTGAAGTTAGCAAGACGGCAAAATCCAATGTAATATTATTCAATAATTGACCTTTATGTTATAAACAGGGAGCCGCTCTGCGGCTTTTGCTGCATGAAAGTTCTTGTCGAGATGCATTTTTGAACAGAAATACTTCTAAGAAGCAGATAATAAAAAAGCTCCAGAGCTAACTGTTTATAGCAGAAAAGCATTCAGCAAAGGATTATGCGGCTCCGGAGGAGCCTTCTTATGATCGGCAAACAGGCGGCCCCGCCGGGGCCTAACCATGACAATGCTTGATTTGTGGCTATAAACAGGGAGCCGCTCTGCGGCTTTTGCTGTATACAAGTTCTTGCCAAATAGCACTTTTGAGCAGAAATATATTCGAGAAGCAGGCAGAAAAAAGCTCCGGAGGAGCTAACTGTTTATAGCAGAAAAGCATTCAGCAAAGGATTATGCGGCTCCGGAGGAGCCTTCTGGTAATCAGTAATGAGGCGTCCCCCGCTGGGGCCTAACCATGACAATGCTTGATTTGTGGCTATTAACAGGGAGCCGCTCTGCGGCTATTGCTGTATGCAAGTTCTTGCCAATAGCACTTTTGAGCAAAAATATATTCGAGAAGCAGGCAGAAAAAGCTCCGGAGGAGCTAACTGTTTATAGCAAAAAAGCATTCAGCAAAGGATTATGCGGCTCCGGAGGAGCCTTCTGGTAATCAGTAATGAGGTGGCCCCGCTGGGGCCGATATTATTCAATGATTGATCTTTATGGCTATAAACAGGGAGCCGCTCTGCGGCTATCGATGTTCGGGAATACAGTCAGATTGCACGTTGGCGTTAACAAGTGTGAAGTTCCGGAATACGTAAACAGACAGCAGATTAAAATACCCTGATTGATCCATTCATTAGTATAAAGTAGTCCTGATATCTCTTCTCAAGGTATTTGTCGGAAGTTACTTGCATTGCAATGTTACTCTTTTACAAACAGGTATGAAAAGGACGATTAAAATTACTTTACGGGTTTTACTATGCATCATCCTCTTTGCAGGAGCAACAACAGCAATATTCCTTTATAAAATCAAGAATGGTTTTCCTGTGTCGTATGAAACAGAAAAGCCAGCAATAAATTTTCCGCCCAACCAACCGGCTATCCTGATTTTTTCCAAAACAACCGGCTTTCGTCATGCAGAATCGATTAAAGCGTCATTGCCGGTTTTTTCTGAAATAGCACGAGAAAATAACTGGTTTATTTATCAGACGGAAGAAGGCGGCATTTTTAATCCTGAGCAATTGAAACGTTTCAAGGTTGTTGTTTTCAATAATTCTACCGGCAGAGTTCTTAACGATGAACAACAAGAATTTTTGAGCCAGTATGTAGAATCAGGCGGTACTTTACTGGGCATACATGGAGCAGGAGATGATTCCCATCACTGGCCGTGGTATGAAACTCATTTACTCGGTACAAGATTTTCACATCATCCGCTCAATCCGCAATTCCAGAAAACTGCAGTGCATGTAGCGCTTGATGTCGATTCAACATTGACCCGTAATTTGCCTGCCGTCTGGACCAATGAAGATGAATGGTATGTTTTCTTCAGCCAGCCCGAAGGCATGCGGATCGTATCTTACATCAACGGAAATAAAATCATTCCCAATGGCAATTTGCTCTGGATCAGAGATAAAAATTTTGGTATGGGGCAAAATCATCCGGTTGCCTGGTATCGAAACGTCGGTAAAGGCAAAACTTTTTATACTTCCATGGGTCATAGTAAAGAAGTCTGGCAAAATAAAAATTTCGTCCAAATGATCGAAAATGCCATCATCTGGTCCGAGTAACAGGCATTCAGAAATATACAAACAGGCGGCCCCGCCGGGGCCCAACCATGACAATGCCTGATTTATGGCTATAAACAGGTAGCCGCTCTGCGGCTGTTGCACGAATGTTCTTGCCAAGGAGCAAGTTTAGTTTGCGACAATAAAGAAGCAGACACGAAAAGCTCCGGAGGAGCTAACTGTTTATAGCAAAAAAGCATTCAGTAACACATTATACGGCTCCGGAGGAGCCTTCCGGTTACTATTGACAATGCGTAATTTATGGCTATAAACAGGAAGCCGCTCTGTGGCTTGTGTGCTTATTACTTAAATTTTTTACCTGAAATTATCTAATACTTGGCTTCTAAAAGTATTCCGGACTAGAACCATGCTTATAAGAGGATTAGAAAAGGTGACAAAATAGGTACTTCCTTTCTCAATTCTTTATGGAAATAATAAGATAAACTGCATTGAAAGAATAAGGATTTAAGTATATGAAGCCTGACTAAAATGAAATGAAACTGATTATGATGAGAAAAATATTTATTGTTTTACTGGCTTCCGTGCTTCTTTCCTTTGAGCTGATTGCGCAAAATTATGACGAATCAAAAGTGCCTTCCTATATTTTGCCTGATGTTCTTGAATCTCAAAACAAAATGAAAATAGCCAATGTAAAAGATTGGGAAAGCATTCGCCGGCCGGAAATCCTGGCTCTTTTTGAAGAAAATGTTTATGGTATAATGCCAAAAAAATTTGATAACTCAAATTTTAAAATAAAGAATGAAAATAAGCTTTCCATGAACGGAAAAGCTCATTTAAAAGAGCTGGAAATAAGTGTCAGCAATAATAATCAAACTGTAATTATCAATCTGGTTTTGTTTGTTCCGACACGCGCGAAAAAGCCGGCAGCAACTTTTTTATTAATCAACAACCGGGGTAAAAATAATACTTCTCCGACAAGAGACACAATCAGCGGTTTCTGGCCGGCCGAACAGGTTATTGATGCGGGTTATGCCGTTGCCGCATTTCATGTAAATGACGCGGCTCCGGATGATAAAAATAATTACAGGAATGGAGTTCTGCGGTTATACCCCGAGCAGCTGAAAGCAGACAATGGGATGAAAGCCATCGGCGCATGGGCGTGGGCAGCCAGCAGGATAATGGATTATTTCGAAAAAGATAAGGACGTAGATGCTTCAAAAGTTATCCTGACAGGCCATTCGAGGGGAGGAAAGGCGTCATTGTGGGCAGCTGCACAAGATACCCGCTTTGCAATGTGCGTCACCAATTGTTCGGGAAATACCGGTGCGGCTTTGTCTCGCCGTCGTTTTGGAGAAACTGTAAAAGTTATCAATACTACTTTTCCGCATTGGTTTGCTGACAATTACAAGAAATTCAATGATAACGAAAGCGCATTGCCGCTGGATCAGCATATGCTCGTTTCTTTGATTGCGCCAAGGCCTGTTTACGTAACCAATGCTTCCGAGGATTTATGGGCTGATCCGGTCGGAACGTTCAAGTCTGTAAAAGAGGCTGAAAAAGTATATGAACTTTATAATGTAAAATCAGGTTTGCCGCAGTCAATTCCAGCGATCAATATGCCTTTTGTCAAACCTCCTCTGGCATATCATATTCGCGAAGGAAAACATGACATGACGTTTTACGACTGGGCTCAGTTTATTAAAACTGCTGATCTTTATTTTAACAGACAATAAATCTGATATTGAAAATGCTCGTATAAAAGGCCGTTAAGTATGGAAGATTTGGTCCTAATATGAACGTATATGGCCTTGATTCATTTTTATATTCAATGGTAAATATCAAGGCAGATACCCCTATTTGTTTGACGGATTATATTAGCAGCAATGCAGTTTGCTTATGCTGTTTTTAAAGCTGAAAATATTTTAGTCAAATTAAAAATCCGGATTTCTCTTTTATGGAATGGTATTTGTTCGATGGTATTCAAACAAATCATTTCAATTACATGAAGATCCTTTTATACGCCAAGCTGGAAAAAGAAATGCAATCGGAGTTAAAGAAGCATTTGCCGGATGATGCAGAAGTAATACTTGCATCTGATATTTCAGAAGAGGAAGTAAAAAGTGCATTGCAGTCTGCTGAGATATTAATCGGAAATCCGCCCGCAGACTGGTTTGGAAAAACTCCCGGCACATTGAAATTCTGGCAGCTTGAAAATGTTGGTTTTGAGCAATACAAGGATGTCGATTATAAAGGAAAAGCTGCTAATGTAGGTGATATATCTGCCGTACCCTGCGCCGAAACCATCGTGAGCGGAATTCTGGCATTTTACCGCGGCATCCATAAAATGGTCAGAAATCAGGTCAAAAAGGAATGGGTAGGAGAGAAGTCAAGTAATGAACTTCAAATTTTAAGTGGCAAAAAGGTCATCATCCTGGGTTCCGGAGCCATTGGCGAGCATGTTAATAAACTTCTGAATGCGTTTGGCTGCAGCATTCAAATGACTGCTAAAAGTGATCCGCAGGCGGAAATTCATTCATTTGAGCACTTATTGCAGCAATTGCCTGAAACAGATCTGGTTGTAAATACACTGCCGGGAAATCTTGACAAATACGTATCTCAGGAATTCTTTAATGCCATGAAAAAAGGAAGTCTTTATGCCAATGTGGGCCGAGGAAACACAACGGATGAAGCTGCGTTGATAAATGCGCTGGAAAGTGGCAGACTGGCAGGTGCTGTCCTGGATGTTTCGGAAGCAGAACCGCTTGATGAAGACAGCAAATTATGGGAAATGGAAAATGTAATTTTATCGCAGCATACGGGTGCAGAGCATGAAGGCAGAGACCGGGACAAGGTTGAAAAGTTCATTTCCAACATCAATAAGTATCTTAATGATGAAGAAATTGAAGATGAAGTTGAGCTTTCAGAAGGTTATTAGAAAAGGACGAAGTGGTTAATCTGCAATTACTTGGCTGACTTCATTGCCTTTATCGTCTTTATTTCTTTATCATTTATAAAGCGATTGTACTCGTCGGTTTCATTGCCGTACATAGCAACTTTGCCGTTCTGGTCGCAGTGTATTCCCCAGCCGTAACGCTTTGTTAAAGGCGAGGCACGCAGGCAAGGCTGACCTTTGGAAAAAAATTGTTTTCTCGCTTCTTCAAGTTCGCTTTCCGTCAAATCGTTCCGTTTGGCATAAACCCTGAACAATATATCATCCGAGGTATATTTATAAGGGTTTTTGCTTATCATATCGTGCTGTATGCCGGCAACTGTTTCTGCATTACCCTTCATTGGCGGTACTTCTCCTTTTGCAGCCGGACAGTCCTCCGCAACTTCAATAAATGTATTGGTATAGTTGGTTGGGTGAATTTTCATGCCAATCAGTATTAGGATCTTCCCTTGCGAAACCGGATAATTCATAAATATAGAAAACCGGGTGATTTTAATTGTCCTGTTACCTCATTGAACAGGCTCTTTTCAATAATTATGGTGTCACAAACCATGGCTTTATCTCATATTTAATATGGAGTCACGAAACGGCTCGAACCATGCAGGTGACTTTCATTGTCATGTCTAATGAAACGCTGAATTGTGTCTTTTGCCTCATAAAAGCTGTCAATGCATTTAAATCCACTCACTTTATGCTTATAAATGCTGTGAAAGTACAGCGCCGGCAGCCCGTTTGATAGGAGAGTTCTCTTCTGATGCTGCTACATGCATAAACTCTTGGTTTACTTCCGGATTTTTGTCCATCGTTGTTTACTTATGATTCCCAAATTAAATGGACTAAGCTTTTTTCAATTTTGTTCAACTGTTCAGAGGGCCAGGACATTCCTTTGCCGTTATACAAAGCGCTTGCCTGACTGCATTCCTATTCCTCGTTCGGCACAGTATTTTCAATATATTGCCTCTTAGTCAGCGTTGGTTACATATACAATCAGTTACACCTTAACATTACGTCTTTTACCAGAATGAGCCCTGCTGATATGCAATCCACATCGCCTTTTGCATCAGTATACGATACCGCATTTGCCAAAATGGACCAAGGCTTTTGCATCCTTGAAAAGGTCGGTAATCCGGCAGATCACCCTGTTGATTTCCGTTACCAAATGGTGAATCCTGCTTTTGAAAAGCATACGGGTTTATCAAATGTGACCGGAAAAACCATTTTGGAAGTAGTTCCGGAAGCTGACCAAAGTATTATGGATACTTACAATCAGGTTGCCGCTACAGGGCAGTCTGTACAATTCAAAGCTTATGTTACCGCATTAAACCTGTGGATAGAAGCCAGTGCCTTCCGCATTAGTGAACAGCCAGTCCTGATTGCAGTATTGTTTACCAATATTACCGAGCGAAAGCGTAACGAAGAAGCACAGGAAATATCTGAATTGAAATACCGTACCCTGTTTGAGACCATGGATCAGGGTTTTGGAATCGGTGAAATATTGCCTGCTGACAAGGAAGCCGGGACGCCTATCGACTGGCGCTGGCTGGAAGTAAACCCGCAGTTTGAGCGGCTGACCGGCCTGCCGCGCGACCTGGTGCTTACCCAGACGACGCGCCAGCTTATTCCCGGTTTGGAGGATACATGGTATGACGGCTATGCGCACGTTTATGAAACCGGCGAAACGGTCAGTTTCGAATCATTTTCGCCGGTGCTCAGCCGCTGGTTCGACGTGTACGTATTTGCCCTGGGCACGCCCGACACACGTCGTGTAGCTGTGCTTTTCAGCAACACCACCGAAAGCAAACGTCAGGAAAAACGGCAGACGCTGTTGCTGACGCTTTCCGATGCGCTCAGACCCCTAACTGACCCAGGTGTGATCATGACAACAATCAGTGAACTGGCAGGACGCTTTTTCGAGGCAAGTTGCAGCGGGTTTGCAGAAGTTCAACCGGCTCACAACCAGTTAACGATTGAATGTGAATGGAGCAACGGTAACATGCCGGGCAGGCAGGGATCACATCCGCTATCCAACATCAGCGACGAGACAATCCGGCAATATCAGTCGGGTCAAACGGTTGTTCTGAAAGATGCACTTTCCAGTGTTTGGGTCCCACTCATGAAAGACGGCAATTGGGTAGCGTTGTTTTTTGTAGAAGATGAAAGGGACCGTCCCTGGCCGGAAGCCGATGTGAAGTTGCTGGAAGAAATCGCCGAACGCAGCTGGGCAGCGGTAACCCGGGCAAGAGCCGAAGAAGCATTGCGTGCTGCGGACAGGCAAAAGGACGATTTCATGGCGATGCTGGGGCACGAGCTGAGAAACCCTTTGGCTGTCCTTTCAAATACACTGATGTTTCTTCAACTGTCGAAAGGGCAGCATCCGGATATGCCCTACGAACTGGGTATAGACCGGATGAGCTCTCAGGTAAAGCATTTGGGCCGTATGGTAGATGACCTTCTGGAAGTAAGCCGCATCCGGTACGGAAAAATCAGACTCGAACGTAAGCCGATCGACCTTGGCCAACTGGTTGGGCAGACTGTCGAGACTGCGAAAATGCTGTTTGAAGACCGGGGCCGCACCATTGAATTTATCCAGCCGGCTTCTGCAATCTCCGTCAACGGCGATGCTACGCGCATTGCGCAGCTGATCATGAATTTATTGGGAAACGCGTCAAAATACACAGCCGAAGGTGGCCATGCCTGGGTCACGCTGGACGTTGAACAGAACAATGCCGTTATCCGGGTAAAAGATGACGGAAAGGGAATCCCACAGAATGAGCTGAAATCAATTTTTGAGGTATTTGTGCAAGGTGAAACGTCTATCGACCGACCGTATGGAGGTCTGGGATTGGGACTGGCTGTTGTCAAAAAGATTGCCGAAGGTCATGATGGCAGTGTGGTGGCTTACAGCGCAGGTGTCAATAAAGGGAGCGAATTTGTTGTAAGAATTCCTGTGATTGCCGAGCAGCAAACCAAAGCTGAAACCGGAGCTTACGGACCTGCGGCATCAACCAATGCCATTCGGGTTCTGCTTATTGATGACAACCAGGAGCTGGTCGATCTGATGGGTATGCTCATGCAGGTATCCGGCTATCAGGTGCACATTTGTTACAATGGAAAGGATGGCATTGCCGCTGCCGGGAAGTTACGCCCGGACGTGGTCATACTCGACATTGCCATGCCCTATATGGACGGGTATGCCGTATGCGAACAAATCCGAAAGCAGCCATGGGGAGAAAAACTGCCGGTCATTGCGCTGTCCGGCTTTGGCCGTGAGGCAGATAAGCAACGGAGCCGGGCAGCGGGGTTTGACGAACATATTTTAAAACCTGTTGATTATAACATATTGGGTGAAAAGATTTCTCAGCTTATTGCAGAAAAGAAAGATTTGTAAGTTGAACTGCTTGTCCTCGAAAGTGCTCTTCAGCAATAATACCCTAAGAATAACCGTCAGTCCGGCAGTGGTTGACCATTCGACATTTTTCGCCATAAGCCTGGCACGGATTTTTCTGTACTTCACAGCTTTTTACAAATGATTAAACGCACGGATCCCGGAAAACTTTCGCATACATTTAATGACCATGACCACGGATCTTGTTGATGCTTTTCTAATAGATGAATACAAACAACTTGTTGAGCTGTTTGCCCAGGCTGTCTGGGAAACTGACGCGCACGGTCAGGTAGTAGCTGATTCCTCTTCCTGGCGGGCTTATACCGGACAATCAAAACAGGAATGGCTTGGCGAAGGCTGGGTGGGAGCAGTCCACCCGGAAGATCGCGGCTATGCGCTTGATCAGTGGCAAAAGGCTGTCAGTAGCCAAACGCCCGTCAACGCCGAGTTTCGCCTGCGTAGTCCTGGTGGTGGCTGGCGATGGACGAATGTGCGGGCTACCCATATTCTGGATGCGGATGGATCTGTAAAAAAATGGGTGGGCCTCAATATTGGCATTGAAGAAAAAAAGAAAGCGGAGCAACTCTTGCAGCAGGAGCAAATCCGCCTGCAGGAAGAAGTCAGTGACCGGACCAGCGAGCTCGCATCCAGCCGGCAATTGCATCAGGCCATCCTGGATAGCACGCTGGAAATGATTCAGGTTTTTACGGCTGTGCGCAGTGAAGATGGCCAGATCATCGACTTCGTCTGGCGCCTGAACAACCATGCTGCCGAGCAGCATTACGGTGATGTAATTGGCACAAGCCTGCTTTCTAACAACCCAGGAGTAATTGAGACAGGCATTTTTGATACCTTCAGACAGGTTGTCGAAACAGGTATTGCTGACAAGTCGGAACGCCATTACAACAATGAGCAGTTCGAGGGATGGTTTTATCAGTCAACCGTAAAGCTGGGTGACGGGGTGGCCACTACCACCACAGACATAACCGCCCTGAAAAAAGCCGAAGAACAAACCAGAAGCAGCCAATTGCTACTGCAATCGGTCATCGACAATTCGCTGGATATCATTCAGGTTTTTAAGGCAGTCCGCGATGAAACCGGTCAGATCATTGATTTCACCTGTGCGGTTAACAATAAGAAAGGGATTGAACAGAATGGGGATGTGATTGGCCGCAGTCTGCTGCAAGTAAACCCGGGTGTGGTCGCCTCAGGAGTTTTCGACCGTATGGTGAAGGTAGCCCAGACTGGTGAGCCCCAGCAACTCGAACAGTATTATGCCCATGAGCAGTTTGATGTATGGTTTTATCAGATGCTGGTAAACACCGTTGACGGTGTCGCCATGATGACGCGCGAGATCACCGAGCGCAAACAAAACGAGCTTAGGCGGGACTTTCTGCTCAGACTGAATGATGCGATTCGCCCGTTGGCTGATCCGGTAACCATACAGGATACAGCCGCCAGGCTGCTTGGTGAGCAGCTTGGCACGGACCGGGCTTATTATGCCGAGATGGATGAGACGTCTGGTAATTGTGCCGTCGTTCGGCAATGGCACCGCCCCGGTACAGGCAATGCCCGGAGCTATTCACTGGCTGAATGGTCAATGCCCGGACTGATTGATGGCCGGACGCGGGTGGTGCGGAACACGAATTCCGATCCTGCCATCGCTGATGACCAGCGTGAACCACTCCAGAGAAATCAGATCGGCGCAACCATTGTCGTACCGCTGGTTAAGGAAGGCAGACTGGTTGCCAAATTTGTTACTCATCAGCGGGCACCCAGGAACTGGACTGCGACGGATGTATCGCTGGCTGAGGAAACTGCGGAACGCACCTGGGCCGCGGTGGAACGGGCAAAGACAGTGGAGGCCTTGCGCCAAAGCGAAGAACAATTCCGGCTTTTAGGAGTAGCTTCTTCCGATAGCATCTATAAAATGAATCCCAACTGGACCCGGATGCGCTTGCTGAGCGGGAAGACATTTCTGGCCGACACCAATGACCCAGGCTCTTCATGGATCCAGACGTATATTCCTGCTGAAGATCAGCCTTGGGTACAACAGGTAATCCAGGAGGCCATCCGCACTAAAAGTACTTTCGAACGCGAGCACCGCGTCAGGAAAGTTGAGGGCGGAACCGGCTGGATATTTTCAAGTGCCATTCCGGTGTTCGATAAAAAGGGCGATATACAGGAGTGGCTGGGGGCGGCCAGTGACATTACCGCCCGGAAACTGGCAGAAGAAAAGCTCCATGACTCCAGCCGGCGCAAAGACGAATTTCTGGCCATGCTGGCCCACGAACTGCGCAACCCCATGGCAACGCTTCGTAACGGTGTGAGCATTCTTGAACTGACCAGCACGGAAGAGCCGGCCCGTTCCACGGTTGAAATGATGAGCCGGCAAAGTGACCATTTGGAACGCATGCTGGATGATCTGTTGGACGTGAGCCGCATCAGCAGTGGCAAGATTGAGCTGAAAACCGAGCGTGTCGATCTGGTAAGCCTGGTTGCGCAAGCAGTTGAATCGATGCAGTCGCTATTTCAGAAACAAGGACGGTCATTGAAGGCCGATTTACCTGCAACGCCTATTTACCTGGCAGGTGATGCCACCCGTTTGATGCAGGTGGTGACCAACCTGCTGACCAACGGGGCCCGCTATACCGGCGAGCAGGGACAAGTATGGCTGCGCCTGCGTGAAGAGCAGATGCAGGCTGTGCTTGAAGTTGGTGACAACGGCATTGGCTTACCGGCTGATCAACTTTCGTCTATTTTTGAGCTGTTTGTGCAGGTGGATAACTCCCTGGCACGCTCGAAAGGAGGCCTGGGCCTGGGATTAGCGTTGGTCAAGCGGCTCGTTGAGCAGCATGGCGGACGGGCCGAGGCCCGAAGTGAAGGCCTGGGGAAAGGTAGTGTTTTTACCATCTATTTACCAACTTTAATGTTACCAGCCATGCAAACGCCTACACCAGAACATCAGGCCTCAGAACCATTGGATTCCCGGCGCATTTTAGTTATTGACGACAATGCTGATTCTGCCCAGACAATGGGCATGCTCCTTAAACTGAAAGGATATGAAGCCCATACCCGGAACAGTGGCCAGGCCGGCCTGGAAGCAGCTGAGCAGTTACTGCCTGCGGCTATCCTGCTGGATATAGGTATGCCCGGCTTGGATGGTTATGACACATGCCGGTTAATCCGTCAGCAATCCTGGGGACAGAATATGCTGGTGCTTGCCTTGACGGGTTACAGTCAGCACGAAGACCGGCGTTTAACGAAAGAGGCGGGCTTTGATGAGCATCTGGTCAAGCCGGTCGATTTGGAAGTGCTGATCAACTTACTGAAAACAATGTTGGACAGGAACCATAAGATCACTAAACTGAAATAGCCATATATACGGAAAAAATCCGGATTTAAGATTTGTAAGACATGAGCGAAAATGACGTTTCATGTCATTTGTGAAGACACAAACAAGGCAATGCAATCATGTTTGTGTCTTCACAAACAAAGTGAACAAATTTGATTTTTGTCATGCATTCTCAAGTTTTTCAATATCCAGCTTCTTCATCTGCAGAATGGCCTGCATTACGCGTTGCCCTCTTTCGGGGTTCGACATCAGTTTGCTGATTATTGTCGGAACTACCTGCCATGAAAAGCCAAACTTATCCTTCAGCCAGCCGCACTGATCTTCCCGGCCGCCATCGGCAACAAGCTTTTCCCAATAGTAGTCAATTTCATCCTGCGTGTCACAGTTGATAACAAAAGAAACCGCTTCGCTGAATTTGAATTTTGGTCCGCCATTAAGACCCATAACTTTGTAGCCGTTCAGTTCAAAAGTGACTACAACCGGATTTTCATGCAGGATTTTTGAATTTTTGAATACAGAGCAGTAAAATTCAGCTGCAGCTTTCGCATTTCCGTCAAACCACAAGCAAGGATGTATGGAGCTGTTCATTGGAATAAAGTAAATTTGGATGGAAAGTAATTGGATACAAGTTTACTAAACCCTCAGCGGTTCGAAAGGGGGCTGCTGCGACTTTTAATGGGGTATGTTGCGACAGCTTCGGAACAAATCACGGCTTTGCCGCTAGCAATAACAGAAAAGGAGACAGATGCTGTTATCCGTCTCCTTTCCCGCTATTTGTTTGAAAGATGTATCTTCTTTGCTTTTACTTCACACCCTTTCCGGTTGCTGCCCAGTAAATGCCACCATAAAGATGATCCAAGAAAGTCTGGTCGGAATAGACAAGCCCGATATGGCCGAGGCCGGTATAAAAGGCTCTGCCTCCGTCATAATTATGGTACCAGGCAATCGGATGAAAATCGCCCATTCCTACACTTTTATTATCGGTGCCCCAGC
Organism: Dyadobacter flavalbus; assembly: GCF_006149045.1. Taxonomy (GTDB): domain Bacteria; phylum Bacteroidota; class Bacteroidia; order Cytophagales; family Spirosomataceae; genus Dyadobacter; species Dyadobacter flavalbus. The sequence continues at coordinate 507,665 of NZ_VBSN01000027.1, forward strand.
TGGCTTTCGGGTCATAGCTTTTTTCATCAACGCCGATCAGGAATTTAAGATCGTCCGATTTATACGGTTTCTGGTATTCGTACCATTCATCGGTCCAGAGCATTCTTTTTGGAAACCGTTCCATGCCGGGAAAGTTGCTGTTTACGACATCAAGATAAGCGGTTTGCTGTTCCGGATGAATTTTAAACATCATTCCGGCCATTTTTGTATACCACGGCCATTCGTATTCAGTATCTGCCGCGGCGTGAATGCCAACCCAGCCTTTTCCCGACTGAATAAACTTTTCAAATGCAGTTTGTTGCTCTGCATTCAGGATATCGCCTGTCGTATTCAAAAAGATGACAGCATCGTAATTTTTAAGCTGTTTTTCATTGAAAACAGAAGCATTTTCCTGCCAGTCAACGGTGAAATTGTGCCTTGCTGCAAGGTTTCTTATGCCAGACACGCCTTCATGAATGGAAGTGTGATGAAATCCGGCCGTTTTGGTAAAGAGTAAAACTTTAAACTGTTGCGCATACGATGAGGCTGCACTTGCAATTACAAGAAACAGAACGAGTAATTTTTTTAGCATCATAAATTTTAATTCAAGTTTTTTGGTAAAAGTAACTTTGCAATGCGGATCTGCCAGATTCAGGACCGGCATATTATCAATAGTATTAAGGCATCGTTATAGCCGAATATACTTTTGATTAGCCTGCTTTTAATGTCTTCCTTTTAGAAATGTCTTTGTAAACGGAATCTTTTGCGGATGTTCAAGATCCGTGTTTTCCCGTAAATCCATATGATTTGAGATTTTAAAACCGGTTTTGCAAAGAACAGCCAGACCGGCAGCGCATATGTCTGGCCGGTGACGGTTGCTTATATTATTTATGAATTTCCGGTTTTTCTGGGCAGGATTTATTTCCCGGAACTGTCAGTAACATTCTTGCCGGCAGTTGCATACAGCTTATTATTTTCTTGCGGGCTGAAAATGAACAAGCTTGCACTGAATCAGTTACTATCAGTCTGTTTTGTTTCGATCGAGATTTTTCTGTCTTTCACTGCATGCAACTTCTATAATACAGGAATCCCGTACAAACGCAGCAATATAAATATCCGCCAGGTCTGTACAAAGTTCTGCTCAGGTATTACAATAAAAGAAATGAAGTTCATTGAGTAGCATACAAAAGCAAAGGATGTAACAGACAACTTAGCTGTTACATCCTTTGCTTTTTTGTGATTATATGCTAATCAATCAGCGTACATCGTGCTTTACATCGCCATACCTGACAAAACCATCCTGTGTTTTTACATACGGACGATAGTAAATTTCGGTATATGGAAAGTTAAGCAGGTACGAAAACTCATCCTGTTTCAGGTACTCGCCGGGAGCATAATTTGTTTTTACTACCAGCTTTGTATCATTGGTTAAGGTTGGTTCTTTATGAATGCTTCCGATTGCTTCCTGTTTGTAGCTGATAACGAAGCCATGTTCAACAGCCGGGCTGGAACCAACATCCGTTACCTGGGCTTTTAAAACATCAAAAGTCTTAACACGGTTTACTACATTCCAGGCCGTTGTTTCCGGCTGCCATTTATTACAAATCGTATGCATTACTTCTCCGTAAATCACGGCATTGTTCTCAAATTTCATGTAAGTGCGGTAATATACTTCCTTGCAGCTGAAGGTTCTGTAAATCTTGTAAGTGCGAGCTTGCATTAAGGCAGTTCCATTCGATACACTTACAATGTATTTCCTTACAAGCGGATCAGCTTTAAGCAATGGAACCGGGTTAATCGGCTGGCTGTCATTCGTTCTTGAACTTACAATAAATCCAAATTCAACCTTTTGTTTCACAGTACTGACTTTATCAATACTTCCTACGAAAAAATCAGGATCGGTATAAGGCGGAATAAGCAGCTGCTGCATGCCCTTAGTGCTGATTTTGAAATCCTGCATATTTCCACTATTGCTCGGAAGAAGCAATGAAGTTCGCGATCCGGCATCGGTACTGGAAGTTTCCGGTTGCGGTAACTGTTCATTTTCCTTTGTGCAGCTTCCCGCAAAAAGCATTGCTGATAAAATCAGCGTTTTCATTGATAAACCGGACAAGCGTAAATAATTTTTCATGACTGTTTGTATATGAATATTTTGACTCCGGGCACTTGATGCCGCAACAAATATGGCTTAAAAGCGGAGGTATCCGAAGTATAGCTTTTGAACGGCTTATCGGAATTATTTTACGGTTTATACAAGTACATACAGGGCAATAACTTCATTGCAACTTTATACGAAAAGGGATTTATATAACCGAAAAATAATGAAGAGTACATTTCAGGGTTCCCGCAGGAAACGCGTACGCTATTCAGATTGGTAAGAACTGACTTAGGAAATGCTGCTCCAAGACAGTTTTTTTAAGGTTCAGAACGGATTACAATGAGAGATGAAAGCGGAATGAATTACCGGAATCATTGAATTGCAATTTCAGGAACTTACAAAAGTGCTCCTTGCATACACAAAAACAGGCCGGGCATAATAATTGAGATATTCAAATAAAAACCTCAATAACATGGCTAAGGCAAAAAGCAAAACCGCAACGAAAAAGAACAAACTGGGCGTTAAAAATTCATTGGTCAACAACATCAATGCACGCAAGAAAAAAGGAATTTCCAAACCTAAAAGTGAAAAAACGGTCAGCAAGGAATCCTACGAAGACATGAAAGAAAACTGGGACAAAAAGTAAAACTTTGATTTCAGGACAAGTTAAACTACGTTCTTCTTGTCGCCATGCATAAAGCCTTCCAGGTTATCCGAAACGATCTGCAGCAACCGTTTTCTGGCTTCAAACGTCGCCCATGCAATGTGCGGCGTTATGACGCAATTCGGTGCAGATAACAAGGGATTGTCGGACCTGGGCGGCTCCGTTGACAGAACGTCAAGTCCGGCGCCGGCAATTATTCCTTTTTTCAATGCATCCGCAAGGTCGGTTTCCTGGATCAGCGGCCCGCGTCCTGTGTTAAGAATTACTGCATTCGGTTTCATTGTTGCAAGCCGTTGCGCGTTTATCATTTCTTTTGTTTCTTCTGTCAACGGGCAGTGCAGACTGAGCACATCACTGTTTCTGAAAACGTCTTCCAGCGTTGTCATTTCCACTCCGTTTACAGCAGCCGGATGTTTCCGGTAGGCAATAACTTTCATTCCGAGTGCGAGCGCAATCTGAGCTACTTGCGAACCGATATCCCCGAATCCGACAAGACCCATTGTTTTTCCTGCAAGTTCGGTCAGCGGCGTTTTGGTGTAACTGAAATCCGGCGAGTTTACCCATTCGCCTTTAAAAACGCTCTGGCTGTGTGTTTCAATCCGGTTTACAAGTGAAAGCAGCAAGGCAAAAGTGTGTTGCGCAACAGACGCGGAACTATATGCTTTTACGTTGGTTACCGTTATGCCCAGTTTTCGGGTAGCAGCAATATCAATGTTATTGAATCCGGTTGCCATCACGCCGATGTACTTTACATTTGGAAGCTGACTTAATATTTTTTCAGAAAGAACAACTTTATTAACAAGTACGGCATCTGCTTCTTTTGAACGCTCCACAATCTGATCTTCATCGGAACGGTCGTATATGGTTACATTTCCCAGTTTGTTAAGCGGGTTCCAGTCAAGGTCGCCGGGATTAAGCGTGTAGCCGTCAAGGATTACGATGTTCATTTGGTGTCCGGATTAAAGTTCAAAAGCTGTTTTTTGTTAATGATAAACCCGAATGCTGCAATTCCGGGTTGTAATTCAGGCCTTTGGATTATTTGTAATTCAAAGGATTTTGTCAAAGTAAGCTTATTCTGGATTCAGACAAAAAAAGCCTTCCGGAATATTTTCCGGAAGGCTGCCATGATGCATTTTCGGGGGTTGTTAGTTCTTGGGATCGCTGCTGATCTTTCCGGCACCGGCTCCTTGCATTTGCATCGGGTTCGGAGCGCGTCTGAGCTGCTGCTGCTTGAATAACTGAAAGCGTGTCGGCTTCGCAATCCGCGGAAAGGAATTATTTTCGGTATCAATGTCGGCAATCTGGAAATAAGGGTCCAGTGTCCATTGCGTCACTTTTTTATTGGTTGTTATAACCTTGCTGATTTCCTGATCATTGAAGCGCCATATTTCAGCAGGGAAAGTTGCTACGGAATCTGTTCCGTCTTCAAATTCCATTTTAACAATGACCGGCATTGGCAAGCCGCCTTTGTTTTTCAGCGAAAGCGTATAAAAATTGGTATTGTTCTGGATCAGTTCCTTGTCGCTTTCGGATAATCCGGCCAGATACTGCTCATACTTCTGACGATCGGCATCCGTAACTTTATAAGGATCGTAACGGTTATAAAAATCGGCCATGGTCGAATCTTGTGCTACAACCGTTTCGCCTTTTGTCTGCGCATCACGGATTTTGCTGATCGTGGCCTGTCTGCGGGCTGCTTCTTTCCGGGCCAGTTCTTTCTCAATTTCCGGGTTCTGGGTATCGATGCTAAACCAGTCAACACTTACAAGATCCTGGTCAACAGGTTCAACTCCGTAAAACCATCCTTTCCAGAACCAGTCAAGATCCACGCCCGAAGCATCTTCCATGGTGCGGAAAAAGTCGGCAGGCGTAGGGCTTTTGAATCTCCACCGGTTTGCATATTCTTTGAACGCATGATCAAAAAGTTCACGGCCCATTACCGTTTCACGCAGAATGTTCAGTGCCGTTGCAGGTTTTGCATAGGCATTCGGCCCCAGACCGATTACGTTTTCAGCAGAAGACATGATCGGGGAAAGTACGGATTTGTCGGAAGACATGTAATCGGTAATCTGGTTAGGCTCGCCGCGTCTGGTAGGAAAGTTGAAATCCCATTCTTTTTCGGCAAGATACTGGCAGAATGTATTCAGTCCTTCGTCCATCCATGCCCACTGCCGTTCATCGGAATTGACGATCATCGGGAAAAAGTTATGTCCGACTTCATGAATAATCACGCCGATCATGCCGTATTTTACGGCTTCGCTGTACGTTCCGTCTTCTTCCGGACGACCGCCGTTGAAACTGATCATCGGATATTCCATGCCGCCGCCAGCAACGGAATGGCAGGAAATGGCAACCGGATAAGGGTATTCGAATGTACGTGCGCCGTAGGATTTCAGCGTATGCGCCACAGCACGGGTGGAATATTGCTCCCAAAGCGGATTTCCTTCTTTCGGGTAAATAGACATGCACCAGATTTTGCGGCCGTCTTTGTAAACGTCGGTCTGCATGGCATCCCAGATGAATTTACGGCTGCTTGCAAATGCAAAGTCACGAACGTTGTCGGCTTTGTAAATCCAGGTTTTCTTTCCCGGCGACTTGTTCTCACGTTTTTCTGCTTTTTCCGCTTCGGCCTGCGTTACAATGATAACCGGCGTTTTGGAAGTTTCGGCTTTCTTAAGGCGCTGCTTTTGTGTTGCTGTAAGTACTTGTGCGTAGTTCTGGCATTCGCCGCTGGCTGCGACAACATGGTCTGCAGGAACGGTAATGGCTACTTTGTAATTCCCGAAAATCAATGCAAATTCTCCTTGTCCGAGAAATTGCTTGTGGTTCCAGCCGTTTACATCATCATAAGGTGCAAGGCGCGGAAACCAGTGTGCAATGAAGTAATTGGCATTGCCGTCTTTCGGGAAATATTCGTATCCGCTGCGGCCGTAATATTCGGTAATGTAATAACTCCAGTCTACACTGAAAACCACGTTTGTGCCGGGTTTCATGGCAACCGGAAGGTCGATGCGCATCATGGTATTCACAATCGTGTAGGGCAAGGCTTTGCCGGCTTTGTCCTTTACGGCCGCAATCTGGTATCCGTATTCTTTTTTCGGGTCAAGTGATGAGCCTCTTCCGTTGTTCATTGCCTCAAGCTGCGAAGTACTCATGCCTTTTTCACTGATCGTGCCCGTTCTGGAAGTCGCTCCGATGCTTTCTTTTTTGAAAAGGTTCTGGTCAAGCTGCATCCAGATGTATTTCAGTTCGTCCGGAGAGTTATTGAAAAAAGTAATCGTTTCCGAACCGGTGATGCGGCGGTTATCGTCGTCCAGCTCTGCTTTGATGTCGTAGTCGGCACGCTGCTGCCAGTACTCACGGCCCGGCGCGCCGGAAGCAGCGCGGTATGAATTGGGCGTCGGAAGCATCGTGCCCATTTGTTCAAAACGGTCATTGGCCTGATAATTCGGTGATTTCGGCAACTGCTGCGCCATCGTGGCCACAGAAACCATTAAGATCAGTAAAGGGAGCAGTACTTTTTTCATATATATTGGTGATTGGATATAGGTTCTTTTAATTGACAGACAAGCCTGCAAGATTTCTGAAGAATTCATTGTTCAGGATAAGCGAAAGCGACATACCGACAATGATTCCGGATAAAATATTGATCCAGTTCATTCTCTGCACTTTGAACAACTCGATTACAACAAAGGCAATGGACAGAACAACAAATACGATAATCAGCTGGCCAAGTTCCAGCCCGACATTAAAGCCGAGCAGCGGATTGAATATTTCTGCTTCCTTTCCGAGCAATGCCCTCAGATAATTGGAAAATCCCAGACCGTGAATGAGTCCGAAGAACAACGCAAACGGATACCTCAGGCCGGAGACCTTTTCCTGGCGGTTGAAGGAAGCAGCCGGAACCTTGTAAAAGAAGTTCAGTATGGCTGTAATGATGATCGTAACCGGAATCAGAAGCTCAATCCAGTCGGGGTTAACGCTGACAAGCCCGGTTGTGGCCAGTGCAAGTGTTATCGAATGCCCGATGGTAAAAGCAGTTACCAGAATAATTACTTTTTTCCAGTCGATAAGCGTATAAACGGAACAGAGCGCCATGATGAAAAGAATATGGTCATAGCCATTGGAATCTGTTATATGGTCGAAACCCAATTGAAGATAAGCCTGGAATTCGGACATTAAACAGTTTTAGGATTTAGGATCACAGGAATAAATTAATTGTCAAGACAAAAAAACAAAACCGAAGATATTCTATTCGCCGCAGGAAAGCAACAACAAAAAGCATAAAACAGCCGCGTTCCGGGAACATTGTTGTTCTTTAAAAGTTAAATGCTGTTTCGGAGGGTTTTGGTTTTTTGAGTAAAATGTAAAATGTGAAATGTAAGATGTGAAATGTAAGAAGTAAGATGTGGGAAGTTTATTCGATTATTCCCTGACCTTTTGCGGCTGAGTAATTTTCCATGTCGTATACAAAGCCGTTTACGACTGCATATTTTACTTTACTGCCTTTTTTCAGAACAAATGTAGCCGTATTTCCAAGTCCGGGCGTTCCGGTCGGTGTCGGCTGTCCGCTCCGCAGCACATGCAACGGCGATGCAGTGAAATACAGTCCGAGCGAACGTGTTCCGGCATCCGGAGCCAGCCTGATATATGTATAGCCTTCTTTCAAAAGGTTGAATGCATTGAGCTTGCTGATTTCACCGAGGTTTTTGTAAGTCGTTGGATATACTTTTCCTTTTTCAACGGTAAGTCCGGCTGCATCTATTTCCTGGCTGCCGTATTGCGGGTGCAGATCGCCGAAATCCTCGATTTTGCTGTAATAAAAAAACTTGCTTGCATTGGCATAGTTCACTTCATTGCGGTTGATGCCCAGATCGGCTGTGAAACTTTTGCCGGATTGCTTCACTACTGCATTTCTGACCACCAGATCATAAAGCCAGCGGCCGTTTTCAGGGATGTCGTAATAATTGTCGCGTTTTTCCTTCGTCAGCGAATTGTCTGCAATTTTGTCCAGCGCGGAAAGGATTGCCATGAAATTAAGCTTTCGGATATATTGCTTTTCCGGATCGCCCACATAACCTCCCGACTCGATAAGCACAAGCGTGGTTCCCCATTTCTGGACATTGTCGCCAAATCCGCGCGGCTCATGGTCGTCGCTGTAACGGGCAACCTGTCCGGGAATATACTTCTGCAGAATCTTGTTCATGCCCACAATAAGCTGCATGGAACGTTCGCGAACCGCATTGATGGAAAGCTCATAATCGTAGGAAGTAGCCAGAAAAGAAATGGCCGCCGTTTTGGGGCTTCTTCCGGCCGAATACCTCGGGCTTTGGTCGTGCAGGTTAAAGCCGAAATCCGGTTTGAGCTGATCCACAAGTCCTTTTAGGATTACGGCTTCCGGCGTTTGGCGGGCCGCTGCATCGCGGTTCATATCAATACCCTGCACGGTTCTGCGCTGGTACCGTTCGGCACCGTCGGGATTGAGCATGGGAACAAAGTACAAGGTTGTTTTTTCAAGCAGTTCCTTGCGGAAATCGTCAAAGCCGTCGTTTTTGCCTTCCAGAAAATTCAGGATATCGAAAGTGGCCATGGTTGCCGTGGGTTCGTCGCCGTGCATTTGCGTCCACAGCAACACTTTTTTCTTTCCTTTTCCGGCCGTGATCATCTGAATAGAACGTCCTTCAAAGGAATCGCCGGCTTTTTCAATGATATAAAGCGGATTTCCCTGCCGTTTGGCAATGAGCGGAAGAATGTCCTTTTGCTTGAAGCGGCGTTGTGTCAGTGTGCTTTCCTTATAAGTTTCATGCGCATTGTAAAGCCGGTCCGCCAGTTCGCCCGACTGTGCTTTTGATTCGACAGTTGTCAAGATAATGAAGAAAAAAAACAGTTGTGAAATAAATAGCTTCATGAATTGCGAAAATCCTGTATGTGACTGCAAGGTACGAACAGAATGAATTGTAAATAAAACAACTGACTCGAAATCATCCAAAAGCGCCGGATCAAAAAGTAAAAGGAATCATGGCAGTTCAGGACCCGGTTTGCAAAATCTTCTAATCAAATTTTAATATAATATTTAAAGAAGCACTTTCACATATACGTAGAATTCCTTATATTTGTAGCATGTTAATAGCTGAAACATATCATCGTTTTCATCAAAGCCATCTGGCTTCCGGACGTCTTGGGTGATGTGTTTTTGCAAGTAGTGTTGTAATAAGGTTGAATACATAGTATCCCAGAAGCCCGATTGATAAAATCGGGCTTTTTTTGTCTCAATCCCGAACAGATCGAATGAAAACAGTTATAATCAAATACAACGCCGGAAACGTGCAGTCCGTCATGTACGCGCTGGACCGCATCGGAGCGAGCTATCTTTACACTGATAACGAGGAAGAAATCCGTTCTGCAGACAAGGTGATTTTTCCCGGCGTGGGCGAGGCCAGCACAGCCATGAATTACCTTCGCAAAGTGGGCCTGGATAAAGTAATTCCTTCGCTGAAACAGCCTGTGTTCGGTACTTGCATCGGTATGCAGCTGATGTGCCGTTTTTCGGAAGAGAACAATACGGAATGCATGGGGATTTTCGATGTGGATGTAAAACGTTTTCCGGCTGTCCCGGGCATGAAAGTGCCGCATATGGGCTGGAACAATATCATGGATTACAAAACGGTTCTTGCCGGCGACCTTCCCGATAACGCTTATGTTTATTTTGTTCACAGCTATGCGGCGCCGGTTTGTGAGTATACGGTGGCAAGTTGTGAATATGTACTTCCTTTCAGTGCCATGCTGCAGAAGGACAATTTTTATGCAGCGCAGTTTCATTGCGAGATCAGCGGAAATGCAGGGCAGAAGATCATGGAAAATTTTTTAAATATCTGATAAAACCGGCATATCGAAATGATTGAAATTATACCAGCAATAGACCTGATCGAAGGAAAGTGCGTCCGGCTTACGCAGGGCGATTATGGGCAGAAAACAATATACAATGAAAATCCGCTTGAAGTGGCCCTTCAGTTTGAAGATGCGGGTTTGCGGCGCTTGCACCTTGTTGATCTGGACGGAGCAAAGGCGAAAAAAGTGGTCAACTGGAAAGTGCTGGACAAAATTGCATCCAGAACTTCCCTGCATATCGATTTCGGCGGCGGCGTCCAGTCGGAGGATGATCTGAAAATCGTGTTCGAAAACGGTGCGAAGCAGGTGACCGGCGGAAGTATCGCCGTAAAGCAGCCGGATCTGTTTCAAAACTGGATCCGTGTTTATGGCGGTGAGAAAATCATTCTGGGTGCTGATGCAAAGAAAGAAAAAGTAGCAGTCAGCGGCTGGGAAGAAGGCACTGAAATATGGGTTTACGATTTTGTAGAACAATATGTCGAAAAAGGCATTCAGTACGCGATCAGCACGGATGTTGCTAAGGACGGTCTGCTGCAGGGCCCGTCTTTTGACCTTTACCGGAACCTTCAGGATAAATGTCCGGATCTGAAAATCATTGCCAGCGGAGGCGTAAGCGGGATCGGAGATGTGGAGAAGCTGGCCGAAATGAACATTTACGGAGTAATTATTGGGAAAGCCATATATGAAAACAGGATCAGTCTCGCCGATCTTCAGCGTTTTTCAAATTAAACTATGCTTACAAAACGAATAATCCCGTGTCTGGACGTAAAAGACGGCCGGACGGTAAAAGGCATCAACTTTATAAATTTGCGCGATGCAGGCGATGCCGTGGAACTCGGTGCCATGTACGCCGAGCATGGAGCCGACGAATTGGTTTATCTGGATATTACCGCCACGATTGACGGACGTTCCACATTCATAGAACTGGTGCGCAGGGTTGCGCATACGATCAATATTCCTTTTACCGTCGGCGGCGGAATTTCTTCCATCAGCGACGTTTCTGCCTTGCTTCATGCCGGAGCGGATAAAGTTTCCATCAATTCGGCAGCCGTCCGCAATCCTGATCTTATCAACGAACTTTCGCTGGAATTCGGGAGCCAGTGCATTGTGGTTGCCATTGACACGCGTTATACGCTGACGGAAAACGGACACGAACACCTTGTACATACACACGGCGGCCGCAAGCCTACGGAAATCCGTACGATTCCCTGGGCAAAGGAAGTGGAGGAACGAGGGGCCGGAGAAATCCTGCTTACTTCCATGGATACCGACGGTACCAAAAACGGATTTGCGCTGGAACTGACCGCAACGGTTTCGGGCCATGCGAATATTCCGGTAATTGCCTCGGGCGGCGCAGGCAACATGGATCATTTTTATGATGTATTTACTACGGGAAAAGCGGATGCGGGACTTGCAGCCAGTATTTTTCACTTCCGAGAAATTGATATACCCGATCTGAAAAAGTATCTGAATGAAAGAAATCTGCCGGTAAGGATGACCAAATAGGAGATTTTACGTACGCTAATTTCAGAGAATGCAGAATTATTTCAACTGAATTTACCGGAAAGAATGCAACTTTGCCAAAATGATCAAATTGTAAAATGAGCGATACTTTTTCAACAATAGATTTTGATAAATCTCCGGACGGGCTTGTGCCGGCTATTATTCAGGACGTGCATACCAACAAGGTTCTCATGCTTGGATATATGAATAAAGAAGCACTTGAGATCACAAAAAGCCAGGGAACCGTAACCTTTTTCAGCCGCAGCAGACAGAGTTTGTGGACAAAAGGTGAAACCTCGGGCAATTTCCTTTTTGTAAATGAAATTGCAGCGGATTGTGATGGTGATACGGTCCTGATAAAAGCCACGCCCGCGGGCCCAACCTGTCATACCGGCTCGGATACATGCTTTGGGGAAAAAAATAGCCAGGATACACGAATCGGGGAAGCTTCCTTTCTCAATTATCTTCAGAAAGAAGTCATACGGGAAAGAAAATTAAACCCGTCGGAAGAGTCCTATACAAGTAGCCTGTTCAGAAAAGGCATTAATAAAATTGCCCAGAAAGTAGGCGAAGAAGCAGTTGAAGTTGTCATTGAGGCAAAGGACGATGACAAGGATCTTTTTAAAAATGAAGTTTCGGATCTTCTTTTTCACCTGCTTGTGCTTCTGGAACAGAAAAACATTGACTTAGATGAGGTAATTAACGTACTTCGCAGCCGTCACCAATAAAAACGGATGTAGTATGAAGTTATTAATACGTCTTATAATCAGCACATTGGCTATCATTGTCGCGGCTAATGTAGTTCCGGGCGTTGCAGTTGCCGGCACCATGACAGCGGTGATCGTGGCGATTGTGCTCGGAATCCTGAACACTTTCCTGAAACCCGTACTTCAGATACTGGCGCTGCCCATTACGATTCTGACGCTGGGACTTTTCTACATCGTTGTCAATGTATTTATCATTTATCTGGCAAGTTATCTTGTTGACGGATTTTCAATAAGCGGATTCCTGTCCGCATTATTTTTCGGTCTGGTGGTCTCCATCGTTTCCGGCATTCTTGGTATGTTTTTGGATTAGTGTAAAAATCTAGCTCGAAGTGAGTTTAAATAGATATACATGATTTGATAACTACTGCCTATGTTAAGTCAACTAGAGGAAATCAAGGACACGCTCTTTAAGTATTTCGAAACCCGCATCGATTTATTTAAAATCGAAACAAGGGATAAAATCGAGCGTGCAGTTGTAATGGCGGTATATGCCGCAATTTTGCTTTGTATTGGCCTTACAGTGCTTATTTTGGTAATTATCCTGCTTGGGACATTCCTGAACAAATGGCTGGACAGCGATTATCTCGGTTATGTGATTTTACTGGCATTCTTTGCTTTGCTGCTTACAATCTGTATTGTTCTTAAGGAAAAGATTATTGAATTTATCCGCGGAATCATCGTCCGTGTCATGCATGCAAAGGAGGATTAATAGATTTGAAATAGTAATTTGGGGAAAAATACACTCAAATTACTATTTTTGAATTCCTCTTTAAAATTTTCGGGTCATCATTAAACAAGACAATGAAATGAGTTCTCCAATAGATTCTTCTGTAAAGATTACCAAACCATTTTCTTCCGACACGGATAAAGATAAACAGGATTTGATGCTGGATGCTGATCTTTATCGTGACAAGCTTGAACTTCAGTGGAACGATCTGAAAAGTGATGCAACACAATACAGCAAGCAGGCTTTAATCATTGGAGGTGTACTTGTAACATCCATCGTATTGCTGAAAGCGGTCCTTCCAAAAGGCAAAAAAGGCAAAGAATACGAGGAAGATTACTTATTTGAGGAAGAAAAAAAGAAAAAATACAAAAAGAAGAGCAAATTTGCAGTTGGACAAGCTGTCCAGAGTTTAGCATGGACGTTAGCAGTAGGATGGGCGCGCCAGAAGCTTAACCATATAATTGCAGATGAACGTAAAACTGAATGAAAACAGCGAATCATAAAATCGCAGACCTCCTTTCAACAAGAAAGACAGAAAAAAGGAAATCGTTTGCTGTTCTCTTAGATCCTGATAAAGTAAATTTTTCTACGTTTCCGACATTCCTTGAATATGCGGCCGGGCATGGTGTGGACTTTTTTTTTGTAGGAGGAAGCCTGATTACCAATTATGCCATTGACCAGCTTATTTCCGCAATTCACCAAAATACAAACATTCCTGCTATTCTTTTTCCCGGCAGCAGCCTTCATATTGATCCATCTGCAGATGCCATTCTGCTGCTTTCATTGATTTCCGGCCGTAATGCGGATTTGCTGATCGGGCAGCATGTAATTGCTGCGCCACTTTTGAAGCAAAGCGGCATTGAAGTATTGCCAACCGGCTATTTACTGATAGAAAGCGGCCGGCTTACAACGGTTTCCTATATAAGCAACACCATTCCTCTACCCCGCGACAAGCCCGGCATTGTTGCCTGCACTGCTCTGGCGGGAGAATTTCTGGGATTAAAAAATATATTTCTGGATGCCGGAAGCGGAGCACAGTTCCCTGTAACGGCCGAAACAATTGCAGCAGTTCGCCAGGCTGTCGATACGCCCATTATTGTTGGTGGCGGAATTGATTCCTATGAAAAAGCAGACAATGCATTAAATGCCGGTGCGGATGTCATTGTAGTAGGAAATGGAATAGAACAAAATCCGGATTTACTCCCTGAAATAGCAGCTTGTGTAAAGGCATTTAACCGGAAGTCGGATAAAATTTTGGGTCGTTTGTAGATTTAATTATACAAAATCAAGAATTTTAAGCTTTTTTTAAGGAAATTTTAAGTTCTTGGAAAAATACAATACCAAAGTTTGGGAATATTCAGATTAATCCTGTTACATTTGTACCGAACCTTAATTACACCCAAGAAATGAAAAAAATATTTGCACTAGCGTTCGTTGCCGGGATGGTAACTTTCGCTGCTTGTACAAGCAAACCTGCTGACGAATCTGCCGGCGATACTACATCTGCTGCAACAACTGAATCTCCAATGATGGAGTCAGATTCATTGGCAACTGATTCAACATCAACAATGTCAACGGATTCAGCTTCTTCTGATTCTGTTAAGTAATCAGCAGTACAAGCTAGGATTTCTGAAAAGCTCTATGCAAATAGAGCTTTTCTTTTTTTATAAAGGAAGTAAATACGCTGCTTCTTTCATCTGCAAATAATACTTGCTCACGCAAGTTACTCCATTATCAGTACGTTCTTCTTTTCGCACAGCTGTGCAAAATTTAGCCGGAAAGGTTAATAGTATCACCCGAATATACATTTTCAACAGGACCGGAAGGCAAATTATCCTTTTAAAGATCCGGATTCTCTATAAAATACAATTAGGAAATAGAACTATTTCGCAATTCAGTCTTAAGAACAGGTATTTTTCAGGTTTATAAAGCTAAAAATACCTTCGTCTGGCTCTGTTGGACCCTTTATTTCTATTGATTACTCGATGCTGTTTTCTGTTTAAGTTACAATTACTTATTTGTAAATGTATAATTTTTGCCGGTTTTGTCATGGAGAATTGGATGCAAACCTTTTGTATGTGAAACAGGTTTTCTAAGGAAATTTTAAGTTCTTGGGAAAATGCAATCGTGAAGTTTGAAATTTTCGGATTAATCCTGTTACATTTGTATCAAACCTTAATTACACCAAAGAAATGAAAAAAATATTTGCATTGGCTTTCGTTGCCGGAATGGTAACTTTCGCTGCTTGTACAAGCAAGCCTGCTGATGAAGCAGCTGATACTACAACTGTAACTTCTGTAGAAACTCCGACTGTAGACACGACAGCAGCAGCAACTGATTCTACTACAATGTCAACGGATACTGCAGCTTCTGATTCCATCAAGTAATCAGCAGTACAGGCCAGAATTCAGGAAAAGCTCTATGAAAATAGAGCTTTTCTTTTTTTATTTAATGAATGAAAGACACATCCTTTGGCCTCCACGTTCCGCAGGCAGCCATTCCTTATTGTGAAGAATTATTTCATACCTATCATTTCAGCTTTGCTTTATCGCGTCCGCGCAGAACGCGGCTGGGCGATTTTACCGTAAAGCGCGGATATGTTCCCCGAATAACGGTTAATGCCAACCTTAATCCATACCATTTTCTGATAACTTATATCCATGAAGTTGCGCATTGTGCCGTACATGAGAAATATAACAGCCGGCTGAAAAAGCGCGTGGCGCCGCATGGAAAAGAGTGGAAATACGAATTCGGGATGCTGTTGCAGCCTGTACTGAATGAAAATATCTTTCCGGCAGACATTCTGAGTGCGTTGGTTCGTTATGCAAAAAACCCTGCGGCTTCTACCGGAGGCGATCAGGTTTTGTATAATGCAATACGTAAATATGATGAGCATGCATTGCATTCCGGCAAAACCACGCTTGTGCAGCTGAATGAAGGAACTGATTTCGTTTTTCAGGACAGGTTGTTTGTCAGAGGCTCGTTACGACGGACGCGTGTGCTTTGCAGGGATAAAAAATCACAACGTCTTTACACAATTCCGGCAAATGCATTGGTTGAAGCCTGTTGATCTGCGCAGTTTCCTTGTTCATTCAGTCATAAGCTGTTTTGGATTGTTGTTCGGTTATACCTCATCTGCTCAGCAGTCGTCTGTTTTATCAAGTGGAAACTGGTACAAGCTGGCTGTAAACCAGACCGGCGTTTACCGGATTGATACGGACTTTCTGCGTAAAATGGGTATTGATCCTCTTTCTGTTACCCCGGACCAGATCCGTATATTCGGAAATAAGGGCGGAATGTTGCCTCAGAAAAATGATCCTGCGTTTTCAGGTCATCTGGAAGAAAGCGCCATTTGGGTACAAGGTGAATCAGACGGGAAATTTGACAGCAATGACGCGGTGTATTTTTATGCCGAAGGGCCGAACGAGATTATTTTTGATTCATTAAAAGCAGAGTATCGGCATCAGAAAAATTCCTATACGGATACAAGCTATTACTTTCTGAACCTTGGACAAAGCAACGGGCTGCGGATAAAGAAAACAAATGTGGCTGCCGGCGTATCCGGAAAAACAGTCAGCCAGTTTGAAGATTACTGGTATCACGAATCGGATGTTTCCAATCTGCTTAAATCGGGCAGAGAATGGTGGGGCGAATATCTGGAATCAGCTCCGTTAACGATTGAAGCAAATATACCCGGCATCGTTCCTGGTTCCGAGATCAAACTTCGCACTTCTGCTATCGGCAGCGCACAGGTTACAACACGGTTTTTGTGGCAGATTAACGGAAAACAGATCGGTGAAAACACGATTGGAACGGTAAGTACGAATACTTATGATATCAAAGGCAGGCGTTCGGATGCGACTCATACCGCCAATGCCGGCGCTTCTCCTCCGAATCCGGTTACAGTCGGGATCGGTTATGACAAAAATGGACAGAGTACAGCGCAGGCTTATCTCAATTATGTTGCATTGCATGTAAAAAGAACGTTGCGTTCTTACGACAACCAACAGCTTTACCGTTTTTTGCCTGAAAATTCAGACACGGTAACGTATCATTTTCAAGACCTCGCTTCCGGCTGGAACCTGTGGAATGTTACCGATCCTGCCAGTCCGGAAATCATGGCTGAAAACACGACAAGTGCTTCTTTAGCAATTGCTGCGCGGAATGGCAAAGGTACCCGGCAACTGCTTGGATTTAGACTTGACCAAGCTTTTACGCCCATTTCATGGCAATCCGTAAAAAACCAGAATATCGTCAGCTCCAACACGCCCGATCTGTTGATTGTCACGCCTGCTGCCTGGGAAATTGAAGCGAAAAGATTGGCAGAATTCCGGAAAGTTAATGACGGCCTTGAAGTTGTAGTGGTAACCACTGAGCAAATTTACAATGAATATGCCGCGGGCAAACCGGATGTAAGTGCAATCCGGAATTATGCACGCGCGCTTTACAGGAAGAAAACGGGCAAACTGAAATATCTGCTTTTGTTCGGGGATGCTACTTTCGACTACAAAAACCTTTTAAACAACCAAACGCAATTACAGCGCAACAACTGGGTTCCGGTTTATGAAAGTTATGAATCGCTGAATCCGGTTTACACCTTTTCTTCCGATGATTATTTCGGTTTTATGGAAGATGGCGAAGGCGAATGGACCGAATCGGCTGCGGGCGATCATACGGTGGACATAGGTGTCGGAAGGCTTCCTGTAAAATCATTTGCAGAGGCGCAAACTATTGTAAACAAACTTATTAATTACAATTCTGCTGAAAGCAAGTCAGGAAGCTGGAAGAATTCGATCCGTTTTGTGGCCGACGACGGAGACGGAAATATTCATCAGTCTCACGCAGACCAGCTTGCCAGACTCGTTCAGAATGACTTTTTGCCTTCCCGTTTATTCATAGATGCTTTTCCTCAGGTTACAACGGGTGAAGGCCAGAAAGCTGCACAAGTAAATAATGCAATCAGGAAAAGTATTGATGAAGGAACGCTGATCCTTAATTATACCGGGCATGGCGGCGTAAGCGGCTGGGCTGAAGAACAGGTTTTGACACTGGCAGATATGCAATCGGTACGCGGCATGAACAATCTGCCGCTGCTGTTTACCGCAACGTGCGACTTTGGCCGGTATGATGATCCGGGAATTGTGTCAGGTGCTGAGTTGATGGTTTTAAGCCCGCGAGGAGCTGCTATCGGAGCCATCAGTACTACGCGGCCGGTTTATTCTAGCACAAATTTCACGCTCAGCAAAGCTTTTTATGAATCGCTTGTAAAAGCCGGTTCGCGATTGAAAGCCGGCGACATTTTCAGGGAAACCAAAAACAAGGCGCTTTCAGGCAGTCTGAACCGAAATTTTACGTTGCTTGCAGATCCTTCCATGCAGTTGGCAAAAGCTCAGAAGCAAATCCGCTGGACCTTGCAACCGGATACTTTGCGTGCCTTGCAGAAAGTAAGCCTGCAAGGTGAAATTTACAATCCGGCGAATGGATTAACCGACAATCTTTTTACGGGAATTGCAAGTATAGAGATATATGACAAGCAGTCTGCTTTCAAAACGCTGGGAAACGAAGGCAATCCGGAAAGTTATGCAGAGTTTCGTACCCGGTTATTCAAAGGCAGTGTGAAAGTTGTAAACGGAAAATTTTCCTGCAATTTCACAATGCCGAAGGATATTGATTACAGAACAGG
The DNA here is from genome assembly GCF_006149045.1 of Dyadobacter flavalbus. Classification (GTDB taxonomy): domain Bacteria; phylum Bacteroidota; class Bacteroidia; order Cytophagales; family Spirosomataceae; genus Dyadobacter; species Dyadobacter flavalbus. The sequence continues at coordinate 525,974 of NZ_VBSN01000027.1, forward strand.
AACGGGCCGCGCAAATATCTATGCATATCAAACAGGCAATACGTTTTCCGATGCCGCTGCGCAGCTGAATGTCATTGTAGGAGGAAGTGTACAGCCGGCGGCTGACCGTACGCCGCCGAAGCTGGCAGCGTATCTGGATCATGAAAGTTTCAAACCGGGCGATACAGTAGGTCCGTCCCCGGTTTTGTATGTAAACGTCAGTGACGAAAACGGGATCAACATTTCAGATGCGGGAATCGGGCATGGCATCACCTTAACGATCAATGACACGCTCACAATGACGCTGAATGACTATTTTACTGCTGATCTCGATGATTACCGTTCGGGAACCGTACGCTATCCGCTGGAAAACATGCCCGCCGGAAAATATGTTATTCGCTTAAAAGTATGGGACAGTTATAATAACTTATCTGAAATTGCGTTCGATTTTCAAGTAGGCATCCTGAAAGGAATCCGATTCAATGCGCTGACAATTTATCCTAACCCGTTTCATGAAAATTTTTCATTCGAACTTATTCATGACAGAATAAATGAAGATGTAGAAATAATTTTTAGTATATTTCTCAATAATGGGCAGCGTCTGAGTACATTTCAAAAACAGTATTATAATAGTGAGCCAATGTTGAAGGAAATCCTGAGTACTCCCGATCTTGGAGAAAACCGGATTCCGTACAATGTGCCGCTGTTGTATCAAATGCAGATCAGATCATTGAAAGACAATTCTTCTGACCAGCGATCCGGAAAACTTATTCGCAGTCCCTGATATAATAATCTTGAATTTTTAGTAATAATTATCTTTCATTGTATTTTTGACACCTTAAAAAGAAGCTGATCCAAAGGACTTCCTATCGCAAATCCAATTTCTATGAGACTATTTTTTGTTAGTTTATCTTCCTTATTAATTTCAGTAACCGGTGCAGCATTTGCCCAGACTACACCCACATCAAGAATCCCTTACTCACCACTTTCATTTTTAACGTTTGCGCCGGATGCAAGAAGTGCTGCGCTGGGAGAAGCAGGTGTGGCTTTAAGTCCTGATGCCAATGCAACTTACTGGAATGCTGCCAAGCTTCCTTATAACACCAAAGATTTCGGGGTGTCCGCATCTTACACGCCATGGCTCCGGAACCTCGTTGATGATATGTGGCTTGGTTACCTGAGTGCTTACAAAAAACTTGGAAAAGGACAGGCAGTTGCTTTATCCGTCAATTATTTCAACAACGGTGAACTGGATCTAAGAACCGCGACCGGTCAGCAGAACGGTTATTTTACTTCCAGGGAAATGGCTATCAACGGAACATATTCACGTCAGCTTGGACGGAACTTCTCAATGGGCTTAACGCTGAAGTATATTTCTTCCAACCTGGCAGGAACTGCGGTAATCAATGGAATTTCACTGAACCCGGCACGCGTTGCAGCGGGTGATATCAGCGCTTATTACCGCAAAGAACTGAGAAATGAAGAAAGCGGCAGCGAACTGGCATGGTCGCTTGGAGCTGTGCTTTCCAATCTGGGTGGTAAAATCAACTACGGTTCAGGAACAGATTCCGAAAACTTTATCCCTACCAATCTGAAAGTAGGAGCCGGACTTTCATTCACAGGCGACGGCCGCAACCGCTTCAATTTCGTTGTGGACGCAAGAAAGTTAATGGTACCGACTCCGGACGGAACAGATTTTAATACCCGCCCGCTTCTGCAAGGAATATTCGGATCATTTTCTGATGCTCCAGACGGCTTCAAAGAAGAATTGCAGGAAATCGGTATTGCTGCCGGTGTTGAATACTGGTATAACGACATCTTCGCAGTACGCGGCGGTTACAATGCTGAAAACAGGAACAAAGGCAATATGAAGTATTTCACAGCTGGTGCAGGCGCCCGTTTTATGGATAAATATGCTTTTGACTTTGCTTATCTTTTCCCCGTAGCACAAGGAAGCCCATTGGCTCAGACACTCCGCATTACACTTTCGCTTGGACTGAACAAGGCGGAAAAACTGGATGTTGGCGATACGGAATAACGAAGTGAATCAACAAGTTTAAATTTTTGAAAACGAATGACGTTATTGCAGCGTCATTCGTTTTTTTTATACTCATTGCCGAATATGTCACTCGACCGTACCATAGCACCCGATTTCAAAGTCATTCATTCTATAAACCTGCCGGAACCGGGAACCCGTACGCTGGATAATGGTCTTACATTGCATACAATAAACATTGGTGATCAGCCGGTGATCAGGCTGGAATGCATTTTTGAAGCCGGAAACTGGCAGGAAAGTGAAATCGGGGCGTCTTATTTTGCTATAAAAATGTTGCCGGAAGGAACCGCCGGCCTTACTTCGCAGGAAATAAGTGAAGCCTTTGACAAAGTGGGTGCATTTACCGAGATGACTCATTCTTCCGACCGCATCGGGATTGTTGTTTATTGCCTTTCGCGGTTTCTGAATGAAGTTTTGCCAATCGTCCGAGAATTGATCAGAAATGCAGCTTTCCCGGAAAAGGAACTTCAGGAATTAAGGAATATAACCATCCAGAACCTGAGGGTTAACAAAGAGAAAAATGCTTTCCTTGCCAACGCAGCGTTCCGGGCAAAGTTGTTTGGCAGCAATCATCCTTATGGACAGAGCCAGGAAGAGGACAATATTTCAGGATTATCGCTGGATGCAATAACCGGGCATTACAATAAATTTATCAGGAACGGAAAGTTTACCGTTGTGCTGGCCGGCCAGATTGAAGAAAAAGATATTGAAGCAGTCAATAAATATTTAGGTGCCGAGCCGGTATTCAATAATTCTGATGAAGCCGGTTACACACCCGAAGCTGCATATCAAAATTCGGAAGTCGTTGTGGAAAGGCCGGAAAGTGTGCAGTCTTCCATTCGCATGGGCCGTATTTTGTTTACAAGGCATCATCCGGATTATTTCAAAATGCTGGTTACCAACGAAATTCTGGGCGGATATTTCGGTTCCAGGCTGATGAAAAATATCCGTGAGGAAAAAGGCCTGACTTACGGCATTTCCTCGCACCTGATTACGCTGAAGAACGAAGGCTATTTTATGGTTGCAACGGACGTGAAAAAAGAATTTACGCAGCAGACTATAGACGAAATCAAAAAAGAAATTTACAGGCTGCAGACCGAACCCGTTGGTGAGAATGAGTTGCAGACCGTTAAAAATTTTATGGCCGGCGAATTTGCAGGATCGCTCAATACTGCATTTGAAGTAGCCGACCGTCAGAAAATACTTCTGCTTGACGGTCTTCCGTCTGATTTTTTCAACAGATACATCGATCAGATTCATGCTACAACCAGTGAGGATGTGCTTTCCATGGCTTCTTTGTATCTCAACCCTGAAGATATGGTGACGGTAATTGCCGGAGGGAAGTAAAAGTCCGGCGATTACTTCTGGTCCAGTGCTTCTTTGTAGGCTCTCAGGCAGCGGTCTCTTGCAAACCGGTGATCAACAATCGGTTCTGGATAGGCATCCGTTCCAATTTCCGGAACCCATCTTTTAACATATTCACCTTTGGCGTCGAAGCGCTTTGCCTGCGCCTCGGGATTGAATATCCTGAAATAAGGCGCCGCATCCGTTCCCGATCCTGCTGCCCATTGCCAGCCGCCGTTATTGGCTGCGAGGTCATAATCCAGCAGTTTGTCAGCAAAATAAGCTTCGCCGAGACGCCAGTCAATCAGTAAATGTTTGGATAAAAAACTGGCTGTAATCATTCTCAGGCGGTTATGCATAAATCCGATTTCATTCAGCTGCCGCATTCCTGCATCCACAAGCGGATAGCCTGTTTTGCCTTCACACCATTTTCTGAAATCTTCCTTGTCATACCGCCATTTGATGCGGTCATATGCTGCCCGGAAAGCTTTGCCGGTTCCTACAAAAGGAAAATTCCAGAGAATCTGCTGATAGAAATCACGCCAGATCAGTTCACTCAGGTAAACAAGGCTGTTTTCTTCTGCTTCTCTGGCCAGTTCGCGGATACTTACCGTCCCAAACCGGAGATGTATGCCGATCCGGCTGGTGGATTCCATGGCCGGAAAATCTCTTTCTTTTTTATACCTCTGAAGTAATTCTGCCGGAACAACACTGGATGGGAAGTTATAATCCGATTTCCTGAAGCCCATTTCTTCCAGTGAAGGAAAGTCCGGCGCCTGCCATTTATACAAGTTATCAAAGTACTTTTCAGTTGGATAAGAAGACAGATAAAAACGGTTGCATTTACTTTTCCATGCGCGGCTGTAAGCTGTAAATACCGTGTACGGCATATTTTTCTGGTTCAGGATTTCGTTTTTTTCAAAAATAACCTGATCCTTATATGTCTTGAAAATGCCGTTCTTTTTCTGAATAATCTGCGCTACTTCATTATCGCGGTCTGTTGCGTAAGGTTCGTAGTCGGAGTTTGTATAAACTTCCGCGATAGCATATTCTTCACTGAGTTTTTTCCATATATCCACCGGGAAGCCGTAATGCACAAGAATATCGGAGCCGCTGGTTTTCAGTTCTTTCTGAATCTGAAGTATGGCATTGTAAATAAATGTGAGGCGGCTGTCATTTTTATCTTCAATATGGTCAAGAATATGACGGTCAAATATAAACAGCGGAATGACCGGGTAATCCGATTTCAAAGCGCGGTAAAGACCTGCGTTGTCGTGTAAACGAAGATCCCGGCGAAACCAGAACACGGCTATTTTTTCTTTTGCTTTTGAACTCATGAATGTATTTAATGAAAGTTCCGATCGTATATTTACTTCAACGGCAGCTTCGGATACAATGCCAGATAAAAAAATTGCTCCAAACCAGTTCATTTAACCAACCTTTATTCATGAAATTACAATTGACAATACTTTTCAGCCTGTTTTGCTTGTTTGCTTCTGCGCAGGAAAAGAAAGACAGGCAGGAATGGAAACAGCTTTTCAACGGAAAAAACCTGGATGGCTGGGACATCAAAATCCGCGGTTATGAACTGAACAACAACTATGGCAATACATTCCGGGTTGAAGACGGCAAAATGGTGGTTCGTTACGACAAGTACGATGATTTTGCGCAGAAATACGGTCATATATTCTATAAAGGGGATTTTTCATATTACCGCATTGCCGTTGAGTATCGTTTTGTAGGAGAACAGGCCCCGAAAGGCGAGGGCTGGGCATGGCGAAACAGCGGCATTATGGTACACGGGCAGCCTGCTGCTGCAATGGGGAAAGATCAGGACTTTCCTGCTTCCATCGAAGTGCAGCTTTTGGGCGGTGACGGCAAGAAGCGCACAACGTGTAACCTGTGTACGCCGGGAACGAATGTCGTAATGGATGGCAAGTTGATTACGCAGCACTGCGTTACTTCCAGGTCAAAAACCTATAACGGTGACCAGTGGGTGAGGGCGGAAGTGCTTGTGCTGGGCGATTCGCTTGTTCAGCATTTTGCCAACGGAGAAATGGTGCTGGAATACAACAAACCTCAGATCGGCGGCGGAAATGTAAGCGGCCACGATGCGTCTCTACTTGTGAACGGAAAGCTGCTCGATCATGGCTCCATTTCCCTGCAAAGCGAAAGTCATCCGGTGGAATTCCGGAAAGTGGAAATTCTGGACCTGAAAGGCTGCATGGACCCGAAAGCTTCCAATTACAAATCCTATTTTGTAAAAGCGGATAATAGTCAATGCATTTACAAGAAGAAGTAATTTTTACAGGTGTTATAAATGATAAAGTCTTACTACAATGCAGCTTTGCCGTAGTAAGACTTTATTTTTAGTATAATACGCCTGAATATAACGCTTACAGCCTTACGATTTCAGCACCGATTGCATTCAGCCGCACATCAATGTTCTGATATCCGCGGTCGATTTGTTCGATATTATCGATAATACTGACTCCTTTTGCGGACAAAGCAGCGATCAGCAACGCAACACCTGCACGGATATCCGGTGAAGTCATGCGGATTCCGCGAAGCTGCGTTTCACGGTTGTGGCCGATTACAGTCGCTCTGTGCGGATCGCAAAGAATGATCTGCGCGCCCATTTCAATCAGTTTGTCAACAAAGAAAAGCCGGCTTTCAAACATTTTCTGGTGAACAAGTACGGTTCCCTGTGCCTGCGTAGCGGTAACGAGAACGATACTCAGCAAATCCGGCGTAAAGCCCGGCCACGGTGCATCGGCAACGGATAACGTAGAACCGTCAAGGTAATTTTCAATACGGTAATGTTCCTGTGCAGGAATAAAAATGTCGTCGCCGCGGAATTCCATTTTGATCCCGAGCCTTTGAAAAACATCCGGAATAATGCCCAGTTGCGGAATCTGGCAATTCTTGATCGTGATTTCAGACTGCGTCATGGCTGCAAGACCGATAAAACTTCCGATTTCGATCATATCCGGAAGCATGGTATGTTCGGTTCCGTGCAGTTCGCTTACACCTTCCACAACAAGCAGGTTGGATGCAATGCCTGATATTTTTGCGCCCATTCTGTTCAGCATTTTACACAATTGCTGAAGATACGGCTCGCAGGCTGCGTTGTAAATCGTTGTTGTTCCTTCCGCCATTACGGCTGCCATCAGTACATTGGCCGTTCCGGTAACGGAAGCCTCATCCAGCAGCATATACGTGCCTTTGAGATTCGCGGCATCCACTTTGTAAAAACCGCCGTCTGCTTCATCATAACTGAATTCCGCACCGAGTTTTTCAAAACCCAGAAAGTGGGTATCCAGCCTTCTTCTTCCGATCTTGTCTCCGCCCGGACGCGGAATTCTTCCTTTCCGGAACCTTGCAAGCATTGGTCCGAGCAGCATGACAGACCCGCGAAGGGCAGCTGCCTTCTGGCGGAAAGCATCCGATTCAAGGTAATCAAGATTGACATGGCTGGCTTCAAAACGGATGGACAGATCGCTCAGTCGGGTACAAGTGACACCGAGGTCGCCCAAAAGGCTGATAAGCTGATTTACATCACGGATATTTGGAATATTATGAACAGTTACCGGTTCTTTGGTTAAAAGTACAGCACATATAATTTGTAATGCCTCGTTTTTAGCGCCTTGTGGTACAATTTCACCTTTCAGGCGTTTATCTCCGGTTATTTTGAATGAAGCCATATTTGAGTTTGGGCAATGGACTGGATAAAATTAAACCTGGAAGTCAGACTCCAGGTTTTTTGCGATTATTACGGTTGTTGTTGTTATTATTGTTTGTGTTGTTGTTGCGGCCTGAAAACTTGTTGTTCGGCCGGTTTCGGTTCGGGTTGCCGTTCCCCTGATTATTGCCGCCCTGCCTTTCGGGATTGTGGCCGGTTTGTACCTTGAAGCCGGCACCCTGATGGTTTCCCCGGTTCCGTTCCTGGTTGTTGTTCCGGTCTTTCGGAGCTGCTTCTACGGGGCCGTTCTGGCGTATGTAATCAATTTCTTCTTTCAACTGGCCTTTGCTGAGCTGTTCCAGCTGCACAAGCAGCACATTGTCTTCCGGGTTATCCTTGTTCCACGTATTGAAAAAAGAACGCATCAGACGGAAAATGTAAGATACAAATGCCAGCTTGTCTTCCTTGTTCTCAGTCTGTATTGCCTTTTCAAGCAGCAGGTCAATGTTGCGGCCATAATGCCTGTAAGTAAGGTTTTGCTGGTTATAACCTACTTTAAGCGGCTTTTTACCCAGTGCTTCCTTGGACGGCGGCGGAAACGGACTGTCCACATCCAGCTGGAAGCCGGATATAATATACAGGTCGTCCCAGAGTTTGTTGGTATAATCCTGATTATCCCGCATATTGGGATGGATTTGCCGCATAAGTTCAATCAGAATGTGCGCGTAAAGGTTGCGTTTTGCCTTATCTTCCATCTTTACGATGTGATCGGCAAGTTTTTGTACGTTACTACCGTATTCTTTCAAGAGTATGAATTATTTTATTATTGACAAAAATAAGAAGTTTTTGTGGAAAGAAAAGCTGCAAATAAAATCCGGAGTTTGAATGAAACCTGTAATTATGCTCATTAACGTGCCCGTATCAGTTTTCCGCGCATGGCCTTCCTTGCTTTCTCCGAAACCGACCACTTCTTTTCATTCAGTTCCAGTGAATAAATATATTGCCCCGGGGGCAGGCTCTCTGAATTCCAGAACCACTCGTTTTTTCCTGAATGCGCATTCAGGTCTGTTTCTGCAATTTTTGTTCCTGAAATATGATAAACGCAAAATTTCACTTTTTCAGATGCAAATGACCCTGCAAAGTTCATACTGATCCGGATATTTTCGTTGAACGGGTTTGGTGAAACAGCAACATCCGCTAATTTCAGCAAGTCGCCCACGGTGAAATGGATGTTGTAATCCGGAGCAAAGTTGCCGCTTAAATCCTGCGCCTGAACAGAAAGCATGTATTCGCCCGGTTCCAGTTCAGGAAAATCCAGGCTCAGGAAAAAATTATTCGGCGCAAGACTTTTCAGCCGGGCATTCCGCAAGTAAATTCTTTGTTCGGTACAGCCCGTACATTTCTTTTTGAGCCACAATGCAATTCCTGAAGTATCGCTGCGGATCAGAAACCTGTTTTCATCAAAAAGCTGGATTTCAACAACCGGTTTGCTGGAAACATAGTCATGATCAGACAATTGCCTGCCGTCTGCATGCACGATCAGAACCGGCGGAATCTGATCCGGAATTACACGGTAAGCATAACGGACTGAATTGTTTGTGTAAATTTCTTCCGGTAAATGCGAAGTATTGAATTCAACCGTTACTTCATGATTTCCGGCTTCCGCTGCCGTTTGAAAACTGTTTTTATATTCCTGAAGTTCATTTGCTTTCAATGCCGCAAGTTTTACAGTTTCAGTACTTGTTCCTTTCGGACTTTTATGCGTAATCCGCACAGCAACAGAATCTTTGAACGGAATGTTTGTAACATTCTGAAAAGCGGCTTTCAGCTGAAATGCATTGCCTTCTTCCACATCCGTCTTTCCGGTATTTTCTGAATAAACAACACATTCAGGCAATTGTGCAGGATTTTGAAAATCAGGGTTGTAGATGATACTGCGGCTGTGCGGAGGAAACGCCGGTTTTTCATAAGGATATACGCGCCAGTAAGTTTTTCCCGGATCAATACGGATCAGATGCCGCGCCGTCAAATGAGAAGCGATAACATATCTTTTATGACTTGCATGAAAGTTTTCATTATCCGCCCATTCAAAAACAACTTTGATATTTTCGTTTTCCGGAGAAACCCGTGCCACCAGTTCTGTCATTTGCTTTGCGGTTACAAAGCCGGCCACAGGAAGAAGCGGCCATGCGCCCGTTTCTGTTAATTTAATTTCACTGGATGCACTGTTATTGGCCTTGTTTTCTTCCGGAAGCACATTTTCAGGGTCAATCTGAAATGTCCAGTTTTCTTTTCCCGCAGTCTGAAGTTCATTTGAAAACCTGAATTCCAGCGTGTCAGCGTCCGGCATTGCGGCATGCATCGATTTGGATGCGCTTATAACTTTTGAATCCCTGATCCTTTTTATCCGTAAATCATAATTTTCTTTCCGGAAGCGGCCATTGTTTAAAATAACAATTCTGATCCTGATGCTGTCACTTCCGGCAGTGAGCTTTTTTCCGTATTGATCCGAAAATTCAACAGCGCTAACGTCCGGCATGTAATCCGGAAGTGCAGCCGGAAATAGCCTGATCGCCGGATCTCCGTGCAGGTTCATCTGCTGAGCCGTAATTACATGATACAAGCCCGGATTGCTTTTCACATTGCGCCGGATTGCCTCCACTTGTATGCTGCCGAAAGGTTTATCTGTAAATGCAGAATCTGACAATACTTCGTAAAAAGTTTCCGTATAGTTTTTCAATGTAGTGGAAACGCCGTTGAAAGTATGCGCAAGAAAAAGAACGGCACCGCTTTCTTTTGCAAATATCCAGTTGCTGCTGAGCGTATTGGCGGAATAAAAAATACTTCCCGACGCGCAGCCGTTTACAATGACAGCCGGATAAAAAGGTTTGTTTTTATACTTTCCGTTTGTTGCAGATCCAATATCAATGTCGGTAACATCGAGGCTGGAATGGCCAAATAAAGTTACAAGCGCAACGCCTTTGTTTACGGTATTGTAAATGGGAAAATGCTCCACCGGATCATCGGTTTCCTTTGAAATCGTTTGAACGCGGGCCGACAAAGCCGAGCCGGCAATTTTCTTTTCAAATGATTTGACATAATCTCTGAAAGTCGCAAGTTCGTCTCGGGACCTTCCTCCGCTGAGGTGCAGCATGTTTTTACGCCACGCGGCAGACGAAGGCTCGGCTTCCATAGCTTTTACTTTCTGCAGATAATCGGACACATCCTGAGAAGTGAATGCATTGATCCTTCCTACTGAAACCATCGGAAAGCCATCCGGCCGCATGGCCAGCGCAAGATCGGAACCCGGCCAGCCTGCATTTGGAACCATATCTATTTGCCTTGCACCGGATAATCTGCGCGCTGTCTGTGGATCAGCGGATCTGCCGATCAGAAGTACAAATTTCAGCTTGCCATTTTCATGCATCCATGCAATCAGGTTTTTTATGCCAAGCGGGCCGGGTTCTCCGTAATTAAACCGGTCGTATATCTCTTCAATACTGATAATTAAAGGTTTGTAATTTCCTCCTTTGGCGGATGCACGGTAAGCTGCATATTCCAGAACCGGGTCTTTGTTCCCGACCGGAACGTGCATAAGTGGATGCGTTATGATCAGATAATCCGTTGATCGCGGATCAATATTGCTGAACTTTACCATTTTCAGGTTCTGTACTTTCAAGGGTTTGCTGACGCGGATAACTTTCCGGGCACGGCCGAGCAGAATTCCTGAACGGGCTTGGTTCAGCTTTCGAAGGTTGTATGCGTCGGAGCAATTGTAAAATTCGGCATCTTCTGTATTGCGGTTTTTCCAGAAACGCGCTTTTTCAGCGTCATCAAAAAAGGATGTTTCCTGCGCATTTCCGGTTGCTGAGAGCGTTTGCTGCGGATATTTTAACCTGAAAAATGAAACGGAAATACTGCCTTCCTTTTTTGCCGGCAAGAGTGTAAGATTTACTTTGCCGTCGTCATGGAGGTTTTCAGGTTTTAGAAACAAATGAATGCGTGTGGAATTGTAATCTTTCAGCTGAAACGAAGTCAGTTTTTCAGCAAGATTGTTTTTGTCGCCCGACCAGATTTCAAAAGCATGGTTCCCGGCAGATCGTCCGACTGCAATCAGTTCAATTTCAGCTTTACTGAAAAGGTTCCGGGCTGCATTTTTCGTATTTTCTGAAATGGTAAAAGGTTGGTCCTGCCTGATTTCCGGTCCCGTCCAGCCTTCTCCAAAATCATAGTCTGAAAGCGCCGAGCCGTTATCAAAGCTGCTTCCTGCCGGATAGAAACTGCCGGGTGCATAGTGTGAATGGAGAATATGCGTAATTTCTTCAAAATGGTAATCAACCGTATCCACAGCTTTTTCAGTTACTGCCGTCGTTATCCTTTTTCCGGTTTTGCCGTCCCGGTTCCAGGTTAAAAAATAAGCGGCCGTGTCCGAATAGAGGCTGTAATGCGGATGCGGCATCGCAGTGGGCGAAACGTAAAGTGAAGAATCCAGTGCGCCGTCGTTCCGTTCTCCGTAAAAAGAGACAGAACCTTCATAGCCAAGCTTTTCCGGTTCCTTACTGTGAATTTCAATGGCAACTTCTTTTCCCCGGCGGAATAGCTGCAATGCCGAAGAAGCAACCGAATCTGCGGGAAATCCTGCTGCAATAAGTTCACGACCCGTTATGCTGTAAAATCCGGTTTCGGTAACCGAAATACGAAGATAGGTCTGCGCCGGATGGATCCATTCATTCCCGATATTTTTCTGAGCTTTCAGCGATGTTGAAAAAGCCGTTACAAAGCAAATCAGATATAAAGTGTGTGTTAATAATCCGGGCATCAGGTCATTTGATTGCAAGTTGTATTCATCCGGCGGCTTTTCTGATGTACAGGTTCATTGAAAAAGCATACTGATGTTTATGGTCTGTATCGTGGAATTCCGAACTCGCAAGAACCCATTCATCCGGATCGAAATCCGGGAAAAAAGCATCTCCTTCCACCTGCGTATGCACGATTGTGAGATAAAGTCTTTGAGCCATCGGAAGCATTTCCCTGAACACCGTTGCGCCGCCCAATACAAAGACTTCGTTTTCGCCAGAAAGTAACGCAAGCGCTTCGGAAATATCTTTTGCATATTCCACATCCAGTTCTGTCTTTTCCGGTTTTTGTGAAGAGAGAATGACGTTTCTGTATGCGGAATGAAGTGCGTCCGGTGCTTCAAAACTCTTGCGGCCCATCAGAAAAGCTTTGCCTTCAGTAACTTTCCTGAAATGCTTCCACTCGTCGGGAAGATGCCACGGAAGCCTGTTTTCAAGCCCGATAACGCGGTTTTCACTCATTGCAGCAATCATGTATAGTTGTGTCTGACTCATAAGTATTTGCAGGGATTTAATTGTATTTTATCAGTAACGTAAATTACGGCAGGAATGTCACATGAATTTTCAACCGGTTAACCTGCATGGCAGCCATTCATCCCGGAACAAATATTTTTCTAACATGGTACCTTGCATCACAAAGTACCTGTGTATACCTTTGTATGGTAGAAGGTATCAATCCTGTCTATTAGCCATGAACTTATTCATTTAATAAACACATGAATCCACATGAATATTGAAAATGCCCAGGTGCAGATGCGAAAGGGAATTCTTGAATTCTGCATACTGCATATCATATCCAGAGGCGAAGTGTACGCTTCGGATATGTTGGATGAACTGACGTCTGCTCAGATAATGGTTGTGGAAGGGACATTGTATCCGCTGCTTACAAGGTTGAAAAACTCGGGCTGGCTGGATTACAAATGGGTGGAATCGTCGTCCGGGCCTCCGCGGAAGTATTACGTTCTGACCAATGAGGGAAAAGTATTTCTGGATGCCATGCAGGCTACATGGTTCGAGCTGGCGCAGTCGGTACAAACCATCATTCACCGGACAGAAGAACTAAGCAATACCGATTCAACGATTCTTCCGGACCCTAACTGATCATTAAGAGACATTCGATTTTTACCATCATGAAAAAGACAATCAGCATAAATATAGGCGGCATCATCTTCCATATCGAGGAAGACGGCTATGAGAAACTCAAAGGGTACCTTTCGTCGATACAGAAGTACTTTTCTTCATTTGCCGACAGCAAGGAGATACTTTCAGACATTGAAGGAAGGATTGCAGAAAGATTTCTCAACAAGCAGAAAGCAGAGGCCAAACAGGTTATTTCACTTTCCGACGTTGATGAACTGATCGCTGCCATGGGAACCGTTGCCGACTTTGAAGCCATCGAACAGTCTGATGATATTTTTGCTGATCCGCTGGAATCGGTATCTGCAAAAACCCATAGCGCACCGGCACAGGAAACTTACACTTCTTCTTCGTCATCTTACAGCGCACCAAAAACGGAAACAGCACAAACTGCTGCGCCCAGAAAACTGTACAGAGACCTTCGCCGCAAGCTGATCGGAGGAGTTGCCGCAGGATTAGCCCATTATTTTACCATTGATCCGATCTGGGTCCGTCTGGCTTTTCTGTTTGCAGTGATTGGCTTGCCGGCGGGTTCGGGCATACTGAATCTGAATATCGAAGATGAACTGGGTCCGCTTTCCGGTTTTATGGTGCTGGTTTACATTGCCATGTGGGTTGCATTTCCGGGAACAACCACGCTTGAAGAAGATACCAAGATCAAGAAATTCTATCGTGACCCCGACCGCAAGGTAGTCGGCGGGGTAGCGGCGGGTGTCGCTTCCTACTTCGGAGTGGATCTGGGTGTAGTGCGGTTTCTTTGGGTATTGTCCATTTTCGTGTTTGGAACAGGTGTCATTATTTACATCGTCCTTTGGGTAATTGCCCCGGCTGCTAACACGCTTACGGAAAAAATGGAAATGCAGGGCGAACCCATTACGCTTTCCAATATTGAATCCAATATCAAGCAAAGCCTCAATCTGGACGAAAAGGGCGGCGAAGAGCATGGCCTGACGAAAGTCCTTCTTTTCCCTTTCCGCGCCATTGCGCTGATCATCGGTGCTTTGGGAAAATTGCTCAGAAGCTTTGGGCCCATCGTCCGGATTCTGATCGGTGCCATCCTGATTGCGATTGCGGTACTTTCCCTGCTTGGACTTGTCATCAGCGGCGGAGTGGCACTCGGCGTAACCAATGCTGCGCCGTTTGAAAACCTGCCGGCACCGTTCCGGATTTTTCAGGAACTTCCCGGCATCCTGATTCTGTCCGGACTGCTTGTCGCTGCGATTCCTTTTATAACTTTTTTACTGCTTGGCCTTACGCTTTTGTCCAAGAAAAGGATTGTAGGAAGTTCGGTATGGCTTACGTTGCTGGGTTTGTGGATCGTCGGGATTATCGGAAGTACAGTCGGAGGAATATCGTATCAGAGAAATTTTTCGCGCCGCAGTGAGGTGCAGCAAACGGCTTACTATGCTTTACCAAAAGGTACGCTGACACTCGATCATGAAAACATGGACGATGAAGATAACGTTCGCGTTGATATCAGGCTGGAAGGATACAGCGGAACGGACAGTATCAAGCTGGACAAAACACTTTTTTCCCGCGGTAACTCCCGCGAGAACGCGCGTCAGAATGCCGAAGCTCTGAAGTATGACATCAGCATAAGGGATTCCGTATTTACTTTTAATGACGGCCCGTCGATTGGCAAAGGCGGATATTTCCGGGACCAGCAGATTGACCTTACGCTGAACATTCCTTATAACAGACCGTTTCATATGACGCGTGATTTTTATTATTCGCTGTCACACTGGGGCGATAACTTCCGGAATGTACAACGCTATGATCTGGACAATGAAGAAGTGGTATGGAACAAGCTCATATGGACTGTTAAGAGTGACTCCGGGCTGATTTGTGTTAATATTCCTGCCAAATTTATCCGACAAGAAAACGAAGGCAGCAACAATCCGGATTACTCGTTCGAGCTGAACGGCGATGATAACAGCAACATTGATCTGGGCGAGCGCGGCAATTACATCAAGCAATTTCCGGCAGGCAATTTTACAAAAGTCGATATCGGCGGCGCTTATTCCATCCTGATCCGCGAGGGAGCCGAATTTAATATTTCGGCAGACAGTGAAAGTCAGGAAGATGTGGACGACCTGAGAGTAGTAACGGACGGAGAAACGCTGCAGATAAAACGCGAGTCTGAATTAAGTATATTCGACAGCAACAAATGGAAAAGAATCGGGCTGATCATCACCATGCCGAATGTGGAAAGTGTGTCACTTTCCGGAGCAAACAAAACAAGGATTACGGGTTTTAAAGGACTTAAAAAGCTTGATATCGATATCTCGGGTGCAACCCAGACTGAAATAGATGTTGAAACGGACCAGCTTACACTGGGAGTTTCGGGTGCATCCAAAGCCTATCTGAAAGGAGCGGCACGTTCGGCGGATCTTGATGCCTCCGGAGCATGCAAAGTGACTGCAACAGAAATGAATATCGAAAATGCAAAGGTAGAAGCATCCGGCGCATCCAGAATAGAACTGGGCCGGATACCAAATCTGGAAAGAAATGCCAACGGCGCCAGTAAAATTAATGTACAGGAATAATTCCTAACCAGTGCAACATTTATTGCATACCGGTCATCTTTTAAAAAATCTAATTGATTACTTATGAAAAAGTTATTTTTATCTCATTTGGCTGCTTTGCTGGCTTTGTGTTTATCCATTAATGCTTCGGCGCAGGAAACCCGCGGCTTCAATGTTTCCGGTTTCAACAAACTGTCCATGGGCAGTGCATTCAGAATCGAAGTCAAGCAAGGTAACAGGTTCAGCGTATCGGCAAGCGGACGCACCGAAGATCTGCAGGATCTGGAAACTTCCGTAAAGGATGGCACGCTGCATCTGGGTTATAAAAGCAAAGGCTGGAACAGAAACCGGAAAACGGTAAACGTTCAGATAACGATGCCGGCTCTGGAAGCTGTTGATTTTTCAGGAGCGTGCAAGGCGAATGTGGGCGATTTTACGGGAGTTAAAAGTATGGATATTGATGTTTCCGGCGCTTCGCAGGTTACAATGAGTTTTTCGGCCCCGAAAGTAAGCTTTGATTTGTCCGGCGCATCGTCACTGGTGCTTTCCGGCAAAGGCGATGTTCTGAACGGAGAAGTTTCGGGCGCATCTTCATTCAAGGGAAGAGATTTTTCCTGCAAGGTCGTCAACATTGATGCATCCGGCGCAAGCAGCGCAGCAGTTGTTGCCAGTTCATCGGTGCGTGCAGACGCCAGCGGCGCAAGCAGTGTCCGATACTCGGGAAATGTCCG
Source organism: Dyadobacter flavalbus (assembly GCF_006149045.1). Classification (GTDB taxonomy): domain Bacteria; phylum Bacteroidota; class Bacteroidia; order Cytophagales; family Spirosomataceae; genus Dyadobacter; species Dyadobacter flavalbus. The sequence continues at coordinate 542,284 of NZ_VBSN01000027.1, forward strand.
TGATAACGAAGTTCATTCCAGTACTTCGGGCGCCAGTTCTGTAAAGAGGGACTAGATTACAAGCACATTCCGGTTTCAAGTAATATTTTATAACAAAAAAGGCTGTCATTCTTTATGGCAGTCTTTTTTGGTTTTCAGGACATAGATTTATTTTATTGACATCATTTGCCAAAGAAGACAAATCCAGATCCGGACCGACTTCAATCTGACTAAGTTTTGTACGAAGTATTTCAAATTCTGCAAATACTTCCATTTGGCCTGCATTTTCCTTCTCCCTATTTTTAATTACAATCCGGAAGTTACTTCACCATTTCATTTTCCGACATTTCACTTTTCACATTTAACTTAATACATCTTGCTTCAGATCCCGCTATTATACTGGCAAGAAGTTTGTGGACATTTCCTGTGTTTGGCATAAATTCATTTCCTTTACAAATTGCAATTTCTCATTAACAAGAATACAGGCCGTGCCATGATGAAAAATAAAGCATTACTACTGGCTATGCTGATCCTGACAGCCATGCAAGTATGCGCGCAGGGAAAGTCCCGGTTCGGCAATCGTTACATTAATCCTTTCGGGGTTCTGAGTCTGACGGGCGGAGTCGGCGTTGCCTATTACATGGGTGATCTGAAAGACGGCGTGAATATGAAGCATCTCGGACTAGGGCCTTCAGTTTCAATCGGCGCATTGTACCGGCTGTCGGAACATGTGAGTGCACGCGGAGAACTGCGGTTTTATCAGGTGTCCGGCGACCAGAAGTATGCCAGAAACTTTCAGAACAATCTTTCTTTCAGGACTTTTAACCCGGACATCAATCTCGGTATTCAGGCTGATCTTTTTTCATATAACCGGCAGGCCCGCATTAATCCTTATCTGATGGCAGGCGCAGGGTTTACGCTGCTGAATCCAAAGGCAAAGCTGGATGGCAAATGGCACAAACTCGCGCCGCTTACAACGGAAGGAGTTAAATATAACCGTCTGCCGCTTGTATTTACTGCCGGAATCGGTACTTCTTTCAAAACTTCCGAACGTTTGAGCCTGGGTGTGGAGCTTTGTAATAACTTTGTGAATTCCGACTATCTGGATGACGCAAGCACGGTATACCCGAATCCCGACCAGCTGCCAAGCGATCTGGCCAGAAGACTTTCCGACCGTTCTGCCGAAATAGGCCAGGAACCGCGGCAGCCCGGATGGAACAGGGGAAGTGCCAAGAGTAAAGACAGTTACCTTTTTCTGCAGATGCGCGCTACTTACCTGATCGGTAACCGGATGCAGGCGCAGGAAAGAAAGAAAACCCGTTGCCCGAAATTTTAATCTCTCATCATAACCACATGTTAAAGCCCAAGCATCCGCATCAGTCCGAAGTCACCATGACAGAAATGGTTCTTCCCAATGATACCAATACTTTAAACAATCTGATGGGTGGCAGGCTTTTGCACTGGATGGATATTTGCGCCGCCATTGCCGCGCAGAAACATTCCAACCGCATCGTAGTCACGGCTTCTGTTGACAATGTTTCCTTTACCGAACCGATCAAGCTGGGCAATATCGTTACCATGAATGCCAAGGTAACGCGCGCTTTCAATTCTTCGATGGAAGTTTTTCTGGAAGTGTGGGCCGAGGATATTCCTGCCGGCGTGCGCGTAAGTACAAACCGCGCCTTTTATACTTTTGTTGCCGTGGATCAGAACGGAAGGCCCATTGAAGTTCCGCACCTCGAACCGGAAACGGATGATGAAAAAGAACTTTATCTCAGCGCACTCCGCCGCCGTCAGCTGAGGCTTGTTCTGGCCGGCCGTATGAATCCAGCCGAAGCAACGGAGCTTAAAGCGCTTTTTCAGGGCTGATAATTTAATCCGCACATCATTTTTGGTAATTTTACCAAATCAATTTATCCATTTTATGCCAAAAGAAATTATATATTCAGAAAAAGCGCCGGCTCCGATCGGGCCTTACAGCCAGGCTGTTAAAGTAAACGGAACGCTTTATGTTTCAGGTCAGATTGCAGCAGAACTGGCGACTTCCGGCGATATCAAAGCAGAGACAGGCGTGGTCATGCAGAACATCGGCCATATTCTCGGAGCAGCCGGGCTGGGATTTGCCAACGTGGTTAAGTCGAGCATATTCCTGAAAGATATGAATGACTTTGCAGCGGTAAACGAGATTTACGGAAGCTTTTTTACCAGTGAACCGCCGGCGCGCGAAACCGTACAGGTTGCAAAGCTGCCCAAAGATGTGAATGTAGAAATTTCAGTAATTGCAGTAGAATAGCACGCCCGCACCAGGATTTGTTGCCACATTCTTAAAAGCTCATCCAAATCATTTGTGACTACTAATGACCATCAATGACCATTAGTTTCCATCCATGACAAAAAATGACTTTCAAAACCAGAATTTAATAGTCAAGAATAAATGAATAATCAACCCGTCCGAGTAAGATTTGCCCCCAGCCCGACAGGCCCGCTTCATGCAGGCGGTGTCCGCACCGCTTTGTACAATTATTTGTTTGCGCGCCAGCAGGGAGGCCAGATGTTGCTTCGTATTGAAGATACCGACCAGAACCGCTACGTTCCGGGTGCAGAGGAATATATACTGGAAGCACTGGAATGGCTGGGTGTAAAAATCGACGAAGGCCCGCAGCAGGGTGGCCCGAATGCACCTTACCGCCAGTCGGAAAGAAAAGAAATGTATATGGAATACGCAGAAAAGCTGATCCGAGAAGGAAAAGCCTATTATGCTTTCGATACGGCCGAAGAACTGGACGAAATGCGCAAAAGACTGGAAGCTGCAAAAGTGGCAGCCGCGCAGTACAACGCCATTACACGCATGGAAATGAAGAATTCGCTGACTTTGTCTGCCGAGGAAACCAAGTCCAGGCTGGAAAGCGGAATGCCGTATGTCATCAGGATGAAAATCATGCCGAAGGAAGACATCCGTTTCAATGACCTGATCCGCGGCTGGATTGTTGTTCACTCTTCACAAATAGACGATAAGGTGCTGATGAAGTCCGACGGCATGCCTACGTATCATCTTGCCAATATTGTGGACGATCATCTGATGGGCATAACGCACGTGATCCGTGGTGAAGAATGGCTTCCTTCTGCTCCTTTGCATGTTTTACTGTATCGCTACCTTGGCTGGGAAAGCACCATGCCACAGTTTGCACACCTTCCCTTGCTGCTGAAACCGGACGGGAACGGCAAGCTCTCCAAGCGGGATGCAGACCTCGGCGGATTTCCGATATTTCCGTTGCAATGGACCGATCCGGTTACGGGCGACAAGGCAAAAGGGTTTCGCGAAGAAGGCTATCTGCCGCAGGCAACGGCCAACTTTCTGGCACTGCTCGGATGGAATGCCGGAACGGAGCAGGAGCTTTTCAGCATGGAAGAAATGATCCGGACTTTCAGCTTTGACCGGGTACATAAAGCCGGAGCAAGATTTGATATTCAGAAAGCCAACTGGTTTAATCAGCAATACCTGAAACAGCTTGACGATCAAGAAATCATTGCGCAGCTGAAACCGCTTTATCAGCAAAAATCAATTTCCGTCAATGAAGACCAGATTGCACAGATCGTTCATTTGCTGAAAGACCGTGTGCATTTTGTGCGCGAAATTGCGGATGAATCCGTCTTTTTGTTCCATGCGCCGGAGACCTACGATCAGGATACGGCAGTGAAAAAATGGAATGAAGAAGCTGTAAATGCCATTTCAGGATTTAAAGATGCTTTGGCCGGATTTGAAGGCAGTTTTACCGCTCATGACATCAAGGATAAACTTTCAGCCACAATGGAAAATCTTGGCGTTAAAATGGGCAAAATTATGCAGGCACTGCGGCTTGCGGTTACCGGAGCAGGTGCCGGCCCGGATCTGATGATCATCATGGAAATTCTTGGAAAGGAAGAAGTGATCAGAAGGCTTGAAAATGCACTTGACCGTTTACCGGCACAAATTCGCCTGGCATAGTTGTATTATAACCACAGGATCAATTTCAGATATTAACTGAATATTTATTGCATATTTTCGTAATCATTGAACAACGGACCGTTCCAACGTTCCACTGCTATCAATCACATGGCTAAAAAGAAACAAACCGATATAGCAAAGCCGGATGCGGAAAAACCCCGCGTTCATAAAGATCTGGACGGCTTTGACATTCAGATTAATTCATTCGGTGAAATCACGACGAGTTTTGATATGGACCGCATCAATGAATTTCTGAACAAGAATGTGGATGACAAAAAGCTTCGTGACCGGGAAGATATTCCGGGCCGGAAAACACGGAAATCGAAGAAAAAGAAAACCAGTGAGGAAGAAGAGGAGTAAGAACAGAGTCCGTTAAAAGTTCACAGCGACTATTCAAAATAAAATGTACGAAGATGATCTCACACGAAATTGACTACAAAATCATTGGCGATGATATCCAGGTTGTGGAAATCGAGCTGGACCCCAATGAAACTGTCATTGCAGAAGCCGGTGCCATGCTTTTTATGGAAGACGGCATTCAGTTTGAAACCAAAATGGGCGACGGCTCCGAAGCGAATCAAAGTATTATGGGCAAGATTTTTCAGGCTGGAACAAGGCTTCTGACCGGAGAATCGCTGTTTATGACGCATTTTACAAACAGAGGAATCGGAAAAAGAAAACTTGCCTTTGCCGCACCTTATCCCGGAACGGTCATGCCTATTGACTTGTCCAAAATATACGGCAATGAGCTGATTGTTCAGAAAGACGGTTTTCTTTGCGCTGCGATGGGAACAAGCATGAAAATCCATTTTAACCAGCGCTTCGGCTCAGGCTTGTTTGGCGGCGAAGGGTTTATTCTTCAGAAACTGAAAGGCGATGGAATGGCATTTGTGCATGCCGGCGGTGTAGTGATGGAACGTCAGCTGAACAATGAAACACTGCGCATTGATACGGGTTGTGTAGTTGCTTTTGAACAATCGTTAAGTTTTGATATCCAGCGGTCCGGCGGATTGAAATCCATGGTATTCGGCGGAGAAGGCATGTTTCTGGCAACCTTGCGCGGCACGGGCCGTTGCTGGATCCAGTCCATGCCTATTTCCAAGCTCATTCAGCGACTTGCCATCGGCGGGCCTAATTCCAGAAAAGAAAGCGGTTCGGTCATCGGCGGTCTGGGCAGCTTGTTTGAAGATTAAATTGTTCTCGCAATATCAAAAGGACGTTTTTTCATAAGTCCTCATAAAATATTTCCCAATAAAAAAGTCAGCTCCCGTGCACATGCACCGGAGCTGACTTTTTTATTCAATCAAGAAATTAATAACCGGGATTCTGAGGAGTCAGGTTTGGGTTATTTTTCATTTCCTGAACTCCAAGCGGGAACAGCAAATGTTTTTCCTGCAATGCTACGCCGGAACCTACGTTCAGGTTAAGATGGCCTACGAAGTTGTCAAATCCTTTTGTTTTTTCGTTGAACACCTTACGCAGACGCACCATATCGAACCAGGTGATGCCTTCGTAAGCGAACTCATACCAGCGCTCTCTCCATACGGCTTCGCGGAAAGATGCCTGTGTGAAAGTTCCCAGCGCAGGCGTTGCAAGCTTGGCTCTGTCTCTTATCCTTTTGTATGCGTCATATGCTTCCTGAGTTGGCCCGCCAACTTCATTTTGTGCTTCTGCATAGATAAGCAGCACTTCCGCATAGCGGATCAGCGGAACGTTCAGGTTATTGTTACGGGTGCCCGGTACGCCTTGTGTGCCATTTGCGGTTATGTTGAAATGCTTGAAAACATAAGGTGCACCAAGGTTAAACCTTGCACCGTCACCGTTTGTAAAGTAAGTGGTGTAAAACCATCCTTCCTGATCAACCGTACGAAGGTCGCCTTTTTCGTAGGAATTGTAGAAAGAAAGCGTTGGAACCGTACTTCCCGTTCCGCCCGGACCTGAATAAGTAACAGGTTTGAAGTTAGGATAATAATCTCCAAGCGGGTTGCCTGCTACCGAAATGTTGTACTGGATCATGAAGATATGTTCCAGACGGTTTTTCAGGCTTTCCTGATGCACTTCCTTGTACGTATTGAAAAGGTTTAGCTGAGTCGGGTTTGCCTTGGAGTAATTGATTACTTCCAAAGCCTTGTCGGCAGCCAGTTTGTAATGCGATGCGCCTTTGCTTAGCGGAAATCCGGCCATTGTCAGGTATACTTTTGCAAGCAATGATTTGGCAGCAATGGTTGTAGCGCGACCGCTTACGTCTGTCATAGGAAGGCCTGCAGATTCAGCAGCCAGCAAATCTTCAACGATCAGGTTGTATACATTTTCCTGCGGAGCGCGGGACGGAAGAAAATCTTCGGAATTGGCAGTTTGTGGTTTTGTGATCAACGGAACATCACCCCAAAGTCTTACTGCATAGAAATAAGCCCATGCGCGTAAGAAACGGGCTTCTCCCAGCAATCTTGTTTTCTGTGCTTCTGTTGCCGGAGCCAGGAAAGGAATGGTCGGAATCTTGTCCAGTGCAAGATTTGCATTGGCAATAATCCGGTACAAACCATTGTACCAGTTGTTGACATGCGCCGTGTTTCCGTCATACGTCAGCGAGTACAGGTTGTTCAAATCCGAATTCTGACCGGTTTCTGTGGTTGCTGTTCCGGTTACGGCTTCAAGCATCTGCCAGTTTGCGGAAAAGATACCGGCCCCGTCACCATAAAAGCGAAGGCCTGCATAGGTTGCAGCTACGGCAGCTTCTGCGTGATCGGGAATCGTGTAAAAGCTTTCCGGCGTCAGGTTGGACGGATCTTGTTCGTCAAGGAAGTCTGAGCAACTCGTCGGGCCAAGCAAAATGGACCCGCAGAGCAATACTTTGGCTACATTTTTTAAACTATATAACTTCATAATCAATGTTTTTATTAAAATAAATGAATTGGCTTGTTAAAATGCGATCTGTAAACCTGCCATGTAAGTAGTTGGTTTCGGATAGCCGTGCCAGATCATACCCTGAGAGAAAACGTTGCTGTTCTGATCTCCGTTTGTAGGTGTAACTTCCGGATCGCCGTGCGGGTACTTGGTAAGCAGGAAGAAGTTCTGGGCAGAAAGATAAACTCTCAGTTTGCTGAGTTTGATTTTGCTGACCACATCGGACGGAATGTTGTAGCCCAGCAAAAGGTTTCTTCCGCGCAGGAACGATCCGTCGAAAATCCAGTGCGAATCTACGTTTGTAACATATCCTGCTCTTGTTTCACGAATCTGTGCAACCGGCGTGTTCTGGTTGGTTGGCGTCCATGCATTCAGAACGGTCGTGTAGCTGTTGGCAATCGAAACACGGTCTTCGCTCGGGTGAAGCGTCATGTCCATGACGTCGTTACCGTATGAATACTGTACATCAAAGGTAAGATCGAAATTTTTGAAACGAACGGTGTTGGAGAAGGTACCCCATGCTTTCGGGCTACCGTTTCCGATAATTGTACGGTCAGCATCTGTAATAGCACCATCGCCGTTGATGTCGCGGTATTTGATATCGCCCGGAAGCATCGTCAGGTTATTGCGGTAGCTGGTGAATTTCGCAGCCTGATCTCTTTCCGCTTCGCTCCATGTTCCTTCACGGATAAGTCCCCAGAACGATCCAACCGGCTCACCGATGCGGATAATACCCGTCTGGTTTGTAAAGTTAGGACCGCCCACACCGAAAATGTCGGAAGGTGTTGCCAGTGAAAGCACTTTGTTTCTGTTCAATGAAATATTGAAGCTTGTGTTCCAGGTGAAGTCACCTCTTTCAATGTTCGTTGTGTTCAGAGTAAATTCAAACCCTTTGTTCTGCATGGAACCGATGTTCTTTCTGATTACAGCATAACCGCTTGAACGTGGTACCGGCGCATCCAGAAGCATGTCCGTGGTTTTTCTGTAATAAAAATCGGCTTCAACAGAAATTCTGCCTTTCAGGAAACTGATTTCAATACCCGCATCGGTTTGTGCCGTTTTTTCCCATTTCAGATCAGGGTTAGCCAATCTGTTGATACCCGTTCCGCTTACTCTTGCATCGTTGTAAACCGTAGCGTAGGTAGAGCTTAGCAGAGACAAGGAGGAATACGGAGGAATTTCGGAGTTACCCGTCAAACCGTAGCTTGTACGAAGTTTCAGACCGGAAATGACGGAATTGCCTTTCAGGAATTCTTCGTCAGATACTTTCCATGCCAGGGCAGCAGAAGGGAAAAATGCGAATTTATGGTTATCCCCGAACTTGGAAGATCCATCCGCACGACCTGTAAACGTAACGAGATACTTGTCAAGCAAGGTATAGTTGACACGTCCAAAGTACGAGTTGAATGCAAAGCTTTGTGCACCTGAGTTTACACCCGGCAGTGTGGCACCTGCACCCAGGTTTTCGTATCCGAAATAATCCGTTGAGAAGTTACGAACGCTTGCAGCTGTGGTTGCAACATTCGTTTTTTGCCATGAAATACCCGCAAGTGCGTTAAATGCATGAATGCCGACTGTTTTGTTGTAAGTCAGGTAGTTTTCCCATGACCAGAAAGTTTCTTTTCTGGCGTCTTTGCTGGCTGTACCGAATTCGGATATGGCCAAAGTACGTGTCTGCGATTGGTTTACTTCCTGGTTAACAACGTTTATACCTAAAACAGAACGTAGTTCCAGGCCTTTTGCCAGCGTAAGATTGCCGTACAAGCTACCCAATGTAGTAGCCGTGTTCACAATGTATTTACGTCCGGTTAACCTGTGAATCGAGCTGAATGAGCCTTCTGCCTGAGGGTAATCCCTGTTGTTGGCAAAAGTTCCGTTCGGGTACCGTACAGGTAGAAAAGGGAAATCTTCAACCATCTGGCGAGGCACGGCATCGTTGATGTCCACTAGGTTTTCACTCTGGTTGTTATAGCTCAGCGTTGCTCCGATTTTAAGCCATTTTTTAACCTGATCGTCAATGCTGAAACGCGTTGAATAACGATTCAGGTAAGATTCTTTCAGTAAACCCTGATCATCGCGGTAGCCAAGAGACAAAGCGTATGTTGTTCTTTCATTACCGCCGCTGAAACCCAGCTGATGGTTTTGGGAAATTTTATTCTGCGTTGCTTCTTTGAACCAGTCTGTATCATAGTTTGGCTTGTAGCTGCCATCCGGCGCCAACGTAAATACATCCGGGTGCTGCACTGAAAAGTCTCTTCTGCGCGTTTGCGGGTTCAGGTTGGCATATTTTCCGGAAGCCCAGCCCGCAGGGTCAAACTTTTCGATGTTTGCATAGGCAAGATCCTCAACATCCAGATACTGCTGTGCATTCAGCGTATGCGGTCTTTTCGGCCCGATCGTCGGTACGCTCACATCTACATTGTAAGTAATGACTCCTTCGCCCGATCTTCCTTTTTTGGTCTGGATAAGGATTACACCATTGGCACCTCTTGCACCGTAAATAGCCGTTGAAGATGCATCTTTCAGTACTTCCACCGATACGATGTCATTCGGGTTGATATAGTCAATCGCCGAGCTGTACTGGTTTTGTGTTCCCTGCGGAAGCATGACACCATCCACAACGTACAACGGGTTGTTGGAAGAGTTGATGGAGCTGAAACCACGGATACGCACATTGCTTCTTCCGCCCGGACGTCCGGAGTTAACGTTCACCTGAACCCCGGATACTTTACCCTGCAAAGCCTGGTTCAGCGAAGGAGCCGGACGTTCTTTCAGTTGTTCTTCTTTAACGGAACCTACCGCGCCGGTCAGATCCGATTTTCTGGCGGTACCGTAACCGATAACGACTACTTCACTCAACGCTTTGGAATCGGACTCAATGGCCACATCCAGTTCGCTGCGGTTGCCGACGGCAATTTCCTGGCTTATATAACCCACAAAGCTGAAAACAAGCGTGGCGCCGTTGTCCGGAACTGAAATCGTATAATTTCCGGTTCCGTCCGTAGTTGTTCCCGTGCTTGTACCTTTCACCACGACGTTCACGCCGGGAAGGCCTTCGCCGTTTGTCTTGTCTGTTACTTTTCCTTTTAATGTTTTATCTGCATTGATGACAGCAGCAGGACCGGATTCAATCTTGTTATGGGCAACTGCCATAAGCGAGCATGAAAGTGCAGGCAGCAGACATAAAGAATTCCGGATATTCCTCATTCGGAACATCCATTTTTTGGTATCGGTATTTTTCATCTAAGGTCTGTGTTAGTTAAACGTTCTTCATTGAATAATGGAAATTGTAAGTACTTTTTTGTTTTAAAGATTTAAGTCAGTCAGGTTGTTTTTTCATCATAAGCCAGGTTTTAAGTTACGTAACATGAAAGAATGTTTATTGCTGGATTTGTTTAACTTATTATTAATATGCTTATAGTCAAATATTAATACAATTTATCTCAAACTACTTCTGGCCAGGAAAGTCAGTTAACTATTAATCCGGAAAGCAGAATAATTAAAAAGCAACAATGCTGCCGTTTATGAAGGGGTTATTGAATATTAACTTTTCCGGCATTTCAGCCCTGGTGACTGGTTTGGGTTTTATTATGCCAAATCTGGAATTAATTAAATCGCTTAAAAACATGTTGCAATATTATAATATTTAACAAGAATATTTAAATGGCGTCCAAAGAAAAACATAAATATTTGTGCAAACGTTTGCAGAAATAATAGTTCATAAAAGTGTTCATTCCATGTAATCAGATACTTAGCTCCATTCCTGTATAAGAAAAGTAGCTGCGGCACGTATTCATACTATTTCTGAATGTTAAGTTTGGATGATCTTTTTTACCGCAGAAAGAAGTCTAAACAGCTGTACAGATACTTATGGCCGGCAAAGAAAAAAGCCCATCAAACCAGCCTGTGTCCGGCTGGTCTGATGGGCTTTCGGGTTCCTTGAAGTAAGGAGGTTAAACAAGGTCTACGGTACGGCCTGTTTTAACAGATTCATCGCATGCAAAAGCAATCTGCAGACTGGTAACGGCATCCTGAAGATGGTCCGTAAGATCCAGGTTTTCTGTAATTGCTTTCAGGAAATAACGCTGTTCACGGTTGCAAAGCTCCTGATGATCCGGTTCGTCTTCCAGATTGATCCACGTATCCTGATGTACGAATTCATCCTGCTCGTTCAGTTCGGCATGATGCACGCGGATGGATTCGGTTTTTGTATGCGCTTCAACAGAAGACGATTTGCCGCTTCCGCCTGCATCTTTGGCCACGATGGAAGCGGAGCCCTTCGGTCCGATCACATCCTTTACAAAGAATGCAGTTTCACTGATCATTGGTCCCCAGCCGGCTTCATACCAGCCTACGGAACCATCTTCAAACCAGATCTGAAGCTGGCCGTAATTGTAATTTCCTGCCGGAATATCTTCCGTCATGCGTGCGCCGATGGCATTCACACGCAACGGCTTCGAGCGTGTCATCTGGCACATCACATCAATGTAATGAACGCCGCAGTCTACAATCGGGCTCAGGCTTTTCATCAGATTACGGTGAACGCTCCACATGTAGCCATGGCTCTGCTGATTCAGGTTCATGCGCATGACAAGCGGCTTTCCGAGATTCTGTGCTTCGGCAACGAAACGTTCCCAGGAAGGATGCACGCGCAGAATATAGCCTACTACAACTTTCTTGCCGGCTTTCTGCGCAGCTTCAACAACTCTTTTAGCACCTTCAACAGTATCTGCAAGCGGTTTTTCTATAAAAACATGCGCGCCATGCTCCAATGCCATGACAGCAAAGTTTTCATGCGTATCGGGGTAAGTGGAAATACAAACGGCATCCGGCCTGGTTTCTTTCAGCGCCGTTTCGTAGTCGCTGAACAGGCTGTATCCGCCGCCAAGCTTTTCATTCAGAACTTCCTTGCTTTTGCCGGTAGAGACGATCCCGCAAATCTCGAAACCGTCAAGTAGCTGATAAGCAAACGCATGGGATGCACCCATATTACCACAACCAACGACCAGAACGCGTAGTGGATTTCCATTTTGTGAAGATGACATAATAAAATAGGTAGTGTTAATGATTTTGGGTTTTCAGGAACAGATGACTGCAGAACAAACAGAAGTTCATTTTTGTGTCAAAAATAGGCATTTTAATCTGTTTTTACCCCTGGACACTTTTTACTGAAAAAAAATATACAATCTGTTGTAGTAAAACTTTGAAAATTAAGAATATCTGCAAAATTTTGTATTAAAATCTACCCTCTATCTATTTGTTGTATGTCAATTTGTTTACTTGGGCGCAAACTGTCCTGCGCTGTCCAAAGGAAGGCTGTTGCCTTTGCTTTTTTATCCTTCATTTCTTTTAATGCTTTTTCCCAGGAAGACTTCAAGCCAAAGTTCAGCGTTGTAGACCATGCTTCTCTGGAAATGAACGCCTATCCCGGCGACAGTACCGCCGATGCAGTTTATCTTTATGATTACGGGGATGTGACCTTTTCCTATGACAAGCTCAGAGGAATAATGATCAACATGGACACCTGGGTCAGGATCAAGATCCTGAAAGAATCCGCGCTGGACCGCGCATCTGTTTCGCTGCCGTATTATGACGGTTCCAGTGTAGACAAAGAGGAAGTTATTTCAGACCTGAGAGGATTTACCTACAATCTGGAAGGAGGAAAAATAGTTGCCTCCGCACTGGACAAAAAGTCGGTGAAAAGAGAAAAGGTATCCGATGTGAATTATGTTCTGAAATTCAATTTGCCGAATGTAAAAAAAGGTTCTGTTATCGAGTATGCTTACAGCCGTACAACGCCGCTGAATGTCAGGGACAAACCGGATACATGGCGTTTTCAGGGCTCCATTCCTTCCAAATGGAGTGAGTACCGCATTGTCATTCCCCATTTTCTCAGTTACAAAACGACAATGAGCGGTTACCTTCCGCTTTATATCAACAAACAGGAACAAACGGTTGTCAATGTAGGCCACAGCAGATTTGACGGTCAGGGAATTGCATACCGGTTTGTGGTTAAAGATGCTCCGGCTTTCGTAAATGAGCCTTATATTACAACAGAGCTCGATTATCTTTCCAAAATCAACTTCGAACTGTCAAGCCTTTATATACCCGGAGAAATGACAAAGCATTATTCCCAAACCTGGAGTGATGTTGAAAAAACACTGGATGAAGTAAACTGGTTTGGCGGTGAACTGCGGAAATCATCTTACCTGAAGGAAAAAAGGGACGAAATTATAAGGGCTGCAAAAACGCCTGAGGAAAAAATGGAAATGGCTTATTCCAGTATTCAGAATTACATGAAATGGGACGGGTACGCCGGTCTGGGTTCTAATGGCGGCGTCAGGAAAGCTTATGACAACAGAAAAGGAAATGCCACGGAAATCAATCTTGTACTTACAACTTTGCTCCGGGAGCTTGAACTGGAATGTAATCCTGTACTTCTCAGCACACGTTCACACGGACAGATTTACAAGGAAATTCCATTGCTTGAAAGTTTCAATTATGTAATCAGCCATGTGCAGATCGGCGAAAAGGAGTATTTGCTGGATGCAACACAGCCTTATGCAAAAGCCGGCCTGCTGCCCGAACATGCACTGAACGGTTCTGGAAGACTGATCCCCAGAAAAGGAGCGGGACGTTTTCTGGACATCGTCCCGAAAGATAGTCAGAGCAAACTGGAAATGATCAATGCAGAAATTATTCCGGAGGAAGGAAGTGTCAAAGGTAATTATACCATTTCCTACGGCGGTTATGAAGCCCTTCGTTGGCGGGGAAAATATGTGAATGAACCGGAAAATGTGTTTCATGAGGATTTGAAAAAGCAGGCTCCGGAATGGACGATTCAGAATATCGCTGTCAAAAATGCAAGTGAAGACCTGAAAAGTACTGTCAACGTAACCTGTGACTTTGAACTGCTGGATGAAAATTCGTCTCCCGATGTATTTTACTTTAATCCAATGATGGCCGGAAGATGGGCAAGCAATCCGCTGAAGTCAAAAGACCGGATTTATCCACTGGACCTTACAAGCGGAATCGCACACTCCTATATCGGCAACTTCAAACTGCCGGACGGATATATGCTGGAAGAAATTCCAAAGCCGGAAGTAATCGTGCTTCCTGAAAAAGCAGGAAAATTTGCTTATCAAATCCGTCAGACAGGAAACGTAATTCAGGTTAACAGTTCATTGCTGGTCAATAAAACCCGCTTTCTGCCGGATGAATATCATGATCTGAAAGAGTTTTTTGAAAGAGTCGTTCAGAAACATGCACAGCCGCTTGTCATCAAGAAAAGAGTCAACTGATCACACTATACAACATGAAAATCAAATTTCTGATATCCTGCATGCTAGTGCAGGTGTACATTGCCTTGTCGTCCAGCGTGTCCGGACAATCCTATGACGTCAGCAAGATCAGTCCGGAACTGATGAAAGATGCAGATGCTGTAATCCGGCTTGATGAAACTTTCTGGGAAATAGAATCCAAAGGCGAAGCCAGGCTGCACAGCCGCACCGTAGTAACGGTACTGAATGAAAAAGGAGAGGAGGAATATAGCCGGCTAATGGTTGGCTACGACAAATTCACCAAGATTACGGATATCAGCGGAAGCCTGTATGCTGCCGATGGAAAGCTTGTGAAAAAGCTTAAAAACGCGGATATTGATGATTACGGATATGGTTCCTCGGGTGATGATATTACGGATGCAAGGGTAAAACTGGCGGATTTCGGCAAGAAAAGTTATCCTTACCCTTATACAATCGAGTACAGCTATGAGACCAGAGACCGGAATATGATGTTTTATCCGAAATGGATGCCGGTTGCAAATGTGCATGCTGCGGTTGAGCATGCCGAATACAAAATCAAGGCGCCGGCTGGATTCAAGTTCCGTTACAAAGAATACAACGGAATTTCACCGGTTAAAAAATCGGTAGCGGATGGCGCTGATGTATATCTCTGGACGATTGAAAACTATGCAGTAAATCCAAAACGAGACTTGTATCCATTGCCGCTCATGGAATTTACGCCGATGGTGATGGCGGCTCCGTCCGAATTCGAGATACAGGATTACAGGGGGAACTTTGACAGCTGGGAAGATTTAAGCCGGTTCTATTATACGTTAAATGCCGGCAGGGATGTGCTTCCGCCCGCGATTGTTTCTGAAATAAAAACATTGGTCAAAGATGTCAGGTCGGAAAAGGAGAAAGTGCAGCGGATTTACAAGTGGATGCAGTCCCGTTCCAGATATGTAAGTATTCAGCTTGGCATCGGCGGCTGGCAAACCATAGATGCGCTCACTGTTGCAAACAAAGGTTACGGTGATTGCAAGGCGCTGACCAATTTTACACTTGCGGCATTGCGGCAGGCAGGAATAACCTGTTACCCCGCACTGATCAGAGCAGGTGAAGGGGCTCAAATGAAAACAGATTTTCCGAGCAGCCAGTTTAATCATGTAATTGCCTGCGCCATAGCCGCAAAGGATACCATGTGGCTGGAATGCACCAGCCAGACAACACAACCTGATTTTATGGGTACATTTACCGGCAGCCGTCATGCACTGCTGGTGATGCCGGAAGGCGGAAAACTGGTTTCAACGCGCGATTACAAATCCCATCATAATATCCGGAACAGCCGTACAAGCGTAAACCTGGAAGAAAGCGGAAATGGCCAGGTCGAAGTGCATGCATTGTATGCCGGCCTTCAGCAGGAATCCCGCAACCGTCTTTTACATAACGGAAATAAGGAGGAACAAAGGAAATGGCTGATGAATCATATAAACCTGCCAAGTCTTGATTTGCAGCAGTTTGAATTGATGGAAGGGAAAGATCAGGAGCCAACCATTACCGAAAAGCTGAGCCTGAATATAAGAAACTGCGCAACGAAAGCGGGTGCACGTTTATTCGTCAAGCCCAATTTGCTGAGCCGGCCCATGGAACTGCCTGTCTTGACGGAACGGACTACTGATTTTTATCTGCCTTTTTCAGAGTACAATTTTACAGATCTGGATACGGTTTCTTACGTAATTCCTGCGGCATACAAGCTGGAAACTACATTGCCTGCCTATCAGATCAGTTCATTGTTCGGTACCTATGAATCAAAAATAAGTTATGCGGATAACAAACTGGTTTGTTCCAGAAAACTGGTGCTCAACGGCGGACGTTATGAATCAAAGGATTTTGCTGCGTGGATTGATTTCCTTAAAAAGATCCGCAAGGCAGATCGGGCACAGGTTGTATTTGTGGAAAACAAGCCATAAAGACAATTGTTTGTCAAAAGGTTAAAATCTGTATATTATTGATTAAATCCAGCGAATATTCATAGCTTGTCAATCATTTACCTTTGACAAAAAAGATATACATTATCCTAAATATAATTCAGCATGAACAAAGAATCGTGGCAGGGTATTTTTCCCGCATTGGTTACACCTTTTAAATCAGACGATACAATTGATTTTGAAATGTTCCGTAAAAATCTGGAAGTTCAGATTGAGGCGGGAGTTACCGGCGCTATTGTTTCGGGTTCATTGGGCGAGGCAAGTACGCTTACAAGAGCTGAAAAAATGGAGCTGATCAGGTTTGCCAAACAATTTGTTCCGGCCGGTTTTCCTGTTGTCCTGTGCATCGCAGAACAGTCCACAGCAGAGGCGGTCAGTATTGCAAAGGAAGCAGAATCCATCGGAGCAGACGGCTTGATGGTTTTGCCGCCCATGCGTTACAAAGCAGATGATCTTGAAACTGTTACCTATTTCAAAACCATTGCACAAAGTACTGCTTTGCCGCTGATGATTTACAACAATCCGGTTGATTACAAGATTGAAGTGACGCTGGATATGTTTGAAGAGCTGGCCAAAATCCCGAATGTTCATGCTATCAAAGAATCCACCCGTGATGTAAGTAATGTGACAAGGTTGTTTAATCGTTTCGGGGATCGTTTCCGGATATTCTGCGGTGTTGATACATTGATTATGGAAGAAGTAATGCTTGGGGCAGACGGCGTTGTAGGCGGATTGGTGGATGCATTTCCAAAGGAGACGGTGGCAATTTTTAATTTTGTAAAAGCAGGCATGTATAAAGAGGCATTGAGCGTTTACCGCTGGTATCTGCCGCTTCTGGAACTGGATATTCATCCCAAGCTTGTACAGAATATCAAGCTTGCAGCAGCCGTTGCGGGAATCGGTTCAGAATATGTGCGTGCGCCCAGGCTGGTTCTGGAAGGTGCGGAAAGGGAAAAAGTTCTTGCCATTATCAACAAGGCAATCGAAACGCAGCCTGCATTGCCGGATTATTTGAATTTAACAATAGATACGCCGGTTGCATAGCAAGGAGGCTCCTCCGGAGCCGCGCTATGCCTTGAAAAGAATGTCGACTTTCTATAAACAGAGGGCTCCTCTGGAGCCGCTTGTGCGAACAGGCAGCATGCAACCGCAGAGCGGTTTCCTGTTTGTAGCAAAGAATGGTTAAATTTAAAATGTGCATATTGTTTCCATAAACAAAAGGCTCCTCCGGAGCCGTTTGTGCGAACAAGCAGCGTTCAACCGCAGAGCGGTTTCCTGTTTGTAGCAAAGAATGGTTAAATTTAAATATGCATATTGTTTCTATAAACAGAGGGCTCCTCCGGAGCCGCTTGTGCGAACAGGCAGCATGCAACCGCAGAGCGGTTCCCTGTTTGTAATCATTCATCGACTGCTAACCCATAAAATATGAATATTACAAAAGAAGAATTGGAAGCTGTATTGCAGAAATCGCTTGAAGCTTTTATTACAATCAGAAAATATACGGTTCAGAAGCGGATTGCATTGATGAGAGCAATTGCTGATGAAATAGAAGCGCTTGATTCCGATTTGATTAAAACAGCTCAACGGGAGTCCAACTTACCGGAAGGACGTCTTACCGGAGAAAAAGGCAGGACGGTATTTCAATGGCGGAGCTATGCAGAAGCACTTGAAAAAGGATACTCATTTGATGCAAGCATAGATACTGCCAATCCGGACAGGGTACCGCCAAAACCGGATATCAGGAAAACCAATGTGCCGCTCGGACCAGTTGCTGTTTTTGGAGCAAGTAATTTTCCTTTTGCCTTTTCAACTGCAGGCGGAGATACAGCCAGTGCGATTGCAGCGGGCTGTACGGTTGTTGTAAAAGCACATCCGGGACACCCTGAAACATCACGGATCATGGCGGATGCCATTATGCGAGCCGTTCAGAAAAGCGGTTTTCCGGAAGGAACATTTTCGCATGTATATTTTGCAACCCACGAAGAAGCACAGTTTCTGGTAAGTCATCCGATTGTTAAAGCTGTTGGTTTCACGGGGTCTTTCCGTGGCGGTATGGCTTTGGCCGAAATTGCTTCCAAACGGGAAGTACCCATTCCTGTTTTTGCCGAAATGGGAAGTGTGAATCCGGTTTTTGTACTGGAAGGAAAGCTAAATACCTCCGCGCCGGAACTTGCCAGGCAGTATGCAGCTTCCCTTACATTGGGAGTAGGACAGTTTTGCACCAATCCCGGGTTGGTTATAGCTATTGACAGCGAAGCACTTGGGCAGTTTACAGAAGCTTTGCAGGCAGAAATCGTGCAAGTAGCGCCATCGAATATGCTCAACGAAATGATTGCAAGCAGCTATATTTCTGCAAGTCAGAAAGTGATGTCGCAATCGGGTGTAGACGTGCTTGCCGTGGCTGCAACAGAGGCAGAAGAAGGTCAGGGATCGGCTATGGTTGCTACTGCAACCGGAGAGAATTTTCTTAAAAATAACACATTGCAGCAAGAAGTTTTCGGCCCTTTTGCATTGATTATCAAATGCCAGGATGCTGATGAAATGATTTCTGTTGCAGGAAAAATGCACGGACAGTTAACCGCAACATTTCTGGCAACCAGTGAGGATCTTGCCGGGAATGATGAATTGCTGGAAGTAGTGCAGGACAAATGCGGAAGAATTCTTCTGAACAACTTCCCGACGGGCGTAGAAGTTTGTAAATCCATGCATCATGGCGGGCCTTTTCCTTCGTCGAGCAATGTGCAATTTACTTCCGTAGGCCCGGATTCGATCAAACGGTTTGTACGTCCGCTAAGTTTTCAAAACTGGCCGGATGAACTTTTGCCGGAAGAACTGCAAAATGCGAATCCGCTTGGAATTTTCAGAACTGTTGATAACGAAATTACAAAAAAGTCCATCGGCATCTAGCCGTTCATTATAAAAAACAATAAGCCCGGCAATCAAGTAATTTCATACTTCACAAAGCCGGTTAAAAGCCAGAAGCAAACAGCTAATAGCCAGAAAGCTAACAGCTAAAAATCATATGCGTAAAACTTTTTTTTGTATTGATGCTCATACCTGCGGAAATCCGGTGCGCGTCGTTGCTGGCGGCGGCCCGCTGCTGCAGGGTAACAGCATGATGGAGCGCAGGCTTCATTTTTTGAAAGAATACGACTGGATCCGCAAAGGCCTGATGTTTGAGCCGCGCGGACATGATATGATGAGCGGCAGCATTTTGTACCCGCCCGTTGATCCTGCTAATGACATAGGCGTACTTTACATTGAGACGAGCGGTTGTCTGCCCATGTGCGGTCACGGAACAATCGGAACTGTAACGATTGCCATTGAGGAAGGACTTGTAACACCTAAAATTCCCGGAAAATTACGATTGGAAACACCGGCCGGGCTGGTATTGGTGGAATACGTTCAGGAGGGCAAAAAGGTGAAATCCGTTAAGCTGATCAATATAAAATCTTTTCTTGCCGCAGAAAATTTACAGGTTGAATGTCCTGATCTGGGAATGCTGACGGTGGATGTTGCTTACGGCGGAAATTTTTACGCCATTGTTGATCCTCAGGAAAATTTCAAAGGCATTGAAAACTATACCGCAGACCAGCTGATCAGCTGGAGCCGGGTTTGTCGGAAAAGAATGAACGAGCAGTACACATTTGTACATCCCGAAAATGAGCATATCAATGGCCTGAGCCATTTGTTATGGGCAGGAGCGCCGCTTGATCCGACATCAACAGCGCGAAATGCCGTTTTTTACGGTGACAAAGCCATTGACCGTTCACCATGCGGAACCGGAACTTCCGCACGGATGGCGCAATGGCATGCCAAAGGAAAATTAGGCAAAGGGGATCAATTCATTCACGAAAGTATTATTGGTTCCAAGTTCATCGGTACTGTTGAAGATGAAGTTCATATTGGCAATAAACCGGCCATTATTCCCGGCATTGAAGGCTGGGCGGTGGTTACAGGTTACAATACGATTTTTATAGACGACGAAGAGGACCCGTACGCATACGGATTTCAGGTTTTATGATAAGCAGTTGGCCGTTAGCTTTTGGCTGCCGGCGGTTCGTTTTTTGTCAATAATCCGTAACCGAAAAGTCATCAGTCAACAAGCCGGCATCTCACATTTTTCGGCCCACATTTAACAAATTCAATGAACACTGCATATAAAATGAACACTGCATATAAAGGGAATGCCACAATAATCGGCGGCGGAATAATGGGATTGACCTCGGCTTATTACTTGCTGAAAAGCGGTTGGAAAATAACGTTGATTGATAAGGGAGACCTGGCGGATAACTGCTCGCAAGGCAATGCCGGAATGATCGTTCCCAGCCATTTTATTCCGCTTGCTGCGCCGGGCATGATTTCTAAGGGTATCAAATGGATGTTCAACAGCCGGAGCCCGTTTTATGTAAAACCTTCGCTGGATCTGTCTTTGCTTTCGTGGGGATTGAAATTTATGAAAAGTGCAACACCGGCAAATGTGGAACGCGCTGCACCTTTTTTGAGAGATTACCATTTGCTTAGCAAGCAACTTTACGAAGATCTTGCCAGGGATGGCTTTGATTTTGGTATGGAAAACAAAGGCATTTTAATGCTTTATAAAACCGAAAAAGCCGGCGAAGAAGAAATTCATGTAGCAAAAGACGGGCAAAAGCTCGGATTGGAGATTGAGATGCTCAGCAAGGAGCAGGTGCAGGCCATCGAGCCCGGAATAAAGCTGGATGTAATGGGGGCCGTTCATTATCAGTGCGATGCACATTTGTATCCGTCAGCATTGTTTTCGCAGCTTCTAAATGCTGTCAAGTCAAACGGAGCGGAAGTTGTTACCAGTGCAGAGGTATTGAATTATGAAATCCGGAATGGTGAAATCAAAAAGGTAAATACCTCGAAGGGATCTTATGAAGGAGATATTGTTATTATGACCGGAGGCTCCTGGCTGCCCCAGCTTTCCAGAATGGCTGGTTTGTCCATTCCGGTAATGCCGGGAAAAGGATATTCATTTATGGAGCCAAATGCCGAGCATCCAATCAGAACACCGGCACTGCTGATTGAAGCACGCGTGGCCGTTACGCCAATGAACGGACAGGTTCGCTTTGGCGGAACCATGGAACTTGCGGCTGTAAACGATCAGATCAACTTGAACCGTGTAGAAGGAATCGTTCATTCCATTCCGAAATATTACCCTGAGCTGAATGTAAAAATGCCTGCAAAGGAAAATATATGGTATGGTTTTCGTCCCTGCTCTCCGGATGGATTGCCGTATCTGGGATACAGCAGCAAGCTGAAAAACCTGATTGTAGCTGGCGGTCACGGCATGATGGGAATCAGTCTGGGGCCGGCAACCGGAAAAGTTGTATCAGAACTGGCAAATCGGCATTCATTATCGCTGAATATAGAATTATACAACCCGGAACGGTATAATTAAATTGGCAGATTTCCTGCCAGAAAAATTGTCCCGTCAGGGACAAAACATCGCTAGCACAGATATTGCGATTGATAAACGGATTTTTTCGTGCCGTTAGGTACGGGATATATTTCCGTTTGATTTCAATGGCCATTTTTTGAAAATTTTAGGTTTTCAAATGCTTTTGCGACATTGCATTTGCATTAATAATTTATACACACATCAAAATGGCCAACACATACACACAGATTCATTTACAAATCGTTTTTGCCGTTAAACACCGCCAATGCCTTATTCATCCATCGTGGAAAGATGAGCTTTTCAAATATATGACGGGCATTATTCAGAACCATAATCATAAGGTACTTCAAATTAATGGAATGCCGGATCATGTTCATATCCTGATTGGAATGAGGCCAACGCAGGCATTATCGGATTTAATGAAAAAGGTAAAAGGAGAATCTTCCGAATGGATTAATAAAAATAAATTCATCAATACAAAATTCAGCTGGCAGGAAGGATTTGGAGCATTTTCCTATTCGCAGTCCCAATTACCGACAATCATCAATTACATCAGGAATCAGGAAGTACATCACAGCAAGAAATCGTTTCGAAAAGAATATCTAACAATGCTGGATAAAAATGACGTGCAATACGACGAACGATATGTATTTCATGATGTCTGAACGATCATGTAAACAAACATTGCGTGCCTGACGGCACGCGGCATCCCGCGAACATTGCCATGTTCTACCAAGGTTTGATCCCTGACGGGATTGTTTGCATTTGTTTCAAATGCTTGTTAGAATCCTATGTGCGTTTGCGTGCTTCAATTTCATTGTTTCGAATAAATACGTAGATTACAGACCAAACACCTGAACTCCTATTAATTTAAGCCCTTATGCCAGAAGAAAGCACGTCCTTTAAACCCTCATTAGGTCTCGTAGATGCAACCATGCTCGTTGCCGGCAGTATGATCGGATCGGGCATTTTTATTGTCAGTGCCGATATAACCAGAAATACAGGAAGCGTTGGCTGGCTGATGTTTGTCTGGCTGATAACCGGTTTTATGACGCTCACGGCTGCGCTCAGTTACGGTGAGTTAAGCGCCATGTTTCCAAAAGCCGGCGGTCAGTACATTTATTTGAAGGAAGCCTATAACCCGTTGGTCAGCTTTCTGTACGGATGGAGCTTTTTTACCGTAATCCAGACGGCCACTATTGCTGCCGTAGCTGTGGCATTTGCCAAATTTACCGCCTATCTGCTGCCGCAGTTCAGCGAAGATATCGTTGCACTGGACCTCGGTTTGCTGAAAATCTCACCGGCTCAGTTATTGTCCATTGTCGTTATTGTTCTGCTGACGTTTATCAATACACGTGGAGTAAACAGCGGAAAAATCATTCAAACTACATTTACGCTTACAAAATTGCTGAGCCTGCTCGGGCTGATTGTATTCGGGTTGATTTTCATGAAGCCTGAAATATG
This sequence comes from Dyadobacter flavalbus, assembly GCF_006149045.1. GTDB lineage: Bacteria > Bacteroidota > Bacteroidia > Cytophagales > Spirosomataceae > Dyadobacter > Dyadobacter flavalbus. The sequence continues at coordinate 565,309 of NZ_VBSN01000027.1, forward strand.
GAGCATGAACTGGGATTCCACAGCAATGTGGGACCTGCACAAGCTGAATATCGACGGAAGTGTTGAATCTTATACTACCATTGCAGCTTTCGGTGCCATTGCTGCTTCCATGGTCGGTTCTATTTTCAGCAGCGATTCCTGGAACAATGTCACTTTCATTGCAGGGGAAATTAAAAATCCGCAGCGTAATATCGGGTTAAGTCTTGCACTGGGAACCATTATTGTTACCGTAATTTATTTGTTAACCAATGTCATGTATACGGGCGTTTTGTCTCTGCAGGAAATTGCCGCTTCGGATAAGGACCGCGTGGCAGTAACGGCTTCGCATGTGATTTTTGGCAGCGCCGGAACCATTATTATTGCCGTCATGATCATGATTTCCACCTTTGGCTGTAACAATGGGCTGATCATGTCCGGTGCAAGGGTTTATTATTCAATGGCCAAAGACGGTTTGTTTTTCCGGAAAGTAGGAGAATTAAACAAAAATGCGGTTCCGGAATTTGGTTTATGGATCCAGTGCGTGATCGCATCTTTATGGGCACTCAGCGGTAAGTACGGCAATTTGCTGGATATGATCTCCTTTGTTGTAGTTGTATTCTACATGCTCACCATTGCAGGAATATTTATCCTGAGGAAAAAAAGACCGCATGCAGAAAGGCCTTACAAAGCATTCGGATATCCGTTTTTGCCAATAATTTACATCATTATGGGCATTGCATTCTGCGTTTTACTTATCATTTACAAACCCGAATACACATGGCCCGGGCTCATCATTGTACTGCTCGGCATACCGGTTTATTATTTTATCGGTAAACGACAAATCGTTGCCTGAGGTTTTAAACTACTATTCTGCTCCTTTGAAATACCGGCTGCATTATTGCTTTGTTGGTCTGATATTTTATTGTGCACTTTTTTCAGCTTGTGCAAAAACAGTTGAACCTCTGAAATATGTGGTTTTAAAGAAAGATCCTGCAACACATACTTTTCATGTTTCACTTCGCTACAATCCGGAAACTGCAGATAGTATTCAGTTCCTTAATCAAATGCACTGGCTATTGATTAAGGAACTTTTTGAATCTGTCTAATCATTAAAGCAGTGCATCCAGGTTTTCGAGTGCAGCTGTAAAGCCTTCTTGAAAGCCCATTTTGATATGTGTTTCCAGGTCTTCGAGTTTTTCAAACTGTATTTCTACGGCAACCAGCGTCATTTCTCCTGATCCGGAAAATGAATTATTCCAGCTTGCACTCGCAATGGCGTTGGTCGGATTGCCGTCGCTATCACAAAAGTTATCTTTGGCAGTATAGTTTTTCAAAGGCGTTACGGATTGGAAATCAGCTCTTGCCCAATGCTCCGTACCATCCGGGCCAATCATTGCATACAGCCAGTGACCGCCTTCGCGGAAATCCATTTCTTTGGTTCTGGCTTTCCAGGGTTTTGGCGCCCACCACTGATCCAGAATTTCACTTTCCGTAAATGCAGCCCAGACTTTTGCTACCGGAGCTGCAAATTCTCTTTCGACTTTGATCTTGCTTTTTTCCTTGTCTACGGAAAAATTCATTAACAGGCTACTTTTCATTTTTATCTGAATTTAGATTGATTAATACTTGATCCAATTGATTAAAGCGATCTTTCCAGTGCTTTTTGAATTGTGAAAGCCAACGGTCTGCTTCTTTCATTTTCTGTGCATTAAGAATGCTAATGTATCTCGCGGCCAGCATTATTCTGCGTCAGCAATTCATAAGCTGCCGGTACTTTTATGTGCTTTGACACGGCTTGCCGGGTAGTGTCAAAATGTTCTGCAAGTGCATTCGGCATCATTCCCTGCGTTGCAGTCAGCACCGGAACCGCTCTTCTGGCCGGATCAGCAATCGGCTGAATATGGCTTGTTTCATCCTTCAAAAACTGTTGCGCAACTTATTGGTTGCAAATATATGCAACTTTTTGGTTGCGAAAAATTTTAATCCGATATTTTAAAATAATTATTTCACACGATTGCATTATTCTAATAATACGATGGTTGGCAAATGTAGTGATACTACTATACGTAAATTGAAATATGTTGATATGAATTTTTTAATTCAGTGTTTTCTACTTTACTTTAGAATGAAAAATCGCACCTTTAAATTTTAAAAAATGATGAAGAAAGTATACACGTTCTTGACTTCGGGAACAATGAAAATGGCTGTTGCTGCCACCTTTGTAATGTTTGGTTGCAAGGAAGTGGAAGTTGAGAATCAGAATTCACCTGCATCTGTTCTTTCGGATAACAACCTGAAGCTGAATGCAGAAGGTCAATTTGTTGAAGGCGAATTGCTTATCCAGTTTTCAGAAGGAGCTACGGAAGCTGTTAAAAAAAGAGCATTTGATAAGGTAAAAGGGCAGCCGTTTGAGAAAATCCTTACCAAAGCAATGCAGCGTGCGGGTAAAAAAGAGGGCGTATTGCTTGTGAAGGTTAACAAGAAAGTAGCCGAGGCAATTGCCGATCTGAAAGGTGCAGAAGGAGTGGATTTTGCAGAGCCGAACTTTATCTACAATCATTCCGCCGTTTCGGTTGATTCATACTTTACAAACGGATCGCTCTGGGGAATGTACGGTGCCGGAACTTCACCTGCCAACCCGTATGGCAGCAATGCAGCAGCTGCATGGGCAGCAGGAAAAACCGGGTCCGCTTCTGTTTACATCGGAATTATAGACGAAGGCATTCAATTTACACATCCTGATTTGGCCGGGCAGGTTTGGGTTAATCCGGCAGATCCTGCGGACGGCGTAGACAATGACGGAAACGGGCTGAGTGATGATGTAAATGGCTGGGACTTTGCCAACAATGATGGCACCATTTACGACGGAGGATCAAGAGGAACGCTGGATAATCATGGTACGCACGTTGCAGGTACAATCGGTGCCAAATCAAACAATCAGGGCGTTGTGGGTGTCAACTGGAACGTAAAGCTTATTTCCGCCAAGTTTCTGGGACGCAAAGGAGGTACAACCGCCAATGCTGTTAAGGCTGTCGATTACCTGACAAACCTTAAAAGCCGGGGCATTAATGTAGTGGCAAGTAATAATTCCTGGGGTGGCGGAGGTTATTCACAAGCGCTTTTTGATGCAATCAGCCGTGCAAACAATGCCGGGATCATGTTTATTGCAGCTGCGGGCAATGCGGGAACAAACAATGATGTTACGGCAAGTTATCCAGCCAACTACAACCTTCCGAATGTAATTTCGGTAGCAGCCATTGATAAAAACGGCGCACTTGCCAGTTTTTCTCAATACGGTGCCGCTACGGTTGATATCGGTGCACCGGGCGTTGCCATCAATTCCACCACTGCATTCAATACCTATTCTTCTTACAACGGAACTTCCATGGCTACGCCGCATGTGTCGGGAGCTGTTGCGCTTTATGCATCCACCCATCCCGGCGCTACCGTGGCACAAATCAGAAATGCAATATTATCAAGTGCTGTGCCGACGCCATCCCTTGCAGGAAAAACAGTAACGGGCGCAAGGCTGGATGCAAATGCAGCATTGAGCAAATAGCCGGATGAATAAATTTTCAGGCGTTGAATTTCAGCTTGAAAGCAATTTTGAATTTACTAGTTAATAACTGACTGCTCCATGCCCGGCTTGTTTTAATATGCAGCCGGGCATGGTGCCGTTTTTTTAATAAATTTCAACAGATCAAGTTGGGAAGAACGGAAAATGAAAGTTGATGCAGAATATTAATATTTGTAATGACCCGTGTAAATTGCCTGAAACTCTCTCAAATTAATTTTTATGAAAATTATCTACACGTTGCTTTTTACACTTCTTGTCCATTTTTGTTTGCCTGTAAATGTTAACTCACAATCGGTGAGCGATGCACAATGGATTTCAAGGGATACAACGGTTGGATCCATTGACGTAATTGCATATTGGAACAAAGGCGAAAAGAAGAAATTTCGTGCATATAAAGTTACCAAAAATTTCAAGGCAGACAGCTTACTATCAGAGAAGACAGAGCTGGACTGCATTGTTCAGTTTACAGTAACCGATTCTACCGAAAAGTCATATGGCATAGAATATACAATGCTTGAAAACAAGCGTGATACGTCCAAAGACCCGGCAATTCCTTATGAAAAATTGAATTTGACCAACGATGATTTGACACTTCGTTACACAACAGATGCAAACGGCGCCCTGACGGGCTATACCAACCGTGAAGCAGTGGAAAAGAAGCTGGATGACCTGGTACAATTAATGAGTAAAAAGGCACAAAATGATTTTAAATCGAAAGATGAAGCAGAAAAAAAGGTCCTGAGCACAGTAATGGAAAAACTGGTAAATGGGAAAGTGCTGTTTAGCTCGGTTTATGAAACGTTTATTAGTCATTTCCATAATTTTCATGGCTATCATACCGGCTTGAACGACACGCTTCGTTTTACCGAATCTACTCCGCAGGCATTCACATCAACACCAATTAAATATGATTGTTATATCTACCTTTCCTCGCTGGACTCCTTGAATGAAGCTCGGTTTGATTTGGAGAAATACGCAGATATGAGTGGGTTTATCAAAGAATATGGTACTTATTTAAAGCAGGTTGGTGAAAGTGCAGGAGCCAAGCCCAATGAACAAATGCAAACAGAACTGGCTGCGCTGGACATGAAATCGGAGATGTACACCACCACTTATATCGATTTGAATACTGGCTGGCCTGCCTTTATAAAGGTTACCAGATCAATTATAACAAAGGATCCGAAAACAAACTCCACCTTTTTCAAGGATGAAATCTGGACATTGACAAATGACTTGTCAGACCAGTAATTACCTTTTTTGTGCCGGCGTCAAGCATAAGGTTGTTGCAGAACTTTCCGGTTCTGTTTTCTGGCTATTTCCAATCATTAATTAATGATTGGTTTCTGTTATTAAAAAGCTACCGGTAATATATTCAAATCTGCTTTGATTTGAATAATACTTTTGTTCTTTATAAAAGCATAGTAGGTTTACATACAACGAGCACATTCAATATCAATGTTCTTCATAATTGTATTATAATAGTTTGATGTAAGTAAATATGACCATTGAGTCAGGTGTAATTGGAAAGTTAAAACAACATAGAAGTTTTTCTGATTGGTGGGAAAGCAAGTTTGTGGAAATTCCGTTATTTGGTAACCAAGAGCTTATTGTTTATTTCATTCATTTTAATCCTGAAAATGATAAAAGCTTTATTCCTGAAGCGGATGAGGCTCTTAGGAATTTCTTGAAGCTAGATAGTAAGGACAGAAACGATATATCAGAGTTAGTCTATAAAAATTGTATTGATTACTTTGAAATTACAGGTTTTGATCTGGAGGTAGTTGAAATGTTTAAGCAAATTAAGAATCCGGAGACTTGGCATTTACATAATATCCGCTTAGGAAAATTACTTCATTTAAAGGATGTAAATGGAGTTTGGGATTTTGTAAAGCCCAAAGAAATCTACGTTAAAAGACGACAGTATAATGAAAAGGATATTTATGTTGTAATTACATGTCAATGCGATTGGGAAGATGAACACGGCCTTCAACTTGTATACAGACAAGGTAAGAAATTAACCAGAGTTAGTGCTGACGACGACGATTTGACTGATGCAGATGCATATAACATTCCTGACAATGAGGATGAAATGTTATCTAAATTTTAATCATTAAAGCATTTTACATACAACAACAGCGTTAAATATAAACTTTTGCTACAATCAGGAGTATTTTTCTCGTTTGTAGCAAAAGTTTTCAGGTAAGAATTGAATATAATTTTCATCCGCGCAACGCCTCCACTTCCGCAGTTTCCTTCACCAGTTTCTTCCCAAGAATCCGGTTCCCGCTTTCCGTAATCACCAAATTGTCCTCAATCCTTATGCCTGTAAAATCTCTGAACTGTTCCAGTCTGTTGTAATCGATAAACTGTGAAAGTTTGTTTTCAGCTTTCCAGCGGTCAATCAAAGTTGGAATAAGGTAAAGGCCGGGTTCCACGGTAATGACAAAACCGGGTTCCAGTGCACGGCCAAGCCGCAGGGATTTCCAGCCGAATGCAGTTCCTTTTTTCAGGTCGTCCGTGTAGCCAACGTACTGTTCGCCGAGGTTTTCCATGTCGTGTACATCGAGTCCCATCATATGTCCGAGTCCGCATTGGAAGAAAAGGGTATGCACGTCATGAGCCAAAGCTTCGGCCGGGTCACCTTTGATAATTCCGACTGATTGAAGTCCTTCCAGCAGTTTCAACGATGCTAATGCATGAACGTCTTTGAACAAAGTCCCGGGTTTGCAGGCTTCAATGGCCGCTTTCTGCGCACGCAGCACAATTTCGTACATTTCTTTCTGGATCGTTGTAAACTGCCTGCCCATCGGAATCGTGCGGGTAAGGTCACCGCAGTAATGCATGGCTGTTTCGGCACCGGCATCACAAAGCGCCATTTGTCCTTCCTGCATAGGCAAGTCGCGTGCATGTGTATGCAGAATTTCACCGTTTACCGTCAAAATCACCGGATATGCAATGTCACCGCCTCTGGCGATTGCCATACTTTGCAGCTTTGCAGCAACTTCCTTTTCAGTCATGCCGGGCCGGGTTGCCTGCATAAATTCAAGATGCATATCCACCGAAGTATCCACTGCTTTTTCTATTTCAGCGATTTCTTCGGAAGATTTATACGACCGCATGGAAACAACGGCCCTGACCAGCTTTACAGAAACTTGTTCCGAAACCTGTGCAGGCGAGTAGCCGAGCCATTCCTGCAACTGTAAGGTATGTTCTGAACGGTAAGGCGGCAAATAATGTACTTCCTGCTTTCGGGACATTGCATTGTTTAAAAATCCTTCCAATGCAGCCAGCGGCTTTACCTCGGAAATACCGATTTTTCCTGCCTTTTCAGCCAAAGCTTCTTTGGGCCCGGTCCAGACAATGTCATCGATCGTCAGTTCATCGCCAAAGATGATTTCACGGTCATTATCAATGTCAATTACAGCATGAAGTGAAGCGACATCCAGACCGAAATAATACAGGAAACTGCTGTCCTGCCGGAACGGATATACATTGTCACGGTAATTCATACCCGTTTCCAAGTTGCCCAGTAAAAGGATAAGGCCGCTGCCGACTTTCTGTTTAAGCTCGTTACGGCGGGAAATATAAGTTTGTTTAGAAAACATGTTTGTTACAGTTTTTTGCTTTAAATCGTTGAAGAACAAGACATCCTACTTCCTTTCAAACACAATGGTCATCATGGATCTTGCCGGCATTTTTATTCCGTTCTTTTCATTTTTGACTTGGCTGTGCAGCATATTAACGTCTTTCTCGGCAGTAGTCAAATACGTTTCCATTGTATTTTTTATCTTGAAATTCGCCAGCTCCGGCTTCAATGTCTGTTCCTTTTCCGTGTAATTGACTGCCACAAGCACGACTTGCTTTTCGTTGCTATACGCGGTTACCATAATGTTTTGGGCAATTTGAACCGGCGTCAGGCTGTCATTTCTTCTGATTTCCAATCGGTGCATGCCGGGACGTACGAAGCGGCTGTAATGGCCCAAAGCCCACAACGTTTTGGTTGCGGTAATGCTGCCGTCGGTATATTCTTTGTTTGCCGGGTTCAGCGCAATGAGGAAATAACGCGTATCAAAATCAGGGCTGCCGGGTTCCCAGCTGTTCCAGAGCTGCCAGGCTTTTGCATTGCCGTAAACGAGATCGTCATGAATTACTTTGGATAAAAACAATGCACAGTCAATAGCCGGGATCTTTCCGGTTCTGCCCTCCTTGTAACCGTCTGCAAGCATGGAATATTCCGTTTGCCAGAAGTCTGCGCCGTACTTGCGCGTGGTGTCGGCTACGTTTTTGCGGATTGCGATCCGGCTGCTGTCGCCTTTGTCCGTAAAGTAGCTGTGGCCGCCGATGATGGCCGGCATGTGTTTGAGCCTGCTGAGCTGCAACGGACTTTTTGCTCCGAAAAAATGTTGTGTCTGCTGCGCGGCTCCGCCGGTTTTGCCGTATAAATAATCCAGTTGTCCGGCTTCGGTAATCAAGATTCTGGAAGTTGATCCGGTTAATGTTAGTGTGCTGTCGAGGGCACGGGCTACTTTTGCTATATCTTCATTTCGCCACGGACTGCCTTCCTGCGAGCCTTTCCCAAAAGGATGAGACCAATCCCACTGCGGCTCATTCACCGGACTGATGTAGTTGAAATGCAATCCTTCTTTGTCAAAATGCGCCAGAACATCGGCCAGGAAACGGGCATAATCGCCGTATTTATCCGGTTTGAGGTTGGTCAGATAATCTTTTTCGGTTTTATAACCCAATCCGTTTTTTGTAAACTGGACAGGCGGCGTATTCGAGAACGCAATCAGGTTTTCAACACCGTACTCCGCCGCTTTTTTTGTAAACCATATATAACCCGCCTGTTTTGACCAGTCGTACGTGCCGTCCGGTTTAAGGAAACATTCCACGCGTTTACGAAAATCAATGATGCCGCTGCTGTCGCCTTGCTCAGCCGTGCCGCCGCCAATGTTGAACCGCCATGCCGACAGCCCGATTCCTTTCGGGTTTCCGTTTTTATCCAGTTCCTTGCTGAAAAGCCATTCAGCCATTTGCTCGCGCTTGTCCGCCGGCCAGTTTTTACCGATCCCTTCCGAAAACCATGCACCTGCTGCTCCGAAGTTGTCCATTTGCTGTGCGCGTTTATCGGGGTCAATGTGTATGGTTAATACAGCGGATTGCTGGGCATTGGAGTAAAAAGGAAAGACAAAAAAGAGTACAAAGATCAAAAAGCGCATCATGATGCCCGGGTTCAGTTTAAAAAAAGCAATATCCTGATTTATTAACCGTATTTCCAACAGTTTTCTTTATTCAAAAATAGCCTTGATCGCCAGCCCCGACATAATCAGGACCATTAACCAGCCTGCAACCTGCAAGAAAGCCGAATGCCGGTATGTTCCCATCAGCCTCGACTTGCGGCTGATCAGCAGCAAAATCGCAAGCGCAACAGGAAGTACAAAACCATTTAGTGTACCGACAAAAACCAGCACTTTCACCGGCCTTCCGACTGCCAGGAAAATGATTGTGGAAACAAGAATGAAAACGATAGTCAATGCGGTATGGTGCTTTTCCAGAAAAGGGTGAAACGAACGCAGAAACGAAACGGAAGTATAAGCCGCTCCAACCACGGAAGTAATGGCTGCACACCAGATCATGAGCCCGAACAGCTGCTTGCCGGATTGTCCCGCCGCATTTTCAAAGACAGATGCAGTCGGATTTTCAGGATTGATGTGCGCCCCGGCCAGAATAATGCCCAGTGTGGCAAGAAAAAGCAGATAACGAATGACGGACGTCAGCAATATGCCCGTTGCAGCACTCCGGTTCACTTGCGGCAGTGCAGCCTCGCCTTTGATGCCCGAATCCAGTAACCTGTGCGCTCCTGCAAAGGAAATATACCCGCCCACTGTACCGCCGACGAGCGTTATAGTGGCAACGGCATCAAACTTTTCGGGTAAAAACGTGTGCTTGAAAGCCGTCATCAGCGGCGGATGCGATGTGTAGGCAACGTACAAAATCAGAAGGATCATCACAATGCCCAGTATTTTGGTAAAAATATCCATGACCTTGCCCGCATCTTTGAACAGGAAAATACCGATTGCAATGGCAGCGCTTGCAACTGCACCTGTTTGTACAGGAATGCCTGTCATGGCTTCCATGCCAAGGCCGGCTCCGGCCACATTCCCGATGTTGAATGCAAGTCCGCCGGTGACAATAAGGAAAGCCAGTAAATAACCCAATCCCGGAAAAAGGTCATTGGCAAGATCCTGTGCCCTTTTTCCCGAGACGGTAACAATCTGCCAGATATTGAATTGAACGCAAAGGTCGATAATGACGGAAATCAGGATAATGAAGCCAAAGCTCGTCGCAAGCTGTTCTGTAAAAACAGTAGTCTGCGTAAGAAACCCCGGCCCAACCGCAGAAGTAGCCATCAGAAAAGCTGCACCCAGCAGCGCATTGTACTTGTGACCCATATAGTGTGCCTACGGCACCAGTTTATTGCATGTAAGTTAAAAGTCCCATCGGGACAAAACCCCGGTAGAAAAATGATATCCATGCAGTTTGTTTTCGTGCCGGCGGTACGATATATAAAACATGCAGTATGTCATTTACCATATCCGCCGCCGCCCGGTGTTTCGATCATCAAAATATCGCCCTTTTCAACAGGAAAATTACAGATGCCCGGCAATTCCGCAGCATTCCGGTTTTTGTAAAGCGTATGTTTACCGCATTGCCCGTCATTTCCGCCATTGATGCCGTAAGGTGCATACTTGCGATGTTGTGCCAGTAACGTCACCTGCAAAGGCTGCAAAAACTGTACTTTCCGGATCATGCCATTGCCGCCATTGAATTTTCCTTTTCCACCTGAATTTCGACGGATGCCAAATTCCAGCAAGCGAACGGGATACTTGCGTTCCAGCTGTTCGGGATCGGTAATGCGCGTGTTGGTCATATGCTGGTGCACCGCCGATCTTCCGTGAAAACCTGGCCCGGCTCCTGCGCCCCCGCCGATCGTTTCATAATAGCCAAACTGTTCATTGCCAAAAAGGAAATTGTTCATCGTTCCCTGACTGCATGCCGCCAGACCGAATGCCTTTAAAAGCGTGTCCACAAGCCGCTGGCTTACTTCCGTATTGCCGCCAACGACGGCCGGACATTGCAGCGGATCGTCTGAAAAGTCAGGATGTAGAAAGCTGTTTTCAGGCAGTTTGATCTCCACATGCTTCATTAATCCGTCGTTAAGCGGAATTTCCTTGTTGACCAAAAGACGCAGGACATACAATACAGCGCTGTACAGAATTGAAATATTTGCATTAAGGTTGTTGGGATGAACGCTCGATGTTCCTGTAAAATCAAAAAGCTGCTTATCTTCTGAAATGGAAATGCTGACCTGTATTTTGTGCCCGTCATCGAGGAATTCTGTTGCGTGGAAGGTTTGTCCGGAAATCGGGACAAGCGCTTGTTTCAGCTGGATTACGGCACTTGCTTTCAGTCGCTGCATGTACTTTTTTACCTGCGCCAGGCCATGCATATCCGCAAGTTTCAGCAGTTGTGCACTTCCTTTTCGCAAAGCAGACAATGCAGCCATTATATCGGCTTCATTGGACAAAAACGAGCGGGTAGGATAGGGGCCTTCATTGAAAAGACTGCGGACCGTTTCCCATTGAAATACATTATTCTTTATCAGATATTGCGGTAAAATCACAACGCCTTCTTCGGCCAGACAAACGGCGTCCGGCGGCATGGAGCCCGGCGTTTTTCCTCCGATTTCAGCATGATGCGCGCGGTTGATCACATAGCCGATGCATTCGTTTTCTGATGTAAAAACACCGGATAATAAGGTAATATCGGGCAGGTGAGAGCCGCCGTAACGGGGATGATTGGTAATAACGACATCGCCGGGACCAATCTCGATCGCTTCTTTTACAAGCCTTCCGCATATGCCCATACTTCCGAGGTGCACGGGAATGTGCTGTGCATTCACAAGCAGCTCGCCTTCTGCGTCCAGAAGTGCACACGAAAAGTCCAGCCGTTCCTTTACATTCACCGAAAATGCCGTACGTTGCAGCTGAACGCCCATTTCTTCTGCTATGGCCTTGAAACGGTTGGTAAAAAGCTGTAAGGCAACTTCTTCGCTTTGTTCACCGGACAATGTTTTTTCATCCAGTATTTTGAATGCAATGGCATCTCTGTTTTCCTGAACAACAAGCTTCCAGCCTTCGGGAATGTAGGAAGTGGAGGTATTATTGAGCAAAACAGCAGGTCCGGAAATTTGTTCGCCAGTGCTTAACTTGTCCCATTCGTACAAGTCAGCCGAATTGCCGGTTCCCGTTGCAAGTAAAGGTGCAACTTTTCTGATTGGCGTGGCGGGTTTGCCGTTTTTTATGCAGTTCAGGACTTTGGGCTTTTCTGCCTTTTCGCGCAGCATCAGTTTTAGGCTTTCCAGTTCAATTTCCAGGTTTTCAGGATAATAGCCGAATTGGGAAGTATAAATTTTTTCAAAAGACTGAATGGTTTTTTCCCCGTCGTAAGCAACTTCTACGGTGTTTTCCTGTCCGGCAAATCGCAGGTATACATGGCAGAAAGCTTCATCAAATGCATCGACTCCTTGAACTTTCAATTCATTCGCAGCAGCTTTAATCAGTTCATTTTTCCAGGTTTCAATGCTGTTTTCCGCTGTCTGCCACGGAAGCAGGATTTGTCTGGACACAATCGTGCTGATCAACGCTTCGCCCATACCCACCGCGCTGAAAAGTCCGGCATCGTAAGGAATGATAACGATTTCCATGTCGAGCAGTTCGGCCAGCTGACAGCTATGCAGGCCGCCGGCACCGCCGAAAGTGATCAAAGCGTATTCAGCAGGGTCAATGCCTTTTTCAACGGAAATCCTGCGGATGGCATCTGCCATTTTCTCATTGGCGATGCGTTCAAATCCGCTAAGTAAAGCAGCATATGTCAAAGCATTTCCTGTTTTTTCAAGAATGGCGTTTCTCAGCTTTTCCAGTTCTTCAACGGCTGCTTCAGGGCGGACCGGAATTCCGAATCTGGAAGCATCGAGCTTGCCGGACAGCAGGTTGATGTCGGTGATGGCAAGCGGGCCGCCGGCTCCGTAGCAGGCAGGACCGGGCGAAGCGCCTGCACTTTCCGGACCTACTTGCAGCGAAAACCCGTCGAACCAGCAGATGGAGCCGCCTCCGGCCGCAACGGTTTCAATGGCCAGCGTGGGATTGTGAAATTCAATGCCGTCAATTTCAGTAATGTATTTCAGCTCGGGCCGGCCGTCAATTAGCGCCGTGTCCGTGCTCGTTCCGCCCATATCGAAGGTGATGGCTTTGTCAAAGCCGAGTCTTTTTGCTGTATTTGCCGCAGCCACCATGCCGCCTGCCGGGCCGCTTAGCAGACTGTCTTTGGCATGAAAGCCAGCCGCTTCCGCCAGACTGCCCGTACTCGTCATTACTTTCAGGCCGCCTGTTTGCAGGGCATTTTTAATGTTGGTTAAGTACTGATCCAGAATCGGGTCGAGGTATGCATTGACAACGGCCGTTTGTGTTCTGCGGAGGTAATGGGAAAATGGAAAAAGAGATGAAGATGCCGAAACATACTTGCTGCCGTTTGCCCTGAAAAACGTTTCAAGTTCGTTTTCATGTGCGTTGTTCTGATAAGAATGCAGCAGTGAAATGGCTATCGACTGAAAGCGTTTACCGGTTTTTGATAAATCAAAATCACCTATCTGAAAAGGCGTGATTACATTCCCGGCTGCATCCAGGCGTTCATCGGCTTCAATGACTGTGTCGTAAAGCAATGCGGGTTCGGGAATATCCAGCTGAAACAAAGAAGGACGCTGCTGATTGCCGATGTAAAGCAGATCTCTGAAGCCTTTGGTAACGATCAGTAAAGTCTTTGCGCCTTTTCGTTCAAGTAGTGCGTTGGTGCCTTTTGTGGTTCCGAGCCGCATTTCCATGTTCGGCAATGCCGCATTTACAGGTGTATTTGTAAGCAGCCTCGCCGCCAGAACAGGTGCTTCTTCTGCGGTATTTATTTCAAAATCTGCGTTTTCAGCGATAAAAAGATCATCGTCTAGTGTCAGTATTTTACGGGCATGATCAATGGAAGTTACTTTACTTGTCAGGTCAGATGCATTGATTTTAAAGTAATATCCGGCCAAAAGATCATTGTCGAAATTCCAGCTCGCCTCAAATTCATATATTCCGGGTGCAGTTTTCCTGATAATCCGTCCTCTCAGACAGCTTGAACTCAGAACTTTAATCCGTGTCTTGTTTCCCGCCGGATCAATCGCAAGACAGTCGGTAAAAGTCCCGCCCGTATCGATCCATATTTTCCAGGCGGGATGGTTATTTGGTTTCAAAATACAGCTTTTAGATTTGGTATGGAAGCAATTTAACGGCTATTTGGCATGCAATCAAGCAAGCCTGTCGCGAAACTCCTTGTAATATTCGCCCGGCGACTTCCCGATTGTTTTTTTGAATACACGGTTGAAATTGGTGACGTTATCAAAGCCCGTTTGATAACTGATGTTCGAGAAGCTGTCGAAACGGCCGGAGAGGATGATCTTGCAGGCTTCGTTCACGCGCACTTCGTTCAGGAAACTGACAAAGGTTTTGTCCGTATGTTTCTTGAAATACCGGCAAAATGCCTGCGGCGTCAGATTGGCTACTTCCGAGATTTCAGTTAATGAAATGTGCTGCTTGTAATTGGTGACCAGATACTGGAAAATCTGATCCATACGGATTCCTTCGACTTCTGAAATAAGCTGTTCACTGTTGCTGCTTGCAAGCGGTTTCATGTCGCGTGTGACCGAAAACAGGTGCATCAAAGAAATAAATGCGGCTACGCGCTGGCTGTCTTTGTTTTCCCTTACTTCGAAAATGATTTTTTTAACGGCGTCACTTGCTGCTGCCGGAATCTGGAATCCGTTATGCAGGCTTTCCACAAATTTTCTGATGCCGGCCATTTCAGGCAGGCTGAACAGGTTTTGGGAAAGTTGATGCGGGTCAAAAAAGATGGAAATGGAATGAACCTGTTTTTTCCCTTCCGGATCAAAGTAAGCCTCGTCGTTTTTAAAAATATGTGACTGGTTGGCGCCTATAATATAAACTTCCCCTGCCTCAAAACGCTGCATGTAATTTCCGGCGATCAGGATTCCCGAGCCTTCCACAACCCACTCGATCTGTACTTCGCGATGCCTGTGCAAATGGTTGTAATAATGCGGCAGAATGTTTTCCTGCACCACAATGGTGTTCTCTTTCGAAACCGGAATGGTGAACTGAACAACTTTCATACAAACAAAAAATGCATTTTACGGGATTTGCAATATAAAAAAATCCCGGGTACAGCTTGGTTGTGTACCCGGGATCAAGATTAACTGGGAATTTGCTTTTTTAAAAATTATTTATTCAAAAGAGCCTGTTCCTTTACTACTTTCATGACACCTTTCATCAGTCTCCAGTGACCCGGGAAAGTACAGACGAAAGGATAATCGCCGGTCTGATCCGGAACTACGAATTTGAGACGGAAAGTTTGTCCCGGATTTACAAGCGGCGTGGCAGCCAGAACCTGCGGTATGTTCGGCACATAATTTTTCTCGGCACCGTCTTTTGCGGTAATCATTTTATCGGCAGCTGTGCCAATGGTTTCGTACGATTTCGGCTTTCCTACTACTACGTTATGCTGCATGGCATCCGGGTTTTCAAAAACCAGTTCAACGGTTTTTCCGGCAATGGCAGTGAATTCAGTCAGGCTGAACTTCATTTCTTCACGTATCGCCTTGATCTGTACAACCTGAACATTCGGATCAGCCGGCGTTTCATCTTTTATACCGTATGATTCCAGAAATGTAAGGTATCTGCTGTTCAGGTCGTCCGGAATATTGTTTTTCACCGATGCCAGCAAAGTCTTTGTTTCGGCGGAAGCCGTTTCTTTACGTTTCGGGTTCCATGCACCAAGGATTCCTTTCATCACGGCATTGCGGCCCTGCGGATCAAGCGACTGTGCTTTTGTAAGCAGCGTAACCACTTCATCACCTTTGGCATAGGATGTATATCCGCGTGTAGCGCGTTCCAGTGCAAAGTCCGAAAGACGGTCAAGACGACGTACTTCAAAAGTTTTGCTCATCGTATTGTTCTTGTTCTCCTCTTTTTCAGGAACCACATTGTCAACGTCCACAGTAGCCGTAACGCTTACTTTGCCGGCCTCATCGGAAGTAAAGCCAAAAGCAGTTTTCCACGGACCGTTGTTTCCTTCAACCAGTTTTACCGTTTCGCCGGGCGCAATGCCGTTTGAAAGCTGGCGGCTGATGTAATTCGTATTCAATGAACGGCTTCTGATTCCTACATTGACAACCGGCACCAGTTCTTTCGGAACGGCCACACTTCCCTGATTAGTAATTTCAATGACTACCCGCGCATATTCCCGTACATAAGGTGTTACGGGTTCAATAGTGATGTTGGTTATAGCTAGATCTGCCGAACCTTGCACGGTTACTTTATTGGCAGCGTGCGCGTCGTGGTTCATCGTTGAATGATCCATTGCTTTGGCTGTTTCCGTTTTTTGTGCAGAAGCATTGGAAGAAGAAGCCTTGCTGATGCGCTGTGCCAGATATTTTTCGCGTAAAGTACCGTTATGCGAATTCAGGATTGCTGCAAACGCATCCGGCATCCAGCGGTCGTCCGCCTGTGAATAGCTGTCAAGCAAACCAAGAACGGCATTTTCGATTTCCGGTGTAAACGGAATTTCAGAAAAGGCAAGCAATGTATTCATCACCACCAGCGGCTCTTTGTCGTGCAAGGCATCCGTAGTCAGCAATGCAATGCCGGTTGAGGCTGTGCGGGGCAATACTTTCACGGCTGTTTTACGAACGTCACCGGAAGGATGTTTCAAAGCTTCGGTAACAGTTGCAAGAACCTGCGGATCTTCCATCGCATTCAGTCCGTGCAAAGTCCACAAGGCATGAATAGCCGGTGCATTGATCCCGATTTCATCTACTGATTTGTCTTTAACCAGATCAAGCAGTTTGGAAACAACGTCTTTTTGTCCGCGTTCCACCAGCAGGCGCTGTGCATGCCGGCGCCATAGCATATTGGTGTTTTTCAAAGTAGCCACCAGTTCATCCGGACGGTCTTTGCTCAATGAAACCGGCTTGTACTCCGGCGCGTTTTTCCATGCAATGCGGTAAAGACGGCCATGTGTATAATCACGCAGATCGGTTTCATACGCATTTCCTTTTCCGTTTTCCGATCCTTTTGGCGTCGGGTTATGCTGAATGATAAAGCTGTACCAGTCTGCAACCCACACGGCGCCGTCTGGCCCGACTTCTGCAAAAACAGGAGAAACCCATTCGTCCGCTCCGGCCAGCAAGTTGAATCCAAGTACATCTTCAAAGTCAGTGCCTTTTTTGGCCATTACATTCTGGTGCAGAATATGTCCGGTCGGCTCGGAAACAAACGCAACTCTGTTCCAGTAACTTTTCGGAAACGCTCTTGCAGTATAGAAATTATGTCCGGCTGCGGCTGTAAATCCGCCGAATACGTCCACCTGACGAACTTTCGGCGTAATTGGCTGCATGTCTTTATGCGTATCGGTACTGCGGCTTCCGTTATCCACTTTGCTGTTGCCAAAGTAACGGTTCGGAATCGCACTATACCAGCCGTGTGAGTTATTTGCCGTAGAGCCAAACAGGTCGCCCGTTTCATTAAAGCCGAGTCCCCACGTGTTGTTGGATGTTTTGGCCACAATTTCCATATTCGATCCGTCCGGCTTGAAACGGAACAGTGCCTGTCCGAAATCCAGTGAATCGCTTTGACCTACTTTTCCTTTGAAACCCGAGTAGCCGACTGATCCGTAAACCCAGTTGTCAAATCCGTAATGCAGATTGGAAGGCCCGGCATGTGTGTCACCTGTTCCGAATCCTGAGAAAAGGATTTTCTTCACGTCCGCTTTGTCATCGCCGTCTGTATCCTGCAGGAAAAGCATGTGCGGTGCCTGCGAAACGATTAATCCGCCGTTGGCAAAAACGAGGCCGGTCGGAATGCTGAGGTCGTCGGAGAACTTGGTGAATTTGTCTGCTTTTCCGTCCTTGTTTGTGTCTTCACAAATGAGGATGTAATCGCTTCCGCCGGTGTCTTTGCGCTCATTCGGATAATCTTTTGTGATCAGTACGAACAACCTGCCTTTTTCATCCCACGTCATCGCAATCGGGTGCATAACGTCAGGCTCGTGCGCGAAAACATCCAGTGTAAAATCAACCGGAATCTGAATGTGCTTTACGGACTCTTCAGGTGAAAGCGGCAATTGCTGCAACTGAGGACCGGGGCGCTGTTCGTAGTTGGGAAGTTTGGCTTCGCGGTATTCAAATGGCTTTGGATTCAATGCTGCCAGCGATTTTCTGGCGTCATCATTAACCGCCCACAAAATTCCTTTTTCCAGCAGATCCTGAAATCCCTGAACCGCCCAAGTGCGCTCGTCATGGCCGTAAGCGGTATAAAAAACACGTCCTTTTCCATGTGTCCTTACCCAAGTATAGGGTTCTTTTGTTTGTCCGGGCTTGTCATTTTCCTGATCTTTCTGGATCGTGCGTTCGGTAAGAACTATGTTATCCGGTTCCAGCAAAGTGTGCAGATATGTTTCATCTACGGTTTTAAAAGGTTTTACACCCGCAATGGCAGGATGGTCAGGCTTGGACCATACCGGCTGAATGGTGTCCCACGTATGTCTCCAGAACTGGCCGCCGATGAGTTTTACAACTTCCGGATTGTTCCTGAAACAATAAGAGGCACAGTGCACCGGAATAAAGCCTTTGCCGCTCGCAACGAAATCGAGCAGTGATTTTGCCTGTTTCGGAGCAATGGAATCCCAGTTTGCGAAAAGCATCAGTGCATCGTATTTGCCTAACGTTTCCGGGTTAAGGTCGTCCAGATTATCGGTATAAGTGAAGTTGAAGCCTTTTGGCCCCAGCGCCGCCATAATCTGCGGAACACGTTCAGCGGGTTTGTGATGACCTTCTTTGTCACCCATAAACAGGATTTCAAGGCGCCGTGCCCTGACGGTTTCATTCTTCGAGGACGCGCTTTTGACCGAGGCGTTCTGTGAAGTTTGTTTGACGGCACAGCCCAGCAGGACTATGCCAAGTAAAAAGGATAACGCTCTGGCTTTCATTTGCTTGTTATTACGTTTTCTTCAAAATCAAAAAGGTATTCTTCCTTGTAATCTATACCAAAATCATTCAGGATTCTGATATACTCTTGCTTGAATGTTTTTGTCAGGTGATGTATTTCCTGATTTCCAATGTACTTAACGACACGATGGATATGAGAGCGGCTGTATGAAAATGCGCCATATCCTTTTTGCCAGTTAAATGCAGAAACTGAATAATTGTCTTTGATAAATTTATTCGAGGATGTTTTAATTTCCTCTACCAGTTTTGCTACGGAAACAGCAGGGTTGTATCCGAAAAAGATATGAATATGATCCGGCATTCCGTTTATGGCAAGCGGCTTGCATCCCTGTTTTGTTAAAATGCCGCCGATGTAAGCATAAAGGTCACTTTTCCATTTCATGCTGATCAGATTTTCTCTCCCTCTTACCGCAAAAACGACTTGAATGTATAGCTGTGTGTATGTATTCGCCATGGATTAATGTGTGTTATTGTTTGTTACGGTGCGCTGCACCTGACATTTGTGCATTAACGCTGATTTCTACTACAATTGTTGCGGTGCTCCGCACCTTCAAACAAACAAGGTGCAACGCACCGTAACATTTGTAGGTGCAGCGCACCGGAATAAAATTCAATTGCAATTATTTCAATTTACAAATTTATCTAACGTGATATTTTTGTTTGATTTCTCATTTCAGACATTCTTGAAATCCGGCAGCTGGATCAATGCGCCGCCTTGCAATGCCGATTCATGTGCCAGAATTCCCACGCTTGTCCAGTTTGCCGATTGTGCTGCATTCGGGAAAGGATCACGGTCTTCAATCAATGCGCTGATGAATTCATGTGCAAGGTGCGGGTGCGAACCACCGTGGCCGCCGCCCTGTACAAACGACAAATGGGCGTTGTCATCCAGGTTATAAACGCCGTGACCGGTAAAGTGACGTATTTCTTCCGGAAGATAATGTGCATAATCGGGCGTTGTCACGCGTTCTGCAATTTCGTGCTCCGGCTTTTTGGCTGTATGGATTACAGGATCTTCGCCTTCGATCAGCGGCCATTCAAATGATTTCTTGCTTCCGTAAACCTCAAAGCTTTCGCGGTACTGACGCGCCACATCAAATAATGAACGGTAAACATAAGCCGACAAATCGCTGTCTTTGAATTTAATATGCGCGGATTCAACGGCAAACGGCGAGTTGTGGATCTTTGCAAGATCTTCACTGATCGTTCCCGATCCGAAACACGAAACATATTCGGCTTCCAGTTTCAGCAAACCTGCAACGGGACCTACGCAGTGCGTTGCATAATGCATCGGAGGCAATCCGGGCCAGTAATCGGGCCAGCCTTCCATATCCTGCTGGTGACTTGCTTTCAGGAACTGCACTTTGCCGAGTTCTCCTTTTTCGTACAGTTCTTTTACAAACAGGAATTCCCGTGCATATACCACGGTTTCCATCATCATATATTTTTTTCCGGATTCTTTGGTAGCTTTTACAATTTCCATGCAATCTTCCACGCTTGTTGCCATGGGTACCGTGCAGGCAACGTGCTTTCCGGCGCGCAGGGCTTTCAGTGTTTGTTCGGCATGATTCGGAATTGGTGAGTTGATATGTACAGCATCTACATTCGGGTCATTCAGAAGGTCATCGTAACTGGTGTAGCGTACATCAATTCCGTACTGATCGCCGACAGCATTCAGTTTGGATTCCGTACGCTGGCATATTGCATACATATTGGCATTGGGATGCTGCTGATAGATAGGAATAAATTCGGCTCCGAAGCCCAGTCCGACAATAGCAACATTAATTTTTTGAGACATATTTATTACAGGTTAATGATTCGGTTTACAGGTTTGAGGAAGCAGATGACAAGGTAATTTCCTCAACGAAAGAACATAGGATTGACAATACAATTTTAAAGCAAAATAATACTAAAAACTTTACGTCTTTTGATTAGTACTGACTGTATTTTGATCTTTTTTTAATTGATGTGAAATTTAATTGCAAAATAATGCTTGAAATTACTGCTGTCATCCATAACTTTTAACTTAGTTCCTATGATACGTTCCGCTTTACCCGAAGATGCGCCTGCTGTGGCTCCGTTACTTGTTCTTGCAATGGACCATATTGCAGGCATTTTTGCCGGATCAGCAAATTATACGGATGCAATTCCTTTCTTTCATGCGTTTTTTGAAGCGGATAATAACCAGTACAGTTATACCAATACGCTGGTTTTTGAAGATAGAAAAATGGTAATCGGCTCTGTAACGGGTTATGACGGAGCAAGGCTGCATGAACTGAGAAAGCCGGTTGTGGACAAATTACGTGAATCAAATCCTGAATTTACGCCCGAAGATGAAACCGAAGCCGGTGAATTTTACATCGATTGTGTTAGCGTTCATCCGGAACATCAGGGGAAAGGAGTTGGTAAAAAGCTGATCCTTGCCATTTGTGACAAAGCTGCTGCATCAGGATTTGAACGTGTGGGCCTGATTGTCGATCAGGTAAATCCGCAGGCAAAAAGGCTGTATGAAAAGCTGGGTTTTGAAGTGGCCGGAGAAAAGGATTTTCTGGGTCACCGGTATTTCCATATGGTTAAAAAAGTATTGTAACTGAACTCTGATAACCGGAGTCTGTGATTTTGTCTGTTCTATCCAGAAACCGGAATGCAGGTTTGAGCTTCTTAAAAGGATGTGAAGGAAATTTACCTAAATTGCTTCTTTAAATTTTTTAAGAATTCAAATTTTTACCTGAATCCATGTTTCAAAGAAGAACATTCATAAAAACCGGTGCACTGGCAGTGGCCGGAATCGCTGCTTCGCAGTGGTCATTTGCCAAAAATGCTGCAGACTTTCCGGTTGTACGGATTCCTGCGGACAAGCGCAGTTTTACAAGTCCGGCGGTGGAAGCAACGATAACCCGGATGAAAAAGGTGATCAAAGATCCGGAGCTGGCCTGGCTTTTTGAAAACTGTTTTCCCAATACGATTGATACAACTGTTCATTATAAACCGATTGACGGCAAGCCCGATACCTTCGTAATCACCGGCGATATTGATGCCATGTGGCTGCGCGACAGTACGGCGCAGGTATGGCCGTACTTGCCTTTGCTGAAAGAAGACAGCAAACTGAAAGACATGGTGGCCGGCCTGATCAACAGACAGACCAAATGCATCAACATTGATCCTTATGCCAATGCATTTTATGACCGGCCGAAAGAGAGCGAATGGACAAAGGATGCCACGGATATGAAACCGATGCTGCATGAACGCAAATGGGAGCTGGATTCACTTTGTTACACGATCAGGCTGGCTTATAATTACTGGAAAATAACGGGTGATACGAAGCCTTTTGATGCGGACTGGCGAAAAGCAATGGGACTGATCCTGAAAACCTGCAAAGAACAGCAGCGGAAAGACGGTCCGGGTCCTTACAAATTCGGACGCGTTACTTCATGGTCGACGGATACGGTTCCCGGAAACGGATACGGAAATCCGGTTAAGCCGAACGGCCTGATTGCAAGTACTTTCCGACCGTCGGATGATGCCGCGATTTATCCTTTTTTCATTCCGTCCAATTTCTTTGCAGTGGTTTCTTTCCGTGAAATAGCCGAGCTGCTGGAAAAAACGGGCGGCTCCGCAGGAGGGCAGGATGCCGCGCTTGCTGCCGATTTCCGGGCACTGGCGCTGGAAGTTGAAAATGCATTGAAAAAATACGCCGTATATCCGCATCCGGAATTTGGTAAAATCTATGCTTTTGAAGTGGACGGCTTCGGCAACTATCTGCTGATGGACGATGCAGGTATTCCGGGTTTGATCAGCATGCCGTATCTGGGCGCCATGCCGGTGAAAGATCCGATCTATATGAATACCAGAAAGTTTGTGCTGAGTGACTCCAATCCTTATTTCTTTAAAGGAAAAGCAGGCGAAGGGCTGGGCAGTCCGCATACTTTGGTCAATCAGATCTGGCCGATGGGAATCATTGCGCGTGCGATCACATCAACGGACGACAAGGAAATTGAAGCGCAGCTGAAATTGCTGAAAACAACGCATAATCATACGGGTTTCATGCATGAATCCTTTGACAAAGACGACCAGTCCAAATTCACCCGTAAATGGTTTGCATGGGTAAATACCTTGTTCGGAGAGCTGATTCTGAAACTTGAAAAAGAAAGGCCGCATTTGCTGGCCAAGGTTTACTGAGCCATTTTGTTACAGCTTATCACTGAATTGAAAATGCATTTAACGAAAGAAGCCGGAATCGCATGATTTCGGCTTCTTTTTATTGTAAATCAATTGCCTAATGCTTCCAGCTCCCGAACTTTCCGCGCTGATAATCCTGATAAGCCTGTTCGATTTCATATTCCGAATTCATGACAAAAGGGCCTTGCGCAACAACCGGTTCATGGTTCGGCTTTGCATGACCGATCAGCAGCAGGCTGTTTTCTTTGGCTTCGACCTGGATTTCCCCGTTTTCTGTATCAAATTCAACCAGTTCCAGTTTATTTACTTCTTCATTGTTTACGTTCAGTTTTCCCTGAATTACATAAAACAGAACCGTACGTCCTTCGGGAATATCTACATTGATTTTGCCGCCTTTCTGAAAACCGATTGTGGCAATGTGTACATCCGCAATGGATTGCAGGCTGCCTTTTTGTCCAAACCATTCACCGGAAACAGCATCAGCAACAACTTTGCCTTCATCCAGCGCAATATGCGGAATGTCATCTTTTTGCAAACCCGTATAGGCCGGTTCCGTATTTTTCAGATTGGCCGGCAGATTAACCCAAAGCTGAAGAATTTCCACGTTCCCGCCATTGGCCAGGAATTCTTTCGAAGAATTTTCAGAATGAATAATGCCTTTTCCCGCAGTCATCCATTGAATTCCTCCGGCCTCGATCTTGCTGTTATAGCCGGTACTGTCCGTATGAACAATGTCTCCTTCCACGATAAATGTAACCGTTTCAAAACCTTTGTGCGGGTGAGGTCCGAAAGGCAAACCTCTGTTCCGGGAAGGATACGTCTGCGGCCCGTGATGATTAAGAAAAAGAAACGGTTCGAGGTCATCAATGGCGACTTCCTGCGACGGCATAACGCGATAGGTTACAAGTCCGCCCATGTCCGCCCGGACGGCCCTGAATATATTTTTAATCGTTTTCATAACTATGTTTTTATACTTCTTTCAGACTTTAATGTAATCTGAAAGAAAATAGTTTATGTACGGACTATTCAAAAGTATAGCGGTCAATTGTTGCCGCTATAGATTAATTTGACTATATTCTTACTGGGCTCCCGAAATGCCGGATTTGATAAAAGCAAGTCCGTCGCGCATCAGCTGTTCTTCGGATTCAAACATTTTCCGCCAGATATTCGCAACCGGAAGTTTGGGACTGAATGCCTCGATACTGATCCAGCCGTCGTATCGGATGTCTTTTATTGCCTGAAAAATTCCCGTCCAGTCCACGTTTCCTTTTCCCGGCGTAGACCTGTCGTTTTCAGAAAGCTGGATAAATGAAATCCGGTCGCCGGCCTTGCGCATGGTGTCGCCGATGTTTTTCTCCTCAATATTGGCATGAAAAGTATCGAACATGATTTTGCAGTTGGGATGATTTACTTCATCCACAAAGCGGATCAGTTCATCGCCGCAGCTTGTAAGATACAGTTCAAAACGGTTCAGGTATTCCAGCCCGAGCGTGATGTCCAGCGATTCGGCATAATCTGCAACTTCCCGGATGCCTTCAATTCCCCATTTCCATTCGTCTTCTGTTGCCGGCTTGCCCGAAAATACGCCTAATGCCGAATGGTAAGGGCCCATTAATTTGGTTGCGCCCAGAACAAGCGAGCAGTCAAGCGCTTTCTTAAGATGTTCAACGGTATGTCTTCGCATGGCGGGATCAGCGCTGATGAGATGCTCGTCCGGGCCGCAGATGGTATCCGTTTCACAGGCAAGTCCGAGATCGTCGAGTTTCTTTCTGAAATTAAACCAATGCGCAGGATCGGTATTGAAAATCGGAACTTCCACGCCGTCAAACCCTATTTCCCTGATCAGTTCAAGCGTTGGGAAAAGGCTTTCGTCTATTTGATTTCCCCAAAGCAGGAGATTCATGCTGTACTTCATTCAAATTGGTTTTTGCCGTTCAATCTTTACAATTGCCCGGATTGATAATAAAAATATTCAGATCAAATATGCTGTTACAAGTGGCTGCCGGCCATTGGCTTCAGGTTTTCAGAAAGATCAGGTTCTGGCAGAGAGCAAGTTGTAAAAACGGAAACGCTCAATCGCTTTCAGGCAAATACCCGGATCGAAATGCGTACAATTTTACAATAAAAAAATACAGTGTTTTTATTCGCTTTTGATTAGTACTGACTGCATATTGATATATTCTGTAATTGTAAATGAATACCGGAACAAAATAAAACCGTTTTTGGAAAGCGTAAAAAAAGGCAGTTTCCGATCATAAACGAAACTGCCTTTTTGCATTATTCTGTTTTATCTACTGCACCCGGCTGAAAATCATCTGATTGTTATTTTCGTAATATAAAACAAGCTGGTTTGTTTTTAAATCGTATAAATTGACATTAGGTAAAGCATTGATGAACAAATTTCCCCAGGATGTTTCCGCTCTTTCCGTTCCGCCTCCACCGATCTGGATTGTATTTTGCTGCGCTGTTTCGTAAAAGCCGGTCAGGAAATTGGTTGAAGTCGTTCCTTCCAGTTCTCCTTTCTCCTTGAAATTCAAGACAATATCCATTGCACCTTTGGGTGGGTTCGGTTTTTTGATCGTGTCGGATTCCTGCACGATGCTTTCCAGCTTCCATGTTCCGGTCAGTTCCAGATTACTGCTGATTGTGGTGGTTTTTCCACAGCTGACTGTCAGGGTTGTAAACAGTACGAATACTGTCCTATGTATCAGATTTTTCATTGTAGTTATTATAACAAGATGAGGATTTAATATAAATATTCCAATAGGCATTTGCGTTTGGCCGAAACAAGCATCATTCCTGAAAATATTATACCGGATTTAACCTGTAAAAGCACTCCGGACCGTTTCATTTAACGCGTTTATTACAACGAATTTCAGGTAAATTTTCTTTCGCCGTTTGCTAATTCCTCTCGCATGAAACTGACCTTTCTTTTTGCTGTAAGCACAAAAAGAAAAGAATTACTGACCTTATTTTGACATTTATATTCACATTTGATGATATTTGAAGGTAAAATAAGGTAAGAAATGAAGGCGCCAATTCATAAAAACATCGAAAGTCAGGTAAGAACCGTAACCATACAGGAACTAAAAGCCGCTTATTTTGACCCAAACTGGCATTTTCATCCGCATTACCAGCTTTTTACGGTTCTGGAAGGAACCGGCAAGCGGCTTATCGGTGATTCCGTACAGACTTTCGGCCCGGGCGATACCGTGTTTCTCGGACCCGACGTTCCGCATTTATGGCGCAGTGACCCGGCTTATTTTGAAAACGATTCTGCGTTGTTTACGCACGGGGTTGTACTGTATTTTCAGGAAGATTTTCTGGGCAGGGATTTTCTGGAAAAACCTGAAATGCTTGCCTTGCGGCAGCTGCTGCTGGACAGCAAAAGAGGAATCGAATACAAAGGCTCGCTACGCGAACACATTCGCTCCGAGTTGATGTCTTTGATGCATCAGGAAGGTTTTCAAAGTATTATTCAGCTGCTTGCCTTGCTGCACAAGCTTGCACATGATCCGGGCGGTTCGCCGATTTCCAGTTACGGTTACGTGAATACCTACAAAGTTTCGGAAACCGAACGCATGCAGAAAGTTCACAATTATGTACTTCAGCATTTTGCACAGGAAATAAGGCTCGGCGATGTCGCGTCATTGGCCGGAATGACGGAAGCTGCTTTTTGCCGTTATTTCAAGGCAAGGTCAAACAAGACGTTCATCGATTTTGTAAATGAAATCCGGATCGGGCATGCCTGCAAATTGCTGCTGGAAGACAAATGGACCATTGCCCAGATTGCCTACGACAGCGGGTTTGATTCTTTGTCCAATTTCAACCGGAACTTCAAGCGTTACATTGGCCACACGCCAAGGGAGTACAAAGGAAATTATTGATTAAAAGGGTTTTTGTTGAATCATTTAGCTTTTGTTCTGCTTATTTATCAGCCTTTTACATAATTCGTTCCGTAAGGCGCTCTTTGCGGCCTTGAAAGCATGGCGTTTGCTTCGGCGTCACCGATATACTCTTCTTTTTCCGGGTTCCATGTAAGTTTTCTTCCCAGTTTCATTGCGGTATGTGCAATCAGACATGCGGAGCAGGAACGCTGTGCAATTTCGGCATGACTGATGGTTTGTTTGCCGTTCTGAATGCATTCCAGCCAGTTCTGATGCTGTTCAGGGCTTTCATATAAACGAATTTCATCGGGCTGAATAACGGAACCCAGAATTTTGCTGTCGCTTGCATAAAACGCCTCATTCTGTTTGGCCGATTCAGCAGCACCGGGATCGGATGCAGTTACACCGACATTGCCTCTTGAAACAAAAATCCAGCCGTCCGTTCCTTCGAACTTGATCCCGTTCGGATTGGTGCCGCCGATTTCCATTTCCACGCCGTTTGCATACTTTGCATTCACCAGAAAATCGCCGTGAACGTTCCACAAGCCCGAGCCTGCCGGCGGGAAAGTGGCCTTGCCTTCAATTTCAATCGGACCGGTGAGTTCGGTATCCATGCCCCAATGCGCAATATCCAGGTGGTGAGAACCCCAGCCTGTGATCATGCCCGCGCCAAACTGTTCCAGACGAAGCCAGCCCGGACGGTCGTTGATGTTGGTCTGCGAATGCACACGGTCGAGCGTATAATAAATCTCTGGCGTGGAGCCTAGCCACATGTCGTAATTCAGATTGGCAGGAACAGGCATTTTTTCAGGATTGCCGCCGGCAGGATCGCCCGGCAGGCCGACGTACACTTTTTTAAGCTGCCCGATGCGTCCATTTCGTACCAGTTCACAGGTTCTTTTAAACTGCGGCCACGGGTTCATGGAACGCTGCTGACTGCCGAGCTGGAAAACAACTTTCTTTTTCTTGATCATATCCGCCATTATCCTGCCTTCCTTGATGGTAAGCGACGTCGGTTTTTGCATGTAAATGTGCTTTCCGGCCACGGCAGCTTCCATCGCCGGCTGTGCATGCCAGTGATCGGGCGTACTGATGATAACGGCGTCTATTTCCTTGTTGGCCAGCAACTCCTTGTAATCATCATACGTTTTGACATTTACATAGTCGGCTTTACCGGTTTTATCCGCGTATTTCTTTTCAATCCATAGTTTGCCTTGTGCAAGCCGGTTTTTATCAACATCCGCCACAGCCATCACATGCGCAACTTCGTTCTTCATCACTTCGGGCAAATCATGCGTGGTTGCTATGCGCCCGATCCCGATCTGTCCGATCTGAATTTTATTGCTGGGTGCATTTTTACCGAAAACACTTGCCGGAACAATGGCCGGAAACATGGATGCTGCAAGGATGCCGGCTGTACCGGAAGCGGCAGTTTTAAGAAAGGATCTTCTGTCCTGGTTATTTTCGCTGTTGTTTTTCACCGGATTCAGGATTAATGTTTTTCAGAATTACTTTTTGCGTACTTCATCGTTCGGGCTTGTAGCGTAAGCCTTACTGTAATTTCTTGGTTTCTGTGGACCTATTGCCCATTCAATTCCGCCAAGAATATGCTTTTTCAAATCTTCTTTTTCATAATCTTCTTTCTGGTGCCCGAGCGAAGTATAAAATGCGCGGCCTCCGTCGTACTCATGCCACCAGACGGAAGGAAATACAGTGCCGAAAGTGTCCAGCGCTTTTCCTGCCGGTTTCTGAATCGTTGTATGGTCATTTACGGCCAGCACATGCAGGTTAACGGCCATTTCCTTTACAAAATAGAATTCGTCCGTTTCGCGCTTCCATTCTGCGGGCAAATGCGCAAGTGCAGGGTTTTTATTGTCAAGAATTTTCACCGTAAAACTTTGACCGGGTTCATGCCAGAAGAACGTTCCGCCGAGCATATCTTTAAACCACCGCCATTTTCGCTCCGTACCCGAGGCAGAATGCAGCCCGACAAAATTTCCGCCGGCCTGCATGTAGCGCATCAATGCAACGCGCTGTGCATCGGTGTCGAACACGTCGTTATTAGTATTGGAAAAAACAAGTGCATCATATTGTTTGAGATTGTCATCGGTAAAAACGGCAGGATCATCCGAAACGTCAACGGCAAATCCGTGCTGCTTGCTTAGCAATTGTATGGCCGTTACGGAACTTGCGAGGTTATCATGCACGTAGCCTTTTCCGTTTTTGGTATAAAACAAGATTTTTACCTTGTTCCACCTGATTTTCTGTGCGTATGAATGATTTGAAGCAAAAGTGCAGAAAATCAGCAGGAAACAAACGGAATAAGCCAGACGGTTTACTTTTTTCATTTTATCCATATTCGTTTTAAAATCCGATTGAATTGCCGCCGTCCACCGGCAGCGAAACGCCGGTAATGAATTTGGCTGCCGGCGATGCCAGAAATACAGCCGCCCAGCCCACATCGTCCGGTTTTCCCCAGGTTCCCATCGGCGTGCGGTCCATGGCTTTGTCACGTCTTGCCGGATCGCCGTTCATGGCGGTCAGCATCATGGGTGTTTCTATAAAACCCGGAGCGACGGCATTTATCCTTACATGATGCGGAGAAAATTCTGTGGCCAGTGCACGCACCATTCCGGCAACGGCCGATTTGGAAGCTGAATAAGCCACCACGCGGTCAATTCCGTACAATGCAGCCATGGAAGTAATCATGATAATGGAGCCTTGCCTGCGTTCCGTCATCCGTTTGCCGCATTCGCGAGTGATGGCAAATACCGCATGCAGGTTGGTTTGAACAATGCGGTCAAATTCCTGATCGGTTACCTCAACGGCATGTTTTTTCATATTGATTCCGGCATTGTTGACCAGAATATCAATCGGGCCTTCTCGGGTTTCAATGTCTGCGATGAGTTCCGGAATGGTATCCAGCCTTGTAATGTCATTGACAAAATACCTTGAATTCGGTCCGAGCGTTTCGGCTGCTTCTTTCAAAACCGTTTCGCGTCTTCCTGTGATAACAACCTTTGCGCCTGCACGGATCATGCACTGAGCAATGTAAAATCCGATCCCGCTTCCGCCGCCGGTAATGAGCGCCAGTTTTCCCTGAAGTGAAAAGACATCGTGTAATATTTCCTGTTGAGCAACTGGCATCATTTGACTGAAAGTAATTTTATATTAAAGCTGGTTTGCAAAAGATAAGGCATGGGTTTCAGGATAAAAAGTATACGTGATTCCCATTTCCAGGCCACGCAGCTCAGCCAGTCCTTTCAGGCGGCCAATGGCAGAATAGCCCGGATAGGTTCTTTTATGCAGATCGTCCAGCATCTGAAAACCATGGTCCGGGCGCATCGGCAGTTGCGGATCGCTGATGCCGGCTATTTTCCGCTTTTGTTCTTCCTGAATCAGCGCTTTTACAACTTCATACATGTCCACGTCTCCGTTCAGATGCGGCGCTTCATGGAAATTTCGGGTACCTGCTTCTCTTTTTGTCGTTCGCAAATGCACAAAATGAATCCGGTCGCCAAACTGTCCGATGATTTTTACAAGGTCGTTGTCTTCTCTTACGCCCAGCGAACCGGTGCAGAAAGTAATGCCGTTGGCTCTCAGCGGGCATGCGTTCATTAACTGCAGAAGATCGTTTTCTGTACTTACAACCCTTGGAAGCCCGAGCAGCGATGCCGGCGGATCATCGGGATGAATGCAGAGGTTTATGCCGCATTCCTGCGCAACCGGTGCAATCTGGTTTATAAAATAATACAGGTTTTCACGCAGCTGTCTGTCATCAATATGCGCATAAGCATCGAGTAAATCCTGAAATCCGTTCAGGTCAAATGCTTCTTCCGAACCCGGAAGCCCGAGCAAAACCGTATTGGTAAGCAGCGTCATCTCTTCGGCTGTCATGCTTTGAAATTTGTCAAGTGCTGCCTGCCGGATTTCCGGTTCGTAATCATTTGCGGCATTCGGTCTTTTAAGAATATAAAGGTCAAACAACGCAAAATCTTCCCAGACAAACCGCAGCGTTTTATGTCCTTCCGGCAATGGATAGTCCAGTGCCGTACGCGACCAGTCAAGTACGGGCATAAAGTTGTAACAAACCGTTTTCAAGCCACACGCAGCCAGGTTCCTGAGTGATTGCCTGTAATTTTCGATATAAAGTTCCCTGTCCGGAAGCCCTTTTTTGATGTGTTCATGAACCGGAAGACTTTCCACTACGAGCCAATTCAGATCAGTAAAATGCCCGTTATCCGCTTCAATAAGGTTTTTTCTTTCCCTGATAGCGTCAATTGTCCATATTTCCCCGACCGGAACCTGATGCAACGCGCTCACTACTCCCGAGCATCCGGCTTGCCGTATATCCATCAAGGAAACCGGATCATTCGGTCCAAACCAGCGCATGGTATGAATCATAAAATTTGTAAGATTAATGCATAAATACCAGACGCAATCCAACTGATTTCCCCCTGACAGCCGGCAGAATTATTGTCTTTTATCAAGCTACGGAATTGGATTTGTCTTACCGTATGAAAACAGATTTTTGTCATTTGCAAAGTATTCGGGTATTATGGAAAGTATGCCTGATGACTAGTCTGAAAATATTGCAAGAATTGAGTATTCTTGAATAAAAGCAGATTATTATGGAAGCTGTTGCCGAAAAACTTTATACTCTGGAAGAATACTTTACCTTCTGCGAATCGCATGAAGGGCGCTTTGAATATGTAAACGGAGATATTATAGAGATACCGGCAAAATCCGTTGCTGCTAACCAGATTGCTGGAAACATACACTTTTACATTCGCGGGCTTCTTGAAGACCAAGCATATTTATTTGTTCAGAATGCCGTAAAGCTTCAGGTTAAGGAAGGAAAAGTTTTTCGTATTCCGGATTTCCTTATTTTTAAGGAAAGCGGCAATCAAATAAAATATGCTACGGAGCCTGTTTTAATTACTGAAGTCATTTCAGTAAGTTCCGAGAAAACAGACCGCACTACCAAACTGAATGAATACTTATCTATTCCGTCTTTGCAGTATTAACTGATTGCAGAACAGGAAAGCTGTTTGATTAAAATTTACATTCGGGAAGGCGAACGCTGGTATGTGGAGCTTTACAGCAAAATGGAAGATGTTATTCCGCTGTCTTATTTCAGCATTGAAATTCCGGTGAGTGCCATTTATAAAAAAGTAGCTTTTTAGCCTGAAAACAATACAGTGCTGATTTGATACTACTTTATTTTCACCAGAAATATCTGCTGCGTGGCGTTGCCGTTCTTTTCAGGTTTTACTAACCGGTTATAAGCGATTGTTTTTCCATTCGGTGACCATACTGTATTGGTTGGAGCCGGGCTGGTGGAATCGGTTAATGCAAGGATTCGTTCTGTAAAGGGCTCTTTTCCTACTTTGCACAATATAATGCTTCCGTTCCAGACATAACTTACGTGCTTTCCGTCCGGATGCCACCTTAAACTGCCGGTTATATCGGAACCATGTTCAGTTAATTGTTCCGGTTCGCCGCCCTCGGGAGATATCCGGAAAACCTGTTCAACGCCGGTTCTATCTTTGGCAATAAAGGCAATTGAACTTCCGTCCGGTGAAGAACGCACAATGCCTCTGCATCCCGGATACCGAAATTTTGCGGTGAAAGTCAGCCTTCTTTGCACCGCACCTTCGGGAGGCATCGGGAAATCGTCAGCAGTTCCTTCGAGTGGCCCGTGTATGCCGGGCTGCGTAATGTCATCGGGAATGTCAACGATAAAAACCTCATTAACTTCGTTGCCGTGTTCATCTTTCACTGTTCCGATAAATGCCCTTGCAATTTGCCTTTTTCCATTCCGGCGTACATAACCGTTTGTTCCGACCCAGCTGTCACTGGCCGCATGGCTGATTTCGTCGGACCCCGGCACAGGCTCAGGTACCACGCGGACTACAAGTACACTGAACCAGCTGCCGGAAACGTTTTCCTGATTTTTATCTACAATAACCTGTTTTATTCTTTTGGAAACGCCTATTGTCCGAAGGTTTCTTTTCTTTCCGGTTGCATCTTCCAGTGCTTTCAAAATGGCGTCATTGTATGTAAATCCGATCCATTGTCCGTCGCCGCTCCATTCATGACGGTGCGTTCCGCCGCGCAATGCTCCGGGCGTAAATGGAAAAGTTACATCGCGGGCATCCATATACACGGGAGTGCCGGGACTGGATTCGTAAATGATAACTCCGGTTCGTCTCCATTGCTGATACGGGTTTTCCTTTGTGCTGCCGGCAAGCCCGTGAATAAAAACGATCGCATTTTTTTTCGGGCTGTAACTGACTGCACCCACACCCGGACCCCATGCCTGGTTATTTTTTATTTCAAAAAGGACCTGCTTTTCTCCATTGCCTACATTTACTTTTTCAATTTTTGAAGATTCGGCAATGCCGCCGGAGTCTGTTCTGGTATCGTAAACGAGCCATTTTCCATCAGGGGAAAAGTTATCGTTATTATCCAGGTCGTGATGATAACCCGGATCGTTCGTAAGCTGTATTTCTTCAAAATGTTGTTCGGGCCGGCAGAAAAGCATAACGTGCGATATCAGTAAAGCCGTAAGTTTAATACAAAGTGTCCGCACCGGCAATTATTTCCGGGGTGAAGTAATGACACCCAGAAACCTGCCCATCCAGTAAGGTAAAAGCCAGATGTCCCCTGCACTGTATTCCGATCCGCCATTATTGCCGTTTTGGTCCAGGCTAAACATGTTTGCATTGTGCCGCTGTACAGGACGTTCATCCGGCGGCAGCACTTCTTTTATCGTTTGTTTGCGGAAATTATCCGGAAGGCTTTCAATGTCTTTCCGATGGCTGTTTTTTACATTCCAGTCGATCAGGTCCAGCGGGTGTTTCTGTAAATACCAAACTGCTTCGTTCAGGTCAAAATCTTCTGTTCCTGTAAGCGCGGTGAAAATGTTCCATGCACCTTCTTTTTCGGGCCTTTCTATTTGCCAGTGGTCAAGAATTGTTTCTTTGTATTTTGCTTTAAGCGTATCGTTGAAGGCATAGCGGTAAAGGCCCCAGTAACCGATAAAGTACATTTCGTCATCGGAATGGTTCCAGCCGTCAGAAATCAGCCTGGCATGTTCATTTGCATTTTGAGGTGCCTGGCCGATTCCTTGCATCGGCCGCATCATATTCTCGAGATAGCCGTTTTTAGTCATCAGTTCAAAAGCCTTTGACTTGTACTTTTCCTTTTTTGTAAAATGGTAAGCAGTCTGCAGCATGGCAATAATATTGGAAGAGTTCAGTTTCCGGTCTCCGACATTAACCGGAAATGAATTTACATATTCGGGGTTCCATTTGCCCCACAGGGTCGGCTTGCTGTCAAAATCAATGAGATAAAGGTTGTTTTTGATGATGTTTGACATCAGTGTATCAATAAGTATGATTGCACGGCTTTTTATTGCGGGCTCATCAATCAGTTCGGCCATGGCGCCGAATGCAAAAATATGCCCGATCGCTTCATCGCTGCTGGTTGTCGTTTTCCAGTCCCATTCGGGATCCTTTGCATGTTGCCAGCGCTCATTATCATTCAGTTCCTTCATGTGGCCGGAGCGTTCGAATGATCTTGCAGGGAACCCGGGAATGGAAGTGACGGTATACAGCCGTTCCATGGCATCGAGCGATTCACGGCAGTTTTGCAAAGCTTCCGGATCTTTGGTAACGGCATACCTGAAAACTTCCCCGCCCAGATACATGGAAGTCCACAAGCCATCGTTGTCCGAATCTTCCATGTAGCCCGTTGTGAGATCGCCATGATGAATATTGACGAGTGATGCATTGAAGCCGTTTCTGATATGTCTCAGCCGCACCTGCTCTTCAAAAATCAGGGCCTTTTCTTCCAAGGTGATGTTTTTGAAAATAATCTGTCCAAGCCCTTTGGTTGTCAGAATGAGTGCCGAATTTTCAGGGCCGGCTGCGATGTCTGTAACTACATTTCCGGGCAGCCATCGTTCGCCGTAATAGTAATCAAATTTGCCGTCCGGCCTGAGTACAAATGCGCCCTGATCGGTTCCGAACCAGATTTTTTCATTGATTTCCTTAACAGCTGTTATTCTGGTGGCAGGAAGTTTTTTAAATGTTTCTCCGATCTGTTTTTTTGTTGCTATATCAAATTCAATATATCCGTCAGAAGTGCCTATAAATATTTTTCTGTTCTGACCGGCTATGTCAAAACAGGTGAAATTGCTGCCGTCCAGAACCTTGGTCAGCTGGTTGTTTCCGGGTGTGAAAGTATAAAGGGATTTGCTGCCCAGAATCCAGAACTGATCTGTACTTTTCTGAAATCTGATTTCAGAAACGTCATCGTCGGGCAGATTGCCGCTCCACAGCATTTCGGAATTCCGGATCAACTGAAGGGTTTTTCCATCTGAAACCAGAAACGAGAATGCGGTTCCTCCGGCAAAACAGCGGGCTTTCGGAAGACTGTGTCTGGAAAACAAATTTCCTGCCCATGCATTGCTGAAAACAACTGAATCGGTAAGATATACGAACTGGTTTTCATAGTTTTCCAGTGCTGCTATCTTTTTATCTTTCATAAACCGGTAAGAATGGTCGGCTGTAATTATTCCGGGACATTGAAATTTTCCGTTGGCAGGTTTTATCAGTCCGTTTTTCGAGCATATGCTGATTACTCCGTTGCGGTCTGTGCGTACTTTCAGTAAATCATGCTTTGAGGTGTCGGCATAGAATTTTATGCTGTAATCCTGCAAAAAAGGCTCATCCTGATAAATATGCTGTGCTGCTGTTTCAATGCTGAAAAGTACTGCGGCAATTATAATCCAGGATAAAAGCGGTAATTGTGATTTCTTGTACATTAAAGTATGGTTTAGGGATTTATCTCGGGCGGGATGCCTTGCCGTTTTATACTAACTTCCGTTGAGTGTAATTTGCGCCGGATCAACAACAACATACCGTATCGATTTTTTCTGCTTTTCGGGATGCCAGGAGTAAGTCATATGCAAAAGTCCGTCAGCCGTTTGTATCAGGGAAGGATACGAGTAGCTTCCTTTTCCGGCAGGGTCGTTTTCAATAAACTGTTTCCATTTCCACGATTTTCCTTCATCATCTGAAATACGGAGGCTCAGCTGATAACGTCCGCCAGCTATGTCATTTCCCAGAAAAGCCCATTTCCCATCTTTTAAAACCAGTAGTTCCACGCTCGCGGTATTGGGGATTTCGGTTTTCTGTGACGCTGTCCAGCTTAGTCCTCTGTCTGCCGATTCGCTGACATGTACCCGTTCCGGGCCGTCTCCGCTGTCACGCATGTAAGCCACCAGATTGCCGGTTCTGCTTTGTATAATTGCCGGCTGTATCGGCCCGCGTCCAACTATGGGCAGGCCGGGTTTCCATGTACTGCCATGATCTTCTGAAATGGCCGTTATAGAAAAATTGTACCCGTCAGAGTAGAGCGGCAGTACAATCCTTCCGTTTTCCATCAGCAGCGGTTTGATGCGCGTCATCCAGCCAATGCTTCGTTTCCGGGCATCTTTGCTTGCTTCTATAATCATCTGATCATATTTTGGCGCATATCCCGCCCAGCCCAGCGTGCTTTCAGGAAGTTCTTTAAATTTCTTTTCTACTTCTTCTGCAAAACGGTCGTCTGGCTTCAGCAGGATATTGTCCTGCCAGTTCCAGCGGGGTGCTTCGCTGTTGCTGTAATCTGTCGAGGTACGAAAGCGCAGGATGGATTGTTCCCATGCATTGGCCTGTACTGCAATCCAGACCAGAAACAGTTTTTTGTCCGCATTCATAAAAAGTACGGGATTGCAATCGGGAATGCCCGGAGTGTCGGCCATTACAAATGGTTCACTCCAGTTTTTGGATCCTTTTCTCAGTCTGGATCCCATAATCATGACATCGTCTGCTGTACGTTCGCCGCTTCCCTGAAACCATGCCACTAGAAAATCGCCATTCGGCAAGCTGACCAGACTGCTTCCGTGTACGTGTTTTTCCTGCGGAGGAAATACAAGCATCTGGTTTTTAATGACTTTTTCCTGCGCAAATGTGCTGATTGTAAACAGAATCAGGACCGCTGTAAATACTATTTCCTTCATTTAACCGACAAGGTTATTTGTACTTTCCAATCAGCCACGAATACACGAAAAAGGCACTGATATTTTTGTTCGTGTTGATTGGTGTATTTGTGGCTTTATAAATTATTCCGAAATCATTTCAAAATATCCTGTTCCAGCCAGGATGCTTTTGTCTGATGAACAGTCTTTTCCAAAACAGCACTTTTCCCTTTTTGGCAGGAAAAAAGAATCCGAAGTGTGGACAAGAGAACTAACCTGCAGAAAACGCTGGAAGAAGAGCCCGTCATGCTTTGGCATAATTTACATTTTCCTGAAAAAGCAGGGCTACAAGCTTTTGATGCTGGGAAAAATCCGGGATCAATACATGTGCGCCGGCTCGGATCAGCCTCGGGCGCTTGGCCGGATTATGACCAAAACGCTGCACTTCATTGCTGGCAATTCCCACAGCAATACCGCCGGCACGTCTTCCTTCACGGATTTCATCAGGCCCGTCACCAAAAACGGCAAGTTCATTTCCATGAAGTTGATTGTCATGAATGATCTTTTCAATGACCATTTTTTTGGAAAATCTGGTGTAATCCTGCATTGCACCGAAAATGCCGCCGTCAAACAAATCTGCATAACCAAGTATTTGCGCCTCATTTTTGACATCTTCAGCATCCGTACCGCTGGCAAGATACAAGGTTACGCCTCTTTCTTTCAGCGCATTTAAAAAAGCAACGGCACCTTTTATGGTATAATCTGCACTATCGAGTTCGCCGGCTCTCAGCTTTTCAATGCGGTTGCGGACCATTTCCAGCAATCCTTTATTGTAAAGCGATTTATACTGGAATTTGTCAAGAATTTGATCTTCCGGAACGTAGCCATGTTCACGCACCATCTGAACAAGCCCTTCCATCTGGTAAATGGTCTGGATTCCGGTTGTTTTATGTATAAATTCCCTGACCTGCAGCTGGATATTGCAAAAAATTGCTGAATCAACTTTATGGTAATGATCGCCCAGTATGGCCTGCATGATAACAGGTTCCATAATATTTTCCCAGCCATGACGCAGTGTACTGATGGTTCCGTCGTGGTCAAAAACCGCGTGGCGTATATGTCCTGTTTTTTCCAGGATTTCCGATGTACAGATTTCAAATTCCGTTTCAGGAATAAATACCGCACTTCTATCATTTTGGGCCAGATCTGCGTTGTAAATAAAATCCGGCTCTTTGCTGATGCTGATAATTTCCTGTCCGTTTGCCGTGCCGGTCGTAAACAGCTTTTGCACCGTTACGGCAGCTGCAAAATTGGCAAATTGTGCCGATTCTCTTGGTGAAATGCCGGCCGCCAGGCATAATGTCAGCGCACTGACTGCCGTATCTCCGGCACCAACCGTATCAAGTCTGCTTTTAAGCTGAAGGCCCGGCACTTCATAGCTGCCCGTTTCGTCAAATGCAATGATCCCTCTTTCGCCGCAGGTTACAAAAACAGGTTTCCGGGACTTTTCATAAACAGTCCTGCCGTATTTCCTGACATCTGCAATCGGGATATTTTCTTCCGGGCTGATATACAATCCGTTTAAGGAAGCAATTTCGCGGTCATTCGCCTTCAGATACGTATTTTCTATCCGGTGATTGAAATGCCGTGAATCAAGCATGATGATTTTATTACTGTACTTTTCAAAAAGCCGGTTAACCTGTTCAATAAAGGATTCATTATTGATGCTTCCGGTAACCTGCTGGTTAAAAATCAGCGCGTCACATTCCTGTAAGGCAGCTTCAATCGCAGTCAGTATATGCCGGTCGGTTTCAACGCTTCTTTTGCTGTAAACGCCAAAGTCAATCCGGGGCTCTTCGCGGCCGTTTACAAGTCTTTTCAGATAGCAGTAAGTGCTGAAATCCTCTTTCTGTATAAAGAATGCTTCGGTATCGGCGCCAAGTGATTTCAGCTGTGCGGCCAGTTCCCTTCCGTGCATGTCATCGCCGGCCACACCGATTACCCTGATCAAAGCAGGGTTCAGGGCCGAAAGATTGGCGACAACATTGGCTGCTCCGCCGGGAGAATAATAATCCCGGGCAACAGCTTCTGCCTTAAGGCTTGTTTCAATGGAAATTTCTGAGCCTCGTTCATCCATAATCCAGTATGCATCCAGACAGAAATCGCCATACACGGCCACTTTGACGTGTGCTATTTTTTCCAGAACAGAAGAGATACGACTTTGAAGCATGACCATGAAGCGACCCGATTACGTATTGTTCGTACTTAACTTGATGTTTTCCCGATTATATACTTCATGAGTAACCTGTCGGGCTATTTGTTTTTACTTTATTCAAATAAATAGTTGAAAATTATGTTACCAAAGCCTAAAAAACACGTCTAAATTATATTTACGCTCAGTTGAAAGCGGTTGTCCGAAAGCAAACAAAAAGGCCGGGTTTAAATAATTGTTAAGTATAAGTTAACCTGGCCGGAATTGCCGGAATAAAAAATAATTTTACGCAATTGTTTTTATTCCGTAAAAATGGAAGCGCAGATTTAGTGAACAATAGCAGTAATACAGTCCGTAACAGCGCTTTATATCATAATCCTGCAAAAGGCAATCACTGCATTTTGCCAGGATTCCGAAGCTTGCATAATGATGAATTTCCGGGGAAAAAGTTGCTTGGATAAGCAGCCTGCATGGTAATCAGGTAGTGATGCATGAGATTTATCCGGAAATAAAAGTTACGCCGGCTTTTATCAGGCAGAATATAAACCTAAATCTTTACTATCGATAAATTTTTACAACTGTGACCTGTCCCGACGAAAATACGATCAGAAAAGCGATACAAGGTGATGCCGTTGCTTTTGCCAAATTATACAACCATTACAAAACGCCGGCCCTGCGCTTTACGGTTTCATTGCTGAAAGATGAAGAAGAAGCAGAAAATATGGTTCAGGATGTTTTTGTCAAAATCTGGGTGAAAAGAGCGCATATCAAACCCGAGTACAACTTTAATTCCTATCTTTTTGCCTGTCTGCGCAATATGGCGTTTGATCATTTCAGGAAACTGGAAAAAAGCGAACAGATGAGAAGGTATTATACCGAGGCGGCAAGGCTGGCAGAAGATGAAAAAGAGGAAAGTGAAAGGCGGATCAGCATGGTGCAGGCGGCAGTGGATTCTTTATCCATCAAAAGGAAACTGATCCTGAAATTGAATGTTGAAGAAGGCAAGTCTTATCAGGAAATTGCAGAATTTTTAAGAATTTCGAAAAATACGGTTAAAAACCAGTTGGTAAAAGCCAAGCAGATCTTGCGGGACAAAGTTGATTTTGCTGCGGTTTAAGCCTTTTTTCCTTAAACCTAATTGGGCCAGGTTCCGGAATGAAACTTCCTGGCATTACTGATCAGGATGATTACTTCAGATTGTTCAGTTTCGACAGGTTAATGGCGTTTATGACGTCTTTTAACTGGTTTATGGAAATATTTTCCCCTTCCGCATTAACCAGAAAACGTTCTGCAACCATTACATTCAGCACACCGGTTTTACTTGTATTGTCGTATTTTTCAAAAGCTTTATGCCCTTCTATGTCAGTCGTTTTTTCATGGCCCGAAGCAGTTTCACTGTTGATTCCGGCCATTGCACGGGAAGCAAGCGTCATCGTGGAAGTGCTTGCAATTCCTCCGGTATCAATAATTTCGATTCTGATTATCTGATCATTTTTCCCTTTGTAGCGGGCTTCTGCTGTTGAAATCAGGAACCCGGCCGCTCCGGATTTTTCGCCTTTTATCTGGATCCGGCTGAAGTTACCCAGTTTTTCAGCAAGCAGCATTTTAAGTTTGCTGATTTCAACCGGTTCGGAAGTCTTGCCGTTTTTCAGTTTTTTGACATTTTCTGCAATGGCCTGAATGGTACCGACGGGTTTTTTATTGCTGCCTGCGTTGTTTTCCCGACTGTTATCGGTGCAGCTGCTGATAAAAAGCAGGATGATGAATGCAAGTGACCGGACAGCTGAAGTGCTCATATAGCGAAGGTTAAGTTTTGATTTCAGCACTTCGGCTACGAGAAACTGTATCAACAGCAGCAACTCATCGGTTATGGACCGGTTCCTGTATTCGATGCTGTCTTGACCTTACGATAAAGTACACGCCAAGCAATACAGCAGGAATACTGAGGATCTGGCCCATGTTCAGTGCATAGTTATCCTCAAATGCTTCCTGATTTTCTTTAAGAAACTCATAAAAGAAGCGCAGCGTGAAAACCCATACAAAAAACACACCAACCATCAACCCGCGCGGCGTTGCGGCTTTGTACTTATTCCAGATCCACAGCAGGACAAAAAAGAGTATAAAGCAGGAAATGGATTCATATAACTGCGCCGGATGACGCGGAATCTGCCTGAATTCAAGATTTTTCATAAAAATAAATCCCCAGGGGACATCCGTTGGCCTTCCTACAATTTCAGAATTCATCAGATTGCCAAACCGGATAAATGCACCGCCCAAGGCAACGGTTATTACCATGCGGTCGGCAACCCAGAAAAACGTTTGTCCGGATGCGGCCCTCGAGCGGGAATACAGCCATAAGCCGGTAATAATTCCGATCACTGCGCCGTGACTTGCCAGACCTGCATAGGGCGGCAAAATAACTTCAAGCGGGTTTTTGAACAGAACCTCAGGCTCATAAAAAAGAAAATGCCCGATCCTTGCACCCAGGACTGTTGACAAAACCATATAAAGGGTCAGTGAATCAATATCTTCCAGCGGTTTGCCTTCTTTTTTGAAAATATGGATCATGATTTGCTGCCCGATCAGGAAACCGGCTGCAAAAAGAAGCCCATACCAGCGTACAGGAAAAGGGCCAAAGCCGGAAAATTCAGGAATGGTAAAGATTTCGGGACTTGCATCCCATATAATAAACGAAATCATGCCTTTGTGATGTTAATTGTCAAATATACTATTTTGATACAACAAGAGAAATGAAAACTTTGCTCATAGGACTGGTGCGGATATATCAGGGTGTGCTGTCGCCTTATTTGCCGAATTCCTGTCGTTACACGCCTACTTGCTCGCTGTATATGATTCAGGCCATACAGAAACACGGCGCTGTAAAAGGTACCTGGCTTGGCCTTAAGCGCTTTTCCAGGTGCCATCCATGGGGCGGGCACGGCCATGATCCGGTGCCGTAATCAGCCGATTGCTACTTTGCGCAGAATGGAATCAATAATGGTGGTAGTCCGGATACCGTCAGCCTCGGCTTCGTAATTCAGCAAAATGCGGTGATTCATGATGTCCGGCGCCAGTTCCTTGATATCTTCCGGCAGCACGTAATCTCTTCCTTCCAGGTAAGCCAGTGCTTTGGCCGCCCGGTTCAGGTAAATAGTTGCTCTCGGAGAAACGCCGAACTGAATATACCGCGCTTCGTCCCGCAAGCCGTAATCCAGCGGACGTCGGGTGGCAAATACAAGTTCAATGATGTACCTTTCCAGCGTGTCGGAAATGTTTACTTTGTTGACGTTCTCGCGGATGGCAAAAATGTCCGCTTTGTTCAGGATCGGCCGGATTTCATAATCGTAGTTGATGTCCGACATCCGGCGCATGACTTCCAGTTCTTTTACCTTATCCAGATAATCAACGTAAACTTTCATCATAAACCGGTCGATCTGCGCTTCGGGAAGCGGATAAGTTCCTTCCTGTTCCACCGGATTCTGGGTGGCAAGAACAATAAAAGGGCGGTCGAGAAGGTAAGTTTCGTCGCCGATTGTCACCTGTTTTTCCTGCATGGCTTCCAGCAGGGCCGACTGCACTTTTGCAGGCGAGCGGTTTACTTCATCGGCCAGAATAATATTGGAGAAAATAGGTCCTTTTTTAACCTCGAAATCACCGATTTTCGGCTTGTAAATCATGGTTCCGATCAGGTCGGCAGGTAAAAGGTCCGGTGTAAACTGAATTCTTTTGAAATCAAGATGCAGTACTTTGGACATGACATTGATCGTCAATGTTTTTGCCAGGCCGGGAACTCCTTCCAGCAGCACATGGCCGCCCGTGAACAGTCCGATCAGCAGCCGGTTCAGCAGTTTGTCCTGGCCGACAACCACTTTGCCCATTTCATCAAGTACCTCTCTTATTTTTTCTATATACATTGATTTGTATTCGTTAATCATAGCGGCCGGCAGTATGGAACAACCGGCGCAAGGAAAATGCAGCAGTTATTCCCAGATGGCTCTTACAAAACGGTCTTTGCCATTGATATCACGCAGGATTTCTACATTTTTATAATTTCTGTCTTCAAAAACCTGTCTGGTTTCTGCGCCGAAATGTTCATTGATTTCAACATAACATTTACCGGCCGGTTTCAGATAATGCGTGCCGAAGTCTGCAATGGCCTTGTAAAAAAGCAAAGGATCGCTGTCCTCGACAAACAAGGCTTCATGCGGTTCGAAGCGGAGTACATTGGGCCGCATATGCTCTGCTTCAGAGTAAGTTACATAAGGAGGATTGCTCACAAGGCAATCAAACTGGATAATGTTTCCCGGCAATGGAAACGTTACGTTCAGCATGTCCTGCTTGGCAAAATTCACGTCTGCAATAAGCTGGCGGGCATTTTCCCGTGCTACGGCAAGGGCTTCATCCGAAACATCCCAGGCATGAACGGAAACATGCGGGAGAAATCTGGCGAGTACAATGGCGATGCAGCCGCTGCCGGTTCCGATGTCCAGTATGGAAATATTCTTGTCCGGCTCGGCATAATCGCGCGTAACCATTCTGACGAGTTCTTCCGTTTCCGGGCGCGGGATCAGAACGGAGGATGAAACCCGGAATTCGAGTCCGCAGAATTCGGTGGAGCCGATGATATGTTGTACGGGTTCATTATTGTTCAGGCGCGAAATGATGCTTTCCCAGTCGGGCTGGGCAGAAGTTTCAGGAATCGGCCTGTCAACAAGCACATCAATGTTGCGTAAACGCATGTAATGTTCAAGCAGCATAAAAGTGATGGCTTGCGCTTCTTTTTCAGGATATACTTTAATGCCTTTTACAATGTATAGATATAGCTGGCGTGCAGAAGTCATTTTCAGATTATTTTATTGCAATGTCGGAAAGTTAGCAAATTATAGGAACTCACGAAAGTTGCATTTAAGAAGAGGTTTGTATTTTTGCTTCATGGACGCAAATAATCAATGGATGCAGCGGGCACTGCAGCTTGCCGCATATGGTCGCGGAAGCGTAAGCCCCAACCCGATGGTCGGATGCGTTATTGTATATGAAAACCGGATTATAGGCGAAGGTTGGCACCGGAAATACGGCGGTCCGCATGCGGAAGTAAGGGCCATTGAAGATGCAGGAGAA
The DNA here is from genome assembly GCF_006149045.1 of Dyadobacter flavalbus. Classification (GTDB taxonomy): domain Bacteria; phylum Bacteroidota; class Bacteroidia; order Cytophagales; family Spirosomataceae; genus Dyadobacter; species Dyadobacter flavalbus. The sequence continues at coordinate 609,460 of NZ_VBSN01000027.1, forward strand.
AAAGAAAATGCGGATTTGCTGGACAAATCCACGGCGTATGTGACGCTGGAACCCTGTTCGCATTACGGCAAAACGCCGCCATGCGCCGATCTGTTGATCCGGAAAAAGATCAGAAAGGTTGTCATCTGCAACGACGACCCGAACCCGCTCGTTTCAGGAAGCGGCATAAAACGCATGTTGGAAGCGGGCATTGAAGTAGAAAGCGGCATGCTTGCCGGTGAAGGCGAGAAACTGAACAAACGGTTTTTTACCGCCATGCGGCAGAAAAGGCCCTATGTTATCCTGAAATGGGCTGAGAGTGCCGACGGTTTTATAGGCCATGCTGCTGGTCCTCCGGTTCAGATCAGCGGGTCGTTATCCAATATGCGCGTCCACAAATGGCGTACCGAAGAAGATGCCATTCTGGTGGGATTCAAAACGGCATTGCTGGACAATCCAAGGCTTAACGTGCGGAACTGGCATGGAAAAAACCCGGTGAGAACAGCGTTGGACAGATTTCTTCAGCTTCCTGAAAAGCTTAACTTTTTTGACGGTTCGCAGCCCACCATTATTGTAAATCATCTGGAACAAACCATTGTGCCGACAGATCCGGAACGGTATGCCGAAAATCCTGCAATTGCTTACGTACAGGTTGAAGCCGGCCAAAATGAAATTCAGCAGTTGCTTGCGAAGCTGCATGAACGCAAAATCCAGTCGGTTTTCGTAGAAGGCGGTGCTACGGTGATCAATGCGTTTTTGCAGGCTGGTTTATGGGATGAAATCAGAAAGTGCCAGGGGCCGAAAATAATCGGAAGCGGAGTCAAAGCGCCGTTGGCAGAAGGAATCCTGACGGATTCCGAAAAGGTTCAGGATGATCTCTGGACATTTTATTCCAGAAGTTCAGACACTCCATAAGTTTTCCTCGTTCGTCCAGATTTCCCAGGCTTTTTCAGCCTGAAGTTCCAGCATTTTGAGCCCGTTCTGCACAGCCGCTCCTTTTGCATGTCCGTTTTTGAGGAACACCGTTTCGGCCGGATTATAAACCAGATCGTACAGATAATGCTTTTTGGTTACCCATTGAAAAGGTATGGCAGGACATTCTTCTGTTTTCGGGAAAGTGCCCAGCGGCGTTGTATTGATAATCAGCAGGTGTGAGCTCAGTATTTCTTCCGATAATTGCTCGTACAGAATGGAATCGTCGCTTTTCTGGCGCGATACAATCTGAAATTCCATATGCAGGTCCTGTAATGCGACTTGTACCGCTTTTGCCGCACCGCCGTTTCCAAGCACGAGTGCTTTGAAGTTGCTGCACGATTCACCCCGTTTTTCCAGCCATTCGGTCAGTGACTGGCGAAATCCGTAATAATCCGTATTGAAGCCCTTTGTGCTTCCGTCCGCATAGATTTTAATGGTATTCACGGCTCCGATCCGTTCCGCGGAGGCATCGTCCAGATCATCAAGATAAGCGATTACGTCTTTTTTATATGGAATTGTGACGTTCAGTCCTCTCAGATCCGTTTTCTTTTTCAGCAAAGCCGGCAATTCGTCCAGCGTTTTCATTTCATAAAGCTCATAACTGCTTTCCTTGATTTTCTCGCGTATGAACTTGTCTGTAAAGTAACGTTTTGAGAATGAATGTGTCAGCGGATAACCGATTAAACCGTATAAATTCATATTTTCTGGTCGGCTTGAACGACTTTGTTTAGTGAGACTGGATTTCGGGAAAGTAGCCGATTTTTCAGACAATTCATACAAATACACCGGCACTTTCTCCGGCTGCTAAGTTAACGCTGTGAGATGCATTTACAAAAACTTGCAATCCTCGGCTTTTTTTATCCGGTGAAATCAGGCGGTTCGGAGGCTCATTTTATTTGTAAATCTTTGAAAAATAAAGTACAATTACTCTTTGTATTTAGTTGATTCTTTATGAAACTGAAAAACGTTTACCACACACTTGTTTTCTTTCACCTTGTTTCATTTTTTGCCTATTCACAGGAAGCAAAAGATTACAGGATTCTTCTGAAAAGCGGCTCTTTTACGCCGCAAAAAAATATTTCATCCGGTAAAAGCCATCCGGTCAACGCAAAGCATTCGGCCGTTGATTCAAAAGAATTTGTAATCATCCAGTTTGAGGCTGTTCCCGATCAGAAAACCAGAGATCAGCTGAAACGGGAAGGCATTGAACTGCTCGAATACATTCCCAATTACGCCTATACGGCAGTCATTTCCGGTTGCTCTGCAAATGTACTGGCCAGAATGGGCGGCCGGTCTGTCATTACATTGTCTCCCGAACAGAAAATGCAGCCTGCGCTGGCAAGAGGTCCTATTCCTGCTTATGCCGTACGACGTGCAGGAACCGTTGATGTATGGATCAATTATCCAAAGGCATTTCAGTTTAAAGAAGTAACGGATCAGTTGAAAGAACGGCATTTTGAAATACTTTCCGATCAGTTCAAAGATCATCAGGTGCTTTCTTTGAGGGTTGCGGCTGAAAGACTTACGGAGCTGGCTTCGCTGCCATTTATCCAGTATGTGCAGGCGATTCCGCCGGATGACCAGGCATTCAATGATAAAAGTACGGTTAATGCAAGGGCCAATATGCTGCATTCTGCACTGAACGGCCGACCGGATCTGTCGGGTAAAGGCGTTACCGTCGGGGTAGGGGACGAGTCCAATCCTTTGCAGCATATTGACTTTTCCGGACGCATTATTAACCGGACGCCTGCCAAAGAAGGTTCGCATGGCCTGCATGTCATGGGAACGCTCGCCGGCGCAGGAATCATGAATGAGAAATACGCGGGTTATGCCCCGAAAGCAAAGCTGGTCGTTCAGGAATATTCAAAAATCCTTGCCTATGCACCGGTTTATGTAAAGGATTTCGGAATGGTGATTACCAATAATTCGTATGGCGGGGATGTCAACAATTGCGAAACCTTCGGCACTTACGACCTTTATTCACGCATTCTGGATGAGCAGGCTTTTCAGATGCCTTATCTGCAGCATGTATTTGCTTCGGGAAACAGCGGTTCTGTGGCATGCAGTCCGTACCCGACGGGTTTTGCCAATGTACTGAGCGGATACCAGACTGCGAAAAACGTGATCAGTGTAGGAAATACGTCGGCAATCGGTTTAATTGCCAGCGGTTCCAGTCGCGGGCCTGTCAGAGACGGCCGCATCAAACCGGAAATCACTGCGCAGGGCTCGGCTGTAATTTCCACTGTTCCGGTCAATAATTACGGCAATGCAACGGGAACCAGTATGTCTTCTCCGGCAGTGGCAGGCGGTCTGGCCCTGTTATATGAACGTTACCGGCAGCTTCACCAGAACCTCAATCCGAAAAATGCCTTGATGAAAGCGCTTGTGTGCAACGGCGGAACGGACAAAGGAAATGAAGGCCCGGATTACAAATACGGATTTGGCTGGCTGAACCTGGAACGTTCAGTTCAAATGCTGGAAAACAATCATTACAAAAATGATTCGGTAAGTCATCAGAATACAAAACTGCATACGATTGCAGTTCCTGTAAATACAGCCGAACTGAAAGTAATGCTGTACTGGAATGATCCGGCGGCAGCTGTTCTTTCCGCTCAGAACCTTGTCAACGATCTCGATCTGAGCGTAACAGATCCTTGGTCGGCAGTAACTTTGCCCCGGCTTCTGGACCCGACGCCGGCAAACGTGAACAATGTGGCCGTTACGGGAGTTGATAAAATCAACAATGCAGAACAGGTCATAATCCAGAATCCGGCGGCGGGCAATTATACGATTTCGGTGAAAGGAAGTTCGGTGGGCCAGAATCCGAATCAGGAATATTTTGTGGTATACGATATTATTCCGAATTCTGTTCAGCTTACTTATCCGATCGGCAATGAACGGCTGAAAGACGATGAGGCCATTTCCGTAAGCTGGGATTCCTATGGAAATCCGTCCACTACATTTACGGTTCAGTATTCGCTGGACAACGGCTTGCAATGGAGCAATATCGCGCAGAACCTGGCTGCCAATGTGCGGCAGTTTTCCTGGACCGTACCGGCCGCAGCAACTACGGATAAAGCCAGAATAAGAGTTATTCAGAACAGCACCGGAATAGAAAGTGCAAGCGAGCCTTTTACGATTCTGGGGATTCCGGTTGTAAGCCTGTCCGCAGTGCAGTGTGAAGATTACATTTCGCTGGACTGGACGCCGGTTACAGGCGCTACCGATTATGAAGTCATGCTTTTAAAAGGAGATGAAATGATTTCTGCCGGCACAACTTTATCCACGAATTATGTGCTCAGCGGCATGAACAGCGACAGCACTTATTTCCTTTCCGTACGGGCGCGGTTAAACGGACATCCCGGCCGAAGAGCACTGGCTGTTTCACGCAGGCCGGACAGCGGAACGTGCGTCGGAACGATTTCTGATAACGACCTGAAAATCGAGGCAATCCTTTCACCTGCGCGTTCGGGAAGAAAAAATACTTCCACGCAGTTTACCGGAAATACGCCTGTTAAAATCAGGATCAGAAACCTGGACGATACGGATTCTAATGTACCGTTTAACGTTGGCTATACTTTAAACGGCGTTTCTTCATCTTTGGAAACCATTAGCCCGGTTATTGAAAAAGGTAAAACGTACGATCATACTTTCAGTGTTGCAGCAGATTTGTCCAATGCCGGCGATTATGCCCTGACTGTTTTTCTGAGCAAGGCCAATGACAAAGTAGTTGCCAACGATACGCTTTCAACAACAATCCGTCATTCATCTAATGACCCTGTAACACTGCCGTTTACCGACAATATGGAAGCATTTCCGGTTCAGACCGTACATGCTGCTCCAAACGAAATTTCCGGAATGGGCCGTTATGATTTCAGTTCCACATCGGATGCAGGACGTTTGAGGACGTTTGTAAATTCAGGCATAGCATTTTCGGGTGAAAAGGCACTTACGCTGGATGCAGACCGGTATTTTGCCAGCGGAAACATCAATTTTCTGGATGCTACATTCAACCTTGCGGCTTATGATATTGCAAGCAAAGACATTCGCGTAAGTTTCCGTTATAAAAACCATGGCCAAAAAGCGGGCATCGGCAATAAAGTATGGATCCGAGGCAAAGAAACTGATCCGTGGATAGAGGCATTCGATCTTGTTGAAAATCAGAACCTGCCGGAAAATGGCTACAAAATGGCTCCGGCAATCGAAGTCAGTAATCTGCTGCTTGGTAACAACAAAATCCTGACGTCCGGATTTCAGGTGCGGTTTGGACAGAACGGAAATACAATAGCGGCCGATTATACCAGCGGTGCAGGCTATACTTTTGATGATATCAGCATTTTTACCGTCACGGACGACATTCAGGTGCTTGCTTTGGTTGCGCCACTGGCCGAAAACTGCGGTTCGGGCAATCAGGAGCCGGTTACGGTTCAGGTAAAAAACAGCTCGTCCGGTGACATGACGAATATTCCGGTATTTTATCAGCTCAACAACGGCGCTGTGATCAGCGAAGTAATTCCGTTTATCCAGAAAAAAACGACTTTAAACTATACTTTTACAAACAAGGCCGATCTGACAACATTCGGAACTTACAACCTGAAAGTATGGACGGCACTCGCAAGCGACAGTTATCATTTAAATGACAGTCTGAAAACCGAACTTCACAATGCTCCCGTAATCAGTACTTTTCCGTATCTGCAGAATTTTGAAACAAACGACGGATTCTGGTATAGCCACGGAACGAACAATTCGTGGCAGTACGGCGTTCCGGCTTCTGCCCGGATCAGCCATGCTGCAAGCGGCAAAAAAGCCTGGAAAACCAATCTGGCAGGAAATTACAACGATAAAGAAGATTCGTATCTGTATTCTCCGTGCTTTGCCGTTTCGGGGCTTGCTGCGCCGGCACTGAGTTTCAGCGTAGCCCTGGACCTGGAAGTTTGCAATCCGGATGCATGTGATTTTGTATACATTGAATATTCAGGAAACGGCGGTCAATGGACACGCCTCGGGGCTGCCGGGCAAGGCACAAACTGGTATAACAAAATATATTCAGGACAAAGCGTATGGAGTGTTCAGGATTATTCCAGATGGCATGTCGCCAGCATTCCGCTGCCCACAGGATTCACTGATCTCAAACTGCGCTTCGTCATGCATTCCGATAATTTCACGCACCGCGACGGCATCGCTGTTGACGACATTCACATTTATGATAAAATAAACAGCATTTATGACGGCGCAACGATGAGTACTGCCGTAACGCAAAACATTCCTGCAAACAACAACTGGGTGCATTTTACGGAAAATGGAAAAAGGATTGCATCCGTTAATTCCAACGGCCAGAATCTGGGAAATACCGAAGTACAGGCTTACATTCATGCAGGAACGGTAAGAAATGCAAATGGCCAGTATTATCTTGACCGGAATATTTCTATAAAACCGGCAAACGGAAACCTGACGGATTCTGCTTCGGTAAGGCTGTATTTTCTGGACAAAGAGTCGGAAACGCTGATCAATGCGTCAGGATGTAACGATTGCGAAAAGCCGTCGGAAGCATATGAACTTGCCGTTTCAAAATACAGCCATACGGATCAGTCCAAGGAAGACGGAAACCTGGATAACAACATGGCAGGAAACTGGAATCTTCTGGCTTCTTCCAAAGTGACCAAAGTGCCTTTTGAGCAGGGTTATTATGCCGAGTTCAAGGTGAAGGATTTTTCTGAATTCTGGCTTGCAAGAAAGTTTGTCGGCCCGGCGGGTGCCTTGCCGGTGGAGCTGGTTTGGTTTACTGTCGAGAAAAATGAGCAGGACGGCGCATTTCAGGCGATTATTGCATGGGAAACAGCTTTTGAAGACCATTTTGACCACTTTGAAATAGAACTTGCAAAAGGAGATGAGGCTTACCGTCTGAACCATTTTACTTCGTTAACATCCGTTCCGGGAAACGGTACGCTGCATACAGGCCGAAAATATACGTTTACCGACGGGAATATTACCGAAACCGGCATCCGGTATTACAGGCTGAAAATGGTGGATGCGGACGGAAGCTTTCAGTATTCGAGTGTAAAGGCTGTTATTTTTGATGGAAAAATCAAATGGAACGTTTACCCGAATCCGTCTTCGGGCATTTTCAACATCACATATAAAGCCGAAAAAGGGCAACGGATAACCTTTAAAATATACGATCTGAACGGCCGGTTGTGCAACAATACAAGCTCGGAAGCGACAGGGTCGGTACAAAAGCAGTCCGTGGATTTATCGGAGCAAGCGCGTGGCCTGTATTTTATTGAAGTAAAAACAGAAAAAGAAAAGCAGGTTTTTAAGGTTGTGAAAGAGTAGTTCCAGAATGCGCCAAAGTTTTGTAACCGGATATTTAACAATTTTCTGCCGCACTGCATCAATTCTGAATGATCATACGAATATATTACCGGTTTTATGGTTCAAAGCTTTTTATCCATTGTTATGCACAAGTTTTTTCTGCTGTTTTTACTTTTTACTTTTTCTTCTGCAATGGCCCAAACGGGCGGCAGACAAGCCAATGCAATCATTCTGGATACGGATATAGGTCCGGATTATGACGATGTGGGTGCCATGGCGGTCATGCACGCACTGGCCGACCGCGGTGAAGCAAAGCCGCTGGCTGTTATTTCCTGCAACAAAAACGAACTCGTCGTTCCCACAATCGAGATAATCAATACATTTTTCGGACGTCCTGAATTGCCGACCGGCGCCCCGAAAGGAACTGCTGCACCCGATCAACGGCGCTTTTCAGAAATGGCCTGAAATGCTGACGGAAAAATACCCGCACAAAATAGCCAGAACTTCCGACGCACCGGACGCCGTGGAAACCTATCGTAAAATCCTTGCAAAGCAGCCGGACAAAAGTGTAACCATCATTACAATCGGTTTTCTGACAAACCTTGCCGGTTTGCTGGATTCCCAAGCGGATGCCAGTTCGCAGCTTTCCGGTGCAAATCTGATCCGCAAAAAAGTGAAATTACTGGTTTCCATGGCTGGCGCATTTCCGCAGGGAAGAGAGTATAATGTGCTTGTGGATTCACTGGCTTCACAAAAGGTTTTTTCGGAATGGCCTACGGATATTGTCTTCAGCGGATGGGAAATAGGGGAAAAAATTAAAACAGGCTTGAAAGTCATTGCAAACGAGCAGTTAAAAAGCCCGGTCAAGGATGTTTATCAACTGGCCATGCCGAAAGCCAAAGAGGATGCAAACGGCAGAATGAGCTGGGACCAGACTGCTGTTCTGGTGGGTATCCGCGGCGTTCAGCCCTATTTCGGCCTGAAAAAAGGCAGGATCATTGTCGAAGGCGGAAATAACAAATGGCAGGATGATCCGATGGGCCCGCACGCGTACCTTACGCAGCAAATGCCGGCCGGCCAATTAACGGAACTGATCGAAGGCCTGATGATGTGGGAAGGGAAATAATACCGGTATTTTCAAGTCCTGACAAAGATTCTTCTGTAAAAAAGAATATCAGCCAAAATAAGATTGATGCCTGTAAAAAGCAATGACTTTCATTGTTTCGTGCGTTATTTGCAGCCTTGTTTTAATATTTAATTTACTTATGAAAAAGATTGTTCTATTTCAATTGGTTGTACTCAGCATTATACTTTTGGCCGGATGCGGGCAGTCGGGCGGAGTATCAAAGGAACAGGCGGAGAAAATCGGTATTTCCTGGAAACTGGTCAGCAATTTTGTGGAGCCGGCCGGCACCTTCGAAGCAAAATTCACGATCCGCAACGGAAGTGACTTCACAATGGACGGCAGCAACTGGGCATTGTTTTTCAATATGTCGCCGAGGCCGATACAGACCAATAAAACGCCTCAGCCGGCAACAGTCGAGCACATCAATGGCGACTGGTATAAAATGGTTCCGTCAAAAGACTTCAAACTGAATTCCGGAGATTCGATTGTCATAAATTACAGAGGTACGGATGCGGTTATCAAAGAAACGGATGCGCCGCTCGGGCTGTATTTTGTTTTCTACGACAAAGAAGGAAAGGAAAAAGATATTGTTCAGGTTGCAGATTACAGCATTGAGCCGTTTACAACCAAAGAACAGATTCTGAGAGGAAAAAATGACCGCAGACAAATCCCGACGGCGGAAACACGTTACAAGGATAATCTGGCTTTTACTAAAATAGGAGCGGAGCAGCTGCTGAAAATCATTCCAAGTCCGGTTAAAATAAATGCGGGCAGCGGAACATTCGCACTCAGCAGCAAAAGTCACATTTTTTATCAGGAAGGTCTGGAAAATGAAGCCCGGTTTATGGCTGCAAAGCTGAAAACCTTATCCGGAACAGACTTCACAATCAAGAACGGCTTGCCGGCAAACGGCACGGCGGATTCTTCGGCCATTGTTTTGAGAACGGATAAAATAACGGTTAACGGCATTGCAAAAGAAGCATATCATCTTGGCATTGATCAGAAAGGGATTACGATCAGCGGAAGTGATGCGGCGGGTGTTTTTTACGGCATACAAAGTCTGCTGCAGCTTGTTCCGACTGCAAATTACCAGAAAGCAGGAAACACAATTAATCTGGGATATGTACAGGTGGAAGATGCGCCGAGGTTTCATTTCCGGAGCCTGCATCTGGATGTAGCCAGAAATTTCCAGACGAAAGAATCCGTCAAGCGAATTCTGGATTTGTTGGCGTCTTATAAAGTAAATCATCTGCTTTTTTATATAACCGAAGATGAAGGCTGGCGGGTAGAAATTGACGGTTTGCCTGAACTGACCGAGATCGGCTCGCAACGCAGTCATACTGCAGGGATGAATGTATCGGCTTTGCACCCGAGCTATGGTTCCGGTCCGGTGGCTAATGACGAAGGCAAATACGGAAGCAGCCATTATACCAAAGCCGATTTTATCGAAATCCTGAAGTATGCGAATGAAAGGCATATCAAAGTAATTCCCGAGCTGAATTTTCCCGGACATGCACTGGCGGCCATCAAATCCATGGAAGCACGTTATGACAGACTGATGAAAGAAGGCAAGGAAAAAGAAGCCAATGAATACCGGCTGATTGATCCGGAGGATAAATCGGTATACATTTCAGCGCAGGGTTATAAAAACAACGTCGTGAGTGTTGCGCGGGAATCTACTTATCATTTTTATGAAAAAGTAGTGGATGAAATAGCCAAATTGTACAAGCAAGCGGGTTTGACAATGGATACGTTCCATACCGGCGGTGACGAAGTAGCCGAAGGCGTCTGGACCAAATCGCCCATGGCAGCCAAACTGATGAAGGAAAACCCGAATATCAAGGATGCAAAAAACCTGCAGTCCTACTTTTTCGGAAAGCTGCTGCCAAGACTGGAAAAACGCAATCTGAAAGTACATGGCTGGGAAGAAGTTGCGCTTACCAAAACGCCCGAAGGCATTTATCTCCCCAATCCGGAATTTGCCAAACGGCCCGTTGTTCCTTATATATGGAACAACATCTTTGATGTGGACCTTGGCAACAGGCTTGCCAACGCAGGTTATCAGGTTGTGTTCTGCAATGTGACCAATTTCTATTTTGACATGTCGTATAACAATGATCCGAAGGAACCCGGATTATATTGGGGCGGATTTGTGGATACACGCGATAACTGGGCATTTGCGCCGTTCAATATGTTCAGGACAACAGAGGAAAATGCATTGGGAAAACCTTTGAAAGAAGAATTCGTCGGAAAACAGCTGCTGAAACCGGAAGCAAGAAAAAATGTACTCGGTATTGAAGCGCAGCTATGGAGTGAAACCATAAAAGGCCGCGATATGATGGAATATTCTGTTCTGCCAAAGTTGCTCGGATTTTCAGAAAGTGCATGGTCGCCTGAACGCAAATGGGAGAACGTCGCGGACGCAGCAGCAAGAGGAAAAATGATTATGGAAGGCTGGAATATTTTTGCCAACTCGATTGCCCAGAAACATCTTCCGAGACTGAAATATGTAAACGGCGGTTATAATTACCGTTTGCCGATGCCGGGAGCAGTTGTTGAAAACGGTATGCTGAAAGCAAATGTAGAACTTCCGGGCCTGGATATTCGCTACACGACGGATGGTTCCGAACCCACTACGACATCTCCGGCTTATGCCGCGCCGGTGAAAGTTTCGGGTACTGTCAAATTGAAAAGCTTTGATCTTGCCGGACGATCAAGCCGGACGAGCGTTGTAACTGCAAATTAATCAGGCATTGAATCCGGGATTTTCTTATGCAAAGAAATGCGTTTATAGTTGTTCTTATTCTGCTTATCTTTTTTGTCATCTCGTTTCTGACCAATATTCTCGGCCCGATTATTCCGGATATTGTCAAAAGTTTTGACCTGAGTATCGGGCTTGCGGGCTTTCTGCCGTTTTCGTTTTTTGTTGCTTACGGCATTATGTCCATTCCGGCCGGGCTGATGGTTGAGAAATACAGAGAGAAGAACGTGCTGATCATTGCATTTACGCTGGCTTTTGCCGGCGCGCTGCTGTTTGCACTGATTCCCGGATTTGCAGTTGCCTTGTTATCGCTGTTTATGATCGGGATCGGCATGGCGATGCTTCAGGTCGTTATTAATCCGCTGATGAGAGTGTCCGGCGGGGAAGAGAAGTTTGCATTTTATCTGGTTTTGGCGCAGCTCTTCTTCGGTGCAGCTTCTTTTCTCAGCCCGCTGCTATACAGTTATCTTGTTTTGAACGTGCATTCTGGGAAGCCGGGGTTTTTGATTGATATACTGAACAACCTTGTTCCGGCATCGCTCAAATGGGTTTCATTGTACTGGGTTTTTGCTGTGATTTCCTTTGCGATGGTTGTCGTTATCCGGATGGTGAAGTTCCCGAAAGTGGTTCTGCTTGAAGATGAGCGAATGGACATCGGCAATTCCTTTAATGAACTGATCAGAAACAGAACAGTTTGGCTTTTTTTCATTGGAATGTTTTCCTACGTTGGAACCGAACAGGGAATTGCCAACTGGATTTCACAGTTTTTACAGACTTATCACGGCGTTGATCCGGCCACTACGGGCGCATCCGTCATTTCGTATTTCTGGGGTTTGCTTACGGTCGGGTGCATTCTGGGGCTGATTCTTCTGAAACTGCTCGACAGCCGTAAGGTTCTGATCGCATTTACGACCGGTGCCATTATCGCTTTATTATCCGCTTTGTTTGGCTCTGCTGAAACTGCGTTGTATGCTTTTCCTGCGACCGGCTTTTTTGCCTCCGTGATGTATTCTGTTATTTTTTCGCTCGCGCTTAATTCAGTGCCGAGGCATCACGGAACATTTTCCGGAATCATGTGCACAGGAATTGCCGGCGGGGCAGTTGTACCGTTAATCATCGGAGGATTGGCAGAATTGTTTGGTCTGCAGCTTGCCATGCTGTTTCTTTTCATTCCGCTTGGCTACATTCTAAGCATTGGATTATGGGCAAAACCTTTGATCAATAATGACCGGATTACAAGTATAAAGGAGATTTTTTGACTGACGGTTTGGGAGGAGGTGTGTGGAGTTGTAGACTGTTATTTTTAGACATGGGTTGTTATTTTTAGACATGGGTTGTCATTTTTAGTCATGGGTTGTCATTTTTAGTCATGGGTTGTCATTTTTAGTCATTGATTGTCATTTTTAGTCAGGAGGTTGTTGTGCCTGAATGTAAAAATGTCCTGCTGAACGGGTTTGAAGCATGGTGCTTTGATTCCGCTTGGCAGGACATTTTTTATTTTTGATACAGCTTCTTATGCGAAAAGCTGCTTTCTGGTTACCAGATTACGATTCTGGCTGAATCCGGCAGGATCATTTTGCTTCCTGCTCCGCAGTTCCATGCTGCCTGAAACTCTTTCAAATGCGGCATTGGGCCGTTAATGCGTTCTTTTGCAGGAGAATGCGGATCTGTCTGGATCTGATTTCTCAAAGCTTCATCCGTTGTGTTCATATGCCAGACCTGCGCCCAGCCCAGGAAAAACCGTTGCTTCCAGTTGAAACCGTCAATAGGCTTCGGCTCGTCTTTGCCTTGAAGTGATTTTTCAAGAGCATAGTAGGCGAGTGTTAAACCGCCGAGGTCAGCCACATTTTCACCGATTGTAAGCGCACCGTTGACTTTGAATCCGGGCAATGCTTCAATGCCGCTGAAATAGTCAATATACCTTTTGGTCAGTTTGTCGAAATTGGTTCTGTCTGCCGCAGTCCACCAGTTTTTCAGGTTTCCTTCATAGTCAAACTGTGAACCCTGATCGTCGAACCCGTGTGTGAATTCATGACCGATTACGGCAATGATACCGCCGTAATTGATGGCGTCATCCGCATCGCGGTTGTAAAACGGAGGTTGTAAAATACCCGCAGGAAATACAATTTCATTGTTGGACGGATTGTAGTAGGCGTTAACCGTTTGGGGCGTCATCAGCCATTCCTTTTTATCCACTTCCTTGCCAATTTTCTTTACTTGTTCCTCGTGTTCAAAAAGCGATGCTTCAATGACATTTTCAAAAAGCTTGTCATCTTTGATTGTGATGGCAGTATAGTTTTTCCACTTGTCGGGATAGCCGATTTTGTACGTGAATGCTTTCAGCTTTTGATGTGCTTTTTCTTTGGTTGAATCGCTCATCCATTTTAGTTTGTCGATCCTTTCGCCATATACTGTGCGTACATTCTCGATCATTTCTGAAACTTTCTTCTTGTCCTCTTCCGGGAAATATTTCTTGGAGAACAGTTTTCCCAGTGGCATGCCGAGCAAAGCGTCCGTTGAACGGATTGCTCTTTCTGTACGCGCCCGCTGCTGTTTGGTGCCGCGCATCACCGTAGCAAAAAATCTGAAATTTTCCTGATCAATGCTTTTTGGAAGATAACCTGCAAACCGTGTAAGCAGCTGCCATTTGGTATACAGTTTCAAAACGGGCAGCGGCGTTGCCTTTAATAAGGTGTTCAGATTCTGAAGATAAAGCTTGTTCTGAACAATGATCGTATCGGCCTTGATGTCCTGTTTATCCGCAAAAGCCTTGAAGTCAAAATCTGGCGTCAGCTTCTGGAAGTCTGCAAATGCCATTTTGTTGTAAGTCTTAACATTATCGCGGAGCTCTACGTTGGTAAGCTGTATTTTGGCAAGCCTGGTTTCAAAGTCCAGAACGGTTTTTCCCGGATTTGCTTCACTGAAACCGGCGAGGGAAAACATTTTGTCCACATGGCCCAGGAATTCCTTGCGTACCTTTACCGTGCTGGAATCCGTACGTTCATAGTAGCTTCTTTCACCCAGGCTCAGCCCGTCCTGTCCCTGGTACAAAGCATTCATTTTACTATTGCGCAAATCGCCGTCCACATAAAATCCGATGACAGAAGAAACGCCCGTTTTCTGAAGTTCGCCCGTAACCTTGGCCAGATCTTCCAGGGATTTCACATCTTCTATTTTATCAAGATACGACTTCAGCGGCGAAAGGCCGCGTTTTTCTATGGTAGCAGTATCCAGAAAGGATTGATAATAATCGGCAATCTGCTGTTCTTCGGAACCTGTTTTATGATCTTTTTTACTGGCAATTTCTTCAATAATCCCTTTCAGCCTTACTTCTTTATTTTCCTTGTCCAGAACATTGAATGCACCCCAGCGGCTTTCTGTGCCGGGAATCGGGTTTTTCTTTTTCCAGCCTCCGTTTGCATAACTGTCGAAATCATCACAAGCTTTGAAAGAAGAGTCAAGTGAACTCAGTTCAAAGCCCGGCACTTTCTGATCAGCGTTGTTTTCACTTTCTTTTTTGCACCCTGCTGCCATGATGGTCAAGGCAAGCACCGGATAGCGTAATGCGGCTAATTTCATCTTTTTATTGAATTCGTTATTTGTAAATTAAAGGTATGTTAATGAATTCCGCCCATCCAGCCTTTTACCGGTTTCCAGAAAACCAGCAGCAACAAGCCGAATGCAGTTGTAATAATGGCAACCTGATTAAACAAAGCAGGCATTTGCATCACATTTTCTTCATCAAAGCCGCCTGCAAAAATCCCGGCGATCAGATTTCCAAGTGAAGCGCCTACAAACCAGATTCCCATCAGCTGACTTACGTAGCGTTTCGGAGCCAGCTTGGTATAGGAACTTAATCCGACCGGACTTACGCACAATTCACCGATAGTATGAAGGAAATAAGTAAATATTAGAAAGAAAGGAGAAGTAAGATTGCCCTGAACAGCAATATTGGATGCAGCAACCATGACAAAAAAGCTCAGTCCGAGCAGTATCAGTCCGGCAGCAAATTTGACGGGAATAGAAGGATTGAGGCTTTTGGAAGATAAAAAGATCCACAGACTTGCGAGTACCGGCGCAAAAATAAGCACGAAAGTCGGCTGAAAGTTCTGGAACCAGCTGGAAGGAACTTCCCATCCGCCAATCACTCTTTGCGTATGCCGTTCGGCAAATATCTGCAAAGACGTGCCTGCCTGCTCATAACCTGCCCAGAACAAGGAAATGGCCAGAAACAAAATGATCAGAACCAGAACACGTTTCTGTTCCACGCGTGTCAGTCCTCCTGCAAACAGAATGTACAAGAAATAAGAAGCCGAAATAATGACAATGATGACGCCGGCCCCTTTTGCAAGGCCTTGTGCGGTGGTCATATCTATGGTGCCGGAAAATTGCAGAATCGCCAAAAGTGCAATAAGCACAATGATAAGTCCATAACCCAGCATTTTGTTCGTGCCGGATTGCGCATCGGTTTCCGGCGTTGAAAATCTGGCGGGAGGAACTTCACCCAGGCCTTTCAGGTGACGCGCGCTGCCAATCCGGAAAACGATCAGACCGAGCAACATTCCGATGGCCGCAGCGCCAAAACCCATGTGCCAGCTTACTTTTTCGCCCAGATATCCTACAATGGCAATTCCCAGGAATGATCCGAGATTGATGCCCATATAAAAAATGGAAAATGCCGCATCGCGCCGCGCACCGCCTTCCGGGTAAAGTTCACCGACAATGGAGCTGATATTGGGTTTCAGCAAGCCGGTTCCTACTGCAACCGTTGTAAGTCCCAGAAAAAAAATCGCTGATCCGGCAGGAATTGCCAGTATAATATGCCCGATCATGATAACAATGCCTCCGTACCAGATCGCCTTTTTCTGACCCAGAACATTATCGGCCATCCAGCCGCCGGGCAATGTCAGCAAGTAAACCGATGCCGTATAGATCCCGTAAATTGCAGCTCCCTCGGCCGCGTTCATCGACATTCCGCCTTTCACAGTATCAATTAGAAAAAGAAGCAGGATTGCACGCATACCATAATAGCTGAAACGCTCCCACATTTCGGCAAAGAACAATACGTACAATCCGGTAGGATGTTTTTGTGAAATCTGTGAAGGCATATTCAAGAAGTTTTTTATTTGGTATTTCAGGTAATTGAGTTGATTATTTTATCGCGCAAGATAGGGAATATGAATAAATATTTATTGAGTTATAAAATAAAAGCGGTAACCCGACTGTATGTCGGTTACCGCTTTCAGGATGTTTAAAAGATAGTACGGCTACTTGACGGAAAACGAGCCTTCGCCGATTGGAAAACCTTCGGAATAAAGTTCAATCTTGTAATTTCCCGACGGAAATGCAGCGTTTCGGTCGTACAAAATGCTTACATCCTGATTATTGTTGCTGTAAGTGACTTCCTTGCTGATCGTGAATCCCTGTTCCTGGCCATTGTAATCAAAAACGCCGGAACCGGTTTTTGTATCCGATATGGTCGCACCGGAAGGATCAATGATCCGCATGTAAACCGTTTTATTATCCAGTGCAGTCAGAGGATTCTTTTCCAGAATAAAGTCAACCCTGATCTTGTCTATTTTTCTGGATTTTACGTTTTCACCTTCCCGCACTTTGCCTTTGGAAGAAATAGCATATATCTTGACATTGCGTGCTCTCAGGGCTGCTGCCGTTGTGACTTTTGATTCCAGCTCGGTATTTCTGGAGATAACACCGCTAAGCGAATCACTGATTGCCTGCTTGCTGGTTTCCAGTTCGGTTTTTGCCTGCACCAATGTTTCATTCTGACTGATAAGCTGCTGGTTTTCTTCTCTGAGCCGGGCAATTTCTTCGTCTTTCTTTGTCAGAAATGCTTCATACTCCCTTACTTTCCGGCCTAGTGTAACATTGCCTTTGCGAAGTGCAATGCGGTCATTTTCCAGTGAAGCTCTTACTTTTTGTAACTCTTCAATATCGCCGCCGAGTCCCTGTACTTCCAGAATTCTAGCATCCAGTTGTTTTGAAATAGAATCCAGCTTTATTTCGGCATTTGCCAGTTCTGTAACGCGTGTTTCCAGATCGGTTGCCTGCTTTGCATTGATACTTCGTTCATTATAATACAGGTATCCGAAAACAGCGGCCAGAATTGTCATTACGATGAGGCCGACCAATAAACCGGTATTGTTTTTCTTTTCCATAAAGTTGTTCAGGTTATTTGCTTGCTATCAATGCACTGGTCAAAAAATTATGCCAGCTATATACGTTTGAAATACAGCGTCAGAAGCATAAAAAACTCCATTGCCAATGAAGGGCAATGGAGTTTTTTAATATTGTCAAGCTGAATCGGATGGCTAGTAATCACCGCCGGCGCCACCGCCTCCGAAACTTCCGCCTCCGAATCCGCCGAAGCCACCTCCGCCTCCGCCGCCTCCGCCCCAGTTTCCTGAGAAACTGCCGCCGCCGGTATGTGTAGTATAAGGCCAGAAGATTGGTCCTCCAAAACCTCCGAAACCGCCTCTTCCGCCTCTTCCGCCACCGCTGTTACGGTTCCGGAACATCACGATCAGAATAATGATAAATATAATTATGAAAATATAGGACGATGGGAAAGAATCCTCACTATTGTTTTCACGCGGATCTGCCTTGTATTCTCCGGTTGCATACTTGAAAATCATATCAACACCTTCACTCAGGCCCTGATAATACATGGCATTTTTGAAGCGCGGGGCAATTACCTGTGATATGATCCGCTTGGCTACGGCATCCGGAATCGCGCCTTCCATTCCGTAACCGGTACTTATATAAATTTTCCTGTCCGTAGATGCCCACAGCAACACAATTCCGTTGTCTTTATCTTTTTGTCCGACGCCCCATTCCCGACCGATTTTAAAAGCGTAATCAGCAATAGGATAATCGCCGGTTGTCGGAACAACAACAATGACAATCTGGGAAGAAGTAGAGTCATTATATGCAACAAGTTTTTGTTCAAGCTGCGCTTCTTCGGTTGCATTGAGCTGATTTGCAAAGTCATTGACCAGTTTTGGCGGCACCGGCCTAGGCGGAATATCCTGGCCAACGGCTTTTATCAGGACAAAAGATAACAGGAAGGTATAAAAGAGGAATTTATTCATAGATTCATTAACCAAACGAAATATCGTCCGGCAGTTCGTTGATGTCATTCGTGCTGTAAGGGAAATGCTTCTTGAGTTGTAATCCTGCTTCTTCTATTCCCAGACAAAGTCCGTCAAGAAACAGACCTCTTGAAAAATGCTGGCGCAGCAGTTCCTTTGTGCTGTCCCAAAAACCCGCCGGGACTTTTTCATTAATACCTTTATCGCCAAGCACGGCAAACTTGCGGTCTTCATAAGCGAGGTAAAACAAAACACCGTTTCGTTCACTTGTCTGATCCAGTTTCAGCAGCAGAAAAACCTGTTTGGCCCTTTCCATTACATCCGTTGTCTGACATTTTTTTTCAATATGCAATCTTATTTCACCTGAAGTCTGTTTTTCAGCTTCACGAATTGCTTCTATTATGCGTTGCTGTTCCGTTTCTGTCAGAAAAAGTGATTCGGTTGCCATCGGAAATGTAAGATGTTTGAACAGAAAATGTAATCTGCCGGGTTGTAAAGCGAATCTCCGGAACAATGTCCGGAGATTCAGTAATTGTTAAAACTGTACGGACGGAGCTCTTTCCGAACCAGCTGCCGCAGTAAAATAACCTTTCTGTGCAAATCCGAACACGCCTGCAAACAGGTTTGTCGGGAATGTGCGTACTTCCTGATTGTAATCTTTTACGACGGTATTGAAATCATTTCTGGCGACTGTAATCCTGTTTTCTGTTCCTTCCAGCTGCGCCTGAAGTTCCAGAAAGTTCTGATTGGCCTTCAATTCCGGATAACGTTCTACGGATACAAGCAACCGCGAAAGTGCTCCGCTCAGCTGATCCTGCGCACCCTGGAATTTTGCAATGTTTTCAGGCGTAAGGCTGCCTGCATCAATGGTCGTTTGTGTCGCTTTGCTGCGCGCTTCAATGACTGCCGTCAATGTACTTTTTTCAAAGTCCGCAGCTCCTTTTACTGTATTGACCAGGTTCGGGATAAGGTCTGCCCGGCGCTGATACTGACTTTCTACTCTTGCCCATGATTCTTTTACAACTTCATCCTTTTGTACGAGGCCATTATATTTACCGCAGCCAACAAACCCAAGAATAATAGCTACGACTATAACTGCAATCAGTCCTTTTGACATTTTGTATTTAGTTTAGAATTAATGAATTGTACTGTTCAAAGTTGTCCAAAGCTAGCGAAATCTTTAAAAATTATTACACTGCCGGTAATTAGCCGATTTCTGCCGCATTTAAAACTTATAGCCGGAAAAAAGTCATTCCACGCCAACGCCTGCGACATTATTCCATCTTCCCCAGTTTACAGAAACCTCATAATCCATAAGATGGCTCTCGAAGTACATGGCGCCCCATGTCCAGTTTACGCCCCAATTGTTGACAAGATAGCTGGCTGCATGTTCTCTTTCTGACAAGGTAAGGTATCCTTCCGAAATCAGCTTTTTCATAATGGCATTCACCTGTTCATCATCCGTTTGCCCGTTGATCCATTTTTCATAAAGATCATTATCATTGGCCCATTGCTTGCTGAAATCGTGTTTTATACCGCTTGGTTTGAACAACCTCGGACCGTAACGCAGTAAAGTCCAGTGAAAATAATCCCTCGTCAGCAAATTGTTTATTGTCGCTTCAATTTTCAGCGAATCGGCCTGAGCACTTTTGATGTGATGATAAATGTAACGTGCGGAAATACTGCCGACAGACAGCCAGTCCGAAATGCGTGAATCGGTAATGGAATCGTTTGTTCCCGGATTTTTGTCGTTAAGAATGTAATCTTTTATAAATTCGTCAAATACCTTTAATGCAGCCGTTTCGCCGCCAAAAGATATCTTTGATTGATCATCTGAAACAGGAATTTCATTTTCGTTAATTCCCAGGCCGGATACTGTTGGAATGAAGCCGGCATCATATTGTGCCGGTAATGTAATCTTGCCGATTTCAGGAAACGGTTCTGTAACTCTCAGGTTATCTTTGATCTGACTGACAAAACCGGCATAATCAGCGGGAAGTTTTGATATCGGAAAGGGTAAGTCAACAGCATGAACCAAAGTGTCCATCCAGAACAGTTTGATATCAATATTGATCAATTTCAGGTTTTTGCTCAGTTGGGATTCTACATTTGTTTCCTGAGGCGCAATTTCCTTGCTTGTATATACATATTCGGCATTGTAATCTTCTGCCAGCTGTGAAACGATCTTTTCAGGATCGCCGATCCTTACCAATAGATTTCCTCCTTTTTTCTGAAGATTATTTCTGAGGTCCGTTACAGAATCGATCAGAAACTGAGCGCGCAACGCGCCCGTACGACGGAAGCCAAAGCGTGTATTTTCAAATTGCCTCGGATCAAAAACATAGACCGGGACAATTTCTTTGGCAGATTCGACTGCGGAACACAATGCTTCATTGTCCTGTAACCGCAGATCATTTCTGAACCAGTAAATAATGCGTTGTTGAGCCATTTATGTAAACTTGTATATGCTGAAAGCCTGAAAATAAAAGCTGCAAGTATACAAAATTTGGCTTTGGCGTTAATCAAAAAGCCCGTTCCCGGGATTTTTTACCTGAAAACGGGCTTTTTAGAGCAATGTACTTTGTCAGTAACTCAGAATTGTAAATTCCGTCCTTCTGTTACGCTGATGTTCCTCTTCGGTTTTGGCATTCGGAACAATCAGTTCTCTTTCGCCATAGCCTTTTGCAATCATCCGATCTGCATCAATGCCTTTTGAATTCAGGTAAGAAACGGCTGATTCCGCTCTGTTTTGGGATAAAGTCATGTTGTAGGCGTCCGTTGCACGTGCATCCGTATGAGAACTGAGTTCAATTTTCATGGTCGGGTTATCTTTCAGGATCTGGACGAGCTTATCCAGTTCAACAGCAGCATCCGGACGAATGTTGTATTTATTCAGATCGTAGTAAATATTTTCGAGAACAAACGTCTTGTTAAGTTCCAGTTTGTCAAGGCGGATCGTTACATTGAAAGTCGTATCCGTAAGTTCTTTGGTCAGGAAAATAGGCGGTATGGCGCGTCCGTCCATGGAAAACGGCTCTCTTTTACTGATAAAGCCTTTTCTCTGCACAAGCAAAGTGTAAGATTTGCCTTCTTCAACGGATTGTTTGCCGAATTTTCCTTCTGCATTCGTAGGCAACTCGCTGATCTGAATATCCGAAGTATCCGGAAGGATGCGTACGGTTGCTGAATCAATTGGTGTAAAAGCCTGATCGTTGGCCACTACGTTTCCTGCAAGGAAGTATCTTACAACCTTTGGCTTTCCATTGATGTATTTCGGATTATTCGGGTTAAGCGGATCGTTTGGATCCGAGTTTTTTGCAATTGTCGTAGTATCTTCTTCTTCCGGTGCAGCAAAATAATAAATATCATCGTCACCTTTTCCGCCTTCGCGATTAGAAGAGAAAAACCCTTTGTTCTGATTCTGATAAAACACCAGCCCGAAATCATCCTGCGGACTGTTGAACGGCAATCCCAGATTTTCAATGGAAATGACACCTTGCGAGCGTGTGGCTGAAAAAAGGTCAAGCTTGCCCAGGCCGGGATGTCCGTCAGAAGCAAAGTAAAGCTTGCCGCCTTCCGCTACATACGGAAACATTTCATCGCCAGCCGTGTTGATGTCCTTGCCCATATTTACAGGCTTGCTGAAACGTCCGGAAGCATCCATATTGGTACGGTAAAGATCAATTCCGCCTGCACCGCCGGCCCGGTTGGAAGCAAAATAAAGCGTTTTGCCATCGCGGGAAAACGCAGGCGATCCGTCCCATGCCAGGGAATCGTTGATAGGCAGAATAGCCGGAACAGTCCACTGTCCGTTTACATTACGGCTTAGATAAAGATCTACGTCTGCAGTTCCTTTCTTTTTGCCGGTGTTTCCGCGTGCAAACACAAGCGTTTTGCCATCCGGAGAAAACGCGGGCGAACCTTCATTTGCATCCGCATCAAAAATATCCTTACTTAATAAAACCGGCGTTCCCTGCGTTGATCCTGCATTTTCCGAGATGGATACTTTGTACAAACCGAGCATGGGCTGACCGTTATTTTTATATATCTTTTCTTTTTTGGAGGAAGAAAATACAAGTTCATTTCCCAAAACAGCCGGTGAAAACTCGGATGCGGCCGTATTAAGCGGGATGCTTTTCAGTTCCACGTTGGTTTTCTCGGTTTTCAAACGATCTACAATTTTAAGAACTTCAATTTCCCGTGTTGCTCTTTCCTGCAGATTCTGGGGAACGTTAGTCATTTTGGACAGCAACGCAAACTGATTTGCGGCTTCGTCATACTGACCGGCAGTTTTCAGTGCATAAGCATACTGGAACTGTGCATCAAAGTTATTTAAGCCGCCTTCCATTGCTTTTTTGTAATAAGGAATGGCTTCCTTGAAGCGGTTTGAAAGCCTGTAGGACTCTGCAATCAGATAATTGGTTTGTACAGGTTCAACATTTTCCTCAGCTGCCTTTTGAAACCCTTTTATGGCCAGATCATATTCTCCGTTGGCAAATTTCTTTTGTCCGTCTTTGTAGGCTTGCATCGCCGAATTGCAGCCGGACAAGTAGATACTGATGGTGAAAAGATAAAATACGAGGGTATAATTACTCCGTAAAAGTTTCATAATGTAAAGTATAAAAACAAACGATTCGACGCGTATAAGGGCTTTGAATGACAATACTAATAAACTAACGTTTGGAAATAAAATTATGGATATGATGCACCAAGATTTTTATTATGTCAAATAAACATTTACGGCAGGTATCCGGTTTGGCCGTGCAGCAAGCAATATAGGAGTTTACAACAGTTTTTAATCAATATCCCGTTGGTTTCAGACTTTCTTGTAAAAAAAAATACTAACGTTTTGTAAATCAAGCTCAGTCTGTTACTTTTGCACTCCGATTTTTCGGGAAAACTGTTTATAGAACAATAGACTGGTTTATTAACCAAGTCAAAATCAATTTGTTAAATGCCAACTATTTCACAATTAGTCCGTAAAGGTAGAGAGACCATTACATGGAAATCAAAGTCGCCGGCTTTGGATTCCTGCCCTCAGCGTAGGGGTGTATGTACCCGCGTGTACACGACAACGCCAAAGAAACCGAACTCGGCGCTTCGTAAAGTTGCCCGTGTGCGTCTTTCAAACAATAAAGAAGTTAACGCATATATTCCTGGAGAAGGTCACAACCTTCAGGAGCACTCGATCGTATTGATCCGTGGCGGCCGTGTTAAGGATTTGCCGGGTGTTCGTTACCACATCATTCGTGGTGCACTGGATACTGCAGGTGTAAACGGACGTAAGCAACGCCGTTCGAAATATGGTGCCAAGCGTCCGAAGCCAGGACAGGTTGCAGCAGCGCCAACAAAAGGTAAGAAAAAATAAAAAGTAACTCTCTCTGCTTTTATTAAGGAATTAATCTGATAAAAGGGAAGTAATCCCGGAGTTTGTCCGGGGTGAATAAGTTGCAAAACGAAACCTCGTGTAAATATTTAAGACAAAATGAGAAAGTCGAAACCAAAGAAAAGATATATCCTTCCTGATCCGAAATTCAGGGACGTACAGGTTACAAAGTTTGTTAACAACCTGATGTTTGAAGGAAAGAAAAGCATTGCATTTACCATTTTCTATGATGCACTGGAACTTGTTGAGAAAAAAACAAGTGAAAACGGCCTGGAAACATGGAGAAAAGCACTTAACAATGTAACTCCTTCTGTGGAAGTAAAAAGCCGTCGTGTAGGTGGTGCTACTTTCCAGGTCCCAACCGAAGTACGTCCGGAGCGTAAGCAGTCTCTTGGAATGAAATGGTTGATCAACTATTCACGCAAGCGTGGAGAAAAAACAATGGTTGATCGCCTTGCAGGTGAAATCATTGCAGCTGCAAAAGGTGAAGGAGCTGCCGTTAAAAAGAAAGACGATACCCACCGTATGGCAGATGCAAACAAAGCATTCTCGCATTTCAGGTTCTAGGAACTACGGGTTATTCATATCAAGCCGGATTCTGCAATACAGAATCCGGCTTTTTTATATAGCATCACAAAACAGCACTGAAGATTTAAGTTGCATCAAGCATTGAAACGGCAGTGAATCGATAGCTGACATACAACCTGCTGTTATGCTAATTAAGAAGTCAGCATTGAAAAGTTAATTCAATTGAAGTAAAGTTTTTGTAATTCAGCGGATTTATGAAAAAAATAACTTTTACAGAATTGTTTTTGTAACTAATAATTAATACTTTTGCGCTCTGAATTTTTGAAAGTGCTCAGTTGAATTGCTTTCAAAAGTTCATGCTTCTGATTGAATTGCACATCGAATATAATATAACACATCACCATCTGTCATGGCACGTGATTTAAGATTAACAAGAAACATTGGTATTGCTGCGCACATTGATGCGGGTAAAACGACCACAACGGAGCGTATCCTTTATTACGCAGGGGTAAGCCATAAAATTGGTGAGGTACATGATGGTGCCGCAACAATGGACTGGATGGAGCAGGAGCAGGAGCGTGGTATTACCATTACATCTGCTGCAACAACGGTTAACTGGAACTATCGTAACGAGAAGTATCATATCAATATCATTGATACGCCTGGTCACGTGGATTTTACTGTTGAAGTAAACCGGTCACTTCGTGTATTGGATGGTCTTGTTTTCCTTTTCAGCGCTGTTGATGGTGTTGAGCCGCAGTCGGAAACCAATTGGCGTTTGGCTAACAACTATAACGTAGCACGTATCGGATTCGTAAACAAAATGGACCGTTCCGGTGCTGACTTCCTTAAAGTTTGTACTCAGGTAAAAGAAATGCTGGGCAGCTACGCTGTTCCTCTTCAATTGCCTATCGGTGCAGAAGATTCCTTCAAAGGTGTTGTTGACTTGGTTAACTTCCGTGGAATTGAATGGAACGAAGCTGATAAGGGAATGACTTTTACCGAAGTTCCTATTCCGGATGATATGGTTGAGGAAGCAACGATGTGGAGAGAAAAATTGCTTGAAGCAGTTGCTGAATTCGATGATACATTGATGGAGAAATATTTTGAAGATCCGAACTCCATTACAGAAGATGAAATTCTTGCTGCGTTGCGTGCTGCGACCATTAGCATGAAAATTGTTCCTATGGTTTGTGGTTCTTCTTTCAAAAACAAAGGCGTGCAGACAATGCTTGACTATGTGATGGCTATTTTACCATCTCCTCTGGATCGCGAAAGCATTATCGGAACAGATCCTCGTACAGGCGACGAAATTAGCCGTCAGCCTTCTGAAAAAGATCCTTTCTGTGCATTGGCATTTAAAATTGCAACGGACCCATACGTAGGACGTCTTTGCTTTATCAGATCTTACTCAGGCGTATTGGAATCCGGTTCTTACGTTTTAAACAACCGTTCAGGAAACAAAGAACGTATTTCACGTATATTCCAGATGCATGCTAATAAGCAAAATCAGATTGATAAGCTGGAAGCAGGTGACATCGGAGCTGTGGTTGGTTTTAAAGATATTAAGACCGGAGATACATTATCTGATGAAAAAGCACCAATTATTCTGGAATCAATGGTATTCCCGGAACCGGTAATTGGTTATGCTATTGAGCCTAAGAAAGCTGCGGACAGCGATAACTTTTCTAAGGCTATTACAAAATTGATCGAAGAAGATCCGACACTTCAGGTTGAAAGTAACGAAGAAACAGGTCAGACGATCATTAAAGGAATGGGCGAGCTTCACCTGGAAATTATCATTGACCGGATGCGTCGTGAATTTAAAGTTGAAGTAAACCAGGGAGCTCCACAGGTTGCTTACAAAGAGATTTTGACCAAGAACTTTGAGCACCGTGAAGTTTATAAAAAACAAACTGGTGGCCGTGGTAAATTCGCCGATATCGTTTTTGAAATCGGACCACGTGACGACAATGAAGAAGGAAAAGAACCAAAAACCGGTTTGCAGTTTGTAAATGAAGTCGTGGGTGGAGCTATTCCCCGCGAATTTATTCAGCCTGTTCAAAAAGGCTTTGAAGCAGCAATGATTAACGGTGCTTTGGCTGGTTATCCATTGGATTCAATGAAAGTTCGTTTATTCCATGGTTCATTCCACGATGTCGATTCAGATTCACTATCTTTTGAACTTGCTGCTAAATTAGGTTTTAAAGAAGCTGCCCGTCATGCAGGATCTAAACTAATGGAACCGATTATGCATGTTGAAGTTCTTACTCCTGATGAATATACCGGACCTATCACTGGTGACCTTAACCGTCGCCGTGGTATCATGAGAGGAATGGATTCTCGTAATGGTGCACAAGTTATCAAAGCCGATGTACCTCTTTCTGAATTGTTTGGATATGTGACTGACCTTCGTACAATGTCTTCAGGTCGTGCAACTGCATCTCTGACATTTGCTTACTACGAGATCGTTCCTAACAACATTGCTGAAACGGTAATTGAAAAGGCAAAAGGTTTAGTTAAAGCGTAAATGAAATGATTTGCCGTTGGTTTCATACTGACAGCAAATCATTTTTATATAGAGGCTTGCGAAGTAAATGGTTCTTTCGCAGGCGGATTGTCGAAACTTGTTTCGTTCAAATGTTCTCAGAACCGGAAATAATAAAATAAGATGAATCAAAAAATCCGTATTAAGCTTCGCTCTTTTGACCACAATCTGGTTGATAAGTCAGCTGAGAAAATTGTTAAGGCTGTAAAGGCAACTGGTGCCATTGTCAGCGGTCCAATTCCTTTACCAACAAAAACTGAAAAGTTCACAGTTCTTCGTTCTCCACACGTTAACAAGAAATCACGTGAGCAATTTCAACTTTGTACTTACAAGCGTTTGGTAGATATTTTTTCTACAAGTGCAAAAACTGTTGATGCATTGATGAAGCTTGAATTACCAAGTGGTGTTGATGTAGAAATCAAAGTATAGTCAGCAAGGGTCTATCAATTAGACCAAAAATATAAATTGGATGAAGGTCCTTTCCGGAAACCACATCTGAGCTCAGAGAAACAATTGAATGCATGTGCTTCATTGCGCATTCAACAGTTATTCGAATCCGAGGTCAGATGGTTCAAATCATCTGACCTTTTTTGCTGATTATCAGCGAGAAATATTTTTGTACTGTTAGGATGCTTGAATTTGATTTCATACCTTTGCAGTCCGTTTTAAAGAATAAGGGTTTTACCTGCTAATTTTAATTTCAAAACATGTCTGGTTTAATTGGTAAGAAAATCGGAATGACTAGTTTGTACAATGCTGACGGGCAGGCTCTGGCATGTACTGTAATTCAAGCTGGTCCTTGTGTTGTAACACAAGTTAGGTCCGAAGATAAGGATGGCTATAAGGCTATTCAATTAGGTTTTGGAGAAAAGAAAGAAAAAAATTCTTCTCAACCGCTGATTGGCCACTTCAAAAAAGCCAATACAACTCCCAAGCAAAAACTGGTTGAGTTTAAGGAGTTTGAAGTGGAACATGAACTTGGAACTTCATTATCTGTTACGGATATTTTTGAAGAAGGCGAGTTTGTTGACGTTGTGGGTTCTGCAAAAGGCCGCGGTTTTCAGGGTGTTGTAAAACGTCATGGATTCGCCGGGGTGGGAGGTCAGACGCACGGTCAGCACAACAGAGCGCGTCACCCAGGTTCGATTGGTGCTTGTTCATTCCCGTCACGCGTATTCAAAGGTATTCGCATGGGTGGACGTATGGGTAACAATCGTGTAAAAATTCAGAATTTACGTATTCTGAAAGTTATTCCTGAGCAAAATCTATTAGTTGTGAGTGGCTCAGTACCTGGTTCAAAGAATTCTTTTCTAATCATTGAGAAATAGTACCAATGGAACTATCCGTAATTAATATTAAAGGAGAAGATACCGGTAAAAAGGTAAATGTGTCAGAAGAGATTTTCGGCATAGAACCCAATACCCACGCGATCTATCTCGATGTGAAGTTATACCTGGCTAACCAACGTCAGGGAACACACAAATCAAAAGAGCGTGCAGAAGTTAATCATTCAACACGTAAAATCAAACGTCAAAAAGGAACAGGTGGAGCTCGTGCCGGTAGCATTAAATCTCCGGTATTTGTAGGAGGTGGCCGTATATTCGGACCAAGACCACGTGACTATGGTTTTAAAGTTAATAAGAAAGTAAAGGCATTAGCTCGTAAATCTGCATTTTCAGCCAAAGCTAAATCTGATGCTATTTCAGTTCTAGAAGCATTTACTTTTGATGCTCCAAAGACTAAGTCGTACCTAAATGTTTTAAATTCACTTGCATTGGTGAATACAAAAACATTACTGATTCTTCCAACTGTTGACAGCAATGTTTATCTGTCCAGCCGTAACATTCCAAAAGCCAAGGTTACGACGGTTGATGCAGTAAATACCTATGATCTAATGTATGCGGATCGTCTTCTGATAAGCGAATCTGCACTATCTATTTTGGAAACCCAATTGAACAAATAACAATGAGTGTACTGAAACGTCCGATAATAACCGAAAAGGTAACGGCTCAGGGTGGTCAAGGAAAATACGCTTTTGAGGTGTCTCTTACTTCTAATAAAGTAGAGATTAAAAAAGCTATTGAGAAACTGTTCGGGGTTACTGTAGAAAGTGTACATACAATGCGGAGCATTGGTAAAAGCAAATCCCGTACATCGGGTGGAAAATTTGTAAGTGGAAAGACTTCAACTATCAAAAAAGCTATTGTAACTGTAGCTGAAGGTGAAATCATCGATATCTACGGTGAAGCATAAAAATAGTTGGGCGATCAAAATCTTTGAAGAGATAATAGCAAATGGCAGTTAAAAAATTAAAACCAACAAGTGCTGGTCAGCGTTTTCGCTCAGCTCCTACATTCGAGGAGATAACTACTGCGAAACCTGAAAAGAGTCTTCTGGAGACCATCAAAAGAACAGGTGGTCGGAATAGCCAGGGACATCGTACCATGCGTCATATAGGAGGTGGTCATAAAAGGAAGTATCGTGTAATTGATTTTAAAAGAAATCATTTTGATGCACCGGCTCAGGTCTTGACTATTGAGTATGATCCAAACCGTTCTGCCCGTATCGCGCTAGTGCAGTACGAGGATGATGAGAAAAAATATATCATTGCACCTAATGGCTTAAAAGTAGGCCAGGTAATTGTTTCAGGAAGCTCTGTAGCTCCAGAAGTAGGAAATGCGCTTCCTCTTAGTGCTATGCCTATTGGTACAATCGTACATAACATAGAATTAACTCCTGGCAAAGGTGGTCAGTTTGCACGTAGTGCAGGAGCTTATGCTCAGCTTGTGGCACGTGAAGGTAAATATGCGGTTTTGAAAATGCCTTCTGGTGAAATGCGGATGATCCTTTCTACATGTATTGCAACAGTAGGAACAGTTTCCAATGCAAGTCACATGAATGTAGCACTTGGAAAAGCAGGTCGCAGACGTTGGTTAGGTCGTCGTCCACGCGTTCGTGGTGTTGCAATGAACCCTGTTGATCACCCGATGGGTGGTGGTGAAGGCCGTTCTTCAGGAGGTCAGCCTCGTTCTAGAAATGGTCAATTTGCAAAAGGTCTTAAGACACGTGACCGCAACAAGCATTCCGAGAAATTGATTATCAGCCGTCGTAAAAAATAATATAATAACATGGCACGCTCATTAAAAAAAGG
Source organism: Dyadobacter flavalbus (assembly GCF_006149045.1). Classification (GTDB taxonomy): domain Bacteria; phylum Bacteroidota; class Bacteroidia; order Cytophagales; family Spirosomataceae; genus Dyadobacter; species Dyadobacter flavalbus. The sequence goes on from NZ_VBSN01000027.1 coordinate 639,335, forward strand.
ACCATATATAGATTTTCGTCTGGAAAACAAAGTTCAGGTCATGAACAGCGCATCCCGGAAATCGGTAATAAAGACTTGGTCTCGGCGCTCAATGATATCGCCTGATTTTATCGGGCATACATTTGCAGTACACAATGGAAATAAATTCATACCTGTATATGTTACGGAAAACATGGTAGGTCATAAACTGGGTGAATTTTCTCCTACACGTAATTTCCGTGGTCATACTGCTAAAAAAGATAAAGGAAGAAAATAATTAGTCGTCTAGAGCTGGTTCTTAAAGAACAAGCCTATATCTGAAAGAACATGGAAGCAAGAGCTATATTAAAGGATGTACCTACTTCTCCTCGCAAGATGAGACTAGTAGCCGACATGATTCGCGGACAGAAGGTCAGCAAAGCACTAGCGCTTTTGAAGTTTCAACCAAGAGCTTCTTCGCCTGTTTTGCATAAAGTTTTGCTTTCTGCAGTTGCAAATTGGCAACAATTAAACGAAGATGCTAAGTTGGAAGACTCTGATCTCGTTGTAAAAACCATTTTTATAGATGGTGGACGTATGTTAAAGCGTCTTCGCCCTGCTCCTCAAGGTAGAGCACATAGAATTCGCAAGCGTTCAAATCATATTACAATAGTTATTGATGATGCATCGACTGCTATTGTAAGTGAAGATAAACAAGCAGTTAATACTGAATCATAAGTAAACGATCTATATCGAATGGGACAAAAGGTAAATCCTATAGGTCTGAGACTAGGAATTGTTAGAGGTTGGGAGTCAAGTTGGTATGGAGGCAAAGACTTCTCTGACAAGCTGGTTGAAGATGAAAAAATCCGAAACTACATCAAAGCACGTATCCCAAAAGGATCAATCTCCAAAGTAGTTATTGAAAGAACTTTAAAGCGCATTACTCTTACTATACATACTGCCCGTCCAGGTATAGTAATTGGTAAAGGTGGTAGTGAAGTTGATAAAATTAAAGAAGAGCTTAAAAAGATTACAGGAAAAGACGTTCAGATTAATATCTATGAAATCAAACGTCCTGAAATCGATGCCAAGTTGGTAGGAGAAGCAATAGCGCAACAACTACAAGCTCGTATTTCTTACCGCAGGGCTATGAAACAATCCATTGCTTCTGCTATGCGTGTGGGAACTCAAGGAATTAAAATTCGTCTTGCTGGCCGTCTAGGTGGTGCTGAAATGGCTCGTACAGAAGAGTACAAAGAAGGTAGAATTCCACTTCATACTTTAAGAGCAGATATTGACTATGCAATTTCTGAAGCACAAACTATCTATGGAAAAATAGGTATTAAGGTGTGGATTTTTAAAGGTGAGTTGTACGGTAAACGTGATCTTACTCCTAGTGCTGCAACTGCAGCATCTGACAGAGCGGAACGTGGCGGAAACGAACGTAATGCTGGTCCAGGTAATGATCGTGGAGGCAGAGACAGAAGAGGCGGAGGCCGTGGTGACGGTGCGCGCCCAGGTGGTGGCGAAGGTGGTGGAGGCAACAGCGAAGCTGATCGTCGCAAAAGAAATAAGAACAAGAAGAAGTAATCAGACATTTTCCTGTTTTACAGGTATAAATAGATTTGAATCATGTTACAGCCGAAAAGGACAAAATTTCGCAAGCAACAAAAAGGAAAGGGGTCATATAACGGTCTGGCAACTCGTGGACATGAAATCGCATTCGGATCATTTGCTATTAAAGCATTGGAACCAGGTTGGTTAACAGCACGCCAGATTGAAGCAGCCCGTATCTCTGTAACTCGTGCTATGAAACGCGAAGGTCAGGTTTGGATTAGAATATTTCCTGATAAACCGATTACAAAGAAACCTGCTGAAGTTCGTATGGGTAAAGGTAAAGGTGCTCCTGAGTATTGGGTAGCTCCTGTTAAACCCGGAACGATCATATTTGAAGCAACAGGTGTTGCACTGGATACAGCAAATGAAGCATTGCGCTTGGCTGCACAAAAGTTGCCAATCAAAACAAAGTTCGTGGTACGCAGGGATTATCAGGAACAGAGTTAGTCCTTAAGTATTAAGAACATTAATTATTTTAAGCAATGACTAGTAAAGAAATAAAGGATCTATCGCAAGATCAGCTCAAAGAGCAGATTGCGCAAGAGAGAGAACGCTTATTAAGGTTGAAATTTGCACATGCAATTTCACCAATTGAAAACCCTTTGCGTATTCGGACTTCGCGTAAGGAAATTGCAAGACTCTTAACCGAGCTGTCGGCTAAAAGTAACCAACAGTAAATCAGTTTAGAAACAATGGAGGCAACAGTAAGAAATTTACGTAAAGAAAGAATAGGCAAAGTAGTGAGTAACAAAATGGAGAAATCCTGTGTAATCACTGTTGAACGTAAAGTGAAGCATGCCAAATATGGTAAGTTTATGACTAAAACTACCAAATTAATGGTGCATGATGAAACCAATCAGGTTGGGATAGGTGACACGATTCGTGTAATGGAAACACGTCCGCTTAGCAAGAACAAACGTTGGAGATTAGTAGAAATCCTTGAAAGAGCGAAGTAATTATGGTACAGCAAGAATCAAGACTGTCAGTAGCGGATAATAGTGGTGCCAAGGAAGTACTTGTAATACGTGTACTTGGTGGAACCGGCAAACGTTATGCATCAGTAGGCGATAAGATCGTCGTTACAGTTAAATCTGCTCTTTCTTCGAGCAACATGAAAAAAGGAACAGTATCCAAAGCTGTTGTAGTAAGAACTAAAAAGGAAGTTCGACGCAAAGATGGTACATATATCCGGTTTGAAGATAATGCTGCAGTTTTGTTAAATAACAATGATGAGCCACGTGGAACCCGTATATTCGGCCCTGTCGCAAGAGAGCTGCGTGAGAAGCAATTCATGAAGATTGTTTCATTAGCACCTGAAGTGTTATAAGAAATAAAGATATTAAGTATTTCTTTAACTGATAAGAAATTACCTCAATGGAAAGTAAAAATAAAAAAGCACCTGCAAAATTGCATGTTCGCAGCGGAGATACAGTTAAGGTAATTTCCGGAAATGCAAAAGGTGAAACAGGAAAGATCAAGAAAGTTCTTGTTGAAAAATTAAGAGCTACAGTGGAAGGTGTAAACATGATTACCAAACATGTAAAGCCAAACGCACAAAACCCGCAAGGTAGCATTGAAAAACGCGAAGGAGCTATACACATCAGTAACCTGATGGTTGTGGATCCAAAAACCGGTGAAGCAACAAGAACTGGCCGTAAAGCGGACGATAAAGGCAAATTGCAAAGATATTCCAAGAAAACCGGAAATATTCTTTAATAATTAGCTAAGCTTTAAGAATTATTATTTAAGGGTGGGTCGGTAATCCACGATAACAATTTTGAAAATGGCACAGCCAAGATTAAAAGAAAAGTATTTAGGAGAAATTGTTTCTCAGCTGAAAGACAAGTTTCAGTACAAGTCAATTATGCAGGTTCCGCGATTGACAAAAATCGTTATTAACAAAGGTATCGGAGCTGCTGTTGCAGATAAGAAATTAGTGGATATTGGCGTTGACGAATTAAGTCAGATAACTGGTCAGAAAGCTGTTGCTACCATCTCTAAAAAGGCTGTTTCTAACTTTAAGTTAAGAGAAAACATGCCTATTGGTGCAAAAGTAACATTGCGTGGAGACAGAATGTATGAATTTCTGGACCGCCTTACGTCAATAGCTATGCCTCGTGTTCGTGACTTCAAAGGTATTAGCGATAAAGGTTTTGATGGAAGAGGTAATTACACATTCGGTGTAAAAGAACAAATTATCTTTCCTGAGATCAGTATAGAAAAGGTAAGTAAAATTACCGGTATGGACATTACGTTTGTTACATCAACAAACTCGGATGAAGAAAGTTACGAGCTGCTAAAAGCGCTGGGTATGCCTTTTTCAAACGCGAATAAACAAGGATAATATTCAATATAAGATATTTATCGAAATGGCAAAAGAATCAGTTAAAGCAAGGGAGAGAAAAAGACAAGAGTTGGTAGTGAGATTTGCTGAAAAGCGTACGAAATTGAAAGCTGCCGGTGATTGGATTGGATTAGATAAACTACCTCGTAATTCTTCACCTGTTCGTTTACATAATAGATGTAAAATTACTGGAAGACCTCGTGGTTATATGAGAAAATTCGGAATTTCAAGAGTTTGTTTCAGAGAAATGGCTTCTGACGGAAAAATTCCAGGTGTTACAAAATCAAGTTGGTAGGAATACTTTCAATTCTGATTTCAATTACTTAACTTTGCACTCCCGTTTCAGGGGGTGTTTAAACTAGGCATAAAAATGTTAACGGATCCCATAGCAGACTATCTGACTAGACTCAGAAACGCTATCAAAGCGAAGCACAGGGTTGTTGAGATACCTGCATCCAACATAAAAAAAGAAATAACTAAAGTACTTTTTGATAAAGGGTATATTCAGAGTTATAAATTTGACGAAGTAGGTCCTCAGGGTACAATCAAAATTGCATTGAAATATAACCCTGTGACTAAGCAATCTGCAATTGTCAAATTGGAGAGAGTTAGTAAGCCTGGACTTCGTAAATATTCAGGTTCATCAACGCTCCCACGTGTTCTTGGCGGTTTAGGAACTGTTATTATTTCTACTTCCAAAGGAGTAATGACAGATAAAGAAGCTAAGACGCTTAATGTAGGTGGTGAAGTGTTATGTTTCGTGTATTAATATTTTAAAGTTATTCAGGAAATGTCACGAATAGGAAATAAGGTTATAATATTGCCAAGTGGTGTATCTGTTTCAGTTGCAGATGGCAATGTAGTCTCTGTTAAAGGGCCTAAGGGAACACTTTCTCAAGTTGTCGATAGTGATATCAGCGTTGAGATTGAAGGTAGCGAGATCAAAGTAAAGCGACCAACGGAGCAAAAGCGGCATAAAGCATTGCATGGTTTGTACAGATCATTGATCAATAACATGATCATTGGTGTTCATGCAGGATATAAAAAAGAGCTAGAAATTATTGGTGTAGGTTATAAAGCCAGTGCAGCCAATAATGTTCTCGAGTTGCAGTTGGGATACTCCCATAATATTTTTATGGCGATTCCTGAAGAAATTAAGTTATCAACTACTTCTGAAAAGGGACAAAATCCAAAAGTAATTTTAGAGGGAATCGATAAGGAGCTGATAGGTTCTGTGGCTGCCAAGATCAAATCACTACGTAAAGTTGAACCTTACAAAGGTAAAGGTATTCGATTCGTTGGCGAAGTGATTAGACGTAAAGCTGGTAAGTCAGCTTCTAAAAAATAGTGCGTAGCCACTAAAATGTTATAAACAAATTAGATAAGATTAAAAATGGCTACCGTTAAAGCAGACAGAAGACAGCGATTAAAATACCATATTCGTAAGAAAGTTAAAGGAAGTTCAGAGCGTCCAAGATTATCTGTATTCCGATCTAACACTAGTATTTATGCGCAAATTATTGACGATATCAATGGTGTTACTCTAGCAAGTGCATCATCCGTTGATCTTGGAGGCAGAAAAGAAAACTCAAATATTGATGTTGCTCTTCAAGTTGGAAAGAAAATAGCTGAAAAAGCACAACAAGCAGGTATTCAAACGGTTGTTTTTGATCGTAACGGATATTTGTATCATGGTAAAGTAAAAGCATTGGCCGAAGGAGCTCGTGAGGGTGGCCTGAAATTCTAAGTATAACAAAGACTATGTCTACAAATACAAAACCTTCTAAGGTTAACGAATCTGACTTGAAAGAACGCGTTGTAGCAATCAATCGGGTAGCAAAAGTAGTAAAAGGTGGTCGTCGTTTTAGCTTTTCCGCTATTGTCGTAGTTGGTGATGGAAATGGAGTAGTTGGTTACGGCTTGGGTAAAGCGAATGAAGTTACGGATGCCATTGCTAAAGGAATTGATGATGCCAAAAAGAATCTTATTCAGATTCCAATGTTGAAGCACACTGTTCCCCATGAAATGGAAGGTAAATTTAGTGGTGGATTTGTTCTTATCAAACCTGCTGCTCCGGGAACAGGAGTTTTGGCAGGAGGTCCGATGCGGGCTGTTTTGGAAAGTGCGGGAATCAAAGATGTCCTTGCAAAATCAAAAGGATCTTCTAATCCGCATAACGTTATTAAGGCTACTATTGATGCACTTTTAAAAATGAGGGCACCTCATCAGATAGCTTTTCAACGAGGCGTTAAATTGGAAAAAGTGTTTAACGGATAATCTTGGGATTTCCTTTATTTAAAGTAATTATGTCAAAAGTACGCATTACACAAATCAAGAGTACCATTGATCGTCCTGAAAGACAAAAGCTGACTATCAAGGCACTAGGATTGGGCAAGATAAATCGTTCAGTTGAAAAGGAAAACAGCGATGCTATTGCGGGTATGATCCGTAAAGTTAGCCATTTGGTCAAAATCGAAGAAATTTAATAAACTTATTAACATGAATCTTAGTTCATTAAAACCGGCTGCCGGCTCCATTAAAGTTGGAAAGCGAGTTGGACGTGGTCAGGGCTCCGGAAAAGGTGGTACTTCAGCACGTGGACATAAAGGAGCTCAATCTCGCTCAGGTTACAGCCGTAAGGTAGGTTTTGAAGGAGGTCAAATGCCACTTCAGCGCCGCTTACCTAAATTCGGTTTCAATAATATTAACCGGGTTGAGTATAAAGCACTTAATCTTGATGCGATACAGTCTTTAGCACAGAAATTAAATGTTAGTGTAGTTACTATGGATTTAATTCGTGAAAATGGCTTGTGCGCAAAGAACGATTTAGTTAAAATCTTGAATCGTGGTGAAATCTCTATGGCAGTAGAAATACAGGCAAATGGTTTTTCTGCATCTGCTATCGAGTCTATTGAAAAAGCAGGTGGGAAAGCGGTTAAATTATAATCGTGCTTTCCCTCAACATGAGATATAGTTTACAAAGCTAATGTAAGCCCACGAAATGAAGCGATTTTTAGATACTATAAAACACATATTTGCAATTGAGGAATTGAGAACTCGTATTCTCAATACTCTTTTGTTTATAACGATTTTCCGTTTGGGATCTTACGTAGCTTTACCTGGTGTTGAACCCGATCAAATGAATGTTTCAACTCAGGGGTTACTAGGGTTATTAGATACCTTTCTTGGTGGAGCTTTTAGCAAGGCTTCCATTTTTGCATTAGGTATCATGCCTTACATTTCTGCTTCTATTGCAATACAACTTTTGACTATGGCATTGCCGTATTTTCAAAAGATGCAGAAAGAAGGAGAGTCAGGCCGTAAAAAGCTTAATCAGATAACACGAGTACTTACAATTATTGTAACACTCGTACAAGGTACAGCATACCTAAATACAACAGTTCCCGATGAGGCGCTACTTGTATCTAGAAGTTTGTTTTCTATTTCTTCTGTTTTCGTACTTACAGCAGGAACCATGTTCTGCATGTGGCTGGGAGAAAGAATTACAGATAAGGGAATTGGCAACGGTATTTCAATGTTAATTATGATTGGCATTGTTTCAAGGTTTCCGGGTGCTATATATAAGGAATTTGTTTCCAGAGGCAGCGGACAGATTTTGTTGTTTGTATTGGAAATAGTTGCATTGTATTTTGTAATAATGGGAGCAGTGATGCTTACCCAAGCAGTCCGGAGGATTCCAATTCAGTATGCAAAACAAGTTGTTGGCAACAGGGTTATGGGCGGGCAAAGGCAATATCTTCCTTTGAAGCTTAATGCAGCAGGAGTTATGCCGATAATCTTTGCTCAGGCTCTTATGTTTATCCCGTCCTTAGGAGCATCCTATTTTGCTGAAAAAAGTGACTTTGCAAGTAATGTTGCTACGATTTTTGCTAATTATACCACTTGGCAGTATAATCTGCTTTTTGCTGTACTGATTATAATATTCACCTTTTTTTATACGGCTATTTCAGTTAATCCGCAACAGATTGCTGACGATATGAAAAGAGGAGGTGGTTTTATACCAGGAGTTAAGCCCGGTCAACAAACCTCGGAATATATAAGCTCTATATTGGACAGAATTACTTTCCCTGGTTCTTTGATGTTAGCCATAGTTGCAACTTTACCAGCTTTTGCAAGCCTACTTGGAATTTCAACAGATTTTGCTCACTTCTTTGGAGGAACTTCCCTTTTGATTATGGTTGGAGTTGTTCTTGACACTTTGCAGCAGGTAGAAAGTTATTTGTTGATGCGTAGATATGAGGGATTGATGAAGTCCGGACGAGTAAAGGGAAGGACTGAAAGTGTTGCTATCTAATAGGTCATGATTTATCTTAAGACTGAAGGAGAAATAGATCTTATAAAAGAAAGTGCCCAAATTTTGGGTAAAGCACATGCAGAAGTAGCTCTTTGGGTTAAACCGGGTGTTGCTACAAGTAAACTGGATGCAGTTGCTGAGGAGTATATCAGAGATTACGGTGGTATTCCTTCATTTAAGGGCTTCAATAAATTTCCGGCTTCTCTTTGTATATCCGTAAATGAAGTTGTTGTTCATGGAATTCCTGGTAATTACAGTCTGAAAGAAGGCGATATAGTATCAATTGATTGTGGTGTAAAGCTTAATGGCTTTCATAGTGACAGTGCTTACACCTATCCAGTTGGAGAAGTTTCAAAAGAAGTGATGGATCTTCTCAGCACGACGAAAAAATCTCTTTACAAAGGAATTGATCAGGCAATTGACGGTTTACGTATGGGAGATGTTGGACATGCAGTCCAAAGTTATGTTGAAGAAAGAGGTTATACTGTTGTTCGTGAACTTGTTGGCCATGGTGTTGGCAGAGATCTTCATGAAGGCCCTGAAGTACCAAATTATGGCAAACGGGGAAAAGGTATCAGACTAAAAGAAGGAATGGTTCTGGCTATTGAGCCAATGATCAATCTGGGAAATAAAACGGTAATGCAGGAGCGTGATGGCTGGACTATCAGAACAACAGACAGAAAACCGTCAGCTCATTTTGAACATACAGTTGTAGTGCGAAAAGGTAAAGCGGAAATACTTACAACTTTCGATTACATTGAAAAAGTAACGGCCAATACAAGTTTGATGGTCGAAGTATAGCAATTAAACCTACGAATGGCAAAACAAGCATCAATTGAACAGGACGGAGTAATTTTAGAAGCACTTTCTAATGCAATGTTTCGGGTAGTTCTTGAAAACAAGCATGAAGTAATTGCACACATATCTGGAAAAATGAGGATGCATTACATTAAAATTCTGCCAGGTGACAGAGTGAAGTTGGAAATGTCTCCGTACGATTTATCAAAAGCAAGAATAACTTACCGTTATAAGTAATTTTAGGTTATAGAAAGTAACATATAAGTATATAGAGATGAAAGTCAAAGCATCAGTAAAAAAACGCAGTGAAGACTGCAAAGTTATACGCCGCAAGGGTAAAGTATATGTGATCAACAAGAAGAACCCACGGTATAAACAAAGACAAGGTTAATTATTATGGCACGTATTTCTGGAGTAGATATTCCCGATCGTAAAAGGGGCGAAATCTCACTAACTTATATCTTTGGTATTGGACGTAGTTCTGCCAAAAAAATACTTGATAAGGCTGGTGTAGATGTTGATAAGAAAGTCATTGACTGGTCTGATGAAGAATCGGGTGCAGTTCGCGCAGTAATAGCAGGTGAATACAAAGTAGAAGGTGCTCTTAAATCTGAAGTGCAGTTGAGCATCAAACGTTTGATGGATATTGCTTGTTACCGTGGTCTTCGTCATCGTAAAGGACTTCCGTTACGTGGTCAAAGAACGAAGAACAATTCTCGTACACGTAAAGGCAAGCGTAAAACAATTGCGAACAAGAAAAAGGCTACTAAATAAACAATGAGTGGTGGTATGCTGAATGCCACACCTTATTCAACAAGCAATGGCACAAAATAAAAGAAAAGATAAGGCAAAAAAGAGAGTTGTTGTAGTTGAGCCAGTTGGCCAGGTACATATCAAGGCTTCCTTTAACAATATTATTATTTCTATTACTAACAGCAACGGACAGGTTATATCCTGGGGTTCTGCCGGTAAAATGGGATTTCGCGGATCTAAGAAAAACACTCCTTATGCAGCTCAGACTGCAGCACAAAGCTGTGCACAGGTAGCTTTTGACCTTGGTATGCGTAAAGCGGAAGTTTTTGTTAAAGGTCCGGGTTCCGGCCGCGAATCTGCTATTCGTACAATACAAAATGCGGGTATAGAAGTTACTACTATCCGGGATATTACTCCGCTGCCACATAATGGCTGCCGTCCTCCAAAACGTCGCAGAGTATAGTTATTCGGCATAGTTCCCATTCGTAATTTGGACACTGGGGTTACTGAATGGTTTTTTAATTATTAATAATCAAAATGTTTTAATGGCACGTTATACAGGTCCCAAATCAAAAATTGCAAGACGTTACGGTGAACCCATCATGGGACCCAGCAAAGCTCTTGCTAAGAAAAATTATCCTCCCGGAGTACACGGAAAGGGTCGCCGTTCCAAGAAGTCGGAATATGCTTTACAGCTTATGGAAAAGCAGAAGGTGAAGTTTATTTACGGTATACTTGAAAGACAGTTCCGTAATTTGTTTGAAAAAGCTTCTGTAAAAGAAGGTATTACAGGTGAGAATCTCCTGAAATTTTGCGAAGCTCGTTTAGATAATACTGTTTACCGCCTGGGTATTGCTCCTACAAGACGTGCTGCACGTCAGTTAGTATCTCACAAGCATATACTTGTAGATGGTGAAATTGTAAATATTCCTTCTTATTCTTTACGTCCTGGCCAGGTTGTAACTGTACGTGAGAAATCCAAGTCTCTTGAAGCAGTTGCTGACAGTCTTGCCGGACACAGCTCCAAAGGATTCAACTGGCTCGAATGGGATGGTCAGCAACTGACCGGAAAGTTCGTAACTTTTCCAGAACGGGAACAAATTCCTGAAAATATCAACGAGCAGCTTATCGTTGAATTATATTCTAAATAATATCTTCTCATTACGGCGCGTCTGGTTTTCCAGACGTGCTTTTGGCCGGAAACGGCTTTTTTGCGATCGCAAAGGTAACGGTAGCGTGATCAACTATCATTTACTACTATAAAAGGAGCAAGGACTATGTCAATATTAGCTTTCCAAATGCCTGATAAGGTCGTCATGGAAAAAGCAGACGACTTTCACGGGTTGTTTGAGTTTAAGCCTCTAGAGAAAGGATACGGTGTAACAATTGGGAATGCGTTGCGCAGAATACTTCTTTCTTCTCTGGAAGGTTATGCCATTACGAGCGTGAAGTTTCCTGGTGTTCTTCACGAATTTTCATCTATCGAAGGTATCGTTGAGGATGTTACAGAAATCATCCTGAACCTCAAAATGGTTCGTTTTAAAAAAGTTTCTGATCTGAACGAAAGCAGAATCGTTGTTAACCTTAAGAATGTCTCTGTTATTACTGCAGGTGATATTGGTAAATTTACAAATGCATTTGAAGTTTTAAATCCAGATCAAGTTATTTGTCATATAGATGACCAGAAAGAGTTCGAAATGGAACTTCTTTTGGATAAAGGCAGAGGATATGTTCCAGCTGATGAACCACGTGCAAATGAATTGCCATTTGGTTACATAGCTGTGGATTCTATTTACACACCTATCAAAAATGTAAAATATAGTGTTGAAAATACACGTGTTGAGCAACGTACAGATTATGAAAGGCTCTTGATTGATATTCAAACTGATGGTTCCATCCATCCGGAAGATGCATTGAAAGGTGCTGCAAATATTCTGATACAACACTTTATGCTGTTCTCTGATCAGACTATGACGTTTGAAAAGCAGAAAGCTGAAGAAGATAACCAGGTGGACGAAGAGATGTTAAGAATGAGAAAACTTTTGAAAACTTCTCTTTCCGAACTCGATCTTTCCGTACGTGCTTACAACTGCTTGAAATCCGCAGATGTTAAGTCACTTGGGGATCTGGTAAGACTTGAAATTTCGGATATGATGAAATTCCGCAACTTCGGAAAAAAATCATTGACTGAGCTTGAACAGCTTGTAGCTGATAAACAGCTCACATTTGGAATGGACGTTGCCAAATATCGTTTGGACGAAGATTAATTAAATATTCCATAATAAGTATGTATTCTGTAGCGCGCTGGCCGCAGCTCGAAGCAACTAAACAACAAAACAATGAGACACGGTAAGAAAGATAATCATTTAGGAAGAACAGCATCTCACCGCAAGGCAATGCTTTCCAACATGGCTTCCTCTTTGATTCTTCACAAAAGAATTGAAACAACACTTGCAAAGGCAAAGGAACTGCGTAAATACGTTGAACCCCTGCTGACACGTGCAAAAGAAGATTCAACACACAACAGAAGAATTGTATTTTCATATCTGAATGATAAAGAATCTACAAAAAAACTTTTTGGTGCTGTTTCTGATAAAATTGCAGCTCGTCCGGGCGGTTATACGCGTATTATCAAGCTTGGGAACAGACTTGGTGATGCTGCTGAAACAGCTTTAATCGAGTTGGTTGATTTCAATGACGCATTACTGCTTGCAAATGCTGACAAACCTGCAAAAACCCGTCGCAGCAGAAGAGGCGGAAGAAAAGGCGAGGGAACTGAAGAAGGCGTTGCAGCTGTTAAAAAGGAAGATCATCCAATTGTTGCAGAAACTGAGCCTGAAGCAGAACAGCCAAAGACAGAAGAAGGCACTACCGAATCATCTGAAAATGCTGATAAAGAGTAAAATTTCTGGTGATTATATTACAATATAACTAAAAAGGGTTAAACGTTTTCGTTTAACCCTTTTTTATGGGCATAATTAATTAATTTTGCACCCGGTTTAACAAACCGAATTATTTGTCAAATAGGAAGATAAAAAGATTTGATAATTATGAGTCAAAAAAAGGAAGCTCTGCTGTTACTTGAAGACGGAACCGTATACAAAGGTCTTGCTTTGGGAAAAAGCGGAACCACAGGCGGCGAAATATGCTTTAATACGGGTATGACAGGCTATCAGGAAATTTATACTGACCCTTCATATTATGGACAGATTATTGTAAATACCAACTCACACATTGGTAATTACGGCGTTCAGCTTGAAGATGAAGAGGAATCTGCATCGGTTAAGATCCGTGGAATGGTTTGTAATACATTCTCGCCTATTTATTCCCGCCACACTGCAGATTTTTCCTTACAGGAATACTTTGAAAGAGCAAATATTGTAGGTGTTAGTAATGTAGATACTAGGCATCTTGTTCGCCATGTAAGGCAAAAAGGTGTGATGAACGCAATCATATCATCCGAAATCCTGGATGAGAAACTGCTTATGGAAGAACTTCTCAAAATTCCATCTATGGACGGGCTGGAGCTTTCCTCAGAGGTTACAACGGAGCAACCTTATTTTGTAGGAGAAGAAGCAGGCAGCCAATGGAGAATCGCAGTTATGGATTATGGGATCAAGAAAAGCATTCTTAAAAATCTGACATCCAGAGGTTGTTACTGCAAGGTTTTTCCTGCAAAAACACCTTTTGAGCAAGTAATGGAATGGCAGCCCGATGGATTCTTTATCTCAAACGGGCCAGGAGATCCGTCTGCAATGCTTTATGCCGTAGAAAGCGTAAATCAGATGATTAAAACAAGCAAGCCGCTTTTTGGAATTTGCCTTGGTCACCAGCTTTTGGCTTTGTCCAGCGGAATCAATACCTATAAAATGCATCATGGGCACCGTGGGCTGAATCACCCGGTTAAAAATCTTGTAACCGGACTTTGTGAGATTACATCCCAGAATCATGGTTTTGCAGTTGATCCGGATGCAATAGCAAGTCACCCCGATATAGAAATAACGCATGTCAATCTGAACGACAAAACGGTTGAAGGAATCCGAAGAAAAGATTATCCGGCATTCTCCGTGCAGTATCACCCGGAAGCATCGCCGGGACCACATGATTCCAGGTACCTTTTTGATGAATTTATAAAGCTTTTAAGAGCCAGTTAAATAAAAATCCCTCCTTTAAAGAGGGATTTTTATTTATAAGAGTACAAACAAAACTTGCCGGAATAATCTGTTGGATACCTACCGGTAACCGGAAACAGGTTTGATGCAGAAAAGGGAAAACCGTTTGAAAACACCAGATTTATTTTCCTTCGTACGATCCCGTTTACAGCCGTGTAAATTTCAGCTAAAGTGAATTGAGGTTTATGTATGACAATTTTTTTGTGTTATTTTGTGGCGTTAACATATTCAATTCTAATCAAACCGCAAGCTGCAAATGAGTACGATTCAATCAGTACATGCAAGACAAATTCTGGATTCAAGAGGAAACCCAACAATAGAAGTAGATATTCGTACCGAAAATGGTTATTTAGGACGCGCTGCTGTTCCATCTGGTGCCTCCACCGGAAAGCATGAAGCCGTTGAACTTCGTGATGATGATAAAAGTGTATATGTTGGAAAAGGAGTTTTAAAAGCCATTGAAAATGTAAATGACATTATTTTCCCTGAACTTATAGGCTGTTCCGTTTTTGAGCAAAATCTGATTGACAAAATCATGCTCGAACTTGACGGTACTCCAAACAAAGCAAAATTAGGCGCGAATGCTGTTTTAGGCGTTTCACTGGCTGCTGCCAAAGCGGCTGCACTGGAAGCAAATCTTCCTTTGTACAGATACGTTGGCGGCACGAACGCAAATACGCTTCCTGTACCTATGATGAATATCCTGAACGGCGGTAGTCATGCGGATAACTCAATCGATTTTCAGGAGTTCATGATCATGCCTGCCAAAGCAGATACTTTTTCACAGGCGTTGAGAATGGGGGTGGAAGTTTTCCATACGCTGAAAACCGTTTTGAAAAGTAAGGGATATTCTACAAACGTAGGAGATGAAGGCGGTTTTGCACCCAACATCAAATCCAATGAAGAAGCGATCGAAGTAGTACTTCAGGCTATTGAAAAGGCAGGATACAAGCCGGGTGAAGAAATATTCATCGCAATGGATGCAGCTGTTTCTGAATTTTATGAAGATGGATTGTACCACTTCAAAAAATCGGATGGCCGTAAACTCAGCTCCGATGAAATGGCTGATTACTGGACACAGTGGGTGAGCAAATATCCAATCATTTCGATTGAAGACGGAATGGATGAAGATGACTGGGCAGGATGGAAAACATTGACCGATTCTATCGGTAAAAAATGCCAGCTTGTAGGCGACGATTTATTTGTAACAAACGTAACACGTCTTCAGCAGGGAATTGAATCTCAAATTGCAAACTCGATTCTGGTTAAAGTAAATCAGATCGGATCACTGACCGAAACGATCAATACAGTGAACCTTGCAAAAAGAAACAGCTATAAAACGATCATGTCGCACCGTTCAGGTGAAACCGAAGACGCAACGATTGCGGATTTGGCAGTAGCATTGAACACAGGCCAGATCAAAACAGGTTCTGCTTCACGTTCGGATCGTATGGCAAAATACAATCAGTTGCTGCGTATTGAAGAGGAGCTTGGCGAAAGCGCTTATTTCCCTGGACTAAAATTTTAATCAACAAAGAATAACCGGAGCCAAAAGCTCCGGTTTTCGTTTCCGGGCAAGCTGATGAAAAACGGATCATTCTGGACTTTGCAATCTTTGAAAAATTTCTATATCGCCACGCTTCTCGCATGGCTGGTCTGGATCTTGTTTCTTGACAATAACAACATGCGGATTGTCATGTCGAACAGAATGAAAATGAAAGAGCTGGAAAAGGAAAAAAGTATTCTGTTAACCAAAATCCGGCAGGTCAAAAAGGAAAGAAACGAAGTTTTTGGAAACCCGAAAATGCTTGAAAAATGGGCGAGGGAAAAGTTTATGATGCGCAAGCCCAATGAAGAGGTTTATGTCATAGTAGACGAAAATAATCAGCCTGTTGAGAGTAAAAAAGACGAGTAGCTTTCTGAAAACTTTCAACATCAGATCATATTTAATTTTCATAAAACATTGAGCAAGAAAGTAATTCTCATAATCATGGACGGCTGGGGCATCGCCAAGTCCGGTGAAGAAAGCCGGTCAGCTGTCATTGCTGCAAATACGCCTTTTTACGATAGTATTTTGCAAAAATATTCACACAGCAAATTGGAAGCCAGCGGTTTGGCAGTAGGTTTGCCGGACGGCCAAATGGGTAATTCAGAAGTAGGCCATACCAATTTGGGCGCAGGACGGGTCGTTTATCAGGATCTTGTAAAAATCAATCTGGCCGTTTCAGAAGGAACGCTGGGCAACGAACCTGTACTCGTCAATGCACTGGATTATGCTAAAAGTAACGATAAGAAAGTACACTTTATCGGGCTGGTTTCCGATGGCGGTGTGCATTCTCATATTGATCATTTAAAAGGACTTTGTAAAATCGCTGCTGACAAAGGACTGCCCAAGGTTTTTGTTCATGCTTTTACAGATGGAAGAGATTGTGATCCGAAAAGCGGACTCGGCTTTCTGACAGAACTTCAGGAATCCATGTCACTGACCAGCGGACAGATAGCGAGCATAACCGGGCGGTATTACGCCATGGACCGGGATAAAAGATGGGAGCGTGTCAAACTTGCTTATGACGCCATGGTGCATGCGGAAGGAAAGCATGTTCCGGCTGAGGACATTCTGAATACCATCAAGGAATCGTATGAAGAAGGCGTAACGGATGAATTTATATTGCCTATTATTGCAACAAACCATGACGGAACGCCGGTAGCAGTGATTGAGGACGGCGATGTTGTGTTGTGCTTTAATTTCCGTACTGACCGCGGAAGAGAAATAACAGAAGTGCTTACACAGCAGGATTTTCATGAACAGAACATGCATAAGCTGAACCTTAAATATATCACCATGACCAACTATGATGATACTTATAAGGGCGTTGATGTTATTTTCGACAAGGATAATCTTAATAATACCTTGGGTGAAGTGCTGGAAGCAGCCGGTAAAAAACAGATCCGGATTGCAGAAACTGAAAAATATCCGCATGTTACTTTCTTCTTTTCCGGCGGCCGTGAAAAGCCCTTTGAAGGAGAAAGCCGTTTGCTTTGCCCGTCACCAAAAGTTGCCACTTACGATTTGCAGCCTGAAATGTCTGCATTTTGTATCCGGGATATCATCATTCCTGAGCTGGTAAAGGAAGAAGTTGATTTTGTTTGTCTGAATTTTGCAAATCCGGATATGGTCGGCCATACGGGTGTTTTTGAAGCAGCTGTAAAAGCTTGCGAAACAGTTGATCAATGTGTGCAGGCTGTTGTTACAACAGGGCTGGAACACGGGTATTCTTCCATAATCATTGCAGATCACGGTAATTCCGACTATATGACCAATGACGACGGCTCGCCCAATACTGCGCATTCTCTGAATCTGGTGCCTTGCATTCTGGTGGATGAAACGTACCGGAATCCTTTGAAAAACGGAAAACTTGCCGATGTTGCACCGACTATTTTGCAATTAATGGAAATTTCCCAGCCGGCAGAAATGACAGGAACAAGTATTTTGTAAACTTAACCGTTTCAAATGATGTTGATTTCAGAGAGTCCGTTTACGGGCTCTCTGTTTTTTTAGTTGATGTTCACAATTGAAGTTTAATTGCACATAATGTACCGTATACACAAGAACGCTTTACCAAACCTAGCTTTTAAGCACTGTATAACATTAATCATTCTTGTCCTGAGTACTTTTATTTTCGCATGTAGAAACAAGGAGGAAGAAAGGACGGCAAATACCTATTTTGATTTAAAGGGATTGATCGAGAATCAAATTGTTTACCTGAGTGAAAGAAAGCCGAAGGTTACAAAAACGATTGTACTGAACGGCAAAAAAGAAGTAAGTTCAACCGCGAGCATAAATTGGCAGAAAGAACTTGAATTGTTTATGCAGGCCGACATCAATAAGCCCGCATTCAAGAACAGTTATTCCACTGTTAAAAGAAGCGAATCGGAATTGGAATATGTGATCAGGAACGGAGAAGACCTGAATGTACGCTTTCTGAAGATCAGGATGGATACCTTGCAGAAACAGCCTTACTTCATTCAGGCGCTGATTAAATCTGAAAACAAGATATATAATTCTGAAAAATACATTGAATTAACTTTTGCGAATAAAAATAATGAATGGCATCCAGTTTCCTACTCGGTAAAAGGTCATCAAAAACTGTTAATGATGGATCCGAAGTCATTTGATATTTCTGCAAAAATAGGATTATAACAGGTTTGATTTTTGTGAATGATTGTTCTGTTGCTCCATAGATTGGGGAAACTTTACCCAAAACAAATTGCATAATATAATTTTACGATGCCGGGTTCCAGAATTTTTTGATTCAGCCTTTTTATCAGGAATAAGCCAAAGTACAAGGTTATGCACATTTGTAGTATTGGTTTTATGCCGGTTTATGGCACTTTGGTTACATCTTTTCTCATCTTTATTTTAACAGGCATAAATTTAGAAGCTAAGTTGGTACAGTCATGAGACTTGAAGTGTTTCTTTTAACATGTAAACCAAACCATTAAGTAAATCTTTAAATCAATGCAACCAGAACAAAAAAATAAGCAAAGTATAGCATGGGCAATGGTAGTTGTCCTTGGATTAGCAACAGCTATGTTCGGCTATTTGTTTACCACACAAAAAAGTGAACTCACACAGCAGGAATCATTGGTTGTTGAAAAAGCCAGAGAATTGGCTGTGACCAAAACTAAACTTGATTCTATTTCAACCGTTCTTGATTCCAAAATTGCTGAGATCGAAAGACTTGGCGGTGACGTAACGGAGCTTACAAAGGTTAAGGAGCAACTTGAAAAAGACAAGCTGGCGTTCAGCAGAAGCAAGAAAGTCGAAACAAACAAATACCTTGGAAAGATCAAGGAATACGAAAAATTCCTGGCTGAAAAGGATGAAATGATTGCGCAGCTGAAAGCTGAAAATGAGCATCTGGTTGCTTCCAACGATTCGCTTAGTACGCATGTAGGAACACTTACAAGCGAGCGTGAAAGACTGGTTCAGCGCCAGGCAGAATTGACTGATTCGGTTGTAACTTTTACCGAGGCAAATAAAGAGCTTAGCGCCAAAGTAAGCAGAGCAGCAGCTTTGAAAGCACAGAACCTGAAAATCCTTACTGTAAATTCAAGAGGAAAAGTAAAGGAAAAGGACGAATACAAATCCAGCCGTGTTGATAAAATCAAACTTGTATTTAACCTTCCTGAAAATGACCTTACTGCACAGGAAGCAAAAGATATCTATGTAAGAGTACTTGATCCGGAAGGAGCTGTCCTTGCAGATAATGCAACTGGTTCAGGAGAATTTGAAATTGATGGAGCGCCTTCAAAATTCACAGCACGTGAATCCGTAGCTTTCCAGAACAACAACCAGAAAGTTGAAATGTTATATGATAATTCTTCCCAGTTCCGTCCGGGAAAATATAATGTGGAACTATATGCAGAAGGTTATAAAATTGGTGGCGGAAATTTCACCATCAAGAAATAAGGAATAACTTCACACCATGCATAGCTATCAAAGGCAACTGACCAGTTCAGTTGCCTTCTTTGTTTTATATGAACAGTGCAATTTGCTTAGGTTTATGCATTGTTAGGAAGCTTCATTCTGCTTATTGATGACATCGATATATGTCCTTAACTCTTTGGCTCTTTCAGGGCCGACATCCGGAAATGACATATCCATTTTTTTGAGTTCTTCCACAATAATTTTGGCAACTGTCAGGCGCATGTTCTTTTTGTCATCTGCCGGAATTACAAACCATGGCGCCTTCTTTGTAGCCGTCTGGTTGATACAGTCTTCATAAGCCTGCATATATTCATCCCATTTATCACGGATTTTCACATCCTGTTCTTCGAATTTCCAGTTTTTGGAAGGGTCCTCAATTCTTTCAATCAGTCGTTCGGCCTGTTCTTCCTTCGAAACATTCAGAAAGAACTTGATGACCCGGATGCCGTTTCTATAAAGGTATTTTTCAAGGTTCCGTATATCAGAGTATCTGTTTTTAAAAACCTTTTCAAGATCGTCGGTAAGTTCGGCCGGAAGCCTTTGCGCATTCCGAAGGATATCCGGTTCTACTTTAACAACCAGTACTTCTTCATAATAGCTGCGGTTGAATATGGTTATTGTACCTCGCTGCGGCATCACAAGATTGGTTCTCCATAAGAAATCATGGCTGAGTTCCGTTTCGGTCGGACGCTTAAAAGAATGGATTTTAATTCCGACCGGATTTACGCCGGATATTACATTTTTGATCGTTCCGTCCTTACCGGATGCATCCATCGCCTGAAAAATGACCAGCAAACCGTAGCGGTTATGTGCATACATCATACTTTGCAGCTCATCCATTTCTTTTGCCGATTCAATCTGCATTTCTTCGTACTCTTCCCTGTTGTCGTAAAGATCCTTGAACCTTGTTTTGGCTTTCTTAATGTCGAATTTTTTTGTTCCGTCAATCCGGTACTCGTCTATATCAAAATGGGCCATAGTTTGTTTGTTTAATGATGTAAATTTTGCCTAACGGACTTGCATCAAAAAGCCTACCAGTTTTGAAAATGCAAGTCCTCTGTGGCTCAATGCCGACTTTTCCTGCATACTCATTTCTGCAAAAGTCCGGTCAAAACCATCCGGAACAAAAATGGGATCATACCCGAAACCGTTTGTGCCCCGCCTTTCAGAAATAATCCGGCCGTTTACAACGCCTTCAAACTGATGATAAACGCCGTCCAGCACAAGTGTAATTACCGTAACAAACCTGGATGCGCGGTTATCATTATGATGAAGTTTTTCAATCAGTAGATCCATATTGTCATCGGCATTCCGCTGAGGTCCGGCATAGCGGGCAGATTTTACACCCGGTTCTCCGTTCAGTGCAGCAACTTCCAGCCCGGAATCATCCGCAAAGCAACTGATACCAAAGTTTTTCCAGACAAACTCGGCTTTGGCTTTTGAATTTTCAGCAATGGTTTCATAGGGTTCGGGAATATCCGTATTGCAGCCGATTTCGGATAAAGTTACCAGTTCGAACTGATTGCCGAGTAAAGCCTGTATTTCTTCAAGTTTATGAAGGTTATTTGTCGCAAAGCAGAGTTTCATATCTTTTTATCAAAATGTTTTACACAAAAAAACGGCTGCTTTTGTGAAGCAGCCGCATAAAGTAATATTTTTAATCCGTATTATTTTGCGGGAGGAGCAATTTGCGGTCCGGCAGCAGGCGTAGCTGGTCCTTTGCTGAAATCGATCAGTTCCATTTCAAACTGCAATACAGAATTGCCCGGAATCGGTCCGTAAGCCTCAGGTCCGTAAGCAAGCCCAGAAGGAATGATCAGTAATCCTTTTTCTCCTTTTTTCATCAGCATAATGCCTTCTTCCCATCCAGGAATAACCATTCCGGCACCAATCTGCAGGTCAAGCGGTTTTCCCTGGTTTTTTGAGCTGTCAAATTCTTTTCCATCCAGAAATTTGCCTGTATAATGAACTTTGACGTTATCGCCGGCCACAGGGCTTGGGCCGGAACCTTCAACCTGAGGGATATAGTACAAACCGGAGGCCGTTTTGCGTGCTTTTGCTTTCAGATTGTTTTTGGCAAGATAATCTTCAATTACTTTGGCATCAACTCCTTTTTGCTTGCCGCTGGCTTCCGACTGCTGTTTCTGGAATTCTTCGGAAGTAAGTACGCTCAGAACTTTTACTGTAAAGCTGAGTTCAGATCCTTTTTTGATCATCGGCGGCATCGGCTGCATCATTTTTGCAAACAAGGTATCCGCATTGATCAGGAATTTGGCGCTGTCTCCGGCAGATAACATGGCCAGTCCTTCTTCAAAGCTGCCTTTGAACGGCGGTGCCTGTAAAACCATTTTTACTGGATTGCCTTCTTTATATGTATCGCGGAGTGTGGAATCGCTTCCATTTTTCAAAACCAGATGGAACGACATGATATCTCCCAGCTTCGCTTTTCTTGAATCATCTTCGTGTTCAAAAACCTGATATTTAAGGCCGTTTTCAGTAACCTGCGTACGATATTTGTTGCAAGCGGCTGCGAGAATAGTTATGCCCATCGCATAACCGATTGTTTTAAGATTCATTGGATTGTGTTAATTAAAAAATATAGGTTAGATTTTGAAGTTATAATATAAGTTTAGTCAACGTTTAAAAGAGCTTCCTGGTATAAAGGCAGAATATTTAAAAAAGTTGCAACCGTTTCATTTACTGTTTGTTCCGATCTTCCGCCCGAGGCATTTTTATGCCCGCCGCCGTTGAAATAACTGCTTGCAAGATCTCTTACCGAGAATGTCCCGACCGAACGGAATGAAATTTTCACTTCTCCTTTTCTTTCAATAAACATGGCGGACATGACAACATTTTCAACCTGCAGTCCGTAATTTACAATTCCCTCGGTTTCGCCGGTACTCGAATTGAACCTTTGCAGTTCCGATTCGGTCAGGACCATGTATGCAGTCCGGTACTCAGGAAGCACAACAAGCTTTTGAGAAAGTACATAACCCAGAAACTGAAGACGGGAAAGCGGCGCATTGTCATAAATCAGCCTGTGAACACGGCTGGAATCAAAACCCGTAAGCATCAGATCAGCAACCGCCAGATGAACTTGCGGGGTTACATTTCCATGCCGGAACGAGCCGGTATCCGTCATAATGCCTGCATACAGGCATTCTGCCATCGGAATATCAAAAATCACATCAGCCGGCTTGTTGCCTTCCAGTTCTTTAATCAGCGCATATACAAGCTGTGCAGTTGCCGCCGCCGTTGTATCCCAGAACATCCATTTGGCAAATTGCTCCGGTTCCAGGTGATGATCAATCATCATTTTGGGCGCAGCAGCTTCCTGAACGACTTTTCCAAGATCTTTGAGACGCGAAAGGGCAGAAAAATCAAGGCAGCAGATCAGCGTCGCCTCTTCAATTCTTCTTTTGCATTTCACCTGATCGCCGGCCTTTTCGTAAACAAGCACATTTTCAATACCGGAAAGCCAGCGCAGATTGGCCGTGTACTCGGTCGGACTGATAACCGTTACATAGTGACCTTTTTTGATTAAATAACTTGCCCAGCCCAACGAAGAACCCAATGCATCTGCATCCGGATCACGATGCGTCGTAATTATGATTTTTTGGGGAAGGGATAAAAAAGAGCTTAACTCCTTAAAGGCTTGATTCACAATTATTTAATTCAAAAGGAGAATTTATTGTTTTCATTGAGATCCCAAAATTAATAAAACTGTTGGGATTTGCTCAATGTTAAACACTAAAGGCTGGTTATCAGTATATGTTTTATACCGCAGAACGGTTAGTAATGAAAGGATCGGGAATATAAATTGAAAAATTGTAGTTTTGCATCCAAAATAAATTTAGCAGATCTTATGCCGACAAATAAAACTTTTACCATGATTAAGCCGGATGCCGTTCTTGACGGTCATACGGGTTCTATTATTAAAATGATCGAGGCAGCCGGGTTCCGTGTTGTTGCTCTGAAGAAAACACAGCTTACGCCGGAACTTGCCGGGAAGTTTTATGAAGTGCATAAAGAACGTCCTTTTTACAACAATTTATGCAAGTATATGTCTTCCGGGCCGATCATTCCGATTATTCTGGAAAAAGAAAATGCGGTTGCTGATTTCCGTACGCTGATCGGCGCTACAAATCCTGCCAATGCAGAGGAAGGCACAATCCGTAAACTGTATGCAAAGTCTATGGAAGCCAATGCCATTCACGGTTCGGATTCAGACGAAAATGCTGAAATTGAAGGGAATTTCTTTTTTGCCCGTACCGAGCAATTCTGATTTTCAAACATATAAAAGAGGGCCGGACTGATTTTCAGTCCGGCCCTCTTTTTAATATCTGACCACAACGCTGTCTATAACATGGATGATGCCATTGGCTGCATTCACATTTCTGATTATAATATCCGATTTGTTGACGGAAAGCGTGCTGTCCATTCGGGTAATTGACAATGTATTTTTATTCAGTGAAACCTGAGAGCCGGGCGTAAGCTGTGAAAAGCTGAGCCTTTGTTTGGGTATGATATGGCTTTTGAGAAATGAACGTACGGAATCTTTCGGCAACCCGGTCACTGCATCCGAACTGAAAATGCCGGCCTTTCCGAATGAATTGTTATTTGGCGCGAAAACCGTTAATTCGTCCGTCCTCAAAGCGTCGCTCATTTCTGCATAAAGCATAATATCCCGCAGAATACTGAACTGCTCGTTTTCCAGAATAACATCGGTAATTGTTTTGGGTTTTATTCTGTCGTCGTCACCTTCTTTGCAGGAAAAAACAGCTCCTGAAAACAGGACAGCAATTAAAAAAAATGTCAGATAACGCTCTATGCAATGGTTTTTTTTCATAGCTTTCCAATTGATAAATTTCTGTAAATCTAATGGAAAATGTATCCTGGCAGAATTTCTGACCTGAATTTTTTAATCCTAATCCCAAAAATGTTATGTTGAAATTAAGGCAATTGGTTGTCGTTTGTGCTTCCATTTTATTCATCAATTCGGCTTTTCTTGCCGTCAGGGAACCAGCAGCCGGGCCGGAAAAAAAACCGGTAAAACTCTTTAACGGAAAAGACCTGAAAGGCTGGAAAATCAACGGTACCGAAAAATGGTACGTGAAAGACGGTGAACTGGTTTGTGAGAGCGGCCCGGATAAAAAATACGGTTATCTGACTACCGAAAAGTTTTATAAGAACTTTGACCTTTCCCTGAAATTCCTGCAGGAAGCGAACGGTAACAGCGGCGTATTTTTCAGATCGACCGTGGACGGCACGAAGGTTTCAGGATGGCAAGTGGAAGTTGCGCCGCCAAACCACGATACCGGCGGTGTTTACGAATCGTACGGACGCGAATGGCTTGTAAAAATTCCGGATGAAAAAGAAGGGTTTCTGAAAATGGGCGAATGGAATACCTTACGTATCCGCGTGAACGGCGACAAAGTACAGACCTGGCTGAACGGAAATGAAATGGTTGATTTCAATGACGAAAAAATCGGTGCTGCCAACGGTTCCATTGCATTGCAGATTCATGACGGAGGCGGAATAAAAGTACGCTGGAAAGACATTATGGTCGAAGAACTATAAAAAAGCATACACTTTCACTCCGAAAGAAAACAGGTTCATTCCGGTGAAACCTGCAGTTCGTCGGAAATGATTTCGCTGCGGGCTTCATAGCTGATAGATTTGTGTTAAAAAAGCACATATGCTGTCAGTTATGAAGCCTTTTTGTTTTTAAATCCTGTCAAATCCGTAAAAAATAACAATAAGATACTTTCCTGAATGTGTCTTTATCAAGAACCGAAATGAGCCCGGATGCAATGTTGATCAGTAACGCTTTATCAGTATAAAATGGAGGACAAGGGAACAAAGCGGTTGCGTATGAAGGCTTCCTCACTGGACGGACGGGATTTCAGCAATATGGATCTGGAAAATGCAGATTTCAGTTTTTCCAGTTTAAAGGATATCAACTTCGATGGCGCCAATCTCAGAAATGCCAAACTTCGTTTTTCAGCGCTGGACCGGGCTACGTTCAGGAATACGGATCTCAGAAACGCAGACCTGAGTTTCAGCAGTTTGTCGGATGTGGATTTATCGGAAGCCATGGTGGAAGGAGCGAATTTCAGTTTTACTTCGCATCAGAAATCTTTGAACAAGCTGGATTTCAATCTGATCGGAGCCATACAGAATCAGGGCTGGATCGGAACGCTGATCGCCATTGTGCTGGGTGCAATCATATTGTACGGGATCAATGCCATTGCCTTTTTCACCGCGGAAATTTACTATACGCACGAACCGGTAAGGATCAAGTTATACCAGTACCTCGTTTCGCAGAATATCATAGCCGGTGTTTTTACGATTTTGTTTACCCAGCAATTCACCATGTGGCTGGATATGCTCCTCGACAAGGTTTACATCAAGCACTTGCTACTTTCCCTTGCCATTCTGATCCTGAATAATGCGCTGAGTATTGCAATCTACTTCTTTTTTGGCATCAATATCGTTCGTAAGTACAGGATTATGTACCCGAGCGAAGCCGCTCAAAATGCACCTTGGTACTGGTATATGTGGGGCGCCATTATCGTTGCCAATACATTTTATTATTTCAGCCGGGCCGGAAAGCAGATTTCGAGGAAAATTTCCGATCAGGAATATCAGCTGCTGAATCTCGAAAAACTAAAAACCCGCGCGGAACTCGATGCATTGCAGGCGAGGATCAATCCGCACTTTCTGTACAATTCATTGAACAGCATTGCAAGCCTTGTGCATGATGATCCGGACAGGGCCGAGGAAATGACTTTACTGCTTTCCAGGCTTTTCAGATACACAACGGGCCGCAAGACGAACGATTATTTCGATACCATAGAAAATGAACTGGAAATGGTGGATACTTATCTGAAAGTGGAAAAGGTAAGGTTTGGCGACAGGTTAAAGTTCAATGTGGAAGTAACGGTTGCAGCGCTGAAAGTTTTACAGGTTCCAAAGTTTATCCTGCAGCCCATTGTCGAAAATGCAATCAAGCACGGCATTTCGAAAATGGCCGAGCAGGGAAATATTGTTGTAAAGATTTACGAAAAAGATAATTGGCTGCATCTTTGCGTCAGTGATAACGGGCCGGCATTTCCGGAAAATATGGGAGCCGGTTACGGAATCAAAAGCATTCAGGACAAGCTGAAACTGCTTTATGGTGAAAATGCCAGGCTCGAACTGCACAATGATCCCTGCAAATCCGTCAATATTTCCATCCTGAAAACTGCAATCGACACTTCCCTGAACTGATCATGAACTTTCCGTTAAAAACAATACTGATTGACGACGAACCGCTTGCGCTGAGCCGCCTGCGCAGATTACTGGAAAAACATGCAGACATTTTTTATATCGTATCGGAGGCAAGAAACGGAGCGGAAGGACTGATCGAGATCAACAGGTTTGATCCGGACATTATATTTCTGGATATTGAAATGCCGCTGCTGAACGGATTTGAAATGCTTTCCAAGCTGACCAAAATGCCTTTGGTCGTATTTTCAACGGCTTACGATCAGTATGCAATCCGAGCTTTTGAAGAAAATTCCGTAGACTATCTGTTAAAACCGGTGGAAAATGAGCGGCTGATCAAAACCATTGATAAAATAAGGAATATCATAAATGCCGGGATCAATGCAAACGGAAACGTGAATCCGTATTCTGAAAATCTGATCCGGTTACTGGAAGAAATGAAGCCCAAAAAAGAAATATTTTCACTGTCCGTAAAAACAGGAGACCGCATTCTGCTTATTCCGTTAACGGAAATCACGCATTTTGAAGCCGAAGAAAAATACGTTTTTCTCAATACGCTCGACGGACAGAAATATCTGCTGAATTACACGCTTACTTCGCTGGAAGAAAAACTGCCGCAGCATTACTTGCGCATCAGCCGGGCAGGAATCGTCAATTCACACCATATCAAGGAAATTCAAAAGCATTTTAACGGCAAGTTTATGGTTATTATGCGCGACCGCCGGGCATCCCAGCTCGCCAGCGGCAGTACTTACGGAGAAGTCATCCGTCATCTTCTTGATAATTAATTCGGTTACAGGATCTTCAGCATGAAAATAATGATTTTGATGCCGTAATACTTATTCCTAAATTGCGCCCTGATTTTAAATTCCATTATCATTTTAAGGTTAATCTACTGTTCGTCAGAAGGTTTAAGTTTATTCGGCGCACATTGATTTCTGGAATTTTCCTAAATTCCGTAACAAAATGGGTTCAGACTGCGTATCGGTGAGAGACAAAGTGATTCCTGAAATGCCATTGTGATAAAAATTCCTCAGAATTGGTAAAAGCCTGAAATATTGTTCAATTGTTTGTTAAAAAAGGTTAAAGAGGTCAGGAATAATGAAGGAGCTCATTGATACGGGCAATCTGCCAAAGCACATCGCCGTTATCATGGACGGTAACGGAAGATGGGCCAAAAACCAGGGAGCAGCACGCATATTCGGCCATCGCAATGCGATCAAGGCCGTAAGAGAAGTAACGGAAGGTTGTGCAGAACTTGGAGTTTCATTTTTGACACTCTATGCGTTTTCTACCGAAAACTGGGCACGTCCCGAGTTTGAAGTAAGGGCTTTGATGGAGTTGCTGGTTCAGTCAATCCGAAACGAGCTTCCTACCATGCTCAAAAATAACGTGAAACTGGATACGATAGGAGATACCGAAAGTCTGCCGCGCAGTTGTCAGATACAATTGAAAGAAGCAATTGACGCCACACAGCAGAATACCGGTCTCAACCTGATTCTTGCACTGGGTTACAGCGGTAAATGGGACATTACAAGAGCTGCGAAAAAGATTGCGGAGGATGTTCAGAAAGGAATCCTGCTACCTGAAGAAATCAATGAAGATGTTGTGGCTGCAAACCTTTCAACAAAAGAACGACCTGAAGTGGATCTGATGCTGCGTACCGGCGGCGACCACAGGATCAGCAATTTTCTTTTATGGCAGCTTGCTTACGCCGAACTGTATTTCTATGAAGATCTTTTCTGGCCCGACTTCAGACGTGAACACTTATATGAAGCAATTTTGTCCTACCAGAACAGAGAACGGCGTTTTGGAAAAACAGGTGAACAAATAAAGGAAAACAGTGCCAAGTAGAACAATATGAACCTTGTGAAAAATTTGAATAAACCATTAGCACATCTTAAAGGTACTCTGGCCGTGTTGATGCTTTGCTGCTGTTTCTCGGCACATGCACAGCGTGTTGGCCTGGGCGCTTCCACAAAGCCTGCTGCGCCGGTGGCCAATATGGGAATTGACCCGGCAAACCCTAAGGAATATACCATAGCGGAAGTAACGGTTTCAGGAACGCAGTTTCTGGATCCGAATTCCATGATTTCCATTTCCGGACTGAAACCGGGAGATAAAATCAGGATTCCGGGGCCGGCTGTAACTTCATCCATCAAACGTATGATGGATTTCGGAACGCTTGATGATGTGGAAATCTTGGCTACCAAAATTCAGGAAGAGAAGGTATGGCTTAACATTCATATCAAGGAAAGGCCAAGGCTTTACAAAGTATCTTTTTCAGGAATACGCAAAGGGGAAAGAGAAACGCTGAACGACAAGGTAAAACTGATCAAAGGAAGAGTAATAACACCGACGGTCATTAAAAATACCCAGCTTGTCATCAAGAAATACTATATGGATAAAGGTTTCTACAACACCAAAGTGAAGGTGCTGCAGATTCCGGATTCGACAAGAGGACAGGCGACGCTGAACTTTACAATAACGAAGGGCAAAAAAGTTAAGATTGAAAAAATCAATATTGAGGGAAATACGGCGATAAGTGATAAAATACTTAAACGCAAGATGAAAGGAACGAAGCAGAAAAGAATCGGCCGGCTTTTCAATCCTTCCAAATACATTCCCAAAAAATACGATGAAGACAAGGAAAAGCTGATTGCATATTACCGCAAAAACGGTTACCGGGATGCTACCATAGAATTCGATTCAATCCGTAATGGCGATGAAACCATAAGCATTGACCTGAAAGTGGATGAAGGTTCCAAATACTTTTACCGTGATATAACCTGGTCTGGAAATTATCTTTATACGTCCAAATACCTTGGTGAAAGGCTCGGTATCAAAAAAGGGGATGTTTATAATCCGGAAGAACTTGACAAGAAGATCAACGGTATTCCCGGAGGAGATGTGAGCTCCATTTATATGGACGATGGTTATCTGTATTTCCGGATCGAGCCGACTGAAAAAGCCGTTGAGGGTGATTCAATTGATGTTGAACTCCGGATGTTTGAAGGAAAACAGGCAACAATCAACCGCATTCTGCTGAACGGAAATACCAAAACCAGCGACCGCGTTGTGTTAAGGGAACTTTTTACATTGCCTGGACAGAAATTCAGCAAGACGGAAATTATCAATACGCAGCGTCAGTTGTCCCAGATGGGCTATTTTGATCCTGAGAAAATCCAGATCAATCCGATCCCGAATCAGGCAGACGGAACGGTTGATATTGAATATACCGTAGAGGAAAAACCTTCTGACCAGATTGAATTGTCCGGTGGATGGGGTGGTTACATCGGTTTTGTAGGAACGCTTGGTTTGGTATTCAATAACTTCTCTTTGAAAAATATCCCGAATCGTGAAACATGGAGACCTTTGCCTTCCGGCGACGGACAAAAACTTTCATTGCGTTTTCAGGCAAACGGTAAGCAATACCAGACGTATTCGCTTTCATTCAGCGAGCCGTGGCTTGGAGGAAAAAAACCGATCAACTTCGGTGTTTCCCTTCAGCGTACTGTTTACAGAATGACAGATTATAATTCTATTTACACAACCGGGCTGAATGGCGGAGGCCTGAACTACCGCGGCGGATATTTCAACAATGGAATTACCTTATCGCTTGGCCGCCGTCTTAAAGAACCGGATCGTAACCTTGTGATGACGCACTCGCTTTCATATCAGCGGTACAGGCTGGATGATCTGGATATTTTCAGGATCGGATACAGCAACGGTGTGTCAAATAACATTTCGTTTAATACCACCATTTCGAGGAACACGCTAAGTGATTTCCAGTTTCCGAGAAGCGGAAGCAATATTTCTTTAAGCGGAACATTTACGCCGCCTTATTCAGCTTTAAGGAAAAAGGATTTTGTAGACAAAACCGATACTTACCGCTGGGTTGAATACCATAAATGGATGTTTGATGCCAGTTACTATGCAACAATTACCGGAAAGCTTGTGTTAAGTGCACGTACGCACATGGGTTTCCTGGGCGCATACGGCGACAAAGTAGGGTACAGCCCGTTCGGACGTTTTATTGTGGGTGGTTCCGGACTTGCCGGTCAGGGTTCGTTCTCGCTGGCTGACCAGGATATCATCGGCCTTCGCGGTTATCAGGATCAGAAAGTGGGCCCTTTGGCAGCAAACGGTTATCCGGCATCCGGTGGCGGTATTGTTTATAACAAGTATGTAATGGAACTTCGTTATCCGGTTTCACTAAACCCGCAGGCAACGATATTTATTCTCGGATTTGCCGAAGGCGGTAACAACTGGGGAACATATAAGGAGTTTAACCCGTTTGATCTTAAGCGTTCTGCGGGTGTCGGTGCTCGTATTTTTATGCCGGCGTTCGGTCTGCTGGGAATCGACTGGGGATACGGATTTGACAGAATACAAGGCGAGTCGAAACGAAGCGGTCCTCAGTTCCATTTTACCATTGGACAACAGATCAGATAATATCCGGGCCAGAAGTTTCGTTAAGAAGTTTGCAAATTGTTACCTCTCTGCCATGAAGAAGTTTTTTATTTTACTAGTTTTGTCAATTCTATGTGGATCAGCGTCATGGGCGCAGAAAATTGGTTATACCGACATGGAATTTATAACCAGTAAAATGCCTGAGTATCAGTTGGCCCAAACGGAAATGAAGAAGTTTTCCGAAAAGTGGGCAAAAGAAATTCAGGATAAATTTGCTGAAATAGACCGGATGCAGCGGGCTTATATGGCCGAAGAAATTCTGCTGACTGAAGATCTGAAAAGAACAAGGCAAAATGAAATAAAGGAAAAAGAACTGGAAGCCGGAGAATACAACAGTAAAATCTTTGGTATGGAAGGTTTACTTTTTCAGAAGAAGAAAGAACTGATGAAACCTGTTCTTGAAAAAGTGCAGAGAGCAGTAACCAAGGTTTGCAGCCAGCGGCGTCTTGACTTTATGTTTGATAAATCCAGCGACATCGGTATGCTCTACACAAATCCCAAACACGATTATTCGGATTATGTAATGGAAGAACTGGGGATTGATCCCAAGAACAACAAATCCGGAAATGAAGAAAAGGTAAGCAGAACAGATGAACCGGAACAGACACAGACAAAAGTACCAACACCAACACAGAACTCACCAAAACAAAAAAGTAGAACCAGTAAACTTAAATAAGTAACAAAGCAATGAAACAACGATTGATAGCTTTTATGGTCTTGATGGCCATTGTCACAACTCCTCTTTTAGCTCAAACAACCCCTGCAAGCGGACTTACAAAAATCGGTTATACAAATGTTGATTATGTAATCAGCAAACTTCCCGAAAGCAAAGTAATGCAGAATCAGCTGGAAGTTACAAAGGCGCAGTTGGACAAAGCACTGGGAGAGACATATAAAGAAGCACAGGAAAAATATGAAGCGTACCAAAAAAACGGTGCGAACATGACTGATGTAATCCGTGCGGACAAAGAAAAGGAATTGCAGAATCTGCAGACCAGAATTCAGGAAATGCAGAACAACGCACAGACTTCTCTGCAAACCAAGCAACAGCAACTTCTGGAACCGATCCTGACAAAAGTGAACAACGCCATTCAGGAAGTTGGTAAAGAAAGCGGTTTCCTTTACATCCTGAACATGGATGCAGGACAGGGAACAACACCGATCATCTTGTTTGCAGCATCGGAAGAAAACAATGCAACCAACCTGATCCTGAGAAAACTGGGTGTAGATCCTGACAAAGTAGAGGCAGCAGCACCAGCAGCAACTGCACCGGCAAAGCCGGCAACTACTCCGGCAACAACAGCTCCGGCTACATCTACAACAACGCCTAAGAAAAAATAAACAAAGGCGTATTGAACTTAAAATACCGGAGAGCAGTCATTGATCAGGCTGCTCTCCGGTATTTTTGCTTTGTAGCAGATTGTATAAAGGTAAGGCCCTGTTTTGACAGGAAGCATTTCTTTTAAGGGGAAATCTTTTCCGGGCCGGATTTCAATTTTTAAGTAATCACAATGCTTTTATATAGGATTTGTTAGTTTTGCGTTAAGATCAAAGTATTCTTCACCCTTAGAATTAATTATATTTTTTGCGTTATGATTATCAAACACCTTCATAAAATACTGATACTTCTGACCACATTTCTTTTATTTACAAAGGTTCAGGGACAGGATAATATGAAAAGTTCTGTAGCCGGTCCTTTACAAATTATTTTTCCGGCCGAAACCGACTGGAATGTATTGCAAGAGGGAAAAGAAATCAATTTTCATTTACAGACAAAAGGTGGGAAAAGCGATTCCGTTACTTACAGCATCAGCAGCGGGCAGATCAAGGAAATGAGTTTTGATTCAGCGGGACATTTTGTGTGGACGCCTTCCTTTGATATAGCGGACCGTATCAATACTTCGAAATCATTCCCGATTGTGTTTGAGGCGCAGACTTCTTCCGGTGAAAGTGCTTCGCGCGAAGTCGTGTTCAAGGTAATGCATGTAAACCGCGCTCCTCAGGTTGATGAGCTTAAACCGTTTTATGTGCAGTACAAAACTCAGAATATTTATAAAATAGATATAGGATCCATTCGCGACCCAGATGGCGATCCCATTGTATTTATCCCGATTCTGGAGGAAATGCCGGAAGGAATGAAGCTTACTGCTGCCGGAGAAATTATATGGGAACCTTCAACGAATCAGTTCAGCACACTGAAAAAAAGTCCCAGATATATAGAATTCTATGTGGAAGACCAGCCTTCAAAGGCAAGGGCAAAAGGCCGTCTGAAGCTGGATATCACGCAAATGGACCTTGCGCCTGATTTTACGATCATACCTCAGAATTCGGTTATAAACAGTGCTGAAAACAACCGGATCAACCTGAGATTTACATTGTCCGATCCAAACGGAGAAGACGATATTGTTACTTTCAACTTTATTTCCGAAAACAAGAAAGTGCCTTCCGAAGCATTGGTGAAGAATACAGCTACAAGCTATGAATTCATTTGGGAGCCGGGTTATAATTTTGTTAAAGATCCGTTTGATACGCTGGCTTTTAACATTACTTTTTATGTACTGGACAAAGCGCAGAATAAAAAAGAGCGCACGGTCCATTTTGTAATCAAGAATACAGTGGATGAAAGTGTGCGTGACAACTATGTTTATAATTTGTACCGCGGTGCTTTGGTAAATGCCTGGGGACTTCTGGAACAAATGACAGAGAAAGAAGGAGAATTGAAAAAGGCTTATTCCAAAGCTAAAAAAGGCAAAAGAAGCCGTTCTCTATTGAATGCTTCGCTTGGTGCAACAACCGGTCTGGCGCCGGTAGTTGCAACGGATCAGAATGTAAGAGGTTACATCACTACAATCGGTGGAACAACGGTGGCAACGGTCGGAACGCTGGAAGCAACCGAAGTAATCGGTAAATCCGTTAACGGGTTACTGGACCGGTTCAATTATGTCATGCAGAAAAAGAATGAACTTCAGAACAAAGGAGATGTATTCGCAAGAGAGTATTCACAGAAATCGGCAAGACGACAGCCGGACTTTATCCGCAAACTCGATGAATTCAAGTCTCTGATGAATCTGAGCGGTTTGGTTGCGCTGGAACTGGATGCAAACTGGGAAAACAAAAAAGAAGCTACGGACACCGCAATCAAGAAGGCCTTCAAGGATTTTATTCCGCTGACCAAGGATGACAATTAGGTTAAGGTAAAAAGAGAGCTTACAAGCTCTCTTTTTTGTTTTCGTCGCTTTCGTTTTCTACGGCAGGAGTCGAAATCTGGGAAGGATTGATCTGATCATCTGCGGCTGTTATTTGCTGGGATTCATCCTGCGAAACTTCGTCTTTATGCTCGTTATTATCTTCCTGTTCAGAATGGCTTCCCGTTGAATGAAAGCTGCCCTGAAAAATCAGAATGCTGCATACACCAATGAAAATACAGGAATCAGCAATGTTGAAAATCGGCGTGGAGTAATATTGCCCGCCCCAGACCGGAACCCAGTCCGGAATGAATCCTTCCCAGAAATCAACAAAAATCATATCTATAACCTGGCCGTGGAACCAGGGTGTCGGAGATCCGTATGGTGCATTTTTTAACAAAACACCATAAAAAGTGCTGTCAATCACATTTCCGACAGCGCCGGCAAGGATCAGGGAAAGTGCCCAGAGCAAGCCTTTTGTAGCACCTGATCGGGCCAGATGTACAAGATACCAGCCAATTGCAAACATGGCAATAAGACGGAAAAGCGTAAGAAACAACTTGCCGTATTCATGTCCGAGCTGCATGCCGAAAGCCATGCCCGGATTAAGCACATAATGAAGTTTCAACCAGTTTCCAATCAGTGAAATCTGACCGGAAAACCCGGGTTCCATATAGTAATGAACCAAAAGCTTTGATGCCTGATCTATAATTATAAGCAGTAAACTCAGAAGTAAAAACGGGGCCGGATTTCTGGATTGATTCATTCTGTTTTATAAACAATTGAAATTTGATAACGCGAAAGTAATAAGATAGCTATAAAGAACCACTTCTCCTCCGCTTCAATTCACTTTTAACCAGCAAAAACTCACGGCTGCTCTGGCCTGCAATGGATGTATTTTCTTCTGCACGGCGTATCAGATAAGGCAATACGGCATCAATCGGGCCGTAAGGTACGTATTTGGCAACATTATATCCGGCTTTGGCAAGATTGAAGGAAATGTTGTCGCTCATGCCGAGCAGCTGTGCAAACCAGATTCTGTTGTCATTCTGACTGATTCCCAGCTTTTTCATTTTCAGTGCGCAGTACTGTGAGCTGTACTCATTGTGTGTGCCGAGGCATATGGAAATGTGCTCGACATGATCCAGACAGAAATCAATGGCGGAGTTATAATCTTTGTCCGTAGCCTCCTTTGTAGCATGAATCGGGTTGAAATATTCGTTTTCCCTGGCCCTTAGCTGCTCTTTTTCCATATAGGCACCTCTGACCAGCTTTCCGCCAAGGAAATAGCCTTTCTGGCGCGCCATCAGAAAAGCCGTTTTCAATGCATCCAGCGTTTCATGGCGGTAAAGCTGATAAGTATTGTAAACAATTGCCTTTTCCTTGTTGTATTTCTGCATCATTTCATAGGCAAGATCATCGATGACACCCTGTATCCAGCTTTCTTCAGCATCAATAAAAATGCGTACATCTTTCTCTTTGGCATAACTGCAGAGCCGTTCAATGCGCTGCCTGACCAGCGTATAGGCATTTTGTTCCTGCTCGGACAGGTGCTCGTCCCGCTGGATTTTTTCCAGAAGTTCCGCCGAGGCGATGCCCGTGACCTTGAATACAGAAAACGGGATTGTGTTTGATACCGAAGCCTTGTCAATGGTTTTCAGGATTTCCGCTGCCGTTGCTTCAAAGCTGGTTTCACTTTCTTCTCCTTCAACGGAATAATCCAGTATGGTTCCGATGCCTGAGTTGCCAAGCATTGCAATGGTGTCATCACAATCGTTAATCGTCTCACCACCACAGAATTGTTCAAAAATGGTGATACGGATAAGATTTTTTATAGGTAAGTTGAGTTTTAGTGCAAGCTTTATAAAAAAAGTGCCTAAATTTACCACTCGAGCCTGATTCATAAGGCTGAACAACCAGTAAGTTTTCCTGAGACTGTCGTCCGATTTGGATGCAAAAGCGACGGAAGTGTCTTCGAAAAATACAGGGATATGGTCTTTGGGTGAGAGATATGTCATTTTATTGAAAGTTTTTCTTACGTGAGCTTTTGTCGTAATTGTTAATTCACAATAAGAAATTAAAAGGCACTTGAAGTTTTTGCTTTTAGATATCAAATGTACGGTCAATCCCAGAAATACACATAATACCGGATCAAAATATTACAGTTATCAATTTTTATTAAGGACAGTTTTTGAATATGAATGCTTCTTTAGATATCCTTCCGTTAAGCAGTTGGATCAATACCGAAGGTAAGCCTTTGGTAATCGCCGGGCCTTGCAGTGCAGAGACCGAAGAACAAATGTTGGAAACCGCAACCCAGATCAAGGAAGAAGGCTTTGCGCATGTGATCCGTGCGGGAATCTGGAAGCCGAGGACTCGTCCGGGTAGCTTTGAAGGTATGGGTGAAGCAGCTTTGCCATGGCTGCAGGCTGTTAAGAAACAGACAGGATTGCCCGTGGCGGTTGAAGTAGCAACGCCGCAGCATATTGAACTGGCATTGAAATACGGAGTGGATATTCTCTGGATTGGTGCGCGTACAACGGTGAACCCGTTCAATGTTCAGGAACTTGCTGATGCCCTGAAAGGAATTGATGTTCCTGTTCTTGTAAAAAATCCGGTAAACCCTGACCTTCAGTTATGGGTTGGTGCGCTGGAACGCCTGAATCAGGCGGGTGTAAAAAAACTGGGTGCAATCCACCGCGGATTTTCAAACGCGCAGGAAACAAAGTTCCGTAACTCTCCGATGTGGAACATTGCCATTGAATTAAAGACTATTTTCCCTGAATTGCCTGTAATCGGTGATCCAAGCCACATGGCAGGAAAACGCGCTTATTTGTATGAACTGGCGCAACGCGCACTGGACTTGCACTATGACGGTCTGATTATCGAATCACACCGCGATCCGGACAAGGCATGGTCGGATGCTTCCCAGCAGTTAACGCCTGCTTCACTGAGCCAGATGCTGCATGACCTGCATGTCCGCAAGGAATCCTACGGAAGCGATTACCAGTCACAACTGGAAATCATTCGCGGAAAAATAGACAACCTGGACCGCGAATTGCTAGAAACACTTGCTGCGCGTATGTCTTTCGTTGAAAAACTGGCTGAATACAAGCGTGACAATAACGTTGCTGCTTATCAAGTGGATCGTTTCCGCGAAGTACTGGAAACACGTGCCGGATGGGGAAAAAGCATGAATCTGTATCCGAACCTTGTTGACGAACTTTTCAAGCTTGTTCACATGGAATCCATCCGCAAGCAAACCGAAGTAATGAATCAAGTGAACGTATAAAGTTCATTTCATTAAAATATATCAGAGGCCGTTTCAAAAATACTGAAACGGCCTCTTTGTTTTATGACCGGAAACGGTCGGCATTTTCTCCAAGATTGAAGCAGCGCCGGCACCGGGCTTCATACAAGTCGGTTTCGCCCAGCAAAACTCTTTCATTGGACGGCGAAAGCCGGTAAGAATACGATGCCACTTCGCCGCAGACCATGCATATCGCATGTACCTTGGTCACAAATTCGGCAACGGCCATGAGCTGCGGCATGCATCCGAACGGCTTTCCGGTATAATCCATATCCAGCCCGGCCACAATCACGCGCTTTCCGATATTGGCAAGTTCATTGCAGACTTCCACAATGGCTTCATCAAAAAACTGTACTTCGTCAATGCCCACCACTTCACTGTTTTTGGCAAGTGTCATTATTTCGGAAGAAGCATGGACAGGAACGGAGCGTATGGAATTGTCGTTGTGCGAAACAATGTTCTCCTCATGATAACGTTTATCGAGAGCAGGTTTAAAAATCTGTATTTTCTGACGTGCAATTTTGGCGCGGTTGAGCCTGCGGATTAATTCCTCGGTTTTCCCGGAGAACATGGAACCGCAAATTACTTCGATCCAGCCGGTTCGGGGGTTAATATTTTCTTTTCTGTGTAATGGTTCTATAAACATGTTTGACGCAAT
This sequence comes from Dyadobacter flavalbus, assembly GCF_006149045.1. Lineage (GTDB taxonomy): Bacteria > Bacteroidota > Bacteroidia > Cytophagales > Spirosomataceae > Dyadobacter > Dyadobacter flavalbus. The sequence continues at coordinate 677,681 of NZ_VBSN01000027.1, forward strand.
ACTGACTTTCTGAACAGTCATTTTTCTTTATCTTTACAAATCAAACATATTTTCTTTAAACACAATCGTTATCAAAAGCTCATATTCGTTATGCCGGATAATTTAAACATAAATGCACTTAACCAATATGCCGCGAGGTTTACTACAACTGTTTTAAATGAAGTATACCGGACGCAGGATATAATTACCGGAGCGGGTTTGCTGAAACTTACGCCGGTCAGACAGGTAAATCTGGGGATTTTAAACAAGTTGTTTGAAGAATGGAAAAACAATGCGGAAACATTCCGGAGCCCGTATTTTGATTATGCAAATGAAGAAGTAAGGGAAGCACTCGAGGCATTTATGAACACGGCATCGCAGCATATTGCTGTAAAACGTCAGGATCTTGAACCTTTGCTGACGGATTCCGTAAAGGAATCACTGAAATTGCTGTTTACACCCATTGCTTATTTTGAAGAAAAGATCAGGGCTACGCCGGATTCTGAATTTACCCATGAAAAGGCACAGCAGCTTTTAAAATATACACAAATCCATAAAGGAATTGCGGAAGCAATGCTTGGCCGGCTTACCGACAGCGGCTCCGTCTCCGTTTATCAGACGCAGGCCGTTAGCTGGTTATATGAAATCAAGGCCAATCCGGATTTGCTGGACGATACTGAACCTTATGTATTGCAGTTTTCCGATATATTCCCGCTCAATCTGAATGAACTCAGGCCGAAAGAAGCTGGAAAACCGGTTCAGTCCAATATGAAAAATGAGTCGAAATCCTTTTTTGATTCTGCACTGAATGAACTGGAGCCTTCAACCGTAAAGCCGGGAGCTTCCCGCGCTGAACCTGTTTCTTCCGTTATCAGCGAGATCGTTTCCAAGACAAACACTTCGGAAAGGGATTCATTGAACAACCGTTTTAAAGTTGATATTCCTAAGCCGGCCGAAGACAAATCCTACGGAAGTGTTCCCGTCAAGGTAGAAAGCATTGCAGGTTCCATTCCTTTAGGCCAGCGATTTATGTTTGTAAATCAGCTTTTTAATAAGAACAGTGAACATTTTGATAAAGCAATTTATGAACTGGATATGGTAAAAAGCTTTGAAGAGGCACAAAACCTGATCTGGCACCGGTATGCGTCCAAATATGCGTGGGATGTAAACGGTGAAGCGGTATCAGCGTTGCTTGCAATTGTAAAAAGAAAATTTGCCTGAAAGTTCAGGCTGAAAGTCCGGTTTTAAACTTACGAATACATATTGGCTAATTGCAGGAACATTTTCTGCGCATTTGCAAGAGCTTCTGAATCCAGTTTCAGAAGCTCTTTCTTTTCTTGGGCAAATGCAATCAGCTGATCCGTCGATATATTTCCTACCAGTTTATCCTGTGCCATCGGGCAGCCGCCATAGCCGAGCAGCACACCGTCGAACCGCCGGCAGCCTGCTTTGTAGGCGGCATTTACTTTTTGTATCCAGCTGCCGGGCTTTGAATGAAAATGGGCACCGAATTCCAGCTTTGGATAAGCTGCAAAAAGTTGTGAAAACAGGCTATGGATATCATCTTCCCGGGCAATTCCGATTGTATCGGCAAGAGAGAATTTTGTAATCCCCATTTCGGCAAGTTCATGTATTTTATCCAGCGTATAAGCTACATTCCAGAAATCACCATAAGGATTGCCGAATCCCATGGAAACGTAAATCACAAGTTCTTTGCCATTTTCCATGCACAATGCTGCAATGCTTCTGGTTTTCTCAAAAGATTCCCGGATTGTGGCATTTGCATTCCGCAGCTGAAAAGTTTCCGAAATTGAAAAAGGATAGCCCAGGACCTGAATCTGCTCAAACCGGCAGGCTTCCGTAGCACCTCGTTCATTGGCAACAATGGCAAGCAGCCGGGAAGCAGTTCCCGAAAGTTCCAGATGATTCAGCAAACGGGCCGTATCGCTGACCTGCGGCATTGCTTTGGGCGAAACAAAGCTTCCGAAATCAATCGTGTGAAATCCGACTTTCAGCAATTGATTAAGGTAAGCGGCTTTCTGCTCCGTCGGAATAAAATGTGGAAAGCCCTGCCATGCATCCCGCGGACATTCGATGATTTTCATGTCCTTTCTGTAACCGTTTTATAAAATCACTTAAGTAATTTCAAAAAACAAATCGAGATTACAAATTCTTGCAACCTGATCTTTATCAAACAAATTTTTCACTAAAAGCTAAAAGCTAAAAGCTAAAAGCTAAAAGCCAATAGCCAAAAGCTACTTATTTCAGAATCGGGGCAAGCTCCTTTTCATTTTCAGCCAGCCATGCTGTAATTTCCTCCACAATCTGCCGGATGCCGATCTGCGGTTTCCAGCCTGTAAGCGCTGTAACCTTGCTGTTATCGGTAACATAAAGACGTATATCCGCAGTACGGTTTTCCGGAACAACTTTGATCGGAATGGTTTTGCCGGTTACTTCCTGACAAATTCGGGTGAGTTCCTGCAAAGAAGCACTGCTTTCCAGCCCGCCTCCGGCATTAAGGATTTCGCCGTTAACCTGATCCAGATTGTGAAGCTGCCAGTCAATCAGACGATACAGATCCGCCACATGCAGCATATCCCTGATTTGTTTTCCGGTACCGCCGTAACCGAAATAACCAAGCTGCTGTTCAAAATAATGCTTGGCAATCCACAGCACCATAACGCCCTGATCTACTTTTCCCATTTGCCACGGACCGGTAATGACGCCGCAGCGGTTGATCACCGTTTTCAGGTTGTAAAATTCATTGTATTCCTGAATAATCAGTTCCGAGGCAAGTTTCGTAGTACCGTACAAAGAGCGTGCGCCATTCAGCGGAAAGTCTTCGGCAATTCCTTTTGCAGAAACACCGGCAACCGGCTGCTCGTCCGACAGGGCAAACCGTGTTTCTTCTTCAATGAAATTCAGTGTTTCAATTGTTTTTATCGGATAAACCCGGCTTGTGGAAAGAAAAATAAAGCCTGCCTTATGTTTCAGTGCATAATTCAGGCAGTTGACAGTCCCGACAAGGTTTGTATTGATCAGATAATCCGGCGTTCCGTCCAGCCCGGCAAGTACCGAAGGTTCCGCCGAAGCTTCTATTACCGTATCCACCGCAGGAATGGAATCAAAATCTTCTTTATTACGAATATCGCCGTGAACAAACTCGACGCCTTGCTTTTTCAGCCTGCTGAGGTTCAGCTCGGAGCCGCGCCTTTTGAGATTATCAAGTGCATAAACCTGATAATCAGGATAATTTGTTTTAAGAGCAATGGCCAAAGCAGATCCTACAAATCCTGCGCCTCCGGTAATTAAAATTTTCATAAAAGTTTAAAAAAAACTAGAATGTGTGAATAAATGAAAAGTCAAAGGTAGGAGATTCTGCAAGAACAGGTATGAATGCGTATAACATTTATATTATCCCGTTAATACATTTGAATTATTATTTCTGAATAAAATAAATATTTTTGAAATGAAGTATGTAACTCATGCTCACAACTTTAATTGTCATCCCCGGACTGCATCCAGTCAGCTTGTTTTATTTGTGTTGAACAAAAACTTTCACAATACATGCGCTTTTACACTTCTTTCCTTATTCTGTCGGTTTGTATTGCCGTAAAATCTTTTGGCCAGAACGAACTTACAAATGCATCTTCGGCCAGGGAAACAATAGCGTATCCGGTTGCATTGTACAAAGCGGCCACTTCACAGTCGCAGAACTTATATAACGGAAGGCAGTATTATATGTATGATTCCAGATCCGAAGAGCACCAGTTCTTCCTGGACAGAAAATGGAAAAAAGGCAGTGTGCTGTATGACGGCCAGTTATTCGACAGCATCCCGATGCTTTACGATATATTCCAGGATGAGCTTGTGATCAAACATTTCAATGGCGATGATCTGCTGCTGCAATCTGAAAAAACGGATTATTTTGAGGTAAACGGACATCGTTTTGAAAGAATGGAAGCCGGCAAGAATATAGATGCTCAAATGCGGACCGGATTTTACGATGTTTTGTACAACGGAAAAACCCGCACGCTTGTCCGCCGGTCCAAACAGCGGCAGGAAACGATTCAGGATAAAAGGGTGACTGCGCTCTTTCCGCAGAAAGATTTCTTTTATATCAGCAAAAACGGGCGTTACAATGCAGTTCATTCCAGAAAATCGGTTTTCAGCTTGTTTCCCGAACATAAAAAAGAATTGCGCAAGGTGCTGAAAGATCAGAAAATCAGGTTCAAAAAGAACCGTGAACTGGCTATTGCCAGGATTGTTGCAGCTTATGACGAATTAGCCAGATTATGAAAATAACTTTACTTCTGACCGTTTTCCTTTGTTCGCTTTTTTTCTCTGCAAGTACATATGCGCAGCAGACTGCTGAAAAGAAGTTGACCATGCGCCTTGATTCTGCACGCTTCGATGATTTTGTAAATCAGGTGGAAACGCAGACGGGTTACTATTTCTATTACGATGCCGCCCGTTTCGACAGCCTTACGCTGGATCTTGACGTAAAGGATTTGTCTGTACGCGAAGTACTGGATCAGGTTTTCAAGGGTTCGGAGTTTGAATATGCCATTGATGCCCGGAAAAGGATTTACATCACGCAGGGAAAGAGAATCATTACGCAGCTTACGCCGGGCCTTTTTGAACCTGACAAAACGGATGATACGAGTGCAGTTGCCTATTATGGTCCTGAGAGCAACGCAAAGGATAAGCTGCTGTCAACGGCTGAAAGCAAAATCCATGAAATCGGGATCAAAAAGCACCGGATCACGCCCGGGAATTCGACCATAACCGGATATGTACGCAATGCGGTCACGGGCGAGCCGGTGATCGGTGCGGCTGTTTTCATCGATTCGCCTTCAATCGGTGTCTCCACCGATGCACTCGGATTTTACTCGCTGACAATTCCGCGCGGCAAGCAGCAGGTCAAAATAAAAAGTACCGGTATGCGTGAAACCCGGCGTCAGGTTGTACTTTATTCCGACGGAAAACTGGATATTGAAATGCGTGAAAGTGTCATTGCATTGAAAGAAGTAGCGGTAAAGGCCGGAATGGACCGGAATGTGGTCGGAACGCAGATGGGAACTGTAAAACTGACGATCAAAAACCTCAAACAGGTTCCGACGGTGTTTGGAGAAACGGACCTTTTAAGAACCGTACTTACGCTGCCGGGCATCAAATCGGTAGGAGAGAACAGTACCGGCCTGAACGTACGCGGAGGTTCTACGGACCAGAACCTGATTCAGTTCAATGACGCAGTCATTTACAATCCGTCCCACCTTTTCGGCTTCTTTTCGGCATTCAATCCCGACGTGCTGAAAGATGTGGAAATTTATAAAAGCACGATCCCTGCAAAGTTCGGCGGAAGATTGTCTTCGGTACTGGACATTAACAGCCGCGACGGAAATAAAAAGAAATTCAATGCTTCCGGCGGAATCGGCTTGGTGACGGGACGGCTTACGCTGGAAGGCCCGCTTGTAAAAGACAAAACCTCCTTTCTGATCGGTGGCCGTTCCACTTACTCCAACTGGCTTATCAAAACGCTGGACAATGAGAATTTTAATAAAAGTTCGGCTTCCTTTTATGACGTTAACCTGCATGTAAGTCATGAAATCAATGAAAAAAACAGCCTTTTCCTGACGGGATATATCAGTGACGACCGATTCCGTTTATACGGCGATACGCTTTATACTTATCAGAACCAGCTGGCTTCATTGAAATGGAAACATACTTTCAATGCAAGGCTTTACAGCGTTTTTACCGCTTCGCACAGCAAATACCAGTATGCAATGGGCGCAGCAGGTTTGCCGCTCAACTCCTTTGACCTGAAATTTGATATCAATCAATCCAGCTTCAAGGCGGACCTCAGTTACATGCTGCATCCGAAACATACAGTTGACTTCGGTTTCAGCACGATTTATTACAAATTACATCCCGGCTCTTTCCAGCCAAAAGGAGCCGAGTCGCTCATTGTTCCCGATGAACTGGAACCCGAGCAGGGAACCGAAAGTGCCTTGTACATCGAAGACAAATTTGAAGTAAGTCCGCGCCTTTCCATAACTGCCGGCATCCGCTATTCATTTTTTCAGTACCTGGGGCCAAGAAATGTAAATACCTATCTGCCGGGATTTCCGATCGACTACATTTATCAGGAAGGTGTCCAGAAGTATGAAGCCGGTAAAAAGATCAAAACCTACGGCGGTCCTGAGTTCCGCGCTTCGTTACGTTACAGCATTTTTGACAACTTGTCGCTGAAAGTCAGCTATAATACTTTACGCCAGTATATCCATTTACTTACGAACACGATGACCGTTTCGCCGACAGACATCTGGAAACTGAGCGATACGTACATCAAGCCGCAGATCGGTGATCAGATTTCCGTCGGTCTTTACAGAAACCTGCGGGGCAATAAAGTGGAAGTTTCACTGGAAGGATATTACAAGAACATTCAGAATTTTCTGGATTACAAAGGCGGCGATTCCCTGATCATGAATCATAATATTGAAGCGGCCGTAATCACGACCAAAGCCAAAGCATACGGAATTGAATTCATGATCAAGAAAATGACCGGAAAGCTGAACGGTTGGCTTGGCTACACATATGCACGCACACTTTTGAGAGCAGTTGACCGCGAGTCGCCCGATGCGCCGAACGGCGGTAATTTTTACCCGAGCAACTACGACAAGCCGCATGACCTGACGCTGATTTCCAATTACCGGTTTTCGCACCGCGTCAGTTTATCGTTCAATTTTACATACAGTACGGGCCGGCCGTATACGCCGCCGATCGGGAAATACATTATTGACGGTGCACAGCGGGTTTATTATGCAGACCGCAATCAGTTCCGCATTCCGGATTATTACAGGACCGACGTTGCCATGAATATTGAAGGAAATCACCGCGTGAAAAAACTGGCGCACAGTTCATGGACGTTCGCTGTGTATAATTTACTAGGCAGAAAAAACCCGACTTCCGTTTATTTCCAGACCGTTGGAGGAAAAGTCAATGGGTATCAGCTGTCGATTTTTGGCCGGCCCATTCCAACGGTTACTTACAATTTCAGGTTTTGATCCGGAAAAGCCGTGAAGAAGATATGTTCATTGTTTACAAATATTGCCATGAAAGCCAGAATTGCTGTTTTTTTCATTTTAATGATTTCTGTTTGTTGTTTCCATGCCTATGCGCAGGAAGATGCCATGGTCAAATCCATTCAGCAGCGATTTGAAATATATGCAGAAAACAGGATCCAGGAAAAAATGTACGTTCATCTGGACCGTCCGTTTTATCTGATCGGGGAAACCGTCTGGTTCAAAGCTTTTAATCTGGGCGGTTCGTTGCATCGCTTTCTGGACATGAGTAAAGTGGCTTATTTTGAAGTGCTCGACGCAGAAAACAATGCATTGATGCAGACGAAATTTGCCCTTTCGGAAGGCAGGGGAAACGGATCGCTTCTTATTCCGTCTACTTTGGTGAGCGGCGTTTACAAAGTCCGCTGTTATACAAACTGGATGAAGAATTTTGATCCCGACTATTATTTCGAAACATCCGTTTCCATCGTCAATCCGTTTGTAAGGTTTGATCCCGACCGTACTGTAAAAGAGGAAGGAAAGTATGATCTGCAATTTTTCCCGGAAGGCGGACATCTGGTCAAAAAGATCAGGAGTAAAGTCGCATTCCGCGCCACCGGTCAGGATGGGCTTGGAATACATTTCAAAGGCGTATTGCTGAACAATCAGAACGATACGTTGCAGACATTCAGCCCGCAGAAGAACGGAATCGGATTTTTTATGCATACGCCGCAGGACGGCAGTTATAAAGCAGTTATTACGGACAGCAAAGGTCAGCAATACGAATACCCGTTGCCGCCCGCAGCAGAGCAGGGTTACACGATGCAAGTAACCGATTCTACAAATAACATTTTAAAAATAACCGTTTCCGGAAATGTAGAATCCGACGAACCATTATATGTGTATTTGCTCGGCCATACGCGCCAGGCCAACCTTGTAGCCGAAAGAAAGTTTCTCAACAAAGGCCGTGCCGTGTTCCTTTTGGATAAAAACAAACTCGGTGAAGGCATTTCGCATCTGACTATTTTTAACGAAAAAACAAAACCCGTCTGCGAACGCTTATACTTCAAACGGCCTCAAAAACAGCTTTCCATAGAAGCACAGTTAAATAAATCGTTTATAACGAGAGAAAAAGTCAGTATGGAACTGTCGGCAACTGTGGCAGCTGCGGCTCCTGAAATGACGAACATGTCCGTTGCCATTTACTTGTCGGATTCCATTCATGCGCAGCCGCAGCAGGATATTTCGAGTTATCTGTGGCTGACCTCCGATCTGCGCGGTCATGTGGAAACGCCTGAATACTATTTTCAGAATACTTCCCGAGAAACGGATCAGCAGCTTGATAATCTGATGCTGACGCATGGCTGGCGCAAGTTCCGGTGGGAGAACGTTTTTGTAAGCCAGGCTGTGCAGGCCGAATACCTTCCGGAATATGACGGCCATTTTATCCATGCAAAAATCCTGAACAAAGCCGATGACTCGCCGGTAAAAGGAGTGGAGGCATTTTTGGCAGCGCTGGACGTGCCGGCAAGATTGTACGCTGCGCAAAGTGACGAGAATGGCAAGGTCATGTTTGAAGTCAGGAAATTTACAGGGCCGAAAGAAATTACCCTGCAGGCAGACCACAACCGGAGTACTGCTTACCGTTTTGAAGTCGCCAGCCCGTTTTCAAAGCAGTTTTCAGCCGTAATGCTGCCGCCGTTTTATTTTGATAAAACATTGGAAAACCAGTTGCTTACGCGTTCGATCAACATGCAGACGGCCAATGCTTTCCAGCCAACGGTATTTACACAGCACAAGCCATTGTCAAGTGATTCGCTTGCATTCTTCGGCGTACCGGATGAAAAGTACATGCTCGATGATTTTACAAGGTTTCCGACAATGGAAGAAGTGCTCCGTGAATACGTGAGAGGTATTCTTGTAAGAAAAAGCCAGAAAGAATTTCATTTCCGAATGGTGGACAAGTTGCTGCCGAACACGTTTTACAAAACAGATCCGTTGATTTTGCTTGACGGAATCCCTGTTTTTGATGCAGATAAAATCATTGAATTTGATCCGCTTAAAGTAAAAAAGATCGAACTCATGAATGCACGCTATTATCTCGGCCCGGCAACTTTTACAGGAATTGTCAGTTTTTCAACTTACCAGAATGACCTTGCAGGCTTTGAACTTGATCCGGATGTTCTGGTTATGCCATACGAAGGAATCCAGGCGGAAAGAGAATTTTATTCACCAAAATACGATTCCGGCAACGCTGCAAGCCGGATCCCCGATTTCCGGAATCTGTTGCACTGGGCACCGGACGTTACAACGGATGCTTCCGGAAAGGCATTGGTCGAATTTTATACTTCGGACCAGACCGGAAAATACGACGTAATAATCCAGGGAATTACATCCGGCGGAATCCCAGGCAGCAAAAAACTGTCCTTCGAGGTCGGAAAAAGAAATTTCTGATATTCTATAATTCAGAAAATGCTCAGATATAAAATTCTGACGTGTGCTTTATTTCTTTAAGTACAAAAGTGCTGTTCAGTACGCCGATATTATCAATTTTGGAAAGCTTGTATTTTACAAAATCATGGTATTCGTCCAGACTGGCTACGTTGATTTTCAGCAGGAAGTCCACCTGGCCGGCCATATGATAACATTCCTGTACTTCTTCCAGATTCTGAACTTCCTGCTCGAATTTTTCTATAAACGCTTCATTATGGTAACGCATGGAAACCTGACAAATCGTAGTGATATGTCTGTTGATCAGTTTTTTGTCCAGAATGGCAACGTACTGTTTGATAAATCCCAGACTTTCCAGCCGGCGGATTCTTTCATAAACCGGAGAAACGGTCAGATTGAGCATGTTTGCAATTTCTTTGGTTGTCTTTTTGGCATCTTTCTGAAGAATGCGCAAAATCTTCGTATCGATTTTGTCCAGTTGTTCCATATTTAAATAATAGTTACTTGATAAAGCGGTAATTTCGGCGAATACAAGCAATTTTTCTGGCAAGATCGTAATAGTGCAGTAAAATTTGTTACGGAAAGCTTGAAATCTTGAACTTTATAGTCTTAAATGCCAAATTGCAAGTGTTTTATGCTTTATTGACATGCTGTTATGGTATATGAATACGTATTGATTACAGGTGCAAACGGACAGATCGGATCCGTACTGACAGAATACCTCCGGGGAATTTACGGCAGTGATCATGTGATTGCTTCCGACCTGAAATTTCCTGAAATCCGGAACGGCCGCTTTGAAATACTGGATGCAACCGATGCAGCGGCACTGGCTGCAATGGTCAGGAAACACAAGGTTACGCAGATTTATCATCTTGCTGCCATTCTTTCGGCAAAAGGCGAGCAGAACCCTTTGGAAACGTGGCATATCAATATGCAGACGTACTTCAATGTGCTGGAAGCAGCCAGAGAAAACGGCGTTAAAAAGATTTTTTACCCGAGTTCCATCGCTGTTTTCGGAGAGCATGTCGGTGATGAAGCCGCACAATGGTCTTACCCCGATCCGGCAACGGTTTACGGAATCAGTAAATCGGCGGGTGAAAACTGGTCCAATTATTACTTCAAAAGATACGGGCTCGACATCCGTTCGTTAAGATATCCCGGGATCATTGGTTACCAGTCCATGCCGGGCGGAGGAACTACGGATTATGCCGTGGACATTTACCATAAAGCGGTGAAAAACGAGGTATTTGAGTGCTTCCTGCAAGCAGATACGGTGTTGCCGATGATTTATATCAGTGACGCGATGGACGCCACAATCCGTCTGATGGAAGCGCCTCAGCAGAAAATTACAGTACGCACAAGTTATAATCTGGCCGGCATGAGCTTTTCACCGGAAGAAATTGCCGCAAGCATCCGCAAAATAATCCCGGATTTCAGCATCGTTTACAAACCGGATTTCCGACAGAAAATAGCGGATTCATGGCCCCGTCAAATAGACGATGCGCAGGCAAGAAAAGACTGGGCATGGCGACCGGCTTACAGTCTGGATAAAATGACGGAAGAAATGATCTCGGAGCTTAAAAAGAAATATCAGGCTGTCAGTAGATAACAGCGTACATTTTCATAAACAGCTGTTGGCGATTAGCTTTAAGCTGTTATAGGAATAAATAAGCCAGTTAACCTCAACTAATTTTTGGCAAATACTTATTTGAAATTATGAACCAATCAATTCAGGAAGAACTTCAAAAGGAGCTGGAAAGTATCAAATCAGCCGGATTATATAAAAAGGAACGTGTTATTACCACGCCGCAGTCGGCAAGCATTGCAACGGACGGAAAAGAGGTACTGAATTTTTGCGCCAACAATTACCTCGGATTGTCATCGCATCCGGAAGTAATCAGCGCCGGGATTGAAGCAATCAATACGCATGGTTTCGGAATGTCGTCCGTACGTTTTATCTGCGGAACGCAGGATATTCACAAAGAGCTGGAACGGAAAACGGCTGAATTCCTGGGCATGGAAGATTGTATTCTGTACGCAGCTGCTTTCGATGCAAACGGCGGTTTGTTTGAACCGTTGCTGAATGAAGAGGACGCCATTATTTCGGATGAACTGAATCATGCGTCTTTGATCGACGGAATCCGGCTGTGCAAGGCGAAACGTTTTCGTTACAAGCATAACAGCATGGAAGATTTGGAAGTGCAATTGGCTCAGGCAAAAGGAAGCCGTCGTATCCTGATTGTAACGGATGGCGTTTTTTCCATGGACGGAACCATTGCACAACTTGATAAAATCTGCGATCTGGCCGACCAACACAATGCAATGGTGATGATCGATGAATGCCATGCAAGCGGATTCATGGGAAAAACCGGACGCGGAACACATGAATTCCGGAATGTAATGGGCAGGATTGACATCATTACCGGAACGTACGGCAAAGCACTTGGCGGAGCTTCCGGTGGTTTTACGGCTGCAAAAAAAGAGATCGTTGAAATACTGCGCCAGCGTTCACGGCCTTATCTGTTTTCAAATACGCTTGCGCCTTCCATTGTCGGAGCGTCCATAAAAGTACTGGACCTGCTTTCTACATCTACAAATCTGCGCGACAAACTGGAAAGAAATGCAGCTTATTTCCGCAAAGAAATGACCAATGCGGGTTTTGACATTCTTCCCGGCGAGCATCCCATTGTTCCCGTTATGCTTTATGATGCGAAGCTGGCGCAGGAATTTGCTTTGAGATTACTGGAAGAAGGCATTTATGTAATCGGGTTCTTTTATCCCGTTGTACCGCAGGGCAAAGCCCGGATCAGGGTTCAGATTTCCGCCGGACATGAGCAGGAGCATCTTGAAAAGGCAGTTGCCGCATTTACAAAAGTAGGACGGGAGCTGAATGTGATCTGATGAATAAAGGGTTTATATATTAAATAAAGTAAAAGGCCATTAAAGGAAATTCTTCCGGTTAATGGCCTTTTTGTATAAATGTAAGTACTCAATTCTTACTGTGCAGGCTCAGGTTCCAGCAATTCGGCCTCCACATGCAGGGATTGGAGCGTTGCATTTCCATACTGCGTAACCATGGCTACATCCGCAGCATCGCGTCCATGCGCAATTTCAATGCGGTAACCATCGGTTTTTTCCTGAACTGCGTCGAAAGTATACCATTCTCCGCCAATATAAACCTCAAACCAGGCATGGAGATCCATTACTTCCAGTCTGTCGAGATAACCAACGGTCATACGCGTAGGAATGCACAAGTTCCGGCACAATGCAATGGCAAGGTGTGTAAAGTCACGACAAACCCCTATACGGTTCCGGGCAACGTCCAGCGCCGTTGTACTGGCATTTGTAACGCCGTACTGATATTTTATATTCTGGTGAATCCATGTTCTGATGGCTTCCACCTGCGCGTAACCGGGCGTAAGATTTCCGGCTATTTCCATGGCAAGCATGTTGATTTCATGCAGATCCGACTGGCAGTAGCGGCTAGGCAGAATATAATGCATGACATCATCGGGCAAATCGCCGACCAGCATGTATGCTGGCGCCGGGTCCGGAATCGGTTTGGTCGGATTTACCTGCGCCTGTACTTCGGTTGTGATGGTTACTTTTCCTACGGGTAAAATGGTTCGCTGGCATGGATTGCCGTACAAATCCGTGTACTCTGTAAAAGTAACGGAAGGCTCGATGTTGAATCCTTCCATCATAATGGACTGTCCTTCCTGACGTCTCGGGCGTAACATGGTCGTTACTGTAGTGGGGGCATACACGTCGTACGTAAATATGCTTCTTCCCTTCATTTTCATGTAATGTTCGATTTTAATAAGCTTTGCAGATCTTGTTATAACATGTAAATAAAAAATTACGTGCCATGATCCGGGATCACATTTACAGCATCCGGGATTAAAATATTTTAATGAGCGTTTGTCATACAGGAATATTAATTTCAGCCCATATAAGCATTGTGAAATCCCTAAATCAATTATTATGTCAGTCACAAAATGGATAGTAGACCCGGTACATTCTGATGTACAGTTCAAGATCAAGCATCTTGTAATTTCCACAATTACGGGTTCCTTTAATAACTTCGAAGGCGGGGCGACTTCGGATCTGAATAATTTTGAAAATGCAGAAATACATTTTTCGCTGGACGTAAACAGTATTGATACCAATGTGGACAAGCGTGACGAGCACCTGAAATCGGCTGATTTCTTTGATGCCGAGCAATATCCGCATATTACGTTCCAGTCCAATTACTTTCACAAGGTGAAAGGCGACGCCTACAAGCTTTCAGGACTTCTGACCTTGAAAGGAATCACCAAGCCCATTGAACTGGATGCAGAATACAACGGCTCCGAACGTGATGCAGAAGGGAATATACGCGTTGGTTTCGACGTGGAAGGAAGGATCAGCAGACAGGAATTCGGCCTGAACTACATGCAGCTTACCGATGCCGGCGGACTTGTAATCGGTGAAGATGTAAAACTGATTGCCAGCATACAGCTGGTAAAACAATCCTGATTCCGGATAATTTTTGATATTGTCATGGAAACCCGGCAGCTTTTCAGAGCTTTGTCGGGTTTTTTGGTAAGAACCGGCGTTACAAAGACTTCACTTTTTTATTATCATTTTTATTCAGGCCGTTTTTTTATCTTTACGTGAATAACCTTCCAGAGAAAAGTACAAATGAAATTTGTTAAAATCCTTTTTATTGCAATTGGTTCAGTAATTCTGCTTTTATTGCTCACTGTTGCCACCATGATCACAACCATGGACAGCACGCCTTACAGGGAAATGCCATACTATCGTCAATGGAAAAAGATTATTGGTCAGGTAAAACCTGATACTTCCGGCGCAAACAAGGAATTCAGGGCCGGATGGGCAAAAGTGAATATTACGCCGCCTTCACCGACACCGACAGCCGGATACGGCAAAAGAAGAGGAAAAGTTTACACCAGCGTACATGATTCGGTATATGTAAGAGCCATCGTGATTGACAACGGTATTACAAAAGCAGCAATCGTCGCCGCCGACCTGCTGATTATTCCTCCGACTGTTATCAAATTGCTGCAATCCCGGCTCACGGAAAAGGAAATCCCGTTTGATCAGGTCTTTTTCGGCGCAACCCACAGCCATAACAGCGTGGGCGGCTGGGGAACCGGGATTTCGTCCCTGTTTTTTTCAGGCAAATACGATCCCGAAACGGTTGAAAGGCTTGCTGATGCTTTTTATCAGGTCATTGTAAAGGCAAAAGCTGGAATGGAACCCGCGCAGCTTACTTACATGGAAGCCCTGGATTCGCTGGATATCCGGAACAGGCTTGTGGGCGAAGAAGGAGAAATAGATCCGGAAATCCGTTCGGCAGCTTTTGTGACAAAAAGTGGTAAAAAGGCCATTCTGAGTTCCTACGCGGCGCATTCCACAGTCCTGAATTCATCCAATATCGTTTTGTCGCGCGATTATCCGGGGATGCTCGTGGATTCCCTTGAAAAAGACCGGTATAATTTTGCAATGTACATGGCCGGCGCAGTAGGAAGCATGGGCCCGATAGAAAAAGGCAAGGACGATTTTGATGAAGTGAAAAACCAGGCATACGGCGTACAGCAGGCAATTCTTTCTGAAAATTCGGTAAAAGCAGAGGCGAAAGGTGCCGTTCTGGAAGCAGTGACCTTGCCGCTTCCGCTGCGCGAGCCTACGCCCCGGCTTACGATGAACATTGCTCTGCGTCCGTGGGCTTTCAAAAAAGCGTTCGGTGAATACCCCGTTTATGTAAAAGCATTGAGAATCGGAAATATGCTGATGGTCGGCATGCCCTGCGACTTCTCCGGCGAGCTTGTGGCCGGTCTGGATGCGTACGCGAAAACAAAAGGTCTCAATCTGATCGTAACCAGTTTCAACGGCGGGTACATCGGATACATTACGCACGACAAGTATTTTGACCGCGACCTGTATGAAACCAAAACCATGAACTGGTACGGGCCATATAACGGCGCTTATCTGCAGGAAGTAATTAAAGATATCATTGATAAATTGTCCTGAATTATGAAAACAGCATTGTTATTGTTTATGGGTTTGTTAAGTATAAGTACGATGGCCCAGTCGCCCGTCCGGCTTGCAGTGGCCGGCCTGAGCCATGGCCATGTAGGCTGGGTGTTCAACCGCGCCGATAAAAAAGACATTGAACTCGTCGGTATTTATGAGCCGAATCCTGAACTGGTAAATCTTTTTGCCGAAAAATACAAGCTGGATAAAAAACTGTTTTTCTCCGATCTCAATAAAATGCTGGATCAGACAAAGCCGGAAGCGGTTTCTGCATTTGGGGCGATAAATGAACACATTACGATTGTCCGCGCCTGCGCACCCCGGAAAATTCATGTAATGGTGGAAAAACCTTTGGCCACCACTTTTTCGGATGCAAAGGAAATCCGGAAACTTGCGGAACAGAATGCCATTCAGGTGATGACGAATTACGAAACTTCCTGGTATGCAAGTAATCAGTACGTCAATGATCTGGTGCAGCAGGGAAAACTGGGCGATATCAGGAAAGTAATGGTCAATGACGGTCATCAGGGACCAAAGGAAATCGGTGTTAGCAGGGAATTTTTTGAAATACTGACCGATCCGGTAAAGAACGGCGCAGGCGCATTGATCGATTTCGGGTGTTACGGCGCCAATCTGATGACATGGCTGCTGAAAGGGGAGCGCCCGGTTTCCGTAACGGCCGTTACGCATCAGAACAAGCCGGACATTTACAAGAACGTAGACGACGAAGCATCCATCATTTTACAGTACCCGAAAGCGCAATGCATCATTCAGGGCTCGTGGAACTGGTCTTTTGCAAGAAAGGATATGGAAGTTTACGGAAACAAAGGTTATGCTGTTGCCGTAAACCCGACGGTTGTAAGACAAAGGCTTAGTGAAAAATCGCCCGAAGAAACGATCAAGCTGGATCCGCGGCCTGCTCCTTATACCGATCCGTTTTCCGTTCTGGCCGACGTTGTTCAGGGGCGATTGAAGCTGGATCAAAATGATCTGTACGGACTGCCGGTCAATGTTACAGTGGTTGAAATTCTGGAAGCAGCCAGGAATTCCGCAAAATCCGGCAAAACGGTTTTCCTGAGCAAATAACTTTACTGCCCTTTACTTCATGAATATGGAACCTCGCTCCGTACGTTTTTCACAGACTACATTAACAGAACTGATGATTCCTTCCTATGCCAATTTCGGCGGGAAAATACATGGCGGAATCCTGCTTTCACTGATGGATAAAGTCGCTTATTCCTGTGCAGCGCGGCATGCAGGAAATTATTGCGTTACGGTTTCTGTGGATGGCGTGGATTTTTTAGAGCCAGTTGAAGTAGGCGATCTGGTTTCGCTGCATGCATCGGTCAACTATGTCGGAAAAACTTCGCTGGTGATCGGAATACGGGTAATTGCTGAAAATGTGCGTACCGGCGTCCAGCGGCATACCAATACGTCCTACGTGACCATGGTTGCAAAAGGAAGTGACGACAAACCAACGGTTGTGCCGGAACTGCTGCTGGAAAATGAAGAGGACGCACGCCGGTTCCTGGAAGCAATCAAGCGGAGGGAGTTGAAGGAAACATACCGCAATGCCTTTGATAATGCAAAAACCAGGCTCGCAGTAAAAGAAAATCTGGATAAACTTTCCAGTCACAGGTGTGTGATCGGATGGGAAACAAAAAACAAAGACGTAAAATGAAACTACTGATTTTATCTGTTCTGTACGCATTCCTGAATTTTGGATCAGCGCCCAAAACTACATTGAATGTAGAAATCACAAATGTAAAAAAGGCGAAAGGCAAGCTCTGGATCGGGATCTACAAGCCCAATGAGAAATTCGGCGGCGACAAACCGGGCATCTACAAGCTGATCGATGTTCAGTCTGCCGGAAATCAGAACGCTACTTTTGAGCTTGAACCCGGCCGGTACGCACTGGCCGTTTATCACGATCTGAACAACAACAATGAAATGGATAAAAATCTGGTCGGAATTCCAAAGGAGCCATACGGTTTCAGCAAAGACTTCCGTCCGAAATTCTCCGCACCGAAATTCACTGATTGTGCTTTTGATGTTCCTGCAGCCGGGCAAAAGATTTCGGTAAAAATTACGGATTAACAACGTTTATAGCCACAGCCAAAATCAACGGCTGTGGCTTTTTATCTGTTAAAACCCGAACAAGCCACCGCCTGTTTTCCTGGTTCTTGAAGTGGATTTGCCAAACAGCATTCCGAAGACGCCTCTGACAACTTCCCGGCCGATTTGCTTGGCCAACGGCGATGATAATGCTTCTGAAACAACGCTTTTTTCTTCTTTCTCTCTTCTGGGAGCAGGTTTTCTTTCCTCTTTGCTGACAACCTCCGTTCTGGCATGTTCTTCCATTCTTCGGGTCAGTATTTCATAAGCACTTTCAGGATCGACAGGATCTTTGTATTTGGCGTATAGGCTTGACTGTCTGACATGATTTTCGTAATCTGCCTGCGACATCGGACCCATGACAGACGTTGGCGGCAGCAAGTGCGTGGCAGCAACTTCCGTCGGGATTCCTTTATCGTTCAAAACCGTGATCAATGCCTGGCCGATTCCGAGCGTCGTAAGCATCTGGTCAATTTCATAGAAGCTGGATTTCGGATAGGTTTTCACCGTTTGTTTCAAGGCATCTGCATCCTGCGGTGTAAATGACCTTAGCACGTGCTGGACACGGTTTCCAAGCTGGGAAAGTACCGAAACGGGAATATCCTGCGCCATTTGAGTGCAAAAGAAAATGCCGACGCCTTTTGACCGGATCAATCTTACAACCTGTTCGATTTGGTCCATAAATGCTTTGGGAGCACCTTTGAAAAGCAAGTGTGCTTCATCGAGAAAAAATACGAGTTTCGGTTTGTCCAGATCGCCGGCTTCCGGCAGTTTCTGATACAACTCGGCAAGCAGGCTGAGCATGAAGGTGGAGAACAAGGCCGGCTTGTCCTGAACATCCGAAATATTGAGCAGACTGATTACGCCCTGTCCGTCCACCCGATCGATCAGGTCGGTAATTTCAAAAGATTTTTCCCCGAATATGGTTCCGACACCCTGTTGTTCCAGCGCAACGATTTTTCTTAGAATCGTACCCGCAGTGGAAGATGAAATGCTTCCGTAATCCGCCTTGATTTCTGCCGCGCCCGGCCCTTCTGCCAGATAATTAAGTACTTTTTTGAGGTCATTCAGATCAACCATCGGCAGATCCTTGTCGTCGGCATATTTAAAAAGAACCGACAAAACACCCGACTGCGTTTCGTTCAGCTCGAATATTTTAGACAGCAATACCGGACCGAATTCCAGAATAGTGGCACGCATCTGCGCACCTTTCTGGCCGCTCAGTGAATAAAGTTCGACCGGATAGCCCTTTGGTTCAAAGGAAGTTCCGAGTATTTCCGAGCGTTCCTGCATCGCAGCATTGGCTGTTCCCGGCTGCGCAATTCCGGACAAATCCCCTTTTATATCCGACATGAAAACGGGTACGCCCGCCGCAGAAAGCTGTTCGGCAAGCAACTGCAGTGTGCGGGTTTTTCCGGAGCCGGTGGCGCCTGCAACGAGCCCGTGCCTGTTCATCATCCGCAAAGGCAGGTTTACACGCGCTTCGGTTAATATTTCACCATCCAGAATCGCAGACCCCAAATGGATAACGGGCTTGTCTGTTTTGTACGATTTCTGAATGGCTGCAATAAATTGTTCTTTTTTTGACACAGAATAACGGGTTATGATTTAAGACCTGTTAATTTACAAAAATTAACCTTTTCAGAAAGGCCCGAAGCATTTCACCGGAAAATACCGGAATTATAATCTTTTGTGAACTTATATTACTTTTCGCATATCCTTGTATTTGCAGAATTTTATTAGGTATTTTGAATTGACTGCTTAGTAATTATTTTGATTAATCATTTTAAAGATATTACCTTTTATTTATGCTTAGCCGAGTTGCCAATTCAATTTACTGGATGAATCGTTACATGGAACGGGCTGAAAACTATGCCCGTTTCGTAGGAGTCAATTTTAATCTTGCGTTGGATCTTCCTCCGGATGTAGACGAGCAATGGGAACCGCTTTTGATTGCAACTGCCGATCATTTCCTTTTTTACAAATATTACGAAAAGCCGACCAAGGAAGATGTTATCCATTTCATGACATTTGACAAGCGGAATCCCAATTCCATTATAAGCTGCCTGTATGAAGCCCGGGAAAACGCCCGCACGATACGCGAGACCATTTCCAAGGAAATGTGGGAAAGCATCAATACTTTTTACCTTTCGATACGCGGAACTTCACCGGATCATTTCCGGAATATGGACCATATGCAATCCTACTTTACGGACATCCGTAAAAACTGCCAGCTTTTTCACGGTGTTGTGGATGCTTCCATTACACGCAACGAAGCATGGCATTTTGGCCGGCTCGGAAGGCATATCGAGCGTGCAGACAAATGTTCGCGCTTTCTCGATGTCAAATATTTTACGCTTCTTCAGGATTCCGGCACTTCGGGTTCCACGCTGGACCTGATGCTATGGACGGCCGTACTGAAATCGGTGAGTGCATATAATATGTACAGGCAAACGCACAGAGCATTGACGCCCATGAACATCGTGGCATTTCTGATTCTGGACAAGCTGTTTCCAAGATCCATTGCCTATTGTGTACGGCAGGCGGAGCTTTCCTTGTATGCCATTGCAGGCTCTATTCCCGAACGCGGCCATACCAATCCGGCGGAACGTGCACTAAGCAAAATCAGGAGCGAACTGGAATTTACGGATGTGGAAGATGTGTTCAAAATGGGCCTGCACGAATATCTGGATCAGTTTCAGGTAAAAAATAATGAAGTGGACAATGCGATTTTTGACATGTACTTCGGCCTGGATACCGGACAATCGCAAAGCCAGTCAATGGGGCAATCTTCTTCGGGACAGTTCAGGACACAATGGATGAATTAATGGTAAGACAATCGTTTTTCAGTTCCTGCCAGATTCATATCGTTTATTGTAAATAAAAATTTATGGATCTGAAAGTCCGGCATTCCCTCGAATATCAGTACGATTCCCCGGTTGTACTGAAAACGCATGTACTTTATCTTTATCCGAGGTCCTATCCGCATCAGCGATTGCTGGAATATACCCTGCATATTGATCCGTTGCCTTCCAAAACCGTAAAGAATGTGGATGCCGAAGGGAATATTCAGCATCTTGTCTATTTTTTTAACCAGCCTTGCAGCCGTTTGATGGTGGAAGCTGAAATGACGGTTCGTTCGGAGCCTGTCAATGTTTTTGACTTTGTCCTGTTTCCTTTCGAGACAAGCAGGATTCCTTTTCTTTACGATAACAGCACCTTCAAATATCTGATTCCTTATCTTGATAAAAGCGACCTGACTGCTCAGGTTGAAACCTTTGCAAGCGAAATTGCCGATCAGGTCAATGGGCAGACCATACCGTTTCTTGTAGAACTCAGCAAGTATATCAGTTCCGGGTTTACATACCGGAATCGTGAATTCGGAAGTGCTTATTCGCCGGATGAAACGCTGAACAGTCGTAGCGGTTCGTGCCGGGAATTTGCCCGGTTGTACATTAGTGCTTGCAGAAGTGCCGGCATTGCAGCAAGATTTGTAAGCGGTTATTTGTACGGAAATCCTCAGCAGGCACATGAATTGCATGCATGGGCGGAAGTATATTTGCCCGGCGCAGGATGGCGGGGTTTTGATCCGACAGAAGGCAAGTCCGTAGTAAACAGGCATATAAGTATGGGAGCTTCGGCGGATTTTGACAAGCTGGCACCGGTAATGGGTTCTTTTCTCGGTTACTCGGGCTCCGGTTTGCTGACAAACGTAAGTATAGAGCTGCTTTGACCGGCAGAAAATACACAAATCCGAATGTTGTTTTTGTTTGAAGAAAAACCGGCAGCAGAGAGGGAAATTTAGTATTTTTGCAACCAAACAAAAAGAGGAATTCTAGATCGTGACATTAATCAAATCTATCTCAGGAATCAGAGGTATTGTGGGTGGAAAATCGGGTGAGGCGCTGACTCCGATTGATGTTGTTAAATTTTCAGCGGCATACGGAACCTGGCTCAGACGTACCAATCCACAAAATACAAAAGTGGTGATCGGAAGAGATGCAAGGTTATCGGGTGAAATGATCAGCCGGCTGGTAGCAGGTACATTGCAGGGCGTTGGACTGCATGTTATAGACCTTGGTCTTTCTACTACGCCAACTGTGGAAATCGCAGTAATTGCAGAAGCAGCAGCAGGCGGGATCATCCTTACAGCAAGTCACAACCCTATTCAGTGGAATGCGCTTAAACTTCTGAACCACGACGGCGAATTCATTTCAGAGTCCGAAGGAGAAGAAGTTCTGAGAATTGCAGATCACGAAGATTTTGCGTTTGCAGATGTCAAAAAGCTGGGAAGCTACAGTTCAGATGATTCCTATCTTCAGAAGCATCTGAATCAGGTGCTTGCCCTTCCTTTGGTAGATGTTGACGCGATCAGAAATGCTAATTTTCGTATTGTTGTGGATGCCGTAAATTCTACAGGCGGAATCATCGTACCCATGCTGCTTGAAGCACTTGGTGTTTCTCCGAAAAATATAAAAAAGCTTAACTGCGAACCGACCGGGAATTTTGCCCATAATCCCGAACCGCTTCCGGAACATCTCCGTGAAATCAGTAAAGAATTAAAAGACGGCTCGTATAACCTCGGTATTGTTGTGGACCCGGATGTTGACCGACTTGCGCTGATGTGTGAAGACGGAAGCCCTTTTGGCGAGGAATATACACTTGTGGCAGTAGCCGATTACGTACTTAAAAATACGCCCGGCAATACGGTCTCCAACCTGTCTTCCACAGCTGCATTGAAGGACGTTACCCTAAAAGCCGGCGGGAAATACTTTGCTTCTGCAGTTGGTGAAGTCAATGTGGTGAATGCGATGAAGGAAAACAATGCCATCATCGGCGGAGAAGGAAACGGCGGCGTCATTTATCCTGAAAGCCATTACGGAAGGGATGCGTTGGTGGGAATTGCATTGTTCCTTTCTCATCTGGCCAAATTCGGAAAAACTGCTTCTGTGCTGCGCAGGTCTTATCCCAATTACTATATTTCAAAAAATAAAATTGAACTCACGCCTGAAATCAACGTTGATAACATATTGAGCCGCATTCAGGCGAGGTATTCCAAACAACCGCTGAATACGATTGATGGCGTGCGTATTGAGTTTGACCGGGAATGGGTACATTTACGAAAATCCAATACAGAGCCGATCATCCGGATATATTCCGAATCGGAAACGCAGACAACCGCTACGAACCTTGCCAATAAGATTATTTCTGACATCAAGGAAATTATTTCGGAACCCAAGAATTAACAGCAATCCGGTTTGATGATCGCATATTGCAAAAATACCTTCACCCGTTCCGCGGGTGATTTTTGTTAAAATGAAGTTAGACTTTGGTTTCATGCCCTTGTTTAACTTATTAAATTATTGAGTATGAAAGTTTACCTCGATAATGCTGCCACTACCCGCCTTGATCCGGAAGTACTGGAAGTAATGTTGCCCATTATGACGGAACAATATGGCAATCCGTCCTCCATTCATTCACAGGGCCGGGCAGCACGTTCGGCAATAGAAAGAGCAAGAAAGAGTATTGCAGGTATTCTGAATGCAGCGCCTGCTGAAATATTCTTCACCTCGGGCGGTACCGAAGCGGATAATACGGCGATTCGTTCCAGCATTGAAACACTCAGACTGAAACATGCCGTTACTTCCCGCATCGAGCACCATGCCGTTTTGCATACGCTGGAACATCTTCATAAAGCTGGCCAAATCGAGCTTAGTTATGTGGATATCAATGAAAAAGGAGAAGTAGATCTTGAGCATCTGGAAACATTGCTGGGTTCAAATCCGCGTTCTCTCGTTTCTTTAATGCACGGCAACAATGAGATCGGCAATCTGCTTGATCTGGATTTAGCAGGAGCAATCTGTGAAAAATATAATGCGGTTTTTCACTGTGACACGGTACAGACAATGGGCCATTACAAACATGATCTGCAGCAATTAAAGACCAATTTCATTGTCGGAGCTGCGCACAAGTTCAATGGCCCGAAAGGAGTAGGGTTTTTATACGTTAGGCCGGGCATCAAAATAGTGCCGTTTGTACACGGAGGTGCTCAGGAGCGCAACATGCGGGGCGGAACGGAAAATATTTACGGAATCGTTGGTCTCGCCAAGGCACTGGAAATTGCTTATCGTGACATGGACTCGCATGAAAAGCATATCAAAGGGCTTAAAGCACGCATGATTGAGAAACTGCGCGAGCATATTGAAGGCGTTACTTTCAATGGCAATTCGGCCGATCTTGATAAAAGCCTTTATACGGTTCTGAATGTAAGTCTTCCGCCGTCTGAAATCAGTGATATGCTGTTGTTTAATCTGGATATTGCCGGAATTGCCGTGTCCGGCGGCAGCGCCTGTTCGAGCGGAACAGAAATCGGTTCGCATGTGCTGAATGAACTGCAGATTGATCCGGACCGCGCCAACGTCCGTTTTTCATTTGGCAAATACAATACCGAAGAAGAAATAGATTATGCGGTAAATACGCTTGCGGCATTGTACCGGAAAGAAAGCATCGCTTTATAAAATCCAAATCCGGCTGTATTATACAGCCGGATTTTTAATCATATCTTCCAGCGCTTCAATCCAGATATCGCTGTCATTCAGGCTTTCTACAAGCTGCCAGTGAATGCCGCCTTCTTTTTCAAACAATTCTTTATACTCTTCGCCCACTTCAATCGTCGTTTCCAGGCAATCAGAGACAAAAGCCGGTGAAAATGCCAGTGCATTCTTTACGCCTTTTTTGGTCAGTTCAGGAATTACTTCATCCGTGTAAGGCTTGATCCAAGGATTTTTGCCCAGCCGGGACTGAAAACAGGTTGTGTATTTTCCTTCTGGAATTCCTAATCCTTTTACCAGAAGACGTGTGGTTTCAAAGCATTGGGCGCGGTAACAATGCTGGTTTCTGTGATCAAGCTGATTGCAGCAGCTTCCGAACTGACAAAAACTGCCGGTAACATCCCCTTTTGTAATCTGTCTTTCGGGCAAGCCGTGATAACTGAATACAAAATGGTCATAATCGCGTTCGGCCATGTATTTTTTGCCCAGATTCACAAAGCCCTCTATGAATTTGGGATGATCCAGAAAGCGGTTTACAAAGCGGATTTCAGGAAGCACTTCCCAGTCCTGCACAACGCGCATGACTTCCTTGTAAACCGAACCCGTTGAGGCAGAGGCGTACTGCGGAAAGAACGGAACAACAATAATCTCGGAAAGGCATTGTTTTCTTAATTCTTTCAGTCCGTTTTCAATGCTCGGACTTTGATAACGCATGGCAAGTTCTACGACATAATCGTTTCCAAGCACTTTCTGCAGTTTGTCTTTTACCGAATAGCCATAGATTTTCAGAGGAGAGCCATCCGGGCGCCAGAGCTGCTTGTAAACTTTTGCAGATTTCGGGGCACGGAACGGCGCAATAATCAGATTGATAAGCATCCATCTGTTCAGATAAGGAATATCTATAACCCTTTCATCCATCAGAAACTGACGCAAATATTTACGTACGTCAGGAACAGAAGGCGTATCCGGCGTTCCCAGATTTACAATCAGAACGCCCGTTTTATGAATTGATTTTTTAGTCGTTCTTAGAGGCTGAGTCAGTATTTCGGTACTCATTACAAGTATTTGTTTTCAGGTATTTTGAAGATGCCGTATTTCATATTAACTGCATCCTGATCTTTAAAAGTTCGTTTCCGAAAGTGTAATTCTTTATAATCCCAGCAGCACTTCGCGAAGTACAGCCTGCGCAGACCACTCGCGGTTTGCCGCCTGTTCAATAACAAGAGACCTTGGGCCGTCCAGCACTTCATCGGCAACCTTCATATTGCGCCGTAAAGGCAGGCAGTGCATGAATTTTCCATTGTCTGTCAAAGCCATCTTGGCTTCGGTAATCATCCAGGAAGGATCGCTTGTGAGTACTTGTCCGTAATGCTGATAAGACGACCAGTTTTTCCCGTACACGAAGTCGGCACCTTCCAATGCTTTGTCCTGATCGTAAATAACCTGGCCTTTTCCGACAAATTCCGGTGCCAGATCGTAGCCTTCGGGGTGTGTGATAACCAGCTCAACATCCATCGGGTTCATCCATTCGCAAAAGGAGTTGGCAACGGCCTGCGGCAACGCCTTGAAGTGCGGAAGCCACGTCAGCACGACTTTGGGACGCTGTTTGATCTTGAATTCTTCAATGGTAATACAATCCGCCAACGACTGCAGCGGATGCCTTGTGGCAGATTCAAGATTGACAATCGGAACGTCGGCGTATTTTTTAAACTGTTCGAAAACAATTTCAGAATAGTCTTTTTCCCGATCCTGAAGACCTGCAAAGGAACGGATTCCGATGATGTCACAATAGCTGCCGATTACCGCCGCTGCTTCCTTTACATGTTCCGCTTTGTCGCCGTTCATGATGACGCCTTCTTCCATTTCCAGACCCCAGCCATCCTGTCCTACATTCATCGTAATCACATTAAGTCCGAGATTTTGCGCCGCCTTTTGCGTGCTGATCCGGGTTCTTAAGCTGGAATTGAAAAACAGGAGTCCGATTGTTTTGTTTTTACCAAGCCCAATATTGACAAAAGGATCACGCTTTGCAGCGATGCCGTTTGTAATAAGCTGATTCAGGTCGGTTACGTCTTTTATGGAAAGAAAATGTTTCATCAGTTCAGATCAGTAGCAAAGTTCCGGATAGGTACCGTTCCTTTTATATCAATATTCAGGTGTAATTATTAATTTCAAACGGCAGCAACCGATACTTCTTTTCTCAATGCTTCCAGGAACATATCGGCTTCATTTTTGCCCAATGCCAGCGAAGGCAGCAAACGAATTGTATTCGCGCCGGCAACTCCTGTAAACATTTTGTGTTCAAACAGCAGTTTATTCCGTAAATCTTTCACGGCAAAATCGTATTCTATCCCAATCATCAGCCCGCGCCCTCTCAGTTCCTTGTATCCGCCGATTTCCTCAATTCCTCTAAAAAGATAGTTGCCGATTTCAGCAGCATTTTCCATCAGGTTTTCATCTTTCATGATATCCAGAACAGCAACGCCGGCGGCACATGCCAGGTGATTTCCTCCGAAAGTAGTTCCCAGCAAACCGTAGCTTGCCTTGAATTTGGGAGAAATCAGGATTCCGCCGATCGGAAACCCGTTGCCCATTCCTTTTGCCATGGAAATAATGTCCGCTTCAATTCCGCTGAACTGGAAAGAAAAGAACTTTCCGGTACGCCCGTAACCGCATTGTACGCTGTCCATAATGAGAATAGCACCGGTTTCGTCGCATTTGCTTCTCAATGCCTGTAAAAACTCGTCCGTACAAACATTGATCCCGCCAACGCCCTGAATCCCTTCTACGATAACGGCACAAACTTCATCTGTAATGCCTTGTTCCAGCGACTCAACATCGTTGAAAGGCAGGAAAGTAACGTGCTTGTTATAATTTACCGGAGCAACAATGGACGGATTGTCCGTTGCAGCCACAGCGCCTGCAGTACGTCCGTGAAAGGATTTTGTAAAGGAAACAACCTTGGTGCGTCCATTATGAAAAGAGGCCAGTTTCAGCGCATTTTCGTTGGCTTCCGCTCCCGAATTGCATAAAAACAGCTTGTAATCAGGATGTCCGGAAAGCGCACCGAGCTTTTCAGCAAGTTCTTCCTGCAAGGATATTTTAACCGAATTGGAGTAAAAGCTGATTGCATGAAGCTGTTTGGTCAGCATTTCTACGTAATACGGATGGCAGTGACCAACCGAAATAACTGCATGGCCGCCGTACAGATCAAGGTATTTGGTCCCGTTCTGGTCCCATAAATAACTTCCCTGCGCCTTGACCGGCTCTATATCGTAAATAGGGTATACATCAAATAAATGTGACATTTCCGTTTGATTAAGATGTCTTCTGATTTTATTTAACAATTAAAAAGCAGGTGCTTTCAGTCTTAATCCGGCATCTTCCGGCAATCCGAAAAGCAGATTCAGGTTTTGTACCGCCTGTCCGGAAGCACCTTTTGTAAGATTGTCTATAATGCTTGTAACCAGCAACTTTCCGTCATGCACTTCCAGGCTGATGAGGCATTTGTTAGTATTGACAACCTGTTTCAGATCAACCGGTGCATCGCTTACATGCGTAAATGGATGCGAAGCATAAAAGTCCTTATAAAGATTTTTTGCTTCTTCAATGGTGCCGCTGAAGGTGGTATAAACATTGGCCATAATGCCGCGCGTGTAATCGCCGCGATACGGAATGAAGTTGATGGCTTTGTCAAATCCATTCTGAAGCCTGCCTACGCTCATCTTGATTTCGGTCAGATGCTGATGCGTAAATGCCTTGTAAACAGACATATTGTTGTTCCGCCAGGTAAAATGTGTTGTCGGGCTCAATGCCTGACCTGCGCCTGTACTTCCCGTAACGGCACTGACATGAATTTCATCGTTAATTAAACCCGCATTGGCCAATGGCAGAATAGCAAGTTCAATACTGGTTGCAAAACAGCCCGGATTGGCAATTTTACGGGCAGTTCTGATTTTGTCTTTCTGCAATTCAGGCAATCCGTAAATAAAGCCTTCCGACTCATTGCGGAAATCGGTACTCAGGTCAATGATTTTTACAGATTCCGGAACCGTAAATTCTGACAAAAACTTTTTTGATTCTCCATGTCCGGAACAAAGGAAAATGGCATGAAGATCCGTTGCATTCAGTAATTCCTGCATATCATTTCCGGTAAAAACCAGTTCTGTATCGCCCAGAAGATCCGTATGCGTGGCATAAACCGGTTTCCCAGCCTGACTTTTACTATGTGCAAAAGCAATATTTACATTGGGATGATTAATCAGAATTCGGATCAGTTCTCCGCCTGTGTATCCCGCCGCACCAATTATTCCTATATTAATAGAATTTGCAGTACTATGTGTTAATGAGTCCATATATTAAATGATTAACTTTCTAAGGACTCACTTACTTTCTGATAAATCATTACCTGATTGGAAGCTACTTTCGAAAAACCGCGGACGTCGTCACCAGTCCAGGCATTGTTCATTTCGCCGTAGCTGCCGAATTTGGAAGACATCAGATCAAACGGCGATTCGATTCCTTCCACATGAAAACGATATGGTGCCAGAAAAACATGGACTTTTCCTGTAACATGCGATTGCGTGTCCGTCAGGAAAGTTTCAATGTTGCGCATCACCGGTTCTACAAACTGACCTTTGTGCAGCAGGCTTCCGTACCAGTTTGAAAGCTGTTCTTTCCAGTAAAGCTGCTGTTCGCTCAGCACATGTTTTTCCAGCGTATGATGCGCTTTGATAATAATCAGCGGCGCGGCAGCTTCAAAACCGACACGGCCTTTGATACCGATAATCGTATCACCAACATGAATATCCCGCCCGATTCCGAAAGGCTGTGCAATGGCGGCAAGTTTCTGAATGGCCTGAACCGGATTGTCAAAAGTTTCTCCGGCAACGGCTTTCAGTTCGCCTTTTATAAATTCAAGCGTAATGGTTTCCGGCTCGGTTTTGGAAACCTGCGTAGGCCATGCCGATTCCGGCAGGTATTGTTCAGAAGTCAATGTCTCTTTTCCACCGACGGAAGTTCCCCAAAGTCCTTTATTGATGCTATAAGCCGCTTTTGCCCATTCACGTCCGACGCCTTTGTTGGTCAGATATTCGATTTCGGCTTCGCGGGAAAGTTTAAGGTCACGGATCGGCGTAATGATTTCAGCTTCCGGAATGATGATACGAAAAGCCATATCAAAACGAACCTGATCGTTTCCGGCGCCTGTACTTCCGTGTGCAATGGCACTGGCGCCTATTTCTTTGGCATATTCCGCAACGGCAACCGCCTGGAACACGCGTTCTGCACTTACGGAAAGCGGGTAAGTATTATTTTTAAGGATATTTCCGAAGATCAGATATTTGATGCAATCATTATAATAATCGCTGGTCTTGGAAATCGTTGCATGTTTTTTTACGCCAAGAGCGTATGCGTTGGCTTCAATCGTTTTCAGTTCTTCTTCGGAAAAGCCGCCGGTATCCACCAGAACAGAATGAACTTCATAACCTTTATCCTCGGCTAAATATTTAACACAAAAGGAGGTATCTAATCCTCCGCTGAACGCTAATACTACTTTTGGCTGTGACATTATAAAAACGGGATTCTATTAAATGCTGAAAATGGAAGTACAAAGTAACAAAAAATACCTCGCTTCGGCTTGTTTTGACTGCCGGGCGAGGTATTTAAAAGATATATAAGATCTGTAAATGAATGCGGTACTTTAATGTACGAGCACGGCCCCGGCGTTTTTCTTTTTGGCGCGTTCTTCCCTTCGCAGTAAAATGCGTTGTTTGATACGCATCCAGCGCTCATAAAGGCTCGACTCTTTCAGGAAATCCCAGGAAGTTTTTTCCACTTCCGGTTTTTTCTTGTCGTCCGGGTTATACATCATGCCGGTGCAAAGACAGTGCTTTCTGCCGGTACGCGTCAAAACATCGTAATTAACGCAGCTTGCACAACCTTTCCAGAACGCGTCGTCCGCAGGAAGTTCGCTGAACGTAACGGGTTCATAGCCAAGGTCCGAATTGATTTTCATAACCGGCAAGCTCGTCGTGATACCAATGATTTTGGCATCCGGGTATTTGGTGCGTGACAGTTCAAACGCCTTTTGCTTGATTGCCTTGGCCATTCCGCTGTTGCGGAAATCAGGATGTACGATAAGGCCTGAATTCGCTACGAACTTTCCGTGTTCCCACGTTTCTATATAGCAGAAACCAACCCATTCGCCGGTTTCCGTTGTTGCAATAATTGCTTTTCCTTCCACCATTTTCTCCATGATATAAACAGGAGAACGTTTGGCTATTCCGGTACCACGCTTTTTGGCGCTCTCTTCCATTTCTGCACAGATAATTTCGGCAAAACGGAAATGATTTTCATTGGCAGTCTGAACGATAAACTTACTGCCCACTACTTCGGTATTTTTCATTGATGGCTACTCTGACAAAAATGTTCGAAACAATAATTAATATACCCAGAATAAAAACGATGGGACGTTTCAGGAATTATAAAGGAAAAAGGGGTATAAAAGCTTTACCACGTAGGTAAAAGATAATCATGCGGTCCGCGGGGACCTGAATCGGAAAGGCGTAGTATGAAGAACAGTATGTATGCCGTTGTTGTTCATTGACTTGGTTGTGTGTCGTAGTAAGGTGCAAATTTTGAAAAAAAAATTGTCACTCCAAAGAAACAGAAAATATATTTTTATGGTTCGTTTGATGCGTTAAATTCTAACAGCTGCTGATAAATTCTAACTAACTGCTTCAATGTCAGAGATTACAACCGATGATTTACTGTATGGATATATTAACGGCATATTTCCGATGGCTGAGGCAGACGGCACCATTTACTGGTATTCGCCGGATCCAAGGGCCATTATTCCCATCGAAACGTATAAACCTTCCAAATCACTTCGCCCGGTTCTGAATAAAAAGTATTTTGAGATAAGAGTAAATACAGATTTTGAAGGCGTGATGCGCGGATGTGCCGGGCCGCGGACAAACGAAACAGGTACGTGGATTTCCGAAGAAATCATTGCAACATACACATCGCTGCATCAGCTGGGTTATGCGCACAGCGTGGAAGCTTACCGGAACGGCAAGCTGGCGGGCGGGCTTTACGGTGTATCTGTAAACGGTGCATTTTTCGGGGAATCCATGTTCTCGGCAGAAAGCAATGCGTCCAAGGTTGCATTTCATTATCTGATCCAGATCCTGCGCAGAAACCGGTTTGCTCTGCTGGATACACAATTTATCAATGACAATGTGCTGCGTTACGGCGCCATCGAAATTCCAAGAAACATTTATCTTGAACTTTTGAAGCAGGCTCTGAAACTGAAAATAAAATTTGACGGAAGCGTACCTGAAAACCCTTTCTGATTCAAATAATGCCGGTATAAAGCAGGAAAGTATTCAACTTCATTTTAAATGATTTATTTTTAGCCCAAAATCGGCTTTCAAAAAGCATGTGCGGAACTTGCGGCATGCCATTATTTCAGATATTAAAGTGTCAAAACCAATATTAGTAATAAAGTTCGGTACCGCTTCTATTACACTTCCTTCCGGCGAGCCTGATATCCGGATCATTTCGGAAATAGCGCGGCAGGTCTCGGAAATTCATTCCGGCTATCGCATTATTATTGTTTCTTCCGGGGCGGTGGGTGCCGGAAAAGCCTATATTCAGGATTATAAAGGCACCATGACGCAGCGAAAAGCCGCTGCTTCGGTTGGAAATCCTTTGCTTGTCGGCTTGTATGCGAATCATTTTGCACCCAATAAAATATACATTGCACAAAGTCTCTGTGAAAGGCAGCATTTTGCAAACCGGGGCAAATTTCTGCAGTTGAAAGAAACATTTGAAGAGCTCTGGGAAAACAATATCATTCCAATTGTTAATGAAAATGACGTGGTTAGTGACCGTGAGCTGAAATTTTCGGATAATGATGAACTTGCTACTTTGCTTGCAGTCGGTTTCGGTGCGGAAATACTGATGTTTTGTACGTCTGTGGGCGGACTTCTTGACGAACAGGGGAAAATCCTGAGGAACGTATCGAATGTAAATGAAGTTTTTAAATTTGTAAGAACCGATAAATCATTCCTCGGACTTGGCGGAATGGCTTCCAAGCTTACCTTTGCCAAACTTGCGGCGCGTATGGCAATCCGGGTTATTATTTTCGGCATGAACGGAAAGGATGAACTGCTGGAAGCGCTGAAAGGAAATGCCGGAACGCTTATTCAGCCGGGGAAAAGTACGTTATCCGCCCGCAACCGCTGGCTTGGAAGCGGAGGGCTCGTATCCGGCAGATTACAGATTGATGAAGGCGCTTCGAAGGCTTTGTTAAAAAGAAAAAGTCTTCTGGCAGTAGGCGTAACCGAAGTGGACGGCGATTTTGAATCCGGAGAAATCATCGAAATTTATTCGCACGAAAAAGAAATGATCGCCGTGGCAAGAGCAAGGGAAACTTCCTCGGCCATTCGTGCAAACCTGAAAACACTGAATTTTGAAGTGGCGCATGCCAATGATATTGTTTTACTCTGATGGAATCTATCTTACCGCTTTTAAAGGAAACCAGAAATGCATCCGCCGCTGTTCGCCGGCTGACGGACGAGCAGCGTTCCGAACTGCTTGTGGCACTTTCCGAACTGGTTTTATCCAATGCCGAAAACATCATTACGGAAAACCGGAAAGACCTTGCCTTGATGGATGATGCCGATCCGAAAAAAGACCGGTTGCTTCTGAATGAGAAAAGGATCAGAGATCTGGCGCAAAGTCTGCGCGATGTAGCCGCGCTGCCCGATCCTTCCGGCGATATTTTTCCTGAAAAAACGATTGAACAAGGGCTTTCTTTAACGAAAATTGCCGTGCCGCTTGGCGTTGTAGGCGTCATCTACGAATCACGCCCGAATGTAACGATTGATGTGGCTTCGCTTTGCCTGCGTTCGGCCAATGCCTGCGTGCTCAAAGGCGGCAAGGAAGCGCATTATTCCAATACGTATCTGGTCAGTCTGATTCATGAAGCACTTGCGCAATTCGGTATTCCGGATGCGGCTGTTACGCTGCTGCCGACCGGACGTGAATTTGTAGGCGAACTGCTCACTGCCACGCAGTATGTGGATATCATTATTCCGCGCGGTTCGGAAGGACTTATCAAATACGTTAGGCAAAATTCGCTTGTTCCGACCATAGAAACCGGAGCCGGAGTTTGCCATACGTATATTGAAAAAACAGGCGATCTGGATAAAGGGGCGCAGATTGTTGTCAATGCGAAAGTGTCGAAACCGGCGGCTTGCAATGCGCTGGATACTGTTCTTGTTGATCGCGAAGTTGCAGAAAGCTTTTTGCCGAAATTAAAAGAGGGTTTTGTCAAATGGAATGTAGAGGTTTTTGCTGACGAAACTGCTTATCCGATTTTGGAAAATGCAGGTTATCCATACCTGCAAAAAGCGCAGCCGGACGATTTTGGAAGAGAATTTCTGGATTTCAAATGTTCTGTAAAAATTGTGGACGGGCTGGACGATGCATTGAAAAATATCGAAATGTACTCTTCGCGCCATTCGGAAGCCATTGTTTCCACAGACAAGCATGCAATTGAAACATTCCTCAAAGAAGTGGATGCAGCTTCGGTTTACGCCAATGCTTCCACCCGGTTTACAGACGGCGGCGTTTTTGCATTGGGTGCGGAAATCGGGATTTCTACACAAAAACTACATGCAAGAGGGCCTTTTGCACTGGAAAAGCTTGTAACTGAAAAATGGATTGTAAAAGGGGACGGACAGGTAAGATGGTAATGACTTCAGAAAATTTACAGTTGCATACGGAAGAAGCCATTGCGCTTTTGAAAGGTTTGATTGAACTGCCTTCGTTCAGCAGAGAGGAAACGCAGACTGCTGCGTTGATTTCAGATTTTTTTACAGGTAAAAATATTCCTTTTCAGACCAAGAAAAATAACATCTGGGCATATAACCGCCATTTTGATGAAAGCAAGCCTACGATTTTGCTGAATTCCCATCATGACACCGTAAAGCCCAACAAATCCTGGACGCTGGACCCTTTCAAAGCCATTACAGATGATGAAAAACTGTATGGTTTGGGAAGTAATGATGCCGGCGGATGTCTTGTTTCGCTGATAGCAACTTTTTGCCACTTCTATAATCGTAAAGATCTAAGCTATAATCTGGTTATGGCTGCAACGGCGGAAGAAGAAATATCCGGTAAGGACGGATTGGAAATAGTCATTCCCGAACTGCCCGAAATTTCATTTGCTATCGTAGGCGAGCCGACTGAAATGAACCTTGCAGTCGCTGAAAAAGGTTTGCTGGTGCTGGATTGCACGGCAAAAGGAAAATCCGGACATGCAGCAAGGGAAGAAGGAGAAAATGCCATTTACAAAGCATTGAAGGATATTCAGTGGATTTCCGGTTTCAGTTTCCCAAAAGTTTCACCGACGCTTGGCCCGATCAAAATGTCTGTTACCATCATCAACGCGGGAACGCAGCATAACGTAGTGCCCGACGCCTGTACATTCACGATTGATGTCAGGGTAACGGAACAGTATTCGCTGGAAGAAGTCATTGAAGTTATCCAGAGCAATATTCAGTCCGAGGTTTCTGCAAGATCAATCCGGCTGCGGCCGTCCAGCATTCCGATGGAACATCCCATTGTTCAGGAAGGCTTGAAACTCGGCCGGGCTGCTTATGGCTCGCCCACAACTTCCGACCAGGCTTTACTGGATTGTCCGTCGCTGAAAATGGGGCCGGGCCATTCTGCAAGATCGCATAGTGCGGATGAATTTATTTACCTCCGGGAAATAGAAGAAGGCATTGCGCAGTATATAAAAATGCTGGAACGGGTTATCGCAGGTTAAAGAAATTATCTTTAATTTAGACTGAAAGACAGCTAATTGCCTGAAATTGCCATGCGATTTTACACAGAAGAAGACGTGCAGTCATTTGATGCTGTCAGATTTTTATACATAAAAACTTCTCTGGCGGATCATATTTTCACCATCACGCTGAACCGGCCGCACAAGCGCAATGCTTTCACACCTTCCATGGCCGCCGAAATTACTTTTGCGCTGGCTTTTGCACATTATCACAGCGATGTAAGGTGCGTTATCATCAATGCAGAAGGTCCTGTTTTTTGTGCCGGAGCCGATCTGAATGCTTTTCACGATTTGTCTGCAAATACTGAAAATACCTCGTTGCCGGCTGCGCGTGAAGAAATAAGGCTCGGAGATGCCTTTGCCGGATTGTTGAAACCAAGCATTGCACAAGTGGAAGGCGCAGTTATCGCGGGAGGATTTCTGATTATTTGCGGCTGCACATTCGTGATTTGTACCAATGAATGCACTTTCAGTCTGCCGGAAGTGAAACGCGGCATATGGCCAATGCAGGTTATGGCTTCCTTGCTGAATATTATTCCGCCAAGAAAAGTACTGGAAATGGCAATAACCGGCAAAACCTACAATGCAGACGAAGCTTTTCGGGCAGGGCTTGTTACTTCAGTTACAGAAAAGGAAAGCATTGCTGAACAGGTGAAAACACTTGCAGCAGAAATTTGCCGGAATGCGCCTTTGGCAATTCAGTCGGGAATGGAAGCACTGATGAAATTAAAGCATATTCCTCAAAATGAGCAGCATGCTTTTCTTAAAGCACAACTGGATCATTTGCTTCAAACGGAAGATGCAAAAGAAGGCACAATGGCTTTCAAAGAAAAAAGAAGTCCTGTCTGGAAAGGTAAATAGCCAGACAAACTTTACAATGCCATGCTAGTTTCCGGGAACAATCTCTATTTCTTCTCCGTACTGATTATGAAATTTGAAATCCACAACACCAAGAGACGAGTCCTTAATCAGCTTAACCCAGGTTTTGTAGCGGAAAAGCCATTTCACCTGTTCTGAAATCAGTCCTTTCGTAAAATAGGAATGAAGGAACGGATGAAGTGAAATTGTGATTCCGCGTTCGTTCTGCTTGGTCAGAATATAATCCAGATTGTTCGCAATTACATCTGATACAAGAATGCTGGCCTGGATTGTACCCGTTCCGCCACAAGTAGGGCAGGTTTCACGCGTTACAATATTCATTTCCGGCCGCACACGCTGACGTGTGATTTGCAGCAGACCGAATTTTGAAAGCGGAAGGATCGTGTATTTCGAACGGTCGCCTTTCATTTCATCGCGCATGATATCAAAAAGCGTACGTTTGTTTTCCGCTTTTTTCATGTCGATAAAATCCACGACAATAATGCCACCCATATCGCGCAAGCGCAGTTGTCTGGCAATTTCCTTGGCTGCTTCCACATTCACGCTCAGTGCGGTAGCTTCCTGATCTTCTTCAGAATTGGACTTGTTTCCGCTGTTAACGTCAATGACGTGTAAAGCTTCGGTATGTTCAATGATCAGATAACCGCCGTTTGGCAGACTTACCGAACGTCCGAACAAGGATTTAATCTGTTTTTCCAGACCGAACTGTTCGAAGATCTTGTTTTTGCCGTTGTGAAGCTTGAGAATATTCTCCTTGTCCGGCGCAATGTTGTGGATGTAGGCTTTGATGTCCTCATAAACCTCTTTGGAATCCACCGTAATGCTGTCAAAAGATTCATTAAGCATATCGCGGATAATGGAAGAAGCACGGTTCATTTCACCGATCACGCGGTCGCGCGGCTTGGCATCACGAAGGTTTTTAATGCCGTTTTCCCACTTGTCAAGGCAATCCTGCAAATCCTTGTTCAGTTCGTCAACATCTTTTCCGGTTGCAACCGTACGGATGATTACACCGAAATTGGCCGGCTTAATGGAAGACATCAGACGCTGTAACCGATTTCTTTCCTGTTTGTCCGTAATCTTTTTGGAAAGGTTTACAGAATTGGAAAAAGGAACCAGTACAATATAACGGCCTGCAATGGAAATATCGCAGGAAAGACGCGGGCCTTTTGTAGAAATAGGCTCTTTGACGATCTGTACAAGAATCGGCTGATTCTTTGAAAGTACTTTATCGATTTTTCCAAGCTTTTCAATTTCAGGTTCCATTTTGAAATTGTTCAGCTTGCCCGAATTGACGCGCTTGGAAATTACATCCTTTGTAAGCTTGTTGAGAGAATTGATGTTAGGCCCTAAGTCAAGGTAATGCAGAAACGCATCTTTTTCAAATCCGACATCCACAAACGCGGCATTCAGCCCCGCGACCAGCTTTCTGACCGTACCAAGATAAATATCCCCGACGGTAAAGCTCTGATCCGGTGTTTCGACGTGATATTCTAAAAGACGTTTATCCTGCAAAAGGGCTATACGTTCTCCCTTTTGAGTAGAATTGATTAATAATTCGTTACTCAATGTTAAACCAACTGAATGGCTATATAATGTTGATAAATAACCTCCCGCTTTTCAAGAATAAAAGGGGCAATACATACGAGGTGAAGAAGGCATGACCGGATTTTTTATTAAAATCCGGTCATGATAATTATTTCTTCTTATGTCTGTTTTTTCTAAGGCGTTTCTTTCTCTTGTGAGTGGAAATCTTATGTCTTTTTCTTTTCTTTCCGCAAGGCATAACTTGTGTCGTTTATAAATAAAAAATGATTTTCTTATTTCTGTTTATCAATTGTTCATCCGATCTTCCAGTTCACCGATGGCTTGCTGGATAACCGGATCTTTTTCTTCTTTTTTGACCTCCGACAGAATCTTACGCGCTTGTTCCTTGTCACCCAGCTCAACAAGAGTCAATCCCAAGTAGAATTTCGCTTTTGTGTTGGCAGGGTTATTCGTTAAAATCTGTCTGAACCTGTCGGCAGCTTTGGAATACTGGTTGGACCGCATGGATAAAATCCCGAGATTGAACAATGCAAGTTCATTGGTGGGATCGGTATCAATGACTTCACGCAGCATCAGAATACCCTGCATCGGGTTTTCCGTGTTTACGTAAGTCATGGCCATATTGGCTTTTGCAGCCAGTAAGCCAGGATTCTGGTCAATCGCTTTCTGGTAATATTCCCGGGTTTTAGCGCCGAGATTTTTTGCTTTCTGTTCATCCACTGCAAAACCGTATGCTTCGTAATAACGATCGCCGGTTCTGACAAGATTGTCAATGGTCGGAGCTAAAAGGGTAACTTTTTCCGCATAGAAAGCGGCACTGTCAAATTTCTGAAGTTCTGCAAATTTATCGGACAACTTCAATCCGGCTGCAATTTTTTCTTTTTCGCCCGCCTGCATGAAGCCACTTCTGAGCTGATCAACTATTTTCTGCTGATCCGGTGATAAAGTGGCTCCATCATGCGACTGCGGAGACGTTTCCGGAGCAGATGTTTTTGCAGCTGCAGCCGTCTGGCTTCTCTCTTTGTCCATTTCTTTTCCCTTTGTATTCACAACAACCTTGGGAAGGCTGAAAAGCGTTCCAACCAGCGCTATTGCAAATACACATGAAAGTAAAATAGACTTTTTCATACTTTTATAACCAATGCCTTTTCAGGGAATTACTTTTCAGCGACTGCTTTCAGTTTGTCACTTTCCTTAACTTGCTCAACAAAAACTTTTGCAGGCTTGAAGCTTGGCACAAAGTGCTCATCAATAATCATTGAAGTTCCCTTCGAAATATTACGGGCAACCTTACGCGCACGCTTTTTATTAATGAAACTACCGAAACCTCTTACATAAAGGTTCTCACCATCAGAAAGGGAGTCCTTTACTACGGTGAAAAACGATTCTAGCGTTTGTTGAACATCGCCCTTGTCTACACCTGTTTTCTCAGAAATCTGTGCGATTACGTCTGCCTTAGTCACTTTGATTGTTTACTTTAAGTGGATATTATTTCATTTATTTACTTGCTCCTCTGAATTTTGGGAACACAAAGGTACGGTAATTTTACCAGAATTTAAAAGAATGGCGTTTTCATTTTTTTTCTAAATGGTTAAAAAACAGTGTATATAAGTACAAATTATATGGTACCGGATCATTTTCAGGTAATTGATTTTAATAAAAAACTTAAATCTTGGTATCTCAAAAACCATCGTCCGCTGCTCTGGAGACAAACAACTGACCCGTATAAAATATGGCTGTCCGAAATAATTTTACAGCAAACGCGTGTGGCGCAGGGAACTCCGTATTACGAAAAATTCCTGCATCATTATCCGACTGTATTCGATCTGGCCAGCGCGGACGAGCGTGATGTGCTGCGGCTCTGGCAGGGGCTTGGCTATTATTCAAGGGCAAGGAACATGCACTTTACAGCAAGACAGATTGTGAATGAATACGAAGGCAAATTCCCTGAAACGGCTGCGGAACTCTCCAGGCTGAAAGGTCTTGGAAACTACACCGCCGCCGCCATTGCTTCCTTTGCTTTCGGCGAAGCAGTTGCTGCCATCGACGGCAATGTTTACCGCGTCATGTCCAGGATTTTCGGAATTCAGTCGGACATGCTGAGCAATGAAGGTAAAAAGGAATTTGCAGCATTGGCGAAGGAGCTTGTTTCGCGCGAAGATCCGGCAACCTATAACCAGGCCATGATCGAGTTTGGCGCTATTCAGTGCGTGCCCGTTTCACCGGATTGTTCCGTTTGTCCTTTTAATGACATTTGTTTTGCTTACGAGTTCAAAATGCAGAACCAGCTTCCGGTAAAAGCTAAAAAAACGGCTGCAAAAAAGCGTTTCTTCAATTATTTTATCATTCAGAAAGGTGAAAAGCTTGCCATGAAGGAAAGAACTTCAAAGGATATCTGGAAAGGGCTTTATGACTTTTTTCTTGTAGAATCTGCAAAACCGCTTGTTTCACCTGATGATTTTGCGGATTATGAAATGCTGAATGAACTGTTGCAAACGGGCATCATCAGGGAAATACCCAAAGAATACATCCATGTACTTTCACATCAGAAGCTGCACGTGCACTTTTGGTGGATTACAGTTCCGCAGGAAAAAAATCCGGATCTGTCTGGAAACCTTGCGTTTTACTCAAAAGAAGAAGTGGAGGAACTTCCAAAACCGATCCTGATCGATACCGTTTTGAAAGAAGTGCATTATTTGTAAAAGAATCTGCATATTGTTGCGGCGGTATCATTTTCGTTTCTATGAAATATTTTTACAGGATTCATTCGTTTTAAAAATCATTAAGAGGATATAAAAAGCTTTCGGATCCGTTATCTTTAAATCTGTTTTTAATAATCATTGACAATCAGAAATCATGGCAGGAAGTGTTAATAAAGTAATTTTAATAGGAAATCTGGGAAGTGACCCCGAAGTAAGATACCTCGAAAGCGGATCGGCAGTGGCCAAATTCAACATTGCTACAACGGAATCGTATACCAACAAAAATGGCGAAAGAGTAGACAACACCGAATGGCACCGGATTGAACTTTGGGAAGGACTTGCCAAAGTGGCCGAAAAGTATCTTAAAAAAGGAAATCAGGTTTATATCGAAGGCCGTATCCGTACCGACAGCTGGACAGACAAGGAAGGTCAGCAAAGAACCGGAATAACCATTCGTGCCAACAGCATGACTTTGCTGGGAGGACCGGCCGGTTCCGGCGCAGGAACAGACCCGAATCAGGGCTATTCCCAGTCATCGGCGCCGAGAAGCAGTCAGCCTGCGCGTTCATCCGATCCGATTCCGCCGGCGCTGGCAGCAGGCAACGACGACGATGATCTGCCTTTCTGATTCATAACATTCCTGTTTATTAACCGGTTCTGCTCGGAAAAATGCTTATTTCATTTTTTAAAAACATTTGGAATAATATTTGTGAGCAGAATCGCTACATTTAAACAAATGAAAGTTTATTGTAAACTTTTCCAGATATTCCGTGAAAGAATCAACTGAAAGTGACGATCCTCTCGCCCGAACGCGTACGGGGATTTCATATCCCCGAAACTGTACGCAAGCTATATTAGCCGGAGTCATCGTACCCACTGATTTTCTGGCGCCATATGACCTCATTATTATCATTGTTTTCTTCTTTATTTCCGTTTTCCTTTCGGGAATACGTGCTGCATATGCGGCTTCCGGGGCAATGGAAAATCCTTGGGAGCGTAAAAACGAAGCCGAAAGCAACGTTCCAAGCCGGATTCAGCAACTGGCACTTTCATTGGTTCAGCGTGCGGTAACATTACTCGCATTGTTGCTGGCCGCAAGACTTTTCTGGATGCATTTTCAAAACAGCACAACGGAGCTGCTTCACTGGATTGCCATCGGAAGTATCGCTGTCTGGGTGTGGCTGGATGCCGTTGTCCGGTATAACTGTGCACGGCGAGCCAACGAGCTTATTCCCAGAATTGCAGGAACAACGCAATTTCTGATCAAAATCTGCCGTCCGCTTACCCAGCCGATCATGAACCTTGGCTATTCTCTTGGCGTGCTTACTCCGGAAGGTGCCGACATTTCAACGGAAATGCTGGAATCCAAAGCAGAAAGCGAAGAAGAAACGGACCTTTTAAGAGGGCTTGCCAATTTCAGGCAGACAAACGCCAAAAAAGCCATGCAGGCGCGGCTGCATATTACAGCTTTTGATATAGAACTGGATTTCCATGAGCTGATGGACAAAATCAATAAATCTGGTTATTCTCGCGTTCCCGTTTTCCGTGATGACCTCGACCATATTGAAGGTATTCTGAACGTAAAGGATTTACTGCCGCATATTCATCTGGACGAGCATTTTCACTGGCAGAAACTTTTACGGCCTGTTTATTTTATTCCTGAAAGCAAGCATCTCGACGATCTGATGAAGGATTTCCAGAACCGCCGTGTGCATATGGCCATTGTTGTGGATGAATACGGCGGAACCAGCGGCCTCATCACACTGGAAGATATTATAGAAGAAATCTTTGGCGATATTAACGATGAATACGACGAAGATGAAGAAGTAAATTACACGCAGGTTGATGATAATACCTACGTCTTTGAAGGAAAGGTGCTTATCAACGATCTTTGCAGAATCCTGAACCTTGAAACGGATTATTTTGATGAGGTCCGCGGAAGCAGTGAATCGCTGGCGGGGCTGCTGCTGGAATTATTTTCAAGATTGCCGCGAACCGGAGAAATTGCCGTTCACAGGGAAATCACCTTTAAAGTACAATCGGCTGACAAGAAAAGGATCAAGAAAGTAAGGGTGCTGGTTTCCTGAAATTTGCAGCTCTGAAAAAAAACTTTGCCAAGAATATTTATCGGGAAAGTGCAATTTATTTTATTTACTGCAAACTTCTTCATAATTTTGCCCGGCAAATAACAATCGTTTATTTGCTATGAGCACAGAGCTATCCAAAGTCCTCCTTGAGGCACTCACTTACGACGACGTTCTTCTAATACCTGGTTATTCAGAGATCCTGCCTCGCAATACAACAACCAAAACCAAGCTTACCCGTAACATTGAGCTGAACGTGCCGCTTGTTTCTGCTGCAATGGATACGGTAACCGAATTTGATCTCGCTATTGCCATGGCGCAGGAAGGAGGAATCGGTATTATTCACAAGAATATGAGCCTTGAAGCTCAGGCTGAGCAAGTACGGAAGGTAAAACGTTCGGAAAGCGGAATGATCCTGGATCCAATCACACTTTCGGATACTGCAACACTGGGCGATGCGCATCAGATCATGCGTGAGTTCAAAATCGGCGGCATTCCCGTAATTGACAAAGATCACAAGCTGATCGGTATCCTTACAAACAGGGATCTGCGTTTTGAGAAAGAAATGTCAAAACCGGTAACCGAGATCATGACCAAGGAAAAGCTGATTACGGCATCCGAAGGTTTGTCGCTGGACGACGCGGAAAAAATCCTGCAGGAATACAAAATCGAAAAACTCCCGATTGTAGATGCCGAGTATCGTCTTACCGGCTTGATTACTTACAAAGACATACTTAAACGTAAATCGCACCCGAATGCGTGCAAGGACGAATACGGAAGGCTGCGCGTCGGGGCAGCAGTAGGCGTAACGCATGATTTGCTGAAAAGAGTGGAGGCGCTGGTAAAAGCCGGAGTGGATGTCATCAGCCTTGATACGGCACACGGCCATTCTTTTGGCGTTATTGAAGCTTTGAAATCTGTAAAACAGCACTTTCCGAAACTGGATGTCATTGCAGGAAATGTAGCAACCGGTGAAGGTGCAAAAGCATTGGCGGATGCTGGTGCGGACGCAGTAAAAGTAGGAGTAGGGCCGGGAAGTATCTGCACAACGCGGATCATTGCCGGTATCGGTGTTCCGCAGCTTACTGCAGTCATGTGGGCAGCCGAGGCGCTGAAAGGCACAGACGTTCCTGTAATTGCCGATGGCGGAAT
This sequence comes from Dyadobacter flavalbus, assembly GCF_006149045.1. Taxonomy (GTDB): domain Bacteria; phylum Bacteroidota; class Bacteroidia; order Cytophagales; family Spirosomataceae; genus Dyadobacter; species Dyadobacter flavalbus. Next base: position 721,103 of record NZ_VBSN01000027.1, read on the forward strand.
CCGTTTTTCAGGTGATATTACAAAAGCTTTGGCCGGCGGTGCAAGTACAATCATGATCGGTTCCATGCTGGCCGGAAGCGACGAAGCGCCGGGTGAAATCGTCATTTATGAAGGACGGAAATTCAAAGCTTATCGGGGAATGGGATCGGTGGAAGCCATGGAAGACGGTTCCAAAGACCGGTATTTTCAGGATGCGGAGGATGATATCAAAAAGCTTGTTCCGGAGGGAATTGTAGGCCGGGTTCCGTTCAAAGGCAAAGTTTCAGAAATCGTTTACCAAATGGTTGGCGGGCTGAAAGCCGGAATGGGTTACTGCGGAGCCTCGAATATTACCGAACTGCAAAAAGCACAATTTGTAAAAATAACTTCTGCCGGAGTGAAAGAAAGTCATCCGCACGATGTAATGATCCAGAAAGAAGCACCCAATTACTCTTCGAAATCTTGATGAGCTGTTAGCTTCTAGCGGTTAGCTATTAGCTTTTAGTTAGCGTTCTTTCATTTGGCTAAAAGCTTTCAACAAATAACAACAAAAAAGCTGTCGGCTCCGAGCTGGCAGCTTTTTTGGTTCTGACAAAAAAAGAGCTGTCGGCTTCTGGCTAACAGCTCTTTTTACAGGAATATAAATTTAATGCTTAAAGCTAAAATAATCAAATTGCTAACAGCCAATCGCTAATAGCTAATCTCCTATGCAGCAGTCGGTTTTGTAAAACGGCTTTTGAAATACTGGAAAATCATTGGAAGTATGGAGAAGCCGATTATGCCGAAAATAACCAGTTCGAAGTTCTTTTTAACAATTTCCATGTTGCCAAAGAAAAAGCCCAGCAGTGTAAGTGTCGGGACCCATAAAATAGCTCCAATTACGCAGTAAACAATGTATTTTGAATAATTCATACTTCCGGCGCCGGCCACGAACGGAGCAACTGTACGCACAATCGGAATGAAGCGAGCCATGATTACGGTGCTTCCGCCATGCTTTTCGTAGAATGCTTCTGTTTTTTCAAGATACTCTCTTTTCAGGAATAATATACGCTCCCGTTTCTTGATTTCTCCGCCAAACTTTTTACCCGTAAAGTAATTGACATTGTCACCCAGAAGTGCCGCAATGATCAGTACGATAATAATCAGCCATACATTCAGGCCGGTTCCCTGATTGGCTGCAATGGCTCCCGCAGCGAATAACAGCGAATCGCCCGGCAGCAAAGGCATGATTACAAGTCCGGTTTCTGTAAAAACAATCAGGAACAGAATAACATAAGTAAGCGTGCCGTATTGTTCCACGATATTGAACAAATGCTTGTCCAGATGAAGAAAGAAATCAATGAACTGCGTTAGAAATTCCATAGCTAATTTAATTTAACAAGTCTGTATTTAAGTATGTGATATTATTTGGAATCGATTTTCCACTTTTGCTTGGTCTTTGTATTCAGGAAGTGATTGAAAGTATCTCCGCGCAATCCCAAACGGATTGTTTCCAGCGGAATGAGTTCACTCGGGGCAATATTCCCTAAATTCACATTGGCGCCCAGCAATTTTACAAACCAGACTTGCTGCGATTTCTGCGGCGCTTCCCAGAGCATGTCTTCAAAGGCGATTTCAGTCAGGATTTCTTCAACAAGCCCTTGCCGCACTTCACCGCTTGCCCTGAACAATCCTACATTTCCTGATTCTCTGGCCTCGCCAATTACTTTCCATGCACCCGCCTGCAGTTCAGATTTGATCAGCTGTATCCATTTGTAAGGCGGAATGATCTTGTTTTCATCCTTTGAGCCTACTTCGGAAAGCACAGTGACCTGCTTGGAAAGTGCATGAATATATTCACATTTTACATCCTGCGCCATTTCAATGGAGCCATCCGAAACTTCCGCATATTTCAGATCGTATTTATCAAGCAGCTTTCGGTAATCGTCAAACTGATTTCTTACGACAAAGGCTTCAAACAACGTCCCGCCAAAATAAACAGGAATGTTGGCGCTCTTGTAAATAGCCAGTTTTTCGTTCAGGTTCGGCGTTACAAAGGAAGTGGCCCAGCCAAGCTTTACGATATCTATATAAGGGGATGCAGTGGAAATCATATCTTCTGTTTCCCTGATACTTAGCCCTTTATCCATTACCATGGTAATCCCCTTTTCCCTGGGCTTTTCAGTACGGACAGGAACTTGCGATAACGTAAAATTCATATATGAGTATGCTTTTATCTCTGGCAAAAACTCCGGCAAAGGTAGTAATTACCTTTGATACGTAGCAATAAAATCCATGTCAATGACTGATTACCCTGTATCTTTCTGAGATAATTACTATTTTTATAATGTTGCCGTATATAACGGTGACTTTTCAAACGTGCACATATATAATTCCTTAATGGATTCTGAAAACAAAAGGATTGATTTCCTGAGACAATTTATAGGAAAGCCGGCAAGTCAGGATTTTTCACCGGTTGCCAACTGGCTGAACGGCAAGCTTATTGATGTAGGCATAAACTTTATGGAAGTGGAATATGTCGTTCGGGAAGATATGTGCAATCCGATGCGGACGCTGCACGGCGGCATTGCAGCCACGATTCTTGATGACATCGTCGGCACGATGGTTTACGCAATGGGCCGGGAATTTGCATTTACCTCTGTGAACCTGAACTGTGATTTTCTGAACCCGGCTGTTCCCGGACAGGTTATCATTGCCAAATCAAAAGTGATCCGTTCGGGCAGAAACATCGTGCATGTGGAAGGAGAAATTGTAAGTACAGAAGGAAAAATCATCGCCAAATGTACGAGCAACCTCATTCAGACTGCACTTAAAATTCCGGACGTACCCGCCGTTACATTCCGGTAACATTTACCTTTACTCTATGGACAAACAATTCAGTGACCTGCCGGAAAGCAGGCAGCAGCAGTTAATGGCATTTGACCGGCTGCTGACGATCATGGACGAACTCCGTGAAAAATGCCCGTGGGACCGGAAACAAACGATGGAAAGTCTCAGGCATCTGACTATTGAAGAAACCTACGAACTTTCGGACTCCATTATTGAAAATGACATTCCCGAAGTCAAAAAAGAACTCGGCGATCTGCTGCTGCACATTGTCTTTTATGCCAAAATAGCTTCTGAACAAAAAGAAGATAATGCTTATCACTTTGATATTAAAGATGTTCTGAACGGAATTTGTGAAAAACTCATTTCCCGGCATCCGCATATTTACGGTGATGCCGTGGCAGATTCCGAAGAAGCCGTCAAGCAGAACTGGGAAAAGCTTAAACTCAAAGAAGGAAACAAGTCCGTTTTATCCGGCGTCCCGGCTTCACTGCCCGCACTCGTAAAAGCCATGCGGATTCAGGAAAAGGCAAGAGGCGCAGGGTTTGACTGGGATGAAAAGCAGCAGGTCTGGGAAAAGGTAGAGGAAGAACTTAAAGAATTCAGGGATCATTTCAATATTGAGTCAAACGAAGTGATTGATCAGAAAGAAGCCGAAGGTGAGTTTGGCGACCTGCTGTTTTCGCTTGTCAATTATTCCAGATTTGTAGATATCAATCCGGAAACGGCTTTGGAAAGGACCAACAAAAAATTCATCAGACGTTTTCAGTACCTCGAAGAAGCTTCAAAGGCCGACGGCAAGACTTTGTCCGAAATGTCTTTGCAGGAAATGGACGAATACTGGAACAAGGCCAAGGAAACCGGAGTTTAAAAGCGCATTTCATGTCGTCGCATCATATTGTCAGAGAAAAACAGGAGCCTGCGCTCATCATTGCCAACGGCGAAGCCTGCAGCGATGAGCTGCTTGGCCAGTTGCTGGAATGGAGCCCGTTTATCGTCGTGCTGGATCAGGCCATTTACCGGGTTCTGGATCTGGGTATCAAAGTGGATGTGTGGATGGGCGACTTTGATCAGGAGCATGATTTCGAAATGATCCGTTCCAGACAGGCGCCGCTGGAAATCATCAATACGCCCGATCAGGAAAAAACAGATCTTGAAAAAGCAATTGATTTTCTGATTGAGCGGGGCTTTCCTGCGGCCAATGTCGTCTGGGCAACCGGCCGCCGGGCCGATCACGCCATAACGAACATTACAAATCTGGTCCGTTACAAGGAAAAAATCCGGCTGGTGTTATTAGATGATTATTCCAAAATTTTTCCTCTGTCCGGAACATTCGAAAAATGGTATGTCGCCGGAACGCCCGTTTCACTCATTCCGGTCGGGATTGTGGAAGGAATTGAAACAAACGGGTTAAAATACAATCTCAATAATGAAACGCTCACATTGGGGCATAGAACGGGAAACAGCAATGAAGCCGAAAAAGACGGTATGGTTCGTATTTCAGCCAAAAAAGGCGATTTATTGATTATGGAATGCTGGGATTTATAAAGAAGCCTGCTTTGTTTCTTTGGATTCTACATAGAAATTCCGGTTTATAACAAGTGTCTTTTCATTTTTCACCTTCATTGTTTGCCATTCGGTTGTCGGGTAAATGAAATCTTCCTTGCCGCTTCCAATCCTGACTTTTACAGGCATGTCAAACCCGGCAACGACATTGTTCCAGCGGTATTGAAGTCCTTTATTACCGAATGAATATTCCAGAACCGGAATGCGCACATCGCGCAGATACTGATCAAATACCTTGGAAATGTTTCTTCCGGCGTGCTCGCTCACATAATTTTCAATTTCCGAGCCGTCAACGGTTTTGTGGTAAAAAGTTTTGTTGAGGCCGCGAAGAATCTGCCGCCATTTTTCATCGTCATTTACGATCTGACGAATGGTATGCAGCATGTTTCCGCCTTTGTAATACATATCCCGCGAGCCTTCCTGATTTACGCCATGAATCCCGACAATCGGAATGTCGTTGGCAATCAGTGCTTTTGTTCCGAGTACATAATCCGAGCCGGCTTCTTTTCCAAAGTAATACTCTACATACAGGTTTTCGGAATAGTTCGTGAAACTTTCGTGCACCCACATATCCGCCACGTCTTTGTACGTGATGTTATTGGCAAACCATTCATGGCCGCTTTCATGGATGATGATAAAATCCCATTTCAAACCCCAGCCTGTTTTGGACAAGTCACGGCCGAGATAACCCATTTTGTAGCCGTTGCCGTAAGTAACGGAGCTCTGATGTTCCATTCCGAGATAAGGTACTTCCACCAATTTATAACCGTCTTCGTAAAAAGGGTAGGGGCCAAACCAGTGCTCGAATGCTTTCAGCATCTGCGGCGCCTGCTTGAACTGCTCTTTGGCTTTTTCAAGATTCTGCGGAAGCACATAATAACTCAGCGCCAGATCGCCTTTTTCACCTTTGAAAGTTTCTTTCCAGCTTACATAATTCGCCACATTCATGTTCACGCCGTAATTGTTGATCGGATTTTTTACGAACCAGTTGAACGTATGCGTATTGTCATCGTTTTCAACAACAGACCGCAGGTTTCCGTTTGAAACATCCATCATGTTTTTGGGGACTGTAATGCTGATCTGCATGCTGTCCGGCTCATCGTACATATGATCCTTGCATGGCCACCATACGCTGGAACCAAGGCCCTGGCAGGAAGTTGCAATAATCGTGTTGCCTTTTCCGTCCGGAACCCACTGAACGCCTCCGTCCCATGGTGGCCGTTTTGCCAGTCTTGGTTTTCCTGAGTAAAATACCTCGACAGATTCCAGTTTTCCGGCTTCCTGTTTTTTTACAAGATCAATAAAAAAGGCATTGCCGTCTCTTTTGAAAGTCAGTTCCTTCCCGTCCTGAATCACTTTCTCAATTTTCAAAGGTTCCTGCAAATCAATCTGCATGGACTGGCCGGATTTCAGTACTTTATAATACACCTGCGTGCTTCCCGACAAAGTGCTGTCCTGTGCATTCGGGCGTACATGCAAATGATAATAAGTAAGATCCCACCATTCGCGCTGCGGTGTGATGGAGCCCCGCAAAGTGTCTGCATGCGTGAACTTGCCGCTTTGGGCCATGCAGCCGCCGGAAATAATCAAAAAAACGAAAAGAAGTGATTTGAGCATTTTGTAATTACAGCTAAGTAATCGCTTTAAACTAGTGCAGGCTATTTGCCCGTTAATAACATTTTCAAAAGTCAACAGCTAAAAAAGCCAACAGCCATCAGCTAAAAGCCAATAGCTAATAGCCATCAGCTAAAAAACGCCAAGCTTATTTTTCCAGAATTTCCATGTCATTCAGTTCCGGGCCGCCGCCGCGATTGGCTGATCCGGCAGCAATGTAAACCTTTTTATTCAGTGAAACCGCCTGCGTTCCATGCCTTCCCTGATGCAGAGCCGGCAATTTTTCCCATTTCTGTTTTTGCGGGTCAAATGCTTCCACTTCATTGTGGGCTTCCACATGTGCATCGCTTTCTCCGCCAATGATCAGGATTTTATTGTTATAAACAACTGTTGTATTGCCGGCCCTTAAAGTCGGAAGGTTATTGGATGCATCCATTGTGGACCATTTTCCGGATTTGAAATCATACACATCCACTTCCTTGATCACCGTGTTCAGAACCTGGTTAATGCGCGCAGTGGAAAGCCGTCCGCCTGCCACGTATAGCTTGTTGTCCAATACCGCCACCTGCACGTGATCTCGCGGGCGCGGTGCATCCGCCAGCGTTTTCCATTGATTGGTTTCCGGATCGTATTCATCAAACCACGTAACCTGTCCGTCCCAGTGCCCGTCCTGAATTCCGCAGACCAGATAAATTTTATCGTTCAGTACAAAAGCGCCGGCTGCCCCGCGGCGTCGGTTTTCCGGTATGGAAGCACCTTTTCGCCATTCGTTTTTGACGGGATTGAAAATATAAATGTCCGGAATCGGAGTTTCGTGCGGATATCCGCCGGTAAAAGCGCCCACGACATATATTTCGTTTTTATAGGTTACAGCCTGAAAATGGCTCATTTCCAAAGGCGTTTTGCTGAGGCTCGTCCAGGAATCCTTTTTGAAGTCGTATTCATCCACCGGCTTGATGCCCCGGCCGCCGAGCAGATACAATTTCCCGTTGGCGGTAGCCATGGCATTTTCATGGCGTTTTTCAGGATTGTTTTCCGGTTCGGAAACGTTCCAGATTTGCCCGGAAACAGATGTAGACAAAATACTGAGCGCAAGAAGCAATGCACCGGTTTTGAAAAAAGGTTTCATTTTGTCAACGTTTGGTAAGGAATTGGAAAGTCTGCTGAAATCAGCAGCTCATTTAAAAACGCCTTTAAGGTACAATTATATTTTATAAAACCGAAAGGCCGGTACAATGCCGGCCTTTCAATTGTTTTTTCAGGATAAAAGATCAGTTATTGCCGGAAATTTCCAGTGCAGGACTTTCAAATCCAAGTTTCTTCAGACCATTTTTTACATCGGGATCTTTCATAAATAGTTTCCATAAAAGACCCGTACGGTAGTTTTCAATCATGACAATGATCGGACCCTGATCAATGGCCAGATGTGATTTTGCATACCAGTTTTGTGATTCATTAAAGGCGTCCGTAAACCCGTATTCGCTCCATATCTTGTCACCAAGTTCATCATAAAAATACCGCAGTGCTTTCATGGATTGCTCCGGCGTGTACGGAAAGGACGACAATGCGGCCGTCGGCGTGATGGTTCCGAAATCATTTGTCGGAGAATGTGCGTTGTAGCCGTTGTACGTATCGCTGGCCGTAAGTCCCCAGTTGTTTTCGCCATAACCTTTGAATTTGCCGGGATTGGCCACACAATGCTTGTAATTGATCATCGTATGGTTTACGTTTTGTTCCCAGTAATCGGCATACTGATCTTTGAGCTTGCGCGGATCAAGGCCGACGAATGAATAATGCGCAAAGAATAACGGCCCGCCGTAATCAAAACCAAGCGGAAGTTTAACGCCATAAAATTCCTTGCCGTTTTTAAAATGGTCACTTTGCGCCCAGCATTTGTTGTAAACCTGAGCCGTAATCGGATAGCGCGGAGAAGCAGCGCCCAGAATGTACGTGATAAGCGTTTCATTGTAACCTCTCAGTTCAAAGTTCATGGCCCAGCCGTTGTTCGGGCTCCAGTGCCAGTAAAGCTGGTTCGGGTTTCCTCTTGTATAAAAATCCCATTCGGCTTCATTCCAGAGCCATTGAATCCGGTTTCTTAAATCCCTTTCCAGATCGTTATCCGCATCAAAATACTGCCGTACTGCCAGCAATCCCTGAAAAAGAAAGGATGTTTCGACAAGGTCGCCGCCATCGTCTTTACGGCCAAACGGAATGGTTTTTCCCGTAGCGCCATTGAGCCAGTGCGGGAAAATGCCGTGATAATGATCTGCTTTGGACAGGAACTTGACCATTTTCAGCAGCCTTGCCGCAACGGAATCGCGCGGCTGCCATTTTCTTTCTGCCGCAACGACCATGGCCATGACGCCAAAGCCGGTTCCGCCGATTGTCACCACTTCGTCACCGTAATCATAAGCGGTATTGCTTCGTTCGCGCGACATGCCGCTGACCGGATGCCCGAAATCCCAGAAATATTTAAAAGTCTGTTTTTGCACCAGTTCCAGCAAAGCGGTATCCGAAAGGTTTCTGGGCCGGTCAGCAGGATTAAAAACAGCGGGTTTGTTACTGGTATTTTTCTTTTTCTGTGCAAAACTTTCTGCGGCAAACAGAAGCAGCGTAATGCAAACAAGGTAACGGAACGTTATTTTCATGACGGATTGATTAAAATTTTAACTGACTTAATTCAGGTGCGGACTTGTAAAACCCAGCTTTTTCATACCTGTTTTTACTTCCGGGCTGCTCATAAACAGGTTCCACGGCAGACCGCTTCTGTAATTTTCGATCATGATGACGATTGGGCCCTGATCAATGGCGAGATAGGAATCTGCAAACCAGAGTTCATCTATGGAAAAGGAATCGTGAAAACCGTATTCACCCCAGATTTTGTCACCCAGTTTGTAATAAAAAAACCTGAGTGCTTTCATGGATTCTGCCGGCGTATAAGGAAAGGAAGAAAGCGCGGCAGTCGGAGCAATTACCCCTTTGTCATTGCTTGGAGAGCTGGCGGTATAGCCATCCGGAATGTCGCTTGCCGTAAGTCCCCAGCACTGGTCGCTGTATCCATTTAAACCCAAAGGATTGGCTTTGCAGTAATTGTAATTGATTAATGTGTGGTTTTTATTCTGGGCAAAATAATTGGCAAAACCATCCGACAATCCCGTCGGGTTCAGGCCCAGAAAAGAATAATGTGCAAAGAAAAGCGGGCCGCCGTAAGGTTCGCCCAGCGGAAGTTTAAGTCCGTAATATTCCTTTCCATTTACAAAATTCCCGTTATCTGTCCAGCCCGAATCATAAACTGACTTGGGAATGGCATGTGTCGGTGAAGAAGCAGCCAGCACGTAAGTAATCAGGCATTCGTTCCAGCCTTTGATCGGATGATTCATTTCCCATTCATATTCCGGGCTCCAGTGCCAGTAAAGTACGTCTTCATTATTTTTCCGGAACCAGTCCCATTCCACGGCTTCCCAGATTTTATTGATGTCGTTCCTTAAAGCAGTTTCAGCCGTTCCGGAATCATTGAAGTACTGACGTGCCGTAAGCAAACCCTGGATCAGAAAAGAAGTTTCCACAAGATCAGCGCCGTTGTCTTTTGTACTAAACGGCACCGCGGCCCCGGTTGCGCCATTGATCCAGTGCGGAAAAGCGCCATGGAATTTTTGGGTTTTGTCTTTCAGGAAACCGGTGATTTTCTGCAATCTTTCAAGTCCCTGCGCCCGGGTGATAAATTTTCTTTCAATGGCTACGGGAATGGTCATAATCCCGAATCCGCTTCCGCCGGAAGTTACAACGTCCCCGGAAGTGTTCCGCTCGCGGGCAAGTCCGCTTACCGGATGCCCGAAATCCCAGAAATACCTGAAAGTCTGTTTCTGAACCAGATCCAGCAATGCTTCGTCGGATAGTACAGGAAACTTGTCAGTAGAATCAAGCTGTGTTTTGAGGCTGACTTTTACTTCTCCGGGCAAAGTGCCGTTAGCAGCAGATTTTAAAAAATTTGTAGCCGTAACGATGTAAGAATTCAGACCTTTTAGAGTGGCAGCAGGCTCAATAACAACCGAGCTGTCGCCATTTTCCAGCGTTCCGGAAAAAGCAACGATTTCTCCCGAACCGGTTTTAAAAGTAAACCCGTTTTTAACGGAAGTACTGTTCAAAGCAGTTGAAAACGCAAATCTGATCTTTGGCCTCAGACTTACATTTTCATACTCAAAACCGCTGTTGATTTCATTGACCTTGACGCTTTTCAGAACGAAAGCAGAAGGTGCTGACGGCCCGGGATCCTTTTCTGATTTACAGGAAATCCCGAGCCACATCAGCAGGCAGATAAGAAACAGGTTTTTACAGGGCATTTTTTCCTTTTAATACCTTATTTCAAAATTTCAAAACAGGCCTTTGTTGCAGATGAGAACAGCGCTACTTACTTGTTCAGCTTCAATCCCGGAGATTAATATCCGGGATTTTGGGTCAGCGTACCGCCGCTCAGGTCAATTTCAGTCTGCGGAATCGGCCATACTTCATTTTTATTTGGTTTCCATCCAAGCGGTCCAAAAATTTCAGCTGCTCTTCCCTGACGGATCACATCAAAGTAGCGGTCGTATTCAAGCGCAAGTTCCACATGGCGCTCGTGCCAGATTGCAAGGCGCAATGCAGCTTGGTTTGTCGTGGTTATTTTTGGAAGAACCGTCTTGCTTGTACCTCTTGCGCGTGCTCTCACCATTTCCAGCGAAGCAAGTGCCTGTGCCGTATTTCCCAGTTCATTGGCAGCTTCAGCGTTCATCAGCAGCACTTCCGCATAACGGATCACTCTGATGTTCTGCTGCGAACCTTCATTAAACCCAGTTATGTACAAGTTGTACGGAACATAGGATTTCTGATTGTACATCGGATTGTCGCCTTCTTTGGGAATTACGTCACCTGCAGGTGTCGTTTCACCACGGAATATGATTGTTGCGTCCATTCTCGGATCGCCCGTTTCAAAAGAATCTATAAGCGCTTCTGTTGGCGTGTTAAAGCCCCATCCGCCACCGACAACACCGCGTACGCCCTGAACCTGGGAATATTGTGAGTTGGATGCATCCTTGTTCGAAGGAATCAGCTCATTCTGTATTTCAAATATGGATTCAACGGAGTTTTCATTTTGTACCCGGAAAAGTGCTTCAAAGTTTGGGAACAACGAGTATTGCCCGGAAGTCATCACCTGATTGGTGAGATCAAAAACCTGCTGCCATTTCTGCTGGTACATGGCTACTTTTGCATGCAATGACATGGCAGCGCCTTTGGTTGCACGGCCAAGGTCAGTCGCACCGTATTTCAGAGGTAAAACGGCGGCTGCATCTGTCAAATCCTGTTCAATGGCCGCATAAACTTCTGCTTTCGGCGAACGCGGAATATTGTATTCAGTGGCATCTTTCGGAAGTGTAAGCCGCAATGGAACGTCGCCGAATGCTCTTACCAGTCTGAAATAAGAGTAAGCACGTATGAATTTCGCCTCTCCGATATAACGCGCTTTCAGGGCTTCATCCATGCTGATCGCCGGAATGTTCGTAATCACCTGATTCGCATAATTGATGTTCTGGTATTGTCCCGACCAGAAGTCAGCCAGCTGTCCGTCACTGGAACCTACAGTGAACCGGTCATATTCGTTAAAGAAAGTGGCGTCAGAAGGCGTACTTCCTTTTTCAGTATCATCCGAACCCACGCTTTCCACGGCAATAGCGGCAAATGCCGTATTTCTCCAGCTGCGAAGATTGGCGTACATGGCATTAACTGCTTTGGTTGCATCCGCTTCGTTGGTCCAGAATACAGTTCCGGCCTGCTTTCCCTGCGGGTCTGTTTCCAGAAACTCCTGCCTGCATGCAGAAGGAACCATGAGCATGGAAATCAATCCAGCACAAACGCCCGCTTTTTTCAAGTTATTTTTAAAATCTATATTTTTCATTTTTATTGAATCTTAGAAAGTAACATTTATACCAAAGTTGTAAGTCGCCGAAATCGGATAAACGTTGGCATCAATTCCCGCCTGCGTAGGCTTGTTCTCATTGGCTCTTACCTCCGGAGAAAGTCCTTTGTACTTGAAGAAATTGAGTGCATTCTGGGCATTGGCGTACAAACGCAGTTTTCTGATTTTCAGTTTTTCATTCACAGACTGCGGGAAAGTATAGCCAAGCTGGGCATTTCTTACCCTGAAGTAGCTTCCGCTCTGAACAAAGAACGTATTCGGAAGATAGTTTGTACCTCCGCCTATGTTTGCCGAAGGATACGTATTGGAAGTACCTTCTCCATGCCAGCGGTTATCGAAAAAATCTTTGGTGAAATTTTCGTTTCCGTAGCGCCAGCCCATATTTGCATTGTAAATATCTACTTTGGCCACACCCTGGAAATCAAGTGTCAGATCAATGGTTTTGTAATTCCAGCTGGTGTTGATACCGTAAGTATATTTCGGGTTCGGGTTTCCGATTACCTGACGGTCAAGACCTGTAATGGCTCCGTCCGGTGTGCCGTTTGTGCCGCTGATGTCACGGTATCTGAAATCACCCGGCTTGGCATTCGGCTGCGCCGACTTGCTTATTTCGTCCGCATTCTGGAAAATGCCGTCTACAATCAATCCATAAAACGAGCCGATCGGGTCACCGACTACAGTACGTGTTGCCAGCGCGCCGCTTGTAAGTCCCACGCCGCCGTCATAAATCGGATTGGAGCCGGAGGATACGGAAAGAACGGTATTGTCATTGATGCTTCCGTTTAAGCCAATGCTGTAAGTAAGGTCTTTCCCGATTTCATCTCTCCATGTCAGAGCAGCTTCAAAACCTTTGTTCCGGAAATTAGCCTGATTGCCCACAATCCTGCCGCTTTCGGTACCGATGGAAGTCAAAACCGGAATGTCAAAAATGGCTCTTTCCGTTTTCTTGCTGTAATAGTCCAGTTCCAGGGAAAGTCTTGAATCCAGAATGGCTGCTTCAAGACCAACATCCGTTCCTACGCCGCGTTCCCAGTAAGTTGTCGGTGGAATAATTGTGTTGATGCTTGCACCGGTATTTAACTGACCGCCAAAAACAGCTGCCAGGCCTCCGCCGGTTGCAACCGTAAGTGTGGAAAGGTTGGAGGGCACGGATGCATTACCGATTTTACCCCAGCTTCCTCTGATTTTCAGATTGTCAAAAAACTTCTGGCTTTCCATAAAAGGCTCATTGCTGATTACCCAGCCTGCGCCCACAGAAGGAAAATAGCCCCATGCATTGCCGCCCTGGAAAAATTTGGAAGAACCGTCAGCACGCAACGATGCGTTCAGAAGATAACGGTCTGCAAAGGAATAATTTACTCTTCCAAAATAAGATGCATAGGTTCCCAGATCGCCCTGATCCGTTACGTAACGACTGTCTGCGTTACCCAAAGTAAGATAAAGGTCGCCTTCACTGGAATACGGAACGTTCAGTGCACTTGCCGTAAGCTGATAGGATTGGTCGCGCTGAGCCGATTGTCCGATTAATGCCGTGAAGTTGTGATTGCCGAATTCTTTGGTATAAGTCAGTGTATTTTCAAAAATCCAGTAACGTGTCTGCGGACGTACAAACTGCAGAACGCTTGTTGTATTCTGCTGTTTTAGGGTTGCAGCATATTGCGGCGTATAACTGCGCGTTTCGTCCTGCGAATAGCGCCCGCCCAGGCTTGTACGGAAAGTCAGCCCGTTCAGTACATTCAGTTCCGCGTAGGCGTTGGCAGTCAGCAAAGTTCTTTTTGTATTCTGGTTATAGAAATCAATGGTGACCTGGGGGTTGAAGTTATTGGCATCGCCCAGACCGAAATCGTTGGGATCACCATAACTTCCGTCTGCATTGTAAACCGGTACAACCGGTCCGGCCGCATACAATTGCCTGAAAATACCGCCGGCTTCATCCTGCGATTTGCTGTAAGATCCTGTTGCCGTATAACCTACTTTAAGGCTTTTCAGAACCTGAAAATCGTTTTGCAGTCTGGCTGTATATCTTTTGAAGTTATTCTTCTGCACAACCCCTTCCTGATTCAGGAATCCGAGTGAAAGGTTGTAAGTCGATTTTTCACCGCCGCCGCTGATGGAAAGCTGATGATTGTTCACCTTTGCAGTTCTCAGTATCTGATTGTACCAGTCGGTACCTTCGCCGTATTGCGAAGGATCAAGGATATTCGGTTTGCCGTTGATGTTGCTCAGTTCATTCACCATGGTGGCATATTCTCTGGCATTGGCCATTTCAATCTGATTGGTAACCTTCTGGAAGCCTGCAAAACCGTTATAATCTACAACTGCCTTTCCGGATTTTCCTCTTTTGGTCGTAATCAGCACCACGCCGTTGGCAGCACGCACGCCGTAGATAGACTGGCTGGATGCATCTTTCAAAATGTTCATGCTTTCGATATCGGCTGAATTAAGAAAGCTGATATCATCAAACCATACGCCGTCCACGACATAAAGCGGATTGGCGCTTCCGTAAGCAGTTCCGACACCGCGAATACGGATTTGCGGCGCTTCACCCGGCTTTCCGGAGTTGTTGATCTGCACACCCGCTACTTTTCCCTGCAGACCGCTTACGGCATTCATGGAAGGCTGTCTTGAAATTTCCTCACCTTTGATCTGTGCCACGGAGCCGGTTACATCCAGTTTGCGCTGCGTACCGTATCCGACTACAACGACTTCATTCAGAGATTTGGCATCTTCTGCCAGTGCAGCGTTGATTACCGTCTGCGTACCCACCGGAATTTCCTGGGCAACCATACCAATCATGGAAAAAACCAGAACAGATTCCGATGAAGGCACCTGAATGGTGTAGTTGCCATCAATATCGGTTGGAACACCTGTTGTTGTTCCTTTTATGAGCACACTGGCTCCCGGAAGTGCCGAGCCGTCAGAGCCGGAAGTGACTTTTCCTGTTACATTTATTCCCTGTGCAAAGGATACAATACTGCAGAACAGGAAAACATGCATGTACAGAATTCGTACAGTAGTTTTCATTGGCTTTAAATTAGTTGATAGAATTATTGTAAGAATTTATTGACTTCAAATTTAAGTTCCAGAAGCAGCAGCAATCAAATAAAGCGCTACATCACCACTACATCAATGAGAATAATGCAAGGTTTTGGAGCCTGAAAGAAGGTTTTATAGAGAATTAGTACAAGAAGGTTAAATATCCATCATATACTGGACAAGGTTGGCTTCCACGCTTAATCCTAGTTTTTTGCGCATTCGGTAACGTTTAATTTCCACACCGCGGATAGAAATTCCCAATACGGGAGCCATTTCTTTAGTGGAAAGATTCATGCGAAGGCATGCCGCAAGCCGGAGTTCGGAAGGAGAAACAGAAGGGCAAATCGCTCTCAGCCTTTTGAAGAATTGTTCATGGACTTCATCAAAGTTCTGCTCGAAAAGTACCCAGTCATCTTTGCCGGCAACATTGCGCTCAATGCTGTGCAGCAGTTTCTGGTAATGAATGTTCGGAAGCTGCTGTCCCATTTCCGCTTTCACCTGCTTGAGTTCGTCTCTGATTTCTTCTAGGATTTCATTTTTTTTGACCACATTGATTGCCACATTGCTCAGTTGCTGGCTTTTGTTCTGGATCTCGCTCTGAAGTTTTTCATTCTGGATCTGCATGATCTGCCGTTCGCTGGACAGCCGCTGCTGGCGCAGCTTTTCTTCCTGTTCCCGGATCAGTTTGCTGCGATGCCTTGCAAGTCGTTTTTCCTGATAAATGATCAAGCCGATGAATGCGGCCATCAAAGTCACTGCAAGAAGAAAACGGGCAAAAAGCGTTTCACGCCAATACGGTTCAATACTGAAATCGTAAGAAGCCATTTTGTTGTTCAGACTTGTTTTTAACTCAAAGCGGTAACTGGCCGATTCCAGATTTGTGAATTCAACGAAGTTCTGTTCAGTCCACTCCGACCATTGATCTGTAAGTCCTTTCAGCCGGTATTTATATTGTACATGCCGGCCATAAACTGGCAAAGCAAACATGATCCGGATCGAACGCACATCGGATCTGAGCGCAGGTTTGCCCGAAATACTGAAAGTTTCCGCAAGGTTGCGAAGATTGGCTACTTTACGGATCATGGGAGATGCAGCAGTTTCCGAAGTGTTCTTGTCAGAAAGTCGGTTGTACAATGCATAGCCGTTGTCCAGGCAAAAGAAATAGTATTCCCGTGAAATCGGAATAATGGTTTCACTGTTCCGTACGAGCGTAAGCGGCAGGTTCAGGACTTTATTGCCTGAGTAGTAAGCAACCCGATTGATATATACTTTAAACCAGTCCTGCGAAATGCCTGTTCGTAACTTGAACGGCTCTTCATCTTCCACTCTGAATAGATTTTTGCTTGGCTTCAGTTTGCCCGCTGCATCCGGTTCCAGAAAACGGCTGGCAGAATGTACATAAACCCGGTTGTTCCATTTGCCAAGCTCCACCGAGAATTCTCCCGGCAGATCCTGCGGTGCCCTGTATTCCTTCCATTGCAAAGCCGAGTCGAGCCGAGGCGTAAGTTTTACCCTGAAAAGACCTTTGTAAGCATGTCCGAGCCAGAAAGAACCGTCATGATCCCGGATAATCTGCCGGATCGGAATCGGCAGCACGCCTTTTACAGCATATGCGTACGTCCACAAATTTTGCTTGTTCCGCTTATAAACATGCAGCCCGTTGTAAGCTCCCTGCAAAAGCAGCGTGTCATTACCGGTTTTGATCGGAATGATGACCCAACCGCCATTTATATCTGAAATTCTGGTAATGCCGCTTTCTTCAATCCGGTAAGTTCCGTCATTGTGTCCACACAATAACTGATTGCTGATTACTTTCAAATTCCACGTCTGGCCTTCCAGCCCCGGCACCGGGCTGAATGGCTCGGAAGAAAGCCATTTTTTTACAAAAACACCTTTATTGGAGCCGACATACAATTTTCCATGCCATAAAGCAGCTGCATACGTTGAGCCGAGCGGATTGTCATTGGTCTGATAAGAAATAACCGGTGAAGACATTTTGATCAGGTCGATTCCCTGATCCAGACCGATCCAGAGCTGTTTGCGGCTGTCTTCGGCCAATGCGAGCACCGTATTGTTCTGCAGTCCGGTTTCTTTGTTGAAACGGTATTTCAGACTGCCGTTTTTTGACAGAATGTAAACTCCGTTCTGTATGGTTCCGAAAACAAGGCTGCTGTCCTGACTTAAAACAAGCGCCCGGTTGATGATATTTGTTTTCAGTTCCTCCGCCAACGGAATGTTCCAGCTGGACAAAATGCCGTTTTGCCAGAGAAAAAGGCCCTGTTTGGTGGTTGTGATTAAAAGTTTGCCGCCGGAAAAAGGTAAAACAGAAGAAACAATCGCTGTGGCAAGGCCCTCTGTTCCCTTTAACGGAACAAACTTTTCATCTTTCAGCTCAAAAAGGCCTTTCCCGATGACCTGAACCAGAATTCGGTTTTGTACATACCGTAAAAACATAAAGTTGCCGGACGTATTGATTTCCGTCAGATTTTTGCCGTCGTACCGGTAAATACGGGAAAAGGATTGAAAATAAATATACTCAGGCGTTTTCAGAATGTGCCAGATTTCTTCGGTTTTGAGGCTTGCGAAATGTACTTTTTTGCTCAGGGAATAATATTTCAGCTGGCCGTCCGGTTCTTTTTTCCAGTAACCGAATTCAGAATAGCCGCCTGCATAAATTCTTTGCTCTTTTTGCCTGTTCCGATTATAAACTTTGCCGGAAGGAACGTTAACCTCAGCTTCATCATATAATATAGTCCTGACGATTTGTCCGTCCGGCAGTAAATGCACTTTCCAGGATGCACCGTCAAATTCCAGCAGCCCGTCGGAATTGGCTGTATATACAATATCATTTTGATCATGATCAATATCCCAGTTCTGATTGTGCGCCTTGTAAACTGACGACGCATAATTGACCAGCGGAGGCGTTTCCTGCGCCGTGACGGCCCGGAAAACAGAAGCGAAAAAGAGTATAACAGTAAGCGTTGCCGCCTTATCTTTGCCAGCCTTCATGATGGGAAAAATGTGCATAAGCTGTTTTACTGTACAAACAAAAATCATTTCAATAATCTTTTGGTAATGCTTCAACGCATCTGGAAGGGTTTGATACGCTCTTTACCAGTGAAACATAATAACGTTAGTAAATGAAAAAAGTACTTGCAATTCTTTTGCTCACCGCTTCGGCTTCCATGGCGCAGGTCAGGCATTCTGATGACAATACGAGAAACGACATCCGTTACAATCTTAATGAGTCCGGCTCACATTATGTAAAATTTACATTTACGAATCAGACATGGCTGCGCTGGAACGACAATAACCCGGGAACTACTGTGCTGGGCGATCCGAAGACAAATACGTTTGACATCGGACTGCGCCGTACGCGTGTTCAGCTTTTCGGGCAAATAACGGATCGTATTTTCTTCTACACACAATTCGGAATGAATAATTTCAACAAACTGAGTGCATTTCCTGCTTACAATACGAATGGCACGCCGAGCAACAGAAAAGTAGCAGCCTTTTTTCATGATGCACTCGGTGAATACGAAGTTCAGCGGAAAGGAAACAGTTTTGTCAGGTTCGGAGGTGGCCTCACAGTTGTAAACGGCCTTTCGCGTTTCTCCCAGCCAAGTATCGGAACCATTATGACGATGGATGTTCCGGTTTTTGCACAGGCGACGGTCGACCAGACGGATCAGTTTGCCAGAAAGCTGAGTATTTACAGCCGCGGCCAAATCGGTAAAGTTAATTATCGTCTGGATGTAGCCGATCCTTTTCCGATTGAAACAAATGGTTCCGTTCCGGCCGCCATCAGCGTAAATTCCGCATTTGCGCAGCGCAAAAACCACAAGCAGTTTCAGGCATTACTGATCTACAATATTTTTGATACCGAGGACAATACAACGCCGGGTTACATGACAGGAACATATCTTGGAAAACGCAGGGTTCTGAATCTTGAAGCCGGCATTATCTCACAAAAAAATGCAACATGGCGCAGGGAATCCGTTGATACGGTTTATAATGATATGAACTTGTGGTCTGTTGCTGCATACATGGACATGCCGGTTAATAAAAACAAGAGTACCGCTGTTTCTGCCTACATCGGGTATTTCAATACAGATTATGGCAAAGGATATCTTCGTTATAATGGCATTATGAATCCTGCTACGGGTACTACGCAGTCCATTGCCGGCGCAGGCGGAACGCAGGGAAATGCGTATCCGATGTTTGGAACCGGAAGGGTAATTTATGCTCAGGCCGGTTATAAGTTCAAAGATGGCCTGCTTGGAAGCCAGGGAACATTAATGCCTTATGCTTCTTTGCAGCATGCTGATTATCAAAGGCTGGATAACGGGATGAATGTTTATAATCTCGGTGTTAACTGGCTGATTAAAGGTCATAATGGCAAAATGTCGCTCAATTTTGAAAACCGCCCGGTTTACAAGGCAAGTGCTGTTCCGAATGAACTGGCTTCTCATGGAAGAAAAAGCGCGTTTGTGCTTCAATATCAGATTTCCATTTAAAAAGCGTAAAATTGCCTGGTACAAGTCTCCGACGGAGCCCCCTGTTTGTAGAAGAAAAGCATTGCAATTATCAGGCGGCTCCGCAGGAGCCTCCTTGCAAGCTCAATTTACCAAGCAACCGAGTGCTACAAACAGGGTGCCACGCTTTGGCAGAATTCAATCTGCTACGGAGTAGCACCCTGTTTGTAGAAAATTCCAAAAAATGTACACTGCAAGGCTCCGACGGAGCCCCCTGTTTGTAGAAAAAGCATTGCAATAATCAGGCGGCTCCGCAGGAGTCTCCTTGCAAGCTCAATTTACCAAGCAACCCAGTGCTACAAACAGGGTGCCACGCTGTGGCAGAATTCAATCTGCTACGGAGTAGCACCCTGTTTATAGAAAATCCCAAAAAATGTACAATGCAAGGCTCCTTCGGAGCCCCCTGTTTGTAGCAATCATTTAGAAATTGAAATTCAGCCTTGCGAAAATATAGCGTCCGTTAAAACCCATTTGCTGAACACGTCTCGAATAAACAAAACGTCCAAGGCTGATATTGCCGGAGTGCGCTTGCAGTTCCGGATAAACATCAAACAAATTGTTACTGCCAACGGAAAGGTTGATTGCTTTCGTAAGATCATAATTCAATGCAATGTCTGTCACAATTCTTGCATCGTAAACCTGATCCAGCGTTTCCCTCTGGCCTGTTAATGTATTTACCGGCCAGGATTCAGGTTTTGTCGGGTCAATGGTCGCATCCCAGTAAGCGACTTCACCAAAGCGTACGGCCCGGAGCATCACACCGAATTTTCCTGCTTTGTAATTGATCATCAGGTTCTGCTTGTTTCTCGGGCTGGCGATTTCAAAACGGCTGAGGTCTTCCCGGTTAAAATAAGTATTCACCTGATTGGTTGCCACAAGAATATCGGATGCATGAATAATCGGTTTTCCGCTTGCATCTTTCTTCACCCTGTTCTGAATAAATGTCCCCGCCAGCACTGCGCGGAAAGACTGGTTTCCTGCAAATCTTGTGTTGTAAGATAAGACGCCTTCCAACCCTCTCGAACGCGTATCCACCGCATTTGCAAAGAAATTGGCAGCCGTTGCATTGGCCGCTGCAAGTTGTGCTTTCAGTGCGGCATTGCCTGCATCTGTAAAATTGTTGGTCAGTACAATCCGGTCGTCAATGTCGATCTGATAGGCGTCCAGCGTCAGTTCAAATGCGTTGTTGATCTGGATTGTTGTCCCAATTGTAAAGCTCTGGGAAGTTTCCTGTTTCAATCTTGGAATACCCAGAATTTCTGCCGGTCTGCTGTTATTTGTAAAAGTGCCGCTTTCCTGCGGGACCTGCTGTCCGTTTTGTGTTACGAACAAGGTATTGGTTCTCGCATAATATTTCTGCTGAAGCGAAGGAGCCCGGAAGCCGCTGCTGGCGGAAGCGCGTAATGCAATGCCGTCTGTAATTTTGTAGCGGGTAGAAACCTTGTAATTAAGCGTATTTCCAAAATCGGAATAGTTTTCAAAACGAAGCGCCGCACTCAGCACCCATGCGCGCGTCAGATCCTGTTCAAGATCAACATAACCGGCTACGCTGTGACGGGAATGCGTTCCTGCATTCTGCGGAAAGAATCCGGCAAATACCTGTGAACCGGATGCAACTCCCGAAGCAATATCGTAATTCTGGTAAGATGATTCCTCACCCGCTGTAATGGTGTATTTATCTGTTCGTTGTTCTGCTCCAACGGCTACATTCAGCCCTTGCAGCACATTAAACTTGCGTCCCAGGTCAAGATTGACTGTGTTTTGTGAAAACCCGTTGCCGCCGGCATTGAAAGTCGTCTGGAAATTGCTGGTGGAAACAGCCTGCGTATAATTGACGGAATTCGCTATTTCGTAGTCAAAATCATTTTTGCCGAAAGTATTGCTCAGGTCAAATTTCCATTCTCCGAGCTTCCCTCTGATTCCGGCTGCAACAGAAATATCCGTAACGTTACTATTGATTTCCGGCAGGAACCCGTTTGGATATACGGCAAAAACATTTGTTCTTACAATGGCCGGAACTGCGTTCGGGTAACGGTAAAATCCGGCTGCATATCCTTTTTTATTGTTATAGCCGCCAAACGCATATACTTCCAGATTCGTAGTAACAGGAATACTGGCATTCAGAACCACACCGCCGCCTTTTACTTTTGAGTTGCCGATACGCATGTCAAAGTTATTGCGTGTAAGTCCTCGCTGTGATAAAATTTCCTCATCTGCTATTTGTCCGTTCACGGCCGGAAACAGCTGGCCGGTGTAGGTGCCGGTCCGGTTCGTTGGTTCCCGGTTTACATATTCTCCGGTGATATTCACAAATCCTTTTTCTCCGACTTTCAAGCCATAGTTCAGTCCGACCTGCGTGGTTCCACCGTCCGTGACGTTGACAGACGGATCTTTTCCGGTTCCGTTGTTGATAACATAATTTTTATCATAACTCGTCACATTCTGACCATAGGATACATTGCCGCTCAAACCGGTCCGGGTTTTCAGGATGATGTTGATTACGCCTGCAATGGCATCCGATCCGTACTGGGCCGAGGCGCCGTCTCTCAGGATTTCAATCCTTTCTACGGATGTTGCCGGAATGGCGTTCAGGTCCGTTCCTACCGTTCCGCGGTTTACGGTTCCATTTACGTTGACAAGCGAAGACTGGTGCCTTCTTTTTCCGTTTACCAGAACAAGCACCTGATCCGGACCAAGGCCACGAAGCTGAGCCGGGTCAATATGATCGGAGCCGTCGGAAATAGTCTGCCGTGTTGACTGGAAAGAAGGTGCAATAAAAGTCAGGATCTGGTTAATATCCACCTGGCCTACATTGTTTGTAATCTGTGCAACCGGAATTACATCAACAGGAACGGGAGAATCTATACGCGACCTGCCGCCGCTTCGTGTACCGGTCACGACAATTTCACCCAAAAGCTCCGAGGACTCGGCAAGGGAAACATCCAGTGAAACCGTTTCACCTGCCTTGATGACTGCCGGAACGGTTTTTGAAGTGTAACCTATAAATGAAACAATGAGATTGTAAGAACCTGCGGCTGCATTCAGTTCAAAATTTCCGTTTGCATCGGTTACTGTTCCGTTGTTCGTACCTTCAACGAGTATGGAAACGCCCGGCAGGGCAGAACCGTTTTTTTCATCTGTTACTTTTCCTCTTATTCCCTGCGCGAATAATCCGGATGAAATCAGAAGCGTAACAAAAAGTACAGTTAGTGATTTTCTCATAAAAAATAAGTTTATGTTCGTCAGTAAGCCCGCTTAGCAAATGCAATGCCGGAACTTAACTTCATTACGTATTTTTTATAAAACAGTCACAAAATATTTGCAAAAGCACAAAGGCTGGCCCGAACAAACGGGCCAGCCTTTGCCGTAATATCTTTAAATACAGTTATGCGTTCAGTGCGCCATTCATGGATCTGACAGCTTCTGCCGATTTCTCAAATGCCGCTTTTTCAGTTTCGTTCAGTTCCAGATCAATGATTTTTTCCCAGCCATTTTTTCCTAAAACAACGGGCACGCCCATGCAAATGTCGTTTTGGCCATATTCGCCTTCGAGGTACACGCTGCATGGAACAATGCGTTTCTGGTTCCGGACTATGCTTTCCACTAACAGCAAAGTGGCTGCTCCCGGTGCATACCACGCGGAAGTCCCGATAAGTTTTGTAAGCGTGGCACCGCCTACCATGGTATCCGCGGCTACTTTTTCCAGCTCTTCTGCAGAAAGGAAATTGCTGACGGGAATGCCGTTATAAGTTGCAAGTCGGGTCAAAGGGATCATGGTTGTATCGCCGTGGCCTCCGACAACCATTCCGTGAATATCCAGCGGGGAAACGTCCATGGCCAGCGCAAGGTACGTTTTAAAGCGTGCGCTGTCCAGCGCGCCGCCCATTCCGATCAGGCGCTGTTTCGGAATTCCCGCTTCTTTGAATGCCAGATAAGTCATGGTATCCATCGGGTTGGACACGACAATGATAATGGCGTCCGGAGAGTATTTCAGTATATTTTCAGTAACTCCTTTTACAATCCCAGCATTTATGCCGATCAGTTCTTCGCGGGTCATGCCCGGTTTGCGGGGCAGTCCGGATGTAATGACTACAACATCAGATCCTTTTGTTTTTTCGTAATCATTGGTGCAGCCGATCGGTTTGGTATTGAAGCCAAGTAAGGCGGCAGTCTGATATATATCCAGCGATTTTCCTTCGCTTACACCTTCCTTGATATCAAGCAGTACCACTTCCTCAGCCAGTTCACGACGAATAATATTATCTGCAGTCGTTGCACCGACGGCACCCGCACCTACAACAGTAATCTTCATATAAATATGGTTTATTGTATAGAAATTAATGCTTTTTGAATTTTGTTCTTAAAGTAGAGCACATAATTTGTTTAAACCAAGAGGAATGTGATTTTTTGCCTGAAAAGTACGGGTCATGATCCGAAATGCAATTTTTTACGTAACTTGATAGTTATATTGGCATAATTAATCACCTTTCCTGCTTTGCATAATGAGTAACGAGTCAATGATAGCACGGGTTTTGAAATCCATTTTTTTCAAAAAGGCGCAGGGGAAAGCAAGCCGTTATGCGACGAATTCAGCTAAAATGTTCGAGCTGGCAAAAGAGGTTATCAGCAAGATGCAGAAAGTTGGATTCCGCGAAAACATGTCGGACTTTCAGACCAATGTGCAGTTACTGATCAGAATGATCCGTGCTTATGCTTCCGGTGAATACAAAGGTTTGCCCTGGAAAAGCATCCTTTCCATTGTTGCTGTTCTTATCTATTTTGTTTCTCCGATTGATTTGATTCCTGATTTTCTGCCTGTAATTGGTATTACAGATGACGTAGCACTAATTGTATGGCTTGTAAAAACCTTTGGGAGTGATATTCAGAAATTTAGTGAGTGGGAAAAGCGAAAAAAAACAATTAATATAGGATAAAACAGCACAATGTTGCAGCTCTTATAAAAAGAATAATTATTTTTGTAAACATTAAAAAAGAAACAGATATGGAATCAGTAACCGTTTTGGCATTTATGGGATTGGGTGGACAAGAAATCTTTTTGGTTGCCTTGTTCGTTTTACTTTTCTTCGGTGCGAAGAAAATTCCTGAATTGATGCGCGGTTTGGGGCAGGGTATCAATGAATTCAAGAACGCTACCAAAGACGTTAAGGAAAATATTGAAAAAAGCATGGAAGACCCCAAATAACACTTCCATCTTGTCACGGGTATAACAGAGCCTTTAAGCATAAACTTATTGGCTCTGATTATTTATTTACAATCCAATAAATTATCTGCTTTGAAACAATATCTGACGCTAGCTGAAATTCAGGAAGATTTGAGTGAAGGCAGTTTGACGTGCGTCAAGTTAGTTGATCATTATCTTAGTAAAATAGCCTCCGCTTCCCATCTGAATGCCTTTGTTGAAGTGTATGCCGACGAAGCAAGGCAAATCGCAGCAGCTGTAGACCAAAAGATTGCGGACGGAACAGCAGGCAGGCTTGCAGGCCTTGTGCTCGGACTTAAAGATGTTCTTTCGCACAAAGATCATCATCTGCAGGCCGGAAGCCGTATTTTACAATCCTATACGGCACCTTATACGGCTACGGCCGTTCAGCGCCTGATTGATGCGGATGCAATCATCATTGGCAGGCAGAACTGCGATGAGTTTGCGATGGGTTCATCCAATGAAAATTCCTCTTTCGGACCGGTTTTAAATGCAGCGGACCATTCCAGAGTAGCCGGCGGTTCTTCAGGCGGTTCGGCAGTAGCTGTACAGGCCGGTCTTTGCCATGCGTCACTCGGCAGCGATACGGGCGGTTCGGTCCGGCAGCCTGCTGCATTTTGCGGCGTGGTGGGTGTGAAGCCTTCTTACGGACGGGTTTCAAGGTATGGACTGATTGCTTATGCTTCATCGTTTGACTGCATCGGGCCGATAACCAAAAGTGTGGCTGACGCTGCACTGATCCTGGAAATTATGGCCGGTCCGGATGATTATGACAGTACTGTTTCCCGTAAGGAAGTGCCGTCCTATTCTTCTTCTCCGAAATGGACAGAAAAAGCGAAAATCGGGTATATTGCTGAGACGATTGATAATGAATCCATTTCTTCTGATATTCGTCAGCACACACTGGATGTGCTGAATCGTCTCCGGGCTGATGGCCATGAAGTGACGCCGGTTAAAATGCCTTTGCTGGATTTTTTATTACCTACTTATTACATACTGACAACGGCCGAAGCAAGCTCCAATTTATCCAGGTTTGACGGTGTTCGTTACGGATTCAGAAGCTCAGAATCAAAGGATTTGGAAAGTTTATACAAAAAAACGCGTACTGAAGCTTTTGGTGAAGAGGTGAGGAGAAGAATCCTTTTAGGTACTTTCGTACTCAGTGCTAATTATTACGATGCATACTATACCAAGGCGCAACGCGTTAGAAGACTGGTGCGGGAAGAAACAAACCGTTTTTTCGAGCAGTTTGATTTCCTGATTTCACCTGTTACGCCTACAACAGCCTTTAAGATCGGAGAAAAAACCGAAGATCCGATTCAGATGTATCTGGCTGATATATTTACAGTTCAGGCGAATGTAGTAGGCAATCCTGCGATTTCAATCCCTGCAGGAACAGACGAAAATGGCATGCCTGTCGGAATTCAGATTATGGCGCCATATTTTGAAGAAGACAAAATGCTGGCTTTTGCCGATTATATTTCGAATACAAACCAAAATGTTTCAATGGAATTTAACCTGAATCAGTAAATTTTTTACCAGGATATTTTCAGATCAGTCCGGAATATACACTTTGTTAAAAGAAAATAATCGTGCCAGGAATTGCAAATCATTCCGGGAAAAGTTACTTCGGATGATTTTATTTAGGCCAGGTATAATGTGTTAGAGATTATTCTAATTCATCAGGCAGATTTCCAGACGTTGAAATAAGCTGGAAAAAAGGGATTTTTTATCTGTGTTGCATTAATGACAGGTACTAGCCATTGAAAACCGGGAATTGATTAACCTTCAAAAAACATTCTATTGATGAAGATTTCAAAAAAAGTATTGTGGCTCGGAGCCATGTGTGCAGGATTATGGAACGCGCCGCTCATGGCGTTCACTCCACAGGAGACGTTGGCATTCGAGCCGGATACCGCAAACACCGTTGCAGAAGCAGAACAGGATTTGATGCCTTATCTGCCGGAAGTGGAAGAAATAGGGCCTAACCCGGCCATTCCGGAAGCACTTTTAAGGGCCCGGTTTGCAAAGCTGGAAAAATCCATTCCGCTGACTTATCACAAGTCTTCCCACGAATTTGTTGAATACTTCATTTATAAAAAGGCGAATTTCACAAAGTCCATGATGGAGAAAATGCCTTTGTATTTTCCCATTTTTGAAAAGACATTACAGAAATACGGGCTGCCGGTTGAGCTGAAATATCTTTCCATGATTGAATCCGGGCTGAATCCCACCGTTATTTCACATGCCAGCGCAGGCGGACTGTGGCAGTTTATGCCGGCAACCGGCCGTGAGTTCGGGCTTTATCAGGACCGTTATATCGACGAAAGGTTTGAGCCTGTGAAAGCAACCGAAGCAGCATGCAAATACCTGAAACAGCTTTATAATATCTTTGGTGACTGGGAACTGGCACTGGCTTCCTACAACACCGGCCCCGGAAATGTAAAGCGTGCCATGCGCCGTTCGCACGGAACCACTTTCTGGACGATATACAATGTACTTCCGAGAGAAACACGCTCTTACGTTCCGCAGTATGTTGCCATGAACTACATGATGAATTATGGCAGTGACCACGGGATTTTTCCGCAGAATACAGAATTTCCGATTCCGAACGATACCATTCACATCAATGGCTACATTGATTTGCTGACGTTCTGCCAGCAGGCAAATATCGATTTTGAGGAACTGAGAAAACTGAACCCGCATATTACCAAAACGTCGCTTCCTGAAAAAACGGCCGATTTTGTGCTTAAAGTGCCAAGTGTACGGTTTACTTATCTTGTAAGCAACAGAAGCACCATCATGGATTCCTGCACAAGGAAATTCCTTCCGGGCCAAAGCATGATTGCAAAGGCAGACAGTACGGCAACGGATTCTCTTGGTCAGCGTACAGCATTCCCATATGCAACAGTCGCTTATGCCGTCAACGATTCGGAAGAAGAGCCCGAAGTGGAAGGAACAGAAGTACAGGTACGCAGCAAAACAAAAAAATCAACGCATACGGTACGCAGAGGTGAAAACCTGCTTTCTATTTCCCGCAGGTACCGCGTTTCTGTTTCAGACCTTAAAAGATGGAACCATCTGCGCCGGAGTTCAATAAACAGAGGACAAAGACTGGTCATTCTGAAAGAAGTTAAAGTAAAAGAAACTGTTTCTTCAGAACGCGTTTCAGTTGCTTCGGCACATACTGAAAAAGTAACGGCCCACAAAGACCGGCATACAAGAAAACGTTATCATACCGTTCAGAAAGGAGATACCTTATGGATTATTTCACAGCGGTACGGTCTG
The DNA here is from genome assembly GCF_006149045.1 of Dyadobacter flavalbus. Lineage (GTDB taxonomy): Bacteria > Bacteroidota > Bacteroidia > Cytophagales > Spirosomataceae > Dyadobacter > Dyadobacter flavalbus. The sequence goes on from NZ_VBSN01000027.1 coordinate 749,118, forward strand.
GAAATCGGCCAGTTGAAAAAGAAAAACAGAATAAGAGGCAATGCCATCAAACCCGGACAAAAACTTATTATTTCCGCTTAGTGAACAAGAGTCAGAAACACACATACTATTTCTATGATTGCCTACGTTAACGGAACTGTAGTCTACAAAGATCCGGCATTCACCATTATTGATGTTAACGGGTTAGGCTATGAAGTTCGAATATCCCTACAAACATATACCTCACTTCCCGAATTAGGCGAACGTTGCAAACTGGTAACGTTCCTTAACATACGGGAAGATGCCCATGTCCTTTATGGATTTTGGGGGAATGATGAAAAAAAGCTTTTTCTAGATCTGATCGGTATTTCCGGCGTCGGTCCTTCGACTGCATTGGTGATGCTTTCATCATTCTCTGCGTCAGAAATCCGTCAGGGGATTGTAGATGAAGATCTAAGGCTGATACAATCTATAAAAGGCATCGGTTCCAAAACTGCACAGCGCGTAATACTGGAACTGAAAGATAAAATCCGCAAGGAAGATATGCTTTCCACAGGTATAAAAACACCGGAAAGTTCTTCGGGTACTATTAAAAATGAAGCATTGGCTGCGCTTGTTACACTGGGAATTCCAAAGGCAACCGCAGAAAAAAGTCTGGATGCAATTATCAAGCGGGAAGGACATTCGATTACCGTTGAAAACTTAATAAAGCTGGCACTACGTTAACAAGTATTGAAATGAAACCGGGTAAAAGTTTTTACGATAGCAAAATCGTTTTAATGGATTTGATTGTGGCTGCAACCTTCTTTAAATAAGCATATTCCCTTGTCATCAACGATTTACTCATTCCTTTTCAAGGCATTAACCATATCGACAGGAGCTTTGTTGCTAGCCAACATTTCTGTTGATATAGAAGAACCATATTCCGGCCAGGCGCAGGAATGGGCCATTATGGCGGATACGCTCAATGATTCTACAAAGAAGAATATAGACCGTTCCGGTAACCAGCTCATCATGCGCTGGAAAGATTTTTATTCCAACCGCGTTGCCGAACCCCGGCCGCGTTCTCCATTTTATCTGCGGGACCCGGCAAACATTTCCACTTCCATTGTACTTGACAGCGCAGGAAAGGTTGCCGTTTCTGAAAATATCCAGACACCCGACGGAAACCTTAAATTCCGTACACCGGAGCGCATGGATCTGGAAACTTATGACAAAATTCAGGAAGACCGTGCTTTCAGGAGTCTGTTGCGTGAATATGCCGGAAGGCAGGATGGAAAAAGTGCAATGGGAGCAAGGGGGCTGCTTCCAAAACTGGATATTCCGCCGGGCCTTTCCAAGCTGCTCGGAGATGATTTCATCAATTTCAAACCCACCGGATTTGTATCGCTGGATCTTGGCCTGATGCACCAGTTTCTGGATAATCCGGCCATTCCGATCCGCCAGCGGCGAAATACACAGTTTATTTTCAATGAACAGATCAGTATCAACTTTGACGCAAGACTGGGCGATCAGCTTGGTTTTCAGACTAACTTTGATACAAAGGCCAACTTCAATTTTGAAAATGCAATCAAGCTGAACTACAAGAATCCGGAAGAAAGCTTTATCCGGAAAATTGAGGCCGGAAACATTAACTGGGCCATTAACAGCCAGCTGATTCCGGGTGTTCAGAATTTGTTTGGTTTAAAAACCGATTTTCAGTTCGGAAGGCTGAATGCGACCTTTGTGGCTTCACAGCAAAAATCCAGCAAGGAACGGATTGTTTTGCGAGGTGGCGCGCAAAGCCGTGATTTTGAATTGAAAGCAGATACTTACGACGAAAACCGGAACTTCTTTCTTTCCCAGTATTTCAGAAATATATATGAAGGTTCTCTGCAGAATACGCCGACAATTACGTCCGGTGTTACGGTGACGAGAATTGAAGTGTACGTTACCAACCGGACAACCACAACAGAGTCGTTAAGAAATATCGTCGGTTTTGCAGATTTGGGTGAACCTGCACCTTATAAATCCGCCAATCCGAGCTTACAGCCTATCCGTTCCACTTCGCCGGCAGACAATGCCGCCAACGGGTTGTATAAAACACTTACAAGCACCGAATCATTTCGTCAGGTTGATAATGCCAACAGCGCAATAACCAGTCTTGGTTTTGAAAAAACGCTGGATTATGAACTGCTGCGCGGTGCCAAAAGGCTTATTGCAGAACGGGATTACACATTCAATCCGCAGCTCGGTTATATTTCCCTGACCAACGCGCTCCGAAACGATGAAGTGCTGGCCGTATCTTATGAGTACACATTAAACGGAAGATCATTTAAAGTAGGTGAGCTTACCGAAGATTATCAGGCAAGAGGCGATGATGAAGTAATTGCTCTGAAACTTCTGAAATCCTCAACAATCCGGAACAATACCAAACTTCCGATGTGGGACCTGATGATGAAGAACATTTATTCATTGGGAACCAGCCAGATCGACAAGCAGGGATTTCAGCTGAGAGTGATTTACAAGGATGACCAGACCGGAATTGATAACCCCAACCTGCAGGAAAGCAGCATTGCCAATGTTCCTTTGATACGTTTGATGGGGTTGGACCGCCTGAATCCTGTTAATGATCTCCAGCCGGACGGAAACTTTGATTTTGTAGAAGGCATTACTGTAGATAGCAAGACCGGAAGGATTATTTTCCCCGTTCTTGAACCTTTCGGAACAAACCTTTCCAAGAAGTTCGGTGCCGGCGAGGACCAGTTCCGCAGCAAGTATGTTTTCAATGAGCTTTACAGGACTACAATGATTGACGCCCAGCAAATTACTGAGCGTAACAAGTTTTACATCAAAGGTTCGTATCAGTCCAGCGGCGGAGCAGAAGTACAGTTGCCGTTTGGCGTTCTGGAAACTTCCGTTACCGTTACATCCGGCGGTGCCCCGCTTTCGCCCGGTTCCGATTACATTGTAGAAGCACAGATCGGACGCGTTCGGTTACTGAACAGCAGCGTATTAAATTCCGGAAGGGAAATTGTCATTGAGTACGAACGGCCGGATATGTTTCAGAACCAGATCCGTACTTTACTCGGAACCAGGTTGGATTATCTGGTGAACCGCGATATGAGTGTAGGTTTGACCGCGATCAAATACCGGGAAAGAACAGCCGGATTCCTGAAACGCGTGTCCATCGGAAATGAGCCGGTGAACAATACAATGATCGGATTTGATATCAATTTCCGCAAGGATGTTCCTTTCCTGACCAAATGGCTGGATGCATTGCCTTTACTGCAGACGAAGGAAATGTCGAGCATTCAGTTTAAAGGGGAAGTTGCCAAATTGTTTCCCGGGGTTTCAAAAGATGTGAACAACCGTTCGCTTGTCGACGACTTTGAAGCAACGCGTACCATTTATGACCTTTCCCGACAACCGCAAAAGTGGCGGCTGGCTTCCGTACCGCCTGAGTTCAGAACCGGGGTTGATGGCAAGACATTGAGCTATGGTTATAAAAGAGCCAAGATATCGGCATATACCGTAGACAATATTTTTGGAGGAGCACAAGGTTTGGGCGGCGGATACGAGCCGCCAACTAATATTGATGATAATGACCGCAAGAACTTTTACGAAAGACTGTTTCTTCCGAATGAAATTTTTCCAAACAGAGCCATTGCAGGTTTGGTGACTTATCCGCAGAACATTCTTGATATTGCTTACTATCCGAGTGAAAAAGGAATGTATAACTACAATACAGACCTGAATGCGGACGGACGTCTGAAAAACCCCGTTCAGAACTTCGGCGGATTGAGCAGGGCAATTACTTCAGATAATGACTTTGACAATGCCAATATTGAAAGCATTGAATTCTGGATGCTGGATCCGTTTATTACAGGTGACCAGGGAAGAGTAAGAGACGGTTTTGAAGGTGTACCTAATACAACCGGGGGAAAACTGATTTTCAATCTCGGGGATATTTCGGAGGATGTAATTCCGGATGAACGTTACAACTTTGAAAACGGCCTTCCGATTGTGGACAAAATCGTCGGTACCAATGTGGATTCTACTGCCTGGGGGTATGTAACCAAATCGCAGTATCTGATCAATGCATTCAGCAACGAATCCGGTGCACATGAAAGACAGGATGTAGGTCTGGACGGAATGAACAACGATGAAGAAAGGGTATTTTACAAACAATATCTTGACAGACTTCCTGCCAGTCTCAGCCCGCAGGCGAGAGCAAGAATCATCGCGGACCCCTCAGGTGACGACTTTCAGTTTTTTCTTGGAGCCGATCTTGACAGTGCCGATGCGAAAGTACTGCAGCGTTATAAAAACTACATAGGCATGGAGAACAATTCTCCTGAAAGCCGCGGAACTGCAACGGACGTTACACCGGCCTCAACCAATGTTCCTGACGGTGAAGACATGAACGTTGATAATACCATTAACGACAATGAATCGTATTATTCCTATGAGGTTGATCTTAAGCCTAATCAGCTTGCAATCGGGAACGGATATATTGTAGATAAAACGGTAACGGATGGGCAGAACTGGTATTTGTTCCGTGTTCCGATCCGGGAATTTACAGGCGTTGTCGGTAACATGAACGGATTCAAGTCAATCCGGTTTATGCGGATGTATCTGACCGGTTTTCAGCAGCCTGTTGTTCTCCGTTTTGCCCAGTTGCAAATGGTCGGACAGCAGTATCGGAAATACACTTCCAATCTGGATGCGCCCGGACTTCAGGAAGTTCCGGAACCGTATGATGCGAAATTTACGGTCGGAACAGTCAGTATTGAAGAAAACAGTGATACCAAGAGTGGAACAAACAAATACGTTTACAAAATTCCTCCGGGCTGGCAGCGTGATCAGGACAATACACAGCGCCCGCCGCTTTTGCTGAATGAACAATCCATGAACCTTTGCGTTACCGATTTGCGCGACGGAGATTCCCGGGCTGTTTATAAAAATGTGAGTCTTGATCTTTTGTTCCGTAAAAGGCTGCGCATGTATATTCACATGCAGAATGAGCAGAATGAGAACAAAATGGTTGGTGCATTCATGCGAATAGGAACGGACCTTACGCAAAACTATTACGAAATAGACCTTTCCACCCTGCGGGCTACCTTGCCTGGGGATCAGCCCGATACGGAGGTCTGGCCTGAAGAAAATGAACTGAACATTGCGCTTGCGGATCTGATTGAAGCCAAAGCACAGCGTAACAGGCAAATTGACAGAAACCTGAGCCTGCCTTATACAATCACTACTTCCGATGGCCGCTATAAACTTACGGTAGTCGGAAACCCGGATTTAAGTTCCGTAAGGGTTATGATGATCGGGATGCGTAATCCGAAATCGGTTGATGAACGCCCTAAAACATTTTGTATCTGGGTTGATGAAATGCATGTGGAAGGATTTGATGAAAGAGGCGGAATTGCAGCCATCGCACAGCTGAATGCCAAGCTTGCCGACTTTGCAACAGTAACTGCTTCCGGAAGACTGGAAACATTTGGTTTCGGAAGTGTTCAGCAGCGGATAGGAGAGCGGTCACGTAACTTCACGACGGAATACGGATTTTCATCCAATATTGCGCTTGACAAATTGCTTCCGCAGAGCTGGGGGTTCAGTATACCGCTTTTTGTAAGTTACGACCGGCGCAACGTCAAGCCGCATTTTAATCCGCTTGACCCGGATACTCCGCTTAATACATCACTGGATAATTTGTTGTCTGATGAAGACCGGGACGGATACCGGCGTCTGGTGGAAGAAAATACCGTCAAGCGAGGGATCAATTTTTCCAACGTGCACAAGGTTAAAGTAAATCAGGGAGCCAAGAACCATTTTTATGATTTTGAGAATTTCTCTTTTACCTATGCGTTCAGCGATGACAAACGACGGAATATTCTGACACAGGAATATGCACAACGCATGTACAAAGGCGGGATTTCCTATGTGTACAGCAGTCAGCCAAAGGCATTTGAGCCATTCAAGAAATGGACTGCAGTAAGCCGCTGGACTGATCTGATCAAGGACTTCAACCTGACTTTGCTTCCAAATACCGTTTCGATCCGTACGGATGTAGACCGTCGCTTCCTGAAAACGCAGCTGCGGAACGCGGACCTCACGACCGAAGGCATACAGCCGCTTTATGAGAAATATTTCTGGTTCAACCGTTATTATGATTTCAGCTGGAACCTGACGAGGAACATCACCTTGACCTACAATTCATCGGCCAATTCCATTATTGATGAACCGATGGGCGATATTAACACGGCTTCGAAAAAGGATTCCTTATGGAGCAACTTCAAGAAACTGGGCCGGATCAAGAATTTTGACCAGAAAATTGACCTTACCTATCGTTTGCCACTGGATAAAATCCCGCTTACGGATTGGATGACGGCGGACTATAAACATTCGGTGGCTTATCAGTATCAGGCAAATGCTTTGGGTCTGAAAGATACAACCGGACTTCCTTTCGGGGATATCATCCGCAACAGCCGTGAGCGCGGTATCAACGGAAAAGTGGATTTCGTGCTGCTGTACAACAAGCTCCGGTATTTGAAATTTGCCAATACACCAACAGTGGCACGGAAAAATTTTGCCAGAAGCCCGGGCGATATCGAAGACATTGACATGCGTACAACGGATGTTCTGAAAACCCTTACGCGGGCATTGATGACGGTAAGAGGAATCAATGTAAGTTACTCGGTCCTTGAAACAACTTCTTTGCCGGGTTATCTGAGAGCGCCGAAGTATTTTGGAATTGACAATACCAATGCGCCCGGACTGCCTTTTGTACTTGGTCAGCAGGACAGGAATTTCCAGATGAAAGCTGCGGAAAAAGGCTGGATTACCAAAAGTGAGCAGCAGAACATGCCGTTTCAGCAAACCATTGCCAAGAACTTCTCGGCCAATACGACGCTGGAACCCTTCAAGGATTTCAGGCTGATTATAGAAGCGCGGCTGACGCGGCAGGATGCGTATCAGGAATTTTACCGTCCGGATGCAAGCGGCAATTTTGCCTCGCAGAGTCCGTTGCGGAACGGGCAGTTCAGCATGTCTTTCATGTCTTTCCGGACTGCATTTGCCAAAATGAGACGGGACAATTCTTCTCCGGTATTTGACAAGTTCAGGGCATACAGGGCCATTCTCAGGGACAGGCTGAATCAGGAAAACCCGACTTCGGGCGAGTATAACGAAACTTCGCAGGACGTACTGATTTCTTCTTTCTTTGCGGCTTACAGAGGCAAAGACCCGTTGACAGTCCGTACCAATCCGTTCCTTAAATTCCCGATGCCAAACTGGGATTTAAGCTATAATGGCTTGTCGCAGCTGCCGATGTTCAAGAAACTGTTCAGTTCATTTTCTCTGAAACACAAGTACATGTCCAATTACAGCGTGGGTAATTTTACTTCTTCGCTTGATTACGAGGCTTTATACGTGAACCTTGCAGTCATGGGTTATCCATTGTCTTCCCGACTGAACGAACTCGGACAATACATTCCGGTATTTGCCATGAGCACCATTACGTTGGCAGAACGGTTTCAGCCGCTGGTCGGCGTGGAATTCAGGACACAGAGCCGGGTTACAGCCAGAATCGAATACAACAGAGACCGTACGGTTGCGCTGAATATTTCCAACTCGCAAATGGCGGAACTGTTTAATCAGGACGTAACGGTCAATATCGGTTTTACCAAAAACAACGTAGCGATTCCGTTCAAGATCAACGGCGTAAAAAAGAAACTGAAGAATGACATGACCATGCAGCTTGCCATGACATTCCGGGATACGCGGTCCATTCAGCGGAAATTTGACGGAGAGAACATTCCGATTGCGGGAAATATCAATTTCCAATTGAGGCCGACTGTTAATTATCTGGTAAATAACCGGTTAAGCGTTCAGTTTTATTTCGACAGAACTTTCAACGATCCGCTGGTTTCCAATTCGTTTTATCGTGCAAGTACTTCGGGTGGCGTCCAGCTGAAGTTCAATCTGGCAGAATAACATTTTGATTTGGAAAATACGTGCTACATCGTGTAATTTGCGATTCAAAGATTTCAAAACTTACCTTAATATACCATGAATTTCCCGTCAGAACTTAAGTATACAGAAGATCACGAATGGATTCGTATTGAAGGAGATACCGCTATCATCGGAATTACAGATCATGCACAGAATGAACTGGGTGATATTGTATATGTAGATATCAATACTGTCGGGGACGCTCTGGAAAAAGGTGAAGTATTTGGCTCTGTTGAGGCCGTAAAGACGGTTTCTGATCTTTTGATCCCGGTTGCAGGAACTGTAACTGAAGTAAATGAAGAACTGGACGGAGAGCCTGAACTGGTGAATACAGATCCTTACGGCCGCGGATGGATGGTGAAAATAAGTTTGTCAAGTCCCGGCGATGAAGACGGTTTGCTGTCAGCCGAAGATTATCAAAAATTAATAGGCGCCTGAAATTAGGTTGAAGCTCCATCAGGAGCTTTTTTTTTGAAACCGGTTTGATTCCGGCAATTCATTCTTGTTAGATAAATATGAAACTACTAGTTCGCTCTGTTCAGATTGTTGATAAAAAGTCTCCGTTTAACGGACAAATAAAGGATTTGCTGATTGAAGATGGTATAATTAAAGAAATTGGTGAAAATCTTTCTGCAGGTTCAGCCGAAATTATAGAAGCCGGTAAAATGTATGTGTCCGCCGGATGGCTGGATATGCGCGTTGCTTCGCGTGACCCCGGATTCGAACATAAAGAAGACCTTAAAAGTGTGCGGCAGGCAGCAGCGCACGGCGGCTTTACCGAAATTGTGCTGCTGCCCAACTCGCAGCCGGTTGTGCATAGCAAGGATACGCTGAATTACATTCGTCAGTCGGGAACGGATGAACTGGTGAAATTGCATGTGGCCGGATCGGTAAGCCGGAAAGCGGAAGGCGTAGACTTTACCGAAATGATCGACTTGCATGAAGCCGGTGCCATTGCATTTACGGACGGCGAGCATCCGGTTCAGAATGCGGACCTTTTCCTGAAAACAATCCTGTATCTTCAGCCGATGAATGCACTGCTCATGAACAGGCCGGAAGAAAGACAGCTTACACTTTACAGCCAAATGCACGAAGGCGTAACCAGTACGCTGATCGGTATGAAAGGAATGCCTTCGCTGGCCGAAGAAATGATGCTGACGCGCGATCTGAAACTGCTGGAATATGCACTGGAAAAAAGCATGTATAAAACAGACGTTCCGGCGCTTCATGTTTCCCTTGTTTCTGCAGCCGAATCCGTGGAGCTGATCCGGGAAGCAAAGAAAAAAGGGCTTCCGGTTTCCTGTGATATTGCAGCGCACCAGCTGGCATTTCACGATACGGACCTGATCAGCTTTGATACCAACCTGAAAGTAAATCCGCCTTTCCGCTCCGTTGCCGATTCGGATGCGATTAAAACCGGACTTGCAGACGGAACCATTGACGCGATTGTTTCGGATCACAGCCCGCATGACGAGGAAAGTAAAAACGTTGAATTTGATCATGCCGATTTCGGAATAACAGGGCTGGAAACGGTCTTTTCACTTGCCATCATGCATAGCGGCCTGAGCGTTGAAGATATTGTTGAAAAACTGACTGCTGCGCCGAGAAGAATTCTGCGGTTACCGGAAAGCAGCATTAAAGAAGGCATAAAAGCAAACCTGACTTTTTTTGAACCGGAAACGGAGTGGGATTTTAGTAAGAGCTATTCCAAATCAAAGAATACGCCATTTTTGGGAAAGGCGCTGACGGGCAAGGTAAGAGGAGTAATCAACAATGGTAAACAGGAGTGGTACAAATGAAATCAGTCATAGCATATTTTAACAAACCGATTCTTAAAATTCCCCTGCTGTTCGGACTGATAACGGGGCTGTTGGTTTTCGGGTTTTTTCTGGGTTTATACGCAATGGGTATCGTGCCGCTTGGCAACAATAAAGTGCTGGATTTCGGCATACATATCATTATGATTGCAGTGGCCTGCTGGTATTTCCGCAAGAAAGTCGGAAACGGGTTTCTGCATCTTTGGGAAGCACTGACGATCGGTTATGTCGTGAATACGATCGGTGCGCTGATTGCGGGCTGGCTCATCTATTTTTTTGTGACGTATGCAGATCCTTCTGTTTTCACAGATTACATTGCCCAGATGAAAGCATTGATGCTTGAAGGAAAAAGTGAACTCGTGAAAAACATCGGAGAAGCGGAATTTTCCAAAATGTATAACGGCGTAGGCGGCATGGAGCGGTCGGAGATTATTATGGATGAAGTGAGCAAAAAAACGGTAATGGCCATTATTCCCATTCTGATCATTTCGCTGATTTTCCGCAAACAGAATTACGGCGTTTTTCATAATAAACCGTAAATTTTACATCCGGAGTTTATCCTGAGGTTCCGGAAATGGAATTTGAATAAACCTTAAAAGCACTGAAATGGAAGAAAGAGCATCTACAGCCCGGGTTGCGCTTAAATACGGCGTTCTTACGTCCGTCATCATTATGGTTTATACCACGATTATAAACGTCTCAGGATTGTCGCAAAATCAGTACCTGACTTCACTGACGTTCATTTTTATGATTGTCGCCATTGTTCTTGCCATGAAGGATTACCGCGAGCAGAACAAAGGATTTATGTCCTATGGTGAGGGCCTGGGTCTTGGCACGCTGGTTTCGGCAGTAATGGGGCTTCTGAGTTCTGCCTTCAACATGTTTTACATGCAGTTTATCGACAATACCTTGCTGACGCAGGGAATGAATAAAGTCCGTGAGGACATGGAAAAAAGAGGCATGGACGATTCGCAGATTGATCAGGCCATGGAGTTGTCGCAGCGGTTTATGTCGCCGGGCATCATCTTTTTCATGGGCGTTTTAGGTTCTGTTTTAATGGGACTTGTAGTTTCTCTTATTATCGCTGCCATTTTACGACGTGAAAAGCCGGTATTTGAATAGCTTTTCCAGTTACAACAGCCTGTTAAAAATCCAGATTTGTGTTAGCAATTTTCCAGAAAGAAATAGGGAGTTTTTTCAATTCACTGATTGCCTACATCGTGATGGCAGTCTTTCTGACAACCGTTGGTTTGATCGTATGGGTATTCCCGGATTCCAGCATACTCGATTACGGTTATGCCGATCTTGGCTCATTCTTTCAGCTGGCACCTTACGTTCTGCTGTTTCTGATCCCGGCCATCACCATGCGCTCGCTGGCCGAAGAATCCCGGAACGGCACGCTTGAACTGCTGCTGACGAAACCGCTTCAAAACCGCGACCTTATTTTAGGTAAATTTCTTGCAAACTGGTTTCTGGTGCTGATTACGCTGTTGCCGACTTTGCTGTATTATTACAGCGTGTACAAGCTTGGAAATCCGGAAGGAAACGTTGATTCAGCCGCTGTTTTCGGATCTTACATCGGTTTGCTGCTTTTCAGCGGCGTTGTGGTTGCTATGGGCTTGTGGGCTTCTTCCGTAAATGACAATCAGATTGTCGCATTTATTCTGGGCGTTTTTCTTGCTTTCATCTGGTATATCGGGTTTGGCTCGGTAGCGGCATTGTTCGGGACCGGATTTGTTGCACAGATACTTTCCTGGGCTGCGCTGGACGAACAGTACCGCGCGCTCGGAAAAGGGCTTATCGATTCGCGGAACATTATTTACCTGCTCAGCCTGATTATATTTTTCCTTTGCCTTACTTACTGGCAGGTCGAAAAGCTCAGAAAGTAAAAGAACGGCCTCAGGCATTTCTCCGATCTAATCCTGTGAATTAATCGTATATGGTTAAAACACACGAAGATGACAGCTTTTACACTCACGACACATGCAGCCTTGCCTCTTCAATCGTACGGATCTTTTTGCCGGTATGATAAAACAATTAATTACAAAGCGTCAGCCCTGTTATTCCGAAATTTTACTAGATTGCCGACAAGTATTATACAATTAAATGTTAAGCAACTCTTGGCGACTAGCAAGGTAAAATACTCGGAAGAGGAATTGGTGGCAGCTCTGAAAAGAAATGAGCGAACCGCTTTTGAATTTCTGTACGATCACTACTCGGGAGCTTTGTTTAATATCATTTCCAAAACGCTGAGGGACGAAGAAAAAGCGGCTGATGTATTACAGGAATCTTTTCTGAAAATCTGGAAAAATATTGCATCATACAATCCGGAAAAGGGAAGGCTGTTTACATGGATTATGAACATTGCCCGGAACGGTGCAATTGACGCGGCAAGAATGGAGGGAAGAAAGCCAGTCATGGATGATATTGAAAACAAGGCAGTTCTGAATGAACCTGACGTGGATGAAGATTCACTGGCATCCAGTTCGGAAATGAAGGCAATCGTGAACATGCTCAGGCCGGAAAGGAAAATCCTGATTGATATGGCTTACTTTCAGGGCTATACGCATGAAGAAATATCCGAAGAACTGCGTATTCCTTTGGGAACGGTAAAATCCAGAATCCGGACAGCATTACAAGAGTTAAAACAATACTTTGCAGCATGAACATCCAAGCATACATAGAGTCCGGTATACTAGAAGAGTATGTATTGGGCACTGTTTCTCCGCAGGAAAAGCAGGAAGTGGAGTGTATGTCTCATATTTACCCTGAGATTAAAGAAGAGCTGCTGAGAACGGAAAGCGCATTGGAAGAATATGCACTGAAACATCAGACTGCGCCGCCAGCCTCACTGAAAGAGTCCATTTTTGCCAAAATGGATTTCGATACTCCTCAAAACACAGCTGAAACGAACGCTGACGAATCGCATGCCGATTCGGTGAATGCGTCTGAAAATGTGCCGGTTTTGCCTGTTTCAGAAAAAACAGAAGATTCCAACGTAATCACCAATGCATTTGATCGAACCGAAGTACGGGAAGTAACACCGCTCTGGGCTCGACTAGCCGTTGCAGCTTCCTTGCTGCTTGCATTATTTGCGGCCTGGTCGGCCAATGAGATAAACGGATTGAAGAAAAGCAATGAAAAGGTCGTTGCTGAAATGGAAAGTATAAAAAGCCAGTACGTCGATAATCAGCAGCTGACAAACCTTTACCGCAATCCCAAGTATAAAATCGTTCAGATGGCCGGGCTTCCCAAATCGCCTGAAAGTTCGGTTGCCGCATTCTGGAACCAGCAAACGAACGAGGTTTTATTGGACGTACGCAAGTTGCCGGAACCGCCGCAGGGCAAGCAATATCAGTTATGGAGCATTGTGGACGGAAAACCGGTCGATATTGGCATGCTGGACAATCAGTTTTCAGGAAAAGTTCTGAAAATGAAAAATACAAAACCCGGATCGGCAGCTTTTGCCATCACGCTTGAAAAAGAAGGCGGAAATCCGACGCCTACCATGGAAGAAATGTACGTCATGGGAAAAGCGGTATAATTGTTCTGTCTTAAGAAATTCATAACGCTCATTGTAAAGCCTCGTCTTTGCAATGAGCGTTCTTCGTGTATAAAACCTTATGAAACGCCGGAACTTCATTCAAAGCATTGCCGCAGGAAGCAGTATTGTGGCTGTAAATCCTGAAATCAGCGAAGAGTATGTCGCACAAAAGCAGTCGGAAGCTAAGCCAAAAACTGAAAACCTGACGGCGGATGTTGTTATTGCCGGCGGCGGACTGGGCGGGTGCGCCGCTGCGCTTGCCGCTTTGCGGAATAACCTTTCCGTCATTTTAACCGAGGAAACGGACTGGATCGGCGGGCAGGTCAGTCAGCAAGGCGTTCCGCCGGACGAGCATCCATGGATCGAAACGCACGGCGCGCCAAAGGCTTACCGCGATTTCAGAAATGCAATCCGGCACTATTATATCCGCAATTACCCGTTAACGGAAGCCGCAAAGAACGGCAAATACCTGAATCCGGGAAACGGGTCGGTCTCAAGATTGTGCCACGAACCGAAAGTAGCCGTGGCCGTTCTGACGGAAATGCTGGCGCCGTACATCAGCCGCGGAAAGCTGACGTTGCTGCTGGAACACAAGCCCGTTTCCGCAGAAGTAAACGGCAATAAAGTAAAATCGCTGCATGTGCTGGGCAAGCGCAGCAAACAGCAGGTGAAATTGACGGCTCCTTACTTTGTGGATGCGACTGAACTCGGCGATTTACTGCCCATGACAGGAACCGAGTTTGTAACAGGCGCCGAGGCGAAAAGCGAAACCAATGAACTGCATGCGCCGGAAAAAGCAAATCCGGAAAATAATCAGGCTTTTACCGTTTGCTTCGCCATGGATTATTGCTACGGTGAAAATCACGTGATTGAAAAGCCGGCCGAATACGATTTCTGGAAAAATTTTATACCTGAAATGAAGGCGCCATGGTCTGGAAAGCTGCTTTCACTTTCGTATTCCAATCCAAAAACCCTTGAACCGAAAGAACTCGCATTTCATCCCACAGGTATGAATACCGGCGACAAACTGAATCTCTGGAATTACCGCAGGATAATCAGTAAAGACAATTTCACAATCGGAAGTTACGGGAGCGATATTACGATTGTAAACTGGCCGCAGAATGATTATTTCCTTGGAAACCTGATCGGAGCAAGTGAAAAGGAATTTGAGCGCCATGTGGAGCGTGGAAAACAACTGAGCTTGTCATTGCTTTACTGGCTGCAAACCGAAGCGCCGCGCCCGGACGGCGGCAAAGGCTGGCCCGGCATATGCTTCCGGAAAGATATCATGGGAACGGCAGACGGATTTGCCAAATACCCGTATGTGCGTGAATCGAGGCGTATTAAAGCCGTGTTTACGATTAAAGAAGAACACGTAGGCGCTGCAAACCGGGCCATGATCACCGGAAAAGAAACCGGAAACAAAGCAGCCGAATTTTACGACAGCGTAGGAATCGGTTATTATCACATTGACCTGCATCCGAGTACGGGAAAAGACAACTACATCGATTTCGCCTCATTGCCGTTTCAAATTCCGCTCGGCGCCCTGCTGCCCATCCGAATGGAAAACCTGCTTCCCGCCAACAAAAACATCGGCACCACGCACCTCACAAACGGCTGTTACCGCCTGCATCCGGTGGAATGGAGCATCGGTGAAGCAGTTGGATTGCTTGTGAAATATGCGACGGAGAAAAAGGTAATTCCGCGGCTTGTGCGTGAGGATAAGGGGTTATTGGAGGGATTTCAGGGATTTTTGGAAAGGGAAGGAGTGGAGCTGACTTGGAGGGCATAAAGTTTGGATAAGCCGTGCAGCTTAGAACCGTGAGAGAAAATCAGCTTACGTATTCAAATTAATGTGGACAATAGCTGTCAGCTATGGCTTACAGTGTACATGAATTTCAATTCCATTTTCCGAACAACTATTTATCAAGCTAGAAATTATCCATAGAAGCTGGATAACTTGGCTTCGCTCTCGGAAAGCGATATTATTTTGCAAATTTTGTAAGCGGTCTTGTAGTAAGCCCTTGGAAATAAAATCGATCACAAGAATAATCTCTTTTCTTACATTAGCAGAAACTAAGATTTTTTCGTATGCAGTAACGGCAGCATCAACCGTTCCACCATTTCTTAGCCGAGGAATTTTAGTAGTAATCCCGTCTAATATATAGTTTTTACTCCATTTAGTATTCTTTGTAGTTGATAGCTGATCATCCGATGGACTAAAATTTCCAATGTTTTTCAACGCTTGACCAACAATGTCATGAAAGCTTGACGCCGAAAGTTGCGTATCACCATTTTTGGCGTGTATAAAACTAATCTTGTTATCTTTTAAGGTTATAAAATCTGCCCACTCGTCGCCTAAATCATCTAAAAACGCATAGTCCGAAGCTGGAACTAGTATATTGTCTATATAATGGAAGATGCTAGTCGTACTGAATCCAACTGATGTTGTATTGAAAGTACCCTTCTCACTTGTAGTTGTTAAAAGTGCGCTATTACCTGTGAATATTTCTAGGAAGTTATCAATAAAGCCTACCAACTTACTGTCCTTAAATAATTTTCTACTAGTGTAGACTAAGCTTAAATCTTCAAAATTTATGATATAATCATTGTGTCGATTGAAGTATTGTAGCAAATTTTCGGTTGATCCATCATTAAATTTAAAGTTTAAATTTTTTGCTTTCTTTGAAGAGAGGGTGATTGATTTTCGATTCATCATTACAACAATATCTTTAACAAGCTTGTTAGAGACTTTGTAGAGTACATCGCTTCCTGAAACAACTTTTTCAATGTCAAAGACATTTTTTAATGATTTTAAAATCTCGAGCAATGGAATTACTCTTGATTTATCTTCATTTATATAAAGTTCACACCCAGTTATTTCTTGACTTTCGATATGATTGTTAAGGCGAGTAAGACTAAAAAGCAGTGAAATAGGAGTTAGCAAGCCTCTGTTACTTTCGTAGTCAATAGGAGTGGCAAAAATATTTAAAAATGAATTTTTTTGGACGTGTGTGCGAATCCTAAGTACGGTGGTTGCAGCCCAATTAAGTAATTCATTTAAGTAGCGTTTCTCTCCATAATTTGATATTCTTGAAGTATTCAAAGCAATAGATGTCTTTTCCTCATTATTGCTTAACCTAAGAGAATTAACAACATATTTACTGGCTCCAAAACCAGAAAAGGATTTTCTTAAATCATTTGCTTCAAGTGTCTTTCCTTTTATTGCATCAGAAGAAACACTCGTGTTATTTAATGTGAAGCGCTCAAAATTAGTGGAATCTTCAACGAATAGGGTTGCTAATGTTGAATAGTCAAGAGATACAAGATCTTTATGAAGCAAATCCTCTCTGCTAAAAACACTTTTTTTAGAGATTAACACATGATCCTTAAAATCTACTATCAAAAGATAGGCGATTTTTTCTTCCTCCCATCTTGGGATAGGCTTGTCAATGAAAGAGGGGATAGTTACATATTTGAAAACACAAATAGAAAATTCAAGAGGAATACCTCGAATTTGCTTGCTTTGCTTCTTGATATTTAGAAGATAGTTGCCGCTCTTGTTACGTGATATATCTACAAATAGATCAGTTATATGTGCGTTTGAGTAAAATGAATTTGTGTCCTTCGTGTAGAAATAGGCATTTTCATTTAGGATGATCCGATCTAGAGGGTTTGACATGATGTTAAGTTTAAAGAATATCTGATATACAGTAGGGTGCAAAAAGCACGTAAATTTTCTATATAAAAGAAAGTATTTACTCTTTAACTTATTTAGCGGTACATGCCTTCGAACGAGAAGAGACGACTAAGTATAGACTTGCCTAGATAAAATTGAATATATGTATTACAGAATAGGCTGAAAAGCCTTCTACTTAATTAACTCTTCTATTTCAATTTGCAATACTGGTAAATGCTTAACTATAATCCCCCAAATAACTTCATCCGAAACCGAATCATAACCATGAATGATCCGATTACGTACATCAACAAGCTTTCGTGAATTAGTAATTTGAACGGAGTTGTCCTTTTTAATAATGCGATTCATTGCCTCGCCGATGATTTCAATGTTTCTTTCAACGGCGCGTTTTGTGCGTAAGTCGGCTTGATAACTTGCAAATAACATTGGCCGGTCAGCGAAGAAGCTTTCAATTTCTGTAATTGCATTGAGCATGTCGTATAGCCAAGTTTTGATCTCATTGTCCATACACAAGCTGCTTTTGCTTATTTATATTTTGCAAAAAATATGGGTTTTTGATCGCTTTTTCTTCCAGCAAATCAACCGGGCGTTTGAAAATATCTTGTAATGAGAATTTAAAATCAAAATAGTTGTCTGCGTAATCTTCAACTTGCATTGGAGTGAAATCGACGATCAGATCAATGTCGCTGTCTGCGTCGAAGCGATCAGTCAGAACGGAACCGAACGCATATAAGCTTTTCACTTTGTGTGCTCTACAAAGTTTCACAATAGCTTCTTTGTACATTTCCAGCTTGTTCATTTCATTGTCTTTCCTTTTCAATTTATGAAAATCCTTTGGCCAAATTTCTACAATTTCGCCGTCTCTCATTACTACCAAAGGGGAGTTCTTTTGTCTTTTAAATTCAAGAACACTTTCAAATGTCTTTTTCATTCCTAGAAGTATCTTCTTCTCCAAATCCAGGAATTTTTCTTCTTCTGTCATAGCAATTAGGAGTTTTACTTCACGCCAATTAGCCGCTCCAACCGCAACATCATTTCATCCTTCTCTTTCAACATTCTTTCATAAAGCGCAATTTTGTCTTCATGAAGCTGCATAAGTTTATCAATAGGATGAAAAGTAGGATTGTTATTTATGGCATTCAGCATTGAGTTGCCATGAAATGTATTGGCAATAATATTCACCGCATTTTCTTCATCAAAATTCCGAATGGCTTCAATGGGGATTTTAAGAATTGCCGAAACTTGTTCCAGAATGTCGGCATCGATCTTTTCTCTTTGTTCCAATAATGAGATTTTTTGCTGGTTCCATTCGTCGCCAAGTTCGAAGGCAAGGAAATCCTGTTTGATCCCGAGCATTTCGCGGAAGCGTTTCAGGTTGCGGCCCTCGTGAATTTTTGGATTGGAGTTAGTATGTGTCATGCGGAAAACGGTTTCTTTAAAAAGGCAATTTATACAAATCCATCGGTAAATGTTTGAGTAATTTACGCGCATTTGATTGTAAAATACCGGCCGGATAAATTGGGTACCATTTGCAGGAACCGGTGCTTTGCTGCAAAACAAACAGATTGCTTACAGCAACGATTTGTTCCACACATTTGAAATCGGAAGAAATGCACACAGAAACACACGCTAACGAAGCTGCGGATTGGAAGTTGATTGCATATGGCCGGGAAGTAAGTGCATTGCTGAGCAGCAGCAACGCCGAAAGCTGGAACCGTGAACTTTGGACGATGTTCAGCGGATTCATGCTCGCTCAAAGCGAAACGGGCCATACGCCAAATCTGAGCAACACCTATTTTTCTTTTAAAGAACTGCTTGAATTTTTTGAAAAAGTAGAACGGATCAGAAGAGGAGAGTAGGTGAAAAGGAAGATTTTAAACGTCAAAAATTATCACTTACTAAAATTTCAAATGAGTCAATAAAAAAACAAGCGAGCAGATTACAATCCACTCGCTTGCTGTACTAAAATATTGATTTATAATCAATTACTTCGCCTCTTTCAAAGCCTGCGTAGTTGTATAATACTTCGCGATCATGTTCGGAACTTCCCATTCAGGCAGTTTGCCGGCTTTCAGGTATTCCATGTATTTGTTGGCGACTTGTGCAAAATGCGCTTCGTGTCCGTTGTCGTACTTTTTGGGTATCGTTACTTCCCAGCCGGCTGCATTCTTTTTCAGTTCTATGCCGGGATATTTGTCCTGAACCGACTTGAACGCTGCGGTTACAGCATCTTCATACGCTTTGCTTTTATCCGTTTTTTCGATGTACAGAACCGGCTTGTAATTCTGCTCTTTTCCCTGACGTACGATCAGATTGGCCTTGGAACCTTTCATGATCGAGTAATGCGTGTCGCCGGTTCCTTCCGGCGCCTGAAAATTCCAGATTACCGAAACTTTTGCATGAACGCCTTTCAGCGTGTAATGAAGTTCTCCGTTGGAATACACATTCAGGGTGCTGTCTTTTACGTCCTTGCTCAGAAAATCCGGATATTTGTCGCTTTTTGTAACAAGTTTGAACTGCGAAGGCGTCAGTTTGGTAGCGGAACGTTTGGCCGATAACAGATCAATATCTTTCTGATAATCCAGCGTTGTATTCGGGAAACAGCTCCATTGCACCAGATCCACAAGATGTGTCGTCACATCGACCATTCCTTCGCCTTGCTGTTTCACGTCAAAAAACCACGTCGGCCTCACAAGCGGCTCGCCTGAAATGTATTTGAAAAAATGATGCACACTTTCCTTTGCAACCGCAGGGTTTTCAGCCGTTCCTTTTTGCAGTTCACCGAAAATCGCCGGAAGCAAGGCAAGTTCGCGCTGCAATGCATTGGTGATTTCGTAGCGCTCCGTCATAATGTCGTACAGAAGCACTTTATTTTTTTCTGCGCTTGCAAATGCTTCTTTCAGCTTGTCGAATCCGGCGGCATCAATCGCCATCGGCTTGTCGGCAAGGACATTCAAACCGGCGTCCACCGATTTCTTGATAAAATCCGTCTTTTTCTGATTATTCCCGGCCAGTACGACTACATTTCCCTTTTTCTCGGAAAGCATTTTTTCCAGAAAATCATTTCCGGTATAGACTTCCTCTTTCCAGTGCGTCGGATTTTCAGTCTGTGTATTGTATTTTTCAACTTTGTCAAGGTAAGCCTGTACATCCGGGCCTTTTGTGGCATACACATGAACAACGGAATCCACATCCGCATACATCGATTTCTGAACCAGTGCCGCATGAAAATGGCCGGGTTCCACGACAATCAGGCTTAAAGGTTTTTTCTGTTCTTTTTGTTCTCCTTCTTCTTTCCTGGAATTACATCCGTAGTTTAACGTCATTGCGCTCAGTAAAGCGATGGTCAGGATTTTCTTTTTCATTTGAATGGATTCAGGTAATATTGGCAAGATAATCGCAAAGCTGAACTATGCCTGACTATAAGACGAAATTTCTTTCAGTTTCCCTGAACTTGCCTTGTCAATAAATAGAATCGCATTCGGATGTTTGCGTAGAATCGTTGAAGGAAATTCTTCCTGGATATCCTCGGCTACGGTATGGTAAACAGCCTGCGCTTTTTTCTCGCCCGGCACGATCGCGTAAGCATATTTGGCTTTCAGTAACGTTGGAATTGTTAGCGTCAGCGCAGTTTCCGGCACTTCCCCGAATGTTTCAAAGCAGGCGTCATTCACCTGTTGCTGGCGGCAGGCATCGTCCAGTTCCACCATTTTCACTTCCAGCGGATCGTTAAAGAAAGCGACATGCGGATCATTAAATGCCAGATGACCGTTTTCACCAATTCCCAGACAAACGATATCAATCGGGTTTTCTTGAAGCAACTGCGCATAGCGTTCACATTCCTTTTCAACATCCGCAGCATTGCCGTCCAGATACGAAACGGAATGCAAGGGAACGTGATCAAACAATTTTACTTTCAGGAAATAGCCAAAATTCTGCGGTGCATCGTTGGGCAGATTAATATATTCGTCCATGTGAAAAGCATTGATCCTTTCCCATGCAATGCCTTTTTCTTCTTTGAGCGCAGCCAGAAATTCATTCTGCGAAGGTGCCGAAGCAAATATGATATTGACAAATTCCTGGGATTGCTGCAATTCACGGATTTTGTCCGCTACCATTTTTGCCGCAGTTTCACCCATTTCCTGCCTTGTATCAAAAATCCTGATTTCCAGTTGATCGACTTTCATAGTTTGTGGTGTTAATAATTATACTTGCTTTTCATAAATGATTTTCCCCTGAACAATCGTCATCTGAACCCTTATATCCTGATCGAAAATGACAATATCCGCATCTTTGCCAGCCGCCAGCGATCCTTTCTGACTTGCCCCCATAATCCGGGCCGGCGTCACCGTCATCATTCGCACGGCATCCAGCAGCGAAACATCCGCCATATGAACCATATTCCGGACAAGCCGGTCAGTCGTAGAAACACTTCCTGCAAACGAAGTACGGTCCGGCAGCTTGGCAACGCCATCTTCCACAATGACTTTCAAACCATTTTTCAGAGAACCGAGCGTGCTTTCGCCTTCGGGCATTCCGGCTGCACGCATCGCATCGGTTATGAGTGCAATGCGGTCGGCGCCTTTTATCTTATATATCAGTTTGAGCAGCGGTGCCGGTAAATGCACGCCGTCCGCAATGATTTCCACGTCCATGTCCAGCAAATAAGCGCTTTCAATCGTGCCTGCATAGCGAAATGCGTTTCTGCGCGTAACGCCCGACATCGCCGAGTAAAGATGCGTAGCCAGCGAATAACCGTTTTCATACGCTTCCAGCACTTCCTCATAAATGGCATCCGTATGCGCAACGGCAGCCAGAATGCCTTTCTGACGAAGCCTGCGGCCAAATTCAATGGCACCGGGCAGCTCCGGCGCTGCACTCCAACGCGTAATGGAACTGGAATAGGCGAGTACTTCTTCGTATTCGGCCGGATCGGGGTTGCGGATGTAACGCGGGTCCTGCGCGCCGCGCTGGCTCAGCGCAAAATAGGGTCCTTCCAGGTGCATACCCAGGAATTGAGCACCTTTCCGGTTTGCGGCGTTTGCCTGTTTGTAAAAATCCAGCGTCTGAAGCAGATCTTCTTTTTCGCTCGTCAGCGTTGTTGGAACCATGGACGTAGTGCCGTATTTGGCATGCGTTTCCGCAATGGCCAGAAAAGCTTCTGCGCTGCCATCCATAAAATCATGGCCTCCGCCGCCATGCACATGCAGATCAATAAAGCCGGGTGCTATGTAATTTCCGTTTGCATTGATAATTTGTGCATCCGGAAAATCGACGTTTTCTTCATGCACACCCAAAATAACGCCATTTTCAACAAGCAAAACCCCATTCCGGATATAGCGGTAAGGTGTAATAATATCACCATTAATTATTTTTAATCGCATTGGTTTTTGGCTGTTAGCTATTAGCCGTTAGCTGTTAAATTTTCAAATGTTCCGTCAGGAACAAAATACCGGTAGCACGTCGGGTGCACGTCGTATGCATGTCACGTCATGTGCACGTTGTATGCATGTCGCGCGCACATCATGTCGCACGCCGTATATCATGCCGGGCATGTTATAAATTATAAATTCCAGCGGCGCAGTTTGTGCCCTTTTACAGCATAAAAAACCAGATAAAGGTAACACGGAAGCAAAACCCAGTAGGCTTGCCGCACATCCAGTTTATCCGCAAAATAGCCGTAGAAAAGGGGCATAATGGCGTTTCCGCAAAGTCCCATGATCATAATGGAAGCGCCCAGTTTGGTAAATCTTCCCAGATTGTCCAGCGCCAGCGGCCATATCCCGGCCCAGACCAGCGAATTGGCCAAACCCAGCAACACAACAAACCAGATGGAAATATCCGCACGATGCCCCAGCAGTTCCACCGGGCCGCGGGCAAAAATGATCAGTAACGTAAAAGCAGTTCCAAGCAGCGTGCAAATCCGCAGCGCATTCACCTGACTAAGGAATTTCGGAATCAATGTAATTCCGATCAGGTAGCCGCAAATGGTACAGAAAAGCGTGTACGAAGGAAAAACCTTGGCTTCCAGAAGATCAATTCCCATGGAATTGGCATAACCGATAATGGTATCAATGGCAATTACCTGCGTCCCGACATGAAGAAAAATCGCAATGGCACCCAGAATCAAATGCGGAAACTGGAAAATACTCGTTTTCCCGGCATTTGCACTTGCAATTTCCTGACTTTCATGTTCGGTGTCAATTTCAGGCAACGGCGATTTGTAAACCAGAATACCGAGTACAAACAGAAAACTGCCCAAACCAATATACGGATTGATAACCCGGCGGATCAGTTCGTCAAGCGCTGCGCTTCTTTCAACGTCCGTCATGGAACCGAGCTGTGCAAAAAGATCCGTATCCGTTGGCCGGAGAATAACGGCAGCAAACACGATCGGTGAAAGAATGCCCGCCGCTTTGTTACAGATTCCCATCATGCTGATGCGTTGCGCCGCCCGCTCTTTCGCGCCAAGAATTGTTATGTAAGGATTGGCGGCCGTCTGAAGAATGGCCAATCCGATTCCTATTGTAAACAACCCTAGCAAAAAGATTTCATACGTTCGGGTCATGGCCGCCGGAACAAAAATAAATGCGCCCAGCGCCATGGCCCAGAAACCGAACATCATTCCTTTTTTAAAACCAACCGATTTCAATAAGTAGGAAGAAGGCACAGACATGACGAAATAGGCGATGTAAAAGGCAAATGCAACCAGATATGCCTGAAAACTGGTGAGCTCGCAGGCAATCTTGAAATACGGAATCAGAATGGAATTGACCCAGGACACGAAACCGAATATAAAGAACATCAGTCCGATCAGAAAAATGGAAATGGTCGTTTCCCGGCTCGAAAGATTTTCAACTTTGATGGCTGCGGCTGTACTTTTCATCTATTTGAATTAGGTGCTTGGATTCGCTTCTTTCTGAAATCTTGCTTGTTTTATACGGTTGGTTCCCAGCCTTTCTCGTATTCACGTTTCCACAACTTCGCTGCTTCCTTGCTGTTTTTAATATGACCGTTGGAAGGATCGATGTGAAGCGTTTCGCCCGTACGGATCGCAATATTTCCAAGCTGCGCAAGCAATGTGCTTTTATGTCCGCCCACGATTTCTGCATTCAGCGTTGCACCATTCTTGATTCCTTCAAAAAAGTTCTGGATGTGCAGGGCATCTAGTCCCTGCGAAGGGTTCATTTTGTTTCTCGGGTCAATGACAAAATCATTTTTAACCTCTTTAACCAGCTTGTTTTCCAAATCGTAAACCTTATACGTATTGCCTTCGCCGATCTGCAGAGAGCCGGTATCGCCGTAAAATATAACGCCCACGCTGCTTCCTTCAATGGTTCGCCCATTGCAGCTTCTTCCTTCCCACGTCATGGCCGTGTTATTGTCAAATTCCAGATTGATAACCTGTGTGTCCGGCGCTTCCCAGTCGTCTTTGTAGCGGTAACGGCCTCCGGCAGAGGTAACACGCGTCGGAAAATCGACCTGCAAACCCCAGCGCATCAGATCCAGCATGTGCGTTCCGTTGTTAAGCGCTTCGCCTGTTCCCCAGTTCCAGAGCCAGTGCCAGTTGTAATGCACGATATTGTCTTTATATGGCCTTCTCGGCGCGGGTCCCTGCCATAGTTCAAAGTCGAGCCACGAAGGAACAGCCACTTCTTTTCCGATGCCGATGGAAGCGCGGTTGTTTGTATACCAGCCTTTTACAAAATACGGCCTGCCGATTGCACCGCTGTGCACTTCCTTGATGGCCGCCGCCACATTCGGCCACGAACGGCGCTGATTGCCCATCTGGATGACATTCTTGTATTTTTTGGCAACCGCCACCAGCATTTCGCCTTCGGCCGGATTATGACTGCAGGGTTTTTCAAGATACACGTGCTTGCCCGCTTTGGAAGCCAGAATCGCAGCCGGTGCATGCCAGTGATCGGGAGCGGCAATCACCAGCGCATCCATATCCTTGTTTTCCAATGCTTTCCTGAAATCGGGCGTATTGGCAGGCTTTGATTTCTGAATATCGTTGACGGTTGCAATGCATTTTTCAGCCGCTCTGGAATCAACATCCGAAATGGAAACAACCTCACAATTAGGTTGCAATGCATAATTGGAAGCCAGCGCAAGACCGCGGCTGTTGACGCCCATCATGCCGACCTTCACTTTTTCATTCGCG
Source organism: Dyadobacter flavalbus (assembly GCF_006149045.1). Taxonomy (GTDB): domain Bacteria; phylum Bacteroidota; class Bacteroidia; order Cytophagales; family Spirosomataceae; genus Dyadobacter; species Dyadobacter flavalbus. Next base: position 774,323 of record NZ_VBSN01000027.1, read on the forward strand.
CCCAAAATGCGTGCGTAACTTTTTGGCGTAAAGCCCGGCAGTATCCCGCCGAACGTCAGCAGCGCACTTCCGGCAAGTGTTTTCTTGATAAAATCCCTGCGGTTATCAGCGGTTGCTTCATTGCCGGACTGGACAATACGCTTTGTATGATCTGAATTTTGCATATGGTTAATGGTTTAATGTAATGTTATAAGACATTCAAACTGCCGGATTTACTTTCCCGGCACGAAAGCGACCGTAAAGACAATTTTGTTTCAGGCCTGATCCTGTATTTCGCTTTGGTAACGACTATGTGCAGCCGGAATAAAAAAGCGGTCGTATTTTTATTTTTTGCGCGCTTTGCTCAATACGCTTTCCAGCGTTACATTTTTGCCGCCTTGTCTTTTGCTTTCATCGGCAGCTTCCATAAAGGTGAATATTTCTATTGTTTCTTTGGAAGTAACGGGCACTTCGCCGGTCTGGAAATACTTGATAATGTCTTTAAGCAAAGGTTCATAGCCGCCGTACGGGCCGAGGGTTTTGTTGCCGTCCTGCGTAAATACCGTTCCGCCGTAGTCATGCTTACCGGTACGCGTTCCGCGGAATGTTCCCGTTCTGCCGTCTTCCCAGATGCCCACAACAATGTCGGTATCCGGCGTACTGACGCGGGTCACGCTCTTGCAGCCGGTTCCCATTACGGTATAAAGCGCTTCGATGCCGTGAATTCCGTACCAGAAAAAATCAGGATGTGTTTTTTCAAGAACGGCAGGACTGTACGTATCGGCGCCGAGTACTTTGCTTTTATCAATGCTTTCAATCCCTTTCATATAGCGCAAGGATGAAGCTGAGAAAACAGGAATCTTGTATTTCTCCGAAGCTTCATAAATCGCCAGCGTATCTTTTAATGTTCCGGCAACAGGCTTGTCGATAAACATTTTTTTACCGGCTTTGAAAACTTCCAGCGCCTGTTCCAGGTGAAGACGGCCGTCATTGGTTTCCAGCAGGATTACGTCCGTTTTGCCAAGCAGCTCCTGAATGGAACCGGTTATTTCCACACCCAGCTTTTTTACATCTTCCATATAGCCGGGAATGCGCTTGGTGCTGGATTCAATGTCTTTGCTTCCGTACGGATAAGCGGCTGTAACCCGGTACCCGTCATAAACGGCATCCGGCTGTTCGGCATTCAGGGCTTTGGTAAATGCAATGCTGTGCGACGTATCCAGCCCGATTATTCCGACTCTTTTTCCATCTGCGGGCATCGCTTTTAAAGGAAAATGACCGAGCAGATTCAATCCTACTCCGGTGACAACGGAATGCTGAATGAATCTTCTTCTGCTGAGAATATGCATAAACTGAAAAGTAAAATTGTTAGTGAATGGAAAAGGGCTTTTAGTGTCGGGTACGTACCCGTAAATATACAAACCTTTTTTTATTTACAACTGAAAGCATGATTTGTTTGCAATTTATTTTGTCCTTAATGCCTGATGTAAATACAATCTTTTGTAAAAACGGCCATATGCCTCAGTTCTGGTAAAATGCCTGATTTTCCTTGGTAATAATGTCGATGGGCATGAAATGTACTTTTTCTACTGGCGAGCCCAGCACCAGCGTCTGGTATAACGCCATTAGTCCGCGGAAACCCTGTTCTTCGGGTTTATGGCAAATCAGGAAATCGATCAGGCCTTCTTTCAGGAAGCGTATGTTTTCTTTCAGGAAATCGTAGCCGATCAGCGAAATGTCTTTCCGGCCTGCATTTTCAAGAAAAGAAGCGACAGAAAAAACCCTTGAATTAGTCACGAAAATGGCTTCTATATCTTCATGATCATAAAGAACGCGCGTAAGCTCTTTGGCAACGGAAAGCTTGTCGGTATCTTTTATATCAACCCGTATAATTTCGCATGGCTGGCTGTGATCCTTAAAATACGAACGAAAGCCTTCTTCAATCTGCAGATAACTGTAATTGTCCGTTTCTTTCGAAATATTGACTACAAGTACTTTATGGTTTTCCTTAAGACGATACGTAAGCAGCTTGGCACCGACATACCCGCTCTGGAAAAGGTGCGGACCAATGTAGCACAGATTATCCTGTTCCGGAACGTTGGAATCAATGAAAACAACCGGAATTTTAAGTTTCTGACAGGCCTGGATCAATTGTCTGGACTCATCAATAAACGATGGCGCAAGCAGAATTCCCTGCACTTCCTTTTTCAGGATCAGTTCGGCCTGTTCGGTAAATGAATGCTTGTCGTTCAGGTCGAAGAAAAAGGTTTGCACCTGAATGCCGTATTTCCTGATCTCCGCTTCTGCACGCATGATCCCGCGAAACGGCGCTTCCCAGAAATCCGTTTCCTCCGAAACACGCGGGATCAGCACGGCCAGTGAAATAATCTTGCGCGAGGCAAGCCGGCTGGCAAGCACATTCGGCTGATAATCCAGCTCCGTTATGATGTCATTGATCTTCTTTTTGGTCTTTTCGGAAACGCCCGGACGGTTGTGAATGACGCGGTCCACAGTAGCTATGGAAACGTTGGCACGCCGGGCAATTTCCTTTACTCCGGAATGTGTGTTCTCTTCTTTCATCGGTTCTGGTTAATGCCGGATCAATGCGGAATATTAATGATTTTTTCTGAATCCTTCGCAAACAATGATCTTTTGCAACCGGTACAGGACAAAAAGCCAGCTAACCAAATACTCTTCCATGTTGCTGTTTCCAGTAGAATTAAAGGATTAGCTGTATTTATATAATTTATCAAATAAAAACGGCATGGCAGCATGCCTGCATACGGAACAGGTTTGATTATGTCGATGCATATATCTTATTTTGTCCATCAACTTAGTAGAGTAATCATGCCTTTTCATTTTGATAAATCCAGAACCCGCGTATTATGAATACCGCTATCAGTTTTTCAAAGAATTTTTATTTCGGCAGTATGCCCCCACTTTTCGTTGCGGAAGTACAAAGCAGCTGCCACTTTTCTCTCCGGTTGCAATAATCAGTTTATCGTATTTCAATGTCTCTCAATTTCTAACCCTTATGTATTTAAATTTCTATAAAACCTTCTTTCAGCGGAGCAAAGCGGCATTTTTTCTGGCTGCCTTACTCTTTGGCCTGCATGCCAATGCCCAGAACGTTACTGTAAAAGGAACGGTTACTTCCGCTGCCGACCGTTCGGCTTTGCCCGGCGTTAACGTAATTGTCAAGAATTCTCTGAACGGAACCACAACGGACGTGGCCGGAAAATACGAACTCAGTGCGCCTTCGGACGCCGTGCTTGTTTTTTCGGGCATCGGGTTTGTGACGCAGGAAGCGGCTGTAAATGGTAAAAGCATACTGGATTTGCAGCTCGCCGTGGATACCAAACAGCTGGAAGAAGTAGTGGTTGTAGGGTACGGAACGCAAAAGCGTACGAGCCTGACCAATTCCATTTCGCAGATCAGCGGCGAGGAGGTGACGCGCAGGCCGGTTTCCAACATTCAGCAATCCTTTCAGGGCGTGATGCCAGGCGTTACCGTAACGGATCTGGGCGGCTCACCGGGAAAATCCAACGCAACGATCCGCGTGCGCGGAATCACTACTTTCAACATAAACAGCAGCAGCACAAGCGGTTATGATCTTGGAAAAAATGACGCACTGGTGATTGTTGATGGGATTGAACAAAGGTTAAGCGACATCAATCCGGACGATATTGAAACGATTTCGGTTCTGAAAGATGCTTCTTCGACGGCCATTTACGGATCGCGGGCAACAAACGGTGTTGTGCTGGTTCGTACCAAAAGAGCCAAAGGAAGCAAGGTGCAAGTGGATTATCACGGCTATTATGCCATTCAGAAATCCAATAATGTACCCAAAATGATGGGGCTGGAAGCCTATATGCGCGAGCAGGTTGCCGCTTACACCAATGCCGGCGCTACGTTGCCCGCACGCTTTACCGAGCAATCCATTCAGACGTGGATCAATGCAACGGACCGTGAAAAATATCCTTTGCCGAACACATGGTTTGACATCATGCTGAAAGCCGCTCCACAGCAAAATCATACATTTTCAGTAGCCGGCGGAAATGAAACCCTTCGTACAAGGCTGAGCGTAAGATACCAGGATCAGGAAGGTGTAATCAATAATTTCGGAAATAAAATTGGCGAGATCAGACTGAACTCCGATTATGAAGTTTCCAGAAGACTGCGTGTGAGTGCCGATGTAAATTACCGTTTTAACAAAACGGAAAGTCCGTCGACGAATCCGACGGCTCCGCTGAACAACTTTTTTCATGGAACGTTGTGGGCCGTTCCCAAATATCCGGACGGCACTTACGGACTCAGCACGCAGGGGAATAATCCGCTGATGTTTAATGAGATCGGCGGGCAGTCGAAACAGCATACGGATTATCTGGCCGGTTACATCAAAGCCGATTTCGACATTGCGGAAGGACTTACTTTTTCATCCCAGCTGGCAGGAAGAGGTTTTTTCACCCAGCAGAAAAACTACATCAATTCTTACGTCAATACCGATAAGAATACCAACATTACCAAAACCATTGCCAACAACAGCCTCACGGAAGTAAGGGATAACCTCAAAGAATATACGCTGAACAATCTTTTGACTTACGAAAAAAGCATCGGCAAAAATAACTTCAAAGGATTGCTCGGCTATTCGCAGATCGGCAACACACAGACTTTTTTATCCGCATACCGCGAACGTTTTTACAACAACAACATCGGTTCCATCAGTGAAGGCGCCAATGACGGTACCAAAAACAATTCAGGAAGGGATGCCGTTTACGGATTGCGTTCGTTTTTCGGACGTGTGAATTATGATTTTGACGAAAAGTATCTGCTGGAAGTCAATGCGCGTTATGACGGCTCGTCGAAATTTACCGGAGACAAGCAATACAGTGTTTTCCCTTCCTTTTCGGCAGGCTGGCGGATTTCAAAGGAAAACTTCTGGAAGCCGCTTGAAAAAGCAGTGAATGATCTGAAATTCCGGGGTTCGTGGGGTGTTACCGGAAACCAGTCCGTGGATTTGTACAGTTATTATGCAGCGCTTACCGCAGCGGGTTACAACTTTGGCGGAGCGGCCGTGCCGGGTTACCGCCCCACAACGCTTGCGAATACCGGTCTGGGCTGGGAATCCACTACGCAACTGGATTTAGGTCTTGACGCTTCGCTGCTGAACAGAAGACTGAACCTTACCGTGGATTATTACCGGAAACTGACGGACGACATCCTGCTCAATCTGGAAATCCCTGCTACAATCGGCCTTACAGCGCCGCCGCAGAATGCCGGTTCCGTTGAAAACAAAGGCTGGGAATTCAGCCTGAATTACAGAGGCACGCCGGCAAGTTCCGGTTTCCGGTATAATCTGGGTGCCAACCTCAGCATCAATGAAAACAAAGTTACAGACCTGAAAGGCACCGGCCCGTATATCACCGGTTCCGACATTGACCCGCGCTACATCATTGCAAAAGGATTGCCGATCAACACACTCTGGGGTTTCAAAACAGACGGGCTTTTCCAGACCGAGCAGGAAATTGCCGAGTATAAAGCGACGTATGCCGCCAATACGAAGCCCGGCGATGTAAAATATGTGGATCTGAACAAAGACGGCAAGATCAATGCCAATGACATGACGGCCATCGGCAATTCCTTTCCGAAATATACTTTCGGCTTCAATTCCGACTTTTCATACAAAAATTTTGAGCTGAGTATTCTTTTTCAGGGTGCTGCAAAAGTGGATGCAAGGCTGGCCGGCGCTCTGGCCGAAATGGGAAATCAGGAAGGGTTTACGCACGAAATTTATACCAACAATTACTGGACGCCGGAAAATACGGATGCCCGTTTTCCGCGGCCGATCAAATTTGACCTGAGAAACGTGGCGACTTCTGACCGGCTGGTGCTGAACGGCTCTTACCTGAGGCTGAAAAACGTGCAGCTTGCCTATACAGTGCCTTCTGAAATATCCAAAAAGATTTACCTCAACAGGCTTCGCATTTATGCTTCTGCGACCAACGTATTTACTTTTTCCAAACTCAATGAATGGAACCTTGATCCCGAAGCACCTTCCGGACGAGGCGTTTATTATCCGCAAACGGCACTTTATACCATCGGCTTAAACCTGCAACTCTGATTTTTCCGGACCTAGCATTTACAATCATGAAAAAGATATATATCAGTAAATTCCTGTTTTCAATTGCGCTGGCGGGCACGGCTTCCGGCCTTGTATCCTGCGACAAAGACCTGCTGAACACCGTTCCGAACGACCGCCTTTCTGTGGATGTTTTCTGGAAAAGTGAAAACGACGCCCGAATTGCGGTAAACTCGCTTTATGCAGATCTGGACAGTACCAATATCATTTCCTGGGACGCCATGACGGACATTGCGCATACCAATCAGAACTTTAATGTGGAAGCGTATGTGGAACTCGGGACTTACGATGCAACGAGTGCCAAAGTATACGACGAATGGCGCAAGGCATACCGCGGCGTTCAGGCTTCCAATTACTTTCTGGAAAACGTTGACAAGATTCCTGCTGCAAACCCTGCGCTGATCAATCAGTACAAAGGAGAAGCGAAGGCGCTGAGAGCTTATCAGTACATCAAACTGACCGGTTTGTTCGGGCCGGTGCCGTTGATTACGAAATCGTTAAGTCTGGAAGATGCCAAACAGGTCGCCAACACGCCGGTGGAAGAACTCTGGAATTTTATCGATAAGGAACTGAACGAAGCTGCGCTGCTTTTGCCCGCAACTTACGCCGCTACGGAAAAAGGCAGGGTTACAAGCGGAGCCGCACTGGGATTGCTGGCAAGGGCAAACCTGTATGCAGGACGTTATCAAAAAGCAGCCGAAGCAGCAGACAAAGTGATAAAATCCGGCACGTACGGACTGTATGAATCCTATGAAAAGCTGTTTACATACGCAGCCGAAAACAACAAGGAAGTATTGCTCGACAGGCAATTTATAAAAGATACGTATTCCAATACCGTATTTCAGTTGCTGGCACCTTACAGTCAGAAAAACAGCGGCAGCACGTTCGTTCCTACAAAAGCGTTGGTGGATATGTACGAAACCGCAGGCGGAAAAAAGATCACGGAAGCAGGCAGCGGTTACGATCCTTTGAAGCCTTATCTGAACCGTGATCCAAGACTGCGTTTTTCTGTTTTTCTGGAAGGCGATATTTTGCCGAGCGGAGCTGTTTTCAACCCGAAGCCGGGCAGCGGAACGGCGGATGCAGTCGGCAGCACTTACATTGCTTCGGGTACGGGTTATAATATCAAAAAATACATCAATACCGACGATTACGCCAATCCTGCAAACAGCGGTATCAACATCATTCTGCTGCGCTACGCCGAAATCCTGCTGTCTTACGCAGAAGCCAAAATCGAACTTGGCCAGATTGATGCAAGCGTGTATGCCGCAATTAATGCCGTCAGAAATGGTAGAACGGACGTAAAACAGCCTTCAGTAAGCAATGCTTCGCAGGCGGCGCTCCGGGAACTTGTAAGAAGGGAACGGACTGTTGAACTGGCTTTTGAAGGACAGCATCTGTTTGATATACGCCGGTGGAAAACAGCAGAAACGGTCATTCCTGGGCCGGTTTACGGTATTTCTTATGTAAATGAGCAAGGCAAGTTAACAACCGTTCAGGCTGTGGCTGTCAACAAGGTATTTGACCCAAACCGTCATTACTTATGGCCTGTTCCGCAGAAAGAACTTAATTTGAGCCCGCTGCTGAAACAAAACCCAAACTGGTAAAAACGGAAGGATTATTGATTTACATAATAGCTTAAAGCTAATGGCTCACAGCTCACAGCTCACAGCCAGCAGCCACATATTTTTATTTTAAATTCTACTGTTGATGATCAGGAAATTCAAACTGCTTTCAATTCCTTTTTTTATGCTGGCCGTTGCAGTTGCGATGACGGCAATGACCAATAAACCGGCTGCAAAAACGCCCAATATTGTGCTGTTCTTTATTGATGATCTCGGTTACGGCGATCTGTCCGTAACGGGCGCATTGGGTTACAAAACGCCTAATCTGGACAAAATGGCCGTGGAAGGAACCCGTTTTACCAATTTCATGGCGGCGCAGGCCGTATGCAGCGCATCGCGTGCCGCATTGCTGACAGGCTGTTATCCGAACCGGGTAGGGGTTTACGGCGCTTTCGGGCCTTCTTCACCGCTGGGATTGAGCCCGAAAGAGGAAACCATTGCCGAACTTGTAAAAGCGCAGGGTTATGCAACCGGAATTTTCGGAAAATGGCATTTAGGCAGCGATCAGGAATTTTTGCCTCTTCAGCAAGGATTTGATGAATATTACGGCGTTCCTTATTCGCATGATATGTGGCCGCTGCATCCGTGGCAGGAACAGGCAAAATACCCACCGCTGCACTGGATTGACGGAAACAAGCCGAGTAAGGAAATTAAAAATCTGGAAGATGCCAGCGAACTGACGCCCGTTATCACGGAACATGCGACGGCATTTATCCGGAAGAACAAAAACAAACCGTTCTTTCTGTATGTGCCGCATCCGCTGCCGCACGTGCCACTGGCTGTTTCAAGCAGGTTTAAAGGAAAAAGCGAGCGCGGCATCTTCGGCGATGTACTCATGGAACTGGACTGGTCTGTGGGCGAAATTATGAAAGAACTGAAAGCACAGGGACTGGATGAAAATACATTGGTGATCTTTACAAGCGACAACGGTCCGTGGCTCAATTATGGCGATCATGCAGGCTCGTCGGGCGGGTTCCGGGAAGGAAAGGGAACTTCCTTTGAAGGCGGGCAGCGTGAACCCTGCATCATGCGCTGGCCTGGCGTGGTTCCGGCCGGCAGGGTTTCCAACAAGCTTTTATCAACCCTCGACATCCTTCCGACGATTGCCAAACTGACCGGCGCAAAGCTGCCGAAAGAAAAGATCGACGGAATCGAATTCACCGCTTTGCTGAAAGGCGATGAAAGTAAATCCCCGCGGGAAGAATTCCTGTACTATTACCGAAAGAACAGTCTTGAAGCCGTTAGAAAGCACGACTGGAAACTGGTTTTTGCACATCCTGGCCGTACTTACGAAGGATCGTTGCCCGGCCAGAACGGCAAGCCGGGGCCCAGCCCGGAAGATCATGCATTTCCTGAAGCGCTTTACAATCTGGAACGTGATCCCGGCGAACGTTACAATGTGCTGGAACAAAATCCGGAAATCGTAGCCGAACTCAGGAAAATAGCCGATGCGGCGCGGGAAGAACTGGGCGACGATTTACAGCAGAAAACAGGCAAGAACGTAAGGCCGGTCGGAACAGCAGTACGAAAATAACCGGACCGAATTTTCAATAAGTATCAAAAGCATTAAATGATGAAGAAATTCCTTTTTCTTGCATGCATGGCCGGCTTACTTTCTTTGGACATGCTGGCGCAGGTTTCAAAAGCTGAGAAACCCAATATCATTTTCATCCTTGCCGACGATCTCGGTTACGGCGATGTTGGTTTCAACGGTCAGAAGCTGATCAAAACACCAAATATTGACCGGCTGGCCAGGGAAGGAATGATTTTCAGTCAGTTTTATGCAGGAACTTCGGTCTGTGCGCCTTCGCGTTCTGCCTTGCTGAGCGGCCAGCATACGGGCCATACGTACATCCGCGGCAATAAAAGCGTTGAACCGGAAGGGCAGCAGCCTATTGCTGATTCGGTTGTTACATTGGCCGAAGTATTGAAAAAAGCAGGCTATATAACAGGTGCATTTGGGAAATGGGGATTGGGGCCGGTTGGCTCGGAAGGCGATCCCAACAAACAGGGTTTTGACAAATTCTACGGTTACAATTGTCAGGGCCTTGCACACCGCTATTATCCGGATCATCTCTGGAACAATTCTGAAAAAATTACGCTGAAAGGAAATCAGGATTTGCTTTATAACAAAGAATATGCGCCGGACATCATCCAGAAAAATGCGTTGAGCTTCATTGATGCAAAAGACGGAAAACAGCCATTTTTCCTTTTTCTGCCGTACATTCTGCCGCATGCCGAGCTGGTTGTGCCGGATGACAGCGTTTTTCAGTATTACAAAGGAAAGTTTAATGAAAAGCCTTTCAAAGGGGCAGATTACGGTCCGAATGCAAAAAAAGAAGGGTATGCTTCTCAGGAATATCCGCATGCGGCATTCGCCGCCATGGTCGCACGTCTGGACTTGTATGTAGGACAGGTTCTGGAAAAGCTGAAAGAAAAAGGGCTGGACAAGAATACGCTGGTTATTTTTACGAGTGACAACGGCCCGCATGTGGAAGGCGGCGCCGATCCGGTTTTTTTCAACAGCTCCGGCGGGTTCAGAGGCGTAAAGCGTGATTTGTACGAGGGCGGCGTCAGAGAACCATTCGCTGCACGCTGGCCGGGCGTTATCAAGCCGGGATCAAAAAGCGATTACATCGGTGCTTTCTGGGATATGCTTCCGACGTTTGCCGAACTGGCGCAGGCCAAAGCGCCCCGCAACATTGACGGGATTTCCTTTACGGATGCCCTTTATGGAAAAAATACGCAGAAAAAGCATGATTACCTCTACTGGGAATTTCACGAACAAGGCGGAAAACAGGCCGTACGGCAAGGCAACTGGAAAGCCATTCGGCTGAAAGCAGCAGGCAATCCCGACGCACCCGTAGAATTATATGATTTATCCAAAGATCCGGGCGAAACAAAAAACATAGCTTCGGAATTTGCTCAAAAAGCAAAAGAACTTGGCCAGATCATGAATCAGGCGCATGTTTCGTCCGCGATATTTCCTTTCGGCAACGTTGCAGCCAATTAGGTTTATAAATTATCAGACGGCATTTCAGGGCACGTAAGTAACCTGCAGAACCCAGCCGTTGGAACCGTCCGCATTGGCATGCTGCCATCCGACGGAAACCGGCAGATGTTTCAGAAAGTAAATACCGAGACCGGCAGAAAGCTGACCTTTCGGGTGTGCACCTGAAAGCCAGTCGGCCAAGATATGTATCTTTTCATACCATATGCCTGCATCGAGGCCAAGCTGAACGCCGTCTATGGGCCCTTCTCCCAAATAGCCTCTGTTTCCAAGATATGCTCCGGCCGCCAGTTTGTAATGTTCATCGTATAACGAAGCGGCAAGATTGGCGTAACTGTAATAAACAAAGTGCTTTTTACCTGAAAAATTGGATCCGGCAAGTCCGCCGATTCCGATTCCCAGAACTTCGTTCAGTTTGAACAGCTTCTGGCTATTAACCATCAGCAACGGCGCATAAGGATCAACTGTACTGGTGTCATTTTTGGTAAAATGATGCAAGGATTTGTCGTAATCCACATTGACGACGTTAAAACCGGCTTCCCAGAATTTCCCCAGTCCGTAAGTTACCGTCGTCGTGGAATTGATGATATCCTGAAACTCGAACTGCTGCTGGACACTGGCTTTATGCTTGTCGGTTATTTCAGAAGAAGATACATTAAAGATGGTCAGCTGCGCGTAAGCGGCGGATATTGAAAAGCAAAAAGAAAGAGCAAGCAAGTAAACCGTTTTTTTCATGCATTTGTGGATTTGGCCTGCTACTTAGCTATAAAATCCTTGCCAGAGGCAGCCAAACTCACTCAGATCAATCCCTGACCCGCTGCGAGCTTGATCAAAGAAGCCGTATTGGAAACCTCGAATTTCATCAGCAGATTCTGGCGATGGCTGTTGACGGTGGTAACGCTGATAAAAAGCTGTTCTGCAATTTGCGGATTCGTCATTCCTTCGGCGATCAGCAGCAGCACTTCTTTTTCTCTGCGCGTCAGGAACGGAATTGTTTTTGGAACCGGAACGGATGCATTCTGATCAAAATTGACATTCATGAAATAACCGCCCGCGCGGACCTGCCGGATTGCTTCCAGAATTTCTTCCCTGCCCGAACTCTTGATCAGGTACCCTGAAGCCCCGTTCTGGATCATGCGCGAAACATACGCACGTTCGCTAAACGTACTCAGTGCCAGTGTTTTTACATCCGGAAACTGCTCTTTGATTTTTTTACACAATTCAATGCCGTTGATGTCGGGAAGATTAATGTCCAGAAATGCTATATCCACTTCGTTGTTTTTCAGAAAAGCAATGGCATCAATGGCATTGGAAACCGTTCCCACAACAGCAATTTCCTCACTGTCGGACAACAGTGATTTCAGCCCTTCCAGAACCATCGGATGATCGTCTACGATCAGGATCTTCACACTCATGTTCAAAAATAATTAAGATTATGCCATCTTGAAATCTGCGGATTGATCCTGTTCAAACCACAATTTCTATCAGTACCGAAGTGCCTTCTTCCGGTGTGGACTGAATATCAAGCCTGCCGTTCAGATAATCTACTCTGGCCTGCACGTTACGGATTCCGGCTCCTTTGTTCTGATCCAGGTTGTTTACGTCAAATCCCTTGCCGTTATCTTCAACGGTCACGCTGACATTGTTTCCGACGCGGGTAAGCTGGACCTGCGCCTCCGTTGCTTCCGCATATTTCAGCACATTGTTGAGCAGTTCCTGCACAATCCGGTACAATACGATTTCCACCGAAGAATCCAGCCGCTTGTCAAATCCGAAATCCTGCATCGTTACGCGCAGCTGTCCGGAAGAACTGATGCCTTCACAAAAATCGCTGAGCGCTTCAATAAGGCCAAATCGGACCAGCGTTTCGGGCATCATGCTGTGCGCTACGCGGCGCATTTCGCTGATTGCGCCGTCCAGTTGTGTGAGTGCCCGGGTAAAGGTCATAGCGCTTTCCTCAGGCAGAATTACATTTCCTTTCACTGAATTCAAAGTTAATTTAATACCGGATAATAAGCCGCCCAGCCCGTCGTGCAGGTCGCGGGCAACCCGTGTTCTTTCTTCTTCCTGTCCTTTCAAAATGGCATTGGTCGCAACGAGCTGTTTTTCCTGCTGCAATTGCAGTACTTCATTTTCTGCAATCTGTTTCCGGATCGTGATATTTCTGTATACAAGTGCCGAGATCAGTGCTAGTACAATCAGTCCTGCCGCCAAGCCATAAATCAGTGTGTTGCGCGTCTGCTTTTCCTTTTCAAGCGTTACAATCTGTTTTTCTTTCTGGGCCGTTAAATATCGGGTATCCAGTTCCTGAAGTTGTTTCTGTACGTCAATGCCCTGAATCGAATCATTAAGAATGGCGTATTTCATCAGGTAATCATAAGCGGCTTTGTAATTGTTCTGGCGGGCCAGATCCGTTGCATAATCTTCATAAAGCTCTACGAGATGATCCGTCATTTCATTCTCCTCGGCAATTTTCAGGGCTTCGCCTGTATATTTTGCCGACAGTTCCGGCTGCTTGCTGTCTTCCGCAACGAACATCAGCGCCCGGAGGCATTCCATTTCCAGAAATACATTGCCTGTTTCTCTGGCGAGTTTCAGTCCCTTTTCTCCGAATTCCCTTGCTTTATCCAGCTTTTTCAGGCCCCGGTTGGTCCGGCACAAACCGCCGTATGCCTGAACGACAAAAATGTCCGAACCTATTTTCTGTGCTACGGCCAGACCTTCGGAGTAATAAGCCAGGCTCTGTTCATATTTTTTCAGGTTGAAAAGGCATCCGCCCAGATTGGTCAGAATGTCGGCGAGCTGAAGACTGTCGTTCATGGGCCGCGCAAGCCGGAGCGCTTTCTGTTTGTATTCCAAAGATTTGTTAAACAGATTGGCATGTTCAAAAGCCGTTCCGATATTGACATATAACCTCGGCAAAAACGTTTTCTGGCCCAGCTTTTCAAACTGGTCGGCCGATTGCTGGTAAAATCGGATGGCGTTGGTAAAATTTCCCATGTACGTATAACTCGCCGCAATATTGGCCATACTTTTACCAATGTTCAGCGGGCTTTTCATTTCACGTGCAATTTCCAGACTTTCATTATTCAGCCTAAGTGCCTGCTCAAATTTTCCCTGTAAATTCAGAATATACGTGTAATTGGAACGGAACTTGAATTTTCCTGCCGGGTAATTCAGTTTCCTGCTCAGTGCCTCCGCTTTCAGATAATATTTGGCTGCACTGTCCAGATTCTGGTTTTCCAGATACTGGCCGTATTCCACATAGGCCAGAACCCGGTTTGTATCTTCCTTACTCTTTTGAATTTTCTCCAGAATGGCATTCGCTTCGTTGTCTTGTGCCAAAACACTATTGTAAATCAACAAGATAAGGATTGTAAAAAAGAACTTCATTGATTCTCAAAAGGAGTATGGGCCAGAAAATTACGATTGTAAAATTCCTAAATAAAACCTTTTAATAATATCCTCTAAAAGCATGATTTTTCAAAATCCTGTTTTTAGAGGATTGATTCCGGCCTCGCTGTGCAGCTACCTTTGTTGTGTCAAAAGACAATTTATCTCATCCAAAAAAACAACATTAAAGTTTTACAGCCATGAAAAAGATTTTTTTATTTCTCTTCCTGACTACATTTTTCTTCTCTTGCAAAGATGACAAAGACAAAGATCCTGCACCGGAATTAAGCGCGCAGGTTGCCGGAACCTACAAAGTTTCCAAACTGACTGTGGATGGTGACAGTTACCCGCTCGATCAGGTGGAAATTATCGTACAGCTTGACAAATCAACGCCGGAAACAGTAACCGGTGAAATGCGCCTGAAAATTGACGGCGAGGCGGAACCCGATTCCGACCTTGGGACGCTGAACCTTAAAAATGTCGGCAGCATGGGCGTTGACGTTTACGAAGGAACCACGAAAGTCGGTAATATAAAATCAGATGTGCTGACGCTCTTTGTAGAGTTTGAAGGTCAGAATTTTGAAATGGTTGCCAATAAAAGATAGTAACCGGAATACCCTATTTAGCCATGAAAAATAAAATATCGTTATTGATTACTGCCGCTTGCCTTTGCTTTTTGAACTTCCGGTTTTCAGAAGATTACTCCGAATTCGGAGTGACCAGCGAGGATGTTCAGGAAAAGTTCTGGAGTACGCTGCAAAGTGAAAGCGTGTATGCACCTTATTTAAACAGTTCTGCAAAGGCAGCATGCCGTTCGATTTCACCTGACCATCAGGCGGTGGCTGTGCAGAAAGCGGGAAATCTGATCAAGTTATATTATGGTTCGCAGGATTTCAAAAAGCGTTATAACAGCTGGCTGGCCAAAAGTTTTCCGCAGGAAGAAGTCAAAGTAAGCGAGGAAAGAAAGGCTGAAATCAGGGAAAATAAAATCAGGGATATTAAAAACCTGAATGCAAAGGATATGGAACCGATTGTTGATATTCAGATTCAGGCCGGAGAATCCATTACCGGCATGGAAAGCATGTTGACAAGCCTTCCGACAGACCAGCGGGCCGAATTTAAAAAACAGATTGAAGACAGCAAACGTACCGTAGCATTTTTCAAAAAAGTAAAGCCGCTGCTGAAATCCGATTTTGAAGCATTTAAAAAGCAGTATGCAGCATTTCTTGCGCAGGACGAAATTGCGCAGGCCGAGCAGCAGCTGATCCGCAACAATAAGAGCAATGCGGAAGAATTCGAAAAATGGAAGAGCCCGGAAAAAGTACTTTCTGCACGGTTGACCGAATTTCTGGAAAAAAGCAAAGGCGTTGACTTTGCCGCAAAGACAAAGGAAGTCAATAACCGGAAAAAGTTTGTCAATGCAGCTTACGAGAGCCAGAATGATATCTGGAAATTCTGCTACCGGATCGGACCTGCTCCAACCAATGCAGCACGTGCTTTTGCACAGCAATGGCTGGCAGAATTAAAACAGGCAGGTTAATGACTTTTGGCCGATCATTATAAATCTTTGTTTGACCTGCTGATCCCGGAAACCTGTTTGGGATATGCTTCAAGCGGCACTGTTGGAATATAGCCAATGGTGCCGCTTTCCGTTGCTACGCGAAAGCCCTTTGCCATTTCTCCAAGGATCCTTACAATCGTAAAAGGCGGCAGCGCCATAATCCGCTCCGCTTCCTGAAACTGAGGCGAAGCAAACAAATTGGCTTTTTTTCTGATTTTTACCGTATCGCCCAGCCAGCGCGATTGTTCGGGCAGGCCGGGAATTTTCTCTTTTCTGTCGTTGATGAAAGGCAGCGGATTTACAGCTCCCGAGCCATGCGAGTAAATGCCGAAATGAAGATGCGGCGCCGTTGTGATGGCATTTCCGGTATTTCCCACCAAACCCAGCGTGTCGCCTTTCAGTACGCGTTTGCCGACTGAAACCAATTGACTGTCCAAATGCGCATAATACAGAGAATACGGACTTCCCGCTGACGACAGGAAAACGATCTTTCCGCCAAGGTTGTTGGTTCCGGTTTGTGTGATGAAACCGTTTTCTGCCGCCACAACCGGCGTTCCGCGCTTTGCCTGAATATCAATCCCTTCATGCCGCCTTGCCCCGCCGTCACGGTCTACGCCCCAGACACTGATTACATGCGACATATTATGGCCGGCAACGGGAAACCCGAGTGAAGGCAAGGTTGTCAGCGCAAGCGAAACACTGGCTTTGTCATTTAATCCTGTCTGCAGGCGGAGCAACAGCGTGTCTTCGTCTTCATTCAGGTACGTAAGCGATTGCGCTTCTTTAGCCAGGTATTCCAGCCGCTGCGGTTTGCCGTTTTTTCTGATGCGGTACAACTCTACAAACAATCTGGAAACGGTATCATTTTCGCTGCGCATAGGCGTAATGACCAGCTTTCTTCCGGCCGGGATTTTGAGTCGGATGGCCTGTGCCGGAACGGAATCACCCAGGTAAAACCTTTCCTGGTAAGGTACAACCGAAAATACGGAATCACTCAAAACCCTTTTGCTTTCTTTAAACCAGGTTTGCCCGGCCGGCGTTTTCTCAAGTTCTGCCTTGTAGAGTTCTCTTTCGTAATGTTCCAGCGGCGTTACCGGAAACCAGTGCGAAACGGGCGCAGGCTTACAGGCAAACAGGTAAACGGCTGTCAGGAATACAGCAAATAATTTAATAAACGCCCTCATTTTTAAATACTTGGTTGTTCTGTCGGTTTATACCAAATTCATGCCATCTTCAAACGGAGCCGGAATTTTTACAGGTAAAATAAAAACGTTCGAAAAGTAGATAAACAGGGGTATTTGAGACAAATTTTTTTAAATTGGCATGCTCTATTCCACCTTGACATTATGATACGATTAGGTCTTTTAATTACCAAAAGGTACCGCCTGCTCAGCGTTGCCGCCATACTGGATGTATTTGAATCGGCAAATATTTTCCATGAACAGCAAAACAAAAGTCCTTTCTTTGAAATAACCTTGTTTTCTTCGGATGACCAGCCCGGCGAGTTCAACGACCTGTACACCATCCAACCGATCCGAAACGCTGTCCAGCAGAATCTGATCCTGATTCCGGCATTTGGGCCGGGCGATCTGCAGGTTTCTATTGCAAAAAATCAGGTGTGTATTCCCTGGTTAAAAGAGCAGTACGCAAACGGTGCCGAAATAGCCAGTTTCTGTACAGGCGCATTCCTGCTTGCGATGGCTGGTTTGCTGAACGGAAAAGAAGCTACGACGCACATTGACGCAGCCCTGACGTTTGCTTCCAATTTCCCGGAGGTAATCATGAAAAGTGATGCCGTAGTTACGGATGACAAAGGAATTTATACGAGTGGAGGCGCCACCAGCAGCTTTCATCTGATGCTTTATCTGATCCAGCGTTATTGCGGGAAAGAAGTTACGCTGCGCACGGCCAAGATGTTTGCCATTGACATGGACCGTGAACAACAGACTTACTTCGGGACTTTCACGCCCTTGCAAAATCACGGTGACGGACTGGTGAATATGGCGCAGCAAAAGATTGAAACGGCCTATCAGGAAGGAAGGACAATAGAAGAGCTGATTCAGGATATTCCCGCCAGCCGGCGCAATGTAGTCAGGCGTTTCAAACAGGCCATCGGACTGACGCCGATTGAATATCTTCAGAAAACCAGGATTGAAGCGGCTAAAAAACTGCTGGAACAAACCGATCAGAGCGTGCTGGAAGTCATGCTGAATTCCGGGTACAACGACCTCAAATCGTTCAGGCAGCTGTTTAAGAAAAGTACGGGCGTAACGCCCAAAGAGTACCGCGACAAGTTCAATATTTCACGTATTGACGGCATGCGCAACAACCGGATGTCGAAGCGCATGCCGCAGAATATTTAATCGATTTTGGCTATTTTACGGAAAGCACTTTCATTTCCCTGTTTGACTTCCACCACGTAAACGCCGACAGGCATACTGGTCAGGTCCAGCTTGTGCGACAGCTTGCTGCCGGATTTGTGAACCTGCGTCTTCTTGTGTAAAAGACCGGTTTTCGAGTCAAAAATATTGATTTCCAGTGTTCCGGTATTTTCATTGGCCAAATCGATGTTTACAAAACCGGATGCAGGGTTCGGGTAAACCGTAACATCTTCATGAAGAACCTTTTCAACCGGTGCCAGTGCAGGAGCCAGTGTTTCGGCGGCTGCTTTTCTGGCGTTTGTGTCGCTTACGCCTACAATGAAAATCGGCGTTTCGCCCACGGTAACGGTTAGGCTTCCGCCATTCACAGGCACTTCCGTCATGGCCATGTTATCGCTTCCTGCCGTTGGTGTGTAAATTCTTGCAGTGGTGGCACCGTTCAGGTTGAGCGTATATTCTTCAGTGCGGCCCACTTCGTCAGGAACAGCCAGAATAAACAATGACTTGCCATTCAGTTCATAGCGGTCCACAACAGGATCGTCGTTGATTGTTTCTTTGTATACGTATTCTCCAAACAGTTTTTTAGTCTGGAAAAGATAATCTGCCGAAGGTCTTCGCGTCTGGTCATTGTTCAGCAGCCCGGAGGTTCCGAACATTCCGCCGGAGCCATTGTCATCATATAACTGGTAAAAGAACAGTTTCTCAATGCCGTTGCGCGCAGAAAACAGCGAAGTTCTCAGAATCCAGTCAGCCTGTGTCTGCATTGCGGATTTATTTCCGATCGGAATGGCTTTCAGCGGGCTGGTCTGGCTGATGTCGTAACCGGATTCCGTAATCCAGACCGGCAAATCGTTGGAAACTTCCTGAGCTACTTTTACAAAGTTCTGAAGGATCTGGTCTGCATTGGTTACCTCAGGTGCGGCTCCGCGTGTGGAAGTCCCGCTCTGGCTGGATGAAGTGTTGTCGGTATAAATGTGGAAGTTGATGATATCCCAGCAAAGGTTTACCGATCCGTCTGCATTGTAACCGCGGAATTCCTTGCACCAGTCCACCATTCCTTTTACAAAATCAGGTCCGGTTACCAGTCCGGCAATGACTACTTTCATGTTTGGATCCGCATTTTTGATACCGACTGCTGGCCCCATTGTATTTTTGTGGCCATCGTAGAATGCAGATAGATTGGCTGCATATTCTCTGGCTGTCTGGTATCCTTTGCGGCCTTTCCACCATTTATCGCGTTCGTTGTCGCATTCAATGTATTTGACCAGATCGAGTCCGATGCGAACGGTGTTCGGGTAATCTCCAAACCAGCGCGGCGTTGTTGAAACACTCAGCAAAGACGGGTCTACATTTTTATTGCTACCGTAACGGGCTGCATACTGAAAGCCGACTCTTGCCTGCTCAATGTAAGAGAGCGGATCTTTGAAATCTTTTCCGTAACGTACAGGCACATTTTCATGATCCTTCAAACTGTCCGGATAGGAACTGAGCATCCAGTTCGACAAGGTTTTCAGGCACGCAAGCACTTCGATATTTTCCTGCTTGCATCTTTCGTAGATCAGGTCATAGTTCCAGCTTCCGCTAAGCGTTGGATTATAGGAAAAAACACCTTCGGCAGATTCCAGTTTTTCCCAGTCCATATAATGACGAAATCCTGAAAAGCCTTTCACTGCATTCATTTTGGATTCTACGAGTTTTTCGGCATGTGCTCCGTCCTGGAAATTCCATTCATAGCCATTGACACCGATCATGTCATTCAGCTTGATATTTCTGGTCCTGAACTGTTTCTGTGTTTGAGCAGGAGCCGTGTAATTTCCGTAAAACTCAATTTCCGTAGGCAAGGTATGCGGAACCTTTATAACCAGATACCGGATATTGGTTACCGGGGAATCCAGCTTGAACGGATCATTTCCCGTATTTGAGCGATCCGGGTAGGGGCCAACCCAGCCATTGTAAATTTCTCCTGTAAAAGTAGCAATCGGAATCCGACGCCACTGATCGTCGATAACAGACAAAATCATGGGCTGATCAGGTGTTGAACCTGTATAATCAAAGAAGCGGATGTGATCCAGCGAAATCTGCTCGCCTTCCAGCAGCGGATAATATGCCTCGTAATAATCAATGATTTTCCCCCAGCCGGTATGCACGTTTTCCTGCGTATTGCCGTCGAAAAGTCCTTCCAGACCATTGGCTGCATTGGTTAGCTGATACCAGCGTTTCGGGTCAATCGGGATTTTTGTGCCATATGTCGGATCAGAAGGCCTGGAACTTCCGGTGACTGTAAAGCTTCTGGATACATCCAGTGCAGGCAAGTAGTTATTGTTTCCTGCCTGTGACGCAGTAATTGTAACATCGCCGGCACCAACAAGCGTAACCCGCCAGCTATCTCCGCTGTTGGAAACAGTAGCGACGGCTGGATTGGAGGAAGCGAGTATGACAGGTGTTTCATTATTGTTGCTTGTAGCCGTAATGTTAAAGCCGAGATCACCTATGTTTTTATCCGTGATCGGAGCCATGGTTATCATGGACTGGCCTTGTACGGAGCCAGGAACCACTTCCAGCCAGTTCAGGTTGAAAGCACCGCGTTTGGCATATATGCGTAACACCTGGCTTCCGGCAGTGAAGTTCGCAGTTGTACGGATTGTTGACCAGTTCTGCCAGCCGCCGGTTTGCGGCACATCCACCTGGCCAAGAATATTTCCGGCAGCATTCCGTATTTCAATCAATCCGTTGCCGTAGCTGTTGGAAATCCTGAAATTAAGCGTGTGAATGCCTGATGCCGCAATGTTGACGTTGTAATCCATCCAGTCACCGTCATTGATATAACTAACGGCATAACCCGAATCAACATCAGTAGTCGGTTCCAATCTTGCATTATTGGTAACATCAAAGCTTTCCGCTTCCAGCTTTCCCGGTAATGGCCTTGCATTTTTTACCTCAAACCAGTTGAGGCTGAATATTCCTTTTTCTGTAAATAACCGCAGTGTCTGGTTTCCGGCTGGCAATGCAGCAATCATATTGACCGTTTTCCAGCCTTGCATGCCGCCGGTCTGAGGCAGTTTTGTTTGTCCGAGAATTGTTCCGTTTTCTGCTTTGAGAGAAATGGTTGCATCCGGGCTGAACCCGTTGGCAATCCTGTAACTGAACGTGTAAAATGCCTCTGCGGGCACCTGAACTTTGTAATCCATCCAGCTGCCGTCTTCCAGCCAGCGTACATTACTGCCGCCGCCAGCATCCGAAGCAGGTTCTGTAAGCGCATTGTTCATGGTGTTGAAATCCTCCGCTTCTATTTTGGCGGGCAGCAATGTTTCCCTGTCAGGCGTCACAAACAGAACGGGTTCAAACCAGTTCAGATTGAAAGCGCCGGATTTGGCATACAGGCGTATAACCTGGCTGCCAGCCGGAAGAGTTACCTGTGTAGTAATGGTAATCCAGCTTTGCCATCCACCCGTTTGCGGCACACTGACTTCGCCAAGTACATGGTTATTGAAATCCTTTATCTCTATTATTCCGTAACCGTAACTGTTGGCAACCCTCAAATGGAATGTATACAAACCCGCAGATGCCGTCTTGAGATTGTAATCCATCCAGTCACCGTCATCAATGAAACCTACATTCAGGCCGCCCAGCGTATCGCCGGTGTTCTCGGTCTGAACGCCGTACATGAAATCGTAATGCTCGGCTTCTATTTTTCCTGCTGCGGATTTTGACGCCTGCGCTTCAAACCAGTTGAATCCGAAAGTGCCTTTTTCGGCATAAAAACGCAAGGTCTGGTTTCCTGCGGGTAAAAAGGCAATCATTTTAACACTTTGCCATCCCTGCATGCCGCCGGTTTGCGGAAGTATTGTCTGGGCAAGAACAGTGCCGCTGGCAGACCTGAGTGAAATCGCTGCATCCGGACTGAAACCGTTCGAAATGCGCAGCGTGAAAGTATAATAACCTTCGGCTGCAATGTTCACATGATAATCCATCCAGCTTTTGTCGCCAATCCAGCCGATATCTAGGCCGCCGCCGATATCCGCAGTCGTTTCGGTCCCGATTCCGGACATGGCAACGTAATCCTCAGCTTCTATTTTGCCAGGAAGTAATTTATAGGATTGTGCCTGAGAAAGAACAGAGCAAAACAGGAATATGAAAAGTAGAATTTTTTTCATTCCAGGTAAATGTGGGAATTTAATTGTGTGCAATTTATTAGCTGAAAGCATTATTGAATAGTAGAAGGTTTACTATACAAAATTACAAATAATTTTTTGTAGTAACAGCTTCTGTTAAAGCGTAAACCAAAGTATTTTACATGTTATATGGAATTTAATCTCACGGGAACAATTATTTGATTGCAGTTTTCAAAACAATTTGTGTGAAAATGAAGCAAAATTGGATCGAACTAATAAAAGGTGACATTACACAGCTGGATGTGGACGTCATTGTCAATGCGGCTAATTCGTCATTAATGGGCGGAGGAGGCGTTGATGGCGCCATTCACCGCGTCGGCGGTCCGGCAATTCTGGACGAATGCCGGAAAATTGTAGCCAGACAAGGCGGTTGTAAAACCGGAAAGGCCGTCATCACAACCGGCGGTAACCTGCCTGCAAGATTTGTTATTCACACGGTAGGGCCGGTATGGAATGGCGGCAACAATCAGGAAGCTGAGAAACTGGCTGACTGTTACCGCAATTCATTAATACTTGCTGTTGAAAATAAGTGTAAAACCATTGCTTTTCCCAATATCAGTACAGGTGTTTATGGTTTCCCGAAAGACAAAGCAGCAGAAATAGCTGTAAAAACCGTTTCTGAATTTATATCAGAAACGGACGAAATCCGGAAAGTAACGTTCGTCTGTTTTGATCAGGAGAACTTTCTCTATTTAAGCAACTTTCCGGAAGTTAAAAGACCAACCGGTTCCGGTTTGTGAACAGTTAGCCGTTCACAGAAAAGCAGGAATTTCGGGCTCTCCGCCGGGTGCCGGTAATGGATCAACTTCCGGAACTACGGGCTCAACCGGCGGCAGTTCAGGGCTGGGTTCAACCGGCGGAGTTTCCGGTTCTTTTTCAAACGGAGGTGTTTCTTCGGGGACATCCGGCGAAGGAACTTCCGGTCTTGGATCAAACGGAGGCGTTTCTCTGGGGTCCGTCGGGTCAATATCGTTTGACGGTTTGCTTCTGTATTCGTTAGCTATCTGATAAATATCCATTTTGACTGATGTATTTTTAATTGTTAATGATGATTCGGTTCTTAAAACAATTGTGCCGAGTCCGGTTCACGAAGACAAGCGATTTCGTATAGGGAATTCCAGATTCTTTCCAGTTTGTTAAGCTAATTTGCAGGCTATGAAAATACTGATTATTGAAGACGAGCCGGAATTGTCCGACGTTATCCGCGAATCGCTGGAAATGGAGCATTTTCTGGTGGAATCCGCAGAAGATTACAGATCGGCACTGGATAAAATCATTTCGTTCCATTACGATTGCATCCTGCTGGACATTATGCTTCCGGGCGGCAGCGGGCTGGATTTATTGCAGGAACTCAAAGATCTGGACAAATCGGACAATGTCATTATTATTTCGGCCAAAGATTCGCTGGATGACAAACTGAAAGGCTTGAATCTGGGTGCGGACGATTATCTGACAAAACCTTTTCACATTGCGGAGCTTACAGCAAGGGTAAAATCGGTATTGAGAAGAAAATCGTTTCAGGGAAAAAACTTCATCGAACTTTCCAACCTCAGACTGGACGCTGGGGAAAGAACTTTACAAATTGACTATCAGTCAATTCCTCTTAACCGCAAAGAGTTCGACATCCTTATGTACATGATTGTGAACCAAAGCCGCCTTGTAAACAAAACGGCACTTGCCGAGCACGTCTGGGGCGATCATATGGACGAAGCAGACGATTATGAATTTATTTATTCACAGATCAAAAACCTCAGAAAGAAACTCAAGGAAAACAACGCAGGCGTAGAAATACAGGCTGTATACGGCATCGGCTATAAACTTGTTCAGCTGTGAATCTGCTCAATTATACCCTTCGTTATCTGGCGTTTGCCCTGTTTGGCATCATCAGCGTCTGGGCAGTCATATTTTATATCAATATGCTGGATGAAGTTTACGACAGTCTGGACGACGGGCTGGACAATTACAAGTTGCTGATTCTGGAAAAGGTGAAAGAAGATTCCACGACCTTATCCAGAACGGACTTTGGTGAAGCCAATTATGAAATCCGGGAAATTTCCAGAATTCAGGCATTCCAGGAAAAGGATTCCTATCGCGACACGCTCATGTATATGATGAACGAAAAGGACCTTGAACCCGTACGCATGCTGACGACCGATTTCAAATACAAAAACCGTTTTTACGAGCTTAAAGTCATTTCTTCCATGGTGGAGGAAGATGACCTGATTGAAGACCTGTTTTTTGCGCTGATATGGCTGTATGTGGCGCTGATCGTGAGTATTCTGGTTGTAAATAATTTTCTGCTGAAAAAAGTATGGAAGCCGTTTTATCATTTGCTTGAACAACTGAAGCATTTTCAGCTTGGAAAAGGCGAGCCGGTAAAAACGGCAGAAACGGATGTAAAAGAGTTTAGAGAACTAAATTCCGCTGTGACTTCACTGGTCCTGCATACACTGGAAACTTACAACAGCCAGAAACAATTCATTGAAAATGCCTCTCACGAACTCCAGACGCCCGTTGCGATCAGTATTAACAAGCTGGAAATGCTTGCTGAAAAGAATGATCTTGGCGAAGCGGGTCTGGAAGCTGTCGGTCAGGTTATCCAGACGCTGGAAAGGCTTACACGGCTGAACAAATCGTTGCTGCTGCTTTCCAAAATAGAAAACCGCCAGTTTCCGGAAATGGAGGATGTTTCTGTAAATCATCTTTTTGCTGTGTTGAAAAACGAGTTTGAAGACTTTGCCGAGTACAAAAACATAACCATCGAAATGCATGAGAACAGCCGGTTGAACGTATCCATGCAAAAGGATCTGGCGGCGGTACTTGTATCCAATCTCCTAAAAAATGCCATTGTCCATAATCATTCGAACGGAAGTGTAAACATTTACATTGAAGCGGATCATTTCAGCATTTCAAATTCGGGAAATCCGGAGGCACTTGATAAAGACAAAATCTTCCGGCGTTTTCATAAAAGCAGTTCAGGTAAAAACAACACAGGACTGGGCCTGGCGATTGTAAAGGCGATTGCGGATCTGTACGGGTTTGGAATAGAATATGTGTTTGAAGAAATGCATACGATTACAATCCATGTTAAAGGTTAGTGCATCCTTTTTGTTAGGTGAGAAGTAAGATGTGAGAAGTAAGATGTGAAATGTGAAATGTAAAATGTGAAATGTGTTCTGTATGGGCTGAATTGAAATCAGGGCAATTATGGCATTGTTTTTATGACGTATACTGAAAAGAACTATTTGGATATGAAAGCACTTACAAATGAGGGCCAGCAAATTGTGGAAGACATTGCGGCTAAATATAACCTCCAGACAGCAACTGTTGAATCTTTGTTAAATGCCGTCATCAGCGGAAATGGAACCATGGCGCAGTTCAACATTCCTGAGCTGGGCGGATCGGGGCAATGGATGAAAGGCGGAATGACCATGGTCGGAGATATGTTCAATAACTCGGCGCGGACTACGGTTGACAAGCTCTGCAGCGAACTTTCAAATCTGGTCAGTACCAGATTATTGTTTGAAGAAACATCTGAAATACCTGAAAAAAAGCCGCAGGTAAGCAGCAGATATTCTGCGGGTTCCGGCAGTTCATGGCCTTCCATTTTTGGAAATCCGACAGCCAGCGGGTCACAGAATAATTTCAGATACGCTTATTTCGCCAGAGTAAAGCGTCTGGTGATTGAAGAAAACGGCAAGCAGACTATTTACGATACCAAACATCATGAGATTACAGGTATTTCACAGCAGCAGGGAAGCGGAAGTTTGTACAAGTTTACAAGTCAGGACGGGCCGGTTGATCTGAGCAGCCTGACAATCATTTCCGAGCCTTCGGCACAAATGCAGCCAACGCCTGAAATTGCATACGATGTTACTTCAACGGCTGACCTGAGCACGGAAAATCATGGACATAGCCCGCAGGATATTATTATTTCCACAATTGAAAAAGTAAACATGCTTTTTGAAAAAGGCCAGATAACGGAAGAGGAATTTAAAGCGAAAAAAGAAGAGCTGCTGTCGAAGTTGTGAGCTGATGTTGGCGGTTAGCTGTTAGCTTTTAGCCGTTAGCTCTTGGCTCTTGGCTGATTGTTGAAATTTTTTGTAAAAGGTATTTGCTAAAAGCAGTTACAAACCAAAAAATTGAATCTTAATGTTAATAGCAGTTAAAAGCTAAATGCTAACAGCTAATAGCCAAAGGCTAAAAGCTAACGGCTAACAGCTATACAAATATTCAGTAAAAATTCAGCAATTTTGAAGTCTGATTTTCGTCAGGTTAAAATTGCAGAAAATGATTTTATTACAAATCTCAAAATTTATACAGCCGGTTGCAGTCAAGCTGGAAAGCTGGGCTTATGCAAGTATCAGATTTGTCCCGAACCTGATTATTGCCGTTATCATTCTGGTTATTTTCCGGTATTTGTCGCATTACGGCAGCCGGATTACAGAAAAAGCACTGACGCGGGCTTCACAGAATATTGCACTTGTAAGTCTGATTTCAGCACTGACCAAAATAGCGATCATTACAACCGGTTTGTTCTTTGCATTGGGAATGCTCGGGCTGGATAAAACGGTAACGTCACTGCTGGCAGGAGCCGGCGTGCTGGCACTTGCGCTCGGTTTTGCTTTTCAGGATCTGACGACCAATTTCATTTCCGGTGCTTTTATCGCCATTCAGCGCCCGATCAAAGTCGGTGACGTTATCGAAACCAACGGATTTACAGGAAAGGTTTTATCCATCGGGCTGCGTTCCGTGAAGATGGACAATTTTGCGGGACAGCATGTGGAACTGCCAAGTAAAGACATTTTTCAGAAGCCGATCGTAAATTTTACTTATTCGGGCGAGCGAAGGGTTCAGCTTCTTTGCAGCGTTGCCAATTCTGAAAATTTAAATTTTGTAGAAGGTCTGGTGCTTTCTGTCATCAACGGTCTTGACTTCCTGCAAAAGCAAAAACCGGTAGAACTGAACTTTACTAAATTTGGTGACAACGGAATTGAATTCGAAGTGTTCTTCTGGATTGATCAGAGCAAAGCAGGGCCGGGGCCGGCAAAAAGTACAGCCATAAAAGCTGTGAAGAAAGCCTTTGATGAAAACAACATTGCTATTCCGTTACAGAAACGGAGCCCGGAACCGACACTGCAGGCAAAAGATCAGGCATAAAAAAAGGCTTGCCGGATTTCTCCGGCAAGCCTTTTTCAAAAGCAAATATTAATAACGGTATGTTTCCGATTTGAAAGGGCCTTCGGTAGTAACGCCGATGTAAGCCGCTTGTTCTTCGGTAAGCGTTTCCAGCTTTGCGCCAACGTGGGCAAGGTGGAAAGCAGCTACTCTTTCGTCCAGCGCTTTTGGAAGTACATATACTTTTTTCTCGTATGCAGCTGTGTTTGTCCAGAGTTCAATCTGGGCAAGTGTCTGGTTTGAGAAAGAGCATGACATTACAAATGACGGATGACCCATTGCACAACCCAGGTTTACAAGACGGCCTTCTGCAAGAACGATAATGTCTTTGCCTTCTACCGAGTAAATATCAACCTGTGGTTTGATCTGGGATTTGGTATGACCGTATGCTTTGTTCAGCCAGGCCATATCGATTTCATTGTCAAAGTGACCGATGTTACAAACAACGGCTTTGTCACGCATTTTCAGGAAGTGACGGTCTGTGATGATCTTGTAGTTTCCGGTTGCAGTAACGAAAATGTTCGCACGTTCTGCGGCTTCGTCCATCGTTACAACTTCAAAGCCGTCCATAGCAGCCTGAAGCGCACAGATCGGATCAATTTCAGTAACCAGAACCCGGCAGCCTGCACCGCGAAGCGATTCGGCAGAACCTTTTCCAACGTCTCCGTAACCTGCTACAACGGCAACTTTACCGGCAAGCATCAGGTCCGTAGCGCGGCGGATGGAATCCACAAGTGATTCGCGGCAGCCGTACTTGTTGTCAAATTTGGATTTTGTAACCGAATCATTCACGTTAATGGCCGGCAAGTGAAGCGTACCGTTTTTAAAACGCTCGTACAAGCGGTGAACGCCTGTTGTAGTTTCCTCGGAAAGTCCTTTGATGCCGGCGATCAGCTCAGGATATTCGTCAAAAACCATATTGGTAAGGTCTCCGCCGTCGTCCAGGATCATGTTCAAAGGCTTGCGTTCTTCACCAAAGAAAAGTGTTTGTTCTATACACCAGTTAAATTCTTCTTCATTCATACCTTTCCACGCATAAACCGGAATGCCTGCTGCGGCAATCGCTGCTGCTGCGTGATCCTGCGTAGAGAATATGTTGCATGATGACCATGTAACCTCCGCACCAAGTGCAGTAAGCGTTTCGATCAGCACTGCAGTCTGGATCGTCATGTGAAGACAACCGGCAACACGTGCACCTGCAAGCGGCTGAGACGGGCCATATTCAGCACGGATAGCCATCAAACCCGGCATTTCAGCTTCTGCCAGTGTAATTTCTTTACGGCCCCATTCGGCCAGCGAGATGTCTTTTACCTTGTAAGGAATGTACGTTTCTGTTGACGTTGCCATTATTTTACAGTTTAGTTAATATCTTTAATTTGATACAAAATTAAGTAGAAAAACCACTGACCTTAATAAAAACAGATACAAATTGAGAATAAACGTCTGAAATCAGATATTTTATCTTGGAGACATGGTTAATGAGAGATTTGTCAGTGATGCAAAGGTGAATATCCGCTCCTTTCAGATATTTTGTCTGTCACTTCCGCATGGTATCCGATTTATGCCGTTTGCCAACGGATTCTGCACATGGAGCGACACCGGTTTTCGGTTCCGAAACCGGAGTTACATGGATGGAACCGGACGAAACAGCAGATTACGGTTGTGAAGTAAAAACGCTTTTGTCGGTAAATAAAAAATCCAGGCCTTCTGAGCCTGGATTTTTTATACATGCTGAAAAACTATACAAGCACGGTAAAGCTCTTGAAAATAGCGCCGACCCTTACCGCATCGAAAATGCGCGCCTGCGTTCCGCCATGATTCAGAACCGACTGCTCGTGTGAAGTTACGCACATTTCGCAACCGTTAAGCGCCGAAACCACAAGGCTCAGCAATTCAAAGAATTCCTTGCCCAACACCGGATTCACCATAATGCTCATTTTGATGCCGGCAGGCGCATTGTCATAAAATTCCTTGTGCATGAAATGTCTGAAACGGTAAAAGACATTGTTGGCATTCATTAACGAAACGCATGCTGTTACTTCTGCAATTTCCTTTTCGTCTGCACCTTCATTGGCCGCAAGTTCCTCTATGG
Source organism: Dyadobacter flavalbus (assembly GCF_006149045.1). Lineage (GTDB taxonomy): Bacteria > Bacteroidota > Bacteroidia > Cytophagales > Spirosomataceae > Dyadobacter > Dyadobacter flavalbus. The sequence goes on from NZ_VBSN01000027.1 coordinate 803,853, forward strand.
CTGTAATCAGCGCCGTATTTTTTTCATTTACTGCAACGGCCAGCGCAATCAATAACGCCTCTTTGCGGTTCAGCGTCTGCGATTTCAGAACATTGCCGACATTGATTTTAAGATCTTTAAGATAACGGTGATCCAAAGCAGCCAGTTTGTTGATCAGCACGCTTTCAAAGTCAGCCGGAAGGTTGATCTCTTTATACAGAGAATCTTTTGTATTTCCTGTTGATGTAAATGGATACATATTGTTTTTGGATTGCAAGAGGCCGGATTCCTCTGGTGATAAATGAAAACAGTTCACAGTTGGAAGCGCAAAAGGGTGGCTGCCGGCTGTGAACTGTACTTATGTAACTTGGGATTAAGCGATGGTCGCTTCTCCTTTTTGCCAGTTGCAAGGGCAAAGTTCGTCAGTCTGCAAAGCATCCAGAACGCGGATCACTTCGGATACGTTACGTCCAACTGAAAGGTCATTAACGCTGACCCAGCGAACAATTCCCTGCGGATCAACGATGTATGTTACGCGGTAAGCAACTTTTTCATTGGCTTCAAGAATGCCCAGTTCTTCGGCAAGTGACTTGGAAGTATCTGCAAGCATCGGGAAATGAAGATCGCGAAGATCGTCGTGGTTCTTGCGCCATGCAAGGTGAACAAATTCGCTGTCGGTGGAAGCACCGATCAGGATTGCGTCACGGTCTGCAAAATCTTCATTGTGTTTGTTAAACTCGGCAATTTCAGTTGGGCACACAAAAGTAAAGTCTTTCGGCCACCAGAACATCACCATCCATTTGCCGGCGTTTTTGTGGTCTTCCGAAGTAATATCATAGAATTCATTTCCTTTTTCAAGAGAAACAACAGATGTTTTTTTGAATTCAGGGAATGTTGATCCCACTGATAATAATCTATTAGCCATAATTGCTCGTTTGTTTGAAATTTGTACTTTTTAATGTTGCAAACTTACGTGCACGGGCAATGCAAGGCAACTCACACTATGGTACTATGGAAGGAAAGAGTTGTTTAAATTGAATGAATTTAGTTTTGTTTATATAAATACGGATATTATAAATTTTTTCAATACGCGTATAAATTTTTGTAATATAATTATACTAATATTTACTTAAATAATAAATGTCATCCGGGCATAACGCCGAGCACACTTTCCAGCGCCATTCCGCGTGAACCCTTAATCAGTATGTACGTATTTTCCTGCGGGTTGTCCATAACCCAGTTATGCAGTGAAAATTTGTCGGGAAAATAGTAGGCTTTCGGCAAAACCGGCAAAGCATGCTGCATCAGTTGTCCGGAAAGTATGACGATGTCGAATTTTTCAGCAGCAATCTGTTTTCCGAGTGCAAGATGCTCTTCCGGAGCCGCATCGCCCAGTTCAAACATATCGCCAAGAATCAGCATTTTACGTGGTGCTTCCATCCGGGCAAAATTGGCAATGGCAGCCTGCATGGATGACGGATTGGCATTATATGCATCCATAATCACCGTATTGCTGCCTTTTTTGACAACCTGAGAACGGTTGTTGTCCGGCTCGTAAGTGGCTACGGCTTCCAGCGCATCTTCATCAGAGATTTCAAAATGCTTTCCAACGGCCAGTGCTGCGCAGATATTATCAAAATTATAGTTTCCGGGAAGATGCGTCGTTACTGTTTTTCCATAGTTGCTAAAAATCACAAAAGGTGTTTCCTGAACAAGAACCGGATTCACCGGACTGTTTTCCGAGCAGTAAAAAACGATTTCACCGAATGCGCGCCGTTTGCTGATCATTTCCATAACGGCATCATTCTTTACATTGGCAAAGACGATTCCTTTTTTCTTGGACAGGAAATCAAACAGTTCACCTTTTCCCTTTTTGATTCCTTCTATTCCGCCGAAACCTTCCAGATGTGCTTTTCCGATGTTGGTAATCAGTCCATGCGTAGGCTGCGCAATCGTGCACAGCAGCGCAATTTCTTCCTGATGATTGGCGCCCATTTCAATAACGGCCATTTCATGCTTCGCCGGATTAATGGAAAGCAGCGTAAGCGGAACGCCGATGTGGTTATTGAGGTTGCCGCGTGTTGCGTACGTATTGTACTTCATGGAAAGCACCTTTGCAATCAATTCTTTGGTCGTGGTTTTGCCATTGGAGCCCGTCAGTGCAACGACCGGAAATGCAAACGTTCTGCGGTGATGCCTGGCAAGGTCCTGCAATGCTGCGAGCACATTTTCCACGAGCAGAAAGCGCGGGCCGGCGACTGTTTCGGGATTGTCCACAACGGCATAAGCCGCGCCTTTCTGCAATGCTTCCTGCGCATACAGGTTGCCATCGAATTTGTCGCCTTTCAGCGCAAAAAACAGGCCGCCTTCACTGATCTGACGTGTATCCGTGCAGATTCCGGCGCCGGCTTTAAATATGTCATAAAGCGTTTCTGTAGAAGTATACATGAATTAGAAGTTCAATATAAAGATATAAGTGCTTATTTCGTTACGTTTAAGAAGCATAAGTTACAAGCCTGTAAACCTGCAAAACTAATGGATTATTCCTCAACGATGCGAACCAAATATACCTTCTGTATTTTCTTTGTTCTTTACTTCATGACCGTTTCGGGCGCACGTTCGCAGCAGATCTGGTTCAAAATGGATACAGTTACGACGCTTTCGGCCAATAATAAAAAACTGATCAATCCATGGGCCGGCGGGCTGAATGCTTCCCAGTATCAGAAAATGCATCTGGATAACGATGCGGATGAAGATCTGGTTGTTTATGACCGTACCAACAGCAAAGTCACTACTTTTCTGGCAGCCGCTGATCCCGCCGGTTCCGGAAAAAAAGTATTCGTGCATGCGCCGTATTATGAGTCCCTGTTTCCGCATATGGACAACTGGATGATTCTGGCAGATTACAACGGAGATGGATTGAAAGATCTTTTCGGCAGCAATCCGTTTGGCATCAGCGTTTACAAGCAGGTAAAAACAGGAAATGCGTGGCATTGGGAACTCATGGAAGATGCGATTTATACACGCGGTTATAATTCAAATATCAATCTGCAGGTTTACGGAACGGATATTCCGGGAATTACAGACATTGATGACGACGGCGATCTTGACCTGCTTACTTTTGATTCTCAGGGAACAATCATTGAGTTGCACCAGAATCTGAGCATGGAAAAGTTCGGCGTTCCGGATAGTCTGGGAAATGAAGAAAATACGGTTTTCAGAAGAAACGGCGAATGCTGGGGAAATTTACGAAAAGGCAATAATGAGGATTTTATTTTCGGATTTGATTGCGGCGTCACCGATAGTGAAGGCGGGCGCGTCATGCATGCAGGCAATTCCATCTTGCTGAACGACCTGAACGGAGACGGCAAAAAAGACCTGCTCGTTGGCCATGTCAGCAATGAACACATTTCTTTTCTCACCAATTCAGCTTCCGGCTTGATTGCCGATTTTACAGCTTACACCAATTCCTATCCGCAGACAGATCCGGTTTTAATGCATATTTTCCCGGCTGCTTACATGGAAGACGTGGATTTTGACAGTGTAAAAGATTTGCTGGTTGCACCGAATGTTTCCTCCAATGACGGGAACTTGACCGATTTCAGATCTTCCGGCTGGTTTTACCACAATGCGGGCACAAACGTAAAGCCCGATTTCAAATTACAGCAGAAAAACTTTCTTCAGGATCAGATGATTGATGTGGGGGAAAATGCCGCACCGACGTTTTTTGATGTGGACGGCGACGGCGATATGGATATGGTGATTGGAACCGGCGGCATGCCGGGCGATGCAGGGTTCAGAGGAAGTTTGTGGTTTCTGGAAAATACCGGAACCGCAGCCATGCCGGCGTTTAACCTTGCAACTGAAAATTACCTGAATATCACCGCCGCATTGGCCGTTTACAACCTGAAACCGCAATGGGCTGATTTTAACGGAGACGGCATTACCGATCTAGGATTTGCGGCGACTTCGCCTGCCAGTCAGAAGCTGGAATATCGCTACATTCCCAACAAGGCCGCTGCTGGCGCTGCTCCACAGTTCAATATTGCTGATGCAGTAACCATTGCTTTGCCGTCAGACGTGCAGATCGGCGATTCACCCTACTTTTATGACGGCGATGGCGACGGCGATCTGGACCTGCTCCTGGGAAAGCCGCAGGGAAATATTTATTATTATACAAATTCAGGAAATAGCAAGCAATTTACTTTTAACCTTGAAACAAACGCATTTGCAGGCGTCGGCAATAATGATTTTACAGGCGGTTCGCCGCAGTTTGCTGTAATGGATTTTGATCTGGACGGACAGCCGGATCTGCTTACAGCTGATAATAGCGGAACAATCCGCATTTTTCACGGCGCAGCCTGGGGTAAATGGACCCAAAGAGAAAGCCTGCTTGTGGCCGGCAACGGCAAAGCTACTGCGCCTGTATTCGGGAATTACCTTGCCGTTGCTGCGGGTGATTATAACGGGGACAGAAAAACGGATCTTGCCATCGGGAACAATGCCGGGGGCATAAGGCTGCTGACCAATGTTCTGCCGATTACGGTAACAGGAACAGAGCCGCCTCAAAGCATTGATTTTAAGGTATATCCCAATCCGGTAGCTGATTATGTGAGCGTACATTCTTCCCAAGGCGGATCTTTGCGCATACTGGCTGCCAACGGCAAGCCGGTGCTTGAAAACCTGAATGTAAAAGCAAACAAGACAGCGGAAATCTCTACTTTAAACTGGCCGGCAGGACTTTATTTACTGGAACTGGAAAATGGCAGCAGCCGGAATGTGAAGAAGATAGTTGTTCGCTAAATTGCCTTTTTTAATGATCTGACTGCATTTGGAAGGCAATTTTATTGAGTAGATACCTTTTGATTTTAGCTTAAAAGTATAAAATCCTGTCTTCATGCAAGCTCTTCTAGGTGTTATTTTTCATTTTATCGGCGGTTTTGCTTCCGGTAGTTTCTATATTCCCTACAAACAGGTTAAAGGCTGGGCCTGGGAGTCATACTGGATTGTAGGCGGGCTTTTTTCATGGCTTATTGTGCCGCCGCTTGCTGCTTACCTCACCATTCCGGATTTTACAGAAATCATAGCCCATACCAACGACGGAGTTCTCTTCATTACTTATCTGTTTGGTGTTTTATGGGGAATCGGAGGACTTACTTACGGGCTTGGCGTCCGTTATCTGGGCGTTTCTCTCGGCAGCTCCATTATTCTGGGACTTTGTTCGGTTTTCGGGGCGCTTATACCTTCGGTTTATTATCAATATGCTCCAAAGCCTGGAAAAGACACGATTTCGGATTTAATTACCAATAGCTGGGGCCAGATGGTTCTGCTTGGCCTGCTCGTTTGTGTGATCGGGATTGTCATCTGCGGGAAAGCGGGTGCAATGAAAGAAAACGACCTTAAAAAAAGCGGTTACATGCCGGACGACAAGACAGAGTTCAAGATCGGGCTGGGTCTTACGGTTTCCATTATTTCGGGTATTCTCAGCGCATGTTTCGCCTTCGGGATTGATGCCGGCAAGATTATGGCGGAAGATGCAAACGAGCTGTGGAAAGCCATGAATCCGGGTCAGGGCGAATTTTTATTCCAGAACAACGTCACTTACGTTATCATTCTTTTAGGCGGACTTACAACCAATCTGATCTGGTGCATGATCCTGAATGCACGCAACAAGACTTTCAGCAACTATACCGACAGCAGCACGCCTTTGCTGAACAATTATATTTTTTCTGCCCTGGCCGGAACAACGTGGTTTATGCAGTTTTTCTTTTACGGAATGGGCGAAAGCAAACTTGGAAACGGGCCGAGCTCGTGGATTCTGCATATGGCATTCATTATTCTGGTCGCCAATTCCTGGGGATTGATCCTGAAAGAATGGAACGGGATCAGCAGGAAAACACTCCGGACGATCATCATCGGAATTCTGGTCATTGTGCTTTCCGTACTGATTGTCGGCTATGGAAATTACTTGCGCGAGTGATTTTCAGTAAATAGGATAATTTGACAAGTAATTTCCGGAAATCAGTTGAAATTACCCGTTTTTACAATTTGTTTTTCATTGCATATAACTATTCCTGAGAGCTTGAAGCCAATTGCCAACAGCTGTTTGATAAATTCTTAAACCTTTTACCCGATGAAAAAAATGCATAGTCAAATAAAGGTGCTTTGTTTGTTGCCACTTGTGTTCCTGGGCATGCAGACGGTTCAGGCACAATCCAGACAGAAAAAAGGAAAAGAAGTCACATTTAAAAAGCAGGAGCTTACCACAAAATTCATTTCCGAAGGCGCGGCATTTGGGGATGTGAACAAGGACGGAAAAAAAGATGTGCTCGCCGGCGCTTACTGGTTTGAAGCACCCGACTGGAAAGCACACGAACTGGCCAAACCCGATTCCTTCATCGTAAACGGAAGTTATAGCGATTCTTTTCTGGATTTTGCCATGGATGTAAATCAGGACGGCTGGATTGATCTGATCCGTATTGACTGGCCGGGAAAAGCGGCGGTATGGCATGAAAATCCACAAGGCAAGCCGGGTTATTGGCCAACGCATGTCATTCATTCGTCCGTAGGAAACGAGTCTCCGCAATTTGTGGATATGGACGGCGACAACCGGCTGGATCTGTTATGCAACGATCCGACGGCCAAAAAGGTAATCTGGCTGAAATGCCCTTCCAGAAAAGGCGAAACGGAATGGGAAAAATACATCATCAGCAACGATGAGAAAAATGCAACGCATATGTACACGCACGGCATCGGTTACGGCGACATCAATGGCGACGGCAGGAAAGATGTATTGGTCAAATCGGGCTGGTGGGAAGGCCCGAAAGAAGGCCCGGCAAAGCACCCCAAAGATGCAGACTGGACTTTTCATCCCGCAGATCTTGGCGAGGATTGTTCGCAGATGTACGTTATGGACCTGAATGGCGACGGCCTGAACGACGTGCTGAGTGCATCCGCGCATAATTACGGCATATGGTGGCATGAGCAGGGAAAAGACAATGACGGAAAAGAAACCTGGAAGCACCACGAAATTGACAAGACCTTTTCTCAGACACACGGCCTGGCTCTGGCGGATATCAACGGGGACGGAAACATGGATTTTGTTACCGGAAAAAGATATTTTGCGCACAACGGCAACGACCCGGGCGAATTTGAGCCTGCTGTGATCTGCTGGTATGAGTACAAGCCGGGAAAAACGCCCGAGTGGATCAAACATGAAATTGACAATGATTCCGGCGTCGGGCTGCACGTTACTGTGGAAGACATCAATAATGACAAGCTTCCGGATATAGTGACGGGAAATAAAAAAGGAGTGCGGATTTTTACACAACAAAAATGAATTGTGTTTGTGCAACGGCAATAATCTGTTAAATCCAAAGGAATGAAATTCGGCATCAACACGTACCTGTTTTCTTCACCGTTTACAAACGAAAGCATTTCCTATTTTCCACTTTTTAAAAAATGGGGCTTTGACTTTGTTGAAATTGCATTGGAAGATCCGGCAAACATTGATCCCGAGCTCGTCAGAAAAGCGTTGGATGATAACCAACTGGAATGCCGTTCTGTATGTGCGGCAACCGGCCCGGGCCGTGACCTGCGCGGCAACCGCAAGGAACAGATTACTTCTATGGAGTACGTTCAGGAACTGATCAATATTGCGCCGGTTCTGGGCAGCAGCCTTGTTGCCGGGCCTATCTATTCAGCGGTCGGAAGGGCAGATCTGGTTCCGGAAGAAAAGAAATCAAGACAATGGAACCTGGTGGTTGAAAACCTGAAATCACTGACTTCCTATGCAGAAAAACAAAAGGTGAAACTGGCCATTGAGCCGCTGAACCGCTATGAAACCGATTTTATCAACACCTGCGATCAGGCGCTTCAACTGATTCAGGATGTCGGAAGCGATGCTTTGTTCGTGCATCTGGATTCCTTCCATATGAATCTGGAAGAAAAAGATCCGGCGCTGGCTATCAAAAAAGCAGGCAGAAAACTGGCTTTACTGCATGCGTCGGGCAGCGACAGAGGAACGCCCGGCGGCGATCAGATCAACTGGGAACGGATTTTTGCAGCATTGGACAACATAAATTATCAGGGAGATATTGTCATTGAATCTTTTACGCCGGATGTCAAGATCATCGCAAAAGCAGCTTCCATCTGGCGAAAAATAGAACCTTCAAAGGAAGCCATTGCAATCGACGGCCTGAACTTCCTTCGATCGCTTGCATTCTGACAGATCTTTTTTCTGTTCATTACAACTATGAAAATCTTGTCGGGTCCAGCTTTTCCCAACAATATAACAGAACACAAAGCTTGGCAGGGAACTTTCGGAAACAAGGTATTTAAGCAAAATATACCTATCTTAAATTTGGGTATTATTGTAAAAATAAAATCGGAATGACAATAAACACACTTGAACAACTGGATGTCAGCAAGCAATATTCATATGCTGATTATTTGAAATGGCATTTTAAAGAGCGTCTTGAACTGATACGGGGCTATATATTCAAGATGTCACCAGCCCCGTCGAGGCGGCATCAGTCCATTGTATGGAACCTGAATGGAATAATATGGAATTATCTAAAGAAAATGCCTTGTCAGGCGTATTCTGCGCCTTTTGATGTACGTTTGCCGATCCGGGATAAAAGGAGCAATCAGGAAATTACGACCGTTTTACAGCCGGACATTTGCGTGATCTGTGACATTTCAAAGCTGGACGACCAAGGCTGTGTTGGTGCGCCGGACCTGGTTATTGAGGTGCTTTCTCCCGGAAATTCCAATAAGGAGATGAAGTATAAATATGACGTTTATGAAGAAAGTGGCGTCCGGGAATACTGGGTTGTTTATCCAGATTATGAACATTTTCTGATTTTCACATTAAACGAATCGGGGAAATTTGTAGGGCAGCACCCAAAAGTGAACGGAGACGTTTTGAAATCTGCAATATTCCCGGATTTGATTATAGACTTGTCCGAAGTATTTACAGATTAATGGCGCCAGTGATTTCCGGCGCCATTAATTACAGTTTTAATTCAATAACCCGTCAAATGTAAGTGCAACGTAGTACAAGCCACCCAATGTCGGGCCGCCGGCATACTGTATATAATTTCTGTTGAAGATGTTGCTGCCGCCTACTTTGATATTTGCTTTTATCTGCGGCACCTTGTAAGTAACCTGTGCGTCAAAGGTATGGATTTCAGGAACTTCGCCGTTTACAAGGGGACTTTCCCACATAAAAGCCTGCTGCCATCTGTAAACCACGCTGAACCCAAGATTCTTCACAATCTGGCGGTTTCCAAACTGAACGTTGGCCGTCCATTCCGGCGTATTAAAGCCGGTTACAAATATATCCGTAGTCGCATTGGACTTGATTTTGTTAAAGCTTGTATTTCCTGAAATTGTAAAGTTCTTATAAAAATTGTAAGTCAGGCCAAGTGCCGAGCCGTAATTTCTATATTGGTTTTTTGCATTCGTATAAACCCGGTAACGATCCTGTCCTGCATCGCGGTTTGCATCCAGCATGGCAAGCACTGCGGCATCCGAGCCAACTGTTTGTCCGCGCGGAACATCCACTTGTACCTGGCCGAGAAAACCGTCGTAAGTATTGGTATAAGCGTCAAAGTCCAAAACCAGCGTATTGTTCAGGAAAACACTTTTGTACCCGAACTCGTAAGAATGAATCTGCTCCGGACGGCCTTTGTCAAGCTGTGCTTTTACGAGTAAGTTCCGGTTTGCAAGCGCTGCATCGTTACGGTTTGCACCGGCTGCAACCGCCGCATTGACAGCCGCATTAAAAATAACGCCGGATGCTCTTGTATAGCTGTTATCCAGATACCCCAGACCTTCATTGATATACGATAAGCTGCCGACACGCTTTACACGGCCATTGTTTACGTAAGAAAGTGCTTCAAACAATCCCGGAAAACGGTAACCCTGCTGATAGGTAAAACGGAAATTGTTGTTCGGAGTAGGGGAGTAAACGGCTGCAAGGCGCGGCGTCAGCTTAGGGTCAAATTCAGGATTGTAATCATACCGCAATGAACCGAACAATTTCAGTCTGTCCTTAAAGAACTGCTTTGTAACCTGTGCAAAAGCGCCTACTTTTTTATAATTGATCTTGTCACCAAATGTGCCGTCTTCAAGCTGTTTGCCACGATCTGCAATCGGTCTGGAAAAATCGACAAACGTATTGCCGTCAGGAGTAATGCTGTAATTTCTTGCATCACCACCGATCAGCAGGTCAAAGTATTTGGTGTATTTGGAAAGATCCCATTGTCCTTCAATGTGATACAAATGGCTTTTCTGAATCAGAGCTGCACCGCCGGAAGCCGGAGCATCCGGAATTGTAGACGATTTGATATCCCAGTTATTAATGCTGCGGATCAATGCTTTCTGATCTTCAAATGCCTTTGTGCCCGGAACTGCGCGGTTCGCATCGGCAACGCCACGCGCATACTGCGTTGCAGCGGCAAGATTTGCATCCGTGAGCGCGCCGCCATTTTGTTCGGCATACGTGTTCAATGCTGTTTTGTACGCAGCTCCCCACGTACTTCCGCTTCCGCCTGTGGACAAGTCCATATTATCCGCAAGCGGCTTCACATTGAAAGAATCGCCTGAATTCTCCGATGAAATGTAAGCCCTTACCAGAAAGTTACTGCCTTTCAGGTCCAGTTTATGGTTTTGAACAATTACATTGTCCAGCTGTATTTTGTTTCCGCGCTGAAAAACGCCGTCCATTTTACCCACTCTGTAACTATATGAAATTTCCGCCTGATCGCTTAGTCTGTAATGCAAAGCTGCATCAAATTTCAGGTTGTCCACATGCGGGCTGATCAGGTCTTTTTCCCAGTATCCGGTGCGGGCAACATTCAGCGTTTGATTGGCCTTTCCGTTGATGGTCAATCCGCTTACCGAAACCGTATTACTTCCGGCCAGTACATCGTCACCGTATTTGTTCCAGCCGTCAAAAGCCACGTTGTTGGCTCCGTTCAGCGACGGAAAGCTCGGGTTGGCACTTTTGAGATTGTTCGGGTTTTGATCCAGTCTTGTATCGGCAAGCCAGTCCGTACCTTTCATGTAACCGAAATTCAGCTTGAAGGCAATTTTGTTGTTAAATGCTTTGGCATAGCGAATGGCCGTTTCGGTCAGGATACTTGCATCACGGCCGGTTCCGCCCACATGGTTTACACCCGTTTTCTGATAAACGCTTAAACCTTGGTAAAAAAAAGGACTTTTGGTTAAAAGGTTCGACATTCCATTGATTGCATTCAAACCATAAAGAGCGGAAGCTGCTCCCGGTGTAATTTCAACACTGGCAATATCCAGTTCGGTAGGCCCGATGGAGTTCCCGAGCGGAACGCCGAGTGTAGCTGCCTGCATGTCAATACCGTCAACAAGCTGCATAAACCGGTAATTGCTGGGAATGTTGAAACCGCGTGTGTTGGGGATTTTAAAGGTGAGGCTGGATGTTGTCATCTGCACGCCTTTAACGTTTTCGAGTGCATCGTAAAAGGAAGGAGAAGGAGATTCGCGTATGGCACGGATATCCAGTTTGGCAATAGCAACCGGTGATTTCAGGATGCTTTCTTCTACTCTGGAAGCGGTAACCACTATTTCCTGAGCAAGTTGCGTTTGTGTTACAAGTTCCACATTCAGGTTGGAGCCGGGGCCTGTAACTTCAAATTCCTGCGTCTGGAAACCAACGCTTGAAACAATAATCGTAAACGGATACTTGGCTTTGGACCTTAATTTGAAGCTTCCGTCGGTTTCCGTTGTTGTTCCGGTTACCGTTCCTTTTATAAGAACACTGACGCCGGGAAGGGAAGTTTTATCGTTCTTGTCTACGATTTTACCGGATATTTCAATAAAGTTATTTCCTTGGGAAAATGATAAAACAGGAAGAAGTAAAAGAACGAGGACGAAAAGATTCCTTGCAGTAAAATTGGCTTTCATAAAAACCGGCAGGTGGTTGTTTAAATTGATTTACAAATGTTTAATCTATCGGATTAGTAGACAAAAGTAGTTTAGTTTTGTTAAGGATCAAATTTTTAAAGATCAATTTGTAACAAAAGGGAAAATCGGGAAATGAGTAAAAGCTAATTATAGAGGCAAAATAAACAGATGGAATCACAGACATGCATATGAAAAAAGCCCCTGAATGAATCAGAGGCTTTAAATAGCAAATATGATTTATACTCAGGCAGTAATTCCTTCTTCAAGCTGCGATGCGCTCAGCTGCAGAACTTCGGTTGTTCTTGCACGCGTTTTAGCCGCCAGATTTGCATCCTTGGCCAGTGATTTTCCAACAGACGGAATGATCTTTTTCAATTCTTCCTGCCATTCCTTGGATTTTGCCTCTTTAAAGCATTTGTTAATCAGTTCCAGCATAATGGAAACGGACGTAGAAGCACCCGGAGATGCACCCAGCAGGGCAGCCAGAGAGCCGTCGGCAGCTGTAACCATTTCCGTACCAAATTCCAGCACGCCGCCCACTTTCTTGTCTTTCTTTATTACCTGAACACGCTGGCCGGCCATTTCCAGGTCCCAGTCTTCCAGCTTGGCTTCCGGCAAATAATCTTTCAATGCCATCAAACGATCCTGCGGGGATTGTCTTACCTGATCAATAAGGTACTTTGTCAAAGGTATATTGTGAATACCGGCAGCCAGCATTGGCCGGATATTATTTAACTTAATAGAAAGCGGAAGGTCAAGGAACGATCCGTTTTTCAGGAATTTGGTAGAAAAACCTGCATAGGGCCCGAACAGCAATGCTTTTTTGCCTTCGATCATACGTGTATCCAGGTGCGGTACCGACATCGGAGGAGAGCCGACAGAAGCTTTTCCATACACTTTTGCCTGATGTCTTTCAATGATTTCGGGTTTGTTGCAAACGAGCCACTGGCCGCTCACCGGAAATCCGCCGAATCCCTTGCCTTCCGGAATGCCTGATTTTTCTAGCAGCGGAAGAGAGCCGCCGCCGGCGCCAATGAATACGAATTTGGTTTTGACTTTGGTTTCTTTTCTCGTAGTACGGTCTTTTACCTCAATAATCCACGAACCGTCTTTCTGACGGTCGAAATCATCTACTTCATGATTCAGGTAAAGATTGACCCCTTCCTGTTTTTCAAGGTAAGCAAACATGAATTTGGTAAGTGTCCCGAAGTTCACATCCGTTCCCAGTTCCATTCTGGTTGCTGCCACTTTCTCATTCGGATCTCTTCCATCCATCACAAGCGGAATCCAGTTACTTATTTCCTTGCTGTCTTCACTGAACTCCATTTCCCGGAATAAATGATGCTTTGTAAGCGCTTCGTAGCGTTTTCTCAGATATTCCACATTTTCCTCGCCCCAAACAAAACTCATGTGCGGAATGTTATGAATAAAGGCATCCGGAGATTCAATAATCCCGCTTTCGACAAGAAAAGACCAGAACTCTTTGGAAACTTCGAAAGATTCGGCGATTTTGATGGCCTTTTTTGTTTCAATGGAACCATCTGCAAGTTGCGGCGTGTAGTTCAGTTCGCAGAAGGCAGAGTGTCCGGTTCCGGCATTATTCCAGGGGTCCGAACTTTCGGCAGTAACACGGTCAAGGCGTTCGAAAATGGAAATTGTAATAGAAGGGCTTAATTTTTTAAGCAAAACTCCAAGAGTTGCACTCATGATACCGGCCCCAATCAAAACAACATCAGGGGAGATCGTTTTTGAAGATTTTTTGGTAACCATCAGGAAAAAGTAGATATGTTAAAAGGGCATCAGCCCGGAAAAGTACAAAATACTATCTGATAACAATTTAAACAGCACAATTTGTTTCGAAAATAGTATAATTCTTAAAAATAAAGTCAAGCCAGGCGGCAAGTTCTTTTTTTGTCCCTATTAAAACTTTTTTAGTTGCTATTGTAAATATCCTTTCCTGTTACGAGTAGCATAAAAAAAGGTTACTGTAAAAACAGTAACCTAAATGAAGTTAATAGAAGCAGTTTGCAACTATTTAGTATTTCTAACAGCATGTTTGTGTAACTACAAAATGCCAGATTGTAATTTCATTTTACTATTCCTTCAAACCAAGTGCAGCCATTGTTTCCTTGTAACTGGTCCAGTCAACATTTGCATTTGTGCGTAAGCTCTCGGAAGGAATAATAACGGCTTTTATAGCTTCAAACTGACGTTCTGGTGCTGTTGCTTGATCTGTTTCTGACCAGCTTACAGGACGTATGTCAACATAAAAGTTTGATCCGCGCAAAAGTGTTACAAAGTTAAAGTTTGTGAACTTGCCTTCTCCGAATTCCACTTTGCCCGGTTGTGCCCACCATAGTCCCTGGCTTTTTATAAAAACAACCACAACACTTTTGGAGATCATTACAGAATCTTCAGATGATAAGTTCGCTTTACCAAGGGTGTACCCGCCTTTTGTACTTTGTACAGCACCAGTAACAATTTCTTTAGCCATTATGCCGTCTTCCCCATTTGCTCCTGCAGCTCCAGTTTCTCCTTTGGGACCTTGTGGGCCTGCAGGTCCAACATCACCTTTTGGGCCGTCGCACCCTATTCCTACACCAACAATTGCTATCCATGCAATAATCATTAATTTTTTAATCATAGTAGTACAAGTTTTAGTTAAAAGGTAAAATGGGAAATTGTGAATAATGGATTTAAAGGCAAATTAAGTAGTTATTGTTTCAATTACCTAGGAAATTTAGCCAGGTTTAACTTTGCATATGCAACAAATGATCCAGATAGAACGATATGATTCATATTGTTTAACTAAATTTGAAAGTTGTAAGTTAGCAATTGCCCAGCTGTATCTCAAGGCACTACTTTAGCACTGTAATAAAATGAATAATATTTTATAAGCTAAAATGTGTCAAACCTCGTTAGATATCGTAGTTTTAATTCTAATATGTAAGTAGTAAGGGTATTGGCTAACTGCAAAAAATTAGCTTTATCAATCTAATAAAGAATACACTATATCAAAAACAGTTTTATGAAGACAAAAAATTTTACTAGGTTCATTTTTCTTTTAGCAGTATGTATTCAGGTACAAATAACTGCAGGGAAAGCGCAAACGCCATGGAGTGGTAAGTATGGAAATGAATGGCTGGAAGGAAAATATGGCCAGTCTTGGTTGCGTATTGGTGTTTCTAAAAATGGGATTTACAAAGTAGCCCTGCCAGCCGCTTTTCAGAATAAGCCTAATTTACTACATTTATATCACCGGGGTGTTGAAGTTGCACTGGTGAGTGCAACCAATACAGAAATAGAATTTTACGGTGTGCTCAATGATGGTGCCTCGGATGCTTTGTTGTATCGTTTGCCGACAAGCAGAAAAAATACTAATTTCAGCATTTACTCAGATGAAAGTGCATACTTTCTGACATTTGATTCTACACCCCGTACAGCAACAGTACAGGTTTCTCTTGTTCCTGATCAGACGGTAACTCCACAGCAATTTCATTATGCTACCTATTTTAAAGAGTTTACAATCGAAAACTCGCATATGACCACTTATCCGAGTCGTCCTGCAACCCTTAACAGCTATTTTGAAGAAGGAAAAGCAGGAACCGGAACAAGGATAGCAAATAATTCTGCGGACATTAAAACTTCCAATCCAAAACCTGTTATTTTTTCAAACTCGTATGTAGCCGAACCATTTATTTATCAGCTTAATTCAAGGTTTGGATCTGCTGCGCCGAAAGTTAACGTTCGTCTGAAAGGTCGTGGCTTTTTGTTTAGCGCAACCTCAAATGTTGGCATATATGCCGGTAAAGACAACACTCCGGCTTCTTTGAGGTTAACCGGATCTACAACAGTTACAGGATTCCTTGATCAGGACTATAATTTTGAATTACAGGAAACAGACATAGAAAATGGGCAGGGTACACTTGGTTTCAAATCGACAGGTGGTGCTTCGGACGGGTTTTCTGTGTCTTACTATTCTGTAACATATGAGCAGAAAATTGATATGCAGGGAGCAAATTCTTATGAATTCAACTTTCCGGCTTTTAATTCCAATACAAGATTTACCATACTGAATACACCGGCTGGAAATCTCAGGTTCCTGGATATTACCGACGCAGATCATCCAAGAATCATCAATGGAAATGCTTCTGATCTGATGGTTTCACGAAATGGAGGTGTGATGAAACTGCTTGCTTCAAATGAAAGCACAACAGTTACTCCTTCTTCGGTAACCTTTCAGCAAATAAACCCAGCTGATTTTGATTATCTGATTGTGACGAACGAAACGCTATCGTCAGGAGCTCAAACGTATGCCGATTATCGTAAAAATGAATCGCCAGGTAAAAAGTATAAACCAATTGTCAAAAAAATTACTGATGTCTACAACCAATTCAACTATGGTGAGCCAAGTGCTGTTGCAATCAGAAGGTTTGTTGATTTCATGATTTCCGATGAGAATAAAGACAAGTATCTGCTGCTTTTAGGAAAATCAATAACGTACTACGAAAGAAGTACAAGAGAAATTCCGGATGAAGTTCCGACTGTCGGATTTCCTGCTTCTGATTTGTTGCTCGTTGACGGACTTGGCGGTACGCCTGATGATGTTCCTTCTATTCCTTATGGAAGGATTTCTGCAATTACCAATCAGCAATTAATTGACTATTTAAATAAGGTAAAGACCTATGAAAGCCAGACTGATGTTTCCTGGAGGAAAAATGTACTTCATCTAAGCGGAGGTAAAGGAAACCTGCAGGTTCAGGAATTTGCCAAAAATTTGTCCGACATTGCTTCTGCATCGAACCTGACGAATGCGCCTTATTATGGTAAAGTTATTGCTATGCCGAAAGCTCTTGATTTAGCAACCAATGCAATTCAGGAAATTTCTATAGCACCTTATGTAAACGGAACGATTGATCCGTCTGTAACCGGGATCGGAATGGTTACTTATTTCGGGCACGGAGGTGTGGATGTAACCGATCTTAATTTCGGATATGCTACGGATCCGGCAAAAGGCTATGCAAATACCAATAAGTATCCGATTTTGTTCTATAATGGCTGTGGTGTAAATAACGTGTTCAGTAACCGTTTTAAGTTATTTTCAGAAGCACCTGGAAGTCCATCGTTCAGACGGCCGATGTCTCTGGATTGGTTGCTGGCGGCTGACAAAGGAGCCATAGCTGTATTTGGTAATGACTGGGATGCCTATGCTACTACTTCCAATGAATACTTGGATAAGCTTTATCTGGAAATTTTCCCAAAATCAGATTTGGAAAGAAGATCGATTGGAGGAATTATTCAGGATGTTGCCCTGAAAACAAAGCTTGAAAAAGGGTATTCATACGATCCTATTACAAACGGCAGAGTAGCGTCTTATTATGATTACGACAGAGCGAATATTCATCAGATTATTTTGCAAGGAGATCCGGCACTCCGCATTCTTGTAACAGAGGGACCGTTACCAGTCGGATTAATCTCATTTAATGCAACACTTGCCGGAGAAAGCAAAGTGGATGTAACATGGAAAACAACGTGGGAAAAAAATAACAGCCATTTCATAGTAGAAAGAAGTTACAACGCCAAGAATTTCGAAGAAATTGGATTTGCAGAAGGTAAAGGAGATTCCAATACCGAAAGTACTTATCTATTTAGTGACACAAGCCCTTTAGCTGGCACTAGCTATTACCGTCTGAAGCAAATTGACTTTAAAGGAGATAAGGCATCGGATCAAAAAGTAGAATACTCACAAATCGTTTCGGTTAACAGGCCGGGAACAAGTATGCTGGTTATTTCACCTAATCCTGCAACGGATCTGGTCGAAATTGTTCTTGATGCTCCGGTAAAAATAAAAAACTGGGACATATTAAATCAGCAAGGAAAAGTATTCAAAAGGGCGGGAACAGGAAATAAAGTAAATCTTGCCAATTTCCCTGCCGGAGAGTACATTATTAAAATCCTTACTGAAAATGAAGATATATATTTTAAGAAAATTGTGAAAATGTAATAGAAAAGCACGGACAAACGTTCTAGCAACAATGTCCGTGCTTTCATTATTTCATACTAAATACACACGATTTGAAAACTTTTCTATCTTCCATTCTACTAATTCTTTTACTTTCTGTTAATCAACTGTTTGGGCAGGAAAGCGCTTCTTTCGCAAACAGCTGGATTTCTTATGGCAAACCATATGTGAAAATCGGCATTACTGCCAAAGGATTATATAAGGTACCATTTGCTTCTCTTCCGGCAGGTTTTTCAACCGGCCAACCATCTAATCTACAACTTTGGCATCGTGGAAAACAGGTTGCAATCCTGAGTACGGATAATAATGAAATCCTCTTTTTTGGTGTGCCAAATGACGGATCAAGCGATTCCGTATTTTACCAGCCAACAAGCTCCCGATTGAATCCGTATTTCAGCATGTATTCCGATGAAAGTTCTTACTTTCTGACAAATGGAGAAACAGCAGGATTACGGGCGGAAGTCATTAACAAACCGGCAGATACCAGCATTCCTGTACAAACTTATTTCAGAAAAACCAATCTGAATGTATTCAAGGATGTATATTCGATGACAACAGAAGATCCGAATGCTCCTAATTTACGAAACAGCTTTTTTGAATTTTCTGCGAGCAAAACAGGACCTGCCATTATTGATGGTAAAACAGCAGTTTACCCTTTTGAGCTTTCAGGTATAAAAAAAACTGAATCAGAGAAAGCTACGGTTAAGTTGCTTTTACATGGAAGAAGCAGCAATTCCCGGAATATTGAGATTTCAGTAGGAAAAAATGAACAATCATTAAGGCTTGTGAAATCCCTTTCCAGTGCAGGTTTTGGGGCAACAGAATACACCTTTGAACTTGAAGAAGGTGACACAGATGAGAACGGAAAGGGCGTATTTACATTCAAGTCGGGAAGTACAGAAGATAAACTAAAAAGATTTTCACTCACTTATTTCCGTATTTCTTATCCGGCATCTCCGGCCATTCAGGGAAAGACCAGCTACTTTGATCTGCCTCCTGTTTCGCAGCCTTTTAGCCGTATTTCGTTGTCCGGCAATCCTGCAAATGCTAAGTTTCTTGACATTACGGATTCCGACAAGCCCAAGATTATTCTGGGCAAAGCAGATGATCTAGTAATTTCAAGAACATCCGGAAAGGTGGCGAATATGCTGGTTACCGATGAAATAAGCCTTGTAAATCCAGCCAAAATCAGTAATGTACAATTTAACAAACAAGATGTAAATTCAGCCAATTACATTATTGTTTCCAGTGAAAATTTACTGCAAGGAGCAAACAGTTATGCAGCTTACCGTTCATCTGTTAGCGGAGGGGGCTTTAAAACGGCTGTCGTAAATATTAAAGATATTTACAATCAATTTAACTATGGAGAACCAAGCCCTGTTGCCATTCGTAATTTTGTAGATTTTGCACTGTCGTCGGGATCAAAAGATAAGTACCTTTTACTCTTAGGGAAATCGGTCACACACAATGAGAGAATGGTAAGAGAATTACCGGATGAAGTTCCGACAGTAGGCTATCCGGCATCTGATATACTGCTTGTTGAAGGACTTGCCGGAGCACCCAAGAACGTTCAGGCAATTCCTGTTGGAAGAGTATCTGCAATTACTAACCAAAATGTTCTGGATTACCTTCAAAAGGTTAAAGATTATGAATCAAATATTTCCGGAGAATACGGATGGCGTAAAGAAGTGCTTCATCTGAATGGCGGTAAATCAACCGAAGAGATAACGCAGTTGAAAAATGAACTGGCATCTCTTGAACCTTTTGTCATTAACGGAAGTATTGGCGGTAAAGTAACACCATTTGCCAAGCAGCAGGCAATGGCTGAAGTCGAATCAGTAAATATAACGCCTCAGGTAAATGAAGGTGTAGGACTGATTACTTACTTCGGACATGGATCAACGATACGTACAGACCTGAATATGGGATATATTACGGATGGAGACCGCGGGTATAACAATTCCGGTAAATATCCGATGATGTACTTTAATGGTTGCGGAGTAGGAAATATTTTCAGTGCGCGCTTTAATCCAAACCCGAACGCTACTGACCGTTATGCTTTATCGCTCGACTGGTTACTTGCAAAGAATAGAGGCTCGGTAGCAATTGTTGCAAATTCCTTTGAAAGCTTTGTCAGTCCGTCAGCCAAATATCTGCAGGTTCTTTATGAGAAAATGTTTTCAGATCCAGCAACTGTTAACTTGTCAATAGGTAAGATATTGACTGCAGTATCCAACCAGGTACTTACGTCAGATAATGGTGTGTACGCTATTGCCAATATTCATCAGTCCATACTTCAGGGTGATCCGGCATTAAAGCTTATAACAGTAAGCAAGCCTGATTATTCTCTTGATGTTAACAATAGCATAAAGATCTATTCAAAATCTCCTGACAAAACCATTGGATCTTCTGATACATTAAAACTACAGATTGATATTTTCAATCAGGGAAGGTTTTTGAAAGATGATAAATTACCAGTTAAAATAACTTTTCACTTTAAGGAGGGAATCAGTTCTCAAACAGAAAATATTGCAGCTTTTCCTTACCAAAGTACATTGGATATTATATTTCCAAATAAAAATCAAAATATTCAGAGAGTGGAAGTGCAATTGGATCCGGACAACATGCTGGATGAACTGAATGAAAAGAATAATCTGGCCGAGCTGGAAATCAACTGGGAAATAGCAGCGAACGAAACATTGTATCCAGTTGAAACGATAAAGGACATTATTCCTCCATTACTTAATGTCGAGGTAAATAACAGAATGATCAGGAATGAGGAAATATTACTGCAAAATCCACTGCTAAATGTTACAGTGAATGATGATCGTCTGATTGTCGGGGATACGGCGTTGGTAGATATTTTTATAAAACCCTGCTGGAATGGAAACTGCGAGTTTGAACCGGTAAATTATACTGCCGGTAAATATGATATTCAGTCCTTAACTGCTCGTTCTTTTCAGATCAACTACTATTTTGATAACCTTATAAAAGGAAAGTATGAACTGCTGATTAATGTTCGGGATCAGTCAGGAAATTCATCCTTACAGCCTTACAGAATACGTTTTGAAATTAGTGAAGAGGTATCACAATGGAGTGTTACAAGTAGTCCTAATCCATCTTCATCTTACATTCGGTTTGAAGCTAGAACAGTTGATTTTGAACAGATCCAATCTCTGGAGTATTCGGTTTACAATCTGAAAGGAATCAAGGTTGGGGAAAAGATTATTGATAAAGTGCAAGCAGATGTAAATGAGTGGTACTGGCAGCCTGATGATCAGCCTTCCGGATTATACATTTATAAAGTTATCCGAAAAGGAAAGGACTCAACAAGTAAGCAGTTGACCGGAAAAATTCTGATTGTTAAATAACTTTAACAATCAGAATATCCTGCCTTAAGATAGTTTTTTCTCATTAAACCATTCCAGCCAAAGTGCAAGTGATATGGTTCTGGTAATATGAAACCACGGCCTGACTTTATGCGTATAAGGAATACGGTCATTTTCAAGAATGACAGTTTGCTCATTGAACTTTTTCCTGTCTACATATTCCCAAACTAGCTTCGTATCATTCAGGAACTCTTCGGCTTGTTTGTAAAGCCGTAGCGTAATCTCCTGTCCATGCGATGATGCTAATGTAGCTTTGCTGCTGCGGCCAAGTACCTCATCGGACAACAATCCTTTCATTGCTTCCCGGAAGTGTTCACGGCCTTTGCCGCTTCCATATTTAATGACATTCGGCACTGCCATGCATACTTCAAACAAGTCTTTATCAAGAAAAGGAGATCTGTTGCTTATTCCGTAATGTTCACCAAGTACAAACTGTTGCTCTATTGCTGTAACTGCTCTTGGCGTAAATACATCTTCAAACAACGGTTGAAGATGTTCTGGTAAATTGCTGCGCAAGGATGTAGGTAATACAGGCTCTCCTGAAGAAAGAAACCTTTTTTGTAAATGCTCATCTCTTAAAATGGATAATGGCGCATTTACTGCCTGTTGCCGCAATCTGCTAATGAAGTTGCCAACACCGCGTTTTAAAAAATAGGAATTTGAAATTCCCAATGCATTATGTACTTCTTTGTATACCGAAAATATATCTTTCCAGGACAGATTCCTTACCTCTGAAATACGGTTATAAAGAAAATTTTGAAGAACAAGATTATACTTCTGTTCAAAGGAGTATTTATTCCACTCTGGATATTGTTCAGTCAAAGAAAAGTAAGGTACTCTTTTACGTAAAAGGTTTTCAAATTCATTCCATCTTTTTTCTTTAAAAGTCTCCGATAATACTTCCATTCCACTACCAATTACAGAATCACCGCCACTCCCACGTAAAAGTATTTTGCAATTGAGATCTCTTGCATAAGGCATCATGGTTGTAATCAATGCAGGAGAAAGTGTAGAAACTTCCGGTTCACCGTATAATGCAGTATGTATTTTGATCAAATCAAAATCTTCTTTTGACTGATATACTTCGTGATGTATAGATCCTATTTTGTTTACAACACTTTTGGAATAATAACTTTCATCCATTTCCTTGCTTGCACTTTTGTGATATAGAGTATGCAAAGGCCGGGATGGAAAAATATGTTTAAACATTGTACTTACTGACGAAGAGTCCAGTCCGCCACTCAAATGAGAAGCAACATTCAATGACTCATTTAAAGCAGATGATCGTACTGAATCTTTAAAGGTATTGTAAACCGCATCGCCATAATCTTTTAATGATGATAAATGAGACCATTTTTCAGGATTAAAGGTTACGTAAGGCTCCGCAACAACTTTGTTTTCAAATACCGTTAGTATATGGCCGGGAAGAACGGACTTTATCTGATCATAAAATGAATCATAGGAGTGCTTGGTCGTAAGATCCATCCTGAAACGATGGTACGAGGTAATTGCACTGTCATTAATGTTTAAATACGGCTGAACTTCTTTATTTGAAACAAGCGAAGCAAGGCTTGTTGAAAAAGCAAAGAACTTTTTAGGAATGTGCAGGTAAAATAAGGGAATTGTGCCGAACAATTCACGAGCCAACAGTATTTTGTTGTTGACTTCATCATAACAAATGGCGAGCCTTAATTTGTTATCACAATTTTTTAAGATTTTACGGCAAAAATCAAAAGAGAGTACTTCATCATGTAAAAAATTACTTAATGAAGTACTCTCTTTATTATTAATATCGAAACTTGCTACAAGAAATTTATTGAAGGGATCATGGTTTAAGTGCTGAGTGCGGATTAGACCATTGTTAAATTCAATTGTTTTTTCAAAAAAAGGCTTGTTATTATTATAAGTTACAAATTGATAATTTATAAAGCCTTCAATCAGCAAAACTCAAATCTTTAAGCAAATCAAAATTATTTTTCAACCTTCAGAAGAAAAGTCATCAGGAGGAGTAAGGTCAGGAAGACTTCCCAATTTTCCTTTTGTTAACTTACTTACATTGCCATGTTTTTTTAAAACCGGCTTGCGGTAAGCCTTTTTGGTCTGTGTAGAGTGCGAAGTCACTGTTCTCATTTTCAAATGTTGTTAATATGATTAATTGCAGTATCCAGCGTAAATTTAGTTAGATAAACTTAATTAACAAATAATTTGAGCCCGGATGAGAAAAATCAAAGTTGTATTTTACTTCTGATGGGCTGCTATTTACTTCCGTACTCAATTATCTTCCTGATTTTGTGCATTCCCGATTCAATCTTGCCTGATCCGATGCAGTTTTCACTCTGACAAAGTTCCAGTGCTGTCTGATCATCCGAGATTAATCCCACGCCAAGCGCATATTGCTTTACACCAATGTATTTGTTGATAATGGATGTGTCTCTGCGCTCTTCAATGGTAAGGGTTTTGGCAAAAGACTGCGCATCTATGCTCGCAGGCTGGCTGATATTCTGATAATGATAATTTTCTTCGTCCAGGTCATTATAGCTGTTGCCGTTCCATTCCAGGTTTGCGTCCACCGGAAACGCCATGGAAAAATAAGTCCGGTTATCGATGTTGGTCAGGATCTTGTCCGGATATTTCTGTACCGTAAATTCCTTTACTTTCTGCCAGTAATCTGCTGCGGTGTTCCGGGTAGAACGGGAAAAGGTGTAAGTCGAAATGCCTTCACTGGTTTCTACTCTGATTACTTCATCTTTTTCCTGCCATGCTTTTATCACCGGATCTTTCTGGCTTGTGGAATAGGTTTCTTCCCGAACCTGATAAACGGAATACCTTCCTGCTTCCAGTGGAAAATAGTTGTAATCATCAACAGGCTCCGTCGTTTTTGAATCACACGAAAAAGCCGCAATCGTAATCAGCAGCAGCACTGCGTTCCTGAAATTGGTTATTCTATGCAATTGATTATTAATGTGTGTACCGGTTTTCATAATCGGAATAAATGATGTTTGCTTATGTAAAATAGAAAATTAGTCCAGCGCTTTTCGCTCTTCAAGTTTCCCTTTGAGGAAACCGATTAACACCTGAAGGCCGGTATCAAAACGTGAATTGTTGTTGATAATTACATCTGCTTCAGAACGCAGCGGCAAAATAAATTTATCATAAGTCGGTGCAACGTGATGTTCCCATCTGTACAAAACGTCATTCAGATCATACCCGCGTTCATTATTGTCACGGATAATCCTTCTTTTTATTTTCACATGCTCCTTGGCGTCCACAAAAATTTTCAGATCAATCAGTCTGGAAATTTCCGGAAAATAGAAAACAAAAATCCCTTCTACAATGATGATCGGCCTTGGCTCAAAAACCAGGATTTCGGGCTGGATGAGCGGATTATTAAAGGTATATTCTTTTTGATGGACTTCTCTGCCGGCGCGGAGAACGGCAATGTGTTCCGCAAATAAATGATGATCTATGGTTTCGGGCAAATCAAAATTTTCGACGCCGTTTTCATCTTTGGGTATTTCATGAATCGGACGGTAATAATTGTCCTGCGAAATGCGTGTGATTTCATCTCTGCCAAAAGCGTCGATCAGGCTTTTCATGAAAAAAGTTTTTCCGGACGCGCTGCCGCCGGTAATTCCTATAATATAAGGTAGTTTTTCGGGGGTTATCATAAAGGTTGAGCATGAAATCTGGTTTTGTCTCAGATTTCATAAATTTTATATATACTTATTCAATAACGGCGAGTTTACCGGCAAATTTTTCGCTTCCATCATTTGAAACAATGAAAACCATATAAATTCCTCCTCTGGCCCGGCGCCCGGTGTAATCATTCAGGTTCCAGGAAGCTGTTCCGCCCTGTGAAGCGGTTTCATAAATTAATCGCCCGGAAAGTTCGGTAATTTTAACAATGGATTTATCCAGAAGCCCTTTTATTCCAACCAACCCCGCAAAACCCGGTCTGACGGGATTCGGAAAAATGGTTACAGCAGAAAGGTTTTCCGCTGAAGCAGATGCGTTGCTCCGGTAAGAGACCATGCCGTTGGGCGTATCTATAAAAACAATTCCGTTTTCAGGATCAAACCGCAATGCATTGATGTGATCCGACGGAAGAGGAGAGTCCGCTGCTGTAAATTGCCGGATCAGTTCCGTTCCGTCGGCACTGAAAAGGTATAATCCGTTCGTAGTTCCAATCCATTTTCTGTTTCCGGGTTCAACGGCTATCGCTGTACATTTTTCATTGGCAAAAAGCCTGCGTTGGCCATAAACCGGCAATACGGCATCTGCACGGCTTGTATTCAGAATATCATCCGTCATAAAATAGCCGACTCCCTTGTCACTGGCAAACCAAACGTAGCCGTCCTGATCCAAAGCAAGGCTGCGGATGGAAGATGACGGCAAACTTCCATTTCCAACCGAAGCAGAAAGAACGCGCTGTTTATTGTTTTCTTTATTTTCAACCAGAATGCCGCCGCCAAGATAATCCGGAAGCCGTGCCCAACTGATTCCGTTGTAATCCATTATAACGGAATCGGGACGTGGTGAAATAATCGTGTCTTTTTGCTCCGGAACAAAAGATGTGAAATCCGGGCCCGAGTTACGGATCAGGCCATTTTTATAATCTGCAATCCATAATGTTCCGTCAGCAGTTTGTAATGCTTCAGCCGGCGATTGGATTAAAGTGTTGTTCGTAATGGTTGCATTGTTGTTTTCATCAATCGTAAGGATTTTATCATCCAGTGCGACAATCAGGGACTTTTCATGCTTCCTTATCGAGTAACGTTTGCTTTCGGAAGAATAAACCTTATTCCATGCTCCGCTGGCTCTTTCATAAATTCCTTTTCCGGGAAATCCTGCATAAATTTTATTGTTGAACTGGCATATGGCCACAGCGTTGGCCGGCGTTCCGACCGGTTTCCAGTTGGCAAAATACTGGCGGTTAACAGCAGGCTGCATGGATGCAGCAAGGACTCCGTTTGAAGTGACTGCATAAATGGAATCATCGGAAAAGGCAATGTTACTGACTGCTGCTTCCGAGCCGTTTGAGCCGATATAACGGTACGTTTCTTCAACCTGGCGCAGTTCTGTATCAAGAACAATAATTCCGAATGTTGTGGATAAATAAGCAAGTTCCTGATGAAAAGTAACTTGTCTTACTTCTTTATTGTCGGGAAGCCCGGCGGCATTCTGAAGAACAGGCCATGGAATGATTTCTTTTGGTTCTGCATTTTTGTCCAGATACACAAGATCAATAAAGCCGCTGCGGTAAGCAACAAACAGCAGGCTGTCTTCGGAATTGTAAGCCATGCTGCTGACTCCGTTCTCACTTAATCCGTCCGATTTCGACCATATTCTGATCTTTTTATCCGCAAGGTTTACGCTGAAAAGGCCGTTGTAAGTGGAACAGAAAATATGGTCGTTAACCTGAACAACATGTTTTGCAGAAAGATAACTGAAATACGTTTCCCATGATCCGAGCGGCACATGCTGTGCTTGGATAGGGCCTTTTACAGTCATAAAAAGAAAAGCAAGCGCCACAAACCGTCCCATTTTTATCATTTAACTTTTTCTTTTATTCCTGTTTCAAACCAGAAATGAAAAATTGGTGTTTCCCGAATCGGTTAGGCCAGTGCTGTCTTTCAGTTTTCTACGGTCACCAACGCAGATCCTTTTCCAGTACCTGTTCCGCAGCCGCTTTTCAGGGAACTGATCTTGAATTCCGTTGTGGATGCAGGTGAAACCGAGATCAGGTATGGATTGAGAAATGTTCCGTTAATGGCCGTTCCGTCGGATAATGTAAATGACCATGGCGGCATTCCGTTCCTGAATTTCAGCTGGATACGGGTCGATCTTCCTGCGGAAACGGTACTCTTTCCGGATACTTCGCCCACTGCTTTGTCCGGTGCCACGACGTCAATTTCCTGAATTGCGCTGGAAACGGCAGGAGAGGAAGAAATGATGCGTATTTTCTGTGTACGGATTGTGTCTTCCGACGAAGAACCGCCGATCTTTACTTTCATCGTAGCGGGCGTTACAGTAGTGGGCAGGTCTACGAATCTTCCCGTTTTATCTGTTATCTGCACTACAAAACGGTTACCCGGATTATAGCGTCCTTCTGTTTTGTACGGTATTTCAATGGAAGAGCCGGAGCAAACCATATTCTGGGGAAGTTTTTCGAGCGTAATGCTTGCCGGCGCACTTTTCACCGTAATCTTTGCCGATCCTGAAAACTTGCCGACGCCGCATAATCCGCCCGCAGACGTAATCTGGTAATTGGTGTCATATATGGGCTTGACCTTGATCTTGTAAACCGGTTCCTGAATATTGTTTTCATAAGTTCCGTCGGATAGCAGCACAAACCATGGGCCGCCGCCGGTGAATTTTACCGTCAGTTCGCCGGATTCATTTTCTCCGAGGTGCAAAGAATCTCTTTGTAAAATGGCCGTAGCAGGTGAAACAATCGTTACGTTGGTTGTCTGGCTTACAAGGTACGGCGCTGAGGAAATTACCCTGAGCTTGTATTCGCCGGGCTTGTAACTGTTCGGGATCTGCGTAACGATCTGGCCGGTTGTATCGGGTGTGGAAATGGTTTTGAAAGCGCCGGTTCTTTCCGCGATCTGCACTACAAAATGATTGCCTTCCTTGTACTTTCCGGTTGCATTGAACGGCACCTGAAAAGGTACTCCGCTGCAAAGTCTGGCAATTTTCTCAGCTTCTTTCAATTCCAGTTTCGGCTCCGGATTGTTGTTGACATTCACAATGGCTTCGCCGGACGTTGTTCCGCTTCCGCAGGCATTGGCGACAGCCGTCAGCTTGTATGCTCTTACGTCTTTTGGTCTGACCGAAATATAATGCGGATTGGACAATGTTTGTAAAACCGTGGTGCTGTCCGAAAGCCGAAAAGACCACGGCGCTGCGCCGGTGAGATTTACTTTAAGCAAAGCTTCCTGTCCGGGCATAATCCGTACTGACTGCGTTCCGTCGGCAATTTCAAGGCGGGCAGCGGGCAATTGCAGCAAGCGAAGCGGCACTTCCTGACTTTTGATAATCGGCTGCGTACTTACAA
This sequence comes from Dyadobacter flavalbus, assembly GCF_006149045.1. Taxonomy (GTDB): domain Bacteria; phylum Bacteroidota; class Bacteroidia; order Cytophagales; family Spirosomataceae; genus Dyadobacter; species Dyadobacter flavalbus. Next base: position 832,249 of record NZ_VBSN01000027.1, read on the forward strand.
TTTGTATACGGTATACTTCTCCACCAATTTTGTATGACGGAATTACTGCTTTTACCGGACTCTTTTTTACGGGTAGTGAAATGGGAACAGACTTTCCGTTCGCATCAATCATATGCGCAACAAAAGTATTTTCTTCATCAAACGGCCCGACTGTCGAGAACGGAATGGTGATGGCCGTTCCGGGGCAAACCGTGAGAAAAGAAATATCGTCAACTATTATTTTATAGGATTGGATGCTGTCTGCAAGTGTCTTTGCCGGTTTTCCAAGTTTTTCTTCGGCTGCCTGCTCCGTCAATGTATCCTGTGAGGCGCCGGATACATGCTCCGGTTGCTGCATTCTGCCTGAAGAATCAATCCGGGCCGAATCAGCAGCTTCGGCAGTGTTCAGCCGGTTTGTGTCTGGTCTGGCCCGTGGCGATTGTTTTGCAGGAGCATTTACAGCACGCTTTGCTGAAGACTGTTTTTTGGGCGTTGTGCTTCTTTTCTGTGCAATTGCAGCATTCGAATAAAACAGCAGTCCGAAAAAAATGAAAAAGACGAATCTTGACATGTACGATTTTAATTAAAGAAAATTAATGCATTGCCACCAGCTGGCTTCCCCGCAAAACGGGAACAATATCGTAAAGGTCGGTCTGTAAGCAATAGGAAATATCTTTCTGGATTCCGAGCCGCTGCAAACGCCTTACGTGCGAAGAGTTGGAAACGCTTGCCAGCAGGTTGTTACGGCTTTGTTCATACAAGCGTTGAGCCATAAGCGTGCCGTCTTCCAAAAGCATATACTGATCTTTCAAAGCATGTGCGAGCGCGCCTGCAAAAAGCGTATCTTCCAGGTTGGGCCTTCCTTTCCAGCCGGCACAGAGAACGAGTACGTCATACGGTTCGGACCTCAGATGATTGGCCAGTGCGCCGAGATTCAGGAAGGATCCGACCATTACTTTTACTGCCGAGATTTTTGCTTTGGCAATAGATAACGTTCCGTTGGTTGTAGTCATTGCAATTTCAGCACCGATCAGGCGCTCGTTCATATAACTGAACGGCGAATTGTCAAGGTCAAAACCTTCCACTTTGCGTGCATCACGTTCAGCCGCCGCAAAATAACCTTTGTCCTGTAAAAATTTACATTCTTCAATCGTGGCAACAGGCGTGATGCTTTTTACGCCATAAGCCAAGCCGGTAACCATACATGAAGTTGCTCTGAAAACATCGGCGACAACAACAATAGAATTATCAAGTTTATGTAAATGAAGTAAATCAGGTGTCAGACAAATATCAAGGTGTTTCATAAATGCAATCGGAACGATGGAAAACGGTTGAGGGGTTAGTTTTTGACAAAAGGCAATTTTACTACTTTGGCTTTCAGTAATCTGTCACGGACTTTTACAAAAATTTCCGTGTCAGGCTTGCTGTACGCGGCTGGAACATATCCCATACCGATGCCTTTCTGTAAAGTAGGCGATTGGGTGCCGGAAGTAACTTCGCCCAGTTTGTGGCCGTCTGCATCGCACAGTTCATAATGGCCTCTCGGGATTCCTCTGTCGATCATTTCAAAACCGATGAGTTTTCTTTTCAGACCGGCTTCTTTCTGTTGTTTCAATGCAGCCGAACTGATGAAATCTTTGTTGAATTTGGTAACCCAGCCCAATCCGGCTTCCAGCGGAGAAGTCGTATCGTCAATGTCATTTCCATAAAGGCAAAACCCTTTTTCCAGCCTCAAAGTATCCCTTGCACCCAATCCGACGGGCTTGATCCCGAATTCTTCCCCGGCTTCAAAAATGGCATTCCACATTTTTTCAGCATCCTTTTTATCCACATATATTTCGAAACCGCCGGAGCCAGTATACCCCGTTGCCGAAATAATAACATTTTCAATTCCGGCCATTTCTCCGATTTTAAACGTATAATATTCCATGGCAGCCAGGTTTTCACTTGTCAGTTTTTGCAGCGTAGCCGTTGCATCCGGACCCTGAACCGCAAGCAGGCAAAGATCATCGGAAAGGTTATCCATTGCTGCGCCTTCCGTATTCTGGCTCTGGATCCAGTTCCAGTCTTTTTCTATATTGGAAGCATTTACGACCAGAAAATATTCATCGTCACTGACTTTATAAACCAGCAGGTCATCTACAATTCCGCCGGCAGCATTGGGCAGATAACTGTACTGTACTTTTCCGTTATACAAAGCCGAGGCATCATTGGAAGTAACTTTCTGCACAAGAGCGGTTGCATTCGGCCCTTTGATGCTGAATTCGCCCATATGCGATACGTCAAAAACGCCGACATTATTTCTTACAGTGTGGTGTTCATCAAGATCCGAGGAATAGCGCACAGGCATTTCAAAACCGGCAAAAGGAACCATTTTGGCACCAAGCCGGACATGGACATGATGTAGCGGGACAGTTTTCATGAATGATTAATTGGTTCACATTAATTTACAAAAGTAGGTAAAGCCGGTCAAAGCGACACAAAAAACTCTTTTTTCAGAAACAAGGATGTGGTTTTTTGAAGTATATTGTGAAAATATAGGTTAAAAGGTTTATTTATGAGCATTGATTACATTTCGGAAATATGAAGAAATACTTGTTGATCCTTTCGGTTATTTGCATGGCCGGAAAGTTGTATGCGCAGACTGCCACTTTCAGCGGTGAAGTTATTGATGACAACATCAGCATTGGATACGGCGTAACGACAGGCGATGTGGACGGTGACGGAAAGCAGGATATTTTGCTGGCTGACAAAAAGGAAATTGTCTGGTATAAAAACCCGGGTAAAAAAAGTGAAAAATGGGTCCGGTATATCATTGCAAAAGACCTTACCGATCAGGATAATGTATGCATTGCGGCCAGAGATATTGACGGCGACGGAAAAGTGGAGGTAGCGGTCGGGGCGCAATGGAACCCTTCGGAAACCAAGGATGCAAAAAAATCCGGAGCCGTATTTTACATGGTTTCTCCCGATGACAGAACGCAGCTTTGGGAACCTGTGCGCCTGCACCACGAAGTGACGATTCACCGCATGCAATGGTTGAAAAAAGCAGACGGCGGATTTCAGCTGGCCGTACTGCCGTTGCACGGTGAAGGAAATACCGGCGGACAGGGCGCTGGCGTAAAGCTCATAACATTTGACGTGCCTGAAAACCGGAAAGGCATCTGGAGCTACGAATTGCTGGAAACCAATATGCATATGACGCATAACATGAATCCGATGGAAGTGCCGGGAAGGATTCTCGGACTTGCCGTTGCAGGAAAAGAAGGCGTGCAGGTTTTTCTGAACGGGGCGGATGGATGGGCTGCATCTGGAAACTGGATGGTTCCAAACAAGGGCGTCGGGGAAATCAGAACGGGAAGTCTGAGTAAAAACCAGCTTTTTACGGCAACGATTGAGCCCATGCATGGGAATTCTGTTGTCGTTTATTCCAAAGACAACCGGACGGTGCTTACAGACAAAATAAAAGAAGGCCACGCCTTACTGTGTGCCGATTTTTTCGGACAGGGAAGGGATCAGATCGTTATGGGATGGCGGAATCCGGACGAAGGCGGCCGCACAGGCGTTCGCATCTTTGTCGGTTCTGATGCTGAGGGCAAAAAATGGCAGGAATATGTACTGGATGAAAAAATAAAGATTGCCTGTGAAGATATTTCATCCGACGACCTTGACGGCGACGGTGATCTGGACATTATTGCTTCCGGACGAGCCACAAAAAACGTAGCGGTTTACTGGAACCAGCTTAAAAAGTAACCGGATTATAGTTGTCATAATAAAAAAGGGACCGCAGTTGTATGCAGTCCCTTTTTTATTGTATTCAAAGTTTCTTTTCAGGTCTTAATCCCTGCGGCCCATCAAAATGCTTACATAATAAAGCAAAGTAGCCAGCGAACCGATTGCGGCAACGAGATACGTACGTGCTGCCCATTTCAATGCATCGGCAGACATGATGTATTCTCTTTCATTTACAATCCGGTTGCTTTTGATCCAGGCCAGCGCGCGGTTACTTGCATCGTATTCCACCGGCAGTGTAATAAAGCTGAACAATGTAGTCGCTGCAAACAGTGCAACACCAATTGTTAAAGGAATCACTGTTGTATTGATCAAAAGGATTCCGGCCAGAATGACCCACTGCATGTAGCTGGAAGCTATGCTCAGAAACGGTACCATTTGCGAACGGAACTGCAGCCATTTGTAAGCCGTCGCATGCTGCACGGCATGTCCGCATTCGTGCGAAGCAACTGCCGCCGCCGACACACTGCGTCCGTGATACACATCCGGGCTTAGGTTGACTGTTTTATCCTGTGGATTGTAATGGTCAGTGAGTCTTCCTTCAACTGACAATACTCTTACATCGTAAATTCCGTTTTCACGAAGCATTGTTTCGGCAATTTCCCTGCCGCTCATTCCGTTGCTCAAACCAACTTGTGAGTATTCTTCAAATTTACTCTTCAGACGCCATTGCACATAAAAGCTAATGCCCATGACGAGTATACCAATCAAATATATGCCGCCCATAATTTTTCTAGTTATATCCCTGTTTTATTTTTTCAATCAGTGAACTGGTCGAGTAACCCTGTACAAGGGCAATCGTTTTAACTTCACCTCCATTACTTAAAACAAAATCCGCGCCAGCAATGTTTTCAATCGAATAATCATCTCCTTTTACCAAAATGTCAGGTTTTACTGCCTCAATAAGCTGACTTGGCGTCGGGTCGTCGAACAAAATGACAGCATCAACGAATGAAAGTGCTGCCATCAGGCGTGCTCTTGCATATTCGTTCACAACGGGACGCGAAGGCCCTTTCAGGCGGCTTACGGATGCGTCTGTGTTCAAACCTAAAATCAGTCTGTCGCCCAGAGCGCGTGCTTTTTCGAGATAATCAATGTGCCCGAGATGGACAATATCAAAGCATCCGTTCGTAAAAACAACTTTCTGTCCTGCCCGCTGCCAGTCTCCGATTGTGGTAATTGCTTCTTCCAGTCTTAAGATTTTGCTTTCGGTATGATTCATGGATAAGTTGGTTTTCAGAAGTCGGAAATCTGTCAAAAATTAAAATTTGCCGTTAATGCCAATATCAGAAATAATCTAGCTTTTGGCGGTAACATGTGCTTCCTGTTCCACAGGTTTCTTGCTTTTGGTCAGCACATACAGGAATGCCAGCGCGCCTGTAATCAGCATAAAAATCATTTGTGCGCCGTGAATGAAAGTCGCAAGCGTAATTCCGTCATTCTGGGAAAGTCCGTAAAGCACCATGACGTTGCCAACCAGAAGATGATAGGCGCCGATTCCTCCCTGCGTAGGAGCCGTCATGCCAATGGCACCGACTACAAGCAAAGTAAGACCGGCAAGCGGACCCAGATCCGAAGTTTCCGGAATGCAGAAAAAAAGCACGTAAGAAACCAGATAATACATGACCCAGATGGCAATGGTGCTCAGAATGAACAATCCGGGACTACGCAGCTTTCTGATGCTCAGTAATCCTTCAAGCATTCCTTTCACAAAAAGCAGTATTTTCTGAATAATAGCATGCTGCTGAAGTTTGTTCCGGAAAGCCAGGTTCCTGTAAATAAATACGGCAGCAGCTGAAATCAGCACAATTCCTGCGAGCAGAACGATCAGCAGCATACTGCTGCCTGAGCTTCCTTGTCCGCCGGCAACTTTACTCTGAAAAAAATCGGTGAAAAAAGTACTCAGGCGATTGAATTCAAGAACAAAGTTCAGGCCGATCATGACGAGCAGAACAAGCACATCAAAAATTCTTTCGGCCACGACCGTACCAAAACTCAGGTTTACAGGAATGCGTTCAAGTCGGTACAATGTGCCGCATCGGGTAACTTCGCCCATTCTGGGAACAATGTAATTGGCAAAATAACCCGTAAGAACGGAAATGATGCTGTTCCAGAGCCCGGGTTTATGTCCGAGCGGTTCCATCAGCATTCCCCAGCGCCACGCCCGTATCATATGTGCACAGAGCAGAAAAAAACAGGAAACAGCAATCCATCTCCAGTCCGACTCCGCAAATCTGTCCAGCATTTCTGCAAGGTTGATATCTTTGAATACAAACCAGATCAGACCGCCTGCAAGCAAGAGCGATACCGCATAGCGTAGTATATTTTTCATTGGCTATAAAATAGTGAATGTTAGTGCAATAAAAATAAATCTACATTAGACTACCAAACGGTTGTTATGATCCGGGAAAACAATCATGGGTTTAAAGGTTTTTGCTTCTTCCTGCGATATGGAACCATAGGCTATAATGATAATAATGTCGCCGATCTGGACTCTTCTTGCTGCTGCGCCGTTAAGGCAAATCATGCCGCTGCCGCGCTCGCCTTTGATGACATAGGTTACAAAACGTTCGCCGTTGTTGTTGTTTACAATATGCACCTGTTCATTTTCAACTAATCCGGCGGCATCTATAAGATCTTCATCAATAGTGATGCTTCCTACATAATTCAATTCAGCCTGGGTTACTTTTACCCGGTGAATCTTCGATTTCATGATTGTTATTTGCATTCCCTTTTAGGTCGAGATTCTGATTGATTCGCATTAATTCCCAAAGTTACAGGAATAATATGCAGCCTTCAAAACATCAGTATGCTGCTTAGGGTTCCAATCCGTTCTCTGCCGGCATCCGGTATGGAGATGTGAAATAAAAACGGGCACAGCCATGCGGGATCAGCCGCTATTCATTCATACAGTGCCTTTGGCCCTGCCAAGACATTATTATATTCCGGCGCTGATCCATAGCATAAGTAATAATTCGAATATGGATGCTTTATCCTTATTATCAACTTTTTTCCATTAAAAGATCCAATGAGTACAGAAAATAAACCGAAGGATGTTTCTCGCCGTGACTTTTTACAAAAGAGTACGGCAGCGGCAATTGGCAGTTTTTTTATAGTTCCCCGTCATGTTTTAGGTAAAGGATATCGTGCACCGAGTGATAAACTGAATATTGCCGGAGTCGGGGTTGGAGGTAAAGGTTTTTCGGATACAAATAACGCATGGAACAAAGGAGCTGAAAATCTGGTCGCATTGTGCGATGTGGACTGGGGACAGGCTAAAAAGAATTTTGAACTGCATCCGGACGCCAAAAAATACAAGGATTTCCGCAAGATGTTTGATGAAATGGAAAAGGACATCGACGCGGTTACGGTTTCAACCACAGACCATATGCATGCCATTATTGCCATGGCAGCCATGCAGAGAGGAAAACACGTTTATGTTCAGAAACCTTTAACGCACGATATTTACGAAGCGCGCATGCTGACCGAAGCTGCACGGAAATACAAGGTTGTAACACAAATGGGAAATCAGGGCGCGTCAAACCCTGCACAAACCCAGATGAAAGAATGGTTTAACAAAGGCCTCATCGGAAATGTACATGAAGCGCACGTATGGACAAACCGTCCCGTGTGGCCGCAGGGCATTCCGGTTCCTACGGGCAAGTTTGACGTGCCTTCGGACATTGACTGGGAACTTTGGGTCGGCTCGGCAGAATGGGTGGATTACAACCCGGCATGGCATCCTTTCAAATGGCGCGGCTGGTGGAATTTCGGAACGGGCGCTCTGGGCGATATGGGCTGTCACCTGATCGATCCGGCTTTCCGTACGCTCGGACTTGGTTATCCAACGGAACTGGAATGCAGCGTAGGCCAGGTTTTCATTAAAGACTGGACTCCGGAATATATTCCTGAAGGCTGCCCGCCGTCTTCACGTGTACAGCTGAAATTTCCTGCCAACAAAATAAACAAGTCGGAAGTTACGCTTACATGGCACGACGGCGGTCTGCGTCCTTTCCATCCGGAACTGATCCCGGCAAACGATCCGCTCGGAGAACCGGACAGCAGCAACGGCGTTCTGTTAATTGGTGAAAAAGGCGTGATGACCTGCGGTACGTATGGAATTGACCCGAAAGTATATCTGAAAGACGGTACCAAGCTGGAATACAAACAAGGTGATTTCGGTAACAAGTATACCGTTATGCCGGAGTTTGGCCATCATGTTTCCTGGTCCGATGCCTGCAAAGCCGGTTTTAACAGCAAGGAGCACAAGGCACTTACATCTTCTTTCGACTACGCAGGTCCTTTGACTGAAACCGTTATCATGGGAAATCTTGGTATCCGCAGTTATAACCTGCGTGAAGCGAAAGCAGACGGAAAAGGGTTTAACTATCCGGGCCGCAAGAAGCTGTTATGGGACGGCAACAACATGAAGATAACCAACTTCGACGGTGCAAACCAGTTTGTAAAACGCAAATACAGAGGCGACTGGAAATTGTCCTAAATATAGAACATCCGTAACGTTGCAGCTTTTGCAGCGTTACGGATGTTTAAAAAACGATGTTGTCAATCAATCGTACCGGGCCGAGGAAAACGGCGATGCAAATGGCATTGCTTCCTTCCGGGCCAATGCGCTCTGCAGACTGCAGCGTTTTAAGGTCAACAACCTCTATATAATCAAGTGTAAATCCGCTGGTTGCAAGCAATTCATTTTTTGCGAGTTCAGTAACGTCATCAACCGGTTTGCCTGCAAGCAGGTTTTCTTTTGCTGATGTCAGCACTTTGTAAATGGCCGGAGCAATATTTCTTTCACTTTCATTGAGCCGCCTGTTTCTGGAAGACATGGCCAGTCCGTCCTGCTCGCGTACAGTCGGGCATACGACGAGTTCCAGATCAAACGAAAGGTCCGCTACAAGCCTTTTAATAATGGAAACCTGCTGCAGATCTTTCTGCCCGAAATAAGCCTTATGCGGCCGGACGATATTAAAGAGCTTTGAAACCACAATTCCGACCCCATTGAAGTGACCCGGCCGGGAAGCGCCTTCCATAACCGTTTCAAGCGTTCCGAAATTGATTTTCAGCACAGCTGCTTCGGGATACATTTCTTCGACGGACGGGGCAAAAACAGCCGAGCAGCCGGCTTTTTCAAGCATGGCATAATCTTCTTCGGGCGTTCTGGGATATTTCAGAAGATCTTCGGGATTATTGAACTGCGTGGGATTGACAAAGATGCTGCAAACCGTAATGTCCGTCTGCCGGATAGCGCTTTCGATCAGTGAAATATGTCCTTCGTGCAAGGCGCCCATGGTAGGAACAAGGCCGACGGTACGTTGCTTTAAAAGCTGCTGATCGAGATAATTTCTGAGGCTTTTGACTGAAGTAAATACTTCCATTTAAAATATAAATCAGGGGCAGTAAGCAAATCCTTTCCTGTGCTTTTTAACCTGGGCAGGAACAACAGGCAGGATTCAAGAATATCTGAGGCAGGCAATCCCAATCTGAACGCAATATTACATTTAGTTTGGAATATCTTTTGAAAATGCGATTTTTTTTGTATAATTTTGCAAAACTTTTTTTCACAAACTGCTAAAAGGATCTATGGAGAAACTACGAATTTTGTATGTAGCCAGTGAAATCAATCCCTTCCTTCAAACCACAGATGTTGCCGATTACGTAAGAAAACTTCCTCAGGCAATGCAAGAACTAGGTGCAGAAATCAGAATTCTGGTTCCCCGTTTTGGTTTAATCAATGAGCGCAAAAACCGGCTTCATGAAGTAGTTCGACTGTCTGGAATAAATATTACTGTAGGAGATGAAGAAAAGCCGTTGATCATTAAAGTAGCTTCCATTCCGAATGCCAAGTTACAAGTCTATTTCATAGATAATGATGATTACTTTCACAGAAAATCAGTATTCTTTGATAAAGAGAATAACTTTTTTGATGATAACGATGAGCGTGCCATTTTCTTTTGCAAGGGGGTGTTGGAAACCGTAAAGAAACTGGGATGGGCTCCGGATGTTGTACATTGTAATGACTGGATGACTGCTCTGATTCCGTTATATTTAAAAACCACTTATCGCAACGATCCGATGTTCAAGGATACGAAAAGTGTGTTTACTGTGCATAATAATGCTTTTGATTACAAATTTGATGCTGATCTGCAAAGCAAGGCCAAGGCAATGGATGTAAGTGACGAAGCTTTGTCACATCTGCATTCGGCGGATTTTGAAGGCTTTGTTAAAATCGGCTGTGCTTATGCGGATGCCGTTATCAAAGCGGACGATCACTGCAGCGAAAGCCTGAACCAGATTTTCAATAATGCTCCGAAGCGTGTCGAGCTGGACGAGCACAATGAGAAATTCTCCGAATCGTATTACAATCTGTATACGGACCTGATGAATTGATTCAGATAAAAATTTACTAAAAACGGCGGCTTCATCAAGTCGCCTTTTTTTTGTGCCGGATTTTTTATGCTGATGTGTTCGAACACTCTTGAAGGAATAAACCAATTTCATTTTTCCGGGAAAATATAGTTTGTGAAGCAAGGCTGATTTCTATTTATTTGCACATTCTTATTTACATACACTTAAACTTGAAACTTCTGATATGTGTGGAATTGTAGCTTACACCGGCAGCAGAGAAGCATGCCCGTTGATCCTGAAAGGCCTGAAAAGACTTGAATACCGCGGTTATGACAGTTCGGGAATTGCGCTGCTCGAAAATGGCAACTTGAATATTTACAAGAAAAAAGGAAAGGTTGGTGATCTGGAAAACCAGCTTACCGAAAAGCAATTTTCTGCAACAACCGGAATCGGCCATACCCGCTGGGCCACACACGGCGAACCCAATGATGCCAATGCGCATCCTCATTTTTCCAACAACCGCAGACTTGCCATTATCCACAACGGGATTATTGAAAATTATGCAGCCATCAGGCAGAACCTGACGCAGAAAGGACACGTATTTCACAGCGACACGGATACAGAGGTTCTCATACATTTTATTGAAGACATTCAACAGGAAACCGGCCATTCCCTTGACGCAGCAGTTCGTCTGGCTTTAAAGGAAGTGGTAGGCGCTTATGCGATTGTTGTCATGTCTGCGGATCATCCCGGGCAGCTGATCGCAGCCAGAAAAGGCAGTCCGCTGGTGATCGGCATCGGAGAAAACGAATACTTTTTAGCTTCTGACGCTACACCGATTATTGAATACACCAAAAACGTGGTTTATCTCGATGATTATGAAGTGGCAATCGTAAGTAAAGGAAAACTGAGCATTCAGAATCTGGACAGTACAGAAACAGTACCTTACATCCAGATGCTTGAAATGGAGCTGGATACCATTGAAAAAGGCGGTTATGACCATTTCATGATCAAAGAAATTTTTGAACAGCCCCGTTCCATTGCGGACAGCATGCGCGGAAGACTTCGTGCAGCGGACCTGCATCTGCAACTGGGCGGACTGGACAGTTATCTTGACAAACTTGCCTGTGCCGAGCGGATTATCATTGTAGGCTGCGGAACTTCGTGGCATGCCGGGCTTGTGGCCGAATATCTGTTTGAAGAGCTTGCACGCATCAATGTGGAAGTGGAGTACGCTTCGGAATTTCGTTACCGCAATCCCGTTATCAGGGAAAACGACATGGTAATAGCCATTTCGCAATCCGGAGAAACGGCGGATACACTGGCTGCCATTGAACTTGCGAAGTCGAGAGGAGCTTCGATATTTGGCGTATGCAATGTTGTAGGATCTTCGATTGCACGTGCTACGCATGCGGGCGCTTATACGCATGCCGGCCCGGAAATAGGCGTTGCAAGTACAAAAGCTTTTACGGCACAGGTTACGGTACTGACCTTGATTGCCATTGCCGTCGCCAGAAAGAAAAACACGATCACAGAAGAAAGTTACCGCCAGCTGCTGACGGCACTTGAAGCCATGCCCGGCAAGGTTGAAAAAGTGTTTGAACATGCTTCCAGGATCAAGGAAATTGCCTATATATTCACATATGCGCGAAATTTTATTTATCTCGGACGCGGCCTTAACTTTCCTGTTGCGCTGGAAGGAGCCCTTAAGCTGAAAGAAATTTCCTACATACATGCAGAAGGTTATCCCGCAGCTGAAATGAAACACGGGCCGATCGCATTGATTGACGAAGACATGCCGGTTGTATTTCTGGCAACCCGGGACAGTTCCTATGAAAAAATTGTCTCCAACATTCAGGAAGTGAAGGCAAGAAAAGGACGGGTTATTGCGATTGTGACGGAAGGAGATACTTTGATTCCGGAAATGGTCGATTTTGTAATTGAAGTTCCCGAAGTACATGAAAGTCTGACACCGCTGGTTTCGGTGATTCCCTTGCAGCTGCTTTCCTATTACATTGCGGTCATGCGCGGAAGAAATGTAGACCAGCCCAGAAATCTTGCAAAATCGGTTACAGTAGAGTAGGCGGGAAATATTGTTGCAGGCTTTTCGTTAATTTTGGACGCTCATTTACCGGTTACTCAGCATGATGTTAAAGCATTCCGTTTTGTTGCTTGTCCTTTTTGTTTCTGTTGCCATTTTTTCTTGTGGAAAAGAGGAGCAAAGTTATGCCCCGAAGCCAAAAGGTTATAACCGGATTGAACTTCCCGGCCATCGGTACCAAAAGCTTTTACAGGAACATCCTTACAGCTTCGAATTTTCGAAATATGCAGTTGTAGTGCCGGATACTTTTCCAATGGCAGAAAAAGACTGGGTATTTATCAATTATCCGCAGTTCAAAGCCAGTATACAGCTTACTTACAAAACGATCCGGAACGATCCGAAGCGTTTGAGCGACTTTATAAACGATACGTACAAACTGACAAGCAAGCACCAGATCCGGGCTTCATCCATTCAGGAACAGCGGGTTTTAACACAAAGCGGAAAAACGGCGATGCTGTTTAAAATAGAAGGAGACGTCCCGAGCCCTTATCAGTTTTACACAACCGACAGTACGACGCATTTTTTAAGAGGCGCCATTTATTTTCCTACTGCAACGAAAAATGATTCGCTGGCTCCGGTTATCGATTACCTGCAGAAAGATATGCTTCAGCTTTTAAATACACTGGAATGGAGATAAAATCCGGAACGATATTGCAGTGAAAATTGTAAGCATGTATCTTTGATATCATGCATCTCAGCTTCCTTACAGATTATGCCAAGAAAACCGCCAAAAAACCAGCTGCCTCTCGATTATTCGGTTCGTGGTGACAGGATTGTCCTGCATCTTGGAGAAACTGAAGGCCGGAAAGTGGCAGACCGGCTTTTTGAAGGTTTGGTAAATGGCAACTGGATGATTGAGCCGGCTGGCGAAGCTGCGGATATTTCCTATGCACAGGATATCGTAAATCAGATCGGGCATAAACTTCCTTATCCAGAGGTGGTCAAAATAGCTCAGATGCGCAATGCTGATCCGGTATTTAAAGGGTTTTCTGCCATTTTTGATCAGAAAGGCTGGATTTTTGTAAATGCGGCAGCGGATATCAATGAACGGAATTATCACATTCATCTGCTGGCTGTGTCACTTGGACTGCATGCTTCTTATGCCAATCCGGAAACGCTGCTGCAACGTTCCGAAAAACTGATTTTTGATGTAATGCTTCCGTTCAAAGAAGTAGAAAGTTTTTTTCGTACAGGTATTTCCAGAATTCCGGCAAGTTTGGCCGCAGAAATTGCCGGATTCTTTAAAGTACCCTTCGCAATCGTTTTGAAAAGAGCTTTGGCACTGGAAATCATAACGAACGAACAATACAGCAGTTTCATAACTGTAAAGCCTGCCGTTCCTTCCAGACAGCGTGAACTCTTTGTTTCCAAAGAAGGAAATATGGACGATCTTGAAACACAGCTATTTTCCCGGGGGCTGGAAGAATAAGCTATTTGACCGACTCCAGATTACTCAAATCTGGCAAAGGACTAACGGAAGTCCAGCCGCCGTCTACAACAAGGCTTTGTCCGGTAATATGCCCTGAAAACGGTGAAAGCAGAAACAGCGCTGCGTTGGCAATATCTTCACAAATTGCTGGCCGGCCCATGGGCGTTATGGCTGACCATATTTTTGGATAGGACGGATCTTCGGAAAGCGTTCTTTCTGTAAGCGTTGCACCCGGAGCAACTGTGTTTATGGTGATTCCATGCGGGGAAAGTTCCAGCACCAGATTTTTGGCAAGCATTTCCAGACCCGCTTTCGTCATCGCATAAGCACCCAGAAACTGATGCGCCTGATGCCCGACCACTGAGGACATCAGCAGAATTCTTCCGCCTGATTTTTGTGATCGCATTTGCCTTGCTGCTGCTTGCGTAAGCAGGAATGAACCCATCAGATTTACTTCGAGCACTTTTTTCAGGTTTTCCGCAGGGTATTCAAAAAAATCTCCGAACAAGGTGATGCCGGCATTGGCAACGGTAATGGTCAGTTTTCCAAAACAGTGAATTGCTTCATCCACCATTCCGTCAATTACATCCTGTTTTGATGCGTCACCGGCAAAAGCAATGCATTCACCTCCCTTGTCACGGATCTTGCGTGCAGCGTCCGCTGCAAGTGTCTCGTTGGCATCATTCAGGATTACACATGCGCCCTGACAGGAAAGTTGCTTGGCAATCTCGAATCCAATTCCCTGGCCGGCACCGGTAACAATGGCAGCCTGATTGTCAAATAAGTGGCTATTCATCTTTGCTTTATGTTTTAAACTTTCCGGGATGCCGTATGCATCCCGGAAAGCCTGCTAGTGTGAATCTCTTGTAACTTTATCGCCCGAACCGCCCCGCAGGAAGTCCAGATCTGCGCCTTCGTGCGCCTGCATCACGTGATTTATATGAAGGTTAACGTAACCGCGGTTGTATCCCATATCCAGTGGTTTCCAGTATGCCCGCCGATTATTCAGTTCTTCATCGGAGACTTCCAGATTCAGTTTTCTGTTTTCAACATCCAGCTCAATGATATCTCCATCCTGTACAAGCGCGAGCGTTCCGCCTACGGCTGCCTCCGGAGAAACATGCAAAACAACTGTTCCAAAACCTGTTCCGCTCATGCGTCCGTCCGAAATACGGATCATGTCCACAATTCCTTTTGCAAGGATTTTCTTGGGAAGCGACATATTTCCGACTTCCGGCATTCCGGGATAACCTTTCGGGCCTACGTTCTTAAGTACGAGAATGCAGTTTTCGTCCACATCAAGGTCCGGATCGTCAAGCCGGTGTTTGTAATCATCAATATCTTCAAAAACAACCGCTCTTCCGCGGTGCTTCATCAACGCAGGATTTAACGACGCAGAAGGTTTGATAACGGCTCCGTGCTCACAAAGATTTCCTCTTACAACCGCCAAACCCGTCAGGTTTTTAACGGGTTCTTCCAGTGTTGCAATTACTTCCGGATTGTAGCATTCTGCCGTACTGCTGTTTTCGGCCATGGTTTTCCCATTTACCGTAATGACATCTTTATGCAGAAGACTGATCATTTCCTTGATCACAACGGGCAGGCCGCCGGCATAGTAAAAGTCTTCCATAAAATATCCGCCCGACGGCTGAAGGTTCAGCAGCAGCGGTATTTTGGCGCAAAGGTCATTGAAATGATCCAGCGAAAGATCCACGCCGATCCTTCCGGCAATGGCCAGCAAATGGATTACAAAATTCGTAGAACCTCCGATTGCCGCATTCAGCATAATGGCATTTTCGAAAGCTTCTTTGGTCAGGATCTGCGACATGCGCAGATCTTCATTCACCATCTGGACAATCCTTCTTCCGGACAAATGGGCAATTACTTTCCGGCGCGAATCAGCAGCGGGAATTGCTGCATTTTCGGGCAAAGTGAGTCCGAGCGATTCCACCATGCAAGCCATTGTGGAGGCCGTTCCCATCACGGCACAATGGCCGTTGCTTCTGCACATGCAGGCTTCTGCCGTTGTCAGTTCTTCCTGCGATATTTCACCTTTCCGGTACATTTCACTGAACCGCCAGACATCGCTTGTGCCGATGTTTGTTCCGCGGTATCTTCCGGTGAGCATCGGGCCGCCCGAAACGACAATCGTCGGAATGTCTACGCTTGCGGCGCCCATCACGAGCGAAGGAGTCGTTTTGTCACATCCGCAAAGCAGCACAACGCCGTCGATCGGATTGGCGCGGATGGATTCTTCTACATCCATACTGGCCAGGTTGCGGTAAAGCATGGCCGTTGGTTTGATCAAGGTTTCTCCCAGTGACATAACAGGAAATTCGAGCGGAAAACCGCCGGCTTCCCAAACGCCGCGCTTTACAGATTCTGCAAGTTCACGAAAATGCCCGTTACAAGGCGTAAGCTCTGAAAAAGTATTGCATATTCCGATTACGGGCCTTCCGTCAAATTCATCAGCCGGATAACCCTGATTTTTCATCCATGCCCTGTATATGAATCCGTCTTTCCCTGATTTGCCAAACCAGCCGCGGCTGCGTAACTTATTTTCTCCCATTATTTGCCATTGTTTACATGTAAATAAGTAAAGGCCGGCAGCAGTAAAATATAATTCCGGCAACCCTTTAAAATAAATATTGTATATTCGTTTTGCACGTGCCCGGGATTGTCCATGATTTTGAAGAGAGATTATAAATTGTTGCTTTACTTGCTTTTACAGCTGATTGCATTGCCTACATTTGCTCAGTACCAGAATGACAATTTCATTGAAAGGCTGTTAAAAAAACATCCTGAAAGGTTCTCCGAAATTCTTGATCATCCTGAAAAATATCAGATTCAGGTCCTTTATACCCGCATTGACCGTAACCGGAAGAATGAACCGCATTTAACGACGCATGGCTATCAGGTCAGCAGCTCCAACTATTTTTATCCGGCCAGTACGGTGAAGCTGTCGGCGGTGGTTCTGGCACTTGACAAGTTGAACCGTCTTGGAATTGACAAGTATACGCCGATGATTACACTGGCCGACAGGCCTGAACAAACGGCAGTTTCAAAGGATACGTCATCAGAAAACGGCCTGCCTTCAGTAGCGCATTATGCAAAGAAAATACTGCTGGCAAGCGATAACGATGCCTTTAACCGGCTGTATGAATTTATCGGACAGGAAGAGTTCAATGAATCCATGCATAAAAAAGGCTACACGCATGTGAGAATTCTGCACCGGCTGGAATCGCCGCTTAGTGCCGAAAATAACAGATACACCAATCCGGTCCGGTTTGAAAAGGATGGAAAAGTAGTTTATGAGCAGCCGGCTCAGTATTGCAGTAAGGATTACAAATCTGAAAAACCCATCCTGAGAGGAAAAGGATTTATTAAAGACGGAGAACTGATCAATGAACCTTTTGACTTTTCCACTAAAAACTATTTTGCACTGGAAGATCAGCACCGGCTTTTGCAGGCCATTATTTTTCCGGAACAGGTTCCCGTTGAACAGCGGTTCAATTTAACCCGTGAAGATTACCGTTTTATTTACCAGTATATGTCTCAATTTCCGGTGGAAACCAGCTTTCCTGCGAGCTACACGGATGATTACTACGACGGATATGTAAAATTCCTGCTTTTTGGCGCAACAAAAACGCGTTTGCCAAGGCATATCCGGTTATTTAACAAATCAGGTGATGCATACGGCTATTTGCTCGACAATGCTTATATCGCTGATTTTGAAAAAGGAATCGAATTCATGCTGACAGCCGTTATTTACTGCAATGAAGATCAGATTTTCAATGACGATAAATATGAGTACGACAGCAAAGGTTTTCCTTTTATGGTCAATCTGGGGAAAACGATTTTTGAATACGAACTTAACCGCAAAAGAACAGTGAGGCCCGATTTAAGCCGGTATGAAGTGGAATATGATAAATAAAAATTTCAGGAAACCCTGAATTTCAGCCTCGGCGCAATCTGGCAAATGTAGATATTGATAAGATGGCCGATAATCAGTAAAGCCGAACCTGCATAGCTGAGCCACGTAAAAACCGGGCTATAACTTTCCAGTATCAGCGAAACGGAGAACAAGGCCAAAGCGCCCCAGAGCAGTATGCGTACCGACAAGGATTTGTGATCACGCGTAGCATAATAAACTGCAATGCCGTTTACGATTATAAACAGGTAATCCAGAGAAAGCAGGCCTTCATGCGTGTGAAACTTCTGCAGAAAACCGGAGCCGAATGCCAGCGCAGGCATAATCAGGCAATGTATGATGCACAATACAGAACCCAGAATTCCAAAATAGTCGGCCTTGCCATGTGAGTGTGTTGCTTTCATACCAGATACAATCATGTTGCAAAAATAGGGTTATCGACATCAACATGCAACAGGGTTGCAAAATATTTTATTTTTGCCTTTACTTTTAACCTTTGTTAAAGATCCGAAAGTTCCGAACTTAGAACTTAACTTTGGCAGGAAAGGTTTTATAGTCACCACACAAATAACGATCTGTTTTAAGCAATGGAACAATTAAGAGAAATGCTGAAAGGACATCAACTTCGCACGACAACATGCCGGGAAGACGTACTTTCAACATTTATAAGCAAAAAGAATGCCCTTTCGCACGGTGACCTTGAAGGAATGCTGGGCGAGAATTATGATCGTGTGACGATTTACCGTACGCTGAAAACTTTTCTGGAAAAAGGAATCATTCATAAAGTCCTTGATGACGAAGGCCTGCGTTATGCCCTTTGTTCGCAGAATTGTTCCGAGGAAAAGCATCAGCACGATCATATTCATTTCAAATGCAATGAATGCGGCGAAACCAACTGCATTGAAAACCTGCACATTCCTGCCGTGAAACTGCCGGAAGGTTACATGCCGGAAAACTTTAATTTGCTGATTCAGGGAATTTGCCCGAAATGCAAATCGTAGTGACAATCATTTGATCGTCAACGTGAAATCAAGGTTTACGTCATCGCTTCCCGGCGCAGCTGAACCGTTTTTGGTGCCCGGCTGATGACGGAGCTGTACTTTTAGCACGCCGGTCCCGGCTGCGCCCGTAAGCGCCTCGCCTTTCAGTCCGATGTTGAAGTTGTTGGCATCTTTATCGCCGTAGGTATAAGTAAGCAGGGTAGCAGGAGCAGGCGTGTAAATCAGCAGGTGCTCCTCCGCTTTTTCCTGAATTTCTTCGGTAACGTCTTCGGCCGGCGTTTTACTTTCATCCTTCATTTCTACGGTCAGCGTGTAAGCTGTATTCGGTTTCAGCAAAATGGCGTCAAATTGTACCGGAGCATTGCCCCCGTCGCCGTCTGTATCCTTGTAGGAAAATGAATTTACCGTAGTCGTTCCTTTTTCTGCAAATTTTAGTGTAACCGTTGTAATCAGTTCATTTTCATCATCCGGTTCCACGTCTTCTCCTGCATCCTTGCACTGGGTAAAAGTCAATGCTGTAAATAGGAGCAAAGCCAGCGTCAGTTTTTGGTTTATTTTCATAATCAAGGTTTATGGTTGGTTAATGTTTTTTAGGCTCCGAAACTGTATTTGAAGCGTACGGAAATATTCCGGCCCATTTCGTCGGCATAGTAACGGAAGCGGTTCAGATAATCTCGATAAGCGGTATTGAACAGATTCTGAACTGTAATGCCCGTTTCAAGCTGATGTTTATTTGAAAGCCGTATGGACGAGCCTGCCTGAACGGTCCAGATCGAATAAGCTTTGGGCGGGGGCGCAAAATCACTTTCCGGAGGAACCCGCTTTTGCCTTGCTACAAATAAATTTCCTGCTGAAATGTAAGTCTGATGCCAGTTTCCAAAATCCGGCAAATCGTATTTCAGCTGATTATCAATCCTGTTTGCAGGGATCATGACAAGATAATTGTCATTGCGGCGGTCATATGCCTGAAGATAACTCAGCTTGCTGCTGAAAGTCGTCGTTTTAACAAATTTCCAGCTTGCGGAAACATCCACTCCTTTGAATGTTGCGTCTGTTTGCGTGTATTTGAAATAAGGAAAAGAACCTCTGATCGTCAGGATCGGCTCCGGCTGCGGTTTCAGGTAAATGTAATCCGAGATGAAATTGTAATAGCCACCAACTTCAAAAGTCAGTCTTTCGCCAGCATACTTGACACTTCCGATTGTATTAATTGCCGTTTCAGGCTGTAAGGAAGCATCGCCTTTTTCATAAGCTGCGGCTCCGTGATGCACGCCGTCACTGAAAAGTTCGCTTACATTCGGTGCCCGCCAGGCCGTTCCGACGTTTAATCTTGCAGAAAGCCGTCCTGAAAAATTCTTTGTTGCGCCGAGCGTTCCTGAAAAGTTTTTGAAATTAAAATCATCCGCCAGTTTTTCCTTGCTGACAATCCGGTATGTTTTCAGCTTGCGGTAATCGTACCGTACGCCTGCTTCCAGTTCCCAGCTGTTTCTGACGTACCGTTCCATCCAGAAAATACCGACATTGAACTGGTTAAAGTTGGGAATCAACGGTCTTCCGCTCATCAGGTTATACTGATACAATGTACTTACGCCCACTTGCCCGGCCAGTTTTCCGGCAATGGGTTTATGGTCCCAAACGACATCATTGGTCAGCGTGGATAATTTGAATGTGAGCTCCGGATGGTTTAAAGCAGCTATGGAATCATTTCTGGACCGGTGCAGATCATATTCGTTCCGGTTATTGATCTGCCGTGCAGCAGTCCACTGAAGTTTGTTGCCATTCTGAAAATGATAATGCGTTTCTGCTTTGATGAGGTCGTGTGTAACATTCTGGTTTGGCCTTGCAATGGCGTAGCTGAAACCGGATTTTATAAACGGTTCTCCATTTCTGATAACGTTCAGCAAATCAGTTACACTGCCAATA
This sequence comes from Dyadobacter flavalbus, assembly GCF_006149045.1. Classification (GTDB taxonomy): domain Bacteria; phylum Bacteroidota; class Bacteroidia; order Cytophagales; family Spirosomataceae; genus Dyadobacter; species Dyadobacter flavalbus. Next base: position 852,765 of record NZ_VBSN01000027.1, read on the forward strand.
TGAGAACCGGAAAAAATACCGATTTTCGTATCAAAACGGCTGTAAAACAAATCAATTCCAAAACCTTTATTGCGGTAACCGGCTGCCAGTGAGAAGTTCTTTTCATTGGTTCCGGTATTATCCAGATAATAATCCGGCGTTCTGATGTTTCCGCTTTTCTTGATTGTTCCCTGCGCTCTCCAGCCAAAACCTTTGAGCATTTTTATGCCGCCCTGCACAGTTCCCGACAAAACGCCCTGACGGCCGTTTGAAAAACCGACAGTATTCAATTCGCTGCTCAGCGGTTTGTCAAAAGGAAGTTCTTCCGGTTCCACCAGAATGACGCCTCCGATTGCATCCGAACCATAGCGTACGCCGGCAGCACCTTTTACAACCGAAAGCCGGGTTGCAATGAACGGATCAATTTCGGGTGCATGTTCCGATCCCCATTGCTGGCCTTCCTGCCGCACGCCGTTGTTCATGATCAGGACGCGGTTGCTGTGCAATCCATGAATAACCGGTTTGGAAATGGAAGAGCCTGTTTGCAGAGAAGTTACGCCGGGCAACCCTTTCAGGCTTTCGGCCAAGCTTCTGCCTCTTGTATTCTCAAGCTCGTTTCCGCTGATCGTGCTTAATGGCTGTGAGGAAGGTTCCTGCGAGCGGTGCGCTGTTATTTCAACATCTTTCAGGTGAATTTCCTGTTCCTGCAGGCTGAAATCTTCGATATGTCCTGATGTAAGGTCAAGTGTCTGCCTGAATGAATTGTAACCGACAATCCTGCACTCGAGCGTATAAGTTCCGGGGCACAGATTGCGGAGTTCATAGCGGCCTTTTTCATCTGTAAAAACCCCGCTGTTTTGTCCGATGATCAGAACGGTCGCGCCGACAACTGGCTGACTGGAATGTTTGTCTCTGACAATGCCTTTTACAAAACAGGCGCAGTTGCTGTTTTGTCCGAAAACAGATATCGAAAATGCAGTCATTAACAAGCCGAATATCAACTTGCTGAATAGGTTATATTTAGTCTTTGCACTTGAAAACCCGGAAAAACTCATTATCCTGTATGTTACAACGTTGCAAACTTACAATTACTGCAACTATGTTGCAAGAAGTATTTTCAAGTATTTTGTTATTTTAAGGCCAATCTGATGCCTGGAACTTAACTTTGTTCTTTATTCAGCGTTTCCTTTTTCCTGCTTTGTCTGATCTTCTTGTTGCAAAAATCGTTTTAATGCCGCCACTGATTGCAGGCGTAACGCTGGCGGTCCGAAAATGGGGCGAGGGAATCGGCGGATTGATCGGTGGATTTCCGTGGGTTGCAGGTCCGATTTCCTTTTTTATTGCCTTGGAGCACGGGGCATTGTTTGCTGCGTCTACAGTTACTTCTGCATTGCTCGGCTCAATCGGAACTACTTTGTTTGCACTTGTTTATGCGCTAGTAGCTTCCAGATTTTCCTGGCTGCCAACGGTTTTGATCAGTTATGCGGCATTTTTTGCCGTTGCTTTTTTATCCTTGGGACGTACGGTTTCACTGCCCGCAGCTGCCGGCCTGAATTTGCTTGTGCTTACACTTGTCCTTTATTTCTTTCCGAAATCCCGGTCTATAACAGAAACAAAAAAGCAGCCTTTATACGACATTCCGTTAAGGATGCTTGTGGCTACGTTTTTTGTCGTTTTGCTTACACAGGCCGCGGATTATCTCGGCCCGACATGGAGCGGGATTTTAACGCCTTTCCCAATCATGACTTCTACGCTGGCCGTTTTTACACATGCACAGCGCGGTGCAGACGCGGCAAGCAGGATACTGCACGGACTTTTACTGGCGAGTTACGGATTTGTAGTTTTTCTGATAGGCGTTTCCTGGCTGGTTCCTCAGATTCCGATCGGCCCGGCATATTCAATTCTGATGATCGTTACAATGCTCGTTAACTTTGTAACAATAAGGGTTGTAAAGAATTAATCAGGAATTTCAAACAGAATCAAACTCTTTCCAGTTTTACGGGATATGTTTTCTTTGCATTCCACTGGCAAACGTAGATGTTTTCGTCTGTATCGACACAGACGTCATGGCAGTGCATGAAAATAGGCTTTTCCTGAAGCATGAGCTGTAATTTCCCGTTTCTGTATTCCGGTTTGGTTCCGCCGGGGTTAGAAATAACTTTATTGTTTTTGTCCAGAATCGTTACAAAGCCTGAATTTGGCGTCTGATTTAAATAACGCAGTCTGGACCAGCAGACACCGGCAAAAAGCTGTTCTCCTTTAAAAACCGGACGGCATACAAAAGCGCCCGGCAGGAAAATGGTACTCAGATATTTGCCGTCCAGCGTAAACCGCTTGAAAGCATTGTGTGCTCTTGAAGTGATTAAAAGCGTGGGATTGGATTTGTCGCGGTAATCAATAGCTATTCCGTGCGCTGTTGAAAACTGTGCATCCAGATCGCCCGAACCGCCGAACTTGTCTATAAATTCACCTTTTGGCGTATATCTTAAAATCCACTGGGAACCATAACCGTCGGCAACATAAATGGTTCCGTCCGGCCCGATCGCACTCTCCGTAGGCTTGAAAGCATCACTTTCCTTGTATGCACCCACTTTTGAAGGATGTTCGATGGTCAGCAGAACTTTACCTTTAAGGTCTGTTTTAAATACTTTTCCGATATTCGGATCGCAGATAAACAAAAATTCTTCGCCGTTTGCATTCCATAATGTAAGTCCGTGGCCGCCCGGAAATTCATGTCCCCAGGATTCGAGCAGCTTGCCCGAACGATCGTAAATCAGAATATTGTTTTTGATCTCGTCGCCCACCATAATCAGCCTTCCCTTGCTGTCCTGAACCATTTCATGACAATTATTGACCGGGAATTTGGAAGCGTCCAGATTGCCCCAACCCTGATGAACCTTATATTGATAAGATCCGTGGCCAATGGTTTCGCCGTCCGGTTTCGGTTTTGCTTTCAGTATATAGAATGGCTTGAACGTTATGGCGGCAGCGGTAAGGGCTGCCATTTTGGAAAAATGACGACGGGATTGTTTTTCTGCCATAAAAAATCTTTTTTACAAAAGACATGACATACTTTTTCTTACTATTTACATTAAGCCGGAATTTTCATTATTCCGGTTTTAACTTGCAGAATAACGTTTTCCGTAACGGTTCAGCCAATCCATCAATCTGTTTACATCCTGCATTTTAAACAGTTCACTGCCGGCATTCATGGTTGCAGCCGTTCCGCAGGCAACGCCCATACGCACAGCTTCCCGGAAAGATTTGCCCTGATAAAGCGTCCAGATTATGCCTGCAAGCATGCTGTCGCCGGCACCCACAGTACTTTTGGGCTGCACCGGAGGTGCAGGAATGTGTTCCACCTGATCTTCGGTTACGAGCATGGCGCCCATGGCACCCATGGAAACCACAACAACTTCACACTGGCCTCTGATAATCAATGCGCGGGCAGCATCGTCCACTTCGTCCATTTCCAGCTTGTCAACGCCTACGAGTTCGCTAAGTTCTGTAATGTTCGGTTTCAGCAAGTATACGCCCGCTTCTGTTGCATACCTCAGTGCATCTCCGGAAGTGTCAGCAATGAATTTTGCTCCCTGTTTATGCGCGATTTTGGCAATTTCTCCATAAAAATCCACAGGTACGCCGGGCGGAAGGCTTCCGCTGGCAATGATATATGCGGGCTTTGGGTCCAGTTCTTCCATCGTTTCCAGAATGGAGCGCACTTCGGTCGGCATCATTTCGGTACCGGGCATTCCAAAACGGTATTGAAAACCGGTGCTGGTTTCCAGTACATGAAAGTTTTCTCTTGTCCATTGTTTGGTTTCAATCACCATCGTGCCGACGCCTTCGGCTTTAACGAGCTTGTGAAGCCTGTGACCGGTCGGGCCGCCGATGGTAAAAATGGCCACAGGATTTCCGCCCAGCCGGTGAATTGCTTTGGCAACATTGATCCCGCCGCCGCCAGCTTCAAAGTTTGGTGCGTCGCAGCGAAGTTTATTGTCAGGCACAATGCGTGCTACATTGGAACTTTTGTCAAGAGCAGGATTTATTGTAAGCGTTACAATGGGTCCGGTTGCCATAAAAATATATTTATCTGTTCGCAGGTTAATAGGATGAAATTACGCTAATAAAATAAAAAAAACTGTTTTTACAGCTTTCATTACGAATTCTTCACGGAACAATGCAACTGGTAATCCGGAAAACTGTGGCGTAAAATAAAAGCCCTCTGCATTTACTTTACAAATACAGAGGGCCTTTTATGAAAAAACGGCTTGATTAAGCAACAGACCGGAGAAGAGACATGGACGACTTTTCAAACTTGTCTTTTGCGTAATCCAGTGAAAGCGTAAATTCTTTAATGTCTTTCTGAGAAGGAAGGTCAAACATGGCATCCGTCATAATGGATTCGCAGATGGAACGCAAACCGCGCGCGCCCAGTTTGTAGCTCATTGCCTGATCTACAATAAAGTCCAGAACTTCCTCTTCAAAATGTAAAGTAATTCCTTCCATTGCAAACAGCTTGCTGTATTGTTTTACCAGAGCATTTTTGGGCTCGGTAAGGATACGACGCAGCGTTTCACGATCCAGCGGGTTCAAATGCGTAAGTACCGGAAGACGGCCGATCAGCTCAGGAATCAATCCGAAAGATTTAAGGTCCATAGCCGTTACATAGCGCATCAGATTGCCTTTGTCAAATATTTCAATGATTCTGTTATCGCCGGAAAAACCAATCGGACGCGTATTGATCCGTTTTCCGATATGGCGCTCGATTCCGTCAAAAGCACCGCCGCAGATAAAAAGAATGTTTTCGGTGTTCAGCGTGATCATTTTCTGGTCCGGATGCTTGCGGCCACCCTGAGGCGGAACGTTCACAATCGAACCTTCCAGTAATTTCAGCAGCGCCTGCTGCACACCTTCACCGCTGACGTCACGCGTAATCGAAGGATTATCCGATTTACGGGCGATTTTATCAATTTCATCAATGTAAACGATTCCTCTTTCAGCTGCTTCCACGTTGTAATCTGCGGCCTGCAGCAAACGCGTAAGAATGGTTTCAACATCTTCTCCGACATAACCGGCCTCCGTTACAACCGTTGCATCCGCAACACAGAACGGAACCTGAAGAATGCGTGCGATGGATTTGGCAAGGTACGTTTTCCCGGTTCCGGTTTCGCCTACCATAATGATGTTTGATTTTTCAATCACCACATCGTCATCCGTATGAAGCTGGTTCAGTCGTTTGTAGTGATTATAAACCGCAACCGCCAGCGAACGCTTTGCTTCGTCCTGTCCGATTACATATTGTTCAAGAAAATGCTTGATTTCAGCAGGCGGAATTGGTTTAAGCTTGGGCAGCTTTGTTTTCTTTTCTTTTTTATCCTCCTTCGATCCTAATTCCTCACTGATTACCTGATGTCCCTGTGCAATGCAGTGATTACAAATATGTGCATCTATTCCGGAGAGTAATAAATCTACTTCGTTTTTCTTACGTCCGCAGAACGAACAACTTACTTGTGCCATTGATTCGATATAAACAGTTATTAATTTTTCCGTTTCACCTTTGCAGTAAAATCGCCTGGCCGGAAAATCATGTTAACAAGAAGACGAAAATTAATGTTTCAAAATCCGCCTCAATCGTTTTGATTTATATTAAAATGATTCTTAAAGCCAGTTTGATACAGATCATTTTTGATGCCTTAACTGAAAACAGAATAACTTTTGGGTTATTGTAATGTGCTATAACTTAATTTGCCTTTGTACAAATTTCCAACTTTTTGACCGGCTTACCAAATACCGCATAGGCCACAAAATAAAAACCGTCCTGTTCAAAGCAACAGAACGGTTTTTTACTTTTATAAATCCGGATTATTTGTCTCTTGTCAAAACTTCATCAATCAATCCGTATTCTTTGGCTTCAGTAGCGCGCAGCCATTTGTCGCGGTCCGAATCCAGAGCGATCTGCTCGGGCGTTTGTCCGGTATGATGAGCCAGGATTTCGTACAGTTCATGACGCAGTTTTACGATCTCACGTGTTGTGATTTCAATGTCCACCGAAGTTCCCTGAGCTCCGCCGGATGGCTGGTGAATCATGACGCGGGCATGCGGAAGCGCGGAACGCTTGCCGGCAGCACCGCCCGCCAGCAATACGGCACCCATGGAAGCCGCAAGGCTTGTGCAAACCGTTGCAACGTCCGGACGTACATACTGCATGGTATCATAAATTCCCAAACCGGCATAAACGGAGCCGCCCGGGCTGTTGATATACATCAGGATATCTTTTTTGGCATCTGCAGATTCGAGGAAAAGAAGCTGTGCAACAATGATATTGGCAATATTATCATCAACGCCGGTTCCCATAAATATAATGCGGTCGGCCATAAGGCGGGAAAATACGTCCACTTCGCGGAAGTTCATCGGACGCTCTTCAATGACCGAGCGGGTCATATTTTCAACTGTGTGGTTTACGTAGCCGTCAACTGTAAGACCGTTCATACCAAGGTGATGAACGGCGTATTTTCTAAATTCATTTCCGTAGTTCATGAATAAACTTTAATTTAATTTACATTTAATAGGTAAATGACTGAAAGAACAAAAAGCAATATAGGTTAGTTTCTATAGATCATGATGCGCATTTATTCTTTGACTTTTACAAATTTGACTAAATCATTGAATAATCCTTGTCAATGCTGGTGATAAATTATCGAAAATTGCGACAGTCACCTGTAAAAGATGTCATTACATTGGTAACAAATTGTTCTGAACAGTAAAAATATATACACTATGAATATTGCATCTCATTTATCTGAAAAAATACGTCAGATCAGACTGCAAAAGGGCCTTTCTCAGGAAAACATGGCCGATATGCTCGGACTGTCCACAACGGCATACGGTGATCTGGAAAGAGGCCGCACGGAATTGTCCGTTTCCCGTCTTGAAAATATTGCCCGGTTACTGGATGTTCCGTTGGCCGGACTGCTCGGCCTGGAATCCGCAACAATGTCGGAAACCGAATGGCTGCGCCAGGAAAATACAAGGCTTCTGGCTGCAAATAGCCGGTTACAGCATGAGCTGGAACAATGGAAGCTGAAATTCAGGCAATGGTTCGGAGAAGGAATGATACGGGAAATAGGGCAGCAGCGCGAACGGATCGGCTTCTAAAATAAAACACCGCCCCGAGTTTGAATCCGGGACGGTGAAAAAATGCTTTTATAACGGTTTGAATCAGGCTTCTGTACTTTCTCCTTTGGCCAGTTTCTCAAATTCACTGATTTCGATCGTCTGCTCATCGGTAGCAACCTGACTGCGGATCAGATCCAGAATTTTATTGTCAAAAACCTGATTGAAAACGTTTGTATAATTATCACGTTCCTTGTCGGCCAGATAGCCCTGCGCAACGCGGTCAATGGTTTCTTTCATGTTGTCGTCGTCGCCGTAAATGCCAAACTGACCTTTAACCATTTCGCGTGTAAAGTCCAGAATTTCAGGATATTCCACTTTTACGCTTTCCTTATCGGCAATCTTGTTTTTGATTAGGCTCAGTTTCAGTGATTTCTGGAAATCTTCAAACTGTTCTTCAATTTGCTCACGGGTAAATTTGCCTTCGTTGGTACGTTCCAGCCAGTCTTTCAGGAATTCGCCCGGAAGATCAATGGAAATGCTGTCCAGCAACGCCTGCTCGATGTCGCGGCGCAAAAGTGCTTCCGTTTCACGTTCGTAATTGCTTTTTATAATTTCCAGCACTTTCTCGTTGAACTGCTCTTCGTTTTCAACCTGGCCCGGGCCCAGCACTTTGTCAAAGAATTCCTGGTTGATTTCTGCCGGCTCCTGACGTGTGATATCTTCAACGATCAGAGTATATTCTCCCGAAAGCGTTCCGATATCTTCTTTCTTCTTTCCGGTTACGTGTGCAATCGCCGCTTCGTCCACGAAAGTATCCTGAATGTCAAAAGTAACAACGTCGCCTTTTTTGATTCCGATAAATTTGGCCTGAACGTCTTCTTTAACCTGTTTTACAGGAATTGCCGTGCGTGTCGTAAATTCGGTCGATTCCTGTTTCAGTTCACCAAATACCATATCGCCTGCTTCGCTTGTTTCCGGATGGGCGTTTTCGGCAAATCTTTCACGCAGACTGGCGATTGTTTTTGTCAGTTCGTTATCGTCAACATTGATTGTGTAACGCTTTACCGCCGGAAGTTCGCTCAGGTTTACTTCAAAATCGGAAGCAACGCCCAGGTTATAGCTGAACTCAAAGCCGTTCGGATTATCCCAGTTTACGGCTTCGGCCTTGTCGCGGTCTGGAACCGGATCGCCTACAACCTGCAATTTGTTTTCTCTGATGTAGTTGCTTACCGCGTTGCTCAGAAGGCTGTTGACCTCATCAACCAGAATGCTTTTTCCATACATGCGCTGAATGACATGCGATGGTACTTTTCCAGGGCGAAAACCTTTCAAATTAACGCGTTTAGAATAATCCTTTATGGTTTTATCAACTTTTGACTGATAATCATCCTTGGTTAGCGTTACTTTGAGAGAGGCTAATGTAGGTGAATTTTTTTCTAACAAAACTTCCATGAGTCGCTTATGATATTTGGTAAGTACCTTTTAGATTAATAGAAAAGAAAAAATAAAAATGCCCTCAAAACGATGTCCTGAGGGCATTTGACGGGTTTTACTACGGAGCAATCCATTTTTCTGAAAAAACAGGAATCTGACGCCCCGTCATTCCCTTGTTATTTGTACGGGCGGAGGGAATCGAACCCCCACGCCTTGCGGCACTAGATCCTAAGTCTAGCACGTCTACCAGTTCCGCCACGCCCGCTTGCTTATCTCCTTTTTGCAACGCCTATCGTTGAATTGGGAGTGCAAAGGTATTTTAATTTTTTATATACATGCAAGTTTTTTTAAAAATTTTATCTTTTGGTAAAATGATATTGAAGAATGTCACTAAAATTTGTTATTTTGGTGAAGCATACTAATTAAATATAGCAGTGGAGCAACTCGTTGAATCCCTCACCATTGATCTGGAGCAGGAGCGAAAGGATATTCTTAAGAAATACCGTAGATTGCTACGGACAGCAAAACCTTTTTTAAAGGATAATGATGCGAAACTAATCAAAAAAGCTTTTTACACTTCCGTGGATGCGCATAAGGACATGCGCCGCCGGTCGGGAGAACCCTATATTTATCACCCGCTTGCCGTTGCCCAGATTGTCGTGGAAGAAATCGGGCTGGGTACGACGGGCATTGTGGCGGCATTGCTTCATGACGTTGTCGAGGATACCGACATGCGCATTGAAGATATCGAACGCCTTTTTGGCAAGAAAGTAGCCAAGATCATTGACGGACTGACCAAAATTTCGGGCCGGTTTGAATACGGAACTTCGCAGCAGGCGGAAAATTTCCGTAAAATGCTGCTTACGCTTTCGGACGACGTACGGGTTATTCTGGTAAAACTGGCAGACAGGCTGCATAACATGCGGACACTGGACAGCATGCCGCGCGACAAGCAGCTTAAAATCGCTTCCGAAACGATTTTTATCTATGCTCCGCTTGCGCACAGGCTTGGATTGTACAGCATCAAATCCGAACTGGAAGAGCTATACCTGAAATACACCGAACCGCAGGAATACCGTGCAATTGCAAGGAAACTACGGGAAACAAAAGGCATTCGTGACCGGTTTATCGCCAAATTCATGGAGCCGATTGCGCAGGATCTGGAATCGGCCGGACTGAATTTTATTCTGAAAGGCCGTCCGAAATCCATTTATTCCATCTGGAACAAAATGCGCAAGCAGAACAAGCCTTTTGAGGAAATATATGACCTTTTTGCGATCCGTATCGTGCTGGAATCCACGGCTGAAAATGACCGTGAAAAGGCGATCTGCTGGCAGGCGTATTCGATTGTGACGGATCATTACAAGCCCAATCCGGACCGGTTGAAAGACTTTCTGAGCACGCCGCGCGCCAATGGGTATCAATCGCTGCATTCCACGGTGATGAGCAAGAGCGGGCAGTGGGTGGAAGTCCAGATCCGGACGACGCGGATGGACGAAATTGCGGAAAAAGGCTACGCGGCGCACTGGAAATACAAAGGCAACGATACCAAAGTGCGCGGCAATATCGAGCAGTGGATTACGCAGGTCAGGGAAACGCTGGAAAACGGTTTTGGCGACAAAACGGCAGCCATTGAATTTCTGGATGAATTCAGGAGCAATCTGTTCAATGAAGAGGTTTTTGTTTTTACACCCAAAGGAGAGCTGAAAGTACTTCAGAGCGGCTCAACGGCGCTGGATTTTGCATTCGATATTCACTCGGAAGTTGGCGCGCACTGCATGGCGGCAAAAGTCGGCGGGATTCTGGTCCCGATCAGCTATGTGCTGAACAACGGCGACCAGATCGAGATCATTACGAGCAGCAAGCAGAAACCCAATGAAGACTGGCTCCGTATCGTTGTAACTTCAAAGGCAAGGGCCAGAATAAAGGATTTTCTGAAAGAAGACAACCGCCGTCACGAAACGGACGGCCGGCAGATGGTTGAGAAAAAGCTGAAAGTGCTCGGAATAGACCTTAATGCCGAAGTAACCAATCAGCTGCGTGCTTTTTTTGAGTGTAAAACGGCTGCGGACTTTTTTTACCGGATCGGAAAAGGGTATATACATCTTGACGAATTAAAAAAGTTCAAAAAGGACAAAGAGGCAAAAGAACGCAAGGCTACGGATAACAATGCGGCAAATGCTGCGCAGGTGCCTGCAAGCGACGGAAAGACGTTGACCAAATACCTGAAACACATTCATGGCGACCGTGCCGACAGCGATACGCTCCTGATCGGCGACGATATGGACAAGATTGACTATAAACTGGCGCAATGCTGTAATCCGATTGCCGGTGACGACGTTTTCGGTTTTGTAACGATCAACGAAGGCATTAAAATTCACAGGACCACTTGTCCGAACGCTGCGGAACTGATGTCCAAGCATGGCAACCGCATTATCAAGGCAAAATGGGAATCCGGAAAAGAAGAAGCATTTCTGGCTGGCCTTTACCTTTCCGGAACGGACCGCGTGGGACTTGTCAATGACGTGACAAGAATTATTTCCAATGAACTGCATATCAACATGCGGGGACTGACCATTGATACCAAAGACGGCGTTTTTAAAGGCGATATCAAGCTTTATGTGCAGGATACCATGCACCTGGACATGCTGATCAATAAACTGGAAGAAGTAGAGGGCGTGTACAATGTGCAGCGTTTTGATACGAATCTGAACGCCAAGTAGCTTCTTTGAACGATTCTGTTTCTGCTGTGTTTATAAATTGTTATTTGTAAGGCAGTAACAGGAAGACTGTCGAAGTAACTGTGATTTAAGTAAAAAAGCGTATTTTCGCGCAAGAATATTAAAGATATGCCACAAGCCAGCAAACCGAATTTTGAAGCCGCAAAGAAAATCCTGACGGCTTACCTGGAAAACAAGGGACTTCGTAAAACGCCTGAGCGTTTTGCGATATTGGAGGAGATTTATACCAGGGAAGATCATTTTGATGTGGATGAACTTTACATCAGCATGAAAAACAAACGCTACCGGGTCAGTCGTGCAACTGTTTACAATACGCTTGACGTTCTGGTGGATTGTGATCTGGTTACCAAACACCAGTTTGGCAAAAACCTGGCACAGTTTGAAAAATCATACGGCAACAAGCAGCACGATCACCTGATTTGTACGGATTGTCATAAAGTAATGGAATTCTGCGATCCAAGAATTCAGTCTATTCAGAATATGGTTGGTGAAATGCTGAATTTCAGCGTTATGCACCATTCTCTGATTTTTTACGGAAACTGCACTAAAGAAAACTGCCAGAACCGGAATGAAATTTCCAAGGAACCGACGGCAGTTTACGAGGACAGATAAACGGATTCATACCGGAACAGGCTGCTTATTTAGGTCGTTCCAACCTTACCATATTTATTTCAGTAATCAAAAATTGAATGAAAGTTGACGTATTACTTGGTCTTCAGTGGGGAGACGAGGGAAAAGGTAAAATTGTGGATGTCCTGGCACCACGCTATCAGGTTGTAGCCCGTTTTCAGGGTGGCCCGAATGCAGGGCATACGCTTGAATTCGACGGTATCAAGCATGTTTTACACCAGATTCCTTCCGGGATTTTTCGTAGCGATATCCAGAATATCATCGGAAACGGTGTTGTGCTGGATCCCATTGTGTTCAAAAAGGAAATCGATAATCTTGCCAAATATAATCTGGACCTGATCAGCAATCTTTTTGTGTCAAAAAAGGCATCGCTGATCCTTCCCACGCATGCTTTGCTGGACGCTGCCTACGAACGCTCCAAAGGCGATTCCAAAATCGGATCGACCCTGCGCGGCATCGGGCCGACTTATCAGGATAAAATTGCAAGACTGGGCCTCAGAGTCGGTGATATTTTATCGCCGAGATTTGCAGACAAGTACAAAAAACTCGTTGACGCACATAAAGTAATTCTGGATTTTTATTCTTTTGATTACGCTGATCTGTTACCGGCAGCAGAAGAAAACTTTTTCGCAGCAATTGAATTCATGAAGCAGTTTACGCTTGTAGACAGCGAATATGTAGTCAATGACGCACTGACGGAAGGTAAAACGGTTCTGGCCGAAGGCGCTCAGGGCTCGTTGCTGGATATTGATTTCGGCTCATATCCGTTTGTGACCAGTTCCACAACCATGACGGCAGGCGCATGTACAGGTCTTGGAATTGCGCCAAGTCAGGTAGGGGAGGTTTTCGGGATTTTCAAAGCTTACTGCACCCGTGTCGGAAGCGGCCCTTTTCCAACGGAGCTTCTGGAAGAAACCGGTGAGAAAATGCGTCAGGAAGGACGTGAGTTCGGTGCTACAACGGGTCGTCCACGCCGCTGCGGATGGCTGGATCTTCCGGCACTGAAATATGCCATTATGATCAACGGCGTTACGCAGCTGATTATGATGAAAGTGGACGTTCTTACCATTTTTGATTCCATCAAGGTTTGTACAGATTACCGCTTGCCGGACGGATCGCTCACGAATCATCTTCCATATGATTTGTGCGACGAAACCGTTACGCCTGTTTACAAAGAATTTGCAGGATGGCAGCAATCACTGGACGGCATTCATGATTTCGAAGCAATTCCCGATGAACTAATGGCTTACGTGAAATTTCTGGAAGAAGAACTTAAACTGCCGATTACGTTTATTTCTACCGGCCCGGACAGAGAAGCGCTCATCAGCCGCGAAACTTCTGCACTTTTAAGTTAAGTATTGGAGTAAATACTGGAACGGATTCATATTCCATTTGTCAGTCTGAACGGAGCCGAAAATATTCAGCGTTCCATTCAGACTGACAATTTTTTTAGGTCAGCAAGTTCAGAACATCTTCCCTGGAAAGTGATTTTATAAACCCGTCTTCATTGGAAATCAGGTCGTCTGCAAGCTGCTTTTTGGTTTTCTGCAAAGCCAGGATTTTTTCCTCTACCGAATTCTTTGTTATAAACTTGTACGTAAAAACCGTCTTGTCCTGCCCGATCCGGTGCGCCCTGTCAACGGCCTGCGCTTCAATGGCCGGATTCCACCATGGGTCCAGAATAAAAACATAATCGGCAGCAGTCAGGTTGAGGCCCAGACCGCCGGCTTTCAGTGAAATCAGGAATACTTTGATAGCATCATTTTCCTGAAAAGTTTCCACTTGTTCCTGGCGGTTTTTTGTCGAGCCGTCCAGATAGGCAAAAGGGATGTCTTTCTCCTCAAGGTAATTCCTGAACAAATCCAGATGTTTGATGTATTGGCTGAAAATCAGAATCTTATGTTTTTCGGCCATTACGGTCTGCAACTTGTAAATAACGTCTTCAAATTTACCCGAGCCATGTTCGTATTCCGGATTCACCATTAAAGGATGATTGGCCAGTTGCCGCAATTTGGTCAGGCCTTGCAAAACGACAAGCTGCGATTTGGAAATTCCTTCTTTGTCAATGCTTTGCAATATAAGATTGCGGTAATATGCCTTTGCTTCTTCATATGCTTTTTCCTGTTCTTCAGACATGTCGCAGTATTGTACACTTTCTACTTTTTCCGGCAGATCCGTTGCAACCTGTGATTTTAAGCGCCTGAGAATAAATGGCTTGATCAGGTTATACAACCTTTTCGTTTTCTCTTCATCACCGCGCTTTTCAATCGGAACCTGAAATTCGTCCCGAAAAAACGACTGGCTACCCAGAAGGCCCGGATTCACAAACGACATTTGCGACCACAGGTCCAGGGTATTGTTCTCGACCGGCGTACCCGTCAGTATCAGCCGGTAAGCGGCATTCAGGTTTTTTACCGCTTTGGTAATAATCGAAGCAGGATTTTTAATGGCCTGCGATTCGTCCAGAATGACATAATGAAAGCGGTATAAACGGAGCAAATCAATGTCAAGCCGTACAATACCGTATGAAGTCAGAATCAGGTCGTACCCGTCAAACTGGGCTGTATCTTTTTCCCGGTTTGTTCCGGTGTAAACGAGCACTTTCAATTCCGGCGTAAAGCGTTTTGCTTCAAGCTGCCAGTTATAAAGCAGCGAAGTGGGCATGATCAGCATGGAAGGCTCGGTCGTACCGGATTCTTTTTGAGATTGCAAGAGCGCAAGTGTCTGCACCGTTTTACCCAACCCCATATCGTCTGCAAGACAGCCTCCAAAACGATACTGTTTCAGAAACTGCAGCCAGTCATAACCTGCTTTTTGATAGGGGCGCAACGTTCCGTTGAAATGGACCGGCGGTTCGGCTGGATCAATGTGATTGAAATTCCTCAGATTTTCCAGTTTTCTGCTGATAATGGCCGTTGCAAGATTTTCTTCCTTTAGTTCCTGAATCAAAGCAAGATGATGCATGTGCAATCGAAGATGGCCATCGTCATTTCCATTTTCGGTAAACGAGAAGAATTCAGAATATTTTGTAAACCACCATTCAGGAATAACCGCAGTTTCTCCGTTTGGCAGCAAAAATTCTTTTTTCCGGTTCAGAATGTAATTCCTGAGCTGAATAAACGGGATTTCAAACTCTCCGAACCACACTTTTGCATTAATATCAAACCAGTCACGGCCTTCCTGAATGGAAATGTCGAGCGAGGAATAGCCCAGAAAATAACGTTTGGCGTCGCTTGTATTTTGTCTTACGGCAATGCCTTTTTCCGTAAGCAATGCTGCATTGATCTGAAGCCAGCCAAAAGCCTGCGATTTCGGCATCTGTATTTTGCCGTTTTTAAGTTCAAGACCGTGTTCCCGCAGCAGATTCGCAGTAGCATTTTCAACGTCGATTCTGCGCCTTACTTTATTGAAAAAATAGTCGTTTCCTTTTTTTTCCATGTACACGCTGGACGCATGTGCCACATTGTCATAGTTGAAGCTGAAATTTGCATACTGGAATGAAAGCTCGAATGCGACGTCATTGTCGTCTTCTTCCATGGTGACAACTTCGTCATTGTCCGAATTTGCAAACAGCAATGGCGCTTTTTTGGGAGCGGAGCTGAATTCAGAAATGGTCAGAACCGTTTTCGGCTGTGAAGACACATTCCGGATTTCAAACCCGCGGGCTACAACATCGTAGGAAGCAATCAGCGGAGCAACAAAACGTTCATAATACTGCTCTTCAACCTGTCCGGGAATGGCGATGAATTTTTTGGCAAGAAACGGCTTTATTTTTTTTCCGTCCACATGGCCTTCAAACTGGTATAAATGGCCTTCCAGTACAAGCCAGGCGGGTTCTTCGCAAACCAGAAACGCATTTTTATACTGAAAATCAAGCTTCTGGAGTTTATGGCGGATGGCAGGAAAATAATGCGTGTTGTCTGCATTGCGTATAAAATGGAAGCGGATGGTTGCTTTTTCATTTTCCAGAATAACCGGTTTCCACAACGGGTTCCCATCGTTGCCCATAATGAATAAATCCTTGTCCGTCAGCCTTTCCAGAATTTTTTTCTTGCAACTTTCCACATAGCCCGCAATGGATTCCTGAACTGTTTTATCGCCTTTGTTGGGATCGTAAACTTTAAGGAAAAAATCTACAGTGCCCAGTTTCTTGGGGTTAAACTTGCGTAGAATATTATCCTGCTGAATATCATCGATCAATTTTACAAGCTCGAAATCCCTCGCATCCAGTCCTGTCCTGAATTCTTTAACGTTTTTGGAAGAAATACTCTGAACCTGAAATGTAAATTCTCCCTGCGCATTGAGCTGCACTGCAAACGATTCAAATATATATCCCAAATACTCATGATTCAGAATAGAATAGACAATTTTAAAGGGTTCGGCAGGAGAAACTTTCATTGTATGATCTTGGACTGGAAATGAAGCTTTTACTTGAAATAGATCACTATTCAAATAAAAAACTGTCTTTTTTAATTTTAAGAACTTTAAATATAATTCAAAGCCCGTCAATAAAAAAGTTTCTTGCCTGGAAGTAGCTTCACCTGCGCCGATTCAGCAGATAAAACAATCACGTTTAAAGCCATGTTGTAGGGAAATTTCCACGTATGTAAATGGTCTTATATTTGCTTGGGTATAAATGACAATAAGTCAGTCGCTTGGTAAAGAATATCTGCTGGAATGGATTTTAATACAAATGGAGCCTCACAATTTTAGGAATCATGGAAACCAACCAGAATTTATTAGTGAATGTTGCAAGACTATGGAGAATGCTCAACAAAAGCGAATTGTTCTACAAAACGGTTATGAGCATAGAAGAACTGGGATCGATAAGAAAGCTGTGCAGTCAGGGACATATGACTTCCGTCCTTTTTAAAAAGGAATTGTGTTCAGTTTATGACTACAACAAATGTTACCTTCACGATCCCGACCTGAGCCACGTTACTGTGGATGTAAACGTTGATCACCTGTTAAGCAACCGAAAAAATCCCGGCCTTGTTATCTCTTTGATTATTGAGCAGTACGACAAGATTCTGGAAAGTTATAAAAACGTTCTGATTCATCTGGACGAGCATAGTAATCTGGCCAAATTACTCAATGAACATATGGATGTAATAAGCAGCAGGAAGGCGTTGCTGTATAATGAAATCAGTAATCTGGGAAGCCAGGAACTGTCCGAACTGAATGTCGCATAAAAGACATTACGGACCGGCATTCCTGACAAAAAAACAGAGCGGTGCACAGCCGCTCTGTTTTTTATAAATCTTAAATCCGGCATTTCAGCACCATTACGGAACGTGCCTGAACTTCAATGTTTTCTCCCGGCTTGAATTCCTGTTCATCTTCGCCTAGAAATCCGTCACTCGTATCAATGACTTTGTGCCATGCATTATCGTTGACATCAACCGGAAGTGTGTATTTATAAGCATCTTCATGTGCATTGAAAATGATGAAAAAACTGTCGTCATAAATTCTTTCACCATCATAATTCACACATCGTATTCCTTTGCCGTTCAGGTAAACACTCAAAGATTTGGCCATGTCATGCTGCCAGTTTTCTTCGGTCATCTGGCTTCCGTCGGGCATAAACCACATGATATCGTCGCGGCCTGCGCCGGTAACAGGCAATCCCTGAAACCATCGTCTGCGCCGGAAAGACGGATGTTTTTTAATGAAGCGGATAATGCCCTTTGTAAACTCCAGTAATTCACGGTCAGCAGACTGCCAGTTCAGCCATGAAATCTCATTATCCTGGCAGTATGCATTGTTGTTTCCGTTCTGGGTCCTGCCAAGTTCATCGCCGGCAACCAGCATGGGAACGCCCTGTGATAAAAACAAGGTAGTGAGCAAGTTGCGTTTCTGTCTGTTGCGGAGTGCAACAATTTCCGCCAGATCCGTTGCACCTTCCACACCGCAGTTCCAGCTGTTGTTATCATTTGCGCCGTCGTTATTGTCCTCGCCGTTTGCTTCATTATGCTTGTCATTATAGCTCACAAGGTCATTTAGTGTAAAACCATCGTGTGCCGTAATCAGGTTTATACTGGCTGTCGGCCTGCGGTAACCGCCTTTGTAAAGATCAGGGCTTCCTGTAAACCGCATGGCAAAGTCAGCAAGCATACTTTCGGATCCACGCCAGTAATTACGGATACAGTCGCGGTACATGCCGTTCCATTCCGCCCAGCCCCCCGGAAATTTGCCTACCATATAGCCGTCGGCGTTAATGTCCCAGGGTTCAGCAATCAGTTTTACCTGAGAAATTACAGGGTCCTGATGAATAATGTTGAAAAAGGAGCTCAATGTATCCGTATCGTGCAGTACCCTGGCAAGCGCCGAAGCAAGGTCAAACCGGAACCCGTCCACATGCATTTCTGTAATCCAGTAACGCAGGCTGTCCATGATTAAAGCCAGTGCATTGGGCAACCGGGCATTGATGGTATTGCCGGTTCCGGTATAATCCATGTAATATCGCGGTTCATCGTCTTTCAGGCGGTAATAGGATGCATTGTCCAGACCTTTGTATGACAGCGTTGGGCCCATGTGATTTCCTTCTGCGGTATGGTTGTACACCACATCCACTATGACTTCAATACCTGCTTTATGCAGCTCTTTCACCATATTTTTGAACTCCGCAACTTCTGCTCCTCTACCTTTTGTACTGCTGTAACGATTGTCCGGGGCAAAAAAGCAGAGCGAGTTGTAACCCCAGTAATTGGTCAGTCCTTTTTCAAGCAAATGCCTGTCCGCAATAAAGTAATGGACAGGCAAAAGTTCTATGGCCGTAATGCCAAGTTCTTTCAGATATTTGATGGTTGCCGGATGCGCCAGTGCGGCGTAAGTTCCGCGTATTTCTTCGGGTATTTCATTGTTCAGTATGGTGAAACCTTTTACATGCGCTTCATAAATAATGGTGTCATGATAAGGAATATTTGGCCGGCTGTCATTTTCCCAGTCAAAGGAATAATCCACAACGACGGACTTTGGAATAAAAAACGCGCTGTCCGTTTCACTGAAACTCAGGTCCTCTGCTTCGTGACCTACTTCATAACCAAACAATGCATCGTCCCACTTGATCGTCCCGGCGAGTGATTTGGTGTAAGGATCAATCAACAGTTTATGATGATTGAAACGATGTCCGTTTTCCGGTTCATACGGCCCGAATACACGATAGCCGTAAAGCTGGCCGGGTTTCAGATCAGGAACATAAACATGCCATATATGATGGCTGACTTCTTCAATTTTGATCTTGACGTATTCTTCTGCATCATTTTCATCATTGAAAAGACAAAGCTGAACACTTTCTGCATTCTCGGAAAAGACTGCAAAATTCACTCCTTTTCCGTCCCAGGTTGCGCCCAGCGGATAGGGGTGGCCGGGCATTACTTACAGACTTGATGATTCGGGATAATCCAGTAACTCATTTTCGATATGCTGATCCATTAGTGCGTAGTATTTTTTTGTTTAACAATTCGGATACGGTGCACTTTTAAATTTGTGCCAGATGTTTCAAAAACCGGTTCTGATCATTATTCAGGTATAATTCTGAAATTAAAAACTGAAATGGATGCTGTTTCTGTTTGTGAAAAATCTTGATCATTTTCCCGTCTGCATATCCGGCGCATCCACAGGCTTGGATTCAGGAGAACCTTTCTGGCGCAGGAATATGGTGAAAATCACAATAGAGGCAATGGAAAGAAATTCGCTTTGCCAGTTCTGAAAGGACTCAAACCAGAAATTGGCCTGCATCAGATAATCTGTCATACTGTCCGGCGGCTGGTTGTTAATGGCATTCTGGTCATTATGATCCAGCCAGCTTCCGTACAAATGTAGGTACCAGCTTACAAGAAACAGAAGGATAAAAGTAAGCGATAAGGAACCTTCATATAATTTCAGGATCCAGCCTCCTTTTTTTACTGCCCATGGCGCATCCTTATGTGGCTCAGGTTCTTTGTCAACATCTTCGGGTTCATCCAGTGATTTGGATTCGGCAGAACCGATTTGTCTGAGCTTGATTGTAAGAAGAACATACAATGCCATTTGCAGAAATTCACTTTCGAAGTTTTCAAAGGTGGCTGAAATAAAATGGCCGCTTTGAAGGTAAGTTGTAAAATCGATCGGAGGAACTTTGTCTTGCTTGCGCTCTGCATTGTTTTCATACCAGCCGGTAACAGCTTGCGCCAGCAGGGTTAAAACAAACAGCGATGTAAATACAATGCTTAGGCCGTTTCTGTAAAAAAATGTCTGCTTTGGTTTGGATGGGTTCATATTTGTGGAAAAAGCTTTGCCGTTAATGTTCAATATGGTTACTACGGTAATCTTGTGCCAGTCTTTATGTATATACGAAACGGGATGTGGAATTTAACTTGTTGATCAAAATATACGAATGCCTCAGGCCAAAAAAAGGCAGAAACCCTATGCGGTTCCTGCCCTTTTTATAGAATTTCCGTTTATTAATATCTGAAAACGCCGGCGATTACAGAATCAGCTGGCATTTCTTCTTTTTCCAGCAGAAAAACTTCACCTCCGGTCATCAGGGTTTTGATCAGTGCCTGTCCTGCAAGATCTTCCGCTTCTTCGGATTCACTTTCATGAAGTGCCAGTTCGGTTGTATTTTCATCAAAAGTACCCCAGATATGTGAAGCCTTCTGTACAAAAATATGAGATAGCCTGCCATAGTAGGCCGCCGGAATTACATCGGCGGGAATGGAAGAAGTAAGCTCCGTTGCCGACTGGTTTGCATAAATGGTAAGTGCCTTGTCCTGTGCCTGAAGGAAAAACGGCTGCATGACTTCTTTCGCAAGCTTGTAAAGCTCACTCTTGACGTCGTGCTCATGGCTTCCTGTAAGCGCCTCGCTGTAAACGTTGTGATAATCGCATACAGATCTGTAAATCGGAATGAGGTATTCAACGCCGGCCAAGAGCAAAGGTGCGTTTTCCTTGTTGAATATCTCCTTGAACAACACATCGTCCACTGCTTCAAAATAGGCAGCGATCAAATCCTTTTCTTCTGGATTGCCGCCACCGATTCCGTGGAAATTGGCGCCTCCGTTTCCGCCTCTACCGCCGGCACGGAAAGTACTGGCGTCTTTGTCAGGGAAATCCTTTACATCTTCCATGCTGCCGGGAAGGCCGGGAACGTCAATGTATTCCATTCCGAATGCATCGGCACGGAACAGTTTGCAATGATGTTTTGTAATCACCAGCAAATAGAAATACTCTTTGCGGGCAAGAATTGGAACCAGAGGAGTTACATAAAACGACGTATTGCAGATGATCTCATTTTCAGCAGGAGCAACAGGCATTTTGATATACTTGAAATAGCCTTCTGAAATAAAGACCGCCAGTCCCGGCGTAAGGCTTGCCCAGAAATCGTCCTGGTTCAGCAATTCATAGCCAGGCGTAAGCATGTTTTCAATCAGGCTTTCAGGAATTTCCTTTTCAACAAGCGTTGCCCTTAATTCCTGAAGCATGTTCTTGAAGCGGATGGCGTCTTTTTTTTCATTCACTTCCACGCCCGACTCGTGTGTGCCGAAATATAAGGATGCTGCGCAGGAAGATCTGAAGTTGGCCAGCTCTACAAACAATTCTTTTTCAAGAACACCGGGCAGTTCTTCCGGTTCCGTTTTGACTTCCTCATCTATGGCCAGTTCCACAGTTTTGTCACTCTCCGGTTTATTATCCTTGTTTTTAAAAGTCTGTTCTTTTTTTGAAACGTTCCGGTTAGGATGCCTTACCGGTATGGAAGCTGAAATTGTCTGATCGTCATCTGTATAAGTATCGGACAGTTCCAGAAATTCTTCTACTTTATCGGATGGAGATGTAGGAATCCCTAAACCTTCTTCCTTGTTGATCGCCGTTGGCTTTCCTTTCGCGGGGTGAAACCCTCCAGATTTATCTTTTCCCATAATCGTAATAAATTTTTTTTTAGCAGGGCAGGCAATTAACATGCCGGAGAAGTTTTTCTATCTCAATTAAAGCAAAGATTTTTTGAGAATAAAAGGATTATGATTTCAGAATGGTACCGGCTTTTCAGCATGCGCCCGCTTGTGGATATTTTTCTACTATGGGCATGAACGACGGTTCACAACGGAATTTTACAAAAAGTTACAGCCCGGAGTTTCCTGTGCCTTTGTCAAGCTGTTCAAATATAAAACCCCGCAGCAGGTTTGTTGCTTCCCGGGTTTTTTCGGCTTTCTGAAGAAAATTTCCTGCTGTATCTTCATTTCCTGCTTCCTTCGATTTTTCTGCGGACTTTTGCAGCAGCATAATGCGTTCTTCAAGGCTTCTGATGGCCTGCCACACTTTTACTTCTGCTGTTTCGGATACTTCTTCCAGCAGGGACTCCGAACTGTAAGCATGGCCCGTATGACATCGGTAGCGCGTAATTTTGCCTTCGGTCAGAGCATTGAGTGCTCCTCCGCATTCCGGGCATGTTAACAAAGATGGTGTGCCCATGCTGATTATTCCTTTGTCAAAAGAATTCTGCTGGGCGGCAATGTCAATTTCCATTTTCATCAACTCCTTGTTATGATCCTCTTCAACGGGCAGTTCTTCCATCTCGATAGTTGTTAACCCAATCAGCAGCTCAGGAATATAAGCCAGCGGAACAATATAATCTACATTAACGTGTTCCAGAACATTCTGAGGCATGCTCTGGTACATGGCATCCAGCGGGTCCTGTACAATGGTAATTCCTTTCATCTGGTTTATTGCCCACATACCGGAAGTGCCGTCATCCAGCATACCCGTCAGAACCACACCTATAACTCCGTTTTTATAAGTATAGGCAGCCGAACGGAAAAGCGCATCAACAGAAGGGCGGAAACGGTTTTCCTTGGGCCCTTTTTTAACAAGTATATGGTCGTCTTCAATAAGCATGTGATGGTCCGGCGGTGCGATGTAGATATGCCCGTTCCGGATCTGTTCTCCGTCGTCCGGATGTTTGGCTTTCAAATGGCCCGCATGGTTCAGGATCTCGGGCAAATAGCTGTGTACTTGCGGAGCAATATGCTGGACAATAAACACCGGCACTTCAAAATCAGCCGGTAAAGAAGCGACCAGTGCTTTAAGTGCAATCACACCGCCTGCCGAAGATCCGATTACGATAACTCTGCTTTTTTTCATTCAGGTAAGGATCAGACAATTCTTGGATAATTATATAAATAACAAGGCCGGAGCTACTTCTCATGATCATCATTCAGTAACTCCGGCCCGCCTGGATTTATGACAGTATACAGCGCTTCAAAATACGGTTATATATCGGAAAATGCCGTTGGATGAAGAAGGTATATATCTGCCCGCAGAAAATTATGCGCATATTCAGGCTGTGCATTCAGCTTTGTCCATGCAGGATCGCTGCCGAAAGCTTTCCAGTGCGCATCGCGTTCCGCCTTGTTTTCAAATGAAGACATGTACATCAGGCTCGGCATTTTTCCGCCTGCTTTTACCTGACCGCAAAATACGACATTGAAACCCAGCCTGCTGAAAATGTCAAGTTCTCCGTTATTGAACTGACTGATTTTATTTTCATGCAGTTTCTCACTGGCGGCTTCATACCTGCGCAGTTCATAAATCCTTTCGGAATGGCCCGATTGCAGTGCCGGTACTTTCAGGGCAGGCATTCCTGCAAATGCTTCCATAAAAATGGATTCAAAACCCGCGTGCACCGGATTGTTATATTCGGTTTCAATGTAATCTTTTCCGGCAGCCACATATTGCTTATCCTTCGAAATGGTTTCCGGCAAGGAAAGAAACTGGTCTGCCGATTTGAAAGGAATCAGCACATACAACAGTGAATCTTTATCATCGGCAGGCTCAAATACACCTACTTTTTTAATACCCGCGCGGTGCAATGCAGGCAGGTAAGCTTCTTTCAGATATGTTTCCAGCCGCTGACGTTGGCTGTCTTCCTTAAAATGATAGATTTTAATCTGATAAAATTCACGTTTCGCAGCAAAGCCGAACGCGGTATTTTTACAGATGATCAGGATGAAAAGTAAGCTGAGCAAACGGAATCTGGAACTGGAAAAGGTACAGGACATCATGCATTTTTAGGTTAGTGTAAAACTTCTGAAACTTTATCTGAAAATCAGGTAGCAGAAAGTACGTATAATAAACGCGATCGTTTACAGCTAATATTATGCCACCGGAAATGGCAAATAGCAAACCTTGAACATAGCCGGCTGCAAAATGCAGTATGAAAGCGGGTAAAATGTGTTTAGTAATTATATCCGATCCTATTTCTAAATCAGCAAGACAATCCTTTTGTCTGTTAACACTGCATAATGAAGCCGAAACTAGCTCCCGCCCGTTGGTACCGTATTATTCCAATTGTATTTGTTACTTACAGCCTGGCTTATCTCGACCGTGCCAATTTCGGTTTTGCCGTAGCCGGAGGAATGGCGGAGGATCTGAATATCACCAAAGGCATTTCTTCATTGCTGAGTTCGCTGTTTTTTCTGGGCTACTTTTTCTTTCAGATACCCGGCGCGCATTATGCCGCGCATAAAAGTGCAAAAAAGCTGATTTTTATTTCGCTGATCTGCTGGGGCGCACTGGCCGCTGCATCCGGAATGGTCAGCAACGTCAGCGTGCTCATTGCCGTACGCTTTATGCTCGGTGTCGTGGAAAGTGCCGTCATGCCGGCGATGCTTATATTGTTAAGCCAATGGTTTACAAAAAAGGAGCGTTCCCGGGCCAATACTTTCCTGATACTGGGAAATCCGGTAACGGTATTGTGGATGTCTGTTCTGTCGGGTTATCTGATTGATTCCATGGGCTGGCGCTGGATGTTTATTGTGCAGGGATTACCGGGAATTGCCTGGGCTTTCGTATGGTGGAAAATGATCGATGAAAAACCGGAAGATGCCGGCTGGCTTTCGGATACAGAAAAAGAAGAAGTAAGAAATGAGCTTCTGGAAGAGCAGGCGGGCATCCGGCCGGTAAAGAATTATGCTGAGGCTTTCAGGTCTGTTCCGGTTATCCTTCTTTGTCTGCAGTATTTGTTGTGGAGCCTGGGTGTTTACGGATTTGTCATGTGGCTGCCGTCTATCATAAAAGCAGCGCCGGATGTGGACATTGTAACCACCGGCTGGCTTTCGGCTGTTCCGTATGTGCTCGCGGTCATCGGAATGCTTGCCGCTTCGTACTTTTCGGATAAAACCCTTGACCGGAAAATCTTTATCTGGCCGTTTCTTCTGGTTGCTTCTGTTGCATTTTTCGGAGCATACTGGCTTGGAACGAGTAACTTCTGGGCGTCGTTTGTGCTTCTGGTCATTGCCGGCGGTGCTTTGTATGCGCCTTATGGTCCTTTCTTTGCGGTAATCACTGAAATTCTGCCAAAAAACGTTGTCGGCGGAGCGATTGGACTTATCAATAGCCTGGGCGCTTTGGGTTCTTTTGTCGGTTCTTATCTGGTCGGTTACCTGAATGCCAGTTCCGGCGGTTTTGAAGCTTCCTATATTTTAATGGCAGTTGCATTGCTGCTTGCTGCCTTGCTGACAATAATTGTTGTAAAGTCGCCGGACCGTTCGCCCAGAAAACCGGTTTCGTTGGCCGGTTAATGGCAGCACCCGGATTCCGGATATAAAGGATCAGGCCGGATGCAAACAAAAAGAGGATGCACATGGAAATGTACATCCTCTTTTTGGTACCGGGGACGGGAATCGAACCCGTACGAGCGTTTCGGCTCACAGGATTTTAAGTCCTGCGTGTCTACCAGTTCCACCACCCCGGCATTGGCTATTGTCAAAAAACGATAGCACCTATGAGAAAAAAAGCACCGTTTCCGGTGCTTGAACTCTCTGAGCGAAAGACGGGGTTCGAACCCGCGACCTCGACCTTGGCAAGGTCGCGCTCTACCAGCTGAGCTACTTTCGCATAACCATTTTCGATTATCGTGGTGCAAATGTATGCACCCGTATTATTCAACGCAAGTGTTTGAATGAAATATTTGATAAAAAATCTTCGAGTTTTAATTAACAAATTGTTAATCAGGGAAATGATTTGGACAATTTTTTTTGAAACTTGTTCATGCAGGTTACAGGAACGATATTTTATCAACACTTCTGAAAAATGCCTGAACCGGAACGTGGACGCTTCTGCCATCCATCCCAAAAAATCGCAGCACTTTATATTTTGCTTAACTTTACCTTCATGACAGGGAATATGATTAGTTTAACAGCGTACAAACCGTTTTCCTTGATTCTTAACTTTACTACTCATTAACTATTTAATTACATGTTTTCCAACGAGGTTTTATTTTTTGGAGGGTTTATTCTGGTCATCAGCATCATGCTGCTGCTGGACCTTGGCGTTTTTAATAAAAAAGATCACGTTGTAAAGTTTGGTGAAGCTGCCGCCTGGACCGTTGCCTGGATTGCCCTTGCCATGGTTTTTTACTTTGTGATCCGGACGCATGGCGATCTGGTGCACGGCATGGACAATTATGCTGAACTGGAAACGATAAAAAACAAGTATGCGCCCGGCTTGCAGCTTGTTGCAGGAAACTATGCTGAAAGCGTCGAAATTTACAGAAAGAACATGTCACTGGAGTTCATTACCGGTTACCTGCTCGAATATGCGCTTTCCGTTGACAATATTTTTGTCATTATCCTTATATTTTCTTCGTTCGGCGTAAGGCCGATCTATTATAAAAAAGTGCTTTTCTGGGGCGTACTCGGCGCGATCATCATGCGTTTTGTATTCATTTTTCTGGGTTCGGCGTTGATGCAGCGTTTTGAATGGATTATTTATATATTCGGTCTCCTGCTGGTTTATCAGGGCGGAAAAATATTCTTTGAAGGCGGTGAAGACGAAAAAATCGATCCTTCCAAACATCCTGTTGTCCGCTTTACTTCCAGATATCTGCCTGTTTTTCCACGGTACGTACGAGAACATTTTTTTGTTCTGAAAAAAGGAAAATGGCTGCTTACTCCTTTGTTCGTCGTCGTCCTCATTATTGAATTTACAGATCTGATATTTGCCGTCGATTCGGTTCCGGCTGTTTTCTCGGTGACCAAAGATCCGTATGTTGTCTTCTTTTCGAACATTTTTGCCATCATGGGGTTGCGGTCCATGTTCTTCTTTCTGAGCAATATCATGGGACTTTTCCGTTTCCTGAAATACGGACTTGGCGTTCTGCTTGTGTTTATCGGAGGCAAAATGCTGTTCCATACACAGCTGGAAGCCATCGGATTTGAAACGGTTTATTCGCTGTACGTAATTCTTGGCATTCTGGCTGTGAGCATTCTTGCATCAGTCGTTATTCCGGAAAAGAAAAAGGAACTTACGCGTGTTCCTTCCAATAGTTAAGTAATCAGAACCGTTTTAAGTGTCTATGAACCGGATTCTGAAAGCTTATTTAAAAAGACTGACCAATTTAAGTACCCGTAACAAGTCATTGCTGCTGACCAATTTATCTGCAGAGCAGTTTCTGGATTTAAACGACGCGGATTTTTTGCTGGAAAAACCTTCCATTGAACTGATCCGGCAGATTGTCCAGAAAAAATCGCGCATTGCGCTTTGCGACGTAGCAGATTCGCGTTTTGAAAAAGTCAATGAAACCAGTAAAAGGCTGAGAAAAATTGCGAGAACCGAACATTTCATTGAAGAGGAGCGGGGTTCACGCGATTTGTACGTTGGTTACCCGTTTGTAAAAGGGAAATTTTCTGACGGCACGCCCATTCACGCACCGTTGCTTTTCTTTCCGTTTACCCTGAAAATGGATAAAGAGCAATGGTGCCTTTTTGAAAGGGAAGAAACCGCCGTTACTCTAAACCAGAGCTTTGCGCTTGCTTATGCGCATTTCAATGAATCGCCGGTTGCGGATGAAGTTCTGGAAAAATCGTTTGAGGATTTTTCCAGAGATTTCCTGGAATTCCGTACGCAGCTTTACGAATGGCTGAAAACCACTTCGCTGAAAATCAATTTCAATCAGGAGTTGTTTGAAGACAAACTTGCTGCTTTCAGTGCTCAGAAAAGTTCGGATCTGCAAAGCAGTGAACGAAACGGTGAACTGAAACTTTATCCGGAAGCCGTTCTCGGGATTTTTCCGCAGGCCGGTTCCTATCTCGTTCCTGATTACAATAATCTGCTTGAAAATTTTGAGGAAAACCCTTTTGCATTTCCGCTGATCGGAATCGAACAGGATGAAAATCGGTCTCCGGAAAGTTCTGAAAACCTCGTTTCCAATATAACAGAAGTTAAAGAAGAAGAAATCCTGACGCCGTTTGCCATTGATGAATCGCAGGAAGAAATCATTCTTTCGGTAAAATCGGGCAAATCCGTTGTTGTGCAGGGACCGCCCGGAAGCGGCAAGTCGCAGCTGATCTGTAACCTGATGGCGGATTTTGCTTCCAGAGGAAAACGCGTTTTGCTGGTTTGCCAGAAAAGGGCTGCACTGGATGTCGTTTATCAGCGTCTGGAAACAATCGGAATGAGCAATTTCGTTGGCCTGATCCATGATTTCAAAAATGACCGGCCCGGATTATACCGCCAGATTGCCTCACAAGCAGAAAATGTGGATGCTTACCGACAGCAGAATTACAGTCTGGATGCCGTTATTCTGGAAAGACAGTTTACGCAGGAAAGCCGGGCAATCGACCGTATTGTAGACGATCTTGATATTTTCCGCAAGGCGCTTTTTGAAGAAAGTGAATGCGGGATCAGCATCAAGGAACTTTACCTTACGAGCGATCCGGACGCGCCGCATGTGAACGCCAATGAATTTTTCAGGCATTTCCGGATGGATAACTGGGATCATTTCAGGAGGCGGCTGAATGTTTTCAGCCAGTATTCGCTGTATTTCAAAACGGATCATGCATGGGCGAAACGCGTCAGTTTTGCGGATTTCGGCATAACCGAACTGCGTAAAATGGAAAGTATGCTGACCGACTGGCCGGATGCTTTTTCCAGGCATCAGAGTGCCTTTTCGGATTTGACCGGAGTTATGTTTTCCAGTGATTTTCTGGAAAACCGTAAAGAAGTTCTGGAACGGCTGAACGACATACATGCGCTTGTTCAGGAGAATACAAGCTTTGCTTTATTTAAAAAATACTTGTCTTCAGGCACCAATCATGAAAGACTGGCATTTATCCGACAGACTGCGGATGCACTCGAAGGATTTCTGAAAGAAGACGGAATTGAATTTTCGCTTGGACGGGAACAACTTACGGCATTCGCAAAATCGCTCAGAAAAGCGATCAGCGCAAAGCAATCCAGCGTTTCAGGATTATGGTGGAATATGTTTGGAGATGAGCGCAAAGAGATTGAAAAAACAGCTTCTGAAAACAATCTGGGCACTTCCTTTGAAGATCTGACCAAACTTGAAATCCGGCTTAAAAACAGAATCGAGCTGGAAAGCTGGCTTGAAAACCCGAATCTGGGATTCAGCCGGAAATACATGGAAGGTGCTTCTTTGCAATTTGGTGAACAGTATACTGCCTTTTTCAGGAATGCAGAAGAGGCAGCGGACGCAGCCGTAAGGGCTTCATTGAAACCATGGTCGGCAGTTTTGACCGCATTGGCTTCTGAAACAGATGAAGTAAGCTCATTTCAGAATAAAGTTGCCGGATTGATCCAGTGGCTGGAAAAATGGGACCGGATCGAGCATGTAATGGCTCCGTTTCTTTTGCCTGAACAAATCAAAATGCTGATCAGTGAGCCGGAAAATTACAGCCAGAAATTGCTCGAACCGCTGAGCAAGGATTTTGATTCCATTGTGGATATGGACAAACTGGCCAAAGAAATGACGCCTGCGGAGCGATCGGTAACAAAATCCGTTATCCATGAAGGCAGGAAATTGGGTCTAAAAAGTTCAGCAGAAATAGTCAGTCTGTTTGAAAACAGCATACGGCTGGCCTGGATCGAGCATATTGAAGCCAAATATCCGCATCTGAGATCGGTGACTTCACTGAAAATGAAGCAATGGGAAGAGCAGCTTCAGGATAGCATTAAAATCAAGCGGAAACTAAGCACGGACATTACCGGAATCAAGTTACGGGAAGCTACTTATGCCGATATTGAAAAAAACCGTTTGGGAAACCGCGTAACGTACCGGGAACTGGAACATCAGGTTACGAAAAAAAGAAAGATATGGCCGATCCGGAAACTGCTGGAAAACTATACCGATGAAGTTTTTTCACTGATTCCTTGCTGGATGGCGTCGCCGGAAGCAGTATCGGCCATTTTTCCCATGCAGCAGGCAATTTTTGACCTTGTGATTTTTGACGAAGCATCTCAATGTTATGCGGAATACGGGCTGCCGGCGGCTTATCGGGGCAAACAAATTGTTGTGACCGGCGACAGCAAACAGCTTTCTCCAAGCGACTTATACCGCGTCCGTTACGAGGACAAAGCCGAGGAAGAAGATTATTCGGCTGCCATTGAAATAGAATCTTTGCTCGATCTTGCAGCCCAGTCACTTGATCAATATCAGCTTACCGGCCATTACAGAAGCTTGTCGCTGGATCTGATTGATTTTTCAAACCGTAACTTTTATAATGATACGCTGCGTTTGCTTCCTGATTTCAGGTATGTAAATGGTGCGGTCCCGGGAATCCAGTATATAAAAACAGAAGGTATCTGGAAAAACAATACCAATGCCGTGGAAGTGGAAAAAGTAACCGAACTCGTAAAAGAGCTTAGTGCAACAGGCAGCAGCATCGGGGTGGTCACGTTCAACTTCTATCAGCAGCAGGCCATTCAGGATAGTTTGGAAAAGGAAAAAATCGTAGTTAAGGATTTGTTTGTCAAAAATATCGAGAACGTTCAGGGCGATGAACGCGATATTATTATTTTTTCGATGGGTTATGCGCCGGATGAAAAAGGCAAAATTTCGATGCAGTTTGGAAGCCTGAATATGCAGGGCGGGGAAAACAGGCTCAATGTAGCTGTGACAAGGGCAAGGGAACGCATTTATTTTGTAACCAGCTTATGGCCTGCGCAGTTGCAGACGGACCAAACTGCAAATACCGGCCCGAAAATGCTGAAACAATATCTTCAGTACGCACTGGACGTTTCTGAAGGCAAATTCCGGCCTGTTCCGTTTTATTCAGGAAAATTCAGGACCGACTGGCTTTTGAAAGATCGTCTGCTGAAAGCTGCTCCGGAATATGAAAAAGAACTTCCGTTCGGCGACATTACCATAAAAGAAGAAGGGGTTTACAAGGGCTTGATCCTGACCGACGATGATCTGTATCATAACAGCAAATCGTCAAAAGAACCTCACGCTTATTTACCCCTTCTGCTCCGACAGAAAAACTGGCCTTTCAGGCGTGTTTACAGTCGTGAATACTGGTGCAATGTGCTGAATTCAGCAGTACTATAATTCTTTGATACGGATATTTCTGAAAGAAACCTTGTCGCCGTGATCCTGTAAAGCGATTTTGCCTTTTGAAGCAGCGCCAAATCCTTCCCAGGTTTTGAATTTGCTGTCGGCAACCAGTTTTTCCCATTCAGCGCCCTGAGTCGGGAAATCAACTACTTTTTTGCCGTTCAGCCAGCTTTCGCCTTTGCCGCCTTTGATAACAATTCTGGCTTTGTTCCATTCACCTGCAGGTTTTACCGCGTTGAAGTCATTTGCCGGAATCATATCATACAGCGAGCCGGATTTGTGGTTTCCGTTTTTACCCGCTTTGGAATCAGGGTGCTTTACATCGTCCAGAACCTGGATTTCAGGGCCGGTTGAATAAGGGCAGCAATATTTTTTGTCTTCAATCACATGGTAAATAATGCCGCTGTTTCCGCCTTCGGCTATTTTCCATTCCAGTTCCAGTTCAAAATCGCCGTACTCTTTATCCGTAACCAGGTCTTTTCCTCCTTTTTCGGAAAGAACAATGGCATTGTCCTCGATTTTCCATTGAGGTGAAACCTTGTCTGACTGCCAGCTATGCCAACCGTTCAGGCTTTTTCCGTCAAATAAAGTAACCCATTTTCCTTTACTCTGGGCGTCAGCATTGTTTGCGGAGGATGTAACAGCGATAAGGGCAATAAAAGCGGCTTTTAAAAAAGATAGCCTTCCTGTGCAATTCATGTCTTGTTTGTTAAAAGTTTTGGATCGCAATATTAAGTACTTTTAGGTTTCCAATTACTTATTTTGGCTGAAACTTCGGAACGGTTGTTTTCAGTCTTTCATCAAACGAAAACTTGTATCTGATCTTGTAAAATGGCTTCTATATTCTCAAAAATCGTAAACGGTGAAATCCCGAGTCATAAAATTGCTGAAAATGATGAATTTCTGGCATTTCTGGACGCTTTCCCGATTGTACTCGGACATACGCTGGTGATTCCGAAAAAGGAAATTGATTATATTTTTGATCTGGACGATACACTTTATTCCGGATTGTTTCTTTTCGCAAAAAGCATTGTTCCCGCGCTTCAAAAGACAGTACCGTGTGTGAAAGTCGGATTGAGTGTAATCGGGCTGGAAGTTCCGCATGCACATGTTCATTTGCTGCCGATCAACAGCATGAAAGACGCAGATTTTGGCAACAAGCTGAAAATATCGCAGGACGAGCTTGCAGAATTAGCCGAAAGGATCAGAAGTAATATGTAACTGATTGATGTCATGTCGGGAATCAGAAGCTGGAAAAATCCTTTCTGATTCCAAGCATGAATCCATGCGTTTTGGGGTATAAATCGCCTATATCGGCAGCATAAGAACCTTTTAAAGTCATTCCGCCAAGCAAATTAACTTTGGTATGAAGCGCCAGCAAGCCGGAAAATTGTTTTGGCGTACCTATAAAAGGTTCGTTATAAGCACCCGCATTGCTGGAATAGGAAAGTTTGGTTTGCCAAAGAACTTTACGGAATAACGATCCTTTTAATCCTAGATGCCAAACCATTACGCGGTTATTGCTTGTAAAGTTATTGGAATAATTCGGCCATTTCCATTTTGTCTGGGAAGTTGGCGGTATAAAAGGAGTTCCAATCGTGCGGTCAAAATAGGACCAGCCGTCACGTACTTGCTGATTGTTAAAGTAATCATCAATCCCGCGTTTTTTGCCATCGCCGATCACAAAGACATTTCCGCCCTGATTTTTGGTATAAAGCAGTTCCAGCACTCCTTCCGTAATTTCAAAATTGGAACCGTAGGAATTTTTCCGGCGGATACGTACTCCGGTCAGACCGTCAGAGAGCGTGGTCAGATAAAACAAAGATCCGTCTTCATAGATAAATTGCCTGTAAAGTAAAATACTGCTGGCGAAGGTTTCAATTTCAAGTGCAATATCAATGGATCCCAGATGGTTACCAATGCGGCTTGTGCTGTCAAAAAATGTAACGGCGTCCCCGCTGCCGCCGATAGTACCAAATACGGCATGCACATAATTACTAAATCCATCGGGTAATTTGCCGCTTTGAGTCAGGTATGGCGATTTTCCACCCCATTGAACCTGATGATTGAAACCGCCGTATAATTTTACTTTCGAATCTGCTTTCCCGAGACGCGCATACAATGCTTTCTGATGAAATTTCAGCCCGCTTGTAACCGGCCGGTTTTTTTCAAACAATCCGTCCGAATAAAATGCATTGAATGAAAGCCAGCCTTTGGTAAACGGCACCGGTACAAAGCGGGTCGTTCCGATGAAAATCTTGGGAATCGGAAGTGCATTTCCGGACCATGCATAAGAACCCGATCCCATTGTGGAATCTGCCAGACCAAGCCATTGCTTTTTTCGTCCTACATATAATTCCCAGTTTTTAAAACGAAGCGTTCCATGCAGTTGCGGAAGAAGCACTTTGGTGTTGTCATAAAAATTGGCAACAGCTTCAACGCCTATGCCGGCCCGCCATTTATTGTCTGTTTTTCCGCTTTGTGAAATGGACCAATATTTTTCAAATCCGCCGCGTACACTGCCGGAAGGGCTTGTTAAAGGTACTGTACCGAACTGATTGGCCTGCATCCAGAACGGCGTACGTGAACCGGTGCTTCCAATGCCCGACACTTCTATATAATTGGAAACGGAATCGGAAAACGTTTCCTGCTGCTCAGATTCTGATTGTGCGTAACAAACACATGACATTGCAAGCAGTAAAATAATATTAAAAATAAATTTCATAAATACGTCCTCAAATTTTTTCGTCATGTGTATAATGTAATACTCCCAATAGCTGAATAGTAATTGTTTGCTTGTGTTCAAACTGTTTCAAGGCAGCTATCCACACTATTTAATCCAGAAAACCTGCTTTCCGAAAACCAATCAGCAAACCGTAGGAATTTGGATACAATTCTCCAATATCGCACGATATACTTGAATAAATGCTGCATTCTTTCAATATTTTTAATTTTTTTTCTGCCGATAGTATGAGCGATATCTGTTGCTTTGTTGAATCAAACTTGCCAAGCAGCGAGCCGTTATTACGCGAATATGTACCTTTAAAACGCAGGCTGGTACGCAGCCAAATTGCCGTAAAACCCGAATGAAATGCCCATAAATGATTGTTGTTTGTAAATTCTGAATCGTTACGAGGCAAATTTTTTTTTGTTGTTCCGGATTCCGGAATTAACGGCGTTCCGATTTCTTTTCCTTTATACGACCAGCCACGACGGTAAATATAACTGTTGTAATAATCCCCGTTTTCATAAACGGACTGATCTTCAAATGGCGATCTGTTAATCTGATTATTGGTGCCCAATACTTCAAGCAGAAAGCCGGTAAATACAAAGTGCCTGTTTTGTTTATCATAAGGTTTGTTTCTCCGGATTCGCAGACCGTTAAGCCCATCCTGGTAATTGATGATCCTGAACAAGGAACCCGTTTCATAAATATTTTGACGATATACAAAATAGGACCAGTTTCTGCCTTTCCATTCTCCCGCAATATCTACGGTTCCAAAATGATTTCCGATCTTTTTAAAGTGGAAAGTTTTTCCGGTAACGGTGTACCAGTATGCTTTAAGCGGTGCAAGATTATACAAAGGCGTAATTTTCGCTTCTCCGCCCCACATGGCCTGATGATTGAATCCGGTATATACATGAAGCCGGCTGGCGGCATTGCCAAACTTCAGATAAAAAGTTTTCTGATGAAAATAAGTGCGGGGAATCTGGCTGGCAATTCCGTAATTTATTTCACTTGGGCCGATAAAACCATCTGAGTAAGACAACTTGAAGGAAACAAGATCCTTTGTAAAATGAAGCGGATAATAATCCGGAACCGCAAGCTGCAATCTCGGGAAAGGACGTGCATTTCCTGCCACGGATAGTGAGCCGGACGTCAAAGTTGTATCCATTAATCCGGTAACTCCATTTTTTTGTCCTGCCAGAACTTCCAGTATTCCGATTTTACCAGTAACATAAAGGTCTGAAAAAAACAGGTTGGTTTGTGTGGAATAGCTTGCTGCAACTTCCGCCCCTGCACTCCATTGAAGCAGTTTTGAATGATTGGAATCGTATCTTTTGTAAATTCCGAGATTGGCAAATGCAAAATTTCCTTCCAGCGGAATATTGCCGTTCTGATTGGCTCGTACCCAGAAGGGGGTCTGGTCCGTAGCGCCGGACAAAGCGAATGAAGTTTTATAAAATACAGTAGAATCCTGAGCGTAGGAACCAGACGCGAGACATAGCATAAGAAAGATCAAACAGACTCGCATCTGACAGGTTAAAGCTCCTTTATGTGTTGAATAATATCTTGTTAATTTCGGGTTTGAAACCATTTATTTTGTAAAGCCGGCCTTCTTCCAACCAATCATGACAGCAGCATTGTTGGGATACAGTCCGCCAATATCGGCTGCCAGGCTTACATTTACAAAATCTTTTTTTCTTGAAGGCAGCGGGGTTTCCGCTCTGATTAAAAAGGAAGTTTGATGTATTGTATGCCTGAAACCAGAACCATAAGTGCCATAGTTGGCAGAATAGCTTCCTTTGAATGTCAGATTTATTTCATGGATGCTGGCACTGCTCCCGATATGGTATGCAATGATCCTGTTATTCAAAGTGTAATTGGATGTAGCAGTATTCCATTTGTCCCTTAACAGCTGTTTAGGTCCAATAAACGGCGTTCCCAACGACCTGTTTCTGTATGACCAGCCTTGACTGTATACATAATGGTTGAAATAATTATCCTGGCCGAATGTGCCTGTTGCAAAGTCAAATACTGTTCCGCCCTGGTTTTTGGTGTAAAGCAATTCGAATAAAAACGTTTTAAACTTGAAAGGCGTAGATTGGTAACCCGTTCTTTTCAGCCTGAAACCGTTCAGGCCGTCTGCAATGTTGGAAAAGTTGCTTAAAGAGCCGTCTTCGTAAATATTCTGCCGGTAAAGAAAAGCAGTCCAGTTTGTGAATTTCCACTCTACGGCCAGATCAATGGTTCCAAAGTGGTTCCCGACCCGGCTAAATTGCCACGGCTTTCCAAAAACCACATAGCGGTAAGCCTCCGGTCTTTTCAAGCCGGAACTGAAAATCTTGTCTTCTCCGCCCCACATGGCCTGATGGTTAAAACCGGCAAACAGGTTCAGTTTTTGTTTACGTCCGCCAAAACGGAAGTAAATGGATTTATGATGAAGATAAATGTCAGGAACCCTCTTTACATTCCCGTAATGTACTTGTGCAGAGCCAAGTAACCCGTCGGAATAAGCGAATTTCAGTGATATTATATCATTGGCCGGTATAATACTGAAGTAATCCGGTGTTGAGATCCGGATTTTGGGATACGGGCGGAAATTGGCAGACATCGCGATGGGTCCGCTGGTTAAAGTGCTGTCGGATAGGCCTGTAAATTCTTTTTGCTGCCCGATGCTTACTTCAACAGGGCCGGCTTTGCCGGCCAGGTACAGATCAGTAAAAAAGAAAGAAGAATTTTTTCCGGCATTTGCTATCAGTTCAGCACCGGCAGACCATTGAAAAAAGCGCGGATTATTTATGTTGTAAATCTTATGGATTCCGCCTTTTGCCAGCAGGAATGATCCGTTAACAGGAATTACACCATATTGATTTGCATTTAACCAGAATGGCGTGTTTTCTGTAGAAGCAGCAGCTTGCAGTTCAGCAGAATAAGTTAAAGTTGAATCCTGTGAAAGCGCGTCAGAATGATAAATGAAGCATATGGATAACGCAAGAATTAAGTTCCTCATTCAGTATGGGTTACTGATTCCTATAAAGATTTCCGGAATTGGTCTTAGCGTCCTCTTCTACCAAAAATGACAAAGGCAGTTCTCAGAATAATCTTGAGTTCCAAAAGCAGGCTCCAATTTTTGATATAGTACAAGTCATACATAAGTTTGTGCCGCGCATCGAACACGCCTGCACCATATGTATACATTACCTGAGCGTATCCTGTAATACCGGGTTTGATGTTATGCCGCATATTGTAATACGGAATCAATTCATCAAATGTTTCCGTAAAAACCTGACGTTCCGGCCTTGGCCCGATCAGTGACAAGTCTCTCTTGAAAATGTTAATGATTTGCGGAAGTTCATCAATCCGGCTCAGACGCATGTACGAACCGTATGAAAAGGTTCTGGAATCATTCTTTTTCGAAAATGAAGCGCCGTTAAGTTCCGCATCAAGTCCCATAGACCGGAATTTGATGCAATTAAAAGAAACGTTATTCATGCCGACCCTTTCCTGAAAGTAAAAGACAGGTCCGGGTGACTGTATTTTAATTTTGAAGTAACTCAGTATCCAGAGCGGAAAAGTAAAAAGAAAGAGAATGATAGAAATCGTGACATCAATAATTTTCTTGGGGTATCGGATTCTCCGTCCGAATGTCGGGATCGTAAGAAGATTGGGATTTATCTCGGAAACGTTGTCAGGAATGTAAACCTTTTTAAGACTTTTTTCGCAGAAGTCATAAACTGTTGTTATCCGGATTGATTTGTTTTTTTGTACTACGAGTTCATATATAATCCTGTTACGCTTGTCATATTGCGGATTCGTAACAAGGTGGATTTTTTCAAATTTGTCCAGCAGCGGTCTGACAGTATGGTTGAGAAGATAATCGTCGTCGTTGGAATGCGGTATGAGAATCACCTCCTTGTATTTCTTCAGAAGCAGGGCAAGATCGTGCTTCTGAAGAAAGTAATCAT
This sequence comes from Dyadobacter flavalbus, assembly GCF_006149045.1. GTDB lineage: Bacteria > Bacteroidota > Bacteroidia > Cytophagales > Spirosomataceae > Dyadobacter > Dyadobacter flavalbus. The sequence continues at coordinate 890,685 of NZ_VBSN01000027.1, forward strand.
AGCTTGTTACTATCAAAACCTCCTTTGAAGTTGCCGTTTTACTTAAAAGCCGGTGTATATACCTGCGGTTCGTTACGTAAGTGTTGTTCATATGTGTGTATTAAGATGAATAAAATAGTGTGGTTTTTTAGGGAATTTTGCATTGTAATCGCAAGTTTAGGTATAAACTTTTATAATATAAAATATTAATTTAACTGAAGCGGATCACCGTAATTTTTATAAAAATACAATCATTACTATTTGGAGCAGATTATGTAAAGTTACAAGTACAATGCACGTATAAGTATTTTATTAAACTAAATTCCGGTTTTCGATCATTTAACAATACTTTTTATTCATGTTTTAGAACCAAACCGGAAAATTTTAAAACCTTAAGTCAGGAATAAATTTAATTCTTCAGGGAAGGCTTTTTTAAAATTTGTGCGTGATCAGATTGGCGCTGCAAACTTTAATAAATATAATAACAGGTTCAAGGGTTAAATGAAAAAGCAGCCTGATTTAATAAGCATATGAAACGTATAAGCATATAAATAACTAATGGATGTCCCTGATACAATTTATTTCCAGATTGATCAAAAAGTTCTGAATTCTGTTATCCGGCCTGATCTTTCTTTCTGATCAGACATGAATTTTTTAAAAAAAGAAAAAATTTCTGTTTTAATCAGTCTGTCATAGTGCCAGTATTCACTAGTATATACCGCAAAAGGAAACAATGTAATATTCAGAATTGATTCTATTGCTAATTGATAATGGTTTTAGCATGATTATTGTAATTTTTTAGAAGTAATAATGCATTGATTCTAGTATAAATTCTATATCAATACATTGGCTGAAGAAATGAAGAATGTAATCATTCAATTTTAATTATGTAAGTGTGTTTATAATTAATATTAAGCTTGTTTGGCATGCAGGAATAATTCGTTTTTGACTGCATTACATTATACGTAAGAATGGTATAAAACAGAAGAACGTTTTCAGTTTTAAAATCCGTTCCGGTGATAAAATATAGACGCATTTTCCGGTTACATAAGGAATTAAAGTGTACAATTTATCAGGAAAGCAGTGTTTCTGATATTCAGCTTTTACTGTTCTTTAATACATGAGTTGAATGATATAAATCCAGATATGCATTGTACATGGATTGAATAGTAAAATACTTTTCGTACGATTTCCTTGCTTCTCTTTTTGCCAGTACAAGTTCGTCTCTGTTATTTATATATTTTAATATTGCTTCTGCAAAATACGAAACCTGGTTATCAACTGCCTTTCCGTTGGAGCCATTCAGTACTTCTGAAATTCCGCCTACATCCGATGCAATTACGGGCACTGAATAGCACAAAGCTTCCAGAATTGACATCGGCATTCCTTCGTAATCGGACGGCAGCATAAAAACGTCGGCATGTTCCAATAATCTGTGTGCTTCTTCTGCTTCACCCAGGCAAAATACATTGTCCGGAACATCTGATAATTTTTCTTTATTGCCAATCCAGAAAAAATTTGCACCATGTATTTTAAGCTTTTCTGCAACTTCACAAAATAAGTCAAACCGCTTTGGCGGTGAAATACGAGCAATGCAGATTACCTTGAAACCCGGTTTTGCCTGTATTATGCTTTTCAATCGATTGTGGTTTTCAGATTCAGGTTTGTCGTAAGATGTATGGTAATCTATTATGCCGTTATAGACAAACCCTGTGTTGTCCCGGATGCCTTCCTTACGCAGATTGTTGTAATCATACTGGCTGACACCTACAATATGCCGTGCTCTTTTCTTTAAAAGCTTTTCTAAAAATAAAAACTTGCGGTATGCAACGCGAATGGAATCAAACCCGTGAACGGTGTATATGATCTTGGAACTTGGAAAAGCAAGACGTCCCAGGATTCCAATCTTGGAGGAGTGTAAATGCACAATATCAGGGTTGAAGGCCGCATCTATTTTGCCTAGTTCTTTCACTACCTTGATTTCTTTGAGCAAACTTATACTTCTTTGCAGATATGGTATTTTCCATTGTTTTACTTCTTTCGGCAAAGTATTCCACAGCTCGCCACCGGCTGATGATGCAACCATAACCTCATGTCCGTTCCGAATAGACTCTGCTGCCAGATTTAACACAACTGACTGTGCCCCTCCAAGTTCGGCAAGGGTTATAACGTGTAATATTTTCATAGATACTGAAGGCACATATCAACCATATTATCAATTAACCTGTTTAAAAGAGTCAAATTATTCCATGTTTCTATATTTACCTTTAAAGATTACGGCTTATTGTAGTTTACGAGCTTCAATATAATTCAAAATTTTCTCTAATGTACGCTCAATCTATTACTACTGTCAACATGAATATCAGGAACTACATTCTATTCACTTGCCAGTAAGTGATAAATCTTGTTTGCGGTCAAAGGTAAATTTTTGGCACAGTTAAATATTATCCACAAACATGAATCGAACAGGTTTTTTTACCGAATGGCCTTATCCGATTTTTCAGCGGTGCATATTGGGTAAAAGAGAAATTCTTTAATGTATGCAAGGAAGCAAAGAGTTGAAGTATCCTGAAAAGCAGATTTACTGAATTTATACGGAAATATTGTTTTGTACTTTATTCCAGCTTCTTTTTCGGCAGATGTGAATGGTAAAAAGTGTGAATCGCTTTCCATAACTGCTGCTGCTCAAAATTTTCAAGCACAAACTGCTGTGCCAATTTCCCCATCTTTTCGCTGGCCTGACGATCTTCGATCAACCTTTCGCATGCTTCAACAATTGCTTCAACATTCTTGGGCTGAATAAGAATTCCTGTTTTGCCGTTCTCGATCATTTCATTGCAGCCGTTAATGTTCGTAGCAACGCAGGGAATACCCATGGCATTGGCTTGTAACAGTGCCTGCGGAAAACCTTCCCGGTAACTTGGAAACACAAATATGTTGGAAGCAACCAGGAATTTCCGCACATCATTCTGATGTCCGACTGCAATGATGGATGGATTGTTAATGATCTCACGATCCGTATCTTCTTCAAGCGGATTCAGGTCTTCGGGCGCACCGATCAACACCAGTTTGAGATGCTGATGGCGCTTTTGGAGGACTTTAAATGCTCTCACCAGCTCATTGATGCCTTTGTAATTGGCAAGCCTGCCCATGAAAGCAAGTACGATATCCTTCTCACTGATGTTATGACGCTTTTTAAAATCCTTGCTCTCAGCCAGTAATTGCGGATTGATGGAGAAGTAATTGAGGTCGATGCCATTGCTGCTGCCATTTCCCAAAACCTTCACTTTCGACTTGTTTGAACTCAGATTGTTGTCCAGAATAAATTGTTTGAGCTCCTGGGAATTGGGCAGGACCCAGTCTGAACACCAGTAAGTAAGGGATTCTACAAAATTGAGCAACTTCCTTTTCGGGCCGGTAACTTCCATGAGCGGCAAGCCGGCAACGGTGTGCATTTTTAGCGGGACATTGCAGATGTAAGCCGCCAGCATTCCGATAATTCCAGCCTTTGGTGAATGTGTATGCACAATTTCAGGTTTGATCCGCCTGATTAGTTTGATGGTATCAAACAGCGCAATCAGATCTTTGAAGGGCGTCAGCTCCCGGGAAAGATGCAGCGGGTAGAAATGCGCATTCTGACTTTCCACCATTTCCGGGACATGCTCATCAGGAGTGCTGGCCATATACACATCCATCCCGTTTTCTGACATATATCTCAGTTGTCCTCTAAGCAATATACGTAGCGAATAAGTTTCAGTAGTAATCCTAAGTAATTTGATTTTGTTCATCGAAATAAAGCGCCTGTGACGTTCAGAAGTGTCAGTTATTATGGCTGAATGTTCACGATTATGTCAGTTTTAAATGATCATTGATCAGGAAGCGCCGATTAGTTCCTGAAAATAAGTTATGGTTTCCTTCAAACCGTCTTTAAACAAAACCTCGGGTTGGTAATGCAACTGATTGCCGGCTTTGGAAATATCGGCAAGGCTGTGCTTCACGTCTCCTTTTCTTTCCGGCTTGTAAACGGGTTCCAGCGAGCTTCCCAGATTTTCAGTAATTGCAGATACAAGTTGGGTCAGTGACGTTTGCTCATTGCAGGCAACATTGAAAACTTCATGCTTTACAAGATTATCCGCCAGCAATGCTTTGATATTCGCCTGGACTACATTGGACACAAATGTAAAATCCCTTGAAGTAAGCCCGTCACCATTAATAACCGGCCGCTCGCCGTTCAGAATTTGTGTAATAAACAGGGGAATAACAGCAGCATAAGGCCCGTTGACATTTTGCTTTGGCCCGAAAACATTGAAATACCTCAGGCCGATGCTGTGAAACTGATAAGTACGCGAGAAAACATCGGCATAAAGCTCATTCACATATTTGGTGACAGCGTAAGGCGACAAAGGATTTCCTATAACAGCTTCCTGCTTTGGCAGCAAAGGACTGTCGCCGTAAGTCGAGGACGAAGCGGCATATACCATTCGTTTTACGCCTGCTTCTTTGGCTGCCTGCAGAACATTCAGGAAACCGCTGATATTGACTTCATTGGTTGTGATCGGGTCATTGATACTTCTCGGAACCGAACCCAGTGCCGCTTCATGCAGGACATAGTCAATTCCCTGCATGGCTTCCGTGCAGGTTTTGTAATTCCGGATATCGCCTTCAATAAACCGAACCTGTCCGTTACTGATAAATTCTGCAATGTTTTCCAGATAGCCAGTGGATAAATTATCCAGAACTACAATCTCTGCGGCTTGATACTGCGCCAGATATGCAACAAGATTTGAACCGATAAATCCGGCACCTCCGGTAACCAGAAACTTGGAGGATGATATATCCTGCTGATGATATTTATTGAAATTCATGATATTCAGGGCAGCAAAATAAGTGCTGCGAAAAGCAGTTTGAAATGGATATAAGACTGACAGTCAAAGCTTTTTACAGCCTTGCGTACATTTTTTCTCTGGGAAATATTCCTTTTACATCGTAAACGATCGGGCCGTTTTCTCCGGATGGAATGGGCAGATCAAGCAACTGGTCATGCCCTACAGCGGCAATAATTCCCTGGTATTTTTCAATTTCCTCCAGATGATCGATTAAAGTAATCCCGTATTCGTGCTCGACTTCCTTTTTGTCGGCCCAGGGATCATATACATGAACATTCATCTCGTACGATTCCAGTTCCCGGATAATGTCGATCACCCGGCTGTTGCGAATGTCGGGGCAGTTTTCCTTGAAAGTAATCCCGAGCACGAGCACATCCTGGCCCTTTATCTTACGTTCGCTCTGAATCAGCAATTTGATGAACTGGGTAGCAACGTAGGGCCCCATGGAATCATTTAACCTGCGGCCGGCAAGAATAATTTCCGGATGATAACCTACTTCCTTGGCCTTTTGCGCCAGATAAAAAGGGTCTACGCCGATGCAGTGCCCGCCTACAAGCCCGGGTTTGAACGGAAGGAAATTCCATTTGGTCCCGGCTGCTTCCAAAACCTCGCTCGTATCGATTTTCAGCAGGTTAAAGATTTTTGCAAGCTCATTTACAAAGGCAATGTTGATGTCGCGCTGTGCATTTTCGATCACTTTGGCAGATTCGGCAACTTTTATGCTCGAAGCTTTGAATGTGCCTGCGGCGATAATTGAGCTGTATAATTCATCCACTTCCTCCGCAATCTCCGGCGTTGATCCGGAAGTTACTTTCCTGATTTTTGTCAGCGTATGATGCTTGTCACCCGGATTGATCCGCTCCGGAGAATAGCCGCAGAAGAAATCCTGATTGAATGTCAGCCCGGAAATCTTTTCCAGGATCGGAACACAGTAATCTTCCGTAACACCGGGATAAACCGTTGATTCATAGATAACCAGGTCGCCAGCTTTCAAATTGCGTGCAACCGTTTCCGTCGCTTTCCGGACAGGCGTAAGATCGGGATTATTGAACTGGTCAACCGGGGTAGGGACAGTGATGATGAAGATGGAGGCTTGTCGAATATCGTCGGGATCTGAGGTAAATCTCAGTTTGTCGGCCGATTTTAGTCCTGCCGCATCCACTTCAAGCGTTCTGTCGAACTGATTGTTTAATTCGTTTATTCTCTGCTGATCAATGTCAAGCCCGATTGTTTTAAAAATTTTACCAAATTCAACTGCGAGAGGCAGCCCTACGTAACCCAGACCAATGACGCAAATTATCTTATTTTGTAGGTGCATATAGTTGTTTATAATTGTCAGTGATTGACAAAAATAGTCGATGTGCACAAAATAAGGTTGCTCCGATCTGAAATCTTGCGGAAATGTTCCCTCTCGCAGCTGATAAAAGTTAAGGCTGAACGGTCCAGGTTCCTACCATTCCGTCCACTTGCCAGGTGTTCGTTGCAATTTTCCGAAGTGTGATTTTGCTTCCCACTACATTACTTTGGATGTACTTTCCCTTGGTTGCGGAAATAGGCAGGATCGTGTCATTAATTAATGGTATGAGCCTCAATATCTGTCCAGTACGTACTTCGAAAGTTATTGCAGGATAGTTAGGCGGCAGCCCGTTAAGCGAAATTGTTCTTAAACCTGTTGAAGTGGCATTGTGAAACACTTTTTTAAAGAAGCCGTAAGTCAGTAACCGGTTTGCCTGCGCAATATCAAAAGTCAGTTTTTCATGCCTGTCGGATAAAGCAAAATTATCCACAACCGCCATGTGCACATATTTCAGAGCATCCAGTCCTTCCAGCACGGCAGGATCGATCAGACTGCAGTTTTTAACGGTTCCTTTTTTGGACACATCTTCAAATGCAAATGCCGAAACCATCTTTTTGACACTTCTTGTATCGTAAACTTTTGGACGGACAATGTGGACATTGCCGATATTGGCATCACCTATCGCACTTGCTTCACGATAAACCAGCATAGCGGAGCCAAACAGCGCATGCGTCGAGCCGGCATTATTGCAATCGATCACCGTGGGATCATTGATCTGAACAGCGCATGCACTGGAACTGTAGTTGCTGGCGCAGAAGCCGTTGGCTTTATTGTTTTTCCAGATCGGATTCTGAAAGGTGATCGTTCCCGTAATAGCTCCCGTGGCTCTGGAAATATATGCGCCGTAAAAGCTGCCATCATCTATATGATTGGTAATGGCAATGTCCACAACACGGTTTGTGCCTTTGAAATCATCAATAAGAATGACGATACCGGCTCCAATATTGTTTTTCGTAATCGGATTGGTGATGCGGATGCCTTCCAGAAATTCGTCAGGGTAGTTTGGCTCAATGTCGATTCCGGCGCTCGGAGCCGTTCCGTTTGTGTTGGAGAAGACGGGACTGATTACCTCAATGTTTTTACCGGATATAATGGAAAGGCCTTGTCTTCTGTTATTGTCCGCACTGATGTTGATCAGTTTTACATTTTCCGAAAATTTCTGAGTCGGGCTGGAACCGATGTAAAATCCGTCACCGCCGCTGTTGTTGGCCGCAATTCCTTCGATCGTTACATTTTTGACACCAAGCATGATGAAAATATGCCGTTGTTCTCCGCTTGTGTATTTTGCCTTCTGATCTTTGAATACAACGTTGTTCCCCTTAATGGAGACATTCTGAACATTGTACATCATGATCATTCTTTCTTCCAGACCCAGTGTACCAAACCCTTCTACAACGGTGCCTTCTTCAAGGGTAAGCGTTTTGTTGGAGCGCATATTCAGATTTTTAATCCGGTAAGAAACAGCCGGTTTTGGAAAATAAATGCTGCTGATATCCGCCCGGTCAAGCATTTTCTGCAATGTTGCCGTATGATCTGTTGCGCCATCGCCGACAACCCCAAACCATTCTACATTCACCGGGCCTGAAAACACGCGCTCATATCGTTTGCCGGAAGCAACTATGGTCAGCGCTCCGTCGTCTGCCTTGGTGGAAGACGGATTATGCTTGAATATTCCCGCACGGGCCGGATCTGTGATAAAAACAGTTGTGGCTGTATCAGTAATTGATCTTAATTCCGCCATACTCAGGTACGGAACATATGAAATCTTTCCTGCCAGTGCGATACGGGCATTGGATGATCCTTCCTGTACGCCTTCACTCATACCAAATGAAAGCCTGTCCACCTCGATAAAGTCGCTTGCACTATTTGCAGACTTGTGGCTTCTTAGTAACTGAAAGACACCGGCTCGTTCGGCACTGACGAACTTTCCCCTGAGCGTGTAAAATGCTGTTGGCTTGCTGCCGCTTAGTTCACCTTCGATAAAGTCATGGTAAGATCCTCCGGTTTGTTGAAATCCGTCAGGAAAGATTACCTTCAGGCGAAATGCACGGGCAGTTTCAAAAACATAAACAGTGTTGGCGGGTATGTTCAGAAGATCGGCCTTTATCTTGATTTCAAACTCTTCGTTAACCGAAACCTCTTCTGCAGATGTACTGATGGAAAAACGGATGGGATCAATGGCGTTGGTGTGTGCGGATAATAGTGTCAGAATTCCAACTAACACGAGGCAAAGGAATTTTGTTGACCAAGTTGTCATGCTGTAATGTTTGATTAAAATTGTTTTACAAAAAAACAGAACTAGTTTTAGTTTTCGTAAAACAATTCTAATCATAAAACAGTTGCATTCAGCAAAAAGTGTAGCATTCCGGCGGTAGGTTTTACCGAGTAATTTTGGCCGCTGCGGCAGATTACAGCATAAAAAATTTTTACTGATCCAGTAATTTTTTGTAAAGTAGAATGTATTTATCTACCATATTTTCCATACTGAAGCTTTTTACAAATATGACTGCTTCTGTGGCCATTTTTTCAGACAAGCCCGGTTCCTGAAAAACAGGTCTGATTTTATTTGCCAGATCAACTTCGTCGCCGGGAACAAACAGAAAGGACTTGTCCGGTACGATTTCACGAATTCCGGCAACATCGGAACCCAGAAACGGAACGCCGGCTGCAAGTGATTCGAGTGTAACCCCGGACATGCCCTCATAAGATGAAGAAAGGACATTCAGATCAACGGTCTTCATCAACGAAGAAATATCGGTACGAAAGCCCAGGTAATGGACCTGATTTTCCACGCCGCATTCAACGGCCAGTGCCTTCGTTTTTTCCTTCAGTTCGCCTTCACCGGCAAGTAACACATGATACTCTTTTCCCAGGATTGCACAAGCCTTGATCAGCGCGCCCTGATCCTTCGGATACCTGAAACTGGCCGCCATGAGTATTAATCGGGCATTAAGCGGAATATTTAGTTGCGCGCGTAATGCTGATCTGTCAAGCTTTGGAGCATCAGCAATGCCTGTAAGGTCTACGCCGTTATGGATTGTATGGATTTTTTCGCCCTGGCCGATCCACGCAACCAGTTTGGTATTGACGCTATCCGTAATGGCGATGATGGCCGAATAGGGTTTGTATGCAGCGCGCTCTATTCCTTGCAGATACTTTTTCTCCCGCCTTTTGTTATGGTTACTGTGTTCCGTAAAAATCAAAACCGGCCTGACCATCATGGAAGAGACAGCCAGACTAGCCCAGTATTGGGCCGGAAACAAGTGAACATGAACGACATCGAAGGTATTAGCTGTAAGAAACGTCCGTATTTTCCATGCGCACAACGGATTGTAAAAACTATTTATGCCAAGGTCGTGAATGGTGATTCCGGCTTTTTTAATGTCTGACAAGAATGAAGGCACAGATGCTTTTCCATTAAGTAGCAACAGCGCAATATCGATGCCTTTTTTTTTGAAAAACGGAAGAGAAGAGGCTAAGAGCTTTTCTCCACCGCCCTGGGATACGTCATTGATAATTACTAAAACTCTCATTATAAAATTTGGTACCAGTTACTGCTTGTAGTAAAGATGCAATAGATCAGTCTACGAGCACATTGTTTTCAAAGACATTGGAATCAGGAGCGGTTCTTAACGACTTTTCATTTTTTGATGCGCCCGGCGTTCTGGTGCTTTTTGGCAAGGCTTTATCCCGGATATCAATCTGTTTATCTTCGACAACAACGATTTTGGAGCCGCTAATTTTATTATTTACGAATCTGTAACCCTTATTTTTTCTGCCCAGATTAATTGCGCGGCTGCTGCTTTTAATATCACACCCTTCGAAAGTAACGTTGGAAGAGCCCAGCCCGAATTTGGCCAGAATTTCACCGGAACTGTTGTTGCTGAAACTACAGTTGGTGAATTTGACATTGGTAACCAATTTTTCTTTCCGTTTCGCGTCAACCTCTGCTTCAATGTCTACCCCGGTTCCGGTAGCAGCGTACAAACACCGTCCGGTATTCGTCAGTGACGTACCGGTAATCTCCATTTTATCGCCGCCCGTCAGGGCCAATGCCGTTCTGGCGTTGAAGTCAAGTTTGCACTGAATGATCCTGACATTCTTCTGACCCGGCTCGGTATGGGAATTTGCTATCTGCATGCCATCCAGGCCAAAACGCTGAACAGTTACTTTCCGCAGGGTGACATTCCCGGAATGCGAAACGTAAACGCCATAATGCGCCAGCTGAATGCCGCAGTCGCCATAGCCGCCGCCTATATTGATCTTCTTCGGGTTAAAGGACGGGCTTTTCTCATCCATACACTTCATTTTGTACGTATTCATGTTATTCAGTGTTTCTGTATAGAAATTGCCATCCAGTTCCAGGTTTTCAACGGTAACATTGCTGCTGTTCACGATCAGGATGCATCTTCCCAGATCAGCCCTTTTATCGGAAGTTGTTTTGGTTTTCGGAGTGCATTCCATCGTAATGTTCGTACTGGAACCGTCCTGCGGATTAAAAGTGCCGAATCTGAAGCCGGTGTCATATTTCAGTAAGCTGCCGGCCACGCCCTTGATCTTTACGTTTTTGGCATTGATAATCTGGATAACATCCATTCCGCGGTAGTAATAGTCCCGGTTACCCAGCTTCTCCTGTTTACCGACGATGTATTTTCCTGCTGGTATGATCAGTTCACAATAGCCTTTCCGACGATTGATAAAGTCCGATGCAGCCTGAAAAGCGGCGTGATCATTGATGGTGTCATTCGGAATGGCGCCGAAATCCTTTTGAATATCTAATTTAAGAATGGTTTTGCTGACCCTGCTGGAATGTCTGGTCGAATCGTAGGAAAGGACTTTATGTTGAGAATAGGCGGCTGAACTTAAAAATGACAAGCCGATAAACGTTGCCCAAAGTGCTAGTACTTTCATAAAAGAATGTTTCGGTTTTCAATGCGACAGATGAATGCTTTGCTGATTTTTGAAAATCAAGGCAGTTGCAGACGTTTAGCCATGCAGCGAGTATATGATTTTGTGCCTGATTTTATGCTTAAAACGATAACAATCGTGCCAAATTGGCCCGTTTTGCTATGCCGGTTTCCTTCACTGCAGCTTCATTTTTTGTTTATACAATCCGAGGTATTTTTCAGCAGTTGAACGAATGTGGTATTTTTGAAGAAATGTATCAACGCAATTCTCTGCCATTTTCTGCTTATCAATAAAGTAATGAAATGCCTTGATGGCTTCGAAAAACGCTGTTTCTGTTACATCCTTACTTAAAAATCCATTTACCTGATCCGTAATCATTTCGGGTATGCCTCCTACGGGCGTGCAGATCGGAATACATCCCAGAGACAATGCCTCAATCAGCGAAATGGGCATTCCCTCATAAAGGCTTGACATGCAAAAAGCATCGGCAACAGACAGATAATCTACGATATTATCTTTTGCGCCAATCAGCTCTATGTAAGGATCACCTTCTGCAAGGTTTTGCAGGCGGGCTGCAACCTTTTGTTCTCTCAAATCACCGATAATCAGAAGCCGGCACTTTTTATCCGTCATTTGCTGATTAAACATCTGAACGGCTCTGACCAGCATTTCCTGATTCTTGACTTCAACCACACGGCCGACATTAAGCAGCAGGTATTCATTCTCTTTTACACTGAATCTCTTTTGTATTTCAGGAAATTCCGGCGTTGTTTCTAGCACAGGGCGGCCATTTACAATCGTAATGTCGTTGCCCAGACCGTAATATTCCTTGAAAGTTCTTTTTCCGTCCTCAGAGATCGTAACCGGAGTTACCCGTTCTTTTTTATAGTAATGGCTGCGGGCTATTTTAAGTATGCCGATAGGACATTCCTGAGCTGCCTGCGAATGGAGTGTATGAAAATACTTTGTACGGGAAGGGAATTGAAAGAATACATTAAGGTTGATATATTCAAATGCATTTATATGTGTATTTACAATATCCGGTTTGATCTTGTTTATCCATTTGGAAACGCTTAGTAAAGTCTTTGGGTCAAACCCGCTTTTCTTTTTAAAAGAAATATAATGAACCTCATTGGCAAGTTCCGACAGGAATGAATCCGAAACACTATTGTCCTTCAGTGAGAGCAGGTATACATCGACGCCTGGAATCCTGGCCATTTCATTACATAAATCGACGACAAATCTTTCTGCGCCACCCCTACTGAGTGATGGAGTAATGTGTGCTATCTTCATTCTTGGAATCTAGTTTTTTAGAATTAAATCGGGCCTGCATTTCAAACAGTTCAAGACCGACATACACCAGTAAAAAATAATTGATTGAGTACAGCATGGGTCTTTGGAAGAAAACAAGCATTAAAAGCAGCATGGAAATGCAGCTGAAAATGAAATATCTTCGCCACGGGTGGAAATAGGCAAAGAGAAAAATCAGATAAAAAAGGATGAGAATACCACGTTCCAGAACAAAAACCCTGTATGATAATGTAGAACCGCCGTATACCTTCAGCATATAATCTTTTCCTTTTCCTGTAAGCAAATCCGTGTTGCTTTCCGAAAGAAAACCCTGATACAGGGACTCGAATCCCCGGATCGCTGTATCTCTGTTATTAACGATACCCACAATCCAGCCGTTTTGCCATTCAAAACGATTGTATATTTTGAGAGATAATATCGGGTCATCTTTAGTGCTTCTTGCTGCAAAAACAAATAAAATATAGGAAATGCAAATGAAGACTACAGAGAAGGCCAGACGGAAGATAAGTTCTTTCGCCTTTAACAGCCGGGTATTCGAAAAGTATAGGATGGGTAGAAATGTAATAAGGAAAAAGAGCGATAAAGAGAGAATTCCCGATATAACCAGAACCCAGTATTCAAACCGGCTTAACATCCGCCGGTAATAAAACAGAATGATCGGAATGATGGTGCCCACTACGCCGGGCTCATCAAAAACCGAGCTGAACCGATTCTTGACACCAAGTCTGGTCCAGTAAAAAAAGAAATAGTTGTCGTAAATCCTGCCTCTTCCAGCTTCGCCGCGCTGAATAGAGAATAGCGGAGGAATATTGACCAGGTTGATAAGAAAGTAAATGGGTAATCCGACAATGAGCAGAAAAATGAAAAATTTGATATACCAATGGGCAACCTTGAAACGCTCTTCGTCTCTTAACAGCGTGAATGTCAGCACCGGAAGAATACCGGAATACAGCAACTGAATGGAAATAAGTATCGAGCCTTCATTATAATAAGCCCACCACACAGGCAATATCAGGGCCGCAAGAATGTAATTCTTGTAATTGTTCTTGATCAGCAGTGCGAGGAAAGCATATAAGTTCAGAAATTTCAAACCATACACAAACACACGAACCGGCACAATGGTACTATATACTGGATATGAATCAAAAAATGCAATCAGGACAAGGTTAATACATATCAGTTTCCGGATATCGATTTTGCGATCCTTCTGAACTGAAATATGCAATGCCGGTATTTTCATACATCAAATGTCGATGAAAATTAATGAAGTAAGACTGATTTTAATTCCTCAGGGCTTTTGATCTGATCGAATCCCCAAATGTAATTGGCCAGCTTGTACTGATCTGATGTAATTCTTTCCTCAAATACACTGAATGCATCGTAAAGTAGCTGATTGTCCCGTTCTTTCGTACTTGTTACTTCCGGCTGATAGTGGATGTTCAACAAGTTGTCCCCGCTTTTGGATTTCGATACAAGGGCTACGTGCTGCTTGAACAGATAATTGGGTTTGTTCAGGAAAAGGCTGTAACCAATATGCGTGCCGGGGCTATTGGATATGACCATATCGGAAAGCGAGATAATTGACTTCAACCGGTTCAGAAAATACAGATCGTCCCGATGCCCGGCAGTTGTAAGTTTGTACCCCATGTTCCGGTAATATTCATGGTCGCCGTTTTGTGTATCTTTCCAGTACATACAAACCAGCACGGTATCGTATCCGGTTTTCCTCTTTTCAATCTCGGTACAAAACTGCTTTTTATCGTATTCTGACGCAACCGCGCCAATGGAATGACTCGGAAAAACGAGCAGAACTCTGCCCAGGTCCTTTTTGATTTCTGACAAAGCCTTTGCATCAAGAAGCCCTTCGCAATAATGAATGTAAGGTCCAACCTGAATGGGTACTTTGCCTGTTTTCTCCTGGATGAATTTTGCCCTGTAACTGCTGTAAGTCAGCGTTTTCTTTGCAAGCATGACCGAATCGGCACGAACAAGGTTGCCTATGACAATGCCGTGTTCCAGGTAAATTTCATGCAAAGGAAGATTTTTGTCATCGATTTCAATATTTGCATATTTCAGGAATTGAAAGAGGATGCCGTAATAATTGCAATCTTCAAAATAAAATTGTGGAAAATATGGCAGTGGAGCACTCAGCTTTGAAAGATCAAAAATATCGGCTGACTGCCGCGACTTCACCTGAGCAGGAAAATCTGTGGCTCCGGATCTTTTGTAAGCGCAATATATGCTCCGAAAAATTTTCGTTTTTTCGGCTAGCACTACAATCTGTCTTTTAAGGTCGTTAATCATAGCAAGTTCAATGAAATTCTAGTTGGTCTGGGAATTGCGAAAGCTGAACCAGGGCATTGGATAAACCTTTGAGCTGAGCATCATAACGACGAGACAATTGAGCAGACTGATTGCAAAATTTGAATAAGCAGCGCCAAGCGGCCCGATGCTGCTTACCAGATAATAGGACAAGGCAACTTGCAGCGCAGAACATAAAAAAGTTACAATTGCCAGTGAAGCAGATCTTTTTACATAAAAAATGTACGTAACATACATCAGATAAATACCTTGAAACGCTTGTGAAAACAAGGCCCAGCCTACATACATTTTTGCATCACTGTATTTTTCCGACAGAAAGTGATCAATCAGGATATCCGATGCCAGGGTTGCAGCGAATGTAAGCAGCAGCAAAGACACAATGTACAAATAGGTGAGCTTAACCAGCTTCCGCTTCTTTACCGCAAGGACTTTCGGATCAGAAATGGAAAGTGTCTTGTAAACAAACGGTGTAAATGCATTGTTGAATGCCAGTGTCAAAAAAGAAATAATCAGGCTGAACTGAAATCCGGCTGCATAAATACCGCTTTCGGAAACACCCGCCAGATTGGATATGATGAGTCTGTCGGCGCCGGCGCGGGCCCAGATGCTGATGGCATGCGGTATTAACGGAAGGCAAAACCTGAAAATATCTTTAATGTACTGCTTGTTATACGAGATATTCAGATAGCCGCGCTTCCATAAAAGGATCACACTGATCAATGCATAAAGAACGGAACTGGTGCCGATCCCGATGATTCTGCCCTGCCAGCTCAACTGAAAAAGTATGATCAGGATAAGTGAAAGTGTGACGTCACAAACGGTTTGTGAAATCTGATAACTTCCAAAATACAGCGGTTGCTCTTCAAGTCTCCAGATGATCAGATTGATATTACTGATTACCTGAGCAGTTGCAATGATCAGGCCGCTGACTACAAAAGCTGTATTGACTGAAAGGTAGCTCCTGATTGGTTCGATAAACCAGAAAACGATCAGCCCGCAAACTGCAAGCGTGATAGCCAGTACAAACAAAATATTGAAAATATACTTCCCGATTTCAACCTTGTCCAGTCGGTAGAAGTTGACTGAAACAATACTCTGAACGTTGATTCCTATGAAAATGACGAGAAGATTAAGATAAACATTGTAATTGGCAACTTTACCATAATCCTCAGGTAGCAGATAATGAGTAAGTAACGGAAGAATTAAAAAAGGAACCGCCTTGTTTACAGCGTCAGTAATAACGTAAAGTACGCTGTTCCTGACAAGTGGATGTTTTCTTAAATTTTCAATTTTACTCCTCAAAACCGGCTTTCCAATTAGTAATCCAATATGATCTTTTCAATGTACTCTCTTGCATGTATTTCATTTGAGAGTGTATAGCAGATAGAGCTATGCGATTTTATCCAGCGTCATCCGGGACCCTTTCTTAAGATCCTCTTTGGCCGGCTTTCCGATAATGTCTTTCAGATATTTGGGATGCAGACCGAAGCCCGGGCGAATGGAACGTACATTCGATTCCGTTATGATTTCTCCTGCTGCAATGTCCTCAACCACATATAAGGATCTTGAAAAGTCTTTGCCTTTTGCCTGCTTTTCGGTCAGTTTATAATCCACTATGCCGATGGCCTGTTCAGCTTCTCTCACCGATTTCACCATTTCCGAGAATTCCGCTTCATTCATGGAAAAGGATGCATCGGGGCCGCCGATGGCTCGGTCCAGAATGAAATGCTTTTCAATGATTTTGGCACCAAGAACCGTGGCAACAACCGGAACGGTACTGCCAATGGTGTGATCGGAAAGGCCGCTGATTACATGGAACCGCTCTGCAAAATCTTTAACCATCGTCATGTTTGCCTCACCAATCGGAGCCGGATAGCTCGATGTGCATTTCAGCAAAGCAATCTGATCGTTGCCCTGCCTTGCGCAGGCATCCAGGGCGAGCCTGATATCTTCTTCGGTGGCGATGCCGGTGGAAATAATGACGGGCTTTCCTTTGGAGGCAACAAGCTCGATCAAAGGGATGTCAGTAATTTCGAACGAGGCAATTTTATAGGCGGGCACATCCAGCGTCTCCAGAAACGCAACGGCTGTTGGATCAAACGGAGAAGAAAAGCAAATCAAGCCTTCTTCCTCCGCTACACGGAATAATTCCGCATGCCATTCCCACGGCGTATAAGCCTCTTGATATAAGTCAAATAAATATTGTCCGTCCCAGATCGTCCCGCCGATACGAAAATCGTCCATGCGGGAATCGATGGTGATTGTTTCGGCCGTATAAGTCTGCAGTTTGATACAATCCGCGCCAGCTCTTTTAGCAGCTCTGATCGTTTCTATCGCTGTTTCCAGACTGCCATTATGATTGGCCGACAGTTCTGCAATGATAAATACAGGACTGTTTTTATTTATTTCAAATGTTCCTATTCTCATCAGATATTCATAGTGTATTTGTAGTTCTCACCTTCCATTTCTTTCGTAAAACCAAATCGCTCGAATGTCTTACACGACGAAATGTTATCAGGCATTACAATTCCTGAGATTCGTGTTATCATTTGCCCTGTATTTTCACAAAGCGATAAAATTCCCTTTTTCAGCAATACGGCGCCCAGGCCCTGGCCATGATAGTCCGGATCCAGCAGATAACTTATAACCGCTTCTTCGCCATGCAGGTCAAACCGGATCGAACCGACAGGCTTGCCATAATACAATGCAATATAGAATATACATTCAGGATCCGTTGATTTTCGTGAAAGCCAGTCAACATGGTCTGCAAAGTGTATGGTACTTTTATTAAGGGAATACCTCCGAACCTGCTGATCCGAAGCCCAGTGATAAGTTATTTCTGCATCGTTATTTGTTAATCTGCGCAGTTGAAAATTTTGCTCGGAAACCAGCTGCTGAAAAAGTTTTTTTATCCGTTCTCCCGATTTTCCATCAACCAGTTTAGCATTTTCAGAACTTTGCTGAGAAAAATATTTCTCTACTGCGGAAAGAATGTTTTCTTCTGAAAAATCTTCAGCGCTGATAAAGGCATTTGCCTTTTTATAGTTTTCAAAAACAAACCTCTGATTATCAACGTACATTCCGGAAATAATTTTTGCTCCCGACGTAAGTGCTTCCGTCAGGATCCCGCTTGCCGGAACAATGCATAATTCAGCTTCAGACATTTGTCCGGCCATATCCTCGGCACTGATGTTACTGTAATGAATTACGTTGTCGTGTTCATTTAGAATGGCCGCCAAAGATTCCTGATGACTGTATGCAGCACCGGTTACGATGCATATTTTGCTAAACTGACTGAAGGTCAAGACAACATTCAGTGCCGTTCTGGTTAAGTTCCGGCTGTCCGAGCCGCCGAAACAGATCAGAACCGAGCCACTTGCAGTTTGCTGTTTTTTCATCCTGGCCAATTCGAGAAATGCCGGACGGATCAATGCATAATCGGGGCCAAGCGCGAACTGCGTGTACGGCTGTGCGTCGTATTCATTCGGAGAAACGCAGGGTGTATGATTTAAAATCAAATCTGCAAAGCTGGGCTTTTCATGCAAGTCGTCTATACTCACTAGCTGACAGCCTATTTTCTTGACAGCAAGTTGATAATCACTTTCAAGTTCATAGCTGTCCACGACAACCAGGTCTTTTGGTGACAAAACAGCCAGGAGTGCTTCGTCATTTTGAAGGCGCATAAAGGCAAAACCGGCATGCCGTATTTCGTCGATGATGCTATCCGGAATTTGTTTACAGGCAAAATGAATGTCAAAGTTTTCAACAAGCATTTTTGCCAAAGCTATACACCTGACAAGATGGCCGAGGCCAATGCTGGAACTTCCATCCGTCCTGATATATAGTTTACTTTTCATAAAGCAGTTTGTATTTCATTTCCGCCATCAGCCAGTCAGAGGCCGTATCGATATCCTGCACTTCTTCTTCCGACAAGATGATGGATGCCGTGTTTGACGTAAAAAGAGAATCCGTAATTTTTGCTGGATTGTACCAGTACCATTGGCCGGCATCATGATAAACCGGTTTCAGGTCCTGCGACCTGACATTCCGATTTTCCGGCCAAACCATCTGTACTTTTCCGTCCGTTATTTCCAAACCCCGCCAGATCGGATAGGAGAAAGGAACAACCGGAAACACGGAGTCAAAGCCGGATTCGCTCATCATTGACATTCCGGCCCGCAAATGCTCGGTTTTAATTAAAGGTGCTGTGGGGTAAATGCAGCAGATCTTATCGTATATAACCGAAAAACGAGTTTCATATTCCTTTTCTACTTCCTTGATAACGTCCACGGTGGATGCGAAATCGTTTGCATTGCCTTCGCTTCTCAGAAACGGGACAGATGCACCATGATTTTTTGCGATTCCAGCAATTTCAGGATCATCCGTTGAAACCATTACGTCACTGAATAAGCCGGATTTCAGTGCGGTTTCGATGGCATAGGCAATAATCGGTTTTCCCAGAAAATCCCTGATGTTTTTTCTTGGAATACGCTTGCTGCCGCCCCTTGCCGGAATAATTGCCAGGGTTTTATCCATGATGGTAATAACTGTTAACAGCGTCAATGACAAACGACTGTTCCTCTTCGGTCAGTGTCGGGTACATCGGCAGGCTGATACATCCCCGGTAGTACGCTTCCGCATGGGGCATATCACCCGCTTTCCAGCCAAGATTTTGATAATAGGGCATCAAATGGCACGGAATGTAATGGATCTGGGCAAAAATGTCTTTGCTTCGCAGGTGATTATACAAGCCCAGGCGATCCTCCACTTCTATAATATAAAGATGATATGCATGGCCTGTGACTACGCCACTTTGTCCATATACAAATGCCTTGTCAGAAAACCCGGCCTGATAAGCAGCCGCAATCGCCCGGCGTTTTTCAAGGCCGGCATCCGCTCTTTTTAACTGACTGACGCCTAGTGCAGCCTGAAAATCCGTCAATCGGTAATTATAACCCAAAGTCTGCATTTCCATATACCAGCCCGGATACTGCTCGGCTCCACCGGCCAGCTCGATGCTGTTTACATACAGGTCATTTGATTTTACAATCCCGTGCGTCCGGAGTGCAAGCAATTTTTGATACAACTCGGCATCATTGGTTGTAATCATTCCGCCTTCCCCGCATGCAATATGCTTTACAGGATGGAAGCTGAAAATCGCAAGATCCGCAAAGTTGCTGTTTCCGCAAAGCTGTTCATTGCCAGCCGAATCTGTAAAAAAGCCCCCGGGTGCATGGCAGGCGTCTTCAATCATCCACAGACCGTATTCATCAGCCAGTTCTTTAAAAGCTTCCAGATTGACTGTATTGCCTGCAAAATCGACCGGAATAATTCCTTTATATGTTCCTTTCGGGGCACTTTCCAGCAAGTTGCGTACCGAATGAATATCAATCAGATAGGTTGACGGGTCAATGTCGGCAAATACAACTTCTCCTCCGCAGTAACGGATGCAGTTTGCCGATGCTGCAAATGTAATGGGTGTTGTTATTACTTTATCGCCCGGGTTCACGCCTAACGCAAGCGTACACAAATGCAGCGCCGCTGTTCCATTTGCCACCGCAACAGCATATTTTGAACCCACATATTCTGCAAAAGCAACTTCAAATTGCCGGATATTAGGTCCTTGGGTGAGATAGTCAGACTTCAATACGTCTGTCACGGCCTTAATGTCCTCCTCGGTTATGTTCTGCCTTCCGTACGGTATCATTCAAGAAAAATTAAACTGTGAAGTCGGGATCTACGTGCTCAACGATTAAAGCCCGCAGACTTTCAACTGTTTCCCATTCTGTATTGTTTCCGGAATTATAGGAGAAACCGTCCGGCACTTTTTTGGCATTGAAGTGACTGACAAAATCAGAAATGCTCCATGTCGGTGTCTGAGGCACGATTGCATAATATTTGCCCAGATCATAAGTGAAGAATGAATCGGATGTTGTGATCATTTCCTCGTGAATCTTTTCGCCCGGACGGATGCCGATCACCCGGTGCTCACATTCCGGTCCGATCGCCTTTGCGATATCGAGAATATTGTACGATGGGATTTTCGGGACAAAAAGTTCTCCGCCCCACGCTGTTTCCAGCGCATGCAGCACCATGTCCACACCACCCTGCAGAGAAATGTTAAACCGGGTCATGCTTTCGACTGTTATCGGCAGTACGCCTTCTTTTTTCTTATTGATAAAAAAAGGAATAACCGAACCGTTGGAACCCATTACATTTCCATATCTGACAACAGAAAATTTGATAGGATTCTGTCCGCGAATGTTATTGGCTGCAATAAAGAGCTTGTCCGAAGTGAGTTTTGTGGCACCATACAAATTGATCGGAGCTGCTGCCTTGTCCGTCGAAAGTGCAACTACATGGCTTACTTCGGTGTCCAGCGCTGCATTAATAACATTTTGTGCTCCGTTGATATTGGTCTTGACACACTCGCTGGGGTTGTACTCAGCGATAGGCACATGCTTCATTGCAGCCGCATGTATCACAAAATCAATTCCTTTAAAAGCTCTCCGCAAACGTTCTTCATCTCTTACATCACCAATAAAAAAGCGGATCTGCGGATACTTCTCTGGTGTGTATTCCTGTGCCATCTGAAATTGCTTCTGTTCATCTCTCGACAAGATGACGAGCCTTTTCACGTTTGGCCATCTTTTAAAAATAGTTGCAGTTAATGCTTTACCTAAAGAACCAGTTCCTCCGGTTATAAGTATTGATTTACCGGTCAAATCTAGCATGTTCATTTATTTTAGTTGAAAATAATTTACAGATGTATAGTGCTAAACAAGTTGCTTGTGAAGTTTCTCTTTAAAGAAAATGATGTAGGTGAGTGTCAGGAATATTCCCAGAACCGAGAAGATAACACCGATAAAAAGGCGCTTCGGGCTGCTTTTCGCCAGTGGAACCCGGACCGGCTCCAGAACTTTAAAAACAGGTTTCTCTTCCTTTTCACGTATTTTGGATTGTTCCAGCTTGATAGACAAATCCGAATGTATTGCCTCCGAAAGAACGTATTCAGCTTGTAGCCTTTGTTCTTCGATCCTCGCTACGTTCAAAAAGGTGTTTCTGTGCGTATCCCTGTATGTTTGCAGGGCATATTCTGCTTTCTGCTGTCTTTTTCGGGCTTCCGCCACTCTTTTCTGAAGGAACTCAACCTGCTGGGTCGTTTTGGATATGGTGTAATTGCTGACGTAATTGATCAAGTATTTCTCACCTGCATCAACAAGCATCGCTGCAACTACCGGGTCAGTCATTTCGCTTTCAATTGTAATAATTCCATCTGTGGTCCCGACCGTAGCATGCACGAGATTTTTTGCAGCCATTACCATTTTTTCCTGTTTGGGATCAAATGAAAGAATTTTGATTTTGGGGTTAGGTAATTTGGGCTTGGTTTCTTTCTTTTCCGTTTTTCCAAATGAAAACAGGCCCGACAGGAAAGATTGTGAGCTCTTTCTTGTCAGGTAACTTTCCAGCGTAGGGTATGATACATTATTTATATCAACAACCGGCGTCTTTAGCAAATACTGTCCGAAAGGAATTGTTGAAAGGATGTTCGGGTATAGCTCTGGCACCAGTTTACCGTTGGGATCAGCACCAGCGCCCAGTGCCATGCTGAAAAATGAATTGTTTCTGCTGGATCCCAGTTCGGGCAGCAGGATTGTCTGAGCGGTATATCTCTTGGCAAGCAGGAAACTGAATGCAACTCCGATCATGGCGGACAGCACGGCAGCAGCTATAAGAACCGGTAAATATTTCTTGAAAAACCCTACAACTTCAAAAATGCTTATCTCAAGTGTGTCGGTGTTTTTATCAGCTTGTATTTCGGGATTAGTCATTGATGTTATCTGCTCAAAGTAATGATAGCGATGGATAATGTGCTCACCATAGATGCAATGAATGAAAACAGCGCTATACGTTCACCGGGTGTCCTTTCACGGTCAGGTTGTTCTGCTTTTACCGGGATTGTGACTACTGAGCCGGGTGCAATTGCCGGATAGGAGCGGAAAAACAGAAAGTTTTTGGTTCGGTAGGTCCGTCCGTTCGGATGCGACACGTAAACGCGTTTTTTCCAGCCCTGCTCCGTATAACCGCCCGCCTGTGAAATGTAATCTTCATATTCATATTTCGGATCGTAATTCATCACTGAAGGATTATGTACCCCGCCCTGAATCCGTACCGTTTCAGACCTTCTTGGAATCATCAATGTATCTCCGTCTAACAGTAACAGGTTGGATGGCAGTGACGGTTTTTTCATAATGGTTTCAATATCCACTGCAAGCAATTCCCTGTTCCGGTAAAAACGCACACCCGGCAGATAAGCTTCCGGTTTAACGCCGCCAGATTTTGTAAACAGATCGGATATGCGTTCGAAGTTGCTGATGATGGTGTAATTTCCGGGAAACTTCACTTCCCCCATAATCGTTACCGTTTTCTGAGCTTCATAACGCGGGGATTTGCGTACGATTACCATATCGCTCGGTTCCAGTTTGAACTTCTGGTCTTCCGGATTAAGAATCAGATTGTCCGCAACATCCATGGTGTAAATGCGCACGTTCTGTGATGTTGGCAAGTCAAGCGTATCATTTTTGACACGTCTGGAAACTTCAATCCGGTACGGAACACCGCCTTCTGTATAGCCGCCAGCCTGAAATATCAAATCCGCAATTGAAATATCCTTGTAATAGAAGTAATTACCCGGATTGATAATAGAACCTGATATCGACAAAAATGTAAATTCTTTAAGATCTTCAACGGATTTTACAGTCAGGATATCACCCGGAAGCAGTTCGATATCTGCAATCTCGCCATTGATGAGTTTACGCAGGTCAAACGCCACAATTCCGGTCTGGGTGTCACCGCTGGATCTTTCGAGAAGTGCACGGTTCAGAAAGGCACGCGGGCTGAGTCCCTGAGACATCTGAATAAGTTTCAGTACGGTATTGCAGCGTTCTTCCAGTGCATAAATGCCCGGCAAAGTCACAGCACCTTTTACTTCAACCTGATTGCTTACGATGTCAAGAATTTTCTTGATGTTGAAAATATCTCCGTTTTTAGGTGTAAAAGAGGCAATCTGTGCAGAATCAAGACTTCCGATTACATAATTGGTTCCGGTATTTCTCTGGTACGTTAATGTTCGGGTATAAGCTTCGGGCGTGAATCCGCCTGCATACCGGATCAGGCTGGAAATGGATTCGCCTGTTCTGGCTTCAAAAATGCCGGGCCGTTTCACTTGCCCGACCAGCTCAATCCTGCTTTCAAAAGGTCGTATCAGGATGATATCCTGATCCTGCAAAGCGATGTTGTCTTTAAGGTCCGCATCCACCAGGAAGCGGTAAAGGTCGATTTTCCTGATTACATTATTGTTTCGTATAACCTCGATATTTCGGTATGACCCGTTTTTGTTGGGGCCGCCGGATAAGGACAAAGCGTTAAAGGCAGTCGCAAGTGAAGAAACAGTGTAAGTTCCCGGACGCGTTGCTTCGCCTGTTATCATGACGCGGATGCTCCGGACATTTCCAAGCGTAATGGAAGAGTAAGTGCCTGATCCCGGCCGGTTTAATGTAGAATAGGCTTGCCTGAGCCGGTTTACAATGCGCTCATTGGCCTGCTCGATTGTAAGGCCATTTACATACACAGGTGCCAGATTAAGCATTTTTACAGTTCCTTCCGGACTGATCTTCATTTTGAAATTGTCCACCGCATTGCCATAGATATCCACTACAATTTCATCTTCCGGGCCGAGAATGTAATTTCTGGGTGTTGCGATACGCAGGTTTGGCTCGAAAGTGGATGAAGGCTGTGCGAAAAACGAAGAGCCGAAAGTACGGTTAATGCGTCTTCTCGTAACTTTTCTTGCGTTCGTTGAATCCCTTTCGTTATTGGTCTCATCTTCAAGTTCGTCCAGCTCATCCTGTTCATCCTGATCCCGGGTTTCATCCAGTTCATCACGGTTCGGATCAGCAACTTCTTTCTCCTGAGTCTTTTGCGCCACACGCTTACGCATGGCTGAAATCTGGTCCAGCGTATAACCTCTTTGCAAGGCCGCTTTCTCAATGTCCATATCAGACATGCCCGTTGATTTGGCCTGGTTGTAAAAATCTGTTGCCTGCTGATTGGTGATCTGCGAAGGATCTACCTTTTGCGTTGGGGCTGGCAATACAGTTGCAGGCTTGGATGGATCAGTGTTTTGAGCAGAACCGGAAATGCTTACAAAGAAGAACAGCGTAAAAGATATAACACTTAAGTATAACCTCGAAAAGAAATGATAATGCATGCAGTGTTTTTTAATTACAATCAACAACTACTCGGTGAAAAGCAGCGTCGGGTTCAAATTAGGATTTTTAAATCGGGGTAAAACTACTAAAACTAACTGTTAAACTCTTGACTTATTGAAATATAGCCAATGCATAATCTATAATGCAGTCTGGATTGAAAGTTCTTTTAACTGCCCTTCTGAAATAGTAGACGGAGAATCGATCATTACGTCACGTCCTGAATTATTTTTCGGGAAAGCAATGAAATCCCGGATGGAATCCGCGCCGCCGAAAATGGAGCACAGCCTGTCAAAACCAAATGCGATTCCGGCATGCGGAGGCGCTCCGAATTCAAAGGCATTCATTAGAAAACCAAATTGTTCCTGTGCTTCCTGTGGAGAAAATCCCAGAATCTCAAACATTTTCTGCTGCAGCTCTTTTTCAAAAATCCTTACGGAACCGCCGCCCACTTCAACGCCGTTAATAACCATATCATATGCATTTGCCCTGATCTGACCCAAATTGCCGTCCAGCAGCGCAATATCTTCAGGTTTCGGACTGGTGAACGGATGATGCATGGCAAACCATCTGTTTTCAGCCTCTCCGTATTCCAGCAGCGGAAAATCAAGAACCCATAAAACCCGGTATTCGTCCGGATTCCGTAAGCCGAGCCGCGAACCCATTTCAAGGCGCAGTTCATTCAGTTGCTTGCGCGTTTTATCCGCCTGGCCGGACATCAACAAAATCAAATCTCCGGGCTTAGCGTTAAACGCATCAACCCATTTTTTAATATCCGGTTCAGAGTAGAATTTGTCAACGGACGATTTGATTGAACCATCGGCATTGTAACGGACATACACCAATCCCTTCGCACCGATTTGCGGACGTTTGATCCAGTCCGTCAGTTCATCAATTTGCTTGCGTGTGTAAACGGCACAACCCGGCGCACAAATTCCGACAACCAGTTCCGCGTCATCAAAAACACCGAATCCCTTGCCGGAAGTCAGGTCCTGATTTTCGCCTTTCAGTTCCGCAAACTGCATATCAAAGCGGATATCCGGCTTGTCCGATCCGTAAAGGCGCATGGCGTCCGCATAAGTCATGCGTGGAACTTCGGGAAGTTCTATTCCTTTCACCTTGCTGAACAGATTGCGTATCAGTCCTTCAAACGTATTCAGTACATCTTCCTGCGTCACAAATGACATTTCACAGTCAATTTGGGTAAATTCCGGCTGGCGGTCTGCACGAAGGTCTTCATCACGGAAACATTTTACAATCTGGTAGTAACGGTCAAATCCGGCCACCATCAGCAACTGTTTGAACGTTTGCGGCGATTGCGGAAGCGCATAGAATTCGCCCGGGTTCATGCGGCTTGGAACCACAAAATCACGTGCGCCTTCCGGCGTTGACTTGATCAGAACCGGCGTTTCCACTTCAATGAAGTCCAGTTCGTCCAGATATGCCCGGGTATAGCGCGCCACCTGATGCCGTAACTGCAGGTTTTTGCGTACATTGTTTCTTCTTAAATCAAGATAGCGGTATTTCATTCGGATGTCATCGCCGCCGTCGGTTTCATCTTCAATCAGGAACGGAGGCAATTTGGCTGCATTCAGAACCGTAAGTTCGGAAACACGTATTTCAATGGCGCCGGTGGCTATTTTATCATTCTTGGCAATCCTTTCAATGACGATGCCCTTGGCGGAAATGACAAATTCCCTGCCCAGCGAACGTGCCGTTTCCAATACTTGCGAAGGTGTTTTCCCTTCTTCAAAAAGAAGTTGTGTCAAGCCATAGCGGTCACGCAGATCCAGCCAAATCATTCCGCCTTTATCCCGAATGCGCTGTACCCAGCCGCATAATACAACTTCCTGATTTACATGTTCTAAGCTTAACTCCCCGCAGGTATTTGTACGTAACATATAATTATTTTAATACGGATATAAAGAAAGTGCCTGATAATAAATGGCGCAAAAGTACGTATTTTTAGCAAATCTAACATGAAGTGTTTTTTATGAAATTATATAAAAGGCCTGGAAGACAGATTGGTCGCGTGCTTTCTTCATTGATATTGTTGACACTCTGCAGCTGCGATCCCGATCCGGATCCTGAAACCGGAAGTTCAGAGTCATTTGAATCCACACCGCAGCAATACGCCATTACACCCGGCAGGATCGATGAAGCATCCGGGCTTGCACCCGGCAAAAATCTGGATGGATTTCTATGGACTTTACAAGATTCCGGAGCGCCCAATTCGCTTTATCTGATCAGCAGCGACGGAAAAGAAATCAGGGAATATCCTGTTCCCGGAACGGCCAATCACGACTGGGAAGATATGGCCATCGGTCCCGGCCCGAAAGACGGTACCCATTACCTTTACATTGGCGATATCGGCAATAACAACAAACCGGTTACTTTGACCAATACCATTTACCGCGTTCCTGAAATCGGTGGCACAAACGACAGCTTTTCACAAAATTCCGTTGAGAAAATAACTTTCAGCTATCCGGACGGTGCCCGTGATGCCGAAACACTGCTGCTTGATGCCGTCACAAAAGATCTGTTCATTCTTTCAAAGGAAATCGGAAGCACCGGAATTTACCGTCTGCCGTTTCCGCAGTCCACTTCGGAAACCATGATTGCCGAAAAAGTCGGGACTGTTCCTTCGGTTTCACTTGCAACCGGCGGCAGTATTTCGGCAGACGGAACTGAAATCCTGATCCGTACTTACCTATCCGTTCATTACTGGAAAAGAAAACAGGATAAAACCATCGGGCAAACTTTGTCGGAATCTGCATTGAAACAGCTTTCTGTTGCGCCGGAACCGCAGGGAGAAGCAATCTGCTTTGATCGCGAAAGTGCCGGCTTTTATACGCTTAGCGAAAAATCAAATTCCCCAGGCGTAAGCTTAAATTATTATAAAAGAAAATAATACAATTCCAATGCTTAAAAAACTCCTGTTTCTAACGATCGCTTTTTTTTCCTTAAAAGCAAATGCCCAGAATAATACCGACGAACAGTTTATCAGGGATAATTATTCCAAAACCGAGTACGACATTCCGGTCAGGGACGGCGTAAAATTGCATACTATCGTGTACGTCCCAAAGGATGCGTCAAACGATAAAAAGTATCCTTTTCTCATGCAACGTACGTGTTACAGCGTGGCGCCGTACGGAAAAGATACTTACCCGCCGCGCCTGGGGCCGAGCCCTGCTTTGATGCGCGACAAGTTTATTTTTGTTTATCAGGATGTTCGCGGCCGTTATATGAGCGAAGGCGAATGGACGAACATGACGCCGCATATT
Organism: Dyadobacter flavalbus; assembly: GCF_006149045.1. Lineage (GTDB taxonomy): Bacteria > Bacteroidota > Bacteroidia > Cytophagales > Spirosomataceae > Dyadobacter > Dyadobacter flavalbus. The sequence continues at coordinate 919,000 of NZ_VBSN01000027.1, forward strand.
GCGCAGAAAAAAGGCAAAACGGATGTGGACGAAGCTTCCGATACGTATGATACCATTGAATGGCTTTTGAAAAATATCCCTTCAAACAACGGCAGAGTGGGGCAGTGGGGAATTTCCTATCCCGGATTTTATACAACGGCAAGCGCACTTTCCAATCACCCGGCGCTGAAAGCTTCTTCCCCGCAGGCACCGATTTCGGATTTTTTCTTCGATGATTTTCATCACAACGGCGCGTTTACGCAAGGTTATTATCTGACTTTTCCGGTGTTCGGCATCAAGCCGCAGCAGCCGGGTGCCGCTTCGTGGTTTGCCAATGATTTTATCAAGCCTGAGCCGGACGGTTATACTTTCAACCTGAAAATGGGTTCACTGAAAAACTTTGACAAATATTACTCCAAAAACTTTTTCTGGCAGGAAACCATTGCGCACCCGAACAAAGACGAATTCTGGCAAAAAAGAGACATTCTGCCGCACTTGAAAGGTTTGAAACATGCATTCATGACCGTTGGCGGATGGTTTGATGCCGAAGATCTTTACGGCCCGCTGAATACGTATAAAACCATTGAAAAAAACAATCCTTCCATTTACAATACGCTGGTCGTAGGGCCTTTCGGGCATGGCCGGTGGAGCCGTGAAACCGGGCATACACTGCATAACGACATTTATTTCGGCGACAGCATTGCTACATTTTACCAGAATAATATTGAAGCAAAGTTCTTCAGGCATTTCCTGAAAGAATCGGGCGACGGCAAAACCGGCCTGCCGGAAGCTTACTTGTTTGATACCGGTAAAAAAGAATGGAAAACCTTTGATAAATGGCCGGCAGCAACGGCGCAAAAAGTAAAACTGTACTTTCATCCGAACGGCAAACTGGATTTCTCCGAGCCGAAAGAATCAAAATCAACGTCTGCATACGTGAGCGATCCCGCCAAACCGGTTCCATATACAGCCAATGTAAAGCAAATGTCGGGTTTTACGCCTTTTGAATATATGTCAGAAGATCAGCGCTTTGCGGCTTCGCGGCCGGATGTACTGGTTTTTAAAACGGATGTTCTGCAGGAAGATGTGACGCTGGGCGGTGAAATCACGGCATTGTTAAAGATCAGCAGCACAGGAACGGACGCCGATTTCTTTGTAAAGCTGATTGATGTTTATCCCGATGATGAAAAAAACCATGAGTTCATGCCCGACCCGAAAACGGTTATGGCCGGTTATCAGCAAATGGTCAGAAGTGAAATTATGCGGGCCCGGTTCCGGAACAGTTTTGAAAAACCCGAAGCGCTCGTTGCAGGCAAAATGACCGACATCAAATTCCGTCTTCAGGATGTGCTTCACACTTTCAAAAAAGGGCACAGTATCATGATTCAGGTTCAGAGTACTGCTTTCCCGCTTTTCGACCGCAATCCGCAGAAATACGTGGATAATATTTACAAAGCCGCGGATTCTGATTTTATTCAGGCTACACAAACCATTTATCATCAGGCCGGCGCTGCAAGTATGATCGAGGCGGATGTCATTAAGCAGTAACTTTCCAAAACAGAATGAATTTAAAACTAATTGTAATGAACATAATTTCGGCAACGATACTGGCTTCAAACGGTTCTGCCCAGCAACTGAATTATCCTGCAACCCTGAAAATTGATCATACCGATGAATATCACGGCGTAAAAGTGCCCGATCCGTACCGCTGGCTGGAAGATGACCGTTCCGATGAAACGGCTGCGTGGGTAAAAGCGCAGAATGAAGTCACATTCGGTTATCTGGACAAAATTCCTTTTAAAAACAGAATTTTCACCGATCTTGAAAAAGCATATAATTATCCCAAGTACTCCGCTCCGGGCAAAAAAGGCGAATATTTCTATTTTTATAAAAACGACGGACTTCAGAACCAATCCGTACTGTACCGGCAGAAAGGGCTGAACGGCAATCCCGAAGTGGTACTCGATCCTAACAAACTTTCTGCGGACGGCACCACAAGGCTTACGGTTTTCAGTTTGTCCAAAAACGGCGACCATGCGGTCCTGGGTTTTTCCAAAGGCGGCTCCGACTGGCAGGAATATCAGATTATGGATATGAAAAATTTATCCATGCTGCCGGATAAAGTGGAATGGGTGAAAATTTCAGGCGCTGCGTGGCAGGACGACGGATTTTATTACAGCCGTTATCCGAAGCCGGAAGGAAGTGAACTGGCTGCAAAGAATGAAAATCATCAGGTTTTTTACCACAAGATCGGAACCTTGCAGCAGGACGATAAACTGGTTTTTGAAGATCCGGCGAATCCGCAGCGTTTCCATATTGTAAGCACAACCGAAGACGAGCAATATGCATTTCTGAGCGTAAGTGACCGGGGAAAAGGAAAGGACGGAAACGGACTTTGGGTTCTGAAAAAAGGAACCTCGCAATTTATTCCCGTAAAGGAAGAAATTACGGATTTCAGCTATAGCGTGATCGAGAATGTCGGCAACGATTTTCTGATTGAGACCAATGAGAACGCGCCGAACAGCAAAGTGCTGCGCTATGAATCTGCATCGAAAACGTGGAAAACACTTATTCCCGAAAAACCGGAACCTTTGCAGTCTGCGGGCATGGCCGGCAGTAAATTGTTTGTTTCTTACTCCAAAGATGTTACAACGCGTGCTTATGTTTATGATCTGAAGGGAAAGCTGGAAAATGAAATCCGTCTCCCGGGGCTTGGAACTGCAACGGGTTTTGGCGGGGAAAAGGAAGATACTTTCGTTTTTTACACGTACACCTCATTCAGCTATCCGCCGACTATTTTCCGGTATGACATTGATATGCAGAAAAGTGCCGTGTTCCGTTCGCCGGAAGTTTCTTTTAATCCCGAAGATTATGAAACAAAACAGGTTTTTTATCCAAGTAAAGACGGCACAAAAATCCCTGCTTTTATCACTTATAAAAAAGGACTGAAACGGGACGGCTCCAATCCGACCATTTTGTACGGATACGGCGGTTTCAACATCAGCCTGACGCCATCTTTCAGCCCGACAAGAATCCCGTTTTTTGATCAGGGCGGCGTTTACGTGCAGGCCAATCTGCGCGGCGGAAGCGAATACGGGGAAAAATGGCATGAACAGGGCATGAAGCTCAAAAAGCAGAATGTATTTGACGATTTCATTGCCGCCGCCGAATTCCTGATCCGTGAAAAATATACTTCGCCGGAACGTCTTGCCATTCAGGGCGGCTCGAACGGCGGCTTGCTCGTCGGGGCGGTTATGAACCAGCGGCCGGAGCTGTTCAAGGTTGCTTTTCCGGCTGTGGGCGTCATGGATATGCTGCGGTTTCACAAATTCACGATCGGCTGGAACTGGATTGCCGATTACGGAAGCAGCGATAATGCGGACGAATTTAAGGTGCTGTTTGGCTATTCTCCGTTGCATAATATCAAAGAAGGCGGAAAATACCCGGCGACCATGATCACAACTGCAGACCACGACGACAGGGTAGTGCCCGCACATTCATTCAAGTACGCGGCCGAACTTCAGGCAAAGGCCGGGGCAAGTTCCACAAACCCTTTGCTGATCCGCATTGACACTAATTCCGGGCACGGTGCCAGCAATACAAAAAAAGCGCTTGAAACACAGGCGGATATCTATGCTTTTATGTTTGAGAATATGGGTTTGGCTTGGAAGTAAATTTAAAGTTTCCGGAAATTACTTTGATAAAAATAACTTCATTATCTCACATTATTTCTTATTTTATTTCAACATGCAGGATACAACAGGACGGTGCGTATAGCTAAGTTTTCTAATCTTGTGTCCGGTTCCAGCGTATTGATCCTTGCAGCTTGTCCTTTCTGGAGCCGGTTCTTTTACCTCGAAATGATAATCAATCAACTTAAAATATGAGCAGCATTACAACAAGCCAATACAAGTACGTAAGCTATTTATGGGATGATGAAAAAGCCGCTTCGCTCGGAGACGATCAGGTGGCGCTTTTGTTGTACCGTTCCAATTTATTAGGTGCTGACCTTCGCCTGACGAACTATGCGGGCGGAAATACCAGTTGTAAAACAGTTGAAAAAGACCCTTTGACGGGAAATCCAGTAGAGGTAATGTGGATTAAAGGTTCCGGCGGAGACATTGGAACGCTGACAAGAAGCGGACTGGCCGGACTGTATCAGGACCGTCTGCATAACCTGAAAAATATATACAGAGGGCTGGAATTTGAAGATGAAATGGTGGAGCTTTTTAACCATTGCATTTACGACCTCAAATCAAAAGCACCTTCCATTGATACGCCGCTGCACGGCTTGCTGCCTTTCAAACATATAGATCATTTGCATCCCGATGCATTGATTGCCATTGCTGCTTCCAAAGAAGGAGAAGCCATTACAAAAGAGCTGTTTAACGGAGAGCTGGCGTGGGTTCCTTGGCAGCGTCCGGGTTTCGACCTTGGTTTGAAGCTTGAAAAAGCACTTGCCGACAATCCGGGCATCCGCGGGATCGTACTCGGCGGACACGGGCTTTTCACATGGGGCGATACGGCTTATGAATCGTATATCAATACGCTGGATACCATTGAAAAGGCTTCTGCTTATTTACACGAAAATTTTGGTAAAAACCGTCCGGTGTTCGGCGGGCAGCGTCTGGAAAATGAGTCCCAAAGCCGCCGTTCGGAAATTGCGGGAAAACTGGCGCCTTACCTGCGCGGACTTGCTTCCGAGCAGCAGGCCATGATCGGGCATTTTACCGATGACGAAAGAGTACTTGAATTTATCGGCAGCAATGATCTGGATAAACTGGCTCCGTTGGGAACAAGTTGCCCGGATCACTTTCTGCGTACCAAAATCCGCCCGCTCGTTCTGGATTTGCCTTTTGAAAAACTGGAACTGACCGATCAGGAAATTCTGGATCATATCCGTCCGCAGTTTGAAGCCTATCGCCAGGATTATCAGGCTTATTATGACCGTTGCAGGCATGACAACAGTCCTGCTGTGCGCGACCGTAATCCGGTGATTATATTGTTGCCGGGTGTGGGCATGTTCTCGTTTGCCAAAGACAAACAGACTGCACGCGTTGCAGCCGAATTTTATATCAATGCCATTAACGTAATGAAAGGCGCAGAAGCCATTTCTTCCTACGTTTCCCTTCCCGAACAGGAAGCGTTTGACATTGAGTACTGGCTGCTGGAAGAAGCAAAGCTTCAGCGTATGCCGAAAGAAAAGTCGGTTTCGCGCAAGGTCGCTTTTGTTACCGGCGGATCAGGCGGAATAGGAAAAGCCATTGCGCAGAAATTACTGCAGGAAGGCGCCTGCGTGGTTATTTCCGATATTGACGAAAAAGCACTGGCGGAAACCAAAGCAGAATTTGACGGAAAATACGGAAAGGATTTTTCGGATACAACCATCGCCAATGTGCTCGAAGTGGATCAGATCAAGGCTGCGCTTCATGCCACAAAATTGAAATACGGCGGCGTCGATATTGTTGTAAACTGCGCCGGGTTGTCCATTTCCAAACCATTGGCGGAAACAACCATCAAAGACTGGGATATATTGCAGGATGTTCTGGTTAAAGGACAGTTCCTCGTTTCCCAGGAAGCCGTTGCCATCATGCGCCAGCAGGGATTGGGCGGCGATATCATCAATATTGCCAGCAAAAACGGTATTGTTTCAGGCCCTAACAACGTTGCCTACGGAACGGCCAAAGCTGCACAGCAGCATATGTCGCGTTTGCTGGCGGCGGAGCTTGGAGCAGATAAAATCCGCGTAAATGTGGTGAATCCGGATGCAGTTATTTCCGGAAGCAAGATCTGGGAAAGCGGCTGGGCTGCGGGCCGGGCCAAAGCATACGGTATCAAAGTGGAAGAACTGCCTGCATACTATGCCAAAAGAACCGTTCTGAATGCGGAGATCCATACCGAGGACATTGCAAACGGCGTATACATTTTTGTAAGCGGGCTGTTGAGCAAAAGCACCGGAAACGTAATCAATGTAGACGGCGGCGTTCCTGCTGCATTCCTGAGATAAATTTCAGATCGGGCAGCATTGTTTTTTGCCTGTTTAAACCTGTTAATTATGAAAATCGAGCAATATCAGATTGATCAGCATAATGATAGCCTGCTGTCAAGGCATCAGAAACAGTTGCGCTATACCAATGAGCAACTGGGAGAACAGGACATTCATGCACAGGGAATTATAAATGAACTGGCGGCGTTTCAGGTGGCTATTCCCAGCTGGGCGCTTGGAACCGGCGGAACCCGCTTCGGAAGGTTTTCCGGCGGCGGTGAACCGCGCTCGCTGGAAGAGAAAGTGGAAGATGTCGGCCTGCTGCATGCACTGAACCGTTCCAGCGGCTCCATTTCGCTGCATATTCCGTGGGATATTCCGGAACAGGCGAATTCCATTATCAGCCTCGCCACTTCGCTTGACCTGAAATTTGACGCCGTTAATTCCAATACTTTCCAGGATCAGAAAAATCAGGAGCAATCCTATAAATTCGGCTCGCTTTCACACGTTGACCCGAAAGTTAGAAAGCAGGCCGTTGAGCATAATATCGAAGTGATCAGATACGGAAAAGATCTGGGTTCCAAAGCTTTGTCGATCTGGCTTTCAGATGGTTCTTGCTTTCCGGGACAGTCCAGCTTTGTGAAATCTTTTCAGTATACGCTGGAATCTCTTCAGGAAATCTATGCTGCACTGCCCGACGACTGGAAGGTATTTGTAGAATACAAGGCTTACGAGCCGAACTTTTATTCCACCGTTATTCAGGACTGGGGAAGTTCCCTTCTGTTTTGCCAGAAACTGGGCCCGAAAGCGGATGTACTGGTCGATCTCGGCCATCATTTGCCCAATGCAAACATCGAACAGATCGTGGCAACGCTGATGATGGAAGGGCGTCTGGCAGGATTTCACTTCAATGATTCCAAGTACGGCGATGACGATCTTACCGTCGGAAGTATCCGGCCGTATATGCTGTTCCTGATCTTTGTGGAACTGGTGGACGGCATGAAACGCGCCGGAAAAGGCAGCGACGGATATGCGTGGATGATCGATGCGAGCCATAACGTAAAAGATCCGCTGGAAGATCTGCTGCAATCCGTGGAAGCTATTCTGCTGGCCTATGCGCAGGCGCTGATCGTGGACAGAAAAAAACTGGAACAGGCCCGGAACGAAAACGATGTAGTGCTTGCACAGCAGATTCTCCAGAATGCATTCAGAACGGATGTGCGTCCGCTTGTACGGGAATCCATGCGCATAAACGGCGGTTGCATTGATCCAATCGGCCTTTTCAGGAACCTGAATGTACGCTCGGAACTGATGAACGAACGCGGAAAACTGACGGTTGCAACCGGATTATAAAACTTTACATTAACAATTAATTCTATTAGGTCTGAATTCGATCGCTTTAAACAATTTTGTTTAAAGCGATTTTCTTTTTATCAGCGTGAAAGGATTCTTGATAATGGCCCGGCGGTTTTCCCTGATCAGCTCGGCAGCGGTTTTGCCCATTTGTTCGTGATCGGTCGAAATCGTGGTGATGCCGTCCAGCAGGATTTCTTTCAGCGGCGTTTCATTGTAGGAAATAATGCCGATGTCTTTACCGATTGCAAGCTGCTGTTCACGGCATTTTTTAATCAGGTTAACCAGATCATTATCTTCAATAACGACATAGGCCGTATCCGTCACCGCCATGCTGTTTTCATGAAAATCGTAGATAATCTCGTGCTGCAGTTCATGCTGGATGCAGAAGATGCGGAAACCTTTGATGATTTCTTTCGGGTACGGGATCAGCGTCGGAAATATCAGAATAAGCTTTTTATAACCTTTGATCAAATCCAGCGCTTCGTTCAGTGCGTGCACAATGTCTTTTTCAAAATTCTGAAAAACAGAAGAATGTTTCTTGCTGTTCAGCTCAATGTCCTTGTCGAGCAGGATCAGTTTTTCTGAAGGAATCATTTTCAGCGTTTCAATCGCTTCTTCCGCCTTTTCATAAAAATGAGGCATGATAACGTAAAAGTCGTATTCGCCGATACTGTTTTTGATCAGGTTTTTAAAGATATTGACATTGGAATGATGAATATGCAAATCAACATTCACGTTCCTTCCGATGTTTTCTACAAAGGCGTTGTAAATCTGCTTTTTATAATTGCTTATTTTGTTGAAGACCAGAAGGATTCTCAGCGAAGTTTCAATATCGACACGATTGATAAAATAGCCTTTTCCACGTACGGAAATCAGCACGCCGTCTTTGATCAGATGTTTGTACGCCTTTTCCACCGTATCCCGTGACAACAGATATTCTTCGCTCAGCTGGTTTATGGAAGGGATTTTGTCGCCTCTTTTCAGCTTTCCCTTGCTGATCGCCTGCAAAAGCGATTTGATGATCTGCATGTACTTCGGGGCACTTTCCTTGAATTCGATGTCAAATTGTATTTCCATTAATAAAAGCAGGTTAGGGATTTTGGCGGCAACCTTTCAGAAATTACAGAACAGCAAGCTTTGTAAACGGCAGCTGTATTCCATATAAACAAAACAATCCGTTGAGAATAACTACTATTCCCAACGGATTGTTTTGTTATAAAATCACTGTATTATCTTGGCGACCGGCTGCTTCTTTCAGTAGCGCCGCCGGAACCTCTGCCCGGATTGTCATTGCCGGATCTGTTGTTTGGTACACTGATCCTTGATTCCGAAGAGCCTCTTTCCGACCGGCTTGAACGCGGTGACGACATATTGTCCGGCATTCTTTCCTGGCTGCGGTATACAGGCTCGGCAGAACGTTCCGATCTGTTGCTTCTTTCTGAGCCGTATGACGGCACGCTTTGTTCTCTCGAAGGAAAAGTGGAACGCGGTGCTTCATAGCCGCGGCTGCTTCTGTTTTCCGAAGGATACGCCGGTTCTGCTGTTCTTCCGCGGTTGTAATCGTTATTATTTCTATCCGCATTTTCGTAGCGCGTTGCCGGTGCATTGTCTCTTCTGCTGTTTTCGGTGCTTTCATTAATCCGGCTGTTTCCTGACTGATAATCCCGGTTTCCGTTGTACGGATTGTAATTGCCATTTCCACGGCTGCCGCCGGCATCAATGGTTGAATTACGATTATTGTAACCATTGTTTCTGCTGTTGCCGGAAGGTTCATAGCGGTCGTTGCCGCGGCTGTTACCGGCTACTATGACGCGTCCGCGTCCGCTCGGGCTGGCATCAATCGTACGCACCGGAACTTCTCTTCTCGTTACGCGTTCGATTTCATCACGTCTCGGGCCGTAAACATACGTTCTGTTATTGTTTTCATAATAATTATTGATGATGACGGTCTGATTGTAATAATGCGAAACCCGGTTGCGGGGCGCACAGTAATTATACCAGCGCGGACTTGTTATGTAACGCTGCGGGATGAAAACCCACCAGAATGACGGAATATTGACGGAAACGTTGAAATTCATGCCGGGACCAAGCGGCGCCCAGCCGTAATATCCGCCTCCCGAACGCCAGTTAACCCATGCAGGTCCCCATTCGTAATCCGGAATCCAGAACCAGCCAACGTAATCGTCAAAAGACCAGCGTCCGTAGTGGAAAGGCGCCCAGCCCCATTCGTAATCCGAAACCCACGTATTGCCGTATTCGGTAACTTCCCAGTATCCTTGGGTAGAATAAGGCTGAAAGCCCCGAGGTACGTCGGGAATCCATACGGAACCATACTGCGGATTGCGGGTCCATCTTCCGTAAGGCGACAGCTCATCATAGAAAGTCTGAAAGGAAATCCTGAATCCGGGTTGTGCCTGAACTTGATCCGGAACTGAAATACCGGCAAGCATTAACAGGAATAAGCCGAAAATCCGAAGTGAACGCATGCTGTTCATGGCTATATAGATTAATTGTTTTCTGTTTATTAAAATCATTTGTTTGACATTCTTTTTTGCAATTGGTTTAACGACATTTACAAGATGCTTGAAAACCGGATTTGGTTGTTTACAAATGAATGAATATTATTAAAATCACAGATAAGATAATTTATAGCATAAGTGTTTGATAATTAATAATATGCATTCTGATGTTTTGTTAAATCCGACGTTGCTTTTCATTAATTTGCAGATCCGGCTTGCGTGAGGCTCCTTTTTTGAGGCAAAGCATTAACAAGCATTAACAATATTTGAATCCAAATGATAAATCCTGAAATACTGCACACTGAACTTGTTTTCCAGACGGCCCGAAGCGGCGGCAAAGGCGGACAGAACGTGAACAAAGTCGAATCAAAAGTGGAGCTGCGTTTTGATATCAGAAATTCCGGACTGTTGACTGAAGAACAGAAGCAAACGCTTTACGATAAATTATCGACCAGACTGACCAACACGAAAGTGCTGGTTTTGTATCATCAGACCGAAAGATCGCAGCTGGCCAATAAAGACAAGGTTGTTGAAAAGTTTGATAACCTTATACGAAAAGCATTTTTTCAGGAAAAAAGCCGGACACCTTCCCGGCCGACGCTTGCCTCAAAACTGAAAAGGCTGCAAACCAAGCAGCACAATGCAGCGATCAAATCCATGCGCAGAAAAACATTTGAAGAATAAACCGTTTAATCTGAAATCCTTTACTCAGCCTCATGCCTTCTGTTACTACTGTTCAGCCTAAAATCAGTTCTGTACTTACACTTCCCGTTATCGTTGCATCGCTGGGTTATTTTGTGGATGTTTATGACCTTCTGCTTTTTAATATTGTACGCGTTCCCAGTCTGAAAGACCTAGGTTTATCGGAAGCTGAAATTTCCAGAATAGGGGCGGAGATTTACAACTGGCAGCAGGCGGGTTTGCTGATCGGCGGATTTATGTGGGGAATACTGGGCGATAAACTTGGCAGAAGGTCGGTGCTTTTCGGCTCCATTCTTACTTATTCACTGGCCAATATTGCCTGCGGTTTTACGAATAATGTGGAGGTTTATTCCATGCTCCGATTTATTGCCGGACTCGGGTTGGCCGGAGAACTGGGCGCAGGCATTACGTTAATTGCCGAAATTTTGCCGAAGGAGCTAAGAGGGTACGGCGCTTCAGTAGTCGCAAGCGTTGGCCTGGCCGGAGCCATAGCCGCGTTTTTTGCCGTTAAACTCACCGACTGGCGCGTTGCCTATTTTATTGGCGGAGGCATGGGTGTCATTTTACTGATCCTGCGTATAAACGTGCTGGAATCCATTATTTTTAATAAGAGCCTTGAAAAAAGAGGAAGGAAATCAGTCCCGTGGTGGACTTTATTTACCCGTTTTCCAAGACTGGTGCGTTACCTGCGCTGTATGGGAATCGGGTTGCCGACTTACATGGTCATCGGGATTTATGCGACGTTCGGCAATGAATTTGCAAAAGCACTCAACATTCCCGGCGAAGTGCAGGCGGGAACATGCGTCCTTTATACTTACATCGGCATTGTTACAGGAGATTTTTTCAGCGGGATTCTAAGTCAGTGGCTTCGTTCACGTAAAAAAGCCATTCTGCTGATGATTGCAATGACCTTGACCGGCGTACTCTGGCTTATTTACGGCGGAATAAAGTCTGAAACTGCACTTTACATTTGCTATGTATGGCTTGGGTTTTCAATTGGTTACATTGCCATGTTCCTGACGACTACCGCCGAGCAGTTCGGGACCAACCTGAGAGCTACGGTAACCACTTCCGTTGCCAATAATGTAAGGGCCACGGTGTTGCTTACACTGCCGTTTTTTCAATTTCTGAAACCGGAATGGGGCGTTTTGAATGCAGGCGCAATCGTCGGGGCGATCTGCTTTCTGCTTGCATTGCTGTCGCTCTGGAAAATGGAAGAAACGTACGGAAAGGATCTTGATTACGAAGAAATATAAAGAAAGCTGAAAATCGCTTCAGCTTTTCTTTACAATGATTTTATCCGGAGTTGGATATTCAATCAGTTTTGAAAAATCAATTTTCCAGAAATCCAGATCGAGCAACTGGCCTTTATTGTCTTTGGTCAAAGTAATCACAACCGGCGTTCCGTCCGCATCCACATATTCCACCTGAATCAGATCTCCGTCATAAGCCGACACGTCGCCGCCGAGACTGATGCTGCCCATTTTGCCGCCTTCATATTCATCCACTTCCGCACTGAAAGGATAATTTTCAGGATCGAGATTCAGTAATTTAAGTAAATACTGAATCAGTTCTATTTCATTTTGCCTGATTGGCCGGATGTTATTCATTGGTCAGTTTGTCAGTAGCCGGGATTTTTTTCTTGTTACGCCATTGTTCCGCTTTACGGCCCACAAGCCAGAAAGAAAGTGCCAGTACGGCGAAGAAAATGCCTTTGTTGGTTCTGTCCCAGAAATATTCAAAATATCTTGTATAAATGTTCAGCAGGAAAAACACGAGGCAAAGATCGCGTAACGTATCCTGTTTGTTGTTGAATGCATAAAACAGCAAACTCGCCAGCACAAGACTGAACCCAACTGCCCAATACCAGAAATGACTTTGTTTGATCACTGTCCATCCGCTCAGATCGTCGTAATTTCCAAAAATGGATAGTGTCCAGCCTGCAAGCAGAAACAGGAAAAGTCCGATTGTATAAGTCACTTCGCCAAACTTGATCAAAGGTTTGACTCTGGAAACAATCCCGGAAGCCGCCCACACAAACAAGCCGAAAACGGTCATGCGCAGCGGGTAATTCATGCCCATAAAACGATAGCTTCCTCCCGACCAGTAATGAGTTTGTGCGCCCCACCAACCCGCGAAGGAAATAATCATAACTGTCCACAAGAGTGAAGACTTAAGATAGACAGCAACGGCGCCATACGCCAGCGTGGCAATAAAAAGCGGCAAAGCATAATTGCCGTTAAAGTTCGCAAAGCTTCGCGTCCAGTAAGTAATTGCAATTGCAACCGTAAGTATGATGGCTATATTGTAAGTTTCGGTGCTGGTGCGTGCTTCGGGATATTTTTTCCGGTTCCTTTTTGCCAGGACTACAAACAACACAGCGGCAAGCGTAAACACAACGCCGAAAATGGTTTCTGAAAATCCCCATTTTTTGCGCAGCAATTCAATCCATTTTTCGTCAATTACCAGTGCGCCGAATGCAAGCAGGCCGCAGGAAATAGCGGCAATCAGCGCATATATAGCAATCGCATTGACATTTTCATTCCTTAACTGATAGCTGTTATGAAGTGCTTTGGCCTGCTCGGGCGAAATCTTGTTGGTACTTTCCCAAAAACGGATTGCTTTATCAATTACAGCAGCTTCTTTCTTGTCTAGTTCCATGTGTTCGATAAGCTTTGTAGTAATAATTCCTGATCATTTCAAAAGTAATGGAATTATCAACACAAACGGTATGTGTTAATAAGTGTTATTATTAATTAAAAAAGGAATTGTCGGATATAAAAAATAGTCCAGGCATATACTGCCCGGACTATTCTTAGCTGCCAGCGGTTGGCTGCAAGCTATTGGAAAGATAAAATATTTAATAAAGAACAAATTATAAAAGCAGAAACCATGACCGGTTTTCGTCAACTAACCGATTGGATGATTACTGTTTTTTCAATCCGGATAAAAATTCCACGACATCGCGGATTTCTCTTTTGGTCATAATCGTACCCATTGGCGGCATGCTGGAAGGAACATTGTCCCGTTTCGCAATACGTGCCACCGGAATTTTCAAAGGTTCTGCTTCGGAAGTTTTCAGGATCAGTTCGTGGTCATTCTCTTCGCTGAGAATACCGGCTGCGCTGGTTCCGTCTTTCAACGTCAGTACGACCATACCGAAGCCGGGCGACAAACGGGCACTTGGCTCGATAAGTGCCTGCAGAATCTGCTCACGCGAAAGTACATTGCCGATATTGGACAAATTCGGGCCTACTTCGCCGCCCTGTCCGCCGATGGAATGACATCTTACGCATTCCGCAGCAGAACTGGTCATGAAATAACGACGGCCCAACTGTGCATTTCCGCCAAAAAGTGCATCCTGGAAATCTGCAACCGTAGCGCCGTTGGAGCGCATCGGAGCCAGTTTGGCGATCAATGTGCTTGATTTTGTAGAATCCACGGCTTCGCCAAGATCCAGCGCAAGGCTTTGCGGCAGTTTCTTGTCATTCATCTGACCGATCAGATCATTGAAGATACTTTCCGTTTTGGCAACCGGCAAACTTCCGAGTACGCGAAGCATCTGCTGCTGTTCTTTAACACTTCCTTTGTCAAAAATGGTTTTGGAAATATCCGCCAAAGTTGCTGCGGACATGTTTACACTTCCGGCCATTCCCAAAGCCGCTGTTCTTACATCCGCATCGGAATCAGTCATTCCCTTTTTCATCACCGTTTCCATGTCCGTGTATTTCAGATTGTTCAGTGCTGTAAGCATCGCCGTTCTTACCTTTGGGTCGGAATGGTTTGACAATATGCCGGCCAACGCAGCATTGTTTTCTGTAATACCCAGACTTGTGAGCATCTGCGCGGAAGCAATCAGGATTTCAGAATCGTTATCTTTCAGGAATTCAGCAACCAGCGGCTGAACTTTTGATTTTACAGTTTCAGCATTATGCTTTACAGCGCCGCGGTACCGGCCATCCACGCGGTCCATAACAGACGGATTCGCCCAGGTTCCCAAGGTTGCCAGCGCTTCGGCTCTTATGCTTTTATCAACGTCTTTTCTTTTTGCAAATGCAATCAGATTATCCAGCTGCTCATCCGTTCCGACCCTTAATGAAGCATTGATCGCACGTCTTAAAAGCGGTTCGGAAGTAAACCGGCTTTCTTTTAATGTAGCGGCAAGTGCCGGAAGTGCGCCGGGAATGGATGTGTCATCGTTAATGGCGCGTGCGGCTTCGGCAACAATGTATTCATCTTTATCCTGTAAAAACAAACTCACTTTTTCATTATGCATTCTGCGCAGCACCAGTACGGCTGCAATCCGCAGTGACTTTTCAGGGCTACTGGATAAAGCAGCAATCGGTTCCACTTCGCCGATGCGCGACAAAGCCAGCACGGCAGCATGACGCAGATATACATCCGAATCGTTATTGGCCTGAATCATATCCAGCAATGGCTTCACTGCTTCCTTATGGCGGATACGGCCCAGCGCCTGTGCCCCGAAGAACTGAACGCGCGGGTTTTTACTGGAAAGCATCGGGATCAGCATCGGGCCTGCTTCTGCAATTCTTGCATCGCCAAGCACTTTGGCAGCCTGTGCGGTGATTTCTTCATCCGAATCTTTCAGCAGCGTCATCAGAACATTTGCATAGGATTTATCCTGACGAGCCAATTGTCCCATTCCCCATATTGCGTGAATCCTTTCCAGCTGTTTTTCTTTTTGTTCGATGGCCTTGCTAAAAACGGCAGCGCCTTTTGCACCTCTGGAAGCCAGCTCAAACTGCGATTTCAGACGAATACGCATATCATCATTGGAAAGCAGCGACAGCAGCATATCATCGCTTTGTCTTTCATAATTGAGCTGCATCAGCGTTTTAGTCGTTGCTCTTACTTCCTTCAGGTCGTTTTTGTCGTCCGTCACATTCAGTTTCCAGACCCTTCCGTAATTTTTTGTATCCCAGCCGTTGATCCAGTCAGCCACATACAATGCGCCGTCCGGGCCGAAACGGATGCCTGTCGGCAGGATTCCGGTCAGGATGTTTTTTTCGCCATCCAGCACAAAAGATGCACCTTTCGGTTTCAAACCAAAAGACCAGATCGGAGAGCGCGTCGGGTTTCCTACAAATTCAACGAGGAAAAATTTGTTTTTCCAAGCCGAACCTAATGCTGTTCCCGGATTATACTGCATGCCGGTAGGGCCATTGTGGAAATTCTGGATAGGAGGAATGATGTAAGCAGCCTGTCCGTCCCAGCGCGGTTTGTAAAGTTTTTCGTCCATCCATACTTTGTAGCTGTTGTTTTTCGGATCAGTGTATTTTCCATATTGCCAGTTGGAACGCCAGCCGGCATCAGAACCTTCTACAACGTGCACAAGCCTTTCGCTTTCGCCTGGATGGTCGCCGTCGTTATCGGAACTGATCAGATTGCCGTATTCATCAAAAACAAACTCGTGTGTATTGCGCAGACCGTGGGCATACACTTCAAAATCGCTTCCGTCCGGATTGGAACGTGCAATGATTCCGGAGTTTGGATGCTCGTGTTTTACACCTTCGGCCGTAGTAATGTTGGCACCGATGTCTCCGATATTCCAGTAAATTTTACCGTCCGGACCTTCAATCGGATTGGACATGCCGTGTCCGCTGAAACCAATATGCACGCCGTATCCGTGGCTTATGGACGTTTTTTCATCATAAATTCCGTCGCCGTTGCTGTCTTTCAGTCTCCATACATCGGGCGCAATTGTGACAAATGCATCATGTGCGCGGATCAGCAAACCACCGGCAACGTCTGTAACTTCATCAAAAAAGTCATTCAGAACGCGTGTGGAAATATCGGCAATGCCGTCGTTATCGGTATCTTCTATTTTCCAAACCTCGTCTTTTTCAACGGCAAGGTCTTTCCAGTCGTGCACGCCGTCGCCGTTTACGTCTTTCAGCCATTGGTTTTCCTTGCTTTTTTCAGGGGCAAACGTGCTGTGCAGAAAAGCGCGGCGCTCTTCAACAGTCTGCAGGCCAATCGAAGCCGTCATCCAGTTCTGGTGCCCTCGGATATCAAATTCCGAGTTTTTCTGACGGTTTGTGCGGTTCAGGTAAACATTTCCTTTATCATCCATTGCAATCGCCACCGGGTCCGGCGCGAGTGAATCCGAAGCCCAAAGATCCAGTTTCAGGCCGTCCGCCAGTTTGACCGAAACTTTGTCACGTATTTCTTTTGCTCTGGCTTTGCCCGTTGCAGCATCTTCCTTTACAACCAGCGGCGTACTGTTGGTTTTGGAGGTAGAACTTGTGGGCGATAATTTCATGCATGATACAACAACAGCCGTGGTGACGGTGAGCAGCACCAGCGGCTTTTTAAAAAATTTTCTGGAAGTCATTGAGATAGTGCCTTGGGCAGAATTTGGGTTAGTCCTAGTCAGCAATAATAAATTATAGACAAGATAAGAAAAAGTGTAAAATAAATGATTTTTTACTGTTGGAACCAGCAGGATTGGTGCATTTTGCGGACATTATCGCATAGCTTGCGCAAGCTGCATTGCAGCAGCCTTTCTGAATGGAATAATTTTTTGTTAAAATGCATTTTCACCCTGTTAATCTAAACATACTTTAACTGAATGGCTATCCAGGTTTTAATAACACTAGTGCTTGTTCTTCTGAATGGTTTTTTTGTGGCCGCTGAATTTGCAATCGTAAAGATCAGGGCCTCGCAACTGGAACAAAAAGCGCAGGATGGCAACAAAATGGCAATTTTATCCAAACAAATCGTATCAAATCTGGACGGTTATCTTGCTGCAACACAATTCGGGATTACACTTGCAAGTCTTGGGCTCGGATGGATCGGCGAACCTGTTGTTTCGAAAGTTCTTATTGCCGGAATGGAACTTGTCGGAATTTCCCTTGATCCCGAACTGGCTCATCAGATTGCCTTGCCAGCTGCATTTGCCATTATTACGGTTCTCCATATTGTATTCGGCGAACTTGCCCCAAAATCCATTGCGATACAGCGCCCGGAAGCTACAACCTTGCTGTTGTCGTACCCGCTGCACGGGTTTTTTCTGATTTTCAAGCCCATCGTCTGGATCCTGAACGGAATTGCCAATTTCATTCTGAAAGGTGTCGGTATCACGCCTTCACATGGAAGCGAAGTGCACAGCAGCGATGAACTGCGTTATCTCGTTCAGCAGCAGAAGGAAAGCGGCATGATTGAAGCTGCGGATTACGATCTGATCAAGAATGCCTTTAATTTTTCAGAAAGGATTGCAAGACAAATCATGATCCCGCGTCCGCAGGTGACGGGTATTGATATCAATGATTTTAACGAGGAAAAACTGGAAAAGATCATTGAGGAAGGTTACTCCAGAATGCCCGTTTATGAAGATACACTGGATCAGATCGTCGGTGTACTGCACTTGAAAGATCTGCTTCTGAAAATGCGGCAGGGTAAAAAAATCGTACTTACGGAATTGATCAGACCTGTTTCTACGGTACACGGTTCCAAACCGATTGGTGCGCTGCTGCGTGATTTTCAGGTAAATCGTCAGCAAATGGCCATTATCATTGATGAATACGGCGGTGTTGACGGCATTGTAACGATGGAAGACATTCTGGAAGAACTTGTCGGTGAAATTCAGGATGAGTATGACAATGAAGTTCCTTTCGTCAAGAATGAAAATGACAATACTTTCACCGTTTTAGGCTCGGCTTCCATTACGGATATCAATGACAAACTGCCTCACGACATTTCCAGAGAAAGCGACTACGAAACGCTCGCAGGCTATCTGATCTGGAAGTTCGGGCGCATTCCGTCAGTAGGAGAACGGCTTAAAACCAGGCATTATGAATTTACAATCCTGAAAAAACAGCGCAGCACCATTGCACTAGTGAAAATTACGGTACTGGATTCCTGAAACAAGGCTTCCGTTATGGCAGCTATTGGATATTATTGAAATGTATAAGTTCAGTGAACAGCAGAAGGTATCACGGAATAAATGGTATTCCAGGTAAAATCAGGCTTTTGAAAAATTCTTTTGCTTTATAATTCATTAAATCGGCCAAAGCTCGAATCAAGATTCAAATTACAAGTGTGATTTTAATTTCTTATTGCAAAAGTCTGCAATAGCCTGATTTTACATTTAGTAATGCTTATTTGTTCAAGATATCAATGAGGAATTTCCTGAAAGGTTCTGCAAATTCTTTCCGGTTCAGCGCAAATTCAACGGTTGTTTTCAGATAATCGAGCTTGTCACCGATATCGTGGCGTTTTCCTTCAATCCGGTGCGCGTAGATATTTTCGCGTTTCAGCAGAAGCAACATGGAATCGGTCAGCTGAATTTCATTGTTTTTTCCTTTTGGCGTCTGCTCGATGGTCTGGAAAATTTCAGGTGTCAGAATATATCTTCCCGCAATGGCCAGGTTCGAAGGAGCCGATTCAACAGCCGGTTTTTCGACCAAAGTACTTAGCTCCATAATGGAATCGCTGAGTGAATTTCCGCCGACAATTCCGTAACGGTTTACCTTATTGGCCGGAACTTCCTCCACTGCAATGACAGACCCGCCGTATTGTTCGTAAGTATCCATCAATTGCTGCGTTACAGGAATGACAGAATCCATGATGGTATCGCCGAGTAAAACAGCAAAAGGTTCATTGCCAACATGATGGCGTGCGTAATAAATGGCGTCGCCCAGTCCGTTGGCTTCTTTCTGACGTACAAAATGGACATTGGCCATATCGGCAAGCCTGCGCATTTCATTGAACCACATCAGATCTTCCTTTTCTTCCAGGCGGCTTTCCAGTTCCACATTGCGGTCAAAATGATCTTCAATGGCACGCTTTCCTTTTCCTGAAATAATCAGAATATCTTCAATTCCGGAATCCACAGCTTCCTGCACTACGTACTGGATCGTCGGAATGTCAATAATAGGAAGCATTTCTTTGGGCATTGATTTGGTTGCCGGCAAAAACCGGGTTCCAAGTCCGGCGGCAGGAATTACAGCTTTACGAATCATAAGTTTGACTTCTGCTTCCGGCTTTTCGCCATCCGCTTTAATGTATTTGGTTAATAAATATATTTTTTAAATGACCCTCATTTGCAGGCAAGCACAGGAAATTTTAAACCACAAACGGCTTGATTACCCTTGCATTATGTTTTTTAAGGTGTACAAACAGCTTGTTCAGCATGTCATCATCGTGATAAATACCGATAATTGTACCGCCGGAGCCTGCAAATTTCGCTGATGCACCGCACGATCTGGCAGCGTTGATCAGCCTTTTGTTGGATTCCGGAACATTGTAGATTTTGCAGCGCAGGTCAAAATTTTCATTCATAAGTGCATGCAAATCGTCTGCCCGGCCTTCCAGAAGGGCTTTTTTTCCGTCTTCGGCCTTTTGTGCGATTTGTCCAAGCACATCAATGACGTCTTGTTCTCCACGGTCGTAACGTGTCCGCACGTCGCTGTGCACCTTTCCCGAAACCTTGCTGAGATTGGTATTGTAGGCTACGTACAATTTGGGAAGCAGTGCCGGATTGATGCGTTCGTACAAGCCATGTCCTTTCTGCTCGATCATGGCTTTATCGAAATCCATATAAACACAGCCTTCGTAGCACTGAATGACGCGGTCTTGTAACCCGGCGGTAATTCCGAGTTCTTCAGTTTCGGTAATCATGACAAGCTGGGGAAGAAATTCAAGCGGAATTTCAACCTTGTAAAACTGCATCAATGCCCTGAACAGCGCAACGACAATCGCACTGGATCCGGACATGCCCACCTGGCGCGGAATAGACGAACGGTAACGTACCGTAAAATTCCGGTTTGGCAGCCGTATTCCCTGTTCTTCGCAGTAGTCGCCGAATTTTTTTATACCCGCCTTGATCAGCGGAATTCCGCCGTTATAGCCAAGCATGCTAACCGAATCGCGCAGATGAAAAATGCTTCTGAATGTACTTACATCCTGAGGCTGAGATTCAATATGAAGTTCCGGCGATTCATAAAGCGAAATGGAAGCACCAAAATTCCTGACAGAAATGGAGATCGTTTTTCCGTAAAAACCATCCGATGGATTGCCTAATAACCCGGCCCGGGCATAAGCACGTGTTTCAATAATCAAGGTGAAGTCTTTTTTGATCAAAAGTAATAAACTAAAGGACGACACAATCTGCTTTTGCCCTTACTGCAAAGGAAAATATCCTTGCAGACATAAAAAAAGCGCAGACGTAGTGTCCGCGCTTTATATTTTAGGAGGAGGTTTAACGATGTATTTATTGTTTGACAACCTGTATGTTGGCAATCAGCTTTACTTCGTCACCGACAACAACGCCGCCTGCTTCAGTTACTGCACTCCATTCCAGACCAAATTCCTTGCGGTTGATTTTTCCTGTGATTTCAAAACCTGATTTGTTGTTGCCGTAAAAGTCCGTCATGTTTCCGCCGTATTCGACAGCAAATTCAAACGGTTTGGTAACATGCTTCACAGTAAGATCACCTTTCAAAGTATAGCTGTCACCGCTTTTCTTCTGAAGTTTTCCTGCAAATGAAATTTTAGGATATGTTTCTGCATCAAAAAAGTCTGCTGATTTTAAATGCTCGTCGCGTTGTGCCTGATTGGTATCAATTGTCGCAACATCTGCGGAAAATTGAACAGTTGCACCGTCAAAGTCTTCTTTTTCGGATTCCACGCTTCCTTCAAATGATTTGAACGAACCTGTAACCGTAGATATTACAAGGTGCTTTACTTTAAACTGGATTTCGGAATGTGTCGGGTCAATTGCCCAGGTTGTTGTAGTTGCCATAGCTTGAAATTTTTTATGTAATAACATTTAATGTATATACATGTAAATTTAGGAAATAGTTCAGCTTTTAAAAAAGTTTTTAAATAAAAAAATCCGGCGACCAGGCCGGATCAAAAATGATGTTCTATCTGAAAGTGTGCTCAGTTCGGCATTGCGAAAATGCTTTCATCAATTTTGGGGTTAACTTCCAGCGTGTTGATCCTGATGGCCATTGTGGCACCGGGCATGGCCGAAGTTGTGACTTCTGAATTAAAAGGATAATAAATGCCGTCTACCTGACGGAAATCCGATTGCGTATTTTCAGATTTGATTTCCTGGCCGTTGATGCTGGTCTGAACGATAATCTTGAGAATGTAAAAAGTATCTTTCGAGATGTAATTGATTCTTCTTATACCGTTTTTCAAAGTCATTGTTACTTTATAAACTTTCGCGCCGGCCAGATCTTCTTCACCATACAGCGCGAGCGTATAACCTTTTTCCTTGTAATTGTACAACCCGGTCAGATCCGTTTCCGAGATCATGGATTTTACCGCTTCTTCGGGCAAGGCAACTGCTTTTGTCTGGCCCGACATCGGGTTTATTGCCCAGCCGCTGGTTCCGTTGATTGCCTGCACAATCGTCATGCCCTGAATGACCGTTTCGCTGCGAAAACCTTTATTCTGAACGATTGTAGTTGTAATCGGAACTTTCATGTTCATAATGTCCATTTCAGCCGTAATTCTCATGCTGGACAATTTGGAAAGTTTCTCGGCTCCGCCCATGGCAGCAATGTGCTTGGAAACGATTTCATCCAGATTCTGGGCGGAAACTGCATTTATGATTCCCAGAAAAACGAGAAACAGCAGTAATCCTGAACGATTGATTTTTTGCATAAGGTTTGATTGTTTTAGAATTGAAACTTCGAAGTGGTACAATATATTGCAGCAAACCGGTGATAAGCCGAAAAACAAAAAGGCGAGCAAATATGGAAATCTGCTCGCCTGAATATATTCGATCCTGTTCGTTAGTTTTTCAAAGCTTCTGCTCCGCCAACAATTTCAAGGATTTCCGTCGTAATTGCTGCCTGACGGGTACGGTTATAAATCAGTTTAAGTTCTTTCAAAAGTTCCTGCGCATTTTCAGTTGCTTTGTCCATAGCTGTCATCCGCGCGCCCTGTTCAGAAGCATTGGATTCCAGAACGGATCTGTACAATTGAATTTTCAGCGATTTCGGAATCAGTTCGGAAAGAATTTCTTCTTCTGTGGGCTCAAAAATGTAATTGATTTCGGTCTTTCTTGCACTCGTTGATTTATCTTCGGATCTGATCGGAAGATACGGATCTGCATGAATGATCTGCGTGGCTACATTCTTGAATTCGTTATAAATAAGATCTACTGCATCATATCGTCCTTCCGAAAAATCTTTCATAATTTCTTCGGCAGCCTGTTTTACGGCTACAAAGTTCAGCCTTCCGAAAAGATCGGCGTAGGCGGTATGAACGGTAAAGCCGCGGCGGGACAGGGATTCAGCGCCTTTCTTGCCGATTGCAAATATTTCAACATTGCCTCTGAGAGCCTGCTGCGCATATTTTTGTTCAATCAGCTGTAAAGTCGCCTTGATAACGTTGGTATTGAATGCACCGCAAAGTCCGCGATCAGATGTTACAACGACCAACAGCACTTTTTCAACGGGGCGAACCGCTTTCAAAGGACTATCGGATGAACTTTCTGAGCCTGCTGAAACGGTGGAAAGCATTTCACCCAGCTTCTGGGCATAAGGACGCATCTGCATGATATTGTCCTGAGCTCTGCGCAACTTTGCTGCAGCCACCATTTTCATGGCTTTTGTGATCTGCTGGGTGGAATTAACCGATACGATACGGTTACGTACTTCTTTTAAGCTTGCCATTATTTGGAAGTTTAAAGCGTTCCGACGCTGCGATTTAGTTGATAAGGTATAAAGAGAATAAAACTGGCAAAACTAAACGGTTTGAAACAAAGCATTTTGTTTTGCTCAGTCGTATTTCTTTTTTAGACAATCTTGAATTAACGGTATTTTACAGCAACCTCTCTGGCTACTTTCTCAATCACATCTGTAACGCTGTTATCCAGTTTGCCGGCGCGCAAAGCTGACAAAGTTTCTTTGTGCTGTCCGCTGAGAACAGTAAGGAAATCTTTTTCAAACTCTTTAACGCGGGTAACATCGACAAGGTCAAGCAATCCTTTTGTAGATGCGTAAACGGTTGCAACCTGTTGTTCAACAGGAACCGGTGCGTACTGTGGCTGCTTCAAAACTTCCTGGTTGCGGCGTCCTCTGTCAATGGCCAATTTTGTAGCGGCATCCAGATCCGAACCGAATTTTGCAAAAGCTTCCAGTTCGCGGAATTGTGCCTGATCCAGTTTAAGTGTTCCCGAAACCTTCTTCATCGACTTGATCTGGGCATTACCTCCTACACGTGATACCGAAATACCCACGTTAATGGCCGGGCGGATACCGGAGTTGAACAAGTTCGATTCAAGGAAAATCTGTCCGTCCGTAATCGAAATTACGTTCGTAGGAATATAGGCAGAAACGTCACCAGCCTGCGTTTCGATAATCGGAAGGGCTGTCAGCGAGCCGCCGCCTTTTACTACGCCCTGCAGTGATGGCGGAAGATCGTTCATGTTTTTTGCAATCGTATCATCTGCAATGATTTTTGCAGCACGTTCCAGAAGACGGCTGTGCAGGTAAAATACGTCACCAGGATATGCTTCACGTCCCGGCGGGCGGCGAAGAAGCAGGGAAACTTCACGGTAAGATACAGCCTGTTTGGAAAGGTCATCATAAATAACCAGTGCGGGACGGCCGGTATCACGGAAGAATTCACCGATCGCAGCACCTGTAAATGGCGCATAGAACTGCATAGGTGATGGGTCGGAAGCACTTGCTGCAACGATAACGGTATAGTCCATTGCACCGTAACGGCGAAGCGTTGCTTCTATTCCTTTGATTGTTGAGGCTTTCTGACCACAGGCTACATAGATACAGAATACCGGTTCGCCTTTTTCAAAATATTCTCTCTGATTGATGATTGTATCAATAGCAACAGCCGTTTTGCCGGTCTGTCTGTCACCGATAATTAATTCACGCTGTCCACGTCCGATCGGGATCATTGCATCAATCGCTTTGATTCCGGTCTGGAGCGGCTCTGTTACCGGCTGGCGGAAAATTACACCCGGCGCTTTACGCTCAAGTGGCATTTCGTAAAGTGTACCGGAAATAGGTCCGTTTCCGTCGATAGGTTCAGCAAGTGTGTTGACAACACGTCCAACAATTCC
Source organism: Dyadobacter flavalbus (assembly GCF_006149045.1). Classification (GTDB taxonomy): domain Bacteria; phylum Bacteroidota; class Bacteroidia; order Cytophagales; family Spirosomataceae; genus Dyadobacter; species Dyadobacter flavalbus. The sequence continues at coordinate 943,604 of NZ_VBSN01000027.1, forward strand.
GTCGCCAACCTTAACCGAAGCAATTTCTTTTGTACGCTTCACAGTGGCGCCTTCCTTGATGTCGCTGAAATCGCCAAGCAATACTGCTCCGACATTATCTTCTTCAAGGTTCAGGGCAAGGGCTTTAAGGCCAGTTTCGAAGACAAGCAGCTCACCTGCCTGTACCTGGGAAAGGCCGTAAATGCGGGCAACACCGTCACCAACCTGAAGGACTGTTCCTACTTCTTCGAGTTCTGCTTCTGATCGAGCGCCTGCAAGTTGTTCGCGCAGGATGGCCGAAACTTCATCCGGTCTAACAGATACCATAGTATAATTGACTTATTTAGAGTATAGTAGTAAGTTTTTGAAAACTGCCGCAAAGGTAGAGTTTTATTTTGGTTAATAAAGAATGTTTTAACTAAAACCTGTGAGATAAAATTAGATTTTTCCAAGGTTTTGCAAGGAATCACTTACCTGTCAGGCAAATAATGATTTCTTCTATATTACCGAATATTTTTAAAACTTTTTTAGGTACTAATTGTGTTTTTGTTGTAATTGAGTTCGTTAATATCATTTACGTATTCGAAATAATTTTCTTGACCATCCATTTACAGAATGTACAAATTAGAAAAAACCATCTTAGCTGCCGTCATATTAGGATTTTTAGCAACAGCAGAAAGTAAAGCACAGACTATCAAAAAAACAGTAAAACCTGCCTCGACAGTAAAAAAGACAACAAAGGCAGCAGCCTCACCGGTAAAAGCAGCAACATCGTCAAGTGTACTCAAAAATCAGATGGATTCTTTGTCTGCTGCAATCGGCGTAAGCTTTTCAAATTCCCTTACTTCTCAGGGAATCAATGAAATTAACTCTGAAGTACTTACCAAAACGATCAATGCATCGCTCAAAGGCGATAAAACAGCTTTTACTCCGGAAGATGCAAACAAGTTTATCGGTGAATATTTTCATAAAATAAGTGCGGAAAAAGGAGCGACAGTGAGGGTGGAAGGTGAAAAGTTTTTGGAAGAAAACAAGAAAAGAGCGGGCGTAACCACAACAGAAAGCGGATTGCAGTACGAAGTAATAAAAACAGGCGATGGCCCCAAGCCAGCGGAAACCGACAAAGTCAAAACACATTATCACGGCACCCTTACCAATGGAACGGTTTTTGACAGTTCGGTAGACCGAGGAGAACCTGTTGAATTCCCGGTTAACGGTGTGATTAAAGGATGGACAGAAGCCCTTCAGCTGATGCCCGTAGGTTCCAAATGGAAGTTGTTTATTCCTTACCAGCTGGCTTACGGAGAACGGGCTGCAGGCCCTCAGATACCGGCTTATTCAGCTTTGGTCTTTGAGGTTGAATTATTAGAAATTGTTAAATAGGACGTTCAACAATGAAAAAGTACTTAATCACTCTCATTCCGGTTGTATTGCTGGGTTGGCAACGTGGCCCGGTTCAGGAAAAAGCGCTGGTGAAAACCGGGACTGAAACTTCTGTCGATGAAGACATCAAGCCGGTTGCATCCCAGTATAAGGCTGAAGAGCTGACAACCCGGATTTTGTCCAGTTATCATTACAGAAAAACCAAGCTCAATGATTCCTTGTCAGCAGCAATTTACGACAAGTACATTGATGCAATCGATCACGGGAAGCTGTATTACCTTGCTTCCGACATTAATGAGTTTGACAAGTACAAAGATTCTTTTGACGATTATCTTCAGAAAAGAGAGTTGGATGTTCCTTTTCAGATTTATAACGTGTTCAGAAAACGCTTCAAGGAAAGAAGCGAATACATTCAGACATTGCTGAAAAAGCCGGAACCTTTCGACTATACGGTGGACGAATCCATGAACACCGATCGTGAAAAAGCGGCCTGGGCAAAAAGTGCAGATGAGCTGAACGATACATGGCGCAAGTACCTGAAAAGCGAAGCGCTTGACCTGAAACTGTCCGGAAAAGCGGATACTGCAGTTGTTTCAACATTGCGTGACCGTTACAAAAACCGTGACCGCGCGCTCGGAAGAATTCGTACGGAACAGGTTTTCCAGATGTTTATGAATGCTTATGCGGAATCCATGGACCCGCATACAAGTTATATGGCACCTACTTCGGCTGATCGTTTCAAGCAGGAAATAAGCCAGTCGCTGGAAGGAATCGGGGCAATTCTGCGTGAAGAAGACAATTACATCAAAATCGTAGAGGTAATTCCCGGCGGTCCGGCTTTCAAAGGCAAGCAGCTTAAGAAAGAAGACAAGATTGTGGCCGTTGCACAGGGTGATGAGGGTAAAATGGTTGATATCATCGGATGGTTTGTCGATGATGCCGTTAAGCTGATCAAAGGCCCGAAATCAACCGTAGTTCGTTTGCAGGTTATTTCTGCCGATGCAATTCCCGGATCTACGCCGAAAGAATACCGCCTGGTCCGTGAAAAAATCAAACTGGAAGAACAGCGTGCCAAAAGCGAGATCGTTTCAGTTACCAATGCCAACAAAGTTTACAAAATCGGTGTAATTGATGTTCCGTTGTTCTATCGTGATTTTGAAGGCGCACAGCATAAAGAAAAAGAATTTTCAAGCACGACGCGTGATGTTCAGAAACTGATCACGGAATTGCAGGCTTCCAACGTGGAAGGCATTGTCATTGACCTTCGTAACAACGGCGGCGGTTCTTTGACAGAAGCGGTTTCGCTTACCGGTTTGTTTATTAACAGAGGCCCGGTTGTTCAGGTAAAAGAAGGTCCCGGCGAAGTGGAAGTGCAATCCGATAACGATCCGAGTATTGCTTACGACGGCCCGCTGGCTGTTATGGTAAACCGTTTCAGTGCATCTGCATCCGAAATATTTGCAGCTGCCATTCAGGATTACAAACGCGGCATCATTGTTGGTGAACAGACTTACGGAAAAGGAACGGTACAAACGCTGATTGATCTGAATCAATGGGTTCCGAAAGAAACCGAACAGCTTGGACAAGTGAAGCTGACCGTTGCGAAATTTTACCGTATCAATGGAAGCAGCACCCAATTAAAAGGCGTGATGCCGGATATGGAACTGCCGACTGCTTTTAAAGTGAACGAGTATGGTGAAGGTTCGCAGCCAAGTGCATTGCCTTGGGATCAGATTGCTTCATCCAAGTACGAGCTGACCAATAACGTTAATCCGAAAATTGTTGATCAGCTTCGTGACAAATACAAGCAACGCCTAAAAACGGACGAAGAATTGAAAACGCTTGTAAAAACACTGGATGAGTTTAAGGAAGCGCGTGAAAACAAGGTTGTTTCTCTTCAGGAATCCAAGCGTAAGCTGGAACGTGACGAAGCCGAGAAAAAAAGAGCGGCGATGAAGCAGCTTGGTGAAGATACAACGGATGGAGACGAAGAAGAGACAGATTCCAAAACTGCCGAAGCACCTAAGGATAAAAAGAAGAAAGACGTTTATCTGACGGAAACTGGCCGTATTCTTGCGGATCTGATCGTATTGTCCAAGGAACCAAGTCTGGCCGGAGCCAAGAAAAAATAGTTAGTAACAAATAGGAATAAAAGCACGGGTTGGTTTCTGATCCGTGCTTTTTTATTTCCCGGTTTATTTATTGTTCAGTTCCAGCTTTGCAAAAAAGTCGTTGAACATGAGTTGAATATCCAGCTTGTCATACACCCGGATATTTCTTCCCGTATTATTGAACTGATACAAACCCTGATCATTGATTTTCGGTGCCGCTTTAAGAACATAATAACTCGAAGACGGATCGGCCTCAAAAGACGACTGCAGTGCAGTCAGCAGAACAAGCGGACTGTCGCCGAGAATGTAAGTTTCCCCGGTATTTACATATTTCACAATCCTCTGCATCAGGTTTTCAATAGCGCCGGCCAGGTATTTTCCGGTTTCTCCCTTGGGTTTTATCTTAAAAAGCAATTCCGAATAAGGTAAAAGCGCCTGTCTGTAAGCATTCCGCGGGACCTGCCACAATGCGATAGACGACTTGTTGAAAATAACTTTGGCTGCATGAATATCAATGCCGAGATTATATTCCAGCGGCGTATAGTTTGGCGGAGGATAGGCGAGGTCTGTATATTCCGGGCCACCGATCCAGACAAGCGTGATCTTTTTGGCAATTTCCGGATTCGTCAGGACGGCACTTGCAATTTCTGTCAGCCCGGCACCGCAAACAACGTATAACGGCAGTTTGGTGTCGGTTCTCAATGCTTCTTTGATAATGACATCGACGGCTTTGCTTTTCACAGGCACGCTGTCGGACGTCATGCCCGTATTTGATCCTGCAATGACCTGAATTTTGCTGCCGGGTTTAAGCATTTTAAGCAATTCAGAAGCTTTCGCGGCTGCATTGTCGGCCTGGGTTTTGGAGTTGTCAAAACCGTCGTCCGGCCTCAGGTGCGAGCCGATAATTGCACTGATTTCCACAGACGGAGAAAGCAAATGATGCGCAAGCTGGAACAAACCGTCCGGATCTCCGCTGAAATCATTGTCTATAATGACCCGCATGCGCGGTTGAACGAGTTCATTGTTAAAGACATTTCTGTTCTGGGCAAATCCCGTACAGGAAAATATGGCAGTAGTAATGATCAGGTTGAGAGCCGTTCTGATGTAAAGTTTTTTCATGCTTTACATTTCAGGGCTACGTAAATTCTCTTTTCTGATTTGCTTTTCGGGAACTTTGGCATATGTTCTTTTCATAAAAAATTTCCATTTCTTCCTTGCTTGCAAAGCCGAAGTGATTTGCAATTTTGTTCGCGGTATCTTTTGAAATATGAATTTTGCCGCTTTCAATTTTGCTGACGGATTGCTGTTTTACATTCAGCAGTTCGGCGATTTCATTTTGCTTGATGCCTCTCATCATCCGGATTGACCGCATTTTTTCATTAAATCCTGCCATTTAACAAGATAACTTTAAGTGTGTGAATGAACTTTTTGCAAAATAGGGTAAATACTTTCCAGCAGCAAGTTGTAAAATACAACTACTATTTATTCATCATGCAACTTAGCTGTTTTACAAAAAAATAAACCCACTCATAAAGCCGCCAGCAGCAAAAAAATAAATTAAAGATAAAATTTTAAATAAAGAATTGCTTGGACAGAATAAGGTAAGATTTTCAGCTCCTGAATTTTGCTCTTGATCAAATACTTATGTCAGAAAAGCTAACCGCCAAAAGCTAAACAGCTTTCAGGCAACATACACCGCTACAATCCGGAATACATTGCCTGAAACCCTGCATTATTCCCAGCCGCCGCCTAGTGAACGGTACAATTCAACCAAAGCGAGAAACTGTTCTTTCTGCACATTGGTGAGGTTAAGTTCTGCTTCCAGAACGCTTCGCTGCGCCGTAATTACTTCTAAGTAAGATGCATAGCCTGTAAGAAAAAGATCTTTGGACGTCGTTACGGCCTGTTGCAGCACATCTACTTCCTGTGTTTTCAGCGCTGCAATGCTTTTCGTATTATCAAGTTTTTTCAGACTGGTGCTTACTTCTTCAAACCCTCTTAATACGGTCATATTGTAGGCATACAATGCTTCCAGACTTGCTGCCTCCGATCTTCTTTGTGCTGCTTTGAGTGCTTTTCTGTTAAAAATAGGTGCTGCAAAGCCGCCAAGCGCATTGTAGGCAACCGAACCCGGCGAAAACAGCAATCTGCTTTTAAATGCATTGAAACCCAGCATGGCCGTAATGTTCAGCGAAGGTAAAAATGCCAGCTGCGCAGCCTGCTGATCCGAGTAATAAGCCATCATTTCCAGTTGTGCCTGCTGAATATCCGGCCGTCTTTTCAGCATGCCGGCAGGGATTCCGGCCTGTACGGATTCCGGGATAACCTGTTCAGCAACTTTATTTCTGGTTATTTTTTGAGGAAAACGGCCTAAAAGCAGGTTAAGATTGTTTTCGTATTCAACGATTCTTTGCTGCGTATTGAATTCAAGGCTTTGTGTATTCAGCAGCTGGGCGGCTAATTGTTGTACGCCGAGTTCATTGGCCCTTCCGCCTTCTTTCTGTATCCTGATTGTTTCCACCGCCGATTGCTGCAATGCAATGTTTTTACGAATGATATCCAGTTCAGTGTCGAGCGCTGTCAGTTCAAAATAAATACTTGCAATTTGCGCTATAAGTCCGGTTGTGATGGCATGTCTTGCCTTTTCTGTTGCCAGAAGGCGGTTGTAGGCAGCTTTTTTCTGCGTCTTCAGTTTACCCCAGATGTCAATTTCCCAGGTGCTCCGGAATCCTGCGAAGTAATCCGGCAGAAAAGGAGCGGGCAGCCGCCGGTCATTATCAATGTTTTCCGAAAAATTGGTATCATAATTTCCGACGCCGTCCATGGTGTAATCACCGAATTTTCTGCCTCCGCCGGAAACTTCTCCCGCAACTACGGGAAGCAAGGCGCCTTGTGCAAAAAGCATATTGGACCTTGCCATTTCAATCCGCTGAACAGCCATTTTCAGATCAAGATTGTTCTGAATAGCCGTATCGATCAGCGCAACCAAATGCGGATCGGTAAAAAACGATTTCCATGGTATGGAGCCAATGCCCGTTGAATCCGTCTGGCCGGAAAAAGATTTTGGCGTACTTATTCTGGAAGCATGCTCTACGGGCCGCATCAGTTTGCAGCCGGACATTGCAAGAAGCATTCCGAATAAAAGAATAGGATAAGTCCTTTTACAGGTTTTCATGATTATAAATCTGTTTGAAATAGGGCAGCCGGCTGTAATCCGGCCGGCTGCCTTGAAAAAAATCCCGAATCAGTCCAGCACGACTTCTTCTTCTTTCGCAACGGTTTGCTCTGCTTTTTTCCGATTTGCAAGGCCGGCAAAAAGAACGTATAACCCGGGAATGATAATCACACCGAACAAAGTGCCGATGAGCATTCCGCCGGCAGCAGCAGTTCCGATGGAGCGGTTTCCCATAGCACCGGCACCCGAAGCAATACAAAGCGGGATCAATCCGGCAATAAACGCAAAGGAAGTCATCAGGATCGGGCGCAAACGTTCTGTGGCGCCTTCCAGCGCAGCTTCCAGTATGGAGCGGCCTTCTTTCCGGCGTATGATGGCATATTCAACAATGAGAATTGCATTTTTACCCAGCAAACCAATCAGCATCACCAGCGAAACCTGTGCATAAATGTTATTTTCAAGGCCAAGAAGTTTCAGGGAAAGGAATGCGCCGAACACACCCGTAGGAAGCGACAGAATTACCGGTAACGGCAGCAAAAAGCTTTCATATTGTGCAGAAAGCAGTAAATACACGAAAATAAGGCATATCGCAAAGATGAATACTGCCTGGTTTCCGGACAGGATTTCTTCACGCGTCATTCCCGACCAGTCGTAAGTAAATCCTCTGGGCAGTTTTTCCTTTGCCACCCTTTCCACCGCTTTGATCGCATCACCGCTGCTGTAACCCGGCGCAGCATCACCGTTGATCATGGCAGAAGTGAACATGTTGTAACGTGTCAGCAATTCAGGGCCGTAAACTCTTTCCAGACGGATAAAAGTGGAGAAAGGAACCATTTCGTCCCGGTCATTTTTGACATAAAGTTTCAGGATGTCTTCCGGGTTTTTTCTCGATTCCGGGTCCGCCTGCACCATGACTTTATACATTTGCCCGAAACGGATAAAATTGGAAGCGTAAAAACTTCCGACAAGCGTCTGCAGCGTACTCATGGCTTTATCAATGGAAACGCCTTTCTTGGCCGCAATGTCCGAATCCACATGGATCAGATACTGAGGAAAATTGGCGTCGAAGCTGCTGAACGCACTTCCGATTTCAGGTGCATCCGACAATGCCTTGACGAACTCGTTTGTGATGGCTGCCGTTTTCTGAAGATCATCGCTTCCCGTTCTGTCCTGAACCCTTAATTCAAAACCGCTTGAATTTCCGAATCCGGGAACTGTCGGCGGAGGAAAAAACTGGATATCAGCATCCGTAATGTGTTTCGTTTTCTCTTCCAGCTCCTTGATAAGGTCATTAACGGAAACAGTACGTTTATCCCAAGGTTTCAGGTTCACCATAGCCATTCCGTACGATGCACCGGCCGATTCGGTCATCAGACTGTAACCGGACAAAGTAGTTACGGATTCTACAGGTTCCAGCTTCTGCGCCACTTTCTGAATATCATCCAGAACCGTTTCCGTACGTTCAACCGTTGCGCCGACAGGCGTTGTTACGTTCACATAAAGCATTCCCTGATCTTCCGTCGGGATAAAACCCGTTGGCAGGATTGTGTTTATGCCCCATGTTCCAATGCAAAAGGCAAGTAGCAGGCCAATTGTAATCGCTCTGCGGTTTGCAATGACGGAAAGCAGGTTTCTGTATTTTGATGAAACCGTATCATAACCATTATTGAACTTTCGGAAAAAACGGTTGAGAAATGTATCTTTAACAGGCTGGCCATGCGTATTTTTCAGCATCAGCGCGCACAATGCCGGCGTAAGCGTAAGCGCGTTGATACCCGAAATAACAATGGAAATAGCGAGTGTTACAGAAAACTGTCTGTAAAAAATCCCGACCGGCCCGGACATGAAGGCCACGGGTACAAACACTGCAGACATAACGAGCGTGATGGCAACAATGGCGCCGCTCATTTCTTTCATGGCTTCAATCGTTGCGGGCATGGCATCCAGATGCTTTTCGGCCATTTTTGCATGCACAGCCTCCACGACGACAATGGCATTATCCACTACAATTCCGATGGCGAGTACCAATGCAAAAAGCGTAAGCAAGTTGATTGAAAACCCGAAAAGCTGCATGAAAGCAAAGGTTCCTACCAATGCAACCGGAACGGCAAGCGCCGGGATGAGCGTGGAGCGGAAATCCTGTAAAAACAGGTATACAATAAGAATTACAAGGATAAATGCTTCAATCAAAGTTCTTACCACTTCATGAATGGAAGCATCCAGAAAGCGGGAAACGTCGTAGGAAATGGTGTAATCCATCCCCGGCGGAAAAGCCGACTCTTTCAGCTCGGCGACTCTTTTCTTGACATTGGCAATCACATCCTGTGCGTTGGAGCCCGGCCGCTGCTTCATCATAATCGATGCCGAAGGCCGTCCGTCCGACTTGGAGCTCATGTTATAGTTCAGCGTTCCGAATTCAACGTCGGCCACATCTTTGAGTTTAAGCATGGAACCGTCGGCATTGGCGCGGATGACAATGTTTTCATACTGCGCCGGCTCGAAAAGCTTTCCGGTGTATTTCAGTACATATTGCAGCATCTGCGTGCTTTTTCCCGAACTTACACCCGTTTTGCCCGGTGCTGCTTCCACATTCTGATCGCGGATCGCCTGCACGACTTCATCTGCAGACACGTTGTAACTGATCATTCTTTCGGGTTTCAGCCAAACGCGCATGGAGTAATCCTTGCTGCCCATGATTTCGGCGCGGCCTACGCCGTCAATCCTTTTTAATTCTGCAAGAATGTTGATATCGGCAAAGTTGTATACGAAATCTTCACCGACGGTTGTATCCGAACTCATAATATCCAGATACATCAGCATGCTGTTTACTTCCTTTTCCGTCGTAACGCCGGCTTTGATTACTTCTTCCGGAAGTTCGTCAATGACAGTTTGTACACGGTTTTGTACGTTCACCGCTGCAAGGTCCGGATCGGTACCGACTTCGAATGAAATATTGATCAGCGTAACGCCGTCATTGCTTGAAACGGAGGACATGTAAGTCATTCCGGGAACCCCGTTGATGGCTCTTTCCAGCGGAATGGCAACGGCTTTTGCACATACTTCGGCATTTGCACCGGTATAGCGGGCCGTTACGACAACGGATGGCGGAACGATATCGGGAAACTGCGAAACGGGTAGGCCGACAAGCGCGAAAAGCCCTAAAAGTGTTATAAAAAGAGATATGACCAGTGACAGCACCGGCCTTTCAATGAAAGTCTTGAACATGATTTTAATTTCAGGTGAACACTGAGATAAAGGCTTTTACCGTGCGCTGAGCGCCACTTTTTCATTTACAGCGCCAAGGCTGTCCATGGAAATGGCTTTCGGTGAAATGGTAGCGCCGTCTTTAAGCCCCTGAACGCCTTCACAAACAATGGTTTCACCGGATTTCAGTCCCGACTTTACGATATAGAAATTGTCAAATCGGGATCGCGGAACAAAGCTTCTGGTTTTGACTTTGTTGTTTTTATCCATGACATAAACAAAGCTTTTATCCTGAATTTCAAACGTTGCTTTCTGCGGGATCAGAATGGCGTTGTCAACCGTGTTCGTCAGGCGAATGGTGCCGGTGGAACCGTGTTTAAGCAGCTTTTCAGGATTGGAAAAGCGCGCGCGGAATGCAATGGAACCCGTTCCTTCGTCAAAAGCGCCTTCCATTGTCTCAATCGTACCTTTGTGTTTGAAAAAAGAGCCGTCTGCAAGTTCCAGCTCAACGACCGTATGGCCATTGCTGGCTTTTCCTCGGGCCTTTACATATTCAAGGTATTCGTTTTCGGAAACATTGAAGTAAGCAAATACATTTTTGGTATCAGAAAGCGTCGTCAGCAGCGTTCCTTCATCAATAAGGCTTCCTGCTTTATACGGAATGCGGTCGATAATGCCGTCAAAAGGCGCCTTGATCTGGGTTTGGGCAAGATGAATGGAAGCTTTGGACTTTTCGGAACGGGCTTCTTCAATCCTTGCATTTACGGCCGCCAGCTTGGCTTCCGCCACTTCCACTTCGGTTTTGGAAATCACATTTTTTTCAGCGAGCAATCTGACCCTTTTCAGTTCCAGTTCTGCGCCTTTGGCTTCTGCAATGGCGCTCTGAAGATTGGCTTTTGCCTTTGCCAGTTGTGCCTCGTATTCTTCATTGTTGATCCGGAACAATGTCTGCCCTTTTTTAACTTCCTTGCCTTCGTCCACATATACTTCCTCCAGATAACCTTTTACTCTGGCATATATCTCAACGTTCTTGATGGCATGGATATCGCCGACATATTCTCTGTGCAGTTCCGTTTTCTGAGGTTTCAGCTCTGTAACCGGAATGGTCAGAATACTGTCTTGTTTGGCGGATGTACTTTCATTTTTTGATGCGCAGCCATAAGCCAGCATACTGATCGCAGCTAACAGCGACCAAGGAAGATTTTTCATAAATAAGTAGATAACAGGGTGGTTATTGGCAACTGGATACATGCTTGTTCTCTCGATCCTGCCAAACGAATCGATTGCATAGGAAAATTCGAAAGACTGTCATGCCGAAAAGCCATGAAAATCTTTGCCGTTGTCTTTCAGGAAAACGGGATTCAGAAGTATATGAAGGAAATTGATTAAAAGGGGCAGAGGCGATGAAGAAAGCTGTAATAATCCGGAAGCGTCAGCAGTCCTTTATTTACAACAGTCAGCTTTACCGATTCCCGGATGATTCTGGAAATGCGGGCAAAATTGTAGTTCAGGCAATAATGGGAAACAATGCTCTGAAACCTGTAAGTAGCATGCCGGTGACGAAGCAGATCCGACAGGCTTTCTTTCCACTCGAATTCGTCGGCCCTGACAATTGCATTTTTCTTGCAAATTGTCTCGTCAACGATGATAATGCACTCCGGAGATTCTGCTGTTTCAACGGTAAAAGGTGAAAATCCGTTTAATTTCGAATCCAGCATACACGCGGCCTGCGACTGTTGCGAAAACAGCGAAACGGCCAGGATTTGTGCAAGGCAGAAAAACAATACAAAAGTTCTTTTTATCATGATACTGACTAAAATCAGGTCATTAAAAATTCATACTTTTATAATGAATTCAAGAATGAATGGAATTATTGGAACGAAATTGTGATATTAAACCGTAATAATCCAAATGTAACAATTCAAATGTAAAATCCAAATTCCGTTACTTGTTAATAACTGTTAACCAATTTCATTCTGTACTGGTTTGTATCAAATTCCAAAGCTCTTTTATTGCACGTTTTTATAAAGCATTTTTACATTTCCGGCAACATCGGTATTTGAAAAATAATAAATGCATGGGTATTGAACCGATAAGAACAAAAAGGTTTGTCCTGACCAAAATGACAGCGGCGGATGGCGACAAGTATTTCAGGATCAGCAACAATGCCAACGTAATGAAATATGTGACCGGTTATTCGCTCAGCCGCAGCGAATCCGATGAAATGCTGAAAGGTTTTCTGGCAGAGTATGGAAGCGATACGTATCTGGGAAGATATCTGATCGAAAGTCTGGAAAATGGTGAACTGATCGGCGCGGCAAAGCTCGACAGGATCGGTTCGGAAATTGAAATCGGTTACAGGGTGGTGGAAGAGCAGTGGGGAAAGGGAATTGCGACGGAAATAGCAGGCGGACTGATCCGTTTTGCAAGAAAAAAACTGAATCCCAGCAAAGTCATTGCATTTGTCAATGTTCATAATTCCGCTTCCATCCGCGTTCTTGAAAAGGCCGGAATGATGAACGTGGAAACGATTGAAGATCTGGACGAGGTGAAATACAAGTTTGTTTATTTTCCCCGGATCAGTAAGCTGCTGAGGAAAATAGCCGGCGTTTTTTCAGGGTTGTTGCCAGGTGCGTAATTTGGAAAATCAATTTCAGCAAAGTCATTTTACTGTTCTTCCAGAAGCGATTCCCCTTCGGAAAAATCGCCGGATGTCCACTGCCACTTTTCATGCATTCGCAATTTTCCGTCCGCAAGCTGCTCCGGAGTTGAGCGGCAGATGCCGGTTGTAATTTCACCTTTGTCGTTTACCTGATGATAACGCATGTCCAGGTTCCCGTTTTCGTCTGCAATGGCAATCAGGTGTCCGGTCTTTATTCTTCCGCCCGAGTAAGTTGAAGTAACGATATTGCCGCTTTGCTTATAAACAAAATGCATTTCAAGATCCACTTCTCCGTTTTCGGAATTGGAAAGCGGCCTGAAAACCCTGTTGTTGTAATTGATCATCCGTTATTGTTTAAAGTTGGTTTATGGTATAATTTTCTTCCCGGCAAATATTCAGGATTCTGAAAGCCAGTAGCTAAAAGCCAGCAGCCAAAAGCTATTGGGCATTTTTACAGTGCTCATGTGTTTTTGGTTGAAAGGTTGTAAATTTAAGCGAGTGCGGCAGTCATATACAAACAAATTCTCCTGAACGGCTTCAATGACTAACACATCTTTTCATCATTGCGGCGGATCATTAAAGTTCAAGGTAATATTTTATGAAATTTATATTTTTGAATTCTCTTTAATACATTTGAGTTAATATATAATTAATAAAAATTTCAGAATGCCGGCTGTGTTCAGCGTTGCAGCAGTGCATTAAAAAAGACAGCATTTGTTCAGATGTATTGGAACAGGCTTTATCAGCGTTGAATTCAGGAATCCATTATAGTCGCTTACTTTTTACTTAGTTTCTGACATGAAATTAGTACCCATAGAGAAACGCAGCGGACTTACCCGCGAAGAGTTTATTGAAAATTATCTGAAGCCAAGTCGTCCCGTTGTTTTTACCGATCTGGCAAAAGACTGGCCGGCGGTTCAGAAATGGACTTTTGAGTGGCTTCGCGAAAACCACGGGAATATTGACGTCCCTCTGGTGGATAACCATATGCATGATGCGGACAAATATTTCCAGATTGCCAAGACGATGAAGTTCGGGGATTATCTGAACCTTATTCAGGGCGGCCCGACCGACCTGCGCATTTTTCTTTTTGATATTTTCAAAAAAGCGCCGGAGCTTGTCAATGACATTCGTTTTCCGACCATTATGGACGGCTTTTTGAAATCGTACAAGTTTGTCTTTTTCGGCGGCCAGGGTTCCATTACAAGCCTGCATTATGACATGGATTGCTCCAATGTGTTCCTGACGCAGTTTCAGACGCGCAAGCAGGTCATTCTGTTTTCGCCCGAAGAAAGCCGTCGTTTGTATCATCACCCGTTCACGGTCATGAGCAAAGTGGATCCGATCAATCCGGATTATGAACGTTTTCCTGCACTGAAAGGAGCAGTCGGCCATGAGACAACGCTTTTCCACGGAGAAACCATTTTTATTCCTTCATTGTGGTGGCATTACATCCGGTATATAGACGGCGGTTTCAGCCTTGCATTGCGGGCGAACAATTCCATATTTACGGCTGTACGCGGCGGAATGAACCTTGTTCGCCATACCTTCGTGGATAAAAGCATGACCAAACTTCTTGGCCTGGACTGGCAGCACTGGAAAGAAAGAAAAGCAGTTGAAAATGCAAAGGAAGTTCTGACGGAACAGGCGTAAAGCATTTTTATTTATACATTGAAATAGCCTTGTACACTGCGTACAAGGCTATTTTGCTATTGTATAAATAATTTTTTCTGATCAATTCTTTTCTGTTGATCCTGAAAATGAAAGTCGATGCTTGCCGATGTAATGATTTGCAAATACGGCTTTCGGGTTGATGTTGGCAAGGGTTTTATATTTACTTTCCTGTCGGTTTTATACGAACTTGTTTTGGAGGAACTGTTGTTAACAACAGATACCAAAATGCCTGTTGCGCAGACCAATGTTTTTAGCTAAATGATCCGTTATAAATCGAGGTTTCAGGTTTTGAAAGATCAGGCAAATTCTATCTGCAAAATGAGCAAAGGGCCGGTTTGTAAAAAAGAACGGCCCGGTTTCTGCCTTGAAAAAGAATTGCTGCCTGCAATGCGTTATATATTGAATGCTTTATAATTACTATGGATTTCGAACTTACTTCTGAATATAAACCGACCGGAGATCAGCCGGAAGCAATCAGCCAGCTTGTACTGGGCATTGAATCCGGCGAGCCTGCACAGACTTTGCTGGGTGTAACGGGTTCCGGAAAGACATTTACGGTTGCAAATGTAGTTGCGCAGGTCAAAAGGCCGACCTTGGTTTTAAGTCATAATAAAACGCTGGCCGCTCAGCTTTACGGCGAGTTCAAACAGTTTTTTCCCAAGAATGCCGTAGAATATTTTATCAGTTACTACGATTATTACCAGCCGGAAGCATTTATTTCGACTACAAACACGTACATAGAAAAAGACCTGCTGATCAATCAGGAAATTGATAAGTTACGTTTGCACACCGTTTCTTCTTTAATGAGCGGCAGGCGCGATGTGCTTGTCGTTGCTTCTGTCTCCTGTATATACGGTGCAGGAAATCCGAATGAGTATAAAAAGAGCATTGTCAGTACCAAAGTCGGCGATGTTGTAAGCAGAAACCAGTTTTTGTTCAGGCTGGTTGAAATCCTTTACAGTCGTACCGAAGTGGAATTTAACCGCGGAACTTTCCGTGTAAAAGGGGATACCGTTGATATTTATCCGGGTTATGCGGATTTTGCTTACCGGATTGTATTCTTCGGAGACGAGATCGAGGAAATACAGCGGATAGAGCCCGAAACGGGGAAAAAGATTTCTTCCGAGCGTGCAGTCGCCATTTTTCCTGCAAACCTTTTTGTAACCGGAAGAGATGTTCTGACACAGTCAATCAAGGAAATTCAGGATGATCTTGCACTGCAGATCGAATATTTTATAAAAGAAGGAAGGCTTGCCGAAGCCGAACGCGTTAAAGAGCGTACGGAATTTGACATGGAAATGATGCGGGAACTGGGTTACTGCTCCGGAATCGAAAACTACTCACGTTACTTTGACCGCCGTCTGCCGGGACAACGTCCTTTTTGTCTGCTTGATTATTTTCCTGAAGATTTCCTGATGGTTGTGGATGAAAGTCATGTAACTATGCCGCAGATCCGGGCCATGTGGGGCGGAGACAGATCCAGAAAAGAATCGCTTGTGGAATACGGGTTCCGTCTGCCTTCCGCCTTAGACAATCGCCCGCTTACTTTTCAGGAATTTGAAGATATGACGCCGCAGACCATATTTGTAAGCGCAACGCCGGCTGATTACGAACTGAGAAAGTCCGAAGGTGTAGTTGTAGAACAGATTATCCGGCCGACAGGCTTGCTTGATCCGGAAATTGAAGTGCGGCCAAGTCTGAACCAGATCGATGATCTGCTGGATGAAACCACTCAGCGGATCAAACAGGGCGACCGGGTGCTGATTACGACCTTGACCAAAAGAATGGCCGAGGAATTGAGCAAATATCTGGATAAGGTAGGGATCAAATGCCGTTACATACATTCGGAAGTAAAAGCGCTTGACCGGGTCGAGATCCTTCGTGAACTTCGTCTGGGCGTTTTTGATGTACTTGTCGGTGTGAATTTGCTTCGTGAAGGGCTTGATTTGCCGGAAGTCTCGCTTGTGGCCATTATGGATGCTGATAAAGAAGGTTTTCTGAGAGATACAAGATCCATGATCCAGACTATCGGCCGTGCTGCCCGGAATGACCGTGGAAAAGTAATCATGTATGCCGATGTCATTACAGGATCCATGCAGCAGGCCATAGATGAAACCAATCGCCGCCGCAGAATTCAGATGGAGTATAACGCAGAAAATGGCATTACGCCAAAAACCATCCTGAAGTCTCGAGAGGCGATTATGGAACAGACTTCGGTTGCAGATTCCAAAGTCCGCAAAGTGTATGTGGAGCCGGAAGAAGTAAGGATTGCCGCAGATCCAGTGGTTCAGTATATGGGCAAAAACGACCTGCAGAAGCTGATTTCGGAAACACAGCGGAAAATGGAAGCAGCCGCAAGAGAACTCGACTTCCTGGAAGCAGCAAGGTTAAGGGATGAATTGCTGCAGCTAAAAGACCGCGTGAAGGAGAAGGTGTAAGGTAATTGGAACCGGAAATCGTTATTATCTTTTATCTTTATTAAAATTTAAAACATGCTATGATCAGAACATTAATGGTGCCGGACAATCAGGATATTTCGATTCAACTTCCTGAACCTTATATTGGTAAGCAAGTAGAAATTATCGCCTTTACCATTAATGATGCAACAGAGGAATTACGGGTACAGGATAAAACCTTAACACATTATGCAAGCCAGAAAGCATTGGCAAAAGATTGGCTGAATACTGAAGAAGATCAGGCATGGCAAAATTTGTAAAAGGTGAAGTTGTAATCATTCCATTTCCGTTCTCTGACTTAACCGGTTCTAAAAAAAGGCCGGCTCTTGTACTTTCTGATCTGGATGGAGATGATACTTCACAAAATTCCAGAGATAAATTTGCCGTTTCGCTGACTTCATCGGATTTTGTTTCGGGTTCGTTGCCTGTCGACAGCTTTATCCGGCCAAGTTGTACTTTTACGGCGGATAAAGATATTATTATCCGTAAAGCAGGATTGATAAATTCATCTAAAATCAATGCTGTAATTCAGAAAATCATAGATATAATTAAATAGCAAGAGCTGTTAATTGCTTAGTTCGCAGCAATTAACAGCTCCAATGCTTCTTGCCAGTTATTCACCCGTTTGTGCCTGTCAACATTAACATTATGGCTTGCGGTAAATAGTATGGGTGTTCCTTTGCAAAAATCCAGATTTTTTAAATGATCGTCTATCAGATAATCCGTGTCAATGATTCTTTTGTCGCCGCAGAAAACAATATTTTTCCAGGAAATAGACGGGAAATGTTCATGAAGCCAGTCATATTTTTCCGGAAGCGAATTAGGGAATTCCATGGCAGCAGATACAATGTAAATATCAAAGTTTTCCTGCAGTTTGATGAGTGCTTCCTGCGCGCCGGGTACAATGGGCGCATGCCGGAAAAATCCCGGCTGATATAACAGCCTCCGCGCTGCAACCGGATCCGGGAAAGCTTCATCTTCCGGCTTTCCATGCAAATCCTGCTTTGTGACTTTTACTCCGTATTCCTTGTAATACAAGTTAATCCAGTTGCTTTCAATGTCAGCAATGACATTGTCCATATCAATGGCAATTGACTTCCGCATATGTTTATAACAGTTATTGTGCTGTAATTTGCAGTAAATGTATGTAAGTTTTGCAATATCCTGCAATATTTATTTGCAATTAATTACTAATTTTGCATAAAACAGAATATTTATGCTGAAAGAAGAACGATTCCGGTTAATTTTGGACAGGCTGGTGCATGATCAAAAAGTATACCTGGCAGGATTAAGCACATTACTGAATGTTTCGGAAGATACAATCCGTCGGGATATAAAGGAGCTGGCGGAACAGGGACTTTTAAAATCTGTAAGAGGAGGAGCTGTTCCGCATTCGCCTGGCCCTCATCGCTTTAAAGACAGGATATTGCATGATACCGAGCAAAAACAGATTATCGCAAAAAAAGCACTTGAATTTCTGAAAGACGACCAGGTTGTAATTTTTGATGGAGGAACTTCAGCCGTACTTGTTGCACAACTGTTGCCAAAAGACGTTCATCTTACGGTAGTTACGAACAGCTTTCCCGTCGCCACTTTGCTGGAAGAACATGAGCATGTGGAAGTTTTGTTTGCAGGCGGACGCTTGTTGAAAAATTCCTTTGTCACGATCGGAAATGATACGATCCAGTTTCTTAAAAAGTTCAGGGCGGATATTTGTCTCCTCGGAATTTGCAGCATCCATGCCGAGTTAGGCGTCACCAGCCCGAATTTCGAAGAAAGCGAAGTAAAAAGAGTGATGATCGAATCTTCAAAGGAAATCATCGCGCTGGCTACCGTTGAAAAACTGGAAACAGCAGAAGCCTATTATGTATGTCCGACTGATCGATTATCTGTCATTATAACCGACCAGCTAGCTGAGGATGAAGCATTTAAAGTATATACTGAACTGGGAATAAAGATGGCTTAAAGCTTTTTATCTGTTTCTTCAATCTTAAACAAACTTTCATCCACCGATTTTACATCCATATTGATAGCATTTGCAAAGCCAAGCATAAAAGCAATAATTAGTCTTCGCAGCCATTTTTTTGTGTATTGCAATATTTTAATGTAGTTCATTTTCCTTGATTTATAGTATAAAATCCAACTTCGGATATTGTAAACAAGATTTTGAAGCGCGCAGGATAATCTGTTTTCCGGCAGGATTGCAGGGAAATAAAGCCATTGATTATCAGGCGAATTTTATATTAAATAAGGAAAATAGAAGTGTCTTTCTGTGAAAGAGATCTGCTGCGGAAATGCTGATTGCAAATGGATTTTAAGGAAATAATGAAGTTGGGATAAATACTGCTTTTCGGAGGAAAGTAGTTATGAAGCTTTAATGAAAATTGCTTTAATGCAAGTAACTGCGTGTTTTTGCAATAAAACGAAATGATTGCTGCCGCCTTTGAGGTAAATCCGGAAAGTTGCGGTTTGTATTTTAAGTGCTTAGAGGAAGTGGTGAATATATGAACTTCTTCAATTCTATAAGTATAGCGCAAATCGTTATTTTCCCGGGGTAGTGCGATTCCGGTAAGTAACAAAGCCATAAACAACCAATTGAAAATGGTTTTTTGGCCAGTTATATGTTGTATTAAGTTCATCCTTGAATATAAGCCAAATATCTTGCAATAAAGTGATTACAAGAAGTTCAGTTATCTAGCGTTCATCCGTATTGCACCGTCGAGCCGGATTACTTCTCCGTTGAGCATCGGATTTTCAACGATGGATTTTACAAGCAATGCATATTCGGATGGGCGGCCAAGGCGGGAAGGAAACGGAATTTGTTGACCGAGTGAAATGCGGGCTTCTTCCGGCAATCCAAGCAACAATGGCGTTTCAAATAATCCCGGCGCAATGGCCATTACGCGGATGCCGGATTTTGCAAGATCTCGTGCGACAGGCAAAGTCATGCTGACAATTCCACCTTTGCTCGCAGCGTAGGCAACTTGTCCCATTTGTCCGTCGTAGGCTGCTATGGAAGCTGTATTGATGATTATGCCGCGTTCGCCGTTTTCATTGGGTTCATTCTTTTCCATGGCAAATGCAGTCAGGCGCATGACGTTGAATGTTCCGGTCAGATTTATGCGGATTGTTTTTTCGAAAATGGCTAAGGAATGCGGACCGTAAACACCATCGTTCTTTCCGATGATTTTGCGGGCAGGAGCAATGCCGGCGCAGTTGACCGTTATATGAAGCGCACCAAAGATTTCAATTGTTTTTTCAACAGCCTGCTGAACATCCTGCTCGGAAGATACATCTGTTTTAAAAAATTTTAACTGGCCTGAAAATTCAGCTTC
Source organism: Dyadobacter flavalbus (assembly GCF_006149045.1). Classification (GTDB taxonomy): domain Bacteria; phylum Bacteroidota; class Bacteroidia; order Cytophagales; family Spirosomataceae; genus Dyadobacter; species Dyadobacter flavalbus. The sequence continues at coordinate 963,583 of NZ_VBSN01000027.1, forward strand.
CAGCTTTTCACCTGCTTCCTGATTAACATCCAGAATGGCAACTTTGGCACCTTCCTGTATAAACAACCTTGCAGTGGCTTCTCCCAGGCCGGAAGCGCCGCCGGTAATCAGGGCTGTGGCGTTCTGAAGTTGCATGCGGGAAAGTGTTATTTTCTCAAAAGATGTTCAGGAAGCGGATGTTTTTCAAAAAACGCACGTGCTTTTTCCGTTTTCTTTAATACGACCGGATGTTGCGACAAATCCGGAATAGAGTCATCTATTATAACTTTATGTAACAGGTTTTCGATTAATGTTTTTTTGTCCGCTATTTTCATGTTTCCTGGCTTTTTTTACTAATCTATAAAATTTCTTGATATCAAAAAACCTTCAAAATTCATGTTTGTTTCAAATGGAACCCACAAGTCATTGTAGTAGCCAGAAACAGTAATACAATGATTCAGTGAAAATAAAACTTTGTTATTGCAATCTGGTATAAACGTGTTCGGGAAGAGGTATTGCCGGTAAGAAAAATTCGGCGATCAGGATAATCGTTAAGAAATTCAATCATAATTCTCATTACAGTTGCCAGAATTTCAGGCATATCCCCGTTGTCTGTAACTGAATCATCCACGTAATCTTGCGTTAAAGGATCAAAGTCCAGTAACGCAAGATTGTAGATGTTATCTGTAATCAAAGAAAAAGCAACTGCCTTTTCGAACGTACCACGTTTTACGGTACTTTGAAAATGAAAACTGTTATTCTGTTCATTCCGACTGAAAGTATAAGCCTCATAATGCATTACGAAACCACTTCGATCTTTACTTTCAGAAGGAATTCGTCCATTTCAATTTCGGTTGCTTCGCCGTTCAGATCGCTTGTCAGATTCAGGTCCAGTGCCTGTACTTCCTGACAAATATATTCCTTGTTGGCGTTTACAGCACTGGCAAGCAAGCCGTCATTGTTTTGTAAAGTAATCTTTATTTTGTCTGTTACTTCAAAACCGCTGTCTTTACGTAGATTTTGAACGCGGTTAACGAAATCACGGGCGATTCCTTCCAGACGAAGTTCATCTGTTACAGTAATATCTAGTGCAACGGTCAACCCGCCTTCGCTGGCAACCAGCCATCCCGGAACGTCTTCTGCAATGATTTCAACATCAGATACAGCAATGTCAACCGGCGAAGAAGCAGTATTCAGACTGATTGATCCGTTTCTTTCGATTTCCTTTATTTCGGTTTCCGTCATTGCAGAAATGGCAGCGGCAACTTCTTTCATTTTAGGCCCGAACTTGGGTCCGAGCGTTTTGAAATTCGGCTTTATTTTCTTTTTCAGGATTCCGCTGTCGTCATGAACAAACTCGATGTTCTTCACATTGACTTCCGTTAAAATAATGGAAGTAACCTGTTCAATCTGACGCTTTGTATTGTCATTTAAAACCGGGATCAGAATTTTGGATAAAGGCTGACGCACTTTGATCTTGTGTCCTTTGCGGATGGAGTGAACCAGAGAACTGATTGTCTGCGCCAGTTCCATGGATGTTTCAAGATCCAGATCTATTGCTTCTTCCTCGATTTTCGGCCAGTAAGTAAGGTGTACCGAATCAAATTTATAAGCAGTATTATTTGCAACTGACGCCTGACGATCTCCGTCCGTCAGGTTTTTATACAGCCATTCGCCAAAAAACGGTGCAATCGGCGACATCAGCTGCGCAACGGTTACAAGGCAATGCTCCAGAGTTTCGTACGCTGCCTGTTTGTCTTCAGTCAATCCGCTGCCTTGTCCCTGCGACGGGTTCCAGAAACGGCGGCGGTTTAGCCGGATATACCAGTTTGAAAGCTGATCCGTAACAAAATCCTGCACAAGCCGTCCTGCTTTTGTCGGATTGTAATCATCGAATTGTTCACCGACTTCTTTAACCAGCGTATTCAGTTTGGATAAAATCCAGCGGTCCAGCTCCGTACGTTTTTCAAGCGCAACGGTTTCATTGCCCGAACCAAATTCATATCCGTCCAGATTGGCGTATAAAGCAAAGAAATTATAGGTATTCACCAGCGTTCCGAAAAATTTCCGCTGAACTTCACCGATTCCGTCAATATTGAATTTAAGGTTATCCCAGGGTTCGGCATTGGTAATCATATACCATCTTGTCGCATCAGGGCCGTACTGAGAAAGCGTTGAGAACGGATCCACTGCGTTTCCCAGACGTTTTGACATCTTATTGCCGTTCTTGTCCAGAACAAGGCCGGTCGAAACTACATTTTTAAATGCCACGGAATCAAACAGCATACCGGCAATGGCGTGCAAAGTAAAAAACCAGCCCCGGGTTTGATCCACACCTTCAGAAATAAAATCGGCCGGAAAACTTTGATTGAACGTATCCTGACTTTCAAACGGATAATGCCATTGTGCATAAGGCATGGCGCCCGAGTCAAACCATACGTCGATCAGATCCGGCTCGCGGTGCATGACGTTGCCTTTTTTGGAAACCAGTACAATATCATCCACATACGGACGGTGCAAATCAAAATCGCCGTTCTCCAGTTTCAGCAGATAATCGGAGTTTCTGGCTGACTGCTCCCTGTTCAGATGGCCGGAAAGCAGTGCTTCTTCCAGCAGATCTTTCAATTCTTCGATAGAACCGACACAAACTTCATCGCCGTGTTCGCTGCGCCAGATCGGCAGAGGCGTGCCCCAGTAACGTGAGCGTGACAAGTTCCAGTCCACCAGATTTTCAAGCCAGTTTCCGAAACGGCCGGTTCCGGTACTTTCCGGTTTCCAGTTAATGGTTTTGTTCAGTTCAACAAGCTTGTCTTTAACCGCAGTCGTTTTTATAAACCAGCTGTCCAGCGGGTAATACAAAACCGGCTTGTCCGTACGCCAGCAATGCGGGTAAGGGTGCTCATATTTCTCAACCTTGAAAGCTTTTCCTTCTTCTTTCAGCTTGATGGCGATCATTACGTCCGTTGCCCTGAATTCCGGGTCATTCTGTTCTTCTTCGGAGTAATATTCCGGTTTTACAAAACGGCCTGCATAGTCTGTTATTTCTTTTACAAAACGTCCGCGGCGATCTACGATAGGCACTTCTTTGCCCGAATCATCCTTTACCATAATGGCAGGAATTCCGTTGGCCTGCGCTACCCGGAAGTCGTCTGCACCGAAAGTAGGCGACGTATGCACAACACCCGTTCCGTCTTCTGTCGTTACAAAATCACCCAGAATGACCCGGAAAGCAGGTTTTTCAGGCTGGATATAAGGCATCAGCTGTTCGTATTGAACGCCTTCCAGTTCTTTTCCTTTGAACTCTTCCAGAATAGTCCACGGAAGCAGTTTTTTGTCGCTCGCTTCATACTCTTCAAAACCGTTGTCCTTGCCTTTGTCCGAAAAGTATTTTCCGATCAGATCTTTTGCAAGAACTACTGCAACCGGCTCGTGCGTGTACGGATTAAATGTTTTTACCAGTACATAAGTGATGTTTCCGCCCACTGTCAGCGCGGAGTTCGCAGGAAGCGTCCACGGCGTTGTCGTCCATGCAAGAATGCGGATATCCAGATCGGAATATTTTTCAAAAATCGTGTAAGTTCCGGCAGATTGCACCTTGAACATGGCCACGATTGTGGTATCCTTTACATCCTTGTAAGTTCCCGGCATGTTCAGCTCATGCGACGAAAGTCCTGTTCCGGCGGCCGGCGAATAGGGCTGAATCGTATAGCCTTTGTAAAGCAAGCCTTTGTCGTACAGCTTTTTAAGCAGGTTCCATAAACTTTCTATGTACTCGCTTTTATAGGTTATATACGGATCGTCGAGATCTACCCAGTAACCCATTTTTTCAGTCAGGTCATTCCACTGATCTGTGAATTTCATGACCGTCTGGCGGCATCTTTCATTGTATTCGGCAACGGTAATGGTCCTGCCGATATCTTCTTTTGTAATGCCCAGTTCTTTTTCAACCTGCAGTTCCACAGGCAGTCCGTGCGTATCCCAGCCGCCTTTGCGTTTTACCTGAAATCCCTGTAAAGTTTTATAGCGGCAGAAAATATCCTTGATTGCACGTGCCATCACATGGTGAATGCCAGGCGCGCCGTTAGCCGATGGCGGACCTTCATAAAAGGTAAATGTCGGAGCACCTTCGCGCGTTTCGACCGATGCTTCGAATATCTTTTTATCTTTCCAGAACTGCAGTACTTCGTCTCCGATTTTAGGATAACTCAGATTTTTATATTCGTTGTATTTCATATTGCTTTTGGCCTCCAGCTTCTGGCTTTTAGCCCTGTAATGTAATTTCAATATATAGATAAAACCCGTTTTGGATTTCAAGAGTGCAAAATTACGCATTTTTTTTCTGCCAAAAGGATGCTATGCACTTCATGCATGTAAAAGCTAATTTCCTGTTTCAGCGGCAGTACCTTGCAGCTTGTGGGCCGGAATGTATTTTCAACTTTGCAGCAGTTCGTATATAAACCGTCAGAATTTCTTGTTTTTATAAATGTTCGCGTTACCTTAGTATTTTAATTAAGTCTAAATAAGCTAGCACGAACAGAACAGTCGATGAAAAAACTGATTGGTAAACTGCATCTTTATCTCGGCCTTTCGTCGGGGCTTATCGTATTTGTAATTTCCATAACAGGCTGTATTCTTGCTTTTGAGCAGGAAATAAAAAGTTTTACGCAGCCTTACATGTTTACAGAACCGGTTGCAGGCGCAAAAGTTTTGCCGCCATCTGTTTTGCAGGAAAGTGCAGAAAAGGCACTTCCGGGAAAAAAAGCAAACGGCGTTCTTTACGGCCTTTCGGACCGGAATGCGCAGGTTGGTTTCTACAATATCGATCCTGAATATTATTATGTGGTTTATGTCAATCCTTATACGGCCAAGGTTGTAAAAGTCTGGAATGAAGATGAGGATTTCTTTCACTTTATACTGCACGGGCATTATTATCTATGGCTGCCTGCCAGCATCGGCCAGCCCGTTGTAGCGTCGGCTACGCTTGTTTTTCTTGTGATGCTCATCAGCGGACTTGTACTTTGGTGGCCCAAAAACAAATCGGCAAGAAAACAGCGTTTTTCCATTAAATGGAATGCTGCATGGAGACGAAAAAACTACGACCTGCATAACGTATTCGGCTTTTATGTCATGTCTGTCGGAGTGATTCTTGCGATTACAGGACTTGTATGGGGATTTCAGTGGTTTTCACAATCCTTGTACACAGCAACAGGCGGCACCGGTTCCGACCAGTATTACAATCCCGTTTCAGATACCACGGCCGTAGCTGCAGAATTCAAGCCGATGACCGCTGTGGATCGGGCATGGCATACTTTGCAGCAGGAATATCCGCAGCATCAGGGAATGAACATTTCCTTTCCGCATCTGAAATCCGAATCCATTTATTCTTATGTGAATTTCCGCCATGGCACTTATTACCATGTGGATTACAATTATTTTGATCAGCATACATTGAAGAAAATAAAAGCGGAAGGGCCGTATACCGGAAAATACAGCGAAGCCAATTTCGGGAAAAAGCTGCGCAGAATGAATTACGACATTCATACGGGTGCAATTCTGGGTCTTCCGGGAAAAATCCTGGCCTTTTTCGCCAGCCTGATCTGCGCAACTTTGCCTGTTACCGGATTTATAATCTGGTGGGGAAGAAGAAACAAGAGCCAGAAAAGAGTAAAGAAAAACCTGCAGAAACTGAAACCGGATCTGGTCAGCCGTTAGTTGTCTGTTTTCTGATAAATCCTTACGTAATCGACTTCAAATCTGGCCGGAAATTCAGTTACGGAAGGATCGCCGCCGTTGTCACCACCGATTGCAAGGGTCAGTAACAAATAGTGCGGCTGGGCAAACGGCCTGATATCCGTATTTTTGGCATTAAGCGCTTTTTCAAGGTCCTGCGAATTGATCAGCTGATCGTCAACGTATAAACGGATGCTTTTTTCGTCCCAGTCCATTCGCCAGGTATGAAACTTTGAAGACCATTCAGGATCATTGAATTCACTGACTGGTTTTTTTACAGAATTCCAGACGGGCTTGTATCGTTCCGCTGAGCCCCAGGCCACATTGGCGAGCAGCATATTTCTGTAAAATTCCATGATGTCGATTTCTCCGTTATCCGGCCATTCGCCTTTTTCGCCCAGCGTCCAGAACGCGGGCCATAATCCGGATCGGGTATCAATTCTGGCCTTTATTTCAAAACGGCCGTATTGAAAGCTTTTTTTGCCGCGCGTAACAATGCTTGCAGATGTATATTCGGCATATTCCCGGTTCTGTTTCCAGCTTTTGCTATTTGCATTGTAATCCGGATTTTTGACCCGTTCTTTTTTTGCCTCAAGAATCAGGAACCCGTCTTTGCAGTACGCATTTTTTCCCTGAAACCATTGCGCTTCATTATTTCTGACAAATCCCGTTTCCGGCTGCCATATCTCAGGATTGGGCGGGCCGTTCTGTTCAAATTCATCAGACCAGACCAGTTTCCATTGTGCCTCGGCAACCGAAGTTGTTAGTGCCATTGTTAAAATCAAAAGTAAGTTTTTCAATACAAAATGCATGTTGAAAGTATTAGCTGTTTTTTGCCGGAATGATTGTTTGGCTAAAAACAGAAAGTACATAGCAGGATTTTTCTAACCAGCCTGATCATTCCGTAACAAGGAAGTCAAAGCATATTTCAAAAGCTTGTATTATTTAAAATACTTTCCCTTTTGTTTGTAAATACAGCCGGTAAGATCGTTTTTTAAGCTGAAAAGCATATTACGCAGTTAAATTTTAAGAATGAACAGAATAGTAGAAACAGCCAGAAAAGCAGGATTGGACGGGTTTATGCTGGGATTGATCAGTATGATTTTTCTGGCCTGGCTGTGGCCGTACCCCGGGATGAAAGAAAGTCCGGTGCCGCTTTCCGAAATTTCCACGTATGCCGTTTCCATCATTTTCTTTTTTTACGGACTGCGTCTCAGCGCCGAAAAGCTGCGCGCGGGTCTAGTGAATTGGAAACTGCATGTGACGGTGCATTTTTCCACTTTTGTTTTGTTTCCGCTGCTTGCTCTTGCCTGTCGCTCTTTGTTTAAAACCGAAGAAAGTCAGTCGCTATGGCTTGCTATATTCTTCTTGACTGCTTTGCCTTCAACGGTTTCTTCTTCCGTCGTCATGGTTTCACTTGCAAAGGGAAATATTCCTGCGGCTATATTCAACGCAAGCATTTCCAGTCTTTTGGGCGTTTTTATAACACCTTTCTGGATGGGACTGGTAATGGAATCGGGCAATACCGATTTTGATATGTTGTCGGTCGTTATCAAACTGTCACTTCAGGTTTTACTGCCGGTATTTGCAGGAATACTTTTGAACAAGAAATACGGTCATTTTGCCGAAAGCAAGAAAAAGTACATCCGCTATTTTGATCAGTCTTCCATTCTGCTGATCGTGTACACATCCTTTTGCGAATCTTTCGGCGAGCATCTGTTTAGTTCGCTGGGATGGGAAGAAATCGTATTTTTAGCAATAGGAATGCTTGCGCTGTTTTTCGGGATTTATTACTTGCTGACTTTCATCAGCGACTTGCTGAAATTTGATCGGGAAGACAAGGTTACGGCGGTATTTTGCGGCTCGAAAAAGTCGCTTGTGCAAGGCGCGGTGATGTCCAAAGTCCTGTTTTCCGGAGCGCAGGCCGGACTGATGCTGCTGCCCATTATGATTTATCACGCATTGCAGCTGATTGCCGCCAGTATCATCGCGCAGCGCATGGCCGCAGAAGTAAAAGATGAAGCGGTAGATGAACGAGTTTTCAATAAATAGTAAGTTATGCGTCTGTTTTCCTGGTTATTCAAAATACTGGTTTTATTATTGTTACTCGCCGGAATCCAATCTTTATGGACCAGTTTTCGTACCGGAAAATGGGTTCCCGACTGGATGAGCGGCAAGGATCAGACTGAGACGATGCATACGCTGGTACTGCAGGAAATAAGCGCGATGGGAAAACTGGAACTTGTAAAATACAACTTCAAGGATGTTGTAGAACAGGAAATTGTCAAAACTTTCCTGCCCAATGCAAAAGCTGTGCTGATCGTGCAGGGTGAAGCCATCGGCTGCGTGGATCTTACGCAGCTTGAAATGGCGGATATTACTTCCGACGATTCCGTTCTGGTCGTCAATATGCCCGAACCCGAGCTTTGTGTTTTTAAAATAGATCACAGCAAATCGAAAGTTTACAACACCGAATACGCCTTTACGGAAGAAGCCAAACTGGTTCAGGATGCATATAAGCAAGCTGAAAAGCAAATTCAGAAATCGGCACTGGATATGGGTATTCTGGACCAGACAAGGCAAAATGCAAGAAAGATCCTGACGCCCGTTCTGGAAAAAGCCTCTGGCAAAAAAGTGCTTTTGAAATTTCCGATGAATGCCAAAATTGATAAGTTGCGCTGATATAAACCTGTTAACTGACTCTTCTGATGAATAAAAAAGGATTTCTGACACAAGATGAACTGGCAAGTAAAATAGGAGAGGGGCTGATTGAAACCATTGTTGTAGCTTTTACGGATCATTACGGCCGGTTAATGGGCAAACGTGTTGACGCGGATTATTTCATGGATTCCGTACTGAAATCCGGAACGCACGGCTGCAATTATTTGCTGACAACCGATATGGCCATGGAACCGGTGCCCGGCTACAAATATGCAAACTGGGAACTGGGTTACGGCGATTTCCATCTTGTCCCGGATCTGCAAACACTGCGTATCGCCGACTGGCTGGAAAAAACGGCATTGATCCTTTGTGATCTGCATAATGAAAAAACGCACGAACTGGAAACCATCGCACCAAGATCCATTCTGAAAAAGCAGCTTGAAAAGCTCGAAACTGACGGTTTAAAATGCTTTGCTGCTTCCGAGCTTGAATATTACCTGCTGGAAAACAGCTATAAGCAGGCTTTTCAGCAAAATTATCAGAACCTTACGCCCGCCGGATACTATCTGGAAGATTACCATATCATGCAGGGTACACGGAATGAAAAATACACGTCGGTTGTACGTCGTCATTTGAAAAATTCAGGAATTGAAGTGGAAACTTCCAAAGGAGAATGGGGACTCGGGCAGCATGAACTGAATGTAAAGTACTCGGAAGTCCTTCCCATGGCCGACAACCATATTGTTTATAAACAATGCATGAAAGAAGTAGCCGACGCCATGGGTTTTTCGGTCACTTTTATGGCAAAGTTCGCTTCTGATCAGGCGGGTTCCAGCAGTCATATCCACATGAGCCTCTGGAAAGACGGGAAAAATGCATTTGCCGGTGATCAGGAATTTGGTCCTGTAAAAGGTTCGGATCTGTTTCGCTGGTTTTTAGGCGGCTGGATAAAACATGTTCCGGACGTTATGCCTTTTTATGCACCAACGATCAATTCCTACAAACGATTTGTGGACGGTTCCTGGGCGCCTACCCGGCTTGCATGGAGTTATGATAACCGGACTGCGGGTTTCAGGGTGGTGGGCAGCGGCGCCAGTCTGAGAATCGAGTGCCGGATTCCGGGTGCAGACTGCAATCCTTATCTTGCCTTTGCAGCTTCACTCGCCTCTGGACTGGAAGGAATCAAGAATAAAACCGAACCGCCGGAATGTTTCGTCGGTGACATATACGCCGCGGCGCATCTGCCCAGGGTTCCTTACACGCTTGCAGAAGCCATAGCAATGTTCGAAAGCAGTGAATTTGCCAAAAATGCATTTGGCGTAGAGGTCGTAGAACATTACACGCATTTTTTTAAAACGGAACAGCGCGCTTATGATACATCGGTAACGGATTGGGAAAGAAAACGGTATTTTGAGCAGATTTAGCTTTACATTTCGGGCCGCAGAGCGGCCTCCTGTTTGTAGTACAATACAAATTAAAATTGTTTGGCTCCGGAGGAGCCCCTGCCATATTTCAAGAAAAAAATACTTTATTTTACAAAGTACAAACACACACACTTTTTTAATGGCAGATACCTATTCACAAATTTACCTGCAATTTGTTTTCACAGTAAAAAACCGTCATAGCCTGATACCAAGAGAAAACAAAGAGGAATTGCATAAATACATCAGCGGCCTGGTCCGAAACAGGAAGGCCAAAATGCTGGCAATCCATTGTATGCCGGACCATGTTCATCTTTTTGTCGGTTTTCGTCCGGTACTTTCAATTTTTGATTTTATTAAAGAACTGAAAGTGGAAAGCAACGAGTTTGTAAATGCTAAGAAATGGACAAAGCAAAAATTTGCATGGCAGGAAGGTTACGGTGTTTTTTCTTACTCCCATTCACATATTAATTCAGTAATTCAGTATATTTTGAATCAGGAAGAACATCATCAAAAACGTACGTTCAGGGAAGAGTATCATGATTTTTTAAAGAAATTTGAAATTCAGTTTGATGAAAAGCATATGTTTGAATTTTTTGAATAAAACAGGAAGCTCCTCCGGAGCAAAGCGAAAAGCTATGGAATGGCCTCCTGCTTGTAGGAAGCTCCTTCGGAGCGGAATGGAAAGCTATGGAATGGCTCCCTGTTTGTAGAAAAAGGTAAAAACATATATTTTACGTCTCCGGAGGAGACTCCTGGCAAACTTTTCCGAGGCGATGTATAATGTATTTAAATAATTGATTTTCTATAAATAGGAAGCTCCTTCGGAGCGAAACGGAAAGCATGGAAATGGCCTCCTGCTTGTAGGAAGCTCCTCCGGAGCTGATGTATTGTACATTTAAACTTATTTTCTATAAACAGGGAGCTTCTCCGGAGCGGAATGGAAAGTCATAGAATGGCTTCCTGCTTGTAGGGGGCTCCTCCGGAGCTAGGATATTATATATTTTAAATTCGTTTTCTATAAACAGAATGCTCCTCCGGAGCGAAACGGAAAGCTATGGGAATGGCTCCCTGTTTGTAGAAAAACACTAATAACATACATTATACGTCTCCGGAGGAGACTCCTGACGAGCAGCAATGCAATCTAATTACAAAAAATAACTCAATTACTAAATCAAACATTAACAAAAAGCCCGATGCGCTTAGAAAACAAAGTAGCCCTCATAACCGGAGGAAGCGGAGGAATTGGCAGGGAAAGTGCTCTCTTATTTGCTAAAGAAGGAGCCAAAATTGTGGTAACGGACGTAAATGACCAGGCCGGACAGGAAACTGCTGATGAAATTATCAAAAATGGCGGAGAAGCATTCTTCATACATTCGGATGTGTCCAAAGCTGCCGATTGCAAAGCCGCAGTAGCTTTTGCAGAAGAAAAATTCGGGAAGCTGAACATCATTTTCAACAATGCCGGCATTATGCACAGCGATGATGACAATGCAATGACTACCGAAGAATCTATCTGGGATCTTACGATGAATGTTAATGCCAAAGGCGTTTTTCTTGGTTGCAAATACGGCATACCGGCACTTCAGAGAGCAGGCGGAGGATCTATTATCAATACAGCATCATTCGTGGCCATTCTTGGCGCGGCCACTCCGCAGGTTGCTTACACAGCCAGCAAAGGAGCTGTTCTGGCTCTGACACGCGAGCTTGCCATTATTCATGCACGTGAGAATATTCGTGTAAATGCGCTTTGTCCCGGCCCGCTCAGAACGGAATTGTTAATGAAATTTTTAAATACAGAAGAAAAAAAGCAGCGCCGTCTTGTTCACATTCCAATGGGAAGATTCGGGGAAGCCAAGGAAATGGCTTATGCAGCACTGTTTCTGGCATCCGACGAATCATCTTTTGTAACCGGGACAGATTTCCTTGTAGACGGAGGAATAACCTCAGCTTACGTAACACCTGTTTGATAAAGCAGGAAAGGAGTGAAGGGAAAAAAGGAGGAAAGGGAAATAAGGAGGGAAGGAAAAAGATTAAGAAAAACCTTCCTCCTTCCTCCATTTTCCTTTCTCCATTTTCCTTCCTCCTTCCCCATTTTCCTTTCTCCGATTCCATATTCTAATTGTAAAAATGTCTGTACAAAAAACGATAAGTCCTGTTGATGGTTCCGTTTACGTTGAACGCACGCTGGCTGATGCTGATGCCATTGAGACAGCATTAGAATTGGCCGTGGTTGCTCAAAAGGAATGGCGTAAAACCACGCTTTCTGAAAGGGAAGCCATTTGCCGCAAAGCAGTTGAATATTTTCTGAACAATGCGGATGAAATCGGATTGGAACTGACCTGGCAAATGGGCCGGCCGATCCGCTACACAGCCAATGAAATCAGAAAAGGATTTCAGGAGCGTGCCAATTACATGATTTCCATAGCAGGAAAAGCACTGGCAGACGTTGAGGTTGAAGAAATTTCCGGATTCAGAAGGTTCATCCGCCGCGATCCGCTCGGCGTCGTCTTTGTGGTTGCGCCGTGGAATTACCCGTATCTTACTTCCGTCAACTCGGTGATACCGGCTATTATGGCGGGTAATTCGGTCATATTGAAACATGCGCAGCAAACGCCGCTTTGCGCAGAACGTTATGCAAGAGCATTTGAGTACGCCGGTTTGCCCGAAGGTGTTTTTCAGTATTTGCATGTCAGTCATGAACAGGTTGCACAAATCATTGGTGACAACCGTATTGACTATGTCGCATTTACCGGATCCGTAGAAGGCGGTCATGCTGTTCAGAAAGCAATTAACGAAAGATTTATTGTAGGCGGGCTGGAACTTGGCGGTAAAGATCCTGCGTATGTGCGGGCGGATGCCAATCTGGCGGATGCTGTTGAAAATCTGGTGGACGGCTCTTTCTTCAATTCCGGCCAGTCCTGCTGCGGAATCGAGCGCATTTATGTGCACAGGAATGTTTATGAACAATTTGTAAATGCATTTGCTGAGCTTACCAAAACATATACGCTGGGCGATCCTACAAACGGAGAAACCACGTTGGGCCCGATGGTAAGAACGGCGGCTGCCGAGTTTGCACAGAAACAGATTGATGAAGCGCTTTCGCAAGGGGCAACGGCATTGATTGATGCCAGCCTTTTTCCTCCGCACCAATCAGGAACGCCTTATATGGCACCGCAGGTTTTGGTCAATGTAAATCATTCCATGCAGATCATGACCGAAGAAACTTTTGCACCGGTCGTCGGCATTATGCCTGTGGAAAGTGACGAAGAGGCAATTCGGCTGATGAACGACAGTCAGTACGGACTTACCGCTTCAATATGGACAGCGGATATGGATGCCGCACTGAAAATCGGTGAACAGGTGGAAACCGGAACCTGGTTTATGAATCGCTGTGATTATCTGGATCCCGCTTTGGCATGGACCGGCGTAAAGAATTCAGGGCGCGGCTGCACTTTGTCAACAATCGGTTACGAGGCACTGACCAGACCAAAATCTTTCCATCTGAAAATTAACGCATAATTTCGATCATGAAAGTCGGATTGCTGGAATGTGATCATGTAAGGGAAGATTTGCTGCATATTACCGGAGACTATCGGCAGATGTTTCCGGCTTTGTTTTCAAAGGTAGCTCCTGACTGGGAATTTGTTTTTTACGATGTCTGTAACAGCCATTTTCCGGCCACTGCGGAAGAATGCGATGTTTATATCTGTTCCGGTTCCAAAAGTTCTGTTTACGATCAGGATGAATGGATTCTGCAGTTAAAGCAGTTTGTAAAAGACATTTATCAGTCTGAAAAACAGTATATCGGTGTTTGCTTCGGACATCAGATGCTTGGGGAAGCACTCGGCGGAAAAGTCCAAAAGTCGGATTCCGGCTGGTGCGTAGGCGTTCATTCTTTTCAGATCATTAAAAAGGAAAACTGGATGCAGCCGGAGCAGGATGCTCTGAATCTTTTGATGATGTGTCAGGATCAGGTTGTAGAATTGCCGCCTGAAAGCACTTTGCTTGCCCAATCCGAAAACTGTCCGAATGCCATGTTCCGCGTCGGCGAACGTATGCTCGGCATTCAGGCGCATCCGGAATTTCCCAAAATTTATGACCAAGCATTAATGGAACTTCGAACGGAAAGAATCGGGCAGGCCAAAGTTGATTCGGGCATCGCAAGCCTGGAATTGCCCACGCACGAAACCATAGCCGCGGAATGGATCAGGAATTTTGCGAAAGTATAAATCAGAGATATGTTTCTTACTTTTATCTTTACCTGATTTTAAACGGAATAACAGCCCAAATGACAGATAACAGCACTATTTCCCGGCGTCAGATACTCAGTTCCCATCAGACAGGCCAGAAAATCCGCAGAATTGCCTTTGAAATATATGAACATAATTTTGAGGAAACCGGAATCATCATTGCCGGCATTGCAGGCGAAGGTTTTGCCTTTGCAAAACGCCTTGCAGCAGAATTGACTGATATTTCGCCGCTTCATGTGCAACTGGTCGAGTTGCTTTTTGATAAAAACGTTCATCACCAAAGCCCTATTTTGTTTGATAAAGAAATCCATATTGAAAATCAGGTGGTGATTGTGGCGGACGATGTACTGAATACCGGAAGAACGCTGGCGTTCGCACTGGAACCTTTCCTGAAAGTAAGGATGAAAAAAGTACAGGTTGCCGTTATTGTTGACAGAAGCCATCATATGTTTCCCGTACATGCCGATTATGTCGGGTATTCACTGAGTACAACGCTTACCGAGCACGTGGAAGTGGTTTTGAGCAATTCTGAGGAAGAAGGCGTTTATCTGAAATAAAAAATTCGGTTTGTACTTTTAAAAGCGTTACGGAAGCAGATTTGTATGCATCCGTAACGCTTTGTGAGTTATAATAGAATCAGTTTCTTTACTTCAATATAATAATTAAAGCGCATCGAGTCAGCTTACTGTGCCGCAGAAATCTCCACAATTACGCTTGTACGCCTAGCATTTACAGCCGGGTTAAAGCCGACCGTCATCAGAAATTCACCCGAGTAAGTCTGGTTTTCCTGAATGACCGTTTTGGTTTCCGGATACAGGTTCAGTTCTTTTACTTTATACTTTTTAGCCGGGTCTAGTCCCTGCAGCCTGAACGGAACGTCGGAACCGTCACCATTGCGGTTGCCGGTCAGATAAGAGAAAAGTACGGCTTTTTCCTTGTTTTTGGAGGCAAACATCAGCGAAGCAAAATCATTTTTCTTCGGGTCCACAAGCCGGTAAAGATCGCCGTGCCAGACTACATCCTTAATGGAATTATAAGTGGAAACCGCCTGCTGACTGAATTGAAGGTCTTTTTCATTCAAATGACTTACAACAATGTCATAACCCAGTTTTCCCATCATCGCAACGTCCGTACGGAATTTCAACGGCTGTTTTCCCCAGTCTGTAACGTGTGCGCTCTGCGCAAGCGCCGGAAAAAAGTAAGAATATTCCCACTGCATGAATATCCTTTCCAGCGGATCGGTATTGTCACTCGGCCAGAATTCTGTAAAATACTTTAAAGCTTCGTAATCAACGCGTCCGCCGCCGCCGGAACAAAGCATCATCGGAACTTTCGGATATTTGGCGCGCAGCTTTTCCAGCACTTTATACAATCCTTTTACATAATCGACATAAAGCTGCGACTGCTTTTGCTTGCTTTTTTCAAGGTATGCCGAGTACGCATTGAAAGTAATGGCATTGCAATCCCATTTGATATACGCTATTTCCGGGTTTTCTGTAAAAAGCTTGTCCAGAATGCCAAATACAAAATTCTGAACTTCCGGGTTGGAAAGGTCCAGCGGAAGCTGGTTGCGCATGTAGTGTTCAGGCCGTTGCGGTTGCTTGATAACCCAGTCCGGATGCTTTTCATACAGTTCGCTTTTCGGGTTCACCATTTCCGGCTCCACCCATATTCCGAACTTGATGCCTGCATTCTTTGCTTCTTTTACAAGGTAACCGATTCCGTGCGGCAGTTTTTTAACGTTTTCCTGCCAGTCGCCAAGCCCGGCCTGGTCGCTATTGCGCGGATATTTGTTTGCAAACCAGCCGTCGTCCAGCAGAAAAAGATCTACACCCAGCTTTTTGCCATCCTTGAAAAGCCCCGAAAGTTTTTCTTCGTTAAAATCAAAATAAGTAGCTTCCCAGTTGTTCAGCAAAGTCAGGCGTGAGCCTTCACCATCCAGAATCCTGTATTTTCTTGCCCAGTTGTGCAGGTTGCGGCTTGCTTCTCCTTTTCCGTTTTCTGAAAACGTATAAATGAAAGAAGGCGTTTTGAATTCCTGATTGGCATTCAGCGGATATTCAGAAGCATAATTGTTGATCCCGGCGATCAGACGCAGGTTATGATAGGAGTCAACCTCAAAATCCATCCGGAAATTTCCCGACCATGCAAGCGTTCCGAGCAGCACTTTTCCTTCGGTTTCAGTTGCAGGCTTGTCGAAAGAAACCGAAAAGCTGGGCGGCTGAAACAGGTTTGCACGTGTTCCCAGTTTGGAATCCAGCACCCGTATACCGGCTGTAAGCTGCTCTTCCTCCGGGTTCATTTCCCGGGCCCAGCTTCCGTTATAATGCGTGAGAAAATAATCTTTTGCAATCAAATACAGGTTTGCAGAAGCGTATTTCTGTAACATAACCGGCCCTTTTTCCGCGTTTCTGATCACACTCCATTGCTCCGTAACGTTTTCCTGCACGTAGGTTTTGTAAAAAAGCGTTACTTCCACAGCATAAACCGGGTCTTTCAATACAATGCTCGTTAAAGTAACATTGTCGTTTTCATTCACCGTTTTATGGCTTACATAAACGAGATCCAGCGATTTATTCCCATCTGAATGCGTAACCTGCAACGCAGGCTCCGAAATATTCCATGAGCCGGCCGGCGTATAAACCGAATTGTAAATGCCCGCATTGCTGTCGCTCTGGCGGCTTTGCAGCGGAACAGACTGATATTCATTGGCATTACTCAGCTTTTTGCCAAAATAAATAATGCCAAGATGCTTGTCTTTATCCGTTTGAAGTACCAGAGCATTCTGCTTGGATTCAATCGGGATCGTTACCGTATTTTGGGCATACGCGGAAAAGCCATTTATCATCGTCAGAATGGCGGAAATAAAAATAAAGCGCACAGTGTAATGAATTAAGGATCAGGAAATATCAGGTATAAACGCGTCTCAGTTTTACATTTTCCACCGGACGGATAATCAGTGGTACTTTTTCTGTTTTGACGGAACTGCTGTCCAGTCCGAACCATTTGTCTTCAGGCGTCGTAAAGTCCTTGACAAAAAAGTAGGTTTTCATTACAAGCTGTTCAATGATCGGAAGGTCGTTTTCAAAGGACAAAAAGCGTTCGAGAACGACAAACCGGAAATCGCCCGTAATATTCTGTCTGCTCAAAGATTCGTAACGGCTTGTAATATCCACTTCCTTGTTCATCACCATATCTTCTACCACTTTCCTGAAAAACATATTGATCCGCTGATCAACCCGGAAGCCGAGCCGGAAATTGATTTTGATTACATTGTCATTATTGTCTTCATCGGAGAGCACCTTGTATTCCATGGTGTACGGATCATCGGTCGTATCCACGTGAATAAACCAGTAAACATCAGCGCGTTTGGGCCGTTTCTGAAAAATGGAATAAATAACCTTTGTCTCAATTTCGGAAGCACGCGAAGCGTTGGTCATAAAAACAAGGTGCGTCGTGTATTTCGGAATGCTGATGTCGCGGCTGAGTTCATGCAGCGCCGGCAGATACTTTTCCAGTTTGGTATATTCCGTCAGACGCAGTTTGATGTAAAAAGCTTTGAGCCAGACCGTCATCAAGCCCGCCACAAGTGCTCCGACCATGATTGTAAACCAGCCGCCGTGTGTAAATTTCAGGAGATTGGCGCCGAGGAAAAGCCCTTCAATAAACAGGTACAAAAGCATGAAAACAATCACGATCCAGAGATTGACCCGCTTTATATAAAGGTAATAGGAGAATAAAATCGTTGTCATGATCATGGTCAGCGTAATGGCCAGACCATAAGCCGCTTCCATGTTGGACGACTGTCGGAAGTACAGAACAACGCCCATGCAGCCAACCCATAAAAGCCAGTTGATGCTCGGAACATACAGTTGTCCTTTCTGGTCACTCGGGTAATTCAGGCGTACTTTCGGCCAGAAATTGAGGCGTATGGCTTCGGAAATCAGGGTAAAAGATCCTGTTATAACGGCTTGGCTGGCAATAATAGCCGCAAGTGTAGCGATAACAACGCCCGGAAGCAGCCACCATTCCGGCATGATTTCGTAAAAAGGCTTTCGGGCATTCAGCAGATTTCCCAGCTCAGAAATCAGCCATGCGCCTTGCCCGAAATAATTGAGCAGCAAACAGATTTTTACAAAAACCCAGCTCACGCGGATATTTTCTCGTCCGCAGTGGCCAAGATCGGAATACAATGCTTCTGCGCCGGTCGTACACAGAAACACGGCGCCGAGCATCCAGAAACCGCCGGGATGTTTGGTAATCAGTTCGTAACCGTACAAAGGATTGATTGCTTTCAGGATTTCAGGATGTTCCAGAATCTGAAAAAGACCGAGCGTTCCCAGCATGACAAACCATGTGATCATCAGCGGACCAAAAGCACGTCCGACCACTTTTGTCCCGAATGCCTGAATGATAAAAATCAGCGTCAGAATGCTGATGACAATCGGAATCGTCTGAATATTGGGATATAAAAGCTGCAAACCTTCCACGGCGGAAGAAACGGAAATGGGCGGCGTAATAATGCCGTCGGCAAGCAGCGTACTGCCGCCGATAATGGCCGGGACCGTAAGCCATCTCGCATGTTTCCGGACGAGTGCATACAATGCAAAAATCCCGCCTTCACCTCTGTTGTCTGCCCGGAGTATCAGAATTACGTACTTGACCGTAGTCTGCAGTGTCAGTGTCCAGAAAATGCAGGATATGGACCCGAAAATGATTTCTTCAGTAATGATTTCGTTCAGAATAATCGCCTGCATTACATAAAGCGGAGAGGTGCCGATATCCCCGTAAATGATACCAAATGCAACCAGTACTCCCGCAGCTGATACCTTATCGATTTTGTGCTTTGATTCCATTCACTTTTTTATGAAAAACAACGAAAGTTAGGAAACCGTGTGCAAAGAAGGTAACGCGAACGTCAATTTTATCTCAAGGAAAACAAATTAGGAGGTAAAAGTATTAATAAGCAAGTATGCATTTAGACATATTATAGTCAGCGTAATGGCCCAGCTGATTATGGTAAGCAATTTTGAGTTGGCAAATCGGCCCATAATCTCGCTTTTGGAGGTAAATAGTACGAGCGGTACAACTGCAAAACTAAGCTGCAGAGACAAAATGACCTGGCTGAGCACAAGCAACTGCGCCGTTCCTTTTTCCCCGTAATAGTAAGAAACGATCAGTGCCGGAATAATGGCAATGCTGCGTGTGATCATGCGGCGGAGCCAGGGTTTGAGACGGATGTTAAGAAATCCTTCCATGACGATCTGGCCGGCGAGCGTTCCGGTCAGTGTCGAGCTTTGTCCGGAAGCCAGCAAAGCCAGTGCAAAGAAAATTCCCGCCATGCTGACGCCCAGAACCGGATCGAGCAAATGATAGGCATCCGTAATGTCTGCAATTTCAAAGTGGCCGTTTGCATGAAAAGCCGTAGCGGCAAGGATCAGAATGGAAGCATTGATAAAAAATGCAAGCGCCAGCGAGACGGTCGAATCAATGGTTGCAAACTTGATCGCCGTTTTTTTACCTTCCTCGTCCCGGTTAAATGCGCGCGTCTGTACAATGCTGGAATGCAGGTATAAATTATGCGGCATTACCGTTGCACCCAGAATCCCGATGGCAATGTAAAGCATTCCGGAATTGGTGACGATTTCCGTTTTAGGAAACAACCCGTCCACGATTCCTGCAACAGATGGCTGTGAAACAACCATTTCGTACATAAAGCTCAGCAGAATGATACCCATCAGTCCGGCCACAATGCTCTCGATAATCCGGAAGCCTTTCTGCTGAAAATACAGGACAAGCAGCACATCAAATGCAGTAAACAAAACGCCCAGCGGAAGCGGCAGGCCGAATAAAAGGTTCAGCGCAATGGCCGAGCCGATGACTTCGGCAAGATCCGTAGCGGCAATCGCAATTTCGGAAAGCACCCATAAAACGAAAGAAACCGGTCTGGAATAATAATCCCGGCATGCCTGCGCAAGGTCACGGCCGGAAGCAATGCCGAGTTTCAGCGAAAGATGCTGCAGCAGCATGGCAAAAAGATTGGAAATCAGAATGACGGAAAGCAGTGCATATCCAAACCGCGAGCCGCCTTCAATATCCGTTGCCCAGTTTCCCGGATCTATATAACCCACGGCGACCATCAGCCCCGGTCCGGTAAAAGCCATCAGTTTTTTCCAGAATCCCGCACCTTCTGGAATAGTTATTGAAGCATGCACTTCCGACAGCGAGGCCGTCTCATTGGTATCGTCCAATATTTTTTTCCGCAAAGCGCCCTTTGATCTTAAACTGTCTATCATTTTATGAAGTGTAATATAGATTTAGTTTACTAAAAACAAAGATATAGAATTTTGTAAATATATTTTTAGGGTAATCTAAATTTTTTATATTCCGACTAGTAAATTGTACTTTTGCGAAAAGCAACAGGCAAAATGGTGTCAACCGACATGCAAAATTCTTTCACAGAAGAAAATTACTTAAAGATAATCCATTCACTTTCAGGGCGAGAAGGGCTGGAAGTCAGTACCAATGCATTGGCAGAAAGTACTGCAACGCGTGCGGCTTCAGTTACCGATATGCTGCGCAAACTGGCCGATAAAGGATTGATCCACTATAAAAAATATCAGGGCGTACGGCTGACCGATCTGGGTGAAAAAGTAGCGATCAAGGTAATCAGGAAACACCGGCTGTGGGAAGTCTTTCTGGTTGAAAAGCTGGGATTCGGCTGGGACGAAGTACACGATATTGCCGAGGAACTGGAACATATTCCGTCCGAAGTACTTGTGGAAAAACTGGATGCATTTCTGGGCCATCCGCGTTTTGATCCGCACGGCGATCCCATTCCGGATTCAAAAGGAAACCTGACCGAACCGGATTATCTGATCCTGACCGACGTGCACATAAGTGAAAAAGTGTTAATGATGGGCGTTCTGGATCATGCTCCGGCTTTTCTTCAGTATCTTGACCGGTCAAACATTACATTGGGCTGTATTATTGAAGTAAAGGAAATAAACGACTACGACAAGTCTGCTTTTGTACAGATTAACGGCGCTCATACGTTGTTCATCAGTCTCGAAGTATCCAAAAATTTACTGGTACAGCGCTTATGAGACTTAATCAGCCATGAGATTGAAAATACTGGATCGTTACCTCATTAAAAATTTCCTGATAACGTACGTTTTTGTTGCATTTGTGATCGTACTGATCATCTGCATGATCGACTATACGGAAAAAGTGGACGACTTTCTGGACAAAAAAGCGCCGCTCAAAGAGATCATCATTGATTATTACCTCAATCTCATTCCTTACTGGATCAATTACATCAGCCCGCTGATGGTTTTTATTGCGACGGTGTTTTTTACATCGCGCATTGCAGCGCGGACGGAAGTGATTGCCATCCTGAGCAGCGGGATCAGTTTTGGACGTATGCTTTTACCTTACATGATCGGTGCAACGGTGCTGGGAATTGTGACATTCATTCAGGTTGGCTGGGTTTTGCCGAAAGCCAATAAAATCCGTAACAGCTTTGAAAAAACGTACGTAAAGCAGGAATTCTATTTCAGCGGCCACAATGTGCATATCACGATTGCGCCGGACGTGTACGCTTATCTGGAAAGTTACAATACTTCCACGCAGACCGGAAATAAATTCACGATGGAGACCATCAAAGGAAACAAGCTTCTGCAGAAGTTTTATGCGGATAAAATCGTTTGGCAGCCTAAAAAGAAAAAATGGACTTTGCTGAATTATCAGGTACGGACGCTGGACAGCCTCGGTGAAAAGCTGAGCAGCGGAGTGGAAATCGATACGACGATTAATCTGGCTCCAAAGGATTTTGAAAGTGATTACAATCTTTTTGAAACCTTCACACTTCCTGAACTGAACGCTTATATTGATCTGCTTAAAAGCCGCGGGGCCGACGGGCTGGAAGTATATCTGATTGAAAAATACATTCGCTTTACGCAGCCTTTCGCCATTCTGATCCTGACGGCAATCGGCGTAATCGTGTCTGCCCGGAAGAGCAGGAGAGGCGTAGGCTGGCAAATCGCGCTCGGGTTTATGCTTGCCTTTATTTACATACTGTTTTTTCTCCTGTCCAAAGGCGTTGCAGAAGCAGGAACGATCAATACGTTGTTTGCCGTCTGGCTGCCCAATATTGTTTTTTCTGTAATCGGCGTAATCCTTTATAAAACGCTGCCGCGATAATATGTTTCCAGCCACTGCCTTGCGGTCCTATCTGCATCTTCATTTTCTGGTCCTGATCTGGGGTTTTACGGCCATTGTCGGATTAATGGTTTCCGTTTCCCCGGTTGCGCTTGTTTTTTACCGTACGCTGTTTGCGGCGGCCGGCCTGGGTGCAATCATTTTTTTCAGGCAAAAATCATTTAAAGCGCCGAAGAGTGATTTGTTCCGGATGCTTGCCGTAGGTTTTATACTGTCTGCTCACTGGATGCTGTTTTTTGCTTCCGCGCGCGTTTCAACGGCTTCGGTTTGCCTAGCCGGCATGGCGACAACATCGTTATGGACGAGCCTGATCGAGCCGCTTGTCAACAAAAGAAGCATACGGCCGCTGGAAGTAGGGCTCGGCATTCTGGCCTTTGCAGGACTGTATGTCGTTTTCAGCTTTGAGTTTGATCACGCACTGGGACTAATGCTTGCGCTGGCTTCCGCTTTGCTTGCGGCGATGTTCACCGTAGCCAACAGCAGACTCGTTCAGCGGATCGATGCCTACATCATTACTTTTTACGAAATGATCGGGGCTACTTTCTTTTCCTTTGTATTTCTGGGCATTTCCGAATGGCTGGGCTGGACCGGAAATGCATCTTACCTGCCGGCGGGAAAAGACTGGATCTGGATCTTGTTTCTGGCGCTGATCTGCACGGTTTATGCGAGTACAATGGCCACGCAGCTCATGAAACAGTTTTCCGCTTATCTGATCAATCTTACGATTAACCTCGAACCGGTTTACGGCATTGCGCTTGCTTTTTTCTTTTTTGGCGAAAAAGAACGCATGACAAAAGAGTTTTACCTGGGCACGCTGCTGATCCTGCTTGCCGTTTTACTTTACCCGTTACTGCTCAGCACCGTTACCTCTGGAAAGAAAAAAAGGAACTTGGTCTCCTGAAACCGCCCGTAAGATCATAATCCAGTGAGCAAACGGCGCAGAAGGAGCATATTAATTTATTACTGCTATTTTTGTCGATTCAATCAATCGGGTGTTCTATGAATCCAGCGCGTTTACTTTTAGTCATACCCTGTTACAATGAGGAAGCGATATTGTATATGACCTATGCTAAATTAAACACTTATTACAACAGCATAAAGCAGCAGGGATTGATAGCCGGAGACAGCAGGATCTGTTTTGTAAACGACGGAAGCAGGGACAAAACCTGGAACATCATCGAAGAACTTTGCAGCCGCGACCCGGACGTTACCGGCGTTGCCTTGTCCAGAAATTTCGGGCATCAGAGTGCGATTATGGCGGGTTTGGAACAGCATATGGATCATTTTGACTGCTTTATTACGATTGATGCAGACTTGCAGGACGACCTCAATGCCATTACGGGCATGATCGAAAAACACCGCGAAGGCGCAATGGTCGTGTATGGCGTAAGAAGTGACAGAAGCTCGGATACTTGGTTTAAACGTTCCACAGCAGAAGGATTTTACGTGCTGATGCAGAAAATGGGCGTACCGGTTATTTTCAACCATGCCGATTTCAGGCTGATGGACAGGCGCGTGCTTCAGGAACTCGGGAATTTCAAGGAAATCAATCTGTTTCTGCGCGGGGTTGTTCCGCTGATTGGCTTCCGGAATGAAAAGGTATTTTACAACCGTCTGGAACGGCAGGCCGGAGAAACGAAATATCCGATCAGCAAAATGTTGCTTTTTGCATGGAACGGGATTACTTCTTTCTCCACTTTTCCGATGCGACTCGTGCTTTACTTCGGCTTTTTCAACTTTTTGATTGCCATGGGAATTGTGGCTTACATCCTGTTTTCCTACTTGTTCGGTTACACCGTTCCGGGCTGGACTTCAACGATGCTACCGCTTACATTTTTCAGCGGGTCCAATATGATGGCACTCGGGCTGATCGGGGAGTACATCGGGAAAATTTACGAAGAGGTAAAAGGCCGTCCCCGTTATATTATTGAAAAAACAATCAATGAACAAATTTTATAAAAAATACAGAATAGTCGGCAACTGGATCAATATTGCGCTGATGCTGAGTGTGCTGATTCCTTTGCTTGCGCTTTCCTTTTACAATCATCCTTCCCCGGCAGACGATTACTGCTACATTGATACCGTTTTCAAATTCGGCTGGCTGGAAGCCATGAATTATTATTACTCGGGCTGGACGGGCCGTTACTTCGGTATTTTTCTGAATCATTCCAATCCGCTGCTCTTTCACTGGATCAATGGTTTCAAAATCCTTCCCGTTATTTTGCTGGCCGGACTGATCTATGCCTTGTACAGCCTCTTCCGGCACCTGACGCCTACCTTGTCACGCCTGGCGCATCTGGGCTTTGCCGGTGTTGTTTTCTTTCTGTATGTTCTGAAAATGGGCAGTATCTCGGAGGCGTTTTACTGGATGGCAGCATTTGTAACTTACACCATCCCGAATATTTTTACCTTGCTCTGGACCGTACTCGCCTTGCGATGGTACCGGCAGGATACGCAGCCCGCCCGAACGATTGTCGGGATTTTAGCCGGATTCCTGATTTTTGCGGTGATCGGCAGCAGCGAAACCAACTTGCTCATTATGGTTTTGCTGATCGGCGGCTGGTGGTTTTACCGCCTGCTTTTTTACCGGAAAGTGGATGGTTTTATGGTTGCCATGCTATTGGTTACGGTCGTTTCGTGTTACTTTTATTTCAGTTCGCCGGGAAATCAGGCGCGTATCGGCGGCAATCCGTTGGGCGGGAACATTCCTTTTTCTGTTATTTCTTCGTTCAAAAAACTGGCTGCTTTAAGTTTTGACTGGCTGTTCCGCACGCCGCTCATTTTCTTTTCAACAGCATGGCTTATTGTGCTTTCCCGGCTTTCAGAAGGAGCCAGGAACTATTTTTCGGTTCCGGTCTGGTATGCGGTGCTGCTGTTTATCGGCGTACTTTCCGCGCAACTTTTTCCTTCCTATTACGGCGTCGGGATTGAGCCTGCGCCCCGTGTAATCAACTGTGTTTACTTTTTCTTTCTGATCGGATGGTTTTATGTTATCGGCGTTATATACCATCATTTCAGGACAGCCAGTTCTTTCCAGTTCCAGTTTTCAGTATTAAGGTATGGAATCCTGATTGCGATTCTGGTTGCATCCGTTGCGTTGTCTTTTTTCCGCAGTACAAATGTGCGTCAGCTTTACAGCGATCTGCTGAACGGAACGGCTTCTGCTTTTGACAAGGAAATGTTTCAGCGGTACGCCACTCTGAAAAACGCAGAAGAAGATGTTGTTTACCTTACGCCGCTAAAAGCCAAACCATTGTCTATTTTCTATGATGATGATGTAAAGGCCGATAAAAATCACTGGTGGAACAAATGCATGGCAGGTTACTTCGGTAAAAAGGCCATTTATCTGAAAGAAGTTGAACGTGAATAAAGAAAACAGGCTGCTTCCGGGCATTTTAATGATGTTACCTGTTTTGCTATGGGTTACCGTGCTGCTGTATTATTCCGTCAATGTGCCGTGGTTTGACGATTATGATCCTTTTCCGGATTTTCTTGACAAATGGATTTCCGGCAGTTCTTTCTCCGGGCGCTTAAAGCTCTTGTTCCAGCCCAACAATGAGCACCGGATGGTGATCGGCAAAATGATTACGCTTGTTTATTACCGGCTGACCGGACATCTTGATTTCACATTTCTGCATATTGCCGGCGCTTGTTTTACATTAGGCACGCTGACTGTATTCTGGAATGCATTCCGAAATAGCAGGCTGAAATGGTGGTTTTTCCTGCCGGTTCCTTTTTTGCTTTTCCAGCTTCAGTATCATCTCGTTTTTTTGTGGGCCATATGCAGTTTGCAGCATCAGCCGGTGATTTTCTTTGTTTGTCTTTCCATGTTTTTGCTGGCCAAAAGGCAGTTTGCATGGGCAGTGCTGGCTGCATTGTGTGCTACTTACGCCATGAGCAACGGCATTTTCGTGTGGGTTTCAGGAGCCGCAGTTCTGATATTAAGATCGGATTACCGGAAACTGGCATTCTGGCTGGCAGCAGGTGCTGTTGCTGTCGGATTTTATTTTTACGGACTTTCCGCGCAGGGAAACGAGGCGAGCATTGATTTCTTTCTGAAAAATCCGCATTTGTCCGTACTTGGTTTTTTTGCTTTTCTGGGCGGGCTATTTGATCTTTTTCCGGAAAAAAGCATTGTTACGCGTTCTGTTTTGCCCGTTTTGGCCGGGTTTGTAACCATGGTCTGGATCGTAATCTGGCTTTTACGGCAGCTGAATCCGTTCTGGAAAAAAACATTTTCCCGGTCTGCAGAAAACACATTTCATCCACTGGGAAAAACAGCCGTCTTAAACAGCTTTTTACTCGGGATTCTGGTTTTTTTACTTGTCAATGCGTTGGTTATTGGATTGTTAAGGCCGCGTTTCGGTTTTTTTGTAATGATCGTCAGCAATTACAAAATGTATCCCGCCTTGTTTCTGATCGTTGCATATCTTTCCTTTATTACATCCGATACAGCCGGAAACATCCGGAAACGAGGGTTTCAGCTGGCCTTGGTGATCAGTGTCCTGATCTGGGGCATTTCGGTTTATACTTATCTGCCCGGCATAGCCGAACGTCGCAAATATCTGATGATCAACGGTTATAATCAGGAGCACAATGCATTTGGATTGGGCCATATTCCGTTTTCGCAAAGTGCGGCATATGTGGATTCACTGATGAAAAAAATGACGGCATCCCATGTTTACAATTATCCCGATGAGCCGGAACGGATTGCAGAACAGATTTTATTACTGCAGAACAAAATGGGGCCGAGGAATATCTCAGTCTTTGTACGCGACAAAATCCTGTATGTGGACGAGCCGGATTACAGAATTTCACTTGCCCGGAATGACGGACAATATGTATACCTGAAGAATGAAAAACACCTTTATTTTTTCAAATCGAATGCACATCTGTATACCGGGCGCAATTTGTTCCGCCAGTATGATACAGGCTCAAACACGACAATCCCGTTCAGTTTTATAGAGCAAGGTACTTATGATCTGGGCATCATCCGTTTCAGCAATGAAAAGGCCGGAGGCGGCCTTCTTAGAAAAATTACAATCCCTTGAATAAATGAATGCCCTTTAATATACCGAATGGTGTATTTTTGCCATTGGTAAAACTTCAAAAAATCAGGAATATTGAAAAACCCTCAGATATCTATTGTCGCCCCGCTTTATAATGAGTCCGAATCTTTTCCGCTGCTTGTTCAGCGTATAAACGCATTAATGGACTCCAGTCCGCTGGCAATAGAAGTCGTCTTGATCGATGATGGGAGCAAAGACGATACTGCATTGCGGATACGTCAGCTCGCGCTTACCGACGAACGGTATCACGGCGTATTTTTATCCAGAAACCACGGCCACCAGCTTGCGCTGACCGCCGGGATTTCTGCGGCGCGCGGAACGGAAGCATTGTTTGTCATTGATGGCGACCTGCAGGACCCGCCGGAACTGCTGCCGGAATTTTACAAGCTCCTGAAAGAAGGAAACGACGTGGTGTATGCAGTCCGGAAAAAGCGCAAGGAAGGATTCGTGAAACGTACGGGTTACCATTTGTTTTACAGACTTTTACGCTCTATTTCGTATGTTGAGATTCCGTTGGACAGCGGCGACTTTGCGCTTATAAGCCGGCGCGTTGTGGACGTGCTCAACAAAATGCCGGAAGAAAGCCGTTACCTGCGCGGCATGCGTTCATGGATCGGGTTCAAGCAGATCGGCTTTGAATATGAAAGAGATGCAAGAGCAGCCGGCGAGTCCAAATATTCGTTCAAACAGCTTTTCGGGCTTGCTTACAACGGTATTTTCAATTTCAGCGAATTTCCGGTCAAATTCATGAGCCGGATGGGTGTCATGGCCATCCTGATTTCGCTTGTCTATTTTTTGACTGTTGTCATCAAAAAAATGTTTTTCACACACGTAATTGAAGGTTTTACTTCCCTGCTTTTTGTGATCATTCTGTTCAGCGGCGTACAGTTGCTGGCGCTCGGCATCATTGGAGAATATGTCCTGCGGATATTTTTTCAATCCAAAAACCGCCCTTTGTTCATCATAAAAGAGGAGATAGTTAACCGCGAGTATATCTGATCACATGCTGTTTAACTCTGTTCAATTTGTAATTTTCTTTATAGTCGTTACGCTGGCTTATTTTAGCTTGTCGTGGCGCGGGCGGTGGATGCTTTTGCTGGCAACCAGCTGCTATTTTTACATGGTTTTCAAGCCGGTATTTATCCTTATACTATTTGGAACCATTCTTATCGATTATTACGCAGGCATCTGTATTGAGAAGTCGCCGGATCAGAAACAGAAGAAACTGCTGCTCATCATCAGTCTGATTTCCAACATCGGCATTCTGGCTTTTTTCAAATATTACGATTTTTTACAGGATTCTGTTAATCAGCTTCTGAATACCGTTCATATTCGCCCGCTCGTTCCGCCGCTTACAAGACTGATTCCCGGAACGGTTTCGGAATGGATGGTGAGCGGGAACGGCCGTATTTTGCTGCCGATTGGCTTGTCTTTTCATACTTTTCAGGCCATGAGCTACACGATTGAAGTATTCCGGGGCAATCAGCCGGCGGAAAGGCATTTTGGCATTTATGCATTGTACGTCATGTTTTATCCGCAGCTTGTGGCCGGACCCATTGAAAGGCCGCAGAATATGCTGTTTCAATATCATTCCTATTTCAAATATGATTTTGAACAGGTCAAGCAAGGTCTGATGCAAATGGCTTTCGGCATGTTCAAGAAAATTGTGATTGCCGACCGGCTGGCCGAAGTAGTGGATTATGCGTATAATGACGTCAATGCGCATAACGGCCTTACTTTGCTGGTGGCAACCGTATTTTTTGCATTCCAGATTTACTGCGACTTTTCGGGTTACTCGGATATCGCCATTGGCGCGGCACGGGTAATGGGATTTACGTTAATGGATAATTTCAGGACGCCGTACGAATCGAAATCCATTTCCGAATTCTGGGGAAGATGGCACATTTCGCTTTCATCGTGGTTCCGGGATTATCTGTACATTCCGCTGGGCGGGAACCGCAAAGGCGAATACCGGAAATACATGAATCAGTTTATCGTATTTCTGGTCAGCGGATTATGGCACGGCGCAAGCTGGAATTATGTAATCTGGGGCGGTCTGCACGGCACATATCAGGTTTCTGCTTCGCTGCGGGACAAATGGCTGAAAAAAGCCGGAATAAAGATTCCGGAAAATGGTTTTACCCGAATACTGGGAATTGCTTTCACTTTTATTCTGGTAACGCTGGCATGGGTATTTTTCAGAAATAAGGAAGCGCCGGTAAAAAGATCATTTACAATCCTGGGCAAAATAGCCAACCTGTCGTGGACAGAAACGCTGCATACGCCGTTTAACCAGACTGAAATGGGATTTTGTGTGTTCCTGATTATTTTTCTGCTCGTCAAGGAACATTATTATGAAAAAATCCCGACTTCCAACACGACGGTTTTTTTCTTTCTTTTTCCCTTAATTGCCTTTCTCACCTATTTTCTGGGCGTGGTCACGGAAAACCAGTTTATCTACTTTCAATTCTGAAAAGGTTGAAGAAGGCATAAACATTTGCCGACTAATATTTGTTTGCCTTTTTACAAAGGCCAATTTTACCGTTTAATTCAAGAAAAAGTATTCAATAAAATGTACGAAGTAACATCTGACAACCGATTAAAAAGTCTTATCGTCGTGGGCGACAGGGTTCTGATCAGGCCGAAAAGCCCGAACGACCGGACAAACAGCGGATTATTCCTGCCTCCGACCGTTACCGAGAGAGAACAGGTGCAAAGCGGATACGTCATTAAAGTCGGGCCGGGCTATCCGATTCCCGTGGCTGCCGAAGACGAGCCGTGGAAGGAAACCGAAGAAAAAGTGAAATACATGCCATTACAGTCCAAAGAAGGCGACGTGGCGATTTACCTGCAGCGCAATGCAATCGATCTGGAATACGACGGTCAGAAATATGTGATTGTGCCGCAGTCCTCGATTCTGATGCTGGAACGTTCGGAAGATCTGTTTGACTGAGCATAAATTTTGTAAGTTAAAAGCTGATTGATTTTCCTGGATATTCAAATACCGGAAATCATAAAAATCCAAACCTGTAAACTTGCACTTTCATGAAATACAAATTTTTGAGTAACACCGGCGTGCTCGTTTCCGAGCTTTGTTTCGGAACCATGACGTTCGGAGGAGAAGGATACTGGGAAGCCATCGGCCGATTGCAGCAGGAAGAATCAAGTGCACTGGTGAAAACGGCTCTGGACAGCGGAATCAATTTTTTCGA
Source organism: Dyadobacter flavalbus (assembly GCF_006149045.1). GTDB lineage: Bacteria > Bacteroidota > Bacteroidia > Cytophagales > Spirosomataceae > Dyadobacter > Dyadobacter flavalbus. The sequence goes on from NZ_VBSN01000027.1 coordinate 994,128, forward strand.
TACAGCCAATGTCTATTCTTACGGAAAGTCGGAAACAATTCTCGGACAGGCACTAAAAGATCTGGGTATCAAGCGGAGTGATGTCGTCATTGCCACAAAAGCAAGAGGACGCATGGCACCCGGTCCGAACAATATCGGTTTGTCGCGGCTGCATATCATGGATTCTGTCAATGAAAGCCTTTCACGTTTGGGTACGGATCACATTGATTTGTTTTATGTTCACGGCGTGGATGCTGAAACGGCGCTGGAAGAAACCATGCGCGGACTGGAAGATGTGGTGCGTTCCGGAAAAGTAAGGTATCTCGGCGTGAGTAACCATGCTGCATGGCAGATTATGAAAGCCAACGGCATTGCGGACAAAAACGGATGGACACGCTTTGTGGCTTGTCAGCATTATTATACGATTGCAGGCCGTGACTTGGAACGCGAACTGATTCCCATGATGCAGGACCAGAACCTTGCACTGATGCCGTGGAGTCCGCTTGCCGGCGGATTCCTTTCCGGAAAATACAGCCGTGACACGGAATCTTCTGGCGAGAACCGCCGCGATAATTTCGATTTTCCGCCGATTGACAAGGAAAAAGCGTATGATATTATCGATGTAATCCGCCCGATTGCCGAGGCGCATGGCGTTTCCGTTGCACAAATTGCCTTATCCTGGCTCTTGCATCAGAAAAGCGTCACAAGCGTCATTATCGGAGCGAAAAAACCGGATCAGCTCAAAGAAAACATTGCTGCAACTTCCGTCGCGCTGACCGAAGACGATCTTGCGAAATTAAACGAGATCAGCGCATTGAAAACCGAATATCCGCAATGGATGTTTGAACGCCAGGGAAGAGACCGGGTTCCGGAATAAGAATATTCAACCAGTTTGATCAGAATGCACTATTTCGGAATAGTGCATTCTTTTTATCCGGACTTCTGTCTCGGTCTGTTAATGTAGCGTATCTTTGGATATGATAAATCATGAAAATAGTGCTGCCATCATTCAGGGACTGGGCATTACAGCTCTGAATGAAATGCAAAAGGAAGCAAATGAAGCGATTCTGCAGAACAACGAAACCGTTCTGCTGGCGCCAACCGGTTCGGGCAAGACGCTCGCTTTTCTGCTGCCCGTTGCTGCCGTTCTGAAACCGGACGCTGATCTTGTTCAATGCCTTGTGATTGTTCCGACCAGAGAACTGGCCCTGCAGATTGAGCAGGTCTGGAGAAAAATGGCAACCGGATTCAAGGTAACTTGCTGTTACGGCGGCCATGATATGCAGACGGAAATACGCAGTCTTGTGGAAGCGCCGGCCATTGTTATCGGAACTCCGGGCCGTATTCTGGACCATTTACACAGAAATTCGTTTTCTGGAAAACATGTGGAAACGCTTGTTCTGGACGAATTTGACAAGTCGCTTGAAATGGGTTTTCAGGAAGAAATGACGGAAATTATCCGGAACCTGCGAAATCTTAAAAAGAAAGTGCTGGTTTCGGCAACGAACACGAAAATACCTTCATTTACAGGTGTCCGCGCGCCGGCAACCGTTGATTTTATATCGGAAAAAAGCCAGAAAAGCAGCCTGACGCTTGTACGCGTGATTTCCGAGAAAAAGGATAAAATGGATGTGCTGATCCGTTTAATCAGCTTTCTAGGCGCAGAATCTACCATGATTTTTTGCAATCAGCGGGATTCGGTCGAGCGGATCAGTACAATACTGAAAGAAGAAGGCATTGACTGCGCCTTTTTTCATGGCAAACTGGAACAGGAAGACCGTGAAAGGACTTTGATCCGTTTTCGGAACGGTTCGGTGCTTTATCTGGCGGCAACGGACCTTGCTGCACGCGGACTGGATATTCCGGATATGAAGCATGTAATCCATTATGAACTTCCGATGAAAGGCGATGAATTTACGCATCGCAACGGACGCACGGCCCGCATGCTCGCCGAAGGAACGGCTTATATTCTGATGGAAAAAGAAGAAAAATTGCCGGATTACATCAAACCTGAGCCGAAAATCCTTAACCTTCCGGCAAAATTGTCCAGACCTGCGCCTTCGGAATGGGTAACGGTTTACATCAGCGGAGGGAAAAAAAACAAGCTGAACAAAATGGACATTGTGGGTTTTCTGCTGCAGAAAGGAAATCTGGAAAAACAGGATCTGGGATTGATAGAAGTAAAAGATAACATATCATTTGCAGCCGTAAAGCGCAATGCAGTTAAGTCAATGCTGGCGCTTGTTGCGGCAGAAAAGATGAAGGGCAAGAAATACAAGATTGAAATAGCAAGGTGAAATTCAGAATAACCGATGAGGAAATGAATGGATTAATTCCGGGAAGCCGTATTCTGAAAAAGGATATTAAAGCCCGTAAGCATGCATTTTCTCATTTAAGGAATGCCTAATTTGAAGAAAGTAAAACTGTAAGGCAACAAAAAAAGCATGCGGTTCAGCATGCTTTCGAAATGTCTTATTATGACCAGACTTAGATAACTCTTACGTTAACTGCGTTTAGACCTTTTTTACCATTTTCTACGTCGTAAGAAACTTTGTCGTTTTCACGGATATCGTCCTGAAGACCTGAAACGTGAACGAAAATGTCCTTCTCACCAGTTGACGGCTGGATGAATCCAAATCCTTTGGAATCATTGAAAAACTTAACTGTACCTTCTGCCATTAGTATTGATCTTATATATTTTAAAAACCAAATGTAAATATAAATAAATGGATAAACAAGATTAAATTTGAGATCACTTAGAATAGTTCTATTTAACAAATAAGTAAAATTGCGTGCCTTTCATTCATAATAACTCGCTTACTTCGCCTTACTGGCTTCCCAATGGGCATTTACAGAGTATTTACCCGGCACTGTTCCGGAAGGTGTACGGCGTGCAATATTCCCGGGAAAAGATAGTTACGGAAGATCATGATTTTCTGGATCTGGACTGGTCTTTTGCACAGGGTACAAAGGCGGCAGAGACGCTTGTCATTCTTTCGCACGGGCTGGAAGGAAGCAGTTCGGGGCAGTATATTCTGGGAATGGTGAAATTGCTGAACGGCAACGGATATGATTGTCTGGCCTGGAACTTCCGCGGCTGCGGCGGCGAAATGAACCAGACGGCACGGTTTTACCACAGTGGTGCCACCGAAGATCTGGACGCGATTGTAAAACATGCATTGGCAAAAGGATACAGCCGGATTCATATGATGGGATTCAGTCTTGGCGGGAACCTCACACTGAAATACCTGGGCGAATCGGAAAGCAAGCTGGATAAAAGCATTGAAAGTGCCGTTGTGTTCAGTGTTCCAATGGATTTGCTGGCCTGCAGCCGGGCCATGATCCTGCCGAAAAACATCATTTACATGCAGCGCTTTTTACAGACGCTGAAACCCAAAATCACAAAAAAGTCGAAGCTGTTTCCGGAAGCGTTCAATAGGAACCATAACCGTTATGTGCGAACGCTTTATGATTTTGATGATGTGTATACCGCGCCGCTGCACGGATTTGACAATGCCGATCATTATTACGAAGCATGCAGTTCCAGGAATTTTGTAAGCGGAATTTCCATTCCGACGCTGATCGTCAATGCATTGAACGATCCGATTGTTCCGTTTGAAAGTCTGCCGGTGGAAGCCATCCGTCACCATGCAAAAGTCTGGCTGGAAGCTGTGGGTGAAGGCGGCCATTGCGGGTTCCGGCCTGCGGTTTTGCATGACGGCGTTTACTGGTCGGAGTACAGGGCACTGACTTTTCTTAAAAACGGAATGAATGACGATTTATAAGCTGAAAATGCATCTGCATGCAGGAACAACCGGCTTTGTATGCTTGTTCCGGCTCATGCTTCCGGATTCCGGCAATCAACTTCATCAATATTAAACTGACATCCGCAATTTTTTGTTAGTGTCATATCTAAACAGATTTGTAATTTTGTGCCTTAATTCCGGTGCGGCAGTAAAATTGCCACAATGGAGTTATCAAAATTTCATTTCTGCAATGGAATTGCCTTTGTTTAAGAAAAACGGACCCTTAGAGACAAAATAACTTTTACGCTATTTTTATTCAGTTACATCCCGCTTCATGTCCACATTAACGCTTAATCCGCCACCGTACATTATTATTGATTTTGACAGCACTTTTACCAAGGTAGAAGGGCTTGACGAACTTGCAGCCATTGCTTTGAAAGGTCATCCGGAACGTGATTTCATTGTCAGTCAGATTGTGGATCTGACTAATAAGGGCATGAACGGAGAAATGTCTTTTGCCGAAGGGCTGCGTCAGCGGATTGCGCTGCTGAGAGCCAATCGTACCCATATTGCAGAACTGGTTTCGTTTTTACGGACCAAGGTTTCGGATTCATTCCGGAGAAACAAACAGTTCCTGACCGAAAATACCGATCAGATATTTATCGTTTCCAGCGGGTTTAAGGAATTCATTGTGCCGGTTGCAAGTGAAATGGGCATTCGTCCTGATCATGTTTATGCCAATGAATTTGTTTTTGATGAGGAAGGAAATATCATCGGGATTGATGAGGAAAATGTTCTTTCCATGGACGGCGGCAAAATCAAAATGCTTTCTGCGCTGAACCTCACAGGCGATGTGTATGCAATCGGCGACGGCTATACCGATTATGAACTGAAAGCGTCCGGACTTGCCAGTCGTTTTTATGCATTTACAGAAAACATTGAACGCCCGCGCGTAATTGCCGTTGCAGACCACGTGGCTACTTCCTTTGATGATTTTCTGTACGATAATAAAATGAGCCGCAGCCAGTCTTACCCGAAAAGCCGTATCAAGGTTTTGTTGCTGGAAAATGTGCATCCGGCTGCTTTGCGGGCTTTTGAAGAGGAAGGTTTTAATGTGGAGTTTGTAAAAGGCGCGCTGGACGAAGACGAACTTTGCGAAAGGATCAAGGACGTTTCCATTATCGGAATCCGTTCCAAAACCAATATTACCAAACGTGTGCTGGAAAATGCCAACCGGTTGATGGCAATCGGCGCTTTTTGCATCGGAACCAATCAGATTGATCTGGAAGAAGCAGCAAACCGTGGAATTGCTGTATTCAATGCGCCGTACAGCAACACGCGTTCGGTTGTGGAACTTGCCGTAGGAGAAATGATTCTGCTGATCCGGAATATTGTCGGAAAAAGCAATCAGCTGCATAAAGGAATCTGGGACAAATCGGCGAACGGCAGTTTTGAAATACGCGGCAAAAAGCTCGGTATGGTCGGTTACGGAAGCATCGGCACGCAGTTGTCCGTTGTGGCGGAAGCGCTGGGAATGGAAGTTTATTTTTACGATTCCGTGGAAAAGCTGTCGCTGGGAAATGCAAGAAAAGTAAATTCACTGGAAGAACTGCTCGCCATTTCGGATGTAATCAGCATGCATGTGGACGGCCGCAAGGAAAATACAAACCTGATCGGCAAACGGGAATTTGACCTGATGAAAGACGGCGTGATTTTCCTTAACCTGTCGCGCGGGCATGTTGTGGATATTCATGCGCTGGCCGAAGCCGTTAAAAGCGGCAAGGTTGCAGGCGCCGGCGTGGACGTTTTCCCGAAAGAACCCAAAACCAATGACGAGCCTTTTGAAAGTGAATTGCTGGGACTGCCAAATGTGATCCTGACGCCGCATATCGGCGGAAGCACGGAAGAAGCGCAGGAAAACATCGGACATTTTGTGCCTGCCAAACTGCTGGAATTTATGAATAACGGAAGCTCTTACGGAAGTGTGAATTTCCCGGAAGTTCAGCTGCCGAAACTGAAAGACTCGCACCGTCTGCTGCACATTCATGCAAACGTTCCGGGCGTATTGGCTCAGCTGAACCAGATATTTGGCAAAAACAATATCAATATTACGGGACAATACCTGAAAACGAACGAACACATCGGTTATGTGATCGTGGATATAGCAAAAGGCTATACGGAAGAATTTATTCAGGAAGTAAAGGAAATAGAAGGTACGATCAGGTTCAGAATGCTCTATTAAATCTTTTTCGTAACCTGAACTTTATCAATTATATGTCACTGACTTTTTTTACGCCGGGTCCGGCCCAGCTTTATCCTACTTTTGAAACGCATCTGCAGACTTTCGTGAATAATCAGCTGGGCTCCATTTCACACCGGAGCCAGCAATACCGCGATTTGCATAAATTTACAGTCGATCAGCTGCGCGTTTTGCTGAATGTGCCTGAAACGCATGCCATTATGTTTCTGGGTTCTGCTTCGGAAGCCTGGGAACGCATTATATTCAGCTGCGTGGAACTGGAAAGCTTTCACCTTGTGAACGGCTCTTTTTCCAAAAAATTCTGTGAGTATTCCACCGCACTGAACAAGTATGCGCACAACATGGAAAAACCCATGGGAAGCGGCTTTACAGCAGCGGAAATTACGGTTCCGGAATATGCCGAGCTGATTTGTACAACGCATAATGAAACCAGTTCCGGCGTGCAGATGCCGGTTGCCGAAATCCACAAGCTTAAACAGAAAAATCCGGACAAGCTGATTGCCGTGGACATCGTTTCATCGGCTCCTTACCCCGATCTGGATTATAGTCTGATCGATACAGCATTTTTTTCCGTGCAAAAAGCGTTCGGCCTGCCTGCGGGTCTGGGTGTCTGGATCGTGAATGAAAAATGCCTGCATAAAGCGGAATACATCCGTAATCAGTATTCCATCGGCGCGCACAACGACTTGCCGACGCTCTGGAAAAATGCGCTGAACAATGAAACGCCTTCGACGCCCAATGTGATGGGAATTTATCTTTTGGGAAAAATTGTCGAGGATTTTAATAAAATCGGGGTGAAAACAATCCGGAAAGAAACGGAGCAGAAAGCGGCTCTGATTTATAAATTTCTTGAAAAAACCAGCGGATTTACTCCTTTTGTAAAAGAGAAGCCAAACCGTTCGCAAACCGTTATTGTTACCGACACTGAAATTAATTCTGCGGATATTATCAAAAAAGTCAAGGAAAAAGGAATGGTGATCGGAAGCGGTTACGGGCAGTTTAAAGCAACTCAGCTACGAATCGCCAATTTTCCGGCAACGTCCACGGAACAGGTTGAAAAGCTGATTTTCGAGCTGGGGAAAGTGTAACAGTTTGCTGTTCTGATGCTGTTTTTTTATGAATGAATATAATTTAAAGTCATTTTAGCGTAGAATCACTGATTCTGCGCTTTTTTAGTTTTGAAATATAGTCCTCATTTAAATCTTGCTGAATGAATTTTCTAAAAACGACACTTTGTATTCTGGCAGTTTGCCTTTCATTGCAAAACTGTACCAAAAAGGCTGAAGATAAAAAAGAAGTAAACGAAACAGCACAGGATTCCGGACGTAAGATCTGGACAAAAGAACAGGCAAACGACTGGTACAAAAAACAGGAATGGCCCGTTGGAGCCGATTTTCTGCCGAGTACCGCCATTAATCAGCTGGAAATGTTTCAGCAGGAGTCGTTTGATACGGCTACCATAAACCGGGAGCTCGGCTGGGCAGAGGAAATCGGAATGAACACAATGCGTGTTTACCTGCACGATCTGTTGTTTCAGCAGGATTCGGCAGGATTTATCAAACGGCTTGACGTATTTCTGGATATTTCTGAAAAGCATGGCATCAAGCCCGTACTCGTATTGTTCGATTCATGCTGGGACCCGTTTCCGAAACTGGGAAAACAGCGCGCGCCAAAGCCCGGCGTTCACAATTCAGGCTGGGTACAAAGTCCGGGGCTTAATGCACTGAAAGACAGTGCGCAATACGGACGTCTTGAAAAATACGTAAAAGGAACCGTTGCTGCTTTCGCCAATGATAACCGTATACTGGCATGGGATATCTGGAACGAACCGGACAACCCGAATACGAGCTCGTACGGAAAAGTGGAGCTTCCCAATAAAGTGGATTATGTAATGCCGCTGATGTCCAAAGCTTTTGCATGGGCTAGATCGGTGAATCCTTCGCAGCCGCTGACTGCCGGCGTTTGGGCCGGTGACTGGACGTCGCATGAAACGCTGAAACCGGTCGAAAAAATAATGATTGATGAATCGGATATTATTTCTTTTCACAATTATGAAGGTGCTGCCAGTTTTGAAAAATCAATCAAACAGTTACAGCAATATGGCCGTCCTATCATTTGTACCGAATATATGTCGCGCGGTAACGGCAGTTTCTTCAAAACTTCGCTGCCCGTTGCAAAAAAATACAACGTTGGCGCTATTAACTGGGGCCTGGTAAGCGGAAAATCACAGACTATTTATCCGTGGGACAGCTGGAAAAAAACGTACACGAGCGAACCCGAACTCTGGTTCCATGATATTTTCAGAAAAGACGGCACGCCTTACAAAAAGGAAGAAACCGATCTGATCAAAAGTCTGACTGCTTCAAAGTAACGAAATGAACTGCTCTTTGCAGCTTTGATTCGTGTTCATTCGGGTATTTGTGGCTTTAAAATCACGGAGTTCCTGCATAACTGTGCAGAACTCCGTTTTGTTTATAAGAAAGCAGCAAATACTAAGTGACGATTACAAGCAAATGACGTCTAAATCAAAACCGTCATCTGCTATGCCGTTATTTTACAGTCGTTTGCTTTTCAATGTTCAGGCACTTTGTCTGTTGTTTCTGTTTTCACAAAACCTTTTTGCACAGACAACCTATTTTCATCAGGATTTTCTGAAGGCAGAACCGTACGTAAATCCGGTCCCCGATACGGGGCAGTTCAGCCATGTCGTTCAGACAGTTCCTGCGCTTTCATACTGCAAGTTCCAGCATGGATTTATGGACCTTGTCCGGACACTGCAGGATTCCGCAACCGGCGGTATCATCAGAGCCATGCGCGCAAGTCCATTTAAACCAAACCCCAAGTCCCTTTTTATCCAGATTCGGTTAAGCGCCGAAAATATCCAGTCTTCGACGGTAAATGCGGCATATTTTTATGTGGGCGAAAACTTCAATCCGGAAAACAATTCATTTCCCGGCAATGCGCTGATGTTTGGCAAATTCTCGCTCAATTTTGCCGGTTCGGCATTTACAGTTAAAGACCTGGAAACGCAGTTGAGCAGCAAGCCGGTAAAGACAAAAATGCCGGTTGTTATAACCTGGATACTCAATAATTCCGCCAGGTCATTCAAATACAAGCTGTTTTCCAAAGACGCTATGGAATATGAGGCATTTCCGGGAAGTTACGATTTATGGGTAAATAATGAACCCGTAAGCCGCAACAGTAAAGCTTATCCGGGCAATTCAGGTTTTTCGGAGTCAAAACTGTCCAATTTCGAGATCCGGTTCCGGAATGGAATCGGCAGAATCAGAATACATGACATGCTGATCCGCGAAGCAGTTTCTGAATTAAACCCGTCCGATGCAATTGTTGCGCCAAACCCGTCGTCCGGGAAAATAATAGGACTGAAATCAGTTCATATTGATTCGGCTTCCCTGAGACTGGTCAGCATGAACGGCAAAGAAATTCCTTTCAGAAAGCAATTCCTTTCTGCTGATCATTTCCTGATCTTTCCTGTAAAAACACTCGCTTCCGGAATGTATGTACTGTTTTTTAACGGACCTGACAGAAAAAGAAAATCTGTAAGGGTTATGGTTCAATGACAGATCATGGATTTTAAGGTATTGATTACTTGTAATTGCAAGCTGATACAGCCTTTTGAGATTGGGAATAACTCAATAAAATGACCGTTCACACAATGTGTAACCGTTCACTGGTTAATACTTTTTGCATAGATGTTACGCTTGTACTTTCGGGATTATTTACAAAAAACAAAATCCATGAAAAATTTAAATCGTAAAAATTTAGGCAGCATTGTTTTATTTCTGTTTATGGCAGCAGGCATCGTGTCCTGTAACAAGGATTCAAATGATCCGAAGCCTGAGGAGCCCGTTAAGGAAAATTCCGTACAAGGTTCCTGGAAAATATCCGCCATGAATATAGATCCTGCCCAGGACGGAATTACGGATATTCTGGAATACATCGAATCCATGACCGGAAATCATTGCATCTCAGAAACAGTTTTCAAATTTGAAGGCAATGGTAAAATTGATGGGACGGTGCCCGCCGGCTGTACAGTTGACGATACGGAAGTAATCGAAGACAATGCCACGTGGAAAGTGACAGGAAATAAAATCCAGATTATAGAAGGTTCAGAAACAAGTGAGTACGATCTGGAAGTTGGCAAAACGGAGATGAAATGGACAACGCAGGAAGTAGAGGACGGCGTTACGTATAAGCTGACGATCGTATTCAAAAAAGCATAATATAGTAATCAGGAAAATTCAGTACGCTTCAAACAGAAGATTCTTAATTAAATTTTTTAGATTTGCGATCAGATAGCCGGATTTTTGTCCGGCTATTTGCATAATATTGCATTAATTCTGCTCAAACCCATATTAAGTACAAATGACAACCCTTTCAGCACCTCGTTCAGATGCTTCTCACCTTTTTAGTGCCCCGGTTATAGTTGCTGCCCTCGGTTATTTCGTTGATATTTATGATCTGCTTCTCTTCGGTATCGTACGTCTGCCAAGCCTGGCTTCTCTTGGATTGAATGATGCGGAAATTTCCCTGACCGGCGCAAGCATTCTGAACTGGCAAATGACCGGTTTGCTGCTCGGAGGGATTTTATGGGGCGTTTTGGGTGATAAAAAAGGCCGCTTGTCTGTTTTGTTCGGATCAATACTTACTTATTCTCTGGCTAACATTGCCTGTGGTTTTGTACAGGATGCCGACACGTATAAAGTGCTGCGCTTTATTGCAGGAGTGGGGCTTGCCGGTGAACTTGGTGCCGGAATAACGCTGGTTTCCGAGATCCTGCCAAAGCATCTTCGTGCAATTGGTACTTCGCTTGTGGCCGGTATTGGTTTGCTTGGTGCCGTCGTCGCATATTTTACCGTGGAATATTTTAGCTGGCGCTATGCCTATTTTATTGGCGGCGGACTGGGAATTTCCTTGCTGCTGCTTCGTCTCGGTGTTTTTGAATCCGGCATCTTTAAAGATCTGAAAAATCAGGAACACGTTCAGAAAGGCAATTTCTTCTCCTTGTTCAATAACAGAAGCCGGCTGAGCAGATACCTTAAATGCATCGGAATCGGTCTTCCGACGTGGTTTGTGATCGGGATCCTTTCCACTTTCAGCAATGAATTCGGAAGTGCACTCGGCATTCCGGATATAAAACCGGGCCTGTCAATTATGTGGTGTTATGTCGGACTTTCCATCGGAGATTTGTGCAGCGGTTTTTTAAGTCATTGGTTAAAATCGCGGAAGAAAGCTGTATTATATCTCATGATTTTTACGTTAATATTCAGCGGAATCTTTTTATACGCAGGAATTAACACGGCTTCCCAGCTTTACGCAATTGCAGGGTTCCTGGGATTCGGCATCGGATACTGGGCCATGTTCGTGACCATCGGAGCTGAACAGTTCGGGACAAATCTGAGAGCAACTGCCGCAACAACCATTCCAAACATGGTAAGAGGAACCGTCGTACTGATGACAACTTTGTTTGCAGTTTTCAAGGATTCATTCTCGGTTATTAATTCAGGAGCTCTGGTTGGATTAATCTGCTTTGTTATTGGCATTTTCTGCGTTATAACCATCCCGGAAACACATGGAAGGGACCTGAACTTTTTGGAAGAATAATATAATTTGTTGCACTTGTTCGGAGTAACTTTTGTTTCGTTATAATACTTGCAAAATCATTTACAATGATCCGCCGTACTGTTTCGTCCAGATTTTACAGTGCTGTGTATCATACAGCTTACAATAATTTACATTTTCACTATCAACTGACAAATTAAATGGAAAGACGCGTAGCGCTTAAAAGTATGGCGATTGCCATGGGCGCAATGGCGAATTTGCCGGCATGGGCATCGGGATGGAGCAAAAAAGCGTTGGAAAACGGAACTTTGCTCGCAGCAGACCAATCGAAAATACTGGCAGGAATGGTCGAAGCAATTATTCCGAAAACAGATACACCCGGAGCCGCTGAACTTGGCGTTGGCAATTTTGTGCAGAAAATGGTTAAAGACTGTTATGATAAAAAAGCACAGGATACTTTGTCAAATGGCCTTGATGCGCTGGAATCCGCAAGTAAAAAAACCTTTGGCAAGTCATTCACGGAAATTGCCCGGCCTCAGCAAACCCAGCTTCTGAAAGAAATGGAAAACAGCTCCGATGCCGGTCTGAAAGCATTTTTCGGAATGGTTAAGAACCTTACAATTCAGGGATATATGTCTTCTGAGTATGTAATGACCAATATTACACATTATGAATTGATTCCGGCTCGTTACCACGGCTGTGTACCCGTAAAAAAAGGATAAAGAAAGAAGCGGGACGAGGAAATGTAAAATGCCTTTCTTTTTCCTCATTCTTCTTTAAAACAAACTATGGCAAATTTCAATATAGATAGTAAAAAAGCCCGCACTTATGATGCCATCGTAATTGGCTCTGGAATAAGCGGCGGCTGGTCGGCAAAAGAGCTGACTGAAAGAGGTCTTAAAACGCTCGTTCTGGAACGCGGACGGGATGTGCAGCATATAAAGGATTATCCTACGACGAACATGATGCCGTGGGAATTTGAACACCGTGACAGACTGCCGAAGGAAATCACGGATGCCAACCCGATTGCAAGCAGATGCTATAATTTCAAGGAATCTTCGGCGCACTTTTTTGCAAAGGACAATGAGCATCCGTATGTTCAGGAAAAGCCTTTCGACTGGATCCGTGGATATCAGGTTGGTGGAAAATCGTTGCTTTGGGCACGCCAGACGCAACGCTGGAGCAAATACGATTTTGAAGGGCCGGCACGTGACAAGTTTGCCGTGGAATGGCCGATCGGTTATGACGATATCGCTCCGTGGTACAGCCATGTTGAAAAATTTGCCGGCATTACGGGCAACAAAGACGGCCTGGATACCTTGCCGGACGGCGAATTCCTGGCACCGCATGAACTTAACTGTGTAGAGAAATATTTCAAAGAACAGGTTTCCAAGCAGTACAAAGACCGTCATTTTATCATCGGACGTGCAGCGCATATTACGGACCCTCAGCAAATACACCTGGATCAGGGTCGTGCAAAATGCCAGAGCCGAACCATTTGTGAAAGAGGCTGTCCGTTCGGAGGTTATTTCAGCAGCAATGCTTCTACGATTCCATGGGCAATGAAAACAGGAAATATGACGCTGCGTCCGCATTCTGTTGTTCATTCCGTGATCTACGACGATAAAAAGCAAAAAGCGACAGGCGTACGTGTGATTGACGCAAATACGAAGCAAATGATGGAGTTTTATGCCGACATCATTTTTGTAAATGCTGCTGCGCTTAATACAAACCTGATTCTTCTGAATTCCATTTCATCCCGTTTTCCGAACGGACTTGGAAATGACAGTGGCGTGTTAGGTCAATATATTGCTTTTCACAATTACCGGGCACATGTTTCGGCGGAGTATGAAGGGTTTCTGGATTCTACCGATGATGGCCGTCGCCCCAACGGCGGATATATTCCCAGATTCCGTAATGTCTACAAGCAGGAAACGGATTTTCTGAGAGGATATGCTGCGGGATTTGGTGCAAGCCGTGATACGTATTCAGACCAGGATGGAATCGGAGAATCGTTGAAGGCAAGTCTGCATGAAACCAAATACGGCAACTGGAGCGTAGGTTCGCATATGATGGGCGAAACCATTCCGAAGGAAAGCAATTATGTTGCGCTGGATAAAGATTTGAAAGATCCGTTCGGAATACCGCAGCTGAAAATTTCAGTGGATTATGACGACAATGATGAAAAGATGATCAAGGATTACGTGGAGCAGGTTACCGAAATGTTTACGAATGCCGGATTTAAAAATATCAAGGCACACGACGGACACAGAAACCCGGGCAATGATATTCATGAAATGGGCGGCGTGCGCATGGGAAAAGATCCGAAAACTTCCATGCTTAACAAATGGAACCAGCTGCATGCGTGCAAAAACGTATTTGTAACGGACGGCGCTTCCATGACTTCTACTTCCACTCAGAATCCTTCCCTGACTTACATGGCATTTTCTGCCAGAGCAGTGGATTACGCTGTGAAGCAAATGAAAGCGAAGAGTTTGTAAAAAGCAGCACATCAGATTCTGATAAACAAATTTCAGTGAAAGCCGGAGCAGTGATTTGCTCTGGCTTTTGTTGTTTATGGCCTTCTCATCCTTACAAACGCCAATAATCCGTTGTGTACAAGTATTTCTTCCAAAGGCAGGAATAATGCTGCAATGACGTTTAAGAGTATAATTAATAAAAGTTTTTATTTTTTTTAATCAAGAGTAAGGGAAACGGAGTGCAAGAAAGTCTTCTAATTATTACATAAACAAAGACTCAATGCACGATCCTTTACCTAACCATGAAATTAAGCGGACCAATCCGTTTGTGACGCCTCTGCACGAAGGGAAAGTAGATGCCCGTGAAATTGATTCGGCCTTATTTCTGAAAACTACTTTTGAGCAAAATCCGGAAAAGGGCCTGGAATTGCTGTTCCGGCGCTTTTACAATCCGCTTTGCAGCCATGCAGTCAGATTTGTTTATTCCAAGCAAATAGCTGAGGATCTGGTTAGCGAAGTATTTTTTCAGTTTTACCGGACAAAAGCTTACGAAAACATCAATTCATCTTATACAAGCTATTTGTTCAGGTCTGTAAGAAATGAATGCTATACGTATATGCGTAGAGAGTTTGGTAAAACGGATACGCTGGAAATTACGGGAGAAGAGCATTTCCTGTATACATACTATCAGCAACCCGACGCTGAAATCCATTACAATCATCTTTTCCTGAAAGTCAATGAAGTAATTGCAAAACTTCCCGTGCAATGTCAGAAAGTGTTTTTGCTCAGCCGTTTTGAAAACAAGAAATACCACGAAATAGCTGATGAGCTGCATATTTCGCCCAAAACAGTGGAAGTGCATATTTCCAAAGCGCTTAAACAACTGCGGTCTGCACTGAAAGGGGAATGGATGCTTTCATTCGGGCTTACCGTCCTGAGTGCAATTGAAATCTGATTGAATACCGCATTTCCAAAGGTGGTATTGTACGCCGAACTGAATCAACGATGAAAACACCTGTATCTAAATATGCTCTTTTTGAATATTTGTCGGGCAGAGCAAATCTACTTGAAAAACAACTGATTGAAGACTGGATTACAGCCAATGAAAATACGGAAACCTTTTACGAATGGCTGCTGGAATACGAAGCACGATGCCCTCAATTCGTTCCCGATGAGGACGCTGCTGTAAAGTCACTTTTTCAGCGTATTGATTCGGATGATTATATTCAAACAAACAGACATAGAACCATAACAGGCGGCGGGCATTCATCTTTATTTTTAAAAAGGATCAACAGATCGTGGCTGGTTGCGGCTTCTGTTACACTTTTGCTGGGTTGCTGCTGGCTGCTCCGGGAATCACTGCTTTACAAATCTTACCAGACTTCTTTCGGCCAGATTACAAACGTATATCTTGAAGACGGTAGCAAAGTAGCGTTGAATTCCAATTCCAAACTGAAAGTCCCGCGCTTCGGCTTTGATCAGGATGTAAGGGAAGTAATGCTGGAAGGGGAAGCTGAATTTTCGGTCAGTCATACCATTGATAACAAACGCTTTATTGTAAAAACTTCCGATCAGTTCAAGGTTGAAGTGCTCGGAACCACATTCTCGGTTTTTGCCCGGCCGCGCGGTACAAAGGTCGCGCTTACATGCGGCAGTATCAGGCTGGATTATTCGCAGAACGATCAGCATAAGGAAATGATAATGGAACCGGGTGACATGGCGACGCTTGGCCGTGCCGGTGAAGTACAGCTTCAAAAACAGCAGGATACAAAAACACTGGTTTCCTGGAAAGAACAGCGATATGTCTTCAATTCCACAGCAGTAAAGGATATTGTTTCCATGATTGAAGAAAATTTCGGTCAGAAAGTAAGGCTGGAAGATCCTGAAATTACAAGCCGCACGATAACCGGAAATTTTAAAACAAAGAATGCAGACGAGCTTTTGAGAACGGTCTCAGAAGTGCTCAACATCAGAATGGAGCAGGACGGGCCCACAATTATTTTAACCAACAAGTAATCCTAAATCTTTTTATTATGAATCTAACATTATCAGCCAGGCAATGGGTGGGAATCGGAATTGTGTTGATGACTCCGTTATCTCAGCCCGCCCGCTCTCAGACCATTGCATTTGCTGCTTTGCCGGCAAGTCAGCATACTTCTGTACGGCAGGAAATGAAACTGAAAAGCATACTGCTGGATATGCAGAAGCATTACGGTGTTGAAATTATCTTTGAAGACCGTCTTGTGGGCTCCATTCAGATTACATCCGGAATGCTTGATCTGAACCAGCCCGTTGAGAAAAACCTGAACCTTATTCTTCAGAACAGCGGACTGAAATACAGGCAGACAAGAAAAAACACATTTGTCATCGTTGAAAATAAAGAAGAAAGCAACAGAACAAACAAGGCAGAAAGGAAAGAATCCGCCGCATTGCTGACGGAGCAGGCACTCGCAATGAATATTGCTTCGGTGAAAACCACTCCGGCTATTGTTGATAGAACGATTAGCGGCAAGGTTTCTGACGAATCCGGTGCGGGATTGCCGGGCGTGAGCGTAGTGCTGAAAGGAACGCAACGCGGAACTTCAACGGGAGCAGACGGAAATTTTACCATTGATATTCCCGAAGCCGGGCAGAACATGCTTGTATTCAGCTTTGTAGGGTATAAGTCGCAGGAAATAACCATTGGCAACGAGTCCAATATTTCTGTCAGCCTTGTACAGGATGAAAATGCGCTGGACGAGATCGTCGTTGTTGGATATGGTTCGGTACGGAAATCGGACCTTACGGGGGCGGTTGGTACCATTAAAGGCGATGTGTTGCAGGAACGTCCCGCTTCTTCGCTCAATCAGGGGCTTTCGGGCCGGATTACAGGTGTGAATGTTTCTTCCAACTCGGGACGTCCGGGCGGTCGTGCCAATATCCGTATCCGCGGCGCCAGTTCCATCAGTGTTTCCAATAATCCATTGTATGTCATTGACGGCGTAATTTTGAATGCCGTGGATCTGGCTAACGGAAGTACGCCGATTGATTACCTTAACCCGAATGACATTGCTTCCATTGAAGTACTGAAAGATGCTTCTTCCACAGCAATATACGGAGCACGCGGTGCAAACGGCGTTATTCTGGTTACGACCAAAAGAGGAACTTCCGGTGCAGGCAAAGTTACTTACGATACGGATTTCAGCATCGGAATAGCACCGCGGAAGTTGCCGGTACTGAATTCAAGGGAGTTTCTGGCAGTGGAAGAAACCGCTTATGCGAATGCGGCCAAATACGATCCCGTTGGCTGGGCAACAGGCACCAAATACACCGATCCCAAGCTTAAACGTACAAACCCGCTTTTGTTTGATGCAAATGGAAATCCGTTATACGATACGGACTGGCAGAAAGAAGCGTTCCGGAAAGCATTTACACAAAATCATCAGCTCGGCTTCACCGGCGGAAGTGAAAAAGGCAGTTACGGCGCATTTCTGAATTACCGCAATGAAAACGGAGTTGTACGCGGCTCCTGGCAGAAAAGGTTTGCCGGACGGTTTGTATTTGACAGTCAGGTAAAAACCTGGCTGAAAGTCGGAGGTACACTGGGTTACACGGATCAGAATGAAAAACAGATTGATCAGCTTGGCGGCGGGGGAATTACAGCCATGCGTCAGGTGCTGGAAGCATTGCCGATTATTCCTGTCAAATACCCGGATGGAAAATGGGCAAGTAACCGCGATTATCCCGGAATGGAAGGCGGCGACAGCCCGCTCCGGGTAGCCGAAGAAAGGCTTTCCTATCTGAGAACACAAACGATGCTGGGCAATATATACGCTTCCATAAGGTTTGCAGAAGGTCTGGAATTCAGGTCAACAATCGGTACAAACGTGATTAATCAGCGCAATGATTATTTCGCGGCAGCCGGTCTGCAGTATATTTCCAACAATGGCGATGCTTCCGTTGCGAGCAGCCGGTTCAATTCCTGGCAGTTTGAAAATTACCTTACCTATAACAAGCAATTTGCCAAAATACATTCCCTTAACGCCATGCTGGGTTTATCGTGGCAGCATATGGACCGTTTTGACAATACAGCCAGAAGCCAGAATTTTACGGATACCTATTTTCAGTTTAATAACCTTGGTGCCGGTGCCACGGCGCTTGCTCCTTCTTCCGGTGCTTCCGCCTATGGTCTGAATTCGTACTTCGCGCGTCTGAATTATGGATTGATGGATAAATATCTGATCACATTTACAGGCCGTATCGACGGTTCTTCCAAATTCGGTGCTGCCAACCGTTATGCTTTTTTCCCGTCAGCGGCTGTTGCATGGAGAGTTACGGAAGAAGAATTTATGAAAGGCATCCCCGCCATTTCCAACCTGAAAATCAGGGCAAGTTACGGTGCTACCGGAAACTCCGAAATCCCGGCATATCGCGCATTGGCAGGAATGTCCAGTTATGATGCCATTTTCGGCGGTTCGCGCAACATTGGTATTGGCGTCGGACGTATGTCCAATTCCAGTCTTCAGTGGGAAAAAACACAGCAGGTTGACATGGGTATAGAGCTCGGATTGTTTTCTAACCGACTGAATTTGGAACTGGATTTGTACCGCAGAAAAGTAAACGATATGCTTCTGGATGCACCTTTGCCACTGAGCAGCGGATACAGCAGTATTTTTACCAATATAGGAAGCATGGAAAACAAAGGGGTTGAATTTGCCGTAAATTCCACCAACATCAAGGCCGGAGACTTTTCATGGAGTACAACATTCAATATTTCGGTAAATAAAAACAAAGTGCTTGCACTTTCGGGCGGAAGCGACATTTACTCCGGTGCAACGGTAATCAGAGTAGGCGAGCCGGTTGGTTCGTTCTTCGGAAGAGTGCATCAGGGTACATGGTCAACAGCGGAGGCGGAAGTTGCCAAACGCTACAACATGCTTCCGGGCGATGTCAAATACCAGGATCTAAACAACGACGGTACCATCAATGACAACGACCGGACCATTATCGGAAAAGGTATTCCGGACGGATTCGGAACGTTCCTGAACACATTCCAGTACAAGGCATGGTCACTGACTGTAGACTTGCAGTACATGTACGGAAATGATGTGCTGGACAGAAGTATTCACTCGGCGGAAGACAGACAGGGAATTGCCAACAGTTATAAAACAGTACTGAATGCCTGGACAGAAACCAACCAGAACACGCCGATTGCGCAGATCCGTCCGATCAATGCTTACTATACGACCAATAATGACAGCCACAAGGTTACAGATGCATCTTTCATAAGAGGACGCAATTTGCTGTTGGCTTATACTTTCCCGTCCGACCTTGTTTCCAGACTGAAACTTGATCGCCTGCGTGCATATGCTTCGGTTCAGAACTTCTTTGTAACAACCAAATACAAAGGTTATGACCCGGAAGTTTCCAATTCAGGATCACCTTTCGATCAGGGATTCGGCTTGTACGATTACCCGAAACCAAGGGTATTTATGCTGGGCTTGAACATAGGTTTATAACAATACTGACTCTTACCTGAAGTAAAATGAACAAAATATCTAAAAATATCAGCTTGCTCACAACGGTTCTGAGCATGTTTTGCGCAACGGGCTGTTCCGACTTTCTTGAAGAATCCGATCCCAGCAACTTTACAGTAGAGAATTATTTTACGCAGCCTGCACACGCCAGAAGTTCCGTAAATGCAATATATGCCCCTTTGCGTGAACCGCTCAACAGCGGCTTCGGCGGCGGCGCATGGATGATGCCGGAGTTTGCAACAGGACTTGCGGCTACGGATCTGGGCCAGGCTGTCAACAGCTATTTTATAAAAGATTTAAGAAACACGTCCGACAATGGCTACGGCCAGACTTACTGGACTTCTTACTATCGCGGAATTGCCAATGCGAATCTTTCCATTCAGAAGATCCCGACCATTACGATGAACGAAGCGGAAGCGAAGGCATTGATGGGAGAAGCATATTTTCTGAGAGCGTGGTATTATTTCAATCTGGTTCGCATGTTCGGCAGTATCCCATTGGTTACCGAACCCGTTAATCTTGAGTCTGAACAGCTGAGGCCGGCGCAGGCAGCTCCGGAAGAAGTTTACAATCTGATTGTACAGGATCTTCAGACTGCCGAAGCATCCGGATTGCCATGGACCGACGCGTCAGGAAAAGTAAGTATGGGCGCTGTAAAATCGTTGCTTTCCCAGGTTTATCTGACAATGGCCGGATTTCCCTTGCAGAAAGGAGCATCACATTATCAGCTGGCTGCGAAAAAAGCGGAAGAAGTTATTGATTCCAAGCAGTTCAAACTGTTTGCGTCCTATAACGATTTTCATGATCCGTCCAAAAAGAACATCGAGGAAAACATATTCATGATCCAGTTCCGGACGCAAATTCTTCCGTCCAACTGGCAGGTTTCCATTATTCCTTACAACAAGAATATTTCCCAGTATTCCGATGAAACCGGAGGTATTTATGCAACCGGGGATTTTGTAAAATCGTATGATCCGGCCGATTTGCGCGCTAAGGAAAAGCAATTTTTCTTTACCAAATTTACCAATGAAGCGAACCGGAATCAGGAAGTGGACCTTGGCGGATATTTTATTTACAAGCATTTTGATATGGTTGCACAGACAAGTTCAGCAAACAGCGATCTGAACTGGCCGGTAATCCGGTATGCAGAAGTGCTGCTGACTTATGCGGAAGCATCCAATGAAGTGAGCGGCCCGACTGCAAAAGCGTACGAAGCAGTAAACGCGATCAGAACCAGGGCACAGCTGCCAAATCTGACCGGTTTGTCAAAAGATATGTTCCGGGAAGCGGTATGGCGCGAACGCTGGTATGAACTGTGTTTTGAAAATATAACGTGGTTTGATATGGTTCGCTTGCGCAAGGCATTCAATGTCAAAACAAAGACGTTCGATAATTATGTAGGGCATAAATTTTCTTACGGCCCGACGCTGACGGAAAGAGAGCTGCTTTTCCCGATTCCAACGTCTGAAATGAGAAACAATACGAATCTTAGACAGAATAACGGCTATTAAAACCAGCTTTTTAAATAAAAAAAACCGCCCTGTAAAGGCGGTTTTTTTATTTATACCATAAGAGATCAGAAAAACCGGTTGATCAGATTTTCAAGATATTCCTGCTTTCCGGAAATAGTTGCCGGTTCGCCTTTTGTAGCGGCAAGTTCGAAAAGATCTTCCAGACGAAGTGCTCCGCTTTCATATTCTGCACCTTTTCCGCTGTCGAAACTTGCATAACGCTCCGTACGGATTTTGTCGTATTCGCCGTTCTGGATGATCTTGTCAGCAATGACCAAAGCTCTTGCAACTGTGTCCATCCCGCCGATGTGCGCGTAGAATACATCTTCCACGTCCGTTGAGTTACGGCGGCGTTTGGCATCAAAGTTGATTCCGCCGCCTTTCAGGCCGCCTGCTTTCTGGATAACAAGAAATGCTTTGGTCCATTCAGCAATATCCGTCGGGAACTGGTCTGTATCCCATCCGTTCTGATAGTCGCCGCGGTTTGCATCAATAGATCCGAGAATGCCGGCATCAGCCGCAACCTGCAATTCATGCTCGAATGTGTGACCAGCCAAAGTAGCATGGTTAACTTCAAGGTTCAGTGCAAAATCATCCAGCAGATTGTGCTGGCGAAGGAAGCCGATGCAAGTTGCAGAATCATAATCATACTGGTGTTTTGTAGGCTCGCAAGGCTTTGGTTCCAGGAAGAATTTACCTTTGAAACCTTTGCCGCGTGCATATTCAACAGCCATTTTCAGAATTTGTGCAAAATGTTCCTGCTCGCGTTTCATGTCCGTATTAAGCAGTGTCATGTAGCCTTCGCGTCCGCCCCAGAATACATAATTTTCACCGCCAAGCGCGATTGTGGCATCCAGCGCCGTTTTGATCTGGGCACCGGCATGGGCAACCACGTCAAAGTCAGGATTCGTTGAAGCGCCGTTCATATAACGGTGGTGACTAAAAAGATTCGCCGTTCCCCAAAGCAGCTTTACGCCTGAATCCTGCTGTTTTTTGGCAAGATATTCCGTCATGGTCTGAAGGCGTTTTTCATTGTCGCGTACGTCATCTGTATAATCAACAACGTCGATATCATGAAAGCAGTAATAAGGCGCGCCCAGCTTGGTAATCAGCTCGAATGCAGCATCCGCCTTGTCTTTTGCACGTTCGATGGCATCGCTTTTGTTATCCCATGGATAAAACAGGGTAGGCCCGCCAAATGGATCCAGCCCTGATCCGTTGAATGAATGCCAGTAAGCAATGGCAAAGCGAAGGTGATCTTTCATGCTTTTGCCTGCAATCATGCGGTTTTCATCATACCAGCGGTAAGCCAGCGGGTTGTCCGATTCAGGGCCTTCGTATGCAATTTTCCCGATTCCTTTGAAATACTCCTGTTCTCCGAGTAAGATGCTCATTGTTTTCTGATTATTGTTTTATAAATGTTCTTAAGATATTCGCGTGAAAGGCATGACAATACCTGATCGTTCTGAAAGCAATCTTTTATTATTAAGTGTAGAATTGACATTTCATACTGCAATACTATTGTTTTTTTTTGAAAATATTGCAGTATAAATAAAAAGAGGAGCAGAAATGATTTCTGCTCCTCTTTTCAGGAAAATATTATGGTCTTAGAAGAATTTGGCGCGACGGTCTTCAATTTTCGCGTTTTCACGGATTGCCTCGTTTACAAGGTAAGACATCCGGCTTTCAAGCGACTGTGTCAACTGCGTTTTGTACTGCGTGTAATCCGCAATTTTCGGAGCTTCTGTTTTGCTCACCAGTTCCATGATAAACACGCCGTTTTCACCCGTAAATACGCCGGTTTTCTGGCCGGGTTTCAGGCTGAATGCTTTTCCGAGTGCAATCGGATCAAATCCTGCGCTGGTCAGGAAGCCGGTTGCCAGTGTTATATCCGTTGCCGATTCCACCAACGCGCCTGCACCGTATTTCTTGGCAATCGTCGGAAGGTCACCCGTTGCACCTTTCAGCTTGGCGGTAATCTGTTCCGCTTTGATCTGATTACGAACTTTCGTTGTAAGCTCGTCACGGAAGTCGTCCACTTTAACGTCTTTCTGATCCGATTTGCCCGTAAGAACGGCAACAATGTACTGTTCTTCTGTTTCAAAAACCTGCGATACCGAATTGATTTTGGAATCATCCTTGAACGCCCATCTTACGATTTCACGTCCGTTCTGGATTGCATTGATGTTTGTTGCTGATTCCGGAATGCGGTTGGCAGTGGCTACTACCAGCGATTTGTTCTTTTTGACAGCTTCGTCAAATTGTTCTTTCGTTTTTACAGAATTTGCAAACTCATCCGCTTTTCTGTAAGCTTCGTCACGCGTTGCCTGGCTCGGTGCGATTGTTTTACCGATGGCAGCAATGCGGTAAAGCGTATTTGATTTCGGCGCTGTTACTTTGATGATATGGAAGCCAAACTGGCTTTCAACTAGTCTCGGGATTAAGCCCGGAGCCGATGCCGAGAAAACCGCTTCTTCAAAAGGCTTGACCATGGCTCCGTTATTCTGAAAATAACCAAGGTCACCGCCACGCTGTGCCGAACCCGGATCTGCGCTGGAAGTTGCAGCCAGTGCTTCAAAGTTTGCGCCTGCACGGATTTGGGCAAGAACGCCTTCTGCTTTGGTACGTGCCGCAGCTTTTGCAGAATCAGACTGGTTTTCTGCACGGATCAGGATGTGGCTTGCTCTTGCAGAATAAGCTGTATCCACTTTGGTACCGCCGTATTTATAGATGTAATATGTGTTTCCTTCCCGGTACGGACCATAAACGCCGCCCGGAACAAACGTCTTAACTGCTTCTTTCAATTGATCCGACATCGTAGCATACGACATATTGATCGGCAAAGGAATATCAGAGTTCATGCTGGCAAATGCCGAGTCGTTCGGAGCCGTTGCAAGCCCTCTGGCAAGTTCCTTGATTTCATTGTAAAGCGCAGCGCTGTCATCTTTGGCAGGCTGAACCGGGAAAGTTACATATTCAATAGAACGGGTATCGGTTCCTTTGTATTCCTTGCGGTGCGCACTCAGGTATTCTTCCAATTGTGAATCCGTAACTTTGATCGTTGTGTCTACAACCGAGAAATAAGGAACATAAAGGTAACGCAGGTTGGCTTTGGTACTTTGCGCGATATATTCCTTTTCGGCCTGTGCTTTCGGGGTGTAAGTAGAAAGTTTCAGAAGGTTTTCATATTTGGTGCGTGTACGTTCTTCGCGAAGGCTTTTCTCAAAATTCTCCCATGATCTTTGTTGGTCAATCGGAAGCGTTTTAAGGTTTTTCAGATAATTGACAACTGCATTTTTGTCAAATTTCCCCGTTGTAGGATCAG
This sequence comes from Dyadobacter flavalbus, assembly GCF_006149045.1. Lineage (GTDB taxonomy): Bacteria > Bacteroidota > Bacteroidia > Cytophagales > Spirosomataceae > Dyadobacter > Dyadobacter flavalbus. The sequence continues at coordinate 1,018,528 of NZ_VBSN01000027.1, forward strand.
AAAATGCCTGAAGAATGGAAGGGCTGATGTGATTTCCCTGAACCATGTCAACAAGTTCGTCATCCGTAACGGTCAGTCCGAGATCGTCAAATTCTTTTTTATAGGCAATATCCACAACGTACTGGTTCCACGCCTGATCTCTGAGAGAAGCAAGTTCATTTTCGCTCAGGCTGCGGCCGGATTGTGCTTCATAATTCTGGCGGAAACCGTCCACCCGGCTCTGAAAATCCTTGATATTGATTTCCTTGCCTGCAATTTCTCCAACCGTCTGACTGTTACCTCCTCCGAGTATGGAAGAATTAGGGCCAAGCAGGTCGCCTCCAACCATAAAAAGAATTAAACTGATAGCGATTACCGTCACGGCAATCCCGGATTTTTCTCTGATTTTGTTAATTAAAGCCATTTTCTCGATTCAAATTTGTGCGCAAAATAAAATCTTTTCTTCATGGAATGCAAGGACTTACAAGCCATTTTCAAATAATTGGATGCTTAAAGCATTATTCCATGTGTTTCAGGTTGAAAGCGTACAAAATCAGCATAAACATACTGAGCAAAACGCCTGCTATGGAGTTGATCGTGCCGAGCCAGCCGCCAATGATCAGCATGGGTGCAAGAAATGCAATGGCAATTCCGGCCAGATACAGATAAAAGCCTTTTTTCTGCAGGTTCCACATCAGATAAGCGGCATACAGCGAGATGGATTCAAAAATGAGCATAATGATTGCACCCGTCTTGATGGTTTCCGGGGTAGTCTGTTCGATAATGGATTCAAACATGCTTTCCATTGTCCTGGCATCTGCACTTCCGGCTTGCTGATCCAGTTTTTCCCTTACCGTTTCAAACCGTTCACGCGTTTCGTCCGCCATAATGCCCGGGTTCCATAGTCTTTCAGACTGAGTCCACAGCCCGAATACAGAACTTATAAAGGTAAGGTAACATAAAAAGGTAAGGAAAGGGGGACGATCGATAGTTTCGTTCATTATTAATAAAATAATTCAGCAGGTTTTTCCGATGAAGAGTGTAAAAATTGTCGTTTTCAGTGAAAACACCAAAGGCATTTGAATATTCTTGTCCGGGAACATACATTTGTCAATTGGAGTCCCACAATTATTTCAACAACGTAAAAACGTTACTTATGAGTTTGCAAATTCTTACCGACCGCGTTAAAAATATGCTTGGAACCGACAGCGGGCTGGATGCTACCGTAAAGTTCAAAACCGAAGAAGGTACCTTGTTTATTGACGGTAAATCGGTTCCCAACGCTGTGTCTGATCAGGATCTTGAAGCGGACTGTACTTTTGATATTTCAACCAAAAATGCGCTGAAACTCATGGACGGCGAGCTGAACGCCATGATGGCTTACATGACCGGAAAGCTGAAAATTCACGGCGATATGAGTGTAGCCATGAGAATAGCTGAAAAATTCGGGAACCGTTAATCGCCGGAATCGAAGGTTTTTCTCTTTAAATAAAACCTGATCATTTGCTGCCCGGCCTGTTACGGCAGCGGGCAGTAATAGTTATTAGAGTTCCAGTTCTCGCAGGTACATCTGGATCGTATTTTCCAGTCCGAGATAAAGCGCATCCGAAATCAGTGCATGGCCGATGGAAACTTCGTCAAGCCAGGGAATGCTCTGTTTCAGAAAACGCAGATTGTCCAGACTGAGATCATGGCCGGCATTAAGGCCAAGTCCGACTTCCCTTGCTTTTTCCGCGGCTATGATAAAAGGAAGAACTGCTTTACGGCGGTTTTCAAAATAGTGCGCAGCGTAAGGTTCCGTATAAAGTTCAACACGGTCTGCACCGCATAGCTTGGCACCTTCCACCATTTTCGGGTCCGGATCCACAAAAACAGAGACACGGATGCCGGCTGCCTTGAATGTCTGGATAAGCATGCTGAGTTCCGTCCGGTTGGTAACCGTATCCCAGCCGGCATTGGATGTAATGGCGTGAAGTGCGTCCGGCACAAGCGTCACCTGCTCCGGCTTGTTGGCAAGCACCAGTTCCACAAACTTTTTTTCGGAAGGGTTTCCTTCGATATTGAATTCCGTTGTAACGACTTCTTTCAGGTCGTAAACGTCCTGATACCGAATATGCCGTTCATCGGGACGCGGGTGCACCGTAATTCCCTGTGCCCCGAAACGTTCACAATCCAGCGCTACTTTCAAAACATTGGGATTGTCTCCGCCGCGCGAGTTCCGGAGTGTTGCTATTTTATTGATGTTAACGCTAAGCCGGGTCATGGAGTGAATGGGAATAGGGTGAATAAAAAATGACTTGATGACCTGATGACTGCAATTTGTAACGATTGCTGTAACTTTGCAGACTCATGGACAAATTTAGCATTCACACATTCACAATTAACAATTCATTCATTTAATTACATACCATGTCACTTAAAAGTCAGGTTGAATCAGGCATTAAAGATGCCATGCGGGCCAAAGATCAGGATACTTTACGTGCGTTACGCGCCATAAAGTCGCTTATATTACTGGAAGAAACAAAAGGAGGCGGAAGCGGCGAACTCACTGCGGATGATGAACTTAAACTGTTGACCAAAGCAGCCAAGCAGCGCCGCGAATCTGCCGATATTTACAAAGCCCAGAACCGTGCGGACCTGCTGGAAAAAGAAGAAGCAGAACTGGCCATCATCGAGCAGTTCCTTCCAAAGCAATTGACAGAAGATGAAATCAAGGCCAAATTGCAGGAAATAATCACGCGCGTAGGCGCTTCTGGCCCTGCCGATATGGGGAAAGTAATGGGCGCTGCTACAAAAGAACTGGCCGGACAAGCCGACGGTCGCGTAGTATCCACTTTGGTGAAGGGATTGCTGGCATGAAGTTACTGGATGTGCTCATCCTCGTTCCGCTGCTATGGGGCGCATTGCATGGTTACCGCAAAGGACTTCTGATTGAAATAATCGGTATTGCAGGTCTGGTGGTAGCCATGATCCTTGGCTTTAAATTTCTGGGGCTGGGCATGGAAATCCTGACGCCGCATGTCAGTGCAGGCGTAGCCCGGCGAATTCTTCCTTATGTCGGGTTTTCAGCCATCTTTTTTCCTACTGTTTTTCTTTTAAATCAATTCGGTTACAAGATTCGGAGGTCATTGCGGTATTCCATTCTAGGCACTTTCGACAGCTTTGCCGGAGCCATGGTTGGCGTTTTTACCTGGGTTTTCGGCATCAGCGTATTTTTCTGGCTGGTCAATACAATCGGCGTCAAAATTCCGGCACACCGCACCGAAGACACCTGGCTTTATCCGCTCGTTGTGCCCATTGCCCCTTCGGTTATTACGAAAGCATTGTCCATTATGCCGGAAGGTACGGACCTGATCCGCGAATGGAAACGGGATTATCTTGATGATGAAAACGCTTCTTTGCTGAACCGAATAACGTATTGATAATGAAAGGAAGCTGAACTGATTGAACTTTCAAAACAGCAGAACAGTTACGTTTTCATGACCGGGTTTAAATACCTTTACACTTGAGAAAATCGGATACAGCCGATTTGATATACAGAAAAATAATGACCGAATTACAGAACAAACAGGATATAAGGAAACTGACCATTGAACAGATCAAAACCTGGATGGCTGCGCATGGCGAAAAGGCTTTTCGTGCCAAACAGATTTATGAATGGATATGGAAAAAATCCGCTCATTCTTTTGATGAAATGACCAATCTTTCGCTTGCTACGCGCCAGCTGATGAACGATCATTTCGTGATCCATTCTCTTGAAATTGCCAAGCAGCAGCAAAGCAACGACGGAACCATCAAATCGGCATTCCGCCTTTTTGACGGCAATCTGGTGGAAGGTGTGCTGATTCCTGCCGCCGACCGCATGACAGCCTGCGTAAGCAGTCAGGTCGGATGCTCGCTGACTTGCAAATTCTGCGCGACCGGCTATATGGACCGAAAACGCAATCTGGAAGCAAGCGAGATTTATGATCAGGTTGTAACCATTGCACGTCAGGCAGAAGGCAGTTTCAAAACGCCATTGACCAACATTGTATACATGGGAATGGGCGAACCCTTGCTGAATTATGCCAACGTTTTGCAGTCCATCGAGCACATTACTTCTCCGGAAGGCCTGAACATGTCGCCAAAACGCATTACGGTTTCAACGGCGGGTATTGCAAAAATGATTAAAAAACTGGGCGATGATCAGGTTCGTTTCCGCCTTGCTTTGTCGCTGCATGCAGCCAATGATGAAAAGCGGAACCAGATCATGCCGATCAATGAATCCAACTCGCTGGATAACCTTGCCGAAGCACTGAATTACTTTTATGCAAAAACCAGCAACCGCATTACTTTTGAATACATTGTTTTTAACAACTTTAATGATACTTTGCAGGACGCAAAAGAGCTTTGGGATTTTACCCGCCGCGTTCCGGCCAGAGTAAATATTATTGAATACAACCCGATTGCAGAAGCGGATTTTAAAAATACCGAAGCAGACCGGCTCGACAAATTTGCTGCATTTCTGGAAGACAGAGGCGTTTCTGTACATGTGAGAAGGAGTAGAGGAAAGGATATTGATGCTGCCTGCGGACAGCTGGCAAACAAGGAAGTGGCATAATCCGCGCTGAAAATTATCCAGATTTAACAATTTAATAATATTGCATCTGATTAGAATAACTAGTTTTGTGCCCAAAATCAGTTTTCGCAAGCGTGTAAAAACCTTAATTCACATTGCAATCATTAGCTGAAAGTTCTTTTAAATAACTTATATTCTGCCTTTATGTTTGGTCTTGAAACCGACATTTTTCTCCTCCTTGCTTTTAGTATTCTGGCGGCTTGTGCATTTGAATTTGTAAATGGTTTTCACGATACTGCCAACGCGGTGGCTACTGTGATTTATACCAATTCCCTGAAACCCAACATTGCCGTTATCTGGTCAGGATTTATGAATTTCCTGGGTGTTTTTTTCGGGGGAATTGCGGTTGCGATGGGTATCGTAAACCTGCTTCCCGTCGAGCTGCTCATTGACCAGAATGTATATCACAGTGCCGCCATGGTGTTTGCATTGTTGCTGAGCGCCATTATCTGGAACCTTGGGACGTGGTATTTCGGACTTCCGAGTTCCAGTTCGCATACGCTCATTGGTTCCATTCTGGGTGTCGGGCTGGCATTTACCTTCATGCCGGAAAACTCTTACGGAGCAGGCGTAAACTGGTCAAAGGCAAAAGAACTGTTTATGTCGCTGCTCACTTCACCGATATTCGGGTTTGCGCTTGCCATTATCATTATGTTCATTATCCGGCGTACACTTTCCAAGCCGTTGCGCGAAGTGGTGTTCAGCGAGCCCAAAAAAAATCAGCCGCCGCCCATCTGGATCCGTGCCATTCTGATTACAACCTGTACGCTGGTGAGTTTCTTTCACGGCTCCAACGACGGGCAAAAAGGCGTTGGGCTTGTCATGCTTATTCTGATCAGCATCGTGCCGGCTCATTTTGCCATGGACAGCAGCAAAAATCCGGTGGAAATGAAAAGTGAACTGATACAGATCGGGCAAATTGTAAACCGTATTGATTCTACCAGACTTTCTATTTCGGACCGCGGCCATTTACAGACCATAAAAGATGAAATTGTCGGCCTGACTGCTCAGATCAGCAAGCCATTAGTTGATAACCAGCTTCCTCTGGAACAGCGTATGAACGCCCGCCGTTCTCTGTTGCTGATCAGCCGGAACATGAAAACAATCCTGGACAACGGACACGCCAATCTGGGCGCAAGCGACGAAGCATTTCTGAAAAATCAGTCTGCCGGTGAAAGTGGGATCAGACGCTATACGGATTATGCGCCGGACTGGGTAATCCTGATGATTTCTCTTTCGCTCGGCCTCGGAACAATGGTCGGCTGGAAAAGAATCGTGGTTACAATCGGTGAAAAAATCGGGAAGCAGCATCTTACATACGCACAGGGCGCCTCGGCTGAACTTGTTGCGGCAAGCACCATCGGCGTTTCATCTTATATGGGACTTCCTGTAAGTACAACCCACGTGCTTTCTTCCGGAATTGCCGGCTCCATGGTGGCCAGTAAAGGGGTCAAAAACCTGCAGGGCGGAACGATCCGGAACATCGTGATCGCATGGATTCTCACACTTCCCGTTACAATGGTTTTATCCGGCACCTTGTATGTGTTCTTCCGCTGGATATTGTAAAAAAATCTGAATCAAAATATTCTTAAAAACGGCTAAATGCCAGAAAGTGTGGTACCGTATGGAAAGGTGCCGCACTTTCTTTGCTTTTCATTGGTTTAATATTGTAAATTGAGCGTGGATTTTTAAGAATAACTAAAAGCCAATAATTCATTATAATGACAACCATTGAAGAGCAGGTAAACCGTTACGGCTACGTGACCGAAGCAGTTGCAGAGGATATTGATTTGATTGCCGAAATAAACCGTTTGAAAAAAGAGAAAAATGCAGTCATTCTGGCGCATTATTATGTTGATGCTGAAATTCAGGATATAGCCGATTACATTGGTGACAGTCTGGGCCTTTCGCAGCAGGCTGCAGCTACTGAAGCGGATATGATCGTTTTTTGCGGCGTTCATTTTATGGGCGAAACAGCAAAGGTTTTAAGCCCGAATAAAAAAGTAGTCATTCCGGATCTGAATGCCGGCTGTTCACTGGCCGATTCGGCACCGGCAGACAAGTTTGCGGCTTTCAAGGCGCAGTATCCGGATCATCTTGTAATCAGTTACATCAATTGCTCTGCTGAAATAAAAGCATTGACAGACATTGTCTGTACTTCTTCCAATGCGTTGCAGATTGTAGACAGTCTTCCGAAAGATCAGAAAATCATTTTTGCGCCGGATGCAAACCTGGGCCGGTACGTTGCGCATAAAACAGGCCGCGATATGGTTTTGTGGGACGGCGCCTGCATTGTACATATTGATATTTCAAGAGAAAAACTTCAGAAGCTCAGAGAAGAAAACCCGGATGCACTGCTCATCGCACATCCCGAATGCAAGGAAGATATTCTGTTACAGGCCGATTTTGTAAGTTCCACAACCGGGCTTCTGAAATTTGTCAAAGAATCGCAGCATGATAAATTCATTGTGGCAACGGAAGCAGGCATTCTGCATAAAATGAAACAATCGGTTCCAGATAAAAAGCTGATTCCTGCACCCGGATCTGACAATAATACCTGCGCGTGCTCCGAATGCCCTTATATGAAAATGAACACGCTTGAAAAAGTGTATAATGCGCTTTATTACGAGCAGCCCGAAATTTTTGTTCCGGAAAATATCAGGCTTAAAGCTTATGAATCTGTTGCACGCATGCTGGAACTGAGCAAAGGCATCTAGATTTGTAAACAACCCCTAATTGATTTAATTTATGCCCCAATTTGATTTTCTGATTATCGGTTCGGGAATTGCCGGACTAAGTTATGCTGCCAAACTTGCGCGCTATTTTGACGGTCTGAAGCAGGAAGTTTCCATTGCTGTCATTACAAAAGTGCAGGCGGACGAAACCAACACCAAATATGCGCAAGGCGGAATCGCCGTGGTTTGGGCGGAATCGGATTCTTTTGAAAAGCATATTCAGGACACAATGGATGCGGGGGATGAAGTAAATAAACGAAACATTGTTGAAATTGTAGTCCGTGAAGCACCGCAAAGAATTCAGGAGCTGATTGATTACGGCACCCGGTTCGACAAGGAAATCGGAGGTGAATACGATCTGGCCAAAGAAGGCGGGCATTCCGACCATCGTATTTTGCATTTCAAGGATATAACCGGCGCTGAAATCGAGCGGGCGCTGCTGGAAGAAGTAAACCGCCATAAAAGCATTCAGATTTTTACGCATTATTATGCAGTTGAACTGATTACGCAGCATCATTTGGGCGAGACCGTATACCGTTACCGTGAAGATATTCAGTGCTTTGGCGCATACGTTCTGAACCGGGAAACGGGTCAGGTTGAGAAATTTCTGGCAAAAACAACTTTGCTGGCAACCGGCGGCATCGGGAATATTTACCAGAGTACAACCAACCCGACGATTGCAACCGGCGACGGCATTGCCATGGCTTACCGCGCAAAGGGCATTTGCGATAACATGGAATTTATCCAGTTTCATCCGACCAGTTTTTACCAGCCCGGGCAAAAGCCTTCCTTTCTGATTTCAGAAGCCGTACGCGGCTTTGGAGGTATCCTGAAAAGAGCGGATGGCAGTACTTTCATGGAGAATTATGACAGCCGGCTTTCTTTGGCGCCGAGAGATATCGTAGCCCGCGCCATCGACTCGGAAATGAAGAAAAACGGCGTGGATCATGTTTATCTTGACGTGCGCCATTGCGATTACGACAAGTTTCTTGAACATTTTCCAAACATTACCGAATACTGCCTGCACGCCGGAATCGACATCAGAAGAGATATGATTCCGGTGGTGCCCGCACAGCATTATCTATGCGGCGGCGTGAAGGTAAATGAATGGGGAAAAACAAACATTAACTTTCTGTATGCAGTCGGGGAATGTTCCTGTACGGGGCTGCACGGCTCAAACCGGCTGGCGTCCAATTCCTTGCTGGAAGCCGTTGTTTTCGGACACAGAGCTTATGAAGACACTATCTTAAGCTATAAAAATGCCAGCATTCCGTCAAATATCCCGGAATGGGACGATTCCGGTACAACGCATCCCGAAGAACAGGTTCTGGTTACTGAAATGACGCGTGAACTGAACAGCATTATGTCCAATTACGTGGGCATTGTACGTACAGACCGTCGTATGAAACGCGCTTACAGCCGGCTGGAACTGTTGCATCAGGAACATGAACAATTGTACAGAGAGTCCAAGGTTTCAGTTGCAATCTGTGAGCTCCGCAATATGATTTCGGTTTCTTACCTGATTATCAAAATGGCCATGGCACGAAGAGAAAATATCGGTTTGCATTACAATCTGGACAATGCCTGATTTTTTGCAAGAACGTTACGGCTTTTGCGCGTAATGGCTCTTCTAAGGACGTTGCTGCCTACCTTCTGACCAAGATGCGTTCCTTCCTCAACGCCGTCTCGGTAATGGATTCCGCCATAAACACGGCTTATGGAAGCGTCCCAATATGCATCTTCAAATGATTTGAAAGACTTGACGCCGTGCCCGTATTTCTTTTCAGTCGTGTCGGTAAAAGCAACATTATCTCCGATGAGCTGCGTAAGCACTGTTCCGCAGGCAGCTGAAATGGAGCTGTGCCCGCTTACATATTCAGGAAAAGCCGGTGTTTCCAGAAATGGCCTCCAGTTCGGGTCCCAGTTGTTATTGATAACCGTTTCCGGCCGGATCCTCACCGTTCTGTATTTTTCGTCCCAGCAGGCTACAAAAGCGTCAAATATGGCCAGTGCGCTTAATGTATAGGCTTCTGTCGCTTGTATAAGGTTCAGTTTTTTATCAATTGAAACCGTTTTTACAATGGCAAGCCAGTGACCGGCCGGCGTCATCTTTTTATTGGCAAACATGGCATGGCCTACGACATTGGTTACAAATGCATTGTCATCCCAGAAGTAAGCCGTTGCTTTCTGTTCTTCAGTCAGCGTTTTCCCCATGTTGTAAACTTCCATGGCGAGCCCCATGAACTTACTGTTTTTGTCCAGGTCATATTTGGCAGGCGGCGGGCACAAAAACTGTGTTACGGAATCCAGTGCAAATGTCCGGACGGTATTCCACATCGGTTCGCAGGCATCGGCGTATGTGGGCGGAGTCGGTACCCATGTTCCGGGCTTGTTGGTTACCGTATAGCGATAACCGCGTATTTCTTTGTAATGGTCTTTTGCCGCATGCGCCAGCACATGTTTTGCCACCGTATCACCGTAAGCCATTGAACGTTCATATACGTCGTCGGGAATACCCATTTTCCGGTACTTTTCAAACAGGTCTTTTTCGTAGTTATCCCACATGTCACCGGAGAAAGTAAGCGTTCTTCCAACCTGTGTAAAAGCCTTTATACTGGCAAGCGGAAAGCAGTAAGCAACTCCGGAATCCGGTTTGGGCGGTGTGTTGAACTTTACAAGTTGATTTCCAAGTGACTGGTATTCAGGGTAACCGGGAGCCAGCGCTTCGTATGCAGCCAGAAAAGAATAGCTGTAAATCCGGCTTGCAACCGGCGGTTTGAAAATATCATGGATAATCACATCGGTAAGATGCGTGGTTGTTTCATGAAATAATCCCGGATCAGCGGCTTTTGCATTGTACTCCTCGGGAGTAACATTTTTTTTGCAAGCGTACAGTGAACCGATGAAGATCAAAAAAAGTAAGCGGAATTTCATTCGTGTATGCAAAGGTGTTGGAAGTAATCAAAAAACATCGCGAATATAAGCACAAATTTACAACTGACTTCATTGATTTTTCAACAGGGCAATTGTACAGATCTGCTTTTGTCAATTATATACCGATTTATTCCATAAGTAAACTTATGGCTACAAAAATCAGAATTGTCCTTTTATTTATAAAATTATTGTTATTTTTTTAGAATGCATATTCCAAAAACAGGAATGCTTTTATTTGTTAAAATTTTAATATCTTTTTGCATAATTAACCGGGTAAATTTTAAAACTTGGTACTTATCCATCAAGTTCCTGTAATTAGTAAATACGGGTAATTTTTTGCCTGGTTAAAACTTTGTTGTTTAAGTAATGGATGCCTGAATTATTTTAATAACCCACTTAACTTTAACATATGTAAAAATTCTCCTTTTCAAAAACTTCATTCTTAATATGCCGGACAGGCCTTCGCTTGGGTCCGATGAGCGTTTATGTGCACTCCGGTGTACCAAATGACGCAATCCAGATTTTACAAATTTTTATCTCAACCTAACAATTTATTTATGAGATTTTCTACTGAACGGGTATTCCGTAATCTGATGCGGAGTATTTTTTCTCTTTCCATGGTCATGGCTTCTCTGGCAGGTGTATATGCTCAGAACGTCATCAAAGGGAAGGTTCAAGATGATACGGGCGTGGCACTGCCCGGTGTAAGTGTGGTCGTAAAAGGAACCACGGCTGGTACCGTTACGGATAATGATGGGCTTTATTCCATTGCCGCTGAAAAGAACGGAACACTGGTTTTTTCTTTTATCGGTTATTTAACAAAGGAGATAAGCATTGGAAATCAGTCCAATCTGGATGTTACGCTGATTTCCGATACCAAAGCTTTGACTGAAGTAGTGGTTGTGGGTTACGGTACAGCCAAGAAAGCAACGCTTACCGGCTCGGTTACAGCTGTGAAAGGAGCGGAGCTTCAGAAAGCGCCTGCCGCCAACCTTTCCAACACGCTGGGCGGCCGTCTTCCGGGCGTTTCTGCCGTACAGTCCAGCGGTGAGCCGGGTTATGACGGATCGGCGATCCGCATCCGGGGAACCAACTCGCTGGGTAACAGCAATGCACTGATCGTTGTGGATGGTGTTCCCAACCGGAGCGGCGGTCTGGACCGGATCAATCCGGCCGACATTGAAAGTATTTCCGTTCTGAAAGATGCTGCGGCTGCAATTTACGGTTCGCGTGCAGGAAACGGGGTCATCCTGATCACCACCAAGCGTGGAAAATCAGGCAAGCCGCAATTGGCCTATGATTTTAATATGGGTATGTCAAGGCCAACACGTACGCCTGAAATGTCTAACGCTTCGGAATATGCAACGATCCGTAACGAATTGCAGATTTATGATAACCTCCCTGTCGGACAATGGGGTAATGCTTTGCAGGGTTTCAATACGACCGGATCTTATACAAGAACAGACAATGGAAATGTACTGACAGCTACTTTCAGTCCTGAAGACATGCAGAAATTCCGTGACGGGTCTGATCCTTTGCTGCACCCGAACACAGACTGGTACAAATCGGTAATCCGTAACTGGGCTCCGCAGCAACGTCATAACGTGCAATTGACAGGAGGAAGCGAAAACATCAAATACCTTGCTTCATTGGGTTATATCAATCAGGACGGATATTACGTGAACTCGGCAACAGGTTACAAGCAATATGACATGCGTATCAATCTGGATACCAAAATCAACAAATATGTAAGCGCAAACCTTGGTGTTGCACTGCGCGAAGAGTTCAGGCATTTCCCGAACGGCGGTGGCGCGGGTGATATCTTTCGTATGCTGATGCGCGGTAAACCGACTGAAATCGCCATCTGGCCGGACGGACGTCCGGGTCCGGATATCGAAAACGGTCAGAACCCGGCTGTAATTACGACCAATACAACCGGTTATAACAATGACAAAAGAGATTTCATCCAGACAAACGGATCCCTAGATATTCTTATTCCGGGCGTAAACGGACTGAAAGTAACTGCCATGGCTGCTGTAGATAAGCAGATTCGCCGTCAGAAATCGTTCCAGAAACCATGGACATTGTATTACTGGGACAAAAAATCCTTTGAAGCAGATGGGACCAGCCCTTTGCTGACAGGTTCTGTACGTTCTACTTTCAATGACCCGCGTTTAACGGAAAGTTCGTTTCAGGAATTGTCCATACAGCTTACCGGCCAGGTTTCTTACGAGAAATCAATCGGATCGCACAATTTCAATGTAATGGCAGGTATCCAGCGTGAAAAAGTGGATGCAGACGGTTTCTTTGCTTACCGACGCTATTTCCTTTCACCGGTTGTTGATCAGTTATTTGCCGGTGGAACGCCTGAGCAGAACATCGGAAACTACGATTTGTTCAAACGTGCGCGTTTGAGCTATTTCGGCCGTGCGGGTTACAACTTCAAAGAAAAATACCTGGCTGAATTCCTCTGGCGTGCTGATGGCTCCTATGTATTTCCAAAAGATGGCCGTTTCGGTTTCTTCCCGGGTATTTCTGCCGGATGGAGAATTTCGGAAGAAGAGTTCTGGAAAAACAATGTCCGTTTCGTAAACAACGTTAAGCTGCGCGGATCGTGGGGACAAATGGGAGCAGAGCCTTATTTCCTTGGAACCGAAACACTTGCTGAATACCAGTATCTTTCCACAATGGGATTTGGCCAGTACGTGATCAACGATCAGGTTGCCAAGACGCTTCTTGAATCGCGAGTTGCAAACAACAGCTTTACATGGGAAGTAGCAAACAACAGCAACTTCGGTATCGAGGGTACATTGTTCCGCGATAAAGTAGCCTTTGAATTTGATTACTTTGTGAACAATCGTTCCAATATCCTGATCCCGAAAGCCGGTTCTACGCCTTCATCTGCGGGTATCGACGGCAAGCTTCCTCCCCAAAACCTTGGAAAACTGCAGAACAAAGGATGGGAGTTTAAAGTTAGCTACGACGGAAGCATCAACGATTTTACATATTCCGTAAGTGTAAACGGAGGTTATGCCAAAAACCAGATCAAATACTGGGATGAAACACCGGGCGCACCATCGTATCAAAGATCAACAGGCATGCCTTACGGATCGTTTCTGGTGTATCAATTCGACGGTGTTTTCAAAGATCAGGCTGAAATCGATGCCAATACAATTGACTATACGCCAATTACCGGAACACTTCGCCCGGGCGACATGAAATTCCAGGATGTTAATAATGACAACAAGATCAATGCAGACGACCGTATCCGCAGCGAAAAAGTACAGCGTCCATGGTTTACAGGCGGTGCTTCCATCAATCTGGGTTACAAAGCATTTGACTTGTCTGTGTTATTCCAGGGAGCAACCGGCGGTCTTCAGCTGGTGGGTCTGACAGAATCCGGCGATATCGGTAACTATCTGAAATACGACTACGATCACCGCTGGACCATCGATAATCCTACAAACGATTATCCGCGCCTTACTAACCGGAACAATGCTTATTATACCAATACCGGTAATGCTGGTTTCAATAATTACTTTCTGAAAAGCAACAATTACCTGCGTCTTAAAAACATTGAGCTGGGTTACAATCTGCCTTCTGAAATCGGTTCCAAACTGGGATTGAGCAGGTTCCGGGTTTATGTAAACGGACTTAACCTTTTCACTATCGACAAGATCAAAATCTGGGATCCGGAAGCGACTACAACAAGTGGTCAATACTATCCTCAGTCAAAAATCGTTAACGCTGGTGTTCGTGTATCATTCTAAGATAAAAATCATGAAATTGAATTTTAAAAATATAATTGTCATTGCTGCACTGCTTACCGGAGGCTTATCTTCCTGCGACACGGATTTTCTGGACGTAACGCCTCCGAGCGAGATTGCAAGCGAGCAGGTCTGGACGGACGGCGCACTTTCAGAGGCATTTGTTACCGGCATTTACTCCGGTCTTCAGCAGGGTGGTTTCAGCGAGCAGATGCTGGCCTCGCTCTCGGACGAAGCCGTCTTCACGCATACGGGCCGCAACATCAACACGGTCAACGAAGGAAGTCTGAGCCCTTCCAACCTGGGCTGGGTGGACGATACCTACGGATGGAGCCCGATGTACCAGCGCATACGTGCGACCAACATCGCGATCCAGAACCTGAAAACGGCCACTTTCACCGATGAGACGCTGAAAAGCAGGCTGATGGGCGAAGCTTATTTCCTTCGTGCCTACTATTATCACCAGCTGGTGCGCTACTACGGTTCTGTTCCGCTGATCACCAAGGTATACGATTTGAACGAGGACTATGCCGTGGCCCGCAACACCTTTGAGGAATGCGTCAGCTTCATTGTGACCAATGCCGACAGTGCGGCCATGCTGCTGGAAGGCAAGACGCTGGTCAAAGGCCGTGCTACGAAAGAAGCTGCGCTGGCGCTTAAATCCCGTATCCTTCTGTATGCGGCCAGTGATTTGCACGACATCCCGACCGCAAAGGCCAAGTCCAGCGTAATTGCTGCTTATGCCAAGCCTGAGTTCCTGGGGTATCTTTCCGGTGACCGCAAGGCACGCTGGAAAGCGGCACAGACCGCAGCCAAGACGGTGCTGGACCTGACGGCAAGCCGCGGCTACAAGCTCAACCTGACCGCGCCGGTAAGTGCTGCGGAAGGCAAGCTGAACTACATCTCGATCTCGATGGGCGGCGGAAGTGCAGACAAGACCCTGGATGCATCAGCGGGCAGCGAGATCATCTTCGGCCGCTACTTTACGCCGAGTTTAAGTGAAGGCGCTCGCCAGACCGGATTGAACAACGGTCCGAACGGCTACCACAACTGGGCAGGCAACACGCCGATCGGCCTTCTGG
>NZ_VBSN01000006.1 GCF_006149045.1 Dyadobacter flavalbus
ATTATATCAACTACTACAACAAAGACAGGATCAGGCTTAATTTAAATGGAATGAGCCCGGTACAATACCGAGCTCATCACACTAATCGTTAATTCTTAAACTCGTCCAACTTTTGGGGTGCAGTCTACCGGCGGGCTGTGCTTTTTCGTTTATCAATGCTGTTTCAGTTCCAGCCCTGAGCGGTAATCGGAACGCGGCTGTCTGCTTTGGTATGCAGCACAACTTCATCTTTTTTATCCGTAATATAGCCGATGAAGCTGATCTTGGGATTATTCTTGATCAGCTCATAGGAAGCCTGCGGAACGGTAAAGAGCAGTTCATAATCTTCTCCGCCGTTCAGTGCAGCCGTTACGGGGCCGATGTTCAGTTCCGATGCTGCGAGGAAAGTCTGTTCATCAATCGGAAGGCGTTCTTCAAAAACCACGGCGCCGACGCCGGATTGCGCGCATATATGCAGCAGATCGGAGGCAAGTCCGTCGGATACATCAATCATGGCCGTTGGCAGTACGCCGGCTTCCGCCAGTTCGTAAACAACATCCATTCTTGCTTCCGGCCTTAACTGGCGCTGAATTACGTAATCTTTCCCTTCAAGTTCAGGCTGCATTTCCGGATTGGCAAGAAAAACCTGTTTTTCTCTTTCCAGCAGCTGAAGGCCAAGATATGCACCGCCAAGATCGCCGGTTACGCATAAAAGATCGTTAGGTTTCGCCGTATTGCGGTAAGTGATTTTATCCTTTTTTACTTTTCCATACACACTTACAGAAATCAGCAGGCCTGACCGGGAAGAAGAAGTATCGCCTCCAACGAGATCCACGTTGAAATCCGTACAGGCAGCTTTCATTCCTGCATACAGTTCGTCCACGGCCTCAACGGAAAATCGGTTGCTCAGCGCGAGACTTGCCGTAACCTGGCGCGGAATGCCGTTCATGGCCGCAATATCCGATACATTTATTGCAATGGCTTTGTAGCCAAGATGTTTTAAAGGGAAAAAAGTCAGGTCAAAATGGACGCCTTCCAGCAGCAGGTCGGAAGTTAGCAATCCGTATTCTTCACCGGAATCGATTACGGCTGCGTCGTCGCCTATTCCTTTGATTGTATCCGGCAACCGGGTCTTTATTCCTTCATTTATCCTTTTTATCAGTCCGAATTCTCCCAGACTGCTTATTTCAGTTCTTGTTTCCATCTTGCAAAATTAATCAAAAAAAGCCGAAGCCGCTTCTTTGCAAAACGGCTTCGGCTTGTGTACTATTTTCAGGAAAAAAAGTCCTGTAATTATGGATTGGTCAGCGTATATTCATTGATTGTACCGCCTGTTTTCGGGCTTGTCGTTAACCTTGTCAGTACCAGTCTGGCGTCTTCAATGGAAGTAATGGTAAATTCAATTCTTCCGCCGCTGCCGGTCGGAGCAGGTGTAAGGCCGCTTAGGATCAATTTATTATCATTCTCAACATCCCAGCTTCCGTTGAAAGTATTTCCGTCAAATTCGGTATAAGTAGCTGTTTTTGTACCGGATGCATTGTTAAGCGTAAGTCTGAAAGCTGAATAAGCCGGTGTTGTATTATTGGATCCGCCTCTTGTGTATACAACCGTGCTTCCGTGCTTCACAGATTCGGCAGTCCAGGCTTTGGCGATACGTTCGGAAACTGGTTTTACTTTTTCCTTACAGCCTGTTGCAGCCATTGCAAGCACCAGTATTGTACACCAAAGAAGAGAGTAACTTTTTTTCATATTTTCTTTTTCATGAATTTACTAACAAAACGCCAAGTTCCTACATTTTAGTCTTATTGTCAAAATATTCCGGCAAGATCATTTAATTTCCTGTGTGAAGGGCATTATTGCTAATTTGCGGTTTTAGAAAATAGTATGAAAGAATATACACGGGCGCAGCTGGCGCTCAGAAACGGTCAGGACCGCGAAGAAATATGGTGCGCATACAAAGGAAAAATTTACGACGTGAGTTCGTCACGGCTCTGGCGCAACGGGCATCATTACGAACATTGGGCCGGTCAGGACCTTACGAAGGAACTTGGCGCTGCGCCGCATACGGAAAAAGTTTTCGCACGTTTTAGTGTAGTAGGCCGTTTGAAACCTGTTTCTGAATCATAGCCATTTTATAAAATGCTCCTGAAAACATATCTGATCGCTGACAGCGGTTCTACCAAAACGGACTGGATACTGGCCGGCAAGAACGGCATGCATCGTTTTCAGTCGGATGGAATCAACCCTTTTTATCAGACTGCAGACGAAATTATTCCTGTTCTGGAAAAGCAGGTTTTGCCTTGTATTACAGAAAATCCTGAAAATATATTTTTTTACGGTGCCGGTTGTGCCGATGAAAAGACGAGCAAGCCTGTATTTGATGCATTGAGCCATTGCATCAGTTCTGCAAATAGAATTGAAGTGGCTACGGACATGCTGGGTGCTGCACGCGGGCTGTGCGGACACGAGCCCGGGCTGGCCTGCATATTGGGAACCGGCGCCAACAATGCTTTTTATGACGGCGAAAATATTGTTCGTTCCATCGGTTCGCTCGGATTTTGGCTCGGAGATGAAGGCAGCGGTTCTTATCTCGGAAAAACCCTGGTCGTGCATTTTCTTCAGAATGAGCTGCCGCCGGATCTTCATGAAGCATTTAACCTTACTTATCCCGGAACCGACCGGCTGCGGGTTCTGGACAATGCGTATAAAAAGCCGTATCCGAACCGGTATTTTGCATCCTATTCTATTTTTATAGCGGCGCATATCGGTCATCCGTATTTACAAGAAATAGTCGGGAATGCGTTCAGGCTGTTTACAGAAAAGTACATTTGCAAGCATGCGCATGCAGAAAATTATCCGGTGCATTTTGCCGGATCGGTTGCATGGCATTATCGGGATATTTTAAAAAAGGAACTGGAAAGAAAAGGGCTGGTGCCGGGAAGAATTATGAAGTCCCCGCTGGAAGGGCTGGTACAATATTATTCGGCAGATAAACAATAAAAGAAATTTCTGCTTGTTAAACTGTCATGTCGAGACGAACGATCCAATTACTTACTGTTTTTTCTGCGCTGCTGATTATCGGCGTAGTCATTACACAGATTTACTGGGTAAAACAGGCACTTGATCTCCGGCACCGGCAATTCAATCAGAATGCGCATGTAGCATTGCAGGATGTTGCCGGAAAACTGGCCAAGGTAAATGGCGTGATGCAGACGACGAATCCGGTGGAGCAGCTTTCTCCGGAATATTTTCTGGTCAATACCAATGCGACAACACAGCCGGACTTGCTGGAACATTTTATCAAAGACAGCTTTCAGAAACACAATCTGATCACGGATTTTGAAGTCGGGATATATGACTGTACGACAAACCGCATGCGTTACGGCATGTCGCTGAGTACCAAAAACAACGACAAAATTCCGACCAAAACCTCCAACTGGATCAAAACAGACAAATATCCTTATTATTTCGGCGTACGTTTTCCCGAACAGGAAGCATATTTTGCGGGCAGCATCAACGGCGCCATCTGGTCGTCGATTCTGGTGCTTGTGGCGGTATCTTTTTTTGCATATGCGCTGTTTGTGATTTTAAGACAGAAGCAACTTTCCGAGGTGCAGCGCGATTTTGTCAATAATATGACGCACGAACTTCAGACACCGATTTCCACAATCCGCATTGCTGCCGACGTGCTTAATTCTGAAAACATCGTATCGCAGCCGGTACGGCATAAAAGGTATGTGAAAATCGTGCAGGATGAAATTCTGCGATTGCAGGGACAAGTGGAAATGGTGCTTTCCATGGCTAAGGCAGAACGCAATGCGCTTACGCTCCAAAAGGAAACATTGAATGTAGAAACTGTAATCCAGTCCATTCTGCTGCCATTTGAGGACAGAATCAGATTTGATTCAAAAGCGGAAAATAACCTTATTGAAGCCGATCCGTTCCATTTCCGCTGCATGATCACCAATCTTATTGACAATGCATTGAAATATTCCAACGGCGATCCGGACGTAAAAATCGAAGCATATAATAAGGAAAAAAGCCTTGTTATTGCCGTTTGCGATCAGGGAATAGGCATTGCGCCGGAGTATCAGAAAAAGATTTTCAACCAGTTCTTCAGGATTCCTTACGGCGATGTACACAATGTAAAAGGATTCGGGATTGGCCTAAGCTATGTAAAGCAGATTGCAAGAGCCCATCACTGGCATCTTGATCTGGAAAGCACACTTGGAAAAGGCAGCACATTCAGAATAACCATACCTCAGAAACAAGCCTGATGAAAAAACGAATTTTATACGTAGAAGACGATCCGAACCTGGCATTTGCCACCAAAGACAATCTGGAAGAATACGATTATGAAGTGGTGCATGCGACGGACGGCGTTGAAGCACTGGATTTTTTCGGTAAAGAGCATTTCGATATATGCGTGCTCGACATCATGCTTCCGAAAATGGACGGCTTTACACTGGCTGAAAAAATCAGGAGTTCCGACAGTCAGGTTCCTATATTGTTTCTTACGGCGCGTTCTCTTCAGGAAGATAAAATCAAAGGACTTAAACTCGGAGCCGACGATTACGTCACAAAGCCGTTCAGCATTGAAGAACTGAAACTGCGCATTGATGTGTTCCTCCGCCGTAGCAAATCGGACAAGCCGGAAGCATCCAAAGCGGATGCTGCAAAAATAGGCAAATACGCATTTGATTTTCAGAAACTTACGCTGGCTATAAACGGAAGCACGCAGAACCTTACTTTTCGCGAAGCCGAAGTATTGAAATACCTCGCGGAACGGCCGGATCTTGTAATCCGGCGCGACGAACTCTTAAAGGCGATCTGGGGCGATGACGATTATTTTATGGGTCGGAGCCTGGATGTTTTTATTTCCCGTCTGCGCAAATATCTGTCCGGCGATCCGGATATCCGCATTGATAATGTACACGGCGTCGGCTTCCGGATGCGGTGGTAAACAATGTTTTTATAAAATTTGTTTGCTTGTTATTTGCTGAAAGAAAAATAATTATGCATCTTTGCACCCTCATTTGAAAAAATTGCAAGGTTATGGCTAAGGTTTGTCAAATTACAGGTAAAAGAACACGCGTTGGAAATAACGTTTCTCACGCTAACAATAAAACAAAGCGTAAATTCTTCCCGAATTTGCAAAAGAAACGTTTCTTCCTTCCTTCTTCAGGAGAATGGGTTACGTTGAAAGTAGCAGCTTCTGCACTTCGTACTATTAACAAAAACGGTATCGAGGCAACTATACAAAAAGCATACGACAAAGGAACGCTTACCTTCTGAAAAGAAATTTTACGAATTTATTGAAAAGGGCTTCTCCATACGGGAAGTCCTTTTTTTTGTAAAATACATTTTCAATTTATATTCCGGTTATGACTGACAATTCAGGAATTTTTCTGCTTTTGGGCTCCAATCTCGGCGACAGGCTTCATACGCTCGCCATGGCCCGTGAAATGATCAGTGAAAAAGTCGGGAAAATAAGCATTCAGTCTGCCGTTTACGAAACGGCACCTTGGGGCGTTACGGATCAGCCCGCCTTTCTGAATCAGGTGATTGTTGTTGAATCGGGGCAGGAGCCGGAAGAAATCTTAAGAAACATTCTGGATATTGAGCACGAGCTCGGGCGGGTCCGTTACGAACGCTGGGGCGCACGGGTTATTGATATTGATCTGCTTTATTACAACGATCTGATTCTGGACAGTGCCCGGCTTACTGTACCGCACCCGCGCCTTCAGGACCGCCGCTTTACTTTAATCCCGTTGACTGAAATAGCGCCGGATTTCATTAACCCGCTTCTTCATAAAACTTCTTTTCAGTTGTTGTCCGAATGCAGCGATGAAGGCATAGTAACGCGGATTTCGTAAAAAAATACTATTTGAACCGAGCTTTTCATTTGGGGCTTTTAGCCACTTATTCTTCTTTTTGCGGGATTCATCATTTTTTTGTGTCATATTAAGCTGATTAGCACTTGCTTTGTCTGCGGCTTGCCATGAACCTGAATTGTGTTGTCCAAAAACAGGTTTCAAGTCCTGATCCGGGCATTTCCGGCAAAACAGAAAAGTTCTATTTTGTCTTTTATAAGTTACCAAAATAAAGCATATGAAATATAAGATACTTTGTTGTTTTCTTTTACTGGGTATATTAAGCATCAGTCTGCCCGCAGCTGCTCAAAATCGGCATACCGTCAGCGGATATGTCAAGGATCAGTCAAATGGCGAAGGGCTTATCGGCGTATCCGTTTATGTGCGGGAAGCGAGCACCGGCGTGGTTACAAATGCATACGGATTTTATTCGATAACACTTCCGGCCGGTTCTTACACGCTTGTTTTCAGCTACATCGGCTTTCAGAAAGTAACCAAGTCGATTTCCCTTGATGCTGACAAAACGGAAAGCATCGAAATGACAACTGAAAGCAATGAACTTCAGGAAGTAACGGTTTCTACGCAAAAGGAGGATGAAAATGTCCGGAGCATCGAAATGTCTGTAAACAAAGTGGAAATGAAAACCATTCGCAAAATGCCTGCCTTGCTCGGCGAAGTGGACCTGATCCGGAGCATTCAGCTTTTGCCGGGTGTTACTTCCGTTGGAGAAGGTGCGTCCGGGTTCAATGTGCGCGGAGGCGATATTTCACAGAATCTGGTTTTGCTGGATGAAGCTCCGGTTTACAATTCCTCGCATTTGTTCGGGTTTTTCTCTGTTTTCAATCCGGATGCGGTCAAAGATGTAAAACTGATCA
The DNA here is from genome assembly GCF_006149045.1 of Dyadobacter flavalbus. Classification (GTDB taxonomy): domain Bacteria; phylum Bacteroidota; class Bacteroidia; order Cytophagales; family Spirosomataceae; genus Dyadobacter; species Dyadobacter flavalbus. The sequence goes on from NZ_VBSN01000006.1 coordinate 6,728, forward strand.
AAGGCGGGATTCCGGCGCAGTACGGCGGACGTATTTCATCCATTCTTGATGTAAGGATGAAAGAAGGAAATTCCAAAAAACGCGAAATAAACGGCGGGATCGGGACTATTTTTTCAAGACTTACGTATGAGCAGCCGTTTGCAAAAGGAAAAGGATCCTTTATAGTAGCCGGCCGCCGTTCTTATATTGACATACTGGCAAAGCCGTTCCTGAATTCCGATCTGAAAGATTCCAGATTTTATTTTTATGACCTTACGGCCAAAGTGAATTATCAGCTTGGAAACAAGGATACGTTTTATGCTTCGGGCTATTTTGGAAAAGATGTTTTCGGAGGCGGCGATTTTGGCTTTGGCTGGGGAAATGCCACGGCTACGGCCCGCTGGAACCATATTTTTTCGAATAAATTATTTATGAACCTGACCGGTTTTTACAGTAATTACGATTACTCGCTCGGCCAGAACCAGAACGACCCGAGTGCAAAGGACCGCTTTGACTGGAAATCCAAAATCATCAGCAAAAGCATAAAGCCCGATTTCACTTTTTACATTACGCCTAACAATCAGCTGACTTTTGGCGGACAATATATTTACTACGATACACGTCCCGGAAAAGCAACGGCCGTTTCGGAAGGAGAAAATACGGACATCAGCCTGGATCCAAGGTATGCGGACGAATCGGCTTTGTACGTTGGCAACGAACAGAAGTTTTCAGACCGGATTTCCTTGCAGTACGGCATTCGGTATTCCTATTTCAGAAGTCTCGGGCCGGGAACGGAATATCAATATGCGGAAATTTCAAAAGGGCAGCGCAAGCGACCTGTATTTCCCGGCAACCGGTATGAAAAAGGAGATGTAATTAAAAATTACGGAAACTGGGAGCCGCGTGCATCTCTGAACATCGGATTGACTTCCAGTACTTCTATCAAGGCGAGTTACAACCGTACCGCGCAATATCTGCATCTTTTATCCAACACGGCTGCCAGCTCGCCTTTGGACGTATGGACGTTAAGCTCTGTCAATATTCGTCCTGAAAAAGCAGATCAGGTTGCATTGGGCTGGTTCCAGAATTTCAAGGATAACACGTATGAAGCCTCAATTGAGGTTTATTATAAAAAACTGTATAATCAGATTGATTACGTGCCGGGTTCCGATCTGCTTCTGAACCGGTTTGTGGCGGGTGATCTGCTTTTTGGGAAAGGCCGGGCGTACGGCGCTGAATTTTATGTAAAGAAAAATAAGGGAAAGCTGACCGGCTGGGTAAGTTACACGTTGTCCCGCACGGAACGGCTTGTGGAGACAGTAAGCAATAATGAATGGTTTCCTGCCCGTTTTGACAAGCCGCACAATTTTACGTCTGTTGCTATTTACGACCTGAACAAAAAATGGTCGCTTTCGGCCAACTTTACAATTACTTCCGGAACGCCCGCAACATTTCCGACCAACCGGTATGAATGGGGTGGATGGCCGATTGCAAACAATTACAATGGTTCCAGAAACAACAACAGAATCCCGGCATATCACCGTCTCGACCTCGCAGCAACGTTAAAGGCAAAAAGAAAACTGTTCAAGTCCGGAGAAGGAGAATGGGTACTTTCGGTTTACAACGTTTACAACCGCCGGAATCCGTTCTCTGTTTACACCAGGTCCAATGAAGATACGCCGCTCAAAACCGAGGCCATCCGTTATGCTGTTATCGGGAGCTTCATTCCGGCAATTACCTATAATTTTAAATTCTAGAAACTGCGTTTTTATAAGTAAAAAACAGCTTTTTATGCCAGAAAAATATTGGATGATGAAAGATTTCCTGAAAAATGTAAAAGTCAGAAAGGCAGCCGTAAGCATGCTTTGTGCAGCCGCTTGTTTCTTTTTTACAAGCTGTGAAGATGTTATTGACCTTGAAACACAAACCGGCCCGGAGCAAATGGTTGTGGACGGATGGATTACGAATGAAGCCGGCCCGCAAACCATCAAACTGACCTGGTCCGCAAATTATTTCAATAACAATGCACCAAAGCCCGTTCTGAACGCAGAAGTTACCGTTACGGATAATCTTGGAAAAACCTTTGAATTTGAAGATGCCGATGCAAACGGCACTTATGTATGGGGCACTTCCAGTGCCGACACTCTGGGGCAAACCGGAAGAACTTATACGCTGAAAATCAAGAACGGGGCGGAAATGTATTCTGCAGTTACCGAAATAAAACGGGTTCCGACTGTGGATTCTGTTGTTTACCGAAATGAAAAGCTGCCTTTTGAACCGGACAAAGGTCCGAGAGAAGGATTTGTAGCGCAGTTTTATGCAAGGGATTTCGCTGGTTCGGGCGATACGTACTGGATAAAACCATTCGTTGGAGGAAAGGCAGTTGTGGACAAAGCCGTCAATATTTCCATTGCATACGATGCCGCATTCAACTCCGGCGCAGCCACCGACGGACTGATTTTTATTCTGCCGCTGCGTGAATCCATTACAACAGATTCGCTTTATTCTGCCGGTGCATCTGTGGGTGTGGAACTTCACAGCATAACCAATGAAACCTTTGAATACCTGAATCAAATTCGTGAGCAGGCTTCAAACGGCGGATTGTTTGCAACGCCGATCACAAATATCCGGTCCAATGTCATTAATGCAAATCCAGACGGCTCGAAGGCACTTGGCTTTTTCGGCGCTTCGGCAGTCAGTCGGAAAGAAACGGTCATCGATCCGGCAAAAGCCCGTCCGGACGATGATTAAGGTGTTTTCTAAATAGCATGTACCGCTGGCAATTCAGTTTACCAGCGGTTTTTTGTTATAAATAGCTTTTGGCGATCAGCTTTGAGCTTTTAGTTTGTAAAAGATGCTCATCCGAGCTAAATTCAATCAACTGCTTATTTCAATATAAAGAAGGTTAAAACAAGCTGAATGAAAGTTTTTAAAGTCTGTCTTTACTAAATGCGTATTTTTCAAGCAGCCATCAGCTAAAGGCCAAAAGCCATTAGCTATAATCAAACACCCCGATCATGAAAATAAATTTACTTGCCATTTTACTGCTTTTAACTTTTTGTGCTGCTGCGCAGAAACGTTCAAGGGAACTGGGGATCAAAATCGGCGTACTTTCTCCGGGTACGATGAACGCCATAACGGATGTTGCAGGCGTAAAGGTCGGGCAGGTTACTTTGTCGGAAGGTGCTGATGTAAGAACGGGCGTAACGGCCATCCTTCCGCACGACGGTAATCTTTTTCAGCAAAAAGTAATGGCCGCCATGTATATCGGCAACGGTTTCGGCAAACTGGCCGGCTACTCTCAGGTGGAAGAACTGGGAACACTGGAATCGCCCATTGTGCTTACGAATACGCTGAGTGTCCCCACAGCAGCGGATGCAATTATTGACTGGACATTGACCCAGAAAGGCAATGAAAATGTAAGGTCCGTAAATTCGGTTGTAGGCGAAACCAATGACGGTTACCTGAATGATATCCGCGGCAGGCATGTAAGAAAAGAGCATGTGCTCAACGCGCTGGCACAGGCGGTAAGCGGGCAGGTAGCCGAAGGCAACGTAGGCGCGGGAACAGGAACGGTCTGTTTCAACTGGAAAGGAGGCATCGGCACTTCATCCCGCAAGCTTCCCAAAAATCTGGGCGGCTACACGGTCGGCGTTCTTGTACAGACCAACTTTGGAGGTGTACTGAAAGTGAACGGCGTGCCTGTAGGTGAAGAAATGGGGAAATACGCATTCAAGGAATCGCTGGACAAATCTTCGGACGGATCGTGTATGATGGTCGTAGCCACGGATGCACCGCTGGACGCCAGAAACCTGAAACGACTTGCCAAAAGGGTTTTTATGGGCATGGCGCAAACGGGCGGCATCGCATCAAACGGCAGCGGCGATTATGTAATTGCCTTTTCTACTGCCAACCGGGTTTTGCATGAAACTTCGGAATCCACTTTCAGTGCCAGCTATTTGCATAATGATTATGTCTCGCCGCTCTTTCTTGCTGCCATGGAATCCACGGAGGAGGCTATTATCAATTCACTTCTGATGGCGCGTACTTCGGAGGGCACGCAAGGGCACAAGGTTGAAGAACTTCCTGAAGATAAATTACTGGAAATCATGCGAAAATATGGCAGATTGAAGCAATAGCCGATACTTTGCCTGACTTTTGATTCTTTCCTTACAAAAAATTTGCGATTGTGATTTTTTAAATGAAAATTTGCCGTTTAATTGGAATCCCGCTCTTGGACTTGAAGACTGCAAAGGTTATTAATCAGACAATCAGCTTAATGCTGGCCATCATCCTTCTGATGGTTGCAGGAATGCGGTCGTGGCCTGCACATCATGGTTCAGTTCAGGATTACGCCTCGGAGGCTGAGAAAGCAAGCAAGGATTTTACAAAGAAAGATTTTCCGGGCTCAGCGAAGTCCGATCAGGCGAAAGTAAGTACGTTGTCGCTTGATGCTGTTATTACCCTGGCCATTTCCTACGATTTTTCTCATTATTTCTATTTTCTGCCGCAGCCTGACTGGCATTTTGTTTCCGGTAAGGCCATTGTAAAAGTTGCTTTTGAAGAGCCTTTTTTCTTTTTTTCCTACTTTCACCGGATCTTCGGAAGAACGTTAGTCACCAACGCACCCTGAATACCTTTTCAGGCGATTGAACGTTATCTCTTCAAATACTTGATACAGCCTGTCTCCGTTGTTTCTGTTGAATGCCTTGATTTGTTCAATCATTGATTTTACAGCTGTCGTTGCCTGTTTCCAGGCTTTTTACAACTTCGTTTTTACTTACAGAATTTCATTTAATTTTTTTTATAATCAAACCAGATGGCCAATAGGAATGGAATATTAGGGCTAACCATTGTGATTGCCCTTATCAGCGTCTATTATCTTTCTTTTACTTTCGTTTCAAGAAACATAAAGAGTAAAGCGCTGACTTTTGCAACAGATGCAAAAGGTGATGTTGATCAGTCAAAAAAGCAACGCTACATTGACTCATTGTGGCGAGAAGATGTCTATTTGGGACATACTTTGCAGGAAGTTACCGAGCGTGAACTGAACCTCGGACTTGACCTTCAGGGCGGTATGCACGTTGTTCTGGAAGTTTCTCCTGCCGACATCCTGAAAGGAATGGCGGGCGGAAATGCACGCAGCGCAGCATTCCAGAGCGCTTTGAAAACTGCAGCCGAAGATAAAGCAGCAAGCAACAAGACCTTTATCAATCGTTTTGTATCGGCATATAAAGCAGCAGCTCCGAATACAAGTCTGGCGAGCGTATTTGCAACAAGTACCAACCGTGGAAAAATCAGCAGCAACTCATCGGATGGTGACGTGATCAAAATGCTGAACACAGAAATTGATGGTTCTATAGACCGCGCTTTCCAGATTACACAGGCCCGTATTGATAAATTCGGTGTTACAAACCCGAATATTCAGCGTCTTCCAGGCCAGAACCGCGTTCTTGTTGAACTTCCGGGTGTTGACAACCCTGAGCGTGTACGCCGCTTGCTTTCAGGTGCTGCAAGACTGGAATTTGCAGAAGTATATCTTACCAATGAAGTAGCGCCTGCGCTGGACGGACTGGGAAAATACCTTGCAAAACAGGATGAAATCAAAAAAGCCACTGCAAAGCCTTCGGCTACTGCAGCAGCAACAGATACTACGAAAAAAACAGGCTTGGGCGGATTGGCCGCGCAGCTTGAACAGAAATCAGATTCTACGGTTTCGGATTCGTCAGCACTTGCAGCTCAGAGTGCAGCTTTGACCAGCCTGTTTGTGCCAATGCCGCAAGGATTGGGTGTTTACCTGAAAGATACAGCACGTGCAAACGAAATCCTTACGCGTCCGGAAGTTCGTTCGCTGTTTCCTGCAGACCTTGTTTTCATGTGGGACCGCAAAGGAACTGAAGGTGCAAACAACCAATTGATCCTGCCTTTGTACTTTATCAAAAAGGCAAATGGCGAGCCTGCAATGGAAGGTGACGTTATCGTGGATGCAACGCATGACTACGATGAGCGCGGCCGTCCGGAAGTTACCATGCGTATGAACGGGGAAGGCGCACGTAAATGGCGTTCACTAACGGCACGCAGCATTAACCGTCCGGTTGCAATTATTATTGACAATCTGGTTTATACAGCTCCGACGGTGCAAGGTGAAATTCCAAACGGTAACTCAAGCATTACAGGAAACTTTACAGTTGAAGAAACAAAAGACATGTCCAACGTGCTTAAAGCCGGTAAGCTGCCTGCTCCGACGCACATTGTGGAAGAAGCTGTTGTGGGATCTTCACTGGGTGCGGAAGCGATTCGTGACGGTATCCTGTCTTCTATTGTCGGCTTGGTTATTGTGCTTGTTTTCATGGTTGCTTACTACAACAAGGCCGGCTGGATTGCAGATATTGCATTGCTTATCAACTTGTTCTTCCTTTTAGGGGTAATGGCGTCTCTGGGAGCTGTTCTGACGCTTTCAGGAATTGCGGGTATTGTACTTTCCATCGGTATGGCCGTGGATGCAAACGTACTGATATATGAAGGTATCAAGGCGGAACTGGCGGACGGCAAGCCGTTCGGACAAGCTGTTCAGGATGGTTTCAAGCACTCGCTGACTGCCATTATTGACTCCAATGTTACAACGCTGCTTACAGGTATCATCCTTTATACATTCGGAACGGGTCTTGTGCTTGGCTTTGCAACAACGCTGGTCATTGGTTTGATTACTTCTTTGTTCACAGCTATTTTCATCACACGTCTGCTGCTTGAAAACCAGATCAAAAAAGGAAAGGTATTTAACTTTTATACCGGTCTTACCAAAAACTGGTTTCAGGATAACCACTTTGACTTTGTTTCGCAGCGCCGTCGTTTCTATATTATTTCTTCCATCATCATCGCCATCGGAGTAGGATCGTTTATTTTCAAAGGATTCGGTCTGGGTATCGATTTCAAAGGCGGACGTTCTTATGTTGTCCGTTTTGAGAATTCGGTTGATGCGGATGATCTGAGAAGCATTATGGATACAGAACTGGGTTCCACTACAGAAGTTAAAACTTTCGGTGGCCTTGATCAGGTTAAAATTACAACGCCATATTTAATCGATGTCACAACGCCTGATGCTGATCAGAAAGCTGAAGCCAAAATTTTGTCGGGTATTTCCAAAATAAAGGGTAATCCTGCAAAGATTGTAAGTTCCAATAAAGTAGGTCCTACAATGGCGTATGATACACTGTTATCTGCTGTGTATGCCATTCTGCTTGCACTTGCTGCCAACTTTATATACATTCTGATCCGTTTTAAGCGTGTTGCATTCAGCTACGGCGCAGTTGTTTCACTTGCGCATGACGTTGTGATCATTCTTGCCATTTTCTCTTTGTTTAACGGATGGCTGCCATGGTCGCTTGACATTGATCAGGCTTTCATCGGTGCAATCCTGACCATGATCGGATATTCAATGAATGACACCGTTGTAATTTATGACCGTATCCGCGATTATCTGAACGATGAGCGGTCACGCGGACAAAGCATGTCAACTGTTATCAACAACGCATTGAACAGTACGCTAAGCCGTACGGCAGTAACGGGTATTTCGGTAATACTTGTACTGGTTGTATTAATGATTTTCGGCGGTGCGGTAATCCGCGGATTTACATTCTGTATGCTGCTTGGTGTAATTGTGGGTACGTATTCTTCCCTGTTTGTGGCAGCTCCGATTGTTGTTGACCTTTTACAACGTGAAAAATCAAAAGAGCCGGCACTTACGGTTGCAGATACTGCTGCACCGGTTGCTGGAAAAAAGATTAAAGCATAGGTTTTAAAGAATAAAAGGGGGGAAGTTTTATACTTTTCCCCTTTTTATTTTGTAGCTATACATACTTGACAAATTTTCTTCTAGTTTTATGCTGTTACTATAACTACAACTAAGCGCTTTATATGGCAAATCAATTATGGGTTAAAAAGCCTATTGAAAAATTATTACAGGAATCAACCGGAGAAGCAAACCAGTTAAAGCGGTCGCTGGGATCAGCCAGCCTGGTTGCACTTGGAATTGGTGCGATCATCGGTGCAGGGCTTTTTTCATTAACGGGAATTGCTGCGGCAGAACATTCCGGACCGGCAGTAACCATTTCATTTATACTCGCAGCGCTTGGCTGCGCATTTGCAGGACTTTGCTATGCCGAGTTTGCTTCCATGATACCCATTGCTGGAAGTGCTTATACTTATTCATACGCTACAATGGGCGAATTTGTAGCCTGGATTATAGGCTGGGACCTTGTTCTGGAATATGCGCTCGGCGCTGCAACCGTTTCCGTAAGCTGGTCACGGTATCTGCTCGAATTCCTTAACAAGTTTGATATTCATCTTCCTACTCAGCTGGTTTGTTCTCCTTTTGAAGTAGTGAAACTGAGTAACGGAACGGTAATCGATAACGGAATTGTCAATTTGCCGGCTATAATCATCGTTTGCCTGTTGTCATTGCTTCTGATCAGAGGAACGCAGAGTTCTGCTTTCCTGAACAATTTGCTTGTTATCCTCAAAGTAGCAGTTGTACTGATATTTATTGCATTGGGATGGAGCCACATTGACCCTCAGAACTATGTTCCATACATTCCTGATAATACCGGAAATTATGAAAACTTTGGCTGGACGGGCATTGCCACCGGAGCGGCCGTAGTATTTTTTGCCTTTATCGGATTTGATGCGGTTTCAACGGCTGCGCAGGAAGCAAAAAACCCGCAGAAAGGAATGCCGATCGGAATTCTGGGTTCGTTGGTTGTTTGTACAATTCTGTATGTGCTTTTTGCACATGTGATGACGGGTCTGGTAAAATATACCGAATTTGCAAATGATGCAAAACCGGCTGCAACGGCTTTCGCCAAAACAGGTTACGATTCACTTCAGACCGCATTGATCATCGCAATTCTGGCGGGATATACCTCTGTAATCATTGTGATGCTTCTGGGGCAGAGCCGCGTGTTTTATTCCATGAGTAAAGACGGGCTGCTGCCTAGATTTTTCAGTGATGTACACACCAAATTCCGGACTCCATGGAAAACAAACCTGTTCTTTATGGCGTTTGTAAGCATCTTTTCCGGGCTTGTTCCGGTAAGTGATCTGGGCCATATGGTGAGTATCGGCACGTTGTTTGCATTCTGCCTGGTTTGTGTGGGCGTCTGGATGCTGCGTGTAAAAAGACCTGATCTTCAGCGATCATTCCGTACGCCGCTCGTTCCGTTTGTACCGATAATGGGAATTGTGGTTTGCCTTTACCTGATGTATTCTTTGCCGGTAGAAAGCTGGTTCCGTCTGGCAATCTGGCTTGCGCTGGGCCTGGCTGTTTATTTCGGCTATGGTAAGAAGAACAGCAAGTTGGGAAGGGAGTAGGTTTTTGACGGATGACGGTGATTAATTGTCATTTATTGTCAGTGATGGTCATTGATTGTTTTTGATCTTTAACCAAAGCTAATTGCTGGCAGCTGAACGCTAACTGCTAAACAGCTGTGAATAATCATAAAAAAGTCTTGCTTTCAGGAACCCGGAAGCAAGACTTTTTTATTTAAAGCCAAAAGCCAAAAGCCAAAAGCCAAAAGCCAAAAGCTATATTCTTGCAAGAACCCTTTCCGAGACCGTTTGACCGATTGACAATGAAGAAGTTGCTGCCGGTGACGGGGCGTTGCAGATGTTGATCGCGCTTTTATTTTCAATAATCGAAAAATCGTCCAGAAGACCGCCGTCATAATCACAAGCCTGCGCACGCACGCCCGCGCCGCCAGGAACAAGATCGTCGCTTTGGATTTCCGGGATCAAACCTTGCAGTGCTTTGGTAAAAGCAGCTTTGGAAAATGAACGATAGTACTCGCCCATACCGGTTTTCCAGTATTTTGCAGCTACTTTCCGGAAACCCGGCCAAGCCAGCGATTCCATCATTTCACCGACATTCAGATCTGTTTTACGGTACCCTTCACGCCGGAAGGCAAAAACGGCATTCGGGCCGGCTTCAACGCCTCCTTCGATCATTCTGGTAAAATGCACACCCAGAAACGGGAAATTCGGGTCGGGGACGGGATAAATCAGATTTTTGACGAGGTATTGTTTTTCCGGAACAATCTTGTAATACTCTCCACGGAAAGGAATGATTTTGACCTTTATATTTTCAGGCTGCGTTAACTGCGCAATTTTATCGGAATACAAGCCGGCGCAATTTACGATCAGGCGTGTTTCAAAAACTTTGCCCGTAGCTGAAACAACTTCGGAATGTGTATTGCGGCTTTTTACATCAATGATTTTTTCGCCAAACCGGATTTCTCCACCCAGCTTTTGCAGGCATTCGGCATATTTTTCAGAAACCGATTTGTAATCGATAATGCCTGTATAAGGAACCCAAATGCCTTCCATACCTGTTACATGCGGTTCAATTTCGCGGATTTCAGCTTTGGAAATCATTTTGTTTTTTACCAAGCCGTTTTGCAGGCCTCTTTCATAAAGGTTGCGCAGCAAAGGTTTCTGATCCTCGCTGGTTGCTACAACGATCTTACCGCACAAGTCATAAGGAACGCCTTCACGGTCGCAGAAATCGATGAGCATCTGATATCCGCGGATGCAGTTTGTTGCTTTTAGGCTTCCCGGTTTGTAATAAAGTCCCGAATGAATTACGCCGCTGTTGTGCCCCGTTTGATGCTTTGCAACTTCATTCTCCTTTTCCAGCAAAACCAGTTTCAATGAAGGTTTCTGCTCCTTGATCCGAAGTGCGGTAGCAAGGCCGACAATGCCGCCGCCTATAACTGTAATATCGTACATGAAATATAAATTACTGCTTGTTTGATCCGAAAATTACGCAGGAAGTGAAATTTTCCCCATTGAAATTCCGGGGACGCCTTCCTTTTCTCCAAAATGATTTTGTTGCCCTGCAATGGCTTCATTGGCCAAAACTGCAAAAAGTACGGCTTCTTTGGCATCTCCGGGAACACCAAGCTCATCAATCAGCCTGACCGGAGCATTCAGTTCTTCCTGAATGGCCTGCATCAGTACGGGATTATGCGCGCCGCCTCCGCTGGCATAAACTGTATAAAAGTCATTCTGGCTCATCACGCTTTTTATCGCATCGGTAATTGTGTCGGCGCTCAAACGCGTGAGTGTAGCAATGATATCCTGCCGTGACAGCGACGTAAGTTTTGCTTTCTGAATGGCAGCTTCCACGTAATCAAAATTGAAAATTTCGGGGCCCGTTGTTTTTGGAAAAGGCTGTTTGAAAAAAGGGAACAACTTCAATGCTTCCAGCAACGGAGCATTTACTTTTCCTTTGGCAGCGATTTCGCCATTTTCGTCATACGGTTTATGAAAAAATCTTCTTGTGTACGCATCAATCAATGTATTTCCCGGGCCCGTATCGCTGGTGAAAACCGCCGCAGTATCCTGATTTCCGGGAAGGAAGGTAAAGTTTGCAATGCCGCCCATGTTCAGCAGAATGCGGTTTTCACCTTTTTTGGAAAACAGGAAATGGTCGCCGTACACTGCAAGCGGAGCGCCTTCGCCGCCGGCTGCAATGTGCTTCTGCCGAAAATCGCTCAGGGTAATGATTCCGGTTTTTACAGCAATATGGTCACCGTCCCCGATCTGCAGAGTTGAATCGGGAAACAGGCTTTGCCCGTGCTGCTTTTTAGGCGCATGAAAAACGGTTTGTCCGTGGCTGGCAATCAGGTCAATTTCCTCTGGCGCAATGTTCCACTGTTTCAGGCAATCCAGAATAATTTTCCCGTGTTCAATGCCGATGTAAGGATTTAAAAGACAAAGCTGCTGGAAATCGATTTCTCTTTTCGCAAAAATTTTGCGGATCTCGTTCCGAAAATCATCCGAATAGGGCACCGTTACGAAATTTTCCATTTTCAGAACCGTATCGGTTCCGCTGTTCTCGATGTTGCATAAGGCTACGTCCAATCCGTCGAGTGAAGTACCGGACATCAACCCGATAATGCGCCTGCTTTTTTTGCCGGCAATTTCGTAAAGCTTCTCTATGTGCTTTTTCATAGAATATAAATGGTAAAAAAAGAAGTCAAGCTTTAAAACCTGACTTCTTTTCAAAGAGATATTCAATCCCTGTTATTTACTATCGGTTGCCGGTGAAGCAGTAGCCTGCGGTTTGTTTGCATGATTTTTATTTTTACCGGACTTGTTCTTTTTCTTCTTTTTCTTCTTCTGTTCCTCGCTGTATTTCTTGTCAAGGTTTTCAAGATCACTGTTCAGTTTGCCAGGGATTTTTTCGATGCTCTTTTCCGGTTCCGGCGTCAGGATATCGAGTGATTCGGGAAGAATATCCTTTTTGTTCAATGCAATGATCTCCATTACTTTATCAATGGCGACCGGATACCAGTTTGTATCTTTATCAAAACCGAACCACATGATCTTCTTGAAAATATCCGTCTTTTGTAAAACGGCATTTCCTTTTTTGGTTTTCAGCGGTGCGTCTACAGTCGGAATGTCGCGCAAGGCGTCGATATATGTTTCCAGCTCATAGTTCAGGCAGCATTTCAGCCTTCCGCATTGTCCGGAAAGCTTGGCCGGGTTCAGGGAAAGATTCTGATAGCGGGCAGCAGCCGTTGATATATTTTTAAAATCCGTAAGCCAGGTCGAGCAGCATAATTCGCGTCCGCATGAACCCAAACCGCCCAAACGGCTTGCTTCCTGCCGCAGGCTGATCTGCCGCATTTCGATCCTTACCTTGAATTCCGATGCCAATGCTTTGATCAGCTCACGGAAATCAACACGTTCTTCTGATGAATAATAAAAAGTTGTTTTGGTATTATCCGACTGGAATTCAACGTCTGAAAGCTTCATATTCAGCTTCATCTCACGAATGATTTCACGCGTACGATAAAGCGTCGGCATTTCGCGGGCCATCGCCTGCGTATGCTTGTCAAGGTCTTTCTCAGTTGCAATACGATAAATCACGTGCATGTCGTCGTTTATCACGACGTTTTTCCGTTTCATCTGAAGCCTTACCAATTCACCCTGCAAGGAAACGGCACCGATATGCTGGCCGGAGGCCATTTCACAAACGACATAATCGCCTGTGACAAATTCCAGTTGATTTATATTGCGAAAGTACTCTTTTCTTCCGCCTTTAAACTTTACTTCTACTACATCAAAACGCTGGCTGGCGGGCACATCCATGTGGCTCAGCCAGTCAAAAACATTCATTTTATTACATCCGCCTGTTCCACAGGTTCCTTTACTTCCACATCCGGAAACAGCCGATTCACTCGTGCCGCATCCTCCGGATGAACATGATCCACATCCCATAATTACACATATTCATCAATCATTGTACCGAATTAAATCCACACCGATATCATGCCGGAAATATTTTCCCTCAAACTGAACTGCCTGCGCAGCACGCTGCGACTTATGCACGGCGTTTTCAAGGGAATTGGCAAGGCCTGTAAGTGCCATTACCCTTCCTCCGTTTGTCACGATTTCGGTGTTTCCGTTAAAAGTAGTTCCGGCGTGATACAAAAATACGTCTTCTACTTTTTCACTTCCGGAAATCACTTTCCCTTTTTCATATTCTCCCGGATAGCCACCCGAAACAACCACCGTTGTAACGGCTGTCTGGGGAGAAATCTGAAGTTCAAAATCATTCAGCGTTCCTTTGGCCGTAGAAGCCATCAGCATCGCAAAATCAGATTGAATCCGAGGTATCACAACCTCCGTTTCCGGATCGCCCATCCGTACATTATATTCAATAACGTAAGGTTCGCCTTTTGTATTCATTAATCCGATGAATATAAAGCCGACATACTTGATTCCTTCGCTTTTCAAGCCGTTTAAAGTTGGCTTAACCACTTTTTCTTCTACTTTTTTCAGAAAATTTGCATCGGCAAAAGGTACCGGAGAAACAGCTCCCATTCCGCCGGTATTCAGTCCCGTGTCCCGTTCACCGATCCTTTTGTAATCTTTTGCTTCCGGCAGTATTTTATAATGTTCACCGTCTGTAAGTACAAACACAGACAATTCAATTCCTTTCAGAAACTGTTCAATAACCACTTTATTTCCAGCTTCCCCGAATTTGCCGTCCAGCAGCATTTCCTTGAACGCCTGTTCCGCCTCAGCATGTTTTTCAGCTATAATGACGCCTTTTCCGGCAGCAAGCCCGTCTGCTTTAAGCACGATCGGAAGCGGATGGCTTTCCAGGTATTTAAGACCGTCCGTCAGCGTTTCCGCAGTAAAAGTCCTGGAAGAAGCGGTCGGAATGCCGTACTTCTGCATAAACTGTTTGGAAAAATCCTTGCTTCCTTCAAGTTGTGCGCCCGCTTTGTTCGGGCCAATGATTTTTATTCTGGAAAGATCCGGTCTTGAAGCAAAATAATCAACGATTCCGTTAACAAGAGGTTCTTCCGGGCCTACAATAACCAGTTCGACATTATTTTCCAGCACAGCATCTGCAATGGCTTCAAAGTCATTGTAAGTTATCGAAAGGTTTGTTGCAATATTTGCGGTACCGGCATTTCCGGGTGCTACAAACAAATTGTCACAAAGAGGGCTTGGGGCAATTTTCCAGGCAAAAGCATGTTCTCTTCCGCCCGATCCCAATATAAGTATGTTCATAAATGGTTATTGTTTCGCTAGGCACTGATAATAACAAGTTTTCAGACGGTTAGTTTGCCAGTTCTGATAAAAACTTGATACGCATCAGTCTAAGTTCCTCTTCGCTTATTTCATCATTGGCAAATTCATCCAATGCGGCAGCAATATTGTCTGTTTCGGCTGTCATAAAATAGTCATAAATATCCTTTTGCCTTTCGCGGTCAATAACCTGGTTAATATAATAGTCCAGATTCAGTTTGGTGCCGGAATAGCAGATATGTTCCACTTCTTCAATAACGTCGGCAAGCGCAAGATCCTTCACTTCGGCAATTTCGTCCAGACTTACTTTCCTGTCAACCTGCTGAATGATAAATATCTTGATCTTGGATTTGTTGACCGTCGATTTGATGACAACATCTTTCGCGGTCTCTATTTCATTTTCTTCAACATATCTTGTAATCAGATCCAGGAACTGGCGTCCGAATTTCTGGACTTTTCCCATTCCCACGCCGTTGATCTGCGCCATTTCCTGCTGGGTAGTAGGATAGGTTGTGGCCATTTCTTCTAGAGAAGGATCCTGAAAGATAACATAAGGCGGGAGATTTTTCTCTTTGGCTACTTTTTTCCTGAGGGCTTTAAGCATGCCCAGAAGCGCTTCGTCGTAAGCATGGGCACTTCCGCCGCCGGTTGCAGCATCCTTGTCGTCATCTTCGGGTTTTACTTCTTCTTCGTCAAAATTATGGTCTTTGTGAAGCGTTACCGGATAAGGGTCATTCAGATAGTTGGCGCCTTTTTCTCCCAGTTTGATAACACCATAATTCTCAATGTCTTTTTCCAGATAATTGAAAATCACCAGCTGACGGATTGCCGAAACCCAGTAATCTCTGGATTCATTCAGTTCCAGTCCTTTGCCGTAAACTTCCAGCTGATCGTGCTCGTAGCTTTTTACATACTGGTTTTCAGTGGCTGTCAGAAGATCGGCAATATGGTCGGCATCAAAGCGCTGCTCGGTAAGCTGAACTGCTTTCAGCACCAGAATAACATCATCCTGAACTTTGGTCTTTTCAGTCGGCTTGATGCAGTTGTCGCAAAAGCCGCAGTCTTTTTCAAAATATTCACCGAAATAACTCAGCAATTGTCTCCGCCGGCAAACGCCCAACGTGGAATATGCCACCATTTCATTCAGCAAATGACGGGCATTGTCGCGTTCGGTAACGGTTTTGTCTTTATTGAATTTTTCGAGTTTCTGAATATCTTCATAGCTGTAAAACATCAGACAGTTTCCTTCCAGCCCGTCGCGTCCGGCGCGGCCTGTTTCCTGATAATAGCCTTCGAGCGATTTTGGAACGTCGTAATGGATTACAAAACGAACATCCGGCTTGTCGATTCCCATTCCGAATGCAATCGTTGCTACAATCACGTCTGCTTCTTCATTCAGGAATGCATCCTGATTGGCCATGCGCGTGTTGCTGTCAAGGCCGGCATGATACGGCAATGCACGTACGTCGTTAACGGTCAGCAGTTCGGCCACTTCTTCAACCGTTTTGCGGCTGAGGCAATATACAATTCCGGATTTGCCTTTGTTATTGCGCACATACCGGATCAGCTGCTTTTTTACATCTTTTTTAGGACGTATTTCGTAGTAAAGGTTTTTACGGTTAAAAGAAGATTTGAAGGTTTCGGCTTCTTCCATCTGAAGATTCTTGCGGATATCCTGCTGTACTTTCGGCGTTGCAGTTGCCGTCAGCGCAATAATGGGAAGGTTGCCTATGTTTTCAATGATTCCGTAAATGCGGCGGTATTCCGGCCTGAAATCGTGGCCCCACTCTGAAATACAGTGTGCTTCGTCAATAGCAACGAAGGATATTTTTACTTTTTTAAGAAAATCCAGATTGTCTTCTTTGGTAAGTGATTCCGGTGCGATATAAAGTAACTTCAGGCTTCCGTCCAGTGCATCGGTTTTTACCCTTGTCATTTCTGCTTTTGTAAGCGTGGAATTAAGGAACTGCGCGTTAATCCCGAATGCCGTCAGCTGATCCACCTGATTTTTCATCAAGGCAATCAGCGGTGAAATGACAATCGTCAAACCGTCACTGACAAGGGCCGGCAGCTGATAGCAAAGCGATTTCCCTGCGCCTGTGGGCATAATCACGAATGTATTTTTGCCAAGCAGGATATTTTGAATAATTACTTCCTGCTCACCCCTGAACTGACTGTACCCGAATATTTCTTTAAGTCTTTCTTTCAACGTGTCTAGTACGACTGTATCAACCTTCTTTACCATACTCTGTTAACAAAATGGTTACCCCAAACTTCTATATCTTTGCTTTTGAAATTAAAAATTACAATTGGTTCTTAATAAAACAGTGTTTCAGATTTGAAATTAATAAAAAATATTCAGTCAATAGCAAAAGATGTATTGCGGCAGGAGGCTGAAGCATTGCATAGTCTGATTGATTTGATTGATGATGAATTTGAAAAATGCGTATATGCCATATTAAATTCTGGCGGACGGGTTGTAATCAGCGGAATCGGCAAAAGTGCGATCGTCGGGCAAAAAATTGTGGCAACGCTGAATTCTACCGGAACGCCCGCATTATTCATGCATGCGGCCGATGCCATACACGGTGATCTGGGCATGATCCAGAAGAACGATGTTGTCATTGTGATCTCCAAAAGCGGCGATACGCCTGAAATAAAAGTGCTGGTTCCGCTTCTGAAACGTACCGGCGTAATCATGATCGCGATGGTCAGCAACAATGATTCGTACTTGTCACGCAACAGCCATTATATTTTGCATGCATTTGCGCCGGTCGAGGCCGATTCGCTGAATCTTGCTCCAACGACAAGCACTTCCGTTGCCATGGCGCTCGGCGATGCGCTGGCCATAAGTCTGCTGGAAGCAAGAGGATTTACGCATGACGATTTTGCGAGGTTTCATCCGGGAGGTTCTTTGGGAAAAAGGCTTTATCTGAAAGTTTGTGACATTTACCCAAACAATGCCATTCCTGTTGTGCACGAAAATGCGACGCTGAAAGAAGTCATACTTGAAATCACTTCCAAAAGGCTCGGCGCAACTGTTGTTGAAAAAGCTTCGGGCGAAATGGCCGGAATTATTACAGACGGAGATTTGCGGCGGATGCTGAATCTGCATGCCGGAGACAGCATTTTACATCTGAAAGCCTGCGACATCATGACAACTTCCCCGATATGCGTTTCTCCGGACGAATACGCGGTGAAAGCGCTGGAAATCATGCAGGCAAAAAGTATAACGCAGATCGTTGTTGTGGAAAATGAAAAAGTGCTGGGCTTTGTTCATCTGCACGACCTTTTGCGGGAAGGACTTGTATAAAAAAAACAGCCAATTCAATATTACATTAAATTGGCTGTTTTCCTGTTTTTATCTGAATCTTTTGGATTGCTGTACCGTACGTTCATCTTTCCGGATGAAGCGATTGGCAAAAACATTGGCAAGCATGGCTGCAACCAGGCCGTAAAATCCGGTTTCGTAATTGCCCGGAGAATTTGGGTCAAACAATTTTGCGGTTTTGTAAAAAGTAAAATAAATCACAAGCCCCATCGTAATGGTCATCAAAATGGAGTTCACTGCACAAAGTGCGGATTGTAAAACCCGGTTTTTGTATTGAAATATGGCGTAAGCCGCCACGCCTGCAACAAGTATGGCCAGAATAATAAGATAATATACCGGCTGCACATTGGATTGTACGGCATTGATCTGATGGTTTAACCTGATGGCGGTAAGATCTGCTCTTTCTTCTCCTGCCATGGCAGTTTTGCTCCATATCGGAAAAGAAAGAAAAACGCCCATTCCAATGATTGTAATGGCTAAAAAAACGGTCTGAATTCTTTGTAACATGTGTAATTGAAATATTTTTCTGTGCTGCGTAAAGCACAAATTTACTAAAGTCGGAACAGAGTTAAAGAAAATCGGGGACTACTTCTCCGTACAAGTCAAATTCCTCTGCGGAAGTGATTTTTACGTGTGCAAAATCGCCAAGCCTTACATACTGGCTTGCAGGAACAAGCACTTCATTATCCACTTCCGGCGAATCGAATTCTGTACGTCCGATGAAATGACCGCCTTCCTTGCGGTCAAAAAGCACTTTATACGTATTGCCGATTTTGTGCTGATTCAGTTCATAGGAAATTCCCTGCTGAAGTTCCATAATGGCATCCGCACGTTCCTGTTTGATCTCTTCCGGAATGTCGTCGGCCATGGTATAGGAATGCGTATTGTCTTCATGCGAATACTGGAACGCACCAAGCCGGTCGAAACGCATTTTTTCCACAAACTCGTAAGTTTCATCAAACAAAGCTTCCGTTTCGCCCGGATGCCCGACGATCAGCGTAGTCCTTAATGCGATTCCCGGCACTTTTTCGCGGATCGTGTATATTAAAGATTCTGTTTTTTCACGCGTAATGCCGCGGCGCATGGATTTCAGGATTTCTGTTGAGCCGGACTGCAAAGGCATATCGAGGTATTTGCAAACGTTGCTCCGCTCGTTCATCACATCCAGAATATCCATCGGAAAACCGGCCGGATAAGCATACTGCAAACGGATCCACTCAATGCCTTCCACATCGGAAAGTCTTGCAATAAGATCTGATAAATTTCTTTTCTTATAAATATCCAGACCATAATAAGTAAGGTCCTGCGCAATGAGAATCAGTTCCTTAGTACCTCGTTTCGCCAGCGACTTAGCTTCTTTTACCAGTTCATCGATCGGACGGGAAACATGGCTTCCGCGCATGATCGGAATGGCGCAGAAACTGCACGGACGGTCGCAGCCTTCTGCAATTTTAAGGTATGCATAATGTGCAGGCGTCGTCAGCAAGCGTTCGCCGACAAGTTCATGCTTGTAATCTGCTTTCAGCGTTTTGAGCAGCCGCGGAAGTTCATTGGTGCCAAACCATGCGTCTACAGTCGGTATTTCAACAGAAAGTTCATCTTTGTAGCGATGTGAAAGGCAGCCTGTCACGTAAATTTTATCCACCATTCCGGCTGCTTTTGCATCGGCATAGCGCAGAATCGTATTTACGGATTCCTCTTTGGCATTATCGATAAAGCCGCAGGTATTTATTACAACGATCTGTGAATCATCTTTTTTAGATTCATGCGCGACAGTAAATCCGTTTCCTTTAAGTTGTGTATAAAGCACTTCGGAATCAACCAGGTTTTTGGAGCAGCCCAGCGTTACAATATTTACTTTATTCTTGACAATTCCTTTGGTTTTCATTTGATTTAGCTATTAGCAAACGGCCGTTAGCTATTGGATTTTAATTAAAAATAGATATTCCCTTTTATCAGCAAAGTGATTGATAATGAACTGTAAAATGAAGCGCAAAGTTCGGGAGAATCTGTATCAGCCTATTTTCTTGAACAGAGAATCGACAAATTCGCTGCGGTCAAAAACCTGCAGATCGTCCATTTTTTCTCCGACACCGATGTATTTTACCGGAATTTTAAATTCATCGGAAATCCCGATAACGACACCGCCTTTGGCAGTTCCGTCCAGTTTTGTCACAGCAAGTGCTGTAATTTCGGTTACTTTGGTAAACTCCCTTGCCTGGATTACAGCATTCTGGCCTGTACTTCCGTCGAGTACGAGCAGTACTTCATGCGGTGCATCGGGAATGATTTTCTGCATGACACGCTTAATTTTAGCCAGTTCATTCATCAGGTTAACTTTCGTATGCAAGCGGCCTGCCGTGTCGATAATAATTACATCGGCGCCCGTTTCGGTACCTTTCAGCAAGGCATCGTAAGCTACTGCGGACGGATCGGTGTTCATGCCGTGATCAATCACCGGAACGTCTACACGTTTTCCCCACAATTTGAGCTGATCGACGGCTGCTGCCCGGAATGTATCGGCAGCACCAAGCACCACTTTATGTCCGCGCTGATGAAACTGATGCGCAAGCTTACCGATTGTTGTCGTTTTGCCCACGCCGTTTACACCCACAACCATAATGACATAAGGTTTGGGCAAATGTTCGGTTTCAAAACTGTCTTTAATGTCAACTGACTTGTTTTCAGTAAGAAGTGCTGCAATTTCTTCACGCAGTATGCCGTTCAGCTCGGCGGTTGTCGCATATTTATCCCTTGCAACACGTTCTTCGATTCGCTTGATAACCTTAACCGTAGTTTCGACGCCTACGTCCGAGCTGACCAGAATATCTTCAAGTTCATCCAGAACATCTTCATCAATCGTGGTTTTACCAACTATGGCACGGGACAATTTGCCAAAGAAACTATCTTTGGTTTTTTCCAGACCTTTATCTAGTGTTTCCTTTTTCTCTTTTGAAAAAAAACCGAATAGGCTCATAATAGTATGAATTGGGTAAAATCAGTTACAGCGCATGTGTGCCCAAAAATAAACAAAAAAAGTCCCGAAAGGGACTTTTTGCAAATTCAATAACAGAACCTTTTCAGGATCAGCTTTTTAACGCACCTTGAACACCGTCAAGAGGTACAATTTCTTCTTTGAAGGTATAAGCTCCGGTTTTAGGAGATTTTACGGCTTTAATCACTTTGGCAAATGATTTACCGCCTTCTTTTTTCAGGGTAGCAACTACTTTCTTTGCCATATCTGTATATTTTAAATAGTATTATGAATATTAACTGTTAAAAGCTCACTCAATAACGGTCCCTTTTCCGGTCACTTCAACAGTTAACGGATAACAATGAACTTATTTAATTTCTTTGTGAACTGTATAGCGTCTCAGAAATGAATTGAATTTTTTCAATTCCATACGGCCAGGCGTATTTTTCCGATTTTTTGTAGTCACATAACGTGACATTCCCGGAACACCACTGTCTTTTTGTTCTGTGCATTCCAATATAACCTGTACTCTATTACCTTTCTTAGCCATTACTTTACATCGTTTTACAAATAGGACTGCAAAAGTAATAACATTTCGTTTTATTCACAATACTATAATCTAAATAAAGATTAATTTTTTCATGATTCTGCTGCTTTGGAATAAGCCTTAACAAATTGGAGAACAAACCGATAACGCGGCATAATATTTGAAGCACTGCTAATTTCTATGATGGATATGAAGGAAATCTAGTACAAACTTGCTTTCTTCGTGTGGCAAATTATTTGTGAAATCCTTATCTGGCGGAAATTATTTAAAATTTTAAAACAATGACACTTAAAAAAAGTACTTCTTTGGCTTTTGTTGCCCTGGCAGTTTCCTTCTGCATCGGCTGTTCTTCAAAGGAAGACCGTGAAAAATACGATTATTATTATGGTTCCGGCAGTAAATCAAGAGAAGAAGCGGCGCTTGTAACACTTCAGAATGAAAGAAGAAACCAGCCTGCTCCTGCGCCGGCAGCAGCTTCAACTTCTGCTCCGACAGCAACTGCTGATGGCGGCCAGACCGGCGACAGCGCTTCGGCTGCAACTCCGGCTGCGGAAGGTGCCGCCACAGCAGCAGCTGCACCGGCAGCCAACGCCGCTCCAAAGCGTAAACCGATTCCGGCAGACGTTTCGGCATTGCTGAACAAACATGCATGCCTGGCATGTCATCAGGCTTATGATAAAGTAATCGGACCGCCTTACGCGGAAGTTGCCAAGAGAAAATATACAGCAGAGCAAATCGTAGAACTTGTTCATGCGCCAAAGCCTGAGCACTGGCCGGGTTATCCTCCGATGGCACCGTTTCCACAGGTTCCGAAAGCAGAAATTGTGGTTATAGCCAACTGGATTAATTCCTTGTAATCTGCATTATTAATCAAGATTGTCAAAAACGTCCGGTCTGAATCAGGCCGGACGTTTTTGCTTGTTATGCCGGATATAGG
Source organism: Dyadobacter flavalbus (assembly GCF_006149045.1). Lineage (GTDB taxonomy): Bacteria > Bacteroidota > Bacteroidia > Cytophagales > Spirosomataceae > Dyadobacter > Dyadobacter flavalbus. The sequence goes on from NZ_VBSN01000006.1 coordinate 29,097, forward strand.
CGTATGGGTTACGTTGGATAATTGCCCGTTAACAATGGTTCATTAGCCGTGCGTAACCAGCGAATAGCATGTTAAATACATCATATATTTAGCCAATATCCAATTAACATGTACAATGCACTTGCACACACCAAAACAATACATTGTCCAGAAATGGATCGTATTCTTTACGCTTGGCCTGATTATTATTTACTTCTTCGTCTTTGTGTCCAAGTATGCTTTTAGCGCGCCGTATTTTGATGATTTCAGAGTAATATCCATCATCCGGCGCGTTGCGGAAAGCCCTTTGTCCCGGTTTGGCGAATTATTTCAGAATTTCAACGGCCACCGTTTTGGCTTTCCGTTTTCCATTGCATTGCTGGATTACTATATCGAAGGAAGCTACAATCTAAGATCAATGATGCTACTCGGCGGTAGTGTTTATGTCATGTTCTTTGTTGTGACATTTTTTACAATGCGCAGTGCCGGGCAGTCACCTGCTACAACGATTCCGGTTGCTCTGCTGATGTTCCAGCCATCGGTTCACAGGAATATTTTCTGGCCGATCAGCACGCTGCAGTACATGTTTTCGGTTTTACTGACAATCACCATGTTCTACTGCCTTTCAAAGCGCAGTAACAAAAGCTTTCTAGCAGCCTTGTTGCTGGCAGCCCTGCATACCTGCACAAACGGAAACGGAATTTATGTCATTATGCTAGGAATTGCCCAGCTGGTCAGCATGCATGACTATAAAAAAGCCGGAATATGGACCCTGTTTGTTGGATTATGTGCATTTGTGTTTTACCTGGGCATGCCGACCGTCGTAGGTCTGAATGGTTACTCTAACCAGTCGGAACAACTGCTTAAAGCACCTCTCCATATTTTGTATTGCTTTTTCAGCTTCATGGGAAGTACTTTTTTTGCCTTCAGGTTAAAACCCGAAGACACTGTAATACTCGGCGGTGTCCTGTTTGCACTAATGCTGTTTTTTTCTGTAAAATTTCTGTTGAATTTTTTTAAAAAATTTAATTCGAGCCTTTCCGACAAAGAATCCAGCGAACTTGTCATCTTTTTTACAGCAGTGTCTTTTGTAATTACGGCGGCAGGAGCAGCAATTTCTCGCGGGCACAACAGCATAACTCTCATTGTTGACCGTTATGAAGTTTACTCCGTGCTTGTTGTTGCCATGGTATATTGCCTCGTATTGTTTTCATTCAGAGGTTCCTGGCGTAACTACTTTCTGCTTGTTTCTATTCCGTTATCGTTTTTGTATTGTGCTTACATGCACTGGAATTATATCCCGGTCGTGGCACACTGGCAAAATTCTCTTCAGACAGATGTTTATATGCTTCAGAAAAACCAGACAATACAGGGAAAGCTTTATCCATTTACCAAAAAAGGTGCCGAACAGTTTGAGGTTGCACTGCAGGCAGGAATTTATCAATTTCCCCAAACAATTTTTACCAAGGTCGGCAACCGAATTGATGCCGATGCAAGCCGGCATGTTCATAAGGATCTGAAATTTCGGTTTAACAGCAAAATACTTCCGGCTTACGGAGGAGTACATTACTATCAGATTATTTCAGAAGATATTGTTCATCCCGAAACTTCAGAAATATATTTGATTTTGAGGTCTGTTTCAAAAAACAAAACTTACATACTATCGCCCGAGTGGAACAGAAATCAAGGTTATATGTCATTCTTAAAAATGAAAAAACAATATAGTTCTGGCTTCACAGCCCATATTTTTCAGGATACAACCGAGCCGGGAGATTATAATATCGGGATTGTAACGATCAAGGATGACGATATCGACATAGTATACGGATCACAGATTTTCACTATGCCGCGGGAAGGAAAGTTGACTTTATATTAAGATGACTTATATGTTATATTAGAAAATGCTAATTAGGTCACTAATTGTATCTTTGCGAAAGCATTTATAATTAAATATGACTGAAAGCGCAATTCAACCTGCTGACATAACGGATGAACTTCTGGCTACGTATGAAACCGTAATCGGGCTTGAAGTGCATTGTCAGCTACTGACTGAATCCAAGTTATTTGCTCAGGACCGCAATATATTTGGAACAGAGCCTAATACAAATATTGGCCCGTTGACATTGGCTTTGCCGGGAACGTTGCCGAAAATCAATAAAAAAGCAGTGGAGTACGCTGTCCGGCTTGGACTTGCATGCGGCTGCTCCATTAGCAAGCGGACCATTTTTGACCGGAAAAACTATTTTTATCCCGATCTTCCAAAAGGTTATCAGATTTCACAGGATAAAAAACCAATCTGTGAGAATGGCGGTGTTACGATCGCGATCAAAAATCCGGAAGGAAAAATGGCCGAAAAACTGATCCGGTTCCATCATATTCATCTGGAAGAAGATGCGGGCAAATCTGTACACGACGGCAGTGATACGGAAACACTTCTGGATTATAACCGCGCAGGAACGCCGCTTGTCGAAATGGTTTCCGAACCTGATTTAAGGTCGGCGGAAGAAACAGGCGCATTTGTTACGGAAATCCGTCGTCTTGTCCGGTATCTGCAAATCAGCGACGGAAATATGGAAGAAGGTTCGCTGCGCTGCGATGTAAACGTTTCTATCCGTAAAAAAGGAGAAAACAAACTCGGAACAAAGGTCGAAATCAAGAACATGAATTCGATCCGCAATATGATGCGCGCAATCAGTTTTGAAGAAAAAAGGCAGGTTTCCATGCTGGAGAACGGCACAGAAATCCAGCAGGAAACGCGGATGTTCGATGTGGAAAGCGGCCAGACTTACGGTATGCGGGTAAAGGAAACCATGAACGATTACCGCTATTTTCCTGATCCTGATCTGAGTCCGGTTGTAGTTTCGGAGGAATGGCTGGAAAATATCCGGGAAAGCATGCCGGCTTTGCCGCAGCAACTGCGTGAAAAATTTGTAAATCAGTACGGAATTCCGGCTTACGATGCCATGGTGCTGACGGATACGCGGGAAATTGCCGAATATTTTGAAGCCGTATGTTCGGAAACATCCGCTTTTAAAGCTGCTTCCAACTGGCTGATGGGACCGGTAAAATCCTATCTGAATGATCATGGCGGAACTATTGAAGCATTTCCAGTTAGTCCCAAAATCCTGGCCGATCTGATCCAGCTTAGCGAATCCGGTGTCGTGAGTAATTCTGTGGCGACACAGAAAATATTTCCCGTACTCCTGGAAGAACCGGGCCGGCTGCCTTCTGAAATTGCATCGTCAAATAACTGGCTGCAAAACAGCAATACTAACGAGCTTGAAACGTTGATTACTGAGGTTATAAATGCAATGCCGGACAAGGTAGCAGCTTACAGAAAAGGTAAAAAAGGATTGTTGGGATTGTTTGTCGGAGAGGTGATGAAAAAATCCAATGGTACGGCTGATCCCAAGCTGATCAATCAGTTGCTTGCTGAAAAACTCTGAAATTTTCACACATTAATCCATTTACAATACAGAAGATCATGAAAGGATTATTCAGACAAGGTATTTCCATTTGCAGCTTTGCTTTGCTGGGCTTTTGTGCTATGGCTCAGGAACTTGCTCCAAAGGATTTTACAATTAACGGAAAAGTTAAAAACGGCTCCAAAGGAGAAAAAGTGATTCTTGCAAGGTCTGCATCCGGCGGATCTCCTGTCAAGCTGGATTCGGCGCAGCTTGCTGCCGACGGCACGTTTTCCTTAAAAGGTGTTGAAAAGGACAGAGGAAGCTTTTTTGTGCTCAATTTAGCCGATCGTCAGAAAGTGGTTCTGCTTGTGGAAGGCGGCGAAACTTTCAATGTTACGGCTGACGGCGTTGGCAAAGACAGCAAAGGAAACAACGGAAAAGTAGAAATTACAGGTTCCAGAAATATGGAGTATTATTCCAAGATTGATCAGCTGATGCAGGATTTTGCCGCAAAGGTTACAGTATGGAATGAGGAATACGCCAAGGCAGAGGAAAAAAAGGATACTAAAAAAATTCAGGAAATTCAGCAGTCTTTTGCAAAAGCAGATCAGGAACGGCTGGATGTCATCAAGAAACTTTTGCCGGAAATGGGCACGTCGCTTGTTGCTCTTTTTACGGCCAACAATTTCCTGAGCCCGGAAAATGATCTTGATGTACTGAAAAAACTGGCCGAAGATTACGAAAAAGTCCAGCCTACGCCTACACTTGCAAAAGGGTTTATAGGTACGGTAAAAAGAATGGCCGGCGTAGCAGTAGGGCAGCAGGCTCCTGATTTTACGCTGACGAGCCCTGAAGGAAAGCCGGTTGCATTGTCTTCCTTGCGCGGCAAATTTGTATTGATTGACTTCTGGGCATCCTGGTGCGGACCTTGCCGTATGGAAAACCCCAATGTTGTCCGCATGTACGACAAGTTCAAGGATAAAGGATTTGATATATACGGCGTTTCGCTCGACGATAATGAAAAAGCCTGGAAAACGGCCATTACAAAGGATAACCTGAAATGGCAGCACGGATCGGAGCTGAAAAAATGGAACTCCGGCGTAGCGCAGGCTTATGGCGTAAATGCGATTCCGGCTACATTTTTACTGGATAAGGATGGAAAAATAATCGCCAAAAATTTGCGCGGTCCTGCTTTGGAAAGCAAGCTTCAGGAGCTTTTGGGAGCGCAGTAAAACCTACAGAAACAAACAGAAAAGATCCGTAAAATTCATTTTTACGGATCTTTTCTGTTTGAGAGAATTTCAAAATCTGCTTTTCAGATTTCATGATCTTCCAGACTGTAAAAGAAATTGACGGGATCAGGGAATTTGAAATCATAGTTGTAAAACCGGCTCAGCTTCTCGCCGGAAATGATTTTGAAATCCTGCTCTTTTTCAGGAACAGCAAATTCCGGCGCTTCCCAGCCGAACTGTGCACAGGATGTTTCATAGATCTCACGGCGCAAAGGATGCATTGGTGCTACAATGTTAAAAGTTTCATCAACAAGTCCGCCTTCCAGCATTTTCATCATAACTCCGATGGCATCGTCGCGGTGAATGTAATTTACCGGAATTCCGCCGGTTGTCATCTCTTTTTTCCCTGTTACGTATTTGCCCGGAATGCGGTTATAACCAAGCAGGCCTCCGAGCCGCAGAATCGTTACAGTTCGTTCCGGCCGCAATGATTTTGCCATTACTTCCGCGGTTACCATATCTTCCGAAGCGGATTGTTCAGGTAAATCAACATCCTCTTCAGTTACGATCCGGTTCAGTTCCGGATAAATGCCTGTTGAACTGATAAACACAACCTGATTGACAGGCGACTTCCTGATTTCACTGATTACGGCTTCCATTTGCTTTACGTAAAACCCCGGTCCGTTTTTTCCGGCACGCGGCGGCAGCGAAACAATCAGCGTTTCTGCGTTGAAAAAGGATTCTGTCAAAGCACTTTCATTTTCAAATCCGGGATTCAGTTCGAGCAAATAGCCGTTGATTCCTTTTGCTTTGAAATTTTCCAGTTTTGGCAAAGATGTTGTACTGCCGTTGATTTTCGTTGTAATATCGGACGCAAGCAGACGTTGAGCTAATGGAAACCCAAGCCAGCCGCAACCCAGAATGCTTATCCGGTTTTTTTCTATTTTTGATTTCTGATCTGTCATATTATTTTTTACCCAATCAAATGGTTAATTCCAGAATCCTGATATTGTTTGTTTTGCTGGCTGCTTTTTTAATGTCCTGCGGCAACAATGAAACCCGCAAAGCAGATACCAGCTCCATTCAGATGAAACTGGTTTCAGAAAATCTGGATGCAGAACTGTTTTCCTGCAAATCGGTTAAAGATGTACAAAATTTTCTGCAAAAGTATAATTACCTGCAAAAGGCCTATTTTACCGATTTTCCGGGAGATTCGGCACAGCTTGCCTCGCACCTTTTTAATATTCTCCAAAATCCTGATCTTCAGAATTTCAGAAAGGACCTGGATTCGCTGATCGGTGATCGTGAAGCAACTGTTCTGTCGCCGCTTTTAAAGGCGTATAAACAGATCAAATATCATTACCCGAATTTTAATGCGCCTAAAATCCAGTTTATAATCACCGGCTTTGAAGGAAATGACCTGTACGTTTCGGACTCGCTGGTGATCATCGGTCTGGATTATTTTGGAGGCCCAAATGCACGTTACCGCCCGGATGTTTATGATTATCAGTTGAGAAGGTACCGAAAAGAGTATATCGTGCCATCCATTGTATTCTTCACATCCAACCGTTATAACCGGATGGATGCGCAGGATCAGACGCTTTTGGCCGATATGATCGGATACGGAAAAGCATATGAATTTGTAAAACAGGTTATGCCGGATACGCCCGACAGCCTGATTTTGGGTTATTCAGAAGAAAATCTCCGGCGGACTTACAACAGCCAGCAGGAAATATGGTCGTACTTCGTTGCAAGCAAATTGCTTTATGAAAAAAGTGACCTGAAAAAAAGGAAATTTATTGAAGAACGGCCGTTTACTTCCGAAATAGGGCAGAAAGTTCCGGGTGCCATTGCGCGTTGGGTCGGCTGGCGCATTGTAAACCGTTTTGTTACCAAAAAACCTGAAATGACCTTGCCCGAGCTGATGCAGATCGGGAATGCGGGAAGGATTTTGCAGGAATCGGGTTATAAAGGCGAGCCGGACGAAGAGGAGTAAGTTTTTTACTTACTTTTGTGACATCTGTAACGTACTTCAAATCGCATTTGATGTCTTTCCCATTTACACTTCTCATTTTTTTACTCGTCGTTCCAGGCTTTGTAGTTGTCGGCGTTTATCTGGAGCGCAAGGTTTCTGCTTTTATTCAGGACCGGATGGGGCCTATGGAAGTCGGAAAATGGGGTTTGTTGCAGTTGTTTGCAGATTTGCTGAAATTACTTCAGAAAGAAGACATTGTTCCCAAAGCCGCTGACCGCAGGCTGTTTCTGATTGCGCCGTTTGTCATATTTGTTTCCGTTTTTGCCGGTTTCGCCATTGTTCCGCTGGCGCCTGACCTGGCCGGTTCGGGAGCGGCTGTCGGCGTTTTTTTCCTTTTGACAATCGTATCCGTTGACGTTATCGGACTGTTGATGGCGGGCTGGGGCTCCAATAACAAATACGCGCTGTTTGGTGCCATGCGTGCAGTCGCGCAGATTATTTCTTATGAAATCCCGCTCGGATTATCCATTTTATGCGTCGTAATGCTTACGCAAACGCTTGATTTGCAAATAATCAGTTTTCAGCAGGGCATTTATGCCAATGAAACGGTTTACCTTTTCGGAATGCGGAAGCTCGGAATAGATGTTACAAATGTCGGCGGATTTCTGGCCTGGAATATTGTACGCAATCCGTTTCTCATCATTGCATACGTCGTTTTTTTCATTGCTTCACTGGCCGAATGCAACCGTGCACCTTTTGACTTGCCGGAAGGAGAATCCGAAATCGTGGCCGGCTTTCATACGGAATATTCCGGAATGCGCTGGGCGCTGTTCATGTTATCGGAATACGGAATGATGCTGCTTGTATGCCTTTTAGGCGCCATTCTGTTTCTGGGAAGCTGGAACACGCCTTTGCCCAATATCGGCCCGATAAAGCTGGCTGAATGGACAAGCGGAGAGCCGGGAACGTGGTTTGGCTATGTAACCGGAATTTTCTGGCTGCTCGGCAAAGCCATGCTTGGAATATTGATCCAGATGTGGGCAAGATGGACTTTGCCCCGCTTACGCGTGGATCAGCTGATGTACCTTGGCTGGAAAGTGCTTACGCCCGTAGGACTTGTATTGTTTTTTATATCCGGGATCTGGCGGCTGGCCGGTATTTGAAAAATAAGCATTTCCGGTTTATTCCGCTATTTCGGCACCGTCCAGAATGTAGTTCATCTGATAAATATCGTCTGCATTCAGCTTTAAAGTTCCTACAAAAGTCAGCCGTTCGTCTGTTTTGAACTTTCTGCCGTCTTTCTTTTTAAAATTCAAAGTCATAACCGTTTCCGGGCCGGCTCCACCGCAGAAGAAACAGGCGCTGAACGGAAATGCAGACAATACGTACAAATTGGCATCCAGATCCACAGGCAGAATGTAACCCGTAATTGCCACCTGCTGGTTTTTCAGTTTCTGAACGCTCGGCCCGAAAGTAGGGTGGAGCATATAAATAGATTCTTCTGCATACCATTTCTTTTTAAAAGTAACATCGCGCAAGGTTTCCCACGTGAGCTTGACCGGATTGCCGGCAGGCACAAAAGCAGAAAGGGAAGTTATACAAAAAAGAAGTAATATGATTTTTACAGATTTCATCGTGCTTGTATTTGGTCTTTTGATATTTGCTTCACTAACAAATTTACACAGAATATCATTCCTCCGCCAGTGTCCGTGATATATTAAGCTTGTAAATGCCCAGCGAAGGCAATGCAGCTGCAAGCAACCCGATAAACAACGCAGCAAAAAACAAATAAATTTCTTCCGGCAATATACCGAACTGGCGCACGGAATAATGAAAATCCTGCTCGGCAGCGCGTGAAAACAGCCATAACCCGACACGGCTCAGCACAATTCCAGCAACAAAACCGATTATGGCCAGCATTAATCCTTCCAGCAGCAGCATCAAAAACAGCTTTGTACGCGTTGCACCCATGGAAAGCATCAATGCCATTTCATATTTTCTTTCTTTCAGTGAGTTGTAAAGCGAGATAAAAACGCTTGCGCCGGCTATAATGATAATGACAAGCGCCAGCGCACGAAGTGTTTCAATGCCTACTCCAAGCAGCGAAAACAAACGGTTTATTTCAATGCTCGGAAGCGCCGCCTGCATGGATGTGTTTTCATTGATTTGCCGCGGTATCGTCATCAGTCCCATCGGATTCCGGAACTGTACGAGTGCGCTGGTTACTTGTTTGTCTTCATCTTCATGCTCCGGTCCCAAAGTATGTTTTTCCGCTTCATGATTTTCTTCCGCATGTTCGTGAATATCCCAGATGCTCGAAAGCCGGGTTAAAATCAGCTGATCCACAACTGATCCGTTTGGTTCAAAAATGCCTTTTACAACATATTTCCGGTCCCCATGCACATCGCCTTCGGAATCCAGCCCGTGTGAACTGGAAAAAGTATCGCCGATTTTCAAGCCTGTATTTCTTGCCACTTTACTGCCGATCGTCACTTCCATGGATGCATTGTAAAGATGCCCTTGCGCTACTTTTGCCTGAAAATGCTCGGTGTATTTTGGAGTTGTTCCCACAATCCGGAATCCCTGATAGCTGTCGCCCATGGAAAGTGGAATGACGGTTTTGACAAACGGATTTTTTCTCAAACTGTTTACTTCCGACAAAGGTACATTGCCTGTCGGCGCATCAATCTGGTATATGCTCGAAAGAATGAGCTGCAACGGGCTGCCTTTGGCCCCGACGACGAGGTCTATGCCTTTGATGTTCCTGCGAAATTGCTCATCCAGTTGTTTGTTAAGCAACAGCAGCAACGATATCATACCAATTCCAAGGGTCAGAAGCAGCGCACTGAGAAAACTGTTGAGCTTTTTTTCCTTGAGATTGGCTATACTGATTTTAAGAAGATTCATCGGGAAATTATTTTTTACTGGAACAAGCGAAAATCAATCCTTCATTTCCAAACGGGCTTACAAAAAAACCTGGTTGGAAAAAACATCTTTCAGACGCTGATCATGCGTAACAACAACCAGACTTGCGCCGATGGAAGCGGACTGGGTTTTCAGCAGTTCAATGACTCTCTGACAATTGTTGTCGTCGAGGTTGGATGTCGGTTCGTCGGCCAGAATAATGTTCGGATTGTTCATTAGCGAACGTGCAATGCTTACACGCTGCTGTTCGCCCTGACTCAGCCTTGAAGGCTTTTTTGATAAATGATCTGCAAATCCAAGCTGTTCTGCCAGTGCCGTGGCTTTGGCTTTATCCGGCTTTTGGTCGCCAAGGTAATTGGAAAGCAGCATATTGTCCAGAACCGACAAAGAACTCACAAAATGCGGCCGCTGATAAACAATGCCGATGTTTTTTGCCCTGACCTGCGCAAGCTGCGAGTTGGAAAGATTGTTTGCAGAAGTACCGGCAATCATGATTTCGCCTGAGTCCGGTTTCAGCAGCAGGGCTAGCAAATGAAGCAGCGTTGTTTTCCCTTTTCCGGACTGGCCGAGAATCAGCAGCGTTTCGCCGTTCTTGCATTTGATATCTGGAAAACTAAACTTTTTTTGAGCAGAATACGCAAAGCGCAGGTTGGTACCGGTAATCATTGATCGTGCTTTTTCAGTATGCAATGATAATGAAGTTTTATTTTCTTTTTCATCAAAACACGGATAATATGGACCAATCCGGCACAATGCCGCGGGTTGCGGAATTTGTTGCAACGGATGAAGACTAAAAATTCAGACTTCACAAATAAATCAATCGGAAATACGTTGAAATGGTGATATAACCTTAAGAAAACCAACAACTATTCTATTTTTGCAAAAAATTGATCTGAAAATGCGTATAAATTTTGAATTGAGAAGATTGTCCGGAGCGCTGACGTTGATCTTAACTTTTGGGCTGTTGTTGACTAACCGGAACGTTCAGGCGCAGAGCCGCGGCATCTTTGTTCCTTACTCCACAGCAGGCATCGGCATCGGAACATCTAACTATTACGGTGACATGGCACCGTACAGAAGACCGCTTGCCTCCACTTTCAAAATGATGCGATGGAGTATAGGTGGAAATTATACAAGACATTTTACTCCACGGATTGCTGCCAGAGCCAGTTTTACTTATGCCCGAATCGCCGGAGACGATTATATCATGAACCGCGATTCAAAACACGACGCCAGTATTTTTTATGCCCGGAACCTGCATTTCCGCAATGATCTTAAAGAATTTTCAGTTCAGGGAATTTATAAATTAATACCCGATAACCGCAGTTATGACAGAAGACCGCAGTTCGGAGCCTATCTTTTTGCCGGTATCGCACTCACCGCACATAACCCGAAAGCACTGGACACATTAAAAGGAGACTGGGTTAAGTTGCAGCCGCTGGGTACCGAGGGACAAGGCAATGAAGGTTATGCAAAGCCGTATTCTCTTGTTCAGTTCGCTATTCCTGTTGGTATAGGCGTTCGGTACAAAATAAATTCAAGGTTTGATATTTCAGCAGAATTCGGTTTCAGAAAGACTTTTACAGATTATCTGGACGATACACACGGGAACTATGCCGATCCTGCATTATTTGCAGACAATCCGCTTGCACTAAAATTTGCCAACAGAAGTACAGATCCTGTTGCGGTAAGAAAAGGCGCAGACCGCACGGAATCACTTAAAAAATTCCTGCGGGCCAATTACAACATCGATTCCAATGATCCGCTGGCAACCTTGCCAACAACGGGTTTTGCTGCTCCAGGAACGTTCCGTGGAAACAGTCCTACTCAGAAGGATAACTATCTGTTCTGTATGATCCATCTTAACTACATGCTGCCTGCTCAAATTAAATGTCCACCGTTAAAATAATATTCTTGAAGTATTCTTTCAGATATCCGAATAACAGATACTTGCTTTCTACACTGGCAGGTATTTGTTTTTTAATGGCAGCCGTCAGTAATGTTCATGCGCAAAAGATCGAGCTCGGAGGAGGAATCGGCGGCTTCAACTACAGAGGTGACATTTCTCCCACTTTCAGGTTTCGGTTTTTCAGGCCCGGCGGAAGTTTGTTCTTCAGATATAATCCAAGTCAGGCACTGTCTTTACGGGCCGAAGCTGCTTTTGGCTTAACCGGAGCTGACGATCAGCATAGCAAAGACCCTTTTCAGCAAGCCAGGAATATGTCGTTTAAAAGCCGGATTCTGGAAGCAAGTGCTGTCGCTGAATACAACTTCCTGAATTATCAGGACAGGCGTTTTGCTGTAAACTGGAGTCCGTATGTATTCGGAGGCATGGGACTGGCCAAATTCAATGTTACTCCCCAAACTGCTGCTTATAAAACCAGCACATTGGTGATGCCTTATGGCGTAGGAATCAAATACCAGATCCGCAAACCCTGGAATATCGGACTGGAATACGGTACAAGGAAAACATTTACAGATTATCTGGACAACCTGGGCGGCGAGCCTGTCAATACGGACAAACTGCAGCAAGGAGACCCGTCGCTGAAAGATAATTATTATTATGTGCGTCTTTCTGTAAGTTATACCTTTTATAAAATCGTTTGTCCATAACCGGGTATGAAAAGGAATGTCCTCCTCGCTTCTGTTCTGATTGCACTTGTTTTGATTGGCTTTTTCGGATACCGGAAATATACCCGGTCATTAAGTCCGGAAGCAATTGCGGAAACAACTGAAAACGGCGTTAACATTCGGGTTAAATATAGCAGGCCGAGTAAAAAAGGGAGATTGCTTTTTGGAAGAGAAGAAGACAAGGCGTTACTTCCTTATGGTAAAGTCTGGCGGACAGGAGCCAATGAAGCAACCATAATCGAGCTGGGCGAAGGCCTGTACCTGGCTGGAAAGCCGGTCAAGGCAGGGGCTTATTCCCTTTATTCTGTTCCCGGGCAAAGCAGCTGGAAAATTATTCTGAACTCCGAAACAGGACAATGGGGAACAGCCTATAACGACGGCAAAGACGTGCTGAGCGTCGAGGTGCCGATCCGCATCAGGCCGAAAGTTCAGGAATTATTTAAAATTTATTTTGAAAACATACCCGGAGGCGTAAACATGGTTTTAAGCTGGGACCAGACCGAAGCGCTGGTTCCGTTTACCCGTCAGTAACCATTGCCTTAAGAGCACCTTATGTTCGTTGAAGCCATTGAGAAAGTAGATCAGTTTACACGTCCTATTCATTTTATACTTCGTTATTACACCGGAAGTGATATTGTACCCGGAACGGCTACTTTGTTTTTTGTTAATGAAGACGGCTTTGCTGTTACCTGCCGGCATGTAGCCCGGCAAATTTTATATTCCAGTTCCATTTACGAGAATTACCAGAAATTCAAAGGCGAGCTGAGGAGGTTTGAAAAAGATCCCGGCTTTGAAACCCAGCGTTTGTTTCTGGAATCCAAATACAAGATCAATTCAGAGAACCCGATCCGGATTCTGTTTAATTTCATCAAATGTGCTTCTTACAAAGGCCTGACGATTCATTTGCATCCGACGCAGGATTTAGCTATTATACAGTTCCGGGATTTTAATTCTAAGCAATACCAGGGCCATGCCAAATTCCTGAAAGATTCGCGGCAAGTGAAGCAAGGCAGATATTTGTGCCGTTTGGGATATCCTTTTCCGGAATTTACAAATTATAAGTACAACAAGAATACAGGCGATATAGAATGGACTAAAGAAGGCCGTATAAACACACCAAGCTTTCCGATTGACGGAATTATTACCCGGCATATTGGCGAAAGCAATGCCATTACGGGCATTGAAATGAGTACGCCCGGCTTGCGGGGACAAAGCGGAGGGCCGCTTTTTGACCGGAACGGCGTTATTTACGGCATGCAAAGCTCAACCCGGCATCTGCATCTTGGATTCGATCAGGTGAACAGAGAAGTAATTACAGACGGTCACCGTAAAAAAGTTTCAAACTATCCTTTCCTGAACGTGGGCCAGTGCGTTCATGTGGACGTGATCAAACAGTTTCTCCGGGAAAAAAACATTACTTTTTTTGAAGCTGACGAAACAGAATAAGCCGGTAGTGAACTGCTGAGACAGCAATCGGTTTCTATAAAATCAGCATAAGTTCTTCCAGCCTGCGAATGTCATAAGTTGGGGCCTCGTCAAACTGCAGTCCGGCGGGGTTATAATAAACCGTATCCATTCCAAACTGTTTTGCGCCCAGAATATCGGCAATCCAGTTATCGCCGATCATAATGCTTTCTTCCGGCAGCGCGTTGGCGACTTCCAGCGCATAGGCAAATATTCTTGGATCCGGCTTTTTGGCATTGGCACTTTCAAACGTCACGATATTTTCAAAAAAATGACTGATTTCTGAACTCGCTATTTTTCTTGCCTGAACATCGTTGAAGCCGTTTGTTATAATGTGCATCCGGTAACCGGCCGAGAAAGCATAGTTCAGCAAATCCAGTGCGCCTTCGAGCAAATGCTTTTTATCCGGAAGCGTCCGCAGGTAAGTTTCGCTTATTTCCGAATGGTTTGGCGGACAAGTAGCACCAATGTCTTCAAACACCAGCTTGAAACGGTTCTCACGTATATAGGTATGGTGCAATTTTCCGGTGTCAAACGCATTCCACAACTCTGTGTTGATTCTCAAAAACGACCCGATAAATGCGTCGATGGAAGAAACTCCGTACTGGATTAGCATCAGTGAATGAAAAATTTCTTCCAGTGATTCCGAAGAATTTTTTTCAAAATCCCATAGCGTGTGGTCAAGGTCAAAGAAAAGATGTTTGTATCTCATATCTGGAAAAAGTTCAATATTTGTTAATAAAATTCAATTTGTGTGCGGGTTTATTTAACCGGATATTTTGGGTATAAAATGATCCAAATTGTAGACTATATACGTATATTTATTAAATATGTGCTATTATTTGTTACAATTGGCCTAGACATGAAGGTTTATGATCAAAAAATATCCAAAAAGCCGGATTATTGTTAACATCTGTTAATGTAAAATTATTTATAAAAAAAAGAAACATAAACATTTGCAAATTATTTGCCAAATCTATTTCTTTGATATATATAATTCAAAATACAGAAAAGTCACTTCAAATATTTCACTAAACAGAAAGGAGAAACAATATCGAGGAACTGCTCTACGTTAACTAAATCGAATAGTAAAAATGGAGAAAGTCCAAGTTAGCGACAGTGAGTTGGTAACATTGTATATCCACGGCAATGAAAAAGCTTTTGAAAAGCTGGTTCAGCGCCATAAATCAAGAATATACACCACTATTTATCTTATTGTCAAGGATCAGTATGTAGCCGAAGATTTATTGCAGGATACATTTATTAAAGCCGTAGATACGATAAAAGGTGGCAGATATAATGATGAAGGCAAGTTCCTTCCGTGGATTATACGTATCGCACACAACCTCGCTATTGATTATTTCAGACGCGATAAACGCTACCCCAATGTAGTATTCGAAGATGGAAGCAGTGTTTTCAATACACTGGATTTTTCGGAAGATTCCGTTGAGTCCGTCCAGATTCGTCAGGAGACGCATGAGCAACTGCGGGAGATGATCCAGCGGTTACCTGATGTGCAGAAGCAAGTACTGATCATGCGCCACTATGAGGACATGAGCTTTCAGGAAATTGCCGATGCAACAGGAGTGAGTATTAATACGGCATTGGGAAGAATGCGTTACGCGTTGATAAACTTGCGTAAGCAATTCAACCAACGTGCCCCACAATATGACAAAAACTTTTACCTACGATGATGTTGTAAGGTATTTATATGCCGAAACAACAGAAAATGAAAATGATCTGATTGTCGAGGCTCTTGCACTTGATGATGATTTGATGAGTTTCTACATTGATTCTCTTGAAATACAGAATCAGATGAACAGAATCGTCCGGACGCCTTCGGATACAGCTGTTTCAGAAGTCATCAGGTACTCTCAACAGTTTTCACTGAAAAGACCTGCAACGCTTTCGTTTTAAAAGGTTGTTAATTGTTATAATTTATTATCAGGATTAATTATTTTTAATCCATTCAGTGTTATTTTCCAGAAGAGGATTTTAGTTTTCTTCTGGAAAATATTTTTTTATATGCTTAAAAAAGACCGATTCAAATTGTTTCTGGATTATTTTACCCGGAATTTTCCCGAACCTGAAACTGAATTACATTACAGGAATCCTTACGAACTGCTCGTCGCAGTTATCCTTTCTGCACAGTGCACGGACAAACGGATTAACCTTGTTACGCCTCTTCTGTTCGAACGGTTTCCCGATCCGCAATCACTCGCGGCTTCGAACGTTGAAGAAGTGTTTACTTATATCAAATCTGTTTCTTATCCGAATAACAAGAGCAAGCATCTGATCGGCATGGCAAGAATGCTTGTAGAGCATTTTAATTCCGAGATTCCGGCGACTGTCGAGGAGTTGCAAAAGCTGCCCGGAGTAGGCCGTAAAACGGCCAATGTGGTTGTATCGGTTGTTTATAACCAGCCCGCAATGGCAGTTGATACGCACGTTTTCCGCGTTTCCCGCCGATTGGGACTTGTGCCTATGACGGCCTCTACGCCACTTGCCGTGGAAATGGGCCTGTTAAAATATCTGCCCAAGTTCCTGGTGTACAAAGCGCATCACTGGCTTATTCTTCATGGCCGTTACATTTGCATTGCCAGAAATCCCAAATGCCCGGAATGCCCGCTTACTTCTTTTTGCAAGTATTTTGAGGATAATGTAAAAACGGGCCTTTTGCAATCCTGATTACAACTATTCGGCCCTGACAGGAGTCTATAAGCAATAGTAATCAATCCATTTAATTTAGAAAGTATTAACGAAATGAAGCGTTTTAATTTATCATTGTATTTTTTGCTGGCTGGTATTTTCAGTTTGTCTTCCTGTATGGATACTGTTGAAAACAAGGATGACGAAAAAATTACTGAAAACAATGCAGCCATTGAAGCTTATTTGAAAACCGACAGCGCAGGAAGTCAGGCTGTTAAAGATACCTCGGGGCTTTACTACATCAAACGGCTCAGCAATCCGGCCGGACAGCTTGCAAAAAGAGGCGATGCGGCTACGATCAAGTATACGGCCTATTTGCTGGATGGTACCAAGGTTATATCTTCTTCGGACAATAACAAGACGGATTTTACCTTTCCGGTAGAAGGTTACCTGTACTGGACAGGAATCGAAAGAGGGATTTTCCTGATGAAAACCGGTGAAAAAGCTACTTTGCTGCTTCCTTATTACCTTGCATCGGGTAACACGGATAAAGTCAACATTCCGGCATATTCTCCTATTCGTCTGGAAATGGAATTTGTTAAAACCAGAACTGAAGTTCAGCAAATAGATGATTTTCTGGCTGCCAAACAATTCAAAGTTTCTGAAAGATCTGCTGATAACCTCGTTATTGTAAGATCAAATACCGTTACCGGTGATACACTCGGAGCCGGGAAAGCAGTAAATGTGAAATATGTTGGCAAGCTGCTGAATGATACCAAGTTTGATGAAGGAACATTTTCTTTTGTAACAGGTACCAACAGTGCTGTTCCCGGATTCGACCGTGCCATCCGCAGAATGCGTAAGACAGAAAAAGCAATCATCATATTTCCTTCAGCTTTGGGCTATGGAAAAAACGGAAATCGCACTATTCTGCCTTATTCACCATTGCAGTTTGAAATTGAAGTTTTGTAACAATAAATGATTTTTAAAAGCCTCATTATAAACTAATGTGGCTTTTTTTATGTCTTTGAGAAAACAGATCTGATGTGATTTGTAATACATAACAAGTCTTCTTCCGGTAGGCCGGAACCCGAAGGCAGACATAATCCTGTCATAAACAGGTTCTCAGCAGTTTTCCTTCCAAAATACGGAGCTTGCCTGAACAAAGGCTGCAAATGCATCGGCTTCCATAACGGGCGTGTTTCGATATTCTTTTGCAGTAGAAATTCTCTTGCATTCTCAGGACGCACCGGGGAAACTTTCGGGTCAAAAAGAATAACGGTGAGCCACCGGTTGGAAAAGAAGCCCTTTGGTTCTTCCTGAAATGTAATGCCGGGAAGTTGTGCGAGATTTATTTTGTAGAAATCAAAATTTGAACGACGCTTTTGAATCCGGTCCGGTAAAACTTTCATCTGGCCTCTGCCGATTCCTGCCAGAACATTACTGAGGCCATAGTTATAACCAACTTCCGAATGCTCGTAATGAGGCGCATCGTCTTTAGCCTGCGAAGCAAGAAATCTGGCTTTTGTGAAATAATCCTGACGCTGGCAAAGCAGCGCTCCGCCACCGGACGTTGTAATGATTTTATTTCCGTTGAAGGATAAAATGGCCAGAGACCCGAATGTTCCCAGCTTTTGATTGAAATAAGTAGCGCCCAATGCTTCCGCCGCATCTTCAATCATTGCGATATCATACCTTGCACAAATCAGAATGATTTCTTTCAGGAGCGCCGGCATTCCGTACAGATGAACAAGAATTACTGCTTTGGGCTTTTTACCTATTTGCAAATAATGCTTTATAGCTGTTTCAAGTGCATCCGGGCACATATTCCATGTTACTGGCTCGCTGTCGATAAACACGGGAACTGCGCCAAGATACACGACCGGATTCGCACTTGCCGCAAAAGTAAGCGACTGACAAAGTACAATGTCATCTTTCTGAACGCCCAGTACGATCAATGCCAGGTGAATTGCAGCCGTGCCGGACGAAAGTGCCAATGCGTACCGGCTGCCTGTAAATTCGCAAAGATCCTGCTCAAATCCATTCACGTTTGATCCGGCCGGCGCAATCCAGTTGGAGTCAAATGCTTCCTGTATATACTCCATTTCTTTTCCGCCCATATGCGGAGAAGAAAGATATATTCTGGGTTTCATAGCGCACTTATCCGGATTACCTTACTGGAACTGCCGCGAACAACCGCACCCTCCGGAACAGCTTTGGTAACAATGCTGCCCGCGCCGACAATGCAGTTTTTACCAATGGTAATGTTCGGGGCAATGCAGCTTCCTGCTCCGATGAGTGAACTTTCGCCAATGCATACATTACCGCACAATATCACGCCCGGAGCGATATGAACATAATCCGCAATTTTACAATCATGGTCAATACTAGCGCCGGTATTTACAATTACATGGTTCCCGATTTGTGAATTGGCCTGAATGATACTGCCGTGCACGATTACAGTTCCTGTTCCGATCGTAACGGTTTTGTCAACCAAAGCGGAAGGATGAATCAAGCTGACGAAGCAATGTGTAATTTGACTGGAAATCCGGCGGCGGATCAAGTTGTTTCCAATGGCAATGATAATAGGTTCATTTACAAATAATCCGGTATTGTAACTTCCCGTGACCGGAATGCCTGCAACTTCAGTTTTTTGTAAATCATCATCAAACAAGGCTTTTATTGTTTTGCCGCAATCCCGGGCAATTCCGGCAATAACGCCGGCATGACCTCCGGCTCCGTACAGAAGCATTTTATATAAGTTTAATAGTGTGTAATAATTGTATTTTTTTGGTCAGCCTGTAAATTTATCCATGTGTGATCCGGAGCTGAAATTGATTCCTTCTTTCCTGAGCACACGGGTAATCGTCATGAAAACAATTTTCATATCAAGCTTGAATGACCTGTTTTTGACATACCAGAGATCGTACTCAAATTTTTGCTCCCAGGCTAAATGATTTCTTCCTTGTACTTGTGCCCAGCCGGTTATTCCCGGAAGAACGGCATGCCGCCTGCGCTGGTCTTCACTGTAAAGTTCAAGATATTCCGTCAGCAACGGCCTTGGTCCGACAATGCTCATTTCACCGCGGATTACATTCCAGAGCTGAGGAATTTCGTCAAGCGATGTTTTTCGTAGAAAATTTCCTGTAACGGAAGCGTCGCTTGCAAGCTGCATTCCGGTTTTTCCGGTATTATTGATCGTACGGAATTTGATCATGGTAAAAATCTTTTCATTCAGTCCGGGCCGTTGCTGAAAAAAGAACGGCTTTCCTTTATGGACGAACGAAAGCAGAATAGCGAGCAAAATAAAAAGCGGCAGCAGGATGATTAGTCCGGCTGCCGCAATGAAAATGTCAAAAATCCTTTTTCCTGATCTGATATACATTTATTGCCCGCCTAAAATATTTCCGGATAATTATTCGGATCGGCTTCGTGCATAATCTGGTACGCAGTTTCAATAATATCGTCCATATTGGGTTTCGTAAAATAATCACCGTCTGATCCGTATGGCGTACGGTGATCTTTTGCAGAGATCGTGACCGGAGCTGAATCCAGCCAGCGGTATGCATTTTGCTTTTCCAGAACCTGCTGCATCATATAACCAGATGCGCTTCCGGGATGGTCTTCATCGGCAAAAATTACTCTGTTCGTTTTCTTTATGGACTCAACAATGCTGCTGTGAATATCAAACGGTAAAAGTGTCTGTACATCGATTACTTCGGCTTCAATTCCCAGATCGTGCAGCTGAGCAGCCGCCTCCATTACTATACGGCACATGGAGCCATAAGTCACAATTGTAATGTCTTTTCCTTCGCGGATTATTTCCGGCATCCCCAGCGGAACGCATATTTCACCGATGTTGTCCGGAAGCATTTCTTTCTGGCGGTAGGAATTCAGTGGTTCTACGATCAGGGCGGGATCATCGCCTTTCATCAGTGTATTGTAAAAACCGGCAGCTTGTGTAAAATTTCTTGGAACGATAACATGCATTCCGCGCAGGCTCCCCAGCATGGCGCCCATAGGCGAACCCGAATGCCATATTCCTTCCAGCCTGTGACCGCGGGTACGTACAATAAGCGGCGCTTTCTGGCCGCCTGCAGTCCGGTACCGCAACGATGCAAGATCGTCTGTCAGCGTGGCCAGTGCATAATAGATATAATCAAAGTACTGAATTTCAACAATAGGCCGTAACCCGCGCATGGCCAAGCCAATTCCCTGGCCCACAATGGTTGTCTCGCGGATACCGGTATCTGTGATTCTGAGTTCGCCATACTTTTCCTGCAAGCCTGCAAAACCCTGATTTACATCCCCGATCATACCAATGTCTTCACCCAGTGCAATGACCTTCGGATCTTTTTCAAAAAGTGAATTAAAGTAGGACCTTATAATTTCACGCCCGTCAACAGTCGGGCTGTTATCTGAAAATACAGGTTTTACCGCCTGAACATGCATCGGGGATTCAGGCGACTCACTATAAAGATGCGTATTGAACCGTTCTTTATTTTCCTGAAGACTTTTACGCAAAAGCTGCTGAAGGGAAGTTTTGAGAGGACTTTCATTTTTGCCAATAATCCGCAGTGCTTTACGGATACTGGAAACAAAATCACGCCGTAGCGGCAGATAGGTTCTTGATAGTTCCAGCGTTACATTGCTGAGTTCGTTGGCATAACTGCTTTCCTGCCCGGCTTCCTGAAGCAGCTGAATGGTTTCCAGATACTCTTTATCCAGCTCTTTCCTGTAAGCCTGCCAGGCCTGGTTTCTTGCCTGCGTTGCATATTCCTTGGCTTCCTTTTCAATCTGTTCCAGCTCTTCGTCTGTTGCGTAACCGTTTTTCAGGATCCAGTCTCTGAACCTCAGATTGCAGTCGCGCTCATTTTCCCATTTAAGACGTTGTTTGGATTTATACCTCTCATGCGATCCGGAAGTTGAATGTCCTTGCGGCTGTGTCAGTTCGGTTACATGCACCAAAACAGGCACCTGTTCTTCGCGGCAGATTTTTGCTGCCTTTTGATACGTTTCAATGAGCGCAGGATAGTCCCAACCGGCAACAGTCATGATTTCCATCCCGGGTTCATCTTCATTTCGCTGTAAACCGGCCATTGCTTTTGAAATGCTGCCTTTGGTGGTCTGATATTCAACCGGAACCGAAATCCCGTAACCGTCATCCCAAACAGAAGTCAGCAGCGGGATCTGCAGAACGCCTGCCGCATTCATGCCTTCCCAGAACATGCCCTGGGAAGTAGATGCATCGCCTATTGTGGCAAAAACAATTTCATTTCCCTGATGAGAAAAGTTGGTAAGAGATGAAAGATCTTTATTGTTCCTGTAAACTTTAGAAGCATATGCCAGTCCGATCGAACGCGGAATTTGTCCGGCAGTGGAGGAAATGTCGCAAACGGAATTGAAAAGCTTGGTTTGATCCAGCCACTGGCCGTTTTCATCCAGCCAGCGTGTAGAAAAGTGCCCGTTCATGGATCTTCCTCCTGTGCTCGGCTCATGCGCCAGATCCGCATGCGCATACATCTGGGCAAAAAACTGCTGCCATGACAGATTTCCCAAGGCTGCCTCGAGAGTCTGATCCCTGTAATACCCTGATCTGAAATCCCCCGGCCTGAACGCTTTTGCAAGGGCAATTTGTGCTAATTCCTTACCATCTCCGAAAATGCCAAATTTGGAACGGCCTCCCATTGTATCCTTTCTCCCCAGCAAACTTACCTGACGACTTTCGCAAGCGAGGCGGTAATCGTTTGTAATATTTTCTTTTGTTAAAACATTGGAACCGGTCAAACTATCATTTTCAAGCATAAGCAAAAGTTTCGGGTTTGAATCCGTAGTTAAATTACTGTTTTTTGAACGCAAGCCAAAATTATACAGGAAAATAATAATCCCTCTAATAATACGTATAACTTATAGCTGCATTGTTAATATTGGTTAATGATTATTAAATTTAAATTTTATGCCTTATTCTTGCTTGCTAAAAATTTTTCACCACTAAATTTATAGTTACAACTATGAAAGTATTCTTTTCAGCATTGGTTTTAATGATCGGTTTAACCACTGTCAGTTTTGCCCAGAAAGGCGTTTTGAAGTTCAAGGAAGAAACGCACAAATTTGGTAAAGTTCCCCAAGGCACTCCTGTAACACACGAATTTACTTTTACAAATACAGGAACTGATCCTGTTGTTCTTTCGAACGTAACCGTTTCATGCGGATGTACAACGCCGGTATGGTCAAAAGATCCTGTACTTCCAGGCAAAACGGGCTCTGTAAAAGCTACTTTCAATGCAGCAGCAGCAGGTCCTTTCAACAAGCCTGTAACTGTTTTCAGCAACACTGAAGGTGGTTCAATCACTTTATACCTGAACGGTGAAGTAGTTCCAAAAACAGCAGCAGCAAAATCTTCCAAATAATTCAGGAAACTGAAATGATACCAGAAAATGGCTGTCCAATCCGGGCAGCCATTTTTTTGTCAGCTTTAATAAGCTGAGCGGTCGTAGAAAGAGCGGCGGCGCGTTACTTTGAGATCCTGCAGAATGCTGGATTTCACTTTCAGTGTGAAGTTGTAATTGCTTACACGGGAAGCACTTCCTGCAAATGGTGTCCAGCTGAAACTCATATCCCAGCAATGCAGGTCGCGGTAAAGGGTTAAAGAAGTGATCGTCGGCTGAAATGCCGTAAAGTCAAAACCGGTATTTACGCTTATTTTAAAGTTTTTTGACAAACTAAGGTCGCCCGTTACCTGAACGGCCTGAATCAGTGATGCCTTGGAAAGCCCCGGTTTTGTCAGGCCGAAGTTATAGTTCAGCGATACGTTCCACGGAATATTGAAATCAACATACAACTCCGGGTTCTGGGCAATAAATTCCTTTTGCGCTTCTTTTGCAGGATCGGCTGAGGCGTCCGGCGTTGTTTTTGTTTTATCCGCTGAACCTTTGGGTGAAAAGCTTGTTCCCAGCGTAAAACCGAGATTCTGCAGATTTGCCAGACCCTGACCTTGCGTAATGGCGTATTTATTGACCTTGTAACCGATCTGGTTTGTCAGGACCCGCGGATTTGCCTCATAAGCATAAGGGTCCAGGTTCATATTGAAGTTCAGATTCAGGTTCTTGCCGATCCTTGCATTCGCATTCACCGTAATATTGGAAAGATTAAGCGAATCCGCCAGCAAATTGTAGCTTCCGCCCAGACTTAGGTTGTCCAGTAAAGATACTTTCTCAAACTGGTTTGCAGCCGTATCGCTTTTGGTCTTCAGCTTCATTTCAAAGGAGTTGTTCAGACTGAATGAAACGACGCTGGAGGCGCGGCCGTTGCTTACGCTGGTACCAACTCCGCGGAAACGCGATAACGATAATTCTCTGTCAACGCCTGCCCGGTCTTTGATATTAATTTTTTCATAAAAGCCAAATGCATCTCCGGTAAAATCAGGCGTATAAGTAAAAGACAAGGAAGGGATAACCGTATGCCGGATGGCTTCAAGCCGCTTGCCTCTTACGAAAAAAGTACCGTAAAAACGCGTATTCATCCCGGCTCCGAAGTTGTAGGAGTATTCCGTCCCCACTTGCTTCAAAGTATCAATGTTTACCTTGTTTTCAACGACTGTATACTTGTACTGTTTTGTAAAAACCTCACCCTGAAGGGATAAGCTCGGCGTAATATTTATAAAGCGGAGCACCTTGAAATTGGGCAATGAAATGGGCAAACTGTACCGGCCGGTAAACTGCGCATCTTTCAGCATGTCCGGCAGGTTGCTGAAATTGAACGGTACTATTTTTGTTGTATTCAGGCGGGTCGTATCAATGAATTCCGTATTTGTCAGGGCAAAACCCAGGCTGCTGTACGAAGTATCAATGGGTGTCAGTGAATTGGTGAGTGTGTAATTACCGCTGAAATCCAGACCAAGACGGAAGCTTTCATACCAGCGTCCGCTTGCTCCTTTAATGGCAAATGGCGCGATCTGGTTGATACCAAAATTGAAGTCTGTGGAAATGTTTGTTTTTCCGCCTTCCCGTCTGTTCAAAGTTTCATTCCTTTGTCCGAAGTTCTGGTTCACACGCAAGCTTGCCGCCGCACGCATATACTGTCCGAAAGTGCGGTTATACTGCACGGAAGAACTGGCAACATTGGAAATATACTTCTGTGTATCAAATTCCTGAAGCTGGTTATAACTGTTGCTTGTTACATTGACATTCGCCGAAAAAGTGGAATTTCCTCTTGGCCGCGGCGCATGCGACCATACAATGCTGAAATCATTGGTTGTTCCGCGCCCCAGATCTCTTTGTACTTCGTCACTGGATTTGTTCTTGTTAAATCGTAGGGCAAAATTTCCATTATACTGATAACGCCGTGAATAAGTTGAAGCCAGGCCCAGTCCCCAGCTGCCCGTTGAATAAATCTGGCCGGTTACCGTAGCATTGACGTATTCATTGATTGCAAAATAGTAACCGCCTTCACGCAGGTAAAATCCGCGTCCGTTCGGTTCTTCTCCGTAAGTAGGGAAAATAATGCCCGAAGTTCCGCTTTCCTTTTTCTTGGGAAACGGAAAAAATCCGAATGGCAGGGCAATAGGCAGCGGAACGTCACTGATTACAAGGTTGAACGGGCCGGAAATAACCTGCTTTTTATTGACCATTTTAATCTTCGGCGCATTGATGTAATAATGCGGATGCGTAAGATTACAGGTTGTGTACATGGAATGCCGGATATAAAAATTTCCGACATCATCTTTTTTTACTTTTTCACCCCGAATATTGCCGTCGCCTTCCTGCGTCACAATTCCCTGGATCAATGCTTTTTTGGATTTGAAATTGTACCGGATTTCCTTGGTATTATACGTTTCTGCACCATCCTGGAAAATCGGGTCTCCGGCTATTTTTTTGGCTGTGGAATCATACATTCCGACGGCATAAACTTCATTGGTAATCCAGTTGAGCCGGATATAACTTGCTTTAAGATTGATTGTTCCGTAATTCACTTCCGCGTTTCCGTACAAATGCACCTGTTTAAGAACCGCATCCATGATCGTGGAATCCTCAGCCGTGTATTCAACGGTATTCTGAAGATCATCGGGATTGGACAGTGTGTCTGTAGCCGTAGAATCAGAAGTAACCAAAGGATTGTTTGTCAGGGAAGTATCGCTTTTTGCTGCCACTCCGTTAACGGACGTGCCGCGTTTACCGGTGCCTGAAGTGTCAGTACCGGATTGCTGCTTTGCATTAAGAAGAGAATCCGCCTTCTGTTGGGCAGTTTTGGTAACGATCTTACTGCCTGAATTTTTACCGGTTCTCTTGGTGCGCTGCTGTACACAAGCAACTGTACAGAACAGCATAAACGCTGCCACTACTGACGATATAATAATCGCCTTTCTTTTCAGTTCTAACAAATAGCGTATTTTTGCATAAAGAATTTCAAAATTAGCAGAGAAACCTCTAACGAGTAACGCCCTAATTAAAAAATAATGTTAAAAGTTCTTAAATTAGTAGTTCTGGCAAGTTTTCTGCTCACAAGCCTTGCCTTTGTATTCCGGGATGAACCTGCTTCTTCAAAATCCGTTGTTCCTGCAAAACCCGGTAAAGTTAACACAGTCGTAATTGATGCCGGTCATGGCGGTAAAGATCCGGGTACACGCGGCCGGAAAACCAGAGAAAAAGACGTGGCGCTTGCGGTTGCGCTGGAACTTGGCCGACAAATCAAACAGGAAACGCCTGACGTAAAAGTACTTTACACCAGATCTACGGACGTATTTATTGAACTTGGCGAACGTTCCGCTTTTGCAAATCGCAACAATGCCGATCTTTTTATTTCCATCCATTGCAATGCAACGCCAAAGTCACGGTCGGTACGAGGCACGGAAACCTTTGTAATGGGTTTGCACAAAACCGAAGGAAACCTGGAAGTTGCGAGACGGGAAAACTCGGTTATTCTTCAGGAAACGAATTACAAACAGAAATACAAAGGCTTTGACCCCAATTCACCGCTTGCGCATATTATGCTGGCCAATTATCAGAGTGCCTTTATTTCCAGTAGCTTACGCTTCGCAGATCATGTTGAAAGAAAGTTTCAGTCTGTTTCCGGGCGCGACAGCAGAGGAGTCAAGCAGGCGGGATTTCTTGTACTGTGGCGATGCGCCATGCCAAGTGTTCTGATTGAAACAGGTTTTTTGTCAACACCCGATGAAGAAGATTATCTGAGTTCCGATGAGGGGCAGGAAGAGGTTGCCGCTTCCATTCATCAGGCATTTATGTTGTATAAAAAAGAAATGGACCGATAAATAAAGCTGGCAGTCGATGTTTTGATTTGTCAAAACATTTTTTGATACTTTGGTGTTAACAGAAAAGCGAGGTCGAATTAAATCTAATCCAAATTTTTATTGCGTTAAAGCCTGGCAAATTATGACGCAGGCAAATTAAATAGTCCATGAAAGTATCAAAAGAAGCAAAAGTCGGGATAATGGCAGTTTTCGCAATGGTTATGCTGTATTTCGGCTTTCATATCCTCAAAGGCTCCGATGTTTTTTCCCGCACATTCCGGTATTATGTAATTTATGACAATATTGACGGGCTTACCGCATCCAATCCGGTGCTTCTGAACGGGCTTAATGTAGGAAGAGTTCAGGAAATTAGGTTGTTGCAGAATCAGAAAAATCATTTGCTGGTTGCCATTGATGTTCAGAAAGGCGTTGTGCTGCCTTCCGGAACAGCGGCTGTGCTGGCTGATGGCGGTTTGCTTGGCGGCAAGGTTGTCAATCTGGCCGTTGGCTCAGGAGCGGCTTTGCAGGATGGCGATACGCTGCTTTCCAAAAAAGAAGCCGGAATTTCGGCTGTTTTGCAGCAACAGGCATTACCGCTGGTTACACATGCGGATTCATTGGTCAAAAATCTGGATCAGGTTGTTGCAGGTTTCAAGGAAACAGGATTGATTCTTAATCAGGTTCTGAAAAACTATAATCAGACGGGAAGCAGTCTGCAGGGGTTGCTTTCTGAAAACCGCAGTAATTTGCTTACGCTGACGGGTAATCTCAATAAACTTTCCACTTCGCTGGTTGAAACCGAAAAGGAACTGAAACCGCTTCTTGCCAAGACCGGAACGCTGGCGGATTCGCTGAATGCATTGCGGCTTGGAGAAACCGTTCAGAATGCGAATCGTACCATAAACGAACTGCATACGTTGCTGGCCAGCGTGGAATCCGGCCAGGGAACCGCAGGAAAACTAATCAAAGACGAAACGCTTTATAATAACATTGACCGTACGATTGTAAGTCTTAACAAGCTGCTGACCAACTTGCGCGAGCATCCGAAACGCTATATCAACATTTCTGTATTTGGCAAAAAAGACAAAGGCCCGTCGGAATCGCCACTGGACACTGCGACTCAGATCAGATAGGAAAATTGCTTCATTTGCATAAATATCAAAGTCGTTTGCTTACGGGTAAACGACTTTTTATTTTTGATCAAAACTGGCATTTTACAGCAGCCGGCCATTCACTTTTACACTATACGCTATGACAAATCAACCCAGTCTTCCGGAACTAATCGATCTTCTGAATCAGAAATACGAAAGTGTAAAGCTCGGCGGAGGACAGAAAAAAATTGATGCTCAGCATAAAAAAGGAAAGCTGACTGCCCGTGAAAGAATCGATTTTTTGATTGATCCGGATAGCTACTTTCTTGAAATCGGCGCATTTGCCGGTGACGCTATGTATGAAGAAGAAGGCGGCTGTCCTTCCGGCGGCGTGATTGCCGGAATCGGCAATGTTTCCGGAAAACAATGCATGATCGTAGCCAATGACGCTACCGTGAAAGCGGGCGCGTGGTTTCCGGTTGCAGCCAAGAAAAATCTGCGTGCACAGGAAATTGCCATGGAAAACCGGCTTCCGATTATTTACCTTGTTGACAGCGCCGGGATATACTTGCCCATGCAAGCCGAAATTTTTGCCGATAAGGAACATTTTGGCCGCATTTTCAGAAACAATGCACAGATTTCCGCCATGGGCATTGTGCAGATTTCCGCCATTATGGGAAGCTGTGTGGCAGGCGGCGCCTATCTGCCGGTCATGTCCGATGAAGCATTTATTGTGGAAGGAACCGGTTCGCTGTTTCTGGCTGGGCCGTATCTTGTAAAATCTTCAATTGGTGAAGACATTGATGCTGAGTTACTCGGCGGCGCAGCCATGCACTGCGAAATTTCCGGCGTTACCGATAACAAGTTTCCTGACGATCAATCCTGTCTGGATGCAATCAAAAGGCATATTGACAAAATCGGGAAGCCGCTTTCAGCAGGTTTCGACCGTAAAGCTGCCATTTTGCCCAAAAGGAACCCCGAAGAAATTTATACCTTACTGCCTGCAGACAGACTGAAACCTTATGACATGCTTCCCGTTCTGGAATGCATTGCGGATGGCTCCGAACTGGACGAGTACAAGCCGGATTATGGAAAAACTTTAATTTGCGCTTATGCACGCGTGGATGGCTGGGCTGTCGGGATTGTAGCCAATCAGCGGAAAATGGTGCGGTCCGGAAAAGGTGAAATGCAGATGGGCGGCGTTATTTACAGCGAATCTGCAGATAAGGCTGCCCGTTTTATCATGAATTGCAACCAGAAAAAAATCCCGCTTATCTTTTTTCAGGATGTAACCGGATTTATGGTCGGGAGCCGGGCAGAACAGGGCGGGATTGTGAAAGACGGTGCTAAAATGGTCAGTGCGGTTGCCAATTCGGTTGTTCCCAAATTCACTTTTATTGTCGGAAATTCTTACGGAGCAGGCAATTATGCCATGTGTGGGAAAGCGTATGATCCAAGATTGATATTTGCATGGCCAACGGCTCAAATGGCAGTCATGAGCGGAGCCACGGCGGCCAGAACACTGCTTCAGGTGCAGACGGCAACGTTGAAAGCCAAAGGTGAAATCATCTCGCCGGAAGCAGAAAAAGCCTTGCTGGAAGAAATCACAGAACGTTACAACCGCGAACTGTCTCCGTATTATGCAGCCGCACGGCTCTGGGTTGACGGCATTATTGATCCGGCTGAAACCAGAAGAATCATTTCTGCAGGCATTGCAGCCGCAGATCAGGCCCCGATTGAAAAGAAATTCAATATGGGCATCATGCAGGTTTGATTTTTTAGGAAAATTTCAGACAGATTTTTATACTTCAGACTTCAATTTACTTCAACCCGATATTATGTCCGAAAAAATAGCATTTCTGGGTTTGGGAAACCTGGGAACACCCATTGCCGAACGCCTGATCAATTCCGGCTACGAACTGACCGTATGGAACAGAACGATTTCCAAAACCGAGGAACTTGCCAGACTTGGCGCCAAAGTGGCTCAAACTCCGGCGGAAGCTGTTACGCCCGGCGCTTTTGTAATTTCCGTATTGTCCAATGATGCGGCCGTAGAAAAAACTTTCACAAACGAACTTCTTGAAAAACTGGGCAAAGGCGGCATTCATATTTCCATGAGCACAATTTCACCCGAAACATCAAGAAAGCTGAGCGGGAATCATCAGGAGTACGGCGTTGCATATGTGGCAGCACCTATTTTCGCAAGGCCCGAAGCTGTAAGATCCGGCGTCGGCAACATCTGCATTTCCGGAAATGCAGATGCAAAAGAGAAAGTAAAGCCTGTTGTGCAGACACTCGTTAAAGGCGTTTTTGATTTTGGCGAAGATCCCGGCGCTGCCAACGTCATCAAGCTTGCAGGAAATTTTATGATCGCGGCAAGTATGGAAATGATGGCCGAAGCATTTACGATGGCTGAAAAAAACGGTATTCCGCGCCAGAACATTTATGAAATGCTTACGCAGACTTTGTTTGCAGCTCCTATTTTCCAGAATTACGGCAAGATCGTTGCGCAGCATACGTACGAACCCGCTGCTTTCAAGCTGCCGCTTGGACTTAAAGACATTAACCTTACCTTGCAGACTGCAGCAAGCGTGAATGTTTCCATGCCCATTGCCGATCTGCTTCGCAACCGCTTTGTATCCGCTCTGGCAAAAGGCCGCGAAAACCTCGACTGGGGAGCACTTGCCATGGGCGCTTCCGATGATGCCGGATTATAACAAAACAAAAAAGCTGCTTTTTAGCAGCTTTTTTGTTCATTAAAACACTGAATAGAACTACTCTCTTATTTCAAGCAACATCTCATCAGTAATATTGTTCTTTGCCTTGAAGTCGGCAACCGTTTCCGTAAATGAAGTCTGAAGATCTTCTACATGCTGAAGGTTCTGATATACGCCGTCGTAAATATCATTTAAGGATTTATCAAGATTTTCAACATTCAGATTCATGTTTTCTGTCTCAATCTGTCCGATTTTCTTGATGACCGCAGTCTCGCTGTTTTTCAGGTCTTCAATTTCACGGAGAATCTTCTCCATGCTTTTATACTTTTCTATATTGTTCATAAAATCTGTTTGAGGTTCTCAAATACGAGTTCAATTATCGTACCAATGCCAAATGACCAATCGGTAAATCATGCCGGAATACTGCTTTGACGTTGTATGAAAACGAATCGTAAAATCTGGTTTTGTGCCCTGATGCTGTGGATTGCAGGAAATCCGGTGTTTGCACAGCTGCAAGAAAATATTTCAAAATGGAAAGGGTTTGATAAAGTCGAATTCACTTTTGAAAACAGAAAAGCCTGGTTTGTAAAGCCGCGGAAAGTCGTTGCAGGCAATCCGTGGGTATGGCGCGCACATTTTCCCGACTGGCATACGGAAATGGACAGCATCCTGCTTTCCAGAGGATTTCATATCGCTTACGTAAATACAAATGATCTTTTTGCACATCCTTCGGCCATGCAGGTCTGGGATTCTTTCTATGATTATCTTGTAAAAGAAAAACAGTTTTCTCCAAAACCGGCATTGGAAGGCGTAAGTCGCGGCGGATTATATGTGTACGGCTGGGCAAAGCGAAATCCCGATAAAGTAAGCTGCATTTACGCCGAAGCGCCGGTTTGTGATCCGAAAAGCTGGCCCGGCGGCAAAGGAAAAGGGCTGGGTTCGGAAAAAGACTGGGCGGCATTTCTGAAAATTTACGGATTGTCGGAAGAAGAAGCTGTAAAGTTCAGTGATATTCCGCTCAACGATCTGGCAGGACTGGCTGCATTTAAAGTACCGATTCTGCATGTTATTGGTCTAAACGATAAATATGTGCCTGCGGCTGAAAACAGCGATTTGCTTGTGCAAAATTACATGAAGCTTGGCGGCCCGATCAGTGTATACCCGATGACGCGCGGCGAACAGACACTGGAAGGCCATCATTTTCCGATTGAGCATCCGGAGTTCTTTGCCAGTTTTATTGAACAAAACAGCGTTCCTGTAAAAAAGCCATTACCGCATTTGCCGTATATTGAAATCAATAAAGGTTTGGGCAATGCGTACGAAAAATTCAGAACGTTGAAAAAAGGGACTGTCGCATTTCTGGGCGGTTCCATTACGCATAATCCCGGCTGGCGGAACAAGACTTCACAATATCTGCAGGAACATTTCCCTAATACTGAATTTACTTTCATAGCTGCCGGGATTCCTTCGCTTGGCAGCACGCCGCATGCATTCCGTTTCAGCAGGGATGTTCTGGCAAAAGGAATCCCTGATTTGCTTTTTGTGGAAGCGGCCGTAAATGACCGTGTAAACGGATTCGGTGAAAAGGCGCAGGTTCGCGGATTGGAAGGCATTCTTCGCCAGATGTATGCTGCAAACCCAAAGGCAAATGTTGTCATGATGGCCTTTGCAGATCCGGATAAGAGCGCTGATTATGAAGCTGGCAAAGAGCCTGTTGAAGTTGGAGTGCATCAGAAGTTGGCAAAGTATTACGGAGCTGCTTACATGAATCTGGCGCGTGAAGTTTACGACCGGATAAAAACGGGAGAATTTTCATGGGAATACGATTTTAAAGACCTGCACCCTTCGCCATACGGGCAGGAATTATATTTTCAGACGATAAAAGAACTGCTGAAAACAGAGCCGTCTGCCGCATTTAGTGACACAAAGCTGCCTGTTCCGCTGGATAAATTCTCGTACGAAAAAGCAGGTTATCATTCCATTAGCGAAGCCAAAAGTCTGAAAAGATTTACGCTGATTCCGGCATGGAAGCCTGAAGATAACGTTTCTGCAAGAGAAGGATTTGTAAATGTTCCGATGCTCGTCGGTGAAAAAGCAAATGCAGCATTAACGCTCGATTTCAAAGGCCGGGGAATCGGCATTGCCATTATTTCAGGGCCGGATGCAGGAAAAATTACTTATACGATTGATGGCAAAAACCTGCGTACGCTCGACTTGTTTACGGAATGGAGCACGCAGCTGCATCTGCCGTGGTATCTGATGCTTGACGATGAACTCAAAGCCGGACGGCATACGTTGCAACTGACCATTTCCAGTGACAAAAATGAAAAAAGTACCGGTACCGCATGCCGGATCGTGCATTTTCTGGTCAATGAGTGAATTGCAAATCGCTTTGAACTTTCGGCACGACAATCGGTTAAGCGTAAAAGAAGCCTGTATGTTTGTTGATGAAGTTTTAGGTTGGCTAGCCTTTGGATAACTCTGAAGACCGGATTTGTGCCGCAATAATTCCCTGTTTCAGGGTTTCGTCCAGCTTTCCGGTTTCAAATTGTTTCAGAGCTGCTTCCGTCGTTCCGCCTTTGGAAGCCACTGCTTTTATAAGCTCGTCCAGCGACTTGTCGGCAGTATTTATCAGATGAAAGGAGCCGAGCATGGTTTGTTTTACGAGTAAAGCCGCAACGGATTCTTCAAAACCCATTTGTTTTCCGGCTTCGATCATGGCTTTTACTACATAGAAGAAATAAGCAGGCCCGCTTCCGCTCAGCGCCGTAACGGCATTCAGTTGTTCTTCATCTTCCAGAAATACCGAACGGCCCGTCGCATTGATCAGGTTTTCTATTTTCCTTAATTGATTGATATCTACTTCCGGAGAAGCGGAGTAGGCGGTAATGCCCATTCCCAGCATGGCCGGCGTATTGGGCATCGCGCGGATCACGGCTTTATGGTCCAGCGCATTTTGTATGATCTGAATTGTAACACCAGCCATAATGGAAAGCACAACCTGATTTGGCCGCACAACTTCGCGCAAAGCCTGAGAAACGGATGTGAAATCCTGTGGTTTTACAGAAAGGATAATCAGGTCGTAACTGCTGATCTGCGGGCCGATAATGCCGGTAATTACGCCGGGCTGAAAGCTGTTGAGGCTTTCCATACGATCTTCACTTTTCTCGACAAGCAGAAAGTCTTCTTTCTTTACAAGATCAAATTTCAGGAAAGCGCGGGCAAAGGCCATGCCCATATTGCCGCATCCGATGATTGCAATTTTCATTTCAGATAAGATTGGTATTTCAGGTTTTAAGCGAATTACGCAACTTTTAAACAAATATTAACGGAAAGATCGCTTAATATAATTTGTTCCGAAATCACCGGAAAGATCGCTTAATATAATTTGTTCCGAAATCACCGGAAAGCTGCTGACTCGCTTGTTCCGATGTAATACTTCTTGCATCAAGAAATGTCAGGATTGCTTTGAAAACGTGAAATGCTTGTTCAAAATGGGAAATTCGGAAGTAAGCAGGCACATGACAAGCAGGAATTTCATGACGCCTCTCCGGAAAGTATACTCAATGTTCATCAGACTGAAATGATGCAGCATGATAAAGAAGCAAATGTAAATAAGCAACGGCCAGCCAAGATTCGCCCATGCTTTTCCATTGCGGGAAATAAAGAAATTGATCAGCCAGAGCAGGATAAAAAGGTACAATGTACATCCCCAGTAATCCATGCTGAAAAGAAAGAAGTTCATGCCATTGAAAATCATGCTGGTTTTCTCGTAAGAGTATAATCCTTTCCAGATAATCTGTTCCCTGACCTGCGGTGTGACGGGGAAATAGAATTTGAAGAAAATGACATTCCATAAAAAAGTAGATGCCGCAGACGCAGCCAGATAAATGGAAGCAAGTTTGATTACTCTGAACTTCATTTCCGAGTACAGCAAAACAGCCAGGACCAATGTAATGGCAGCTACGATGATAATGGTTTCCGTACGCGTCCAGCATGCCGCTGACATAAAAATGGCCGCGAGCGTAAAATGCTGCAGATTTCCTGATCTTAAAAAATTAACCGTAAAGATCATTCCGATGGCAAAGAAAACGGCATTGGAAAAGTCGGTTTGAAGCAGAAAGGTGTATGCGTATAATTCAGGAGCACATAACAGAAGAAGTATGCAGAAACCTGCAATAATTGGATGTACTTTTTCACACATCTTGCTGTAAGCAAACACAAAAAAGCAAACCGTAAGCAGCCCAAGCCAGACTTGTCCGAACGGCAAACCGACAGACCGGTAAATGATCTGCATAAGCATCGTGAACGGCGCATAATAAGGCTGTGTTGACAGATAAGGCCGGAAATCCTCGCGAAAAAACAGGGAAGAAACAATGTGACCTTCTTTAAGCGCCCGCCGGGCAACCAGATCAATGCCGACGATGGAGTCATAAGGCGTAACCGGAATGCTGTATGTCCGCCAGAAGCTGAAAAACAGAAGATATGCAATCGCAGTCAGGAAAATGATTTCATATATTTTAATGGAGACATTTTCCTGAATTACAAGCAGTTTAAGGCTTTTAATAAGTTTGGCCGGATTGTAATTAATAGCCGCAGCAAGTAATGCGTTTCCGGTCATTACAGAAAATGCCGAAATGGGCAGATGCAGTATTTCCAGCACATAAACGGCCAGTGTTGAGAGAAAGAAGCCAATCAGTATGGATAAGGAAATTTTCTGGGCCAACCGCGTAATGACAGAAAACCGGTCAACAATTCCAAAACCGGCCAGAAATTGCAATACCAAAATACAGATGAACAGCATCGGAAAGGGAAAAATTGACAGAAAATGACCGCTTATTTCTTTGGCGTATAAGGAATGTCTTCCAGGAAGAGATTTTTCGCAAAAGCGAGTTCTTCGCTGTTTGTGATCTTCAGCGGATAGCAATTGCCTTCGGCATCGATCAAAATGGTGCAATTTGCTTTGGTATGATCCTTGCTTTCCAGCGAAACCGTCCGGATTTTATCATTCATATAGAACATGTAAACCGGATTGGTAAGTGAAAAAGAGGATGAATTCCTGATGTATTTTTTGGTGTAAGCCGGGGGCGGAGTAAGCAGTATAACCGGCTGGGGCTTCATGATTTCAGTCAGATATCTGGGCAGCAAATAATCCAGACCGAATCTTTCGCCCATCAGCAAATCGGTGTCAATGGCTTTTCTTCTGGCATTGAACTCTTCTTTGTAAAACTTCACTTTTTCAAACACCGCTTTTCCCAGAAAATTCTGAATCAGAAGAAATAAAGCCAGTGCTGCCAATGTAAGCAGGCCCTGAACGGCGTAATGAGATGCATTCTTGTCTGTTTTCGGGTTTACAGAAAGTTCATCTTCGACAAGCACGTTTATCTTTCTATCCGGGTTATCCTTTTTATAG
The DNA here is from genome assembly GCF_006149045.1 of Dyadobacter flavalbus. GTDB lineage: Bacteria > Bacteroidota > Bacteroidia > Cytophagales > Spirosomataceae > Dyadobacter > Dyadobacter flavalbus. Next base: position 64,826 of record NZ_VBSN01000006.1, read on the forward strand.
TGTGGTTCAGATTTCATTTGGTCATTGGTTACACCGCCTGGTGCAACAAACAAAACAGAAGATTTCTGATTTATATACAGCCAATGAATTACCGGCTGAAGTCAGTTACCGATTGGTTAAATGAATATGAAAATACAAAGTGCAGTTAATGTTCATTTAATCATAATATTGCACCTGAGCTAATTTCCATTATAAATAAGAATTTTACGAAAATGTATTTGAGTGAAATTTAATAGTACAAAAATCCTGTTATGCAAAATTTAAATACATTATAAGGGTATGTTTTCAAAAAATTTAGTATAATACCATTTTTTCGGCTCTGGCATTTTTCCGGTTCTCAAATCATTCAAGACTATCGTTTTACTCCAATTATGGCTATAAAAGTTGCAATTTCACATAAAACAAAATACCAGTTTGACCGGAGTGTTTCGCTTTCACCGCATATTTTCCGACTTCGTCCCGCGCCTCATTCCCGGACTGCAATTGAAGGATACTCGCTGAAAATCCAGCCTGAAAATCATTTTATAAACTGGCAGCAGGATCCGTTCGGTAATTATCAGGCAAGGGTTGTTTTCCCGGAAAAGACAACAGAACTGAGCATTGAAGTGGAAGTAATTGCCAAAATGCAGGTTATCAACCCGTTCGATTTTTTTGTAGAAGAATATGCCGAAAAATACCCGTTTGATTACGAGCCTACATTAAAAAAAGAACTCGGTCCGTATCTCGAGCCGCGCGAATCGGGCCCGAAGCTGATGCAATGGATTGAAAAAACCAAAGTAAACCGCGACATCAAGATTGTTGATTTTCTTGTTCATCTTAATCAGGAACTTTACAAGGCCATTCATTACAATATCAGAATGGAAGCCGGCGTGCAGACCTGTGAGGAAACGCTGGACATCCAAAGCGGTTCCTGCCGGGATTCGGCATGGCTGCTTGTTCAGATACTCAGGCATCTGGGCATTGCTTCCCGTTTTGTTTCCGGCTATCTTGTCCAGCTTACATCCGATATCAAGTCGCTGGACGGCCCGTCCGGCCCGGAAGAGGATTTTACAGACCTTCATGCGTGGACAGAAGCGTATGTGCCCGGCGCCGGCTGGATCGGGCTTGATCCGACTTCCGGCCTTTTTGCAAGTGAAGGCCATATTCCGCTTTGCTGCACGCCCGATTATGCAAGTGCGGCGCCGGTTTCGGGCGCTACGGATATTTGTCAGGTTACTTTTGAATTTGACAATAAAGTTTTCCGCATCCATGAAGATCCGCGCGTTACAAAGCCATATACCGAAGAGCAGTGGGCGGCTGTCATGGAAGTAGGAAATGCAGTGGAAAAGGATCTGCAGGAAGGCGACGTGCGGCTGACTATGGGCGGCGAACCGACTTTCATTTCCATTGATGATTTTGAATCCCCGGAATGGAACACAGCAGCGGACGGGCCTTTGAAAAGGCAACTCGCGTACGACTTGTCGCTGAGGCTTAAAAAGCGTTTTGCACATGGCGGGCTGCTGCATTTCGGTCAGGGAAAATGGTATCCCGGTGAGCCGTTTCCACGCTGGCAGTATGCTTTGTACTGGAGAAATGACGGCGTTCCCATGTGGCGTAACGATGAACTCGTCGCCAAGGAAAACCAGACAAAATATACTTTCCGCGAGGCAGAACTTTTTACAACGGAACTGACAAAGTATCTCGGAATTGATACCAACAATATTACCCCGGCATACGAAGACCCGATTTACTGGGCCATGGAAGAAGGCAAGCTGCCCGTGAATGTGGACCCGCTGAAAGTGAATCTGAAAGATTCCATTGAAAGAAGGACACTTGCAAAGTTGCTGGAAAAAGGGCTGAACAATCCGGCGGGATTTGTGCTGCCGGTCAAATGGAATGAAAAAGGAAAACACTGGTCAAGTTCTGCGTGGCAGTTCAAGCGGAATCATTGCTTTCTGATCCCGGGTAATTCCGCTATGGGCTTCCGGCTGCCGCTGAAATCGCTTCCTGAAGTAGCCAAGGAAAACCGCGAACAGCCCGTTGAACGCAGCCCTTTTGAAGATTTGCCGGCATTGACGGATTACAAACCGATTGTAGAATCACGTTATGGTTCGGTTGCACCGGCCTATGAACTGCCTGTAAATGCCATTGTGGAAGAAGAGGAAAAAGACGGTAAAAAGAATAAAAAAGAAGAAGCAGAAGATCCGCTGCTGTTTCAGGTTCCGGTTATCAAAACGGCACTCTGCGTAGAAGAGCGCGACGGCATTATTTATGTTTATCTGCCTCCTACGGATTATCTGGAACATTATCTGGATCTGATGGCGTCCATTGAAGCGACTGCGGAGAAACTGCAAATACCCGTTCGCATTGAAGGCTATCCGGCTCCGTCCGATTATCGTGTGCAGAAACTGATTGTTACACCGGATCCGGGCGTGATTGAAGTAAACATCCATCCGGCCAGAAACTGGCAGGAACTCGTTGATAACATCAGTGCGCTTTACGAAGAGGCATTTTTTTCAAGGCTTGGAACCGACAAGTTTATGGTGGACGGGCGCCATACCGGAACCGGCGGCGGAAATCACGTAACCATTGGCGGTGCAAAACCTTCCGACAGCCCGATTCTCCGTCGTCCCGACCTGCTGAGAAGCCTGCTTACTTACTGGCAGCACCATCCGGCACTGAGCTATTTGTTTGCCGGCCCATTTATTGGCCCAACAAGCCAGGCACCGCGCATTGACGAAGGCCGTGACGAAAGGCTTTATGAAGTTGAAATTGCTTTTGAACAGATTCCGGAGGACCGGGAAGTGCCGTTCTGGATGGTGGACAGGATTTTCAGGAACTTACTTGTTGATATTACAGGAAATACGCACCGTTCCGAATTTTGCATGGACAAGCTTTATTCGCCGGATTCTTCGACCGGAAGACTGGGAATACTCGAATTCCGCGCTTTCGATATGCCGCCGCACAAGCATATGAACCTTGTTCAGACGCTGCTTGTACGTGCATTGATCGCCAAATTCTGGAAAGAACCTTACAAACACAAGCTGATCCGCTGGGGAACGGAGCTGCACGACCGGTTCCTGCTTCCGCATTTTGCTTATCTGGATATGGTGGACGTTGTAAATGACCTGAAAGACGCAGGCTATAACTTCGATATTTCTTGGTTTGATCCGTTTTTTGAATTCCGGTTTCCGCATTACGGCGGTATCAAAGTCGATAATATCCAGCTTGATCTTCGGCTTGGGATTGAACCCTGGCATGTACTGGGTGAAGAACTTTCCAATTCGGGCACGGCACGGTTTGTGGATTCTTCACTGGAACGGCTGCAGGTAAAAGTAAGCGGTTTTGTGGAAGGACGACATATCCTGGTGTGTAACGGCTGCCGCGTTCCGCTGCGCAGTTCGGGCATTAAAGGCGAGTATGTTTCCGGGATCCGCTACAAGGCATGGAACCCGCCATCGGCATTGCACCCGACGATCGGGGCGGATGCGCCGCTGGTTTTTGATATTGTTGACACCTGGAACAACCGCATACTCGGCGGCTGTACTTACTTCGTTTCACATCCGGGCGGACGCAGCTTTGACACTTATCCTGTAAACAGTTTTGAAGCAGAATCGCGGAAAATAAGCTTGTTTCAGGGCTTCGGGCATACGCCTTCTGCCAGGCAGGAAGTTCCGGTTCTGGAAAAAACGACCGGAAGCGTTTCCCGTTTCGTAGCCGAAACGAAAAAAGAAATGCGAAGCGACACGCCGATAGAACTGATCAATCCGGAATATCCGAACACGCTGGATTTGCGTAAATTCTGGAAATCTAAAGAACCGCAGAACAGCTGAAATCCTGGTTAAATAAAGTATTTTCCGAAATGTTGCCGGGAATGCCATGCAGTGGTATAATTATCGCATGCGTGCATTCCTGACAATATTTTCTCTTCTTTCAGAACGCACAACCGTTAATCAATTATGCTTGCCGAAGCTTCCGTAAACCTGCTGCAGTCTTATCAAAGCGGACTTAGTTCTTATGACGAAGTCCTGGATCTGAATGGAAGAATCAAACCTTACTGGAAAGCACTTTTTTCCACACTGGAAAAGCTGGGAATTGACGAACTTAAAAACAGGAACAAGGATATTGTAAACAAGCTTCGGGAAAACGGCGTTACTTATAACGTGTACGGAACACCCGACGGCCTGAACCGTCCGTGGCAGCTGGACCCGATCCCTTTTTTAATTGAACAAAAAGAATGGAACGGAATTGCAAAAGGTCTTCAGCAAAGGGCAGTGTTGCTGGATCTGATATTAAAGGATCTTTACGGACCAAGAAACCTGATTAAGGACGGTATCATTCCGGCCGAACTTGTATTTGATAATACCGGATTTTTCAGGCCGTGCACAGACATAAAACTTCCTTCTGATAAACAGCTCACTTTATTTGCCGCTGACATGGCGCGCGGGCCGGACGGACAAATGTGGCTCGTCGATAACCGTACGCAGGCTCCGTCAGGTTCCGGTTATACGCTGGAAAACAGGATTGTCATGAGCAAGCTGCTGCCCGAGCTTGCGGATGGCATGTATGTAAGCAAACTGTCGCCTTACTTCAACAGCCTGCAGAATACAGTCCTGAAACTTTCGGACAAAAACAAGGAAGCGCCCAATATCGTTTACATGACGCCGGGCCCAAATAATGAAGCGTATTTTGAGCATGCATATCTGGCTTCTTATCTTGGATATACACTGGCGCAGGGCGACGATCTGCTTGTGCGCAACGGCTGCGTATGGCTCAAATCCATTGAAGGCTTACAGAAAGTAGACGTCATTATCCGCCGGATTGATGACGACTGGTGCGATCCGCTTGAACTGCGCGAAGATTCCCGTCTCGGCGTTCCCGGCTTGCTTCAGGCCATTCGCATGGGAAATGTTCAGGTCCTGAACTCGCCGGGATCAAGCGTATTGGAAAATCATGCGTTTCATGCCTTTATGGGTAATATCTGTACGTATTTCCTGGGAGAAAAGCTGATTATGCCTTCTGTTGCTACATGGTGGTGCGGCCATACGAAAGAACTGAACTACGTGCTTGCACATATAGATGAACTGATTATCAAGAAGGCGAACCGAAAAACAAAGTTCAGGTCTATTTACGGCCGGCTGCTGTCTGCCGCCGAAAAAGACGAGCTGAAAAAAATGATTTCCCGGCGGCCGCACGAATTCATTGCCCAGCAGGAAGTAAGCCTTTCCACAACACCGTCATTGATCGACGGGAACATTGTACCGCGCTATGCCGCATTGCGGGCATTTATGGTGGCAAATGGCAATGAATATCATGTCATGCAAGGCGGGCTTACAAGAAGTTCGCCGGTTAAAGACCGGTTCGTGATTTCCAATCAGTACGGCGGCTTATCAAAAGATACCTGGATCGTTTCGGACAAAACCGGTGAAGCGCCTGAGAAAGTTGTTTACACAGCACCCTCTTCAGTCAACAAGCATATTTCCCTGCCAAGCCGCAGTGCTGAAAACCTGTTCTGGATCGGTCGTTACTGCGAGCGGACTATGGCAGTGATCAAGTTCATGAACATTACGATCAATGTGCTTAATCTGGACCGGAACTTCGGCGGCTCGGCAAAGCAGGAGCACATTAAAATTCTGCTTCAGTCCTTAACCCATCTTTCTGCAACTTACCCGGGTTTTCTGGAAGAGGAAGAGCTGATGTCGGACCCTTACAAGGAAATTATTGACCTTGTTTCAAATACAAACCGTCCGGGAAGCATTGCATCCAGCATCAGTTCGTTCCTGCATGCTGTGAGCGCGGTACGCAATCAGTGGAATATGGAAACATGGCGCATTGTGGACCTGATCGACAACGGTTTTCAGGAAATCAGGAATGCCGTTCACATGAACAGCAACAACATTCAGAGAATGCTGGACGGATTGTTCAACAACATGTTTACATTTCTGGGCGTAATAGCCGAAAGCATGCCGAGAGACAACAGTTTTTTACTGCTTGAAACCGGAAAGCTGATTGAGCGCATTTTATCAAGAATCAGTGTGATACAATCCAATTTTGGTGTAAAAAATTCGGCGGGAGTTGAAAACGAACTGATCGAGGCAACGCTGATCAATCATCATCTGCTTGTCAATTACCGTCAGATCTACAAATCACATCTGAGTGTGGAGGCCATGCTGGATATGATTTTGCTGGAAAAAACATTGCCGTTTTCACTGGTTTATATGCTGGACGAACTGAAAAACAATCTGGCCAGATTGCCGTCCACAACACGCGGAGAACGGCTGAACGACGCACAGAAATACGTATTGAAAGCATCTACGCTCGTGAAACTTGCAGATATTCCTGCACTCAGCAAAAGCAACGGAGAATACGACAGAACGGAGCTTTTCGAATTGTTGTCAGAAGTATCCAGGCTGATCAGTTCCGTTTCCGTTAATCTGACCAACATGTATTTCAGCCATACAATCATGCATCATTCTTTTTTCGAACCTGTGGATTATAATAAGGATGAAATATAAGCTGATTCATAAAACAGAATACAAGTATGCCGAGCCGGTAAGCAATTATCACAGCTTGCTATGCCTTACGCCAAGAACTTTGCCGGATCAGGTATGCACGGAATTCAGGATAGAAGTAACGCCCGAACCAAGTCAGATTTTTGAAAGAACCGATTTTTACGGCAATAAAACGCACTATTTTTCACTTCATTCCCCGCATAAAAAACTGACTGTGCTCACGACCGGAGTGGTGGAAAGACAGAGCGAAATGACCGGATCTTTGTTCATTCCTTCCGTCGTGACCTGCCGGGAAGCCAGAAACCGCATGCTGAGCGAACGGTCGCTGAAAATTGCCTTTCTGGAATATATGCTTCCAAGTCCTTTTGTAAAATGGGATCAGGAAATAATGGATTTTGCAAAAGACTGCTTTCCGGATGACAGGCCGCTTTATGAATGTGTGGAGCTGCTATGCAGAAAAATATATACCGAATTCAAGTTCGTTTCCGATTTTACTACGATTCATACGCCGATCAAAGAAGTGCTTGCTGCCAGAAAGGGTGTTTGTCAGGATTTTTCGCATCTGGCCATTGCATGTATCCGGAGTTTCGGGTTTGCAGCGCGTTATGTAAGCGGTTATCTGGAAACGCTGCCGCCGCCCGGAAAGCAGAAAATGCAGGGATCGGATGCTTCGCATGCATGGATTTCGGTTTACATTCCCGATTACGGCTGGTGCGATTTTGATCCGACGAATAATGTTGTGCCCGGAGAAAGGCATATTGTTACAGCCTGGGGCCGTGATTACAACGACGTTCCGCCGCTGAAAGGCATTATTTTCAGTTACGGCAAACACACGCTTTCCGTTGAAGTGGATGTAATTCCTTTATAGCAGATAATAAGTTGCCTATTTAATTCCATTTTATTGGAATGCTTACCTTAAAGATTTGAGAATTGGCCTTGTTTCTCTAATTTTACCAGATCATTTTTGAAATAAGCATACAAACCTGTTTTAATAAACCGCACAGGTTTATATCCGTTTGGATATCAGAATTTTGTGATGGTTTCTTCTAGAATTAAATAATTATAAAATTACGGATGAAAGAATTAGCATTCAGAGATGCCATTCGCGACGCCATGTCGGAAGAGATGCGCCTTGACAAAAGTATATTTCTTATGGGCGAAGAGGTTGCGGAATATAACGGCGCCTACAAAGCCAGTCAGGGAATGTTGGATGAATTCGGACCTGACCGTGTCATTGATACGCCCATTGCAGAGCTTGGTTTTGCCGGGATCGCAGTAGGAGCAGCCGGAAACGGACTTCGCCCGATCGTGGAATTCATGACTTTCAACTTTTCTCTGGTTGCCATTGACCAGATTATCAACAGTGCGGCCAAAATTCTTTCCATGTCGGCCGGACAATACGGCTGCCCGATCGTTTTTCGCGGACCGACGGGGAACGCAGGACAGCTTGGAGCACAGCACTCACAGAACTTTGAAAACTGGTTTGCAAACACGCCCGGCCTGAAAGTAGTGGTTCCTTCCAATCCGTATGATGCCAAAGGACTTCTGAAATCTTCTATCCGCGACAATAACCCGGTTATTTTCATGGAATCAGAAGTAATGTACGGCGATAAAATGATGGTTCCGGAAGAAGAATATCTGATTCCGCTGGGAAAAGCAGACATCAAACGTCCGGGTAAAGATGTAACCATTGTTTCATTTGGTAAAATGATCCCGAGAGTAGTAATGCCGGCCGTACTTCAACTGGAAAAAGAAGGCATTGATGTAGAAGTTCTTGACCTCAGAACGGTTCGTCCGATTGATTATGCCGCAGTGATTGAATCGGTGAAAAAAACCAACCGCTGCGTAGTTGTGGAAGAAGCCTGGCCGCTGGCATCCATTTCAACAGAAATTACATATCACATTCAGCGTCATGCGTTTGATTATATGGATGCACCGGTGATCCGGGTTACAAACCGCGATGTGCCGCTTCCGTACGCACCAACATTGATAGAAGAAATTTTGCCAAGTACAAAGCGCGTTGTTGAAGCAGTAAAATCGGTTTTGTACAAGTAGTTCGCTAAATATTCAAGTAAAGCCATAACCGTAAAGGTTGTGGCTTTGTCATTTTATAGAGGTTTAAGCAATTTCAACAGTTACTTTCGGAATAGAAAGCTATATTGATAAAATACTATTTCGAAATAAAGAGAATACTAGTACTTTTGTATTTTAAAACGCTCCTTCATACTGATAACAAATTCAATTAAGATTATGCAAGAAGAACGTACAAGATATTCCGAAGAAGAATTGAAGGAATTTGAAGAGCTCATCCGCGGGAAATTGCAGGCGACAATGAGCGAGCTGAATTATATCAAAGGAGGTTTGAGCAAAAAAAATGACAGCGGTACGGACATTACCGCGGGTTCTGCCAAGCTTGTGGAAGACGGTGCTGATGCCAGTGAGCGTGAGAATTTGAGTCAGTTGGCCGCCAGACTTCAGAAGTATTCCATTCAGCTGGAAAATGCTTTGGTAAGGATTAAAAACGGAACTTACGGAATTTGCATCGATACCGGAAAACTGATCCCGAAAGAAAGGCTGAGAATTGTGCCGCATACGCAGCAAACCATTGAAGCAAAACTGAAAAGAGCGAGTTAAGCATTTTAATATAAATATTAACTGAAAGCCTGAAAGTTGCCTGCATTCCGGACAGCTTTCAGGCTTTTTGTATCCTAATCTTCTTCGCTTCCCAGCACTTCCCTGAACACATCCATTAAACCTTCTGAAGGTTCCTGGCCTTTGTTTTTGCTTTTAAAATATTCAAGAAACAGTTTTTCAACGCTTAACGACAGATCAATTTGTGCAGCGGATTCTGAAAGTTCGTCTTTTTTGATCTGGGGAATAATCTGGATCAGGCCGGAATGCGCTTCTGTCAGCCGCTTTTTATCAGCCGCTTCCAGATAGTGGTCCGAAACAATGGTTAATTCCACCAGGTCTTCCGAATTTTCTTTGAGCCAGACAATGGCTTTTTCAATATCCTGAAAACTTTTTCTGCGCAGTTTCTTTCCATTCTGCAGCTCAATCGGCCTGTAACCGGCCAGTTTTCCGGCTTCTGCTTCTATAATAACGACGTATTTGGATTGATTCGCTTCGGAAAAACTGTAAGCAAGCGGACTGCTGGAATAAATGACCGGAGCCGGATTTGCAGAAATTACATGATAGCGGTGCAAATGCCCGAGCGCGACATAATGAACTTGCTTTGGAAAATTTTCGGTATAAATGGCCTGCGCACCTCCGATATGAAGGATCGGGCGTTCGTCGTCCGGTTCTTCCGGCATCGGCTCGCCTTTCTGCATCACAAACAAATGCGTAGTCAGCAGATTAAAGCCTTCGCTGTCAAGAAACTGATCAGCCAATTCCTGCCAGTGATTCTGAAGATGGATTCTTAACGCTTCCTCTGAATCTTCGGTACCCAGAAAAGTTTTAAGGCGCTGTTCATTCGCATAAGGCGTATGTATGATCCGGAGCGGAATATCGGAATTGGGCAGTTTAAGTTCTATAAATCCTTTTGCTGAACGAATAATTTCCACCTTTTCCTGCGTACAAAAAGGCAGAATTTCTGTATTCGGAAAACCGACGAAAATAATCCCGCAGACTTTCGCCAGCGCATCCGGAACCTGAATGCGCTCTGGAGAATCGTGATTGCCGGCAATGGCTACAACGGCCCTGCTTCCATTGGCCGAAAGTCGATGCAAAGTGCTGTACAGCAATTCAGTAGCTTCGGAAGAAGGATTGAAATTGTCAAACAGATCCCCGGCAACAATAACGGCATCCACCATTTCCCGTTCTGCAATAACGCATATTTCGTCCAGTACAAGCCTTTGTTCGTCAAGACGGGAATAGTTGTCAAGCTTTTTGCCGATATGCCAGTCGGCAGTATGGAGAATTTTCATTTTGTGTAATTAATTTAGCGAAATTAACATTTCGTCCGCTAAGTATTGGAATATTCAACGATAAGGCCGGGGTTCCTGTTTTTCCGGAAAGCCATTTTCCTGTTCATGAGCATGCTGCTGATTTCCTGCCGGGAAAGTTCGGAAAATCATGAAAACAGCGGAATAGCGATTTCTTTTGATGATCATTTTATCAATGAATGGCATGCGCTGCGGCCTTTGTTTCAGAAATACAATGCAAAGGTTACGTTTTTTGTCACCTGCGGAAAAAGCCTGACGAAAGATGAAATTCATAAATTGAAGGAGTTGCAAAATGACGGTCACGAGATCGGCTTTCACGGAACCATTCATGGAAAGTCTACCGAACTTATCGCATCACTGGGCCCCCAAAAGTATGCTGAAACGGAGCTTTTCCCCGGCCTGAAGTATTTATCGGAGGCCGGCTTTTACCCGAAATCCTATGCGCATCCGGGCGGCAACCATAATGATGAAGCGGATTCTGTTCTGTTTGCCAATGGTTTTAAAATACTTCGGGACGTGGCCATTTCCAGACGAAAGTTATACGGAATTCCGGTTTATACGCTGGCTCCAAGAATCATGAGCTGGATTTTTTATCCTTTCGGACATGAACGGAAAGTGGACGCGCTTCTGATTGATACGGATGCGGAGTTGAAAGAAGAAGAAATGAATGAAGCCATTGAAAAAGCAAAACAGACCAATTCGGCTTTAATGCTGTTCGGACATGAGCCTTTACATTCGGCTCCGCAAAACGGAGAATATGGATTTGATGTACGCTTTTTAGAAAAAATACTTAAAGAAGCCAAGCGGCAGAAACTGAGATTTTATACGATGTCACAGCTTCCGGATGTAAACAAAACTGCATTCTGAAATTCAGCGTCCGAACCGTTTGTCTTTAAATGCCAGCAACGGTTTTTCAAGGAAAGAATAGGAAAATGAAGCGACCAGAACAGATCCGGCAAAACTTAAAATATACAGTCCGATCTGATAATAAATTCCGGTAAAATCAGGAAAATAGTTCTTCAAAAAGTTTATAATCAAAACAATGACGAAAACATGATAAATGTAAAGTCCGTATGAAATTTTGCCAAGATGATTCATGACCCGATTTTCCAGACTGACAATCGTGTTTTTATTACAGGAAACATTCAGCACAAAAAAGGCGAAGAAAAAGGCGTAGACTTCCAGAAAACCAAAAAAATGAAGTCCTGAAAAGAACAGAACGGCAAGCATGCTATAAGCTGCAATCTGGATGTCTTTTCTGAAAACAAAATCCAGAAAACGCGTTTTGCGATTGTAGACAAGCCATGCGCAAAATCCGCCTAACGCCATCGTCTGTATTCTGAACTGGCCCAGAAATGTAGTGATCATGGCATTTTGCGTTGGTTCAGGAACATTTACAAGCTGTAATCCCAGAAATAAAAGCCCGGCAGTAATTGCCAGAAACAGCAACAGGATAAAAATGCGCTTTTTGGGATATTTGATCAGCCACGGCCACAGGTAATAAAACTGTTCTTCCACACCGATTGACCATGTTTGCGCGCACCAGTAAGGAAGATCGTAGAGTACAAATGCAAAGTTGGGCAACACAAGGAAAAGCAGCGTAAGCCGTTCGGCAGCGTGCGTCTGCAGTTTTTCGTCTGTTCCGGGAAAGTTGAGCAGCTCTATGTCAGGAAATACAAAAAAGGATAAAATAATGATCAGAAAATAGATCGGCCAGATCCGGAAAACCCTGCGCAGGTAAAATTTTCCTGTATCCACATTTCCAAACCGGCCTTTTTCTTCCAGCAGCAAATAGGTTATCAGGAATCCGCTCAGCACAAAGAAAAGCCCGACGCCCAGCCGCCCGGCATGTTGAACAAGAGCAATTTCGTACAAATTATGAATTCCCATTGCATGCTTGGCCTGTTCCAGATGATGAAAAACTACCAAAAGAGCTGCAATGCAGCGTATGCCGTTCAGGTTTGGGAAGTAACGCTTTTTTTCCACTAATCCGCTTTCCGTTTGCTGCTTACTTCGCCTGATCAAACCATGTCATCCATCTGCCCTGCGCTTTCATCACCTGTTCAATCAGATCGCGGACTGCGCCGTGACCGCCATTTTTCGGAGAAATGTAATCGGCAAGTTCAAGAATTTCATCAACGGAATCAGCCGGACAAGCTTTGAGAACACCGGTCCGCATTACTTCATAGTCGGGCAGGTCATCGCCCATGAAAACAATTTCATCTTCAGTAATGCCGGTTTCTGCCAGGTATTTTCTGAAGATCGGCAATTTTCCGTCGGGAGAAGTTCCTATAAAAATATCTGTAACGCCAAGATATTCGAGACGCTTGCGAACACCAATCTGATTTTGGGCAGAAATGATTGCAACGCGGTAACCCAGTCTGACGGCGCGGTTGATGCCGTAACCGTCTTTAACATTAAAGGTACGCGGCTGCTCTCCGGTTTCAAGCGCAATTACGCTTCCGTCTGTCATTACGCCGTCAATATCAAATATAAAAGTAGTAATACGCCTGAAGCGATCCGTTAATGTAGAATCCATGACCAACCAAATGATGAATTCTGCAAATATAGCCTAACTTTTTTCCGGACTGCAGCCTTAGGATCATTTAGAAATATAGAAGTTCCTGATTTTATCGGTAAGAAGCCTGTAAATTTCAGTCCAGTCCTCATCGGTTTCCTGCAGATACTCCAGATGTCTTCCGGTCGTTTTCCAGTCGCCGCGCTTTGCAGGCCCGGTTTGTCCGAGCGAAGGATCGTCCGACTCCAGTGCTTTCTGGAATGTTGTCTGAATTAGTGGTTTAAGCAGATCGAATTTCAGCTGTTCTTTTTCGAGCAGGCAATGAGAGATGGTCAGAAGGTGATTGGTAAAGTTGCTTGCGAAAACGGCTGCGACATGCAGTATAAACCTTTCATCCGAATCCATCCGGTTTACATTGTTGCTTACCGTCTGCGCCAGCTGAATGAGCTTATTTTCAATCAGTTCGTTTCTGGATTCAATGCAAAAAGGCAGTTCCTTGTAATCCATTTCCACACCTTTTGTAAAAGTCTGAAGCGGATAAAAAACGCCGGTATGAACGTATACGTCGCTGTAAATCTCAACCAGTTTCTGAAATTCCGCCAGTGAACGGGTTCCGGAAGTATGAACAAGGATAACGCCTTCGGGCAGCACAATGCGTTCAATAATGCTTTCGATGGCATCGTCGCTTACTGCAATGACAATCAGTTCCGCTTCGCTTTCTGAGAAATTAAGGTCCGGCTGGATGTCGGTATCATACAAATAAGAAGCAAGCTGACGGGCTTTTTGAGTGTCACGGCTGTAAACTTCGCAAATCCAGTGACCGGCATCTTCAAAAGCCTGAGCAAGATGCCAGGCAACATTTCCTGAACCAACAAAGGAGATTTTCATGTAAAAGGGTTTATAACAGCCCTAAGTTAGATCAGAAAATCAATTTTGCAAATCAATTTACCAAAGGAGCAGTTTGTTCCGCGCTTGTTACGCCATCCGGCAGTTCAAGAATGCGGATATTGCGGAAATGGATTTCGGCACCTTCGGCTTCCAGGCATATGTATCCTCTTTTACGTTCGGAACCGCGCAGCCCGTTCACGAATTTTCCGTTAACGGATAACTTAACTGTTCCGTCCACGCATACGACAACATATTTATTCCATTCACCTTTGCCTTTGCATCTTTTTTCAATGGATTTGCTGCGGGTTCCTCTCGGGTTGTCGGGAATGGCTTTCATGCCCATAGTCGGGAACAGTTCGCCATGCACGTAAGCATCCGTTGCATTATGCTGATTGGCCCAGTCCAGTTCCAGCATTTGTACTTCAATGGCCTTTGTAAGGGGATCGTTTTCGAAAGGAGTGCCTTCGCTCCATATAAAAACGCCCGAATTGCCGCCTGCTTCCATGTGTTTCCATTCAATTTCCAGTACAAAATTCTCGTATTGCCTTTCCGTACGCATGACACCGATCGGTTTTCCGGAACATACAAGCGTACCGTTTTTAACTTTCCAGGTTTCTTTTGAAGTATTTACATCAATCCAGCCGTTCAGGTTTTTTCCGTTGAAAAGCGGTTTGAAAGAAAGTGGTTCGAATGCCTGTGATTTTGCAGACATGCTGTAAAGCATGCAGGAAAGGACAATGGTTAACAGTTTCATAAAGGCTCAGGAAAGGATTTGATTTAAATTTGTATCGAAGATTGTGCGCGGCAGTTGTCTTTTTAAGTTAATGTAAGACGTAAAAAGGACGTATTTACCATGCCTCGGATTAACAGAATTTCTTAACATACTTGTAATTCAATTTGTTAAACTCTATATTTGCACTCCCATTTTGCGATGGACTGTCTTGTTACAGTGTAATATATTGAAAATCAATTAAAATTTTTGTTAATCGTGGATACGTTAAGCTACAAAACCATCTCGGCGAACAAAAACACAGTGAACAAGGAGTGGGTTGTTGTGGATGCTCAGGATGCAATTTTAGGTCGTTTGGCCAGTGAAGTTGCGAAAATTATCAGAGGCAAACACAAGGCAAGTTACACTCCTCATGTGGACTGTGGTGATAATGTTATCATTATCAACGCCGATAAAATCAAGTTGACAGGAAAGAAAATGACGGACAAGATTTATGTTCGCCATACAGGTTATCCAGGAGGTCAGCGTTTTCAGACTCCTCGTGAGTTGCTCGAGAAACACCCGGGTCGTGTAATCGAGAAAGCTGTAAAAGGCATGCTTCCAAAAAACCGTTTGGGACGTCGTTTATTCACAAATCTGTTTGTTTATGCTGATGCACAACATCCGCACAGTGCTCAGCAACCAAAAGAAATCAAGTTGTAATTCATGGAAGTTATCAACACAATAGGTAGAAGAAAAACAGCCGTGGCCCGTATTTATATGACGCCGGGTAAAGGAGATATCAAAGTAAACGGACGCGATTACAAAGAATATTTTCCATTTGAAGTTCACCAGATTGTACTTCAGCAGCCTTTTGCTGTGATCAGCGGAGGAAATGGTTATGATCTTAAAGTAAACGTAAGAGGCGGCGGTATCACAGGTCAGGCGGAAGCCATCCGTATGGCAGTTTCCCGTGCGCTTTGCGAATACAACGGAGAGTTCCGTGGCGCTTTGAAGAAAGAAGGATTTCTTACACGTGATCCGCGTATGGTGGAACGTAAGAAATACGGCCGCGCGAAGGCTCGTAAGAGATTCCAGTTCTCGAAACGTTAATATTGCATTGTCATTTGTGGTCAGTTATAGTCACGAATGGTCAGGTTTAGTCATTTGTTATAACAGTAGTATACTAACGGCAATGACAATCCATGACAACAAATGACAACCTCTGACTAAAAATGACAGAAAGATTGTCCAGACAGTACTTATCGTGCCCGATGTGCTGTGCTGCGTAAATAAAATTATCTTTTTTAAAACTCAAATTTGGCAATGGCACAAATAGAATATAAAGAACTATTGGATGCAGGTGTTCATTTTGGCCACCTTACCCGCAAGTGGGATCCTCGCATGGCTCCGTATATCTTCATGGAGAAAAACGGGATCCACATCATTGACCTGAATAAAACATTGAACTGCATTGATCAGGCAGAAGCCGCATTGAAGCAGATCGTTCGTTCAGGACGTAAGATCATGTTTGTTGCTACTAAGAAACAAGCGCAGGAAATCGTAACGGAAGAGGCAAAACGCCTTAAAATGCCTTACGTAACTGATCGCTGGTTGGGCGGTATGCTTACAAACTTTGGCACGATTCGCAAGTCTTTGAAAAAAATGCAGACTCTTGAGAAGATGCTGAAAGACGAAACCACGGTTAACAACATAGCGAAGAGAGAACGCCTGATGCTTACACGTGAAAAGGACAAGCTGGAAAGAGTACTAGGTGGTGTAGCTGACCTTACTCGCCTTCCTGCCGCACTTTTCATCGTTGATGTAAAACGCGAGCATATTGCGGTTTCAGAAGCAAAAAGACTGAACATTCCTATTTTTGCGATCTGCGACACAAACTCAAATCCGGACCTTGTAGATTTTCCTATACCAAGTAATGATGATGCTTACAAAGCAATTTCATTGATTACACTGGCGATCGGAAAGGCGATTGAAGAAGGTTTGATGGAACGCAAACAAGATAAAGACGATCAGCGCCTTGTTGAGGAAGAAGAAGCCAAACGTCAGGTGGACAGAGGCAATGAAGATGCAGCACCTGCAGCTCGTGCAGAAGTAGCTGAGGAAACAAGCGTAGCTGAAAACACTGAAGAATAATCAGGGCAATATGGACTTGGTTCCAGCAACCTTTCCTGTCTGAACAGATAAAAGTAGCCCATAGCCTTTTTGCTATGGGCTACAGTTTTTTTAATTCAACCGGAAACAGATCAGGACTGTTCATAAACAGGTAACTCCGGTCTTTTCTATCAAACATTAATAAATCATATTTAACCAAATCATGGCAATTACCGCTCAAGATGTAAACAAACTCCGCCAGATGACTGGCGCGGGCATGATGGATTGCAAAAAAGCACTTCAGGAAGCTGATGGCGATTTTGACAAGGCTGTTGATATCCTACGTAAACAAGGTCAAAAAGTTGCTGC
The DNA here is from genome assembly GCF_006149045.1 of Dyadobacter flavalbus. GTDB lineage: Bacteria > Bacteroidota > Bacteroidia > Cytophagales > Spirosomataceae > Dyadobacter > Dyadobacter flavalbus. The sequence continues at coordinate 81,860 of NZ_VBSN01000006.1, forward strand.
GAAACGTGCAGATAATGCTGTTTCAGAAGGAACTGTACTGGTGAAAATCAGTGAAGACGGAACAAACGGCAAACTGATTGCTTTGGCTTGTGAAACCGAACCTGTTTCCAATGTTGAAGATTTCAAAAATCTTGCTCAAAGCATACTGGATAAAGCTGTTGCTGACAACATCGCTGATAAAGAGGCTTTATTGTCTGCTACCTTGGCCGATGGCCGTCCGGTAAGCGAGCATATCGTTGACCTTGTGGGCAAACTGGGTGAAAAACTGGAAATCACTGCTTACGAAAATGTTACAGCGGACCAAGTAGTTCCATATATCCACTCCAATGGCAAACTGGGCGTTCTGGTTGCATTTACAGGCGTAAACGGAACGGATGTGAACGAACTTGGTAAAGACGTTGCCATGCAGATTGCAGCGATGAAGCCGATTGCACTGGATAAAGATGAAGTGGATTCTGTAACGGTTGAACGTGAAATTGAAGTTGGAAAAGAGCAGGCAAGAGCGGAAGGCAAGCCGGAAGCAATGCTTGAAAAAATCGCTCAGGGAAAACTTCAGAAGTTCTACAAAGACAATACACTTTTGAACCAGGAATTTGTAAAAGATTCTTCATTAACTATCCGCCAGTTATTAGAAAAAACTGCAAAAGGACTTACGGTTAAAGCCTTTAAGCGTGTAGCAATTGGTGCCTAGTAATTGCATATAGCAAAATAATATTATCAACGCCTGGTATCTGCTTGTATACCAGGCGTTGTTTTTTAATATTTACAGAAAATTAATTCCGGTTAATTTTTTGAACACACACTATCGGCGACATTGTGAAATCAGAATGGTTAAATCCCAATTAGATAATTATGCACGGCATAATTCAACGGATGAAGAGTTAGTCAAGCTTTTCCTGGAATCGCAGGACAATCGTTATTTTGAAAAGCTTTATGAAAGATACTCCTTTAAGGTGTATCAAAAGTGCCTTTCCCTGATCAAGGACGCTTCAAAGGCCGAAGATCTTACCCATGATGTTTTTCTTAAACTGATATTCAAAATGGATACGTTTAAGGAAGATGCCAAATTCTCAACCTGGCTTTTTTCGATTACTTACAATCACTGTATGGATCTGCTGCGTTCCAACAAAAAGCGGATTGTGACCGTGTATGAAGAAGCAGCCGATCTCGTTGATGACCAGGACATACTGGCTGTTTTTGAAGCGGATGAGGTAAATATGCAAAGTCTCAAACATGCCCTGGATCAGCTGGCTCTGGATGATAAAGCGTTGCTGTTCATGAAATATATGGACGATCTGAGCATCCGCGATATTGCAAAAACATTCAAGCTGACGGAAAGTGCCGTGAAAATGCGGCTGATGCGATCGCGTGAAAAGCTGAAAAGGAAGTATTACGAAGCACTTCTCTTTCAGTGAATATCTTTAAAAAATGAGTGAAAATGTTTTATTTTAGCTGGTTCATGTAACCAGTTTTACATTTACCTGCGAAATTATGGCATTGAATTTTAACGAGCCATCAATTTTGCAAGGCAGGCATGTTCACTAATATTGAAGTAAATGAGTGAGAAAATTCGCAGCAGCTTTCTGTTTATTTTAGTTTTGATTGTTGCAGTTCTACCCGGAAATGCACAACGTATTGTTGATTTTACCAATCCTGTTAATCTTGCCAAGCTCAAAATACAAAAAGATACCGTATGGCAAAAAATAGAATTCGGGGCTAATTTAAATCAGGGATCTTTCAGCTCAAACTGGACGGGCGGAGGTGTAAACTCGGTTGCCGTAGGATTGTTTTTCAATGCATTAAAAGAAAAGAAATCGGGCCGGAATGCATGGCGGAATGACTTTCAGTCGCAATACGGCATTGTCAGGAACAAAGGACAGGAAAGCCGTAAAAATGCAGACAGGATTTTTTTTGATACAAAATATAACCGTGAACTGACTGCAAAATGGAGCTTGTTTACAAACATCAATTTTCTTTCACAATTCGCGCCGGGCTACAATTACTCGGCCGCAACGGATTCTGTTTTTTTCAAAAGAAAAGTTTCCGGTTTGTTTTCGCCGGCCTATGTAACCGAGGCAATCGGTATTGAATTCAGGCCGGCTTCCTATTTTTTTGTTGATTTTGCGCCAGGCGCACTCCGCCAGACCATTGTTATGGACAAAAATTTGTATGTCAATACGCCGGATCAGCAAAATTACGGTGTTCCGATAGGAAAAAGGGTGAGAACGGAAGCTGCATTGTTACAGATCGTCGCCAATTTTGACAAAGACATTGCCAAGAATGTAAACCTGAAATTCAGATACCAGATGTTTTCCGGCTTTGCAAAGCCTTTTAACACGGATAACCGGCTGGATGCCATGTTTACAGCAAAAGTAAACAAATATATAAATGCCAATTTGGGCGCTATTATTGTTTATGATGAAGATCAAAGCCGGAAGATCCAGTTTGCACAAGCACTGAGCATTGGCTTTTTGTACACTTTTAAATAATAATGGTATTCGGGTCGGAAACTTCCAAAAACTGAAATTTGAGAAGCTGATTAACTCAAACTATTTGAAGTCATATATCAAAAAAGTTATCGCGTAAAAACAAACCGGAAAAAAGAGGCGCATTGGCATGTGTCTCTTTTTTATTATAGTTATTCGACAAGAGTAAAAAAAATTTTCTGTAAAAGATTTACCTTCGTATTGAATGATTGTCTTTAACGATTAAATTAAGTCTTGTGCAAAAAAAGGTTATTGTTTTGGGTGGAGGAGAAAGCGGAGTCGGAGCTGCAATTCTGGCCAGAAATAAAGGTTTTGATGTGTTTTTATCAGATCGCGGCCAATTGCACCAGAAATACAGCGATATTCTGACCCGCGAAAATATACCTTTTGAACAGGGAGTCCATTCCGAAGCAAGAATTTTTGACGCAGAACTGGTAATTAAAAGTCCGGGAATTCCGGATACAGTGCCTTTAATCCGGGCATTGAAGGAAAAAGAAATTCCTGTTATTTCTGAGATTGAATTTGCTTCCGGCTATACCGATGCAAAAATAATAGCCATTACCGGCAGTAACGGTAAAACTACTACTACGCTTCTTACTTATCATCTTTTAAAGAATGCAGGCCTTCATGTGGGGCTTGCGGGGAATATCGGAGATAGCTTTGCATGGCAGGTTGCTGAAAAAGATTATGAATATTACGTTCTTGAAATAAGCAGTTTTCAGCTGGACAATATCATTCATTTCCGGCCGCACATTGCCGTTCTGCTCAATATTACGCCGGACCATCTGGACCGGTATGATTATAGTTTTCAAAATTATATTGACTCCAAATTCAATATCATCCGGAACCAGACGGCGGAAGATCATTTCGTTTATTTTCATGACAGTGAAGTTATCAGGAATGAGATTGGAAAGAGGAATATTCCTTCGTCCATGCTGGCCGTTTCTCTGGAACAGGAAATAAAGCAAGGTTCGTATTTTTTTAACAGAAAACTGATCTCGAACATTAGCGGGAAATCTTTTGAAGAGGATTTTGCCGATCTGCCGATTAAAGGTCCGCATAATGCCGTCAATGCACTGGCTGCCATTGCCGTAGCACAGCTTTCGGGATTGGATCCGGTTGCAATACGTGAAGGGTTGCTTACTTTTCAGAATGCTCCGCACAGGCTTGAAGAAGTGGAAACGATCAACAAGGTAACGTATATTAATGATTCCAAGGCAACCAATGTCGATTCCGTATTCTATGCTTTGGGCAGTTTTGAGCAGCCTGTCATTCTAATTGCAGGCGGCGTTGACAAAGGAAATGATTACAGTCAGATTGAAGAACTTGTACGCAACAAGGTTAAAGGGCTGATTATCTTAAGTAAGGATTTTGAAAAGCTTAAAGATTATTTTACGGGGATAGTTTCTCATATATACACCACGCAGGATGTGCAGGATGCAGTGAACAAAGCGCAGGAATGGAGCACTCCGGGCGATGTTGTGCTGCTTTCACCGGCTTGTGCAAGTTTCGATTTATTTAAAAATTACGAAGACCGGGGTAACAAGTTCAAGGCTGCTGTAAGAAATCTTATTCATTCATAATATTTCAGCTTCATCTATTTCAAGCAGTTTGTATGAGTTTTTTGACGAAATCGAGGGAAGATACGCAGGCATGGATCGCAAAGAATCTGAAAGGTGATCCGTGGATCTGGGGAATATGCATTATCATGCTTCTGTGGAGTATTGTAGTAGTATATAGTGCGAGTGTAAAAGATGCGTATAGCCAGATGGGGGGAAATACAGAGTATTATCTTTACAAGCATGTACTGTTGTGTGTCGTTTCCTTGGTTGTGATGTTTTTTGTACACCGAATTCCTTACATACGGTTTGTTTATTTTACGAGGCTGGCTGTATGGAGTTCTATTCTGCTGCTGATTTTTACCATGTTCTTTGGGCGGTCTGTAAATGATGCCGCCAGGTGGATTGAAATTCCGATTATCGGACAGCGTTTTCAACCCTCGGAATGGGCAAAAGTTGCTTTAATTGCACATTTGTCGCTTATTCTGGCACGTCATATCAAAGGTGGCTGGAATACCCGTGAACTTTTCATGGAGCCGCTTGCATTGGTCGGCGTCGTATGCGGACTCATTTTTACCAGTAATGTTTCTACGGCTGTGATGCTTGCGGGTATTTGTTTTCTACTCATGTTCGTAGGAAAAGTTCCTTTGCATTATCTGCTGTTTACGGCGCTTGGATTGGTGTTTTTTGCTACCATTGCAATCCTTCTTAATTCTACGCAGCGCTCGGGAACGGCACAGAGCAGAATTGCCACTTTCTTTGATAAAGATGTTGTCGTTTATCAGTCTCAGCAATCTTACATGGCGATGGCGCGCGGCGGCTTATACGGCGAAGGTGTTTCCAAAAGCAGGCAAAAGCGATTTCTTCCGGAACCTCAGAAGGACTTTATTTTCGCAGTTGCCGTTGAAGAATACGGAACGGTTGGGGGCACGATACTGATTGTATTTTATCTGATTCTGTTATACAGAGGGCTTAAAGCAATTGAAGCTACAAAGAGGCCATTTGGCGGACTTTTGTCTGCTGGCCTGACATTTATTGTGGTTAGTCAGGCGTTTTCTGCAATGGCTGTAACCGTCGGGCTGGTTCCTGTTACCGGTCAAACGCTGCCGTTTTTCAGTCAGGGAGGAACTTCTCTGATTTTTACGGGAATAGCTATGGGAATGATCCTCAGTGTGAGTCGGGGGGAAACGCTTGAAGAAAAAAGGATTTGAAAAAAATGTCAAAACGAGTTATAATCAGCGGAGGCGGAACGGGCGGGCATATCTATCCGGCTATTGCCATTGCAAATGCATTACAGCAGCAGGTCCCTGATCTGGAAGTGCTGTTTGTAGGTGCATTGGGTAAAATGGAGATGGAAAAAGTGCCGCGTGCAGGGTATGAAATTGTCGGGTTGCCCATAGTGGGTATAAAAAGAGAGTTGTCTCTCGACAACCTTGCGTTTCCTTTCAAACTCGTCAACAGCTTGTCGAAAGCCAGGCAGATCATACGCGATTTCAGACCGGATGTAGCAGTTGGCGTTGGCGGCTTTGCCAGTGGACCTTTGCTGATGATGGCTTCGCTCGCCGGCATTCCGACCTTGATTCAGGAACAGAATTCTTATGCGGGAATTACCAACAAACTGTTGGCTAAAAGGGCAAAGAAGATTTGTGTTGCTTATCCGGGAATGGAGGCATTTTTCCCGAAAGAAAAAATTGCGCTTTTAGGTAATCCGGTCAGAAATGATATTGTGGATGTATCCTCCAAAAGAAAAGCCGGATTGGCTCACTTTGGTTTGTCGGATTCAGATAAAACGCTGTTTATCATGGGCGGAAGTCTGGGTGCAAGGTCTATAAACGAAAGCATGGATGCAGGTTTAAGCAAGCTGATTGAAGCCGGACACCAGGTTTTGTGGCAAACCGGCAAAGCATATATCGAAACAGCAAAAGCGGCTGTTGCAAAGCTCGGGACCAATAAAATCAAGGTTTTTGAGTTTATCTATGAAATGGATCTGGCGTATGCCGTTGCAGATGTAGTCATTTCAAGGGCCGGCGCATTGTCCGTTTCTGAACTGTGTCTTGCTGCCAAGCCTGCGATTCTGGTGCCTTATCCTTTGGCTTCGGAAGATCATCAAACCAAAAATGCCTTGACACTCGTATCACAGGAAGCGGCTTTGCTTATCCGTGATTCCAGGGCAAAGGAAGATCTGATTCGGGATGTTCTGGCATTGATGAACGATCTTGTCAAACAGGAAGAACTTAAAACCAATATCAGAAAACTGGCAAGGCCATCAGCTGCGAACGATATAGCTTTGGAGGTATTAAAATTAGTCAAGTAATTATCAGAAATTTAAGTGCTTATGTCATCTTCAATGACGGATTGGAAATATGTTTACTTTGTAGGAATCGGCGGTATCGGAATGAGTGCGCTGGCAAGATGGTTTAAAGCCAACGGCTTTCAAGTTGCCGGGTATGACAAAACACTGACTCCGCTGGTTCAAAAATTGATTGAAGAAGACATAGCAGTTAATCTGGATGATGAAGTTGAAAATATCCCGTCAGCATTTCTGGAAGATTCGGCTCAGACGCTGGTGATTTACACGCCTGCTGTTCCTGTGCAGCACAAGCAGATGAATTATTTCCGTGATGAAAACTTTCTGATCTTAAAAAGATCGCAGGTACTGGGATTGCTCACCAGGAACTTGCGTACGGTCGGTGTTGCCGGAACACATGGAAAAACCACAACTTCATCTCTGGTTGCCCATATTCTTCGCCATGCAAATGTAAACAGCACCGCTTTTCTGGGAGGGATTACACAGAATTATGGTACGAATCTTTTACTCAACGAGCCAACGGACCATTTGGAAGAGGTAATTTGTGTAGTCGAAGCGGATGAATTTGACAGATCGTTTCTGACTCTTTTTCCGGAAATCGCCATTGTAACGTCCACCGATGCGGATCATCTGGATATTTACGGCAAGCACGAAGCGGTACTGGAATCTTTTCGTGAATTTGTGAGCCAGATTGATGATAATGGCATACTATTTATGAAAGACGGGCTTGAAATCGCATCTGCTACCAAAGCGCAGGTTTTTACCTATGGCCTGAACAGCGGTATGTATCATGCATCCAATATTCACATCAGCAGTGCCCGCTTTGTTTTTGATCTTGAATATCCGGACGGCAGGATTGCGGGTATAGCAATGAAAATTCCCGGATATCACAATATTGAGAATTCAATTGCGGCCAGCGCGGTAGCCATGCATCTGGGTGTGAAGCCGGAAAAAATTAAAGAGGCATTAGAGAATTATAAAGGTGTAAAAAGACGCTTTGAGTATCAGGTTGAAAATGATTCTCACATATATATTGACGATTATGCACACCATCCGGCAGAAATTGAAGCGTTTTTGTCCTCCGTTAAAGGATTGTATCCCGGTAGGCATGTTACGGCCATTTTTCAGCCGCATCTTTTTACGAGAACACGCGATTTTGCCGACGGGTTTGCAGAAAGTTTTTCTTTGGCAGACAGGGTAATTTTGCTTGAAATATATCCTGCAAGGGAGCTGCCGATAGAAGGTGTAAATGCCGAGATGTTGCTGAAAAAAATAAGTATTGCAGACAAACAATTAATAGCTAAAGAAAATATTCTTAGTGTTTTAGCTGATTTGAAAACAGATATAGTCGTTACAATCGGGGCCGGAGATATTGATACTTTGGTAGAGCCGGTTAAAAACTTGCTGAATAATCCATTTACGAATAATTAGTGCAAGCATTTTTAATATTACTAAGATGTTACGTAAATTTGACTATCCATGGCTTTTGTTTAAACGTAGTTTGTGGCTCATTATGCCGGTTATAGGCATAGGTATGGCGGAAAATAAGCTTGGTAATCAACGATGTACAAATCTGGTGATAGATATTCAGGGTGATTCGGGTACGCGCTTTTTGAATCAGATGGACGTTCAAATGCTTGTGACAGAGAACGGAGGAGACCCATTGATGGGCAACAAACTGGACGATGTAGCCCTGCATGATCTCGAGAATCGGGTACGTAGAAATAAATTGATAAAGAAATGTCAGGTATTTCGGGATTTAAAGGGTAATATCGTAGTCAAAGTTGAGCAGGAGAGGCCATTAGCACGATGGATCCATACCTCTCAGAACGAAGAATTGCAAAATACATCGGGTTATTATATCAATGAAGAAGGCGTTTTTTTTCCACTTTCAGAAAGTTACTCAGCAAGAACCTTACTGGTATCCGGACCTTTTTTCAAAAATCCTAAGAATCTAGAGACAAAAAAAGGAGCTTCAATGGTAGCTCTGTTACGATTTCTTAATACAGATCCTTTCTGGAAAGCACAAATAGCTCAGCTGGACGTTGACAAAGATGGTGAAATTCATTTTCTGACGGTTTTAGGCGATCAGAAGATAGAATTTGGTACAGCAGAGAATTTTGAGCCAAAGTTCAAAAAACTGAGAATGTTTTATGGAAAAGTACTAAGCCAGGACTGGAGCAGATATAAAAGAATAAGTGTTAAATTTCAAGATCAAATAGTTTGTGAATAATAATTCACCATCAGCATGGCACACGACAAAATTGTAGTTGGAGTAGATATCGGGAGCACGAAAATAGCCGTGGTTGCTGCACAGGGAACATCATCAGGATCTCGCCAAAGCAATATTGAGATTTTAGGTTTCAGCGAAGTTCCTGTGCCTGCAGGAGCGGTCGTTAATGGTTCTGTTGAAAATATAAAACAAGTCGGAAGTGCAATCAGAGAAGCATTGTCAGAAGCATCGTTACGGTCAGATCTTGATATAGGTGTTGTAAATGTCAGCTTCGGAGGTACACAGGTAAAAATCAGTGCCCACAGCGATGGCGTAATACGTCCGTCGGCTTCCTCGGGAGAAGAAGTAACCCAGAGAGATGTAGATCAGCTGGTGGATGATATGTACCGGGCCAAAATCGAACCCAATTACGATGTGCTGCATGTGTTGCCGATGGAATTTGTTGTGGATAATTCCGTGGGTGTTCGTGAGCCTGTGGGAAGAACCGGAATCAAACTGGGCGGAAATTTCCTGATTATATCAGCAAATAACCAGTCCATTCAGCGCACTAAAAAAAGTCTGGCAGATGCGGATCAGAATCTGAAATGCGACAAAATGGTTTTCGGTCCGCTTGCCACAAGTCTTGCAGTTCTTACAGACAATGAAATAAAGGCCGGCATTGCACTGGTTGATATCGGTGATCATACAACGGATCTGATTATTTATCAGGACCGTATAATCCGTCATATTGCATCTTTCCCGATCGGAGGCAGGCATATAACCAGTGATCTGGCCATTGGATGCGGAATTCAGCTTGAAAATGCGGAACAATTAAAGAAAGAGTACGGAGCCGCTGTCTCTGCTGATATTCCTCTGAATATTGAAGTGCTTGTGAATTTCTTGGCCGGCAGGCCGCCAAAGCAGGTACTGAAAAAAAATGTGGCCCTGATCATTGAGGAGCGATTGAAGGAAATCGCTGCAATGGTGTATGCGGAAATTATAAAATCCGGATACCTCGACAAACTTATTGGCGGAATTGTACTTACCGGCGGTTCTGCAAACATTGATGAAATAGAAGTGCTTTTTGAAAAAGTGACCGATATGTCTGTCAGAGTGGGTTATCCGGAAAATCTGGAACGTACCGCCAAGGCAGATGCAGTAAGCAATTCGACATTCAGTACAGCAATAGGGCTTGCGTGGGCAGGCCTTAAACCGATTGATCCCAGAGTAAAATCCGTATGCAAGCCGGCAACTGCTTTCAATACGGGCATTGTTCAGAAAGAAAAACCGAAAGAAGTAAAAGAGCCGGTAAAAAAATCCGGCGGAAGCTTTTGGGATAATATCAACAGCCTTATCGGTAAAAAAGATGACAGCCTGGGAGACTATTGAAAAATATAAAGCATAAGTAGCACCTTATCAACGTCGAAATTATGAATACTAGCTTGTTGCACTCTTTAGATCAGGACTACATTGTGAATGAAATCATAAAAGATCAACCTAATGATGCAAGCCGGAATGAGCCTGCAATCATTAAGGTGATAGGAGTTGGCGGAGGAGGAAGTAATGCGGTTAATTACATGTTCGAGAATAAAATCAAGGATGTGGAATTTGCCGTTTGCAACACAGATCGCCAAGCTCTTGCAAATAGTCCGGTTCCTGTAAAAATTCAATTGGGTGCAACACTGACGCAGGGCCTTGGTGCCGGCACAGATGCGGCCAAGGGAAAGGAAGCCGCTTTGGAAACAATTGAAGAAATCAAAGGTTTGCTGGGAGGTTCTATTCAGATGGTCTTTATTACCGCAGGTATGGGCGGCGGAACCGGAACGGGTGCCGCGCCGGTAATTGCGCAGCTGGCCAAGGAAATGGGTAAACTTACCGTTGCCGTTGTGACTGCGCCTTATACCTGGGAAGGACTTGACAAAAAAGAACAGGCGCTGGAAGGAATTGAGCAGCTTAAGGAGTACAGCGATACCGTTCTTGTGGTTTTGAACGATAAGCTGGAAGAACTGTATGAAGATATGACGCTGACGCAGGCATTTGCCGAAGCAGACGGAATTCTTCTGAATGCAGTCAAAAGTATTTCCGAAATCATTACGACAAACGGAAATATCAATACAGACTTTAAAGACGTTGAAAAAGTTCTGAAAAATGCCGGGCAATCTGTTATGGGAACTTCTGAATCCACCGGAGCTGACCGTGCCCAGACTGCCATCAGGGAAGCACTTGATTCACCGCTGCTTAATGACAGAGACATTCGTGGTGCAAAACGCATACTTGTGACTTTGGCTACCAGCAAGAAAAAAGAAGCGACTATGAAAGAGCAGCGCGAAATCTGGCGTTATGTCCTTTCACAAGTTGGAGGTGAAGCCCGTATGTTCAAGCTTGGAACCATTACGGACGATTCTCTTGGCGATAAATTGAGAGTAACAATCGTAGCAGCAGGTTTTGACAGCATTGAATCTCCGATTCCGGGAATCGAACTGAGAAACGGTAACAAAGGCAAAAAGATCGAGCCGGTTATTGAATTTAATTATGGCACCAAAAACATGATTGATACTGCTGCTCAGGAATTGGTCCTGACCAGTGAGCTGGAAGTAAATACACCCACAAGCACAATTGACCTTGTTATTGAAGAAGATATCGTTTCAACAGGATACAGGCCGGAGAATGTATCTGTTTCTCATCATACCGAAGAGAACAGAGACTGGTCGAATGAAGAAACGGAGAATCTGGAATTAATGATCAAGTCTTTTAAAGACGGACTTGTTAAATACTCGGATCTGGAAGGCCCGGCTTACCGCAGGAGCAGAGTGGAGCTCTGGAAAAGGCCTGCCATCCCGGCCAGCGAAATGGAACAACATTGGTTGAAATAAAAAAAGAGCGCAAGGCGCTCTTTTTTTATTTCAGAAGTGAATTAATTGACCCGCCTGGATTTCCAGCAATTCTTTATACAATGCATTGGAAATAACCTTGTCGCTGTAATGATTACGAATTTGTGCAAGTTTTACCCTAAGCGCTAACGTATTCATGCCCAAATAGCTGAATACATCGTTTAAATGGCTCATGGCAATCGCAGCGCCCTGCATGTTGGAAGATAATCCAACCAATGCTGCTTTTTTGTTTGAAAAACTGTTTGGATAAGGCAATCCATCTATAAATGCTTTTAATACGCCCGGATATGATCCGTTATATTCCGGAACAATAAAAACGAACTTGTCTGTTTGCTCCAGAAGTGATTTCAAGCTGTTGAATTCTTCGTTTTTTCCGGAGTTCTCATACAATGCAGAGACTGTAAAATCGTGCGGAAGGTTGACCAGATCCAGAATTATACTGGGCGCATGAAGCTGATTCAGAATGTCTTGATAATACTCGGCAATTTTTCGCGACATGGAATTCGGTCTGTTTGTCCCGACAATAATCACAATTGGAGAAGTTGGTAATGTCATTTCTGAAATATTGATAAAAGCAGGTATGGTTTATCCGGGTGAGTAGTTATGTTTTAGTAACAATTTATGACCAAATTTGTTCAAACAAAGCCGGATGCTACAAAAACAGAAGTAGATAACACGAACGATAATTGTCATGCTTTCACTTTAGCGAACAATTATTGTTATATTTGAGGTTCTTATTCATTATGAAAATATATTAACGGCTTAGTTTTCAAGCTCTTATTAGTATTAACCCACAGAATAATATGTCCTGGTTTATTCGGAAAGAGAAAGGCATTAATACACCAACAGAAATGAAGCGCGAGGCGCCTGATGGATTATGGTATCAATGTCCCAATTGCAAAAAAATTACACCAACCAGAGAACATAAGCAGAATGCTTTTACTTGTCCGCATTGCAACTATCATGAAAAAGTAGGCTCGGAGGTATATTTCAGCATTCTGTTTGATGATAATCAATTCACCGAGCTGGATGCAAATCTGACTTCCGGAGATCCGCTTCAGTTTGTCGATACAAAAGCGTATCCGGACCGGATCAGGTCAACGATGCAGAAAACAGGCTTGAAAGATGCTGTGCGTTCGGCTTATGGAAAAATGAATGATCTGGAAATTGTAATCGCATGTATGGATTTCAATTTCATTGGCGGATCAATGGGCTCGGTTGTTGGTGAAAAAATAGCTCGTGCCATTACATATGCGCTGGAAAACAAACTTCCGTTTCTGATGATTTCCAAGTCCGGCGGGGCGCGCATGATGGAAGCCGGGTTTTCGCTGATGCAAATGGCTAAAACTTCTGCAAGGCTTGCGCAATTGTCAGAAGCAAAACTTCCATATATTTCTTTACTTACCGATCCGACAACCGGAGGTGTAACTGCTTCTTATGCGATGCTGGGCGATTTCAATATTTCCGAGCCGGAAGCATTGATCGGTTTTGCCGGACCGCGTGTTATCCGCGAGACCATCGGCAAAGATCTTCCGAAAGGATTTCAGAGCGCCGAGTTCGTTCTGGAACATGGATTTCTGGACTTCATTGTTGACCGGAAAGATCTGAAGGATAAACTGACAAGCCTGCTTACCATGCTGCGTTGATATGCGTTTGATTTCTCATCCTGTCCTTTGCAATTACTATGTGACTTACCGCTGCAATGCATCATGTAGTTTCTGTGACATATGGGAAAAACCTTCGCCTTATATTACGGTTGAAAATCTGAGAGAGAACATCCGGGATCTGAAAAGACTCGGCGTCAAGGTTATTGATTTTACCGGCGGAGAGCCTTTGCTCCACCGGCAACTGGATTTACTGCTGAAAGAAGCCAAATCGCAGGGAATGATAACAACCGTTACAAGTAACGGCCTGCTTTATCCCAAGTATGCAGAAAAGCTGAAAGGGCTTGTTGACATGCTTCATTTTTCGCTGGATTCTCCGGATCGCGAGGAGCACGACAAGTCAAGAAACGTGAAGTGTTTTGATAAAGTAATGGAATCCATTGCCGTTGCCAAGTCTCTTGGCGAAAGGCCGGACATTATTTTTACCGTATTTGAAGACAATGTCCATAAAATACGGCAGATGTGGGAAGAAATTTGTCTGCCGAATAACCTGATCTTGATTCTTAATCCGGTTTTTGAATACAATAACGTGGGTTCCAGTCTTTCTCACGAAGCATTGAACGAACTGACATGGTGGGGAAAGCAGAAAAATGTTTATCTCAACGAAGCATTTATCCAGTTGCGGCTCGATGGCGGAAATAAAGTTTCTGATCCGGTTTGCAAGGCAGCCAGTACGACCATTGTAATTTCTCCTGAAAACAAGCTTGTTCTGCCCTGTTATCATTTAGGCTTGAAAGACTTTCCGATTGAAGGAAAGCTTTTCGATCTGTACCATTCTGACGAAGTGCAAAAGCTGGTGGCGCTTGAAGGAAAATTGCCGGCTTGTGAAGGCTGTGCGATCAATTGCTACATGCAGCCGTCTTTCGCCGTAGAAATGAACAAATACTGGTGGAAAGCATTGCCCAGCACAATCAAGTACAACCGTATCAAAGGCACGTGGAAACAAATGGTGCGATTTTAGCTACAAGCATGCTGTTTTTCGGCGTGTATCTTTTATTTCATAAATCTTCCACCCGCTTTTCGTTTTGATCATGGAAAATACATTTACACCGCAATGTGAAAATGTATCGCCAAGATAAAATTTGTACGGAGCCCAGGCCGTTGCCGTCATATCATCCACAAGTATTTTCACATCATAGATTTTTTCATCCCATATTTCCTTGTGCGGCTTTCCTGCTGCTTTGATAAAACTCTCTGCATCACTTCTGTGAATGACAACCGAGTCCTTTTCATTTCTGGAAAAAGAAGTCAGTGAGCAACCGGGATTAAAAACTTTTCGCAATAATGTGGAATCGCCCGTTCTCATCCCGTCAAACAAAAGATCAACGGTCTTGCGCACGTTCGCAGTTTCCTGTGCTTTTGCAACATTTGCAATAAGCATACAGAATAGTACAGGCAGGACAAGGTTCTTTAAAGAACAGGAATGTGTAAATTTCATATGTTGGTATAGTTTTGGCAAAGCGTTAATTTTGCGCCTCTTTGGCTAATAAAGAATTTAATATGTCGGAAAAAATAGTAAAAAAAGTAGATATACGTAACAGACGTGCTTCATTCGAATATTTTTTCCTTGAAGAATTTACCGCTGGAATGGCGCTGACCGGAACCGAGATCAAATCCATACGGCAGGGAAAAGTAAATTTTCAGGATGCTTACTGTCTTTTTATGGACGGAGAGCTGTTTATACGGAGCCTGCATATCTCGCCCTATACAGAAGGAACACATTATAATCACGATCCGATGCGCGATCGGAAGCTGTTAATTACCAAAAGGGAGAAAAAGAGATTGACAGAAAACCTCAAAGATCAGGGTTTGACCATAATTCCCGTAAGGTTGTTTACAAGTGAACGCGGGTTTGCAAAATTGCATATTGCACTGGCAAAAGGTAAAAAGCTTTACGATAAAAGGGATTCTATAAAGGAAAAAGACATTAAGCGGGAGAATGAGCGTATAGGCTACTAAGGTGCAGATTGCCTGATGTTTATTGATAATAATAGAATTTCTGGAGCGTTTTTTATGCTGAAAAATTCTTATATTGTCAGAATTAACACCTAAAGGGCTTATGGGCAAAGTACTGGTTCTTAATCAAGATTATAGTGCGTTAAGTATTTGCACAGTTCCAAAGGCGTTTCTTTTAGTCTATATGAATAAGGCTGAAATGCTCGCCGAATCTCAGAAGCAATATTTGAGAACCGTTAAGGACCAGTATCCGATGCCGGTCGTTATTCGTCTCAACCGTTATATTCACATTCCGTACAGAGGAGTTGTGATGACGCGGCAGAATCTTTTCAAACGCGACGGCAACCGTTGTCAGTATTGTGGAACGCACGACAACCTGACTCTGGACCATGTGATTCCGAAATCAAGAGGCGGCAAAACAACGTGGGATAATCTTGCCACTGCCTGCAAACGATGCAATTCCAGAAAAGGGGATCATACACCGGAAGAAATGGGCATGCCGCTTCGCCAGCGTCCTTTTCGGCCTTCTTTCCTGATGTTTATTCGGGACTTTTCCGGTTTGGCAGACGACGAATGGTTGCCATATCTGGGCGTCAAAGAAAGAACTTACTGATTATCTTTTTCTTCCTCCATGCAGCATTCATCCGAATGCTTTGCTTTTCTGCATAATTTATGTTTTCCCTATCGAAATTATTTGGGAAAAATTGTACCTTTGCACTCTGATTTTTTCAAAAAAAACTTTTTTAACTAATTTTCAGCTATTTAGCTCGGGAGCTGATGTATACAGAGCAATAATTCCTATTTATGTCTAAGGAAATACAAAATCAACCAATTCCTGATTTCGATTGGGATAAAGCAGCAGACAAAGGTTTTGGTACAGGTTATTCAAATGCTGACCGTGACCGTCTGGAACAAATGTATGAAACTACGCTTTCTCCGGTTCAGGAAAAAGAAGTAGTAAAAGGTGTTGTAGTTGGTATTACGGATCGTGAAGTGATCCTTAACATTGGGTTCAAATCTGATGGCATTGTATCATCCAATGAATTCCGTGATTTGCCCGGAATGAAAATCGGTGATGAAGTAGAAGTTTACGTAGAAAACCAGGAAGACGCACAAGGTCAGCTTGTACTTTCACGCAAAAAAGCAAAAGTAATCACGGCATGGGATAATATCCAGAAGTCATTTGACGAGGATGTGGTTATTGATGCGAACGTGAAAAGAAGAACCAAAGGTGGTCTTATTGTTGATATATTCGGCATCGAAGCTTTCTTGCCAGGTTCACAAATTGATGTGAAGCCAATCCGTGATTTCGATATTTTTGTCGGAAAGCGCATGGAGGTAAAAGTGGTTAAGATTAACTATGCAAATGATAACGTAGTTGTATCTCACAAAATACTGATTGAAAAAGATCTTGAAGCACAGCGTCAGCAAATCCTGAACAACCTTGAAAAAGGTCAGGTACTGGAAGGTGTGATCAAAAACATGACCAACTTTGGTGTGTTTATCGACCTTGGCGGTGTAGACGGTCTTTTGCACATTACGGACATTTCATGGGGACGTATCAATCACCCGTCTGATCTGTTGTCACTGGATCAGAAACTGAACGTGGTTGTGCTGGACTTCGATGAAGAGAAAAAGCGTATCTCATTGGGCCTTAAACAACTTCAGTCACATCCTTGGGACTCTCTGGATGAAGATATTCAGGTTGGATCGAAAGTTACAGGACGCATTGTCAATGTTGCTGATTACGGCGCATTCCTTGAAATCAAACCAGGCGTTGAAGGTTTGATCCACGTTTCTGAAATGTCATGGTCTCAGCACCTGCGCAATCCTCAGGAATTCATGAACGTAAACGACGAAATCAGTGCTGTTGTATTGACATTGGATCGTCAGGAGCGCAAAATGTCACTTGGAATCAAGCAGCTTACTGAAGATCCATGGACACAAGGTTCGCTTAAAGAAAAATATGCAATTGGAACACGTCACAAAGGTGTTGTTCGTAACCTTACAAACTTCGGCTTGTTCATCGAGCTTGAAGAAGGTATAGACGGCCTTGTTCACGTTTCTGACCTTTCATGGACCAAAAAAATCAAGCATCCTTCTGACTTTGTAAAAGTGAATGATGAGCTTGAAGTTGTAGTTCTTGAGCTGGACGCAGAAAATCGTCGTCTTGCATTAGGCCACAAACAACTGGAAGAAAATCCATGGGATACTTTCGAAACCATTTTTGAAGTTGGATCTGTTCACAAGAGCACCATTGTAGCAAAAGGTGACAAATTTGCTACGCTTGAACTTCCTTACGGAATTGAAGGTGTTGCAGCAATCAAAAATCTGGCAAAAGAAGATGGAACATTTGCAGAGGTAGGTGAAAGCCTTGACTTTACTGTTCTTGAGTTCCTGAAAGATGAAAAGAAGATTGTTCTTACGCATTCTAAGGTAAAAGCTGCTCCTGCAGTAGAAGAGAAGAAAGAAGATAAATCTGCTAAACCGGCGGCAGCTCCTGCAAAAAGCCCTGCAACAACAGAAAGCTCAAGCAAGGAAGGTGAAAAATCAACTTTCGGTGACCTTAGCGTACTGTCTGCTTTGAAAGAACAGATGGAAGAAAGCGAAAAGAAAGGAAAAAAATAGTTATAAGTGCGGAGTAGAGAAAAATTTTAATACTTTTGCACCCGGATTAGCTGATATCACTGCTGGTAGCAGCTAATCCAAACTGGTTCCGTGGCCGAGTGGCTAGGCAGAGGTCTGCAAAACCTCGTACAGCGGTTCGAATCCGCTCGGAACCTCAGAACGTAAGTATATTCCTGTACTTGCAACGTATATAAAACAAAAGAAAAATGCCATTTGGTAAAAACGGTCTATACGTTTTACAAATGGCATTTTTTCTGTTAAAAGCTTGGCTATAAGGCCTTAAAATGGATAATGTTAATTTAACACAAAGCTCTTAAATTAGACAAATTATAAATAAGTTGGAGGGTCAAAATAGTGCCAAAATACTTTTGTGGATAAAAAATCGTGAGCTAGTTTTGTCTGTTGAAGAATAATGAATAGTTGATTATGTATATACCATTTCGAAAGGACGCTGAGTCTTGTTCCTTCTCAAATTACTCAAAAACTTTTGTAGCTATAGTAATAGCTATGTTATTAAGTTTGCCTGTCTTGGTGCATGCACAAGATAGTACTGCAGCAGCCGGAGCAGCTCCAGCAGGAGGAGCAGGCGGTGGCGATGCTGCAAAAGGTGAAGCTTTATTTAAAAATAACTGTGCGCAATGTCATGCTGTAACGGAGGAGCGGGTTGTCGGACCTGGTCTGAAGGGAGCAAGTGCGCGTCATGATTTTGCCTGGTTGTCAAAATGGGTACGCAACTCTCAGGCTGTAATTGCAGCAGGAGATCCTTATGCGGTAAAAATCTATAATGAATATGCCAAGGCGCAAATGACAAGTTTTCCTAATTTATCGGATGATGATATAAAGGGAATATTTGCTTATATTGATAAAGCAGGAACTGCGGCGCCTGCTGCGGCTGCTGCACCAGCTGCCGGAGGTGCAACTTCCGGTGGTTCTGCCTCTGCTCAAGGTGGCGGGCCCTCTGATTTGTTTGTGCTTGTACTTGCAGCTCTCGTAGTTGTTATGCTATTGGTTCTGGGTGTGCTGCTGGTGATTGTATCCTTGCTTTCAAAAGCGGTTGGTACTGAAACAGAAAATGTTAACAAGGGTGATTTTATGGCAAGGCTAGGCAATTCCCTTAAAGGAATAGCTGGTGATCCTGCTATAAGATCTGCAACCATCTGGATTTTTGTACTGCTGGTGCTTAAAGCGACAATAGACGGCGCTTATAATGTTGGCGTTCAGCAGGGTTATGCCCCGAAGCAACCGATTGCATTTTCACACAAGTTACATGCAGGTGAATATAAAATTGATTGTAATTACTGCCATACAGGTGTGAACAGAGGGAAATCTGCACATATTCCTTCCGCCAACATTTGTATGAACTGCCATGGAGTTATCAAGAAAGAATCTCCGGAAATTCAGAAAATCTATACATCTATTGAAAATAACCAGCCAATCGAATGGGTAAGGGTACACAACCTTCCGGATCTGGCTTATTTCAATCATGCTCAACATGTTAATGTTGGTGGTCTGGAATGCCAGAACTGCCACGGAGATGTTGAAAAGATGGAAGTTATACAACAACGTTCTTCACTGACAATGGGCTGGTGTATTGATTGCCACCGTAAAACTGAAGTAAATACAAAAGATAACAAGTATTACGATAAATTGGTACAGTTGCACTCAGGAGAAAGCAAGGAAGCACTTAAAGTGGCAGATATAGGTGGGTTGGAGTGTTCTAAATGCCATTATTAATTAAAAAATATTAATACCCGAATACAACTCATTGTATTGAAAAGTTTTATGGAAAATACTAATAAAAGATACTGGAGAGGACTTGAGGAGTTGCGCAATGATGAATCGTTTGTTAAAAACGCAAGTTCGGAATTCGGAGACGCTCCTGCTCAAAGCCAGTATAAAAATTTGCTTGACGGATCCGGGACCCACAGACGTGATTTTCTTAAAGTACTTGGATTTGGAATGGCGGCAGTATCATTGGCTGCATGCGAAACACCGGTAAAAAAAGCAATTCCTTACGTTAATAAACCTGAAGGAGAATTTCCAACAATAGCAAACTGGTATGCATCCACTTATTTAGAAGGTGGTGATTATGCCAGCATTTTAGTTAAGACACGTGAAGGCAGACCAATCAAGATTGAAGGAAATGCTTTGTCAAAAATCTCTACCGGAACCAGCGCCAGGGTTCAGGCATCGCTTTTAGGTTTGTATGACAACGAAAAATTAAAAGGCCCCAAAAAAGGCGGTGACATAAAAGTTAGCTGGGATACAGTTGATAAAGAAATTCAGGAACAACTTGGTCAGATTGCAGCAAGTGGCGGAGCGATTCGCATTGTTTCACCAACTGTTGTAAGTCCTTCAACCAAAGCTGTCATTGCAGATTTTACAGCAAAATATCCAACAACGCGTCATATTATGTATGATGCAAATTCTTCTTACGGGATTGTAAGAGGAAATGAGCTTTCATTTGGTAAGGCAGTATTTCCATCTTATGATTTTAGCAAGGCAAAAGTAATTGTTGGCATTGATGCCGATTTCCTTGGTTCATGGGTAATGGCTGACGGATTTGCCAGCAAATATGCAGAAACAAGAAGACTTAGTAGTGCAAAGGACGGCAAAAAGGATATGTCAAGGCATTATCAGTTTGAGACAACATTGTCTTTAACTGGTTCAAATGCAGATTATCGTTCGGGAGTTAAGCCATCACAAATTGGCTCAGTAGTAACTTCTTTATACAATAAAGTTGCTGCTAAATTAGGTGGAAAAAGCATTTCTGGAACGGCACTTCAAATTGCAAATCTGGATAAAGCTGCGACAGATCTGATAGCAGCCAAAGGTCAGGCACTTGTAGTTTGCGGAGTCAATGATCCATCTGTTCAAGTTGTTGTAAATGCATTGAATGCACTGCTTGGCAGCTATGGTTCAACAATCAATCTGGATACTCCATTGAATCTACGTCAAGGTAACGATGTTCAGATGAACGAATTTATTGACGAAGTCAAAGGAGGAAAAGTGGCTGCTGTGATCATATACGGAGCTAATCCGGTTTATGATCATCCACGTGGTGCTGAGTTGGCCAGCTCACTTCCAAAAGTTAAACTGGGAATTTCATTTAATGACCGTGCAGACGAAACTGCGTCTTTGGTCCAATATATCTGTCCGGCACCGCATTACCTGGAAAGCTGGAATGATGCAGAGCCAATGACTGGAATGTACAGTTTAGGTCAGCCAACAATCAGCTTGATTTTCAGTACTCGTCAGGCACAAGCAAGCTTACTTAAGTGGGCCGGTTTGCCTAATGATTATCATGAGTACATAAAATCATACTGGAGAAAAAATATATTTACACAAGGCGGAACCGGTAATTTTGAAGATTTCTGGGTTCAGTCCTTGCATGATGGAGTTTATCAGGCTCAGCAAACGGTAGCTTCTTCCGGAGCTTCATTTGCTGGAAACATTGACGAAGCTGCTGCTGCAATTGCAAGAAATGCCAAACCTTCTACAGGGATTGAACTGGCACTATATGAAAATGTAGCTATTGGAACAGGTGCCTGCGCAAACAACCCTTGGTTACAGGAATTACCTGATCCTGTCACCAAAGCAACTTGGGACAATCATGCTTGTATTTCCCAAAAGACTGCTACTGATTTAGGTTTAGTTCAAGGTGATGTAGTGAAGGTTGATGTTAAAGGTAAATCTGTTGAAGTTCCAGTTATTATTCAGCCTGGACAACCAAGTGGAACTGTTGCTATTTCAATAGGTTATGGCCGTGAGAAATCGGGTAAGTCGGGAGACGGAGTAGGTAAGAATGTTTATCCTTTAGCTGCTATTTCCGGAGGATTCGTTTCACTTTATCCTGGTGAAGCAACAGTAACCAAAACAGGTAATTTCCGTGAAGTTGCACAGACCCAGACGCATGATACGGTTATGGGGCGTAAATCAGTTCTTCAGGAAACCGTATTAGGTCAATTCCAGAAAGACCCGCTTGCAGGCCGGTTCATACCAAAAGTAGAAACTGCAGAAGGTCCTGTTAACGCCACAGATCTTACATTGTGGAATGGACATAAATACAAAAATCACTCTTGGGGAATGATCATTGATCTAAATTCCTGTGTGGGATGCGGATCATGTGTAGTAAGTTGTATATCAGAAAACAATATTCCGGTTGTTGGCCGTCAGGAAATTATCAATAGTCGTGAAATGCACTGGATACGCATTGACCGTTATTATAGTACGGATGCCGAAATTGGTGATTACAAAGCAATGGAAGTGGCTTCGGACAATCCGGAAGTAACTTTTCAACCAATGCTCTGTCAGCATTGCAACAATGCGCCTTGTGAAACTGTTTGCCCGGTATTGGCAACAACACACAGTTCAGAAGGGTTGAACCAAATGACTTACAACCGTTGTGTGGGAACCCGTTATTGTGCAAATAACTGTCCGTATAAAGTTCGTCGCTTTAACTGGTTCAAGTATTTTGATAACGATAACTTTGATTACAACTTCAATAACGATTTAGGCAAGATGGCCATAAACCCTGACGTAACTGTACGTTCAAGGGGGGTTATTGAAAAATGTTCTATGTGTGTACAGCGTATTCAGGAAGGCAAACTTACCGCTAGAAAAGAAAGAAGACGTGTTGCAGATGGAGAAATTGTTACCGCCTGTGCACAGTCATGCCCTACAAATGCAATTACATTTGGAGATATGAATGACCCGGAAAGTAACATTTCTAAAATGCTGGAAGTAGAGAGAGAAGGACGTGCGTTCCACATGTTGGAAGAGATCAATACTCGTCCGCAGGTTTCATATCTTACAAAGGTCAGAAACAAGGATGTTGCCAGCAACAAGCAGCCGGCATAAAGATTGTAGTATAAAGTTGTTGAAGATTAAATCATTATAAATTATAGTAGTATGCATGTTACTTCGCCTGTAAGAGAACCGCTAATTCAGGGTGGAAAAACGTACGCAGACGTGACGGAAGATATATGCCGCCATGTAGAGGGGTCTCCAACAAAGGAATGGAAAATTGCTTTTGGAATCTCGCTCATAGTATTGGCATATGGATCTGTTTGTCTTGCATGGACCTGGTGGGAAGGACTTGGTGTGTGGGGTCTTAACAAAACTGTAGGTTGGGCCTGGGATATTACTAACTTTGTCTGGTGGGTAGGTATTGGTCATGCCGGTACACTTATATCAGCAATTTTGTTGTTATTCCGCCAGAAGTGGAGAACATCCATTAACAGGGCAGCAGAAGCAATGACCATCTTTGCAGTTATTTGCGCAGCTTCCTTTATCCTTATGCACATGGGTCGTCCATGGCTTGCATACTGGGCACTTCCACTGCCAAATGCATTTGGTTCATTGTGGGTTAACTTCAACTCTCCATTGGTATGGGACGTTTTTGCAATCAGCACATATTTCTCTGTATCTCTTGTATTCTGGTACATTGGCTTGATTCCTGATCTGGCTACAATTCGTGACCGTGCCACAAGTAAAGTTTCTCGTTTCATGTACGGAACTTTCGCAATGGGATGGGATGGGTCAGCAAAAACATGGGCCCGTTATGAATACATAAGCTTAATTCTTGCAGGTTTATCTACTCCGCTTGTACTTTCGGTGCATACTATTGTAAGTATGGACTTTGCTACTTCGGTTATTCCAGGATGGCATACAACTATATTTCCTCCATACTTCGTAGCTGGTGCGATTTTCTCAGGCTTTGCTATGGTACAAAACCTGATGCTGATCACCAGAGTAGTTTATCGTCTGGAAGATTATATTACTCTGGAGCACATTGAAACAATGAACAAAGTAATTACGCTTACCGGATCTGTTGTAGGTGTAGCATATATTACAGAGTTTTTTATTGCATGGTACTCAGGAGTTGAATATGAATATTATGCTTTCTTTAACCGTATGACTGGTCCTTACTGGTGGGCATACTGGGCTATGATGACTTGTAATGTAATTTCTCCACAGCTTTTCTGGTCCAGAAAACTTCGACGCAGCATTACTTTTACTTTCTTTATTTCCGTAGTGGTAAACATCGGTATGTGGTTTGAGCGTTTTGTAATCATAGTAACATCCTTGCACAGAGATTACCTTCCATCAAGCTGGACTATGTTCTCTCCGACAAGATACGATATTGGTGATTACATCTTTTCATTCGGTTTGTTCTTCACATTATTCTTATTGTTTTCGAAATATTTACCCGTTGTAAATATGGCTGAAGTTAAAGCTGTAATACGTTCAACATCTGCAAATTTGCCACAAAAAATTGCTGGTGTAGCCAAAGTAAGACAGCGAGGAACAGCTGAACCCGTTTACAATAAGGACAAAGAATAAACAGCAGAAGTAAGGTTTCTAATTATAGTATAACATGGCAGAATTATCTGGTAAATATTTGGTCGGAGTCTATGACGATGACGATACTGTACTTCATGCAGTGCCAAGGCTCAGAAAAGCCGGAGTAAAAATTAAAGAAGTTTATTCTCCATTTCCGATACATGGACTGGATGAAGCATTGGGCCATCCAAGAACAAGAATTGGTATTGCAGCATTCATGTTTGGTGTTACCGGATGTTGTACCGCCTTAACAATGATGATCTGGATGATGGGTATTGACTGGCCAATGATTGTTGGTGGTAAAGATCCAATTTCAATACCGAACTATATTCCAATTACATTTGAGCTTACCGTGTTGTTTACTGCATTTGGTATGGTGATAACTTTCTTTATTTCCAATGGATTAGGACCTGGAACTCATTTTCATCCAAGGTTCGACGTTCGTTCTACGGATAATAAATTTGTTATGGCGATTGATTTGGGAAGAAACTCTATGAGTATTGAAGATATATCAAGAGCACTGAAAGATAGTGGGGCTGAGGAAGTCAACATCAAGCAATTTTAATAGAGTTTGAGAAATGAAATTTAAAGATTTATATAAGTATTTATTGTTAGGCGGAGTAATTATTATAGCGGCCACAAGCTGTAAAAGAGATCCGAATGATCCCGGAAAAGAATATGCTCCAAACATGTATCGGCCGGTTGGGTACGAACCTTACAAACAGGATGCAGCAAATCCGGTAAATCCTATGGGTTTGACCATGCGACTTCCAGTAGCCGGTACAGTATACAGAAGGAATTATCGTACATCATTTGGAGACGGTGATTCTGCTCGAAGAGATCTAATGGTTTATAATATTCCTGCAGACAGTATTTCTGTTTCTGAAAGAGTCCTGAAGAACCCGATTCCGTTAAATGATAATACACTGGCAGAAGGAAAAGTTTTGTATGAAAGATACTGCCAGCATTGCCATGGTGCAACCGGAGCAGGAGATGGAAAAGTTGGTGCTACATATAAAGGGGTACCAAATTATGCAAGTGATGCTTACAAGAATTTAAATGAAGGGCACATATTCCACGTAATTACACACGGAAGAAACCGGATGTGGCCGCACGGATCTCAAATAAACCCTGAAGAACGCTGGAAAATTGTACATTATGTACAAAAGTTACAGAAGGGAGCTTAAATACAATTGATAACAGAGAAATTAATTAGATAATGGCATCAGCACATTCGATTCCTTCTATTGAAGAACGGTTTGAATTTACATCAGGGGCTAAAAGGAACTTACTAATAGGTGGAGGCATTGGCCTTGGATTGGTTTTACTTGGAGTTTATCTTGCAGCAACTGGCGGTAGCGGGCATGAAGCAGCAGCTAGCGGGGCTGAGCATGCAGCAGCTGCTGTTGGCCATGGAGCTGCGGAACATGCAGCAACAGGACACGAGGCAGCAGAAGGACATGGAGCAAACTGGATGACGCGTGTTTGGGCTAACCTTTGGGTAAATGCCGTTTACTTTGCCGGAATTTCGGTTATCGGTATGTTCTTCATTTCCTATAATTATCTTGCACAGGCAGGATGGTCAGCTGTATTCAAAAGAGTCCCTGAAGCGCTTCCTGCATTTCTTCCAATAACCGGAATAGTTATGCTGGTAACATTCTTTCTAGGGGGCCATGATCTTTTTCACTGGACGCATGAAGGATTATACGAAGTCGGTGGTCCAGAATATGACCCCATTATTGCAGGCAAAAGAGGTTTCTTGAATACTCCTTTCTTTGTTTTCCGTTTGGTATTTTACTTTGTTGTATGGTATGGATTGTGGAGGGTAATCCGTAATCTTTCATTGCAAGAAGATGAAATTGGCGGGACCGAATTCTATGAAAAGTCTATCCGTTTCGGAACTGCATTCCTGGTAATTTTTGGTGTAACATCATCTACTTCTGCCTGGGATTTCGTTATGTCAGTGGATACACACTGGTTTAGTACTATGTTTGGATGGTATACACTTGCAAGCTGGCATGTTGCAGGGTTAGCAGTTATTACTCTAACTATTGTGATGTTACGTGAGAGAGGATACCTGAGAGCGGTGAATTCTAGTCATTTGAGAGATTTGGGCAAGTTTGTATTTGCATTCAGTATTTTCTGGACATACGTATGGTTTGCACAATTTCTTTTAATTTATTATGCCAACTTACCGGAAGAAAACATTTATTATATTGAAAGATTCAGAGGTCATGGCGGCTTTTTCAAAGCACCCTTCTTTATCACTTTGTTATTAAATTTCTTCTTTCCATTTCTTGTTCTGATGACAAGAGATGCAAAATTCACGCATTCAATTCTTAAAGTAGCTTGCTGGAGTGTTATTATCGGACATTACATGGACTTTTATACCAATATAATGCCGGGTACACTTGGAGCAAATGCTGGCTTTGGTCCGTTAGAGTGGGGTTTCTTCCTGCTGTTTATTTGTGCATTCGGCTATTCAGTTGCATCTCAGTTAGAAAAGGCGAATTTGATTCCAAGGAATCATCCTATGCTGGAAGAATCTCTTCATCACGATATTGCCTAATTGCTAAACTAGTTAATTATTATGTATATTATTATCGCATTAGTTGCACTTGTTTTTCTGGTTCTCACGGGCGTGGTGGTTGCCAGACTTCAAAATGTGCTTAAAAGTGTAAACAAAACCGATTCTGCTGATGCAGCGCCATCTGGTAACAAGATAAACGGAGCTATGTTTATCGTTGTTCTGATCATTGGAGCTATTGCTATAACCTGGTCTTATCTTCACTCACGTGAGTATTTCCTTCCAGCAGCATCTTCCATCCATGGTAGAAGAGTTGATGATTTATTCTGGTTTTCAATGGGAATTCTTACAATTCCATTCATCATCGTAAACTTTTTGATTTTCTTTTTTTCATGGAAATATCAATATAAGAAAGATCATCGTGCTTCTTTCTATCCTGATAACCACAGATTAGAGCTTATCTGGACTATTGTTCCTGCAATTGTAATGGCTATGTTGGTTTTTACAGGTTGGAAAGCATGGTCGGACATTACCTCGGATGCACCGCGTGATGCAGAAGTAATTGAAATTACTGGTAAACAGTTTAACTGGATAGTGCGCTATGCAGGTGTAAGTGATAACAAGCTGGGTGATTACAACTACAAGTTAATTGATCCTCAAAATGAGGTTGGCATAGATTTGTCGGATGAAAACTCATTTGATGATTTTACAAACCCTAGTGAAATGCACATTCCTGTCAACCGCCCGGTGCTTCTGAAGATCAGAGCACGTGACGTACTGCACAGTGTGTTTATTCCTCATATGCGTGTTAAAATGGATGCTGTTCCAGGTTTGCCGACCAAATTCTGGTTTGTACCGGATAAAACAACAGCAGAAATGCGTTCTGAAACAAACAATCCAAATTTTGATTATGAAATTGCTTGTACCGAAGTTTGTGGACAAGGACATTTTTCAATGAAAATGCGATTGATTGTAGAAGATGAAGCTTCTTATAAAAAGTGGTGCTCGGAACAAGCTACATTCTTGCAAACTTATCCAGAATACCTTGCGAAAGTACCTGAAAGTCTGAAGGCTAAGGCAATGAAATATATTCCTGCTGAAGCTGCAGCACCTGCGGATAGTTCTTCAACAGGTGGCGCTGCTGGAAGCAGTACTAGTTTACGCTAATTTTAATAATTTAAATACATTAAAAGTATATGTCAGCTATAGAAGGATTGGAAACTGCTCATCATCATGATACTGAGCATGAACACCACCATGAGGCACCTAACTTTTGGCAGAAATATATATTTTCTGAAGATCATAAAGTTATAGCAAAACAGTATCTTATTACAGGAATCTTATGGGCTGTAATTGGTATTTCCATGTCAATTGTATTCCGTATTCAGCTAGGATTTCAGGATGCCAATTTATCATGGCTTAAACCAGTCCTGGGTGGGTGGATCAGTGATTCGGGCAAGTTAGACCCTAATTTTTATCTTGCGCTTGTAACAATGCACGGGACTATCATGGTATTTTTCGTGCTGACAGCAGGTTTGAGTGGTACTTTCAGTAATTTCCTGATTCCACTTCAGATTGGAGCAAGAGACATGGCATCAGGTTTCATGAACATGCTTTCT
This sequence comes from Dyadobacter flavalbus, assembly GCF_006149045.1. GTDB lineage: Bacteria > Bacteroidota > Bacteroidia > Cytophagales > Spirosomataceae > Dyadobacter > Dyadobacter flavalbus. Next base: position 110,055 of record NZ_VBSN01000006.1, read on the forward strand.
TACTGGTTTTTCTTCTTGGCCAGTGTAATCATGTTTGCTTCGCTATTTATACAAACCGGTCCTGCTGCTGGTGGATGGGTAATTTATCCTCCGTTAAGTGCGTTGCCGCAAGCACATCCAGGTTCCGGACTGGGAATGACTTTGTGGTTGGCAAGTATGGCATTCTTTATCGTTTCGCAACTACTAGGTGGTATCAATTACATTACTACGGTTATCAATTTGCGTACAAGAGGGATGTCCTTTGACAGACTTCCACTTACAATTTGGGCTTTTTTGATTACGGCTGTTCTAGGATTAATTTCTTTTCCGGTTCTTTTATCATCCGTACTGCTGTTAATATTTGACCGTCATTTTGGTACCAGTTTTTATTTGTCCGATATTTATATCAATGGAGAAGCACTTCCAAACGTTGGCGGTAGTCCCATTTTATTTCAGCATTTGTTCTGGTTCTTAGGCCATCCGGAAGTATATATCGTTTTGTTGCCAGGTTTAGGAATTACTTCCGAAATTATTGCCACAAATTCCCGCAAACCAATTTTCGGTTATCGTGCGATGATTGCTTCCATGTTGGGAATTGCATTTCTTGCATTTATTGTTTGGGCACACCACATGTTTGTAACTGGGATGAATCCGTTTTTGGGATCTGTGTTCATGTTCCTTACTTTAATCATTGCAGTTCCTTCAGCAGTTAAAGGTTTTAACTACATTACAACACTTTGGAGAGGTAATATTGTTTTTACACCTGGAATGCTGTTTTCTATTGGTCTTGTGTCACTTTTCGTTTCAGGAGGTTTGACAGGAATTATTTTAGGAAACAGTGCACTGGATATACAACTGCATGATACATATTTTGTTGTAGCGCACTTTCACCTTGTAATGGGGGCTGCTTCAGCTTTCGGTTTGTTTGCCGGAGTTTATCACTGGTTCCCTAAGATGTTTGGAAGAATGATGAACAATACATTGGGACAAATACATTTTTGGCTGACATTCGTTGGTATCTATCTGGTGTTTATTCCAATGCATTATGTAGGTATTGCCGGTTTCCCACGTCGTTATTATCAGTTTACAAGCTATGATTTCACAAACAAGTTCATGGATATGAACATGTTTATTTCAATAGCTGCCATATTCACGTTTGTTGCGCAGTTCATTTTCCTATGGAACTTCTTTTACAGCATTTTCAAAGGAAGAAAAGCACCGCAGAACCCATGGAGATCCAATACTCTTGAATGGACTGCCCCGGTTAATCCAGGTCATGGCAACTGGGAAGGCGAGCTTCCGGCAGTTTACCGCTGGTCATATGATTACAGCAAGCCGGGTGCCAAAGAAGATTTTATTCCACAAAATATACCTTATTCTCAAACACTGGAATCCAACTTCCCACATGAGAATGAATTGATTGCTACTGAAAAAGCAATTGAGTCACAAAATTTTAATGACCAGTTTAAAAACGCACATTGATTCCAAAGCCAATCGCCGATTCCGGCGATTGGCTTTAAATACTGTCATTACACTCTACTTTCTTATTATTGCAGGAGGAGTTGTAAGAAGTACAGGTGCAGGAATGGGATGTCCGGACTGGCCAAAGTGTTTTGGCAGATGGGTTCCTCCTACAGAAATCTCTCAATTGCCTGCCAATTATAAGGAAATATATGGTGCCGAGTTGAAGGGCGAAATCGAGTTTAATCCGGTTAAAACCTGGATTGAGTACGTTAACAGGCTTCTTGGTGCTTTTACCGGAATCATGATATTCCTTACTCTTTTGGCATCTATTCCCATATTGAAATCTGGAAACACCAAAATCTTTTTATTAAGCCTGTCCGCTTTTATTTTGGTCGGATTTCAAGGCTGGTTGGGAGCAAAGGTTGTTTCTTATGAATTATTGCCAATAGTTGTAACTTTACACATGCTTTTGGCAATTGTCATTGTATTTGTTCTTCTGTATTTATTTACCTGGGCATATTATGCCAGCAATCCTTTGAAGTTGAGCATTATTCATGACAGGAGTGTTAACAACTTAGGGTTGATTATACTAATTTTATCGCTTGCTCAAATCCTTTTGGGAACACAGGTTCGTGAGTTAATGGATGAAGTGATAATAAAACTGGGATATGATGCCCGGAATGAATGGATGGATTCTCTTGGATTTGAATTTTACATCCACAGATCATTTTCGTTAATAATCTTTGGAGTCAATATCTATTGGATCTGGCAAATTCTGAAATCAGAAAGCAAAAATTCAGTTGCCGGTAGGATTGCCACAGCTTGTTTGTGGATACTCATTACAGAAATTGGAACGGGCATATTAATGGCTTATTTTGGAGTTCCTCCATTTGCTCAGCCAATCCATTTGACACTTGCCATTTTGCTTATCGGATTGCAATTTGTAATCTGGCTTTTAACGAATGGAAGAAAGTACCTTGTTTATAAAGAGAATTTGGAAGTTAAGCATACTACAATTTAGTTAAAGTTAATCGAATGACATCAGCGGAAGGTAGCTTAGAAGGAGTTGGTAAGATTAAAGAAAAAATAGGTGTTTTGTTTGAGTTGTTGAAATTCAGATTGGCTGCACTTATTGCATTTTCCGGTGCTATGGGTTATAGTCTCGGAGCAAAAGAGGTGGAATTTTCCAAAATGGTTCTCTTCATCCTTGCTTCAATCGGAATTACAGGCTCAGCTAATATTATCAACCAGATTCTGGAAAAGGATCTGGATAAAATGATGAAAAGAACAGCTTCCAGGCCAATACCAAGTGGAAGGATTACAAAAGAACAGGCAGCGATTTGGGCGGTTATATTGGGAGTAACATCACTGTTTATATTTATATCAGTTTTCAATTTAAGTACCGGATTAATTTCCCTGCTTTCACTGGTGCTGTATGGCTTTGTTTATACACCACTTAAAAGAGTAGGGCCGGTTGCAGTATTTGTCGGAGCATTTCCGGGCGCATTTCCCCCAATGATTGGCTGGGTTGCAGCAACGAATCATTTCGGGCTTGAACCGGGTATTCTGTTCGCTATACAATTCTTCTGGCAGTTTCCACATTTTTGGGCCATTGCATGGGTTCTGGATGAAGATTACAAGAGAGCAGGTTTCAAGCTCTTGCCAGCAAACGGCCTGAAAGATCTGGATACGACCATGCAGATCATGATTTATACGCTGTTTCTGCTGCCTGTCGGTTGGTTGCCGTATAAACTGGGCATGACAGGAATCAATTCTGCTTTCATTGCAACAGTTTTTGGAGTTTTGTTTCTGGCCCAGACGTTTCATTTGATGAGAACTTGTACGGACAAGACTGCACGTCAGCTGATGTTTGGTTCGTTTATATATTTGCCGATTGTACAGATCGCATTTTTGTTAGATAAAATTTAATGTTGAAAGGAAAGTGAGAAATGGAAAGTATTAATTATAAAGTAGAAAAAGAGCCACAGGAAACATTGGCCATGGATCCAATGAAATTTATCCTCTGGCTGTTTCTGGTGAGCATTATTATGTTGTTTGCTTCGCAGACAAGTGCATATCTCGTAAGAAGGGCAGAAGGCAACTGGCTGGAATTTGAAATGCCACGTATTTTCTGGTATAGTACGATTGTACTGCTGATCAGTAGCATTGCCATGCAGTGGGCTTACTTCTCAGCAAAAAAAGATCAGTTCAAACAATTGAAAATAGCAATTTCTATTACATTTGTACTTGGTCTGGCATTTCTGTGGATGCAGTTTGAAGGATGGAAGCAACTGGTCGCCATGAACGTTTACTTTGTCGGCAATCCTTCTGGATCGTTTTTTTATGTATTTACAGGATTACACGGTTTTCATATTATTAGTGGTCTGATTGTACTGTTATTTTCATGGGCTGCAGCTTTTCGCTTGAAAGTGCATGCCAAGAATTTAAGACGCATTCAGATTTGTGCTACATACTGGCATTTTTTAGATATACTCTGGTTATACCTTTTTGTTTTTTTATTGACCTTTAATTAATATTTTTTTATCAATGGCTGCAAATGTAACAACACCAGGTGCAATAGAACCCAAAATGTGGATGGGGGGAATTGAGCCGATGAAAGCAAGTTACGGTAAACTGATGATGTGGTTTTTCCTTATCTCGGATACCTTTACTTTCTCCGCCTTATTGGTGGCATATGGCACAGCACGGTTTAGTTTTCCAGCATTTTCCGGAAAAGCGGAGGACTTTACTTTCTCAAACATGTACTGGCCGATACCTGAAAAAGTATATGAAGCCGTGCCGTTTCTTCATGGTGTTACGCTGCCGTTGGTGTTTGTTGGTATTATGACGTTTATTCTTATTGCCAGCAGCGTTACAATGGTTTTGGCAGTAGAAGCAGGACACAGAATGGATCGTGAAAGTGTAGAAAAGTATATGCTTTGGACCATACTTGGAGGATTTACATTCCTGGGGTGCCAGGCATGGGAATGGAGCCACTTTATTCATGGTACAGATACCGGAAGCGTAATGAAAGTACTTCAGGATGGTGTGTGGGTTAATAAAACTGTTTTTGGTGCAAATCTTACAGAAAACCAATACGGCCCTCCGGCATTTGCAGATTTCTTCTTCTTTATTACAGGTTTCCATGGTACGCACGTTTTTAGTGGAGTTATTCTGAATATTCTTATTTTCTTCCGTTCCGCAACCGGCTTTTATGATAAAAGAGGAAGTTATGAAATGGTTGAAAAAGTAGGTCTTTACTGGCACTTTGTAGATCTGGTTTGGGTATTTGTATTTACGTTCTTTTACCTGGTTTAAAATATTTAACAAGATTTATCCTAACTCAAAATGGCAGAAGTACATCATATTCATAATCAGGATCCCAATGCAGGCGCTGAACAGCGTAAAGCTATTTGGAAAACTTTCTGGATACTATTGATATTAACCGCAGTCGAATTCTTGATTGCATTTACAGTTCCTCACGGACTCCTGAAAGTCACCATATTTATTGTAATGACGATTGTAAAGGCATTTTACATCGTTGGAGAATTTATGCACTTGAAACATGAGACAAAATCATTGATATGGTCAATTCTGGTGCCTGTTATTTTTGTCGCATGGTTAATACTTGCACTTCTTCTGGAAGGTAATGCAATCTTTGATGCAGTATTCGATTAAGTAATAATATGAAGAATTTTCCCAAGGCCGGATTACTGATTTTAACATTAGTAACTCCGGCTTTGATTTTTGTGTTTCTGAAATTTTTTGGTACAAACCATTACGTACTTCCGTACTATAATCCGCAAATCAATTCAGAGGGTAAGGTTGTGGTTGAAAATGGAGATACGCTTTTCAGGAAGTCATCGGAAATCAGGTTAAAATCCTCAGAAATAAACCTCGTCGGCAAATTGACAGTTGTTAATTATTTGCCGGAAACTTGTAAAGATTCATGTTTGCTTATGCTTGCTCAGCTGCAAAGAATAAATAACCTTGCAGCAGAAACCTCGGGCCTTTCCATTATAACATTGACAGGGAGTTCTCTTGGAAAGAATCCGGATTATCCTGAGGAATTGGGAAAGCAGAACTGGGAAGTACAATTGGCAGATAAAGAGGAAGCAGCCAATGCATTTAGATTGCTGTTGGGACAGGAATCCGGCACAATAGAAAATAAATTGGTATTAATAGACAAGGAAGGTTTTACAAGGGGATTTTATAATGGAGCCGATCCGGAGGATGCAGATCGGCTGATGGCAGAAATTAAGATTTTACAGTACGAATACAAAAACAGTGCACACTGAAAATATGGCAACTTTGATTTTAGAAAAAAAACCAAAATACGAACGCATCATCAACATTCTGGCAATTGTAATTCCGGTTGCTGTTGCTATTTTGCTGGGTATCCGCCAGAAAATTGATCTGGGTACATGGACGAAAGTTTTACCGCATGTTATAGGCGTTATCAATACACTTACAGCCGTTTTACTGCTGGCCGGTTACTATTTTATCAAGCAAAGAAATCTGAATGCACACCGGCAAACAATGACCGCAGCATTTATTCTGGGCGCAGTTTTTCTGGTATGCTATATTTTATATCATATTTCAAATGATTCCACACCTTACGGAGGGCAGGGATTTATAAGGCCGGTATATTATTTTTTACTTATTTCACACATTGTATTGTCAGTAGTAGTCGTTTGGTTTGTGTTGAGAGCCGTTTATTTCGGATATACAAACCAATTAATTTTGCATAGAAAAGCAGTTAAATGGGCTTTGCCGATCTGGCTGTATGTAAGTATCAGTGGAGTTATTGTTTATCTGATGATCAGTCCTTATTACGTATGAAAAAAATATTGGTTATTACCGGTTTAATCATTTCATGCATTCTGACCAGTTCGAATGTATGGGCGCAATGCGCCATGTGCCGCGGTACAGTAGAAAGTTCAATGGGAAATGGTCGCAATAATGTAGGTGTCGGACTAAATACAGGAATTCTGTTTCTGTTTGTCATGCCTTATTTACTTGTAGCAGTTATTGGGTATTTATGGTACCGCAACAGCAGACGAAACATGCAGGAACGTCAGTTTGTAACTTCGCGCGTGAAGTCTGCATTCCAAAGCTGAGTTACTCACATTAATCTTTCTAAGAGCGAAGCCCACAGGGTTTCGCTTTTTTTATGTAAAATCAAATTAATAATTCCTGTTCAAAGCGTAGAAAAGTACATCCCGGACTTTAATCAGAAACCTGTATTATGCGATTTATACGTCTACTGCTGCTATTTATTATTTCAGTGCAACTGGATGCACAGACAGTTTCAACATCCAGGCCATGGACATATTGGTGGTGGATGGGAAATGCAGTTACTAAAAAAGATATTTCAGCTCAATTGGAATATTTTAAAAAAGCAGGAATTGGGGGTGTACACATCATTCCAATTTACGGAGCAAAGGGCTATGAATCCGGCTACATTCCTTTTCTAAGCCCCGAATGGATTGATGTAATGCAATATACCATTCAGGAAGGCAGCCGGATGGGAATTGGCGTAGACATGACAACGGGAACAGGCTGGCCATTCGGAGGACCAAATGTATCAATAGATCTGGCAGCAAAAAATATGAAGCCAGTAAATGGTAAGTTGGTTATCACGCCGACGCAACAAAAGGTAAAACGGGCCGCACCCGGCGGTGAAGGCTACGTGCTTGATCCTTTTCATTCTTCTGCTATGGCACAATACCTTTCAAGGTTTGATTCTGCATTTAGAACCGTAAAGTATTTGCCACGGTCCATGTACAATGATTCCTATGAAGCATATGGTGCCAACTGGACCGATGATTTTCCGGAAGAATTCAGAAAAAGAAGAGGGTACGAGATTGAAAAACAACAATCGCTTTTAATCGATTCAACAAATAACGAAGACGGAGTTCTTGTAAAAATAGATTATCATCAGACTTTGGCGGAGCTGCTGAGAGAAAGGTATGCTTTACCATGGACGCAGTGGAGCAAAGCGCATGGATTTCTGACGCGTTATCAGGCACACGGTTCTCCGGGCAATTTACTGGATCTTTATGAAACAGCAGATATTCCGGAAACCGAATCCTTTGGTACAAGCCGCTTTGCCATTCCCGGACTCCGCATTGATCCGGATTACAGTATTGATCAGTTTGGAACGCCAAACCCGCTTGCCATGAAGTTTGCTTCTTCAGCTGCCCATTTTTCAGGAAAAAAACTGGTGAGTTCCGAAACGGGAACTTGGCTTGCCAATCACTTCAAAGTTTCCCTGTCGCAGATTAAGCCGCAGATTGATGAGCTTTTTACAGCCGGAATCAATCACATTTTTTATCACGGAACAACTTATTCACCGGAGAACGAAGCGTATCCGGGCTGGCTTTTCTATGCTTCAACCAATTTCGGAAAGAACTCACATTTTGCTGAACACTTTCCTTTACTGAATGATTATGTACAGCGTACGCAGGAACGGCTTCAGAACAGTATTTCCGACAATGATATTCTGTTGTATTTCCCGATTCATGATCTTTGGGCAACGCCGGCCAAATCCGCCGGAAATGTGCATTTGCTTGAAGTGCATCATGTGGATCGCTGGCTTCTCGATTTGCCCTTCGGGCAACTTGCACAATGGCTCTGGAAAGAAGGCTTCACTTTCGATTACGTTTCCGATTTACAGCTCAGCAGATTGAAAGTTGATGAAAAAGGTAACCTTTTTACAGGAAAGACATCCTATAAGACGATTCTGATTCCGGCCGGCACCTTTATGCCCGAAGAGACACTGGCAGAGCTGAAAAGATTGTCAGCAGCGGGCGCCAGCATTATTTTTGATCAACATATTCCAGCCAAAGTAACCGGCTATCAGAACCATGAAAACAGGCAGAAAAGCTTTGCTGATGACCTTAGTCAGTTGGTGAAAAGCAATAAAATCACAGTTTCAGGTGATCTTACAAAAGACCTGACTGCAAGTGGCGCTATGCAGGAAGAGTTATCCAGAAAGGGACTTACGTTCATCCGGAAAAAAACCGCTGACGGAAAAACATTTTACTTTGTAGCCAATCTCGGAAGCACATTCAAAGAAGGCTGGATTGCAGTAAGTAAATCAGAAGTACTCTCAAAGTATGATCCATTGCGAGGTGAATCGTCATTGTCTTATCGAATCAGCAAAGACAAAAAGAAAGAAATATTCTTGTCTTTGCTTCCGGGCCAATCCTGCTTTTTACAGGAACCCGCAGGAAAGTCGGACACTTCGGTTGAAAATCGGAAATCAGAAGAATTTACAATAAAAGGAAACTGGGAACTGACGTTTCTGAAAGGCCGTCCAAATGTTCCTGCCGCTACGAAGTTGAATGAGATGAAATCATGGACAATGCTTCCGGATTCTGCAATTTATTTTTCAGGAACGGCATGCTATAAAATCACTTTTGATGTACCTCGGCAATTGCTTGGCAGCAAATCCGTATTACTTGATCTTGGCGACGTCAGAGAAGTGGCTACGGTTCGATTGAACGGGAAGTCTGTCGGAACGGCATGGAGCATTCCGTTTCAGCTTCCTTTGAGTAAAGACCTGAAAGAAAAAGGGAATATCCTGGAAATAGAAATAACCAATCTTTCAGCCAATTACATGCGCTTGCGCGATCAGCAGAAACCGGAATGGAAAAAGTTCAACGACATCAATATTGTTGATATAACCTATCAAAAATTTGACGCAGCAAAATGGGAACCCATGCCCTCGGGTTTGCTCGGACCGGTTAAACTGATTTATTACTGACCGGTTATTCCCAAAGCGGATAATGTTCAAGCTGTATCTGACGACCGAAAAAAATGTTTGTGGATTGCTCGAAAGACAGCGTGTAATCTGAAACATAAAACGCCCGTTTTCCTTCACCTTTTTCATTGACAAGATAATGCTGTTCAAGCCAGGCTCGCAATGAATTAGCAACGATTTCGGAAGTATCCAGTATTTCAACAAATTCACTGTAAAAATTACTGATCTGTTTTTTGATAAGCGGGTAATGCGTACAGCCCAGAATCAATGCTTCAATATCGGACAGAGATACATCTGAAAGATAACTTGCAATGATACTTTCACTGATGTTATTGTCAAAAAAACCTTCCTCGATCATAGGCGCAAGCAAAGGTGTTGCAAGGGATTTCAAATGAATGCTTTTTCCAATCGCGTCCACTTTCTTTTTGTAAACATTGGAAAGCACGGTCTGTTTGGTTCCGATCAGACCGATTGTTTTCCCTTCATAATGCTCTTTGATATAATCAACAACCGGATCAATTACATTCATGACTTTTGCCTTGCTTCCGACATATTCCCGGACAAGCTCGTAAGCTGCGGCCGAAGCTGAGTTGCATGCAATCAGGATCAGTTTACAATTTTGCTGTAAAAGCATATTGCATATTTTGATAGAATAAGCCTGAATGGCAGCAGTGGATTTATCCCCGTAAGGAAGATGCGCAGTATCGCCGAAGTAAATGGTATTTTCCTGAGGTAAAAGCCGGGTTACGGCGCTGGCGACAGTCATACCGCCAATACCGCTGTCAAAAATCCCGATAGGTGCTGATGAATCAAACATATTGAAATAAAAAAGGACTTTTCATGATTGTCAAATATATTGCTCAAAACTAAAAGAACGGGTTTAATAAAGTTTTTATATCTGAATAAATATAATCGGAAACGGGCAGCCAAAAAGCGGTAGTATCTAAGAGTCTATAAATGAATACCCTGCTCATTCGGAAAAAGAGATGTTTTAAAATAAAAAAATCTGTACTGAAAAAAAACGTAAAATTTTAATGCAGCATGCAACCTCGGGAATCGGAATAAGCATCTTGCTGTTGAAACCACCAAAATAAATGGGTCGACTTCTATCATTTTTCAGTAACGAAGCACAGCTTGTAAAGGCGCTCAGGAAAGACGATCCGAAAGCGCAGCGGCAAGTCTATGATAAATACAGCGCTCGCATGCTGGGTTTGTGCTTTCGTTATATATGCGATGATATGGCAGCCGAGGATGTAATGGTGGAAGGGTTTTTGAAGGTATTTGGTAAAATTGATCAGTATAGCGGCGAAGGGAGTTTTGAAGGATGGATCCGCAGGATTATGGTCAATGAAGCACTTGGTTATCTGAGAAGGCAAAAAAGGATACTTGAAGATACTTTATCCGAAGAGGCCGTTAACGTTCCGGATTACGCAAGTGCAGACCAGCAGCTGGAAGCGGAAGAACTGCTGAAACTGATTGAAGAGTTGCCGGTGGGTTACCGCACCGTTTTCAACCTGTACGCCATTGAAGGATATGCGCACATTGAAATAGCTCAGATGCTGGGGGTTACGGAAAGTACTTCCAAGTCACAGTTACACCGGGCAAGAGCGATGTTGCAGAAAATGGTTTCTGATTGGGATAATGATTTTAAAAAAAAAGTAGCATATGAAAAAGCATCCTGTTGATGATCTTTTTAAACAGAAGCTGTCGGAATGGGATAAAAAACCTTCTTCTTCGGCCTGGGAAAAGATTCAGAAGGAAAATAGAAACGATCGGAAAGTGATTATCTGGCCCTGGTATGCAGCTGCGAGTGTAATAATAACCTTGATTGCAGGATATGCAGTCTGGAAATACAATGGCCATGCAACGATACCGGATAAAAATACAAACAGGCTGGCAGTTACGGCCAGAAACATGCCTGCTGATGCGGTAGTCAGCCAAGTTGAACAAGACAGTTCTGATCATAAACTGGCTATTTCTGAAAAAAAGACAGAGATCAGAATAAGCAGAAAAGAGCCAAAGAGAATGCCGCATAAGGTTGATTTACCGCAAGAGTATCCAGGTGAAAAAGAAACTATTCTTGCCTTGAAAGAAGCGGAACCTGCCATTGTTGAACAGGAAATTGTTCGCGAAGAAATTACTGTAAACATAAAACCAGAAATCCAGCCTCTATCTGTTGAAGCTGTTGCAAGTCAACCGAAAACAAAAGAAAACGAGCCTTCAAGAACAATCGTAATAGCCGTTGAAGCCCAGAGTAATGAAGAAGACAAACCCAAGATTTCAAAGTTTTCACGTGTATTTCGCCAGCTGAAAAATGCGAGAGCCGGCGAACAGGTGAACTGGGAAGAAGTTGGTTTTAATCCTAAAAGTCTCGTTGCAAAAGTAGACGACCGCTTGCGCAACGGAGAAGAAAAATTGTCAGAAAAGTACCATCATCTTAAAGAAAAAACAAAATTGTAATCTGTATTGGCCATGAAAACGAAACGATATTTTACATTTATTCTAATCCTGTTTTTTATAAGCGTGAACGCCTATGCTGCAAACCGGCAAATGGACAGGCATTCTACGGAAAAGGACTCCATCATTGTCACATTCGGCGATAAAACACGTCTGATCATTTACGGAGAAAATAGAAAAGAGTTGGACAAAATCATGAAATATGATCTAAATGCCTTGCTGAGTGACCTGAAAATACGTCTGGATAGCACACAATCGGACACGACGTACTTGCGGGAAGAAGTTAATGGAAATAAATATCTGAAAGATAAAACAGACAACGATAAAGATTACGTACGGATTGGACTGCGGGGCATCCATATTAAAGACGGTGATACCGAAGTAACGATCAATGCAAAAGGCGTGGAAGTACATGATGATGGCAATTCCGTATCGACTGATTCGACTTACGAGCGAAAAGGAAAACGATTCTATAAAAAGAACTGGAATTCCAGTCCGCGTAAAGGTTTCAACATTGCCTTAGGCCTGAATACCTATGGAACAAATGAAACAACGACGGGTTACACAAAATCGGATTATGACCTGCGGCCATTCGGATCACGTTTTGTAAGCCTGGGTTATATTGCAAGTACAACCGTTATCCGTGGTAAAAATGCCAGATTACATCTTGATTTCGGAGTAGATTTTTCATGGTACAACCTGATGTTTGACGGCAACAACACCATTACAAAAGATGCTTCACGAGTATATTTTCCGTTGATCACCGATGATGAAGGAAATGAAATCAACATGAAAAAGAGCAAACTGACTGTTCCTTACGTCAATCTTTCCATTATGCCGACGCTGAGTTTTTCAAGGTCTTTTGTTTCTTACATCAGTGCAGGTGTTTATGGAGGTTATCGTTTGGGAAGTTATACCAAACTGCGACAGGAAGGAAGCAAAGATGTTGATCATGTTCGACAGAATTTCCATATAGAGGATTTGAGGTATGGATTGGGCGCTGAAATTGGTTTGAGGAATTTCCCGGATTTATTTGTGACTTATGATCTGAACAAGCTTTATGAGGAGAGCAAAGGCCCTTCAGTCAGAATGCTGAGCTTTGGAGTAAGGTTATTTTAAAAATAAAATAGTGCTTATAATGGCTGCAAACGGCATTTTTTGTTTGAGCCACTAATTTTATTTATTTTTTTTTCAAAAAGAATTTGAGAATTTAAGAAAAGGGTATAATTTTGCGACTCCAAAAGTGAAACAAGCGGTTTTCACGGTTGTGTTGAAATGTTGTCTGGGGGTGTACCAGAGTGGCCAAATGGGGCAGACTGTAAATCTGCTGGTGTATGCCTACGGTGGTTCGAATCCATCCGCCCCCACTGCCTATATGAAGTTGCTCCTGTTGATTACCAGTTCAGGAGAAGGCAAAACAAATGCGGAAGTAGCTCAGCTGGTAGAGCGATAGCCTTCCAAGCTATAGGTCGCGAGTTCGAACCTCGTCTTCCGCTCATATAGAAACACCATCGAAGCGATTAGCGAAAACATTCAATTGAAACTTTTTCGCTAATCGCTTTTTGGTTATAGTTTAATTTTGCCGTTGTAGCTCAGGGGTAGAGCACTTCCTTGGTAAGGAAGAGGTCGGGGGTTCAAATCCCCCCAATGGCTCAGAAAGGAGCATTTTTCTGATTGAAAATATCGGATTAAAAAAAGGTACGGTTTAAACCCGTTAAATGCCCCGGAGATTTTGGTTCTATGTATTTGGTGGTTGATTTGAAGCGCTTGGTATAATAAAGCTGAACAGAATCAATAATTAGTGTTTAATAAATTCGTAATAACTTTTAATTTTAAGCGTACTTAAGTCATGGCAAAAGAGACGTTTGACCGCTCGAAACCCCACGTAAATATCGGTACTATCGGGCACGTTGACCACGGTAAAACTACCCTTACAGCTGCTATCACAACTGTGTTGGCGAAAAAGGGTTTAGCAGTACTTCGTGATTTCTCATCAATTGATAATGCACCTGAAGAGAAAGAACGTGGTATTACAATTAACACATCCCACGTTGAGTACGCGACAGCAAACCGTCACTATGCTCACGTTGACTGTCCAGGTCACGCGGATTATGTAAAGAACATGGTAACTGGTGCTGCTCAGATGGACGGTGCTATCATCGTAGTTGCTGCGACAGATGGTCCAATGCCACAAACTCGTGAGCACATCCTTTTGGCTCGTCAGGTAGGTGTTCCTCAGCTTGTTGTATTCATGAATAAAGTGGATATGGTTGATGATCCTGAACTTCTTGAACTTGTTGAAATGGAAATTCGCGAGCTTTTGAGTTTCTATGATTACGATGGTGACAACATTCCAGTTATTCAGGGTTCTGCTCTGGGTGGACTGAATGGCGAAGAAAAATGGGTTAAAACGATAGAAGATTTGATGGATGCTGTTGACAGCTACATTCCAATTCCTCCACGTATGACAGATCTTCCTTTCCTTATGCCTGTAGAAGACGTATTCTCGATCACTGGTCGCGGTACTGTTGCAACTGGCCGTATTGAAAGAGGTGTTATTAACTCTGGTGATGCAGTTGATATTCTTGGTATGGGTGCAGAAGGTCTTAAATCTACCGTTACTGGTGTTGAGATGTTCCGCAAAATCCTTGACCGTGGAGAAGCTGGTGATAACGTAGGTCTTTTGCTTCGTGGTATCAACAAAGAAGATATCCGTCGTGGAATGGTAATTTGCAAGCCAGGTTCCGTTAAGCCACATGCTGCATTCAAAGGTGAGGTTTATGTTCTTTCAAAAGAAGAAGGTGGACGTCATACTCCATTCTTTAACAAATACCGCCCTCAGTTTTATTTCCGTACTACGGACGTAACTGGCGAAATTTCACTTCCTGCAGGTGTTGAAATGGTAATGCCAGGTGATAACATCACAATTGATGTGAAATTGATCAACAAGATTGCTATGGAAAAAGGTCTTCGTTTTGCGATTCGTGAAGGTGGACGTACCGTAGGTGCTGGTCAAGTAACTGAAATTCTAGATTAATTGCAATAAGAATATTAAACAAGTGCATTTCTTTAGAAATGCACTTGTTTTTTGTAAATATATTGTATCTTTGCAGCCCGAAACTTAGGGTTGTGTCAAACACGGGTGTAGTTCAAGGGTAGAATAGCGGTCTCCAAAACCGTTGATGGGAGTTCGAATCTCTCCACCCGTGCATATTTAAAAAGGAAAATGGAAAAATTTACTTCTTTTTTGAAAGCGTCTTGGGAAGAAATAACCCAGCATGTTACATGGCCTCCTTTTAACGAGCTTCAGGCTAATACAACTTTGGTGCTTGTGGGATCTCTTATTTTTGCCTTTGTGGTAGGTGTAATGGATTTCGTATTTGAAAATGCACTGAAGCTGTTTTACCAGTCTTTCTAAGGCTATTTATTGTAGCGGCAACCCCATAATAATATGAATAGTCTAAATTGGTTTGTATTGAGAGCAGTGTCTGGACAAGAGAAAAAAATCAAGTCCTACATTGAAAATGAAATAACACGGCAAAAGCTTAATGAATTTGTTCCGCAGATTCTGATTCCGTCTGAGAAGATATATGAAATGCGTAACGGAAAAAAGCGTGTTAGGGAAAAAAATTTCTTTCCAGGATACATAATCATTTCGGCGGATTTATCAAAAGGTGAAGTACTTCATATTATAACCAGCATTCCGGGTGTAATTGGCTTCTTGGGCAATGCAGAAGGCACTTCAAAAGTTCCGGTTCCACTCCGTCAGTCTGAAATTAACAGAATTTTAGGTAAAGTAGATGAAGCTGAGCAACATGAAGAAGCTCCAAGTATGTCATTTATAAAAGGGGAAACAGTAAAGGTTGTGGACGGGCCGTTCAGTGGATTTATCGGTCTGGTTGAAGAAGTATTTGATGAAAAGAAAAAACTCAATGTAGTTGTAAAAATATTCGGGCGTAATACACCCGTGGAACTCAGTTACGCACAAGTAGAAAAGGATAGTTGAAAAATTAGCGGGCAGGTAAGCTTCCACTTGCATGTGAGCCGTTAAAAGATCAATGAACCGACAAATTTTACAAAACAATGGCAAAAGAAATAGGTGGATACGTCAAACTTCAGGTAAAGGGTGGTCAAGCCAATCCTTCACCTCCGATTGGTCCTGCACTGGGATCTAAGGGTTTGAATATCATGGAGTTTTGCAAGCAATTCAATGGCCGTACCCAGGATAAAATGGGTGTGGTATTGCCGGTAGTTATTACATACTACAAGGATAAGTCTTTTGACTTTGTCATTAAGACTCCCCCGGCCGCTATTTTGCTTCTGGAAGCATCAAAAGTAAAAACAGGTTCGGCTCAGCCAAACCGTTTGAAAGTAGGTTCGGTATCATGGGATCAGGTTCGTACAATTGCTGAGACTAAAATGCCGGATTTAAACTGCTTTACAATTGATTCTGCAATGAAGATGATAGCGGGAACGGCTCGTAGTATGGGCATTACTGTAGCAGGCAAAGCCCCGTGGGAAGAAAACAACTGAGCGTAGATTGAATTAATACGCCAAAGAAAAAAAGAACATGGGAAAACTGACTAAAAAGCAAAAAGAAGCTCTTTCGAAATTCGATGCAAACCAAGCTTACTCTCTTGAGCAGGCAGCAGACGTTCTTAAGACGATTTCCTATACTAAATTTGATTCCTCTGTAGATATCGATGTCCGTTTGGGCGTTGATCCTCGTAAAGCTGATCAAATGGTACGCGGCGTGGTAACATTGCCGCACGGAACCGGAAAAGAAGTTCGTGTATTGGTTTTGTGTACTCCCGATAAGGAGGCAGAAGCGAAAGAAGCAGGCGCAGATTATGTTGGTCTTGACGAGTATATCCAAAAGATAGAACAAGGTTGGACAGACATCGACGTAATCATTACTATGCCTAGTGTAATGGCAAAAGTAGGACGGTTGGGTAAGGTTCTGGGTCCTCGCGGACTTATGCCAAACCCTAAATCAGGAACTGTAACTCCGGATGTAGCGAAAGCTGTTAAAGAAGTAAAAGCAGGTAAAATTGATTTCAAAGTTGATAAAACAGGAATCATTCATACAAGTGTAGGCAAAGTTTCCTTTGGAAATGATCAGCTTGTACAAAACGCTCAGGAAGTTATCAATACCTTGGTTCGCCTTAAACCATCTTCGGCAAAAGGAACTTATGTAAAAAGCATTCACTTGTCTAGTACGATGAGCCCGGGTGTTACTATTGATAAAAACACGATTCCAGGATTATAATATGACACGGGAAGAGAAAGCAGTAATTATAGACGAATTAAGTCAAAAATTCGCTAGCACTCCATACTTCTATATAACGAACGCAAGCGGCATGTCTGTTGGCGAAGTTAATGCACTAAGAAGCCTTTGCTTTGAACGCGGAATTGAGTATCGTGTTGTTAAGAATACATTGATTAAGAAAGCACTTGAAACATTAGATACGGATTATTCTTCGTTTGACGAAGTTCTGAAAGGATTTTCCGGAGTTATGTTTCACCCGGAGTCAGGTAAAGTTCCTGCACAATTGATCAAAGAATTCAAGAAGAAATCAGGTAGCGACAAACTTAAGTTCAAAGGAGCTTCTGTTGATTCATCCGTTTTCGTTGGTGAAAACCAGCTTGACATTCTGATCTCTCTGAAATCTAAACAAGAAATGATCGGAGAGGTTATCGGATTGCTGCAATCTCCTGCCAAAAATGTTATTTCTGCTCTTTCTAGCGGAGGAAACAAGTTGGCCGGTATTCTCAAAACTTTATCTGAGAAAGAAGACTAATATAAAAAGCCAGGCTGAGCTCTCCGGGTTAATGTAAATCAGAGCTTTTAAAACATCTTATTGTATAATCAAAAAATCAAAATAAAAATGGCAGATTTGAAAGCTTTCGCAGAACAGCTTGTTAACCTTACGGTTAAAGAAGTGAACGAATTGGCTGCAATTCTTAAAGATGAGTACGGTATTGAGCCTGCAGCTGCTGGTGCAGTTATGGTAGCAGGTCCTGCTGCTGGCGGTGGTTCAGATGCTCCTGCAGCTGAAGAAAAAACATCTTTTGATGTAATTCTTAAAGCAGCCGGTGCAAGTAAACTTGCTGTTGTTAAATTAGTAAAAGACCTTACCGGACTTGGACTGAAAGAAGCGAAAGAATTAGTTGATGGTGCTCCAAAACCTGTAAAAGAAGGAGTTGCGAAAGACGAAGCTGAAGCTTTGAAAAAACAACTTGAAGAAGCAGGTGCAGAAGTTGAAGTGAAATAATTTGCTTACAACATCAACCTATAACTTTTAAGGAATCAGGCCTGATTTTCATCAGGTCTTTTTCCTATTTTATATGTATACTAAACCAAAAACGTTTTTTTTGCGTTTATATAAAACAGCCTTTCTAATTTAGTAAGGTTGTATTTTCTCCTTATTGGGTAATTTGTCCGAAACACTTCTTTATTCGTAGAAAAGACAGAACAGGGACAGTTATTTATTCTTCTACGAGGCATTAGATTAGGTTTAAAACTAATTAATACCATTGCGTGCTGTAAAGGTTACTTCAACGCATTAGTTTGTCTACTAACCCAAATCAAACATAGCCTTGGCTACAATTAAAGCAACACCTAGAAAAAACTTTTCGAGGATTAATCAGATTATTGATTATCCGGATCTGTTGGGAATTCAGGTACAATCATTCCGGGATTTTTTCAGTTTGGATACATCTGTTGAAGATCGGTCCGGTGAAGGATTGTACAAAGTTTTTGCAGAAAACTTTCCAATTGCCGATTCACGCGACAATTTCGTGCTGGAATTCATTGATTATCTTCTTGAGCCACCGAAGTATTCCGTTGATGAATCCATTGACCGCGGTCTGACATATGCAGTTCCGCTTAAAGCAAAATTGCGGCTGATCTGTAATGATGCCGATCATGAAGAATTCGAGACCATTGAACAGGAAGTTTTCCTAGGAAATATTCCTTATATGACCGAGAGAGGCTCATTTGTGATCAATGGTGCTGAACGTGTTATTGTTTCACAGCTTCATCGTTCACCGGGTGTGTTTTTCTCTATGAGCAAACACACTAACGGATCCAAACTATATTCAGCGCGGATTATTCCGTTCAAAGGTTCATGGATTGAATTTTCTACGGACGTTAACAACGTCATGTACGCTTACATCGATCGTAAGAAGAAATTTCCGGTAACTACACTTCTGAGAGCCATAGGTTTCGGTTCAGATAAAGACATTCTGGATCTATTCGGATTATCTGAGGAAATCAGTGCGACACCTGCAAACCTTAAAAAGGCAGTTGGTCGTCGTTTGGCAGCAAGGGTACTTCGCACATGGACTGAAGACTTTGTGGATGAAGATACCGGTGAAGTTGTTTCGATTCAGCGTAATGAAGTATTGCTGGAACGTGATTCAACCATTTCTCCGGAAGATATTGAAGTGATTGTGGAATCCGGACAGAAGTCTGTTATTCTGCATAAAGAAGATATGAATGTAGCGGATTATAATATTATTTATAATACGTTGCAAAAAGATAGCTCCAACTCTGATAAAGAAGCGGTGGAGCAAATTTATCGTCAGCTGCGTAATGCCGAAGCACCGGATGAACAAACTGCTCGTGATGTAATCCAGAGCTTGTTCTTCAGTGATAAACGTTATGATTTGGGTGACGTTGGTCGTTACAGAATCAACAAGAAACTGGGTTCTGATACCAGCCTTGATGTTCGTGTCCTGACTACTGGTGATATTGTTTCTATAGTAAAGTATCTGATCGGTCTGATCAATGCAAAAGCGGTTGTTGATGATATTGATCACTTGTCAAACCGTCGTGTCCGTACCGTAGGCGAGCAGCTTTATGCTCAGTTCGGTGTTGGTCTTGCACGTATGGCACGTACCATTAAAGAGCGTATGAACGTACGTGATAACGAAGATTTCAAGCCTGTTGATTTGATCAATGCGCGTACGTTGTCTTCTGTTATCAACTCATTCTTTGGTACAAACCAGTTGTCTCAGTTTATGGATCAAACCAATCCATTGGCTGAAATTACCCATAAGCGCAGAATGTCCGCACTGGGGCCTGGCGGTCTTTCCCGTGAAAGAGCAGGTTTTGAGGTTCGTGACGTTCACTACACGCACTATGGCCGTCTTTGTACGATTGAAACGCCGGAAGGCCCTAACATCGGTCTGATTTCTTCGCTTTGTGTATTTGCAAAAGTGAATGGAATGGGCTTTATCGAAACACCATACCGTGTAATCGACGGTGCTGGTAAGCTGACCGATG
This sequence comes from Dyadobacter flavalbus, assembly GCF_006149045.1. Classification (GTDB taxonomy): domain Bacteria; phylum Bacteroidota; class Bacteroidia; order Cytophagales; family Spirosomataceae; genus Dyadobacter; species Dyadobacter flavalbus. Next base: position 130,013 of record NZ_VBSN01000006.1, read on the forward strand.
AGCTTATATATATGACTGCGGAAGAAGAAGATTCCAAATACATTGCACAGGCTAATGCCTCTGTGGATGATAAAGGAAACTTTACCGTAGAAAAAATCAAGACCCGTTTTGAAGGTGACTTCCCGATGGTGGATCCTTCTCAGGCGTCTTATATGGACGTTGCTGCCAACCAGATCGTATCTGTTGCGGCTTCCCTGATTCCGTTCCTTGAGCACGATGATGCTAACCGTGCATTGATGGGATCAAACATGCAGCGCCAAGGTGTTCCATTGTTGCGTCCACAAGCGCCGATTGTTGGAACCGGTCTTGAAAAACGTGTTGCTATGGATTCAAGAGCGCTGGTTGTTGCCGAAGGCGATGGCGTTATTGAGTTTGTAGATGCCAAGAAAATTGTCGTTAAATACGACAGAACAGATGAAGAACGTCTCGTAAGCTTTATTGAAGACAGCGTTTCTTACGATCTTGTAAAATTCCGTCGTACTAACCAGGATACTTGCCTTAATCTTCAGCCGATGGTTTTAAAAGGCCAGAAAGTGAAGAAAGGAGAAGCGCTTTGCCAGGGCTACGGTACCGAAGGCGGCGAACTTGCACTGGGCCGCAATCTTTTGGTTGCATTCATGCCATGGCAGGGATATAACTTTGAGGATGCGATTGTAATTTCTGAAAAAGTAGTTCGTGAAGATATTTTCACTTCCATTCACATTGAAGAATTTGAACTGGAAGTCCGTGATACCAAGCGTGGAGAAGAGGAACTTACTGCTGAAATTCCAAACGTAAGCGAGGAAACGGTTAAAAATCTCGATGAAAATGGTATCGTTCAGGTTGGTACAGAAGTAAAAGAAGGAGATATTTTGATAGGCAAGATTACTCCGAAGGGGGAATCCGATCCGACTCCTGAAGAAAAACTGCTTCGTGCGATCTTTGGTGACAAAGCCGGTGATGTGAAAGATGCTTCCAAAAAAGCACCGCCATCCATGAAAGGGGTTGTTATCGATACAAAATTGTTCTCACGTCCAACAAAAGAGGAACGTGCAAAACATAAAGACGAGCTTCGCCTGCTTATGAAAAAATACAGCCGTGACCTGACTCAGCTTCGCGGACGTATTATCGAAAAGCTTGTGGAACTTGTTGACGGCAAAACGACACAAGGCGTTAAGCATAAATTTGGTGATGAGCTGATTTCAAAAGGAATGAAGTTTAACGTGAGAAATATCTCGGAAAACTTGTTCCCGGCAAACAACCCTTACCGTGACGAAAGCCAGTATGCAGTTGCAGAAGAAGTTAATTTGATTGGTGATGTTCTGACTGATTCTTGGACTGAAGATGCAGAAACAAACAGACAGGTTTCATTGGTTCTGAAGAACTATTTGAATGCGCGCAGTGAATTGATGGGCCGTTTCAAACGTGATCGTTTTGCGCTTGAAGTTGGAGACGAACTTCCTGCCGGAATCGTGAAACTGGCAAAAGTATATATTGCCAAGAAACGTAAATTGAAAGTTGGGGATAAAATGGCAGGTCGTCATGGTAACAAAGGGGTTGTTGCCCGTATTGTTCGTGATGAAGACATGCCTTTCCTGGAAGACGGAACGCCTGTTGATATCGTGTTGAACCCGCTTGGTGTACCTTCACGTATGAACATCGGCCAGATCTATGAAACAATTCTTGCTTGGGCAGGTTTAAAACTGGGCCGCAGGTATGCAACGCCAATTTTTGACGGTGCTACCGAAGCCGAAGTGGCAGCTGAGCTGAAAGAAGCAGGATTGCCTGACTGGGGACGTACTTATCTTTACAATGGATTAAGTGGTGAGCAATTTGATCAGCCGGTTACAGTTGGTCTGATGTACATGATGAAACTTGGTCACCTTGTTGATGATAAAATGCACGCCCGTTCTATCGGACCGTACTCGCTTATTACACAGCAGCCTTTGGGTGGTAAAGCACAATTCGGAGGCCAGCGTTTCGGAGAAATGGAAGTATGGGCACTTGAAGCATTCGGTGCATCGCATATTCTTCAGGAAATCCTTACCGTTAAATCCGATGACGTAGTGGGCCGTGCCAAAGCCTACGAAGCAATCGTAAAAGGTGAAAACCTTCCGAAACCAAATATTCCGGAGTCCTTCAACGTACTTGTTCACGAACTTCGTGGATTGGCTTTGGAGATTACGCTGGACTAATTTATAGTCGTAAGGAGAATTGTACGAAAGTACAGTTCTCCTTAGAAATGCAATAAAGATTGAGTTTCGACTTATAGACAAACGACTTTTTAATTATGTCTTTCAAAAAGAACAAAAAACTTAATAGTGATTTTTCCAGAATGACAATCAGTCTGGCTTCACCTGAATCAATTCTTGAGAGTTCTTTCGGTGAAGTAACACAGCCTGAAACCATCAATTACCGGACTTACAAGCCGGAAATGGGCGGGTTATTCTGCGAACGTATTTTCGGACCTGTAAAGGACTGGGAATGTCATTGTGGAAAATACAAACGTATTCGTTACAAAGGAATTATCTGCGACCGTTGCGGCGTAGAAGTTACGGAGAAAAAAGTACGTCGTGAGCGTATGGGCCATATTGAGCTTGTCGTTCCTGTTGCTCACATCTGGTATTTCCGCAGCTTGCCTAACAAAATAGGTTATCTGCTTGGATTGTCTACCAAAAGGCTGGATCAGATTATTTACTACGAGCGATATGCAGTAGTACAGCCGGGTATTAAAGAAGAGGACGGAGTTAGCTATCTTGACTTTCTGACCGAAGACGAATACCTGGATATCGTTGACAAATTGCCTCGCGAAAACCAGTTGCTTCCGGATACGGATCCAAATAAATTTATCGCGAAAATGGGCGCGGATGCACTTGAAATGCTTTTGAACCGGATCAAACTGGATGAGCTTTCATACGAACTCCGTCACCAGGCTGCAACGGATACTTCACAGCAACGTAAGGCAGAAGCATTAAAGCGTCTGAAAGTTGTTGAAGCATTCCGTGATGCCAATACGCGTATTGAAAACCGTCCGGAGTGGATGGTGATCAAAATGGTTCCGGTGATTCCACCAGAACTTCGTCCGCTTGTACCTCTGGACGGCGGTCGTTTTGCGACTTCCGATTTGAATGACCTTTATCGCCGCGTGATCATCCGGAATAACCGTTTGAAACGTCTGATCGAGATCAAAGCACCTGAGGTAATTTTGCGTAATGAAAAACGGATGTTGCAGGAAGCAGTTGACTCGCTTTTCGATAACAGCCGTAAAGTAAATGCCGTACGTTCCGAAGGTAACCGTGCATTGAAATCACTTTCTGACATGCTGAAAGGTAAGCAGGGACGTTTCCGTCAAAACTTGCTTGGTAAGCGTGTCGATTATTCAGGTCGTTCGGTAATCGTTGTCGGACCCGAATTGAAATTGCATGAGTGCGGTTTGCCGAAAGATATGGCTGCTGAGTTATTCAAGCCGTTTATTATCCGCAAGCTGATCGAACGCGGAATCGTTAAAACTGTAAAATCAGCCAAGAAGATTGTAGATCGTAAAGATCCTGTGATCTGGGATATCCTGGAAAACGTATTGAAAGGACATCCTGTTCTGCTGAACCGTGCCCCGACATTGCACCGTTTGGGTATCCAGGCATTCCAGCCCAAGCTGATCGAAGGAAAAGCGATCCAGTTGCACCCGTTGGTTTGTACTGCATTCAACGCTGACTTTGACGGTGACCAGATGGCTGTTCACGTGCCGCTTGGCCAGGAAGCCGTACTGGAAGCTTCCATGCTGATGCTTTCGTCACATAACATTCTTAACCCTGCCAATGGTGCGCCGATTACGGTTCCGTCACAGGACATGGTTTTGGGTCTGTATTATGTTACAAAAGGCCGTGTAAGTACGCCTGAATATCCTATTATGGGAGAAGGCAAGATTTTCTATGGCCCGGACGAAGTTGTTATTGCAATCAACGAAGGCAAACTTTCTAAACATGCCAATATCAAATGCCGTCTGCGTGTACGTAACGATGACGGAACATTTGAGACAAAACTGGTTGATACCGTAGCCGGACGTATTCTTTTCAATCAGGCTGTTCCTGAAGAAGTAGGATATATCAATGAATTGTTGACCAAGAAAAAGCTTCAGCAGATTATTGGTCTGGTGTTCAAAATGGCCGGCGTTGCCCGTACCGCTCAATTCCTTGATGAAATTAAAGAACTTGGTTTCCAGATGGCCTTCAAAGGCGGTTTGTCAATGGGATTGAACGACGTAATGGTTCCGGATGAAAAAGAGAAACTCATCGAGCAAGCCAAAGGTGACGTAGAGAACGTCTGGAGTAACTACCTGATGGGTCTTATCACTGAAAACGAACGTTACAATCAGGTTATCGATATCTGGACCCGTGTTAACTCACGTATCACAGAAACATTGATGAAGCAGCTGGAAACGGATCAGGGTGGATTCAACTCCATTTATATGATGATGCACTCAGGTGCACGTGGTTCGCGTGAGCAAATCCGTCAGCTGGGTGGAATGAGAGGTCTTATGGCCAAGCCTCAAAAAAATATTGCCGGTGGCGCAGGTGAAATCATCGAGAACCCGATTCTTTCAAACTTTAAAGAAGGTCTTGACGTTCTTGAATACTTTATCTCGACACACGGTGCACGTAAAGGTCTTGCCGATACGGCTTTGAAAACAGCGGATGCAGGTTACCTGACCCGTCGTTTGCATGACGTTGCACAGGATGTTGTCGTTGTGGAAGAAGACTGCGGATCACTTCGCGGAATTGCAATTTCTGCTTTGAAAGACAACGAAGACATTGTTGAGCCGCTTTCTGAGCGTATTCTTGGCCGTGTAAGCGTTCATGACGTGTTTGATCCGCTTTCCAATGAAATTATCCTTACTGCTGGTCAGGAAATAACAGAAGAAATCGCAGCACAGATTGACGAGACAAGCATTGAAACGGTTGAAATCCGTTCGGTACTGACTTGCGAAACACGTAATGGTGTTTGTGCGAAATGTTACGGACGTTCATTGGCTTCTGCACACATGGTGAACATTGGTGAAGCTGTTGGTGTAATTGCATCACAGTCGATCGGTGAGCCGGGAACGCAGCTGACACTCCGTACATTCCACGTCGGTGGTACGGCTTCCAACATTTCTGTTGAAGCAAATATCAAGGCGAAGTTCGACGGTGTAATTGAATTTGAAGACCTACGTCTTGTGCAGTCTGTGAACTCAGAAGGAGATGACATTACAGTAGTAATGGGACGTTCCGGTGAAGTGAAAATCATTCACCCTGAGACAAAACAGCTGCTTATTTCCAACAACGTGCCTTACGGTGCTACTTTGTTGGTAAAAGAAGGTGATACCGTGTTCAAAGGACAGGAACTTTGTACTTGGGACCCATACCACGCAGTAATCCTTTCCGAATTCACCGGAGCCGTTTCCTTCGATGCCATTGAAGAAGGCATTACATACCGTGAAGAATTTGATGAGCAGACCGGCTTCCAGGAATCAGTGATCATTGAAACACGTGATAAAACCAAAAACCCGGCTATCGTGGTAAAAGGTAAGTCAACGTTGCTGAAAGATCAGACTGAAAAAGGTTATAACCTTCCGGTTGGAGCACGTCTGGTTGTTAAAGCCGGAACGAACATCAAAGCTGGTCAGCCTCTGGCAAAAATCCCTCGTGTTGTTGGTAAAACCCGTGACATTACTGGAGGTCTGCCACGTGTAACCGAACTTTTTGAAGCGCGTAACCCGTCTAACCCTGCAACGGTTTCTGAAATCGACGGTGTGGTTTCTTACGGAGGTGTGAAACGCGGTAATCGTGAAATCCATATCGAATCAAGAGACGGAACACAACGTCGTTACATGGTTGCACTTTCCAAGCACATTCTTGTGCAGGATGGTGACTTTGTAAGAGCAGGTGATCCGTTATCTGATGGTGCCATTACACCGGCTGATATTCTTTCTATCAAAGGACCAACAGCGGTTCAGGAATATCTTGTAAACGAAATTCAGGAAGTATACCGTCTTCAGGGTGTAAAGATCAACGATAAGCATATCGAGTGTATCGTACGCCAGATGATGCAGAAAGTAGAGATTCTGGATGCAGGTGATACCAACTTCCTGGAAATGCAGCCGGTTGACCGTGTCGTATTCCGTGAAGAAAACGATAAGATCCTGGATATGAAAGTGGTTGAAGATGCAGGAAGCTCTGAAACGCTGAAACCGGGTATGATCATTTCTGTACGTCGTTTGCGTGATGAAAATTCAAGCTTGAAACGCCGTGACCTGAAACTGGTTGTTGCACGTGACGCACAGGCAGCTGTGGCAAAACCTACTTTGATGGGTATCACGCAAGCTTCTTTGGGTACCGAAAGTTTCGTTTCTGCAGCCTCGTTCCAGGAAACAACCAAAGTATTGAGCGAAGCAGCAGTAAGAGGAAAGCGCGACGAACTGAAAGGCTTGAAAGAAAACGTGATCGTAGGTCACTTGATCCCGGCCGGAACAGGTATGCGTCAGTACGAAAACCTGATCGTTGGATCGAAAGAAGAGTTTGATGCATTGACTGATTCGCGTGAAAAGCAATCACGCAAGAAGAAAGAGTTGGTATAAACATCATCTTTCATAAAAAAGAGCCGGTTCTGCTTATGCGGAACCGGCTCTTTGCTTTTTGATACTGTTTATTTTTAGTAATTTCCGGCTGCAAACCCAGTTAATGTTAAAAACCCTGAATCAGAAAAACTTACAAATGGAAGATAATAATAAAGAAAGCGAGCAACAGATAAATGTGGAGTTGTCCGAAGAAATGGCGGAAGGTGTGTATTCCAATCTTGCCATGATCGCTCACTCCAACAGTGAATTCATTCTGGACTTTATCCGGCTTATGCCAGGCGTTGCGCGTGCCAAGGTAAAAGCCCGCATTATCATTACGCCCGAACATGCCAAACGTCTGATTGCAGCTTTGACCGATAACATTCAAAAGTATGAAGATCAGTATGGAACCATCCCGAGTTCTCAGGACAATGAGCCTACATTCAATTTCCCGATAAGCTTTGGCGGCCCCGGAGGCGAGGCTTAGTGATTTATATGACAAAAGATAAAATATTTTTTACGTTACTTCATTATTTTTACTTGAATACCGGCTTCTTCAGGTATTATAATCCGGCTTTTGCAGTAATCCAGAATAACACCAATCGCCAGGGGCAGACAAGAAGATTTTTGTAATTTCAGAAATAACCATTACGCCGTTTCCTTTCGGTATAAACCTCTTGTAAATCTTACATTACTAATTATTTAGTCTGCTTTATACCGTTATAAAGCACGTATGTAACTTTAATATTTCATTATGGCGTCATTTAAACTTACAATCAACAATCGTGCATATGATGCAGATGTGGAGCAGGATACTCCGCTTTTGTGGGTCCTGCGCGACAATCTGGGACTGGTCGGTACCAAATACGGCTGCGGAATTGCGCAATGCGGCGCGTGTACCGTGCATCTGGATGGCAAGGCGGTACGTTCCTGCGTTCTTCCGGTATCGGCCGTAGGAAAAGCGAAAGTAACGACAATCGAAGGTTTATCGGAAAAAGGAGATCATCCGGTTCAGAAAGCCTGGGACGAAGTAGACGTGGCACAGTGCGGCTACTGCCAAGCCGGACAAATCATGACCGCAGCTGCATTGCTGAAAGAAAATCCAAAGCCATCGGACGAACAAATCGTTTCGACCATGAGCGGGAACATTTGCCGTTGCGGAACATATCACCGCATACGTGAAGCAGTAAAAGTAGCAGCATCTAAAACCAACTGATCATGCAGACATCAGAACAAACTTCCAGACGTAATTTTATTAAAATTGCGGCAGCCGCAGGCGGCGGATTATTCCTGGGCTTTAACTGGTTAAATTCATCTGCGCTTCCGGTGGTTGTAGACGCTAAAAAAGTCGCGGCAGGTTCGGTAAATTTCAATAGTTACCTGTCCATCGGAACGGATAATGTAATTACAATCATATCACCGAACCCGGAAATCGGTCAGGGAATAAAGACCGCTTTCCCGATGGTTGTGGCCGAGGAGCTGGATGCAGACTGGAAACAGGTAAAAACGGTGCAGGGAAATCTGGATACGGGCATTTATGAACGGCAGGTTACAGGCGGAAGCGGCGCTGTTCCGCATTCATGGGAACGCCTTCGCAAAGCCGGTGCTACTGCACGTTATTTGTTAGTGGAAGCAGCCGCAGCGCAGTGGAACGTTCCGGCATCAGAATGTACGACCGAGAACGGAAAAGTTTGGCACAGAACTTCCGGTAAATCCCTTTCTTACGGAGAACTGGCTGAGGCTGCTTCGAAAATGCCGGCTCCGACAGAGGTAAAACTGAAAAAGGAAAGCGATTTTAAACTGATCGGACAGTCGGTCCGGAATGTTGATAACAACAATATAGCAACAGGAAAACCGCTTTTCGGCCTTGATGTTTACAGGGAAGGCATGTTGTTTGCCATGATCCAGCGGCCAAAAGCATTCGGGCTAAAACTTAAATCTGTTAATTCGGAAGCTGCGAAAGCCATGCCGGGTATTGTGGATGTAGTAACGTTTGAGAACAGCGTGGCTGTCGTCGGGAAATCAACATGGCAGGTGAAAAAGGCCAAGGATGCACTGAAAATTGAATATGAAAAAGCAGCGGAACTGGAAAGTTCAGCGGATCATAACCGGATTTTTCAGCAGTTAATGGAAAACGGCGAAGCTACGGTTCGTCGTAAAAACGGTGATGTGGATACGGCATTTAAGAATGCGGCAAAGGTCATTAAATCAGAATACCAGTGTCCGTTTCTGCCGCATAGCCCTCTGGAACCTATGAACTTTTTTGCGCATGTGCGGGAAGATGGCGTGGAGCTAATCGGGCCTACGCAGACGCCGGAAAGAGCGCGTACTGAAGTTGCAAAACTGACCGGAATTGCTCCTGAAAAGATCACAGTAGAAATTACACGTCAGGGCGGAGGCTTCGGGCGGCGTCTGGCTGCGGATTTTGTTTTGGAAGCTGCAAATGTTTCCAAGCTGGTGAAAGCACCTGTAAAAGTAATCTGGACGCGTGAAGATGATATGACCGGCGGAATTTACCGTCCGGCTGTACGTTACCGTTTTGAAGCTGCGCTGGATAAAAGCGGGGAGCTGATCGGTTACAAGCTTCGGGGCGTAGGAATGAATTCCGGAAATTCCACACGCGAGGATAATTTTCCTTCAGGTTCTGTCGAAAACCTCTTGATTGATTCTGTTGAATATAAGTCGCCGATTACAACCGGCCCATGGCGCGCACCGATTACCAATTTCCTTGCTTATGCCGAACAGTCTTTTCTGGACGAAGTAGCAGAAGCAGCAGGAAAAGATCCGGTTGAATTCCGACTTGCATTGTTGGAAAAAGCCAAGAAATCGCCGGTCGGAGACATCAAGTATGATGTGGACCGCATGATAGATGTGATTAAACTTGCAGCGGAAAAAAGCAAATGGGGTAAAAAGAAAGGCGTTTATCAGGGATTCAGTGTTTATTTTTCTCACCGGTCCTACGTTGCGCAAGTTGGGGAAGTTGTTATGGAAAAAGGCAAACCTGTTCTGAAAAATGTTATTGCGGCAGTGGATTGCGGAATTGTAATCAATAAGAGCGGATCGTTGCAGCAGGTTAGAGGCGGCGTTGTAGACGGTCTCGGACATGCGATGTACGGTAACATGACGTTCAAGGACGGAGCACCGGACCAGCGTAATTTCAATGGTTTCAGACTGATCCGAATGAATGACATTCCGGAAGTTGACGTGCATTTTGTAGACAACGGCATTTCGCCGACAGGTCTTGGCGAGCCGGCTTTGCCGCCGGCGGGAGGCGCAGTTGCCAATGCATTTTACAAAGCAACCAAACAGCGATTGCGCAATCAGCCGTTTATCAACGAAGAAGCTTTCAAAGGCATTTCATAAATATTATTCTCATTCAATTCAAGACAGAAAGATAAAATGTAATATTACATTTTATCTTTCTGTCTTTTGTTTTACAACAGTATTGTCCAGAAGCCTTATTTACGTAAATTTTATTTGAAAGCACTTTAAAATACTTGCATAACCATTCGTTTTACCGTGCAACCGTAACCTTTAGCAATGATATGAAAAAGAAATTTGCTGTTATTTGCCTTCTGATTGGTCTGAGTCTTAGTGCTTTCCGTTTAGTTGAGTTTCCGGAAGCAACAATAGAGAATGGAATTGTACAGGCTAAACTGTATTTGCCGGATGCTTCTGCCGGATATTATCAGGGAACACGTTTTGACTGGGCAGGCGTTATTCCGAGTCTAGAATATAAAGGACATACTTACTTCGGACAATGGTTTTCCGATTATGACCCCAAACTTCACGACGCCATTATGGGCCCGGTTGAAGAATTTACACCTCTGAATTTTGATGAAGCCAAAACAGGAGAAGAATTCCTGAAAATAGGCGTTGGTACCTTGGTAAAACCGGATGATAAAAAATATTCATTTGCTACAAATTATACGGTTAAAAATTCAGGTAAATGGACTGTAAACAAGCAAAAAGATCATGTTGAATTTACGCATGTGTTGCAGGACGGAGCTGGTTTTTCCTATATCTATAAAAAAACCGTCAGGCTTGTAAAAGGAAAGCCTGAACTTGTTCTGGAGCATAGCCTTAAAAACACAGGTTCAAAGGAAATCAACACGAGTGTTTACAACCATAATTTCTTCATGATTGATAAGGAACCGTCCAATGAAAATATTAGGATCGTATTTCCTTTCAGGGTAAGCGGAGAAGGAAAAGGTTTTGGTACAATTATTAATGCTAAGGATAAAACACTCAGTTACACGCGTGAAGTTGTAAAAGGGGATCAGGTTTTTAGCAGCGGGCTGCAAGGTTTTGGTGATACTTCCAAAGATTATGATATCAGAATTGAAAATATAAAGACAGGTACCGGCGTCAGGATAACCGGCGACCGTGCTTTGGAAAAACTGGTGTACTGGGCTTGTCCGACAACATCTTGCCCGGAACCGTATGTCAGGCTTTCTGCAAAGCCCGATGAAGAAATCAAATGGAAAGTAAACTATGAATTTTACACATTTTAAACAGGTTGCAATTTTAAAGTACGCATTAATATTTCACTTATTATTTTAAATGGGCTCTCATAAACACCTTGATAAAGCCTCCGCTGCGGGTCTGCTGGTTGCATTAGGAATCATTTTCGGAGACATCGGTACTTCTCCGCTTTACGTAATGCAGGCAATTATCGGTACCAACCGCATTTCTGAGGAAGTAGTTTACGGCGCGGTTTCTTGTATTTTCTGGACGCTGACCCTTCAGACCACAGTAAAATACGTCATACTGATTCTCAGGGCCGACAACAAAGGGGAAGGCGGAATCCTCGCCTTGTATGCACTGGTAAGAAGAAATGCAGCCTGGCTTACGGTTCCGGCCATAATCGGTGCCAGTACGCTGCTTGCAGACGGAATTATTACGCCGCCAATTTCGGTTTCATCCGCTGTCGAAGGTCTCCGGATACTTTATCCGCATATTCAGACCATTCCGATTGTAATCGGCATTCTTACCTTGCTGTTTATCATTCAGGTTTTTGGGACCACAATTGTAGGAAGAGCATTCGGGCCGGTTATGATGATCTGGTTTCTGATGCTTGCAGTACTTGGCGTTTCGCAGGTTATCGGTCATCCTGAAATCCTCAAATCAATCAATCCGTATTACGGATACAAGCTGCTTGCACAGCATCCCGGCGGTTTCTGGATGCTTGGTTCTGTATTTCTGTGTACAACGGGTGCGGAAGCACTTTACAGCGATCTTGGCCATTGCGGAAGAGGAAATATCCGGATAAGCTGGATTTTTGTAAAAGTTTGTCTGCTGCTCAATTATTTCGGACAAGGCGCATGGCTGATCGTACATGCAGGAACGACACTGGGCGGCAGAAAACCATTTTACGAAATCATGCCCGAATGGTGGCTGCTACCCGGGATCTGTATTGCTACCATGGCAACCATTATTGCAAGCCAGGCATTGATCAGCGGCTCATTTACACTTATTTCAGAAGCGATCCGGCTGAATTTCTGGCCAAAGGTCAGGCTTATCTATCCGAGTGACAAAAAAGGACAGCTTTACGTTCCCAGCGTAAACTGGCTTCTGTGGGCAGGATGCGTCGGTATTGTGCTTTATTTCAAGGAATCGGCCCATATGGAAGCGGCTTACGGCCTTGCAATTACACTGACTATGATTATGACTACAATCCTGATGTCGGTTTATCTGTATTTCAACAGTGTAAGCAAATGGTTTATCGGTATCTTTCTGATTGTCTATCTTGCTATTGAAGGATCTTTCCTTGCAGCCAACCTTCTCAAATTCACGCACGGAGGCTGGGTTTCGCTTCTGCTGGCCACTATTATTGCACTTGTCATTACCGTCTGGTTAAAGGCCTATTATATCAAGCTGAGACTGACGGAATTTGAAAGTCTTGAAAAATACATTAGTCCGCTGAAAGAACTGAGTAATGACATCAGCATTCCCAAATACTCAACACACCTGATTTTCATGTCAAATGCAGCGCATGAATCAGAAATCGAGAACAAAATCATTTATTCGATTTTTTATAAGAGACCGAAGCGCGCAGACATTTACTGGTTTATACACGTGGAAACAACGGATGAGCCTTACACAATGGATTATCATGTCAATATCATTGCAGAAGATGACGTGATCAAAGTTACTTTCAGGCTCGGGTTCCGGATTGAACAGCGGATCAATTTGTTTTTCAGAAAAGTAGTGGAAGATATGGTTCTCAATAAGGAAGTAGATATTACAAGCCGCTACGAATCGCTGAACCGCCAGAATATTACCGGAGATTTCCGGTTTGTAGTGCTGGAACGCTACCTTTCCATAGAAAACAATTTACCTTTTATGGAAGAACTTATTATGAAAATCTATTTTACAATCAAAAGCATTACTACTTCCGAGGATAAATGGTTTGGTCTGGACAGTAGTTCTGTAAAGGTTGAAAAAGTGCCGCTTGTTTTAACACCTGCCGAAAAAATAAGAATGAGAAGGGTTTACAGTTAGAGAATTTCTGGTAATACTCTAAAATACAATGGCTGGTCCGCGCGATTGCATGGGTATACGAATACGCAGTTTGGGGACGGAAGTTTTAGATTAAAACAGACAAATCCTTGCTTTCCGGCTCATATGCGTGCTTAATGCGTTATACCCGGTTCGTCGAAAAGCCTTTTTCATAATATAGCCGAATCTGAAAGCTGGAATACTTTTGGATAGAAATGATCAGGAACCAGGGTTGGTTCCTGATCATCTGAAAACAGGCTGAAAATGAAAAATCTGAACGTACTTATCATAGCAGCATTGCTTGCATCGACCGGGATTACCTATGCGCAGACAACTGCGCCGCAATCCACTCCGGAACAAACGTCGGTTCCTACAACGCCTACAAGCGATAAGAAAGAAGAATTTGCAGCTCCGCAAACACCAGTAAGGCCGGGAAATACACCTGCTGAGGATACTTTGATTAAAGGACAAGTCAGTTCTGGTGCAATAATCAAAGATACGCTGATGCCTTCCGCAGTAAAAAACGACAAAATGAGCCGTCGTAAAAACAAGAAAAGAGGAATGAATGCAGATACAGCTTTAATCAATACGAGGACTGATTCTATAAGAAAACAGTAATGTAATTTTTTAAAGCCAAACCTCCGGCAATCTGCTTTGCCGGAGGTTTGGAATTTTTCAGACTAGTCAATTATTATTAAAGCTACTGCCGTTTTATGTGCTATACCCGGGCACTGCGCTGTGACACCGCTTCCAAATCTGTTTCCCAAAACGGTTGAGTAACAACTGCTTTATTTTCATTAATCCAGGTGCACCAGACTTTTCCGTTATAAGCTCTCTTGACAACCGGCATTGAAAGATTGCCGTTTTCAAAAGTTACAATTTCAACAATCTGATATTCATCAATTTGCATAAGTCTGGATCCGTTTTTCTCTTTTACCCAGTCATCTCTGACAAACTTCAACGTAACCATTAGTTAATTATATAGGTTTTAGTATTGATTTTGCAATGCAAATGTTATGCCATATTCAGGATTTGCCTCAAACCCTTACAATAACTAAAATAATGATAATAAATATATAGAAATAATATTACAATACTAATAATTTACTTTGTTAGTATCTTATTAAAATAATTTGAAATTTTTTCTTTCAAATACGACAATTATAATAACGACCATGTATATTAGTGTAGAAATTAACTGATTTTAAGCAACCTGTATGATTAACTAAATTTACGTGAACATGGTACATGATAAAAAAGGGCGTGTTGTTTTATCATTCAACAATGATAGTTTCAAACATTACTTGTTACTGAAGTATGTTAGCAAAGCTTCAGACCCGGAGTGGGAACAAGTAGGTTTTGTTACAGAAAAGTTGATTTCTCCGGAGTTTTGGATTCAGTTGCAGGATTATGCAAGGGCAGACGTAGAAAGTCAGGGAGGAAAGCTGATCGGTTACGAAGTGGTAAATGAAGAATTGGTAAGCCACGAAAAAATAAATTCTGACCTGTGGCCTACAAACTGGATGTGGGTTATTCAGAAGCAGAGTTTTCAGTAATACTTGTCTTCATCAGCAATTACTGTTAAGGACAGCTCTTGAAGCTGTCCTTTTATATTTGGCGGTAAATTATTCGGTATGATCTGTTTTCATCAGCAGCTTACGGATTGTCTGTATGCTTTTGCTGCGGTATTTGATACCAAGTACAAGCACTATAATGGCGATGCCCAGTAAAGTTACATATCCCAGATATTCGCTGTCAAACAGCTCGTTCAAAAGTTGTCCCAGCAAGAGGATCAGGGATATTACAACCATAAAAACAAGTACGGAAATCCAGGCGTAATAAGATGCAGGCGTAACCAGTTCGGCGATCCTGCCTTTTATTTCAACGGTAATGGCATGAAACTTGGCATCCAGAAAGCTGCTTGCCGTATCAATCAGGCTTTTCTTGTCATCTTTCGCTTTTTTTACGTCGCCAGAGTCATTCAGTGCCTGTTCGGATTTTGCATCAGGTGAATCCGGCGTTTGTATAACCTGTTCTCTTCTGATCATCAATACGGCATGCTCATTGGGAGAAATGCCGGTGCCATCCGTTTTTGCATAAACCTTTGTGAATTCGGCACCAAAGTATAAGATAATGGATGAGTAGTAAATCCATGTGAGCAGGATAACAATGGAAGCAGAAGTACCGTAAGATGCACCCAGATCCTGTTTTCCAAGATAAAAGCTGATCGCAAATTTACCGACAGCAAACAGAACAGAAGTAAAAGCAGCTCCAACCAGGCATTCTTTCCACCGTACATGGCCATCGGGAAGAATCTTGAAAATTACGGTAAACAGCGCCGTTATAATGGCAAGTACCAAAGCAATATTCAGTGCCGAAAAGATCACAACCGAAACTTCGGAAAAGTAACGTTCCAGTCTGTTGCTCAGCAAATCAACTGCTGTATTGACGCCCAGCGAAACAATCAGCAAAAATCCCAGGGTAATTATAATGGAAAATGAAAGTAGCCGGTTTTTAAGATACTGCAGCCAGCTCTTTTTGGGTTTTGATTTTATTGACCATATATAATTGATCGAATCCTGAATCTCGGCAAAAATCCCCGTGGCACCGATCAGCAAAGTAACAATGCCGATTGTTGCAGCCATGCCCGATTTGTTTGAAAGTTCAGCATTTTTGATAATTTCCTGCAATTGTGCCGCTGCCTGCTTTCCGACCAGCCCGCTTATTTGCCCGAAGAGCTCACCCTGAAATGCCTCTTTACCATATACGATGCTTACAATCGAAATGATGACAAGGAGCATGGGAGCCAGTGAAAATACAGTATAGTAGGATAAAGCAGCGCTTAATTTCATGCAATTATCCTCAACAAATTCGTTGGCACTGTCCTTTATCAGAGAAAGTATAAATTTTACCTTGGCCATATTTTCAGTTTTGATAGAAATTTGACTGTTCAAATGCGTTACCAAATCAACAATATTCATGCCAGATGGCTGAAACGATGCATTTTGTAGGGAAAGCTCGGGACATTGGCTTTGCGGATGATACTTTTTAAGGAAATTAATGGAATGTGTACTTTCCTGTATGCCTTGTCTGTAAAAAAATGGATGACTATTGCGCTGTAAATACCGGGTATGATTTTATATGCTGGTTTTTCTCATTAAATGTCATCAACCGTAAACGGAGAAAAAATGAAAAAGTTAAAAACCATTTTAGCCATTGTCTTTGGATTCGCAATCATAAATCTGAACGCATGCACGCCAAAATCTGATGATGAAAATAACAATCGTACAACAGATCCGGCAGTAGTTGGAAAAGATACCAATTCAGTTGAATTAAGGAAGAGTATTCCTCAAAGTGATCCCAATATCAACAGTACGCCTGCGGTAACAAAAGGCGGCCCGGATATGGATGCAGATTCCATTGCCAAAAAACGGGAACTTAAAGAAGGAAGAAATGAATAAAGCCGTATGCTGGACAAAAACATGCATACTTCCCGGATTGTAGTACGAAAGGAAATTACAATTCAAGATCCGGAAGTTTTGGAATGATTTTTAAAGCATGTAGCATATAATCAAGATTTCATTTTAATAAAAATCAGCAAGCATGAAAAAGATAGCAAGTATAATGATATTCATCCTGACAGTTTCAGGAGCAGCATTTGCACAGTCAACTACGAATTCGACCAATCCGAAACAAGCCGGAACTGCTAACGAAGGCAGTAACAATCAGGCTAATAACGGTACTGATACCCAAGGTACTACTCAGGGCGCCAATCATGAGAACAATAACAAGACAGCCACGCAGGCGGGCAGGGCTGGCCAGGTGAACGGATCAAATACAAGTGCCGGAACCGGTAAAAAAGGCAATGAATCACACGGCAATGAAGCAGGTTCAAAAGCGCCGGGTCCATTGCAAAGACCTTTGCAAAGAGGAAGCAATTCTTCCAATTCGGGTGAAAACGGAAGCAGCAAGAAGTCTGATGCATCTTCAAAAGCGAAAAAGAACTGATTTAGCTGCAAACAATTATATTTCAAACCCGCTGATTTTTATCAGCGGGTTTTCTTTTTTAACAACACTTTTTGAAATTCCTGTTTATCTGCCAGCAAGCAATTTTCTGTAACCGGTTCAACTGATATTTCTTGCAAATTTCTCTTCATCAATTGTTTAATTTTCCTGGTAGTTTTAAGCTGATTGTCATTGACTACTCCAGTGCAATTGATCAGAAAAGTATACATAAGCAATTAAAAAGCATAATTCCGGTATTGGAGCAATACATAATTTTGACAAAACGAATTGCGGGTTTCAATTAGAATAAAGTTGATTCCGGATTCCTGATTTTACAATTAGCGTATACTCAAAAATGCTGTTTTCAAATCTGAGTTACCCGGTTATTAATCAACTAACAGAAGAGGCCGTAATTGTGCTTCCGCTGGGAGCAACCGAACAGCACGGATTGCATCTGGCGGTTTCTACGGATTCCGATATTGTAACGCAACTGGCTTTGGCAACCGAAATGCGTTTTCCCGGACAGGTTCTTCTTTGTCCGACACTGCCTTTCGGGTCCAGTCATCATCATCTTTCATTTGGAGGTACCGTCAGTTTGAACCCGCTGTTATACACGCATGTGATTACAGATCTTGTAAAATCCTTTATCGAAAATGGGTTCAGGAAAATAGTGCTTTTAAATGGTCACGGCGGCAATATTACTCCGGTTAAACAGGCACTGGCCATGCTGAGCAGCAAGTACGATTTTTCTCTTCAGCCTGATATTGCGCTGGTAACCTACTGGGAATTAGCCGGGAAATCTTTTGCCGGCCAGTTTCCGATGCAAAGTCCGGCACTCAGTCATGCATGCGAGTATGAAACAAGTCTCATGCTGCATCTTTTTCCCGATAAAGTCCGAATGGAGAATGTAGAGCGCTCCGCCCGTCCGGAAAGTAATGGCTATGTAGCCTGGGAAGACGACGAGCCTTACAAAGGTGTTACATTTTTCAAGCAAACCGCGATTGTCTCCAGCAACGGTAACAGTGGAGAGCCGCAGTTGGCAACCTCGGAAAAAGGCAAAATCCTGTTTAACCAAGCAGTTCAGGCACTTGAAACATTTATTAGAGCATTTCAGAGCTGGCCGCTTCTGGAACGTATTGATAAAAAGGAGTGATACTTCCGACTGCATTATATAGTAAAAATGCTGCTGTAAATATCAGATGTTGAAAGTTAAAATAAGCTTCAGATGAAAATCAGTCATTATAAGAAAAAGCAAGTTTGATATGTTCAGGCAAGAAATTAAACATTCAGACAAAACCGTAAATACCGGAGCATATTCTGCTGGCGTATTGGTTGACAGAATGCTTTTCATCAGCGGACAAGGGCCGTTGGACCTGTCATCAGGCAAGGTAATACACGGTACAATCGAGGAAGAAACATGGCTGACGTTGTCTCATATCAGAAGGATTGTGGAGACAGCGGGCGGACAAATGGAAGATATCGTAAAATGTACTGTACACCTGAGTGAAATCAGTGATTTTGATCGGTTCGATGCTGCTTATGCCTCCGTTTTTACCGGAGTACGTCCTGCGCGGACAACTGTTCAATCGGTACTGGCAGATGGAATAAAGGTGGAAATTGATGCCATTGCCGTTCTTCCGGAGTAATAGGGCCATAATGGAAATCTGACTTCAGTTAAGTATGATGGGTAAAAAACAACGAATCGGGACGATAGGCCTCGGATTGATGGGAAGCAGCATTGCAACCTGTATCCTGGCCTCCGGACATGAAGTTACTTCTCTGGTGAAAAATCTTGGAGAAAAGGATAATGCACTGAAACGCATTTTTGGATTTTTGAGAGAAATGTATGCAGAGGGTTTGCTGAAAGAAATACCGGAAGCAATTATTCAAAGAATTACAATTACAGATAATGTGTCGTTGCTTGCAGGCCATGAAGTTGTTCTTGAATCCATCAATGAAAGTGTTCCGGATAAAAAGCAGGTTTATCAGTCCCTTGAAAATGTCATCTCACCAACGGCCATCATCGGAAGCAATACTTCTGCAATTCCGGTTTCGATTTTACAGAGTGATATGAAATATCCGCAGCGCTTGCTGGGCATTCATTGGGCTGAACCTGCCCATATAACCAGATTTATGGAGGTGATATGCGGCAAGGATTCAGATGTAAATTATGCACACCTGTTTATTAAACTGGCCGAAACCTGGGGCAAGGAGCCGTCCTTGCTTAAAAAGGATATCAGAGGGTTTATAACAAACCGGATCATGTATGCCATGCTCCGGGAAGCATTTTATCTGGTGGAAAATGAATATGCAACTGTTGAGGATGTAGACAGATCGCTACGAAACGATATGGGCTACTGGATGACATTTGCCGGTCCGTTCCGGTTTATGGATCTGACAGGCATTCCAGCTTATCTGACTGTCATGGAAGATCTTGTCCCGGATTTGAACAATGCGGCCAAATCACCGGAATTGCTGAAAAAAATGGTTGCCGACGGTGCAAAAGGAGTGAGCAATGCAAATGGATTTTATCCTTATACCGAAGAAAGTGCTGCCAGATGGGAAAAAAAATTCATTGAGTTTAGCTACGATATTAGAAAGTTGGCAGAAGAATATTCTCAAAGGGAAACGGAATGACAATCATAACCTCAATCAGAGCAACAGAAGTAATCGTACCTGCAAAACCCGGAAGTCTTAATTCAGAATCTGTATTTGATAACAATTCTGAATTTGCCAAGAAATTCCTGACGGGCGAAAGCTGGACAGATTTTGCCAATCAGCCCAAATGGATTATTGAGCTGGAACTTGAAAATGGATTGATTGGCATTGGCGAAACTTACAGAAATGCCTCTGCTGAGCATATCAGGGAAAGTATGAACACGTTTCTTGGCTCGGACATTCTGAAAATGAATTGGCGAAGACTTGCAATTGATGATCAGCGAATGTATGAAGCGTTTGAAAGCGCTGTTCTGGACCTTGTTGGAAAAATTTTAAAGGTGCCTGTTTATCAGCTTCTTGGAGGTCGTTACCGCGATTTTATCAATTGTACAGGCTGGACTGGCAGGCGAACACCGGAAGATGCTGCAGCAAAGGCTTTTGAAGCTATGAAAAAGGGTCATACCGTTTTTAAATTTAAATGCTCCGAGCAGGATCCGGTTAAGTTGTGGATTGAGGAAATAAAGAAAAAATGTGATCAGGGAATAAAAGTGCTGCTGGACCCCAATCAGCGCTGGAATGACAAGGAAACGACAATGAAGCTGATGAACGGTGTTGATCCCGACATGATGTTTGGTCTGGAAGATCCTGTACCGCATCACGATATAAAGGCGTTTAAATATCTGAAAGAGAATCTGGGAATTCCTTTATACAGACATATTTCGCTTCCATATACACAGGATATCAGGGATATAGTAGCATTTGTAAAAGCCGATGCTGCGGATGGCTATAACTTCAACGGATCTGCTTTCAATTGCATATTGCTTGCTGAAATTGCTCATCTGGAAGGTAAATCCTGCTGGCGCGGATCTGAAGTAGATCTTGGGATTTCTGAAACTATGGGCCTTCATATTGCAGCTGCAAGCATTAACTGCAGCATGCCATCAGATATTTTTGGTGAACTCGTGCGCGAGAATGATCTGATTGTTGATCCTGTAAATTTTCAAAACGGAACCGCACAAGTCCCGCAAGGGCACGGATTAGGAATAGAGCTTGATAAAGAAGCCGTTGAAAGGTA
Source organism: Dyadobacter flavalbus (assembly GCF_006149045.1). Lineage (GTDB taxonomy): Bacteria > Bacteroidota > Bacteroidia > Cytophagales > Spirosomataceae > Dyadobacter > Dyadobacter flavalbus. The sequence goes on from NZ_VBSN01000006.1 coordinate 150,823, forward strand.
CCAAACAGGCCAGCATATTTCCGTCAGCCGATGAAAAAAGCATTTCTGTCATGGATGATTCTTTTTGCCTGTAACCTGATCTGGTCATTTCAATTTACCTGTATCAAACTTACTCAGCAGCAAGTCGGGCCTTACTTTACAGTTTGGGCACCCATGTTAGTGGCTTCAATTCTGTTGGCACCTTTTGTAATACGAAACTTTCAAAAAGGTGATAAACAAGCAAAAGATATTCTTGTTTTCGTTCAGCTGGCAATTTTGGGCGCTTTTCCTTCTCAGGTTTTGATGACATGGGGAACCCAGTATTCTCTGGCCAGCAATGCTGCTATTCTTGCGCTTGCACTGCCTGTTGTCACAGCCGTATTTGCATTTCTGCTGTTAAATGAAAAAATGAATAAAATAAGGTGGCTGAGTTTCATTGTAGCAATTATCGGAGTGCTGCTTTGCTCTACAAATGACATCAAGAAAATGGACCTTAGCTCAGATTATGCTTTGGGGAACCTGCTTATTTTTCTGGCTATTGTAGGGAATGCTTATTACAATGTGGGCTGCAAACAGATTGCGGAAAAATACACTGAAGTGGAAATGGTTTTTTATACCTATCTCATAATGGTTATACTTCTTGCACCGCTTGTCGTATACTATGAACCGGAAATGTTTTTAAAGGTACCCCATTTTACTTCTCAAACATGGACCGGAATGATCGCGCTCACCTTGTTTCATAATTTTCTGTCCATGATTATGTTTTTCAAGGTGCTTAAGTTCCTGGATGCAACACAAGTTGCCTTGTCTAACTATCTGATCACCTTCATGGGTTTACCGATTGCGGCATTTATCCTTGGTGAATCGCTAAACAGTCAGGCAATAATTGGCGGTATTCTGGTGCTTGCCTCAACACTTATTTTAACGATCGTTGATAACAATGCGCAACAAAGGAAATTGATCAACTAATAACACAAGTCATGAATAAAAATTTTGAAAATGAGCTTTCCGGAGTTGTACCAATTGTTCCTACTCCTTTTAATGAAAAAGAAGAAATTGATGAAGATGCACTTCGCGGGCTCATTGATTTTGCTGTAATAAGCGGTGTAAAAGCGGTATGCCTGCCAGCCTATGCAAGTGAATTTTATAAATTGACCGATGATGAAAAATTGCAGGTTGTACGAATTGCAGTTGAGCAAGCAGCGGGCCAATTGAAAATTGTCGCACAATGCAATCACCCTTCTTTAAAAGTTGCAATCAGTTTGGCTCAGGCCAATGTTCATGCGGGAGCAAATGTGATTTCATTGGCAGTACCCAGGATTTTCAGCTTACCCGAAAACGCACTGAAGGAATATTTGACAGGATTTCTTGATTCCGTTCCTGATACACCGGTTCTTATCCAGGATTTTAATCCCGGCGGATCTTCCATCAGTGTGGAATTTATAAAAGATCTGATGAATGAGCATGCCAACTTTAAATACCTTAAACTGGAAGAACCTTTGTGTGCTCCGAAATTCGAAAATATCATCAAAGCGACAAACGGTAAAGTAGGTCTTTTTGAAGGTTGGGGCGGATTGTACATGCTGGAACTGATTCCGGTCGGGATTGCAGGTGTGATGCCCGGATTAGCAGTTGCTGATATCCTGCAAAATGTATTCAACCTTCGCACCAGTGGAGAACATGAAAAAGCATTTGACCTTTTTGAAAAAGTGATGCCGCAGATATTTTTTGCATTGCAAAACATGGAACTCTTCCATTATGCAGAAAAAGAACTGTTGACAGCAAGAGGAATTTTGAAAAACAGTATTTCACGAAAAGCAGCTTACATCCCGGATCCATCGTCAGTCAATTATATAAAGGAGCTTAACCAAAGGATTATCAGTATATTATAATTATAAACAAACTATAATACACTTTTAAATCCGACAACATTATTACAATTAAAGAGATACAATTATAATGGGCAATTTCAGCAAGCAAGTAGCAATCATTACAGGAGCAGCATCCGGATTAGGATTGGTTATTGCGCATAAACTGTTAAATGAAGGTGTACGTGCTGGCTTATTTGATATAAATGACAGCATACTGAACAATGAATTTGCAGGAAATGTACTGCAAAGAGAAATTATCGGGCTTGATGTTACAAAGGAAAATGAAGTTCGGGATGCAGTTTATAGAGTTGTTGACCGGTTTGGGGGTATAGACATTCTTATTAATTGCGTAGGAATTACAGGAATTACAAATATTAGAAGTCACGAAGTAAGTACCGAAAACCTGCAAAAAGTTTTTGATGTCAATTTCATGAGCTGCTTTTATACTTCGAAAATGGTTTTGCCGTATATGCTCGCTAACAACTACGGGCGTATTTTACATATTTCATCCATTGCAGGAAAAGAAGGCAATGCCGGCATGCTTGCTTATTCTGCTTCAAAGGCTGCTGTTATAGGCATGACGAAGGTTCAGGGAAAGGAATACGCAGAAAGCGGCATTACTGTAAATGCCCTGGCTCCGGCAGTAATACAAACTCCACTTGTTGATGCCATGCCTGAGATACAGGTTAAATACATGACGGACAAAATACCGATGAAACGTTGCGGCACATTGGAAGAGGTAGCAAACATGGCTGCTTTCATTGTTTCCAGGGAAAGCAGCTTTACTACAGGCTTTACTTTTGACCTTTCCGGCGGAAGAGCAACTTACTAATGCTTTAAAAATCAGCTTTACAGCTGGATTTTCAATAAATCAATTTTAAAAACAAGCGATGCCTGTTGTATATATAAATATAGCCAGGCATTGCTTTATGTTTTACAACTGGTTATTTAACAGATAGCCAGCTATTGATTTGCTTATTCATAGCCAGTTCATAAACGTGCATCCAGTCACTGTTACTGGTGCCATTAGCCAGCATATTGCCACTGTTTTGATCTCTGATGTAATCGTCCGGATTTTTAATAAAACGGGTTTTGGAAAATACATCTTCAAAAGATTCCCTTACCATTTTAAAACCAGCTACATATTCCCTGATTTCGTTTTGTACAATCTTCTTTTGAGCCTTGTCTGTGGCAATGTCATACTTGTTTAAAAGTAGAATTAATCTGGCAGGATACATCTGAAGTTCATTGATCTGTTTCAAAAGAGAAAGAGAGTAGTTGTTTCTTATTGCCAGCTTTTCAGCAGTTTCAATTTTTGATTTTATTGAATTATACCGGGAAAGTTCGCGTTGTGCCATTGTGATTTTCCAATTATGTGATTTACCCCATTTCCCTGATTGAAGAGAATCAGGAAGTTCCATCAAGTCAATTTCTTTAGGGTAGACAATTCGTCCCCCACGTCCACGATCCAGTTCAACGGGCTTGTCTAGCTTGATTAAAGCAGTATCCCAAAAAGAAAGAGCCTGTTCCAGATCATCTTGAAATTCAAATAAATCATCACTTAATGCAGGAGAGTAAAAGCGATGACGAAACAGAGCATGTGCGTCATTCACCTGAATATCTTCATAATTCCAGCTCAGCATTCCAAAATCATAAAGTCCTCTCCAGAACGTTTCAAAATGCGGAGAGGAATCCTCCCAGGTTGTACACAATATTCCATTCAGCTTTTTATCAATAGCAATTTTACAAAATTCCTTGATAGGCAAAAAGTTGGAATTATTACGTGGAAGCATTGGAGACATATCTTGAGCAGCCGTAGCAGCCATAACATTGAAATTACGGGATTTTAGCCAATCTATTGCTTTCAGGTTTCCCAATATGCCCGGCTCCCAGTAACTCCATCGCATGTACAAACACTCTTTTGGAAAGAGACTAACATTTTCCTGAAGTCTGTGTTCATTTTCCTTCCATACTTTTTCCACTTTTTCCTCAGGTATCGGATCCCGCATGGTGTTGTATAAACCTGATAATGAAAAAAGCATGTCATCCCAAAAAATAGGAATTCGGTTATGCTCAATGGCAAATTTACTTACCTTGTTCAACCAGTGCATTTGCAACTCGAAAGGTTTTAACCCAGACTTTTTGGAACGTTCGGACATTCCAAGATTGTAAACTTCATCACCGCCCACATGCAGGTATTTTCCATAAGGCGTTGCGGCCATAGCTTCTTCATAGAGCGAAAACTGCAACTTGTAAGTTTCCGGGTTTAAAGGATCAAAAACATAGTCTGACTTTGGATTGTCGCGCAGTTTCTTGTACATGCCGTGTTTCAATATGTAGGAAGCATGTCCTAATCCCTGAACCAGCGGACTAATTTCAATATGACGATCCTTGGCATATCTGCTGAGCGCAGCAAATTCTTCAATCGAAATGGCATGACTAGCTCCAACCAGCGGGTTCTTGCGGTATCGTAACTTGTCTTCGAACTCGACTATAATTGCATTAACCTTGATGTGAGAAAGTCTGTCAATCAGATCATAATAATAGTGTTCGGCATCCAGATGGTATTTCAGATCAAGGTGTACTGCTCGCCAGTCAAGATCCGGAAAGTCGGTAATTTTACAGGCAGGAATTAATACGTGCTGATCCCGAGCATCTTCTAACAGCTGAACAAGTGTCTGGCAACCATAAAAAATTCCTGCTTTTCCTTTCGACCTGATTGTAACCTGGCTTCCATTTATTTCAAGCATATAACCTTCGAGAGAAGTAGGTAGAGCGGGATCGGAAGATAACTCTAAGGTCAATGTTCCTTCTTCAACGGTGGCGTGCACCGGCAGCACAGCCAGCATTTCACCAAGTACAGGTTTTTCAGTAAATCCTTTCAGATTTAAAAACCTGAGATTATTAAAAGAATGCGGTTTTCCTTCACTAAACTCGATATTCTGTGGTTTTGGCAGTAATTTAAAATAATTTTTAAAGTCATCCTGTTGCAAGGCACGGGAATAAGTGCTTTGCAATAAGAATGTAAATAGAAAAAAATAAAAAACAGCCTTTTTCCGGTTCATCATCTGGCTAATGATTAATATCCAGGATTTTGTTTGATTTTCGATGGATTAACATCTATTTGAGCTTGCGGAATTGGAAACAGCCTATTATTGGCTCCGATCTGAATGATTGCTCCGTTTAGGGTTACTTCATTCTTTTTGAAATAATCATTCAATACAGATTCCAGATGGTCCGTTCTAAGCAAATCAAAAAAGCGTAGTCCTTCAAAACACAATTCCAACCGTCTTTCCCGTAAAATTTTTTCTCTTAAATCTGCCTGGCCGGATACGTAAGTGGAAGTTGCTGTCTGATCCGTTGATTGAAAATTATGCGAGTTATTCCCGAATGCCCGTTCTCTGACCTGATTAATATATGGCAATGCAAGTGCTGGAGTGCCGGCTTCATTCAGACATTCTGCGTACATTAATAAGATATCAGCATATCTTAAAATTGGATAATCCGTGCCATCTTCAGCCCTTAGAAGCACACTTTTATTGATGAATTTGTTAACATATGCCATCTTGTTGGCATCGGTTGTAAATGCAATAGAAATATCTCTTCTCAAGTCGCCTTTTTCATATGCATTATAAATGTCCATCGTAGGCTGATTGGCATTTGAACCAAATAATGGAACATCCGCACCTGCTATTGGTCCGAAAGTAGATGTTGGAGGAGAGCCTTGTCCGCTAACCACTGCGTTGGGCGTATACTGTACGGCGAAAAGTATTTCCTTATTATTTCCGTTGTCATACCTGAACACGTCTGCATAGTTTGGGAGCAGCTCATATTTTGCTTCACTTTTTTCAGAAATAACATTGTTTAAAAGAGGAGCTGCCTGTGAGAATTTCTTTTGGTAAATCAGAACTCTGGCCAGCATTCCTTTTGCGGCTCCGCTTGTTGCCCTGCCCAGTTCAGCAGCCGGATAACTGGCAGGCAGGAGAGGGATAGCATCGGCAAAGTCTTTTTCTATTTGTGCATAGATGTTTGCAGCTGGCTCACGTCCATATATATACGCTTCATCTGGCGTTTTCAATTCTTTTAAAATCAATGGCACATCGCCATATACCTTTACAAGATTAAAGTAGTAATATGCCCTGAGAAATTTTGTTTCACCTATAATTCGGTTCTTCAAATTATTATCCATCGAAATGGATTTAATTCTTTCGAGCAGAATATTGGCACGGCTTATACCTTTATAAGCATCATTCCAACGACTACTGATTGGTGCTGTCGACGTGGGGTTCAATGTAAAATTGTCAAAATCGGCATGATCCGGATAGCCTGGTACAGCTCTGGCATCATCCGTAGCTATATCGCCATAAAAGAATTCAGCAGAAGCAGCCGCATTGGTCCTCAGCATATAATAAATGCCGTTGAGTGCATTAATCATATCATCGCTTGTTTTGTAAAAAGTCTCTGTTGTGGGAGTGCTTACGGGAACAAGATCTATAATATCCTCTTTGCAGCCTGCCACAAACAAAAGTAGTACTGTATATAATTTATATGATTTCATCGCTTAATGATTAAATGTGATTACAGGCCAAGATTAACTCCAAAGGTGAATGTGCGTGCTAATGGATACGTGGCAAAGTCGTTCCCGGGCAATGTAACGCTTTCTCCATTGACGCTTACGTCAGGATTATATCCGATATATTTACTGAATGTATGAAGGTTTTGTGCACTTGCATATATTCTTAAAGAGCTGATGTGCAGCTTTCTAGTTAGCAAAGAGGGTAGGTTATATCCAAATGTGACATTTCGTATTCGCAGGTATGATCCGCTGCGAAGAAACCGGTCAGACTGTGTTTCTGCATTTCCTACTGCTGCAATAGGGCCTTCTGCTCTTGCATATATGCCATTTCCGGGCTCAGAAGGTGATTTCCACCGGTTCAACACACTTTCGGTCAATTGATTCCATACCAGTGTATTTGAACCAATGTATCTGGCAGTTATAAACTGAATATCATTTCCCTGAACACCCTGAATTTGGATGTCCAGATCAAACGCTTTGTAAGTAAACTGGTTTGTAAATCCATAAGTAAAATCCGGATTGGGGTCGCCAATTTCAGTTCTGTCATCAGTAGTAATTAGGCCGTCTCCGTTGGTATCAACAATTTTACTGTCTCCGGGTGCTCCCAGTAACTCGCCGGTTGCACTTTTCCGGCGCATTTCAGGATGTGCATCTACATCCTGCTGATCCCTGAAGATTCCTCCTAGTTTGTAACCGTAAAAATAAGAAAGCGGTTTTCCTACTTCCATTCGCTGCATGGAGTAATTTCCTGCTGAAAATGAAGTAATAGGCAGATTATCCTTTCCCAAGCGCAGAACAATATTTTTATTTCTTGAAAAATTAAGGCTGCTTGTCCACTGGAAACTTTCCTTGCTGATGTTAACGGTATTTAAAGATAGTTCAAAACCTTTATTTTCAATTTTTCCGATATTGGCAAATACACTGGTAAAACCTGATAACGAAGGAATAGGTAGATTATATAATAAATTGTCGGTAATCCTTCGATAAATATCCAGGCTGATATTTAAACGATTCTTAAAAAGACCCAGATCAATACCGGCATCTATTGAAGTATTGGTTTCCCAGCTAAGATCTTCATTGGCAAGGCTCTGAGGGGCATACCCGACTGCTAATGCACCGCCCAGATTATAATTATCAGATGTTAGTTGCGGAATGGATGAGTAATTCCCGATGTTGAAATTACCTGTTTTTCCATATCCAACCCGCAACTTTAATTCATTCAGGTTAGTAACTGATTTCATAAACGGTTCTTCAGTTACCCGCCAGCCAACAGATGCAGCTGGGAAAATGGCAAACCTGTTATTCTTTCCAAATCGGCTTGATCCATCTCTTCTCACGCTGGCGGATAAAAGATATTTATCCTTGTAAGAATAATTTATTCTGCTCAGATAGCTTAGTAAATTCCATTCTGACTTTGCCGCATTACCGTTAATTGTAGCTGCTCCGGTGACATACTGAACAGCATCGTTCTGGTAAGTTCCTGCTGCTCCAGTAAGACTTGATGTTTCATTAATACCTTTCTGATAGGAGTATCCTGCCAGAATATTTAGATCATGAGCTTCCATAAAAGTCTTTTGCCATGTCAGCGTGTTGTTCCATGAAAAAGTAAGATCCTGAAGATTCTGCTGAGATGATCTGATTGTAATGGCTTTAGCCAATGGCTGATAACGCATTTTAACCTGATTCGGATAATTAGATACCGTTGATGGACGGTATTTGTTTGTAACTCCATCAATTCTGTCCAGTCCAAAGTCAGTGCGGAATACCAGTCCTTTTATGGGTTCTAGTTCAGCATAAGTAATTCCTGTTACCCTTGCCTTTTCGTCAGCAAATTTATAATTTGGATCTTCAAGCGGCTGCAAAGGATTATTAGCAGCGGCCCATCCAACAGAAGTATAAGGCGTATTAATTCCTCCGCCGGTTCCATCATAAAGTCCTTCAGGTGTTTTTGGAGCAATACTGGAAGGAAGCACCATAGCCGTCATAGTAGCAGATGCATCACCATCCGGACTGTCGATATATCCGTCACTCCATCTTCTGTTTTCCAATACGTAAGAAGGAGAAACATTTACGCCAACACGTAAGTATTTATTAACAGTTGCATCCAGATTAATTCTTGCTGTATATCTTTTCCAGTCAGTTGCTTTTAAAACGCCGTCACCCTTAAAGTAATTTCCTGAAACAAAGTACTGCAATTTGTCAGTTCCTCCACGAACCGATAATTGGTAGTTGGAAGTTGGAGCAGTCCTGAATATTTCTTTTTGCCAGTTTGTATTTGGCAGGCTGGATGGATTGTCATATTCAGGAAGATAATTAATAAACTTCTTGGAGCCGTCTGGCGCAACTCTTGAACCATTGGGAACGTTTGGATCTCCGCCCATTGCAGCCCACAACGCTGCACTGGTTTCCTTCCAGTATTGTATTTCCTGATCGCGGTCAAGGACGTCTATCAATTTGGGAACATTCTGAAAACCGGTGTAATAGTTAAACTCAATTCTTGATTGGCCGGCTTTACCTTTCTTTGTTGTAATCAGCACAACTCCGTTAGATCCACGTGAACCATAGATCGCCTGCGAAGATGCGTCTTTGAGAACGTCCATTGTTTCTATATCATTTGGATTAATCGTGTTAATATCACTGCCTGACCCCAACGGCAATCCGTCAACTACATATAAAGGCTCATTTCCCGCGCTTATTGAACCTGAACCACGAACACGAATTACCGGAGCTGCTCCCGGTCTTCCGGTTGATGCAGTAACCTGAACTCCAGCAATTTGTCCTGCTATACCTTCCAGAACATTCTTGGTAATCTGATTTTTTACATCTCTTGAACTGATTGATGAAACTGCTCCAGTCAGTGATACTTTCTTTTGAGTACCATAACCAACCACAACTACTTCATTAAGGTTATTACTTTGTGGTTTAAGCTTGATTTGCATTGGGGCATTTTCATTAGCAACCACTTCCTGCATTTCATATCCAATAAAAGAGAATATCAATGTTTCTCCTTTCGATGCTGTAATTGAAAAAGCTCCGTTAACATCTGTAATGGATCCTACGGATGAGTTCTTTATTCTAATTGAGACCCCTGGTAAAAGTATGTTCTCGTTAGAATCTGATACTGTTCCGCTAACTGTAATATTCTGTGAAAAGGCAATTGTGTTATAAAACAGAAGCCATAAGAGTAAACAGGTACTCTTTCGTTCATAAATAAAAAGTAATACAGAGTGTCGCATAGTTTATGGGTTAAATTGAGATAATATGGCAAACAATTTTCTTTACCACTGTTTTGAACTATCATTAATATACGTATTGGCTAATGTGCAATTCTTATCTTCATGAGCCTATACTTGTGAGCAAAGAAGTAAATCCCTGAAACTGCAGTTGCTGATATTTTTGGAGTAAACTAGTATCGGTATGATCCTTTGCACATTGAGCCCAATCTGCAGGGTCAAAAGGGTCTTCTACATCAAAAGCTGGTATTCCTAATGACTTGTAACCCCAAGTTGGCAAGCTTCCAGCTGTGCAGTAAAAGACGATTTCTTCTTTTTTAGGTTCATTCAAGTTCATTCCTTTCCAATAGGGGCGGGCAATTTTGTAGCACAGGTTAACATATCCCTTGTCGTTAACAGCATCCTTTGAGCCCAGTAAAGTGCCGCCGGCAATACTTGCCAGAAAATGAAATGAAAATAAAGCTGCTGGTTTTGTCTGCTTTATATAATTCATAATTGCAGTAGTTTCACTTTCACTGGCCGGGTACTGCCCACGATATGTATATCCTTGAGGATCATCAGTTGAATATCCGTAATTCTGTTCAGTCTTTTCCCAGTCAGTTGGGAAGTTTCTGTTGATATCAACAAGATTGGCATTTCTTCTTATGTACCAAGGATTACCAAATGCTAATTTGTCACGCATATCAGGGTTTGCCGAAGGGATAGCAATGACTGAGACTTTCTTTAAAAGATCCTTATGCTTTTCAAGCAATTTCTTCAATACATACATGATCAGTTCAGGCCCTGCTTCTCCGGCGTGAACAGCCCCGATCAGTGCAATGCACTTTTCAGCTTGGCCAGCTTTAATTGCTGTTATCGACCTGCGATTTGCTGTAAAGCCAATTTGTTGAACTTGTATATAATCAGGATATGCATTTTTAAGAAAATCAATTTTAGCCTTAACTTTTTCAAAAGTCCACCAAACATCCGGATCCCTAACTTTAACCGGAAGAGGACCTTCCGGTTCGCCGGTGGATGATGCAATCCAATAACAGTATACCGCTCCTGTTTTTACATTTTCATCTGTAAAGCTGAATTTACTTTGAAGAGCCGGTTCAACTGGACCCTGAAAAACAAGGTCAGCTTTTTTATAATCCAATGCACGAAAGTACTCTTCATAATCAGTTCCGAATGTAAAATCTGGGCATTCTGTGTGAAAAATCCGGATTTCTTTATACAGGTCATTATGTACAGGTTTTGAAAAACGCATAGCTTTGAAAGCACTGACAAAAACCTGATTGTTCTTACAGAAAACATGTCCATCACGAAACGTTCTGTATTCCTCTATCAGATTATTAGTCTTTTTGGCGTATAACTTGTTTTTGTCTAAGGATGATAATATTTCAGACACTGTGAAACTTGCAAGTCCTAGAAACTTGCGGCGGTTCAAAATCCGCTTTGATAAATTTGTAATCGAAACTTCTTTTTTCATCAATAACATAAGCTCACATCAATGGAAAATGATAAATTTCAATTTTCTGATATTTCAATGATTTCCTGGTTATAAGCAGAAAGTGCCAATGACAATGCTCCATTAATCAGATCTTTTCCTTTGTAAAGTCCTTTGTCTGTTTTGTCAAAGCATAACCTGAGTTTGTATGTCTTTTCGGGTAAAACCCATGGGATGTTTATTTTTCTGGAATTTGCTCCTTTGCTGCCTCTCAGAACAACTACTGCACCTTCTCCCTTTTCATTTAATTTGCCCCACCAATGCCAATCTGTATCAGTAGGCACCGGAACACCGCTGAATTGAAAATTTTCGTAAATACTGTATTTGGCGTTTAAGTTTTCCAGCAAATCAAAACATTCACGGTACGTTCTTATATTTTCCTCTGTTAGGGAAGCTAAATCTCCTGAAAATACAGAGGGTACACCCATCAACCAGCTGCAAACCTGTCTTTGTTGAATATGTGGCGTAAGACTGCCTTTGTAGTTGAGGGTAGCTGCTCCATAGTATTCAATAGATTGTAACGGAAGGCCGCGATGTTTGTACAATTCTTTTCTGGCGTTAAAACAACCTTCAATCAACTTGGCCTTCAAACTATCCGAACGGTAATTCCAGTTAATATTATATCGTTGGCCGGGATTACCCACACCAGAATAATCATTTGGTGGAATATGATAAGCGTAAACATGTTTAAGCGCTGCAAGATCGCAAGGTACACCCGGAGTTCCCCAGTATATCTCATGTGTTATATCCATCAATACGGCTGGGGACGCATGGTTGATTTCATCCATCGTTGCAAGTAAAGAGCGTAATCCGCGTAAAAGCGATTCCTTTTGTGTCCTGCTTTCATGACCTTTAGCAACATCTCCAAACTTGATGTTAGTCAAATCCTGTTTAAAATAACTTACACCGTACTTGTCATGTAAAAAGGATATATCATTCGCATAGTAATGCCGCCATTGACTTGCAAAGCTCATTGCAAGGCCGCCGTCTCTTTTTACTAATGGAATACTGAACCCATTTTCAATACTTTTAAAATCGGCTGCCAGTTTAGGGTTCCGGTAGCATGAAATCCATAGTCCCAGCTTCATACCCTTTTCTGTAATGTAGGATGCTGTTTGTGAGAAGTAAGGAAATTTATTTTTATCAGGAACGGTGCTCGACGTAGCCCAAGCACCCGGACTTTCACTTTGTGCCCAGCCTGCATCAAGCAACATACATTTAAAACCAGCCTTTGAAGCTATATCTGCCATTTGACAGACATTCTCATGAGAAATGTATGGACCGAAATTTGACCATGAACACCATTGTGGTACAAAAGTTTGTAAGCTGGTTTTTTTCAGCCCAACAACTGTGTAAAGAAACTTTTTATAGATTCCTTCAACTGTTCTGTCTAAACTGCTGGATGTTGCAGAGGCAGTTTGAATACTATTTCCACTGTAAGCATATATAAATACGGGTTCTGATACAAATTTCTCAGCAGGGCCAATTACCCATTCAAAGAGTTTCGGAGCATATCCTGTTTTACCATGGTTATTAATAAATCTCAATGCCGACGGCACTTCACTTCCTATTATGACACCTGCTGAATGATCGGCTGTACCAAAACTGATAATGCTTGAAGTTGCGCCACGTTCTGATGGCGTAAGTTCAGTAATGTTTCTGTACTTGTCGGAAATTACGGTATTGTCAAGATTTAAATTGTCAACTTTTAACCATTTAGGACTATTGTTTGAAATTTCAATCCATTTACGAATAGCAGAATGGCCTTGATAAATTTCATAGAAAATATTAATTGTGACATTAGCGAGTTGTGCTTTCTCAATTGCTCTTACACGTAAGTTAAGCCTTTTAATACCGCTGGCGGGCTCACTCAATACATAATTTACATGATCAAAAACATTGGTCCAGTGATCTGCTTGTAAATCACATGCCTTAATCCATGAGATATTTTGTACAACTTCTGAATTGGCTTCAGAAACTTTCAGGATATCTGTTGCATTTTCCTTTTGTGCCAATTGACTTATTTTATTATTCAGCGTATCCGTTATTCCCTCAGGTGCTTTATTAGGGATGGCATAATGAAAAGAAAGTGAAAGCTCGTTGGATTCCGGATCAGAAATAATATTGTTATTAATACTGATATTTTCAGTCTTCACAGAAAACTGATCAATTGATAATACTTTTTGAATAATCCCTGCTTGAATAGTTATTTTGTTTTTATCCGCTCTGATATAAAATTTGTTCTGGCCGTAACCAACCAGATTAAACCATAAAAAACAAGCTGAAAACAAGAATACTTTCATACAATGATATTAATTTAAAGTCTCCTGCAACTGCATACAGCAGTAATCTTATTGGAACTTCAGTTGTTTAAAACACTCTTAATTTTAGAACCCGCATAAGTTATAATAGTAGCCATAAGCCATAAACAATTATAATCAAGCTTATAGACGTTTTGTAATATATAAATTTGTGTCTAATGAAACCGATTTGAATTTGTCAAAATTATACATTCGGCCCATGCTGTAGTTATGCTATTTAATTACTTGTTTATACTTTTTTAACAAAGATGTTATTTGTTCCGTTGAGGATTTTTCTTATTGCTTATAGGCCGATACTAAAAAATACGTGACAATAATTCTTATTTAAGCTAAATAATTGTAATACTATTCAGCCTTTGAACTTGAAGTATGTCTTCTGATTATCTGTATTATATGAGGCAAATACAGACCTGAAAAGTAATGTATTGACCGTATAATAATTCAAATTAACCGATGGCAAGGTAATCTAAAAAAAACCTATTTGGTCTTAGTAGCTTAAATACGTAAATGACTTAAACAAGTTAATCTTCCGAGATTTATATGATTATGAAACCGCAACTACACAGTTTAATACCTCCTGGAAGCACATCGTTTCTTTATGAAACATGGCAGTGCAACTACTTTGATAAACCCTGGCATTTTCATAAAGAATATGAGTTAGTTATGATTGAAAAAGGAAGAGGAATAAAGTACATTGGAGACCACGTAAGTGCGTTTGATGAAGGCGACCTTTCCCTGATCGGATCAAACATTCCGCATTTGTTCAGGAACAGTGACGAATATTATTTGAGAAATGGTGAACTGGAAGCAAAGTCCGTTTTTATTCACTTTAAAGAAGATTTCCTTGGATCGGGCTTTTTTGAAATACCAGAAATGAATTCGGTCAGAAGACTTCTTGATAATTCATCGCTGGCACTTGAAATCCAGGGTAAAACGAAGAGAAGTATCATAAGGCAGCTTAATCAGATTAATGAAGAAAATGGCACAAGGCGTATATTAAGCCTGTTGTCAATTTTAGTAGAATTATCTGAAAGTAAAGAATTAAAGCCTTTGCTATCCAATAGCGTTTCTGTGCGTAGAAGTTCTGATACTGAGAAGATCAGCAAGATTTTCGAATTCATTCAGAAAAATTATACGCAGGAAATCTATGTGGAGGAAGTTGCGACTTTGTTAAATATGAGCCCTGCTTCTTTTTCAAGATATTTCCGACATCATACACTAAAAACATTCTCAGATTGTGTAACGGAAATTCGTGTAAGCCATGCCTGTAAACTACTGATGCAAAATAATCATAGCGTATCCCAGATCAGTTATATGAGCGGATTTGAAAATATTTCAAATTTTTACAGACACTTTAAAAGAATTACAGGTGTGAAACCAAAATATTACAGAGACAGATTTATTAATTCTTGTAAGTGAATTGGAGTTCAGTTGATATAGTTACTTGTTTGATAACAATTATGTTTTGATAATGCTTCAAATTTAATTAAATAAGAAATTGTCATACAACAAATAAAGACAGGCAAATGCCTGTCTTTATTTGTTTAATTCAGATAGGATTAGCGCCAATCTTTGTTATTTGAGAAAGCAGTTACAATCATATAAAGCGCGGAAAATATTAGGAATAAAAGTAAAGGAGCAGCTGGAATCCATAGAATTATATTTGCAATTACAAGTTTACCCGTTAATTTTAAGCTGAAAGCAGTTGCAATGATTATTATAAGTGCCAAGCCAAGAAAATTTAGTGTGCCGTTGATACTGTTGTATTTATCACTTAGTGTGACTATGTCATAAATAGCGTTGGCTATTACCAATAAAATTCCAATACCATTAATGATAACTCCTGCTTTAAACCAAAACATAAATGTATTTCAATATCGGTCAATTTGATGCTTTAATGCTTATAAAGTAAGGTAAAATTTGTTTTTAACAAACAGCAGAGTTTATAAACACATCTATATTAATATAAATAATAAACTAAATGTATTATAAATTATCGATCGGCTATTTTAAATTATTGTTCGGCTGATTTATGATAAGATTAGGAGTATTTACATGTAATTCATCCTGTTTTTCCGATTGGTAGCTGAGGCATGTCATGTGGTAATTGTGCTTTCTTACTATTAAAAGTTAATCTTTCCTTTGTGCTTAATAAAGCTATTAACAAAATATTAAAATTTATACAAATGATGCTTCCATTCTCTTCCAAAGGTATGTTGTGTCTGCGTGGTTCTTTAAGCAGTCGCTATAATTCAAGGCAATTTGATCCATAAACATAGATTGTTTATCCTGCGGCTGTGAAAGACTTTATTAAAGCAGGAAATTTTCAGGTTGGCGGATACATGTTCTCTGCTTGATAATGGTTTTTCCTTTCGTTATTCAAATTATCATTTTGTGAAATATACTGGGTTATGAATGTTTGTTTATTTAAAATAATTAGTGCACATACTATCAAAATTTAACTTTAATTTATATGAGTCAGCAACTGGATTTTTTATTAATTGACGACAGCTCTTTTGTATTGATGACCTATGAAGTACTTCTTGAAAGAAGTGGAATGGCTAAGTCCGTAAAAGCTTTTAACGTTCCCAGAAATGCATTGAAATACATCAAAAAGCATGGAGAACAACTTGTAGAAACGGTTATACTGCTGGATTTGCAAATGCCGGATATGGACGGATTTGAATTCATAGAAGGTTTTGAAACACTGCCTGAAACAATTCGGAATAAAATAAAAATTTTTATGATTACATCAAGCATGGATCCGCAGCACATCGAACAGGCAAAAGCAAATCCGCTTATTATGGGGCTTTTTGCCAAACCTCTGGAAATGGATACATTAAAGTTAATATTGTCCATGTAACCTGACAGTTTAAGCATGAAATTGAATTACTTAGGTTCAGTACTTTTTATTTGTCTGATTTTTCTTTCGGGTAATGCAGCGAGTCAGGTGGTTTCAAAGAAGATTCCTTATCATGTCGATCAGCGATCTGAACCCAAAGGATCCGGATTTAATACATTGATTCCCGAAAAAGTCGGTGATTTCATCCGTATGGAATATCAGGATCCGAAGCCCGGACAGGATGGTGAGGCTCTGTACAAAAGTAAAGATGGCGAAGTATTTATGTTGTTCAGCCGTCAGGATAATCCGGATGATGTAAAGGAAGTAATGAAGGTTATTATGGATGAAGTTCATATGCATATTGCGCATGCCATATCTCAAATTAACCTGGAAACTGATCCTGCATATATTCATTTAATTGGACCCAAGATTGCTTTCTTTGCCTGGAACCGTGGATTATATTGTTTCTCTGCCGATAGTACAAGCGGGAATGAATCAGTGCTGAATAAATTCATGGATTCATTTCCTTATTAGAAAGTCCGATTTTTGGTTAAATAGATTTTCATGCTGTAATATCCGAAGTGAATTACCTTTTGGTAATTGATGGTTTACTTTAAATCATTGCTTTCCTGAAAGTAAAATAGTGATTGTAATATTTACTATGCTCTTTCAAGGCATCTGTAAAGGTTCATCGTTATTATCACAATAAAGATCAGATGAAGGCAATATTCCGCTTTTGTATTTTCCCGGTTATTTTCATGGGTGTATTACTGATCACTGCTGAATGTCTGCTTTTTGACCATAATCCTAATGTCAAAAATTTTGATTCGGTAAATAATAAGTACAGCAAAGATTCATTTGTTCCGGAAAATGCTGTGGTACATAACCTGATTGAAAGTGAACATAATGTGGCCTTCAATGAGAAACCATCTGAAATTTCTGATCTTAAACATAATACCCAAACTTATTACAAACCTGAAAAGCAGGCTCTTCAAAACAATTTAAACCTGAATAGCCAATATGTCAGATATTATTGGATAAATAAAAGGACTATAAATGATGATAAAGAAGTATATCGCAGTAAGCAAAAGTCAGTAAGGAATAAGGACACTGTGCTGCCGGTTGATCATGAAGATTTTACAGGAAAATACGTGAGTAATCAAGACGGCATTTGTCAGGATTCTATATTCCGGTTTGTGCATGAGGAAACGGATACTTCCGATGAATCACAGGTGAATTTGGATACGGTGATTAATGCCGGAAAAGCATCCGTGACGCAGTCTTGTCAAAAACATTTTACGCCATTATCCAAAGATGTCTTTGACAATATGCTCAATACGGTAAGGAATAGAGTAAGTGCTTCTTTGACCATTTCTTTGTTTCCCAATCCTGTTTCCGACAAGCTCATTATTGTCGAACAGGATTGGAGAAACATGAAGAGCATTCAGCTTTTTACTATTTATGGAAAATCAGTATACAAATCCGAGCTGCCTCAAAGTGAGATTGATGTTGGAAGTTTTGCAAATGGAATGTACGTGCTGATTATTACCGATAACGACGGATCACAATACTCGCAAAAAGTAATGATCAACACAGAATAACCAAAGCAAGCCAGTCACTTATTAATATTTAATTATGGTATGAAAAAAGTTTCCTTTTTAGCATCCGCCTTTTTGTCATTGTGCCTTCATTCCAACGTAAAGGCACAGTTTAATTCAGGCAGCCTGTTTATTTCGGGCACAACTGCGGTTTCTATTGACGGACTTGTTCTTGTTCCGGACAACGATCTGTTGTTATCTAATAAAATTCTGACCCGCGAGCCACAAGCTGTAACAGAATCTTTGTTCAGCAGTATCAAAAGGGTTTATTCGTTTAATGAAGAATTTAGTTTTACCGGAAAAGCCGGCCTAATTTACCTGCCGTCAGAACTGAACAGCAATGTAGAGGCCACGCTCAAAATGGTTTACTGGAATCTTGCCGAAGGTTATGTAATTACTTCCGGAAATACGGTGGAAACGGGTGCTCATCTTGTTTTCAACATTTTCCAGAACCGGAATTTGCAAAAAATAACAGCCGCCGGTGACATTGATCCGGGCAATGGAAATCCCGGCGATGGCGATCCTGAAAACCCGCTTCCGGATAATAATCCGGACGGGCCATTTACTGCAGGCCATTTTTTTATTGCAAAGGCAACTCCTGTTTCTCTCGACGGACTGGTCATTATTCCTAGTGCAGATTTGCTACTGGATAACAAAACCTTGACAAGAACGTCCAAAGCAGTGCCGGGAACGCCGACAAACAGTATTAACAGGGTTTATACATTCAATGAAACAGTCCCTTTCAGTGGAAAGGCAGGAATTATTTACAACACATCGGAGCTGAACGGAAACACGGAAGCAATTTTACAGATCATTCACAAAGCTGCTGAAGATTATGTAACTACATCCGGCAGTATGGTTGATCCGGGCTTGCATTATGTTTCCAACAATTTTGCGAATCTTGATCTTTACAGAATGACAGCAGGCGATGGCAACAGCGCATATCCAGTTACGCTTGTAGGCTTTACAGCAAGAAAAAATGAGAATAACGCTGAGCTGCTATGGAGTACTGCCGAAGAAACCAACAGCGATTATTTTGAAGTACAGCACAGTACAAATAGCAAGAAATGGCATCCGCTTGGACAAGTGGAGGCAAACGGCGAAAGTAAAACGTTAAAGTCTTATGCATTCCTGCACTTTGGCCCTGTTGCCGGTGAGAATTTGTACAGGCTAAAAATGGTTGACAATGACGGCACTTTTGCATTCAGTAAAATAAGAAATCTGCATTTTGACAGCGATGAAGAACTAAACGTTTATCCTAATCCGGTTATCGGAAAAATGGTTATTAAAACCGACGACTGGACAAAAATAAAGCGTGTAGATATTTACAATGCTTCCGGCAAATCTCAGTTTGTACCAATGCAATCCATTAATGAAAACCAGCGGGAAAAAGAATTTAATTTACAAAATCTGCCTTCCGGCATTTACCTGATTAAAACCACCCGAACGGATGGAATTATTGTGACGAAGAAAGTAATGAAGAAGTAAGTGCTGCTTTACGAAAGTAAATTGAGGCAGTACTTGAATAAAGTATTTCAAGCAAAAAGCCCGGATTGTTAAAAATAAAACCGGGCTTTAACATTCATTGAACCTATGTTTTAAACTTTATTTGTTAGTCTAGTTTTATTACTAATCTTCCATTGAAGTAGGCGTCTTCATCACCTGTTTTAAGCTTTGATGTAGGTTGGGAGCCGGTTGGTGATATTTTACAAAATATAGAAACAAGATCACCAGGCCATAATTCAATGTCTTTGCTTATTGCTAATGGAGCTGAGCCAATAATTAAATCCGCTAGATCATCTTCTCGGGCTAGCTGAATAGTTACATGAGATTCATTAAATGTGTTATTGGATCGCTTGACTTGTAAATAAATGTTTAGAGAATTAATAGGTGTGATTCCATCTTCAAAAGCGACCATAGCATCAAAGTGATAAATCCCATGGTAAGGTGCATTAAAATTACTAATTGGTTGTACCTGAGGAAATTCTATTGCAGCATTGTAGTTGTTGTTTAAATCATACTGTGGTGTATGAAAGTGTACAGTTCTGCCAGTACCGTCAATTACCTGACTACCATTACTGAATACTCCTTTAACCGAAAAAGCAACATTCGGCAAACTTCCACCACCATTTCCCGGAGCTTGCCATGAGGCATTGCCGTTTGCATCCGAAGTAAGTACTTTGCCGGCTCCTTCTCCGTTATTTTGCAGCCTTATTTTTCCTTTTACGTTTAATGCATTTCCTGTGGCACTAACCGCATAAACTCCGGTGCCGGATTCACTTTCACCGTAAATAGCAGCTCCGCTTTTGCTTTCTCCATAAACGCCAACACCCGAGGAAGTAGAGATTCCATGAATGGCACCGGAAAGATTAGCTGAATTGCTGTTTTTAATTTTAAATAAGGATCCCGAATTGTTACCTGCTCTGCTAAAAGGAAGATGGAGGTCACCAAGCTTGCGCCAAAAAGGGTTTGCATCATTACCATTGCCTTCACCACCACTATTATAATAAAGTCCAGGACCATCTAAATTATCTGCATTATGAAAAATTATTAAATTCTTTGCTGGATTTTTAAAATATGGGTCTGGAGTGCCATAAGATTGTAAAGTATAAGTTGGCAATAAGATTCCTTTAGCAGATTTATCCACCCCGATAGTCTCAACTTGCCGAATATCCAGCAACGCGCTTGGATGGGGCGTAATCGTGTTAATACCTACATTCTGGGCATGTAGCCAATGGCTGCAGGCAAAAGTGGCTGCAAGCAATACAAGTCTTTTCATAAGAAAAAGAGCGTTAAATTTTGTTCGTTTATGAATCACCAAAGATGATTTTATTGGCTGTCAATTCGGAAAAGAATTAGCCGGAGGTATAAACGGTTGAGTTAAAGGCTTGACAGTGCTAAATAAATCTTGCTTCGTGTAATTATAATGACTGGTATGCAGTTGCACAGTAATTGACTTTTCAGATTGTATTTTACTGATGCTATACCTGCATCAACCGAATATTCCTTAATACCTGCCACTGGGTAATTTCACACACGGAAATATCAAAGCCCTGTCTATACTTACATCGGCAGCGCAATGGCCAAGTTCATATTCCGTCATTTTTAGATTCAATAAATATGAAGCACACTTACAAACCTGTTTTTGTTTTGATATTTGCCATGGCTGCATTGGCCGTGATTTATGCAGGCAAGGATTATTCATTTGTCAAACCTGTTGATCCGGCACCTGAAACCAACCTGAAAAACAAGCTTTTTACAAAAACGCTGCAAGTGCCGGAAGGTGCAAACGGGAAGATACAGCAGGAACTTGCAAAAAGGGAATATTACATTTCCAGAGATGCTGCCAAAGGATTACTTCAAAGTCCGAATCGGAGGCAAAATCTGAGGGCATATTACAAGCCAGGCGAGTTAACCGTTCAGAACCGCGTTGATTCTGCAGGCCATAATTTTAGGTTAAAGCTGATCAACAAAGGTATTTATGCAGATGGAAGAAAATTTCTGCAGCCCCAATCTGATGCATGGACGGAAAGTATTGAAAATAAACTGCAAATCAGACATAAAGGCTTTGTTGAAGAATATATCAACAGCAAGGAAGGCGTGCGTCAGAACTTTATTATTTATGCAGCACCGGAAAAAACCAGAGAGTTGCAGGTAAAATTGTCGGTTGAAGGGCTGAAAGTAAAAGAAGCAGAAAATAACGAATTGCATTTGTTCCGTGAGGCAACAGCAGTAATCAACAAAGAACAATTAATTTACAACGACCTTAAATGCTGGGATGCCAAAGGCAATGCGCTGGATGCTATGCTGGCCATTGCCAATAAAGATATTGTGATTTCAGTGGATGTGCAAAATGCAGTTTACCCTGTCACCATTGATCCCATTATAACAAACGGAGACCCGACCAATGCCAATGCAACGCTGGAAGTTAATCAGGATGAAGCAGGAATGGGCGCTTCGGTAGCCAGTGCCGGCGATGTGAATGGTGACGGATTCAGCGATGTGATTGTGGGAGCACCATATTATGACATCAACGGATTAACAAATGTAGGTGCTGCATTTCTGTATTACGGATCTCCAATGGGAATTACAACAACCGGATTGGTGACATTACATTGTAATCAGTCGGAATCTTTAATGGGCATTTCCGTCGCCAGTGCTGGCGATGTAAATGATGACGGGTTTAGCGATGTCATTGTCGGCGCTCCATTTTATGAAAGTGATCCCGTTCAGCATGAAGAAGGTGCCGCATTTATTTACCTAGGTTCAGCATCTGGGCTTGGTAACATTCCCGCAACTACGATAGAAGGCAATCAGACAGAGGCTGCACTGGGTAACTCCGTTGCGGGTGCCGGCGATGTAAACGGCGATGGATTCAGTGACGTAATTGTAGGTGCTTATTATTATGATATCGATCAAATTGATGAAGGTGTTGCCTTTATATATCATGGATCTGTTATTGGCGTAGATATAATCGCGGATCAGACTTTACAAAAAGATCAGGCAAGTGCTGAAATGGGATATTCGGTAGCAGGAGCAGGCGATGTAGATGGCGATGGATATAGTGATGTGATTGTTGGTGTACCATATTATGATAATGGTGAAACGGATGAAGGTGCAGCTATTATATATTATGGTTCAGCAGCTGGTACCCAAATTATTGGAACGGATATATTAGACAGTAATGAAGAGGGTGGGAACTTCGCTACTTCCGTAGCTAGCTGCGGCGATGTCAATGGCGATGGATTTGGTGATATTATTATTGGAACTCAATTTGCTGGAAATGGTAATGGCGTCATTGTATTCGTATTAGGTTCAGCTCTGGGTTGCATTCCGGAAAATGCAATTTTTAATTATACAGCATGGTATGGTGCAAGTGCTGGCGACGTAAATGGCGATGGTTACGGAGATATTATTATCGGGGCACCACGGTTTGATTCTAATGTTAATCAGGATGTTGATGAAGGTGCTGCCTTTGTATTTTATGGCTCGGCTGGATTTGGAGTAAATGTTCAGGAGACACCTGATATTACAATTCAATCAAATCAGAATCAAGCATACATGGGCAACTCTGTAGCAAGTGCCGGCGATGTAAATGGAGATGGATTCAGCGATTTGATAATAGGAGCTTATCTTTATGATAATGGAAGTAATGATGAAGGCGCTGCATTTATTTATCATGGCTCGGCAGCCGGTACAAGCCTGCAGGCAACAGCAAAACGTGAAGGAGATCAGGCAAATGCACAAACAGGTTCATCCGTTGCAAATGCAGGCGATGTAAACGGAGATGGTTACAGTGATGTTATTGTCGGAGCGCCATTATACGAAAATGCAGGGTTGGTAAATGCCGGTGCAATATTCGTGTATCAGGGTTCAGCAACGGGAATTGGTTCTGTGCCGGCATTTACTTTGAAGGGCGATCAGGCTTATGCTTTATTAGGCAATTCCGTTTCCGGTGCCGGCGATGTGAATGGCGATGGTTATGGCGATGTAGTTGTCGGTGCACGTCTTTATGATCAAACGCTGGCAGATGAAGGTGCAGTTATTATTTTTTATGGCTCTCCTTCCGGACTTAATGCCGCATCCAGAACAATGTTGTATGGCAATCAGCTAAATGCTTCTTTTGGAAGTTCAGTAGCCGGATCCGGTGATGTAAATGGTGACGGTTACAGCGATATCATTGCAGCTGCACCGGGTTTTGATAATAGTCCGGGTAATGAAGGTGCCGCATTTGTTTATCATGGCTCTTCGTCAGGAATTGAGACTGCATTTACTACAGTTTTGAAAAGCGACCTTCCCAATACATTTATTGATCTTGCAGTGGCACCGGCAGGTGATGTGAATGGAGATGCATTTGGTGACGTCATTGTAGGAGCCAGAAATTACAACGACGGTGCCGCATTTGTATACCACGGTTCAAAAGCAGGAATTGATCCTGAATACAATGTCTCCTTGCCGGGCGATCAGGTTGGAGTTGCAATGGGTTCGTCCGTTTCCGGTGCAGGCGATGTAAACGGTGATGGTTTCAGCGATGTAGTTGTGGGCGCAGTAAATTACAATGCCGGACAAGGAGCCGCGTTTGTATTTCATGGTTCTTCAGATGGAATAAACAGTACAAAGGCAGCAACGCTGGAGAACGCGCAGGCAGGATCATTAATGGGTTCTTCTGTGTCGGGTGCCGGTGATGTAAATGGTGATGGATATAGCGATGTAATTGTGGGATCATTATGGTACGATAACGGACAAAGTAATGAAGGTGCCGCATTGATATTTCATGGTTCTCCGGAAGGTGTTAACACTGTTTATACGACCATGCTGGAAACGGATCAGGCTGATGCCAATATCTTTTCTGTTGCAGGTACGGGCGATGTAAACGGAGACGGATACAGCGATGTAATTACAGGTTCAAAGTTTTATAACAACAGTAGCGGGCAGACCGATGCCGGGGCTGTGTTTGTTTATTCGGGAAATAACGGAAGCGGTAACCTCAGAAACAATGTTCGCTTGTACAACTCTGATCTGATTACAAACATTAACAAAAGTCAGGTTAACGAGCATGATTTTGGAGCCGGTCTTTTTGCCAAATCTTTTTTAGGCAAAAGCAAAGGCAAACTGGTATGGGAAACGAGGAAAGAAGGAGAGGGCTTTTCAGAATCTCCGATTACCAACAGTACGCAGTTAACCGACGAGCAGGATTCCTATGCCGATCTTGGATTAAGCGGAACTGAATTGAAAAGTGTCATAATCAAGAAATCCAATGCAACCAAAATCAGAGTCCGTATCAAATATGATCCTGTACTGGCACTAACGGGGCAAGTATATGGCCCATGGAAGTATTTGTCGGCTTACACCGCAGGAAGCAGCTACAATGCAAGTACACCTTTGCCGGTTGAACTGATCAGTTTTAATGCAGATACGGTTGAAAAATCAGTGGAATTGCATTGGGCAACTGCTTCTGAAGTTAACAGCAAAAGCTTTGAAATTGAACGCAGCAAAAATGCCCGTGACTGGAATCAGATTGGCAGTGTTCCGGCAAATGTTAATGTAAAATCAATAAGCCATTATTCTTTTACAGATGTAGCGGTGCTTTCCGGTACATATTATTATCGCTTGAAAATGACAGATCAGGATGGAACGTATACATACAGCCGTATTCAGGTTGTTAACGTCAGTTCTGCAGAACTACTTGTTACATTATTCCCGAATCCGGTTTCTGACAAAATCAATATCAAGTATGAAGGAACAGATGGTATTCAGGAAGTCCAGCTAAGATCTGAAAATGGTAAAACAGTTTTTCAGTCCGGAAAAGCTCTTAATCAAATTGACATTAAACATTTGCAGCCCGGCCTGTATATACTTGTCATTACCGGTCAGAACGGAATGAAAAGTACGCACAAACTGATTGTGAAAAAATAATCATTTCGTCCGGATTTGTTTTTGGTGACTTAGGCAATATCCGGTATTTATTTGCCTTGCTTAATCTGAATAAAAAGGATTGTAATTATAATTTTCCCGGAATAACTGATTCCGGGAAAATCTGTTGATGATCAGGTTTACAAACTTACTGCATGCTATATACGTAAGTAAGAGTGTCATAAAAACAACTTCTCTGAAACCGGTAAGATTGAAAAGAACCGACAACAAAAAGGCTGGTTGCTGGCTGTAAAGCAACCTCAAATACCTTCCATCAATGTAGAAAGTTCAATTATAATTAAAGTGCCAAGTGCATTTCCTTCTGCATCGTATTTATCAATAATTTCGAGAGAAGTATGCTGACCTTGCTTTGAGACTGTAAATTGAACTGTGTCACCTCTTAGTTTGATTAAGGGGAAAAATAAGTAAATTAGTTTAACTTATAGACACGATGAAGACAAACGAATCCTTCGATTTTCAGCGCTTCAAAGAAGAAGCG
>NZ_VBSN01000001.1 GCF_006149045.1 Dyadobacter flavalbus
GGGAGTGTACGCTGAACTGTGTCAGGGTTTGATTTTGGGAGATTCAGCCGCCCAAGAAAAATTCTCGATCTGCCTGTAATCTGTCACCAAATTTAATATACAATTGAGACATGGTCAAGCCCCAGTTATGGATTGACATTGTCCACTTTTTTGAAAGATCTCTCACAACCAGATAAACCAATTTTAACAACGCCTGATCGGAGGTAAATGCCCCTTTTGTCTTTGTGACTTTCCGGATTTGACGGTGCATGCCTTCAATTGCATTGGTCGTATAGATGACTTTTCTGATTTCAGCAGTGTACTCAAAAAAAGTCGACAGATTCACCCAATTATCCATCCAGGATTTCACTGCCAGAGGATACTTCTTCCCCCATTTGTCATCGAATTCGAGTAACCTTTCATACGCTTGCTCTTGGTTAATTGCCTTATAGATAGGCTTTAAATCTGAGATAACGCCTTTTTTATCTTTTTCAGGCACATAGCGGATACTGGTTCGGATCTGGTGGATTATGCAGAGCTGAATTTTTGTTTTGGGGAAAACAGCTTCTATAGCTTCGGGAAATCCTTTTAGGCCATCTATGCAAGCAATCAAAATATCTTCAACACCACGTTGTTTCAAATCTGTAAGAACAGATAGCCAAAATTTAGCCCCCTCGTTTTCAGAAAGATAAATCCCAATCAAGTCTTTTTTCCCTTCTCGATTTATTCCCAATATGTTATAAATCGCCCGTGATTCGACTGTTCCGTTATCGCGGACTTTGTAGTGCATGCAGTCCAGAAAAACAAAGGGGTAAACTGCTTCTAATGGCCTGTTACGCCATTCGTTCATGAGTGGAATTACCTTGTCGGTGATATGAGAAATTTCGGTAGCGGAAATCTCCATTGCATACATTTCCTTGACATACTCTGATATATTACGGGTACTCATACCGCGTGCATACATCGCTATTACCTTATCTTCAAGCTCCTCACTGATAATTAATTGACGCTTAGGCAGGATTTTGGGCTCAAAGGTGCCATGACGGTCACGGCTGCTCTCAATCTCTAAATGGCCTGACTGAAGACTTCTAACCGTTTTCTTTGTTTTGCCGTTTTTCCGGTTGCTCTCGCCAGAAGCTTTACTTTCTTGCAGATGATTGTTTAGCTCGCCTTCGAGCATTGATTCTAAAAGATGTTTTAACATTGGAGCAAATACGCCATCAGTACCGCCCATCTTTTTGCCGTCATAGAGGCCTTGCATTGCTTCTTCCTTGAAGCGTTCGAAATCGAAGGATTCGTTTGTCTTCATTGTGTCTTTAAGTTAAACTAATTTACTTATTTTTTCCCTTAATCAAATTAAGAGATGACACAGTTTGGTTTACAGTCTC
>NZ_VBSN01000002.1 GCF_006149045.1 Dyadobacter flavalbus
GAGACTGTAAATTGAACTGTGTCACCTCTTAGTTTGATTAAGGGGAAAAATAAGTAAATTAGTTTAACTTATAGACACGATGAAGACAAACGAATCCTTCGATTTTCAGCGCTTCAAAGAAGAAGCGATGCAAGGTCTCTATGACGGCAAAAAGATGGGCGGTACCGATGGCGTATTTGCTCCAATGTTAAAACACCTTCTTGAATCCATGTTGGAAGGTGAGCTGAACAACCACCTGGAAGAAAGTAAAGCTGCGGGTGATAACAACCGTAAAAACGGTAAAACAAAAAAGACAGTCCGAAGTCTTCAATCAGGTCATTTAGAGATTGAAAGCAGTCGTGACCGCCAGGGTACTTTTGAACCTAAAATTTTGCCTAAGCGCCAATTAATTATCACCGAAGAGCTTGAAGATAAGATAATTGCAATGTACGCTCGCGGTATGAGCACGCGCAATATTTCAGAATATGTAAAGGAAATGTATGCGATGGATATTTCTGCCACCGAAATTTCTCATATTACTGATAAGATAATTCCGCTGATGAATGAATGGCGTAACAGGCCATTAGAAGCAGTTTATCCCTTTGTTTTTCTAGATTGCATGCATTATAAAGTGCGCGATAATGGCACCGTTGAATCGCGGGCGATTTATAACATATTGGGAATAAACCGAGAAGGGAAAAAGGATCTAATTGGTATTTATTTATCTGAAAATGAAGGGGCTAAATTTTGGCTATCTGTTTTAACTGATTTGAAACAACGTGGGGTTGAAGATATTCTGATTGCCTGTATTGACGGTCTAAAAGGCTTTCCTGAGGCAATAGAAGCAGTCTTTCCAAAAACTAAAATTCAACTTTGTATTATCCATCAGATAAGAACCAGCATCCGTTATGTGCCTGAAAAAGACAGAAAAACTGTAATTGCTGACTTGAAGCCTATTTACAAGGCAGTTAACCAAGAACAAGCTTATGAAAAGCTTCTGGATTTCGATGACAAATGGGGAAAGAAATATCCTCTCGCAGTAAAATCTTGGATGGATAACTGGGTGAATCTTTCGACCTTTTTTGAGTATACCGCTGAAATCAGAAAAGTCATCTATACGACCAATGCGATCGAAGGAATGCACCGGCAAATCCGGAAAGTAACTAAGACAAAAGGTGCATTTACATCAGATCAGGCGCTGCTAAAATTAGTCTTTCTGGTCGTTAGGGATCTTTCCAAAAAGTGGACGATGTCTATTCACAATTGGGGTTTGACGATGTCACAATTGTATATTAAATTTGGTGATAGACTACAAGCAGACCGCGAATTTTTCCTTGGAGGCTGAATCTACCAAAATCAAATTCTGACACAGTTCAGCGTACACTCCC
>NZ_VBSN01000003.1 GCF_006149045.1 Dyadobacter flavalbus
TGTTCCTAACCGCTTTAATCTTTGGACTGGTTTGTAGCCCAAACTAGAACAAAAATGATAGACAATTTAATTAAGAATGCCCGCTTAACATCAAGTGGAAGAAAATTACTTACGAGCCAAGAAAAAGCATATCTAGTGGAAGAATGGCAATCTTCTAGTTTATCTTGCCCTGAATTTTGTCGTAGACATGGATTGATCGCCAGCCAACTTTACAAATGGCGTAAAGATGCTAAAACAGGTGCAGTAATGGGTATCAAAAACGAAGGTGAATTGCATTCGAAAACCGAATTGGAAATACTTAGAAAAGAGAATGACGAACTCAAGAAAGCATTAGGAGAAGCTACCTTGGACATTAAAATTCTAAAAAAAAAGGTAGAAATGGATCAACAACGAAACAGGAAGTTGTCGAATTAGCCAAGGACTTTTCTGTCAGTATTAACAGGGTTATTGCGGCATTAGGAGTAGCCAGGTCAAGTGTTTATTATAAAGCCCGTCCGTATCCTGAAAGAAAACGAACTGTGAGGAAACTGCTGGCCGAGCAAATAAAAAAGAACATTGAAGAAATTACGTCTAAAAAAGCAACGTATGGTACACCTAGGGTGAGGGCTATTTTAAAGCGAGATTACGGGATAAACTTATCTAAATACATGGTTCACAGGCATATGAAGGAAGAGGGGTTGTTGATAAAACGTTTTCGAAGCAGGGGAAGCAACAGAGCTCATACCGGAAAAATTTCAGTTGAGCAGCCTAATATTAGATGGGCTAGTGACATCACTTCAATTAAATGCTGGAACGGTCAAAAGCTCAGAGTAGCATTCGTGATGGATTGTTGCGATCGATCAATCATTAGCTGGAAAGCCGGTCTGACAATGCAGGCATGTGATATTGAATTATTGGTTCAGGAAGCAATTTTCCAGCGCTTTGCCGATGAATTGCCCCCGAAGCATCAGTTGCAATTCTTGCACGACAATGGCCCGGAATACATTGAGAAAAATTTACAAAAAAGGCTAAAAGAGTGGAATATAAATGATTGTCATACACCTACTTATTCGCCTCAGTCAAATGGAATGTGTGAGGCATTGAATGGTACTTTTAAAAGAGATTATGTCTTTGAAAGTTGTCTGGATGACCCAAAAAAGGTTCTCAGTCAAATTCAAGATTGGGTAGATGACTACAATAATTTCGCTCCCCATTCAGCTCTAAAAATGAAGACACCAAAAGAATATTTTATCTTTAAAATCGCTGCTTAACTAGTCCAGGTTTTAAGCGGAAAGAGCA
>NZ_VBSN01000004.1 GCF_006149045.1 Dyadobacter flavalbus
TATAATACCTCTACAAATTCAGACCACTTGTTTAGTTAAAACTTAGTAACTTAAACAAGGATAAAATAATGAAAAAGATGCGTAGAAAATTTGATTCATCATTTAAGGCGAGAGTGGCTATTGAAGCGCTAAAAGAACGAGAAACCCTTTCTGAGCTTGCGGTTCGGTTTGATGTGCATGCGAATCAGATATCACAATGGAAATCGGAATTTCTAGCAAACTCAGCGGCCGCGTTTGAACTAGGTGGGAAAAAAGAAGTTGCCAGTAATGCAGATATCGATAAGCTTTATTTGAAAATCGGCCAATTAGAGATGGAAAAAGATTTTCTAAAAAAAAGCTTGAACAGGTTGGGTCTGTCATAGATATGCGTTTACTGATTACAAATACCTGTGAGCTGAGCATTCGCAAGCAATGTAAGCTCATGCAGATCAGTAGGTCATCGGTTTACTATCAGCCCAAAGGAGAGCCAAAAGAGAACCTCAGGATTATGCAAATGATGGATAAGCACATTTTTGAGGAGCCAACTGCAGGAGTTTTGACTATGCAGTCAATGTTGTTTGAGAATGGGATTTCAGCAGGTTATGAGCGGATCAGACGATTGATGCGTTTGGCCAATATACGGCCGATATACCCACGCCGACATCTTACAATACTTAAAGAAAAGCAGTATATTCATCCATACCTGCTTCAAAATCTGAATATTACAGGTGTGAATCAAGTATGGGAAATTGATATCACATATATCCCGATGAAGAAAGGATTTATGTATTTAACTGCAATTATCGATGTATACAGTCGGTATATTGTCGGCTGGGGATTAAGCAATACCTTGGATGCCAATGCATCGCTTGAAGTGGTCAAAGAGGCAATTGTTAGACATGGAAAGCCTCAAATTATAAATAGTGACCAAGGCTCACAATTTACCTGTAAGATCTACATCGAATATTTGCAGGCAGAAAAAGTAAAAATTAGCATGGATGGGAAGGGAAGAGCTTTGGATAATATTTACATTGAGAGATTTTGGAGAACGATCAAGTACCAGTATGTGTACCTGAATCCGTGTGAATCCGGACTCGAATTATATGCAGGGATTAGAAATTGGTTGGATAGATATCATTTCAGAGCGCACCAGGGAATAGATCGAAAAAAGCCTGCAGAGCTGTTTGAAATGTGCGCCTAAAACAACTAACAAACCTAAATTAGTGGTCTAACATAATCGAGGTATCATA
>NZ_VBSN01000005.1 GCF_006149045.1 Dyadobacter flavalbus
TGAAGTACTCCCTACTTTTCAGACCATCAGTTGATCATTGGTAATTAAATTTAAGCAGCATTCAGGTAAAGATTTACTGGTTTTTTGCGGCCAATACCTTGATGCTTTCTGCAATTATATTGTTTGACAAAACGATTGATTCCTTGGTATAGATCAAGGCCGTTTCTCTCCGGATTCAGATAGATGTATTTCTGTTTGATCGTCCGGAACCAGCGTTCGATAAATGCATTATCAGTTGCCCTACCTTTACCATCCATACTAATCCTGATTTTAAGATCATTCAATGTACTTACCCAGTGTTCGCAGGTATATTGGCTACCTTGATCCGTATTGATCATTTCCGGCTTTCCATACCTGGATATCGTTGCATGTAAAAGCTCTGTTTGCGTTTCCTTTTCGAGGCTGTTGGACAACTGCCAGCCAACGATGTAGCGGCTGTACAGATCAATTATGGCTGTCAGGTACATAAACCCATGCTTCATTGGTATGTAGCTAATATCCATGGCCCAAACCTGATTGGGACAGTTGATATCTAGTCCCCGCAGCAAATATGGATGAATGTATTTTGCTTTTCCCAAACGGCTCAGGTTACGCTTGGGATAAATCGGTTCAATAGCCATCTTCCTCATCAGCCGACGGATTCGCTTGACATTGTAGTCCAGCCCTTTTTCACTCAGCTCATCTTGCATTCCCAAAACACCCAGGGTTGGATCGGAAAGGAACAACTTATCCATGGTCTGCATCAGCACCAGGTTTTCTTCCTTTTCACCAGCAGGCTTGTAATACAGCTGACTACGGTTGATGCTGAGAATTTCTGACTGCCGACGAATGCTCAACGGATGGCTGCTGTCGATCAGTGCTATGCGCTCTTTCATAGACCGGCTTTTTTCAAGCTTTTTTTTAGAAAATCGTTCTCCACCTGTAGCTGGCCGATTTGCTTAAAAAGGTTGTCAACGTCAACGAGCGCCTCTTCCTTGGCTGATTCTTCCCCAAAGGCTTTTTCTGCTCGCTCCAAAAATTCCCGTTTCCAAGCTGATACCTGAGTTGGATGTACTTCGAATCTGGTGGCTAATTCGCTCAATGACTCACGTTCTTTCAAGGCCTCAACGGCAACCATCGCCTTGAACTTTGCTGTAAATTTTCTCCGGCTTTGTTTCATTTTGTTCATCGGTTTTATGTCAAGTTACTAAACTTAACCGATGGTCTCAATTTTGGGGAGTATTACA
>NZ_VBSN01000010.1 GCF_006149045.1 Dyadobacter flavalbus
AACCAAGAAAGCTGGCATCCGGCAAGTGCAACGGCGTTTAGCAGCTTTGGATTTAAGTCAAGACGAGTTGATTACTTTGTTTTCAAACAGCTCTTTTTCAAATAGTTAATTGATTGTTGTATAGAAATAGCTTGACATTAATTCATAACCGCACGGATTACAGCAATTTATGTGAAGAAGTCAAAAAGTCAAAAACCGGTTTGGTCAATCGGCAGATTATTGGACTGTACAGAATTGGAATGTATTCAAAAAACAGATCTTGGGTGCTGCCAGGATTTCCCGTAACTTATTAAGATGCTGGAACCGTTACTATCAGCGATTCAGAAATCGGAAGTTTATTGTTAGAGCTAGAAAGTACGGTGGTATGAAACAAGCGAGTACAATGAGCTAGCACTGTTATCATATCAGATTTGAACGAACGACTTCTTGCATACTATTGGGACTGGAGTAATTTGCTAAATACATCAACCTTTATGTTAAGCTCTTCATCGAACATAAGTTGTTAATGACAGCTTCAAGAAGAAAAATCGGTTGCAATAAAATAGATAATCATGAAAGTTTTAGTTTGACGTCGTGCAAACTGCTTCCCTCCAAAAAAACTATTGCAACTTTTATTGCAATTAAACAAAAAAGGACTTGGCTTTTTTAGCTAAGTCCTTGATTTTCAAGTGGGCCCACCTGGGATCGAACCAGGCACCTACTGATTATGAGTCAGTTGCTCTAACCGAATGAGCTATAGGCCCTTAAATTTTAACCTGATGCTGAGTCCGGCACCTGCTGATTGTGAGCGGCTGCCGCGCGGTCAGTTGCTCTAACCGAATGAGCTGTAGGCCCTTAAATTTTAATCCAGCTGTTGGCTGGATCGGAGTGCAAAATTAGTGAAACGAATTAAATCTCCAAACGATTATGATAAGAATAAGTACTTTTGTCCGTTGCTACATAACTAATCTGCCTAAAATTAATCTTGAACAAAAGGAAAATTATCAACGATCCGGTTTACGGATTTATATCCATCTATTCTGATCTGCTTTATGATCTTGTTGAACACCCTTATTTTCAACGGCTTAGAAGGATCAAGCAATTGGGATTGGCCGATATGGTGTACCCGGGAGCACTGCATACCCGCTTTCATCATGCGCTCGGTGCCATGCACCTGATGGGGCAGGCCCTGAAGGTTCTTCAGGAAAAAGGCCATCTTATATGGGAGCCGGAGCTGGAAGCTGCGCAGGTTGCCATTCTTTTGCACGACCTTGGCCACGGCCCGTTTTCCCATGTTCTGGAAAGTGTTATGCTGCCCGGCGTACCGCACGAATCCATCACACTCGTCATGATGAAAGAACTGAACCGTCAGATGAACGGCAGGCTGGATATTGCCATCCAGATGTTTGAAGGAACTTATCCCAGAAGGTTTTTTCATCAGATGATTTCAAGCCAGCTGGATATGGACCGCATGGATTATCTGAACAGGGACAGCTTTTACACGGGCGTTATAGAAGGTTCCATCGGTGCCGACCGGCTTATTAAAATGCTCGATATCAGCAAAGATCAGCTGGTTGTGGAAGAAAAAGGATTGCTCAGCATTGAAAATTTCCTGCATTCACGGCGGCTGATGTACTGGCAGGTTTATTTACATAAAACATTGCTGAGCGCACAGGCCATGCTTACACAGATTCTTTACAGAGCCAGAGAACTGTCGGAAAGCGGGGAAGAGCTCTTTGCTACGCCCGACTTTGCCCGATTCCTGAAGAACAGGTTTTCCATTACGGATTTTGATGTCAGTACCGATTTGCTGGAATCATTCAACGGATTGGACGATAACGACGTATGGGCTTCGGTAAAAGGATGGAAAACGCACAGCGATCCGGTTTTGTCAAAGCTGTCCGGAATGTTGCTGAACAGAAATCTGTTTAAAATCAATTTTTATGACAGTCCGCCGGAGCCGGAACTGCTTGATCAGCTGCGGGAACAACTTTTACATTCCGGTATTTCCGAAAGCGAAGTGCCTTATTTTCTTGTCACCGGAGAGACCACAAACTGGGCTTACGCCAAGGAACAGGATCCGATCCGCGTTAAAATGAAGAACGGCGACTTGCTCGATATTGCAGATGCATCCGACATTCCAACCATTGAGGCGCTTACTAAGATTGTGCGCAAGTACTATGTATGTTGGGGTAAAAATGTATCTTTGCGTGGTTAGTCAGGATCATTACAAGAAGGAGACTTTATAACAGATTTTATTACATACTCGAAATACGTTACCCGAAATTAGCCGAAAAATATGAAATTTACTGTCAGCGAGATTGCTCAGATGCTTGATGGAACCATTGTTGGAGATGATAAAATTACAATTGATTCGGCTGCTAAAATTGAAGAAGGGCGTCCGGGATGTATTTCATTTTTGGCCAATAGTAAATACGAGTCTTACATATATTCCACTCAGTCTTCGGCCGTTATTGTAAACAGGGACTTTACGCCGAAGAAAGAAATTGCAGCAACGCTCATTTATGTTGATAATGCTTATACGGCATTTACAATCCTTTTGGAAGAATATCAGAAGCGCATCGGCAACGAAAAACGTGGTGTGGAACAGCCCAGCTTTATTGGTGAAAACAGCACGACGGGTGAAGGTTGTTACCGCGGTGCCTTCTCTTATATAGGTAAAAACTGCGTCATTGGAAACAGCGTCAAAATCTATCCGAACACGTATATCGGAGATAATACCGAAATAGGGGACCATTCTGTCGTTCATCCTGGCGTAAAAATTTATGACAATACCGTAATCGGTAAAAACTGCACCATTTTTGCAAACTGTGTAATCGGCGGTGACGGTTTCGGGTTTGCACCGCAGGCGGACGGAACCTACAAGGCAATTCCCCAGCTTGGCAATGTCGTGATAGAAGATGATGTAAGTATCGGTTCGAATACGACGATCGATTGCGCGACAATGGGTTCCACGATTATCAGAAAAGGAGTTAAAATTGATAATCTGGTCCAGATTGCACATAATGTCGAAATTGGAAAAAATACCGTAATTGCGGCACAAGCCGGCATTTCAGGTTCTACAACCATTGGCGAACAATGCGTAATTGCTGGCCAGGTTGGTATCGTCGGACATATTTCAGTTGCCAAAAACACCAAAATCGGTGCGCAGAGCGGACTGGGTAAATCCATTAAAAAAGAAGGGCTTTCCTTGTCGGGATCGCCGGCAAGAGATTTGAATGAACATTTGAGATCCATGGCTCTGGTAAGAAGACTTCCTGAAATGGAAGAAAGACTGAAAGATCTGGAAAGTAATCGTGAAACGTCCGACTTCCAGGAAAGAGACTAAATTCCAACGCGCCTTTAAGTAGAAAAGGATATTATATAATGAACGAAAAACAACAAACCATTTCTAAGTCTGTATCCGTTACAGGAGTGGGTTTACATACAGGTGTCGTCGCAACCATGACTTTTGTTCCTGCACCGGCCAATCACGGATACAAGTTTCAGCGTGTTGACTTACCCGGCCAGCCCATTGTAGATGCAGATGTTGATAATGTAGTAGATTTGTCCCGCGGTACCACCATTGAACAGAACGGCGCCCGGATACATACCGTTGAGCATACACTTGCCGCGCTTGTAGGATTGCAGATCGATAACGTACTGATCCAGCTCGACGGCCCCGAACCGCCCATTATGGACGGCAGTTCCATCAAGTTTGTGGATGCATTGCAGGATGCGGGCATTGAAGAGCAGAATGCCTACCGCAATTACTTTGAAGTTCCCGAATACGTACATTACATCAACAAGGAAAAAGATACCGAACTGGTAGCATTGCCGCTGTCCGATTACCGGCTTACCGTTATGGTGGATTACAATTCCACCGTCATCAGCAGCCAGCATGCTTCGCTCAACGATATTACGTTGTTTAAAGATGATATTGCCGAATGCCGGACTTTTGTCTTTCTTCATGAACTGGAAGCATTATACCGTCAGAACCTGATCAAAGGCGGTGATCTTACCAATGCAATCGTCATTGTGGACCGCGAAGTGCAGGACGGGGAACTGGATCATTTGTCGCAGCTTCTGAGCAAGCCGAAAGTCAGTGTAAACAAGTCAAAAGGTATACTGAACAACGTTGAGCTGCATTATCCCAATGAAATGGCCCGGCATAAATTGCTGGATCTGATCGGAGATCTTGCCCTTGTGGGACGACCTATAAAAGCACAGATACTTGCAGCCCGGCCCGGACATGCAGCCAATGTTGCATTGGCGAAAAAGATCAAGAAGCTGATCAAATCCGGTAAAGGAGATATTCCACAGTACGATCCGAACAAAGCCCCCATATTCGATATTAATCAGATTGGGCAATTGCTTGCGCACCGGTATCCGTTCCAGATGATTGACAAGATCATTGCACTGGATGAAAACAGCGTGGTCGGAGTGAAAAATGTTACGATTAACGAGCAGTTTTTTCTTGGACACTTTCCGGGAAATCCTGTAATGCCTGGCGTACTGCAGCTGGAAGCCATGGCGCAAACCGGTGGAATACTTGTTTTAACCAGTGTTCCCGATCCGGATAATTACTGGCCTTACCTTATCGGAATTGATGCATGCCGCTTCCGCCGCAATGTGTTTCCGGGCGACACGGTAATTTTCAAATGTGAATTTACTTCTCCGATGAAGCGCGGGATTGTAAAAATGAGTGGCCGGGGATACGTAGCCGGACAACTGGTGTGTGAAGCAGATATGATAGCAAGCCTGGTAAAGAAAAAATGACTCAAGCATTAGCATATATTCATCCTGACGCGAAGATCGGTCAGGATGTAGTGATAGAACCTTTCGCGATGATCCATCCTGATGTAGAAATCGGTGAAGGCACGTGGATAGGATCACACGCCGTTATCAATTCCGGTGCAAGAATTGGAAAGAACTGCCGGATTTTTCCCGGTGCTGTAATTTCTGCAACGCCGCAGGATCTGAAGTATAACAATGAATATACTTTAACCATCATTGGCGATAATACGACAATCCGCGAATATGCAACCATCAGCAGAGGAACGGAAGAACACTGGAAAACAGTAGTCGGCTCCGACTGTCTGATCATGGCCTATGCCCACGTGGCGCATGACTGTCGTGTAGGAAATAATTGTATTATAGGAAATAATGTACAGATGGCCGGCCACGTACATGTCGGCGACTGGGCAATTGTAAGTGCGTTAAGTGCGGTGCATCAGTTTGTTAAAATCGGTTCGCATGCTTTTGTTTCCGGTGCTACGCTGGTCCGCAAAGATGTTCCGCCTTTTACCAAAGCTGCCCGCGAACCTATTTCCTACGCCGGTATCAACTCGGTGGGTTTGCGCAGAAGAGGTTACAGCAATGAAAAAATTGTTGAGATCCAGAATATTTACCGTTACATATACATGCGCGGGCTGAACAATGCAGAAGCCCTGCAGAAAATAGAGCTGGAACTGCCGCCCTCCAATGAACGCGATGTCGTCATCAATTTTATCCGGAATTCGGAAAGGGGAATTATGAAAAGCCCGTTTCAGACAAACGGTGCCAGCGAAGCAGAAGCACAGTCCTGAAAATATTTTAAATGTTGAAAAGAGCTTTCGGAAACGGAAGCTCTTTTTAGTTTACTGCGTTACTGTAACTTCATCACCTGCCTTTACAGTCCCGAAAGCAGCGGCAACAACATTCTGCCCGAATAAGATCTTATTATTTATTTTCCGGTACGTTGACAACGTTTTCAGCGGCTCAGCGCCTTTTTCGGCCGTTTTTTGATTTATCGTAGTCATAATGCATCTTGCGCAGGGTTTTACGACTTCAAAAGCGGCGTTGCCGATTGTAATGCTTTTCCATTCATCCTCTGCAAAAGGTTTGGTGCCGGTAATGACAAAATTGGGCCGGAACCGCGCCATGCTGACAGGTTCGGCAAGTCTGGAATTCAGGTCGTCCAGAGAAGCCTGTGAAATGACCAGATATGGGAAACCATCAGCAAAACTTACGTTCTCATCATGCCGGGCATAATGCGGGTCGGCTTTGCGCTGTGTATTTTCAGGCATCATCACAAGTCTTACTTTTTTGCCAAGCTGATTGCTGAGCCATTGATCCGCGGCATTACTGACGGTTACAGCATCCACAACATCATTCCATACTTTTACAGAAATCGTTTCTTCTGAAACCGGTTCAAACGGAGCAATGGTATGGTTTTCCGGATTGTCACGGCTGAAAATTTTCAGTCCGCCGGCTTGCAGCGTAACATCGATCAAAGCCATTTCAGGTGAAAAACGCTGCGTCTGAAACATGCCGTTTTCATCCACAATCATCCAGCGGCGATCGTACTGCAACCCTTTTTCTTCCGTATGTGCTTCGGTAAGCCTGATTCCGCCCAGTGATTTGACCGGATAAATCCAGATTTCGGATAAGATCATTTTTTATAAAAGTGTAAGATACTGCTTTGCTTTAAAAATCCATTCTCGCCATCGGACTGACGGTCTGATCGCTGAAATCGTTTTCCAGGAATTTATAATGTGCCGCCATGGCAATCATGGCCGCATTATCGGTGCAATATTCAAATGCCGGAACAAAAACTTTCCAGTTCATTTTTTCACCCAGTTCCTGTAAAGATTTCCGCAGACCGGAATTAGCAGAAACGCCGCCGGCAATGGCAATCTGGGAAATGCCTGTTTCCTTTGCAGCTTTTTTAAGTTTCTTTAAAAGAATATCAATCAATGTAAACTGGATGCTTGCACAAATATCCGGCAAGTTCTGCTGAATAAAATCAGGATTTTCCCGTACACGTTTTTGAAGAAAATACATAAAAGAAGTTTTAATGCCGCTGAATGAAAAATCCAGTCCGGGCATTTCTGGAAGCGGAAACGGAAATGCATTCGGGTCTCCGGCGGCAGCATACTTATCGATCAACGGCCCGCCCGGATAAGGAAGATCCAGCAATTTGGCCGTTTTGTCAAATGCCTCGCCAACGGCGTCATCTCTGGTTTCCCCGATAATTTCCATTTGCAAAGGCGCGGTAATTTTTACAATTTGAGTGTGCCCGCCGCTTACCGTAAGGCACAAAAAGGGAAAAGAAGGTTTCGGCTCATCAATAAAATGTGCCATAACGTGCGCCTGCATGTGATTTACGGCAATCAGCGGAATGTTGAGCCCGAGCGCCATGGATTTTGCAAAGGAAGTTCCGACCAGTAAAGCGCCTAATAAACCCGGTCCCTTTGTAAAAGCAATGGCATCCAGGTCTTTTTTTGTTACTTTTGCATCATTCAATGCTTTATCCACAACCGGTAAAACATGTTGTTGATGAGCCCGGGAAGCCAGTTCAGGGACAACACCGCCGTATTGTGTATGAATGAGTTGTGTGGCAACAACATTGGAGCAGATTTTCCCGTTAGTTATTACGGCTGCGGAGGTTTCGTCGCAAGACGATTCAATGGCGAGGATGTTCATACGGATGAAAATATTCCCAAATTTAAGCAATTAACACTAAGATAAGCAGTATCCTGCTGCGAAGCCGTATATGTT
Source organism: Dyadobacter flavalbus (assembly GCF_006149045.1). Taxonomy (GTDB): domain Bacteria; phylum Bacteroidota; class Bacteroidia; order Cytophagales; family Spirosomataceae; genus Dyadobacter; species Dyadobacter flavalbus. The sequence goes on from NZ_VBSN01000010.1 coordinate 7,522, forward strand.
GAAATTCCTGAAGGCTTTTGGCAATGGTTTGATCGTCGTTATCATCTTCGCGCTGCTTGCGCTGGGAATTGCTACCATTGCACTTCAGCTGCCTTCTGTTCAGACCTGGGCAGTTCAGACTGCGGCCGGCAATATTTCCCAGAAACTTGGTTACCCGATTACGATCCAGAAAGTCAATATCAAATGGTTTGATGTGGTATCGCTGGAAGGAATTTCTGTAAAAGATTCCAGTCAGGCGCAAATGATCGATGTCGGCAGGATTGACGTTAATCTTGACATTAATAATATCATTGACAATGCTTCCAGACAGATTTATCTGGATGAGGTCAATCTGTTTCAGCCCAATGTTCATCTTGCGGTCGTTCCTGAAACGGGCTCGCTGAACATGGACGGGTTTATTGCCAGCATCAACCGGCTTACCGCGCCTGCAGTACCCAAGCCGGCCAATGCTCCGGAAAACAACATTCCTTTTATCATCGGCAAATCAAAAATCATTGACGGTACTTTTCACTACAACGATCCGAGGAAAAAACGGGACAGGAATCCCAGAACTTTTGATTATTCTCATTTTGAGCTGAACAAGCTGAACGGCGAGCTGAAAAATTTTCTGCTTCAGGGCGATACCATTGTATTTTCTGCAAGAAACCTGAAAGCATTGGACAGGCAAACCAAACTGGAAATTCATAATCTGGATACGCGTTTCCTGTTTTGCCAGAAAAAAATGGAGCTCAAAGAGCTGGAAGCAAACATCGGCAATTCCTTTCTGAAAGACGAGATTATTTTTTATTACAACCGTTCCGGTGAACTGGGCGATTTCAACCATAAAGTGCGGATGAAAGGTCATCTGACAGGAAGCCGCATCAGTTCAAAAGATCTGGGTTTGTTTTCGAGCTATGTGGACCGGCTTAACGAAACGTGGCATGTTTCAGGTGATTTTAACGGGAAAGTGGATGACTTTATGCTTTCCGATGCCGACCTGCATTTTGGAAAAGGAAGCCGGATTGTCGGCGATCTAGGCTTTAAAGGACTTCCGGAAATTGAAGGTGTGAAAATGAATATCCGTTTGTCACTTTCCAAGATCAATCCGCTGGATCTGGTTCAGTATTATCCGGAATGGAAAGAACATCAGACGCTGCAGAAATTCGGGCTTACTTTGCTGGACGGCACTTTCAAGGGAACGCTGGACGATTTTGTGATCAATGCCAATTCTTCTTCCAGCCTCGGCAAACTTTCAGGCGATCTGGATTTTCATATTACGGATGCCCGGACCACAACTTACACGGGTGAAGTAAAAACGGCCGGTTTTGAACTCGGAACGTTGCTGGATCAAAAAGAAACTTGGCAGGAACTGGACTTTGAAGGTAAAGTTGCAGGCAAAGGCCTTGAACTGCAGTTTGCATCCGCTGATATGAATGCACTTGTACGGCGTGTCGGATTCAGAAACTACGATTATACCAACATCCGGCTGGACGGCAATCTTCAGAACCAGTATTTCAACGGGCAGGTCAGTGTAAAGGACAGCAACTTTATAGTAAATCTGGAAGGAGAATTTGATCTGTCAAAACCCCGGAATTCATTTGATCTTCAGGGCGTAGTTGAAAGAGCAAATCTGAAAGAACTGGGCTTTGTAAAAGAACCGGTTACGTTAAGAACGCAGCTGAATGTAAATCTTTCCGGCAATACGGTAGACGAACTTACCGGCGATGCCAAATTGCTGGATACTTACCTTTTAATGACCAATCAGGAAAGAAACCTTGTTATTGACACGCTGGTTTTTTCCTCCATTCAGCAGCTCGACAAACGCACGCTTCAGCTTGAAAGCGAGTTCGTGTCCGCAAAGGCAGAAGGAAATTTTCTGCCGACAGAAGCCTGGAAAGATATAAGCCGGGTACTGGAAGAATATAAACTGTACTTTTTTGAAAATGAAGCAAACAGAACGGAATACTATGCGCGCAAGCCGATTGAATCCGTCAAACGCTACCAAATAGATTATGAAGTGGAATCCAGAAATCTTTCCAGGTTCCTGGCATTTCTTAGCCCGGATATTTATGTTTCCAGAGGCGCGAAGGCGGAAGGGACTTTCAAGATGGATAATACGGCTTTCCTGACGTTTAACGCCATATCCGATACTTTGCGGTACGGTACAAACCAGTTTGTAAAGTCGGAAGTGGATGTAACGACTTCCAAATTTGTAAACAGCGCCGAAGTCCTCGCGTCCATTCTTGTAACTTCGGATCAGCAGCAGATCAGCGTGCTGGTGCCTACCGAGAAGCTGGAACTAGAAGGAACCTGGGACGTTGACCATATTGATTTCAATGGCGCAATTCACCAGGCCAAAAGTACGAATCTGGCAAATCTGGCAGGAGAAATCAGGTTTTTGCCGGCCGGGCTTGACATCGGATTTACCAATTCAAGGCTTAACTTGCTGGATGAAACATGGAATGTGCCTTCCGAAAGTCTTATTTCCATTGTCGGAAAAAGCGTTACCTTTTCAAATGTCGGTTTTGTCAGCGGCAAACAAAGGATTTTCCTGAGCGGAACAGCTTCCGACGATCCTGAAAAAAGCCTGACGCTGGACGTGAAAAACTTTAGACTCGGAAGTCTCAATCCGGTTTTCAATACGCAGCTTGCCGGAATCATGGACGGAACTGCCAGGATCCGGGATATTTACAACAGCGCCATGCTGGATGCGGGTTTCAACATAGAAAGTCTTGGCTACGGCCAGTACGAATTCGGAAATTTATCCGGAACAAGCGACTGGGACCCTGTAACCAGCGAGTTGCAGATTGACGCTCAGTTAAGCAAAAATGCAAGAAGGGTTTTTAACCTGACCGGCGCTTACCGTCCCAAACTGGCTGCCAATACGCTGAACCTGAAAGCCATTTTCAACCATATCGATTTCAAGTCGCTCGAACCATTTACGGAAGGACTGGTTTCCGATATCAGTGGAAGTGCGCAGGGAACGGTTCTGATCAAAGGCATTGTCAATGCGCCGGTTCTGGAAGGATCTCTGATGGTGGAAAACGGCCGTATGAAGTTTGATTATCTCCAGTCTGTTTTTACTTTCAGCGACAAAATCAATTTTACCGAAAGTGAAATTACGGCCAGCAACATTTTACTGACGGATGAGGACGGAAATACGGCAACAGTCCGGGGCGGCGTTTATCATGACGGTTTCAAATATTTTTCGCTCGGCTTTAGTGCGGACCTGCAGAACTTCAAAATCTTAAATACAACGTTTCAGGATAACGACACCTTTTACGGAACGGCATATGTAACAGGGCCGGTCAGTGTTTTCGGGCCTATTGACAAACTGAACATTGAAGCAAACGTTACGAGCAACAAGAACACGAGAATTTACATTCCGCTGGACGGAGCCACAGAAGTAGCTACGCAGGATTATATACAATTCGTCAGCAAAATGCCGGTTCGGGACAGTACAAGCATGAGTGCAGCCGATTCTGTCTTCCGCGGGCAGGTTTCCGGCGGGATCAAGATGGATTTCAACTTCAACCTTACGCCGGATGCAACCTGCGAAATTATATTTGACCGGCAGACGGGCGATATCATCCGCGGCAACGGAAGCGGCAGGCTCAACCTGAACATTGATACCGAAGGCGATTTCACCATGGCCGGAACGTATGAAATTGAAAAAGGAGAGTACAACTTTACGCTTCAGAATGTAATTAACAAAAAGTTCAGCATCAAGCCCGGAAGCAGGATTGTGTGGTCCGGCGATCCTTACGGAGCCCAGCTGGATGTAAAGGCAGGTTACACGCAATTGGTTTCTCTGGTCGGCGTTCTTCCGAATACCGGTTCCGTAAATACAACTGGAAATGATGTGCTTTCAAGGCGTTATCCTGTGGAAGTAACCATCGGCTTATCGGAAGGGCTGATGTCACCGTCCATACATTATGATCTTAAGATTCTTGACAATCCTTCATTGAGCGCTTACCGCGGACAACTTGAGGCTTTTCAGAACAAACTGAAATCCGATGAACAGGAATTAAGCCGTCAGGTCAGCAGTTTGCTGGTGGTTAATCAGTTGCTTCCGGAAAGCAGTCTGGCTACGATCGGTGGCCAGAGTTTTCTGGGAAGCAGCATCAGTGAGCTTGTTTCCAACCAGATCAGCCGCTGGGCCTCGGGAATCAATGAAAATCTGGAAGTCGGCGTTTCCGGGCTTTCGCTGGATCAGAATGCATTGACGAATCTTCAGCTGCGTTTCTCATACCGTTTTCTGAATGACCGTTTCAGGGTTACACGGGACGGGCGTTTCGCATCGGGAACGCAGGCCGGCACCACGCAGTACGACGCGGCCAGTCTGCTGGGTGAATGGACATTGGAATACTGGCTGAACCGCAATGGATCTGTCCGGGTAAAAGCATATAACCGCAATATACAGAATCCGTTTTCACTCAATAACACCGTAACAACGGGCGGCGTAAGCATGCAGTTTACGCACAGTTTCAACCGCTTTACACCAATGCCGAAGCCTGAGGTTAAAATACCTTACACAATTGCACCGGATTCTGTTCGTCAGGATACGTCCGGGAAAAAGCTGCTGACTACAAAGGGAGCTCCGCGTTAGATGTGAAAAGTAAAATGTGAAAACTAATTTATTCGCCGCGGTACCTTACGGCAAGGCCGCTCAGGATGTAGCCTTCGTTTTTCACACTTGTGTAATATTTGTATTTGACGTTGATGATGGCGTCCGCTCCGATTTTTTGTGCTTTGATAACCAGCCGGGCCGTCAGGAGTTCCTTGGTTTTTGCATCATTTCCTCTGTACATCATTCTTTTATCCTGCGTCTGGCGGTCAGTCAGGGAATCTTCACTGCTTATTTCCACAATCCCGATTTCAGAATACGGTCTTTCGAGCGGCTGGTTGTCATATAGCAGTTCTATGGGATATTTGGTATTGGTGGAAATGGGAATACCGGCGCCTGCGCAGCCAAAAAGCATATACCCGGCAAGCAATGAAAAAGAAAGGCGAACAATTTTACCCGGAAAAATCATCTTTAATGAAGTCATATTGATTAAACTGCGATACTGGTTTAAGAATTCCTGCTGATCTGAAAATGTGTGCTGCCTGGAATCCGTACGAAGCGGAGCCGCCGGAATGTTGCATTTCCATTTATTTTGCCATTTATCATGAAGTTATTGTTAAATGAGCTAAACAACGCTATTTTCATGAGCTTAATATGTAAACAAATTCATTGTTGATATGGTCATAAATTTTAAAAGTATCAAAGCGGTTCAGCGATCGGCAGCGGTTGGTATGCTGTTCACGTCTCTTTTGGTAACGCCTTTGTTTTCACAGGATTTGCCGAAAGGTGTGAAAAAAATCACTTCCGTAGAAGGAATCACAGAATACAGCCTTGAAAACGGTTTGAAAGTGCTGATGTTTCCTGATCCTTCCAAACCGACCATTACCGTAAATGTAACCTATCTGGTTGGTTCGCGGCACGAAGGATACGGGGAAACCGGAATGGCGCATTTGCTGGAACACATGGTCTTCAAAGGTTCGCCCAAGCACCCGAACATTCCGCAGGAACTGACCGAGCACGGTGCCCGCCCGAACGGCACGACATGGTATGACCGTACCAACTATTTTGAAACTTTTTCGGCAACGGAAGAGAACCTCAAATGGGCGCTCGACCTTGAATCCGACAGGATGGTGAATTCCTTTATTGCCAAAAAAGATCTGGAGAGCGAGTTCAGCGTCGTGCGCAATGAATTTGAATCCGGGGAAAACAGCCCTTTCCGCGTATTGATGGAACGCGTGATTTCCGGTGCTTACTTGTGGCATAACTACGGAAAATCAACAATCGGGAACCGTTCCGACATTGAAAAAGTGCCTATCGAAAACTTACAGGCTTTTTACAAGAAATTTTACCAGCCCGATAACGCCGTACTGACCGTTGCAGGAAAGATCGACGAGCCGAAAACGCTGGCCATGATCAATGAATATTTTGGTAAAATCGCCAGACCTGCGCGCGTGCTGCCCACCTCGTACACGAAGGAGCCAACGCAGGACGGCGAACGTTTTGTGGAACTGAAAAGAACCGGCGATGTGCAGATGCTCATGGCTTTGTACCACATTATGCCGGGCTCGCATGCAGATTATCCTCCCATGGAAGTGCTTACGGAATTGCTGAGTACGGAGCCGAACGGAAAGCTTTATAAAAATCTGGTCAATACTAAAAAAGCGTCTTCCGAATTCGGGTACAGCTTTCAGTTATATGATCCGGGCTTTGTGCTGTTCGGTGCGGAAGTGCTGAAAGAAAAATCACTGGATGAAGCCAGGCAGGCATTTGTGGCAACACTCGATTCCGCTGCTTTGGTAAAACCCTCGGCAGAAGATGTGGAAAGGGCCAAAACCACAATCCTTAAAAACTGGGATCTGGAATTCCGTAATTCGGAACGTGTGGGACTCAGCATCAGCGAAGCCATTGCAACAGGCGACTGGCGGCTGGCTTTTCTTTTCCGCGATAACATCCGGAAAGTAACTGCGGATGACGTTTACAGGGTTGCACAATATTATTTCAAACCGTCCAACCGTACGCTCGGAACATTCGTTCCGGAAGCCACGCCGGTAAGAGCCGAAATTCCGGACGCTCCGAAAATTGAAGATCTTGTAAAAAACTACAAAGGAGAAGCCGTTGTAGCTGAGGGTGAAGCTTTTGATCCTTCGCCTATGAACGTGGAAAGCCGGACTACGCGCGTTGAAAAACCAAATGCCATTGAAACGGCATTGCTGCCCAAGAAAACGCGCGGAAATGTCGTCGCAGCAAGGATTACGCTCCGTTACGGCGACGAAAAGAGCCTGATGAACAAAGCGGCCATATCCGATCTTACGGGTTCCATGCTGGATAAAGGAACAAAAACCAGAACCCGCCAGCAACTGAAAGACGAGTTTGATAAACTGAAAGCGCGGGTCAGCTTTTTCGGAGCCGGCAACCAAGCCGGAGCCAACATTGAAACGACCAAAGAGAACCTTCCGGCCGTTATGAAACTGGTTGCAGAAGTGCTGAAAACGCCTGCATTCGATGAAAGCGAGTTTGAAAAACTGAAACAGGAAGAACTGGCCGGCATCGAATCGCAGCGCAGCGAGCCGCAGGCCATAGCCATCAATCAGTACCGCCGCATTGTTTCGCCTTATCCGAAAAGCGATGTCCGGTATGTCGGCACGTTTGATGAAGATGTGGAAAATATCAAATCCACGACCATTGATCAGATCCGCCAGTTTCACAAGGATTTTTACGGAGCCAACAATGCCTCTGCAACCGTAGTCGGTGACTTTGACAAAGCAGCAATCCAGAAAATAATCAATGATGAATTCAGCAGCTGGAAAAGTGCCAAGCCTTTTACCCGCATTGCGTCGCCGTATCAGGCGGTAAAAGCAGAAAACAAGGCGGTGGAAACGCCGGACAAGGCCAATGCCATGTTCGTGGCCGGCCTGAACATGCCTTTGCAAGACACAGACCCGGATTATCCGGCATTGGTTATGGCGAATTATATGCTCGGAGGCGGGTTTCTTAACTCACGTCTGGCAACACGGATCAGGCAGAAAGAAGGGCTTAGTTATGGCGTAGGCTCACAGTTTTCGGCCAGTTCGCTGGACAAGAACGGCTCGTTTATGTCGTATGCAATCTATGCGCCGGAAAATGCCGAGAAACTGGAAGCGGCTTTTAAAGAAGAAATAGAAAAAACGCTGAAAGAAGGTTTTACAGCCGAAGAACTGAAAGCGGCACGGTCGGGTTATCTGCAGTCACGGCAAGTTGCCAGGTCGCAGGATGCTTCGCTGACCAATACGCTGACCAATAACCTTTATCTGAACCGCACGATGCAGTGGGATGCGGATTTTGAAAAGAAAATAGAGGCCTTAACGCCGGAACAAATCAAAGCTGCGGTTAACAAATACATTGATTATAACAAATTCGTCATCATCAAGGCGGGAGATTTTGCCAAATCCAGAAAAGGCGCTCCGGCTGCAACCGCACCGGCACCTCTGGGCGGAAGCGAGAAAAAATAATATCAGGATAAAGTTGATCAGGAAAACCGGATGCAAATTGCAGTCCGGTTTTCTGCTGTTATAAGGTAGCACATCTTTATATTTGCCCATTATTCCTGATGAATCCTTTTCCTGTAAATTGATACAAATGAAATTTATACCGAACCTGTTTTCAAAATTACTGGCTGCCGGGATTCTTCTCAGCTATTCCGGTTACAGTCAATCCAGATTAAAAACTGCCAAACTGGCCCGTCCGAAACTGGTTGTAGGCATTGTAGTGGACCAAATGCGCTACGATTACCTTTACCGCTACTACGACAAGTACAAGGAAGGTGGCCTGAAAAGGCTCATGAATGAAGGTTTCAACTGCCGGAACAATCATTATCATTATGCATTGACCGTAACGGCTGCCGGGCATTCGGCTGTGTACACCGGTTCGCTTCCGGCCATTAACGGCATTATCGGAAACGACTGGTATGACAGAAAAGCCGGGAAAAATGTGTATTGTACCGACGACAGCACCGCTGCAACGGTCGGAAGCAATAATGTAACCGTCGGAAAAATGTCGCCGCGCAATCTGCTGACAAGTACGGTTACGGATCAGCTGCGGATTGCGACCAATTTCCGCTCCAAAACAATCGGCGTGGCGATTAAAGACCGTGCTTCCATTCTGCCGGCAGGACATGCATCCAACGGCGCATACTGGTTTGATTCCCGAACCGGAAACTTTGTGACTAGTACTTATTACATGGAATCGCTGCCTGCGTGGGCAACGGAATACAACAATAAAAAAATGCCTGCCGAATATCTCAGACGCGGCTGGAATTTGCTTTTACCCATTGATCAGTATACCCAAAGTACGCCTGACGATGTGGCGTGGGAAGGAACGCTTTCCGGAGCAGCCAAGCCCGTATTTCCGCATGAACTGATCGGGACGGCCGGCGATGCTTACGGCGTGATCACTACTTCGCCCTGGGGAAATACGCTGACGAAGGAAATGGCTATTGCTGCGATCAAAGGTGAAAATCTGGGCAAAGGAGCGGATACCGATTTTCTGGCAGTAAGCTTTTCAACGCCGGACCGGATCGGACATGCTTTTGGCCCTAATTCGATTGAACAGGAAGATAATTATCTGAAACTGGATATGGAATTCGCTGATTTGTTCAATTTTCTGGATACCTGGACGGGAAAAGGAAACTATACCGTGTTCCTGACTGCCGACCACGGCGCAATGGATGTTCCGGCATTCTGGCAGGAGCATAAGCTGCCCGCAGGATTAATGAATTCGACTACGCTGACGAGAGCCGTTGTGAAATCGCTGAACGATGCATTCGGCGAAGGTGAATATGTTTCAGCTTTTGAAAATTACCAGATTTACCTGAATAAAAAGTTGCTTGCCGAAAAGAAAGTCAGCGTGGACGATGCATGGCAGGTTTTGCGGAAAGCATTGCTTCCCATGAATGGCGTTGCAGATATTATTAATCTGAATGACATCGGAAACGCGCCGCTGAATACCTATCAGCTAGAAATGTACAAAAACAACATCAATGCCAAACGAAGCGGCGACCTGCAGTTGATCGTTCAGCCCGGCTGGTTTGCAGCTTCTTATGGGACCGGAACAGATCACGGAACTCCATACAATTACGATACGCACGTTCCTTTCCTGCTCTACGGCTGGGGCGTGAAAAAAGGCGAAACACTCCGCAGGACTACCATTGCAGATATTGCGCCAACGATTTCGTCCTTGCTGCACATTTTACCGCCGAGCGGAAACGTAGGCAACGCCGTGGAAGAAGCTTTAAGCAAATAACTGAATTTTCCCTTGCAGAACCGGTTTTCAGGCCATGCAGGGTTTTTGTTTTATTAAAATTCCTGAACAGTGAGAAAAATCTCTTTAAGCGTACTTTGTCTGTTGCTGACTGCTTTCGGCCATGCACAGACAACCAAAAAAAACACACCGAAAAGTACCGTACTTGCCCGTCCCAAACTGGTTGTCGGCATCGTTGTCGATCAGATGCGTTATGATTATCTGTACCGTTATTATGATCAGTACGGAGAAGGCGGTTTCAAGCGGTTGATGAATGAAGGGTTTAACTGCCGCAATAATCATTACAGCTATGCACTTACGGTTACAGCCGCCGGTCATGCCAGCGTTTATACCGGTTCTATTCCGGCCATTAACGGAATCATCGGAAACGAATGGTTTGATCCGATAGCCAAAAAAGAAGTTTACTGCGTGGAAGACAGCACCGTAAATACCGTTGGCAGTACTAATGCAAGCGTAGGGAAAATGTCGCCAAAAAATATGCTGACAAGCACCGTCACGGACCAGCTCCGGATTGCTACCAACTTCCGTTCCAAAACAATCGGTGTTGCAATTAAGGACAGAGGTTCTATTCTGCCGGCCGGACATTCCGCGAATGCCGCCTACTGGTTTGATTCCAAAACCGGCAACTGGGTAAGCAGTACTTATTACATGAACGAGCTTCCCAAATGGGCAAAAGACTACAATGCCAGAAAAATGCCTTCGGCTTATTTACAAAAAGGCTGGCAGCTGCTACTGACTGCAGACGCTTACATGCAGAGTTCGCAGGATGATGTGGCCTGGGAAGGAAAGCTGCCGGGTTCTTCCAGACCTGTTTTTCCATATGAACTGGCCGGTTTGTCGGGCGATGCTTTCGGTGTGGTTACGGAAACGCCGTGGGGAAATACGATTACAAAGGAAATGGCCATTGAAGCGGTAAAAGGCGAGAATCTGGGTAAAGGAAAAGAGACAGATTTTCTGGCCATCAGTTTTTCTTCCACGGATAAAATCGGGCACCGTTCCGGACCGAACTCCATCGAACAGCAGGACGATTTCATACGGCTTGACCGCGAATTTGCCGACCTTTTCAGCTTTCTGGACGGCTGGGTTGGAAAAGGCGAGTACACCGTTTTTCTTACGGCCGATCATGGCGTTGTGGATGTTCCGGGCTTTGCAGCCGAGCACAAGCTTCCGTCCGGCATTGTAAACAGGAAGGTTGTCAACGCCGCTGTGGACGAAGCACTGAGCAAGGCTTTTGGCAAAGATTCCTACATTCTGGCAACGGATAACAACCAGCTTTACTTTGATCATGAACTGCTGAAAAAGAAGAAGATTACAATTGCCGCTGCCGTAGAAGTTATTCGCCCTGCCATACTGGACATTCCCGGAATGGCCGATATTATTGATCTTACCGATATGGGAAAATCACCGCTGAATACGTATCAGCTCGAATTGTACAAGAATAATGTGAATGCAAAGCGTAGCGGTGACATCCAGATTATTACGCAGCCGGGATGGTTTTATGGCACCTCCACAGGAACTTCGCACGGAACGCCGTACAATTACGATACGCAGGTGCCGTTTGTTCTTTATGGCTGGGGAATCAATAAAGGTGAAACACTGCGGCGGACATCGGTTTCGGACATTGCGCCTACGATTTCCTCACTGCTGCATATTATTCCCGGAAGCGGCAACACCGGAAATGCAGTGGAAGAAGCATTGAAAAAGTAGTATTCTTATAAATTTATAAATAAAATACGCTGCAAAACTGGAACAATTCCGGCAATGCAGCGTATTTTATTATAGCTTGTTTCAGGATTCTTCCACGATGAGGACAATGCCGTTTGTCCGCATGATAACGACTTTGCTTCCGGCAGAAATGGAACTGTGGTTAAAAGCAGTTGCTTTCCATTCGGCACCGCGGTAATAAATTTTTCCTTCGCCGTTAACAGGAATGTCCTTGATGACGAGAGCCGTTTCGCCTACAAATTCGCTATATTCAGGACCTGATCTTCTGTCAAGCAGCTTGCGGGCGTGTTTTCTCAAGAGCAGCAATGAGCTTAGTGAAATCAGTGAAAATGCAATGATCTGGCTTTCAATGTCGGGAAGCAGGCCGATTGCCGTCAATAATGATGTGAGCAATGCGCCGGATGCAAAAAATACAAACACCAGCAGTACGCTTACCAATTCTGCAACGAGCATAATCAGTCCCACAATAAGCCATATTTGCGGCAAAGACAAGTCCATATTATTTTTTTCTTTCTGGGTTTATAACCGGCCGGTCCGATTTCACTACTGTTAAAGCCGTAGCAATAAGTGAGCCGATATCGGTCAGGTTTGCCGGTAAAATCAATGTATTTCCGGTTTTGGCCAATTTACCAAATTGTTCCACATAATTTTCTGCTACTTTTAATTGAACCGCTTCCAGACCGCCGTCTTTCTGGATCGCTTCCGCCACGAGTCGGATGCTGTCTGCCGTTGCTTCGGCAACTGAACGCAGAGCGGCCGCTTCACCTTCCGCTTCATTGATCTGCCTGAGCCGCAAACCTTCCGATTCCAGTACGACTTTCTGTTTTTGTCCTTCGGCAACGTTGATTGCAGCCTGTTTTTCTCCGTCGGATTGCAGAATCACCGCACGTCGTTCCCGCTCGGCCTGCATCTGTTTTTCCATGGCGTTCAGCACGCTTTGCGGCGGTGTGATATTCTTGATTTCGTAACGTAAAACTTTTACGCCCCAGCCGATGGCCGCTTCATCAATGGATTCCACAACGGCGCGGTTGATCGTCATCCGTTCTTCAAAAGTTTTGTCAAGGTCCAGTTTCCCGATTTCACTCCGCATGGTTGTCTGCGCAAGCTGGATAACGGCAAAAGTATAATCGGCAATGCCGTAAGCAGCTTTTTTCGGATCAATAACCTGAATGAAAATAACGCCGTCCATACGCACCTGAACATTGTCGCGGGTTATGCAAATCTGTTCGGGAATATCAACGGCAGTTTCTTTGAGTGTGTATTTGTAAGCAATTCTGTCAAAAAATGGAATGATGAAATTGATGCCGGGCTGCAATACGGCGTAAAATTTTCCAAGACGTTCCAGTATATATGCATTCTGCTGCGGAACGACTTTAACGGTCATTAAAATGGTGAGAACGACAAGAACAAGCAGTATTATAAGTGGTGTCATAGTAAGTAAGTTTGATGTATAGGGCGAAAGTAACCATACAAAAACTTGCTTCCTATAACTCTTTTATCAGCGTGAGGTTAAACTTGCCTGCCGGTTTATGAAGGGGATGAATGGAAAAAGATATCAATCTTTTAATATTTCCTTTGAAATAACCATTTTTTGAATCTCGCTGGTGCCTTCTCCGATTGTACAAAGCTTGCTGTCTCGGTAAAATTTTTCAACCGGATAATCTTTTACAAAGCCATATCCGCCAAAAATCTGAACGGCTTCATTGGCTACTCTTACGGCCGTTTCGGATGCATGATATTTGGCCACGGAACTGGAAAGCGTCACTTTTTTGCCTGCATCTTTTAATGCTGCCGCATGAAAAGTGAGTAAAGTGGAAGCCTGGATATCGGTGTACATATCCGCCAGCTTGAATGCAATGGCCTGAAAATCACAAATTGCTTTGCCAAACTGCTTTCGCTCCATGGAGTAGGAGCGTGCCGCTTCATACGCGCCCAGTGCCGTTCCGACGCTCAGCGCAGCAATGGAAATCCGGCCGCCGTCAAGAATCTTTAAAGACTGAATAAATCCGTCGCCGACCTGCCCGATTCTTTGGCTGTCCGGTACAACGCAGTCCTGAAAAATGAGTTCCACGGTTTCGGAAGCCCGCATGCCCAGTTTGTCTTCTTTCCGGCCGCATGTAAATCCCGGCGTACCCTGCGGAATGATAAAAGCAGTTGCGCCATGTTTGTCGCCGGGTTCGCCGGTTCTGGTTATGACAACAGTAATATCAGCGCTTTTTCCATTGGTGATAAAGTTTTTGGAGCCGTTTATGATCCAGTTACTGCCATCATTTACAGCAACGGTACGCATGTTTCCGGCATCCGACCCGGTATTCGGTTCGGTAAGTCCCCACGCGCCGAGCGAGCGGCCGCTGGCAAGGTGCGGAAGATACATCTGTTTCTGTTCAGCGTTGCCAAACATGCAAATATGATTTGTACACAAGGAATTATGAGCCGCCATCGACAGGCCTGCGGAGGGATCCGTTTTTGCCAGCTCGATAATTGCAGTTACGTATTCCTTGTAGCCAAGGCCCGCACCGCCAAATTCTTCGGGAACGAGCATGCCCATCAAACCGAGTTCTCCGAGCTTATAAAACAGTTCTTTCGGGAATTGCTGTTCTTCGTCCCATTTGCGGATATTGGGTTTTATGCTGAGGGCAGCAAACTGGCGTATGCTTTCTTTAATTAGCGTACAGGTTTCTTCCCGCTGACTTTGTGCTGGATCCGGAGTTACTGTTTCCATAATTCCCGGTGTTTACATTTAATTTACTTAATGTTAGCAAAAAATCAAGATATTTCTCTTATCAGTAACGAACAAATACGAGGCGGAGCGGTGAAGATTCGTATAAAAAAATTACATTTGCTGATGTCTTAACACACGGGACTTGGTTAAATACAATTCTTTAACCTGAACGATGAAGTTCCGTAACAACTATATTATAATTATCACATTTATGAAAATTGCAGTTGTAGGAACAGGTTATGTTGGTTTGGTTACAGGCACCTGTTTTGCTGAAACAGGCAATCAGGTAACCTGTGTTGACATTGATGTCAGAAAGGTCGAACGTTTGCAAAAGGGCGAAATCCCTATTTATGAGCCGGGTCTGGACGTACTTTTTCACCGGAACGTGGAAGAAGGCCGTTTGCTGTTTACCACCAACCTGGCCGAAGGCATTAAAGATGCGGAAGTGATTTTCCTTGCGTTGCCGACGCCTCCGGGCGAAGACGGATCGGCTGATCTGAAGTACATTCTGAAAGTGGCGGATGATCTTGGCCATATTATGGAAAAATACGCTGTCGTTATTGACAAAAGCACCGTTCCGGTGGGTACGGCTGAAAAAGTGCATGCTGCCATTGCGAAAAATGCCAAAGTCGAGTTTGATGTGGTTTCCAATCCCGAGTTTTTGAGAGAAGGCGTTGCGGTTGAGGATTTCATGAAGCCGGACCGGGTTGTGGTCGGAACTACTTCCGAAAAGGCAAAAAAGGTCATGGAAAAGCTTTATGCTCCGCTGGTCAGACAAGGAAACCCGGTGATTTTCATGGACGAGCGTTCTGCCGAAATGACCAAATACGCAGCCAATTCATTCCTGGCCATGAAGATTACGTTCATGAACGAAATCGCAAACCTTTGCGAAAAAGTAGGTGCCAATGTGGACGATATCCGTCGCGGTATCGGTACAGACAGCCGCATCGGAAAGCGTTTTCTTTTTGCAGGTATCGGTTACGGCGGAAGCTGCTTTCCGAAAGACGTACAGGCGCTTGCCAAAACATCCAATGATTTCAACTATGATTTCCGTATCCTGAAATCCGTTATGGATGTCAATTACGATCAGAAGAAGAAACTCCTGCCGATGCTCGAAAACTATTTTGAAGGAAGCCTGAAAGATAAAACCATAGCGGTCTGGGGACTGGCGTTCAAGCCATATACCGATGACATCCGCGAAGCTCCCGCGCTTGAAAATATTGAAGCATTGCTGCAAGCCGGCGCCAAAGTAACTGCTTACGACCCGGAAGCCATGAACAATGTAAAAGGCATTCTCGGCGATAAAATAACATTCTGTCATACACCCTATGCCGCGCTGGACGATGCCGATGCATTGATGATATTTACAGAATGGCCTCAATTCCGCACACCTGAATTTGAAAAGATGGGTAAACTGTTGAAGAACAAAGTAATTTTTGACGGAAGAAACCTGTATGAACTGGATCAGATGCGTGAAATGGGTTATACCTATTACAGCATCGGACGGGAAAAGGTGGTTCCGGCCGGAGAAAATTAACATTCAATCTAATCTATCTTATTCATGAAACGTGTACTTATAACCGGAGCAGCAGGATTTTTAGGTTCGCACCTTTGCGAGCGGTTTTTAAAGGAAGGCATGTATGTGATCGCAATGGATAACCTGATTACCGGTGATATGCGTAACATCGAGCATTTGATGCCCAATCCCAATTTTGAATTCAACCATCATGATGTAACCAAATACGTGCATGTTCCGGGCGAGCTCGATTACATCATGCATTTTGCATCTCCGGCAAGCCCGATTGATTACCTTAAAATTCCGATCCAGACGCTGAAAGTAGGAGCGATGGGAACGCATAACCTGCTTGGGCTTGCGCGCGTTAAAAAAGCACGTTTTATCATTGCTTCCACGTCGGAAGTATACGGCGATCCGCTGGTGCATCCGCAGACGGAAGATTATTGGGGCCATGTTAACCCGATCGGGCCGCGCGGCTGCTACGACGAAGCCAAGCGTTATCAGGAAGCTATTACCATGGCTTATCACCGGTATCACGATCTGGAAACACGCATTGTACGGATTTTCAATACTTACGGGCCCAGAATGCGCCTGAACGACGGACGTGTGTTGCCGGCATTCATCGGCCAGGCTTTGCGCGGTGAGGATATTACGGTATTCGGCGACGGTTCGCAAACCCGCTCATTCTGTTATGTCGACGATCTGGTTGAAGGAATTTACCGCCTGCTTCTGAGCGACTATGCATTGCCTGTAAACATCGGGAACCCTTCCGAAATCACAATAGGGGAATTTGCCGAAGAAATTATTAAGCTGACCGGAACGGACCAGAAAGTTGTTTACAAGCCGCTTCCGCAGGACGATCCGAAGCAAAGACAGCCGGATATTACCCTAGCCAAAGAAATTCTGGGCTGGGAGCCAAAAGTTTCCCGTCAGGAAGGTTTGCAGATTACTTACGACTATTTCCGCAATCTGCCGAAGGACAGGCTGTATGAAGAAACCAATCACAGAGGCTTTGAAGGATTCAGTCATGTGAAATAAACGGATAGCATTATTAATAAAAAAACCCGCTGAATGCGGGTTTTTTTATTGAAAGGAAATCTGAAAGTTAAACTTCCATGATCTCTTTTTCCTTTGCAGAGAAAATATGTTCCACTTTGGAAATAAAGCCGTCCGTTAATTTCTGAACGCGGTCTTCACTTACTTTTACCAGATCTTCCGCAACGCCTTCTTTGGTCAGCTTGCGAAGGGAATTGTTGGCATCCTGACGAATGTTCCGGATGTTGATCTTGGCTGTTTCAATTTCGTTTTTCGCACGCTTTACAAGCTCTCTGCGTCGTTCTTCATTAAGCGGCGGAACCGAAATCCGGATCAGTTCACCATCATTGGAAGGTGCAAAGCCCAGGTTGCCGTTGCGGATTGCTTTTTCTATATCATTAATGATTTTTCTTTCGAAAGGCTTGATGGCGATCGTCCTTGCGTCCGGCGTATTGATGGTGGCCACGTTCTGCAAAGGCGTCATGGAGCCGTAATATTCAATCTGAAGACCTTCCAGCATCTGGGGCGAAGCTTTTCCTGCGCGGATTTTTCCCAGTTCTATAATAAGGTGTTTGATAGCACCTTCCATAGTATCTTTGGCATCTTCAAGATATAATTCTATTTCTTCCATTGTTTATAAAAGATAATATATTTCGGTTAATTCGATATCAAAGTTCCGACTTCTTCTCCCATAACCAGATCATACAGATTGCCGGGCTTGTTCATATCGAAAACAATAATCGGGACATTATTTTCCTTGCAAAGCGTAAAAGCGGTAAGGTCCATAATCTTAAGATTTCTGGACAGCGCCTCATCGAAAGTCAGTTTGCTGTATTTGGTTGCGAGCGGATCTTTTTCCGGATCTGCAGTATACACTCCGTCCACGCGCGTACCTTTCAAAACCACTTCCGACTCGGATTCAATGGCACGAAGGCCGGCAGTTGTATCCGTCGTAAAATATGGATTTCCCGTTCCTGCACCAAAAATAACAACTCGCCCTTTTTCTAGGTGACGGATTGCACGGCGGCGAATAAGCGGCTCGCAAACCTGCTCCATTTTGATAGCCGACATCAGCCTTGTGTTCATGCCGTGCTTTTCAAGAGAGCTCTGGATTGCCATTCCGTTGATGACCGTGGCCAGCATGCCCATATGGTCGCCCTGAACTCTGTCAATCCCGGATTTTTCTACAGATGCACCGCGGAAAATATTTCCTCCACCGATTACAATGGCCACCTGAACGCCGACTTCTGTAATTCTTTTGATTTCCCGGGCATAGTTATCGAGTATGTTGAAATCAATAACCTGGGCTTTATCGCCACCATTAAGAGCTTCTCCGCTGAGTTTTAGTAATAAACGTTTGTATACTGGTTCGGGCATGATTGTAGATATAGGTGTTTTCGTCCGTAAAAATAAGCGTAGGAAGTCAAGATAAACAAGTTATTTATTGAAACTCGAGCAATACCTGATTTTTTTCAACGGTTTCGCCCGCTGCCACTTTCAGTGTTTTTACCGTTCCGCTTCCGGATGAGCGGATTACGTTTTCCATTTTCATTGCCACCAGCACCAGCAGCGTATCGCCTTTGCTGATCACATCTCCTTCTGCAACCGCAACAGACTGGATCAGCCCGGGCATAGGCGCCTTGACATTGTTCAGTTTCTGGGCCGTACTGTTCTGAAGTCCCATTCCTTCCAGAAGCAAATCCAGATGATTTTTTGTCTTGGTATAATAATGCTGGCCGTTGATCAGTAAATGAACCGATTTTTCCTGGGCGTTGACTTCAAGCACTTCCACGTTATATGATTTGTTGTTGCGTAGAACATGAAATTTGTTCAGGCCTAACTCAGTAATATCTCCGTCGAACTGCTCGTTTCCGACAAACCATTTGTCTTTCCGGCTGCTTATTTCAAATGAATTTCCGGAGGAAACTTCGCTGTTTTCCTGGAACGGAATTTCGGAAACGTTGATCTTCAGCATACGGATTCACTGTATTCATGAATGATTTCGTTCAGTATGCCGTCCAGTTCCTCAAATGTCATTCCTTCCACCAGTCGCATGCGGAACGGCTTGAAATGTTCGAGTCCTTTGAAATAATTGGTATAATGCCTGCGCATTTCAAAAACACCTGCAACCGGGCCTTTCCAGCGAATCGAAAATTCAAGATGTTTCCTGCATACTTCCACGCGCTGCTGCATGGTTGGCGGCGCCAGTTTTTCACCGGTTTTCATAAAATGCTTGATCTCGTTGAAAATCCACGGATTACCGATTGTAGCACGGCCGATCATAATGCCGTCAACGCCAAAGCGGTTTTTGTATTCCAGTGCCTTTTCCGGCGTATCCACATCGCCATTTCCGAAAATCGGGATCGTTATGCGCGGATTGTCCTTGATTTTTGCAATCAGCGTCCAGTCTGCCGAGCCTTTGTACATTTGCACGCGGGTTCTGCCATGAATGGAAAGCGCCTTGATACCGATATCCTGCAGACGTTCGGCAACTTCCTGGACATTCTTGGTATTTTCATCCCAGCCAAGCCGGGTTTTTACCGTCACGGGCAAATGCGTGGATTTTATAACGGCTTCAGTCATTCTCACCATTTTCGGGACATCCTGAAGCAACGCAGCGCCGGCTCCGCGGCAGGCCACATTTTTGACCGGACAGCCATAATTGATATCAATAAGATCCGGGTTTACGCGGGATGCAATTTCTGCACACGAACCCATTGTTTCAACATCACTGCCGAACAGCTGAATGCCGACCGGTCTTTCGTATTCAAAAATATCCAGTTTCTGCACACTCTTTGCCGCATCCCGGATAAGCCCTTCGGATGACACGAATTCGGTATACATCAGATCGGCCCCGTTTTCCTTGCATACAGCGCGGAAAGGCGGATCGCTTACGTCTTCCATCGGTGCCAGAAGCAGCGGAAAGTCGCTCAGTTCTATATTTCCTATTTTAACCATTTCAGCAAGACGAATGTCGGTTATACTTCCAAACGTGGGTTTAAACCCTTTATAATACGTTTTACTTGTTAACTCCGTATTTTTAAATTGATAATAAACCGTAAATTTACACCAATTATGCAAAATAGTAATCCAGTCCCGGCAGTTTCCCGTGTGCCCGGCACCATGGGCAGTTTATTGGTTTTAATCGGTTTTGTGCTGATCGGAATGGCTGTGGGGAACATGCTGGCGCTGATGTTGCTGGCCGTTTACAAGTCGGCCGGTGTGGAAAGCATTGCCGTGCTGCTGAACAAACTGATTTCTGATCCTGCAAAAGTTCCGAACGGATGGAATGCATTGATGATCCTGCAGGGAACCGTTCATTTTTTCTCCTATCTTTTGCCTTCACTGATTTACTGGTTTTATATCGAGCGCAGAACGCTCCGTCAGTTTGATTTCAGGGAAAAGCCGGCAGCCGGAATCTGGCTTCTGGTATTTTTGCTTGTGCTGGTTTTTATTCCGGTCAACAGCAAGTTTATTGAATGGAACGCCGCCATGAAGCTGCCCGACACTTTTTCCGGACTGGAACTGTGGATGCGCGAGAAAGAAGATCAGCTATCGGTGATGACGGGTTTTCTTACCAATTTCAAACAATTCGGTCAGCTGCTGATTGCCCTGTTTGTGGTCGTGCTGCTGCCGGCAGTAGGGGAGGAAGTGCTTTTCCGCGGAATTATCCAGACAAAGCTTTTTCAGCACTGGGGAAATATACATCTTGCTGTATGGACGGCGGCTGCGATCTTCAGTGCCATTCATTTTCAGTTTTACGGATTCCTTCCGCGCATGATGCTGGGCGCATTGTTCGGGTATTTGTATTTCTGGACCGGAAATTTAAGGATTGCCGTACTTGCGCATTTTGTGAACAACGGGTTTGTACTGGTTATGGTATATCTGCACAATATCGGCATCGTAAAAACAAACATTGAAGAAACCAAATCAATGCCTGCCATGCTGGTGCTGGTTTCATTGATTCTTTCGGCTGGTATACTTCTGTTAATAAAAAAGTCGGGTGCTGCCGGAGATATCCGCCGCGCAGGCCTTTAATTAAAAAATCAAGCAAAAAACTTTATGGCTGAAAACTGGGTAAAAGCATTTCAGAGCGGACGAATGATCCGTGCCGAAATAGCCCGTGAAATACTGGAACAAAATGAAATACCGGCTGTGATTGTGAACAGAAAAGACAGCAGCTACCCGATTTTCGGAACATGTGAGGTTCACGTGCCGGCAAGTGACCTTTTGAAGGCCCAAACAATACTGACGAATGAAGACGCGCTTAGAGAAACTGAGTAATTTGCAACAGCGGGCAATTACCGCGCTGGCAGGAGTATTTGTGATTATCAGTTGTATACTTTACAGTGAATTAACCTTTTTACTGCTTTTTTGTACCATCAGTTCATTGACTCAGCTGGAATTTTACAGATTGCTCGGACTGGACGGAAACCAGCCGTTAACTTATTATGGTACTTTCTGCGGCACAGTTATGATGTTTCTTGCGTACTTGATAGAACAGGACATTGTACCGTTCTCAAACTATTTCATTATCAGTCCGCTGCTGTCCATGATATTTTTTATCAAACTCTATAAAAAGAATGACCTTAAACCTTTTACAAACATCGGTTTTACATTTCTGGGGATTATTTATGTAGCGTTGCCTTTTGCACTGATTATCGTGATGGCGCTGCGGGGCGGGAAATACAATTACGAGATCGTTCTGGGAAGCCTGCTTTTACTCTGGGCATCGGACATAGGCGGTTATTTTGCCGGTACAAAGTTTGGAAAAAGGAAGCTGTTTGAACGTATTTCTCCCAAAAAGTCCTGGGAAGGCGCCATGGGAAGTGCTGCTTTTGCAGCGGTTATTGCATTTGCGCTGGGGTTTTATTTCCGTACCTTCGAACCCTGGAAATGGTACTGCATCGGTGCCATTATTGTAGTGGTAGGAACTTACGGTGATCTTGTGGAGTCACTTTTCAAGCGGAGTATTGCCATTAAGGATTCCGGGACCAGCATACCCGGGCACGGTGGTTTTCTGGACAGGTTTGACGGCCTGCTGCTTTCCGCTCCGTTTATAGTTACATTTTTAAAGTTATTTTCCTAACAAAAATTGCTTTTTAATTCAGACAGGCAATGCATAGGCTGCCGGGTCGTTGATTAACCAAGGAACAATTTTTACATGCTTTTTCAAGACAGAAGCCGAAAGGAAAAGTAACTTACAACAACGTTCTAAAACCGGAAATTTTGACCGGTACTCAATTCATAACCCGAAACGAATGAAACGGAGTCTCTTAATATTTTTAGTGCTTGCAGTAGTTACATGTTTTCAGAACTTGTACGCACAAGGCGAACAGAAAGCGATTATATTCTCCGGAGTCGTCGTAGGCGGGAAAACAACCGAGCGGCTGCCGGGCGCCACCATATTTATAGTAAATGCAGGAAGAGGTACGCTGGCCAAAAGTGACGGATCGTTTACGATTCCCGTATTTCCCGGTGACAGCATCATTTTCAGTTATGTCGGTTTCAAAAAGCAGTATCACGTTGTTCCGCGGAGTTATAACTCGGATATTTATTCGGCCATTGTTGCATTGCGCGAGGACGTCGTAACGCTTTCAGGCGTAACGATTTATCCTTATTCTACGGAAGAAGAATTTAAAAAGGCTTTCCTTACGCTGAAACTGCCGGATCAGGCGGACCGTGATGCGCTTGCAAGAAGTACCGATCCGGATTATATCAACAGAATGGCGGCGCAGGTTCCGAACAATGCGCAGACCAATTACCGATATTCCATGGATCAGCTGATGTTTGGGCGTGAATCGGCGGCGAACAAAGGTTTTGCAACCACATTTCCGTTCCTGAATCCTTTTGCATGGGCCAGTTTTATCAAGTCGGTTAAAAACGGTGATCTGAAGCAAAAAGAAT
This sequence comes from Dyadobacter flavalbus, assembly GCF_006149045.1. Lineage (GTDB taxonomy): Bacteria > Bacteroidota > Bacteroidia > Cytophagales > Spirosomataceae > Dyadobacter > Dyadobacter flavalbus. The sequence continues at coordinate 30,268 of NZ_VBSN01000010.1, forward strand.
GGCGTAAAGAGCTGAATGCGGCACCGCGTGAAAATATTACCAAACAGGATTTTATTCCGCCGACTCCTGAAAACGATATCAAGCGAAACGGCAGCAATTAATTTTTAGTTATCGCAACGGAACTTGGATCGAATTTTTCCAAAGTCAGGTTTTCTCCGTTAAAAATGGCAAAGTGCTGCTGTTTGAGCCATTCGCCAAGATTTATATATCTCGAACTGTCATTTACTTTCATGTCCAGCGGAAGATGCCGGTGCCCGAAAATGTAATAATCGTGATGATTTGTCTTTTCCACAGCAAGGCAGTACTGAAAAAGCCATTCGTGGTCTTCACCTAAAAAATGTTCTTCTCCTTTGTGGTCGTTGGCGCGACGGCTCCTTTTGGACCATTCCATCGCAATCCAGATTCCGACATCCGGATGCATAAGCCGGAACATCAGCTGAAAAAAGGAATTCTCGAATATTCTTTTCAGAACCTTGTAAGTATTATCACCCGGCCCGAGCCCGTCGCCGTGGCCAACCAGAATCGATTTGGTGCTTTTACCGGAAATGAACGTGTAAGTCACCGGGTTGCGGAAAATAGTCGCGCCAATTTCATCGGTCAGATAACCAGACATCCACATGTCGTGATTGCCGGTGAAAATGACGAGTTTAATGCCTTTGTCGCTCAGTTCAGCCAGTTTTCCAAGCAGCCGTACAAATCCTTTAGGAACCGCCTTGTTGTATTCAAACCAGAAATCAAAAATATCTCCGACCAGAAAAATCATTTGTGCGTTGTGCTCGATGGATTCCAGCCAGCTAATGATAAGTCTTTCTCTTTCACGGCTTTTAGTCATAGACGGAACGCCAAGGTGAAAGTCGGATGAAAAATACACGCAGCGGCCTTCGTGTAATTGAACGGTTCTTTTTTCTGGTTTAAAATTCATGCGTCAGTTGCAAATGCCATGCAATTTACAACCTTCCGGTAAATAGCCATTGCAGGCTGAAAGATTGATCGTCAGAATCGTGCTAATTAAACCTGCTTTTTCTAGATTGCGCCTTGAAACTAGTTTAGGTATGAAAGCAAATTTGTTCTATTTTTTGTTGTTAATTATTCCACTGTTTTATCAAAAAACGGTATTTGCACAAGCCGTTAAGAAAATTCCTGCCGACAAGCAGCGTTTAACGCAGTGGAAACCGGAAAAAGGACAGTATTATTTCAGCCATTCACTTGTATATGAATATGAAAACAAGGCTGCAAAAACAAAAGGAACGATCAGGATTTATCTTGATCCGGTCAGCGGAGCCATGTGTTTTCTGAAAGACAGCAGTTTCATGCAGAAAGGAAAATCGTTTGATTTGGTCATTGGTTTCCCGAACGGAAAATATACGTTTTACGGAACGGACGACGCCGGAAAGAAAACAAGGATTTCCGAAACTGTAAATGAAATGAAACCGGATCCCGAAACCGTTTTGCAGCAAAAAGAGGATTTTGCAACATACTGTCTGCCAACTGCCAACAAACGAACCGAATTCGGTCTGGAAAGCATGGAGTACAATCTGGGTTACGCAACTTCCGACACAAAGGATAAAATCTGGCTTGCCAAAACGCCGTTCAGCGTCTATGCGCTTTACGGACTTGAATTTGTGGAAAGCGCTGTAAGCCTGCCCGTTTCATTCGATTACATGCATTTGCTGGACGCTGACCGGCTGATAACGGAGTTCAGTTCAAAAGATACTTTTTTCAAACTGGTTCGTTTTGGACGCGATCCGTATACTGCAATCACGAAAGGTTATCAGGAATCAAAACGGGAAGACTGAAAAATCCGTTTTCAGAATGAAAATCCTGAAAACGGACTGATTATATTACACGCTTTCGGATGCTGCGCGTTCAGCCATCACTTCGGAAAGCGGGCGCAGATTGGCCGGGATTTCCTCTTCCTGATCTTCTTCGGAAGTATACGGGAATACATCCAGAATCGGCGTAAGCGTAATGTCCGTAACTTCATACGGAATCAGAAAATTACGCATGCTTTCATTGATCCGGTCCAGTGCCTGCTGGATGCCGTCCGAATTCACAAGCATGTAATTGACGATTTTCTTTTCCTTTCCGCTTTTTTCATCCACTGAAAAGTAAATGACCTTTGCTTTAAACCATTGTTCGCCTTCCTCGTAAGCAAAAAGATCTGCAAGGCGCATCCGTGAAATACTGGACACGCTGAAATCGCTGGCATCGGTAACAATCTGTTTGTAAAGCCTCGCTTCGGACTCCGTGTAGGAAACGGCATCCACAAGGTAAACTTCATTGATTGTTTTCAGACTTCCCGACTCATTCTCCTTTTGATACCGAATTTTCCCTAAATACCAGCTCGCCATATTTATATTTTATTTACAACTGAAAAGTCTGCAAATGTAGATGCTTGTGCCAAAGCCTGCAAAAAATATAGCTACAAAGTAATAATCCGCTAACCGTATATGCGTTCTGATACCTACTGTTTAACTTGCCAAAAAAAATATGTAAATGAAAAAGAACATCTGGATTTTTGTAATACTGCTTGCGATGGGAGCAATGACGGGCTGCGGAGTAGGCCGTCAGGTTTCGGAAGCAAAAACGTTTGGTGAATGCAAATACGATATTGCGTCTGTTGACAGCGTTTATCTCGCCGGAATTGATATTCGGGAATTCCGTAATCTGAAAAGCTTCAACGACTTTGACCTTGCCAGATATCCCGGACTGGCCATGGGCCTGCTCAGGAAAAATTTGCCGCTCGATCTGAGGGTAAATCTGGATATTACCAATCCGACAAACCGACGTGCCGCCATTAACCAGCTTGAATACAAAGTGCTTTTGTCTGAAAGTGAATTGTTTAACGGATACCTTAGCCAGCTTATCGAAGTAATGCCGGGAACAGGCAAAACAAGAGTGCCGATCAGACTGAACGCAAACGCATATCAACTGATTTCCAGTGATGAAACAAGAGATAAATTCATCAACATGATTCTTGCACTGACTGGAAAATCGGATGCAAAGCCAACAAAATTCACTGTAAAGGTAAAACCAACGCTGGATCTTGCAGGAAAACAGATCAACTATCCGGGTTATATTACTTTTGAAAAAGAAGTAACCAGCCAGATGCTGACCGGCACACGTTAATACCTGCTAACAAACACACACTATATTTTGAAACATTTTACAGACAATCCATGTCTGTTGCAATATTTTGCAACAGTAATTTTCCTGTAAACGGCTCGGTGCCGCCATTTTCTTTACAAACCTGCAAATTTTAAAACAGGATTAATTAACAGGAAAAGAAGCCCCCTTATATCAAAAAATGCAGATACTTACCTACAACCTCAACGGAATCCGGGCAGCATTAAAAAACGGACTGATCGACTGGTTAAGGACTATGCCCGCTGATATTTTATGTTTTCAGGAAGTGAAAGCGACCCCGGACGTTGTAGACCTTGCCGGATTTGCGGAACTGGGCTACGAGCTGATCGGATGGCATGCCGCCGAAAAAAAAGGGTACAGCGGCGTGGCCATTTTTTCCAAAATAGTGCCGGATTACGTTTTCCACGGATGTTCAATTCCCGTTTACGATCAGGAAGGAAGGATACTGAGAGCTGATTTCGGAGATATTACGATTCTGAACTGCTATTTTCCGTCAGGTACAAGCGGTGAAATCCGTCAGGGCGTAAAGATGGAGTTTTTGCGTGATTTCTACGAATGGGTTTATGAACTCCGGAAAGAAAGGCCGAATCTTATCATCTGCGGTGACTACAACATTGCGCATACCGAAATTGACATTCACGATCCGGTCAGAAATAAAAAAATGTCAGGATTTTTGCCTGAGGAAAGAGAATGGCTTACAAAATGGTTTGACAACGGTTATACCGATGCATTCCGGTTTAAAAATCCGGATCGGAGGGAATATTCATGGTGGACTTACCGCGCCGGCGCAAGGGCCAATAACAAAGGCTGGCGAATCGATTACATATCCGTTGCCGATACGATCAAAGACCGGATTGTAGCCAGCAGGCTTTACAATGACGCCGTACATTCGGATCATTGTCCGGTTTGGCTGGAACTGGATTAAACGGCTTTTATTCATTGGTATAGTTTTGTAAATTGGATCAGAAATAGACTTAATAACCAGGAATATGGACTTACAAATGCCGGTGACACTGAAAATGGGCGATCTGATGAGTGAAGAGGAATTCTTTCAGTTTTGTCGGATGAACGACGACACACTAGAGTTCGAAAGAGACTCGCATGGAAATATTATACTTTTGTCTTTGGCAGGAGCTTTTACAGGAAATCTCAATTCAAAAGTTTTAGCTGAACTTGGAATCTGGAATAAGAAAGATCAATTAGGGAAAGTTTTTGGTTCTTCAACCGGCTTTACATTGCCAAACGGAGCTGTGCGTTCGCCGGATGTTTCCTGGATCCGGAACGAGCGCTGGAATGCACTTTCCAAAGAACAGCAGGAAGGCTTTGCTCCGTTATGCCCTGATTTCTTGATTGAAATACGTTCAAAATCCGATGATCTGAAATATCTTCAGGATAAAATGAAAGAATACATTGCAAACGGAACTTCACTCGGCTGGCTGATCGACCGCTTTGACAACAAAGTTTACATTTACCGTTCAGACAAAAGCGTAGAAGTTCACGATTCACTTCACATCGTGCTTTCCGGCGAAACGGTTCTTCCCGGTTTTACGCTTGATCTTGCTTCACATCTAAATTAGCATAAGCATTGTTTTACAAATTTGATCAGACAAAAATCAAATAACCAAATTATGGAAATTTCAATGCCAGTAACACTAAAAATGGGCGATCTGATGAGTGAGGAAGAATTTTTTCAGTTTTGCCAGATGAACGACACACTAGAGTTCGAAAGGGACTCATATGGAAATATTATACTTATGTCACCAACAGGAGCTTTTACAGGCAACTTTAATTTACGCATTTCGGGTTTTCTGTTCATGTGGAATGAAACACACAGACTTGGACAAGTTTTTGATTCTTCCACCGGTTTCACATTGCCCAACGGAGCTGTTCGTTCGCCGGATGTTTCGTGGGTCCGGAACGAGCGCTGGAATGCAATTTCCAAAGAAGAGCAGGAAGTTTTTGCGCCGCTATATCCTGATTTTGTGATTGAAATCCGTTCGAAATCCGATGGATTGAAGTATCTTAAAGATAAAATGAAAGAATACATTGCAAACGGAACTTCACTCGGCTGGCTGATCGACCGCTTTGACAACAAAATTTACATTTACCGTTCAGACAAAAATGTAGAAGTTCACGATTCACTTCATACTGTGCTTTCAGGCGAATCCGTGCTTCCGGAATTTACGCTGGACCTTGCTTCACTGATCAAATAACGATATCATAAAAACTGCTGTTCATTAACAATCTGTACAAACTTGTTCCGGTATTTTCTGATTTACAAGCCTTTTGGAATGCTTTCACAATTCAGTCGTGAAGGTGAACAGCCGACGCTGGCGGATCTGGATTTTGAATTTCCAAAAGATATCTATCCCGTCGGGCGGCTCGATGCCGACAGTGAAGGCCTGCTGCTGCTGACCAATGACAATTATCTGAAGACCAGACTTCTGGAACCCAAATACCGGCACGAAAGAACCTATTATGTACAGGTTGAAGGCATTATAACCAGAGAAGCCTGCACTTCCCTTGCAGAAGGAGTTGCTATTTCCATAAACGGAAAACAATACAGGACGCTTCCTGCACGTGCGATTCCTATGAATGAGCCTGCGCTTCCGGAACGCAATCCGCCGATTCGGTTCCGTAAAAATATTCCCGTTTCCTGGCTTGCCATTACTTTGCACGAAGGTAAAAACCGTCAGGTAAGGCGGATGACAGCCGCAGTCGGCTTTCCTACGCTCCGTCTGGTGCGGTGGTCGATCGGGAAAATTTCACTGGCTGACAAAAAAGAAAATTTTCCTAAACCCGGGGACGTATGGGAAGTTACGGCAAAAGAAGCGCGGGACTTTCTCAAATGACCGTAGGCAGGAATGCATAAAACAGCCTGATGCACTTGCCAAACCGGAGAGAAGGGTTAATTTTGTACATATCCTTTTTTTAAATAAGGCTGATAATTGGCAAAGGCACAAAAAGAAACCCCGCTTAACAAACAATATAATCAGATCAAGGCCAAGTACCCGGGTGCACTTCTGCTGTTCAGAGTAGGCGATTTTTACGAAACATTTGGTGAAGATGCCATCCGTACTTCCAAAATCCTCGGAATTGTACTGACACGGCGCAACAACGGCGGTTCGCATGAGGAACTTGCCGGCTTTCCGCACCATTCGCTTGATAATTACTTGCCCAAGCTGGTCCGTGCGGGCGAGCGCGTTGCCATTTGCGACCAGCTGGAAGATCCTGCGGCTGCCAAGGGAATCGTAAAACGCGGTGTGACCGAACTCGTGACGCCGGGCGTTTCTTTCAACGATAATGTGCTGGATATCCGTAAAAACAATTATCTGGCTGCCGTTCACGTTGGGGCCGACGGCTTGTACGGAGTGGCTTTTCTGGATATTTCTACAGGCGAGTTCATGACTTCGCAGGGCAATGCGGCTTACATTGACAAAGTGCTTCAGGGATTTTCTCCTGCCGAAGTTTTATTTTGCAAGAAACACAAACAGGAATTTCATCAGCTTTTCGGAGGAAAATATCATACTTTTCAGCTGGAAGACTGGTGTTTCGGCTATGATTACGGCTACGAACAGCTGATTACGCATTTCCAGACAACGACGTTGAAAGGATTTGGAATCGAAACACTTCCGATGGGCGTTATTGCCGCCGGCGTATTGCTGCATTACTTGCGGGAAACGGAGCATAAGGATGTTGCCCATATTGGCCGGATCACAAGGCTGGAAGAAGAAAAGTATGTATGGCTTGACCGTTTTACAGTCCGTAATCTTGAACTCGTTCATCCGCAGCAGGAAGGCGGCGTTCCTTTGATTCAGGTGCTGGATCAGACGGTTACACCGATGGGCGCAAGGTTGCTGCGCAAGTGGGTTGTACTGCCGTTAAAGGAAAAACTGCCGATTGAAGAGCGCCTGAATACGGTTTCGCATTTCCTGGAAAATGAGGAGCTGCATGAATCGGTTATGCAGTATCTGAAGCAAATTGGCGATCTGGAAAGGCTTATTTCAAAAGTTGCCGTTCGAAGGATCAATCCGCGCGAACTGGTGCAGCTTAAAAAATCGCTCAAACAGATCGGGCCGGTGAAAGAGCTGCTTTCCGGTCTGATACAGAAAGAAGAGGATAAATCCGGTGCGCAGGATGATAAAAGGATAGTCACAAATCCAGCCGTTGAAATACTCAGGAAATATGCGGATCAGCTGAATCCGTGCAGTTTTCTGGTGGATAAAATTGAAAATGAACTGCGGGAAGATGCGCCGGTTCTTTCCAATCAGGGACGGATGATCAAAAGCGGAGTGGATGCCGAACTGGATGAACTGCATGCCATTTCCTATGAAGGAAAGGATTTTTTGCTCAAACTGCAGAACCGTGAAATCGAGCGGACCGGAATCGGATCGCTGAAAATAGCTTACAACAAGGTTTTTGGTTATTATCTGGAAGTTACGCATGCACATCAGAATAAAGTTCCTGCGGACTGGATCAGAAAGCAGACGCTGGTGAACGCGGAACGTTACATTACGCCGGAGTTAAAGGAGTACGAGGAAAAAATCCTGAATGCGGAAGAGAAAATCGCAGCCATCGAATTCCGGATCTACAATGAAATCATTCTTACTGCTGCAGAATACGTCAGTATGATCCAGCAGAATGCATTTGTCGTTTCCACTTTGGACGTACTGAGCTCATTTGCGACCATTGCCAGAAAAAACAATTATGTAAGGCCGGTCATCAGCGAAGGAAAAGAACTGGATATCAAAGACGGCCGCCATCCGGTCATTGAGCAGCAGCTGCCGCTGGGTGAAAGTTACGTTCCGAACGATCTGTATCTGGATGATACCACGCAGCAGATCATTATCATAACAGGGCCGAACATGGCCGGAAAATCCGCCCTTTTACGCCAGACTGCCTTGATTGTTCTGATGGCTCAGATGGGCTGCTATGTTCCGGCAAAAGCAGCTTCCATCGGACTTGTGGACAAGGTTTTCACGAGGGTAGGAGCCAGCGATAACCTGAGCCGGGGCGAAAGTACCTTTATGGTCGAAATGACGGAAACGGCCAGTATTCTGAACAACCTGAGTGACCGAAGCCTTGTGCTGATGGATGAAATCGGAAGAGGAACAAGTACTTACGACGGCGTTTCCATTGCTTGGGCTATTGCCGAATACCTGCACAACCAGACGGATTGCAGGCCGAAAACGCTTTTTGCAACGCATTATCATGAACTTAACCAGCTTGCCGAAGACTTCCCGCGCATCAAAAACTTCAATGTGGCCGTAAAGGAAGTTGACAATAAAGTGATTTTTCTGCGCAAGCTGAAACCCGGCGGGAGCGCGCACAGTTTCGGTATTCACGTCGCCCAGATTGCGGGTATGCCGCAGCGTATTGTGGTCAGGGCAAGTGAGATCATGCAGCACCTTGAAAAAGACCATGTAGCGCATGAACATAAAAAACGGGTAAAGGAAATCCCGAAAAACAATTTTCAGCTCAGCATTTTTGAGCCTGCCGATCCGCGCCTGGAAGAGCTGAAAGAAAGGCTGGCGCTTGTGGATGTGAACACACTTTCACCTATTGAAGCATTGCTGAAACTGAATGAATTCCAGAAAATCGTAAAGAAATGATGTCTAACCTTTTAAAATTTACTATTTAATCTCCTATTCTCTTTTTATGAAAAATTCGACGCGTTTTCAGCTGATGGCCATGATGTTTCTCCTGTATTTTATCTGGGGATCGTGGTATGGGCAAATGAGTAAATACATGTTTACACAGCTTGGGGCTACGGGTGTGCAGGTAGGAAATGCCTATGCTGCCTTTTCAATTGCCATGATTATTGCCCCGTTTTTCGTTGGTATGATTGCCGACCGTTACTTTGCCGCGCAGAAAGTGCTCGGGGTTTTAAGTCTTGCCGGTGCAGCCATCCTTTATTTTCTGACCGGTGTTAAAGATCCCGATACTTTTTTCTGGGTTATTCTGCTTTACTGCATCACATTTGCCCCGACCATGGCGCTCACAACTTCCATCGCCATGCAGCAGGTGACCAACTCTGAAAAGGATTTTCCCGGCATACGCGTAATGGGAACAGTCGCCTGGATTGTGGTTTCCAATATTATCGGTTACTACGGCTTCGGCGACAGCGTCATGATCTTCAAGATTTCAATGGTTTCTGCCGCAATTCTGGGTGTGTATTCATTTTTCCTGCCCAATACGCCTCCAAAGCCAAGTACAAGCACGTCATTTTCAGCTATTCTAGGATTAGATGCCTTTAAGCTTTTCAAGGACCGCTCTTTTGCCATTTTCTTTATTTCGTCCTTGCTGATCTGTATTCCGCTTTCATTTTATTATGCCATGGCCAATCCGTCACTGACCGACTCGGGCATGACGAATGTTGAAAATAAAATGTCTCTGGGCCAGGCTTCCGAGGTCGTTTTCATGCTGCTTATTCCGCTGGCATTTGCACGTCTGGGTGTTAAATGGATGCTGATTGTAGGTCTTATCGCATGGATTATCCGTTTTATCGGCTTTGGTTACGGCGATGCTTCCAGCGAATGGCTTTTATACCTTGCCATTGTCCTGCACGGCGTTTGCTACGATTTCTTTTTTGTGACCGGCCAGATTTACACAGACAGCAAAGCGGGAGAAAAATACCGTTCTTCTGCGCAAGGGCTGATCGCCATTGCTACTTACGGTATCGGAATGGGAATCGGTTCATGGGTTTCCGGCGTTGTTGCGGATATGTACACGGTGAACGGCGTCAAGGACTGGACAAGCGTATGGATGGTTCCTGCCGGTATTGCAGCCGTGGTTCTTGTTCTTTTTGTGCTTTTCTTTAAAGACAACAAGATTAAGGCGGCGCAGTAAACTTTTCTGTTTCAGGAAAGTTAAATATGTTCCCGGCTTCAGGAATTACGGATATGAAGGCTAATAAAAAAACCTGTAAGTCTGAACTTGCAGGTTTTTTTATTTTAATCATTTATTGAATCTTAATACCAGTCATCGTCGTCATCGTCGTCGCGGCTTCTGGTGTAGTTTTTAGATCCGCCTCCGCCTTTTTTGGAGTCTCCTTTTCCAAAGCGGTCCTCTGACCTTGATTTTCCGCCAAATCCGCCTCTTTCGCTTCCATATCCACCTTTATCACCGCTGCTGTATCCGCGGTCGTTATTTCCTCTATATCGGTCACTGCTGCCGGAGTTTGAGCTTTTTTCACTTCCATATCCGCCGCCAAATCCTGCGCCGGAACTGCTTCCGCCATCGGTATTGCTGCTTCTGTCAGATCGGTAAGTATTGCTGCTTCTATCGTTTCCTGCGTTGCTGCTTCTGTCACTTCCGGCATTGCTGCTTCTGTCCGTTCCTGCACTGCTGCCTTCTCCGCCAGCCGGCCGTGGTCTGTTAAAACCTTCTCTTTTGAATTCTCCTCTGGGAGCGCCCGCGTCACTTCTTGCTTCTTTTTTCTGTGATTCGTTCACTACCAACGGCCTTCCATACATTTCTGCTCCGTTCAATTCACTAATAGCCAACTTTGCCTCACTTTCGTCAGGCATTTCTACAAACCCGAAACCTTTGCTTTGACGTGTAATTTTGTCAATGATAATTTTCGCGGAGCTCACTTTACCAAATTTCTCGAAAGCTTCACGCAGTTCGCTTTCCTTTAACTTAAAAGAAAGACTCCCAACAAAAATGTCCATGGAAACGCCTGTTTTTGTTTAATTTTTAGGTTATAAATATATTTATTTTAGTTGATATGCTACAACACTGTTTTTCATGAATGTGGGAACATAAACAATTTTTTTCACGCTGTCATAGCCGATGTCCGCAGAATTGATGCTGTCCGCACTGGTATCCAGCAGCTTTTCGGTAGTTCCGTCCGATTTTACGTAATAAACCACGCCGGCCCAGCAGGAAACAATGTATTCACCCGGTTTAACCTGCTCAATCCCGTCTGTGCTTTTATCCATTCCTTCCGCAACGACGGTTACCTGCTTAGACGCACTCAGCTTTTTCAAAGTTCCGCTGTCTGCAATTAATAAATCGGAACCAACTGCCAGCAACCCGTTCGGGCGTGTCAGGTCTTCAAAATAAGTGGAAATTTTTCCGTCTTTGATCAGATGTACTTTTTTGGTTTCCGTATCCGAAACATAGATATTTCCCTTGGAATCAATCGTCACATCATTCAGGAACTTGGCGCCTTCCACTTCGTGCTTTTTTGAAATTTTACCCGATTTGATATCTATTTCAACCAGTTCAGAAACATCCGCAACAAAAAGTTTATTTCCCAGCCGGGCCATGCCTTTCGGTGCGTTAAGGCCGGTTACCCAATCCTGCGCAAGGATTTTACCATCCACGCCTACTTTTGCAATGCCGCCTTTTCCATCTTTTTCACCGGGTTTTCCGTCAATCTGCGCTACAAACAGCAGTTTGTCCTGCGCATTGTAAAAAACAGATTCAGGAATGGGCAGTGTGGCTTCGGTTGACCATATTTTAGTAAGTGTATGTTGTGCCTGCAAATGGCTGCCGCAGAACGCTGAAATCAATAATGCAGTGAGTGCAATGTAATTTGTTTTCATAAATGATCTGTTAATTCCTTCCTTTGGTTTGCTGTTATTCATACCAAAGGTTAAATCAGGCTAATTTACTTTCTATATTATAAATTTCTGATGAATAAATCAAAGCTAAATAAAAATGGCCATAGTGACCAGGCCGTATATTTTAAATTTTTGCTAAATTTCAGTAAAAAAGCCTTGCCGGATACCGACAAGGCTTTTTCCTGTTTGTAGCAACAGGTTATTTCTTCTTCTTCTTTCTGGAAGAAGCAGCCGGTGCTTCGGCCTTTTTAGAAAGGTCATTGATCCGGATATTCCTGAATTTCAGCTCCGAGCCATGGCCCAGAAAACCGAGATAACCGCTTGTACGGCTTAAACCGGGATGTTCCTTGTGATCAGCCGTTCCGTTTTTGCTTGCTTCCGCCAGATCGCCGTCCAGTATAACCGTGCCGTTCAGTGTAACCCTGATTTTTGAGCCTTGTACACGGACTTCTTCATAGTTCCATTCGCCGAGCGGTTTCAGGAATCCTCTTTTTGCAGGAATAATACCGTATGCCGAGCCATGATACTGATACTCGTGCAAATCTTTGTAAATATCAGCGTCATTGTCCAGAATCTGTATTTCAGTTCCTACGTAAGCTGCGTCGCCTTCCATCGGCGTTCTGATTCCCAGGCCGTTATTGGCTCCGGGCGTAAGCTGGAATTCAAACCGGAAATCAAAATCGCTGTATTCGTCTTTGGTGTACAGATTTCCTTTTCCGCCTTTTTTCGGATCAACGACCAGTTCGCCGTTCTGGATAAAATAGTCGGTTTTGTTGCCAACCCAGTTGAATAAATTCGTTCCGTCAAAAAGTACCTTGAAACCTTCTTTTTTCTCGGTTTCTGACAGTTCAAACGGCTCGGGACGAGGGATTTCGCGCACATATATATCGCGGTAATTGATCTGGTTGCCATGCGCCTGCAACTCGATCTGTTCTTTTGCAAAAATCGGCAGCTTGCGGTCCCAGTAATTTTCCAGCACCACATTGTCCACTACATTTTCGCCGTTAAGGTCCACAGAAACGCGGTCTCCGATCATTGTAATATGGAAAGTGTTCCATTCGCCAACAGCATTGTCGGCTACTTTGGAAGGCTTGCTCGGGTTTGTCTGATTGTTGTATAAACCGCCGGAACCGACCTGCGCGCCTACGCTTACCCGCGAAGTATCCCAGATCTGCACCTGGGGTGTTCCGCGCAGGTAAATGCCCGCATCGCCGTCTTTCTGGATTTTCCAGTCCACGTACATTTCAAAATCTCCGTATTGCTTTACGGTACAAAGATTATCGCCATGCCCGGAAAATACGAGTTCGCCGTCTTTTGCAAACCAGTCTTTATGAACAGCTTCATCGGCTTTCTTCTGTTTGGCGGCCAAAGTGTCAGGGCTCATTTTGCTGCGTGCAATCGGGTTTTCAACCAAACCTTTCCAGCCTGTAAGGTCTTTGCCGTTGAACAATGAAACAAATCCTTCGTCGGTCGGCAGTTCGGCCAGATGCTTGCGGATGGATTCTCTCTGGTATTCGCTGTCTTGTCCTTTCAGTAAAGAAGCTGCTTTGGAAAGCAGATTACGTATTTCGGCATTGTAAAAATCTTTATTCGAAAGGCCGATGTTCATAACGGCTTGTGCTGCTGCCTGCTGCGTAGCCGGATTGTCAAGGTATTTTCCTGCAAACAGCAACGCGTTGAACGTTCTGTATCTCGACAGTTCTTTCAGGATCATTTCTTTTTGCGCGTCCGTTTTGGTAAGGTCCATTGCTTCACGCAGCATAATTACTTTGTTCGCAGGCGTTTTGGTCGATTTGGTAGCAGCAGCCACATAGCCCGACAAAGCGGCATTGAAGTGATCAGAGTCAGATGTCTGTTTTGCTATTTTCAAAAGTTCATTTGCCGCGCTCGCGTCCGTCCAAGCTGACAAGGCATTGATGGCCGCTTTTTTAGAAATTGCGTCTCCGCTGTTATAGGCTGAAACCACGGAAGTCAAAGCTTTGTTTCCGCCGATTCCCGCCAGTACCGCAAGATAATTGGATTGCTTGTCAGCCGGAGAAGCCTGCATTTGTTTCAGGATCATGTTGCTTTGTGCATTCACGTCGCCCGAACCTTTGATGCCTGCACTTACCGCTTTCTGAACGGCTGTAATTTCCTCAGGATTGCCCGCTGCATTCAGCAATGTAAACATTTGCGGAAGATCAGTGCTTGTAACCAGTGAGCTTAATGCGTTGTAAGCAGCTGTTTTAACCTCCGCGTTCTGACTTTTAAGCAGCGCCGAAACGACATTCAGTTTGGAGCCTGCACCTCTTGCCGCAAGTACCTCAATGGCCGCAGGCTGCGCAGCGGCCGGCAAGCCGGGCAAAGCAGTTGCAAGCTGATCCACAACGCCATTTCCTTTAATTGTAAGCAGACTGCTTTTTACCGCTTTGATTTCTTCTGCATTGCCGTTTTTCAAAACCGGAATCAGGTTTGCCAGACTGCTTTCCTGCCCGATTTTTCCTGCTGCCCAAATAGCCGCCAGTTTTACTTTGCTGTCTTTTGAATTAAGTGATTTCAGTATTGCCGGCAAAGCATCTTTGGATTCCGCACGTCCGAGCATGGTGATTATTTCTGCCTGAACTTCCGGCTTTGCTTTTTTCATGGCGTTCAGCCACGGCGTTGTTCCGTCTGCCATCGTGTATTTCTGGCCGAGTTTCAAAGCTGCTGCGCGATACTGCGGATCGGCACTTTGCAATGCATTAACCAGAACCGGAACAGACTCACGTTTCTTGATATCCGAATAAATTTTCAGCGCCGAGGAACGGGTTGCGCTTTGCTTGGCATCTGGCGTATTTTTGATCAGTGCCAAAGCTGCTTTTTCAGCGGCAGGCGCATTGCCGTTTTCAGCAAGTCTGGCCAGATAGTTAAGGTAAACCGCCGTAGCATCCGCTTCATCGTAGCCATAAGCTGCTTTCTGGGCAGCACCGGCAAGAATCGTTTCCGACGACGGAGCGCCGATTTCTGAAAGCGCGTACAGGCTTACTTTGCGAAGGTTTACATCCGTGCTTGCTGCCGTTTTTTCAATGGCCGAAGCTGCTTCCTTGTAACGGCTGCCGCCAAGCGCCTCGATAATGGCGATTTGTGCTGAACCGGATGCGTTGCTCAATGCCTGCAGCAAAGCTGCGCCGGCTGCCGGAGAACCGATCCGCGCCAAAGCTCTGGAAGCCGGGCCGGACAATCTTTCATCCGACAAATAGGTTTTCAGGACATCAACGGATTCATCTTTTCCAACGGTCTGAATCTGGTAAATCAGGAAATTTTTGCTGTCCGGATCATTTACTTTGGATAATGCTTCACCGTAAGCTTCGGCGGCATTTTTGCGCAAGGCTTCCTTTCCGGCCTGCGAAGCATAATAAGTGAATCCGCCCAGTGCATACTGGATTTTTGTATTGTCGCCTTTGCCCAATGGCGTAAGCATGGAAGCAATCTGTACCAATCCGGGCTTTCCAAGGCTAGCCAGTTCTTCCATGTTTTTATTTAAAGCCGTTTGATTTTCGGAAGGAAATCTGGAAAGCAGCGCATTGACTTTCGTCTGCAGTGCATTGTCGGTTTGTGCCCACGCCTGTGAAATAATCAGGCATAAGGCCAGAAAAGTATAAATCGTTTTTTTCATTTTTAAAGCTGGTTGGCATTTTTGCTGGCAACACGCTGTTAGCTGTTAGCTTTTAGCTGCCGGCATCTGGCTTCTTTTTGATTTGAATTTTTAACTGAAATCGCAGTGAAACAATGAATCGGTGTTTTCCTGTTTAAATGGTCCACGGCCCGCGCATGGGCTGGTTAATCAGACGGTTTGCACCTTCATCATCAATGAATTCCTGTTTCTCAGGATCAAATTTAAGCGAGCGGCCCAGCCTTAAGGCAGTCAGTCCCATATTCACGATTGTACAGGAACGGTGCCCGTTTTCTTCATTAAGCGCAAACTTTTTACGGTTTTTAACAGCATCTACAAAGTCGGTAACCTGCGGTTCGGGATCAGGGAATGCAGCCAGCTTTTTTTCAAGGTCCGGAATGTCCGATCTGAAATTCGGGTAAAGCTTTCCTTTAGGGCCTTCAATGTAAGCTACATTTTCGTCTTTTGCCTCTCCGTCCAGCACGATCTGGCAGCCGTCTGCATAGGTGTAAGTAATTCTTCGCCAGGTTCCTACGGCTTCGGTATGCTGCTGCGGCGCATCAATTTCAACACTTACCGGACTGGTATCGTCTTTTCCAAGAAAATACTGGATCGGGTCAATGTAATGCTGGCCCATATCGCCAAGTCCGCCGCCATCATAATCCCAGTACCCGCGGAAAGTCTGATGAACACGGTGCTCGCTGTACGGCTTGTAAGGTGCAGGCCCGAGCCACATTTCGTAGTCCAGCTCGGCAGGAACCGGCTGCGGAACATTGTTTGTTTTGCCGACCCAGTAAAATTTCCAGTCAAAACCCGTATGCTTGCTAACAGTAACTTTTAACGGCCATCCTAGCAACCCGCTCTGAACCAATTTTTTAATGGGTTTTACCGGCGTTCTCATTCCGTAAAAGTTGTCTTCAAAACGGAACCACGTATTGAGCCTGAAAATACGGCCATGCTGCTGAACTGCCTCAACGAGCCGTTTTCCTTCACCGATCGTACGTGTCATCGGTTTTTCGCACCATACATCTTTACCGGCGCGTGCTGCATCGGCAGCAATGATGCCGTGCCAGTGCGGCGGCGTTGCCACGTGCACAATATCTACTTCGGGAAGCTGAATCACTTCGCGGTAATCAGAAAAAGTTTTTACGCCTTTGTCCACCATACCGGCTGCAATCTCAAGGTGCTTTTTATCCACATCACAGAGTGCAACTACTTTGGTGCCCGCATAAGGAATGTGTCCGCGTCCCATGGAGCCGGTTCCGACAATGGCTTTGGTAAGCTGGTCGCTCGGTGCAATAAAGCCTTTACCCAGCACATGCCGCGGAACGATGGAAAAAGTAGCCAGCGTGGCAAGCGAACCTTTGATGAAGTTTCTCCTGGACGCATCGGTGCCTTTCTTTTCTTTCATTTGTTAAGGATATTTAGGAATGTAAAAATGGTGATAACCGGATTGTGAAATTATGACAATATTTATAATGTAGCAATGCAAGGTCAATACCGCAGAACATTAATCCGCTATTACTTTATAATAAAACAAGTTTTCCTTTAACATTCCTATTTCTGCAAAACATTGTTCTGCAAGTATTAATTTGATTGTCATTGTGATTTACAGTGGAATGTTGCCGTGTTTTTTTCTGGGTAAAACATCCACCTTGTTTTCCAGCATTTCATACGCGCGAATGAGTTTTTCGCGGGTTTGTTCGGGATAAATGACTTCATCAATGTAGCCGCGGTAGGCTGCGCGGTAAGGATTGGCAAACTTGTCGGTGTATTCCTGTATTTTTTCCTGCAACTTTTCTGCGGGATTTTCGGCTTTGGCAATTTCTCTTTTAAAAATGATCTCGGCCGCACCGCTTGCGCCCATAACGGCAATTTCGGCAGTCGGCCATGCAAAATTCATGTCGGCTCCGATGTGCTTGGAATTCATGACGTCGTAAGCGCCGCCATATGCTTTTCGTGTAATGACCGTAATGCGCGGGACTGTGGCTTCGCAAAAAGCATACAGCAGTTTGGCACCGTTGGTAATGATGCCGTTCCATTCCTGATCGGTTCCGGGCAGAAATCCGGGAACGTCTTCCAGCACGAGTAGTGGAATATTGAAACTATCGCAAAAACGCACAAACCGCGCCGCTTTCTGGCTTGCATGAATATCCAGCACGCCGGCAAGTACGGCAGGCTGGTTGGCAACAATCCCGATGTTTCTGCCTGCAATCCGGGAAAAACCGATGACAATGTTTTCTGCAAAATTTTGATGAACCTCGAAAAAGCTGTTTGCATCCGATAATTCAATAATAACTTCCCGCATGTCGTAAGGCTGATTGGCATTGTCGGGAATAATGGAATTTAAAGCCGGTCTGGACTCATTTCCGGGCGTATAAGGCAAGCGCGGCGCATCGTCTTCGCAGTTCTGAGGCATGTAGCTCAGTAACTTTTTGATAGCCAGCAGGCATTCGACTTCATTGGGCGAAACAAAATGCGTAATGCCGGATTTGGTAGCGTGTGTCATGGCGCCGCCGAGTTCTTCGGAAGTCACTTCTTCATGCGTCACGGTTTTTACGACATTCGGCCCGGTCACAAACATGTAACTCGTGTTTTCAACCATCAGAATAAAATCCGTAATGGCAGGAGAATATACGGCACCACCCGCGCACGGACCCATTACGGCCGAAATCTGCGGTATAACGCCGGACGCAAGCGTGTTTTTGTAAAAAATATCCGCATAACCCGCGAGTGAAAGCACGCCTTCCTGAATCCTCGCGCCGCCGGAATCATTGAGCCCGATCACGGGTGCGCCGTTTTTCATGGCCAGGTCCATAATACGGCATATTTTCTCTGCGTGCGTTTCGGAAAGCGAACCGCCGAAAACGGTAAAATCCTGTGCAAAAATATAGACCACGCGCCCGTTTATTTTGCCGTAACCGGTAACTACGCCGTCGCCGAGGTAATGTTCCTTTTCCAGACCGAAATCGTGGCTGCGGTGAACGACGAACTTGCCGATTTCTTCAAATGTGCCTTCATCAACCAGAACCAGAATCCTTTCACGTGCAGTCAGCTTTCCCTTTTCATGCTGCGCTTTGATCCTCTTTTCACCACCGCCCGATTGGGCTTCTGCATTTTTATGATCCAGTAATTCTTTTTTTGAAGCTGCTGCAGATACGGGTTCCATGTAATACGGCTGATATGGTTACATTTGTTATTGAACAGGTTATAAATATAGCGTCATTTTACTGATTCGGGAAATTATTGTATTCTTATGAGGAAGATCGGGCTGTGCGTTTACTTGCTTACAGGGTTTATGTGTGCTCTTAACGGAACGGTACGGGCGCAATCCACCGGCGGAAGAAACAAACTGGACTTTCTGCAACTGCCGGCACAGGCCAGAAATGTGGCTTTGGGCGCAACACATCTTACGGTTTCCGGCAATGACCCCGCACTTTTCATGCAAAATCCTGCCCTGCTCGATTCTTCCAAATCCGATCATGCTTCCGTTAACCTGATGCCGTACCTCGCGGATACAAGGTTTATAAACATGGCTTACGCCAAGCGAGCCGGAAAAACGGCCGGAACATGGGCGGTCGGGATTCAGTACCTGAATTATGGAACCATGCAAGAAACGGATGACATCGGCAACGTAATAGGAGAGTTCCGCGCGGCCGATTACGGGATTTCTGCGGGCTACGGGCATACAATCGGTGCGTTTACTTTGGGCGGGACGGTTAAATTCGCAGGCGCTTCCGTTGAAGCGTATCAAATCTGGGGAATGGCGCTGGACTGGGGCGGCGTTTTCCGGCATCCGCGTCAGGATCTTACGGTTGGGTTTGTGGTGAAAAATATGGGATTTCTGAAACAGAATTACGTCAGCGCCAACGATCCTGTACTGCCGCTCGACATCCGGGCCGGGCTGACTTTCAAGCCGGAATACATGCCGGTCCGCGTTTCCCTTACAGTGCATCATCTCAACCGGTTTGATATGGTTTACAATGATCCCAATCTGTTTTACACTTATGATAGCAACGGTAACAAAATTCCGAAACAGGTCGGGGTGGCAGAAAAACTCGGACGGCATCTTTCACTGGGTGCCGAGGCATTAGTGCATCCCAATTTCCGGCTTCTGCTTGGATATGATCATTTGAGAAGACAAGAGCTGCGACTGGCGAACAAAGGTGCACTTGCCGGTTTTTCATTCGGTATGGAACTGAGGATTAAAATGTTTGAGGTCAGTTACGGCCGTGCGCAATACGTTCCGGGTTTCGGAAGCAGTTCCTTGTCCATTGTCATGAACCTTAAAAACGGGTTTGTTGCAGAAAAGAAAAAGTAGCCGGCATTTACATTTTTTCAGTAACCTTTCCTTTGTCCAGCCTTAAAAAATGCGTTACGCATTCCGGGATCTCCGCCGGATAATGTGAAACGTAAATCAATGTTCGTTCGGGCGTGTCGCAAACCGCATTTACAACGGATTTGAAATACTCGACCGCTTCCGAATCCAGACCCTGGCAAGGTTCGTCGAGAATGAGCAAAGGCGGGTTTTTTACCAGTGCCCTCGCCAGCAAAACCATACGCTGATGACCTTTGGAAAGTTGTGAAAAATCCTTTTCTATAAAATGATGAACGTGTAAAAGCTCCGCAACTTCCCGGACTCTTACAAGCTGGGCATCCATCAGTTTTTTGAAAAATACGCCGGTTGCGTCAAAGAAGCCGGAAGCAATGGTTTTGAAAACGGTTGTATTTCTTGGAAAGTAAAGATGAAGTTCCGGCGAAACATGCCCGATCTTTTGTTTTATATCCCAGATGGAAGCACCGATACCGCCTCTTTTCTGATCAAAAAGATCGAAATCATTGGCAAAGCGCTGCGGATTGTCGGCGGTAATGATGCTGAGCAAAGTGGATTTTCCGGAACCGTTTGCTCCGGACAAAGCCCATTTTTCTCCTTTTGCTATTTTCCAGTTCACATCGTCCAGAATAAGCTGATCGTGATAACGCACTTTGATGTTCCGCAGGTCAATCGCAAATTTAAAATCTGTAAATTCAGGATTGCCGAAACGGGCAAGCTGCTGCGGATCGGGTTTGGGATGTGTTATATTCTGCTCTGACTTGGATTCAAAATCCTTAATATCAGAAAATGTCTTAATCCGGCCTTCATGCAGTTCCAGCACATGCGTAATGCAAGGCGGGATTTCGGAAGCTGTTGTGGCCATGATGATCGTTACGCCGGATTTGGCAAGTTCACTTAAGGCATTGCGCAGCACTTCTCTGGAATGAACATCCAGTCCGCTGAACGCATTGTCCAGCATGAGTATTCTGGGTTTTTTCAATAGCGATTTGGCCAGAAGCATTCTGCGCGTCTCGCCGTTTGAAAGCGTCACAAACGGATGATCCAGCAAATTTGTAATGGATAACAGCGCACATATCTTTTCCAAATCCTCACTGCTTACTTTGGAAGGTTCCAGTTTTACCGAATTTTCATTGACAGTCCCGACCGGTTTGAGCTGATCCGTTAAAATGGCCCTTACAGTCGGCGCTCGTTCTGCTTCATACGCGTGAAACCGCTGCTGATAATATTCCGCGCCAGCACTGACGATGCGGTTCAGCGAGTAATCGTTGGAAGCCAGTTCAATGGTCTCCCGAAGCGGAGTGTTCCAGCTGTAACTGATCTGGCCTTTGGATACCGGCCACTTTCCGGCAACAATTTCAAGAAGCGTTGTCTTGCCCGAGCCGTTCGGACCGATTATCGCCCAGTTCTGTCCGGGCGTAATTTCCCAGTTGATTTCGGAAAGTACATTGGAATCGTATTTACGCGCTGAAACATTCTGAAGCGAGACAAGAGGCATGGAGAAATCGTGTTGTTATATATGCGGCAAAGATTAAAATTTTAGCCGGGATCAAAAACAAAAAAGCACCCTGATTAAAGATGCTTCTCAAACTTACTGCGACTAAAACTGATTTTTACTGGTGCAGTTCAAGGTTAAATTCCTTGATCATCGTATTCGTAAATGCAGAAAGGTCATCCGTTGTACGGCTCGTGATCAGTCCGTTATTCGTCACCACTTCCTGATCCACCCAAATGGCACCTGCATTTTCCAGATCATGTTTTATAGAAGTGTAGGACGTTAGGGTACGACCAATTACAACATCCGCATCGATCAGGATCTGAGGACCGTGACAAATTGCAGCTACGGGTTTTCCTGCAGCAAAAAATGATCTGACAAAAGCAATTGCCTTCTTGTTGATCCGTAAAGCATCTGCTCCCATGATGCCGCCGGGCAGCAAAAGTGCATCGTAATATTCCGCACGGGCCAGTTCCAGCGGAACGTCAACCTTGTACCTTTCGCCCCAGTCCAGATGACTCCATCCTCTTACCATATTTTTTCTGGGCGAGATGAGGTGGGTTGTGGCCCCGCACTGATTTAGGATTTTTCTGGGACAAGTCATTTCGACCTGCTCAAATCCATCCGCAACCAGGATTGCAACTTTGAATAAATTTAGTGACTGTTCCACGGATTTTATGCAGATGCACTGTTTAGATTATTTGAACAAATAGTTGTACAAAAATTATGCCAATTTGAATTATGTCCTTATTCAGAAATGCTTTGATAATTAGTGTAGCGCTGCAAACACACTTGTAGACACGTGTAGAATTGATTTATTTTCCCATAAACAAAAAGAGCGGCCGTATGGCCGCTCTTTTTGTTTATAATTATTCCGCGAATCAGATTTCTACATTGCCGACATTGTCAAATACCAGATCGCCGGCAGCATTCAGTTCCATCATAATCACTGCATCTTTGGCAACCTGACCGCTCAGAATGCCTTTTGATAACTCGTTCAGGATTCTTCTCTGCAGAACGCGTTTCAGCGGACGTGCGCCGAATGCCGGATCAAAACCGTCTTCACCCAGCTTCGTAAGGGCTTCGTCCGTAGCATCCAAAGTAATTCCCTGTTCCTGCAGTACTTTCTGAATGGCCTTAAACTGGATATCCACAATCTTGCGGATGTTTTTGATGGTCAGCGGTTCGAACAATACGATCTCGTCAATACGGTTCAGGAATTCCGGTCTTACCGACGCTTTCAGCAAATCGAGAACGGCCTGTTTGGCTTCTTCGATAATCAGCGTACGGTTCCAGCCTTCGTCTTCTGCAAATTTTTCCTGAATGATATGGCTGCCGATGTTGGACGTCATGATAATGATCGTGTTTTTGAAATTGGCAACACGACCTTTATTATCCGTCAGACGGCCTTCGTCCAGCACCTGCAGAAGAATATTCCAAACGTCCGGATGCGCTTTTTCAATTTCATCCAGCAAAATCACGCTGTAAGGTTTTCTTCTGACTGCTTCGGTAAGCTGGCCGCCTTCATCGTAACCAACATATCCCGGAGGCGCTCCCACCAGACGGCTTACTGCATGGCGTTCCTGATATTCGCTCATATCAATGCGGACCATTGCATTTTCGTCATTAAAGAGGTATTCCGCAAGCGTTTTGGCAAGTTCGGTTTTGCCGACACCGGTCGGACCAAGGAAAAGGAAACTTCCGATCGGACGCTTAGCATCCTGCAGTCCGGCCCGGCTTCTGCGTACAGCGTCGGATACTACTTCAATGGCTTCATCCTGTCCGGCAACGCGCTGGTGCAAGTGACTTTCCAGCTGCAGTAATTTTTCCCTGTCGCTCTGAAGCATTTTGCTTACCGGAATTCCGGTCCATTTTGCAACCACTTCGGCAATGTCTTCGGGCGTAATTTCTTCCTGCATCAGACTTTCCGCATTGTCCGATTTCTGAAGTTCAGCCAGTTTGCTTTGTACCTCTGGAATCCGGCCGTATCTGATTTCGGCTACTTTTCCAAAATCTCCGGCACGCTCTGCCTGTTCCGCTTCCAGACGCAGCTGCTCGCTTTGTTCTTTCAGTGTGCGTACTTCATTAACTTTTCCTTTTTCATTTTCCCACTGTGCTTTCAACGTATTGCGTTCTTCGCTCAGGTCTGCGATTTCCTTGTTCAGGACTGTTTCCTTGTCCTTGTTATGCTCACGACGGATGGCTTCTCTTTCGATTTCCAGCTGCATGATCCGGCGGTTCAGTTCGTCCAGTTCTTCGGGGACGCTGTCCATTTCAAGACGGAGCTTGGAAGCAGCTTCATCCATCAAATCAATGGCTTTGTCTGGCAAAAAGCGGTCGCTGATGTAGCGGTTGGAAAGTTCAACGGCTGCAATGACCGCGTCATCCTGAATCCTTACGCCATGATGGAGTTCATATTTTTCCTTAATACCGCGCAAAATGCTGATCGCGTCAGGAATACTCGGTTCATCGACCATAACCGCCTGAAAACGACGTTCAAGCGCTTTGTCTTTTTCCATGTATTTCTGATATTCTTTCAGCGTAGTGGCACCAATTGCATGCAGTTCACCGCGTGCAAGTGCAGGTTTAAGCAGGTTGGCAGCGTCCATTGCGCTTTCTCCGCCTCCGCCGGCACCAATCAATGTGTGTATTTCGTCAATGAAAAGGACGATTTCGCCTTCGGAATCCGTCACTTCCTTGATAACTGCTTTCAGACGTTCTTCAAATTCACCTTTGTACTTGGCACCTGCGATAAGCAGACCCATATCCAAGGATACAATAATCTTGGATTTCAGGTTTTCAGGAACGTCGCCCTGCACGATGCGCTGGGCAAGTCCTTCCACGATCGCTGTTTTACCTACGCCGGGTTCACCCAGCAAAATAGGGTTGTTTTTTGTACGGCGGCTCAGTATCTGGAGCACACGCCGGATTTCTTCGTCCCTGCCAATTACCGGATCAATTTTGCCGGCTTTTGCCAGTTCGTTTAAGTTTTTGCTGTAACGCTCCAGAGAGCGGTATTTAGCTTCTGCGTTTTGATCTTTCACGGGGTTATTTTTTCCTCTAAGTTCCTTGATTGCGTTAATCAGTTCTTTTTCTTTAAAGCCAACTTCTTTCATCAGGCTGGCTGTGGAATCTTTTCCGCTTAGAATGCCCAGTAAAAGAAGTTCAATGCTTATGAATTCATCTCCGAATCCTTTCAGATAATTCTGTGCTTTCCCGCTTGCAGCAGCCATGTCATTGCCAAGATAAGGCTGTCCGCCGCTTACACGCGGATAACCGTCCAGAATTTTCTGAAGTCTGCTGTTTAATATTTCGGGGCTGATATTTAATTTGTTAAGAAGAAAAAGCGATGTATTCGGGTCTTCTTCCAGAATAGCTTTCAGTACATGGCCGGTTTCAATAGCTTGCTGCTGATTTCCCTGGGCCATCTGCGCAGCATGCTGTATAATTTCCTGCGCCTTGATTGTATATTGGTTAAAATTCATGGCGTTCATTTCATTTTTGATTCTATACGGTTTATAAAAAATGGTATGCCGCAGCTTAGAACCGGAAATTTTGACATTATTTTAGGCTTTTTCTGGAATTACAGGACAAAATGGCTGCTTTCAGGGGCTGTTTTTATTTATTGAAGTCAGGCTTGCCATAAAACAAAACTTCCATCACTGAATAGAAATCAGCAATGGAAGTTTCCGTTTATTAAAAAATTTGAGCCGGCGGTGTAAGTTACTGACGGCAATCTATGTTTTTAGCAATGATCTATATTTCAATCTGGGTTCTCAGCAAATCTTCCAAAGTTTCACGTCTTCTCACAAGCTTGGCTGCGCCATTGTCAATCAGGATTTCAGCAGGGCGGAGGCGGGTGTTGTAATTGGAACTCATGGTAAGTCCGTATGCGCCCGCATTCAGGAACGCCAGCACATCGCCCGGACGAACTTCCGGCAGGTTGCGGTCGGCAGCAAACGTGTCCGTTTCGCATATGTAGCCCACAACATTATACAGTTTCTGTTCGCCGCCCGGATTAGAAAGATTCAGAATGTGATGATAGGAGCCGTACATCATCGGACGTATCAAATGATTCAGACCTGAATCCACATGCACGAAATTGCGCGCCGGGTCTTCTTTTACAACCGTCGTTTTCACAAGCAGATAACCGGCTTCACTGACCAGAAATTTGCCCGGCTCAAACCAGAGCTGCAGTTCCCTTCCGTATTCGCTGCAGAACGTTTTAAATCGCTCCGAAATCTTGTTTCCCAGCAGCTCCATATCCGTCACCGCGTCTCCGGGCAGGTACGAAACTTTGAACCCGCCGCCCAGATCAAGGATTTGCAGATCCGGAAACTGCTTTGCGGCCTCAAAAAGAATGTCGGCCACCTGCAGAAACGGCTCCGCATCTTTGATATCAGAACCGGTATGCTGGTGCAAACCAATGATTTTTATATCATATTTTGCAACTACTTCCTTGATCCTGTCCAGCAGCAGAACCGAAATCCCGAATTTGGAATCTGCATGTGCCGTCATGATTTTTATATTTCCGCCGGCTGCCACATTCGGTTTGATTCGGATCATGCACGGCTTTGTGTTTCCGTATGTTTTTCCAAACCATTCCAGCAGCGGAATGCTGTCGATATTCACGATGGAGCCTGCTTCAACGGCAGCTTTTACTTCCTCAAAAGGAACGCCGCTTGGCGTGAAAGTAATCTGATCGCCGCTGTAACCTGCCATTTTTCCCATTTCCAGTTCGCCGGGAGAAACTGCATCCAGTTCCACCCCGATGCTCCGCATCAGTTTCAAGACGGACAAGTTCGTATTGGCCTTGCACGCATACTTGATCTTCATGTTAATGCCGGAAAAAGCCTGCTGAAGTTCATTCACTTTCCGGCGGATCGTGGCTCCGTCGTAAACATAAAGCGGACTTCCATATTGTTCCAGAAGCTGGATCGGGTCAATGCCTTGCAGTGTAAATGTATTTTGGTCGGTGAGTTGCATTTGGAAAAAATGTATTTGTAAAAGTCAGGATGCGGGTAAATGATTCCGGAAAAAGCTATTTGCAGTAACGATCCAGATAAATTTCCATTTCCTGCTGCATTCCGGACGCTTCTTCTTTGGCTTTCAATGCAAAATCTTTGTCGTTTCCCGCATAAATAATACTTCTGGAAGCATTGACGAGCAGTCCGCAATGTGCATTCATGCCGTATTTCGAAACTTCTTCCAGACTTCCGCCCTGCGCGCCTACGCCCGGCACAAGCATGAAATGTTCCGGGATAATGGTTCTTATTTTTTGGAATTCCGCAGCCTGCGTTGCACCCAGCACATACATCATGCGGTCCGGCCCGGCCCATGTCTGCGAAGTGCGCAGAACATGTTCGTAAAATGCAGCACCTTCGGAATCAAGCCTTTGGAAATCGTTACTGCCGGGATTGGACGTTAATGCAAGCAGAATAACCCATTTGTTTTCAAATTCCAGAAACGGCTTTACAGAGTCACTTCCCATGTAAGGAGCCACCGTTACAGCGTCGAACTCCATTCCGGAAGAAGCAGGATCAAAAAAGGTTCTGGCGTAAAGTCCGGACGTATTGCCGATATCGCCGCGCTTGGCATCGGCAATGGTAAAATGCGTTTTCGGGATATACTCAACGGTTTTCTGAAGACTTTCCCAGCCTTTCGGGCCGAGGGCTTCGTAAAAGGCCGTATTGGGTTTGTAGGAAACACAGAAATCGGCCGTGGCGTCAATAATCCGTCTGTTGAATTCAAAAACCGGGTCCTTTTCCTTTAGAAGATGAGCGGGTATTTTCCGGATATCGGTATCCAGCCCGACACACAAGTAAGATTTTTTTGTGGAAATGGATTCAAAAAGCGCTTCGTAAGTCATGTTTTTGGAAATATTGCGCCGAAATTACAACCTCTATCAATAGATTCATAAATTTGTCGCAAGATAAAGATAGCCATAACCAAACAGGAGAAAATTACACCTATGCAGATTCGAGAAACTTCCATATCCGGTTTAGTAGAAATTTTCCCGCGCGTTTTCGAAGATGAACGCGGATTTTTCTTTGAATCTTATAATGAGCAGTTGTTTAAGAAACTGAATTTACCCACGAATTTCGTCCAGGACAATCAGTCATTTTCTAAAAAAGGCGTAGTAAGAGGGCTTCATTTTCAGAAGGCGCCTTTTTCGCAGGGCAAGCTTGTAAGGGTTATTTCCGGCAGGGTTCTTGATGTTGCCGTCGACATCCGCCCGGATTCACCGACATTCGGCCAGCACGAAATATTTGAACTCAGAAGCGATACGCACAACATTGCCTATATTCCGGAAGGATTTGCACACGGGTTCGCTGCGCTGGAAGATACTATTTTCAGTTATAAATGCACGAATGTTTACAACAAGGAATCCGAGTCCGGAATCCTGTGGAACGATCCTGATCTGGGAATAAACTGGGGCGTTGAAAATCCGATTGTTTCTGAAAAAGACGTGATCCTACCGGATTTCAAAACGATTATTGCTGAAATAAAAGCAAGCTACTAATAAATACAGTTTTACTTTTCGAAGAGTTCTTCAAGCGCTTTCGAGGCAACCTTACGGGCCGAATTCGGATTCTGGCCTGTAATAAGCCTTTCGTCCATTTCAATGTATTCCACAAACGGGATCATGGCTTTGGTATAATGTGCGCCGCGTTCTTTCAGTTTGTCTTCCAGGTAAAAAGGCACTTCACTGACAAAACGCATCAATGTTTCTTCAATATTGGAGAAGCCGGTCAGGTATTTGTCACTGATCAGCCATGAGCCGTCGGACAATCTGACATTCAGCAATCCGCATACGCCGTGGCAAACGGCAGAAACCATTCCGTTACGCTCGTATATTTTTGCCGTAATTTCCTGCAGTTCGCTGTTTTCGGTCAGGTCCCAGAGTGCGCCGTGGCCTCCGGTGAAATAAATAAGGCGGTAATCTTCCGACTGTACCTGCGAAGGAGTAAGCGAATTGGAAAGCTTGTTCCTGAAAACAGCATCTTCCCAGTATTTTGCATTGCATTCGTCTTTGAAATCGAGGCTTCTTTCATCAATCGGGATTTCTCCGCCGAGCGGGCTTACGAAATCCATCAGAACCCGCCTGCCGGCCATTTTTTCATAGAAGTGAGTAAGCTCACTCAGCCACAATCCTGTCTTGCCCGTTTTGGTAGGATATGTCTGGTGATTGGTGCAGGCGATAAGGACTTTCATATTAAATGCCGGATATTACTTCTGGAAAGATACCATAATTTTACAGTAGTTTCCAGTCGTAATACAGGGCAATGATGAAGAGGGCTGCGGGATAATTACAGAAGCTGGTTTTTATAAGCGAAAGCAACGGCGGCGGCTGTGCTTTTGGTGCCTGTTTTTTCAAGAACTCTCAGCCGGTGACCTTCTACGGTACGCACGCTGATGAAAAGCTTGTCGCTGATTTCGGTTGTGGAAAGTCCGTCACAGATCAGCTGCAGCACTTCTTTTTCTCTTGATGACAAAGCTACGTTGCAGGCATTCGGGAAAAAAGGATGCTTGTTGATCTGGCGGGTAACCATTTTCCGGTGCATAGCCTTGGAAACAAAATCATTATAATAAAATCCTTCTTCATCAACCCGGCGGATTGCTTTTTCTACCTCATCCGGACTCGTATCTTTCAGAAGATAACCCTGCACTCCTTTTTCCAGCATGTGAATGACAAACCGGTCTTCGTTATACATGGAAACGACGATAACCTTGATATTCGGAAAACGTTCAAATGCCGCTTCGGTCGCCTGAATGCCGTCCATTACGGGCATCTGCAGATCCATAAACACAATATCCGGCGTATGTCCCGGCAGCCTGTCCAGAAGTTCCTGCCCGTTTGCAGCTTCCAGGATAAATTCAAAATCAGGAACGCTGCTCAGCATGGAAATGAATCCTTTTCTGAACAGTTCGTGATCGTCTGCAATTCCAAGTTTAAGCGTTTTCATAACTTTATACATTCACACGTTCTCTGCGGAAAGGGTGTAGGGGTTCCAGCTTGACATCTGCAACCGGCATGACGGGAATCTGCGCAAAAGCGCTTGCTCCGCCTTTTTCCGGCTTTTCGTACAGCACCGTACCGTTTAAAATAGCAAGACGGCTTTCTATGCCAAGCAGCCCGAGTCCTGCCATGCTGCTTTCTTTCATTTTCTCGGGATCAAACCCGATTCCGTTGTCAGTAACCCTTAGTCCAATCAGTTCTTCCCTGATTTCCAGTGTAATTTCAATGCGGGTGCAATTTGCATGTTTGATAGCATTGTTCACCAGTTCCTGCATGATCCTGTAAAGTGTCAGTTCCAGTTTTTGTGCCTGTCTGGGAAATTCCTCCATGCCGGCATGAAAGGAAATGGTCAGGTTCTTATCCTCTGCCAGTTTATGAATAAACTCTTCAATGGCTTCCAGTAACCCGAAACGTTCCAGCGTAGTAGGAACCAGGTCGCGCGTGATGCGTCTTACGTGCAGGATGGTTTCTTCAACCAGGGACTGGGATTTTCGCATGATCTGATCTTCTTTTTCATTCCGGGAATTTCCAGCCATTTTAATCAGTTGGTTCAGGCTTAACTTGGTCAGCGAGAGCATCGTGCCAATGTCATCGTGTAAATCCTGTGCAATGCGGCGCCTTTCCGTCTCTTCTGAATTCAGTGCCGTGTCGAGCAGTAAACGGTTGTAATTCTTTTCAATATCGTTTATTTTTTTCTCTTCTTCAAACCTTCTTTTCTGATAGTACATCACAAAGGAGATCATGCAGAATGCCATTGTCAGCATTGCCAGTGAAGCAACAAGTAATGCCCATTTCAATTCTTCACTGTTTTGCATAATCAGCTGTGGAAAAGTGATAAATACCAATACTAAAAAACAAGGCGCACAAGATTTCAAACAGGGTAGGAATCGTATTGGCAATTCCCAGGTCAAATGAGTTTTTCCAGGTGGCCGTGTAATGGAAAACAGGTGCAATAAATATAAAGCTGGAATAATAAAGCAGCAATCCCGAGCAAACCCAGAAAAACGGAAAAGTAAGCAGGTTCGGAATCTGCAGGGATTTTATAATATCGTAAAAGAACAACAGAACGAGCGCAATGATTAAAACTCCTTCTACGGTCTTTGCAAACAGTACAGCTCTGTGATTATGGAGGTCGTGCAGCTGTGAATTCGATTTCAGTATGTCCCAGACTGTAAAGATCAAAAACCCGATCATGGATGCAATCAGAAACCTTTTGAAAGTTATGGAACTGAATTTGAAATAAAACATTCCGCTTAGAAAAGAATAGTAAAAAGGAATGGCAATGTTAAAATACAATAAGTTATTCTGATGCATTGCTGCTGTGTGAAACATAATTACATCAATAATCAGCTTGAAAATCAGATATAGTAAAAGTAACTTAAAGGAAGGATCAATGTATGCCTTTCTGTAAATTATTAATATCAAGGGCAATAGTGTGATAAATACAGCTATACATCCAACAGGGTTTTTGGTACAATATGTCAGATATACGGGAAACATACATGTATATATTTAATAGCCTGCCCTAGCATTGGCTCGGGCAGAGAGGCCCGCCAAGCATCACCTCTTTCATAGCAGGCATATCTTTCAGTCCGCCCAGTTGTGCGCTGGCTGTCAGATCATTTCCGTCTTCGTCCACAGGAACAAGAATTAACCTTGATGTAGGTTTTTTCATTATCTCTCTGCCTATCAAGCGTTTGTTTTCAGAAGCATCTTCCTCTTCTTCCCGGATTCCGTAATAAATTCTGAAACCGGCACATTTATCTCCATGCATGCTGATCAACTCATTGAAAGTGTGAATCCCGAAAAATTCTGCCTTGACATACTTATCGCCGCGTTCCAGAATTTTATTCTGTCTGGCCTGATACAGACTAGTTAATCTCAATGCTGCTTCGGCCGATACCAGTTCACCTTCTTTACCCGTAAATCTTTTAGTATCCATGGATTTATTAATAAAAAGATTAAGTAGAACAATATATGTAAATGTAACCAGCGGGATTCTCAACACCAAGCAAGAATCGGGCTATTGATTAATCGGTATTTTTATAATATATTGATTTACAGTACATGTTATGGAATAAGGGTTCGTAAATCACGTAATTTTACCTGGCACTTTAAGGGTTATTACCAATTGCGGAAGTGATGTTACGTGATCGTCAGACCGGGGAAATTCACGCTAGAACTCGATAGGAAATTATAGTAAATTTAGAAATCCGCAAGCAGGAAAATGATTGTAAATACAGGGTTAGGTTATATTATAAAGTCGTGAGAGAGATCTTTTGCGACTTTTTTAAGTTTAAAATAAAACGAACTTATTTTGACAACAGCCTTGATCGTGACTTGCTATGAAATCGACCATAACCATAGAATACTGCCCCAAATGCGGCTGGCTCCTGCGTGCTGCATGGATCGCACAGGAACTGCTTACTACTTTTACGGATGACTTGCATGCCGTTCAGCTGGTGCCTTCGGAAGTAGCCGGCAGATATACGGTGCACCTGAACGAAACCCTGCTGTGGGACAGAAAGCGGGAAGGCCGTTTTCCCGAGCCGAAAGAACTGAAACAAAGGGTAAGAGACGTGATAGATCCGGAACGCAGCCTCGGACACAGCGACAGGTAAAAACGGGAGAAAAGGGGCAAACAGGACAAAATGGCGCTGCTGTGGATTTTGTCCTGCAAGTTTGGCAGGTCGTAAATTTTGCTAGGATTAAATACCAATTATGCCGAATATGGAGTTATAAGGCTCAGAAAGTGCTTGCCGGATACTTAATACTTTCATTATTATGATTAAATTTCTGTTTTTTCTGAAAGTAATGAAGTCTGGCACGCAGTTTTCTATTTACTAAGTAAAACTTGTGAACCTTAAACGCGATAGCTATGGAAAGCAAACTGAAAATACCCCAGGAAATGTTGATGAATATCGATTTTATTAACACAATAAATGGTGGAATGAGTGAGCCCGCTATAAAGCTTGAAAAAGGATCGGACGGTTTTGAGGTAGTTGTAAAAATTCCAGGCATCGAGGTTGAGGATCTTCAATTGGAAGTTGTAAAAGGAAAAAAGAATACGAATAACCTTAAGCTTTTTCATTTGTTGCCAATCTTCTCGCAGGAGAATATTTCCGACGAAGAGCAATGGAAAACAGTCCGTTTCATCAATACATTTGTAATTCCGGAAGGAGTGGATGTAGAAAATATTTCAGCTAAATATAACGATATTTCACGCCAACTTGTCCTTTTCCTTCCTTACGGAAACGAACAGGGTGATTATCACAGAAAAGTGGACATTGAACGTTATTAATTATAAATAATGATTTTGAAAGCTCCGGATGCACAGGTGTCCGGAGCTTTTTTATTTAAATTCAATATTAAATTTATTCGATGTTTTAATTAATTATTGTAGTATTAAATGGATAAATTGAACGTTGCCAATGGATTGTGTACAGATGCGTTACGCCGTTGCGATGTTGTTGAAAAAGTTGCTAAATATGTACTCTAAAAGCATATTCAGTTAACTCTTCATGCCCAACGTTATGCAAAAATCAAATATTTATGCTTACACCGAACTGACAAAACTTGTCAATGAACTGAAGGCTTCAAGCGCCAAAGGAAAGCTGAAAGAAAAACTGATGTCACAATATGCTTACTTCAATATTATCGAGCCGCGTTACTTCTCGGAAACCCTGCTGGGTGAATGGGAAAGTATTCTTGGCCTTATCAAACACAAAGGAGCCAAGCTGGATGAAGAAGGTAAAGTGGTGGCTAATGAAGTACGCAATACGATTGACCACCTGACAGACAGGGAATGTCAGGTTCTGGTGGATAAAGTCTACGCTATTTACGATAAGGTGAAAGCAGAATACGTATAAATAAAAATTCAATCAGCCGATCAGAACCGGTTTTGCAGTTCTGATCGGCTGGTCGTGAAACTTAGTTGACGGTTCCGCCGTTCCATACTTCTTTGCCCGGCTGTACAAACGCCAGGCTGCCGTCGCGGTCCTCGGCCATCAGGATCATGCCGTGACTTTCCATTCCCATCATTTTACGCGGGGCAAGATTGGCGAGGTATAAAACTTTCTTCCCGATAATTTCCTCTGCTTTGAAATGTTCCGAAATCCCGCTCAGCACCGTTCTTTTTTCCGTACCGATATCCACTAACAATTTCAGCAGTTTTTTGCTTTTCGGGACATTTTCGGCTTCGATGATAGTCGCGACGCGAATATCCATTTTTGCAAAATCATCATACTGTATTTCAGGCTTGACCGCCGCAACCGTTTTGCCTTCCAGTTCGTTCAGGCGTTTGGCTTCATGCAGTTTCTGGATTTGCTTCTCGATTACGTGATCTTCAATTTTTTCAAACAACAGTTTTGCTTCGGAAACTGGCTGTCCGGCCTGCAGCAAATCTGCTTTTCCGGCATCCTGCCATGTTTTCCCGGTCAGTCCGAGCTGCTCACTGATTTTTCCGGCCGTAAACGGAAGAACCGGTTCCGAAACGATGGATAAAGTGGCTGAAATCTGCAGTGCAATGTTCAGGATGGTATTTACTCTTTCAGGATCGGTTTTAATGGCATGCCAGGGTTGCGTATCCGCAAGGTATTTGTTGCCCGTTCTGGCCAGATCCATAATGAGCGTCAGCGCTTCGCGGAAACGGAAATTTTCCATGGACTCAGCAATGCGGGCCGGAAAAGCCGCAAGTTCTTTCAGTACGTTCAGGTCAATTTCCTGCAGTTCGCCGGCTGCCGGCACTTTACTGTCGCAGAATTTCTGTGTAAGAACAATGGCACGGTTGATGAAGTTGCCGTAAATACCTACGAGTTCACTGTTGTTGCGTGTCTGGAAATCTTTCCATGTAAATTCACTGTCTTTGGTTTCGGGCGCATTGGCTGTCAGTACATAGCGCAGTACATCCTGCTTGTCGGGAAGTTCCTGAAGATATTCGTGCAGCCATACCGCCCAGTTCCGGGAAGTAGAAATTTTATCACCTTCCAAGTTCATGAATTCATTGGCAGGAACATTGTCGGCCAGGATATAATGGCCTTCGGCCATCAGCATCGCAGGGAAAATAATGCAATGGAAAACGATGTTGTCTTTTCCTATAAAATGCACAAGTTTGGTTTCTTCTTCCGGATTGTCTCCGGAATGCTGCCACCATTTTTTCCAGCCTTCGTCCGAACCGTTTTTCTGGATAAGCCAGTCTTTCGTTGCCGAAATGTAGCCGATCGGCGCTTCAAACCATACATACAAAACTTTTCCTTCGGTATCCGGAAGCGGTACGCTGATTCCCCAGTCCAGGTCGCGCGTCATGGCACGCGGTTTCAGGCCGTCTTTCAGCCACGACTGGCACTGGCCGAAAACATTCGTTTTCCATTCCGTATGGCCGTTGATGTATTCCTCAATTTGCGGCTGCATGGCGTCCAGCGGAAGGTACCAGTTTTTGGTTGCTTTCAGAACGGGTTTCGCACCCGAAAGCATGGAACGCGGATCTTTCAGTTCCAGCGGGCTTAATGTGGAGCCGCAGCGTTCGCACTGATCGCCGTATGCATTGGGATTGGCGCAAACGGGACAGGTTCCCACAATGTATCTGTCGGCCAGGAACTGCTGCGCGGTTTCGTCAAAATACTGCTCCGTCGTTTCTTCTGCAAAAACCTTTTTATCGTAAAGATCCCTGAAAATCTCCCGGGAAGTTTCATGATGCACAGGCTTGCTCGTGCGTGAATAAATATCAAAGGAAATGCCGAGTTCCTTGAATGCGGCATCAATCTGCGTGTAATACTTGTCTACAACCTGCTGCGGCGTAAGTCCTTCCTTTTTCGCGCGTATCGTGATCGGAACGCCGTGTTCATCCGTTCCGCTTATAAATGCTACTTCTTTTCCGTTGGAGCGCAGGTATCGCACATAGATGTCTGCGGGAATGTAACAGCCGGCCAGATGTCCGATATGGATCGGGCCGTTGGCGTAAATGAGGGCTGCCGTAACTGTGTATCTTTTTGGATTGGAAATGGGCATTTTTTAGCTAATGTTTATAAAATGTATGTTGCGGATGAAAATCGCATCCCGCTGGTTTCTGAAACGTAAAATTAGCAAAAAGGCTTGCAGTATGTAGTTTTTATAACAAAACCGGTTTTAAACTACGAACTTTGGAACCTACAATTTGTTTGCTGTTTATGAAAGTTCTAATCACCGGCGTAACGGGACTGGTCGGTAGTGCTGTTGCAAAAAGGTTTCTTGCCGAAGGTCATACCGTCTTGGGCCTTTACAGAAAAGATTCTGACCGAAGCCTTTTGGCAGACATTGAATCCCGGATCGAGTGGACCGAAGGCGACATTCTGGATATTCCTTCACTTCAGACAGCCATGCAGGACATTGATTTTGTGGTGCATACGGCAGCTGTCGTTTCTTTTGTTCCAAAGGACAAAAAGAATATGTACAAGGTAAATGTGGAAGGAACCGCCAATGTTGTCAATGTATGCCTGAAATCGGGAATCAGGAAATTGTGTCATGTAAGCAGCATTGCTGCGCTGGGCCGGCCCGATTCCAGAAAAATAATTCCGGGACAGGATACGGTGCTGGATGAAAGCCAGCGCTGGGAAGAATCGCCCGAGAACTCCGAATATGCAAAAACCAAACATCTTGCCGAACTGGAAGTATGGCGCGGCATTGCCGAAGGGCTGAATGCCGTTATTGTGAATCCGACTTTGATCCTGGGCGAAGGCGACTGGACAAAAAGCAGTACGCAGATTTTCCGTTACGTATTCCGGGAAAAACCGTTTTATACAGAAGGAATCGCCAATTACGTGGATGTTCTGGATGTTGCGGAAATCGTTTTCCGGCTCGTTTTGTCCGATATTTCAGGAGAAAGATTTCTGCTCAATGCGGGAAGTATTTCTTATCAGAATTTGTTTAACCATATAGCCGATGCCATGGGCAAAAAGCGGCCTTCATTCCGGGTAGGAGCCGGGCTTGCCGGAATCATCTGGCGGGTGGAAGCTGTAAGGACCTGGCTGCTGGGTACAAAACCGCTGATAACCAAAGAAACTGCACAATCGGCAGCCCGCAGGATCCGGTACAACAATGAAAAGATCAGAAAGGCGTTAGATTTTAAGTTTCAGCCGATTGAACAAACGGTTGCCCGTGTCAGCGAAAGTTTGCTGGGCAGGATTTGAATTACGGGGAATTATTTTATAACTTTCTTTTATTATTTAGTGGTGCGTAAGCCCCTCAAATCTAATCTAGCGGTTCGTATGATGGAGAAAAATTTCGGGGAAAGAAAGGATTATTTGAAAGAAACATTGCTCAGGTTTGAAAAAATGCTGAAAACCAGTGAGCCGGTATTTTTTGATTTGGATACGTACGAAAAGGTTACGGTTCATTATATAGAAAAAGGAGAGTGGGACAAAGCCTATAAAGCATGTGAACTCGGGCTTACGGATTATCCGTATTCGCTTGACCTGCTGCTAAGCATGGTTCAGCTTCATGCAAACAGGGGTGAATTTGACCTTGCGCAGGAAATTCTGGAAAGGGCTTCCCTTTTTCATCCCGGAGACATTGAAATATCGTTTATGCAGGTGGCTATTTCCAATATGATGGGCGAATACGAAGAAGCCATTGAAGTACTGGAAAATCTGCTTCAGCGCGTGGAAGATCAGGACGAAATTTATTTTCAGATTGGTCAGACTTACCAGAACTGGGGAAAATACGAGGATGCGATCAAATATTATAAAAAGTCGCTTCGCAACAACCTGAACAATGAAAGTGCATTGTACGAACTGGCGCATTGCCTTGATCTGATCGGGCAGCTGGAAAGTCATCTGGATTACTATAATGAACTTGTAGACCGGAACCCTTTTTCACAGCATGCATGGTACAATCTCGGAATTGCATTCAGCAAGCTCGAAAGATATGAAGACGCGGTAAATGCCTATGAATATGCCACGCTGATCAAAGACGATTTTGCGTCGGCATTCTTTCAGCTCGGGAATTCATACATGAACCTTGAAAAGTATGAAGATGCCAAAGATCAGTATTTAAGAGCCATTGAACTGGAAGGCGAACAGCCGGAAACCTGCTGCTGCCTGGGAACATGCTATGAAAAACTGGGCGAGTTTGAAACGGCGATCAAATATTATCGTCAGACCGTAAAACTGGACAGTCAGTGGGATGATGGCTGGTATGGACTGGGAATCTGTTTCAGTGAGCTGGGCCGCTGGTATGAAGCCGTCGGTTTTCTGCGCAAGGCGATACAAATCACCGAACTGAACCCTGATTACTGGCTGGCACTTGCTGAAACCGAGTTCAAGGTCGGAAATGTGGTTTCGGCTTTTGAAGCTTTTGAAAAAGCGGCTGAAATTGAACCTTCCAATCCGGATATCTGGCTGAAATGGTCGCATGTGCTTTTTGAACAGGGAAATTATGCAAGGGCTTGTGATCTTCTGCAGGCTGCCATTGACGAAATGCCCGAAGAAGCCGATTTGTATTACCGCATGACGGTTTATCAGATCCACGGCGGCGAGTACCGCGAGGCATTGCTGAATCTTGAAATCGCACTGACACTGAATTACGATGCACACGTGCAGCTGTTTGATTTCTTTCCCGATCTGGAAAAACAGAAAGCTTTGTTCAGGATTATTGAACAGTACCGTGAAAAATAAAAGTTTGCCGGATCAGCTCAGCTTACTGTAAATATCAATCAGCCGGGCTGCGATTTTTTCACCGGAGAATTGAGTAATATGTGTTTTCCCTGCTTCTGTAAGGGAATTTCTTAACTGGACATCAGTAATCAGTTTTTCAAGCTGCTTGCTGATGTCTTCTGTTTGATAAGGATCGGCATACAAACCGCCGGGGCCGCCGGCTT
Organism: Dyadobacter flavalbus; assembly: GCF_006149045.1. GTDB lineage: Bacteria > Bacteroidota > Bacteroidia > Cytophagales > Spirosomataceae > Dyadobacter > Dyadobacter flavalbus. Next base: position 68,315 of record NZ_VBSN01000010.1, read on the forward strand.
CTTCCAGGCAGGAACCTTTTGCGGAAAGTACGGGCGTTCCGCTGTGCAATGCTTCCAGAATAGGAATTCCGAAGCCTTCATAAACAGATATATATGCAAAAACGGCTGCTTTCTGATACAATGCCGGCAAATGCGCCGTCGGAACGTTTTGTAAAATTACAACTTCTTTTTCCAGCTTGTTTTCAGAAATAATCTGCTGTATTTTTTTAATGTATGCAGTCGGTTTTCCAATCAGAACAAGCTTGAAATCCCTTTTGCCGATAGCGGCGAATGCTTCCACAAGCCGGTGCTGATTTTTCCTTTCTTCCAGCGTGCCGACGCTCAAAATGTAAGGTGATCTGATACCGTACAAATCGGTAATGCGGTCTTTCTCCTGCTCATTAACCAGCTTCTTGAATAACGGATTACAATCCTGATACACAATCTTGATTTTGCTGTTATCAATCCTGTAGAGTTCGTTGAGGTCGCGCTTGGTTTGTTCGCTTACGGCAATAACAGTATCCGCGCGCTCGCATGCAGACCGGAATTTATGCCTGTAAATCATACGGTCCAGCGGTTTGAAAACATGCGGCAGTCTTTCAAAAATCAGATCATGAATCGTTACAACCGACTTTATCCCGGCGTTATGCAGCCCTTGCGGCAACTCGTTGCTGAGGCCGTGGAAAATATGGATGTTATCTTTTTTAAGCTGTCTGGTTATCGTTGCATAGCGCCATAAGGAAGATAATTTCTTGTCCAGAAAAGTTTCCGGGTAATGAATGGCTCTTTCCGGAAATTCAGGAAACAGGTTCCGGTTATTTTTTGGCGCATAAACAAAATATTTGTTGGCCGGAGCATATTCAGAAAGGGCGTTGAGGACAAATCGGCTGTAATTTCCAAGGCCTGTTTTATTTGCAAAAGCTCTTTTGGCGTCAAATCCGATCCGCATAACTGATACTTGATAAGGGTTTCAGAGCAAAAGTCTGTAATTTTGTGGATACCTCCGAAAATTATTGGAGCGTATTTTGTGTTTACCTGGAATGAAAAGAAATAACGTTCAAAAACGGACTGACCCTAAAATATCCTCTATTTTACCAACAGAAGAATATCAGATACATACGCTGTCGAACGGGATCCGCATAGCACATAAACAGGTTCCATACACGCAGATAGCGCATTGCGGCATCATGCTGGATATCGGAAGCCGTGACGAGTTGCCTCATCAGCAGGGACTTGCGCATTTCTGGGAACATATGGCTTTTAAAGGAACAGAAAAACGCAGTTCCTATCATATCATTAACCGGCTGGAAAATGTCGGAGGTGAGCTGAACGCTTATACGACAAAAGAAAAAATCTGCTTTCACGCTTCCGTTCTGGACGATCATTTTGAAAAAGCCATGGATTTGCTGGCGGATATTACATTCCATTCCGTATTTCCTGAAAAACAGATCGAGCGGGAAAGAAATGTGATTCTGGAAGAAATGTCCATGTATGTGGATTCGCCCGAAGATGCTATTCAGGACGATTTTGACCAGCTTGTTTTTCCGGATCATGCTTTGGGTTACAATATTCTGGGAACGGCTGAGACGGTCAATTCCTTTGGCAAAGAGCAGCTTTTCAAGTTTATCAATGACAATATTGATACGGAAAAAATTGTGGTTTCTTCGGTCAGCCGACTGCCTTTTTCAAAAGTAGTGCGCGTTGCGGAAAAGTATCTCGGAGCAGTTCCGCATCGCAGAACAACTCGCGAACGCAAGCCGCCGGTTTTGTATACGCCCGTTCAGGAACAGAAAGAACGCTCCATTTCACAGGCACAATGCGCCATGGGCCAGCCGGCTTTTGCATTACTCGACGACCGCAGGCTTCCGTTTTTCATGCTTGTGAATTTGCTCGGAGGCCCGGGCATGAATTCGAGGTTTAACCTTTCTTTGCGCGAAAAGTACGGTCTGGTTTATTCCATTGAAGGAAATTACACGCCGTATCTGGATACCGGATTTATGGGGATTTTCTTTGGTACCGAACAGAAGCAGCTGAATAAAAGCATTTCACTGATCCATAAAGAACTGAAACGCATCCGGGAAGTTCCCTTGTCTGTTTTGCAGCTTCATCAGACCAAAGTTCAGTTGATGGGCCAGCTTGCGATGTCGGAAGAAAGCAACATGAGTTTTATGCTGATGATGGCAAAAAGTTTGCTGGATACTGGCCGTGTGGATTCGCTTCCGGAAATATTCGCCGAAATCGAACAGATTACCGCAACGCAGTTACAGGAAATCGCGCAGGAAATGTTTAAGGAAGAAAATTTCAGTTATTTAACGTTTCTGCCTGAGAGTTGAGTGGCTTTTGGCTGTTAGCGGCTAGCTATTAGCTTTTAGAGATAATTGTATTAACAAAGAATTGTTTGGCAATTTTTATAAAATCGAGCGAAGCAGCTGCTTCGCTCGATTTTATTTTCAGCGCTTTAATAACTTTCTATTAAAACAGTTCTAAGCGCTAAAAGCCAATAGCTAAAAGCCAACAGCTAAAAGTTAAGCCAATGCTTTCTGTTCTGCGCGGTAGTACAATGTCGAGGCGTTTTCCGGTTTCAGGATATTTCTGGCAGCTTCGTGAATGTCGGCGGAAGTCAGGTTCCGGATGATTTCTGCATCATTATTGGCCCATTCCACGTTTCCGGCATTGGCTGCAAAAGCGAGGTTCATAGCCCTGTTCAGCAGTTCCACTTCGGAAAAAGCAAGGGAAGCTTCGGACTGGTTTTTAACTTTTGTAACTTCTTCGTCTGTCGCTCCGTTTTCAACGAGTTCCTGAAGAATTTCCTTCACCGCAGCATCCGCATCTTCAAGCTTTACACCCGGGTTAAGATTGCCTTTGATAAGCAGCAAACCGGGATCCAAAGAAGAAGTCACACTTGCGCTGATGCTGTTGAAAATGGCTTTTTCCTTTAATAACTGCTGATACAAACGCGAAGATTTGCCTCGTCCGAGAATATCGCTGAGCAAATCGCCGGCATAAAATCCGTCCTCATATCTGCCCGGCATGTGAAAAACCTTGATCAGTGAATCCAAAGGAACAGAGGCTGATGTTTCCAGATGCCTTGCTTCGGTTTGTTTCGGTTCTTTCGGTAAATTTCTTACATACGCCGGTCCGGCCGGAATATCGCCAAACCACTTTTGTGCCAGTTCCTCAATCTGTTCAAACGTCACAGCGCCGGCCACGACCATAATGGCATTGTTCGGACGGTAAAAACGAAAGAAAAAATCCTGCACGTCATTCATTGTGGCACGTTCGATGTGCTCGATGTCTTTCCCGATCGTTGCCCAGCGGTACGGATGTTCTTTATAGGCAAGCGGCCTCAGTTTGAGCCACATGTCGCCGTAAGGCTGATTCAGATACCTTTGCTTGAACTCTTCAATGACGACTTTGCGCTGGACTTCCAGTACATTCGGGTCAAAGGAAAGACTGAGCATTCTGTCCGATTCCAGCCAGAATGCCGTTTCTACATTGTCTGCGGGCAACGTAATGTAATAATTGGTAATATCCGGCGAAGTAAATGCGTTGTTTTCGCCTCCGACATTCTGAACCGGAATGTCATAGCTCGGAATATGCTTGGAGCCGCCGAACATCAGATGCTCAAAAAGATGCGCAAATCCGGTACGTTCCTGATCTTCATCCCTTGAACCTACGTTATACAGTATATTAACGGCAGCCATCGGCGTTGAAAAATCTTCATGAACAAAAACTTTCAGGCCATTATCCAGTGTAAACTGCTTGTAACGGATCATAATTTCAGATTTGTAATAATTTATCGGCCCGAAAATGGTTAAAATAAAACAGGCCGCAGAAACCCGTTGAAACAAATCAGGGTTATAAACAAAGCTAGTGTTCAGTCGGGATACCACCAAACCATTTTGAGTTTATAGTAAAGGCCATGCAAAATATGCTTCGATTTCTTTTTTTACTGACAATTCTCCTTTCCTTTTCATTGCCTTCGCGTGCCCAGCTGCTGAATGATCCGGTTTCTTTGAAAAATGTTCAGAACACTCTGGATAAAATCTATAATTACGAGTTTGACGAGGCCGGGGTTTATATGAATCAAATTGAAAAAAAGTACCCGAATCATCCGGTTTCTCATATTCTGGACTCCTTTATCCTTTTCTGGAAATACCTGCCGATCAAGGATAATCCGGTGAAATCGAAGGAATATTTTCAAAAACTGGAACTATGCCTGGAATCCATCAATAAAAAATTCGGAAAAAACAGCACGGACCCGGAAGCAGTTTTTTATACGATGGTCGCACGCGGGTATATGGCGATGCTTTATAACTACCGCGGCGAAATGGTGAATGCGGCGGGCGAGGGCAAAAAAGCCTATAACGCCTTTACGGAAGGCATGAAACTGATCAGCAAAAATCCGGAATTCTACTTTACTTCCGGCATGTATAATTATTACATTGAAGTATATCCCGAAGAACATCCGATTGTGAAGCCTTTGCTGATTTTTTTCAAGAAAGGCAACAAGGCACTGGGGCTCAAACAAATTGACAATGCAACCAAAGTAGGCACCATTACACGTGCCGAATCCTGTTTTTACCTGGCGCATTTGTACCTGAAATATGAATCAAGACCAGAAAAGGCTGCTTTTTATACCGAAAAGCTTGTGAACTGGTATCCTCATAACCCTGTATTCCGGATGAAAAATGCCGAATCGCTGTTGCTTGCCGGGAAGTATGAAAATGCGGCAAAGGATCTGGCTGTTCTCAGGAAGATAAATACGGGTTTTTATCCGGCAGCATGGCGCACATTTCAGGGAATCCTGGAAGAAAAAGGTGAGAATAACGATGCTGCTGCACAGCATGAATATCTGCTTGCGCTGAAAACCCCGCATGACGACCAGTATACCAAAGAATATCACGCACTGGCATACGCTGGACTGGCGCGCATTTCAGCACGGGCCGGAAACAGGCAGAAAGCTAAGGATTACTATAAAAAATGCCTTGAAAAAGCTGAATATAGAGCGGTGATCAAGGAAGCCAAGTCTTTTAAGTAGCTTAATTTGGAAACAAGCTTTTGTCCAGGCCGGGAATGATTTTCAAGGCATTTTTATAATACAGTTTTTTCAGTACTTCATCGGAAAGTCCCATGCCGTACATGCGCCAGAAAGCATGGTACTTTTTGTGATAGGGGAAATATTCGTCTTCGGTTTCCAGCACGCGGAAATACGTTGAGTATTCGGACGGGACCCAGCTGTCCTTTCCAAAAAGAACGCGGTCCTGATATTTTTCAAAGAACTTTTTTGCACTTCTGGGCTGCCTTCCCAGTTCAGCAATCACCGCGCCGATTTCCACGTACATGTTCGGAAATGCAATCATCAGGCTGTCCAGTTTTTTCAGGTTGTTAGGATACCAGCCCATGTGCGCGTTTATGAAAGTCGTTTTCGGATTACTGCGGAAAATGTGATGCTGTTCGGCGATGAGCGAATCAAAAGGAACGGGATCGTTTTTGTCCCTGCGCCTGCCGGGATGCGTTTTCAGTTCCAGCCAGCGTTCGTTATAGCGGTCCATCGGGTCCCAGAATGACGGTACGTCCGCCGTATGGATCAGAACCGGAACGCCGAGTTCGCCGCATTTCTGCCATACGGGCTGTAATCTTGCGTCACTTACGGCAACACGGTTTCCTTTATCATCTCTTATTCCGCTAAAACCAAGGCTTTTGTATATTTTAAGTCCTTTTGCCCCCATTTTTACATCTTCTTCCAGCTGCTTTACCGCTTTTGAAGTCCAGTCTTTTTCACCGAATCCTTTAAACTGAAGATTGGTAAAAACAGCTATGCGTTTGGGTTCGTTTCTGGCGATGTTATCAAGCGATCCTTTGAGCGTGGCTGTTCCTTCGCTCCATTCCTGCGACCAGCCTCTTCCGCTAAGGTTGATCATGATGCCCATGTTCAGGCTGTCCATTTGTGCCGACAATGCTTTCAGGTCTTGCGTCGGCATTTGCGTCTGATGATTATGGACGTCGATAAATGGAAATTTGGCACGCTTCAAGATATGTTCCTCTACTTTCAGCGTTGAAATCGGATCGTATTCTTCAAAGCCGAGCGGCTGCGTAACCTCGGAAGCATTTTGTGCGTCCGCAGTGAAACCGATGCCGGAAGAAAAAAGCAGAAAGAGTAACAGTCTTTTCATAAAATATATTTTGCGTAAAATTTCATGTTTGCATTAGTTCAGCTTGCCTGAAAAGCACTGGGAATGTAAATCAGCGCTACGCATTGAGCGGCGATGCCTTCTTCTCTTCCTACAAATCCAAGCTGTTCGGAAGTCGTTGCTTTGATGGAAATATCGTTCTCAGGAATATTCGTCACCTTGGCCAGACATGCCTTCATGTCCGGAATGTGCGGGTTTAATTTGGGATTCTGAAGAATGACGGTCACATCGATATTCCCGACTTCGTAGCCTTTTTCCCGGATCATTTCCAGCACTTTTGCTAACAGAATCTTGCTGTCAACCCCTTTCCATTGCGGGTCTTTATCCGAAAAATGATAGCCGATGTTACGTAGATTTGCAGCGCCCAGCAGCGCATCGCATATCACATGACAAACGACATCTGCGTCTGAATGGCCTTTTGCGCCATGTGTATGCGGAATCAGAATACCGCCCAGCCAGAACGGCCTGCCTTCTTCCAACTGATGCACGTCATAGCCTTGTCCAACACGAAAGGGAAACATCTTTGATTTTTAAGAGTACGAAAACAAGTATAAAAGTTCTTTATGATAAAGTATACTTCCGGACAAATATAATAATTCCGTAATGCAGCATGAAAATGCAGCTTGTGGAGTCAAATTGAAGTAAAAGAGTTTTGTGAAAAGTGAAATGTGAATGGTAAAATGTAAGATCGTAACCGCCGGAATTACTTTTGCTGCTGAATCTGGGTTTTCAGTCTGAGGATTTCCTGTTCCTGGCCGGAAGATTTAAAGTAATAATAAAGTCCTGCAATGAGGAATATTTTTGAAAGGATAAATACGATTATAAAGGCCGGGCGCCAGTATTTATGCACTTTGATATACGTATCGCTTACTTCAACTTCCAGGTAAGGGCCTTTGTTATAATTTTCTTCTTTGGGAATGCGGTTGAAAACGTGCTTTCTTTTTTGAGCATTGCCCTTTCTGCTTCTCAGATGCACAATTTCGCGTACGTCCTGCGGCGGAGACACCGCATTTGCATCAAAGTAGCTCAGCACGTCATTTTCAAGATGGGTTACATAAGCAGCAAGTTCGGGGTCATCCAGCATTTTTTGCTGTACAAGTTCCTGTTCTTCCCGACTTGCAAGTCCGAGCAGATAAGATTCCAGAATCCCGCTTTTTATAAGATCCTGCGTATTCAATGTATGTTCAGTTTAAGCATCGCGGTTTGATTTAAAGAATGCATGTAACGAGCGAAGTACCTCGGGTTTGGAAATGTTCAGTTTTTCTGCCACTTCTTCCGGTGAAAATCCCTGACGGAAAGCAAGATCAAAAACCTGCTGCGGAGAATTTTCCGCTGCGTCACTGCGGATGTCCAGAGCCGGGGATGAAGCGCCCGCAAGTTTTCTTTTGGCTTCCACAGCTTTTGCACGCGCCAGTTTGATAATGCATACGGCAAAGGTAAACGGATAACTGTTGCAGCTTTGCAGCAGAGGCGAAGAAAATACACTGATCAGCACTTCCTGCGCGAGATGAGGCTGCGGGATGATCTGCAGAATAATGCCGTAAGCCATTGCGCCGTATTTATCATAAATTTCCAGGGAAGTCAGTTTGCCGGCCGGACTATTCATAAAAGATTGGCCTGTATTCCGATTTATTTGTTCCAGTTCATTCATACGCGGCAATTTAATAATATTAAAGTTGTCTGGATAAAATGGTGGGCAAGTATACTGTAATTAATATTCAAGTTACTTGTTGCATACTAAGTACTTGCAGATCAACCGGGATTATAATTATAAAAGAACAAAGTATTTCGACAAGATCAATGAAATTCTTTATGTTTATTGCAGGATTGATTTTCATGTTCTGTTTTCCGGAAGCCCGTATGCCGGAAGCCGTATGCCGGTGTTTTGATCAGAAAACCGGATTATGCAGTTGCAGCAACGAAATGAAGGTTACAGGATTAAAGATATTCAATGATTAATTTTACAAAATGAAAAAAGAAATAGCAGTTATTTTTGATATGGATGGCGTAATCTGCCATACGAACCCGTATCATTCCATGGCTTTCCGGGAATTTTTCTCAAAGCGGAACCTTTCTCCGACGGATGCGGACTTTGCCGATCATATGTTTGGCAAAAGCAACAGTTACATTCTGAGCCATTTTCTTAATCGCAAAGTGGAAGGAAAAGAACTTCTTGAACTGGAAAATGAAAAAGAAAGCCTGTTTCGTGAGCTGTACGGTCCGCATATTTCACCCATTGCAGGCATTACAAAATTCATTCGTGACTTAAAGGAAAACGGAGTGAAAATCGGCGTGGCGACTTCTGCGCCGTATGCCAATTTCGAGCTGATAGTAAGCAAAGTCCTGATCGGCAAAGACCTGGGTTCCGTTCTTACGAGTGAAGATGTGGAAAAGCACAAGCCTGATCCTGAAATTTATCTGAAGTCCGCGAAAAATCTGGATGTTGATCCGGAAAACTGCATCGTATTCGAGGATTCTTACTCCGGTGTTTCGGCCGCGCTGAATGCCGGTATGCGCGTAGTGGGCGTATTGAGCTCGCATACGCAGGAAGAATTGCCTCCGTGCAACATGTATGTAGAAAACTACAATGAAATGACGTTCAAAAAAGTGGCCGGATTGTTATAAATCACTTTTTATAAAGCAGCGGCATCGTTTACTCTGACGTCAAATGCGCCTGTAAGTACTTTGTCATTGCGTTTTATCTGTAGGAAAATGCGGTAGCGGCCGCCCTTTGGAAATGAATAGGGAAAAGTGATCCGGTTGCTGTGTTCCATTCCCGTCATTCCGGTGCCTGCGGTATCGTACATGCCCATTTCGGTCATTAGAAATTCTTCTCTTTCCGGCACGGACATGGATTTCAAACGTGCAAGATGCCGGTCAACGCTGTCGCGGAACATAGCGGGCGACGGTCTTTTTGCAATGTTGGCGGTGTCGGAAATGCGGTTTTTGAATGTCTGGCCGGCTGCCATTGAAAAGGAACCGCCGGGATGCAGATGAATGTAAACCGAGCCGTCGGACCGGAAAACGGCAACGTGACCGGTCATTCCAAGATAAGGTTCGGGCAGGCACGGACTTCCGTCGGGATTGAAAATTTCGAAATTAAGCTCGTAAGGAATTCCGGCTTTCAGCGGTTTGTCGGGTTTCCCTTCCCAAACGGCATACGAACTGTCTTTGAAAACGGTTTTGGTTCCGGGCTTGCCGCAAATGACCACATTGGCATCGTACGGAATCCTTCCGGGCGAATCCAGCGGATCGGTTAACGTATAGGTATCTTCCTGCGCAACGGTTGCCGGCTGCGTTTTGCTCTGGATCTGAGCGGGTATGACCAACGTATCTACAATCGTCTCGGCAAACCCGGAATACTGAACGATATCGGAATAAACAAGGTATTTTCCGGCGGGCAAATCCGGAAGTGCGGCTTCAAAGCGAAGTGTATCTTTTCGCTCCGGGTGGATGTGCGCAAAGGCGTCCATGCCCGGAATCCGGACCAGAAATGTATGCATCAGTTTGCCGTGATCCGGAATCAATGTACTCAGCATGCTGCCTTTGGATTGTGCCGTCCAGCCAGTAGTATCAATTTCAAGCTGAAAAACCGGATTGTTCTCTGAACCGAGGATTTTGGTATTGCCTTGAAGCGGTTTGTAAAGCCATTGCTTGTAATCGGCTGCCCAGTTATCCCACCAGCTGCTTCCGCCGTACAGGATCAGGGCGCATACAACCGTTGCAATGCCCATATTCATCCATTTTTTACGTTTTTGTGCGGCAGTAAGCACTTCTCCGGGCCTTAATATCCCGTCGCTTACACTGGCGCCGATTGTTGTGATCATTAGCAGAAACAGCAGAACGCCTAAAATGCTGAGCCCGATGCCAAGTTGTTTGGGCATATCCCGCTGCGCAGTGGAAACGGCTATAATCGGGATAATGATTTCACCTTTTCCCTTATCGCCTTCAATCTGGATCTGTGCGCTTGAAGAACCCGATTCCATTAACCATATCGAACCCTGAAACTGACCGGTTTGTCCGGGAACCTGCGTAAGTTCATCCGGCGAAGGAGCGCCTTTGTCGCCTGAATAAAAGTAAATGGGCCTCGCCAGGATTTTATCTGCATTTCCGTTGCTTACAAAAACGGTTAGACGGGCAGTTCCGGGAATAACGTCAGGCGGCTGAATGCTTGCAAGGATTGTGTAGGGCCCGGCTTGTCCCTGCATCTGAACGCCGGAACTTCCGATATGCGCTTTGGCACTGGCGCCAATAAGCAGCAGAATAAAAAAGAGAATATTTTTCATCGTTGAATTTTATGCATCCAGTTGCCCCATGCCAAACCGATACGCGTTGAGATCAGTGCTGCAAGGAATGCAATGCCGATACCTTTCAAAAAATCGGGCGTGCTTTCCAGATTCCACGGAGCATACTTGTAACGGTATTCCCATTCTGGATTGTTGCCGAAATACCAGTAATGACTACCGAAAAACCAGTTTCTTGCATAAGGCGATTCCATCAGGAATGCGCCGAAAAACCATTGTACTGCCAAAAAAACAAGCAGAAAAGCAGTAGCAAGAATGAGTGCAAGTTTCCAGTCGTTGTAGTATGCATAGCGGTTACGGAGCATATCAAGCACAATCGCCGGAATGATCAGGAGCAATGGAAACTGATAGCCCTGATAATGATCAAAATGATTCAGAATAGGCCCGAGCTTGGGCTCGGCGGGAAAAAGCGGTATAATCCAGAAAGTGGCGAGCATCAGAAAGGTATAGACGCCTGCAACGGCAGTTATGGTCCATTTGTGACTGACGGCTCGGCCCGCTGCCATTAACAGGATTGGAAAAGCGGCGGAAGCAAAAATGTAATAACTGGACGAATGCGTCTGCATTCGGCCCAGCTCTTCGGAAAGCAGCGTAAACCAGATGGTAAGCAGGAATCCGGCAGAGAGGGCAAAAAGCCGGAACAGCTTTTTGTCGAGTACTTTTCTGAGTTCAAAACTGGCAAGCTTAAAGGCTTTAAACTGGTTTTTGGTAGCAATCACGCAGATCATCGCCCCAAACTGGATTCCGATAATTCCGAGAACCAGTACCGTATGCGGTGGCGAAAGAATGGTTACGTCCAGTCCGTACGTGTTGTGCCACCAGTCGTCGAAAGGTGCGGATGCCAGCATGGACAAGGCGCCCCAAACGCAGAACAGCGAACCAAGCGAGCTGTAAAAGAATCCCCAGATTTTTACGCTGGCGGATTTTTCCTGAACACTTCCCCGGAATGTCCTTCGCAGGATTTCAAAGCCGGAAAAAAGACCGGCAACAACGGCTCCGAGATAAATAACCAGATGCGGAGGAGACAGCAATCCGTCACGGCCAATGCTGATGTGCCAGCAAATATCCCATATGAGTCCTGTAATGACACAGAACGAAGCAAAAACAGTTGCGTAAATGTAAACAGGAACAGAAGGGCTGCCCTGCAGAGAAACAATGCGTTTTCCTTCAACGGGCGGAGGGCTGATCGTGAATTCACTCATAGGAACGTGGGAGAAGTTGAGACAGGAAATTTAAATTTATCCCGTTTAAAATCATGATTTACAATCTAATAAATTCCTGCTTGAATCCATAAATTTATTTAATGGCCGGTTTTCAGAACGGGCGCATGGCCTTGACAAACCGTCCTTTGAAATAGTTGGAAAAAAGATTGTCTTCACGCACACCTTTTGAAGTAGAAGCGTGAATGAAGATGATTTCCTGCCTGTTGCGTACATCCGTCACGATCCCGGCATGGGAAACATAGCCTTCCTTGCCCGATTCCGGAACAAAAAATACCCAGTCGCCGGCGCGCAGGTCTTCCAGTCTGCTTATTTCCTTTCCGAATTCCGATTGCTGCCATGAAATTCGGGGGACTTTTACGCCGATTTCAGAGTATACAGAACAGATAAGCCCCGAACAGTCGATTCCGTTTTTGTCATTTCCGCCGGAGCGGTAAGGCGTTCCGGAGTAAGTCCGGGCCACTTTCACAACCTGCGGAATATCACCGGAGGACAAACTGGTTCTCGGTTTGTAAGTTTGCCTTGCCGTAGCTGAAGGTTTTCTGACGGGCGTTCTTGCGGGCGGTCTCCGGGCAACGCTCGAACGCGGTTTTCCGTACCTGGAAGCAGCAGGTCTTGCCGGCGTTTTGCGGAGCGTGTCACAGGAAAAAACAAGAATGGCCAGGGCAAGCGTACAAAAAGTTTTAAACAGGTAAAAAGGAAATTGCTTCTTCATGCGTAAGCTTGATATTTATTCTGTAAAGATCATGTTGCGGCTATGGCCTTATCTCTGCACAATAACGATACTTTACCTAAAATTAGTAAGAATTGTTTGCGGAAAAGAACCGGCGCGGAAAGATAAATCAACTTCATGGGACATAAACCGCAGGCAGCAAAGGGCGAAAAAATACGGCAAATATTATGTGACTGACTGCTTTGTAAGTAGTTTTGTCCTGGATGAAAACTGCCTGGCAGGATTAATCCGTTCGAGTTTGTCCCACTGAAAATTTTATCTGCAATCCATGAAAATCATTTGTGTTGGCCGTAATTATACAGAGCATATCGCTGAATTGAATAATGAGAAACCGGATGCGCCAGTTATATTCCTGAAACCGGAAACAGCCCAGATCCGTTTGGGAGAACCGTTTTTTTACCCTGATTTTTCCAAAGATATTCATCATGAAGTGGAGCTGGTTGTAAAAATCAACCGCGTTGGGAAAAACATAGAAGAAAGATTTGCGCATAAATATTACGATGAAATCGGCATCGGCATTGATTTTACCGCACGCGACCTGCAGTCGGAACTGAAAAGCAAAGGCTTGCCGTGGGAACTGGCAAAAGCGTTTAACGGATCGGCGCCGGTTTCGGATTTCGTTCCGGTTTCGGATTATGAGGATATTCAGAACATCAATTTCAGTCTGGATGTAAACGGCGAAACGCGGCAGAGCGGTAATTCTTCCATGATGCTTTACCGGATCAATTACCTTATTTCTTTTGTATCCAAATTTTTTATGCTGAAAAAAGGCGATCTGATTTTCACCGGAACTCCGAAAGGCGTGTCGTCCGTGCAGATAGGGGATAAGCTCACGGCTTCCATTGAAGGTAAAAAAATGCTGGAATTATTTGTCAGATAAATCGTTCTTAATCATCCGACAGCTGCCGGGCCGTTCATTATTACCGTTTTTTTCATGCAATACTATTTTCGTGCGCTGGTCCGAACCGGTTTTTTCGTGGCGGTCCTGCTTCATATTTACCATCATTCATTTGCACAAAAGCAGTCTTATCCAAAAGGTTATTATCAGTTTCCGATACGTCCCGGCCTGGCCAATACGCTTGCCGGCGGTCTGGGCGATTTGAGAAGCAATCATTTTCATGCCGGTCTGGATATCAGAACGGAGCAGCGCGAAGGATTGCCGGTACATGCCGCTGCAGAAGGCTATGTTTACAAAGTAGCCATTCAGAGAAGCGGGTACGGCAATGTCATTTTTCTGCGCCATCCCAACGGACAAACTACGGTATACGGCCATTTGCTGAAATTCAGCGATCCGCTTGCGCGTTATGTGCGCGAGGAACAGTATAAAAAGCAGACGTTCGAAATAGATCTTTTTCCCGAGCCCGGGAAGTTCCAGTTTAAAAAAGGAGAAGTCATTGCGCTTTCCGGCAATACCGGCGGCTCTGCGGGTCCGCACCTGCATTTTGAAATCCGTGATTCGAAAGATAATTACCTGAATCCTTTATATTTCGGTTTTAATGAAATAAAGGACGTTACGCCACCGAAGTTTGTAAATCTGGCGATCCGGCCACTGGATATCAACGGGCGTGTGAACGGGCAGTTTGACCGCAAAGTGTTTGCGCCGGTGAAGCTGAAAGACGGCACTTACCGGCTGCCTGATCCGGTTACGGCCACGGGCATAATCGGCATGGATCTTGTTGCACATGACCAGATGACCGGAACCGGATTTCGTTACGGCCTGCAATGCATAGAAATCAAAATGGACGGGAACGAGGTATTTTCCTACAACATGGAGATTTTCCCCAATGCCTCGACGCGCGATTACAACAATCTGATTGATTATGAAACGGAACAGAAAACCGGTCAGCGTTTTCTGAAATGCTACGTTCCGGACGGCAACAATTTCAATCTTTACAAAACAGGATCATTCAAAGGCAAGCTCAACATTACGGACACACTGAGCCATGAAGTCCGGATCAGAATAACGGATTCGTATGAAAATTCTTCCGAACTGATTTTCAACATCAAAGGCGAACCGCAGAATCCGCCGCTGCCAACGTACGACATGGAAGTGAATCCGGAATGGGTACAAACAGACGTTCAGGAAAATACGCTGGCTGTGAAGGCGAAATATTACAGAAGTTCAATCCCGTTTGCCACTTTTTTTGCCGGAGGAAAAGAAATCAAAAAGCAGCCTGATTTTTATGCCGGCGAATCCGCGGTTTTTCTGAATGACCTGCGGCTGTACCGGCCGGATTCTGTGAAAATCTGCAATACCGTTGTAAAAACTTATCTGAGAAGTCAGATTTATCCCGAAACTGCATTTACCTATCAGGGTGAAAAATGGTCTGTAGGTTTTCAGAACACCAGCCTTTTTGATACCTTGTTTCTGGTCGGGCAACGCAATTTCAATGCGCTTACGATCAATAACCGCGGCGTTGCACTCAAAGATTTTGTCACTGTTTCGTTCACACCGGAAAATGTTCCCGATGACAAAGCGCGTACGCGTGTTTACAGGTATGTAAATGGTGAATATCGTTTTGCAGGCGGCGTATGGACGGAAAACGAAATCCGATTTGATACGCGCGAACTCGGAACATTTGTTATTCAGGCGGATACCGTTCCACCAAAAGTCCGTCTTATTGAAAACAGCAAAAAAAGAATCAGAGGTTATATATGGGACCCGTTATCGGGAATTGATTTTTACAAGGCATTGGTCAACGGCGAATGGGTACTGATGAATTTTGATGCCAAAAAAGGGTATATATGGTCTGAAAAGCTGGACGAAAACCGGCCTTTTGAAGGAGAACTAATGCTGGAAGTAACAGATAGGGCGGGAAATAGTACTATCTTGCGAACAGAACTGACCGAGCCGGTTGTTGTTCATAAAAAGGTCAGAAAACGTAAAAGATAATTAGTATGGAACTTCAAGTCGGTGATCCGGCACCTGCGTTTTCAGCCAGGGACCAGGATGGAAAGGAAGTAAAACTTTCGGATTTCAAAGGAGAAAAAGTGATTCTGTACTTTTATCCGAAGGACGACACGCCCGGCTGCACGGCACAGGCCTGTAATCTGCGCGACAATTACGACAAATTGTTAAGCCAGGGTTATAAAGTGCTGGGTGTAAGCGTTGATAATGAAAAATCACATGTCAAATTCATCAATAAATTCAGTCTTCCGTTTCCTTTGCTTGCCGATACGGATCATGCAATTGTGGAATCATACGGCGTGTGGGTTGAAAAAAGCATGTACGGCCGGACCTACATGGGAACAGCGCGCACTACATTTGTAATTGACGAAAACGGTATGATTGAAGAAATTATCCAGAAAGTGGATACCAAAAACCATACGGATCAAATTCTTGGCAATACTTAATAATAAACGGTCAATTTTAGATACTTAATTTAAGGACCTTTGTACCCTGGAAATAACAAGTAAAAGACATTCCAACAGAAACAGATAAAAATGGAAATTGAACAACTAGAAAAAGTAGCTTCGCAAGTCCGCAGGGATATTGTTCGTATGGTACACAGCTGCCAGTCGGGACATCCCGGAGGTTCATTGGGCTGCACCGACTTATTGGTGGCATTGTACTTCGAGCGCATGATGCTCAATGAGCAGGACGGCAAACCAGTATTTGATATGAACGGAACGGGTGAAGACCTTTTCTTTCTGTCGAACGGACATATTTCGCCGGTTTGGTACAGTACTTTGGCACGCCGCGGTTATTTTCCTGTTGAGGAACTGGCAACTTTCCGCAAGCTGGATTCACGTCTGCAAGGACATCCGACCACGCATGAGCATCTGGAAGGAATCCGCATTGCTTCCGGTTCGCTCGGACAAGGTTTGTCGGTTGCACTGGGCGCTGCCATGGCCAAAAAACTGAACAAGGACAAAGGCATCATCTATGTGCTGATGGGTGACGGCGAACAGCAGGAAGGCCAGGTTTGGGAAGCGGCATCGTTTGCCCCGCATCACGAAGTGGATAATCTGATTGCGTTCATTGACCTGAACGGCCAGCAAATTGACGGTCCGACGGTTAAAGTAATGAACAACCGCGATCTGGGCAAGAAATACGAAGCTTTCGGATGGGAAGTAATTTCCATTGAAGAAGGCAACGACATGGCGGCTATACTGAAAGGTCTTTACGAAGCTAAAAGCCGTCTGGGACACGGAAGGCCGATTCTTGTTTTGCTTCATACCGGCATGGGCTTCGGTGTTGATTTCATGATGGGCAGCCACAAATGGCACGGCGTTGCACCGAACGACGAGCAACTTGCCGCAGCATTGGGCCAGCTGGAAGAAACTTTGGGTGATTATTGAAAATACAAAACCATCAGTTTGATACTTGATCCGGTTTTATAAAAATATCAGATATAATGAAAAAATACACCTTCACTGAGAAGAAAGATACCCGTTCCGGCTTTGGTGCCGGGATGCATGAGCTCGGAAAGCAAAACCCGAACGTGGTGGCACTTTGTGCTGATTTGGTTGGCTCTTTAAAACTGGAACCTTTTATCAAGGAAAACCCGGATCGTTTTATCCAATGCGGTATTTCGGAGGCGAATATGATCGGGGTTTCAGCCGGTCTGACCATCGGCGGCAAAATTCCTTTTGCCACTACTTTTGCCAACTTTGCAACAGGACGCGTTTATGACCAGATCCGTCAGAGCGTTGCCTATTCCAATAAAAATGTAAAAATCTGCGCGTCGCATGCAGGGCTTACGTTGGGTGAAGACGGCGCAACGCACCAGATTCTGGAAGATCTTGGCATGATGAAAATGCTGCCGGGCATGACAGTGATCAATCCTTGCGATTACAACCAGACCAAAGCGGCAACCATTGCCATTGCTGACCATGAAGGCCCGGTTTATCTGCGTTTCGGACGTCCGGTTATTCCGGTTTTTACGGCTGCGGACCAGAAATTTGAAATTGGCAAGGCATGGATGGTCAATGAAGGAACGGACGTCAGTATTTTTGCAACGGGCCATATGGTCTGGGAAGCAATTCAGGCTGGTGAGCAGCTGGAAGCGGAAGGAATCAACGCTGAAATCATTAACATTCATACGATCAAACCATTGGACGAAGAAGCTGTTCTGAAATCGGTGGAGAAAACAGGATGTGTGGTTACGGCAGAAGAACACAACAGAATCGGCGGTCTTGGCGACAGCATTGCGCAGGTTCTGGTTAAGAACAAGCTTGTTCCGCAGGAATATGTGGCCGTAAACGACAGCTTCGGAGAAAGCGGAACGCCAACGCAGCTGATGGAAAAATACGGTTTGACGGCAAAAGATATTGTTGCAGCTGCTAAACGCGCTATTGAAAGAAAGTAAAAAACCAAGTTGCTGTTGCTTTGACAGCGAATAAAAATGGCCGGGTCTTGTAAAAGTAAAACATCGTTTGCTTTTGCAAGACTCGGATTTTATTTGCCGTGTATTGAAAAATAAACTATTATTGACTAGCGTTGATTCGGGATTTGTTACATCATGAACCCGAAAGGTTTACCTGAAATTGGTCAACAGGTTAGTACTGATTAAATGTCTGACGAAGAATTATTAGCTCTTTTTGAAAATCCGGAAACGCGCAGAAACGCTTTCAACCAGCTGGTGCGCAAGTATCAGCAAAAGGTGTATTGGCTGATCCGTAAAATGGTTGTTGACCACGACGATGCCAATGACATTACGCAGGATGTATTTATAAAAGCCTGGACGGCACTTGAAAATTTTCGCGGCGATTCGAAACTATATACCTGGCTGTACCGTATTGCAAGCAATGAAGCAATCAACTTTCTGAACAAAAAGAGAAAAAGGTTTTTTATTCCAATCTATGACATTGAAAATGAACTGAGTGAAAAGCTGGAAGCCGATCCATTGGTGAGCGGAGATGCCGTACAGCTGAAACTGCAGAAGGCGTTGCTGAAATTACCCGAAAAGCAAAGGCTTGTTTTCAACCTGAAATACTTTGAAGAACTGCCCTATGAAGAAATCTCTGAAATTACAGGAACTTCCGTAGGCGCATTGAAAGCTTCGTACCATTGGGCGACGAAAAAAATAGAAGACTTTTTGAATGAAACGGATTAAACCATTTTCAATTGCTTTGGTCAAACATTTACAAGTAGAGAAACACAGATAATCATGGACAAAAAGCGAATACGGCTGGATGATATAAAAAGGGAAACGCCCTTTAACGTCCCCGATGGCTATTTTGATAAGCTGCCGCAGATGATTCAGTCGAGAATTCCGGCGGAACCGGTACGCAGGCCGGTCATGGGCTGGTCGTGGCAAAGATCGCTCGGCCTGGCTTCGGCAATGGCATTTATTCTGGCTTTGGTATGGGTTACTGTTCCGGAACGCCAGGGCTCGCTCGGGCAGGAACCGCTAAGCGGCGTTAGCAATGCTTCGATCATTTCTTATCTGGAAGACCAGAATATCAGTTATTACGATTTAAGCGAGCATAAAGTTGTTCAAAAAGCGTTTGACACGGATTCAACAGTTCTTTTTTATCTGGACGGCCTGGATGAGGATGTGCTGCGCCAGCAAATTGATGAACCGGTTTCAGGTGCTGAGACGATCTGACCCTAACAATAAAAGACGATGAACTTAAAATTATTTTCAAACCACTATAAAATCTTTGCATTCCTGTTCATTGCATTATGTTCAGTTACATCGGTTCGGGCGCAGGGCCGTTCCGAGGATGAAATAAAAAGAATTCAGGATGCCAAAGTTGCCATTATTACGAATCGCCTGAACCTGACGCCTGAGCAATCGACCGGGTTCTGGCCGATCTATAACGAGTATTCGCAGAAGAGAAGGGAAATTCACCGCGAGCAACGAATGATTATCAACAACAAAAAGGCTTTGGTAAAAACGGATAATCAGGTTATGAACAATCTGAAAGAAGTACAGGATCTGCGGCAAAAGGAACTCGACCTTGAAAAAGAATATCAGGGCCGTTTTCTTAAAGTAATTTCTGCCAGTCAGGTAATCGAATTATATAAAGCCGAGCGTACTTTCAACGATATGCTGATCCAGCGGCTGAAACAAAGATAAAGTAGCCGGCTGCTCGGGCTTGTTCCGGTTATATCCGCAGCGCTTGAATAAATACAGATTCTTAAAACAAAACAGGTCAGGATTTTTCCTGACCTGTTTTGTTTTGGATTAAAATAATCACAAAATATCAATGTCCGCCGATAACTGCGACTTCATCAATGCCAATGGTTTTTACAGAAATATTCCGTAATGGCGCTGAATGTTTTTTGAAATCCTGGATAATTTCAAGTACGTCATAATCAATGTTCAGCGATTTGCTTCCGTCAATAATAACCGTAGAACCGTCGGGCAGATTGTCGAGTGTAGCACTGATACTTCCTTTGTTGAGGAATGTAACTTCTTCCGACAAAATAAGTGTAATTACATCTCCGTCGCGGTGATTTTCCTTAATATAATGGTAAGAATGCTTGTAATTTTTTCTTAAAATAAAATAGATCGCCACGACCATTCCTATACCAATTCCTTTGAGCAAATCCGTGCTCAGTATGGCAATAATGGTGACAATAAACGGCATAAACTGTTCTTTGCCCAGTTTATACATGCCCTGATACAAAGAAAGCTTGGAAAGTTTGTAACCGACCATCAATAAAACGGCGGCCAGAGATGCAAGCGGAATGTAGTTCAGATAGGCAGGAATAAACAACGCCGACAAAAGCAAAATGGAACCGTGAATGATCGTACTCATTTTGGTCCTTCCGCCGGAATCAATGTTGGCCGAGCTCCGGACAATAACCTGCGTAACAGGCAGCCCGCCAATCAGGCCGGAAGTAATATTCCCGATTCCCTGTGCAATCAGCTCCCGGTTCGTTGGCGTACTCCGCTTGTAAGGGTCCAGCTTGTCCGTTGCTTCTACACACAAGAGCGTTTCCAGACTGGCTACAATGGCGAGCGTCAAACCAATGGTATAAACATCGACATTATTTAGGGCAGAAAAATCGGGTGATTTGAAGAAGCTGAAAAACTCGCTAGCGCTGGAAGCAACCGGCAACTGTACCATATGGTCACCCGATAGCGCCCAACCCGGCATCAGGTTTGCGAAAAGTATATTCAGGAAAATTCCGGTTATAACGACAAACAATGCGCCGGGAACAAACCGGAACAACTGGATTCTTTTCATGAAAGGTTTATCAAAAAGGATCAGTAAACCCAGTGAAACTGCTGAGATAATGATGGCGCCCGTACTGCTGTATCTGACTGCGTTGAATAACTCGGTAAATGTATTCTGGCCGTCTTTCTGGTCAAATGCTTCATCGCCCATAAAATCGGCATCATACCCGAAAGCATGCGGAATTTCCTTTAAGATAAGTGTTATTCCAATTGCTGCAAGCATGCCTTTGATGATGGAAGAAGGAAAATAATAACCGATAATCCCGGCTTTCATCAGACCCGCAATTACCTGTAAAACGCCTGCAACCACGACAGCCAGCAGAAATGCTTCGAAACTACCCAGCGTATCCAGTGCGTTGAGCACAATGACCACCAGACCGGCTGCCGGCCCAGACACGCCAAGCGCAGAGCCGCTGAGAGAGCCGACCACAATACCGCCGATCATTCCTGCAATGATCCCCGAAAAAAGCAGATCCGGCCTTCCGGTGGAAGCGAGCGCCACACCAAGGCAAAGCGGCAATGCAACCAGATATACGACCAACCCTGAGGGAAAATCATACTTAAGGTTGGAAAAAAAGTTATTCTTATCCACTGACATACGGTTGATTCTAAAGAGTAAGTAACTGAATATTAATGACGCAGCTTTTCTCAGACATAATCCGGCATTTCAAACCGGTAAACATCTTCCATGTCGTTGCAGTCACCCGCCGACACATCAAGATCTTTCAGAATGCCGTTTTTAATGTCGTAAACAAGTCCGTGCACCTGCAACGGTTTTCCATTTGCCCATGCATTCTGCACAATGGAAGTTTTGGCAAGATCACGTACTTGTTCGATCACGTTCAGCTCCACAAACCGCTCGCTTCTCTTTCCTGTATCCTCAATGGCATTAAGCTCCTGCTTGTGAAGCCTGTACACATCCTTGATATGACGAAGCCAGTTATCGATCAGTCCGACCTGTTTGTTGCCCATGGCTGCAATCACGCCGCCGCATCCGTAATGACCGCACACGATGATGTGTTTTACGCCCAGTACATTTACGGAATAATCGAGTACGCTCAGCATGCTCATATCCGTATGAATGACCATGTTGGCAATGTTGCGGTGAACGAAAATATCGCCCGGCATGGTACCGGTAATTTCATTGGCCGGAACACGGCTGTCGGAGCAGCCAATCCATAAATACTCGGGGCTTTGTCCTTTTGCCAGATTATTGAAGAAGTCAGGGTTTGCGTTTGTAGTATTGGCAACCCATTTTTTATTGTTATCAAAAAGTGATTTATACGAATGAATCATGATTTCCTGAATTGTAAGAATGGAATAAATTAATATACAGCCGGTTCAGACGAAACCAGGTTTCATCTGTCAGACAGCATATTACTGAAATACCGGAAAGAAATCAGACTGACTCGGGAGGAGGGGAAAGGATGTTACGATAAATTTCACTCCCTGAATTGACCGTATAGGAAAAAGAAGATTTTAGCGGAATTGACAAGCTGCATTTATCAAAATGCACAGTATGTGAAATCAAAAGCTGGTCGTCAAGCGTTTTTTCAATTTCTGTTTTTTCATTATCGCAGGTGCCTGTGTCGTCACAGGTACCTTTTTCATCACTATTGCCAGAATTTTCGTCATTGCACGTGCCGGTGGAGACACAGGCCACAAGCACCTTTTCCTTCACCAGCAAAAAGCTGGCTATATCTGTAGCTTTACAGATCAGAAAGGCCGTGAGCAATATGAGACAAAGCGTTCTTAGCAAAATATGAAATATTAAAACGATTCCGGAACAGCAGCAGGACTAAAAAACGTTCGGGCCTTTGCAAAATGTATAAAGTACTCCCGTATTGTAAAGGTACTAAAAGCAAGTTTGTATCGAATGCACAAAAAAGGGTCGTAAAAACAACCCTTATTTAATTTTCCATCCTTTTTCATGATTTTCCAGCCATCGTCCGACAATGAAAGCCGAACCCAGCAGAACTACATAAAAAATGATCATTATGATTGTCATTTCCATGATACACTTGTTATAAATCTGACTTGATATGGACAAAAATAGGCAAAAAAGCCAAACATCAGACTTGCTGCCAAAAAAAATTAAAGGACTCCTTTTGTGGAAGGCATAAAATCCAGCGCTTTCAAATCCCGGCGAACGGCCATTTTGATTGCTTTTGCAAATGCCTTGAATACAGATTCTATTTTGTGATGCTCATTCTGGCCTTCTACCTTGATGTTGAGGTTGGATAGTGAAGTATCGGAAAAGGATTTGAAAAAATGAAAAAACATTTCGGTCGGCATTTCCCCGATTTTCTCTCTTTTGAATTCTGCATCCCAAACGATCCATGGACGCCCGGAAAAGTCAATGGCAACCTGAGCAAGCGCTTCGTCCATAGGCAGCAGAAAACCGTAGCGGCTGATGCCTCTTTTATCGCCGATTGCCTGGCGGTACGCTTCGCCCAAAGCCAGAGCAGTATCCTCAATCGTATGATGTTCGTCGATATGCAGATCGCCCTCCACATGTATCGCAAGGTCCGCGCCGGAATGTCTTGCAAGCTGATCCAGCATATGGTCAAAAAATCCAAGCCCGGTATGAATGTCCGATCTGCCGCTGCCGTCCAGATTCAGCTCTACTTTTATCTGCGTTTCCTTGGTGTTTCTTTCTACTGAAGCTTTTCTCGAAGGCAGTTTCAGGTGTTCATAAATCGCGTCCCAGTCATTTGAAACATAGCTGATTGCGGCATTCATTTCACCAGAGATTTGTTTGTCCTGCACGTCAGAACCAAACAAAATGGCTTTTGCTCCCAGATTGACGGCAAGCTGTACGTCTGTAAGCCGGTCACCGATGACATAACTGTTTGCAAGGTCATATTCCTCGGAAAAGTAGGCCGTAAGCAATCCGGTTCCCGGCTTGCGCGTTGGAAGATTGTCTTCAGGAAAACTTCTGTCTATATGTACTGCAACAAAGTGAATATTTTCACCCGCCAGCGTTTGAAGCATTTTATTATGGGCAGGCCAGAAATCAGGTTCCGGAAATGAATCCGTTCCAAGCCCGTCCTGATTGGTCACCATGACAAGTTCATAATCTGTTTCTTCTGCAATGCGGCGGAGACTGGAAATGGCTTTTGGTAAAAATTCCAGTTTTTCCAGAGAATCAACCTGAAAATCGGTAGGAGGTTCGACAATGATCGTTCCGTCACGATCAATAAACAAGACTTTTTTCATCAATGGTTTTATATTGAATACATGTTACAGGAAATACGCAGGCATTTCTTTCTTGTGCAAAGTTCGCAAACTAAGTGGAATTGAAAAGTTATAAAGAAGTATTAGTATAAGCCGGCACGTTCTTTACTGCTGAAAGAGTTGCCGGGAAATCGTAACTTTGCAGTTTAAAAACATCAGTACGAAAATGTTTACAGGAATTGTAGAATCCACAGCGGAAGTTGTAAAAATAGAAATACAGGGTACAAACCGTACTTTCACCTTTCAATCGCCGATTGCAAAGGAATTTAAAATTGATCAGAGCATCAGCCATAATGGCGTTTGTCTTACGGTAACTGCCGTTGAAGGCGATACTTACCAGGTTACAGCCATTGAAGAAACATTGCTGAAAACCAATCTGGGCTCTCTGACCGAAAGCAGCAAGGTAAATCTGGAACGCTGCATGCCGGCCAACGGAAGGTTTGACGGCCATATCGTTCAGGGACATGTAGACCAGACCGCCACCTGCATTGCCGTTGAAGAAAGGGGCGGAAGCTGGCTTTTTGATTTTGAATACGATCCTTCCACAGGAAATATTACGGTTGAAAAAGGTTCAATCTGTATCAATGGCGTCAGTCTTACCGTTTTCAATTCAGAACAGAATTCGTTCCGGGTAGCGATTATTCCCTATACCTATTCATTTACGAATTTTCATTCGCTCAGAAAAGGCGATACCGTCAACCTTGAATTTGATATTCTGGGCAAGTATATAAAAAGAATTCTTGGCGCATATACGGCCTAGTATATTTGCAACTCGGAATATTACGTTTATTTTTACCGTTTATAAAAATCGCGCATACAGTAAATTCATGGCCAAAATAAGCACACAATCCAGAACGGATCTTTTAATACATATCGGAATCGTCGTTTCACTGCTTTTGGTTCTTTTTCTGGGATTCTTTTTCGTATATCTTCCTTTTACTACCAATCATGGAGAAGCTATAACTGTTCCGGACCTGAAAAAGAAAAGCGTAGAAGGACTTGAAGATTTTCTGGACAGCAGGGACCTGCGCTATGAAGTAAGCGATTGTACTTTCGTCGCCAATGTTCCGGCACTTACGATTATTTCACAATATCCGCAGCCCGGAGAAAAGGTTAAAGAGGGCCGGAAAATATATGTTACCGTAGTTTCCCGTACCGCTCCGCTTATCAAAATGCCCAAGCTGACCGATATGACGCACAGAAGTGCACAGATGCTGCTGAAAAGTGTCGGCCTGGAAGAAGGGAATATTTCCTATGTTCCGGATATGGCGCAAAATGCGGTACTGAGGCAAATGTTTAACGGAAAGGAGATTTTTCCCGGCCAGCCTATTGCCAAAGGTTCCAAAATTGATCTTGAACTTGGCGAAGGGCTTGGAACTGCGCAGTTTGAAGCTCCCTCCGTGCTGGATATGCCGCTGGATGAAGCTAAAATCGCCATCATCGGCGCAGGACTGAAAGTAGGACAACAAATGACAATTCCTGCAGAAGAAGGACAAGCCGCCGGTACAGTCGTAAGACAGAATCCGGATGCCGGCAACAGTGTTAGAATTGGAGACGTAATTGATCTTTGGGTAACGCCACAGGCAGTTGAACCAGCCGAGAATGAGGATGACCTACCAAAATAAAAGTTCTTTGATTAACAGCAGCAAGCGCATTCTGATTATCTGGGCCTGGATATTGCTGCAATGTTCGTATTCTTACGGCCAGTTGCAGCTTGTTCCGCTTGGCGGCGACGATAAAAGCAATGCGAATGCATTCGAATCAAAAAGTCCTCTTCGTACGCAGGCATCTTTGAACCTTCCGTTTTTTGATGATTTTTCATCGGTAAAAAATGCAACGCCGGGAAGTAAAAACTGGCTGCCGGGAAGCGGTGTATACATTAATAATTCCCTGACTTCGTCGCATCCGTCGCTTAACATTGCCACGTTTGACGGTCTGAATGCCACCGGCACTCCTTATAACCTGATCAATCCGCTTAATCAGGGCTTTACGGACACGCTTACTTCCCAGCCTGTTAATCTGTCGGGTAAAACAGCAGCTGATTCTGTTTACATCAGTTTTTACTGGATGGCGAAAGGGCTTGGCGAATTGCCGGATTCCAGCGATTATTTTCAGCTCGAATTTCTAAGCAGGTCCAATGAATGGGTTACGGTATGGAAACAGGTCGGTTATAACCTCACGAATTCCTTTATTGAACAGTTTGTCAAAATTACAGATCCGGCTTATTTGTATGATGCTTTTCAGTTTCGTTTCCGGTCGTATGGAAGAAATTCGGGGCCTTACGATACATGGCATCTGGATTATGTTCATCTTAATGCAAAAAGATCCTCAAAACAACCGTATATCTTTGATGTCGCTTTAAGAAAGCCGCTTACGCCATATCTGAAAAAATATACGTCCATGCCGCTCCGGCAATACCGGGTGGATCCGAAATCGGCAGTTTCCGATTCAGTCGGAACGGACATTGTCAATCATTTCAACAACTTCAATATCCTGACCGGCACTTTCACCATTTCGGATCAGTCCAAAGGCACCGAATATTTCAGAAATGTGCAAAGGTCCATTTATGTGGAATCACTGAAACCAAAAGTGCTGCAGACAAAGCTGACGCCGGTTACGCCCGCTGCAAACGTTGACAGTGTGAAACTGCTTTTAAAATATTTTGTAACCACAACGGATACAATCCCGAATGTCAATCTGAAAAGCAATGACACGATCACTTCCAGAATTGATTTAAGTGATTATTACGCATTTGATGACGGCAGTGCAGAATACGGCGTTCAGATCAATCAGAAACTGAGCCGCGTGGCAGTACGGTATATGCTCTCAAAGCCGGATACAATCGGCGGCGTCAGAATGGCTATGGTCGCTTTCAACAAGGATATTGCTGGGCAAGGATTTACCGTTCAGATTTTCAGCAACAGAAACGGTCGTCCCGACCAGATGATTGCGCAGCGTTCTGTTGGAGTACGTTATTCCGGTACGCGCAATGGTTTTATCGATTACGCATTCGCCAGTCCGGTTGCAGTGCCCGACACATTTTACGTAGGCTGGCTGCAGATCAACGAGCAGCCCGTTACCGTTGGATTTGACCGCAATTCTCTATTGGGCAAAGATCACGTATTTTATAATCTTGGAACGGAATGGGTTAAAGAAGCCGGGCTGAACGGCAGCATCATGATCCGTCCTTACCTTGGAAAAAAAGCAACCGGCGTTGTTACCGGAAACGAACCGGCGCTGGACAACAGCTTTTCTTTCTTCCCGAATCCGAACAAAGGCACGCTGAACTGGAATCATAAATCGCTGAAAAAAATAGAAATACTTTCTGTTCAGGGAAAACTGCTTCAGACCATTATTCCTGAAAATAACATGCAATCGGCAAATGTCGGTACTTTAACAGAAGGAATTTACCACATAAAAGCATCGGACGGGAAACGATCATCGGTTCAAAAGATGTTAATAGTAAAATAGCTTATTCTAACAAAAAGATATCAGGTATGGACATTACAGTGGAAGAATTAAAAGAACGTCTTGAAAAAGGAGAAAGTCTGAATTTCTATGATGTTCGTGAAGAGCACGAATACGAGGAAGATAATCTGGGCGCGGTTTTGATACCACTCGGTGATTTGCCCGATCATTTGGATGAACTGGAACCTTTGAAAGATGAGGAAATTATCATTCACTGCCGTTCCGGGGCAAGAAGCGGAAAGGCGGCCAGATTTCTGGAATCACAGGGCTTTTCAAATGTCAGAAATGTCACAGGCGGAATTCTTGCTTACCGCGAACAGGAATAATTACGGTCGGGAGTTCAGGCGTATTTTCTCGAACTCCCCGTTTTTAATCATTGTTCATGGTCATGCAGCGCTGAATGTATTCCAGAATCAGTTGATAATCATCTGCGTGAAACCATTTGAAATTTCCCTGGTGACGAAACCAGGTTAACTGGCGTTTTGCATATCTTCTGGAATTCTGTTTCAGTAACCGGATCATTTCTTCTTTGTCATAATGGCCGTCCAGAAAGCCGTAAACTTCTTTATAACCCACCGTTTGCAGTGCATGGTGCGATCTGTAAGCAATCAGGTCCTTTGCTTCTTCAATCAACCCTTCTTCCAGCATCACGTCCATCCGCGTATCTATGCGGTTGTATAATTCCGCGCGGTCACGATCTACTGCAATCAGGATTTGTTCAAACGGGCGCTTGCTGTACTCTTTGATATAATACTGGCTGATCGGGATTCCGGAAGTATGAAAAACTTCCAGTGCCCGCAAGACTCTTTGCGGGTTGGCGATTTCCTTTGTTTGCGAAAATGCAGGATCAATTTGCCTGATCTCATTTTGTAAAGTTTCAAATCCTTCGTCGGAAAGCCGTTTCGCAAGCATTTCGCGCAGGCCGGGCAAAGGTGCAGGCAAGTTGTCAAGACCTTCCAGAACCGCTTTTATATACAATCCCGAGCCACCGGTCATTATGATGTAATCATATTTTTCAAATAACGTTTCCAGAAGTTTCAACACATCCCGTTCGAAATCACCGGCACTGTAAGATTCCGCAATTGAATGTGTGTTGATAAAATAATGCTTTACCTCTTCCAGTTCTGCCGGCGAAGGTTTGGCCGTTCCGATGTTCAGTTCACGAAAAAACTGCCGTGAATCTGCCGAGATAATTTGTGTTCCGAGTGCTTTTGCAAGTTTTACAGCTAATGCGGTTTTTCCAACCGCCGTTGGCCCGGCAATTGTAATCAGGTATTTCTTGGGGGTATTTGGCATTGTGCTGTTTTTATCTGAATTTAATTGCTGTAAAATTAAATACCATGGAGTCGAATACATTACTTTTTTTAATTATTACACTCCTTGCCGGCGGAGTAGGAGGGGCGGCAGTATACTCGTTTTTTCTAAACCGCAAATCTGATAAATCCGTATCCAGGCATGAAGCGACCGTTTTGATCGAGCGAATTGAGAAAGTGTTTAAGGTCGTGATGGCCGAAGGGTATTTTACTGAAATTTATAATTATGAAAATGATAAAAACATCTGGAACCTGATCAATGACAGGAAAAAGGCACTGATTATAGCCAAAGCAAAAGTGCTGGTCGGTTATGATTTTTCAAAACTGAAGTTTCATCATGTGGAAGGTGAACGCCGGATTGTAATTGATTTCTTTCCAAAGCCTGAAATTCTATCAATCGATACGGATTACAAGTTTTACGATATTGAACAAGGCTGGCTGAACCGCTTTCAGAGTGATGATTACACGGCTATTTTGAACGAAGCAAAGCAGACCATGAATGACAAGGCTATGCAAAGCGATCTGCCCCGGATAGCAGGAAATCAGGTGCAGCTGATGATGTTCCAGCTTGCAGCAAGCATGAACTGGAAAATTGAACTTCAGCTTTCGGAAAGTAACAGAATCATGCTGGAAGAGTACGCAAGTTACCGGTTGACAGAAGCCGAAATTGATTTTTTAAAAACCGAGAAGGATAAGTAGTTTTTTTTATATAATTTATGGCTGGAACTGGCTTTCTCTCGTCACAATCCAATTTTCCTGCGTATTAACTGTTACAATTTCACCTTTAATTTAATTCACTTATAAACCTTAACATTATGTTCAAAAGATTATTACTGATTGCCTGGGTTGGTTTAATGGTATTTATGGTTAGCTGTAAAGGTCCGCAAGGAGAAGTTGGGCCACAAGGCGAAAAAGGCGATACCGGTGCAGCCGGACCTGCGGGCCCGGCCGGAGAAGACGGAACGTCTGGAGGCGGAGCACTGATTATTTCTTCAGGCGCCGATGCAACGGATTCTACGGGTAGTTACATCACAGGGATTTCTGAGCTGACAGCAGCTGATGACAGTCTGCTGCAATCGTCTGCAGTACTTGTTTATATCAAGGCACAAGGCGTATACTGGCCGCTTCCTGGCATAGTTAGTTTTGGCAACAACACGTTAAGTAACTTTACCTTTATTCATGGCATTGAAGAAAGTACTTTTTTTGTTCAGCTTATTCAGACGGACTGGTCGGAACAGAATCTGGAAAGTGCGCCGGAACGTAATTTTGAAGACGTTCGTGTTGTCATTATTCCGGGAACCATACTGGGCAGGATGAACGGGCAAATCAACCTGAAGAGTTACGAAGAAACCATTGCTGCACTTGGCTTAACGGACAAGGATACCAAATTTGGCAAGAAAATTAAGCTAGTAAAAAAATGAAGACATGGCAGGATTAAATAATTTCAAATACTGCTAAAAAGTAAAAGGCTCCATTTGGAGCCTTTTGCTTTTTATGAACTTACTTTATTAAAATGAAATCTTAGTATTCCCAAAGACCATGCTCCAGTTCCATTAACTCCTGTTCGTAATTAAGGGATTTGATAAGTGCTTCTTTTTCGCCGTTGTAAATGTCCAGAAATGCTTTGTCAGTAGCATTTGAAAACTTTGTGATACGGCCGTAAAATAAGCGGAGATCAAAAGCATCTGCAAGGTTTTTGTTCTGGGCCGTATTATGCGTATTATACCAGATATACTTTTTAGGATCACTTCTGAACAGTCTTTCAACATCCTTGTAACGGAAAGAGGCTACCGGAAGCTCCAAACCCGTAGAAGTCTGTTCAGACGGAAGAACGATGGACAATGTCTGAATATCATTGTACAGACGTGATCTTTTTTTATCAAAAGTCCAGTCTTCCTTGATTTCCAGAATCGTCAACTGATCAGGAAAGTATTCTTCTTCGGTGGCAGCAACCTGCGTTTGAAAAGTATCTACTTTTGGTGCTTCCGGAGCCGGCAGTTCTTCTTTGGCAACTTCAGTCTTTTTAGCATTTTTCTTGGTAGATTTTTTCTTTGGAGGTCCCCAGCCATCGTCTACTGCTTCTTCCTTCTGAGCATCTTTTTTAGCGGTATTTCCCCAGCCATCATCCGTTGCAGCAGGAGTCTGCTTTGTTGCATCTGCTTTGGGAGCAGCACCCCAGCTGTCGTCTGTTTTGGCTGGTTCACCAAAACCTGCTGCCAGTTCTTCTGCGGATAATCCCGCAGTCTGGTTAGGAATAAGAATGCGCTTGTGCAATTCCTCCGGTGTGATTTTGGTTGTACAAGAGTCATTGGTATAAGCATCAATCAATCCTGCTTTGGCAGCATCCAGAAGATAGCGTGTAATCTCGTTATTTTTGGAGAACATGGAAATGTTCTGTTTTTCCTTAAGATCAACTCTTCTCCACAACGTTTTCTTCATCATTACATCTCCGTCTTCAATCGGACGGGCAGAAAACTGGTTTGCAGTAGAATCTACTTTTTCCTGAGCAAAAGCAGCACTGGTTCCCAGAGACAAAGACAGCAATGACCATGCAATCGTTTTTCCGTTCATTCTTCTCATATCATACATAAGGTTGTATTGTCTAAGCAACGCACAACTAGAAAAATTAGTATAATGGAACCGTACGAGTTTGATTTCCCATTTCAACTTCGCTGACAGCACCTTTAAAATTCTGACGTTCTACTTTCAAGATAGAAATTACATAACGGTCGCCGGGTTGTGCCTGTTGTGCCAGAGATGAAATGGATCCTCCGCCGCCATTCAGTGTAACGCCGTTGATACGACGGGCTCCGCGGGCAAGAGAAATTTCCACTTGAGAAACTCTGAATTTTGCATCCTCGGGAGAGAAGTTTCTGAAACTTTCGTCCGCAACGGCAACCACCTGAATACTTCTTGCACCAGACGCCGGCGCGCCTTTGCGCTCGTCAAATGCAGCCCCGTTTACTCTTATTTCAAGAGATGGCTTCGGTACACGGTTAACTCTGAAAGGCTCCGATCCAAGAACATTTCCTGCATTGCTTACAGTAATGTTCAGCTGAGCTCTGTTCGGTACAATTGTAAATTTACCTTTTTGGCCACTTGGAATAATTTCTCCGCCGTCTGTTGAAAAGTTCGGTGCCCAAAGTGCACCCAAAGCCGGACTCTGAATGCTAAGTTTGTTGGCGCATCCCAAATACAAGGGTGGCAACGTTCCGGTTTCAATCTGATAAGAAGGCTTAACTACAAAATATTCCTGTCTCATCACATAAGTAGTATCTCTTCCGGACGGAGTAGGAATTGTGATTCTGCCCTGAAGTTCTTTCCGGGCAATTCCTTCTGCGTTGTAACCGCCGCCCTGAGCCGTAAATTCGATCAAACCTACGCCATTTTCTACTCTCACGGCTGCACCGTTTAGGCTCATGCGCGGTGTAATTCCCGATGCAGAAGCAGCAATAAACATCTGACCTTTGAATTTGGTACCTGCAACAACCGTTTTGGCATCTGCACTTACCATAGCAAGTACACGATCAAACTTGATATCCGCAGCACCAACTTTGCTTGCAAGATAGTTCAGAACTTCACCTTCCATACGGCGTATGTCAGTCTGTTTCTGGCTTAGAACCGCCAGAGCAGCTGCTACGGGTGTTTCTTCAAAATTCAATTCAGCAAAATCCTTGTTTCTCTGGTCTTTATTGCCTTTTGCAACAGGATCATCCTTTCCGTCCATTGCGAGTGGCTGAAATTTGGTAGGAACCATGGAATTCAGTTCCGCAGTATAGTCATTCAGCGTTTTCTTCAGCTGATATGCCTTTCCGTTTTTTCTGCCTCCCACCATCAGTTCCGCAACTTTACTTGCTTCTTCAGGATTTTTAATAGCTCCTTCTTCATTCAGTCCGCCGCCTGCTTTTGCAGTTATTTCTTCCTTTAAAGCATTGATATCATTGATGATATCAGAAGAATATTTACGAACCTGATCGGCTTGCTTTATTACTGCTACGTCAGCAGAGCGGTTTCCCGATTTTTCAACTGCTGCTTTTATTTTTAATACAGTTTCCTGGTTTATTCTATTAGCTGCTCCGGAGGATAGTTCCAAAGAATTGTTCAGAAGAATGAATTTTTCTATAATGGCTGAACTTACCTGTAACGCAAGCATTGCGGTAAGTACCAGATACATCATGCCAATCATCTTTTGACGGGGTGTTTCTTTTCCACCTGCCATATTGTTCAGTAATCAGTTATCAGTGATTAAATAATTAATTTTATAACAAGCCGCTGTAATTACCCAGGGTAACTTACAAATAGTCTGTTACTCATGTTTTTATGCATTTCCACGCATGGCAGTCAGCATGTTGCCATAAATGCTGTTCAGAGACGAAATATTGGTTGTCAGTTTAGACATTTCGTTTTTGAATACCTGAGATTCTTTGGTAGCATCAGCCATATTTGCCATTGCTGCCGTCAGGTTACCATAAAATGCGTTCATTGCTTTAAGGTGTTTGGTCGTATCCTGCAATTCAAGTTCATAAACTGCATTCAAGGCACCCATATTTTTGGTAATCTGCTGAAACTGCTCACGATAGGATTGTGCATCTTTGGTTGCGTCCGCCATAGAAGTCATCGCATTAATAGCAACTCCGTACGACTTGTTCATATCGTTGATTGCAGTAGATGCATTCTTTACATTCTTGGCATAATCGTTGGTTGCAACCGTAGCATCCGTCAGGTCAGTGATTTTACCAACTGTATCCGACAAATTTTTGAAACCTTTGCCCAGACTATCAAAAATCTCAGGTGAAATTTTTGCATTGTCAAGCATATTGTCAAGTTTGGCTGTTACTCCGCTTCCGCCGGTTGTTGAAAGACGGCTAACTGCCGGTCCGTTGTAATCATCAGCAAGTTCAGGATACACACGAGTCCAGTCCGGATCTCTGTCCGCAGACTGCGTTAATGTCTGGATTGCATAAAGTAAAAATATCAAAACCTCAGTTCCCAGACCAAGGGTCAACATCGGGCCTCCTCCGTCCCAGTGCTGTATTTTAAATAAAGCTCCTAAAATAACAACGGCAGCACCCGCGCTATATATGGTTGGTACCAGTTTATCCCAAAAAAAACTAGGTCCGCTATTCTTAGCCATACGAAATAAAATCAGTTATTGTGAATAAATAGAAATTGATAAAGAAAAGAATTGAATTGATTTAAAAAGCCCGTAAAAAAGAAGCAGAGTACAAGAACACTGCTTCTTTTTTAGGAAAAGTAAGTTTAGCGGCGACGTGCTCCCGCACCGCCACGATCGTTTACATTGTCCATTACACAGCGAAAGCCTATAAAAGCACGACGTTCTGTTTCATATTCGAATGTACGTGTACCTGTCTGAAGATAGTAAGCAATATCTTTCCATGATCCGCCTTTAACAACCTTGCGCGGTTCGTCCGGATTGTTGTACTGCGGGTTCATATCCCACACGATTGCAGTTGCATTGTCAGTATATGCGTCAGAAGTCCATTCGGCGACGTTTCCGGCCATATTATACAATCCGAAGTCATTCGGGTTGTAAGCATTGGCAGGCGCTGTATAAGGATAGCCGTCTGCATCATAATTTCCTCTTTGCGGCTTGAAGTTGGCCAGAAAACATCCTTTTGCATTCATTGTATAAGGATTTCCCCAAGGATATTTGGCAACGGCGCGTCCCCCGCGGGCAGCCCATTCCCATTCCGCTTCGGTCGGAAGGCGAAATCCTGTGGAGTTGAACTGGCCTTCTTTATTCTGAAAATCATGCAGAAGATTGGTACGCCATTTGGAAAAATACTCTGCACCGATCCAGCTTACGCCAACAACAGGATAGGTATCAAAGCCCGGGTGCTGATAATAATATTCAACAAACGGATCACCATTGGAATAAGCAAAATCCTTTTTCCATACCGTAGTATCAGGATAGTATTTCGACATGATTTCTTCTTCGCCAAGCACCGAAACTGAATCAACAAGCAGGGCATTGACAAACTGGCGATATTCGTTATTGGTAATTTCAGTATCATCCATAAAGAATGAACTGATGGTAACCCGACGGTTCATGTTGTTCATTGAAGAAGCAATGTCTTCGTCTGCTTGGCCCATTACGAAAGAACCGGACGGAACCACTACCATTCCTGCAGGCGTCGTTTGTTTGTAACCTTTACGTGCAGTTGCTGTAATTTCTCCATTTGAAATCCCGCTTTCTTCCTTTCCTCCCTTGCCAAATTTACTCTTGATAAATCCGCAACTTTGCATGAGCATAAGAGCGGCTATCAAAAGCAGACTTTTGACTCCATTCCGATAGAACACTTTCACATTCATAGTGGTTTTATAAAATTTAAATAATAAAATGTTAGCCTAAAAACGTCGACCAATGATATATAGTATACTGAAAGTAAAACAAAAAGTAACAATCCTAAGTAAGAATTCGCAAGCCGAAACAAGTGGAAGAAGCTTTCCTTAATCCTGCTTAATCAGACATTTAACGAGTTAACGTAAGAAAATTGCAATTGGTATACACTGGTTTACTTTACAAATATAAATTAAGTTTGTCAAACTGATTCTCCATAATTACCAAGTGGGTTATAAAAAATAATGTTTAATCGATTAAAACTTATTTTTTTGCTCCCGTCAGTATACAAACCCAATATATTATGGAAATAATTTTCTATGCCTAGAACCTGAAACGCGGTGTTCTGATGATGGTCTTCTTGCCCATTTTTGGCGGTTGCAATGCATAAGACAGCATTACTTCAAAAGACGAAGGGGATTTTACCTTGTTTCCTCCGATTACAAAATCATATGCGCCGGATAATCGGAGTGACTGGTCCGGAAGCAGATATAAACCGCCCATCAGAATGGCATAAGTATCTTGTTGCCTGTATGTTGCACCAACCCAGTAACGTTTGTTGTAGGTAACCGTTGCACCGCCTTCTGCCGAAATCGTGCTGATGTCAGACTTTACAAGCACGATCGGTTGAATGTCGAGCAGATAACCCAATCCGATATTTACACCTGCATTGAAGTACAGTGTTCTTGGAAGCGGGTTTGTTGCTGTTTCGGAACCGATCTGATATTTTGGTTTCAAAAGATGGTTCAAAGAAACACCGGCATAGAAAGCATCACTTTCATAACGTGCTCCGACTGCAAAATCGGGATTGATCTCGGAAATAACGCCGGTCTGAATCAGCGGATCATCCTCGTCCCGGGCTCTCAGCTTGCCATAATCAATAGACTGTCGAAACAAACCTGCACTGGCCCCAACCTGAAAATTGCCGCCGGCCAGAGGAAAATGATATGCTGCCAAAATCTTGAAATCCTGATCAGTCCGAGGCCCGCTTTTGTCATTTAATGCATAAAATCCGATACCGAAATTTTTAACCGGCATACTGAACGAAAACAACTGTGTGGAAAGTGCCCCGCCGTCATCATTCGTGTTGGTTCCCTGATACCCTGCATATTGCGTTCTGTGCGTCAGCTGAAACTGGGTCAGATTGCCGGCTCTGGCAGCGGCAGGGTTCAGATAAAGCTGATTCAAGGAAAATAAACTGAACTGGGCATCTTTCTGTGCCATTACACGTGGCATTGTAAAGAGTAATATTGCAAGCAGCAGGTTATATTTAGTACTTCGAATAATAGACGTCAAAGTCATGCCTATGGAATTGGTTTAAGAACACGCCGGTAGTTTTCGGATTTCATTTATAACGCATATTGCTTAAAAAAATTGATAATATCGCAAAAAAGCCCCGGAAATTTTCCGGGGCTTTTTTGCGATTTATGGTCAGATATTATTTGCTTTTCGAATGTAGAGATCCAGTGCTCCGGTCATGGAAGGCGCATTGGGCAACGGTGCCTGTATGTCGAGAAATAATCCTGCATCCTCCACTGCTTTTGCCGTTGTAGGGCCGAAAGCGGCAATACGGGTATAATTTTGTTTGAAATCAGGAAAATTATCAAAAAGTGACTTGATACCGGACGGACTGAAAAAGGCAATGATATCGTAATAAACATCTTCCAGATCGGACAAATCGGAGGAAACCGTCTGGTACATGGTTGCTTCCACAAAGTGAAATTCCTCCGTATCGGCAAATTCCGGAATATCGTTTTTCCTTACGTCCGAACATGGATACAGGAATTTTTCCTTTTTATGCTTGCGCATCAGCTCAATCAGTTCAGAAGCAGTTTTGGTGCCGGTAAAAATTTTTCTTTTCCGGATCACGATGTATTTCTGCAGATAATTAGCCGTTTGTTCCGAAATACAGAAATACTTCATTGTAGCCGGAACTTCAATCCTGCCTTCGTTGCAAATACGGAAGAAATGATCAATGGCGTTACGGCTTGTAAAAATAACAGCCGTATGATCCAGTATGTTAATCTTTTGCTTGCGAAAGTCTTTGTAAGAAACGCCGTCGATCTGTATGAATGGCCGGAAATCTACTTTGATATTATACTTCTTGGCTAATTCATAATAAGGTGAATTCTCGTCGGCTGGCCTGGATTGACTTACCAAAAGGCTTGTTACTTTTTTTAGTCTTTCCTGATCAAAATTGATGGTATCACTCATGTATAATCCTCATTAGTTAATTCCCGTTTCATCGTCACCGATTTATAAAGCAAACTTGGCACTGACAATAAGCGGGATTATTTCTATCACGCAAAGGTACGAAAATAAATACAGATTAATCAACGAGCCCGGCGGCTTGGTAACAACATACAAAGCGATAAACCGGGCCAAATAGAAAAAAACAAACGGAAGCAATGCATACGGCCTTGTTTCAGCGGTCAGATTGATGTGGTTGGTGCTCATCATCAGAATGAGCAGGAAAATCAGTACATAAAACAGATAGGAAGACTGTACCAGCTTTACAAAAATTATATCTACTTGTTTATCAAGGTTTAACATATTTCCTGCTAAAACCATGCAAATGTATTTGAAATAGATCAGTACAAAAAACAGGACCGACAGTATAAAGAAATCACGCATGATCTGAACAGTATTTGATTTTTCCGACAAAATCATGCTGAGCGAAAATATATTGAGGCTGCTTGCCGAAAAGTAAATAACTACAAAACTCATCAGCATCGCGATGATTACTACAAAGAAGATAATCGTATTGCTGTAAGCCTTGTTTACTTTGGAAAGCTGGTCTCTCGGATCATTATTGAAAAATTCGAACGGATTGATCAGGCGCAGAAAAGACAAGGGATTAAGATTGAAAATCCAGGCGTTCAGAATCAGGATAATCAGCAGCGAAATGGCGGCGAAATTACCAAATGGCGTAAATGAGATCGGTTTGATATTGATGAAACTGGAACGTGTGTTTTCAATTACGCCCGCTTCATTGGTCTTTTTTTCGTTGCAAAGCAGCAGGCTTTTGTCCGTAATGCCGGGCGATCCGTATACTGTCAGTAACAATTCATCCTTTTTGTAAATCTTGTACAGACTGTCAATGCTGATTTTCTGCCACTGATCCGCCGCTATTTTGTTCTGCAGGGCGCCTTCCAGAAAAAGGTAACTTTCACTTTCTGTTTTAAGCAGCAATGCATATTTCCTGTTCTTGACAAGATCGATATACAAGCTTACAAATCGGGTACCTTCATCTATTTCCTGTGAGAAAGGGACATAGTTTTTATAATGGCTGTTGTATACAAGCCAGTCATTCTGATAATCATAAATAGGAAAGTACTGTGAAGGCGGCATTTCTTTCACTGCACTTCGGACATCTGTTCCGTTGAGGGAAAATAGCGCCAGGAAAGCCCAAAAAAATACTGGAAAAATGGACTTCATCGGTATAAAAAAAGACCGGGTTTCCCCAGCCCTCTTATAAAGTTATATTTAAGCAGAATGTTATTTCTTTCCAAGAGCGATTAGCATGGTCTCGCCGATCAGTGCAGGCGATTCCGCTACAAATATTCCGGACTCTTTCATAATCCTGATTTTTGCTTCCGCTGTATCGTCTGCTCCGCCGATAATTGCTCCGGCATGGCCCATTCTGCGTCCTTTTGGTGCAGTTTGTCCGGCAATAAAACCCACAACCGGTTTTTTGTTTCCTGTCGATTTAATGTAACTGGCCGCTTCCGCCTCCATGCTTCCACCGATTTCGCCAATCATGACAATCGCTTCCGTTTCAGGATCGTTCATCAACAATTCTACTGCTTCTTTGGTCGTTGTACCAATGATCGGGTCGCCGCCGATTCCGATTGCCGTAGTTTGTCCCAGTCCGGCACGCGTCAACTGATCCACCGCTTCGTAAGTCAATGTTCCCGATTTTGAAACAAGCCCTACAGTTCCTTTTTTGAAAATAAAACCAGGCATGATACCTACTTTACATTCTTCTGCGGTAATTACACCCGGACAGTTCGGGCCGATCAGGCGGCAGTTCTTGTTCTTGATATATTCTTTTGCCTGCATCATGTCCTTGGTCGGGATACCTTCGGTAATACAAACAATAACGCCAATCCCAGCATCAGCGGATTCCATAATAGCATCAGCAGCAAATGCCGGCGGAACAAATATGATGGATACATCTGCACCGGTTGCACGTACAGCAAGGTCAACAGTGTTAAATACAGGTCTTTCCAAATGAGAAAGCCCGCCTTTGCCCGGAGTGACGCCGCCTACGACATTGGTACCGTATTCGATCATTTGCTGGGCGTGAAAAGAACCCTCAGAACCGGTAAATCCCTGAACTATAATCTTAGAATTTTTATTAACTAAAACGCTCATGTTGGTAAATCAGTTTTTTTGGTAAAAGTAGAACGAAAAGGACGAAGTAGCAAAATGTAGCCAGAATTTGTAAATTGCTTTTTTGATATTATTACGCCTATTTATGCATATACTCAGCAATCCCCATATATTTTCCAACCTAGTTCTAAGTTTTACCAGTTTATTTATTTTTTCTAGGTATTTCAGGAGCCAGCCGGCAACCAGCAAGTGGCTCTGGGGCATATTCCTGTTTTCCATTGCACTCGGCGCACTGACCGATCTTCTGGTTTATGCAGGCTTTGAGCGTTTTGAAACGGTTCGCGACTTTATTATTGCAGGCGAAATGACCTTGGGTGCATTCTGCCTTGTATCGGCGTCCTGGTGCCTGATTATGAGATATAAAGCTGGTAATTTCCTCTTTGGCTCCACAATCGGCCTGGGTTTGCTGCTTTTTTACTGCATAACCTGGTTCCGGGTGGAATATGTCGGTCTGATCATCAAATCTTTCTGTATTCTGGTAACTTTGCTTATTTCATGCGTCGGGCTGGCTAGCCGACAGAAAAGTGCTTTATGGGTTGTATTTTCAATGATGCTGCTTGCACTTTCCACCAAATCCGGAAAATTGCCGATTCCGATGGATCCGGTGGATATTAATCATTATATGATGGTTTTATCCGTAATCTGCGTCGGAAGGGCGGTAAGAGACCAGTATAAAATTCTATTCTGAAATATAAGTTTTCAAACATTTGTTAATGGATTGTTTTTTTAAAATGCCGTGTATTAACTTGCACCAGTTAATTTAAAACAAACAAGTTTATCAATACTCAGAATATGAAAAGGACCAAGTATGGCGTATTGCTTCTTGCCTCGGTTTTGGCTTTCGGAGCAGCTGCAATTAACCCTGTGGATGCTAAAAATCTTTCAGCTAAAACAGAAATAAGCGATGTGAAGCAAACAAAAGCCATCGTTATAAAAGGAACGGATGCTATGCAGTTCGACCTGAAAGAAATCAAAGTGAAAGCAGGACAAAAAGTAAAACTTACTTTGGTGCATGCCGGTAAACTTGCCAAAACTGCAATGGGACATAACTGGGTGCTTCTTAAGCCCGGCGTAGATGTTGCTGCATTTGGCTCTAAAGCTGCGGCTGCAAGAGAAACGGAATACATTCCCAAGTCTGAAGAAGCAAGCATCGTTGCGCATACAAAGCTTGTTGGCGGCGGTGAAAGCGATACCGTTGAGTTTACTGCTCCTAAAAAAGGAACTTATACTTTTATCTGCAGCTTTCCCGGACATTATGCTTTGATGAAAGGCAGCTTCATTGTGGAATAGTCTGAAAATAATACATAAAAAAATGCGCTGGTTGAACAATCAGCGCATTTTTTTATGCAGAATAGTTAAATATCGGCAAGGTGCCTGTCGATAAGGTCTGTAATTTCCGGCCGGTCCCACTGCGAGGCGCCTATTTCCTGCGCGAGAATTTTTCCCTTGTGAATAATGTACGTTCGCGGAATCGCATTGCCGTTCAGCGAAGGCGGATAAGCACCGGCGTACTGGTAAAACGGAAGTTTGTAACCTTTCCTCTCGATAAACGGATTAACCGTTTCTGCATTTTCATCTGAAATAATATAAAAGGCCACTTTTTCGTGCGTTTTGTATTTGTCATACAACTTCTGTATGCCCGGCATTTCCATGTTGCACGGTCCGCACCACGTTGCCCATACATTCAGGAAAATCAGCTTGTTTTCGTCCATTTCCACTGTTTCGCCTTCCAGCGTTTTTAATCCGGAAAGATAGACCGATGAAAGTTCTTCGGCTTGCTGTGCATCAGAAGCGGTAGGATCAGCTGCTTCGCCGACCGGTTTGAAAAAGGCAAAATAAATGGCCCCTACGGCAAGGATTACGGATAAGGCAATAACAATTTTTTTCGAGGCAGAAGTCATGATGCAGTGTAACGGATGTTAAAAATCGGTAAATCATTCTATTATCCGGTAAAAGTAACCATATTCCGGCTAAACGGATTTATAAAATCCTTTCAAAAAATAGCCCTTTTGTTTTTTTGATGCTGATTGGGAATTTGAATACTTTTATAGAATTAATATGAACATCCGTGATTTGAGGAAAAGGTTTACATACATGAAAGTTTTATTTTCCGGCATTATTTCTCTCAGTGCATTTCTTTTGCCCTTTTCAGTGTTTGCCCAGCGTTCGGCAGCCGAGTATTTTGAAGAAGGAAATACAAAAGCCGGAACCGGCGATTTCAACGGCGCCATGCAGGCATATTCAACGGTTATTTCCATGAATCCGGACCACGCGCCGAGTTATTTCAACCGCGGGCTGGCCAAAGCCAATCTGAAAGACCATCGCGGCGCCGTTCAGGATTATGACCGCGCCATTGAACTGAACCCTAAAATGGCGCTGTATTACCAGAGCCGCGGCGTAAGCAAAAGTCTTCAGGATGATTTTCGTTCGGCTGTTGAAGATTATACCAAAGCCATTGACCTGAATCCGGAAGATCCGAAAGCATACTACAATCGCGGCGTCAGTTATGCCAAGCTTAAGAAACACAGGAATGCTCTGATCGATCTGGATCATGCGCTTTCGCTGAATCCGGACGAACTTGCCGCATTGTATGCAAGAGGAAACTGCAAGCAGGATCTGCAGGAATACGCGGGCAGTCTGGCGGATTTTACCAGAGTAATTGAATTGAGTCCAAAACGTATCGGCGCTTATGCCGGGCGCGGGCTTGCGAAACTTGAACTCGGGGATAATCAGGGTGCCATTGCCGATTTTACCCGTGCCATTGAACTGAGTCCGAACGATAGTGAATATTATAATAACCGCGGGCTGGCCAAAAACAGGGTCTCTGATTTTCAGGGTGCCATCATTGATTTTGACAAAACAATTCAGTTAAACCCGGACAATTATCAGGCTTATTACGGAAGAGGTTTTTCCAAAGGCAAATTAAATGATCACCGTGGCGCCATTATGGACCTGACCAAAGCGATTGAACTTAAAAATGCTTACGTTGGTGATCCTAAAAAAACGGCATATGCCGGAAAGCTGAGCCGAGAAGCATTGGATGCATTGCGCGAGCAAGTTCAGGAAAATATCAAAATGGAAAACCTGACGAACGAACGTTCGGAAGCATATTTTGTACGAGGCGTCAACAAATCCAGAGTAGGGGATGCAAAAGGTGCAATCGAGGATCTGACCAGGGCAGTGGAGCTGAATCCGACTTATTCCTCCGCTTACTTTTCGCGTGCCATGATCCGTTCTGCAAGCGGAGACCAAATGGGCGCTGTACTTGATTTTACAAGTTCTATAAAATTAAGATCCGATTATCCGGAAGCATATTATCTGCGTGGGATACTGAAAAACAGCCTCGGAGAAATCAACGACGGCTGCCTGGACCTCAGCAAAGCCGGAGAACTCGG
Source organism: Dyadobacter flavalbus (assembly GCF_006149045.1). GTDB lineage: Bacteria > Bacteroidota > Bacteroidia > Cytophagales > Spirosomataceae > Dyadobacter > Dyadobacter flavalbus. The sequence continues at coordinate 111,049 of NZ_VBSN01000010.1, forward strand.
TTATCAGCAGGCTTACAAAGTAATCGGGAGTTTTTGTAATTAAAAGGGAGAAAGGAGGAGGGAGGAGAGGATTGAAGGAGAAAGGGAAGATGGGAGTAAAGGGTTGAAGGAGAAAAGGGAAATGGACAAAGGAATAGTTAATACATCCTTCATCCATTTCCCTTTGTTCTTTTTTATCCCTTCTTCCTTTCCTCCATTTTTCCCTTCTCCTTTTAAGCTTTCTTCATATTTTCAGCCACTTTGTCCCAGTTTACTACGTCCCAGAACGCTTTGATATAATCCGGTCTTTTATTTTGATAATGCAGGTAATAGGCGTGTTCCCAAACGTCCAGCCCCAGCAAAGGTGTTCCTTTAATATCCGAAACATCCATTAAAGGATTATCCTGATTAGGCGTTGAACCGATTGCCAGTTTGCCGTCTTTCGCAACAAGCCATGCCCAGCCCGAGCCGAAACGTGTTGTGGCAGCTTTTGCAAATTCTTCCTTGAACTTGTCCATTGAGCCAAACTGCCCGTTAATGGCATCTGCAACCGCACCGGAAGGCGTGCCCGTTTTTTTAGGACCCATTACTTCCCAGAAAAAAGAATGGTTCCAGTGTCCACCGCCATTATTGCGGATGGCAGCCGGCGCCTTGCTGACCGTTTTAAGAATTTCGTCCAATGATTTTTTCTCGAATTCGGTTCCCTTTACGGCATCGTTCAGGTTCTTGACATACGTTGCATGATGTTTTCCGTAATGGATTTCCATGGTCATTTTATCAATACTTGGTTCCAGTGCTCCAAAATCATAAGGTAGCGGAGCTTGTTTGAACGGAGCCGTTTCGGCCTGTATTGATGCAGCTGAATCTGCGAAAACCTGATTTGCCAGTGCTCCGGCTGCAAAAGTACTGCCGGCCAGTGTACGCAAAAAATCTGTTCTGTTCATAATCATGCAATTAGTTAATTGTTGGTAATCAATCATAAGCCACCCGGCTTACGATGCTACGTCCGAGCGTGATTTCGTCCGCATACTCGAGATCGCCCCCGATAGGAATGCCACGGGCAATGGTACTCATTTTGATCCCGGCCGGTTTTAATTTTTTCTGCAGGTAAAATGCCGTCGTATCGCCTTCCATTGTAGGACTTAATGCCAGAATAACTTCCTTTACAGGCTCGTTTTCTTCCGGATGTTCAATACGACTGATCAGGGAATCAATATGCAAATCACTGGGGCCGATACCTTCCAGCGGAGAAATGATCCCGCCCAGAACATGATAAAGTCCCTTATACTGATTAGTGGATTCAATGGCCAGCACGTCTCTGGTGTCAACTACAACGCAGATAATAGAATGATCGCGCTTTGGATTGCTGCATATATTGCAAAGTGCATCGTCAGCAATGTTGTGACACTTGGCGCAATACGTCGTTTTTATGCGCATATTCAGCAATGCTTCCGAAAGAGCCACAGTTTGTTCTTCTTCTCTTTTCAGCAAATGCAGCGCCAGGCGCAGAGCTGTTTTTTTTCCTATTCCCGGAAGGCGGGAAATTTCACTTACGGCATCCTCAATAAGACGTGAGGGATAATTCATGTGAAAAGTTCAGAGTGTTGATATAAGTGTAAGTTCTGAATCACTGCATTTTATGTTCAATAAAACGCCAGCAATTATTTAATATGGAGGCTAATGGATTTCTGCCGAAATGCCTCTTCTGCAGATTTCGTTGCGCATTCCTGTCAGTTCTTCAAATGCGCCTTCCTTTACGGAACATTTGCCTTTATGATGGATAATCAGCGTGCACTGCTCGGCCTGCTCATTCGTATGACCGCAAACTTCTATCAAAGTGTCTATGACCCAGTCAAAAGTATTTACGTCGTCATTATATATTACGAGCCTTTTTATGTCAGTATCAACTGTTTTATCCAGAATTTCTACTTCTGTTTCTGTAAGCGCTTGCATAACAACCAAATTTCTGTTTGATTAGCAAATCTAATTAAAAACGGCGATTTTCGGAAGTTTTAAGTGTCTTTTAATCCGCCTGTATTATACATAAATACCCGCTTTAATGAATCCATATGTATCGCTGATCATCCTTGTTGTTTACTTCGGGATGCTGATTACTGTTTCTATATACACATCAAAAGGTGCTGATACCAATACTTTCTTTACAGCGAACAGGCAGTCTCCGTGGTACCTTGTGGCATTCGGTATGATTGGTACTTCTTTGTCGGGTGTCACGTTTGTGTCCGTTCCGGGCGCTGTTGCCAACATCCAGTTTTCCTACTTTCAGGTTGTGATCGGATATATTCTGGGTTATCTGGTGATTGGAACGGTGCTGATGCCGCTTTATTACCGGCTTAATCTGATTTCCATTTATTCGTATCTCGAACAGCGTTTCGGTTTCTGGTCGTATAAAACCGGCTCGGCTTTTTTTCTTCTGTCACGCACAATCGGCTCGGCGGTGCGGCTTTATGTGGCTGCGCAGGTTCTTCAGCTGGCTTTGTTTAGGCCGCTGGGCATCCCTTTTGAAGTTGCCGTGGCCATTACGATATTCCTGATCTGGATTTATACCTTTAAAGGCGGCGTGAAAACCATTATTGTTACCGATACGCTTCAGACATTTTTCCTGATTACTGCGGTCATTCTGACGATTGTTCTGGTTTCCAGTGAACTTCATCTCGATGGCTTCGGCGGAATATGGGATGCAGTCCAGAGCAGCGGCTATTCAAAGATATTCTACTGGGATTTCAATGATCCGAAGAACTTTTTCAAGCAGTTTTTTGCGGGTGTTTTCATTGCAATCGTAATGACCGGTCTCGATCAGGATCTGATGCAGAAAAACCTGACCTGTAAAAACATCGGTGAAGCGCAGAAAAATATGTTCTGGTTTACAGTCGTTCTGGTGATCGTCAATTTTTTGTTTTTGTCGCTGGGCGCGCTGCTTTACGTATATGCTGAAGCGCAAGGTATTCCGGTTACTGCCAAAACAGATGATTTTTATCCGATGCTGGCGCTGAACCATTTAGGACTGGTCGTGGGCATTACTTTTCTGCTTGGAATCACGGCAGCAACGTACGCCAGTTCCGATTCGGCACTTACGGCACTGACAACTGCTTTTTGCATTGATTTTATGCAGATCGAAAAAAGGCCGGAAGAAAAGCGTTCAACTATCAAATTCTGGGTTCACGTGGGATTTTCGGTTGTTTTCTATCTTGTTATACTCATCTTTAACCGATTGAACAGCAAAGAAGTAATTACGGCTGTGTTCGATCTGGCCGGCTATACTTACGGCCCGTTGCTTGGATTGTTTTCTTTCGGCGCATTTCTGAAAAGGCCCGTTAAAGATCGCTGGGTTCCGTTGGTTTGCGTGATTGCACCGATTCTAACATACGTCATCAACGATCATTCCGCCGAATGGTTTAACGGTTACAAATTCGGCTTTGAACGTCTGATCATCAACGGGTTAATTACATTTGTCGGCTTGTGGATCCTGCATGATCCCAACTCGAAAAGATATGTTCCATACTCGCCCGTAAAATAGGTTTATGCCTGTATTTTAAATTATCGTTTCACAGAAAACGGTTACACCGTCCAAGTAATTTTTCTTGTATTTATACAGAAAAATCTTAACTTTCTGATAAAATAAGACGTGATTTCACGCCCAATGATGGATGTTCATTAAAAGATTAAGTTGAGTTAATTATTTAACAAACTAAACTTTTACAAAATGAAAACATTGTCAGTTATTTTATTGGGAATACTTCTTTGCACGTCATGTAAAGACAAGGCCAAGGAAGAAGAAACTGCCCGCGAAGCCAATCTGGAAAAAGAGAAAAAGGCCATTACCGCAGTGATTGAAAATGAAACAAGATCATTCTTTGCCAGAGATTATAACGCCTGGAAATCCAATTACGCGCAAACCGATTATGCATTTCAGGCATGGAGCAACGACGACGGCACATTCGATTCCAACGTAGGCTGGGAGGACATCAACAAGCAAATCGGGAAGTATATTTCGGACAATCCCGAACCCGTATCCAGCCACCCGATCGTCGAAAGAAAGAACATGAAGTTCAAGTTTTTTGATGATAATGTGGCTTATTTGACCTGGGACCAGTTCAACAGTGATAAAATGGAAAAGAATTTTCATCACAGCAAAGAGGTCAGGTTAATGGAAAAAATAAACGGTGAATGGAAAATTGTATGCGTATCCGCGTTTTGGGACTATAAGCACCTGATCCCCGCCAGCAAGCTGCCCATGATCAAAAAGATCGCCAATGAAAGCAGAGGTAAAATCTGAGTTTTCTGCAATGTTTCAAACCGTTCGGTTTTAAATACAAACGTTCGCTTCCGAACATCAGCGAAAGCCGGCTGCTAATCCGGGAATGATGGGAAATTGAATTTAAGTACCTGTAAAACAATAGGTTATATTATCGATGTGCCGGGCTGGTTTTTATAAAACCGGATTCTGGCACATCCTTTTTTATTTATAGTTCAGCGATGCGGATGTATCGTTCAATTATAAATAATCATAGCCATGAAAATCTCATTAATCTCAAACTTCCTTTGCGCTGCAGCGTACACATTGTCCCTGGCTTCATTCACTACCGACAAAAAAAACAGTGAAGAAAAAGAAACGGCCGGCCGGAAAACCATTCAGGCCTCCTTGTATAAACTTGCAGAAGGCAATAAAGTAAAGCTTTCAGTTGATAAAAGTTCTGATGACAAGCTGAAAATTATTCTGAAAGACAAAAACGGCCATCTGTATTACTCTGAGGTTTACAATGATAAAGATTCGCAGTACCGCCGTGTCTTTAACCTCAATGACATGAATGAGGGAAAATATACGTTCGAGCTGTTTTACAACAAGCAAAAAGTAGTTAAAACAATAGAAATCCAGAGTAAAAACGATAAGTACATTTCACTGAATTAAGGTTCATAAAACGAAAAAGATCTTTATCAGCCGATAAAGATCTTTTTCGTTAATGCAGTTCTTTTTCCGGGTCCCAGAAACGTTCTTCCCAGTTCCGGATCTTGTTATCATTTATTTCCACGCCTTCGCTTTCAAGCCTTTCCTGCATCGTGGTCGGCGTTTCGAAAAGGTCTCTTGCCGTTAATTCACCTTCCTTGTTGACGACGCGGTGTGCAGGAACGTCCGGTCTTCCATATGTTCTGCTCATTGCCCAGCCTACCATTCTTGCGCCTCTTTTATTGCCGAGATAAGCAGCAATTGCGACATACGACGTTGCGCGGCCTTCCGGAACCTGACGGACTACGTCATAAACGTCACTGAAAAAAGGATTTTCAACTTTGCTGTTCTTTGGCTCTTGCTTCCTGGCGTTCATGAATTTCCTGGTTTAATTGATCGTACCAATCGGTTCCGTAGGCCCTGATGAGCGGCTCTTTCAGGAACTTGTATACCGGAACACCTAATTCTTTTCCAAGCCCGCACGCCGGACTGCAGATTTCCCATCTGTCGTAATTCAGCGCGTGATATTGCTCGTATTTGGTTACCCGGATCGGATAAAGGTGACAGGAAATCGGTTTTTTGTAATCTATTTTTCCGTCATTGAATGCTTCCTCAATGCCGCATTTCAGTATGCCTCTCTGGTCATAAATGGCATACGCGCATTCTCTTCCGTTGATGACAGGCGTTACGAAATCTCCTTCCCAGTCTGTCGTGTAAGTGCCTTCTTTTGCAATTACTTCTTTTCCCGCTTCCGAAAGGTAAGGTTCAACATGCGGATAAATCTGATCCAGAATAGCAAGTTCCACTTCATCCAGCGGTGCGCCCGAATCACCTTCCACACAGCAAGCACCTTTGCATTTGTCCAGGTTACAGACAAAAAACTGGTCTTCTACATCATCACTTATGCAGGTATTTTCAATCAGTATCATATAATATTTATACCTATTGCTGAGGTATCTTTAGTTTCTGTCCTACCATAACACTGTTTCCCGACATATTGTTTAATTTTTTAATGTCTTCTACACTGGTCCGGTAAGTCTGGGCGATCCGGAACAGCGATTCACCTGCTGCAACCGTATGAATCTGGGTTCCTGCAGACGGTGTGTTCTGGTAAGATGATTGTGTTTTTCTGACATCACTGCTTGTATCTTTTCTGACACGCAGGCGCTGCCCGGTTTTAAGTCTGTCATAATCATCCAGATCATTCAACGCGAGCAATTCTTTAATTGTAAGTCCGTATGATTTTGAAATGCTGTAATAAGTCTGGCCAACCTGAACCGTATGAAATTCACTTCCGCTGCTTGCAGCCGACCTGTTGTCTTCTTTTACTTCTTCCGGGGTTTTGAACGCAGCAGAAGCTTCCGGACGGTTGATTACCACTTTTTCAGGCATATCTTCTTTATCCTCGACTTCATTCCGCGCAGAAGCGGTATTTACGCTACCGTTTTTACTCACAAGCAGTTTTTGACCTCTGGCCAGATTCCTCTGACCTGAACCGCCGTTCATTTCCATAAGTTCTTTCATGGATAGATCATATTTTTTGGCAATACTGAAATAAGTCTCGCCGGCCTGAACCGTATGATATGCAGGATTTGCAGCAGCAATAGCTTTTGTTTCAGCCGCAGCTTTTGTCTCGGCAGTTTCTTTTGTCTGAGCTTCTCTTGCCGCTTTTTCGCGGGCTTCGGCTGCTGCCCTTTGTCTCAGGTAAACAGAAGTTGTCGTGGTTCTGGTATCATTCGGCGTAATCACCTTGGTAGGAACCGTTGACTTGGCTTCCGGCTTTTCCTCATCGGCCGATTTGAAAGATGCATCAGCATTGTCTTGCGTGATAATTACAACCCTGTCATTTTCACCCGGATTGCCTGCAGCTGGTTTGGTCGCAGCGGATGCAGTTGCAGGCCTTGTTGTGGTTGCAGCTGGCTCATTGGTTTTAACCGGCGCATTGCTTTCACTTTTTTCCACCAGTACTGGCGTATATTTCTTTCTGCCGGAAGGATTGTCAGGAATGGTCCCGGAAGATGCAATGGATGTTGAAGTCGCCGATTTGCTTGCTGCAATGGCAGAATCCTTTACGGCAGGCGATGGCTGCGGCGGGGCTATGATTTCAACCGGCTGCTTCTTCGGCCGCTTTTTGGTCAGATACAAAACCTGTCCGGTCTCGATCGGATAATTGCGGCTGGTTGTACGGTTGTATTTTAACAGATTTACCAATCTGACGCCATATTGCTGCGAAACGCTGTGCCACGTATCACCCGGGCGCGCCGTATGGAACGGCGTTGATGCTTTTTTATTCTTTCTTGCCAAGTAATATACTTTGCCGGGGATCAAAGGCATTTCAGCAACCATATCGTTATAGCGCATGAACTTGGGCATTCTGATGTCGCCTGCCTGTGCAAGTGTTTTTGGCTTGTCGCCGGCACGGGCTTTTATACCCGGCAATCCGTTGATTTCATACCTTTCGGGTGCATTCGGGTTGGAAGAACGGGAAGCGGATTTTTTCAGGACCGGATAGCCCGAATCCTCGTAAACAGAAGCTACGGCAGTTTGCTGCGGCGGCAAAGATAGTTTCTCGCGTACTGCCGCCATCTGAGCAGCGGGTACGGGAATCGTAACCATGTATTCCTTGTCGCCGGGAATTTTATCTTCATTCAGCCAGCGATTGTAATTTTTAAGTTCCACGACAGAAATTCCCAGCGTAGACGCAATCTGGTCGAGCGATTGGCCTTTGCCGTAAACTGCTTCTATAAGGATAAACGGGTTGCTGGTTTTATATCTTTCAATGCCGGCTTCCAGCGCAATCTTATGCGCAAAAAAGCGAAGTACATACCGGTCTGTTTTGCCTGACAATGTAACTTCCCGGGCATAGGCCCAGCTTGCAGGAATTACTTTTTTAACACCGCCGGCGCCCTGATAGTAGGAATAAAGCGTTGTAACCCAGTTATTGAATTGCTGATTGTTTCTTTTCAGATACCATGCCGCTGCATGTGTCGAAGAACTGATATTTTTTCTTTCATCGACATCATTGTCAACACGCAGATTCAGCTCGCGCGCTGTTTCCGGCTTGAACTGCCAGTAACCAACTGCATTAGATGTGGAAATGACATCAGGTCGGAATGAACTTTCCTGTACGGCCAGGTATTTGAAATCAATCGGGACTTCTTCATCCATCAATATGCCTTCGACAATCGGAAAATGAAGAATGGCCCGGTCCAGCTTTTCTTCCCAGAACTTCTTGTTGGACATCAGGTTTCTGATATCCTCTTCAATAATTCCCTGTGCACTTCTGTCAAATTTTACTGTAATTCCTCCAAATGAAACGCTTGATGGAATGTCAGGATAATTCTGAGCGTTGGCATTGCTGATGGCAGCAAGCAGCAAAAGGCATGCAAATGTGGTTTTTTTGAAGTTTTCAATAATAGTTCTGGCCATATCATGTAAAGCTTGGCTGGGAAATAGGTAAATTATAATTTCTGAAGGATCATCAGACCGTCGCGGACCGGCAACAAAATGTTGGAAACACGCTTGTCCTCGTGAACTGCCCGGTTGAAATCTAATAACGCCTGCGTGTCTTTATCTATTTTCGTATTTTCCTGTATAATGATTTTTCCACTCCACAATACGTTGTCTGCAATCAAAAAACCGCCTTTTCGTACCTTTTCAAAACAAAGGTCGTAATAAGCCTTGTAATTAATTTTGTCTGCATCAATAAAAACGAGATCAAAAGAGTCGTCTAAGGTAGGAATGATATCGATAGCATTGCCAATCCGGTAATCAATATTATCGACGAAGGAAGATTTGTCGAAGAAACGGCGAGTGAAATTTTCCAGCTCTTCATTAATGTCCACCGTGATCAGTTTGCCCTGCGGAGCAAGCCCTTCACACAGACACAAGGCCGAATAACCGGTATAAGTACCGATTTCAAGAATCCGTTCCGGACGGATCATTCTTGAAATCATGGATAATAATCTTCCCTGAAGATGTCCGGACAACATTCTGGGGCTAAGAACGTTGGCATGAGTCTCACGATTCAAAGACTTCAGCAACTCACTCTCTTCTTCCGTATGCAAGACGGAATATGCTTCAATTTCCTCGGCCAGAAACATCATTATAATTGTAATCTAAACTAAATGCAGCGCAGCCGGAAAATGTCAGACATTGGCTACGATGCGCTCAAGATAGGTACCATATCCGCTTTTTACTAGCGGTTTTGCAATTTCCCGCAATTGGGCTGCAGTTATAAAGTTCATCCTGTACGCAATCTCCTCTATGCAGCCCACTTTCAAGCCTTGTCTTTCTTCTATGACCTGTACAAACTGGCCGGCCTGCATCAGTGACTGAAATGTGCCGGTATCCAGCCATGCCGTTCCGCGGTTCAGTACACCGACTTTCAGTTTGCCGCGTTCCAGATACACACGGTTTACATCCGTAATTTCAAGCTCACCGCGGTGAGAAGGCGGAATGGTTTTGGCAATTTCAACTACGTCGTTATCATAAAAATACAAGCCCGGAACGGCGTAATTGGATTTTGGCTTTTCCGGTTTTTCTTCAATCGAAATGACATTGTTCTGCTTGTCAAATTCCACAACGCCGTACCTTTCAGGATCATGAACCTGATAGGCAAAAATAACGCCGCCGTCCGGATCATTGTTGGATTGCAGCAGTCCCGACAACCCTGAACCATAGAAAATATTATCACCCAGGATCAGCGCAACCTTGTCATTGCCAATGAATTCTTCACCGATAATGAAAGCCTGCGCAAGCCCGTCCGGACTTGGCTGAACGGCATAGCTGAAAGTGCAGCCCAGACGACTGCCGTCTCCAAGCAGTTTTTCAAAATGTGGCAAATCATGCGGCGTGGAAATAATAAGGATTTCACGTATTCCCGCCAGCATAAGAATGGACAGCGGGTAATAAATCATCGGCTTGTCATAAACGGGCATAAGCTGTTTGCTTACCGCCAGCGTCAGCGGATGCAGCCTTGTTCCGGAACCTCCGGCAAGAATAATTCCTTTCATAGATTGAATTGAGGATTTAAAATTGAACTATCTGTCCTGATACATTTCGTGATAATACTTCTGATAATTCCCGGAGGTGACGTTATGCAGCCATTCCTGATTATTCAGATACCAGTCGACAGTTCTTTCCAGTCCTTCTTCAAATTGCAAGGACGGCTTCCAGCCCAGTTCTTCGGATAATTTCGTTGCATCGATTGCATAACGAAGGTCATGCCCTGCACGGTCTGTAACGTAAGTGATCAGTTTTGCATTTTCACCCTGTTCGCGGCCAAGCTTGCGGTCCATAATGCTGCATAGCAACAGCACAAGGTCCAGGTTTTTCCATTCGTTATGGCCGCCGATGTTGTACGTTTCGCCATTTGCGCCTTTGTGAAAAATAACATCAATGGCAATGGCATGATCTTCTACAAACAGCCAGTCCCGGATATTTTCCCCTTTTCCGTAAACAGGAAGCGGCTTTTGCTGAATGATGTTGTGAATCATCAGCGGGATCAGTTTTTCAGGGAAATGATTCGGGCCGTAGTTGTTGGAGCAGTTGGAAATGACAACCGGCAGTTTATAGGTATTATGATAAGCCCTTACAAAATGGTCGGATGAAGCTTTGGAAGCCGAGTAAGGCGAGCGGGGATCGTATTTTGTCGTTTCGGTGAAAAAAGTCCCGGGATCATGCAGTTCCCCGTAAACTTCATCCGTGGAAACATGGTAAAAGCGGTGCTCCTGCAGATCGTCCTTCCAGGCTTTTCTGGCTGCGTTCAGCAGATTGACCGTTCCGACAACGTTGGTCATGACGAAAGACATCGGATCGGAAATCGACCGGTCCACATGGCTTTCTGCAGCAAGGTGAACAATGCCGTAAAAGTCATTTTCGCTGATGAGCTTGTCTATAAAGTCCGCATCAACAATATCGCCTTTTACGAAAGTATAGTTGGAAGCATTTTCTATATCCCGCAAATTTTCAAGATTGCCGGCGTAAGTGAGTGCATCCAGGTTGTAAATATGATATTCAGGATGAAAGTTAACAAAACGGCGAACGACGTGTGAACCGATAAAACCGGCACCGCCTGTTATCAAAATTTTCTTCATTTTTGAGGAGTTATTTTTAGTTGCCAGTTCCATGCATCACGAAGGGCGTCCGCCATTGTCTTCTCAGCATGCCATTTCATTACATTATTTACCTTGTCAGCCTGTGCGTATATTTTCTCCACATCGCCTTCGCGCCGCGGCCCGATTGTATAGTTCAGTTTGACGCCGTTTACTTCTTCAAATGTATTGATGAGCTGCAGAACGGTGTAGCCTTCGCCTGTTCCTACATTGAAAACATCATAATGATCGGCTTCAGTCTTCTCTTTCAATAAATCAAGTGCTTTTACGTGTGCATTGGCCAAATCCACAACATGGATAAAATCGCGGATGCAAGTACCGTCCGGTGTGTCGTAATCGCTGCCGAATACGGTTAAGGACGGACGAAGCCCGGCGGCAGTCTGCGTAATAAAAGGAACCAGATTGCTCGGGACGCCATTCGGAAGTTCGCCGATGAGTGCCGATTCATGCGCCCCGATCGGATTGAAGTAGCGCAACGAAAGCGCTTTCAGACCCGGAGCCGAATAAACATGATCTCTTATAATATCCTCGGCAATGGCCTTGGTATTCCCGTATGGCGACGTAGCCGGCTGGCGGGGCGTACTTTCTGTTACCGGCAATTTTTCGGGCTGGCCGTAAACGGTGCAGGACGATGAAAAAACAAAATTCTGCACATTGAATTCCTTCATGGCCCGCAGAAGCACCATCAGGGAAATCAGGTTATTTTCGTAATAGTTCAGCGGTTTTTGCACCGATTCGCCCACTGCCTTGTACGCAGCAAAATGAATGACGCCGTCGAACTTTTCCTTTTCAAACAATGCTCTTACTTTTTCCGAATCATTGCAGTCAATTTCATAAAACGGAAAATCTTTGCCTGTAATCTGCCTGATTCCGTCAAGGACATTCAGATTGCTGTTGTAAAGATTGTCGATAATGACTGGCTCGAATCCTGCTTCATGTAAGGCAACAACGGTGTGTGAACCTATAAATCCAGCTCCTCCGGTAACGAGAATTTTCATACGGTCTGATCTTGATTTAAAATTTGTTGTAGAATAGATTTTAACTGAAAACTGGACAAAACGTACAATGAAACGGAATTTTCAGCACATTTACAAACAATGCCTTTATTTTAGAAATGCATTTTTTTTCGGCCAGGAGCAGAAAATTAGATGTCTATATAAAAAAAATGTTTTTATTTATCCGTTGGTTGTTAAACGAAGATTTGAGGAAAATGAACCAGAACGAAATTAAGGCACTGATATCCTTGCTTGATGACGAAGATCATGAAGTGAGCCAGCATGTTGAAGGAAAAATCCTGTCTTTGGGCGGCAATGTGATCCCGTTTCTGGAGACAGAATGGGGCGAGAGCTTTAATCCGATCGTTCAGCGTAAAATTGAGGAACTGATTCACGAGCTCCAGCTGAGCATTATGATCGACCGGCTGCAGGCATGGAAAAACGGGGGCGGCCTGGATCTGCTGGAAGGTTTGTGGATCATTGCAACGTACCATTATCCGGACCTTTCGATGGAAAAGCTGAAGACGACCGTTGAACAGCTTTATTACGATATATGGATCCAGTTTCAGGAAGAAATGAATCCTGTGGACCAGATCAAGCGGATCAACAGCATATTTTTCGGGGTAATGAATTTTGCTGCCAATACCAAGAATTTTCATTCGCCTTCCAATTCCATGATCAATGTGGTGCTGGAAAGTAAAAGAGGCAACCCGATTACACTTTGCGTTATTTATCTGCTTATTGCCAGAAAGCTCGGCATGCCGGTTTATGGCGTTAATCTGCCGAATCTTTTTGTGCTTACGTACAAGAGTGAGAAGACGCAGTTTTACATCAATGTATTCAACCGCGGGATTATCTTTTCAAAAACCGATATTGACCATTATATCGCGCAGCTGAACATCAAGCCGAAGGATATTTTTTACCAGCCATGCACAAATCTGGAAATCGTGCAGCGCGTGCTGCGTAACCTTATCTTGTCTTACGAAAAAACCAGCGAGCAGGATAAAATAAAGGAAATTGAAAAAATACTGAAGTCTACGCTGGACGATACGGGCGAAAACTAATCCGATAATGCAATGGCCAGGCAATGGCCGTTGAACCAGCGCAGGTAAATACTGGAAGTTACAACGCGGTCCTCATCGGTAAGGATTCCTGTAATCACCGGCATTTCAGGATTGAAAGGCTGGATGTAAATGGAATCTTTGAAGCTGATTTTCTTTTTCCCGTAAAGCTTGTAAAGCGCTTCTTTGGCGCACCAGTAAGTACAAAGTACAGAAAGTTCGTTTCCTGCATGTTCAAATTCCGGTCCGGAAAGATACTTTCTGGAAGTTCTCTGCAGCTTTGCATCCGTTTTTTCCATATCAATTCCTACGGCTGAATACGGGTTAATGACAACGGCCACGTATTCAAATGTGTGTGTTATGGAAATATGCGAATCGTTATTGACCAGATATGCTTTTCCGTGCTCGTCCTTGTGCGTTCCGTTGTAAGTAATGCCAAACTGTTCTGCAAGTTGCTGGATGAGCAAACGGCTTGCGAGCCATTCCCGCTGTTTCTGCGGATGCGTAATTTTCAGCAGATCTTCTGAATTGTATGCATTGCCCAGTTTTTTTCTGAGCTCTGCTTCGGTTTCGGTGAGTTCCCAGAGCAGCAATGTACTGGTTTGGTGTATCTTTTCGGAATGAACGAGCGGCATGATAATTCTGTTTACAATTTTTATTTCAGTTCTGTAACCGGCCTGTATACTTTTGCCCGGATTTGAAAAACTGAATTTCTATCGCAAAATAAATAGAATGAATATTCACAAAGTAGATACTTTTTCCGGTCACAGAGACAGTGTTTACACAATTATTTCTGATCATACGGATCATGGTTTTTATTCGGCTGGCGGTGACGGTTTTGTGATCCATTGGGATCTGAACAAGCCGGATCTTGGAAATCTGGCTGCACGCGCGGGAAGTTCTGTTTACGCGCTGGCACTCGACAAAAGCAGCAATTCGCTCTGGATCGGACAAAATTACGAAGGTATTCAGGTACTTGATACGGTCAATAACAAGATTGAAAAAACTTCCAAAATCACGTCCGCAGCCATTTTTGACATTCAGATTGCTGACAGTAAAGCGTTGCTTGCCATGGGCGACGGCGTTATGATTGTCATGGATATTTCCAGCTTTGCCGTTCAGAAGCATATAAAGGTTTCCGGCAAAAGCATCCGTTCCATCTCGGTTAATCCTGCAACAAACGAGTTTGCTTCCGGCGACAGCGAATGCAATGTTCATATTTTTGACCTGGACGGTTTTAAATTAAAGAAAACGATCCGGTCACATTCAAATTCGGTTTTTTCCGTTACCTATTCACCGGACGGCAAATATCTTTTTACTACGGGCCGCGATGCACATCTCAAAATCTGGAATGTTGCCGCCGGCTATGAAATGATCGCCGACATTCCGGCACATTTGTACGCGATCAATGATATCGAATTCAGCCCCGACGGTCATTATTTTGCAACATGCAGTATGGATAAATCGGTAAAAGTTTGGGAAACAGCTACCTTTAAACTCAGAAAGATCATTGACCGTGCAAGGCATGCCGGGCATGGAACGTCGGTTAACAAACTGCTCTGGACAACCTTTGAAAATCAGCTTGTTTCGTGCAGCGATGACCGCATGATTTCAGTATGGAAGATTGGCTGATGCAATACTTATAATATGGTATTATTGGCAAATACTTTGAAAAATGCTACATATATCTTTAACTTACAAGGCCGTTTTTAACCAAGTACCAAAGCATAAAGTGCATTATGAAAATTTCCGCTATAGACATACGCAAGCACACTTTTGAAAAGATTTTCAGAGGTTATGATCCCGATGAAGTAGACGCTTTTCTTAACTCGCTGTCTCAGGAATGGGAGCGCATTGCAAGCGAAAACAATTTGCTGAAAATGCAGCTTGAATATGCTGAAAAGGAACTTAGTAAATTGAAGGACATTGAATCCACGCTTTTCCGGACCTTGAAAGCGGCCGAGGATACAAGCAGGCTGATCGAGAAAGAAGCAAATGAAATGGCCGAAAAACGGATTGAAGAATCACGTTCGGTAGCGGATGACCTTGTTGCCGAAGCGGAAAACCGAACAAGCCGGATCATTTCCGAAACTGAAGAGCGTCTGAGACTGCTTAAAGAAGAATTTGCTGCTGAAATCCGGTTGCAGGAACGTGACTTCAAGGCTATTGAAAATTTCCGGGACAATCTGATTGTGCAGCTTTCATCTCTGGCCAACTCTACGGTTGAAACGGTTGAACGCTTTGAGCAGAAGTTTGATAAAGAATCTATTTTAAATAGAATGGAAGAAATCAAGCTTCATATCAATGAAATAGAAATTCCGAAAAAACCGGTTGCATTGCCGGAAGCGGAAGAAACCGGAGAAGAAGTTGAGGAAACCGAAGAAGTAAACATCATTTTGCAGGACGAAAGACCGGATATTATTTTTGATGTAAGTGATCTGGAAAATGGTATTGCAGAAACCGAAACGGCACCGCAGCAAGAAGTGGAAACAGAAGTTACCGCTCCGCAGCCTGAACCGGAGCCGGAACCGGTTGCAGTAGCCGAACCGGCATTAGCCGAAATTCAGTACCGCGTGCAGGAAGAACCCAGAAGAAGCGCCGCAGATGAAGCCAACGAAGCGCTGGCCGAAATGCATCGTGCTGCGGA
Organism: Dyadobacter flavalbus; assembly: GCF_006149045.1. GTDB lineage: Bacteria > Bacteroidota > Bacteroidia > Cytophagales > Spirosomataceae > Dyadobacter > Dyadobacter flavalbus. Next base: position 126,810 of record NZ_VBSN01000010.1, read on the forward strand.
AAGAGCAAGAGACACTTCTCCGGGCATCAACAGACCAAGGACGCCGGAAAGCAATCAGCCGAAGAAAACAGGCGGTTCATTTTTTGATCAAATCTGATTTACATTGGGAACGATAAGCCTGGAAGGACTGGAATTTTTTGCATATCACGGTTATTATCCCGAAGAGCAGAGAATCGGTAACAAATACGCGCTGGATATCATCATTACAACCGATTTTATAAAAGCTGCACAACAAGACAAGCTCAGCGAAACGGTAAATTATGAAACCATTTACCAGATTGCTTCCAAAGTCATGCAGGAACCTGCCAAACTACTGGAACATATCGGTTTTACCGTCATAGAAAGAATCCGCGAGCATTACCCGTTGATTTCCAATATTACCGTAAGAGTTTCCAAATTCAACCCGCCGGTTGGTGGCGTATGCACCCGCGCAGTTATTACGATGGAAGGGTAGTTGCACAATGTTGTAACGTCTGGTTATGGGTTGTCATTGGTAGTCGCGTGTTGTCATTGGTAGTCACGTGTTGTCATGAATTGTCATGTGTTGTCATGGATTGTTAAATGTTGTCATGGATTGTAAACATTAACAATAAATGACAATCCATGACTAAAAATGACAATCCATGACTATAATGACAACAAATAACAATCCATGACTATAATTGACAATCCATGACCATTCATGACTAAAAATGACAATTCATGACTGTACTTGCACTGCATTCAACATGACAAATCAATACTCATGCGGAAGCTCTACATTGATAAGTTCATTCCATGGAAGGCCGTGCTGATTCAGCAATTCCATAAAAGGATCGGGATTTAGTTCTTCTACGTTATAAACGCCCGGTTTCATCCATTCTTCATTTGTCAGCATCAGCATGGCACCGATCATGGCGGGTACGCCGGTTGTGTAACTTACAGCCTGCGCTCTTACTTCTTCATAGCACTTGGCATGGTCGCAGTTGTTCCATACGTAATAAGTCTTTTCTTCACCGTTCTGGATGCCCTTGATCTGGCAGCCGATTGAAGTCTGGCCGGAATAGTTTTCTCCCAAAGTATCAGGAGCAGGAAGTACCGCTTTCAGGAATTCCAAGGGAACAATGTCAATGCCTTTGAACTTGATCGGATGTATGCTGGTCATTCCGACATTTTCCAGCACGTTCAGATGTGTAATATAAGCCTGGCCGAACGTCATCCAGAAACGTGCTCTTTTTAGAGTAGGAAAGTTTTTTACAAGCGATTCCAGCTCTTCGTGATAAAGCACATAACTTTCTTTCGGTCCGATTCCCGGATAGTCGATCGGTTTGTGAATGGACATGGCCGGAATTTCGACCCATTCGCCGTTTTCCCAGTAACGTCCGGGCTGTGTAATTTCACGGATATTGATTTCCGGGTTGAAATTCGTTGCAAACGCTTTTCCGTGATCACCGGCATTGCAGTCGATGATGTCCAGATAATGCATTTCGTCAAAGTGGTGTTTGTTGGCATAAGCGGTATAAACCTGCGTGACGCCAGGATCGAAACCACAGCCGAGTACAGCCATTAACCCGGCTTCCCTGAATCTTTCCTGATAAGCCCACTGCCAGCTGTATTCAAACTTTGCCACATCTTTCGGCTCGTAATTGGCCGTATCCAGATAATGAACGCCGGTTGCCAGACAAGCTTCCATAATGGTCAGATCCTGATAAGGCAATGCTACGTTGATCAGGACTTTCGGCTGAAAACGCTTGATCAGCAATACCGTTTCAGAAACAATATCCGCATCGACCTGAGCAGTTTCAATACTAACGCCGTGCATTTCGAGAATTTCGGCTGCTATTTTATCGCATTTGGCTTTGGTACGGCTTGCCAGCATGATTTCGGTGAAAACCTGACTGTTAAGCGCACATTTGTGTGCAACCACACTGCCAACGCCTCCTGCACCAATAATTAGAACCTTGGACATAATATATATTTTAATTACCTGACGGACCGTCCGGTTTTACAACGGCAAGTCAATTTTAAACTACCGGCAAATATAGACTTGCCGGCTAATTTTTCAATTTCCGCGGACAAAGAATTTAAACCCTTCTTTTCAGCAGATGAAAGAAGCCGGTTAAAGCAGTAATAAATTGGAATGATAAAAAGACGAAAACGTTTTCTAAACCAGATGCTTCCAGATTACATCGTAAACGTCGACGGCTTCAATTTCATCTTTTTCAAGTGAATTGTCCGTAATACAAACGGGATAATATTCTTTGGAAACATTGATGCCGCCGTGAGAACCTTTGATCAGCGTTGCATCAAGCGGAATGACATCCATCAGATAACGGAATCCAAGCAGCTTACGGCCCAGCTTATATCCCGCACGCAATTTGATCAACGGATTTTTAGGGTCCATAAACATTTCAACGGGATCATATCCGGGTTTTCGATGAATATCCACCAAATGCGCGTAATCCGGCGCTTTTGCATCGTCGAGCCAGTAATAATAAGTAAACCAGCTGTCCGGCTTGGCCAGAACCACAATGTCTCCCGAGCGTTCGTGATCGATATGATACTGTTTCTGAGCTTCTTTGTCCAGAATAAGGTCAATGCCCGGTGTTTTTTTAAGAATATTCAAAACCTGTTCTTTCACCGTTTCGTCATTCAGATAAATATGTGCGATCTGATGATCCGAAACGGAAAATGCCTTGGAAATGCCTGCGTCAAGTAATTCATACCAACGCTCTGTACGGACGGAAACAAGTCCTGCTTCTCTTAAAAGCCGGTTGATATGAATCGGATTATTTACCGGATTGATGCCGTACTCGGAAAGCAGGATTACTTTCGCATTTCTGGCTTCGTAAAATTTTACGAGTTCTTCCACCGTAGTGTCAATCTCGTTCAGTTCTTTGGTGATCTTTGAAAAATCAGGTCCGAACTTCTGCAGACAATAATCGAGATGTGGAAGGTATATTAATGTCAATGTCGGATTATGCTTTTTTTCAACCCACATGGAAGAATCTGCAATCCATTTGGTCGCTTTGATATTGGCATTCGGGCCCCAGAAATTGAACAAGGGAAACTGGCCAAGTTCCTTCTGCAGTTCGTCACGCAGTTCGGGCGGGTAGGAGTAGCAGTCCGGCGCTTTTACACCATCGGCATGATACTGAGGTCGCGGCGTTACTGAGAAATCGGCACTTGAATACATATTATACCACCAGAACATTTTGGCGCAGGTAAAATTCGGGTCCAGCTTTTTGGCTGCTTCCCAGATTTTTTCACCTTTGACAAGCTTGTTGGACTGTTTCCAGAACTTCACTTCAGAATCCTCGCGATCATACCAGCCGTTTGCCACGATTCCGTTTTCAGAAGGCCACTTGCCTGTTACATAAGTACTTTGTGAAGTAGTGGTAAGCGCCGGAAGCAGCGGCTTGATCCGCGTCAGATGATGTTTTTCAAGATAACTCTTCAGAAAAGGCGTATGCTCGCCGATTACGCTGGTGCTTAGCCCGACTATGTCAATAACAACTGTTTTATTCATAACTGAGTATTTTCTTCACCCATTCAATTTCCCTGACGATGGATTCGCCGATTGGCTTCTGCATGTCTTCGGGCAATACGCCCCAAGTGTAGGTTTCAACCTCAAGAAAGGAAGAAAAAGATTTTTCACGATGAAGCGCGAGTGTTTTTATAATATCGTCCTGCGTGGATTCCAGAACGCCATACGTATTTATAAATAGCGGAACATGAAAATGGACGCGCCATTCTTCCTGATTTTCATTCCAGTCGGAAAGTGCCTTGTCAAGGTCCGGGTAATGTTTTTTACTGTTATCGGAATTTCTCGCAACTACCTGATGAAGATAAACGGGCTCGTTGAAATTTTCTATTGCTTTGAGCTTGATTTCCTTTTCATTTGAAAAGTTCACCTTCAGCGCCGAGCTCACCTGAATCCGCCCGACCTGAATGCCGGTTTCAGCAAGCGATTGTAAAATTTCTTCCGGTTGTTCATAACCGACGGCTGCATGACAAATGTCGTAGCAGAGCTGAATGTGTTTTAAAATCGTTTCCCGGGCCTGTGAAGCAGAAAAGCCGTTTGTCCTTTCCAGATGTGCAATGCCTTTTGGTAAAAGCACATCGCGGTACCAGTTTACGAAATCGGTTGTATTATCCAGAATGCCGTCCGGTTCGGGTTCAATGTCCAGATGAAGAGACTTTCCGGTTTCATTTTCGATGATGATCAGCTTGTCAAGCAAATGGAGAATATGGCTGGTTGCCGTTTCTACGGCTCCGTGTTTTTCTTCATCCGTTTTCCACCAGAGCCGGTACGATAAAGGCGGCGTTGAAACACCGCCATGCATGCCTTCCGGAAGTAATGTCGCAAGAATATTGAAAAGCCGGATTGTGTACACAAGCCGGTCGGTTGTGGTCCAGTCCGGCGTATGCACATCGTCTTTTACAACCGTATTATGAAATCCGCTGTAAGGAAAACCGTTGATCACAAAAACATAAACGTTGTTTTCCTGCAGCCAGCTTTTGAATTCGGCCAGAACTTCCGGCTTGAAGAGCTCAACGGAAGCATCGTTTGCAATGCGTAAACCAAGGCCAAACGGCTCATTTCCGGCAAGCTGCTCACGAATGTAAGGGATGTTTTCACGCAGGGACCTGAAATGGTCGGCCCATTTTTCGCCCGGATGAATGTTGCTGCAGTAAGTTAAATGTCCGTATGGAGTATTCATAGTTCATATATTTCTGCTTCTGTGCTTTTACGGCACAAATAATTATTCCAGAACCCTGGATTCGGACAACTGAGCCTGAAATGCAGACAGGAAATCTACGGCATCAGAAATGATTTCTGTATCAAGTTCATGCACTTCTGTTCCTTTTCCGATTTTATCCAGAAGCATGATCGTTAACTGTCCGCCCAGATGCTCGCGGAATTCCTGCAAGCCGTTGCGCAGGTTGATTTTATCGTTTTCAGAAAGTTTCGGATGATATAGTTCAAAACCAAGCTTATGCAGCACTTCCAGAATACGGTTGAGATCGGCTTCCGGCAATCTGCCGGCTTTGGCCGCGTACACGCAGTCCAGCGCAATACCGATGGCAACGGCTTCGCCGTGACGGATTTCAAAGTTGGTCAGATATTCCAGCTTGTGCGCTGCCCAGTGGCCAAAGTCCAGCGGCCGTGAGGAACCAAATTCAAAAGGATCGCCGCCTGCGATATGGTCTGTATGCATTTCGGCGCAGCGGTGAATCAGATAAGCCATGGATTCCGTATCGCGGTGCGCAAGTGCGGTTGCATGCTCTTCCATCCATTCAAAAAAGCCTGCATCTTTAATAAGCGCAACTTTAATGGCTTCCGCAATTCCTGAACGCCAGTCACGGTCGTCGAGGCTTTTCAGGAAAGTAAGGTCATTGAATACGGCGACGGGCGGTGCGAATGTGCCCAGGAAATTCTTTTTGCCATGGAAATTAATGCTGTTTTTTACGCCAACACCCGAGTCGTTCTGGGAAAGCACGGTGGTCGGTATGCGGATCAGCTTGATACCGCGGTGTGAAACGGCTGCGGCGTAGCCCACAAGGTCAAGTACGGCGCCTCCGCCTATTGCTATGATAAAAGAATGCCTGTCAATGCCATAAGTATCAACAGCTTCTACAAGCCGGTTAAAAGTATTGATATCGTTCTTTGCAGTTTCCCCACCCGGAACCGATATGATTTCCGAAGCCAGCTGAACCTGCGGAACGGATTCACTGAAATAGGAACTGATCTGACCCGGGATTTCAGGATGATGATGTAAGAATCCTTCATCAGCTATAACCAGTGCCTTGCGCTGAAAACCCTGTTCGGAATAATCATTGAAGAAATTTTTCAGTAAAGGGTTTTTCTGGTCAAACAGATAATGTGTGAAAAATACAGCATAACTGTATTCGACTTTAAAACTTTGTTGTATGGTTTGCATTCCGGTAGCGGTACTAATTGAAATTAAAAGGGCTGTAATAACTAAACGTTGAAAGAAGGCGTTTTTACCTAAACGATGCCTGATCAAATTTAATTCTCAACTTGTTTAATAATGACTCTTTTGGGATAAAAAACCATTATTGAGGGGTAAAAATCAGGTTACGGCAAACGCCTTCGCCAGCCAGATCGATAACGGCAGCAAAGCCATAACTGCCAGTGCAACCGGCCACAACCCGAAGGCCACGCACCACGATGCATTCATGACTATAAGGTAAATCACACCGGCTTTTACCGCTTTCCCGATCATCGGTCCAACCGGATTCCGGACTGCATTCCACAGCGGGCGCCCGATGAGCCATGCATGCAGCAGTACGAATGGAAGTGTCAGCAAGATATTGCCCTGACTGCGTGCAATCGCCAGTTGGGAAGCCAGTACGATCAGATAAAGAAATGCGGCTATGTAAAGCGTCCTGCGTTTTCCGCCATGCACTTCATCCTGGCTGATCAGCGTAATGGCACCGATGTAGGCAATAGGCAGCAGTGCAATCCAGCCCCATTTATCAAAAGATTCCGGCACCACGCTCATGCCCAGAAGCAGGTTTCCGCCGCGGCACAAACCCATAAACAACGGTCCCAGAAAAACGGAATGCTTGGCGAACCGGTTATAAACAACCGTTAGCACGGCCACAACAAGCGCAATCATTCCGCTTGTAAAACCGAACATGGCGGCCGCCAGTACGCCAAGGAACAAAAGGCTGATGCCCATTAAAGTGGCTGACCTTAACGGAACTTTCCCGCTCGGAATCGGCCGCTCCGGACGTTCAATGCTGTCCAGTTTGGCATCAAAGACGTCATTCATAACAACGCCGCCGCCGTACAAGCCCAACGTGGAAACAACCAGCAATCCCGCCGAAAGGTCAGCGAAAGTAAATTGGGCAATGGCCATTCCGGCCAGTATGTCCGAAACCGCAGTAACAAGGTTGGCCGGCCTTGTTAATTGAATATAAGGTTTTAAACTGCTCACTTTATTGAATGACTAGGGAATCTTTGGCAGAAGCCGGTTGCTGCCCGCCTCTTAAAATGCTGTTACCGTGGAATTTGGCTGACTGATCAACTGCATGTCCGGCCTCAAAATCGGTAACGTCTATTTGTCCGCTTTTGCCAAAGGCATCAATGGCATTCTGATACGTTACAAGCTTGATCGTTTCGTCTGAAATTCCGCGCATTTTCATCAGCGCAGCCGTTTTAGGAATCGCTAGCGGATCGGAAATTCCCCAATCGGCCGCGGAATTAACCATAATGCGTTCCGGCCCGTATTGTTCCACCACTTTCACCATCCGCTCATTGCCCATTTTGGTAAACGGATAAATCGTGAAAGCTGCCCAGAATCCATTGTCCAGCACACTTTTTACCGTTTCTTCATTGTTATGGTCGATAATGACCCACGACGGATCAATGCCGTGTTCCAAAGCAATTTCCATGCTGCGTATCGTTCCTTTCTTTTTGTCGCGGTGCGGCGTATGGATCTGAACAGGAAGTTTTGCTTCTTTGGCCAGTTCCAGCTGAAGACGGTAATATTTTTCTTCGGCAGGTGTCTGGTCATCAAAACCGATTTCGCCGACTCCGACGACGCCTTCCTTGTAAATGTAAAGCGGCAGGATTTCCATCACCTGTTCAGCAAGCGGTTCGTTGTTCGCTTCCCGGGAATTCAGGCCCATTGTACAGTAATGCTTGATCCCGAACTGTGAAGAACGGAACCTTTCCCAGCCGACCAGACTGCTGTAATAATCCTTGAAGCTGGAAAGTCCCGTACGCGGCTGCCCGACCCAGAATGCAGGCTCGATGAGTGCGATGATTCCGGCCTGGCGCATGGCTTCGTAATCATCTGTTGTACGTGAAACCATGTGAATATGCGGATCAAAAAACTGCATTCCTTTAATCAGGTCCTTGTATTCGTTCCAGGCAATTTCGCGGTGTGCGGGCGAGGCATTGGCTTCTTCACTTTCTTCAAAGTGAGAAGGGTTCTGTATATTTTCGTTATGATTCAGGCACATAGTATATAATGATCAGTATTCAAGTTCCGCCCAGTTCAGCGATCCGGATTTTACAGATTTTTCAAGATCACCGTAACGGGCTAATAAATCTTTTGCAGCAGGAAAATCCGATTCACTGCAGGCCAGTGCCGCAGCTTTCCGGTCAGCAGGATCATTCGACTGAAACAAATGTTCCATATCGGGCAACAAAGCTTCATTGATGTATTTTCCGACCAGTCGCCAGACCTGCGAGGGAACGCTCCGTCCGGCCGCCCAGCGTTCATGCGCGAAATCGGAAAGCGTGGCAGCCAGTTTTTCGTTGGCCCGGTTTCCAAGTCCTTCGATCAGATGCACGGGCTTGTCGTTGAAAATCGTTTTCAGTACCAGCTGGTTCCATGCAAGTTCGGAGAAATGCATTTCAGGATACGGATTACGCAGTGCAATGGCATCAAAAACAAAACCCATATTGGAACGCACGGCGTCCGTTGCCCTGAAAAGCCACTGTTCCGGATAAGCCAGCAGCGGCAATGCGGAGTAAAGCGCCACGAGTTCATTCATTTCCGCCGTATCAAAAAGCGTCTCGATATTTTTGACATACGCTTCTTTGTCCGACGAATCCAGCTGCGTCAGCAGCCATACGCGGCTCAGCCTGGCAAGCGACCAGTTTTCGACTGAAAAGCCTTTGATTGCTGCATTCAGTTCTGACTGAACCTGTGCAGGAATGCTGATGATTTTTTTTGAAACAGAGCGCGGAACGGCTACAAATCCCGTCATCAGTTCCATCGGGCTGGAAGTGCTTTTTTGCCGCAGCCATTCGGCTTCCTGAGCAGAGGTGTTCAGGACAATTATTTCCCAGAGTTTTTGTTTTATGAAATCGGACATAACGTATGAAACTTATACTTGGATTACAGAAAACTATCCTGCAATCCGTCTTTTATGGTGTGTTATTCAAAAATCAGAACCGTATTGTTAACATAAAGTTTACGTTACCGCTATTATAACGCTTTTGGCTTCCGGAAGTCTCATTTAAAATCATGATTGCTGCCAGTTTTAATGAAAATCTAATATCAATGCTGCTTTAAGCCCTGTTTTCAGGATTTTCGTTCCGAAAAGATAGTACAGCATTTGTACAACGGTTTCGCTGTTTCTGCCAACAAGAAATCATTAGCTGTTCATTATCTCTTCAATTTCATCCGCTTCAATCGGAATAAAGCTCATCAGGTCCAGATTGCCGTCTTCCGTGATCAGGATATCATTTTCCAGACGGATTCCCAAACCTTCTTCTCTGATATATATTCCCGGCTCGCAGGTGAAAACCATTCCGGGTTCAAAACGGCGGTATTTGTTTCCGACGTCGTGAATGTCCAGGCCGAGAAAATGCGAAGTGCCGTGCGGAAAGTATTTTTTGTATGCCGGCCAGTCGGGATCCTGCTTTTCAATGGATTCCCTGGTCAGCAGCCCCAGGCCGATCAGTTCGCTTTCCATGATTTTTCCCACTTCTTTATGATACTCATCCCATATATTGCCCGTTACCAGCATGCTTTTGGAAGCTTTGAATACGCGTAAAACGGCGTCATAAACCTCGCGCTGACGTTTGCTGAAACGGCCGTTTACCGGAATGCTCCGCGTAAGATCGGCTCCGTAATTGGCATATTCGGCGGCAACATCCAGTAATAATATATCGCCGTCCTTGCAGGGCTGGTTATTCTGAATATAATGTAAAATGCATGCATTGGCGCCGGAAGCGATGATCGGCTGGTAGGAAAACCCTTTTGAACGGCTGCGCACAAATTCATGCAGCAGCTCTGCTTCCACCTCAAATTCCTGAACGCCCGGCTTTACAAATTTCAGTAACCTGTCAAAGCCCTTACCTGTAATTTCACACGCTTTCTGCAGTAACCCGATTTCAGCAGGCTGTTTGATTGCGCGCAGGTGATGCATGATCGGAGCGAGGCGCACAAGATTATGAACCGGATATTTTTCCCTGAACTCATGCACAAAGCGGGCTTCTCTGGTCTGGACCGGCGAATCGTTGCGGGTATGCTCGTTGGTGTTCAGATATACATTTTCGGCCTCAAAAACGATTCCCTGAAATATAGTTTCATACTGATGCGTCCAGTAAACGGACCGGATGCCCGAAACTTCCCGTGCCTGCTCTTTTGTGAGTTTTTCGCCTTCCCAGACTGCGATCAGTTCATTGGTTTCTCTTACAAAAAGCACTTCCCTGAACTTTTCGTCGGGATGATCCGGGGAAATAACCAGAACCGTTTCTTCCTGATCGACGCCCGTAAGGTAAAATAAATCCGGGTTCTGTTTGAATCCCATGGAACCGTCCGCGCTCGTCGGCATGATGTCGTTGGAGTTCAGTACAACCAAAGACCTGGGTTTCAGCAATTCGGAAAGACGCCGGCGGTTTTCTATAAACAGGGATTTGTCAACAGGGAAGTAACGCATGTTGTGTATTTTTTGTAACTGGTAATTTATTTTGTAAAATTACGTTTATCTTGTTCGGAATATCAGAATAAACAGACTTAATATTCTTCATTGACAAATATTGCCGCTGCCCGCTTTTTTTGTTTTTATTTAGCCGGAAAAAAACCAACTATACATTCAGCTCCATGAAAAAATTTCTTTTACTTGCCTTCTTCTTCATTCCTGGTATATTATCCGCAAGTTCCAAATACTGGATTTATCTCAAAGATAAAGATCTGAATGCTGCGCCGGCCGTTTCCATGCTTACTTTGGAAAACAGGCAAAAACTCGGGCTTGTCAACGCGGACGAAACCGATCTGCCGGTAAAACAGGAGTATGAAGTTGCTCTTCAGAATGAATCCGTAAAAATCATTAACCGTTCCAAATGGCTCAATGCTGTATCCGCGACACTTACAAGCGAGCAGGCCATGAAGGTGCGTCAGCTGGATTTCGTGCAGGAAGTCGTTCCGATTGATCCGGGATTTTATATTGCCCGTACGCAGCCAATCGAAAAAGCACAGATGGCACCGGTGATGTCGCAGGTTCAGGCCAATGTATTTCTGAAAGAAGGCATTACGGCAAAAGACGTAACGATCGGTGTTATTGATGCGGGCTTTTACGGTGCGGATTCGTCCATGTCGCTGACCAAAATATTTTCAAATAACAGGATTCTGGGAATCAGGGATTATGTAAAACCCGGCCGCCCGGGAAATCTGCTGTTCAGTACGGCGGAATCATTTTCAGACATGCACGGAACGGAAGTACTGGCTGCTATTTCCGGAATGGACTACAAGGATCAGATGCAGTACGGAATGGCAATCAACGCAAAATTTTATCTGGCCAGAACCGATTACTCGCTCCGCGAATACAGAGGCGAAGAGGATAACTGGATTGCCGCCATGGAATGGATGGACAGTCTGGGCGTGCGCCTGATCAACACTTCGCTTGGCTACGCAAAAGGGTTTTCGGACCCGAAAGAAAATTATGTTCCTTCGCAAATGGACGGAAAAACGAGTGCCATAACGCGTGCCGCACAGATTGCTTCGGACAAAAAAGGGATTATGCTGATCGTTTCCGCAGGCAATGAAGGCGAGGATAAAAGCTGGGAAATCATATCCGCACCAGCCGATGCGCAGGGCGTTCTGGCCGTAGGTGCAACAAACGGGAAGTTGTGGAACCGGATTGGTTACAGCAGCACCGGGCCGGAGTTTTTGCCTTATGTAAAGCCCAATGTTTCCTGTTTTTCACTGTACGGAACCTCGCTATCCGCGCCGGTCATTACGGGCTTTGCAGCCTGCCTTTTACAGGCCAATCCAAACCTGACCAACAAGGAACTGCTTTCGCTGATCGAAAAATCGGCGCATTTGTATCCGTACGGAAATAATTACGTCGGCTACGGCGTGCCGCTGGCTTCCCGTGCGCTTGCACTGGCAAAAGCGCCTTATCTGCCGAACAATTCGAGGCTTGTTACGGCAAGCGGCCGTACGTGCGAAATAGAAGTCGCCAGTCAGGACTCGCTGGTTGCGATTTACCGGAAAAAGAATGACAAGGACGTTTTGTCGCAGCAAGTCGGAAAAATACAGAACGGCAAGATTTCACTCAAACGCCAGAACGGCGAACGATTTACAACCATCGATCTGAAGGATTCCGTTGTGGAAGTGCAGTGGAATTAAGGAAGTTTCCGGTTTGTAAATGCGTGCTTTCGGAATTGCAGCTTTTATGTCTTTAACGCTTTATCAAACAGCTTTTTCGAAGCGGAAGCTGAAATCATTAAATCCGCCGAACCGGCAGTTGCCGAATATATAAACTGCAAAAATACAAACCGGCATTATAAACTTTTGTGTGTGATCGAACACGCAATAGGAATTTAGACTTATATTAGCAGAAAAAAATAACATATTCGTTATCTTTATATCTTGTAAAACTCCTGAATTTGAGTTGGTAATTAAAAATCCAGGCGTAATTTGTTCAAAACTATTTACCTAATCCCTGATAATAATGAGTACATCCAGAAGAGACGTTCTGAAAATGGCAGGACTCGCACTTGCCGGCAGCGCAATGCCTGCTGTCACCATTCTCAATCCGAACCGTGCATTCGCCGGTGTGAACAGCGAAACGCTGAAAGTTGGTTTGATCGGTTGCGGCGGACGCGGTTCCGGTGCTGCAAACCAGGCCCTGAAAGCTGATCCGAACGTTGTACTGCATGCCATGGGCGATATTTTCAAGGACAAAATGGATTCGTCGCTTGAAAACCTGACCAAAGTGCATGGTGCGAAAGTAAAGGTGGACGAAGGCCACAAGTTCATCGGTTTTGATGCATTCAAAAAAGTGCTGGATTCAGGCGTCGATGTGGTTATTCTGGCTACGCCGCCGCATTTCCGTCCCGAGCACCTTACTGCTGCAATCAATGCAGGAAAACATGTATTCTGTGAAAAACCGGTAGCCGTAGATGCACCCGGCGTTCGTAAAGTCCTGGATGCTGCAAAGCTGGCCAAGCAGAAGAACGTTTCGCTGATGTCCGGTTTCTGCTGGAGATACCATGAGCCAAAGCGTGCCAGCTTCGGGAAAATCCTGGACGGCGCGGTAGGCGATATTTCTGCTGTTTACAATACGTACGATACCGGAACACTCTGGTCGTTCCCGCGCGTTGCCGGCTGGACAGATGCTGAATATGTGCTGCGCAACTGGACTTATTATACCTGGCTGGCAGGCGATCACATTGTAGAACAGGCCGTTCACAGCATTGACATGATGTCATGGGCAATGGGCGGAAAGCTGCCTTTGTCATGCGTTGGAACCGGCGGAAGACAAGTTCGTACGGATGCATTGTTCGGAAACATTTTCGATCACTTTGCTGTAACATATGAATATGAGAACGGCGTAAAAGGATTCCATCATTCCAGACAGCAGGCCAACTGCGAAAACAGTTATCTGGTGGAAACGATCGGAACAAAAGGACGCGCCATGGTGAACTGCGCGCGTAACGTACACGAAATCTACGGACAGAATCCATGGAAATACGAAGGTGTACAGAATGATATGTACCAGACAGAACATAACGAGCTGTTTGCTTCCATCCGAAGCGGAAAGCATGTGAATGACGGCGAATTCATGGCGCAAAGCACCCTTCTTGCCATCATGGGAAGAATGGCCGCTTACACCGGAAAACGCATTACCTGGAATGAAGCAATGAACTCAACAGAAAAACTCGGACCGGATACATACAGCTTTGATATGAAACCGCCGGTTGTTGAAGTTGCCAAACCTGGTATCACTGCTTTTTCATAATATATGCAAAGAAGGGAATTTCTGAAAAACACTGCGCTTGCGGCTACGGCCGCAGCAGTGGGAACTACGCTGGTTTCCGAAGCCACGGCCGCCCCGATGGCCAGACCAATGATCAAAAAAAGTCTGAAATGGGGAATGGTCAAAGAAGAACTTTCCATTATGGACAAGTTCAAGCTGCTGAAAGATCTGGGCTATGACGGTGTCGAACTGGATTCGCCGGACAATCTGGATATGAAAGAAGTGTTGGCAGCAAGAGACAAAACAGGTCTGGAACTGCCGGGAACTGTCAATTCGATGCACTGGAAACTGCCGCTTTCCGATCCTGATCCGAAGAAAAGGGAAGAATGCGTGAAATCCATTGAAAAAGCATTGCGCGATACCAAGCAATATGGCGGAACAACGGTTCTGGTGGTGCCGGGTGTTGTCAATGCCAGTGTGAGTTACAAAGAAGCATACGAGCGTTCGCAGGCGGAAATCCGCAAGCTGTTGCCGGTTGCAGAAGAAACAGGCGTTAAAATCGCTTTCGAAAATGTCTGGAACCAGTTTTTGCTGAGCCCGCTGGAAGCCGCACGCTATGTCGACGAGTTCAATCATCCGATGGTCGGTTGGTATTTCGATGTAGGAAATGTACTGCGTTACAGCTGGCCCGCTTCCTGGATTGAAGCACTGGACAAGCGCATCCTGAAACTGGACCTGAAAGAATTCAGCTTCAAGAAACAAAACGAGCTTGGCCTGTGGAAAGGTTTTGACGTTGAGTTTATGGAAGGCGACTGTAACTGGGCCGACGTAAACAAAGCGCTTCAGAAAATCGGCTATTCCGGATGGGCTTCTGCGGAAGTGGCAGGCGGAGACAGAAAACGGCTGCTGACGATCCGTGAAAAAATGGATGAAGTCTTCAAAGCGTAATCATATCATTTTACCAAATCAAAAGAGCCTGAAATTTCAGGCTCTTTTGATTTTACGGCTTTTTGAAAAACAGTTTTACTTGACTTTGTAACGCGTTCTTGCATAATGGCGCAGGGTTGAAATTTTCAGCTGCTTGTTAGTGATCTGCACCAGTTTGTAAGATTTGAACTCCTTGTTCTTGTCCAGAAAACCGATGATGCACGACTGTTCCTTGTCGCCTTTCCGGATTTCCACTTTGGGTTCAATGCCGAAATTCGGAATCGTTATCGAGTCTTCGGCTTCCAGTTCCTTGTATTTCATTTTAACAAGAAAATCGAAAGTTGACTTTGTTTCATACACATCGACGGCAAATTTCCAGTCATTCAGCGGATCTTTCACCTTTTCCGAATAACTCGCCACAGGCGAAGAATTTACAGACGTTCTTTCCGTATTGATGGTGTCATTGACTACCTTCATGGACGGTTCTGCTTTGCTATCCTGCTTATTTTGTTGGTTACAGGCAAGCATGGCCAGTAAAATGAAGAAGCTGTAATATTTCATGACAAGAATCATTTGGTTAAAGGTCGACATGCTTTTGCAATATACCTTTGTTATTTGCATTAAATGAAATATTTTACCAGTTACATTTAAAACCAAGCGCCGATATCCCGCCTCATATCTTTTACTTAAACCATGGCATTGAACTATATTTTTGTTGCATTCTTTGTAATTGCCTTTCTGTTAGCCACTTTAAAATTCATCCTGACCGGCGATGTTCAGACTTTCAAGGCGATAACGGAAGGAATGCTGGAAATGGCCAAAGTTGCAGTTATGGATATTGCCTTGCCGCTGACCGGCGTCATGACGTTTTTTCTGGGTATTCTGAACGTGGGCGAAAAAGCCGGGATCATCAATGTGCTTGCCAGATTTATAGGCCCGTTTTTCAATAAACTTTTTCCCGAAGTCCCGAAAGATCATCCCGCAAACGGACAAATGATCATGAATTTTTCGGCCAATATGCTCGGTCTGGACAATGCCGCAACGCCGTTCGGGCTTAAAGCCATGCAAAGTCTTCAGGAACTCAATCCGAGTAAAGACACGGCTTCCAACGCACAGATCATGTTTCTGGTGCTGCATACCTCCGGTCTGCAGATAATTCCGTTGTCCATTATTGCGCAAAGGGCCATTCTGGGCGCTGCAAGTCCTTCCGACGTATTCATTCCGTGCGTGGTCGGGACTTACGTCACGACGGTTGTGAGTATGATCATTACGGCAACCTGGCAAAAGATTAATCTCTTCAACCGGACCGTTATGCTCGGGCTCGGAAGTGTAACGGCATTCATCGGGCTTGCATTATGGTATTTGTCCGGCCTGCCGAAAGAACAGATTGAACTGATTTCCGTATTGACAGGAAATTCCATATTACTGTTTATCGTAGCCGGATTTCTGTTTTGGGGAATGTATAAAAAGGTCAATGTTTTTGAAACTTTTATTGAAGGCGCAAAAGGCGGCTTTACAACTTCCGTGACCATCATTCCTTACCTCGTCGGGTTGCTCGTTGCCATTAGTGCGTTCCGGAACTGCGGCGCCATGGATTATCTGATTGAAGGACTGAAATGGCTTTTTTCATTGTCCGGATTGAATACCGACTTTGCGGATGCCTTGCCGGTTGCGCTCATGAAGCCGCTGAGCGGGAGCGGGGCAAGAGCGCTGATGATCGATGCGATGAAAGAATTCGGGCCGGATTCATTTATTGGCCGTCTCGTATGTATTTTCAATGGCTCTGCAGATACGACCCTTTACATTGTAGCGCTTTATTTTGGTTCTGTCGGCATCAAAAACACGCGGTACGCCATTGTAGCGGGGTTAATTGCCGATCTGATCGGCGTTCTGGCCGGAATATGGCTGGGTTACCTGTTTTTTCACTAAAATTTCCTGCTCCGTTCCAGTTACCGTTTTACCCTTTGAAGTAACCGTCCGTACAAAATGGATGGCTGTTTTTTAATGGAAGGCGTAATATTGATTATCTAACTACGGACAGTTTATGCTGAAACATTTCTCCAGATTCCTGCTTGTTTCCGTTCTGATTTTCAGAATGATGTTACTGCCGGCAGCCTTTGCACAAAACAATGTCAACCAGCCGGCAAATACGTACTCTCTTGAAGATTGTATCCGGATTGCGCTTGAAACCAATCCGCAGGTGAAACAGGCGGAACTTCAGGTGCAGTCGGACAACAACATTTACCAGCAGTCCAAATGGCAGCGGTTTCCGAGCGTAAGCTTCAGTGCCGGGCAGGGGTTCAGTTTCGGGTTCTTCCCCAATTTTGGTGGTATGTATGTGCATTGTAAATTACCATTTAGGCGTTCAGACTTATCATGGATGCCACTTGTCTGATTTTTCCTTCTTCCGCTGAAACATTTAAGGTAACAGCCCTT
>NZ_VBSN01000007.1 GCF_006149045.1 Dyadobacter flavalbus
AACTGGGGCTTGACCATGTCTCAATTGTATATTAAATTTGGTGACAGATTACAGGCAGATCGAGAATTTTTCTTGGGCGGCTGAATCTCCCAAAATCAAACCCTGACACAGTTCAGCGTACACTCCCCAACAATAATTTTATAAGATGGTATACTTCTAATGCTAACTGTCGCCATACTAATTTTAGAATGATTGCTGTGAATTTAAAGAATGTTATGCACGAAGACTTCAGAATTAAAAAACTGTGGTATAAGTATGAATATTTATGTAGAAGTTCTGATGCAGCCTTCAATCTCAATTCCTTCGTGCCTTAAGTAATTATACAGCGTTGCCTTAATCCCAATTCTAAGCTGCTCACAAATTTGCTTCGTTGTATATTTTTTGCTTGTATACAGTGTTGCAGCAAGGCCAGCTAGCTCCTTAGACTTTTTAGTTAAAACCTTTGGCCTACCACCCACGCGACCCCTGGCGCGTGGGTGGTAGGCCAAAGTCCGCTAGATTAAAGTTTCTTTTTCATTCTCTGCAAAGATCCAACTAAGCATATACCAAAGCCGGTCCATTTTGGTGGTAGTATCAATATCTTCTGAAATACTCTGGAAATCCACGCCCATTTCTTTCCATTCCAACATCATCTTGATTAACTCATAAGTCGTTCTTCCGAGACGATCAATTCTCCATACAACGATTACGTCTCCTTTACGAAGCTCGGAAATCATCTTGATATATTCAGATCTATGTATGGAAACACCTGAGATCTTTTCATGACAAATTTTCTCACAACCTGCTTTCTTGATGGAGTCCAATTGTAAATCCTGATTCTGCTCAGTCTTCAAAACCCGAATGTATCCAATCACCATTCCAAATAGTACAGTTTAACGTGGTTGTTTGCATTATATAGTAAATAGTTTTGGTGTACCACTAAAATGAAATTTCAAATTGGTAAATATGGCTATTTTCAGGACTAAATGGGAGGAAAGATTATGAGGCCCGAGAGTACAGTTATACCACCGTATAATTTAGGGAGCATCCGATTATGATACCTCGATTATGTTAGACCACTAATTTAGGTTTGTTAGTTGTTTTAGGCGCACATTTCAAACAGCTCTGCAGGCTTTTTTCGATCTATTCCCTGGTGCGCTCTGAAATGATATCTATCCA
>NZ_VBSN01000008.1 GCF_006149045.1 Dyadobacter flavalbus
TTGACGGCCGAGGCCGTGATGGTGAACTCGGTGCTCACCGCCGGCGACTTGCCGTCGGTGGCAGTCAGGCGTACCGGGTAAACAGCCGCCGAAAGGGGCGTGCCGCTGAAAGTACGGCTGGCGGCATCAAAGGACAGCCACGAAGGCAGCGCCGAGCCGTCGGTCAGACTGGCCGAGAGCGTAAGCACATCCTGGTCGGCATCGCGGAAGGTCGTATCGGCCAGCGTAAAGCGGAAAGCCGTGCCGACAGGCGCATCCTGGCTGGCAACCAGCGAAGCCACCGGCGGGTGGTTGATCACAGCGCCCTGGGGACTGATCGAGAAATCGTCAAAAGTATAGGTGACGGCCGTAGCGCCGTTGCGGTAGGTGCCAAACACGCCGGCATACGCCTGGCCTGTGGTGATGCCCATGCCTTCGATGCTCAGGCCCTTGACCGGGTAAGCCTCGCCCACGTTGATAAAGTTGGTGCCGTCCACCGAGTAGAAGGCCTCCACGGTCGCTGTCGCCGGGTTGACCAGCATCCTTAAACGGACCGTCTTTTTGTCCAGCCCGGAGATCGAGGCCGTGTTGCGGCGGTTGACATCGATCAGGTCCGAGGCCAAAGGCGAGGCGTCGTTGATCTCCCTTCTGAGCACGACGCGGTTGTTGTTGATCGCCAGCCTGAGGAAGGTCTTGTCGTTTAGACCATACCAGATACCGGCCTGCTCGTCATTGGTTCCTTTATAGGGGTTGACCAGCGCGGTCTCGATGGTGAAAGAACCCTGGGAGGCGTCAAAGCCCACGCCCAGCGCGTTGATCTGGTTGTTGATACCGGTAATCGAGATGCCTTTGTTGGTCAGGATGCCCAGCTTGCCCGAGGCAACCGTCAGCCGGGAAGGCTCATAGCCCCTGACGGCCGAAGTGGCCGGGCCGTCCAGCGTCACCCGGTTGCCCGAGTAGGCGTCGGCCATCGTAAAGCCGGTGCCCTTGCCGTCCTTGTCTGCCAGCCCGTTCTCCGTCCCGCTGAAAGTCAGGGCAAACGGAAGTGCTACCGTCAGCTGTGCGCAGGGCAGAAAGCTCAGAGGCAGACAGCC
>NZ_VBSN01000009.1 GCF_006149045.1 Dyadobacter flavalbus
GATAGATATCATTTCAGAGCGCACCAGGGAATAGATCGAAAAAAGCCTGCAGAGCTGTTTGAAATGTGCGCCTAAAACAACTAACAAACCTAAATTAGTGGTCTAACATAATCGAGGTATCATATAATATAGGTCAGATTAATAGCGTTCCGTTCTATTTAGTTGAATGGTTTATTATTATAGCTGGCCGTCTCAACAAGCCTATCCCGAGTGAACAATGCAGAAGCAGAATTACGATTTAATCTGTACCCTTTTACCTTAACTGTACGAAACAGCCACTCTTGGGTATGGAATTGGAATTGCATCAATAAAGCTGACAAGATATTAAGCCGCAATTTTTTGTTTGTTTAAAAGCTCCTCAAATTCTTTTGGTGACACATATCCCAAGGCCGAGTGCAGCCTTTTTTTATTATATCACAGCGGCTTTTAGATTTGCATGATATAATTATTTCAAGGCTAGAACATTAACTTTGGAGTAATTTTAACCAACTCCATTAGAGACACCTTATCGCAGCGGCAGGGAAAGACCCATCGGCCGATTAAAAGCTCTACTGGTTTATTTAGGCAACAAATTCAACCGGGTCGCCCGGCGATAGAAATTGGGTTGAAACATCATTAGTAAAGTATTGAAATTGTCTAAACGGTTGGTTTTATATCTTACCATTCTGAACTATTAAAGTTATGGAAAAAGAATATTTCATTGGCATTGATCGGGGTCGCCCGGGCGATTTCAAAAAATGAATAAGACTTTGCCGTTATCCAATCTAATAAGCTACTTTTTCATTTAAAGGTCCGCAATGATAAAAGGGGTATTCAGGATTTTATGAAGCTCTTAAAAAGGCAAACCGACTTCAATTTCAAAAACAGTTTGTTTGCATGGAATTCACCGGAATATATAATAACATTCTGCTTAACTACCTGTCACAAAAATTATGGGGAGTGTACGCTGAACTGTGTCAGAATTTGATTTTGGTAGATTCAGCCTCCAAGGAAAAATTCGCGGTCTGCTTGTAGTCTATCACCAAATTTAATATACAATTGTGACATCGTCAAACCCCAAT
>NZ_VBSN01000013.1 GCF_006149045.1 Dyadobacter flavalbus
TTGGATAGATATCATTTCAGAGCGCACCAGGGAATAGATCGAAAAAAGCCTGCAGAGCTGTTTGAAATGTGCGCCTAAAACAACTAACAAACCTAAATTAGTGGTCTAACATAATCGAGGTATCATAGTTTGCCATTAGCAGTGCAATAATCCCGTAACACCTGTTCGCTTTCTTGAAGCAGTTCCGCAAGTTCCTGATTTTTCATTTCTACGTAGAATTAAAAGGAAATATTTACCCTCAATAATCGTCCTATTTTGTATGAATTACAATTATACCTCACAGATTTGTCGTCTACCACTATTTCAGAATATCATCCTTATTAAACCCGGCCATTAACAATTCAATTGCATTTAGTTGCTGCTGTACCGAAATAGCATAATTGTAATCATGCTGGATGGACGCGCTTATTCGTCTGAATATTTTACTGTGTGCTTCAAAAATATCCTGCGTGCTCATCCACTTTTTGATTTCCAGCATATCCTTTACCTGGTAAAGCATGGAAAGTGCCAATCGGATTTGAATAGGTATTGGCTTTTTTGGTGCTGCATATACCTGCTTTTTAACTTCTGCCATGATCTTAAATGTTGGATTATATCCATCAAGAAGGAATATATCCATTTATCTACTTTTCTCTTTTCAATAATTATGGCTGAGGCTTCATAATTGGAACAGACATTATTTTATCTTGTACAAATAGGTGCTAATGTATTGTAGTATAAATTGAATTTTCCTATCTTACGAAAGCATTAAAGCAAATCCTTCTCTTTCATATTTAACAAATTAGCAGATGCATACTGTTGACATCATAATTGATCCTATGCGGATCTTTTACCGGCTGCACCATGAAGAAATTTATAACGGCCTTTGCCTCGGAATGACGGTTTTCTTTGCTGTGTTGGCGGCATTGGATAAGCCGGAAGTAGTAGAAAAAGAGGAGCCGTTAAGCTCCCCTCTAAAATCAAGCGATTGGCAGCGGGTTTTCCACACGAGACCATAAACTCGTTTTGCCGTCTTTGCTGACGGTCATGTTTGCGTAATAGATTACAAACGTTTCATTAGCCGGTTGACGGTATGCGCCAAACTTCCAGTAAGGGCCTGTTTCGTCGTTATACCCGATACCTTCGTTTTCAAGGTTAACGACGTTCTGTTTTCCTTTCCAAACTTGTAGCAGCCCTTTTGTCGGGTTGAAACGCACTTTAATCGTGATGTCGATCCATACGCCTCGTTCTACTTCAAATGTGCCGCGGGTAATGGCTTTTGGCTTTACGGTATGGATTCGGTCAGTAGCTGACGCACTGGTAACGGTAACAAAGTATTTGCCGTTTTTGGCAGACAAAAGAAGACCAACTGGAGGTGTGCTGGAAACATCACCTTTATCTTCCGCAGCATGGATTTGACCGATATACATAAATCCGTCCTCGGTCGGTTTCAGCGTGTCGCCGCCTTCAGGAATCATGAATTTATAATTTATCCAGATGTCGGTATCCCGTTTGAAGTTGGAGTTCTTCAAATAAAGCTCTGATCGTTCGCGGTTCTTGTTGTTTAGGTCACCGCTTTTACCATTTGATCCTTTCCAGACTTCACCGGGTCGGATCTCGAAACGCCAGACTTCATCTTTGAAACTGATCACTTGCTGTAAAGAGTGTGGCTTGTCCGGGTTTTGTGGCATGTAGTCGCCGGATTTAAGGCCAACGAGGACATTGTTAATAATTGCCGGGCCGAGTTTAAAAGATGAAACATCCGGCTTTGTCGGCTTGGTGGGTGTCTCCGGCACATCCGGCACGATTTCACAATTGCCATCAGGCAGAGAAACGAGTTTCGTTCCCTTCAGAAAGATTGTTGTCATAAAAAAAATAGTGTGTTAATTGCTGCTTAAAGATATTGAAATTATTGAGCTAAATGGCTGATTAGTATATGTGTATGTAACAAAATGATGCAAATTAATAGAAAGATGAAAACATTTGGCGAAACGGTGTATTAAGCGTTTACTATGTTTATATTTATTTGTTCTCCCATTTGTATTCATCCAATATAACCTCGTTAGTCCAATGAACAATATGCCTTAAAGCCGGAATCATAACTAGACTAAGTAATAATATAAAGTAATTTATATGAAAACTATTAATAAAAAAAGCTCCAATAACTTGAAAAAGAAAAATGCGCCAATTTATATATCTAATTAAAACTAGTGCTTGAAATAATGTTGTTTGAAGTATAAATTTCAATGTTACCTCCTTAACAAATAATCTAAATTCAAGCATACGGGCAACAATATCTATCAAACAAATAAAAAAAATGGATCTAGGGCGAATATTTGCCGAGAAACCATAATAGTATTTATAAATACTTATAGTAAAAATAATTGAATAAGGAATTCGAATCAGATTACCTAATGCATAAATAATAGTATATTGGCTTAATGGGGTAACTTTTTTAAACTTAGTTTGCAGATTATCTAATGCTAATGAAATGAAAAATCCAGATGCGACAGAAGTAACAAATTCATCATATTTAGCATAATTTGAAAGGTATGGTATTTTCCAGTTATAAACTTTTTCTACAGTTAAAAGTATTCCAATTATAGTAATAACTACAAAAACAAAAATCCTGATTTCTTTTGGAAACAACCAAGTTATTAATCTTTCTAATGAGGTTCCAACAAAGCCAAAAAATAAGTTTATGACCCAAGCTTCCATGTACTTAATTTTATTTTGTCAATCATAAAATAGTAATTGAAGTATTTCGGTATAAGACATATTAGTTTTCAAACTAATCATAGAAACAATTTTCTGGTAGTCATAGCTTATAAAGAAACCTTCAAACTATCCAATACGTAATCCAGAATACTGCGGATTATCCCGGATGAAATAAGGAACTGATTTAGCCCGCAATATCCGGGAATTGTTTTCTTTAATCCATTTTAAATAGCCCGGATGAACATTCTTGACTTCGTTGCTGCTCTTGAAATCAGCTGTCGGTTCGTCGTTCAGAAGCTTCAATTCAAGCTCGTTCATTACCTTGTTTGTTGCAAGAATGGAGACGACAAAGCACCGGCAGTTGCTATGCCAGCCAATAAAGCGGAATGTTTTTGGATACTTGCCGGCAAGCGGGCCGCAGACATCGCAGGTTGTTAAATTGTTGCTTCGCTTGACCTCGTACCCGACAACAAAATCAAGCTGCTGAAAGCGTTCGTAATCCGCAGTACGGTAACTCATGTTGATTTCTGTGCGGGTCAGCCTAAGCGCATTCTTGTAAGAACTCCGGTATACGCCCTGACCCGGATTAAAGTTCTTTGCCGCTTTGCTCAGGACCAGATTACCATGCTTGTCACGAACCCGGCGAAACAAGCGGTCAGGATCGATCATGTTTTGTTGTAAGTCCCGGGCGAGCGCAGCAGCTGATTTGCCTTCACCAATACCGATATCCAGACCAAATTCTAATTCGCTCCTGAACTGCTGAGTCTGTTTCCAGATCCGTTCAGATAATCCCATTCCGCCAACCTTCCGGTTTTGAAAAGCGGATAACGCTGAAAGGTTCCGGTTCAAATAACGGCTCAGGACGCTTTCTGATAGTTTTGTAGTGTCCAGTACGGATTTTACAAGATCATCGTTTTTGAGGGCAGAAATCAGCCAAACTTCATTAGTTCCGGCATTGATTGTTTTCAGCATTTCGGTATACATCGCCTGAAACAACAAATCCGCCTGCTGTTTGAGGACCTGATTGGCTTCAAAGGAAAATAGTTGGCCATCTGCAAGCCGGATATTCTGAGAAATCAGAACAGCGTCACGGATCGTTCTAGCATAAATCCGCTTGATCCGTTTGACATACTGCGTGATGGTTTCGAAGTGCTTTCTATCGTATGTAGTGTGGTCGAATGGTCTTTTGGGCATTGTCAGTTACTCTGAAAGAATGCTGAAATAAACATGGTTCTTTGATATTCTAACTTTGCCTCGTAAAGCTCAAGGATGCTCATTTGTACATGCATCGCCACGTCAGTTTTCAATTCAACTGTGATGCAGCCGGGATGATACAGGCTTTCGTATGCATGACTGATTTCACTCAAATCAATGAATGCGTCCTGCAACATCCAATGGTTTCTGGTAAGCGGAAGGCCTGCTTCGTCTCTTTCGATTCCTTCCTCGGTCATTACCCAAATCTTTACAATCTTCATATCCGTTGAGTTTACGTTTTTGGCAAAGTACTAAAAAGCTGTTTCAAAAGTATCATTTGCTGCACGCTCTTTTTCCTCGGCTTGAATCTGTTTCAATTCGGCATCGACATCATCCACCAGGCCAGAAAGTGCAATCGAAGTTTTCTGCGAAACGATCGCTTTATTGCCGTTTGCCATAGTTAAGCGCTCAATCATTGCTTTCTGGTCGTTGATAATAAACGGCTGTATTTCGGGTTCAATCAGCAGTTTGGAAGCAACTGGTTTAAGGGCCAGATTCATCGTTCCCACAAATGCTTTCAGAATGCTAATTCTTCTCTGCAGGTAATCATCAAAGATTTCGCGTTTGTCCTGTACTTTCAAGTGAGCGTCCAGAAAAAGCATTTTCAACGCCTCCCCTGATATTTCACGTAGCCCTTTTACACTATCAAAGGAAATGTCCGGTGTCTGGGTGAATGAGAAGATAAACCGCAGCAATGTTTCAATTTCAAGGCGTACCGATTCCGGGGCCTGATCCCATGAAAGATAATAAGCCTTTGTTCCGGGTTCGCCCTGGATGATTGCGCCTTGCTCACCTTTCTTTGCCCAGCCTGTAATGTTCCCTTCAACAAAAATCTTCGGAGAAGCATGGTAATCGTTTGTTTCGGCAAAGTTTGAAAGCAGCTTTTCCAGACGGTCAATCTTGGACTGAACATCCTCCCATTCAACTTGTTCCTGAGAAGCATATACAATCGGGATTTTCCCTATGGTATTTGGTACCGCAGGCTGTTCGGTCCACACATTACCATCCTGAATCCAAGTGCGCTTTTCCTCTGCGGTGTAGGTTTCAAAATAGGTTTTCTTTTTATCCTCGTCGTCTTCAATGGTGAATTCTCGGCTGAAAGCAATCATGTCCCCGGTTTCATCAAACAAAGGATAAAGCTTGTTTCCGTCAGATGTATTGAAAGAAGTCACCCTGATCTTGAACTGAGTTGGAAAGCCGTAATCTTCATGAGATTCGGACTTGGCAACCGGAAACCAGCATTCAGCAACCTGAGTGGTTTTGAAAAGCTCGCGGGCAATGCGGCGGTCAAATCCGTTTGATTTGTTTTCATGCAGGATGCGCTTCACTGCTTCCAATACTTGTTCTTCCTGGTCTGTTTCAGTTTCACATTGCAAAATTACAGGATTGCCAAAGACAAAGGAAACAGCGCGTTTTACGATCAGCTTTTGAAAAGGCAGAGCAATGCGGTTAACAAGTTCCTTACGATCGTAAACCATATTGCCCTCATCATCTTCTTTCATCACAATGCGGTCCGGCCGCTTAACCGTGTCGTAAATGTCATGCTTTTCAATGTCGTAAAGCGCAGTCAGCTTTTCAGTTTCTTCGCTGATCTTGTTGCGGCCCCGCAGCTTTTTAAGTTTGGTTGTAATATCCTGTTCCTGACCAAGCAACTGTGTTAATTCCTGTAAATTCATAATGTGTGTTATCTGAAATAAGCTGTGAGGTTCTGTGCCTTGTTACTATCCTTACCAAAGTATTCTGTCATTCCGGTTAATGCATCTTCCGCGTCATCATTCGCATTGCCGCCAGCTGCCATATAAGAGCAGACATGCTTTGCAAACTTGGGCCAACGTGCTTTCCAGTCTTCCGGAAAGACGATCAGGTTCTGAACCGATGCGCCGGCCGTAAAGATCCGGGAATACTTGTTCGCTGACTGATGAAACCATTCGATGCGCGTATCCTTGTTTCCGCGTAAACGCGTCTGCTGCTCCACGTTACGGGCGAAGCCGCGGCCACCATTGTTACTTTCAACCCTTGCCAGTTCTGTACCTTGTTCGTGAATCTGTTTTGCCACCATCGGCTCGGTTGTTTCCATGCCGGCCTGTGTGTAAATCACATCGGTAACATACATCGCGGTTTCTGTTTCAATATAAGCAATTGAGCACAGAAAATCAGTTCCAAGGTCAGCGGTATCGGTATATGTTTTCCGCATCCGGAATTTGGTAGCCGGGATGTAATCAATGCCCTGGTATGTTTTCCATGGCCTTCCGTACAGATAACCGCCAGCAGGCTGCGGGTTCTGCATGTACTGACGCTCAAATACCATGCTGTTTTGATCCTGCAAGGCTTTAAGTTCCTGTAAAGAATGCTTGAATGGCCACAGCGCGATTTCATTCCCTTTGTCATCGGTTTGAATACATGGCAGGCTCAGCACTTCCCACTGTCCGGGTTCATTCTGCAACAGATATCCGCATAAATCATTTTCGTGCAGACGCTGCATGATGATTATGATCGGTGTCTTGCGGCTGTTTACCCGGTTCTTGATGGTGGAATCATAACGCTGATTGATACGCTCGCGCCGGGTTTCCGAATCAGCATCTTCGGGCTTGATCGGGTCGTCAATAATCAGCGCGCCGCCGAACTTGGTATGAATGCCGGCATCGACAAGAAAGTCATCCATGGTTCTTTCAAAGTCAGGATCATCTTGTTCTTCGGAATCAACCTGCCCCGCACCAAAACCTGTTACCTGACCGGCTGCCGATGTAGCGTAAACGCCTCCGCCTTTGGTTGTGTACCATTTCTTTTTACTGCGCGAGTCCTTCTTTATCATTACTTCTGGGTAAAGCTCCTGATACGCTTCATGCTCCACAATTGACTTTACACCTTCACTGTTGTCAAGGGCAAGATCATCGGAGTAGCTCAAATGGATATACTTTGATGCCGGGTTTAAAGCAAGGCCATGCGAGATGAAGTTCTTGACGGCAAGTTCGGTTTTACCATACCGCGGAGCGATGTTGATAATGGCCTTGGTAACTTCGCCGGCAAGGATGCGGTTCAGCAGATCACAAATCCTTTCATGATGCTTGTTGATGACAAACTTTCTGCTGTAAAGCTCCCGGAAGAAATAGCATGTGTAATTCATCAGGCTTTTCTGTGTAGCAAGCCTTGATAATGCGATACGCTTATACTCTTGTATTTCCGCCGGTGTCATTTATACTTGTCGTTAAAGAACTTTGAAAACATTTCAATGTCCTGCTCGGTCAGGTCAACACTCACGCGGACATTGCTTTTCTCCTCGGCATTGTATCCCATCACTTTGGAGATACTGTCAAGGGCCCGGATCTTATCGTAAATCTTGACCTTCTTTGTTTCGCCGATCGGAACGCCACCAGTATTCACTTCAAAAGTTTCAACACCGGCCAAAGCAACGGCCTGATCTTCATCCAGAGCACTGATTGACTTTAATAATCCGTCCTCGTCATAGTAACCTCTGATGTCTGAAAATGCAATCTTTGCATACTGTTCAAGGATTCTCTCTTTTGATATAAGATACTTATTTTCCAACTTTTTATCAAGCTTATATTTATGTTCTTTAAGGTATTCCTGCACCTTAACTTCGCTTAACATTTGAGAGGCTTGAACAGCGGCAGTCTTTGCGGAGTACCCGGCCAGAATTGCGGCTTCTTTGCCGTTCTCGCAGACCAGATACTCATCACAAAATCTTTTTTTCTGCGCCGTTAATTTGACCTCCTTTTTCATGGTATTAATTATCAGTTATCATCATGGCCCGCATCACATCAATATTCGCTGATGTTGCGGTTGCTGCGTTGGATGCGGTAATCTGTGGGCTGAGAAGAACGCCTGTTGGTAAGCCGGTCAATGTTCCAGTAGCGATATCACCTGTGTTCAGCCGTTTGATGGTGTAAGACACTGTGGTTCCACCCGGAATGATCGTGAAATTGACATCGTACACGTCAGTCGTAGCTGTATTAACCGGAAAGTTTGCGCCCAGATCAACAGGAGTGCCAAGCGTAGCGCCAGAGCTTACAACCTTCCAAGTCAAGTCTCCGGGGTCAGCGTACATGTGGATTCGGTTAATCAATGTAGAAGGATTGACAGTAGCATCCGAGGTGTTACCCATTCCAATTGTGTAACGGTGCCCGGCATCATAGGTCTGAATTCCGAACACGCCTTTGAAAGAAAACGGAGCTGCTACCTGAAATTGAGGAAGGCCGATAACGCCGGCAACTGCATTGGCGCTGGTCCCGCTTGTATAACCGATCCTGCGTGACCTTCCGTAAAGCGAAGCCGTGTTGACGTTCCGAGTCGTAGCCGTTCCCTGCGCGGTCATTGCAAGACCAAGCGTGTTTATTGTGGTGCTGTTGCCTTGCGGTTCATAGAAAATCTCACGCTTTGCATTAGCAGGAGTTACCGGAGTAACTGCGGCAACTGCGGCATCAACATAAGCCGTTGTTGCCCTAGTTGCCAGTCCAGTGTTAACCGCATTCACGGAAGGGTATTTGGTTGCACTCGCTGTCAGGTCCGTAGAAAGATTGGCAAGTGTCTGGTATGTGGTGCCTGCCGTTGAACCAAGCAGGTAACCGGAATCATTTGTCCACTGGCTGATCGCGCCTGATTTATTGGTGAATGTGCTCGTGCTCGACGGTGTGACATAACCGGCACTTGCGTGGTTGCTCCAGCCAAACGCCGTATTCCAGTTGGTTACATTCGTAGAAGTGATTGCCTTAGCTGCTGCTGAAACAGTCGGGTCTGTCTCGGTATAGCTGCCGAGCTTTGCATCTAACTGCGTTTGAAGCGAGGAGGTAACACCATCCAGATAACCGAGTTCAGTACTTGACACATTGCCAAAACTGGTTGTGGATGGAAATATTTGAGTGCCAGTGAACGTGTTTCCTCCTGCAAGATTGGCCTTCAATCCAAGTCCTGTATTGACAGCGTTAACAGACGGATACTTTGTTGTACTCGCC
This sequence comes from Dyadobacter flavalbus, assembly GCF_006149045.1. GTDB lineage: Bacteria > Bacteroidota > Bacteroidia > Cytophagales > Spirosomataceae > Dyadobacter > Dyadobacter flavalbus. The sequence goes on from NZ_VBSN01000013.1 coordinate 8,922, forward strand.
GTTAAATCGGTTGACAAGTTGGATAATAGCTGATACGTACTTGCAGCAGTAGAGGAAAGCAGGTAAGCAGGAACACCCGTAATATTGGCGAAAGCTAATGAGCTGCCCGACGTCAGATATCCGGCCCCGGCATGATTGCCCCATCCGAAAGCAGTGTTCCAGTTTGAAATGTTGGTTGTTGTAATCGCTTTTACAGCACTTGGCACTGTCGGATCTGTTTCCGGGTTTTGTCCTGCCTGTAATCCTGCAATTTGTGACAATGCCGTTGCTGCATCCGTAGCCGCTTTACCGGCCAGCTCGTTCACAGCAGTAACAGATGTCCTTATGTTAACGGTCCGAAGTGGATTGACCAGATTTGAATTGATCGTTGTCTGAACAGAGCTTTGTGTTTGAGCAAAGGCGTAATTAATGCACAGAAGAAATAAGAGTATCTTTTTCATTGGAAAATGTCAGTTGCTTTGGTGATTAATTGAAGAGCTTTGACCACGTTTAAGACCTTGTATCGCCGACCTCCTGAGCCGACGATTACCGTTGTTCCATTGTCTGCGCTGTTTATGTCTGAGCTGTCGTAAATGGCCAGATTGTCGCCTGCAATGTTGTTAATCATGAATACGGTTGGATCGGTTGACGTGAATGTTCTGGCAGTAGCCAGCGTCACGCCTGCACCCATGCCGAGCATGCGAAGTATTGGATCAAGGCCGTTTACGCTGGATAGCGCAACGGAGCCGGGAGCCGCTACATTACTGCTTCCGAAAGGCTTTATTTCGATGCCATCAAACCAAAACGGCACATCCTCGGCGCCACCGTTTGTTTCGTCGATGTCAACGACATAAATCTTTGGAGTCGCCGAGCTGCGCAGTGAATCAGCCACCATGTCGGCATAACTTGGTACTCTGAGCGTGCGGACCGGGTTATTCCTGCCGTACAACTGTTGTTTTTGAAATCCTACTGGATCTGCCATGATATTGAGAGTATTACATGAGAAGTAGATTATTATACATTTGCTGGCCCTTAAACTCGGAGGCATTAGCATCATAGTGCAGTCCATCAAGGAATGTCTGTCGCGAGGACATATCAATTGCTTTCAAGAATGGATCGAGAGAATCCACCTGGTTGATAGCAGTATTGATTGCGTTGTAATTCGTGTTTCCTGATACAATTGTCCCGTGAAATATGGGAAGTGCAGGAGCCTGAAACAATCCACGAAAAAAGCTGAACAGATTGGCTAAGTTGACCGGATAATCTGCCACTGCACCATCGCCTGCTCTATCGGCATCACCTTCGCCTTGATCGAAAAGAACAGCCAAAGGATAAAGCCGCAGGCGAGTATTGGTGCAGAATTGTTTAACCGCCGCAATCTTGGCCACCAATTCATTTGTCATTGATAATTGGCCTGATACGATCAGTTCTGTTTTAGGCTGCCACCTGTAATTGTTATTGCCGGTATTAACCCCTTTCTCGCTGATTGGGACACCGCCAGCTGATTGCCTTATGGCATATAACTTCTTGCCGGGATTGGCATCCAGCCATGCCTTTGCAAAATAAATGTCAAAGGCGAATGTAGTTGCCGTGTTGTTGAGTGCGCCGGTATTCACTCCAAGCTGATAAGACTGAAATGCATTTGTGGTCCTGTTCCACATCATGTAATTGTCAATCTTGTTGTTATTGGATGTAAGCCATGCAGGAGCATTTGCAACAGGGATTCTGCCATCTGCTCCCGATTGTCCTGCCACAATGATCATTGGCTGAACGTCTGAACCGATAGCTGCTTGTTTTGCTCCTCTTCTGAATAGCTTGTCTGATTCCGGCGATAAGCTTGCAAACGGATTTGTGTAGTTGTTATACAATCCCTCGGCAACATTCAAGGCAGATTCAACAAAAGCAGTTTGGCCGTCCTTTGTGGCCTGATCAACCGTTTTTGAATATATTTTAAGGTTGAAATTCTTATGCGAGGAAAAAACAACATGGGTTGCATTTGCCGGAGGAGTTAAAATAAATCCGGTTAACTGTTGTCCAGCTGCCGGGTTGCTGCCTCCGACAGTTGTTATTTCAGACGAAGAAATATAATTGCCAGTTGCAATGCTTGTTGAGGTGTAATAAGCAATCGGAGCAATCGAGCCGCCAAATGTTCCAATGTCAATTTTGATGACGCTGCCGAGATTGCTTAATGGGATTGGCGCTGTTCTTCTGTAATCTACGCTGCCGCCAGTTAATCCGGTTGACTTGGTGATAAAAGAATTATCAACCAACGTAGGAGTGTATTCGGCAAAGCCTGAAAGCTCCTGAAATTTAGCAGGAGTTGATTCAACAATAGCTTTGAAAGCGGTTGTGAAATCTTCCTTTGACAGCCCTTTACCATCTGTATCTTTTGCCCTTAATTTTTGATCTAATGCACCCATTATAAAAGTAAGATTTCTTGAAGTGTAGTCGTATTCCAGTAGTACAAAGCCTTCGCGCCGTTCTGTGTTTCGTCAGCAGCAACAGGAATAAGCTTTTCACCGGGCAATGTACTTGTGAGGGCAACAGCGGCCGCATAGGTTGGAGCATTGACGAACGGGATGCTTCCAGTTGTTGCTATTGGTGTAAGCGCTATTCCATCCCACCAGTAAAGCACGTCCTGAGCATTGCCGTTTTCCTCGTCAATATCAATCACATAGAATTTCGGATTGCCCGAGTTCCGCAGGCTGTCTGCTACCATTTCAGCATGTGTTTGTGTCCTGAGCGTTGTAACTTTATTGTTGCGGCCGTAAAGCTGCTCCTTTTGATAGCCGAATGGATCTCCCATAGTGTGTGTTATGGTGTTATTGGATCAGGTGAAGTAATCTTGTTGTTTGGTGCGGCTGTTAAGTTGGTTGTTGTAACCCGGATATTGGCGTATTGAACAGCTAAATTAACCCTCGGAGCAGTAGTTGACGGAACGCCCGGTGATGTATCTGGACTACCAGCCGTGCGATAAATTCCAGACTTCCAATAACCTTTGTTGGTTTGAGTTACAAAACCTCCAGAGCCATCTGGCTTTAATAGTGACCCTAAATCTAAACCGGTAAGGTTATCTTGTATTTGTTCATTAACCCACCAAGTAAATTCACCATTCTTTGTTGCTGTGGAACTCGTATTATACTTTACGCGTATAACCATACTATTCCATTGGCCGCGTGGTTTAAGGGTTGCTTTTGTCTTAAATTGAGTGGCTGTATTAGTAAACTCCCTTATTTGTAGTTGCAATTTATCCTGACCACTGAAATTAAACGCAAATGGAACCGGCCCTTTGTCTGAATCTGAATTGTGCCATTGACCTAAATAGCAGAAATAATCTGGATTGGAATAGTAAACATCAGGCCCAGGCTCAACCATAAAGGAGTAACTTATGTAATAATAAGTACCCCCTACACTTGGGAAATCTTTTGTATATCCCTCCGATCTTTCTTTGACTTGGTATTCTCCTTCCTCGTCTCGATCAGGGTTAGTTGCGTCATATTTCGGGTTCTGAGAGTTCTTTGAAGTTACGTCACTAAGAAAATTATCCCCAGGCTGAAGCTCAACCCGAAACATGGGCCTGTTCCTGTTTGTGACAAAGTTTAGGCTATATGGCTGGTTTGGCGTTTGTGTTCTCCATACCACTTCACCTATATTATCAGCGTAGTCAAAAGGAACGTCTTTACCGCTTGAAGTGTAAAGGTCATATTCAGGAAAGTCGCTCACTGGCTTAACAGCATGAAGCATGCCTTGCGAATTCATATAAACATCCCCTGCAATAAGAGGAGGTGTCCCAGCCATTGCCTCGGCATCTGTCTCGTAAGTAGGAACAGTTACGTTCATAATGTCCGTAATCTTCACCTTTCCTCTTACATGCAGCCTGTAAATAGAATCTACCGGCGTTGCTCCATTTGGGAATAAGTGAAGGTTTCCGGTATTAGCGCGAAATGCACCTACATTAGCCCCAGATGCCCCCATTTGAAATGTCAAATCAGCATTACCCGTAGACGGCCCAATAACAACGCTTCCGTTTCTACCAAAGTAGCGGCTATAAATATCCGAAGCTGCGGCACTTGGCGCACCAACTTTACGAGTGAGATTGCCCGAAAATAATATATCGCCGGATAGATTCGCCCCAGCAATTGTAGGAGGCGCATTAAATGCCCAAGTACCAGTCGTCGTTTTATTACCTGCAATACCAGACTGGTCGCCAGTTGTGGTCAGAAAGTTGGTAGAAGACGGTATTGTTGGCGCGCCTGTCAGAACACTGTAAGGAATGCTTGTAAATGTATTAGTTTCATCAAACGTTTTGCCTGATACAACCGCCGCCCCTGTTGCGCGAAGCACATTCGCCGGAATTCTTGCATCATCGAAAACACCGGAAAGAATACTATTCGCGCTTGTTGTGGCAAGCGACAATGTACCACCAGCCGTTACACTCACGCCATTGATAACCAACGGCGTAAAAGTTGGCATTTTGCCCGCCAAAGTAGTGGCGAGCGTTGGCATGGCTGATTCAGCAAGGTCTTTTATTGTATTTGTTAAACCCGAAATCGTTTTGTTGGTAATTGTTGCCGTTCCGGTGTTTCTTGTGATGTTTGAGCCGATCCGAGCGTCTGCAAAAACACCTGATGTTATTGAAGAAGCATCAGGCGTTGCAAGGCTTATGTTGCCACCACTCTCAATATTAACCAAGTTAATAGTCGCAAGGCTATTTCGGTTTATTTTGAGCGCCAAGGCATCAGCCTGCGGATAACTGACCGGCTTTTGCAAGTCGGGCGTATTATCGACCAACTCAATACCTATGACTTTGTTCCGCGCGATTGACTTTACGACTACCGGATTATCAATTGGAACATTCGGGTTAAGTGGCATATAACCCAATGCCGTTGCAATCCTTGTCGAGGTTAATGGTGCGCCTGTGCTATCGCCGCCTCCGCCACCCTGAAAAATAACTACTCCCCTGCGGCCCCCGCCAATCAGCTGTGCCTCTGCCGTCCACGACAAAAGCACCAATAATGATAATAGTATACTTCTCATGGCTTACAGTCCGTCTATGTCCTGCCCGAAACCGACATAGACGTTGTAGTACACGAATAAAGTAGGATTGTCAAGGCTCAGCTCGATCAATGCAACCGAGTTCCAGGCATTGACCGAAACAGGAATATTCTGAACCGTATCGCCCTGGTACAGCTTGCCTTTCACCATGAAAATTTCGGTATAATTATCCGAAGACTTCGGCACAATCATAATGCTGAATGGCGCGCCTTTCCCTTTTGTGTAGGGCAGGTTCGACTGAACCACTTCCTGCATGTCCACGATGCGGGCGGCGTTCATAAGCTGTGTAACATTGCCCTTAAAGCTGACCTGTGCTTCGGCGGTCCAGCCTGCTATTGCCAGCAAGGCGGCTAAAAACATTTTTTTCATTACAGTGTGTGTTGTGTGTGTACTAACTTCTAAACTAACTATGCACTAAACTATTGAAACGGTTACATTTCCGGTTGGCAAATCAATTGCCGCTGCTGTTGGATTCTTCACTACAAACTTGACGGTGTCCGGCGCTGAAACGTATGCTTGCACAGGATCAAGTCCTGCCAGATCAATATCCATGGCTACCTGTACCAACTGACCCATTTTAGCACCTGTAATTGTGCTGCCCGAACTCACGTAAGTTGCGCCAGCGGCTACACTTGGTATGTTGAATGGAATTTTGGTTTTGATCGGAAGATTTATTCCAGTGTTAACAAGCGGTGTTGTGATTCCATTGAAAGTATTGTCTTCAATTACCAGATTCACCTTTGGTCCGTCCATTGTAAACTTCACACCGGTTGTGTTGGTAGCGGCATCCACAATGTCAAAAACATTGCCTCTCACAGTGAGGTTTTGAGCAGTGAACTGATTTGAATCATTGACGCTGACACCACTTTTTCCGGAAGCAAGTTTTATGAAGTTGTCCAGAATAGCACACTTGAAGGATGAAATAGCCGGATTGTCGAAGTAAATACCGTCTCCATTCAGATTGTTATTCCGAACAACCAGATTGTTGTACGCCTTCATGAAAATGCGGCCATTGATCATATTGCCGGTAACCTCACCGCCTATACGCTGCCTTCCTGTTGGCGTAGACAGTTCCAGCGAATTCAGAAATACATTGTTCCGTATATACATCACATTGTCTTCTGTTGCGGTCAGTCCATCCTTAGGCGTTAATGACTTGACATTCTTGTTGTCTTCTATGTAAAGGCATTTATCCGGATAGTTGTAATTCCTCAGATCGATGCCGGTCCCGTCAAAGTCGTTACCTTTCACAATGTTCAGTTCGGATGCATAAGGCGTTGCGTTTGGCCTCGTCTTATTGGCTACCTTGATCACATTGTTGGTGAAGATATACTTCTTGATCCACGGAATACCGGCGCCATCCGTTGCGGTACTGTCGTAAGCAAAAGCGGAAACAGTAGGATTGTCAAATGTGTTTGTGAAGTTATTGCCATCGTACACCAGCTGTTCCAAATGCCGTATACCGTCAGGATTGTTCACATTCGAGTGATAAGCACAAGCAAAGAATTTACCGTGCGCCCAGTTGTTTTTTACAATAACCGATCCGCTGTTGTTGATGGTGTTGTAGCCAACCAGCGTATTTTTGTTGTAGTTGGCCGAGAACACGCTATTGTTTTGAATCGTGAAGTCGCAATTCAATCTTTTGGTAACGGCACAAACAACCGCGTAACCTGCAAGCGTTTCACTTACCGCCCGGTTGATGTACCGCATGGTGTTATTATTGATATTTGCACTGTGCGCGTTTTCAATCCAGATTGATGCTTGTGGATTGGAGCATCTGAGCCGCAAATGATCGTGTTCTATGATGTTATCGCTCCCCAGCAAGTAGGTATTCACGGCAAGATCTTTGGTGTCAGCGCAAATTGAAATCCGGTTGATGTTCAGAAAGTAATTTCCTATCACTTGCATGGTCGGGCCTAAATGGTACACACCATCACCGATATCGGTAAACCATACCTTGCCGCTTGGATCGTTGTCAAACTTGTACTTTACGCCATCAACATAGAATTCTGGTTTCAGGATGCCGATGTTGGTAATCCTGTTGCCCATTGTGATCAGGGTTTTAGTATTGCTTGTTGTCTCGATAGCCGTACGGGAAATATCGTCTATGTCGCAGTTGTAAACCCTGAGCATTGCGGCACCATCTGCGAAAATAGCGCGTCCGTGAAGCTTCTTTACTTCTGAGGCGTAAACCGTAACCGTATTGAACCCCTTTATTTGCAGGCCGAAGCAGTTGTTTACCGTTCTTGCACTGTTTGGAACATAGATATTGTTAGGGATTTGCTCGTAATCGTCAGTTTCGGTATCGCGGCTTCCCAAAATACGAACGCCGTTGAATGTGATGTCGCAATCTGCATTTCCTTCGACTCTGAATGCAGACAAGTCATTTCTAACAATGCTTCCATTGGCAGCAATTCCCTTTTTGGTTTTAAGGATGGCGCCCATACCGGTTACCGTCACCCTTTTGATGCCGTCAGCTATCTTTATGGCCGGACTTGCAACGCCGTTGGTGTATGTGGTAGGCATGTTAACAACATAGGAGCTGTTGCCAAGCGACAGATCACCACCGGCTGTTGCCCAGTAAGAAACGGCTTTCATGAAATTGGTGGTATCGTCTGTAACACCGTCACCTTTGCAACCCCACCATTTGACATTGATCTGATTGTCAATTTGCCTTTTGTACCTTTTGTTGTTCTTTACCAGAACCATTACGCCATCCTGAACACTGGTAGTGTCCGAAGGATCATAAACGAAAAGCCCTTGCCGGTTTTTCTCGGTCAGATAAAAGCTATCGATGGCAGTATCAAACTTACTTGCAAAATCGGTGATAGTGCCTCTTTGCTCATTTGCCGCAACTGCTATATCCCGCGCTTCTTTGGCTTGATCAACCAATTCCTGAAGACCAAGGTCTCCAACTGCTATGAATATTCCCATTATAGTGTGTGTTGTGTATTAATTATGCCGCCTTGCTGATCGCCATGACAAGGCGTTCATAATCTTCTTTGGCTGTTTTTTTCATGTCGAGACGAGACTCCGGAGTAAATTCAAGAACGCCTCGGCCGCCTTTGTAGTAAATCATGGTGATCGGCGTGTACTTTTTGCCTGTTGCCTGCTCTCCTACTTCCTTGATAAAGTTGTTGACCAGTTCCACCTCAGAGATATCGCCCAGCATCATTTCATTCATGCCGGCATAGGCAGCTGCTCCAACGTAATCGAAGATATCCAGCAGATCTTCCAGTGGTGTCATTTCCTTTGGATTGCAGCCAAGTCCGACCGCTTGATTTGCTTCTCCCAAAACCATGGAGTCAAAAGCCTGTTTAAGTGGAAACCCGTCACGAATGCCGCCATCGAAAACGCATTTGAGTACACGATCTTTGGTACGCAGGTCAGTGATGGGCCCACAAAGGCCGGGTATATTGCAAGATGCAGCAATGCCGCGGGCAAGCTGATGTCTGTCGTCAAAGTCATCCGGAGTTAAGCGAATCCTTGCACCTGTATGAAGATCGACAACATTAAATCCAAACTTGTATTTCCATTCAGGAAAGTCGGTCAGTATTTGCTCGATTGTCTCAACAAGCGGATCGATTGACATCATGCCTTTCAAGCCTTTCCTGTTAAAAATGAGCTTGGGTATCAGCTTTAACTTATTGATCTTGAATTTGCCATTTTTAATGTGTCCGTCACCCGGTTTAAAAATCTGCTTGGCATTGTTGGCGAATACCTGTTCAAACAGCTTGTCCAGATAAGCATAAGGAATATCCAGAGCTGCGGCCATGGCAGTCAGAGAGCCTGTTGAAGTGCCAGTGAATCCAACAATGTGAAATAGGTGCTTGATCAAATGGTATAAGTCCCATTGCCAACACCCTCGGGCGCCGCCACCGGAAAACACGAACCAAGTATTGGTTTTTTGTTTGGGGATTGGGTTTTCTATGAACATTAAAAGTGTGTGTTTGTATTACCTAAAGTTAATCAAAATGCCGATATTAACAAACTATTATTCAAGCATTTAAGCTAATAAAATCTTACTATATTTCTCATTCACATCAGCCAAACCGATCAATCCTCCGTTCACAGCTTTACGCGCTCCGATTACATCGGAGGTGTCTGCATATCGGTTTAAACGGTTCCTCTTCCAAAAGGCGGCGGCCGACATAATTGCCCAGTAAGGTTCTAAAAGCATATCGGGATTGGTGACAATGGCCCCATCCATTTGAAACTCGAAATCAAGTGCTTCGTAGTTATCCTTGAAGGTTGTCATCATGTAGCCACGTCCTCTATACTTCCAGCCATCGCCGCTTTCATAATCACCGTTACCATACCGGTTTGCATACGTCATGTTTGCAATCTTCTCAGGCTGCCAGGCAATCTGTAAAGCTGTTTTGTTCGGGTATTTTCTGATAGCATTCGGATTAACAGCATAACGTGTAGGCCAAGTTTTAGCCAGGCCATTAGCGGAGTAATTCAGATTTTCAACAAGCCGCGTAAACCCTTGCGATTCGTGCCCGATCTGAGCCAGAAACATGGCGATTCTTTTCTGTGTGATCAGTTCGGCATAATTGCAAACCTCATCCCAATATGGAATAATGGCTTTACTCTTCGGAAATAGTGTGTGTAATTTGCTGGTGTTCATTTCTTATTGAACGGGTTTATCTTCTGCCAGAAACTTTGCTTCTCAGGTAAAGGAGCATGAATCATGGGCAGATTAAAGTTTTTTTTTAAAGTGTCTTGCAAGGTGGCAGGGTCCTGATATTGCACATCGTATTTTAGTACGCTGTCCTGCGGAAAACGTTTAAGAATGTAAACCAGACGATTGATGATCTTCTTCTGCGTTTCATTTGCCTCTTTGAACTGATTGAGATTGTACTGCAGATTAGCCAGGTTCTTATCTCTTTCATTCAGCAGGCTGTCACTCTTGGAAATCTTCTCAGCCAAAAGCTTTCGCGCGCTATTCAACTCTTCCTCAAACTTGGCAGGAAACGGATCATCCTTAATCTTTAAAGGCTCAACCTTTAAGTTATGATCATCCTGCTCGACATTCTGAAATGCAAAGCCTGTGCTTAAGATAGCTATGGTCAATGCCACAGCGAGTTGAATACTTCCCTTTTTCATGGTACTAAGTTTTTTGAAACAGAATCAAGTTGTTTGCTGTTTTGTTTGGCTTTCACGGCCTCTTTATTGATTGCCTTAATTACTTTTTTGCCCTCCTGATCAAGATGTTCAGACCTTTGCTGATTACGCTCCAGCTTTACCATGACTTCATCTTTAAAGTCGTTGAACTGCTGGTTCAGGTTATCATACTTAATGTCCTTTGCAGCAATGGTACTGTCCAGCCTTTTCTGATCCTCTTTCCTCTGCTCCTTGAGTTCTTTTGCACACTCTGCACGTACCGCGTCCGTTTTGTCACTCTGATTACCAATTTTGACCCATAGGGTCGGTACTGCAAATACTATTATTACAATTAAAATCAGAAACGAAGCAGCGGCATAATTTCCCTTTTTTACGTCGGCTCGTATGTCATCCAAGAACTCCTTCATTTCATAGTGGGCTATGTATTACATCGAAAAAAGCATACCAAAAAGCATTAACTGATTGATTTATTGCAAGTTAAATTTCACTTGTTTATTGAGTGACCCGCCAGCTGCTTGCCACTGATACCTGTATGGCTGCAGGCCTGTATAATTTGTTACTGAATAGTTAAATGGTGCTCCCTGCTCAATGCCTGTCATGCCGGATGAGCTATCAAGAAACTGCGTTTTAATCTTCCAGAGCGCTTCCGCCAGCTGACCAATTTTTGAAGGATGAAACGACATAGCGAAGTGTACGATTTTCCCACCTCTTCGGAAAAAGGATGCAGAGTAATCATACAGGATATTGCCGTTCAGATCAGTTCCATAGGATGGATTCGGAATTTGAGATAACGAAATATCATCAGGATCGAATTCAATAGCTGCATCGGAGCCGGTGAAGGTTCCGATATTTAAGTCAGTTGCCATCAACTTGTCGCTTTGATAATTCGCGTCACCGGCACTTGAATAGATAATGTCGGGCTGATCAGAAGTTGCGGCGCTGAACACCGTATTCAGTTTATTCGTAAAACGCCAGGCATCCAGTGGTGCGCCAGTTGCTGCATACATTGCACAGGCCCTTGCTCCTCCTCCTTCTCTAACTCCTTGTACAAAAGCTGCATGAAATCCTCTGAGTGCTTCCGTTTGGAACTCGTACCAGAGCCGACCTTTCGGAGTAAGTAGCATTTGCTCGACTGCATTCGTTCCTGTTCCTGCCGGATAAGGAGGCGTTTGATTTCCTGAGTATATTGCCCATGCATCTTTGTCGGCACTTGCGTAACCTGCGATGATAACCGGGCTCTCATTGTAAGTGACATAATACTCCTCTGTTTGGCCGGTTGTTGTAGAAATGTAATCGACTGACTTTGGATAAGCCTTCAATACCTGGGATAAGTGACGAGCGCAGTTTTTGAACTTTGTCCTGCCAACATCCGAACTCATAGAAGGCATATAGACCCGGTTTGTGGAGGTAGGTATTTCATACCAGACATTATCATTGGCCAGTGTTGCCTTGTGGCCGTCCGGAATAACATTGTCCCCTTCCCTTCTCCACGGCACAAGACAAATGCTCAGTTTAATATTTCTGGCAATGCACCAGTTGACTGCTGCCAGTATTTTATCATCGCGGAAATTTCCTTCTGACGGTTCGTACTCGTACCATTTTACATTTACGCGGATACCGTCAATTCCCTTAAATGATTGACCTTGATAGCTGAGGTTCAGAAATGCCTCTGCCCTTTCTCTCCATTCCGGCGCAAGCCCGGTAGCCTGCGTTACATCAAACCCATATCCGGTAAAGTTCATGTACACGTGCCGACCCGAAGTTTCAGGCGTTGGCGTGGTATTGAAAACAGTAAAGCTGACACCTGCCGAGACAGTCGGGCAAGTCAGACCGACAATTTGCAGCTCGTAAGTTCCGTAGGGAATTGCGGTATATGTAACAGAAACCGTTTGTGCTGCGCTGCTTGCCGATCCGGTCCTGATTACAGTTCCGTTCTGCTTTACATTCCAGACGAGTGAAGGAACATTAACGCCTGTCCAGTTGAAAGTAAGTCCGGTTGTCGATTTGTCCAGAACCGCGTTCAATACGGGCCCGCCCTGACATACAGGTGTGGTTGTGGTTGTATCCGGTTTGGCAGGAAGTCTCTGCAGCCATTGATCCAGATACACCTTTACCCATTCCTGAGTTGCAGCATCACCCGCATTCGGGAAATGAACATCCACCTGAGCAGTGCAGGTAAATGAGAAAATCAGTAATAATAGTGTGTGTGAGAATTTCATTCTAATCTTGGTTTTCCTTCTTTGGCCTTTTCGGGTCGCGCTGCCGGGCACATTTTAACTTGCATGCTTGGCATGGCTTATTACATTGCTTTTTAGCGTTCTTCATAAATCCGGCTTTGTTGATTTTGATAAGCTCCGTAGCATAGCGCCAGTGTTCCGGCTGTGATCAGGCATAGCATGCCGAGCAGGATTGCTTTTTGAATTCTGGTCATAGCTGATGTAGTTTAACAGATGCCATTATACTTGAAGCACTCATTGTATATGTCTGCCCGTTGTATTGATATTCTACTTCGTGAACAGAGCCGTCAGCATACGGATTGAGATACATAACTGCCAGTTTGCCGTTTTTAACTTGTCCATAGCAAATGCCTCTTTTATCGTAATAGGCATCGATTACATCATTGATATTTATATTGGATACCTCCTGCCAGCTTCCACCATCAATGCGGAACCTGAGAAATGAGCCTGTGCCGCCTGAAACTTGCATGAAGGATTGGTGATACTTCTGCATGCCAAGTGCAATGAAATCTTCAAAGCCGGATGTTGCAAAGGCTTCTATTTGCCCTGGTTGTTTCCAGTAAGGAAAAGTGTCATTTGATTGTGGAGACGTGGCACCATTTGGAATCCATAGGCTGTTGTTCCAGTATTGACGGTCATACCTGAAATTGCCGTCTGTTTTTGATGCGGAACTGAATGGAATAAAACCGTCCATAAACACGCGGCTTATCAATGCATAGTTCACGCACTGAGCCGGAGAGTGAGGCATCTTGACATACTTGTAAAACTTGCCCTCTGGAAATGTAGTCTCTTGCAGATTATTGGGATTCCATTCATAGAATGTCTGCATAAAAGCAAATAGTGACTTATTTACTTTATGCGCCAAATATGCCGAATAGATCATCCGGTATGGATTGTTCGGCGTGTCCTGAATGCTATTAAAATAAAGCCCATAACAAGCAGAATTTACGTCTTCCATGTTCTGTCCCGGTAAGATGGAAGATGGCGGCCAGTCGCTTAAAGGGGCATTCAGGAAGTTCTTGGCCTGCAACCGGTTCATGTAGCCTAGTATTGCAGGGTTGTAACCGTAAGCCGCTACTTTATTGTTGAATTCAGGACTAGCCGGATACTGGCTGACAGGACCTGTAAAATAGTTGTGTGCAATCTTGCCTCTACCGGAGAAACGGGCTTGATGTCTGCTATTCAGATTAGAGTAATACGGCTTCCAGAAAGGCCATTGTCCGCCAATCGCATGATCTTGCTCGCTATTCTCGAATACAATAATTCTGTGAGTGACCGGGTATTGATTTCCTTTATCAAATCCTTGCTGAGTTGTTAAAGGCTCGGTTTGTCCGGGTGTATAATCAAAAAACCTTGTATTCCACCATAATGGATAGCCAACTCCTTCAGGTTTCCACTGACCCGAACCACGATCAGGAAGGCTTAATTGCTGTGGTGTCTGTGGAACCTCATCATATGTTTTACCTGCATCGGCTAACGCTTTTTGTTCGGCAGCACTTAATGATCCAATTTCGTACTTGGAAAAAGTTGTTGCACCTTTCGCCTCTAATTGCTGAATTGTAGAAAGTGAACCTTTGGGAACTACCCAGACCTTGCCATCCGTCGAAGGCATATCCGGCATGTAATCCATCCATTGAACTACCTGCTTGGAAGGATTAAAGCCAGAGGCTTCATCATCAAAAAGGAATGTGGCAAAAGCGCAGGTTGTATTATAGCTGAATGTGCGTCCGGCATTGGGATCTTTCCACCCTTCATCAAATCCCCAAATCAGTATGTCCGTTACATCGGGCCTGATTTGCATCTTATATATAGCCAACGGGACATCAGAAGGCCATGGGTAATTTGTTAATCTGGTGGTGCGTTTTTCTACTTTATCATTGATAAAGTACCTGAATTCATAGCCATCAGGTGGCGTAATGGTAGCAAGGTCATTGATTACTTTATTCGCTCCAGTTCCGGTGATCTGGATATTCATGTGTTCAGGGTAGCCGCTTACTACTTTCTTAGCAACTACATTACCAGATGGTGCAGGTGGATCAGTACCGCCCGCACTACCTGAATAAGTAAATGCCATTGTACTGAAACCGGTACAGGAAACACCATCAAGCCGAAGCGTGTAATTACCCGGTGCAATTTCAGAACTGAAGCCAATGTTAAGAATGCTTGAACTTGGCGCGATCTGGCCGGTTCTGATCGATTCTCCTGAGGAGTTAAGCACCTTATAGGAAAGCAACTTTACACCATTGCCGTGGAACTGTGTTGTTAAACCGGATGCCGATACATTGTAGATGGACTGGATTAACGGGCCTGCCGCGCAAGCCGGTGTAGTTGTTGGCGGTTCCGGGTCCGGGTTTTGGCTGCCATCAACAGGATAGCCAAACGAGTAATAACATGAAGGCCGCAGTACCGCCCTGACCGTTACCCTTGCTGAATCGGTATCAGGAACATTTTCAAGCCTCAGCCTTTCACCAGCAGAATACGGAATGTCGTTCCAATATTGAACCTGATCACCTTTTGTAATCCTGACTGAGTAATTGTTGATGCCGGGTAGAATACCAGTTAAAGCAAATTCAAGCGCACCGTCTTCATAGACAACGTTTACAGCTTTCAGTTCACAGTCTGAAACATTGTACTTTTCAAGCTGCGTAAAAATGTACTCCTTCACCCACTCTTCTGTTGCCACAACGCCGGAGGAAGGCACTGTAATAACTGACTGGCTGAGTGCAGGAAGTGAAAGAAGAAGGAATAATAAATTAAAAAGCCTTTTCATAGTGTGTTACTTGACCTTGAAAGATTGTGTGCTGGTTCCTGAGCATTTCGTGCCACTTATTGAGAGCGCATATTCTCCTTTTGGTAGCTGCTGAAAACTGATTTTAACAAGATTGGACTTTGGCTCTACGGTTCCTGCTGTTGATGCGGCAATTCCATTTATTACCCAGTAAAGCTCCTCAACACCTTTGCCGTGAAACTTGAAAGTGAGGTAATCTTTGGTGATGTTGGTAATGTCAAGAATCGTTGGACCTTCCGCGCAGGGAGGTAAGGAAACAACCGGAGCAGTCGCAGATTTCAGGCTGTCCATCTTCTGCTTGACATAGGTTTCAACCCACTGCTTTGTCGCAACATCCTGTGGAATTGTAATCGAGAATGTTGTCTGACATATTGCTGGATTGAGCCAGAATACAGCAATGATGAACATTAACTTTTGCAACATATATAGTGTGTAAAATTTTCTATACAAATATAATAAAGTGTATTGTATTTGTATACAGTATGATTATATTTGTCTCAGTATATTTTTACACTGTACACACACTAATGAAAGAAAAGATTATTGCACGACTGAGGGCATTGTACCCAGGCGTGAATCTCTCCAAAGCGAGGTTAGACGAATTTGCAAATCCGGATAAACTCAAAATCACCGACGAAACTACGGAGACTGAAATTGATGAGAAGCTGAACTATCTCAATGCGATTTTGCCGTTTGCAGAAGTGGCAAAACAAGATGACCGCCTTCGGACGCTTGAAGCAAAAGAGAAAAAACCAGCTGATCCAAAGCCGCAGGATCCACCAAAGCCCGAAGATACTCCAAACGACTTGCAAAAGGCTATTGCCGAAGCTGTGCAAGCTGCTGTTGCTCCATTGGTTCAGAAAATCTCTGGCCTTGAAAACGGGAAAACAGCGGAGTCTCGAAAATCACAACTTGAAGCGAAACTTAAAGACGCTCCTGAACAGTACAAACAGACTATTCTGAAAAACTTTTCCAGAATCAACTTTGAATCTGACGAAGCTTTCAACGAATACCTGACTGAGACAGAAACGGATTTAACGGCTTTCACCCAGGACTTGAGCAATCAATCCCTTGCAAACAATGGAAAGCCTTTCAAGGTAACAACCCCCGGCAACAACAAAGAGGCTTCCAAGGAGGAAGTCGCTGAATTGTCTAAAAACCTCAAAATCTAATGGCCGGAGTAACAGCTAATTTGAATGATGATGGTTATGTTATTGATACCACAAACGATAGTATTGTAATCGTTGAAAGGGTAATGCAAAAGATTGGTGGTACCACTCTTGACGTTACCAATTTCGGCCCTTCAATCATCAAATCGGGTCACGTAATCATTAAAGAAACTGCGACAGGGAATTACAAACCCATGCCGCTTGCCACAAATGACACAGTGTACGGATCACTTCCTGCTGGTCATACCTATGCAGGTATTTTGACAGCTACAATTCTGACAAAAGCACCATTCGCCTCGATTCTTGAAGCAGGTAAAGTAAACATTGTTGCAATGCCTTATCCAGTAGCTCCAATACTTACTGCCTTGAAAGCCGCCCTTCCTTTAATCATCTTTACGCAAGACTAAGCCATGGAACAATCATATTTTAAAGACTGGATTGCAAAGTACTTCCCCGGCTTAGTAACGCAGGTTGTTGAGTCGATTAACGGGACACTGAATACACCATCGCCATATTTCCACATCCGGATGCTCACAAAAGAGTTTTCCGTAACAGGCAAATGGGAGTCGATCAATGCCAATTACACAAATGTAATGGCGGATGTTGTTGCGCTGGATTCTCCACTGCCATTGAAAAAGCGTGATTCAATCGGAGGAGCTTCCGGTAAAATCCCTAAAATGGGTGGAAAGCTTCAGTTGAACGAGGAGCAACTTACTGACCTTGACACAACCATTGCTGTTGGTGGAACCAAAGCGCAGATTTTTGCCAAGATTTTCGAAGACACCCCGCGTGCAATTAAACTTGTTCCTGAAAGATGTGAGCAGATTTTTCTGGAAGGATTGTCAACCGGACTTGCCATTATTGATGACAGTGAAAACGTTGGAGTCGGTATTCGTGTAGACTACAAATACCCAACTGGAAACAAATTCGGTGTTGCAACATTGTGGTCAAATGCTTCTTCAGCTACACCAATTGACGACATTGAACGAGTTCTTGCCAAAGCTTCTGCTGATGGAAACAGGCCTGTGACCGTCATGATGGACAAAACAGCTTTGAACAATTTGCTTAAAACTGCACAGATTAAAGAGCAATATGCATGGACGCAGAGCTTTGTCGGTGACAGAATACCAAATCTGAGCGAAGATCAGCTTAAAACGCTGTTCCAAAGCAAATTCAGGTTAAATATCGAAATCGTTGATGTCGTTCTTCGCTTTGAAAAAGACGGAGTTCGCAGCACGGTGAGGCCTTGGGCAGATGGTGCCGTTGTGTTCATCTCTGATCCTACAGTTGGTTCATTGATGTGGTCAAAAGTTGCCGAAATGAATCACCCTGTTGCAGGCGTGGCTTATCAAATTGCTGATGAATCCACACTTGTATCGAAATACAGAAAGAACGATCCTGTTGGAGAATTTACTTCTGCACAGGCAAGGATTCTTCCTGTGATCGGCAACGTAAACAGCATTTACTTACTGGATTCCAAAACTCAACAAGTGTAATGGCGAAGAAAAAAGAAACGGGATCTGAGGGCGGATATGTTGTATTATCCGCCTTCCGGTCCATCGACAACTGGGATGAGGCTTATGAACCAGGCGATGATGTGTCTCATCTTTCAGATGAACGTCTTGAAAAGCTTGTTGACTTGAAGGTAGTTGGCCTCAAAACCGAAACTCCAAAACAGGACGCATAATGGCAACAGTTCGGGAATACATTGCAGCAAAGCTTAAACGATACTATATCGACATCACTGACGCTGAGTTGGACGGTATGTTAGCAGACTCCGGCTTGAACGGGGACGACACTTATGCCACTATTCTCAGTAAACCTGTAAAACAAGCTCTTGTCTCCTTTATTCCCGAACTGTTTCTTGCTCCTGAATCAATCTCGCAAGGCGACTTTACCATTAAAAGAAGCCAAGCCGGATTGAAGGAGTATTATGCTATTCTGTGCGCTGATCTTGGCATTGGCACTGTAAGCAAGTCCACTCCTAAAATTGTTGACAAAAGCTATAAATGGTAGCGGGCCTGTATCCATATGATCTGAAAAAGAGCGATCCCGATGGCGGCTTTGTCAATTCAAGAGGCAATGTATTTGCTGGTTCAGAGTCTTGGAAAACGCTTTGTAAATGTCGTGACGAACAATCCGGTGAACGCGAAGTGCAAGGTGCTGACGGTGTATACTACACTTATTCTGCCATTGTCTACGCGCCAAAATCTTGTCCTGATCTTAAAAAAGGCGACAGGGTCCAGGTTGTAAGCGAAGGCAAAGTACGGGTTGAAGAAACGGTCAAGAATTTCAGCAGGGACTTTTTTCATTGCAGGATATGGCTATAAAAGCAACGTTTGACCAGAACAGCATTGCAGCCTACATCCAGAGCAAGGTTGACAAGATCGATCAGGCCATTTTGAACCGGCTGAAATATTTGGGTGAGCAGCTTGTGAATCATGCGCGCGAGTTCGGTTCCTATATGGATCAAACCGGAAACCTCCGCAACTCGATTGGTTACGTGATCCTGAAAGACGGTAAAATGGTTGTTCAGAATTTTCAAAAGACTTCACAAAAGCCAGGTGCAAAAGGTGTCAGAGAAGGTCAGCAGCTTGCCAACTCGTTGAAAGTTGAATTCCCGAAAGGATACGCTTTGATTGTGGTTGCCGGGATGAACTATGCCGCTTCTGTTGAATCTCGTGGTCGCAATGTTCTGGACAGTGCCGAGCAGCTTGCTAAAACCGAAATGCCGCGCATGATCTCGGAATTAAAGCTGAATATTAACAAGATGAAATGAGAACAACCGCGGAAGCAGAAACCATAGTTTACCAGTTCATCAAGGCAAGCGCATTGGATGAAGCCGTAACCGGTGGCGTGTTCAAGTGGAAACGGCCAAATGATTCAAAGCTGGAAGACATTGTCATCAATTCGCTTCCGGTCACAGTCAACAGCATTCAACGTATGACTGTAAACGTGAACATTTATGTCGCTGATGTTCCTTATCCCGGCTTAAACTTCACAACGCAGGATTCGGGACGTATTGAAGAACTTGCCGGTATTGCAATGAATCTTTTTGAAGAAGTACAAGGCCAGTATTACGATTTCAGGGTTGAAACGCAAAGCATATTCGAAGAGCCGGACATTGACCAGCATTACATCAACTTCCGGCTTCAGTTCCAGTTTTACGAAACAGATTAAGAATTTTTAAACACACACTATAATGGGATTAACAAGAGGTACAAGTGATGTCCAAATCGGTGACATTTCCGAAGATGGCGATGTAGCAACAGAATGGACTACAATAGGCAAGATCTACGCCGATAGTACGGCTCAGTTGCTTGATGGTGACGACACAACAAAAGATTTTAACTCCATTCAGGATGATCAGCCGGTTGACAGGGATGTAACTCCGGGCCCAACAAACATTACGCTTTCTTTAATGGACCTGACTGCTGCAAATCTTCAACTGTTTTTTGGAGGTACTGTGACCGGCACAACAGAGGCTAACAAAGTTTGGACAGCTCCGAGACAAAAGCCGGTTATTTATAAATCGCTCAAGATCATTCCGAAAAAAGGAAAGATAATCACCATTGTAAAAGCCCAAATTTCTGCCAAGAAGAACTTCAACCTTCAAAAAGACGGCTTGTTTTTAGGTGATTTGAACATTGCAGTATTAACACCGGACAAGCCAGAAATCGGACCATACACAATCGGACCGGAAGTATAAGTCATTACACACTTGATGAACATAAAAGCCTCCAATGCGAGGCTTTTTTTGAATACACACTATGGAAGAACAAGATTTTGACCAAGTTGAGGCTGAGAAAAGAGAACTTGACATACTCAACAGTAAGGGAGTGGCCTTTGA
Source organism: Dyadobacter flavalbus (assembly GCF_006149045.1). Lineage (GTDB taxonomy): Bacteria > Bacteroidota > Bacteroidia > Cytophagales > Spirosomataceae > Dyadobacter > Dyadobacter flavalbus. Next base: position 29,127 of record NZ_VBSN01000013.1, read on the forward strand.
AGTTGGTAAGCGGTGGACTGGCTGGCTGAGTAAAAACAAAACCCGCACTTTCACTATTAAGCCGCATTATCTGGGAGTAATGGACCGGCTCAGTGCTGAATTTATTCATCTTGATCTTGATGAAGAATTGATCAAGGCGGATACACTGCTTGAAGCGCGCAAGCTTACCGGAAGACATGCGAGAAGATGCGCCAAGATTGTCGCTATTTCCGTCCTGAATAACAATCCGTTTTACTTCCTGCTTGTCGGGTTTCTCACCGGATATTTCATGTGGCGTATTGATTCGCGGATGCTGTTTCAATTAACAGTTATCATAAACGGAATGAATAACTACAAGGATTTTATCGACTCTATCAGATACCTGTCGATCGCGAGGACGACGAAACCGCAGCTGATGGAGAATCAGATCAACGAGGATTAAAAAGTCCTCATGGATCCCGCGGTTCTATTTGTGCTCATTTCGGATGGTCACTGAAATACCTGTTGTGGGGTGAGCCATGGATTGTCATACAACGCATGCTGATCGATGCCCCTTCTTACAAGAAAAAGAAAACCGATTCCGATGGAAACCGGAAAGGAAAGGCCATGAGCCATGATCAATTAGCTGACTTCCTTCAGGCAAAAATCAACACACTACCTCGATGAACAATAACAACGGCGCCTTATCATTTGATGCTACCATAGCCAATTCGCAGTTTCAAAAGAGCATTACCGAAATGCAAAACAGCATCCGGGGCTTGGCAACCAATGTTCAAAACGAGACAAAGGGCATTGATTCCGCTTTTCAGAACCTTGGAAGGATCGCGGCCGGTGCATTTGCCTTCAATGAACTCAGGCAGCTTCCCGGCAAACTGATTGAGGTACGCGGCGAGTTTCAGCAACTTGAAATTGCGTTCAATACCATGCTTGGCAGCAAAACAAAGGCTGACAAGTTGTTTGCTGATGTGGTTAAGCTGGCCGCAACAACTCCGTTCGACTTAAAAGGTGTTGCTAGTGGTGCGAAACAATTGCTTGCTTACGGTGTAGCCAGTCAGGATGTGACGGCAACACTTACAAAGCTGGGCGATATTGCTGCCGGTTTATCCATTCCGCTTGGTGATCTCACCTACTTATATGGTACAACCCGGACACAAGGAAGATTGTTTGCTGCTGACTTAAATCAGTTCGTTGGTAGAGGTATTCCGTTAATCGCACTGCTTGCTGAACAGTTCAAAGTTACCGAAGGCGAAGTAAAGGGGCTTGTTGAACAAGGTAAAGTAGGCTTTCCGGAAGTTGAAAAAGCCATCAATAAACTAACAAGCTCAGGCGGAATGTTTGCCGGCCTGATGGCGGAACAATCTAAATCGCTGACTGGTCTTTATGCAAACTTTCAGGACGCGGTCGAGCAAGCATTCAACCAGGTTGGCAAAAGTCAGGAAGGTATTTTAGGTGATTCGTTAAAGTTCGGCACTGCCGTTGTTCAGAATTACCAGCCAATTCTGGATGTGCTGACTGTTCTTGTTGCAACATACGGAACATACCGGGCTGCAATCATTGCGACTTCCGCTATTCAATCGCTTGCCGCTTCGCAAGGTGCAATCAAATCATTCTTTGCGCTTGCAGGTTCAATCCGGTCCGCTGCAGATGCACAGGCACTTTTCAATCTGGTAACAAAAGCCAATCCGTATGTAATTGCCGCCACTGCGCTGGTGAGTTTGATTACTGCCGTTGCATTGTTCAGAGATACAGCCACAGAAGCGCAGAAAGCACAAGAGCGCCTGAATGGTGAGATTGAAAAAGCGGACAAAATCGACATTGAAAGAAAAATCAAGGTTGATCAGCTGCGTAAATCCATTCAGGATGAAAACCTGAGCCAGGAAGAACGCAAAAGGAAATTGCAGGAATTAATCGCACTTTCTCCTTCCCATTTAAGCGCGATCAATGCCGAGAATATTGCCACTGCTGAAAGCACCAAAGCAATTGAGGATTACATTACCGCAGCCAAGGAGCGCATGAACCAGCAGGCTCTTTTTGATGAAAAAGAAAAAACGCGGGCCCGGATCAAAGAACTGAAATCCGGCAAGGCAGATGATGAGTACACGCCTACCTTATTTGAAGGATTGGGTCTTGCCATGGGTCAAAAGTACGGCAAAGTGGACCTTGCAAAAGAAGGCGCCATCATCACCCGTAAAAACCGGGATCAGGCAGTTAAGGAACTTGAAGATTACGAGAAAACACTTGTTGCAAAATCCCGTGAAGGCATCGAGAAAAGAAGGGCCCAGAGAGCAGCAGCAATATCTGACGAAAAAGCGGATGCTGATAAAACGGTCAAATTCTACGATGAGCAGATAAAGAAACTGGAAGAAAGCCAGGCTGACGCAACATCCGCATCCGGTTTCAATTCCCTTCAAAAACAGATTGACCAACTGGATGCCAAGCGCAGGAAAATAACCGGCGAACTGACCAAAGAACAGCAGAAGTACGCCAAGGATGCCGAGAAAGTAGGTCCGTACGGCTCACTTTCCTACTGGGATAACATTGCCAGAAAAGCGCAGGAAATCATTGATAAAACGCCCGGCAAGAACACGGCTGTCCTTTCCGCTCAAACCAAGATCAAAGCCGATGCCGAGAAAAAAGCCGAGGACATCCGCAAGGCATACGCCATCAAGAACTTTGACGATGAATTGACCCAAAAACGTCAGCAGTACGAACTTTATCAACGCTGGGTCGATGCATACGGCAAAGAAGCAGCAGACAAGCAGTTCAGTAACCTTGTTGCCGGCAATCAATCCTATCTTGATTATTTGAATGGCGAGATCCGCAAACTGGAAAGCACAGCCGGATATACCAAGCTGAACGATACAGATGCCGGGAATCTGGCTAAACTCAATGCTGAACGTGACGCCATTCTCGGCAAAGACACCGCGCTGGAAGTCTTCAACCAGAAATTGCAGGACACTGAAGACAATGCAGAATCGCTGACTGATGCAATTGTTCAACTGCGCAATATTCAATCACAGCTTGGCGAGGCAAAAACCGGTGATGATTTTGAGCAGCGCAAGGCACTGGCTGAAAGGATTCTGAATCTTGAAAAGCAGCGAAAAGATCAGCTCAGGTCTTTTTTATCCGAAGTTGCAGGTTCAGAAGAACGCCGCTTTGAGATAGAGAAGTACTACAATAATCTCAGGATTGAGCTTGATGAACAATTCTCAGACAAATCTTCCGAGGGCTATAAAAAGCGAGCAGAAGAGATCGAGAGAAAACGTAATGAGGCTTTGCGTGGAGAGAAAGAGCATCTTTTAGAGGAATCTCAGGCATACCGTGAACTTGAAAAAGTTATCATGGAAACCGGAGTGAAAGCCCTTGAAATCAAGATCAAGCGCACTCAGGCTGCCGCTGAAACAGCAAAAACCAAATTAGGAGAAGAAAGTGAGGAATATAAAAGGCAGGCCAAGGAGCTGCAAGGGCTTAATGCTCAATTATCGGATGCAAAACTAAATAAGCTGTCAGAGTACGCAAGTCTTGTCGGTGCACTCGGTGATGCTCTGGAAAGTATTGGCGGCACTGCTGGAGAAATAGGTGGTGCATTAACTGGACTGACTTCTCAATTTGGCTCTCTTGCTCAAGCCATGAAAACCTCGGATGATGGCAGTGTAAGCATGAACCAGTATGCGGCAGCCATTCAAAGTGTTATCACAATGGTTTCGGCGCTTATCTCGGCTTCCAAGCGTAGACATGAGGCAGAACGTCAGTTTGCACTTGAAAGACTTGCGTTTGAGCAGGATTACCAATTAGCTTTAAACCAGAGCCTTGGCGAAACCTACAAGGACACCGGCAACATGTACCTCAATGATATTGAGGCTAAGATCAAATCGGGTGTTGAGCAATACCAGGATGCGCAGAAGAAGTATCAGGAGGCCATTGATAAACTGGAAGATGCCAAGGTCAAGAAAGATCAGAAGAACGTAGTTGATGGAAAATCTGTCGGGCAATTAGCCGGAGCGGGAGCCGCTGCCGGCGCAGTAATCGGAGGTATTGTCGGAGCTGGTGTTTTCAGTGCGGCCACTGCTGCAGTTGGTGCGGTAATCGGCGCAGGTGTCGGAGCAATTACAGGGTTATTCGCTAAAAAGAAGAAAGATGTTTACGGTGGCCTGCTTGAAGAATATCCTGAATTAATTCAGCAAGGAGAAGATGGCTGGCGCTCAATCAATGTTGAATTGGCAAAAGCATTGCTTGCCAACAATCAACTTAATGGTGAATCAAAAGAATGGCTTGAAAATACCATTGCTTACGGCGAAGAGCTTGAAAAATCACGCGAGCAAATCAAAGGAGGCATTATGGAAATGACAGGCCAAATCGGAAATACTTTGCAAAATGCATTAGTTGAAGCGTTCAAAAGTGGAGAAGATGCTGCACAGGCTTTTGGTGATACTGTCGGCGAAATCATTGCCAATATGGTTCAGGGTTTGCTTTTCACTGAATTGATGAAACCGGCAATGGATAGATTCGTAGAGGAGGCTCTGGCGTCTTTTTCAGGTGGTGATATGACCATTATTGATGATCTTGACCGCTTCAAAGATTACGGAACAGAAGGAGCCGAAGCCTATTTCAAAAGCCTTGAAATGATGGATCAATGGTTTAAAGAAAACGGCTACGATAATCCATTTGGGAAAACCACAGGAGCAGGCGGCAAAGCTCCGCAGCAGGGCGCTATTACCGGCGCAAGTCAAGAAGCGATTAATATCCTGAATGGTCAGATAACCGCTACTCGTATCATTGCGGCGGACCACCTGCTTGTTGCTCGTAGCCAATTGCTTGAACTGTCTGGTATTAATCGGAATACGCAAGAGCTTTATGCCATGCGAAGGGATCAAGCTGAGATATTGTCACTGCTGAAAACCGACTTTTTGCGCGCGATCGGCGGATAGCTTTCTTAATATCGGAAGTAGGTGTTTGTCTGAGATAACTTGCATGATTTTAGGGCCTGCCTGAAATCCATTGTAAAGACTTGGACTTTTACCTACTTCCTTTGTTCTTGCAACCTCTTTATCAGTCTTTGAATCATTGATCCTAATATACCCCTTAAACATACTTCCTAGCTTCCAAGCATTGTAATGGCCATCGAGTAGGCACTGAACGGTATAGTCCGATTCAGCTTTGGTTTCGGTAAGTATATAATTTTCGTACCGCATTTTCTCAATTACCGGAACCTCGTAGCCCTTTTCGGTTGGCTCAACGTAGAATTTCTGGCCGAAGGATAAGAATGACACAAAAATAAAAACGAAAGTGCACAGCGTAATTCTCATTGCTAATGGTCGAATTTTATAGTTGACATAAATTTTTCGTACTCTTCCTTCTTTTTCAATTTATTACTTACAATTCTGAATCTATTCATGTCGTGAGAATAACTGTTAATTTGAAGGTAGGGGCTATTATGGGCAAAAGTTATCAAAACCTTATAAGCCTCAAATGCCTCATTGAGCATCTTGTCTTTCTCAAATGTGTGGGCATTATACTTTAGTTGCGTAAGTTTTGCCAAGTCATTGTCGAAGCCATTCCGTTGCTTAAGTCGCGCTTCTAACAAATCCAACCTTTCTTGGCTGATGTAAATATATTTACCTCCATTTATTATAGCCATATCTAAGTCAGTGCTCATAGCAGGATCGCTAATGCCTTTCAAATAATACTTCTCTGCATCTTTAACACTGATTCTTATATTTTTTCCCGGCAAATTGGAAGTCTCGGGTTGCTTGATAATAATGGACTTTGCCAGTTTCTTAGGATTATTCCACAAAACCAACGCAATAATTATTACAAATACGAGGGCAACAATTACAAACGCCACCATAAAAGAAAAGGTTACTACCAGTAATAGTAACCTTTTCTACAAATGTGAACAATAAAAACTTATTTAACGGTAATTACCCGCCAGTCGCTATTGATAATACATTCTGATTAGCAGCACTCCAAGAAAGATTCGGGTTGAAAACCGAATGAAGGAAAACGCGGCCATATTCAGTCCACACCATTAAATGTTCAGTGTAGATTTTGCCGTCTGTCTTGCTGACTCGGTCATGGGTACGAACTTGCGTGTAACCCTTCCCTTGATACTTTGCCAGAAGAACGTAACGGCCATCATGTGACCGCTGAATTCCTTTTTCACAAAGCAATCTGTTTAGCTTTATCGCAGACATTCCAAGTTCGTCAGCAATTTCCGTAGTTGTGAAGTTATTGGATGCTTGCAGCACTTTATCAACATATTCAACCTTGGGAGTCATCACCTTGATTTCAGATTTCAGCTTCAGGTTTTCTTCTTCGGCCTCGACTGCAATTCTGAGAATCTCCATTCGGGAAAGTTCTTTTGGTTGGCTAAGCTGCTTGATTTGCTCTTCCATCCTGTCAAACTCCTCAATGTATTCGATCTTAAAGGCAAGTGCTTTATCTCCAGTGAAGCCCATCGCAAGAAGAGTGAAACCTTTTCGACTCATTATAAAGTACTCCTGAGTGATGCCCTTAGAATCAACATATTCAGACTGAATAAAGTACAAGGCGCTCAATTTTGAGCCGCTTACAAATTGTTCTGTTGCTAGGATTGCCCGTATGTCTCGAAGAACATTTTTATGTTGCTTATTGAATTTGATAGCAACCTTCAAGCTGTCGGTTGTTGGCATTCCATTGTGGTTTGAAACTAATTCTGTCATTGTAATAGTGTGTTAAAAGAGTAAATAATGATTGAATTATCGGTTGGCCTTGCATCCTGCATAAAATTTCCTTTCAGACTTGAAAGTTTCGGGTGCTTTGACTTCGGGATTCTTGATTTTGCTTCTATCCGGTTTTTCATAGCTCAGTTCTTTTCAAGGTCAGATGAGTTGAATTTAACTGGCTCGATTGCTTCAAGAAGCTCTTTCAATCTTCTGAAAAGAAAAAGCTGTTCGGCATTCTGCTCTGCTTCGGTGGGTAATTCTGGATTTGTAAGACTTCCTTGAAGCATATCCCAAAGGGTGGCTTCAATTTTCTTTGCAGTGCCGCAGTAGTTGAAGAATTCGGCAATTACTTCTGCACTTGGTTTGAACTCGTTGTAGTCTGCAGCTACTTTTGTTGCTTTTTGTAACATGGTGATTTTGAGCGTTTAATGTTAAGAAAAAGTGAACATTTAAAAACGCGCAACAAAAAAAACGGTGTCGCGCTCTTCCGTGTGCTCAACCTTCACCAGGCAATGGTGTTCAAACCATTCACGAATAGCTACGACACCGTTTCCGGTATCTGTAGGAAATATAAGGCACAAAAAAATGCCGATAGTATGTAACGGCAGCATGCACTGCCTAGTGAAAATTGAGCACTTCAAAGGTATACAACAATTTTGTATTTCCAAATGGATGCCCATAAAAAAATAAAAAAGCCCACATCATCGCAGAAATGTGGGCAGGTGAAACATGTCGAGTGTTTCGGGCAATGAGTTAATAAGCTGCGATACTCACTAAGTCATTACTATGATGTCACAAATGTAATAAAGTCGTATACAAATACAATACACTTTTATTAAATTTATTTTTGATAGCAATGTACTATTCTGTAGCAGCGCTTGTAATCAACCCACAGTGTCCGCTATTAGTTGTATAGCATCGGATTCACACATACCAGGCTCTGAACGACACTTGCCATCTGAGAAGTACCAACAGTCATTTTCTCCGCGAAACATACCTTCTTTCTCTTCAACAATTTCAATTTCTGTACTCTGGCCTTTGGCAATGGCCATTTCTGGGTCAGTAACTTTGTACTTTTTACCTACTTCTAACATTTCAATTGCGGTTTTAGTTAATTGATTACTCTGTCAAAATTAGTGCAAAATATAAAAACCGTACTACTTTGTTTTCCGCTCTTTAAATTCTTGGCGATTGCATTGTGAGTAATTTATGCCTGACTCAACTAACTGGCAAATGCAATTATTCCTCAGAACTTAATTTAATTAACAACGAGAAGTGTATACAAATACAATGCACTTCACAACAATTATAGATCATGTACTTAACTGGTACAGTTTTTGTAATGCGGTGCAAACAAATTTCAAAATGGATATAGCTTACTTAGATGACAAAATCGCACTTGCAACAAAATACCAGGATGATAAGTTTGCATTGAAAATAAGGCACATAGTAGATGACCTTGAGAGCGAAAAGAATAGTGACAATGCAGCACAGAAAGCAAAAAAGATGCTTCAGCATGCTTATGAAAAACTCGCCCTCTTGCAAGAATATATAGCAAATTACCAGCTTCTTCTTGATAAATATGGCGTATAAAAAAATAGCAGATACAACCTGCTATTTTTTATAACAACCACATGTAAATCCTAAACTAATAATACTTCTATTGAAGTACAGAAATAATTCGTAAAATAATTATACCACAAAAAAAAGAACAGGCAATGCCTGCTCTCATTTAAAATTACTTTCACGATATCGACGTAAAGTCTGCTAAACGTAGATAAATTAATTGACAGTTAACCTATTATAAGACAAATACTTTCCTTAAATGGTGTGTATACGAAAAAGAGAACAGGCATAGCCCACTCTCTTTATAGAATTTACCTAAAATTATACTTTGTACCACTAAAGTAAAAAAAGATCCGGTAAAATACCAGATCCTTTCTCTTAACTAAATCCGCAATGGTAAAATCTATTTATTATCCAGCCAGTCGATTATCTGCTTCCTGAATATCCAAACCGAAAAAATCACGAATGCACCGATGGCTAATATTATATGCATACTTCTGAAAAGTTAAAAACGAGGCGAGCAGAACCCGCCTCGTTAGTGTTCACACTTTATTATGAAACCATTGAATATCAAAAGTTCTGACCACTAATATACAAAATTCGTATTGTATTTGTATACATTAAAAGCTAAATTTGTGTGAAACACACACTTAAATGGCCGAAATTCTCTATATTCCTTTTGATGAACCATACGAATCAGATATTGCTTATGATTATGCTCCCGGCGCACATCATGCAGATGTTTATGAAGGCCGGTTCATAGAAGGCAGGGAAGGAAACTGTGTTTACTTCCCGGGCAATGGCTATGCAGAAATCAAACCAAAGCTCTTTGACCTAACCCAAACTTATACGGTCATGTTCTGGGTAATGGCTGAATCTCATGGTCTGGGCTCAGCAGAAAGTTACTTCCTCATCAAGTTTCCCGGCCTGAATAACTTCCTGAAAGTAAACCTGTATTCTACCTTAAGTGTGTGGTCGCATGTTGCTTTGACGCATGAGAACGGCATATACACTGCCTACGTCAACGGCAAAGCAAAAGACACCAAATCAGCACTGGCGGGCACTCCGACAGGATTCTGTCTGCTGAATGTTAATGGATTCAATGATGCCGGCCGCTGTTACCTTGACGACTTCAAGATACTTACCGGAGGAGCATATACTTCTTCCGATTTAACACCAATCATTTCAAACGCCACACTAACCGTGAAATTCTCTATAAACGGTGTTGACTTCAAATCCTTAGGGATCACGGTTGGCCCAAATCCAAAAGGGATTGTTGACATGCTTCCCAAAAAGTCGAATGACGAATACGACTGGAAAGATCAGCATGGAAAATTCGAAGACGTGGAAGCTGTCAGGTATGATGTGCGCGATATTGAATTAGACTGCTGGTTCTTCGCTGAGAATGCAGATGCTATGATGGAAACCATTATAAATATCAAGGATCAGTTTCAGCGAAATGGCACGCAGCGGCTCATGGTGGAAATTAATGCGAGATTGACATTGCCCTTTGAAGTCACGCATAAAGCCGGAATTGATTTTTCAGAAATGAAGTGGCGAAATTATCGCACTCCCTGCTCTTTCAAATTGAGAATGACCGAAAAACAGCCGGTCAAGCGTATTCTGAGGTACATCAAAGTTGATAACAACACACCCAATGTACAAATTACCTTGACTTGTCCAGACCTCTTGAACATCTATTGGGGTGATGGCCAGTTTACACCAAACGTATTCGGAACAGCAGTCACAGCTACCCATCAATACGATGCTCCGGGTACATATTATATAGTCATTGCAGGTGTCATTGAAAACATCACTGCATTCACACACAACGCGGTTATGGTATGGAGCAAATTACAATAATACAACCGGACGGAACACTGTATCCGGTCAAACGGCTCTATCCTTTAACGACAATCACCAAAGCGGTTCAGTCCTGTGATCTGCTTGGTCAGGATGTGGTGGATGTTGACTTTGAGTCTACCGAGCATCTTGAAATGGTGCTTGGAATGAAGATTGAAGTTTTCGGCAATTACTACACTTTGAACGTCCTGCCGGAAGAACAGAAAACCGGAAGCCGGAAGTACTTATATAAATGCCGGTTTGAAGGTGTACAGTACGAACTTCTCAGCAGCCAGTACTTTGATGCCGATGCCACAGGTACATATAGAGGAAGTGAATTCTCGCTGACCGGCAATCTGGATATGTTCATCAGTGTGCTGATCTACAACTGCAACAGAACATTCGGGCCCGGCAAATGGCTGAAAGGTGATATACTGGAAACTGATGTTAAGACACTGACCTTCTCAACAGCCAACTGCCTTGAAGCGCTTCAACAGACGATCTGTAAAGAGTTTGAAGTAGAATTCGAGATTCTGCAGAACGGGAACGTTAAAACAATCAATGTAGGAAGAGCCGGCCAGATTCTTACCGACGTTTACGAATACGGGCAAGGCCGCGGACTTTATACGCTTACCAGAAGATCAGTCAAAGAATCCACTATTGTAACAAGGCTGTATCCGTCTGGTTCCTCAGACAATTTAAAGCCGGGTTATCGTAACTTCTCAACCCGTTTAAAGATTGGTGAGCCCGGCAGCGGTACCGATTACATCGAAGATACAGCTGCTATTGCCGCATTCGGATTAATTGAAGGCTCAAAGACTTTTGATGAAGTAAAGCCGCAGCGCATCGGTGTCGTTACGCAGGTAGGCCTTGATGCCGAAATGTTCTTTGATAGCACCATGAACTTTGACTTGAACGAATCAGACGAAAACGGAACCAAATACCTGATCGCTGGCAAGTCGGCAAAGATTCATTTCAACACAGGAAATCTGGCAGGTTATGAATTTGAGCTTGCAGACGGTGGCTACACGCCAGAAGTAAAAGCTTTTGTGCTGGTTCCTTTCAAAGATGAACAAGGCGTCAAGTTTCCGGGCCCGGCTCCATTCAATATTAATGTAGGTGATCAGTATGTGATTCTGGATATTACCATGCCGGAAATTTACGTTACAACCGCAGAAGCAGAACTCAGGACCAAAGCGAGGCTGTACCTCGACGCAAACAAATCGCCGCTGGTTCAGTACTCGCTTGACATTGATCCTCAGTTCCTGAGAAACAAAACGGCTCCCGGCACAGTACCAAACTTTTTTAGCCTGGGCGATTTCATCCAGATTAAGGATGCTGACCTGAACATCAATAAGGCTTCACGTGTGATCCGATTTACACGTGACGTACTCAGCCCTTTCAAGTATACTATTGAAATAGCGGACTCTTACCAGATTTCCACAATTTCCCGCGTGCTTTCCGATGTCAAGCAGCTAAATAACATTGTTACCCTCAACGATCTTCGCAACCCGGTAACTGCAAAACAAAACTGGAAGTCTGCGCGGGAGCTGATCAATGAAAGCTTTGATCCGGATGGATACCTGAAAGATGGGAAAATCAAAGCAGAAACGCTGGAAGCCGCCATTGCACTGTTCGGAACAGAAGGGCAGCAGTTCCAGATCATCAATGCTGTTTTCATGCCTAACTTTCAAGGCAACAAGAACGTGCTCAGGTATACGGCCGGGCAGCTGGTCCACTTGACCATTGAAAAAGACAACATCAGGACTTGGAATTTCAACGCTCAGACCGTCACGTTCGGAGACAACAACTTCAAGTTTGTCTATGCAAAATGTTCTGTTGAGAAAAATACTGCTACCATATTATTCAGTGACCAGCAGATAAAGACGAAGCAGGACCCGGTTCACTATCATTTCCTGATGGGGATGCTCAACAGTGTGGATACTGTCACCAATACAAGACAGATTTCATTGACATACGGATTCACTCTGATATCTGGCCGCTGGATTACAACAGGACAAATCAAATCCTCCGACGGAAGTACATATTTTGATCTGGATACCGGGGAAATTGGCGGCAACATCACATTCCGCGGAACAGACGGAAAGAACAAATCCATCAAGCAGTTGGAAACCGAATTGTTGGCACAGATTGATGCTGTCACGGAACAGACCGATGGAAAGGTTGATAACTGGTTTTTGAACGGAACACCCACGCTCAGCAACGAACCCGCTATCAATTGGAATACATTGGAGCTTAAAACCGAACACGTAGGCGACAATTACTTTGATAACGTTTCAAAGAAGTCATACCGGTTCCGGGTTGAAAACAATGTGTTTTCATGGGAGGAAGTTTCTGATGATAGAATTACCCAGGCTCTGCTTCTGGCAAGTCAGGCCAAAGAATCGGCAGACGGCAAAAGCACAATCTTTATTTCCTCGGCAGCACATCCTACACCGTTCCCGCCATACTCAGAAGGTGATCTCTGGACCAACGGAGTTGATTTGTTCCGCTGTATTACCGAAAGGCTGACCGGATCTTATAATCAGCTCGATTGGGAATTGGCAACGGTTTACGATAGCACTGTTGCTACCATTATAAAAGGGATCATAACTGCCGGCACCATCCAGCTTGCAGGAGAAGGTGGAAGCGTACTGGCCGGTATTACCGGAAATGGAACAGCAGCCGACAGTGTTCGTTTCTGGGCAGGAGCCGGATTTGCAAACAGAGCCTTGGCGCCATTCAGGGTTTTGCAGTCCGGCGAAGGATTTCTTCGCAAGCGGCTGGAAATGATGAATGAAAACAATATTGGGCAGGCCGGCATTGCAGGCTCAAACAATGCGCTTGATGGATTGGTGCGTTTATGGGCCGGTGCTCCTTACGCAAACCGGAATAATGCACCATGGCGCGCGCTGGCAGACGGAAGCATGTTTGCAGAAAAAGGCATGATCGGCAAGTGGACTATACAGGGCGGCGGTATCATCAATGACTCAGGTGATGCATACATTATCATGCGCTCCACAGATGCCACTGAAAAAACCGAGGTCATGATCGGCTCAAATGTTTTTCCGGGAACATACGGCGGAAAAGGAGCAGCACTGTTTAGAGCAACGGAGCCTAACAGTGTAGGCGATAATTACGGAGCCGTGTTTTATGCCAAAAATGCCATAGCCGGATTCTTAAATTGGGCTATTTACGCATTTGATGGTATTTCATTCTTAGGACAAAGCCTGATTAATGGCAAGAAATCATTAAGAATAGATATGAACAACCAGAATCTCACCTTTGATCCAAGTCTGTACGATATGGTCTATGTCAATCCAACGGGCGAAAGAGTATGTATACTTATACTTCGCACGACTGGGAACCGGTTTGTATTGGGCGATGGAAAAACAATAACAATCATCAACCGGAATAACGCTTTTAATAACTTATTTCTTCCCACTGGCACCATGGCTGTAAATGATTCCCCATTCTTAATACAGGGAGGTATGGCCGTTACTTTGAGTTTTGATATAGAATTGCAGAAATGGTGGGCCGTTTCACTATTCGACAACAATTAGAAAACCTTAATCTTCGCTGACCATCATCGAGCCGGTACCGATCAGCAGCCAGGTAGCGGAAACATTGTAGGTTTTAACGATCCGGACCAGCTGATCCACTTTGACAGAATGTGTTTCCGGCGTATTCCGCATATTGTAATAGTAGCCTGTGTTCATTTCGAACTTTCGGCAGAAATCCCGGACACCATCAAACTCCTTTTCTTTGATCAAATGATCAACAGCCTGAAAAAACCGCTTTGTAACTTCTATTGATTCGCTTGTTTTCATAATAAAAGCCGTGAGCATCATAACTCACGGCCATTTTTGTTCTCAATTGTTGATGTATAATACTGAATTATGCAACATCTACTTTATCTGACCATTCTTTTAGAATCCTTTTTTCTTTGATAGATCCGTAATGTTTTATCTGTCTGGTAGATGTGTGCCCGAGCATGGTTGACACCACTTCATCGCTGAAACCGTATTCGTTCAGGCAAATGTCGGTGAATGTCTTCCGGGCAATTTTATTGGTCAGGTTCTTGGTAATGCCTACCGCCTCGGCAATGACCTTTAAATAATCATTGGATTTCTGGCCGGAAATCTTCGGCATCTTGTCACAGCCGCCGTACTTATTGATTAGACTGACCGCGAAGTTATCCAGTGGAAAGATCGCCTCAACGCCGGTCTTGATTCTTTTCACTTTCATAAACTGCTTTTCATTGTATGTATAGCACGAATCCTCCCCTATTTCGATGTAATCGCCAATGTGCAGCCCTGTATGACACATAAACAAAAAGCTATCCACTACCCTTTGCAGCTTGTCACTCCATGGATAATTTTCAAGCAGCCCGAGTTCTTCTTTTGATAAGCAGGTTGTGTCCAGCTCTTTCTTCCATTCCAGACTCACACCGGCAAAAGGACTTCTTTCAACGTATCCCTCTCGCATCCCAAACCGGAACAACCCGATGCATGCCTGCACAATCTTGTTGCAATAATCGTTGTGATACCCCTTTTCTTTCAGCCAACGCCAAAACCCGCTTACATGCCTTTTTTCCAGACTGGCCACATTCATGTCCTTGCCCAGATACTGATTCAGGTACAGGAAACATCTTTTGTAACGGTTTACTGTAACGATGGACCTGTTCTTAATTTTTAGCTCCTCCAGATAAAGCGTTGTCATTTTGACAAAGGAGCAAGCCAGTTCTTTTTTGCCCGTGTAGATGTCCTTGATCTCATTGGCTGATAATCTTAATCCCCGCGACCTTGCTGAAAGATATACACCTTCCAATTCCGTTTTGATAATGTCAATTCTTCGGTTTAGGTCGATAGCCGCCTGTGATGCCCCCTTTACTTTTTGAAATTTACTGTCCCATTTTTTGGGGTCTACTGCTGCGCCCGTTGCAAACTCAGTAGCCTTTTGGCCGTCGATGGTGATTCTACAATTGAGCGGACATACGCCGGCTGAATTGGTTCTTACTTTCCGGATTACGAATCTGATCCGCATTCTGATGGAGTGGTTCACTGAAGAAATAAACATACTTTAACGAGTTAGGTTGTGATAGAGTCAGAAAAGACTACCACTCGAAACTAGTTACCATTATGGTGGTCTTCAGTTTTGGTTAAACTTATTTAACGGTAATGGCCTAAAATAGAAAAAGCAGAGTAGTTAGCTCTGCTTCAACGTCATAGTTTGGGATCTTGTGGAGATGCGGGGAGTCGAACCCCGGTCCAGAACAGGGAAACCCTGCGCCTTCTACATGCTTATCCGTGATTAGATTTTCGAGCCTGACAAGGTACACGGCGGACCCGCGTCATGGCCTTAGATACTGGTGTCTCGTTGAATTTACGCATCAATAGTTCAACCAGCGCTGCGTTTCGACACCTCTGGACCCACCCGGCAGCACGTAGGGTGGAGAGATGATGGCATTTGGTTAATCCTCCGGATTAAGCAGCCATGGCGTAAGTATTTTCGCCATTTATTGTTTGAGAATATTATTTCCGGGAGGTACTCTCAACTCCCGACATGCTTACACACAGAACCTCAGCCCGCTGTCAATTCCAGTCACCCCCAATTTGATACAACTGCATTTGCAAACAGCATTCAACCGCCTATGCAAATCCGGTTGCATGTAAATTTACAAATTTCGATGCAGTAAAGTTCTCTTTGTTCCGAGAAAATTGCCAAAAGGCAGTTTTCTCCGTATTACATGTTTGAACGTGAGAAGCTTATATTTTTTAAAATCTTCCAACGCATTTTACTTTCATAACCAATTCAAAGTTCAAAGCTTCCAAAAGCAACCTGTCCCGAAATCCATTCAAAATAGCATGATGTACATTCCGCTTTACATTCCTGAGCAGTCTTGATGATCAGTTTTTACAATCTGGTTTTGATGCAATTTGAATTTATCAACCGGTTTAAGCATTCAGCTGCGGGCTACGGGATAACAGTTGAAAGTCAGCAGCTTTTTAGTATGACCACTTCTTTCGCTAACACCAACCTTGATGTCAAAATCCTGAAATTTACCGTCTGAACGAGAATTATAGTAATTTTGAACTCTTATGATGACAGACAAAATGAAAGTTGAAGATATAGAACTGAATTTCAAAAATTTACAGGATCAGATTTGCAAGGCCATTGAAGCGGAAGACGGCACGGGAAAATTCCGGGAAGATCTATGGGAACATCATTCCGGCGGCGGCGGAAGAACCAGACTGATCCAGAACGGCAGTGTAATTGAAAAAGGCGGTGTCAATTTTTCGAGTGTGCGCGGTGAGGTACATCCACGCCTCAGGCAACAAATGAATCTGGGCGAAAAGGATGATTTTCACTTTGCGGCAACCGGCGTTTCCATCGTCATGCATCCGCAGAATCCGCGTGTACCGATTATTCACATGAATGTCCGCTACTTTGAACTGAGCAACGGAATCTGCTGGTTTGGCGGAGGAATTGACCTTACACCGCATTACGTCGTTGAAAATGATGCACGGTTTTTTCATAACTGTCTTAAGAATGCCTGTGACAAACATCATCTGCAGTTTTATCCTGATTTCAAAAGCTGGGCTGACGAATACTTTTACATTCCACACCGCCAGGAAACGCGCGGCATAGGCGGCATTTTCTTTGATTATCTCAAACCTGACCTGCCGGGAAAAGGACAAGGTCTTTCGAAAGAAGCACTTTTTGATTTTGTCATGGAAATCGGAAACAGCTTTGCTCCGGTTTATACGCACTTTATGGCACTGCACCGAAATGATGCTTTTACAGAAAAAGAAAAACAATGGCAATATCTGAGACGCGGCCGCTATGTAGAATTCAATCTGGTCTGGGATCGCGGCACGAAATTCGGACTGGAAACGAACGGCAGAACGGAATCGATTTTGATGAGCCTGCCGCCTCAGGCCAACTGGGAATACAGCTTTGAACCGGAAGAAGGTTCTGAGGAACAGAAAACGCTGAACTGGCTACGCAAGGATGTTGACTGGGCAAACAGCTGATCTCAGAAATTCATATTTGTCTGAACATGTTCAGCCGATTACAGGCAGTTCCCAGCCGGTATTTCTGTCGTAATATAAATGGCCGCTTCTGACGCTCAACGGGGACGGGAAATTGTTGGTATAAAGCTGGCCGGTTCCCAAACCCTGCGGAAGTGTGTTCTGGAAGGAAGCGGTAAACTGTGCAATGGCATTCAGGCCGATGTTGGATTCCAGCGCCGATGTAATCCACCATTGAATTTCCAGCCGGTTGGCAATTTCAATCCATTCCTTCGTCTGCTGAAAACCGCCCAGCAGCGTTGGTTTCAGAATGATAAAGGGCGGCATCAGTTTTTTGAGCAGGGAAAATTTGTCCCGGTAATTGAAAATGCCGATCAGCTCTTCGTCCAGTGCAACCGGCACGGGTGACGTCCGGCATAATTCGCCCATCAGTTCATGCTGGCCGGCTTTTACAGGCTGTTCAATGGAATGCAGGTCAAATCCGGATAAAGTTCGAAGCCGCTCATTGACATTCCCTGCATCAAAAGCGCCGTTGGCATCCACTCTCAACGTTATACGCTGTTTGTCAAACCTATTGCGTATGGATTCCAGTATGCGGCATTCTTTTTCAAATTCAATGGCGCCTACTTTCATTTTCAGGGTTGTAAATCCCTGGTCCAGCTTTTCCTCCACTTGTTCGGCCATTTGATCGTGTGAACCCATCCAAATCAGTCCGTTCATCAATATGCCGTTTTCACCGTCTGAAAAGGAGTTTTTAAACAAAACCCGCTGTCCTTCATTCATGATGTCTAGCAAAGCCGTTTCAATCCCGAAACGGACAGAAGGCAAATGCTGCGGTACAAGCTGATCCAGTATGATGCCGAGATTAAAAGGAAATACTTCGAGATCCAGTTCATTGAACAGGCTGCAAACGGATGCAAGCTGCGGCTCGAAATCCGGCAGATCGTCCACGCTCAAACCGGGAAGCGGACCGCATTCACCATAACCCGCAATGCCGGGTTTTTCATGATCTGTAACCATCAGAATCCACGAAGTTTTTTGTGTAAGTACACCTCGGGAAGTGCCCGCTTTTCTGCGAAACTGAAGCAAATGCGGCTTATACACAATTTTTAACGACATGGTTTGAGGAATCAGTTTTTTTTCAGGGGCACAATATTAGATAAAAATTACGTAATTATGCATCAGGTATGAAAGAACAAATTTGGTTAAAAACTGCTTTAACACCTTTTTCCCGGGTTTACGGATTCATAACATGGCTGCGGAATATGGGTTACCGCTATGCCGTTTTCACTTCTGAAAAAGCACCTCAGTTCGTCATTTCCATCGGCAACCTGACCGTAGGCGGAACGGGTAAAACGCCTCTTGTTGAGTACCTTGCCAAAATACTTTCATCCCAGATCCCGACTGCAATCCTGAGCCGGGGTTACGGCCGCAAAACAAAGGGTTTCAGGCTGGCCTCGTCAAGCAGCGATGCTTCTGAAATCGGCGACGAGCCCATGCAGTATTTTACCAAGTTTTATCCCGGAATTGTGGTAGCCGTTTGCGAAGACCGGTTATCTGGCGCCGCCCGCATCGCGGAGCAGTTTCCTCAAACCAAATTGCTTTTGCTTGATGACGCCTATCAGCATCAGCGCATTGTCCGCGATGTCAATTTGCTTTTGTGTGATTACAACAGGCCCTTTTATGATGATCTGCCTTTTCCCGGCGGAAGGCTCCGGGAAGGAAGAAACGGTGCCAAAAGAGCCGACGCGATTATTGTTACCAAATGCCCTCCTGCCCTTTCCGAAGATGAAAAAGCATTAATCCGCAGCAAGATCCTGGTTTACGGAAAGCCAGAAAGCCCCGTTTTCTTTGCCTTTACGGATTATGCGGCGCCGTTGAGCTATACCGGCGGGGAAGTGGCGTTAAAGAAAGTTAAAATGGTTGCAGGAATTGCTAATCCGAAACCGTTCCATGCATATCTTGACAGTCATTTCAACGTTATAGATCAAGTGGTTTTCCCCGACCATTACAATTATGGTCCAAGGGATGTGGAAGAGATTATTAAGTACTTAAAAAACGATACTTTTGTGGTTACGACTGAAAAAGATATGGTGAAATTAAAGCCGTTGGCCGAACAGTCAGGACATGCGTCGCGCTTTGCCTACATTCCTGTTACGGTCAATTTCGGGAATGATACGGCTCTGTTTAACCATTGGATTACACAAAAGACTGCCGGATTAATTGAACCGGCTGAATGATAATGCCTCTATGAGAATTGCTTTATATCTGTTAATCTGTGTTGTATGCAGCTTTTTCCTTTTTACACCTCATGCCAGTGCACAGGTTAGATTACCCGGCGGAATGCAGATGCCCAGTGGCGGTGGTGGTGGTTCCGGTGGCGGCGGGCAGGGCGGTGGCGCCATTCTGGACGACAGTACCAAAAACATTTACGGGCCTGCGACAACGCTTCATTTTTATGAAAACGACATCCTGAATAACCGGGATTCGGTACGGTACCGCGTGGATACCAGCCTCACCAACTTTCACCGCTGGACGCCGCTGGACCGTTCATGGGGAAAACTGGTGGATCTCGGCAACACGGTCACGGCTACACGGAATCTTTTTTTTGAGCCTCGTTCAGATATCGGCACGCAGCTTGGCTTTCGCGCTTACGATGCTTATGCCATCAAACAGGATGAAGTGCAGTATGTGGATACGCGCTCGCAGCATACCGAGCTGAACTTTATTTCGGGTGGCAAAAAAACGTCACTCGGCAGTTTTGCCTATACCCAGAACGTGCACTCCCGTTTCAATTTCGGCCTGCGTGTACAGCGGCTTACTTCCAACAAACAGTACGGATTTGTCAATACGCTGAATTCAGGTGCTTTTCTGGGGCAAAACTGGACGCTGCTTTTGCACACCAGCTTTTTTTCCAAGGATAAAAAATACCTAATCCTTGCGCATTACCGCCATATGAACCAGAAAGTGCGTGAACAGGGCGGTGTCATTCCGAATGTCGGTGCAGACGGGGTTGTTGAGGATTTCTCCTACGACGGCGCAGCCCGGACGAGCGATGATGCCAATTCGTGGGAAAGACGCCATGTTTTCCACATTTACCAGCAGTACCGGCTTGCAAACGGATTTCAGCTTTTTCAGCAGGCCGATTATCAAAGTGTGATCAACCGGTTTACGGATCTGGACATTTCGCGCGGGGTTGAAAAACTGGTCTATCCGGTATCCAGGTTTACTTCCGACAGCACAAGACAGGATATTTATTACAAACTGGTCGATAACAAGG
This sequence comes from Dyadobacter flavalbus, assembly GCF_006149045.1. GTDB lineage: Bacteria > Bacteroidota > Bacteroidia > Cytophagales > Spirosomataceae > Dyadobacter > Dyadobacter flavalbus. Next base: position 49,532 of record NZ_VBSN01000013.1, read on the forward strand.
TCGGTATCAAAGGATATTATTCCGGTTTCAATTACCGCGCTTTCGTACGCCAGCGACTGTACGGCATGCGAGCGGCCAGTCAGCTGGCAAATGAAACCGGAAAACCGACTGCGACTTACCGGACGGGACTAAGATTTGATAACATCATCGGTGCATGGGCGGGGTATTATCTCAAAGATTCCCTGCAATACCTCACGGCAGAAGCAGAGCTCAATCTGGCCAAGAATGTGGAATACAGGCTGAAAGGCGAATTGAACACCCGCTGGGGAAAGGCAGGTTTCCAGAGCATACAAACTGCACCGGATCTGCTTGTACAGCGTTATTTCGGCAATCATTTTGCGTGGAGAACCAATTTAGACCCGACCAAAGTACAGACGGTTTATGCTTCACTGCCTTTAAAAACCAGCAAGATCAACTTTGTTCCTGAAATTCAGATTCATCAGGTTAATGATTATATTTACTATGATACTTCGGCGGTACCGAAACAGCTGAACTCCGGTTTCAGGTTACTGAGAATCGGTTTCAACTCCGGCATTCATTTGAAAAGATGGAACTTTACAACCATGGGCTATCTCACGCTGAATGACAACAGCGATGTGCTGCGAATCCCGACGTATTTTGCCAGCGGAGAAGTTACATTTGATTTTACATACGCCAAAGTACTTTTTATTCAGCTCGGACTTGCTGCCCGTTACCGTTCTGCTTATTTTGCTGATGCGTATATGCCTGTAACACAGCAATTTCACTTACAGAACGAAACGCGGCTGGAACAGAACGTAGTTATTGACGGTTTTGCCAATGTGCGGATCAAGCGTGTGCGGCTGTTTTTTAAAATGTCTTACCTGAATCAGGGCGGTCAGTTCGGGGTATTTCCGAAAGGGTATTATGTAACGCCGGGATACCTCGGACTTGCGCGTGCGTTTTCTTTCGGCGTCAACTGGCCGATGTTTGATTAACTGCTAATTTCCAAAGTCATGCAAGTGCCACTCACCACGTTAGGTCTGGAATTGCCTACCGATCCGCGCTGGACCAATATTGCAGCCATGCAGATCGGTGATATTCTGATCGATCATGCTTATTGTGAGCAGAAAGCGGCTTCCAGCTGCATAACGCTCATTGTTCATTATCCCGAAAAAGCAAAAATGGTGGAAGTGCTTACACCGATTGTAGCGGAAGAATGGGGTCATTTCCAGCGCGTTTTAAAAGAACTGAAAAAGAGAAATATCCCGCTCGGGCGCCAGCGAAAGGATGTATATGTCGGTGAACTGCTGAAACTGGTCCGGAACAAAGGCGATTATGAGGCTGCTTTTTTGGACAAGCTGCTGATTTGCGGCCTGATCGAAGCCAGAAGCTGCGAACGTTTCAAGCTGCTTTCGGAATCACTCGAAGAAGAAAGTTTACAGAAATTTTACCGCGAACTGATGATTTCAGAAGCGGGCCATTACCGTACGTTTATTGAACTGGCTGAAACGTACATACCCGCTGCGGATGTGAGAAAACGCTGGAAAGAGCTGCTTCATGCAGAAGCAGAAATTATAAAATCCATGACACCGAGAGGTGACCGGATACATTAACAAACTATAAATTAAAGAATGCAATCCTTTCTTAATCTCGTTGCAAGACGTATTCTGGACAACCATCAATCGCTGGAAAGGGTCAGCATCGTTGTGCCTACGCGCAGAGCGGCGTTTTTTCTGATGCAGGAACTGGCCAAGGAAACCAGGGAAGCCGCCATCAGCCCGCATATCCAGGCGGTCGATGATTTTGTGGAAAGCATCTGTACGCTGGAAATTGAAGATCCTGTCCACCTGCTTTTTGACTTGTACGAAACTTTCAGGGAAATTGATCCGGAAGTACAGTTCGACCGTTTTATGGGCTGGGCTTCGGTATTGCTGAATGACCTCGACAGAATTGACCAGTATCTTGTCAAAGCCGATTATTTATTTGATTATTTATCCGAAGCGAATGCTATTGCGCGCTGGCAGGCCACTTTGCCGGAAGGAAAAACCTTGCAGAGCGAAGGCGGGTCCAAACAGTATTTCTCGCTTTTTGAAAATATAAAACTTGTCTATCATTCATTCCGCAACCGCTTACTGGAAAAAGGAAAAGCTTACCGCGGCATGGCTTACCGCGAACTTGCCGAGGACGTCAACACGCTGCTGCTGGAAAGACCTGAATTTGACAAACTGTATTTTGCCGGTTTCAATGCATTTACCGAATCGGAAAGGAGCATTGTAAGTTCGTTGGTAAAAGTCGGCAAAGCGGAGGTTTTCTGGGATTCTGACCAGTATTATATGACTGTAAATCCGGGCGTAGAAGCAGGAAAAAGCCTACGCGATTATCAGAAAAGCCGGTTGTTTGGCGAATGGAACTGGACAACGGATCATTTGCTGAGTTCGCAGAAAAACATTACGGTTTACGGCGTCCCGAATGCCACTTTACAGACCAAAGTTGCCGGCCAGCTTTATCAGCAGATGAAAGCATGGGACGATCCGGAAAATCCGGTCCCTACGGCAATCGTGCTGGCGGATGAAAACCTGCTGCTTCCGATGCTGTACTCGCTGGATGAAACGGTTGTGGACCTGAATGTGACGATGGGACTTTCCATGCGCAATTCGCTGCTTTATACATTGGTTGACAGTATTTTCGAATTGCAGCAGAATGCCGTCGAGTTCCGGGGAAAAAGCGGCAAGATGGTCCGGATACCCAAATTCGGCCATAAATCCATCAACAAGGTTCTGAACCACCCGTTTATCCGGCATTATGAACACGTGATGCTGCTTCCGGCAAGTACCGGCCCGACAATTATCCAGAAAACGCTTTGGGCCATTACAAGGGAAAATCAGGTTTTTCTGAGTTCGGAAGAACTAATGGATCTAAGTGAAAATCATCCTTTGTTCCGGATTTTATTTACAAACTGGCAGAAAAACAATTCCAGGCAGGTTATCAGCACATTTTATCAGCTGATTGAGTTGCTGCGCGATGTTTATAAAGATTACAAAAATGCGCTGGAAACGGAATATCTGTACCTTTTTTACACTTTGCTGAAACAGTTCGAGCAGACGATTGAGGAAAAAACGGAGCTGATTACATTAAGGACTTTGCGGTCTTTCATGTTTGAACTGATCCGGCAGACGAAAATTCCGTTCAGCGGAGAGCCTGTCAGTAACCTTCAGATTATGGGAATGCTGGAAACCCGGGCGCTTGACTTTGAACGGATTATTATTCTTTCGTTGAACGAAGGCATGCTTCCGCAAGCAAAAAGGCAGAATTCATTAATCCCGTACGATGCGGCACAGACCGTGGGTCTGCCGACGCACCAGCATCAGGAAGCGGTTATGTCGTACCATTTTTACCGATTGCTGCAGCGCGCCAGTGAAGTGCATATTCTTTACACCAGTACCAACGATGCGCCTGGCGGAGGTGAAAAAAGCCGCTTTATCCAGCAGGTTGAATACGAACTGACGCAGTATAATCCGTTGATACAGATCGAGAACAAAGTGGTTGTACTGGAAAGCAGCCAGCAACAGGAACTCGAGGAAGTTGTCAGGAAAGATGATGCATTGCTGGCGATCATCCGGGAATATCTTGCTAACAAAGGATTATACCCGACGCACCTGAATGAATTCATCCGCTGTTCCATGCAATTTTATCTGAAGCATATTGTCGGGGTCAGGGAGAAGGAAGAAGTGGAAGAAGAACTTGGAATGGACAAGATCGGAACGTGGCTGCATGCGTCACTGGAACGGCTGGATCAGGAATATTTCCTGCTGGAAAAAGATCCGTCGGAAGAGGAGATCAAAGCCGTGATGAAAGATGAATTCGACCGTCTTTTCAAAGGCTATGTGACGGATCTTGGCCTTAACCGGATTTATTTCCAGATCGGCGAACATCAGATTCTTGCTTTTTTGAAAAACCAGATGGCGCAGGTTCCGAGAAGGAAAATTCTGGCAGCCGAACAGCCGCTGAACGTCAACATCAGTCTTTTACTTCAGGGTATCGATACGCCGGTCAGAATAGGCGGAAAAATAGACCGCATCGAGCAAAGTCCTGAAGGTATACTGTACGTGATGGATTATAAAACGGGAAGCGTGGAGCTGACTGGCCGCCAAAAACTGACCGACCCGATGAAGCGCGAAGAAGTGATCCGCAAAGATCCGGACCGTAAAATGGGCTACGTCCGGCAGCTCTGGATGTACGAATACCTGATGTACAGAAAAATGCGCGATGAACAGGGCCTGGATCTGCGCGAAACAAAATACAGCTTTGGAGATTTTGCCGTAAAATCCGGTTTTTATTCATTCAGAGATCCGAAAAACCTGATTTCCAATCCGCTTGAACTGACAGAAGGATTGGCACCTCAGCATTTTATTGAAAAGTCGGAACTGATTCTTACGGATATACTTAACGTTATGCTGGACCCGAATGTACCGTTCCGGAAAACAGACGATCTCGGAACCTGCAAGTATTGTGACTTTGCAGGCATATGTGGAAGATAATATAATTTTTCTAAAAATAAGCACATACTTTGCTTGCTAATAAGGAAAAATTGCTATTTTGTAAAAAAAAACTTACAACATGATCATTCTAGCTAAACTAACCCTTTTTACCTTATGGATCGTGACTTTCGTGATTACTTGTCTGGTCATGGGTATTGTTTTTCCTTTCGTTACGCTTTTCGACAACCTTGAAAATGTTTTTGCGGGTTCTTCTGTTCAGTAGAATGCCAGCTTATCCATAAAAAAAGCGACTGAAAAATCAGTCGCTTTTTTTATGATTTTGAATGGCTGTTAGCTGTTAGCTAAAAGCTACTGGCTGTTTGTGAAATGCATTTAATAGCAAACCGCTGTTTCAGCTATATAGAGATATCTATTTATTTCTTTTTGAATTCGAGGTATTCTTCGGAAGATGCGCCGGTTTCGGAATCGGTCAGTTTAAGCGTAATATTGATTTGCGGAATGCCACTGGCATTGATGACTTTTGTACTGACGCCTTCTACTTTCTGCTTTAAAGGCTTTCCGTTGCTTTGCTCCACATCCACCACTTCGTTGATCGTAAAGGAATCGTAGCCAGTCGTTTGCACATTTACAAGATTGTAATTCTGAACAAGCGTCAGGGTTGTTCCCGCTGCTTTTACCTCAATATTCTTGGTGTAAATAATCCTCAGCTGATTCTTGGCCGGACTCGTAACTTCCCATTCCTGCCGCGTAGAAGCGGGCCCATCAATCGTGTTTGTCCAGTAATTACCTATGAATTCCGACGTATAATCACTTTCTGGTGTTACCTCTTCCTTGTTATCCTTGCATGAACCCAAAAAAACGACTAAACAGAGAAAAATCAGCTTTTTCATATTGAAGCATTAAGTAAATGGTAAAATATAATAATAAAATACAATTAATAATTATTTCCAATAACGGATATTACGGCCCGTATACCTACACATTTCTCTGAAAAATTGCAACAGTCGTTAATCTACTTGCCATTCTTACATATTTCAGAAAGGAAGTTTGCCAAGGTCCACGTTTCCGCCTGAAATAATGATCCCGATTTTTTTACCCGCAAACCGGTCTTTATTCCGGATTACCGCTGCCAGCGAAACGGCCCCGGATGGCTCTACAACCAGTTTCATCCGTTCCCATAAATACTGCATGGCGGTAATAATCTCTTCATCAGAAACGGTAAATATGTCTGTAACATGCTGTTTGATAACCGGAAAAGTTTTATCGCCCAAATAAGTCAGCAATCCGTCCGCGATGGTTTTGACATACGGCGCCTTTTCAATTTTATCGCTTCTGAATGACAGGACCGCATCGGCAGCGCCTTCGGGCTCGCCGGCATACACTTTTGTTTCCGGTGAAAAATAATGCGCAGCAAGCGCCGTTCCGCTTAAAAGTCCGCCGCCACCCACAGGCGCAATGATGACGTCCAGCGTGGCATCAACATCTTCAATCAGTTCCTTTGCAACCGTTGCCTGTCCGGCCATGACTTCGTAGTTATTGAACGGATGGATAAATGCTGCTCCGGTTTCATGAACAATTTCCTGAACAGTCCGCTCACGATCTTCGGGTGTATTTTTGCAAAAAGTAATTTCAGCGCCGTAACCTTCCACAGCACGGATTTTGACAGTCGGTGAGTTATCTGGCATGACAATGTACGCCTTCGCTCCTACTTTCTTTGCCGCATATGCAATGGCCTGCGCATGATTCCCGGATGAATGCGTCGCCACGCCGTTTGTGAGCTGTTCCGGCGGCAAGGAAAGCACGGCATGAAGTGCGCCGCGTGCCTTGAACGCACCGATTTTCTGCATGTTCTCACATTTGAAATAAAGTTCTGCACCGCACAGCTCATTCAGGAATCGGGAACTTAAAACCGGTGTGCGATGAACAAAAGGCGCGATCAGCTTGTGGGCTTCTTCAATGGTTGATTGATCTGGAACGGTTTCGGACATATTCTGGGGATTTTCTGCAAAATGCACAAAAGTATTAAAACACGAAAGCCCGCCTTGTCCGGACGGGCTTTCAAAAAATATCAGCAAAATTTTTTACTTGCCGGCATTAGGCGTGTAAAGATTGAAAAACTGATCCAGTTTCGGCGTAATGATGATTTCAGTACGACGGTTCAGGCTGCGGTTTGCCGGAGAATCGTTCGCCACTTTGGGTAGATATTCACCACGGCCGCCCGCGATCATACGAACCGGCTCAACGCCATATTTCTTTTGTAACGTACGTGCAACAGATGTAGCGCGCAATACGCTCAGATCCCAGTTGTCCGAGAATTTTTCAGTAGCAATCGGTACATTGTCCGTATGCCCTTCGATCAGGATTTCGATTTCCTTGTAGTCGTTCAGGATTTTTGCAACTTTTCCAAGAACGGTTTCAGCCTGCGTATTGATTACTGAACTTCCCGAACGGAAAAGCATTTTGTCAGAAAGCGAAACATACACAACACCTTTTTTAACTTCGATCTGGACATCTTCGTCACTGACATCCTGCAGGGAACGTTTCAGGTTCAGTACCAAAGCCATGTTCAGGGAATCCTTGCGCTGGATGCTCTGGTTAAGGTCGCGGATCTGAACGCCTTGTGCATCCATCATGGCCAGCGATTTCTTGATGCTTTCGGAACCTTCCTTGCTGATTACCGAAAGGTCAGACATACGGTCCAGAAGGTTATTGTTGTTTTTCTTAAGAAACTCAATCTGGTCTTCGAGTTCTTTCAATTTGGCATTTTTACTGGCAAGCTCGTCATTTTTGGCTTTCAGATCATTGTTCAAACCAGCAGTTCTGCTGTCGCAATCATTCAGGTCGGCTCTTGCTTTGTCCAGCTGAATCTGGATTTCATTAGCCTGTTTTTGTGCTGTAAGCAACTTCTTTTTACTTGCGCACGAACCGAGTACAAAAAGCATCGCAACAGCTAAAAGCGTTTTTTTCATAATGAAGGGGTTATTAAAAATTAGACTTTAAAAATGATAATGGTACAATTACACTGATATAATAAAATATCAAGCCCAAACCCGTTCGGATATGGACTTGTTTGAAGTCGCAAAGGTATAAAAAAAGCAAAGATCGCGGCTGACAATCCTTTTTTTTCCGTATAAAATTACAAACGCAGCTCTTGTCAATACGGCAGCCCGCCCCAGCCAAACGGATTGCGGTGCGCCTTGATGCTGTCCCGGATGTGCGTGATCATCATTTCCTCATATTTTGCTGTGTTGATCTTTTTTCCCTTCTGCTTTTTGGGCAGATTTACATCTTCAGTCAACGGTTTGAGCTTGATTTCTTTTGCCGTCGTAACAATGTCACCGTCATTGATATCCAGTTCCAGGATCACACCCGGCAGCCCTGAATAAAGCTCCGGGCCGGCGGAAACCGGAATATCGTCGGCAAACCAGGCCGTAATCTTCTGTTTTTTTATCGTATCTTCTGCAATGGCCATCATGCACATATGCCCGGCCACTTCCTTGATCTTGTTCATGACCTTCCAGTTGATTTCCTTAAGGGTATCTTCCACAATGTACGTTTTGCCAAGCATTTCAATTACATCCGTACGTTTGCCATTCTCGAAATCACGGTAAATCTTGTACTCACGGTTCCTTCCGGAGTAGCCGCCGCTTACATCTTCGGTTTTCGGGTAAGTATAGTAACTCTGCTTTTCATTGAAATACAGAACCATATCGTGCTTGGATTCATCGTCATTTCCCCATGTCAGCTTCATTCGGTCCTTTTCTTCCTGACTGATAAAACTTAATCTGGAATAAACCTGTGTCCAGTGATAAACCTGCTCATAGCTGATTTCTCCTTCCAGTTTCTGCGCAGATACCGGAACAAAGCAGCCAGCAGCCAGCAGCAGCATTACAAATAATTTCATAGCGATGGATTTGATGGTTTTAAAAATTACTGCGTCTGACCGAAGCGGCTATTCCCCGCATGTTATACGTAAAACTCAGCATAAAGTACCTTGACAAAGTGGCTACACGGCGTTCTGTGTAATAATTCTGATTTACGTTCTGCGTTATGCCCAGGTTTTTCTTGAACACGTCGTAGGCAGTCAGGCGTATTTCACCTTTTTTACTTTTCAGCACTACTTTGTATACGGAAAGATTCAGGATCGGCTGCTTCTGATTGAATCCGAACTGGTCATTTCTATAGGTCATGTAATTAAAGCGTGCGTTCAGGTAAATATCCTTTACCGTTTTCCAGTTCATGTCCGCGCCGTAATTGGAATTGAAAATCTTCTGGTTCTGGCTGGTATTAATGGAATATTTCGAATAGTTCAGGTTCCAGTTTGCATTCGTGTACAACGTGAATACATCGCTTGGCGTAAGGTCCAGACGTGCCCCGAAGTTAAAGTTGTTTGTCCGGGTTTCATTTTCAACATTATTGATATAAGTAATGTTGTTGCTCAGATTGATTCCGGTATTCAGGTTCAGATTGCTTTTTGTTTTCTTGATCGGAAACCCGAATCCTACATAGCCGCCAACGTTGCTCCCGCCTGTAATGTTCATGGGTTTGGTTGTGGTGATCAGGTTTTCAAGATTGATTGTCCGGTTGTAAACCACCTGATTGATGTGGTAACTGTAAAACATGTTCACGTACAAATTGGTAAAACTCGCCGGATTGAACATCTGGTACCCGCCGTAAATATTGTGCATGGAAGCAGGAATCAGGTCCGGGTTTCCTTCCACAATGTATAACGGGTTGCTGTTGTCAACGATCGGCTGCAGATCGGTGATCGAAGGTTCACGCACTTCCAGCCCGTAATTCAGGTACAGGTACCGGTTATTTTTCAGATCATAATTCAGGTTTACATTCGGAACCCAGCTGAAATAGGTGCGGTCCACTCTTGTAAAATCGGCCTCGGCTTCATCCAGGGCAAATTTCCCTTTCAGTTTGAACTGCAGACCTGCCAGTCCGAGCGACAGATTCAGGCCCTTGCTCGAATAACGGAATGAAGTTCCTAAACGGTTATAGGTAAAATCATTGGCATAATAACGGGTGAGAAACTGGTTAGTTTCCTGCAGATTTCCTTCAATGTCAAAAACATTGCGGTCCACTTTATCCTTGCGCATGTTGAAGTTGTAGAACGATTCCCAGAATATACTTTTGGAAAGGGGCTCAATATAAGAAAGGCTTCCTTTAAAATTTCCTCTTGTACTTGCTGTCTCGTTGCGCTGATTGATTTCGCTGTTGAGCGTGGAATCCTGCAGAAACCGGTTAACCGAACTCAGCCTTTTGTCTTCTTCCGAATTATTGATGTTGTAACCCGCGCTCACAGCAAAGTTCTTGCCTTTTTTCTTGAATTTATGACGGTACATAAACAGGTTTGCCATAGCCAGCGAATTGTATACACTGCTGTTGTTTACCGTGGACTGGTTGGACAAAACGCCTTCATTCCGGAACGACTGCTGAAAACTTTCATAACTTCCGTCACCTCTGTTGATCCTGGAATTACTGATCAGAATAATGGTATTCAGAGAATCAATTGCCTGTTCAAAACGGAAGCTTGGCCGGTGATTTCCTGTAAAACCAAGCGTTTTGTTGTTGTCGATCGTACTGTAAGAATCATTGGTCAGAAAGTTTTCCGTACTGGAACGCACATCCATGATGGAGTTCGTCTGATTATAAAAATAGCTTGTGCTTACCTTGGTTTTTTTGGTATCGTAGTTGTAATTGGCCCCGCCTGCCCAGTTTTTGGTAAAACCTTCCGAGCCGCCTCCGCCCCAGCTTGGCTGGATCGTAATGTCGTCCCCGCCATAGTAACGGCCGCTGTTGAACCCGAAATCACCGTCGTCGCCCCAGTTGAATGACTGGCTTCCTTTAAAATCCTGATAATCGTTCCGGGCGATGCCCGACTGGTTTGTATTATTGCCGAATCCCAGCAATGAGAACTGCTGCTTGTCGTCGAAACGGTTGTAACTCACTTTCCCTTCCAGCCTCGAATCGGTTCCGACGCCCGCAACGGCTTTTCCGAAACCCCCTTTTTTATGACTGTCTTTCAGTTCCAGGTTGACTGTTTTTTCCCTTTTTCCATCGTCCACACCCGTTACTTTGGATTGCTCCGACTTGCCGTTGAATACCTGAACTTTATTGATCGCTTCTGCCGGAAGGTTTTTGGTAGCCATTTTGGGGTCTTCGCCAAAGAACCTTTTTCCGTCAACGGTTACCCGTTTGACTTCCTCTCCATGCGCCTTGATGTTTCCGTCCGCATCCACCTGCATGCCGGGCAGCTTGCGGAGCAGATCTTCCACGGTGGAGCCCGGCGGCACTTTGAAAGCCCTTGCATCGAATTCAACCGTATCGCCCCGGATGCTCAGCGGAGCCCGGGCCGTTTTGATCACCACTTCATACAGTTCTTTCTGAAGTACTTTCATCTTTAGTTTTCCAAGATCTGTTACTTCACCGTCTGCGGGAACTACTTCGGTCTGAAACGGAACGTACCCGACGTACGAAATTTTCAGCAGATAAGGAATCCGTTTCAGGTTTTTCAGTTCGAAAGCACCTTCCTTGTTCGATCTTCCAAAATTCGTAAGCGACGAATCTGCGGGCAAAAGCAGCATGATGGTTGCCGCCGGCAAAGCTGCACCGGTGGTATCGGTAACGACACCTTTTAACGTAAAGCGTCCTCCGGTTTGCGCCTGCGCAAACATGACATGAAGGAACAAACTGAGCAGAAGCAGGATTTTTTTCAAAGAAGGCGGACGGTTAAGTGAATAGAATCTGGATTTACTAAACTACTTACACACAACAATACGGGAACTGTTGCACCTTATTGACTTTTTACAAGAAAAAAGTATAATTTAATATACATATATTTACTTTTCGGCTCCCAGGAAGTGTAACTTGAAAGTGCCCTCCAAAGTATATATAAGTTACTTTAATTTCGAAAAAAATAAATTTAATTTATTTTGCGGTAAACAAACCCGCTAAACCGGCCCGCGACAAACCTGTTATCAGCATATTAATGAAAACAATCGGACTCTTATCAGACACACACGGTTATCTGGATGAACGTATTTTTGAACATTTTTCCAACTGCGATGAGGTATGGCATGCAGGAGATATCGGCTCGGTCCGGATTATAGAACAGCTGGAAGCTTTTAAGCCGTCGCGTATTGTTTTTGGCAATATTGACAACAGCGACGTTCGTACAAGAACTGCGGAAAACCTTCATTTCGAGCTGGAAGGTTTCAGAATCTGGATGACGCACATCGGCGGAGCGCCGCCGCGCTATAATCCGCAGGTGATGCCTTCGTTAAAAGCCCTTACGCCGGATATTTTTGTTTGCGGGCATTCGCATATTCTTCGTGTAATCCGGGACAAGCCGCTGAACAATATGCTGTACATCAATCCGGGTGCTGCCGGAAGAGAAGGTTTTCACAAGATACGCACGCTGCTCCGTTTTAATCTGCATGAAGGAATTATCAGTCAGATGGAAGTAATCGAACTGGGCAAGCGCGGTGCCATTCAGTAAGCTGCTTCAGAATGTAACCTGCACTTTTTTGGTTTCAGTACCACGGCGGAGCTCTGCTTCCACCTGGTCACCTTTTTCATGGCTTCCAAGTACATCCATATAGTCGTAAATGCTGCCGATTTCCTTTCCTGCCAGCTTGATGATGATGTCGCCTGTCAGCATACCGGCTTTGTCGGCAGGGCGTGCTTTGGTTACGGCATCGATCCGCAGCCCTTTGCCCGAATAACTGTAATCGGGCATGATGCCGAGTGTGACTTTAAAATCCGTTGATGTATTTCCGGAATGCGGGTTTTCTGCTGTCTGAAATGGCGGTTCTGCCGATTCGTTGCCCAGCTTTTCAATCAGACCGGCGATCAGGCTTAAAATGGAAGCTTCACCCTGAAAATTGATCTTTGCAACGTCGTCGCTGATTTTGTGATAATCGCTGTGCCCGCCCGTAAAAAACTGGACAACCGGAATATTTTTCAGGTAAAACGAAGTATGGTCCGAAGCACCCACGCCGGAAGAATCCACGTTAAAGCGAAGATTTTGTTTTTTGGCAAGGTCCGGAATCAGTTTGCCCCAGGCGGGACTGGTGCCCCATCCGGAAATAATCAGTCCTTTGTCACTGCTCAACCTTCCGATCATATCCATATTGATCATGCAGGAAATCTGATCCAAGGAAACTGTCGGATTTTCAGTAAAGTATTTGGAACCGAGCAGGCCCAGCTCTTCTCCTGAAAAGGCAATAAAAAGGATATTATGTTTCTCACTGATTTTGTTCCCGGAAAAACGTGCTGCGAGTTCCAGTAAACCGGTTGTTCCCGAAGCGTTATCGTCGGCACCGTTGTGTATTTTATTTTTGCTGTCCGGCGTAAGTGAACTTCCCTGAAACCCTTTTCCAAGATGATCATAATGTGCACCGATGACAATGGTTTTCTTCGCGCCATTGTCCAGGTAACCGACCACATTTCTGGCAGTCAGCAAATGCGGATTTCCGTCAATTGCAAATGAAACCTGAAAAGGCTGGAAATAACTGCCGTCTGCACCTGCCGGTTTCAGACCTGCATTTTTGAAAATATCCGCAATGTAATTGGCCGCCCTGATTTCTCCCATGGTCGCCGTTCCGCGCCCTTCCAGATCGTCGGATGCAAGGTATTCGATATGCTTCCGGATTGCTGCCGGATCAAAGTCCTGCGCCTGCACTGAAACGGTTGCCGTCAGCAAACTGAGAAAAAGATAGGTGTATTTCATCAAGAACAAGGTTAGTAATCTGCTTTTCGGGAATTGACAATCTTACAGCCTTTCGCGGATATCGACCAGAAAATTGCGGACGCGCATCAGCCTTTGTATGAGCAGCTGTGCTTCCTCCTTTTTTCTGAGCTGCTCTCTGGCCCCTTTGATCGTCCGCCCCTGCTTATCCTTCTGATGCATGATCTTGCGGATAATCTCTATGTCTCTTTCGGTATAGCGCCTGCGGTTTCTGGCGTCTCTTTTCGGATTCAGCTGAGGAAACTTCTTTTCCCAGAACCGAAGTGCGGAGGGTTCGCAGCCCACCATTTCCGCGACTTCATTAGTGTCATAATATAGTTTGGTATTGGGTTCCATAAGGGTCAAAAGTGATTCATACAAATATAATCACCTCGGCACTTAAAGTCTGTTTTCTGAGAGATTTTTGATCTTTTGCAATGCTTTTTCCGCAAATTCCGCTGCTTTTTCAAAGTAATTCTCCCCATCGGGTAAAATGCTGAAATCCCCGACTTCAATGGTTAGCACACTTGCATTTTCATTTTCGCCAAGGCTGTATGTGTAGGCTATGTTGTAGCTGGATGGCGGCAATTCCCATTTCAGAACGTAAAGGCTCAGCCTGAGCAGTTCATAGGGCTCACAATCGGTGACGATTAATCTGGAGGCGCCGGTCCATTCAATGATACGGCCTTTTTCCAGGTAAAAATCTTCAAAATCCTGCGGCAGTTCATCCCATTGACGGATGTATTTTGGTGCGATCAGAACTTCCCAGACCTTTGAAACCGGTGCATTGATTTCAATGCTGTTTTTTACTGTCAATTGTGAGGCCATTATATGATGATGAGGTCAATTTAAAATCATTTACTGCTTGTAACTATCCGTGGTTAAAAACCATGCCTCTGATTTGTAAGACACCTGTTTTGATCCGGCTTTGCAGACAGGTAAAAAGCAAAAATGCCGGAAATCCGGCATCTCTAAACAGGAACACGTTCCTGTTGGTCAGGTTACATAGCAGGCTTCAAAACGACCACTGTAACGCAGGAATTATTCAGGAAGTGCTTGGGTCTGATGGTAAAAATAACCTTCGGTTTCATTTTTGCCGGAGTCCGAATCCGGGCTTTTCAGTCTTCTCAAACTTCTTTCGACTTGTCTGGTGTATGTAGAAAGTGCAACATAAATCACAACACCCGACACGATCCCGATTGCAAGTATCTTTTTCATATAATCATCACGTTAAATTTAGTATCCAGAATTCACATTGATCATTCAATGCCAATTCCGTTCCACAAAAAGAATACCAGCAGAAAGGCATTTACGGTGCAGAAAATGAACAAGCAAACCAGGCTGGTACGATTTTTAACCAGCTAGAATAAAAACATCAATCCACACTTAAAATTCAATAAAAATGGACGTCATCATCTTTTTAAAAGCCGTAGGAAATTTGTTGTTCGCAGCCATACTTTTAATGGCAGTTCTGATTACATCAACTTTCTCCATTCTGGTGTATATTGTCAAAGGCTTCAAACCGGCCCTGATCGGAAAAACGCAGCTGTTTTTCAGCAGAAATAAACGTTAGTCCAGTTCTTAACAGATCTGTTCACGACAAAAGGTTTTGTCTTAAAAGAAATTCCAGCTGCGCATTTGCATCGATCAGTTTTTCAATCAGTTCCTTGTTTTCTTCTCTCAGATGAAAGATTTCGTATGCATTTTTGATTATAATTCTTAATTGCTGCTCATCCCAGGGCTTGTTCAGATAGTAATAAATATGTCCTTTATTTACGGCATCAATTACCGCAGTTATATCAGTATAACCTGTCAAAAGGATTCGCATCGGATCTGAATAAGTTTTTAAAACTTCTATCAAAAAATCGACTCCTGTCATTCCGGGCATTCTTTGATCCGTAATAATCACATGCACTTCATTGTGCTTCAAAAGTTCAAGTCCTTCTCTTCCGGAGGTTGCAATCAGGATATTAAAATCTCGCCTGAAAGCGGCTTTAAATGAGTTGAGATTGTTAATCTCGTCATCCACATAAAGAACACTGATTTTCTGTTTACTTTCCATTCTGAAGATTTCTGGTATTCAAATTGCTGATGATCTAAAAAAGATTTAAAGCAATCATGTTATTTTTATAATATAAATTCGATAATGGTATTATTATTGTAATTACTATTTACATACTTGTAGTCTAAACACCGACAAACGAGTATGAATGAGATTAATTTTATGCATATTAATTATTTATTTTGACTACGAAGTAATCAATGGTAGTTTTATAGAAATAATTTTACCAATTTGTGTATTAATTAAAACATCGATAAGATATAAAATCTTAAATTTAAAATGCCAATACAAGTAGGATATATTTTGAACGAATATCAATTACATTGATGATTAGTTAAATTTAAGAGAAAATAACTCCTAGAATTGATCCAGAATAATTTAAGCATGTATCATAACCCACAAATCAACAGCATTTACAAACCGGTTTTTATATCCAGAGAACTTTATGCGGATCAGCGGAAATTCAGGTCTTTGATGGAAGATTACCGCGAAAAGATTATCCTGGATTTGTTCAGCTCACAAAAAAAAGAGCTTATCAGAATCAGAAATCCCAGAAAACGTTTGTCAGAAGCTGAAATCGACAGCATATATGCCGATTGGTCCTGTGAAAAGGATACTGACCTGGAAGGATGCTGGATTTATTACCCGTGGTCCAACAGATTGTTGCATATTCTGGACAAAGATGAATTTATAGAACTGAGAACAACGCGGAATCATTACAAGATAGCCCCTCAGGAACAAATTGAACTGTCAAAACGTAAAATCGGCATTATCGGGTTATCCGTTGGACATGCAGTAGCCATAACCATGGCGACGGAACGGGTTTGCGGATCGCTGAAACTTGCGGATTTTGACACATTAGAACTGAGTAACCTAAACAGGATCAGAACGGGTATTCATAATATCGGCATCAACAAATGCATCATCACCGCACGTGAAATTGCGGAAATTGACCCGTTCCTTGAAATAGAATGTTATCCGGAAGGCATTACGCACCATAATATAACGGGTTTTATGACGGATCATGGCAAGCTGGACATTCTGGTGGATGAATGCGATGATCTGGAAATAAAGATCTACTGCCGGGAAATGGCCAAAAGCCTTTCAATTCCGGTGGTGATGGAAACCAGTGACCGCGGAATGCTGGACGTGGAAAGGTTTGACCTCGCGGCGGACAGACCGATCCTGCACGGATTACTGAACGGAATTCCGCATGAGAAGCTTAAAAACATTGCACCGGGAGATCGTGTGCCGCTGGTCATGAAAATAATCGATGCGATGAAAAGTTCTCACCGGGGAAGGGCATCGCTTCTGGAAGTGGGCCAAAGCATCAGCACATGGCCTCAGCTTGCAAGTGCTGTAACCCTGGGCGGCGGAGTGGTGACAGACGTGTGCCGGAGAATACTTCTGAACCAGTTTACCGATTCGGGAAGATATTATGTAGATCTGGAAGAGCTTGTAGCAAATAAACTTCCTGTCAGTGCCTCAACCGTTTATAGTAATCCGAACAAGGAATTTGACTTGTCCCGGGCTATTGAAACGACGGACAACTTACCGCAGCATACCCGTGCTATAATCCCTACCGAATCCGAAATCAGGCAGATTGTAGAAACTGCCACAGGCATGCAGTCTATTGGAAACGATTATCCATGGAAATGGCTTTTCCGGAACGGACGACTTCATTTGTTTCACGACACCTTCCGCTCCTACTCTTTTGCAAACTATAACAACATGGCAGCCCATCTTGCACTCGGCGCTGCTTATGAGAATGTTATTACCGAATGCAGAAATATGGGTTATGAGGTGGAAACGGAATTATCTCCGTCTGAAGACAACCCGGATTTACTGGCCATAATCCATTTTACTGCCAAAAACGACAGCCAAGCCCATACCAGGACAGTCACAACAAACACAGAACCAACCGAAGATGAAATAACAAGTAATGACGCTGATCAGCATGCGCCTTTTCAGCTGGATAACCGGACGTACCATTTGCTGCAGCATGCAGTAGAAAGTGTCAGCAATACAGCATTGCAGTTCATTACGGATAAGGATAAAATTGACAGACTCGGGCGTATAATAGGCGAATGCAACCTCATTATGATGCTTAATGACAATGGCCATCACGATTTTTTTGAAAGGAATATGGATTGGTCAACAGACAATAAGACTGCTCATCGTCGCCATGGTGTGATTTCATTCGGCAACAGTCCTGCCCAGCTTGCGGCGCTGGCCATCATGCGTGACAAGAAAGTTGCCAATGCGATCAAAACGATAGGCGGCGGAAACATGCTGGTGGAAAGTGTGCAGCATGCCGTAGGCGCCGCACCGTGCATTGCTGTTGTCCGTTTGCCGAAAAACGGTCATCATAACTTTTTTTCAGGAGGAATCTCGGCCCAGAGATTATGGCTTCAGGCCGAAGAGCTGGGACTTACACTTCAGCCTTTGCTATCGCCGCTGTTCCTTTTTGCCAGAATAGAATCCGGAGACGGCCTTAATGATGCTGAAAAGGACAAACTCCGTGAATTGCAAAGTCAGTTCCACAGGATTATTGAATCCGATTATCAATCAAGTGAAATATTGATCCTGAAAGTTACAAAAGAAGAAAAACCTGTACTCCAGACGCCCCCACATCCATTAGATGAAATCTTGTTTATGGTAAACAACGAATTTTAATGGTAGCCAAAATCCGAGCATATAAGGCACCTGATGATGTTGAAACCAGTAAAAGGTACGTGGACGAGCACCGGAAAGTACTGGAAGCTTTTGGTGTGAAACAAGTGACATCCGCCAATCTTGACTGGCTATATGATCAGAACACGTACGTGATTATTGTAGAGTCCGAGGATGGCGCAAAAATTTACGGCGGCGGCAGGATCCAGATCAGAAATGAAGCAATGAAATTGCCGATGGAAGGCGCAATCGCAAAAAAGGACACCAGAATATACCCGTATATACAAAACCTGGAAAATTATAAACTTGCCGAATTTTGTGGACTTTTTAACAGCAAGGAAGTAGCAGGATATGGAATCGGCAGTATATTCCTGGGTAGAATCGGAGTTGCAATTACTTCACAAATTGGTGTAGATTATTTGCTTGCACTCTGTTCACCGCCTACATTGCGTCAATGTCTCAGGATCGGGTTCGAAATTATCAGGGATCTGGGCGAAAACGGTGCATTTTATTACCCCAAAGAAGGCCTGATTGCAACTGCCATTATTGTAAATGACCTGAAACAGTTGCCGTTTGCCAATGCAGAAGAAAAAGAACGAATACTTGATTTAAGAGAAAATCCTGTTCAGTTTGCGCTGGAAAAAGGCCCGAAGGGCGAAATAGCCTTGTATTACGAACTGGATATGAAGATTGAAGTTATATGAGACTGGCCGGATATTTTTTTGTTGTTTTTACTACTTTCACGGGCTTCACAGCCTTTGGACAAACTGTGAACTTCACAGGAGGGAATGTCATCATTGGAAAATACCTTGAGATATTTGAAGATAAGTCCGGCAAGATGACTTATAATCAGATTATTAAAGAAAAGGATTTCAGACCTAGCACAGACAATACCCCGAATATGGGCCTAAGCCAGTCCACTTTCTGGATCCGGTTTGCCATTGCCAACAAAAGTGCCGACCCCAACCTTTATCTTGAACTTGCGCATCCTACTATACGGGACTGTGAACTGCTGGATGTAAGCGGAAAAGACATAAAATTCGTCAGATATCACGAAAACGATGTTTTTCACATCAGAAAAATCAAGCATCAGAACCTGGTTTTCAACCTTGTGATCAAGCCGGATCAGCAAAAGTTTTATTATCTGAAGGTTAAAGGTTCCAATCAGGTGATTTTGCCCCTTATTTTACATGACCAGGAACATTTTCTGGAATCTTCGCAGCTATCCGAAACCATCAACGGTATTTTTACCGGCATTATCATTGTGATGGTTTTGTACAACCTCTTTATTTACTTCTCCACCCGTGATAAAAGCTATCTGTTTTATGTACTTTACGTTCTGTCGGTTGGACTTGCGCAAACTGCACTTTCAGGCTATGCCTTCAAGTACATATGGCCGAATTCACCGCATTTTAATGCCGTAGCTACCGTCTGGTTTTCGGGGTTTGCGGGTATATTCGCCATGCTCTTTGTGAAGAATTTTCTTCAGTTGAAGGAAAAATGGCCGTTCGGGATCGTCATCATCAATGTGATCATTGTGCTGTATTCCTCCACCGGATTGCTGAATCTGGCCGGCTTCGAACTTCTCAGCTACAGAGCCGTTGACGTTGCCGGCGTGGTTGGTGCCATCGGATTGTTTGTTGTGGGTTTCAAGCTTTCCAAAGAAAATTACCGCCCGGCCAAACTGTTCCTTACCGCATGGACACTGTTTTTGCTCGGACTGTTTCTTCTGGTTTTACGGAATATCAACATCTTGCCGTACAATGCGCTGACAACCTATACCATGCAGCTTGGCTCCATTATGGAAGTAGTTTTGCTTTCCATTGCACTTGCGGACAAAATCAACATTTTCAAGAAAGAAAGAGAAGAATCTCAGGCGCAGGCACTGCGTGTGTCCATGGAAAACGAGAAAATCATTCTGGAACAAAATGCCTTTCTGGAAAAAAGTGTCAATGAACGGACGGCAGAACTGCAATTCGCAAACCGGGAACTCAACACGGCGCTTACGCAGCTGAAAGATACACAGACCCAATTGATCGATTCGGAAAAAATGGCATCGCTCGGTCAGCTTACGGCAGGCATTGCACATGAAATCAACAATCCGATCAATTTTGTAAGCTCCAACATCCGTCCGTTGCGGCGGGACATTGACGATGTGCTGGAAATTCTTGATTCATATGATGAAATCAAACAGGTGGATTCGATAGAAAGCCTTCAGAACAAGATCAGTGAAATCGAGCAGCTTAAAGAAGAGCTGGACCTGGATTATATCAAAACGGAACTGGGCACGCTGCTGAAAGGAATGGAAGACGGTGCAAGCCGTACCGTCGAGATTGTGAAAGGGCTTAAAATCTTTTCAAGAGTGGACGAAGCAGACCTTAATCTTGCCAATATCAACGAAGGGATCGAGTCCACGCTGATTATTCTGAATTACCAGATGGGAAATTCAATCGAGCTGGTAAAAGATCTTGGAAACATCCCGAGCATCGAATGTTATGCAGGAAAGATCAATCAGGTTTTTATGAACATCCTGACCAATTCCATATACGCCCTTTTAAAAGAAAAACATGAAAACAGCAAACCGACCATTTGGGTAAAATCCTGGCTGATGGATCCAGAACACATTGCCATATCCATGCGGGACAATGGCCCCGGTATGAAACCCGAAGTGCGTGCGAAAATATTTGAACCTTTTTTTACTACCAAACAGGTTGGTGACGGAACAGGTCTCGGACTTTCCATCGTATTCAAAATTATCGAAGTTCATCAGGGAAACATTCAGGTAAATACCGAAGTAGGAAAAGGCACCGAGTTCCTGATCACACTTCCTGTAAAACGTAAAATGCGCCCAATCCAAGAATTCAATGAGCAATAAATCTATTTCAATTCTTTACATTGACGACGAAGAGCACAACCTGCATTCCTTCAAAGCCTCTTTCCGAAAGCAGTATGATATCACCATTACGCCTTCCGTAGTGGAAGCCGAGCAGATTCTGGAAAGCAAGGACTTCTGTATTATTCTTGCCGATCAGCGCATGCCGATTATGACCGGCGTACAGTTTTTCGAAAAAATACGGACCCGTTATCCAAAGCCGATCCGCATCCTCATCACCGGCCATACGGATATCGGCGCAGCGATTGACGCGATTAACAAAGGAGAAGTTTTCAGGTTTATAGACAAGCCGTGGGATTACAAATATGTGGAAAATGCCATCACGCACGCCTACGATATTTACAAAACGCGGGAAGATCTCAAACAGCGGAACATGGAGCTGCAGAAAGCCAATGAAGAACTGGACAAATTCGTTTACAGCGCTTCACATGACCTGCGCGCGCCACTGATGTCGGTACTCGGCATTGTAAACCTGGCGCTGATTGAAGACGACGTAAAGTCCCAGAATGAATATCTGGAACTCATTCGGCAATCGGTTAAAAAACTGGATACCTTCATCATCAATATCATTGACTATTACAAAAATGCAAGAGGCGTGCCCGTTGTTACGAGCATTAATTTTGAGGAACTGATTACCGAGGTGCTGGCGACGATCAAGTATTTGCCCGAGTACGGAAATCTTCATTTTACAACAGAAATAGATCAGTCCGGCGTATTTATGTCGGATGTTATGAAACTGCGGATTATATTTAACAATCTGATCAACAATGCCATCAAATTTCAGGACCCGGCCAAATCACAGCCCTTTGTACGTCTTTCGGTAAAATGCACTGCGGCGCATGCCAGGATCGTCATAGAAGACAACGGTTTCGGGATCAAGGAGGCGGATCAGGACAAGATATTCAAGATGTTTTACCGGGCGGGTGCCACAAACAGCGGCTCGGGTATCGGATTATACATTGTGCATGAAGCGATTATCAAACTGGGCGGCGAAATCCATGTAAAATCACAGCCAGGACAAGGGAGCCGGTTTGAAATCAATATTCCTTCCATACAAAACAAACCGTCATGAGCGCACTGTTTAACTTTTTGTTAATTGATGACAGCGCCTTTGATCTGTTGATCTATGAGAAGTTTCTTTTAAAAAGCGGCATTTCAGAATCTGTCAGAACGTTCAATTCTGCCAGAGATGCCTTGAAATTCCTGCTGGATGAAGCAACATCTCTGCCGGAAACGATCATATTGCTGGATTTGCAGATGCCTGATATGAATGGCTTTGAATTCATCGAAGCATACGATGCAGCGCCTGATTTCCTGAAAGAAAAAATCCGGATCTTCATGCTTTCTTCCACGATTGATTCCCGCGATATTGAAAAAGCAAAGGCAAGCACGCATATTATTGACCTGCTTCCCAAGCCTTTAGACATAGCAAGCCTTAAAATGAAGCTTTCCATAAATTAAGCCTCATTTAACAATAACTGCATTTTTCAGCCAATTGAATGCGATAATCGGCTGAATGTAACTTTACGTATATAATTTATAAAACAGGGCTTATTCTAAATATCGTATACACAGTTTGCCCTAAAATGTAACAATTTAAGAAAATAGTAATATTATTTATTCTGAAAACAAGCCGAAAAATCAGTAATTATTAAATTATTTTACTTATATTTATAATTATTATTATAAAATTTCAGGTTTTCCATGTTCAGGTATGTCTTTGTTGGTGTCGCAGAATCCCTGTATATACATTAAAATACTCAATGATTGATGAAAACTGATAGCAAGACCCTGTCCGAAATTTTAAAGCTTCATGCAGAATACGTTAAAGAGGTTGAGTTCAGTGGTATTAAACCTTTGTCAATTGAAATTTACAAAACTAATTCTCACAACTTTGTACGCTGGATTCAGGATGATTTCAATCCCGGAAGCAAACTGCGCAGAGATGTAGCTAATTGACTGTTATTGCGAACACTATACTCAACGTTACCAATTCTTTGAAACTACCTTTCCTTTCTGCTGCAGAAAGGAAGGTAGTTTTTTTTATGTCCGGATCTTTCTTAAGTTTGATGTACAAACCTGAATTTTTATTAACCCTATGCTGTTTACACTCTTTAATTTACTGAAAGGCCGCTTTTCCAAAGATGCGATCAATGAAGCAAAGGCCAGCGAAAAGCGAATGTCCCGTCAGGAAGCCCTTCAGCAGATGAGGAACATCGCCGCCAAGCGTACCGAAAAGAAAAACTGATCAGCAGCTCTGCCCGTAATAGGCATCCTTGCCGTGCTTCCGGAAATAATGCTTGTCTACAAGACTTTGTTTGATAGCCTGTGCCGACGGATTGATCTGTAAAGTCAGAAACGCCATTTTTGCTATTTCTTCCAGCACCACGGAATTGTACACAGCTTTACCGGGATCTTTTCCCCATGTAAAAGGCCCGTGACAAGCTACAAGCACCATTTCCACTTCTTCCGGGCTCAGCCCTTTTTTGGTGAAAATATCCAGAATCTGGTTTCCGGTTTCCAGCTCGTAATCCCTCCGGATCATTTCATCCGACATCACTTCCGTTACCGGTACCGAAGGCGTCAGATGATCTGCATGCGTCGTGCCAAGGTTTGGAATCGGCATGATGGCCTGTGCCCAGGCAACGGCATAAGTGGAATGCGTATGACAAACCCCGCCGATTGAAGGAAAGTTTTTATAAAGCAAGGTATGCGTTTTGGTATCCGAGGAAGGCCGCATTTTTCCCTCAACAACATTATTTTCCAGATCCACAATCACAATATCCTGAACCGTCAGTTTGCTGTAAGGTATGCCGCTGGGCTTAATCGCCACCACGCCCTCATTCCGGTCAATGCCGCTTACGTTGCCGAAGGTGACGATGGCCAGTTCTTCTTTGGGTATTTCCATATTGGCCTCGTAGACCAATTCTTTTAGATAAGTATATCTTGACATGTAACCGGGAATTATTTGTAATAGGCTTCACTCCATCTCAATTCATTTTTGAGTTGGCGCAAGGTTGTATTTTTATCAATAACCACCAGTTCCACACCCGTCATTTCCGCAAATGCTTCAATATGTTCTGTATGGAGGTTCTGGCTGTAAACGGTATGATGCGCACCGCCTGCGTATATCCATGCCGCACAGGCTGTCTGCATGTCCGGCTGAGGTTTCCAGAGAACGCGTGCAACCGGCAGTTTCGGAAGTTCTTCCGCTGTTTCCACCGCTTCCACTTCATTCACCAAAAGTCTGAAACGATTGCCCATATCAATCAGGGAAACATTGATGGCCGGACCGGCTTTCGAGTTAAAAACCAGCCGTACAGGATCTTCCTTCCCTCCGATTCCCAAGGCATGTATCTCGCACGACGGCTTGCCCTTTGCGATTGTCGGACAGATTTCTAGCATATGCGACCCCAGAACGAGGTTATTGGCCGGATTGAAATGATAAGTATAATCTTCCATAAAGGAATTTCCGCCTTCCAGTCCGCTGCCCATTACTTTCAGCGCACGGACCATGGCAGCCGTTTTCCAGTCGCCTTCGCCGGCATAGCCGTAACCGGCCGCCATCATCCGCTGCGAACCGATTCCCGGCAGCTGCTTCATGCCATGCAGGTCTTCAAAAGTATTGGTATAACCCTTGAAATTACCGTCTTCGAGGAAATGCTTCATTCCGAGTTCGATGCGGGCTGCATCGCACAGGGCTTGATACCTTTCGTTCCCTTTTCTGAGTTCCGGTGCAAGTGCGTACACAGCTTCATACTCTTCAGTCAGCAATCCGACTTCCTGATCCGAAACGGCATTGATCACGGCAACCAGATCACCGACCGCATGCGTATTGACGGAAAATCCGAAGGTCATTTCCGCAGCTACCTTGTCGCCTTCCGTAACGGCAACCTGACGCATATTATCCCCGAACCGAACAAACCTGGCGCCCTTCATGTCATGCCTTGCAGCAGCTACACGCGTCCAATGCCCAACGCTGTCCGCAACATGCTGCTGCTGCCAATGCCCCACGATTACTTTACGGTTCAGCCGCATTCGGGTCATGATAAACCCGAATTCCCTGTCTCCGTGCGCCGACTGGTTCAGGTTCATAAAATCCATGTCAATGTCAGCCCACGGAATATCGCTGTTGTATTGCGTATGCAGATGCAGCAATGGTTTTTGCAAAATCTGAAGGCCGCGTATCCACATTTTGGATGGTGAAAACGTATGCATCCATGCAATGATGCCAATGCATAAGCCCGTGCTGTTTGCTTCCTGCATGATGTTATAGATTTCATCAGGCGTTTTTACAACAGGCTTGAACACTACTTTTACCGGAACTGCCGGCAACTGGTCAAGGTAATTACTGATTTTAAGTGAATGTTCATCGACTTGGCGGAGTGTTTCTTCACCGTATAAATGTTGGCTCCCGGTTACGAACCAGACTTCAAATTGTTTCAGATCAAGCATTTAAGAGTTATTTCAAGAGTTAGTTAAAGCAGGAGTTATTGGGCTTTCATTTGTAATCTGCACATGCTGCAAAAATTCATTTTCCAGGAATGCCCCGGACCGGAGATATTTCTGATAAAGCAACTGGTAAATTTCCGCCTGTTCCGGCCGTGGATTGTAAACCGTATCAAACCCTGAACTCATGGCTTGCTGCGCTTCCGGCAGTGTTTGATGAATACCCGATGCAACGGCTGCAAACATGGCTGCACCCAGTGCGCACGCCTGTTCCGAAGCAGCAACTTTAATGGGCATATTCAAAACGTCCGCAAGTGTCTGCATCACAAACGGTGATTTTTTGGCAACACCCCCGATTGCAATCACCTGATGAATCGGGATGCCTTCGCTTCTGAACCTTTCCACAATACTTTTTGACCCGTACGATGTGGCTTCCACCAGTGCCTTGAAAATCCGGGCATGATCGCTGGCAAGGTTCAAGCCCAGGAGAGCTCCTTTCAAGGTATGTTTGGCATCAGGAGTCCGGCGGCCGTTCATCCAGTCTACGGCAACAAGATCTTTTTCGGTGACTGGAAGTTCGGAAGCTTGCTGCGCGAGATATGGAATCAGTTTCTTCGACAATTCATGTGCTTCCTGGTCTCCAAGTAAATTCCTGACCGGCTCTACAATCAGCTTTGCAAACCAGGCATAAATATCGCCAAATGCCGATTGTCCGGCTTCCATACCCAGCATGCCCGGCACAATGGACCCGTCCACCTGCCCGCAAATGCCTTTGATCAGCAAGTGCCCGGCTTCTTCATTGGGCGCGATCAGCATGTCACAAGTAGAAGTTCCGATTACTTTGCACAAAGAATATGGTTCGATGGAAGCGCCGACCGCGCCCATGTGAGCGTCAAAAGCCCCTACTCCGATGATTACATTGTCCGGAATGCCCAGCTTCTCAACCCATTTCGCAGAAATGACACCGAGTTTTTTATCCGAAGTTTCTGTATTTGTAAAAAGCCTGTCACGCATTCCGTCGAGCAAAGGATCGAGTTCCCTGAAAAAGGCATTGGAAGGCAGGCCGTCAAATTCCTGGTGCCATAATGCTTTGTGCCCTGCCGCACAGCGTGATCTTTTCAGTTTCAAGGGATCTGTATCGCCGGTAAGTTCCGCCGATATCCAGTCGCAGTGCTCCACCCACGAGAACGCCTTTTCCCGTACATCCGGATCAACCCTGAGAATGTGCAGCATTTTAGCCCAGAACCATTCCGAAGAATAAATGCCGCCTACATATTTTGTATAATCCACCGGCCAGTTATGTGCCAGCAAATTGATTTCTTCTGCCTCGGCATTGGCTGTATGATCTTTCCAAAGCACAAACATGCCGTTCGGATTATCTTCCATTCCGTCAAGCAAGGCCAAAGGCGTGCCGTTCCGGTCAACGGCTACGGGCGTAGAACCGGTTGTGTCTACAGAAATGCCGCGGATGTTTTCCCGGACCTCGGCCGACGATTTTTCCAGTGCATGCAATACGGCCTGTTCCAGTCCTTCCAGATAATCGAGCGGATGCTGGCGAAACCGGGATACAGAGGCATCGCAGTATTTGCCCTGCTTCCATCTCGCATATTCCTGAACGGCCGTTCCGGCGTGCGCCCCGGTGCGTGCATTTACAATGAGTGTGCGTACGGAGTCCGTACCAAAATCAATTCCAATTACGTAATCTTCGGTCATATAAGGTGAGGAATAAGGTCAATGCGAATTTGTATTTATGGCTTTTGGCTTTTGGCTTTTGGCTTTTGGCTTTTGGCTTTTGAATATAAATTTTTAAAAACAGTCCGTGTTACTGATCAATAGCCTGAAATTTGTTTTGGAATGATATAATTTAATTAATCAGTTAACAAATATAATTAAATATGTTTATAGTGTTTATTTGACACAATTTAAGATGCCGGTTATAATCCAATCAGTTCAGGTTCCCGGTTCACACGGCATGTGTGCATTCTGCTGTCTTTACAGACCAATAAAATACCCTTTTCCCTTACACCTGTTTCATGGAATCCGGCATAAAATTCCAGAACGAATGAAATTTTTCTCTATACTTCAAGGTGTCCAGCCGGTATAAAGTAGCTTTTTTTGTGGCGCTGTTGTTGTTTTTAAAACCGGTATCAATCAGCAAACCGGTGGAAAGCAGCTTTCGGCTGAAATTTCTGCGATCAATCGGAATATTGTAAATGGCCTCATATAGTTTCTGAAGCTGCGGAATTGTAAATAGATCCGGTAAAAGTTCAAACCCGATCGGATGCAAGGCGGCCTTGTATTTAAGATGTTCAATAGCCCTGCAAACCATTTCTTCATGATCAAATATCAGTTTAGGCCGGTTTTCCAGTGAAATCCAGTAGGCATTGTGACTGCGGACTGCCTCCGAATCGTGATAATCAATCCGGATCAGTGCAAAAAACACAACGGAAACGGTGCGCTCCGCCGAATCCCTGTCTACTTTCCCGAATGTTTCCAGCTGCTCGACATAAATATTTTTCAGTCCGGTCAGGTTGTATAATATCCTCGACGCACCATCCGTAAGATCTTCATCCAGATTAAGAAAGCCGCCCATTAATGACCATTTTCCGCTTTCCGGCTCAAAGTTTCTCTTGATCAGCAGTAATTTGATATCCTTTCCGTCAAAACCAAAGATAATACAGTCAATAGCAACAAGTATACGCGATGCTTGCGGATAATTATTCATGTAAACAGAGTTAGAGCAGTGCAGTCCGATGATGCTTATGTTACTTTAATGGTTATTGTGACGCAAGATTTTCTTAAGGTAACACAATTTCATACCAAGAAAGTAAAAAATACAACCGGACTACTTGGCCAAATAACTGCATAAGTAATAAATATTCCCAATAAATTTATGTATCGCTCTAAAATTCCGGCCGGATTCACAAACATAGTTGCACGGCCTATGTAGACAAACCTGCAAGAAAATTCTTCACGCCTGCAAAATCCTGCATGCAACGGCCCCTGCGGGGCCTCCTGTTTCCCGGAAAGCCAAAAGGTGTTGCCGCGTCATACCCCGTAGCGGCCGCCTCTTTCCATTCGGAATGCTTCCATTTAAAAACTATTTGCCGATATTTAAATCCCGAACAACCATCCGTTTTCAATAAACTTTTTACAATGAAAAAAATCATCCTTTGTTTTACTTTCCTGCTGATGTTAACTCAAATTTCACAGGCACAAAAATCGGCTTACATTAACATTGCATCCTATAACCTGCGGTACAATACACCGAATGACGGCATCAATGCATGGCCAAACCGCAAAGAAAATGTCAAAGGATTGATCCGTTTTCATGAATTTGAAATTTTCGGGGTTCAGGAAGCACTTGTCGGACAATTAAAGGATGTAGCCGAATTAACTGATTTTACTTACATCGGAAAAGGCCGTGACGACGGCAGGGAAGGTGGCGAACATTCGGCTATTTTTTATAAAAAAGATCGGTTCAAACTGCTGACATCCGGCGATTTCTGGCTGAGCGAAACGCCCGAAAAACCGGGCAAAGGCTGGGATGCAACTTGCTGCAACCGGATTTGTTCGTGGGGAAAATTCCAGGACGTTATTTCCAAAAAAGAATTCTTCTTTTTCAATGTTCATTTTGATCATCAAGGCGTTGAAGCACGCAAGCAATCCGGTACTTTAATGGTAAGGAAAATCAATGAAATTGCAGGAAAGTCAACCGTTATCCTGACTGGTGATTTCAATTCTACGCCGGACACTGAACAGATCCAATCCATCAAAAGCATTCTGAACGATTCGCACGATGTAACCAAACAGCCTGCATATGGACCCGAAGGCACTTTCAACAGCTTTAAATTCGATGCATTAATGGACAAAAGAATTGATTATATATTCGTCAGTAAAAATATTGAAGTGCTTAAATACGGCGTTTTAACGGATGCAAATGAGCAGCGTTATCCTTCGGATCATCAGCCGGTCTTCATAAAAGCTTTGATCAGATAAAGTTAAAAACCGCCGGTTAAAACAACCTGAACGGTCAGCAGAAAGCTAAATTATTGAAAGATCAAATGGCTGTTTATCGAAAAACATTTCGGACAAATAACAGTTTTCCCAGACACCTTCATGCACTGCTGCTTGATGTTATTTTCAAGCGGCAGTTGACTGATTCCGCTAACAATGATAAAATCAAAAGCTGCGCTGAACCTATCCGGAATGACCCGAATTTTAAAAATTACTTTTGCTTTTCTGTTATTTTTGAACCCGGCATTTGCACAGAATGTCCGAATCAAAATTGACGGCCCGGCCGTAATGAAAGGCAGAAAGGCAATAATCCTTACGCGTGAAAAAGAATTTGCAGCCGTTGTACATTCCATAAAGCTCAGTGGTGACAGCATAAACCTGCAAATGGACCCCGACTTACTGCCGGACCTTTATCAATTGCAGGTTTCAGGAATGAAAGGATCTCTGACTTTTTTCTTTGAATCGGGAATGCGTATTCTGCTGGATACCAATGATGTTTCCCGTTCGCTTATTTCCGGTTCAGCAAGCAACAGCGAATGGCAATATTTTCATAAAAGCATCAGACAGCCTTCTGAACTGAAAGTAAACGACTTTTTAAAGAAGGAAGCCAAAGCCAGAAAAAGCAATTTGCCCGACAGTGTTAATTACTGGAGAAATCTGCAGGAAATTGAAAAGGAAGACTTGAATCTAAAAACCTTGCTGTTTATTCAGGAACATCCCCGCTCCTATGTAAGCCTGTATTTACTGAAAACAAACTGGTATGTATTCCGGCATCAGGAAGCATTTGAAAAGCTGGACAGCTCGCTTTTTCATCACCGTACTTACAGGTATCTGAAAGAAAAGAAAAAGGCGGTCAGCAGAAAATAAAATACGGCATGTCGGATGTAAAATGTACAATTTGATTGACTGGAATATTTACAAATCCGCAATGTATTTTTGTCCGCCGAGTGCACGCATTTGCCTTACAATTTGCCCTGTTCGTTTGTTTACGTAGGACGACGGATTTTTGATAGAAAAGCGGATTGGATTTGGCAAAACCGCCGCTATTCTTGCCGCTTCATACCTTGATAATTTCTTGGCCGATTTTTTATAATAACGCAAAGAAGCTGCTTCCACCCCAAAGGTCATTTTTCCCATTTCTGCTACATTCAGATATACTTCCAGAATACGCTCCTTGTCCCAGATAAGCTCGATTAAAACGGTAAAATAAGCTTCAAGTCCTTTTCTGACCAGGCTTCTTCCGTGCCACAGAAATACATTTTTTGCAACTTGCTGCGATATGGTACTTGCCCCGCGTGCACGTTTTCTTTTTTCAGTTACAGCATTGTAAATCTGGTCAAAATCAAAGCCCCAGTGTTTTGGGAAATTCTGGTCTTCCGACGCTACAACTGCCAGTGCAACTTCCCTCGAAATATTTTCATACGGCTCCCAGTCATGATGAATTTCCGTGTCTTCATCCTCTTTGAACGCATTGAATTTACAGGACAACATATATGGCGTAATCCATACCGGCAAAAACTTGAGAATCAATACCCAGACAATTGAAATACCAAAAAAAAGAATGAGAATTCTTAGCGCAATAAATTGCAAACGGAAGAGCATAAAACTTTTTTACTTCTAAATCAGAAACCAAACGATAAAACCTGCGTACAAATAACAGAAACTAATCAGGTTTAGACAAAGAAAACAAAGCACATTCTTGGTAAATATTTCTACAAATTTCATTTTCTGAATTTATGAATGAAGATATCCTGAGTTTTATATGGCGATTCCAATATTTCCACGCGGCAGGTCTTAAAACGGATGAAAATGCGGCGCTTTCCGTGATTCGTACAGGTTATAGAAACAGCCATGCAGGCCCCGATTTTTCAGAAGCATGCGTCATGATTGACGGTATTCAATGGATCGGAAATATTGAGATCCATATCCGTTCATCGGACTGGTATAAACATGCACATGAAAAAAACAAGGCTTATGAAAGCGTTGTACTGCATGTGGTTTGGGAAAATGATCAGCCGGTAATTCGTCAGGATGGCACTTTACTTCCTACGCTGACCATGCATGGCATTGTAGAACAGTCTGTGCTGGACAGATATATCCGTTTACAGCAGCAACCCGAAGTCATTCCATGTGCAAGCATGTTCCCGGAAGTCAATCCGATTATCAAAACGGCCATGCTCGACAGCGTTCTGGCAAAACGGCTGCATAAAAAATCGGAAGAGGTTTATGAATTATTAACAGAAAACCGGAATGACTGGGAAGAGACAGCATACCAATGGATTGCCCGGCATTTTGGGTTCAAGCTCAATGACGATGCTTTTTTAAATCTCGTAAAAAATATTACCGGTAAAATCATCAGGAAATCAAGCATTGATATTCTGCAGACCGAAGCTTTGCTGTTCGGATGTGCAGGATTAATTCCTGAAAAATCAGATGACATTTATGTGAAAGAATTACAGACAGAATTCCGGTTTTTAAGTGCCAAATACAATCTGACCGGGAAAGTAATGCATAGCCATGAGTGGAAGTTCGCCAGACTGCGGCCCGCAGGTTTCCCGACCGTACGGCTGGCGCAGCTTGCGCAGTTGTTTACAAGAAAAAGCAGCTTGTTTTCCCAGTTGATTTCAGCCAATACATATGCCGGACTGCAGTCCATGTTCCGCCTTGAACAATCCGTATACTGGCAGGAGCATTACCTGTTCAATAAAACGGCGGTTTCCAAAGTGCCGTTTATAGGAAAAGATGCCGTTGATTTACTGATCATCAATGCTGCTGTTCCGCTGCTCGTCGCTTATTCCCGGCAACGGCAAAAACCGGAACTGATGGAAACGGTGATGCATCTTCTGACCGGAATCCCTGCCGAAAACAACCGCATTACGCGGGAATGGAACAAAGTCGGAATGCGGGTAACTTCCGCCGCTGATTCGCAGGCATTGGTTGAATGGTACAATCATTATTGTACAAGCCGGAAATGCCTGGAATGTTCGGTCGGAGCGGCATTGGTGCGCAGTGCCTAGCTTCGGCTTACAAGGTTAACGCCCGTCAGCAAAAAAACGGTTCCTACCAGAAAAGGAACAACGGATTCCCATTTGGAGACGGTTAGCCCGAGCACGGGTTTGTCCGACAAAAAAGCAACGCATGCAAACAACAATACGGAAATGCCGAGTAAAGTAAGAAGTGAGCCGAAAAAACGTTTGAACTGGGTATTATTTTCCATTTGATACAGTTTGAGGAGCATTTTTTATTTAAAACAACCAGTTTTGGTACAGCTGATATATTGTTGCCGAACTATTCAAAAGTCGTACCCGTGGATTGTACCGTAAGGCCTATTTTTTCTCCTTCTCGCACCATATATGCAAATGCGGGTTCATACTCGTTCGGAATAATGCCTTCCAGAATGGCTTCACGGACAATTTCCTTGATGATGCCCACTTCTTTCGCAGGTTTCAGTCCGAACGTTTCCATGATGATTTCTCCGGTTATAACTGGCTGGAAATTGCGCAGTTTGTCCCGCTCTTCCAGATCTTTCAGTTTCTGTTCGACCAGATCGAAGTTGTGCAGAAAACGTTTGACCTTGTCGGGATTTTTGGAAGTAATATCGGCGCGGCACAACTTCATCAATGCTTCTATATCTTCGCCCGCTTCCACAAGCAGACGCCGCATGGCCGAATCCGTAATTTCTTCTTTTGACAACACAATTGGGCGGAGATGCAGGCGAACGAGTTTTTTAACAAACCGCATTTTTTCGTTCAACGGCAGTTTCATGCGCCGGAAAATGACCGGAACCATTCTTGCGCCTACTTCCTCGTGATTGTGAAAAGACCAGCCTACCTTTTTATCGAATTTTTTGGTTGCAGGTTTTGCAATATCATGCAAAATGGCCGCCCAGCGAAGCCAGAGATCGTCGGTGTGCTGCGAAACATTGTCGAGCACCTGCAGCGTATGGTAAAAATTGTCTTTATGTCCTTTTCCGTCAATCGTCTCCACGCCCAGCAACTCAATCATTTCCGGAAAAATAATCGCCAGAATCCCTGCATGATAAAGCAGTTTGAAACCGTAAGAAGGTGTCGGTGAAAGAATGATCTTGTTCAGTTCGTCCGAAATACGCTCCGCAGAAACAATACCGATCCGATCTTTCATTTTGATAATGGCATCAAATGTATCCGGTTCAATATCAAAGTTGAGCTGACTTGCAAACCGGATGGCGCGCATCATTCGCAGCGGATCATCGGAAAACGTAATTTCAGGTTCCAGGGGTGTACGGATGATCTTGCGTTTCAGGTCACGGACGCCGTCAAACGGATCAACGAGCTCGCCGAACGTGCCTTTGTTCAGGCTGATGCCCATTGCATTGATCGTAAAATCCCGCCGGTTCTGGTCATCGCTCAGCGTTCCGTCCTCCACAGCAGGCTTTCGGGAATCGGCCCGGTAAGATTCTTTTCTTGCACCGACAAATTCAATTTCCAGGTCACCCTGCCTGATCTGCGCAGTACCGAAATTTTTGTAGATACTTACAAAAACATCCGGTCCAAGCCGGCCGGCAACCAGTTCCGCAAGCTCGATTCCGCTTCCGACCGAAACAACATCAATGTCCTTGCTGGCACGCTTAAGTATAAGATCCCTTACAAATCCGCCGATTATATATGCCTCCGCGCCCAGTTCAGCCGCAGCATTTGCAACGGTTTCAAGGATCGGAAATCGGATTAACTGCTCTTTGAAATTCATGCGGCAAAGGTAAATAATTCTCGTGGTCCAAATGTCCCGTACTGTAAAATGGTGCTAGTTTTAAACTATAAATATTGACTTCTGATCTGTAATCTTTTAAGTTCGAAATGCCAGCCTGAACGGCCGTTTATCTGGAATTTAAATTCCGGTTTACCCTCAGGTATTAACCATAAAAAAAGCAGTTCTCGGAAAACGGTCAAACAATTCGTCTTTCAGTTCTTTGCTGATCGGCAATTGTCCGACGGCTTCCGACATGCATTGCAGCCACGCCACTGCATCGTCTTCGGTGATGGTGTGCGGCATATGTCGCGCGCGCATCATTGGATGGCCGTAAACATCGGAATAAAGCTGCGGTCCGCCCAGAAACTGCGTCAGAAACAGACGCTGTTTTTCTTTGATCAATTCCTTGTCGCTCCGGAAAAGCCTGGAAATAAGTTCATGGGCAAAAACGAGATCATAAAACTTGTCGGTCAGTTGCCGTAACGCTGCATCGCCTCCGATGCGTTCATATAATGTAAGCTCATTCATTTTTGCAATCAGTTTTCAAACCTGAGGTGTTTTACCGACGCGCCCGAGCGGGCCAGTTCGGTCAATGCTTCAATGCCGATTTCCAGGTGCATCTTGACATAGTTTGTCGTTACTTTCTTGTCGCTTTCTTCCGTTTTCACGCCCTCCGGAACCAGCGGGTTGTCGGAAACCAGCAGCAGCGCGCCATGCGGAATGGAATTCGCAAAACCCACAATAAAGATGGTCGCCGTTTCCATGTCAATGGCCATGGCCCGGATTTCTCTCAGATATTCCTTGAAACTGTCGTCATGTTCCCAGATCCTTCTGTTTGTGGTGTAAACCGTTCCTGTCCAGTAATCCATTTTATGCTTGGCAATGCTTGCCGAAACTGTACTCTGCAGGCGGAACGAAGGCAATGCAGGAATTTCGGCAGGCATGTAATCGTCGCTTGTACCCTCGCCGCGGATAGCCGCGATCGGCAGAATAAGGTCACCAACCTGCGTTTTTTTCAAGCCGCCGCATTTGCCCAGAAACAGTACTGCTTTCGGGTTGATAGCTGATAAAAGATCCATAACCGTAGCTGCCATCGGGCTTCCCATTCCGAAATTAATAATCGTAATGTCCTTGGCAGTAGCCGTTTGCATGGCTCTGCCCTGCCCTTTTACCTCCACGCCGAACTTCTCTGCGAACATCGTTACATAATTCACAAAGTTGGTCAGCAGGATATAACTTCCGAAATCTTCCACGGCAGTTCCGGTGTAGCGCGGAAGCCAGTTTTCTACAATTTGCTCTTTGGTAGTCATCATTCTGTCCTGTTAATTGGCAGCCTTTGCCGGGATGTGTATCTTCGCGTATGGAACCTTTAAATCTTCCTTCCTTTGCTTACAAAGTTAAGCAGGTTAGCGGGAAACCGTATATTTTCGATATTATACGCCGGAAATTCGTTTCCCTTACACCGGAGGAATGGGTCCGGCAGCATTTTATTCATTTGCTGATCAC
The DNA here is from genome assembly GCF_006149045.1 of Dyadobacter flavalbus. GTDB lineage: Bacteria > Bacteroidota > Bacteroidia > Cytophagales > Spirosomataceae > Dyadobacter > Dyadobacter flavalbus. The sequence continues at coordinate 85,054 of NZ_VBSN01000013.1, forward strand.
GCATTATGGTTATCCCAAATCCCTTTTTGCGGTAGAAACCGGATTGAAGTACAATTCTCTTGCCAAACGCACGGATATTGTCATTTTATCCGTCGATTCGCTGCCTTTTCTGCTCGTGGAATGCAAGGCGCCGTCTGTTCCGGTGAATGAAGCGGTTCTTGCGCAGATCGGAAGGTATCATTTTACTTTGCAGCCCCGTTTCCTTGCAGTTACAAACGGGATTGATCATTACTGTTTCAAAATCGTAAACGGGCAAATCCATTATCTCGACGACTTTCCCAAATACCGTGCATATAACCCCTGAAACAAGAATGCCTGCCTGAAAAACAGGCAGGCATTGACTTTAACCACAGCTGATTCAATCAGCAGTTTCAAACCGCTGCATATTATTTGTTCGCAACCAGTTTCACATCAATCGTGAAATCGTCGTGGATCATTTTATCACCAAGGTTTTCAAAAAACGATTTGGAGTTATACTTGATGTCATATTTGGAACGGTCAACAACCAGCTTGCCTGTTGCTTCCGCACCTGAAGGCGTATTTTTTACAGTAACAGGAAAAGAAACAGGTTTGGTAATTCCCTTAATCGTAAGATCACCCGTTACATCGTAAACGCCTGTTGCTTTCGGAGTTGCCTTTGTTACCACAAATGTTGCATTCGGATGCTTTTCAACGGAGAAAAAATCATCTGACTTAAGATGGCCGATCAGTTTGTCATTGTATTCCTTGTCGGTAAGATCCGTACAGGTAATGCTTGTCAGGTCCGCAGTGAACTTTCCGCCGGTCAGTTTGGCGCCGTCCATCACGATGGTTCCTTCTTTCAGGGCGATTTTACCCGTGTGTTCGCCGGTTACTTTTTTTCCGGTCCATGTCAGTTCGCTTTTGGAAGGGTTTACTTTCAGATTGGTTACTTTTTTACCATTGTCTTCTGCTGAAACGGAAGCGGAAACAAACAATGCAACGGCTAAAGAGGCTACGAAAAACTTAACTGATTTCATTGAACTTTTCATTTTGATTTGACTTGTTTAATTAACTGTATAATTGAGTTTACTGATTATCTGATTCCCTGAGCTTGTCCAGCAATGCGCTGATGCGTTCGGCGTCTTCGGGCGAAATGATATTGAAGCGGTTTTCCCATTCTTCCACAAAGGGATCCAGTTTTTCCAATAGTTCCAGACCTTCTTTCGTAATTACCACATCCACCGCACGCCGGTCATTCGGGCATGATTTACGTTCTGCAAGGTTTTTCGCAAGCAGTTTATCCACAAGCCTCGAAGTATTCGAATTTTTATCGAGCATGCGCTCGGTTATTTCGCTTACTTTGATCGGTACGGATTTCTGCCCACGCAGAATCCGGAGCACATTATACTGCTGGGATGTAATATCGTAATCCTTGAATATTTCAAGCTGCTTGTATTCCAGCCAGTTGGTTGTATAAACAAGGTTCAGCGCCAGCCTTTGATACGGACTCCGAAATTTTTTTTGTTTTATATCGGTTTCAATAGACATAATCATTTGTCAAATGTATTAAATATGTAGATACATTTAATGTATAAACATCTATTTATTTGATAATAGTTCCGGCAACATCAAAAAAACAGGATTTTTATGTTCAGAATTTTCGACAGCAATGAATCTTTATCCTTTTACAGAGTCATCTGACCGAAATCCGTTGCGTCTTTCAATGCTTTTAATTGACCCCTGAAAAATACTTACTCGCCCGAAAGCTGAAAGTCAGTCGGCGCTTGTTTAAACAAAAACTTTAACCTTCATGATTGCTTTACAGAAGCCGCTTGTACTTGCCTCCCATTCACCGCGAAGGAAACAGTTGCTGACAGACGCCGGATTTGATTTTTCGGTAGAAGTGCTGCCGACTAATGAAACTTTCCCGGCACATTTGCCCGCAGCAGAAGTTGCTGCTTATATTTCGCATGAAAAAGCGGTAATGTTCAGAGGATTAAAGCCCGGTTCCATCGTACTGACAGCTGACACCGTGGTGATTGCCGATAATCAGATTCTTGCAAAGCCTTCGGATTTCAGCGATGCCGTGCGGATGCTCGAATTGCTGTCGGGCAAGAGCCATACGGTTGTCACAGCGGTCAGTATGTTGTGCGGCGAAGAAATCCGGACGGTTTCCGATGCTGCAAAGGTTTATTTCAGAAAGCTGGAATATTCGGAAATAAGCTATTATATTGAAAATTACAAGCCGTTCGACAAAGCCGGTGCATATGGCATTCAGGAATGGATCGGTATGACGGGCATTGAAAAAATTGAAGGTTCTTTTTATACGATCATGGGGCTCCCGGTTCATATTGTTTACCGTTTGCTGAAACCTTATTTCGGATAGCACACTTATACGATTAAATAATTCTCCACACTACACATGAGCGCTGACCAGTCCAGATATATTCCCAGAATCTGCTATGAAATTTTCGTTCGCTCCTTTTGCGATTCCAATGGAGACGGCATCGGCGACCTGAACGGGATTACTTCCAGGCTGGATTATCTTGCCGATTTGGGCATTGAGGCCCTATGGCTCACACCGATTCATCCTTCGCCGACTTACCATAAATACGACGTTATTGATTACTACGCCATTGAACCGGAATTTGGCACAATGGACGATTTCAGGAGGCTGCTCGCGGAAGCGCATGCCAGAAACATACACATTTTTCTCGACCTGATTATAAACCATACCAGTACGTTGCATCCTTGGTTTACGGAAGCCCGCAAAGGTTCGGAAAACGCATACCGTCCGTTTTACTGGTGGATGTCGCCTGCGCAGATTGAAGCACTCGGCATTTCTGAACGGGAAACTTCCGACGATTCGCAGGTTGTATATCCTTGGCACGAAAATCCGCAGGACACGGAGAAATATTACGGACTGTTTTTCAAAGGCATGCCGGACCTTAATTATCATTCGGAACAGCTGCGCGGTGAAATTGAAAAAATCGTACGCTTCTGGCTGACGGAAATCGGTGTGGACGGTTTCAGGCTGGATGCAGCCCGGCATATATATCCGGAATGGGAAAAGGAACAGACGCTCGATTTCTGGAAATTTTTCTCCGGAGTGGTTCAGAAGGCAAAACCCGATGCCTTTACCGTTGCCGAGGTCTGGGCTGAAAATGAAGAAGTGGCACCTTATTATAAGTATCTGGACGCTACTTTCCATTTTGACCTGAGTTTTATGCTGCAGCGGATCGTAATTCAGGAAAGAGACGAGTTGCTGATCGAACAACTGCTGGAAAGCTATGCGCTTTTTGCCAGATACAATCCGCTGTTTATCGATGCCATTATGCTGACCAATCATGATCAGGACCGCATCGGCAGCGTTGTAGGCAATAATAAAAACAAGATAAAACTGGCTGCAAGTATCCTGCTTACGCTGCCCGGACAGCCTTACATTTATTACGGAGAAGAAATCGGGATGCTGGGCACGAAGCCCGACCCGTATATCCGCGAACCATTTTTATGGACAGAGTGCAATGAGAACAATGAAAATACAACATGGATAAATGCAACGTTTACAACTACCAGAACGGTTTCCCCCCTTTCTGTTCAATCAGCTGACCCCGAATCTGTTTTCAGTCATTACCGTAAGCTGATCCGGCTGCGGAAGACGGAGCCTGCACTTGCCCAGATCCTGGCTCCGAACCTGCACCGCGTATGCCTGCACGATGACCAGCTACTGGCGTATTTCCGTCCGCATGTTGACAAGTCGCTTCTGATTATCCATAACCTGTGCAGTTCGCCTAAAAAACTTGTGCTTCCCAACGACAAAGCGGATTTTCTGAATGTTGTTTTTTCGACGGACCCTGTTCATTCCGGAAAGCTCAGCACCATGCAGCTGGCTCCTTTTTCCAGTCTGATCCTTTCCTTATTTCCGAAATTGCAGGGATAATACGGCTGTCAGCAGTAAGTTATGCAGTATGTTCGGCTTTAATCCTAAATCCCGTTTAACCTGAACAAAATGATGAAATCCGGAATTTCTTTGATCTTTCTTCTTTTCGTGCTTGTATATCCCGCCTCTGCGCAGAAATCCTATCCGACCATGGGCAAGATTATTTATGAAGACCCGGCATTTAAAAAACTGCTTCCGGAAGATTCGAAAGTGGAAGTAATTGCCTCGGGTTTTCAATGGTGCGAAGGACCGGTTTGGGTGAAAGACAGCAGTTTTCTGCTTTTTTCGGATGTACCTGAAAATAAGGTATTCAAATGGAATGAAAAGAAAGGCCTTTCCGTTTTCCTTGAACCTTCGGGCTACACCGGACGCGGATATTACAGCGATGAACCCGGCAGCAACGGCCTGATCATCGACAACAAAGGCCGCCTGGTTTCCTGCGAACACGGCGACCGCAGAATTTCGGCCATGCCGCTGAACGCAGGCGGAAAAGTGACGCTTGCCGATCATTTCCAGGGTAAAAGATTTAACAGCCCGAATGATATTGTACAACATGCCAACGGTAGTTTTTACTTCACCGATCCTCCTTACGGCATGAATAAAAAACAGGATGATCCTACCCGTGAAATCCCGCAGTTCGGCGTTTACCGCATTGATCCGGACGGGAAAATTACGCAGCAGATTTCCGATCTGAGCAGACCAAACGGCATTGCATTTTCTCCGGACGGCAAAACGATGTATATCGCTCAGTCTGACCCTGAAAAAGCGATATGGATGGCTTATCCGGTCGCTGAAACCGGAAATGTCGGTAAAGGGAAAATTTTGTACGATGCCACATCTTTGAGCAAATCGGGCATAGCCGGTTTGCCGGATGGCTTGAAAGTGGATAAAGACGGAAATATCTGGTCGTCAGGCCCGGGCGGATTATTCGTGATCAGTCCGGCCGGCAAACTGCTTGGAAGAATCGTTTTGAATGAACTTACTTCCAACTGCGCATGGGGAAATGACGGCTCTATGCTTTATATGACCGTGGACGGTTACCTGTGCCGCATCAAAACCGGCACCAAAGGTGCCGGCTGGTAAAATCAATTTTACTTGTCCGCTACTTTCCTGACCGTTCTCAATGTATTTTCGACATCTCTTTTGACGATCGGCCAGTTTGTTTTGCCCTCGCGGTAAATACGGGTATATGCCTTGTAAAGCGTAATCTGATCCGCACTGATTTGGTCGAGTTCGGTGGATATGGTTTCTTTCTGCGTCTGATCCGCCGTTTTGTACTCGTTCAGCAGCACATTCCAGCGTCTTTCCAGCACGTCGAGTTCGTAAATAATCACTTCGCCTACTTTGTCCATATCCTCGTACTGAACAAGGAGCTGGGCATTGCTGCCGGTACCTCCGCCGGAACCTGCACGGATGCTTAAATCGTCCGCTGTAACTCTGTCATAATCCCTTCTGTAAGCACTGCGGCTGGCAGCATCTTCCCTGCGGTTAATTCTGTCCCTTTCGGCCCGGCTGTACCGATCGCCGGAATAAGTTCCGTGCCTCCGGTCATAGTTCCGCTGCAATGTTTCGGAACAGGAAACTCCCGTTACAAAAAGGATGATACAATAAACTAGATTTTTCAAGATTTCCCGTTTTAAAAGTTATGTCTGAGGCCTACGCTCAGGTTTGGATTGAAGTAAAATATCTTCGGGATCAGTTCTGCATAGCCGCCGCCTTCCACAAAGAAAGAAGCCGGTCTGGTTCCGAAGAAAAATTCGATCCCGACAGTTCCCGACGGCCCTGTTGAAATGTTGGTGGTATGAACCGATTTTACGTCCCGGTTGGGATAGTAGCGCCGCGAATTCACCTGAACCCCGACACCCGCATAGGTCGTGATTCTTTCATTGAGCAAGGGCACATACCACAGATAAGTACCATTGAACATGACACCCACTCCGCCCAGTAAATCATTGCTGACTTTGTAATTATCCTTGCCTTTAAACAGACCGATATAAGTACCGACACTTAAATCCAGTGCATTTCGGTCGCCGTATTTTCGCACACTGACTGCAATGGGCTCGCCTACTTCAAAACCGACAGCCCACCGCTGGACCTGCGCATTTGCCGAAATTACAGAAAGGAAGAATGAAGCGCTGAGAATAAATTTTTTCATAACAGAATACTATGGCCAGAGAAAATCTGTTTTGGCCGTGAAAGAAATAACTATTGCGGGTACAACAAAAATAGTGCCATCGTATATTCATCCGTGAAATACGCCCTGTTGATCAAACTAATGCGACTTTATTGTTTCAGGAGCAATTTCTTTCTAATATTGGGGCCAGTTAAAGTCCGATTTTTTACTAAATATCACACCGGTGGCCCCAATAAAGAAGAAAAGTATTTTCAATGCCAAAGATTTAATAGCGTATTTTCTTGTTGCAGGCACAGGTGCAGTTATCCAATTGGTTTCCAGCAGTTTAATTCAGGATTGGTTTGATATTTCATGGAGCGCATCCATTGTTCCGTCTTATATGGTCGGATTTGTGGTGGGTTTTATCCTCACCAAACTGTTTGCTTTCGACGCCAGAAAAAGCAATCAGACGCGCCGTGAAATGATCAAATTCTTTATGGTTGCATTGGTTTCGCTGGCTGTAACGCAAATATTTACCGTTGGCTCTTTCAAGCTTGCTACCGAAGTACTGGGATTTGAGATTTACAAGTTAAAACTGCCGTTTTCCAGAAAGGAAGTCAACGTCACTGAAATGGGTTCGTACCTCACCGGAATGGGTTTCAGCTTTGTTAGCAATTACATACTTCACAAAACATTTACCTTCAAAAGCACAGGATTTTACAACCGGCTTAAAGTTCTTATCAGCTGATCGCTTACAGCTTTTCCACAATAACCGCGGAAGCACCGCCGCCGCCGTTGCAAATCGTTGCCAGTCCGTATCTGCCGTTGTTTTGTTCCAGAACGGAAAGCAGCGTTGTTAAAATACGTGCACCGGAAGCGCCCAGCGGATGTCCCAGTGAAACGGCCCCGCCAAATACGTTTACCTTGTTAATGTCCAGTCCGAGGATCTTGATATAAGCCAGTGCAACTGCCGAAAACGCTTCATTTACTTCAAAATAATCAATTTCCTCCAGCGACAAGCCGGCTTTTTTAAGTACTTTCTGGGTAGCCAGGACCGGTGTAGTTGTAAACCATGCGGGGTCCTGTTCTGCATCTGCATAGGCTACAATGCGGGCAACCGGGTTGATGCCGGATTCCTCAAGCGTTGCTTTTCCGCTCAGTACAATGGCTGCCGCGCCGTCGTTGATGGTGGAAGCATTGGCCGCGGTAACCGTTCCGTCTTTTGAAAATGCCGGTTTTAACGAAGCGATTTTCTCAAATTTCACACGCCTGAATTCTTCATCTTCCGCTACGAGTGCCGGCTCGCCGCCTTTTGGCGAAGGTACTTCAACAGCAACAATCTCTCCGGAAAAATATCCTTTTCCGGTGGATTCTGCGCTTAATGTATAGGAACGGATGGCATATTCGTCCTGTTCCTCGCGTGAAAGTGAATACCTGGAAGCGGTACGGTCGCCGCAGATGCCCATACCGATCTGGTCGTAAACGTCTGTAAGGCCGTCTTTCAAAAGCCCGTCCACAATTTCTCCGTTTCCGTATCCGTACCCGTTTCTGGCTTTTGGCAGGTAATAAGGAATCTGCGACATGCTTTCCATGCCGCCTGCAACGATCAGTTCCGAATCGCCAAGCTGAATAGACTGGGCACCCATTGTCACAGCCTTCATTCCAGAGGCACAAACTTTATTGACAGTCGTACAGATCACTGATGCGGGCAAACCGGCATAAATTGCTGCCTGTCTTGCCGGGGCCTGGCCCATATTGGCTGAAATGACATTGCCCATCAAAACTTCCTCCACACGTTCCGGATCTGCACCGGATTTTGAAAGCGCATGCCGGATGGCGGTCGCACCGAGCTTTGCCGCATGAACCGATGCCAGACTGCCACCAAAACTGCCGATCGGGGTACGTACGGCGGATAATATAAAAACCTCTTCTTTCATGATTAAATTATTTGTCAGGTTGCCGGGGAATATAAAAACCATACCTGTAACTGGCAATTGACCGGTTTTCATATGCAAGAAAAAAGTTTTTTACATCCGTGCAAGCGGACCTTTTCACCAGAACAGCCGGATCAATGATCCGGCTGTTCCTTTTCCGAGGGCCGTACGGACCCTGTTCTATTGTCTTTTTTGAAAACTGGAAAATATTTCCGGTACAGCGCATTTTTACAGATCCGCCGAACTTTCCGGCAAATGCTCGTACTCGCCTTTCCACGCATAATAACCGAAAATAACAAGCCCGGCACAAATCGGGATAAAAATCAGGATGATAATAGACCATTGCAAAGTTGTATTTGTACGCGCTACACCTTCTGCAGAAGCGGCGATTTTATCCATTGCCTGCATTAACAGAAAGGCAATAATCACAGGGCCCAGCAGCATCCACAATATTCCGAGCAACTTTTTTAATCCATTCATTTTTTTAGTATTTTAAAATAATTATCAGAATTCCGAAAGGTTCTCTTTTACTTAGTCCATTACATTTTTGTCCCCTTTGTTATCAATATAAACCGCACCGATCACGAATGAAAGTGCTGCAATTCCGATCGGGTACCAAAGTCCGGAAAGTGGCGTGGAACCACTGAATGAAGCAACGAGCGTCGCAATAAAAGGTACAAGTCCGCCAAAAACACCGTTTCCGATATGATACGGCAGTGACATGGAAGTATAGCGGATCTGCGTCGGGAACAATTCTACAAGAAAGGCAGCAATGGGGCCATAAACCATCGTAACGAGCAAAACCTGGAAGAAAACGAGTACAATAATGGTAATATATGTACTTCGCGGAAGCGTTACGTCTTTGATAATCGTTTGCGGTTCGGGCATAGGCGCCAGTACATCGTCCGGAATGATGATTACGTTGGACTCCTTGAATGTCATTCCGCTTTGAAGCGTTTTGAAGGAAGTTGTGGTGATTATGGAATCCTTGGTGTCTTTCACAAGGCCCCTTTCCACTATCGGCGCGGTTGCACTTTTCAGTTCGGTTTTTTCAAATTCCTTTACGTTTGTGGCATCTATAAAATACTGGTATATCGGTCTGTAAAACACAACACCCAGCAACATGCCCGCAAGCATGATCCATTTTCTTCCGACCTTGTCGCTCCATGTCCCGAATACGACAAAGAACGGCGTTGCAAAAAGTATCGCCCAAAGCAGGATATAGCGCGACTCATTGAAATCCAGCCTGCAGGTATTTTCAAGAAATGACTGCGCGTAAAACTGTCCGGTGTACCAGATTACGCCCTGCCCCATTGTTGCACCGAACAAGGCCAAAAGCACCATTTTGAAATTCGCCTTTTTCTGAAAACTTTCCTTTAACGGATTCGAAGAAATTTTCCCTTCTGCTTTCAGCTTGGAGAAAACCGGCGACTCATGCATTTTCATCCGGATGTAAACCGAAACGCCAACAAGCAGAATGGACAACAGGAAAGGAATCCGCCAGCCCCAGTCAGCAAACTTGTCTGCACCGATGATGTTTTTGGTAAGTACAATAACGCCCAGCGACAGGAACAATCCGAGTGTGGCCGTGGTTTGTATCCAGCTTGTAAAAAATCCTCTTCTGCCTACAGGTGCATGTTCGGCCACGTAAGTAGCAGCGCCGCCATATTCCCCGCCCAGCGCAAGTCCCTGCACCAGCCGCAGGATCAATACCAGAATGGGCGCCGCATACCCGATGCTTGAATAAGACGGGATCAGTCCGATCAGGAAAGTGGAGCCGCCCATTAAAACCAGTGTCAGTAAAAAAGTATATTTCCTGCCGATCAGATCACCAAGGCGTCCGAAAACCAGTGCACCGAACGGCCGCACGATAAACCCTGCTGCAAAAATGGCCAGCGTGTTGATCAATGCGGAAGCGCCGGCATCGCTCGGGAAAAGCTGCTGGCCTATGATGACTGCAAGGCTGCCGAAAATATAGAAGTCATACCATTCTATTAATGTACCGAGTGAAGAGGCAGCAATTACCTGTGTAATGCTTTGTGTAACATTTTTGTCTGTCGAATGCATTGGTTTAGAAATGGTGAGAAACGAAACATTTAGCTCAATAAGGCGGAAGTGCGGTTTCATTACTCATTGCAAACAAAAAAGCTCCCGTTCGTAAACGGGAGCTTTCTGCTAGTCAGTTATATTTTATCGGCTGATCGGATTACAACAGATCGTCATCGTCGTCGTCGTCATCCAAGTCGATAATTTCATCTCCGTCTACAATAACGGGTTCCTCATCAATGAAATCATCATCGTCATCATCATCAACCGTCGTATCATCAATGTCTACATCATCTTCATCGTCGTCATCATCTCCAACCAGATCCGGGTCTTCTGCTACCGGACGTTGCGTCTGTGTGTTTGACGGATAATCGGGAAATACAGGTGCTTCTAAAATTGGCTTGCTGGTATCAAGTATTGCAGGCTCTCCTCTTTCGCGTATCATGACATTTATAGTTAAATGGTTATAGAATATCTATTTGTTTTAATTTGTTAAATAATCATTCCACAACATGCATTTATATCCGCAAAAAACGCCGTATCCATACAATGAAGGCACATTGTCATTTGGTTATGTGTAAAAACCTGATGAAATTGCTTTAAAATCATTGCTTCGCTTTCCGGAGAAATGGCCTGAATAACGGCTCGGCAGAATACAATGCGTAATTCCATCTACACCTTTAAACCCACAAACCCGACTGTCCGCGCAGGACAATGTTAAAAGATCGTTACCTTTTCTATTTTCCTAAACCCCATTTCTAACCGATGCAGCAAAAGTTTGTACTTCTGTTTATGCTGATGTCCCTTGTAACGGCGCAAAGCCATTTACATGCCGGCACTGCAGATTCTTCCCTTGTCATTAAAAAGACTTCCGACTTCAAAGTAAACGGAGAAGGAAATGCGCCGAACTGGGCCGCAGCGCAATGGTTTGATATCACCGTTCAGAAAGGCCCCAGACAGCCGGCACCCGGAAAGCAATTTTCCACACAGGTCAAAATCCTGTATTCTGAAAAGGGAATGTACTTCCTCTTCAACTGTACGGACCGGAGGCTGACGGCCACCATTACTGAAGATTTTGGCGCATTGTATGAAGAAGACGTCGTGGAAGTCTTTCTGTGGCCGGATACTTCGGTCCCCATTTATCTTGAATACGAACTTTCTCCGCTGGATTACGAACTTCCGATCCTTGTTCCCAATATAAACGGAAGAGCGCAGGGTTGGAAACCATGGAACTACAACGAACGCAACCAAGTACAGCATGCAACCAGCGTACAGGGCGGCCAGAAAAAAAGCATGGCATCCGTAGAAGGCTGGAAAGCTGAATTTTTCATTCCCTTTGCACTCATGAACCCGATTGCGCCGCCCACCGCGCCAAAATCCGGCACCAGATGGAAAGGCAACTTTTACCGCATTGATTACGACAGTGAAACAACTTACTATTCATGGCAAAAAACAGGCGGCAGTTTCCACGAATTCAAGAAATTCGGCACGCTTATCTTTGAATAAACCCCATATACTTTTCACAAACAGCATTTTACATCTCACAAAACCCGATATGAAACAAACCATTCTGACGTTCATTTGTCTACTTTCAGCAGCCATGACTTTTGCACAAAAAAACGGATCAAAGGAAATTCTTTACGTGGGCACCTACACGCAAAAAGGCGAAGGCATTTATGTTTACGAGTTTGACCGCAAAAATCTTTCCTACAAGGAATTACAGGTCCTGACCAGCAAAAACAGTCCTTCGTTCCTGGAATTTCATCCGAACAGAAAATACCTTTATTCAGCCAATGAAGGCAACAATACGGTATCGTCTTACGCCATTGATGCCGCAAGCGGAAAGCTCAAAAGCCTGAACGCCATGCCATCGCTCGGCAAAGGTCCGTGCCACGTGAGCGTAGACCCGAAAGGCAGGTTTTTATACATTTCCAATTACGGAAGCGGTCAGCTCGGCGTGTATCTGCTCAACAAGGACGGCAGCATCGGCGCAGCAGCCGACTCCATTCAGGATAAAGGCGGGCCGTCCCAGAAACCGCACATGCATTCGGTAATTCCTTCTGCCGACGGCAAATACATCTATGCGTCAGACCTTGGAATCGACAGGATCATGGTTTATTCTGTTCATCCGGAAACCGGGAAACTTACGCCGGCTGCTGTTCCGTATGCCGAGGTAAAATCCGGAGACGGGCCCCGTCATTTCGCCATTCACCCTAACGGAAATTTCGGTTATTCGGCGTGCGAACTGGCCTCGGTTGTCAATTCCTTTCAGATCGTTAAAAATTCCGGCGCTCTCGTTCCGATGGAAAGGGTAAGTATGCTGCCTTCCGACTTCACGGGTAAAAGCTACGCCGCCGATATTCATTTTTCTCCCGACGGAAAGTATCTGTATGCGTCCAATCGCGGCGACGAAAGTCTGGCGATGTATGCAGTGGATGCTGCAACGGGGAAACTGACCGTAGCAGGCCATATGTCCACACATGGAAAGCACCCGCGCAATTTTCTGGTTGATCAGAAAGGAGAATTCGTTATTGTCACCAACAGGGATAACGACAATGCCGTCTTTTTTACAAGAAATGCCGCGGACGGAAAACTTACCTATTCAGGCAAGGAAATCAGCATTCCAACTCCGGTTTGTGTAAAACAGCTTTTCCTGGATTGATTGCCTGATTGTAATGGTTAAAGGGCTGAAACAAAGTACTGACGCTTCCGGCAGAGTAAATTTTACAGGAATTTGCATTTAACGATAATAACATCAGAATAAAAAAGCATCAGGATTCATGCATGCCAAACATTATTCTCATATTTATAATAATTAAAAAAAATTATTATACAAAGAAGAGTATTCCTGCATATAATCTGCATCCTTATGCTGTAAAACGATTGTTGTTAATCCCAAGAACCTTTATCACCTTATTTCGTCCTTTACCATTATGATAAACCGCAGAGATTTAATCAAGCATTTATCCACTTTTCCGCTGATCGGCGGATTTCTGGGACAAAGCAGTTTTGATACCGCCGGCCTGATCGCCAAGGGCCCTGCCAGAAACATTGCAAAAGAACTCGGCATCCGTACTTTTATCAATGCAGCGGGTACCTACACGTTCATGACCGGCTCGCTGATGCAGGACGAAGTTGTGGAAACCATTCAGGGTGCGTCCAAGGATTTTATGATTCTGGATGAAGTACAGACCAAAGTAGGCGAAAAAATTGCTTCCATTTGTCACTCGGAAGCAGCCGTTGTCACAGCCGGCTGTTTCTCAGCGCTGACGCTCGGACTTGCCGGCGTCCTGACCGGAATGGACCAGAAAAAAGTCGAAGCGCTGCCGCATCTGGAAGGCACCGGAATGAAATCGGAAGTAATTATCCAGAAAGGCCATAACATCGGCTATTCGCATGCACTTACCAATACAGGTTGTAAAATCGTTCAGGTGGAAACGCTGGAAGAACTGGAAAAGGCAATTAATGAAAAAACGGCCATGCTCTGGTTCCTGAACATTCAGGCGGACCTGGGCCAGATCAAGCATGAAAAGTGGGTGGAAATCGGCAAAAAGAACGGCATCCCGACCATGATCGACATGGCCGCCGACGTTCCGCCTGTTGAAAATCTCTGGAAATTCAACGACATGGGCTTTGATCTGGTTTGCGTTTCGGGTGGAAAAGCCATGCGCGGTCCGCAAAGCGCAGGCATCCTGATGGGTAGAAAACACTTGATCGAAGCAGCAAGACTGAGCATGCCGCCGCGCGGATCCACAATCGGCCGCGGCATGAAAGTAAACAAGGAAGAAATCCTCGGCATGTACGTTGCGCTGGACAACTTTGTGAAAATGGATCATAAAAAGGAATGGAAAATGTGGGAAGACCGCATTTCGCACATCAGCAACGCGGCCAAAAGCGTAGCCGGCGTAAGCACGGAAGTGACCGTTCCCGAACTCGGAAATCACACGCCTACCCTGAGAGTTTCATGGGACTCGGCGAAAGTCAGTCTGCCGGTAAAAGTTCTTCAGGAAAACCTGCGCAAGGGAAATCCGTCGATTGAAATCATGCCTGCGGAAAACAATTCACTGACCATTACCGCCTGGATGCTGAAATCAGGTGAAGAGAAAATCGTGGCGTCCCGGCTGAAAGAAGAACTATCCAAAGCCGTTGTCTGAAACGCAGTAGTACCTTAATGCTATTCCTAAGCCCTTTAAAAATGAAATACAGATTCCTGATTGTTTTTTACCTGCTGTGCATTCAAAGTGCGGCTACATTTGCCCAGACTTACAGCATCCTCATCAAAGGCGGTACCGTCATCGACCCGAAAAATAATCTTAACCAGATTATGGATGTGGGCATATACGAAGGGAAAATAAAGAAAATTGCCAAAGATATCAATCCGTCGGAAGCCCGGCAGGTTGTGGATGCCAAAGGCATGTACGTTACACCGGGATTGATTGATATTCACGGCCATGTGTTTTTTGGAACCGAGCCGAACCATTATCTGAGTAACGGTCTGGTTGCGGTGCCGCCGGACGGATTTACGTTCCGGGTAGGCGTTACAACGATTGTGGATGCGGGCGGGGCCGGCTGGGAATCTTTTTCGGAATTTAAAAACAACGTCATTTTCAATTCCAAAACACGTGTCTTATCTTTTCTGAATATTGTCGGCGAAGGCATGCGCGGCGGAAATTACGAGCAGGACACCAGCGATATGGACCCGAACCTTGCCGCTGCGGTTGCGATCAAAAACAGGAATGATATTGTCGGTTTCAAAGTGGCACATTTTATCGGAAACGACTGGAAACCCGTTGACAATGCCGTTAAAGCCGGAACGCTGGCCAACATGCCGGTAATGATCGATTTCGGAGGAAGCACGCCTCCGCTACCACTGGAAGACCTGTTCATGAAACACCTTCGCAAAGGCGATATTTTCACTCATGCCTATACCTTGCTGGAAGGCAATGTAAGGGAAACTATCGTGGATGAAGCCACGCAGAAAGTGAAACCGTTTGTGCTGGAAGCGCGCAAGAAAGGCATTGTGTTTGATGTAGGTTACGGTGGTGCCAGCTTTAATTATTCGCAGGCAATTCCGGCTGTCAAAGCTGGTTTTTACCCTGAAACCATCAGTACCGACCTGCATACGGGAAGCATGAACGGCTCCATGAAAGATATGCTCAGCATTATGTCCAAGTTTTATGCAATGGGCATGGACCTGCCTGCTGTCATCAAGGCAAGCACGTGGACACCAGCCAAAGTGATCAAGCGTGAAAACCTTGGCCACATTTCGGAAAATGCCATTGCCGATGTTGCTGTTTTTTCAATGCGAAAAGGTAACTTCGGATTCTATGACAAAACCGGCTATAAAATGGAAGGCAAGGAAAAACTTGAATGCGAAATGACCATCATGGGCGGCAAAATCGTATACGACCTGAACGGCATTGCAAAACCGATATATCTGAAGTGAGTGTTAGATGTGAGATGTGAGATGTAAAATGTGAAATGTAAAATGTGAAATGTAAAATGTGAAATGTAAAATGTGAAATGTGAGATGTAGCTTTTAGCAATTAAAATAATGCAGGTAATTGATATGAAGAGCCAAAAGCTAAACGCAAAAATATCATCTCACATTTCACAAAAAACATTTCACTTTTCACAAAAAACATCTCACTTTTCACAAAAAACATCTCACATTTCACCAAAAACATCTCACTCAAAAACCCTTTCCTAAACCCTTAAACTTTACTCATGTTCACCAAACGTTTAAAGCTGTCCGCCTCGCTGCTGCTGTTGTTTGCATTGGGGTTTACGCAGCATTCTGATCAGGAAAACCTGCCTGTTAATACAAAAAATGGCGGGTTGTTTTTGCCGGAAGGTTTTGAAGCAACCGTTGTTGTGGACAGCCTGCCCGGAAGAGCCAGACATCTGGCCATCAACGATAACGGCGACATCTATGTAAAAGCACGCTTTGCCGACAAAGGCGAATCGGTGATTGCCTTGCGTGATACCAATCAGGACGGACGTGCCGATATCATCAAAAGGTTTGGCGGCGCTGCAAAGGAACGAGCTTACGGAACCGCCATGCGGATTTACAAAGGCTACCTTTATTTCAGCTCCGAACTGGTCGTTTACCGTTACAAACTGACACCCGGAAAGCTGGTTCCCGAAAGTGAAGAAGAAGTAATCCTGACGGATGATCATCCGCACGGCATGCACGAGCACATTGCAAAGCCGCTTACATTCGATGACAAAGGTTTTATGTATGTGCCTTTCGGTGCCAATTCCAATGCATGCCAGGAAGAAAACCGTACGCCGGGCTCAGTCGGGATGGACCCCTGCCCGATTCTGGAAGATCATGGCGGAATATGGCGCTTTGACGCAAACAAAACAGGTCAGCACCAGAAAGACGGTCTTAAGTTTGCAACCGGACTGAGAAGCGTTGTTGCGCTTGACTGGAATTTTGCAGACAACAACCTGTATGCCGTTCAGCATGGCCGTGATGATCTGCTTCGTCTCTGGCCGCAGCTATTTTCGGGCTGGCAAAGTGCGTTGCTGCCGTCGGAAGAGTTTTTAAGGATAAAGGAAGGCACGCATGCAGGCTGGCCTTATTGCTATTATGATCAGATGCAGGGCAAAAAAGTGCTTAACCCGGAATACGGCGGTGACGGAAAAGAAGTGGGCCGTTGCGATCAGTACGAAAAGCCGCTGATCGGATTTCCGGGTCACTGGGCACCCAACGACATTTTATTTTATCAGGGAAACCAGTTTCCCGAACATTATAAAAACGGATCTTTCATTGCATTTCACGGATCGACAAACCGCGCTCCATATCCGCAGTCGAGTTATTTCATAGGTTTTGTTCCATTCAAAAACGGTCAGCCTTCGGGTGAGTACGAGGTTTTTGCGGATGGCTTTGCCGGCGTTGACCCGATTGTCAATACAAGCGATGCCGTTTATAGGCCAATGGGCATCGCCATGGGTCCGGACGGCGCCATTTACATTGCTGAAACCGAAAAAGGTAAAATCTGGAAAGTAACGTATAAAGGCAGCAAGAAGAAATTCACAAAAGCTTCCCTTGCCAAAATGGAAAAAAGAAAATCCATGTCCCATATCCGCACGCCGGACATTGTAAACGACAATTTGGATAAAGACAAACCCGTAGCCGGCGGAAAAGTATACAGTGTGTATTGCGTTGCCTGCCATCAGCGGAATGGCCTCGGCGATTCACAGCGCTTTCCTCCGCTGGCCGGCTCGGAATGGGTAACAGGTGACAAGGAACGGCTGATTAAAGTGCTGCTGAACGGCCTTGAAGGTCCGATTGAAGTAAAAGGACAATCTTACAACAACGTCATGCCGCAGCACAGCTTTTTAAAAGACGACGAAATTGCAGAAGTTTTAACGCATATCAGGACCAACTTCGGTAACAATGCCGGTGAAGTAAGCACCGAAGATGTATCGAAAGTAAGAGCCTCGATTGACAACCTGAAATAAAGTTGTTCTCCTTCCTTCCCCGTTAAGTTGGATATTACTCTCCGGCAAATTGAGTGTTCCTTTAAGGGGATGGAGGGAGAATGGCAAAAGTAGCAAAAAACAATTTTTTAAAACATTAATGCAAAAAAATAAATATATAGCCGCCAGCCTGTTTTTATTTTCCGGTATAGTCCTTGCCGGGTTTTCACCGGAAAAAGTAAACAGCTTCAGTCAGGAAAGCCAGGATCGCTGGGTTGCGCCGGCATGGGCAGATACGCTCAAAAGCCCGTATCACGAAGAACCGCTGACGCTGGCCCAGGGTGAAGAACTGTTTACTTTATATTGCGCATCATGTCATGGAGATGAAGGTTACGGCGACGGCGCTGCCGGCGGTGCGCTCGGCCAGAAGCCAGCAAATTTTCACGACACGCTGATCAAAAAGCAAAGTGACGGTGCCCTTTTCTGGAAATTGTCCAACGGAAGAGGCAACATGCCGCCTTTCAAAGATGTATTTACAGCCGAACAAAGATGGCAGCTTGTAGCATACATACGCCATTTAGGTAAAAACGAGTAAATCCTGAACCCTGAATTATACCATGTTCACATTCCGATGCATTTTCAAACCCGGCCTGGCTGCCTTGCTTGTTGCCGGCATCGCATTTCATGCTTCCGCACAAACCAAGGAACAGGGCACGGCAACGCCGAAGTCGCTTCGTGACGATATTACGATCGAACACTACATGAAAGTAGAACCCGAGGCGGTACGGATTATACGCCATCCGGTTACAGGTGAAATTTATTACACCACATTTTTCGGGGATGTGCTTAAAATCGTCGTTGTAAACGGCCAGCCTGAAAGCAAAAAACTGCTTTCTGCCGAAGATCATGGCATTATCCGACTGCAGGGCGCTGCTTTCAAGGGAAATACACTTTTTCTGGCGGGTAATATCAACGTCAACAACAATAAAGGAAACAAAGGCCGCATGGTCCGCTATGAAATGAAAAGCGGCGTGGAAAAGCCCGAAATGACTGTGGTTTTCAATACGGTTGAATACGGTGCTAACAAAACGACTTTTGACCATGGCTGGAATGCGCTGGAAATCAGTCCGGACGGGAAATACATTTATGTAAATACCGGCGCACGCACGGATCACGGCGAAGTTCAGGATAACGGCGGCGAATACCCGAATGCAAGAGACAATGCTTTGACTGCCAAAATTTTCCGTTTTCCGATTGATTCCAAAGATCTTTTGCTATCCGCAGATGAAGCCAAGCTCAAAGCCGACGGATACATTTACGCAGAGGGAATCCGCAACGCATATGATATGGCGTTTGATCCGAAAGGAAATCTGTTTGCCGTTTCAAATTCAGGCGATTACGATCATCCCGAAGATATGTTTTGGGTAAGACAGGGACATCATTACGGTTTTCCGTGGATTATGGGCGGCATCGAAAATCCACAGCAGTATCCCGACTTCCAGCCCGATCCTGAAAAAGATCCTTTTCTGAGCAAATTTGCTTTTGCATGGCTGATGAAGTACTTTCACAACGATCCGGAATTCCCTAAAAGACCGGCTAACGTTCAGTTTACACCTGCTGTACAGAATCTGGGCCCGGATGCAAACGAGTACCGCGACAGAAAAACAGGTGTTGTCATGGACGGCGATACAACCGGCGTAACGGTCGGAACTTTCAATGCACATTCCTCGCCGCTTGCGCTGTTCTTTGACAATGAAAATGCACTCGGGAAAGATCTGGCCGGCGACGGATTTGTAATCCGCTACACCGGCGGGCCAAGAAACGGCGTAACCAATCCGAGTCCGCTGAGAAGGCAAGGCCGGGATTTGCTGGATCTGGATCTTGTTTATGACAAAGCAACCGACAATTACAAGGTAAAAACAACGCGCTTGATCGAAGGATTTACCGCTCCTACTGACGCGCTTCTGGTTGGAAACATTTTGTACATTATTGAATATGGCGGAAAACAGGGCGGTAACAAGGCCGGCGGCAGCATCTGGAAAGTAACTTTGCCGGCAAATGACAAACTGGCAAAAAGAAGCAAGAAAAAAAGATCATAATTAAATAGCATTAAACAACCTTATTAAAATATCCATTATGAAGTCTGAAAGAAGATCCATTCTAAAAAAATTATTCGCTTCTGTTGCAGGTGTGGCAGGACTTGGCGTTGCTTCAAAAGCGAAAGCGGATGTTGCTCCTGAAAAGGAAGTCGGCGATGTGGTCATGTATCAGGACGTTCCCTTGTTTTCCGGTCATACCAAGTTCAACAACATGGTTTTTATAGCCGGAAAAGGTGCGCATTTTGAAGGGGACATTACAGCACATACCAAGCATGTACTGGACGAACTGGAAAAAGAATTGATCAAAGCAGGTTCTTCCATGGAAAAAGTATTGAAATGCAGTGTTTTCCTTCACGACCTGAACGATTACAAAGCCATGAACGAAGCCTATAAAGGCCGTTTCGGAAACAAGCCACCATGCCGTACAACCGTTGCCGTTTACGGCGGCGTTCCGGGCGATTCACTTGTGGAAATCGACTGCATTGCCTATATCTAGAAAATTCGAAAGTATATCTAATTAGCAAAAGAGCCGGCCGGACTTTACAGACCGGCTGGCTCTTTTGTTTGTATTTGTTCGCAGAACTTAAAAGTTGGTGAATGCAAATTCAATGCATTTTACAGAAGATTATGATTTCATTGTATAAGGAAAATCGAACAGGCGCCTTAAAACAAAAAATTAATTTCCCCTAAAAACAATCATATATACCTTTCGAAAGAACATTTTAACCGTTAATTCATTGTAACGTAAAGTATTGAAATTTCCATTTCACTCATTTGCATTCCTCGGCAGAACTACCGAATATCGCACTCCTTTAAAACATAATTTATATGAAAAATCTTGCAAGAAATGCCCTGTTATGGTGCGGGTGTGGTGAAAGTCCCCCGGATGCTCATTATGTGCATAAGGACACCTAAGACAGGGTTTATTTTTAATCCTTTAAACATAAAATGAAAACACACACAAATTTATCTGAATCTCAGGATTCAAGATTACTTGCCTATGGATTGGAAGTAAAAGAACTACTTTCCATGACCAACACTGAAACTTGGACAAATGAACTCTGGACGATGTTCAGTGGATACATGCTGGCTCAAAATGAATTAGGTTACAGTCCAAGCATAAGTAAAACCTTTTTCACTTTCAGAGATTTACTACTCTTTTTCGAAAAAGTTGAAATAATAAGAAACGAAAAGTAATTTTCTAACAAAAAAGCACCTGAATATACAAAGAGGTGCTTTTTTGTTAAATAATAATTGTCACAAAGCCCCCCTTTCCTTGTCGCGATCTCACCCGCACGATTTAGCCGCCGGCATTTACCTTTGTCCTATTCAGATTATTTGGAAATCACCTGTTTTTAAATCTTAAACCATGGAAAAAATGGATTTGAATCCTTACCTTATGTTTGACGGGAACTGCCGCGAAGCGCTAGAATTTTATCATACCATTTTCGGCGGTGAACTGAACCTGATGACTTACGGCGACATGGACGGAAGCTGTCCTGCCGGCATGCGTGATCATGTGATGCACGGAAC
Organism: Dyadobacter flavalbus; assembly: GCF_006149045.1. GTDB lineage: Bacteria > Bacteroidota > Bacteroidia > Cytophagales > Spirosomataceae > Dyadobacter > Dyadobacter flavalbus. The sequence continues at coordinate 106,108 of NZ_VBSN01000013.1, forward strand.
ATTGATGGGCGGCGAAATCGAGTTTATGGCTGGCGATGCACCCGAAGGAATGCCGCTGGGTGCAGGCAAAATCAATCTGTCGCTCAGCGGGTTTGATGAACCTTCCCTGCGCAGCAAATATGAGGCATTAAGTGAAAATGGCACCATTGTCGTACCGCTCGACCGCCAGATGTGGGGCGATTTTTTTGGTGCTTTTCAGGATAAGTTCGGAATAGACTGGATGGTTAATATCAGAACTTCGCAGTAAAAACAGCATTGTTGTCAGACTGAAAGAAACAGGCAATTCAAAACGTAAAATATCGTGTGTTTTATATTTCCGATGCATGCGGCTTTCTCTCAGTCTGATATTTTTTTATGGATTTTCAAACGGTAAATTCCTTTCTGCAGCAACGGCCTTAGAATGCCCTAACCGGGCCGGTCAAAATATTTTCACATATTCCAATTTATATTTGGGTTAATTGAATTTAACCAAGATATTATTTCCCCTTTAAAATTAAAGTTGAGCTTAAATTTCTTTATTAGGCATTTTTGAAGTTACTTTGTTGCCTGACCCAATTTGATTTGAACAAGAGACAACGCATCGCTGAAGAGAACGAACTTCTTTTAAATCTCTGGCACCAATCCCAGGCCGGCGACAGTCTTGCATTTTGTCAGCTGGCCGACAAGCAATACCGCACGTTGTTCAATTACGCCACCAGCTTTACCTCAGACCGGGAATTTATCAAAGATTCCATTCAGGAACTGATGATCCATATCTGGGAAAAAAGGCAGAGTATTCACATCCAGTTTGTCACCATTTATTTTCTGAAAGCCTTGCGAAACCAGCTTTTTCAGGAATTCCGCCGTCATCATCCTGCCGTAGCGCAGCTGGACGTAGGTGAAGTTGATCAGATTTCCGATTATCAGACGGTAGAAACCGAGATTGAAAGGAATGAGCTTTTCAATGAAAACAAGGCGAAAGTAAGAACTGCACTGGAAGAACTTCCGCGTCGTCAGAAAGAAGCCATATTCCTGAAATATTACGAAGGAATGGATAACGAGCAAATCGCCGATCTCATGCAGGTTAACCGCCAGTCGGTTGCCAATCTGCTGTTTAAAGGAATTGCCTGCCTGAAATCACAGATAAAAGTCGTTGGAGCGGTTATCTATATTCTTATAATTTCTGCAATAGCTCATTATTGATCATATAAAAGACTGATCATACTGACCAGCCTTTTACGACATTTTGAACTATTAACTTCCTTTTACTTTTACCATTCTTTTACCATCTTAAAATCAATGCGGGTTTTCTCCCCAATCCTTGCATAACCTAATCCTATATTATTAGATGAAGGATCATCAATTGGCTTGCCAAAAACCTTTTCTTCTGATCCCTTTATCTTTGTAAAAGGGACAGATACTTCAATTATTTCAAATTTTCCGGGTACATCCACGGTGATATCATAGTTACCCAGCTTGTTGGTAAATGCATTCTGCAACAGCACGCGTGGTTCATTGCCGGCTTTACCATAAATCTGAACCTCTACGTTTTCGACACCTTTTTCATCTTTATCGACGATAGCACCGTAAATTCCTGATATACTTTCTCGATCTTCATCGTGCTTGCAGGCGGTGAACTGAAACAGAACGACTAGCAAGATCAGGCTGCATGAAATGGTTTTACACAAACCGCTGATAACATGCCTATTTTCTACATTTTTCATAATGAATCGATGTTTAATTGTTAATGAAACCATTTGTTTACTTGCCTCGAAGTAAACCAAACCGGTACGATGAAGCGAAGATGATGAGCAAGCGGCTACAGTTCAGTGAGCAAAAGGTAAAAACCGGCTTATTGGAAGGTTAGTCAAAAGGTTGCTTGAACGTACATTGTTTGCTTCTGATAAGCAGTAAAACATCTGCATTCCTAAATTCCTGTAATGGAGAATGGGATTTCCAAAAGCAGGAAACAGCTCTTGAAAATGGCATAAAAAGGAGTTCCATGTTCTTTTTGAAAAATAATTTTCAGAAAAAGAGTATTGACCCAAGAAAGCTGCATCCTTAGTATAATTAGCCGTACTATTATTTGCCTTATATGCAAGATTACCGAAATTTTCTTCCGGAAGAACTGGCCGCCGATTCCTCATTCAGACGGTGGATTTTGTTCAGTGACCCGGAGGAAGCTGTGTTCTGGACGGAATGGCTGGAAAACAATCCTGACAGGCACGAACTTGTTGCAAGTGCTAATAACATTCTTGCGCAGACCGAAGCAGCATTCAACAACATTTCGGAGGACGAAATTGCCAATGAAATTTACAGGCTTTCGCACGCCATCGGTGAGAATACGGCTAAAAGATCATTTTTGCAGATCCGTTTCAGACCGCACTGGTATCATATGGCCGCCTCCGTTCTGGTTCTGATTTTTGCTGGATGGTGGTTTAACAAACAAACGGCTTCACAGCAGCAGTCGGATCAGTATAAAGTCATTCTGGGACAAATTTCGGAGCCACTCGTACAGCAGGAAAACAATTCTGAAAAAGCACGGCTGGTCTTACTGGAAGACGGAAGTTCGGTTTTGTTACAGCCCAAAAGCCGCATTACATATCCGAAAAAATTTGAACACGGCAAAAGGGAAGTATTCCTGATCGGTGAAGCTTTTTTTGAAGTGGCCAAAAACCCGGATAAGCCGTTTTATGTATATGCACATACACTGGCTACCAAAGTGCTGGGAACCAGTTTCAAAGTAAGTGCATTTGACGACAGCGAAGTTAAAGTGGTTGTAAAAACCGGAAAGGTTTCGGTTTTCCCGATGACAAAAGAAGCATTGTCAAAACAGCAGTCGAATGACCGGCTTGGCGGAATGGTGCTTACGCCCAATCAGCAGATTGTGTTTGCCGCGAAAGAACTCCGGCTCACAAGAAGCCTGATCCCCAACCCGAAACTGCTCGAAATGCCCATTCAGCGGCAATCGTTTGAATTCAAGGGCACACCGATTACGGAAGTGTTCGCGGCACTGGAAAAGTCTTATGGTGTAAAAATCGTGTTTGATGCAGAAGTAATGCGCAACTGTTACTTGACCGCATCCTTGTCCGACGAACCGCTTTTTGAAAAGATTAACCTGATATGCAAAACGCTCGGTGCTGAATATGAGCAGCTTGATGCAAGCATTATTATCAACAGTAAAGGTTGCTGACAATAATCCTCAATAAATAATGACAAACCCGTTAATGCCTATGACAACAGTTTATTCTTTCAATTGCCTGTAAAAGAGCCGATGATGCTGCAACATCACCGACTCACCCAATCCCCAGTTTATTTACGCTTATGATATCCGTATGACGGCTATCACGGGAATTTAATGCCGAATTTCAAACCCGACAAAAACCAAAATTATGTCAAAACAAGTACAATTTCAAAATGCTTTACAGCGGATCATGCGCATTTCACTGTATCAAGCCTTGCTTTCCATTGCCTTTGGCACGCTGGTGCATGCCTATGACGTGCGCGGACAGAAAGTCCTGGATCAAAAAGTAACGTTACGATTGGCCAACGCCGAAATGGAACAGGCTCTGGAAAAGATCGAGCATGTGACAAAGGTCAAGTTTATGTACAATCCGGTGATTTTCAACAGCCAGAAGTATTCTTTCAAATTTCAGGATGAAACGCTCTCGCAGGTTTTGGGAAAAATACTGGCTCCGCACAAAGTGACGTATGAAGTAGTGCAGGACCGCATTATTCTGAAAAGGGAATCGGCTGCTTCCGAAGCCAGCCCGGCTGCAAAGGATGCTCCCAAACGCAATGTTTCGGGTGTGGTTACGGATGAAACGGGTTCCGGCCTGCCGGGCGTGAGCGTACTTGTAAAAGGCACGCAGCGCGGTACCTCCACCGATGCCGAGGGTAAATATTTTATAGATATACCGGATCAGGAAGTAGCAACTGCTGTATTAATTTTCAGCTTTGTAGGCTACACCTCCCAGGAAGCTCCTGTCGGAAACCAAACGATGGTTTCGGTACAGCTTGCACCGGAAGCGAAAGCACTTAATGAAGTTGTTGTAACTGCATTGGGTATTTCAAAGGAGAAAAAGGCACTTGCTTATGCTGTTACTGAAGTAAAAGGCAGCGAGTTCACACAAGCACGTGAAAACAACGTGGCCAATGCTTTGACGGGTAAAATTGCCGGTGTGAATGCAACGGGTATGTCGACCGGCCCCGGCGGTTCCAGCCGTATCATCATCCGCGGTAACGGTTCTCTGAGCGGAAATAACCAGCCATTGTATGTCATCAACGGGATGCCGATGGACAACAGCGTTCCGGGAGGCGGCAACGCATCGGACGGAAATGGTAACAACACCGACCGCGGTGACGGTATAGGCGGTATCAACCCCGACGACATTGAATCGATCAGTGTATTGAAAGGCGGACCAGCAGCGGCTTTGTACGGTGCACGTGCGGGAAATGGCGTTATTTTGATCACAACAAAAAAAGGACGTGCGCAAAAAGGCATCGGTGTGGAATTCAACAGCAACTTCACAACGGAAAACCTTGCGATTATTCCGGACTGGCAATATGAATACGGTCAAGGCGTGGATGGTGTAAAGCCAACTACCCAAACACAGGCAAAAAGCTCGGGACGCTTGTCATACGGTGCCAAAATGGACGGCTCGCCGGTGATCCAGTTCGATGGCCAGCTTCGCCCCTATTCTCCGCAAAAAGACAACCTCAAAAACTTTTACAGAACGGGAACAAACTACATCAACTCCATTGCATTTACCGGTGGAAATGAAACAATTAATTTCCGTTTTGGTTTAAACAATACAAAATCCAACAGCATTGTTCCCAATTCCGATTTCACAAGAAGAATTGCCAACCTGAATGTGAATGCATTTCTTGGCAAAAAGTTAAGCATCGAAACCGTTGTTCAGTACAACATTGAAGACGGCCACAACCGTCCGAAAGTAGGTTATGCAGACTACAACCCGCACTGGGCAACGCATTTGATCGCCAATACGGTGGATATCCGCAACCTGGCTCCGGGCTATGATGCCGCCACAGGCAGAGAAGTAGAATGGAACCCGGTTCCTGCTGCGCCAAACCCTTATTTTGTCATTAACAAATTCAAAAACGACGACCGTAAGAACCGTTTTTTAGGCCAGGCAAGCATACGTTACGACCTGCTTGAAAATCTGTTTATCAAAGGAAGCGTGAGCCAGGATTACTACAACTTCAAATACGAATTTGTGGTGCCTACCAACAATGCTTACGAGCCGCTGGGACGCTATGAATCCAACAATACGACTTCTTCGGAAACCAACGGAATGCTGACTTTGAATTACAACAAGGATTTTGAAAATTTCAGCTTCTCCGCATTGCTGGGCGGTAACACGCAGCGCAGCATTTATGATGAAATGGCTTACCGAGGTACCGAATTCACCATTCCAGGATTTTACAGCTTTACCAATCTTGCGACATCCACAACGACGCCGGTATATCGGAAAAGCGGAATCAACTCTGTTTTCGGCTCAATCGACCTGGGTTATAAAGGATTGGCTTACCTGACCATGTCTGGACGTCAGGACTGGTTTTCGGTGTTGAACAAATCAAATAACAGCATTTTCTACCCGGCTGTGGGCGGAACGGTAATTCTTTCGGAGGCCATCGATATGCCAACGGCCATCAGCTTTGCGAAAGTTCGTGCCTCATGGGCACAAGTGGGTGCAGTAAACGTGGATCCTTACAGAATTTACCAAAGCTATCAGATGGCGCAAGGCGGCCACAATGGTCGTCCGGTGCAGCAGCTGGCTTCGGCGTTGGTGCCTAACCCTGATTTGCGTCCGCTTACTTCAACGACTTACGAGGCTGGTCTGGAAGCCCGTTTCCTCAACAACCGTTTCGGTCTTGACCTTACTTTTTACAACCGTAAAACTACCAATGACATTGTTCAAAGCTCCATCGCAGCTTCTTCGGGATACACATCCGCATTGCTGAACGTAGGCGAGCTGAGCAACAAAGGGATCGAGCTTTTGCTGACTGCAACACCGCTTCGTAAAACCAATTTCATGTGGGATATCAGCTACAACATGGCTTATAATCAAAGCAAGATCGTGAAGCTGGCCGATAACCTGCCAAGCCTTAGCATCGGAACCGGCGTAGGCGGTGGCTTGATCAACAATAAGGTGGGTGGTACTTATGGTGAAGTTTGGGGTTACAACAAGAAAACCGACGACAACGGAAATGTGGTTTTCAACACTGCAAGCGGCTATGCAGTAAGAGGTAATCTTGAAAAACTGGGCAACGGTATTCCTCCGCTGACCATGGGTATCACCAACAATTTCAAATACAAAAACTTCTCGCTGAACATTCTTGTCGACGGTAAATTCGGAAGCGTGGTGTACTCGAACATGTATCAGTATGCTTATCGTTTCGGTTTGCCAAAAGAAACACTTCCGGGTCGTGAAACGGGTATTACGGTTACAGGTGTAACGCCGGAAGGCGCTCCGTTTACCAAAACGTGGGAGAAAAAAGACGTAGATACTTATTATGACAATGATAAAAATTACACAGGCATTTTCACATTCAACAATGACTTTGTGAAGCTGCGCCAGGTTATCCTGAGCTACAACCTGAATGTCAGCAAGCTTTCATTCCTGAAACTGCAGGCTGCTTCGGTGTCATTGGTTGGCCGCAACCTGCTGCTGATTTACAAAGACAAGCGCAATAACTACTTCGATCCTGAGTCAAGCTATACCAATGGCAATGCGCAAGGTCTTGAAGCATTTGGTGTGCCAAGAACAAGAAGTCTGGGCGTGAACCTGACAGTGAAGTTTTAATCATTAAAAGATTTTAGTGAATATGAAAAATTTAATTAAAGTATTATACCTGGCTCCGGCCCTGTTCATTGCTTCCTGCGACAATGGTTTTGAAGAAATGAATATAAACCCAAATGCTTCCACGGAAGTTGTTCCGGGCTTTCTTTTCACACGGGCGCAGCTGGTAACCGTTAGCAACAACTTCACAGGCGCCGCTTACCTTACGATCGGTGGTTCGATGCAGCATTTCGCAACTTATAAGGAAGTTCCTGCGGCAGGTGACAAATATTTCAATTTTGGTTACAGCCAGGGAAGCTGGAACTTGTATGGAGGTGATCCGGTAAGCCAGGGCGCGGTAATTGACATTGCGCAAGTGATTGACGCGGTTTCAGAAAATCCGGCAGACGTTAACAGGCTATCCGTTGCCCGCATCTGGAAAGCTTACCTGTTTCACCGCCTGACCGACCTGTACGGCGACATTCCTTATTTCGAAGCTGGAGAAGCACTTTCGAGCCAGAACTTCACACCAAAATATGATACGCAGCAAGCAATCTATGCAGATTTGTTGAAAGAGCTGGAAGAATCGATCAATGCATTTGACGCATCCCAGCAGACATTTGGTAACGCGGACCTGATTTACGGCGGTAACATTGACAAGTGGAAAAAATTCGGCTACTCGCTGATGCTTCGTCTGGGCATGCGTCTGACAGAAGTGGATGCAGCTATGGCCGAGACATGGGTAAAGAAAGCCATTGCCGGCGGCGTGATCACAGCGGACGAAGACATTGCAACGATTGCCTACGTGGATGGTTCCATCACAGCCAGCCGTAACTTCATCTCGGCAGGTTTGATGTCGACGGATTATGTAACGCCCGGCGGCGACAATGTGGAAGGCGGAAAACTAGCCAAAACACTGATCGACCATCTGAAAACGACCAAAGACCCGCGTCTGAATGTCATCTCGGTTGTATGGACGAAAGCTTCTGCTACTGCTCCTTATGTTGCAGATACGGCAACGGCTTTGCAAAAAGGAATGCCAAATGCGGCCTTTAACTCGCTGCCTGCGGATTTCGATACCTATTCTGAGCCAAATCCAAACACGATCCTGAAATACAGTGCACCTTTGCTGGTTTTCACACCTGCGGAAGTGCACCTTTTGCTGGCAGAAGCAGGACTGAGAGGCTGGTATTCGGCCACAACGCCTGCGGCTGAATACAATGCCGCAGTAACGTCGGGCATGAAACAATGGGCGGCTTTCGGAGCGGGCGGCATTATTTCCGATGCAAAAATCGCTGCTTACCTGAAGCAAAATCCATTTAAAGAAACCGGGACACTGGCTGATAAAATGGAGCAGATCCATACGCAGAAATGGGTTGCGCTGTTTCTGGAAGACGAATACGAAATCTGGTCCAACTGGAGACGTACAGGTTATCCCAAACTTACTCCGACCAACTATCCCGGCAACCTGACAGGCGGTCAGATTCCAACACGTTTTGTGATTCCGGATTCAGAAGAACTTTATAACGGAGTAAACTTCTACGAAGCAAGAACAAGACAAGGTGGCACCAATACACTTTCGAGCAAGGTTTGGTGGGATAAATAAAATACAGATTTAACATGTAAAATCAGACTTTCCGGAAGTATCGGGAAGTCTGATTTATGCTTCCACAGCCAGCCGAAGCAGCATTTGAAACCGGGAAATTCCAGAACAAATACCCTTTTACCAATTATTCCTGAACCTTAATCATGAACAAGAAATCTCTATTGGCCTGTATGGCTTTCATCTTTTCTCTGCATGCCGCCAGTGCGCAGAAGTACAGCATTGTTATTAAAGGCGGAACTGTCATTGACCCGAAAAACAACATGAATGCCGTCATGGATGTGGCGCTGAAAGGCGACACCGTGATGCTTGTTGCCAAAAACATCGATCCCAAAGAAGGCAAGCAGGTGGTGAATGCAAAAGGCTTGTATGTAACGCCGGGACTGATCGATATGCATTCGCACAACTTCTACGGCACCAACATGGATCAGACATACAGCAATGGCCCCAACGCTCTTCAGCCGGATGGTTTCACGTTCCGTACAGGCGTTACGACCGTTGTGGATGCCGGCTGCTCGGGATGGAGATCTTTTCCTGCTTTCAAAAAACAAACGATTGATGCATCCAGAACCCGCGTACTGGCATTTCTGAATATCGTCGGAGAAGGCATGCGCGGCAGTACTTACGAGCAGAACGTGGAAGATATGGATGCCGCTGAAACGGCCCGGGTTGCCAAAGAAAACCCGGAAGATATAGTCGGCATCAAACTGGCGCATTATAACGGCTACAACTGGACGCCGACTGACCGCGCTGTGGAAGCCGGCAAGCTGGCCAATGTTCCCGTTATGATCGATTTTGGCGGAAGCAAGCCCGTACTTCCGATTGAAGAACTGTTCATGAAACACCTGCGTCCCGGCGATATTTTCACGCATTGCTTCGGACAACTGAGCAGCAGAGAACCGATTGTGGACGTTGCAACCGGAAAAGTGAAGCCGTTCGTTTATGAGGCACGTAAAAAAGGAATTTTGTTCGACGTGGGTTACGGCGGGATCAGTTTTGCTTTTTCACAGGCTATCCCGGCCGTAAAAAGCGGTTTTTATCCGAACACGATCAGTACGGATATTCACACCGGCAGCATGAACAATGCGATGAAAGATATGCTGAATGTCATGTCCAAATTCCTCGCCATGGGCATGGATCTTCCAAGTGTGATCAAGGCAAGCACGTGGGCCCCGGCTCAGGCCATTCACCGCGAACAGCTTGGAAACCTTTCCGTTGGCTCACGTGCAGACGTTACCGTTCTGCGCGTACTCGACGGCAAATTCCAGTTGAATGATACCGGCACGTTCGGCTTTTTTGATTACACCGGAACAAAAATCCAGGGAAAACAAAAACTGGAAGCCGAGCTGACAATCCGCGCAGGAAAAGTGGTATACGACCTGAACGGCATCACGGATCCGCTGGTGATTTCCAGCAAATAATCTGAATAAAACCGGACGTCTGAAAATTCTTTTTTTAAAGTTTCAGACGTCTTTTTTTGAGCCGGATTTCAGCAGGATATAACTTCCGGTTTGAAAATTTGAATTTAAGCCATGATATTCGGCATTCCTTCTGCTTTAATACAGATATTCGTTACCAGTTTCCCTGTTCAACCAAATATATTCCGGCAACAGTCCTTAGCCGCTTAATTCTATTTTTTTATGAGAGTACCTTTCATTGGTTTTATTACAGTCCTGGCGTTAAGCCTGAGTTGTCCCGAAGTTGTAAAAGCACAGACCATACCCAAAGAAGAACTGATTTTCCTGACCTCCGAATGGAAAGGTGAAAGATTCCCTGACGGGCGTCCGAAAGTGTCGGATGCATTGATCCAGCGTGCCAAAAACATTTCCATTGAAGAAGCCTGGGTTGTTTTGCAAAATGAGGGTTACAATTGTCAGTTCGACGGAAACTGGAAAATCCTGAAAGATGATATCGTGATTGCCGGCCGCGCACTGACTGCCCAGTTCATGCCTTCCCGGCCTGATGTCGAAAAACTGGTAAAAGACCGTGGGAACAAAAACGGAAGACTTGGCAATACCAATTCCTGGCCTATTGATATGCTATCTAAAGGTGACGTTTACGTTGCCGATGGTTTTGGCAAAATCGCCAGCGGCACATTGATCGGCGACAATCTCGGAACATCCATTTATGCAAAATCAGGCAATGGAGTGGTGTTTGATGCTTCTGTACGGGATCTTGAAGGGCTTTCCAAAATAGAAGGTTTCAACGCTTTTGTAAGGGATTTTGATCCTTCATTCCTTAAAGACGTTTTTCTGACCGGAATCAATACGCCGATCCGGATCGGACGTGCCATTGTGTTGCCCGGAGATGTAGTCCTTGCCAAAAAAGAAGGTGTCATATTCATTCCTGCGCACATGGCCGAAAAGGTGGTTATTACTGCTGAATTCCTTACGCTAAGGGACAAATTTGCGCTTCAGATGCTGAGAGAAGGAAAGTTCACACCCGGCCAGATCGATAATCAATGGACGGATCAGCTGAAAGAAGCGTTCCTGAAATGGCTGGACAACAACCCGAATGAAATTCCGATGAAACGTTCGGAACTGGATGAATATATGAAGAAAAGAACCTGGTAATTCGAAGTTTCCAGACTTTACAATGCATTGCTTCCTAAATTTCCATTCACCTTTTTTCAATTGCAAAACAACCGTATGAATATTTATAAGCTCCTGTCCGGCATTGCTGCTTTATGCCTGCTCGTGGCACTTTATCTTGCGTTTTCAGGCAATTTACCGCAGGCGGGGCCATTTTTCATCGCATTTTTTATTTCGCTCGCCATCAGTTTCAGAGGTTATGAAAAGCTGAAAGGGTTTACTTACACGACCATTATCTTTGCAGCCGTTACGACTGCATTGTATTATCCGCAGCATTTCCAGAGTGTAAACGGCTTCAAACTGGCTACGCTGATTACGCCGCTGATCCAGATCATTATGTTCGGAATGGGAACGTCCATGAGTTTCGGTGATTTTGTAGGCGTTGTAAAAATGCCGAAAGGCGTGCTGATCGGCGTTGTAAGCCACTTCATCATCATGCCGACCATCGGCTATACGCTTGCGAGCATCAGCGGTTTTCCGCCCGAAATTGCAGCGGGCATTATCCTCATCGGCTGCTCGCCAAACGGCATGGCATCCAATGTGATTTCCTATCTTGCAAAAGCAAACCTGGCGCTTTCCATTACGATAACTGCGATTTCAACCATGCTTGCTCCGATTGTCACGCCGGTGCTGATGAGTATGCTGGCCGGCGCTTTCGTAAAGATCGATACGCTGCATATGATGTGGGACATTATTAAAATGGTAATTATCCCGATTGGTGCCGGACTTCTTTTTAATAAATTGTTCAGCGGAAAAGTTAAATGGCTGGATGCTGCCATGCCGCTTGTTTCCATGGCAGGAATTGCATTCATTATCGTGATTATCACGGCTGCCGGCCGCGACAGTCTGCTTACCATCGGGCCCGCTTTGCTTCTGCTCGTACTGATTCATAACCTGTCGGGTTATACGCTCGGCTACTGGTCCGGAAGGTTGTTCAAGATGAGCGAAAGAGATTGCCGTACCATTGCCATTGAAGTCGGCATGCAGAACGGCGGACTGGCTTCCGGAATTGCCAAGGAAATGGGGAAAATGGCTACTGTCGGGCTGGCGCCGGCTATTTTTGGTCCTCTAATGAACATTACCGGTTCCATTCTGGCATCGTGGTGGCAAGGCAAACCGACCGGCGATGAAGCAACGTACGTGGAAACCGGCCGCGCACATTAACTGCTGTTTGCTTGAAAGCTGTCCCGGAACCAGGAATTGTAATTCATTTTACTACCGTCGGTTCCGAGACAGCTTTTTTTATGTTCAATCGTCGTCTTCCAGTTGCAGCTGCATAAATACAAGGTCCAGCCACTGATCAAATTTAAAACCTACTTCCTTAAGGTAGCCTTTTTCAACGAAACCGTATTTTTTGTGAAATTCGATGCTTCCGCGGTTTGCTGCGTCAATGCCGGCGATCATGGTATGCAGGCCCGATTCCTTTGCCCGCTGTATAAGGCTGCCCAACAGCTTTCCCCCTACTCCCATACCCCGGGATTTTTCATCCAGGTAAATCGAATGTTCAACACTGAATTTGTAACCGATTTTAGGACGGAATATATTATAGGAACCATAACCGATCACTTCACCGTCCGACTCGGCAACAATCACAGGCATTCCGTCAATGAACATCTGTTCCAGCCATGCCTTTTGCTGTTCCAGCGTACGGGGTTCATAATCGTAAATTGCGGTAGTATTAAGAATGGCGTGGTTTATAATTTCAAGCAGTGAAGGCAAGTCCTTCGGAGCAGCACTTCTGATAATAAGATCCATCAAAATAACGTAAGTTCAATAACAGGTTGATTTAACGGTTTCAAAGTTACCCCATAAAATTCAGAATTTCTTATGCTCCGCATAGGCAAATCGCCAAAGCTTTTGCGGTTTATTCCTAAAACTAAATTCCGATCATCGTGAACTGACAATGCCGTTCAGAAAGTACATACCGGCCCAGTTTTAGTTTATCCTGGAATTTAATAGCTTCGTTAAATTGAAATCATGAACCAATGCTCGAAATTCAGGAACGCAGGCGTTACAGCAGGCAAATTCTTTTACCCGAAGTCGGACTGGCCGGTCAGGAAAAACTCAAGGCAGCAAAAGTCCTTGTAGTCGGTGCAGGCGGGCTCGGCTGTCCGGTACTTCTTTATCTGGCAGCGGCCGGCGTTGGCAGTCTGGGAATTGTCGATGATGATGCCGTTGACTTCACCAATCTGCACCGCCAGATTTTATATTCCGGTGACGATGTAGGCAAAAACAAGTCGGTTACGGCTGCGAACAAGTTAGCGGCGATCAATCCATTTGTTAAAATACAATCCTTTCCGGAACGGCTTACGGGAGAAAATGCTATTGAAATCGTTTCGCAATACGATCTGATCATTGATGCATCCGACAATTTTCCTACGCGGTATCTTGTCAATGATGTTTGTGTGAAACTGGACAAATCCTTTGTTTTCGGTTCGATCCTGCGTTTTGAAGGTCAGGTTTCCGTATTCAATTACAACAACGGCCCAACTTACCGCTGCCTTTTTCCGGATGCCGAGGAAGGCGACAACTGCGAGGAAGCCGGCGTAATCGGAATTCTGCCCGGCATCATCGGCACTTACATGACGAATGAAGCCATTAAAATGATCTGCGGAATCGGCGATGTCTTATCGGGCAAACTGATGGTCATCAATGCGCTTAACGGTTCCGTTCAGTTGTTTGCATTTGCAAGATCGGCTGCTGCCGGCGACATCACAACTTTTGAAACAAAGAAGGAATCGTCGGCAAAACCGGAACGGGTCCTTGGCGAACTTACCTATGCGGAATTTGAAAGCCTGCAGATGGAAGATCCGGAGCAAGTCCATTTGGTGGATGTAAGGGAATACAACGAATTTGAAGCGGATAATTTCGGCGGTATCAATATTCCGTTATCCGAAATTCCGGAAAGCATTGCGTCTTTTCCGCAGGATAAAAAGATTGTTTTTTACTGCCAGAGCGGAAAACGAAGCAGTCAGGCTGCTCGTCTGCTCTTACAGAGTGGTTTCAAAGGACAAAGTTTCTGGGCAAAACAATGGTGAAAAACAGACAGTAAACAGAAATAATGCGATTAGCACAACATGGAAAATTTAAAAATTGCTACGGCACAGTTTGAGAACAAAAGCGGTGACAAGGATTACAATCTGGAAGTGATCAGCCGGCTATCAAAGGAAGCAGCAGAAAAAGGCGCAAAAGTGATTGCGTTTCATGAATGTTCGATTACCGGCTACACTTTTGCCAGAAATCTGTCGCGCGAACAGATGCTTGAAATTTCAGAATTCATTCCAGACGGCCCGAGCATTCAAAAACTTCAGCGCATCGCGGCGGAAAACAAGATTGCCGTTCTGGCCGGACTTTTTGAAAAAGATGCGGATAACAAAATGTACAAAGCGTATGTCTGCGTGGATGAAAACGGGCTGGTCGCCAAATACCGGAAACTGCATCCGTTTATAAACCCGCATCTGACACCCGGCGACGCATACGTTGTTTTTGAGCTTTACGGCTGGAAATGCGGCATCCTGATCTGCTATGACAACAACATCATGGAAAATGTAAGGGCGACAAAATTGCTCGGAGCGGACATTATCTTTATGCCGCATGTAACCATGTGTACACCTTCTACCCGGCCCGGCGCCGGCTTTGTGGATCCTGCATTGTGGGAAAACAGGGAAGCAAACCCTACTTTGCTAAGACAGGAATTTGATGGATTGAAAGGCCGGAGCTGGCTGATGAAATGGCTTCCGGCACGTGCTTATGACAATGCGGTTTATGCCGTTTTCAGCAATCCGATCGGAATGGACGATGACCAGCTCAAAAACGGCTGTTCCATGATCCTTGATCCTTTCGGCGACGTAATTGCCGAATGCCGTGAACTGGGCAATGCCATTGCCATTGCTACTTTAACACCAGAAAAGCTGGAACAGGCAGGCGGTTTCAGGTACCTGAAAGCACGCCGTCCCGACCTTTACCGTGACGTAATCGGTCAGGAACATGAATCGGAACAAAAAGTAGTCTGGCTGCAGGAATCCGAAGACTGAAAACAAACCTGAACATTTACAGCCATTGTACCCTTTTCCGGTACAATGGCTTTTTCATTTTTATACGACAAACTTTGCTGCTTGTCCAAAATCAGTAGCTTTGCACAAACATCCGGATAAACATGCTTTCCGATTTCGGCTATATATTTTTATTCATCATTGCCGCACTGACGCTGCTCGGCGTTATGCTGACCATTGCCCGCTTTCTGCGTCCGGCCAATCCGAACGAAGAAAAACTGACTACCTATGAATCCGGCGAAGACCCGCTTGGAAATGCAAATATTCAGTTTAACGTACGGTTTTATGTTGTTGCACTTATTTTCGTGCTGTTTGAAGTGGAGCTTCTGTTTCTTTTTCCGTGGTCTGTTGTTTTCGGCAATGAAGAGCTGATCAGGCAGACAAACGGCGCATGGGGATGGTTTGCCATGGCCGAAATGAGCGTTTTTATCGGAATTCTTATTTTAGGTCTGGCCTATGCATGGGCAAAAGGCTATCTGGACTGGGTAAGGACTAACCCGAAGGTTCCGGAGATAAAATCGCCCGTGCCGATGGACATGTATAAAAAGGTTAATGAAAAATATCGCAGGAATTAAGGCTGGATGTTTTTGGTCATTTGCTGTCTTTTGGCTTTTTAGTAACGGCTGCTACTTTTTGTCATTTTTTGTTTGGATTTGCATGTTTCGGGAAGTTGGTAGGGTTTGGTCATTTGGTTGTTTTTTGGCTTTTTAGTATCGGCTGCTACTTTTTGTCATATTTTGTTTGGATTATCATGTTTCGAAAAGTGGGCGGGGTTTGGTCATTTGGTTGTTTGAATTTTCCTTTTTTACGACTAAAAGGCAATTGCTAAAAGCCGAAAGCTATTCGCTAAAAGCTAAAAATCATAACTTGGGCTTGCGTTTGGGGAAAAATACAAGTCCGATCTGGAAAAAAACCTGGTTCAGTTTCAAGGACGGCAAATCGCTTACTGTTACACTTTCCGATTTCCATTTTCTTTTTCCCAGAAGCGGCTGCTGATACGTCAATTTACTGCTTAAAAATACCTTTTCATTGATTTTAGGTAAAAAATTCATCTTGAAATCCGCACCGACTCCGGCATGCAGATTGATGTTGGCATTCAGTAACCTTACCGGCTTGTAAGCGGACGGATTCTGAAGTAAATGTCCAAAGGCAACCTGACCGTCGTTCTTGATACTCAGCCGGTAAAGCATCACATCAGCTCCGAAAGGAATGGTCAGGTTCCAGCGCGCGTTGTTTATCAGTTTGGGTCCGCCGGACGTTCCGATTCCGATGCCCGCAAGATCTGCTTTCATGCCGTTTTTTCCGGTTGTATAATTGGTGCTGTTCATGGCTATGATGCGGCCTTCTGAAAACCAGCGCGGCGATTCCTGCCGCCTTGTAAGCACCACGGAACCCATAAAAGCAGTAAAAGGCTTGATATTCATTTTGGCAAGCTCGTTTCTTATGGCTTTGTTTGCAGGAAGCATTCCCAGCTCGGCGTAAATACCGAAACCGCTATCAAAAATACGCAGTGTAGAATCTGTTTGCGCCTGAACGGATGTAAAAGTGGCTGTCATGAGAATTAAGTTCAGAAGTATTCTGTTTTTCATATAATGGAATAACTGAATTGTCTTGTGCATGAATACCGGAAACATATTACAGCTAATTATGGTTACTTTTATGTTCAATGGCAATTGCACTTGCTGCAATATTCATTTCATTGAAAATTTTCAAAGATAAATACGAATGATGAGTGATAAAACAAAAACTGGCGACGGCGGCATTATTCTGACCAATGCCGAAGACCTGATGAACTGGGCGAGGTTATCGTCCTTATGGCCGATGGGGTTCGGAATTGCCTGCTGTGCAATAGAAATGATGGCGGCTTATGCCTCTAATTATGATCTGGAACGTTTCGGAATTTTGCCGCGTCCTTCTCCGAGACAGTCTGATGTCATGATTGTTGCCGGAACGGTGACTTTCCGGATGGCCGACCGTATCCGCAGGCTTTACGAACAAATGCCCGAACCGCGTTACGTCATTTCGATGGGAAGCTGCTCCAACTGCGGCGGTCCGTACTGGGAACACGGCTATCATGTCGTAAAAGGCGTTGACAGGATCATACCTGTGGATGTATACGTTCCGGGCTGCCCGCCGCGCCCGGAAGCACTGATCGGCGGTTTTATGAAACTGCAGGAAAAAATAAGAGGCGAACATCCCATTGCACCGGAACTGTTTCTGGAAATGGAATCCGAAAACGCAGCGTTGACCCCAGCATAAACCCAAAATCATGACTTTTCAGGAAATTACCGCTTTGATCGCAGCCCGTTTCAGTGAATCCAGACTGGATGCCGATACCAAAGGCATGCAGCCCATTCTGATCGTTCCGGTGGAAGATGTCGCCGAAATCTGCCGTTTTCTGCATGAAGACGAACAATTATATTTTGACTTTCTGGAATGCATAACCGCCATGGATAACGGGCCGGGAACGGCAACAATGGAAGTGATTTACAACATGACATCCATTCCATACGGTCATAATCTGGCGATCAAAACGGTTTTTCCAAGAAATACAGCCGATCAAACGTTGCCTTCCGTCCCTTCTGTAAGCCATATATGGCGCACTGCCGACTGGCACGAAAGAGAAGCTTTTGACCTCATGGGCATACATTTTGAAGGACATCCCGATCTTCGGCGTATTTTGCTGCCGGAAGACTGGGATGGCCATCCGCTCAGAAAGGATTACATTGTTCAGGAACGTTATCACGGCATATATGTGCGCTATGAAGACGGCAATTCGGAACAGCTTCCCGAAAATGAAGACAGGGCATAACCAATCAAAAACATATAGCCGGACGAATATTTGCAAATTATGAATGGAATAAAAATAACAAATTTGGCAGCACGAAAAAGCCTCACTATTTTTCGTTATCAATTCCTAACAAATACGTTCATGCGCTTCATCGTTCTCACTTTTATATTATCAGGCTTTTTGTCCGTTTCATTTGCAGCTACCGACTCGCTGATCATCACAGGAAAAATTCTGAATCTGAACGGCCGGCTTTACCGTCAGGCTCCTTCCATTACATTTTCCAGAAACAACATTTTACAGCCGCAATCCGAGCTCAGCAAACAGGCGCCGCTCGAGGCAGACGGCAGTTTCAGGGTTTCTCTGCCGATCCTTTTTCCGCAGGAAGAATTTTACCTGGATTACGGCGGAAAGGCATTTACTACATTTCTCGGCTCAGCGGGAACCGTTGAAATCGTTTTTAACGGAGATTCATTGCGAAACGCAAAAAAACTGTTCTACTTCTCAGGCGTAAATGCGGATGCAAACAATCAGTACGCAACATTCCTGACCGAAGAAACCCGGCTTCTGAATTCCAACAAACACCTTGGAACTGACTTTTTCAAATCGTTCTGGGAAAGAAGTCCGGAAGATGCGAAGCGTCTGGCACAGAGCCGTGCACAGCTCCGTTTGTCTGCAGTCCGGTCTGCCACGCAAAATACAGTGGCTTCGCCTGCATTGTATCAATGGGCAAAATCCATTTCGGATGAGGAACAATTACAGGTTCTGTACGAATATGCACTAAGCAATCAGGTGCAGGTTCCGAAAGAACTGCTGGACAGTCTGCAACGGCTTTCCAGTCCGCCGCTTACGGCGCAGCGCGTCATCTGGGCAAACCGTTTCGGCAATTATGCCGATCTTCTGGTGGAAGAAAAGAAATACACCAATCCGTCGCGTACCAACACGCTTCCGGTAAGATTGATGTCTTCCCTGATCCGGAACAATGCAACCAATCTGACCCCGGAAGAAAGACAGCGTCTGGATGCCATAACCGGCAGCGGTCTGAGAGACAAAGGCGAGCTTGATTTTATGAACAAAATTTTTGCACGTAACGAAATGGTCCTGAACCTCCTTTTCAATTATGAAAGGGAAAACAAACTATACAGCGAGCTTTTCGACAGCACCGCAACTGAATTCCTGAGAGTGCGTTATCTTGCAAAAAACCTTTACAAATTTTCCTACAAACAACAGCTTCTTCTAAGCAAATACATCCAGTCGAATATCGGCATTCCGCAGTTCAGGCAGTCGCTGGACGAAATCGTAAACCTGGAAGTCAAAGACAGCGCCAGCATCAGAACGGCAGTTGAATTCAAGAATGTGACGGCTGAACCCGTTGAAGTTCTGCCCGGCTACTTTTTTACTGCTTCCAATGACAACGGCACTTCCTGGCTGAACCGTATAACGGACCGTTACAAGGGAAAAACCATTTACATTACAAAATGGAACCTGGACGATTCCCGGAGCAGAGAAGAACTGGACTATATTCCGGCATTACAGGCCAATGTACCCGATGATGTGGTCTTTATTTATCTCCATCTGCCCGGTGAAGAAACTATTTCACAGGAAGCAAGGCTCAGGCAATATGTTGTACGTCACCAGCTGAAAGGCGTACACCTGTTCCTCGACAGCAACCAGATGATGGATCTTCTTTTCAGGCTTAATCCGCTGGATGCTGCCACGTTTGCAGTGATGCGGCCGAACGGCAAATTCGCCCAGAAGAAAGCGCCGGCTCCTAGTTCGCTTGAAAAAGCGGCGCAGGCGATTCTGGAAGCAGATAAAAAATAAATTTACTCCATTCAAATACCGGTTTTTAAATCCATTTGCTGGATTTCAATATATCTGTCGTTGGTACGTTTACGTTAAATCTGTTGATTTGGAATAAAATTGTACATGTATAGATATTTCCTGCTGTTTTTACTGTTTTCCACGCTGGCGTCGGCTCAAAACCCGGACAGCCTGGAAATATACAGCAGAGACAGTACGCGCTATACAAACCTGAAAACACGTATGTCGAAAACCAAATTTTCGCGTGCCGTTTACAGGCTTCTTTTCAGGGATGTTTATAATCAGGGAAAAGTTACTGAAGTAAAGGAAATCGAGACCAATCCGTTTACGCCTTATGAAGGAATGGTCATCAGAAAAATTTACATCCGACAGCTTAATATTCTCGGTGAATCCGTGTACGACACAACGCGGAAAGGCAACCAGCTGGAAAGATTTGTCAGTAAAAGCCTGCATACCAATACGCGTGAAGGCATTATTCGCAAATCATTTCTGCTTTTTTCAGAAGGCGACGACATTCGGGCGCAGGTTTTGAAGGATAACGAACGTCTGCTCAGGACCAACCGTACTATTGTGGATGCGCGTATTCTGGTCGTACCCCGAACGGATGTAACCTGGATGGCCGATGTAATCGTGCTCATTCAGGATGCGTGGTCGCTGAATTTTTCAGGCGGGTTCAACTCATTCAAAAAGTTCAATATCGGACTGGAAAACATCAATGTACGCGGAACGACACATTCACAGCGAACGGCTTTTCGATGGGACGCCAGAGATACGCTTCAAAAGTTTCAGTTCCGGACCATTTACACGATTCCTTATATTGGAAAAACCTTTATTACCGGTCAGGCAAACCTGATTTTTGAACGCGACCGGCAGGAACAGTCTATTCATTTTTTCAGACGGTTTTTAACAAATGAGACCAAATACGCAGGCGCAGTAGATGTCGGACATACCAGAATCCGGCAGTACAAACGGCTTCTTGACGATACCGAAGTGCAGATTAGGTATCCGACGGAATACAATTATTATGATATCTGGCTCGGCAGGGCTTTCAAATTTCCTTTTCCGGAAAGCAGGCTCAGCAAAGATTCCCGGCTGGTGACTGCCATCCGTCACAACAAATACAGTTTTCGGGACCGGCCGCAAGTAGCACCGGACCTCAACCGGATTTACTGGAACCGAAGTGCGACCCTGATCAGTCTTGGCTATTCCAACCGCAATTACAAACGCGACGTACTGATTTACGGATTCGGCCGTACCGAAGACGTTCCGGTCGGTAACTTGTTTGCGCTGACAATCGGCCAGGAAAATACGGAATTCGGGGCAAGAGGCTACGGCGGCCTTCAGTATGCGACGGGCAAATACCTTCCTTACAATCTGGGCTACATGTACGGTTTGGTCAATATCGGCACTTATTCCAAAGAAGGCAATGCGCAGCAAGGCGTATTGCATGGCCAGCTCAATTACATCAGCAACCTGATTCCGTTCCGTTACAGCTTTTTCCGGCAGTTTCTGGCATTCCGTTATACGCACGGCGTAAACAGAGATCCGCTGGATTATCTTAACATCAGCGGCGAACAGGGAATCCGGGGCATTAACAGCGAGCAGCTTATCGGTACCAAAAGGCTGACACTCGGAACCGAAACGGTATTTTTTTCCGATAAAAGTTTGCTCGGCTTCCGGATTGCGTACTTTGTCTTTGCCGATCTGGGGCTTGTCAACGGCGTACAATCACTTTGGAGCGGACCGCTTTATCAGGGTTACGGATTCGGCCTCCGGCTCAGGAATGAAAGTCTTACGTTCAATACACTTCAGTTACGGATCGGGTATTATCCGAACATTCCCGGGAACTCCTCTTCCATCCGATTTGCCGTGGATGGCAATGTTCCGCTTCGTTTAAGGGATTTTGATATTTCTGCACCATCCATTGTTCCGCTACAATAAACTGTATTTCACCTTTCTGAGTTAAACATTTTAAAAAATACCAGGAATTTCCGCCAACCTGATCTTCTTTTTCAGATATGTGAATTAACTTTGTGGAATTTTTGGACGTACCCCTGCTCATAAATCCCAGGCAAAGCCAAAAGTTGTTGATATTTAATTTCTTTTTTTCTTCAAATTATCATTAACTGTGCCCAAAAACACCAATATCAAATCCGTTCTGATTATCGGTTCAGGTCCAATTGTCATAGGTCAGGCGTGCGAATTTGATTACGCCGGCTCGCAGGCAGCCCGCTCCCTTCGCGAAGAAGGAATTGAGGTTGTACTGATCAATTCGAATCCGGCAACAATCATGACGGACCCGATCAGTGCAGATCATGTTTATCTTTTGCCGCTTGAAAAGAAATATATTGTTGAAATTCTGGAAAAGCACAAGGCACTTGGTAAGCCTATTGACGCCGTTCTTCCAACCATGGGAGGCCAGACTGCATTAAACCTTGCTATCGACTGCGACAAGGCAGGCATCTGGAAAAAATACGGAATCGAAATTATCGGTGTGGATATAAAAGCCATTGAGACAACGGAAGACAGAGAAAAATTCCGTTTGAAAATGCTTGAACTGAATGTAAATGTATGCCGCGGCCGTACTGCAAGATCCTTTCTGGAAGGCAAGGAGATCGCGCAGGAAATCGGTTTTCCGCTTGTAATCCGTCCTTCCTATACGCTTGGGGGAACCGGCGGCGGCTTTGTCGAGCGGGAAGAGGATTTTGACAGAGCACTTAACAACGGTCTTCATGCTTCTCCGGTCCACGAAGTACTGGTTGAACAAAGTGCCATGGGATGGAAAGAATATGAGCTTGAATTGCTGCGTGACAATAACGGCAACTTCATCATTATCTGCTCCATTGAAAATTTTGACCCGATGGGCGTTCATACCGGTGACAGCATTACCGTTGCACCGGCCATGACTTTGCCCGATACGCTGTATCAGCAAATGCGCGATCTTGCCATTAAAATGATGGATGGAATTGGAAAATTTGCCGGCGGCTGTAACGTTCAGTTTTCGGTTAACCCGGCTGATGACCAGATTATTGCCATTGAAATCAACCCGCGTGTTTCCCGTTCCTCGGCGCTTGCATCGAAAGCAACGGGTTACCCGATCGCCAAAATTGCTGCCAAAATGGCCATCGGATACAATCTGGATGAACTGATCAATCCGATTACCGGAAGTACTTCTGCTTTCTTTGAGCCTTCCATTGATTATGTTATTGTAAAAGTTCCGCGCTGGAATTTTGATAAATTCAAAGGTGCCGACCGTTCACTTGGTCTTCAGATGAAATCCGTCGGTGAAGCCATGGGTATCGGCCGGAATTTTCAGGAAGCGTTGCAGAAAGCCTGCCAGTCCCTTGAAATCAGAAGAAACGGATTGGGGGCTGACGGACGTGAGCTGCGCGATCAGGAAGCGATCAAGAAAAGTCTTCAGCATCCGAGCTGGGACCGGTTGTTCCATATATATGATGCCTTTAAAATAGGTTTGTCTTTTAAAACGATCCAGAATCTGACCAAAATAGATTCCTGGTTCCTGCGCCAGATTGAGGAACTGATCGAACTGGAACACGAGATTGAAAAGTTTGACCTGGAAGATCTTCCGAAAGAGCTGCTGCTGAATGCAAAACAGAAAGGCTATGCTGACCGCCAGATCGCTCATTTGCTGAATACAAAGGAAAGCAAGGTTTACGACAAGCGGAAAGCGCTGGGTATCAATCGTGTTTACAAATGCGTTGATACGTGTGCGGCAGAATTTGAAGCCAGAACGCCTTATTACTACTCCACTTTCAATTCGTCGCCGGAACATCCGGATAATGAATCCGTAGTCAGCAACCGCAAAAAAGTAGTGGTGCTGGGTTCGGGGCCAAACCGGATCGGCCAGGGAATCGAATTCGATTATTCCTGCGTGCACGGCGTGCTGGCAGCAAAAGAGGAAGGTTATGAAACCATCATGATCAACTGCAACCCGGAAACCGTTTCAACGGATCCGGATATTTCAGACAAGCTTTATTTCGAACCGGTATTCTGGGAGCATGTTTATGACATCATCGAA
Source organism: Dyadobacter flavalbus (assembly GCF_006149045.1). Classification (GTDB taxonomy): domain Bacteria; phylum Bacteroidota; class Bacteroidia; order Cytophagales; family Spirosomataceae; genus Dyadobacter; species Dyadobacter flavalbus. The sequence continues at coordinate 129,787 of NZ_VBSN01000013.1, forward strand.
CACGAAAAACCGGAAGGCGTTATTGTTCAGCTTGGCGGACAAACGGCGCTGAAAATGGCCGAAAAGCTTGAAAAATACGGAGTTAAGATCATCGGTACCAATTATCATTCGCTTGACTGGGCCGAAGACCGCGGACGTTTTTCATCCCTGCTCGAAGATCTGGAAATTCCTTATCCGCAATTCGGAACCGTAAGAACTTCGGATGCCGCGGTGGAATTGTCGCGTTCGCTTGGCTTCCCGCTTCTGGTTCGTCCAAGTTACGTGCTCGGCGGACAGAGTATGAAAATCGTTATCAATGAAAAGGAACTGGAACAGCATGTGGTGAAAATCCTGCACGATATTCCGGATAACAATATTCTTCTGGATCATTTTCTCGAAGGTGCGCTGGAAGCGGAAGCGGATGCGATCTGTGACGGTGAAGATGCCTATATTATCGGTGTGATGGAGCATATCGAACCGGCGGGAATCCATTCCGGCGACTCGCATGCGACATTGCCGCCATTTCACCTGACCGAAGATGAAATCCGTCAGATCGAAGAACATACGCGGAAAATTGCGCTGGCGATGAATGTGATCGGACTTATCAATGTGCAGTTTGCGATCAAGAATGGCGTTGTGTACGTTATTGAGGCAAACCCCCGCGCTTCCAGAACGGTACCATTTATCTGCAAGGCGTATCAGGAACCGTATGTAAATTATGCAACGAAGCTGATGCTCGGAACCAAAAAGCTGAAAGATTTTACTTTCAATCCGGTAAAAAAAGGCTGGGCGATCAAAATCCCGGTTTTCTCTTTCAACAAGTTTCCGAATGTAAACAAGGAGCTCGGGCCTGAAATGAAGTCAACCGGTGAAGCCATTTATTTTATTGATGATTTACAGGATGATTTTTTTCAGAAAGTTTACGGAGAGCGTAACCTGTTCCTGAGCAGATAGAAAAGTTTTTTTTCACATAAAAAAGCAGCCCGGATCAAATGATCCGGGCTGCTTTTTTATGCTGCAACTTTATTTAATTTCTTCGTAATCTACGTATTCCCCACCCTGAAAGCGTGAAGACTGGCCATGGTCCGGCGGTATATTGTCAACCTTTACGCCCGTTCTTGCTCTTTGCTGCTGTTGTGCCTTGTATTGCCTTTCCTGTTCCTTGATCAGCTGGCGTCCTACAAGCAAGTGGAAAATAAATCTTCTGAAAAACGGAACAAATGCGATCAGAAGCAAGAATATGAGAATTATATTAAATACTAATTTCATCTTTCAAAAGTTTATTACCTTAATGTATAACGCAAATCTGGCACAAAATAGCACACGAATATAACGAAAACCTGTAAATGATGCAATCCGCCGGTTGAAAGGTTATCAGAAAGTACGGGCGGGACAACACGCTTGTCAGCTCAGCACTTCTTCATTTTTCTCATTTTTATCTGCAATCTGCGCAATGGTTTTCGGCCGCAGGATCAACCGCAATGACTGATCATTGGTTACGTAATTCCAGAGCCAGTTGATCAGGATCAGTACCCGGTTTTTCACACCGACAATGGAAATCAGGTGAACAAACATCCACGTAAGCCATGCAAGAAAACCTTGAAATTTCACAAAAGGAAGATCCGCTACTGCCTTGTTTCTTCCGACGGTCGCCATTGAACCCAGATCCTTGTACTTGAACGGCACTGCCTTTTTACCATCCATAACACGCCAGATATTTTTAGCCAGTGTTTCGCCCTGCTGAATGGCAGGCTGCGCAAGCTGAGGATGCCCGTTTTCCCATTTGCCTTCACTCATAGCCGCTACGTCGCCCAGTGCAAAAATATAGTCATAACCTTCCACCCGGTTGTATTGATCTACTTTAATACGTCCGCCGCGCACAATCACTTCTGCCGGAAGGCCATTCAAAGGATTTGCTTTTATTCCGGCAGCCCATACCAGATTGTCTGCGCGAATTCGTGTTCCCTGCTTGGTGGTGACATACTTTCCGTCAAAACTGGTAACCACCTGTTCGGTAAGTACGTTTACACCCATTTTTTCAAGGTATTCGCGTGATTTCGCGGACGATTCCTCCGACATGGCGCCCAGTAACTTGCCGGAACCTTCAAGTAAATAAATCTGCATGGATTTAAAATCCATTTCCGGGTAATCTTTGGGAAGAATGTAATGCTTCATTTCCGCCAGGGTTCCCGACAGCTCGACGCCCGTCGGGCCGCCGCCCACGACTACAACGCTCAATAACCCTGCGCGGTCGTCTTCGGAATCCACGGATAACGCATCTTCAAAATTCTGAAGAAGACGGTTTCTTAATGCAAGCGCTTCGGAAACGGTTTTCATCGGAATGGCGCGTTCCTCGATTTCTTTCATGCCAAAATAATTGGTAACGGCTCCGGTCGCAATGACGAGATAGTCAAAAGTAATTTCTCCGAGATCGGTTTCAATTGATTTCCTTTCCGGATTGATTTTATGAACTTCGGTGATGCGTATATGTACGTTTTTCTTGGACTGAAAAACTTTCCGGAGCGGGAAAGAAATGGAGCTGGGTTCCAGGCCCGCCATGGCAACCTGATAAAACAACGGCTGAAACTGATGATAATTATTCCGGTCGATCAGCACGACCTGAAGATCTTCTCTCTTGGCAATTTCACGGGCTAACGCAAGCCCGCCAAATCCGGCACCAACAATAACAACTCTTTTATAATTTGTATACGGAATGTTGGGTAACATAGTCTGATCGTTTATTTTCAATAAACAACCAGACCTAAAAATACCGTACCTATATTTCTATGGCTTTGCTGTTTTCAACAACACGCTCGTAGTAGGCTTCATAATGAGGCAGAATTTTGGAAATCTCAAAGTCTTTGGCACGCGCCAGCGCATTGATCTTGAAAGTCGGCAGATTATCGTCATTAAGAATGTAAGCCGCGTTTTTAACCATATCATCCACATCACCGATATCGCTCAGAAATCCGGTAATGCCATGCAGATTCAGCTCCGGCAAGCCGCCGGCATTCGATGTAATCAACGGAACTTCGCAGGCAAGTGCTTCCAGAGCAGCCAGTCCGAAACTTTCTGACTCGGAAGGCATCAAAAACAGATCGGCTACGGAAAGAACTTCTTCAATCGCATCCAGCTTACCAAGAAAACGAACGTCCGAAAGCATGTCCAGTTCTTTGCACTGGCGTTCGATACGCGCACGGTCCGGGCCGTCGCCTACCAGCAACAGTTTGCACGGAAGCAGTTTACGCAGTTTTTCAAATATCATGACAACATCATCAATTCTTTTTACTTTCCTGAAATTGGATGTATGCACGATCAGTTTTTCGTTGTTGGGACAAATAGCCAGCTTGAAATGATCTTTCTTCTGACGGTTAAACCGGTCAAGATCAATGAAATTGGGAATGACCTCAATATCTTTTGTAATATTAAAATGCGTATAAGTATCTTTTCTCAACGATTCGGATACAGCTGTAATTCCGTCTGACTGATTGATACTGAAAGTAACGACCGGCTCATAGGAAGCATCCTTGCCGACCAGTGTAATATCAGTGCCGTGCAAAGTCGTGATCACCGGTATATGGATTCCCTGCTGCGCCAGAATCTGTTTGGCAAGATAGGCGGAAGATGCATGCGGAATTGCGTAATGAACATGCAGCAGATCCAGTCCGGCGTTTGTAACCACATGCACCATTTCACTGGACAATGCGGATTCGTAAGGAGCATATTGAAACAGCGGATATGCAGGAATATTTACTTCGTGATAATAAAGGTTTTCATTAAAGAAGTCTAATCTTTGCGGCTGCGAGTAAGTTATAAAATGAACCTGGTGGCCAGCTTTGGCAAGTGCCTTCCCCAGTTCAGTAGCTACCACGCCGCTTCCACCGAAGGTTGGATAGCATACGATACCGATTTTCATAATGTCATTAAAAAAAGTTGTAAGCTGGAACAATAAAGCCGTTCAAATGACAGACTTCAGAATGCTAACAACAATTGAACCTTTTTTATCCCCGAAATGGATAAAGATGTGAAGAATTGTCGTTAATGGTATAAAATGAATAATTTTAATGCCCGAATCTACTTTTTTTCTGAAATAACCTCCATGAATGTGTCTGCAAGGCCAAAAATCGGATTGTGGGAATATGTTGCCGGAAGTGCCCGCCTGGTCCGTATGACCAATCTGGTCATTGTGGTCCTCACCCAGTATCTTACACGCATTCTTCTGATCGGTCCGAGGCAGGACTGGCGCAAGATCATTACCGATTCCGACCTGTTTTTTCTATCGCTTTCCACGGTATGTATCGCTGCCGCAGGCTATATCATCAATGATTATTTCGATATCAAAATAGACATCGTCAACAAACCGCAGCGCGTTGTGGTCGGAAGATATTTGAAACGGCGCTGGGCAATGGGTGCGCACCAGCTTCTGAATATTTTAGGGGCGGCACTCGGACTTATAGTGAGCCCGTATATTTTTGTGATCAATGTCTGTTCGATTACGCTGCTCTGGTTTTACTCCGCACGCTATAAACGAATGCCTTTTATCGGCAACTTTATCGTTTCCATGCTTACGGGCCTTACATTGCTGATTCTGACCTTGCATTATCCTGACAACCGGCATCTTGTTTTTATATACGCCGTATTTTCATTCTTCATTTCGCTGATCAGGGAAGTTGTAAAGGATATGGAAGATATCAAAGGCGACGAAGCGCACGGCTGCCGTACGCTGCCCATAATCTGGGGTATACGCCGTACCAAAAGTTTCCTGTATGGCGTCATTTCCGTATTTGTCGTAACCTTGTTTGTCCTTGCACAGGCTTTGAACAATTACTTGCTCACCATCCTTTTCATTCTGCTCCTGATCCCGCTTTCCTGGCTTTTGCTGAAACTCTCTCGTGCAGATACAAGACGTGATTTCAAGCAGATCAGCGGCATTTGTAAAATTATTATGCTGCTGGGACTCCTTACCATGATCTGGGCCTGAATCTTTCAGCGCCGTCGGATTGTTCAGACATGCCGTTTGCTAAATACGTGCTGTATGGATATTCAAAAAAGGCTTATTTGGAGGAAAAAAATGTTCTCATAGTCAAGTATTGTCATGAATAGTCAAGTATTGATGGGAATTGAAAAGAGCTGTGGTTCCAGACATTCTTTGTCCTGGCTGGTCTTGACAATTTGTTCATTCCTGATATTCATCTTTTTGAAAGCTTATAGCTGAATACTGACAGCAATAAGCGCATAGCTGATTTAGCATTTATGGCCATGAAAAAAATCCTGATCTGTTGTGTTTTGTTGATCTGCGTTTCTGCCTTGTATGTCAGGGCGCAGGAATGTGCGGGCATTGTTTTAAAAGAAGGCGGCGGTTTTGAAACCAGCAACTTCGACAGCAAAGGCAGGCCGACCGGAACTTTCGTTTACAAAATTGCTCAAATCACGAAAGAAGGCGCTAACACTGTTTTTACCGTGGATATGGAGTTTTTTAACCCAAAAGGCAAATCGGAACTGAAGAATTCCTATCAGATGAAATGTGACGGCAATGTTCTGCAGATGGACGTGCGTTCGCTCATCAACCACGATCAGCTCAAAGCATTCGAAAGCATGGAAATGGAATTTACATACGACAACATCGAATTTCCTGTAAAACTGTCGGCCGGTAAAAAGCTGAAAGATGCTTCCGTGAAGGGAAAAGGTAAATCAGGTTCTACTCCCGTGACGTTTAACATGATTGTCCATAATAGAAACGTAACCGGTCAGGAAAAACTGACCGTACCCGCAGGAACTTTCGACGCCTACAAGATCACGTCGGACATGAACGTGGAAATGGTCATGGGGATTCCCGTCAAAGTGGCCATGCAAAGCATTTCCTATCGTGTACCCGGCGTGATCTGGGATCTCAAAACTGAAAATTACAGAAAGGGGAAATTAATCAGTTACAGCGAACTGAGCAGAATATACTGAATTCATCGTGGATACAGGAAAGAACGGCTGCGATAGGATCGTAAGCCGTTCTTTTTTATAGATTTGCCAAAGTTTCAGAATCCTTTTTCCGCTGAACTGCACTATAAACCTTTTTACCGAATGAAACGTATTGCCATTTTTGCCTCCGGCTCCGGGTCCAATGCCGAAAAAATCTGCCGGTATTTTCTGGACAGAACCGACGTTGAAGTTTCGCTGATCTTTACAAATAATGCGCAGGCCGGTGTAATCAAGCGCGCCTGTCTTCTTCAGATCCCGATCGTATTTTTTGACAGAAAAACCTTTTACCAGACTGAGAAAATCCTCCGCATTCTTCAGAATGAAAGAATAGACCTTGTGGTACTGGCCGGATTCATGATGCTTGTACCGCCGTCGCTGGTGAACGCTTTTCATAAAAGAATGATTAATATTCATCCCGCCTTACTGCCCAAATTCGGCGGTAAAGGCATGTACGGACGGTTTGTTCATGAGGCTGTCGTTGAGGCAAAAGAGCCGCAGACGGGCATCACGATCCATTATGTAAATGAGCACTATGACGAAGGTGATGTGATCTTTCAGGCCACATGCAACGTTGATCCGGGCGATTCGGTGGAAGATATCGAAAGTAAAATCCACTTGCTGGAACATGAAAATTACCCGCGCGTCATCGATGAACTTCTGGCGAAAATGCCTTAAATCCTTCCTATGCTTAATTTTTTGCTGGCAGTTCTGTTTACAGTCGCGCTTTACCTGATCATGCGGTCTTACCCCCGTTTTCAGGTAAATTCCTTCCATGCCATTGTGTTTAATTATTATGCCTGTGTCTTCACAGGCTTGCTGCTTACGCCCGATCTTGCCGCATTCAGTCATGTTCGGTGGAGTTCGCCGGGCACATTGCTTACGCTTGCCCTGGGAACGTTGTTCGTGACGGCTTTTATGTTCATCGGGCTTACCGCGCAAAAAGTAAGCGTAACTTCTGCTTCGCTGGCCGGAAACATGTCATTGGTCATTCCGGTCATTTTCGGACTTTTTGTATTTAAAAACAACAACAAGGATTTTACAGCAATCAATTATGCAGGACTGATTACAGGTGTGATTGCACTGGCGCTCGGAGCAATACAAAAAGCTGAAAAGAAACAAGGTTCCGGTTTGCACGCCGCTCCTTCCTCCTCTCCTCCTTCCTTCTCTAATCCTTCCCTGTGGATTTTGCCCGTACTTACGTTCCTGGCCAGCGGAACCAACAATACACTGATCAATTTCCTTTCTGCCCGATATTATACACCCGGCCAAACAACCGTATTCATGATCATAGCCTGTACCGGCGCTATTATGATTGGTACTATTCTATTGCTGTTCAAAATTACGGCCGGAAAGGAAAAACTGGCGTTGCGCAGCGTAATCGGCGGACTGATTCTGGGCGTTCCCAATTTTCTTTCGCTGTATTTTCTGTTGCTGGCTTTATCGTCTTTCGGAAACAGCGCGGCATTTGTTTTTCCTGTTTACAACATCCTCAGTATGCTGGCTTCTTCGTTTACGGCATGGCTTATTTATAACGAACGTCTGAACAAACTTAATAAACTGGGACTTGTACTCGCCGTAATTGCAATTATTCTGATATCTTATCAGGAACTCGGACTGCATTTTTAAAGTACCAACTCTAATTCCGTTTTATGAACGATACTTCCATTTTACATATAAAAGAACAAAAAACGGGCTTAAACAAACGTCAAAAGGAATTTAACCTTTTGTCGCAAAATATTGAAGAACTAAGCCGGCTGATTCCTGAACTGGAAAGCGCCTATGAGGAAATGCTGCGAAGGATTCCGACGGATTTGGGTTCTTCCCCACTTTTGGTGGTTAAGCAGGAGCAAGTACCAATCTTTTTCTGAGCAATTCAAAGCTTGCTCTTCCATACATCTGCCTTTTTATAGTCTTTAGTTTATTAACATTGCCTTCCACAGG
>NZ_VBSN01000011.1 GCF_006149045.1 Dyadobacter flavalbus
CTGTGGAAGGCAATGTTAATAAACTAAAGACTATAAAAAGGCAGATGTATGGAAGAGCAAGCTTTGAATTGCTCAGAAAAAGATTGGTACTTGCTCCTGCTTAACCACCAAAAGTGGGGAAGAACCAACTTCTCCGAAATACCCAGAATGCTCATTGGTTCTTGTCTTTGGAAGATGCACAGGGGAAAATTGAAAGTTGGCGACAGGAATATAACAGCTTTCGGCCACACAGTTCACTTGGTAATTTAACCCCAGACGAAGTCGGATTGCGGGTGAAAAGAGAAGAAAATAAAAGCCTGATTTTCCAGCTTTGATTGTCCAAAATTTGGGAGACCCTCAATATTTCTAAAGAAGACCTTACAAGCTTAGATAGCTTTGCAGAAAAGGTTTCGGAAAAACTTTTGGAAATATTCCTGAAAAAGATGGATGAAAGAAAGCAACAGCTTTTTGAGCTTATCTATTCGTCAGGTGGTAAGGCGTTATCAAGTACCCTCCTTACAGCAAGAAAAAACTCAAATGGCTAAAATCGCTTTTGGAACGAATTTCTTAATGACACAACCAAAGAACACTCCGAAAAACATCAATTTAATTTTGACGATGGACATTACAAACCTTCCCGAAGATCTATGGAAACATAACGAAACTCATACTTCGGATTTGCAAATTTTCAATTACGAAGTGTATAAGAACGGTTCCAGAAACAAGATTGTCCTGAATAAAAATGTATTCAGTTTCTTATTGGATGGTCAAAAAAACATTCACTTTTCTAATGAGGGAGTGTACGCTGAACTGTGTCAGGGTTTGATTTTGGGAGATTCAGCCGCCCAAGAAAAATTCTCGATCTGCCTGTAATCTGTCACCAAATTTAATATACAATTGAGACATGGTCAAGCCCCAG
>NZ_VBSN01000012.1 GCF_006149045.1 Dyadobacter flavalbus
TGACCCACATGAGCTGGCATCATTAGTAGACGTTCGCATGAAAAAGTCTAAAGAGGAAATCGCTCAATCCCTTCAAGGATGGTGGAGACCAGAATTGTTATTCGAATTAAAAGTCGCCCTGGATTTTTACAAACTCTACCAAGAATCTCTTTTAACTTGTGATGGGGTCATCGAGGAAGCCCTAAGCCGCTGTGTGCCTGAGGAGTCTGTTTTGAAACCAGTTGTAAAAATACCCTCAGATAAAAAGAAGCAGAACAGTAAGAATGCGCCTACTTTCAACGTCTCCCAGATTGCGTTAAGGTACTTTCAAACTGACTTGTTTGCCATCTCTGGTATTGGCAACAGTACAGTTCTATGCTTACTGACCACGTTGGGTAAGGATATTCATAAGTTTGCCACTGCTAAAAGCTTTGCCAGTTGGTTGCGGCTAGTGCCCAATAATAAAATCAGCGGTGGGCGTATTCTAAGCCATCGTACACCGGCTGGCAAATCTTATATAGCTACAGCCTTACGGCAGGCAGCCAATTCAATTGGAAATCAGGCCAATCATGAACTGAATCCTTTCTTTAAACGAATTGCTTATAAAAAAGGCCGAGTCGCTGCCATCACTGCTACTGCCCGAAAGCTGGCGGTGATTATTTGGAATATGATCACCAAAATGGAGCCTTATCAGAAAACACAGCTTAAAGCCAATGATCAACGAACCAAGAAAGCTGGCATCCGGCAAGTGCAACGGCGTTTAGCAGCTTTGGATTTAAGTCAAGACGAGTTGATTACTTTGTTTTCAAACAGCTCTTTTTCAAATAGTTAATTGATTGTTGTATAGAAA
>NZ_VBSN01000016.1 GCF_006149045.1 Dyadobacter flavalbus
TCCTTTAATACTATCTCCGTTCAGATAAGCATTTACAATCGTTAGTCTGAACTCTACACTGAATTTTCTGTTTTTACCCATAAAAAATGCCCCCAAGAAGTGTCTAACTTTTTGGGGGCAGTGCAAAATTACATCATCCGGTGCATTGCAGAATTTTAATTATTTTTCGCTGATCAGTTTATTCATCAGACTGTTAAAATCAGCAACAAACTCGTCGTAATATTTGCCCGTTCCCGGACCTGAAAAACCCGTATGAATTTCGCGTACCTTGCCTTTTTTATCAATAAAGATGGTTGTTGGATAAGACATTACTTTGTTCAGCATCGGCAATGCTTTTCCTGTTGCTTCGTCGGTGTTCGTGCCGGCCAGCAAAACCGGATAGCCAATATTAAGACGTTCAACCATTCTTTTAATCTTTGGCCCGGAGACTTCCGGCTTGTCGGATCTTTCAAAAGCCAATCCGATAATTTCCACGCCGCGGTCCTTGTTTTTCTTGTACCACGGCGCAAGGAAGTTCGTTTCGTCCATACAGTTCGGGCACCACGAACCCAGAATCTGGATAATGACCGCCTTATTTTTAAAGCGTTCATCTTTCAACGAGACATTGTTTCCGTTGGCATCCGGAAAGGTAAAATCCACCGTTTCGTAGCCCGGTTTCAAAAACGTAAGTTTGGTGGCATCCGGCAATGCAGCATTCGGGTCCAACTTTGCCGTCCATGTTTTATAGCCTTTTAGCCCCGACCACAAACCGCCTTTCAGCGTTCCGTCATTTTGGATCGCAGCTTTAAATAACATCGCATTGGAACCATCGAAAGTAGACAGATACAAACTGTCACCGTTCAGACTTCCGGTAAGAAAACGGTAATCGCCGGTCGGAGTCAGAAACGAGCCTTCCACATTGCTTCCGGTTTGGGTAAGGCTTCCAACTGCGCGGGTTGTATCGCCGGTTGTTTCATTTCTGAAAGTCGTTGCCCATTTGCCTGAAACGTTTTTGGTCGTTGAAGCTTTTCCTTCCTGAAAAAATTTATAGTTTTCACCAAAACGGGCTTCAAACGGCAATGAGCCTGCTACTGCGCCGTTGCTGTAACGGTAATATTTCCCTTTCAGCTGATCTCCATCCGCTTTTGCCACGATTTTGGAATCAAAAAGCTGCATGGGAATAACAAGCGAGTCATTTTCAAAATAAACCGAGTCCATTCGCAGCCTTTCTTTTCCGTTCACGACGTAAACGGCATATGTTTTATCACCGGCATTTTTCGTTATATCGAGCAGTAAAGGCAGGGTATGGCCTTCCCGACTGAGGCTTGCGCGCCATATTCCGGTCTTTAAATCCTTTTCAGCCGATGATTTGCACGCCGCCGGTATGATCAGTGCCAAAGCACTCAGAACAGAAACTATTAACTTCATATCAATAAATTATTATAAAATAACCTGCGCGTCATTAAATTAAATCCCTTGTAAACCGCAATTCCTACGCCTGAAAATTGCTAAGTTTGTAACTGCCACCCGGCAAGAAATAGTTCCTAATACGTTCCTTTTAACAAATGGATTCACAAAGTACATATCACGAGCCTGTCATGTTAACTGAATGCCTGGAAGGGCTTGCGATTAAACCTGAGGGCACTTATGTGGATGTGACTTTTGGCGGAGGCGGCCATTCAAAAGCCATTCTTGAGAAACTGACGACAGGCCGACTGCTGGTTTTTGACCAGGACCCGGATGCTGCTGCCAACGCTGAGGTCCTTAAAGGTAATGAAAAATTTACATTTATCGCCGCCAATTTCAGGCATCTCAAACGATACCTCAAACTGCATAAAGCGGAAAAAGTAGACGGCATTCTGGCGGATCTGGGTGTGTCTTCACATCAGATCAATACGCCGGTAAGGGGATTTTCAACGCGCTTTGATGCCGACCTGGACATGCGCATGAACCCGAATATCGAAAAAACCGCACGTGAAGTCCTGAATTCAAGATCTTCTGCCGAACTTCAGCGCATACTCGGCATGTACGGCGAAGTCACCAACGCACGTACGGCGGCGGAAGCGATTTTTGCAGCACGGCACAATTCACCGATTGAAACCGTCAATGAGCTTAAAGGAATTCTGATGCGGTATGCGCCCAAACATCGTGAAAACAAGTATTTCGCACAGGTTTTTCAGGCATTGCGCATTGAAGTAAACGACGAGCTGAGCGTTCTGGAAGAGTTTCTGACGCAGGTTCCGGAAGTGCTTCATCCCGGCGGAAGGCTTGTGGTCATGTCTTACCATTCGCTGGAAGACCGGCTTGTCAAGAATTTTATTCAGAAAGGAAAATTCGACGGAGAAATGGAAAAGGATTTTTACGGCAATATCATCAAACCGCTCGCAAGTGTCACAAGAAAGCCGATAGAAGCAACTGCAGAGGAAATTGCAGCCAATCCGAGAGCACGCAGCGCCAAATTGAGGATCGCAGAAAAATCGTAAGCCATGAACATGTGCTTTGGGCAATCGGCTTTTAGCCATTCGCTTTTGGGAACATACATGTTTGCTGTTTGACGTGATTGTAAAAACGGATCATTGCAGTTAATTTAAGTAAAAACTATCCTGACGATTTCTAGCCATGTCGGAAAATAAAAAAAGACCGAAACCTGTTCCGCCAAAGCCGCCCAAACGCAAAAGGGAATATCATTTATTCAACTGGCTGAACCGTTTTTTGCCGCTGGATAAAGCTTTTGGAGAAAGGATTCCCGGAAAAGAGGAACGCCTGCCCGTCAAGTATTTTTACTATTTCGGCTGGGTTGTCATGCTGCTGGTTGCTTATGAAAGAATCGGTTTTCAGTCTGAACAATATGTGAGGAACAGCATCAAGCTTAAAAAGGAAGTAGACGACCTTCGTGCCGAATATACTTCCATTCATGCGGAATACATGAAAAGCGGGAAACAGTCGGTCGTTATTGAAAAGGTAAAAGCAGAAGGGCTGGAAGAAAACCTGAACCCGCCCAAAAAGATCATTATCAAAGAAGATGAATAGCTGCTCCGGCTTTTCGGGACGCAATCATTACTCTAAATCAAGGCACTTTTCTCAAAATGGGTACAAAGAATGATATAGAAAGCGGTTCAAACAACAAGAAAGCGCTGATTAACCGTGCCAGGATGGTGGGCTGGCTGCTGTTTTGCCTTGCCATTATGGTTTTTGTCAAACTCATCCGCGTTCAGTATTACGATGAATTCAAAGGAAAGACGTGGGCCGAATATTCTGTTAAAAATGACCTGAAACTGGATACGATTCCGGCCATGCGCGGCAATATCTATTCCAGCGACAACAGTCTGCTCGCTACTTCGCTTCCTTATTATTACGTCGGCTTTGATACCAAGGTGGCGGATTCGGTCTATTTCGATAACAATATTGACAAACTTGCCCGGCTGCTTGCAAGCAACTTCGGGGAAAATACAGCCGGCGAATACAAAGCCAAGATCAAGCGTTACCGTAAAAGCAAAACCAAAAGATATTTAAGACTTAAAAGCCGGCAGATAAGCCATCTTGAACGGGAGAAAATCAAGAGCTGGCCGTTTTTTAACAAAGACCGGAAAGGCGGCGGCGGGAAATTCGAAACCATTTACAGGCGATACAAACCTTTCAGTCCGATGGCCGACCGTACTGTCGGCGGCATTGACCCGAAAAGCGGAAGAGGCTATATCGGCATCGAAGCAAGCTTCGACAAAAAGCTGGAAGGAAAATCCGGAATCGGATGGGTGGAAATGGTGGAAGGCGGCATGAAAATCCCGGTCGGCGACGCACTGAACGTGCAGCCCGAAGCCGGAAGAGACGTGTATACAACGCTTGATATGAACTTTCAGGATATGGCCGAAATTGCGTTGCGCCGGAAACTGACTGAAAGCATGGCCAATTTCGGCTGCGTGATCGTGATGGAAGTAGCAACCGGAGAAATCCGGGCCATGGCAAACCTGACCAAAAGAGGCGACGGAAAATACGAGGAAGTGTTCAATTATGCCGTTGCAGGAAGCGCCGATCCCGGCTCAACCTTCAAACTGCCGACGATGATGGCTTTGCTGGAAGAAACAAAACTGGACCCGGATCGCGTTACGGTCAATACGGGTTCAGGCTCGGTAAGATTCAGGGGAACGCAGATCAATGATTCCAAAAGAGGCGGGCACGGCGTTCTGACCGCTACGCAGGTTTTTGAAAAATCGTCAAACATCGGCGTACATTTGCTGATGCAGCGTTATTTTTTCTCCAAACCGGACACGTATCTTTCCTATCTTAAGAAATTTCACCTGACTACACCGACGGGCATTCACATGAAAGGAGAAAAACCTCCTTATATCAAAGACCGGACGTCCAAGCGGTGGAGCCATTATTCGCTCACTTTCATGTCTTATGGATATGAAATGCAGATGACGCCGCTGCAAACGCTTGCCCTGTACAATGCGGTTGCCAATGACGGTTACTGGGTACGGCCCATGATCGTACGTGAAATCAGGAATGCCGAGGAAATCGAGGATAAAATGGAGCCTTATGTCGAAGATAAGCCGATATGTTCTCCTGAAACCATCCGGAAAGTTAAAAAAATGCTGGAAGGCGTTGTAAATGAAGGCTCGGCAAAAAATATCAGTTCGGAACTTTATCAGATTGCAGGAAAAACCGGAACGGCACAGAAACTGATCAACGGCCAGTACACGGCCGGAAAATACTACACGTCGTTTGCCGGCTACTTTCCTGCCGACAAACCGAAATACAGCTGCATTGTCATCATTGACACGCCTCAGGGAAAAGGCGCAAACTATACGTTGTACGCAGGAAGCGTGGCCGCGCCTGTTTTCAAGGAAGTTGCAGACCGCATTTACGCCTATGACGTGAGCATTCAGAAACCGGTAAAAGATTCGCTTCCGGAAACTTCGAAAGATGTGAAATGGGCCGGCAGATCTTCTGACCTGAAAATAATCAGCAAGGAACTGAATCTTACGCCTGCTCCCGAAGATACCGAATATGCCGCTGCTTCTCTTTTCAAAAAAGGCAAAACCAAGTGGACGCCGCGCAGCGTTGATTCCAAAGATGTTCCCGATCTGCAGGGTATGGCCATGCGCGATGCCTTGTACATTCTGGAAAACAAAGGTTTCAGGGTTACTTTCAAAGGATCGGGCAAAGTTGTGGAACAGTCGCTACCGCCCGGCGCCAATAAAACCGGAATAAAAACAATCCTTTTAACATTACAGTAATTCCATTTATGGAAAGCAATCAGGAAAAAAAACTCAGCGACCTTTTAAACGGAATTCCAGTAATTACAATAACGGGTTCACAGGAAGTTACGATCAGTAATATTATCATAGATTCAAGAAGAGTCTTGCCGGGAAGTATGTTTGTGGCACTGCGCGGAACACAAACGGACGGACATCAATTTATTGAAACGACCGTTAATGCCGGCGCAAGCGCCATACTTTGCGAAGAACTTCCGGAACAGCTGAACGACAACGTCACTTATATCCAGACCGAGGATTCTGCGGCGGCAATGGGAATGATAGCTGCGGCTTTTTACGGCCATCCTTCGCAAAAACTTTCACTGGTCGGCGTTACAGGAACCAACGGCAAAACGTCCGTTGCCACATTCCTTTTCCAGCTTTTTCGCGCACTGGGTTACCGATGCGGGCTTTTGTCGACCGTTCAGAACCAGATTGAAGACGAAATTATCCCTTCCACGCATACAACGCCGGATGCCGTTGCACTGAACAAGCTGCTTTCGGAAATGCTGGAAAAAAAATGCAGCCATGTATTTATGGAAGTAAGCTCGCATTCGGTTGCTCAGCACCGCATTACGGGATTGCATTTTGCAGGCGGCATTTTTACCAATATCACACACGATCACCTCGATTTTCACAAGACTTTTGACAATTACATCAAAGCCAAAAAAGGCTTTTTTGACCAGCTTCCAAAAACGGCATTTGCGCTTGTGAATGTGGACGACCGCCGCGGATCGGTTATGGTACAGAATACCAGAGCGAAAGTGGAAACCTATTCGCTGCAGACACTGGCTTCGTTCAAGGGCAAGATCATTTCGGATACGCTGGCGGGCATGCACATGGAGATTAATCAGCAGGAAGTATGGTTTCGCGTAATCGGCCGTTTCAATGCGTATAATCTGCTGGCTGTATATGGCGCTGCTTTGCTGCTTGGCGAAAGTTCCGAGGCTGTGCTTACCGAACTTTCCAATCTGAAAAGCCCTCCCGGGCGGTTTGAACAATTTCATTCCGCCGACAATATCGTTGGCATTGTGGATTACGCGCATACGCCGGATGCGCTTGAAAATGTGCTTGAAACCATTACTCACCTGCGTCACGGAAATGAAAAAGTAATTACAGTTGTTGGCTGCGGAGGAAACCGCGATGCAGAAAAAAGGCCGAAAATGGCGGCTATTGCGTGTAAGTACAGCAATCTCGTAATCCTGACTTCAGATAATCCGCGCTATGAAGACCCGCTGGATATTCTTGAACAAATGCGGAAAGGCGTTCCTGCGCAGGATTTCAAGAAAACAACCGTAATTCCTGACAGACGCGAAGCAATTTTCAGAGCCGGCCTGGAAGCAAATCCGGAAGATATTATTCTGATTGCAGGCAAAGGCCATGAAAATTATCAGGAAATAAATGGTGTAAAACATCATTTCGACGACAAGGAAGTTTTGCTTGAAGTTTTCAAAAAGCATCTTTCCAACTGAATTCCTGCTGTTAAAACCTGAACTTTCCCTGTTTCCGGATTAATAATAATCCGGAAATACGACTTTAAACCGGAAGGCCTTTTGCTTAATCTCTGAAAAAAAGCAACTTTGCAGCCATTATCCCAACACGTTCTTCAATGCTCTATTATTTATTCGATTATCTCGACAGGAATTTCAATATACCCGGTGCCGGTGTATTTCAATATATTTCTTTCAGGGCGTTAGGTGCAACGGTACTTTCGCTCTTTATTGCCGCTACTTACGGAAAAACCATTATTAATTTTCTGCGTAAAAAACAGATGGGAGAATCCATCCGTGACCTCGGGCTTGCCGGGCAAATGGAAAAAGCCGGAACGCCTACCATGGGCGGGTTCATTATTCTTGCATCCCTGCTGATCCCCGTACTGCTTTTTGCCAAGCTAAGCAACGTATATATCATTTTATTGATCATCACTGCTTTATGGACCGGCCTGATCGGGTTTGTGGATGATTACCTTAAAAAATTCAAAAATAACAAAGACGGTCTTCACGGAAAATTCAAGATTGTCGGGCAAGTCGGTCTTGGATTGATTGTAGGCTTGACGCTTTCTTTCAGCGACAATGTAAGAATCCGGATTTACGAAAAACCACTGCTAAGCTCCAACCTGGGCGAAATTCAGCGGTACAGAGATATTATTCATCCGACCATTACGACAATTCCTTTTACCAAAAACAACGAGTTCGACTATAAAACACTTTTGTTCGGCTGGCTTCCGGAGGAATATACCTGGGTTATTTACACCATTATTGCAATTTTCATCATCACGGCAATTTCGAACGGTGCAAACATTACAGACGGAATTGACGGGCTGGCAGCCGGCGTTTCCGGTATCATTGCGCTTACATTGGGCGTTCTGGCTTATTTATCGGGTAACACCAAATTTTCACAATACCTGAATATCATGTACATCCCGAATTCGGGTGAGCTTGTGATCTTTTGTGCGGCATTCATCGGTGCCTGTGTCGGGTTTTTATGGTATAATGCTTATCCTGCTCAGGTTTTTATGGGCGACACAGGAAGTCTGATGCTGGGTGGCGTCATTGCCGTAATTGCGCTCGCGATCCGCAAGGAATGGCTCATCCCGATCATGTGCGGCATATTCATTGCTGAAAACCTTTCAGTAATCATTCAGGTCAGTTATTTCAAATATACGCGAAGGAAATACGGAGAAGGACGCAGGGTATTTTTAATGTCACCTTTGCATCATCATTATCAGAAAAAAGGAATCCACGAATCCAAAATCGTAACCCGGTTCTGGATCGTAGGAATTATTCTCGCCATTCTTACTTTGGCAACTTTGAAATTAAGGTAGTTTGATCAAGCTAAAAGCTGTTGGAAAGCGGCGGCTCTGCTGTATTGGAACTTTGTGGTAAAAGTCATGGATTGTCATGGATTGTCATGGATTGTCATGGATTGTTATGGATAGTAATGAATTGTAAGAAATTGTCATAGATTGTTATGCATTGTCATAGATTGTTATTTTGAATGAAGGACGAAGCGTAAATGAACGGCTGTACTCAACACAAAAACCCCTGACTAAAATAACAACAAATGACAACCCATGACCATAAATGACAATTCATAACCACAAATGACAATTCATAACCACAAATGACAACCCACAACTACAAATGACAATGCTTGACAATACATGACAATCCTTCATTCCAGCTTACCTTCCTACCTGCTCGCTGTATCTCCGTGGATCGTAACCTTTTGCAAAAAGCGGGTACTGATCAAAAATACGTCTTACAACGCTTCTGTAATGATTGTTTGAGTTTTCAACGCCATTGAAAATGCCCGAAGCATAACCTCTCCACACAACCTGATCGCTTTCTGCATCAATAAGCGATACGATCAAAGTTCCTTTATCCAGCGCATATTTTATCGGCTCGTAACGGAAACCGTCATTTTCGGTATCGACCCAGTTTTTTATAACCGGCTGCATATATCCCTGGTAACGAAGGTTATCGTAGAAAATACCGTAATTAACAAGTAAAGTAGGTTTTTCGGCAGTCAGCTTGTATCCTCTTACCTGCATCTGCCGGCGGATGGCCTCGTATATTTCCGTGCAAAGATTATTGGTATCTCTTTCGCATTCCAGAAAAGTATAGGAAGAGTAATCTTTAAAATTGGTTTCGTAACTGTAATCGTGTTCTACAAACACCTTCCGGCCACTGGAGCATCCTGCAATGATCATTACGAAAAGTAAAGCGGTGTAAATTGTAACGTACTTCAACATAAGCATTTGATTTGTCAGGTTGTGAATAAAAATATATAATGAATGATTTGAATTCATTTCAATGACCAATAGCTTATGCTGATGCCTTGTTAGAACTATCCCAAATAGTAAGCTATTGATTTACGCATTTCAGAAGCAGATATTACAACATCGTATTCGCATTGCCCCGCTCCTTTCAGTAATGAAAACCGTATTTCTTTCCCTTTGTTCTTTTTGTCCTGACGGGTCAGTGCGATGATTTCTTCTATGTCATCCGCCGAAATATTTACTTTTCCGTAAGTGGCAAAAAGAAATTCTTCAATGTCCGTCATGGTCTGCTGATCGATCATTTTCTTTGCGAAGGACAAGTAACTTTCCATGATCATCCCGATTGCGATGGCTTCTCCGTGAAACAGCCTTTGTCCTTGCGGCTTGCTTAAAAAACAGGTTTCCACCGCATGTCCGAGTGTGTGTCCGAAATTCAGTATTTTCCTTAACCCTTTTTCCTTCGGGTCCTGCTCCACAACCTGCTGCTTGATTTTTACAGAATGTGCGATCAGATCCTGCCAGTTTTGATCTTCAAAGTCTTTTTGCCTGATTTCCTCCCACTTGGCGGCGTCAGCAATCAGGCAATGCTTTATAATCTCTGCAAAACCCGACCTGATTTCCCTTTCCGGCAATGTATTCAGGAAAACCGGGTCGATAAGGACTTTTTCGGGTAAATCAAATACACCCAAATGGTTTTTAAATCCCTGAAAATCAATCCCCAGCTTACCGCCTACACTTGCATCCACCTGCGAAAGCAGAGTCGTTGGCACTTGTATAAAATTTATTCCACGTTTGTAAACTGCCGCACAAAATCCGCCCATATCTCCGATCACTCCGCCCCCGATATTGATCACCAGCGCATGACGGTCCAGTTCCTCTTCCGTCATCGCTTTCCAGATTTTTTCACATGTTGCCAAAGTCTTGTGCGATTCGCCGGCGGGAACCGTAACAAGGCTGTGTTTCGGCAAAATTTTCTTCAAAACCGGATAACAGTGCTTCTTTGTATTGTTATCAGCGATTACGATTATCCTGGAATACTGATCTGAACTGGTAAATTCGGGTAAACTTTCGGCAATGGGTGCAATGACTACGGACTGATTCATTCTAAAATTAAATTGAGATCCGGCCCGTCGTATATACAGCTGTATATACGACGGGTGCTTCCAAATGGATGCGTTGATAACCAGCTTTTTAAAATAATATTCTGGAAATCTCATTTAAATATATGAATTATTATGTTCACCAGATAATCAATCGGGTTTTGTACTCTAAGAAAATTTTTCTACACTCCACACTTTTATCCCAATTACACTTCGAAAGGCCTGATATCGCATTTATTTTGTAAAATTGCTTTTGCTTTAACCCTTTAACAAGTTTGTTTTTACAGCTTTAATTTATCTCAACAAATGAGTGCTCCGCTTATCTCAGGAATTCAACAAGTAGGAATTGGCGTTCAGAATGTGCCTGAAGCCTGGAAATGGTACCGCCAGATTCTGGGCTTTGACGTGCCGGTATTTGACGAAAAAGCGGAAGCACCGCTCATGACGCCGTATACCGGAGGAGCAGTTCATCAGCGGCACGCCGTGCTGGCCATTAACATGGCGGGAGGCGGCGGACTCGAGATCTGGTCATTTACAAGCCGCGTGTCGCAGCCTGCTGCTTTCAAGGCCGAGCCTGGCGATCTTGGGATCAATGCGATCCGGTTTAAAACCCGGGATGTAAGAAAAGCGCATGAATGGGTACAAAGCCGTACAAACAATTCGGCAGGCGATCTGGTGAGATTTCCGGATGGTGAAGGCTTCTGGGGAAATGATCCTTACGGAAATACTTTCCAGATTACAGGCGACAATTCGTGGTTCCAGAAAACGGATAAAGCCGTCGGCGGGGTTTCCGGCGTTGTAGTCGGCGTTTCAGATATCGACAAATCGCTGGCTTTTTACAAAAGTCTTTTGCAGCCGCTGGAAGTAGTCTACGACAAAACCGGTTTTTTCAAGGATTTGCCTGCTTCCGTCTCCGGTCAGCGGTTCCGCAGAATGTTACTGCGCAAAAGCTTTACACCCGACGGCGCTTTCAGCCGGTTACTGGGCGATACCAATATTGAACTGATTCAGGCACTGGACCGTGAGCCAAGGAAAATTTTTGAAAACCGTTTCTGGGGCGACTGCGGGTTTATCCATTTATGCTTCGATGCGCTGAATATGGATGCACTGAAAACAAAGCTTCAGGCAGAAGGTTACCCGTTTACGATTGACAGTGAAAGATCATTCGGTATGGAATCCGCGGCCGGCCGCTTTGCCTATCTGGAAGATCCCGACGGCACTTTGATTGAACTTGTAGAAACGCATAAACTGCCGATTTTGAAGAAAATAGGCTGGTTTCTGGATATACAAAAGAGGAAAGACCAGAAGCCACTGCCCGACTGGATGCTGAAACTCATGAGCCTGAGCCGCGTTAAAGATTGATCCCAAGTGTATTTTACAAGTGACTGCAATCTCCGAATGGTTACAGTCACTTGTAAAATCGTCCGCAGAACCATGCAAGCAAAGGAAGCGCAAAAAACAGGATAACGCCCGCCTGCCAGCCTGCGAAAATCCCCACAATCACAGAAAGCAGCAATACAATAAGCGGATACAGATACATTAGCAACCCAAACAGGACGGAATCATAAAATACGGATCGTGCCGTAAGTTTTGCCGCTTTTTTCTCGAAAAACGAATACAAGGGTCTATGGATCGCACGTCCAAGCCAGCCAATTGCCCGGAACAATGCGTTTCCTTTTTCAGGAACCGTGCAATTTCCAAAAAAAGCGTTCAACTGCTTTATATGCTCGTCTTTCGGCAAATCGGCCGGTAAAGTCAGGATTTCGTCGTTCATGCGCGTAGTCAGAATTTCGTTGAATTCGCGCAGCCATTTTTCATATTCCAGCGGACTTGTCAAAATATCGTCCTGACTGATTTCTTTTCCAAAACGCAGCATAACCCGTTTTCCCGGCCCGCGGAAATGTTCATAATTAACGCCGGTCGGAATGACTTTCATGTCGGGCAAGGCGTCGTCGCTAAACCAGATCTGATGCGCCATGCGCGCCGTTCCTTTTCCCAGCGGCCTGAGCCGCCATTCATTTACACAAACCCCTTCTGAAAAAACCACAACCGAATCGCCTGCTTTCAATGCGTTGTGGCTTTCCTGTGCAGTATTGTCATGGTTTTTAAGGTACTGCCTTCCCTCCGACCCGCGAAAAACGGGAATAAGGTTGATCTGGCGCAGCCAGAAAGCAATGGCAGGCTTTTTGAAAACATCACCGCGTGTAAGCGTATGGATGGGCCTGTCCAGAACCGAACCGATAACCACCGCATCAAAAAAGGAATCGGGATGATTAGATGCCAGAAGCATCGGAGTTCTTTTTGGCAGTTTATCAAAATTGACTACGCAAAGTTTTTTAAGATAAATGGGAAGTGCCAGACGGACCAGAAAACGGGAGAAGTAGTAAAACAAGGTATGTAAAGTAATTTTTTGGTTTGTAAAATTATTCAAAGTTTTGAAATAAGCCTTGTTTGTAAAAGCTCCGGAATATTCATTTTCCAATATAAATATTACTAATATGCCGAAAATCGTCTCCGGGCTCCTTTGAAGTTGCTACCTTTGAAATATTTTAAGTTGCGATCAGCACTTAAGGCTTAATGAAAAATAATAATGCGTTTAAAAGATTATCCTGAAATTATCCGAAAAGCCTGGGCAGGATTTGATAATTCGATTGGAGTAAAATTTGTAGAAGATATAAGTGCCAAAGTATCAACGAACCACGTTTTCAGAGTTACTTTGGACAATGATGACAAGGTTATTGCCAAACTTTCCTATTTCGGGAAGTACGAGCATTTCAAGGAAGATCACCGGATTATTCAGGCGCTTTCCAATAATCTGCTGTACCCTTTTGAGAATGTGCTGGCCAAGTCACTCGTAAAAAACAATCAGGTTTATACCTATCGCTATCAGGAAGACTTTATTGACACCTGGGTTGTTTTCTACAATCCGATCCGGGCTATGAACCGGCTTCCGAGAAGGCTGGACGAAATGCATATCCGGAAGCTCGGGACCGAAACGGCGAAATTTCATCTGGCCTGCTTCCGGGCCAGCAAGTCGATTCCCAAGTCGTCCAAAAACCTGCGTACGGATATTCAGCACCTGCGGGATATTCTGGAAACGGATACCGGACAGTATGAGCACAGAGGCTATATTCACACGCTGAACAGACAATGCGATGTTTTTATGAAGAACATTCAAAGGCTGAATGTCGCTTCTTTTGACAAAATGCCTGTATTTGTAGACTGGAATATCGGCAACTTTTCGGTAACCGAAGATCTGAAATTATATTCGCGCTGGGATTACGACTGGTTTCGCGTGTCGACCAGAATTATGGATTTTTACTTTTTCAGCAGAGTGGTTTCCAATGTCGGCGACAGAACGGTTTTCAGTTATCTGATGAGTACTTTGAATGAAGACCGGTTTATGATCTTTCTTCAGGAATACCACAAAGTGTATCCGCTGACAGAAAACGAAGTCCGGTTTATGAAAGAAGCTTACCGCTTTTTTATTCTGAACTATGTTGTCAAATACGGTAAATATTTTTTTCACAGATCCTATTGTACAAAATTGCAGAAGGAAGCATATGAACTTTATTTTCCATCCATTGACGGCTTCGACGACGAAAAAATTCTGAGAGCCCTGAAAATATAAGTTATCACGTTTCCGGTTTTCACTCCTTACTTTAGACACCACCTTATGATTCTTGACAATTTCAAATCCGTTATATCCAAGTATGAAGTCGTTTTCTTCGATGCCTTCGGTGTTTTAAAAACGTATAACGGACTTATTCCCGGCATTGAAAATACTTTTAAATACCTGAAAGAAAACGGAAAGGACTTTTATGTTGTAACCAATGATGCTTCGCGCAGCCCGGATCAGCTCGCGGAATCGTATGTCCGCCTTGGCATTGATGACATTACGCCGGACCGCATCATTTCTTCAGGAATGCTGGCAAGGGAATATCTGGAACTGAAGGTCCGTAACGGCATTGTCGCTTACCTCGGCACGGACAATTCCGCGCATTATCTTGAAACGTCCAAGTTGAAAACCGTTTCCATCCGAAGCCTGAACCTGGATTCGGTTGCCGACGTAAGCGCGCTTGTTTTTCTGGACGACGAAGGTTTCGACTGGAACACCGATCTGACCAAAACACTCAATCTGCTGCGCAAACGCAACATTCCGGTTATTGTAGCCAATACAGACAAGACTTATCCTGCGTCCAAGAGCCGCTTGTCCATTGCCGTGGGTGCATTGGCCAAAATGATTGAAGATACGATTGGCCGACAGTTTATACGCTTCGGAAAACCCGATCCGCAGATGTTTATTTTTGCTTATCAGCATATCAAGAATTATCCGGATATCAGCAAAAGGGATATTTTAATGGTCGGCGATACGCTGCATACCGATATTCTGGGCGGAAACAAATTCGGCCTCGATACCGCGCTGGTTTTAACCGGAAACACACAGGCCGAAGACGCCGAAGTAAGGATCAGAAGTGCAGGAATCATTCCGACTTACATCTGCGTATCGGCCGTTGTGGACTGATTTATTTCCGGCCTTTTTCTTTCGGAAAATTCACATAATATTCTTTTACCCTTTGTGCTTCCTGTGCCGACTCCTGCAACTTGCCTGACATTTTCAGAATTTCAGCCCGGTTTGCATGGCATTGGAAAGCTACATAGGAATCCGGGAAAGAACGTGCAGAACGGGTAAAAAGGTCATAAGCCTGACGCAGCGAAGCAGTGTCCTTTTTTGACATTAATTTTTGACCTTCCAGAAAATCCTGATGCCAGCGTTTGGCAACGGGCGTCATGCGTTCCGCTTCCTGAAAAACTTTGAAAGCCGGAATAACGGGCAAGACGGAATTTTTTGGAGCTATTTTCTGAACGGGTTTTGAAAAAAACACTTCGAGTGCCTCGGTAAAGGCAACTGCTTCTTTTCTGTTGTGTTCTTCCTGTTTCAGCTTCTGTTCTTCTTCCGCATTGGTAAAAAAAGAGGCTTCGGCCAGAACGCCCGGAATGCCGTACGAATTTCTTAAAACCGAAGCGCCGGATTCTGCAAAAATGGTAAAATCGGAAACGAGTGAAACCGGCGCTCCGGGCTTGTGCAAATGTTTCAGCAAACTGGACGCAAGCGCTTTGCCAAAATCAACGCTTGCGACATTTTCAGACGCATTGCCGTGAAAGTAAATAATCGGGAAGTTAACCGTTGAATCCGCCGTTGCATTGTGATGAATGGAAACGAACAAGTCGGCTTTGTTGTCCACAGCCAGTTTGGCACGGTCCGGAAGCGGAACAAATTTATCTTCTGTTCTTGTCATAATAACGGTCGCTCCTTTTTCTTCCAGCATTTTGCGCAACAAAATTCCTACGCGAAGATTGATCCATTCTTCCCGTTCGCCGGCCGGGCCCACGCGGTAGCTGTCCGTCAATGCGGTACCGCCATGCCCGGGATCCACACAAATGATTTTTCCTTTTAAAGTGCTTTCAACGTTTTGGGAAAAAGCAGGGTTTTTGAAAACAGTCAGCAGAAACAGCAATGCAAAAAATTTATTCATTGTAAGGGCCTGGGAAATTTTTCAATAAAATAGACAGGTTTTGACTGAACAGCAAGCAATATTCCAATTATGCTATGTTTTTAGTAATTCCTGCTATTTTTGCCAAAGATCCTGAAAAGAATTCAGGGCAATTGATCACAACAATATTACACACACATGCTAGCAAAAACCTTCGGAAGTGCCGTTTTCGGCGTGGACGCCACCTTGATTACCATTGAAGTAACCGTAGCGCAGGGACTGGGCTTTTATATGGTCGGGCTTGCAGACAGCGCGGTAAAGGAAAGTCAGCAGCGGGTTGAAGCTTCTTTAAAATATTCTGAATACAAAATGCCGAGGCAGAAGCTGGTCGTAAACCTGGCGCCTGCCGATATCCGCAAAGAAGGTTCCGCATACGACCTGCCCATTGCGCTTTGTATCCTGCACGCATCCGAACAGCTTGCTTGTGAACGCAGTCTTGAAGATTACATCATTATGGGCGAACTGTCGCTCGACGGTACGCTGAGGCCGATCAAAGGCGTACTTCCCATAGCCATCGAAGCGCGAAAACAAGGATTTAAAGGATTTATCCTGCCAGCAGAAAATGCGCATGAAGCTGCTATTGTAAATAATATTGACGTCATTCCGGCAGAAACGCTGAACGACGCCATTGCCTTTATTGAAGGTAAAAAAGAGATTCAGCCGCTACTTGTCGATACGCGCGATTTGTTTTTCACTTCCCAGAATGAATATGATGCCGATTTTGAACACGTTCAGGGACAGGAAAATATCAAACGTGCGCTGGAAATAACGGCTGCCGGCGGACATAACGCCATTATGATCGGGCCACCCGGAGCAGGAAAAACGATGCTGGCAAAGCGGATTCCCAGCATACTTCCTCCATTAAGCCTGCCCGAAGCACTTGAAACAACAAAAATCCATTCCGTAGCCGGCAAACTTGGGAAAAGGGCAACGCTCGTTTCCCGCAGACCGTTTCGTGCGCCGCATCATTCCATCAGCGATGCCGCGCTTGTAGGCGGAGGAAGTTTTCCGCAGCCGGGTGAAATCTCACTTGCGCATAACGGCGTACTGTTTCTGGACGAACTTCCCGAATTTAAAAGAACGGTGCTTGAAGTCATGCGCCAGCCGCTGGAAGAACGAAAAGTAGGTATTTCAAGGGCCAGAATGACTGTGGAATTTCCGGCAAACTTTATGCTTATTGCCAGCATGAACCCTTGTCCTTGCGGTTATTACAATCATCCTGAAAAAGAATGTGTTTGCGGCCCGGGCGTTGTACAGAAATACCTGAACAAAATCAGCGGCCCGCTTTTGGACCGGATTGATCTGCATGTGGAAGTAACGCCGGTTTCATTTGATCAGATTGCCTCAACGCGAAAGTCGGAAAGCAGCGAACATATCCGTTCAAGGGTTATCAAAGCCAGAGAAAGACAAACCGAGCGATTTAAAAATAAAAGGGAAATTTACTCCAACGCCATGATGACGCCTGAAATGGTGAAAGAAGTATGTATAATCGGAGAAGCGGGCAAGGCACTTTTAAAAAAAGCAATGGAAAGGCTCGGGCTATCCGCAAGAGCTTACGACCGCATCCTGAAAGTTTCACGCACGATCGCCGACCTTGCCGACAGCGATGAAATCCGGGTGGAACATTTGGCCGAAGCCATTCAGTACCGCAGTCTGGACCGGGAAAACTGGGCCGGTTGAAAAGGAACCGTAACTGGTTTTTTAGCCACCGATTTACAAACTGCCAATTGCATCAGCCAGCCGTTTCCTTTTTCTACGCCTGCTAAAAGCAATATACAATGCTATTGTAATCAGGAGAAAAGGCCAAATGTTTATTACTGCAAGCAAGGCAGAAAGCAAATTTTCCCAGCCAGTGACTATGGAGGATTTTACCTGATATGAAAAAACTGCTGGAGTTGAGCTGATTTTGTAAAACTTGATCTTAAGCGTAGAATATTGAACCTCATCTGTTAGAAGCTTCAATTGTCCTTCGGTAGATTCTATTTCAGTGCGAATGGTACCGAGTTCTTTTTCGATACTGAGAATATCCTTGATATTGGATGCTTTTTCCAGAAGTTGAAGATAACGTGATTCTATTTGCTTTTTTGTTTTAAGCGTAATTTCTGTGTCTACAAATTCAGCGGTCACATCCTTTACATCGATTACGCGATTATCAAAATACGGTACTCCTTCAGTTGCAGAATTAAGGAAAGTGTCGAATTGGGCAGAAGGCACGCGTATGATCAGCATAAAACTAATTTTATCCGCCGACTTATCCTGCTTATCCAATGAGACATAGGCATGATGTTTGGAAACAGCGGCCATAATCTGACTTCGGGTTCTTTCGGCATCCGTTGTCTCAAACTCAATCGTTCCTTGCCGGATCAGTTTTTTTGAAGCAGCATGTTGCTGAACAACTTTGGGAACTGGTTTTCCTGAACTTGGTTCCGGCACTTGCATGAAATCTACTTGCGACATTAATTCTTCCTGTTCATTCGGGTTTGAGCAGGATACAATTAGTAAAAATAAGAAGAGTAACAGGATCAAATTTTTCATAAGAGGAAGGAAATAAGTGTGTGAAAATTTACAAAATATATAAATAAATTATATATTATTCATTAAATATTTTCTATCGAAGCCACTTACAATTCTTCAGCACTTACGCCTCCGAGTTCCTGAAAAAGCGTTTGCCAGTAATGCGTTACATGCGGGTTGTTTTCCTTGGTGGAAGCAGTCGGTTCAAACGGAGAAACGATTGTGACCTGCGGCGAACCGATTGCATATTGCTGCAATTGTTTGAAATCTTCCTTGGCTTCTTTTTCAGCCTCCGCATCGCTTGCAGGCGGTGCTTTGTGAAAATCCCGGCGGCCCTCGCCTTTTACACTTTCCACCATATCGCTGAAATAGTACACTTTCACGTCCGAGCCGGTTTCACCCGCTTTGGCAATCACGGGCAGACTGGCCCAAATGTCCGTTGACTGATTGGAAAAACCTGTATTCTGCTGATTCAGTTTGGTTAGAAGCTGTCTCAGATAAATGCTTTTTTCCCGTTGCAACGCAAGCTGAAAGGCTGTTTCAATTCCTTCACGATCCGTTGCATTGACGCCTTCTGTATTGTCTTTTTCACTGCGGACAGTCAGCGACAAGGCCCGTGCTTTGGAAGTATTTTCATGAATGAAGTAAACTTCGAGCTTGTCCCCTTTATTTTTCATGTTATTTTCAACAATATCAGTCAATGCCTGACGGTATTTGTCATTGACGTAATTCTTGTTCACATTCACGCTCTGCGTTTTGTCCAGGAACACAAGTGTATGCACCGGCGTATCCGATTTTGTCTGCGTAGTTTCTTTCTCACTGCTACATGATGCCAGTGCAATGATAATTCCTGAAAGAAATGCCAGTTTTTTACTTACAATTTTTCTGAAAAGAGCGCGGTTTGGCTGAGGATCCATATTTATAATTATTTAGCGAAACTAACTGGTTCACAAATATCATACAACGCGGAACGGACGAGCGGCTGAATTATTTTAACAAAAAAGCAAAAACCCTTCAAAACAGATGCTTTGAAGGGTTTACATTCAATATTCTAAAGTTATTGCTGGCTTTGCTTCTGGATCATTTCAACCAGTTCCTCGGAAATACCCGTTGAGGAATATCCGCCGTCGTGGTAAAGATTCTGCATGGTTACAAAGCGTGTAAGGTCAGAGAACAGCGTAATGGCATAATTTGCGCAATCGTCGGCCGTTGCGTTTCCGAGCGGGCTCATTTTTTCAGCAAAATCGTAGAATGCATCAAAGCCGTCGATTCCCGATCCTGCTTTTGTTTTGGTCGGTGACTGTGAAATGGTGTTGACACGTACATTTTTTGCTTTTCCGTAACGGTACCCGTAACTTCTTGCAATACTTTCCAGCATGGCTTTTGCCTCGGCCATATCGCTATAAAAAGAATATGTACGTTGCGCGGCAATGTAAGACAAAGCCACAACGGAACCCCAGTCATTGATCGCGTCCTGCTTTTCAGCGACCTGCAGAAATTTGTGCAGCGAAATGGCCGATATATCCAGTCCTTTCTGCATCCATTCGTAGTTAAGATCGCCATATGACTTTCCTTTACGGACATTCACCGACATACCGATGGAATGCAGCACAAAATCGATTTTACCGCCCAGGATTTCAACGGACTTTGAGAACAGGTTTTCTATATCTTCAACGGAAGTAGCATCCGCAGGAATGATTTCGGCATCACATTGCTTTGCCAGATCATTTATGGCGCCCATCCGCATTGCAATCGGCGCGTTTGTAAGTGTGAAAATGGCACCTTCTTCCTTTGCTTTCAATGCTACTTTCCACGCAATTGAATTTTCATCAAGTGCACCCGAGATAATTCCTCTTTTTCCTTTTAACAAACCGTAAGCCATACTTTCCTCTTATTATTTAGGATAATGTCATTTTTAATGCGGCAAAATAAAGCATTTTGCCGGGTTTAACCATATATTTTGCACCGTATGCATTTATACCACACAATTTCAAGGTAATGCCGTCGTGTTTTCTACTTGCCTGAGATGCAGCTTTTCCCGGAAAAATTCGTTTGTAGCTTCATATACGCCTTTTACATCTTTGGAACGCAGCCGCGATGCAATTACATGGTCCCCGGCTTCGGGAAACGCTTTTTCAACTTTCAGGTCCGCCGGCGTTCCCAGTTCTGCAAACATTTCCCTGATTGCTTTTACCGAAACCACCGGATCCTGTTCTTTTTCATTTTTATAATAATAGCCTACAAAAACAGGCATTTTTATTTTTTCATAAACTTCCTTGCGGGCAATTGCATCGATCATTTGCTGCAAGGTCACAAGTCCGTTGGTGTTATAACCCTGAAGCCAGTATTTGGCCTGATCCGGATCTTTGTCTGTAGGCAGGCGGTGGCCGCCCATTACGGCATGCAATATCTGTTTTCCCCACGGGCCTGTCATCAGTTTGAGCGCAGGATTTGCGACGGCCATGCAAGGCGCATAAAGTACAACTCCTTTTATTTCAGGATTATTGGCCGCAAGATACACCGAAAGAAGGCCGCCGGCCGAAGTTCCGATAACAATTACGCTGTCACCGAGTACTTTACCGATTGCCAGCGCACGCTTTGCACCATTCAGGAAATTTTCAGGCGTAAGATCGTCAAATGCGTTCGGGTCGCTGATGCCGGCGTCGTGCATACGTGCCATATACAGATTGGCCCCGTATTTTCTGGCCAGATCCCGGTGAACAGGATCGCCTTCTGCCCAGCTGGCTCCGAAGCCATGAATGTAAACAATGCTGTACGGTGTTTTTTCTTTTTTTGAACTGTCTGCCCATACAATCCGTGCTTCATTATCCGGCTTCAGCAGTCTGGTTTCTTTTTCTGTATGATTAATTTCCTGTTCCAGTTTGACCAGATCGGCAGTAACAGTCGGAAGCTCGGGGTTCAGTTGTGCATCGGGTACGTCGGGACCGACGAGAAAAACGATCAGGATGACTGCAAGGATACCAATAATCCAAAACACGGCTTTTAACATTTTTTATAAATTAAGAAGTTTTGCGCACCCGAAAGATGACTAGTTTTAGGCATTTATTTACATGCTGCCATTACAGTTTTACTATCTTGCAAACATATTATTAATCTTTAAATAATGCCCAATCTTTTACTTGTCGAAGATGACAGCAATCTGGGATCTTTACTTCAGGAATACCTGATTGATAAAGGTTTTTCTACGGACCTGGCCACGGACGGCCAGAAAGGCTGGCAGTGTTTTGTAGATAAGGAATATGACCTGTGTATTTTCGATGTGATGATGCCGAAAAAAGACGGGTTTTCTCTCGCCAAAGAAGTAAGAATGAGCGGACGCGATGTTCCGATTATATTTCTGACGGCAAAATCCATGAAAGAAGATACGATGCAGGGTTTCCGGGTGGGCGCCGATGACTATGTAACAAAGCCTTTTGACAGAGAGGAATTGCTGCTCCGCATTGAAGCCATTCTCAGACGGTATAAAAAGCAGCCGGATGCACAGAATGAAACAAACGTTTTCCAGGTAGGACAATTTACATTTGATTACAGCCATCAGCAACTGAAAGCCGGTGACAAATCCACAAGGCTTACAAGCAAGGAATCGGAGTTGCTCCGGCTTTTCTGCCAGAACCTTAATCAGCCGATCAGCAGAAGTTTTGCGCTTAAAACCATCTGGGGCAACGATTCTTATTTCAATGCTAGGAGCATGGATGTGTATATCACCAAACTGAGAAAGTATCTTAAAGAAGATCAGTCCATTCAGATTATGAACCTGCACGGCGAAGGATTCAAGCTGATGGTTGGCTGAACCCGGAGCTGGATCAGTCTGCAAAAAGCAGAAAACAAACCTGACCATTTTGCACGAAGAACCCGTTTGTGTTTGAAACTCTAGCTTTCCCGAGTTGGTTATTTGTGCAGTACATATAATAATCAGCCTTTATAAAAAGCCGACAGCTTACAACTGCTCGCATAAAGCCAATCATGATCAATATATCCCGTCGTCCGCGGCGCAATAGAAAATCTTCTGCAATCAGAGATCTGGTGCAGGAAACAACGCTGCAGGTTTCCGATTTTATTTTTCCGATGTTCGTTCAGGAGGGTACAAACCAGAAAATTGAGGTTAAATCAATGCCGGGTATTTACCGGTTTTCTCTGGACAATCTGCTTGAAGAACTTAAAGAAGTTACCGATCTGGGAATTCGGGCCATTGATCTTTTTCCCAATTACGGAGAAAGTAAAAAAGACCGTTTTGCTTCTGAAAGTTACAAGGAAGATACCTTCTATCTGAAAGCCATTACAGCCATCAAGGATAAATTCCCTGAACTTGCCATTATGACGGATGCAGCCATGGACCCGTACAGTTCTGACGGACATGACGGTTTGGTAGAAAATGAAAAGATCCTGAATGATGCTACGCTGGAAATTCTGGCCAAAATGACGCTTGCTCAGGCCAAAGCAGGTGCAGATATAATCGGACCAAGTGATATGATGGACGGGCGCATTGGATACATTCGCAGCAATCTGGATTTAAACGGGTTTACGGATGTCAGCATTATGTCATATTCAGCAAAATATGCCAGTGCATTTTATGGCCCGTTCCGCGATGCACTGGAATCTGCTCCGAAATTTGGTGACAAGAAAACGTATCAGATGAACCCGGCCAATAAAAGAGAAGCGTTGCTTGAAGCTCAGCTGGATTTTCAGGAAGGCGCGGATATGCTGATGGTGAAACCTGCGTTGTCTTACCTTGACATTATCCGTTTGCTGCACGAGAACTTTGACATTCCGATTGCTGCATACAATGTTTCAGGGGAATATGCGATGGTGAAAGCCGCTGCCCAGAATGGCTGGCTTGACGGTGAACGTGCCATGATGGAAGTATTGATGAGTATTCGCCGAGCCGGAGCCAAATGTATTCTTACATACTTTGCCAAAGAAGCTGCGGTAATATTAAACGGAAGATAATTTATAGGCTCCTGCGGAGCCTTCGTTTTATAGATCAAGGTTATGCAATTGATTGGCGGCTCCGCAGGAGCCCCCTTGCGAGATATATTCTTCCAAACAACTTCCTACAAACAGGATGCCGCTCCGCGGCCAAATGCATGTTGCTACGGAGTAGCATCCTGTTTGTAGGAAGTTACGAAAATGCATAATGCAAGGCTCCGCAGGAGCCTCCTGTTTATAGAAAAATGGCATTAAGATAATTTTTGGCGGCTCCGCAGGAGCCTCCCTGCGAGATAAATTATTCCAATCAAACTGCTACAAACAGGGTGCCGCTCCGCGGCAACACATATGCTGTTATGCAATAACATCTTGTTTGTAAAGAAATACAATTTGTAAATTGTTATTTTGTAGATTATCTCTGTCTCTTACCAATACTTCCTTTTTATTTATGAATACAAAAATGACAATACTGGCTTTTATATGCCTGATACAAATCAATCCGTTTGCTTCTGCTCAGAAGAAAGGCAATGAACTGCCTGAATCCCAAATCAAAAAATCAGAAACGGAAGCACACTTGCGCTTTTTGGCATCGGATGAACTGCTGGGCCGGCGTACGGGTGAACAGGGCAATTTTGTAGCAGCCAGATACATAGCAGAGCAATTTCGCAAATTGGGCTTAAAACCGGTTGTTTCCGATTCCGGAACAAACGTTTCTTCATACTATCAAAATGTCCCTTTTCAGAAAACAGGCGCCAATGGAACGGGCCAAATCGTTGCAGATGCTGAAATCATGAAAAGCGGCGATGACTGGATTCTGATGAACGGAGAAGCATCCGATCTGAAAGCTCCAATCATTTATGCAGGCTACGGACTGGAAAATGCAGCAAAAAAATGGGACGATTACAAAGGTCTGGACGTGAAAGGGAAAATCGTACTGATACAAAGCGGAACGCCTGACGTGCAGACTCCTTCCGAAATCATTGCTTCTTCTGTTGAAAAAAGAAAACTTGCTGTTGAAAAAGGAGCTTTGGGCATTATTGAATTGTTTAATGCCCCGACTCCCTGGAACCTTGTCAACAAATATTTTGCAGGCGAACAGATTTCTCTGGCGCAAGGTGGCAATGCAGTTTTGAAGTCCATTCCGCATGCATGGGTTAATGGCAAAGAGGCCCGTTTTTCTCGTGCGTTGCGCGGTGTTAAGGAAGTAGAATTTAAAACAAGCGGCAGAAAAAGTACTTTAATCAACAGTTACAATGTCGCCGGTTTCATTCCCGGAACTGATCCGGAGCTGAAAAAAGAATACGTTTTACTAACCGCGCATTATGATCATGTCGGTGTTGGCAAACAAGGCGGACAACCTTTTACGCCGCAGGATAGCATCTTCAACGGTGCACGCGACAATGCATTTGGTACGGTTGCATTACTTACAGCGGCGGAGGCTTTGTCAAAAAAACCTGCAAAGCGTTCTGTCTTGGTGATTGCACTTACTGGCGAGGAAGTCGGGTTGCTGGGCAGCAAATACTATGCAAGTCATCCTCTAATGCCGCTGAACAAGTGTATCTTAAACCTTAATTCTGACGGTGCCGGTTACAATGACACTACCATTGTTGCCGTAATGGGACTGGAAAGAACAGGTGTAAAAGCAGAAATTGAAGCAGCAAGCAAGTTTTTCGGATTAGGCGTATTTGCTGATCCTTCGCCGGAACAGGGATTGTTCGACCGGTCGGATAATGTCAGTTTTGCAAAAGAAGGAATTCCGGCACCGACATTTACGCCGGGTTTCAGGGAATTTAATGGAGACATTATGAAAAATTACCATCAGGTTTCAGACAATCCCGAAACGGTCAATTTCAATTATCTACTGAAATTTTCTCAGGCTTATGCTTATACGACGCGGCTTATTGCTGATCGGAAAACCGCCCCGCAATGGATAGCCGGTGACAAATACGAAGCTGCAGCCAAAAAGTTGTACGGGAAATAATGTTTCCTATATCTTATCTATTAAATGAAAAAGCCGGACAAGCCGGCTTTTTCATTTAATAGATACTTCTAAAATTTACTAATGTTACCTTGCTCCCGGAGGACAGTTTTTCTTCAGATAATCTGTGAACAAAGTCCTTAAATGCAACGAAGTTCCTTCGCCTTCGTAAATACCGTGTGACCGGTTCGGATAAGGCATGAACTGAAATACTTTATTATTCTTTATCAACTCATTGACAAGCATTTCAGCATTTTGATAATGTACGTTGTCATCGCCCGTTCCATGTATGTAAAGCAGATTTCCTCTCAGGTTCTTTGCATGCGTAATGGGTGAGCCTTTTACAAAATCTTCCCGGTTTTCCTGCGGAATTCCCATATACCGTTCCTGATAAATATTGTCGTACGTCAGCTGGTTTCCTACTGCCGCCACCGCAATTCCCGTTTTGAAATGCTGCGGATACTGAAAAAGTAAGTTCAATGTGGAAGATCCGCCTCCGCTCCATCCATGAACGGCTACGCGGCTTGTGTCAATAAAAGGATATTTTTTGAACATGGCCGTTGCAGCGCCATCCATATCTTTGATATTAACAGTTCCGATATTCCTGTAAATTGCTTTCCGCCATGCGCGGCCTTTTGGTGACGGTGTTCCGCGGTTGTCCATAGAAGCATATATGTAACCATCTTCCGCCATGCTTCCTGCATATAAACGGTTGCGGCCGGTTCCGTAAACATCTTTGACCGTACTTCCAGCCGGTTCGCCGTAGACCGTGAAAACAATCGGATATTTTTTTGCCGGATCAAAGTTGGAAGGTTTTACCATCCAAGCATCCACTTCGACGCCTTCTTCTGTTTTGATTTTAAAAAATTCAATATCCATGGCTGCCGGTCTGATCCGCATCATAGTCTGACTGATGGAATTGGCCGGATCAATGGCTTTGTGATCAGGAAGTGAAATCCATTCTGTCATCGGTGCGAGCCGGGCATTGGAAAAACTATGTTTGCCAAATTTTCCCAAAGGCGAGATTTCATAATTATGTGATCCGGTCTGATCTGCCGGAGAAAGACGAACGGTTTTTCCTTTTCCGTCGAGCGAAGTTTTATATAAATAACTTTGCGTTGCATTGTCCGGCGAGGCAATGAAATAATATGCATTGTTCTTTTCATCAATACGCACCGGATGGATCATGTCATAGTTTCCGACCGTAATTAAAGTTTCTTTTTTACCGTCCCGGCTAACCCGGTAAGTATGCCGCCAGCCGTCTTTTTCACTTACCCACAAAAACTCTTTTCCATTATTGATCCAGTCCCAGCCAACGGGATCATCTTCCCAGCGGCTTTTAATATCAATAAAAGCTTCATCTTTTTCGGAGTAAAACGGTCTGGAACTGCCGTCTGCAGTATTGATGTAAAATAGCGTGCTCTCGTTTTGCTTGCGGTTCAATTGCTGAATAACCAGTTCATTCGGCTGTCCGGACCATTCCATTCTGGGAACATACGTATTCTGTGGATCACCGGGAATGTTCATCCATTTGGTTTGTGCACTCGCAATGTCAACAACTCCGATTTTATATGGCGAAGGCGTCTCGCCTACTTTCGGATATTCCACCGGCACATTGAAGGAATAAATAGAATCCGTGGTATTGATCATCAGGAAATTGCGGATTTTGCGCGCATCAAGCTGCCAATATGCAACAGCTTTACTGTCGTCACTCCATCGGAAACCGTCGCGGCAGTCAAATTCTTCTTCGTAGGCCCAGTCAAAAGTACCGTTTATAATACGGTCGGTTCCGTCGGTTGTAAGCTGTTTAACCTGACCGCTTTGAAGATCCTCTGCATATACATTGTGATTGCTTACGTAAGCTGCCTTTTTGCCGTCGGGCGAAAACTTTGCAAACATCAGCGAAGAAGCGGGAAGTCCTTTTCCAAGCTGTCTGAGCGACTTGGAAGCCATATCAAAAAGCCAGTAATCGCCACGCGTATCGTAGCGCCACACTCGCTTTGTATTGGTATAAATCAGCACTTTGTCACCGGCCTTGCTCACCGTATAACTCCTTATGGAAAGCGGTGTACTGGTTCCTGCCGGCGTAAGCTGAGCCTTTGTAAGAATGGTTTTTGGCTGATTGGAAGGCAAGGCCACTTCTATAATTTCATCTTCGGCAACATCCCGGTACCCGCTTCCATCCGGGAGCCATTGGAAAGTATCTGGAATTTGGGCAAAAAGCTGAAAAGTAAGAAATGTTAAAATGAATGTCTTAAAAATTTGCTTCATCGGAGCTTTGAAATAGATAGTATAACAACTAAGGTAATGCAATTTTAATACATTGATTTTCAAAAACACCAAAATTGCTTTATGGAATATCATGAATGGCTTTTACCAACTGCATTCGGAACTTACAAAAATCAATTGAACCTGAAATTACCGGTTCAGTAAAAACGGATTTCAATTCTAAACCGACATGCTGTTGCATAGATATAAAAAACTCCCAAGCAGATGTACGGCTCAGGAGCTGAATAAATGGTTAATTATTTTATGTAATTATGGCATAGTCAAAGTATCGTCGACTCACAGATACATTCCCAATCTTAAAGCAAGCCGGTTGTAAATGCGTTCTTCAAAGCGGACTTGCTGGTCATACCAGAGAGGTTTGTCAACGTGCAGTTCCTGTCTTTTATAGCTGAAAACAATTGTAAATGCATTGCCGCCCGGCTTCCCGTATTTTACACCAACACCCGGGTTCAGCATCCAGCCTCCTTTGGTTTTATATCCGTCCGTATCCTGATGAAACCATGTAAACCCGTAACCTGCGTCCAGCGTCCCGAATAATCTGGCGGACTTACCTTTAAACAAATCGTAACGCATTCCGGCTGCCAGCGGATTAACCAAAGCGGTTTTATACCAATCCATTCCGGCTGTTACTCCGGCGGACAGGCTTTTATTTAGCTGCAAACCATTGTAAATCTGGGCAGTAATGCTTGCCTTGCTTTCCACTGCGTTTTGCTGATAGCCATAAGAAGATTTGACGCGGCCGAACAAACCACCAAATTCAGTATGATTGACATACCTTCGTTTAAAAGTATTTTCCTGCGCAAGTAAAGAACCTGAAAGCAGAAAACAGATCAGTAGCTGAGAAAATACTTTCATTTGGAAACAGGAATTTTGCTGAGCAAACGAAGATTTTTGACATCACTGGCATCGTACTGATAAAACCCGTCTTTTCCGATTACAAGCACTGTTTTACCCAATGAAATTACATCGTATGCATCCATGTCTTTAAAATGCGCAAGCAGTTTGCTTTCTATATCCATTTTGTCCTCGGCATTAAAAATTTTCAGCCCGAATTCGCCTTCGCACAAGTACAAGATAGGAAAATCAATGCTGAGGCCATGCGGATTCTGCATTTGGTAACTTCTGATCAGCTGCGGCGATGAGGCGTCACTTACATCCACAAGGTCCATCTGATTTTGAGTTCCTGCGCATGCAGTTCCGGTGCGGAGCGTAACATATGCGATGTCGTCATGAACAACAACCGGATCACATGCATTGCCATGCTGAAATACCGATAATTGCTGCGGAGCCGAAGGATTGCTGTTGTCGTAAATGAACATTCCTGTGGACGAACCGATAAAAAGCTTGTTTTTATAAGGGAAAATGGTTTCAATATTCCAGCCCAGATTGATCGTTGAGAAATCAGAAGGCGAACTTGGCTTGCTGATATTGAACAAATGAAGGCTGGATTGACTTACGGTATAAAGAAAATTATCATGCAGTGCAAAACGGGACATTGATCCGGCTTTTCCGCTTGTACCGCCGCTGTTAGAACTGGAAGAAGCGGATTTGCCCCTAAAAAAAGCCATATCGGAAAATGACATAGCTGTCGCGCTATTAAGAATAGGGTACATGATATTTTCCTCACAGTTTGTCGAAACCGTTTCAGTGACGTACTCTACTTTATAATCTGTAATTGCATTGTCCTGAATGCCGGCATTCGGTGCAGTCATCGTCCACCAAACGCCGTCGAACTGTCCTGTCTGAAAAACATTATTTACTCTTCCTACTTCTTTGGGTGCGTTTACATCGCTGATATCCAATGCAACAAGATCAGAAAAGCTGTCGGCGTAGAGAATGTTGCCTTTTACAGCTATATCGCCGTTTCCCGGTATATTAATGAACGAAATAAAGTTTGGCGCTGCGGGATTGCTGTTATCAATAATGTGAATGCCTTCCTTGATTTCATTGATGAAAAGATAATTGCCTTTAACATACATTTTCCCGGGCTTTTTCAGGGTGTGAGCGGCTTCTGTTCTTACTGAACTTCGGATTTCAGCAAGCGGTCTGGAAATGGGTGTGAGGCGGCGTGTTATTCTCGTTTCTGTACACTGATCGTTGCATGACCAGGAAACAAATGCCACAATAAAAAGAAGCAAATGTAAAAATCCGGCTTTCATAACTTTCGAGTTTAAAGGATTTGTAAAATATGGTTCAGGTAAGTTTTTATTGGACACCACGGATTGCTAAATGGTTGGAAACCAAAACAAAATCGTCCGAAAGCAATGCCTTCGGACGATAACGCACCCCGAAAATGCCAGGACTACCGGCACTTTTATTTTAGATAACTTTAATTTCCCGTTGTTGTTTAAACAAGACAGTTATGAGAAATGCAGGCAGGCATATGATGACAAGTTTTGCCGGCCGGTTAAATATTTTTGTTCATGGCTAACAGATTCCGGGAGAACGATAAAAGCAAAACGATAAATCCTGCTGTTCCCAAGGTCTGTAAATGATAGATTCAAAAGAATCCTGAATGGTTGGAATGTTCTTTAAATTTTTAAAAAGAATAACGGACTCCCCACGATACGCCATACAGAACCGGATGTAAATCCAGACTTTGATTGGAGCGAAATCCGGAAGAAACCGCTTTTTGATAAGAGCCCGTAAGATTGGCTTTCCATTTGGATGATAACCGGTAATTAAAGCGCAGGCCTGTTGTCGCAGACCAGTTTACACTGCGGTAAATGTCGTCGCTGGCTGTTGTCGTGATGATTTCACCGGATGCAGATTCCAGGTCGTTGCTCAGGAAAAAGTTGGCCATCATACCTCCCAAAACAGAGTAGCTGAGCTTTTTGTCCGGGTTAATTGTAAATCCGGCCTGAACAGGCAACTGCAGATACTGGTAATTATTGCTAACCGTTTTGGACACATCGATATAAGTTGATCCGCCATTTATAAAATCATAACTGTTGCTGGGCGTATTGGCATTTGGTGCAAGGTCGGCAAGGGCGTTTTCAAGAACATTGGCACTTTTATAATTCTTGGCGCTGAGCACGTAACCTCCGCCTTCATAGCTGGAATTGCCCTGCAGATAACTGACGCCAAGCTCAACAGACCAGTGCTTTGAAAGCCGCATTCCGCCCTGCGTCTGGATGGCGTAAGAAGCACCGGGCTGACTGGAACCTGAAACTGATTTTCTGTTTGAAACAAAATTACTTGTAAATGCAAGCGGCGCTTCTTTGATTTTCAGGTCCGGGTTAAAAGAAGCCGGCATCAAGCCGAGTCCTGCCCAATATTCCTTGTGTTTCACTGGTTTTACGGATTCCTCAGAATTTGACTCGGGACGGAAGAAAATATAACGTTTCTGAAAATGGACTTCCAGATCGTTGTAAGGCAATGCAGCAAGCGCTTGTGAAGACACAAGCGTTTGCTGTCCTGCGATTTCCGGAACAGAATCATTGGCATCCGTTGCTGCCAACAATGATCTTTCGGAATCAGAGATAGAAGAAGGGTTTATAATTTTTTGGGATTCATCAACGGCAGCTTCTGATTTTTTATTCCCGGACGTATTTTTCGCAAGGAAACTCTGTGAAGAATTCCTGAAAGCTGCGCGTTCATTGTTTTTATTTGTTTTATTTTCCGGTTTAACAAAGGAGTCTGTCGTAACGCCTGGACTTACTGCCAGCACTTTGTTTTCCTCTTCAGATTTTACAGTTTGATCAGTCGGAGCTTTATTGGAATCCTTCTTTTGCTGCGGCATTTTGTTTGCAGCAATTTCCGTATCCATTTTCTTGTAACTTTCTCCAGATTTAGAAAACCAGAATCCTGCTCCCACCAGCAGGATAGCAGCAATGGACGCAGCAGCATACCATAACTTTGGAGACTGCCACCAAAGCGGAACAATCGTGCTTTTATCATCTTTATCAAGATGCGCTTCTATTCCTTCCCAAACGGATTGAGGAGGTGTTTCAGAAGCTTCCTGAAAAGCCTTTCGCCACTGATCTTCAAAGTTGTTTATTTCGGACGGATCCATCATCAAATCTTTTTTCTTTGTTCAATTTTTGCTGAAGCAGGCTTCTTGCGCGTGCGTACTGCGATTTTGAGGTTCCTTCGGATATCCCCAGTTTTTGTGCAATTTCATTATGCTGATAACCTTCAATGGCATACAGGTTGAAAATTGTCTGACAACCCGTAGGCAACTCCCGGATCAGTTCCAGTAACTGCTGCATCTGAAAATTCCCAAGGGTAATTTCCCTGTCGGCAATCCCGTTATGATGCATGTCAATATCATCCAGATCTTTCAGGTACTTTTGCTGTCTCAAATGGTTCAGAGCCGTATTTACGACAACGGACCGGAGCCAGTATTCGAGCGGACTGTCATTCCTGAAAGAATCAATATTTTCATAAATTTTAATAAACGCATCCTGCAGAACATCTTCTGCATCGGCGCGGTTTTTGGTATATCGCAGGCAAATAGCAAACAACTTGCCACCAAAAACATCATAAAGTTGCTTCTGGGCGGCCCGGTTTCGCTGTTTACAGCCATTTACCAAATCCTTTTCGTTAAAATTCATCCGA
Organism: Dyadobacter flavalbus; assembly: GCF_006149045.1. Classification (GTDB taxonomy): domain Bacteria; phylum Bacteroidota; class Bacteroidia; order Cytophagales; family Spirosomataceae; genus Dyadobacter; species Dyadobacter flavalbus. The sequence continues at coordinate 31,959 of NZ_VBSN01000016.1, forward strand.
AGTTTAGGGGTGCTTCGTTCGGTTTTGTAATTATATCAGCACCGCTATCCAAAGATAGTTGAATACTGCATCTTTGTCATCCGGCTGAACATTTTTGGTTCTCAAACCGTACAGGTGTGACACTTCAAGTATGAAAAGCGTTGGAAGTTTATGAAAATTTCTTTGCAGAAGAATCGTTTATTTTTTAGTACATTACTTGCAGGAACTAATCATAACTTCTTATCCTTTTAATATAAGCTGAGATATAATTCCAGGTATTTACATACACCTAACTTCTATCGCCCATGAGCCACTATATGGTTGAAATTCAGCTTCCCGCAGTTATGTCGGAAGATTTTACAGCGAAAATACCTGCTCAGAGAAAAAAGATCAATGAAATGATGGAACAAGGCAGAATGATGTCTTATGCCCTTTCGGATGATTATTCCAGACTTTGGTGCGTGGTAAAAGCAGAGAGTGAGTTTGAAGTGATGTCGCTTGTTTCGGAGTTTCCACTGATTGATTACATGGATCCAAAAATTTCCAAACTGATGTTTAACAATGTTGTTGCATTACGACTGCCCATGTTTTCGCTGAACTAAAAGTATAATTTGCAAAAAACCTCATTGTCTTCCGGCAATGAGGTTTTTTTATGCTTTTTGAAAAAGGTCAAAGCTTCTTTTCTATCAGTTTTATAATCTGCTTCAACCCTTCGGAATCATCCTCGGAAAAATCGTTCATTATGTCGCTATCCACATCCAGAACCATTGCTACGGTTCCGTTTCTGTGAAAAACCGGAAGCACGATTTCTGATTTTGAAGCAGAACTGCAGGCAATATGGCCGGGAAACGCTTCCACATCCGGAACAATAATTGTTTCCTTGCGCGTGTAGCTGGCTCCGCAAACGCCTTTGTGAAACGGAATGCGCGTACAGGCAATCGGCCCCTGAAACGGCCCCAGTACAAGCTGGCCTTCTTTGACCAGATAAAATCCCACCCAGAAAAAGCCGAACGCTTCTTTTAACGCAGCGGTAATGTTGGACAAATTCGCAACCAGATCACTTTCATCCGCTATCAATGCTTTGATCTGAGGAAACAGTGCATTGTAAACGGCTTTGCGATCCGCATTTACAGGAATCAATAATTCTTCTGCCATTTCTGGAAATTTATTATGAAAATCTTTTTGACAATGAACATTTGAAGCACTCCGGCACGTTCATTCGCACAGTAAAAAACCTTGGGCAAGGCACAAGAAAAAAGCCCTTAGTCAGAATCACCGAGGGCTTTTTGCAATCTGATGGATGTTATTGAATGTGTAATGTTACAAATAAATCTTCAAAACATCAAATTCAGATTCAATGGGTTATGTAATTTTAAGGATATTCTAATTATTCTACGGGAATGGCTGTACGTGCAAGATCCACAAGATCCGCATCATTAACTTCCTTTTTCAGATCGGCAACTTCCAGGAACCTAGTGTAAAGTTCATCCAGTGCTGATTTGTCAAAACTAAAACCAAGCAACTCCAGGCGGTGTTTCAAAGCATGGCGGCCGCTTCTTGCCGTCAGTACAATATCGGATTTGTCCACGCCCACATCCTGCGGATTCATGATCTCGTAATTCAAAGTATGCTTAAGAAAACCGTCCTGATGAATACCCGAAGAATGCGCAAATGCGTTACGCCCGACAATCGCTTTGTTGGCTTGTACCGGCATGCGCATCATTTTGGAAACCAGCTGGCTTGTAGGATAAATGAACTGCGAGTTCACTCCCGTTTCCAGACCAAGCTCCTTATGCACGTTCAAAGCCATTACTACTTCTTCCAGAGAAGTATTTCCGGCGCGTTCGCCGATTCCGTTAATGGTAACTTCCACTTGCCGTGCTCCCTGGATTATTCCCGCAAGAGAATTGGCAGTTGCAAGTCCGAGGTCATTATGGCAGTGAATGGAAATAACTGCTTTGTGAATATTGGAAACATTTTCAAATATGTAGCGGATTTTTGCACCGTATTCGTCAGGCAGGCAGTAGCCGGTTGTATCCGGAATATTTACGACCGTCGCGCCGGCTCCGATTACCGCTTCTACAAGCTGAGCCAGAAAAACCAGATCCGCACGCCCTGCATCTTCACAGTAAAATTCAATGTCTTCAACTTTGCTTTTGGCATATTTGGTAGCAGAAATTGCTCTTTCAATGATCTTTTCGCGCGTTGTATTGAATTTGTGCTGAATGTGAATATCGGATGAGCCGATTCCGGTATGAATCCTTCCTCTGCTGGCATATTGCAATGCTTCTGCTGCTGCGTCAATATCGCCTTGTACAGCGCGTGACAATGCACAAATGACGGGTTCACGCACTGCTTTGGAAATTTCGACAACAGAACGAAAGTCACCCGGGCTCGATACCGGAAAGCCTGCTTCAATAATATCTACACCGAGTTTTTCGAGTTGCCTGGCTACAACAATCTTTTCTTCTGTTGTTAATTGGCTGCCTGGAACCTGCTCGCCGTCTCGCAAAGTTGTGTCGAAGATCTGAACTCGATTACTCATTGGTGGGTAGTAATTTTAATGGATACGAATTTAATAAATTTCAAACAATATAAAACCCTTTCCTGATGAGAGAAAGGGTTTTAAAACGAGTCAAAACTTAACCTTTCCCGTTATCACGGAAATGTAAGAATAATAAGATCAAGATTTGTATCGCGTGCGTTCATTGGAAAGTTGCGAAATTTCGCTAACTGTATGTTTGTTCTGCAAAGAAAACATAAGTTTTGCTTCTTGCAAATATAATTTGGCAAAACTTGTCGTTAATCAGATTCTTTTTAAAAGTTCAGTTCCGGCCGCCTGTGTATTCAGGATCATTTCCGGTGCTGTTGTTGAATCTGCAATATCCCGGGTCCGGAAACCGTCTTTCAGCAGCTTGTCGACTGCTGCAATAATCGTATCCGATTCTTCTTTCAGGCCAAACGAAATGTCCAGAAGCAATGCTGCTGACAAAACGGAAGCCAATGGATTGGCAATGCCTTTTCCGGTAATATCGTGCGCAGAACCATGGATAGGCTCGTAAACTCCTGTACTGTCACCAACTGAAGCTGACGCCAGCATACCCATTGAACCCGCGATCTGGCTGGCTTCGTCCGTCAGAATATCACCGAACAAATTAGCCGTAACCACAACGTCAAAACGGCGCGGGTCTTTGATCAGCATCATGGCAGCGGAATCCACAAACTGGTGCTCAACCTCAATATCCGGATATTCAGGAGCAAGCGCCTGAATTACTTCGCGCCACAAACGGCTTGTTTCCAAAACATTGGCCTTATCCACAGAACATAATCTCTTGCTGCGGGTACGCGCTGCTTCAAAAGCCTTGCGACCAATTCGTTCTACTTCATAACGGCTGTATTCTGCAAGGTCAAAAGCAGTACTATTATCATTTTTACGCCCTTTTTCACCAAAATAAATATCGCCGGTCAATTCTCTGAAAAACAGAATATCGGAACCTTTCAGGATCTCCGGTTTGATGGAAGAAGCGCCAAGCAGCTCATCAAATAATTTGATCGGACGCAAATTGGCATACAATCCAAGTTCCTTGCGCATTTTCAGCAAACCTTGTTCAGGACGTACTTTTGCAGTCGGATCGTTGTCGTATTTGGGATGTCCGACAGCCCCGAAAAGAATGGCATCCGACGCACGCATTTTGGAAAGCGTTTCATCCGGAAGCGGGTTTCCCGTTGCTTCAATGGCAACATGGCCCATCAATGCTTCATCATAAATAAATTCATGACCGAATTTTTCGGCAATCTTCACCAGCACATTCTTTCCTACTTCGGTAACTTCCTGTCCGATTCCGTCGCCCGGAACGATTAATATATTCTTCTTCATTAAAGTGTTAAATTGATAATCAGATTTATTTGTAAGCAGCCTTAAAAAGTTATGGTTTTATCTATAAAGCATTAATCAGCGGGACTTCCGAAATCAACTGCGGAGCGTTCGGAATACCGATCAGGTTCAGCATTTTCTGGGTAGCCATAATCGCAGAGACAGTCTGGTCCGAATCCAGACCCCGTGTTTTCACATCCTTTCCGTTAATTTCCCAGGTTATAATCGTTTCGCAGAGTGCATCCGTTTTTCCGCCCGGCGGAATGCGCACGGCATAGTCGGTCAGCATCGGAAGGCTGATCCCTTTCTGACAGTATATTTTTTTAAGTGCATTCATAAACGCATCATACTGACCGTCGCCCTGTGCATTTTCCTCGTAAACCTCATCGCCGAATTTTATCTGCAAAGTAGCCGAAGGCTTCAGATTTTTGGAATGCGTAAGGACATAATTTACAATCACCACTTTTTCCTCAATGGCATTGCTCGCAAGAATATCCGAAATAATATACGGAAGATCTTCCGGCGTTACGGCTTCTTTTCTGTCGCCAAGCTCGATAATCCGCTGTGTGACTTTCCGCAGATCCGAATCGGAAAGTGTTATGCCAAGATCTCTGAGGTTATTTTCAATATTGGCTTTGCCCGAAGTTTTGCCCAATGCATACAAGCGCTGACGGCCAAAGCGTTCAGGCATCAACTTGCTGAAATAGAGATTGTTTTTTTTATCGCCGTCTGCATGAATGCCGGCTGTTTGTGTAAAAACACTTTCTCCGACGATCGGTTTATTGGCTGGAATCCGTATGCCTGAAAATGTCTCAATCAACTTGCTGATCGAATAAAGCGAGCGCTCGTTAACCGAAGTTTTATATTCCGGCATCAGGTCGTTTATAACAGCAATTGTACTCGCAAGCGGCGCATTTCCGGTTCTTTCACCCATTCCGTTTACGGTAAGATGCAGCCCGTGCGCGCCCGCCTTCAAAGCTTCCATTACATTGGCAACACTCAGATCGTAGTCGTTATGCGCATGAAACTCGAAATGATGATTTGGGTAACGGTCTACAATGGCCTTTACAAAAGCATAGGATTCCGCAGGCGTAAGGATGCCCAAAGTATCCGGAAGCAAAATTCTTCTGACAGGCTGCGTTGTCAGAAAGTCCAGCGAAGCAAAAACGTACTCCGGCGAATTCCGCATGCCGTTGCTCCAGTCTTCCAGATACACATTGCATGCAATTCCGCTGGCTTCGGCCAGTTCAATGACATTGCGGATGTCTTCAAAATGCTGCTGCGGCGTTTTCTTTAACTGGTATTTCAAGTGATTCAGCGAACCTTTGGTCAGAAGATTCATCACTCTGGCACCTGCCTGAAGCATCCAGTTAATGGAAGCATCTCCGTCCACAAACGTCAGGACTTCAATTTTATCCAGGAAACCATTGCTTCTTGCCCAATCCGTAATTTGCTTCACCGCCTGAAATTCTCCTTCCGAAACACGGGCAGAAGCAACTTCAATACGGTCCACTTTTACTTCCTGAAGCAGGATTTGTGCAATGGTCAGTTTTTCTGAAGCAGAAAAAGACACTCCGCTGGTTTGCTCACCATCGCGGAGTGTCGTATCCATTATTTCAATATAGCGGCTGTTCATAGGAGCTTTCGGCTTACCGGCCGTTCGCTTCCGGCAGTAACGGTAAAGAAGCCGATTGCCCGCAGCCAACTGCCGATACCATTTTAGTAAATTCTCTCGGTTTCAAACTCCCTAATTTCATTTTTCATAGCCTGAAGATAATCAATATCATCAAAGCCATTCATCAGATTGTGCTTTTTATAGCCATTGATGTCAAATGATTCGCTTTCGCCTGTGGAAAGAATTGTAATTTTCTGGTCAGGAAGATTTACTTCCAGTTCTGCATTGGGATCAGCTTCAATGGCAAGAAATATTTTATCCAGAAATGCAGCACTTACTTGTACTGGCAAAATACCGATATTCAGCGAGTTACCTTTAAAAATATCGGCAAAAAAGCTGGAAACCACGCAGCGGAAACCGTAATCATAAATAGCCCAGGCAGCATGTTCCCGGCTCGATCCGCTTCCGAAATTGTGGCCTCCGACAAGGATTTTCCCGGAATAAATCGGATTGTTCAGAACAAAGTCCTGCTTTGGCGTATCGTCTCCATTGTAGCGCCAGTCCCTGAAAAGGTTATCACCAAAACCTTCACGCTTTGTAGCTTTCAGAAAGCGGGCCGGTATAATCTGGTCCGTATCAACGTTTTCGATCGGCAGCGGAACTGCAGTACTTCTTAATATTGTGAATTTATCGTAAGCCATGGTTATGAGCTGTCAGCTATTGGGAAATAGCATTATGCCAGCGTTTATATTTTAACTGAATTTCAAATGAGCCGGAAATTAAAATTAAAGAAGCTCGCGGGGATCCGTAACGACTCCTGTTACAGCAGCGGCAGCAGCAACGAGCGGACTGGCCAGCAGTGTACGTGCACCCGGACCCTGACGCCCTTCAAAATTGCGGTTCGACGTACTCACCGCATATTTTCCGGCCGGAATTTTATCATCGTTCATGGCAAGACAAGCGGAACATCCCGGCTGGCGCAGTTCAAACCCTGCATCGGTAAGGATGTCCAGAATTCCTTCTTCCTTGATTTGTGCCTCAACAATATGCGAACCCGGCACAACCCATGCCGTTACATTGTCCGCTTTTTTACGGCCTTTTACAATGGATGCAAATGCACGGAAATCCTCGATACGGCCGTTTGTACAGCTTCCTATAAAGACGTAATCGATTTTTTTGCCCAGCATGGATTCATTTTCATGAAAACCCATGTAGTTCAATGACTTGTCATACGTAGCCTTTCCGCCTTCTACCTGATCCGAAGTAGGAATTGCTCTGGATATGCCCTGGCCCATTCCCGGATTGGTTCCGTACGTAATCATCGGTTCTATCTCTGCCGCGTCGAAAGTATATTCCTTGTCAAAAACAGCACCTTCGTCTGTTTTCAATGTTTTCCAGTAAGCAAGCGCTTTGTCCCACTTCTCGCCTTTCGGAGCCTGTTCACGGCCGTTGATATAAGCAAATGTGGTTTCGTCCGGAGCGATCATACCGCCGCGTGCACCCATTTCAATACTCATATTGCAAACGGTCATACGACCTTCCATGCTCATGTTACGGAATACGTCGCCGGCATATTCTACAAAATAACCCGTTGCGCCCGCAGTCGTCAGCTTGGAAATAATATACAAAGTGACGTCTTTCGGCGTAACGCCTTTGCCTAACGTACCGTTGACATTCACACGCATTTTCTTTGGCTTCGGCTGCATGATGCATTGCGATGAAAGCACCATTTCAACTTCCGAAGTACCGATTCCAAATGCAATGGCACCAAATGCGCCGTGCGTAGACGTATGCGAGTCACCGCAGACAATCGTCATTCCCGGCAATGTAATCCCGTTTTCAGGGCCTACAACGTGGACAATACCATTTCTTGCATGGCCAAGGCCCCAGTGTGAAATGCCGTATTTGGCTGAATTTGTTTCCAGTGCTTTCAGCTGATTGGCAGAAAGCGGGTCCTGAACAGGAAGATGCTGGTTAATTGTGGGTGTGTTATGATCGGCAGTGGCAAATGTACGTTCCGGGTACATGACGCCAATATTTCTGCTTTCGAGTCCGAGGAAAGCCACCGGACTTGTTACTTCATGGATAAAATGACGGTCTATAAAAAACACATCCGGACCGTCTTCAATTTTACGGACAACGTGTGCATCCCACACTTTGTCAAAAAGGGTACTCGCTTGATTACTCATTTTCTATAAATTAAAAATTTCGCCTCTGCAATACTGGCTTCAAAGAAATGACTGTGTAAAATGCAATTTCCTTAAAGGAGAAATGACAATACAAAGTAGAGAAAATTATAAGGAATAAGGATAACGTTAAAGGCTCAAAAAATAGCGATTCTGGTTTGGACGTACACTTTGAACGGAAATCTTTATTGTTTCAGTTCCGTGTGTTTTTTGGGCGTCATGCCAAATTTATCTTTATACGTTTTAATAAAATGCGAAACGCTTTCATAGCCGATTTCCGTACTGATCTCCGAAACGTTTCTGGTACTGTTCCGCAGCAGAAAATCTGCATAATCAAGGCGTTTGTTTTTAAGCCATAATGCCGGCGAAGTATGGAATTCATCCTGAAAATCCCTTTTGAAAGCGGACAGACTTCGGCCGGAAAGCCGTGCCAGTTCATTTAATGTAAGCGGTTTAAGGTAATAACTGTTCATCAGAAACGACAGGTCCACTTTTTCGCCTTTGTACAAACTGTAAAGAATGGCACGCAGCTGTTTGGAATTATCAAGTTCCAGCAAATGCAGCAGCAGCTCCTGAAATTTCAGCCGGAGAAAATGGTTTTTCAAATCCGTTCTGGACCGGAAATATGGAAATACGGATTGGATGAACTTTTCAAAATTGTCATCGGATTTCAGCAGCAGAATCGGATTTTCAAAAATTGTAACCGCTACGTCCGGATTAAAAAGCTCGGGATGCAGGCTGACGAATTCTTTCAGCAGTTTTTCATCAAAGAAAAATACAAGACTTTTATAGGATTCATTAATGGATTCCGACATCAGGTAAAAACCCCTTTGAATAAACAGAATATCGCCTTTTTCCACATGCACTTCCTGCGTCGGACTTGTAAAGCGTTTTTCCCCTTCCAGCACAACAATGACCGCATGCTCTTCAAAAAACACATCGTACTTGGAAGGATAAACTTCATTGCGGTATGCAACAAAAGTCATATCCTGAATTTTCAGGGACTCAAATTCCTGAGAGCTGATATCGGACGGAACGCGCAGCAAGGTACTATATGGAAATTGTTAGGACAGAAATCATTTTTTAAACAGATTGTCAATACTTATCATGTAATGAAGACTGATTCTGGGTTTGTTAAAGAATTCAGACTCTCCAAATACAGAATAGAAATTTGCAAGATGCCCTACTTCCAGATTCAAACGACGTTTGTAACTGATGCCTCCATGCATTCCCAGAAACGTTGAGCGATAGTTTCTGTATACGCCGCTGTAATTAAACCCAAGATACGGCCGTATTACTCCCGAACCGATGTAACTGCCCATGGCAGCCTCAAAGGTTTTCAATGTAATCTTCTCTGAATAAGTATTATCGTAGCGAATAGTCAAGCCCGGCGTCATAAATACATTCAGCCGGAAATACCTGTTTTGAAATCTTCTGGGCAGTGTTATTCTAAGACCAATTCCATATGTAAATTCATTGCTCATATTTAAATAAGGTGAATTCCAGTTTTCACTTCCCAAGTTTACATCCAGATCATATTTAACTTTATTGTCATCCGCAACATAGACTTTTATTTCGCCGGTTAAGGACTGATTATATTGTTCAATATATTTTTTCAGAGACTTTTCCTGGTATTCAGGAATTGGAGATTTGAACGTTTCGGAATCGAAAGTCAAACTTTTTAATTGTCTTTTATAATCATCATAGATCAGCAGATATTTCTTATTATTGACTTCCTTGTAAAAAGGATAATAATAAAGTTCGGTTAGCTGTTTTTCTTTCTCGACAAAAAAGCGGGATACTTCTGTAAGTTCAACATATTCAAATAAAGACGCCTTTTCTCCGGTTACAATTTCCTGTAAAAAAATATGAATGGAATCTTTTGCAATCATAGACGGAGCTGTCTTATAGATTTGCTCCAGCGTTATATTTCGGATTCCGATTTTTTTACTCTTGTATATCGCCTTGTTTGACAGCATACAGAATGCTGCTATTTGTTCCGCTAAATACTGCTCTTCAACAAAACTTTCTTTCTTTTTAAATTGAATTTTAGCAGGGCTTGCAGTCCATCCTTCATCTCTCACCGAGCCAAAAATCGTATCTTTTTGAGTGGTTATAATATAGCCTTCAACTAATTTACCTTGGCCATTTGCATTTGATAAAGTGGAAACGGAGAAAATGAATGAAAAAATTCCGGACAATAAAAAAGTAACGCGAGTAAAATGAAGAAACATATTGAAAGTGTATGATAAATGGTAATATAATTTTTATTTGGCAGCTGTAATTTTAGCAAGGCCGTTAGAAGAAGATCTTATAAGAAAGGTTGATTTCTTTGTCACTGGCTTCAAAAAATCTTATATAACAAATGCTGACTCTCTACATAAAGTAAACGGCAAACATAAAATTATATTTACATAAATATACTAATTGTTCTACACCATAAACTGAAACAAATCCGGCTGATCGTTCAGGTATTCATATACAATACGGTTTTCATCCATTCGCTCGATCAGCGGTGCAAAATCTTCCCGGTTTTTTAGCTCAATGCCGACTAACGCAGGCCCTTGTTCCCGGTTGGTTTTCTTGACGTATTCAAAACGGGCAATGTCGTCATTTGGTCCCAGTACATTCAGAAACTCCCGGAATGCGCCCGAGCGCTGCGGAAAACGGATGATAAAATAATGCTTCAGTCCTTCGTAAAGCAGTGAACGTTCCTTGATTTCTTCCGTACGCGTAATGTCATTGTTGCCTCCGCTGATCAGTGCAACCACGTTTTTTCCTTTAATTTCATCTTTGATAAAATCGAGCGCTGCAACGGTCAGCGCGCCGGCCGGCTCCGCTACAATGGCTTCCTCGTTATAAAGCTGTAAAATAGAAGAACATACCTTGCCTTCCGGTACGAGCAAAATCTTGTTCAGGCTCTCGCGGCAGACTTCAAAGGTTATTTCTCCCGCCCTTCCGACCGCAGCACCATCCACAAACTTGTCGATCTGTTTCAATGTAACCACCTGTCCTTCGCCAATGGAATTGTACATCGTCGGCGAACCTTCGGGCTCTACGCCGATCAATTTTGTCTTGGGAGAAAGCTGCTTGAAAACAGTGGAAATGCCCGAAGCCAACCCGCCGCCGCCAATGGCCATGAGCAGATAATCAATCTTGAAATCAGCATCCTTGAAAATTTCCAGCCCGACGGTTCCTTGCCCTTCTATAACCTGCAGATCGTCAAAAGGATGGACAAAAATGGCGTTTGTAAGTGTCTGATACTCTTTAGAAGCATAATAAGCATCGTCGTACGTATCACCGACCAGATGAATTTCAATCCATTCCTTTCCGAATAATCTTACTTGCTTTACTTTCTGCGCCGGCGTAGTCGTCGGCATGAAAATAGCTCCTTTCACCTCCATTTTCCGGCAGGCATAAGCAACACCCTGCGCATGGTTTCCGGCACTTGCACATACGACTCCCGCTGTCAGTTCTTCCGCGGACATACTGGCCATTTTATTATACGCCCCTCTGATTTTGTAGGAACGAACCGTCTGAAGATCTTCTCTTTTCAGGTAAATATTCGCCTGATACTGTTCCGATAAATGGGCATTGTAAAATATGGGCGTATGATTAATAACCCCGCGGAGCCTTTCAGCTGCAAGAAATATATTGTCTAAAGTCGGTGTCTGGAGTGAAGTATTCATGTGTTGGAAAAGAAAAGAGCTTTACGAAATTCGTAAAGCCCGGTATTTTCTGATATGCAAATATTATGATTAGCTGCGTTCCGGACGTAAACCACGTACAGTTGATCCAGCCTGCCACATTTCCGAATCGCGCAATTCGGCCAGTTCCTCTTCCAGCTTCACACGGTAATCCGGTTGCGAGTTACGTGTAATGGAGATTTTAGCCTGCTCGCCGCTTTTTACAGAATTGTAAAGTTGTTCGAAAACAGGTTTTGTAGCATCGCGGAAAGGTTTCCACCAGTCCAGTGCACCGCGCTGTGCCGTTGTAGAGCAGTTTGCGTACATCCAGTCCATTCCGTTTTCAGCAACAAGCGGCATCAGCGATTGCGTAAGCTCTTCTACTGTTTCGTTGAATGCCTCGGATGGAGAGTGTCCGTTGGAACGAAGCACTTCATACTGTGCAGCGAAAATTCCCTGAATGGCACCCATAAGTGTTCCGCGCTCGCCGGTAAGGTCGGAAGTTACTTCACGGTAGAAATCCGTTTCAAAAAGGTAACCGGAACCTACGCCGATACCCATTGCAATGCATTTTTCACGTGCTTTGCCGGTTGCATCCTGGAAAACAGCAAATGAAGAGTTCAATCCTTTTCCTTCTACAAACAGGCGGCGCAGTGAAGTTCCCGATCCTTTTGGAGCTACAAGGTATACGTCTACGTCGGCAGGAGGAACGATTCCTGTCTGATCCTTATACGTTACACCAAAGCCGTGTGAGAAATACAATGATTTTCCGGCAGTTAAATTTGCTTTAACGGTTGGCCATAATTCAATCTGGGCGGCGTCCGAAAGCAGGTAGCAAATGATCGTTCCTTTTGCCAGTGCTTCTTCCAGTTCAAAAAGCGTTTCGCCAGGAACCCATCCGTCTGCAACGGCTTTGTCCCATGATTTACCGCCTTTGCGTTGTCCAACGATCACGTTGAATCCGTTGTCACGCATGTTCAGGCTCTGGCCCGGACCTTGTACGCCGTAACCGATTACAGCGATGGTTTCATTAGAAAGTACTTCGCGTGCTTTTTCAAGAGGAAATTCTTCACGGGTTACTACTTCTTCTTCGACCCCGCCGAAATTTAATTTTGCCATTGATTATTGGATTGGATTAATTTGATTTACTACGAATTAAAAAACAATACTACTAAAAATTACAGGATTACTGATAATACTCCCACTCTGCTTCCGGAAGATAATCCACAAGCGTTTGAGGCGACTTGCTCACCGCAACCCTTCCCGATCTTACAAATTCCAGGATTTCATGCGGCTTGATGTAATCAAAAAATTCAAAGATTTCTTCTTCTGTTCCCGTCTTCTGGATAATGACGTAAGTAAGATGCCAGTAAACGACCCATGCTTTATAAACCTTGTTGATGGTTTCAATATCCAGCGGTTTTGCACCGATCGGCGTTGAAATCTTGAACAATGCGATTTCGTTATAAACAATATCGTTGTTGAGATAACCGAAAACGGCAAGTACTTCTATTACCTTCCGGATCTGGCGGACGAGCTTTTCAACTGCATCGCGGGATTCGTGACGGATCACAATCGTAAAACGTGAAATTCCCTTGCGTTCGGTTTCGGAAACGGTAAGGCTTTCAATATTAATGCGGCGGCGTGTCAGGATTGTTGTAATCTTGTTAAGAATACCAATCGTGTTTTCAGTAAAGACACAAATCGTGTAAGTTGTCATGACTACTTTTATTTAAATCATTCTAATCTGATATCGGCCACGCAAGCTCCTGTCGGAACCATCGGGAATACGTTTTCCTCTTTTTCAACAAGTACTTCCAGCAAGTAAGGCTTGTCGGAAGCCAGCATTTTGTCCAGCGACTCGTTCAGTTCTTCTCTGGACCCGCACGTATGTCCGTCGATTCCGAAGCCTTTGGCAATCGTTATAAAATCAGGATTCTGAAGTTCCACAAACGAATAGCGTTTCTGATGAAAAAGCTGCTGCCATTGTCTTACCATTCCCAAAAAGTTATTGTTCAGAATGATGATTTTCACCGGCAGTCCGCTTTGCGCAATGGTTCCGAGCTCCTGAATGGTCATCTGGAAACAGCCGTCACCGATCATTGCCACCACTTCCCGCTCAGGCGCGCCCACTTTGGCCCCGAACGCAGCAGGCAAAGCAAAACCCATTGTTCCCAGTCCGCCCGAAGTAATGAACGAATTCGGTTTTTTGAACTCATAATAACGTGCAGTCATCATCTGATGCTGGCCAACGTCCGCAACGATCACCGCTTCGCCTTTTGTTTTATCTGAAAGCTTACGGATCACTTCGGCCATTTTTATTTTCTCCGTTGTAGGAGCCAATTCAGGCTTAGTAATCTTTTCATATTCAATGACATCGAATTTCTTGAATTCGGCACGCCATGCTTCATGTCTGTTTTCTTTCAAAAGCGGCAGCAGCATTTCAAGTGCTTTCTTCGCATCGCCTACAACCGGCGCATCGGCCTTCACGATTTTGTCGATTTCGGCAGGATCTATTTCAATGTGAACTACTTTTGCCTGCTTTGCATAACGCGTGAGATCCCCGGTTACACGGTCGTCAAAGCGCATTCCGATGGCAATAATGACATCACATTGATTGGTAAGCACATTCGTTCCGTAATTGCCGTGCATACCCAGCCAGCCTACATAGTTCGGATGGTCAACGGAAACAGAAGATAAACCCAGTAATGTAGATGCTGCCGGAACATCCGTTTTTTCGATAAACGCCAGCAGCTCCTGTTCAGCATTGGCAATCTGCACGCCATGGCCCACGAAAAGAAACGGGCGTTTTGCTTCATTGATCAGTTTTGCGGCAGCTTCCACCTGATGCTGTTTCGGAGCAAGGCGCGGGCGATAGCTGATCAGACTTTCGCATTTTTTATAGGAATATGATTTTGACATCAGTTCCTGCTGCGCATTTTTGGTTATATCAATCAAAACAGGTCCCGGACGGCCGGATTTTGCTATGTAAAACGCTTTGGCCATAATTTCAGGAATTTCATCAGCTCTTGTAATCTGATAATTCCATTTTGTGATCGGGATGGTTATACCGATTACATCCGTTTCCTGAAAAGCATCGGTTCCCAGCAAATGCGCCGCAACTTGTCCGATCACGCATACCATAGGCGTGGAGTCGATGATAGCATCTGCAATTCCCGTTACCATATTGGTAGCGCCCGGCCCGGAAGTAACGAGACAAACACCTACTTTACCGGTCATTCTGGCAAAGCCTTCCGCCGCATGTGCAGCGCCCTGTTCGTGACGGACCAGAATATGATTGATTTGATCCTGATAATCATAAATGGCATCGTAAACCGGCATAATGGCTCCTCCGGGATATCCGAAGATCGTTTCCACATCTTCCTCAATCAATGAGCGGATCAGCGCATGCGAACCGTTGATAAGTTCAGGTTTGTCAATCGAAACCTTGGGCTCAGCGACCAGTATTGTTTGTGTTTGATTTTCATTGAATTCCATGACCTGTCTTTTTATTTAGTCCGATGAATTTTCTGGATTTTGTATTGTCAGCTGCTGCTATGCCTCGTCCGTCACACAGCCTTCGCTTGCCGACTTTACGGTTCTGATATATCTTCCCAGCATTCCTTTAGTAAACCGTGGTGCAGGCTGCACCCATGCTGCTTTCCGGGAAGCCATTTCCTCGTCCGTAATATGCAATGTAAGCTGGCGGGTATTTGCATCAATGCTGATCCTGTCACCATCTTTTACCAAGGCAATCGGACCGCCGTCAAAAGCTTCCGGTGTAATATGCCCTACAACAAAACCGTGTGTTCCGCCTGAAAAACGGCCATCTGTGATCAATGCGATTTTATCACCCAAACCGGCGCCGATTACGGCAGAAGTCGGTTTCAGCATTTCCGACATGCCCGGGCCGCCTTTTGGGCCTGCATTGCGGATTACAACAACATGGCCGGGCTTGATTTCACCATTTGCCAAAGCAGAAATAATTTCCGACTCGTGCTCGCATATTTTTGCTTCACCGCTGAAAGTCATTCCTTCTTTACCGGTTATTTTGGCAACTGCACCGGTAGGCGCCAGGTTTCCGTACATAACCTGTATATGTCCGCTCGGTTTCATTGGCTCTTCAAGCGGGAATACAATTTTCTGTGTTTCAAAATTCAGATCAGGCGCTTCCGCAAGGTCTTCCGCCAGCGTTCTGCCTGTTACCGTTATACAGTCTCCGTGAATCAGACCTTTGGAATACAGATATTTCATGACCGCCGGAACACCACCGATTCCAAGCAGATCTTCCATATAGTACTTTCCGCTTGGCTTCAGATCCGCAATGAACGGAGTGCGATCCGAAATTTCCTGAATATCATCCAAAGTCAGCGAAAGGCCTGCCGAACGTGCAATCGCAAGAAAATGCAGCGCCGCATTGGTAGAACCGCCTAGTGCCATCACGAGTGTCAGGGCATTTTCAAGCGACTTTTTGGTAATGATATCTTTTGGCGTAATATTCAGTTCCAGCAACTTTTTCATTGCTGTTCCTATCTTTTTGCACTCTTCCTGCTTGCCTTCATGCGTGGCCGGATACGAACTGCTGAAAGGAAGGCTCAATCCCATAGCTTCTATGGATGCAGCCATTGTATTGGCCGTATACATCCCGCCGCAGGCACCTTGGCCCGGAATCGAGTTCTGGATTACACCTTTAAAATCTTCGTCTGAAATGTTGTTTGCAAACTTTTTACCCAGTGCTTCAAACGCCGAAACAATATCCAGTTTCTGACCTTTATAATGCCCCGAACGGATGGTTCCGCCATATACCATAATGGCTGGTCTGTCGAGCCTGGCCATGGCCATTACTGCGCCGGGCATGTTTTTGTCACAACCAACGACAGCAATTACACCGTCGTACCATTGAGCAGAAACAACCGTTTCAATCGAATCGGCAATGATATCGCGGCTTGGCAGCGAATAACGCATGCCGTCGTTGCCATTGGTCATTCCGTCGGAAACACCGATTGTATTAAAGATCAGACCAACCATATCATTTGCCGTAACACCCTGCTTTACATAAACGGAAAGTCCGTTCAGGTGCATGTTGCAGGGATTTCCTTCGTAACCCGTACTGGCAATTCCGATTTGTGGCTTGGCAAGATCTTCCTCTTTCAGTCCGATGCCGTACAGCATTGCCTGTGCAGCCGGGTTTGTAACTTCCTGGGTAAGGGTTTTTGAAAATTTGTTCAGTTCAGTCGCCATTGGTGAATTTTTGTTATAAATAAAAACACCTCACTCTTTGCCGTGAGTGAGGTGCCAGATATATGCTGTCATCCCACTCACGCCTTTGACGTGACCAAAATGGATAAGAGAGTAATTGCAAACAGTTTCATGAGAATTACACTAACAGTTAATAGCGGAATACTAAATTGCAGCGAAATTTCGCTAACTGTTAGTATTTGATACAAATTAGAAGGGTATCTTTTTATTTTCCAAACATTAACATGATTATTTGACAATATTCTATGATAAATACCAAATTTATCCTTGGTAAAGAATAGTAATCGGAAAACATTTATTTTTGATTTATTAAAATCGCCATTCAAATGATGACAACAGAATCGCCTTCCAGCTATAATGATCTGGAAAAAATGAGCGTCAAAGACATTTTGACCTCCATTAATACAGAAGACCAAACAGTTCCGAACGCAGTTCAAAAATCAATTCCGCAGATTGAAGCGCTGGTTTCGCAGATTGTTCCGCGTATGAAGAAAGGCGGACGGCTGTTTTACATCGGCGCAGGAACAAGCGGAAGGCTCGGAGTCGTGGATGCTTCCGAATGCCCGCCAACTTTTGGTGTTCCTTTTGATCTGGTTGTAGGAATAATTGCAGGCGGCGACACGGCCATCCGAAAAGCGGTGGAAAATGCAGAAGACGACTGGAATCAGGCGTGGATTGATCTTGCTGTTTACAAGCCGAATGCGAACGATACATTAATCGGAATAGCAGCTTCGGGAAGAACGCCTTATGTAATCGGCGGCCTGAATGAAGCGCGGAAAGCAGGCCTGCTCACCGGATGCGTTGTGTGCAATGACGGTTCGGCAGTGGCAAAAGCAGCGGAATTTCCCGTGGAAGTCGTTGTAGGTCCTGAATTTCTGACAGGAAGTACACGGATGAAAGCCGGAACAGCTCAAAAATTGGTGCTGAACATGATTTCAACCGCAGTGATGATCCGGCTTGGAAAGGTAAAAGGCAATAAGATGGTCGATATGCAGCTGACGAATGAAAAACTTGTAAACCGGGCCCTGAAAATGATTACAGATGAAATAAATGTGTCACCGGAAGAAGCAGAATCGCTTTTGAATGAATACGGAAGTGTACGGGCCTCCATTGAAGCATACGGAAAACAGGCTTAAATAATTAAAAGTAAAAAGTGAAAAATAAAAAGGGATGAAATCAGAGCACAGCTGCTGATATTCATCCCTTTTTATTTAAACTCTGAACTGATTAGATATCTGAGTACTCAGCCGGATGTAAAAACAGCGTTACATTTTTAGAAACATTATTCTGATACTCAGGCATTGATTTTACTTTTCCCCATTCTGCATCATCACCGAAAGATTTCCAGTGTGCATCGCGGGAAGCCTTGTCAGAAAATGTGGTCATATACATCAGGTTTGGCATGGTTGCGCCGGCAATAACTTCTGCATAAAACACGGCATTGAATCCCAGACGATCAAAAATCCCGACTTCATTGCCATCATTGAACATCTTTACTTTATTCCGGTAAATCTTTTCAGTATGGCCTTCATAACTTCTCAGCTCGTAAATACGCTCGCTTTTCGGTGAAGTCAGATTGGGTTTTTTCATCATAGGCGCTTTTTCAAAAGCCTGCAGAACCGTTGATTTAATGCGTACGTAAGGCGGATTTTTATACTCGGCATCAATGTAATCCTTTCCGGCTGAAAGGTAAGCGGCATCTTTTTCCAGCGTTTTCGGAAGCGATACAAGCTGATCGAGTGACTTTAATGGTGTAAAAACATAAATCAGTTTTCCTGCGGACGTATCCGATTCAACGGGCATGAAAACACCGATATTTTTGATACCTGCGCGGTGCATGGCGGGAATGTAGGCATCTTTCAGATAGCTTTCCACACGTGCAAGCTGTTCCGGCCCTTTCAGCTGATACATTTTTATTTCATAATACTCTCTTTTTGGCTTGGCTGCAACGGCATTTAAAGTAATCGCTAAGAAGAAAAGGGTAACGATAAGGTTTAGTTTGGAAAACTTAATCATGTTAATCAACAATTTATAAATTATGGATAGTTTTTGAAATAGACAAAGGCATTTTAAAGCCTCGTTTACCCAAAAAAATCATACCTAAATTCATCGGATTGACAGATTCAGAATTTCGGACAGGAAAGCTGCCTCTTGCTGCTCTTGTGTCGTTTCGGTTTCGGATCAAGCGGAGCAAACACGTAAGACAAGGAAATTTCATGCGCACCGCCGCTGCTTGCGCCCAAAGTTGAAATCGTCAGGTCATAACTGTAACCGATTGAAAACTTGTCCTGACGGAAACCTGCAAGAAAAACCAGCGATTCGTGATTGTTTATATTCTTTTCATACTTTTTGAAAGGAATACCGCGGTACCATGCGCCCAGAACCAGCGGTTCAATAGTTACGTACATGCCGGCATCAAACTGATCGTATTTTCCCTGTTTTTTGTACATAATCGCAGGTGAAATCGTTTTTTCCTTGTCAATTTCATCACCCAGGAAAGTATATCCGGCAAACGGAATCCTCAAACCGGCCTGCAGACTCGCTTTTACCGGCAAACGTGCTTGGGACAAAGAGGAAAAAGCCTGATTCGGCCTGTTTAAATGATGTGCCGAAACCCCCGCCCAGTACCAGTCCGAATACAGCATTGCACCCGTTCCGAAATCTGCATAAAAAACATTGGGGCCGCCTTGTGCAAACGGATCTTCGGAAGGCTGTCCGGTAAGTCCGCCGTTGTCATACTGGTCACCGAAAGTCAGCCCGAAATAATCGAGTGTACGGGAAGCAAAACCGCCCTGTATGCCAAGACGCAAAGATGTCAGTTCATTCAGCTGGATCTGATAGGAATACTGCAATGCCAGTTCGGTTGATTTCAGGTTTCCCAAACCCTGGCTGTCCATGGTTACAAGTACGCCGAGCCCGCTGTTATAATTGGGAAGAAATACATCTCCGCCAAACGTCGTTGTTACAAAATTTGCTGAAAGCGACGGCCACTGGTTCCGGTAATTGATCGTTGCCCGCGGCGCCAGCGCCCCGCCTGCGAGTGCAGGGTTAAGGTAAAGCGGATTGGCATAAAACTGGGAAAACTGCGGGTCCTGACTCCAACCTTTAAGGCCGGACAGTGTCAGTATAAACAGGAAAAGTAAACACTTGGTCATAAATTTTTATTGAATACCGCACTTTAAAAGCGGTTGGATAACAGGCAAAAAACAATTACAAATTTAAATTCACAAAATATCATCAAATTGCGTACTGATATTCAAATTAGAGTGCTTTTAACGACATTACCGCACAAAATTTTAATATTTTATTTTCGTTAGTAAAGTCGGGTAAACTGAATATCAAATGTGGTGGACAGGGGTGTTTGAACAAGTAACGAAACATGGGGCGATTTTATAATAAGTACAAACAAATATTTTATTCGACTTTCTTTCTTTTATTGCTTGCAGCAGTATCAGTAAAAGCACAGGTTCCGTTTCTTGTGGAAGGTCAGTGCATGCAGAATCCGGACTGCCAGGCCGACTCGACTTCTTTCAGGGATACGCTGAGTACAGCCGTTGCGTGGCAATGGAGTTTCGGAGAAGGCGGCGCTACGGATACACGCCGCAATGCGCAGCATTCTTATCTTGCGCCGGGTTCATATACCGTTACACTTACGCGTACATTAAATGGCGGAGGCACGGAAACAGTTTCAAAAGTGGTGCAGATCGGTGAATTGCCGCCTTCATTTCAGGAATGGAAAACAGATACGACCATTTGCCCCGGCGATACGCTTGTTCTGGACCCCTATCCGAACGGAGCACCGTCCGGCGCAAAGTTTGTCTGGTACCCGAAAGGCGACACGACACAAACTTTGAATGTGGACAGTTCTGGCTGTTACTCCGTGGAAGTGATTCTGCCAAACGGCTGTAAAATACAGGATCGCGTGAATGTCAAGATCTGTATGGAACCGGCCAATCAGGAAGGTGCCAAATGGTTTTTCGGCGGAAATGCGGGACTTGATTTTTCAAACAGCCCGCCGACGCCCATTACGGACGGAAAGCTGAATACGCCCGAAGGAACATCGGCCATTGCCAATTCCAAAGGTCAGTTGCTGTTTTATTCCGACGGAATTACGGTATGGAACAAAAACGGGGACGTCATGCCGTGCTTTTCACCGGGGAACTGCGCACCGTTGAAAGGAAGCCCGAATTCCACGCAGTCCGTTCTTATTGTGCCGCAACCGACCTGTAAAGGCTGCGAGTATTTATTCAATGTTTTTACAACTTCGGATATCAACGGCGAAAAGCTTTTAACAGTTAGCGTTGTGGATATGCGCAGAAATAATGGCCTCGGCGCCATTATTGAGCAAAATACAACTCTTCAGCAGCCTACAACCGAACGGATCATTTCTGCACGCAACGACCGTGACAGTACTTACTGGGTTATTTCTCACGATTACGGAACCAATAAATTCCGGATTTTCCATGCAACAACAGGCGGACTGGTAGAAACCAGTGCACCGGAACTCGGTATGCCGCATGACACGCCGACAGAAGCCGAAGGTTACATGAAATTTTCTTCTCCGGACAGTACAACCGGTCAGCGGAGACTGGCTGTGATTGTGCCCGGCCCGCCCCAGAATTATGTAGAGCTTTTCAGCTTCAACGATTCAACAGGCGTTCTTACTTATGATAAAACCATTGATCTCGGGCCTGCGCCGCCTACGGCGTACGGTATCGAATTTTCGCCAAGCGGTGAAAAAATGTACATTTCATTCAAAGGCGGTAACGGTGCAAGTTCATACCTGAAACAATACGACCTTACTTTGCCCGACAGCCTTCTGGAAGAAACGGCCATAACCATTGACAGTTCGGCTACCCGGAATTTCGGTGCGCTGCAGTTTGCTCCCGATGGCAAAATTTACATGGCCATTGAAGGAAGCGAATACCTGGCAGTGATTGGCGAGCCGGAAGGAAGTTCACTTACCGGCGTGGATTACGAAAGAGACGGCGTTAATCTGGGCGGGAAAGTAAGCAAGCTGGGCTTGCCGAATATGGTTCAGGATTTCACACAGGAATCGTCCGGGCCCGGTTTTGAAGCGGATGGATTTTGTACCAATGAACCGACGACATTCCAGGCCAGCCCGATATGCGACCCGATAGAAGATTCGTATCAATGGGATTTTCTCGGAAACGGCAATTTTACTGCTCCTTCCAAAGAACAAAAGGCAACTTACACTTATACCGAACCCGGAACGTACCTGGTTGCGCTGCGGGCAAGCAACAAATGCAAGGACACAACGATTGTTCAGGAAGTAACCATTTATGAAACGCCTCCGCAGATTAACCTGGGTGCGGATAAAGATACCTGCGGCAATTTTGTTCCGCTGGACATGAATGTTCAGGCCGAGGTTTATGCATGGATTCATCGCGGAAGGGTTGTGGGAAGACAAAAGACCTACAATGCAGTGGCAACAGGAAGATACATTGCAGTGGCTTTTAACGGGCCGGAAGGTGAATGTTTTTCAGCCGATACCATTGAAATAACACTCCGCAAGCCACCTGCATTTTCGATCGGGCCGGATACGACCTTATGCCGCGACAGCTCCATACTCTTGTCCGTGCAAAGTGAAAGATGGATTGAGTTCAACTGGAGCACAGGCGAACAGACCAGAGACATCACAGTTGGCCAGCCGGGCTCCTACTTTGTCATTGTAAAAGACAGAAACGATTGCTTCAATTCCGATACGATCCAGGTTGGTGAACTGCCTTCGCCAATTATTAACCTCGCGCCCGAATACGCAATTTGTATTCCGGACGGACAGTCCGTTATGCTGGACGCAAACGGTCAGGGGCCATTGTCATATAACTGGCCGCATTCCGGAGATACAACGCGAACGGTACTTGTAAATCAGGAAGGTACTTATACAGTAGAGGCAACCAACAAAGAGGGCTGCGTTGCGCAACAGACAACCAATGTCATTGACAGATGTGAACCGCGGTTTTTTATTCCGGATGCATTTACGCCGGACGGAGAAGGCCATAACGAGATTCTGGAGATTTTCGGAGCTTATTATACCAATTTCTCGATCCGGATTTACAACCGCTGGGGAGAAGTCATTTACGCTACAAACAACATTGAAGACCGCTGGGACGGCACTTATAAAGGTGTAAAAGTACAGCCGGGAAGTTATCCTTATGTGCTTTCCTATGAAAGCCAGTACTATCCCGAACGTGCCCCGTATGTAAAGCGCGGCTCTGTAATGATCATCCGCTGATCCTTCTTTTTACGGATAAAATTCGTTATTTTTGATTAAAATCATTTCGGCATTTGCAGTTTGAAAGCTGCAAATGCCTGTTAATTTGTAAAAAACATTATGCGCCAGGATTATCTGTCCGGAGATAAAGAACAGCTTTCCAATACTGAAAAGGAAATCGAACGTGCATTGCGTCCGCTTACCTTTGATGATTTTACAGGACAGGATAAAATTCTTGAAAACCTGAAAATTTTCGTTCAGGCTGCACGCCAGCGGGGCGATGCACTGGACCATGTGCTGCTGCACGGGCCTCCGGGTTTGGGGAAAACTACTTTGTCCAACATTGTAGCCAATGAACTTGGCGCAGGAATAAAGATCACTTCCGGTCCGGTTCTGGACAAGCCAAGCGATCTCGCCGGCTTACTGACCAATTTACAGGAACACGACGTCCTTTTTATAGACGAAATCCACCGCCTGAACCCCATTGTTGAAGAATACCTTTATTCAGCCATGGAGGATTATAAAATCGATATCATGCTTGACAGCGGTCCGAATGCACGCAGCATTCAGATCGGGTTGAATCCCTTTACACTCATCGGTGCTACTACACGAGCCGGTATGCTGACTTCGCCCTTACGTGCAAGGTTCGGCATCAATGCACGTCTGGAATATTACGATGCCGAGCTTCTGGCAACTATATTAAGACGTTCGGCAGCTATTCTGGGGACGCCGCTGGATGAAGATGCAGCTTACGAAATTGCCCGCCGAAGCCGAGGTACGCCCAGGATCGCCAATAATCTGCTTCGCCGTACGCGTGATTTTGCACAGGTGAAAGGAAACGGAAAAATCACCGTTGCCATTGCTGAAATGGCTTTGCAGGCACTGGACGTCGATCAGAATGGTCTGGACGAAATGGATAACCGGATTCTAAGCACAATCATAGAAAAGTTCAAAGGCGGTCCGGTCGGAATTTCCACCATTGCAACGGCTTGCGGAGAAGAAGCGGAAACCATTGAAGAAGTATATGAGCCTTTTCTGATCAAGGAAGGCTATATGAAACGAACTTCACGCGGCCGCGAAGTTACTGAAAAGGCTTTCAAGCACTTAGGAATACTTCCGCGCCATCGTTCCGGAGAATTGTTTTAGCAAAAAAATACAATCTTGTTTTAAGAATTAAATGTATATTAACAATTGATGTAGTACTTTTGCGGTAAAATTTACTGTAACTGCCTCTATGATTGAAGTATTTGTTTCTGAAAAGTTAGTAGTGAGAGTGCCTTGTGCTGTGATTGAACATGAAGGAAAAATACTGGCAGGTCAGCGTAGCGCGGCATTATCGTTCCCACTACAATGGGAATTCCCCGGCGGCAAGCTGGAAAAAGGAGAAACCGACGAAGAAGGTCTTATCCGTGAAATCAGGGAAGAACTGGATGTAGAAATCGAAATCATTCACAAACTCCCGGTTACTGTGAAAGACCAGGGCTGGCGTGAAATCATTCTTGTCCCATTCGTATGCAGGCTTCGTTCTCACGTAATTACGTTAACCGAACACGAGCAGGTTTTATGGCTGAATCCCGAGGAACTGCCTTCCATTGACTGGACAGAAGGAGATCTGAATATTATTCAGAATTATTACGATTACTTATCGATCAAATTGTAATCTTTTTCCATCTCCAGCTTCACTGAACATTCCGTTTTCAAATACAAGATTGCCTGAAACGAACGTGTGCGTAACGACAGACTGGAAGCTGGTTCCTTCAAACGGAGACCATCCGCATTTGGAATAAATATTTGCTGTTTCCACCTTTGTAGCGGCATTGGTATCTACTAAAATCAGGTCGGCCCAGTATCCTTCCCGCACGTAGCCGCGGTCTTTGATCTGAAAACAATCGGCAACGGCGTGGCTCATTTTTTCTACAACTCTTTCAACAGAGATTTTTCCTGTTCTACTTAATTCGAGCATTACATTCAGCGTATGCTGCACAAGCGGCAGTCCGGAAGGTGCCTGCCAATAAGGCTGTGCTTTTTCGGCAATCGTGTGCGGTGCATGATCCGTAGCAATGACATCAATGCGGTTGTCCAGAACAGCCTGCAGAATAGCTTCTTTATGATGCGGTGCCTTGATCGCCGGATTGCATTTTATTTTATTGCCGAGGCTGTGATAATCCTCTGCATCAAACCATAAATGATGCACGCAGGCTTCGGCCGTTACGAGTTTCGGATTTCCGTCGGACAGAAGGATATTGCCGTCTTTTCTGATTCCCGGCTCAAACAGGAATACTTCATCACCCGTTGAAATATGCAGGATATGCAGCCTTGTATTATGCTTGTGCGCAAGCGAAGTTGCAAAGGAAGATGATTTAAGGCAGGCTTCTTCATTCCTGATCAATGCATGAATGTTGTAAGGAACATTCTCGCCGTACTTTTCTTTAAAAAATTCCATACGATGACGTACAGTCGGCTCGTCTTCACAATGCGTTGCAATGACGCATGGCGCATTGGCAAACAGTTTTTCCAGAACCTGCGGTGCATCCACAAGCATATTACCCGTTGAAGAACCCATGAAGATCTTGATGCCGCAGACTTCCGCCGGGTTTGTACGCATCACTTCGTCGTAATTGTCATTGGATGCACCCATAAAAAACGAGTAATTGGCAAATGACGTTTCAGAAGCGATTTTGTATTTATCTTCCAACAGTTGCTGCGTCAGCGTATTCGGAACGGTATTCGGCATTTCCATAAAGGAAGTCACACCGCCCGCAACTGCTGCTTTTGATTCTGTATGAATATCGGCTTTATACGTTAATCCGGGCTCCCGGAAATGCACCTGATCGTCGATAACGCCGGGCATCAGGTATTTGCCGCCGGCATCAATAACGCGGTCAGCTTCTGAGTGCTGCAGATCTTTTCCAATTCTTTCGATGTGACCATTCCGGATAAATACGTCAGATTCCTGAATAGTGTTTTCATTTACTACAAGTGCATTAACGATCAGCGTTGTCATTCCCGATTATTTTTTTCTGTAAAGGTATTGAGTCGCTTCGAAATTCATTCATAGATATTGCTAAATATGCGCATCAAGGACATTTTGCACGATTTTGTTGATTTGATATTTCCAAGAAACTGCGAAGCCTGTCATAGCGGACTCATTGGAAATGAAGAAATTATATGCACTTTCTGCCGGATTTCATTGCCCAGGATTGAAGCTGACGGATTAAATAGTGAAGCATTGAATTTCAAATTTGCAGGCACTCCGGAAATCATTTCCACGCATTCCTTTTTGTTATTTACCAAAAAAGGCAAAGTTCAGCAATTGCTTCATGCGTTGAAATACAAAGGCGTCAAGGAAGTTGGCTTGACATTGGGATTTATGTTCGGGCAGGAAATGGCAGCTTCCGGCATGCTTCCGCCGGCAGAACTGATTATCAGCGTGCCTTTGCATGAAAAAAAGAAGAAAAGCAGAGGCTACAACCAAAGTGACTTGCTTGCAGAAGGATTTTCCAATGCAACCGGCATTCCCTGGTCCGGAACAATACTGAGCCGGACGAGGCATACGGCCACTCAAACCGGAAAGTCAAAAACGGAAAGACGTGAAAATGTGAAAGGTGTATTTTCAGTCAAAACAGACATAAAAGTCCAAAGCGTGATCATTATGGACGATGTTCTTACGACAGGTGCTACGCTGGAAGAATGTGTCAGTGCGCTGAAAACTGCCGGATGCAAGAAATTTTATATTCTTACCATTGCGCTGGCAAAACATTAAAACAAAAAAAGCCGTTACCTGAACCGGCAACGGCTTCAATCAATATATAGGCTGTTATTCTTTGTGACTTCCGGTCGCAATCATGGCACAACGGAAACCAACCATAGCTGTTGCAGAATCCTGATCCATGTAACGACGTGTTCCGGGAGACAACCAGTAAGCAACATCCGCCCAGGAACCACCTTTGTAAACCCTCAGATTATCGGTTACAAGAGAATTGTTGTTTTTGGTATCATAGCTTTTGGCTTCATCCTGATAGCCGTCACGACGGAACGAGTTCAGGTCATTTACGTCACTGTTTGAAAGCGGACGGTAAACGTCATAAACCCATTCGCTAACGTTTCCAGCCATGTCATAAAGACCATTGTCATTAGCCGGATAGGAACGGATTTCCTGTGTAATGATAGCTCCGTCATTTGATTTTCCTGCAATACCCGCGTAATCACCCGGGCCGCGTTTGAAGTTGGCAAGCATGGTGCCCTGCTTGCGGCCACGCGGCTGGCGCATGGTTGATCCGTCCCAGGGATAAATTCTGGAGTTGGACTGATTTTCATCCGAATACTGCGTCCCGATCATCGCTATGGCAGCATACTCGAATTCTGCTTCAGTCGGAAGGCGGTACGGAGGCATTACGTAACCACTTTCAATTCTGAGTTGCGGAGCAGCTTGTGTACTAGCAACCGCTTCTGCCTGAGCAGCTTCTTTTTTCTTCTTGCCAAATGACAATCCTCTTTTCTTGCCGCCTGCCGCTGCTGCAGCACCTGCTGTATTGTTAGCCTGGCTTACTGCTGCGGTTCGCCATTCACAGTAATCATTGGCCTGAACCCACGATACGCCCACAACCGGATACAAACGGAAACCGGGGTGACGAAGGTACATGGTGACGTAGGAGTCGTTGAAAGACAATTCATTAAACCATACGTTGGTATCGGGAAGTGCCTTGCTGTAAAATTCTTCAGAAGAATCGCGCTGAACCGCATTCAGGTATTCAAGATAATGAACATTCGCAACTTCGGTCTGATCCATGTAGAAAGACTGAATACTTACTGTTCTTTTCGGATTATCCCTTCTGCTCATTACGTCCTCTTCCAGAGAACCCATTGTAAACCGGCCGCCTTCGATATAAACAAGGTCAGGTCCGGCAGGCAATGCTTTGTACTGTTTTACCTCGAAGCCGTCTTTACCATTGTAAGCCAGTCCCGTTTTCGAACTGGTTTTTCCTGGTTTAAGGCTGGTCGGTTTTTTGTTTTTACTACATGAAGTAGCCGCTAATAACACAATCAGAATCAACGAGATCGACCGGATACCCATCTTTTGCATGCAAATCATTGCTTTAAAGTAACTTAAGTGTTTGGTATTTAATATTATGCGAATCCGCAAATGTATGAAATGAATCGTAATATAATTTATAAATCAATCACTGATCATCTCCATTAAAATATTTCTGGCCTGATCAATGCTTTTTACATCTTCACAAATCAACATCAGTTTGCCTTTCTGATCTTTTAATGCGATCTTTTTCGGATGTCTTTTAATGTAATCAATAATCTGTCCGAATTTAGGCGATTGAAAGAATGCATCGTTCTGCGAAGTAACGAAGTAGCCTTTCATTGTATTGTTTTTCAGCGTCAATTTTTCAAAATGCATCCGTTCAGCTTCCCAGCGCAGCCGCACCGTTCTGAGCAGATCTTCCACTTCGTGCGGAACCGGGCCAAACCGGTCCAGAATCTCCTGCTCGAATTTGCTCAGCTCTTCTTCATTTTCCACATTGTCAAGGCGGGTATATAACGACAACCTTTCCGAAATATTTTTAACATAGTCGTCCGGAATCAAAGTTGTAAAATCCGTCTCGATCTGACAATCTGGAACAAGTTTCTGAGGCAGCCCGAGCGCTGTTGAAAACAGGTCTTTAAACTCGTTATTTTTCAGTTCACTTACGGCTTCATCCAGCATTTTGTGATACAGATCGTAACCAAGATCATTTACAAAACCGCTTTGCTCAGCTCCAAGCAGGTTTCCTGCACCGCGAATGTCAAGGTCGCGCATCGCAACTTTAAAGCCGTCGCCGAGTTCAGAAAATTCTTCCAGCGTCTGTAACCGCTTGCGCGAATCGCTGGCCAGTGTAGATACCGAAGGCGTCAGCAGATAACAGAATGCTTTCCGGTTTGAACGCCCAACCCTGCCGCGCATCTGATGCAAATCCGAAAGACCGAACATATGCGCCGAATTGATGATGATCGTATTGGCATTGGCAATATCGATTCCCGATTCGATGATATTGGTCGAAACCAGCACATCGTATTCGCCTTCAATGAAATTGACCATAACTTTTTCCAGCTTATCGCCGTCCATTTGCCCGTGCGCTACGCCAATTCTTACATCGGGCACCAGGCGCAGAATGATATTGGCAATGGATTCAATGTCATTGACCCGGTTATGAACAAAAAACACCTGTCCACCGCGCTGCACTTCAAAGCTGATCGCATCCCGGATAAATTCTTCACTGAACGTATGTACTTCCGTCGTAACCGGCTGACGGTTTGGCGGAGGCGTGGCAATGACGGAAAGATCTCTGGCGCCCATCAAAGAAAAATGCAGTGTTCTCGGGATCGGCGTGGCTGTCAGTGTAAGCACATCCACATTGACACGCATTTCTTTCAGACGGTCTTTAGCCTTTACCCCGAATTTCTGTTCTTCATCCACGATCAGCAGCCCCAAATCCTTGAATTTTACATCTTTGTTCAGAATCCTGTGCGTTCCGATCAGAATGTCGATTTTTCCTTCTTCGGCTTCCTTCAAAGTTTCCTTGATTTGCTTCGCAGATTTGAACCGGTTGATATAACCGACCTTTGCAGGAAAATCGCTCAGACGCTCGCTGAATGTTTTATAATGCTGCATGGCCAGAATCGTCGTTGGCACCAGCACGGCAACCTGCTTGCTGTCACAAACTGCCTTGAACGCCGCCCGGATTGCTATTTCTGTTTTACCAAAACCCACATCGCCGCAAACCAGCCTGTCCATCGGATGCGCTTTTTCCATGTCTTCTTTCACATTGGAAGTTGCAGTGGCCTGGTCAGGCGTATCTTCATATAAAAAGGAAGATTCCAGTTCGGCCTGCATGTAATTGTCGGGAGAAAACGGAAAGCCCGGTGCCTGCCGGCGTTTGGCATATAATGCAATCAGCTCATGCGCAATGTCTTTGAGCTGCTTTTTTACTCTGGATTTCTTGGCTTCCCACTCGCCTGAACCGAGCTTGCTCATGGCAGGCGGCGTGCCTTCTTTTCCGGTGTATTTTGCTATTTTGTGCAGGTTGTGCACGCTTACATAAAGCAGGTCATTATCGCGGTAAATAAGCCGGATTGCTTCCTGTTCCCTGCCGTTTACATCTTTTCGCTCCATGCCGGCAAAGCGGCCTATGCCATAATCCACGTGCGTTACAAAATCGCCGGGCTGCAAAGATTTCAGTTCCTTTAATGTAATCGCTTTGGACTTGCTGAATTTTTCCTTTAAGCGGTATTTGTGGAAACGGGCAAAAATCTGGTGATCCGTATAACACGCTACTTTCATGTTATCATCCACAAATCCTTCCCGCAGGGAAATATGCATGGGCCGGAATTTCACAAAAGGGTCCAGATCTTCAAAAATCCTTTCCAGCCGGTCAAGCTGCTTGGGCTGTTCCGCAACAATGATATTGATATATCCTTTGGACTGATTTTCTGACAGATCGTCCAGCAATCTTTTGAAATCCTTGTTAAATGAAGGCTGCGGTTTGGAGGAATACGGCAGTTTGTTTTCCGTTTTGAAATACGATCTTTTTCCAAATTCAACAGTTTTAAATTTCTTGACCTGATTCAGAAAGCCTCTCCGCGTTTCGAAAAGGTCCTGCGGGTTTGAAACAATCTGAACACCGCCGCCTGTCACTTCTTCGAGAGCTTTTTCGGCCTTTTCAAAACATTTTTCGATTACTTCAAGCGTAAGGTCTGCATCCTTAAACCAAAGCACCGTTTCCGCAGGAAAGAAATTCAGAAACGATTCGCGGGATTCGTGCGAAAGCTTTTGCTGAATGTCGGGGACAATGTTAACCTGCTTGGCGGTCTCAATCGAAAGCTGCGTATCCGGATCAAATGAACGGATGCTTTCGACTTCGTCTCCAAACAGCTCGATACGAAACGGGTGCTCGCTTGCAAAAGAAAAAACATCCAAAATTCCACCCCGGACAGAAAACTGTCCGGCTTCAAAAACGAAATCGGTGATTTCAAACCCGTAACTCGTCAGAAATTCCGTCAGGAACGAAGGATCCAGTTTTTCACCGACTTTTACGGAAAAAGTATTGGCTTTCAGCGACCGCTTGTTGATCACCTTTTCAAACAATGCCTCCGGATAAGTAACGATCTGAATAGGCCCTGTTTTGGCAATGCTCAGTTTGTTCAGGATTTCCCCGCGCATCAGCACATTGGCATTATCCACTTCTTCATAATGATACGGCCTCTTGTAGGATGTCGGATAAAATAAAACCTCCGTTTTGCCAATAAGATTCTGCAGATCGTTCTGAAAATAAGCAGCTTCTTCCCGGTCGCTCAGGATATACACGGCCGGCCCTTTCCTTTTTTGCTGTATGGAAGCAGCTATAACGGCATCCAGGCTTCCGACCAGTCCTTTTATTTGCACGTGAGCGGCGTCCTGACTATCGGATGTTATCTGCGAGATGAGGATATCAAGATAACTATCGCCGCCATACAGTTTTAATAAGTCTTTAACTTCCAAGCAATTTTCTATTATAAAGCGAACTTAGCCGCCGTGAATTTAAACGCAAAAAGCCGTTTCAGGATTTCCCCGGACCGGCAAAAGAACAACAATGGTTTACTCAATTTTGTTTGTATCAGTGCTATTTACTAATAAAAATAATTTGAAAAACATTTTCCGGAAAAAGGAGGCTCTTCTGGAGCCGCCAAAACAAATGTCAAACGCGATTTTCTACAAACAGGGCGCTACTTCGTAGCGAACTTTGGTTTTACAATGAGCTATATTTTTGAATTTGAAATTTTGAACAACATCCTATTTTAATTTCGGCATTTGCAATCTGCCACGGAGTGGCAACCTGTTTCTAGCAAACGCATGCCTGATGCCCGATGTAACTCCGGCAGGAGTTGCCTTACCATCCGAGAAGGAGGCTCCTGCGGAGCCGCCAAAACGAATGCCAAATGCGTTTTTCTACAAACAGGCGGCTCCGCAGGAACCATTGAATTGCTAAACCTCTATTTTTACGATTTATAATTGATAATTCATGACAGACTGGCTCAATCAGACCATTTCACTTGGTGGCATTACAACTACATATCTTGAAATTCTGGGATTTCTTACCGGAGCAGTTTGTGTATATCTGAATACGCGCCAGAATGTGCTTGGCTGGTTTTTCGGCATCATTAATGCCGTACTGTACGCAATTGTTTTCTGGCAAGTACAGCTTTATGCAGATACCGGCCTGCAGGGATATTACTTTCTGACAAGCATTTACGGCTGGTGGATGTGGAAATTCGGAGGAAAAAGCCATGACGGAATTCGTGTTACCCGAACACCAATACGGCTGTATCTTATCTTCGGACTTATTTTTATTACTGCCACCTTGCTATGGGGCTATTTACTTGGCCGTTTTACAAATGCAAGCCTGACTTACGCCGATTCTGCATTAACCGTGGCAAGTCTGATCGGACAATGGATGATGGCGAGGAAGTATCTTGAAAACTGGATCTTGTGGATTGTCGCTGATGCCTGCTATGTATTTATGTACTTTTACAAAAGCCTGCATCTCACCGCTATTTTGTACGCAGTATTTCTTGCACTGGCCGTTATGGGATATATTCAGTGGAAAAGAGATGTTAACAATACATCGACTGCAACCTAAGTAATTGCCTGAAATTGATTGAAAACTCTCATTTTACATTTTACCCATGAATATATTTTTCTATCAAACAGCTAAAAGCCAAACGCCAACAGCTACTTAGCTAAAAATACTGAACGGAATTTCCTGTTCCTGAAGTAAAGCCTTTATGCGCGGAGAATCCTGAAATACAATGTTCAGCTCTTTTCTGGAAATGCCTTCCTCCTCTTCATCCAGCCATTTCCAGTCTTCTGCAGTTGCATCAAGCATGTCTATAACAGCAAGGATTTTTTCTTCTGACTTCTCTCTGGAAAGCCATTCCGCAGAATGGTCAATGTATATAATGACTTTCTGTTCGTCAATCCATTCCAGATCATTAAGCATTTCATCCAGGTCATCCAGATTTTTACCGGAATAATCCGGAAACTGCATGGCGGCGGCAATCTGCTCATGGAAATCCTTTATGGAAGCTGCTTTTCTGCCGTCAATATATGCGATGTAAGATCCGAGGAATGACTTCCGGATGTCCGTTTCTTTTTGTGCTATCAGAAAATGTGCGCTTTTCATAACTCAGGCGATTTTAACAAGGCTGCAAGTTATGGAAAATACAATTTTAACGATAGACATTTTGCACAGCTTACCGGATATATCTTTTCCTGAACAAATGCATCATATGCACATTAATGGCCCATTGGTCTGCAAGCGGCTGATTGGTATAAGGAAGCGTCGGAAGATAATTGGGCGGACCAAATTCCGTTAAAACCGTAAGTATTCCGCCGCTTTTCACTTTCTGCTCCACAACCGCATCCCACCAGCCAAGGTGCGCTTTTACAGCCGCCTCCCATTCCGGCGCACGCGGGTCATTTACCTGCGGACCTTCTTCATGGCCGATCCGGGAATGGATATGTCCGACGCGCGACAGCGCGAGGCGAACCGTTTCCTGCTGATCCTGCAGCAAACTTTCATGTACATTGCACCAGTGCGAAACATCCAGCGTAAGCCTTAGTTCAGGGTTTTTCTCTATAAAATTCCGGGTAACATGCGCTGCAAAAAGCATGCGCCCGCGATGCGTTTCATGATAAATGGGAATGCCGCTTTTGGAAGAAGCTTCGGTTGTATGGTCAATAAAAGCTTTGTTCTGTTCGTAAGTGAAAAAATCTTTTCCGCTGTGACAGTTTATGTACAAAGGCTTTTTGTCAAATTGCGTCGTTGCTTCATTAATCGATTTTCTGAAAGCATCCAGATGAACCGCATAGTCTTTTTCTCCCGATCCGCACAGATATCCGACTTCCAGATCATATTTTTTCAATGCTGAAAACAGTTCCGTCTGCTTCTCCTTTGATGACGGCCACCACATTTCAATGCCGTCATAACCTTCTTTTTTAACCGCGGCACAAAATGAATCCGTTGTGCCTTCGTAGCCCCAGTTTGTACCCAGTATTTTTAAAGACATTTTATTTTCAAATCGGAACGGAGCCGCATGCTCATCGGCGATGGCTTCAAAGCCGGTTAAAATTCCTGCGGTTGCTAGGGCGGTATTCATAAAATTGCGGCGGTTCATTTTAAAAAAATTCTTGAATAGTAATAATGGCCAGATTAACGTACTTCTGCTGTGGCTTTCAACGCCGTTGTATCTCCTGACTTCAGGAATTTTGAAATAGCAGCTTCATTCATGCCATTCACAATCAGAAGATCAGGATGGTGTTTACTTACGCGGCTTACTGCGCTGTCCGTCACGGCAGACTGCCATACATAAACGGATCGCAGCCCTTTTTTGGAAGCAATATTTTCCAGACCGGCGTCGCTTATTTTTGTATCAACAAGATTGAGGTATTCCAGAGACGGCAAATTTTTCAGTTCCTTCAAACCTGCGTCTGTTACCGCTGTATGCTCAAGATGTAATTTGCTGAGGTTTCTGAAATTTGCAATTATTTTCAGGCCTGCATCCGAAATTTTGGTTTTACCCAGTTTAAGCCAGGCAATCTGCTCCGAAACGTTCGACAGCAATGCAACTTGCTTATCGTTAAAGTTCGGCGCATTTACTGCGCTTACTTCCAGCAGGTTCAAGTCCTGAGATACTGCATTCACGATCAGGCCCGCTTTTCTCAGAGCTTCCATATCCGTTTCCCTGGCCGCAGGGACTTTCACGTTCAGTATCATTGACGTGGATGTTGCTTCGTTGCCTGAGCCTTGTCCGCTGCCTAGTGACGCCAATGCTTTTTTTACTTCTTCCGTCGCTTTCAGTTCAGCCACTTTTTTCTCTGCGGCAGCACCCTGATCAATCCACCAGGAAAGCAATGCAATCTGTTCATTCGTCAACTGCGGCTTTCCCTTCGGAGGCATGTGTTCATCGTCATTTTCCGGAAGCAGGCAGCGTTTGATCATGTCACTTTCCGCACTTTTACCTGCAATAAATGCCGGACCGCTTTCACCGCCTTTCAGAAGCAGCGCAAGCTGATCCATTCTTAAATCACCTTTCTGTTTGCTGGCATTATGGCATTGTACGCAGCGCATTTCCAGTATCGGCTGAACAATGTCCTTGTAAACAACCGCTTCCTGAATATTTGTAATTGGCTTCATTTCAACGATCTGTTCTTTGGCAGGCGGCAATCCGGCTATGTTCCGCAAGGGCGCAGGCATGTACTGCGTGAGATAATCCTCGCCATGTGTAAGCGATCCGCCATCGTGCCCGGCGGTCATGGTAAGCAGCAGTGAAATGGCAAATGCAGGAATATAAATCTTTGTTAATAAAGGCACAAACCTTGTAAAAAGCTCCGATTTCACCAGCCATGCGATCCAGGCGAATGCAGCCACGCCTATTCCCTGCCATTTATGATTATTAAGCAGCTCTTCATCATAACCGCCGCCCAGGGACAAAAGATAACCTGCTATGCAAGCCAGCGTTGCGCCGATCGCCGACAAAAGCAAAATGAACGAAATAACCGACTGACTGATGTTTACCTTACCCGTACGCCGCCCGATCTCGAGCAGTGCGGCCAGGATAATGAATCCGATGGGTAAATGAACAAAAACCGGATGAAATCTTCCAATAAATATTGCCCAGCCGGAAGCTTGCAAAAAAGGATATGGCATGCCGAAATTTCAGAAGTTAGGGTTTAAATAAAAAAGATCAAAGTGGACTGCATTACAGGCGGAAAATTTCCGGACAGGAAACGGTTTTTGGCGAATTGTCGTCATTTACTTCCATTAAGCCGGCCATGTAATCCCACCATTTTTTCATAATAGGCAAGGAGGCAAGGTTTGCAGTACGGTCATTTTCTCCGAGTTTCTGAAATGCAAAGAGCGCAAGTGTTTCCTCATCCAGAAAAATATAGTATTCCAGTATGCCGGCATTTTTGAGCAGTTCGGCCAGTTCCGGCCAGATTTCATCATGCCTTTTTTTGTATTCTGCTTCATAACCCGGTTTCAGCTGCATCCGGAATGCTTTTACATATTCGTTTCCCATTAATAAGCCATCAGTTAAATTACAGCGATATATATTTTAAAACGTTTTCTTTCGGGTTAATTTTCCAGAACGTATCCTTTCAGGCAATTACTTCCTTTACAACTTTTCCTGCGGTATCGGTAAGCCGGAAATTTCTTCCCTGAAAAGGATACGTGAATTTTTCATGGTCAAACCCCATCAAATGAAGGATTGTAGCCTGCAAATCGTGTACATGCACACGATCTTTTACGCCGTAATAACCCAGTTCGTCGGTTTGTCCGTGCGAAAAGCCTTTTTTAACGCCGCCGCCGGTCATCCACATCGTAAAAGCATCCAGATGATGATCTCTGCCCATGTAAGGCATGACAAGCCCGTTACGGTTTTCCTGCATGGGCGTTCTTCCGAATTCAGCACCCCACACAATCAGCGTTTCTTCCAGCAATCCTCTCATTTTCAGATCCTGTATTAGTGCAGCAATCGGCTTGTCGGACAAGCGGCATTTATTTCTCAATCCGCCTTCTACGTTGTCGCCGGCAGAAGTTCCGTGCCCATCCCAGCCCCAGTCAAAAAGCTGTACGAAACGGACGTCATTTTCAATCAGCTTGCGGGCAAGCAGGCAGTTCATGGCAAACGTTCCTTCGCCGGGTTTTACACCGTACATATCCATAATAAACTGCGGCTCCCTGGAAACATCCATTACTTCCGGAACAGACATCTGCATGCGGAATGCCATTTCGTACTGACTGATACGCGTTAATATTTCCGGGTCCTGAACATCTTCGTAGGTCTGGCGGTTGATTTCATTGATTGCCTCGATCGTCTGCTTGCGCATGTTGCGGTTCATACCGTTCGGATCGGTCACATACAAGACCGGATCGCCGCCCGTCCGGCACTGAACGCCCTGATAAACCGAAGGCAGAAAGCCGCTTCCGTAAACACTTTTTCCGGCATCGGGCTGCCTTCCGCCCGATGCCAGCACGATAAAACCGGGTAAATTCTGGTTTTCGGAACCCAATCCGTAAACGGCCCATGCGCCCAGACTCGGTCTTCCGAGCCGCGCGCTTCCAGTATGCATCAGCAATTGCGCCGGCGCATGATTGAACTGATCCGTATGCATCGCCTTCATGAAAGTAATTTCATCGGCAACGGTCTGAAGGTAAGGAACATAATCCGACATCCACGCGCCGGATTGCCCGTACTGGGCAAATTTTCCCTGCGGGCCCAGCATTTTCGGAACACCCTGAATGAACGCAAATTTTTTACCTTCCAGAAATTCGGCCGGACAGTCTTTGCCATGATATTTTTCCAGCTCCGGCTTGTAATCAAAAAGTTCAAGCTGTGAAGGCGCTCCGGCCATATGGATGTAAATCACACGCTTGGCTTTCGGTGCAAACTGAGGAATCCGGGCTTGGGCAGTCTGTTCACCAATCGTTTTTTTGCCGGAACTGTCACACGAACCCAGCAGAGAACCCAGACCAAGTGCTCCCAGTCCAAATCCTGCAGACTGCAGAAAATGACGCCTCGTCTGACGGTGCAAATCTGCGTGCTGAAGTTCTTTCAGAAGCTTTTCCATTTCGTTGTCATTTATGAATGAGCCGGATTTTGAAAAACATTTATCCTGCCTATTCTTTTGTAATTACATTGTCAAGATTCAACAATACATTGGCCGAGACCGTCAGTGCAGCCAGCTCAGGTGATTTCTCTTTGGCATAAGTCAGGATACTGTCCACTTCAGACGGTTTATTCCGGTAAACCCCCAATGCTTCTTTGTAAATTTTTACAAGCACATTCAGGTTTTTAGGTGCAATCGGCTGAAAAGTAAGCATGCGATATCCTTCCGAAAGCTGCTGTTCCGGCGTTTTTCCCTGCTTTTTCATTGTTGTTGCCAGTTTTTCAGCCGCTTCCAGATAAACGGGATCATTCAGCGTAACCAATGCCTGCAAAGGTGTATTGGTCAGTATTCTTCTGGACTGGCAAAATTCCCGGCTCGGCGCATCAAAAGTCGTCATCGAAGGATACGGCGCCGTGCGTTTCCAGTAGGTATAAATGCCTCTGCGGTAACGATCCGGCCCTTCGCTGACAACCCAGCTTTCGCCGCTGTAAGGCGACTGCCATATTTTGTCCGGCTGCGGAGGCATTACACTTGGCCCATACATTTTTCTGGAAATGAGCCCGCTGCAAGCCAGTGCCTGATCGCGGACCTGTTCGGCACTTAACCGTACGCGCGGGCCGCGTGAAATCCAGACATTATACGGATCTTTTTCTATTCTTTCCTTGTCCGATTTGGAACTTTGCCGGTAAGTGGCCGACATGACAATTCTTTTCAAAAGTTTTTTCACACTCCAGTGATCCTGTTCCATAAACTGCACCGCAAGCCAGTCCAGCAGTTCGGGATGTGAAGGTTCGCTGCCCTGTGATCCGAAATCTTCAACGGTTTCCACAATGCCTCTGCCGAAAAGCTGCTCCCAAAAGCGGTTTACAATCACACGGCCTGTCAGTGCATTGTCACGGCTGACAATCCATTTGGCCAGCCCGAGCCGGTCTCTGGAATAATCTTTTGGCATCGGTGCCAGCAGTTTGGGAACGTCCGGCTTCACTTCCGCGCCTTTTACCATCCAGTTGCCTCTTACAAATACATTTGTTTTCCGGGCAAAATCATTTTTTCCTTCCCAGATCACGGGCATACTTTCAGTGGACTTTGTCAGAACAGACGCATAATCGGCTACAATTTGTTTGTAATCCGGCTGCTCTGCGCCAGGCAATGCCTGCTGAAAGGAAACCCAGGTTATTCTGACCCATTCTTCCGGCGACTTCGGGCTTTTCAGAGACAGATAAACATCATGCTTTCCGGAAACGCTGGAAACAGGCGCTACTAAAACGGTATCCCGCGCCGGCACTTTGATCGTGGAAATCACAGGTCCGTCGAGTTTATCCAGATGAAAAGTCAGCATTGCGTTTTCAGCCTTTGTGGACATATTCATTACTATGCTTCCGACTCCGGTCAGATCAACATTAGAAATCCTTGCATTGCCTTTGTCTTTTACGCCATAATAGGAAATTAGTAGCGCCGTGGACTGGTCGCCTTTTATAAAATTGTGCGCATTGATCTTGGGTTCCATCACACGCATGAACTCTGTTTTTTCGGCAATTTGCTTAGGATCGTATTTCCGGATCCAGTTTTTAACCCGCTCTACACGCGCGGAATCTTCTCCTTTATAAAACCGCAGTTTCGGCCATTCGTCCCACACATCTTCATCTCTGGAATTGTTGAAAAAAGCCATGTACTTGTAATAATCTTCGTGCGGAATCGGATCGTAAGGATGGCTATGGCACTGAATGCATGCAAACGTAGTTCCCTGCCAGACTTCCCACGTCGTGTTCACGCGGTCAATCTGCGCAGCAGTACGAAATTCTTCGTCATCCGTTCCGCCTTCATTGTTGGTCATGGTATTGCGGTGAAAAGCCGTGGCAACAAGGTTCTGTTCTTTTGGAAAACCTTCGTTGTCTTTTTCCAGCAAATCGCCCGCAAGCTGCTCAATAGTAAACCGGTCAAAAGGCTTGTCTTCATTGAAAGATTTGACTACATAATCCCTGTAAGGCCACATCATTCTGCCGCCGTCGCTTTCATAGCCTTTGGTATCGGCATAGCGCGCAAGGTCCATCCACATGGAAGTCCATCTTTCCCCGTACGCAGGCGATTTCAGCAGGCGGTCCACTACTTTTTCATAGGCATCCGGCGATTCGTCTTGCATAAATTCGCTTACTTCCTTTTGCGTCGGCGGTAGGCCGGTTATATCCAGACTTACACGGCGAATAAGCGTAGCT
Source organism: Dyadobacter flavalbus (assembly GCF_006149045.1). GTDB lineage: Bacteria > Bacteroidota > Bacteroidia > Cytophagales > Spirosomataceae > Dyadobacter > Dyadobacter flavalbus. The sequence continues at coordinate 71,704 of NZ_VBSN01000016.1, forward strand.
TTATCTGCTTCCGGAGAAACATCCAGCTTTTTTTCCTTCAATTTCTGAAGAACAAAATAGTCGATTTCATTCTTGACCCAATTTTTGTTTTCAGAATCAAACAGTCCGTATAAATTCCAGAAGTTGCCCAAAGCAGGCACTTGGGGCTTTTCTATGCGTTTGTAAGACCAGTGCGTTTCCCATTTTGCACCTTCATTAATCCATTTTTTCAGAATACTGATTTCATTGTCGTTCAGCGGAGCACCATTCTTCGGCATTTTTTCATCCGGATCATTGCTGAGGATGCGGCGGATCATTTCACTTTCATCGGCATGGCCGCGTACAACGGGTATTTTGCCGGATTTGCCTGGCTCCAGCATTTCATGTTCAAACAGAAAACTGACGTCTCCGGCCTTTTTCACACCGCCATGACAGCTCATGCAGTGCTTGTTCAGAATCGGCTTGACCTCCGTATTGTAATCTACTTTACGGCCAAGCCAGTCCTGAACCCATGAAAAAGATGATATGAAAACAATCAGCACGCCAATGCCGATCAATATTCTGTTGTTCATGATTCCATTCTTTAACCCTTGTACTTTTAACGAACCAAAAGTGCTTATCGATACGCTAATTTGTTGTATATCAAACAACAAAAAGAATTTACTTTTGATTACCTACTTATGTCCGGCTGCATTTGCAAGCCATATTGTCAATCCCGCATCAATAGCCTGCATTCTGTTCAATGGCCGGATTCGCATCCAGTTCGGCCTGCGGAATGGGCAGCAGGTATTTGCGATTGGCTACAAAAACCCTGTCTTCCACTTTAATTTTTGCTCCGTTCCATGTTACGACGCCTGTTGCATTGTTCATCGTTCCAAGCCTCGATCCGTAAACAGGCCCGTTCAGAGCCTGCGCACCGATATCCCATCTTTTTATATCCCAATAACGCAGCCCTTCAAAGGCAAGCTCGACTCTTCTTTCCCGGCGGACAAGTTCTCTCAGCTTTGCCTGCGTGTTGTAAACCGTTCTGTCAACTGCCGGCATTTTGGCGCGTAACCGGATCATATCCATCGCGTCATAAACATCCGCTGTAATCTGGCCGGATTCGATTGCAGCCTCGGCGTAGGTTAAAAGTACTTCCGCAAGCCGGATGACCATTACATTGGCATCGCCGTTGTTCAGCAATGCTTCCGGGACGATGGTCGTATATTTCAGCACATTATAGCCGCTTTTCGGCGCCGACGCACTCTGGTAAAAATCAGGACTTGACAAATCCAGCGTGTTGTAAAATCTGCCGTTGTACTTTGCCCCGGAATACAGAATCGTCATTCCCAAACGAGGATCGCGGTTTTCAAACGGTTTGTCAGGATTGTAAAGCGCCGATTCCGTAATTGTTTTGCCATCTTTCATTTCATACGCGTCTACAATGCTCTGAACCGCCGAAATGGACGACCAGCCGCCTTCTTTCGAAGGAAGAATGTGCTGCCAGATATTGTTCGCATATGTGTCCTTAATATACTGAATTTCCAGCACAGACTCCATATTATTGCTTTCATTTTCAACCTGGAACAATCCGAAATAATCAGGATAAAGCCTGTAAACGCCGTTTTTGGCCATATCCATCACTTTTTTGGAATCTGCCATGGCATCGGCGTATTTGCCTTCATACAGTTCCAGCCTTGCTTTCAAGGCCAGCGCGGCACCGCTCGTTACATGGCCGCCCGATTGGCGCATGTTTTCAGCCGGAAGAATTTTGGAAACCGCATCCAACTCGCTCAGAATAAAACTGACAACTTCTGCTTTCGGCGTTTTCCCGATTTTGGCATCTTCGGGGTTTTCAATTACTTCGGTCACCAGCGGCACGTCGCCGTAAAACTGCACTTTCCGGAAATAATCGTAAGCACGCAGGAAACGGGCTTCGGCCAGAAATCTTTCTTTCTTCTGCGCGTCCATTTCAATCTGCGGCACTTTTTCAATAAACTGGTTATACTTCCGGATCAGCGTATAGTTGAAATAATCCTTGCCGAAATTGGATGCATTGGCTTGCCCGTTTCCTAAAACCTGCACGTTGTCCCACGCATATTGTGAAAACCCGTTGTCGGTCATCAGGTCCCACCAAAGAATGTTTGTATGCTCTTCCCATTTGTTATAAATGCCCGCAAGCGCCATTTCTGCATCTTTTTCTGTTTTCCAGAAGGTCATATCCGATAATTTGTCCGTCGGGGAAACATCCAGAAATTTATCGCCGCAGGAAATTGTCAGGAAAAAGGAAAATGTCAGGCATATTACTCTGTATATGATTTTCATGGTCGTCGGAATTTAGAAATTGATATTTAAACCAGCGGTATATACTTTGACATTCGGATAGCCAAACTGTGCATTTTCAGCACTTTCGGGATCAAATCCGCTGTCCAGCTTTGTAAATGTGAGCAAATTCTGACCGCTCAGATATACTCTTAACGAGCTTACTTTGATAGCTTGCAATACTTTGGGAGAAATACTATAACCAATCTGCAGATTTTTCAGTCTCAGGTAATTGGCATTCACAACGCTGAAACTGGAAATGGCATAATTGTGCCATTGACTTACATGCGTTTTCGGGAATCTTGCATCCGGCGTTTCGGGCGTCCAGCGGTCCAGATGTTTGGTCTGTGCCTTGTATCCGTTTACAAATGCAAACTGGACCTGATCCTGAAGGTACTGCTTTACGTCTGCCGCGCCCTGGCCTAATATGACAAGATCAAAGTTTTTAAAACGTGCATTCAGGTTCAGTCCGTAAGTGGTTTTGGGAATATCGCTTCCGAGATCAACACGGTCGTTGCCGTTGATTACACCGTCGTTATTCTGGTCCTTGAAAATCAGATCGCCTTTCTGTACCGGCGCGCCCACTACTTTCGGTAAAGTCTGAACCTGCTCGTCTGTCTGGTAAAAACCGACTGCTTCGTAACCGAAGAATGCATTCCACGGGTAACCTTCGGCCTGAATCCGCTTGGTTTTGGCCGGATTTGCGTATTTCTCGACGTTATTCCGATTTATTCCGACATTGAATGAAACGTTGTATGAAAAATCGCCCATCCGGTTCGCATGCCCGATCACCAGCTCAACGCCTTTGTTCCGCATCGCGCCGGCATTGACAGTCGGTGCGGGCAAACCGTAAATAGACGAAACCGGCACGGCAACGAGAATGTTGTCCGTATAACGATTGTAATAATCAGCTGTAAGCGACAGTTTGTTACTGAACAAAGCAAGGTCTGCACCAATGTCAAAAGTCGTGCTTTTCTCCCACTGCAGATTCGGATTTGCGGCCACCTGCTGCGCTGCGCCGGCATTTATACCACCGTTGAAAGGATAATTTACGCCCAATGCAACCGTCGGAATATACAGGTAATCGTTGATGTTGTTGTTTCCGACAGAACCGTAAGATCCTCTCAGTTTAAGATCGGAAACGACTTGTACATTTTTCAGGAACGCTTCTTCGGAAATACGCCATCCTGCCGAGAAAGAAGGAAAAACGCCCCATCTTTTGTCCGTTGCAAACTTGGACGAACCGTCGTAACGCACACTGGCTTCCAGCAAATATTTTCCCTGGTAATCGTAATTGACCCTTCCGAAATAGGAACCCAGCTTGCTTTCGTAACTAAGGCCCGATGCCGTCATACCTTCCGTTGATCCTGCATTTACGTCCGTAAGATCATTACTGGGCAGGTTTCTGCGGTAAATGCCGTTTTCGCGATAATTATAGGTTTCGCGCGAAGTTCCCAGAAGCACATTCAGGTTATGGCTGCCGAAACTCTTTTCATAAGTCAGAAATGCCTGAAGCGTGATCCTGGAATTCCTGAAATTATCATCCCGGATCGAATTCGGTCCCTGATAACTGCCGTCCCCGTAAGTAAGGTCTTTCAGATGTGTTTTTTTGTCGTTAAAATAAAAATCCGCTCCGGCTGAACCTCTCAGCTTAAGACCTTTGAAAAGGATCAGTTCGGCAAATGCATTTCCCATGCCGTTGGAAATCTGATCTTTAATAGAACCGCCGTTTTCGATCCATGCATTCGGGTTCCCGTCCAGATACCGCATCCAGGAACCGTCCGGATATTTATTGGGAACGGTTGGCGGAATGCGGTTGGCATACACAATGCTGAAATTCAAGCCCTGCCCCGTTGCTATCGCCGACGGCTCGCTGATTCCCTGCCGGATAAACGAAGAAGTAAGTCCCACGGAAAGCCGTTCCGAAATTTTGCTGTCAAGGTTAAAACGAACATTGTAGCGGTCGTTATCCGTGTTTTTGATTAACCCTTTCTGATCTAAATAACCGAATGACAACAGATACCGCGAAGCATCCGAGCCGCCGGAAACACTCAGATTATGCGACTGCTGGATTCCGGAGCCTTTATAAAGCAGATCGAGCCAGTCGGTATCCGGATAGTTTGCAGGATCCGAGCCGTTACGGAATTTTTCAAGCTCCGCTTCTGTAAACCTCGGCTGCTGGCCTTCGTTGACAAGCCCTTCGTTCAGCAGTTTTCCGTATTCATAAGAACCCAGATAATCGGGAAGATTGGTCGGTTTCTGCACACCGACGTATGCATTGTAACTTACTACGGGCTTGCCTGTTTTTCCTCTTTTGGTTGTTACCAGAATAACGCCGTTTGCTGCCCGCGAACCGTAAATGGCGCCGGCAGAAGCATCTTTCAATACGCTTATACTTTCTATGTCATTCGGGTTCAGGTTTTCCATGGAAGAAATAAGCCCGTCCACAACCACCATCGGCGAAGCATTGTTCATACTTCCGACACCGCGCACCCGGATTTCGCCCGTGTCTCTTCCCGGCTGCCCGGATCTTTGCACAACGGTTACGCCCGGCAGCATGCCCTGCAAGGCACTCGACATGTTGGTAACAGGCCTGTTGGCGACCTGCTCCGCTCCTACCGTTGCAACAGCTCCGGTAAGATTGATTTTTTTCTGCGTTCCGTAGCCGACAACAACCAGTTCTTTCAGCGCCGTATTTTCCGGAACAAGGCTTACCGAAATATTTGACTGGCTGCCCACTGTAATTTCCTGCGTTACATAACCCACAAAACTCATCACAAGCACGGCTGATTCGTCCGGCACATCCAGTTTAAACATTCCTTCGCTGTCTGTAGTGGTACCTTTCTGCGTTCCTTTGAGCACTACGCTTACGCCGGGCAATCCGGCGTTGTTTTCGTCTGTTACTTTACCCGTAACCTGAACCGGCAGCACTTCCTGATTTCCGGAAAATACGGTTTCACTCGCTTTCCTTTGCATTTCCCAGTTTATTCCTTCATGTCCTGCGTAAGTGAAACCTGCAAAAGCAACAGAGAAAATAATCTGGGCCAGTGAATTTTTCATCAGCGCGTACAAAGACGCACAGCAATTTGATCGTCGAAGTTTTTGCATCGTTTTCATTCAGGTTAGCGGTTAAGTGATTTCGTGTTATCGGATCGGCAGTGTGGGATTTGTGGAAAGAAGGCCGGCTTTATATGTAAACATCCATTGGAGATTTCTTCCGGAAAACAGGATTTCCATATAGATTTGCAATTCGGGTACGTTCACGATTTGTTCAGCGCAGATAGTAAATACGCTTTCATCACCCTTTTCAAGGCAGCGACCAGGTTTTGTTCCGGAAAATGATTTCTTCTGAAAACGGTTTTTTGAAATGCAGCAGACTATAAAAAACTACTTCTGAAATTACAGGATCAAAGGATTTAACCGGGAAGCCAGCATGCTTCCTGTCGGCAATCCGCACATCCAGCGCTGGCGGTCTGCTTCCTGATGTTTGTTCTGAGGCTCGGTAACGGCTGCGCCGTCTGCAACAAAAATGATCGTCATTACTTCGCGCATAACTTCTTCGGATTTGTTTCCGGGCGCCGAATGCAGCGTCCAGCCATAATGCCATGTTGCATCGCCGGCATGCATGGTTTTGGCGCGTGAAACCTGAAACCCTTTTTGCTGAATGTATTTTTCAAGCATGGCCTCAGACTCATCCGAAATGGCCACGTTTTCCACAAATCCGCTTTCATGAGACCGGGAAGCAAACGTAAGCATGCCCATTTCTTCGGTGATATCGATGAGCGGCATCCACATGGTTACGGTATTATTGGTATCCACCGGCCAGTAATACTGGTCCTGATGCCAGGGCGTAAAGCCGCCGCCGGGCTCTTTATACAATGCCTGATCGTGATACATACGCACATTTTCAACGCCGAGCAGATCCGCCGCGATTTTGCCAAAACGTTTTGCAAGCGAAAAACTCCTGACCTGTTCATCCACTTCCCAGAGATTGGTAATCTGAAGAAAAGCTTTTCCGTAAGTGTCTCTGTCTTTCAGACTGCGTTTTTCGGTGTTGAATACTGTTGCAGCACGATTGATTACGTCCCGGTAATAAGCAACTTCGGTTTGATTGAGGATGCCGGGAATGAGCACATGCCCGTTTTTTCTGAAACTTTCGATTTGACTGTCGTCAATAGTCTTGAAGCCGGCCAGATCAGGAGCGGTTAAAGTTGTCATTGGTAGAAAATAGGGGTTTAGGAATAATTAATATCAAATTTCGATGCTAATATGGATTTTATGCTAGGCGGATTATGGCTGATTAATGGGTTATTTTATCTATTTTTAATTTACCGGACGTAGTTTGAATAAAATAGTCAATGATCAAGGCACAATTTGAAAATCTGTATCCCCATTCACACGCTTCCTTCATCGTGAATGCGTTCACGCTGGAAAAGTTTGACGTGCCATATCATTTTCATCCGCAGTACGAACTGACGCTCATTGTAAAAGGAAGCGGAAAACGCTTTGTGGGCAAGAATATGGCCGGATTTGATTCCGGAGATCTGGTTTTTCTGGGTTCGGACCTGCCGCATTCATGGAAATCGGAAAATACAGTCCGGACGGAAACTGTACAGTCCGTTGTTGTGCAGTTTGAAAAGAACTTTCTCGGCCCTGAATTTTTTGATAAACCCGAACTGGCCGAAATCAACAACCTCTTGAAAATGAGTGTCTTCGGAATTCAGTTTATCCATGACGGCGCAGCTGCGGCAGGCGAGAAAATGAAGCTGCTGGCCGGACAGAAAAATGCCTTTCGTAAAATGACGATGCTGCTGGAAATTCTGTACGATCTGGCAAAATCCGGTGAATATATCCTGCTGGATCAGGATGCGACCATTGCGCAGCAGCATAACAGCCACAAGGAACGAATCAATGCCGCTTTGGGCTACATTGTGGATAATTTCAGGAATGACATCGTGCTGAACAAAGTGGCGTCGCTTGCCAACATGTCGCCCAATGCATTTTGCAAATATTTTAAGAAAATGACCAACAAAACCTTTGTAGAAACGGTTATAGATTACCGGATCAGCTTTGCCGTGCAACAGCTGATCGCCACGGACAAGGCCGTTTCAGAAATTGCACTGGAAAGCGGATTCGGCGACATTTCACATTTTTACAAACTGTTTAAAAAAAGGATGAACATGAGCCCGCTGAATTACAGGAACAGTTTTCAGAAAAGTTTATAAATGCTACGTTCCGGCTGCTTATTTGCTGAAAGCATCTTCAATATGGAGAATATTTGATTTGCCGTTTTGCTGGATCAGAATGGAGATGATATCGAAACGGATATCAAAATGCCAGTCGTTATCGTAAATGTACTGCTCCGCTGCTTTCATGACCAGCCTTGCTTTTGCTGCATTTACAAACTGTTCCGGCATGCCGAAACCGGTTCCGCTTCTGGTTTTCACCTCGACAAAAATCAGCATTTTGTCTTTTCTGACAATCAGGTCAATTTCCAGATGATTGTTGCGGTAATTTTTTTCGACTATATCGTACCCTTTTTGCTTTAAAAATGCAGCAGCCTGCTTTTCTCCCCAGTTTCCTGTATCGTTGTGTGTTGCCATAGAACATTTTATATACTAAAGTGTGTTATTTACCTAGTAACAGTCCGTTATGACGCAGGAATTTTTAAAGGTCACAAAAAATAAATAATGTTGGCTCCATAAGCAGTTGCAGGCCAATCCTGAATTTTAAATGAATATCCTTATTAATAAACAAGTACTTTTCCGGGATCTCGGGCTGATCGATTATCAGGAAGCGTGGGATTATCAGGAAAAGGTTTTTGCAGAAACGATTTCGGTCAAAACCGCCAACCGGAACCTGGACAGCGAAAAGCAGCAATTAACGCCCAATTATCTGCTTTTCTGCCAGCATCCGCATGTATATACGCTGGGCAAGAACGGAAAGCCGGATCATTTGCTGCTGGAAGAAAACGGACTTGCAGCAAAACAGGCAAAATATTACAGGATCAACCGCGGAGGCGACATTACTTATCACGGGCCCGGCCAGCTTGTGGGTTATCCGATCCTGGATCTGGATAATTTTTTTACGGACATACATCTTTACATGCGCATGCTGGAAGAAAGTATCATCCTGACTTTGGCTGATTACGGACTGAAAGCCGGCCGTATTGACGGACTGACCGGCGTCTGGCTCGATTTTGAAGCGCAGGAAAACCCGAGAAAGATTTGCGCACTGGGCGTAAAAACCAGCCACTGGGTTACAATGCACGGATTTGCACTGAATGTGAATACGGATTTGTCCTACTTCGGAAACATCGTTCCGTGCGGCATTCAGGACAAGGCGGTTACGTCCATGGCAGCCGAACTCGGACATGAAATGAACTTTCAGGAAGTTTCAGAAAAATTAAAAAATCATTTGGCAGAACTGTTCCGAATGGAACTGCAAGTAATCAATCAATGAAGAAAGACATCATATTTCATCCGGTACAAGGCGTTCAGGTTGCAGTTGTAAGAACCATAAATGAACTGGATACTGCAGAATGGAACGTTATTGTCATCAACCGGAATGACAAGCCTATAACCAATTGCTTTGTGACCTCAAAAGGATACAGCAACAGCGAATCAGGAACGAATTCAGATCAGCGTACATCCACCTTAAGGCACTTTTTTCCGGAAATCCAGCCCGGCGCGCATGTGGTTGTAGAACCGATCATGCCGGACGTTTTTCATCTCAATAATGAGTTTTGGATCAGTTATTTCCTTGAAAAACAGATCTACGATAAAAAGTTTATCTTCGTGCCGGACAGCATTATCGAAGATAACCTGATTGTAATCGATCCGCCTGGCGTTGAAGGCATTCTGCATGAATAAGCATCATCCGGCATATATTTTGAAAAAAAAGATAGCAAGATAACACACATACTATGACTGAAGAATTCAAGAAAAAAGCAAAAAGCCTTCTGCTGCTCGATATTGAAACCGTAGCCGCCTATGCATCGTACGACGAGTTGCCGGAACGTATGCAGAAGCTCTGGGACAAAAAGGCGGTCAGTCTGAAAAAAGGCGATGATACCTTGTCCAATGCAGAATATTTCTATAACCGCAGCGCAATCTATTCTGAATTCGGCAAAATTATCTGCATTGCTTTCGGTGCTTTTTACTGGAATGAAAAAAATGAAGTTGCCTTCAAGGTCAGCAGTTTTTCCGGTGACAACGAAGCAGAGGTTCTTTTGCAGTTCAAGGCACTGATTGAAAAGTACCCTGCCGACCAGCTGATCCTTTGCGCACACAATGGCAAGGAATTTGATTTCCCGTTCATTTGCCGCCGCATGCTGATCCACGGCATAGAAATTCCGAAAGCATTGCAGATTTCGGGCAAAAAACCATGGGAAATTCTGCATCAGGATACGATGGATATGTGGAAATTCGGCGATTACAAAAGTTATACGTCGCTGGATCTGCTGGCAGCCGTTTTCGACATTCCGGGGAGTAAAAATGAAATGAGCGGCGATCAGGTCACAAAGGTATATTATGAGGAAAACGACCTTTTGAAAATTAGCCGCTATTGCAGGGAAGATGTGGTTGTAATGGCACAGCTTTATTTGAGATTACAAAACTTTGAAACCGTACATCCGGATAACATCATCCGGGTGGAATAATACCCGAAGTCTGACATTTGTCAGCAAGCGGCTTTTGCAGCGTTGCAAGGCCATTATATATAAAAGAATACATGAAAGATAAAAGAATAAAAGACAAGGGCAATCATGAGAAAAAGGAGGTAAAATCACCTCATCATATTGTTTCCTATATAGATAACCTGAAAGCGGACATTGCGGCTTTCTTTGACCTGAACAGCGAACATTCGTTCAGACCGTTTGATGTGCACGATCATTTTGGCGTGCAGGATAAAAAAGTGCGTCAGCTGTTTAATGAAATCATTCACGAACTGGAAGAATCCGGACGGCTTGTGCATCAGAACGGTGGCTACTCGGCTGTCTTTAATAAAGAAGTAAACAAAGGGCTTACCGGACGTGTGGACCGTGTAAACAAATCGTTTGCGTTCGTCATTATTGAAGGCAGGGAAGATGATATTTATGTGGAAGCCGAGCTTCTGAACGGTGCATGGGACGGAGATATTGTTACAATCCAGCCTTTGACCAAAAGCAGTCGCAGTTCGAGATCGGGCCGCAATGATTCGGGGAAAAACCGTGTGGAAGGAAGGGTTACCGAAATCGTAACACGCTCTGCTGCTGAAATTGTAGGCATTATTGAAATTAATCCGCGGTTTGCCGTTGTGCAGCCGGATAACAAAAAGCTTTTTGATCCGATCTTTATTGAACCGGAAGAAGTCAAAACGGCGCAGAACGGTGACAAGGTTATTGTTAAAGTTACCCAATGGCCCACGCGAAGAAGCCAGGCAGAAGGGGAAATTGTAGAAGTGCTGGGAAAAGCCGGAGATAATGACGTGGAAATGCACGCCATTTTGGCTGAATTCGGACTTCCATACCAGTTTCCGGAAAATGTGGAAGCAGAAGCGCAGAAAATTCCGGATGTCATTACTGAAAAGGAAATACAAAACAGAAGGGATATCCGCAATGTGCTTACTTTCACGATAGATCCGGTTGATGCCAAGGATTTTGACGATGCGCTTTCGGTAAGGTATCTGGATGAAGGAAATGTGGAAGTCGGCGTGCATATTGCTGATGTTTCGCATTATGTTCTGCCCGGAACCGAGCTGGAAAAAGAGGCATACCGCCGCGCTACATCGGTTTATTTGGTAGACAGAACGGTTCCGATGCTGCCGGAAAAGCTTTCGAACAATCTTTGCTCGCTCCGTCCGCACGAAGACAAACTTGCGTTTTCGGCTATTTTTGAAATCAGTCCCAAAGGGAAACTGCTGAAAGAATGGTTTGGCCGTACGATCATTCATTCCGACCGCCGTTACTCGTATGAAGAAGCGCAGGCTGTGCTGGATTCCGGAGAAGGCGACTTTCCAAGTGAACTGAACACGCTGAACACGCTTGCCAAGATTTTCAGAAAAGAGCGTTTTAAAAACGGCGCGATCAATTTTGAAACCAAGGAAGTCCGTTTCAAGCTGGACGAAAAAGGCAAGCCGCTGGGCATTTACACGAAAGAGCGTCATGATTCCAACAAGCTCATTGAGGAATTTATGCTTCTTGCCAACAAGCGGGTCGCTGAATTTGTTTATTCTTTGTCAAAAGGGGAAGATAAAAATACGATGGTTTACCGTATCCACGAAGCGCCGGACACGGACCGTTTGAAAACATTTGCCACATTTGTCGCCAAGCTCGGGCATAAGCTGGAAGTGGAAGAGGAAAGTAAAATTGCCAGTTCCATGAACAAGATGCTGTCCAGGATTGAAGGGAAGCCAGAGCAGAACCTGATTGAATCGCTGGCGGTCAGAACGATGGCAAAAGCGCGTTACAGCGTTGAAGACCTCGGCCATTTCGGACTTGCATTTGAGCGGTATTCTCACTTTACGTCTCCGATCCGCCGTTATCCGGACGTCATGGCGCACAGGCTTTTACAGCATTACCTTAACGGTGGCTCTACCGTTGACCGCGATGCTTACGAAGATGCTTCCAAGCATTCTTCCGAACGTGAAAGGCTTGCAGCAGAAGCGGAAAGGGCTTCCATCAAGTACAAGCAAGTGGAATACATGAGCATGATGGATAAGGATCAGGAGTTTGACGGAATCATAACAGGCGTTACCGAATTCGGGATTTTTGTTGAAATTACCGAGACGGCTTCCGAAGGTCTGATCCGTATGACGGATCTTGGCGATGATTTTTATGAACTCGACAAGGAAAATTACCGGATCATCGGTCAGCGTACCAAAAAGATTTACACTTTTGGCGATGCTGTAAAGGTGAAAGTAAAGGAAACAAACCTTGCACGCAGAAGCATGGACTTGTACCTTGCCGGAACGACTCCTGCTCCAAGCCGTAACAGCGGCAGTTCAAGGAACAGTGACGGTTTAAGAAGCAGCAACCGAAAACCAAGAGAAGCAAGTCCTGCCCGTAAAAGCCGCAGAACCTCTTCTTCGAAATCATCATCTGCTTCTTCGCCGAAACCGAAATCGCGCAGAAGAGGATAAAATCCTGCATATAAATTGTTACCAATTCTGTTGTTGCGAGTCTAATATGGACTTACCTTCTTTTTCTTAGCAGCAATGGAATTGGTTTACAAGGAAGAATCTTACCAGATCATCGGCAAGTGCATGGATGTGTACAATGAGCTTGGCCACGGGTTTCTGGAAGCCGTGTACAAGGATGCGCTGGAAATCCTGTTCAGCCAGCACAATATTTTTTTCGAACGGGAAAAAGAATATCCTGTCTACTTTCGCGGAATACTGCTCCGGCACAAATTCAAAGCAGATTTTGTCGTTTATGACAAAATTATCCTGGTTGTAAAATGTGTTACTACGCTTACAGACGAGCACATTGCCCAAACCATCAATTACCTGAAAGTATCCCAAAACAAACTGGGTCTGCTTGTTAATTTTGGCAGAGGGAAGTTAGAATACAAGCGTTTGGTACTTTAATTTTCAAAGCCACGAACCCACGGATTTCCACGAAATGAAATTAGTGCTGATCGGTGTATTCGTGGCTGAAAAACTTATAAATCAAACTTATGCTCCGAAGCCTCAAATTACTCAGTTTAGTTCTCCTGACCTCCATCCAATTACAAGCACAAAGCAACGCCGACAAAGAAGAATGGAAGTCCTTGTTTAACGGAAAAGACCTTACAGGATGGGATATCAAGATTGCAGGCCACAAGGTAAATGACAATTACAAGAATACTTTTATAGTTGAAGACAACATGATTCGCGTGAACTACAAGGAATATGAAAAGTTCACAACAGAATATGGACATATGTACTATAATAAGCCGTATTCACATTACAAAATTAGATTGCAGTACCGGTTTACAGGAAATCAGGTTCCCGGCGGCGCTTCGTGGAATGTAAGAAACAGCGGCATCATGCTGCATTCACAATCTGCGGCAAGCCTGGGACTGGATCAGGATTTCCCCATTTCACTGGAAATGCAGTATCTCGGCGGTTTGAATGCCGGAGAAAGAAATACCGGAAACCTCTGCACGCCCGGCACAATTGTAGAAATTAACGGAAAAGTAGACGAAGCACACTGTATTAATTCCACCTCAAAAACGTATAACGGCGATCAGTGGGTTACAGCAGAAGCGATTGTACTCGGCGATTCCATTGTACATCATTTGATTGAAGGCGATACGGTTCTGACATTTACGAAGCCCAAAATCGGCGGCGGATACGTGGGCAAAACACATACCTTCAAAGATGGCAAAGTGAGCCATGAAGACGAGTGGATCAAAAAAGACGGAACGCCGCTTGGAAGCGGATACATTGCACTTCAGGCCGAAAGCCATCCGATTGATTTCAGGAATATAGAAGTGCTGGAACTGAAAGGATGCATGAATAAAAAAGCATCCAATTATAAATCCTATTACGTAGTTGCCGATAACAGTCGGTGCACTTTTGGTAAATAACCATACTCAGACAAACCGAAAAATTACAGCGCCAGCAGGTTATTACATGAATGATACAAACCGGAATATTCAAAGTCTGAAAACGTATTGAATAAAATCAGACGATTTCAGTTGCTGTTTATATATTTTTGCAAAAAAATGGACGTTAACCCTGATAACAGATGCGTCCATTTTTTATTTTGATATAACCCGTTTAAAGCCTGCAAGGTGTTCATGAAAAAAAATCTGTTCCGGTTTGTTCTGTTAGTTGGCTTGCTGGCCGGAATCAACTGGCTGGCGTCCACATTTTTTTTCCGGCTGGACCTTACAGAAGACAAGCGATACAGTATTTCGGATGCTTCAAAACAGCTGTTGAATGAGCTGGATAAAGACATTACAATCAATGTTTACCTGACAGGCGAATTTCCGGCGGGATTTGAAAGGCTGGAAAGTGCAACGCGTGAAACACTGGAAGAATTTAAAACCTATTCCAACGGCCACCTTTTTATCAACTATTCTGATCCGACCGAGGCCACAAGCGAGGAACAGCGACAGAAACAATATCTCAATCTTGTAGACCGCGGCCTGACACCGACCAACGTATTTGCCAATGAAAATGGAAAACGCACGGAAAAAATCATTTTTCCCGGAGCCATTGTTCAGGCCGATACACTTTCTGTTCCCGTTCAGCTTCTTAAAGGAAACAAGGCCAGCACGCCTGAAGAACAGCTTAACCAATCGTATGAAGGCGTGGAGTTTCAAATGGCTTCGGCCATTCGGCTGCTTGCCAGTCCGCAGCGGAAGAAAGTTGGTTTTATCGTAAGCCATACCAAAATTTCACCGGCACGGCTAAGCGATTTACTGGCTTCTGTTCAGCAGCATTACGACGTTTTTCTGGACATGAACAATCCGGAATCTTACGACGGCCTCGATGCATTGCTGGTGATGAAGCCCGACAGTGCTTTTTCGGAAGATGAAAAATTCAAACTGGATCAATACGTTACCGGAGGCGGAAAGGCTATTTTCTTTGTTGACGGCGCCCGCGTTGACAGTGTCAGCCTGGAAGGAAATTATGCGCAGCCGCTTGACCTTAACCTGAACGATCTGTTTTTTCGCTGGGGCGCAAGAGTAAACACCAACCTTGTAAAAGACCTGAACTGTGCCGAAATCCTTTTGAATATCGGGAATGTAGGCGACAAACCTGAAATCAGACCAATGCCGTGGCGGTTTTTTCCTTTGCTCAACAACTTTGGCCGGCATTCCGTTACCCGGAATATCAATGCAGTATATACCCGTTTTCTGAGTACGATCGATACAGTCGGCGGTAATGCAAACATAAAAAAGACACCGCTTTTATTGACTTCCGCTTATACGCAGACCGTCAATGCACCCGCTTTGGTGGGTTATAATGAAGCACGCAGGCAGCCCGAGCCTTCACAGTACAAGGGCGGGGTAAAAATAGCAGGGATTTTGCTGGAAGGTACTTTTACGTCCTTGTTTCAAAACCGGATTCTCACGGATGACCCGCGCTTCAAAAAATTCAGATCGCAGGGAAGTGCCGGAAAGGTCATCATATGCTCGGACGGCGACCTTATCGTGAACGATTTTGATTATAAAAGAAATGCGCCGCTTCCGCTTGGCTATGACCGGGTTACAAAACAAACGTATGGGAACAAGGACTTTGTAATGAATGCACTTGATTTTATGACGGATGCAAACGGTTTGATTACGGCAAGGAGTAAAGAAATACAGATCCGGGCTTTGGATAAAATCCGGATTCAGGAAAACCGAAAATTCTGGCAAAGCATCAACTTACTGGTTCCGCTGCTGTTAATCGGGGTTTTTGGTGGTTTGAGATACTTTTTCCGTATTCGAAAATTTGGTTGAAAGAGTACTTCGTCGTTAATTTTTTATACTTTTGTTTCCTCTAGAACGGTCTTCCGAAATCTGAAATTTATAAATTAATCAATTAACACTTACGTCACATATTATGAAGTTTGTCGTTTCGTCATCAATTTTCCTTAAACAGCTCTCAGCGATAAATGGTGTCGTTTCAACGAACCCAATAGTACCCATTCTTGAGAATTTCCTGCTTTCTCTGGATGGAAATACCCTGACTGTCACTGCTTCCGACCTTCAGACTGTAATGATTACAGAAGTGGAAGTGGAATCAGCTGAAAAAGGCGCTATCGCCATTCCTGCCAAATTATTGCTGGATACGCTTCGCGGATTGCCCGAGCAGCCAATTACATTGCAGGTCAATAATGAAACGTTCGGTACTGAAATTATTTCCGATAACGGCCGGTATAAACTTTCCGGAGAAAACCCGATTGACTTTCCGAAAACACCCGTTGTGAACCGCGGACAATCGGTTAATTTTTCTTCATCGGCATTGGGCGCTGCCATTGCAAATACCCTTTTTGCAACCAGTACGGATGATCTTCGTCCTGCCATGACCGGGGTTTTTGTTCAGATGGGCGGCGAAAATGCAACATTTGTGGCAACAGACGGCCATCGTCTGGTTCGTTACAGAAGAACTGATATCAAATCCGATAACGATACTTCCATGATTATCCAGCGTAAAGCGCTGAATCTTCTAAAATCATGTCTTCCGTCCGAAGATATGCCCGTCAAAGCTGAATTTACTTCGTCCAATGCATTTTTCAGCTTTGGAAATATCCGCATGATCTGCCGGCTGATCGATGAACGGTTCCCGGATTATGAAAATGCCATTCCGACCAACAATCAGAATACGCTGACGATCAACAGAATGGAAATTCTGAGTTCGTTAAGACGTATTTCCATATATTCCAACCGGACTACACATCAGGTTCGTCTGAAACTTTCGCTTAACGATCTTATTATTTCAGCAGAAGATCTTGATTATTCCAATGAAGCCAATGAACGCCTGATGTGCGAATACAACGGCGATGACATGGAAATCGGTTTTAACGCAAAATTCCTGATTGAAGTACTCGGGAATCTTTCCAGCAAAACCATTACTTTCGAACTTTCTGCACCAAACCGCGCCGGGTTGATCATTCCGGTTGATCAGGAAGAAAATGAAGATATCCTGATGCTCGTTATGCCGGTTATGCTCAACACTTATGTTTAGAAATAAAGAAATTTTAATTTCATATTCAAAAGTCCGCTTATTCTCCAAGCGGACTTTTTTATTTAATATCTTTATTTTAAATTAGTTATATAAAATTATAAGCTTTATACGAAAAAAATCGTACTTAGCGCTTGTTTATACGATTATTTTCGTAGATCTTTGGTACGAAGATCATCGTATAAAGCTAATTTTATGTATATCAAGCCGACAGAATCCGAACTGGAAATCCTGAACTACTTGTGGCAAGCCGGTCCAAGTACAGTAAGAGCTGTGCATGACGCACTGGCAGCTACAAAAGACGTAGGTTATACCACAACCCTGAAATTAATGCAGATTATGCATGATAAGGGTTTGCTATACCGGACAGAAAACGGCCGGTCACACATTTACGTAGCACTCCTTGGCCAGGAAGAAACGCAGCAGAACCTTTTAGGCAAAATGGTAGAAACTGTTTTTCAGGGTTCTGCGGCGCAAATGGTTATGCAGGCACTTGGAAACCATGCCACTTCCAAGGAAGAATTAGACGAAATCCGTGAATTGCTCAATAACCTGGAAAATAACCGTAAGTCATGAAAATTATTTCTAGTTTACTTTCAGATTCTGTTGTGTCTGCTTTTGGCTGGACGCTTGTGCATTCCGTGTGGCAGGGAACACTGCTGATGATTGTAGCCGCAGTTGTTTTTTACTTCTCCAAAAGATTTTCTGCGCATGCCCGTTATATAACCGGCGTTTCTTTCTTGCTTGCTCAGCTGATTGCTTCCGGAATTACGTTTGGTTATTATAATTTAAAGTCATCTCCTACCCTGCTGACTGAAAATTTATTAAAAAATGATGTTTCACTGAATTCTGCTGCTGCTTTAAAATCAATTGCGCATGACCTTCCGGTTACTTTCAAATTTCAGTTGTGGCTTTCGGCTCATTTGCATGAGCTTGTAATCTGCTGGCTGATCGGCGCAGGCATATTGTTACTCAGATTTGCCGGCGGCTGGATTTTTACCGAAAGATTACGCTCTCAGGCCAACATCATTATGGATAAAGAGTGGCGCGCACGTTTTGGCATTATTACAGCCAAAATGAACATTTCCCAGATTATTGAATTTAAAGAATCAGCCAGAATCCTGACGCCCATGGTAATCGGTGCATTTAACCCGGTCGTTCTGATTCCGATCGGATTGCTTACCGGATTTTCTACTGCGCAGGTGGAAGCCATTCTGGCGCACGAACTTGCACACATACGCAGAAATGATTATCTGATTAACTTGATGCAGTCGTTTGTGGAGGTTATTTTCTTTTTTCATCCGGCCATCTGGTGGCTTTCCGATCGTATCCGGATGGAACGCGAGCATTGCTGCGATGACATTGCACTCCGTGTCTGCGGTGATAAAATGTCGCTTGCACATGCACTTGTAAAAGTAGCCGAATGGCAGTCTTCGCCGGAACTTGCGATGGCATTTGCATCTAAAAAACCATTGCTTTTGCAGCGTATACAAAGGGTACTTGGCGTAAAACCCAAATCCACAGGAAACATCATAAACCTGCCTGTAATCCTGTTGGCTGCCGGAATGATCGCAGGATTGTCTGTGTATGCAGTTGCCCAGAAAACAGAAAATAAGGAAAAAGAAAAAGCGGCAAAGCCTGTTTTACAAAAACAATCCGTTTCAATGGAGGAAGATGTGGATGAAGAAGAAGTAGCCGAGGTGAATGAAGAACCGGAAGAAGTTGAAATAGAAACACCCGAAGAAATAGACATTGACTTTGATCTTTCCGAATTCTCGTTCGATTTTGACAACGATTCGCTGAATCAGAAAATGAATGAATTCCATCGCCGAATGCAGGCGCTTCAATCCGAAATGGAGCCTTTTCACCGCAGAATGGAAGACTTGAATCTTGAAATGGAAAAGCAGCGCTTTGAGGTGGAAAGATTTGAAAGGGAAGTACAAAAGATTGAATGGAAAAAACAGCGTGCAGCAGAAGCAAGGTCTGAACTGATGGAAAAACGGTCTGCTGTGTTTGAAAATAATTCCGAATCCGGAAAAGCAAAATTAAACGAAGCTGATCTGGAAAAGCAACTTGCGGACTTTGAACAACAGATTAAAGTTCATGAGCAAAACATAGCAGAACTGAATTCGCAAATTTCGGCCAGCCGCAAAGAAGCCCTGAAAGCAGAAGAGCCATTGCACAAGCTAGAAAGGGAAATGCAAGAAATAAACGGCAAGATGGAAGAAATCAGCCGCAGAATGGAACTGGAATCACGCGAAATGGAAATGCTTGAAATGGCCTTTGCTCCAAAGCCGCCCAGACCGCCAAAACCCGCCCGCGCACCGCAGGCAAAAGTGAAGAAAGCACCAAGACCGGCTCCGGCACCCGTTTCGCCGACGCCTCCGTCGGCACCGCCCGTCAGATAAATTTTAAACAAAAAAGCAGGCTGCAATAAATACAGCCTGCTTTTTTGTTTCATTTGATCTTTCTATTCAACTTCAATAATCACGTCGTCGCTCATCGGATGCGAAACGCACGTCAGTATAAATCCTTCATTCAGCTCTGCTTCCGAAAGCGCATCTTCTTCGTCCAGGTGCACTTTTCCGGACACGCATCGGCCGAGGCAAGCCGTACACATGCCGGCCTGGCAGGAATAAGGCAAGTCAATGTCCATATTCAATGCCGCTTCCAGAACGGTTTCATGCGGTTTTACAGGCAGCTTGTACTCTGCACCTTCATAAAACAACGTGATTTCTCTTGTTTTCAGCGAACTTTCTTCTTCCACAATCACCTCTCCCGGATGTGCAGCGGTAACGGTAAGAAAACTTTCTTTTCTGATTTTGGAATCGGGAACGGCAAGAATGGACAACGCCCTGTGTGCTTCTTCCATCATATCTTCCGGCCCGCAAACGAAAAACTCGGCTTGTGTTTTATCCAGCTCCGGCATGCCTTCCATGATTTTCAGCAAATGGCTTTTGTTCAAACGGCCTTTTTCCCCGTTCCATGCTTCTGACGGCTGGCTGAGCGTATGTACAACTTTCAGCCGTTTGCCATATTTGGCTTCCAGCGCAGCAATTTTATTTTTAAAAATGATACTTTCTTCATTACGGCTTCCATAAATGAGAAAAACCTCACTTTCGGGTTCCACCATCAGAATGGATTTTAATATAGAAAACAAAGGAGTTATGCCGCTTCCCGCACCGATGAATACAACCTGCCGCGTCTGATCGTCAGCCTGTTTCGGGAAAAATGTGCCCATGGGTTCCATGGCCTCCAGCACGTCTCCTTCCTTAACCGTATCCAGAAGCAGATTGGATGCATAGCCGCCGGGAACCCGTTTGATCGTGATTGCCAGCGAAACATCCGTATACGGAGAACTCGACATGGAATACGAACGCCTGATTTTCTTGTCATCCTGAGGCAGCAGCAACGTCAGGAATTGTCCGGGCCGGTATGCAACGACTTCATTGAGCGGATGCCAGAAGTGGATGGTCGAAGCTTCTTCCGTTTCTTTTTCAATTTCCTTTACTTTCAAAAAATAATACTTGCTCATGTTTAGCTGTTAGCTTTTAGCGATTAGCTTCAATGTATTGACTTTAACCGGAAAATTTCAATAGTTATAGAACACAAAAGCCTCACAGGTAACACCTATGAGGCTTTTAAGATTTCAAAACGGATTATTTTAAAGTTGCAACGGCATCTTTAATGCGCTGAACCGCTTCTACAAGTGCTTCATCGGCAGCGGCTGTTGAAATACGGATACAGTTTGGGGCACCGAAGCCGGAACCTGCCACGGTGGAAACGTATGAATTATTGAGCAGCCAGTTTGAAAAATCGTCAGAGTTGCTGATAACCGTTGTTCCGTCCGATTTTCCGAAATAATAACTTACGTCCGGGAAAGCATAAAATGCGCCTTGCGGAACATTGACTTTAAATCCGGGGATTTCTTTTAACAAACCGATCACCAGATCCCGGCGGCGCTGATATGCTTTTGCCATTTCAATGGAAGGCTCCATCGGTCCGTTGAAAGCTGCGGTTGCAGCTTTCTGTGCAATGGAATTGGTACCGGAAGTAACTTGTCCCTGCAATTTTTCGACCCCATCGGAAATCCATTTCGCTGCTGCCGTAAAGCCTATGCGCCAGCCCGTCATGGCAAAACCTTTTGCAACGCCGTTAACCGTGATGACACGGTCTTTCAGTGCCGGAATAGATCCGATGCTGAAATGGCCTTCGTCTGTAAAGTTGATATATTCATAAATTTCATCAGCCAGAATGTAAACATCTTCATGCTTTTCCAGTACAGCAGCGATTTCCCTGAGCTCTTTTTCGGAATAAACGGCGCCGGTCGGATTATTGGGCGAAGCATACATGACGATTTTGGTACGCGGCGTAATGGCTGCTTCCAGCTGGGCGGCCGTTACTTTAAAATCATTTTCAAAAGCGCCGTCAATAATAACCGATTTTCCTTCTGCCAGTTTCACCATTTCGGAATAACTTACCCAGTATGGCGCAAAAATGATTACTTCATCGCCCGGATTGACCAGCACCTGGATTACATTGGCCAGAGAATGTTTGGCACCCGTTGAAACCACGATATTTTCCGGTTTCCAGTCTATATTATTATCACGTTGCAGCTTGTCAGCAATGGCCTTTCGCAGATCAGGATATCCTGCTACCGGCGAATAACCGTGGAAGCCATCATCAATGGCTTTTTTTGCGGCCTCACAAATCTGTGCAGGCGTTTTAAAGTCCGGCTCTCCCACGCTCAGACTGATTACTCTATGGCCTTTTGCGGCCAGTTCACGGGCCATTTTGGTCATCGCCAGCGTCGAAGATTCTTCGAGGGCGTTGATGCGGTCGGCCAACAACCGGGACTCCACCTGTGTTTGCTCTGCTACTGCGGACATTGCAATGATAATTAAGTTAAAGAAGGTACTGCAATCTGTGTCAACAAATTGCCCGCAAAGGTATGGGTTTTTTAGAAGTTGCGCTGTGATATACAAAGAAAGATTTAGGAAATACCCATTGTGACCAAACAGCAGAAACGGAGTATTATATTATTATACTACCCGAATAACATTATTGATTATACCTATTTATCAACAATACGATGGAATCAATCATAACAATTGAAGAAATACAGTTACTGATCAACATTCCGGAAAACCTGCATGAAACGTTTCTGCGCGTTGCCAACGGACTGCATCAGCGGGCCAAGCAGCCAAAGGAAAAAGTATTGCAGCAACTGGTCCGGATGATGGAAAATCCTAAAAAGTACGCTTTTTCAAAAAACAAGCTGACAAATCTTGCCAAAACGGTTTTTGAGTCCCGGAAAAACGGTGTGGAAATTTCACTGACTGAAACCGGACGTGAATTCCTTGTGAATGAAGAGGCCGTCATGACGCTGGATCAGGATAACGGACAAATCACAAAGCAGTTTGATCTGCGCGAAGACAAGTTGCATTATGCCGTTTACGGAAAGGAACATATTGAAGAAGGCGCTTTGGCACAGATGGAAACGGCTGTAAGTCTGCCCATTTCCAGAGCAGGCGCTCTGATGCCCGATGCGCATCAGGGTTACGGACTTCCCATTGGCGGCGTGCTGGCAACAGAGCATGATAAAGTGATTCCGTATGCCGTGGGTGTGGATATTGCATGCCGTATGTGCATGTCTGTTTTCGACTTGCCGGCCAATTACCTGAAACGGGAACCACATTTGCTGAAAAAGGTTTTGCTAGAAAATACAAAGTTCGGTATGGGCGGAGAAACAGGCCGCAAGTACGACGACAGCGTAATGGACCGTCCGGAATGGAAAGCCACAAAGCTGATCAGCAGCCTGAAAGACAAGGCATACCGCCAGCTTGGCTCTTCGGGAACCGGAAATCATTTTGTGGAATGGGGAATTGTGGAAGTGCTGGAAGAAGATGATTTGCTGGACTTGCCGAAAGGTGCATACATGGCCTTGCTTTCTCATTCGGGCTCGCGCGGACTGGGCGCCAATATTGCCAATTATTATTCCAAACTGGCCATGCAGAAAACAAAACTGCCAAAGCAGGCCGCGCACCTGGCATGGCTCGACCTGAACACGCAGGAAGGACAGGAATACTGGATCGGAATGAATCTTGCTGGCGAATATGCGTCCGCAAACCATCACGAAATTCACTACAAAATTGCCAAAGAGCTCAGGGAAAAGCCTTTAAAGATGATTGAGAATCACCATAATTTTGCGTGGAAAGAGCAGCTTGCCGACGGTACCGAGGTGATTGTTCACCGCAAAGGCGCAACGCCGGCCGGAATTGACGATCTTGGCATTATACCGGGTTCCATGAGCCAGCCGGGCTATGTTATCAGAGGAAAAGGAAATGCCGAGGCACTGAATTCGGCATCGCACGGCGCCGGAAGACTGATGTCGCGTTCAAAAGCGCTGAGTTCAGTTACGCAGAGCCAGATGAATAAAGTTCTGGAAGAGGCCGGCATTCAACTTACAGGCGGAGATCTGGACGAATCGCCGATGGCTTACAAGAACATTGAAGATGTCATTGCTGCCCAGTCCGAACTGGTTACAGTACTGGCACGTTTTTCACCAAAAATCGTAAGAATGGCAGATGCAAACCGGAAGGAAGGAAGAGAGGATTAGTAAACAGATTTCATTAAATTTGAAAAAAGACAACATTATGAATGCATTAAGGCTGATTGAAAAGCCGGAAAACAGAGAACTCAGGATTTCTCTTCCGGAATATTTTAATGATGACTTAGTAGAAGTTATCGTTTTATCGATAGACAGAAGTAATTCAAACACAACAGAATCAAGACTCAGCATTGCTCATAATTACTTGAATCAATCAAAAAAATCTTCGTTTGATTTAAGTAAATTTGATGCACATGAACAGTAAAAAGCGGAAGATTTTTATTGACAGTTCAATTTTGGTAGAATTCAAAAAGCAATCTAAAACAGAGTTGTTACTTGAATTAATTTCGAATACAGATACTGAGTTAGTTATTAATTCCATTGTGTTAAGTGAATACACCTTTTATCTTTTGGCCATTGAAGGGGAAAAGGCACCAAGAACTACAAAGGAAAACAAAGAAATTTAAGGTATTTTATCAAAGGATCAGCCACATCAGTTTCTTTCTTTATTTATAGTCCTTCAAAATGGAAATGACGTTGTTCCGGTATTTTTAGAGATGATGGCCAAGTATAACCTTCTGCCAAATGATGCCTTAATACTTGCCAGCTGCAAACTGAATAATATTAAAATGCTGGCGTCCTTTGATGAAAACGACTTTACAATTGCATGTGCAGGTGAAAATATCAAGCTTGTTCAATCGGTTGCTGATCTTTCCATAACTTAATTCTCAAAACACTTCACCCAAACTTACAAACAACCCTCTTGAACCTTTGGCGCCAAAGCCGTAATCAATGGCTGCGTTGGCTCTGGATTTCTTATTTACTTTGATCCGCAGGCCCAATCCGCCGCCGGGAGCTACTTTGGTAAAGTTGTTTGACGGATAATCAGATACGCTCTGTGCATTGCCGAAAACTACGCCGCCCAGCAGGCCGTTCCTTGTAATGGCAAAGCGGTATTCCGATTCGAGATACAAAAGGTTGAGACTTCGGAAACGGCCCTGAATGTACCCGCGCCCCAGATTGTTCGTCGGGTCCCAGCCTGTGCTTGGCAAATCAAGGTATGGCGGTTTGCCGCTTACGGTAAGCCAGTTATAATTCCAGAAAGCCAGTGTATTCTGGCTTCCCGCCGGAAGATTAATGTATTTACGAATGTCTACAATTAACGATTGCCAGTTACTCGTACTTTTCAGGCGTTTCATATTGGACCGGAATTGTATACTGGTATAAAACCCCTTTTCCGGATTAATGGAGTTTTTTCTGCTGTCGTACAGAAATGTAGCAACGGGGCCGGCAGAAACAGAAGTAGGCGGCAGACCGTATTCCTGAACATCTGCATTTTTATCCTGCTCTTTGATATTCCACCTCCGGTCAAACAAATATCCGATGCCGATGAAAAATGATGTACCGATTTCTTTAAGTACCGACTGATGCAGACGAAGATGTGAATAATCAATTTTGCTCGCATTGCTTATTTCTGTATTCGGGCCAAGTCCGTAAGTATCCTGCGGATATTTGAAAAAACGCCAGTCGATCAGGATATTGTAATTGTTGTTTTTTGTCCAGATATTGGCTTGTAAAGGAACGGTAATCTGTTTGTACTGTGTATAAATGAAATTGGTTGTGATACTGGAAATCCGGGTGGTCTTTGGATTACTGGAATAAAAAGCACTGTTTACATTGATGGATCCGATAAAGCCGGAAGACAGTGTATACCCGAACGCTGGAATGATGGAAAACAAAAGTTTTCCCGTTTTTACGGTGGTATCTACTTTGGCAGGACTTTGCTTTTCCTTTTTCTTAAGCTGGCGAAGCACATCCATAATGTCTTTTTGTACCACAACTTTCGCAACGGAATCTGCATTGTCCTGAACTGTGTTTTCATTTGCCTGAAAAGGACGGCAATATGCATTCAGGCCTGTGATTATCAGGTAAAATATAGAGGTCAATATGCCTGTAATCCTGAGGTTCAAGGGCGCTGTGTTTTCTGGTTCATATGAGTAAATATTTTTATACTAAAATGATACCTGAACACAAAAAAGCTGCCGGCTTCGTGAAGAAACCGGCAGCTTTTATATTTTATCCTGATTATTGTGCCAATGCAGCTTTCAGATTGGTATCAATAACTTCAAGGAACTCTTCGGTATAAAGATAATGGTCACCATGTTTCACATCATTTCCGTGAACACCAATGGCCAAATCCTTTGTCATTTTACCACTTTCTACGGTTTCGATACACACTTTTTCAAGCGCATGGCAGAAATCGATCAATGGCTGGTTGTTATCCAGCTTTCCACGGAACGCAAGTCCGCGTGTCCATGCAAAAATAGAAGCAATCGGGTTTGTAGAAGTTGGTCTTCCTTTCTGATGCTCGCGGTAGTGGCGCGTTACCGTTCCGTGCGCTGCTTCCGCTTCCATTACCTTGCCATCCGGCGTAACCAGTACGGAAGTCATCAGACCCAGTGAGCCGAAGCCCTGTGCAACGGTATCGGACTGAACGTCTCCATCATAATTCTTACAAGCCCAGACAAAGTTTCCTTCCCATTTCAATGCAGAAGCAACCATGTCATCGATCAGACGGTGCTCGTAATGTACTTTTCCTGCATATTCCTGGTCATAAACTTCCTGGAAAATATCCTTGAAGCGACCGTCGTATTTTTTAAGAATCGTATTTTTGGTTGAAAGGTATAAAGGCCAGCCTTTATCCAGCGCTACATTGAAACAAGCACGTGCAAATCCGCGGATGGATTCGTCAATGTTGTACATTCCCATAGCGACACCCGCGCCTTTGAAC
This sequence comes from Dyadobacter flavalbus, assembly GCF_006149045.1. Classification (GTDB taxonomy): domain Bacteria; phylum Bacteroidota; class Bacteroidia; order Cytophagales; family Spirosomataceae; genus Dyadobacter; species Dyadobacter flavalbus. Next base: position 98,028 of record NZ_VBSN01000016.1, read on the forward strand.
TGATACACTTCGTGCTCGATAACCTGTCCGTCTTCACCTTCAAATTTGATTGTCAGCTTGCCTTTTCCAGGAACAACAAAATCCGTAGCCTTGTACTGATCGCCGAAAGCATGACGTCCTACGATAATCGGGGCAGTCCAGTTTGTAACCAGACGCGGTACGTTGCTCATTACGATCGGCTCACGGAAAACGGTTCCGTCCAGAATGTTCCGGATTGTTCCGTTCGGCGATTTCCACATTTGTTTCAGATTGAACTCCTTAACGCGGTCTTCATCCGGTGTAATCGTTGCACATTTGATACCTACGCCATATTCCCTGATCGCATTGGCTGCATCAACTGTAACCTGGTCATTGGTTTCATCGCGGTATTCTACGCCCAAATCGTAGTATTTGATATCTACATCCAGATAAGGTAAAATCAGTTTTTCCTTGATAAATTTCCAGATGATCCGGGTCATTTCATCGCCATCCAGCTCTACGACGGGATTTTCAACTTTAATTTTGCTCATGTCCTAATTCTGTACAATAGTTAAAGATTTTGAAATCAGACCGTGAAAGTACGAACAATAGAATAAAAAGGCGAAATTTCCTCATCTTGCAAGTTAAAAAAGACTGCTGTCTGCAATGAACAAATCCGCTTTACGTCAGGAATATCTGGATAAAAGAAAGCTTTTGACCAAAGAAGAAAAAGAAAATTTTGATACACATATTACGGCAAATGTTAAAAAACTACTGATAAACAGGCCGTTCAGAATCATTCATACTTTTCTGCCGCAACTTAATTCAGGAGAAATCGATACCTGGAAAATAATTTCTGCAATCCGCAGGTCTTTCCCGTTCTTAAAAATAGCCGTTCCGTACATCCTTCCGGGCACGAGGGAAATGGAGCATTTTCTGCTGGATGAACAAACCGAACTGATCACCAATCAATGGAAAATTCCTGAGCCCAATCCTGTCATTTCTCAAAAAATCAATCCGGAATCGATTGACGCTGTTCTGGTTCCGTTGCTTGCATTTGATGAAGACGGATTTCGTGTAGGTTACGGAGGAGGTTATTACGACCGGTTTTTTACCGGATGCAGGCCGGATGCAGTTAAAATCGGGCTTTCCTTTTTTGACCCTGTAAAGAAAATTGAAGACAGAAATGAATTTGACATACCGCTGAACTTCTGCATTACACCTTTTCGGTTATATCCGTTCCTGTCAGAAAATGAGTGATTTTGTAAACGATAAATGCTGAAATTCTGTGTTCAAAGCTGGATTTAAATACATTAGTGATTTCAAAACATCGTTCATTCTAAAATTCATTGTAAATTTGCGCCACTTTTCAGCCTTACCGAGGCAAAGAGTAATTATATTTTATCCATTTTTAATCTTAATGCAAGAATGAAAATCGCAGTAGTAGGCGCTACCGGTCTGGTGGGCGGCGAAATCCTCAAAGTGCTCGAAGAGCGTAATTTCCCGGTAACAGAATTATTGGCTGTTGCATCCGAAAGATCAATAGGCAAGGAAGTTACATTCAAGGGTAAACAGATCAAGGTAATCGGATTTGAGGAAGCGATTGCATCCAAACCTGAAATTGCGATTTTCTCTGCCGGTGGAGGCACTTCATTAGCTTTGGCCCCGAGATTTGCAGAAGCCGGAATTACGGTAATCGACAACTCATCGGCATGGCGTATGGACCCGACCAAGAAACTGGTTGTTCCGGAAATCAATGCAGGCGAACTGACAAAGGAAGATAAAATCATTGCAAACCCGAATTGCTCAACAATTCAGATGGTTGTGGTTCTGAATCCTTTGCATAAAAAATATAAAATCAAACGTGTGGTTGTTTCCACTTATCAATCGGTAACCGGAACGGGAAAAGCAGCCGTTGACCAGCTTTTTTCAGAACGTACCGGCGACCACAGCACCGAAAAAGTATATCCGCATCAGATCGACCTGAATGTATTGCCGCATATTGACGTGTTTCTTGACAATGGCTACACAAAGGAAGAAATGAAAATGACGAACGAAACCAAGAAAATCATGGGCGACGACAGCATTGCTGTTACGGCCACAACCGTTCGCATTCCAACCATCGGCGGCCATTCGGAAGCAGTCAATGTTGAGTTTGAAAATGAATTTGATCTGGATGAAGTTCGCCAGATTTTAAGCGAAGCAGAAGGTGTCATTATTCAGGATGATCCTAAAAATGCCGTTTACCCGATGCCGCTTACGGCGCATGGGAAGGACGAAACGTTTGTAGGCCGCATCCGCCGCGATGAGTCACAGCCAAAAACACTGAATTTGTGGATCGTTGCCGACAACCTTCGCAAAGGTGCTGCAACCAACACCGTTCAGATCGCCGAGTTCCTTGCAAAGCACGATCTTGTAGGCGTATCGCAGGAAGCTTAGTTTTGAGAATATATTATTAATTAAAAAAGCCGCTAAGCGGCTTTTTTAATTAGCGGTCTACTTCGCCCATTACAATATCAATCGATCCTATAATCGCAATCACGTCGGCAAGCAGTGCACCTTTCGAGATTTCACCGATGACGGAAAGGTTATGAAATGAACAGGACCGCGCCTTGCAGCGAAACGGAATATCAGAACGTCCGTCCGCTCTGAAATAAAATCCCAGCTCGCCTTTTGAAGTTTCCCCTCTTGCGTAAAAGTCCATGGCTTTCGGACGTATTTTCTTCGGAACAACGGCCTGCGGGTCAAAATCGCGGGTTCTTTTGTAATTGCCTGTAAGCTGTTCAAGGCTTTGTTCAATCATTTTGACCGATTCCCAGCATTCCAGTACACGAACCCACGCCCGGTCCCAGCAGTCACCGGTTGTTCCCATTTTACCTTCACCAATCGGTATGTCAAAATCAAGTTCAGGGTAAACGGAGTAAGCATCCACTTTTCTGAGGTCATACCGCAATCCCGAACCCCGCAGCATCGGGCCGGTGCAGCCGTAATTGATTGCAACGGGCAATGGCAGAACGCCGACATTCGCCGTACGCTGAATAAAAATCTTGTTATCAATGACAAGCTGCTGCAATTCAATCAGCTTTGGTTTCAGATACTTGACAAATTCCAGGCATCTTTCTTCAAAACCAACGGGCAAATCGTAAAACAGTCCGCCGATCCAGATGTAATTGTAAAGCATCCTGGCGCCGCAGATCCATTCCAGCAAGCGCAGAATCTGCTCGCGGTCGCGCATCATCCACAAAAACGGCGTGTAAGCACCGATATCCATGGCGTATGTTCCCAATGCTACAAAGTGCGAAGCAAGGCGATTGAGTTCAGCAACCACAACGCGGATGTACTCGATGCGTTTTGGAATATCATTTTCAATACCCAGCATTTTTTCCACACCCATCACATAGGCGTGCTCGGAGTTCATGGCAGCCACGTAATCCAGCCGGTCTACATAAGGAATAACCTGATTGAACGGCAGCGATTCGGCATGTTTTTCAAAGCAGCGGTGCAAGTAACCCAAATGCGGAACGACATCCACGATCACTTCGCCATCCGTCACGACTTCAAGCCGCAGAACGCCGTGCGTGGAAGGATGCTGCGGTCCCATGTTCAGGATCATTTCCTCGGTACGAAGGTTTTCAGGCTTGTATTTCGAGGGAATGGAAGCAGCAAGGTATTCCGGTTTGTATTCGTATTGAATTGTATTGGCCATTGTATTAAAATCTAACCAGTTTCTGATCCTGCAACTCTACGCGCAATGGGCCGATCGGCCGTCCTTCGTTGTGAAGGCGATCTACGGCTGTTACATAATAAACATACCGTTTGCCGGTTTCAGCAGTAAGGTCAATGATTTTTTCTCCTTCATAACACATGCCAATGATGCGCCGCGGATCGTAGGCCGTTGCTTTTTCCTCCGGTTCAAAACGGTAAACAACATAATACCACGCGCGGTCGCCGTCAGCGGCAGCATCCGGCTTTTCCCACGTCAGTTCTATTCCTTTGGAAAGTAATGTTGCTTTCAGACTTTTGGGAGAAAGCGGCGGAATACGGTCTTTCCAGGGCATCGTCGGGATCAGAGCCGGATAACGAAAAAAGTCTTTTCGCAGCGAATCGGCAAATCCGAGACTGTTGCCGCGAATGGAGCGTGAACTGAAAAATATAGTCCCGTTGGACTCTGTTTCTCTTGAATAGCGGATCTGGTTCGGAACTTCGGCCGGATTGGCCCAATGCGTATCTTTGTCTTTATAACCAACACGGTACACGCCCATTCCAACATATAAGTGCCGGCCAAAGCTGTTTTCTGCCCACCAGTCTACAAGGTTTTTATAAGGAACGCGGTTGAATCCCGAGGAAAAATAAACCTGCGGTGCAATGTAATCGATCCATCCTTCTTTGATCCATCTGCGGCTGTCTGCAAACAAATCGTCATAGGACGCTAGTGCTCCGAAAGTCTTTGACCCTTCCGGGTCGCGGTCTTTGTTTCGCCATACACCAAACGGACTGATGCCGAATTTCAGGCGCGGATTCAGTGCTTCCAGCGCATCATGAATGGATTTCACAAGCAAATCCACATTATGCCGGCGCCAGTCGGCCTTGCTTGTAAAACCTTCACCATATTTCCGGAACGACGCATCGTCCTGAATAACTTGTCCGGGTACGGCGTACGGGTAAAAATAATCGTCAAAGTGAATGCCGTCCACGTCATAATTACGGGCAACGTTCACTGTCATGTCCGTAATAAACTGCCGTGCCTCGGGAATGCCGAAGTCAAAAAGCTTGTAACCGTCGTAGCTGATGATCCATTCGGGATGCACACGGCTGATATTTTCAGAGGAAACACTTGTGGAGGATTTATGTACAAGCCGGTTCAGGTTAAGCCAGGCATGAAATTCGAGGCCGCGCTTATGTGCTTCCTGCACCATAAAATCAAGCGGGTCCCACATCGGATTGGGTTGCCTGCCCTGCCTGCCCGTCAGCCATTCAGACCACGGCTCGGGGCTTTTGGCATAAAATGCATCCCCGGCAGCTCTTACCTGAACGAAAACCGCATTCATGCCTACTTTTTTATGAAAATCCAGAAGAGATGAAAATTCTTCCTGCTGCTCTTCAGGTATAAGATTTTTACTGCTGGGCCAGTCAATATTGTCAACGGTTGCTATCCAGACTGCTCTGAATTCCCTTTTGGGAGGTAAAATTTCATCAGTTTCTGCAGACTGGGCTATGCAGCTTTCCATTAAAAACGTGATAAGTATAAAGGAAAGAGCAACTATTTTAATTTTTTTCACTATATAACTAATGCAAAATGTTAATCCAATCAAAGTAACGTAATTTGGAACAAAGTTAGCTGAGAACAAACTTAAATTCATTTAAACAGGCACAGAATTGCCTGCGTTTGCCGGCCGACAGTTGTACCGGACATTCTTGACTTTGTTATATATTATGCGCCGGAATGTTCCAATGCTTTTCAGAAAGCAGAGAAACATAAAGTAAAATTGTTGTTATTGTGAATAATTTTTATGCATATTTATTGTGTAATTACAAGGATTTTTGTGACTTAATATCAGTTACATTCTTGCAATTGCCGCTAGTAACGTTTAAACCTGTATCCCATATTGGAACCATTTGTCAAAACCACTAAGAAAAACGTCCTGTTTGAAGTTGCATGGGAGGTTTGTAATCAAGTTGGAGGAATTTATACTGTAATACGGACCAAAGTCCCGGCAATGGTCGAAAAATGGGAAGACAACTACTTTCTGCTGGGGCCCTATTTCGAAAAAAAGGCATCTTCCGAGTTTGAAGTGATCACGGATCTGGACGATTCTCCTGCCGGCCGCATCGTTAAGAGGATGCGCGATATGGGCTATCATGTTTTTTACGGTTACTGGCTCGTTACCGGCAAGCCCCGGGTTATCCTTTTTGATCTTGAAAGCATCGAGAAAGAACTCGACGTTATCAAGTTTAACCTTTGGGAACGCAGCCGCATTCCTACGATCAATGTTGAACATCTTGTTAACCAAACATTATGCTTCGGGGAACTTGTACGTATATTTCTTAAGGAATATGCAGAGGAAAATGCCAAGCGCGAAGAAATCTACGCGCAGTTCCATGAATGGATGGCCAGCAGCGGACTTCCCGATCTCAAACGTGAAAATGTAAAAATAGCCACTACTTTTACGACCCATGCCACCATGCTGGGCCGTTATCTTGCCCAGAATGTAAGCGGGTTTTATGGTAAACTTCCTTTTTTCGACTGGGAACAGGAAGCTAAAAACTACGGCATTCTGGCACAATGCTCCATAGAAAGACAAGCTGCGCTGAATGCGCATGTACTTACAACGGTAAGCGACGTGACCGCGCGTGAATGTGAAGTGTTTCTGGGCAGAATGCCGGATCTGGTTACGCCGAACGGCTTGAACGTAGTCCGGTTTCAGGCGGTGCATGAATTCCAGAACCTGCATTTAAAACATAAAGAGCGCATTCACGAATTTGTAATGGGCCATTTTTTCCAGAGCTATTCTTTTGACCTGGATAAAACGCTTTACTTCTTCACATCGGGCCGCTACGAATACAGCAATAAAGGATACGACCTTACTCTGGAAGCACTTGCACGCCTTAACTGGAAAATGGTGCAGGCCAATATGGACATGACGGTCGTGATGTTTATCGTCACCAAGCAGCCGTATTATTCGGTTAATCCGGATGTACTGCAGTCGCGGGCCGTTCTGAATGAACTGCAGGAAACGTGTACGGCGATTGAAAAGGAAGTGGGTGAAAAACTCTTTCATGCCGCTGCGGCCGGTGCAGACCATAAAATGCCCGACCTCAACAATTTTGTGGATGAATACTGGCGTTTACGCCTCCGCCGGACGATACAAAGCTGGAAAACAGATAAACTTCCGGCATTTGTAACGCATGATTTAAAAGAAGAAGACGGCATAACGGATTTTTGCAAAAGGGCAAATCTGGTCAATAACGAGCGCGATCGCGTCAAGATCGTTTATCATCCGGATTTTATTGCTTCCACAAACCCGCTTTTCGGACTCGATTACGGCCAGTTTGTACGCGGCTGCCATTTGGGTGTTTTTCCAAGTTATTATGAGCCATGGGGTTACACGCCGCTGGAATGCGTAGTGCGCGGTGTTCCGACTGTAACAAGCGATCTTTCCGGTTTCGGGGATTACATTATGCAGATCATGCGGGATTATGAAAACAGAGGAATTTACGTGATTAACAGAAAGTCACAGACCTTCACGCAGGCTGCCGATCAGCTGGCCGATATTCTGTTCAAATTTGTAAGAATGCAGCGCCGCGACCGTATTATGCAGCGAAACCGCGTTGAAAACATTTCCGATGTATTCGACTGGATGAACCTCCGCTCCTATTACGATACAGCGCACGATCTGGCTGCGAAAAGGAGGAAGCCGTAAGTTTTCAATAGCTTGATAAAGCCCGTTAATATCTCCAAAGATGATGTTAGCGGGTTTTTGCATTATTTTCTATGCTTTAATTAATTGAATAAAATTAGTATATAACCCAAAGTTGCTGTCTGCAGAAATTATCGACATGCGCTCAGAATAAGCAGTTGCCAAAATTAAACGGTCAAAAGGATCCCGATGCTGAGGAAAGAGAGGAATGGATTCATATTGGACTATATGCTTGGTTGCAAGAGAAATTATTTCAAAACCGTCATTTAAAATAATTTTCTCTAATAAATCAATGGCTACTGGCAATTCTGTAAGCTTTCCCGTTTTCTGTTTAATTGCAATTTCCAAAATACTGATTTGAGAAACGCAAATCTGATTGGAAGACAATAGTTTTAGAACTTCTGCTGATAATTTGAAAGGTGAAATAAGTGCCCAGATCAGAATTTGTGTATCTATAAGATATCTCTGCATTTACATATAGTCGTTGAAATCTTCCAGTGGATCATTAAAATTATCCGGAATATTATATCCTTTATTCGCAAGACTTCCTAAAACAACTCCTCTTTGCGGCTGTTCTTCCGTAGATTGATCCTGCTGGCTTTCGTCCATAAATAAAACGACAACCTGTGACTTTTTGATTGATGGCGGCGTTTCAATGAAAGTCAGAACGCCATTCTCATAAATTCCTTTGATGGCTGTATACATGGCTTTACGTATGCGTTTTTGTCAAATTTAAGAATATTCAACAATTTAGGACAATTAATCATGAATCGGCAAAGTTGTTCGGGCTGCATTCCTGAAAATTTTCCACACCTTCACTTCCCATTTTAAAACAGTTAAATTGTAATGAATTATATAGAACTAGATCTGAAAGTTGAGCCGGATTATTCGGAAATATTAATGGCCGAGCTTGGCGAAGCGGGTTTTGAATCATTTGTGGAAACGGAAGAAGGCTTGCTGGCGTACATTCAGGAAACTGATTTCGATGAAAATGAAATCCATAATCTGACAGCCAAATACCTGGAATTTACGACAATAGCGGCAACATGGAAATCGTTAGAAAGAAAGAACTGGAACGAGGAATGGGAAAAAAGTTACGAGCCTATTGAAGTAGGCGATCAGATCCGTGTAAGAGCCGTTTTTCATGAGCCCGATCCTGCTTTCAGGTACGATTTGCTTATTCAGCCTAAAATGTCTTTCGGAACGGGCCATCACGAAACCACGTGGCTTGTGATGAATGAACAGCTCGGCCTGCCGCATGAAGGTTTGTCCGTCATGGACGTTGGCTGCGGAACAGGAATCCTGGCCATTCTGGCGCATAAGCTGGGCGCAACGCAGCTGCTCGGATTTGATATTGATGAATGGGCGGTTGAGAATACACGCGAAAATTTTGCAATGAATGATTTGCCGGCAGAAGCAGAAGTATTTCAGGGAACCATAGCGGATGTGCGCGAAGAGCAGGTTTTCGGCGGAATTCTCGCCAATATTAACCGGAATATTCTGTTGAGTGAAATCCCGGATTATGTAAAGCATCTGAAGTCCGGCGGCTGGCTTGTAACAAGCGGTTTTTATGAAACAGACCAGGCCGATATCGAACGTTGCGCAGCAGAAAACAATTTAAAAAAATTAAGGTCGAATACACGCAATCAATGGGCAACCGTTGTTTTCCAGAAACTGGATAATAGTTGAAAGCAGACTTTAAAAACAACAACATTCAGAGCCAATAGCTAAAAGCTAAAAGCCAACAACACATGAAAATAATCCGATTTACTTTATTTCTTTACTTTCTGGCCTGTATCGGAATTACTGCATCCGCCCAGAATCAGAAATTTTCTGACGAGCCGGCGCAGTTTATGGTGCAGTTCCGTAAACTCATGGACGGCAGCCGCAATCCGCAGCTTGTAAGGCCGGCCGCTCAGCTGGATAGTATCTGGACGGCTTCTTTGAACAGCGCGCAGCAGGCGAAATTTATAAACATCGTTAAAACGCAGATCGCAAAAGGTCAAAAAGCAGGGCCCGTTCTTGCACTTCTGGCACGCAATACGCATTTTCTTGCCAGACAGTCTCCTGAAAACCTGGAAGGATTCCTGAACATCGCAGCAAGTTCCGGTGAGAAATACGACGGCAAAACGTTTCAGAAAGTACTGGAAACGATTCGTTCGGTGAGTGAAACAAACAAGCTGTATGCGGCCAATTACAACTCGCTTTATTTGCTTGGCGGAACGTATAAGTACCGCTTCGACACGACAAACGCACAAGCCGCGGCAGTGGAAGCGAATGTTGCAGCAGCCGACGACAGCTGGAACACGCCTGTGGATTCCAATTTTGTTATTGCGCCGAAATCCAATCCGCTTCCTGCGGTTTCCGGACCGTTGCTTGATCTTCAGAATGCCACTTTTGCAATGGTTGCTGCGGGTGATTCGGTCGTTTTTGGTCCGGCAAACGGAAGTGTCATGCTGAAAGACGGCATTTTTGTGGGTAAAAACGGAAAGTTCAACTGGCAGGCTGCGGGCGATTCTTCCATTTATGCCGATCTGGACAGTTACTCATTCCATATTTCACAGCCCAAGCTCCTTGCTGAAAATGTTACGCTGCATCACGAGCAACAACTTGCAGCGCCGATCAAAGGCACGCTGGAATATCGCGGCGTGAAAAAAGTGAAAGGACAGCCGGCGCCGTACCCGCGGTTTGTTTCCAACGGCATTGATGCAAGGCTGAAAGCATCCCGAAAAAACATTGATTACAAAGGTGGTTTTGCACTCATCGGAACGGAAATGTACAGCTCTTCGCTCAGCGACAAACCGTCTGCTATTCAGGTGAAATACAAGGATAAAGTGGCTTTCAAGGCATTGAGTAAGAAATTTATGCTGAAAGATTCGGTCATTACTTCCTCGTTTGCTACTTTTTCCATGCCTCTGGGAAATGACTCGCTTTACCATCCAGGCGTTACTTTCAAGTATAATGACGAAGTAGGCATTCTGAAACTGGGCCGTGCCGAAAAAACGGATTACGCGCCGCTTCCTTATCAGGATTCATATCATAAAATGAACATCTGGTCGCAGGCCATGCGCTGGAAATTCCCGAATGAAAAAGTGGAGTTTCTGCGTATTAATGGCAAGCAGGAGGTTCCCGTCAGGCTGGAATCTTTTGATTATTTCAAAAAAGAAAAATTCAAGGATATCAGCAAGGAATATGGTTTTCAGCCTTTGATTATGGCAGCCAATTATACGCAAACCGAAAAGAAATCTGCGTTTCTGGCTGAAGAACTGGCTGCAAAATTCAAGCAAAATCCTAAAATCCTACGCAATTCACTGCAAAGACTCGCATTGGATGAATACTTTATTTACAACAAAACGACGGACGAATTTGCACTGAGCAAAAAAGGAATTCTGTACGTGCTTGCCAATCTGGACAAAGCGGATTACGACAATTTTCAGGTGACTTCGCAGTTTGCAGCCAATGAAGAAGTGGCCAATGCGACCATCAATCTTTCAGATACATTGCTGACGGTTCTGGGTGTTTCGCGCTTTGTTGTCAGTGATTCTTTAAAGATTTATGCGGTTCCGGCGGATAAAAAACTGGTGATCGGCAAAAACAGGAATTTCACGCTGAACGGCCAGATGGTGGCATCCAATTATCAGTTCCGAGGGCAGAATGTCAAATTTGATTACAATCAGTTTTTCGTGAATGTTGCTCCTTCCGATTCGATTACGTTTACGCCGAGGGAAAAATTTGCCAAAGGTCAGAAGGGCGAGGTCGGCGGACATGTGAAATATGAAAAAGGCGGAACATTTTACCTCAGCGATCCGAAAAACAAATCCGGAATTCAGAAAGGGGTTAAAAAATCACCCCGGCTTGTCGTTCCGGACGGAATGATTGTCTATTTTGATCAGCCTGAACGCGGAACGGTTCTGTACCCGCGTGAAGTCTTTTTCAAGATCCCGAAAATAGATATGGACGGGCTGGATAACCGCGATGTGATTTTTGAAGGAACATTCAATTCCAACGGTATTATCCCTCCGCTTCAGACGATTTTGAAAAGTATGCCGGACAATTCGCTTGGCTTCGACTACAAACCGCCTGTAACGGATCTGAAAATTTACGACGGAAAAGCGCTGGCAAAGTTTACAGACACGCTTACGATGGACAACAGCGGTCTGCATTCCAAAGCCGTACTGAAATATTTGTCTGCCTCCATGACTGCCAAAAACGTGCTGCTGACAGCCGATTCCCTGATGGCATCAGGCGATGTGGCCAGCATCAAGGAAGCAACGATCGGCAAAGGCTATTTCCCGGGTGTGGAACTGAAAGATTATGCGCTGAAATGGTATCCGAATGCAGACAGTATGTTTATCAATACGCAGGGAAAATCCTTTTCTTTTTACAAAGGAACTACAAGCCTGGAAGGAAGCCTCTTGCTGCGTTCGAGCGGATTGTACGGAAACGGAAAGCTGAAAAGACCGGATTCGGAACTGTCTTCGCCTGATATCAAATTCAACAAGGACGGATTTCTGGCCAACCGCTCGGCATTTTCCATCAACAGCGGAGACCAGAAAGCTGCCAAAAAGCTGCTGACCGGAAATAATGTAAACATTGATTTCAATTTCAAAACCGGCGTTGCCAATTTCCTTACAGACGAAACCGGATTCGGGTCGGATTCATCCGGCATGCAAATCCCGACGGCTTCTTACCAGACGCTGATCGGAAGTGCGAAATGGGATATGAACAAAAAGACCATTCTGATGAAAGGTTTTGGCGAAACTTCCTCCTATACTTCCATGGATTCAACGCAGGAAGGGCTGACGTTCAACGGATCGGAAGCAATTTATGACATTGAAAAAGTGACGCTCAATATCAAAGGCGTTCCGTTTATTCAGACGGCGGATGTAAAGATTATTCCGGACGGCGGACTTGTAAGCGTGGACAGCAAAGGAAAAATAAACCCGTTGAAAAAAGCCCGGATTGAAATTGACACATTGAACACGTCGCACAGAATGCGCGATGCAGACATCCGCATCGATTCCCGGAACCACTTCGAAGGATCGGCAACGTATCAGTATATAACGGCCAGAAAAGATACTTTCAACATCAAAATGCAGAATTTTGAGCTGAGGGAAATAGGCGCAGCAGAAGAAGGCAAACGTTCGCGGTCCGACAAAGGAAATACGGCAATCAAATATTACACAACGGCACGCGCGGATATTAAGGAAACCGAAAACCTGATCCTTTCGCCGCGCATTCAGTACAAAGGCGGCATTAACCTGATTGCATACGAACCTTCGCTGCAGCTGGACGGATTTGTAAAACCCGTGATTAAGTTCCGGAAAGATTTTCAGAGTTCATGGATTGTCTATAAAGAATCACCGGGCGAATCCATTTCGATTAAAATTGATAAAAACCTGAAAAACGAGCATGACATACCGCTTTCTGTAGGCTTGCATTACAATGAAACCCGCGGCATGTACATGTCATTTCTTTCGCCCAAGGAATCGGACGGAGACGATGACATTTACCTGGCGCAAGGCGCACTGAACTATGACGAAGACAGCAAGGCTTTCCGCGTAATGCCTCCGCCCGGAGCCGACGGCCTGATCGACGAAGCCAATGCGCTGCGATTTGACGATAAAACCGGTTCGGCTACTTTCTCCGGCCCGCTGAAACTGATCCGTGATCCGTGGCTGCAATCCGTCGGAACGGGCGAAGTTCAGGTGGATAGTTCGAAGTTTGCATTTAATACGATGTTACTGATGAAACTGCCTGCACTGGAACCGATTGCCCAGCCTTTGGCGGCCAAAATTGTGGAAACCAATCTGGAAGAACAGAACAGTACCGCAGCCGACGATGATGCAGAACAACTGAACCGGAAATTATCCGCTCTGATCGGGCCGCAGGCTACGGATGCTTATATAAAACTTACGGCTGCGGGTTACAAGCCATTGTTTGAAGCCTCTCCGACGCTGGATGTTCCGATGCTGTTGTCCAATGTGGATCTGCACTGGTCGGCTGCGCACGGTGCATATTATTCTCAGGGTCCGATTGGCGTTGCAAACCTGGGAAGAAACAATATCAATGCGCAAATGGACGGTGTACTGGAAATCAGGCGGACAGTAGACGGAGACGAATTCAGTCTTTTCTTACAGGCTTCGCCGGATATCTGGTACTTTTTTGATTATAAACTCGGGGAACTGGGCGTTGTTTCATCGCAGGTCGATTTCAATGACCAGATCACCGCAAAATCCAAGAATGTAAAATCCAAGGATATGACCTTGATCGGGCTTGGAACTGAAGAAAAAGATTTGTTTGTTAACCGGTTCGACGATTTTTACCAGCCGGCACTCAAAAAAGCAAAGCTGGTAAAAGCTGCCAAGAAAAAAACCGTAACACCTGAAGAAAAGAAGAAAAAAGCAGAGCAGACAGAAGGCTTCTGAAATTGTGCATAATTTCAATACTTTATACTAATATTTGAAAATTTGCATAATAAAACTTAGTTTTACATCCCTTTTGATTGTAAATCCTCCGGCTATCTTATTTTTTGAAAAACATTTTGTAGTCCAGTAATTATGAAAAGTTCAAAATGAGTATTGCCTTATTAACTGTTACGATTATTGCAGCCTATTTATTAGGATCTATACCTAGCTCGGTCTGGTACGGAATTGGATACTTTGGAATTGATGTCAGAAAGCACGGAAGCGGCAATGCTGGCGCAACCAATACGTTCCGGATTCTTGGAAAAAGAGCGGGCACGGTTGTCATGCTCATCGACGTGCTGAAAGGCTGGACGGCAACCTGCCTGGCATCCATGCTTTTTTACATAAATGAAATCGGTGAGACTGAGTTGCTTATGTACAAGATCATTTTTGGCATCATTGCGATCATCGGTCACATTTTTCCAGTTTTTGTTAATTTTAAAGGAGGAAAAGGCATTGCAACCTTACTCGGTATGGTGCTGGCCATTCACCCGGAACTTGCCTTGCTCTGCATCACGATTTTTATTCTGACACTTCTTACCTCCCAATACGTATCGCTGAGTTCTATTCTGGCTACACTTGCGTTTCCTGTTCTTTCCTGGATCGGAGTGTTTGGTCACCCGGAACCGCTGTTGGTTGTATTTGGATTTACCATGTTCATTCTGGTCGTTTTTACGCATCAGAAAAACATCATAAGGCTTATGAACGGAAATGAAAGCCGCGTCAAGATCTTTTCAAAGTCCAAGTCTGAACGACAAAATTCTTAAAAGTATATTTAGGAAAAATAACCCCTGAGGCAATCCTTCAGGGGTTATTTTTTTATCTTGTGCGCAGTTTTATACCTATTTCAAAGACTAACAATTTCAGAAGCAATGCTTGATTATATAGATAAAAACCGTGACAGATTTTTAAACGAACTGCTGGATTTGCTCCGCATACCTTCCGTAAGCGCAGATTCGAAGTTTAAAAACGATATGCTGAAAGCGGCTGAATACGTCCGCGACAGGATTCTGGAAGCCGGTGCCGATCGTGCTGAAATATACGAAACCGCAGGCCATCCGGTGGTTTATGGTGAAAAGCTGATCGATCCGGCACTTCCGACCGTGCTTATTTACGGGCATTACGATGTACAGCCTGCCGACCCGTACGAACTCTGGGATTCACCTCCGTTTGAGCCGGTAATAAAAAATGAGCGAATTTATGCAAGAGGTTCGTGCGATGACAAAGGACAGTTTTACATGCATATAAAAGCATTGGAAACCATGCTTGCGACCAATTCACTTACATGCAATGTCAAAATAATGATTGAAGGCGAAGAAGAAATCGGCTCTTCCAACCTCGGCACATTCGTGAAGGAATATCAGGAAATGCTGAAATGTGACACGATCCTGATTTCGGACACAAGCATCATCGCCAATGACGTTCCGTCCATTGAAACCGGCCTCCGCGGGCTGACTTACGTAGAAGTGGAAGTTATCGGTGCAAACCGCGACCTGCATTCAGGCGTTTACGGCGGCGGCGTTGCCAATCCGATTAATGTGCTTTGCGAAATGATTGCTTCTTTGAAAGATAAAAACGGGCATATAACTATTCCCGGATTTTACGACAAAGTGGAAGAACTTACGCCTGACCAGCGAACCGCATTGAACGCAGCGCCGTTTGACCTGGAAGAATACAAGAATGAACTGCAGATCGGCGACGTGCTTGGCGAAGAAGGTTATACGACCATTGAAAGAACGTCCGTGCGCCCGACGCTGGATGTAAACGGCATCTGGGGCGGATACATCGGTGAAGGCGCAAAAACGGTTTTGCCTTCCAAAGCCAATGCCAAAATATCCATGCGGCTGGTTCCAAACCAGAACGATGATGAAATCTGCGAGCTGTTTACAAAGCATTTTGAATCCATTGCGCCGGCTTCAGTAAAGGTAAAAGTCGTTCCGCATCACGGCGGACTTCCTTATGTGACGCCAACAGATTCGGTAGAATATAAAGCTGCGGAAATGGCTATGGAAGAATCTTTCGGCAAAAAGCCAATCCCGACACGCGGCGGAGGAAGCATCCCGATTGTTGCGCTGTTTGAACGGGAACTGGGCTGTAAAAGTATTTTAATGGGCTTCGGACTGGATATTGACAACCTGCATTCTCCGAATGAAAGCTACGGAATTTTTAATTACTATAAAGGAATAGAGACAATTCCATTGTTTTTCAAGCACTATGCAGAATTGAAGAAGTAAAGCCGATTTTAATTTGAGTTGACTTTTGTTTGTTCTTTATACAAAAAAATCCGGCCGCAGTAAAACCAGCCGGGTTTTTTGTGTTTATTCTGTTTTGCAGATTGATATTTTTATGAACAATATATGAGTTTGATACTGATTTTATTTACCCCGTTACCTGCTTGCGAGCCATAATGGTATCGTAAACGCCATCCCATAATTCAATACGCTTTTGTAATGATGTCTTTACTGCTTCTGTCGCTTCCTGCCAGTATTCTTCGTTTGTACCGCACAGATTTGAAGTCATTTGCAGGGCTAAATGGCTGTGATGATCGCCGTCCACTTCAATATGCCTTTCCAGATAATATTTGAAAATGGAAATACGCTCGGGAAAATGTGCATGCAAATCATTGATAATGGAATGGAACATGTCCGGAATGAGATCTTCCCGCCCGAATGTGAAAACAGCCGCCTGAACATAATCCTTGTTGCTGCCAATAATCTCGAATGTATTGCTGACAAACTGTGCAGCTTTCTCCGGCGTGCCGGCTTTCTGAAATGCCTGTTCAAGCTCGCCGTTCTGCATCAGTTCTGAAATAAAACCGGTGATTGGTGCGGTGTCTGCACCGCACTGGCACATCGCTTCCAGGTACAGTTCAAAGTGACTTTTCCGGTTCCCTTCCATATCAACGTCCGATTCTTCACCCAATACAATTTCATTGATCAGATAACGGCTTTCAGGCGAGCCTTTCGGGAACCACGGAACAGCAGTACAAGTAAGGTTATTCTGCAGTGATTTCAGGAGCGACATAAAATCCCACACTGCATACGCATGATACTGCATGAATATTCCAAGACTCTCGATATCCTGAATTGCAGCATATACTTTATGGTTGATAATCTGATGCCGTAGAGGCTCTATGCTTTTTTGAATTTGCTCAATGTAATTTTCCACTTTTTAATTTTTAGTGATACGACAAAAACTGTATTCTGTCTTATGGTGCAAAGTTAACAGGCAACTGATTTGTCAGACGGAGTATTTCACAGTTCTTCATTTTTGCATATGGAAGGCAGTAGTTGTAAAAACTGATTCATCGTTAAAATGGCAGTGTTGCTATGGGATTTTAGTACCAGCAAATCGGCATCACCTGTAATTAAAAATCAGCATTGCAATGCTCACAAATCCCTAACAGATAATCATCATCTGTATCGCGTACAACCTGTGGTATTGACTGTACAGTCACTTTGTTCAGTAACAAAAATGCAAGAGACATGAAGCGGATTGCCTGATCATAAGAAATAATTTTACGGAATTTAGGCCTGCTGATCACATCCTCAAACTCCTGAAGTAATTCTTTCGAGTAAAAAACTTTTATATGCGGATTTTTCAGGATTTCATAATAAAGTATGCGGCGGGAACTCCGGTTTAGACATGCAGATATATACCAGTTGGTATCGATGACAACATTAATTTTTCTTTCGGGCATTGCGGTAAGCTGTAATTTCTTTTTGAATATCTTCAATGGATATGTCTGAATCAGGAAGCTCCTGATCCAGTTCTTCAAAAAGATCATCAGCAACGCGCAATTGTATTTCTCTGGCAACAATCAGTTGCTGCCCTTTTGGAAGTGTGTCAAAAGCTTCAATTACTTCTGTCTGTGTCATAATTAGTCCGTTTTAAAACTGACATTTTCAGCGTATTTAAATATAAGATTTTTGAAGCAAAAAGCAATTCGGTTTTCACTACCCGAAAAGTATCTTTTTCAAAACAGGAAAATACACGTTACCGTACAATTCGCTTTCAGCACCTAAAAATTACTTTACCTTCTCCTCCGCTGTTCCCGCTTCATTTTTTTCAGATTGGCAATGGCGGCTTTGGCTTCTTTGTCCTGACCGGATTTTCTTTCAGCCCGGTCGTCAGCCAGCTTGTAATACTTCAATGCTTCATCATAATTCTTTTTGGACTCCGCAATTTTGCCCATCCCGATTAATGAAGAAACATAATAACCCGCGCTCAGCGAATTGGTTTTTACAGAATAATCAATGGCCTTTTGATAATACTGTGCAGCCAGATCGTAATTGCGATGATAATTCATGTTGTAAAAAGCCAGAACGTAAGCCGCATTCCGTCCGCTTACGCCTTCATAACCCGGCATGCCCTGCTCGATTTTATCAATAATATTGTGCGCTGCTTTTTCGGCTTCGGCAATTTTTCCGGTCACAAATGCCGTTCTGCAGAAATACCTTTCAAAATAGGGATTGTTCGGGAAAGTCTGCCACATGTACTTGGCCATTTCGTAAGCCTTGCTGTTTTCATTTTCCATGCTGTAAATCTGCAGCAGAAAATACCTGGCCTCAACCCGGGTGTAAAATGCATTGTTGCCTACTTTTTCAAGCTGCTGTTCCCCGAGTTTTTTGTTGCCTCTGGGGAAAAGTGCCAGTATGGGTTTCAGGATCGGATATTCTTTCGGGATCCATTCTGCATAGTAATTGTACAAACCGTCGCCAAAAAGCAGTTCCGGCGTAAGGTCGCCGTTTCCTTTGCATTGTTCAAAATATTTCAGTGATTTCTTGCCTGCAAATGCCGCTTTGGTCCAGCTTTCACGTTCCGCATAAAGACGCCCTTTGAACGCATAGGCTGCCGTCAGGAAAAAAGCCGGTTCCACCTTGTTTTTCTGATTATCATAAAGTTCCTCGGCAAGATTGATTGTGGAATCCATTTGCGCCAGAAACGCTTTGTCATAAGCTTCATTATCCGTATTCGGAACAATTTTCCACCATTCGGCCAGCCCCATCAGAAAATGCGGCATCGGATGTTTCGGGTAACGGTATTTCAGCCACCGGAATTCTGTATCGGCTTCTGCAAATTTGTAATTGTAAAGCAAATTAATGGCCTCGGTCGCTTCAATCTGCACGCCGGGATTACTGATGACCATATCATACTTCTTGTCGAGCTCCGCCGAAGAATACAATTGTGCGGAAACAGAATGAAAGGCAATAACACTTAAGAAGCAGGATTTGATGGTGTTAACGATTATACTTTTCATAGTTGTGGTAAAATGTGTTCTAATTAACGTGTGTTTTTTATTTTACGTTTATCATCAGCCGGGTTTTTGAAAAAAGAGTTAATATTGATGCTCAGAGTATTCACTGTATATATCAAAGAACTGAATTCATCTTTTCCGCCCGAAACGGGATGCGGATAAAGAACGTCACCAATTATTATGATTAACATTCTGGATAAAACTTTTGTCCCCTTTATATCCCGAAGCAGCATTGAAAGCCGGATCGCTGAACTGGCAGATCTGATCTGTAAGGATTATGAAGGACGCAACCCCGTATTTATTGTGGTTCTCAACGGCGCCTTTCTTTTTGCCGGCGAACTGGTCAAAAACATTTCATTAACCTGCGAAATTACTTTTATCCGGTTTTCTTCCTATTCGCAAACCGAATCGACCGGAAATGTAAGACAAATTATCGGAATGGAAGAAAGCATTGAAAACCGTGACATCATTATTGTGGAAGATATTGTCGATACCGGTCTCACCATGGCGCATTTGTTGAAGCAAATAAAGGATTTTTCCCCCAAGTCGGTTGAAATCGCTACGTTACTGCACAAACCCGATGCACTGAAGACACCGATTGACATGCGTTATGTCGGCTTCGAAATTGACAACAAATTTGTGGTCGGTTACGGCTTAGATTACGATGGTTTTGGACGCAATCTGGACTCTTTATACGTTCTGGCCTGATTAAATACATGAACATGCAAATACAGTTTTTTGGAGCAGCAAGAACCGTTACCGGAAGCAAGCACCTTATAACAACCGAAAAAGGAACGAGAATTTTACTCGATTGCGGCTTGTTTCAGGGAATCCAGACGGATGAAGCCAATCAGAATTTCGGCTTTAATCCTTCGGAAATTGATTATCTCATTTTGTCCCATGCGCATATTGATCATTCGGGGCTCATTCCGCGGCTTGTAAAGCAAGGCTTTAAAGGCCCGATTTACTGTACTTCGGCTACGGCCGATCTTTGCCGCGTTATGCTCTTGGACAGCGCGCATATTCAGGAAAAAGACCTGGAACGGGTTAACCGTCGCCGGCAAAAACAGAACCGTCCGCTGATTGAAGAATTGTATAATACGGAAGATGCCGTTCATGCATTGAGCCTGTTTCAGGAAGTTCAGTACAGTAGGCCTTTTTTCTTGGGAAAAGACAAAGAAGTTTCTGTTCTTATGACGGATGCCGCCCATTTGCTTGGAAGTGCCGCCGTGCATTTGACATTTCAGGACAACGGACATGCAAAGCAAATAACTTTTACCGGCGACATCGGCCGTCCGGATGATCATATTCTCCGCAGACCAGACGCTTTTCCCCAAGCTGATATTATTATTTGTGAATCAACTTACGGCGACCGTCTGCACGAAAAAGAAGGTGACATGCAGGCGCATCTTTCAAAGATTGTGCGGGAAACCTGCGTGGAACGCAAAGGAAAACTGATTATCCCGGCCTTCGCCATAGACCGTACGCAGGAACTTATTTATGCGCTGGACCAGCTTTCAAGTTCAGGAAAACTGCCCCGGATTCCGGTTTATATCGACAGTCCGCTGGCTGTCCGCGCCACCGGCATCATGAAAGCGCATGACGAATGCTTTAATCCTGAAATACTCGGTTATATAGAAAAAGACGGCGACGCCTTTGCTTTTCCGTATCTGCATTACATTTCCGAGACAAGCGAGTCCATTGCACTGAATGATAAAAAAGAACCTTGCATCATTATTTCTTCGTCCGGAATGGCCGAAGCGGGCCGGGTTAAGCATCATATCAAAAATAACATAGAAGACCCGAAATGCACGGTTCTGCTTGTGGGCTACGCTTCTGCCAATACGCTTGCCGGCGCTTTAAAGCGCGGCGACAAACAAGTTGACATCTTTGGAGAAAAGTACAATGTAAATTGCCAGATTGCCAGTCTGGATTCTTTTTCCGGACATGGCGATTACAATGAAATGCTTGCTTTTTTGGCCTTCCAGAATCCGGAAAAAGTTGAAAGAGTATTTCTGGTTCATGGCGAATACGAAACGCAGCTTTCCTTCAAGCAGAAGCTGGAAAATGCCGGATTTGGAAATGTTTACATTCCGGAATTGTTTGAAAGCGTAAAAATTTAAAGAAAATATGCACTTTAATGTTTTTGTAACCTCAAAAGACTTGTAAAGTCCAAAACATTATTACTATTTTTGCCAACCAGTTTTTCAATGCCGAAGTGGTGAAATTGGTAGACACGCACGTTTCAGAGGCGTGTGGGGGTTGCCCTGTGCGGGTTCGAGTCCCGCCTTCGGCACAAAACGCCGTTCTTGCTTGCAGGAACGGCGTTTTTGATTCTCGGGAGCATTTTACATGCTACTGCGGAGAAGAACAAGACCTGGTTAGTAAATAAATCAAAATAATTTCAAAAAATTCGTCCGACGCGACTTTCTATTATGGAAACGCTGATCTTACCCTTTGCAGGGCCGACTGGGCGAATGTACCAGGTAAACCCTGTGTTGTCCTGATATATTGTCATAGTACCCATATCAAAATCAATAGAATTTTCATAAATAGTAAAATTTCCTGCAGTAAGCTTATCCGAATTACCAGTCATAGCCTTTTTGATTCTGCCGGTAAACACGCCTTTGAATTTTATTGAGATTTCATCCCCTTCCATTCCGGTAAATTTGATCTTATTATATTTACTTACATCCAGGATAATATTCTTCTCTATCTTCTTAATCCCGCATCCCAGGATTCCGTAGAACGAAAATAACAATAGGAGTATGATGGTTCTTAAATTAGTCATTATCCAGATTTTTACCATTTGTATTGCTTAATGTACCATCTGGAAGGTTGCTTCCTTTATATCTCTTTCCTTTTCCAGATGTAATTTTATCCTGAATATGATTTCGCAATTCTTCGCCAGAACATCCACAGTCATTCTGTGTGTCAATACCAAGCTTATTATTATGGTAATCCATTTGCTTGGATAATGGCAAGTTACTCGTACCAGACATAGGCGGAGGGCCATACTCATGATTATTCATAATGGTATAAGCAATGTTATTACCCCATTTTTGATTGTGTAATGCTGCTATATAAGCATGTTTATATGCATTTTGATTTGTACCGTCTTCATCTTTATTGATAGCACCACCAAATCTTTGCTGTGAAGAGACCTCACCTTGCTTAAAGTGGATGTATGCATCATATGCTTTCAAAGGATTTGCTATAAGCCATGACGTTTCCAAAGAGTTTAAGTTTTTGTACCATTCCCAAAAAGCCGGATCAGCTATATTAAGGCCTGTCCCTGCTGCTCCGGAATTAATAACATTCGGGTCGTAGCAACTTTCCCATAAAACAGTATATGTAGTGCCTGTATGATTATACATAAACTTCGGCGGGCAATCTGGACAATTGGATACGGAGTAGTAATCAGTTGTTGTAGTTGTAATTTCGTAGACAATATTGCAAGTATAATTTACTCTGCCATTTGCCTGGCTTTCCAATTTCGGGCTCTGTTTGCCTTTTAATTTTCCATTTTCATAGAAATAGCCTCGTAGGAAATTGTCATCCATATCCTCAAACCAGATTCGACCCGAAAAATCCGTGTCTTCATACCGAAACTTTTTACGCTTTGAGTAATCCAAATCTCCTTTTATATACATCCTTTCCAGGTGCTCTTTGCCCGTAGAATCCTTATATGCAACTAATTTAACAAACGTGAATACTTCTTCAAAGGATTTTGATTCAGCAGCTGATCCATCAAAAGAAATCAAAGTTAAAGCATCCGTTTCTTCTTCCAGCAAGCTGACTAGTGCTTGTTCTCCATTAACCAAGGTGATGTAAGAACTCATACTCCAAACGGGCTTCTCTTTATGTTTTCTTTTAGTAGTTCTCGCGGCAATATCTTGCCTTGAATATCTTTCATACAAACCTTTTGCTTGTTCCAGTGTGATTGCTGTTATTGTTGGCCTTTCATCAGGAATAACTGAATGTTCACTATTACAAGATATCATCAATGTTAAGCAAAGAATCATCAATGCAATTGCGCTACGTTTAGCAGAATTTACAGTCATAAAGTAAGTTTTAAAATTAGGTAGTTGAATTAAATTAAGCTCCTTTTCAGAATATCAGAATTCCTCTGTGCACCTTTGGACGTAGCCTTGTAGCCATGGTAACACACCTGTCCAATTTTTTATGAAAAAACTTTTTTGTTTTGATAAATAGAAAATCAACAAATTATTTAAAAGGATAAAGCCAACATTGCCAGTGACAAATTCAAGATTTTAGCTGCTGCATAAACGTTTCTCAACCCTCATAAAAAACAAAACCTCCCAAGCGAGTTGCTTGGAAGGCCTGTCTGATTAATGGATCTTTGAATTACTTAATCTACAACAAACACCTTGATTACTTCGGTCAGTGATGCGGATTGTATTCTCAGCATATAAATACCTCCTGTCAGCGACAGATCTGAAATATTTACTTCTGCTTTCGATCCTGATCTGCTGTGTTCCGGCAAATTGATTTTATAAGTTCTGCCTAACTGACTGATCATTTCCAACGAAACATCTTTCGAATGTTGTTTCGAGAACTCAATAGTAAAGTGCTTCTGAACCATCGAAAAAGATATAACCTAACTACACATCCTTTTGCTAATCTCGAGAATCTTCCAGAAACACAGGTCGGAGCCATTTCAGGGATCTTTTCTTCCCGGAGAAGTATAAAAATACTGGTGAAACAAAGTCTCGTATATTTCTAAGACCTACCTAAGTTTTTTAAACTCTAGACTGACAAACGATTTACCATTAGGTAAAAAACTTTCGCTTCTTTCGGTCTTAATATATCCAAGAGCCAAAATATTTTTTTCAAAAGTTTCTTCATCAACCAGGTTAAATATTGTAGCTACTTGTTTTATACTTTCAATCCCGCTGTTGCTTACGGAAGTAACACCATTATTCTTCTGAAAAATAACAGCTAAAGAACCACCTGGATGTAAGCAAGAATCTATTTGGTTCAATCCATTTTCTAATTCTATATATTCGAAAATCAAACCAGCTAATATCAAGTCTACTTTAAAAGGCAAAACTTCTCTACTATTCAAATCGTGTTTAATTAGTATCAAGTTCTCAATCTGAGAAGAATACCTATTTTGGCATTCATTGAGATATACCTGACTAATATCCACTCCGTACACATGGGTGGTTTGTGTTGTATGTACGTGCTCCAACCCATTTCCGCCAGCAATCCCCAGTATAGCCAAAGAAACGGGCTTGTATTTGATAAGAGCTGATTCCATCAATCGACTAAGCATTTCTGACTGACCAACTAAGGGATGAGCCATGTGAGCTTCGTAATCTTCCAATGGAACATTACTCCAAGGATTTTCATTGGAAAGCATATTCTTTATTTTGTAAATGAACCAAATTTTCTATTTGATAAATGGAACTGTGTTAACCCAGAGTGGTGGAATTAAGCTCTGACTTTTTAGAAAGCTACCATCCCACTTGGGCTTTCTCTACTTGACTTCGTCCACTAACCTATTAAGCTGGAATTGCCTTTCAGATTAGAATTTTCATTTACGCTTGCCGATTCCGGCTGTGGAACCAATGCATCTTCCTTCGAACAGCTGCTCAAAAAAAGCATCGTAGAAAAACATGCGGCACCAATCCCAAAGGACAGACTCTTCCTGAATTTAACCATTTAATCAAAAATGAGTGTGAATGATAATTACTGTTATGTTCACAAAGCTGTGCAGAATTTCATTTACAACAGTTACAATTATTCCGTATAGCTGGTCTGGATTATCAGGCGGTAAATGCCGGCTTTGCTAACTGATTATGCAAGATTTCGGCAGTTAAAAAGCCTTCAAAATCAAAATATGATCTTACTTATGTATTATTGGTTTGGACTAAATGTCTCCGGCGTTTTCATCTTGCTTGCCAGATATTGCTGTGCCGCTGCCGGTTCGTCCAGCCATGGAAACAGGCTTGGAGGGTGGTTGAAGCCATTGACAAAGTCAGAAGCAATTTCTGCATTCTGTGAAGCTGCACCTAAAATATCAATTACATGTGGCGCTGGCGGCGAAAGAAATATATCACAGAACCGGTTCACGTGTTTTGAATACTGCCAGAAATCATCAAATGTTTTATTCATCCAATCCACGTCAAATGGCTTGTCTCCATGTGCAATAATTGCTTTTGCATAAGCATTGGCCATTTTAGTGGCATTGTTGCCACCTTGCCCAACGATCGGATCATTCAGAATAACTGCGTCGCCAATTCCAAAAACTGCCGCATTTGAATTCAGCTGAACGACCGGCTTTCGGACGACCGGAGTAAATGATCCGTTAAGAAAAGCATCGTCCCGTATAATTTCGGCATTTGCAAAAGCAGCATACCGCCAGGGCAGCAACTCCCGAATCATTTCTTTGGCTTTTTCCAAATGCACTGTTCCCGATTTTATATCCTCAAAAATGTCCATTGGCCCGCTTGGAACACTTTCAATCAGCAAAAACGCACATTGAATATGGTCTTTCTGGTAAAATGGCGCGGTAATGATCTCGCCGGCACCCATTACTGCATCCAGCGTAATGGTTGTGAATTTGGTTTTGTCCGGCTGCTCAAAATTATTGATATGCAGTTGCAGCAATTTGCGTGCAGGCGTTTCCCTGCTTGATTTCGCTTCATCCCGGGTAAACAGTTTTGCAAGCGGGCCCTTTCCGCAGGAAATAACAACAAGGTCAAACTGCTTTGTATATTCCAGAAGGTCAGTTGACGCTGTACTTCTGACAATAAATTTTCCGCCATTTTCCTCAAACAGCTTGATCCATTGATAAAATTTCAGCCGCTGATCAATGGCTACGCCGGGCTTGTTTGTATTGGAATTGATACTGAACGCATAATTGCCATCCGGCATACCAAAATTGATATTGAAACCGGTTGAATAGTATGCTGTATTGTGCCAGAGATCCAGACCGAGTTCTCTTTCAAGCTGCAAAGTATCGCTGAACAAATAAGTAGCCCCCGTTTGCGGTCCGTTGAATATATCTTCTGCCGAAAGCTCAGAAATAATGGTAATATCATATCCGCTTTTTAGCAGCCGAATCGCCAGATGCAGACCTGACTGTCCGGCTCCTATAATCGCTATTTTTCTCATTTGTTTAAAGTTTTAATTTCTGGCGGATTCCGGCTGAGAAGTTCGTGCATGTTCTGCGAACAGTGGCTTCATTGCAATAACCCGGAAAAGCTTGCTATGCCGGTTAAAGCAGCCAATCAATTAGCCAGCTTTACGTTTGAAAAAATTAGGTTTTAAATAATACAGTGATATCAATTGTTAAATCACAATTAATTTCTAGACAAATTCACTGTGCTTTTATCCTTTAAACAGGTTGAATGAACAAACGGTAACATTCCTCTAATTATGACTATTATAAAGTACTACTGACAAGAATTGCATTATGATTATTCTGTATCGCCAGTCTGAATCAGAACTTGGTAAAATGCGGCTTTACTCACTCGTTTTTGCAAGATTTTAGCGGTTATATGAATGTTTTCAACCCTTATAAAAAACAAAACCTCCCAAGCAAGTTGCGCTTGGAAGGCCTGTCTGATTAATGGATCTTTGAATTACTTAATCTACAACAAATACCTTGATTACTTCGGTCAGTGATGCGGATTGTATTCTCAGCATATAAATACCGCCTGTCAGCGACAGATCTGAAATATTTACTTCTGCTTTCGATCCTGATCTGCTGTGTTCCGGCAAATTGATTTTATAAGTTCTGCCTAACTGACTGATCATTTCTAGAGAAACATCTTTCGAATGTTGTTTCGAGAACTCAACAGTAAAGTGCTTCTGAACCGGATTCGGATAGATCGTGGATTTCTCAAACTCCACTTTCGATTCCGAACTGAAAAGTTCCTCTGCACTGGTTCTTGCACCGGAAGTAACAGGACCATTGGTTACAATCAGTAACTGCGGCTTGTTGGATGCATTTTCCTTACTATTGATATTGACGTTCTTGTTCTGATTGCTCGGGTTTTTCACGGCAATGCTTACTACTTTGTCTGCTGCAAGCTGCGCCTGAACGTAAGCCGTTACATCAATTTCGTAGTACTTGGCAGTATTATTTACGCCCACTGAACCCAGAACCGTTGATGAACTTGCCGGTGCATTGTTCAGGTTGATTCCGCCTTCTGTCCAGCTATCGTTGTCAACACCGTATGCAGACAAATTGATAGAAGTCGTATTTTCAGTATTGTTGGCATAAATACGTAGCTTGGCCGAACTTACCTGACTCAAACTGCTGAGCGAGAACTTCAAATAAGCTGAACGGGTTATGCCGTCACCGCTTCCGGATTTCACGACCATATTTGTAGCACTTCCGTAATTGGTACCTGCATAGCTGCCGTTGCGAACATAAGAATCTGCAAGCGGCGACAATGTTACCGATGTAGGAGCTGTCACATTGTTCACAGTTACTATTATGGTTTCATCATCAGACAAAGCAGGTGAACCATTATCGGTCACTTTCACCGCAAAGGTAAAGCTGCCCGCAGCAGTCGGTGTCCATGTAAACACTCCGGTAGTCACGTTGATCACTGCTCCGCTCGGCGCATTAACTAACGAGAACGTCTTGCTCTGGCCTGCATCAGCGTCGGTTGCTGTTGCAGTAAAACTCAATGCTTGTCCCACCGTTACCGTTTTATTACCGATTGCAGCTAAAACTGGTGCTACATTAGTCGTCGTTGCATTGCCCACGGTCACGGTGATGGTTTCCTCGTCAGACAGGGCCGGAGAGCCGTTGTCGGTCACTTTCACCGTAAAGGTAAAGGTGCCTGCGGTTGCCGGCGTCCAGCTGAACACGCCGGTCGAGGCGTTGATCGCTGCCCCTGATGGCGCATTGACCAAAGCGAACGTTTTGCTTTGTCCCTGATCTGGGTCGGTGGCCGCTGCTGTAAAGCTCAATGGCTGTCCTACGGTAGCCGTTTTGCTGCCGATCACTGCCAGCACGGGGGCCGCGTTGGCCTGAGCCGTCTGCGGCAGCACTTCGATGGCCGAGATCTTGGGCATGTTGGCCGATCCGGAGGTAAAGTTGATGTTCAGTATGCCGTCGGTGACTGTCACCGCAAAGCTTTCCAGCACCGGGCGCACCGCGCCGCCTGCCCTGGCGTAGATGTCATAGTTGGTCAGCTTGCGGCTGCCTTCAATGTCCACGTTGAACATGCGCTTGCCGGTACCGCCGGCTACCTTGCCGGGCGCGCCGAAGTAGGTCTCCGCAAAGTGCAGCACCACGTTCATCGTGCCGCTGCTCACCGGGATGCTGTAACTGATCGTGGCCGCAGAGCGCTCCGAGCGGTAGAGCACATCGTCTGTCGTGTTCAGGATATCCACGGTAGAAGCCAGAGTGCCTGTTCCGCCGGTCACATTGCCGTAGTACTGGTCGGCGCTGAACTGGCGTCCGTCGGCTGTGGTGTAAGCAGCCGTCGAGCCTGTATTGATGCGGATAGCCGCCGGGCCGCAGCCGGCTGCGCGGC
>NZ_VBSN01000014.1 GCF_006149045.1 Dyadobacter flavalbus
TCCTTCATCGACTTGCCCGGCTTGAACTTGCCCAGTACGGTGATGTAGGTCAACGGCCTTCCAAGTGTTTCCTTGGCGATCATCCAGCGGCGTGCATCATGGTAACGCTGCTCTTCATAGGCCATCTCGATCCTTTTCTCATGACGGTATGCTTCCCGGAGCGCAGCACCTGTCGCCTTCAAAGCCGGCATCCCTGAACGGAACCGGATCCGGTTCAGCCACAGCAATGCCTCTGCATCTTCTCCCAGCTCAATGCTGGCCTCCACGTAGTTGAACACCGCTTCGGTCACCCGGAAGAACGGCCAAGGAATGTTCTGGCGGTCTGTGTTGTCGACCAGGTCCGGGTTGGGGTCAATGAACTTGCGCATGTAATAGCCCGTGCGGCTTCCGTTCCAGTCCTCAATCGAGCTGCTGCGGGTATCGAGTCCCTTGCGGTTGATCAAAGCCCCTTTGTCGTCCAGCAGGTCGTAAGCGCCGGTCTGGATCTGGTTGGCAGGGTCTACATTGCCCGAGATCTTGTTGCGCGGCTTCCAGGGTGCGGCATCATAGAGCACCGTCGCATAGAAACGCGGGTCACGGTTGACGTAAGGGTTGGCTTTCTCAACGGGGTTGGTCCAGTTGAAAGGCGTTCCGTCCATCATCTCGTAGTCATCCACCAGAAGGCCGATCGGCGTGTTGCCTGCCCAGTTGTGGTAGCCGTTCGGACCGTTGTTCAATCCGGTCTGGCGAGCGCCTTCACTTAAACTCGGCGTAAAGTAGCGGCCGAAGATGATCTCGCTGCC
>NZ_VBSN01000015.1 GCF_006149045.1 Dyadobacter flavalbus
ACGGGGCCGCCCTTTAGATTAGCAGAATAAAGGTTAACTTTCTATTGTCCAATTAAAGATCTGAAAGTATGGAGGTGAACAATGGGGCCGCCTATTAACTAGACTTATCGCCGGAATTAGTCCTTCATGCTTTTGTATTGATCAGGTGCCATTTAGAATGTTAAGCAACAGGCTTATTAAAGGGATTAGCATTTCAATACATTCGGATCAGGGTTCAACCTTAACAATTTCGCTATGGAAAAGGAATGGTTTATTGGTGTTGATGTCTCCAAAGCAACTTTGGATTTGGCATTTTGTCATGTAAATAATCCAAATCAGTTTGTTTACTGCCATTTTGAGAATGGTACCTCAGGATTTAAAAAAATGCTCACCTGGTTAAAAAAACAGGGTATAACAACCCAAAACAGCTTTTTTTGTATGGAGCACACCGGACATTACACGCTAGCTTTATGTTGTTTTTTACAGGATGAAAACCTCCTGTTTACATTGGTGAGCCCTCTGCATTTAAAAAAGACACTAGGCATAACAAGAGGTAAAAATGATAAACTTGATGCAAAGCGAATTTCACAATTTACTTTTTTGCATCGTCATCTGCTAAAACCTATGCGGATGCCTTCTGCATGCTTGCTCAAGTTAAAGAATCTGATGACTTTTCGTGACAGGCTTGTAAAGACAAATACAAGTCTTAAAAATGCGATCCAGGATTTAAAGAACATTTTAGATCTAGTAGATAATTCGTTTATTATCAAGCAATC
>NZ_VBSN01000019.1 GCF_006149045.1 Dyadobacter flavalbus
GCCGGTAGAGGAGAAAGCACATGAGAACCGGACCTGGATCGACAAGATGTACTTCCGTCCGTTCAGCCGTGACGAGATCAACCGAAATGCACAGCTCGTGCAAAATCCCGGTTACGATAAATAGTTAGTATCACAGTATAATTACAAAACAAGCCGTTCCTGACTCAGGAACGGCTTGTTTTGTTCAGGATCAATCCGGAAATACGGAATGGGAATATGCATTGCGGCATGCTTTTGGATAATGTAAATTCAGTAGCTTAAAACCTGTAAACGGCGTGCAAAGCACATTGTTACAACGCATTCAAGTCCTTGTTTACTAAAACTGTTTAAACGGTAATCCAATGAAAAAGAACCCGATTATAAAGGTGGCCGGTTTGTTCCTGATTGCATGCATGAGTTTTCCGGTACATTCCGAGGCCATTTTAAAAAAGCATAAAACTACGACTTCCAGTACTTCCATAACACGGAATTCAAACCATGCATTTCAGGGAAGGGTGGAAGTGAATGTCGAAGATCTGCCCGAAAAAGTCCGGAATACACTCAACGATAAATCCTATGCGGGATGGACGATCATTGAAGCTTTTCTGGTTACAAATGAAGACAATTCGCAGTATTACGAGCTTGTCGTTCGCAGAGCAGATGAGCGGACACGCATGAAAGTGGATGCCAGCGGAAATGTACTGAACTGAATGAATCCTGATGCGTTTTTATGGATAGTTTCCACAAACCGGGGATTTAATGATCATGCTTTTTTGGGATTTTATATTGTAATTACCTGAATTTCAGTAATTTGTATATTCTGGCATAATCGTGTTGATAGTAAAAGCATTAAAGCAAAGGTTTTAACATTTACTAAAAGAATACGGATTATGAAAAAGCTAATAGTATCGGCGATGGCCTTCACACTTATCTCTTTCGCCTCGGTTCAGGCTTCTGCACCATTGATGAATAATGGTAAAACTGCTGTTTCAATAACAGTGAAAGAAGACAAGGTACCGGTAAAACCGGAAAACCTGCCGGAAGGAATCAAGAAAACAATCAAAAGCGATGAATTTACCGGCTGGACCGTCAAAAAGGCTTTTCTGGTGACCGAAGAAAATAACAAGCAATATTATGAACTTCAGGTTGCTAAAGGAAGTGAAAGCGCACGGGTGAAACTGGACAAAGAAGGAAATAATGTAGGTTAATATTTCCATATCTTATTTTGAAAACAGCCGGATAAAGTCCGGCTGTTTTGCTTTACAGATACCTTGCATCTACCGTTTGATATTCCATACCTGCCTAAGGAAAGTTGCTGAATTATAATGCTGTCAAACCGGCTTAACTTGAATGCTGTAAAATGCAAATCATATTCATGGCAAATGTAACTACGGTACTGGACGAATGGCTGGTTAAAGATCTGGAAGACAATTCTTCCATTAACGTGACGGTGGAAGCGGGAACCGAGCTTGGAAACAGCGGTGTTCCCGGAATTCAGGTCAGGTGTATGGGATATGTAATTACCTTTGAGCCTAATATCGTGGCGCAATGGGCTTATAAAGCCGGTAAGCAGGGACTAACTGAATATCTGATTGAAGATAAATCCTGGATTTATTACGATGACCGGTATACAAAGCATTATCTGGTACTCGGCGACCCGCTTAAAGCAAAAGTAATTGTCAAAACAAGAAGCTCGAAACCGATTACGAGAGAGTACGAGCTGCCGTTTGCGATGGAGTAAAATGATTTGTGTGAAATGTCAGGTGTGAAATGGTTTTAGTGAAATTTTTAAAAGTATTCCAACCTTTAATATGATTTAGGTTTCTTTTGGTAAATCTTAATAAATCATATACCATGAAAAAAGTTATCTTATTTTCTCTGATCTGGGTTGCTGTAATGGCTTGCGATGAGAAGAAGCAAAACGTTAATCCGCAGACAGAATCAGTAAAGACAAGCATTGTTCCTTACCGGCAACTGACAACTGTGCCGGCTTCCGATGCAGAGCTGAAAGTGGATCTTCAGGAAATTGCTGATAGCCGTTGTCCTGCCAATGCCGCTTGCATAACGATGGGAAGCGTGCAAATGAAATTTCTCGTATCGGATGCCCAAAGCCAGACGGATGTAAAAGTAAGTTTCAGCGGTGACCGCAAAGGAGGCAGCCAGACTTTCACCCTTAACGGACAGGCTTACGAATTAAAGGTTAGCAAAGTGCTTCCGTATCCGGTAACAACGCAGTCTCCGAAACTGGACGATTACCAAGTAAGTCTGAGCATTGAAAAGAAGTAAAAGTTAATTTAAGGTTCATATTCGGGGAGCCGGGCGTTATGTCCGGCTCCTTTTTTATTTTTTAGCCGTTTACTTGACCATTCTTGTGTAATTTGGCTGAATAAAACCTTTTGATCATTCATATCAGGAATAATGAAGCATAATGAGTCCAGACGGGAAGTTTTGAAAAGTATTGGAATGCTTGGCGGCGCGGCATTGCTGCGGCCGGTTATGTCCGTTGCTGAAACCAATGAAAAAATGATACTACAAAAATCGATTCCATCAACGAATGAAAAAATTCCGGCTGTCGGGCTCGGTTCCTGGCAGCAATTTGACGTAGGAACCAATGCGGCTGAAAGAACACCGCTGAAAGCAGTACTGCAGGAAATGGAGAAACTGGGCGGTAAAATGATTGATTCTTCGCCGATGTACGGAAGGTCGGAACAGGTGATCGGTGATCTGAGCACCGAACTTAAGTTAAACGACCGTTTTTTCATGGCTACCAAAGTCTGGACAACCGGAAAGCAGGAAGGCATTACGCAGATGAATGATTCCATGCGCAAAATGGGACGTAAGAAAATGGATCTGATGCAGGTGCACAACCTGCAGGATTGGCAAACGCACCTCAAAACACTGAAAGACTGGAAAGAAGAAGGTAAAATAAGGTATATCGGCGTAACACACTACACGGATTCTGCACATTCCAGACTTGAACAGATTGTAAAAACAGCAGGAATTGATTTTGTGCAGTTCAATTATTCCATCCGTTCCCGGAATGCTGAAAAAAGCCTGCTAAGTGCAGCAAAGGATAGCGGCGTGGCGGTCATTATCAATGAGCCGTTTGATCAGGGCGGATTATTCCGTGCGGTAAAAGGAAAGCAGCTTCCCGACTGGGCAAAAGAGTACGATATCAACAGTTGGGCGCAGTATTTCCTGAAATACATATTGAGCAATCAGGCAGTAACCTGCGTGATTCCGGGTACTTCCGATGTAAAGCATTTAACGGATAACCTTGGTGCAGGTCTGGGAAAGCTGCCAGATGAAAACGGCAGGAAAAAAATGCTGGAATGGCTGGACCGGGCATAATAACCGACTATTTACCCATCCATTGCTTGAAATCCGCTACTTTTTCGCGGCTGACAATTGCTTCTTTCCCGAAAGCCGGCTTTAACAGCAATGACAGGCGGCTTCCGAAATAAGGGTCCATTTTGTCCACAGCATGGTGGGTTACAATCATTCCGCGGTTGACACGGAAAAACCGGTCGGGATCAAGCATTTCTTCCAGTTCGTCAATGCTGTAATCCACAAGCAGTTTCTGATTGTGATGCGTGATGAAAAAACTGTAACGGTCGTCAAGAAAAAAATAGGCGATTTCGCTCACTTCCACAGAAAGCAGCTTTTGGCCCTGTTTGACCAGAAAACGGTGTCTGTAGTTCGGCGTAACGGTTTTCTGCAGTTCTTCCAGTAACTTTCTGATACCCTCAGCCGGATCCGGAACAGCCTGCGTTTTAAGCTTTTCATATTTGAGAAGACTGCGCTGCAGGTCGTCGCGGTGAACAGGTTTTAACAAATAATCAATGCTGTTTACCTTGAATGCCTGAAGTGCATATTCGTCGTATGATGTTGTAAATACAACCGTACTGAGAATCCGGGTTCTGTTGAAGATTTCAAAACTTTGCCCGTCAGAAAGTTCTATATCCAGAAAGATCAGGTCCGGGTCCGGATTGCTGGCTGCCCGGTTGTTTTCAAGCCATTTGTCGGTAACGCCGGCAACAGAAAGTAACGGAGCCACTTCGTTCAGTAATTTTCGTAATCTGCGGACCGACAACTCCTCGTCTTCAACAATCAATGCATTCATATAGTGGCTGTAATATGGGGTATGAGGGGTAATATGACTGTAAAATGTTCGGGGCCGTTCTCGATAACCGGTTCGGAAATCCCCGGATTGCTTTCACTCAGCAAAAGGTATTTGGCCTGAATGTTCGATAACCCGATCTGGGTGGATTCCATCTTGTCCAAAGCACTGGAAACGGATTTTTTCTGTAAATTATTCCGGACGCGCAGTAATCCGCCTGCCATGGTTTCAATGTGTACGGTCAATGGCCGGCTTGCGCGTATTACATTATGTTTGACTGCATTTTCGACCAGAAGCTGCAGGGTCAGCGGCGGCAGCCTGTAAAATCTGAAATTTTCATCCGTATCGATCGAAAGATGCATTCCTTCGCCATACCTTGTTTTTAACAAATGATAATACGATTCGATAAAGACCAGTTCGTTTTCAAGCGTAGTCAGTTCGTCAGAACTTCCTTCTGTTTCTGAAGTCTGATTGGTCTGAAGAAGATAGCGGTATACTTTGGCCATTTGTTCCACAAACTGTTCGGCTTTTTCAGGTTCTTCGGAAATCAGGGTGGACAAAGAATTAAGGCTGTTGAACAAAAAATGCGGACTGACCTGAGCCTTCAGACTTTGCAATTGTCCCTGCACATTTTCCTTGCGCAGTCTTTCCTTGTTTACTTCATGATGTTTCCAGTGATCAAGCGAATAAAAAGTTTCCCGGATGCCGGTCACCAGAATAATGGCGCCCATGTTGATGAGGTAAATATTGAGAAGAATGCCGTATGTAATTGCTGAGCCGAAAAAACGGTATTTAACGTAAATCCCGGCTATGATCAGCAGGAAAACGGCAGAAAGAAAAGCATGTGTAAGAATCGAAATGCTGACCCTTTTCAAAGTAAGATGAAGTCCGGCATAGCGCTTTGTTATGATTTCGGATATGTGATGCTGGATAAAAAAGGTTGTAGTAAGGATCAGTCCGTTCAGTGCAGTGGCACCGATGAAAGTTTTCAGGTTGCTGAAATACGTGCCGCCGACAAGAAGATAACTGAAAAAAAGCAGAAACACGGGCATGGTCAGAATATAAGACCAGCGGCCGTTTAAGCTGGGTTTTTCAAAAGAAGCATAAAGAAATGATTTTGTCATACGGCCGATTCCAGATTCCGGTGTGTTTTATTGTATTGTTCAAACTGAATATGACAAATTTAAAAGGCCTGTTGAAATCCTCCGATTACAACCTGTCTCAATTGCCGAAAATATAGCCTGAACTGTAAACAGCGCATTTTCAGATCTGAAATCAGGAAAAAGTTCTTTCCTTAAGCAGCGGCAGCGTAACGGTAAAGTACCCTTCGGTTTCTTCCACGTGAACCGATTTGCTGCTCACAAGCCTGTATTTTTCAATCAGGTTTGATAAACCGGACGGATGCGTTTCCAGTATGCGTGTTTTCTTCTGAAGGCTGTTCCGGACGACAATTTCTGAACTTGCATTTATTTCAATTCCTATTTCAAGCGGTTTGGATAAGCTCATCCTGTTGTACCTGACCGCATTGTCAACCAAAGTCTGAAGAGTAAGCGGCGGAATCTGGAAATCAGGACCGGAATAATCTGCCGGAAATACGATCTTCAGACTTTCGCCGTAACGGGTTTTCAGCAAGCGGGTATAAACGGTCAAAAAGTCCAGTTCCGAACGCAGCATAACCAGCTCGGATTTTGCGGCCTGCAGCATGTAACGGTAAATTTTGGAAAGATCTTCTACAAAAGCTTCTGCATTTTCCGGGTCTTCACTGATCAGCGAGGAAAGCGTGTTGAGGCTGTTAAAAAGAAAATGCGGGTTAACATGTCCTTTGAGCATATTGAACTGATGCTGCAATGCAAGCCGTTCCAGTTTCTCGGTTTCTGTCTGGTTTTGTTTCCATTTTTCGAAGGTGTAAAAAAGTCCGAGTGCCGCGCAGAAAAACAGATCAAAAAAGCCGCCCAGTATCAGGATCGGCCATAATGCTTCCCAGCTGAACTGCACATGCAGGCCCGGCGTAATGCTGTATGCCCAGACATCAAATGCGGCCAGAAAAACCGTCATGCCGCCTACAACAACAAGCATGACAATCAGGCGTTTTCGGGTGTGCTTTACATCAGGAAATTTTGCGATAATCCATCTGATCGCCAGCGTCAGCATTACAACGGAAAACCAGTAAAGCACAAAGACCAGCGCCGTTGCAATCAGGAATATTTTGATATCCCTGAAATATTCCGCTCCGATGAAGTAATGATTTCCAACAGCAAACAGTACCGGCATCATGGCAAGATGATACCACCATTCGTATCTTGAAAAAAACGTTGGCCTCATAGAACAGGACAGATCGAATAGAAAATGCAGTTGGTACAACTAAAAATAAGCACTGTGTTTTTCTTACTGATTGATTTTGCGCGATGTGGAGAAATCGCAGTCTGAAATGTGTATAATGCATGGCGAATTGTAAAATATACCTGCTGCAAACCGCCCCGGGTTTGATCATCAAAGGAAAGGCCCGGCTTCGGTCCTGAAATCCGGTAATGGTTATATGTCGCAATTACCCCCTTAAATTGCCCATTTTGCACGTCATCCGCCTGGCATATTGGTCTTAAATTTGAAATGTAATCGAACGCTCATCCTTAAACCAAACGCATTATGGAAACCAGTATTTCACAGCCGGCTTTGACCAAAAAACCGCTTAACAAAGTGCATCTTGCCGGGAAAATCATCAGCGGATTATGCATACTTTTCCTGTTGTTGGATGCAGGTATGAAAGTACTTGAAGATCCGCGTTCTATAGAGGGTTCTGTTCAGCTGGGCTGGCCGGCAGAATCGGTGCAGGCCATAGGCATTGCCCTGCTTGTGAGTACCGTTCTTTATTTGATTCCGCGCACGGCCATTCTCGGGGCCATTTTACTCACCGGATATCTGGGCGGCGCCATCGCCATTATGGTACGCGCGGGCCAGTCGCTGTATTTTGCGCTTGTTTTCGGCATACTTGTGTGGGCCGGACTTTATCTCCGTGATGAAAAACTGCGTTCATTGATCCCGTTCCGGAAAGATTGAGCCTCTGAAAGCAAAACGGTTTCGGCACATCCGGTTTATGTGCGTATCTTGAAGCGATTCACATTCTAAACCGGCAAAGGATTATG
Organism: Dyadobacter flavalbus; assembly: GCF_006149045.1. Lineage (GTDB taxonomy): Bacteria > Bacteroidota > Bacteroidia > Cytophagales > Spirosomataceae > Dyadobacter > Dyadobacter flavalbus. Next base: position 7,240 of record NZ_VBSN01000019.1, read on the forward strand.
GCCAGGCAAAGTGCAGGAATACTGTTGTACAGAATAGCCAAAGAAACCGAAGTATTGCTCGTACATCCCGGCGGGCCGTTTTTCATAAAGAAAGACCTTGGAAGCTGGTCCATTCCGAAAGGCGAATATACTCCGGAAGAAGAGCCGCTGGAAGCTGCCAAACGGGAATTCAGGGAAGAGACCGGGTTTGATGTAAGCGGAAATTTTATTCCGCTCCAACCCGTCAGGCAAAAAGGCGGAAAGGTCATTCAGGCCTGGGCGGTGGAAGGAAATTTGGATGCAGATGCAGTCGTCAGCAACACATTTGTGTTGAACTGGCCGCCCGGTTCCCAGAATTTCAAAACGTATCCCGAAGTGGACCGCGCAGAATGGTTCGGGCTGGATGCGGCCCGGACCAAGATCAATGAACGGCAGGCTGCGTTTATCGATGAGCTGGAAAGTTTGCTGCTCAGCAATCGATAATTCCGTTTTTTGATTCAGGCAGATTGATCAAACGGTTTCAGCTCAAAACAGGATTTTAGCCCGGTATGTAATTTAAAGCTGTTCGAAGGTAATCCTTTGCGTGTAATGTTCGTTGATAGGCAAAAAATGGTCAGGTGAAATATTTTGTAAATCAAGGTTCGATTGTAAGGGAAATCTGGGGCAAAGCGGATTCCATACTTTTTATTTTTGCGGGTGCTTCTGCCGAATTTGCGCTGAACAAGGCCGTAGACTGGCTATATTTTACCGGTCGGCTTCCGGCAGATCCGTTGGGAAGACTGTTTTCAACCGTCGCGTACGCCAGACTGATCGTGTTTTCCGAGTATCATGACGCCTTGCATGCGATTGACAAAATAACGGCTATTCATCGCGATGTTGAAAACCAGCGCGGATCGCAGATTCCGGACTGGGCTTACCGCGATGTATTGTTCATGCTGATCGATTACTCCATTCGCTCGTATGAAGTTCTGGAACGGAAGCTGACTGATTCTGAAAAGGAAGACATATTCCAGACTTTTTATCAGGTCGGATCAAGAATGCAGATCCGCGGTTTGCCGGACAACTTTACGGCATGGAATAGTATGCGGAACGAGCATTTGCAGCAAGACTTACTGAAAAGTGATTTTACGAAAGATTTATACAAACAATACAAAAAACATCTCGGCGCGATCCGGTATTACATGCTGAGAGAAGTACAAGTTATGGTCGTTCCGCAGCGGGTAAACCATTTGCTGTCACTGGGTAAAATTTCTTTGCTGAAACCTGTTCTGGCGCTGTATAAACTGACAAGGTTTTTAGGTTTTGAAAAAATGCTCCGGAATGCCATTCTTCCGAAAGCATACAAAGCGCAGGTTACCGATCTTGATTCCATTAAACAGTACCATACGCAATAAAAAAGCCATTGCAGAACTCAAATAATACAAGCCGGTTTTTATTTTCAGGTTATTTTAATTTAAAGCCTGGAAAATCAAATTAAAATCGGCTTGTATTCAGGTTTTGCAATGGCTTGTTAGCTCAGCTAAACAGCAACCTGATTCCTGTCGTCTTCGGCAATCTGTAACACCTTGTCCATTGTGATCGGAAGGTTACGAACTCTTACGCCGGTTGCATGAAAAACCGCATTGGCAATGGCGCCCGCCACACCAATAATCCCGATTTCGCCCACGCCTTTGACGCCAAGCGGGTTTACGATGTCATCTTTTTCTTCCACAAAAATCACCTCAATGTCGTTAATGTCCTTGTTGACCGGCACGTGATATTCCGAAAGATTATGGTTCATAAAACGCCCGTACTGATGATCCAGTTTGGATTCTTCTTCCAGCGCTTTGCTGATGCCCCATACAACGCCACCCAGAATCTGGCTTCGGGCTGTTTTGGGATTCAGGATTTTGCCGGCTGCCACAGCGCAGACAACACGTGTAACATCAACAGTTCCAAGATCTTCGTCTACTTTTACCTCGGCGAAAACAGCCGCATGCGAATTCATGGTGTATTTTCTGCCTACGAGCGGATTAGGGCCACTTGTGGAAGTTTCTTCAATGCTGTTCACACCCGCCAGCCGCATGATTTCCGTTACAGAAATTCCTTTTGAACTGTCATTCGGATCAAAAATTTCTCCGGAATCTATCTGAAGTTTATTCGGATCGTAATTGTAGAACGGAGAAGCCTTTGTTTTGACAGCATGTTTGAGCAAAATCTTTCTCACATCTTCACATACGGTTTTTACCGCAGAGCCCACAGACGCTGCCGTCCACGATCCACCTTCAAGCGGCGCAAGCGGAAGGTTCGTATCGCCCAGCTTGAAAGTAACATTCTCAATGGCAATTCCCAGAATTTCGGCAGCGATCTGCGTCATAATGGTGTAAGTTCCCGTGCCGATATCCGAAGTTCCGCTGCTTACAACCAGCTTGCCGTCAATGGACAACAATGCTTTTGCTCTTGACGGCATCTGATTCGCATCCCAAGCTGCTGTGGCGACACCCCAACCCACCAGATTTTTCCCGTCACGCATGGACCGCGGCTCCACATTTCGTGCGGCCCAGCCGAATTTCTCCGCGCCTTCGCGGTAACAGGCCACAAGTTCCTTGCTGGAAAACGGTTTTTCATTCACCTGATCTTCATCGGTATAATTTTTCAGCCGGAAAATCAGCGGGTCCATTTTAAGCGTATAAGCCAGCTCGTCCATGGCGCTTTCCATCGCATGTACGCCTGTTACGGCACCGGGCGCCCGCATGTCCAGCGGCGTAAACGTGTCCAGTTTTACAAGCTCGTATTTCAGTTCCACATTTTCGCAGGCATACATCGTTGCCGACCAGTTTACAATCACTTCGGTATAGTTTTCAAACTGCGAAGTTTCCGAATAGGCTTCGTGACGAACGGATTCCAGTGTTCCTTCCGGCGAAGCGCTCAAAGCCAGTTTCTGCAAAGTAGCCGGCCGGTGACCGAATGAAAACATCTGCTGGCGCGTCAGCCCGACTTTAACCGGCCTTTTCAGTTCCAGCGCTGCCAGAACAGCCATAAAGAGCTGATGCTGAGGACGCAAACCGGAACCGAATGCGCCGCCGACATAAGGCGAAATAATCCTGACATCCTTGTAAGCCAGTCCGAAAACATTGCCGATATAAAACTGGCAATTGCTGACACCCTGTGTTTTATCGTAAACGGTTAGTTTTTCATTGTCCCAGATCGCGGTTGTAGAAAACAGCTCCATCGGATTATGATGTTCTGCGGAATGCTTGTATTCGGCCTGTATTTTAAAGGCGGCATCTTCGTAAGCTGCATCCGCATTTCCCCTCGATTTCGGAGGCACGTAGCCGATTTTACCTTTTGGCGCTTTAAAGGATTTAGAAATATTCTGGTATAAACTGGATGTATGCGTTTCTTCTTCGTAATCAACTTTAATCAGCGAGGAAGCATAACGGGCAAGTTCAAAAGTTTCGGCAATCACGAGCGCAACGGGCTGCATACTGAAACGGATCGTATTATCATAAAATGGCCGGAAAGGGGTGCCCGATGGCGCATCCAGATCCGTATATCTCAGTTTGAACCACGGCAGATTCCGGACGTTTTCATGCGTGAAAACCTGAAGAACACCGTCCAGTGCAAGCGCGCGGGAACTGTCAATGCCGGTTATTTTTCCTTTGGCAATCGAACTGGAAACAATAAAGCCGTAGGTCAGTCCTTCCACTTTGAAATCAGCGGAGTATCTTGCTTTTCCGGTTACTTTTTCCAGTCCGTCCACACGGCTGGCTGGCTTTCCTATGTATTTCGTTGTCATGCTTTTAGTTATTTTTAAGGGCTTCTGAAAATGCCCGTACAATTGCTCTTTTTGCCAGCTCTATTTTGAATGTATTGCTTCCGTAACCCTTTGCGTCTGCAAGAATCATTTCCGCCAATGCCCTGAAATTTGCTTCCGTTGCCTCCTGTCCGATAAACGCTTCTTCGCAGGAACAGTCCCGCCAAGGCTTGTGAGCAACGCCACCCAACGCCAGCCGAATGTCTTTGATCGTATTTCCATCCAGTTCAAGTGCTGCTGCAACCGAAACCAGTGCAAATGCATACGATTGTCTTTCCCGAACCTTAAGATAATGGAAATGCTGTGTGAAATTGCTCGGTGGAAGTTCAATGGAAGTGACCAGTTCGCCATCCTGAACGTTGTTATCGAGATGCGGCGTATCTCCGGGCAAGCGGTGAAAATCTCTGAATTCGATAACGCGGTCTCCATACGGTCCGGTTACATTCACTTTGGCGTCCAGTGCGGCAAGCGCCACGCACATGTCGGAAGGATGCGTGGCAATGCAATGCTCGCTGGTACCCAGGATCGCATGAATGCGGTTGATCCCGTTGATGGCCGAGCAGCCGGAACCCGGCTCCCTTTTGTTACAGGCCGTGGCCGTATCATAAAAATAATAGCAGCGCGTTCTCTGAAAAAGGTTTCCGCCGTTGGTCGCCATGTTCCGCAACTGCGGCGAAGCGCCCGCAAGAATGGCCTGTGAAAGCAGCGGATATTTTCGTTCTACCAGTTCGTTCCATGCAGTGTCCGCATTGGTGGCGAGCGCACCCAGGCTGAGTCCGCCGTCTTCGGTTTCTTCTATTGCTGTAAGAGCCAGTTTGTTTATATCCGTCAGATGATCCGGTCTGGCGACATTTTCCTTCATTAGATCCAGCAGATTGGTTCCGCCTGCAATGAACCGGGCGTTGGCATGGCCTGTAAGGTCGGCTACAGCTTCTGCAACTTCGGTGACCTTGTTATATGAAAAACTATTCATTTTCCAGCTTTGATTTAACTTCCATAATAGCCGCATTGATGTTCGTGTAAGCACCGCAGCGGCATATGTTTCCGCTCATGAATTCCTTTACATCTTCCAGCGTATGCGCCCGGCCTTCATTAAACATGCCGATCGCCGAGCAGATTTGTCCCGGTGTGCAGTAGCCGCACTGAAAAGCATCGTGTTCAATAAATGCATCTTGTAAAGGGTGATTTGCCTCGCCGTCGGCCAGTCCTTCAATCGTCGTGATTTCCGCTCCGTCTTTCATAATGGCGAGTGTGAGGCAGGAGTTGATGCGTTTTCCATCGACCAGCACCGTACATGCGCCGCATTGACCGTGATCACAGCCTTTTTTGGTGCCGGTTAGTCCGACGTATTCTCTGATGGCGTCCAGCAGACTAACCCAGGGTTGCAATCTGAGTTTATGAGTTTGACCGTTGATGCGCAAATTGACCAGCGTATAGGCAGGCAGCGTATCGCTGAAAGGATCGTCTGTTTCCAGCGTGGAAGTTTCTTGTTTCATAATTTTGGAATGAATAGTTGTTGACCGGCAATCCCGAATGCCCGTTTCTTACAGGTACTTAAAAAACTATTCCCTGTTATACGTTTATGAACAAGTTGTACTTGCGGAGTAGGGGTGGCTTGTAAATAAGCAAAGGCCATCTTTTGGACGGCCTTTGCTGCAAAATGAATCTAACTTTAAAGAATTTAGTTTAGTTAATTTCTTTCACGGCATTTTCGCCAACAAATATGTGGGCATAATGATAAAATTTATTATTATTTTCCACATAATCCGAATAAAATGAAAAGGTAAATTCAGCATTAACTTCTTCCTTATCTGCCTGAAAAATAACGGTTTTTGTAACCCATTCTGCAGGCTTTCCAGTTAAGTCAATGGATGTATTTTCTATATATCCGTCATTACCATTTTGTACATTACTCAGGTTAAAAGAAACTCCGGGAGCATATTGGGTAATACCTTGAGGAGTATTTCTAATGGTTGTAGCTACTTGAAATGTAATTGAATACTTTTTGCCTGGTATTAAGTGCCTGATTTTAGTTGTAGCACTTGCTGCAGTATAACCTTTTTCAAAACCTTTTTGGGTTGTAATAGTTAAAATATTTCCTGGGCTACTTGTTGGCCCAAGTTTTTTAATCCAAGGCAAGGACGGGTTTCCCCAAACATAATCCAGTGTAGAAACACCCATTGGTGCTCGTTTTTTCTGTTCCTCTAATGAGATTGTAGCAGGCCCACTGTCAACAGGATGCCACACCCAATTGGTTGGATAAACATGAAAGCCCGCTGTTACATTTGTTGAAAAAATGTTAGGAGAGATTCCATACCCACTTCCAATAAGATTTGTCTTCAAATTTGAACCGTCATTTGTAACAGTCGCCGCTGGTGACGGCGCAACTGCATCTTCATTCGAGCAGCTGCTCATGAAAAGCATTGTGGAAAGACATGCTGCACTGGCCATGAAAGAGAGGCTTTTTGTAATTTGTACCATAATAATAAAATGAGTTTTGTAAGTGATTGAATTAATTTTCGATGGCAAAACTTGCATGAATTACAGTATCAGCAAAAAGGTTATAGCAGGCGGCAGGTCTGGATGAGCAGGCGGTAAAAAGGTTGTTAAAACCATGAGAAAAGCGGTTGAAATTGTAAAGTTTAGTCACTTATTGTATTCTCATATGCCTTGTTGGATTGTAAAGTATGGGTGGCTTGTAAATAGGAAAAGCCATCCAAAGGATGGCCTTTGCTGCAAAGTGAACCTAACAAGATTTTCTTATTTTACTTCTTGAATAGCATTCTCAGGAATGAATATGTTTCCTTATGATATAGCATTTGAAAAAAAACTTGGGGTTTGGAGTGAAATTCATAGTACAATAACAGCGTCGCAAACTCCGATTTAGACATGTAAATAACATAACATCATATGTATACCCATTTCGTACTTATCCGGTTTTCTGATCATTTTAAGTAAAGCTCCAATTTCAACATTATTCCAATGAGCGTACTTAGGTCCCTTCAATATTCTATGCAGTAGTTTGAAATTAATATCAAAATAAATAAAAGGCTCTATCCAGTTTGCAAGAGATTTTTGTATTATATCAAAGCCACTGTTGTTTCCTGAACAACAAATTTTTAGTAATTTATTCTCGGGTAAATTAATTAAAATGGTTGTTTGTGTTTGAAAATTGACGGCATTTCTCTTATAATGAAATCTTTTAATTGCATCAGGTATTAGCAACATTATATCATCTAAGCTCACCTCCATATCGTCATCAAAAGTGTACTTCTTAGATGATAATTCGTTCTGTATATATTGCCATTTATCCTTACTGTTTGATGGAATATAATCGTTGGTTTGAGTTTCAGTCGTGAGGTCAAAAGTTTCTCCACTATTTAACAAAACTGGCTGACAATTCTGTCCATTGGTACTAAGCTCCTGTTTGAAATAGTTTGCAGCATTTTCAAGTTCCGGAATAGGAGAGTATTTGTTTAACTTCCAATTTGCCCCACCAAGAACGTACGTACCAGCAAAAGGCATAAAAAATCGGGGGTTGATTTTATTGATAATTTTTGTTGCCATGTTTAATCCTCTTTGTTTAGTTTGCTGTTGGGCTGTAAACATTTCAGTTTCTGAATAATCAGACATAGCATACGGATACAGCGAAGCCCCGGCATATCCAACTAATAGGAAATCAATTTGAGGATATTGCTGCACAATCCTAGTTAATGCTTCATAGGCGATAGGATATGGACAATCATTTGTATTTACCAGTACATACTTTTCATTATCAATAACACACATAGAGTCTATCTGATTAGTTTTTCCTAGTGTAGCCGACGGAAAAAAACAACCAAATGCTTTGCCGCAAATTTCAGGATTACAATTATCGGCAGCGAAGATATTTATATAAACTTGATTTTCTAAAAGTATTCGTTCGTTGTTATTTAGTTCAATTATTGAAGAAAAACCCAGCATTTCAATCTTTCTTCTCAGCGATTTATCTTCATAATTATGGATAAGTATTTTAACATTTTTGCTTAGGCGTTTCATTGATTTTTCACAAAAATGGTCAGGATGAATATGACTGATATAAACGTAATCTATATCTTCTAACAAAGTATGACTTTGGTTATATGGTGGATATATATACCAGGAACCATAATAAATACCATCATCTAGCCATGGATCTGTTAATATTTTTATACCGTTTACAGTGATAATTTCTGTTGCCGAGTTAAGATGTGTTACTTTCATATATTTTTTATTCCCCTGGCTTTATGAGCTCATTGTCATTATGCTGCGTTACTTTATTTTTTAATTTAATTTATTACCTTAACCGCAGCTGTTCGTGAAAAGCATGATGGAAAGACATACTACACTGGCCATCAAAGAGAGGCTTTTTGTAATTCTTACCATTTTAATAAAAACAGTTTTTGTAAGTGATAAACTAAATTTCCGGTGGCAAAGCTTGCAAAAAGCACTGTGGCAGCAAAAAGGTTATAGCAGGCGGCAGGTCTGGATGAGCAGGCGGTAAAAAGGTTGTTAAAACCCAGGGAATAGCGAAGAAAATGTGTAAAGTTCTGCCAATTTTTGTATTCTCATATGCCTTGTTGGATTGTAAAGTATGGGTGGCTTGTAAATAGAAAAGCCATCCAAAGGATGGCCTTTGCTGCAAAGTGAACCTAATAAGATTTTCTTATTTTACTTCTTGGATAGCATTTACAGGAATGAAAATATTTCCGTATGAGGTAGCATTCGAATTTTTTCCGAGCAATTTTATGACAAGATCTCCGATCGTCGAACTGTTTCCATTTAATTCAATGCTATTAGCAATCCACTGATTTTCTTTGCCAGCAAGAGAAAGCGAATAATTATTTCCTGATACCGGGGCTATATAAGAAAAAATAAAAGAAGAGGCATATGGCGTTTGTCCGGGTCCGGAGGAATATTTGACAGCCATAGTAGATACATAGTAAGTGAACTTGTAGGTTTTACCTTCAAATATATTTTTTATCTTAACATGTACACCTGACAAGTTGTCCTTAGTTGCGCCTAATGTTAAAAAAGTCCCATTTTGTCCTAGTAGATCTGGTAAACTGTTAGTTGCTGGGATCCAAGGTTGTGCAGAGTTTCCAAATAAATAGGTAGCGTTTGAAAGTCCTGCTGTCATATTACTGCCAGTCAATGTATACCCTGAAGGCAAGGATCCCAAGCCAAGTTGTCCAATTGTAGGATGAATCTTTTGTACTGATATTAGTGGATTATACTCTCGCAAGTTTACACCTTGTACAGATGCAATCGTCGCTTCCGGCGAAGGCGTTACTGCATCTTCTTTGGAGCAGCTGCTCATGAAAAGCATGGTGGAAAGACATGCTGCACTGGCCATGAAAGAGAGGCTTTTTGTAATTTGTACCATTGTAATAAAACAGGTTTTGTACGTGATAAAATAAATTTTCAGTGGCAAAACTTGCATGAATTACAGTATCAGCAAAAAGGTTAGAGCAGGCGGCAGGTCTGGATGAGCAGGCGGTAAAAAGGTTGTCAAAACCCGGGGAACAGCGGATAAAATGTGTAAAGTTCTGCCAATTTTTGTGTTATCGGATGCTTTATTGGATTGTGAAGTATGGGTGGCTTGTAAATAAGTAAAGGCCGTTTGTTTGACGGCCTTTGCTGCAAAATGAACCTGTTCCGGCTTCAATTTAGAACTTCAACTGCATTCGATCCAACATGAATGTTAGCATATGTTAGTCTGGTTTCTCCCTTGGCTGAGGATCCCTGAAATGAAAGACTGTACTGTGTGTCTTCTGCTACAAATTCTATACTTTCAGTAACCCATTGTGCTTTTTTGTTGGTAAAATCAACTGTCTTTTTAATAACTGATGGGTAGTTTTCATGTGGCGGATAATATTTTAATGAAACCGTAGCTTTCTCCGCATATGGACTTGAACCACCGACTTCATTTAGGCTAGTAGTAGAAACAATGAATGTAAGTTTATACTTTTTGCCCTTCTCTAAGTTATGGATAGATGTAAATGCTTCACCAGTATATACGGCATCATTTACAACAGTGATAATAGATCCGGCAGAACCAGCCTGAGGTGCATCTAAAGGCAGAACCCAATTCTTCAAAGGACTTCCTGCATATGCTATTAAGCTAGAAGTTGCATCTCTCGACGGAATTTTAAGAGACCAGCCAATTGGTGCACAACCTATGCAAGTTGGACCATTGGTAGAAGCAACATAAATAGAACTAAGTCCATTTCCTCTTCCATTCGGATTTATCTTTAAATTCGAGCTTTCATTTGTAACAGCCATTTCCTTCGAAGGCGTCACTGCATCTTCCTTCGAGCAGCTGCTCATAAAAAGCATTGTGGAAAGACATGCCGCACTGGCCACAAATGAGAGGCTTTTTGTAATTTTTACCATTTTTAATAAAAACAGTTTTTTTAAGTGATAAAATAATTTTCGGTGGCAAAGCTTGCGAAAAGCACGGTTGCAGCAAAGAGGGTTATAGCAGACGGTGAAAAGAGGGAATTACAACCCGGTAAAAGCCTGCATTCCGGTCTTCAAATACGGGTTATTGCTGATCTTTGTATCTTAAATCAGTAAATAAAGGCCCTTGCCGGTTTTTACTGGCAAGAACTTATATTTGCCGGTCATACTTAATTTTTCAAAGAGCTGCTTACTGCAAATCGGGAATGGATTCCTCAACCAACGCAACGGATTCTGCTGGCTCAAAACTCAATCCTGAATGGAAAAAGAGCATACTTCTTACGGCGTCAAGGAAATTGCGCGGCGTGCCAATGTGTCCACGGCTACTGTCGACCGTGTGCTGCACAACAGGACGGGCGTTTCTGAAAAGACCCGAACGCGGATCAATGAAATTATCAAAGAGCTGGATTACCAGCCCAATATCCTGGCGAGCAGGCTTGCTTCCAGAAAAATAATTTCACTCGCCGTTCTCCTTCCCGGCGTTTCCGAAGAAACCGATTTCTGGTCGGCACCGCTGAACGGAATCCGTCGTGCCGAATCGGAAATAAAGCAGTACGGTGTTCAGATGAAGTATTTTTTCTTTGATATCAACGACAAAAACGCATTTCAGGAAAATATAAATCAGCTGCTGCAGCTGGATGTTCACGGGATTCTTGTTGCTCCGTCTTTTATTGAAGAAACTTCCCGACTGGCGGCGCAATGTGCAAAGCGCAAAATCCCGTTTGTTTTTATAGATTCCGATATTCCGGATCTGCAGAGTCTCGCATACATAGGCCCGCATCTTTACAAAAGTGGTTATACCGGTGCCAAACTCCTCACGTACAGGCTTGGAAGCAACAAAAAAGTATTGTTTATCAATATTTCGAAGGAAATTGAAAATTACAATTATCAGGAAATCGAAGAAGGTTTCCGTGCTTACTTCAATGACCGGCAACAGCCTAATAAAATTGTAAGAATTGATATTCGTGAAACAGATTATCAGTCCGTTGCAAGGCATCTGACTTATGTTTTTCACCTTAACAAGGATATCGGCGCTGCTTTTGTAACCAATTCCCGCGTGCATACCGTTGCTTCTTTCCTGAAAAACAGTCATCGTACGGATGTTTCGCTGATCGGTTACGATTTTCTGAAAGAAAATGTCGCTTATCTTGAAAATAACGTCATCGACTTTCTAATTTGTCACCGGCCGGAAGATCAGGGTTACAGGGGAATTATGGCGTTGTATCAGACTCTTGTTATGAATTCAGCTGTCCCAAACCCGCATTACATGCCGATTGATATAATCACAAAGGAAAACTTTGAATTTTATCAAAACTGAAAAAGAATGCGGATCATTGTTCTGAGGCTAGAACAGCGGCAGCATTTTAAAAACGGATAGCAGAATTTTATGGATATAATTTTTATAAAACCTGAATATATATTCTATATTTACATTTCGGGCACGTGCACGTATTTTGCGCAACGTTTCTGAACCATATTATTCCTAAACCCTTATTATCATTTTGGAAAACGTAAAAACCAGAACCCTCCGCTGGCTTGGTGCACTCGGGCCGGGGATGATTACCGCTGCATTGGTTTTCGGGCCCAGCAAGCTGACCATTACTTCAAAGATGGGCGCCGTTTATGGTTATTCGTTGCTGTGGCTTGTTGTCGTTGCCATTTTTTTTATGGCTGTTTTTACGGCCATGTCCACGCGCATCGGCGCTGCAACCGATCAGACGCTGCTCGCGTCCGTCAGGCTGAAATGGGGAAATCCGGCATCTGTTGCAATGGGGATCGGCGTGTTTCTGGTGGCGACCTCGTTTCAGGCCGGAAATTCCATTGGTGTCGGGATTGCGGCGGGCGAGCTTTTTCATATGTCGCCCGTTCCCTGGATCGTCCTATTCAACTTGCTGGCCATTGCCATGCTGTTTTACCGGAAATTTTATCCTTTGCTTGAAAAAACAATGATTTTCCTGATCGTTGTCATGCTGTTCTGTTTTATCATCACCTTTTTTTACGCAAGGCCGGACGTAGGCCAAATGGCAAAAGGGCTTGTAACGCCGTCTGTTCCGGAGGGTTCCACGGGACTGATCATTGCATTCACCGCATCCTGTTTTTCCATTGTGGGCGCATTGTACCAGTCGTACCTTATCCAGGAACGGATCAGGAGCAATCCTGAACTGAAAAATACAAAGAACGACAGTCATACCGGAATTATCCTGCTGGGCGTCATGTGTTTTGTCGTCATTGTCTGCGCCGCTGCCATACTGAACCCCAAAGGCATTCCGGTAAATTCGGCAACGGACATGGCGAGGGCACTGGAACCGATTTTCGGCAGCAATGCCTCGGCGTTTTTTCTGATCGGGTTGTTTGGCGCAGCATTTTCATCTGTGATCGGCAATGCCTCCGTTGGCGGAACGCTGCTTGGCGACGCGCTGGGCCTGGGAAGCAATTTCTCTTCGGTAACTGTCCGGTATCTGGTGGCTTTGGTCATGGTGATCGGAGCGGCTGTGGCCATCCGTTTTGGCAAGCTGCCGCTGGAACTCATCGTTTTTGCGCAGAGCGTCACCATTTTTGTGGTCCCGTTTATTGGTACGGCCATGTATATGGTGGCAAATGACAGAAAGATCATGGGCGATAAGGTCAACAGCCCGTTTGTAAAAGCAGCCGCCGGACTTGGGCTCGTGATCATTTTTGCACTCGCTGTAATCAACAGCAAAGAATTATTTTTCAACAATCCGCTTTTCAAATAATGACGGCTTTAACATCTCTGGAAGAAAAATGGCTGAGCCCTTCCGACGCGCTTGTGGAAGATATGAAATCCATCCAGGGCGATATCCTGATTCTGGGTGCCGGAGGCAAAATCGGGCCGAGCATTGCGCGTCTGGCAAAGCAGGCAATCGACCGTGCCGGCCTTGACAAACGGGTGATCGGCGTATCGCGTTTCAGCGAAGCCGGACTGTCCGATGAACTGAACGCAGCTGGAATAGAAACCATTACAGCCGATATGCTGGACGATGCGCAACTGCAGGCACTGCCTGAAATCGGGAATGTGCTTTATCTTGCGGGGACCAAATTCGGGACTTCAGGCAATGAGCCCTATACGTGGGCGATGAACACGTATTTGCCCGGCCGGGTTGCCGAAAAATTCCGTCATTCCAGAATTGTCGTTTATTCGACAGGAAATGTTTATCCGTTTACACCTGTTTTGTCGGGTGGCGCTACGGAAGAACTCCGGACTGATCCGGTCGGCGAGTACGGGCAGTCGTGTCTGGGAAGAGAAAGAATGTTTCAGTATTTCTCGTCCATTCATGGCACGCCGCTGCTGATTTACCGGCTGAACTATGCGATTGATTTCAAATACGGCGTATTGCTGGAAGTAGCCAAATCTGTTCTGAACGGAAAACCGGTTGATCTCAAAACAGGGCATGTGAATGTCATCTGGCAGGGCGATGCCAACGAAATGGCGATCCGTTCCTTGCTGCATTGTGCGTCGCCTTCAAAGCTGCTGAATGTGACCGGACCGGAAACGGTTCCGCTGCGCTGGCTTGCACAGGAATTTGGACGTATATTCAATATCGTTCCGGAGTTTGTGAACGAGGAACAGCCTACGGCTTTGCTGAGCAATGCGGCCGAATCGTTCCGCCTGTTCGGCTATCCGCGTACGACTTTGAAACAGATGATCGAAATTACGGCACAATGGCTTCTGGAAGGAGGAAAAACGATTAACAAGCCTACGCATTTTCAGGAACGTCAGGGCCAGTTTTAAAAAATCCAAAAAAATCAGAAGCGAACTCTTGAAATAAAAACTTATGATAATGCTCCATCAGGAAATCCGGAAACTGCTGTTTGACGGAACGGTTATTCCGGCGCATCCGCTCGCATTGAAACAAGACCTTACGCTGGATGAGCACAAACAAAGAGGCTTGACAAGGTATTACATGGCCAGCGGGGCAGGAGGGATCGCCATCGGCGTGCATACCACGCAGTTTGAAATACGCGACCCGGAAGTAAACCTTTATGAGAAAGTACTGGAAATTACCGTAGACGAAATTGAAAAAGGCAATCTGAACAGCCCGTTTATTAAAGTAGCCGGCATTTGCGGTCTGACAAAACAGGCTTTAAACGAAGCAGAAATTGCCGTGAAGTACGGCTACGATCTGGGGCTTGTCAGCATGGCCGCATTCAAAACGCAGTCCGAGGCAGAAATTATTGAGCATGTCAGAGCAGTTTCTGAAGTTATTCCGGTTTTCGGCTTTTATCTTCAGGCAGCCATTGGCGGAAGGATTTTCAGTTATGGTTTCTGGCAGCAGTTTGCAGAAATCCCGAATGTGTACGCGATCAAAATTGCCGCGTTCAACCGTTATCAGACGCTGGATGTAGTGCGTGCCGTTTGCCATTCTTCAAGGAACAGTGAAATAGCGCTTTATACGGGAAATGACGATAACATAATTGCAGACCTGCTGACGCCATACCGTTTTGAAATCAGCGGGAAAACGGTTGAGAAAAGATTTGTCGGCGGACTGCTCGGACATTGGGCTGTATGGACTGAAAAAGCCGTTGAACTGCTGGAAAGTGTAAAAAGCTGTGTAAATGGAAATTATACGGATGCGGAAAACATGCTTGCGCTGAACATCGCCGTTACTGATATGAATGCGGCCATTTTTGATCCGGCACATCACTTTCACGGCTGCATTACCGGCGTCCACGAAGTGCTCCGGCGGCAGGGATTGATGAAAGGAATATGGACGCTGAACCCGGAAGAAAATCTTTCGCTCGGACAATATGAGGAAATTACAAGGGTTATCGAGGCATATCCGCATCTGATCGATGATGATTTTGTCCATGCTTTTCTTGAAAAAGAAATAAAAATATCCTAATTTACATCAGGCTGTTTCTGGATTGATGAAATAATACAAACCGCATTCACAGCCTGCCGTAATCATATGGGTAAAACTGAAAACATGTCCAGAAGAGAATTTGTAAGCCGGGCCGGCTTGCTGGCTGCTGCCGGGGCAATGGGTTTTGATGAAACCCGTGCGGACATTAACATGGCAAAACCTGTGAAAAACATCCGGATCAAAAATGTAAGTTCCAATTTCGAACGAGAGCCGCTGCATCCTTACCGTTTCAAGGGCAGCGCGATTACAGACAGCTGGCAGGCCGTGGCCATGCTCGAATCCGACTCGGGAATAAAAGCAACCGGACTGGCTACGCAAGGCGTGCTTTGGTCTGATTCCAGTGTTTTTGCCGCCCATTCGGAAAGTGCAGGAAATGCGCTGATGTATGCAATGAGTGAACGAGCGCTTCAGATGATCAAAGGGCAGTCGTTTACAGATCCCGTGCAGCTGATGGAAGATCTGCTGCCCGAAGTGCTGGATTACGGCAGAAAGATCACGCGCAACCCGGATCTCAGAAAGACATTTGCGCTCAATGCTTTGGTTTGTGTCGATAATGCAGCGTGGATCTTGTATGCAAGGGAAAACAATATAAAGCAGTTTGACGATCTCGTTCCCGCCCAATACAAGCCCGGGTTATCGTACCGCCATGAAAAAGTCGCCAGCATACCCGCTTTCAGCGTCGGGACTTCTGCAGAACGGATCAGGCAGGCTGCGGAAGAGGGTTATTTTATCATGAAACTGAAAACCGGTTCTGCCGGAACACAGCAGGAAATGATCGAGAAAGATATTGCTTTTCTGACAGCGGTGCACAAGGCAATCGGCCATTTTGAAACGCCTTATACCAGAAACGGCAAAATTCCTTACTACTTTGATGCAAACGGCCGGTACGAGAAAAAGGAAATGCTGCTGCGCTTTCTGGATCATGCGCGTAAAATAGGCGCACTCGAACAAATTGCCGTCATTGAAGAACCTTTTGAAGAAAGCAATGAAACCTTCGTCGGCGATCTGGGCGTCCGCATTGCAGCCGACGAAAGTGCACATACCGTTGAAGACGCCGCACACCGGATTGAACTCGGCTATTCGGCCATCGCGGTGAAAGCCATTGCAAAAACGCTCAGCATGACCATGAAAATCACGCAGCTTGCCTACGAGAAAAAAGTACCCTGCTTTTGTGCGGACCTGACGGTCAATCCGATACTTGTTGACTGGAACAAAAACGTGGCTGCCCGCTTGCAGCCGTTTCCGGGCATGTCAGTCGGCCTGCAGGAAACCAACGGCCATCAGTATTACAAAAACTGGGATAAACTGATGTCGTATCATCCGGGATCAAACGGAAGCTGGGCGCTTACGCAAAAAGGCGTTTACATAACGGATGAAACATTTTATGCACAAAGCGGCGGTATCCTGCTCCCTTCCGCGCATTATGATGATTTGTTTATACCGAAAGAATAAAAAAAGGCTGCTTTGCACCCGAGAAAAAGTGTAAAAATGAATGTCCCGATTGACCCCTTTAGTTGTCGCAATTGCACAACCTGAATTGTTCGGGCAACGTGTAAGTTTGTGTAATCACTAAACTTAATCAAGACAATGGCTACTAAAATTTTTGTCAATCTGCCGGTTAAGGATCTGAACAGGTCCGTTGATTTTTTTACAAAGCTTGGTTATACGTTCAACGCGCAGTTTACGGATGAAAAAGCAACGTGTATGATCATCAGCGAAGATATTTATGTGATGCTGCTTGTTGAGCCGTTTTATAAAACGTTCACCAAAAAGGAAATTGCAGACGCAACCAAAACCTCCGAAGTCATTTTATGCCTTTCGGCCGACAGCCGCGAAGATGTGGATTTAATGGTCCGGAAAGCCGTGGATGCCGGCGCGACGGTGCCGAGCGAACCGCAGGACTATCCGTATATGTACGGGCACGGCTATCAGGATCTGGACGGACATTTGTGGGAAGTGATGTGGATGGAAACGAGTGCAGTTCCAGAAGAAGCTTAAACTTACTTTCTTTTCAAGACTAGAATAAATTCGTCAATGAAATTCGCTTTGTTGTGTCAGGATTTTAATGTTTTTGATCCTTTAAAAATTTAAATTCCGGATTGTAAAAGAGAAATCCTGCTTTGCTGAAAACCGGCGCAGGATTTTGCTTTTATATGAAAACCCGTTCCGGAAATCTTTTTCAAAAACCAGTACGAGTCCACAGCATCTTCCGGCACGGTTTTCGTTTCACTTACTTCATTCAAAAAAAGCTGAAACCCGAATCCGTATGGCTCGTATTCTGAACCGTTATCTGATTGCAGTTATTCCTCCGGAAAAAATTAATGAACAGATCAGGGAATTTCAGCACGACATGGCCGGACGGTTTCAGAGCAGCAAGGCATTGAGAAATATACCGCATATTACGCTGAAAGCACCTTTTCAGACTGTCGGTGAGGACCATACCAAGGTTGTAAACTGGTTTGATGCACTGCAAATTGATGTTCAGCCATTCTCCGTTGCATTGGACGGATTCGGAAGTTTCTCTGGTTCGGCAAGGCCCGTCATTTACGTAAAACCGGTTGCAAATCCGGATTTAAGCAGTTTGCAGAAACAGATCCTGCAAGCGTTTTCAGGCACATTTCCAGAGATAAAAGTATCGCATACCGAAAAGGAATTTTCACCTCACATCACGATTGCTTACCGCGACCTGACGCCGGAGTTTTTTATAAAAGCCTGGGCAGCGTATGAAAACAAGCCATTTCAAGCAAGCTTTCCGGTCAGTGAATTTCACCTGATGCAGCATGACCAAAGTCAATGGAAAACGATCTACAAATACCATCTTAATCCTTCTACAAAGTCTGCTAAGGATGCAGATACATCTTACAGTAATCCGACATAATTGCTGCCCCCATCCAATTAATGTTACACCCATAAAATAGGGAGCCTCACCCCAAAAAGAAGTACGGATCAAAATCATTAAATTATTATTGCAGCAGGTTACAACAACCGGGCTATCAGACGGCTGCGTAACTCTTTACTCAAAAAAATTTACTTAATCACCCTCATGAGAACGCAAAGTCAATATTTACAGGAAATCAACAGACTGCTTGCTGATTACCTTAAGGAAATTCAGGATTCGGATCTTAAACCTTTATCCGCCCAGGTTTATCAGGTCCAGTCCAAAAATTTTGTAAGATGGATAAATGGAGAATTCACGCCCGGAGATGTGAAAAGATCCAAAAAAAAGTCTCAGGACAATTCTGAAAAGTAACCTGCCGATTGAAAAACACTTTTTTACTTCCCTCCTTTATTTCTTGATGATGTACAACTGCCATGCAGGCGCAAAATGCCTTTGCTGAAACAGTTTGAATTGAACTTCGTATAGCCGTCCAAACTGCATATTCGGTCAGGCGGCTGTACGTTGTTTCAAGCTTCGTCTTTCTTTTTTTACATATTTCCGGAATTGCCTTCAACTCCGGACTTCTGAGAATTTTTCCGGGTTCTTTTAAAAAAATCAATGACGGACAAAATGGGAACGCTGATACAAAACAGGTTTGTTAAATTAAGTTAAATCGCTTCTGCTCAATTATTTGCTTAACTTTTTTTAAGATTTGTCCTGTCTGCGGATCGGAGCCGTGTGAATAGTTTTGATGCACTATTTCACCATCATCCATCTCTGATATGACCCGTTTTAAAAAGTGGAACAACACGGCCGCCTGGGCTGCATTCGCCATTGCGCTTGTTACTTACGTGATGACCGTGGAACCGACAGCCAGTTTCTGGGATTGCGGCGAGTTTATTGCCTGTGCATTCAAGCTGCAGGTTCCTCATCCGCCGGGCGCACCTTTTTTCCTGCTTATCGGAAGGATATTTTCCTTACTGGCATTTGGCGATCTTACCAATGTGGCTTACTGGATCAACATGGTTTCCGTGCTGAGCAGCGCATTTACCATTTTCTTCCTGTTTCAAACGATTACTATCCTCGCAGCGAAACTGATCGGCAAGAAAGAAACGGAATTCACGCTTACGGATTCGGTACTTGTCATTGCTTCCGGCATGATCGGCTCGCTGGCATTCACCTGGTCGGATTCATTCTGGTATTCGGCTACCGAAGCGGAAGTGTACGGCATGTCTTCGTTCTTTACATCCGTGGTTATCTGGGCTGCATTCAAATGGGAACAAATTGCCGAACCTGCTACGGAAAACCGCTGGCTCATTCTGATTGCATATCTTGTAGGCATTTCCATCGGCGTTCATCTGCTGAACCTTGTTGCAATTCCTGCGCTCGCGCTGGTTTATTATTTTAAAAAATACCCCGCCCCAGGCATTTTCGGAGGTACAATGGCATTTCTGGCCGGTCTTTTGGTTCTTGCCGTCATTAATTCCGGTATTATTCCCGGACTGCCGGAACTGGCAGGCAAATTCGAGATTTTCTTTGTCAATTCACTCGGCTTGCCTTACCGCTCCGGTGTAACGTTTTTCATTATACTGTTTTTCAGTTTGCTGGCCTGGGGAATCCGCTATTCGCATTTTCGGGAAAAAGTACTGCTAAATACCGCGCTGTTGTCGCTTGCATTCATTCTGATCGGCTACGGTTCGTACATGGTGGTTCTGGTAAGATCGGAGTACAATCCGCCGATCAATGAAAATAATCCGAGCGATGTGCTGCGGTTTGTGTCGTACCTGAAAAGGGAGCAATATGAAAGCAGGCCGCTGCTTTACGGCCCTGCTTTCGTTTCCCAGCCCGTAAGCCAGAAACGGGGGGCGCCGGTTTACAGCAGGAAAGATGGGAAATATGTGATCAGCGATTACCGTCCGGTTTACGAATACGAGCCTTCTGCCAACATGCTTCTGCCACGCATGTACAGTTCACAGCCCGGTCATCCGGAACTTTATCAGCAAATAACGGGACTGGCACCCGGCCAGAAACCAACCATGATGCATAATCTGTCGTTTATGTTTAGGCATCAGTTCGGACATATGTACTGGCGCTATTTTATGTGGAATTTCGTCGGACGTGAAAGTGACAAGGAAGGCGCAGGGACTTTGGAGCCGTGGAGTTTTGCAAAAAAAATCCCTACATCCATTACCGGAAACCGCGGTCATAACAACTTTTACATGCTGCCGTTTTTACTGGGCGTTGCCGGAATTATGTTCATGTATGCACGCAGCAGGCGCGATCTGCTGGTGACGGCACTGATTTTTGTACTGACCGGTGTTGCACTGGTTTTCTACCTGAACTCGCCGCCTTCGGAGCCGCGCGAAAGGGATTACATTTACGTCGGTTCATTTTACGTTTTCTGCATCTGGATCGGCTGCGGGGTCATTGCCGCCGCCGAAGGGCTGAGAAAATTCGTTCATCCGGAAAATGTCCGTACGGTGTTGGCAGCATCGCTGGGTTTGTCCGTACCAGTCATCATGGTTGCAAAAGGATGGGACAATCACGACCGCAGCAACCGCTTCCATTCGGTAGATTTTGCAAGAAATATTTTGAATTCCTGTGCGCCGAACGCCATTCTGTTTACAGGTGGCGACAATGATACATTTCCGCTATGGTATGTACAGGAAGTGGAAGGTTTCAGAACGGATGTAAGGGTTTGTGTGCAGACTTTCCTCGGAGCCGACTGGTATATTCAGCAATTGATGCGCAAGATCAACCAATCGGATGCATTGCCTTTTTCCCTGAGTCCGGACAATTATGCAAGCGGAAAAAACGATTTCATACCTTTTTATGAAATCCCTTCGGTTAAAAGCGGCATCAATCTGAAAGAATATCTGGAACTGATCAAACAGGAAAACAAGGCGATTCAGGTTCCGCTTACAAGCGGGGACATGACTGCGGTTCTGCCTTCTTCCAGACTTTTTCTGCCTGTTGACAGCAATGAGATCAAAAAGATGCATATCGTGAAAAACGAGCTGATCCCTTTTTTGAGCGATTCCATAAGCTGGAACATCGGAAACCGTAACCTTTATAAAAATGATCTCGTTATGCTGGACATTATTGCCACCAACAACTGGAAACGACCCGTTTATTTTTCCTCTACAATGGGTGCTTCCGGCAACCTCGGCCTTCAGGAGTTCATGCAGCTCGAAGGGTATGCGTACCGGCTGCTCCCGGTCCGTGTGGAAGGTGCAGCCGACGGCTACGTCAATGCAGATGTCATGTACAAAAATGTGATGGACAAAATGTACTGGCGCGGCATGAACAATCCTGGAATTTACTATGACGATACCTACCTGGGAGCGCCCGTGGCTACTGCCCGCATTGCGTTTCTCCGGCTTGCGCAGCAGCTGATTGCCGAGGACCGTTTAAAAGAAGCCAGGAACGTTCTGAACAAAGCACTTACGGTAATGCCTGACGATACGATTCCGTACGATCAGTTTTCTGCCGGTTTTGTAGGCATGCTCTTTGATGTAGGTGAAAATAAAAAAGCGCTGGATTCGGCCGGTACAATGGCAATGCGCGCGGATGAAAACCTTTCCTGGGCAAAGAAAAACGGCAGGCAGCGGAACCGGGACGTAAACGGGGACCTTTACGTTCTTCAGACTGTTGTTCAGGAAAGCCGGAAAGCCGGGCAAAATGCATTTGCAGACAAGTACGAAGCCATCTTTAAAAACCATCTTGCCGCATTCAGTATGTACAGCGGCGAAAACTGAAAAACCGGATTTGAAATGATACAAATGGAAGAAAATGCAATGCCGGAGAACGGCTCTCTGGTCCGATTCAGGAGAAAGGACGATGATGCATGGCTGGAAGGCGAATACGATTCTGAAATTAAAATGTTTATTGAAATATACGCCGTAGAGCCTGTAACGCACAACAGCACAGATATTTTAACCTGGGAATATGTAAATGAACCGTGAAACCGCATACAGGCAACCGGCATATCCGGCATATGTAATGGCACTGCTTTTTTAGCCTCATTGCTGATAAACAACCTTTTTTACGTTATGTTGGAAGACCTCTGGTATAAAAATGCAGTGATTTACAGCCTCGATCTGGAAACCTTTATGGACGGAAACGGCGACGGTACCGGAGATTTTGAAGGACTTGGCAACCGTCTGGATTATCTGCATGCGCTTGGGCTGGATACCATCTGGCTTGCTCCTTTCCAGCCTACGCCCAACCGTGACAATGGCTACGACATCAGTGATTTTTACGGTGTGGACCCAAGGCACGGATCAAGCGGCGATTTTGTGGATTTCATTCACAAAGCGCGGAAACTGGGTATCAAAGTAATAATTGACCTTGTCGTTAACCATACTTCCGATCAGCATAAATGGTTTCAGGAAGCAAGATCTTCAAAAGAGAA
This sequence comes from Dyadobacter flavalbus, assembly GCF_006149045.1. Taxonomy (GTDB): domain Bacteria; phylum Bacteroidota; class Bacteroidia; order Cytophagales; family Spirosomataceae; genus Dyadobacter; species Dyadobacter flavalbus. Next base: position 29,670 of record NZ_VBSN01000019.1, read on the forward strand.
CCCGAAACGCAACTGGTATGTATGGTCGGATAAAAAACCGGCAGACTGGAACAAGGGAATGGTTTTTCCCGGCGTGCAGAAGACAACCTGGACGTTAGACAAGCAAACCAAATCGTATTATTTTCACCGATTCTATAATTTCCAACCTGATCTGAATACAGATAACCCCGAAGTCCGGGAAGAAATATGTCGGATTATGGGCTACTGGCTGGAACTGGGCATCGCCGGTTTCCGTGTGGATGCAGTGCCGTTTATTCTGGAATCCCGGGAAACAGGTAAAAAAGAGCCGCACATGCATTTTGAGTATCTGAAGGAAATGCGCCGTTTTCTGCAATGGAGAAGAGGAGATGCCGTTTTGCTCGGTGAAGCCAATGTACTTCCTGATGAAAGCAAGCTGTACTTTGGTGAAGACGGAAACGGTATTCACCTGATGTTCAATTTCTTTGTAAATCAGTATACATTTTATGCACTGGCAACGTGCGATACCCGTCCGCTGATCAAGGCACTGGAAGCCACAAAGGAAATAGCTCCGACCAGTCAGTGGGCACATTTTCTTCGTAATCATGACGAACTGGATCTGGGGCGGCTCACTGAAGAAGAAAGACAGAAAGTATTTGAAAGGTTTGGTCCTGAGAAAAACATGCAGTTGTATGACAGAGGCATAAGGCGCAGACTTTCGCCCATGCTTGGCAACCGTCAGCAAACTGAACTCGCTTACAGCCTGATGTTTTCACTGCCCGGAACGCCCGTTATCCGTTACGGCGACGAAATCGGAATGGGCGATAATCTGGAACTGAAAGAAAGAGATTCCGTCCGGACGCCGATGCAGTGGACAGGCGAAAATCAGGCCGGATTTTCCAAAGCTGAAAAACTCGTTCATCCGGTCGTTGAAGAAGGTTATTATGCTTATGAACACGTAAATGTCGAAAACCAGCGGCGCGAACCGGGCTCACTGCTCAACTGGATGACTTCCATGATCAGGCTGCGCAAGGAGTGCCCGGAAATCGGCTACGGAAGCTGGGAAATCCTGGATACCGGCTTTAAGGAAGTACTTGGCATGCGTTATACGTGGAAAGACAAGGTGCTGTTCATATGGCATAACTTTCATGAAAAATCCATGGAACTGATCGTGCCGGAAAAAATTGCCGGAACAGGCAGACTGATCGATGCGATGAACAACATTGAAAGCGTAACCGACGTGAACGGCAGGCATACCATTACGCTGGAAGCTTACGGTTATCGCTGGTTCCGTGCATTTCTGGATTGATCGGGCTGCTTTTTCAAGCCTTTAACCGATACATACTGATCCGGAAATGCATTGCGAAATGCTTGTCCGGGTCAGTGTTTTTTAGGCTGTCTGGATTAAAAACAATGCTGTTTCAAAAGAAAGCTACACTTTCCGGAATGCGTTTCTGATAAAGCGATTTTCGTAAAACCGCATCAGTAAAAATATTTTGAGTTGTAATGTGACCAACTGGAAATGATTCGTCTAAAGGAAAATCCGTCACTGGATTGTTCCGGTTTACTTCATACGATCATTTATACGGTGTACAGTAATGTTGGCTCAAAAAGTAAATGCTGAACAGTTTCCTGCAAGTATTGCAAATACGTGCAGTCCAAGGTTATTGAATATTCTGGTGCCGGTCATTCTTGTATGCTTGTTTATTTTAAATATAACACCGCTCCTTGCACAGAATACAATGGAATTTGTGCAGGACGGGACTTTCAACAGTTACGAGCCGCCCATTCCCAAAGGTCCGACTTCCATTCCGCAGACACTTGGTTTTTTTAGCAATAAAGACGGAAGCCGTGACGAAGGAATATACTTTTACAAGCCGCAAGCTGCTCTTACGCTTACATTCAGCTTTGACGACCAGCAATTTATAACCGTTCCGCAGCATATTACCGGAATGACTTTCGGAGCATTGTCCGGAGCAGCATCAAATCACGTCAGAGGCATACAGGTTGTCAATAACAGCTATTATTACAGCGACTCCGCAAGGAAAATCTTCACTTCACATCCGGAAGGTCCGGCCGGACAGGGAATCAGCCTTTATACCAATGCAGGTCTTCAGGTTTTTCTGTCGGCCAAGCCGTTACTTGCAAAAGCAGCATCCACTGCGGACACCAGCCGGTATTATTATGGTAAACTCCGGCTTCATTTCAGCCGTCCGGTAAACAATCCGGTTTTGTCATTGGTAGGACTGGGGGCTACCACCAATTTTTCCAGCAAACATTTGGGATTTTCCACTGAACTGGAATTACAGACTCCGGGCCTGGAACTCGTAAAAATTTCGGGTAACGATCAATTGGAACTCGACCTTACAGGAACAAAAATCCTGCATACCAGAACTCTGATCAACGGCAACTGTGAAAGCGGAGCTGCATGCGGAAGCATTGTCGTGAACGGTTCTGCAATCAGTAACCTTGTCTTCGGTGTATTCCTGCGTACAGACGGCGGGTCGGGAATATGGGGAACGGACAAAGTAACCAATTCCGGAGATATGTGGCATGTTACCGTTTCGCTTCCCGAGCAGTAAGGCTTTTTCGATTTCCTGTTTAACTGACTTCCGGGATCAGGGAAGTTTGAAAGACATAATATAACCCGATGGATTTACTTTGCTTCCGCCAACAGAAAGTGCCACGTACTGCTTGCCATGCGTCATATACGTACAGGCAGTGGCATTGGCGACGCCCGGAAGCAGCGTTTGCCAGAGCAATTTTCCCGTTTTCTTATCAAATGCCCGCAGCTTTCTGTCATTGGTGCCGCTGATGAAAACCAAGCCTCCTGCCGTTACAATCGGGCCGGCAGAGCCTTCCTGCCCCGTTTCCGGTGTGCCTTCTTCATGCAGCCGTTCATTGTTCCCGAGCGGAACTTGCCATTCGAATTCGCCGCTTGTCAGGTTAATGGCGCTGAGTGTTCCCCACGGCGGCCGCAATGCCGGATTCCCGTCCGGGTCGCGGAAATGTCCGTAGGCAGTCAGGTTTAAATATTTGTCTGCGCCTGCTTTTGTCTGACCCGTTTCCGTTTTGGTAACCTTGCCTGAATTCTGTTCTTTATCATACAGGAATGCAATAATCCCTTTTTCCTTGCCTTTGACGACACTGGCGAAAGCAGGCATTTTGCCGCCTCCTTTTTTAATCTTATCCAGCGCAGCTTCTCTCGTCATACGGTTTTTCAGGCCGATCAAAGACGGGTAAGTCGGTTCATCGCCATTTTTATCCTTGCCGTGACATGCCACGCAGTAAGTCATGTAAATGCTTTTGCCCTGATCAAAAACCGTCTGGTCTTTTGCTTCCTTTTCGGCATCGACTTTTACAATGGTCTGGATTTCAGGCGAGTCATTGGATTTGACAAAAAGCACGCTGCTGGACGGATCATAAGCTGCGCCGCCCCATTCTGCACCTCCGCGCGTTCCGGGAAGCATCAGCGTTCCTTTGAGGTCGGGCGGAGTAAAAAGACCTTCGTAACGCATGGACCGGAATTTTTTTACAATGGAATCATTTCCCGCATCCGAATAATGCGTCAGGTCTTTTTCGGTCATAAACTGTCGGGCAAATGGCTTTGGCAAAACAGGAAAGGGCTGCGTTGGCCAAGACGCCTCACCGGGAATGGTGGAAGCCGGAACCTTCCGTTCTTCAATCGGAAAAAGCGGTTCGCCGTTTTCACGGTTAAAAACAAAGACAAAACCGTGTTTGGTAATCTGGGCTACGGCATCAACAGCTTCGCCGTTTCTTTGTACCGTCACCAGATTAGGAGGCGCCGGCAGGTCGTAATCCCACAAATCATGGTGCACAAGCTGATAATGCCAGATGTATTTGCCGGTTGCTGCATCCAGTGCAACAACGCTGTTTCCATACAGGTTTTTTCCCTTCCGGTCGGCACCGTAGAAGTCGTAAGAAGGAGATCCCAATGCCAGAAACACGATTCCCCGTTTGATGTCGAGGCTCATGCCGGCCCAGTCATTTACACCGCCTGCATATTTGTATGCATCCGGCGGCCAGGTTTCATAACCGGGCTCGCCCGGCAAAGGGATGGTATGAAAAGTCCATTCCAGTTTCCCGTTCCGGCAGTTGTAGGCACGGATATAGCCCGGCTGCGCACCATAAAGTTCAGAAACTTCCGCACCCATAATCAGCAGGTCCTTGTATACGATACCCGGCGAAGTAGGAATCACGGAAATCGTTTCAGGATCGTCCCGCAGCCCGATATTCATGCTTACTTTTCCTGATTTGCCAAATTCCTGAACCGGTTTTCCCGTACGGGCATCCAGCGCAAAAAGCACGTCACCGCCGGTAAACAGAATTCTTTTATCGCTGCCGTCTTCCCAGTAAGTTACGCCTCTGCTAACCCCGCCGCCTTCTGCACCGTCGAAAGGATCAAAAGACCAGATCAGCTTTCCGGTTTCCGCATCCACGGCATATGCCCAGTGTTTTGCCGAGGTTGCATACATGACGCCGTCCACAATAATCGGGTTGCATTCGCTGCTTCCGGAACGGGAGCCGTCTTTCATATCTTTCATTTCGAACGTCCATGCGGGAACAAGCTTGCTTACGTTGGAAGTATTGATCTGATCCAGGGCGGAGTAGCTTGTGCTTTCGGCATCTGCTTTATAAATGCTCCACGAACGGTCATCATTTCTGGTCTGATAAGCAACCAGTGCGATGAAAGCCATTATAGCAGGAGCCAGGACGAAATTTTTAATTATAAACTGCTTCTGAAGTTTGCCGGTTTCAATCATAAAAAGATGAAGTTCAACTTCACGGATAGATTGTGCAGGTTAATGAGAACTAGATGTTTATAAAAGAAATTACTTATCCTGTTTTACTATTTTCCGGACATATTCCGGCAGTTCGCTGCTATCAAACTGCTTTTTTACAGCAGGCGCAGTTTTCCTGCAAACCAGACTTCTTACAGATGATTAAGAAAATGGTACGGTTCAAAACAATTTGTTACGAAAAAGGTGAATGCCGTAAAATGCCATAAGCAATAGCTGATCTCGGGCCGAGAACAGCTGTATGGTAACCGTTAAAGAAGAAAAACAGTCATTCAGGAGATTGTTAAAGCGCAGGCAGCAAGGATGTATACAGAATAAATATGTTGTTGAACTTTGGGTATATAATATAATTGTTTAAAATATTAATTAAAATTCGAATATTATTTTGTACGTGAAATTAAATGCCAAATAGTATACAAGTATTTCATGTTAAACTGCAAAGTGTTGTATTTTTTAGAAAATAGGGGCATTATACGCTCAAATTGCGGCATATTGGGGACAATAAATTCAGGAAAATTGAAGTATAAACCCGTTTAATCAGTCTTATAGCCCCTTTTTCCTGTCTGAGGCCTGTTTGGTATGATTGTTTTTGTTATTCAATCAAGTTTATAACTGTAATTGATTAATCACAAAACAAAACGTCATGAAAGCTTTAAAGTTGAATATCATAGCATTAGCTCTATTTGCATCAGCTGGTGCGTATGCGCAAACGTCCACTCCGTCTTCTTCGCCATCGTCAACGACGCAAGGAAGTACTACGCAGTCATCATCTAGCACAACAGGAAGTACGACCCAGCCAAAAACAGTTCCGGGAAGTACTACACAACCCTCTACTTTGCCAGGTTCAACACAGTCAACAACTGTTCCGGGCAGCACAACATCGCCATCAACAGTACCTGGAAGTACAACACAGCCATCCAGCACAATCCCTGGAAGTTCAACACAGCCGGGCAGCGTTCCTAACAGCTCTACTACCCAGCCGTCAACAACTCCGGGAACTACAAGTCCGTCCACAAATCCGGGCAGCACTGTAACATCTCCGTCTACTGTTCCGGGATCATCGACGCCTGCAACTACGACGACACCAAAATAATTCCGGGTTCAGTCCAAAGCTAACCGGAGTACTAAATGCCCGCCATTTATGGCGGGCATTTCTTGTTTAAATGCTGTTTATTATCTGCCGCAGTTTCTCTGAATTTTCCGTTCAGCAGATTTGCGGGCAAATACTTGTAACCAATGAATTCATTGATCAGAAAAAAAATACAAGCCGGGTAAAATCTCCGGAATTTGGCACAGGAATAATAAGGTCACGACACTAGGCGCATTTTCTACAATTGGGATTGTTTGAAATGACTTGTTATAGTATAAAATCAACCGACGTTTATGAGAAAAGAACTAATATTTCTTGATGACTGGAAACGTATTTTGTTCGGGGAAGCACCTGCCATGTTTCTTCTGGAAGTACTTGGAAGGACCATCTTTATGTACTTAATGCTGCAGATTGTTGCCAGATTAATGGGAAAACGCATGAGTGGCCAGCTCACCATTATGGAAATGGCGGTCATGATCACACTCGGGGCCATTGTATCAGCTCCGATGGAAGTTCCCGACAGAGGTTTGCTGCAGGGATTGTTCATTTTGATCCTGGCTCTTTTGTTTCACAGAGGTGTGAATTTCTGGGGGGTTAAAAACCGCAATTTTGAACTGCTTGTTCAGGGCAGGGCAACTACACTGGTCAAGGACGGCATTATTCAGGTGGATACGCTGGAAAGTGAAAGGGTTTCACGTCAACAGCTTTACGCCGCACTTCGAAATGAAAAAATCTACAACCTGGGAAAAGTAGAACGTGTTTATCTGGAAGCATGCGGAATTTTCAGTATCTACACTTTCTCTGAAGTGATGCCCGGCCTCACTATTTTTCCAGCTTCCGACAAGCATATCCAGAAAGTCAGTGAAGAACATAAAGCGGATGGGAAGGCTTGTACAAACTGCGGAAATGTAGAAAAAATACAGGACACAAACGCAGCCTGCCCCAACTGCGGTGAGTCAAAATGGGTTCAGGCATCCACAGAATATTAATAAAGAGAAAAAATGGCATTGGATCAGATTTCAATTCAGGACTGGCACCGGATATTTGTCGGAGAGGCACCGGGGATATTTTACATTGAAGTAATTCTGCGGACAGCAGTTGTCTATTTGATACTTTTAACATCCATCCGAATGATGGGCAAACGCATGGCTTCGCAGCTGGGCGCCAGTGATCTGGTGGCTATGGTGGCAATGGCGGCGGCCATCGGGGTTCCTATTCATTCGCCTGACCGCGGACTTTTGCCGGCAGTGGTTGTTGCCATTGCGGTCGTCAATATACAGCGTTTTATAGCGAGTGGTTCTGCAAAAAGTGAAAAGTTTGAAGCAATGACGCAAGGAAGAATCAGTATTCTGGTCGAGGATTCTGAAATGATACTGAAGAATTTTTCAAATTCCAACATCTCCCGCGAACGCGTATTTGCCCAGCTCAGACATATGAATATCAGGCATCTCGGAGAAGTCAGGCGTTTTTACATCGAAGCAAACGGGTCATTTTCATTACTGAAAAACGAAGAAGAAGTATCGGGTTTAGCCGTGCTTCCCACCTGGGAAAAAGAATTGCTGGCAAAAATGAAAAAAGACCCGGAAGCAATAGTTTGTTACAAGTGCGGGCACAAGGAACCTTCATCTTTTGAGACAAACAAGCCGTGCAGTCATTGCAATGATACAAACTGGGTTGAAGCAGTAACGAAATAAACCGCGTGGCATAATTTTAAAGCTATCTGAAATAAATCCAACAACATTTACGATTATGCCGAACATAGAAAATCAGGATCCGTCAGGAAAAGTACAGCCCGGGGTAACACTTGCGGTAACAGGCGCTGAATCAGAAGATGAAGTACTTCTGGCAGTTGAAAATTATTTACGGGTAAACAAGAAAGAAGAGCTGGAATTTGCGTTGCCTGTAAAAAGCGAAGACGGAACTTATATGGTAACACTGCAGTAAATGCTGGCCCGGTAAATAACATGACCATAAAAGCCTGCTTCCTGTTGCTGGTTTACACCATGCTGATTTTTGGCTATGCGTCTGCGCAGAAGCAACAGGACCGGCAGGCAGATTCCGGGGCCAGGAAAATCGTTTTCATTGCAGGTCCCGACAGTCACGGAAAAGGCGAACATGAACACAACGGCGGAAGTACATTGCTGGCCAAGGCGTTGAATGACAGTTTGCCCGGCGTTCATGCAGTAGTTGTTCACAACGGCTGGCCGGAAAATCCTGCTGAACTCCGTGATGCGGATGCCGTCGTTTTATACGGTGACGGCGGGGGTGACCATATGGTTATTCCGCATCTTGCCGAGCTGGATAATATCCTGAAAAAGGGTGCAGGGCTTGTTGTGCTGCACTTTGCGCTGGAAGTACCGAAGGGCGAAGCCGGCAATTATTTCTTGAACTGGATAGGAGGGTTTTTTGAAATTGACTGGTCTGTAAATCCAGTTTGGGAAGCCGGTTTTTCAACTTTTCCTGATCATCCGGTTGCCAATGGAATCAAGCCGTTTTCGATAACGGATGAATGGTATTATCATCTTCGTTTTGCCGAAAACATGAAAAGCATAACGCCGATACTTCAGGCATTGCCGCCGGAATCAACACTGAACCGTCCGGACGGAACACATTCCAACAATGCTTTTGTAAGGGAATCGGTAATTAACAAAAAAGAACCGCAGACTGTTGCCTGGGCGTTTGATCGTCCGGATGGCGGCAGAGGCTTTGGATTTTCCGGCGGACATATTCATAAAAACTGGCAGAATGACAACTTCAGAAAGCTGGTTCTGAATGCCATTGCATGGACTGCAAAGATAAAAGTCCCGGAAAACGGAGTTCCCTCTGCAACACCCACCCAAAATGAACTAGACGATCTGTCCAAAAAAGTAAATTAAAGCTCCTTCCACATTTTACTTTCCGCATCTTACTTTTAACATTTCACCCTTCACCTTTCACTGCCAATACCCCGGAATTCTTTCTGTATTTATGAATATTAATCATCAGTACGCTGCCCAGAATAATTGCAAGACCAATTATCTGTAAAATGGTAATTGATTCACCTGCGAAAAATATTCCCAGCAAAACAGCAACAACCGGATTTATATAAGCATAAGTACTTACTTTCGTGGCCGGCTGAACTTTCAGCAGCCATACATACGCACTGAAACCGGCAATCGATCCAAATACAACCAAATAAGCAGTTGCGAGCCAAACGTCTGCCGGAACAGCAGCCAGATCCAGATTTCTCCATTCATTTGTTGCTGCACATCCCGGAATAAATGCTATTCCGGCTGCCAGCATCTGCCATGTTGAATTGACGGTTGCGGATTCAGAAACAGAATAGTACTTGGAATACAAGGAACCTCCCGCCCAGGCCATGGAGCCGAGTACAACCAATGCCATGGCAAACAGATCGCGCGAGCTGTTGAGTGATGACATCGTACTCAGGATTTTTTCACTGAACAACAATACTACGCCGGCAAAACCAAATACAAGCCCGAAAATAGTGGATTTGTTGCTGAGGTTTTCCGACCATTTCGGTTTGTCGAGCAGTATAAACCACAATGGCGAAGAGGAAACCATAATGGCAACCATTGCACTTGGCAGAAATTGTTCCACCCAGATCACAATTCCGTTTCCGACAAACAGCAGCAGCAAACCGGTTACAATAGCCGGTTTCATCAGTTTCCATGAAAAAACAGTTTCTTTCCGCAGCAGACTCCATCCCAGCATCAGCAGTCCGGCAATGATAAAACGCAATGCACCCAGGAAAAAAGGCGGCAGGCCCGAAAGTGCGCGCTGAATGAAGAAATAGGTTGAACCCCAAACAATGTAAACGGTAGCAAATGCCAGTACAACGAGCAGGGTAGAAGGTGTTTTACTTTGAACTTGCATGATTTTGACAAAATTAAACTCAAATATGCAATCATTATTTTGTTAAAGATTTGCTTTTGCAGCCGATATTTACGGAACGGTCAGCTTTGTAATCCATTTGATTTACGAATAAATTGGCACCATTTACCGGATCCGTTTACCGGATCAGCCGTATTTATTCCAATATTTGCGGGCCACTTGTCTCCATTTCCAGAAAATGAAAAATCATCTGTTATTTCTGTCCGTCGTGCTATTTTCCTGGACCACTTGCATGGCTCAGGTTGATAAAAATGCAACCAGAGAAACCAAGGCTTTATACCAAAATCTGAAATCGTTATCTCAAAAACACATTCTGTTCGGTCATCAGCATGCAACGGAGTACGGGCACGGCTGGTCCGGCGACGCGGAACGTTCCGATGTGAAGTCTGTCACCGGCTCGCATCCGGCTGTTATCGGAGTGGATTTCAGTGGATTGTCGGACAGGCCGGAAGAGGAAATTGCCAAAATGAAAGAAGTGCTCAGGAAAAATGTTGTGGATACGTATCATCGCGGCGGTGTCACCACAGCTGCGTGGCACTTTTCCAATCCGGCATCCGGCGGCGGATTCTACTGGAAGGATAGCGTTTCTGTTGCTGCCATGGCGCTGATCAGGCCCGGCGGTTCGCATCATGAAAAATACAGGCAGATTCTCAGGACAATCGCTGATTTTGCAGGTTCTGTAAAAGGCAGGGACAACAAGCTGGTGCCAATTATTTTCCGGCCTTATCACGAATTTGACGGGGACTGGTTCTGGTGGGGAAAAGGCCATACTTCCAGAGAGGATTTTATCGATGTATGGAGATTTACGGTTTCTTATCTCCGTGACAGCCTGCATGTGCATAACTTTATTTACGCATTTTCGCCTGATTGCAAGTTCAATACAGAAGCAGAATACCTGGAAAGATTTCCGGGAAACGAATGGGTCGATATGGTCGGAATGGATGATTATGCGGATTTCGGAAGAGACGGAAAATACAACCTGGAAGCAGGGTTGAAGAAGCTCAAAATCGTTTCGGATTATGCTGAAAAAGCCGGAAAGCTGGCAGCTTTCACAGAAACCGGCCTTGAAACAATCCCCAACCCGACGTGGTGGACTGAAACGCTGCTAAAAACCTTGCGCGCCGAAAAAATGAAGCTGGCTTATGTGCTTGTCTGGCGAAACGATACCAGAAGTGCGACGCATTTCTATGCGCCATTTCCCGGGCAGGGCAGTGCCGCCGATTTTATGAAATTTTATAACGATCCTTACACCCTTTTTGAAAAGGATCTGAAAAACATTTATAAGTAAGTATTCAGATTAGTTGCTTATGGCAAGTATCCGTTCATTGAGCTGACGGATACTTATTGCTTTATTGCCCGTTTGAAAATTCTACAAAGCCGCAGGATAAACGTTGACTTTAACAGGCGGTATAAAGTCATACAAAGATGCTAACTTGGATTGTTCGGAAAAATTAACCCAAAGATGCATATGTTACATCCTGACTTCGGTACGCTTGAAGAAATGCCTGTCATGCAGTTGTCTGAACCGGTCCGTACGGTTACTCCGTTTGAAACCGCTTCTCCGCGATGGCTGTGTCATTTGTTAAACTGGGTTCCGGCAGAAACCGGCGTATTCAGATTGAATAAAGTACGTGAAATAAATTCCGCCCGGTCTGATCAGAACAGCCGGACTGCTCAGGATATGCACCGTACATTTATTGAGTACCATGAAAATCCGCGGGAATACGTACTGAAAGCCATTGAAACGGTTATAAACATCCAAGCCGGGGCTTCCGGATTTCACATCAAGCCTTTTGACCAGATTAACGAACAGTTTCGGCTTGCGGTTGAATACGTAAGAGAACGTCAGGAAGATGAACTGATCAATAATCAGGAATTCGGGTTGCTGAACAATGTCGCTACTTCGCAAACCATTTCCACCAAAACAGGGCCTCCGACACCGGACGATCTGGACGAACTTTTAACCAAGGTATGGAAACAGCCGGGGTTCTTTTTGCTGCATCCCAAAGCAATTGCTGCTTTCGGCCGGGAATGTACCCGCAGAAATATGCTTCCTCTGACGGTTTCATTGTTCGGCGCTACATTTTTAACATGGCGCGGAATACCTTTACTGCCATCGGATAAAATTCCGGTTGAAAACGGCCTGACCAAAATACTGCTGCTCCGGACAGGGGAAACCCGGCAGGGCGTTGTAGGTCTTTATCAGCCGGAGCTGCCGGATGAGCAATCGCCCGGATTATCGGTTCGGTTTACGGGAATCAATGACAAAGCAACGGCATCTTATCTCGTATCGGTAAATTGTTCACTGGCCGTAACAGTCGATGATGCAGTAGCCGTTCTTGAAAATGTGGATACCGGGCAATACTATGAATAGAAAACGTTGATTTCGCAGCTTCGTGAATGATTTTTTATACTGTTTACTGTTCTTTCTGCCTGTAATAGCCTATTTTGCATCCTGGTTTTTTCAGATGCGGCACAACAAAGAACAGACTGGATTCGGGAGTACCATGCGTATAAACCGGATTGCGGCCATCTGCATAAACCGTCATTTTCTAATTCTGATCTTTATTTTCTAATTCCTTCAAGCTATTTTCCAGCTATTGAAACAGCCTTTGCGGATCAGGTTTATTCGCAGGAAACGTAGATTTCGGTTTATCAGGAAATTCAGCAAACAGTCGGGAGGCATGAGGTAATCGTATATGGAAACAGAAGCTAAAAAGTACGATTGTGCCATTATAGGAGGCGGACTTGCCGGCTTATGCCTTGCCATTCAGCTTGCTGTCAGGAATATTTCGGTTATACTTTTTGAAAAAAACCAGTATCCGTTTCATAAAGTCTGCGGTGAGTACATTTCCATGGAAAGCCATGATTTCCTGGCAGAACTCGGCCTGCCGTTTGAAAAGCTTGAACTTCCTTACATCAGCAAACTCGGCATCAGTTCTGAAAAGGGTTTTATGCTGGAACACGAGCTCGGAATGGGCGGTTTCGGCATCAGCAGACATAGTCTGGACCAGTATCTTTTCCGGATTGCATCAGAAAAAGGCGTAACGATTTTACAAAACTGCCGTGTCAATGACGTTCAGCAGCATGATCCGGAAAATTTTATCATAGCAACTTCAAAGGGAATTTTTTCCGCTGAAATCGTCTGCGGGAGTTACGGAAAATACACGCCTGCATTCATAAATCCGCATGTTAAATCGGAAAAGAATGACGGCACCGCGAATTATATTGGTGTCAAATACCATATAAAAACAAACCTTGCACCGGACCGCATCGAGCTGCATAATTTCAGGAACGGCTATTGCGGCATATCCAAAGTGGATCGTGACTGGCATTGTCTGTGCTATCTTACAACGTCGGAAAACCTGCTGAAAAATGGCAAGGACATTAAAAAAATGGAAGAAAACGTGCTTTTCAGGAATCCGTTTCTGAAAGCGTATTTTGTCAATAGTCAATTTGTTTCTTCGCAGCCGCTCGTAATCAGCAATGTGAATTTCAGCAAAAAGCAGACGCAGGCAGAAGGCATTTTTTTGCTTGGCGATGCGGCGGGCTGCATTACGCCGCTGTGCGGAAACGGCATGAGCATGGGCATGCGTGCTTCCAAACTGCTGGCTACTGAACTCATCCGGTTTTACCGGAAAGAACAATCATTGCAAGATGCGGCGGTACAGTATCAATCGGAATGGAACAAGGCATTTCAGAACCGGATTACGGCCGGGTACTATCTTCAGAACTTGTTTGGCAAAAGAAATTTAACGGACATTGCATTGAAGTTGCTGAGCAAAAGTCCCGCTTTGACAGACAAGCTGGTTTCGTTAACGCATGGGAACCGTTTCTAGCTGTTTCGCTTTCCTGACGGTATATTTTTCAAGAAAAAACTCAAAAAGGCCCGTATTCAGCAGCAGCATGAGCATACCGTAAAAAACATCTTCAACGGGAATGGTCAGTATTCTCAGGCCTGTATTTTCTGCATCGTTATACCATACAACCGGCTCGTCAATTCCCGTTCCGGTCAGAACGCCGTTAACGATAAAAAACGGGATCAGCAGGAACATGTGCGAGTAATAAAAGAGGCTCAGCCATTTCGCTTTCACAACGTATTTGAGGAACAGCAGAAAAATAGTAAGGCCTGCAGTTGTGTAAACCGTGTAATAACGGTCATAAAATACAGCGCCCATGATGACGGTAATACCAAGAAAAAACCATGTGACGGCGTTTTCGTATTTCAGCCTGTAATCCGTTCCGGCAGAAATCCGGAAGCAGTAATAGGTAAAAAGGCATGCGTAAGGAATGCAGATGAAAAAAAGAATTTCTTCAACAGGCAAATGAAAGAAGTTTATTCCCAGTAAATACTTTGGCGTAAATCCCCAGATACCGATCTGCGTGAAAAAACGGTCCCATATAACGAGCGGTATGGTGGAAATCAGAATAGCCGGCCATAAAAGATGCCATTTTTTGTTCAATCCGATTCGGGGATGAAAAGAAAACAGCAGCGGGACCGAAATCGCACACAGATCAATAATCAGGTACAGGAAATTCATTTGGACACCGTGTTTCTGGCTTCCCGGAAATATTTCAAGGGAACCCAAAGCATCCCGAAACATTCGCCCTCATGCTTTCCAAGGTGCTTATGATGCATTTTATGCGCCCGCCGTATTGCTTTCAGATAAACGGAATCCGTTTTGCGGAAAATTTTGAAACGCTGATGAATAAAAATATCATGTACTAGAAAATACGTAAAGCCATAAATTGTAATCCCCAGCCCGATATAAAAAAGATAAGTGGCTTCTGTATTAAGTCCTAGTAAAAGACAGGTGATGCCGGGCGTGGCAAAAATCACAAAGAAATAATCGTTTTTCTCGAAAAAATCACCGTCGTCTCTTTGGTGATGATCGTGATGCAAAGACCATAAAGCACCGTGCATCAAATACTTATGCGCAAGCCATGCCATGCATTCCATTCCTACAAATGCGGCAATGACAATCAGTGTATTGGCGATCCAGGGATTCATAATATATCAATTGTTTGCAGTTGGCTGCCTGTTAATGAAATGATGATTCTACTTTGGTAACGAAATTTTGTCCTCTACTTCCGAAAGGCATATTTTCAGCCATTCCGTATAGGATTCCGGATTTCTGATCAGATCGGCTTTAAGCTCTTCCATCCGGATGTATTTGTAATTGCTCACTTCCAGCGTATTGATCTCCGGAACGGCATCCGAAATGCCCCAGAAAACATGATCCAGCTCGTTTTCTGCCAGCCCGTTTTCAAGATTCACATGATACTGGAAAGTAAACAGAAACTGCAATTCTGCTTCAATGCCCATTTCCTGCTGAAGTCTGCGTACGGCGCCGTCATGCGCGGACTCGTCCGGCAGCGGATGACTGCAGCATGTATTTGACCAGAGTCCTTCGGAATGGTATTTCCCGAAAGCCCTTTGCTGCAGAAGCATTTCACCTTCGGAGTTAAAAATAAATACGGAAAATGCACGGTGCAACACGCCTTTCTGATGCGCTTCAAGCTTCGGCATAAGGCCCACTTCCACGTCATCTTCATTTACTAGCACAACCTGATCGTTCATAAATAAGGATTTTAAGGATTTCCGGATAATGTGAGTTATCCGTCGCTGATATTGGTTACAACAAAAAAACGTTATAAAAGATCAAACTGATGCCTTACAAGTGAACGAAACATTAAGCCGACTTTATCATAATCCGGAATCCGGATGCGTGCATTCATCACGTTTTCAGGAGCTGTTTCCTTGATTCTCAGAAATAGTTTTTTGTAATAATAATACGCAAGATAAACGCCTCTTCTCGAACCGCTCGGCAGGCGCCTGATTCCGACAAGTGCCTGTTCAAAGTCGTCTTCAATTTCCTGCTGGATGATTTCCTTGTCTCTGGAAGAAAAATGATTAAAGTTAACGCCTGGAAAATAGGTTCTTCCAAGATCCTGATAATCCGCTTTCAGGTCGCGCAGGAAATTGACTTTCTGAAAAGCGGCACCGAGTTTCATGGCAAAAGGTTTCAGGTCTTCAAAAAGCTTGTTGTTTCCTTCTGTAAAGACGCGGAGGCACATCAGCCCCACCACTTCGGCCGATCCGAGAATATATTCGTTGTAGGAATCCGCCGTATGATCTTTTTTCATCAGGTCCATTTCCATGCTTTTCAGGAAAGTATCAACGAGTTTCCACTCAATATTGTAAGTATGGACAACGTGCTGGAAACTGTTCAGAATGGGATTGATGCTGATTTTGTCACGAATGGCTTCCACGGTGTCCTGCCGTATTTTCGCCATCATGAATTCTTTGTTGTAGTCGTGAAAGCTGTCCACAATTTCATCGGCAAGTCTTACAAAGCCGTAAATGCCGTAGATCGGCTTGTGAAATTCTGCCTTAAGAAAATAGATTCCCAGTGAAAATGAAGTGCTGTATAATTGGGTTGTGGTTTTGCTGCATGTAGCGGATAAATTGTCAAAAAGGATCTTCATAACTTACCTATTTAGGAATTTTAATAGTTCATTAGCTGCTATACGTCCAGAAATAATGGAAGGCGGCACGCCGGGTCCCGGCACTGTAAGCTGGCCGGCATAAAACAGATTACTTACTTTTCTACTTTTCAGCTTGGGCTTGAAAATAGCCGTCTGCATCAGTGTGTTGGCAAGTCCGTAAGCATTGCCTTTGTATGCATTGTAATCATTCACAAAATTGGATGTCGAATAACTCTTTTTATACAATATATGGCTTCTGATGTCTTCGCCGGCAAATTTTTCCAGTCTGTCCATCAATGCGTTGTAATATTGTTCGCGTATAACCTCAGGATCGTTCAGCCCGATGGCGATAGGCATTAGCACAAACAGGTTCTCGCAGCCTTCGGGTGCAACGGACGGATCGGTTTTAGACGGGCAGCAAACGTAAAAGAGCGGGTTTGCAGGCCATTTTTTGTCTTTGTAAATTTCCACCGCATGCTGTTCAAAATCCTCATCGAAAAAAAGGTTGTGATGACGGAGCTTTTCAATTTTCTTGTCAACACCCAGATAAAACAGCAGACAGGAAGGTGCAAAAACCCGGTTTTCCCAGTAAGATTCCGGATAGGAACGGTAATTTTTTTCCAGCAAAGCGGTTTCGATGTGATGATAATCAGCACTTCCGATCACAGCGTCTGTTTGCTGGCTGTTGCCGTTGGCATGAATATGGCTGATCGTACCCTTCTGGATTTCTAGCTTTTCAACATTTTGGGAAGTTTTAAAATTAACTCCCATGTTTTCAGCAATTTGCCTGAAAGAATCGGCTACTTTCCCAAAACCGCCCATCGGATAAAATGTTCCCTGTTTCAATCCTGAAAAGTTCATCAGACTGTACAGGGCAGGCGTATCTTTTGGCATGGCACCGAGGAACAAAACCGGAAATTCGATCAGCGCAAGTAGCCGCGGATCCTTGAAATACTGCCTTACATGCTTGCTGAAAGAGGTGAACAACTGAAGTTTCAATGCATCCTTAAACAGCTGAAAACTAAAGAACTCCGTAACGGAATGCCCGGGCTTGTAAACCATGTCGTTCATGCCGACATGATACTTGAATTCGCCTTCTGCTATGAACTTTTTGAGCTTTTCCGCGCTTCCCGGTTCTATGCTTTCAAAAAGTGTGCAAACGTCATCGAAACCGGCGGGAATGTCCATGACTTCACCGGCCCCGAAAATCACTGCAAATCCCGGGTCCAGCTTTCTGAGCTCGTAAAAGTCAGCCGTAATGTTTCCGAACAACTGATAAAAACTGTCGTAAACGTCAGGCATCCAGTACCAGCTCGGGCCCATGTCGAATACAAATCCATCCTGTGCAAACGTTCTGGCCCTTCCGCCGATTTCCCGGTTTTTTTCATAGACAGTTACTTTGCTTCCGTGCATGGCCAGTACCGCAGAAGCGGCCAAACCCGAAAACCCTGATCCGATTACTGCTACTTCCGGCGATTTCCCCAATGTTGTTACCCTTTTAGTTTGCATGAGTATTTAGAATTTCAATGAGGCTGTCTATGGATTTGATGCAGACAATCCCCATCTTTTGCGCAATTTCCATCGTTTTTTCATCACCGCCTGAAATACATACGGCGAGTTCACTGAAATCGGTTCTCAGCTGTTGAAAATATTTTTCAGTACGGTCCTCCGGACGGTTACTGACAATGAATGAATAAATGTGTGTAGGCTTGCATTGTGCAATTACGAACAATAGATCTTTATATGGCACACGGGCACCCAGATAAATCACAGCATGTCCGTGTTCGCGTATAAGATAGTGTGCGAAAAGTAACCCGATTTCATGATCTTCCTGCTCATCCAGGAAAAGTACCCATTTTTGTTCCGGATTTTGCGGATAGGGTAAATGATTGATTGCGGAGAATATTTTCTGTCTGATAAGATTAGACAAAAAGTGTTCCTGCGATGGCAGAAGGTCGTCTTTGATCCACATCAACCCGGTACGGACCAGAAGCGGATACAGTATCTTTTCATAAATCTTATGCATGCCGAAAGTTCTGACCGCATTGGAAAACAGGGATTCAAAAAGCAGAACGTCGTAAGTAGCAATCGCTATAAGCGCCTGACTGATGACCGCTTCAACCTGTACGTCATCGTGCACCGGCTCTGCGATGATCCTTTCTATCTCGCCTGCAAGCTGGTCTTTGGTCAGTTTGCTGATCTTTGAAATTTTCATTCCGCGATTCAGGAGTGTACATACGTTCAGCAGCTTCTTCAGCTGTTCATCATTGTACAGCCGGATATTGGTGTCCGTCCGTTCCGGTTCCAGAAGGCCATACCGCTGTTCCCATATTCTGATGGTGTGCGCTTTCATGCTGCTGATCCGTTCCAGGTCTTTAATAGAATACGTTGACATTTTGTTTAACATTTTTCAAAAATAGTTAAACAAAATTATTTTTTGTTCTTTTTGTCTGAAAATTAAAATTTGATGCTACATTTGATATTATTAATATCTATTGTTTGATTTTAAAAATATCAACGGGTTATGGGAGCTCAGGAAATTTATTGGCCGGTGAACATCAGGTTTCTCCGTCTTCGTCGTAAACTCAGTCAGGAAGCGCTGGCTGAAAAACTGGGTATTTCCCGGGTCAAGCTGAATGCACATGAAAGCGGAAGGACGGCCAATCCGACGATTGATGACCTCATCAACTTTTCGGAACTGTTCAGGATGAGCATCGACAGCCTGCTGAAAATCGACATCAGCAAGCTTTCGGAACAGAAGATCAAAGACCTGGAAGAAGGCAGTGAACTGTTTATGAAAGGAAGTCAGGTCCGGGTGCTGGCCATAACCGTTGACAAGCAGGAAAAAGAAAACATCGAATATGTCCCCGTGCAGGCCAAAGCCGGATACCGCTCCGGTTACAGCGACCCTGAATTTCTGGCGACGCTGCCGAGGTTCAGTTTGCCGACACTGCCCAGAAGCGGAACTTTCCGGATGTTCCCGACTGTCGGCGATTCCATGCTCCCGGTTCCGGAAGGCAGCGATATTATTACGCGTTATGTGCAGGACTGGACAAGCCTTAAACCGGAAACACCATGCATCGTAATTCTGAAAGGTGATCAGGATTTTGTGTTCAAGCAGGTGACGATCAATCCGGACGGAACCATGCTTTTGCAATCGTTCAACAAACAGTATTTTGCTTATACCGTACCCATTTCAGAAGTAATCGAACTCTGGGAATATTACAGTTTCCACAGCAAGCAGCTTCCCGAAGCACAAACGGATATGCAGCAACTTATGCGTATGTTACAGGAAATGCAGAACGAGATCAAGGAAATAAAAGGACGCGCCTGATCTGGAAACCATGCTGATCAGACGAGTTTCCGCCCTTTCCATTCATATTCGGGTTTTTGGGCAACAAGCCCGAAAAAGCAGACGTAAAAAGGATAAATAAGCTGCGTAACAGGGATGTACATAATGGATTTCGGTCTCCGCAGGAAGTTCAGTATAATGCCAAGAAACAGCCATTCCGGAATACACTTTACGGCTGCAAGCATCAGAAATGTCCGAAGATCAATCAAACCAACTATGTTCAGCGCGATTCCAGTAAGCAAAGAAAAATTACACATGAAAATATAAAGTGCCAGCACAAGCGGCGTACGGCTTTGGTAATGTTTCCATTTGCTTGCCCATCTTTTGCGCTGACGGAAAAACCCGGTCCAGGTACTGTGCGCTTTGGTGTAAACGACAGCGCGGGAATCCTTCAGAAAACGGATGCTTCCCGGAAAAGCAGCTGCCATTTTGTGCATCAGGAATTCGTCGTCACCCGATGCAATATGTCTTACGCCGTCAAATCCGCTGACCTGAGTAAACGCACTTTTTTCGTAGGCAAGGTTGGCACCATTGCATAAAGAAGGATAACCGGCAGAAATAGCGCTCGCACCGCTTCCGATCAGGCTGGCAAATTCAACCGTTTGCAAATGATCGGTCAGGGATCGGGGATCGGAAAATGTAACCGGCGAACTGATCAGCTTTGCACCCGTTGCCGCGTGGCAGTCTGCAATGGCGCGCAGCCAATGCGGTCCGTTCCGGCAGTCGCCGTCCGTTGTAACGATCAGGTTTCCTTTTGCATGGACAATGGCCGTCTCAATCGCTCTCTTTTTCGGGGAAGTCGTAGGCGTATTCGGCAGTGAAATGAGCCTGATATTGCATTGCGAACAATTAGCGATTTCACTGACGATTGCCGCAGTGCGGTCCGTAGAGTTGTCGTCCATGATCAGTACTTCAAACTGCAAAAACGGGAAGCTTTGATTTTCAAGATCGTTCAGCAATGCAGCCATGTTTTCCTCTTCGTTTCTTACGGGGACAATGACTGTAATGAAATCAGTACTGTTTATGTCGGAAGGCAGCTTTTTGATTTTATTCCAGAAAAACGTTAAGATAAAGGTAAATAGGGCATAGCTCCCGATTATGATCCAGAGAAGCGGAAGTAGCCACGGTAATATATAATGTTCTGTCATCCGATGATATGATTAAGATTTCATTTTTCCGGCATTTTTCCATTTGTATTTCCAGATCAGGAAAATCCCGATCAGGATAGGACCCAGCACGTTGATAATCCAGACAAGAAAAGTAGCTGCAATGATTTGCTCGGCAGGAAGCTGATAATGCTGAAATACAACCAATGCCGTAAATTCCCGGAGTCCCAGATCGCCAAGTACATTAACAGCGGGAATCAGGGTTTTGGCAAGAAAAATCAGCGACACGCAGGCTGCAAGTTCGGGTACGGAAACGGGAAATCTGAAAAGCAGCAGTGCCATTATAAACTGGCTGATAAAAACCATGTAGCGAAGTGTTCCGTAAAATAGCGAGATCAGCAGTTCGCCGGCTGAGTAATTGCCGATGATCCGGATGTAGCCATGTATTTTTTTGAAAAATGTTTTTTCAGGGTTCCAGTTGGTAAGCGGTTTCCGGAGCCAAACGACAATTATTCCGGAAAAAAGGACTGTAATCAGCAATGCATGCAGGACTTGTTTGCTCCATACGGAAAGAGACAGGTTTTCATACAGATAAAACCAGCCTGCCGCACCTGCCGCCGCAGAAACATAAAACTGGATCCCGTTTGAAACAATTGCAGCGCCGATTGCTTCCAGGCGACGATCCGATTTCAGGGCGGCAACCCGGCCGATGGTGTCGCCAAGCTGAGCCGGCGCAGCCACGCCGATGGCCAGCCCGGTGAGCGTGCCGCGGAATGCATCCCTGAAAGTAACGGGAACCACTTTTCCGGCGAGCCGCTGCCATTTCAGGCTTTCGAGCGCCCAGTTGACCGGTACGAGGAAAAGCATCAGAGAAAGCAGCGGCAAATGGTCAGCAGTCAACAGCTGCGCAAACACGATACTTACGTCGCCAATGCCTTTTTGCTCATTCAGAAAGGTTTTATATATATAACTGATTATAAGAACTGTAACCAGCAGTTTTCCTGCCGCCAGCAGGTTCCTGACGTTTCTTTTTTCTTTTGGACCTGAGAGTTCCTTATCTTGCACCATGATAAAAATGCAGCAGACCGAAGCTACTGAAAAGGTAATTATTGGAGTTGATCCCGGCACGCAGGTGATGGGCTATGGCGTGATTTCGGTAAAAGGGCAGCAAATTACGCTTGTTCAGTATGGTGTCATTCATCTGAGCAAATATACTACGCATGAGTTGAAGTTGAAGAAAATCTTTGAACGCATCACCCAGCTGATTGAAGATTATCTTCCTGATGAAATGGCCATAGAAGATCCTTTTTATGGCAAAAACCCGCAATCCATGCTCAAACTCGGCCGTGCGCAGGGTGTTGCCATGGCAGCCGCACTGGCACGGGACATACCCATCGTGGAATATTCGCCACGGAAAGTAAAACAGTCGGTGACCGGCAGCGGCAGTGCTTCCAAGGAACAGGTTGCCTATATGCTTGAAAAAATCCTTGCAATGGAACTGAGCCGTGAATTTATGGATGCAACGGACGGAATCGCCATTGCAATATGCCATCAGTACCATGCAAATTCGCCTGCATCCGGCACTTCAGGCTCTTCCGGAAAGTCCAAAAAAGGCGGCTGGAGCGCTTTTGTAAGTGAGAATCCGGGAAGAATCAAGTAACGCTTACCTCCGCCATTCAGTCCTCCAAGACCGACATTAAAAAATTTTAATGGTAATAATTTAAGATTGTTTTAGCTTAATCAAACGTTTGTTTAAAATTATCAAACAAACGTTTGATTAAGCTGTGTGCAAGTATTATCTTTGTAACATCATTTAACAATGAATGCGGAAAAAATAAACGACTTCATTAAATGGATTACAACGCAAAACAATTACAGATTATAGATGTTGCCGAACGACTGTTTGCCAAGAAAGGCTTTGCGGGCACTTCGGTAAGGGATATTGCGCAGGAAGCGGACGTGAATGTTTCTATGATTTCATACTACTTCGGTTCCAAGGAAAAGCTGATCGAGGCACTTTTCAAACTTCGTACGGTAGAGTCCCGCTCGCGTCTGGAAAATATCCTGGCAGCCGAGGACGTAACGCCGATCCAGAAAATCAATATTTTGATAGACAGCGTCATAGAAAGGTTAATGGGAAACCAGTCTTTCCATAATATCATGATGCGCGAGCAGCTTTCAACCGAAAGGACGCCGGTCATTGCCGAGCACATCATGAACCTGAAATTCCGCAACATGGAAATCATGCAGAAAATCATTTCGGAAGGGCAGGCCTCCGGCGATTTTCGCAGCAATATTGATATGAGCCTGATGACCACGACTTTATATGGTACGATTATTCAGGCAATCGCCACCCAGCGTTTTTATAAGAAACTTCATAAACTGGAAGATATGGACGAGGCGGAATTCCAGAAATATCTGAAAAATCAATTAAGCCAGCATCTTAAAAGTTTATTTAAATTAACCGTGACTAATGAACACCACATCCAGAATTAGAAAAATGGTTTCTGTGACAACCGGGATCATTTGGATTGTCGCAGCCGCTCATTCCTTTGCCCAGACTGCGCGTACGCTCACCCTGGAAGAAGCGATTCAGCTGAGTCTGCAGAACAGTAAACAGCTTAAACTTAGCCAGACCAATGTGGATATTGCAGGATACAACATCCGCGAAATCCGTGAAAACCAGTTGCCAAGCCTGAGCGTTTCAGGTTCGTATTTACGACTGAATACGCCAAATATCAATCTGAAGATCAAAACGTCCAGTGGATCGGACACCACTACGACCGAAGCCAGTTCTTTGCAGGTGCATCAGGCCATGTACGGAATGGCGAGCGCATCTTTGCCGATTTTCTCTGGATTTCGTTTCAAATACGGTCTGGAATCGGCGCGGTATCTGGAACAGGCTGCAAAGCTGGATGCTGAAAGTGACCGGGAAGCTGTGATTCAGAATACGGTTGCGGCATACAGCAATCTGTACAAGGCTAAAAGATCAGTAGACCTTGTTGCCGAAAACCTGCTGCGTGAACGCGAGCGTGTACAGGAATTTACCAACCGCGAAAAAAACGGACTGCTCGCAAGAAATGACCTGATGAAAGCGCAGTTACAGGAATCCAATGTACAGCTTGCCTTGCTGGATGCTGAAAATGATCTGAAAGTAACAACCATAAATATGGATTTGTTACTCGGACTTCCTGAGAATACGGTACTTGCTGCGGATTCTGCCAGTTTTACCATGCTGAAAGAAGAAGGCAATGTGAATGAATGGGAACAAACCGCACTGACGCACAGAAAGGACATTGCTGCCAACGGAATCCGTCGGAAAGCTGCGGAAACCAATATAAAAGTGGCGAAAGCGGATTTTTATCCAAGTCTTGCGCTCACCGCCGGATATGTGGCGCTGAATATTCCCGGCGTTGCCGTCATCCCGAATGCCATGAATGCCGGAATCGGACTGCGTTATGATATCGGTTCATTCTGGAAATCCGGTGCGAAAATTGCCCAGGCTAAAACGCAGGTTTATCAGCTGAAAACAAATGAAGAAATTTTGATGGACCGAATCCATCTGGAAGTCAATACGGCTTATTACAACTATGTTTTGAGCAAAAGAAAGATTGATGTTTATGCAAAAGCGGTGGAGCAGGCCAATGAAAATTACCGGATTACCAAAAACAAATTCGATAACAGCCTTGTGAACACGACCGAATTGCTGGATGCCGATGTAGCACAGGTTCAGTCGAGGATAAATTATGAAGCTGCAAAAGCGGATGCCGTTGTAGCATACAAGAAGCTGGAACAAACAGCAGGCGTAATTAACTGAAAAATAAAATCCGGTTTTAATTCCACCCGTACACTCGTTCAAAATCAACTATTACAATATTATGGAAACCAATCACAGTACAATAGAAGCCGAAGAAGCTGCACCTAAAAAGAAAAGCTATCGCTTCATTATTATCCTAGTTTTATTGATTGCAATTGGAGGCACATGGGGTTATACTAAATATAATCACGGCCTTCATCACGAAGAAACCGATGATGCGCAGGTCGATGCGAACATCAGTCCGGTTATTCCGAGAATTTCAGGATACGTTACAGAAATCAGGGTTAAAGACAATCAGTCCGTTAAAAAAGGCGATACGCTGATCGTACTCGACAAAAGAGATCAGCTGATCAAGCTGGAACAGGCACGTGCAGCATTGTCCAGCTCGCAGGGAAATCTGGGTTTTGCGAATGCGACCACTACTGCATCACAGGCAAGCGGCATTACATATGAAGCCAACATTTCCGTTGTTGAAGCGCAGATTGAAGCTGCAAAAGTAAATGTATGGCGGGCCACTCAGGATTTTGCAAGATATGAAAACCTGATCAAGGACCATTCCATTACGCAGCAGGAATTCGAACAGGCCTCCGCAGCAAAGCAAACAGCCGAACGTCAGCTTCAAGTGCTTGTGGCACAAAGAAATGCAGCAGAACGTCAGGCGAAAGCAGCCGGACAGCAAACGCGCGCCACTTCCGTTCAGAGCCGTGTGGCCAATGCCAATATCAAGGCGCATCAGGCCGATATCGCCAACGCTGAACTGAACCTTTCCTATACCGTAATTACTGCACCTACAGACGGCCGTGTTTCAAAAGTAAATGCGCAGGTCGGACAATATCTGCAGGCGGGACAATCGCTTTTCAGCATTATTTCCACCACAGAACCATGGGTTGTTGCGAATTTCAAGGAAACGCAGCTTACGAAAATGAAACTGGGCCAGCGCGTACTTGTGCATGTGGATGCTTATCCCGATCATGAATTTGAAGCCAAAGTTGCTTCGTTTTCACCGGCTACAGGCGCAAGGTTTGCGTTACTGCCTCCGGACAATGCAAGCGGAAACTTTGTAAAAGTCGTACAAAGGCTGCCCGTCAGAATAGAATTTACCAACGCGAACGACGCCCGTATTGCGCAGCTCCGCCCGGGAATGAACGTGTTTGTGGATGTTGAGTTGGACTAGGAATCCGAATTGTTGATTCTAAACCGAATATAAATGGAATTACAGGAATCATTGGTTGAGTACGGCTTCCGGCGTGTTATCATCACGATAACAGCCGTGCTGTGCGCATTGCTGGAAATTGTGGATACAACGATTGTCAATGTGGCGCTCAACGATATGCGTGGAAACCTTGGCGGTACTTTGTCAGAAGTAAGCTGGGTAATTACGGCTTACGCCATTGGTAACGTGATCATTGTGCCGATGACAAGCTGGCTTTCGCAGCAGTTTGGCCGTAGAAATTATTTTGCTGCTTCCATTATCATTTTCACCGTTTCTTCATTTTTATGCGGAAATGCGGACAATATATGGGAACTGGTATTTTTCAGACTGATTCAGGGATTTGGCGGCGGTGCGCTGCTTGTAACTGCACAAACGCTGATCACGGAAAGTTATCCGCCTGAAAAAAGAGGGATTGCGCAGGCCATCTACGGACTGGGCGTTATCGTGGGACCGACACTGGGCCCGCCGCTTGGAGGTTACATTGTTGATAATTACAGCTGGCCGTACATTTTTTATATTAACATTCCGCTGGGTGTCATTGCGGCCATGCTTACGCTTCAGTTTGTAAGAAGTCCGAAGTATTCCGAGAAAAAAGCCAGCAACGAAATTGATTATATAGGAATTGCCTTGCTGGCCGTTGCAGTCGGATCGCTTCAGTACGTTCTTGAAAAAGGACAGGAAGAAGACTGGTTTAACGACGAAATCATTACAATCCTGACCGTCACGACCGTTTTCGGGTTCTTCTTTTTCATTTGGAGAGAGCTGACTTATAAAAACCCGATTGTGAACCTTCGTGTTTTGTCCAACGGAAACCTGCGAGTGGGAACCGTACTGTCATTTATCCTGGGTTTCGGATTGTATGGCTCCACTTTCATTATTCCGTTGTATACACAGGCTACGCTTGGCTGGACGGCTACACAATCCGGGATGCTGATGGTGCCGGCGGCTATTGTAACAGCGATGATGATGCCGATCGTGGGACAATTGTTACAGAGAGGCGTCAAGCAGCAGTATCTGGTTGCTATAGGGATGATTTTCTTCTTTATTTACAGCTACTGGGGATATCTGGTGCTTACTCCGGATACGGGCAAAGATGCTTTTTTCAACATGCTCATTATCCGAGGAATCGGTTTGGGATTGTTGTTTGTTCCGATTACAACATTGTCGCTTTCCACGCTGAAAGGCCGTGAAATCGGAGAAGGTGCTGCATTTACCGGAATGATGCGCCAGCTCGGCGGTTCATTCGGTGTGGCGGTGATCACAACATTCATCGCACGTCAGAATATGCTGCACCGCAACGATCTTGTAAGCAAGCTGGATGTCAATAATCCCGTCGTTCAGCAGCGTGTGGAAGGCTTGCAGCATTCGTTTATGGCAAAAGGAATGACTTCGGATGTAGCGCTTCAGAGCGGTTATAAAATACTGGATTATACGGTTTCAAAACAGGCTCAGGTATTGTCCTATATGGATGTGTTTCTGTATCTGGGTGTTATGTTCCTGATCTGTGTGCCGTTTGTATTGTGGACACGAAGCGGCAAGACCAAAGTAGATGCTTCTGCAATGCATTGATATTTAGTGTAGGTAGTAATAATGAAGAAGCTTTCCGCAATCCGGAAAGCTTCTCTTGTTTAGGACATTCAATCTGTTTTAACGATAGAAAACCGGCTGTTCATTGATCCTTATGAAAAGTCAAAGTCCGTGCAGACTGGTTCCCGGACAAAATCTGACTAATTTTACCCGATAATTTATCAAAGTTACTGTGCACCAGAATTATTATTTTTTAAAACAGCTTGCCCCGGCGCTTCATCAAAGAATTGCCGGGAAAATCTTTATTGAAGCATTCAGTCAGGAAAAGGACGAAATTATTCTGGTGTTTGCAGATGCGCCCGCGGCTGAGGAACTTTCAAATCCGTTCCTGATCAAGGCGACTTTGAAATCGAACTTTGCGTGCCTCAGTTTTCCGGATAAATTTGAACGTGCACGTAAAAACAGTGTAAACCTTTTTACCGGATTAAGCGGAAATGAAGTTGAATTTTTGTCCGTTTTTGAAAATGAAAGGGCCATTCAGATCCGTTTTCAGGATGGACAAAAACTTGTTTTCAAGCTTTTTGGCAACCGTTCCAATCTGATTGCTTTTGACCCGGACGGAAACGCCACGCTGCTTTTCAACAATAAACTGGCTGCTGACAAATCCGTTACGATTGATTCTCTGAACAGGCCTATTGATCAGTCTTTTGAAGCATATGTACGCAATGATATGCGGCATGAAGTGCTTTTTCCTACTTTCGGAAAACTGGTGAACGCACATCTTTCCGGACTTCTACAAGGAAAACAATCCGCTGCGGAAAGATGGCAGATTATTCTTGAACTTCTGGAAAAGCTGGAATCGCCGCCTTATTATCTGACCAAAATAGAGCTGGTTCCCGTTTTATCACTGATCCAAGCGGGAGAAATGATTGCAGCATACAACGATCCGGTCGAGGCACTGAATGCATTTTACATGTCTTATGTGCGGCTCGACGGGCTTGAAAAGGAAAAATCAGATTTGTTACGTAAACTGCGAAAACGCATTCAGCAGACTAATAATTACCTGACCAATACCTTTGACAAACTGACAGAACTTGAAAATGCCGTTAAAAATGAAGAGCTCGGAAATATCATCATGGCCAACATGCATGCCATTCCCGAAAGAACGGAGAAAGCAGAACTGTATGATTTTTACCGCGACAAACCGATTGTGATCAAGCTCAAAAAAGACTTGTCGGCCCAGAAAAACGCTGAAATATTTTACCGGAAAGCAAAAAACGAAAAGATTGAAATTGCCAGACTGAACGAGAGCATTGAAGCCAGAATGGCGGAACTGGAAGAATTACAGCAACATCTTGCGGGCGTCGAAAACATTGATTCGCTGCGTGAACTGCGGGCTTATGTCAAAAAAAGCGGCTTGAACCAGTCGAAGGCGCCGGTTTCACAGGATGAACTGTTTAAAAAAGAAGAATTTCTGGGTTACACGATTCTGATCGGCCGGAATGCAAAAAACAACGATCTGCTGACCAAGCATTATGCGGGCAAAGACGATTTATGGCTTCATGCAAAAGATGTTACCGGATCGCACGTTATCATTAAAAACCAGCCCGGGCGCAATTTTCCGGAACTTGTCATTGAACGCGCCGCAGAACTGGCCGCATTTTACTCCAAAAGGAAAAACGATTCGTTGTGCCCGGTGATATTTACGCCCAAAAAATTCGTCAGAAAACCCAAAGGTTTGCCGGACGGCGCAGTGGTCGTAGATAAAGAAGATGTAATAATGGTTGTTGCGAAAGGCAGTTAGGGCTTTGATAAGTCCTGCGATGTAACGATCTTCGTATGAAATTTGAGAACAGGAATATAAGTGCAGGATGCTTGAAAATCGTCGCTTTGTCATCATTGGTTTTTTTGCTTTAATAGGTCTAACATACTTATTGCGACTTTTCTACTTACAGGTACTGGATGACAGCTACTCCATTGAGTCATCGAGCAACTCCATCAAACGTGTGACTGAAATTCCGTTTCGCGGCCAGATTTACGACCGCACCGGAAAGCTCATCGTATACAACACGCCGGTTTATGACCTGCTTGTTACGCCGTACAAGGCCCGAGTTGATGATACGTTGCGTTTTTGTCAGGTTTTGGGAATCGAAAGAAGCGACTTTGACAGTCTGATGGCTGCGGCCAGCGCATACAGCCGGGTAAAACCTTCGCTGTTTTTACGGCAGCTTTCCAAAGAGGATTTTGCTTCCATTCAGGATATCATGGTGGATTATTCCGGTTTCGAGTTTGCCAAAAGCTCGCTGCGGACTTATACGGCGCCAACACTTGCCAATACGCTCGGCTACGTCAGTGAAATTACAAAAACGCAGCTGGAGAAGCAGGAAGAGCCTTATTACCGCCAGAGCGATTACATCGGGCAAAGCGGAATCGAGAAAATTTACGAGAATGAACTGCGTGGAAAACGCGGTACCAAGTTCGTCATGCAGAACGTAAGCGGCGTGTACAAAGGCCCTTGGAAAGGCGGGGAACTGGATACCATGGCCGTCGCCGGGGAAAATCTTTACTCCGGAATCGATCTGGAAGTGCAGCAGTATGCCGATAGTTTGATGGTGAACAAAGTGGGAAGCGTGGTTGCCATCGAGCCTAAAACCGGGCAGATTATTTCCATGGTTTCCGCTCCGACTTACGATCCCAATATTCTGGCAAGCCGTTATTTTTCCAAAAACTACGCTGCGCTTGCAAGAAATCCTTACAAGCCATTGTTCAACCGGCCGGTTATGGCCAGTTACAGGCCGGGTTCCACTTTCAAACTGATCCAGGCATTGATCGGACTTCAGGAAGGCGTGATTACGCCGGGAAGCGGTTTTACGCATGCGAATTGTCCCGTTGGCTGTCACAATCATCCGGCTACCGGAACCGTTGCACTGGGCGTGATGCATTCCTGCAACCCTTATTTTTACAATGTGTTCAGAAGGATCATTTACAAGAACAATATCAAAAATACCTTTAAAGCATCCGCTGTCGGGCTGGACAACTGGCACGATCAGATCAGTAAATTCGGAATCGGGCAAAGGCTGGGCATCGACCTTCCGAGCGAGTACAAGGGAAATTTACCTAATAAAAAATACTACGACCGTTTTTACGGCGAGTACCGCTGGAAGTTTTCCAATATTTATTCATTGAGTATAGGTGAAGGCGAGTTGCTGATCACGCCGTTGAAAATGGCCAACGTTGCGGCGATCATTGCCAATCGGGGCTATTTCTATACCCCGCACGTTATTCACGGAATCGGCGATAAGAAGAAAGTAAATCCTGAATACCTTGTCAGACATGAAACTGGCGTGGAGCCGCATAATTTTGAGCCTGTAATTGAAGGAATGATCGGCGCAGTGGAAGGCGGAACAGCGAGAAGATCCAGGGTCGAAGGCATTACGATCGCAGGAAAAACGGGAACATCGCAGAACAAAAGAGGCGATGACCATTCCATTTTCATTGCCTTTGCACCCGTTGAAGATCCTAAAATCGCCATCGCAGTTTTTGTTGAAAATGCCGGAGCCGGAGGGCAGGCCGCAGCACCGATCGCCAACCTGATCATAGAAAAATACCTTACCCGGAAAGTTACAAACAAGGCTCTTGAAGAAAGGATGATGAAGGCAGACCTGATGAGCAAGGTAATTCTGCCGGGACAGAAGAAGCCTTTGCCTGCAGACACGACTAAAAAGAAGCCGGTGACCGAAACCAAGCCTTCCGCAGCAAGGCCGTAAGCAATACTATCAACATTCAGCATTACAATCATTCAGAACATGTCGGAAACCAAGCCCATAACCAAAAATGTAGACTGGGTCGTTGTGCTCATTTACATTGCATGCCTTATGATCGGGTGGATTAATATCTATGCGGCCGTTTACAATCCGGAGGTGAATACCAGCATGTTTGACTTCAACAACAATGCCGGCAAGCAGCTGATGTGGATCGGGACTGCGGCGCTGCTGATCGTCTGTATTCTGGTCATTGACTACAAATTTTACGAGACGTTCTCGTTCATCATTTATGCGGTTGTCATTTTTCTTCTGGTAATGGTCCTTTTTGCGGGTTCCAACGTCAACGGATCAAGGTCGTGGATCAAGTTCGGGCCGGTTTCATTACAGCCGGCGGAATTTTCCAAACTGGCCATCAGTCTCGCTATTTCCAAGTATTTAAGCGATCCGGCGATCAGTCTGACGCGCAAGCTGAAAGATTATTATCCGATCCTGGGCATCATTGCCGTTCCCGCCTTGCTGATTCTTTTATCCAATGAAACCGGTTCCATGCTGGTTTTCGCGTCTTTTGCAATTGTTCTTTACCGCGAAGGAATGCCCGGGTTTATCCCGGCGATCGGCATTGTGATGGCTGCTTTGCTGATTATTACCTTATTATTTATCAAATGGTATATTGCCGCCGCTATTATCGTGATTGCCGGACTCGTAATATGGCTGATGCCGGTGATGACCAGAAGGAGAGGAGGGCTCTGGGCAACGATTCTGATTGCTGTTGTCATGATCGGGATTGTTTTCGGTGTTGACTTTTTCATGAATAATGTCCTTCAGAAGCACCAGCGCGGCCGTATTATGGTTTTGCTCGATCCGGATTCCGATCCGAGGGGAATCGGCTGGAATGTTATCCAGTCCAAAATTGCAATCGGATCGGGTGGCTTTACCGGGAAAGGGTTTTTACAGGGAACCCAGACCAAATTCGATTTCGTGCCCGAACAAAGTACCGATTTTATTTTCTGTACCGTAGGGGAAGAACACGGATTTATAGGCTCTGCAATTGTTGTTGTCCTGTTTATAGCATTGATTTCAAGGCTCGTAGTGCTTGCTGAAAGGCAGCGTAGCCGCTTTGCCAGAGTTTACGGCTACTGCGTGGCAGGAATTATTTTCTTCCATTTTATGGTCAATATCGGCATGACGATCGGGCTGATGCCGGTCATCGGGATTCCGCTGCCTTTTTTCAGTTATGGCGGTTCTTCCTTGTGGTCATTTTCAATTCTGCTCTTTATTTTCCTGAAAATTGATGCACAGCGGCCTTTTACACTTTCGAGAGGTTAGGCGATTATAATTTTCCTGCGGCCATAATCAGCAGAATCCATCCGATAATGAGCGCAACGCCGCCGATCGGTGCGGTTGCACCGAATTTGGTAATGCCGGTAAAACAGATGGCATAAAGCGATCCGGAAAAAATAATCACGCCGACTGCAAAGGCATTGCCCGACCAGCCCAGCAAACGGACAGCATCCGCACCTGCGCGCTGCATCAGTATTCCGACCAAAACCATCGCAATAGCATGATAAAACTGGTATTTGACGGCTGTTTCAAACGTGTCCGCTCTTCCCGAAGTTTCCAGCATTCCTTTTAATGCATGCGCGCCGAAAGCGCCAAGTGCAACGGCAAGAGCCCCAAGAATTCCGCCTGCCTGAATCATGAATTTCATAATGTTTATAAACAATGGTTTCTGTAAAGTGAGGAACTGCAGCCGGATTCCGATCAGCAGCCTGGCGGTAAAGTTAGGCCGCGATTGAGGCAGAACCAACTCTTTAAATCTATTTTATTATCTTGCGCGCTTTTAAAATAAAGCGGTTTCCGCACGCGGTTGATAGCGGAAATTAGATTTAAAATGAAGTTAGAACGCTTTATCCAGCTCTGGACACATCGCTATCACAAATATTCGCATATTCTGAAAGCCAATTTACTCGGTTATCGGGCCGGGCTTCATTTTAAAACTGTCAAGAGCAGGTTAAAGCAGGGCCGTAAGCTGGTGGCTGTAATCCGCACGGAACATTTCGGCGACATTGTAGCGGCCGAGCCGATTTCCCGATATGTGCGGTCGTTGTACCCGGATGCATACATTGTATGGTTTGTAAAGCCGGCTTTTCATGAACTGGTCGATTATAATCCTGCCATTGACGAAGTTTTGCAGGAATTCTGTGTGACGCAGAGGGAAGTACTGCTTCAAACCGGCGTATTTGACGAAGTGTTTCAGTTGCAGTTTAAAAACAATAATCACTGCCCGAAATGTCAGATTTTTATCGAAAATCCGGTGGCGGAAAAGCGTGATATAACCATTTTCAATTACTTTGATTACGGAAACCTGCTGGAAGTCTTTGCGCAATCCGGCGATTTGATCCCGGCAAAAACGGCATTTCCTGCTGACGATCAGCCCAGACTTTATTTGCAGAAAAAACATGCTGAAAAAGCGGATTCCCTGCATTTGAACAAAAAGTTCATTGTCATTCATTGTCAGTCCAATTATGCTCCGAAAGACTGGCCGGCAAAACACTGGGAAAAACTGGTGGAATGGCTTGCGGATCAATATGACTATGAAATCGTGGAAATCGGGCTGAAAAGCAATCTTGAAATTAAAACCGGGGCATACCGGAATTTGTGCGGCCAGTTGTCTATCCTGGAAACAGCGGAAGTTATTCGCCGGGCCAGTTTCTTTATTGGTCTGGACAGCGGCCCGTCGCATCTGGGCAATGCAACGGGCACTTTCGGGATTATTTTAATGGGGTCGCTCAATAATTTTCCACAGTATAATCCGTATTCCGGAAGCTACGGACGACAGGAAAATGCCTTGTTTGTCCGCCAGGACGGAATGCCGTGTTCCGCGCTTTCATTTGAGTTTGTGCGTGAAAAAGTAGCGTCCGTTCTGAACAGCCGCAAAGCTGAAAAGCAGAACTGATGCTTTACCTTGAACCAAAGATAGCGCTTCCGACGCGCACAAGCGTACTTCCTTCTTCTACCGCAATCGGATAATCGCCGCTCATTCCCATCGACAGTTCCTGCATCTTGACCTGATCGGATTCAAATTGTTTAAAGGAATCAAACAGGTTTTTTAATCCCCGGAATTCAGCCCTGATTTTCGTTTCATCATCCGTATTGGAAGCCATTCCCATTAATCCCTTGATTTTAACCGATTTATAAGACCTTAATTCTTCGGATTGCAGGATTTCCGCGGCTTCTTCTTCGGATAATCCGAATTTTGTTTCTTCACGCGCAATGAAAATCTGTAAAAGACAAGGAATAATGCGGTCGTTTTTTGCCGCTTCCTTGTTAATTTCTTTCAACAGTTTCAGGCTGTCAACAGAATGGATCAGCGACACGAAAGGCGCCATGTATTTCACCTTGTTGGTTTGCAAATGCCCGATCATATGCCATTCAATATCTTTCGGAA
The DNA here is from genome assembly GCF_006149045.1 of Dyadobacter flavalbus. Lineage (GTDB taxonomy): Bacteria > Bacteroidota > Bacteroidia > Cytophagales > Spirosomataceae > Dyadobacter > Dyadobacter flavalbus. The sequence goes on from NZ_VBSN01000019.1 coordinate 64,148, forward strand.
GCGCTTCGTATTTGGCAGCCATTTCCTGGACCTTGTTTTCACCAAACAGTTTGGATCCGGCATGGTAAGCTTCCAGGAGCATTTCCACAGGCTTGGTTTTCGTTACGGCAATTAGCCGGGTTCCCGGTTTGAGGCGGCTTTCTGTTTGTGCAATGTTTTCTGCAATGGAAGGCATCAGAATTGAATAAGATTTTGGTAAGCTGAATTATAAATTGAAAAAATAGGCATGGCAACAGAAATCGGCGTTAACTTATTTCAAAATTGAAAAAAACATAGTTCTTTTACCAACTAATTTCAAAAATTAACCTTCTGTATGGACTATAATCAAGAACAAAAGCAAGATAGAAAAACACTTTTATGGGCCGCTTTGGCTGTATTGTTATTGCTTAATCTCGTGCTTGTTTATTTTATATATCATGAAAAACAGGAAAATGTAGCAAAGGACGAAATTATTACAGCCAAAACAGAAGAAGTTTTATTTATAAAAACCAAGCTGGATTCCATTTCAGCAGAGCTGGACGTGAAAATTGCAGAAATTCAGAAACTGGGCGGAAGTGTGGATTCACTTGTGGTTCTGAAAGAAAGGCTTGAAAAGGACAAACGTGAACTGAAAAATGCAAATGCTTACTCAGCAGCCAGTTACAGCAAGAAAATCAAGTCTTATGAAACGATCCTGTCTGAAAAGGACAGTGAAATTACGCAACTGAGGCAGCAGCTTGGCATTGCCACTTCCAGAAATGAAGAACTGAACCAGAAAGTAACCGGCCTGGAATCCGAAAGGCAGCAGCTTGCTGATTCTGTTACCAGTTATTCCGTGCAAAACAGGGAATTAAGTGAAAAGGTGAATATTGCTTCTGCATTACGTGCTGAAAACCTGACCGTCAATGCGCTTTCGTCCAAAGGCAAAGAAAGCAAAGGCGGAAAATACCGTTCAAAAAGGATTGATAAACTGAAAGTGAACTTCCAGCTGGGAGAAAATGCCGTTGCACAGCAGAACAACAAGGAAATTTACCTGCGTATCCTGGATCCGGACGGAGCCGTTTTATCCGATATGGCAACGGGCTCGGGTTCATTTATGTATAATGGTCAGGAATTGATTTACAGTTCCAAAGAAACCGTTGCATTCAATAATTCCCGTCAGTCCGTCGATATTTTCTACGGCCGCGGCGGCATTCCGCTCAAAGACGGAAAATATTCGATTGAAGTATATACCGAAGGTTTCAAGATTGGTCAGGGCGAATTTACGGTAAAGTAGCGCAGAGGCTGAATAACTTGGTGTTAAGTAATGGCGGGGCTTGGAATTGTAAATTCCAGGCCTTATTTTTGCACCCTCATTTTGGTAGTTATGCCAAAATGAGGATTTTATTTACAATTTTATAATTAATCAATTACCGTATGTCTAAGCAATATGAAACGGTGTTCATTCTAACTCCCATTTTGTCTGAGGCCCAGGCAAAGGACGCCGTTGAAAAATTCACGACAATCATCACTGCAAATGGTGCAACGATTGTACATGAAGAAAACTGGGGATTGCGCAAGCTGGCCTACCCGATTCAGAAAAAAAACTCCGGTTTCTATCATGTGGTGGAATACACTGCATCTGAAGGAAACGTTGTGGATGTTCTGGAAACCGAATTTCGTCGTGACGAGCGTATTTTGCGCTTTATGACTATTGTCCTTGACAAGCATTCGATTGCTTACAATGAGAAGAAACGCAAAGGACTGGTTGGAAAGAAAAGAGAAGAATCTACTGAATCAAAAACCGAAAACGCATAAGCTATGTCACTAGTAAACGAACCGGTTGAGAAAAACATTAACCGCAAAAAATACTGCCGCTTCAAGAAATCCGGCATTAAATATATCGACTACAAGAATCCTGATTTTTTACTTAAACTGGTAAATGAGCAGGGAAAAATCTTGCCTCGCCGTCTGACAGGAACAAGCCTGAAATATCAGCGTAAAGTTTCCCAGGCTATAAAAAGAGCACGTCATCTGGCTTTATTGCCTTTTGTTGCTGATCAATTGAAATAAAACAGACAGAGCTACAAACAATGGAAATCATACTAATCACTGATATTGCAGGTGTAGGCTATAAAAACGATATCGTAAACGTGAAAGCAGGTTACGGTCGTAATTACCTTATTCCTCAGGGATTTGCATTACTGGCGAATGCCTCTAACCGCAAAATCGTTGCTGAAAACGTGCGTCAGGCTTCGCACAAGGCAGAAAAACTTAAAAAAGACGCGGAAGATATTGCAGCAGCAATCGGCGACATGACAATCGACATCCGTACGGTTGTAGGTGAAAGCGGCCGTATTTTCGGACGTGTAACCAATACACAGGTTGCAGATATCCTGAAATCAAAAGGTTTTGATATTGACCGTAAGAAAATTACTGTTGATGATGTAAAATCGGTTGGTACTTATTCTGCACTGATTGATCTTCACAAAGAAGTAAAACACAAAGTTACATTGAACGTTATTGCAGCGGAAGATTAATCTTTGATGTTTCAGATAAAGAAAATGGCAATCCGAAAGGGTTGCCATTTTCTTTGTTTATGATTGTAAGTAAGCTGATATTTAAAGGTTTGCGTTTCCTATAATGCAGGAATGCGCAGAACTTGTCCGGGATAAATCTTGTCAGGATCTGAAAGCATCGGCTTGTTTGCTTCAAAAATAACCGGATATTTCATCATATCGCCGTATACTTTCTGCGCAATTTTGGAAAGCGTATCGCCTTTTTCAACCGTATGGTATGTAGCTTCCGGGGACGGCGTAGCGACCGTTAGCCGGTTATCAACCAGCTGAACACCTTCCACATTTCCGACTGCAAGTGCTATTTTCTCTGCATCTTCCTGCTTTGCAACTTCGCCTTCAATTGTGACGGTATCACCGGAAGTTTTTACGGTCAGTTTGTTATATGCAAGACCAAGTGACTTGACATGTGCCAGTAATGCGCTTGCCCTCAGCGGTTCAGTTTCAGGAGCAGGCGCAGCCGTTTCTTCTTTTTTAAATACTTTTTCTCCGACACCTTTTAAAAACGATAGTAAGCCCATGAGTTAGTGATTTTGCTTGAGTGATTAATTGAATTACTGTTGTTAAAATTTGGTATAATGAACCATATTGTAGCAAGAGCAATTATTATACCAGCATTATCTATAAATTACTGAGGCTTAAACCTGTTTTCAGCCTGCGCTTTGTACTTTTGCAGCAGGTAAAACAACGCCGGCCCGTATCGCAAAATAAATGAACCGCAACACATCGCTAGAAAAACTTAAAAGGGAAGAATTTGATATCTGTATTATCGGGGCAGGGGCTAGCGGTGCCGGATGTGCATTGGATGCTGTTTTACGCGGATACAAAGTGGCCATTATTGACAGAAAGGACTTTGCCTCCGAAACTTCTTCCAGATCAACAAAACTTATTCACGGTGGCGTAAGATATCTCGAGCAAGCCGTTAAGAAACTGGATTTTGCGCAGTTGAAACAGGTAAAACACGGGCTGGAAGAAAGGCATATCGTGCTGAACAATGCGCCGCACCTGGCCCGGCCACTGGCGTTGCTGACACCGGTAAACTCCTGGATTGAAGGTTTGTACTATAAAATCGGATTGCAGATTTATGACACCTTTGCAACCAAGGACTCGCTTCCGAAAAGCAAATGGCTGAGTAAAAAGGAAGTACTTGAAAAAATGCCTTCGCTGGACCGGAAAACACTTCATAGCGGCGTACTTTATTACGACGGACAGCTTGATGACGCACGTTACTGCCTTGCATTGGTGCAGTCTGCTTCGGAAGCAGGCGCTGTTGCCGCGAATTACATTGAGGTAAACGGCTTTGAAAAAGATGAGAAAGGAAAGGTAAATGCCGTAACGGTCAGCGATATACAATCCGGAAATACATTTACGATCAAAAGCCGGATGATCATCAATTGTACGGGGCCTTTTTCGGATAAAATCAGGTTGGCGGCGAACCCGAAGCTGCCGGAACGGATACGTCCAAGCAAAGGCGTGCATGTGGTGCTGCCTTATGAAACGCTGAACAGCGAATATGCCATGCTGATTCCAAAAACTTCCGACGGACGTGTTGTGTTTGCAATTCCGTTTGAAGGCGCCATGATCATCGGGACCACGGATACGGAATGCAGGGATATAAACGCAGAACCGACTTTGAATCAGAAAGAAAAGCAGTATTTAGTTGATACCTTGAATCCATATCTGGCCAGAAAAATCGACATTTCAAAACTGAAAGCCGGTTTCGGAGGTTTGAGGCCGTTGCTTTCTGCCGATCCTTCCAAGTCTACAAAAAGCCTGTTGCGCGACCATGAAATTGAAATGGACAGACATTCCGGTTTGATAAGCTTGCTTGGCGGCAAATGGACTACGTACCGCCTGATGGCAAAAGATACGATTGATGTGGCTGATGAAATTTTTAAAAAGGAAAACAGCTGTGTAACAGATCAGTATGTGTTGGCAGGCGGGGAAAATTACAATCCCGGACTATGGAAGCAATTACAAACGGAGTTTGGTTTTGAAGAAGATATCTGCAGACATCTTGTCAGAAAGTATGGCTCGCGGGCCACACGCATCGGCGCTTTGACTTTGAACGATCCTGCTTTGAAACAACGGCTTAGCGCTCAGTATCCATACATAAAAGCGGAAGTAATGTATGGCATTCAGCATGAAATGGTTGTAACGCCCAGGGATTTTCTGGCCAGAAGAATACGTCTGGAAATTACGGATTGGAAGGAAACGCTGCATTGTCTGCCGGTTGTTGCAGAACTGATGGCACAATCACTGGGCTGGAATGAAGAAGAAAAGCAAAAGCAGGTTGCAAGTTATTCGGCGGAGTTAAAAAAGTATATATCGGATGCCGGTTAACCTGCTGTCGATCAATTAAAAAGGGCAGTTTAACCAAACAAAAAGATCCTTTCAGTTTTAAAAACAAAAGGATCTTTTTTATAAATGCTAAATCTCAGATTAACCGCCAACAGCTAAAAGCCAACAGCTTTAAAATACAGTCGAACTTTTGAAGTCTTTTTCATCCATTCTGATGACTTTGGCAAGTGTTTGCAAAATGGAATCATGCTTTTTCACAAACGGGTTCGCCTCATCCCATACGTAGCCGGCAAGAACGGAGCAAATCTGGTATTTAATGCTTTTTTCAATATTGCTCGCAAATACAATGGTTTGAAAATCACCGTTATACCAGCCGGTAACATAACTTCTGAAAACATCAATTCCTTTCTGGATCACATTTTCATAATCCTTTTCCCAGTTCACTGTTTCACCCTGTAAATGTTTGTGCGTCATTTTAGCAGAAAGTAACCCTGAAGCGGTTGCAAAAGTTACGCCCGACGAAAAAATAGGGTCAAGAAATTCGGTGCTGTTGCCGGAAAGCACAAATCCTTCTCCGAACATTTTTTTCACACCAATGGAATAACCCAGAATATGGCGTGGTTCGAATTTGAAATCCGCCTGGGTGAAACGTCCCTGAAGATCATCAAATTCCCGGATAAATTTCTTGTATTTCTCTCCGCCGTTTGCAGCCAGTTCAATGATTTTTTCCCTGTTGCCGACAATGCCGACGGAAGTTGAGCCATCTGAAAACGGAATCGCCCAGATCCAGGATTTATTGTCGTCAAATGAATGTACGAATATGTTGTTTCCTGCTTTTTCAGTGCGTTTCTTATCTTCCAGATGAGAAAAAACAGCACCTCTTGGACTGAATGCGGAAGGTTTGCTCAGATCAAACAACCTGGGCAGTACGCGTCCGTACCCGCTGGAATCAATGATAAACTGGCACTCAATCTGATGGATTGTTCCGTTCACATCTTTATATACAATGAGTTGCTTGTCAGCACTGCATTCTACTTCAAGGACTTCACATTCAAAATGCACATTAACGCCTTTGGCTTTTGCGGCTTCGGCCAGTGTGTTGTCAAAGTCTGCCCTTTTTACCTGCCAGGTCCACGTCCAGCCTTTGGTAAATTGTTCCTCAAAGAAAAATTCACATTTCTTTTCACCGCGGACAAATGCTGCACCGGTTTTTTTCTGGAAATTTCTGGCCTTTACTGCTTCCAGAAGCCCGCATTCTTCCAGATGCTCCATGCAGCACGGCAGCAGACTTTCACCGATCTGGAAACGGGGAAACTTTTCTTTTTCCAGAATAGTGACGTGATAACCCTGTTTTTTTAAATAAGAAGCTGCAACGGTTCCGGCTGGTCCGGCTCCGATAACTACAACATCAACTGTTTGCATGATCAGGCATTTTTGACTTTTTGAATGAGTTTATCTTTGTTTACGAAGGAAAAACACGTTACAAATGCACTTACCGTAACGCCCAGGATTCCATGCAGGGAAATGTTCTGGCCGGTTAAATGCAGGTTGGGAATTCTTGTTTTTGTGTTGATCTGTGTCCGCGCCGGCGAAGCGGAATCTTTCATAACGCCGTATAAAGAGCCGTCTTTGTTACCGATATAATCCCGGAAAGTAAGCGGCGTAGCGCTGTGCACGTGTTTTATCTTTTCCGAAATTCCGGGAAATACGTTTTCAAGCTGCGCAATTACTTTCTTTTCCTTATCCGATTTGAATTTTTCATATGCTTCATTGCGTTCGCCGGGCTCGGCCACCGTCCTGAAAGTATCGCTCCACTGATCCGTCTCCGACGATTTCATGTAAGTCATCACCGACATGGAATCCGCGTATTCTCCTGTTCGGGAAATTCGGGGTGTGCAAATGAAATAAGTCTGGGGCCAGGTCGCTTCATCATAATGTACGCCGTCCCAAACGTCGTCCAGATGATGCTGATAAATGTTGTAATTGAGGTATTTAAAAGTTTGTTCTTTAAACGCAATGTGCACGAGAAAAGTAGAAATGCTGTTTTCAAGGTTCTGAACACGGTTTTTGTAAACACCCAGAAAACGCTCATGTCCAAAAATATCGATGGTGACGGACGGGTGCACATTGGAAATAAAATGTTTTCCAGCAAACGTTTCGCCGTTATCCAGCACTACTTCCCGGATTGCTCCTTTATCATCGTAATTGGCGGAAACTACTTTTTTGCGCTTGTGGATTACGCCTCCGTGCCGGCGGATGGATTTGCTCATCTGAATGGCAATCTGCGAGCCGCCGTCAATGAATTTATAGGCACCGGAAAGGTAACTTTTCATAATCAGCGCATGTACGTAAAACGGTGTTTTTTCCTTTACGCCTGCATAAAGCAGGTTGGAACCGGCCAGTACATTTCGCAAACGGACATTTTCAGTTAGTGAAGCAATGTAATCGTATGCATTCAGTTCCAGAACTTCTCCGTCCATATGATAATTCTCGTTGGAAATGCTGAGGTTGTACAACGGAAATTTGTCACAGATTTCCTGAATTTTGGAACAGTACGTTTCAATGGCCGATTTATCCTGCGGAAAGTAACCGATCAGCTTTTCCCGGAATTTGTCCATGCCTTGCGCATAGCTGAATTCGCTGCCGTCGTCAAACCGGATTACATCAAACCCGTTATCGTCCATCCGGTACAGTTTGAGTTTGTCCAGAATTCCGAAATAACGGAAGAACTGATAAAGGTTTTCGCCTTCGTCCAGGCCGCCGACATAATGAACACCCGTATCAAAAATGCTTTTGTTCCTGCTGTAAACCTGCAAATTGCCGCCTAGCTGATTGTTTTTTTCAAGAACTGCGACGCTGAAACCTTCCATTGCCAGAATAGTTGCGCAAGCCAGCCCGCCGAGGCCGCTTCCCACGATTACAAAATCAAATTCTTTTTGACTGGCGGAAGATTGCATTTAAATGGCAATTGAAAAAGTGAATAATCTGGTATTTATTAATCGGCAGTCTGTTCCTGACGCCGTTTCAGAATGAACAGCACATTGGACGTACTGCTGGAATGTTCGTGCATCTCACAGCTCAGTCTGTGCTTTTCGGCAAATGTCCGGATGTCTTCGGAAGTAAAGAAATGGAACGGATTTTCTTTTTTATTGAATGAAAAAATTCCTGTTGACAATGCTTCGGTTGCTTTCGTATTTCTGTGTTTTTGCTCGTTGTCCGCAATGCCGTCACGGATGAAAATAATGCCGTCTGCATTCAGTGCCGATGCACAGCGTTCCAGTAAGACAAGCTGTTTTTCTCCGGATAAATAATGCAGGATGTCATTCAGGAAAATGACATCGCATTTATCGAAAATGGCAGACATCACATCCTGAAACACAAATTTCAGATTTTCTGTTTTGTTGTAGCTGTTCTGGGCAATTCGTATTTTTTCTTCGTCATAATCAATTCCGGTAATTTGCCTTTCTTCATTTTTGTAATGCAGGTAAAAGGAAAGATAGCCGTACCCGCAGCCGATATCCAGAATGCGTTTTTTGTCTGCAACAAGCTCGTTATAAAAAGCATAGTTCCGGCTTTCCAGCTTCCATTTGATCTTGAAATACCATTCCAGCACCGGCCCTTTGAAGACATAATTGGTGAATACTTTATGCTTCATATACGCCGGATTTTCCATTTCCTGCTGATAGGAAGCAAATTCCGATTTAAAATAAGCCGCAACGGATTTGGTTTTATCCCGAAGCTGTGTGCCCCATTTCGGGTCCTGATAACGGATACGCGGAAGTACGCGCACGTTCAACGCACCGGAACGGATCAGGAAATCGCCTTTGGGCAGAACTTCGGAAGCGCCGTGAATGAGAATGGGTTGTATGTCAAGGCCAAGCTGTTCGGCAAGATGAAAAGCGCCTTTATGAAACCTTCCGATTCTGCCGTCTTCCGAACGCGTGCCTTCGGGAAAAATCAGCAGCGAATAGCCGTCCGCAACCAGTTCTTTTACTTTTTCAAGGTTTTCTTCCGGCCCGTTTTCGGTATAGATATAACCCGCATGCCGGATCATCGGACCAAAAAAAGGAGAATTGTAAACCCAGCCTTTCACCATCAGAACGATTTTCGGGTTCAGCATGATGGTCAGCAGGATATCCAGAAAAGAAGTATGATTGGCGATGAAAATAACGGGCTGGGCCGGTTGAAGGTTTTCAAGCCCTGAAATGTTCTTTTTCACATGCGGGCCGGAATAAATAACGGTTTTGGCATAAAATGAAAGCGAACGGTTGATCATTTCTCTTTTCTTCTTGCCCGGCACCGGCAGCAGCAAAATGATCAGGAGCTGGAACTGCATGAAGAAACAGCCGGCCACAAAGTAGGTAAAGCTGGAAATACTGATCAGAAAAGGCAGCATGGTTACGGGCGCCCTTTTTCTGGAAATCCTGTTCTGAACAAAATAATCGAACAAAACGGGTTGAAAAACAAAGGAAATAAACAGAATGCACACAATGCCCAGCACGCTGATGAGCGCAATGGAATGGATGGCCGGATGCTCGGCAAAAATCAGCACGCCGGTACCGATGATGGTGGTTGTTGCGGATAACACAATGGCGGACTGATAGGAGCGGAGCGTATCTTTTCCGTACTTGTATTTACTCAGCAGCCCGTCTGTTACAAAAATGCTGAAATCATCGCCAAGCCCGAAAATAAACGTCGTGACAATGACATTGACAAAATTGAATTTAATATCCAGAATGGCCGCAATCCCGAGAATCCAGATCCAGCTTATGACCATCGGCAGAAATGACAAAATCGTCAGTTCAATTCTTCCGTACACAATCAGCAACGTAAAGAACACAATGGATGCAGAAACGAGCAGCAGGTAATTGAAGTCGTCTTTTACCAGCGTAAGCAGTTCGCCGGCGAGTTCGCCGCGGTCAAAAATAACGGCGCCGTTAACAGAGCGCAGTTCCTTTTTTACATGTGCAAGCTGGTTTTGCGGAACGATCAGCGTGGAAATGTAAGTTGTTCCCGATGCTCCGGAGTCGATCAGATTATCAATTCCCGTTTCCTGAAAAAGCGTATCCAGTGAAACAGCGTTCTGATGCTGGCCTGCAATCCAGTCTTTAAAATCATTGAACGCATACGCATTGAAACCGTTTTTTGCCGCAGCCCGGTCCAGAATACTGTAAGTCGTTTCCTTTTGCCTGAAATTCCAGAATGCATACCATTCGCTGTTGCGCTGCCTTCTCAGATTTTCCGGAATCAGGAACAGCCCCGACGAAACAAAACTGCTGATTTTATTACTTTGCTTCAGTGCTTTCAGTTTTTGATAAACATTGTAATTGATATTTTGCGCCGTTTCGGCGGACTGGCTTGCTGCAAAAACATAAATCCGCTTTTCCGTTCTCGGGTCAATTCCCGTAAGTGCTTCCTCACGGTTTTTCAGATCTTCATTCTGAATGCTGAGGTTTTCGAGGCTGCTGTCAAAAGTTGTAAACTGAGCGAAATAAAGAAAAACCAGCGTGAGCAGAGCAATTACGCCGAGAATGACAGAACGGGATCTGGAATTTATTTGCGGAAAACGGAATGATTGTTTTTCCTGCGGAATTTTATGGTAATCAAAAGAAAAGGACGAAAGGATGACGGGTAAAATAATGAGCGTAAAAAGCGCAGCCCCAAGCAAACTTAAAGATGAAAAAAAGCCAAAATCCTGCAATACGGACGAATTGGCAAAATGCAGCGCACTGAACGCCATAACGGTTGTAAAACTGCCCGTAAGCAATGGCCCGCTTACTTCCCGGATCGCCAGCTGAATGTTCCGGGTATGCCGCAGATGTGTAAAAAAATGGAAAGCATAATCCAGCAAAATCCCAAAGATAACCGCACCGGTTGCCAGTGAAATGCCGGAAACTTCCGGACGGAAATAGCCGGTAATCCCAAGTGCAAAAATGGCCCCGAACAAACCGGGCAGTACAATATAAACCGGAATCAGCAGCTTGCGGTAATAAATAACAAGTAAAAGCAGTATGCCTGCAAGCGCAATGAATGAAGTAAGATAGGAATCCTTTTTGACCTGAATCGCATTCCGGGCCGCTATCTCGAAAGTGCCGAAATAATTGAAATGATTAAACCGGCTTTGTCGGTTCCATTTTGATCGGAATGCTTCGGTCAGGTTGAACAATTCCACATTTTTTTCGGAATCGCCGGAATCAAAACTGGTTGAGGCTAGAATCAGCAGTTGTTTGCGGTCGCTGCTGAACATCATTCCGTCTTCCATAACAATCCTGCCGCTGTTACTGACCTCGTTCAGTTCCCGGAAATACTTTCCCGTAATACCGAGCGGATCGTTGATAATGAATTGTTTCAGGAAAGTGCCGCCGGGCGTCAGAAGCTGATTGTAAGTAGATTTTACGGCCGAGCGGATCGTGTCGGGAATCAGCCTGGAACGGATATGCGCATAATAGGAAGTATCAATAAGCTGGGGAAAATGCGTGAACGCATACTGATAAACATCTTCCTGAACATCGGGCCGCTCGGCCTGAATATTCCTGATATAACCTTTGGTATATCTTCGTAACGAGTCCGAAAAAGCCTCGGCAAGCGCGCGTGCATCGTCGGTTGTGGTTTCAGCCGGAATGTCAACGGCAAATACGATCTGATTGATGATGTTCTTGCTTTCGACCAGCCGGTTGAATTCTTCGAAGCTTTTACCTTTCGGCAAGGTGGCAAAAATACTTTCCGTTACTTTTAAACGTGAAATCCCGGCAAGCAGAAAACCGGTAAGAAAAATCAGACCAAGAAAAAAGGCAGTTTTGTTAGAGGAAAGGAATTTGTTCAGCCTTACAAGTAAATCTCCGACCATTGAAACGGGAACGTGGATGTGAAGCAAAATTACAAAATTGTGAAGATCTGACAACTTGCTGTTACACGGAAAGTGCCGCTTTACGGCTTGTCAAAACCATCAAAAAAGATTTATTTTACAGATATTTAATTAGCCATCCTTAAATGAATCATATTTCCTTAGATCAGATTGAGCAGTATGCTTTTGAAAAGAAGGAATTTATCTTGACCGAAGACGCGCTCGGCAAAGTTTCGGAATCATTTGATTTTCTAACCGATTTCTCCAGAGACAAAATCATTTACGGGATCAATACGGGTTTCGGGCCGATGGCGCAATACCGGATTGAAAGTGATAAACTCAATCAGCTGCAATATAATCTGATCCGCAGCCATTCCAGCGGAACGGGAAAGCCGCTGAATGAAACGTATGCACGCAGTGTCATCGTTGCCCGGCTGAATTCCTTTTTACAGGCTAGTTCCGGCATCAGTACGGGTGTTATAAAGCAGCTGGTTTTATTTTTGAACAAAGGAATTGTACCCGAGATTTTCGAACATGGAAGCGTAGGCGCAAGCGGCGATCTGGTGCAGTTGTCGCATTTAGCGTTGAATCTGATTGGTGAGGGCTATGTCTATGAAAATGGAATCCGTTGCAAAACAGCCGATTTGCTGGCAATAAAAGGCATTGAACCGCTCAGAATGGAATTGCGTGACGGCCTCGGCCTGATTAACGGAACTTCCTGCATGACCGGAATAGCGGCTGTAAACCTTATTTATGCAAAAAGGCTTGTTCAATGGGCTACGGCAGCCTCTTCCATGCTGAACGAAATCATTGAAGCATTTGATGACTCGTTTTCAAAAGAACTCAATGCTGTCAAGCACCATAAAGGACAGCAGCTTGTGGCACAGCAAATGCGTGATTTTGTCGCCGGCAGCAGGCTTATAAGGAGTCGTGACGAACTTTTTAAGGACGATACGGCCATGCAGCGTAAGGAATTTGACCGTAAAATTCAGGAATATTATTCCATACGCTGTGTCCCGCAAATTCTTGGTCCCATTCTGGATACCATTCATTATGCGCAGGAAGTAGTTGAAAACGAATTGAATTCGGCCAATGACAATCCGGTTGTGAGCATAGAAGCCAACAATGTTTTCCATGGCGGCAATTTTCACGGGGATTATATTTCGCTGGAAATGGACAAGGTTAAAATCGTGCTGACCAAACTTTCCATGCTGATGGAGCGTCAGCTTAATTTCCTGATGAACAGCAAGCTGAACGGCAAATTTCCGCCTTTCCTTAATGCCGGAACCTGGGGCCTGAATTTCGGATTTCAGGGAATACAGTTTACGGCTACTTCCACAACGGCAGAAAATCAGGCATTGTCCGGTTCGGTTTACGTTCATAGCATACCGAACAACAATGATAATCAGGATGTTGTGAGCATGGGAACAAACAGTGCCGTGCTCGCGCGCCAGGTTCTGGAAAATTCATTTCAAGTGATGGCCATTCACATCATGGCGATTTGTCAGGCGATTGATTTGCTGGATCCAGAAGAAAAAGATAAACTCTCTCCGAACGCCAAATCGGTTTACAAACAGATTCGTGAAAAGGCATATTTTATAAAAGAAGATGAGCCGCAGGCGGAAAACATAGCGGCAGTTTGTGAATACATGAAAGAAAACCCGTTTACATTATGAACTGTGCATTGGTAACAGGCGCTTCAAGAGGATTGGGCAGGGCCATTGCCGTTCAGTTAGCCATAGACCACGGATTTTACATGCTGGTGAATTATGCTTCGAACCGGCATGCTGCCGAAGAAACGCTGGCTGCTATTACTGCGAATGGCGGGCAAGGTGAAATTATTCATTTCAATGTACAGGTGAAACCGGAAGTGGATGCGGCTTTGAATGAATGGAAAGAAAAAAACGAAAACAAGTTCATCCGTGTGCTGGTGAATAATGCCGGGATCACGCGCGACGGATTATTCATGTGGATGCCGGAAAATGACTGGGACGACGTCATGAACATATCAGTAAAAGGGTTTTATAACGTTACACAGAATGTCATTCAGCAAATGCTGCGGAAGCGCTCCGGCCGCGTTGTAAACATTGCGTCCTTGTCCGGGCTGAAAGGCGTTGCGGGACAAACCAATTATTCTGCGGCAAAAGGGGCCATGATTGCAGCCACAAAGGCGCTCGCGCAGGAAGTAGCCAAACGCAACATTACAGTAAATGCCGTTGCGCCGGGCTTTATAACCAGTGACATGACCAAAGACCTGAATGAGGACGAACTTAAAAAGATGGTTCCGATGAACCGATTCGGAAATGCCGAGGAAGTGGCGCATCTGGTCAGTTTTCTGGTTTCGGACAAAGCAGGTTACATTACAGGAGAAGTAATCAATATTAATGGAGGAATTTATTCATAAATGAGTCAGCGAGTTGTTGTCACCGGAATCGGGATTTATTCCTGCCTCGGCCAGAACTTGGGTGAGGTAACCCAGTCATTATATGCCGGCAAAAGCGGGATTGTTTTTGATCAGCAGCGGAAAGATTTTGGTTTCCGTTCCGCGCTGACGGGAATGGTTCAGGAACCGGACCTCAAAAACCAGCTTTCCAGAAGGCAGCGGCTGGGCATGCACCAGCCTGCCATTTATGCGTATGTCGCTACGAAAGAAGCGCTGGATATGTCGGGGCTGGATATTGATTTTCTTGAAAAATCGGAAACCGGCATCATCTTCGGAAATGACAGTACGGCGGCTTCCATTATAGAAGCCGTTGACCGGGCAAAGGAAAAAAAGGATACAACGCTGATCGGAAGCGGCGCCATTTTCCAGAATATGAACAGCACGGTGAACATGAACCTGTCCACCATTTTCAAGCTGAAAGGCATCAACTTTACATTGAGCGCCGCATGTGCTTCGGGTTCGCATTCCATTGGCATGGGCTATCTGATGATCAGTCAGGGACTGCAGGAAAGAGTGATCTGTGGCGGCGCGCAGGAAATCAATCCTTCTTCCATGGCCAGTTTTGACGGTCTGGGAACATTTTCAGTGCGGGAATCGGAACCGCAGAAAGCATCTCGGCCGTTTGACAAAGACCGCGACGGCCTTATTCCGAGCGGCGGGGCCGCAACCGTTATACTGGAATCATACGAAGCCGCTGTAAAAAGAGGTGCGCCGATTCTTGCCGAACTGATCGGTTACGGATTTTCCTCCAACGGCGACCATATTTCAAATCCAAGCGTTGACGGCCAAATCCGTTCGCTTAGAATGGCACTGAAACAGGCGCAGGTTACAACCCATGAAATTGATTACATCAACGCTCATGCAACTTCCACAGTCGTGGGTGACGGCAGTGAAGCAAAGGCTATATATGAAGTTTTCGGGGCAGACGTTCCGGTAAGTTCAACCAAATCCATGACGGGGCACGAATGCTGGATGGCCGGAGCGAGCGAAATCGTGTATTCCATACTGATGATGCAGCATTCGTTTATTGCGCCCAACATCAACTTTGAAAATCCGGACGAGGATTCTGCACGGATCAACATCATTCCGGAAACAAAGCAACAGCCAATTGATTGCTTCCTGTCAAATTCCTTTGGTTTCGGAGGAACCAATTCTACGCTGATCCTGAAGAAAGTTTAATTGTGCTAACTTATCTTTCTTGTGCCATTTCGTAATCGGCAATTGCCTGCCGTGAAAAAGATGTATTTTTGTTTTACACTGAAAACATGTAAATTGATTCAGTCTGCAGTTTAAAGGTGATAATTGTATCAGAAATTATCATTTTAATAATCCGGAAATTTTAAACTATCAGCAGGAATAAATTAATTTTGTAGCCATGTATATTAATGATGTAAAAATGAATTGGGAAGAAGTTATTGAAGAAACCCGTGATTTTTTGTCCGAGGAATTTGAGATAGACCGAAATCTTATTCTTCCTGAAAATAACCTGAAAGACACACTGGATCTGGACAGCCTTGATTATGTTGATCTTGTCGTGCTGATTGAGGAAAATCTGAATATCAAGATTACAGGAGAAGATTTCAAGGAAATTGTCACTTTCGGCGATTTTTTCAAGCTCGTTCGCAAGAAACTCGCACTGTAACCTATGAGCCGTTGGGACGGGAAGACAAAAGGATCACTTGCGGGTTATAAAATATTTCTGTTCTTTATTAATTCCCTCGGGATTGATTTTGCGTACCGCCTGCTGCGTATCGTTACAGGTTATTACTTTCTGATGGCTGCCAAGCCCAGAAATGCACTGCTCGATTTTTATCAGAACGGACTTCAGATTCCGTCCATTAAAGCAAAATTCCTTGCCCGTAAAAATTTCTATGTGTTCGGGCAGACACTTGTGGACCGCGCTGCTTTTCTGCTCGGTAAAAACGAGAAATTTGTCCATACCTTTGAAAATGAGCAATATCTGCTTGATATACGCGATGCGGGAAAAGGCGGGATACTGCTCAGCGCACATCTCGGTAACTGGGAAACGGCAGGAAATCTGCTGAAAGGACGGGTTGCTTCCGCGATCAATATTGTGATGCTCGATGCAGAAGTGGAAAGTATCAAGCAATACATGGATCTTTCAACCGGCGGTTCGCATTTCAAGGTCATTGCCATCAAAGACGATCTGTCGCATATTATTTCGATCCGCAATGCATTGCTTGGCAACGAGTTCATTGCCATTCACTGCGATCGCTATCTGGACGGGGCAAAATATATAGAGCTGGATTTTCTGGGTAAAAAAGCAAAGTTCCCGTACGGGCCGTTTGTCATTGCATCCAAATTTGAAGCACCGGTTACCTTTGTTTTTGCAGCCAAAAACGGCAAGTACAGTTATCACCTGAGCGCAACGTTGCCGATTACCGAAAAGCTGAAACCGGAGGTAATTGCGAAGTTGTACGTAGCGGAACTTGAAAAGAAAGTAAGGCAGTATCCGGAGCAATGGTTTAATTATTTCAACTTTTTCAATTGATGCTGATCGCCAGAAATGTCATGGAAAGCTGGATTCCGCACCGGGAGCCTTTTGTTATGATTGATAACCTGCTGCTTGCAACAAAGGAAGTTTTCGAGTCAGACTTTTTTATAAAAAGTGATAACATGCTGGCGCAAAACGGCTTTTTTCAGGAAACCGGACTGATTGAAAACATTGCACAAACCTGCGCCGCCGCATTCAGCTATCTGGATGCAGAAAAGCATGAAAATCCGCGCATGGGCTTTATCGGAGCTATTTCCAGACTTCGGGTATACGAACTTCCGGCAGTAAATTCGGGTATTGTCACGGTTGTAAATCCGTTGCACCAGCTGGAAAACATCTATCTTGTAAAAGGCGAAAACTGGCAGGATGGACGTAAATTGCTCAGTTGCGAAATGAAAATTGTGGTTTCGCAGTAATTTTCAATGATTCAAAAAGCATGATTACCTCAGAAATCAGGATTGATATTCGATTTAGTGAAACCGACGCCATGGGCGTTGTATGGCATGGAAACTATCTGAAATTTTTTGAGGACGGACGCGAAGCTTTCGGAAAAGAACACGGGCTGGAATATCTGACCATTTTTGATAACGGTTATTTTACGCCCATCGTCAAATCGGAAATCGAACATAAGTCGCCGGTTTATTACGGACAGGTCATTAAAGTCATTACCCGTTATATTCCGGCAAAGTCGGCCAAGTTGCTGTTTGAATATGAAGTAGTTAATATGACTACGGGCGAAATCAGCGCAATTGGCAAAACCATGCAGGTTTTTCTGAACAGGGAAACGCGGACGCTGGAACTGGTCACGCCGGATTTCTACAGAAACTGGAAAGAAAGAAACGGAGTTAGTAAATAAAAAGCCATTTTACTGCAACTGGAAATGACCTACATCGGTGCGGAGTTGATGATTAGCCCATTAGGAAAAACCACAGAAGAAAACCGTACGGCAATGACCGCTAACCGGTCCGGGATTTCACTGATCGCGGATGCAGGTTTTGACCACCAAAATCTGTTTTTATCAAAAATGACGGATCTGGACGGTCCTGGAAAATTTACGCGTCTGATCATACAAGCCGTTGAAGCCATCAGGAATGAAATGGACGACGCTGTGTTGCTTTCGGAACGGACTATATTCGTGATCAGTTCGACCAAAGGCGATCCGGAGCAAATAAATGATCCTTTTAACGCACCAGTTTCGGCGGTACAGCAAAAATTCAACCTTGCAAATCGTCCGCTCGTTATTTCAAGTGCCTGTATTTCAGGAATCGTTGCCATAAACACGGCGCATCATCTGATCCATGCAAAACTTTACGACCATGCCGTTGTAATTGGCTGCGATGTGCTTTCGGACTTTGTTGTTTACGGTTTCCAGTCGCTTTTCGCCATTGGAGACACGCCGTGCAAGCCGTTTGATGCCGCGCGGAACGGGATTTCAATCGGTGAAGGCTGCGGTGCAGTCGTGATTTCGGCTTCTGAAAATATTTTTAAAAATGCTCCTTTGCAATTGCTTGCCGGCACGACTGCCAACGATGCCAATCATATTTCCGGACCTTCAAGAACAGGCGAGGGGCTTTTCCGGAGCGTAAAGAAAACGATGGAAAAAAACGGCATTGCAGCAGATGAGCTGGATTTTATTTCGGCGCACGGAACGGCAACGGTGTTTAATGACGAAATGGAATCCATCGCTTTTGATCGTCTTGGCATGAGTACCATTCCGTTGAACAGTCTGAAAGGCTATTTCGGGCATACGCTTGGCGCGGCAGGAATTATTGAAACCGCAGCTTCCATGCAAATGATCCGGAACGGTATTTTGTTCAAAAGCCTTGGTTTTCAGGAGCAAGGTACTTCGAAAGCCCTGAATATTGTTTCGGGGAACACGGTGGCAAATCCTGAAACTATTTTAAAAACGGCATCGGGTTTTGGAGGCGGAAATGCTTCCCTTATTCTCAGAAGCTTATGAAATTCATTACGGCATATGCCCATTTGAAGGAGAACATTTGTGCAGTCAACGGCGAAATGATCTGCAGGCGTGACAAGGATTCCGGCGATTCCTGGTTTAAGCAAATTTACAAGCAGCAGGAATTCGTTTATCCTAAATTTCACAAGATGGACGTGCTGTCGCAGGCAGGATTCCTGACTTCGAAACTGATCAAACGTGCCAATCCGCAATTTGCCGAAAAGTATAAGGATGATGAAATAGCCATGCTTTTTGCAAACCAGTCAGGCAGCGCCGAAACGGATCAGAAATTTGTTCATGCTTATCGGAACGGTGCGCCAAGTCCGTCGCTGTTTGTGTATACTTTGCCCAATATCGTCATGGGTGAAATTGCCATTCTCAACAAATGGTATGGAGAAAGTCTGTTTGCCGTTTTGCCTGAATTTGATCCGGAATTTTATATAAACCATTGTCATATACTGCTGTCGGCAGGTTCTGAAGCGGTACTTTGCAGCTGGCTTGAGATAGCAGGAAACCAAATTGATGTTTTTACGTTTCTGATTGAAAAAGAAGGTGAAAACAGGTCTGAATTTACTGCGGATAATTTGTCAAAAATTGCTTTTGCAGGCAATTTGCATAAAACTGAAATTAACGCCAATTATTAATATTAGTCATGGATGATTTAAAGGAAGAACTTAAAAGACAACTGATCGAACAGCTCAATCTGGAAGAAATTACACCGGCCGATATCGACGACGACACCTTGCTGTTCAGCGACAAAGGCCTTGGGCTGGACTCGATAGATGCGCTGGAACTTATTGTGCTGCTCGAAAAATACCACGGCATTCAGGTTACAAAACCGGAAGAAGGCAAGGAAGTCTTCAGGTCTGTTAATTCAATGGCCGAATATATCCTCAAAAGAAAAGGCTGATTTTACCATAAAAAGCAATGAGTGTGCGCATAACCGGAATCGGGGTCGTTTCTGCCATCGGACTGAGCGTTCAGGAAAACCTGCTTGCATTGAAAGAAAGCAGAACCGGCATTATGCCATTCTCGTTTCTGGATGATGATAAAATCTTTCTGGCCGGTGCGGTAAAAGCAACAAATCCGGTTTTAAAAAAGGAATCAAAAACGCAAAGCCAGTTCATTTCGCGTACTACCTTGCTTGGACTGAAAGCTGCGCGGGAAGCCTATGGAAATGCAAAGCAGCACAATCAGATCAGAACGGGCATTATTTCTGCTACTTCGGTTGGCGGGATGGATCAGAGCGAGCAGTTTTACAATGCATACCTGGATGGAACGGATGCGGATTTTGCAATGCTCGGAACGCATGACAGCGGAAGCACTACGGAACGTATTGCAGCAGAACTGGGAATTTCGGGCTACATAAACACGCTTTCAACGGCTTGTTCGTCTGGTGCAAATGCCATTATGCTCGGGGCAAGGTTGCTGATGCAGGGAAAACTGGACCGGGTTCTGGTTGGCGGAACAGACGCGCTGACGAATTTTACGGTAAACGGGTTTCGCTCGCTGATGATTTACGACGAACAATGGTGCCGGCCGTTTGACGAATCCCGGGAAGGGCTGAACCTTGGAGAAGGAGCCGCCTTCCTGCTGCTTGAAAATGAAAAAAGCATCCGCTTCTCCGGCAACAGAACGCTGGCTTTTCTGAATGGCTGGGCAAATGCGGCGGATGCTTTTCACCAGACGGCTTCTTCGCCGGAAGGAAAAGGCGCAACGCTCGCTATGCAGAAAGCAATAGAAAAGTCCGGTATCAGTCCGTCGCAAATTTCGTACATCAATGCACATGGAACCGGTACAAAAAACAATGACCTTTCGGAATCTGTTGCGTTGACAAACGTTTTTGGCGATCAGGTGCCTGCATTCAGCTCAACCAAATCGTTTACAGGCCATACCCTCGCAGCCGCCGGCGCAGTGGAAGCCGTTTTTTCCGTTCTTGCCATTCAGAACCAACTGATTTATCCGAATATCAATTTCAGTACTCCGATAACGGAGACCGGACTTGAACCGGTCACGATTCTGCAGGCAGAAAAACCGGTTCATGCGGTGCTTTCCAACTCTTTCGGTTTTGGCGGAAACAATTCTTCACTGGTTTTTTCAGATCATGCCTGATCATTTTCTATCTTTCCGCTAACAGAAATTCTAAACATTTAAGCATTACATACTTGTATTACATTTCTGCCGCTTCCACGATTTCTCATCAGCCTGCATTTCTGAATCCGGGTTTTTCCGGCATGATCGAACCGCTGCATGCCGGTTCTGCACTGATTAATCCTGATTACAAGGAATATATTGAGCCCGGTTTGCTGCGCAGAATGAGTAAAATACTCCGTATGTCCGTTGCCTGTTCCGGAGCGTGCCTGAAACAAGGCGGGATCGAACATCCGGATGCCATTGTGGTCGGAACGGGATTGGGTTGCCTGCTGGATACAGAAAAGTTTCTGAACCATGCCTTAACGGTCAAAGGTTTACTGCCTCCGACTTCGTTTATTCAGTCTACGCATAATACCATGGCCGGACAGATTTCGCTCAGTCTTGGAAATCACGGTTATAACATGACGCATACGCAGAATTCCGTTTCTTTCGAAAATGCTTTGCTGGACGCCATGCTGCTGATTGATGAAGGCGAAAAACACATTCTTGCCGGTGCTGCAGACGAACATATAGCCTTGTTGGACGAAATTTCAAAGCAATTAAATGTCCGGTCAGATTCCCGATTTACTTCCGGGGCATCATTTTTTATACTTTCAGCTGAAAAGTCGGATCAAACTTTGGCCGGGATTAAAGATGCCGAAGCAGTGGGCCTTGTAAAGAATATACCGGAGCAAATTACGGCGTTTCTGGACAGGAACAATGTAAGTCCGGAGGATCTGGATCTGGTTTTATATGCCGGTTCCATCGTTGGAACGGAAGATGAAGAGAAGGGTTTTCAGTCCTTTTGGAAGATGGAAAATCTGCATGTTATAAATTACCTGAAGTACTCGGGCATTTATCCGACGGCATCGGCTTTTGCCTTGCACTTTGCCGTTGACAAAATGCAGCACACACGATCTTTAAAGAATATTCTGATTTGTAATTCATTGATTCAGCATAATTTGGGTCTCATTCTCGTACAATCCGTTGAAGCATAATATTGTAACCTTTACCGCCATTACTGTTTTTGCCCTGAGTGGAATCATATTCTGGGAAACAGGACTTGTTCTGATCGTTTTTGCGATCATTATACTGTTATATCTGGGTCTGACCGCCTACGGTTCCTTTCATATTCAGACCAATTACTTTCTTAAATCCATCAATTACGGTAAAAAAAAGGCCATTGCATTGACTTTTGACGACGGCCCCGATCCGGATACCACACCGAAAATTCTTCATATTCTAAAAGAAAAAGACATCAAGGCTGCATTTTTTGTAATCGGCAAAAAAGCAGAAAAATATCCTGAACTGCTGCGGCAAATGGATGAAGAAGGTCACATCGTCGCCAACCATACGTTCAGTCACCATTATTTTACGGCATTTTTCCCAACTCGAAAGCTGAAGGCCGAGCTTTTGAAATGCAATGCGGTTATCGCTGATATTCTTGGTAAGAAGCCTTTGTTTTTCCGGCCGCCGTTCGGTGTTACCAATCCGAGGTATGCAACCGTTCTGAAAGATCTCGGGCTGAATTCCATCGGCTGGTCTCTGCGCAGCCTCGACACCAAAGCGGAAAACAAATATCAGATCATCAACAAGATCATTTCGGAAATTGAAACCGGGCATATTGTTTTGCTGCACGATAACCGGAGCGTAACGGCTGATTCGCTGGAAGATGTCATTGAACATTGCCGGCAGAAAGGAATCCGTATCGAATCGCTTTCCAAACTTATTCAGAAAGAACCCTATGAAAATATATAGGTTACTTCCTTTTTTACTGATCTGTTCAGGGTTTTTTCAGTTGCATGCCCAGCATTTCAGACCTGCCGCCGAGCCTGACAAAATTCTGCAGGAACTGCGACAAGCTTCTGAAACCACTTCATCCGTTCAGGCTTCATTTTCCGAAGAAAAGTACCTCTCGGTTTTGAAAGAACCCGAGCGTTCATCCGGCGTATTTTATTATAAGAAGAAGGACAAAATGCGCTGGGAACAAAAACTTCCGGCTAAATACGTCATTCTGATCAGCGGCGACAATCTCAGGATTCAGGAAGGCGGAAAAGAAAAGAAAGTAGGGCAGGCGGGCAAAATGGCCGGCCAGATCAAGGAACTGATGATCGGGCTTGTCAACGGTGATTTTCAGCAGAACAAGGCCTTTTCACAAAGCTGCCTGGAAAGTGAAGATCAGTATATGATTGTGCTTACGCCCGTTAACCGTCGATTGAAAAACATTTATACAAGTGTAAAGCTGGTGTTTTCCAAAAATACGATGCGTTTGAAAGAGCTTTCTTTTTTCGAAAAGAACGGCGACAGAAGCATCATGAAATTCCAGAATGAAAAAATAAACCAGCCTCTGAACGACGGCATTTTTCAAAATCTGTAAGTATTATCCGGCCACTGCATGTTCCTGAACGATCTTTACAGCATCATAAATTTTAACCAGTCGGAGGATAAACTGGTTTCCGAAATCAGGCTGAATGCTTCGCATCGCTTGTTTCAGGGACATTTTCCGGGTATGCCGGTGACGCCGGGTGTCGTACAGCTTCAGATTGTAAAGGAATTGCTGGAACAGCATTTTCATAAAAAGATCAGGCTTGATACGCTGCGGTCATGCAAGTTCCTTCATATTCTGAACCCTGTGGAAAACCCGCTGATACGGATCAATATCAAGTGGCGTATATCGGAAAGTATGGAAGTTACCGCAAGTGCAGAATCCGGGGAAGTGATTTTCTTTAAAGTGCAGGCAACTTATCTGTAAAGTCATCAGCATGCTTACATTTGGATGCAAATTGCCAGTTATTCCAGCCCAATCAATCTGAAAAATGACCCTTAAGGATATCCATTGCTGTATCATTGTCCCGACTTACAACAATTCAAAAACGATCCGGAATGTTATTGCCGAGGTGCTGAGGTATTCAGACGGACAAGATGTGATTGTTATCAACGACGGCTCAACGGATGAAACGGAAATGATCCTGGCAGAGTTTGCTTCAAAAATCACCGTTCTGAACAATGAGCGTAATTCCGGAAAAGGCTATTCGCTGCGGAAAGGATTCCGGGAAGCCATAAGGCTGGGTTATGCAAACGCCATCTCGATTGATTCGGACGGACAGCATCTTCCTTCGGATATTCCGCTTTTTACAGACGCCGCCAGCCAGCATCCGGGTGCGCTGATTATGGGTTCGCGGGATATGGAACAGGAAGGTGTGCCGGGAAAAAGTTCGTTTGGAAACAAATTTTCAAATTTCTGGTATAAAGTCGAAACCGGTCTGACTTTGCCCGATACGCAGACCGGTTACCGCCTGTACCCGCTGGAACCGCTCCGTAAAATCCGCTTGTTTACAACCCGGTTTGAAACAGAAATTGAAGTGATCGTGAAAATGGCATGGCAAAATGTTCCCGTCGTTCCGATCCATATCCATGTGATTTATGACAAAAAAGAAAGAGTAACGCATTTCCGGCCGTTTATTGATTTTACCCGGATCAGTATCCTGAACACCTGGTTTGTGATCCTTACTTTGCTGTATTATCTGCCCAGAAGGATTTTTATCCGTGTAAAGAAGAAAGGACTCTGGAATATCATCAGGCATGAAGCTGTAAAACCCGAAGAATCCAATCTCAGCAAAGCCCGTTCGGTAGGTTTCGGTTTTTTCATGGGGATTTTTCCGGTATGGGGATTTCAGCTGCTGATCGGGATTCCGCTTGCGGTTTATTTCAAAATGAACAAAGTCCTTTTTCTGGCTGCGGCCAATATCAGCATTCCGCCGTTCATTCCGTTCATTATTTTCGGAAGCTACAAATTCGGAGGCCTGTTCTACAAAAACGGTACGCAGGTGAACAGTTTCAAAAATCTTACGCTCGAATCCATTCACGTTAATTTTTTACAGTATTTTATCGGCGGCGCGTTGCTCGCTGTTGTTGCAGGCACACTCGGATTTCTGTTTACTTATCTGATTTTATCGGTTACGCGTAAGAAAGAAAAAACGCTCGATTTCCCCGGTTTTATCAAGTAATTCTGTATTTAGAACAATTATATCGTTTAAAATTGATATTTATTGGAGTGAGAAGTTTAAACTTATAAACCGTTGGTAATAAGTTGTTTGTAGCATAATAACCCTTTTTGGACTACAACATTTCTGGAAAATATCATAAAATCTATACGAATTAATCTAAAATTAGCGGTTCCAGCCTTTAATATGAGGTCCCATTCTCTATATTTACGAGAATTATAAAACCTTTAATCAAATTCTGAATAGCGTATGAGTAACATTACTTATCTGGTGCCGGCACTTGGCCTCGTAGGCTTGCTGGTGATGTTCTTCAAAAGAGGCTGGGTTGTCCGTCAGGATGCAGGAAGCCCGGAAATGAAAAATATATCGGACGCCATAGCAGACGGTGCGCTGGCTTTCCTGAAAGCCGAATGGCGCGTACTCATTGTATTCGGTATTATAGTCAGTATTTTATTAGGTTACTCAGGCACACTTGTTGAAAATTCCAGTGCATTTATCGGCATATCTTTCGTAATCGGCGCGTTTGTTTCTGCATTTGCCGGCTACATCGGAATGAACATAGCAACGAAATCCAATGTTCGCACGACGCAGGCCGCGCGTTCCAGTCTTACCAAAGCACTGGAAGTTTCATTTACAGGCGGTTCGGTAATGGGTATCGGCGTTGCCAGTCTTGCCGTAATCGGACTTGGCGGCCTGTTTATCATTCTATATTCTGTATTTGTAACCGACGGCAGCGATGTAAACGGGCTCGGCATGGAAAAAGTACTGGAAGTGCTGGCCGGTTTTTCACTGGGAGCCGAATCCATCGCATTGTTTGCGCGCGTAGGCGGCGGCATTTATACCAAAGCGGCTGACGTAGGCGCGGATCTTGTCGGCAAAGTGGAGGCCGGCATTCCGGAAGACGACCCGCGCAACCCTGCAACGATTGCCGACAACGTGGGCGATAATGTGGGCGACGTTGCTGGAATGGGTGCCGATTTGTTTGGTTCCTACGTGGCTACGATATTGGCGACGATGGTTTTAGGCCGTGAAATCATTTCGGAATCCACGGATAATTTCGGCGGTATCTCACCGATTTTGCTGCCGATGGTCATTGCCGGCATCGGCCTGATCGCATCCATCATCGGTATGCTGCTCGTACGCGTCAGTAACGATGAAGGCAATGTGCAGGCTGCGTTGAACCGCGGCAACTGGGGCTCTATCATTATCGTACTGATCGCAAGCTATCCGCTTACTTTTTGGATGCTGCCCGAAGGCACGCTCACGATCCGGGGCGTTGATTTTACCGCAATAGATGTCTTCTGGGCTATTTTGCTGGGTTCAATTGTCGGTGCCATCATGTCAACGGTTACGGAATATTATACCGCCATGGGAAAACGCCCGGTTCAGTCCATTGTCAATCAGTCTTCGACCGGGCATGCGACAAACATCATCGGCGGACTTTCTGTGGGAATGGAATCAACCGTTGTTCCGACGCTTGTGCTGGCTGCTGGGATATTTATCAGCTACGAATTTGCAGGATTGTACGGCGTGGCCATTGCGGCTGCCGGAATGATGGCTACAACGGCCATGCAGCTTGCCATTGATGCTTTTGGCCCCATTGCCGATAATGCCGGAGGAATTGCTGAAATGGCTTATCTGCCGGAGGAAGTACGCGGCCGTACAGACATTCTGGACGCGGTAGGAAATACGACTGCGGCTTCGGGAAAAGGGTTCGCCATTGCTTCTGCGGCACTTACGTCCCTGGCGCTTTTTGCAGCATTCTGCGGCGTAGCGGGAATTAATTCCATCGATATTTACAAGGCCAACGTGCTTGCCGGTTTGTTTGTAGGCGCCATGATCCCGTTCATATTTTCTTCGCTGGCCATTGCGGCGGTTGGCCGTGCGGCTATGAAAATGGTTGAGGAAGTTCGCAGGCAGTTCCGTGAAATCCCCGGCATTATGGAAGGAACGGCAAAGCCTGAATACGATAAATGTGTTGCCATTTCTACACAGGCTTCCATTCGCGAAATGGTTGCTCCGGGGTTAATCGCCTTGATTGTTCCCGTAATCGTAGGATTTATTTTCGGGCCGGAAGTACTGGGCGGAACGCTGGCCGGCGTCACCGTTTCAGGCGTCTTGATGGGGATTTTTCAAAACAATGCCGGCGGCGCCTGGGACAATGCCAAAAAGTCCTTTGAAAAAGGAGCGGTTATCAACGGTGTTACGTACTATAAAAAGTCGGAACCGCATAAAGCTGCGGTTACGGGTGATACCGTCGGTGATCCATTCAAGGATACTTCGGGCCCGTCCATGAATATCCTGATCAAACTGATGTCCATTGTTTCGCTCGTCATTGCGCCGCATATTGCCGTGGAAGACAGAGAATCAGGCATCCTCAATAATCCAACTCATAAGATTGAAATGGCAAAAAAATATAAACCGGCAGAAACCAGTAAAGTTGAAACTGCTGATTATGCCATGCAGCTTAAAAAATAATACTTTGCAGCATCCAAGAAAATCCTGATTTCAGATTCTGGAATGATTTTTGTTCGGGAATATACGGACATGCAGCTTTGCTGAAAAGCTGATCAATGATCAAGTATATTCATTCTCAACCAAATAGAAGATCATGAAGAAGATATTTGTTATGGCTGCACTGATTGGATTATCGACTGCGGCATTTGCACAGGAATCGGCAAAAACAAAAGCAGACAAAGCCGTAGCTTCAACGAAGGCTGCCGGAAAACAGGCTGGTCAGGAAATTAAGAAAGATGCCAAGGAAGTTGGTGACAAAACCAGCGAAGGCGCAGACAAGGTAGGCAAAGGTATGAAGAAAGGTGCCAAGAAAGTAGAGAAAGGCGCTGAAAAAGCATACGATGCTACCAGAGACGAAGCAAAAAAAGTGAAGAAGAAAGCACAGGATTAATCTGTTTTTTTCAGCAATAAAATAAAAAATCCCGGACAGCAATGCCGGGATTTTTTTATGGGTAATGCATCCGGTTATCCGAGTTTCTTTTTAAGATAGGCCAGAGACAATTTATAAGCATCTTCAGTAGCGGCGGCATCGTACTTCGGGTTGCTCGGGTTGGCAAATCCGTGAACGGCATCGTACATCTTAATGGTAACCTGCTTTCCGGCTGCTTTCATATCTTTTTCAAATTTTGCCACAACTTCCGGGTTGATGCCCTGATCCTGCGAACCAAAAATACCCAGTACATCCGTTTGCAGCGTTTTCAGTTTTTCCACATCCTGTTCCGGACGGCCGTAGTACATGACGCAGCCCGCAACCTGTTTGCCGCTTGCAATGGCAGACTGCAATGACAGCATTCCGCCGAAACACCATCCGATGCTGGCGATTCTGGCATTTTTACCTGCATAGTTCAGTCCGCCTTTTGTAATGGAAGCAAGTCTGTCCGCAGATGCATTCTGCATAAGCTGGCCGGCTTCCTCGCGCGTGGTTCCCACTTTTCCGTCGTACATATCCAGTGCAAGCACATTTACATCGCCCAGATCTTTGTGCAGTTTGGCTGCCTCCTGCTTGATGTGATCGTTCAGTCCCCACCATTCCTGATATACCAGAAGCCATTTGTCCGATTTTTTAGGAGACTTTATCAAAAATCCGGAACCTGTTTTACCGTCAGGAGTCGGAAAACTGATCATTTCGCCGTTGCCTTGATATTTAAAAGGAACGGGAATTTCATGAAGAGCCTGAAACGCCGCATTTGCTGCCAGTTCAGACATGTCATTGGCAGCAGCAGGCGTGTGACAAACAGGGATTGTCAGCGTTTTGGTTACAGGTTCAGGCAGGAACATTCTGAACATAAAGATGGTCAGCAGAATAAAAATGGTTCTCATTGTTAAGGCTTAAAAGTTTGAAAAAATATCTCTGGCTTAAATATATGTAAATTAAAACAGAACTGAAGTTCTGCCGCATGCAGGCAAAACCATCCATTTTGAAAGACAGGGTCATCTGCATGCAAGAGTATTTATCATTGATGAAAATATTGTACTTATTAAAAAACAGGAACTTAATGCCGTAATGCGCCCGTTAAATATTCAGTAATTTATATTTGGTCATGAATCGCAAGCAATATTTTTTTATCATTCTTATACTGGGTTTTCTAGCAACAGTCAGCCCTTTTTCCATCGATATGTACCTTCCGGGCTTTCCCCGGATAGCTGCCGATCTTAAAACAACTATTGATAAAGTACAATTATCCTTAACAAGTTACCTCATCGGAATATGCATCGGGCAAGTACTTTACGGCCCTTTGCTGGATCGTTTCGGTCGTAAAAAACCGCTTTTTTTCGGGCTTGCATTGTATGTGCTGGCGTCCGTAGGCTGTGCATTTACTTCTTCTGTCGATGAACTTGTCCTGATGCGTTTTTTCCAGGCCATGGGCGGGTGTGTAGGTCTTGTGGCTTCACAGGCACTGGTCAGCGATCTTTTTCCTTCTGAAAAGCGGGCGGAAGTTTTTTCCATGATTACCCTGGTGATCGCCGTTTCTCCGATGATCGCACCAACGGTAGGCGGCTATGTTACGGGCGTCATTTCGTGGCACTGGATATTTATTATTCTGGCCGGGATCGTTTCCATGATCATGGCAGCCATTTATTTCTTTCTGCCAACGGGACGTCAGGCTGATACGTCGGTCTCTTTACGGCCAAAAGCAGTATTGTCCGGCTATTTTACTGTCATCAGGCAGCCTCAGTTTCTGATTTATACGCTTGCCGGCGGACTGGCAACCGCAGCTCCGTTTGCATACATTGCCGGTTCTTCGGATGTATTCATGAACATTTACAAAGTAAGTGAACAGCAGTACGGCTGGATATTTGCATTTCTTGCATTTGCCATGATCGGTTCAACGCAGCTGAATCATTTTCTTCTTAAAAAATACAGAAGCGAGCAGATCATCAAAACAACCCTGTTTTACCAGAGCATTGTCGGGCTGATCCTGATCGCGGGTGTTTATAACAACTGGTTCGGACTTTACTCACTTATCGGCATGATGTTCGTTTTTCTGATCGGACAGGGACTTACCGGCCCGAATACTTCTGCATTATCGCTGGCACCTTTCAGCAAGCATACGGGGAGCGCGTCTGCTTTAATGGGAAGCTGGAGAATGGGCTCCGGTGCTATTATTTCGGCTATTGTGAGTTTTTTACATAACAATACGGCCTTGCCTATGGTCGGAATGATGGCCTTTTGTTCACTGGGCGGCCTGTTCATTCTGCATACGGGCAACGCGGTTGTAAGGTATCATTCGAGCCGAAGAAAGGTGGAAGAGGAAGTTTCCGTCTTGTTGTAAAAAAAGGTTTATGGCAGATTTTGGACGGCATTCAGGATCATGGTGATGTATTCGTCCCGTTGGATGTCATAAGCAACTTCGGCATTCGGCTCCATTTCCAGTACATTGTAAAAGTCAACAACGGTTGTCCCTCTGGTCAGTTCACCTTTTGTTTCCACGGCAACATAGCAAGGTTTGGTCCGGAAAATGTCCGGATTAATCAGCCATGCAATGGCGCACGGATCATGCAGTGCAGCGCCGCCGTCCAGCTCGGAGCGGTGTTTCCTGTAAAAAATGGAAAAGAAATCCATCAGATCTGCGGCTGCAGCGGCAGACTTGTTTCCGATTTTTCTCAGTGCATCTATATCTTTCTGAAAAACCAGTGCCTTGTGCGTGACATCAAGCCCGCACATGGTTATCGGGATTCCGGATGAAAAAACGACAGCCGCCGCTTCCGGATCAGCAAAAATGTTGAATTCCGCAAGCGGCGTCATGTTGCCCCGGAATATGCCGCCGCCCATCAGGGAAATTCTTTCAATTTTATTTTTAAGATGCGGATAAGCAAGCAGGAAAATAGCAATATTGGTCAGCGGTCCGGTCGGCACAAGCGTCACTTTTTCAGTAGCACGGGTCAGGATTTCTGCAATGCCTTCACAGGCCGTTACAGGTTGCGCTGTCAGTGTGGCTTTTGGAAGTGAAGGTCCGTCAAGCCCGGTTTCGCCATGAACGTAATCTGCCGTAATCAGCTGACGGAACATCGGTTTTTCCGCACCTCTGTAAACGGGCACATGCGCACCGATCAGCGTCAGGATTTTTAACGCATTGTTCAATGTTTTTTCCTGTGTCTGGTTGCCGGCAGAAATGGTCACCGCTTTTACATCAAAAAGGCCGTTTCCAAATGCGAGCATCAGCATCAGTGCATCGTCATGCCCCGGATCACAGTCGATAATTACCGGAATTTTTTTTGTCATATGCCTGTAACGCCGAGTAACTACTTTTTACCAATTGACTTTTTATCCACCAGAATTCCCAATCCGTAATGATAAGGATAATTGTAAAGTTTCTGGCCCGTTTCGGCCGCAATGTCCTTCACAGCCCTTCTTACTTCCGGAAAGCTCTCGGTATCATGAAAAATGGTACAGCTGCTGTGCTGCGCCGCCCATAATCCGCACTCAAAAGTTTCTTTATAGTTATGCACAATGTCTACATGCGCAAGATCGTAGCGTTTGTTGTCGCGTTTTATCCAGTCTCGGTAATCCGATTTGACGAGCACAATATTTTGGTATTCAGCCAGTCTGTTGCTTGTTTCCTGAAAATGTTCAGCCTTGTTTTCGGTATGAATGTCTCCTTCGAAAGTATCCACGCCTGTAACGGACTTGAAGTAATTGGAAAACACCACAGCCGAATAACCGAATTCGACGCCGAATTCAATGCAGCTTTCATTTTTCAGCCCGAATCTTTCAATAATATCCGCAATGATCATTTCCAGACCTTTCCATGCCGACACGATTTCCAGCATTTTTTTAGGTTTGCTGAGCTTCACGGGTTTGTAAGGTACGATGTCTTTAATAAAATGATCATTTATATAAGTTCTGAGTCCCATGTCTGTAGCACTTTTAATGTTTAAACTGTAAAATAATAGGATCGGACATAAGGATCCATGCAGCAATGTCCGGCTTAAAATACGCCAACCAAATGGTAAATATAGAATTATATACTTGTAACCTGGTATTATTTAAAGCAAGTTGCATTGTTCCGCATGATACGATTGTACTTTCTGAAAACGGAGAAAGAATGTAACCGTTTCTTTCCTATTGTTTGATTGGTGCATTTTTCAAATTTACGAATTCAGCGGACAATCATCCGGCATTTTTTCGCCTGCAAAGCGGCTTTTCTTCCATATCGTACAAAGTAGTGATCCGCTTGTCAAACAAAAACGAAAGGTATTGCTGAATGGAA
This sequence comes from Dyadobacter flavalbus, assembly GCF_006149045.1. Taxonomy (GTDB): domain Bacteria; phylum Bacteroidota; class Bacteroidia; order Cytophagales; family Spirosomataceae; genus Dyadobacter; species Dyadobacter flavalbus. The sequence goes on from NZ_VBSN01000019.1 coordinate 96,108, forward strand.
CCGGTTAATAAATATTTCGGATCGCCGGATTTACGTACGACAAAATAGTACGTTGCAAGGCATCCATATAGCTGGAATCATTCAGTTAAAGCTTTTTGTTGACCGGATAATTAATATGACAGGCTGATCGACATAACTGCGGAATACGGCTGAATGACGGCAGAATTTGCCTTCTTTCCGGCATTTTTTGTGTAAAATCGGCCTTAATAATATTCTTCTGTGTTATTTTACAGCGATTTAAAAATCGTCAGCCGCATGAAAAATCTGTTCTTAGCATTCTTTATTTTCATCATTGCACTGCAATCCTGCAAGCATAAAACTGCCAATGAAACCTATTTACCTCCCGTAAAATCTGTATTTACAAACTATTATGAAGAAAGGCTTCAGCTTTACCCGCTGGAAGCTACCGTTAACGGGGACAACCGTTACAATGACCGCATGTCTGATGAACTTACAGAAGATGGAAGGGCTAAACTGAAAGAATTTTATAAAAAATACAAGGCGGAACTTGCAAGGTATGACCGTGAAAAGCTTTCGGATGAAGACAAGACCAGCTGGGATATTCTGCTGTGGGAATGCAATATTAACCTTGCGGAACTGAAATATCCGACTGAACTAATGCCTTTAAACCAGATTTTTTCCAAGCACCTGTTTATTTCCCAACTGGCCAGCGGAAGCAGCAGCCAGCCGTTCAAAACGGTGAAAGATTACGAAGACTGGCAGAAACGCGTTGACGGGTTTGTCGTCTGGTGCGATACGGCCCAGGTAAATATGCGTAAAGGAATCCAGCAAGGGTATGTACTGCCGGCTTCCCTGATCCGGAAAATGATACCGCAGCTGGCCGGAATGGATCACGGGCCGGTTAACGAACATCTGTTTTATGCACCGGTAAAAAAGTTTCCGAAAGACTTTTCAGCACAGGACAAGTCCCGTTTGAAAAAGGAATACGCAGAAATGGTGGAAAACAAGGTAATTCCGATGTTCAAAAAGCTGCATACTTTTGTGGAAGAAGAATACTTGCCTGCCGGAAGAAATACGGCCGGGTTCAAATCGCTGCCAAATGGAGAAGATCTTTATAACTACTACATAAAATACTACACGACAACCAATATGAAGTCCGACGAAATTCATAAGCTAGGACTAAGCGAAGTAGAAAGAATTTCTGCGGAAATGGAAAAAGTTAAAGCGCAGGTCGGCTTTAAAGGTGACCTCAAATCTTTTTTCGATTTTGTGCGCGCCAATCCGAAATTGATGCCGTTCAAACAGCCGAAGGAAGTAATTACCCATTTCAACAAAATACACGAGGTCATGAAGCCGAACCTGAAAAAGCTGTTTGACCTTACCCCCAAAACCGCTTTTGAAGTACGCAGAACGGAAGCTTTTCGCGAGGCGTCGGCATCTGCGGAGTATAATTCAGGATTGCCGGACGGTTCCAGGCCGGGTGTATTCTACGTTCCGATTCCGGATGTGAAAAAGTACAATATTGTTTCGGATGAAAGCCTTTTCCTGCATGAAGCCATTCCCGGACACCATTATCAGATTTCTCTTCAGCAGGAAAATACGGCGCTTCCCGACTTTCGTAAAAATCTCTGGTACAGTGCTTACGGGGAAGGCTGGGCGCTATATGCTGAATCGTTGGGCAAGGAACTGGGCCTTTATACCGATCCGTATCAGTATTTTGGCATGCTGAGCGGCGAAATGCACCGCGCCATCCGTCTCGTTGTGGATACGGGAATCCATTCCAAAGGCTGGTCGAGAGAAAAAGCCATTCAGTATTCACTGGATCATGAAGCCGAGTCGAAAGAAAGTATTACGGCGGAAATCGAGCGGTATATGGCCGGTGGCGGGCAAGCTTTATCCTATAAAATCGGTCAGCTGAAAATCAGACAATTAAGATCCAAAGCCGAAAAGAAACTGGGCTCCGGATTTCAGATCCGTGAGTTTCACAATCTGGTGCTTGAATCGGGATGCGTTCCTTTGGAAATTCTGGAAGACAAGGTCAACAAATGGATTGCCAGCAAAAGCTGATTCTTTTTTAGCTTCTTACTATTAACTGAACCCGGGCTTCTTCCACGATGTCCGGGTTTTGTGCGTATATAAATACCTGGATAATTTATCTATCCAGATTTTTATCACGCGTGAACCGACGGGCTGCAATGGCTGGCCTTTGGCTGCTGTATGCATGGTGTATTCAGCGCCTTTCCGTTCCACCTGCACGGTCTGAACATTTTTCTTCCTGCTGAAAATCTCGTCTTCCGGATCACGTATTTTTCACTTTTCGCAACAAGGCAAGTCCGTCGCCATGTACGATTGCGCTTACATGCGGCGCATCGCCTGCTTTGCATCATAACCTGAAGTTCCCGTCAGTTTGGGAATGCGGAACAGTACAGTGCAGGACAGTTGTAAAATTTAGAAAAGACAAATTGTACCATTAAATGTACATTTTTTTAATTAATTAATTATATTAATGAAAAAATGTCCTGCTACGTTCCTGAACCCTTAATTATGAAATTGAAGACAGGATTTATCATAACGCTTCTCACGGCCGGAATTGCTTTTGCCATACAATCCTGCAACAAAGCGCCTGGTACTCAGGAGGCGGAAAGGAAATTGCCTGATCAGGTCAGTTATAATTTTGATATCCGTCCGATCCTTTCCGACAAATGCCTCGCATGTCACGGTCCCGATGCCAACAAACGGGAAGCCGGTCTCCGGCTGGATGTGGAGGAAAGTGCCTTTGAAGCATTGCAGGAAAATCCGGAAGCCCATGCGCTGGTGAAAGGAAAGCCGGAATTTTCACAGGCATACCTGCGCATGACGACCAAAGACACGGCATTGCTGATGCCGCCGCCGGCCTCCAATCTGAAACTGACGCAGCGCGAAATCGGCCTGATCGAAAAGTGGATCCGGCAAGGTGCCAGGTATGAAAAGCACTGGGCATTTGTAACGCCGAAAAAACCCGCCTTGCCGGAAGTTTCTGACAAAAAATGGCCGGTGAATGAAATTGATTATTTCATCCTGCAAAAATTGGAAGAAAACGGCATGAAGCCCAATGAAGAAGCGGACAAGGAACGGCTTCTGAAAAGGCTGAGCCTCGATCTGGTCGGTTTGCCGCCCACGCTTGAAATGATGGACAAATTCCTGGCAGACAAGCGGCCTGATGCATACGAACGCATGATCGATCAGTTGCTGAAAAGTCCGGCGTATGGTGAAAAAATGTCCTTGCACTGGCTGGATCTGGCACGTTATGCCGACTCGCACGGCTATCAGGATGACGGTTACCGCACGCAATGGCCCTGGCGCGACTGGGTTATCCATGCTTTTAACAACAACATGCATTACAATGATTTTGTGAGCTGGCAGCTTGCGGGCGATCTGATGCCGAACGCAACGAAGGAACAGCTGCTTGCAACGGGATTCAACCGGAACCATAAAATCACCGAAGAAGGCGGCGTCATTCCCGAAGAATACCGGATCATGTATGTTACCGACCGTAACGATCTGTTCGGAAAAGGGCTTCTGGGCGTTACGCTGGAATGCGCGCATTGTCACGATCATAAATACGATCCTTTTTCGCAAAAGGAATATTATCAGATGTTTGCGTTTTTTAACAACGTAAAAGAAGTCGGTATTGAATCCGTAATCGGCGGGCCGGAAACGTACGCCAAAAAGCCGTTGATGGAGATCAGCGATGAGGATGTGAAAGGCATTCTGAGCTTTGTAAACAAAACAGATACCAATCAGCTGATCGTATCGGTCATGGGCGATCTGGATACGACGCGCAAGACGTACATTCTGAACCGCGGCGTGTACGATGCACCGGGCGATGAAGTGCAGCCCGGAACGCCGGCTTCCATTTTGCCTTTTGATAAAAAATATCCTAAAAACCGGCTCGGACTTTCGCAATGGCTTTTTGACAAACGAAATCCGCTGACTGCACGGGTTTATGTAAACATTCTCTGGCAGGAATTCTTTGGAAAAGGGATTGTAAAAACCTCCGGAGATTTTGGCATGCAGGGTGAACTGCCTTCCCATCCTGCCTTGCTGGACTGGCTTGCAACCGATTTTATGGAGCACGACTGGGACATCAAACGGCTTGTAAAGCAAATGGTATCCACGGCCGCTTACAGGCAATCGGCTGTTGTGAGCAAGGAAAAACTGGCAAAAGATCCCGACAATATTTTACTCGCAAGAGGCCCGCGCTATCGTATCCATGCAGAATTCATTAAAGATCTTGTGCTGGCAAGCAGCGGATTACTGAACAAAACAATCGGCGGCCCGAGCGTGAAGCCTTATCAGCCGGCGGGCTTGTGGGAAGGTGCCACTTCAGGAAGAGGTTTGCTTTCCGTTTACAATCAGGATCACGGTTCTGCGCTGTACCGACGCGGCATGTACACGCTGATCAAACGAACGGTTCCGCCGCCTACCATGAGCATTTTTGATGCAAGTAACCGGGATTTATGCGAAGTAAAAAGACTTAAAACCAACACGCCGCTTCAGGCACTGGTGATGATGAACGACCCTGCCGTGCTGGAAGCTTCGAGAGTGCTGGCCACAAAACTGTTGCAGGAAAAAAGTGAAGATAAAGATAAAATAACTAAAGCTTTCCGGCTGATCGTCTGCCGGAAGCCAAGTGAAAAGGAGCTGGATATTCTGACCGCCTATTACGAAAGGCAACTGAAAAGCATTCAGCCAAAGTCGGCTGAAAAAATGCTTGCGGCAGGAGAGTACCCACTTACCAAAAATCTGGATAAAAAGGCCGCAGCTGCCTTCATGCGTGTGATTTCGACCATTTACAATCTGGAAGAAACGATCACCAAATCATAACTGAAAATCATCCGAATGCTTGAAGCCTAATGCCGAGAGCCAACCGTCCGAAGCATGGAAAAAGAAATTCTTGAACACGGGTTCAGTTTTAACAGAAGGCGCTTCTTATCCTCGATGAGCCTCGGACTTGGAAGTGTGGCACTCGGCTCGCTGCTCATGCCCGATCTGCTGAAAGGCGGAAACAGGGACGAAGAGGGACTCACGCCCGGCATTCCCCATTTTGCCCCGAAAGCAAAACGGGTCATTTACATGTTCCAGAACGGCGCGCCTTCGCAGCAGGAACTGTTTGACTACAAACCCAAACTGCGCGAAATGTTTGGTCAGGAAATTCCGCCTTCGGTACGCGGCATGCAGCGGCTTACCGGCATGACGGCCAATCAGGCATCTTTTCCGCTGGTGGGATCGTTCGTGGATTTCAAACAATACGGCGATTCTCAGGCCTGGGTAAGTAATCTGATGCCTTATACGGCCAGGATCGTCAATGACCTTTGCTTTGTCAAATCCATGTACACGGAAGCCATTAACCATGATCCGGCGTTAACTTTTTTGCAAACGGGTTCACAGCAGGGAAACCGTCCGAGCATGGGTTCGTGGCTGAGTTACGGGCTGGGAAATGAAAATAAAAACCTTCCGAATTTTACCGTACTGCTGTCGCGCGGCGTAGGAAACGGGCAGGGCGTTTATTCCAAATTGTGGTCCAACGGTTTTCTGGATTCTGTGCATCAGGGCGTTCAGTTCAGCAAAGGAGAAGATCCGGTATTGTACCTCCGCGATCCCGACGGCATGAACCGACAGGAACGCCGCGACATGCTCGACAATCTGGCGCAGCTCAACGATCTTTCCTATCAGGAATTCGGCGATCCGGAAATTGCAGCGAAAATCAAGCAGTACGAAATGGCTTACCGCATGCAGACTGCCGTTCCGGAAGTCATGGATCTGTCCCGTGAATCGGATGATATCGTCAAGTTATACGGGCCGGAATGCCTTGTTCCGGGAACTTATGCCGCTAATTGCCTCCTTGCGCGCAAGCTTTCCGAAAACGGCGTCCGTTTTGTACAGCTTTATCATCAGGGTTGGGACCAGCATGGAAACCTTCCGTTTGAAATAACCAAACAGGCCATGGACGTGGATCAGGCTTCTGCCGCACTGGTTACGGATCTGAAACAAAGAGGCTTGCTCGATGAAACGCTTGTGATCTGGGGCGGGGAGTTTGGCCGTACGAGCTACACGCAAGGCAAGCTTACTGCCGACAATTACGGTCGTGATCATCATCCGCGCTGTTTTACCATCTGGATGGCCGGCGGCGGTATAAAACCGGGTATGGTGTACGGAGAAACCGATGAACTTGGCTATAACATCGTAAAAGATCCGGTGCATGTGCATGATTTTCAGGCAACTATTTTGCATCAGCTCGGGCTTGACCATGAAAAGCTGGTTTTCAGGCATCTGGGCAGAAGGTACCGGCTGACCGACGTTTCAGGCAAAGTTATTAGAGATATTATCAGTTAATAAAGGATTTAAATGCATTCAAAATTCAGGACTTTTGCCGGACAGCTTCTGATCGCCTCCCAAATCTTTATTCTGTTTCTGCTTCTTTTTGAAAATAAACTGGTGATTCCGGCCTGGCTTCAGACCATCGGCCGCATGCATCCGCTGATCCTGCATTTCCCGATTGTCATTCTGTTGCTGGCCATGCTGCTGGAATTTTTCAGCTTTCGTCCGGAGTATGCCAAAAATCCTTTTTACAGGAATTTTCTTCATAATCTGCTGCTTGCGGGCTCGCTGCTGGCTGCCGTTACGGTTATAATGGGATTGTTTCTTTCAAAGGAAGAAGGATACGAAGGCGAAATCCTGACGTATCACAAGTGGACCGGAGTCGGAATTTTCTTCTTTGCTTCCTTTATTTACTTCATTCGAAATTCGTCCTGGTATAAAGCGCCGGTTGCAAAAGCCGGCTCACTGCTGACCGTCGCGGCATTGGTTGTAACCGGGCACTACGGCGCGGCATTGACGCACGGCATGAATTTCATCTGGGAGCCGATTGAATCTACGAAAGAGGCCGCAGCTGTTTCACCGGATGAGGCCATTGTATTTACCCACATTGTGCAGCCGATTCTGGAACAAAAATGTACAAGTTGTCATAATCCGGACAAAATGAAAGGTCAGCTGAGCCTTACGGACGCACAATCTCTGCTGAAAGGCGGCAAATCGGGAAAGTTGCTCGTTCCCGGAAATCCGGAAATCAGTTTGCTTCTTCAGCGCATTCATTTGCCAAATGATGAAAAAAAGCACATGCCGCCGATCGGAAAGCCGCAGCTTACGCCACAGGAAACGGCAATTCTTAACCTTTGGATTAAAGATCAGGCAAAAATTGATAAAAAACTGGCTTCATATCCGGAAAATGACTCGCTCCGGTTTCTGGCAGCAGCGTATCTTCGGCCAGCGGGTCAAATGGAAGCGTATGATTTTGAGCCTGCCGATGAAGATGAAATTACAGCACTCAATTCGGATTACCGGACTATTGTTCCGGTTGCCAAAAATTCTCCTGCGCTGGCCGTCAATATTTACAACCGGGCAACGTATACTTCCAGGCAGCTGAATGATCTGGAAAGTATAAGAAAGCAAGTAATTTCCTTGAACCTGAATAAATTGCCGGTAAAAGATGCCGATCTTGAAATCATCGGAAAGTTTGAAAACCTGCAAAGGCTGAACCTGAACTTTACCGAAATTTCGGCCGGCGGACTGAAAGCATTGACCGGGTTGAAAAACCTTTCCAGTCTGGCTATTTCAGGAACGAAGATCAAATACGGTGAACTCAGCGCATTGCTTCCGGCATTTAAAAACCTGAAAACGGTTTCCGTCTGGAACACGCCGTTATCAGAACCGGAAATCGCACAGCTTCAGAAGGCCAATGGCAATTTGGCCATCATCGGCGGTTTTAAAGATGACGGCAAAAATATGCTGCGTTTGAACCCGCCGCAGATGAAAAACAGTTCGCCCGTATTTGCCGGAACCATGGCTTTGCAACTGAAACATCCGATAAACGGCGTTGAAATCCGTTATACAATGGACGGCAGTGAACCGGACAGTGTAAAATCGCCATTAGTCAGTGATAAAATGCTGCTGACCAAAAGTGAAAATATCAAGGCAAAAGCGTTCAAAAACGGTTGGTACGGAAGTGAAACGGTGCAATTTGATGTGTACAAAAGCAGCCTTCAGCCCGACAGCGTGCAGTTGCTTGCCCCGCTGAACCGCGTGCATCAGGCAACGGGCGCCAAAACTTTTTTTGACCGGAAACTGGGCGTAATCGGCGCCAACAATCCCGCCTGGGCCAATAACTGGGCCGCCGTAAAGGATAACGACATGATCCTTGTTTCGGAATTCAAAAAACCTGCGCTGATTTCCTCCGTCGGCATTCATTATATGATTGAAGAAGATACCGGCATTTTTCCTCCTGAAACCGTGGAAGTTTGGGGCGGAAAAGATGCTGAAAGCATGAAATTGCTGTCAAAGTTCCAAACGGCAATGCCTGCAAAAGGGGATAAGCCTTCTTTGAAAACGATGGAAGGCAAGTTTAAGCCGCAAACCGTTTCCTGTCTGAAAATAGTCGCAAAGCCGCTGAACAAGATTCCGGAATGGCACAAAAACAAAGGCGGCAAAGCGCTGTTGCTTGTGGATGAAATGTTCCTGAATTAAAACCTGAAACTTACACTTTTTGAATGCACGGCTGCAATGACTATATAAACGTTACGGCGTATACTGGTTTGTTTACCGCGTCACTGCCTCGTTTTTACCACTTCACAAATTTCAGGCGCAAGGTGATAGTTGCCATACGGTGCTTTGTTCACAGAAATAAATGGGCAGAGATTTAAAAACCAACCTTTGGATAGTTCAAAACAGCCTCCTGCTATATCCCTAATTAAGAAAAAGATATTTTGATAATCTTTGTCAGCAAGGGTTTACTTGATCATTCATATAACACACTTTTTACAATGGTAAAAATTACAAAGCGCCTCTCATTTGGCCTGACTTCTGTTTGTCTTTCAACTGTACTCCTGATGAACAGCTGCTCAGAAGATGCACTAACACCGGTGCCAGAAGCTGCTGTTAACAAAAGCTCAAATTTAAGAGAAAGCATCAATCCTATTCAGCCAGTGTACCTTGCGCCTACGCTTGGACAGCCCGGCATGAAATCTCTACCAAATGGCTGGACTTCTTTAAAAAATTATGCTACTTCGGATGTTCATGCATTGGGTGGCAATCCAAATACACCCTGGTTAACAGCTAACCTGGCTTCACCGGAATCGGGTTTTACCAAATTTATTACTCTTAAAACCCAATACAGTCCCTACAACTCTGAAAATAAATCATGTTGGGCAGAAAGCCAGATAAAGAATCTGAAACCAGGCAAAAAATACGAGCTGACCTTTTATGTCTCTACCAACAAAGCTTACCAGGGAGGAGAAAAGGCACTCTTGGCAGAAGAAGTTTACTTTCAGTTACGAAGTGAGACCAATTTATTTGGATTCCTTATTGTCGAACATATTGATTTAAAAAGCAAACCTGAGCAATGGATAAAGAAAACAATTGCATTTACGGCGGAAGAACCGACTCTTGAGATACTTTTCAAAGTCAATCATCCTGGATGGGTTACGATTGGTAGTGCATATACCAATATTTTTATTTCCCCCACTGCAGTTAAGCAAATAAATTAGACAATCCATCTATCAGTTTTACTTAACAGCAAAGACCACTCTGAAAGTGGTTTTTGCTGTTTTGAGCTTTAAAGGAATTCGCATAGATTGTATCAAATGCTATGAACAAAGCTTCTTTTTACAAGGTTAAAACTTCATTTAGTAACTAACAACTTGTGTTAACAAGCCAACCTGAAACTTACGCTTTCTGAATGCGGCGCCACATTTCGGCACAGGCGCGGGCGTTGTGGTACGGACATTTCCAGGCATTTATCTTGTCACCTTTGATCTGCGTTCCGTCCGCTTTTACCGTTCCGAACCATTCGCCTTTATCCTTGTCCACAAATTTGGTAACAATATAATCCCAGCTTCGCTGCGCTTTTACTTTATACTGTTCCTCTTTTGTAAGCTGAAAAGCATTGTAAAACCCGACCATTTGTTCGGCAGCAACCCACCAGCTTCTGTCCGTTTGCAAGTGTTTTGTTTCAGGATCGTATTCATAGTTCAGCGCACCGTCCGGGCTCAGGCCTTTGCTGGCTGCGGCAGCCATTGCGATGGATTTCTTCTTTACTTTTTCAATCAGCTCTTCATCATGCAGCACTTCCGCAGTTTCAAAAAGCAGCCATGAAGCTTCGATATCATGCCCGTAGGAAACAATGTTATCCTTTGCTTTCCACGTTTCGTCAAAAAACAGCTGCATACTGTTTGTTTCCGCATTTACAATGTGCGTTAAAATAGCTTCCAGCATGTCCGCTGTCTGCTTTTTCAGCTTTTCGTCCGGCCATACGCTGTACAGATTGGTATAAGCCTCCACCAGATGCAGATGCGTGTTCATGCTTTTGATCCACGGCTTTTTGCTCAGGATATAATCATCCGTTTCCGACCAGTCGCGGGAAAATGCTTCGCGGTAACCGCCGTTTACGGGATCAAATGCATGTTTTTCAATGACGTTAAAAAGTTCTTTTGCCTTTTCCAGCGCAGGCGCGTAATGCGTAACGCGGTAATATTCACTAAGGCCGTACATTGCAAATGCATTGCCGTAAATCTGCTTTTTTGTTTCTTCCGGTGAGCCGTCTGCTTTTACAATCCAGTAAACGCCGCCATACTCAGGATCAAAATAGTATTTGACAAGCTGCTGATATGCCCTGTCGGCAAGCGTAAGGTATTTCGGTTCCTTGAAAAGCCGGTGAGCCAGCGAAAATGTCCATAAAATCCTACTCGTCAGAACAACCGAGCGCGCAGCATCTTTTACAGGCATATTTTCATACGTAACACGGCCGTAAAATCCTCCTTTTTCCGGATCCGGCCCGTATTTTTCCCAGTAATCAAGAATATTCAGAAGCTCTTTCTTAAACGCTTCTGCAGTAAATGCAGCCATAATCAGGTTTGTTTTCAGGAAAAAGCAATTGCAGGTGCATTCATACTTATTCCCAAACGCCTCATCATTTTCCGGTTTTTAATTCAAAAAATTCGATCAAGCCCTGTAAACCCGTCCACAAGTTCAAAGAACAACAATCAATGACAACCTATGACAAAAATCAACAACCCATGACTTTCATCTTCCAACCTGTCCTTGTTCCCAAAAACAAAAAAAGCCCGACCGCAAAAACGATCAGGCTCATATACAATTCTGTCTTGAGTTAATCTCCCTGATTTTCTTCCAGGCTTTCGTGATTGTCGCCGCCGAGGCTGTAATAATTATTTTCTTCGTCCTCTTTCCCGATCATCTCATCATAATCATCATCTTCCGAACCGGGAACATCCAGGTCGTCACCAGTAAGTTCGTCGTCGAAAGTTTTTTCATTCCAATCGTCCGCATCCATTTCGACTTCACGTTTCAATCTGGTAATATCTTCAGGGTCAATATCATCGACGATCAGCCCCTGACGGAAAATATCTTCTTCAGGCGGATAATTTCCAGGCAGGTCGTCATCGTACAAATCGTCATCATCATCTAACGGACTCATAATATTAAAGGTTTTTGGTGTAATAAATTTTCAGATCCTTCCGATCTTGCTATTGACGAAAGCCGATAAAAAGATCATTCCAGCCTGAATTATTCAAGAAATTTGGCTGGCAGGCCAAGTAATAAATGAACCTTTGTATACTTTTCACGCAAAGACAACATTATTATTTATCTCTGAAAACAACTTCACAATTATTTCTTTTACATGCAAAGTAAATTAACAAAAGCTGCGGGCGTTCTGGCAGTTTTAACCGTAACATCGGGCTTGTTTGCTTATAAAGCCCAGCTTCCTGACCTCACAAAAAAAACTTACATTGAAGCAAAAGACCTGAAACTGCCCGCGGGTTTTTCGGCAAAAATCCTGGCGACCGACCTGGGTGCAACAAGGCATATGGCTATCGGCAAAAACGGCGATATGTATGTAAAAATTATCCAAACTGAAAGACGGAAAAGGGACTTATCTGCTGCGTGATACCAACCATGACGGCACAATCGACGAACAGAAACTTTTCGGCGATTTTGCAGGAACCGGCATTGCGATCCGGAATGGCTACTTGTACAGTTCGTCCAACAAAGGCGTTTACCGCTACAAACTGAATGAAAAGGAAGAAATCATTGATTTCGAAAATCCTGAAAAAATCGTGGACGGACTTGTGGATCATGGTCGCGACAATGCAAAACCGCTTGCACTGGACAAAAACGGCAATCTGTATGTTACCGTTGGTTCTTATAGCGACAATTGCAGACAGGCAAATTCGGGAAAAGGCATGTCGCCCTGTACGATCCTTGATTCTGCCGGCGGGATATGGAAATTCAAAGCTGACAAACTGAACCAGACTTTTGCGGACGGGGTGCGGTATGCAACCGGCTTGAAAAATGCAGTCGGAATAGACTGGGACAACAAAACCGATGCATTGTATGCAACCGTGCACGGAAGAGGAAAATTTGATGATTTTTACCCGCAGTATTACACGCCGAAACAAAGCGCCGAGCTTCCTGCCGAAACGCTTTACCGCCTGAAAGAAGGCGATGATGCCGGCTGGCCGTACATTTATTACGATCATATCCAGAACAAGAAAATCATGGCGCCCGAGTACGGCGGCGACGGAAAAAAGGTAGCCGGCGAAAAGGCAATCAATCCGGTTGCAGCGTTTCCCGCGCATTTGGGTCCGAATGCATTGCTGTTTTACACCGGAAATATGTTTCCGGCGCGTTATAAAAACGGCGCTTTTATTGCTTTTCACAGTCAGTCGGCCGAACTGAAGAAAGGCTACATGGTGGCATTTGTGCCTTTTGTAAATGGCAAGGCGGGCAAATGGGAAATTTTTGCAGACAACTTTGCAGGCATCGATCTTGCAAAACCATCCGGGCCAGTTGAGCACAGGCCATGCGGACTGGCACAAGGCCCGGACGGCGCATTGTACGTAACCGATGACCTGAACGGTACGATCTTTAAAATTGATTACAAAAAGAAATAAAATTACAGGCTCATTCCGCCGTCCACATAAATGTTTTGCCCGGTTATAAACCTTCCTGCTTCCGAGCAGAGCAAAACAGCCATGGCGGCACAATCTTCCGGCGCGCCGATCTGTCCGGAAGGCGTCATCAGCCTGTTATTAATGCGTTCTTCCGGTTCCGGGACATCCTCTTCCAGGCGGGGTGTCCCGATCACGCCGGGCGCAAGATTATTCACCGTCACGCCTTTGTTGGCCAGCTGCATGGCAATATTCTGTACAAGATTGAGCATGGCGGATTTGGTCGCGGCATATACGGCCATGGACGGATGCGGTTTTACCTGCTGAACGCTTCCAAGCGTTACAATTCTTCCCCAGCCATTGGAAACCATTTCAGGAGCAAAGCGCTGCATGAGCAGCAAGGATGACTTGAAATTGGCATTCAGCTGATCGTCGATATCTTCAACCGTTATTTCTGTCCATATTTTAGGAATTTGAACGGATGCATTCAGGATCAGAATATCCAGTTTTCCCGTCAGCGACTTTACTTCGTCGTAAATTCCTGAAACAGCGTCCGGTTTGGTAAGATCGCCTGCAACCGCAAAACAGCGTACACCGAAGGCTTTTACTTTGGAAGCCGTTTCATCTGTTTCAGATTTGTCTTTTCTGGAATGAAGGATTACGTCGGCGCCGGCTTCGGCAAAAGCAAGTGCAATTCCCTCGCCGATTCCCTGGCTCGAACCGGTTACAAGTGCCGTTTTACCTGATAAACTGAATTTCTCTGAAAGCATACTGTAAATGGATTTTAGCTTTGCCAGACACTAATTTCATGCCATATGCCGCTTAATACTCTCTTTTAAATACATAAGTACCGCCCGACTGCTTTAATATAAATTCACTTTTTGTAGTAATAAACTCCATTTCAATTCCCGCTTTATCAAACCTGAAAACGTCCGGTTTCACCGCATCCAGTTTAAACATCGGCTGGCCGGTTGCTTTGGCCGTCAGAACATTTCCTTCCTTTGCAACCGTGATCATAAACGGCAATTGCGGGCAGGAATAAGTCCCGAGATATTGATTAAGTGCTTCCGGTTTGAGAGTAATGGTTTTGAATTCAGGAAGTGAAAACGGCCTTTTATAATACGTACTCAGCATGGCGATCAGGATGTCGTTCATGGCATAGGAAAATCCGTTGCTGCATACGGCAACGGCAAGGCTGTCGTCCGGAAAATAGTAAAGACTGGAAGCAAATCCGTCGATTCCGCCGTTGTGCCCGTACCCTTTTCTGTATTCAAAAGGAACCTGAAAAAGGCCCATTCCGTAACCGTCCGTAATGGTTTTCATTTGGTTAAGGCTTGATTCTGAAACCAGTTTTCCCGAAAAAAGTGCAGTAATGAATTTGGTAAGTTCTGTGGGCGTGGACACGATTGCGCCCGCACCGGCCGGAACGCTCATGTCCGTTTCAGGCATCTGCGTCCATTTTCCGTCAAAAGTATACGAGTAACTTTCATGCTTTGCCAAGTCGGTTTTTCCGCCATAGTAAGTTTCGTTCAGCTGCACCTTGTCTAAAATCCGGCTTCTGAGATTCTCGGCATACGTTTTTCCGGTTAATTTTTCAATTATATAACCAAGCAGGACATAATTGGAATTGCTGTAAGATGCTTTTTGACCGGGGCTGAAATCGGGTTTTCCGGCCGCGATGACTGCAACCATTTCCTCCGGTTTTTTTGCTTTTGTCATGTACTCCTTGTAACCGGCTTCATCGGTAAAATTATGGATTCCGCTTCGGTGATTCAGCAGGTTTTCAATGGTAATCTGTCCGGAATTGGGAATGGTAGGGAAGTAAGCTTCCAGCGTTGCATTCAGGCTGAGTTTCTTTTCCTCGACAAGCTGGAAAATCATCGTGGCCGTAAAAACTTTGGTTATGGAACCGATGCGGTAAAGCGTATGGACTGTTGCCGGGATTTTTTTCTGATCGCTGATCGAGGCGTAGCCTGTTGCTTTTGAATAAAGAACATTTCCGTTTTTACTGATCGCCACGCTCACCATTGCCTTGTTGTTTGTTTCCAGAAGGTCCAGCAGACTGTCGAGTTTGTCTGAATCCAGACTTTGGGTACACCCCTTTAAAGTGAACAATAAATAAAGGGTTAGGCTGAACAAAACGGTTTTTTTCATATGGAAGGCGGTTAGCTATTGGCTATTAGCGGTTAGCTGCTGGCTATTGGCGGTTAATGATTGAACGCTTACAATTTGACATTTTGCTGCTAGTTTAAACCGGAATTAATCAAAAACCAAAGGCTCGAAGCTAATAGCTAACAGCCAAAAAAACCGGCGAAGCCTGAAAATGCCTGCCGGTTGAAATATTGTTTTTCATCTCATCAGAAATCGGTGTCCGGACTGGCAAGTTCCATTTCCTTGATCCAAATATTCCTGAAATATACATCGTGGCCTTCGGACTGTAATTTCAAACCTCCGGGCGTATCCGTAATACCTTTGCCGCCATCGTTGCCGCCGTCAATTCCGGAATTGGGCCCGCCCCATACCTGACTGATTTTCTGGTTCGTATGCACTTTTTTTCCATTAAAATACAAAGTAACCACAGGCTGCTCCGTCAGTTTGCCGTCCTTGAACCGCGCCGCACGGAAAAGAATATCGTATGCATTCCATTTTCCCACGCCGTTGTAAGCATAATATGGCGATTTGGATTCGTTGATGACGGCTGCCATGCCGTGCGAAGTGGAATCGCCGTCCAGCACCTGAATTTCGTATCTGTTCTGAAGATACACGCCGCTGTTGCCGCCGGGCTTGGTGATCAGGAATTCCACATGCGCGCGAAAATCTTTAAACTGTTTTTTAGTGACAATATCAGCCGAGCCGTACAGGCCGCCCTGTGAAGCCGGATCGTTGCAGTTGATTACCGTTCCTTTATCCACCGGATCATTTACAACCGTCCATTTGATCGGCGGCTTGGCTGCGAGTCTGGGCCCGTTCCAGTAGATCCATTTTTCGTCGAGCATTTTACGGCTGCCGTCCATATATACTTCTGCACCTTTCGGGGCTTTTGTTCCCACTCCGACCTGCGCATGGGCCGCAGAAACAGCCGCAACCGCAAGCATAGTCTGGAAAAATGTTACGGCCTTTTTGTGAAAAATAATATTCATTCTGAAATATTGATTATTGAACGTTATGAAATCTGTTGCTGACGGGTATAAGACAAAGTCAATTTATAAATACTCAATCACCGCAATTTATTGCAAAAGCTCCTCATTCTCGGGTCGGAATTTCCGTAAATGTTGATGTGGAACTTAAGCCACACGGATTTTGGGCCAAATAAAGCGGTTTGAAAGTCTGTTTGCCGGGAACACTTTTATATATACTTAAATCCTGAATAAATATTTCCTGAACTATCGCCCGAATCGCTATGAATACTATACTTAACAAAAAAAGCATCAACACAATAGACTGCACCCCAAAAGTTGGACGAGTTTAAGAATTAACGATTAGTGTGATGAGCTCGGTATTGTACCGGGCTCATTCCATTTAAATTAAGCCTGATCCTGTCTTTGTTGTAGTAGTTGATATAAT
>NZ_VBSN01000017.1 GCF_006149045.1 Dyadobacter flavalbus
CGGAATTCTAAGTTAAAAACAAACTTTAAGCATATTACTTTTTCAAGATACTGAACCTTATGCCTAGTATCGGCTCCACATTTTTTCTCACAACCCTCCATGATATTTGAGAGGGATTGCGAGAAAAAATGTTCAAAGAATATGGCAGTCTTATTTATAATTTGTTAGGCAACACGACTATACTGCATAATTGTCACGTATTTAGTTCCTCGGTTTACAGTAGCAAATACCCGATTAATAAGTTTTGCTTTAACTGCATTCAAAACACTCATTTTAACTTTTCCATCTTCTAATTTCCGCTGATAGTATAGCTTCAGCTCAGGATCATGCTGAATGGCTGCACTGGCACAGTTACTTAATAAAGCCTTCATTTTCCGGTTTGCAAGTGGACTAATCTTAGTCTTTCCTCTAATGCTGCTTCCAGAGCTGTGTTCAAAAGGTGCAACTCCTGCGTAACAAGCAAATTGTCGACCGTTATCAAAGGCGGTGAAATTTTGTGTGTAAATAAGAAAAGCTACTGCGGTAATCAGGCCAATACCTATAACTGAATTGATCAAATCGAAATGCTTCTGTACCTGTTCATCCTCTTTTAAGGTCTCTTCAATTTGTTTATCGGTATCATTTATTTGCTTTTCAATAAGCTTCTGCTGAACAATGGATT
>NZ_VBSN01000018.1 GCF_006149045.1 Dyadobacter flavalbus
CCTGAAATCGAATGATTGTGCGGGTACCATTGAATACTCAAGACAACTGGAGTAGCGTAAATTATGCTTTTTACGTATCTTGTTACAGCTTCAGAGATAAGCTCATCAACCTATATTGGTACATATAAGTCCTTCCTGAAATCTGGGCTGGAATGGATTATGTCTCCCAAGGAGGCACTTGTTGAATTCACTGGTGATCTCTTTAAGAGAATCCCGTATAGAAAAATCCTGATTCACCCATCCATTCCCTGAGGTTATTTTATGTCTCTAATCAATCAAAACGATGGGAAAATCAACCGCAGTCTTGCCAATTGTCAATCCGCATGCCGCTGGAATTGATATTGGCTCTCGTAATCACTGGGTAGCCGTAGACCAGAACAAAGAAAATGTCCAATCCTTTGGCGTTTATACGCAGGACCACCAGCATCTGATTGACCATTTGCGGCAGTATGGCATTACTTCGGTAGCCATGGAAAGCACTGGCAGTTACTGGCAAACCCTATTTAATGCCTTACAGAAAGCTGGCTTTGAGGTGCTTCTGGTTGGTGGAAGCCAGACCAAGAACGTGCAAGGCCGCAAAACGGATGTTGTTGATTGTTT
>NZ_VBSN01000022.1 GCF_006149045.1 Dyadobacter flavalbus
TTGGATAGATATCATTTCAGAGCGCACCAGGGAATAGATCGAAAAAAGCCTGCAGAGCTGTTTGAAATGTGCGCCTAAAACAACTAACAAACCTAAATTAGTGGTCTAACATAATCGAGGTATCATACCTTCTTCTCGAAAAGGCTGATTATAATTTCACGGTTCATGACAAAAGTGTAAATAATCGAAAAACGGTGCTACTACACCTACTACTTACTACAAATAGAGGCAACAAACTGGTTATGAGACCAATAAACCATAAATCTCAAATTATCCATCTTACTACATTTTAACGACCACCTTACTACGGTCAGATTTGTAGTAAGATGTAGTAAGATCAATTAAATCTATCTTACTACACTTAAACAGCTGATCAAAAGAACATTAGTCCTTTTTGTAGTAAGTAGTAAGATCATTATAGGAAATATAGTATCCTTTTACAGGAAAGAACTGGTTCTCGTGTCCACGGCGCTGTGCTTGAGTGAAGCCAAGGAACTTCAATGCCTTTCCAACTTCGACGGGATTGATCTTTAACTTCCCCTCTGTTCTGCCTGTGAGATTTTCACACAAATCGGTAGCTGTAAAGAATTGATCGTGGTGTTCTTTCGTGCCAGGGGAATAGTACTTCTGGATGAGCTCGAATTCCACGGTTATGGTCTTATACTTGCTGTTTGCCAGCTCATTATCCTGTATCTCCTGAACTGTCATTTCATACCTATACCCCACTTTGTATAATTGATATGCCTGCGACCAAACCAGGTTGATATCAATGTCGCTCTTGTAAGCCCAATCGATATGTCGGACACCGAAACACAACCACCGTACACTTCCCGTTTCATCCACCAGAAACTCAGCCTTGTTAGTTGAGCCCCAGATAGAAGCGCGCCTCGGTTCCATTTTCGGCCGTCGGTCGTATGGGTGACGTACCTTAATATACGACTTACTCATCAACGTTTTCTGAGCATTGATTTCGGTCTTGGAAAGCGTAGACAATTCGTCCTGAATTATTGCGAAGTTTTGGCAGAGCGCAATGAGACTATCCTTATCCACCGAAATATTTTCGGCTTGGTAGTCTTTCAACTGTTCTGGAATCAAGAATCTGGTCAATGTCGTCTTACCGCTGTTTTGAGCGTCCTGGACAAAAATCAGCGCTTGCTTATTAAAATAGTCATCATCCAACGCGCATACTACGCACCTGATCAACCATTTTTTGAACTGAACTTTGAAGCGTTCCGGGTCATCGACGTGGATATAGCCAGCAAACTGTTCAATGTAATCACCATGCTCTTCCTCTTGCCAGCGCTCTGCAACCGAATTAAAATACCTTTCAAAGGGATTGATTCTGGGTACATAATCAGAACACAGGAAAGTGTTGATCTCGGCTACACTTGTTTTATGTCCAGCTTCTCGCGCCTCGATGTACAAGGTGTTAAGATTTACGCTAAAATATTCTCCATGCCCCTTTTCACGTATAAATACTTCATTCAAAATGACATTGTAAAGAAAGTCGTATTTGGATGAAAGGAACCTGATCATATTTACAGTTGCGCTCTTTGAGTTCGGACCAATGGATTTTATTCCTTGATACTTTTTCATCTTTCTGTTCGGATATTGATAATCGAAAACAGAAATGGTATATTTGACTCACCACAAGTTGAATACCATCTCCAAGTGTAGCAGCGAATCCTTCGGGGTTCGCTTTTACTTTTTTGATCTGCGATAATCGTTACCAATAACGTATGCGCGAGCTTCTTCTTCGATCTCTTCCACCGTTCTCCTTCTACCTGTTCGAAGCCATCTTAACAGTTCGTCCCGCGAAAAATATAGTCGTTTCGACTTTTTCATCACAGGTATTTTGCCCGAAGAAACCAGATTGTAGACCGTTGGCTTCGCGAGGTTCAACAATAAAACCGCTTCGTCAATAGATAGCAGATCGGGCGAGTCTGGGAGTATTGATTGAGCGCTCTTAGAGGTTAATTCGAGGACAAGAGACTCGATTCTGTCGAGCCTCTTGTCGATGACACTAAAAGGATTTTCCATTTGCAGATAAAATTTGTTTTTGCAATGGTAGGGCCACATTTCACTGTTTCACAGCGGTTTGTATAAATTGTAAGAATTGTAATTCAGTTTTGTAATCGTTTCTTAATTTATCTAATCGTTTGTTATCCTCGGTTCGGAAATTGTTAGCAGTCTTTTCTTTCTCAAACCCCTCGAAATGATCGCATAGTAAGCTTATATACTCTTCTGACTGTCCCGTTTGAGGCAAATTGAGGTAGTGAATAGACTTACTCATAAATTGATGAAATATCTCTCTCGTGATCATTATTCTGTTTTTGTGAAATTTGATCTTTGCCTCCATCTCCTCACCTAAAAACGCCACTTTTAGAAAGCGGATAAAATCAATTTCTGATAACTGCGGTACTTCATCGCTGCAAGCAGGACAGCATATTATATTGAAGAAATCAATAACTACTGACATTGGGAGTCCATTAAATCTGTTTTTTCTTGTACTTATTTGAAGCAGCTCGTGACGAAACGTAGTGAAACTAGCAGTGTCATTTTCTCTGTGTGAGATTGTTTCACCAAATATTAATTCATTCCCCAACATATTGTCGTCGTCCCTTTCTGATTTTATGGTGTGAGAATTAGTAGCCAATTCTTTCAGCAATGCGCTACCATAATCAGGCTCAACGCTTCCAACGCCAGTTGATTTTTTGTCAACACTGATACTATCAAAATCTCCCTCCTTTACTCTCTCCGCAAGATCTTGGAAAAATGAATGATCGTCTACGGATGATAATTGCATCCGTTTAAGGCACCTACTTGATGACAAGGCAGTATTAATATGTATGAAATTCGCTCGAATGGTCTTTGAAATTGTCCTGATTGTATAGAAGATGAACCAAGCAGTAAATGCTGCACCTATGTAGGTACCAATTCCATAGTTAAGCTCGCGTCCTGTCCACAATGATAGTTTATACAAAACCAACAGCTCAACAAAAATCAAAAGCGTGATGATTGAGACCATTGTCGCTTTTACAATGAACTGGCGATTTTTATGAAATTCGATAAACTGATCACGTGACAAACCGTACTTCAAATACAACTGCAATCCTATTGTTAGGGTTCGAAGTCGGTTAGGTATGTCCACTTTCCGATCGAATACACACATGTATTCCCTGAGCTTATAATCATGAATATTTAAACCGTCAATTCTCGGCCCCTCAGAAGCGCTTCTATCTTTCTCCATTACATTACAATTTGATACGGCTAGCCGCCTCCATCTTCTTTTTGTCAATAACCTTCGTATATATCTCAGTCGTCTTCAAATGACGGTGCCCCAGCAATTTGGATACTGTGTAAATGTCCGTTCCAAGTGTCAGTTGAAGCGTAGCGTAGGTGTGTCGGAAGCAGTGAAAAGTTATCTTCTTAGTGATGCCTGCGTTCATGATCCATCGCGCAAGCTGCAAGTTTGTATGTGCAGAATATTTAAGTCCTTTGAAAACGCGCTCCTTATCATCTTCTCTTTCTCCCATTTGTTCAAAGGCCTGATCAGAGATATGAAGCGTTTCCGCGCCTTTTGTCTTTTGCTGCGTAAAGCGAATGAAGTAACCATCCATTTCCGAATGCTGGACCTCCTTCCAGGTTAACTTGATCATATCCGACCAACGAAGTCCGGACAATGCCGAAAAAATAGCGGCACGTTTTAAAACCGGGTGTTCGCATTCCGTTTGGTATACGGCTTTTAATTCTTCCAGAGTCAGAAACTCGCGATGCGATTCCCCTTGTGGAACGCCCTTCACGCGAAGAATTGGATTCACGGCAAACAACTTTTCCATAAATGCATCTCTTACACAGGCCCGGAATTTGTTGAAATAAGTGTACTTGGTATTTTCAGAAAGCCGTGAGTGCTCAGATTTTCGAGATTTGACTGTTGCCAGAAAGGTCTTAAAACCTTCACAGAATTTTTCATCCACTTGGCCAAATATGCATTTGCCTCTGGTATACAGCAAAAGGTACTTGTAGGTGCCATACCAGTTATCATAGTTCCCTTTTGACTTATTACGCTTGATCATCTGTTGCTTGAAGTAGGCCAGGAAATCGCGTTTTGAATTCAGCCGATCGGCGAAGTCGAAGTTTTGATTGATGAATTGAATTTCGCGTTCAGAACGGATACTTTCGGCCTTTGCTTTACTGATACGATTGTATTCCTTTTGTGCCGAATTAGAGGGCTTATCATAGAGGTATATTTTTAGAAATTCCCTTCTCGTCTCCTTACCAGTCTCGGGAATATATATTGCCGGATAATAATCCAGATATAAACTCAGCCTGCCATCGGCCAGCGCTTTTTCTCTGAGCTTTACACTTCTTGTACGTTCCATCATATAAACAATTTGTCGATTGAACTTCTAGATATTACAATACGGCGACCCAATTTAACAGATTTGATTTTTCGATCGCTGATAAGCCTCCACAGTGTCGTCCTACTGATCGTAAGTAGGGAACAGGTATCTTGGACAGACAGATAATTTTTTGCGGACGTATCACCCGCAGACGTTTTATTTTTCGATACCTGTCTTCGCTCCACAGTCTCCTTCTCGCTCTGTTCTACCTTGCCTTGGCGAACTCGCTTTTTATAGTTTCTCCTATTGCACTTAAGGCAGCAGAATCGGGTCTGCGTGGTCCGCGCAGTGAACCTTTTATTGCATTCCTGGCAAATCCGTACAGTTTCAATAGATGAGCTCATTTCGCCATTATTTTTAATTGTTTCAGGATGTTTCCTAACGTTTCAGGATGTTTCTATATGTTTCAGTATGTTTCATCATTTCCCCCCTAAAGGGCGAAAATTTGTACCTTTTTGTACCTCGCGCTAAATATACCATAAAAGGTACAAAAAGGTACAAATCAAATATGTAGCAACGAAAAATACCGAAAAACAAAAAACCGCATCAGATCGCTCTAAATGCGGTTTTTATTCATTTTACTTATGGGTTCTTATTGGTATTTATAGCCAATTACTTCCCGATACAAAACTTACTGAAAATATTATCCAGCAAATCATCCGTAACAATCGTTCCCGTAATCTCGCCCAAATGATGCAGCGCCAGCCTTATATCCTGCGCAAGGAAATCGCCGGTGATGCCGAGTGACAAACCGTTTATGACATCCGTTAACGAATCATAGGTTTTCACCAGATGTTCGTAGTGACGCAGGTTTGTAACCACTGTGTCGCCGGCAGATTGTTTGTGCACCATGGAAACAAGTTTTCTTGTCAGATCAGGCAAACCTTTTTGCGTCTGGGCGGAAATGGCGATGATTTCATTTTCCAGCTTTTGCAGTCTTTCTGCTTCGGATGGATTGATGTCGATTTTATTTAAAACATACAAAACCTGCTTTGTGGGCGCGAGTAATTTTGCCAGTTCCTTGTTTTCCTGAAACGTTTCTTCGCTGTCAAAAAGGAAAATAACCATGTCGGCTTTTTCCATGGCCGCTTTGGAACGTTCGATGCCGATGGATTCTACAAGATCGGTTGTTTCGCGGATTCCGGCGGTGTCGATGAAGCGGAATTTCAATCCCTCCAAAACCATTGTGTCTTCAATGACATCGCGCGTCGTTCCGGCAATGCTGGTGACAATCGCTTTTTCTTCGTTGAGCAATGCATTCAGTAACGTGGATTTGCCGACATTCGGTGAACCGATAATGGCAACAGGAACGCCTTCCTTGATCGCGTTTCCAAAATCAAATGAATTGATCAGCGGCTCAATGGCTTCCAGCAAGGCATTGATCAAACGACGCAAATCATCGCGCTGAGCAAATTCGACGTCTTCTTCGCCAAAATCCAGTTCAAGTTCGATTAAAGATGCAAAATGGATGAGTTCGCTGCGGAGTGAAGCCAGTTTCTTTGAAAAACCGCCCCTTAACTGGTTCAAAGCAGTTTTATGACTTGCCTGTGAATCGGCAGCGATCAGGTCGGCAACGGCTTCGGCTTGCACAAGGTCAAACTGGCCGTTCAGAAAAGCACGCTGGGTAAATTCGCCCGGCTTTGCAATTCTTGCGCCTTTTGTAATCAGTAATTTTAGAATCTGCCGGATGATATAATCCGAGCCGTGGCAGGAAATTTCAACGGAATCTTCTTTTGTAAAAGATTTCGGCGTTTTGAAAACCGTTACCAAAACTTCATCGATAATTTCCCCGGCATGCTGTATCGTACCGAAATGCACCGTGTGGCTTTCGGCATTTTCAAGATTTTTTCCTTTGAAAACGGTATTTACGAGGGCAATGGAGCCCAGTCCGGAAACCCTGATTACGGCAATGGCACCCACGCCCGACGGCGTTGCAAGCGCGCAAATAACTTCCTGCTGTTGGATTTGAATCGTGTTCATATTACAAATATGCGACTAAATCAACGATTGAACATGGAAACGGTGCATTTTGAATTTCTTACATTTGTGGCATTTTTCGTAACATTTGTTTGTTACCTTTTTTGAACATTTCCTTTTTGAACTTTGCTTACTGAAACTTTGCCGATTGTCACCACTCAGCTTCCCGTCATGGAGGCCTTTTACACCCTGCAGGGTGAAGGGCAGCATAGCGGGCGTGCTGCCTATTTTATTCGTCTGGGCGGATGTGATGTCGGCTGTCACTGGTGTGACGTAAAAGAATCCTGGAATGCCGATCTGCATCCCAGCTTTTCCATTGATTCCATTGTGGAAGGCGCTCTGCAATATCCCGGCCGGCTTGCGGTGATCACGGGCGGCGAGCCGCTGATGTATAATCTGGATGCACTCACTGCCGCTCTTAAGCATGCGGGTTTTAAAACAAACATCGAAACGTCAGGTGTATATCCTTTTACGGGTTACTGGGACTGGGTCTGTTTTTCTCCGAAGAAATTCAAAAATCCGCATCCGGACATTTATAAAAATGCAAATGAGCTGAAATCAATTATTTACAACAAAAGCGATTTCGAGTTTGCCGAATCGCATGCGGGGCTGGTTTCGCCGGATTGTACGCTGCTGATGCAGCCGGAATGGAGTAAGCATACGCAGATGCTGCCTTTGATAATCGACTATATCAAAGACAATCCCAAATGGAAAATGTCGTTACAGACTCACAAGTACATGAACATTCCATAATGCAACGTGCCTTTTTCGTTATTTTGCTTGCAAGTCTGATTATTTCAAACCGGATCATCGCGCAGGAAGCGCCATTGTCAAAAAAAGCGCGTGAAAATTACGAAAAGGCGCAAAAAGCATGGCAGGGACGGCAGCTTCCGGAAGCGATTGCTCTTTTTGAAAAAGTACTCGAACAGGAGCCGGATAGCTATGACACGCATCTGAGGCTTGGCCAGATTTACGAGCTTCAGAAAAATCAGGATCTTACAAAAAAGCACTATTCGGCTGCCGTTCAGCTGAAACCTGCTTCTCCGCAATCCGCGGCTGCATTCCACTGGCTTGGCCGCTATCATTTTGATTCGGAAAGGTACGATTCCGCGCAGGTTTATTTTGAAAAGTCAATTGCGCTTTTTCCTGTAAAATCAAGTCTTTCCAGATTGACGGAGAAATTGATCGCCTCATCAAAGTTTGCCCGGAATGCCGTTAAAAACCCTTTGAGCATACAAAAAGTCTCGCTTGGCGACACAATCAACTTTCTGCATACGCAATATTTTCCTGTTGCAACCGCGGATGATGAAACGCTTATTTTTACCGGACTTACCGAAAACCGGGATGAAAATATTTACATAGCGCACCGCAGGCAAAACGGCTGGGATGTGCCGGAAGAAATTTCAAGCGCCATTAATACCACCAATAATGAAGGAACATGCAGCGTTTCCGCCGACGGCAGAACGCTTGTGTTCACAGCCTGCAACCGCCAGGACGGCTACGGAAGCTGCGACCTTTACATTTCCAGAAAAGAAGGCAAGGAATGGAGTGCGCCGCTGAACCTCGGCCAGAACGTAAATTCAAGAGACTGGGAATCACAGCCTTCTCTTTCGGCAGACGGACATACGCTTTATTTTGCTTCCGACCGCAAAGGCGGAATCGGGAAAAGAGATATCTGGGTTACGACACTGGATGCCAGAAAAGAGTGGACGGAGCCGAAAAACCTGGGCACGGCAATTAATTCTGCCGATGACGAAAATGCGCCGTTTATTCATGCCAACGGACGGACTTTGTTTTATGCTTCCAACGGCTTTCCGGGCATGGGCGGACTGGATATTTTTATGTCGCAGCAAATGGATACAGTCTGGTCGCAGGCTGTAAATATCGGCTATCCGATCAATACGGTTTCGGATCAGGTCGGATTGTTCATTGCTTCGGACGGGCAGAAGGCGTATTATACGGATGACAATTCGGATAAAAAAAGCGGCCGTTCGCTGATTTATACCTTTAAATTGCCGGAAACGATCCAGAAACAGATTGTGCCGGCACGCTATGCAAAAGGAAAGGTTTTTGACAAAAAAACCTCGGCACCACTTTCGACTGACATTGACCTTTATGATCTGAAAACGCAGCAGAAAGTCGGCGCATTTACATCCGACAGCAAAAACGGATCTTTCCTGACTGTCCTGAACAGTGGCGGCGAATATGCATTTTACGTTTCCAAAGCTGGCTATCTTTTTAAAAGCCTGACTTTTACAGTCAGTGACACTACTTCTTATGTTAATCTGGACATTCCGTTGGAACCAATTGAAAAAGACCGCGCCGAAGTGCTCAATAATATATTTTTCAAAACCGGAGCATACGAGCTGGATGAAAAATCAAAAGTCGAGCTGAAAAAAATGGCTGATTTTTTGACAGACAACAAAACGGTTCAGATTGAAATTTCCGGACACACGGACGATGTTGGCTCGGATACCGAAAATATGGAACTTTCCAGAAGACGGGCGCAGTCCGTACAACAATATTTACAACAGTCGGGAATTGCGGCAGAAAGGATTCTGGCCAAAGGTTATGGCGAAACAAAGCCGGTAGCGCCTAACGACTCACAGGAAAACCGTCAGAAAAACAGAAGAATTGAATGGCGCATTCGCTGAACCGATTTGCATAAAGAGCTGAAATTTCGCACTTTTGTCCATGACGTATTGTTGTATATGACGAGCACAATCATTGTATTGCTTCGGTAAAAATCCTGTTCAATGCCTGATTCTGACCCTCATTTTTTTAAAACACAGGTTTACAACATACGTCGTTAACAATTAGTATTTATAATAACATGACATCTGAAAAAGTTTCTTGTTTGATTATCGGCTCCGGCCCTGCCGGATATACAGCTGCTATATATGCTTCACGCGCCGGACTGAACCCGGTTTTGTACCAGGGCGCACAGCCGGGCGGTCAGCTCACCATTACGACGGAAGTTGACAATTATCCAGGCTATCCCGACGGCATAACAGGGCCTGAAATGATGATGAATTTCGAAAAGCAGGCAAAGCGCTTCGGAACGGATATCCGTTATGGTATGGCTACGGAAGTGGATTTTACATGCTATCCGCTGAAAGTAATCATTGACAACAAACATGAAATAACCGCCGATGCCGTTATTGTTTCGACAGGTGCTTCGGCCAAATGGCTGGGCATTGAAGGAGAAGACCGTCTGAACGGACGCGGCGTTTCGGCGTGTGCAGTTTGTGACGGGTTCTTTTTCCGCGGACAGGATGTTGTCGTTGTAGGTGCAGGCGATACTGCTGCCGAAGAAGCAAGTTATCTTGCAAAACTGGCACGTAAAGTTTATCTGCTTGTTCGCCGTGACGAAATGAGGGCTTCCAAAATCATGCAGAAACGGGTGGAAATGCTGCCGAACATCGAAATTCTCTGGAATACGGAAACGGTAAAACTGAACGGCGACGAAGGTCTGGAATCGGTGCTGGTTAAAAATACAAAAACCGGTGAAGAGCAGCTTTTGAACGCAACCGGATTTTTTGTTGCCATCGGACATAAACCGAATACCGAAATCTTCAAAGGATACCTGAACATGGACGAAACCGGCTACATTCAAACTGTAAAAGGAAGTGCATGTACCAATATAAAAGGTGTTTTTGCCTGCGGCGATGCACAGGACAATGTTTACAGACAAGCCATTACGGCTGCCGGAACGGGCTGTATGGCTGCGCTTGACGCAGAAAGATTTTTAATGGAGCGTGAAGTCGAAATTCTTGCAGAAGAAGCTGCGGCCTAACAAAATACCGGAATCAATAATTTATCAGACTGTACGGCTTGTTTTATGAACCGTACAGTCTGATCCAGTTTTACAACCTATGATGAAAATAAAGCTTATTGTAAGTTTGCTAATGATCGTGTGTTTGATCTCCCGGAACACGCAAGCGCAAGAGCGAGGAAAATTCAAGAAAAATCCGAAAATAAACCAGTCCGGAAACAACGCCAACGAAGGACCTACAAGAATTGCAACGCCCCAGCCCGAAGACGAATATCAGGTCGAAACATCCAATTTGAAATTCCAGAGCCAGTTTGAACCTGTAAAACCATTGAATCCGCTAGTCAGCGAGGATACGACGACCATTGACGAAGGTGAAACCGAAGTAGTGGAAGTTGTGGATTCCCTGCTTGTCGCCGATGAATGGGTAAAAGCAGCTGAATACTACGTAATCTGGGATGCCCGCACCATTAATCCGTATGGCCTGAGCCCGCTTGAATTTGATGAGCCCGTTGACCTTACCTTATATGATGAAGCTGCCAAGCGTATGTGGAGTACGCCGCTGGCTGTAACCAAACCTACTTCCCAGTTCGGATACAGATGGGGAAGATGGCACAATGGCAGCGACCTTGACCTTGAAACCGGCGATACGGTCCGTTCCACTTACGACGGAATGGTTCGCATTGTAGCATGGGACGGAAGCGGATACGGCCGTTTTGTAGTTGTAAGGCATTATAATGGCCTTGAAACACTTTACGGGCATTTATCAAAGCAACTTGTTGAATCCGGTCAGATTGTAAAAGCAGGCGAAGTAATCGGGCTTGGCGGAAACACAGGCCGCAGTACAGGCTCGCATCTTCATTATGAAAACCGTTACGAAGGAAACCCGTTCGATCCGAGACATATTTTTGACTGGGACAATAAAATGATCCGCTCGGACCATTTTCTTTTAACCAGCAATGTATGGGGCCATCTTCGGGGAAAATCCAACAAAAGTGAATTTGAATCCGGCGATGCAGCGCCAGTCTCTGTATCGCGCTCCATTTTACATAAAGTACGTTCCGGCGATACACTTTCCTCCATTGCAGGAAAATACGGCGTCAGCATTTCTTCCATTGCACGCAGAAACCGTATGTCAAGCCGTTCGACATTAAGAATCGGACAGAAGCTCCGCATTAAATAATCATTATGAAACTAGATATTCTTGCCATAACCGCGCATCCCGACGATGTGGAGCTATGCTGCGCCGGAACTTTGCTGTCACAGATTGCACTCGGCAAAAAAGTAGGTATTGTGGATCTTACACGCGGTGAACTGGGCACAAGAGGAACGCCGGAAGGAAGATTGCAGGAAGCACAGAACGCCGCAAAAATCCTGAATGTACAGGTAAGAGACAATGTGGGGCTTGCAGACGGCTTCTTTGCCAATAATGAAGCACATCAGAAAGCCATCATTCCGTTTATACGTAAATACCAGCCGGATATTGTCATCACCAATGCAGTCGACGACCGGCATCCGGATCACGGAAGAGGCGGCAAACTTGTTTCAGACAGCTGTTTTTATTCCGGTTTGCGAATGGTCAAAACCTTTGATGAACAGGGAAATGAACAGGAAGCATGGCGCCCGAAACAGGTTTTTCATACGGTGCAGGACCGTTATGTTTCTCCAGATTTCATTGTTGATATTACAGCATTTCACGAGCAGAAACTGGAAGCAATCCGTGCATTTAAAAGTCAGTTTCATGTACCGGAATATACAGGAGAAGGCGAACCTCAGAGCTATATTTCCACACCGGAATTCCTGGAATTCGTGATAGCACGCGCAAGGGAAATGGGCCATGCAATCGGTGCGACGTTCGGTGAAGGTTTCACGACAGCACGGAAACTCGGCGTGAGAGATTTATCGGTGTTCATTTAATTTTTTCTTCAACGATATTGTTATTAAAAAGCCAAGCAATTCAACTTTTGCCTGCTGCAATTCGTATATAGGAAAAAACAAATAGGAACATGATGAAAAGAGCAATTGCATTGCTGCTGTCGGGTGTATTTACATGCTTTCTGCAAAGTTGCTACGGGCAGACTTCACCGGCCGGGCAAAATGAGAAAAAAAGTACGGAATACTCTCACACCGATACCGAGCCGGTAAATAAAAGCAACAAGGACTGGCAAAAAATACTTTCGCCGGAAGTGTATGAAGTGGCACGCCTGAAAGGAACCGAAAGGCCTTTTACCAGTAAATATGAGCATTCCAAAGAAGTAGGAACATTCTATTGCGCCGTTTGCGGCAATGCACTTTTTAAAAGTGACGCCAAATATGAAAGCGGCTGCGGCTGGCCGAGCTTCTTTGAACCGATCAGCAAAAAATCCATCATTGAAGCAGCTGACAACAGTTACGGGATGCGGAGAACCGAGGTAATGTGCGGAAGATGCAAATCGCATCTTGGCCATGTATTTGATGACGGACCGCCGCCAACCGGCCTGCGTTATTGTATCAACGGCGTTGTACTGGATTTCGAAAAGGCCAAAACGGCCGAAAAGACTTACAACAACAAGAAAAATTCAAACAGCGGCAGTTAACTTGTTTAGGATAGCTTTTGGCGATCAGCTTTAAGCAACAAGCATTAGCTTTGAGTTAGTAAGAAAACGACTATTTGAAAGTGCCATATCCGGAAATAATTCCGGTTGTGGCATTTTTATTTTCTACAAAAAAACATTTTACATTTTACATTTTACATTTTACATTTTACATTTTACATTTTACATTTTACATTTTACCTTTCACCTTTCACAAAAAACCCCAGCATTTCCAGCATCTTTTCAAACTCCAGCTGATAATCGGCATGGATCAGAACAGGTTCCTGCGATAAAGGATGAACAAATTCCAGTTCAGCCGCATGCAGCAGCATCGTTGTCATCTGCAGTTCTTTCTTGAAATACCGGTTTTGTTTATTGCATCCATATGGCCGGTCACCGATAATCGGATGAAAAATATGCGCCATATGCTTTCTTAACTGATGCATGCGTCCGGTCAAAGGTTTCAGTTCTATAAGTGAATAACGCGAAGTTGCATGTTTGCCGATTTTAAAAGGTACTTCTACCCTTTTCAGTGTTGTGTAAGCCGTAAAAGCTTCCTGAACAGTGCCGTCTTCTTTTTTCAATGCATAATCTATTTCTCCGCTGTCTTCTGTAAAACCCCTGAGTATGGCATGATACTTTTTTTTCACCGCGCCTTCCATAAACAGCTTCTGCATCGTACTGTTAACTGCTTCATTCAATGCAAATAACAATACACCGGCCGTTTTCCTGTCCAGACGATGAACGGGAAATACTTTCCGGCCCAACTGGTCGCGCAGCAGCTGAACAGCGAACATTTCCGCATCGGCTGCGATCAATGACCGGTGCACAAGCAGGCCATGCGGTTTGTTTACCGCTACAAGGTTGAGATCCTGATAGATAACCTGAAGCGTAGAAATAGTGTTAAGTAATACTGGACTTTCGATGACTTTATTAATTATTTATTTGTAATCATTTCAATTTTAAACAACGATTTGTTTCTATCTTGAACGCTTTCACAAACCTCATTCTAACTTTTGTCTTATTAACCTACTTATTTTTTAATTCGTTATGAAATTTAAACTTTTACTTTTTACCCTGTTTGTAAACTGCTCCTATTTAAAAGCCCAGAACTGCTCCACGGATTATGTCTTAACAAGTCAGCAAAGTATCGACGATTTTCCCAAAACTCCGGATTGCGCCATTGGAAACCTGAAAATTTCCGGAGCCGACATTACGAATCTGGACGGACTTTCAGGAATCAAGGAAATCAATGGATACCTGGATATCAGCATCAATCCGCTGCTCACGAATGTAAACGGATTATCCGGACTTACCAAAGTATCGGGCTACATTGAAATAAGCAACAACAAGTCTCTCGTCAGTCTGGCCGGACTGGAATCATTGGCGATTGCAGGAAACAGCATCAAGCTGGCAAACAATGCCGCACTCAAGAGCATTTCGGCCCTGAGTAAACTCACAACAATCAAAAGTTCTCTTGAGATCAGCAAAAATGATGTTCTTCCAAACCTCAACGGATTCGGTGCACTTGCACAGGTATTTGGCTACGTTGAAATTTCACAGAATCCGTTGCTTACGAGCCTCTCCGGACTTGAATCCCTGCAGATGGTCGGAGGCAATCTGAGAATTGCAGAAAACAATGTACTGAAAAGCTTTTCGTCACTCGACTCTCTTACCAACATTAACGGCTTCCTGGAAATCAGCAACAATGCTGTTCTTAAAAACATGCAGGGTTTGTCCCGGCTTTCCAAAGTTCTTGGCTATATCAATATCAACAACAACCCGCTCTTGGTTGACTTATCGGGACTTGAATCGCTGACTTCCGCAGGCGGCAATCTCCGGATTGCAGCAAATGATGCGCTGAAAAGTATTGCTTCGCTGCAGAAACTTACAACTATAAACGGGCTGCTTTCCATTGGACGCAATGCTTCATTGCCCGACCTCCACGGACTGGAAGGCATCAACGCCATCAACAGTGCTGTTGCCATTGCAGCTAATGACAGCTTGAAAAATCTGGACGGATTGAGCGGAGTAACTTACATCGGCGGGTTCGTTTACATCGGAAGAAATCCAGCTCTGACCAGCCTGGCAGGATTGAACAAGCTGACTACAATTTCCGGATATCTGAATATTGAAGACAACGATGCATTAACGAACCTTGCCGGCCTTGACAATATCAATAATTCCTCCATTGAATTTCTGCAGATCAAGGATAATGACCAGCTAGCCATTTGCGGTGTCAAAAGCATCTGCCAGTTCCTTACTTCCGGCACCAATTATAATCTGGAAGGCAACGCGCCGGGCTGCGCTTCGCAGACAGAAGTGGCAAGTTCTTCATCATGTCAGACTGCATTGCCTGTCGATCTTGTAAGTTTTACGGGGAAAAGTTCGGTAGAAGGCAATATTGTTTCGTGGCAAACGGCATCGGAAACAAATAATGCAGGATTTTTACTCGAGAAAAGCAGCGACGCGCGGACTTTTGAAGAACTAGCCTTTTTGAAAGGTCAGGGAAATTCCAGACAACTGTATCATTACAGGTTTGCAGACCCGAATCCATTTGAAATTACCTATTACAGGCTGAGGCAAACTGATCTTGACAATGCAATTACTTATTCCCGGATTATTTCTGTCAAACAGAACGCTGCGCAGCATGCCGTAAAAATATTCCCGAACCCTGCAAACGGTGAGCTTTTTATAGAAGCTGAAAACAGGAACCTTGCATACAGTATCAGAAACAATAACGGTATTACAGTAAAAGAAGCTGCCGTACTTCCAGCCAAACCGCTGGATACCAGCGAACTTGAAAACGGATTATATCTGATAACAATCGGAAGCGAAGTATTCAGGGTAATTATCAGCAACTGATAAATTCATGCATTCGGCCGGATACGACAGGAATCAGCTTTTCCTGTTGTATCTGATCCGGAAGCGGACAATTACCCAAAGTACAAGGTATAATATGCCCAGCAGCACACCAATTTCCATACTGAAAACCAACGCTGTACGATCCACCGCACTTTCCAGCAGATTCTTCAGGATCAATCGCGGGTCATGGATAATATCCCAGCTGTTCATTCGCCTGACCCTTCCAAGGTATACGCCAAAACCCGCAAGCGGCAAACTTGCCAAAAGGAAAGTATTACTTGTTACACGATTGAAAACGCGCCGCCAGGAACGGTGGATCCAGTACAATGAAACAAGGCCATTGAACAGACTGACTTCTGCATAGAAAAACAGCATAATGACATCATGCCACGTAAGGTCCCGTTCATAATCGACGGTCAGATGCGCGAGATCCGTGATCATGTAAGGCGCATTGGGAAAAAAAGCCAGCCATACAACACTCAGCAGAATGAGTACAACAGGAATTTTGCCAAAACGCTTTGTAAAGTTATCTGCAAAAAAAGCAATGATCAGCGGAATCCAGCTTAGGAATAAATTCCAGTCCATTGAAAAATCAACGGGGGAATTAAACAAAATACGGATAAGATGAAAAAATACAGCAACGAAGCTTAACAGTAACAGCAGTAACAGCGAAAACAATCCTTCCATTGAAATGATGGCAGGATCTGATACGCTAAACTTGTGATTTCTTATCCAATCTATCAAACGATCCAATAGTACTTCATTTTAGTTCATGCATGACGGCTTAAAATGCAAAGCAAATGAAAATAAAAAAACGCATACCAGACCTATATCCTAACGAATAATTGACACAGGTGTAATTTCAATATCTCCCTGATTGGTGCTGCTTACGTCTGACAAACTCTGACGGGGTTATGCCTGGGTTGGATTCTTTTGTTCTTGTTTGGGCCTGCGCCTTTTATTTCTTCCGGATGACTTTGAAGAAGCAGGATTATTGGGCTTACTTTTCCTCGGTCCCTTTGACCGGGAACGCCGGACTTCAAACACAGGTGCTTCTCCAAGGCCAAGTTCTTTTGTAATGGCTTGCTTTTCAACTTCTTTTTCAAAAAGCTTTTCTATTTTCAGAACATACTTCTGATCCGATTCATTGATAAAGGTAATGGCCGTTCCTTTTGATTCGGCACGTGCTGTACGGCCGATTCGGTGTACATAATCCTCCGGATCGCGCGGCACATCGTAATTTACAACGTGGCTCAGGTTATCAATGTCGATTCCTCTTGACAGTACGTCGGTAGCAACAAGGACAGGAAAAGTCCTGTTTTTAAAATCTCTTAAAACAATTTCCCTTTCTGCCTGTTCGGAATCCGATGAAATTCCTCTTGCCGAAAGCCCCAGCTTGCGGAGAGAACGGACAATCGGTTCAACAGTGGATTTTCTGGAAGTAAAGAGCACCATGCTTGTACTTTGCACCTGCGAAAGCAAATGAAGCAGCAAAGGCAGCTTCTGCTCGTCCTTGGCAAGATAAAACTGCTGGTCGATCCGGTCTGCCGGACGCGACACGGCCAGCCTGATTTCCTCCGGATTTTGCAGGATGCGTTTGGCAAGGTCATTGATTTTCGGAGGCATCGTTGCCGAAAACATCAGCGTCTGCCTTTTGGCAGGCAAATAGCTCATGATTTTCAGTATGTCTCCCAAAAATCCCATATCCAGCATGCGGTCGGCTTCATCCAGCACCAGATGCTTTACATCGCTGAAACTGACGTAACCCAACTGCAGATGCGCAATAAGCCGTCCGGGCGTGGCAATAATAATATCTGCTCCTTGTGTAAGCGCTTTTTTCTGCTGGTCCCATTCCGGACCTTTGTTACCGCCATAAACGGCAATACTCGTAGCTCCTACAAAATAGCCAAGCCCCTGAATCTGCTGATCGATCTGAACGGCAAGCTCGCGCGTCGGAACCAGTATCAGCGCTCCGGTTTGCTGGCTGGATTCGTGAGCGACTTTGTCAAGAATCGGGATAAGATATGCGGCTGTCTTGCCGGTTCCTGTCTGAGCGCAGGCTAGAAGGTCTTTACCACTAAGAATAGAAGGAATGGCCTGTTCCTGAATGGGCGTGGCCTGTTGGTAGTTCATGGAATCCACGGCGTTGAGTACGTCTTCGTGGAGTTCAAATTCATTGAAATTCAAAATTCAGCTTGTATAGTCCGGAAACACTTGTCTCAGGAAGTTGATAAAGAGCTGACTTTCATTTTCCTGTCAGCAAACCGCTTGATTTTAACAAATATAATAAATTTCCGTCTAAAATAAAAGAAGGGATTGAACAAGTATGCAGCATACCTGTTCAATCCCTGTTCACGACCGTCCATCTTCATTCATATGCCGGAACAGGCGCCAGATCAGCCGTTTCTTCATCCGTGTACAATCTGGATTTTGTAATAAACCTTACGCCCAGTGGAATTTCCAGAGAAAAACTTGCTCCGCGGCCTTTGGTAACATCTATAGTAAGCTGCGTATGCTTCCAGTATTCGAACTGGTCACGGCTCATGAAAAATTCACAGCCTGCAATTTCTCCAAGAAGCACATCGCTTTGAGAAGTTCTGAATTCACCTTTTTCAAAACACATCGGCTGCGAGCCGTCGCAGCAGCCGCCGCTCTGATGGAACATTAGCTCGCCAAAACTTTCTTTCAGCGTATTGACAATTTTTTCGGCTTCGGGAGTGATCAGTACTCTGGATGTTGTCATTTCTCGTTTATTTCAAAAGAAGCCCAGTTTGTTCTTGTCGTAAGAAATCAGCATGTTTTTGGTCTGTCGGTAATAGCCAAGCATCATTTTATGGTTTTCGCGTCCGAATCCTGACTTTTTGTAACCGCCGAAAGGTGCATGTGCCGGATATGCATGGTAATTATTGACCCATACCCTGCCCGCCTGAATGGCACGCGGAACCTGATAAATCTCGTGTGCATCGCGTGTCCACACGCCTGCGCCCAGGCCATACAACGTATCGTTTGCAATGGCAATGGCTTCTTCAGTAGTTTTGAAAGTGGTTACGCAGACAACCGGGCCAAAAATCTCTTCCTGAAAAATCCTCATTTTATTATGTCCCTTGAAAATAGTCGGCTTGATGTAATATCCGCCTGAAATCCCGTTTTCAAAAATCTGCGCGTCGCCGCCTGCAAGTACTTCCGCTCCTTCTTCCTTACCAATTTTCAGGTACGAAAGAATTTTTTCATACTGATCATTGGAAGCCTGCGCGCCCATCATCGTTGAACTGTCCAGCGGATGGCCCATTTTAATCGCATTGGTCCTTTCAATAACGCGGCTCATGAATTTTTCATAAATAGACTCATGCACCAGCATTCTGGACGGACATGTACATACTTCGCCCTGGTTCAAAGCAAAGAGCACGGCGCCTTCAATGGCTTTGTCGAAAAACGCGTCATCCTCGTCCGCAACGGAGGGAAAGAAAATATTCGGTGATTTTCCGCCAAGTTCCATTGTCACCGGGATGAGATTGTCGGAAGCATACTGCATAATCAGGCGGCCGGTTGTTGTTTCGCCCGTAAAAGCCACTTTCGCTACTCTCGGTGAAGATGCAAGCGGTTTTCCTGCTTCCACGCCAAACCCTGTCACGATATTCAGGACTCCGGCAGGTAAAATATCACCGATCAGTTCCATCAGGATCATGATGGAAGTTGGCGTTTGCTCGGCCGGCTTAACGACCACGCAGCAGCCGGCTGCCAAAGCGGGAGCGATTTTCCAGGTTGCCATCAGCAAAGGAAAATTCCACGGAATAATCTGTGCAACAACGCCGAGCGGTTCATGCAGGTTGATGCAAACCGTATTTTCATCGTGCTCCGAAACGCTGCCTTCTTCTGCACGGATTACGCCGGCAAAATACCTGAAATGATCCACGCATAACGGAAGGTCTGCCGCACGTGTTTCACGGATGGCTTTGCCATTGTCGACGGTTTCAACAATAGCCAGATATTCCAGATTATCTTCAATGACCTGCGCAATTTTAAGAAGCAGATTACTGCGGTAAGTTGCAGCTGTTTTGCTCCATGAAGGAAATGCCCTGTGCGCAGCATCCAATGCTTTTTCTACGTCTTCCTTTGTGGAACGTGCTGCTTTTGTAAAAACCTGTCCGTCTATCGGAGAAACATTTTCGAAATATTCACCTTTAACCGGCTCTTCAAACCGGCCGTCAATAAAGTTACCGTAACGTTCCTTGAATTCCGGCCTTTTAGCCAGGCTTTCACTTGCATAAGCTTTGCTTTCAACAGCTGCGCTCCCGGTGATTGTATCCATATCCTGAACATTGATTTAAAATGAATAATGACACAAACCTAATTCGTAAGCCAGCCAATCATTGGCACAATTGTTCCATTTAGTAGCACTATTATCTCATTTAATCAAAAAAGAATTATATTTATAGCTTATCTCCATTTTTGGCAAACCTCAATTAACCCGGACTCAGCAGTAATGGCAACAGGACACCGATTGAACCAGATTATGGTTTCAGAAGAGAAGTCACTCAAGACACTTGTAGAAAACCGCCGCGCCTTTACGCTTCAAAATTGTGAACTGAACATTTTTGAAACATTCCAGCCTTCGCTTCTTGTGCCGCTTACTTTCAATGATCTGGTTATTACGAGCATGCTCCGCGGAAAAAAAGTAATGCATCTTTTTGACAGGCCGGGCTTCGATTATTTACCCGGTGAAACGGTTCTGGTGCCGGCAAATGTGACGATGAAAATAGATTTTCCGGATGCTAATCCCACAAATCCGACGCAATGCATTGCACTTTCACTGGACCAGGCCAAAATCCGGCAGATTGTGAACCGGCTGAATGAAGAATATCCGCGGGAAGGAAGCGACGAATACTGGAAACTGGATCATCATGAATATCACTTCCTGAACAACCTTGAACTGGCGCAGAGCATGAACAAACTCATTAACATCTGTTCAAGTTCAAAAATAAGCAAAGATGTTCTGGCCGATCTGACACTTCAGGAACTGATCGTGCATATTATTCAAAAGCAGAATCTTGAGTCGGCCGCCCATTTTTCTTACGGCAAAGAAGACAGTCCGCTTGCCTATGTAATCAGTTACATTCAGGCCAATATCAGCGAGAAAATTCAGGTGGATGAACTCAGCGAAAAAGCATGCATGAGCAGGACTTCATTTTATCGTGCATTCAAAAGGGAATTCAGCATCAGTCCGCTGGAGTTTATCCTGAAGGAAAAAATCAAAAAGGCGAAGCAGATGCTGTCGGAAACAAAAACCAGTATTTCAGATGTTTGCTATCAACTCGGTTTTTCTGACCTGAACTATTTCGGAAGACAGTTCAAGAAATCCGAAGGAATTTCCCCTTCTCAGTACCGCATGGTTTCCAATATGCATGGCGAAAAATAAATTCTGTGACACATTTCGCCCATGTAGAACTAATTTATTACGTATATACATATTAGTTCCTATTTAGTTTTAACATTGATAAGTAACTTCTACTTTCATACCGTTATATTTAACGGGTTTTGACACATTGAGGCTTTTTGCGGCCGCTATTGGCTTCCGGAAAACAGATGAGGCAATTTCCTTGGAATGTAATTCAGTTATCGCTGGATATTCACAGCCGCGTTGAACCGCTTACTTACCGTTAGATAATTCTTTGAAAAATTATTATCCGTTTGTATTGTATATCAAAGTTAACCCCAAAATACAAACGTTAAAATATATACCTCATAATCAATCCGTTGCAATCAATAAATTTTCCGAAACAGGGGTTATCCTCATATTAAATTCTGCATTGATCTTTTTTAAATCTTAATAAAATACCATTTGATCATTTGCAAGAAATTTTATTTATATATTTGCTTAACAAATCCTTCTGATATAACCTGTATTGTAAAATATGATTGCAAAACCTGCAATTCGATTGATTTTACAATCCAAACAATCAAAATTGTAATTGATAATCAGTTAATTACATGTTACGTACGACTGGAAATGTCAGTTTTAAAACTGTAAAATACGTTTTTCAGGTTGCAAGGCCAAGGTGGCGCTGCTTTCCGTGATGGTAACGTTCCGGGTTTTTCAAGCCTTGTTACTGCAGGTTTAAGTTTTACTTCAAACCGCCTGATTGCAGCCGAATACGATGTATAAGAGTTTAACCATGCCGATTCAAAGGATCAATCCTCATCGGATTCAAGGATATAAAGGTTCAGGCATGGCAAACAGAGAATTTATTCCAGAATCATTTACGACAGATGATGACAAACATTTAAAATTTAATTCCCCTACTATAAAATTCTGATAGCTAAAATTTACACTGCTATGACAAACGTTATGATTATTGAGGATGAAGTGAAAGTTGCCAATGAGCTTAAGTTCATGATCGAGCAAAGCAACAGCAACTTCAAAGTATGCAGCATTCTTCATTCTGTTCTTGATGCAAGAGTATGGCTGATGAACAACAAAGCACCTCAGCTTATTTTCTGCGACATTCATCTTAAGGATGGACTGGGTTTTGAAATTTTCCGTAATCTTCCGGTAGTTGCGCCAGTGATTTTCTGCACTTCCTATCACGAGTATGCACTCAAGGCTTTTGAAAATAATGGCATAGATTATCTGATCAAACCGATAGACAATGCGCGACTTAACCGGAGCCTGAAGAAGTTTCTGCAGCTGAAAGAAATTTTTACCGAGGAGAATGCACTGTTCAACAAGCGGAACAGCAATGCAGTTTCTTATATGAATGGCTATAAAAGTTCGCTGCTCGTTTATTATCAGGACAAAATTATTCCGATCAGCTTGGATAAACTGGATTTTATCTATTACAACAATTATCACGTAACCGTTCACACTCAAACCGCACAATATGAAACACGCGATACTTTAAACAATATCATTACAACTCTCAATCCAAGGGATTTTTTCAGGGCAAACAGGCAATTCATTGTTCACAGGAAAGCTGTTACTAGCATTCAACAGTACTTTGGGAGAAAATTACTGATCGGAATATCATCGCCTACGCCGGAACCTGTCATTATCAGCAAGGCAAATTCCAGTGAATTCCTGAAATGGGTTGAGGGCGTTAACTATCAGACACCTTTGCCGCTGATGCTGGAAAATGCCCGTTTTATCAATTAACTTGTCTGATTGGTGCCGGCATTATTTGACTGTGAATAATCTTTACAGACTTTTGATCCCGCGATCAACAATACAATAAATTATTAGACGGCATTATGAAATTTTTATATTGCTTCCGACTTTTATTCGCCTGACGAAAGCAAAGAAACATTATTTTTTATTGTAGAAACTGTTTACAACGTATATAGGTATTGGTTAAAATAGTTCTAAGTTACTGCCTGTAACTTATTTACCGGTTCATACATCAACTGCCTCAGACTTGTATATCAAAGCCTGCTGCACTACAAAAACTAAAAAATTAATGGAATAATATGATGTCTGATTTTACTCAAAAAGAATATTAAGTCAACTGCGGAGAAGTGGCGAAACAAGCTAGCGGGATTATGGCCATGCTTTTTTCACCTTGTACATACTTCTTTTGACCAGACGATTTTTAATACTACCTAATTATGTAAACGTGCCAATGCAGCCGGTATGAGATCACTGCGAATGCACTTCGAACTGAGCGTTAAAGCCGCAATCATGTAAAAGATTGCGGCTTTTTTACAGTATTACTCAGTCAGTGGCTTAACCTGAATGTCTTTAAAAAAGACAACGCTTTTAGGATCATGTGCCTGCAAAGCAAATGTACCGCTGCTCAGAATCCGGTTTTTCATATCGCCCGGTCTCTGGTCCGCATCGGTTTCTTCGTAATCCACAACCGTTTTGTCATTGATTTTGATTGTTATATGCTTCCCTTCCACCTTGATGTATTCCGTGTACCATTCGTCGTCTTTCACGTAGGTTTCCTTCACATCTTTTATGTTGTATAAACTTCCGGTTCGCTTCCAGTCCGTATGCGAATTGTTAACCTGCACTTCGTAACCCTTGGATGGCCAGTTGTCTTCTTCATAAGCGGTATGAATGTAAATTCCGGAATTTGCGCCCGGTCTGGTTTTCACCTGCGCTTTGAACTCAAAGTTTTTGAACATGTGATTTTTCACAGGCCCGTCGTAGAACAAATGCGCGCGCGGCCCGGCAACCTGAATGGCACCGTCCACGACCGAAAACGAGGAAGCATTGGCTCCGACTTTCCAGCCATCCAGATTTTTGCCATTGAACAATGAAACCCAGCCGTCCTGCGCCATGACGGAAAAACTGGCCGAAAGGCTGATCATGAGGCTCATCATTAATTTACCCGAAACTTTTTTCATGAATGCTTTATGATTAACTGTTTATAAAATGTGGCAATAAGAATTACAGTACAGCAAGTAAATCTCAAACAGGAACAAAACTACTCCTCTTCAGTAAAGTATTCAGATGAAAAATGCGCGGTAAGGAACGGATTATAAACGATTGCGTTTATGCGATATGGTGCCGGGAGCTGTTTCAGGAAGGCAAAAAAATCGGTTACTTACCGGAAAACGGCATAACCATACTAATCGAGTTATTTTTTCAAAGGTCCATACCGGGGTTTTGGAAGCATAAAATAAAAATCGTTACACGGTTAAATTATAAATTCAAAGTACCGTACGGCCTGTTTCTGACCAGTATCAAAGCCGTTCAACTATTAAATTTTAATAAATATTTACAACTAAAAACTGATACACACTCTATTACAGGAATCATACAATTGAATAATCCAATTTTACATTTTTGTTAATTTAAAAAAAAATCCGGGTAACATTCTGCTAACTCTTGTTTTTTTTATCTTAAATTTGTCCAACTTTATAAAACAACAAAATTCCGGTTTAAAAATGTTGCTGCCGATTACTGCTTCAATGTTATACAACCGAAATTATTATGCTCAACTGGTTATTTGACACTAAAAAGAAAGAGGAACTGGATTTGTCCCGAATCGGGATCGATATCCATTCCCATATTATTCCGGGCATTGATGACGGTGTTGAAACGATTGAAGAATCGGTTGCAATGGCCAAAAAAATGCAGGAATTTGGTTACTCACGCATGTTTACAACTCCGCACGTGATGTGGGATTGTTACAAAAACACACCCGAAATTATATCAGCAGGTCTGGAAGATGTAAGAAATGCAGCAAAAGAAGCCGGCCTGACCATACAGATCAATGCAGCAGCGGAATACTTTATAGATGAACACTTTATTGATCTTCTGACAACCGGACAGGAGCTCATGACATTACCGGGAAACAGGCTTCTGGTCGAACTTCCTTATACTACTCCTTTGATGAACACGTCTGAGACGCTTTTTTCCATTATTGAAAAAGGATATCAGCCGGTTCTGGCGCATCCGGAACGTTATACCTATTTCTATTCCGATCCTTCGGTTTATAAAAAACTTGCAGACCAAGGATGTGAACTGCAGGTGAACATTCTTTCCCTGAGCAATCACTACGGAGAAAATGTCAACAAAATGGCAGAATGGCTTTTGCGGCATGACCTGATCTCCTATCTCGGAACCGATGCGCACAAGATTCAGCACGTTGAACTGATCGTGAAAAGCAACAAAAATAAGTGGCTTACAAAATATCCTTTTCAAAACGAAAAACTTATTAATATTTGATATTGATAATTGAATTTATTCTACATTTGTAATAAATTATTAATTGAATTGTATTAGTATAATATTTTGTACCATCAAGAAAAAAAGAAATCGCAAATGAGTGTATAACTTATAGTTACACTTTCAAACTGGCGACCGGTCCTTACCAAATCCAGAGTTATTTTTTCAAAAAAATCCGAAGTTTCAACCCAAAATTCATTTCTCACCAACAAAACTTTTTACTCACCGTTTTTACATGAAAATACACCGCTTTTTGCCTGTTAGATTACTAGTATTTTTATCGCTTGCGTACATTGCTATTGTGGGAGGAACCACTTCATGCGTATCGCCGCAATCAATCATTTATTTCCAGGGAGACACCGCGAGCATTTCAAGAGCCAAAATACAACAAAGCTATGTGCCGGTTATCGAGAGTAACGACATGCTTTCCATTGTGGTCGGAAGCTTAAACCAGGAAGCCAACGCCATATTCAACTCTGCAAACGAATATGCAACGACATCTACCAGTTACGGTTCCGGAAGCAGCTCGGGTCGCCAGCCTTTCGGTTATCTTGTTGACAGGGACGGAAA
The DNA here is from genome assembly GCF_006149045.1 of Dyadobacter flavalbus. GTDB lineage: Bacteria > Bacteroidota > Bacteroidia > Cytophagales > Spirosomataceae > Dyadobacter > Dyadobacter flavalbus. The sequence goes on from NZ_VBSN01000022.1 coordinate 25,831, forward strand.
CATTGAACTTCCGCTGGTTGGAAAAATCAAAGTGGAAGGACTTACAACACCGATTGCAGCGGACACCATCCGCGGAAGACTACAGATGTATCTTAAAGAGCCGTCTGTCAACATCAAGAATATCAACTTCAAGGTTTCAGTGCTTGGAGAAGTGAACAGGCCGGCGGTTTATGTTGTCCCTGATGAAAAAATCACCCTCCCTGAAATCCTCAGTCTTGCAGGCGACCTGACGATTTACGGAAGAAGGAACAACGTAATGATTATCAGGGAAGAAAAAGGAGAAAGACAATATGCACGTGTTGATCTTACTTCCAGAAAAATCTTCGAATCGCCTTTCTATTATATGCACAAAAACGATGTAATATATGTAGAACCGATTAAAGCAAAAATGAACACTACAGACAGGGCAGTTCAGTTGGCTCCTTTGTTTGTAAGTATGGTAACTGCCCTAGCCCTGCTGATTTACAGACTGAGGTTATAACAGTAAATTTTGAATACAATAAACATACTCAACGGTCCAATTGATAAACTCTAAAGAAGAAAAATTTAGTTATGAGCAATCAAAGTATTGATTTTTATCAGGAACAAATTGAGGAGCAGGAAAAGAAATTTGACATACATAACTATGTCAGAGGATATCTGAGATATTGGTTTCTGTTCCCTATCTTTCTTGTTCTGACGTTAACAGCTGCATTCTTTTACCTGCAGATTACGCAGCCGGTATATCTGGCAAAAGCTACGCTGCTGATAAAAGATGAGAAAAAAGGAATTTCCGGAAGTTCGGGTGACATTTTCGAGCAAATGACTCAGTTTGGCGGAAACAAACTGGTTGAAAACGAAATTGAAATCCTGAAATCTCAGACCTTGATGGAACAAACTGCAAGTGAATTGCAGCTTGATGTCAATTATGAAGCAAAAGACGGGCTTAAAACCATTGATCTTTACAAAGCAAGTCCGGTCAATGTACAACCTGAACTGATTTCTGAATATGCCTACCAGAATCCGTTGGTCATTCATGTTAAAAGCGATTCGGAATTCACTATCAATGATGAAGATACATCTCACAAATACGGACAGAAACTGCGTAATGCCTGGGGTGTTTTCACGGTAACAAAAGGAACTGAATCGCTGTACAGCGATATTACCGTAAAGTTCTACAACATTGCCAGCATGACTGCGGGAATGCTTGGAAGGCTGGAAATTGCAGCCCCGAACCCGAAGAGTACGGTACTTGAACTGAGTTTTGAAGATACTTCAATTCAAAGAGGAAAAGACGTTCTGAACAAGCTTCTGGATGTATATGTGCAGTCTTCCCTGAATGACAAAAACAATGAAGCAAGCAATACGCTGAAATTTATAGAATCGAGGCTTGGCCTGATTACCGGTGAACTCGGCGATGTGGAAAGGGATGTTGAATCTTACAAAACAACGCAGGGTCTGACGGACATCGGTGCTGAATCAAATCTGTATCTTCAGAACATCAAAGAAAACGATACGCAGTTGAATGATGTGAACATTAAAATTTCCGTTCTGGAAAGTGTTGACAATTACATCAAAAATGCGGATGCCGGTTCTCCTGCTCCTGCTACGTATCTGATTAATGATCCGGTTCTTGTTGCTTTATTGACAAGATACAACGATCTGCAGTTACAAAGAGAAAAGTACGCACAGACAACACAGGCCAATAACCCGTTGCTGGGTACAATCAACACGCAGATTGCAAATACCCGTCAGGCAATTACGGAGAACCTTCAGAATCTGCGCCGTGGACTGGATGTGACAAAGAAAAGCCTTGAAGCCGTAAATTCCCGATTCTCCGCAGGTTTAAGAAGCATTCCTCAGAAAGAACGCGAATACGTCGGCATCAAGCGTCAGCAAACCATTAAAGAAGGCTTGTATCTGTATCTGCTTCAGAAGAGAGAAGAAACGGCATTGGGATATGCTGCAACTGTTACAGACAGCAGACTTGTTGATGCGCCGCAAGCCGCTTATTTGCCGATAAAACCTCAGAAACCGTTGGTATGGCTTGGAGCCGGATTGGCCGGAATCATGTTGCCGGTTCTGCTGATCAATCTGCTGCTGCTTTTCAGCAATACTGTTCAGACACGCGATGAAATCGTTAAAATGTCTCAGTCTTCGGTAATCGGTGAAATCGGTCATATGAAAACAACCGGTGACCAGCCTGGAGAAGAAGCCATCATTAAGATGACAAGCCGCAGTGCAGTTGCCGAGCAGTTCAGGGCACTACGAACTAACCTTCAGTATCTGGGCGACGGAACATGCCGGATTATTATGTTTACCTCTTCAATCGGCGGTGAAGGAAAAAGTTTTGTAAGTATCAACCTTGCTGCAAGTTTGGCTTATTCCGATAAAAGAGTGTTGCTGATCGGACTGGATTTGCGCAAGCCTACGCTTCACGAACGTTTGCATGTTTCCAATAAATTCGGTGCATCAAACTGTCTGATCGGTCAGGGAAATACAGTTGATTTTATTCAGTCAACAGGTATACATCCGAAATTTGACGTACTGACAAGCGGGCCGATTCCGCCAAACCCTTCTGAATTGCTGAGCAACGGGCGACTGCCTGTATTGCTGGCTGAATTGCGTGAACGTTACGATTACATCCTGATTGATTCACCGCCGTTCGGTCTGGTTACGGATTCATCCCTGATTGCCAAATATGTGGATGCCACGCTTTATGTTGTGCGTCATAACTACACTTTGCAAGATCATCTTAAGCGAATCGGAGAACTGCAACGTACGCATCGTTTTGCCAATTTGTCTGTGATTTTCAACGGCGTTAAATATGGCGGCGGATACGGTTATGGAAGCTACGGATACGGTGGTTATGGCTACGGCTATTACTCCGAAGATGCAGATACGAAAGCGCCGAACTTCGGCACAAAGGTTAGAAAAATGCTTACCAGAAGTTCATAGCATGAAGGTTTGAAATTATCTTGTTTTTATCATCAGATTTTCCCTGAATTTGATTTTTAGCGAAGATTGATAGATAAAAACAAGATACTTCTTCACTTCTTGATGAATTTTCAAATTAAAATTGCGCAGTACTGAAAATTGTACTATTTTCAGATACTCAAATGAAATGATTGCATTTTTACCCTAATCCGGTTTAGAAAAAATCATTAATCAACTCAACGTTATAACATGAAAAAGTCTTTGCTTATCTCCCGACAAAATCCGGATCGATGTATTTTCCGTGCATTCCAAATGCAGGTTACATGTTCTTAAAAAACCGGATCTCTCACTGAATTTTATTACATCTTATTTATCAAATTATGAAACTAGCAGTAGTTGGAACAGGGTATGTTGGCCTGGTAACAGGCACGTGCTTTGCTGAAACAGGAAACCAGGTTACTTGTGTTGATATCGACATCAACAAAGTTGAACGTCTTAGAAATGGCGAGATTCCTATTTATGAGCCAGGTCTTGATGTTTTGTTTGACAGAAACGTTGCCGAAGGCCGTTTAACATTTACAACCAGCCTTCAGGAAGGGATCAAAGATGCGGAAGTTATTTTCCTTGCACTTCCTACACCTCCGGGAGAAGACGGATCAGCTGACCTTAAGTATATTCTTGGCGTTGCCAACGATCTGGGTCCAATCCTTGAATCTTATGCTGTGATTATCGACAAAAGTACTGTTCCGGTTGGAACTGCTGAAAAAGTGCATGCAGCCATTGCAAAGAATGCAAAGGTTGACTTTGACGTTATTTCCAATCCTGAGTTTTTAAGAGAAGGCGTTGCAGTTGAGGACTTTATGAAGCCGGATCGCGTTGTCATCGGTACAACGTCTGAAAAAGCTCAGAAAGTAATGGAAAAACTGTACGCTCCGTTGGTACGTCAGGGAAATCCGATCATTTTCATGGACGAGCGTTCCGCTGAAATGACGAAATATGCAGCCAATTCATTCCTTGCACTGAAAATTACGTTCATGAACGAAATCGCTAACCTTTGTGAAAAAGTAGGCGCAAATGTTGATGATATCCGCCGCGGAATCGGTACAGACAGCCGTATCGGAAAACGTTTCCTTTTTGCCGGTATCGGTTATGGCGGAAGCTGCTTCCCGAAAGACGTTCAGGCACTTGCCAAAACTTCAGAAGACTACGGATATGACTTCCGTACACTGAAATCAGTTATGGCTGTTAACGATGATCAAAAGAAAAAACTGATCCCTGTTGTTAAGGAATATTTTGACGGAGATCTTAAAGATAAAACAATCGCAGTTTGGGGTCTTGCATTCAAGCCTTACACAGATGACATCCGTGAAGCGCCGGCATTGGAAAACATCCAGGCACTGCTTGACGCAGGTGCAAAAGTGACTGTTTACGATCCGGAAGCGATGGATAACGTAAAACGCCTGATTCCGGGAATTACTTACTGCCACACAGCTTATGCTGCACTGGACGATGCTGATGCTTTGATGATCTTTACAGAATGGCCTCAGTTCCGTACCCCTGATTTCGAGAAAATGGGTAAACTTCTTAAAGAAAAAGTGATTTTCGACGGAAGAAACCTGTACGAACTGGATCAGATGCGTGATAACGGATTTACTTATTACAGCATAGGACGGGAAGCGTTAAACGTAAAAGAACTGGTTTAGTTACCCGACAATCGTAAAAGCCATACTATGTCAAAGCTCATACATGTCATATTATCAGGAGGAGTAGGAAGCCGTTTATGGCCTGTATCCCGCAAATCCATGCCCAAGCAGTACATTCCAATGTTTGGTGACAAATCCCTGTTTCAGCTCAGCGCCGAGCGTAACAAGCATTTGGTAAGCCAGGCGCTTGTAGTTGGAAACAAGGAGAATTATTTGCTGTCACAGGCGGATATGGTCAGAGCTGACATTGGTTTTTACGATGAAATAATTGAAGCGTTACCGCGCAATACGGCGGCAGCAGTTGCTTTCGCCGCATTTGCGGTCCAGTCAGATGATATAATGCTGGTTACTCCATCCGATCACATTATAACAAATGAAAATGCTTATGCCCAGGCTATTTCCGAGGCAGTTGGTTTTGCTTCCGAAGGTTACCTAGTAACCTTCGGAATAGCGCCAACCAAACCTGAAACCGGTTACGGCTACATTGAATGTGATGAAAATGACGTATTGTCTTTCAGGGAAAAACCGGATTCGGATACGGCCAAATCGTTTCTGGAATCAGGAAATTTTCTCTGGAACAGCGGCATGTTCTGTTTTCAGGCAGGTGCCTATCTGGACGAGCTGAAAAAGTTTGAACCGGAAATTTATGAAGCTTCGCTTGCAGCATTTTCTCTAAGGTCCGGCGATTTTCTTCCAACAGAAGAAAGCATGCTGATCCCTTCCAAAAGCATAGATTATGCCGTAATGGAACGCTCGGATAAGATCAAGGTTGTAAAAGCAAGTTTCGGATGGTCTGATCTGGGTTCGTTTGAATCCATCTGGGAACATTGGGAAGGTCAGGGTGAAAATCACCGGTTTGTAAAAAACAACTGTGTCGTAGGTTCCAGCAAGCATGTTGAATTTCTCGGGGTTGACAACCTCGTTCTTGTCGAAACGAATGATGCCATTCTGGTTCTGGCGAAAGGAAGTTCACAGGATGTGAAAAAGATTTATGAAAGACTGGAAAAGGAAAAGCCGGAACTGGTTAATTAACGATTAAAAACACAAAGTTAATCTGCAATCGTTTTTTACTTACCGGCACAATTCGCACTTTTACAGTATCTTAAAATAATACTACCAAAATTATTAACAAAGCAAAATGTTACTCAACGCGAAAAGCTTTGCTACATTCCTGCCAGCCTTACTTGCATCAAATTGGCATTCTTTAAATCATGTTTTTACTTTCCGGCATCTGTTTGCGTTTTCAGAAAGCCGCACTTTCCTTCACTTCATCAGCATGCGATTTTAAGTCATTATAACAGTTTGCGGCCTGTTTGCCTGATGGTAAAAACTGATTCTTCAAGGCAAGCCAATTAAATTCCTCCAAGTAAAAATGATGTGATGAATACTGCCAGTGCATTAAAGAAAAATTTAATTTCAAATATATTGCTGTTCGTTTTAAACGGAATAATCAGTTTCTGGTTGCCTCCGTTTCTGGTAAAAAAACTCGGGATCGGTGCTTATGGTCTCATTCCGCTCTCTACTTCCATGATCGGATATGCAGCGATTATAACCGTTGCCATCAACAGCTCCGTTTCCAGATTTCTGGCGCTTGACCTTACCAATGAGAATTATACAGCCGCCAACAGAACTTTCAATACCGCTTTTACCTCTTTATTTACTCTGCTGGCGCTTCTTGCGCCATGTCTGTTTATATTTTCGTTCAATATTTCCAAATTCATTTCAATACCCGAAGGGCTGGGGCATGATGCTTCCATCCTGTTTATGTGTGTAAGTGTCGGTTTTATCATGTCGGCTTTTACATCCATATTCAACTCATCCGCTTACATTGCAAACAGGCTGGATCTCGTTAACCGGGTTTCTGTAATCAATACATACACAAGGGTAATTTTAATCCTCTTTATATTTCTTTTAATCAATGTTTCCCTAACGGGTTACGGAACTTCCATTCTGATCGCCAGTATTATCTCCAGTTCTTACAGCTTCTATCTGTTCAGGAAATTTACGCCCACTATCAAAATTGATTTCAAGCTTTTTGACAAATCTGTTTTGGGTGAAATGCTTTCGATGGGTTGGTGGCTGATTGTAATTCAGCTCGGAAGTATTCTGTTTTTACAAATCGATCTGCTGGTTATCAACAAATTGCTCGGAAACGTACAGGCGGGAAAGTACGGGATTATCCTTGGATGGAGCCATATCATCCGAACACTCGCCATTGCACTTTCCGGTTCGCTCGGACCTCTGATCCTGAATCTCTATGCCAAGAAAGAGTTTGATCAAATGATCCGTTTGACACAGATGTCGAACAAAGTCCTTTCGCTTTTTATCGGCTGTATGGTAAGCGTACTTTGCATTATTGCACCGGCATTGCTTTCCATCTGGATCGGTCCTGAGTACGCCTCGCTCAAATGGCTGTTTATGCTTGTATTGCTTCCATTACCAATAAATCTGGGCGTTTTACCTTTGTTTTCACTCAACCGGGCTTACAACAAATTACGCGTTCCGGGGATTTACACGGTCATAATGGGAGCCTGCAACCTTTTTCTGGCCATGTATCTGGTTGGCGAAACAAGCCTGAAGCTGTATGGCGTGGCAGCAGCAAGCGGGATTGTACTTACTTTTAAAAATTTCATTTTTATGCCTATTTATGTTGCGAGCAACATGGGCATCAACAAGCTGACTTTCTTTAAAGCATCCCTGAGTACAATGCTCCTGCTGGCTATAGCGGTTGGAACAAGCCTTGTTTATTTCAATTTCTTTGTAATCACCGACTGGTTTCATCTGATTCTTCACAGCGGCATTCTGTTTCTGATATTTGCCGGTATTTCGTTCCTGTTACTGAATCAGGCAGAAAGAAAGATGATCCTGAACACCGTATTAAAAAAAACCAAATCAAAGTGAAAAATATTATTTTTTTTAAACCTGCGAAGCAAACTGAAAATATCGGAGATCTGCTGATCAATCTGGTGGAAGTTGAATTGCTGCGTCCATATGGTCAGATTGTAGTAGACGATCTTTCAGCTCCTTCCTGGTTTGTTGATGAAATCAGTACTTCTCCCGCAGATCAGCGTTTATCTAAAATTTCAGGAAACCAGTTATTGAAAACGCTTTCTTCGCTGCTGGTGAAGCAATTGTTTTCTAAAAAAAACCAGTACTATTTGTTCATACAGCCAGGCCACACTTCAAGAACCGGCAAGGACCTTGCCATTTCAACGCTGAAGCTGAATCTGAAAATGAATCTGCTGAAAATGCTGGGGCTGCGTATCTGCAGAATCGGTTTTTCAATCGGCCCCGTAGATGTTCCGAATGGCTGGGCAGAATCCATCGGGTCGCGTGCTTATCATTACTATGCCCTGAGAGATCATGAATCACTGAAAATTGCGCAGCAATACAATTTCAAAGATCCGCAGTATTTTCCGGACCTTGCGTGGGCATATGCGCCTGAAAAAATAGAAAAACAAGCCGGTGATTACGTGGTGATCAGCCTGCGTTCCAATGCTTACGGAAAGGAACATGATTCGGCTTACCTTCAGCCGCTTATTGCAAAGTTCAGGGAATTGCTGATCAATGCCGGCCAGCAATCACTGAAAGTAATGATTACCTATCAGGTAAAATACGACAGAGATGCGTGTGTCGAATTATACGAAAACCTGAAAAATGAATTCAATTGTGAATTCGTTGACAGCAAACTGACGCTTAAAGAGGCAAATAAAATTTATGGCAGCGCCAAATTTATTGTAAGCAACAGGCTCCATGTTTTGCTGCTTGCACTAAAATGCGGAGGTTTGTCTTTTGCATTGGTTGATCAGAAAGATAATAAGAAGATAACCAGTATTTTTCACGATAATAATCTGAAAGAACTGATCCTTGATGTGAAGGAAAATGCAAATTCAAACGCAGAAAGGCTGAAAAAAGGACTTTCAAAAAGCAATGAGATTATGGCTGAATTCAAAACAATTCAGGCCGGAAACAAAAAAGTGATTGAAGACAAACTGAACAGTATTTTCAGCTAGTAACATTACAAAACCGGATTATTTAAATTATCAACATGGTATCCATTATTATCCCATGCTACAATTGTGAAGGTTTCATTAATCGTGCCATCGATAGTGTTATCAAGCAGACTTTTAATGACTGGGAACTTCTGTTGGTAAATAATAATTCTACGGACAACACACAGAAAGTACTTGAACTTTGTCAAAGCAAAAATCCGGAACGCATATTTATTTTTCAGGAAAACAAAAAAGGTGCTCCGGCTGCAAGAAACAAAGGACTTCAGAATGCAAAAGGAAAATGGGTTCAATATCTTGATGCAGATGACGAATTACTGCCCGATAAAATAGAAAAGCAGTTGATTCTAGCAAAAGCAAACACTGCCGACTGTGTTATCGGAAATGCTGAACTAATCGAGAAAAAAGGCGGAAAAACCGTAAAAAGCATAAGGCCTCTCTACGCTGCTGACATCTGGATCGGGTTAACTACTTCGCAGCTTGGAATTACAAGTGCCATTCTCTGGAAAAAGGAAATACTTGACAAGATCAACGGCTGGAATGAACAGCTGACATCATCGCAGGAATACGATATGATGTTCAGAATGCTGAAAGCCGGAGGTAAGGTAATTTTTGACGAAAGCACAAATACGCTGATTCATAAAACAGACAGTGCTATTTCAAAAAACCCTGATAAAAGTAAAATGCTTAAAATCATTGACAACAGGATTAATCTGAGATTACAGATTTTCGAATACCTGAAGGAAACCGGTCAGCTTACGAAAAAAAGGGAAGCCATGATTCACAAGTATATTTATCAGGAACTTGCTGGAAACAGGATTGATGTAAAGGAATATCAATCGGAAAAGCTCAAAGGTTTTTCCATAAATGTTCCTTACAATCTCAGGTTTAATGCCTACTGGAATGATACAAAACGCATGCTTAAAAGCAACGTTAAATCTTTAATAAAAGGCAGTAAAACAAGCAGATAAAATAGCAGTATGATCTTTCAGATTAAAATATAAGCATCGTGCTAGTATCCATTATTATACCGACATATAAGGATTGGGACCGTCTTTTACTATGCCTGAAAGCATTGGAAGAGCAAACTTTTCCTGCAAGTGATTTTGAAATTATTGTAATCAATAATAATCCCGCCGACCTGGTTCCTGAAAATTATCCGGCTCCTGCTAACTGCCAGATTGTAACGGAAGCTAGACCGGGTTCCTATGCTGCCAGAAATGCGGGAATCAGATTGGCAAAAGGCGATATTATAGGTTTTACCGACTCGGATTGCATTCCTGCAAAAGACTGGATTTACAATGCAGTTGATTACCTGAAAAAGCATAAGGATGTAAGCAGAATAGCAGGAAATATAGAGTTGTTTTTCAAAAGCAACGACCTTACTCCTGCTGAATTATACGAAAAAGTATACGCTTTCAAACAGGAAGAAATTGTCAAAAGCGGACTGAGTGTTACCGGCAATATGTTTACTTACAAACATGTATTTGACAAGGTCGGCATATTTAATGAAGAGCTGCTTTCCGGCGGTGATTACGAATGGTCCAAACGAGCTTCGAATGCAGGTTTCAAAATTGTTTATGGCCATAATGTGGTTATAAAACATCCGGCACGTTACAAAATGTCGGATCTGATCAAGAAAACAAAGCGTGTGGTTGGAGGCGATAATCTGTCAAAAACCATGGCCATTTTGGACTTGATGAAAAACCTGAAACCACCGTTGCGAATTGCTTTTCATCAGATCAAAAAGTACGGAAGCGACTTGTCTTTCAGCCAGAAAATTAAAGTTTATTCCATTAAATACTATCTGGCAATTACCTGCAGTGTAGAAAAAATAAGGATTTCTTACGGTAACCAGGCTAACAGGGAATAATTAAAAAATTGAATGCAACTCAACGGATTTATTTATCAGTAAAAGGAATGAATCAAGCTCATAAAATACTTATTCTGTGTAATGTTTTTGATTTTACGGCTTATACCAGAAGAGCTACGCTGGAGTCAATTGCCAAATTGTCACCGGGGACGAAGTGCATTTCAACCGTTTCATACTGGTTTCCGCAGGAGCTGAGACTGCACAGTGACCATCTTGAAATTACACCGTTTTTCTATTATTTCCCGTATCAGTTAATCAGAAGATTCAGGATTCTGAATTATATCAATTTCATGATTAACCGCATGCGCAAAAACTTTCATCTGGAAGATTTTGATACCGTGATTCTTTCACGTCCGCACAATCATATTTTCGGGCCATATATCAAAGACAAAAAGAAGATTGTAATTTTGAGCGATGCGTATCATACAATGGGAAATACGCTGGATGAAACCAGAAAAGTCATAGAAATGGCCGATGTTATTATGGCTACAAGCATGGCCCTGAAAGAAGTATACGTACAAAAATATTATTCAATTACGAATAAGGAAATCGTTTACTGGCCCAATTGCGTAGATCTTGAAGTGTGGGATCCCAAGAAACTGAATGGAAAGAAATCCAGATCATTAAACGATGAAATCATAGTTGGCTTTGCCGGAAACTTTATGGAAGCAACCGATATTCATTTGCTTTATGAAGTGGTACAAAAAATGAAAAATGTGACTTTCATTCTGGCCGGAAAAGATAATTTTCCTGCAAATGCTCCGGAAAAAGAAGTATTTCAAAAAATAATCAGTGCGCCAAATGTAAATTATAAAGGCTATATTCATTACACACAACTTCCGCAGGAAGTAATGACCTGGGATATATGCATTATGATTGATGCCATCAGTGAACATGCATCTTATCATCACCATAATAAAATGTATCAGTATCTGGCACTTGGAAAGCCGGTTGTTTTTCAAAAAAATCACAATGATTACGAATCGCTGAAAGAAGTTGCCGTAGGTGTAACCGGTTCTGCCGAGTTTGTAGAGCAGCTTGGATTAATGATTCAGAAGATCAGAAACGGAGCGGATTTTACAGAAAAAGCCAAATACATGGCATCACTGAATTCGAGTGAAAAAAGAGCAGAACAACTTCTCAGCATTATATAAATACCACACTTATGGCAATATTTGATAAAAAATGGTTTCCGATAATAGCAACCATGCTCTGCATGTTTGGCGGGCCAGGTGTTTTACTTTTCATCGGGTATCCGCAGTCTGACGCAGGCGGTTCGGCTATTTTCCGTATCCATCCGCTGGGTTATTTTCTGATTTTGCTTACGATTTATAATGTAATCAAATACAATTATTTTGTAGGAATCTTTAAAGATTACTGGAGTTATACAATCTGCGTCGGAATCGTACTTATTTATTCATTAACTTACGGTACTTCCAAGGGTAACCTGTTTTTGTTCAACGTACTGTTCTGCCCTGCTCTTATTGTGTACAATTTCCAGTTCATGGATATTAAAAGATGGAGACAGGTGATGCTTATCCTGAAAGTGTTTTTTTATTCGGATTGTATTCTTGCCATTCTGGAAAATGTATTTCGCTTCAAACTATTCCCGATTAACGAAACGGCAATTCTGTTCCGGTCAAATGCATTTCAGGGCCATCCGCTGAACAACTCGCTGTTTTTGATATTTTTTGGTCTGTTCTTTTATGCTTACGAAAAGAACTTTATCAGACAGATGATTATCATTGCACTCACTGTCGGAGCACTTGCAAGTTTTGGTGTAAGATCAGGATTGGTTGCATTTTCATTAGGTATTACTTTACTGAGTTTGAAACTCGTTGAAAATGGAAAAATAAACTTTTCAATGAAGAATATTGCCACGCTTGTCATTCTGTTTGTAAGCGTTATTTACATTGTATTTTATACCTCACTCGGTACAAGGATTACAGCTGTCGGAAGCTTTCAGGATAACAGTACAGAGGTTCGTTTCGGAGCTTACAGTTTGTTTCTGGGTGTTTCATGGAATGAAATTATCTGGGGCACACCACAGGAACTGATCGATTATTTAATGTATATCTATGATATCAAAATCATTGAAAACTTCTGGATTATCTGGGTACTTAAATACGGTATTGTATTTACGATCTATCTTGCCATTTTCTTTATTCTTTTCCTTTTCAGGATTACAAAACTGGGTTTTCCGTGGGGATTATATAATCGCTATGCTGTACTCGGATGCTTTTTGATTGCTGCATCATCTAATAATTCGCTCGCAGTAAATACAATGGTTATGAATGCCATGACCATTTTATGCATGGCACAATTCAGGATTTTGCATGCGGATAAAAAAGAAAAAATGGAAAAAGCTGCCAGAATGGTACGCCCTAAACAAGTGGAAAGTATTGCTATTAATTAAGGGCTGTAACTTTCAGGATTTACAAAAAATTTGCAGCTGATTAAGAGTAATTATTTTTGCTGCGACAGATTACAAAATGCCGGTTACATGGAATAATGCCGACATAATCTGTTCAGACAATGCTCAACGTTTTAAGAATTTATATGAAAATTAAAGTATTGCATATTCTTAATAACCCGTCTATTGGCGGCATTGAAACTTTTGTTTACTATTTAACCAAAGTACAGCAAAATAATCCTCAGCTTGATATTTCCCTGTTGTTTTCAAGACCAGACGGCAACCTGAAAGAAATGTTTATTGCCACAGGCGTTAAATGTTTTTTTCTGAATATCAAACCATTTGATCTTGACATCAATAAATATGCAGCGTTTAAAAAGATTTCACTGGATTTTGATATTCTGCATTTTCATACATTTCTTCCGATCCGCGATTTGCTTGCATCCAGATCCGGATCAAAAAGGATTTTTACACAGCACAGCGTTGACGGGATTGGTCGGGTAACCAAAAAAACCGATTTCCTGAAAAGAATGATGCTCAGGAATTTCCTGAATACAAAAGTCGATTATGTTACTTATAATTCACATTATACCAAACAGTTCTGGAAAGAAAGAGGCATAACCAACGATCATAACCAAGTCGTTTACAACGGTGTCACATTTGCAGCGGATACAGCGCCAAAAAACAGTGCGGAACCTATTCTTCCGGTAAACAAAAATCATTTTGTAATCGGAACATCTTCCCGGTTTATTCCCTGGAAGCGCGTTGATCTGCTGATCCGTTCATTTGCTTTGTTTCAGGCTGGCAAAGAGGATGTTACATTGCTGCTTGTTGGTGACGGCACTGAAATGGACAACCTGAAAAAGCTTGTAAAGGAACTCAATATCGAAAACAAGGTTACATTTACCGGATATACGACCAATGTGACACATTATCAGTCATTAATGGACGTTTGTGTGTTCCCTTCTACAACTGAAGCATTCGGTCTGGTTGCTATTGAATGCCTGTATCTCGGAAAGCCTGTTCTCGTTTTCAAAGATGGCGGCGGCATTACCGAACTTATTGAAAAAGTAGAACCGGAAAATGTTGTCAGTGATGTTAACGCACTTGCAGGTGCTTTTGACAAATATTATCAAAATCGTAATCTGCTTTCGGACGAATACAGGAAAAAACGCAAAACCTTTGCCGAACAATTTAACATGGAAATTACCGCAGAGCACTTTTTCAACATATACAAAGAAATACTATAAAACAACCTCCGTAAACACTGAATCTATCATCTACTGAAAACACTCTACTTTCAAATTATATGAGTAAAAAGCTATATTTCATTTCACGGGATGCCAACTGGCAGCATTACCGCAATGAAGTTCTTACCTATCTTGCCAACAAGCACGATTATCAGGTGGAAATTCTGACCACAGGCCAGCTGAAACCTTATCTTCACGAAAATGACCGTCTGAAGTATAAAATTTTCAAAAATGTATTTTCGGATGAGGCCAAAAAAAGTTTCTTTCCCGGCGCTTTGTCCTACATGCTTAAAAACAAGCCCGGCTATGTGCTTGGTCTGAATAACGGAACGCAGCTTACGGAATATATCGGAATCCTGCTTTGCAAACTGGCCGGAATCAAGTTCATTGCGTGGACGCATGCGTATGATCACAAACCCATTACCAATCCGCTTAAAAAGCTTTTTAAGGCGGCACAGAATTACTATTTCTTTACACTCGCTGATTCGATTGTGACTTTTTCCTACGCAGGAAGAGATTATCTGATTGAAAAAGGGTTTCCGAAGGAAAAAATACATGTTGCGCCCAACACGCTGGATACCAACCGACTGTTGGCCATCAAGGAAAAAATTAAAGTAGGTTTTGATCGTACTTCGTTCCTGAAAACCATTTCTCCGGAAATGAACGAGAATTCCAAGGTTATTATTTTTTCCGGAAGGCTCAACAAGTTTAAAAAAGTAGACGCCATCATTCGTGCCATGGCGCTGCTCAACAAACAAGACCCGAATATCCATTTGATTGTAGTCGGTGACGGCGACCAGATGACTTTGCTGAAAGAACTGGCCATTTCCCTGAACATTCAGAACAAGGTACATTTTACAGGCTATATTTTTGAAGAAACGATCGTCGGAAAATACTTTCTTGCATCGGACATTTTCATCATGCCGGGTTATGTCGGGCTGGCGATTGTACATGCATTTTCTTACGGACTTCCGCTTATTACCGAAGACATTGACTTTCACAGTCCTGAAATCCAGTTGCTGCACGACGGTCAGAACGGCTATTTTGTGAAGGAAAATGATGAAAAGCAGCTTGCCGACAAAATCCTTCATTTGCTCAGCGACAAGGCTCTGTTGCAGCAACTGAGCACCAATGCATTGAAAACGATTCAGGAAGAAGCCAGCATTGATCTGATGGTGGAAAGAATGAATACGGCAATTACTCAATAATTATTATTTCAAAAGAATTACCATAAATATGGCTGATGTAAAATGGTTGATCAATCGTCTGAAAACGATGAGTGCTGGTGAAATCCAGTTCAGAACCAGTCAGTTTGTAAAGAAAAAAATTGAAAAGAAGAGGCTAACTGTTCCTAAATCCACTTTAATCCGTACGGCGGATCTGTCTTCCTTCAAGACCTTTGATTTTAGTGCGTTTGAAATGCCGGAAACGGATAAATTCCATTTTTTCGGTCTGGAAATTGATCTGGACAAACCGATCAATTTTCATCATGATATTTCATCCGGAAAGGATTTCCCGATGTCTTTTTCAAAAGATATCAATATCCGTTCAGATGCATTCGGAAGCGCAAAAGTAGTTTGGGAGGTTAACCGGTTGCAGTTTCTTTTACCGATTCTGATCAAATACAGACAAACCGGCGACCAGTCATTTCTGGATCAGTTTGTCCGGATCATGACCGACTGGAATGCGCAGAATCCGTACCTGAAGGGTGTAAACTGGTACAGTAACATTGAGGTCAATATCCGGCTGATCAACTGGTACTGGTGCTGGCTGCTGCTCGCGGATGATAAAAAATGGACTTCAAGTTCGGATTACAAGACGTTTACAGACGAAATATGGCTGCCGCTGATTTATCAGCATTGCTTTTATGCGCATAACAATCCGTCTTATTATTCCTCTGCAAACAACCATTTGATTTCGGAATATGCCGGATTGTTCATTGCCAATTGTCTGTGGAAATTTGAAGAATCGGACAAATGGCTCGAATTTGCCGTAAAAGGGCTGGAAAAGGAAATTCTGGTTCAGCATTCTGCAAACGGCGTCAACAAAGAGGAAGCTGCGGAATACATCCAGTTTATTACGGATTTCTTTCTGATCAGCTATGTCGTCGGCGAACAGCATGGAATCAAGTTTTCAACGTCTTATGCCAACATGCTGAGCAAGATTTGTGATTACATTTACCATTTTCTGGACGCAAAAGGCAATTTTCCCAAATATGGTGATGAAGACGACGGCCGCGTAATCCTTCCTGATTTTGATACGCACAGCAACAACTTCATATCGATTCTGAATACTGCGGCTGTACTTTTTCAAAAACCTGAATGGAAAAGGCCGGATTCGGAATGGGACATCAAATCGGAATTGCTGACTGCATACCGGAACGGCAAAGCGTACTGGAATAAAATCACGCCTTCGAATCTACCGCTTGAAAGCAAGTTTTATCCAGAAGAAGGACATTTTTACTTCAAAAGCGCAACCGACACAGGAAAGGAAATTTATGCACACCTTGATGCGGCGCCGCTTGGATTTCTGTCCATCGCAGCGCACGGCCATGCGGATTCACTGTCGTATTTTATCAATCTCGACGGATTTCCGTTTCTCGTTGATCCCGGCACATTTACGTATCATACGCATCCGGAATGGCGCAAGTATTTTGTAAGCACGCTGGCGCATAACACCATTGCTGTCGATGATGACGATCAGGCGAAACTGGCCGGACCGACGATGTGGCTTCAGCATTTTAAAAGCAGCGTCGAATCATTTGATAAAAAAGGAAATACGGAAAAAGTGGTTGCCAGTCATGATGGTTACCTGAAACTTGGCGTGCAGCATAAAAGGACTTTTGAATTCGACAAAAAGCAATCTGAATTCAGGATTTATGATGAAATCACATTGGAAGGAACAAGGGAAACGCAGCTCAGAATGCCTTTCCATGTACACCCTTCGGTGCAGATCGAACAGATTGACCCGGTAAATTTTATTTTGTCAAGGCCCGGCGATACTGAATTAAGAATTCACATTGAACTATCTTCGCAGCTGAATTACGAAATCTATAAAGCAAAAGAAGAAAATCCGCTGGGCTGGTACTCTCCTACTTTTATGGTAAAAGTGCCTTCCTCGCTTGTATTAGGAAGTATTAAATCAAGTAAATCTATTTCTCTCGCAACTAAAATTAAAATTTTATCAACGTTATGAACATTAGTATTTTCGGTTTGGGGTATGTAGGCTGCGTAAGCCTTGGATGTCTTTCAAAAAATGGACACACAGTAATTGGTGTCGATGTAAGTCAGGATAAAGTTGATCAGATCAACAAAGGACAGGCTACAATCGTTGAAAAAGATATTGACGAAATTATCGCAGATCAGCATAAAGCAGGAAGAATCAGTGCCACTACGGATTTCAAGGCGGCTATTTTCCAGACTGAGGTTTCCATTGTAGCCGTAGGAACGCCTTCCAGCGCAAAAGGACATTTGAATCTGGATTATATTTTTAATGTAGCCCGCAATATCGGCGAAGTGCTGAAAGAAAAAGAAGCATTTCATGTGGTTGCGCTTCGTTCCACTGTTTTGCCGGGAACCTGCGAAAAATTTGCACATATTATTGAAGATGCTTCCGGCAAAAAAAGCAATGTGGATTTTGCAGTTGTTGACAATCCGGAATTCTTAAGAGAAGGAACTGCAGTGGAAGATTATTACAATCCGCCATTGACTCTGATCGGTGGTGAAAGCGAAAAAGCGACTTCACTGATTTCAAGCCTTTACGAGCAGCTTCCGGCAGAAGTAATTGTAACCGATACAAAGACTGCGGAAATCATGAAGTATGTCAACAATACGTTTCATGCACTGAAAATCTCATTTGCCAATGAAGTTGGAAACATTTCAAGCGCACTGGGCATTGATTCGCATAAAGTAATGGAGATTTTCTGCAAGGACAAGCAGCTTAACATTTCTCCGTATTACTTCAAGCCTGGATTTGCATACGGCGGTTCCTGCTTGCCGAAGGATTTGAAAGGTTTGCAGACGCTTGCGCACGATTTATACGTAAAAGTGCCTTTGATCGAAAGCATCGACCAAACCAATGTTATTCAGATCCAGCGTGCCGTAAGTTTGCTGAGCAAGTTCTTTGGAAAAAGGATTGCGATTCTTGGTCTGAGCTTTAAAGCGGGAACAGATGATTTGAGAAACAGTCCGTCCGTTGAACTGGTGGAAACACTGATCGGAAAAGGATTTGATATTTCGATTTACGACTCCAATATCCAGATTGCCAAACTGACGGGTAAAAACAAGGATTACATCGAAAGCCGCATTCCGCACCTTTCCAAACTGCTTGTCGATAACCTGGATTACGTAATTGACAAAAGCGACGTGCTGGTTGTGTGCAATAAGGAAAAAGAGTTTATTCAGAAGCTTTCTTCAATAAAAGGAAAAACCATTGTGGATCTGGTTCGTCTGCCGGCGCACAACGAAGTTAAAGCAGAAAATACTTACCACGGAATAAACTGGTAAACCCGAATAATCGCACCCAAAGAATATAAGTGATGAACAATGACCTTTTAGGAAAGCATATTTTAATTGTCGTTGAAAACCTTCCCGTTCCGTTCGACCGGCGCGTATGGCAGGAAGCAAATACATTAAAAGAGCAAGGCGCAAAAATCTCCATTATTTGCCCTAAAATGAAAGGATATACCCAGAGCAGAGAAGTGATTGACGGTATCGAAATATACCGTCATCCGCTTCCGCTTGAAGCGAGCGGCGCATTGGGTTATCTGATGGAATACGGGGCTGCGCTTTTCTGGGAACTGGTATTAGCGATCCGTATATATAGCAAAAAACGCTTTCATGTCATTCAGGGCTGTAATCCGCCCGACCTGATTTTCCTTATTGCCCTGCCGTTCAAGTTGCTGGGCGTCAAATATGTATTTGATCACCACGACATTAACCCGGAATTGTATGAGGCCAAATTCAACAAGAAAGACTGGTTTTACAAACTGATGGTCTTTTTTGAGAAACTGACCTTTAAAACGGCTGATGCAAGCATTGCAACCAACGAATCGTACCGGAACATCGCCATTCAGCGCGGAGGCATGAATCCTGCGAAAGTTACCGTTGTACGAAGCGGCCCGAAACTGGACCGTCTCAAAATAACGGCCGGCAATCCGGTCTATAAAAAAGGACGTACTTATCTGATCGGATATCTGGGTGTAATCGGTGATCAGGAAGGCATTGACCTGCTGCTGGAATCATTTAAATACATTGTTGAAAGAAGAAAAGATGTTCAACTTGCCATCGTAGGCGGCGGAACCAGCGTTGAAAGCCTGAAGGCACTTTCCCTGGAAATGGGATTGGGCGATTACGTAGATTTTTACGGAAGGGTTTCGGATGAACTGCTGGTGGATATCCTGAATACTGCGGATGTTTGCGTGAACCCGGACCGGCCTACAACCATGAACCAGCTTTCCACAATGAATAAAATTATGGAATATATGGCTCTTCAGAAACCGATTGTACAATATGATCTGAAAGAAGGACGTTTTTCTGCTCAGCAGGCTTCCTTATATGCAGATAATACAAATACAACGGACTTTGCTGAAAAGATCATGTGGCTTCTGGACAATCCTGAAGAACGCAAAAAAATGTCTGCATTTGGTTACAGCAGGGTTGTAAGAGAGCTTTCCTGGGAATTTGAGAGTAAAGTTTTAATTGATTTTTATAAAAGACTGCTGCTTTAATCCATAAAGCTTGTGCAGCTGAACCGGAGTTGTAATGAAGAAATTGGTCAGTATCTTGCTTTTTACAGGTTGTGTTTTGTCAGGAAAAGTTATTGCCCAGCGAAATGACGTTATTCTTCGGGACTTTTTCCAAAACAAGGATTACAGGAAAAACTGGGAAAAGGCCGAAAGCTGCTGCCCGCATTCCATGAAGCTGCTTACGGGTGCTGATCAGGTCGCGGGAAGAAACGCCATTCGTTTTGAAGTAGACCGCAATGATCAGAAAGTCAATAACGGTTATCGTTCCGAACTCCGGATGGCCAAGGAAAAAACGGCTGATATTGAACGCTGGTACAAATTCAGTATTTTCCTTCCTGCGGATTACGAAATTGATTCAACATTTGAAGTACTGGCGCAGTGGCATGAAGTTCCTGATTTTTCATTGGGGGAAAAATGGCGTTCCGCACCAATTTCCCTTCAGACTGATAAGGAAAAATGGAGAATATGCATTAATTCCGCCAGCGATCCGGTCAATACCGATAAGACAATTAGTTTGAAAAAGACCATCGAATTAGGTGACATTAAAAAAGGTGTGTGGACAGACTGGCTTTTTCATATCCGGTTCTCTTATCAGGAGGACGGCGTTCTGGAAGTCTGGGAAAATGACAAAATGGTTGTTGATTATAAAGGGCCCAACTACTACAACGATAAAACAGGACCATTTTTTAAAATCGGTATTTATAAAACTCCCTGGAAATTTTACAGGAACAACTCGATCGTAACCAACAGAGTCGTTTATTTTTCTGATGTGAAAGTTGGAAATGAACATGCAAGTTTTGATTCCATGAAAGATTAGAAGTTCTACACTTCAGCTCTAACATCTATTAATATATTATAGGACAATTTATTATTTAAATTGTCCTATTTCATTTGTTAAAAACAAAAAAAGTACAATTTTCATCTAAATTTTAAGCTATAATCATGGCTAATATGCCTGTTTTTGCTTAACTTTCCTTTCTCTAAAAATTGCTTTTTGTAAAGTTCAACGTCTCTGCCGCAGGATAATTGAAAGTCTTAAAAGCAGAACCTCTTAATTTAACTTTGGAATACTAAAAGTCCGGATGATCATTAAATATGTCATGTAGACATAATTTTTTGAATTGTCTGTGTAATCTATCTTGTTTGTGTAATAGATTCTACTTGCTTATAGTATAATAAATGGGTTTGTTTTTCACTTATAGCTTATTACTATCTGACTTAAACTATACTTAACCTACAATGCTTTTGAATGAGTTAACCCCGCTAAGTGTCTTTGATTTTAGGCAGGAATCTACATTTACAAACAGTAACATCATGTTCTCTCGCAAAGGCGAAGCATCCTATTACGGAGCTGACGGTCTTTTGCATTTTTCACAACTGGGTCAGAACTGGCTCATGCAAAGCCAGAACCTGGCTGTCAAGCCCTGGATCAGTGTCGGGGTGTCGGTAAGTACCCCCAACAGCATTGCAGCACCTGACGGTACGTTTACTGCCAATAAAATCTCTGAAAATCAGGTTACAGGGGAGCACAGAATGTCCAGAAACCTCTCCGTAACAAAAGGAGAAGCTGTCACGCTGAGCATCTACGTAAAGGCCGGCACCCGAAGCAGGATACAGTTCAGCTTTTCAAACGGTTCGTCGTACACGGGCGGTAATCCTACTGTGAAGTTTAATTTAGCCACCGGTACTTTCACTTCCATAAGCTCCAATGTTGTCAGTTCACAGGCTGTTAACAGCGGAAACGGATGGTGGAGAATCAAACTCACCGGAATGCCCGACCTTGGAACTGCTTCCGGATTTCATTTGTATGTAGTAAATGATTCCAACGGAATCAATTACAGCGGAGGTAGTGACAAATACATTTATGCATGGGGCGCACAGATGGAAGCCGGAAGTAATATGTCAACATATATACCTACTACGGTAGCTCCTTTGTATGGTACTAGTTTGCGGTTCAACTACAACCTTTCCGGGTCCACGCCTACACTCGCCGGCGCACTGATCGAACCTGAATCCACCAACCTGATTCCCTATTCCCAGAAATTTGACATAAGTGCCTGGAACAAGAGAAATTCAACAGTAGTTACGTCCGGCACCAAATCCCCTGATGGCGTAAGCAGTGCATATAAAATAAAAGAAAACACTTCGAGTGCCACACATAACATTGCACCCGTCTCAAACCTCACTACTTCTTCCGGAAGCACCTATACATTGAGTGCCTTCCTGCGTGAAGCTGAACGCGACTGGGGCTATTTTAATGTAAACGGATCGTCCATTCACTTTGATCTGAACAACGGCATTATCGGTAACAAGAATAACCTTTTCATTTCCTGGAGGATTGAAAATGCCGGAAACGGATGGTTCCGCTGCAGTGCCACATTCATAGCCTCATCTTCTTCCACTTCCATTTACATCGGTCCTGAAAAATACAATGGACAGCAGTCTTATGGCGGCGACGGCAACAGCGGAATTTTGGTATGGGGCGTACAATTGGAAAAAAGTGTGGTTCCAACCAGTTATATTCGTACCAGCGGAAGCGCTGTAACCAGAGGTGCAGATATTGTGACACTGGGCTCACCGGATTCCAGCAGTGTTTACGATGTATTTATCCAGCGGTCACAGGGCGGAACCTGGGTAAATGGCAAAAGCGGCAGTTTCGAGGTTGAAACTTCAATCAGTGAAATACTTCTGATCAACTTGTATAATTCCGGTATAACGATACGTGAAAAGGAAGAAAGTGTTCAGGCATTGTTCCCGCAGGTATATGAATCTGTAGGCATTAGCGGTACAATAGTTCCGTTGTTTAAGGAATTGTATTATACACAGTCGCCAAGCAAGTCATGGTCCATGCAAAAGGCGGTGAACAAAACAGCCCCGATATACCGTGCACAGGTCAATTCGAATGATGTATGGTCAGGGGATGCCAACAACCAGGATCGCGAACGCTCGGAGCTTTATCTTAAAAACGCAAACCTTCCTTTTAACCGTGATATATGGCTTTCATTTGCCATCAGAATTGCGCCGGGCACCGCGCTGAACCTTGAATCTGCGGACTTCTGCTACCTCGGACAGTTTCATGCCAGCGAAGATGATCGTGACATCAGTTCTCCGCCGGTGCTTGGATTAAGGCTGGAAGGGCTGGATACCATAAAGGTATTCACCTGTTCGACTACCGATAACCCGCATTACAAAAGCCCGAAATCAATACTGAGAGGTACAAGCCAGTTTGAACGAGGAATATGGCACAAAAACGTAATGCGTATTCGTTTTTCTACTACCAACGGACAATTGCAGTGGTGGAAAGACGGAGTAGAACTGGTTAATCTTTCAGGTATAGGAATCGGCTATCCTGATGAAGTGGGGCCATACTGGAAATTTGGTATTTACCGGTCGCCAATGTCAAATACAATTGCTGTTGAATATGCTAACATGGAAGTTGAATCTGTAAATTCACTATCATCCCGCATCAATAATCCACTTATAATATCATAAAAATCTTTGCTTAATAAAACAAACATGATACTTAAACGCAGGAACTTTATTCAGGTCGTTTCATTAGGTCTGGCAACTGTAGCATCAGGATTTAAGGTAGCACTTCCGGAAAAACCAACTCCTCCGGATACCAAAACGCTGGATATCATTATGCCTTCTCGTGACGGCAAATATGTATTCTTTGTTGACGGGCAAAAACAACTGCTCCAGATTACAAATGAAAAAGGCATCTTGAGAATTCCTACACATTCGTGTATTATCAAATATATTGCAGCTGACGGCGTAACCAAATTGTCCGTTTACATTGATCAGGATACCGCCAAGTCGCATCTGCTGCCCGGGGTACCGTTACCGGATGTTGAAAATGATTCCGAATGGAATGCAGTTATACTCGGCAACCCGATCCGCGAAGGAAAACTGTCCACTCAGATCTCCGGCCCGGTCAACACCAATGCAGTGATTGAAGTCCTTGATCTTCAGGGTCGTTCCCTGATTAAAGAAACAGTAAATAAAACCAAGTCGGTGGAAGCATTTACGCTGGATGTGCAGCGTTTTGCAAAAGGCATGTTACTGGTAAAAGTAAGCAGCGATGAATTTACCCGCACTATGAAAGTTCTGCATGTAAACTGAGACAACGCTTTGAAAAGTTATGGCGGAACGGCCCAAAGCCGATTGTTGTAAAATACTTTTATCAGATCTGAAGTATTTTACAACAAACCGCCGGACTCAGTAAATGGTTAGTCAAATCTGGCAAACGCATTTTATTTGAAATTTCCTGAAACCAATGACATACCAATTTGCGCATCAATCTGCTTCGATCGGAACAATGCGGAAATCAGGCTGCTGCTGCCAAAATAAAATCTTTTATACTTCACACCTGCCCCGATATTGATCCCTGCATATTCCTGATAGGAAACGGGTACCGATAAACGGAACTTGTGATTTCTCCAGGTGGGCACAATTCCCGCATAAGCCGGACTATGCAGGTTATACGCAAAGTCTTTTTCCCTGGGATCTGTACCGGCATCAACAAGCACGCTGTAAGTATCATTTATAGCATAATGCAGTTTGAAACGGATCATCATGGGCAGTTTGTATGAATACTGCTTGCTGGAAATATCAGTCTGCTTGAAAAACTTGCTGTATTTATCGTAAATTTTGGTCGTATGGCTGAATGAAGAAAACTTGATGCTGTTGTTAAAATAAAGCCTCATGTTGGAAGGAATACCGATATCATAAGATTTGCTGTATTGCGGATCGGGCTTGTAACGAACTTTCCCGATATCGGTTACAGAAGCCATAATGGTCAGTTTCGGGGCCTGTTTCAAATCTTCGTAATATTCATAAACCAGTCCGAAATCAGCACCAACACTTGCTTTCCGTGGCTTTAAAAAACCCAGCAGGCCAAATTCTGCAAGAAAATTTCCGGATGTCTGCGCAGAAACTTTACCCGTTGCATCCGTAAAGTAACTTCCCTTCGTTTTGTTTTTCTTGATGGTTCCTACCAGATCCGACGCAAGCATTGAACTGTTTGCAACGCCATTGATGTATCTTAAAGTAGCTCCTCCGCGGATTTTCACATGCTCGCCCGACAATAACGTTCTGGAAACCGACAGCCCCAGATCATTGAATACTGCGGTATTCATGCGCATGTCCTTTTCGGCGACAATATGGCTTGGATACGTGTAAACCTTCTTTGCCGTTTCACCGATTTCTGAAATCAGCCGGCCGATTACGTCTGAATAATTGGCTACAACTCGTGAACGGGTTGTAACTGCAATACTTGTTTTCTCATCGAGACGGATTGCAAACGAAGGCCCGATCAATCCGATTTCGGCGTATCCGGATGACGGTTTTTTTATTCCGAGAATACTTCCGCGTAAAAGATCATTGTGAAAGACTGTAAATAAGGAAAATCTGGCTGTATTGGCAGAAGACCTGAAATACAAAGACGCATAATGTGCAGACCATTTGTGTGATTCAGGAACTTGCAGGACAGCAGGATTATAGAAAGTATTGGTTAATTCATACCGGTTGAATTCTGTCGTGCTGAACTGAGCAAATGAACTGCTGCCTGCAAGCATTAAGAAAAAGAAGTACAATCTTTTCATGAAAGATTACAGATGTTTGATAAAGGTTTTCAACATAGGTTCCAGTGCCTCCTTAATACCGGCGCTGCTTTCTTCTGCCCGGAAGCAATGTACAGCGTATTTGTAAGTTATGGAAAAAATCTGTCTCCAAACCTTGCAATTTCACAGAATTGTCATAGTCCGGAATATAGTTTAACATTCCCGTAATGTGCATTTGATTATCAATCTGAATCAAAGACCCGGCAGTTACAATTTGCTGAACTGCTTTATACCAGATTGCATGCATTCTCAAAAGCGTTCCCCTATGTTTTAATGCAAAAGTAACCGAATACTTCCTCTCTGATATTAAAATGCGGTTAGACTTGTAAACTCCTTATCAGCAAAGCTGCAAACACGCATTTTTGTAGCATATATACTACAATCTTATACTCGATTACTTCATTTCAGTTTATCCTTTCACCTATTTACAGGCCCGATCCTCCAGTTAGGTAATTATAGCTTGCACGGCTTAGCTTTAAGCACATATACAGGCCTTTTTCAACAACAATTTAACTAAATACATATTCAAAATAATCAAGACTGATAAAGCAGAAACAATTCCTTTGTAATACTAGTTTGTAAAATATATTTTGAATATTAACTTTTGTTATATAGCTTTAATTAATATTTAAAGGCAAATAAATACGTAAAGATTTTGTAAAATTTATACTATATAAAACTAACAGAGGTTCTATAAAATTTAATTTACTCTAAGCTCTTTTCGATACCTGTTTGAATTTATTTAAAGTTTATTCCCTAAATGTATTGAAAATGTCGACACCTATTCAAATTTTCGATTTTAGAGAAGAGCCATCCACTTTTAACAGCAACATTTCTTTTTTAAGAGAAAGTGAAGCTTCCTATTATGGCTCTGACGGTTATTTGCACTTTGCCCAATCCGGCATAAACTGGCTTGCGCAGAGTCAGAACTGCAGTAAAATTCCGTGGGTTAATGTACGGGTTACGCCTTCTATAACGAGTGATGTCATGGCAGTTGACGGAACTGCTACTGCAAACAAGATTGCAGAAACAACTGCCAACGGAGAGCACCGGATTTCACGAAACCTGAATGTGCCTCAAGGCCAGCCTGTCACGGTCAGTGTTTATCTTAAGGCCGGAACCCGGAGCCGGGTACAGCTCAGTTTTTCAAATGCCACAACCTATACGGGCGGCAACCCGACGGTAAAGTTTAATCTTGCAACCGGCGTTTTCATATCCAGAAGCTCCAATCTGGTAAATTACAAGGCAACTGATAGCGGGAACGGCTGGTGGAGACTTCAAATAACGGCCATGCCCGACCTTGGTGTTGTTTCTGGTTTCCATATTTATTTGTTGAATGACAACAACACCATCGGCTATGCGGGAAGTCCTGATAAATATATCTACGCATGGGGCGCTCAGATGGAACCTGGGCGTGACATGACAACTTATACCCCTACATTGGATGCTCCATATATGGGCCTGAGGTACAATTACAGTCTTGCCGAATCTACTCCGACGCTTGTAGGTGCCTTGATCGAGCCTGCCGGAACCAATCTGGTGCCGTACTCACAACAGTTTGAAGTTGCAGCCTGGCGTAAACAATCTGCCACCATTGCAGCAGCAACTACGAAATCACCGGATGGCGCAACAAATGGCTACAAGTTAAGAGAAAACACTTCCACCAGTTCGCACTACATTGTCCCGAATCCGACCATAGCTACCGCAGCCGGTAGAACTTATACTTTAAGTGTCTTTTTCAAAGCAGCTGAACGTCAGTGGGCTTATTTCAATGTAAATGGCCTGACAATCCACTTTGATATTGCCAACGGAATTATCGGTAACAAAAGCAGTGTATATATTGATTCAGCAATAGAGAATGCAGGAAAAGGCTGGTTCAGATGTTCCGCAACTTTTATTGCTTCTTCCTCAAACACCTCTACGGTTATCGGCCTTGAAATAAGCAATGGCAAACAATCCTATGCCGGTGACGGTTCGAGCGGGATTCTGATCTGGGGCATACAGCTTGAAAACAGCGAGACTGCAACAAGCTATATCCGGACGGGCGCAACACCTGTAACACGCAAAGCAGATGTAGTTACGCTTTCCAAACCGAGTTCAGGCGATTCATTTGATGTTTTTATACAAAGGAAAAACGGCGGCAGCTGGGTAAAACAGGTTACTGCCAGCTATGAAGTGCTGCCATCCGAAAATGAGATTCAGGTTATCAACTTTTACGAACCAAGTGAAATAAACGACCTTCATGAAGAAACGGCGCATACCCTGTTTCCTGAACAATATGCCTCCGTAGGCGTTAGCGGGTCAATGATTACGATGTTTGATAAACTGTACAATACCCAGACGCCGAACAAACAGTGGTCACTTCAGAAAGCTATAAATAAATCGTCACCGGTTTACCGAATGGAAGTAAATGCAGGTGAAGTCTGGACGGGTGATTACACCAATCAGTACAGAGAGCGCTCGGAATTTTATCTGAAAAATTACCAGATGCCGTACGACAGGGATGTCTGGCTTTCATTTGCTATCAGAATAGAACCCGGAGAACCCTTGGTTCTGGCACCGTCCGATTTCTGTTATATCGGCCAGTTTCATGCCAGCGAAGATCCGGGTGACATCAGCTCGCCGCCGGTACTTGGAATCAGACTTACTGACATGGATACTGCCAATGTTTACACATGCGCAACCCTGGACAACCCGCATACAAGAAGTCCGAAATCAGTACTGAGAGGAACCACGCAATTTACGCGCGGAATCTGGCACAAAAATGTGATGCGCATACGCTTCTCTCCTACAAAAGGCCAGCTGCAATGGTGGAAAGACGGGAAGGAACTGTTGAACATTGACAACGTAGGAATCGGATACCCTGATGCAACCGGCCCGTACTGGAAATTTGGCATTTACAGATCGCCCATGCCAAGAAAATTAGTTGTTGAATATGCAAATATGGAAGTTCAGTATACTTCATCGCTTGAATCACGCATTACAAACCCGCTGTTAATTGTATAATCATAATCAAAACTTTACTAATATGGATATCAAACGCAGAAATTTCATTCAGTTTGCTTCCTTAGGTCTTACAACTGTGCTGGCAGGATTTAAATTACGTGATTCCGGCGATGCAGAAATGGACTCATATACAAAGCCGCTGTCTTTACAAATGCATTCCGGTAAGGGTAAATACATTTTTTATGTAGATGGCAAAAAGCAAATCGTGGATATTGTTGACGGAGAAGGCCAGCTTTTTACGCCTGTACATTCATGCGAGATAACATATCTTGCTGCTGACGGAAAAACAAATCTGACTGTTCATACCGATGAAGATACGCAACAGTTACGTTTGGTACCCGGTTTATCCGAAACATCTTTTGACATTACAGGTCAATCGTAGTTCAGGCATACACAACCGCTTATTTTACACTTTTCCTTATTTGATGTTCAAGGTTTGACGCTTAATTAAAAGAATACAGCATAGCAAGATTTAAATAGCATTCCGCATTGCCTGCAACAGCTTACCAAAGCTCTTGCAGGCTTTTTTTTAAGCTTGTTATGACGTTTAAAATGCATTGAGCAGCATTTAATTTCATCCAAAATGCTGCTTTTCGATTAAAGATCCCGGCGTAAAACTTCGCTTTAAGAAGAATTTCGACAAGTCAATCAAAGTTAGTTTTCAGTATGATGTAGGTCATGTTTTCAGGTCGGGCTTGTGCCTAATTTTGAATCATCAAATCAAACAACACCTGCTAATATTACTGACATGAACACTGCACGTAAAAACCTCCTCTTCATTGTTTTATTGATTGTTACAGCTGTATCCTCCTCTTTCAGTGCTCCTTTATTTACCAAAACAAAACCGCTGACCATCCAGATGCCCGTAGCTGACGGCAAGTACGCTTTTGTCGTAGACGGCAAAAAACAGGTTGTCGAAATCAGCAACGAAACCGGCAGGCTTCAGATCCCGGCAGAACCCTGCGTGATCCGCTACACGGCCGAAGACGGCGTTACGAACCTGACGGTTTTCATCGAGCAGGAAACATCCAGATCCTTTCTTTTGCCGGCCGTTCAGGCCAATGAAAGCGAAGTAGAGGCAGAATGGGAAGCCGTGATCCTGGGCAATCCGGTACGTGCAGGAAAGGTAATGACGCAGATCACAGGCCCGATGAACAGCAACCCGACCATCGAAATCTACGATTTGCAGGGACGTTCACTGGTGAAAAAACAGGTTGCAAAAAACCAGGCAACCGAATCTTACACGCTGGATGTGCCGCAGCTTTCGACCGGCATCCTGCTTGTAAAAGTAAGCTGCGACAACTTCTCGCAGACATTGAAAGTATTGCACACAAACTGATAAAAGTACATTCGGCAACGAGCAGGTTTGCTGAATAGGCAGGTTATAAAGTACTTCTTTGCAGTAAGAAGTATTTTATGACCTTTTTTGTTGGTTAACAATCAAAATAGGCACATTTGAAGGCTTGACCGATCATAGTAATTGTACGGAGCAGATTGTCTCTCTAAACCGCATTTTGCCTGCAGTTTAAGCAGTTATACCTGATACCCCAGAATAAAGGCATTGTACCCCATAATTTTAGACATTCCATTTGCATTGGCTTTCTTTGTATTGTCAATCAGGCGAACGATTGATGAAAAATATTTTACAAGTTATAATTACTCAACGATCCTAAATAGTTCTAACAAGGCTTGGTCCTGTAACGTTTTCGAAATGCTCCGAAATGCAGATTGGACACCTTACAGAATCAGGTTTTGTTAGCAGAATACCCTCCTTGATATGACGAATGTACTGATTATTGAAAGTAAGCCGCAGGATGCCGCTGCATTGAAGCGGATGATAGAGCAGATCGGTTCCGAACTTAATGTTTGCGGAACAGTAAATTCGGTTAGGGATGCCCGAAACTGGATCATGAACAACAAAGCACCGCAACTCATCTTTTGCGACATTCAGTTACCTGACGGTTCCGGCTTTGATATATTTGGCAGCCTAACGATAGCAGCGCCAGTCATTTTTTGCGCCAATGGCCAGGAACATGCGCTTAAGGCTTTTGAAAATAACGGAATTGATTATCTGGTGAAGCCGTTCAGCAGCGACAGATTGCAGAAAAGTCTGAAAAAATTCGAACAGTTCAAACAGGTATTTGGCCGGGAAACCATTTCCCAGAAACAGGATTTCAACCATGCTGTGTCCAGCGTCAACAAGTACAAAAGTTCATTGCTGGTTTATTATCAGGACAAAATCATTCCGATAAGTCTGGATAAGCTGGACTTCATATATTACAATAATTACCAAGTAAATGTACACACGCAAAATACGCAGTATGAAACCCGCGATACATTGAATAGTATAATTAATTCACTGAACCCGCATGATTTTTTCCGGGCAAACAGGCAGTTTATCATTCATCGGAAATCGGTAACAAGCATACAGCAATATTTTGGCAGAAAATTGCTTGTAGGAACCTCATTTCCTACTCCTGAACCAGTTATAATCAGCAAAGCCAATGCTTCGGAGTTTCTCAAATGGGTGGAAGGTTTGAACAAAGTACCGGAATATAGCGTTATGCACTAAACAATGTCCGTTTCAAGGTTCAATTTGTCCGGCTTATAATAATACCATTTGTTTTACTTTGGCATTTATGCAAATTTGATTTAGTAAGAATCCAATTTTGCGTTAACTTTGACTACTTTGGTATAATAGAATTTGTACAATTCATTCATCTTAAATTAGTTATAAATTACAATAAAATAATTCCAGGAAAATGTGATTGCAAATCATGAAACCGATGACAAATGCTTGGCTGGATAAAAAATACGGTCATAGCAACCGGAAAAGGGATTGCAGTTTATATGACAAACGATTTGATTTGAACAGATATTAGAACTAGTTCGTAACGTATACGGAAAACAGTTAGACAAGCTTATATTTTTCAGAATTTAGTTAATGTAAAGAAAGTCTTGGCATCTTCCTGATGTTTTCAGGCGCTGTGTAAATTTCCAGTTGCCCATGAATTGATATTTCAATTCATAAAACCAGAATTTGCACCAAATAATAAATAAATGTCGGATTTGGATTAAACGGGCCGAATTAACAATATCATAACCGGCTGAGTCAATCTTTATCACTAATTTTCCGACGCAGTGAAGTTGACGTAAACCACAGGAATGACACTGTTCTTAAAGAAACAGAATATGGATCGCAGAAATTTTCTCCAGCATGCTGGTATTTTAACGGGTGCTTTGTTGTCGAATTCCATCGTGAAGATGACGCAAAAGACAAATCCGACCTTATTGCTGGTTTCCGGATGGCAGGATGTAAATATCGGAGATATTGCCCATACCCCGGGATTGATTGGTCTTATTCGTAAAAGGCTTCCGCACGTAAATATTATTCTCTGGAAAAGAAACCGGAGCGAAATGGTTGAAGCCATGCTTGAAAAGCATTATCCTGATGTAAAGGTAATTCACGGCGAAATCAACGATAAACTTATTCCGCAAAGCGAATCCGTTCGCGAGGCATTTCAGGAAGCCGATTTCTTTATTCACGGTTCGGGTCCGTATGTTGTTGCTGCCAATTACCTTCAGGCATGGGCCGCACATACCGACAAACCATTCGGAATTTTTGGGGTAACGATCCAGGAAATCAAGCCGGACCTGAAATCCTTGCTGCAGAAAGCATCTTTTATTTTTACGCGTGAAACTGCTTCCATCAAGGTTTTGAAAGAAAACGGCATTTCCGGAGAATTCATACGATTTGCTCCCGATGCCACCTTTGCACTGGAAATTCATGATGACAACAAGGCCGCCAGTTTTATTAAAGACAATAAACTTGAAGCCCGTAAATTCATCTGTGTTATTCCGCGTTTGCGCCTTACGCCCTATTATAAAATGAGGCCTAAAAATGCAGGATGGTCGCAGGAAAAAATTCAGGAAACGATTGCGCTGAACGATAAATACAAAGAAGAAGATCATTCAAAAGTGCGCGAAGCGATGATCACGTGGGTGCGTAAGACAGGCAATAAAATAGTTGTGTGTCCCGAAATGACGTATCAGGTGGATATCATAGACGAACTACTTGTCAATCCTTTGCCTGATGACGTCAAGCCGTTTATTGTGAAGCATGGTTACTGGCTGCCGGATGAAGCTGCTTCACTTTACAGGGAAGCGCACACCGTTCTCAGCCTGGAATGTCATTCGCCGATTATTGCCATAGCGAACAATACACCTGCTTTTTACCTTCGTCAGCCGGAAGATACCATCAAAGGACAGATGTATTATGACCTTGGATTGAAGGACTGGACTTTCGAGATCATGGAAAGCAACGGACAACAAATTTCGGACCAGTTAATGAAAGTTTACGATAATTATGAAAGTGCCCGTCAAACTGTAAAACAAACCCTTGGCCGTGTAGAAGTACAATACAATGATGCTTTTAAAACCATGGTGAAAGATTTGCCGGCAACTGGGAAAGAAAATTTCTTTTCATAATGTGAATGAAAGCAAGTTCAATTACTGGCATGTAAATAGTACGTGCTGAATTAATAAAATCCTTTGGTTTGAAATTTTAGAATATTGTAAAAGTTACATTTACAAGTTTGAAGCAGTTTAGATCCGAATTTGTATAAAAAGAAGAAGAAAATAATTTTATTGATAATTAAGGAACATATGTTATTGATTATCCAAGAATTATGATGGTTTACACTATTGAAGATTTTGATTAATAAAAGAAAAGACTTAAACTTGTTATAATATATACTCAGCGTATTTTACTATGAAAAATCACTACTCCGGCATACTCCCGAAGGTACATTTGTGGACAGATGTCTTAATATTGAACTTCAGTTTTTTTGTTGCTTATCTTTTCAAGTTCGACAATTTCACCGGATTGATAACGGATCAGTACATCAATCTTTTACTTGTTGCAAACCTTGTCTGGATTTTTACGATCCATATTTTTAAAACTTACATCTTTACCCGGCTTTCTTACCATTTCAACACACAACTTGGTCAGTTCCTGAAAGCGGTTACCGTGCATTGCGCCGTTATGATGGCTTTCCTTTATCTGACAAAACAGGGTGAGGAATATTCAAGATACCAGTTTTTAATGACATACGGCTTGTTCATTGCGACGTCCACTGCTTCGAGAGCCGCAGCCATTTTGTTTCTTAAACTTTACCGTCAGGCGGGTTACAATTACAACCGTTATGCCATTGTCGGAAAAGGTGACCTTGCTTCTTTGATTCGTGAATTTTACAGCAACCGCAAGGAACTTGGTTACAGGTTTTACGGAATTATGGAACTGGACGAAAGAGAAAACAGCGTTGCAGCCTTGGAACTGATGGTGAAAGAAAAGAAGCTTGATTACATTTATTGCTGCCTTTCAGAAATGAACGATGAACAGGTTCAGGAAGTAATCAGAATGGGCGAACGTCAAAGAACACAGATCAGACTTGTTCCGGATTTCCGCGGGTTCATGACCAACATGGCCACCATTGAATACCATGACATGTATCCTATCATTCAGGTTAATACCAAGCCTTTTTCAAGTTTCAACGAACAAACCCTGAAACGTACATTTGACCTTGTATTTTCTATCATTGTAATGATACTTGGCGCTCCTGTTTTCTTCGCAGTATGGGCAGCAATCAAAATTACATCTCCGGGACCTGTTTTCTTCAAACAAAGACGCTGCGGACGCTGGGGTGAAATGTTTGACATTTACAAATTCAGAAGTATGCATGTGGATGCCGACAAAATGGGGCTTCAGCATTCTCAAGGTGATAACGATCCAAGGATTACTTCTATCGGCCGGATTCTAAGAAAATCACGTCTGGATGAACTGCCTCAGTTTATCAATGTACTGAAAGGTGAAATGTCCGTAGTTGGTCCTCGTCCATTGTACAAATATGATGTAGATATGTTGATGGAAGCCGCACCGCACGATTTTCAACGCTTGTTAACTGTAAAGCCGGGAATTACATCTATCGGACAAATTAATGTTGGTTATGCAGATACAGTTGCAAAAAATGTAGAGCGTTTGAAATACGATCTTCAGTATCTTAAAACTTACAGTGTTTTTGATGATGTTCTTTTAATATTCCGTACAGTTCAGGTTATGGTTCTGGGAAGAGGACAATAAGTTCAACCCAAAATATTTTCCCTGCGTTACTCAACGTTTGTCACATATAAGAAAACCTGTCAGATTCAATCTCGTCAGGTTTTTCTTTTTTAATACAATTAAGATATTATAAGGATGTAATCTGATTGATGAAGTTGTATATGAATTTCAACCAGGAATCACCACATCTCTAGATCCGATTTTATCAGAATAACGGAACTGAATATATGTACATAGTTTTACATGTATTGCGTTTTTTAACAAACTATTTTGAAGAAAATATAAACGCAAGCTCCTGTGGAACTTTCTGTTTCTAGCATAATCCGGTTAATTACATTGTGAATGTTTGCTAATAAGTAGCTTGCGGTGGTAAAAGGAAACCCCTCCGGGGTTCACATATATAAAGAACTCATCAAACTTTCTACAAACGGGTTACTGCTCCGCAGTTATAAGCTCCTGCGGAGCTTTCTGTTTCTAGCATAATCCGGTTAGTTAAATTGTGAATGTTTGCTAATAAGCAGCTTGGCGGTGGTAAAAGAAAACCCATCCGGGATTCACATAAATAAAGAACTCATCAAACTTTCTACAAACGAGTTACTGCTCCGCAGTTATAAGCTCCTGCGGAGCTTTCTGTTTCTAGCATAATCCGGTTAGTTACATTGTGAATGTTTGCTCCGGAGGAGCAGCCTGATAAAAGCAAAGATTCAACCAATTAAAAGCAGTTTTAACAACATGTTGCTCTGCAAATAGCATCAATTGAAAAAATACTAACTCATCAGACGCATACTATCAAACAGGACAGAGTATGCGTTCTCTTCACTATTCAGACCTTCAACCCATTTCAAAAACTCCGATGAATTTGCTTTGCTTACAACCACAGGTTCCGGCGTGGGAGAAGATGTTCCGACAAGAAGTTTTCTTCCAAAATACTGCTGAATATTCACAACGGCTTTCCGATGAATAATAAACTGCCTGTTTGCACGGAAAAAGTCTCTGGGATTTAATGAGGTTATGATGTTATTAAGTGTATCTCTCGTCTCATAATGTGCATTTTGCATGTACACATTAACCTGATAATTATTGTAATATATAAAATCAACCTTGTCCAGACTTACAGGAATAATCTTATCCTGATAATAAACCAGAAGTGAGCTTTTATAGCTGTTCATATACAAAGCTGCATTATTGATCTTTCTGTTAACTGAAGAGTTCTCTTCACCAAAAAGCTCTTTCAGCTGGGTAAATTTTTTCAGGCTTTTTTGCAGTTTGAAATTGTCTACTGGTTTTATTAGATAATCAATCCCATTATTTTCAAAAGCTTCCAGCGCATATTCATTATAGTTTGTACAAAAGATTACTGGCGCAGCAATGGATAAATCCTGAAAAATCTCAAATCCCAATCCGTCCGGTAATTGGATACTGCAAAAAATAAGCTGAGGAGTTTTGTTGTTAATTAACCAGATCTTGGCCTCCAAAACGGATTGAATTATGCCGCAAACCTTGAAATCAATGTTTGTTAGCTCAATCATGTCCTTTAATTCCTGAGCAGTTTCAAGTTCATTTTCAATGATTAGTATTTCAGTCATAATAGAAGAGGATTTATCTATAAATGATATCAATTTTTATTCACGAGACAAAACAGAACAATGATGTTCTTAATAATTCAACTTTCTGACTGGCGCAAATGTTGTATCCGGACTGTTGAGATTTATACCCAATTTGTCCGGAATATCTGTTAATTAATTTAAATCATGAATGTTTAAAGCAGTCCTGAATTTCTTTTTTATTAATAAACTCTATTCAAGAATATTGTAAACTTTTGAATCTCAAAGTAATAGTAAATAAACTTATATCGATTTGTATCAATGCATCAAAATGTAAAGCAGAAAGCTTGTACACGGCTTAAATGAGCAGATATACTTCTGAAAAAAACCTTTCCAGATTTGATTATTTCTATTTTCACAATAATTCAGGTTGCAGATAAATAACAATTACGTGAAGAATAATCCGGTTAAACAGTAATATGAAGTATCTTTAATGAAGCTCCATTAAAGCTCGGAATTACAGATAATCATAATGCAGAATAACGGGCTTATAATCAGGAATTCCATATGGATTGCAGGCAGGAAATAAATGAAAACATTACAATTACAAATTTGAAAATCACACGTAAACTTTCATATTAATTAAAATCCGGCATTGGAATCTCTGCACAAAAGTATATTAACTATCATAGGAATTATTTAGATAAAGAGAATTACGCTATATTTGTAGTAATAGTTTATTATTTTACCTGAAACGAAATTTATTTAAAAGGATTTGACATTTTATTGGGTTCTTCTTTAAGATATTGATAATTTAAGATCTGAAAACCACAATAATTATGATGACTTCAAATAATACCAATCATTACGTAAAATATCCTGATACCCCGGCAGCTATAATGGAGAAAAAATCCACTACATCCAAATATCCTTTAATTTCAGGACTTATAATTGGTATGATTGGTGGTACAATCGGAACTTTGATTTATAATATTCTAAAAGAATCAAAAGCTTATTCCAAGCTGAATTTTGTTTTCGATTTCACATTGAAAGCAATCAATTTATCGTACAAACTTCCGGTGTACGCCGTGTTGGTTTTATTCCTTCTTGCATTCGCAGGGATATTCTTTTACAATAAGAACGCATCAAAGTAACTCCCGATTTTTTTCGTTACGCCATTGATTTTCTGTTGCATTTATAATCTTGTGCAGCACATCATAAATGAATAACCCACTACTTTTTTTACTTGCATAACTGATTTCAACATGTGCTGGCAACGCAGACACAGCTTTTTCAGGCTATACTGCTTTCAATGCTGCATGCTTGCATTCAGCGCACTGCGTTGAAGTACATTTTGCATGGATAAAATTTATTCCTACATTAATTTAAGAATAAATACTACATTATAAGTATATTTGCTATAAGTAAGTGCACAGCAGCAACTTGCATGTAATTACGGACCAAAATTGTTCAGCAGGAAAAGAATTCTGGTTAGCCGTTGGTTAAATAAAGTTCTTTGCAGCTGAGCCGTTGGTTATATTTGGCAAACATACTTTAACATCATCAAATGAAAATTATCGTTCTCGGAGCTGCGGGTCAGTTGGGCAGCTGCATTAAAAAGGTTGCAGCTGAAAGAAACATACATGATCTGTTATTTGCCACGCAGGAAAACGGAAACATTCTGGATGAAGCGTTGCTGAACAAACTTCTTGATCGTGAAAAGCCGGAATACGTGATAAATTGTGCGGCTTATACTGCAGTTGACAAGGCTGAAGATGAACAGGAACTTTGCCGAAGGATAAATCGGGACGGCGCATCAAATGTTGCAAAGGCATGCAAGCAGCACAATGCATCGCTTGTTCATATTTCAACCGATTTCGTTTTCAAGGGAAATGTTGCTTATCCGCTTAATGAAACAGATCCGACGCTGCCTGAGAACATATACGGAATTACAAAACTGGAAGGAGAAACGGCCATTGCCGGATTGCTGCCGGAGCACTTTATCATTCGTACGAGCTGGCTCTATTCCGAATTCGGAAACAATTTTGTAAAAACGATGCTGCGCCTTGGAAAAGACAGAAGTGAACTGGGCATTATTGCGGACCAGATCGGCTCGCCAACGTATGCCATTGATCTTGCAGGCGCCATTCTGGACATTACGGAATCGGAAAGCAAGTCTTACGGCATTTATCATTACAGCAATGAAGGCGTTGCATCATGGTACGATCTTGCAAAAGCTGTTTTTGACATCAGTAACATGCCCTTGCGATTAAATCCCTTGAAAACTGCTGAGTATGTCACCAAAGCTGTTCGGCCTGCATATTCCGTGATGGATAAGTCAAAGATCAAAAGTACTTTCGGAATAAAGATTCCATACTGGCGTGACAGTCTTGCAAAATGCATGGAACAACTGGCAGTTACAGCCTGATTCAGCCTGTTTTCCCTCATTATTTATCAAAGTCTGAAAGGCATCGGGATTTTACCGCAAAACCTTTACGCCTTTCGGTGCATCAATTGTTGATTTGATACTTCCGTCGGCCTGTCTTTCATGCCTGATTTTCACAATGCCCATTGGTGTCGGATAAGTACCTTCCACCCATTTCAGATCAGCAAGATTGGGTTTCACCTGAATGGTTTTACAGCCGGGCTCCATTATACTGACGCCAAGTACGTGTTCGGTAAGCCAAGCTGTGGGGCCGGAAGCCCAGCCGTGACATAAACTATGGCGCAGGTTTTTGTAACAATAGGCTCCGAAATCACCGTGAATATCGTCTTTTCCTTCCGGTACCAGTTCATCAATAGGCGCCGCATTTTTTGTCCATGCAAGATCAAAATCTTCCCAGAAAGTCGTGGCGCCCATGTCCAGCATGGCACCCCAGTAATTACGGATACAGTTCAGTGCGCCGTCATAATCCTTTGCCTTTGCTTTTGCCTGTAACATGTAATAACCGTAAAAAGTAGAAAAGCGCTCACATTCTCCTTGTGAAATCACCTCTGCGTTTGCCTTTTCTGCGGGCACAAGACCGGATAGTGCGAGCAAAGCCGCAGCTTGTTTGGATCCGTTTGCATCCGGCACGTAAAGTTTGAGTTGTGTTGCCGTAGCTCTGCATTTGGCCGCCTGCGCCGGCTCATCCAGAATGGTGCAAAGTTCGGCACCTGCTTCCAACGTCATCACCATCATGGCATGAAGCCCGGCATGAATTCCCTTGGGATTTTCACTGGAAGGCCAGTCCAGAAAACGGGTTCCGTCGAGGTTTTCTTTGTTGTCCCTTGTTTTCTGAATCAAAAGATCCAGTAAGCCGACAAGATATTTCTGCTGTTTACGGAGATATGCAAGGTCGCCCTGATTTTTATATAAATCTCGGTGAATCAAAATCCACCACATGGAATAAGCACTGATTCCGTTCATCCATGCAGGCAGCGGCGTAATGTCCCGCGCCTGATCCAGACTTTTTGCAACTACCTCGTTTTTACCAAAAACACTGTTGATCGTCATGACTTCCGGATGCATATCTCCTACCCAAACCAGCCTGTCGCGCTTGATTCCGTCCCACAGATATTCCTGCATATTCAGATGAACGGTATAAGCTCCGGTGTTCCAAATCCGGTTCAGACGTTCGTCATTGCTTTTAAAAGAACCCAGATACGGAATATCGCGGTATTCAAAAATGGCACGCACTTCTTTTAGCTGCAGTTCACGATCGGTATCTACAAGATCAATCCTTGCAAACCTGAATCCCGAATTTCCCACCTGCATGGTTCCGAGCCATGGAACTTGCGTTGTAAAATCGCGCATGGCGTGATCGTTCGTCGCACCTTGTATGGTATCTATATCCGACATGGCCTCACTGACTGACTCACCGAAACGGATCCGGACCCTGATCGGTTTCTGATTAGCCGGCTGATCGGTAACCAGCTGGATGCCGCCCTGGATTTCCATTCCGAAATCAAGGAGTATGCCCGGTATGTCGCCGTCTTTACTGATCAGCGTACAGAAATTTTTATGGACAAGGTCAGCCTGTCCGTTTCCGGGGATTAAAAGGCTTTGAACATTGACAATACTTTTGCCGCTTTTATCAGAAGTCCAGACAATGCGTTTCGGCGTCAGATACTGCCTTACGCGGGAATCCTTCTGGAACTGCGTATTCTGATCGAATACTGGAGGAAGTTTCTGAGCAATGACCGACCCGCTGCACGTAAAAATAAGAAATCCGATAAAGTAAAGATATTGTTTCACGGAAGTGCAATTTAGCTTCATTGAAATATTTCTGGAAAATAAATGATTATAATTTGCTCTTCCAACCTGCCGTGTCCTGTTTTTCAATGACCGGTCATTGCCTGTTTTCAGTTGTAACGATCTTTGAAACTCCGGCCATTCAGGTCCGGCATCTTTCCGCTGCTTTTTTCCGTATATGCTAAAATTAACTAAAAACCGTTCTAATTTTGAAATTTGGTATAATTCACTGTTAACTTACAGCATCATATTAACCATGCTCGTGCCATGAAAGAAAATAGCCCGCTGAACCGTGACGGGCTGCCGCCATTTGTTAAAACCTGGAAACAGATGTATATCATACTGACCGGCACGCTGTTCCTGCTGATTGCCCTCTTCTACTTATTTATGAATCACTTTCAATGAGCTCACTGGACTGGATAGTACTTTCGCTTACATTAATATTTGTTGTTTCTTATGGAATATACCGCAGCCGTGAAACGCATACCATGGATTCCTTTCTGCTGGCCGGACAATCCCTGCCCTGGTACCATGTAACTTTATCGCTGATGGCAACGCAGGCCAGTGCCATTACTTTTCTGTCTGCGCCGGGTCAGGCTTATACCGATGGAATGCGTTTCGTGCAGTTCTATTTCGGACTTCCGCTTGCCATGGTTGTGCTTTGCGTCACGTTTGTTCCCAAGTTCGGCCAATTGAAAATATTTACCGCCTATGAATTCCTGGAAAGTCGTTTCGACCTGCGTACACGCGGCCTGACTTCCTTTCTGTTTCTGCTGCAGCGCGGACTTTCAACCGGACTTTCCATATATGCGCCTTCGCTTATCTTATCTGCTATTCTTGGCTGGGATATTACCTGGACCAACATCATTTCAGGCGGAGTTGTAATGCTTTACACCATTGCCGGCGGCAGCAGGGCCGTTTCCCACACGCATCTTCAGCAAATGGCCATTATTACAATCGGAATGGTTGTAGCGGGCATTATGGTTGTAAAGTATCTGCCGAACGATGTTTCTTTTACCGATGCATTGCATGTTGCCGGTAAAATGGGAAAAATAAACCTGATTGATTTTACATTTGATCTCAACAGTCGTTACAATGTTTGGTCGGGCCTGATCGGTGGATTTTTTCTCCAGTTGTCTTATTTCGGTACGGACCAGTCGCAGGTCGGGCGCTTCCTGACCGGCAGTTCGCAGGGACAAAGCAAGCTCGGGCTGGCCATGAACGGACTTCTTAAAATTCCGATGCAGTTTCTGATCCTTCTTGTAGGCGTTCTTGTTTTCGCTTTTTACCAGTTTACAAACCCGCCGTTGTTTTTCAATAAAACCGCTGTTGATAAAGTCAGGAAAACGCAGTACGCGGCACAGTACGAAGCCTTGGAAAAGAAGCATGAGCTGATCCAGAAAGACAAGCACCCGCACATCATGGCACTTACGGAGGCGCTCAAAAAAGAGGATCAAACTGCCATTCAGCAGTCACGCGTTGTACTGGCCGGTTTTGAAACGAAAGTAAAAGAAGTCCGCAAGGAAGCCGAAAACCTGCTTTCCGAAGCCAATGGCGGTGATACCAATGATGTCAACTATATTTTTCTCCGGTTTGTGATCGATTATCTTCCGGCAGGAATGGTCGGATTACTGATTGCTGTTATCCTGCTTGCTTCTATGGGTTCGGTTGCGGCGGCTTACAATTCGCTGGCTTCCTGCACGATTGTGGACATTTACAAACGCATGATCCGTAAAGATGATGATTCCAAAGACTACGTGGCGGCTTCCCGCTGGGCAACGTTTTTCTGGGGTATTTTCTGTATTGCCATTGCGCAGTATGCATCCAGGCTGGGCAGTATGATCGAGGCCGTTAATATACTGGGTTCTTTGTTTTACGGTGTGATTCTGGGCATTTTTCTGGTGGCATTTTACTTTAAGAACATTGGCAGCAGAGCCGTTTTTTACGGAAGTATCCTTGGTGAAGTTTTCGTTATCATCAGTTACCTGTTCAATCTCACCGCTTTCTTGTGGCTCAATCTGATCGGTTGTTTGCTTGTTATCATTTTCGCCTGGATTATTGAATATACCTGGCCACAACCTGCATCCCGGAAGCCATCTTTATAAATCCTGAAGCATTCAGTTTGCTGAATAAGCGGTTCCTACAAAATTCAAACATTACACTATTTCTGCTATTCAGTATAATTCTATTTAATAATTATACTTTTTAAAGAAAGTGTAGTGTTCCTGCAATTTTTTAGCGCATGGTATGAAACTATTCCGCTATTTAAATCCTTAACCAATACATTCGAGCAAAGTTGATGTAATTGCTGGATTACCTATGTCACCGATCGTTACATTCTTGTCATTTACCCGGTTTATGAAGTTGCTATCTGATATAAAATTGGCACGGCCTGCTTTCAGGTACATTCCAAAAGATAGCTGACATCAGCCTTTCAATATTGAAATTTATCCTCTCAGTAAACAGTTTTTTGTTATTTCTCTATCTTAAATATTACAGCTACATGAATCATTGCTCTAAGCCACAAAAAACAATGCGTTTGGCGCTTAGCTCGGCATTCCTTTTCCTTACTTCTTTTTGCCCTATTTTTTCTCAGGCCATTCAGGAAAGCTCCAAAGAAACGCCGTTACTGCAGAAAGCGACATTGCAGGACGTTGTAAATTATGCCATCAAAAACCAGCCTGTTATCCAGCAGTCACTCATTGATGAACGGATTACGGAAAACCAGATCAGAAGCAGGCTTGCAGACTGGTACCCGCAGATTAATTTCAATTACAACCTTCAGCACAATTTTATTGTGCAGACAAGCATTATCAACGGTAATCCGGTCAAGCTGGGTGTAAAGAACCTTTCTGCCGCGCAGTTTACACTTTCACAGCAGATTTTCAACCGTGACGTATTGCTGGCAAACCAGACCAAGAATGATGTTCTGCTTCAGGCCAGTCAGAACACTTCTTTTAACAAAACGGACCTGGCGGTGAATGTGTCCAAAGCATTTTACGACGTACTGGCTACTTCACAGCAGATCGATGTAGCTGAGGAAGATATTGTGCGGCTGGAAA
The DNA here is from genome assembly GCF_006149045.1 of Dyadobacter flavalbus. Taxonomy (GTDB): domain Bacteria; phylum Bacteroidota; class Bacteroidia; order Cytophagales; family Spirosomataceae; genus Dyadobacter; species Dyadobacter flavalbus. Next base: position 69,327 of record NZ_VBSN01000022.1, read on the forward strand.
GAAGCCTGAACGACGCCAGAAACCAGTATAACGCAGGCATCACCGATAAAATCGACTTCAAGCGGGCGACTATTTCGCTTAACAATACGAGAGCAAGCAAGAAAAGTTACGAAGAAGTTTTAAAATCCAAACTTCAGAACCTGAAAGCACTGATGGGTTACCCGGTGGAACAGGAACTGGAAGTAAGTTACGACACACTCCAGATGGAACGTGAAGTTACGCTGGACACCTTGCAGAACGTGGATTTTACAACGCGTATCGAATACCAGCTGCTGAGTACGCAGAAAAAATTGCTGGAAGCCAATCTTCAGTACAACAAATGGAGCTATCTGCCGAATCTTTCCATTAACGGCGCATACAACCTTAATTTCCAGAACAATCAGTTTACGGAACTTTACAACAGAAATTATCCGAACTCTTTTGGCCTGCTTACGTTATCGCTCCCGATTTATCAGGGCGGAAGAAGAAGGGCCAATACCAAAGTGGCGGAATGGCAGATCAAACGCGTGGACTGGGATATCAAAGGTCTGCAGCAGAATGTCAATGCAGAGTATTCGGCGGCACTGGCCAACTATAAAGGAAATCTGGGCCTGTTGCTTGCACAAAAGGAAAACATGGACCTTGCCCGCGAAGTATATGACGTGCTTCAGCTTCAGTACAAATCGGGCATCAAGACTTATCTGGAAGTTGTAACCTCGGAAACCGATCTGAGACTGGCAAGAATCAATTATTATAACGCGCTTTATCAGGTTCTGGCCAGTAAAATAGACGTTCAGAAGGCACTCGGACAAATGAATTATTAAAAAGCCGGATCGCAGTAAGGTCTGCCGCTCCGGATAAACGCTCTTGATACATTAATAGAAAATTCCATGAATGATATGTTTTTAAATAAAATGAAATATTACCCGGCAGCTGTATTATTTGCGCTGCTGACTTCCTGCGGTGATAAAAACCAGCAGCAACAGCCAACCCAGCCGCAGGCTGTACCTGTAACGCTTACTGAGGTAAAAAGTACTAAGGCAGCTTACTATGAAGAATATCCCGGAACCGTAGTTGCATTGAACGAAATAGAACTGCGTCCTCAGGTATCCGGATTTATTACCGGCATTCATTTCAAGGACGGCGCTCGTGTTCGTAAAGGACAGTTGCTTTATTCCATTGATGCGCAGCTTTACAATGCAAATTATGATCAGGCGGTAGCTAATCTGAATGTACAGGAAGCCAATCTGGCCAGAGCACAGAAAGATGCGGACCGTTACCATGAACTGGAAAAAAACGATGCAGTTGCCAAACAGCTTGTTGACAATGCAGATGCCGCGCTGGAAGTAGCCAAAAGGCAGGCAGAAGCTGCAAAAGCCAACATCAAAGGCGTACAAACCAGTGTTCGGTACACGAAAGTAGTTGCACCCTTTGACGGCGTAATCGGTATTTCTGCAGTAAAAGTAGGCGCTGCCATTACTGCCGGACAAACTGTTCTGAATACCGTTTCTACGGATAATCAGCTTGCAGTGGACTTTAATGTGGATCAGAAAGAAATTTACCGGTTCAGTACGTTGATGAAAAATGCCAAATCTTCTGACTCGACATTTACGCTGAAATTCGGAACCGACATTTATCCGGAAACCGGCAAAATCGCTTTACTCGACCGCGCCGTTGATCCTCAGACCGGAACAATTAAGGCACGTCTTGTTTTTCCTAACAAGGAAAACCGGTTGAGAGCCGGGATGAGCGGAACCGTAAGAGTGCTTAACAATGCAGCAGGAAATTCCATTGTCATCCCTTACAAAGCAGTTACCGAGCAGCTTGGCGAATTCTTTGTTTATGTAGCCGGCGACAGCAGTAAAGTAAGTCAGCGCAGAGTGGTGCTCGGTAATGCGCTCGGTTCAGAAATCATTGTCAAGGAAGGACTGAAAGAGGGTGAAAAGATCGCGGTAGAAGGAGTTCAGAATTTAAGAGAAGGAGTAACAGTTGCAGAAGGTAAATAATTTCTCTCCTATTACATATAAAATACAGTAAAGATGATTGCAGATATTTTTATTAAAAGGCCGGTCACAGCAATTGTTTCATCCGTTGTGCTGGTCCTTGTAGGTTTGATAGCATTATCAACCCTGCCCGTTGCACAATATCCGGATGTAACTCCGCCGACTGTAACAGTGAGCGGTAACTTCACCGGTGCGGATGCACAAACGGTTGAACAGACTACGACGACGCCGATCGAAACCCAGATCAACGGTGTGCCGGGCATGACCTACATGTCCAGTAACTCCACGAGCAGCGGACAGAGCAGCATCAACATCACTTTTGATGTGGGAACGGATGTAAACATTGCCGCACTTGATGTTCAGAACCGTGTGAGTGTGGCCGAGCCTACATTGCCCGATGCCGTAAAACGACTTGGATTAACAGTGCGTAAACGCCAGCCGAGCATTATGCTTGCGATTGCGCTTTATTCACCAAACGGAACGCATGATGCACAGTTCATAGGAAACTTTGCCAACATTTATTTAAAGGATGCATTACAGCGTGTAAAAGGTGTCGGAGACATTATTTCGCGTGCCGACGACTTTGGTATGCGTATCTGGCTTAACCCGGAAAAACTGGCCAATCTTCGTATGACGCCGGCCGATATTTCAGCAGCACTGGCAGAACAAAACCTTCAGGTTGCAGCCGGAACAGTCGGCGGAAATCCTCAGCCCAATACACAAAGTTTTGAATACAGCGTTCTGACGAACAGCCGTCTGAATACAAAAGAACAGTTTGAGGACATCGTTGTAAGATCTTCACCGGCAGAAGGAAGTGTTGTATACCTCAAAGATGTTGCACGCGTTGAACTTGGAAAATTCGATTACGGCAGCAATGCTTTTGTAAGCGGAAAACCGGCAGCTTTTGTACTGATTTATCAGGCGCCGGGCGCAAATGCACTGGATACCTACGAAGGCGTGATCAAAGCATTGTCGGAAATGAAAAAGACTTTTCCGAAGGATATCGATTATGTAATTCCAACGGAAACGGCAACGGTTGTACAGGTATCCATTGAGGAAGTGCTTCATACATTTGCCGAAGCCATGATTCTGGTGGTGATCGTTGTGTTCCTTTTCTTGCAGAACTGGAGAGCGACACTGATCCCGATTCTGGCTATTCCGGTTTCACTGATCGGTACGTTTATCTTTTTCATTCCGTTTGGTTTTACGATCAACACGCTTACGCTTTTTGCCTTTGTACTGGCCATCGGGATTGTGGTGGATGATGCCATTGTGGTGGTCGAGGCCGTTCAGCATTATATTGATGAAAAGAAAATGTCGCCACGCGATGCTACGGTACAGGCGATGAAAGATATCTCAGGCCCTGTAATTGCCATTGCCCTGATTCTTGCGGCTGTGTTTGTGCCGGTAAGTTTTGTACCCGGAATTGTCGGGCGCCTTTATCAGCAGTTTGCCATTACCATTGCCGTTTCTGTTCTTCTTTCTGCATTTGTTGCGCTTTCTCTGACGCCGGCACTTTGTACAATCATGCTGAAACCGTCCAAAGGGGAAGGTGAAAGAAAAAACTGGCTCGAAAAGTTCTTTGACCGTTTTAACCGCTGGTTTGAAAAAGTTTCCCATTCCTATACACGCGGTGTGTCCAAATGGATCAAGGCAACGCCTTTGGTACTGGTTATGATGGTTTGTCTTTTTGTAGGTCTTTTCTTCCTGTTCAAAAACAAGCCATCCGGGTTTATTCCTGTTGAGGATGAAGGTCGTCTTTTTGTAACCTACGAAATGCAGGAAGCGACTTCCACCACGCGTAACATCGAAATGATCAAGGAAATCATGCAGCGGGTTTCTGCCATTCCCGAAGTGAAGGTGGTCGGTGGTTTGGCCGGACTGAATATTATCAGTTTTTCCAACAAGTCGAACGTTGGTACCATGTTTGTCAATCTCAAACCCTGGGCTGAACGTAAAGGTGCCGAGCATCACGTACAGGCCGTGATCAAAGAGATCCAGAAACGTACAGGCGACATTAAAGAAGCACGCGTACTGGCTATTTCGCCGCCGGCGATTCCCGGCCTTGGCGCTACTTCCGGATTTACGTTCCAGCTTCAGCAATCGACCAGTACGGACAATATCCAGCAGTTTGAAGCAGTAACGCGTAATTTTATAGCTGCTGTTAACAAGCGTCCCGAAATTGCCATGGCGTATACTTTCTTTAATGCAAGAACGCCAAGTTACCAGATTGATGTAGACAGAGACAAAACCAAGAAACTGGGTGTTCAGGTTTCGGACGTGTTCAGTTCGCTTTCTACGTTGCTGGGTAGCAGTTATGTCAATGATTTTAACCTTTACGGACGTAATTTCCGGGTAATGGTTCAGGCAGACAGCAGTTTCCGTTCTTCACTCGACAATATATCCAAGTTTTATGTCCGTAACCGTGAGGGAAATATGATTCCGCTAAGTTCGCTGATCACTTCCAAAGTTGTTGAAAATCCGGCTCTGATTTCCCACTATAACATTTATCGTTCGGTGGAAATCAACGGAACTCCGAAGCCGGGTTTCAGTAGCGGACAGGCTATCAATGCGCTTCGTGAGGTTGCCAAAACACTTCCTGCTGGTTACAGCTACGAATTTTCAGGTATGAGCAGTGAGGAAATTAAGGCTGGCGACAGTACAACCACCATTTTTGCGATTTCCATTGTGTTTGTATTTCTCTTCCTTGCGGCACTGTATGAAAGCTGGTCTATTCCGTTCTCGGTCCTTTTTGCCGTACCGATCGGTGCATTCGGCTCGATTCTGACACTTACGTTCCTGCCGAACCTTTCCAATAACATTTATGCGCAGATCGGTCTGATCACACTGATTGGTCTGGCTGCCAAAAATGCCATTCTGATCGTGGAATTTGCCAAGGAACGGGTTGATGCCGGAATGGAGGTTGTGAAAGCAACGCTGGAAGCGGTACAGCTTCGTCTCCGTCCGATTATCATGACGTCGCTGGCATTTATTCTTGGCGTACTTCCGCTTGCATTTGCAAGCGGCGCAGCAGCCGAATCCCGCAAAACCATTGGCTGGACTGTATTCGGCGGTATGCTTGCAGCGACTTCACTGGCGATATTTGTGGTGCCGGTACTTTTTGTGGCCATTGAAAAGCTGGCAAACGGTAAAAAGCTCAAACAGAAAAGCACGGTAAATCCGGGCAAAGAGCAGGAAGTAGTTGTGTAAAACAGTTTTCAGCATATTGTAAAAGCGGAGTACAGAATCAGTTTCTGTGCTCCGCTTTTTTGTTTAACGGGAAAATAAAATTATAAGCCGGCAGGCATCATATTTTACAGGAATAAAAACAAGCTTATAAATCAACTGTACATGTACGTAAAGCAGGTTTTTTCAATCTGGCGGCTTCTGAGAGGAATCTGGCCGGGACTTTTGGTCGTAACGGCCTATGCAACACTGGTTTTCCACCTCTACAATGCAAAAAACTGGCATTTTCTTTCTTTCCCGATTTCCATTATCACCATTCTGGGAACGGCACTTTCACTGCTGCTTGGTTTCCGGACCAACTCTGCGTATGACCGCTGGTGGGAAGCACGGAAAGTATGGGGCGCCATTGTAAACGACAGCCGGACGCTGGTCCGACAATCGATTTCGTTTATTGAAACCTCCAAAGAAGAAAAAGATAAAATTATTTCCAACATCGCGCATTTACAGATTGCGTGGTGTTATGCACTTGCTAATTCGCTCAGAAAAGGGCAGGTTCTCGTATATGCGGATTTACATCTGGAGCAAGCGGAGCACGAGTATGTCGCCAGCCAGGACAATATCCCGAATGCCATCTTAAACCTGCTGCAGTTCAAATTTTCCGAGCTGCATGAAGAAGGAAAAATCAAGACGCTGCTTTACCAGAATCTCGATCAGACTTTACAGCGGCTCTGCGATGCAATGGGAAAATGTGAACGGATCAAGAATACGGTTTTTCCGACCCAGTACAGCTTTTTTGTAGTACTTGTCATTTTTATTTTCACGCTTGTACTTCCGATGGGCCTTGTTGAAAGCATCGGCAGAATAGCCATTCCGATCACATTTACAATTTCCTTTCTTTTCTTCTATGTCGAATGGATCGCGTATGTCATGCAGAACCCGTTTGAAAACGGACCGAATGACATTCCGATGACTTCACTGTCAAGAACGATTGAGATCAATTTGCTGCAAATGATCAATGCGGATAAAATACCGGAAAAAATCCTGCCTAAAAACGGCGTTGTGATGTAACAAAAAGCGGCTTTGTACAAGATCCGTACCAAGCCGCTTCACTTATTTTATTTCACACGTTACTCTGCTTTCACATGCGTATAGTACAGCTCCAGTTTGGCACCGGGATCACTGTTGCGCTGGTCTCCGATTACAAGCCTGTTTACACTTTGAGAAAACTCAGTGCCCGCATCATAATATTGTGTAGACTTGCCGTATGGCGACGTTCTGATCAACAAGCCTCCGGTTTGCGCAAAGTCACTGCTCACAAGTGATGAAACAAAAGAACTTACATCCAGAAGATAAAACTGCTTGTTATTGATCAGATCAGTGAAGTAAGCTCCGGAGACAGCTATTCTTCCATTCAGTTCAGACAAGGGAATCGGAAGTCCGTCGGAACTGCCGATGAGCAGCTCATTATTTTTATCACACAGATAAACGTAAAGTGTCGCAGGCGGAGCAGTAAAGTCCGAAACAGACGAACGCAAAGGTGTTACCCTCAGAACTGCACGGTTTACAACTGTGAATTTGTTGTATCTCAATTGGTTCACAAAAGGAAAATCAACTCGTGTCATTGTCCCAAGACCAGCCTGAATAAAGGACATATTTCCGGTCTGTGAAGAAGGTAAAGCAATCCTGTGTGTAGCCGGCAGTTTTGCGAGTTGCGTACCGGCCCTGTCGGCAAGTATCTGATTGTAATTGGCGGTGAGCGAGACAGTACTGGAATCTTTTTTAATCCCGTCTGCATTTGAAACATGATAATGGATCTGCACGCTTGTATTGCCTCTCGTAAATCCAGCCAAAGGCCCGTTATCCGTTACAGCGGGTTTTATTACCAAACCTTTCACCAGATTGATCCAGTCATTGTTGGAAGTAATCTGATTGTTCTGTGCTTTACCAAATATCTCCTTTCCCAATACATCAGAAAGTTTTATTCTCAATTGATTGTTTGTTTTTGGTCTGGGAACAACCTTTGTCTGACCAACCGGTACAACATCAAATGGCATTGTATTGGTATTGTAATACGAGTTTTTATCCAGTATATCGGTTTGCAACTTATGCACACTCAGGTTCATGGCTACGGTCGTATCGCCGTAAGTATATCCATCGTATTTAAGCGATAGCACCAGTGAATCGTAAACTGCGAGTTCAGGAACAGTTACAGCCCCGCTTGTAGTTGTTTGAAAATAGCTGGCAGCCTGGATTTTACCAAAGTAAGGATCAACATAACGCCCGATAAGCATCCGCTCCGAAGCGCCAGTCATCATGGAATCGGTTACTACGGAAGAAAGGGCGACAGTTGAGGTATCCGAAAACAAAACCGAAAAATCATCCGGGTTTGGCTGAACAAGCGCTTCTATTTGCGGGCCGGATTCACAGCCTGTCATATAGGCGGACAAACCGAACAAAACCAGAAGTTTAAAAATCGCGGAAGATCTTTTATGAAAAAAGGGATTGAATTTCATTTAATGCAAGAACAGTAAAAAGTGCGAAATTATCATATGTAAACGTAATTACAATATGATTCGGATAAATGGAACAAATTTGTGCATCGCTGCCGGCAACATTGCAACAAATGCCGCATTGCAAACGTAATGTTTAATTAACTGCCTGATTGAGTTTACAAACAGCATAATGCTTTAACTTTTAATATCCTGTTTTCAACCAAGTAGTTTCTGGTGTCAGTAACAATACGTTTCAGAAAGCAATAAAGTGGCAATACACAAAGAAAAAACGAAAAAAAGCAGGTCATTATTTCAATTATAATGGTCTTGCGGCTGCCAAAACAACATTGCACAAATAACGTGCGTTAATGGTTAGCGGATCTGCAAACTTTATACAAAAAGTAACATATAATTTTACTTAGCAATATCAAGATGTTATGTTTGCAAAAATTTAAGGTAAGATGCCTGTTTCAGAACGGAAGCGTTCATACAAATTTTTAATCAATCAAATAATTTATTATTAATTCTTTTGTATCCATTAGTCAAACCATATTTACATGTTTAATACCTTAAAAAAAGCTTCTTTAGCCCTTCTCGTTGCTTCAACTTCGTTAGTTCAGTTTGGCTGTGATAAAGACGATCCTGAAGCGGATAAATCAGGAAACTGGTACAGAGCCGGCATTCCAAATTTCGGCGGCTTTGCAAGAACACGTGCAGTAAGTTTTGTTATTAATAATAAAGGTTATATCGGAACCGGTCTGGTCAATGAAACCAATCCGAGAGTAAAAGATTTCTGGTCGTATGATGCCGGCACTAAAATATGGACGCAGGTTGCTGCTTTTGCCGGAACCGGCAGAACGGATGCAGTTGCATTTGTAGTGGGTGGAAAAGCTTACGTTGGAACAGGTTACGACAATGTTACAACGATTGACAACGGTTACAAAAAAGATTTTTACCAGTACGATCCGGCTACAAACAAATGGAAAGCAGTTGCGGATTTTCTGGGCGGAACACGTCAGTATGCAACTTCATTCGTTGTTAACGATAGAGCTTATGTTGGTTTGGGATACAATGGAAGCAACTATTACCAGGATTTCTACGAATACAATCCAACCACAGACAAATGGTCTGAAATCGCTACTTTCACGGGCGGCAAACGCAGAGGAGCCATTTCATTTACAGTTGGCGGCAAGGCATACGTAGGTTTCGGAACCAGCAATGCAGGAACAGAAACAAAAGATCTTTACGTATTTGATCCGGCCGGTAATTCTGGAAGCGGAGCATGGTCAAGAACGGAACATAATGATGATAACTTCCCGACAAGATCGCATGGCCTTGCACTAGTTATTAACGAGAAAGCTTATATAATTGGCGGAAACGGTAAACAGGATGTATGGGAATATACACCAGGTTCTAATTTATGGACAGAAGTTGCATCTTTTGAAGGCGGACAAAGAGGATTTGCCGCCGGGTTCTCTATTGGCAACATTGGTTATTTCGGAACAGGAAGTGCAACAGGTTCAAACGGACTGGACGACTTCTGGGCATTTGATCCGACTGCTGCCGTAAACGACGATGATAATCAGTGATCAGAAAATTTAGAAACGTTCTGATTGCAGGTTTGTTAGCCTTCGCATTCATCACTTTTATTTTTACATCCTGTAACGGGAAAAAAGATAAAAGTGCTGAGTGCGAAGGCTTTCAGCATTTTAGTGTCAAATCATTCAAGAATGGAACGGGCTGGGGCTACCGGATTTATCAGGATACTACAACAATTATTGAGCAACCGTACATTCCGGGAATGGCCGGAAACATTAGCTTTTCCACAGAAGAACATGCTTTGAAAACCGCACGACTTGTGGAGCAAAAACTTGAAAACGGCATCTTCCCTCCTACCGTCACCATGCAGGAACTGGACAGCATGGGCATCAAACAATAAGCTCAACTGTTCTTTTTTATTTCTTGACAATGGCATATTCACCCATAACCGGATAATGGTCAGAGTGCTTGATTTTATTATAAGTGATAAAATCTGTCAGCCGCAAATTGCCGGAACTGTAAAACTGATGATCAATCCGGATGAAATAAGGAAGATGATTGTATGTAAAACCGAATCCGTTTCCTTTTTCTTCAAAACTGTTGTTCAGCAGCTTGCGCATACGTCCGTAAACATATCCATACGGAACTTCATTAAAATCACCGCAGACAATAATGGGATAAGGTGAAGCTTTTACCCAGGATTCTAGCACCCTGACTTCCATGGAGCGTCGCGTAAAACCACGCTTCATTTGCCGCAAAGTAGTTTTGCTTTCTTTCTTCACTCCTTCCATTTCCTTTTGGCTAACCAGATTGCCAAGCTGAAGCGTCATTGAATAAAGATGTAAGGCAATGATCCTGACCGTATCCGATTTTATTTTAATATCTGCCTGGATCATACCGTTCTGCGATTCAAAAATGGTATCCCGGCTGGCAATAATCGGGAATTTGGAAAAAACGGCAAGGCCTGAATACGCTTTGTTCTGCTGCTTGCGTGTTTTATTGTAAAACACATAATACTGATAGCCTTTCTTGCGCAGCGCATCGTTGACACTGAACAGATTCGAGCTGTTGTCGTAATATTCAGGCATGCACAGAATATCCGCCTGACTGTTGCTTACCCACGCCTTCATTTCCCGGATGTGTCTTTTTACATAAGGTAATTTGATATCCGAGTCACGCTGAAAAACGTGTGTATTGTAGTTCATTACTTTAAAAGTCTTTTCATTTTCAGCAGAATCGCTGTTTTTGCTGCCGAATGCATAGGTCCGCGGAAGAAAAATACCGCCTGCAAGCAGCATGGTCAGCGGTAAAAATGCTTTTCTGGCATCGGCAATGAGCCATACCGGAAGACTGACCATGTGAACAATAATCACAACCGGAAAAGACATCATCATAAATCCGGCGAGCCAGCCGCCAAAAGGAATCCATAAAATCAGAATGTAAATAACAAGCGTATAAAAGGCAAAACATTTATACAAAAACCACAAGAATCTTATTATCCCTTTCATTAAATCCAAATTGATTTTTTCACAAAAATAGGTGAAGGATATGGATTTGGGGTAAGTATCTTAACTTGTACAAATGATAAAATATTTTTATCTTTGCAAATAATTCTATTTTGATCAATTGATTGAGGGGGTCTTAAATCCCCTTTTTTATTTGCAGTAAGCCATACATGACAATAAAAGAGCAGTTAGAAGCAATGCTTGCGCCCCTTTTGGATGAAGGCAATTGTTTTCTTGTTGATATAATTATCAAACCTTCCAAGGTAAGTCAAAAAATAACGATTCTTGCTGACAGTGACGAAGGTATTACCATTCAGCAGTGTACCTCCATCAGCAGAAGACTGGCAAAGCAACTGGAAGAACAGGATTTTTTTGCAGAAGCCTATACACTTGAAGTTTCTTCGCCGGGATTGGACCAGCCTCTTGTTTTACCACGCCAGTATAAAAAGAATATTGGAAGAAACCTGAAGGTTGCGCTGAAACAGGGTGAAACCATATCGGGAACGTTGCTGGAATCCGATGATGCAAGCATTTTGCTGCAGTTGCCCCAGCCGAAAAAGAAGTCGAAGGTTCCTGCAGATGAAAGTGAATTGATACGCAGAATTTCGCTGGAAGATATTTCAAAAGCGTTAATTGAGATTTCTTTCAAATAAGTACACCTCAGATCACATCTGATTTGTAATGAATTATATAATATGTATAACTTAGTATCAGCAAATATTCTATAACATAACAATGGATAGCGGAATATTAATTGAGTCATTTGCGGAGTTCGCCACCTCAAAAAACATTGATCGTCCTACCATGATCAGCGTTTTGGAAGAAGTATTTCGTACCATGATTCGTAAAAAATACGGAACAGACGATAACTTTGATGTTATTATAAACCCTGAAAGCGGTGATCTGGAAATGTGGCGTACACGCGAAATTGTGGACGACAATTCAGAAGACATCTGGGATTACAACAAAATTCCTCTTTCCGAAGCAAGAAGGATACAAAGTGATTTTGAAGTAGGCGAAGAAGTTGCAGAAGAAGTTAAACTGGTTGAATTCGGCCGCAGGCTTGTTCAGACCGCACGTCAGACGCTGATCCAGAAAATAAAGGACATGGAAAAAGAAATCATGTTCGAGAAATACAAGGATCAGGTCGGAGAAATGATTACCGGCGAAGTTTATCAGACGCTGAGGCATGAAGTCATTATTGTGGATTCCGAAGGCAATGAACTTTCGCTTCCTCGTACCGAGCAGATTTCCAAAGACCGTTTCCGCAAGGGCGAGTCAGTCAAATCTGTAATCCATAAAGTGGAGATGAACAACGGATCTCCGAAGATAACTTTGTCAAGAACTTCACCGGTTTTTCTTGAAAGATTGTTTGAAATTGAGATTCCTGAAATATACGATGGAATTATTTCGGTACGACGTGTTGTTCGTGAACCAGGGGAACGTGCCAAAGTTGCCGTAGAATCCTATGACGACCGCATTGATCCGGTGGGAGCTTGTGTAGGAATGAAAGGTTCAAGGATTCACTCGATTGTACGTGAGCTTGGCAACGAAAACATTGATGTCATTAATTATACCGACAACCTTGAATTGCTGATCAGCAGAGCATTGAGCCCGGCAAAAGTAAGTTCCATGCAGATTGACCGTGATGCAAAGCGTGTTTCGGTATTCCTTAAACCGGATCAGGTTTCCCTTGCAATCGGTAAAGGCGGACAGAACATCAAACTTGCAGGCAAACTGGTCGGAATGGAAATTGATGTTTTCCGGGATATTGAAGAGCATAATGATGAAGACGTCGATCTGACTGAATTCTCGGATGAAATTGACGAATGGATTATCAGTGAACTGCACAAAATAGGCCTTGATACCGCCAAAAGTGTTCTTGCCCTTAATAAAGAAGAACTTGTCAGAAGAACCGACCTCGAGGAAGCAACCGTGGAAGAAATTCTGGATATTCTTCGAAAAGAATTTGAATAGTAACAACCGGCAAAATTATGCTTGCAGCTGATTTTGCCACAATGCAAAACTTTTTCTACTAATTGCTAATATGGCAGAAGATAAAATGATGCGCCTTAGCCAAGTGGCACGGATCCTGAACGTAGGAATTACTACGATCGTGGATCATCTGTCTGCCAAAGGGTATAAGGTGGAAAGTAATCCAAATACAAAAATAAACTCCGATCAGATTGAATTTCTTGCAAAAGATTTTAAATCTGATGATCTGAAATCATCTCTTTCCTTTAAACCTGCTCCGGTGGAAGCTCCGGCAGAAGTTAAAGAGAACAAGGTCAAAAGTGACGTGGACGAAATCCTGTATTTCAGGAACACTACGTTGAAAGAAGCCGAAGAGAAACCGCTTGTTGAAGAAAAGGCACCGGCACAGCCTGCATTTGAAAATCGTCTGCCCGGAATCAAGGTTGTTGGGAAAATCGATTTGAATGCCAAAAGACCAGCACCAGCACCACAACCGGAACCAGCACCAAAGCCTGTTGCAGCGGAAGAGCCGAAAAAAGCAGAAGAAATCATACCGGAAGTTGTAAAAGCAGCCGCTCCGGAACCTGTTACAGAAAATAAAGAAGCGGCTCCGGCTCCGGTTGAACCAAAAGAAGAGGTAAAAGCAGAAGTTGCAGCGCCTGCTGAACAAAAACTGCCTGAGCCGAAAGTTGAGCCTGTTGCTGAAAAAGCGCCGGAACCAGTTATAGAACAACCTAAGATAGCATTGCCAGGAATAGAACCCGCTGTTGTGGAAGAAGTTGTCCCTGTATTGCCGACTGCGCCGGTTGCAGAACAGGTTATTGCTGCGGAACCAGCGCCGGTTGCAGAAGCACCAGCCGCAATTAAGGAAGAGCCGAAAGTAGCTGCCGTAACTGAAACTCCTGTTGTGAACGAAGTTCCTGCGGAAGGGGAACTGATTGAAGCCCGGGGCGAACAGTTACGCGGATTAAGGGTTGTCGGTAAAATCGAGCTTCCAGCCGATAAAGCAAAGAAAAAAGACCCTGTTGCGTCCAGCAGCGATACAGCCGCAGATAAAAAACGCCGCCGAAAAAGAAAAAGAATCCGCGACGGAGCAACAGTAGGCAGTGAAAGTCAAAATCGCCCGGCAGCAACTGCAGCAGCAGCTACGCCGGAAGCCAATGCAAATACTGCCGGCAGACCCAAAGAAGCCAATGTTCCGCCTGCTTCCAACAGAACAGGAACAGGTAACAGAACAAATAACAACAATACAAATACCGGAACCGCAACTACGACTCCTGCTGCCGGTAATGCAGGAAATGCTGCACCAAAAACCGGGACAAACCGTCCTGCTGGTGGTAACGGCAATAATAACAGTAACAACAATCGCCGGGGCGGAAAAAGAGACGAGGTTTCCGACAAAGAAGTTTCTGATAACATCAAGGCTACAATGGCCCGTATGGGTGGTGGAAATACCAAAAGTACAGCTCGTGGAAAAGGCCCCCGCCGCCGTGACCGTGGCGACCAGAATGATCCGAACGGACTGGGCTCGGAAGAAACAAAAGTATTGCGCGTAACTGAATTCGTTTCTGCAAATGACCTTGCTTCGTTAATGGACGTTACCGTTCAGGAAGTAATTTCAGTTTGTATGAGCATGGGCATGTTTGTTTCCATCAACCAGCGTCTCGATGCAGAAGCAATTACCTTTATTGCAGATGAATTCGGCTTTGAAGTTGCATTTATTTCTGCTGAGGAAGAAGTCCAGAATGATGTTCAGGAGGAAGTAGATGATGAAGAGAGCTTGCAGGAACGTGCACCGATTGTTACCATCATGGGTCACGTCGATCATGGTAAAACATCCCTTCTGGATTATATCCGTCAGGAAAACGTTGCCAGCGGTGAAGCCGGTGGAATTACGCAGCACATCGGTGCATATAGCGTTAAAACCAAAACCGGAAAACAGGTAACATTCCTGGATACGCCCGGTCACGAAGCATTTACGGCCATGAGGGCGCGTGGTGCCAAAGTTACCGACGTTGTTATTATCGTGATTGCAGCAGACGACAGCGTGATGCCGCAAACACGTGAAGCCATCAATCACGCGCAGGTTGCAGGCGTTCCTATCGTTTTTGCATTCAGTAAAGTAGACAAGCCGGGCGCAAATACCGAAAAGATCCGTGAAGAACTTGCCAATATGAACCTTCTGGTGGAAGAATGGGGCGGTAAATACCAGACTCAGGAAATTTCTTCCAAATCCGGAATGGGTATTGATGAACTTCTGGAAAAAGTATTGTTAGAAGCCGAATTGCTTGAACTGAAAGCCAATCCGAACCGCCGTGCGATCGGAACGGTTGTTGAAGCTTCTCTCGATAAAGGTCGCGGATATGTTACTACGATTCTTGTTCAGACCGGAACATTGAAAGTAGGAGATGTAGTTCTGGCCGGCGCGCATTTCGGTAAAGTAAAAGCAATGACGGATTATCTTGGAAGAAGGCTGAAAACGGCCGGTCCATCCATGCCGGTTCAGTTGCTTGGGCTTAGCGGAGCTCCGCAAGCCGGTGATCGCTTCAACGTCTTCGAAAATGAACGCGATGCAAGAGACATTGCAACAAAACGTGAACAGATTCAAAGAGAGCAGTCAATTCGTACCCGCAAGCATATTACGCTGGAAGAAATTGGCCGTCGTAAAGCAATCGGAAGTTTCCGCGAGTTGAACCTGATTGTCAAAGGTGACGTGGACGGATCGGTTGAAGCACTTTCGGATTCCTTGCTGCAGCTTTCAACTTCGGAAGTTCAGGTTAACATCATTCACAAGGCAGTTGGTCAGATTTCTGAATCTGATGTAAACCTTGCGATTGCTTCCGATGCGATTATTGTTGGTTTCCAGGTGCGTCCTTCGTCCAATGCCAAGAAAATGGCAGAACAGGATCAGATCGAAATACGCCATTACTCGGTTATTTACAACGCCATTGAGGAAATCAAAGATGCCATGACGGGTATGCTTGCTCCGACAATCGAGGAAATTATTACGGGTAACATCGAAATTCGTGAAGTATTCAAAATCAGCCGGATTGGTACCATTGCAGGTTGCTATGTAACAGACGGTTATGTAAAACGCAATAACAAAATCCGTGTGATTCGTGACGGTATCGTGTTGTTTACCGGTGAAATCGACTCGCTGAAACGTTACAAAGATGATGTTCAGGAAGTAAGAAACGGTTACGAATGTGGTTTGAGCATCAAGAATTACAATGACATCGAAGTGGGTGACATTATTGAAAGCTTTGAACTTCGTGAAGTAAAAAGAACGCTTTAAGAATAGTACAGAAGAAGAATCTTCTTTTTAAATAATACAAAAACAGCCTGCACCAAATTGGTAGCAGGCTGTTTTCATTCAATTGCTCTGATAAATCCGTAGGAAGTAGCGGGTTCGAACCGCTGACCTCCGCCCTGTCAAGGCGGCGCTCTGAACCAGCTGAGCTAACCTCCTTTTTAATTTCTCAATATTAAATCAATTTTTATTACGCTCCAATTCTAAGCGGTAAACTTTTCGGGAAGGAATGCGATAAAGTAAAATCAGCCCGATAATAAAGATGACCAGCAAAGCCAAAATACTGTTCCGCATGCTTCCGGTAAGTTGCTCCACCGTTCCGTAAATAAATGTCCCGATTACAATGGCCAGCTTTTCGGTAACATCGTAAAAACTGAAATAAGAAGCAGTATCCGGCGTATTTTCCGGGATCAGTTTGGAATAAGTAGAACGTGAAAGCGATTGAATACCGCCCATCACCATCCCGACTGCACAGGCTACAAAGTAGAATTCAACAGCTTCCGTAGTGTAATAAGCCGCCGTGCAAATGCCAATCCAGATGGCAACGCCGATCATCAATGCATGGATGTTCCCGATTTTGCCGGAAAGCCATGCAAAAGCAAACGACCCGATAATTCCAACAATCTGAATGAGTAAAACAGTGATGATCAGGCTTTGTGAAGGCAGTTTCAATTCTGTTGCTCCGAAAATGGTTGCCACGTACATAACGGTTCTCAGTCCCATTGTATAAATAAAAAATGCGCTTAAAAACTTAGAAAGATAAAGCTGATGCTTTACCTGAAAAAATACTTTTCTGAGTTCCTTAAAACCATTGAATACCGGATTGTCAGCATTACGATTTCCAGAACTGCCGGAAGGTAAATAACGGAAGGGAATCTGCGCAAAAAGTATCCACCAGAGTCCGACGGTGAAAAAGGAAATCCTTGCAGGAAGCGATTTCTGGGTTATGCCGTAAAAGTCAGGCGCAAGAACCATACTAAGATTAAATAACAGCAGCAAAACACTTCCAAGATAACCTAGTGAAAATCCGCGGGCACTGTAACGGTCAAAGTTATCTTCTGTTGCGATTTCCGGAAGGTAAGAATCGTAAAATACAATACTCCCGCTCCATCCGACCAGACTCAGTCCAAACAGGAAAACGGACGGAATCAGTGTTTCCTTTGTAAAAAAATACAAAAGCATGCAGCTGACCGCGCCCAGATAGCAGAAAAACTGCATAAACCGCTTCTTCTTACCGGTATAATCCGCAATGCCGGTGCATAAAGGAATCAAAAGTGCCGTGATCAGAAAGGCAGCGGAAACGGTATAGGAAAAAAGCACTGAACTTTTGATCTGGTTTCCGAAGAAGCTGATGTCCGGCGTTCCGGATGCGCTTAATGCAGTAGCGCTGAAATAAACAGGAAAAATACTGGAGACAATAACAAGTGCATGAACAGAATTGGCCCAGTCATACATACACCAGGCATTTATTATCAGAGGATCGTTTTTCTTCATCAGAGCAAATTTCATACAAAATAAGAAAAGCGGCAGATTTAATCCGCCGCTTGCTAAACAATTTGCAAAAATACCGTTTCTGTTATTTTATTACCGGCTCAAAAACCATAATCGTTTCCTGATCCACACCGTTTACCGGCATTACACTTTTTAATCTTAGCTTGCTGCTGGTCAATTCCTCGACTCCGAATGCACCTGAAAAGCCTGAAATCTTGATATCCAGCGTTTTATTATCATTGATCAGATACCAGGTTCCTCCATTGATCACTTGCTTTGAACCCTGATCAATGGCTTTTGTAACATTATTTTGTAAAAACTGAATGTCCATTACTTCCTTGATTGCTCTTGTCTGCGTGTTCAGTTGGTTAAATGAAATGTCATTCCCGGAAAGGTCTGTAACTGTTTTCATTCGCCATGGATAATTGATAAGTATTTTATCCTTTTCTGTAAGATCAGGCGTTTCGTTCTTCTCGTTATCTTTACTGCATCCCAGCAAAAACATTGTTAAAAATAGTGGTGTAAAAAGGAGCAATCGTCTCATATCAGTTTAATTTATGTTTCAATGCAATGTTTATTCCGTTACCGGTATTTATGTACTCCGAAAATTGAAGTTTTCAGAAAAACTCCGGTAACGTATGTTGCAAAGTAACGAATTTGTCCGGTCAATTCTTATGATCCATTTTAGGAAGATGCGTGTCAGCACTTTTGCAGCTTTTTTTATCATGCTGATGAAATATCCATGCACGTTGTTTGCACAGGATTGTGAAACCGGATTTGTACTAACGCCGGTCAGCAGCAACAATCAAATTGAGTGGTCAAAATTCCCGGAGTTTTCCCTGCCGTTCAAGATCATTTATAACGCTCCAAGATTTGGCGATACACAGTCACAACCGTTAAAACATGGTTTCAGTCATCTGGCAACATACAGCGGAAATGAACCCGGATCTTTGAATCCCGCAAACCGGGCAATGATTTGGTACGGCGTGGCTACTTCCAGCGGTAACCAGCCATGGGCAGACAATGTGCTGCGAAGTCCCTGGGGAAATGATACGGCCGCGTACCGGAATTACTGGGATCATTATGCCGCAACTGTTCCGGATGCGGATATTGTATGTCTGGATATTGAGCGCATGCAGCGGGAAGACCGGGACATTCTGGCACTGAAAACCAATAACCAGATTCCTCAGCAATACCGCAGCCTTTCCGACGCCGATTTTCTTTTTACCTACAAAAAAGACATGCGTTGGTGGTATTCGGAATCCATAAAACGGCTGAAAATGAAGTTTCCGAATGTGCAGGTTTCCAGTTACAGCGATGTGCCTGTCCGGAATACATGGCTGAATATTACTTCCAACAGCTGGCAGGACTGGACCACCAATCTTGCAAGAACGCATTATCTTGCGCAGGATGATGCCGGCAAAATCGGCGGCAGTTTTTACAATGCGCTGGATTTTCTGACACCTTCGCCCTATTATTATTACGGTTATGACCATCCGATCGGCAAAGATTACTTGTCTTATCTTTTGTTTAACATAGAGGCCAACAGGGCGTGGAGTGACAAGCCTGTAATTCCTTTTGTATGGATGCGGGTACACGACAGTTATGATCCGGATACTCCGTTTATTTCGTCATTCATGGCTGAGGCAACTGCAATCTTTCCGTTTTTTTCCGGCGCGAAAGGGCTTTGGCTTTGGGAAAACCCGTTTTTTCCAGGAACGCGTCAGGAAAATTATGCTCCGTATGAACACTTTATCTACGGACTTTACAGGTTATCGGCGTTTAAAGATATGTTTGAAGGAGACTATGAACTTGTCATTCCGCAATCCGCACGTGATCATATGGAACTGCAGAATCCGGTTTGGCGCGGCGTTGTAAAAGAAAACAATATTCTGATTGCAGCACAGAACCCGTATGCCGCCGACAATGAACAAACGGAAATTACGGTTTATTATAAAAACTGGTATAAAACCATCAGCCTGAAAGGAAAACAGGTTTTTCTCTGCAAATTTGACCTGAATGACACTGTAAATGGAACCGAGCCATTTTTGTCTGATGTCAATGTTTATGCAAATCCGGTCCAGTATGAGCTGAATGTTGTGCTTACCGGAATCAACGGTGTTACCGACGTTTACTTTTCATTGCTGAATAAAAACGGACAAACTGTTTTGCAAAAAAACCTTAAAGCTGTAAACGGACAGACAAAAGACGTTATAAATCTGCCGAAACTTTCCTCTGGCATATATTTTGCCCGCTTCACAAGTCATACCAAAACAATTATCAAAAAGGTAATTGTTCATCAATAGTATTTTCTTGTTAAGCTTATGAATCGTCTCAGCCAGCAAACCAGCCCGTATTTACTTCAGCATGCCCATAATCCAGTAGACTGGTTTCCGTGGGGCGAAGAGGCTTTAACCAAAGCCAGAACTGAAAACAAACCGATTCTGGTCAGTATTGGCTACTCTGCCTGTCACTGGTGCCATGTCATGGAACGTGAATGCTTTGAAAAAGAACCGATTGCCAATGTAATGAACGACTATTTCGTCTGCATCAAAGTAGACCGTGAAGAGCGGCCCGATGTGGATGCCGTATACATGGATGCCGTGCAGGCAATGGGTGTACGCGGAGGCTGGCCGCTGAATGTTTTTTTACTGCCGGACACCAAACCGTTTTATGGTGTAACCTATCTGCCGCCTCAAAACTGGGTGCAGCTTCTGAAAAGCATTCATGATGCTTTTACAAACCATTATGATGAACTGGCCGAATCAGCAGAAGGATTTGTGCACAATATGGTTGTTTCTGACACTGAAAAATATGGATTAGCTGCCGGAAACAAGGATTACAACAGGACCGGTGCAGATTCGATGTTTGAACATCTTCAGAGGAATTTTGATACGCAAAGAGGCGGAATGGACCGTGCGCCCAAATTTCCGATGCCTTCCATTTATAAATTTCTGCTTCGTTATTACGATATCAGCCAGAATCCGGAAGCACTTGCCCATATAGAACTGTCGCTGAACAGAATTGCACTGGGCGGTATTTACGATCATGTTGGCGGCGGCTGGGCCCGCTATTCGGTTGACGGTAAATGGTTTATACCGCATTTTGAAAAAATGCTTTATGATAACGGACAATTGTTAAGCATTTACGCAGAGGCTTATTCACTCACCAGAAACCCGTTGTATGCCGACAGAATATCGCAGACAATCCAGTGGCTGGAAAATGAAATGCGCAGTGACGAAGGCGGATTTTATTCCGCGCTCGATGCTGACAGCGAAGGTGTTGAAGGAAAATTTTACATCTGGACACAAAATGAACTGAGCCAAATTCTGGGCGGGGATTTTGAATGGTTTTCAAGGATTTACAATATTTCGGCAAACGGAAACTGGGAAGAAGGCCATAATCATCTGCACCTTACACAACCCGCCGAAATTGAGGCCAAAGCTTTGGGAATTAATTTGCCGGATTTTGAAGACCGTTATAAAAATGCTTTAAAAAAGCTTTTCGCCGAACGAGCCAAAAGGGTCAGGCCCGGCCTGGATGATAAAATTCTTGCTTCATGGAATGGCTTGCTGATCAAAGGCTTGTCAGATTGTTACCGTGCTTTGGGCGACGAGCACATCCGAAATCTGGCATTGTCCGCCGGGCAGTTTATCCTGACCAAAATGACAAAAGAAGGTCAAATACGGCATAGTTATAAAAACGGCCATGCAACCATAACCGGTTTTCTGGAAGATTATGCCGCTATTATTGAAGGATATCTTGCATTGTATCAGATTTCCTTCGATGAAACCTGGATTGAGCAGGCACAGCAACTTGCAGATTATACCATAACCAACTTTTACGATCAGGAGGAAGGATTCTTTCATTTTACAGACGCTTCCGGGGAATCGCTGATCGCAAGAAAAAAGGAGCTGTTTGATAATGTCGTTCCTGCTTCCAATTCCATTATGGCGCATAATCTTTATGTACTTGGAAAAATGCTGGATAACAATGACTACCTGAAAATTTCCGACACGATGCTGTCCAAAATGGAAAAGATCATGATGTCCGACGTGCAATGGGTTACAAACTGGGCAGCACTTTACTGCATGCGGACTACGCCAACAGCTGAAATAGCCATTGTCGGGGCAAATGTCGAGGCCATTCGCAAGGACTTTGACCGATTTTTCATTCCCAATAAAATCGTAATGGGCACTGCCAGAACTTCCGACTTGCCCTTATTGCAAAGCAGGACCGAGATCAATTCCCAGACGGCTATTTATGTTTGCTATGATAAAACCTGCCAGCTGCCGGTAACAAATGTGGAAGATGCACTCAATCAGCTTACAAGTATTTAAAGCAAAGGAAAGTAACGTTCAGAAATAACATTCATATGATGAACAGGATGGCCAATGATGACAAAGCCGAGCGCAAGTGGTGAAATCTCGGTTTTGTTGGCTCTCCCTGAATTCAGCAGCATGGTATCATTCATATTTCTGAAGAGCGTAATTGTAGACTTTCGCACATCGTTAAATTCCTCCATCAGATCATCAATCGAACGCAGCGCAGCTATTGTATTTGCTCCCAGCACTGCTTCATCGTAACCCGGCAATTCAGTCTTGTCATTTCTGGAAAAACGCAATGCCCTGTAAGCCATGATTCTTTCATTATCAATTACGTGCTGTAAAATATCCTTTACAGTCCATTTATCTTCAGCATATACCCGGTCTCCAAGAGCAGCCAGTTTCTGCTTATCGGAATAAACTTGGTCCGGTGTATATTTTTCAAATGCTTCAAACAAATCCATGTCCTCGACCCGATTGATATACCGGTCAAAAAAAACTGGCATCGGATTAATTGCAGACCGCTTCATAAGTAGTTCGTTTATGCCGGTAAGTTAATAAAATTTGTACGTGCAAATTAAAAAAATGCCTGGTTAAACTTTTCAAAAGGAGGCTTTTTCAATCCCTTTATACGGGTAAAATTATTAACCGGCGGTGACTATATTATGTGACCAAATGTTGATAAACAGTAATTTAAAAGCTACTTGGATTATTGAAACTATTTTTATTAAATTTGGAACAAATCCTCATTCCATTGAAAAAAATAGCACCGATAGGTTTATTGGCTCTGCTGCTCTACAATACGTTCGGGCTGACTTTTGCTGTGCTTTTCTTTGAAAAGGATTTTAAAGTTGCTTCACTTACCGATGGAAAAGAAGATTGGAAAGTGATGAAAATGTATCTTCCGTCTTTGCCTTATTCGGATAATGTAGAGATTTCCGATAACATTGAAGGACTTGTACGGCAGGATGGGAATTTTTATAACCCGACGCACATTCTGCATGAAAATGATACGCTGTATGTAACGCTCAAATCCAATCAGGCCGCCCGCGATCATTTTTTTGAACTGGCCAATGCCATGGAAATGCTGAGCAATCCTGAGACCGATTTCCCGAATAATCCTTATAGTAAAGCCATAAAGCTGCTTGGTAACCTGCTGAAAAACTACGTCCCGAGCACCTTCGAGTTTGATATTCCTAAAACCTGCTTTTCAGATCAGCGATCAGAATTCAACAATTTACCGGTAAAAAGGGTATATGCTTCGATAGACATACGCCTGCCGACACCGCCTCCCGAATTTTGCTGATTCTCCTTTTTCGCCGTTTTAATTAAAAAACAGCATTTAAGCTTATTATATCATTCTGCCTGCTATTTAAACCAGTTGATAATGGATTATCAATCCGGTAGACATATGCTGGCCTTACAATTCCATCATTCAATGCAAAAACATTTACTGAATCTGAAGCAGTTTTCGCTGCTGCTGTTCCTGCTTATGCTGTCATTCAAGCAATCTGCATTTGCACAGATGCCTAACGACGCGATTTACATGTCAAAAAACACAGCTTGTCTGGCTGTATCCTACAATAACAGCTCGTGGAATAAATACTGGGAAAACTCCCTTTTACGTGAAAACCTGAATATCGGCACACATACAACACAAAGTACCATGGCCATGCTGGCCGTAGGCGTAACCAAAAACCTGAATGCCATTGTTGCACTTCCGTATGTATGGACGCAGACGAGCGCAGGAAACCTGCGTTGGCAGCGCGGTTTTCAGGATGCTTCCGGCTGGCTGAAATACAGATTTATTAACAAATCAGGATTTTCGATGCATGCCATTGCAGGCGCCTCGATTCCGGTCGGAAATTATGTTGCCGAATTCATGCCTATGTCCATCGGAATGCAGTGCAAAACAGCAACGGCCCGGTTACTTGCGAGTTACAAGCACAGAAGCGGCATTTACCTGACTGCATCCGGAAGCTACATTTTTCGGAGCAATATTCATATAGACAGAGATTCTTATCAGGCTGACAAACATCTTTACAATGTGCATCAGGTTTCTGTACCGAACGCCTATGATGCAGCTGCACGGCTTGGCTATCTGAAACGCGGAATTCAGGCTGAAACTTACGTTGAGTATGGCGCATGCGATGGCGGTGACAACATCCGCCGCAATGATATGCCATTTCCAACCAACAACATGAAATCAACTTCTCTGGGATTTTATGCCAAATACCAGCCTCACAATTTTGGGTTAAATGCAAGGGTTGCGCATGTGCTGAGTGGCAGCAATGTGGGCCAGAGTACCTCCTATTCAGTTGGCGTACTTTATCAGTTCCGGTATATAAAGGCTGCTAAAAATTAAAAATTGCTACATACAATGAAAAATAACATCATATCCTTTCTGGGAAATAGTAAATACCTGTTTTTTGTACTGATCACCGCATTTATCCTGTCATGCAGCAAGAATGTCAATGAACCCGTTGCATCCATCAACACACCTTCCGGCCTGGATGAAAATGCAGGAAACTGGAAGCCATTTGTTCTTGCATCTTCGGAAGAAATCATGGTTGCCGAACCAAAAGCTGCCACTTCCGATGAATACAAAGCCGAAATTTCAAAGCTGAAAGAAACAACAGCCGCCATTACGCCGCAGCAAAGAGAACTTGTAAACTACTGGGGTGCCGGCGCTGTTTTCCGCTGGAATGAAATCGGACGTGAACTTGCTGCCCGCTACAATACGCCTCCTGCCTCCGATAAAGACGGAAAATATCCACTTCCGGATCCCGCCAACCCACTTGCCGACCCGAAGTTTCCGTTTGCCAATCCGCCTTACACGGCGCGTGCACTGGCTTATCTGAGCGTAGCGCAGTACGATGCATTGATTTCGGCCTGGAAATACAAGTTCAAATTCAACCGGAAAGCGCCGGCCAAAACCGATGAAAGCATAAAAACATTACTGCCTCTTACCGATTTGCCTTCTTATCCTTCCGAGGACGCAGTTGTGGCCGAAGCTTCCTTTCTGGTATTGAAAGCAATGTTTCCGGGCGAAGTGCCGTTTCTGGAAGAAAAACTGGCGCAGCATAAAAAAAGTCGTTTATGGGCCGGAATGAACGTTGAAAGCGATATTGCCGCCGGTGTGGAACTGGGTAAAGCGGTAGGTGCAAAAGTTATGGCAAGAGCCAAAACGGATGGCATGAGCACGGCAAACAATCAGTCAAAAACGGCTGAAATGATCGCCAATGCAAAAAGCATTGGTACAACTGAAACTTGGGTCAGCCAGGAAGTTCCGGCTCGTCCGCCTATGCTGCCGACCTACGGATTTGTAACGCCCTGGAATTTCGATAAAGCGGCAGTGGCAGAAATGCGTCCTTCGCCGCCGCCTGCAATAGGAAGTGCCGAGTATCAGCAAAACATTGACGAACTGCTGCAAATTGCCAAAAAGCAGACAAGAGAACAGGCGCGGATTGCAAATTTCTGGTCGGATGGCGTTGGAAGCTACACGCCTCCGGGTCACTGGCACCGCCGTGCAGCCGATTTGTGTCATAAAAACAGTTACAGCGAAATAAGAACCGCAAGGACGCTTGCCTTGCTGGGAACCACCTTGCAGGATGCAGGAATTTGCTGCTGGGACGCCAAGTATTATTACTATTATCCGCGTCCGAACCAGATGAACAAGAAGATCAAAACTTCTGTCGGATTGCCGAACTTTCCTTCTTATACTTCCGGTCATTCTACATTTTCAGGAGCTGCCGCCGAGTTGTTATCCTATATTTTTCCGGAAGAAAAAGAAAAGCTCAATCAAATGGCGATGGAAGCATCTGTTTCCCGCATTTACGGACTTATTCATTACCGTTTCGATTGTGAAGCAGGATTGGAGGCCGGCCACAAAATCGGACAGACGGCTATTCACCGTGCGCAGTTGGATGGTGCTTTGTAAACGTGTAAAAAGTTAAATGTGAAATGTGAAAAGCCATGCTTTTGTTAAGGAGCATGGCTTTTTTTATAGTGTATTTCAATTTTATTTAACAAGAATCTGTTTAGCCAAGATTGGCAATATCAAACGGCAGTTTACGCATACGCTTGCCGGTTGCAGCAAATACTGCATTGCCCAGAGCCGGTGCAACCGGCGGCAGTCCCGGTTCCCCTACTCCGCCCGGAGCGGACCCGCTATCGACAATATGAATTTCAATGGCTGGCATTTCATTCAGCCGCATGATGTTGTACTGATGATAATTGCTTTGGTTGCAGGCACCATTTGTGAATGTAATCCCGTCCTTGATTGCAGCAGTAAGCCCCATCACAATGTTGCCCTCGGTCTGCGCCTTTACGTTGTCCGGATTTACATAATAGCCACAATCAATAACAGAAACCACTTTGTCTATTTTGACACCCTGATCTTTTCTGGATACCGTTATACAACACGCTGAAATACTGTTGAATGACTTAAATACAGCCAGTCCTTTTCCGGTACCTTTCGCCAGTTTTTCATCCCAGCCTGCTTTTTCAGCCAAAGTTTCGAGTACTTTCCTGAAGCGCTCGTCGGGAAGTATTTCTAGGCGGGCTTTCAGCGGGTCTTTTTTGGCAAGATGCGCCAGTTCATCAATAAAACATTCCTGTCCCCAGCCAAAATTGGAGGCATAAACCGAGCGCCACCAAACAATCGGAATATCCGTTTTTACGTGCGTCCAGCTTACTTTGGAAGCCGCAGCAAAATGGTATTTGGTGTTGCCCGTACTGATTTCTTCACCGATCCAGGAATCCGCTTCATCTTCTTTCAGGCCTTTAAATACCTGACCAAGAATGGATTCGCCGATTGCATGATGATGATATCCTGTTATTTTACCGTCCTCCACAAAACCCTGCATATGGCTCAGCATACCCGGGCGGTACGGACCTTGCGTAATATCATCTTCACGCGTCCAGATCACCTTTACAGGTTTTTTGATCTCTTTTGAAATATGGCAGGCTTCCAGCACAAAATCGTGGTATGCTTTGCGGCCGAAAGCGCCTCCGAGTAAAGTAACGTTCACTTTTACCTGCTCCGGTTTTATTTTCATGTAAGCACAAACATCCCGGATTGTCCAGTCTGGCCCCTGAACGGGCGCCCAGATTTCAACGGAGCCATCGTCTTTTACATGCGCTACGGCGTTTTCAGGTTCAATGGGTGCATGCGCCAGAAACGGTGTTTCGTATTGTGTTTCCAGCTTTTCCTTTGCAGCAGCATACTTTGCCGTAAAATCTCCTTTTTCTTCGTAATTTATACCCTGCTTCTTCGCGGCTTCGTACGTTTCAGCAAAGTAGCCAGCCGTATCCACTGTTTTTTCGAAATTTCCGTTATCCCATTTTACAACGAGTGCTTTCTTGCCTTTTACGGCTGCCCACCAGTTTGTTGCGATGACGGCAACTGCTTCGGAAGTACGGTGCGGCATAGTCCTTTCGGTTTTGATAACCTGTAAAACGTCCTTGATTTTCTTTGCTTCCGAGTCATCAATGGAAACGATTTTACCATGGATTGCTGGCGAATGCACAATGCTTGCATAAACCATTCCGGGCACATCCACATCAATTCCATAAACCGCTTTTCCGGTCACCCGGTCGGGTACATCGAGCCGTTTGTTGTATTTGCCGATAATTTTGAAATCTTTCGGATCTTTCAGTTTCGGATCGGAAGGAATTTCCAGTTTGGAAGCATCATCGGCCAGTTCGCCGTAAGTCAGGCTTTTGCCGCTTGCTTTATGAAATACGGCTCCGTCTTCTGCATGGCATTCTGTTACCGGCACATTCCATCTTTTGGCTGCGGTAACTGTCAGCATTTCGCGGGCTGCGGCTCCTGCTTTCCTGATCGGCAGCCACAATTCCCTTACCGAACTGCTGCCTCCGGAAACCTGGCTTCCGTATTTTTCTTTTCCGTCGCTCTGAATAATCAGAACTTTTTCCAGATTTACTTCCAGTTCCTCTGCCAGCAAGGAAGGAACGGCCTGCGTCGAGCCTTGTCCCATATCCGGACGCGGATTGACAAGGGTAATATTTCCGGCCGTATCAATAATGATAAACGGGTTGATTTCCAGCTTCAGAACTGCCGGTGTAATCTTTTTGAGAGAAGCATCCTTTGTAAAACCCGAAATTCCCAATGCAAGCCCGAACGTTGTTAAACCGGAAGCTTTGAGAAAATCGCGGCGTGATGTCTGTATATTTTTCAATGTCTTGCGTCGCTAAGGTTCAACGATAAATCTTTTATATTACATTTTCCCGATTCCGGCTTCTGAAACTTTCATTTCGGCTGCGGCCCGGTGAATGGCCTTGCGGATGCGGTCGTAAGTGCCGCAACGGCAAAGGTTTCCGCTCATGGCAGAGTCAATATCGGCATCGGTCGGGCTGGCATTTGATTTAAGCAGCGCAACTGCCGACATAATTTGTCCCGACTGGCAATAACCGCACTGCGGAACCTGCTCTTCAATCCATGCTTTCTGGATAATACTCAGCTTTCCGTCACCGATTCCTTCTATGGTTGTGATTTTATCATTTTTACCAATACTGGAAACCGGCGTCTGGCAAGAGCGTGCCGGCTGGCCGTTGACGTGAACCGTACAGGCACCGCATAAGGCCATTCCACAACCGAATTTAGTCCCTTTCAGTCCTGCAAAATCCCGAACAACCCAAAGCAAAGGCATGTCGGGCTCCACATCAACCTTCACTTTTTTTCCATTGACCGATAAATTATATGCTGCCATCGTTAGCGTTTATGAATGAATAGAAATGTCTGATCAACAATATGTAGTATAACAAAAAAGCGTATTTTGTATTTTCGGCAGGCGAACACATCGTATTTGTAAACGAATATAAATAAAAACAACGCTATTTTTACCGTTTGCCGAAACCTTATCCCGAAATTGAATAATGATCACAAACGATGCCGTAGTACTTGGATTGCTGATGCTGGTGCTTGCCCTGATTTTTTATACTGCATCACTTCCGGGAAAGGTCTGGAAACGATTCTACACGCTTGTTCCGCCGCTGCTGCTTTGTTACTTTATTCCCGGTCTGCTCAATTCTTTTGGTATCATCAACGGCAGTACTTCGCAGCTTTATTCTGTGGTTTCAAAGTATTTTCTGCCTGCATGCCTTGTGCTGTTCACCATCGGCATGGACTGGCGTTCATTGGGGAAACTCGGACCGAAAGCGCTGACGGCCATGCTCGTCGGAACGGCAGGAATTATGATCGGCGGGCCACTGGCGCTCTGGATTGTCGGATTGGCAAGTCCGGCTACGGTCGCCGGCGAAGGGCCGGATGCCGTATGGCGCGGGCTGGCTACGATTGCCGGGAGCTGGATCGGCGGAGGTGCGAATCAGACTGCGCTGAGGGAAGTTTTCAAGCCGAGCGACCGGTTGTTTTCACAAATGGTGGCCGTGGATGTACTGATCGCTGAACTATGGATGGCTTTTTTGATCTACGGAGCCGGAATTGCCGCACGTGTAGACACGTGGCTGGGTGCTGACAGCAGACAAATTGAAGACGTAAAGAATCATCTTGACGTACAAAACAAGGCAAATGAACAAAATCCGGCGGTTCGCGACTATATATTTCTGGCCGCAGCAGGCTTTGGCGCAACGGGACTTGCACATGCCCTGGCGGAAATAATCACTCCGTTTCTGAAAGAAAATTATCCTTCACTGGAAAAATACAGCCTCACTTCTTCTTTTTTCTGGGTCATAACCATTGCTACTTTCATCGGGATTGTGCTTTCGGTTACGCCGGTCCGGAAACTGGAATATATGGGCGCGTCCAAACTCGGATCGGTGTTTTTGTATGTACTCATTGCAACGATCGGAATGCAGATGGATCTTGGCGCCGTTGCCGGCAATCCGGGTTTGTTCGCAATCGGTTTGCTTTGGATCTGCATTCATGCGGCTATTCTGATCATTGTCTGCAGATGGCTTAAAATTCCGTTTTTCTTTCTGGCTGTCGGCAGTCAGGCCAACGTCGGCGGCTCGGCGTCGGCGTCCGTTGTGGCGGCAGCTTTTCATCCGTCACTGGCGACAGTAGGCGTTTTACTTGCTATATTAGGCTATGCAATCGGAACTTACGGCGGCTATCTTACGGCATTGATGATGCAATGGATCAGTGAAGGCTGAGACAGCAACAACTTTTCAAATGGCCAAAAAGATGCCGGTTTACATTATAACTGAATGATTCAATGGAAGAAAACAACAAACTGGACAAGATTATAGAAGCCAGAATGAAACTGAAAGCACGTTTTCAGGAAAAAATGGCCGGTACACCTTCTGTTTCAGATTCAAGACCAATGGGATCGGGAGAAATAAACCGGCACGGAATGCCCAAGCTGCCGGCAGGGCAAACCAGAACCGTCAAATGGCCCGTGCTTGATCTTGGTTTCAAACCCGACATTTCACATCAGCAATGGAAACTTGTTGTGGATGGTGAAGTGGAATCGCCGGTTACGCTGAACTGGGATGATTTTATGAGTCTGCCGCAAACCGAAGATGTAAGTGACTTTCACTGCGTTACAACCTGGTCAAGAATGGATGTTCCGTGGGTTGGCGTAAAACTTGCCGATATTGCCGCACTTGTAATGCCGAAGCCGACTGCAACGCATGTACTTTGTCACGGTTATGATCAATATACAACAAACCTTTCGCTTGAAGAAGCTTTGAAAGAAGATGTACTGCTTGTTCATACGGCCGATCATAAACCTTTGGAAAAAGATCACGGCGGGCCAGTACGGATGATTACGCCGCAGCTTTACGCGTGGAAAGGAAGTAAATGGATCAAAAGAATTGAATTTTTATCCTCAAACAAGCTTGGGTTCTGGGAATTGCGGGGTTACTCCAACACGGCATATCCATGGCGGAATGACCGTTACAGTTAAGAAAACCGTGTGGATTCCGCAGGCTTAAAGGTCCAGAACCAGTCCGTCATAAGCCAGGCTTACATTGGGCGGAAGTTCGGTATTGATAACCGCATGCAAACCCAGTCTGTGACTCATATGGACGAGATAAGCCTGCGGAATATCCAGTTTTTTAATCAGTTCGAGTGCCTGGGAAAGGGTGAAATGCGAAATGTGCGGTTCTTTCTGCAAAGTATCCAGCACAAGCACTTTTGAACCTTTGATCTTTTCCTGCTCTTTTTCCGAAATGTAATTGGCGTCGGTAATGTAAGTAAAATCACCGATCCGGAATCCGAATACAGGCAGCAT
Source organism: Dyadobacter flavalbus (assembly GCF_006149045.1). GTDB lineage: Bacteria > Bacteroidota > Bacteroidia > Cytophagales > Spirosomataceae > Dyadobacter > Dyadobacter flavalbus. The sequence continues at coordinate 100,349 of NZ_VBSN01000022.1, forward strand.
GTAATGCATGACTTCGATGGGAATGAACTTTACGCCGCTTACTTCAAAAGGCTCGTTTATAATCGGATGAAGTTCAAAATGCGGAACGCCGGGATAACGGGTTTCCGAGAACGCATAAAAAAATTCACTGCGGATCTGGTTCAGGACTTCCTGCCTTCCGTACAGCGGAATATCACTTTGCTGGCGGTGGTTGAAAGCACGGATATCATCCAGCCCGGCGGTGTGATCTTTATGCTGATGGGTGAAAATAGCTGCATCAAGTTCGCGTACATTGGCCCGGAGCATTTGCTGGCGGAAATCAGGGCCGGTATCAATGACAAACGATTTGCCCTGGGTTTGTACCCAAACGGAAGTCCTTAAACGCTTGTCGTGCGGATCGGCAGAACGGCAAACGACACAGTCGCAGGCAATAACGGGTATTCCCTGCGATGTGCCGGTTCCTAAAAATGTAATCCTCATCCGATTTATTCTGTCAAATGCGCCACTACTTCAACCAGACGGTCAAAGTTTAAAGGTTTCATAAGCGCATCGTCAAATCCTGCTTCTTTGAAATCTTCTTCCGAGTAATTTTTTGCATTGCCCGTTATTGCTACGATCGGCGTTTTGGCCTTTTTCTCGTTAGGCAGCTTGCGGATGCTTCTTGCACACTCCATTCCATCCATCACAGGCATATTGATATCCAGCAAAACAATATCAAAATCTTCTTTTTCAAGGAGTTGCAAAACTTGTTCTCCATTTTTCACGGAAGTAATTTCATAATGTTGAAATTCCAGAATCTTCCTTGCCAGATTTTGAATAACGGAACTGTCTTCGGCAATGAGTACTCGCTTAGTGTAAGACATATGATGGGTCAAGTATTATGTTTATTTATTTGCCTGGTCAATTTAGGTATATTTAGATCAACAACGCAAACAGGCCGGCTGCGAAGTTTCAAAATTATCACAAAAAAGTAAATAAACATCTTATACTTTTTCAAAGCTGCCTTTCGGGTGTAAGTTTGCAAACCGTTTACAAATAAGACTTTGATATGTTCAAAAATAAAGTGATCCGATACAGCACAATCGCGATGTTTTTCGCTGTTCTTGCCTATTTTATAATTGAAAATTTCACAAAATCCGGAAATGACGACCTGATTGCCGCAAACCCGGAACAGTACAATGCCAAAATCCTGGAAGAACGCACGGCCAAGGATGAACAGTTTAAAACTTCGGACGATTCTCCGATTGCAGACAAGGAAAGCTTTCACGGGTTACATTATTTCAAGCCAAACCTTAAATACCGTATAAAGGCCAATATTTCTCCGTACACGTCGGAAGACAAGGAACTGGTAATCAAGTATACGGACGGCACTACGGAAAAATACGAGAAGTACGGTTATGCCAATTTCACGATCGACGGTCGTGCGCAAAAGCTTTTGCTGCTTAAAAATGAAAGCGTCATTTCCGTACTTTTCAGGGATGAAACCACCGGAAAAGAAACCTACGGCGGCGGCCGGTACCTCGATTATCCCGTTTCTGAAATCAAAAACAATGTAATTGTGCTGGATTTCAACAAAGCATATAATCCTTACTGTGTGTATCAGCCGACTTATGCATGCCCGGTTCCTCCGGCCGAAAATACACTTACAGCTGCCATATACGCGGGCGAAGTGACGGAAACTTCCGCACATGAGTAATTGTTTGCAAGGAGTGAAGCTGATGGAAAAGTATACAGTATTGCGTCTTGCAAAGTGCTGTTCAGACTTAAATTATTAATTTTGCAATAAAGGCTGCCGGCAGAATGTCGCAGCCTTTCAACTTATTTTTTTAAAGTATCCGCATGAAGATCTCTTACAAGTGGCTTAAGGAACTGATTGATATTACAGAAACGCCGGAAGAAACCGGCAGATTACTCACAGGAACCGGGCTGGAAGTTGAAAGTATAGAAGAAATTGAATCCATAAAAGGCGGCTTGCAGGGCGTTGTGATTGGCGAAGTCCTGACTTGCGAAAAACACCCGGAAGCAGACCGTCTCAGCAATACAACCGTGGACGTCGGCGAAGAAAACCCGCTTTCCATTGTATGCGGTGCGCCGAATGTTGCTGCGGGACAGAAAGTAGTTGTGGCGAAAGTCGGGGCAGTGCTGTATCCGACCGGCAGCGAACAGCCTCTGGTTCTGAAAAAATCAAAAATCAGAGGTGCATTGTCGGAAGGAATGATTTGCGCGGAAGACGAACTTGGACTTGGCACTTCCCACGACGGAATTCTGGTACTGGACACCACTTTGCCGAACGGCACGCCGGCCAGCGAATATTTTGGCGTTTCTTCAGATTATCTGATTGAAATCGGACTTACGCCCAACCGTGCCGACGCCGCATCGCATTTTGGTGTAGCGCGTGACCTGAAAGCTGTTCTGAACCAGCCGATCAGTTTGCCTTCGGTTGACGGGTTTTCGGTAAATAATAAAGATCTTCCGGTACAAGTAGAAGTCCGGAACCACGAAGCATGCCCAAGATATACGGGACTGACTATTTCCGGAATAAAAGTCGGCGATTCGCCGGAATGGCTGAAACAACGGCTGCAAACGATTGGAATCCGTTCGATCAACAACATTGTGGACATTACTAATTACGTATGCCACGAACTGGGCCAACCGATGCATGCGTTTGATGCTGAGAAAATAACAGGCAAAAAAGTCATTGTAACGACAGTTCCGGCAGGAACGCCGTTTGTAACGCTGGACGGAATTGAAAGAAAAATCTCCGATTCGGATTTGATGATCTGCCATGAAGGCACCAACGGAAACCCGGAACCGATGTGCATTGCAGGCGTATTCGGCGGCCTTACTTCCGGCGTTTCCAATGAGACAACTTCCATTTTTCTGGAATCCGCCTATTTTTCACCAATCTGGGTCCGGAAAACAGCGCAGCGCTTTTCATTGAAAACCGATTCTTCATTCCGTTTCGAGCGCGGAACGGATCCGAATATGCCATTATATGCGCTGAAAAGGGCTGCGTTGCTGATTCAGGAAATAGCGGGTGGAACGGTTTCTTCCGAAATCACAGACATTTATCCGGAGCCGGTTCAGGATTTCCGCGTTCCGATGAGCTATCGGCATATTGACCGGCTTATTGGAAAATCGCTGGACAAAAGCCTGATAAAGAATATCCTGAACAGCCTGGATATTGTAACGGAAAATGAAACTGAAACTTCTTTTACGGCCATTGTACCGCCGTACCGCGTTGACGTACAAAGAGAAGCGGACGTAATTGAGGAAATTTTGCGCATTTACGGATTCGGGCAAGTGGAATTGTCCGAATCGCTGAGCTCGGATTACATTTCAGATTTCCCGGTTAATGATCCGGAGAAACTGAAACTGCGTGTTTCCGAACTGCTTGCCGCAAACGGGTTCAACGAAATGATCAATAATTCGCTGACCAAACCGGAATATCAGGCGTCACTCGGCGATGCACTTGTTGGAAGTCCGGTGAAAATCCTGAATTATCTGAGCGAGGACCTTTCGGTGATGCGCCAGACGCTGCTTTTTTCCGGACTGGAAGTCATTGCCTATAACAGCAACCGCCGCCAGCGTGACCTGAAATTGTTTGAATTCGGTAAAACCTATCATTTGCTGAATGAAAAGTATGTGGAAAAAGAACGTCTTTCCGTTTTTGTTACCGGAAATATCCAGCAGGAAAGCTGGTTTGAAAAATCCCGTGAAACCGTTTTTCATGATCTGGCGGCATTTGTGAACCAGGTTCTTTCAGCTATGAAAATCCGGGAAGTTGAAAAGCAGCATGCGGATACCAGCATTTTCAAATACGGCCTTACGCTTCTTTTCAACAAAAAACCGGTTGTAACATTTGGATTGCTGCAGACGGCAGTTGCCAAAAAACTGGATGTGAAAGCAGGCGTTTTCTTTGCAGATTTTGACTGGGAATACATGCTGCGGCAGTACGATGCGGCGGTACAGTACAAGGAAGTTTCCAAATTCCCGGAAGTACGCAGGGACTTGTCCGTTGTGGTGAACAAAAAAATAACGTTTGAAGAACTGCGCCAGATTGCATTCAGAACGGAAAAGCAGTTGCTGCGTTCTGTAAATGCATTTGATGTTTATGAAGGAGCCAATCTGGAAGGCAAAAAATCTTATTCCATCAGCTTTATTTTACAGGATGAGACGCAGACTTTAACGGATAAGGTGATCGATAAATCCATGCAGCGCCTGATTGCAGCTTATGAAAGGGAATTCGAGGCGGTAATCAGAAAATAATTGGTTTGAGTTGGTTTGTGGGAATTTTTTTAGGTGAAAAATGGAAAGAATCGATTCACGTATCATTGAGCATAAATTAGCCGACCTTGAGAAAAAGCTCGAGATCCTGATCAACACAAAAGAAAAACTAAGTTGGTCATTATCAGAATTACAGCGTGAAAATGCAGACCTCAGAGAATCAAATAACAAACTAAAGGAAGAAGCAAAAGAAATAAAGAAAAAATACACTACTTTGGAAAAAGACTTTAATAAGTCTAAAAGTTTCGCTAAAATTGTCACTAGTAAACTGACGCCAACAAGCGGAATTGCTGAACTGAAAGATTCAGTTGATAAATATATACAAGAGATCGATAAGTGCATTGCACTGCTTGAAGATACCTTATGAAAAAAAGCAACATACTTAATCCCGACGTTTCTGTCTTTATAAAACTCTTGGACAGAGGTTTCAAACTGAGTGTTCCGGCAGATCAGGAGAAATATTACCGGGATGGCTATGAGGTATTCTTACATCGCGTGGAACAACATAAATTAAAAGGAAAAGTATACGGCGACATCGAAGCAATTGCTCTGACTTCCATTGAGTGCCTTGTGGCATTGCAGAGAAATCAGGAGCAGCTGAATGATTTGATCATGGCATTCAGGAGCAGAGTGGAAAAGCTCGATGAAACAATAAGCAGCGCTATAGAAAGCTAAACTCAGCAGCGAAAACCTTTAATTTAAACGATTCTTATATTCTTCAACCTTTAACGTTCGGCATTTTAACGCAGGTTTAGTCGGTAAAACCAACTATATAACCATTACTTGAAATGTCAAATTCTCAAATTTTCATCGTTCTCCTGTCCGATATAATTGCTATCGGCGTGGGTATTTTCGCAGGCAAATACATATTTCAGAAGTCTTTTGACCAGAAAGAAAAAGAAGCCCAGGAACGCGCCGCCGAAATCATCAGAAATGCTGAAAGTGCTGCCGAAAACATAAAAAAAGACAGGATTCTGGAAGCAAAGGAAAAATATCTTCGCCTGAAATCGGAATTTGAAGAGGATGCAAATAAAAAACGTGGAATTCTCCAGTCGAACGAACAAAAGCTGAAACAGCGCGAGCAAAGCCTTAACCAGACGATTGAACAAAACAAACGCCGCGAGAACGAACTGGAAGCACTTAAAACCAATCTGAACCAACAATTGGAAACGGCCGTAAAACGCCGGGAAGAGGCAGAAAAATCCTTACAGCAGCAAGTTGCACAACTTGAAAAAATAGCGAACCTGACTGCCGAACAGGCACGTGACCAACTGATCGATGCACTGAAAGCGGAGGCCGACACAAGAGCCGGCTCTTACGTGAAAAGTGCCATGGAAGAAGCCCGTCTGACTGCGACCAAAGAAGCCAAGAAAATTGTCATTGAAACCATTCAGCGTACCGCCGCTGAACATGCGATCGAAAACTGTGTTTCAGTATTCAATATTGAAAATGATGATATCAAAGGCAAGATCATCGGAAGGGAAGGAAGAAATATACGGGCGCTGGAAGCAGCAACCGGTGTTGAAATCATTGTGGACGACACGCCCGAAGCCATTGTCATTTCAGGTTTTGATCCGGTACGCAGGGAAATTGCAAGACTTTCACTGCACCGCCTTGTGCAGGACGGCAGGATTCACCCTGCGCGCATTGAGGAAGTGGTCGCCAAAACCCGCAAAAACATTGACGATGAAATTGTGGAAATCGGTGAGCGTACAGTAATTGAAATGGGAATACACGGATTGCATCCTGAACTTGTCAAAATGATTGGCCGCATGCGTTTCCGTTCTTCTTACGGGCAAAATCTTTTACAACACTCGCGGGAAGTTGCAAAACTCTGCGCCACAATGGCATCCGAACTGGGCCTGAACACTAAATTGGCCAAAAGAGCAGGTCTGTTACATGATATCGGCAAAGTGTGGCCGGAAGAATCCGATCTGCCGCATGCAATCCTGGGAATGGAACTTGCCAAGAAGTACAAGGAAAATCCGGAAGTATGCAATGCTATCGGTGCGCACCATGATGAAATCGAGATGACCAGCATTCTTTCTCCGATCATTCAGGTTTGCGATGCCATTTCAGGCTCACGCCCGGGTGCTCGGCGTGAAATGATGGAATCTTATATCCAGCGTCTGCGCGATCTTGAAAACATGGCATTATCTTTTGAAGGTGTAGAGAAATGTTATGCAATCCAGGCCGGAAGAGAGCTGCGCGTCATTATTGATGCCGACAATGTTTCGGATGAAAAAGCAGGAATGCTTTCATTTGATATTTCACAAAAGATTGAAAAAGAGATGCAGTATCCCGGACAAATTAAAATTACCGTAATCCGGGAAATGCGTTCAGTTGCGTACGCGCGTTAATCCAGCCCAAAATACATGAATTACTTACAGCTTACCAGTTCTGAACGATTGGGCATTCATACGCTCGGCGAACTCAAAAGAGCAGGTTATCAGTCCCGTTCCATTAAACAGGAACTTCGTGACAACCTCATTACCAGGATCAGGAACAAAGAGAATATTTTCCCGGGAATATGGGGTTATGAAGAAACCGTAGTCCCTGATGTGGAACGTGCGATTTTGTCCATGCACAACATCAACTTTCTGGGTCTTCGCGGACAGGCAAAAACCCGTATCGCAAGGATGATGGTCAATCTTCTGGATGAATACATTCCGTACATTCAGGATTCTGAACTGCATGACGATCCTTTGGAGCCTTTATCCAGAAATTCAAAAGACCTGATTGAGGAACAAGGTGACAATACGCCGATTTCCTGGCTTCACCGCGATGAACGCTATACAGAAAAACTGGCAACGCCGGACGTTTCCGTTGCGGATCTTATCGGCGATGTGGACCCGATCAAGGCGGCAACGTTAAAATTGCCATACTCGGATGAAAGGGTTATACATTTCGGGCTGATACCCCGCTCCCACCGCGGTATTTTCGTCATTAACGAACTTCCCGATCTTCAGGCGCGCATTCAGGTTGCGTTGTTCAACATTCTTCAGGAAGGTGATATTCAGATCCGTGGTTTTAAATTAAGGCTTCCTTTGGACATTCAGTTTGTGTTTACAGCCAATCCGGAAGATTATACCAACCGTGGAAGTATTGTAACCCCTTTAAAAGACCGGATTGAAAGCCAGATTGTAACGCATTATCCGAAAACCATTGAAACCGGCAAAAAAATCACAGAACAGGAAGCTGTGGTTAAAACGGAGCAGAAAGGCCTTGTTGTTGTAAATGAACTTGCCAAAACGCTTATCGAGCAAATTGCTTTTGAAGCGCGTGAAAGCGAGTATGTTGACAGCAAAAGCGGGGTTTCTGCACGTCTGACGATTTCTGCCTATGAAAGTCTTTTAAGTACTGCCGAAAGAAGGGCGCTGATCAATGGCGAGACATCCACCTATGTTCGTATTTCTGATCTTTACGGCGTTGTTTCTGCCATTTGCGGAAAAGTGGAGCTTGTGTACGAAGGCGAAGTTGAAGGCCCGGTCATTGTAGCGCAGAACCTGATCGGTAAAGCAATCCGAACACAGTTCCTGAGTTTTTTCCCCGATCCTGAAAAAAGCAAGAAAAGCAAGATCAATCCGTATGCCAAGGTAATTGAATGGTTCGGATCAGGTAATGAGATGGAAATGCCGGGAGATATGGCCGACCGTGAATACATGGCGCGCTTGAAAACCATCGACGGACTGGATGATTTCGTAGACATGCTGAGCGCCTATTCCAGCCAGGAAGAAAAATTGTTTATGATGGAATTTGCTCTGCACGGAATGGCCGAATTTTCGCTAATTGGAAAACAGTCACTGGATCAGGGAATGAAGTTTCAGGATCTGGTCAGCAGCATGTTTTCGGGACCGGGTGACGAAGACTACGATTTTGATGAAGACGATGATGACCAGAAACCGTTTTGAGTGGCTGTTAGCTGTTAGCTGTTAGCAGTTAAAATGATTCATCGTTACACTAGGGTGGTTTAAAAAACTGAGGTTTTAATTAGATTACAAGAAACTGTTTATAAATAAAAATGCCCTGATATAGACTGCACCCCAAAAGTTGGACGAGTTTAAGAATTAACGATTAGTGTGATGAGCTCGGTATTGTACCGGGCTCATTCCATTTAAATTAAGCCTGATCCTGTCTTTGTTGTAGTAGTTGATATAA
>NZ_VBSN01000020.1 GCF_006149045.1 Dyadobacter flavalbus
TGCAGCTGTTTGCGGCACGACTTCGATGGCATTGATCAAAGGCTGGTTTACCGATCCGCTTGTGAAATTAATATTCATCATGCCGTCGGTTACCGATACGGGGAAGGTTTCCTTCACTGCCCTGACAGCGCCGCCTGCTTTTGCATAGATGTCATAATTGGTGAGCTTGCTGGCGCCTTCGATCGCTACATTGAACCTGCGTTTGCCTGTTCCGCCCGCTACTTTACCCGGAGCGCCGAAGTAAAGCTCTGCAAAATGCAGGATGACACTGTAAGAACCATTCGGGACCGGAATGCTGTAACTGATCGTAGCGCCGGAGCGTGCCGAACGGTAAATGACATCATCGGTCGTATTGAGGATATCCACTGAGCTGGCTGCGGACGGAGTAGTGCTGGTTCCAGTAAAGTATTTATCAGCAATAAACGCCCTGTTACCGGATGCCGTGTAAGCAGAACCCCCGACGTTGATGCGGGTTGTTGTTGCCGGAGAATTTACAGTAACTGTAATCGTTTCACTATCCGACAGACTTGGCGAGCC
>NZ_VBSN01000021.1 GCF_006149045.1 Dyadobacter flavalbus
CTTTTTCTTGGCTCGTAAGTAATTTTCTTCCACTTGATGTTAAGCGGGCATTCTTAATTAAATTGTCTATCATTTTTGTTCTAGTTTGGGCTACAAACCAGTCCAAAGATTAAAGCGGTTAGGAACACTTGGCCTGACGCTGGCTTTGGGTCACATCAATGGAATTACTTAGAATATAGCCTGTACCATCCGGACTATGAAGGTGTATGTTGTTATATTTCCAGATCTTGTAAGAGCCGTCTTTATGCAGGATCGTCATCAATCCGCTGGCTTTTGTCGTCAGCTGTATCTGATGGAGGTAAGCCCTGAGCTGCTGCCGGTGTCTGGCAGGTACCAGGTCATATAAGCTCATCTGCCGCATTTCTTCTTTGCTATAACCCAACAGCCGGGCACCTTCCGAGTTGACTTCCAGGAAGCGGCCGTCCAGATCATGCGTACACATCAGGCCTTGTGCATTCTCGAAGAATGACCTGAAATTATCCTCGCTGTTCCTTAACTTTTTTT
>NZ_VBSN01000023.1 GCF_006149045.1 Dyadobacter flavalbus
TTATATCAACTACTACAACAAAGACAGGATCAGGCTTAATTTAAATGGAATGAGCCCGGTACAATACCGAGCTCATCACACTAATCGTTAATTCTTAAACTCGTCCAACTTTTGGGGTGCAGTCTAATGCTGTTCCGTGCTTCTTCTTTTATATTTAAATCAAAAACTTCTTTATCTAAAAGCCAATTCCTGAAAGCTAATAGCCAAAAGCCAGCCAATCAGCCTTCTACAACGCTTCCGTTTTCACATTTTAAAACGCGTGCCGGATAACGTTTCAGAAAATCATGATTGTGCGTTGCCATCAGAATGGCGGTTCCGGCATTGTTGATCGTCCTGAAAACCTGCATAATTTGTTCACCAACTTCCGGATCAAGGTTTCCCGTTGGCTCGTCGGCAATCAGGATTCTCGGTTCGTTCAGCATGGCGCGTGCAATAACCACACGCTGCTGCTCGCCGCCGGAAAGCTGATGCGGCATTCTTTTCTGAGCCGTTCCCAACCCGACCTGCATCAAAACTTCTGCAATACGTTTCGCAATTTTCGCCTGCTGTTTCCAGCCGGTTGCACGCAGAACAAAAGAAAGGTTATCCTCAACAGAACGGTCGGAAAGCAACTGAAAGTCCTGAAAAACAATTCCGATGCGCCGGCGGAGAAAAGGAATGTCGGCACGCTTGATATTATGAAGTTCATAACCGGCAACTTTGGCAGATCCGGTATGCAGCCACAAATCGGCGTACAGGGTTTTGAGAAGTGAACTTTTACCGCTTCCGGTACGGCCAATCATATACACGAATTCGCCGTTTTTTATTTCAAAATGGACATCGTTCAGAACAGGCCGCTCACCTTGATAAATATCTGCCCTATCCAGTACAATAATTGGCTCTGTTGACTCAATCATGTTAATTCAAGAAAATAATTTCTAGACTAGGAATTTCCCTTATTATAATCTGCAAGGAATTTCTCCAGACCAATATCCGTCAGCGGGTGCTTCAGCAATGCCTCCATTGCGCTCAACGGGCCTGTCATTACGTCTGCTCCTACTTCTGCACACTGAATGATATGCATCGGGTGGCGAACGGAAGCTGCAAGCACCTGCGTATCAAAACCGTAATTTCTGTAAATGGTAAGAATCTGTTCAATAAGCCCGATTCCGTCCGTGGAAATATCGTCGAGACGGCCAATAAACGGAGACACATACGTTGCGCCTGCTTTGGCAGCCAGCAATGCCTGTCCTGCAGAAAAAATCAATGTACAGTTGGTACGTATGCCTTTGGAGGAAAAATATTTCAAGGCTTTTACGCCTTCTTTGATCATTGGAATTTTTACTACAATTTTATCATCTATTTCAACAAGTTCTTCTCCTTCACGAATCATTCCTTCAAGATCAACTGAAATAACTTCTGCACTTACGTCGCCATCCACAATATCACAGATTGCCTTGTAATGACGCATAATGTTGTCCTTGCCGCTGATTCCTTCCTTGGCCATTAACGAGGGATTGGTAGTAACGCCATCCAGCACGCCAAGCGCTTGTGCTTCCCGGATTTCGTGCAGGTTAGCCGTATCAATAAAAAATTTCATATAGGGAATTGATTGTTTTGAATATTCACAAAAGTAGAAAACCCTGGCCAAAAGCAAAAAGAATGAGGATAATTGAAGGGGAAGGGCATAAAAAAAGGCAAACCGAGAATCTCACCGCATCGACCACCTACCCTTGCTTCCGTCAGGACCTGGGGGATTCGGAAGGAGCTGGTAGTTCCGATTTGCCGCTGCAAAGATAAAGACATTTTATTGACAAAAAGAAAACAATCGTTTCATCTTTCGCTTTACTTTTGTGCGAATCAATTAGAAATGAAGCCATATGCCCCGATTATTTTTTTTATTTTTTTTAATTTCCCTGTTTTCCTGCTCCGAATCTGCCGATGCTTTCCTCCAAAAAGCCAAGGAACTGATGCATGAAGGGAAATCCCGTGAAGCCATCGAATACATTAACAAAGCCATTGAAAAAAGTACGGATAATGCCGAGGCTTTCAATCTGCGCGGCGTAGCATATTATGAACTGAAAGAATACCCGAGTGCCCTGCTGGATTTCAATCAGGCCATCAGAATACAGCCAGATTCCTATCGCCCTTACTTTAACCGCGCTTTGCTGTACACCGATGAAAACCGCCTTGATTCTGCCTTTGCGGATTACAGCAAATCGGCTGCGCTGGCGCCGGATACCGCCGATATTTTCCTGAACAGAGGCCAGCTTCTGGTTTTGATGGAGAAAAATCAGGAAGCCATTGCTGACTTTGAAAAAGCTACCAAACTGGATGAAAACAACAAACAGGCATGGTATAATCTCGGAAACACTTATTACCGCAGCAAGGATTACACAAAAGCAGCACTGGCTTTTCGCCAGACGGTAAAACTGGATGCAGCGTACAGCAAGGCATTTTACGGCCTCGGACTTGCGCAATGGAATTCCGGCGAAAAGGATCTTGGCTGCATAAACCTCAAACAGGCTGCAAACCTGGGCTATGCCGATGCTGCCGGGGCAATTGCGCAGTTTTGTCAATAAAATTGTGGAAAAATAACTCGCAAATGATTAATAATTGTTACTATGCGGCTTATTACAACAGCATCCATTTTATACATTCAACAAGTTTGAACAATGAGATTCTTCAAAATATTTTTCGGAATTGTATTTGTAATTTTTGCTTATCTTCAGTGGAACGATCCCGATTCCGGCATTTGGATTGCCACCTACAGCTTTGCCGCACTGGCCTGTTTTATGAGCATCCGGGATTTATGGCCCAACTGGGTTTTTTACGTACTTGCCGCCGGTTATCTCGTTGCCGCCATCCTGCAATGGCCGCCGGAATTTGAAGGTATTTTCTTTGGTGAAACCGCCATGCGCAGCCTGAACATTGAACTCGCCAGAGAATCACTCGGGCTGGGAATGTGCGCTCTGGTTATGGCCGTTATCGGAAAGTGGGGCCAAAGTCCGGTTATTGAATAATCCATTCGATTTCTTTCAATCCCAGTTCCAGTATTTCAGGTTCGTTTTCCAGTTTCACCATGATTTTCCCAATGGCTGTAACGCCGGTTACCGTTCCTTTTACAATTCGGTTTTGGTAGTTGAATGTCACGGTTTCATTGTAACCGTACAAGTGGCTGAGGTATTCCTGACGCAGGTCATTGTGTCTCCGCAATGACTTCATTTTCTGATAATAGACATCCAAAAATGTTAGAACTTTCTGAAACTCTTCCGTCAGCACAAACGAATTCCCTGTTTCTCTGGAAAGTGATGTAGCATTGCTGTTTTCAAATTCGATCTGATTCACATTCAGGCCAATCCCGACTATGGAACCGGCTATTTTAGTCCCTTGAATCGAGTTCTCGATCAGTATGCCGCATACCTTCCTGTTATTTACATAAATATCGTTCGGCCATTTTATTTTCACATGTTCGACATACTGGCTCAGATAAGCTCTGATTGCCAAAGCAATAACCTGACTGATCAGGAACTGCTCTGAAATAGTTATAAACGACGGAGCAAGCATTACTGAAAAAGTAAGATTCTCACCCGAACTGGCCTGCCATATGGTTCCTCTTTGTCCTTTTCCTTTGATCTGATTATCCGTTATGACAATTGTCCCTTCCGCGAATAAACCTGCGTGCACTATTTCAGCCGCAATGTCGTTTGTAGAGTGACAACTTGGCAGATATATAACTTTTTTACCAATTATTAAGGTATCCTGTATAGAGTTGTACAATTTTTTTGCTTTACTTTAGGGTTTAGAAAAGGATTTAACTACGAATGAAAGAACGTAAAAATAAAGAACTATCATCAAAAGATCTCTCTGAGCTGGTAGCAAAAGGAATGATTGAAAAGAAAGGCTTGGATATTGCAATTCTTGACCTAAGAAACGTAAAAAACTCAATAACTGATTTTTTTGTAATCTGTTCGGGTAATTCTGATACCCAGATTGATGCATTGGCAAACTCGGTTGAAGACGAAGTTTATAAAATATCCAAAACAGAGCCCTGGCAGAAGGAAGGCAAGGCGAATGGAGAATGGATTTTGATTGATTATGTGGACGTTGTAGCTCACATTTTCAATAAAGACCGCCGGAAACATTACGATCTTGAAGAACTTTGGGGAGATGCGGAAGTAACATACCTGGAAGAATCCATGGTATAAATCACGGGCATGATGAACATTCATTATGCCCGGAATGTTGTTTAATATATTTCCTCTTAATTAAATACACAGAATGTCTGAAAACGATAACAAAAGAGGGCCGCTCAGTCCTAAAAGTCCTCAAAAAGGATATCAGGGCTGGATTATAGCCGCTCTGATTGCCACCATACTTGGAATAACATACCTTAACAGAACCTCAACCATCCGCGAAACGACTCAGAAGCGCTTCGAGAAAATGATGGCTGACAAGGAAGTGGAACGGGTAACCATTGTCAATGATAAGTCAGTGGAAGTTACGCTGAAACCCGAAGCGCTGAAACAGGATAAATACAAAGTTGTTGCAAAAGAAAATAATTATTTCGGCGGCGAATCTGTATCCCATTATCAGTTTCAGGTAACCTCGGCAGAAACTTTCAAGAAAGATTTTGACAAGATGCAGGAAGGTGTCCCCGACGACGATAAAGTGCCGTTTGTAGTGGATACGCGCAATGACTGGACCAGTTTTCTCGGAACCTGGGGCTTTTTCATTGTCATGATTCTGGTGATGTATTTTATTCTTGGCAGAATGTCGGGCGGAGTTGGGCCTGGCGGTCAGATTTTCAATATCGGCCGTTCCCGCGCTACTTTGTTTGATGCTGAAAATAAGGTTAAAATAACTTTTAACGACGTTGCGGGTCTGGATGAAGCAAAAGAAGAGATCAAGGAAATTGTAGAATACCTTCAGAGTCCGGATAAATTCAAGAAACTGGGTGCTAAAATACCGAAAGGTGCTTTGCTTGTAGGCCCTCCGGGAACCGGTAAAACTTTGCTTGCAAAAGCTGTTGCCGGTGAAGCAGGCGTTCCTTTTTTCTCACTCTCAGGTTCTGACTTTGTAGAAATGTTTGTGGGTGTCGGAGCAGCACGTGTACGGGATTTGTTCAAGCAGGCGAAGGAAAAAGCACCTTGTATCATATTTATTGACGAAATTGATGCGGTAGGCCGTTCCCGCGGAAGAGGTGCCATGCCGGGCTCCAATGATGAGCGCGAAAATACGCTGAACTCTTTGCTGGTTGAAATGGATGGTTTTGCCACGGATTCCGGTATTATTATTGTTGCCGCAACCAACCGTCCTGACGTACTCGATCCTGCTTTGTTGAGACCGGGACGCTTTGACCGTCAGATTTCAGTTGACAAACCGGATGTTATTGGCCGTGAAGCCATTTTCAAAGTGCATTTGAAACCTTTAAAACTGGCTACTGACGTAAATATCCAGAAGCTTTCTTCGCAGACTCCGGGTTTTGCAGGAGCGGAAATCGCGAACGTCTGTAATGAAGCTGCCCTGATTGCAGCACGTCGTAACCGTGAAGAAGTAACCATGCAGGATTTTCAGGATGCCATGGACCGTGTGATCGGTGGTCTTGAAAAGAAAAACAAACTGATTTCTCCCGAAGAGAAAGAAATAGTTGCTTATCATGAAGCCGGCCACGCAGTAGCGGGATGGTTCCTAGAACATGCCGATCCTTTGGTTAAAGTATCTATTGTGCCTCGTGGTGTTGCTGCATTGGGTTATGCACAGTATCTGCCTCGCGAACAGTATCTGTACCGTACAGAACAGCTTTTTGATGAAATGTGCATGACACTTGGCGGACGTGCAGCAGAAGACGTTGTGTTCGGCAAGATTTCCACAGGTGCATTAAGTGATCTGGAAAGGGTTACGAAAGTAGCTTACAGCATGGTGACCATGTACGGAATGAACGAACGTATCGGAAATATTTCCTATTACGATTCCAAACAGAGTGATTATGCGTTTACAAAACCATATTCCGAATCAACTTCGCAGGCCATTGATGAAGAAGTAAGAAAACTGATTGATCAGGCTTATCAGTTTGTTAAAAATCTTTTAAGTGACAAACGCGACAAACTGGAAGTACTGGCCAAAGAATTACTTGAAAAAGAAATTCTGTTTCAAAGTGATCTTGAAAAACTGATTGGCAAAAGGCCGTATGAGAAAGAAACCAGTTATCAGGCTTATATCAATCGCAGATCGCATGAAGAAGCTGCCATTCACGAAGAAGTAGTAAAGCATACGCTTGAAAAAGAGCATAAAGAAGAAGAAATGGCAGAAGCTGAAAAAAGCGCTTCTGACGATTAATTTCTAATTGAATATTCAAAATAAAGCCGGATAAGTTGATTCTTGTCCGGCTTTTTATTTTAGATATGCACTATATTTACTGACCTTAACTTTCATTAAAAATGGCATTTGAAATATTTGAACAGCAATTTGGCGATCTGAAAGAACTTGTAGTTCAGGATTCAGCAACAGGAAACAGGTTTGTCATCATGCCGGAACTTGGCGGGATTGTACGGCAGCTTTCTTTACTAAAAGATGAAACCCTTTTTTCCGTTCTGAAAACACCTGCTACGCCGCACTTGCTTGCTGAAGATTCCAGAAGTGCCAGTGAATTGCTGTTCCCTTTTGCAAGCCGTATTCCGGATGGGAAGTACAGATTTCTGGGGAAGGATTATGAACTGGATAAAAATGAAGATGGAAACTTAAACGCCATTCATGGGCTTGTTCGAAAAAAGCCGTTTCAAATAGATGAGCAAACCATTGAGGATCAGTACGCATTGATTAAATTGTCATTTCACCTCAAGGAACTGAAAGGTTATCCCTTTGAACTCCACTTTTCCATTACATACAAACTGGATGCTGCCGGAACATTTACATTGAAATACGAAGCTGAAAATAAAGGCACTTCTCCGGCACCTGTTATGTTTGGCTGGCATCCGTACTTTCTGCTGGGAAATGAATCCGTCGATGCCTGGAAAATCAACATTCCTTCCGATGAGATCGTAGCATTTGACTATAATTCAATTCCGACCGGCAAAGAACCATTTAAAGTGCACATGCCAACTTTGCTTTATAAAAAGGCCTTTGATAACTGCTTTGTTATCAATGCACAAAACGGCACTGCAGTTACTCAGCTTATTTCTGAAAACCAGGATGTAACTTTGAATATCCGTCAGGAAACAGGGGAAAAGAAATTTAACTTCCTTGTCATTTACACTCCTCCGGCAAGAGACTGCGTGGCAATAGAGCCTTTAACTGCAAACGTTAATGCATTCAATTCCGGCGAAGGACTGAATGTTGTTGCTCCGGGAAATCATGTCGAAGGTACAATTCAGGTATTTCTGACTTAAAACCGGTTTTTACGGTACCAGATTATTTTATGCCAGATAAGCTGCAAGTTGGAAATATACAATAAATGGGCCGCGATAATGGAGAACCTGATTTTCCAGTTATCGCGGTATTGTAAATTGTACAGCAAAATTCTCCACGATTTGGTTTTAATGGCCGGACGCTCATTTTCCCAGTGACTGATCATATTCCGGAAAAATGAAGCCGAAGGTGAAAATGGTGCTTCTGGATTCAGGTACTTAAGATAATCTTCCGCAGTAATGATATTGACCGCATTCAAGGATTCAAGCAGAAGGCGGTTAAAACCTTTTTTTCTGGCTGTTTCAGAAATGTAGTTCCAGTCAAGTTTGTCTGCATACAAGCGCAGTAAACGAATAAAATCAGCCATGTATTTCAGTTTGTCCCACTGCTCAACGCCTCCGTGATGAATCATCATCATCAGCAGCTGATTTTCCATTCCTGGTATTTTGACCAAAGCTCCTGACATGCTGAACTCGGTCATGTCACTGGCTATTTCGGTCCAGGAAAAATGATAGCAATAACGGGGATAACTACAATCCCACTGAATTTCAAGGGATTGTAAAATATTTTCATTAATCGGATTCAATGGAAGCTGATAATCGGTATTCAGATACTGCCTGGCAACTTGCATTCTGCTCAACAAGTAACTTCGGTAATGATCAGGTTCGAAGCCGTTATCCGATAATATTTTCAGACTTTGCTTGATGCTGTCTTTATCAATGAAGAAATCAATATCGCCAAATTCCCTGTTTCCGGGTTTGTCATAAAGCATCCACGCCCACAAAGCGCCTTTCATCAGAAATGCAGGAACATGGTTTTCAATAAGTTGCTTGTATAATTTAAGAGAAACACCCAGAAAAGCCATATTGGTTACGGCCTGGCCAAGACTGTATTCATGAAGCGATTGAAGATTTTTTTTCGGAATGCCTTCCAGCTTATTTTGCTGAATGTAGTCAAAAAGCAATGGCCTGACTTGGTGCCAGTTTGCCAGCTTGGCCAGCCTGTCCCAGTGCACAGGTCTTTTATAAATACCAAAGGAAAGATCGTGCGTTATATGCAATGCAGCCTTGATCAGATGCGATAGTTCCGGCGAAATTTTGATTTTCTGCATATTAACCGGCATTTGATTGTTCCGGAATGTTTTCCAGAACCCATTTTTCCAGATTACTGAATCCGTCCGGTCTCTTTTTTCGCCACATTTGTGCAGATTTTGCACATTGGAAACTTTGCAGAAAGTGCCTTTTCAGTGCTTCATTGGACAGCAACTGAACGGGTAGAGGAAAATTTTTCAGCATTTCTGTCGGAATTTCAGCAGCAGTCAGCATTTGCAGTGCTTTTCGGTTTCTTGCTTTATGAAGGAAAAAAACCTGACCCAGTTTAACCGGATCGTGCAAAAAACCCGATTTTGGCTGATAGGAAAATTTGTTGACCCCTTCGCTTACAGGCTGTAATCCGGATTTATCGTAATCAAGTCCTTTTACTGTATTATTCCAGATTTTGAGCTGCGGATAAGCCGGGATAACAAAAGGCAGCCCCTCATTGCCAAAATGAATGGCCGTCAGATCGTCACTTAACAGCTTACATCCGGCTTTGATAAACGCGGCGGCAGTTGTCGATTTTCCGGCACCGGGCGCACCCATAAAACACCATGCTTTATCTCCTACCTGAACAGCACTGGCATGTAGTAAAAAGTAATTCTTCTGAAACAGAATTAGTCCAAGCGCTTCACTGACGGTAAAGAGACTGAGAAGATTCGGATCTTCACAAAATGGCATGATTGTAAGAAACTTCCCGGAACTTGCCTTGAACCCGGCTATATTTTCCCAGTGCAAATACAGATTTTCATTCTGATCTTTTCCAAAATCAGCTTTGACCCCTCTTCTGTGAATCTGTGTTGATTTCAGCTTTGGAAACCCAAATTGCGCAACATGAATGTGAAGATCGTAATCTGCGGTTGTTTTTACTTCACTCAGTTCCGGCAGCCGGATTTCGGAAAATATATTCAGGCCGTATGCAATATAGGAATACATGTGTGTCAATAGTTATGTCCAGGCCCAGAGACGATGATATGAAACCGATTCGGGCCACTTGCCCATGATAACGGTTCCGTTGTTTTCAACCCATGCATGCGCTTCAAAATGCTTTGCAGGATTTACTTCTATGCCGATCTCAAGCGTCAGAAACGGTGCCTTTCGCAGCAGGTATTTGGTAGCAAGTGCACGCGGCAGACAAAGCAGCTCAAATGGCAGCAGGTTGGCCGCCGTATCCACAGCCCAGACGGTGAGTTCAATCTGCTGCTGTGAAACTTCCTTTACTGTGCTTGTACTGGTAATCCAATGGAATACTTTCCGGAAGGCTGCAAACGGCAATAATGCAAGGCCGGCTTTGATCAGGGAAAGGCATATAACCGATTTGAGAAAGATCACCTTTCCGTTATAGCTCAGATTTTTCCATCTGTTTATGAATTTACCCGATTTGCCCAAAGTGACTATTTAATAATTTCAACCAGTTTCTCAGACATCAGATCTTTAAGCAGCACATCAACATCGTTTTTACATGTTTCTGTGTCTACATCATATTCATTAATAATGACTTCACAAAGTGCATCCATTGTCTGCGGCCCTTTTTCAAGTGTATCCCAAATCAGGACGCCCACTTCATCAAGCCCGTAATAAGCGCCTTTGCTATGGTTCAGTATGACCGTTTCACCCGCAACTTTGGACGAAATCTGATCTGATGTCAGCTGATATTTCATGATTCCGGATTATTCTTATTTGAAAACTACCGTTTTCTGTATCTTACAAAGTTAAAAATTTTAATAACTTCCTGTTAAACTTTATTCCCTGCGCCCAATGTTATGCAGCACAGCAATCAGTCAGAAAAGCGGAATATCCTGAAAGAAACTGCAACATTAATCACAAAAAACCAGTTAATGTCATAACAATCAGGATGGCTTGCAAGAAATTCTCCCATGGCGGCAGTTGAAGTACAAAAGGTGCATTTCAATTTTCAGATGAATTTGGAACTTTTATAACCGGCATGTCTTTTTCATCATGATTTTAAAAGTTGTTTCATGCAGATTGCAATAGTTGGCGGAGGCGCTTCCGGATTTATGGCAGCCATCAGCGCCGCAGAAAATTACCCGGATGCAAGGGTTCTTATTATTGAGAAAAACAGGACGGTACTTAATAAAGTCAGGATTTCCGGCGGCGGAAGATGTAATGTCACGCACAATCCGTCTGACTTGCGGTTCTTTATAAAGAATTATCCGAGAGGAGAAAAACTGTTACGCAAGCTTCTTGGCCGTTTCGATGCTGCCGCAACGATCAGCTGGTTTGAAAAGCGCGGAGTAAAATTGAAAACAGAACCGGACGGACGCATGTTTCCGGTTTCCGATTCTTCCCAAACGATTATTGATTGCTTTCTAAAAGCAGCCAGGAATGCGAATGTTGAAATTCGTACAAGCGTTTCAGTAAAGTCATTTTCAAAGATCACAAATGACACGCAGCAGGGATTTCTATTGTATACCGACCAGAATGAAACCATCTATGCGGACCGCCTGCTGATTGCAACAGGTGGTTATCCGAAACCTGAAGGATTTGGCTGGCTCCGATCGCATGATCACGAAATTGTTTCCCCGCTTCCTTCCCTTTTTACTTTTAATACGCCGGATAATGATTTGCTTCCGCTTGCAGGCGTTTCCGTTCAGGATGCGCTTGTAAAAATTTCCGGTACAAAGCATGAATGGCGCGGGCCGCTGCTGATTACGCATTGGGGATTCAGCGGGCCGGCAGTTCTGAAATTATCAGCCTGGGGCGCACGTGATCTGGCGGAAAAAAATTATCATTTTACATGCAGGATAAACTGGCTGCCGGACTTCAACGAGCAACAGGTTCGTGAAATCCTGATTCAGGAAAAAGTCAAAACGCCCAGGCAGCAGATTACTTCGCATGCAAGGTTCGGCATTCCGCTGCGCCTATGGAAGGCCTTTGCAGAAAAAGCGGAAATCAACGAAAACTTGCGCTGGTCGGAAGCGACCAACAAATCATTGAATAAACTAACGGAACTGCTGACAAACAGTCAGTTTGAAGTAAAAGGAAAAACGACTTTCAAAGAAGAATTTGTTACTTGCGGGGGAATTTCCCTAGCTGATGTAAAGCCGGAAACACTGGAAAGTAAAAGTGTTCCCGGATTGTTTTTCTGCGGCGAAGTGCTGGATGTAGACGGCATTACAGGCGGTTTCAATTTCCAGAATGCGTGGACGACCGGCTATATTGCAGGCTTGCACATCGGCGCTGAAAACGTTATTGAGCCATTGCATCAAAATAAGCTCTGACCTTCTTTGCACGGTCAAGTCCGATCAGTTCTGTGAGCGTTTCCACTGAACTTTCCCGTATTCCGCGTACAGAACCAAAATGTTTCAGCAGCTTGGCTGCAGTTACTTTTCCCACTCCGTTGACGTTTTCCAGCTCACTGATCAGGCTTCCTTTGCTTCGCTGGTCGCGATGGAAAGTAATGGCAAACCGGTGCGCTTCATCGCGGATCTGTTGAATCAGTTTCAGCGATTCCGATTTTTTGTCAATGTACAAAGGCAATGAATCTTCCGGAAAATATATTTCTTCCAGTCTTTTTGCAATACCTATGATCGGGACCTGGCCATAAATTCCCAGGCTTTTCAATGCATCGCAAGCTGCTCCGAGCTGCCCTTTGCCGCCGTCAATAACAATCAGGTCCGGCATGGGCTGTTCTTCTGCAATCAGCCGCAGATAACGACGTCCAACGACTTCGTTCATGGAAGCAAAGTCGTTCGGGCCGATAACCGTTTTGATATTAAAATGCCTATAATCCTTCTTAGACGGTTTACCGTCTTTAAAGCAGACCATTGCCGAAACAGGATTCGTACCCTGGATATTGGAGTTATCAAAGCATTCAATATGCCGCGGAAGCGTTTTCAGCTGCAAATCCGCTTTCAGTCTGATCAGAACACGGTCTTTTTTAGATGAAGTTGCGGTATTTTCCACTTCTCTCCTTTCCGCTTTTTCCCTGCGGAAATACATCACATTTTTCATGGACATATCCAGCAGTTTTTTCTTGTCACCGATTTGCGGCACGGTAATTTCCAGCCGCATTTCAAGATCGGGTTTCAGGTTTGAAATCAGCTCTTTAGCTTCGGAGCCGTAAGTAGCACGCATTTCCACGATCATCATGGCCAGTATATCCGCATCGCTTTCGTCCAGCTTTTTCTTAACTTCAATGGTTTGCGCAGCAACCATATAACCCTGTTTTATTTTCATAAAATTCAGGTAAGCCGCTTCTTCGTCCGAAACAATGGTAAGCACATCGATATTTCCGATCCTTGGATTGATAACCGTAGCCTTGCTCTGGAAATTGGAAAGATGCTCGATTTTGGTTTTCCAGGAATGTGCCTTTTCAAATGCCATCTGTTCCGCTGCTTCAAGCATTTTTTCCTTGAAATACTGCTGAGGCAAAGACAGATTTCCTTTTAAAATATGATGAATCTGTTCAATTTCCGCATTATACTCCTTTTCACCCTGCAAACCTTCGCACGGGCCTTTGCAGTTGCCGATATGATATTCCAGACAAACCTTGAATTTCTTAGCTTCAATATTTTCCTTGTTCAAAGGAAGCTGGCAGGACCTGATCTGATACAAGGATTTGAACATGTCCAGCAACGTGTACATGGATCGCAGATTTGCAAAAGGCCCGTAAAAAGTACCTTTTTTACGATCGAGGTTGCGCGTCGGGTAAACGCGTGGAAAAGGCTCATCCGTAACGCAGATGAACGGATACGTTTTATCGTCCTTGAGCAGGATATTGAACTTGGGCTGAAGCTGTTTGATCAGCTGATTTTCGAGCAGCAGCGCATCCCATTCACTTAATACAATGGTATATTCAATACGCCTGATCTGACTGACGAGACGCTTTGTTTTACGGTCATGCTGATTGGATTTCAGAAAATAACTGGAAACCCGGTTACGCAGACTTTTGGCTTTGCCGACATATATAACTTCTCCGGTTTCATCAAAATACCGGTATACACCGGGCTCAAGAGGAATTTTGGAAAGTTCTTCTTTATAATTGAATTCAGACATTTAATTTTTGATTGTCTGGACAATGGAAATGAATTTGTCCAATAAGTTACACAACCCTTTTCACCTATTTGAAAAAAACAACCTCACCAAATGAAAAGTTGCGTCTTTAACAAGGTCAAATGCATCTTTTTGTGCAACATTCAGATCCATTGGCCGGTTTATGACGGATACAGCATAAGTCATACCAGCAGCACGGACCTGTTCGGGAGTTATCTGCAAAGTACCGCAAACAACGGCCAGCGGAACGTTGAATTTCCGGCAATAATCGGTAAGGCCTTTTACTAATTTACCGCTAAGCGTCTGTTCGTCCACTTTGCCTTCGCCGGTAATCACCAGATCCGCATTTTCAATCAGCTGCGTGATACCGGATTGCTCCATTACAATGCTTGTTCCGTCTTTCAAAACTGCATTCAGGAACCATAAACAACCGGCCCCAAGCCCGCCCGCTGCACCTGCACCCGGATTCCGGCTTACATCTTTCCCGAAAGTTTCAGAAGCAATTGCTGTAAGATTTTTCAGACCTTCATCCAGCTTTTTGACCATTTCGGGACTGGCTCCTTTTTGCGGACCGTAAATGTATGCGGCTCCGTTCAGTCCGGTCAGCGGATTGGTTACATCGCATGCAACCGTTATGCTGACATTGTTCAGCCTTGGATCCGCATGTGCGGAATCAATGAATTTTATCTCATTAAGAGAAGCGCCGTTAGGCTCAATAAGATGTTTTTCCTGATCATAAAACCGAAAACCCAGTGCAGCCGCCATACCCGTTCCGCCGTCCGTAGTTGCACTTCCTCCGATTCCCAGAATAATTTCCTGAACACCCTGATCCAGCGCATTTTTTATCAGTTCGCCGGTTCCGAATGTATTGGCCAGCATCGGATTATGTTCTTCCACTGTAAGAAGGCTCAGTCCGGAAGCCGCAGCCATTTCAATGAAAGCAGTCTTTTTATCCGCTGAAATTCCGTAAGAAGCTTTTATCAATCTGCCAAGCGGGTCCTTCACATCGGCCTTTATGCTGGAACCGGAAGCCTGCCTGGTTAATATTTCGGCAGTTCCTTCACCGCCATCCGCAAGCGGAACGGAAGTAACACTCGCATCCGGGTAAGCAAGTAAAATCCCTTTTTCTATTGCGCTGCAAACCTCAGCTGCTTCCAGCGAACCGCGAAATTTGTCGGGTGCAACAAGAATATTCATAATCAGGGCACATTATATTAAAATAACACACCTTCATCATCCGAGCGGGACGGCGGAACATAAGTATCGGTACTGTCCGAAACAACACCTCCGCCGCATTCTCTGACATAATTTTCAGGCTTGTTGAACGGCCCTTTGCGGTATTGCACCAAAGATTGATCGTTATAAACTTTCTTCATAAAAATTCCCCAGGCAGGCATTGCAATCCGTCCGCCCTGGCCCAGTTCTATGGTACGGAAATGAATACTGCGGTCTTCACCGCCCACCCAGATGCCGGAAACCAGATGCTGCGTCATACCCATAAACCAGCCGTCGGAGTAATTGGATGTTGTTCCGGTTTTTGCAGCGATTTCATTTCCTTCAGTAACACCGTATTGTTTCAACCGTCCCGCAGTTCCGCCCGGATCTTCCACAGCACCACGCATCAGGTACAGCATATTATATGCCATATTTTCACTGATTTCCTGATTTTGTTTCTGAAAAAATTCCTGTAAAACGTTTCCGTAACGGTCTTCAATACGCAGGATAGTCATAGGTTCTGTACGATGACCGCCATTTGCAAAGGCGCAGTAGGCACCAACCATTTCATAAACAGATACGTCGCTGATTCCCAGACAAAGCGAAGGCACTGCCTGCAGATTACTTGTAATGCCCAGTTTATGCGCATAATCCACAACTGTTTTGGGACGTACCATTTTCATCAGGTACGCACTGACCGTATTCACAGATTTTCCAAGTGCCTGCCTCAGCGACAATGCCTGATAGGAATATTTATTATTGGAATTATGCGGAGACCAGCCGCTCGGAGCACCGTCGGACGGGCCGAAGTAAACCGGCTGATCCGTAACATGATCACAAGGTGTCAGGAAATTCTTGTCAAGCGCAGAAACATAAACAAACGGCTTGAATGTAGAACCCGGCTGACGGGAACCCTGCTTGACATGATCGTATTTGAAGTATTTGAAATTGATCCCTCCTACCCAGGCTTTTACATGTCCGTTTCTTGGATCCATTGACATCATACCTGCGCGTAAAAAACGCTTATAATAACGAATGGAATCTATCGGGCTCATGGTTACTTCTTTTTCACCGTTCCATGAGAAAACCTTCATTTTATAAGGCTTCTTCATAATTCTCCATGCTTCCTCTTCGCCGAGGTCTCTTT
The DNA here is from genome assembly GCF_006149045.1 of Dyadobacter flavalbus. Taxonomy (GTDB): domain Bacteria; phylum Bacteroidota; class Bacteroidia; order Cytophagales; family Spirosomataceae; genus Dyadobacter; species Dyadobacter flavalbus. The sequence goes on from NZ_VBSN01000023.1 coordinate 15,859, forward strand.
TAAGCGAAATGAAATGAGGCGATTTCCGGACAGCTGAATTAATGAATCCCGGGATTTCCTTGCCATTTTTATCTATCCACGGATCACGGCCTTTCCAGTGCGCGTCAAACAGTTTCTGCTGCTGTTTCATATGCTCCGTCAGCGCCTCTTCCTGATACCGCTGCATGCGTGAATCGATGGTCGTGTAAATCCTCAGTCCGCTTGTATAAAGGTCGTAAGTTTCGTCATGCTCTTCATTGTAGACCTTGATCCAGTTTTTAAGATAACCGCGCATGGATTCCCGGAAATACGGCGCCAAACCGGTATTATGGCTGTCAACCGTAAAATTCAATCCCAGTGATTTTTCTTTATAGCGGTCGAATTTATCCGTAGACAGATAATCGTATTTCATCATCTGGCCAAGAACGATATTCCTGCGGTTCAAAGCATTTTCAGGAAAACGGAGCGGATTAAAGAGCGTCGGATTCTGAAGCATGCCGACAAGCAGTGCAGCTTCCGGCACATTCAGGTCCCAGGCTTCCTTGTTGAAATAAGTTTTGGCCGCCACCTTGATACCATAGGTATTGTTCCCGAACGAAACCGTGTTCAGGTACATTTTCATGATTTCCTGCTTGGTATATTTCCGTTCCAGAATCACGGCCAGAATCCATTCTTTCGTTTTGGCAATAACGATTCTGACCAACGGAATTTTCCCCAGAATGCCTTCAAACTCTTCAGAACGGGTATTGAAAAGGTTTTTTGCAACCTGCTGCGTTAAAGTACTGCCGCCGCCGGAACTGGAATTTCCTGAAACAATTCCTTTGAAAACACGCAGCAAACTTCTCGGGTCAATTCCGGAATGGTTTACAAAACGCGCATCCTCGGTCGCTATAAGCGCATTGATCAGATTCGGTGAAATCTGTGCGATGTCAATGGAAATCCGGTTTTCAAAAAAATACTTGCCCAGCGATTTGCCGTCTTCACTGATCAGTTCGGATGCCAGTTCGCTTTTCGGGTTCTCAAGTGTTTTCAGATCCGGCATTCCTCCGAAAAGCCAGAAAAAATTGAAACTTACGGCAACAATGTAGAGTATAACAAGACCCAGCCCAAATGCAACAAACCGCCAGAGGCGAACAATGCTGCGCCGGTACTTTCCGGGTTGTAATTCAATCATAAATGATAGGGTATTTTAATTGTAAACGGACAAAGATACGATTTCAGACAGTTATCTCTCTCCCATCGACACAGAATTAAGTTCCTGCATTTCTTTAAGCCTTGGCAGGTATACGCTGGAAGGATACAACCGCATAAACTCTTCAATGGCCTGTGCATAAGCCTCCTTTCCGCGTACTTTCCCGATTATGAAAACCCTCAGCAATGCAAATTTATCTTCCATCGGGCCGCCTTTGTAGGCAGGAAGATTTTGCTCAATGTCGTCGAGTGCTTTGGAATAATTCCCGTCCAGATACAATTTGTAAGCGGCTTCATATTCCTTTACAGGATTGGTCCCGATTGCAGTAGCATTACCCGCAGCATCCGGCGACTTGCTTACCAATCGCGCGTAAGTGGAGGTCGGGTACTCTTTCAGCAGCTTGTCTTTCCAGGCCAGTTTATTGCTGTTACCTTCGTCATAAGTAAGGTAAAGAAGGTAATAAATTTCATCCTTGTGCTGCGTGTTTGGAAAATCAGCAAGGATGCGTTCAAAAGTCGCAATCGAACGGTGGGGTTCTTTCAGGTCGAAGCGGTAAATCTTACCCAGATTATACAGGGCATCTTCCTTTTTCTTCTGCGATTCTGCAAGTTGTGCTTCTGTCAGCGGAACGCTCTGCTTCATGGTATCATGCAGTTCGTTCCATTCCCGGCTGCCTTTTTTCATGATGCTGTCCGACGATGCAACAGGCACTTCGGCAGAATCGAGCGGATTGTCCGGACTTCCGGCTGCCAGTGTCTTGAGCTGGCGGCTGCTTCTCCGCCAGTCATCTTCAAGCGGGCGGTTTCCCCAGGTTCTTTTAAACTCTATTTTTCCCTGATTTACCAAAGCCGGATCGTACAGTTCCCATCTTCTTTCATTTCCGTTCATCATTGGGTTGGGCGTACTCCGGCTGGTTGCATTTTGTGCCATTTCCATTTCTTCTCTGGCTTTTCTTTGTTCCTCCACTCTGGCTTTTTCCTGCGTCTCAATGATGTTGTCAATATAATTGTCCAGCGCCGCAGGATTCATTTTCGCAAGATTCTGAAGACTGTCTTCCATATTGACGAGCATGTATTGCGTCACGAAATCGTCCAGCGCCTTTTTACGGTCGGCAACCAGCCTGTATTCCGGCGCTTCTTCCGGAAGTATGATCAATGCACTGTCATAATACGACTTCGATTTTTCAAAATTTTCAAGCGCTTCATAGTTGATGCGCGCCAGCTGGAGATAAGTATAAGCCTTTTGCTGCGTGTTGGTTCCTTTGGAAGCGGAAGCAGCTTTCTGAAGATAATCGATGGCTTCGGGAATTTGTTTGCGGTGTTCAGCCAGCAGACCCATCGTAAAATAGATCTTGTCCTTTAAATCATCATTTTTACGGTCACGAAGCATTTTTTCAAAACCGACTGATGACAGATCTCTTTCCGGATTGAGCACAACTTCATTCTGAAGTGAATTCATGGATGAATAAAAACCCAGATTATAGTCCGGTGTATTTTTCTGCACGCTTTTGTAATGCTTGTTTGCAAGCGCATACTGTCCGAGGCGGTCATACATCTGTGCAGCTGCAAAATGTATTCTGGCCGTTTCAGTGGATTTACTCAGCATGGGAAAAGTTTCTTCCAGAATGGCAACGGAAGTAAGGTATTCACCGTTCTGCTGGTGCAGATATGCTTTTGTAAGATAAAAATCACGGGTTGAATTTTTGTCCAGCGCTTGCTGGCTCAGGTATTCGGCTACGCCCAGCGCATTGGAAAAATCCTTTTGAACAATGTAGGCGCGCATGAGCAGAATCAAAGCGTCGTTTTTATCGTTTTCATCACGTCCGTTTGCATATACATAACGCAGTGCTTCAAGCCCGTCGGGCCATTCGCCCATATATAAACGCGCTTTGCCCAACACGATGTAACTGTTGTCGAGCCATTTGCTGTTCTGGTGTTTTTCGGCGACAATCGAAGCTTTCTTGACGGCATTTTCCAGCTGCGGTTTCACAGGAAGCGACAAAATAGAGTCCATCGGCAGCAAAATCGGCAGAATCTGATTGTAATCTTCTTTAAAAGCCTTTTTCATTTCATATTCGGCATTCAGAAGATCCTGTTCTGCCATGAAATAGGCATTGTACCTTGCAGAAAGATTATGAAAACCGATTGCACCCCGCTTGGAGCTGAATTGCGAACAGGCAAAGAAACAGCTTATAAAAATCAGGCATAATAACAGCCGGCTGATATGAGTAATGTAACGGTCGATCACGAATTTGGCTATTAGGGATGGTCTTATTATCTTCTTGACAAGCAAAACTAAAACGGCAATTTGAATATTTACGTATTGAAGATAGCGTCATTTCTAAAATTTAGAGCAATTTTACCATTATATTTTATATGTACCCCAATGAAGAAAAATAATCCTGACCCGTTCAGTGAAGAAAGGAAATCGGCGTTGAAAAAACAGTCTTCGGGATTTCTGAAATATTCCGGAATGGCAACCCAGATGCTGGGCACCATACTGCTATTTACTTACGGCGGCTACAAGCTTGACGAATGGCAGCAGAACAAAGTGCCGGTCTGGACATTGATACTTTCACTGGTTTCCATTGCTGCATCGCTGTACATGTTGATCAGAAGTTTTAACAAGAAGTAAATATTAAAGCTTACGCATGTTACGCAGCATTATAGCAACGGCCGTTCTTGGAATTGTATTTTTCCTTGCTCAGCATTTTCATTTCGATTTTTTCCTTCACCGGCATATCTGGTATATTCTGGCCTTCTTTTTCGGGCTGTCCTTTTTCATTCACAGGTTAATGGAATTCGGTTTCAGAAACAAACGGGAAAAATTTGTCACTTTTTACATTTCCACGATCGCAGGCAGGATTGTCCTCAGCCTTGTCTTTATTGCACTGTTTTTGTACAACGGGCTAACTGATTCATTACTATTTGTCATCAACTTTTTTGCACTCTATTTATTTTATACATGCTTTGAAATATATGGTTTGTATCGTAACTTGCGCCGCGATTGACAAAGCATAGCATTTCAAGCCTTTATGTATACCCATTTGAGACTGTTTTTTACTACGGCCCTAGTTGTGGCAACCTGCCTTTTCAATGCTCCTGCCAATGCAGCGGAACCCACCCAGCATGAGTCTGGCGGAGTTGCCGAAGGTATTAATGACCAAGAGCATAAAATTGAACATAATCTTGAAGAGTCGGAAGAAAAGTTTGATATCGGAAGCATGATCATGCACCATATTGCCGATTCTCACGAGTGGGAAATGACGCATGGCGTAACCATTCCTTTGCCTGTTATTCTTTACTCCGCTGACCGTGGAATTGAGGTTTTTTCTTCTTCCAACTTTCATAACGAGCACCACGAATACAACGGTTATCATCTTGTTCACGGCGAATCGGAGCAGATTGTTCCGGTGGATGAATCCCGCAAGATTTATGATTTCTCGATTACGAAAAACGTAGCTTCCATGCTGCTGAGCGCCGTAATCCTGATCCTTGTCTTTACAAGCATTGCAAGCTGGTACAAAAACAATAAAGGCAAAGCGCCCAAAGGTTTTCAGTCTGCAATGGAAGTAATCATCCTGTTCATCCGGGATGAAGTGGTGAAACCGAATGTTGGCCCTAAATATGAAAAGTATCTGCCTTATCTTCTGACACTTTTCTTTTTCATCCTGATCAACAACATTCTTGGGCTGCTGCCGGGATCGGCCAACCTGACCGGAAATATTGCGGTAACGATGGTGCTTGCCGTACTGACTTTCATTATCGTTCACCTGAATGCAAACGGTCATTACTACAAACACCTTGTCAAACCAACCGGCGTCCCTGCTCCGTTGTTGCTGATTATGATTCCGGTTGAAATTGTTGGTGTATTCATGAAGCCGTTTTCATTGATGGTGCGGTTATTTGCCAACATTACGGCGGGTCACATTATCCTTTTAAGTCTTTTCGGACTGATCTTTATTTTCCAGAGTTTTGTTATCGCACCGGTTATTTCATTGTTTGCTCTTTTCCTGAACTTCATTGAAATCATGGTTGCCTTCATTCAGGCTTTTATCTTTACGCTTTTGTCTTCCATGTACATCGGAAGTGCGATTGAAGATAACCACGATGCTGATCTCGGACATTAATTTGCATTCTCTTTTATTAATTTATATTTAAAACAAACACAATTATGTTGCTTCAAATTTTGCTTCAGGCTACAGAACAAAGCGGTGCAGGTCTTGCAGTTTTCGGTGCTGCTATCGGTGCAGGTCTAGCTGCTATCGGTGCTGGCCTTGGTATTGGTAAAATCGGTGGAAGTGCTGTTGAAGGTATTGCTCGTCAGCCAGAAGCTGCCGGTGCTATCCAGACTGCCATGCTTATCATCGCTGCTCTTATCGAAGCTGTGGCGCTTTTTGCAGCGGTTATCTGTCTGCTTATTTCGTTCAAGCTTTAGTAAAAAAACTCGGGCTGGTTTCAGCCCTGCTTTCATAGCACTAGGCATGAAAGTAAATGAAATTGCATCGTGGAAGCATTAGGCTTCCACGACTTTTTAATAAAGAGAGAAAAAAATAAAAGGATCAATCCTTTATTAATCTTACACTCAAAACTCATTTATACTATGTCATTGCTTACTCCAAACCCAGGCCTTATTTTCTGGATGCTGGTGGTATTCTTACTGGTTGTTTTCATCCTGGCGAAGTTTGCCTGGAAACCGATTATCAAAGGCCTTAAAGATCGTGAAAATGAAATTCAGGGCGCTCTGGACCTTGCGGAAAGAACAAGAGCTGAAATGATTCAGCTGAAATCCGATAACGAAAAGCTGATTGCAGAAGCCAATGCCGTACGCGATCAGATCCTGCGTGACGCCAAAGAAGCTGCTGACCGTACAATCCTTGAATCAAAAGATAAAGCTGCCGCTGAAGCGCAGAAAATGATTGAAGGCGCTCGTGAAACTATTCGTAACGAACAACAGCTGGCTGTTTCCAAAATCAGAAAAGAAGTTGCTGTACTTTCTCTTGAGATTGCTGAGAAAGTTTTACAGCGTGAACTGAAAGATAAAGAAGCGCAGGAACGCCTTATTGCAGAACTTGCTTCATCTGCACGTCTTAATTAAAATACCTAAATTAATTTCCGATGTCAGTAAGTATAGTTGCTTCCCGATATGCAAAGTCACTGATCGAACTTGCGAAAGAGCAGAACGTTCTGGAAGAAGTTTATCAGGATATGTTATTGTTTAAAGACACAGCTGATAAAAACAGAGCATTGATGCTGGCACTGAAAAGTCCAATTGTGCGTCATGAAAAGAAGCTTGGAATCCTGAAATCGCTTTTCGAAAACCGCGTCAATCCGGTTTCCTATGCGATTTATACGATCATTACAAAAAAGAACAGAGAGTCTATTCTGGATGAAATTGCGGCCGAGTTTATAAAAAGCTATAACCTTTTCCGCGGTATTCAGAAAGCAACGGTCATTACAACTACACCGCTTACAGATGAACTGCGCGCGCAATTTAAAAGCATCGTTGCTACTTCTACGGGAAATACTGTGGAACTAAGCGAAAAAGTAGATTCAAGCCTGATTGGAGGTTATATTCTCAGAATTGATGACCGCCAGGTGGATGCTTCGCTTCGCAGCCGTTTGAATGAACTTAAGTTACAATTAACAAACTGATATTTTTTATCTGCTAATTTGGAAGACCCGGCTGCCATGCGGCCGGGTCTTTTTATATACTACACATTCATTTTTGCCACATTCTTGAAACTGATCTCAATGGCTTCAACCGGAGGCCTTTTCGCCATATCCTGCTCCACAAAGAAATGAGTCATACCGGCTATCTTGCGAGCATCAAATATCTTTTTAAAATCAATGGAGCCTGTTCCGACTTCTGCAAACGACTGATCGCCCTTGTCCATGTCTTTTACATGCCACAACGGGAAGCGGCCCGGATATTTTTTGAACAAATCCACAGGATCCAGTCCGGCCTTTACAATCCAGTACAAATCCAGTTCAAGCTTGACAAGTTCCGGATCAGTACTTGCTATCAGGTCATAAGGAAGCTGCCCGTCCATTTTCTTGAACTCGAAATCGTGATTGTGATACCCAAACTGCAGACCGGCCTTCTTGGCAACTTCTCCTGATTTATTGAACAGGTCAACGTACTTTTTGTAATCATCAATTGATTTTCTTTCCGCATCCGTCAAATAAGCACAGTTGACATATTTCTGGCCCAGTTCCGCTGCGTCGTCCACTGCACGTTGCCAGTCATTGCTTAACGTACCTTTTACATCTTTTCTTTCCACACCGGCGCCATAATGGCCGCTGACCGGATCAAGGCCAAGATTTTTCAGCATTGCCTTGAATTCCTTGGTTGTTTTACCAAAAAATTTCCCGTCCGTATATCCGAAAAGTTCCACTTCTTTATATCCGATTGCCGCAACCTTTTTCAACGTACCTTCCAAATCCTTCGAAAGCTCATTTCTCAGCGTATAAAGTTGCAGCCCGACTTTTGAAGATGCTTTCATTTCCCAATTCGATAACATCGGTGTTGCCATCAGCAAAGCTCCTGCTTTTACAAATGACCTGCGGGAAATATTTTCTGTGCTTTTCATTTTTAAATTGTAATTATATGATTGTTTCTATTTGGTAATGCTAAGTACACTGGAACCCGCCATCGCTTTCTTCATTTCATCCGTTAACTGCCAGTTTTCCGAAAAATATCCTTCCGAAACCATGTTGGAAACAGAACCTTTGAAGAAAATGAAATCCTTGAAATCCGGCAATTTTCTGTGCATGACGGGAACAAACGGGAATCCTTCATCTTTGCTTCCCGCCCACCACGGCAATCCGGAACTGATGGCAACATAATGCTTGTCAACCGGAAATATATAAAACAAACCGTGATCTTTGTCGGCGGAATTCAGATGCAACGGCAGTTTGTCTGCATGGCTTGCTATTAAACTATTGGTCTCTTTCGTTCCGAACAGGATCAGATCAGCGCTTTCCAGATCACTCGGCCTTACTTCCTTATCGGATAAAACGCGTGGAAAAAACATCATTCTGCCCAAAAACGGGCCACGATACTGCGCCCAGTCCGCAGCCTGGTTTGCTATATCCATTCTGCTTTTCAACTCTTCCTGCGGAGGATTGTCGGCTGTTCCGTACACATAAACATGCCTGGACGAAAAAGCATCGAAAATCGGCCCTTCTGCTCCTTTTTTCTTCCTCATGGAAGAAGTGACAGCCATTGTACCAACTTCCCATGCATTGTTCTTTTTTACAAATGAAATAATACTGTCAGCCTTTGCACTAATTTCGTTGTTATCAATCTTAAAACTCACAACCGAGGCATTGGTGAACTTTGGATGGTTTTTCAGATTCAGCGTAAATGCTTCCAGGTTCTTTGTAGTAACGACTATGTTATTTGCTTTTGAAAATCTTGCATCTATTTCTGCCAGCGTTCCGTAACTGATGTTGTCAAACTTTACCCAGAATGCCTTGTCATATTTGTAAAGTTTGCTCACAAATCTCACACGATCCGGATAAGGGTTTCGTTCAGCATGGCCAAACCATTCAAAGATAAATTCATTGTCATAAGCACTGACCCAACTGTCATGTTTCACATCTACAAATTCCTTGTAACTTACTTCCACACCCATATCCTGTAATTCCGAAACCCATTTCTGCGTTCCTGAAACGGGTACAACCGGATCAGCATCGCCATGAAAGAAATGAATCGGAAAGTTCAGCGCATTGGGAGCCAGATCAAATGTGCCGTTTGGAGGCGCAGGACAAACCGGCGCAATGGCAGCCCAGATATCAGGGCGCGTAAGGCCGAGCCAGAGCGTACCGCCGCCGCCCATGGACAAACCGGTAAGATAAATCCGGTTCTCATCAATTTTAAACCGTTTCTTAATGTCGTCCAGAACGTCATAAACATCTTGTTCAGGAATTCCCTGATAGCCCGCTGTTCCTCTTGCCAAAGGTGATGCAACAATGAAATCGACATTTTCCCATTGCGGAAAATACCTTGTGGCTTCTACATCCGTTTCACCTTCTGCATTGCTTTTCCCAAAAACCCGGCGCAGTGAAAGCCGGTGATTATCGCCGGCGCCATGCAGCATGATGACAAGCGGATACTTCTTGTTTTCATCAAAATTCTTTGGCAAATAGAGGCCATAAGGCTGTTCTGTATCGTCGGCATCAGAAAAAAAAGTTAATACCTGCGGTCCGGAAGGAAGTTTTTGTGCGTTGGAATCAAAAGCCGGAAAACTCAGGCACAGCCCAAGAACAAACAGGATTTTGCAGGAATTTACATTCATTTTAATATAATAATTTTCTGGGGCTAAATATAAACTAAATCATAACGGGATTTTGCTAAAAACGCATTTTCCTTTTCCGCACACGGTGTTAATATTTGCAAACAAAAAAAGGCAGATCTTGCGACCTGCCTTTTTGCCTAATTGCTGCATTCCTGGCTGAACGGCTTAGTTGGCCAGTTCCTCCTCTTTTTTACGAACACTGATAACGAGTTGTTCACTATTTTCTTCGTGATTGACAACCAGTACGTCACCTTCACGCAAGTCACCTTTCAGGATTTCTTCTGCAACGGGATCTTCAAGATATTTCTGAATGGCCCGGTTCAATGGACGTGCTCCGTATTGCGGATCGTAACCTTTATCCGACAGAAAATCTTTCGCAGCTATGGTAAGTTCGATCTCGTAGCCCAAACCTTTTACACGGTTGAACAGTTTGCCAAGAGAAATGTCAATAATTCTGTGCAGATCTTCGCGCTGCAATGAATTGAAGACAATTACATCATCCAAACGGTTCAGGAACTCCGGCGAGAATGCTTTGCGAAGTGCACTTTGAATCGTGCCTTTCATTATTTCATCCTGATTTTCAGATTTCGCCTTTGTAGAGAAACCGATTCCTGTTCCGAAATCTTTCAGATCACGTGCGCCGATGTTGGATGTCATGATGATGATTGTATTTCTGAAATCGACACGACGTCCAAGTCCGTCGGTCAGAATACCGTCATCCAGAACCTGCAACAGAATATTAAATACATCCGGGTGCGCTTTTTCAATTTCATCCAGCAGCACAACGCTGTATGGCTTGCGTCGGATTTTCTCAGTTAGCTGGCCACCTTCTTCATAACCCACATATCCCGGAGGAGCTCCTACCAAGCGGGATACGCTGAATTTCTCCATGTACTCACTCATATCGATACGCACCAGCGAATCGTCTTTATCAAACAGATAAGTAGACAATACTTTTGCAAGTTCGGTCTTACCTACACCGGTTGGTCCAAGGAAAATAAATGAACCAATTGGCTTTTTAGGATCTTTCAAACCGACTCTTGTACGCTGAATGGCTTTAACCAGTTTTTCAATTGGTGGATCCTGACCAATCACCTTGGCTTTAAGCTCATCGGCCATGTTCAGCAATTTCTTGCCTTCATCCATTGAAACGTTGGTTACAGGAATGCCCGTCATCATGGCGACTACTTCCGCAACATTCTGCTCGGTAACGGTATAGCGTTTCTGCTTGGTTTCTTCTTCCCAGGCAAGTTTGGCGCGTTCCAGCTGATCAATCAGTTTCTTCTCACGATCTCTCAACTGCGCTGCTTCTTCGTATTTCTGGCTTTTTACAACCCTGTTTTTTTCCTGTTTGATATTCTCGATTTGTTCTTCGAGAAGAAGAATATCTTCAGGAACCGTAATGTTGCTGATGTGGACGCGTGCGCCTACTTCGTCCAGAACGTCAATCGCTTTGTCCGGCAGGAACCGATCCGTAATGTAACGCTCTGATAATTTTACAGCCGTGCTGATTGATTCCGGCGTATAATTTACATGGTGGTGATCTTCGTATTTATCCTTGATGTTTTCAAGAATCTGGATTGTTTCTTCGATTGAAGTTGCATCCACCATAACCATCTGGAAACGACGAGCCAATGCACCGTCTTTCTCGATATACTGGCGGTATTCGTCCAGTGTTGTGGCACCGATACATTGAATTTCACCGCGTGACAATGCAGGCTTGAACATGTTGGATGCATCCAGGGAACCCGATGCACCGCCAGCGCCTACAATGGTGTGAAGCTCGTCAATGAAAAGGATAACGTCCGGCGATTTTTCAAGCTCGTTCATGACTGCTTTCATTCTTTCCTCGAACTGTCCGCGGTACTTGGTTCCTGCAACCAGAGATGCCAGGTCAAGCGTAACAACACGTTTTCCAAACAACACGCGTGATACTTTCTTCTGAACAATTCTCAGAGCAAGACCTTCTGCGATGGCTGTTTTACCAACGCCGGGCTCACCGATCAGAATCGGATTGTTCTTTTTACGACGGCTCAGGATCTGCGCAACACGCTCGATTTCTTTTTCACGTCCTACAATCGGGTCCAGTTTACCGACTTCGGCCATTTTAGTCAGATCCCGTCCAAAGTTGTCCAATACAGGTGTGCGGGATTTTTCAGCTCCTTTTGACTCTTTTCCGGATGCGGAACCGCTTCCGCCTCCGAACATGCCACCTCTTGCTTCATCATCTCCGTCTTCGGTCTCCGGCCCCATATGAGGTCTGGATCCTGATGATTGATATTCTAACATTTCTTTGATGACTTCGTAGTTAACATTGAATTTATGCAATATCTGGGTTCCGACATTATCTTCATCCCTTAAAATGGACAAAAGCAGATGCTCGGTCCCGATTAAAGTACTCTTGAATATCTTGGCCTCCAGATATGTAATCTTTAATACCTTTTCTGACTGCCTTGTTAACGGAATATTCTGAAGGTTTTTAACATTATTGGTAGCAGCACCTTTGGTAGCCTGCTCGATATGCTGCCTTACATCATCCAGGGAAACGCCAAGTTTCTTCAGTAAACCAATCGCAACTCCATCGCCCTCACGAATCATTCCTAATAACAAATGCTCTGCTCCAATGTAATCATGCCCGAGACGCAGGGCTTCTTCCCGGCTCATCGAGATTACTTCTTTCACTCTATTCGAAAATTTTGCTTCCATTGTGTAGCAATAAAAAGTGTTTTAATATTCTAAACGCTACTTGATCCTTGTTTGTTCAAAATAGCTTACTGAGACTTACAGGATCTTAACAAAACACTTTTTGCTTCCGGCCCCATATTAAAAAGTAAATCAACAATACTTAAGTTACTCACAAAATCATTCCCGAAGGTCTGATAATAAGGTATTGGCTGATAATATTTAAATAAATTTGTGCCTTTCCTGTTGTTTATAAGCGAAATATCATTAACCACGCACTCCGATTTATTTATTTCACCTGACAAATTGTACATGACTTCCTTTTTGACTCCAACCAATTTAAGACAAAATGTCAATAATTCATAATTCAGGTCAACAAGAAAAGCGAAATTCTTCTGGTAAATCCGTAGCAGCCCGGGTGCATAAAACTCATAAAACGGCGACTTCCCGTAAGCAGATTTAAAACATCCCAGGTGACGGCGTACCCAGTCCTGATTGTAATCGATTTTTACATCCCTTGTAAGACAGCCCGCTTCATAACTTTTAACCGGAACGGTCAATACATCAATTTTATTTGTAGTAAGCACTTTACAGCGGTTGCGGTAAGTTTGCTTTACATACCTTTCTTCAATATCAACGTGAATACGGTCGTACTGTAGTATACAGGTAAAATATTCCAGACAAGGCAAATACTGCAGTTCAAGCCGCACTTCCCGGCACTGTTCGTTTATAGAAAAAAAATCCGGCACTACCAAATATGCTAAAGGCTTATGATATTATCAAAAAATTTATAATAATTATTTTACCAAAACCGTCCTGTTCATGAACGGCTTAAATCATTACAATTCTGATTTTACAGGAAAACACTCACGTCGCCCAAACCTTCCCGAAGAATTTCAAAATCCCCGGAATCCGCTTTTACAATCGTAGATGCAACATTTCCGCCATATCCGCCGTCGACAACCATATCCACCTGATGCTGAAATTTTTCATAAATCAGTTCGGGATCGGTAGAATACTCTATAACTTCATCGTCATCTTTAATAGAAGTTGTTACAATTGGATTGCCCAGCTGTTTTACGATCAGCCGCGGAATCAGATTGTCAGGAACGCGGATACCGACTGTTTTCTTGTTTGTATTCAATAATTTCGGAACGTTGCTGGTTGCTTCCAGGATAAAAGTATACGGTCCCGGCAAAACCCGCTTCATGATTTTGAAAGCGGAATTCTCAACTCTGGCAAAATCGGAAATGTGGCTGAGATCGTAGCATATGAATGAAAAATCATTTTTTTGCGGTTTGATACCCTTGATCCTGGCTATGCGTTCCACTGCCCTTGCATTGTAAATATCGCAGCCCAGACCGTAAACCGTATCCGTAGGATAAATGACAAGACCGCCGTCCCGAAGGCAGTTTACAACCTGCAGGATTCTTCTTTCATCAGGATTCTGGGGATAAATTTTAATAAATTCAGCAGGCATAGAAAAAATTCTCTTTATAATTAAACAATCATAAAGCACAAATCCTCCCTGACTATCAAACTTTTTTTAAGTTTTCAAGATAAAAACGATACAAGGAATTCACCGGAAGATGTAATCTGCACATTACCATAATCAGTTCCGTTTGCCAGCCGGGATTCTCAATATAATTTAAAAGCTTGCAAAACTGCTCTGCAAGTTCGAATTCTTCGGCGTACAGACATTTTCTGATAAACGTACGGATTCGGGCGGCAAGCAGATCAAATTCCTCCTGATCGCGGTTCAGATCGTATGCTTTGTTACAAACTTCGTAACAGGAAAAAAGCATTCCACTTCCTTTCTGATACACCTTGGCCGACAAGGAACCGGGCACCATTCTCTTTTTGGTGAGAATCTCATCCAGATAAAAATATTTGAACTGCGCCGAAGAACGCACCCAGAAATCAAAATCTTCAAAACAGAGCGATTCATCATAACCGCCCAGGAAACTCAGCACGGATGTCCGCATCATCATGGTTGGCGTACAGATGAAATATTTTTCCAGGACATTCTTGTAAACATCGCCTGACGGTACTTTCTGCAGTGATTTCCCGTTGACATCAACCGGATAATGCGTCTTTTTTTCCTTTCCGTCGCTATCAATATAAACGGCATTGGTAAAAACCACCGCATAATCGTCTGTAAGTGCTTCGAATGATTTTACCTGTTTTGCAACACGTTCCGGCATCAGCACGTCATCGCCGGAAAGGTCAATAGCGTATTTTCCGTCTGCAACCGCAAGTCCCTGATTAAATGCCTTGCAGAGTCCGTTATTATATGCGTTTTTTATCAGCAGGAAAGCGGGCGAAGTTTCTTTATATTGTTCAATGACAGACAAGGTTTTGTCCGTACTCGCATTATCAATAACGATCAGCTGAATGGCGGGATAAGTCTGCTGGCGTACGGATTCCAGGGCTTCTCCGATGTATTTTTCCTGATTATAGGCCGTCAGGATAATGCTGACTTCAGGTTGTTGTTTCTCTTCCATTTCAGATCGCTGTCATACCGGTTCCACACATTCAACGGCATTGAAACAAACCTGATTCCAGCCGCAGTTCACAAAATTATCAACAATGAAGACAAATATGCCCGATAATTATTTTACGGCAAATCAATGTATCAGCGACCGCTGTTTTCTTGTTGCGGCCAGTATTCCGGCATTGATTTCAAAGCCGAGGATGATTACAAATGCCAGCAGATACAGCCAGATCATGAGTGCAATCATGGTACCGATGGAACCGTAAAGCTTGTTGTAGGAACTGAAATTGGAAAGGTAAAATGAAAACCCGTAAGTAGCCGCAATAATGAGAATGGAAGCAACTACAGAACCCGTATTGACAAAATTCTGCTGTCTGCCGTGCGTCGGGGCAAAACGGTAAATAAAGGAAATCGTCAGCATCAGCGACCCGAAACTGATCAGGTAACGGGTAATGTTCAGAAGCACAATGATCCAGTTGTCTTTCAGCATATGCCATTCACTTACAATATGCATGACGCCGTCTCCGACAATGAGCAGAATGACTGAAAGGAAAAGCACTGCAATCAGCAGCAAGGTAAGCAGCGTGGCAATTCCCCTGATTTTCAAAAAGCCTCTTGTTTCCACGTCTTCATAAACCATATCAAACGAACGCATGAGCGACATCATTCCGTTGGTCGAAGCGATCATGGCAAATATGAAACCGAACGAAAGCACGCCTTTGCGCGGCCGGCTGATGATATCCATGATGGTCTGATCGGCATCCTCGTAAATTCCTCGCGGAATATTCTCGCGCAGCATTTCCATAATCTGCTGATCCAGATTTTCAATCGGAATGTAAGGAATAAGCGTAAACAGAAAGATAATGGCCGGAAAGGAAGCAAGCGTCAGGCTGTAAGCCACGGCCGAGGCGCGCTGGTCGATGTCAAATTTGTCATTGCTTTTTACCAGATTAAGCAGCACGTCATACAATGAAACCGTTTTGCCGAGCAGCAGCGGCCTCTGCAGCCAAAGGATAATTTGCTTGACATATCGGTTTCGCAACAGTTTCTCAAGCATATACGGTTTTCTGTTTATTTCCGGATTCAAAAATAAGCTCTCAGTTTGTCAAGCAGCTTTTCGGGTGCCATGCAAAGCTTGCCATTATCGCGTCTTTGAAAAACAAGCGTGGTTTCACCGGTATTGAGCAGCACATGGTGCTGATTTCGTATTTCATAATGAAAAACAACGCGAATGCC
Organism: Dyadobacter flavalbus; assembly: GCF_006149045.1. Taxonomy (GTDB): domain Bacteria; phylum Bacteroidota; class Bacteroidia; order Cytophagales; family Spirosomataceae; genus Dyadobacter; species Dyadobacter flavalbus. Next base: position 31,744 of record NZ_VBSN01000023.1, read on the forward strand.
CGGCATTTCATTGAGAATCACTTTAATGCTGAGTTCATCGTCGTACCGCGCCGGCTTCAGATAGCGTGAACGGTTTTCATAAACCGGCATCATAACGCCTTCATCTTCCATGGCCTTGTAATGAAAATCCAGGCTCCGTAATGCTTCCACCCTGCCGATTTCATAATAGCGCGCATAATTTCCATAATACACATAACCCATCTGGTCCGTATCGGCGTAGCGGACCCTTATTCCCTTTACCTCGTATGTGAACATGGTTATTTCATGATTTTCAATCTGTTCAATTCGGCCTGGTACATGCGTGCATTGTTCAGATGATCCGTGTAATTGGTGGCAAATGCATGATAACCGGACAAATCGGCTTTGGCGCACATGTATACATAATCATGCTTGTCGTAATTCAGAACCGCATTCAGCGAATTGAAATCGGCAACACGGATCGGGCCGGGCGGCAAACCGGTATTGACATACGTATTGTAAGGCGAAATGATCCGCAGCTGATCGTTCAGAATGCGCTTGATACCAAAGTTCTGCAGTGCAAATTTAATCGTCGGATCGGCCTGCAGAGGCATTTGCGCGTGCAGCCTGTTGATGTACAATCCGGCTACTTTGGGCCTTTCGTCCACTTTCCGGGCCTGTTCTTCCTCTACAATAGATGCGAGAATCGAAACCTGAACCGGCGTCAGGCCGATCGCTTTGGCTTTTGCAACTTTTTCGTCAGTCCAGAACTTTTTATACTCACTATGCATCCGGTCCAGAAACTTTTCCGTACCGGTTGTCCAGTAAATGTCATATGTATTAGGCAAAAACATGGAAACGATTGTCAGGGTATCCAAACCGTATTTGCTGCAAACCTCCGGGCTGTTAAGTGCTTTGCGGAAATTGTCTTCACCGAATTCAAAACGGTTTCCGATTCTCTTGATCAGGTCTTCTTTCAGCCGGATGTTGTTGAAGGTAAGCCTTACCGCATCCTGATTTCCCGAGATCAGCTTTTTGATAACGATGTAATTATTGGAATTCGGCTTGATGACATACCTTCCGGGTTTCACCTTCTCAGTGTATTTCAGCAATTTGGCCAGAAACTGAAACGAAATATGGTCATTGATTACTTCATGCTTGTTGAGCGTGTCCAGAACCGTTTTGTAAGTGGCGCCTTCCGGAATCAGCAATGCAAAGCTTGTTTGTTTGTCAACCTGCAGATTGGGCGTTTTAAAAATCTGCCAGAAGTAAAATGTGAAAGTGGTTGTAAGAATGGCCAGTGTGACGAACAATCCTACCTTGAAATTACGGGACATGTGTTTTTTGCTTTTGGCTGTCAGCGCATGGCTGCAAGCTGCGATAAATGATTTTGAACAAAGAATTACAGATTATTTTCAAAGGGTATATTAAAACGCTTTGCCAGTTCGCCTAATGACAAAACGACAGGTTCCAGCAAAGCAATTCCGTTTGCGAGCCGGTCTGCTTCTGCTTCACGTTCCGGATCGCCGGGAATCAGTACTTTCTGTCCGTCAACCGCCTTTGCGCCGCGAAAAGCACGGATCCATTTGTCCATATCTTTTTTGAATTCCTCAGCTGGACGAAACCCGTCGATCCGCATGGCACCCAGGAAATGACCTGTTCCCAGGCCGACCCCTTCCTGTGCATTCATAAACCCGGCCGTTGCAAAGGGCGGAACCCAAGGCCCGAAGTTCGCACCGGACAAAACGCCCGAAAAAATATCCACAATGGCGCCCAGCCCGTATCCTTTATGGCTTCCATGCTCACGGTCAGAACCGAGCGGCAGCAATCCCCCGCCGCTCTTGACGGCATTGGAATCTGTTGTTGCATTGCCTTCCGCGTCCTGCGCCCAACCAAGCGGAGCCGGCAATCCTTTGCGCTGAAGAATTTCAAATTTGCCGTAAGCCACAGCCGTAGAAGCAAAATCGGCCACAAAAGGAGGCTCTTCCAGAGCCGGTACCGCTACCGCAACCGGATTCGTACCCAGCAGTTTTTCAAGTGAGAAAGTAGGCGTTACCAAAGGCGCGGCGTTCGTCATCGTCCAGCCGATCATGTCTTTTTCCAGCGCCAGCATGGCATGGTATCCGGCGATGCCGAAGTGATTGGAATTGCGTACGGAAACCCAGCCGGAACCCACTTTTTCTGCTTTTTCCATCGCAATTTCCATGGCTTTCGGTGCTACGACCAGTCCCAGCCCGCGATCTCCGTCCACAACGGCGGTACTTGGCGTTTCATATACGACTTTTATCTCCGGGTTCGGATTAAGCCTTCCGTGATCGTACAGGCGTACGTAGCCGGCCAGCCGTGCAATGCCGTGTGAATCCACACCGCGCAGGTCTGCACTGACCAGCACCTGAGCGGCCAGCCTGGCTTCCTGCTCCGGACAGCCGATGGCAAGGAAAACTTCTTCTGTAAAATGTTTTAAATAGCCGGCCTGATACATATAAGTCAATTGAATGAACTTCTGATTAATTTTATACGCGTATTCTGAAAGCGGTTTGAAGCGCGAAGCTGCAAATATCCTAATTCAATCGGCATAGTCCAATTTTTCATACTGCGGATCTGCTTTTTATCGGTCCCGGCAAAAACAGATTCAGGACCTGTTCTGTTTATAAAAACCTATTCTTTTGACTTACAGGAATTTCCAAAAATAATTATCAGATCAATTTTAATGGAAGGAAAAAATTCTCTTTTAAAACGAATCATCCGCTACTTCATTCGCGGACTTGTTCTCGTTGCGCCGCTTTATGTCACTTTACTGATCATTTGGACAGGAATCGAGTATCTGGACAACATCATTCCGGTCAACATCCCCATTTCCGGTAATCAGTATCTGTATCTGCCCGGGCTGGGCTTTCTGATTATTCTGCTGGGAATTATCCTGCTTGGCTTTTTCTTTTCCACCATTGTGCCGCAGTCGTTTTTCAGCTTTGCGGAAAGTATCCTGCGCCGTGTGCCGCTTGTCAGTCTTATTTATTATTCGATCAAAGACCTTATCCTTGCTTTTGTTGGCGACAAGAAGAAATTCAACCAGCCGGTGCTTGTGACGATGTACAAGGATACACAAATAAAAAAGATCGGTTTTATCACGCAAACTGACCTTAGCCATCTGAAAATCACTGGTCATGTCGCGGTGTACATGCCTTTGTCGTATTCCTTGTCGGGCGAGCTCTTCATCGTTCCCGCAGAGCAGGTTACGCCTCTGGAAGCGGCCTCGACGGACATCATGAAAATGGTAATTTCGGGCGGTGTGTCCGTCAAAGTCCCGAAGGAAGAAACCATGGAAGAAGATTGATCCAAAGCATATAAATTGAGCAACAATGCAACACTTTTGCCCGTTTAAAAGAATGATTCCCTATATTTGAACCATTCTTTTTACGCTATGAGACAAATACTTGCTATTGTCCTTTTACTTTTCCTGGGGAATCTGACAGCATGGTCGCAGGATCATTATGACCCTAAAAAAGCACTTTCCAGCGAAGAACTTTTCCTGAAACAGAACAACACCAACCGGATTATCGCCTCCCCTGGCCAGAAATACCTGGTTCTCGACGCCTCGCCGGTGATCGGCGGATTTCATCGTTACCGTTTTTTCCCGGGCGATAACATCAAGTTCAGGATGCGCAACGAAACCATCCGCTTCAATGAAACCATTGCCGGCGTTACCGATTCTTCTTTCAGCATAGCCGTAATCAACGAGGCTGTCGGCAGAATGGATTATCAGGAAGTGCTGCTGAAAGATGTCCGTTTGCTGAAAGTTTCACGACAGATTCCTTTTATCTCGCAGGCCGCGCCGCTTCTGCCGCTTGCCGGACTTATTTACATCGGAGCCGATTTTTTCAATAAGGGTGTTGACAACAAACGATATACAACCGACGGATCTTCGCTGATCGTCGGAGGCTCGCTAATGGCAGCCGGATTTTTCTGTTACAAACTGACTTTTTCTTCTCTGAAAATAAACGGAAGAAACAAGCTGAAAGTCCTGGAAACCTATTGAATTGTTAAACCGCTGCCGAGCAGTTCGGCATACTTGTACTAATCTGATTTTTTTGAAGTGAAATCCATTATTGTCCATCCTCCAAAGCAACCCGTACGTACCGAAATACGCCTTGCAGCTTCCAAAAGCGAATGCAACCGTGCCCTGATCATCAATGCCCTGACGGGTTTTCAATGCGCGCTTTCCAATATTTCAGAAGCAAGGGATTCACAAACCATGCAACGGCTTCTGCAGTCGGATGACTATACAGCGGACGTTATCGATGCAGGAACGACCATGCGTTTTCTGACGGCATATTTTGCGGTTACCAATCAGAAGAAAAGAATGACGGGAACGCCGAGAATGTGTGAACGCCCGATCGGTATTCTGGTGGATGCCTTGCGGATTTTAGGCGCAGATATCGAGTATGAGCAGAACGAAGGGTACCCGCCGTTGAAGCTGAACGGATTTTCATATTCCGGGACCAATGAACTGACGATGCGCGGCGATGTAAGCAGCCAGTATATTTCTGCATTGCTGCTGATCGCGCCGGAATTGCCGGGCGGACTGAAAATTAGACTGGAAGGGGAAGTTGGTTCCAGGCCATACATTGAAATGACGCTGAATCAGATGGCGCATTTCGGAATTGAATATCAGGCAGACTGGCAAACCAATACTTTGACGATTCCGCCCTATAAATATCAGCCGCAATCTTACAGCATCGAATCGGATTGGTCCGGCGCAAGTTACTGGTACAGCATTGTAGCGCTTGCCGACGATGCAGAGGTGGAATTGCTCGGGTTGAAAAAAAATTCTCTGCAGGGTGACAGCGCCATTGCAGAAATCATGCGGAATCTGGGTGTGGAAAGCGTATTTACAGAAGAAGGTGTTTTACTGGCTAAAATTCCGGAAGCCGCATCCATTGGCTGGGACTTTACAAACTGTCCGGATCTGGCACAAACGATTGCCGTATGCTGCGGGCTGAAAAATATCAAGCTTTCATTAACCGGCATTGAAAGTCTGAAAATAAAGGAAACAGATCGCGTTCTCGCTTTGCAGAATGAACTTGTAAAACTTGGCGCTGAACTGAAAGAAATCGAAAAAGATCATCTTTACGAAGTTTCCACACTAAAAAATGCAACGCTTTCGGAGCTGCCTTCCATCCTCACGTATGACGATCACCGAATGGCAATGGCTTTTGCACCGGCAGGAATGATCAGCCCTGTACGTATCGAAGAGCCGGGCGTTGTCGTGAAATCGTATCCGGGATTCTGGAAAGACCTGGCCAAAATCACCACGCTGGAAGAAGAATAACTTTCAGATATGCTGAAACATTACGCTTTTTTGCTTCTTGTTTTATCATTTGCTCCCATTTCCTGTTCCGGCCCACCCAAGCCGGAACAGCTGAAAGAACCCGGATATAATCCGCTGGAAGCCGGAAACTTTTCGGAATTTAATGTGGAAAAAACAACCTATGTTTCCGGACAGCCCGATAAAATTACAAAGCATGTGATCCGGCAGCTTACCCAGACTCCGTTTACAAATCCGGAAGGCAATCCGGTTTTTCCTCAACAATATGCAACGCTGACTACGGATCAATCCTGGCAAACGGATTCGGTAGCCGTTTCATGGCATTCGGCAAATAAAGTTTTTGTGCAGGAAAACGGCCGTACTGTTGTAAAGATGATTCTTCCGGTTGCAGAAGGTTTGCAATGGAACGGCAACGAATACAATGCTTCCGGAAAATGCATGTTTGAAGAAACAGCAGTAAAAAAGCCTTTTCAAACCGGCTCTTTGTTTTTCCCCAATACCGTTACAGTGATCCGGCAAAATGATTCCACACTTTTGTCCAGAAGCAAGTATACCGAAACGTATGCTGCGGGCGTTGGTCTGATATGCCGCGAGCAAATTTACCTGCGCTATTGTTATGATGGCGATTGTCTTGGAAAAGGGATTGTCAGTTCGGGCTGGAAAAAAATTACAAAAATCAGCAAATACGGAAAGCAATGATCAAATCTTTACTTATTCATCTTGTTACATTTTCACTGATTTCATTTCACAGCTTTGCACAAAGCAATCCGCGATACCTCGTTCTGTACAAGGACAAGGCGAATTCTCCCTTTTCAACGGACAAACCTTCCGATTTCCTTTCCGAGCGCGCCGTAATGCGGAGAACACGGCAGAATATTGCATTGACCACACGCGATTTTCCCGTAAACCCGGCATACGTAACGGCTGTAAAACAGACCGGCGCCACAATTGTATTTTCCTCGCGCTGGTTTAACGGTTCCGTCGTTGAAGCTTCCGATGCACAGCTGGAAGCGATCAAAAAACTGCCTTTCTACAAAGGAATCGAACTCAATCTTCCCGTTGCCAATTTAAATTCAAAATCCGAAGGTGTCGAACGCATCAATGGCGCAGACCGGAAACTGGAAACCGAAGAGGATCTGGATTACGGAAGCATGAATGCCCAGCTTGCGCTGATGGAAGTGGCGCAGCATCATCAGAAAGGTTATCATGGCGAAAATATGCTCATTGCTGTGATTGACAACGGATTTAACAGCGGCGATAAAGTTGGTTTCTTGAAACCGCTCCGCGATGAAAACCGGATTGTGGATACGTATGATTTTATGGCGCGTGAAAGCAATGTTTACAATGACGGCTCGCATGGGCTGAACGTGTTGTCAACAATGGCCGCTTATCTTCCCGGCACAATGATCGGAGCTGCTTTTAAGGCAAGTTATGCCTTGTACCGGTCTGAAAACGACTACATTGAATCGCCGTACGAAGAAATTACATGGCTGATGGCCGCCGAACGTGCCGACAGCATCGGTGCGGATGTGATCAATACTTCGCTGGGCTACTCCTATTTCGACAACGAATTCGACAGGCCTGAATACAATTACACGTATGCCGATATGGATGGAAAAACCACCATGATCAGCCGGGCTGCACGATTTGCCGTGCGTACGGGAATGCTGGTTGTGTGTGCCGCCGGCAATGAAGGAAATGATGCATGGCATTATATAACGGCACCAGCAGATGTGGATTCCGTTCTGACTGTGGGTGCCACCAATTACGAGCGCAGTTATGTGCCTTTGAGTTCAGTCGGGCCGAATGCGGCCGGCCAGCAAAAACCGGACGTTGCAGCGGTCGGTCAGCAGGCCATTGCCGGTAACACAGCCGGGAATGTTTCGGGTCTGAACGGTACTTCGCTTGCTTCGCCGCAGATCGCAGGCTTATGTGCGATTCTCTGGCAGGCTTATCCGCAGCTTACTTCGCAGGACATTATGAAAGCAGTAAAAATGTCGGGGCACCAGGCTACGGCACCGGACAATCTGCTGGGCTACGGCGTTCCCGATCTGGTTAAAGCGGCGGAATATATCGACAGTAACTTCAAACCGCTGGGCACTGAAAGTGAAACGATCAGGCAAATTGTCATTGCCCCGAACCCGGCACAAAAAGAACTGGTATTAACAATTCCTGCTGCTTTGGTTGGAAAAAAAGCAGATCTTGCACTTTACGGCGTGAACGGCGCATCTTTGGGAAACACGGAATCGCAGCTTGCAGCCAGCCAGGTCATTTCCACGGCACATTTATCTTCCGGACTTTATTTTCTCAGAATCCGCGTCAATAATCAGGAACGAGCCTTGAAATTTATAAAGCAGTAGTTTTCCTGACCATGCGCATAATGGATTCCGAATTGTTAAGCTTTTCAATATCTGCAACCGGAACCCAGCGGACGTCCATGGATTCATCATTTAAAACAATAGACTGGCCGGGTTCAGCCCTGAACAGAAAGCGTACATCATAATGATTATGCGCAGGCAAATTGTTTCTTTCCGGGATCAGATGAATGTCTATATCAAAAATCCCTTTTTTGAATAATACAAGCTGTTCTATGCCGGTTTCTTCACTGATTTCCTTGCGTGCAACCGCTTCCACATCCGGATCGCCGTCACAATGGCCGCCAGGCTGGAACCAGCGGTCCAGCTTGCGGTGATGCAGCATTAAAACCGAACCCAGATCTGACGAAAGTACCCATCCGGAGGCTGTTACATGCCCTGTAAGCAGCGTTCGTTCAAAGCATTCGGGATTGTTCCTGACAAAATCCAGCATTTCCCGGTACATATCGTTTTCATTTCCGTTTTCCGGTTCATACGCTCCGAGCAGGGATAATAAACTGTTTCGCTTCATGTAGGCTATGTAATTTTTTCATTCTAATTTCACCACAAGTTTAATACATCAGGAATAAACCATTTGTCAGAAATGAAAAAGTATCTGTTATCTGTTTGCTTTGCTGCTTTGCTCGCAACCAGTTCCATGTCACAGCGCACACCGCAGCCAAGTCCCGCAGCCGGCGTGATGCAGACGATCGGCGTTACGGATTTTAGCATAAAATACTCCAAGCCAAGCCTGAAAGGACGCAAGGTTTTTGCAGACAGCTCTGAACTCGCACCATATAACCAGCTTTGGCGCACCGGAGCCAATATGGCCACCGTTTTCGAATCGAGCACGGAATTTACTTTCGGGAACAAAAAAGTGCCTGCCGGAAAATATGCGCTTTTCTCCATTCCTTCCGGCGCAGCATGGACGGTCATTCTGAATAAAAACTACAATCAGCCGGGAACCAACGATTACAAGGAAACAGAAGATGCAGCCCGCATTATGGTATATCCGACTTCAGGTGAATTTACAGAAACGTTCAAAATTGACATTTCACCGCTTTCCGACAGCAGTGCCGTTATGGATCTTGCCTGGTCATCGGTTCATGTTCCGGTTCCGCTTTCCGTAAGTACAGAAAGCCTGACGACGACGGCATTGAACAAGGCAGTTGCCGAAAAACCCGAAGACGTGGCTACTTTGCAAAGCGCCGCCGGCTATATGCTGTCAAAAGGAAAAGATCTGCAGGTCGCACTTTCACTGGCCGACAAAGCCATTGGATTAAAGGAATCCTTTTCCAATCTTTGGCTAAAAGCGCAGATTCTCAACAAACTTGGAAAGGTCAATGAAGCGCTTCCGGTTGCGCAGAAAGCCCTGGCAATGGGCAGTACTTCCGGCGAAGGCTCATTCAGTTTCTACAAAGGTCAGATTGAAAAAGGCATCGCCGAAATGCAGGCCAAAGCCGCTTCCACAAAGGCAGTCGCTTCCGCAACAAAGGCTAAAAAGAAAAAGTAATTGATTCAGAACAATATAATTGCGGCAGGACTTGAAAAGCCTGCCGCAATTATCTAAAAAATTTCGGAACACTCCAGTGATACCGCACGGCCAGAATCCGGAGAATAATAATTACAAGCGATGCCGCAATGAATGCCGTGTTGCGTTCTGCACCGAGCTTGTTCAGCAGCAAATAACTGCATGCGCCTGTAAAGCAAGCCGTAGCATATACTTCCTTCCGGTAAATAATCGGAATTTCATTGGTCATGACATCGCGGAGTACACCGCCCATAGTGGCAGTAAAAACGCCCATAATCACGGCAATTTCCGGTCTTACGCCTAAGTACAGCGCCTTTTCGGTTCCGATAATGGTAAAAAGCGCAATGCCGAACGTATCGAAAAGAAACATGGTCTTTCTTAGCCTCAGCACAAATTTGTAAAATACCGAAGTCACCAGAATGCCGGCAATAATAGCGTATATAATCGTGATGTCACTGATCCAGACCAGCGGGTAACTGCCCAACAGAATGTCGCGCAGCGTTCCGCCGCCGATGGAAGAAATAAAAGCCGTAAAACTGGCACCAAACCAGTCCTGATGCTTCTGATCCTTAACTGCCAGCGCACCTGAAATGGCAAATGCAAAGGTTCCTGTTATTTCCAGAATATACTGAATACCCATTCTGACTTTCTAGACTGCAACGGGTGCTTTTATGCCCGGCCACGGATTGTAATTCTGAAGTTCGAAATCCTCAAACCTGAAATCAAATACACTTTTTACGTCCGGGTTGATGGCCATGACAGGCAATGCACGCGGCGTACGGCTCAACTGCAGTTCAACCTGTTCAAGATGATTCAGGTAAATATGCGTATCGCCGCCTGTCCAGATAAATTCTCCAAGATCCAGTTCACATTCCTGCGCAATCATCATCGTAAGCAGTGCATAGCTGGCAATATTGAACGGAACACCCAGAAAAACATCCGCACTGCGCTGATAAAGCTGGCAGGACAGCTTGCCTCGGGTTTCACCGGCTTCTTCATCGGGCGGCGCCACGTAAAACTGAAACAATGCATGACAAGGCTGCAATTTCATTTCCGACAGCTCGGAAGGGTTCCAGGCCGAAACAATGATACGGCGGGAGTCCGGCGTACTTTTCAGCTGTTTAAGAACTTCCTGAAGCTGGTCTACGGTTTTGCCGTTTGCGCCTTCCCAGCTGCGCCATTGCTTTCCGTAAACCGGGCCAAGGTCTCCGTTTTCGTCCGCCCATTCGTCCCAGATGGAAACGCCGTGTTCTTTCAGGTAAGCAATATTGGTGTCGCCGCGCAAAAACCACAGCAGCTCGTAAATGATCGATTTGGTATGGACTTTCTTCGTTGTGACCAAAGGAAAACCGTCTTTCAGGTTGAAGCGCATCTGATAACCGAAAACGCTGATCGTTCCGGTTCCGGTTCTGTCGGTTTTACGGACGCCGTTATCCAGTATATGGCGTAATAAGTCGTGGTATTGCTGCATTGTATTAATAAAAAGCGCTTGAATTAAATCGGTTAAACAGTTACAATTTCAATATCGTACGTGATTGTGGCAAGCGCTTCCAGCTGTGCAGTTGCTGAACAATACTTTTCCATCGACAAGGCCACAGCGCGGCTGATCTTGTTCTGGTCCAGATTATTGCCTGCAAACTGGTAAATCATATGAATTTTCCGGAACGGCTTCCGTTGGGTGTCTTCTTCCTGCACGCGGTCGCCTTCGGCCGAAATGCGGAAATCTGTAATGTCCTGACGTTGTTTTTTAAGGATCAGAACCACGTCGATGGCACTGCAGCTGGCAAGTCCCATCAGCAGCAATTCCATAGGCCGCACGCCAAGGTTGCTTCCACCTATATCCGACGATGCGTCGGTATGTACTTTGATTTCCGATGAACCGCTTCCTTCAAAATGAAAGGCGTCATCCACACGAACAAGTTCTATTTTCATAATTTTACTTCGGTTACTGTAATTGAGGTTTTGTTAATGACAAGATCGTTAACCCGTTATTGCCATTCAACCGTTCCTGCCCTGATTTAATGCCTGTTTTAAGCCGATTCTGTTTTAATAAGGATTTGAGCTGTATCAAAGTTCAAATATACTTCATCAAACGTGATTCGGCTATTTGACGGAATAATTTAAAAACAAGTATAATCCTTGTATATTCGTTTTATCAAAAGATCAACGTTCTATAAATATGTTCAGACTATATTCGAGCATTCTGATTTCAGCCATTCTGTTTTCCAATTGTCAAAGCGAATCTGAATCAACGCCTGTTGAGGCCGAAAAACCTTTAACCCAGAAGGATTTGTCCGGAATGTATAAAGGTTACAAGGTTTTTAATAAATCAACCGAGGATTCTTCGGAAGTTTCGCTGCAGCTTAACTGGATATCGGACAATAAAATGAAGCTGGAAGAAATCACGCCGTACAATTATACGACCCAGATCGAAATGGACGGCTTTGATTTTGTTTATGACCGCGGCATCGGCGAGGACGAATGCGGCGCTACGTCGCTGACAGGAACCGGGAATTTCAAGGGAACACAGCTTTATCTGATTGAAACCATTAAATGTGTGAACGGAAACGGCCCTGATAAATTTATGGAATACCGGGTCAAAAAAATTCAGTAAAAAGCCCTGCAAAAAATGTGGAAAGAAGAAGATAACAGACTGAAGAAAAGTTTCACGTTCAGGAATTTCAAGGAAGCTTTCCGTTTCATGACCGAAATTGCTTTCATTGCCGATGAACTGGACCATCATCCTTTCTGGACCAATTCCTATAATAAAGTCAGCTTTGAACTGAATACACACGATGCAGGAAACGTTGTTACAGGAAAAGACAGAAACCTTGCTGCTGCAATCGACGAAATCTTTAAAAAATTTGAATAAAATAACCGCGCGGCTGACGGATCAATATATGCCGGTCAGAATATAGATGAAACTTTACATTGTTCCCACACCGATCGGCAATCTTGAAGATATTACGCTTCGCGCTGTCCATGTTCTGAAAAGTGTTGATGTTGTACTGGCAGAAGATACCCGTACATCCGGCACTTTGCTGAAACATCTCGGCATTTCCAAACCGATGCACAGCTATCACATTCATAATGAGCACCAGACCGTTATGCGCGTAACGGAGCGTATCCTGAAAGGTGAAACCATGGCGCTCATTTCCGACGCAGGCACGCCTGCCGTTTCCGACCCCGGTTTTCTGCTGGTGCGCGAGTGTATAAAACAGGGCGTAACCGTTGAATGCCTTCCCGGCCCCACGGCCTTTGTTCCCGCACTTGTCAATTCCGGACTTCCCTCCGACCGCTTCACTTTCGAAGGTTTTCTGCCGCACAAGAAAGGCCGGCAGACACGTCTCCAGAACCTTGTACAGGAAGAAAGAACGATGATTTTTTACGAATCGCCGCACAGACTTGTAAAGGCGCTGCAGCAGTTTGCCGAATATTTCGGAAAAGAAAGGCAAGTAAGCGTTTCCAGGGAACTGACAAAGATTTATGAAGAAAATGTGCGTGGCACTTTAGAGGAAGTAATTGCTTATTTTTCCGGAAAAACGGTGAAAGGTGAAATTGTGATCGTGCTGGCTGGAAAAGCAGAGGAAAAAAAGAAATCTGAAAAATACGAGGATTAAATATCCTGAATGACTGATATGAACCGATACCCGGAACGCATTTTATCTGATAAAAACGCATTTTTAAAAAAATACCAGGTCATCAGAAACCTTATTCTGTTTATTGCCATTTCGCTGATCCAGCATCCGCTTGCTTTTGGCCAATTTGGCACTTTGAGCCAGGAAGCAAAAGTGAGCCTGATTACAGTCGGGCCGGGACGGGAACTGTACTCCGGTTTCGGCCACAGCGTGATCTGGATTTATGATCCGGTCCTGAAACTTGACAATGCTTACAGTTACGGCTCGTTCAGCTTTGAAACAGGGAATTTCTACGTCAAATTCCTGCGTGGCACTTTGCCTTATACGATTTCGGTTGCGCCGCTTGCGCCGCAATCCGCATACTGGCGTGCTGAAAACCGCTCCATCAAAGAACAGGTCCTGAACCTTTCGACCAGCCAGAAACAGAAGCTTTACAATTTTCTGGAAACCAATCACCTGCCTCAGAACAGGGAATATCAGTATAAATTCTTTTACGACAACTGCGCTACAAGGCTGGCCGTTGCCTTGAAAGCGGCGTGCGGCGACAGCCTGGAATATGAAGGGTACAAACAGGAAAAACTGAGTTTCCGGCAATGGATCGACCGTTATGCATACCTGCAGAATCCGTGGGCGGATTTCGGGATGGACCTTGCCATCGGAACGCCGTCAGATGAAATTGCCGATCCGGAACAGGCTACTTTCTTGCCGGATAACCTCAGCAAGGCCTTTTCAAAGGCACGCATGATTACACCGTGCGGAATTCTGCCGCTTGTGGCTTCCACAAAAGAACTGAACAGGGCCAATCCGATGAGCCGCAACCACCGTTTTACGCCAATGGTTGTATTCTGGAGCCTGGCCATTTTTGTGCTTGCCTTTACGTACTGGCAGATCAGAAGACAGAAAGTCAATTTTACTTTGGACAAAATCCTGTTTTCCATTGCCGGATTGACAGGCTGGCTGATTTTACTGTTATGGTTCGGGACCAACCACGGCGTTACTGCTTACAATTATGACATTCTGTGGGCATTTCCTTTATGGATGCCGCTTATTTTCTTTATTTCAGAAAATAGAAAACCGTCCTGGTTCCAGTATTTATTGATATTCTACGGATTTCTTTTACTTTGCGCTACGGGCAATCTGATGAAGCATAACCTTGTACTGATCCCCATTCTGCTGATGCTCATCATCAGGGTTTATTATATGAATAATACACTTTCTAAAATCCCTAATGGATAACAAGACAATGGATCTGGAAAAGCTGACACAACAAACTATTGAAATCGTAAGACAGGCTTCTTCCTTTATTCAGCGGGAAGCTGCACAGTTTTCACGCGATAAAATTGAATATAAAGATCTGAACAATCTGGTTTCTTACGTTGACAAGGAAGCTGAAAAACTGCTTGTTGCAGGGCTCAGCCAGTTGCTGCCGGAAGCAAGTTACATCACAGAAGAAGGAACCACAGGTCAGGAACCGGACCCGTCGGCACTGAACTGGATCATCGATCCGCTGGACGGCACCACCAATTTCATTCACGGAATCCCGGTTTACTGCGTCAGCGTAGGGCTTGCCAAAGGAAAAGAGCTGCTTGTGGGCGTGATCCATGAACCCAGTCTGGACGAAATGTTTTACGCATGGCAGGGCGGCGGTGCATGGTGCAACGGAAAAAAAATCAGCGTAAGCAACGTTCCGCTCCTGCAGGAAAGCCTGATCGCAACCGGCTTTCCTTATGCCCGGTTCGACAAGCAGAAACGCTATATGTACATTCTGGAACTGCTCATGCAGAAAACGCACGGTATCCGCCGCATGGGTGCAGCAGCCGTAGACCTTGCTTATGTTGCAGCCGGCCGTTTTGATGGTTTCTACGAATACAACCTGAATTCCTGGGATATGGCCGCGGGCGTTTTACTGATCAAGGAAGCGGGCGGAAAAGTGACCGATTTTAAAGGAAGCGACAATTATCTGTTTGGCGGTGACATTGTTGCAGCTTCCCGCGCTCCGCATCAGGAACTTGTGGATGTGATCCGCGAAAATTTTAACTGATCGTTCTTTTAAGTTTTCACTTATTTATAATATAAATGGACCTCGAACAGCTTCGTTATCCAATCGGACAATTCAGATTTCAGGACAGTTATACGCCGGCCGAAATTAAATCCAATATTCAGATCATCAGTGCTTTGCCTTCCCGTTTTATCAATTTGCTAGGGGGCTGGGATGATGAAAAATACAATACGCCTTATCGTCCCGGCGGCTGGACGATCCGGCAATTAATCCATCATGTTGCTGACAGCCATATCAATGCCTACACCAGATGCAGACTGGCGCTGACGGAAGACAATCCGGTGGTCAAACCGTACGATGAAGCGGCATGGGCCGAATTGCCGGATGGAAAAGCAGCGCAGGTGGAGTTGTCTCTTCAGCTTATGCGCTACGTTCATTTAAGATGGGTTTTACTCCTGAATTCCATGCAGGAAGCGGAGCTGGCCAGAACTTATACGCATCCGGCGACAGGGCGTGTTTTCAGGATGGACGAGGTTATTGCCAATTATGCATGGCATAGCGAGCATCATTATCAGCATGCTTTTCAGCTGGCAGTCAGGAACAATTGGCATTAAGCGGTTGTTTGCAGGAATATGATAACGCAACAGATTATTATTCTCATTCTTTTTCTTGCAGCTGCCGGTTACATGGGCTGGCGCCTGTGGAAAGCATTTGACAGCAGAAACAGCGGCGGCTGTGCCAAAGGATGCGGCTGCGCTGCCGACAAGAATGTTTCTGCAAAAGCATGATCGGTTTTTGAAAAAATTCAGGATTTCAGTTTTTTTTAAATATATTATAACAAAACAGAAAACCGCTTTGCACGCAAGTGTAAAGCGGTTTTCTGTTTCAAGGCTGTTTATTCAAAAACCCGGGCCGGATTTCCTATAAAGCGCCTTTTTTGATATCTTCCACAACGGCCGGATCGAGCAAAGTAGAAATATCGCCCAGATTGCCCATATCGCCTTCAGATATTTTCCTTAGAATCCGGCGCATGATCTTTCCGGAACGTGTTTTCGGCAAACCCGTTACAAACTGGACTTTATCCGGTTTTGCAATAGGTCCGATAATCCGGGAGACCGTTGCGGCAATGTCTTTTCTGAACATTTCGGCATCTTCCGGTTCGCTTTCCGCAATGACATACGCATAAATGCCCTGTCCTTTAATATCATGCGCATAACCGACAACAGCCGATTCTACTACGCCAAGGTGCATGTTGATCGCGTTTTCTACTTCCGCCGTTCCGATCCGGTGACCTGAAACATTCAATACATCGTCTACACGGCCTGTAATGCGGTAGTAACCGTCTTCATCACGCAGGCAGCCGTCGCCGGTAAAATACATGCCCGGATACGTAGAGAAATAGGTTTGCTTGCAGCGTTCGTGATCGCCGTAAGTAGTCCGGATAATGCCCGGCCACGGAAATTTCATGCAAAGATTGCCGCTAACGCCATTTCCTTCGATTTCCTTGCCGTTTTCATCCACAATAACGGGCTGAATGCCGGGCAAAGGCAACGTGGCAAAAGTGGGTTTTTCAGGGGTAATGCCGGCAAGCGGAGAAATCATGATGCCGCCGGTTTCCGTCTGCCACCACGTATCGGCAAGCGGACAGTTGTCTGAACCAATGTTGGTTTTAAACCAGTGCCAGGCTTCTTCGTTAATCGGCTCTCCTACCGAACCCAGTTTTTTCAGCGAGGAAAGATCATGGCCTTTTACATAATCCAGCCCGAAACTCATCAGCGAACGAATGGCCGTAGGCGCAGTATAAAGGATATTCACCTGATGTTTTTCAACGATCTGCCACAAACGGCTGGCATCCGGGTAAGTCGGGACGCCTTCAAAAATAAGCGAGGTAGCGCCGGTGCAAAGCGGGCCGTACACGATGTAACTGTGGCCTGTAATCCAGCCGATATCCGCCGTACAGAAATAAACCTCTTCCGGTTCATACTGAAATACGTTGGCAAAAGTATAAGCCGCATAAACCATGTAACCGCCGCAGGTATGCACAACGCCTTTCGGCTTTCCGGTCGAGCCCGAAGTATATAAAATAAATAAAGGATCTTCTGCGTCCATCGGCTCGGCCGCACATACCGAATCCACATGCTTCACTTCTTCTTCCCACCAGAGATCGCGGCCTTTCAGCATCGAAACCGGCGTGCGGGTACGGGTCATGACAATGACATGTTTTACCGAGCGGCATTGATCCAGCGCGGCATCAACGGTTTCTTTCATCGGAATTACCTTGGAACCACGATATGCGCCGTCCGAAGTAATCACCATTGTGCATTCCGCATCATTGATCCGGTCCGCAATGGATTTGGCAGAAAAACCACCGAACACAACCGAGTGAATGGCCCCGATCCTTGCGCAGGCCAGCACGGCAACGGTCAGCTCGGGAACCATCGGAAGATATATACAAACCCGGTCGCCTTTTTTAACGCCATGTTTTTTGAGCACATTGGCAAACCGGCAAACGCGGTCGTGCAGCACATTGTAGGAAATGGAAACCGCCTTGTCTTCCGGATCATTGGGTTCCCAAATAATGGCAGGCTGATTGCCTATTTGTGCCAAATGCCTGTCGAGTGCATTTTCAGTGATATTCAATACGCCGCCTTCAAACCACTTTACATTTGCCTCATTGAAATTCCAGCTTAATACTTTTTTCCAGGGCTTGCGCCACTGGAATTGTTGGGCTACTTCCGCCCAAAAACCTTCGGGATCTTCTACACTTTGTCTGTAGGCAATCTGATACGCTTCAAAGGTCTTGATTCTCATGATAAATAAAGGTTAAACTTAGGGATAAAGGATAATGGCTGACAATTTATAATTTTCATCTGGTTAGTCCTACTTAATGCATTACAGAATGTTGCGCTTCGTAAATGCCTTGCATTCCGCGTGCGCCCGAAGTGTATTTGCACGATCCGGCATCATGCTGTTAATCTTCATGTTGGATTTTTCCTGAACCGTTTTTTGTGACCCGCATGCAAAAAGATGTACTTTCGGATTTGCAAAACGCAGCTATGTTTTTTCATGAATGAGCAGGACAACAAAACAGACCGGCAGGAAACCGGATTTTCCGAAACAGAAATCCGTTTCATTCAGACGCATCTTAAGGAAAATCCGGGTCAGCTGATTTTGCGTGCCGGGCAGTTTAAAGACCTGGATATAAAGAAACTTGCTTCACAGATTTTATCCAGACAAAAAGCCGTTAAAAAACTGCCCGAATGGTCTGCAAATGAAAAGCTGATTTTTCCGCCGGCGCTTTCTGTCGAGCAATGTTCTTCGGAAGCAACGGCGCGTTACAAGGCCAGTCTGGTTTCTGGAAACCGGCTTATGGATATCACCGGCGGCATGGGCGTTGACTGTTTTTACATGAGCAGAAAATTTGAGCAGGCAATTTATTTCGAGCAGCAGGAAGAAGTTGCAAAAACGGCGAAATACAATTTTAAAGAACTTGGTTCCGGAAATATAACCGTACATAACGCCGATTCACTATTGACGCTTGCAAAGGAAACAATGCCTTCGGACTGGATTTTTGCCGATCCTGCAAGGCGGAACACAAACCGAGAAAAAGTAGTACTGCTTTCCGACTGCACGCCGGACATTACCGCCAATCTTTCCGCCTTATTTGAAAATGCGCCCAATATACTTTTAAAAACTTCGCCTTTGCTGGATATTGATCTGGCATCGAAAGAACTGACCAATCTTGCAGAAGTGCACGTCATTGGCTATGAACAGGAATGCAAGGAGCTGCTTTTTGTCCTGAAAAAAGATTATATAACTGAAAATTTTGTCATTAAAACACGCATTATCAATGCAGCCGGAGAAGTCGTTCATTCGCTTGATTTTGACCGTGAATCGGAACGTAAAGCCCTTGTTTCGTATTCCAATCCGCTCGGTTATTTGTATGAACCGCATCCGGCCGTTCTGAAAGCAGGCGCATTCAGGACTTTGTGCGAAACATTTGATACGAGCAAACTGGCCGTCAACAGCCAGTTATATACTTCTGAAAACTACATTCCTGATTTTCCCGGAAGGTCATTTAAAATCGTTGCCGTCTGCAGGCCGGATATGCGGGAAATTTCCGGATACATACAAGGCGACAAAGCCAATCTGACGATCCGGAATTTTCCGGGTAAAACCGAAGATCTCCGAAAAAAATGGAAACTGAAAGAAGGTGGCGATTTTTACCTTTTTGCAACAACGCTTGCTGACCATTCCAAAGTAGTCATTGTGACGACAAAGCCGTAAAACGCTGATTTTTCTAAAACCTGAATGACACTCTTAAAGAAATGCTTCTTCAAATTCCTTTTCTGAAAACCCGAGCGCCACGGGCTTGCCGCCTGCATCTTCCACAAGCGGCCTTTTGATGACGGACGTTTTGGAAATCATCAGCTGCACAGCCGAGTCTTCGTCTTTTACCGAACTTTTTTCTTCATCCGAAAGCGCTTTCCACGTCGTTCCGGATTTATTGACCAATTTTTCCCACGAATAATCGCCGAACCAGCTTTTCAGCTTTTCGGGCGTAATTCCTTTCTTTTTGTAATCGTGAAAAGTGTAGGTAATCTGATGCGCATCCAGCCAGGTTCTCGCCTTTTTGACCGTGTTGCAGTTGGGAATTCCGTATACGGTGAACATAAAATAATTTACCTGAATTTACGCTTCTGTTTCTGTTACAACCGGCTCGTCCAGCAAAAGATCGGAACTGTGCATTTTCTGATCGTCCAGTTCACCTTCCCAGCGTGCAATAACCGCCGTAGCAAGGCAGTTTCCGGTAACATTGACGGAAGTACGCGCCATATCCATCAGTTCATCAATACCCATAATGAGCAAAACCGGCCATTCGGGCATACCGAAATTTGCAATCGCGCCTAAAAGAATAACCAGCGTAGCCCGCGGGATTCCGGCAACGCCTTTACTCGTAAGCATCAGCAGAAGAACCATTGTAAACTGCTGTCCGAGTGACATTTCCGTTCCGGTTGCCTGCGCTACGAAAACGGTTGCGAGTGCCAGATAAAGCGTGGATCCGTCCAGATTGAAGCTGTAACCTGTCGGCATTACAAAAGAAACAATCTGACGCGGAACGCCGAATTTCTCCATTTTCTCCATGGCCTTTGGCAGAGCCGCCTCGGAACTTGTCGTGGAAAATGCGATGGAAACCGGCTCCACAATGGCTTTGGCAAATTTCAGAACCGGAATTTTTGCAATTAACGCAACGGGCACAAAAACGATCAGTATAAAAACAATCAGCGCGCAGTAAAGCGTCGCCAGCAGCAGTGCAAGGTTTTTCAGTACATCAATGCCCATATGCCCGACTGTTTCCGCAATGGCCGCGCCAACGCCGATCGGCGCAAAAAGCATGATGATTTTGGTCAGCTTAAACATGACTTCCGCCAAAAGCTCCACGCCGTGTACGAATTTTTCCTTTTTAACCGTCGGCAGCAAGGCAAGACTGATTCCGAAAAGTACGCTGAAAACAACAATCTGCAGAACTTCTCCGTGGTAAATGGATTTGGCGATGTTTTCCGGAAACGAATGCGTTACAATATCCTGCCAGGTCTGCTCATTAACCTTCGGCAACGTGGCATTCAGCGTTGCAGGCGGAATAATGCCTTCACCGGGCTTGAACCAGTTGGCAAACAGCAAACCGATCAGCAATGCAAAAGTAGTAACGACTTCAAAGTACAAAAGCGATTTCCAGCCCATTCTGCCGACCTGCTTCAGATCCGAGTGACCTGCAATCCCGGTTACAAGTGTGGCAAAAAGCAGCGGCGCAATCACCGTTTTGATCATCTGCAGAAAGATCTGTCTCAGAAAATGCAGTCCGGTTCCCAGAGCCGGAAAATCGTAGCCGATTTCCGTTCCCACGAGCATGGAAATCAGAATGGAAGTCGTCAGGTTTTTTTTGAGAATAGCGTAATAGATCAGCCCGGCCAAGGCAAGCCAGCGCAGGATGATCAGAACGTTTGCGGATATGGGAACGATGTTGTAAGCACTTAATACGGTTGCTATTGCTGCAATGGTAATCAGTGCAATATTAATAAGGGTAATCTTGCGCTTCATATGGGAAATTAAAATAGGGAAATCGTTTGTGATGGTAAACTTATAAAAAATCAGTTTAAGACCAACTATGAAGTTTAATGCTATTTAACTGATTATCGAAATAAATTGTAGGTTTTGAACAATCGGATTTTATGATTGTATTAAACAAATGCTTATTTATAAAATAAATTTTGGTTTGAAACAAATTCAGTTTTTAGTTTGACGGATAAAAATACTGAAATTTTAAGTCCGCAAAACAATCCTTTTTTCAGAACCTGTCCATACGATTACGCATTCTTTCCAGCTTTCAGAACCGGAATTTGTACGCGGATTTGCTACTTTGCTGCATGTTTGTCAGAAAACATGACGCGAATCTTTGGTTTGAGTCTGTAAATTTGATATGTTCGAAAAGTACATTTGCCAATTCAAATCACGGAACAAAAATGAACAAAATACTTATTCCGATCGACTTTTCTGAGAATGCCGAGCGTGCCCTTGCTGCGGCCAGAATTATAGCGGAAAAAGGAAGCACCGAACTCCTGATCATGCATGCCTATGAACCTTACATCGCCGATGTAAGTGTAACGCCCGGCAATGTCCTTCCCGGCGTAGGCGGCGCAGACTTTCTTACGCTTACGGATGAACTGGAAAATGAATTCCGCAAAAAACTGGAAGATTATGCCGCCAATCTGACTGCGGAAGGCTATAAAGCGCGTGCGATCTGGGAAATCGGGAGTGTGCAGTCGTCTGTTGAAAATGCAATCAAGGAATATCAGCCCGATATGGCCGTGATCGGAAGAACCGGAACGGGCGGTTTTCTGGATAAGCTTGTCGGAAGCTCGGCCACGCACATTGCATTGCATTCCACTTGCCCGGTCCTGATTATTCCGCCTCAGACCAGTCCGAGTAAGTTCAGCAAGGTCGTATATGCCACGCAGTTTGAATACAGTGAAAACGACATCCTGAAAGAAGTATTTGTATTGCTGAATCATCTGGGCGGCAGCCTTACACTGCTGAAAATCGATTCGGACAGCCAGCCGAATATTCAGCCCGATAACCAGTATATTGATGAAATAAAGGCAGAATTCGGCATTACTGATAATGATATCGTGGTCAGAAGTTCAAGAAATGTGCTGGACGGCATTGAGGAATACTGCGACGAGGTCGGTGCCGATCTGCTGATCATGTCCGCAAGGGAACGTTCTTTTCTGGAAGAATATCTGATCAATCCAAGCGTTACAAGAAAGCTGATCGTTGACACGCATGTTCCGTTACTTGTTTTCCATCTTAAGTAAGCATACCGGTGAATAATCCAGAAGAAGGCAGTCAGGTAAAAGAGGAAATCGAAAAGCAGGCGGTCCATAAACGCAAACGTTACAGAAAGCACAATCTGCTTACTTCTCCCGGCACGCTTACATACATCGGCCCGGAAGTTGCCTTAAAAACCAAAATAAGGAAAATACAGTATAACGAAAAGAAGTTCAGTGACCAGCCCGTGAAATCACTACAGGAATGCCTGCCGGCAAATGGCCAGGAAAAACAGGTGAACTGGTTGGACGTGGACGGCATTCATGAAATTTCCCTGATTGAAAAACTGGGAAAACTGTACAAGCTGCATCCGCTTCTGCTGGAAGACGTTGTGAACACGGAGCATAAGCCCAAGCTGGAAATTTATGATACAGGCCATTTGTTCCTGACGCTGAAAATGCTGCATGTGGAAACAGAATCGCCGATCTGCATTTCTTCGGAGCACGTGAGCTTTGTGCTGACAGACAATTATCTGATTTCCTTTCAGGAAGAACTCACCAGCGATATTTTCACGCCCGTACTGAAAAGGCTGGAAGCGTCCGTCGGGAAAACACGTCGCAACGGCCCTGATTATCTGCTGTTTGCCCTGATGGATATTATCGTGGACAATTATTTTATTGTGCTTGAAAAACTCGGCGATAGTCTGGATCAGGCCGAGGATCAGGTCATTCGCGGTACCGAAAATATGTCTCTGACCGATCTGTATTCGCTCAAACGTGAACTGACGACGGTCAGAAGACAGATATGGCCATTGCGCGATATGATCAGCCAGCTGATGAGAGAAGACAACCCGCAGATTAGCAAAGATGTAATCCCTTATTACAGAGATTTATACGATCATACGATGCAGGTTCTGGATACGATTGATTCCTATCGCGAGCTGGTGGCCAGCCTTGCGGACGTTCATTTGTCCACGATAAGCAACAAGATGAACTCGGTCATGAAAACACTGACGATTTTCTCGGCCGTATTCATGCCGCTTACGTTTATTGTGGGTGTTTACGGAATGAATTTCGAGTATATGCCCGAGCTGAAAATGCGTTACGGTTACTTTTATGTCTGGGGTTTGATGGCGGTTGTAACCGTTGCGCTTATTTTCTATTTCAGGTCTAAAAAGTGGTTTTAAGTCCGTTTGTTCGGATTGAGTCGTACTCATTTGCGTTATTTCTGGCGGCAAAACTGTGATGAATTCCGGGGTTTGATACCTTTGCAGTGAAAAATCATTGGAATGAATAGTATCGGACACAACGCCCAGACGATTACAACAAGTGCTGCTTACATTCTTACAGACAGCCGCCAGATTTCTTTTCCGGAACAAAGCATCTTTTTTGCGATCAAAGGAAACCGGCACGACGGCCATCAGTTTCTCCCCTACTTGTACGAAAGCGGCGTGCGGGAATTTGTCGTGGAAGAAAATGCATTTACGGAATCGCTCCGGAAAGAAGCCGACAAATGGCATGACGCCAAAATTTGGGTTGTGCCGTCGAGCATACGCGCCTTGCAAAAGCTGGTGGCGGATAAAAGAAGGAATTTCCATATTCCGGTCGTGGGAATTGCCGGCAGCAACGGCAAAACGATTGTAAAGGAATGGCTTGTGCAGCTGATGTCGCCGGGTAAAAGAATCGTTTCAAGCCCGAAAAGCTATAACTCGCAGATCGGCGTTCCATTGTCTGTGTGGAATATGGGGAATGAACATGAACTGGCCATCTTTGAAGCCGGCATTTCCCAGGTGCACGAAATGGAATATCTTCAGCCGGTTATGCTTCCGACAGTCGGGATTTTTACCAATATCGGTTCCGCGCATGATGACGGTTTCAAAAGCCGGAAGCAGAAAATTACCGAAAAACTCCGCCTTTTTACCAAAGTCCGAAAACTCATTTATCGTAAGGATTACACGGCCATTGATGAAGAAATCAGTCTGATTCTGCGTCCTGTCAATTCATTCCTGCAAACCGTTAACTGGGGAAAACCGAATTCAGGCGCAGACATCAGCGTGGTATTCAAGCCGGAAAATTCAGGAACATCCGTTTCTCTTTCAGGACTATTTGGCGAACTGCGGTTTGAAACCGCGTTCAGAGATGATGCCTCGCTGGAAAACCTGACGCACTGCATCGTTTTTATGCTTGATTTCGGCATTTCGGCACCGGTTATTCAGGAAAGAATCCAGCTTCTCAAGCCCGTTTCCATGCGGCTTGAACTGAAAGAAGGAATTAACCACAGTTATTTGATAGACGACACATATAACAATGATATTCAGGGGCTTCTGATGGCGCTCAACTTTCTTTCACAACAGGAACAGCGGCAGAAGAAAACGGTTATTCTTTCGGATGTGCTGCAAACCGGGCAAACACCGGGCGAGCTTTACGGAACGGTTGCGAAGCTGTTAAAAGAAAAATCGGTCAGTCACCTGATCGGCATCGGCAAGGAAATAGGCAGTCAGTCCGCACTTTTTGATGTCCCTCAAAAGAACTTTTTTAAAGATACGGATTCATTCCTGCACGATTTCCCGTTTGATACCCTTTCAGACAGCATGGTGCTTGTGAAAGGTGCCCGGCCTTTTTCATTTGAAAGAATTGTCCACCGCTTACAGCAAAAAGCGCATGGAACCGTCCTGGAAATCAACCTGGATTCGCTATCGCATAACCTGAATTATTACAAGTCCAAAATCGGTCAGGAAACCAAGGTGATGGCGATGGTGAAAGCATTTGCTTACGGAAGCGGAAGCTCGGAAGTGGCTGCCTTGCTTCAGTATCACCGCGTGGATTATCTGGGCGTCGCTTATGCGGACGAAGGTGTTTCATTGCGGCAGAACGGCATCACGCTGCCGGTTATGGTCATGAATGCTACATTGCCCGCTTTCGATCTGCTTTTGCAATACAAACTGGAACCTGAAATTTACAGCCGGCGCATACTCGCAGACTGGATTGCTTACGTCAACAAAAACAGCGCACAGGCAGAAATTCCTGCTGTTCACCTGAAACTGGACACGGGCATGCACCGGCTGGGATTTGTCAAAGACGATTATGAATGGCTGACCAAACAGCTGCAACAGAACCCGGCTATCAAAGTTGCTTCGGTATTTTCACATCTGGTCGGCGCGGATGAAGGCGTTCACAACGAATTTTCAAGAAAGCAGTTTGAACTTTTTATGGAAGGTGCGCTGCGGATCGAGGCAGCACTGGGTTATAAAACCATCAAGCATATCCTTAATTCTGCGGGCATTGTGCGCTTTCCGGATTACAAACTGGACATGGTGCGGCTTGGGATCGGGCTTTACGGCGTGGAGGCAACCGGACAGGAACAGCATGCGCTTTTGCCGGTCGGGACGCTGAAAACGATTGTATCGCAGATCAAATACCTTTCTGCGGGAGAAACGGTTGGTTACAGCCGTAAAGGAGAACTGAAACATGATTCTGCCATTGCAACGCTGGCCATTGGATACGCCGACGGTTATGACCGCGGTTTAGGCAATGGAATCGGACAGATTTGTGTAAACGGGACTTTATGCCCGACTGTCGGAAACATTTGTATGGATATGACAATGATCGACGTAACGAACGCCAGCGTGGATGAAGGCGATGAAGTGATTGTTTTCGGAAAAGAAGTACCGATTACTGAACTGGCAAAACGCATCAGCACGATCCCCTATGAAATTCTGACAGGCATAGGAGATCGTGTCAAACGGGTATTTTACAAAGAGTAATCAAGCATTCTGATCGCTGTGTGTTTCGGTTTCCCGATCGGCGGGTTCGGCCAATTCCGTTACGGCCGAATCCGCTCCGGCGACGGTTTCATCTTCAAATAACTTGGTGGCCATTACTTCTTCCAGCGTTACATAGTAAAATGCCTTGTGCACGTTCAGCGGTTCGCTGCCTTCTTCTATTTCACATTTCTTGTAAGTGCCGTCTTCCTGCATTTCATACGCATTGACATTGTCTTTCAGGCTGTAATAGAGAATATGAATGGCTTCCTGCCTCACGCGCGGATCGACCAGCTTGAACAAGGATTCAATGCGTCTGTCAAAGCTTCTGACCATGGCATCCGCGCTTCCGCCGTAAACCAGCGGATTTCCGTTCTGATGAAAATAGAATATCCGCGAATGTTCCAGAAAATCGCCGACAAGCGAACGCACCGTAATATTTTCACTCAGGCCAACCCTTTGCGGGCGCAGGCAGCACATACCTCTCACAATGAGTTTGACAGGAACGCCTGCCGACGATGCTTTGTAAAGTTCCAGAATTGTATCCCGGTCTTCCAGCGAATTGATTTTAATGCAAATCCCGCTTTTCAGGCCGGCCGCTGCATTTTCCGCTTCTTTCTGGATCAGCTCAATCAGCTTGTGGCGCATGTAGCGCGGTGCCGTAATCAGGTTCTGGTATTCGGAAGGAATGGAATGGCCGGTTATAACGTTGAAAAACTCCGAAATATCATGCGTGTATTCCTCATTGGAAGTAAGCAGCCCGGTGTCGGTATAAAGCCTTGATGTGTCTTCATTGTAATTACCGCTGGATAAATGCGCATAGCGCAGCACACGGTTTCCCTCATTCCGGACGATAAGCAAAAGTTTGGTATGGGTTTTCAGCAAACCGATTCCGTAAATGACAAAGCAGCCCGCTTTCTGAAGGCGCTGTGCCTCGCGTATATTGTTTTCTTCATCAAACCGGGCTTTTACTTCAAAGAGTACTGCAACGTGCTTGCCGTTTTCCGCAGCATGCAGCAAAGCTTCCGTTACCCTTGAATTTTTGGCCAGCCTGTAAATAGTCAGTTTGATAGACAGCACTTTGGGGTCTTCGGCAGCTTGTTCCAGCAACTGAAGAACCGGCTCGAAATTGTTGTAAGGATGATGCAGCAGAATATCCCTTTCCCGCATGGCCTCAAAAATGTCCGGAATGCGTTCGCGTTCCAGCCCCAGCGGCGGAACCGGCGGATGCGTTGTCGGAATCTGGTCTTTGAACTCCGGATGTTTGATTATGCTCCATAATGCCGTATAATCAATGAGACCGTCAATCGGAAAAACATTGTAATCATCGATTTCCCAGCGTTTTTTAATCAGATTCAGCAAATCCGGGTTCATATCCGGCTCAATGGAAACCTGCACAACGCGGCCCAGACGACGGCTTTTGATCTTCTGCTTGATTTCATCAATAAAATCCGCTTCAATGTCATCGCTTTCTTCCAGCGTAAAATCCCCGTTTCGGATGATCCGGAAAAGGTTGGTGGACACAATATCCACATTGCGGTAAAGCTTGTCGATATATGCCCGCACAATGGTTTCGACCGGAATCAGCAACAGTTCATCTTCGCGTTCAATTACATAAAACCTCGGAAGATTGGGCGGAAGCTGCACAAACGAAAGTTTCCGGTCTTCCTCGGAAGTCGTACCTTTGACCTGCGTCATGACGCCCAGCACAAGCACTTTTGCCAGCAGAATAGGAAATGCATGCGTATAATCAAACAGCATGGGCGTGAGCATCGGGTAAATGGTGCGCTCAAAATATTCTTCGACAGCTGCTTCTTCGTCCGGTTCGGTTTCATCCAGACCGATGATCCGGAACCCATGCTGTGCAAACAACGGCAGTAACTGATTTTTGTAGCACTCGTTTTGCCTGTGTACATAATCATGCAGTTCGCGCATCAATACTTTCCTGAAAGGGATTTCGCGCAAGCCCGAGTAATCGAGCCGTTCCTTTCCGAAATCAAGGTAATTGTATAAACTTCCGACGCGGATCGTAAAAAATTCATCCAGATTGGAAGCCGTAATGGCGAGGAATTTAAGTCTGTCAAAAAGGTTGCGTTCTTCGTTGGTCGCCTGATCCAGAACACGGTCATTGAATTTAAGCCAGCTCAGGTCACGACTGATTAAATCACTTTGCTGAACGAGCGTATTGGCTTTTTCCGTAGAAGAATTGACCGCTTTGACTTCTTCCAGCGGAGCCTGCGTCCTGGGACTTTTGAGAAAAGAGAACAAATTAGTCAGTTTGTTGCCTTTTTCATTATTGTATATGGAATCTGAGCCGAACATATCTTGATTCAATTAACGTTTCTGTAATTAATGGCACCTGAAATTTAACGTATACGCGTGTGTATTGTTTTTGTTTTTATCCGGATTCTGCTTGCAATGCCCTGAAAAAAAGAAACGGATGACTGATTTTTACAGCCATCCGTTTCGCATATTTACAGGAACTGACCGCTATACATCAACACGCGCATATTTTGCATTTTTCTCGATAAAATCGCGCCTCGGCGCCACTTCGTCACCCATGAGCATGGAAAATAAATGATCCGCCTCGGCAGCTGATTCCACAGTAACCTGTTTAAGACTTCTGCGCTCGGGGTTCATGGTTGTTTCCCATAATTGTTCCGCATTCATTTCTCCCAGACCTTTGTAACGCTGCACGTTTACAGAATCTTCACGGCCTCCGCCGATTTCTTTGACCGCAGTTTCCCGCTGTGCTTCGGTCCAGCAATATCTTTCCTCCCGGCCTTTTTTCACAAGGTACAGCGGCGGCTGTGCAATGTAGATATAACCGTTGTCAATAAGTATTTTCATATACCGGAAAAAGAAAGTAAGAATCAGCGTCCGGATGTGGCTTCCGTCAATATCGGCATCCGTCATGATCACAATTTTGTGATAACGCAGCTTGTCAATATTCAAAGCCCTTTCGTCACCGTCCTTTCCGATCTGCACACCCATGGCAGTGAACATGTTCTTGATTTCTTCATTTTCGTAGATACGGTATTCCTGCGCTTTTTCCACGTTCAGGATCTTACCGCGCAGCGGCAGTATCGCCTGAAATGCACGGTTACGGCCCTGTTTTGCAGTTCCGCCCGCAGAATCCCCTTCCACAAGGTACAATTCGCATATATCAGGATCCGTTTCAGAGCAGTCGGACAGCTTGCCGGGCAATCCGGTGCCGGTCAGGACGTTTTTGCGCTGCACCATTTCACGTGCTTTTTTAGCCGCGATACGTGCTTTTGCTGCCAGAATGACCTTGTCAATGATAATCCGTGCTTCTTTCGGGTGTTCGTTCAGGTAAGTATCCAGCATTTCCGCAACGACCTGGCTTACAGCGCCTGTTACTTCGGAGTTTCCGAGTTTGGTCTTGGTTTGTCCTTCAAACTGTGGCTCGGCTACTTTAATGGAGATGACGGCTGTCAAACCTTCACGAAAATCGTCTCCGCTGATCTCTACTTTTTCTTTTGCAAGAATCCCGGATTTCTCGGCGTAGTTTTTCAGCGTTCTTGTCAATGCAGCCCGGAAACCGGAAACGTGCGTTCCTCCTTCAATGGTGTTGATGTTGTTCACGTATGAAAACACATTTTCACTGTAAGAAGTATTGTACATCATTGCCACTTCAACCGGAATAACGCCTTTGGCATTTTCCATGTAGATCGGCTCCGGGATCAATGGCTGGCGGGTAGCATCCAGGTAAGTAACAAACTCGTTCAGGCCGACTGTCGAATGAAATTCTTCTCCGCGGAACTTGCCTTCTTCATCCTCTTCCCGCTTGTCTTCCAGCGTAATCCGGATGCCTTTGTTCAGGTAAGCCAGCTCACGCATCCGCGTAGCCACCGTTTCGTACTTGAACTCGGTAACGGTAAAAATGGTATCATCCGGCAGAAAGTGGATCATGGTTCCGGTTTTCTCCGATTCACCAATCACGCGGGTCGGGTACAAGGGTTTTCCTTCGCTGAATTCCTGCTCGAATATTTTTCCTTCGCGGTGCACTTCGGCACGAAGATGTATGGAAAGTGCATTTACGCAGGAAACCCCCACGCCGTGCAAACCTCCTGAAACCTTGTAAGTATCTTTATCGAATTTACCGCCGGCATGCAGCACGGTCAGTACAACTTCCAGTGCTGATTTCTTTTCTTTCGGGTGCATTCCGGTGGGAATACCGCGGCCGTTGTCCTGAACAGTAATAGAGTTATCTTTTTCTATCGTAACATTGATGGTGTCGCAGTATCCTGCCATCGCCTCATCAATGGAATTATCAACTACTTCCCATATCAAGTGGTGAACGCCTTTAAAACCGGTATCACCAATATACATGGCCGGACGCTTGCGGACGGCCTCCAACCCTTCAAGAACCTGTATATTTTCGGCTGAATAACTATTTACTTCAATTACTGTTTCGTTTGACATATAGTTTGTTTTACACTTGGATAAAAAGAACCATTTTCAGGCTTTTTAAGCTTGTAAAGATACGCATTTTCCGGCAGGAATCCAGGTTTTCGGCCGGATTTGTTGCAGCTTCCGGCACAGAATAAAAATATTAAATAACCAATATGGAGAATGCCCGGCTATTTGAATGCCGGGCACTGAAAAGAATAAATTCCTATTTCAGGACTAGGCTTCCGTTTTTTACAGAAAGTTCTTTGTCAAGTCTGTAAAAAGCCATTTTTCCGGCATTCTGCACATTCAGGACCGCAAGCTTGTATATTCCGTTATCCAGATCATCTTCCCGGATCAATGCATGGAAACCACTCTTGAAATAATTTCCTGATCTGACGATTTGCCTGCGGCCTTCTTTTTTCGGATTTGCATTCATCATATAAATCCTTCCGCTGCTGCTATCCTTTAAAACCAGAAAACGGTTATCTGAAAAACGCATCCGCTCCGGCTGCAAATTACTTCTCAGAAAATGGTAATTCAGGTATTCCTTTCCGTCACGCACAGGTCTTTCCACTTTCCAGTCTTCCAGAAAAATGCCGTAATCCGTACCCGGTTTTTCATTGGCAGCAAACATGGAGTCCAGTTGCGCTTTCCGGACAACAGGGTCCGGCAGTTTGAAGAAACCTTTATCATAAGCCGGAAGCAGGTAAAAATTACCATTTCTGACAATGGTTTTTTCTACCGAAAACATATTGCGGTTATACTGCCAGTTATAAACGTCTGCAAGATAAGTCGTCTTTTTGCCGGCGACTATATCCGTATACATGTAATACGAATAGGAGCAATAAAAAATACTCAGAGCGGTCATTGTAAAAAGCATCACTTTCTTCCGGAAAAACGGAAGATAATCCAGCATAAGAATATAGAATATAACCGTTGACAAAGAAGCATAGATCTGGAAACGGCTGGCGATTGTAGTGCCCGCCCACGAGCGGAAAAGCGCAATAACGGTGCTTGTAATGAAGATGAAGGCAAACAATGTCAGCAATTCAATGGTGCCGGGCTTTACAGTAGTTTCTGCATTGAAATAGATCCTGGAAGCTTTAATCAGCAGAAACACCATAAAAGCCGTAATTACCGCGCCCCAGAGTGTCGATATAAAAATCGGATTGGTCCACATGGCAAGCGCGGAACCGACAAATGCAAACAGCGAAGTAAAAAATACAGTTATGCTCGTGGGCAGTTTCACCGCCTGCCCGGATTCATAACCGGCCATATAAATACCCAGACTGATGACCATGACAACGGCAGTAACCGTCGCTTTCTTGAAATCTTTGAAACACAGAAAACAGAATATAATTGCCGGAAATGAAAGAATGCCGTTTCCATGCGTGAATGTTGCCAGAAAGCAGCAGAGCAAAGCGCCGGCAAGAGCCCTGTCGGTTCGTTTTGAAGCTAGCAGGATGGCCGTTACCGTGAATGCAGTCAGATAGGAATGCTGCATGCCGTTCAGCGCCCAGCCTGAAATTTCATGATAAAGCGGGTGAAAAAACAGGAACGGAACCGGTATGAAATAATAGAGCGGAAGCTTTGTTTTCCTGAACTGAAGATATACAAAAAAGAAAATGTAAGTAATATTCAGCAGGACAAGCGCGATGTAAAACCGGAAGTTGAGATGGCCGGCTATTTTGTATTCGGCAAATGCTATAAGCCTGGGAATAACTGCCTTGTGATCATTGAACGTCCTGAAAAGCTCCTTTACAAAACCGGTAAATCCAAGTCCGCCCTGCGTTACTGTTTCCACAAACTGAATCAGCAGGAAATCGTCCTGAAACGGAAAGTTGACTGAAAAGAAGTAATTGTAAAAAAGATTCAGAAAGACAACAAGGCAAATCACAAAACCGGCAAAATAACGAAGCATTTTCAGAAAGCAGGAAGGTATAGTTAGTATTGAAATTCAGGCAAAACTAAATTATTATTATAGCTAATGTAAACAATGTCCTGATTTCTTGCATCCAGTGGCAGTTGACATGCTGCATGATATTTACCTAAGTGCAAAAAAAAGCCGGAGAACGGTGGTTTGTCCACGTTATCCGGCTTTTAATTTTTTGTATAATTTCTAACTAAAATGCATGTTACATGCTTTCCATCGGATGCTCTTTCAGCAACTGATCGGGCGAGTAAAAATCTTTCTTGTTTTCTGTTGCCGCCCTTACTTTGGTCACTTTATCCGGCAATATGGCCGGGCCTTTGTTCCCGAATGAATTTCTGACATAAGTAAGTACCGCAGCCAGTTCCTCATCTTTGAGCAAGCCTCCGAAAGGCGTCATCGGAACTTGTCCCGGATATTTTTTCCCGTTTACTTCAATCGGGCCGAGCAAACCTTTCAGGGCCAGTTTGATCAGGCGTTCATCGCTGCCCATAACCCAGTTGGTTGCCGCCAGCGGTGGAAATCCGGAGGCTGCAAGTCCTTTTCCATCCGGCTGGTGACAAGTTGCGCAGTAACCTTCCTTGGAATAGATTTCCTGGCCCATGGTGTAAAGTTCCAGCTCTTTGCCCTTCAGACCCGATTTGGCAACTACCGTTTTCTCTTTCTTCATGTTTTCTCCTTTCAGGTGCGCCACAGCCGTTTCATAGGCGTGGATTGTCCAGTCGTCCAGCGGCATTTTACTGGCTTCCGCCAGCACGGCCAGTCCTTTTTCCTTTTCAATCCAGGATGCGGCTACGATGGCGACCAGCCTGACCCGGCTGTTTTCATCGCGTACGGCCTGCGTCAGCAATTCAGCCTGATCCGGAACCTGATGACCGGTGTAGCGTACAACCTGAACAGCCGCAGCACGTGCATGATAATCTTTTGCTTTCAGTACCTGTTTCAGCAATTTCTGATCTACTTTGTTCATTCCCCAGCTTACCCAAAGGCCTTCCAGCAAATGATGTTCGTATTTCGGGTCATTTTTATCCAGACCTGCTACCCATGTATTCAGCTTGGAAAGTACTTGTGCAGCGTCTCTTCCTCTGAGTTCGCGGCGGGTTCTGTAACGCGTACGGTATTCCGGCAATTTCAGGTTATCCAAAAGTTCTTCTATGCTTGCGCCGGCCACTTTGGCGGGTTTTACCAGCGGTCGCGAAGGATAAGTAATTCTGTAAACCCTTCCGTGCGAATGGTCGCGCAAAGGATCA
Source organism: Dyadobacter flavalbus (assembly GCF_006149045.1). Lineage (GTDB taxonomy): Bacteria > Bacteroidota > Bacteroidia > Cytophagales > Spirosomataceae > Dyadobacter > Dyadobacter flavalbus. The sequence continues at coordinate 65,232 of NZ_VBSN01000023.1, forward strand.
CGCGCATTGTGCTGCATATGGCCGATGAGGATATTATGCCAGTCGATCAGATAAAGCGAACCGTCGGGTGCAAATTCCATATCGACCGGACGGAAGTTCCTGTCTTCGCTCACAACCAGATCCGTGCGGTGATTGCTTTTGTAGCCGGTTCCGTCATCTTTCAGGGTATGCTCTTTTGTTCCAAGAAAACCAATTGTGTTATTGATCAGGAAATCGCCTTGTATTTCATCCGGAAAATGACGGCTTGAAACAAATTCCAGACCCGAAGTCGGGCGTACGCGGTGCGCTTCTTCGATCAACTGGACGGACTTGTGCGTGGCTTCACCGTAACGCGGCAGAACGCTTCCCGGCATCATCCAGCGTACATCCGGGCTGGAAGTTTCCGCAAAAAACGGCTGCCCCCATTCATCAAATGCAATTCCCCACGGGTTCGGAATCGAAAGCTGCGCAGTACGTTCCAGTTTCTTACGCTGCGGCGCATACCGGTAAAAACCGCCGTTTGTAGCACGAACCGGACCATAGGAAGTTTCTACATTGGTATGCAGGAAAACGCCTTCCCCCGAATAAATGGCACCTGACGGGTCCACTGTAAATGCATGGCTGTTATGGTGCGTATCGTGGTCATCAAAGCCGCTCAGCAGGATTTCACTTTTATCTGCTTTATCATCGCCGTTTGTATCCGTAAACAGTTTGAGGTTGGTTCCCTGAGAAACATATACGCCTTCGGCAGCAATCTCAAAGCCCAGCGGCAAGTGAAGACCGTCGGCAAAAACCGTTTGCTTGTCCGCTTTTCCGTCTCCGTTTGTATCTTCCAGAATAATGATTTTATCGTTTGGCTTTGTATCGCCCGGCTTGTAATGCGGATAGCTGGGCATGGTGGCAATCCACAAACGGCCTTTGTTGTCAAAAGACATCTGCATCGGTTTGGCCAGATCGGGAAATTCTTCTTCCGAAGCAAACATTTCTATTTTATAACCTTCCGGCACTTTCAGCTTTTTCAGCGCGTCCTGCCCGTAAAGGTATTCCAGGCTTCCGTTCTTTTCAGGATTGAAATTGGTTTTCACCGGAGGCAGCGGCCTGGTATTTTTATCCGCAGCGGCTACGTCCATTTTCTCGCCTTTTACAGCCATCCAAATCGCTTTGTCACGGATATCGGTCATTTCTCTGATTTTTTCAATCTCCGCAGGATAATTGTCCGGGCCAAACGGGTTGTAACGCCTTCCGTAAACGTGCACGCCATTGGGGATTTTGAAATCATTATGCCACATCCAGTTCTTTTCCATGACCGCATCGTGAACCAGTTTCCGGTTGGCCTCAGCTTTGGGCGCAACTTTCCCGAAAATCATATCCGTAAGCAGTACGCCGAGTTTTTTATAACCTGCTTCGTTGAGTTGTGAACCGTCGATCGTCAACGGCTCTTTCGAATCGTTGTACCATTTCTGGGAAGGCGTAAATGCGTCTACAAAAAGCACATTGTTCTTGTCGGCAATTTCCTTCATGGCCTTGGAATACATGGAAAGGTTTTCATTTTCCTTCTTGCCGTTCGGAAGGTCAAACTGGCCGGATAAATCTTCAAATGCGATCGGTGAAACAATGGCAAGCTGCGGCGCGGTGCTTCCGTTGTATTTCTGGCTTAATGTGTACTTGATAAAAGCATCCAGCTCCGCCTTGTAATTTTCCAGCCCTTCTTTTCCCTGAAAAGATTCGTTATAGCCAAAAAAAGCAATGATGATATCTGTTTTCAGCCTTGTAAGCCATTGGTCGGGCGTATCAAAATGGCCTTCGCTCTGAGAAGGATTTGCATATTCCGTCTGAAATTTTTCCGCACCCGGAAATGCCCATGGTGAATTTCGGCTGGCATGCGGCCTGAATCCGGGCGTATCGCCGCCGTCGCACATGTTCCGGATGTACAGCATATTGTCCGGATATCTCACCTGCATTTCGGTCTCGAAAGTGCCGTAATTCATCATTCTCGAACCCAGATTATTGCCGAGCAGAACAATGTGGGAACCTTTGGTAACGGTCAGCGGCTCAGACCGCCCGAATTTGAAAGCACTGAATGCAATAACCGCCAGCGCAAACAGCACGAGCGATATACGGATACTGATTTTTTTGGGTTTAGACATTTGTTTTCAAACCTTTAAGTTGGATTTAGGAACTATTTCAATCGTTTATTTTGCTTCTCTGTACGGAACCTGAATGTCCATTTTACCTTTCCATTCCTTCGGGATCTTCATGCCGAGTTCCCAGTGAACGGCGTTGATAATCAGCCGCTGGAAAGGTTCAAGCCGGAAATCTTCCGGATGGCCGAGCGTTGTCATAAATACTTTACCGCCAAATGAATTGGTACCCGTCCAGGCAACCGGATTATCGATGGCTTCCTTGTCCGGATTAACGGATTTTCCCATCAGCAGCCATTGCGAACCTTTTGTCGGGTAATCCGGCAGAACGCGGTAAAGCCATGATTTGGCATGAAACGGCGTTGTAACGCCTGTCAGAATCGGATTTTTGGCCTGCTCGGGAATAACGGTCACGTCCGTACTGCTTTTATGGCCGTAATGCGTATGAGCCGCAGCGCCGCCCCAGCCCGGAGGCGCATTCAGCGCAAATTCACCGAATGCATTCCATTTTTCACTTTCGTCACCTTTTGGAAAATTGAAGGCATGCGTGGAAGTACGGAACCCCATGACGGGCTTTCCCTTTTTCAGGTATGCCTCAATATGCGCAAGCTGATCCTTGGGCAATTGCCGCCAGCGAAGATAAAATACGGCAAGATCGGCTTTTTCAAGCGCTTCAAGGCCCGGAATGTTTTTCTCACTGTTATGATCCGGGTATGCTTTCAGGACGATGGTTTTCATACCGTAATTTTTTTCCAGCTCGGCTGCGATGATCGGCAAGGTTTCCTCACCGCTGTATTCATGATCCCCGGTTACAAACACAACGAGCGGCTGTTTGTCTTTTGATCTGGAAGACTGCGCATTAGCTGTATTTTGAAAGAACACAGAAAAGGCAACAAGCAAATAGGCAAGGAAAGAAACCTTTCGGTTTCCCTGGACAAAAGTTGTATTCATTATGATGGTTTAGAAATAAATGAAGTTAAAAAAAGACCGGCATTTATAAATTAAGGCTGCTACTGATTCAATCTACCATTGCAGATCCGATTTTCGTTCTCCGGCAACGGCGAATTATAGTGAAGACTTTTTTATCCTATTTTTCCCTTACTTTTTTATAAACTTTAAAACGATTTCTGTTCCGGTTTTCGCATGATTTTGCAATGCGCAAAGCTGAATACAGGTCTTTCAGGAAAATAGCCGGGAATTTCAGAAAATTTTGAACCCGAGTGAAACGGAAACGCGCGACAGATCGACACTGTCGTCTTTGGATAAATGCAGTATTTCGGTATTGACGGAAGTTGCCCTTTTCAGCCTGTAAACAGCGCCCATAATGGCGGTTCCTGTCAGGTTCATGGCGAATTTCCTGCTGAAACGGTGTTCAACGCCGGCGCTTATGCCCCAGCCCATTGTGTTAGCAGTGAAATTCAGGTTTTCATTTCCGACAAATGTATAGTTGCGATACGGCTGATAACCAACTAGTAAGGAACTCAGTATGATATTGCGGCCGTTTTTAGAAACGGAACGGTGCGTCACCGAACCGCCGAAAAACTGGATCATCACATCTTCACCCAGATCATTTTCGTTTTCCGCTTTGCTCAGATACCGGTCGTAATGAAGCCCGATACCGAATTTTTTCCAGAAAAAGTAAGTCAGCTCACCGCCAAATGCAATGCCTGATTTCAGGTTTTTCACGTATTTCTGATCTGCGGCATTCAGTCCGATGCCCGAGCGGAAAAGCCTGTAACCATAACCGCCGTTTACGCCGAACCTGATTCTGGAAAGATCTGCAAAAGCGGCTTCTTCTTCCGGCTGGACTGCCGTACTGTCCGGCTCTTTTCTCCATTCCGTTGAAATAACCGCATCCTGTGCGCTTAACTGCATGCAGTTCAGTAGAAATATCAGCAGGAAGACGGAGAATATTCTGTTCATTTTAACATCAATGCGGCATGTCGGTTTCAAAGCTACCAATTTCACAGGAAAATTGCTGATCAATAGGGTTAATTTGTCAGATCAACGGCTTAACACCCTGTTTATGAAGTTTTTCAATAATGAAGCGGGCAATTGCTTTTCCCTGCGCCTGACCGTTTTCAATGGCATCGCGGTAATGTATCCCGCCGTAAAGCCTCGAAATGGCTGCTTCTTCTGCCGCCTGCCGGAATGATCTGAAATCGCGTGTCGGCAAATCGAAAATCACCTCGGTATCGTCCCGGAAAGCAAAGTTGTCGCCCAGAAAGTAAGTCAGCACTTCGGAAACGGAAGTGGAAATCACGCTGTGGCCGCTCGTATATTCCGGAAAAGGCGGCGTTTGCAGAAGCGGCTGCCATTTCGGGTCAATGTACCGGTTAATGACCGTTTCCGGCCGTATTCTGCTGCTTCTGTATTTTTCGTCCCAGCAACTGATAAAGGAATCCATTAACGTGGCGGCAACCAGCGCATGCACCATAATGCCTTTGTCCAGATCCAGGTTGGCTTTGGTCGTTACAATGCCTGTGATATTCATCCAGTGCCCGCCCGGGCTTATTTTCTTGAAACCAATGGACATATGCCCGGAAGTATTGATCGCAAACGGATTGCAATCCCAGTAAGAAGCAATAAACCGTTCTTTTTCATTCATTTTTTTACCCACTGCATACACTTCATGCGCCAGTTTGTAAAATTCGCTGGTGCTGTCCTTACTGAACGCAACCGGAGGTTTCGGCACAAACTGGTTACAGGAATCGATGAGCATCGGCCGGATCGTTTTCCAGTGCGGCTCAATGCCTTCGATGTAGCCCGGCGGTGTCGGGTACCAGTATGCATCGCCTTTTTTCGGTCTGTACCTTACTCTGGTGCTTAATTTCAGATAGCCGTCCGTTGCTGCGTTCGCTGCTATTTTTTTGGAAACTTCCTGTGCGACCGCAATGGCTTCATCGATTTTTTTCTGTGAATGCCCGTCCCTCAGCAATGTAATAACCAGTTTTTTCTGGTCTTCTTCCAGCATATATCCCGACGGCAGAATAAGCCGCCCGGTTTCCAGAATGGCATACAATGCAGCCATGCGGTAATCATACCCTGATGCAGCCTCGATTTTCAGCGGTTCAATGCTTTTGATAAATGCGGTCGGCGAAACGATTTCCTTGTTGTTCTGCGCCACGATTTCATATGCGCCCAGCATGCAGTACGTATAAAACCGGCTGGCGGCAGGCGGGTTCACAACGTCGTGGATCATGACCATGGTAACCGAAAATACCGCCGGCTGCAAGTGCACGCGAATATCGTTCTTTGCCTTTTCTGCAAAAGCAAACTGGCATAAAAACAAAATACAGACTATTATTCCGCGCATTATTTTTTCTGTGTTTTATAAAACTGCAAGGAATGGTTAAATGCCCCGATTACAATACAAGGCGCTTTACCAACCTGCATCCGGACAAGCGATTTTACGTCTCCGTTCACTGACAAACCTGAAACAGACTGATTTACGTAAGTAAAATCACCCTTTCCGTTTCCTTCGAGCAAACAGCCGTAATTGGCATCCATACTGCCGAGTTTCAGCCGGTTATCCGTTTTGTTTCCCAAAAGCAGCAAATCCTTTTTTCCGTCACCGTTGAAATCCTCGGCCAGAATGGAAGTAACGGGCGCAAATTGTGCCTGAACGGGCAATATCTTTTTTTCAAATTTTCCATTTCGCTGAAAATAACAAACAGAACGCGCTTCTTTCACTTCAAGCTTTGTCGCCTTGCTTAGTTCTTCCGCTGAAAAAACGTCCGTAATGGAAGCATTTGCGTAATCTTTATAATATGGAAATTTCCTGCGCATCGGATAAATCTGATCGTTGAGCTCGTCGCGGCTGACGAACGGGTACGATTTTCCCTGAATGTAAAAACTGAAAAACGGATCAATCGAGCCATTCTTGTCAAAATCTGCAAAATAAAGTTCCGCGGGCTCTTTGGCCGAAACCTTGATCTGCGAATTGAGCCCGAGATTTCCGGCCACGATATCCGGTTTGCCGTCCTGGTCAAGATCTTCTATTTTCAGTGCAGACCAGAAACCGGGTTCTTCTTCCTGAAAATACTGCAATGTCTGATCATCAAAATCTTTTCCGTTGTACGAAAACACTTTTATCGGCATCATTTCTCCGCATATAACCAGTTCCGCTTTTCCGTCTGCGTTCAAATCCGTCCATTGCGCGTCCGTCACCATTCCGATCTTGAAAAAAGGCGAATCCTTTACTGTAAACTGCCCTTTTCCGTCATTGACAAGCAGATAGGAAACCGGCGTTTCCGGATAACGGCCCGGAATAATGCGCCCGCCGATGAACAGATCCTGATCGCCATCCTTATCGTAATCAAACGGACGTACGCAGGATTTGCTGCTTGCTTTCAGATTGGGCAATGACAAAACGGAAAGGTTCAGTTTTCCTTTTCCGTCATTGAGATAAATTTCATCCTGAAGAGAAAAGGTGTTGGGCTCAAAAAGGGAATAACCGCCTTTGGCAATGTACAGATCGTCGAAGCCGTCGCCGTTTGCATCCAAAAAAACAGCCGCCGAAGTTGCCGAAACATTTTCGTCGCCAACTGCAAAATCCGGCATTTCACTGAAAGTCCCGCTTGGTTGCTGCAGCCAGATTTTCGCCTGCTTGCTCTGATCGCCGCTGACGAAAATATCTTCCAGTCCATCCTTGTTCACGTCGCCTTTGGCAATCACCGGCCCGGTTTGCGAATACATGGAAAGCATTAGAGGCTGCCGTTTGAAATCGTTTTCATTGAAACCTTCGTGCTGATACGCAACGCCAAATTCCGCCTTTTTGAAAAACGGCTCCGTTTTCGGATTTGCAGCCATGTACTTCTCCGGCCTGTCACTTTTTTCAATGACATGCAGCTGATTGGTTTTCAAATCTTTCAAAACCTGAAAATGATGGTCCGGCCAGATGATTTTTACAGAATCGACGGAAGAACTTTTTTGCAAACCGAAATGCAGCCTCAGCGGCGTGCACGAAAGGTATCCGCGGTTCGGGTTTACTTCCTGATATTGCTGAATGCCTTTTGAAAATACATAAACCTTCGCGCCGACAGCATTTCTGTTGCCTGTTTTTTCCTTTAATTTCAACTGAATCCATGCATTTCCGGATTGCTCTGCACCTGTATTCTGGTAAACAAAAGCCGGGTCATTGATGTTATTTACAACCAGATCAAGGTCGCCGTCATTATCGAGGTCCGCATATACGGCCCCACTTGAAACGGACGGCGTTTGCAAACCCCATTCCTGCTGCATTTTGCTGAAAGTAAGGTCGCGGTTGTTGCGGAAAATATAGTTGGCCAGTTTGGTCGAAGGCATGGCTTTCACCAGATCCATTAACTGTACGGCTTCTTTGTCCACGGCTCTTCGGACCTTGTAATCGCCCCAGTATTTCAGAAAATCCTTGTTGGTATAATCCCGGAAATAACCGTTTGAAACAAAAAGATCCTTGAAACCGTCGTTGTCAAAATCGGCAAAAAGCGGACTCCAGCTCCAGTCGGTATTGGAAACGCCTGAAATCTGCGCGATTTCGCTGAAAGTACCGTCACCATTGTTGAGCTGCAGCATATTGCGCATGTACTGTTTGTAAAGGTTCTGCTTCATCATCAACTCAAAGGATTCGTAATTTTCCTGAAGCTGCAACAGTTTCTGCCGCTGATTATCTTCAGGAAGCATATCCAGCGACATGATGTCGGGCAGGCCGTCGTTATTGAAATCAGCGATGTCAATGCCCATGGAAAACTGCGCAAGGTGCCGGAAATACTGCTGCGTTACTTCCTGAAAAGTCCCGTCCTTTTTATTGATATAGAGGTAATCCGGCTCGTTGTAATCGTTGGTGACGTAGATATCCTGCCAGCCATCCTGATTAACATCCGCAATAGCCATGCCCAGCCCGAATGTCAAAGGATACTGATGAATCCCGGCTTTCTGCGTTACTTCGGTAAAATGATTGTTCCGGTTTTCAAACAGTTTGTTACCCGCCAGTTCGTCCGTTTCCTGCCTGAACTTGGCCAGTTCCATGTTATCAATCTTCTTGACGCTGTGATTCAGCAGCATCATATCCAGATCGCCGTCGTTGTCATAATCAAAAAATGCAGCCTGCGTGCTGTAACTGATGTTATCGAGTCCGTATTCTCTGGACTGCTCAATGAATTTCAGATTTCCCTGATTAATGAACAACTGGTTTTTCCGCTTTTCATCTTCCACTTTACCGGAGTAGCATATATGAATGTCCAGCAAGCCGTCGCCGTTTACATCCGCCATGGTGACGCCTGTTTTCCAGCCGTCCTTTCGTCCTTCCAGCCCTTTTCCGGCCGAGGAAGTTATATCTTTAAACCGCAATGATTGCCCTTTTGTAGCTCCGAGATTGAGATACAGTTTGTTGGCGCCCATGTTGGAAGTGAAGAAAAGATCTTCGAAACCGTCGTTGTTGATATCGCCCGCCGCAACGCCGCCGCCATTGTAGAAATATTCATAAGCCATTACATTCAGCCTTTCATCCTCGCTGATCGTATTTACAAAATCAATTCCGGTTTGTCTGGAATTCAGCAACTGAAACAACGGCTGCTGCGCATTAACAGTAAACTGCTGAACCAACAGAATGACAATCAGAAAAAAAGAATTACAACAGGCTTTTATGTTCATTATGAAAAATGCCGGCGATCAGGAAAAGGAAAGATCTGCTTGTAACTGAAAAAACTTCAACAAAGGTTGAAGTTAAAACTTAGTTAAGTTATTTTATTTGAAAGCGGCAAGAAATTTATATCTCCTGCCGCTCCGGCTTTTCATTTCAGAAATTATTTTTTCAGTTTCATTTTATTTAGCTGAAACGTCTGCAGTTCCGCATTGTTGATCGCTGAAATCAGAAACGTTTTGTCGGCTTGTGTAAACACCGCCAGATCGCGGACATCGCCGTTCACATAAAGTCCGCTTTGTGCCTGCGGTATGTATTCAAACGTCCTATTTCCTTTGTTCACAAAAACCTGTAAAAGGCTTGCGTCATTTTTCCCGATCCTTACTCGCGTTTGTTTCAGGTTCCCGCCAAGCATGATATCCGGTTTTCCGTCGGCATTCACATCGTGCAATGCAATGGCGTAAACCGGGGCAAATTGCGCCTGAACGGGCAGTGCATGAAAAATCAGTTTGCCATTCCTGTTTTCCAGAATACCGCTTCTGAATTCCCTGGCCGTGAGTTTTTGCGCCTGGCTCAGCTTGTCCGACGGCAGGATGTCCGTTAAGGTTGCCTTGGAATACGTGACGTAATTGGAGTATTTCTTTTTCAGGGACGGAATCTGATCAAGTAATTCATCGCGGCTTGCATACGGATATTCCTTGCCGTTTTCCGTAACGCTGATAACCGGAACAATACGCCCAAGATTATCAAAATCGGCGGCATACAGCGATAAACCTTGCGATGAAGTCACGTTCCACTGCCAGTTTGTTCCCATATTTCCGACCACGAAATCCATATCGCCGTCGCCGTCCAGATCGGCCGGCCGGATCACGTTCCAGCAGCCGTTCAGCGCCGACGTTCCCCATGCCGCACTTGCATCGTCCAATTTTCCCTTGTTATTACTGAAAATCTGAATGGGTTTCCAGTCTGAAGTCAGAATCAGTTCGGGAAATCCGTCTTTGTTCAGATCCTGAAATGCCGCATCGGTGATCATGCCTGCGTTTGCAAGCTGCGGGGCTAGTTTCTTTGTAGCATCAGTAAATTTACCTTTGCCTTCATTAACCAGAATCACACCGCCCGCACTTTCAGGAAACCGGCCCGGATTTACTCTGGTACCCAGAAAAATATCCATATCGCCGTCATGATCCACATCGGCAACGGTTACCGCAGAAGCATTTGGCCCAACTGCGGGAAAATCGGCTTTCCGCCACTTTCCGTTATCATTAATATATAAGCGCGGCATCAGCAAAGGATCGCCGGCATTCAGTTCGTAACCTTCGCTGGTCACCAGCAAATCGAAATCCTTATCGTTATCTGCGTCAAAAAAGGCCATTCCGGCATCTTCAAAAGCAGCGTCTTTTTCAAAGGTTTCCTGCGATACTTTCCGGAACGTTCCGCCTTCGCTCATGAACAAAGCGCCGGCTTGCCCGCGTCCGCCGCCGATGTAGAAATCGTCTGTTCCGTCCCCGTTCAGGTCTTTTTGTGCAAGATGCGGCCCCTGATACGTAAGCATGTTTGGCAAAAGCGTCTGGATCCTGAAATCATTGCGCGGATCTTCGGCATGTCTGAAATCAATTCCGTTTGCAGCTTCCCAAAGAACCTGCGGCTTGCTTTCGGAAAAATCCGGACCTTTCCGGGCATCCGTATATTTCAGAACGAGCTGCTTCTCTGCTTTCGGATCTTTTATTGTCTGACTGCTGCCATCCGCCCAAAGCACAGTCAGCGAATCTATTTTCGGGTTATTGCCCAATCCGAAATGAACCGGTTCCCACTGCGCCGACTGAAAACCGCGGACGGGCATAAAGTTCTGCGCTTGTGTCAGTGAATCCGAGTAAAGCGTAATTTTTGTCCCGGCCAGAAAAGCGTACTTTGGCGATTCCAGCTTTATGTTCAGCGACTTGTTCGTCAGCTTGGTTTCTGCATTATTGCGGTACACAAAAGCTTTCTGATTCACATTATTGGTAACCAGATCCAGATCGCCGTCATTGTCGAGGTCTGCATAAATGGCGCCGTTGGACTGGTTATTTTCCTCGAATCCCCACTCCGTTATTCTTTTGGCAAAAGTCAGGTTTTTCCGGTTCTGGAAAATATAATCCGGCTCGTTGATCGGCGGCATTTGCTCGATAATGTCCATTTGCGTGGGCGCTTTGCCGCCTTTTCCGGCTTCCAGCTGAATATCCGTCGAGTATTTCAGGAATTCCATGTTGGTGTAATCCCTTGCATATCCGTTCGAAACAAATATGTCTTTCCAGCCGTCATTGTCAAAATCGGCCATTAACGCCGCCCAGCTCCAGTCCGTATTGGAAACGCCTGCGAGTTGCCCGATTTCACTGAAAACCGGAACGCCGCCGGCATTGACGCCATTGTTCAGCTGCAGCATGTTGCGCATGGTCTGGTCGTGGAAACCCGCCCGTAGCAACTGCTGGTATTTGTCGTAATTATCGTCTCCGGCAGTCAGTTTAATGCGTTCATTGGAAGCAGGAAGCATATCCAGCGTCAGAATATCGGTCAGGCCGTCATTGTTCAGGTCTGCCGCATCCGTTCCCATGGAATACAGCGAAACGTGGCCGGTTGCTTCACGGATTACTTCCCTGAACGTGCCGTTCTTTTGATTGAGGTATAAGTAATCATTTTCATTATAATCATTGGAAATGTAAATGTCCTGCCATCCGTCGTTGTTAAAATCATTGACGTTGATGCCGAGCCCGAAGCTCAGCACGTTGGAAACAATCCCGGACGAATCCGTTACATTGGAAAATCTCCCGTTGTTGTTCTGTAAAAGTTTATTTCCGTATGCTTCATTCCGCTGTTCGCGGTAGCTTCCCAGCAGATTACTGAAACCCGCATATTTCTGAACCGAGTGATTTAAAAGAAAACAGTCGGTATCGCCGTCGCGGTCGTAATCAAAAAAGACGGCCTGTGTCGTGTAAGAACGGTCGTCGAGCCCGTACTCAGCGGCTTTTTCGGTAAAAGTCGGAATGCCGTCGGCCGTTTTTCCATTGTTCACATAAAGCAGCTTGCTTCTCAGTCTGGGGTCCTGAGCGCCTGCCCGGCATACGTAAATATCAATCCATCCGTCGTCATTAATATCCACAACCGAAACGCCTGTTTTCCAGCCTTCATTCAGCGCCGTACCGGATTTTTCAGAAACATCTTCAAAGTTGAAATCGCCCTTGTTGAGGTACAGTTTGTTGGCAACCATATTCCCGGTAAAGTAAAGATCCACCAGACCGTCGTTATTGAAATCGGCTGCCGCCACGCCTCCGCCGTTATAGAAATAGCCGTATTCCAGAACGTTATTGGCTGCATCCTCATCAATAAAGTTATTGAATTCTATTCCGGTATCGCCGGATTTCAGCAGCGTGAAAAGCGTGTCTTTATTTTGGCAGGAAGCAAGCAGGAAGATCAGAAGAACGAGTATGCAGCTTTTTTTCATGTAATCTGTTGTAAACTTTTTTAAGATTAAAAAACGCTGTAAAACCAGCAAACAGGCAGCAGTCCTTGATATATTTTTGATCATTAAAAATACAGTACTTTATAAAACAGCAAAAAGGCAGGCATGTTGCCCGCCTTTTGCCTACACTCAAAGCATTGCCCGAGGTTAGTTTTTATCCCACCACAAAGGCGTACTTGCTTTATCAGGACCACCCAATAATTTTTCGGCTTCCAGAACAGCCGCACCGTTTGTCTGTCTTTCGGAAGTAAGGAAAGGAATCCTTCTGAGGACAGCACCTTTCGGTACATCTTCGTTTTCAGAGTTCACAACCGGATACAGTTTCGGGAAACGGGTTCTTCTGTATTCAGCCCATGCTTCCATACCGTCCGGATACAGCGCCAGCCACTTCTGCGTACCGATTTTTTCACGTTTAACAGCCTCCGAAGCAGCTTCATCCCATTTGATCGGAATGTTGGACAATGCAGGAGAATTCTGCTGATCGCCCGGTGCAACAGGCACTGCGGAGCTGTTGATGTAAGCAGTAACGGCTGCACCTGTAATGCCCCACTGCGCCATGGATGCAGCGATTCCCTTTTCATAAAATTCCTTGGCAGTTCCGCCCATGTTCCAGCCATTCAAGGCACCTTCTGCACGCAGGAAGTAAGCTTCTGCCGAATGCATGATGTCCTGAGGCGTGGTGAAATTCGTGTTCCATGCAGCGCCCGAGCCTGTTACCCATCTTGTACCTACGTTGGAATTATCATTGTTTCCATTTTTCGCAAGCGCCAGTTCAGCCGCAGTCAAACCGTTTCTCAAACCTTCGTAAGTTCCGGTTGCTGTTGCTGGCTGATAGTAAATTCCGATACGCGGATCCGCGTAACCTTTCAGTACCGATTCCATCGATGCACTCATGCGGAATTCGTTCCAGACTGCAATCCGGCTCAACCCGTTGGCATCGTCACCGGCCAGGTTTTTAACCATGTAGGCATCGTCGGCAACATCCGTCATGACACCGCCGGCAACCGCCGCTTCAGCCTGTTTCTTTGCTTCTGCAGGATCCACTTTTGAAATCCTCAATGCCAGGCGCAGACGGAGCGTATTGGTAAATTTCAGCCATTTGGCCGCATCGCCTTTGTAAATAAGATCAAAATTCCCGTACGGTTTGGCCGTTGCATTGGCTTTAAGCGCGTTTGCAGCAGCATCCAGCCTTACAAAAAAGTCTTTGTAAATGTCGCTTTGTGCATCGTACTTCACACTTAAGGCAGGTTTTCCAGCCTCGGAATAAGGAACCGGTCCGTAATAATCCGTCAAGCGGTGAAAAGCATAAACCCACATCACATTCGCCAGCGCATATTCAGCAGATGCCGGGTCGGTTTGTTCAAAAAGCGTTCTCAGCTGCGGTACAACCTGTGTATAAATCGGGTTCCAGTGGCCGGTAAGCCAGTCAAAACGCATGACATACCGGTCGGAAGGGAAATAGGTTGCAGACGTTGCATAGTACTGCGCATACAAGTCGGCAAACAGGTTCTGGGCAATCTGGTACGTACCGCTTGAATAGGAAGCCTGTTGTTCAGCCCTTGAAAAGAGAAACGGCAATTCATCCTCACCCAAAGCCGTCAGTTTGGTTTTGCTGGTATTCATTTCCTCGAAATCACCGGTACAAGCCTGCCAGAGGCCTGCAGAACCCATGATCAATCCTGCAATTGCTATTTTCCTGAATTTATGATTCATTTTCATTTGTTAAATCGAAAGAGTGGTTAAAATCAGAATCCTAATTTAAGATTCAATCCGATGGTTCTTGTTGATGGTAAATTTCCGTATTCCACACCCTGGAAATTGCTTGAACCCAGGTTAACATCCGGATCAAACGGCAGTTTCCGTTTTTCGATGCCCGGAATGTCCATGGTTGCGTAGCCTCTGTAGAAGAAGAACAGGTTACGGGCGATCAGAGACAGGCGCGCATCTTTGATGAAGAACTTGTCACCGGTTGGAATCTCATATCCCAATGAAATTTCCCTCAGACGAACATTGGTCGTAGAATAGGTAAAGAATTCGCCCCAGGAGTAACGTCCGCCGGAAACCGTTGTCCAGAAAGTTTCTGCATTGATCGGCGTGTTGTTGGCTTCGCCAGTGGAAGTTACACCCGGCAAAATCCAGCCGCCTTCGCGGTGTTCGGTTGTGAAGTCGCCCGTTCCGTCCGACGCCAGGTTGGCCTGCGTTCCGGAAGTCATCACACCGCCGAAACGTCCGTCGATCAGGAAGCTTCCGACAAATCTCTTGTATTTGAAAGAGTTGTTGAATCCGGCAGTGAATTTTGGATTGAAGTTTCCGATGTACTGGTTATCCGTAGTAGCAACCGGTTTTCCGCCGTTTTTACCCTCTGCGTCCGGTGCAGTCACAATGTATCTGCCCTGCGCATCCACAGCCCAGCGCTGTGCATAAAGGTCTCCGTACGATCCGCCTTCTGAAACGACCGGCGTTGCTGTACGTCCGAAACCACCAGAAAGTGGTGAAATCTTGATATTCGGGTCAAGCTTTACAACGGTGTTTTTGTTTCTTGCAAAGTTCAGCGTCATGTCCCAGTTGAAGTTATCGCTCTTCAAAGGCTTGGCTGTCAGCGAAAGCTCCACTCCCTTGTTGTTGATCTTACCGGCATTGATAAACTGATCCGAGAAACCCGAAGCAGGAGCAAGACTTAATCTGAGCAACTGGTTAACCGTATTGGAATTGTAATAAGTAACATCAACACCGAATCTTCCGTTGAACAAACGCAGATCCAGACCGAATTCTGTAGAAGAAGAAATTTCCGGTTTCAGGTTGGATGCAGGCTGTGTCGGGTCGCGGTAAATGAATCCGCCCGTTCCGCCTTGTGTAAATGAATACGTCTGGCTAAGCTGATACGGGTCCGTATCGTTACCCACCTGCGCCCATGAACCTCTCAATTTGGCAAAACTGATAACGGCAGGAAGCTGGAATGCATCGGAAAGCACAATATTCGCTCCGAATGACGGATAGAAATACGAGTATGGCTTTGGCAGCGTAGACGACCAGTCATTTCTGGCAGCTGCATCTACTGTAAAGAAGTCTTTATAAGAGAAAGAAGCCGTTCCAAAAACATAGTGCAGTTCTTTTTCAGAGAAACCGGCAATTTGCGTCAGTGCCGTGGCAAAGGACAAATCAAATTTGTTAGGTACAAGCAAGCCGTTTGCATTGGCTCCTACCTGTGAGTAACGCTTGTAAGTTTGTCCGGCCCCGAAGTTATACGTCAGCGCAAAGTTGCTTCCTACATTGTTGTTCCCTGAAACAATCACATCCATATTGCGTTCAACGATGGCAACCGAATAATCCTGGTACGATCCGCCCGGTCCGGCAAATAAAAGGGTACGGTTGGCCCAGCTTCTGGTTACACGGTCGTCATAACGGTCGAAGCTTATTCTTCCCTGAACATTCAGCCAGTCCGTCAGATTGTATTTGGCAGATCCCAGTACAATAGTCCTGTTGCGTTTTTCCGAATCAGTGGTTTTGTTGAGTGTCCAGTAAGGATTCATATAAATGGAAGATGTAGTCCAGTAAGTTGGCTCGCCGTTTTCATCTTCGTAGTTTTTATACGTGTTAAGATCCACATTGCGCGGAACTTTGTACAGGTTCATGATAATCGCACTTTCTTCTCCCGACCGCGGCTTGTTGTTGATCACCTGGTTGGTATAAGTAATTTTGGCATCCGTTGAAAAACGTTTCGACAACTGCGTATTGATACGCAGGTTCAATGTATGCCTCGACAGATCATTATTTGGGATAATACCCTGATTATTGTTGTAAGCATAAGATGCATAAGTCGTTACTTTGTCCGTTCCGGCAGAAATACCGAACGAATTGTTTGTAGACAGTGCATTTCTGAAAAAGTCCTTCACATTGTCAGGATATGCAGTGGCTACAGCGCCCCAGCTTCCGCTGGCTGTCGCAGATGCCGTACCGCCATTTCCCTGGCCGTAGGTATTCTGGAAATTGGGCAGTACAAAAGGTGTTTCTATCACTACACCGGAATTGATATTGGCACTTACCCGGCCTGCTGTACCTCTTTTGGTTGTAATCATGATGACACCATTCGCAGCACGGCTACCGTAAAGTGCCGAGGCAGCCGCACCTTTCAGTACGTTCATCGACTCGATGTCGTCCGGGTTGATGTTTGCAGCTCCGTCACTTCCGTTGGTTCCTCCGAAGTCACTTCCAACCTGTCCTTGCACCGTATTGTCGATCGGTACGCCGTCCACAACAAACAAGGCATTGTTGCTTCCTGAAATAGAGCGGTTACCGCGAAGCACAACGCGTGTAGCCGATCCCGGGCCGCTGGCTCCTTGTGTCACCACAAGGCCGGCCACTTTTCCCGAAAGCGTGTTCACGAAGTTCGCATCACGGACATCCGTAAGCTGCTTTCCGTCAATTTTCTGAGTTGCATAAGTAAGTGACTTGGCGCTTCTTTCGATACCAAGTGCCGTTACAACCACTTCTCCAAGATTTCGTACATCCGGATCAAGACTTACCTCCACAGTGGTCATTGACGCTGTCACACTGATTTCTTTCGGCGTGTAGCCAACAGAAGAAACAGTCAGGAATGTCTCGGTTGGTGGCACACTGATTGTAAAGTTACCGTCGGCATCCGTAGTCGTGCCCCGCGTTGTTCCTTTCACAAGAACGTTTGCACCGGGAAGACCTGCCCTATTCTCATCAATAACCTTTCCAGTAATCTGCCGGTCTTGGGCGATTGATGGTAAAACAAAAATTACTGCCACGAGAAACGCCAGCAGCAATCGTAGTACACTTTTTTCCATAGGTTAATTTGGTGAATTAAATTTTCAGGAAATTTATAATTAATAATCAATACAAGCAATATATTTTAAATATTTAGATTGCACTAATCTAATATTTGGGCGATATACATTATGGAAGTAATTAAAGCCACATATAGTACGCAATGTAAAATAAAATTTGCTTGAATGTATTTTTAAATACTGAATAATATTTTGACAGGAGCAATAATAGCCAATAAAGATTTCGTCAGCACAAAAAGTGCTCGAACACACCATCCGGACGTAAACAAAGTGAAGTAAATGGCAGAATGCCGGAATAATTGTACGCAAACAGCACTATTAATTATGCCGCAAGTAGCTGAAACTGGTACTATACTAAGAAATTGCTAGTCGTAAGTCCGCCATATGCCCAGTATGCTGCCGGTAATGGTATATACTATAACGCTGGCACCGCCGTCAATAAACGAAAGCAGCAACGGCCGCAGGGAAAACATATCCTTGACGATGATTTCAAAAAGCACGAATACGGTACCGAACAGCAAGCCGATGAGGAATCCGAGGAGCAGCGTTTTGACCGGGATTTTGGTAAAAACCCACGCCATTGTGTAGGCCATGAAGGAAGTGGAAACAATTCTGGCAAGGTAAGGAGCCGGCCCGTGAGCTGCCTTTACCTGTTCTGCTGTAAAGCCGTTTAATTGTGTCCATAGCTCTGAAAACGAAGCATGCCATAAAGCCGGCACCAGCTGACCAATCACCACACATACAAGCACGGCCCAAAGATTGACAGATTGTCTTCTCATGTTTTGAGTGTTTTATTCAGTCATCGAAAGGAACTCCCCGGCTTCAAATATAAGTGCTTTAAATATTAATTGTACTTTTTATTTGGGTGATCTGACAAAATCAATATTCCGCTTCAAACCTTCCAATTTGGTTCTTTTTATCGGCGAACGCCTGAAAAGTTCCCGGAATACTTCTTCCGAGATTTCCTGCCAATCGTTGTTTGTAAGTCCTGCCAAACTTTCAGGCAATGAGAATTCCTGCGTGGTATGCGGCTTCGAAAAACGGTTCCACGGACAAACATCCTGACAGATATCGCAGCCGAAAATCCAGTTTTCAAACTTTCCCTGCACTTCCTGCGGAATAGCATCTTTCAGCTCGATGGTGTAATAACTGATGCATTTGCTTCCGTCCACAACAAAGGGTTCGGTAATGGCATCGGTCGGGCAGGCATCCACGCATCTTGTACAGGTTCCGCAATAATCCTTGACAGCTCCGTCGTAGGCAAGGTCCAGATCGCAGATGATTTCGCCAATGAAAAAGAAGCTGCCCATTTCCTTGTTAAGCAGATTCGAATTTTTTCCGATCCAGCCCAGACCGCTTTTGGCAGCCCATGCTTTGTCCATAACAGGTGCAGAATCCACGAAAATCCGCCCGCTCACTTCGCCTATTTCTTCCTGAATGCCCTGTAATAACGATGCCAGTTTTTCCTTCAATACAAAATGATAATCCGTTCCGTAAGCGTATTTGGAGATTTTAAGGTCTTCTTCGCCTTCGGGAAGCTTTTCGGCAGGATAATAATTCAGTAAAACGGAAATTACACTTTTCGCACCGTCCACGAGCTTGCGCGGGTCAAGCCTTTTGTCAAAATGATTGGCCATGTAGCCCATAGCGCCATGCTGATTGCGGTTCAGCCAGTTTTCCAGCCTCGGTGCCTCTTTTTCCAGAAACTCCGCTTTTGAAATACCGCAAAAATTAAAGCCGCATTCCAGTGCTCTGGCCTTGATGAACGTACTTCTTTCCTGCCTCACAAAATCTTCTGTTATCATTCTACAAAGTTACAAATTGATTGTAAAATGCCATCTTGTCAGTATTTTAGCAGTGGCAAAATAATTTAGGCTACAAAAAATGATTGATTACAATTCATTTATGCTGAAAAATGATGCCTGAAAACACTGACTTCAACATAGATCAAGACAAAAATTACGATATGAACGAGGAAAAATCTCCATTGGAAACTGACAATCTGGTGAACGAAGAAAATAACGAAACATCCAATTCCGTACCGCTGGACAATGCCGGACAGGAAATTACAGGCGAAGCTCCTTCTGCTGCCAATCATGAGCCGCTTGAAGCCGCTAAAACGGAAATTGCAGAACTTAAGGACAAATATTTACGTCTTTATGCTGATTTTGAAAACTTTCGCAGACGTACGGCAAAGGAAAGACTGGAAATGATTTCCGGTGCAAGCGCGGATACAGTCAAATTAATCCTGCCAATTGTAGATGATTTCGAGCGTGCCAAAGTTTCCTTCGATTCCACTACGGATATAGATGCGCTGAAAGAGGGTGTTGACCTGATCTATACCAAACTTTTCAAGACGCTGGAATCCAAAGGGCTTAAACCGATGCAGTCGAAAGGTGAAGTTTTTGACGCAGAACTTCATGAGTCCATTGCGCAGTTTCCGGCGGCTACGGAAGATCTGAAAGGGAAGGTCATTGACGAGATCGAAAAAGGTTATTTCCTGAACGACAAAGTCATACGTTACGCGAAAGTGATCGTAGGTGCATAAGTTACTCAACAATGTTATGATGTATAATGACCAAAGGCATCCATAATCATTTCTTAATATGGCGCTAGCCGCTTACATTATACATTCAGCAATATAAAAATGGCAAAGAAAAGAGATTACTACGAAATCCTTGGCGTGGATCGCGGCGCAACCGCCGATGATATCAAGAAAGCTTACCGAAAGCTGGCAATCAAGTTTCACCCTGACAAAAATCCGGATGATCCCACTGCCGAGGACAAATTCAAGGAAGCCGCAGAGGCATACAGCGTTCTGAGCGACGACAACAAACGTCAGCGTTACGATCAGTACGGCCATGCAGGCGTTGGCGGTGCAGGCGGTGGTGCGGGATACGGAGCCGGCGGCGGTTTTTCTATGGACGATATTTTCTCCCAGTTTGGCGATATTTTTGGCGACAGCAGTCCGTTCGGCGATATATTCGGCCGGGCCGGAGGCGGAGGCGGCGGTCGCAGAGTGCGGCGCGGATCAGATCTGCGGATTAAACTGAAACTTAATCTGGAAGAAATTGCAAACGGCGTTGAAAAGAAAATCAAGGTAAAAAGACATGTAACCTGCGATACATGCGGCGGAAACGGCGCTAAGAACGGTACGTCACTCAGCAACTGCAATGGCTGTAACGGAACGGGCCAGGTCCGCAAGGTTGTAAGCACGATGCTTGGACAAATGGTTTCCACAAGCACATGTCCGACTTGTAACGGTGACGGAAAAATCATCAGTGAACGTTGCGAAGCCTGTGCGGGAGAAGGAAGATTACTGCAGGACGATCTGATTACGCTGAATATTCCCGGCGGCGTTGCGGAAGGTATGCAGCTTTCCATGTCCGGAAAAGGAAACGTGCCGGCACGCGGCGGCGTAGCAGGCGATCTGCTGATTGTGATTGAAGAGGAAGAAGATGCAGCTTTGAAAAGAGATGGCAACAACGTTGTTTTTGACATGCATATCAGCTTCATTGACGCAGCACTCGGAACATCCGTTGAAATTCCGACGCTCGACGGCAAAGCAAGAATCAGTATCGAATCCGGAACACAGGCGGGAAAAATACTTCGTCTGAAAGGAAAAGGAATCAAAGACCTGAACGGTTACGGCAAAGGCGACCAATTGGTACATATCAATGTATGGACACCGCAGCAGCTGACTTCTGACGAAAAAGAAACGCTTGAATCGTTGCGTCATTCACCAAACTTCCAGCCGAAGCCCGGCAAGAATGAAAAAGGTTTTTTTGACAAAATGAAGGATTTTTTTCATTGATATTCAAGTCAAAACTATATTTCCCGAAAAGCCGTTTCATCACAGAAGCGGCTTTTCTTTTTAAGCCTGATTTTAAAAACTCACTTTTATTCTCTGTAAACACAGACCTAATGAAAACAATGTTGCTGTTCACAGCCCTTTTTTACTCAAGAATGCTCTTTGCTCAACCCGTTGCTACCAATGAACTGACATTCGCTACATACAATGTGAGTATGGAAGCGGAAAACTATGTCCCGAAAGGAACACCCGGAATTTCCGAACAGATTCTGGTTAAAGAACTGGCTTCCGGAAACAATGCACAAATCCGGAACATAGCCAGCATTATTAAATCCGTAAGGCCGGACGTTATTTTACTGAATGAATTCGATTACGTGAAAGATCCGCAAGCCGGCGTTCTGCAGTTTGTAAAAGCCTATCTGCAGGACAGCTCGGACGGCAAAAAAGGAATTGATTATCCTTATTACTATTACTCCACGGTAAATACCGGCCAGCCATCGCCTTACGATCTTGACAATAACGGAAAAGCGGAACAGTTCGGAGCCGATGCATGGGGCTACGGCCTTTATCCCGGACAATACGGAATGGTGCTTTTGTCCCGGTTTCCGATTGACCTCAACAATGTCCGTACTTTTCAGAACTTTAAATGGAAAGACATGCCCGGTGCATTGAAAGTCACAAAAGCGGACGGAAGCGACTGGTATGCGCCCGAAGCCTGGGCACAGTTTCCGCTTTCTTCCAAATCGCACTGGGATATTCCGGTAATGGCCGGAAACAAAACCATACATGTTCTTGCCAGCCACCCTACTCCGCCGTCCTTTGATGGCGATGAAGACCGGAACGGAAAGCGCAACCACGACGAAATCCGCTTCTGGCGGGATTACATCAGCGATCACCTTAGTTCCTATATTTATGATGACAAAGGCGTAAAAGGCGGACTTAAGCCCAATTCCTCCTTTGTGATTTTAGGTGACCAGAATGCCTCGCCGGATGAAGGCAATGCCATTTCAGGAGGCATCCGGTCATTGCTTAGTCATCCGAAAGTAAACAGCGAACTTGCTCCTGCCAGTAAAGGCGGTCCCGAGCACAGCAACACAAATGCATTTGCCAAAAACCATACGGCTGTCTGGAGAATGCGTGCAGATTATGTCATTCCTTCAAAAACAGGCCTGAAAGTACTGGACAGCGGCGTATTCTGGCCGGCAAAGGGCGAACCTATGGCCGATCTGGTCGAAAAAAGAGAATCCAGTTCGGATCACCGGCTGGTTTGGGTGAAAGTGAAACTGGATTGATCGTTTATATTCAAAGCAAAAGCGGGAAGTGTATTTTACACCTCCCGCTTTTGCTTTGGATACTTCTTTGTTTTACTGCTGGCCGCCGTACATATTATATCCGGCCATATGCTTCTGGAAAATGGCTTCATATTTCTTTGCAGCCGCTTCCTGCTTGGCCTCGCGGCATTCCTGAACGATTATCTGCATAATGTACAGGTAAACACTGCTGTCGCGGCGTTTTGTAGTGCCGTTATCTTTTGCCCAGGTGAGCACTTCATCCGCACGGGTTGCCATGGTCTCAGCGATATCCAGTGCTTTTTTGGTTTCTCCAAGATCAAAAAGCGGACCGATGAAATTGGCTGAAAACTGATCGTAAGGAATGCTCTTGTCGGGCATGGTTGCAAGCGACTTGTCAATGGCCTTTTTAGCCTCCTCCTTGCGCCCATCGGCAATCAGCTGGCCGGTCAGACGGAGAAATGCAATCCGGGCAGTAGCAACCGGCGATCCGAGATAGGTATTGTCGTAATACGTGTTCGGGTTATCCAGTTCTCTCCAGAACATTTTGTTCATCAGATTATTATACATTACATCCGTGTTTACATAGCCGTCTGTTGCGCCCGGCACTTTTACCGGCAGTAAACGAAATGCATAACCTTCCAGCTGCATGTATTCTTTCAGATTCAGATAACTTGATCCGCCCAGTGTTGAAGAAAAATAGATCGGACGTTTCCAGTCATTTGTGGAAATAATATCCAGCATGATCAGATCGGATTTGTACAAGTTTCCTTTACCGATTGTCCAGCTGATGGAATCGCTTACGAATGGAAGCAAATCACTTTTGATGATATTCATTTTCTTGACCGCTTCGGCATTGACCGGCAGGAACAGAACGGACGACGGCAGAATGGAAGTCATGTCGCCGCTTGTCAGAGGAACCTGAATGGCTTTATTTTCCTGTTTTACCAATCCCATGTATTCTTTCAGATTGATTCCGCCTTTTACACTGGGGATTTCATAAAACGGCACAATGTCGTTTTTCCCGAATGCATAGTTGTTTTTATCCAGCGAAATCGGAAGTGCTTCGGATTTGTACGTTTTCCGCTTCATCTGATCGATATACCAGTCGGTTCCGAGCAAGCTCAGGTTACATACGCGCACATCCGTACGGAAACCTTCCACTTCCTGCACATACCACAACGGGAATGTATCGTTATCGCCGCCTGTAAACAGGATTGCATTGGGCGCACAGGAATTAAGCAGGTTTTTGGCAAAATCAACAGAGTGGTACCTATGGGCGCGGTTATGATTATCCCAGCCTTTTGCACCCATGATGATTGGAACTATAAGGCTCAATGCAGTGGCTGCACCGGCACGCGTTGTCGGACTTTTAACAAAACGGCTTAATGCATCTGCAACGGATATGACACCGAAACCAATCCAGATACAGAAAATATAAAACGATCCGACATAGATATAATCTCGTTCGCGGGGCTCGGTCGGTGGAGAATTGAGGTAAACGACAAGCGCAACGCCGGTAAGAATAAATAACAACCCGAGAACCAGAAGATCCCGTTTGCTGCGGTAATAAACGATTACAATGCCCAGCAAGCCCAGTATAAAAGGAAGCATGAAGTAATTGTCATGTGCCTTGTTGTTGGCGATCGGCGCAGGATACTGTTTTGCGGTATCCCAAGGAAGCATGTTTCCGGCTCCTTCTTCGTCGCTTTCACGGCCTACGAAATTCCATAGGAAATACCGCCAGTACATATGCCCGATCTGGTAAGAAAACATAAACGACAGGTTGTTGCCCATGGTTGGCTTTTGTCCTTCGGCCAGTCCGGTCATTTGCTGGTAAAGCTGCGGGTGTCCGGGCTGCGTACTGTACATCCTCGGCAGAAGCATGTTGCTTCCCGGTTCGTATTCATATTCAGGACGATAATCGTAAATGGCGTATTTTCCATCCTGCTTGCGGTACATCGGCGCGCCGCGTTTCTGGCTTACCGGAGAAGAAACAAAAGACGGACCATATAATAAAGGTCGGCTGCCGTATTGTTCCCTTTTCAGATAAGAAACAAAGCTCAGAACGTCGTTCGGGTTGTTTTCATTGATCGGCGGATTGTATTCTGCACGCACCAGAACCATTAAATAACTCGCATAACCGATTAACACGAAGGCAAGTGAGAGCAAACTTGTATTCAGCAGTACATTTCCTTTCTTCTGTGAAAAGCGGATTCCCCATATGAGAGCGCCCAGAAAAATAATGATAAAGAATATAACGCCTGATTTATAAGGAAGCCCAAGCGAGTTCACGAAAAAAATCTCAAATCTGCCTGCAATGCTCGGCAACCCGGGAATAATTCCGGAGTTGATAATGGCCAGAATGACAAGGCCGCCAGCAAATGCCATGATTCCACCAAAAACGCTTGTTTTAGGATATTTCTTGAAATAATAAACCAGTGCAAGCGCAGGAATTGTAACAAGGTTCAGCAAGTGGACACCGATGGAAAGGCCAACCAGATAAGCAATCAGGATCAGCCAGCGGTTTTCAGCAGCCGGATCTTCAATTCTTTCCCATTTGAACACAGCCCAGATTACAATGGCCGTAAAGAAAGAAGACATTCCGTAAACTTCCGCTTCCACGGCAGAAAACCAGAACGAATCGGACCACGTGTAAGCCAGTGCTCCGACTATACCGGAACCCATCAGCAATATAATATCGCTGGAATCCAGTTCTTCATCCGTTTTGTTGATCAGTTTGCGGGCAAGCAAAGTAATCGTCCAGAACAGAAACAGGATCGTGAATGCGCTGCTCACGACGGAAACCATATTGACCCAGTAAGCGACATTGGTTAAATCACCGAATGCAAAAAGGGAAAAGATACGTCCGATAAGAAGAAAGAAAGGTGCTCCCGGCGGATGCGGCACCTGCAGTTTGAATGCACAAGCTATGAATTCCCCGCAATCCCAGAAACTTGCAGTACGCTCCACTGTAAGCGTGTACGTAATTAATGCAATTGCGAATACAATCCAACCCGTAAGGTTGTTGGAACGGTTGAAACGGGTCATTTGAAAGAAGATAAGATTAAAAAGTTAAATGCAAACATTGGAGTAAGATGATGACGCCTATCGTACAGTTTTGTCAATAGTCGGCCAAAATTAGCAAAATTACCTCAACACCAAGGTTCAAACAGTCTTAAAAAGTGTTAATATGAGGAAGTATTAACGGCACAAAATGCAGAATATTCAGTCAAAAGCAAATAATTTGCCTGGAAAACTCACTTGTAAAATATCCATTTTGCCAGTTCCTTGTACGTGACTTTTTTCCCGTACATCAGGATCCCGACTCTGTAAATCCGGGCTGCAAGCCAGGTCGTTCCCATGAATCCCAGCACAAGCAATGCCATCGAAAGCGCAATTTCCCATGCCGGAACGCCGAAAGGAATCCGGACCATCATGATAATCGGCGACGTAAACGGAATGATCGACGTCCAGAATGCCAGCGTTCCGTCCGGATCGCGCAGGACAAGCTGGGCAAATACAAACGAGAAAATGATTGGCAAAGTAATGGGAAGCATAAACTGCTGCGTGTCGGCATCGTTGTCCACGGCAGCACCGATTGCCCCGAAAAGCGCGCTGTAAAGCAGATATCCGCCGAGATAATAAAACAGAAAGCAACCCACAATCAGCGGAATATTCAGACTGTTGACAGCGCCAAGCACTTCGGCCACCGGATTTTCCACGTTCCCTCCCGGCATTCCCTGCGCAGGCATTCCTTTCTGGATGGATTGCATTTCCTGTGCCATTTGTGCCGGATTTTCAGGCATTTTGCTGCTCAGAACTGCAGAAGCGGCACTTGTCAGCGCGGTACTCAGCAAGATCCAGAGTACAAACTGCGTTAATCCGACCAAAGCCACGCCAATGATTTTTCCGAGCATCAGTTGAAACGGTTTGACCGAAGAAATAATTACTTCCACGATCCGGCTCGTTTTTTCTTCCGTAATGCCGCGCATCACCTGCGTTCCGTAAATGAAAACCGACATATAAATCAGAAATGCACAGATTCCGCCGATGACCGTTGCAGCACCGGAACTGCTTGTTTTCTCACCTTCTTCGCTGAGGCTGATCGTTTCCGAACTTACATTCACCCTCGAATCTTCCAGTATTTTGTGCGTGATGCCTGCTTCCGAAAGCTTGATGTCTTCAATCTGTTTTTCAATGACCTTTTCTATCTGCGATTTCAGGTCCATACTGACATTCTTTTCGGCATAAATCCGGACGCCTTTCGGATCGCGTATGATGTCGCCGGGAATGTAGACCAGCGCATTCGCATCGCTTTTTTTGAATCCCGTTTTGGCCGAATCAATGGAAGAATCGATATAAATGAATTTCAGCGTTTCCGTATCCTTGAATTCCTTGCTGAACAATCCGCTTTCATCCAAGACCTGAACTGTTTTTGTATCAACCGATTCGATCGCCACCCAGATGACGGTTGCATAAAAGCCTACAAAAAGCACCGGCGCGAGCAATGTCATGATGAGAAAGGATTTTTTCTTGACCCTCACCAGATACTCCCTTCTGATAACTAGTAATATATTACGCATTGAATAATGATTTTTAAGGTTGGAACGGCTGAGTAGTTATGATTCCGGCACTTCATTGACCGAACGCATGAAAATGTCGCTCATACTCGGAATGTTTTCGCCGAAAGAACGGATTTCAACTCTCTGCAATAAACCGAATAATAATTCATTCGGACTTACATGCTTTGCCAGATGAATGTTGATGCGCTTGTAATCATTTTCAAGGTTTTTCTCCTGACCGAGTTCATACAATTGGCCCAGATCGTCCAGGTTTCCTCTGTATTCGACAAAATAGGTATGCGTTTTGAACTGTTCCTTGATCAGCAGCTTGGGGCCGTCCAGCACTTTTTTTGCCTTGTGGATCAGTGCGATATTGTCGCAAAGTTCCTCTACGGTTTCCATCCGGTGCGTGGAAAAAATAATCGTACTTCCCTTTTTTTTAAGTTCCAGGATTTCGTCACGGATCAGATTGGCATTGATCGGGTCGAATCCCGAAAAAGGTTCGTCGAGAATAATCAGGTCGGGCTCGTGAAGAACAGTGGACACAAACTGCACTTTCTGCTGCATGCCTTTGGAAAGGTCCGAAACGCTTTTGTCCCACCAGGTTTTGATATCAAATTTGACAAACCAGCTTTTCAGCTTTTCCATCGCCTGTTTTTGTGACAATCCTTTCAGCTGCGCCAGATAAAGCAGCTGCTCGCCGACCTTCATCTTTTTATAAAGCCCTCTTTCTTCCGGCAAATAACCGATCCTGGAAATATGGCTTTGGTCAAGATGCCGGCCGTCAAACAGGATTTCGCCTTTGTCCGGCCCGGTAATCTGATTGATGATTCTGATCAGTGAAGTTTTTCCGGCGCCGTTCGGCCCGAGCAATCCGAAGATACATCCTTTGGGAATAGAAAGGCTTACATTGTCCAGCGCTACATGGTTTGCATATTCCTTCGTTACATTCCGGACTTCTATGATATTCATACTTGTGAAAGGGTCTGTGAATAATTTTGTGCCGCTGCCTGTAAATGCGGAAGTTCTGCTTTGTTGCGGCGGTAAAGATGCAAAATTTTAGAAGGCCGGATTAAAGTTACAAGTATCAAAGCATTAAAAGCCGGATTAATGGTAAAATAAAATAGCGGACGGATGCCCGTTCGCTATTTATTCAGTGAATTTCAAGAAAATATTTACCCGATGTACTTTTCGCGTATCTGAAACAGAATCCAGAATCCGAGCACACCGCTTACAAGTGCCACGAAAATGTTCAGCTGCACGATATTGCTGACCAATCCGACCAGCAATGCATAATAAAGCAGGTTCCATCCTGATCGTTTACGTGCTCTCAACGGTGAAAATGCCATGAGATACATAATCAGCACAAAAGCCCCGAGTGCAATATTAAGATAAAAACTGACTCCGAATGCTGTTGAAACACTGCCCATTCCCGAAACGGCCCCCATAATCCCGAATGCGGTAAACAATCCCATAAGCCCCAGAACGGACAGGATCAGAATGAAATAAGGCCCGTACTGAACTACAAATTCCTTGACCTGTTCTGAAAACGGAGGGAATTTTTGTAAAAAGACAGGTTCCAGTTCTCGCTCCAAAGGTAATTTTGATTCCATATCGGGATGTTTACGTAAATCAGTTAATGTTCAATAAATCTAATTCAATTTTCTCAAACCGCTCGGAATGTTACGCAAACATACCTTTTTCATTTAGCTGCCGGCAGGCTCTTATTTATATCCGGTAACCTGTTGTGAGCTGAACAGCACTCAGTCTTCCGGATAAGGGACAAACACAAACCCGGAGAAATCGCCGATTAACGCAAAAAGGCAGCAGAACTCGTCCGCATTCTTGTAATTTTCCTGAAACAGCAGAACCGATTCTTCTCCGATCAGCTTGCGCTCAACAAATTCCTGCATGTAAGAAGCGCGGTACGTGTAATTATTGGCAAGTTCCGTAGCATCGATCAGCAGAACGCCCAGTTCCAGTTCATTGTTGGTCACCACAAAAATCGGATTGTCGGAAAAACCCCGTTTCCTGATCTGGTAAGAAGCTTCTTTAAGCTGATCGGCAACTTTTATAAAATCTTCGGATATATAACCCATCAGTTTCTGATTCAATTCCGGAGAATTGGCATCATCCATCAGGGCATTTTCATTGCTGTTGTTGATCATGGTTTTTGGCGGTTGGCTTTTGGCTCTTTGTGAAATGTAAGATGTTAGATGTAAAAAGCTAGCTGTTCTTTTTGGCTTTTAGCCTTTAGCTATCGGCTTTTAGCTTTCATGTTAACCGAATGCTGAAAGCCGATCCGCTAACAGCCAAAAGCTTTTTACATTCTCGCAGCCAGCAGCAGCGTCAGGTCTTTGTAACGCATGTTGAAGCTTCTGGCGATGTGCGAATTGGTTAACGTTCCTTTATGACAGTAAACACCTTTCATAAACCATTTGTTTGCATAAATCATTTCTTCAATTCCGCCGATTGTACCCGTCTGGAGTAAAAAAGGCAGAAAAACGTTGCTTAATGCCGTACTCGCCGTATGTGCTACGCGCGAAGGAATATTGGGCACACAGTAATGAATAATGTCATTATATTTAAAAGTCGGGTTTTTGTGCGTCGTCATGCGCGAAGTTTCAAACGATCCGCCCTGGTCAATGCTGACGTCGATAATCACCGAACCGGGCTTCATCTGGGAAACCATTTCTTTGGTTACGACCAGCGGACTGGCCCCGTTTTCTGCACGCATGGTCCCAATCACCACATCGGCACGCGCAATGGCTTCGCCTAGTGTATCGGAATCTATAATGGAAGTATAAAGATTCTGCCCGATCGAGTATTTCAGCCTTTGCAAACGGTAAATATGTTTATCAAACACCTTGACATCCGCTCCAACGCTGATTGCTGCGCGTGTGGCATATTCGGCAACCGTTCCTGCCCCGATGATAACGATTTTGGTCGGCGGCACGCCGGTTATTCCGCCCAGGATAATGCCTCTTCCGCCATTCGGGGTTGACAGATATTCTGCGGCAATGAGCAGCACGGTACTTCCGGCAATTTCGCCCATCGCACGTATGATCGGCTTTCCTCCTACTTTATCTTCAATCAGTTCATAACTGATGCCGGTGATTTTAAGCTCGTTCAGTTTTTCAAAATACCTTTTCTGAAGAACCGGAAGGTTCAGGACGGAAATCAGTGTGGTTCCGGGTCTGATGTACTCAAATTCTTCATCGACCAGAGGCTCCACCTTTAGTATGACATTGGCCTGATAAACTTCCTTGGCACTTTGCACGATTCTGGCTCCGGCTTCACTGTATTCGTGATCCGATAGATTGGCGCCTTTCCCCGCATCCTTTTCAACCCATACCTCATGTCCGTTCCTGACCAGTATTCCGACAGCGTCCGGCGTAAGCGCAATCCTGTTTTCCTGCAATGAAACTTCTTTCGGCAATCCGATATGCAACGAGTTTTGATCTTTCCGAACAGCCATTAAAGATTCTTGCGGATACAGCACGGACTGTTTAGCTAGCTCTTCAAAACCGGTTATCTGAGGTTGTGCCATTTACTACCAAAAAAATGAAAGTGAAAAATTACTGATTATATAACCGCTTATATCCTGTTTATTTCCAATATTCTCATGCCACTTTCGTCTGCCTGCAGATTAAGCAGCATATACTTTTCAGGCCACAGGTTTTCAATTTTGCCCGGCCATTCCACAAAGCAGAAGCAACCCGAATCGAAATACTCTTCTATGCCCATATCCAGCGCTTCGGTCTCATCTTTAATCCTGTAAAAATCAAAATGATACACGCAGCCGTTTTGTGCTTCGTATTCGTTTACAAGCGAAAAAGTAGGGCTTTGAACATGGGATATTACACCCAGCTGCCTGCAAATTGCTTTGATCAGCGTGGTTTTACCGGCACCCATATGGCCTTCAAACAGCCAGACCGGCGTATCGTTACCCGTTTGCAGGAGTTTAGCCGAGACTGCTGCCAATTCCTCCTCATCCCTGAAATATATTGTGGCAGGCTGTTCAATCATATTACAAAAATACACAATTTGGAAAAATACATTGCATTTTTATCATGGGCCGAAGTACGGCACCGGACTTCCGCTGGAAACTTTTTACATTTTCCGGAATTATTATTTTGACAGCTTCCCGAATAATTCCTGAAATCATTTGACTTTACGCCGGTAAAAAACTGTCCGCACGATCTTATGATTCTAAAAATTTACTGAAATATTAAAGCCAAAAAATGGCGAATATAATATGTCCACACCCATATCACGCCGTGACTTTCTTGTTCATACCGCCTTGGCCGGCGCCGTAATCCCCGCAATGGCCAGCGAAGTTTTTTCCGGAAAAACGAAAACCGCAGCAGAACCTCTTAAGATCAATATTTTTTCAAAACACCTGCAGTTTCTGAACTATACGGATATGTGCGCGGCGGCAAAGGAAATCGGGTTTGACGGAATTGATCTTACGGTCCGCC
The DNA here is from genome assembly GCF_006149045.1 of Dyadobacter flavalbus. Classification (GTDB taxonomy): domain Bacteria; phylum Bacteroidota; class Bacteroidia; order Cytophagales; family Spirosomataceae; genus Dyadobacter; species Dyadobacter flavalbus. The sequence goes on from NZ_VBSN01000023.1 coordinate 96,424, forward strand.
CAAAAGGACATGTTGTTCCGGAAAATGTAGAAACGGATCTGCCCAAAGCCGTGGACGCCATGAAAAAAGCGGGCTTTACGCCTTCCATGTTCTGTACGGCTGTGGAAGATGCGAACAATGCGGTTGATAAAAAACTGCTGGAAACGGCTGCAAAGCTGGGCTTCAGATATTACAGGATGAACTGGTACAAATACAATGACCAGAAAACAATTCCGCAGCTTCTTGATGAATACAGGAACAAAATGGCAGGGCTGAGCAAGCTGAATGACAAACTTGGCCTCATTGGCTGCTATCAGAACCATGCGGGCAGAATGGTGGGTGCATCCATGTTTGAAATCTGGGAAATTCTTCAGAAAGCAAATCCCGGAAACATGGGTGCGCAGTATGATATACGCCACGCCACGCTGGAAGGCGGACTTTCCTGGCAAACCGGCTTTAACCTGATCCGGCCAAACATCAAAACCATTGTGTTAAAAGATTTTATGTGGGAAAAAACCAATGGAAAATGGGCGCCTAAAAGCGTTCCGCTTGGCGAAGGAATGGTGGATTTCAAGACTTACTTCAAATTGCTGAAAGACACAAAAACCGAAGTGCCGGTCTGTTTGCATCTGGAATATCCGCTGGGCGGCGCAGATCAGGGTGCGGATAAAATTACGGTGGACGAAAAAGTTGTATTTGACGCAATGAAAAGGGATTTGCAAAGAGCGAAAGAACTCTGGCAGGAAGCATGATCAGACTGATCCTGATTTTGACGGGCATTGCACTTGCATCTTTTCTGCTCGATACAGACTGGCCCGAATACAACGGCGACGGAGCGAGGAGCCATTATTCTACATTAAATCAGATCAATGCGGATAATGTAAATCAGCTTAAAGTAGCCTGGACTTATGCTTCCGGCGGAGCGGACACAATCCGGAACCGCAGCCAGATACAAAGTAATCCGATCATTATTGACGGCGTTCTTTATGCTGTTTCGGCAGCTACGCAGGCTTTTGCCGTCAATGCGGAAACCGGGAAGGAAATCTGGAAATCAAATGTCCCGGATGTCGGCGGAACCATAAGCCGCGGCGTGACTTACTGGGCGGATAAACAAAACAAACGCATTTTCTTCGGTGCAGGTCAATGGCTTTATGCACTGAATGCCGAAACCGGATTGCCAATCCGTTCTTTCGGGGAAAACGGCAGGATCAATCTTAAAAGCGGCATTGAACGGCCGGGAGCGGATGATTTTGTTACTTCCAACACGCCGAATACAATCTATAAAAACCTGATCATTGTCGGGACGCGTGTTGCCGAATCCGAAACTGCCCTTCTGGGCGATGTAAGGGCTTATCATGTACTTACCGGAAAACTTGCATGGACTTTCAAAACGATTCCGGACAAAGGCGAATCCGGTTCTGAAACCTGGCTTGTGCAGCTTGCAAGAAAAAAATTCGGCGGGGCAAATGCATGGGCAGGAATGGCAATCGACAGAAAAAGAGGCATCGTTTACGTTCCGACCGGTTCTGCTGCTTACGATTTTTACGGCGGCAACAGGCCGGGAAATAATTTGTTTGCCAATTGTCTGCTTGCATTGGACGCTGCAACAGGTAGGCGTTTATGGCATTTTCAGTTTGTTCATCATGACATCTGGGACCGTGATCTTCCGGCACCGCCGAATCTGGTTACAGTAACGCACAACGGAAAGCGCATCGATGCCGTTGCACAGATTACCAAACAAGGTTATATCTTTATTTTTGACCGGGTTACAGGAAAACCGCTTTTTCCGATAAAGGAAGTTTCTTTCTCTTCGGATGCCATTTCTGGTGAAAAACTGAGTGCAACCCAGCCTGTTCCGGAGTTGCCCGTTCCGTTCACACGCCAGCATTTTAATGTAAAAGACCTTAATTCTTTTGTTGCCGGCCGTGATTCTGTTGAAAAACTGCTGCTTCATGCGCGCACCGGACAGGCTTACATTCCTGTAACATCACAGATGACCATTTTTTATCCCGGTACAGACGGCGGTGCACAATGGGGCGGTGCTGCTACCGATCCGGACGGCATCATGTACGTGCCGGCAAAAGAAATTCCGGTTTATACTTCTTTGATTAAGAAAGATTTAAAAGCAAGCAATCAGCGCATAACCGGAGCCGGTTTATATCAAAGGAACTGCGCTTCCTGCCACGGCGCAGACAGAACCGGAAACCATGACGGATCGTATCCTTCTCTGGCCGGCATTGATAAAAGGCTTACAACTTCACAGATTCATTCCATTCTTGAAAAAGGCAAAGGAATGATGCCTTCGTTTTCACACATTTCCAAGGCTGAAAAAGATGCAATTGTTGATTTTTTATATAACCGGAATTTAAAAGAATCAATCGCAGCCACAAACACATCGCAGGTTCCCTATCAGCATACAGGTTACAATCGCTGGTATGATAAAAACGGCTATCCGGTAAGCCAGCCGCCATGGGGAACGCTTACCGCCGTTGACCTGAACACGGGAAAACACCGCTGGCAGGTGCCGCTGGGCGAATACAAGGAATTGACTGAAAAGGGCATTCCTCCAACCGGAACGGATAATTACGGCGGGCCGCTGGTTACTGCAGGCGGATTGATATTTATAGCCGCAAGCCGCGACGAACAGTTCAGGGCAATTGACAAACGCACCGGAAAAACAATCTGGAAAGCCAAACTGCCAGCCGCCGGATATGCCTCGCCGAGTACTTATTCCGTGAATGGCAAACAATTTGTCGTCATTGCCTGCGGCGGCGGAAAGCTCAATACAAAGTCAGGAGATCAATTTGTTGCTTTTGCATTGCCTTGATGTTACTTGCCAGTTTGCAGTCAAAAGTTACCTTTGTGAAAAGTCTAAATTCAATCGTATGTCTTCAAGAATTCTCAATGTCGGGTTAATTGGTTTCGGTTTGTCCGGACGTTATTTCCATTCTCCATTTTTAAGTACGAACCCCGGATTCAAAATCAAAACGGTGGTTGAAAGAAGCAAGAACGAAGCGCAGGAATTTGATCCGTCCATCGGCAACGCAAGATCCGTCGATGAACTTTTGAGCGACGAAGAAATAGACGTTGTATTCATATGTACGCCCAATGACACGCATTTTCCATATGCCATGGATGCGCTTGAAAACGGAAAGCATGTCGTTATCGAAAAACCTTTTGCTGCAACCGAAGACAAAGCCAGACAACTTGTAGCACTGGCCGAAGAAAAAGGACTGATCCTGACCGCATACCAGAACCGCCGCTGGGATTCTGATTTTCTTACGGTTAAAAAACTGATTGCTGAAAACAAGCTGGGCGATATCATTGAGTACGAATGCCATTATGACCGCTTCCGGCCCGTGGTTCCGACTGAATCCTGGAAAGAGAAAAGCGTTCCCGTAGGCGGAAACCTTTATAACCTCGGCCCGCATCTTATTGATCAGGCTCTTGTGCTTTTCGGTGAGCCGCAGACGGTTACTGCAGAAATCCGTACCGTAAGGCCAAACAGTGAAATCGACGATTACTTTGATGTACGGCTCGGCTATGCAGATAAAATGGTCATTATCAAGTCAAGCCTGCTGGTTTATGAAAATTTTCTTCGCTATAACCTGCACGGCACAAAAGGTTCATTCATCAAAGGCGGACTGGACCCGCAGGAAGAAACACTCCGCCAGAATATTTTACCTACAACCCAACCCTGGGGCGTAGAGCCTGAAAACCGCTGGGGACGGCTGTTCAGTGAAGAATATACAGGAATTATCAAAAGTGAAGCCGGCGATTATGCTCCGTTTTATCAGAACGTTTACGATGCGATTGTCAACGGAGCCGAACTTGCCGTGAAACCGGAAGAAATTATCCGCACGACCCGCGTTATTGACCTTGCCTTCGAGAGCAGCAGAGAAAAGAAAGTAATGAATTATTAAGTATTTTTTCCCAAAAAAAGGCAGCCCTGAATTTTAGACTGCACCCCAAAAGTTGGACGAGTTTAAGAATTAACGATTAGTGTGATGAGCTCGGTATTGTACCGGGCTCATTCCATTTAAATTAAGCCTGATCCTGTCTTTGTTGTAGTAGTTGATATAA
>NZ_VBSN01000024.1 GCF_006149045.1 Dyadobacter flavalbus
TGACATTGCTGCCCCTTCGCCTTGCATGTATTAAGCCTGCCGCTAGCGTTCATCCTGAGCCAGGATCAAACTCTCCATTGTAAATGTTGTTGTGGCTTCTGTAAACCCCTGCCCATTACAGACAGCAGCCACAGAGCCGAATTCTCCTAAACAAATCTCCTTGTTTTGCTCTCTTCATCATGTCAAAGAACTGGGCTCTGATTGCCTCAGAACTGGTGGCCTTGCCAACTGCAAAACCCATTATTCCCGATTGGGAGTGCAAAAGTGCAACATTAACTTTTTATACGCAAGCACAGAATGAAAATATTTATCGCATTTTTCCCCAAATCTCCTTAACCGGTTGATAATCAATATTAGCTAACGGAAAATAGTTCCAGAAAACTTCCTCCGACTGACTCTCCCGGCAAGTACCACGAGCAGTATGCATCAGGCAGCTTCTAGATACCCCTCTTCTAAATACAGAAACAAAAAAAGGCCCCTGCTGGCAGGGACCTGATTCTTAAACTTTGTATACTATGATTATGATCCGCAAGCTTCACATCCTTCCGGATCATCCAATGAACACTGCATGTCGGATCGGTTGTCGCGCGGTACAATCGGCTTTGCATGCTCTTCGGCATACTGAACGTAATTCAGCTCTTTTTCAGCGACAACAGCGGTTGCAGGCTCAAGCTGTACTTCTGCCTGCTTGCTTACTGTAAACTGAACAGGATCGGAAGCCGCTCTGGTTCTCAAATAATACATTCCGGTTTTAAGCCCTTTTTTCCATGCATAGAAGTGCATGGAAGTAAGCTTTCCGAAATTCGCTTCTTCCATAAAAATATTCAGCGACTGAGACTGGCAAATAAATGCGCCGCGATCGGCTGACATATCCAGCAAGCTACGCTGCTTGATTTCCCATGCCGTTTTATAAAGATCTTTGATATTCTGAGGAATGTTCGGAATGGGCTGAACCGAACCGCTTGCACGGACAAGGTTATTTTTCATTTCTTCATTCCAAAGACCCAATCTTACAAGATCTTTAAGCAGATATTTGTTTACAACAACAAATTCGCCTGAAAGGACGCGCCTTACATATATATTGGATGTAAATGGCTCAAAACATTCGTTATTTCCAAGTATCTGGCTTGTTGAAGCCGTCGGCATCGGCGCCAGCAATAATGAATTGCGAACACCGTACTGAATCACTTCTTTTCTCAGCTTGTTCCAGTCCCAGCGATTGCTTTCAGGCGTCACGCCCCACATATCAAACTGAAAAATTCCTTTTGAAATCGGACTTCCCGCCCATGTTTCATATGGTCCGTGTTGCATGGCCAACTCCATGGATGCTTCCATGGAACCAAAGTAAATGGTTTCAAACACATCTTTATTCAGCTGACGCGCTTCATCAGAATCAAAAGGCATCCGCATCATGCAAAATGCATCGGCAAGTCCTTGTACGCCGATTCCGATTGGCCGGTGTCTTTTATTGCTTTTTTCTGCTTCGGGTACCGGGTAATAATTCAGGTCGATGATTTTGTTCAGGTTGCGTGTAATGACCTTTGTAATTTCATAGAGTTTCTTATGGTCAAAACGCATATATCCGTCCGCACCCTGTTCAACGAACTTTGGCAATGCAATGGAAGCAAGGTTACAAACCGCCACTTCATCCGGCGCTGTGTACTCGATAATTTCGGTACAAAGGTTCGACGACTTGATCGTTCCCAGATTTTTCTGGTTTGATTTGCTGTTTGCATGGTCCTTGTACAACATATAAGGCGTGCCCGTTTCAATCTGCGATTCCATGATTGCAAACCATAAATCCTGCGCTTTGATGGTTTTACGCGCTCTGCCTTCCAGCTCGTATTTTTCATACAGCTTTTCAAATTCCTCGCTGTGCGTATCCGAAAGTCCCGGGCATTCGTGCGGACAGAACAATGACCACGTATCGTTTGCCTCTACGCGCTTCATAAACAAATCCGGAATCCACAAAGCATAGAAAAGGTCGCGGGCACGCTGCTCTTCTTTTCCGTGATTCTTTTTAAGATCAAGAAAATCGAATATATCCGAATGCCACGGCTCCATATAGATGGCGAAAGAACCTTTACGCTTTCCGCCGCCCTGATCAACATATCTTGCCGTGTCATTGAATACGCGAAGCATCGGAACAATACCGTTCGATTGTCCATTCGTACCTTTAATATAAGTACCCGTAGCACGCACATCATGAATGCTGAGCCCGATACCGCCGGCAGACTGCGAAATCAATGCACAGTTTTTAAGCGTATCGTAAATTCCATTGATGCTATCTTCTTTCATCGTCAGCAGAAAGCACGAAGACATTTGCGGCTTTGGCGTTCCTGCGTTGAATAAAGTAGGCGTTGCATGTGTAAACCATTTTTCCGAAAGCAAATGATACGTTTCTATCGCAGCCTGAACATCGTCCTGGTGAATCCCGACAGCAACACGCATGAGCATATGCTGGGGTCTTTCAACGATTTTACCGTCTACCTTCAGTAAGTAAGATTTTTCAAGTGTTTTGTAACCGAAATAATCATAGGCATAATCACGGTCATATATAATAGTGGAATCAAGCAGGGAAGCATTCTGGCGGATTACATCATAAACTTCTTTTGAAATAAGTGATGCATTTTCTCCCGTTTTGGAGTCTACGTAAGTGTAAAGCCGCTTCATCGTAGCTGAAAACGACTTCAATGTATTTTTATGAAGGTTCGAGATTGCAACCCGGGCAGCAAGAATAGCATAATCCGGATGTTTTGTGGTCATGGAAGCCGCAGTTTCGGCAGCCAGATTATCCAGTTCAGCGGTAGTAACGCCATCGTAAATGCCCGATACAACTTTCTTGGCCACTTCGATCGGCTGGATATAATTGATATCAAGCCCGTAGCTCAGTTTCTCGATGCGTGCTGTCACCTTGTCGAACTTTACCGATTCGCGGCGGCCGTCACGCTTTATTACATACATTGACATATGAGTAGATTGTTAAAAGGAAGTAAGTGATGTATATTATTGAAATTTTAAGTCGGTGAAGCCTTAAAATCCCTTGAAATAACATTAAATTAACATGATTAGCAACCCCGGTTTCGGGCGCAAAATTTGTGTTATAGGGATAATGCAAATTAAGTTTCAAGTAAGATTCTTATAGCTAGCCGGTTACGGATACAGTTCCCGTAAATTGATCACAAAAAATATTTTTTATTTTTTTCAGCTTAAAAATTTGTAAACTTTTTTCAGTAACAACCTAATTTTTCCGATCAAATATTTTACATTAACATCTACTGATCAATAAGTTATAATGATAAAAAATGTTTATGAAAATTATTTTTTGTAAACTTTATTTTTCAGGCCGGTAATTTACTTGCAAAACTTTTTGTCTCAACGAACCCTGTTATTTTAAAATAAAGCATTAATATTCCCCCTGTTATGGATAAAACAACTGCCGTTTCCTCCCGAAGAAATTTTGTAAAAAAGAGTGCCGGGCTTATTGCAGGCCTGGCCGCCGGCCCCACTTTCGTTCAGGCTTTGACAATACAAAAACTGGACCCGCTATACTCCCTGCAGCTTGGTGTTTTTGCCGCTTATGAAAAAGCTGATTTTCTGAGAGAATCCGGGTGCAGTTATATAGAAGAGTCGGTTACCGGCTTCCTCATTCCCGACAACGGAGACACGCAGTATGCAAAAAACCTGGAACAGCTGCGATCTGAAAACTTTCCGATCAGATCATATGTAATCCTGCTTCCCGGAAGCCTGAAAACGCTTGGGCCGGATGCCAATCATGAAGCCATTCTGCAGCGTACGGAACTTGTGCTGAAACGTGCAAAGGAATGCAGTTCGCAATATGTTGTGTTCGGAAGCGGCGGTTCCCGGATTATTCCCGAAGGCTATGACCGCGACAAGGCAAAAGCCCAGCATATTGAACTTACAAGAAAAATGGCGCCGCTTGCCGAAAAATATGGCGTGACCATAGCCGTTGAACCTCTCAACCGCGGAGAGACCAACTTTATCAACAGCCTGGCCGAAGGCGTTGAAATCGTGGAAGCCGTGAAAAGTCCGAAAGTCAAGCTCTTATGCGACATTTACCATATGCTGAAAGAAGACGAACCGCCTGCTGAAATTGTCAAATACGGAAAGCATATTGTGCATTGTCACATTGCAGAAAAGGAAAACCGTACGCCGCCGGGCGTAAAGGGCGATGATTTCCGGCCGTATCTCAACGCTTTGAAAAAAATAAACTACAAAGGCGGATTATCCATAGAATGCTTCGTTTATAACGATTTTGAAAAAGAAGCCAGAAGAGGGATTCAAGTACTTAAACAGCAATTGAGTGAAGTTTAAATAAACGTTTTTGTTCGTATCGTACTAACATCAAAAAAGATAGCCTTCTTTTACTTGGTTTACAAGATTAGAATTTCTACTTTTGCAATCCTTTTTGAGAATTGTATCGAAACACATAATATTATATACCAATGAAAAAAGATATTCATCCCAATTACAGAGAAGTAGTTTTCTGGGATTTATCAAGCGATTATAAATTCATTACGCGCTCTACAATAGAAACCAACGAAAACATTACTTGGGAAGATGGCAAATCATACCCGGTTTATAAAGTCGAGGTTTCTTCTCAGTCACATCCTTTCTATACAGGTAAAAATGTACTTGTAGATACAGCCGGACGTGTTGACAAGTTCAGAAAACGTTACGGACAACAAAAAGAAGCGTAAGATCTTCTTTTCAGCTTCGGGTTATTGAATTAAAAACTTTGGCTGATCCGTTCTAAAATATTTACAAAGAAGCAGTCTCCTGATAAAAGTCACAGGAGACTGCTTCTTTTTTTGTCCTGTCCGAAAAATGGACGAACTTTGGCTGCACATACTTAAGTAAAATATGCTTCATACCATTCTGTTTGACGATCCTGTAATTCGTACGCAGCTTTTACCATTTACATACACCCGACCGGTTGCAGCCATTCGCTGCGGTATTGAAAAAATATACGAAAAGTGGAATGACTGGCTGAAAACGGCTGTTTCTTTTCATACGGAACCTTATTTAAGCCGTAAATTTCCGTTGACCGTTGTTGATGACAACCTTTTTATAAACGGCGGTTTATGCCCGGATGAAAAGCTGGTTGCAGCCATTCAGGATTTAGCTGTAAATACAGCTCTGACTTCGGAAAACGGCGAAATACTTGCCGTCAGAAGTTCCGCCGGTTGGCAGCCATCCATTGAATATACCCATATCACTGCTCTGACCTATTCCGGTCCGTTTACAATGATCAGAAATGTATGGGATATTTTTACATTCAACGGCGCACAGATAAAAGCTGATTTTGAGAGAATAACGGCAAACAGAAAATCCGAACCGGTTACAGATCCTTTTACGCATTGTTACCATAAAGAGCAGATTTTCATTGAAACCGGGGCGGTGATCAAAGCGGCGGTGATCAATGCGGAAAACGGCCCTGTTTACATCGGACGAAATGCCTTGATCCAGGAAGGATCGCTTATTCAGGGGCCATTCGCCATGGGTGAAAGTTCCGTACTTGCGCAAGGTGCCAAAATACGGCCCGGTACAAGCATCGGATCTTTTTGTAAAGTTGGCGGTGAAGTAAGCAACAGTGTATTTTTCGGGTACAGCAACAAAGGCCACGACGGCTATTTAGGCAATTCGGTGCTTGGCGAATGGTGCAATCTGGGCGCAAATACCAATAACTCAAACCTGAAAAATGACCACAGCCCTGTAAAACTGCATAGTTACGTTTCAGGTTCGCTGGCTGATACCGGCCTGACTTTCTGCGGTTTGATGATGGGCGATTATTCAAAAGCCGGAATTTCCACCATGTTCAACACCGGAACGGTTGTCGGCGTAAATGTCAATGTATTTGGCTCCGGGTTTCAGGCGAAGCATACGCCTTCGTTTTCATGGGGCGGCCATGCGGAAGGAATTTCAGAATACCGCCTGGAAAAAGCGCTGGCCGTTGCAAAAGACACTGTAAACCGCCGGAACATTGATTTTGAAGAAGATGATGAAAATATTTTGCGGACCGTTTTTGAACAAACCCGAAATCAGCGGATATTCTGACCGGCTGCTGCGTTGATCTATAAAAGACTAATCTGACCAAACCGTGCTTTTTAAAGATATTCCGGGACTTGAACATATAAAATCCACGTTGAGGCGCTCGGTGAACACCAGTCATCTCGCTCACGCACAGCTTTTTGATTCTGCTCCCGGCGGAGGCGGACTGGCTCTGGCGCTTGCCTTTTCCACTTATATCAACTGCGAAAACCGGAATGAAGAAGATGCATGCGGCGTTTGTGCTTCCTGCTCCAAAATGGGCAAACTGATCCATCCGGATTTCCATTTCATCTTTCCCGTTGCTGCTTCCAAAAAAGCAGACGGCAAAAACAGCGAGGCTTTTTTAAATTTATGGCGTTCATTCCTGATAGAAAATCCTTACCGCATACTTCCGGAATGGCTGGATTTTATCGGCTCGGAAAACAGGCAGGGCAATATTTCGGTAGAAGAAGCACGCGGGATTCTTGGCAAACTTTCTGTCAAGTCATACGAAGGCGAATACAAAATCCTGCTGATCTGGAAACCCGATATTATGAACGCATCGTCGGCCAATGCCATTTTGAAAATCCTGGAAGAGCCGCCTGCGAAAACCCTGTTTCTGCTCGTCAGCGATCAGTCGGACAAACTCCTTACTACGATTATTTCCCGTACGCAGCGCGTTGCAGTTCCGGCATTTTCCGACGATGAAGTCCGCACTTTCCTGAAATGGCAACATGTAAATGAAACAACAGCAGTCCAGATCGCATACTTGTGCGACGGCAATCTTTCCGAAGCGCTGAAACTTGTTCAGGAAACCGAAGATGACCGTTCCGGCTGGTTTGCCGCATGGATGCGTTCCTGCTACAAATACGACATCTCACATCTTGTAAAGCTGGCGGATAACTTTGACGTAATGAACAAGGAACGACAGAAAGGACTGCTGGAATACGGATTGCGGCTTTTCAGGGATATGCTCGTCTGGCGGGCAGGTGCGGGCGAGTTATTGCGTGTTCCGCAGGAAGAACTTACTTTCGTTCAGAATTTTTCCAAAACCGTCAGCTTTGAAGCGCTGGAAAGAATGATTGAAGAAGTAAACCTTTCCTATTATCATGTCGAGCGAAACGTAAGGGCCAAAATGGTTTTTCTTGACCTGTCGCTTATCGTTGCTCAATTCTTTCAACGCTGATGAAAAATCCCCTGGAAACGATCGGAGCTACGGATGTTGTAGACTTTCCTGACCTTGGTTGGAACGAAGTGCCCGTACGTATCGATTCCGGTGCTGCTACTTCTGCCATTCATTGTTCGAGAGTAAAACTGGTCAAAGAAGGAGAAACGGTGAAGCTGCATTTTTATCTGGATATCCGAAAAGGTGCGCCGCAGCAATTGTTTTCTGTTACAGATTTTAAGGAAACGGTCATCCGCAATTCTTTCGGAAAAGAGGAAAAACGGTATGTGATCAAAACCGGCATCCGGATTTTCGGAAAAAAGATACGGGCCGAATTTTCACTTGCCAACCGCCGCAAAATGAGATATCCCGTGCTTCTCGGAAGAAAATTCCTGAAAAACCGTTTTATCATCGATGTATCGCAGCAAGACCTTTCGGCTAAAAAGCATTCTAAATAAACTTATCAAAATGGCAGATTTACTGCTTTTGCCTTCAACGCAATTCCATTACTCAGAACTTATATGAAAATCGCCGTATTATCCACCAATCCAGACCTTTATTCCACAAGGCGTTTGGTGGAGGCAATAAAACAAAGAGGCCATCAGGCAGTCGTTATTGATCATATAAAATGTTTTGTAATGATTGAAGGAGGAAAACCCAGCGTTATTTACAAAGGGAAACCCGTAACCGGAATAGATGCTGTCATTCCCAGAATAGGAACTTCCGTAACGGCTTTCGGCTGCGCAGTTGTCCGCCAGATGGAGCTGATGAAAATTTTCACAACCGTCAAATCGCAGGCCATTCTGCGTTCGCGTGATAAATTGCGGAGCATGCAGGTGCTGGCGAAATCCGGCGTTGATATTCCCAAAACCGTTTTTGCAAAGAACCCTTCACAGGTAAACGAACTGATCCATATGGTGGGCGGTCCGCCGGTCATTATCAAACTCTTGGAAGGTACGCAGGGCGTAGGCGTTGTTCTGGCAGAAACCATCAAAGCTGCAAAATCCACGATTGAGGCATTTTACGGATTAAGGGCCAATTTCCTGATACAAGAATACATTGCAGAATCAAAAAGCGCCGACATTCGCGCCTTTGTGATTGGCAACAAAGTGGTGGCGGCCATGAAACGGCAGGGAGCCGAAGGCGATTTCCGTTCCAATCTGCATCGCGGCGGAGAAGGTTATATGATCGAGCTGACGCCGGAAGAAGAACATACGGCCATTTCTGCGGCCAAAGCACTGGGAATAAAAATAGCAGGCGTAGATATGCTTCAGTCCGACCGCGGACCGTTGGTTATGGAAGTGAATTCTTCGCCGGGTTTGAGAGGAATTGAGGAAGTCAGCGGGATTGATATTGCCGCACTTATTGTTGCTTATATTGAAGATAAAATTGTTACAGACGAAAATGATACCGTGGGTGTCTGAAGTAAAAAGATTGAATCATGCATATAAAAATAGGAACACGCGGAAGTAAACTGGCTCTTTGGCAGGCACATTATGTTGAAGCGCAGTTGCAAAAAGGCGGAATTGATACTGAAATCGTCATTATTGAAACAAAAGGGGATAAAATCCTCGACCGGTCCTTATCCAAAATCGGCAGTAAAGGCGTTTTTACACAGGAACTGGAAGATCAGCTGAAAAACGGCAGCATTGATATCGCCGTACACAGCGCCAAAGATCTGCAGTCGCAGCTGGATGAAGCCTTTGAAATTATAGCTTATACGGAAAGAGAGAAAGCCAACGACGTGCTGGTCAGCTTTGACACCAATCTTTCATTGAAAAGCGGAGAAGCATTTGTTGTCGGTACTTCATCGACGAGAAGGATTGCTGTTTTGAAACATTTTTATCCGCATATCAGAATTGTGGATATGCGCGGCAACCTTCAGACGCGCATGAGAAAGCTGCACGAAGGCCATTGCAATGCATTGATTCTCGCTTATGCCGGCGTTCACAGAATGGAATATGACGATAAAATTGCGGAACATTTGCTGCTGGATGAATTTACACCGGCTGTGGGGCAAGGCAGCGTTGCCATTGAATGCGCTGTTAATCTATCCGAAGAAAAGAAATCCATCCTGAAAGAACTGCTGAATGACAAACATACCGAAACCTGTTTACGCGCTGAAAGGGCATTTCTGAAACAGCTTCAGGGCGGATGCAGCATTCCGGTTTTTGGCATGGCAACGCTGGACGGCGAGCAAATTAATATTACAGGCGGAATCATCAGCCTGGATGGCCAGGAATTAATCCGGAAAACGCAAACCGGCTCTTCTCAATTTCCCGAAGAACTGGGCACGGCATTGGCGGATGAACTGCTAGAAGCCGGCGCAGAAAGGATATTGAAAGAAATTCGTGAAAAGAACGGCTCGGCGGTTATTTAGGCTGGCTATAACCGGATATTCATTGAGTACTGCCAATTGATCATTATAAAAAATTATAAAATTATAAGTTTCTAGCATTGCGGAAAATCCTAAAACTTGCATTGCTATGAAAAAAATCATCTTGTTTGTTTCTTTAGTTTCATGTTTTTTAAGCTCTTGTTCAAAAGAGTCTTCTCGTGTAGAAGTTGAACCTTCAACAGATTACGCAACAGCTTTTGCCGGAACTTACAAGTCATCTTTATTAAAGGTTACGACGGAACATCGAGCGATTACTTGGGTTATTACAAGGAAAAGTGCTACCGAAGTGAATATTGCTGAATCTGTTTTTGATGAAGGAATTCTGGATGAAAATGGTCTTGTAAAAGAGCAAAAAGCAGTATATGAAAATGTTTTGGTTAAACTAAATGATAATAAAATTAGTGAAAATGATACATTGATTCTGGACTTCTCAAAAGCTAAAGTACAAGGCTCTAACATACAAATTTTAAAAGGCAAATCGCATTTATTTGGCAACAGGCTTGTAAGTGACATTAACTTGAAGTCAGCAGAAGATTCGCCAATTAACAAGACTTTTGAACTCATTAATCAAAATTCTATGTAAAATAAGAAAAGCCCGGCAATCAAACGCCGGGCTTTCTGGTTATCGGTTATTTAGGAATATTGATGATTTAATCTCTTTTTGGCAATGAATCCGCAGGCGTAGCCGGTTTTACAGGAAGTGCTGTCGAATCCGACTTTACTGGCGACACAGGCAACACGGGTCTTGCGGTGCTGTCCGGCCTTGCGGTTGAATCCGGCGTTGCCGGAATGACGGCCGGCTTTGCAGTAGAATCCGAAGTTGCAGGAATAACAGCTGGTCTCGCCGTAGAGTCCGGCGTAAATGTTGCATTTGGCGTTACCGTTGAATCTGTTTTTACACCTTGCGTTCCTTGCTGCATTGGGGCTGCCGGCCTTCCTGCTCCGTCTGTTCTTGGTGCCATTGCCGGAGCACCGGGCCTTACTGCAGGTACTGTAATCGCAGGCTGAGCGTTTTGTGCACCTCCGCCGCCGGCATCCATTCCGCCGCTTTCACTTTTCTGATCATCATTGTTAACCGATTTCCTTCTGCGTGTTTTCTGCTCCACAAATGTCATTTTACCCAAACGATACGAGAAATTGATCCGGAAACCTCTGTTGAACAAATAATTGGTATTCATTTGTGTAAATGTGCTGGATTCCAGACTGGTTTTCATTTTGAAAGAAGGTGCCAGGAAATTTTCCATTCCGAAACCGATGCTTCCGCGCTTGTTGGTAAAATCTTTCTTGATACCCAGATCATACATACGGAAACCGGCCTGACTTCCCTGCAACTGAACATCCCGGCCTCTGATAAATCCGCCGCCCTGCAATCCCCAGCCATTCCGGATCGTAAGACTTGTTCTGAAACGGCCGCTTAACACAAAACCGGTGTTCGAAGCAGATAAAGAAGGGTCCGGGCTGTTATTGGAAAGATCTGCGTAGTATGCGTCAAATCCGCCGCCAATCTGCCATTTTTTGAAAAACGTCATATTTCCAAACACGTTTACACCGTAATTCTTCTTGGAACCGATGTTGCCGTAAGTCGTTGTAATAACGCCTTGT
This sequence comes from Dyadobacter flavalbus, assembly GCF_006149045.1. Lineage (GTDB taxonomy): Bacteria > Bacteroidota > Bacteroidia > Cytophagales > Spirosomataceae > Dyadobacter > Dyadobacter flavalbus. The sequence continues at coordinate 11,217 of NZ_VBSN01000024.1, forward strand.
TCGCTGGTTGTACGGATGCTTTCGATTGAATTGTTTGTGAAACGGGCAAACGTGGAAACATTCACATAAAGGGAATTTTTGAAAAAGCTTGTTCCCAGTTCCACCTGATCCGTCAGCTCGGGTCTCAGCTGCGGATTTCCGACGGTGACATTCAGCGGGTTGGCTGCATTTCTGTTAGGGTTCAGGAATTGAATGCCGGGACGCTGCAAACGACGGTTATAGCCGAGTTTGAATGTCTGCCCTTTGGCAAATGTTTTGGAAAGGTTCAGGCTCGGAACCAGATTGCTGTACGACGGAATATTAAGATCGCCTTGTTCTCCCTGCGATGCATCGATACTGGTATACTCGTACCTTGATCCCGCCTTGATCGTAAATTTGTTTTTGGTAGTATAAGTATAGGAAAAATATCCGGCCGCCACATTCTGATCGTAGTTCAGGTTACTGGCTGCCTGCGGCGTAGTGATCGTATTATAATAATCGTAGTTACTCACCACCTGACGGAAAATTCCTTTACCTCCCACTTCAATCAATTGGTTATCCTTGATCGGCGTCTGATAATCGAGCTGAACGGTACTTTCCTGGTTATGGCTTGAATTGTTGTTTCCCTGTATCCCAAGCAGTTCGCGCAGCTGATTGTTGTTCAATGAATACACATCGGTATCATAGTCATTTGTACGGTTGTTGCGGCTGTACTGTGTCGATATGCTCAGTTCCTGCTGCGGTTTGCTCAGTGTTTTGATATAATCCACATTTACATCCCACGTTCCGGAAAGGTCTTTTGTGCTTACATCCCTGAAATTGGTAGTTGTTTCGCCGCTGCTCTGTGTATTGAATGTAGACAGTTCCTGTGTATTTCTCATATTTCTCATTCCGTAGCGTACGCCGGCAGAAAGCGAAGTTTTTGAGTCAATTTCATAGTCCCAGCCGAAATTGTAAGAACCGAAAGCCATTTTATTGTCCGTATCGCTGGTCTGACGGATAGAGAACCGATCCAGTTTACCAACCTGCAGGTTTTCATATTTGCCCGGCATGTTGTAATTGAACCTTCCGAAGCCGCCGAGGCTGAATCCCATTTTCCCAACCCGGTAATTTCCTCTGAGACCAAGGTTGGAACCTCTGTTTCCTATGCCCGTATCCAAGTTCAGCGTTCCGCCTTGAATGGTGCTCTTTTTGGTAACAATATTGATAATCCCCGCAGAACCTTCCGCATCGTACTTGGCCGACGGAGACGTGATGACTTCCACCGATTTGATCATATCCGCAGGAATCTGCTTCAAAGCATCTGCTACGCTCGTGGCGATAATGGTCGAAGGCTTGTTGTTGATCAGAACCCGGACGTTGGAACTTCCTCTCAGAGAAACATTTCCGTCAAGGTCTACCGTAAGCATCGGCACTTTTTTCATGACGTCGGAAGCGTCGCCGCCTTTGCTTGTAATGTCTTTTTCGGCGTTGTAAACCAGACGGTCTACTTTTTCTTCCACCATCTGCGCCATCCCGACTACTTCCACTTCTTTCAGCTGCACCACATCCGGACTCAGTACAACAGAACCCAGATCCAGATCTGTTTTGCGGTCTATTTTGATATCACTGATGGTTTTTGTTTTATAGCCAATAAATGAAATCAGGATCTTGAAATTTCCGGAAGCCACTTTGGTCAATGAAAATTCCCCTTTTTCATCCGTTGTCGTGCCGTCGACGGGATTATTTGTTTTGGTATCAACCAATGCAAGTGCTGCAAATTCAACGGGTTTTTTACTGACGGAATCAACCAGAATACCGCGGATCTTTCCGTTGCCTTTTGGTGAATCTTCCGCCGTTCCGGGAATGACGGTCTGTCGCTGCCTTTCACCACCGCGCTGAAAATCACCTCCGCCGCCCGACCTGCCGCCGCCTCCGCCACCCGGAAACTGCGCATAAGCTGTTGATGTCAAACCTATAAAAACAATGAAGAGCGAGTGTCGTAAAAAGGATTGCATGGTTTCTGTTCTCTAATGATGTTATTATCGAAGTTCAAAATAACCACCATTTTAAGTGATATGAAAAGGCAATAGACAGAAACGACGGATACGCCGATCAACGGGTGATTTTACACGATTAAGATGTTGAATTACTCCTTGAAAACAGTAATATAGCGGCAAAGCGTACTTCATTACATATGGAATGCATCCATTTTGCCAAATGAGCTTTATAGATTTCAGCCGTTAATCAGTCGGTATTTAAGTTCCTTTGATCGATTTGGCTAGGCACTTTGATATATTCCGTGTAAGATTGTGAATGTATGCTGCGTTTAAGCACATTGAAACTAACTAATTTCCAATGAACTCGCGTAACGTTAAAAAGTATCCTCCGTTTGTCCTGCATCTTCTGGGATGGAGTTTTCTGGTAATGTTTCTGATGTGGCAGCCGCTAAGCTGGCAAATTCAGTTTCCCATGTCTTTCTGGATAAAACAGACTGTGCTTTTTGCACTGCTGATCACTATATTTTACCTTAATTATTACTATTGGTTTCCGCGGTTTCTGTCAAAAAACAGGTATGTACGCTTCATTCTGTTCAATATCGTTTCCGTCATTATGCTTGCGGTTGTGATTGAACAGGTCAAAATCCTTATCAATCACGGCGAACAGATGGACCGTGCTTTCCGCATTGCCCGAGAAGCAAACGGTGATAAAAAACAGCATGACAAACTTGATTATTTTGCACTGCTCACGGCATTGATGATCATCGGGTTAAGTACGAGCATAGCAGCCGTCCGCAGCACACAGCTTGACAAACAATATCGCCAGAACCTTGAAAAGGAAAAGATCAATTCAGAACTTTCATTTCTGAAAGCACAGATCAATCCGCACTTTTTTTTCAACACGCTCAATAATATTTATGCACTCACCGTCATTGACGTGGAAGCTGCAAGGGAAGCGTTGCACAAACTTTCGCGCATGATGCGCTATGTGTTATATGAAACGCAGCACGGAACTGTTTTGCTGAGCCAGGAAATCGCTTTTGCGCAGGATTACATCCAGCTTATGCAGCTGAGGCTTACGGACAAAGTCACCGTCCACCTTGATCCGCCCAATCCGCTTCATGACGTTTCCATTGCACCCATGCTGTTTTTGCCTTTTATTGAAAATGCATTCAAACACGGTGTAAGCGCGGTTCAGCCGAGCAGGATCGACATTCAGATCCGTCAGGATAACCATAAGATTCATGTAGAAGTGAGAAATACCTTGTTTACAGATAAAAGAGCCATTCTGGATGAAAGCAACGGAATCGGGCTGGTGAATACACAGCGAAGACTGGATTTATTGTATCCGGGAAAATATCAGCTTGAAGTAACTGAAAACAAGGAAGATAAAGAATTTGAAGTACATCTGGAACTGGAAACGGCATGAGTATACTGAAATGCATTGCGGTGGATGACGAGCCGCTTGCGCTGGGCCTTGTCTGTGCTTTTATTGACAAAACACCTTTTCTCTCGCTCGAAGGCCGTTATTCAAGTGCCGTTGAAGCATTGCAATACATTCAGAACCAGCCGGCGGACATTCTGTTTCTGGATATTCAGATGCCGGATCTCACGGGAATCGAACTGGCAAGAATTCTTGAAAAATCAGGAACGCGCGCGCCGAGAATCATTTTTACAACTGCCTTCAATCAGTATGCACTCGACGGCTTCAGAGTTGACGCACTTGACTATCTCCTGAAACCCTTTAATTATGAAGAGTTCCTGCGCGCTGCGTCCAGAGCGCAGGCGTATGTGGAACTTCTGCAAAAAGCTTCATTATCCGGACCCGCAGAATCCAAGGATGAATACCTTTTCCTGAAAGTTGAATATCAGCTTTTACGCATTGCATACGATGATATTCTATATATGGAAGGGCTGAAAGACTATGTAAAAGTCCATCTGAAATCGGATTCAAAGCCGGTACTTTCACTCACAAGCCTGAAAGCACTTGAAGAAAAACTTCCTGTTTCCCGGTTCATGCGCGTGCACCGTTCTTTTATCGTAAATCTGGACAAAATCAGTGCCGTAACCAGAAACACAATCCAGATCGGTACTACAACCATTCCGGTCAGTGATCAGTATAAGGAAGGCTTTAATCAGTTTTTGAGTAAATGGATGTAAGTGCAGGATTGTAACGTGTAGTTACGGATTGTCACTGATGGTCATGGATTGTCATTCGTAGTCAGGGATTGTCAGATGATTGTCATTTATTGTCATTACGTAGTCAGGGATTGTCATGGATTGTCATTTTTAGTCATTCGTAGTTAGGGATTGTCATTTATTGTCATTGTTGGCCATTTAGTGTTATAGCTGACAATCTATGACTATAATTGACAAACATTGACTAAAAAATAACCATGCATAACAATTAATGCCTATAACTAACAATCCATGACTATAAATGACCAAAAACAACAATCCATGACTATAATTGACAACCCATGACTACAAGTGACAACATCTTCCTACACGCAAAATTCGCCTCTACTTTAACTCTTCCTTCAAGAAATACCCCGTATAGCTTCCTTTCACTTTGGAAACCTTCTCCGGCGTACCCTCAGCGATAATCCGACCGCCTTGTGCGCCGCCTTCCGGGCCTACATCAATAATGTAATCTGCTACTTTGATTACATCCAGGTTGTGCTCGATAATCAGTACGGTATTTCCTTTATCCACGAGTTTGTGCAGGACATGGAGCAAATGCCGTATATCCTGAAAATGCAGCCCTGTTGTCGGCTCATCCAGGATATAAAGCGTTTTTCCCGTATCGCGCTTTGATAATTCTTCCGAAAGTTTAACGCGCTGTGCTTCTCCTCCTGAAAGCGTTGTGGCATGCTGCCCAAGCGTGATGTAACCCAGTCCCACATCGTTCATAGTCTGTACTTTCCTTAGAATGCGGGGCATATTTTCAAAGAATTCCAGTGCCGTTTCCACAGTCATATCAAGTACATCTGCAATTGATTTTCCTTTAAACCGCACTTCAAGTGTTTCTCGGTTAAATCTTTTTCCCTTGCACGTTTCGCAATTGATATGAACATCGGGAAGAAAATCCATTTCTATCTTCTTCATTCCCGCACCTTCGCAATCTTCACAGCGCCCGCCTTTTACATTGAATGAAAAACGACCCGGTTTGTACCCACGGATTTTGGCTTCGGGCAACTCGGCAAATAAGGAACGAATGTCGGTAAAAAGGTTCGTGTAAGTCGCCGGATTGGATCTTGGCGTACGGCCAATGGGCGATTGGTCCACTTCAATAACCTTGTCGATATGTTCCAGCCCTTCAATGGATTTGTACGGCAAAGGCTCTCTTCTCGACTTGTAAAAGTGATGGTTCAGCAACGGAAACAACGTTTCATGAATCAGTGAAGATTTTCCGCTTCCGCTTACGCCCGTAACGCAGATCATGGTTCCGAGCGGAAAAGACATATTTACGTTTTTGAGGTTATGTCCTGTGCACCCTTTCAGTACAATCGCATTTCCGCTTCCTTTTCTGCGTTTTTTTGGAATGTCGATGGCTGTTCTGCCGCTTAGATATTCGGCCGTGAGCGATCCGTTTTCCAGAAACTGCTCCGGCGTTCCGGCGCCAACGACATTTCCGCCATGCCGTCCGGCGCCCGGCCCGATATCCAAGATGTAATCCGAAGCAAGCATCATATCTTTATCGTGTTCTACCACCAGAACCGTATTTCCAAGATCGCGAAGGCTCTTAAGTGAATTGATCAGCCGGACATTATCGCGCTGATGCAGACCAATGCTCGGCTCATCCATAATATAAAGCACACCCGTAAGCTGCGTTCCGATTTGCGTTGCCAGCCGGATTCTTTGTGCTTCACCGCCCGAAAGCGTGCGCAATGCACGGTTGAGTGTCAGATAATCCAATCCAACGTCCAGCATAAAACCAACCCTTTTTCTGATTTCCTTAAGAACTTCATGCCCGATAACGCGCTGCCGTTCTTCCAGCCTGTCTTCCAGATTTACAAGCCAGGCGGCGAGATCTTTAATGTCGATATTGGACAGTTCGGCAATGTCTTTTTTATCTATTTTAAAATGCAGCGATTCTTTTCTGAGCCGCTTTCCGTTACATTCCGGACAGGTCTGGATGGTCATAAAATCTTTTAACCAATCCTGTATTTTATCATTGCCCGTTTCCTGCTGGCGTTTCAGAAAATTGACAATCCCGTCGAACTTGGTTTCCCATTCCGTACCCGGGTACTTTTTGGATGCAACGGGAACAGCATCTTCACTTCCGTACAATATTACTTTGATAGCTTCTGCGGGAAATTTCTCAATCGGCGTTGCAAGCGTGATTTTAAATGGCTTGAGAATAACTTCAAGCTGCTTGAAAATCCATGCATCGCGGTATTCGCCCATTGGCGCAATACCGCCTTTATTGATACTCAACGCTTTGTCCGGGATAATGGATTCTTCCGTAATTTCCTCGATCACGCCCAATCCCTGGCAAGTCGGGCACCAGCCGTAAGGTGAATTGAAGGAAAATGCATTTGGCGCCGGATCATCGTAACTGATGCCCGATTCCGGGTCCATCAGATTTTGCGAGAAATAATAGGTTTCTCCTTTTTCGTCCAGAATCATCAATGCGCCTTTTCCCTGTTTTATGGATGTGGCAACCGACTGGCTGAGCCGGTATCTTGATTGCGGATCTTCTTCTTCAGTTTTCGGGATAACACGGTCAATCACAATCTCGATATCGTGGACCTTGTAGCGGTCGAGCTGCATTTTGGGCGTGATTTCCTGCACTTCACCGTCCACTCTGACTTTGGTATAACCCATTCGTGCAATCTGAACGAAAAGTTCGCGATAATGTCCTTTCCTTCCTTTTACTGCCGGCGCAAGCAGCATGATTTTCTGGCCCAGGAACTGGCTCTGAAGCTGGTTTACAATCTGGTCCTGCGACTGTTTCACCATTCTTCTTCCCGTTACATAGGAATAGGCTTCTCCTGCACGCGCATACAAAAGGCGCAGAAAGTCATAAATTTCCGTAACCGTCCCAACTGTGGACCGCGGGTTTCTGGAAGTGGTTTTTTGTTCTATACTGATTACCGGCGACAATCCGCTGATCTTGTCAACATCCGGCCGCTCCATTTCTCCGATAAACCCGCGTGCGTACGAAGAAAAACTTTCCATATAACGGCGCTGGCCTTCCGCATAAATGGTATCAAAAGCCAGGGACGATTTCCCGCTTCCGCTTATTCCGGTTACAACAACAAGCTTGTTGCGCGGAATATTGACATCTATATTTTTAAGATTATGCTCGCGGGCACCTTCTACTTCAATTAAGTCCTGACCTGCGAGTTCAGCTATATTCAATGGTTCCAAAATAATGGTTCGTGATGTTGGTTGATTCCTGAATGATGTGAATATATAGTCTAACGATAAGAATACGCTAAGAGTTGCAAATTTTTATGCCTTGATCGGTACTCGTATAGTGATCAGGGTTAATTGTTTAAAAGGTGTTCCTTAATTTTCATAGTAACGTCCGAAGCGTATCAACGGTCAAATTACAGGCTATGTAACCGGCAATATATTAATATTTATTCATGAAATTATACAAGTAGTCGCATCAACAGTCATCTCTTTTTGTATTTTTGCTGCTAATATTGTCATTATTTAATTTTTTGTTTGTTCACATTTTACCTATTCGTTTATGAAACAAAATCTACGCTTCAGGGTATTGTATGCCTTGATTTTTCTGGTTGGCTTATTAGGCAGTATGTCCGTCCATGCACAGGAACATTGGGTTACCGGTAAAGTAACTTCGTCTGTAGATAACATGGGATTGCCCGGAGTCAATGTTCAGGTAAAAAACACAACTACCGGTACTGTGACGGACGCAGACGGAAATTACTCCATTGATGTGAAGGCAAATGACGCGGTACTCGTATTTTCTTCCATCGGTTTCGGGAAAAAAGAAGTGACTGTAGGCACGCAGTCCACGGTTAACGTATCGTTGACGGACGATGTTAAAAGCCTCAGCGAAGTGGTTGTAACCGGTTATGGCTCCCAGTCCAAAAAGGAAATAACGGGTGCCGTTGCCACGCTGGATGCCAAGCAGCTGCTCACAACACCGGCAACCAACCTTGGCCAGGCATTGCAGGGAAAAGTAGCGGGTGTGGTGATCGGAAATGAAAACAGCCCCGGCGGCGGCGTTTCGGTACGTATCCGCGGGTTCGGTACCATCAATGACAACTCGCCGCTTTATGTTGTGGACGGCGTTCCTACAAAAGGTGTTGGCGCCAATGGCGTTTCCAATACGCTGAATACGCTGAACCTGAACGATATCGAATCCATGCAAATCCTGAAAGATGCTTCTGCTGCTTCTATTTACGGATCACGCGCCGGTAACGGGGTTGTCATCATAACCACCCGGAGAGGAAAGATCGGCAAACCTGTTTTCACCTATGACACCTACTATGGCACCCAGCGTCCGGGAAAATTGCTGGACATGCTCAACACACAGCAATATGCAGACCTGACCTGGGAAGCAAGGACCAACACGCTTAACCTCAGCAAAATGGTAAACGGCGCATTTCCTGATGGCACCACACTGACTTATCCGACACATGCCCAGTTCGGAAATGGCCAAACGCCGAAAATTCCGGATTATATTTTCCCGTCGGGCGTTTATGAAGGCGATCCGAAAGTTGCGCAGGATGCAAACGGCAATTACATCAATTACAGTACGGACGTTAACAATGCCAATTTCAACAAAACCAAATGGCTGATTACCAAAGCAAACAAGCAGGGGACCAACTGGCTTAAAGAAATTTACCAGCCCGCTCCTATCCAGAACCACCAGATCGGGGTTTCCGGCGGAACCGAAAGCGGCCGTTATGCCATGTCGCTGAATTATTTCGACCAGCAGGGTCTGATGATCCACACCAACTTCAAACGCTACACCTTGCGCTCCAATACCGAATTCAACATCAACAAGCGCATTCGTGCAGGCCAGAACTTTCAGGTGGGTTATGCGTCAAGGGTTGGTCAGCCAAATGGCAACAATGCGGAAAGCAACCCTACTTCTTTCGGTTATCGCGTGCCGCCGATCGTGCCGGTTTATGACGTAGCCGGAAATTTTGCAGGAACCCGCGGGGCCGATGTGGACAATTCGGTGAACCCGGTTTCGCTGCTGTACAGAAACAAGGATAATCAGCAGAAGGAAGTAAGGCTGTTCGGAAATGCCTACGCAGAAGTGGACATACTTGAAAACCTGACTGCAAAAACCAGCTTCGGTATTGACTATAACCTTTACAATTACCGCAATTACGTTCCGAGAGACATTGAATCGGCAGAAGCAAGAAGTACGCAAAGCCTGACCACAACCAACAATTACGAATGGACATGGACGTGGTATAACACCCTTACTTACAACATTGCACTGAACAATGCGCATAAACTGAATATCATTGCCGGTACAGAATCCATTAAAAACTATTATGAAAACTTTGATGCAACACGTACCAATTATCTTGTAGATGCGCTGGATAACCGTTATCTGAGCGCAGGAACAGGCGTGCAGACCAACAACGGCGGTGCTGCCAACTGGCGCCTAGCTTCCGAATTTGCACGCGCCAGCTATGGTTACCAAAGCAAATATCTCTTTGATGCCACCATTCGCCGCGACCGTTCTTCCCGTTTTGCTGCGGCCAACCGCGTTGCCTACTTTCCGGCATTGAGCGCAGGCTGGGTTGTTTCGGATGAAAGTTTTGTAAAATCCGCTGCTTCATGGCTTTCCTATGCCAAGTTCAGAGTGGGCTGGGGACAAACCGGAAATCAGGAAATTGGTAACTATAACTCTTTTACACAATTTGCTACGAACCCTGCTTTGTCATTCTATGATTTGAACGGTGCCAAAACTTCCGCCATTGCAGGTTACGAGCTGATTCAGTTTGGCAACCAGAAAGCGAAATGGGAAACAACGACTTCCACCAACATCGGTCTGGACGCTGCTTTCTTCAAAGGAGCATTTGACCTTGCGCTGGATTGGTACACACGTACAACAACTGACATGCTGTTCCCTGTTTCACCTCCTTTGACTTCCGGCGTAGCCGCTTCGCCTTTCCAGAACATCGGTTCCATGCGCAACCGCGGAATTGACCTTGGTCTGAACTACAACGGAAATGCTGCAAACGGCGATCTGACCTATACGCTTGGTGTCAATGTAAGTACTTACCGCAACGTTGTAACCAGAACAAACGGCGATCCGAACACGCAATACTTCGGGATCAATGACGAACGTATCCAGAATTTCGTCGTAACGCAGCAGGGCCATCCGATTTCTTCATTCTTCGGGTACAAACACGACGGTATTTTCCAGACCGATGAAGAAGCGCAGAAAGCACCAAAAAACAATCTGGGTTCCAATGAAAACAGAGCGGGACGTTTCAAATTTGTGGATGTGAACGGAGACAATGTCATTGATACCAAAGATTTGAGCATTATCGGCAATCCGCACCCTGACTTTACCTACGGCGTTAACCTGAATGTGAATTACAAAGGTTTTGGCCTTGCCCTTTTCGGTGCGGGTGTTCAGGGTAACGAAATTTTCAATTATACCAAATACTGGACCGATTTCCCGACATTCTTTGGAAACAAGAGCACGCGCATGCTGAACGAATCGTGGAGGCCCGGAAAAACGGACGCCATTCTTCCGCAGCTGAATTCAAGCGATCAGGTGAGTATTCTTCCTTCAGACTATTATCTTGAAAAAGGATCTTATTTCCGCTTCAAAAACATTCAGTTTACTTATTCTTTCCCGAAAGAACTGCTTTCCAAAATGGGACTCGGGCCTTGCCGGATTTATGTTCAGGGACAAAACCTGGTTACGTTCACCAAATACTCCGGAATGGACCCTGAGATCAACCTGCGTAATTATGGCGCAGGAAATGACCGGCAGATCGGTGTTGATGGCGGTTCTTATCCTGCTTCCAAACAGTATATCGTTGGCCTGAACATCAGTTTTTAAGCAATATGGCTTTAACTGAGAAAGATCATTTAAAAACAGAAATTCAATTTTACAAGAGATGAAAAAAGTTGCATTAATATTCTCATCCGTAGCGCTAGGCATATTAAGCTCATGCTCGGATTCCTTTCTGGATGTACAACCCAAAGCGGCGCTCAGCTCCACTATTTTACAGAACAAAACAGGTGTAAACGCGTTACTGACAGGCGCCTATGCCCTGCTCGACGGTTGGGCAACGGCCGAGGGTGCTTACCGTTCCTACAACGTCGGTGCGGATAACTGGGTTTATGGAAGCGTTGCTTCCGACGATGCCTACAAAGGTACCAATGCCGGTGACCAGCCGCCTATTTCCCTGATCGAACAGGGCAATATTGCAGCCGACAACATTTACTTCCGCGGAAAATGGCGGGGAATGTACGACGGTATCGCACGTACGAACGATGTACTTCAGAATCTTGAAAAAGCCACCGACTTTACAGACGAAGAACGCGCACAGGTCATTGCGGAAGCCCGTTTTCTGAGAGGAAATTATCATTTTGAACTGAAAAAGATGTTCAATATGGTTCCTTATATTGATGAAAAAACGTACGATCCGAACAATCTGGAAAGTACCAAACTGCCGAACAACGCAGATATTTACCCCAAAATAGAAGAAGACCTGAAAGCCGCTTATGACGTGCTTCCCACTTCGCAGTCGCAGCCGGGCCGTCCTACCAAATGGGCTGCCGGCGCTTTGCTTTCAAAAGTTTATCTGTTCCAGAAAAAATACGCTGAGGCAAAAACAATTTTGGAAGCCATTGTAGCGAGCGGTAAATACAGGCTTGTGGACAAATATCACGACAACTTTCAGGCATCGACCAACAACAATGCGGAATCAATTTTCGAGGTTCAGTATTCTGTAAACGACGGTGCTGCCGGTGGTGAAAACGGGAACATCGGCTCTACGCTGAATTATCCTTACGGCGGCGGTGCATTTACAACCTGCTGCGGTTTTTTCCAGCCTTCTGTGAACCTTGTTAATGCATTTAAAACGGATGCAAACGGATTGCCGCTTCTGGATACTTTCAATGATTCCGATATTCCGAATGATCAGGGAATCGAATCTACAGATCCGAATTTTACTCCTTACAAGGGAAATCTGGATCCTCGTCTGGACTGGACAGTCGGCCGTCGCGGAATTCCTTTTCTGGACTGGGGCGTACATCCGGGCAAAGCGTACATCCGGGATCAGACGTATGGCGGGCCTTATTCACCGAAAAAGCACGTTTCGCATAAATCCGATCCTTCTTTTGCATCCAATAACCGTTTAAATGCCAACAACTTCCGCATGATTCGTTACGCGCAGGTTTTATTGTGGCTTGCAGAAATCGAAGTGGAGATCGGATCGCTTGAAAAGGCACGTGCTTATGTAAACCAGATCCGGGCAAGAGCAGCAAAACCGGAAGGATTTGTAAAAAATGCGGACGGCACGCCTGCGGCCAATTACGTGATCAAAGAATATACAACGCCGTGGACCGATCAGGCTTTCGCACGCAAAGCAGTACGGTTTGAAGAACGCCTTGAACTCGGAATGGAAGGCAACCGCCGGTTTGACCTTGTTCGCTGGGGAATCGCCGCCGAAACCATGAACGCATATTATGCTGTAGAAAGCACCAAAAGAGCCTATCTGAAAGGTTCTCAGTTCATTAAAGGCAAACATGAATATTTCCCGATTCCGATTCAGGAAATACTGAACAGCCAGGTTGGAGGAAAAGCAACGCTGACACAAAATAACGGCTACTAGATTTTTTCATTTTGGTAAAAAAAACCGGTTGGAAACAGCCGGTTTTTTTGTGCTTTACTGATCAATAAAATAACTTTGATAAAATTGGTTCAACAGCAAAGACTACAACTATGAAAATCAGCAACGAAAGTGAATATGAAAAAGCTTCTGAAAGAGCAGATGAAATTTACGGAGCAAAAAAAGGATCGCCGGAAGAAAAAGAACTGAAGGAACTTCTGAAAGCGATCAAGGAATACGAAGATGACTTTGTAAAAATGCTGAAAAATATGGAATGAGGCTTTTGCTTGCAAATACACACTTTTTAATAGCTAACCGCTAAAAGCGACTAGCTAACAGCTGTAAGCCAAAAACTACTGCCCCAGCAACCGCACATCCAACCCTTCCACTTTCCCGCTTCGCGTTATGAATGGCTCGGTTAAAGTAACCCGCACTTCAACGACCATTTTGCATTCCATTTCAAAGTTCTGGCTTCTGACAGGCAGTTCCATTTCTTTTACAATGCGCATGACATCATTCATCTGAACGTAGGAAAACGTCAGTTCATACAAACTGAAAAAATGCCTTGTAACGGTTTCAGACTGATTTAAAACATCCTCCGTTGCCAGCTTGTATGCATTGATAAGCCCGGGAACTCCCAATAATGTTCCCCCGAAATACCGTACAACCACAACCAGAATATTGGTAACATTTCTGGAATAAAGCGTATTGAGAATGGGCCGTCCGGCCGTTCCCGAAGGCTCGCCGTCATCGCTCATCCGGTAACTCATGCGATCAGCGCCCAGCCGGTATGCATAGCAATGATGAACTGCTTTCGGGTGAAGCTCGTGCAATGCAGCAAGATGAAATTTTGCATCCAGTTCATTGTCAATCGGAAATGCATAAGCCAGGAACTTACTTCCTTTGTCTTTGAAAAAACCTTCCGAAGGCTTTGTTATCGTTTGGTAAGTATCGTCAAACAGCACGGGTTCGTCGCTTTTTAAACTGATAAATAAATATGGCGTAAACCAATGCGGCCGCCGCAAAACCTGCCATGCTGAAAAATACCAGCGACAAATTCTGGCGTTGATTTGCAAAGAGTGCTGCCGACAGAAATGCGCCCAGCCCAATGCCTGCTTCCAGCGAAATAAACATCGTTGCAATCGCTCTTCCCCGGTTGTCTTCGCGGCTGAGGTCCACAGTCCAGGCGGAAAGAACGGGTGAAAGGATGCCCATAGCCATGCCGAAAAATGCAGCGCCGGTCAGAAATGTCGTAACTGAATCGGCATAACCTGTAATGAGCATGGCCATAATCAGCATGGCGCATCCGGCAATGGTGACAGGCGCACGGCCGTGTTTATCCGAAATTTTTCCGGCAAAAAGCCTTATCAAAATCGAGAAAAGGGTAAAGAACATGAAGTAATATCCACGGTTCTGCAGACCCAGGTAACCGCTGAAATCGGGTGTTACCGTTGAAACCGCGCCGTATCCGAAGTAGCAGAGGAAAGTGATCAGCGCCGGGCTGAAAACTTCCGGCTCAAAAATGTCCCGCCAGGTAATCTGAAAAGCTTTGACAGACAGGCGTTCTTTTTGTTTGAGCGTTTCCTTCATATTAAGCAATATAGCAATGGAAAGAAATGCAAACAGCGATGAAGTATAAAAAAGGGCATTCAGCGAAAAGTTAATGCTGATCATACTGCCGACTGCCGGCCCGAACGCCGATCCGACGCCCATGCACATGCCGTGAATGCCCATGGCTTCTCCGCGCCGGTTGGCCGGAACTATGTCCGCAACGTAAGCCGAAGTTCCCGTTGGTTTGAAACCCGTTGAAAAACCATGCACAAGACGCAAAAGCAGAAAAGGCATAACCGTCGTGAAAATCGGGTACAAAAACCCGCATACAAAACATACAATGGAGCCGAATGCCATTACCGGGACTCTGCCGATCCGGTCTGTAAGCCTTCCGCTAAACGGCCTCGACAGGCCGGCCGTTAATGTAAATAACCCGATGATTGCACCTTTGTATTCGGCACCGCCCATTTGGGTAAGATAACCCGGAAGTTCGGGAATGAGCATGTTGAAACTGGAAGAAAACAAAAACGAACTTAGGCCCAGTAACCAGAATTGTGTCGTGAATATTCCTTTGGAAGCGGTATTTTGCATCGTGCAAATTTACAATTAACTTGGCAAAAAAGGAGATATTTCATCCGGCCGCTTTCCTCCTTGTTTCTTTTTTCCCAATTTTAAAAAATGGTACGCATATTTTACAAAGAGGGCAGATTAATCAAACGCGAAAACGATATCCGTGAACTGGGCAAAGTAAAAAACCTGGTTTGGGTGGATTTGCAGTCACCAACGGCCGAAGAAGAGGAATGGGTTGAGAACAAGTGCAATATCAGTTTTCAGACGCCGCAGGAAATCGTGGAAATCGAAAGCAGTTCCCGCTTTTTCGAACAGAATGATACGATCAATGCCAATTCCAACTTTCTGCGCATTGACCGGGAAGGCTATGAAACGTATCCTGTTTCTTTCATTCTTAATCAGAATGTACTTTTTACTTACCGGCGCGGCGACTCAAAGACCTTTGCGGATACGGTAAAGAAAATGAAAGTCAGTCCGGAAGGCGTGCAAGGCGGTGTGGATTTTATGCTGCTTCTGCTCGAAACCCGGATTGAGGCAGACGCGGATTATCTGGAAGGGATTTCCCGTGAAATTTCGACCATCAGCAAAAACCTTACGCACGAACAGAAAGCAAGGCAGGAAGTGCTGATCCGGATCAGTGCACTGCAGGAAATCACCATGGTGCTCCGCGAAACAAGCATTGACAAGCAGCGCGTACTTTCCGGCATTCTGCGCAGCCAGTATTTCCCGGAAGACCGCAAGGAACATTTGCGCATTATCCTGAAAGATATCAATTCATTGCTTGAATACACGACCTTCAATTTTGAACGGCTCGAATATCTTCAGAATACGTTTATGGGTCTTATCAATCTGGAACAAAGCCAGGTTATCAAGATCTTTACGGTTGTAACCATCATTTTTATGCCGCCAACGCTCATTGCGGGTATTTTCGGCATGAATTACAACCATATTCCTACAACAGCCGAACCCTGGGGCTTCTGGATTTCCCTGTTGCTTATGCTTTTTTCTTCACTGATCGTTTTATGGTTTTTCAGAAGGAAACGCTGGATCTGATGTGCTTTTTATAAACGTATTTGAGTAAAATATATATTGAATTATGGTCTGAGGCTTATATCATTCTGTAATTCCTGAATTCAAACAGGCGCCTGCCTGTTTTCTTTTCATACCAGTAAAGCAAGGCATCTTTAAGACGGAATTTTTTTCTGGAAATATCCAGCTGCACTTTCCAGCTTTGCTTTTTGATCCTTTCCTGCATAACGGCCGGATGCGTTCCGTCAAAAAGCTTGATGGAATCAAATTCTTCGTAATTGAAGAAATCTTCGGACTGAAGGATTTTTCCCCATTCCTTGTCTTCATTCCAGAAACGGCTCACATTTTTCATTTTTGTTTTCATCTGCGCAGGACTTTTTACCCAGCCATAATGATAAACGGCCGCACCGGAATGCTTGACGTTCAGTTTGGTATGTCCTTTCCGGAAACCCTGCGCATCACGAAATGCCGAAATCTGCGGATTCGGAAGTTTGTTCTCATTTCTTATAATCCTGATTTCCCGGCGGTACCATTTTCTGCTGTCGCCAACGTAATCGTAAGTACCGTAAAAATGCAGGTAATCAAATATCAGCCCTTCCACCGCCAAATCATCCGCATAGCGGTTGCAGGATTCCAGAATGGCAGGATGATATTTTTCATGAACCACCTCGTCGCCCTGAATGTAAAAAGCCCAGTCAGTATCCGGTGAAATCTGCCGCAGCGCCTTGTCGGTTTCCACGGCCAGCACCTTGCCGCCGGCCCGCAGCGACATATCCCATTCGGACTCCACAATCCTGATCTTTTCAGAAGGAATAGACCGGATCAAAGCCAGCGTATCGTCATCGCTTTTGCCGACGCTGACAAGCATTTCGTCCACAACGGGCAGTATGGACAGGATGGCTTCTACAACCGGATAGTCGTTTATAACCGCATTTCTGATGATTGTAAATCCGGAAATCTTCAATTTTGTACGTGTTAAATGAACTTTTTTGAATGCTGTTCTACATGGCAGGCAGCCATTCGGAACCTTCAAAGTTAACTGATTCAGTACAAGAATTTTTCTAAATAAGAATTTCAATTTGATTCGTTTCTCCTTGAATATTCAGCACAAAGCGTGTAGATTTGTTTTCCTTCAAACCTGCCTTTCAGGCCATGGCTTGTCAAACGTTATGAATTCTGGTCCTCGTAAATAGTCAAATTAATTATGTCACAAGAACTTACCAGACAGGAACCCCTGTTGATTGAAGATCCGCTGCGGTTTGTTTTGTTCCCGATCAAACATTCCGATATATGGGAAATGTACAAGCGCCATGAAGCTTCTTTCTGGACAGCAGAAGAAATAGATTTATCACAGGATCAAAAAGACTGGGAAAACCTGAATGATGGCGAGCGTCATTTTATTTCGCATGTTCTTGCTTTCTTTGCTGCATCGGACGGCATTGTAAATGAAAACCTTGCGGTTAATTTCCTGAGTGAAGTGCAGTATGCCGAAGCAAAATGCTTTTACGGCTTTCAGGTTGCCATGGAAAACATTCATTCCGAAACCTATTCGCTGCTGATCGATACTTACATTAAAGATCCGGTTGAAAAAGACCGTTTGTTACGCGCTATCGACACCATTCCATGTGTTCAGAAAAAAGCGGAATGGGCACTTAAATGGATCAACAGCCCTGTTTTTGCCGAACGGATCATTGCATTTGCAGCCGTAGAAGGCATTTTCTTCTCGGGTTCTTTCTGCTCTATTTTCTGGCTTAAGAAACGCGGTCTGATGCCGGGCCTTTCATTCTCCAACGAGCTGATCTCCAGAGATGAAGGCTTGCACTGCGAATTTGCATGTCTGCTTTATACCAAGCATATCATCAATCAGCTTCCGCAGGAAAGAGTCATCGAAATCATGCTGGATGCCGTCAAAATAGAGCAGGAATTTGTTACTGAAGCACTGCCGGTTTCACTGATCGGGATGAATGCGGACCTGATGAATCAATACATTGAGTACATTGCCGATTTCTGGCTGGAACGGCTTGGCTGCCCGAAGCAGTTCGGTTCGGCAAACCCGTTTGATTTCATGGAACTGATTTCGCTTCCGGGCAAAACCAATTTCTTTGAAAAGCGTGTCGGTGAATACCAGAAAGCCGGCGTAATGAGCGGCGTAAAAGACAAAGATTCAGGACATAAAATTTCCTTCGATTCGGATTTTTAAAAAATCCGTTCATAAAGATTACTCAAAAATGTCATTCTGAACGGCTGTTCGGGATGACATTTTTATTGATGGGAAATGCCGGCTCAACAAGCTACAGATTCTCGATTTCCTTCCAGACCAGCTCGCTTTCATAGCCTTTTCCCAACGCGAATCTTGCCAGTTTCTGTTTCAGCCTGAAAGGGTCCGTTTCGGTTTTTGCAAGAAGCATTTTCTTTTTACCCAGCAATTCCTTCAAACCGGAAATATAGGCTTCGTCCTGAATTTCATTCATGCCTTTCTGAATGCTGTATTCGCTGAGCCCTCTGCGGTGAAGTTCCTGCCGGATTTTCATTCTTCCCCAGTTTTTCACCCTGAACTTTCCTCCGGCATATGTTTTGGCAAAACGCTCTTCGCTGAGATAATTCATGGAAATCAGCTCGGCAATGATTTCATCCGCTTCTTCGCCCCATACATCCCATTTTTTAAGGCGCTGTTTTACCTCATCCTGCGTCCGCTCCTGATAAGCGCAGTACGATGCCGCCTTCTGCAGAATAAGCCGGTCCATTCTGTTTTATTTAATATTAAATATCCTTAACATGATGCAAGAATAAAGAAAATATCAGTGATGAATAACTATTTTTGAAATTATAAAACATCCTGAGCCCAAACTAACGTAACCTCACGAACCATGAATTTCCAGAGACGGTCTTTTTTGAAACTGCTTCCTGCATTGCCGGCCATTCCCTATTTGTCTGAGAAAGATGAAAACCGTAACGCTGCAAAAATTTCCATGCGGTTTGTCGTTGCTTCAGATGGCCATTACGGTCAGGCGGATACGGATTTCAAAACTTTCCATTCCGATCTGATCAGCTGGGTGAATCGTGAAAAACTGCAGAAAGGCGTTGATTTTATATTCTTCAACGGCGATTTGATCCATGACGATCCGACTTTACTGTATGATTTTAAAAGTACGCTTGGAAACCTGCGGGTACCGTATTATGTAAGCCGCGGAAATCATGACAAAGTGGGGCTGGACGTCTGGCAAAGTACGTGGGGCTATGCAACGAACCACAGTTTTGCAAAAGGCGAATATGCATTTGTCGTAGGCGATACTTCCAATGAAAAAGGCGAATACGTTTGTCCGGATGCTGCGTGGCTGCGAACTGAAATTGCCAAATATTCCGATAAGAAAGGAATTTTTGTTTTCCTGCATATCACGCCGGCAAAATGGACGGTGAACGGAATCGAATGCAAGGAAGTAATTGATCTGTTTGAAAATACGCCGAATGTAAAAGCCATTTTCAACGGCCACGACCACGATCAGGACAGCACCAAAATGTACGGCAAAAAGCCCTATTTCTTCGATGGGCATTTCGGAGGAAACTGGGGAACGGCTTACAAAGGGTATCGGATCGTGGAAATATATGAGGATCACACCTGGCAATCGTATCAGTACAATCCCGCCGCATCACCGATTTTGAACACTTTTTCCGGGAAAAGCTAACGGATGATTACTGGTCTTCATTCGTCAGATTTTCAAGATCAAGAAGATCTTGCGGACGGCCCGTAGCTCTTTTATTTTCAAGTAGTTGCTTTAATCCAATAATGTTGACTGCAACATCCTGTAAATTCAGAATATAGCGATTTTCGTAACATTCCTGAAATGACACTCCAAGCGTAAAAGTCATAATATCTATCCAGCCATCATAACGGCCGAATGATAAGTAACTTGGAATTTTGGTAAAGTCCTCTTTTTCAAATTCATTATTGGTATATCCATATCGATACATGGCTTTAAGCAATCGTTCAGCATTTTCCTCACTTGGATTAACGAAAATATCTATGTCGCCTGTTGTCCGAAGATATCCGTGTGCAATTACAGCATGCCCTCCAAGAATGACATATTCAACGTTTTCTTCGTTCAATAGGCGAATCAGATTTAAGTACTCCGCTTCCATTTGTTAAAGGCTTGTTGTTCGGATTGGCATTATAAATTTTTTTGGCAAACTGAATTAGTTTAAGAGCAGCATTCATGCGCTCTTCAGGCGTTTTTGAACGCCAGTATGCCTTATCAGAAGCTGAAATATCCTCAAATAAAGATGATTTTTTGACGATTTTCATAATATACGATTTTAAAATGAAGCTTCGGATCCAAAGATAACTTTTACAAATTCTGAATACTATTGCTTCGTTGAAACTTAACAGGACTAAATCATCAAAAACAGAAAAAGACTCTGTCAACACAAGAATGCTTTAACAGAGTCTTTGAAAAACTTATAAGGAATTGACTGAAAGAAATTCAGATGAAAGCTTTCTACAACCTTACAATATTTGTAACTCGGTAATCTAACAGCTTAAAGCTAACGGCCAACAGCTACATTTTCAATTTAATCAAGTGATTTTTCTTGCCTTTTGAAATCAGCAAAAAACGCTCCTGAAGCAAGCTGAAATCGGTTAATGGCTGTTCTGCGGAAGTAACTTTGACCTTGTTCACGCTGACGGCGTTCTGCTGAATGGCCCTGCGGGCCTCCCCTTTTGAAGCATAGATTTCCGAATACGTAACGGTTGAAACCAGATCTGTAATATTGGTGCAGTCGTTCCATTCCTGCAAAGTGATTTCAGTTTGCGGCACGCCGTTAAACACCGTTTCAAATTCATCCGCCGCAATGCTCTGCAACGTTTCCAGCGTGGCTTTTCCGAACAAAACCTCGGTTGCTTTCAGAACCAGCTGAAATGCACGTTCGGAATGGATTCGGGAAGTCAGTTCTTCGGCCAGCGCTTTCTGCATGATCCGTAAATGCGGCGCTTCGGCATGGCTGCTTTCCAGTGCTTCAATTTCCTGCTTGTTTTTAAAAGAAAATACCCTCAGATAACGAGGCAAATCTTCATCGCTCTGGTTAAGCCAGAACTGGTAAAATTCATACGGAGAAGTTTTGGTGGCATCCAGCCAGATATTCCCGCCTTCACTTTTGCCGAATTTGGAACCGTCCGATTTGGTCAGGAGCGGCGTTGTCAGCGCATATGCCTTGAAATAGCCTTCTTCATCACCTTCCTTGCGACGGATAATTTCAGTTCCGGTCGTGATATTTCCCCACTGATCGGAGCCGCCCATCTGCAGACGAACGTTTTTGTTTTTATATAAATGGTAAAAATCGTAGCCCTGCAAAAGCTGATACGAAAACTCAGTAAAGGAAATGCCCGTTTCCAGCCGTTTTTTCACCGAATCCTTGGACATCATGTAATTGACACTCAAAAACTTACCCGCATCTCTCAGAAACTGCAGAAACCCGATGTCTTTAAACCAGTCGTAATTATTGACCATTTCAGCAGAATTCGCACCGCAGTCAAAATCCAGGAATTGTTCCAGCTGTTTCCGGATACCTTCCTGATTGAAGCGCAAAGTTTCCTCATCCAGAAAAGTACGTTCCGCCGCCTTGAAAGACGGATCGCCGATCATTCCCGTTGCACCGCCGATCAGTGCATAAGGCTTGTGCCCGGCACGCTGAAAATGCACAAGCAGCATGATCGTCGCCAGATTCCCGATGTGCAGCGAAGAAGCCGTCGGGTCAAAACCGATATAGCCGGAAGTCATTTCTTTTCTGAGCTGCTCATCCGTGCCCGGCATCATATCGTGCAGCATGCCGCGCCAGCGCAGTTCTTCTGTAAAATCAATCGTCATTTTAAATACTGTTGCTTATTTCAAAAATGGAAGCGCAAAGGTAAAGGTTATCCGTTTTAAAATCCGGCAATCCATACAGGATTTGGAAATCTGTTGGATTTATTACTTCAAAACTACTTAAACTTGCATAATAATAAGATTAATATGAATCAAATTAACACATACAGACTTGTTCAGCAATTGCAGGTTTTAAGTTTATATATGCTGATTTTGCTGATGCCGGCATTAAGCAATGCGCAGACAACTTATTGTAACCCAATGGACATTGATTACAAGTACAACTTTGAGCAGCTGAATGAAAAGATCAGTTACCGTTCGGGTGCCGATCCGGTTATCATCAATCATAAAGTGGCAGGCCGCAATGAATATTTCCTTTTTGTAACGATTTCAGGCGGATACTGGCATTCCAAAGATATGCTCAACTGGAAATATATTACAGCAAACCGCTGGCCGTTTGAAGACATGTGCGCGCCCGCAGCCGTTTCCGTACGCGATACGCTGTTTCTGTTTCAGTCTACTTTTGAGTCACGGCCTATCTTATACTCCGTAGCACCGGAAAAAGGAATCTGGGAATTTTACAACCGCTGGACGCCGCGTTTGCCCAAAGACATCGGCCCTTGGGACCCGGCGCTTTTTCATGATGCGGAAACGGACAAATGGTATATGTACTGGGGTTCTTCCAATGTTTATCCCATTTTCGGATCGGAGCTGGATTATTCCAAAAGGCTTGCTTTCAAAGGCGAATACAAGGCCATGTTCTGGCTTGACCCTTATGCGCACGGCTGGGAACGCTTCGGCCCGAATCATTCCGATCCGTTCAAACCTTTTACCGAAGGAGCCTGGATGACCAAACATAAAGGAAAATATTATCTTCAGTACGGTGCGCCGGGAACGGAATACAATGTGTATGCAAACGGCACTTATACCGCTGACGACCCGCTCGGGCCTTTTACTTATGCGCCGTACAATCCGATTTCCTACAAACCCGGCGGATTTGCAACCGGAGCCGGTCATGGCAATACTTTTCAGGATAATTACGGCAATTACTGGAACACGGGCACTTCGTGGATCGGCCTGAACTGGGCTATGGAAAGAAGGATTGTTATGTACCCGGCGGGTTTTGATAAAGACGGACAAATGTTTTCCAACACGCGCTTTGGTGATTTTCCGCATAAAATGACGACCAAAACATGGCAGGGAAAAGGGGATGAACTGTTTACCGGCTGGGTGCTGCTTTCCTATAAAAAGCCGGTAACGGCTTCTACGGTTCTGGATACAATGTCGGCGGCAAAAATTACGGATGAAAACCCTAGAACATTCTGGGCAGCAAAGCAGAACAAGCCGGGCGAAACGCTTACGATTGATTTACAGGCGGAACTTGATGTGAAGGCAGTTCAGGTAAATTACACGGATTACAAGTCGGATATTTTTGATAACAATCCTGCAAAGGTTTATACGCAGTTTAAAATCCTGACTTCAATAGACGGCAAAAAATGGGACGTTGCTTATGATCTTTCCAAAGAGCCAAAACGCGACCGTCCGTGCGCGTACATTGAACTTCCTCGTCCGATCCGTGCGCGTTATGTGCGTTACGAACACATGCATGTGGCTTCGCCGGTTCTGGCAATCAGTGAATTCCGGGTTTTTGGAAACGGAAGCGGCAAAGCCCCGCAAACGCCGGGAAACTTTACCGCCACAAGACAGAAAGATACGCGCAATGCAGATCTGAAATGGGACAAAGTTCCCGGTGCCATCGGCTACAACGTACTTTGGGGCATTGCGCCGGACAAGCTTTATCAGACTTATCAGTTCTGGCATGACGATCCGAATACGTTTGAGCTCCGGGCGCTGAATGTAGGCGTACCTTACTATTTTGCCATTGAAGCATTTAACGAAAACGGCGTTTCAGAAATGAGTGCCGTCACGGGCGTGAAGTAAGTTTTGTTCAAATGGGATCTTCTTCCGGAATAAATACAATGCTGTCGTAAATTGCAGATAAGGGCATTTCAAAATCCAGCAATTCAAAATGGATGACATCATCTTTGTTATCGAAAGTCTGATAATTCCAGATGTCCTTTTGATTGGTACGTGTGTAAAGTTCGACGTAAAATTCATTTTGTGAAACGAGCATGAAGTATTGAAGCGAAGCAATGTTTTTATACTGTCTCAGTTTAAAACCCCGGTCATAATTCGCAGAGGATTTGGACAACACTTCAACCAGAATAACCGGATTTTTCACAACATACGTTCCGGAAATGTCTTCTTCCGAGCAGGTTACAACAACGTCCGGATAAGGATAATAAAGATTTACAATCGCTTCCACTTTAATGTTTTCTGCAAAAACCCTGCAACCCTGCGGACGAAAAAAGCTTTTGAAAAGCGTTCGGATATTATCCACAATGTCATTATGGTTCATCGTTGTTCCTGCCATTGCAAATAATTCGCCATCATAATATTCATGGCGAACTTCGCTTTTCTCTTCCATTTCGAAGTATTCTTTAACAGAATATTTATGTTCGGAAACCTGTGCGTGGCCCATAAATTCGAGTTGCAGTTTTACAGTTTACATGAAAGTTAATGCATTTTTAAATACGTTGCTGCTGGCAATCCGCTTTAAGCTGTTTAGAATACGTATTGAAAAAAGAGTCCATGTAAAAACCGGTAATTCCTGCAAGTTTTAAGCAAAGGCTTAACCCGGAATACAAGAACTTTCCAATCAAGGCCGCCAGAGCAAAGAAGAATCGCCGTAACTCAGAAACCTGTAATCCTGCGCCATGGCTTCGGAATAAATCCGTTTCCAGTCGTTGCCGACAAAAGCAGCAACAAGCAGAATCAGCGTGGAACCGGGTTGGTGATAATTGGTGACAAGTCCTTTGCACAAGCGGAATTTGTAGCCTGGAAAAATAAAGATTTCTGTTTCACCTGTAATGGAATCCAGCTTTTCTGCATTCATATAATCTGCAATGGCGGTCAGCGATTCGGCGGCAGACGGAAGTTCATTATCTTCAAAAGGGTACGGATACAGTTTTTCAATGTGAAAACCGGTTGTTTCATTCCTGAAAAGCTTGACGCCAAACCAGTAAAGACTTTCCAGCGAACGCAGCGAAGTTGTGCCGACTGCAACAATATGATCAGTGCTTTTCAGTAAATCCTGAATTAAATCTCTGGAAAATACCACCTGTTCCGAATGCATGCGGTGTTCTGTCACCGAATCAACCTTGATCGGCTGAAAAGTGCCTGCGCCCACATGCAGCGTCAGAAAAGATTTCCTGATTCCTTTGGATTTCAGTGTTTCAAATACATTTTCGGTAAAATGCAGCCCGGCTGTCGGCGCCGCCACTGCTCCGTCCTGATTGGCATAAACCGTTTGATAACTGGAAACATCCCGTTCTTCCGTATCGCGGTTCAGGTAAGGCGGCAGCGGAATTTCACCAAGTGCCTTTACAATATCCAGAAAAACAATATCCTTGTCCCAGGAAAGGTTTACATGGTTCCGCTCGTAATCCGCATAAGTTATTTCCAGGTGAACAGCTTCTCCGTTCACTTGGATTTCAGTCGAAAGGGCATCCTTTATTTTCCAGCGTTTTTTGTTGCCGATCATGCATTCCCATACGCAGGAATGTTTTACAAGCATCGCATCATTGATAATCCGCGAAGGAAGCTCCGGATGAAGCAGCAGGATTTCAATAACGGCACCCGTTTCTTTTCTGAAGTAAGCTCTTGCGGGAATTACTTTCGTATCGTTGAACACAAGCAGCGTTTCTGCCGGAAGATTCTCAGCAAGTTCAAAGAAATGCCGGTGCTGAATCAGTCCGTTTTTGTAAACAAGCAACCTGGATTCATCCCTTTTTTCCAGCGGATAACGCGCAATGCGTTCATCGGGCAGGTTGTATGTAAATTCTTCCAGCCGGATCGATTCTGCATCTGAAAGCCAGTCGCTTTTCATGGACGCTTCCTGCAAGTTTGATTCTTCCATCCTTTAACAGATTACAGCCTGTCCTCGGGAACAGGCGTTGACAAAAGCCGAAACGGAAGCAGAAGCACGATTACAAGCAAGGCAATGCCTATGTAATACAGCCAGGAAAAATCAAAAACGTCTACTTTGTAATTTGTGCTGTTGATCGTTGCCAGAGAAAAAAGACTGAAACCGATAACCGTATTGATAGCGGCCACAAGGCAATTGAACCAGTTGACCAGGTGTTCGTTCAGCGCTTCGCGGTGCTGCGCCCATATTCTCTTCTTCGGGATCGGAAGATGCATCGGATCGGCACTGGACACCAACTTTGCAAACCTCGCTATCAGCACGTTATTGACCAGAAACAAGGCCATGACAATGTAAAAAATATGTTCTTTGGGCAGATAAATTTCCGCCAGACCGCTGTCTGAAAAATCGACCGCAACCATTTGCGGAAATACCGAATACGTCCATACCAAAGCCCCGATTACCAGCACAACGGATAACCAGCGCCAGACTTTTATTGCAAATGTTGTAACTTTCATGAGTCAGTAACCTGTTACAGGTTTTTCGCCGTATAAAAAATAGGGTGCAAAATTAGGCCCGGGAGTTTCCAAAACCTAATTGAAAACCTTAAAGTTTATTTCAAATACCATCATGAAAATATACACCAAAACAGGTGACAAAGGCACCACTTCCCTGATCGGAGGCACACGCCTGAGCAAGGCACACGTCCGGATCGATGCCTACGGAACCGTTGATGAGCTGAACAGTTACATCGGAATGCTGCGCGACCAGCCCGTAAATGAAAACCGAAAGGATCTCCTGAAAGAAATTCAGGACCGGCTATTTACAATCGGGTCACACCTTGCTTCAGAGTCGGACCAGACCAAGCGCATTCTTCCGGACTTGTCCGAAAATGATGTTACAATACTGGAAAGTGCAATGGATTTTATTGACTCACAGGTTCCGCCGCTCCGGGCATTTGTCCTGCCGGGCGGACATCCGTCCGTTTCCTTCGGCCACATTGCCCGAACGGTGTGCCGCCGGGCCGAACGCGCCGTTATTCATCTGCAGCAGGGCGAAGAAGTAGAAGAAATTGTGATCCGTTATCTCAACCGTCTTTCCGACTATCTTTTCATGCTTTGCCGCGCCATGACTTATGAATTGAATATTGAAGAAGTTACCTGGAAACCACGCATTTAGGCATAAAAATAATTGTTGTACTAAATATCAGGAACTTATTGAAATAATTCAGTAAATTGCGGAAATCAGGCAAGATGAAAAATCAATATTAAATTTTTGGCACCATGACAGCCGACACAGTACAAATTGAGGTTCAGCAGACGTCAAAGTCACGTCTGCATGAGGTTGATTTCAACAATCTCGTTTTCGGACGGAATATTTCCGACCACATGTTTATCGCAGAATACCGCGAGGGTCAATGGCAGGATCTCCGGATCGTCCCTTACGGCGACCTTTCGCTAAGCCCAGCAACTGCGGCCCTTCATTACGGACAAGCTATTTTTGAAGGGATGAAAGCCTATAAAAATGAGGATAATGAAGTGCTGCTCTTCCGTGCCATCGATAACTGGAAAAGGCTCAACAAATCGGCTGAAAGGCTTTGCATGCCAACAATTCCTGAGGAAATTTTCATGAACGGACTGACAGAACTGCTGCGCTTGGATTCGGAATGGGTTCCTTCTCAGGACGGCTGCTCGCTGTATATTCGTCCATATATGTTTGCAACGGATCCTTACATTGGCGTAAAGCCGTCGGATTCGTACTATTTTATCATTTTCACAAGCCCGGTTGGAACGTATTACGCCAAGCCTCCGCGCGTAAAAGTGGAAATTCATTTTATCCGTGCTGCGGAAGGCGGCGTGGGCGCAACCAAATGTGCCGGAAATTATGCCGGCTCGCTTTATCCTGCCAAACTTGCACAGCAGGAAGGTTACGACCAGCTGATCTGGACGGACGCCCGCGAGCATGCCTATATTGAAGAATCGGGCACGATGAACATCATGTTCATACTGAACGGCAAACTGGTTACGCCTTACGTTTCCGAAACAACGCTTGACGGTGTTACGCGTAAAAGCATTGTTGCCATTGCACAGCACTGGGGAATTCCGGTTGAGGAACGCAGGGTAAGTGTCAAGGAAATTATTGATGGCCTGAAAGACGGAAGCCTTGAAGCGGCATTCGGCGCAGGAACGGCGGTTGTGATTTCTCCGTTCGCAAGCATTGCTTATGAAGGCGTGGATTATGCATTGCCGGAAATCAAGGAAGATTCTTTTGTTAACAAGATCAAAAAATACCTGACCGACCTTCGTACGGGAAAAGAAGAAGACGTTTTTGGCTGGATGCTGAAAGTGTAGTCTGAAAAAGACCGGAAGTTCATACTTTAAAGTTCAAAGCACGGATTGACAGCTTTTTGCAGTTTCCGGCTTTGAACTTTTCTGTTTTATATAAATGTCCTTGTGCCGGAATAATTATCGCGAAATTCTTTTGGCGTGCAGCCGTTTTTGTTCTTGAAAATCCGGTTGAAATAAGAAAGATTATTGAACCCGCACTTGTATGCAATTTCCGAAATCGTATTGGACGTATTGATCAGCGACCGGGAAGCATGGCCAAGTCGGATTTCGTTCAGACTTTCAATAAAGGTTTTGCCTGTCCTTTTTTTGATAAACCGGCTGAAAGAAACTTCCGACATTCCCGCCAGCTTGGATACGACTTCCAGATTTATTTCCTTGTCGTAATTGTCGCGCATATGGGCGAATACCTTTTCGATCCGGCGGCTGTTGTAATTGATTTTTTCATCAATAAAAGTACTGTTGGACAAGGTGCGCATGTTTCTGGAAACGGACAGATCATGCAAAATCGACATCAGTTCCAGAATGGAGTCAAATCCGCTTTTCTGTACAAGCGCTTTCAGCCGTGGAACAATGCGTTCGATGGTTTCCTTGGAGAATGAAATTCCTTTCGCAGACTTTTCCAGCAGTGAACGTATAAAAAACAACTGGTTGCGGCGCAGGAATTTATCATCAAAAAGATCGCGGTGAAACTGTACGGTGATTTCGTAAACTTCGGGCATTCCTTCCTGCCACTTGTAATTATGATTCATCCAGCAATGCGAAAGGTTATTTCCTACAAGCACAAGCTCTTCGTTATCAATAACTTCGGTATGATCGCCTACAATTCTCTTCACACCTTTGCCGCCGATAATGAGATTCAGCTCAAACTCATCATGATTATGCAGCGGAAAGTCAAAGAACGTTTTGTTTCTGGCAAAGATCGTAAAACAGTCGTATTGGGTCAAAGGGGTAATTTCGCGGTAAATTTCACTCATAGACATTCAGATTATAGGTATATACAGGTACGGTAACCGGGAGCAAGTAAAGTATCATACAAAATTAGCTTGCATTAAGAATATAAATCAATTAAATATTACAAAATTTTAAGTTATTTATTGAGATAAGACAAATTAATCCTCCAATTTCGCAATATGTTACTTACTAAATAGTCATTTTTACTTTAATCCTAGATAAGATAGTATTATACAAATACGGAATCAGCAGATACTTTTGCAGATGTTTGTGGCTGATTCCGGAAAACACAACCGCATGAAGATACAATCCATTGATTTGCTAGTCATTATCCTATATCTCATTTTGGTAACCATCATCGGTGTCATACTTAAAAAGCAGGCGACAAAAAGCAAGAATGATTATTTGCTTGGCGGAAAATCAATGCCTTACTGGATGCTTGGCATTTCCAATGCATCGGGAATGTTCGACATTTCAGGGACGGTATGGATGGTTGCAATCATGTTTGTTTACGGTCTTAAAAGCATTTGGCTTCCGTGGCTGTGGCCCGTTTTCAATCAGGTTTTCATGATGGTTTATCTGTCCATATGGCTGCGCCGTTCCAATGTTTCCACCGGGGCCGAATGGATGCTTACCCGTTTCGGCAACAAGCGTAACGCGCAGCCGGCGCACCGGGTAATCGTTGCATTTGCATTGCTGAGCTGTCTTAGTTTTATGACTTACGGGTTTATCGGTTTGGGAAAATTCCTTGAAATATTCATTCCCTGGCAATCGGTTCAGCCTTACGTTTCATTTATACACATTGCACCGGAATACGTACCGCATGTTTACGGAATTGTGTTCACCTTGTTTACCGTTTTTTACTCTTTGCTGGGCGGGATGAAAAGCATTGTATGGGTGGATCTGATCCATTATATCATCATGGTGATTGTATCCGTTAGCGTTGCCGGCATTGCCATGAATGCATTGCATAAAGCCGGAAGCCTGCCGGTTCCGGACGGATGGCATCATCTGTTTTTCGGCAAGGAACTGGGGCTGAACTGGAACGGGTATATTTCGGATGTAAACAGGAAAATTGAAACGGACGGATTTTCACCTTTCGGCTATTTCTTTGCACTGATGTCGGCAAAAGGGATTCTGGCCAGCCTTGCCGGTCCGGCGCCGAATTATGACATGCAGAAGATCCTTTCGACAAAATCGCCGCGCGAAGCCGCGCTGATGAGCATGATCGTGAACGTTGTGCTGCTGCCGACGCGCTATCTTTTCATCATCGGAGTTACCGTAATCGGTTTGCTTTTTTACCGTGACCTCAACATTTCCTCTGCAAACGGGACGGATTTCGAACGCATTCTGCCGGCTGTTTTGAACACGTACATTCCGCCGGGACTGCTTGGTTTGGTACTCATCGGCTTGATGGGTGCTTTTATGGGCACTTTTGCGGGTACTTTCAATGCGGCACAGGCTTATCTCGTCAACGATATTTACCTGAAATCGGTCAATCCGGATGCCAGCGACAAACAGGTTACAAGAATGAATTACATGCTCGGAATGGCCGTTGTTCTCATCAGTATCCTGCTCGGTTTTCTGGCAAAGGATGTGAACAGCATCCTGCAATGGATTGTCTCCGCGCTGTTTGGCGGCTACATTGCTTCAAACGTATTGAAATGGCACTGGTGGCGGCTGAACAGTACCGGTTTTTTCTGGGGAATGCTGGCAGGCATCGTGTCGGCCATGATTTTCCCGTATCTTTTTCCGGGCGCTTTGCCATTGTTCTACTTTCCGGCCATACTGCTTGTTTCTGCTGCCGGCGCTATTGCGGGATCCTTGCTGACACCCGCGACGGATATGGAAGTACTCACCAAGTTTTACAGAAATGTAATGCCGTGGGGATTCTGGAAGCCTGTGCGGGAGGCCATTCAGCGGGAAGATCACTCCTTTGCTCCCGATATGAATTTCAGGAAAGATCTGTTCAACGTAGCAGTCGGAGTTGTTGCGCAGACTGCCATTACCGTATTACCTGTATTTTTTATACTGATGATGCCTGTTCAAACCTGCATTGCTGCTTTGGTGCTGGTGGTCTGCATACTTGTGCTCTGGAAAACGTGGTACCGGAAACTGCCGCTGAACTGACTTTTATTTACCCTTACCTTAAAAACGTGATGACTGAATTTCAGAATCGCCTCGCACAGATTACAGCCGTAAAGGAAGAATTGCTGCTCAGACCGAATGTCCGGGTCGTACCGGGAAACGGAAATTACGACCGGTACAGATTCCCGGTTCTTACCAGCGCGCATGCACCGCTTATCTGGGAGTACGACCTGAACCCGGAAACCAACCCTTACTTCACAAAGCGGTTCGGGATCAATTCGGTATTCAATGCGGCGGCAATGCGGTTTGAGGGTAAATATATGGTAGTAGCGCGGGTAGAAGGCTATGACCGGAAATCGTTCTTTGCCGTTGCCGAAAGCCCGAACGGCATCGACAATTTCAGGTTCTGGGAATACCCGGTAAACATGCCGGAAACCGAAGTTCCCGACGGCAATATTTATGACATGCGGCTTACTGCGCATGAAGACGGATGGATTTACGGACTTTTCTGTACCGAACGCAAAGATCCCGGCGCAATGCCCGGCGACGAGTCGGCTGCCATAGCGCAGTGCGGGATTGCCCGTACAAAAAACCTGAAAAACTGGGAAAGGCTGAAAGATCTTGTAACGCCGTCCGCACAGCAGCGGAACGTGGTGCTGCATCCGGAATTCGTTGACGGCAAATACGCCTTTTACACACGTCCGCAGGATGGTTTTATAGAAGCAGGAACAGGCGGCGGCATCGGACTGGGCTTATCGGCAAGCATTGAAAATGCAGTAATTGACAAAGAATATATCATAGATCAGAAAAAGTATCATACCATTTATGAAGCCAAGAACGGACTGGGCCCGGCGCCTGTCAAAACGGACAAAGGATGGCTGCATCTGGCGCACGGCGTCAGGAAAACGGCTGCCGGGCTGCGGTATGTCCTTTATCTTTTTATGACTGACTTGCAGGATCTTACAAAAATAACGCATAAGCCGGCCGGTTACTTTTTAGCTCCGGAAGACGAAGAACGCATCGGTGATGTACCGAATGTTGTTTTCTGCAACGGATGGATTCCGGATGATGACGGAAATATATACATTTATTATGCGTCTTCCGACACAAGGCTTCATGTTGCCACTTCTACGCTGGACAAACTCTGCGATTATGTAATCAACACGCCGGAAGACGGATTAAGATCAGCCACTTCACTGCAGACATTAAATGCCCTTATTGACCGGAACAAAACTTACCTCAGCAGCATTCAGCCGGTCATTACCTGAAAAAATAGTACAGATTCCGATTATACCTGAAAGCGTATATGCTGCATCAAATTTGCACATCTGCTTTTCGCAACCTATTTCGGCCACAAAGCGTATACTACTTTAAGTTACACCGAATCATCCCATTTTTCAAAGGCATAATTTCATAATTAAATCATTAAAGTGCTAAAAATGTGTTATTTTCAGATAAAAAATAACTATATACAGAACATATGAAAATTGGTATATTTGATCAAATTTTATAACAATAACCTGTTATCAGGTAGTCCATTTATCTACATTTTACTTATTCAATAATGCGTATGAAAAAACAAATACTGTTTATGGTATTGTTACTTCTTTCCATGCTTTCAATGCACAGTTATGCCCAGGAAATGACAGTAACAGGTAAAGTAACCGAAGAAGCGGGAGGAGAAGTGGCCGGGGTCAACGTAGTGGTAAAAGGTTCCAGCCGCGGTACAACTACAAACGACAAAGGCGAATACAGTATCAGTGTTGAAAAAGGCAAAATCCTGACCTTCAGTTTTATTGGTTTCAATTCCAGGGAAGTAACAGTTGGCAGTGAGTCCGTAATAAACGTTTCACTCACACCGGAAGCAACAGCTTTAAATGAAGTTGTGGTAACTGCTTTGGGTATCAAAAAAGAGAAAAAAGCACTGGGTTATTCTGTTTCGGAAATAAAAGGCGAAGAACTGGTTCAGGCGCGCTCCACCAATATTGCCAATACGCTTGTGGGAAAAGTGGCCGGTCTGAATATTACAGGAACAGCAACTGGCCCGGGTGGATCCACGCGTATAACACTGCGCGGAAACGGCTCCATTGACGGCACTAATCAACCTCTGATTGTTGTAGACGGTATTCCCATCAACAATGACAACCTTGGAGCAGCCGGTATGTGGGGTGGCGGCGACCGCGGCGACGGAATTTCCAGCCTTAACCCTTCTGAAATTGCAAATATCAGCGTACTGAAAGGTGCCACGGCAGCTGCACTTTACGGATCACGTGCATCCAATGGCGCCATTCTGGTAACAACCAAAGGCGGTGTTGCCGGTAAAGGGATCGGCGTAGAGATCAACTCCAATTTCACTACCGATAATTTGCTGATTACTAAGTTCAAGGATTTTCAGTATGAATATGGAATGGGAAGAAATGGTGTAAAACCAACTACACAGGAGCAGGCCATGAGTTCATCCAGCTTTGGTGCCAAACTGGACGGATCAAGTGTTATTCAGTATGATGGTGTTTCAAGGCCCTACTCTGCTGTAAAAGACAATCTTACCAAATTTTACAAGACGGGAAATACTTTCAATAACTCGGTTGCCCTGACCGGTGCAACTGAAAAAGTAACTTACCGCGTATCGCTTGCCAACCTGAGCAACAAAGGTCTGGTTCCGGACAATACACTGGACCGACAGAACTATGCAGTTAACTTAAACGCAAACCTGAGCAAGAACCTTTCTATGCTGGGGAATGTCAAGTATACGCATGAGAAGAATCACAACAGGCCGAAAGTTTCCGATTCTCCGGGAAATGCCAATTACACGCTGATTAACATGCCGACTTCACTTAGTGTTGAAACGATGAAGCAAAGCATGTTGGATGACCGCGGTTATGAAATGGTATGGGGAGACAATATTTACGTAGACAATGCATATTATGCAGCGACCCAGTTCAAGCAGGATGATAATAAAGATCGTTTTATTGTATCTTTTGAACCCAAGTATAATTTCACGGACTGGTTGTATGCAAAGGCACGTGTAGGTTTTGACAAGTATTTTTACAACTATACAGCCATTACGCCAACCGGAGTTCCTTATCAGCCGCTGGGCGGATATGATAAAAACGTTCAGTCGTTTTCAGAGGTAAACTCCGAACTTCTTTTCGGATTGAACAGAAAGCTTGTTGGTGACCTGAATCTAAATATGCTGGTTGCAGGAAACCTGATGAAGCAAGTTATTCGTCAGGATTACATCAGTGGTTCCAGCTTCAACATTCCGTTTTTTTACGATATAACCAACATCAGTCCGGCATCACGCAACGCATCTTACAATTACATCGAAAAAAGGATCAATTCTGTTTACGGATCGGCTGAATTTTCATACAAAAGCTATGCATACCTGACCGTAACTGGGCGAAATGATTGGTTCTCAACATTAGCACGAGGGAAAAACAGTTTATTTTATCCTTCCATAGCAGGTAGTTTTGTACTGTCAGAAGCGGTAAGATTGCCGTCTGCAATAAGCTATGCCAAACTGAGAGGTTCGTGGGCAAAAGCCGGCGGCGATACCAATCCTTACAGACTTTCACTTTACTACGGACTTTCCGGTGCGCACATAGGATCTCCATTGGCACAAATCAGTGGAAGCACAGTTCCGTATGCAGGTCTTCAGCCTTTAAGAAGTTATACTTACGAATTTGGACTGGAAAGCAGGCTTTTCAACAGCAAGCTTGGTGTTGATTTCACTTATTACGATCGCCAGACCAAGGATGATATCGTTGCTGCCTCCATTTCGGGAACATCCGGATTTACAAGCGTACTGCTTAATATCGGACAAATATCCAATCGTGGTGTTGAATTAATGCTGAATTACGATCTGATCAAAACCAACAACTTCACCTGGGATATTTCCTACAATCTGGGCTACAACAAGAGCAAGGTAGTATTTCTCGGCGATGGCCTGGACAATATACAAGTTGACAATCCGCGTTCTCAGACTGCTTATGTATTTCAGGAAGTTGGCCAGCCTTTCAGCTTGATTAAAGCAGCTTCTTTTGTAAGGGATGAGCAGGGAAGAATTGTATACAATGCACAAGGTATGCCGCTGAAAGGCGACCTGAAACCTTATGGAACCGGAATCTCTCCTTATACAATGGGCTTCACTACCAATTTCAGATACAAAGGCGTTGGTCTTTCTGTTTTGTTTGACGGACGCTTTGGCGGCCATATCTACTCCGGTACCAATGCACTGGCAACAAGATACGGCTTGTCCAAAGAGTCACTTGTCGGTCGTGAAACAGGCGTTGTGGGCGAAGGTGTAAATGAAGAAGGAGAAATCAATACGGTAAGCGTACCGGCTACTCAGTATTATGAAAACCTATACAATTTTGGTGAGCCTTTCATTTATAAGTCGGATTTCATCAAGCTTCGTCAGGTAATTCTTGATTACAGCATTCCTTCCAAAGTACTGGGCAGATCACCGTTCAGAGGTATCTCCGTTTCGCTTGTAGGAAGAAACCTTGCAATCCTGATGAAGAAAACGCCGAATATCGATCCGGAATCGACTTACGGAAACGGTAACGCACAAGGCTATGAATTTGCCGGTGTGCCTACAACTCGCAGCATTGGTGTTAACCTTAACCTGAAATTCTGATCCGGACCTTTTCAGGAAATTATAAAAACATGACTATAAAGATTCTTATGATACGAAAAATAGCAGTTGTGCTTGCCCTTACGCTCGGAGCCGGTGCATGTACAAAAGATTTTGAAAAAATTAACGTAAATCCTACTTCTCCTTCAGAAGTTCCGCTGGATTACTTGCTTGGACAAGCCCAGTTGCAGATTTCGGGCTCGGCGGGCGATCCGGGGTATAAAGTATGGCGCGGCAATTTCATTTACTCAGGGACTATCGTTCAGCAGCTTGCATCGGTAGATGACTACTACGCTGGTGACAAATACACTTACAATGCAGACAACAGCGGAGCGTATTTTGCTGATTCCTATGTTAATTCAGTAAAGAGCCTTGCAGATATCATTTCACAGGCATCCGAAGATCCTGCCGATGTCAACATTCTTTCCATGGCAAGGATATTAAAGGTACTTCAAATGCATATCATTACAGATTTGTATGGCGACGTTCCTTATTCAGAAGCCGGAAAGGGATTCATCAGTCAGATCTATAAACCTAAATACGACCCGCAGCAGGCTATTTATGCCGACATGCTGAAAGAACTGGACGAAGCCGGCACTGCGCTGAATGCATCCGCTTATGTTCCTACCGCAGCCGATTTTGTGTATAAGGGCGATATTTCAAAATGGAAAAAGGCTGCCAATTCGCTTATGCTCCGCCTCGCCATGCGCATGCAGAAAGCAGATCCGGCTGCGGCTCAGACCTGGGCTAAAAAGGCAATCGACGGCGGGTTAATGGCTTCCAACGATGATACTTTCAAATTCATCCATACCGAAGGATCAACGGCCAGCCGCAACCCGAATTCCTATAACCTAGGCATTGGCCGCGGTTTGATCAAAGGTGATAATTTCCAGTGGTCGAAAACGTTGATTGACATGATGAAGGCCCGAAAAGATCCGCGTATCAGCATTATTTCCCAGCTTGCAAACGGCGACAAAACAGTTGCCAATCAGAAAGGTTTGCCGAATGGCCTTGACAAAAGCAGCGGGCCAAACGGGCTGGTTACAAAAACAGGCGACGGAAATATCAAGAACTATTCCCGTCCGACCGACCTGATGTATGACGACGATGATCCGAATATTCTTCTGACTTTTGCAGAAACCAAATTCCTTACTGCCGAAGCCATTGAAAGAGGATGGGCAACAGCCGGAACTGCCAAGGATGCTTTTGAAGCTGGCCAGAAAGCGGCCGTAACGCAACTTGCTGCCTTTGATGCAACAGCGGGAGTTGTAAGTCCGGCGAATGCGCAGGCTTATGTTACTGCAAACCCGTATCCCGTAGCCGGAACGCTGGCTGATAAACTGACGCAGATCCATTCTGAAATGTTCATTCTTACCGCCTCCACTTTCAATCATTATGAAGGCTGGTCGAACTGGCGCAGAACGGGTATTCCTGCACTGACACCGACCAACTATCCGGGAAACCTGACGGGCGGCGTTATTCCGCGCAGACTTATATTTCCGATCAGCGAGCTGGCCGTTAATGAAGCCAATTACAAGGAAGGCGTTGCCAGAATGGGCAAAGATGATTTCCTGACCCGTGTCTGGTGGGACAAATAAGTATAAATTAGTAGATATAATTCAAAAGGTGCCCTGAATATTTTGGGGCATCTTTTTGTTTTTTATTCTAATTTTGAAATTCTACATTTTCACATTTGTAATACAATTGGTATGATACAGTCATTTACAGAAACGGCCGATAAGGAAGTTGTTTTTGAAAAAGTTCAGCAGTTTATAGATGAACAGGGATTTACGGTTGTCAGTAAAGATCATTCGCGGCCTTGGGGCGGATTTTTTGTGCTCGAGGAAAGTGAAGCGCCCAAGTTCATTGCTACTTTTTTCCCGCATCTTTCCATTCAGGATTTTGCCGGCTACGAAAAACTCAGCCCGAAAATACTGGTTGTAGCGCCCAACAAGCGTTTATCATGGCAGTATCACCATCGCCGTGCTGAAATCTGGAAAGTAATCGGCGGAAATGCAGGAATCGTGATCAGTGATACAGACGAGGAAACAGCATTGCAGCAGCTTCCGATCGGAACGGTTATCGACCTCAAAAAAGGAGAACGCCACAGGCTTGTCGGTGTGGACGAATGGGGAATTGTGGCTGAAATATGGCAGCATACCGACCCGTCCAATCCTTCGGACGAAGATGATATTGTACGCGTTCAGGATGATTTCGGAAGATAGATTTCCGGAATGAAACGCCGTTTAAATAGCTGTCTCAAAAATCAGATTGCCGTTCAGAACCGGTCAGTATAAAGAAATTTGTTGACTGTAACCCATTCTGAACGCTTCGGACATGTGCCGGACTGATTTTTGAGGCAGTTTTTATTTAAAA
The DNA here is from genome assembly GCF_006149045.1 of Dyadobacter flavalbus. Taxonomy (GTDB): domain Bacteria; phylum Bacteroidota; class Bacteroidia; order Cytophagales; family Spirosomataceae; genus Dyadobacter; species Dyadobacter flavalbus. Next base: position 49,363 of record NZ_VBSN01000024.1, read on the forward strand.
CTGTTTTGATATGAAATTCGGCAAAGTAGAGCATCCGGGCAATATTGATTTTACAATGCCTGCGGATTTACCCGAAAATAAAATCCTTCTGCAGAAAAAAGGACTCAAAGGCAAACCAAACGTATATGTTGGCAGCCCAAGCTGGAACCGGGCGGATCTGAAAAATTTTTATCCCAAAGGAACCCGCGATGAACTGACGTATTATGCAAGCCGTTTCAACTCCATTGAAATGAACGCTACATTTTACTCCAACTTCACGCCTCATATCATTGAAGGCTGGCACAACAGAACACCCGCTGACTTCCGCTTTTTCCCGAAAGTTCATCAGAGTGTAAGTCACTTTAAAAGGTTGTATGACGCCAAGGCAATAACAGATTTGTATCTGGACGGAATCGCGCATCTGCAGGAAAAACTGGGCATGCTGTTTCTTCAGCTGCCCGACAATTTCAGTCCGGCAAACTTTCAAACGCTGAAAAATTACCTGAAAGACTGGCCGTCGGGATTTCCGCTTGCCATTGAACTGAGGCATTCCGGCTGGTATGACGGCTCATGGAATACGGAACCGCTCTATGAAGTACTTGAAAACTACAACATAACGCAGCTGATTACCGACACACCGGGCCGCAGGGATGTACTGCATATGCGGCTGAGCACGGCAAATACGTTCGTCCGGTTCAACAGCATCAATGCAGAGGCCGATTATGCAAGGCTGAACGACTGGGTAAAACGCCTGAAATCATGGGTTGATAACGGACTCGAAAATATTTACTTCTTCGTACATCAGGACCTTGAAAAACCAATGCCTTTACTATCCGGCTATTTTATCAAAAAACTGAATGAAGAACTGGGCACAAACCTGAAAATCCCGATCATCCAAAGTACAAACACGCAAATGGAGCTTTTTTGATTAGCTATTAGCCGCCAGCTTTTAGCGATTAGGATATTGGCTAAAAACCCAACTACCCATGACGCGAAGCAAATGACAAAAATTCCAAAAACTTCACCCTTAACAATCCATGACGCGCAGCAAATGACAAAAAAACCAACCGCTAAAATCTCAGCACCCAGCAACCCATAACGCGCAGCAAATGACAAAAACTACTTAATTTCAAACCCAATCCCCTGTTCCGGAAAAATCAGGTTCAGTCCGAGCTTGTTTTCCGATGCGAGTTGCTCTTTGATTTTTTCTTCGCTGTTTCCTGCCGGTTTTATATGCGTGACAACGACGTTCAGATTACGCATTTTGTCTTTGCCGGCCAGTTCAGCCAGCTTGTTCATTTCCTGCATAAACCATTTTGGAGTCAGATGCCCGAACAGCTTTTCATCCGGCTGCTCATTGGCATAGGAAACTTCCAGAAAAATCCCTTTCAGTTTTCCCGACCGGATCAGCGGAGCGGCTGCATTCCAGATTTGCTGCATATAATCCGTTTTCTCGATCTCGTCCGGGCCCGTATCGCCAAAATAGAGCACATAATTTCCGTTATTCTCAAAAAGAAAGGCCGCACTTTCACCCGGCTTTGAATGACTGAGCTTCAATGCTCTTACGGTCATTTCCGTTTGCTCAACCCTTGTATCAATTCCGGGTTTCAGGACTTTATATGTGTACTTTTTCAAAGCCGGGCTGTTTCCTTCATTTCCCATATTCGGCCAGCTTTTCCAGTTGAAATAATGATCGGTTATGGTGCGGATACAATCCGGAAAAGCATAAATATTTTTAGCCGTATCTTCCACAGAATTGATGATCATACCGGAAATATGGTCCAGATGCGGATGTGAAATAAAATACGCCCTGATGTATTTTTTAAGAACCTCTTCGGCAGAAACCTTGAATGCACCATTTGAAACAGCCTTTTGAATTCCTGCATTAATTGTACCCGCATCCAGACAGACATAGGCTTCGGATTGCAGCGGAGCAAGCATGTAAGCAGATAAATTCCCGTCTTCCACCCCGCCTTTTACACCAAGCGGAACTACTTTAAAGCCTTGCTGGGCAAAAGAATCAGCAACAGAAAAAAGGAATATCAATAGAAATACGGAACTGAATCGACTCATATACGCTGAACAGATTTGGGCACGTTTGCCGGGAATGATTATTTATGATCTTAAAATTATTGTTTAATCTTTAACTGCGGGTGAATTTTCAAATATGATCAAAAAATCGGATTTGCCCGTTAAAATGTGCCCGGTTTGCAATCGCAGTTTTACGTGGCGCAAGAAATGGGAAAAAGTGTGGGACGAAGTAAAATACTGCAGTGATAAATGCCGCTCAAATAAAAACAAAGCTGTTCAATGAAAGCCGTTACGTTGTTGTTCCCGCATCAGTTGTTCAAGGACAATCCCGCTGTTGATAAAGAAAGAAGCATTGTTCTCGTTGAGGAATTCCTGTTTTTTAACCAGTTCAATTTTCACAGACAAAAGCTGTTTCATCACCGCGCGTCCATGCAATGCTACAAAGCCCAGCTTGTTCAGAATAATCATCAGGTCGAATACATTGAAGCGCAAGAAGAACATGCCGACATCCGGAAGCTGATCCCGTTTCTTAAAGAAAAAGGCATTTCAGAAATTCATTATGTGGATGTGACCGACAACTGGCTGCTTAAAAGAATGAGCAACGCTGCAAAAAAAGCGGATATCACGCTCGTAGAACATGCCACGCCGATGTTCCTGAATACAAAGGAAGACCTGGAATTATATTTCATGAACAAGAAGCGATATTTCCAGGCTGATTTTTATACGGTACAGCGCAAAAGACTGAACATTCTGCTGGATGAAAATGAGCAGCCGGAAGGTGGCAGATGGAGTTTTGATACGGAAAACAGAGTCAAATACCCGAGAAAAAAGGTACCGCCGCAAATCCGTTTTCCTGAAGAAGATGCATTTTATACCGAAGCTGTAAAATACATCGACACGCATTACAAAGACAATTACGGCCGGATTCCTGAAAATGCAAGGTTTCCGGTCAGTGCTGTGCAAAGTGAAAAATGGCTGGAACAGTTTCTTGAAAACCGTTTTGAAGAATTCGGCAGGTATGAAGATGCCATGGTGATGACCGAGCATTTCCTGCATCACGGCGTGCTTACGCCCATGCTTAATACGGGTTTGCTGACGCCGCGTTATGTCGTTAAAAAAACACTGAAGTTTGCAGCAGACAGGAATGTTCCGCTGAATTCCGTGGAAGGTTTCATCCGGCAGATTATCGGATGGCGTGAGTTCATGCGGGGCGTTTACGAAGTAAAAGGAACGGCAGAACGTACACGCAATTACTGGGGCTTTACCCGGAAAATCCCGGAAGCGTTCTGGAATGGAACAACGGGCATTGAACCTGTGGATGTTGTCATTAAAAAAGTCCTGAAAATCGGCTATTGCCACCATATCGAGCGGCTGATGGTGCTGGGAAATTTTATGCTGCTTTGTGAATTTGATCCCGATGAGGTTTATAAATGGTTTATGGAGCTGTTTATCGATTCGTACGACTGGGTGATGGTTCCCAACGTTTACGGCATGAGCCAGTTTGCCGACGGCGGTTTAATGGCCACCAAACCTTACATCAGCAGCAGCAATTATCTGATGAAAATGAGTGATTTCCAGAAAGGCGAATGGCAGCAGATCTGGGACGGATTGTTCTGGCGGTTTATGGACAAACAGAGAAAGTTTTTCGGCCAGAACCCGCGTATCGGCATGCTGCTCAACACTTTCGACAATATGCCGGAAGAAAAACAGCAGGAACATCTGCTGCATGCCGATTCATTCCTGAAAAAACTTGACAACGGGCTTGCTTTGTAATCCGGAAAGACGGTGTAAATTAAGTCGTTTTAAGACCATTATTTATGATTCAACTTTACAGAACAAACAGTGAACATCCCGAATTTACAAGACTGACCAGCTTGCTGGACGATGCATTGTGCATGATTTATAACACCCGTAAGGAAGATTATGAAGAGTACAATCGCATTACCGGACTACCGACTGTGGTGCTTGCCATGGAAGGAAATGCTGCCGTTGCATGCGGATGCTTTAAAATTGCCGGCGATTCGACAATAGAATTAAAGCGCATGTTTGTAGACCCGGCTTTCAGAAACAAGGGAATTGCATCGGCTATCGTCCGTGAACTTGAAAACTGGGCAAAAGAAACCGGTTATGAACATGCGATACTGGAGACCGGGAAAGGACAGCCGGAAGCCATTGCCATGTACGGCAAACTGGGCTATTCAATTGTTGATGACAGTGATTCGGCCAGTTCAGAAAGAAGCGTGTGCATGAAAAAGAAATTGTAATTACAGCAATGCACCAATCAGCTGACAGCTAAAAGCCGGCACCCACTTATTCAATAAAATTTAAACCTCAAATCAAGTAATGACTTCACTGGACCCTCCTCCGTTTTATCAGAAATTCGCACTTTCATTACTTGGAATCGGCATCCTGATGCTGGGAATTTATCTCGGTCAGGATATTCTTGTTCCGCTGGCACTTGCCGGACTGATCGCTGTTTTGCTGCGGCCTGTTGAAAACATGCTGGTCCGTATCGGATTACCCAAATTAATAGCCATCAGTCTGGCGGTATTGCTTGCCGTACTCATTGTTTCCGCCATCGGTGTTTTGCTTTCCATGCAGATTTCCGATTTTTCAGAAGAACTTCCGAAACTCAAAAGAAACATCAATGATTTTTACCGGGATGCGAGGCGCTGGATCAGAAATGAATACAGCGTAAGTTACCGGCAGCAGGAACAATACCTGAAAAATGCACAATCCAAAACACTGGAAAACTTTCAGGGCGCTGATACGCTCGGCATTGTAACCGGTCCGCTCGGAACGCTGATCCTGATTCCGATTTACACCTTTTTACTGCTGTATTACCGCACGATGCTGCTGCACTTCATGGTGGTTCTGTTTGCAGAAAAACACAAAGCGCAGGTGCTGGAAGTGCTCGCGGAAATCAAGTCGATTATCCAGAGCTATATGGTTGGATTGTTGCTGGAAACCACGGTTGTGGCAGTTCTTAATTCAGTCGGTTTGCTGATCCTGCATGTGCAGTATGCCATTTTGCTGGGCATTATGGCCGCTATTCTGAATTTGATCCCTTATATCGGCGGACTGGTGGCTACGGCGCTGGCGGTTATGGTCACTTTCATCAGTCATCCGGAAATCAATGTTATTTTTGGCGTTGTCGGGGTTTTTATAGCCGTTCAGCTTATTGATAATAATGTTCTGGTTCCGCTTATTGTTGCCTCCAAGGTAAAAATCAATGCGCTGGTTTCCATAGTTGGTGTTCTGGTCGGCGGCGCACTTGCAGGTTTTTCAGGAATGTTTCTGTCCATTCCGGCCATCGCAATCATGAAGGCCATTTTTGACCGGGTAGAAAACCTTAAACCATGGGGAATCTTGCTTGGCGACCAGACGCCCAAACAGGCAAGCAACGATATATTCAGGCTGGTAAAAAAGAAGAAACCAAAGCCGGAAGCGGAAGCATGAGCTTTGTTGATGTAAATCTTAAAACTGTGCAGTTAATATAAAAATTGTCATTCTGAGCATGGCTCAGAATGACAATTTATTGCAATTCACAGAATTTTCAACAGCTATAAAAAAATACTTTACACCAGAACCTGTCTGGTTTCAATATTGGCTTTCAGGTCGTGAAGCAGGCTGAACAAACCGAAAAAAGTACGGTTGATGTAAATAAAATGCTTCGAACCGCGGTTCACGTTCATTTTCCTCAGCTCCTTGTCATTCGCATACTTTTCACCCAGTGCCGCCAGCTTTCCGAAAAACTGTTCATCCGCAAAATCAAATGTTTCGGACTGAAAAGGCTGCGTAAAAAGCATCAGAATTTCCCTGAACAGATTGGAAAAATAAACCGTTTCTGCCGGTGTATCCTTGCTCGTCAGTATTTCGAGCGCAGTCAGTCTGGAATGGAAAAACGCTTTGTCATTCAGGTTTTCCGGCTCGGCAAGTTCAAAATAAGGAACATAAAACGACTCGGGAATTTCTTTCATACAGCCAAAATCAATCGCAATCAGATTTCCCTGTTCGTCGACAAGGAAATTACCCGGATGCGGATCGGCATGCACCTTGCGCAATTCATGAACCTGAAACATATAAAAATCCCAAAGCGCCTGCCCTATTTTGTTGGCCGTTTCCTGATCCGGGCTGGACCTGCAAAATTCGGATAAATGTTTTCCGTTCATCCAGTCCATTGTAATTACACGTTCACAGGAAAATTCAGGATAATAATCCGGAAATTTCAGGTTCGGAATGTGTGCACAAGCCTGCGCCACTTCGTTGCTCTGCGCAATTTCCAGAATGTAATTGGTTTCTTCGGTAAGCTTTGTTTCTACTTCCTTGAAATACTTGTCAGAGTCTTTTGCCTGAATATTGAACATTTTCATGGCAATGGGTTTCACAAGCGCAAGGTCTGTTGAAATACTTTCCGCAACGCCGGGATACTGGATTTTCACCGCCAGTTCCTTTCCGTTCAGCGTAGCTTTATGCACTTGACCAATACTTGCCGCATTGATCGCGTTGGCGTCAAAGGAATCAAACAGATCGAGCGGCGCTTTGCCGAAATATTTTTTGAATGTCTTGACAACCAGCGGTGCAGACAAAGGCGGTACGGAAAACTGTGACAATGAAAACTTCTCCACATACGCCTGCGGCAGGAAGTTCTTTTCCATGCTCAGCATCTGCGCCAGTTTCAAAGCACTGCCTTTCAGGTTTTTCAGACCGTCATAAATATCCTCGGCATTGTTACTGTTCAGGTTATCCCTTGCCGATTCCGGATTGGTGATTTTCTCGCCGTAATATTTGAGGTAATTCCCTCCTATTTTTACTCCTGTTGAAATCAGTTTGCCTGCACGCTGGATTTTGGAAGTAGGTATGCTGTCTATGGTCTCCATTCCTACTTTAATTTTTCTTTGATTAAAAATTTACCAAAATCGATCACGCTTTCAAATGGCGTTATATCAATCAGATCAAAAGTAGCGCGAATCGATTTTTCTATAAAAAGGTCCGTTTTCTCAAAACCGATGGACTCATCGTCCAGCCAGAAACGCAATGTAACCAGAAACTGAACCCAGGCTCCTTCTTCCAGCGCTTTCTGCTGCGCATTGCGGATGCGGTCGTTTGTCAGTTTAAGATAACCGGCGCTTATTTCGGCAATGAAGGCTTTGAAATGCTTTTTAAATTCCTGCAGTTTCGCGGAGTTATGCAGCCTTGTTTTTTCATCTTTCAGATCAAAAACAACGTAGCTCCGGTTGGCGGTCAGAATCTCGAAATACGTGTAATAATAAGTAAGCAGCTTGTCCCGGAAACCAAGCGTTTCCGTTTCACCGCTTTGATTGATCAGATTGACAGCCATTTTGTGAAAGCTTACAAACACGCTTTTTTCAATGGAATCAATGGAAGAAAAAAACCTGTAAAACTCCTTTTCAACAATTCCGTTCTGCTTGCAGAACAGATAAACCGACTCGGGCTTTCTGTTATTTTCAAGGCAGTAATGCATATATAACTCGGTTATCTTTTCCGAAGTGAGTGGCTCCGGCTCAGAAGTAACACCTATTATTTTTGTTGCCATTATGTTAATTTGGTTTAGCAAACTGGATGATTTACTTAAATTTCAAACGCTGAAGAGGGCTTTTTTCTTACACTCAGGCATTTTTCTGAAAGATTTACGGACTAATGAAAATTCCTGATTCAATCATCAAATAACCGGTGTGCGTATTTATAATACAACAAAAAATACAGCCGGAATATTCATTTTCCGGCTGTATTTTACGTAAGATTTCAGCGTAATTCAGGATCTGAAAATATTCAGGTTCAGGAACTCGTTCCTGAATTTTCCTTTCGGGTCATATTCCTTTGCAAGCTGCCTGAATTCCTGCATTTTCACATATCTCTTTTCCAGCTCGTCCGGCGGAATTGTAAACAGCTTTCCCCAGTGCGGGCGCACGTTGTAAGGTGCCAGTTCCTTTTCAATTACGGGAAGCAGTTTGCTGACGGCCGGCCAGTCCTGTTTCCACGTAAAATGAATGGCAACGCTGTCCTGCCTGTAGCATGGGCTCATCCAGAAATTATCCGCTGCAATCGTCCGGATTTCGGAAGTAAGCAGATGCGGCCCGACTTTGTCGCCAAGCCGGGAAATTGCCATAATGGCATCGACCGCATTTTGGGAAGACACAAAATACTCCGACTGCAGTTCCACGCCGCTGCTGGGCGTAAAGCCCATTTTGAAATGCGGCATGCGGTCGTACCACGGCGCGGCAACACCCATCTGATCCGTGCAGTTCTCGGCTGAAAGCTCCGGAATGGGATGCAGGTTTTTGGTCGCCAGCTTTGCCCCGAAGAACTCCGGTTCCGCTTTTAAGGGCTGGTCGTTTTCAATTTTTTGCTTGATCCACACCTCGGCAATATCCCTGCTTTGCCAGTTTGTAAACAGACTTACACTGTATCCGCTGGCCTGTATCCTTTCAAAATTGTTTTTCAGCTGTTCAAACGAAAGATGCTCGTAAACGTACTGGCCCATCATGAATGTAGGCTGAAGATCGAGTGTGATTTTGGTTACGACGCCCAGTGCGCCCAGATGCACAACAGCCGCATTGAACTTTTCACCGTCCTTTTCATGACTGAGATTTAGGATTTCGCCGTTCGCCAGAATCATTTCCATTGCCGATACAGCCGTGGCCAGATTCCCGTTTTTTGCGCCTGAACCGTGCGTGGCTGTTGCGCAGGCACCGGCAATGGAAATATGCGGCAAGGAAGCCAGATTATGCAGCGCAAAACCTTTTTCGTGCAGATACGGGCTTAACCGTCCGTATTTCATGCCCGAGTTGACGGTCACTGTTTTCTTTGCGGTATCCAGCCGGATTTCGTCTTCCATTTCAACAAGTGAAACAAATTCATTCTTTGTGTCCGCAATGTTGTTGAAGCAATGGCGCGTACCCAGCACTTTGAATCTGTCGTGCGTTTTTACAAATTCCCTGACCTGATTGATCGACTTGGCGTTTTCAAGCTTGTCTGAACTGTATTCCAGGTTTCCTGCCCAGTTTTTCAGTTTGGTGCCTGCTGCCCAGCCGGTCAGCGGTGAAAATAAAGGAGCTGCCATTAATGCTGAAGATAGTTTTATAAAAGTTCTTTTTTTCATAAGCAGGATTAAAACATAGCTGCCGTCAGCTGCAAGTTGAAATCCTAATTTAGTTTAATAATTTCTGATTTCAATTCCATTCCGGGCGATGTTCACGTTTTGTTTTCAAGCGCTTCTTTCATGATACCGATGGCTTCATTCAGTTCGTGTTCATTCAGGTTTCCGAACCCGAGCCGCACTGCACTCAGCTGGCCGGTCTGGAAAAGCAGCGTTTGCGGAAGCAGCAGATCTTTTTTCAGACAAGCTTTGCTGAGCCGCATGAGATTAATGTCCTTTTGCCATTCCGTCCAGATCGCCAGTCCGCCCGGCGGCGACGTAAAATTCAGGTATTCACTCAAATGCCGCGTCAGCAATGTACTCAGCAAATCCCTGCGCTGGTGATAAACTTTCTGCGCTTTTTTGATATGCCGCTGTATTTCGCCTTCGTCCAGAAGCTCGGCCAAAGCCTGTTCCATCAACAGATCACTCTGCCGGTCAATGATGCGCCGGAATTTACCGAGTTCTGAAATCAGGTTTTGCGGCGCCACAATGTACCCGCTACGAAGGCCGGGCGCCAGTGCCTTGCAGAATGACCCGACATAAACAACCATTCCCGCACTGTCTGCGCTTGCCAAAGGTAACACCGGACTGCTGTTGTAATGAAAATCATAATCATGGTCATCTTCCAGAATGATAAATCCGTACTGCACCGAGAGGTTCAGCAGTTCCACACGACGGCCGGCACTGAGGGTAACCGTTGTGGGATAATGATGATGCGGTGTAATGTAAAGCATCCGGATGGACTTTGTCAGGCATAGCTTCCTGACTGCCTCTACTGAAATCCCCTGATCGTCCACAGGAACGGAAATAATATTGGCACCCGCCTGCTGAAAAATCATATTTGCCGTATAGTAACTGAGATTGCCCACAACTACATGATCGCCTTTTCGGATCAGCAGCATGGAAGCGAGGTAAATGCCCATCTGAATACCGCGGGTTGTAATGATATTTTCCCTGCTGATATGCAGGCCGCGCGTATTGTTGAGGTAAATGGCCAGTTTGTCGCGGAAATACGTGTTGCCTTCCACATGCGCATAATTCAGATACTTGCGGTTGTTGCTCCTTTTCAGAACGCTGGAATACGCTTTTGCCAGCTTGTCCATCGGCGCAAGACGAACGTCCGGCAGCCCGTCTGTAAATTCCAGTCCCGTTCCTGAAACCGATACCGGCCTGTCGAGCAGCATGCTTTGCTCAAATGAAAAACCCGTTTTTTCAGGATAACTGACCAGATTTTCTGCACTGAAAGGCAATGAACCCGCTTTCGGAACCGGCGACTTGTCGGTCACAAATGTGCCTTTGTTCGGCAGCATTTCAATCCAGCCCTGCGCATCGAGTTCGTTGTACGCAGCAACGACGGTTTTACGGTGCACCTCCAGTATTTCGGACAGTGTACGCGTGCCGGGCAGTTTTACGCCTTTGTTCAGCACCCCGCGCTGAATGGCATTGATCATTTGCCGTGCAATCTGAAGGTAAACGGGCGTTGCCGTTCCGCGTTCCAGCAGAATGACACTTTTAAAAGGAATTTCAACCGGACTACTCATTATATCAAAACCGGAGTATGTGAACAGTCCGGCAAGGTATTAGTTTTGAAGAAAACAGTGAAATGTTACAGTGAAATGATGTTTAATAAAACACTTAATTCCGACTTGAAAAGTCACGTTTCAATGCATTCTATGCATATTTCAGTTCTTTCAAAAATCTTCTTTTTCTGTATTTTCCTGCTTGGTTGTCAGAAAGCCGTAGCGCAGGAAATTTCGCTGGACCCGGTTACGGTTACTTCTTCCATAACAGAAAAAAGGGCGTCACAAACGGGCCGCAACATTGCCGTGATCAAAGGCGAATACTTTCAGGATCTTCCGGTAAACAGTATTGATGAACTTCTGCGCTATGTGCCGGGTGTGGAAATGCAGGCACGCGGGCCAATGGGTTCCCAAAGCGATATTGTACTGCGTGGCGGTACGTTCCAGCAGGTGCTGGTTATCCTGGACGGGCTTCGCCTGAACGATCCGAATACGGGCCATTTTAACAGCTACATTCCCGTTGCCGCTTCTGAAATTGACCGTATCGAGGTTCTGAAAGGTGCCTCGTCCGCCATTTACGGTTCGGATGCCGTGGGCGGCGTTATCCATGTGATTACCAAAACTTTCTCGGCCAGACTGCATGCTGAAAATCCGCAGGAAAATATCCGGAAAACGACGGTTAATGCAGCCGTAACCGGCGGACAATACGGACTTTTCAATGTGAATGCAGGCGCTTTTATCCAAAGAAACAAACTGGCCCTTTCCGGCGGATTGATCACAAATAATGCTTCCGGCGTGCAGCAGCGCGGGATTAAAGGCTATTTCAACAACAATACGGCGTCTCTTTCGCTTTCTTACGCCATTTCGCCAAACTGGGAAGCAGCCGTGCGAAGCTCTTACGACCACCGCGATTTTGCCGCACAGAATTTTTATACCGTCATTAAATCGGATACGGCGAGTGAAATCGTAAAAACTTCCTGGAACCAGTTCCGGATCGGTTATAAAAAAAGCAGCACAAATGTTTCTTTTAGCGGCGGTTACAAAGCTGTAAATGACCGGTATCAGTTTAATCCGCATGCCATTGCAAACAACAGCAAGTCGCAGTTATGGCAGGGTTTGCTGACATGGCAGCAGACATTAAGCCAGCATACAAGTCTTATCAGCGGAATCAATTACCAGAACAGGAAAATTTCTTCCAACGACCGCGGAAACCATACAATCAATCAACTGGCACCGTTTGTTTCATTGTCTCAGAACATTGGTGAAAACGTTACGGTAAGTCCGTCCGTTCGCTTGGACTGGCGTGAAAATATCGGTACGGAGCTCGTGCCGCAGATTAATGTGTCCTACAAAAAAGGAAGCTGGCAACTGCGCGGAAGTGCCGGAAAAACAATCCGCGATGCCGATTTTACGGAAAGGTTCAACAATTACAACAAAGCCATTGTAACAGGCGGCAACGTCGGAAATCCGGATTTGAGCGCGGAGAAGTCGTTCAGTTACGAAGCAGGAGCCGACTGGTTCCTGACCAAAAGCAATGCAACGCAGCTCAAAATCTCGGGCACCTTTTTTCAAAGACTGCAAAACGATCTCATTGATTATGTAATTACGCCCTATGCACAAATGCCGAGAAAAGACAATCTTTCACCGACGGGAACATTCGGTCTGGCCAGAAATATCGCAAATGTAAATACGACCGGATTGGAACTGGATATGCAGCTTGTAAATGCTTTCAGTGAAAACCGGAAACTGATCCTGAATTCCGGACTGACGTGGCTCGACAGTGAAAGCGGCGAGGCAGTAACTTCATTCTATATTTCCTCACATGCCAAGTTTCTGACCAATTTTTCAGCGATTTACCAGCATTCAAACTTTTCTTTCAGTATCAATGGCATTTATAAAGCAAGAGCTGCGCGCGAAGCATCTGCTATCGAAGCTGCCATTACAAAGGAATATTTTGTTTTGAACGCCAGAGCAGAATATGCATTTTACAGCAGAAAACTGGCAGCTTTTGTGCAGGCAGACAATGCATTTGATACCCAATACAGCGACTTGCTGGGTTCCCGAATGCCGGGACGCTGGCTGATGGGCGGGTTGAAATTCAGTATTGATTAGCTTTTAGCAGTTAGCGTTCAGCTTTTAGCGGTTAGCTTTTAGCAATTAGCGGTTAACGATTTAAAAGTATAATAGCTAACAACTAGTTGCCAACAGCTAATCGCTAATAGCCAACAGCTAATAGCTAGTCGCTAATCGCTAATAGCCAGCAAAACAATTTTCCCGATATGGCTTCCGTCTTCCATCAATTCATGCGCCATGGAAGCTTCGGCAAGCGGGAATTGGGCAAAAATAACCGGCTTAAACCGGCCGCTTTCCATGACGGGCCATACATTTTTTCTGATTTCTTTGGTCAGCGCTGCTTTGAAAGCAGCATTCCTGTTGCGTAAAGTACTGCCTGTAATAGTGAGCCGGTTGCGCATAACGAGACTGAAATCCAGCGGATCTTCCAAAGATTTCACCGTGCTTCCGTTCATCATATTGATAAAAACCAGTCTTCCGTCCGTGTTGAGCAAGCGGATATTTTTTGGAATGTAACCGCCTCCGACCATATCCAGAATGACGTCAACGCCATGGTTTTTCAGTTCTGTTTCAAAATCGGCGGCTTTGTAATTAATGCTCAAATCGGCGCCGAGTTCATCACATGCCTTGCATTTCTCGTCTGAGCCGGCCGTTGTAAATACTTTTGCACCGAAAGCCTTTGCAAGCTGTATAGCCGTGATCCCGATGCCGCTGCTTCCGCCGTGCACAAGAAAATGTTCGCCTTGCTGCAAACTGCCTCTCTGAAATACATTATGCCAGACGGTAAAAACGGTTTCCGGTAAAGATGCCGCCTCGGCAAAGCTGAACCCGGCCGGTATGGGCAAACAATGTCGTGCATTTACCTTTACAAATTCCGCATATCCGCCGCCCGCAAGCAATGCGCAGACTTTATCACCCATTTTCCAGCCCGTAACATCGCTGCCCGTTTGTTCAATAATACCGGCTACTTCCAGCCCGGGAATATCCTGCGGCGCACCCGGAGGCGCGGGATAATTTCCTTTTCGCTGAAACACGTCCGGGCGGTTGACGCCGGCTGCATACACTTTTATTAAAACTTCATCGGCACCGATTTCCGGAACGGGCCGCTCCTGAATTTCCAGTACGTTGGGCGCGCCCGGATTCGTAATTACAACAGCTTTCATGCTTTGGATTTTGGTACAATAACTAATAGATTTCTTTGCCGAAAGGTGTAAATGACAGGCTCATGAGCTTGAAATGCTGCCTGGCAAAAGGCAATCCGATAATGGTTATTGCAAGAAGTATTCCAAAGATCAGATGCGTAAGCGCGATCCAGATACCGCCGATGCAGATCCAGATAATGTTGAACAGTGTAGACAGGCAGCCGGTTTCACCGGGAACTTCACGAACCTGCTGTCCGAAGGGAAATAAAGTAAGCATGCCGATTTTAAAACATTGGATGCCGAACGGAATCCCGATGATGGTTATACAAAGCAGAAATCCTGCGATCATGTATTCAAGAAATACGATAAATCCGCCAAATACAAGCCATATAATGTTTCCGATCAGGTTCATGCCGTTAAATGTTTGATGTCCGAAATGATATAAACCAATGCATGAATTTAAATTTATCGGAGGATGAAGAACCGCGTTTTATACCGGCGGTGCGAGCGCAAGATCACCGGAGGAAACGCCGGATTTCCAGTTACGGATTTTGAGCAGACGAAAAAATGCATCTTCTTCTATTTCCCTTACGCCGCCGGGTTCAAGTCCGTCGAGCTGAAGATCTTCTATGCTTGTCCGTACCAGACGCCTGCAGCGATGCCCGGCGGTACGCACCATTTTTCTGACCTGATGATATTTTCCTTCCGTCAGTGAAATCCGCAGCCATGTATTGGATACATTTTCCCGTTCTTCATTTCTGAGCTTCGACAGCATTTCGGGTCTCGGGATAATTTCCACTTCGCATGGCGCGGTAAGGTACTGAACTCCGCCTTTTACTTCGATATGGATGCCGTTCCGTAGCCGTTCCAGTGTTTCCGGACGGACCTCATGCGCAACATTGACCCAATACGTTCTTTTGTGAGGAATTTCCCCCAGAAACAGCAGGTTTGTGACTTTTTTGTTTGTCGTCAGGATCAGCAACCCTTCCGAATCACTATCCAGCCTTCCGACTGCGTGCGTGCCTTCAGGAAAGTCAAATGCAAGGTCACCGAGCAAGCCGACATTGTGCGGACTTACAAACTGCGAAACCATATGGGCCGGCTTGTTGATGATAAAGTAACGGTAAGGCTGCGAAATTGTATTTTCCTCGGACGGATCGGGCATTCTTTTACTTTAGGTATGATTTCCTGAATGTGAAATAATATCTAAAGTACATGTATTAAATCATTTTGCATGCGCTTTTTCATAATGCATTTTCAGCAGGTCTTCACCGAAATCATTTGTCAAGTCCCTTACAACGGTATGAATATGGTTGCCGCCGTTTTGCGTATTGTCGTATTCGATCAGAAATCCCGGTCCGTGAATGCGGTAATACTGCCCGTGGTTTGCTCCGATAACGGCTTCTTTGTCGCCCATCCAGGCAAAATGAATTTTATTGATATCCGCTTTTTCCAGTTTGTCCCATTGCTGGTTTTTCAGCGTGACATGATAACGGTTCAGATACGCCATGATCAGTTGCCGGAAAAGGTCTTTCTGCTCGCCGTTTAATTCGCTCATCGGAATTCCTTCCATTTTGTCAAGAGAAGCTTTCCTGCTGTTGGATGTAAAAATTTCATTGGGCGACTGTTCTCCGAGTACGGCTTTTTCATGCTGCGATGCATTCATGCTGTGTAAAAGTTCAAACGCCAAGTCTTGTTCCGATTTCAGAATCCTTTTGCCTTTCTGCGGCACATCCGCCAGCACCTTGCCGGGATTGCTGCCCATAAAGCTCGGCGTATAAGTAACTTCGCCATCAATGGATGAAAAATGAAGTGACAAATGATGCCCTTCCACGCGCCAGCCCCACGGATCGCTGCCGCCAGGTTTTCCGAAAATCAGAAATGCAAAGTTCTCCGGATCGCGGTAGGTATCATTTGGCGGACGGTTTTCCACAACGCGCAGTACATTTTCCAGATCAATAATCTGCTCCGCTTTGCTGTATCCTTCCGGGCTCAGAACGAGCTGCACCATAGCCATGGCCAAGCGGCGCTGTGCGGCATACATATTTTTAAGAGGAAGTCCTTTTCTTGTACGCGGCGTAAAATGCCAGTCAAATCTGGACAAATCCGTAAAAGGCACAACGGCTGTTTTTTTCTGGTCTTCGCCCAGTGTTCCGAGAAATGAAATGGCTGCTTCCGACATCTGCTTTGCCAGTTGTTCATCTTTAACAACCCTTTTTTCAAAAATCTTTTCCGCAGGCGCGACAAAAGAACTGCTTATTAAACAGCCAACAAAAAGCAGATATTTCCAAATTTTCATATGATTTCAGATTTAAAATAACCCAATTTGTTCTTGACAAAATCAAAAGAATTGTATTTCAGGAAACTACCTTTCCGCATATGTTCAATCGCCAGAATATCATAAAAAGCATTTAGATTTGTTTTTAGCTAACTATTCTGACAATGATCTGGGAAAAACTACTTTCTGCCAAACGATGGGGAAGTGAAGATAAATACAATGCCGATCCGGCCGAGGCGCGTTCCGAATTTCAAAGGGATTACGACCGGCTCATTTTTTCTTCGCCATTTCGCAGACTTCAGAACAAAACGCAGGTTTTTCCGCTGCCCGGAAGCATTTTTGTTCATAACCGACTTACACACAGCCTGGAAGTCGCCAGCGTGGGAAAGTCGCTGGGACGGATATTTTACAACAAACTGAAAGCAGACAATCCGAACATTGACGAAAAGCTTCCGCTGATCAGTGAAATCGGGAACATCATTTCGGCGGCATGCCTTGCGCACGATCTCGGCAACCCGGCATTCGGGCATTCCGGAGAAGCGGCGATTTCACATTATTTTACCAACGGCCCCGGACTTGCATATAAAAGTAAGGTCAGCGAAGCGCAATGGGCCGATCTTGCGAACTTTGAAGGAAACGCCAATGCATTCCGCATTCTGACGCATCCGTATGCCGGAAAAGGTTACGGCAGCTTTGCGCTTACCTATTCTACACTGGCGGCTATTGCCAAGTATCCGTGCGAGTCCATTGCAGGCCATGACAAAACGCATATTTATACCAAAAAATACGGCTTCTTCCAGTCTGAAATGACTGGTTTTCAGAAAATAGCATCCGAACTCGGACTGAATAAAGTAAGCGACTCGCCGCTGGTTTACAAACGTCATCCGCTCGTGTACCTTGTGGAAGCAGCCGATGATATCTGTTACAGCATCATTGATCTGGAAGATGCGCACCGGCTTAAAATCCTGTCGTATCAGGAAGTTGAAAACTTGCTGCTCAGGCTTTGCAATGATCCGAAAATGGAATCCCGGCTGGCTGAAATTGAGGATGACGATGCCCGGATCAGTTTCCTGCGTGCCAAATCCATCAGTACGCTTATCGGCTCGTGTTCCGAGCTTTTTTACAATGAACAGGAAGCCATTCTGGAAGGCAGTTTCAACTACGGACTGCTGGAAATGATCCGCGAGCCTTACCGATCGGTCATGCAGGAAATCACGAGAATTTCCATTAACAAAATCTACAATTACTCTTCCGTTGTGCAGATTGAAGTGGCCGGTTACAAAGTTATGGGCGGGCTGCTGGAAGAATTTATTCCTGCCTACATTCATAATAATTCGCATTACACCAGAAAGCTCGTTGAGCTGATCCCCAAGCAGTTCATCACGTCCAGAACGGATGAATTTTCGAAAATCCAGACTGTTCTGGATTTTGTTTCCGGCATGACGGATCTGTATGCCGTTGAGCTGTTCAGGAAGATCAAAGGCATTTCATTTCCGGCTATCGGATAATTTACACTTATTACAAATCATTTATTACATCACGTAAAATTAATTCGCTTAAATAAAACTTTTATGTAAATTTAGAGTCGGTAATTTTTATATCAATTCTTTATACACATGCACATAGAACAGTTTGTTTACACCAATGACATCACTGCTGTTTCGTTCTCATTTGACCCTCATCTGCTGTTTGTTTTCGGAAGCCGTGCGTTACTGACAAATGCGGATATTACCAGCCAACTGGCTGAAAAATACCCGGATGCCATTTTTTCGGGCTGTTCTACGGCCGGAGAAATTGTCAATGAGTCGGTCAGGGACAATACAGTGATCATTACCGGCATTCTGTTTAAAAACACGACGGTCAAAAGTTCAAAAATAAAGCTGGAAGACATTGGTTTCAGCAGTATGGAAGCCGGAAAGCAGCTCGTTCTGCAGCTTCCTTCCCAGGGGCTGAAACATGTTTTTGTAGTTTCCGACGGCCTGAAAGTAAATGGTACCGACCTCGTAAAAGGCATGAGGGAATTTCTGGCACCTGACGTCATGCTGACCGGCGGCCTGGCCGGTGACGGTTCAAATTTTGCAAAAACGGTTGTTGTGGAGCCGGACGGCACCGTAGCAAGCGAAAGTGTGGCGGCAATCGGTTTTTACGGTGAATCGCTGTCCATCGGGTTCGGTTCGAAAGGCGGCTGGGACAGCTTCGGGCTTGACCGGCTTGTAACAAAGTCAAAGGAAAACGTACTGTATGAGATTGACGGACAGCCTGCGCTGGATCTGTACAAATCGTTTCTCGGCGAAAAAGCCAGAGACCTTCCCGCTTCGGGACTGCTGTTCCCGCTAAGCATGCGCGACAATGAAGAAAGGGCACCCGTTGTAAGAACAATCCTGGGAATCAGTGAAGAAGACAAAAGCCTGACGTTTGCGGGCGATATTCCGGAAGGCTCCTTTGTAAGGCTTATGAAAGCCAATAACGACAGACTGATCACCGGCGCGGAAGAAGCTGCATATGCCGCTGCGGACGGGCTTTTTGATCAACCCGAATTTGCATTGCTTGTCAGTTGCGTAGGCCGCAAGCTCGTATTGAAGCAAATGATCGAAGAAGAAGTGGAATGCGTTTCGCATGTACTTGGCAAGCCCGTGATTACCGGTTTTTATTCCTATGGAGAACTCGCTCCGTTCAACCGGCATTCTTCCTGCGAACTGCACAACCAGACGATGACCATTACGACTTTCCGGGAATAACCGATGCAATCAGCTGAACTATCCGAAATCAATTATCACCGGCTGCTGAAAC
Source organism: Dyadobacter flavalbus (assembly GCF_006149045.1). Taxonomy (GTDB): domain Bacteria; phylum Bacteroidota; class Bacteroidia; order Cytophagales; family Spirosomataceae; genus Dyadobacter; species Dyadobacter flavalbus. The sequence goes on from NZ_VBSN01000024.1 coordinate 68,338, forward strand.
GGCAAATCAGGAAATTCCTTCCTGAAAAACTGGCCGCTGATCCTGCTCTGCAGGACTTTCTTTTGTCTGTACATCAGGCTTATGCAGAATTTCAGGACGATCTGGTCCGAGTGGAACATATTCTGGAACAAAGTTCCGGCGAGCTGTTCAAGGCGAACCGGGAACTGAGCAGGATTGCACAGGAAAAAACCGCCGAGGCTGCCGTATCGAGCAAACGATTGCAGGACGTGGCTGCCAGCATATCGGAAGTGCTTATCCAGCTTGACAAGCAGGGAAAAATCGTTTATCTGAACCATGCGTGGGAAACGATCACGGGTTATCCCGTTGCAGAAAGCCTTGACAAAAAGCTTACGGATTTTCCGGTTGCGCCGGAGTCAAAGGAAAGTATTGAAGAAACATTAAATTCCAGTGAAGCTGCGGTAAAAGGAATTTTTGAGATAACGACTGCGGACGGAAGCAGAAAATGGCTCGGCATTTCACTGAGCCATCACAATTCGTTTGACAACCAGATTACGGGGCATATAGGCACACTTGCGGACATTACCGAAAGAATCAATGCCGAGAAAAAACTGAAATCCTACATGCGCGATCTGGAAAGGATCAATGCGGAGCTGGACCAGTTTGCATATGTCGTCAGCCACGACCTCAAAGCGCCGCTGCGTGCCATCAACAACCTTTCCGAATGGATAGAAGAAGACCTTGCCGATGTTCTCGCCGGCGATACGCGCGACCAGTTCAATCTGCTGCGCGGCAGGGTTCACCGCATGGAAGGGCTTATCAACGGAATTTTATCGTATTCGAGAGCCGGAAGGATCAAGACGGCAAGCGAACGCTTTTTTGTAAAACCCGTTGTAGATGATCTTTGCGAAACTTTCAGCACAAAAAAACCGATCGAGTTCGTAATTGAAGGAAATCCGGAGCTTGAAATTGTTTCCGAAAAAATTACGCTGACACAGATTCTCCAGAACCTGATCTCGAACGGCATCAAATACAATGACAAGCCCCAAATCCGGATTAAAGTCAGATGGACTGAACAGGAATCAGGACTTGAATTTTCTGTAAGCGACAACGGCCCGGGAATCAGTCCGGAATATTTTGAAAAGATTTTTGTCATTTTCCAGACACTGCAATCGAGAGACGAGGTGGAAAGCACCGGAGTAGGACTGGCCATCGTCAAGAAAATAATCGATGAAAAAGGCGGGGTAATCAGAATAGAATCCACGATGACCGAAGGGACGACTTTCTTTTTTACCTGGCCCAAAAACGAATCAAAGCAACAAGATACCGCCACATAAACTCATGCCGTACAGATTCTCAACTTAAAAAAAACTTAAAATGTCCCTTTCAAATCCTTTACCAATGTCCATTCTTCTGGTTGAAGATGATGAAGTAGATATCATGAATGTAAAACGCGCATTCAAAAAGAACAACATTTCCAACCAGATTATAGTGGCACATAACGGTATTGAGGCGCTGGAAATATTGCGTGCGCCTGCATCTTCTGTACCCAAACCCAAAATTGCACTGCTCGACCTGAACATGCCGAAAATGGGCGGTATAGAATTCCTTAAGGAAATCAGGCAGGACCCGAACCTGCATGCACTTTCTGTTTTTGTAATGACCACGTCCAATGAAGACGCAGACAAGATTGAAGCCTTTAACCTGAATGTCGCGGGATATATCCTGAAACCATTGTCCATGGACAGGTTTATTGCGGCAGTCTCAGCTTTGAACAATTACTGGACACTTTGCGAATACCCTGAATGATTTACACACACCTTTATAATTCAATATGACACCACTTACTATCCTGCTGGTTGAAGATGACGAAATCGACGCTCTGGAATTCAGGCGCGCTATCAAGAAAGCTGATGTAGAAATCGAAGAAATCCGTACCTGCAAATATGCGGAAGATGCTTTGACGACACTAGACAGCTGGACGCCGCGCTGTATATTTCTTGATTACCAGTTGCCAAAGACAAACGGCCTGGAATTGCTGAAAAGAATCAAGAAAATTGCCCCTTCCATTCCGGTAATCGTACTTACCGCGCAAGGCGACGAAAGGATTGCCGTGGAAATGATGAAGGCCGGAGCCATCGATTATTTTCCGAAATCGGAAATCAATGCGGAGAAGTTCACAAAGACCTTCCATACCATGAGCCAGATGCTCGAGGTGGAAAAAGGAAGGGAAGAGGCGCAGCATGAACTGGCGGAAAAAGAGGAATTTATCAGTAAAATAGCCCTTTTGTCTCCCAACATTCTGTATGTAATCGATATTGAGAAATGGACCAACATCTTTCACAACAAACAGATATGGAAAATTCTCGGTTACTCGGATGATGACCTGATCGTAGACGCCAACAATGGCTTTTCCAAGATCATCAACAAACAGGATCAGCTGCTGTTTTACAAGCATTACTATTTCATGCGGCGCTGCGTGAAAGACGCGCAGGTTGTGGAAAAGGAATTCCGTCTGAAACATAAAAATGGCTCGGACGTCTGGATTATTACCCGCGAAGTGCCTTTCAAGCGCAACAGTGAAGGAACAGTTAAGGAAGTATTCGGAACAGCCATTGATATCACAAGCCGCAAACAGGCGGAGCAGGAACTGATACAGGCCAAGAAAGATGCGGAGGAAGCAACGCGGATCAAGTCGGATTTTCTTTCCACCATGAGCCATGAAATCCGTACGCCGATGAATGCCATTATCGGCTTTACGGATCTGCTGCTTTCGGGCAATTTTTCGGAGCAAGAGGGCCAGTATTTGAGAATGATCAAATATTCGGCCGACAACCTGATGGTTATTCTGAACGACATTCTTGATTTTTCAAAAATAGAAGCCGGCAAGTTCAAGCTGGAAAACTTCGAATTTGACCTGCGCGAAAAGCTGGGTTATCTGGTCAAAACCTTTGAAGTAAGCGCCAGAGACAAGGGCATTGCACTGGAATTTCATGTGAACGACGACGTACCGCACATCCTGATGGGCGACGCTTACCGTCTGAACCAGATTTTGATCAATCTGGTAGGAAATGCGTTGAAATTCACAGAAAAAGGATTTGTGCGCATTTCTGTTTTCCTGCATGAGGATCACGGCGATCATCTGGACCTCAGGATTGATGTTGCGGATACGGGCATCGGAATTGCGGAAGACAAGCTGAGCCTTATTTTCGACAGTTTTTCACAGGCCCACAACAACAATGCAACCAAATTTTTTGGCGGCACGGGACTTGGACTAACCATAACCCGCAAGATAACCGAGCTTATGAAAGGCTCCATTTCGGTCAGCAGCAGGCCGGGCGAAGGCGCGACTTTCAGTGTAATCCTGAATTTTGCAAAAGGCGATACTTCCTATAAAGAAGAGAAAACGGACAGCCGCGCAGTGCCTTCGCTCAAAGGGTACCGCATACTGGCCGCCGAGGACATTCTGGCCAATCAGGTTTTACTGAAGCATCTGCTGATGAAATGGGAAGCCGATTTTGTAATCTGCAACAATGGCAAGGAAGTGCTTACCGCATTGGAGGAAAGTGACTTTGACCTTATCCTGATGGATATACAAATGCCGATCATGGACGGGGTTACGGCTATGAAAAAAATCCAGACGCAGTTTCAGCAATATGCGCACATACCTGTGATTGCATTTACCGCCGATACTTTTGCAGAAAAAACCCCGGAAATTGCCGCATGCAATTTCAGCGGATTTGTCACCAAACCGTTTAAAGCAGAAGATCTGATCAGGGAAATAAGCCGGCATCTGGTTGTTGTCAACTGATTAGCAGGCAGAAAGAACCGGCACGGAACGGACAGAATAATCTTTTCATTACATATGCACGTATGTTTTGCCAAAAGTGCCGGTTCTTTTTATGAATTATAGTTTAAAAGTTGCATTCATTCTTTTACAGCTTGCAATCAGCTCGTTTTTGCTGTTGTTTTCAGGATGTTCTTTCAGGCGGATTGCCGTTTCAAAAAATGTTGTTTACCAGAAAGCAGACCAAGCGCAAGCCGAGCACTCGCTGAATGTATTTGCACCAAAGAAAATTAAAACTCCGAAGAACGTACTTGTTTTCTTTCACGGCGGCAACTGGAATTCGGGGCGGAAATCGCAATACAATATCTTTGGAAAGCATTGGGCCAGAAAAGACGTTGTTGCCGTCATTGCCGACTATCCGCTTAGTCCCGGCGCGGACTTTTCGGATATGGCCTTTGCTGCCGCCAAAGCTGTAAAATGGGTGAAGGAAAATATCGGTCGTTACGGAGGCAATCCGGAAAGGATATTTGTGTCCGGGCATTCTGCCGGTGGCCATCTTGCCGCACTTATTTCGACGGACGATCGGTATTTTACAAAGCTCGGAATCAGCAATCCAATTGCCGGAACTATTCTCATTGACGCTGCCGGGCTGGACATGCACGGATACCTGAAAGAAGAAAAATTCCCGCGCGGACATACATACCTGAATACGTTTACTTCCGATCCGGAAAAGTGGAAGGAAGCTTCGCCGGTTTTTCATCTGCATCCGGCCATGCCGCCCATGTTGATTTACAGCGGAGGCCGTACGTATCCTTCCATTTCCAAAAGCAATCTGAAGTTTGTAACTTCCATAAAGTCTTATGCACCGGAAACAATTTACCGTATCCAGAAAAAGAAGAAGCATGTGGCCATGATCCTGCAATTTGTAAACCCGCTGAACAGGCGTTACAAGGAAATTAAAGATTTTATGAAGTCGGCAAAGAACAGGCCGGAAAACCTCAGCAAACCGGAAAAATAGTCGTTTCTGTTGTGATGTAAATTTTTCGTCCGTTAATGATATTGACCGGATAACCGCCTGTAAAAACGCCGAAGCTGGGCAAAATAGCCTGATTTTTGTCAATGACAAAGCACGGAAGCCTTACGCTTTGCCTTCCTTTTCCGTAAGAAGTAAAAACGGGATGCACGTGTCCTGCAAATACAAACCGGTCGCTGCGCAGTTCTGTTTTGGGATGATGGGTGAAAATGAATCCGTCCTCCTCAAAATCTTCCAGATAAACCTGCATATCGCTTTCCAGAAACAGACTGACGGGCAGAATGTCGTGGTTACCGATTACAATGATCATTTCAATGTAATGATGTCCGGCGCGCCATTCACGGAATGTTTCCCACTCGGAATTGTATTTGCTGTGAAAAAGGTCTCCTAAAAAAATAATCCGGACGGCGCCGGTATGCTGTACAAGCTGGTTTAGCCTTAAAAAATTGTTTTCTGCCGCGATCCCCGGAACTGCAATGCCTTCTTTTCTGAAATGCATGATTTTGCCAAGGTGCAGGTCACCGATCAGTAATGTTTGTGTTTCTTCCCAGAAAACGGCTTTTTGTGATAATAATCTGAAATGGTTTCCTCTTATTTCAATCTGCATTACTGTACTGTTTTAACATTTTCTGGATGCGGTCTTCCAGTTTTTCCGACGTAAGCTGTTCTCTGAGCCTGTCCACCATAATCGGGAACGAAAAAGGTGTTGGTTTAATGGTTTTCCGGATGATAATTTTTTGCGTTGCAATGCGGTCCAGCGCCTTGCGCATCCGTATTTCTTCCAGCTGATAGGTCAGTACTTCCTGATATGCCTGATTGACAAGCAGGTTACTGTCTTCATACTTGCTCATAACGGTAAAAAGCAAAGAACTTGATGCCTGAATCTGTTTGGTTTTAATATGCTGTCCCGGATAACCCTGAAACATCAGGCCCGCAATGGATGCAATTTCCCGGAATTTCCTTTTGGCCATTTCGGTCGCATTCACACTATGGTAAATATCATCGACAAGATGTTCCGTAGAGAAAAGAGCCGTTTCTTTCATGATTTCCTTCATATCTACATACTGATCGCTCAGCAATTCAAATCCGTAATCATTCATGGCCAGTGAAAAAGTGATCGGTTTCAGCCGGCTAAGACGATATGCCAGCAAAATAGACATGCCTTCATGTACAAGACGCCCTTCAAACGGAAAAATAAAGATATGATATCCTTCCCGAGTTTCGCATTGCTCAATAAGCAATTCACTGGTTTGCGGAATAATGGAACGTTCCTGCTGTAATTCCAGCAGCGGTTTCAGCTTGGCAAGTTCTTTTTCATGCGTGGGGTTTTCGATCGATGATGCCAGCCTTTCCCTGATAAAAGAAGATAATTGAGAAGACAAAGCCATGCGGCTTCCGGCCCAGCTTACAAGAAATCCTTTCTTACCTTCTGCTTTCTTTACCGTAACTGTCATTTCGTGTATTCTTACGAACTCCACGCTCATGCCGGCAAAGAAAAAAACATCGCCGGGTTTCAGCTTTGTTACAAAAGACTCTTCCACAGCACCCAGGTATTTTCCATGCTGGAACTTTACGCGTAGCGTCGTGTCGGAAACGATGGTTCCCATGCTCAGCACGTGTCGCAGTGCAATGCGGCGGCTTTTCACGACATAACGGCCGTCAATCCGCTCCACTTTTTTATACTCGTCGTAAACGGTCAGCGAAGGGCTTCCGGTCGTAATGTAACCCAGCAGCCATTCCCATTCCTGCCGGTTGATATACTGATAACCATAAGCATCGCTTACTTCTTCAAACAGCTGTTGTTCGTCAAAACCTTCGCCAACGGCAAGCGTAATCATCCATTGCGCCAGCACATCAAATGCATGCACGACCGGCGGCCTGTCTTCCAGCACATTGTTGACAACGCCTTCGCGCAGCGACACCGCTTCGATCAGTTCCAGTGCATTGGCCGGACAAAAGTAGATTTTGCTCGTTACGCCCGGCCGGTGGCCGCTCCTTCCCGCACGCTGTACAAACCGTGCAATGCTTTTCGGACTGCCCACCTGAATAACGGTATCCACCGGACGAAAATCGACGCCGAGGTCCAGACTGGATGTACAGATCACCACTTTCAGCTTTTCATTATGCAATGCTTCTTCCACCCAGTCGCGTATTTCACGGTCCAGCGAAGCGTGGTGCAAGGCCATAATGCCTGCAAATTCCGGGTATTTTTCAATAATCGTCCGGTACCAGATTTCCGATTGTGCACGGGTATTGGTAAAAATCAGCGTCGTATTGCTCTGGTTTACAATCTGTACGACTTTATCTGCCAGTCTGATGCCCATGTATCCCGACCACGGAAGTGTCTCCACTTTCTCGGGCAGGATGCTTTCCACCAGAATTTTTTTATTCGTATCTGCTTTGATAATGACTGCATTTTCTTCCTTGAACTTCATGCCAAGCAAAACCTGCATGGCTTCGTTCAGGTTTCCGATGGTTGCGGATATGCCCCACGTTTGCAGTTCCGGATTGATATTACGCAGTCTTGCCAGCGCCAGTTCCGTCTGTACGCCTCTTTTGCTTCCCATAAGTTCATGCCATTCGTCTACAACAACGGTATGCAGGTTCTTGAATACCTCCGAACTGTTCTTCTGCGAGAAAAGCAGATGTAGGCTTTCCGGCGTGATGATCAGCGCATCCGGCATCTGTTTTTTCTGCCTTGTTCTTTCCTTCGTTGCCGTATCGCCGGTACGTATGCCCACTTCCCACGATAAATTCATTTCCAGACAGGCCGTTTCCATATTCCGGAGCAGGTCCTTGGAAAGGGCACGCAGCGGTGTTATCCAGAGCACCTGCAACCCTTTGCGCGTTTTCAAAGGTTTTTCGGGAAGAGCGTTGATATGCCGGATCAGGATCGGAATCCATAGTGAATACGTTTTTCCGCTGCCGGTCGGTGCATTGATCAAACCGCTTTTTCCGTTCAGATATGCCGCACTTGCTTCTTTCTGAAAAGCGGCCCACTTCCAGTTTTTTGATTTAAACCATTGCTCTACAATGATATGTCCGCGGGATTTTGCCAAAAGGTTTGAATATAAGTTTTGATTTCTGCCAGATTTATTAGTTTATCGGTACGTTTCCAGAATTCCTTTCAGGTTTTCCAGGGTATCCGCTTCTTCTGCTTTTTTGTCTTTTCGCCACCTTAATATTCGCGGAAATCGCACGGCAATCCCGGATTTATGTCGGGACGATTCATTGATTCCTTCAAAACCAATTTCAAAAACCAACTCCGGCTTTACGGTTCTTACCGGACCGAATTTTTCAAGTACATTCCGTTTGATAAAATAATCGACCTGACCGATTTCCACGTCCGTAAGCCCGGAGTACGCTTTGGCAAAAGGAATCAGTTTTCCGTCGTCGCCCCAGACCGCAAAGGTATAATCCGTAAACAGTTCCGCCCGCCGGCCCGAGCCTTTCTGCGCATAAATCAGCACGGCATCCACGCTCAGCGGATTGATTTTCCATTTCCACCAGTCGCCTTTTTTCCGCCCGACCTGATACGTACTGTTTTTTCGTTTGATCATAAATCCTTCCGCCGCATGCTGCCGCGATAACGGATGAAGATCGTGCAATTCGTTCCATTCCTTAAATTGAATCAACGGCGATAACAGGAAAAACGGCTGGACAGGCAGGCTGTGATGAAGCTGTTCCAGTTGTGCCCTTCGCTCCTGCTGCGTCAGGCTGCGGATATCTTTTCGGTCAACTTCCAGAATATCGTATGCGATAAATGCAACCGGCGCTTCCTGTAAAGCTTTTTTGGACAGATTTTTTCTGCCGATCCTTGTCTGCAATACGCTGAAAGGCATCGGCCTGTTATCGGTATAGCTCACAATTTCCCCGTCCAGAACGGTTCCTTCAGGCAGAACAGAACTCAGAAAATGCAGTTCCGGAAATTTCTCGGTCGAAAGCTCCTCGCCTCTTGTCCAGATAAACAGTTCGCCGTTTCTGAAAATGATCTGCGAACGGATGCCGTCCCATTTCCATTCCGCAAACCAGTCTTCCGGATTTCCCAAACCGGACACATCGCCTTCCACCGGATACGCCAGAAAAAAAGGATATGGCCGGGAAGCATTGTCGTCTTCCCCTTTATCCAGGATCAGTGTTTCAAAAGTCGTCTGCAGCGGGTCCCATTGACCCATTACGCGGTGTGCAATGATATTCGAATCCGTTTCGGTAGCTTCTGCAAGCGCCCTTACAACCAAAGTCTGCGAAACGCCGATCCGAAAGCTGCCCATCAGCAGCTTATTGAAAACAAAGGTTTCATGCTGCGATAACTGCATCCATGCCTGAATAATATGATCGTGTTTTTCAATGTCCGTCATGCCGGGAAGCATGTTCAGATAATGAAACCATTCGGTCAGGGATTTGTCGGAGCCCTGTATCGGGCTTCTTGGCAAAAGCAGCGAGATCGTTTCGCCCAGATCGCCTACGCTGTGATAACTTTCCTGAAAAAGCCACATCGGAATGCCGGCTTCTTCGGCAGCCCATTCTTTTACCTGCGTCCGGTTTACTTTGAAAGACGGCCTGCGCCCGGTAAACAAGGTAAGCGCCCAGAGTTTGTCCTCGTCCGAAGCTGTGAGAAAATAGTTTTTCATCAGCTCCACTTTCGCATTGGTTTTGTTGGTGCGATCCAGATTCATGAAAAGTTCTGCAAATTGCTTCATGCTTCTGTTTCCCCGATACGGGCGTTTAAGTTGTTTGTTCCGGAAATAAGATCTTCGTCTTCTGACTGCGGTGCTGCGGCTGTCTGGTCCTGGACTGTTTCTTCTTCCTCGTTTTCGTCTTCGTTGCCGTACATCGTGTGTACTTCTCCTGCTTCGATGCCGTTTTCATTCAGCCATCTTGAAAAAATGCTGGTATAGCCGTGTGTGACGTAAACTTTCTCAGCGCCGGATTCCCTTACAGCTGTGTTCAGGTCCGGCCAGTCCACATGATCGCTCAGCACAAAACCCTGATCCACGGCCCGGCGGTTTTTGGCACCGCGCAAAGCCATCCATCCGGAACAGTAACCCAGCGAATACGGAGCAAATTTCCGGATCCATGTGCTGCCGTCCACCGAAGGCGGAGCCAGTATGAGTGATCCGCGGAACAGCTTTTTATCCGTATCTTTAGTTACAAGGGTAAGTTCCGGAAGGTCAAAACCGGCTTCCCGCAGGCGTTCGTTCAGCCTGTAAATAGCTCCGTGTGCATAAAGAACTTTATCCTGCAATTCTATATTTTTGAGTATCCGCTGCATTTTGCCCAGCGAATAACCCATGAGTACGCTGGCTTTGTCTTCCCTTTTGTTCTGCCGCCACCAGTTATCAATTTCCGACATAATTTCCTGCTGCGGCCGCCATTTGTAAATAGGCAGCCCGAACGTGGATTCGGTAATGAACACGTTGCATTTTACAGGCTCAAAAGGCGTACAAACCAGATCATTTTCCAGCTTGTAATCGCCGCTGGCAACCCATACTTCACCTTTATGCTCCACACGTATCTGCGCCGAGCCAATGATATGGCCGGCAGGATGCAGTGAAAAAGTAACGCCGTTGATCACAAATTTTTCACCATATTCAACCGTCTGAAGTGAAATATCGGCGCCCAGCCGGAGACGTAAAATGGGCTCGCTGTCTTTGTGCGCGAGATAATGCCTGCTTCCTCCGCGTGCATGGTCGCTGTGCGCGTGTGTGATAATGGCAAGGTCAACTGGAATCCACGGATCAATGTGTACGTCCGCTACGGAGCAGTATATACTTTTTCCTGTAAATTGTAAAAGAGGCTGTGCTGGCATAATCCGGAAAACAATAAAAGTGTGCCAAATAACTAAATGCACAGCTTCGGGCCTTTTGGTAAAAATTAATGTATTTTTGAGTTGACCTTTTCCCGAAACCGCGTTTAAACCGGCAAATCCGGCCGGAATCTGAAAGGAACCGGTCCACGCAGAATATAAATACAACTGAATGAATTACTCGCGTATCCGTTTGCTGCTGTTAAAAAATGCTTTTCTTTCCCTGGTTTTAATTACAGTTTACGGCTGTAATTCCTCTGATTCCCAGTCTGAACAAAAAATTTCCAAAGCAGAAGCAAAGAATTATTACAATGAAAAGACCGAGGTAAAATATGCCAAAGGCTTTACGATTGATTATTTCAGCCACTATAAAATCGTTAACATCTTCGGTACTTCCGGACAAGCTGCGGACACTGCCAAATACCTCCTGCTGGAACGCGGCACTGCACGTCCGGAAGGATTCTCCGAGGTACAGCTGATCGAAATCCCGGTACGCAGCATGGCCGTGATGTCATCCATGCATGTCGGTTTGCTCGGGTTTCTGGGCTCTGAAAATGTGCTTACCGGACTTGCAAATCTTCAGTATGTCTATTCGTCCGAAGTCATTAAAATGATCGGTGCCCGCAAAATTGCCGAGATTGGCCGCGATCAGGGTTTAAATGATGAGAAACTGATTGAAATGCATCCGGATCTTTTGATGACCATGGGCAGCCCCGGCGCCAAAACGCAGCATTATCAGACGCTGGAACAGGCCGGAATTCCGGTACTGACGAATTCGGAATGGATAGAAAATACGCCGCTTGCCCGCGCGGAATGGGTAAAAGTGGTTGCGGCTTTGCTCAATAAAGAAGAAATGGTTAACAAAAAATTTGCTGAAATGGAGAAGGAATACAACCGCATTGCTTCGCTCGCAGCCAAGGTGAAAGACAAACCCACCATCATTTCCGGACTGAACACCAAAGACGCATGGTTCCTGCCGGGCGGCGGCAGCTATATGGCCCGCTTTTTCAATGATGCCGGCGCGGATTATCACTGGAACGATGTAAAAACGGATGCAAGTCTGCCGCTTAATTTTGAAGCCGTTTATCCGGTTGCACTGGATGCTGATATCTGGCTGAATGTGGGCTTTGATAAAAATGACACGAAAAAAGGTATTCTGGCCATGGATTCGCGCTACGGTGACTTCAAGGCTTTCAAAACCGGGAAAATGTACAGCTATAATAACCGTGTGAACGAGCGCGGCTCCAATGATTTTTTTGAATCCGGAACCGTAAACCCGCACATTGTCCTTTCAGACCTCATTAAAATCCTGCATCCCGAATTACTGCCGGATCATCAACTGGTGTATTACAAACAGCTCAGATAATGGCCATGCCGGAACATATTCAGTCTGTAAAAACATTGCCAAGAACCGCGGAAAGCAGCCAGAAGTTGATTCTTGTAACGCTGGCCGTTTGTGCCGTCCTGTTTTTTATACTGGATATTATGCTGGGCTCGGTTGAAATTCCTTTTGATGAAGTACTTAAAATTATTTTTCAGCGCAAGTCCGAAAACACGGCCTGGCTTTTTATCATTGAGAAAATCCGCATTCCGAAAGCTGTTACCGCCGTGCTTGCCGGCTGCGGTCTTTCTGTAAGCGGACTTCAGATGCAGACTTTGTTCCGAAATCCGCTTGCCGGTCCTTCGGAACTTGGAATTACTGCAGGCGCAGGTCTGGGCGTGGCGGCTGTTATGCTGGCCGGCGGAAGCAGCGCAGGAATTTATGCCATCAGTCAGCTCGGGATTTCGGGAAGCTGGCTGATTATAACCATGGCATCGCTGGGTTCAGCGCTGGTTTTATTTCTTATTTTAGTGATTGCCGGCAAAATCCGGGACAATGTCATTCTGCTGATTGTAGGTGTCATGATCGGTACCATTACACTTTCGGTCATTAGTATCTGGCAGTATTTCAGTCAGCCGGAACAGCTTCAGGAATACATTATGTGGACGTTCGGTTCGCTGGGCGGCGTTACGCAATATCATCTGTATGCGCTTTCCGGCGTTGTTTCGTTTGGCTTGCTGCTTGCTTTTATTTCTTCCAAAGCCCTGAATGCCATGCTGCTCGGAGAAAATTATGCAAGAAGCATGGGACTTTCCATTGGACGTACAAGACTGATCATCATGGCCGGAACCAGTCTGCTTACCGGAAGCATTACGGCATTCTGCGGACCGATCGGGTTTGTCGGCATTGCCATTCCGCATATTGCACGCGCTTTGCTCGGAACTTCCAATCACCGCATACTCATTCCCGGAACATGCCTCGCCGGAACGGTCATGATGCTTTTCTGTGACATTATCGCGCAGCTTCCCGGCACACAGACCGTTATTCCGATCAACGTGGTCACTTCGCTGTTTGGTGCGCCGGTTGTGATCTGGATCATTATCAGCCGTAACAATCTTCGTTCTTCTTTCTCATGAGCGGCGGCATTTCTCTTCTTGAAACCAGAAACCTGACAATCGGTTACCGTTCAAAAAAAACGGTCAGGATTATTTCGGAAAACCTGAACCTGAATTTATGGCAAGGCCAGCTTGTGTGCCTGCTGGGTTCAAACGGCGCCGGAAAATCTACTCTGATGCGAACGCTCGGCGGACTTCAGGCACCGATAAATGGAGAAGTATACATTTCTAATCAGAAAACAGCACAATTAAAACCTGCCGATCTTGCGCGCAAACTGAGCCTTGTTCTTACTGAAAGAATGGAAGCCGGCAACCTTACGGCGCGGGAAGTAATCACGCTTGGCAGAACGCCTTATACCGGCTGGCTCGGAACCCTGAACGCTCTGGATGAAGAAAAAATTTCGCAAGCCATTACTTTGGCTGATGCCGGAAAAATCATTGATCGGAAAATGCATCAGCTGAGTGACGGTGAAAGACAAAAAGTAATGCTGGCGCGCGCACTGGCGCAGGATACGGATATTATTTTGCTGGATGAGCCAACTGCTCATCTGGATCTGCCAAGCAGAATGGAAATGATGCATTTGATTCATCACCTTGCGCGGCAGACTCAGAAAGCCATTTTACTGAGCACGCACGAACTGGATCTGGCTTTGCAGGCGGCGGACAAATTATGGTTAATGGAAAAAGACGGCAGATTAACAACGGGAATGCCGGAAGACCTGGTGCTGAACGGTACTTTTGAAGCTGCTTTTGCCAGGCCCGGATTTTTCTTTGATAAATCAACCGGTACTTTTATCATTCAGTCGCAGCCGGGAAATAATTCTGTTTCTTTGAGCGGAGAACCCAATCTGGTTTTCTGGACCGGAAGAGCGTTGCAGCGGGAAGGCTTTGGAACAGAAGGCGTACAGGAAGCTTTTTGCAAAATCGCGGCTGCCGAGGTGAACGGAATTCCTGTCTGGGAAATAACCTGTAACAACAATGTATCTCAAACGACAAGCATTGAGGCATTGATAAAAACGATAAGATCCAACGTTAACGCATGATGATTTTCCTTATTCCGCTGGCAATCTGGCTGAGTACCGTCAATTGTTATCTGGCTTTCTATAAAGATGCACTGCAATCGTTCCGGCGTTCCTTATTAACTTCCGCAAGCGGCATTTTTTTCTTTATTGCCGCTGCAACAGAGCTGCTCAGCGCTTTAAATCAGATTCATACGGCTTCCGTTTCCGGTGCATGGATTATTCTGAATGTATTTTTGATTTTCTGGTACCAAAGTTTAAAATCCAAGCAAAAAGGAGACATCCGGCAAACCGGCCAAAGCTGGGTTTTATCTTCAAAAGCTTTCCTGAAAAACCTTGGGGCACTTACGCAAGTAATCCTTTTTACGCTATCCGGAATTACATTCCTTGTTGCCGTTGTAGCCCCGCCCAATAATATGGATGCGCTGAGTTATCATCTGAGCAGGCTTGGTTACTGGATACAGAACCGGAACGTGGAACATTATGCCTCGCATATTGAAAGAGCCATTTCGTTCAGTCCGTTTTCGGAATATATTCATTTGCATACTTTCTTACTGCTCGGCAGCGAACGTGTTTTTCAGCTTGTGCAATGGTTTTGTCTGTCCGGGATTCTTGCTTATATCTCGTTACTGATCGAACTATTTTCAGGAACACGTTCTGCCATGCGCATGGCACTTTGTTTTGCCGCTACCCTGCCGATCGTCGTGCTGGAATCCATGACAACGCAGAACGATCTTGTTGTTGCCTTTTTTATTCTTGCCTCTGCATTTTATGTTTTTGACTATGTAAAAAACCGCAGCCGTTCGGCATTGATTCTGCTTGTCCTTTCTGTTTCGCTGGGTATGATGACCAAAGGAACTTTTGTTTTTTATGCACTGCCTTTTGGTTTGTACCTGCTTTTCTTCATGCTTATCAGGCAAAATTCAAGAAAGACGCTTGCTATTGTAAGCTGTTGCCTGATCCTGGCTGTTTTACTGATCAATGCACCGTTCTGGTTGCGGACGTACAAGCTGTTCCGCACTCCGATCGGGACGATGGCAAACGGGAATAAAAATGATTTCGGCAATCCGTCCGGTTTTATATCGTCTGTTTCCAAGCATACATTTCTGCATCTCGGCTTTGTATCGCCGCAAAACCGGTACAATGCATTTATGGAAGCGCAGCTGAAAAGTATACACGAAGCAGTTGGCGTTCCGCTCAATGAATCCGGCTACGGCATGGATTTCAAGATGAACAAGCTGAATTTCAACGAGGATTTTGCGCATAATTTTATCGGCATGCTGCTGATCCTGCTTTCATTGCCGTTGTTGTTTTTTACAGATTTTCCCAGGAATGCGCGTTGGTATGCAGGTCTTGCTTTTGCCAGTTTTCTTGTTTTCTGTCTTTTCATCAGTTATCAGGTTTACGGCTCGCGGCTTCATATTCCGTTTTTCCTGCTGATTTCACCTGTTATCGGTCTTGTTTACAGCTCCGTTCTAAATTCCGTCTTGACGAGTTTTTTACTAATTACGCTTTGGATCTGCGCATTGCCGTTTGCATTGCTGAGCGTCACGCATCCGCTTTTATCCACCAGATGGTTTTTTGAAAAAATATTTCCGATTGTCAATTCCGGCCTTCGTTTAAATATTAATACCCATAATCAACTCAACTTAAAACAAGAAAGTATTCTTTATTCCAATGCTGAAAAAATGATCTGGGGAGATGACTGGCATGAAATTCGTGCGCTGAAAAAATTTGTGAATTCATTACAGGCCAAAAACATCGGTTTTGATTTTACAGAAGCCAGTCTGGATTACGGTTATCAATATACACTGCGTGCTCCGGACCGGCATTTTGAGCATATTGCCGTCAGAAATGCTTCCGTGAAGCTGGAAAATCCGGCATTTGTTCCCGATTGCATCATTTCAGAGCATGATGAAGGGAATGAATTCAGGTATCATGGAAAAACTTACCTTAAGAAATGGAGCGGCAGTTTCAGATGGGTTTATGTGCCTGAAAATTTTAACTGACAAATAACCATAATGAATAAAAAATACATTTTTCTGATCATACTGGCTGTTTTGGCCGGCTATATTATTTACGATTCCACTTCACAGCCCAACGTGAATGATTTAAAAGGGAATTTCAAGGAAGTTTCCAGTTACCGGAATGCAAACAATACGGGCCCGATTATGCGGATTTATGCTGTTACGGTTGAAAATACGCCTTGGGAAGAAATGAGGAAATACGGGGATTTGATGCCGTATACAAAATACGGAAGTACAAAAGTCTATTTTTTTGATCAAGGCAAAGCATTTCCTGAAATAGTAGTTCCTGAAGAACAGAACTTTGATGCGCGTTACAATGCAAACTGTGTTGCTTTATACTCAAAAGATGCAAACGGTCAGATTTCTTTTTCACGTTATCCTTTTGAGAAATAGCTATTGGCTGCTGGCTTTTAGCTGTTGGCTTTTGGCAATTGGCTTATGGCAATTGGATAATTCGGTGAGAAACGACTTGACAGTCAGTCTTTGTATAAAAAATATGAGGCCAACTGATTGTAGCCTCACATTTAAAATAGTAAAACCATAGAAATTTAACTTTCCAGGGATTTATGCATTATCACTTCAAAACGATCTTAGGTCTCTTATGGGAGTAAGCTACATTTCCATAGACTATCGAACCATTCTGCAACTTTACATATGGACGATAGTACAATTGATAGTACTGGAAATCAATTGGTGCAGAAAACGAGTTTCCCGGTGTATAACTTATATAACTGCCAAGGCTCGGCTTGTAAGCATTTATTATTTTATCTGCTATGGTCGGCACAGGATTAATTGGGTCCTGAGCGGTTTTTTGGTAGCTATACGCAATTCCGTACTCAACAGCCGGACTGGAGCCTTGTTTAATGATACTTATATTCATACCATTCGCATCTACCGGATTTGCTTTTAATTCCCAAGGAGTAATAATTGGCGTTTCATTTAAATAATGAGATATATTTCCATAAATGGTAGTACCATCTTCCTTAACAATGAAAGCTCTGAAATATATTTCTCGATATGCGAATGGCTCTAATATTTCAATTTTTCCAGTTTTGATTGGTTTGCTAGAAGGATCGCTCGGGTCAAATGCTCCAACGACATATTCTCTAACCAGGGGATCAATAATCCGTTTAGGGTCTTTATTGATTGGCCCATTCATGTCTATTCTTGAACTTACAAGAAAACCCCAGCTTATAGATTTTTTATAGTTAGGATCAATTTGATCAATACTACCCTCTAAGGTATTTAGAGCATTTATTGAACCATGACGAATACCACCGGTAACTATTTTAAAATCACTAGCTTGTGTTCCTGTTGGAAGAACTGCAACTCTTAAATTCGCATCTTTGTTAACAGCGGATTCCGGTGTCGGTGTCAGTTCATCTTTGGAGCAGCTGCTCATGAAGAGAACGGTGGAGAAACATGCCGCAGTGGCCATTAAAGAGAGGTTTTTGGTAATTTTTACCATGGCAATAAATTTAAGTTTGGTGAATGAAAAAGTTTAATTGGCTCCAAGCAAGCAAATTCCTTTTTTCATCGCAAGAGGCTTATACCCACCGGGCATTCCAAATGAGCAGAAGGCAAGGATACGCCTCCCAAGGGAAATTCAATAAACGGAGCGTTTGATTTACTGGGCGGCAAGGTTATTTGTAGTTCTGGTTTTCTGTTCTGAAAAGTACCCGGATATGATTCATGCAGTCAGGAATATGAACATTTAACAAAGGGCACGTTGTAAGAACTGATTATCTCAGCTATTTTTAAGCAATTACTTACCAGAATTTATTGTCATTTTTATCATTTAACTGCAAATGAGTTCATTAGAAATCGCCAAGCAATATTATACAAGTTTTAACCAGAAAAACTGGGACGGAATGCTTGCTTTGCTTCATCCGGAAGTAAGGCATGAGGCCAATCAGGGCGACGTGCGGATCGGCATTGAGAAATTCACCGGATTTCTTCAGAAAATGGATGAATCCTATGAAGAAAACCTGACGGATATGGTCTTTTTTACCGAGCCGACAGACAGCCGCATTGCCGTTGAATTTACCGTAAACGGAATTTACAAAAAAGGAGAAGAAGGCCTGCCGGAGGCGTATGGTCAAACTTATGTGCTTCCTGCCGCCGCTTTTCTGGAACTAAAAGAAGGAAAGATAAGCCGTGTGACTACTTATTATAACCTTCCGCTCTGGATCGAGCTGGTTTCCAAACCAAAAAATGACTGAAAAACTGACTTACATACAAAAAAAAGGTGCTGAGATCGAGTCTGTTTTCGACGATCTGGCTTCGTTGCGGATTGCTGTTTTCCGCGAATTCCCTTATCTGTACGACGGATCGATTGAGTATGAAAAAGAATACCTGAAAACATACACGCAGTCTGAAAGGTCTTTTTTGTTTGCGGTTTATGACGGTGAAAAAATGATCGGGGCAACAACCTGTATTCCCTTGAAAGATGAAACAGCGGAAATTTCGGAACCATTTACGGAGACGGGTTTTGACGTTCATGCTGTTTTTTACTTCGGCGAAAGTATACTGTTGCCTGAATACCGCGGAAAAGGGCTTGGAAACCGCTTTTTCGATGAACGGGAAGCACATGCACAAAGTTTTAAGGAATATAAAATGTGTTGTTTCTGCTCGGTGGAACGCGATGAAAATCATCCTTTAAAACCCGCAGATTACCGTTCCAATGAAGTCTTCTGGAAAAAGCGCGGCTATGTAAATGTACCCGGAATCCATGCAGCAATGGAATGGCCGGATATTGGAGAAACCGTTTCCTCTGCAAAAAAAATGACTTTCTGGATTAAACATATTTAAAAGCATGAGCGTAACAATTGCATCTGCACAATACCCGATTACGGCGCACAGCGGATTTGGCCAATGGCGGCGGCATGTGGAACGATGGGTTGCCGGGGCAGCTGAGAAAAACGCGGAACTGCTGCTTTTTCCGGAATACGGAGCCATGGAGCTTGTCAGTATTTTTTCCGGCGAGATCAGAAAAGACATCCGCCGGCAAGTGCTGGAAATGGATTCGCTCAAAGCAGATTTCTGCCTGACATTTGAACAACTGGCAAAAAAATACAATGTCACTATTGTTGCGCCGAGCATTCCGGTTATTGAACAGGGTAAGAACATCAACCGCGTTTACGTTTTTTCGCCTTCCGGTCTGGCCGGGTATCAGGATAAATTTTTCATGACGCGTTTTGAAAAGGAGGAATGGGGAATTCAAAGTGCAGACAAAGTGCTTTCGGTATTTGAAGCATCCTGGGGAAAGTTCGGCATCCAGATTTGCTACGATATGGAATTTTCACTAGGCTCGCGCCTGCTGAGTGCGGAAGGCGCTTCGCTGATCCTTGCGCCAAGCTGTACGGAAACCATTCGCGGCGCTACACGGGTCCACGTCGGCGCACGTGCCCGCGCACTGGAAAATCAGGCTTATACGGTTGTTTCCCAAACGGTCGGAGAAGCGCACTGGTCGCCGGCAGTGGATGTTAATTACGGTTATGCCGCATTTTATTCTACGCCCGACAAAGGCCTGCCCGAAGAAGGAATCATTTCCACCATGACACCCCAAAAAGAAGACTGGCTTGTACAGGAACTTGATTTTGATAAAATTGATGAGGTCAGAAAGGACGGGCATGTCTTTAATTTCAAAGATCATGATGCTATAACAGCCGGACTGGAAACGGAACAGATTACGATCATTGATGTAAAATTGTAAGCATTTCCAGCCCGGATTTTCGCAGGGCAGACTTTTTACTTTATTTTTTCAATACTTTGTTGATGTCATCTACGGTAACCCGGTCGGGCATGTTTCCAAAATTTTGTCTAACGAAAGTAAGCAGCTGCGCCATTTCTTCGGGTTTGAGAAAATCGTGTTTCGGCATAAGATCATTATACGGCTTGCCTTTTACCTGAATTGGTCCTTCCAGGCCTTTTGCAACCACTTCAATCAGTCTTCTTTTATTTCCTGAAACCCATTCGGAACCGGCAAGCGGCGGAAAACGGCTTCCGTCGCCAAGGCCGTTCCGCTGGTGACAAGGCGTGCAGTAAGTATTGTAAATGCGCTGACCTGCAACTTTGGTTTTCATGTCCAGATTATCCGCTACTTCGTCGGGTGTTCTGATATGCGCCATCAATTTGTGCTTTTCCATTGCAGCAAGTTGCTGGGCACCAAAGTTCTTTTTGTCTCCTTTATACATAATGCGCCAGATTTTACCTTTTACGGAATCGGTGATGTAAAGCGATCCGTCCGGGCCTTCGGCAAGTCCCATCGGCCTGAACTTGGCATCGCTTACATTGATGATCGGGTCAACGCCGGCAAATCCGTCAGCAAATACTTCCCATTCTCCGGAAGCAGCGCCATTCTTGAAAGGCACAAAAGCAACAAAGTAACCGGCCTGCGGATACGGCCCCCGGTTTGTAGAACCGTGAAAAGCAATAAAAGCACCGTTTTTATATCTTTCCGGAAACAGGTTTCCCTGATAAAACAACACATCATTGGGCGCCCAGTGACCGGGAAATCCGATAACCGGCTTTTGGTATTTGCTTCCTTCACCTTCTTTTTTGCCGTCGCCGCCATATTCCGGATTAAGCATTTTTTTCCCTTTTATCTGATCATAGTAATAATACGGCCAGCCGATATTGGAACCCTGCTCTAACTTCACAAACTCCTCCGAAGGAAGTACCGCGCTTTGCCACGATGAAAACAGATCCGGAAATAAAAGGTGCAGATTATCCCTTCCATGCACGACGGCATACAGGCTTTCATCGGTCGGATTCCATCTCATACCGACAATACTTCTCAGTCCGGTCGCAAACAAGGTGCCGTCTTTCTGCGTCTGATCGAGCTTGTCGGCACTGAATTTCCATACGCCGCCATGCTTTTCCAGATCGGGACACGGATTCTGGCCTTTGCTTCCCGGCTGTCCGCCCGGAGAATTCACCATATCCTGACAGGCATCGGAAGGCGCTCCGAAAGGTACATACATATTGCCTTTGCTGTCGAAAGCCATGGGTTTTGTAATATGCCAGTGTGCGCCGTGTTCATGGTCATCTTTCAGGATCATTTCTGTTTTTTCATCAGGCAAAAGCTGGCCGGGAATCAGTTTGCTCCGGTAAACAGCCAGCGACGAGCTGTAATAAAGGTATCCGTTGCGGATTGTAATGCCGTTGGCAAGGCTGCTGTGATCTTTATAATTACCAAAATTCCTGATAATGTCTGCTTTTCCGTCGTTGTTCGTATCCCGCAAAGCCACTGTTCCGCCTTGCTGGCCATTTCCATAATATCTGAGTTTTACATAAATATCACCATTGGAATTTACCGCAATATGGCGGGCAAGTCCGGTGCTGTCGGCTACAACAACGGTTTCGAATCCGTCCGGCGTTGTAAGTCCGCCATTATCCGGATCGCCGGCCGGAAGCATATTTTTAACAGACTGATGTGCGCCGGTTGTCAGGAATGCAATGATGCCGAAGCACAATAATTTATTCAAAAGCCTTGGTTTTTGTTTGTAAAGACGAGCCATATTTTACTGTTCCGGTTTTTTAGCACTTAATCCATTCAGGTCCCACACGATTTTGCCTGCTCTTATTGTCATTTCTGTTTCCAGTTTTTTATTTCCATGAATGCTCTTTCCGGCAGAATCCATGAATCCGAATTCACCTTTTCTGATACTGAAAATAACCAGATCCGCCGGATTTCCTTCTTTCAGATTTCCCAGATCGCTATGTCTGATTGCCTTGGCAGCATTCCATGTTGCCGTTTGGACAACTTCTTCAAGCGTCATTCCGAGTGCCATAAATTTGGACATTACATTCATCATATCTTTCATGGCCGAATTCATGCTGAAACGGTGCAGGTCTGTTCCGAATGAATTGGGAAAAAATCCCTGATTTACTGCCGGAGCCGCCTGATCAAACCAGAATCCTGCGCCGCCATGTCCGAGATCAAACAAAATGCCCTTTTTTCTGGCTTCCAGTACAAACGGCCTCACTTTGCCGTCTTCACCCATAATTGGCATTCTTTCCGGAATATTTTCAAAAGTATGCGTGATGATATCCCCGGGCCGCATTCTGGCAAGTTGTTCCTGAAGAGAATATTCCGGCAAATGGCACTCGACAAACAAAGGCTTGTCTACTTTTCCAGCAGCATTCAGCGCCGTTTCAAACGGCATCCATTCCTTGCCATTGTAATGCCCGATTTTCACACCCACGATGATTTCAGGAAATTGCCGGATTATTTTTGCAGTTGAATCCGCATGCATATCGGCGGTATTTTCTTCCCGTTCAGAGCCGGTCATTCCATCGCCTGCAATGTTCAGGAAAGCAAGAATTCTCGTCTTGGATTGATCAATAACCTGTTTTTTGAATAAAGGAAAACTTCGCCATCCGGACGTGCCTGCGTCCACAACCGTAGTAACGCCCGAACGAAAAGTAAAATCGTCCGGAGAAACACTGTTGACGCCATTTGCAAAAAGGCCCGCCTGCATGCCTACAAAAACATGCGTATGCATATCAATAAAGCCCGGGCTGACGTACAAGCCTTTTGCATTGATAACTTTTTCTGATGAATCGGTAATTACATCGGCTATTCTGGCAATACTTCCCTTGCTGATCGCAACATCCATGATGCGGTTTATGCCATTTGCAGGATCAATTACATGGCCGCTTTTGATAATCAGATCATATTTCTGTGCAAATACCGTATTGCTACATATAAACAGTATGGCCGCAAGAATTTGCTTTCTTTTGCAAAAGAAACAGAGCAGATTTTCGTATAATGTTTTCATTTATTTGCCTGCCGTTTCTGTTTCCCACGATGCTGCGCTGATTCCATTCAGGTCCCAAACAATTTTACCGGCACGCAGCGTAAGTTCTGCTTCCAGTTTTTTGTCTCCTTTCATTTTCAGTCTTCTTGTATCCAGAAAACCGAAATCACCTTTTCTAAGATTAAAAACGGCTACATCCGCTTCGGAGCCAACAGACAAGCTTCCAAGATCAGGCCGCTTGATAGCCATTGCCGGATTCCAGGTGACACGAAGAATCGCATCGGGCAGCGACATGCCGATATTCAGAAATTTGGAAACTACATTGTCCAGACCTTTCATCCCGCCATTCATGCTGTCTGTATGCAAATCCGTGCTGATGACATCCGGTCTGAACCCCTGTTTCATGGACGGAATAGCCTGCCGCCACGAAAAGGCACCGCCTCCATGCCCGACATCGAATATCAAACCCTTTTTCTGCGCTTCCAGCACAAACGGTTTTACCTTGCCGTTTTCATCCACAACAACTTCCCGCTCAGTGGGGCCGTATGCATAAGTATGCGTGAAAATATCGCCCGGGCGAAGGTAATCTTTAAACAATTTTTCAATGGAAAGCGGCGGCTTGTGTTCGCCAAAATCGACCATAACCGGCACGTCTGCCAGTTTTCCGGCTTCCACCGCTTTCTCAACCTGCGCATAACCGCCCCAGTAATGCGCTGCCTTAATACCGACAATGATGTTGGGGAAAAGTTTTTTGATCATATTGGCTGTCATAACCGGATTCATATCCGTCAGGTCCTGCTCTTCGTACCGGCTTGCCATGCCCGTTCCGGTGATATTAAGGAATGCAAGGACGCGTGTTTGGGAATGATCAATTGTTTGTGTTTTGAAAACTTTAAAATTTCTCCATCCCGAGGATCCGGCATCTACAACCGTTGTTATGCCGGCACGGAAAGTGAAGCCATCCGGCGGCAGACTTATAGCTCCGTTAGCTATATATGCATCCGGTACCGTGCCGTTAAAAACATGCGCATGCATGTCGATCAAGCCGGGCGTAACGTACAAACCTTTTACATCAATGACTTTTTTCGCATCCGTCGCAGGAATATTGGCTGCAACCTGAACGATTTTTCCGGCCGTAATGCCGACGTCCATGTCTGCATCAATTTTATTTTTGGGATCAATCACATGACCGCCTTTTAGCAGAAGATCAATTTGCTGAGCGACGGAAGCAAAGGAAATAAAGAAAAAAATGAAGGCGTACAGCATTTTTGGAATGCAGCAAGCTTTCCTTGGAGAAGTTAAAAGAAACATACTTTAAGAGTTTAGGAAAGATTTGTCAGGACTTTTAATGATAATCTTTATACAAATCTGCCGCAATCCGGCATTTAATCTGTATCTAAAATCATTTCAGCATTAAAGATCTTCACAAACCAAATTATTATACAATATAGTATAACAAGGCAGGAAATATAAATTTCTATTCTTCAATGAATTAAAAAGAAGTGACGATAATGATGAACAGGCATTATGCTTCTTTAAAGGCTTTTGAGCCTAGCTGACTGTATAGCTATATATCTGAAATTTCTTCCACTAGCTGAATTATAAGAAACAGCTAAATTGCCCTCGTTTGGCTTTGGAAATCACTTAAAGTTAAGTGGATAAAAAACAGGAAGCATTACAACCGAACGGGTCTGACAAAGGACAGAAGTTGATCAAGGACAAAGGTTATGCTTTTCTTTTATCGGTCTGTTAACGCACGAAGCCCAGCTATACGGATGGGCTTCGTGGTGTGATGCAAAAAAAAGACCATCTGATTGGGATGGTCTTTTTGTAATGGTATTGTGGCGGCTACCTACTTTACCGGGTTTGATCCAAGTATCATCGGCGGTTCCGGGCTTAACTTCTCTGTTCGGAATGGG
>NZ_VBSN01000025.1 GCF_006149045.1 Dyadobacter flavalbus
TGGCATCCGGCAAGTGCAACGGCGTTTAGCAGCTTTGGATTTAAGTCAAGACGAGTTGATTACTTTGTTTTCAAACAGCTCTTTTTCAAATAGTTAATTGATTGTTGTATAGAAATAGCTTGACATTTATTCATAATAATATGTATATCAGTCTATTAAATGGACTGTCTAATAAGCCAAAAACCGGCGTGGTCAAGCGGCAGATTATTGGATTGTACAGATTGGGAATTTACACTTAACAATAAATCTTGGATGCTGCCAGGATTTCCCGTAACTTATTAAGATGCTGGAACCGTTACTATCAGCGATTCCGAAATCGGAAGTTTATTGTTAGAGCTAAAAAGTACGGCGGTATGAAACAAGCTAATACAAATGAGCTAGCATTGTTAAAGCGAAAACTGGTTGATATGGAGCAACATGCAAAGAAACTTGAACTGGGAAATCAGGCTTTGAATACTATAATCAATCTTGCTGAAGAACAATTCAAGATCCCAATTCGAAAAAAGTCTGGTCTCAAACAGTGACTCATTTAAGCATACAGAACCCTTTAGTGAGTATGCATGAACTCTGCGACCTGTCGCTTCGGCGATCCGATTGGGAAGAGCCGTCAGGCTTGGTATGATAAGCAGAAACAGCAAGATCAAACCACTTTTGAATATGAAATGCTTTTGGATGAACTACATTCAATCCGAAAGAACTTACCCAGGATTGGAGCTGAAAAGTTACACATAATGACTGCTTATTTCTGCCAGCAGCATGGCATTAAAGTTGGCCGTGACAAGTTCACCCTGCTGTTGAAAGAAATCTTTTGGTCCCACGTTGAACGCGGCGAGTAACTACGACAATTTCACATCATCACTACTTTAAGTATCCAAATTTAATCAAATGTCTGAAAGTTACTCGTCCTAATATGCTGTGGGTAAGCAATATCACTTACATACAAGTGCTTAACAGGTTCTCATATCTGAGCCTGATTATCGATGCTTATTCGCGGGAAATAGTGGTTGGTCACTAAGACCTAGTCTCTCGGTGGATGGTCCGGTGGCTGCTCTCAAGATGGCTTTGGCCCAGAGATCAACAAAAGGGAAAGAGAAATATTCCACCATCGCCCGGCGACCCGGTCTGACCGCGGCATACAGTATTGCTCAAAGCAATATACCAACCTTTTAATTGATAATGAGGTTGAAATAAGCATGACCAGCCAAGGTGAATCCAGTGAAAACCAAATTGCTGAGCGTATTAACCGGACTATCAAAGAAGAAATATTAGAGAACCGTAGCTTCCTCTCTCATCAGCAAGCTTTTCAGGAAATAGAAAAGGCTATTAAATCATATAATCAGCTCCGACCCCATTCAAGTTGTGATTATCTGACTCCGAAGCAAGCGCATCTGCGGGGAGGAAACTTGAGGAAGAAATGGCAGTTATCGAATCGACATTGTCATCGAAAAATACAAGTTGAAGAACTAGAGTTAGTAAATTAATTTATCATAGATCTGTCAAGAAAAATCAGGGCAGCTCCAATTTTTAAAATAGCTGTTTGGATGTTTAAAAGGCTTTATTTCGAGATTTGTAACTAACAATATTTTGTTATAAAAATATGTTATGATAAGCAGCCAGCTTCCAATTAGGAAACGGATTCGTTTTATGTCAATCTCGTCATTTTAGAGTAGTAATTTAAGTGGGTTGCTCCCTTCTGGGTAACTCTCCATTCGAAGATGAATAACAATCCAATTTCTTTTGGCAGCAAGTAATTCATTCTCTCATGCCAGAGGTTTGACGGTATCAGCTTGCTGCTGTTGAAGATACAAAGGAAAATCACGAAAAAGTTCTGCCTAAATTTTGAGGCAGACTCACCAATTCTGTCCATTGTGACCCAAGGAACCTGACCGAAAATGTTCGACTAATGTTCGACTAAACAAAAACAGGCTTTTAAGTTGTTACACTTAAAAGCCTGATAATCAATGTCGGGATGACAAGATTCGAACTTGCGACCCCTAGCACCCCATGCTAGTGCGCTACCGGGCTGCGCTACATCCCGAAATACCGGGTGCAAATGTATAAATCTTTTGGATTTATTGCCAACCACGTTTTGAAAAATGCTTCAAAATCGTGGTTGAGCACTCCATAAACCTTAAATGGTCTCACTTTGCCAGTTTGGATTTACAACTTCTTCATGCTTTTTCGTTTTTCTGAACCATTTGTCCCGTACGCGTTCGTTGACGTAATACATGCATGGAACCATTACGAGGGTAAGTACGGTGGAAAATGTTAAACCGAAAATAATCGTCCACGCAAGAATATTCCAGAAAACGGAACTCGGACCGCCTACAATGAGATCCGGTTCGAGATTGCGGAAAAGCCCTACGAAATCAACCGTGATGCCTAATGCCAACGGCACCAGACCAAGTACCGCCGCCGATGCCGTAAGCAATACCGGCGTAAGACGAATGGTTCCGCCTTCAATAATGGCTTCGCGCATCGGATACCCGCGTTCACGAAGTTCTTCAATGAACTCGATCAGCAGAATACCGTTTTTCACTACAATACCCGCCAAGGCAATGATACCAACGCCGGACATGATTACGGAAAAATCTTTATTGAATATAATAAATCCTAAAAGCACGCCGATAAGCGACAGGATAATGGTAAAGAAAATAATAAAAGGCTTTACGACGGAGTTAAACTGTGTCGCAAGAATCAGATAAATCAGCATGATTGCTGCGCCGAAAGCGGTGCCCAGAAATGCCATGGATTCATTCTGTTCTTCCTGCTCGCCGCCCATTTTGATCGTATAGCCGTTCGGGACTTCCATATCTTCAATCAAATTTTGTATCTGTCCTACGATTTCATTTGCATTATAGCCGGGAAGTACATCCGAGCCGAGCGTCACAATCCTTTGCTGGTCCTGACGGTTGATCTGGCTGAAGGTCGTGGAATAATGAACATTGGCAACAGAAGTAATCGGAACCTGTCGCAGTGCACCGCCCATATTCATATCGCGGTATACAACGTTCAGGCTTAACAGTTTTTCAATTTGTTCCCGGTCATTTTTTTCCAGTCTCACCATAATCGGATATTCATCTTTGTCATCGCGGAATTTGGAAACTTCAAGTCCGAAAAGCGCTGTTCTTACGGCAAGTGCAATCTGCTGCGAACTGATGCCTTCACGCTGGGCTTTTTCGCGGTCGATGTCAATGACAATTTCGGGCTTGTTTGTGACTAGGTCGGAACGCAGCTGATCAATTCCTTCAATTCCGGAATCCTGAACCCTTTTCAATACTGTCTTTTCCAGTTTCTGAAGAACAGTAAAGTCGTCACCTGAAATTTCAATGGAGATCGGCTTTCCGGTAGGAGGGCCCACAGCTTCTCTTTCTACGGATATTTCCGCTCCCGGAATTCCTGCAACGGCATCGCGTATTTTACGCAAAATAAGTTCCGAAGAACGTCCTCCTCTTTCCGTTCCGTAAACGAAAGCAACGGTTACTTTGGATTTGTGAGGTGTTGCGGCACGGTCGGGATTGTACGGATCTCCGGCATTTTTACCAACATTGGCAATGACGGAATTTACCATATCCATCGCTTTTTCTTTTTCAAGCACGTCAAAAACCCTTTTTTCTATGATTTTGGTAACCGAATCCGTGACGCGGGCATCCGTACCGATCGGGAGTTTGTTATACACATAAACATAATCCGGATCACCGCTTGGGAAGAAAAGTACCTTTGGCTGCACAATGCCGGTCAGAACGAAAGTGAAAACCAGCAGGACAATCATCAGGGCAATGGCACCCACAGGCCGCCATCCGCGCAAAAGCCAGTCGATCAGCTTGCGATAATTGTTTTTCAGTGCAGGCAGCAAACGATCCTGAAAAGGAACCAGAATACGCGGAGTAAGGACGTAATGATTGAAAATGTAAAGTGCCAGAATGAAAAGGAAGAAATTGCCCAGCCCGCGATCGATCAGATAACCGACGAGCGCCGCCACGCCGATGATGATCAAAGGCCGGCGTATGGATTTGAAACTGGTGTCATGTGCTTCTTTCTCATCATCATGCCGTCCCATAAACGAAACTGCAAAAACCGGATTCATTACATAGGCCACAAAGAGTGAAGCGCCCAGCGTTATAATCAATGTCAGCGGCATGAATTTCATAAACTCCCCGACAATCCCGGTCCAGAAAAGCAATGGGAAAAATGGTGCAATGGTTGTAAGCGTTCCGGAAAGTACAGGAATGAAAACTTCCCCCGCCGCAGCTTTTACAGCCTGCTGAATCGTCCAGTCTTTGTGCTGGTTAAAAAGCCGGTGCGTATTTTCAATTACCACAATGGCATCATCCACAACCAGCCCGATCCCGAGCAGAAAAGCAAAAAGTACAATGGTGTTCAGCGTAAATTCCGTTCCGACCATCGGGCCGATAATCGGCATCATTACAAAAGCAACAAGCGCGGAAAGCGGAACCGAAAGTCCGACAAATATGGCATCACGCACGCCCATGAAAAACATAAGCACCATCACCACAAAGATAAAACCAAGTACAACGGTATTGATCAGATCGTGCAGGTCGGCGCGGGTTTGTATGGACTGGTCGGCGGTAATCTTCACATCCAGTCCTGCGGGAAAACGGTCTTGTTTGTAATCGGCAATGACATTTTCAATTTTGTCCGCAGCGTCCACAAGGTTTTCGCCGGAGCGCTTGATGACGTTCAGGGTAATTACTGATTTATTGGCAAGACGGGCAAAATCCTGCTGTTCTTCAAAGTTGTCGGATACTTCGGCTACATCGCCCAATCGCACCGTTGCGCCTGTGGCGGTACGAATGCGGATATTTGCCATGTCGGCCACATTGGTATATTCTCCTTTTACACGCAAAGTTCTGCGGACGCCTTCCACATTCAGTTCACCACCGGAAATATTGATGTTTTCACCTTGCAAAGCGGTTTGTACATCGTAAAAAGTTAGTCCGGTGGATTTCATCCGGTCGAGGTTAACATTGATCTGGATTTCTCTGTTGAGTGCGCCCAGGATATCCACACGCGTAATTTCCGGCAGTGCTTCAATGCCGTCCTGCAAGTCTTCGGCATACTGTTTTAACTGCTTCAAAGAATAATTGCCGGCAATGTTTACGTTCATGATCGGAAATTCCGAAAAGTTGACATCCTGTGCCGTAGGGCCGGAATCCAGATTTTGCGGCAGATCCGTTTTTGCTTTGTCCACGGCATCGCGAACACGCTGAAGCGCCACTTCAACGGCAACATCCGGCGTAAATTCAACGAGGATTACCGAAACATCCTGAAGGGCATTGGACTTGATCTTTTTGACGCCGTTCAGCGATTTGAGCTGTTTTTCAATCGGTTTGTTAATTGTATTCTCGATATCTGCCGGAGCTGTTCCGAAGTAAACGGTATTGATGTAAATCTGCGGAATCTTGATGTCCGGGAACTGTTCCTTGGGCAGATTATTGTAAACCATGAAACCGGCCAGCGTAATGATGAACGTAAAGATGTAGATCGTCGTCCGGTTCTCTACGCACCAGTTGGTGAAGCCCAGGGTTTTATATTCGTGAAATTTCATAATTGTAGTATTGAATGAGTGAATGACAGCATGCGTGAACAGCAGTCTGATAAATTGACATTCATGGCAATTAATTTTTTAACCGGCCAACATGCAATGCTTAATAAACAATCGGCTGCCCGTCTGAAACTTCCTGATAGCCAAGCGTGATCAAATGGTCGCCCGCAGCCAGTCCGGAAAGTATTTCCACTTTTCCGTTATAGCTCAGGCCCGTTTTTACTTCTTTTGCCCGTGCTATCTTTTTGTTTCCTTCCGTTACCGCTACATACACCACATTTCCTTTTTCCGTACTCTGAACATAGTTCTGGTCAATGGCAAGCGCATTTTTACTTGTAGCGTCATTAATCTGCACCTGCGCCATCATGTTCGGCTTGATGCCTTTATCGGACGGAAGATTGGCTTCGATCGTGAATGTTCTCGAAAGCGGGTCAACGGCAGTGCTCACAAAGGAAATTTTTGCCTTGTACTCTTTATTCAGATCCGGAAATTTAACGATCACTTCATCGCCTTTTTTAACACTTGCGGCATAAGTATCCGAAACCTTGGCCATTACTTTCAGGTTGCTCAGGTTAACAACGCGGACAACGCCCATGCCCGGAGAAGCCATTTCGCCCACTTTTACATTCACCATGTCCACAACGCCGGACATCGGCGACACGATGCTGGTTTGTGCAAGCTGTGTGTTCAGCGTGCTTAGTCTTCTTTCCAGCGATTCCTTGTTGTTTTTGGCCTGAAGAAACTGCAGTTCGGTTCCTATCCGCTGGTCCCACAGGTTTTTCTGTTTTTCGTAAAGCGTATTGGCCAGTGTCAGCTGCGTTTTCAGTTCTTCAATGGATTCGGAAAGAATGCTGTTGTCAATCCGGCCGATAATGCTTCCTGCCTTTACGTAATCGCCTTCCTTCACATGCATGGCAACTACAACACCTCCGGATTTGGGCGTCACCATTACGTTGTTTTTGGCATCTACCGTTCCCTGAAGTTCTACATAATGACGGAACACCGCGGCGTCCAGCGTATCAATGGAAACCGGTTTTACCTTGGCTTCAACCGACTTTTTAGGATCAAGCTTGGCAATTTCAATTTCCAGCGCCTTGATCTTCTTTTCATTTTCAGCTCTTTCGGTTTTCAGCTTGGCGAGTTCTTCTTTTTTCCCTTCCAGCCCTTCTTTGTTTCCCGAGCACGATGCAAGCAAAATGGTTACGGCCGTAATAATAAGAATATGTCTTTTCATGATATTGGTAAGTAGCAGTTTCAAATTTTGTTTCCGTGTTAATGTGATGCTTATTTTTCCATGTAAAGTTCTCCGCGCGCCCTGCTCAGGTCTACTTTGGCGATCATGAGGTCATAAAGTGCTGTGAAGTAATTGGTTTGTGCTTCTTTCAGCGAAGATTCCGCATTGATTACTTCGATATTGGAGCCGACCCCTTCTTTGTATTTGATTTTTGAAACCCGCACAATCTCTTCGGCCAGCGTCAGGTTCCGTTTCTGCGTTTCCAGTGTGGCGAATGCGTTCTTGATGCTGATCAACGCCTGATTGGATTCAAGGTCAATCGATTGTTTCAGTAATGCCTGGCCATTTTTTACTTTGTCAATGGCTATTTTCTTTTGTTCTATCTGGTATCTTTTAGAAAAGCCGTCAAATATGGGGATGTTGACATTCAAGCTTAAAACCGAGTTGTTAAACCATTTGGAACCGAAGAGATCGGTAAAGCTGTCACGTCCGTTGTTGTGTCCGTAACCGACGGATGCGCTTACTGTCGGCAAATAGCCGCTCCGCACATTTCGCAAATCCAGTCCGGCAAGTTTTTCCTGCGTGTTCAACAGCGAATATTCTATCCTGTTTTCATAAGTCGGGTTGAACTGGGCTGTAATGGTTTTGAGCGAATCAATGTTTACTCCATTGATATCGTCCGTCAGTTTTATAGGTTCCTCCGCCGGCATTCCCATCTGATATTTGAGCAATGCATAACTCAGCTCAATCAGGTTCTGGACCTTCTGTCGTTCGGTCAGCAGATTGTTGATCTGTACTTCAAGCCGGTTTACATCCAGCAATTCCACAAAACCGCTTACATTCATTGCCTTTGTTTCCCGCATCAGCGAATCCACCCGGCTTATGTTCAGGTCCAGTAACTTAGCACGTTCTTCGGCAACCTGCGCTGAATAGTAGGCCTTCGTTACAGCTTCGGCAACCGATACCTTGGACTGTGTAATATTTTTCTGCGCCAGTTCCCGGTACGTTGCTGCTGCTTTCAGCCCGATAAAATAGGATCCGTTGAAAATAAGCTGGTTTAAGGTTGCGGCTGCCGTACCCATGTATCTTACGCCAAACTTAAGTGCAACCGGCGGCGCATCCGCTGCTGCATTCGGGTCGGCAAAGTTTGCGGGAAGGAAAAAACGCTGAATGATAAGGTTATCTGTAAAATTGAAATTGGCTGCAACTTGCGGCAAACCCGCAGAACGGACTTCGCCAATGCGCGCTTCAGCAGAAATGGCATCAAGCTGCGTATTCTTGATATTGAGATTGTGCTTGATTGCATAATCCACCGCTTCCTGAAGAGAGAAATTGCTGTCCTGCGCATAAAGCGGTACAAAACTTAATAACATGGCAAGCAGTGACAAACTGCCGCGGAGTAATAGATTATTTTTCATGGATATTGATTTCAATTGCTGATTTGTCTTTTATGGTGTTGTAATATTCAAATCCTTTTTCTGATAAAATTCCCCTCAGAAAATGCAGCAGAAACTGCATCTGAATGTGCATCATGTTAAAATTCCGAACCGGAAAAATCGTCGGGTCAAAGGCCATGACGGTCTGTTCAATGCGGAGCAGTGAGAAAACCTCCACATCAATATCCGGGCGGTAAAATCCCTGTTTTATTCCTTCTTTAAGGTTGTCCTGAATGTTTTTGATCAGATGTTCCTTTTTGTAGGACTGAAACAGGTTCCATGCTTTCGGATAATACTTTTTAAGGTCATAAAGCAATGTCGGATTCATGTTGGCAAGTGCATCTCTCATCTGGCCGGAAGCATAAATGATTTGTTCAATCGGGTTCGCTGCTAATTCATCCAGTTTCTGCATTTCACATTTCTGTGAAGTAATTTCTTCTTCAATAACCTGTGCAAGAATGGCTTCCTTATCAGAAAAATGCTGATAAATGGTTCTTTTGGAAATGCCCAGATCCCGGGCAATATCATCCATTGTAACGCTCTTGATGCCATAGCGCCAGAAAAGATTGAGGGCAGATTTCAGTATTCGTTCTTTCACAAGGCAAATTTGTAATTTTCAGCAGATTAAAACTAAGAAAACTTTATAAATGCTCAAAGTTTTCTGATGAACGGTTTTTACTGCCGGAAAACACATTCAGGTCAGGCTGTACTGCCGGGTCCGGACGATGATTGCATGGTAAATTGTTTATCGATTATTGTGAAACAGGACCAGATTTCCGGAATGTCGGTTTCCTTGGAAATTAAATATTTGTTAAATTTTAATGTCGGAAACAGAACCCGGAACCCGCAATCAGACAAGCATCAAGTAACCGGCATTTGGCAGTATGCTTATTTGATGATGTGAAAATACCGGCGCATAGGCATGTACGTCAACTTAAAATATACGGACGTCGTTATTTGTAGTATAAACCCGTCAAATACCCCGATAAATTGTTTAATAACGGGGAATGATTTAGTAGGAATCAATGTTTGGAAATAACACATATTCTGATCAAATTTCGGGTCTTTTAGCTTGTTTGTTCAGCTATCTGTCAATGCTTTTGCAGAAAGCCGGGCGCTGTTAAGAAGTTCGAAAAATCGAATACCGGGTTCCTATTATTAACTTACAATTCACTAATTGCCATCGCTACAAACAAATCAATGAAAAGCTACATTGACCTGATTCAGCAGACGTTCGAATTTCCTACAATGGAATTTAATGTTGATAATAATGAGTTGCTGTTCAACAATGTACCACTGATGGATATCATCAAAGAACATGGTACGCCGTTAAAAATAAATTATCTGCCCAAGATCGGCGAGCATATCGAGAACGCGAATATGTTTTTCCGGAATGCTTTCAAAAGGCATAATTATAAAGGAAGCTACACATACTGTTACTGTACAAAATCTTCCCACTTCAGTTTTGTGCTGGAAGAAGCATTAAAGCATAACATACACCTTGAAACTTCTTCGTCTTTTGATATTCCGATCATCCGCGAGCTTTACCGTCGGGGAAAAGTTACGAAATCGACTTACATCCTTGCAAACGGTTACAAGCTGCCGCGTTACACGCAGTATCTCAGCGAACTGATCAACGAAGGGTTCAATGTTGTCCCGATCCTGGATAACCTGAAAGAAATCGAATCGTACGAGCAGCAGGTTACTGCAGATACGGTCAATTTCGGAATGCGGATCGCGACGGACGAAGAACCGAACTTTGCATTTTATACTTCCCGGCTGGGCATTCGCTATAATGATGTTCAGCAGTTATATAAGGAGAAAATTGAACCGAATCCGAGGTTCAAGCTTAAAATGCTGCATTTCTTTATCAATACGGGTATAAAAGACAGCGCCTATTACTGGAGTGAACTGACCCGGTTTATGTTCAAATACTGCGAAATGCAGAAAATTTGTCCTGAACTGGATTCCATCGACATCGGCGGCGGTCTTCCGATCCAGACTTCCTTGCAGTCGGGTTACGATTATCAGCAGATGATTGATGAAATCATTGAAAATATACAATGGATCTGCAACAAGAACAACGTTCCTGTGCCGCATATCTTTACCGAATTCGGAAGTTATACAGTCGGCGAAAGCGGAGCTGTTATTTATGAAATCATCGACAAGAAACTTCAGAATGACAAAGAGCTCTGGTACATGATCAACGGATCATTTATCACGCAGCTTCCGGATTCGTGGGGCATGAATCAGAAATACATTATGCTGCCGATCAACAATTGGGACAATCCTTACCAAAAGGTTAATCTCGGCGGGCTGACGTGCGATTCACAGGATTTTTACAACAGTGAAATGCACAGCGCAGACTTGTACATGCCTATTTTTGAAGAAGAAAATGAAAAGCAGTACATCGGCTTTTTTCATACCGGTGCATACCAGGAATCACTGGGCGGATACGGTGGTATCCAGCATTGCCTGATTCCCGCTCCGAAGCACGTGCTTGTTGAAAGAAACGAGGACGGAAAGCTGACGACACGGGTTTTTGCCCAGGAACAGAACAGCGATTCCATGCTCAGGATTCTGGGCTTCAAGGATGAATCCTATACTTCGCCGGAAGTTAAAAATGAACATGAAAGCCAGCCTGTAGAAGTAGAAAGTGAACTGGCCGAAACAAAAATATGATGTTTGATATAAACTTCTTTGGGTGAGTACGTTATTAGCAGTAATAAAGCTCATCCAAAGAATTTATTTTTTATACTTTTGCAATAGAAACTATACAAACAGGAAAAATGAAAAAAGTGATTATGCTTCTTGCTGTCTGCGGAACTCTGGCTGCTGCCTCCTGCACCAAACATGCCTGCCCCGCTTACGGATCAACTCAAAAGACTGTTCAGCCTTCCGTTTCGGAAAAAGCCTGATTTTCTAATATCCAAGAATAATATGGGCTGCCTCCAGTAAATCGGCAGCCGTATAATCCTCTTCCGAAGTTTTGCTTTCGGAAGTGATGTGTATCGTTTTTACGCCTGCTTTTCTTCCGGCTTTCATATCACGGTTGTGATCGCCAACCATCCAGGACTGGTCGGGATCAATGTTGTATTTTGCCATGGCTTTTTCAAGCATGAGCGAATCGGGCTTTCTGGAAAGTGAATTTCCGGAATAATCCTGATGAAAGGGGGAGAAGTAAATATCATCGAGCATTCCTCCCGAAGCCAGCTGCATTTGTTTATGAATTTCCAGTACATTGTCTGCGCTGTATAATCCCTTTGCAATTCCGGCCTGATTGGTAATGACAATCAGAAGATAACCTGCTTTTTTCAATAACTGAAGTGCTTCGGCAACGCCTTCGGGAATAACAAGATCGTCCAGATTATAAACATAATTCGGACGATCTACATTCAATACGCCGTCACGATCCAGGAAAACACATTTTGTTTTGGTAACTGACATAACGTGTTAAAAAGGATCAGCAGGAATATTCTTTAACGGATTCAATAAAGCAGCGTACTTTGTCGGGATCGGTATCCGGATAAACGCCGTGGCCCAAATTGGCGATGTAACGCTGCGTACCAAACTGGTTCAGCATCTTTTTTACCTCTGCTTTTATCTGATCATAAGAAGAATAAAGTACGCATGGATCCAAATTTCCCTGCAATGTTTTATTCGGAATGATTGCCCGTGATTCTGCCGGGTCCATGTTCCAGTCCAGCCCTACGACTGAGCAGCGCAGTTCACTGATTTCTTTGCGGGCAAAGAATGCGCCTTTTGCAAAAACGGTCACCGGCACTTCGGTAATCGCATTGCATATCTGCTCGATATAAGGCAGCGAAAAAGTCCGGTACTGTTCCGGAGAAAGAATCCCGGCCCACGAATCAAATATTTGTACAAGATCGGCACCGGCTGCAATCTGCGCCTTCAGATAGGCAATGGTGCTGTCAGTAATTTTCTGAAGCAGCAAATGCGAAAATTCAGGATCGGCGTAAAGGTGCTTTTTAGCTACCGAAAACGTTTTGGAACCTTTGCCTTCCGTCATATAACAGAAAATAGTAAAAGGCGCTCCGGCAAAACCAATCAGCGGAACCCTGTTTTCCAGACCGGCTTTTGTCAGTTTAATGGCATCCAGCACGTATTTCAGATCCGTTTCCGGCTCGGCGACATGCAGTTTATTCAAATCTTCGACAGTATGTACCGTGGCAGGAAAAACCGGACCGCGCTGCTCGATCATTTCGTACGGCAAACCCATGGCTTCCGGAATAACCAGAATATCTGAAAATATAATGGCCGCGTCCACGCCCAGCAAATCCACCGGCTGCAATGTGACTTCTGCGGCCATTTCCGGCGTAGTCGCCAACGCAATAAAACTTCCTGCTTTTTCGCGTACTGCCCTGTACTCAGCCAGAATACGTCCGGCCTGACGCATCATCCATACCGGCGTGCGTTCCGTTTTTTCTCCGCGTGCTGCCCTCAGCAAAAGATCATTTTTCAATTCCATGAGGCAAAGTTAGGCAGAAAGTATATATCAAAACCTAAAATTCACCCCGGCCAGAAAGTTTCTTCCTGCCTGCGGAAAGTAAAAGTTTTCCTGCGTCAGTACGCCACCTGCAAAATAGCCGTACGTATAACCATTTGATTCGTAGCGTTCGTTCAGGATATTATTCACCAGCAGATTAAAGGAAATCTCTCTTGTCCAGCGTGGTTTTACAGTCCACGAAAGACGGATATCATTGGTAAAATAAGCATTCAGTTTCCTGGTTTCCGTTGAAGTATTGTCAAGATATTGCTTTCCTACGTACTTCGACAATAATGCCAGTTCAACATTTTTACGGAGTATGTAAGTAAACTGGCTTCCGGCAATTACATTGGGCGAAAAGGAAATATCCGATTTTCCGTGATTTACAGTATTATAGCCGCCGGTATCATAATTTACAATGTACTCGGTAAAGTTGTTGATCTTGTTCCGGCTGAACGTGGCGTTTACATTCCATTTCAGAAATCGGTTGAAAGCGACGGCTCCTTCCAGTTCTATGCCCGTTCTGTAACTTTTCGGGACATTCACGCGTACCGAATTGCCGACATCATTGATTTGTCCTGTAAGTACGAGCTGGTTTTTGTAATGCATCAGATAATAATTTGCTGCAAAAGCCCATTTGCCGCTTTGCGTCCGGAAACCTGCTTCTACATTCTGCATTTGTTCACTTTTCGGAAAAAGTCCCGCTGTTGAAGATGTAAAGTCATCCCGGTTTGGTTCGCGGTTTCCGATGCTGTAAGAAGCGTAAACCGAGCTTTGTTCTGCTATTTTGTACGTCAGTCCGGCTTTTGGATTAAAGAAATTGTAGGATTCGTCAAACGCAAGCTGGACAAGATCGTTATCCATTCCGCTGATATTATGACTTACATTTCTGAACTGCATATCCGCAAATGCATTCAGTTTTTCGCTAAACTGATAATAGAGTTTTCCGTAGATGTTAAAATCCTTTTTGATGCCCTTGCTGTAATAATACGGATGCTCATTTTCAATAGAACCGGCATTGCGCGCCCATATAATGCGGCCGTAATGATCGCCGTCGTACTTGTTCCAGCCGCCGCCAATGCTCGCCGTCAGCTTTTTGAAGCTGTTGAAATCCAGTGAAAAAGTGCTTCCGTAAAAGTAATTGTCGAGCCAGCGACGGCGTATAAGATCCGTGCGGGTGAGCGTGTCGCCGCCGATTACCGGATTAGGCAAATTATAATTGCTGTATTTGTCCTGCGTGCGGTATTGTTCGTAATAGCCAAGCCCGCGTACCAGAAATCCGTTCAGGTTAAAAATCCATTTGTCGCTCAGATTATGAGAAGAAACAATTTGGTAATGATCCTGGCGGTAATTGTCCGTTTCGTTTTTGTACGTATAGGAATTGTAAGTCCGGTTGTCGGAATTCAGCAGGTTTTCGGCATCTTTTTCGCTTAGTCCGTTCCGCTCAATATAGCTCAGGATTCCTGCGCGGTCGCCCCGGAGTTTGGCTTCGGGAACGCCATTCCAGGATTGGTACGTTTTTTCATTTCCTGAAAATACATTCACCCTTACAAAACTTTTTTTACCAAAATAGCCGCCGGATAAATAATACGAATGCAGCTCGGAAGAAGCGCGGTCCACGTAGCCGTCGGAGGAAACGCGCGACAGCCGGGCATCAAAAGTGAATTTGTCTTTTATTAAACCCGAACCGAGTTTCAGCGTATTTTTAAACGTGTTGAAAGAGCCGAAAGAATTGTTCAGTTCTGCATAAGCCTCTTGCCGGAAAGCATTGGTGCTGATGTTGACCGTTGCACCGAAAGAGCCCGCTCCGTTTGTAGAAGTTCCTACGCCGCGCTGGATCTGGATGCTGCTGACCGAAGACGCAAAGTCCGGCATATTGACCCAGAAAACACCCTGACTTTCAGCATCGTTGTACGGAATGCCGTTTACCGTTACATTAATCCGTGTGGCATCCGAACCGCGTATCCGGATTCCGGTATAGCCCACGCCGCCGCCGGCATCGCTTGTGCTGACAAGCGAAGGCGTAAAGTTGAGCAGTACGGGCAAATCCTGGCCAAGGTTCTGTTTGTCAATGGCTGCTGCATTCACGTTCGTGTAAGCCATAGCGGCTTTGTCGTTGACACGCGTTGCATTGATGATGACTTCGTCGGCCTGATAAGTACTTTTGTTCAGCCGGATGTCCAGGGAGCCGGCATTGTTTACGGGAATTTTTACCGACTGATAACCAATATAGGAAACATCCAGTACTGCAATATTTTCGGAAATGTTCCTGAGCGTGAACTTGCCGTCTTTGTCGGTAGTAACACCACGGATTTCTCCTGCTTTTACGGTAGCTCCGGGCAATGGTTTTCCATCTTCGGCATCACTGACACGCCCGGATAAAGTAGTTTGGGCAAAAGATAAAGTAATAGAGAACAAGCTGGTCAACAGCATCAGCAGACAGGTCGTAACGTTTCGCATTGCGATAAGAATAAGTCACGAACAGGCAAGGGGCCACCTATCCTTAAGATAAATAAATAGTTAAAATGAAATTTTCTCTTCCTACGCCGGCATTACCCGGATCAGGTATTATGGGTATGATCTCAGCCCGTTTGGTAGGGCACCCCTTTGAGATTACGATGCAAAGCTAATGCACATCAACCGATGATTCAACAGAAATCGGATTTAAATAAAAAACAACCGTTCACTAAATGGTGAACAGCCCGTTTATATCAGGCTTTTGACTATTTTTACATAAATAATCGGTTCAAGTCAGTTTGAATTAAATGTTTTTACAAACGGCTTTATACCAATCATTTGTTTGCCTAAAAGCCAAAAGCTGATTGCTGAAAGCTTCTTAAATAGAATTATACAAGTTTACTCGCCGAAATCGCAATGGACGTCTACGCAGACACGCTGGAACATCGTGTTACACAACAAGCAATAGAACTGGAATATAAATTCGGAGCACACAATTACAAACCGATGCCCGTGGTGCTGACTAGGGGTCAGGGTGTTTATGTATGGGATGCGGAAGGAAAGCAGTATTTTGATTTTTTATCTGCATACAGCGCTGTAAGCCAAGGACATTGTCATCCGCATATTGTCAATGCATTGATCGAACAGGCTCAAAAACTTACTTTGACGTCCCGCGCCTTTTATAACGACAGGCTTGGTGAATGCGAGAAGTTCCTTTGTGAGTATTTTGGCTACGACAAGGTTCTGATGATGAATTCCGGTGTGGAAGGCGGCGAGACGGCTTTGAAGCTGACCAGGAAATGGGCGTATAAAGTTAAGGGTATCAAACCTGACCATGCCAGAATGCTTTTTGCATCCGGCAATTTCTGGGGAAGGACCCTGGCTGCCATTTCTGCTTCAACAGACCCGTCGAGCACGAATGATTACGGCCCGTTCCTGCCGGGTTTTCAGATTATTCCTTATGATGATCTGAATGCACTGGAGGAAGTTCTGAGCCAGGACCCGAATGTGGCCGGTTTTATGGTGGAACCGATTCAGGGCGAAGCCGGCGTTGTCGTTCCCAAAGAAGGATACCTGAAAGGCGTGCGGGAATTGTGTACAAAATACAATGTACTTTTTATCGCAGACGAAGTGCAGACCGGCATCGGGCGCACCGGAAAGCGATTGGCATGCGATTGGGAAAATGTAAAACCGGACATTCTGGTGCTGGGAAAAGCATTGTCCGGCGGTACGATGCCCGTTTCTGCTGCATTTGCAAACGATGAAATCATGCTCACGATCGCTCCCGGGGAACACGGCTCCACTTACGGCGGAAACCCGCTGGCCTGTGCCGTTACAATTGCCGCGCTGGAAGTAGTACAAAATGAAAATCTTGCCGAAAACGCCGAGAAAATGGGCCGGCTGTTCAGGAGCAGGATGGCCGATCTGCAGAAACGGTGTGATTTGATCGATATCATAAGAGGCAAGGGCCTTTTGAATGCCATTGTAATCAGTGGCTCGGAGGAAAGCGACACGGCCATGAAACTCTGTTACAAAATGATGGACAAAGGGCTGCTTTGCAAGCCTACGCATGGTAACAAAATCCGCTTTGCGCCGCCACTGACAATCAGTGAAGAACAAATGAACAGTGCATGCAATATCATTGAAGAAGCATTTCTGGAAATCAACACATAACTATGAAAATGAAACTGTTCCTGCCGTTTATCGTACTTGCCGCCTTGCTTGCCGCCTGTGACAAAACCGTTGAACCCGCCTCCGATACCGAGACCAAGCACTGGGTTTACGACCAGATGAAAAGCTGGTATTACTGGAATGACCAGATTACCATGCAGCCGGATTATACCAAAGACGTCAAGAGCCTTTTTGAATCGCTTTTATACAAATACGATGCAACGCTGCGTCCGCAGGGCGACCGCTTTTCTGTAATCCGCGAAAGTGCCGACGAACTTGTTGCTTCCCTGAACGGCGAGTCAAAAACAACGGGAATGGAGTATAAACTGAATTATTATCCGTCCGGGACTACCAATGTGATCGGAGTTGTATTTTATGTTCTGCCGGGTTCGCCCGCTGCAAAGGCAGGTTTTGCAAGAGGCGATATTTTCAGCAGTGTAAACGGCCAGAAACTGACCGGCTCCAATTACAGCCAGTTACTGAATACTGAAGACAAGCGTACATATACGCTGGCTAAAATCAACAAGGACGGAGCACTGGAAGAAGGAACTGTAACCCGCGAAGTAACGCCGATCGTATTTCAGGAAGATCCTGTTTATTTTGATACGCTGTTTACTTATGGCGATAAAAGGATCGGCTATGTCGTTTATCATCAGTTTATCCCCGGACCAAACAGTAATTCAGACAGCAAGCAGTACGACAAGAAACTGGATGCAATATTCGGGTCTTTCAAGGAAAAAAATGTGAATGCGCTTATTGTTGACCTGCGTTACAATCCGGGCGGCTACGTTTCTTCGGCCACAAACCTGGCAAGCCTGATCGCAAAAGCGACTTCCAATGATGTATTTTACTATAAAGAATACAATCCGCAGATTACAGAAATAAACCGCAAGAAATACGGGGAAACTTTCTTTTACGACAAATTTTTGAGTAAAAGCCAGAATATCGGGTCCAGCCTCAATGATCTTGTTTTGCTTACCTCGTCCCGTTCCGCTTCGGCCAGCGAACTGCTCATCAACGGATTGAAGCCTTTTATGAAAGTTACATTGGTCGGGGACAAAACATATGGCAAAAACGTCGGTTCCATAACAATCAGCGGCGCCGATAAAGGTATCAAATGGGGAATGCAGCCGATTGTGTCCAAATCACTGAACAGCCTGCGCCAGTCGGATTATTACACAGGCTTCAAGCCGGATGTGGAAGTAAAGGAAGGCATTACGCTTTACCCTTACGGCAACCCGAAAGACCCTTTACTCGGCGAAGCATTGTTCCAGATCACCGGAATGCATGTGGCGCGGAAAGCTGCTGTGACGAGGGTTGTTGAAGAAAGTGAAGGGAAAGAACTTGTTTCAACCATTGAGAAGAAGGCAGGCGGAAGCAATATGTTCCATGATAAATAAGTAACCGTACAGGCATAGTTTTTATATATGTGATTCTATACGTTCACATTATTTAATCTAAACTAAGCATTATGGGAATTTTAACATGGATTATTGTCGGTCTTGTGGCTGGCGCCATTGCCAAAGCAATTCACCCGGGAAAAGATCCGGGCGGCTTTATCGTAACGATCCTGATCGGTATTGTAGGTGCTGTAATCGGCGGCTGGATATCTTCGGCGCTGGGTTACGGTACAGTTGACGGATTCAACATCGGCAGTCTTTTTATTGCAGTTCTGGGCGCTGTCATCCTTCTGTTTGTTTACAGGAAACTTAGTACCCGATCATAAAGGATTTCACTTGCAAGGTATGGTGAGGGAAACAGCTCAAAACTGTACTCTCACCATTTTTATTGCTAATTTTACAATGTTGCCACTGAGAATTCCTAACTACTGAAACGATATGAAGCTGGTTAATAATATGACTGTCTGGTTTTTAAAGCGCCGCTTTGAAAGGATTGAGCAGTTTATGAAATACCCGATTGAAACCCAGCAGCGCATTTTTTCCGAGTTGATAGAAACCGCCCGCTATACGGAATGGGGCAGCCGATACAATTACGGCCAGATCAAATCCATAAAAGAATTTCAGGATCAGGTGCCGGTCTCTACTTACGAGGAACTTTATCCATATATCGAACGCGTGCTGAAAGGCGAACCGAACGTCATGTGGCCTTCACAGATCGAATGGTTTTCAAAATCGTCCGGAACAACGAATGCAAGAAGTAAATTTTTGCCCGTTTCGCCCGAAGCACTTGAAGAATGTCATTATGAAGGCGGAAAGGACATGATGACGCTGCTCATCCACAACCGTCCGGATACAAACGTCTTCGACGGCAAAGGTTTGTCCATTGGCGGAACCTTGCATGCCAACCCGTTTGATGATTATACCC
Source organism: Dyadobacter flavalbus (assembly GCF_006149045.1). Taxonomy (GTDB): domain Bacteria; phylum Bacteroidota; class Bacteroidia; order Cytophagales; family Spirosomataceae; genus Dyadobacter; species Dyadobacter flavalbus. Next base: position 19,197 of record NZ_VBSN01000025.1, read on the forward strand.
AGGTTGGTGACGTTTCGGCTGTTATTATGCAGAATCTTCCATCGTGGGCCGAATTCATGCGCACGCCGCCGCTGGATGTGGCCCTTATGGATCACTGGGAAAGCAAGCTGGAAAAGATGGCTTCCATCTGTTCGCAGGAAAATGTAACCAGTATTCTGGGCGTCCCGACCTGGACCATTGTGCTGATGGATCAGATTCTGGAACTGACAGGTAAAAAGAATATGCTGGAAGTATGGCCTGATTTTGAGGCTTTTATCCACGGGGCTGTTTCCTTTGAGCCTTACCGTGATTTGTTCATGAGCAAGTATTTTCCATCGGATCAGGTGATGTACCTGGAAACTTACAGCGCATCGGAAGGTTTTTTCGCCATTCAGGACGATGTCAGCAGAGTTGGGGAAATGCTGCTGATGCTGGATTACGGTATTTTCTATGAATTTATTCCGGTGGATGAAGTTGGCAAGAAACATCCGAAGGCTTTGCTGCTGGATGAAGTGGAGGTCGGAAAAAATTATGCGCTTGTCATATCCACCAATGCAGGATTATGGCGTTATCTGATCGGTGATACCGTTAAATTTACGTCAAAGTATCCGTTCAGACTGAAAGTAAGCGGGCGTACAAAGCATTTTATCAATGCATTCGGAGAGGAAGTGATCGTGGAAAATGCAGATTATGCCATCAAAGCAGCTACACAGCAAACCAGTTCGCTGGTTGTTAATTACACTGCCGGCCCCGTTTATATGGGCGACGGTTCCCGCGGCCGGCACGAATGGATTATCGAATTTACAACAGAACCTGAAGACAGGAATGAATTTGTGAATATCCTCGATGCGGCATTAAGGGAAGTAAACTCCGATTATGATGCCAAGCGGTATAAAGATATGGCCCTTTTGCCTCCGCTCGTCCATTTTGTCCCTGCCGGAACTTTTTACGCCTGGATGGGAAAACGGCATAAACTTGGCGGTCAGAACAAGGTTCCGAGGCTCAGCAACAGCCGGGAATATCTGGACGATCTGCTGGAAGATATCGCCGGCTGACCGTTTTACTTTTCTGCATTTCTAGCCGCATGCTTTTGACAGCCGGCGGCCAAAAGCAACCGCATCAATGATACCCAAGTACTTAAAAATAAAAGGTTTATACTCTTACCAGACCGAGCAGGAAATCCATTTTGATGCTTTGACCAATGCGTCGCTCTTCGGGATTTTCGGTTCGGTAGGAAGCGGGAAATCTTCCATTCTTGAAGCCATTACGTTTGCATTGTACGGCGATACCGAGCGGCTGAACAAGGCGGGCGACGATCGTACGTATAACATGATGAATCTTCGTTCAGACGATTTGTTAATTGATTTCGAGTGCATTGCCGGCAAAAAAGCAAGACATTACCGCTTTACCGTAAAAGGAAAAAGGAACAGCAAAAACTTCAAGGACGTCAAAACCTTTGAACGCAAGGCATACATCCGGCATGACGAAAGCTGGCTGCCGCTTTCCGAAAATGAAACGACGGAAAACATTGTCGGGCTGAGCTATGACAATTTCCGGCGCACGATCATCATCCCGCAAGGCCGTTTTCAGGAATTCATTGAGCTGAAAGACAGCGAACGCACAAAGATGATGAAAGAGCTTTTCCAGCTGGAAAAGTATGACCTGAGCCGGAATGTCGGATCGCTTTCCAAAGCAAATGACATGAATTTGTCTCATTTTGAAGGCCAGCTGCTTGGTTTGCAGGAAATATCACAGGAAAAGATAGAAGCGGAAAAGGAGAAAAGGGAGGAAGTAAGGTTTAAAATCAGGGAACTGGAAGATTTGCTTCTGGTACAAACAGAGCTGGAAAGCAGTCTTCAGAAGCAGAAACTGGCAAGCGAGAAAATTCAGTTGTTAAAAAATCAGTTGTCGCAGCTGGAAGCAAAACGTGCCGCCATGCAGCAGCGGGAAGAAATGCTGCGGGTTTTTGAGATCTGTTCATTGCATTTCAAATCGTTTCTGGATCAGAAATCAAATCTGAATGCGGCCATTTCAAAAGCGCAGCAAACGTATGATAACAACCAGCTCCGGATTTCTGAACTGACTGTTCTTGCAGCAAAAGAAACCGAAGTCCTTATTAGGTTAAAGCCTCAATACGAGAAAAAAGAAGAATTGCTGGATACGGCTGAGGAACTGGAAAAGGTCATGCTGATTCTTGAAAACACTTTATCTGCAGAAAAAAAGAAAGGTGCGCTGGCAAGAGGAGAAGAGCAGCTGAAACAAAAGGAAATTGCCATTGATCTGCTCAAAAAGCAAAAGCTGGAAAAGGAAACAGAAAACGAACTGCGTAAAAGCCGGTATGCAGATATTCAGGAAATAAGCCTTGCAAAATCGTGGTTTGACAAGCTGGATACGCTTACTGAAGACCGGATTTCCATCAAGAAAGAAGCCGAAGAATTACAGGCTGCGATCAGTATGCAGCAGGAAGAACTGAAACGCAAGTTGGAGGAAATTACACGGACTTTTTCTTTGAATCTTTTAAGTGATCTTTCGATAGAATCGTTTCAGAGTGCAGTCCAGGAATGTCTTGCTGATATTGAAAATAAAAAGAAATTACTTCATAATCAATTGCTTCAGACCAATACTAAACTGGCTTTGCAGCAGTTTGCAGGCAGTCTGACGGATGGCGAGCCTTGTCCGCTTTGCGGTTCCGGGCATCATCCTGCGGTTCTGCACGCCGATTTTTCCCTTTCGGAAGAAATAAAGGACATTGAAAAACGCGATGCAGCGTGGAACGAAAAGGAAAAGTCCCTGCAGCGTGTACAATCGCCGGTTGAGCGTATGTTTAACCAGATCGAAAATCTTGAAAAACAGAAAGCGGCTATCAAGCAACGCTGGCTGGAAGCCAAAAACCGCATTGAACTGCACGACAAGGAATTTATATGGAGCCGGTTTGATAGAAATGACCGCGATGGTTTTCAGAACTATTTTCATGAAGTCAGTAAAAACCAGAGCAAGATCAGAGAAGCTGAAACGGAACTGAAAAGCTTGTCGGCCAAGCTTGAAGCGGCATTGATTGAAAAAGAGGAAAAGATTGAAAAGCCGCTGCAAAACCTGCGGAACGAAGTTCTTAAACTTGACAATACGGCTGCAACGTTAACAAGTCAGCTTAAAAAAGTAAATCCTGCCGATTTTGAAGGCCAGGAAAAATCGGCTATTTCTGAAAAGATTGCCGGTTTGAAATCCGGGTACAAGGAAATCATCCGTTTGTACGAACAAGCCGAGAAGAACGTTGAGGTGCTGGAAAAGGAGAAAAACATGCTGTCCGGAAGCCAGGCGACTTTAAAAAATGCATTGGAATCCGACGGGCTTAAAGTAAATGATATTCAGAAGCGCATTGATGGAGAACTGAAACTGCATGTATTTGAGTCGGAAGATAAAGTAAGGGAAATTCTGCAGCAGGCCATTCAGACGGAAACCGAAAGAAAGGCGATTCAGGACTATAAATTTTTGCTCGAAACGATAGGAAGAGATCTTCAGAATATGATGGCGGAAAATCAGGATTCGCTGTACGATGCAGAAAAGCATAAAGCCGTTACCGATGCGAAAGAACAGCTTGTTGAAAGTCTTCATAATCAGAGGAAAGAGGAAGGCGGCCTTGACGGACTGATCAGTAAAATGGATGCGGATTTGTCGCGCAAAATGACGCTGGAAAAAGAAAAAAGCCGTCTTCTGCTGCGAAAAGAACATCTGGATGACCTTGCACGGCTTTTCAGGTCGAGCGGTTTTGTGGATTATGCATCGAGTATTTATCTTCAGAATCTTATTCAGGCTGCCAACAGCCGTTTTCACCAGATGACGCATCAGCAGCTGCATCTCGAACTGGGTGAAGGAAACAGCTTTTGGGTCCGCGATCTGCTGAACGGCGGCCACATGCGTTTGCTCAAGACACTTTCGGGCGGCCAGAAATTCCAGGCTGCGTTATCACTTGCACTTGCGCTTGCGGATCATATTCATGTCCGCAACGAGTCGAGGCATAATTTCTTTTTTCTGGATGAAGGTTTCGGTTCGCTGGATAAAAATGCGCTGCAGACTGTTTTTGAAACATTGAAATCGCTGCGAAAAGAAAACCGTATTGTCGGCATTATCAGTCATGTAGAGGATTTACAACAGGAAATCAATACGTACCTGAGCATTACGGGAAGTGAGGACGGAAGCCGGATTGTGGCCAGCTGGCGGTAGGCTCAAAGGACTTTTATGCCTTTTTATTTTAAAATGCTTGTAATATAAATTCGCCGGCCTTTTGTTTGTAAAATCATACAAACCTCCTGTTCAAAATAAATGCTGGCATTCGCAATTCTCGGGTATTTAGTACTTAACCTTGCCATCGGGCTCTGGGCTTCCCGAAAAATTAAGACAACCAATGATTTTGTCCTTGCCGGCAGAAGACTTCCTTTGATACTGGCCGCTTCGGCTACATTTGCCACATGGTTTGGCTCGGAAACCATTATGGGCGCTCCGACGGAGTTTCTGGAAAACGGTGTTTTGGGAATTATTGAAGATCCGTTTGGCGCTGCACTTTGTTTGTTCCTTGTCGGAATTTTTTTTGCGCGCCGCTTTTACAGCATGAACATTATTACGTTCTGCGATTTTTTCAGGATCCGGTACGGTCGCTATGCAGAACTTCTTTCCGCCATTCTGATCATTCCGTCCTATTTCAGCTGGATTGCGGCACAGCTTCTGGCGATGGGAATTGTATTAAAAATCGTGCTCGGCTGGCCGCTTCCCGGATGTATTCTGTTCAGCTCGGTCATCGTCATAGTTTATACGATCTGGGGCGGCATGTGGTCCATTTCGGTTACCGATTTCCTTCAGACCATCATGATCATTGCCGGACTGATCATTGTTTCTTCCGTTTTGTACGAGAAAGTAGGCGGTTTTCAGCCATTGATTGATGCGGCTCCAAAAGGATTTTTCCGTTTTTATCCTGAATTTACTTTCAAGGCATCCGTCGAGTATTTTGCAGCCTGGATTACGATTGGTCTGGGTTCCATTCCGCAGCAGGATGTATTTCAAAGAGTAATGTCTGCCAAATCTGCCTCCGTTTCGGTAAAAGCCACTTTATTATCTTCATTCATGTATCTGACTATTGCCTTGCTGCCGCTTTTCATCGCGCTCTGCGGGCATCATCTTTATCCTGCATCCCGCGGAGACGGACAAATGATCATTCCGAATATGGTTTTGCAGCATATGGGGCTGCCGCTTCAGATTATCTTTTTCGGCGCGCTTGTTTCGGCTATTCTGAGTACAACGAGCAGTGCCATCATGGCGCCTGCGGCAGTTTTGGGAGAAAATGTTTTCAAGTTTTTCAAACCGGAACTGACTGACCAGCAACTTTTGAAAATCATCCGTATCGGAATTGTAGTTATTACAGCGATTTGTATTCTGCTGGCTGTCACCCGCGAAAGCATCTTTGATCTCGTGGCCGAATCTTCCGCTTTCAGTCTTGTGTCGCTTTTTGTTCCGCTGGCGGCAGGTATTTACTGGAAAAACTCCAATGAAGCAGGATGTATTATATCCATGATCGCCGGGCTGGTCGTATGGCTGGCAAGCGCATATCTGGAAACAGCATATCCTCCTTTAATTTACGGCTTGCTTGCCAGCATTGCAGGAATGGCTGCCGGAATTGTAATCAGAAAAAGATCATTCAACTGACTTTACCGGTTTTCTTTCCAAACCTTCATCCTTGCGGTCCCAGCCGGCCAGCGCAGGCAAGTTAATGGCTTCGCGGTCAGCCTGCATGAGCAGTTCAAGTTCTTCTATATGCTGCCGTACAGCAGTTACGTATTCGTCGTCATTTCTTATTTTGGATAAATGCTTCAATGTTTTTTCATCGTGTACAAAAAACATTTTTGCTGATCGCGTCGCTTCGTGCGCGCGGTGGCCGAGCAGTTTCAGCGCATCCACGCCGAGCCGCAGACTGGTATCAAAAGTTTCACGGTAAATGTGCATCATTCCGGCATTCATCAGATCGTAGGCATCGTTCCGGTTTGTGGACCTGACCAGAATATGCAGGTTGGGAAAATGCTTCTTGACTGTTTCGATCAGTTCAAGCCTTTTTTCTTCATCACTGATGGCGATAATAATCATCTGCGCTTTGTTCGCGCCGGCAATATCCAGCAGTTCGTAGCGGGTTGCATCGCCGTAATATACCTTTAAGCCCATTCTGCGCAGGAAGTCCACATTGTCGCTGTCGTTGTCCAGAACCGTAGCTTCCACATTATTTGCACGTAAAAAGCGCCCGATTGTATTTCCGAAATGTCCGTAGCCGGCAATGATAACCGGGTTTTCCTGTTCTTCCACATCGCTCGGCTTCTGAACTTCCAGTCCGGCCTGTACCGCACAAAACCTCGGCAGGATCAATTTTTCATTCAGTACGACAACCAAAGGCGTCAAAGCCATGCTGATCGCGACAACGGCCATCATAATGTCCGACATTTCGCGCGTGAAAACGCCTTGCTGAACCGAAAAGCTTAATAATACAAAAGCAAATTCCCCGATCTGGCTCAGTCCGAAACTGAAAATCAGGTTTTGCGCCATCCTTACCTTGAATATTCTGCCCAGGACCAGAAGAATAACCGTTTTGGAAATCATCAATGCCGCTACCAGTCCGAATATGAGCAAAGGTTTGAGCAAAATGAGCTGAAAATCGATGGAAGAGCCTACTGAAATAAAGAACAATCCAAGCAAAAGTCCTTTGAAAGGATCAATGGAGCTTTCCAGTTCGTGACGGTATTCACTGTTGGCCAGTACAACGCCGGCTATAAACGCGCCGAGTGCCGGGCTCAGACCGATGGAAGTCATCAGTACGGCAATGCCCACAACAAGCAATAAGGCAGTAGCTGTAAACATTTCGCGCATTCCGGTTTTTGCCATCAGCCGGAATACAGGACGCAGCAGATATTTGCCGACAATTATAATCGTAATCACGGCGGTAAGTACAATCAATGCCTGCTGCCATGCCGGAAAAGCACTTATAAGTGAACTGTTTTCGGCGCCGTGTGCGGCATCGTTTGTTTCATGTTCCGCAAGCAAGGGAAAAAGGGTCAGCATGGGAATAATCGCCATATCCTGAAACAGCAGAACGGCAAAGGAACTTTGTCCGGCAACGGTTTTCAGCCAGCCTTTTTCGTCCAGTGTCTGCATCACAATCGCCGTAGACGACATGGCGACGATCATGCCCAGCGCAATTGATTCTTTCCAGCTGACGTTGAAAAGCATGGCTCCTCCGGCAATAACCAGACTTGTAACCCCGACCTGCAAACCGCCAAGCCCGGCAATATCCTTACGCATTCTCCACAACCGCGAAGGTTCCAGTTCCAGCCCGATCACAAAAAGCATCATAACCACGCCGAACTCGGCAAAATGCATGATATCCTGGCCTTCCAGTCCGATAAATTTCAAACCCGCCGGGCCGATGGCAATTCCTGCAACCAGATAACCGAGTACGGAACCCAGTCCAAAGCGTTTGGCAACCGGAACCATAATAACGGCCGAAGCCAGATAAATCATCGCCTGAAAAAAAACAGTCTGCTGCATCGGTTCGTACAGAAATTATAAAAGTAGGGTTAATTTGAAAAGTCCGGAATGTGTTTTCAGGACTCGGCATGAATTGCGGCCAGTTCATTAAGGTATTCCATATTCCTGTAATGTTCCGGACTGATTTCGTTCCTGGCCAGCGCGTTCAGCACGTCTGCATATTGCCTGCCGTGCAAGTCCAGCGATTCCGGCGTCATCGTGTAAGTTTCATGCACTACGAAAGGAGGAAGATATTCCATTTTGCACAAATGGGCCGTCTGGTTAAACGGAAGCAAAAACTGACTGACACTGAAACGGTTGTAACCTGTCTCTTTATACGCATCCCTGCCGCCGCCGCAGGAAACTGCATTAAAGATCTTTTTGCCAGCCAGCTTGTTGCCTTCGGGGCCATATGCCCAGTTATATTCCAGAACCAGATCCTGCCATTGTTTCAGGATCGGCGGACTGCTGTACCAGTAAAACGGATGCTGGAAAATGATGATATCATGTTCCAGCATCCGTTTCTGTTCCCTTTTTACATCTATGTACAGATCCGGATAGTATTCATACAAATCGTTGAACGTGACTCCTTTTACATTTTTGCAATACTTTTCCAATACTTTCTGAACATTGGACTTGCTCAAAGTCGGATGTGCGAACTGGATCAATATTCTGGGCATATAAAATAAATTGTATTCCGGAATTCAATGTGCTATGTAAATATAACAAAATGCCGGCAGAACCCGAAGAAATGGTTTAAAGGATGAACTTGGCCACACCGCCGTCCACTTTCAGCGCAGAACCATTGGTTCCTGACGATAAAGGACTTGATATGTAAGTGACAAGGTTGGCAATTTCTTCCACCGAAGTAAAACGCTGCAGCAAGGACGAAGGCCGTGCATTTTTGAAAAAATCCTTTTCAGCTTCTTCCGCCGTTACACTCGCTGCACTGGCAAGCTGCTTTACAAACTCAGCAACGCCTTCGGATTTGGTAGGTCCGGGTAAAATGGAATTCACCGTAACGCTCGTGCCTTTTGTAAGTTCCGCCAAGCCTCTGCTGATTGCCAGCTGCGCCGTTTTGGTAGTGCCGTAATGAATCATTTCTTCCGGAATGTTGACAGCCGATTCGCTTGAAATAAACAAAATACGGCCCCAGTTTCTGGAAAGCATCTTCGGTAAAAAGTGCCTTGCCAGACGAACGCCGCTCATGACATTTACTTCAAAAAACCGGAACCAGTCTTCATCGGGAATTTCGGTAAACGGCTTTGGCTCAAATATGCCGGCATTATTGATCAGAATGTCAACATCGGGAAGGCTTTCCAGTAATGCAGCCACTTCTTCCGATTTGGAAAAATCAGCAGCTTTGCCTGAAACCTCCGCTTGCGGAAACAAACTTTTCAGTTTGCCAACAGCTTCGTTCACTTTCTGTTCTGTCCTTCCGTTAATGATTACCGATGCGCCTTCTTTCAGTAAACTAGATGCAATTGCGAATCCGATTCCCTGAGTCGATCCGCTGATAAAGGCAGTTTTGCCTTGAAGTTGTAAGTCCATGTTTTTGTATTTTGTACAGCAGATGGAACAACAATCCGGCAGAATTGAATCCCCGAAAGCAAGCCTGTACGCTTTTTCAGGAATTCGTTTAATTTATTAACGGATAAATGTAGTGTTTTGCCTTGTTTGTCATCTGCCATGATGGGTTTTTTATAATACGGTGTCAGGCACAAAACCGAAATGATAACACACAATTTCATGTTTGATCATCAAATCGGTTAACAGTCTGAATGATATATGCCACTTCCGCATCACTCAAAACCGCGTTTAACGGCAGGCTCAGTACTTCCTGATGGATCTTTTTGGTTACGGGCAATTTCAGGTTTCTGTATTCCTTGTATGCTTCCTGTTTATGAATAGGCAGTGGATAATGAACATCCGTTTGTATTCCGTTTGCTTCCAGAAAGGCAATCAGTGCAGTACGGTTTGGATGCCGTACAACAAACAAATGCCATGCATCTTCCTGAATTCTGTCTGCGGGCGGCAAAATGAGGTTCTTTACTTGGATCTCTGTTAAATAACGGCTTGCTATCTGCCTTCTGCGTTCATTTTCCTTGTCGAGATAAGGAAGTTTAACATTCAGAACAGCTGCCTGTATTTCATCAAGACGGCTGTTCATACCCTGAAATTGATTCTGGTAGCGTATAATTGAGCCGTAATTCCGCAAGTACCTGATTTTTTCTGCCAGCTCTTTATCCGGCGTAACAATGGCACCAGCGTCACCAAATGCACCCAGATTTTTTGTGGGATAAAAGCTGAAAGCAGTTGCATGTGCGATGCTTCCTGTTTTTTTGCCATGATATGTAGCTCCGTGTGATTGTGCAGCATCCGTAATGACTTTCAAATTATAACCGTTTGCAAGTTCCAGAATGCGGGCCATTTCGCAGCTGCGGCCGTAAAGATCAGCAGTGATGACTGCTTTGGTTAAAGGTGTTATTTTGTCTGCGATCAATTCCGGATTCAGAAGCATTGTAACTTCTTCGGGCTCAACAAAAACAGGCGTAAGGCCAAGGAAGCTCAGCGGCAAAACGGTTGCGATGTAAGTATTGGCCGGGACAATGACTTCACTTTTTTCCGGAAATTCAAAAGCTTTCAGGATCAATGTAAGAGCATCCAGCCCGTTTGCTGTTCCGATGCAATATCCGGCTTCACAATATGCTGCAAAGGATTTTTCAAATTCATCTACTTTATTTCCCAAAACATACCGGCCCGAACGCAGTACCCGAATGGCTGCTTCTTCAATGGCCTGCATATAAGGTGCATTCACCCGTTTTAAATCCAGAAAAGGAATCATTGCGGCAAAAACTGTTGCCGCAAATACGGCTTATTTATGGAATACGCCTGAGCGTAAAATTTATTGGAAAGTACCAGCGGCATATCGTTGTTCAGCAATCCGTTCAAAGCGCTTTTCGTCTGTTGCTGCTCCAAGATACGGGCAAATGTCGCATTGAAACAATTTCGGGTTACGCCAGTTATCATCAGGAAAAACGGTGTGATTTTGCTGTAGACGATTTAAAAGAATTTTGAAGCAATTTTTATTTCAACGAACAATAAATGTGGGTTAAAGTATTTGATTTCAGCTTACTAAAAATACAGTGCTATTTCAAAGAACCCTTTTATCTTTAAAAATGATGCTGAAATACATTTTCCTGAAAAGTCATATAAATGATCAAAAGGTATTCTGCAACGGATTGTTTATGGCCAGGCAACATGGTTGAACCGAAAAGGAAACAGCTGAATTTGCTGAAAGAAGACTTGAATGATTTATGCGGATTTTGCTGCCGTAATTATTCAGAAAAAGAAAAAGCCGCCAGGTTGAAAAGTTCAACCTGGCGGCTTTCCTTCTTTTTAACTTGAAATTTATCTTCTTGGGCCGTGCGTACGGGCAGAATTGCGTCCGTACTGGTTTCCGCGGTTATACTGACGTCTGTAATTTCTGTCATACTGACGGCTGGATCTGTGACGTTCCGCATGAACAACCCTTGGAGGCGGCGTATGTTTTACGATAATTCTTCTGGGTGGCGGCGGTGGCACCGGATATCTGTAACCATATCCGTAGCGGTAGCCATAATCATACCCCGGATTGTACGACCTGTATGTACAGGATGAAATGCTGATTGCGGCAATAACTGTCATGATAACGGACAGTATGATTCTGTTTTTTCTCATGGCACTGGATGTTTTATACTGTTGATAAAACGGAAGCGAAAAGGAAATAGTGCCTTTTTAAAAGCTGTAAATAACAACAACAGCAGCCAGAAATAAAGTTATCCACAGTGTGGATTAGTTGTAGTGTATAGGCATTCCTTTGATAATGAGTAAGTTAGCATGTTATCAACAAGTTATCCACAAAATTCGTGTGGATAACTTGTTAACAATTGTTGTATAATTATGCCTCCACGTCATAAATCACAACACGTTCCCAAAGATGAGCGCAGTCTTCGACAAATTTCTTGTGCAGCGGATGAACCTGATACACATCATGTGCGGCTTCATCGGCAAATACAAGAATCTCGGCAAAATCATAAGTTGCATCAATAACCGGCCGGCGTGTGGAAGCAGGCGTTCCGATATACACAGATTCAATGGATTCGATGGCTTCCAGCGATTTTATACCTGCATGAAGCGCTTTTCTTGCTTCTTCATTATCTTTTTCTTTCAGCCAAAAAAATACGTTGTGAACAAACATGGGTCTTTAATTATAAGTTATACAATCGATTAAGAATTTGATTCTGCTAAAATGATTTCCTGATCATCCGTATCCGTGGATTCTACGGAAGCTTTTTCCAGCTTGAAGGAAAATGTGGTTCCTTTTTCAGGCTTGGACATAACAGCGATTTTGGTGCCGTGCGCATTCAGGATGTGTTTTACAATGGCCAGCCCCAGGCCAGTTCCGCCGATTTCCTTTGAACGGCTTTTATCAACGCGGTAAAATCTTTCAAAAATACGGTTCAAGTGTTCCGGTGAAATACCCGGGCCATTATCACGGATAGCAACTTCAATGTATTTTTTGCCTTCGTTGAAATGGACAATGACTTTTCCGTTTTCATTGCCGTATTTGATTGCATTCTCGATCAGGTTCAGCATAACTTGTTCCATCCGGTCGGGATCAGCTTTGACCCATACTTCTGGCATATTGTCCGGTTTTATCTTCAATGCAATGTTGCGGTCTGCTGCAATATTTTCCAGACGGCCGTAAATATTGGATGTAAGCAACCTGATATCCATCGGAAGGAAATTCATTTTGATGTCTCCCGTTTCCATCTGAGAAAGTACCAGCAGGTCTTTAACCAGAATATCGAGACTGTCCAGGTTTTTTGCTGCTTTCAGGAGAAAGCGTTCGCGTACATTTTCATCTTCCATGGCACCGTCAAGAAGCGTATGTATAAAGCCTTGGGCCGCAAAAATCGGCGTTTTAAACTCATGGGAAACATCCGCAAGGAACTCTCTGCGGAAAAGTTCGAGTTTTTTAAGCTCGTCAATTTCTTTCTGTTTTTTGGTAACGTAAACAAAAATTTCATCATTGATCGTCCTGAGCGGATTGGATTCCTGAATCAGTTTTTTCCGCGGTGCAATGTTAAAATCCCTCATTTTAAGCTTCTGAATCGTACGGTACATCTTGTTCACTTCCCGAAATACAAGAATATCCACGGTATAAAGAACCAGAAAAAAAGAAGTGACAAACGAGGAAATAGCCGTAACAAAAAGCATCCCTTTTGAAACTCCGTCTACAAATGCCAGAAAAGTGGTTGTCAGGAGTGAGATCAGAAAAGCGAGAATGATTGCTATGAAGCGCGGGCTTAATGACATGGTTTTAATTGTAAAAGGCCTGGATTAATTTGCTTCCGGTAAATTCTGCTGACATCCGGTAAAGCCTGAATTAAGAAAGCATATTTTTTAAAGTATTAAAGTTAATAATCTGTTATCAGGAAAATGCTTTTTACGGATCATAGTTCCATTTTATTAAATTTATGATAACATTGGAATGCTGCAGCACGCCACTTAAAAGCAAAAAAGCCGCTTTCCGGAGAAAACGGCCTGCAATCTGCTGATGAATTTCCTAAAATCCTCCGCGGTATTTATATGTACTTGAAACTTTGTCAATAGCAACAATGTACGCAGCAATGCGAAGCGAAACCTTGTACTTGAGAGACGTTTCATAAACTTTGTCGAACGAATCTTTCATAATCCGGTCCGTACGGCGGTTGATGCGTTCCAGCGTCCATTTGTAACCGATGCGGTTCTGCACCCATTCGAAATAGGAAACGGTAACGCCGCCGGCATTGGCCAGGATATCCGGTACAACCATAATGCCTTTTTCATTGATAATATCGTCCGCTTTGAAGGAAGTAGGGCCGTTTGCGCCTTCCACAATCATTTTGGCCTGAATTCCCGCAGCATTTTTCCGGGTAATCACGTCTTCTTTGGCGGCAGGAACCAGCACGTCAACAGGTAAAGTAAGCAGATCGTCGCCGGGTATCAGTTCTGCGCCGGGATAACCTTCCAGAGAACCATTATTACTGTTACGGTACGCAGCAGCATCCGCTACATCGATTCCTTTATCGTTATAATATGCACCTGAAATATCACTGATGGCATGAATGGCAACACCACGTTCCCGCAAAAGCAATGCTGCATACGAACCTACATTTCCAAAGCCCTGAACTGCCGCCGTCGCACGGTAAGGATTGATCCTCAGCTTTTCCATTCCCGCAAGCGCCGATACCATTACACCACGGCCCGTCGCTTCCGTGCGGCCCAGCGAGCCGCCCAGTACCAATGGTTTTCCAGTGACGACTGCAGGCACTGTCATGCCTTTCGACTTGGAATATTCATCCATTAACCAGGCCATTTCACGCGGGCCTGTTCCCATATCCGGCGCAGGAATATCCTGATCGGGGCCAAATACATCCAGCAGGGCAGTGGTATAAGCGCGCATTAACCTTTCAATTTCACCTGCCGACATTTCACGCGGATTGCACGCAACGCCTCCTTTTGCACCGCCGTAAGGAATATCAACAACGGCACATTTCCATGTCATCCAGGCTGCAAGCGCCCTTACTTCGTCAATATTTACATCCGGGTCAAAACGGATTCCGCCTTTGCTTGGGCCGAGAATAGTGGAATGGATTACACGATACCCTTCAAAAGTCCTGATTTCTCCCGAATCCATGGTAACCGGCAAGCCGACAATTACCTGCTTGCGAGGCACTTTCAGTATGTGATACATTTCTTCTGAAATTCCCAGAAGTTCAACAGCTTTATCAAATCTCTGCATCATTGACTCCAACGGATTTTCTTTATCCTTAATCGGAGCAGGTTCTATATACGACATTGTGCTTACTTTAATTTACTGGTAACTAGTATGTTAATGAATAACTTGTATTCTACAACACAAACTTACGCTATTTGATTTTATTATAACAGAAAACTAAAAAATCTTGGAATAGTATAAATTTTAGCGTAGTGAAGATTGTTTGTCATTTTTCATTTTGTTTAAAACGAACTATTGTACAGGTTACTTTATGCCAAATTTGCCTACTGGGTTTTCCGGTTTTATGAAATACGAAAAAGTATGCTTTTGCCGGGCCTTCTTTTATAGAACGCATGTGTATTTCCGGGATTGATTGCCAATCCGGAATTATTTACAGGAAAGAAGTAATGATGTATGCAGGAAAAGATGAGCCTGGTCAGTAATTCTTTAAGGCTGAAAAGGCATTTAGCAGCATTAAAAATATTATTTACCTGTAATCTGATAGTTGATAAGCCGCACTTGTTCTTTTTCTTCCGGGCAAAATACAGCAAACTTGTAAACTTCGCCTTTCGGAATAAAATCAAACATGTCTTCTTCAGCGTAAAAGCCGTCTTTAAAATATTTAAGTTGCTTGATCATATTGAGTCTTCCGTTTTTCAGAGGATTTGCAACAGACAAAAAGATATTTTTTTCATTGTAGGTTACCAAATATATTCCTTTTGGCTGATTAGAAGTTGAAGGATACTCGTTTGTATTGAACGAAATGCTCTTTCTGAGCTTGCTGCTGGAATCTGTATTATCGGTAACTTCAATACTTTCCAGCGTTCTGGCTGAATCAATCGCCTGATGCGTCAGTTCCGGAAAAATCGGATGAAAATGAAAAACCGGCTCCGGATTCTTTTTTATGGTATCACTGACAAACTTGCTTGCTTTTTCAAAGTATGCAGTTTTGCTGTAAATAATCCATTTTCCATGGTGATTGTAGTTATATAATCCTGCCAGACTGTGGCATTGGTAATCGACAAACTTTTCATAATAAACGTAATAGTTAAATAACAGCAGCGCCGCACTTATTCCTGTAAAAACCGCAGCAACTATTTTTCTTTTATCATAATAAATCAGGCACCAAAGATATACCAGTAAAAAGGCAGCCATGGAGTAGATTTTATATCTGCTTGAAATAGTTGTCATTTGTTCCGATTGTGTTCGTGAAAAGGCGATTACAGCAGAAGTGATCATAATGAAAATCGCCATTCCCGCCCAAGTCACCTGAACCGGTTCTGCCCTGTTCAATAGGATTTTTATAATGCCCCATATCAAAACTGCCGTCAGAATGATGCCGGCAAGCAGTGCAGGGAAATTCTGGTACACGACCGGGCCATTGACATTTTCAACATAATTAAACGTGCCTCCGACAAACGCAAAGAAGTTGTTAAACAGATAAATGGGGTATTTGAAATGCACAGTCCATCCGAAAGCATTGGTGGCACTGTACATTTGGAAATTCCTGAAGTAGAAAGCGACAGCTGCGGAGCCGGCGGTGATCCAGATGGCTGCATGTTTGATCTTTCCCGATTTAAAAAGGACAACAGCACCAGCCACAAACACAAACATTCCATTCCCGAACGAGTACGTTGCA
This sequence comes from Dyadobacter flavalbus, assembly GCF_006149045.1. Classification (GTDB taxonomy): domain Bacteria; phylum Bacteroidota; class Bacteroidia; order Cytophagales; family Spirosomataceae; genus Dyadobacter; species Dyadobacter flavalbus. Next base: position 35,177 of record NZ_VBSN01000025.1, read on the forward strand.
AGTATCGCAATCAATATTGCCAGAACAAAGGTGATGGGAGAAGAAATGGCCAGCAGAAAAATGGAAATGATGCCCATAAGACAAACCGGCATGTATACGGTGCTTGCTCCTGCCCAAAGATTGCCTTCATACATTACCGGACTGAATAGGGTTAAAACAGCAGGAATCAGGTAAGATACAGATAGCTGTATCTTATGTAGCAGCTTGTAAAACAAGAAAGTTATGCCCAGTAAAGAGAAGTTGCCGATCAAGGCAATGGATTTAAAATTGACAGCTCCGTGTATCCAGTAAGAAACCAGTGCTGTAAATCGGGAGTATACAATCCGGTGCTCCACCCATTGTTCAAATAACAACCGGAAGCATTCCTTCCAGCTTTTTGCATCTTTAAACGCCTGTGTAAACAGCAGAAGACAATACAGGTCATCCCCGTTCGGGATGTCAGCTGTATTTTGTATGATGAAATAAAAATAGGAACAGATGATGCAGATGCATGTAATCAGTGAAAAGTAACGGACAGGACGCATTGGTCAAAAACTGGTACAATGCAATTTACTCAGCCATGGAGAAGCCACACGTACATGTACGTGCTGTAATGTTCTGCCGGCACGTAGGAATTATCAAATGGAAAAATGACTGTTTACTGAGCCTGAACAGGCCATTGAATCCTGTCAAAAACAAAAAAAGCCGGAAGATTTCTCTTCCGACTGTAACTGCACGTTTGTGCTATCTTTTTGATATTATCTGATCTGAAATTCAGATTAGGCCATTTCCATTTTGGCTCCGAATCTTTTACGATCGTTTTCTTCAAGATATATTTTCCGCATGCGCATGCTTTGAGGAGTTACTTCCAGGTATTCATCTTTCTGGATGTACTCCATGGATTCTTCCAGCGAAAAATTGATTTTCGGAGCAATTCTCAGTCCATCATCAGAACCTGACGCACGCATGTTGGTCAGTTTCTTGGCTTCCTGCAGGTTTACTACGATATCGTTTGGACGGTTATGCTCACCGATTACCTGTCCGCCGTAGATTTCCTCACCCGGCTCCACAAAGAAGCGGCCGCGATCCTGTAATTTGTCGATAGTATAACCCGTGGCCGGACCTGTATTTTTTGAAATAATAGAACCGCTGATACGTCCGGGAATTGGTCCGCGGAAAGTACCGAACTCCTTGAAACGGTGCGTCATCACAGCTTCACCCTGAGTAGCAGTCAGTACATTCGAACGAAGTCCGATCAAACCTCTTGATGGGATAAGGAATTCAAGGTGCTGCAAATCGCCTTTTGGTTCCATGATCAGCAACTCGCCTTTACGCTGCGTGGCCAATTCGATTACTTTACCTGCAGTTGATTCAGGAACATCCACAACCAATGTTTCGATTGGCTCCAGACGCTCGCCATTCTCGTCTTCTTTAAAAAGAACTTGGGGCTGACCAAGCTGCAGTTCATAACCTTCGCGACGCATTGTTTCGATCAATACCGACAAATGCAGGATACCACGACCAAAAACAAGGAATTTGTCTTCTGTATCCGTTGGTTCCACGCGCAATGCCAGGTTTTTCTCGGTTTCTTTCATCAGACGGTCACGCAAATGACGTGATGTTACAAATTTGCCTTCTTTCCCAAAGAACGGAGAGTTGTTGATCGTGAAAAGCATGTTCATCGTAGGCTCATCAACCGCAATTCTTGGCAATGCTTCCGGGTTGTCCGCATCTGCAATCGTATCACCAATTTCAAAATCTTCAATACCGGTTACCGCACAGATATCGCCGGCAGAAACTTCGCTCACTTTCACCTTTCCAAGTCCTTCAAAGACCTGAACTTCTTTTACCTTCACTTTCTTGATTACGCCGCCAGCCTTGCAAAGTGCCACAGTAGCACCTTCTTTGATGGTACCGCGGTGCACACGGCCGATCGCAATACGGCCAACGAATGCATTGTAATCCAGGGAAGTAATCTGCATCTGTGTATTTCCTTCTTCGATTTTCGGGGCAGGAATCTGCTCGATGATCGTATCCAGAAGAAATGTAATGTTATCGGTCGGTTTCTGCCAGTCCGGACCCATCCATCCTTGTTTGGACGAACCATATACTGTAACGAAATCAAGCTGATCTTCAGTGGCACCGAGGTTGAACATCAGGTCAAAAACACTTTCCTGAACTTCTTCAGGGCGGCAATTTTCTTTATCTACCTTGTTGACAACCACAATCGGTTTCAGTCCCAGACCAATGGCTTTTCCCAAAACGAAACGGGTCTGGGGCATCGGACCTTCGAATGCATCCACAAGCAACAAAACGCCATCCGCCATTTTAAGTACGCGTTCCACTTCACCGCCAAAATCTGCGTGACCTGGCGTATCAATTACATTGATTTTCACATCTTTGTAACGCACCGATACGTTCTTAGAAACAATTGTGATTCCACGCTCGCGTTCCAGGTCGTTGTTGTCAAGAATGAGGTCATCAAATTCCTGATTTTCACGAAATAGCTTTGAAGCGTGAATAATTTTGTCAACCAATGTAGTTTTACCGTGGTCAACGTGCGCAATGATTGCGATGTTACGAATGGCTTGCATTGTTTTAGATATCAATTGTTTACGGTCTGCAGTCTGCAAATATGCTTTTACCTTCTGAAAACCGTTATGCTTAGTTTATTGACGAAACTTTTGTCAAATAGGGTGCAAATGTACGCATATTTTTCGCTGAATAACAGTAATTTACAATTAATTTATTGTTAACTGCTGAAAACAGCGGATTGCACTGGGAGAAGTGCAAAAAGTTATTTTAATTATTTGAAGGATACTATTTTGTCTTATCCCCCAAAATCAGGAATTCATTTGATGTGATTTCTGAAAACTTCAAATTTACTGCCTGTATGCTCTATTAGTTAAATAGCAGTTTACATCTTTTCAGAGCCCATTATTTAGCGAGATACCGTTAAATAATCTGTACCTGCCAATTAATAACAATTGAATTATTGATTAAAACGAATGTCGGAATTTCAATTTTGCTAATGCATGGAAGATGTAGAAAGCAACAATTCTGATTAAGCCGGTAAGCATTTGCTTTGGTAAATAGTCTTGGCCGGCTATTGTAAATATATTCCCAAAGATTCAATGACAGTAAAAGATAAGGAAATTGCCATAATTGGCGGCGGAATAGCAGGCTTGACATTCGCTATCTGTTTAAAGAATAATGGTTATAAATGCCATATTTTCGAGAAAAAGCCTGCATTCAAGGAAATAGGCGCAGCAATAAGCGTGTTTCCGAATGCTTTGAGAGTATTTCAGGCAGAAAAAATAATGCGGGAAATTATAGCGTCCGGAGGTGAGATAACCAAAATATTCATGAAAACGGATAAAGGCAGGATACTTGCAAAATCCGAACCCAAATACGAACTGCCGGCAATTTGCATTCACCGTGCTGATCTTCACAGCATATTATTAAAAAATACACCTGCTGAACTTCATGCAAACCATGATCTGAAATCTTTGCAAAACCTGAATAATGGAAAAGTCAGGCTAGCTTTTACAAATGGCTTTACAAAAGAATTTGATGCTGTTATTGGTGCGGATGGAATTCATTCCGTTGTCAGGCAATTCTTAATCGATGACGGTAAGCCTGTATTCCGGGGCTATAATATCTGGCGAGGCGTCATTGATACGAATTTTGATATAGGATATGCCAGTGAAACCTATGGAAAAGGAAAAAGGGTTGGGATTGTTCCTATTAAAAACGGAAAATATGGCTGGTGGGCTACGTGTAATGAAGCACTTTCGGAGGATGACCAGCCGGAAGGGACAAAAAAGAAGCTTCAACGACTTTTCGGTGATTGGCATTACCCGATTCCTGATCTTATTTCCAGTACAGAAAATATTATAAAAAACAGTTTGTCTGACAGAATTCCGGTTAAAGGCTGGACTAAGGGAAATATAACCTTACTTGGCGATGCTGCACATCCTACAACGCCCAATTTGGGACAGGGTGGCTGTCTAGCTATTGAAGGTGCTTATATTTTGGCCAATGCCATTAAAAAGTATGGAATAACTCAAAAGGCTTTTCAAATATATGAAGAATTGCAGTTTCCAAGAGCAAAACTGATTGTAGAAACGAGTTTGAAAGTTGGAGAAATGGGGCAGATAGAAAATAGTGCTGCTGTATTCTTTCGGAATCTGGCTCTAAAATTTACACCTTCATCTGTTTCGTTGAAAATGATTGATAAATTCTTTTCCTATGACGTTACAGAACTGAAAATCTGAAATTGCAATTTCCTGGTAATGAATCGTGCATATTTTGGAATGGCTTCAGCGTTTACTTTCTTTGCACAAACCGATTTCATTACCAAGCTTTAATATGAACAAAAAATTAATGGCAGGGATGTTCCTGTCAATGGCAACTTTGGCAAATGCACAGGATGACGCCTCTGAATTTGCTAAAAGCATTACACCGGAAGACCTGAAAAAACATCTTGTAATTATAGCCTCTGATAGCCTTGAAGGTCGTGATACCGGATCGCCCGGGCAGAAAAAGGCCGCTGAATACGTTTCCAAATTTTATAATGAATATGGAACCACACCGATTGCGCCTGCTTCCGACGGTTCAAAGTCATATCTGCAGAAGTACAATTTATACAAGCGTGCCTGGGGCGATGTTTATGTAAAAGTAAACGGCAGGAAATACGAGTTCAACAAGGATTTTTACCTGAACGGACTTTTAAGCATTCCCGAAGAAGTGAATACGCCTGTTGTCACGGCGGGTTACGGCATTGAAGAATCTGCATATAACGATTATGCCAATCTGGATGTAAAGGACAAAGCAGTAATCATTTTTGACGGAGAGCCTGAATCCGGGAACGGAAAGTTTTTGCTGAGCGGAACCGGTGAGAAATCCAAATGGAGCGGGCCTGTCTCTTGGCAGCCCAAAGTAAAACTGGCCATTGCAAAAGGGGCAAAATATGTCTTTATCGTTACGGATAAAACCGGTGAAGACCTTGACAAGGAAATTCGTCAGCGTGCGGTAATGTCCCGCAGGTTCAGCGCCCCGACATTAAAGCCGGTTGAGGAAAGTCTGACCAATATGGCTGCTTTTGTGATTTCGCCGGATATGGCTGCGTCCATTCTTAAGACTTCGGCAGCAGCACTTTTAAAGAACAAAGCTGCAATCAGTAAATCAGGAAAGCCGGCGGCAAAAAACCTGGCCGGAAACGTTTCTATGAAGGCGGAAAGGGTAAGCGAAACTATTGAGACGGAAAATGTAGCTGCTTTTATGGAAGGTTCCGACAAAAAAGATGAAGTGCTTGTAATTAGCGCGCATCTGGATCATATCGGGATTTCACCAAATGGCGAGATCAATAACGGAGCGGACGATGACGGGTCGGGAACGGTATCGCTTCTGGAACTCGCTGAGGCTTTCAGCAAGGCAAAAGCGGCTGGGAAAGGCCCGCGGAGAAGCATTCTTTTCCTGAATGTGACCGGAGAAGAAAAAGGTTTGTTCGGTTCGGAATACTATTCTGAGAACCCGCTGCTTCCGTTGAAAAATACGATTGCAGACCTGAATATTGACATGATCGGACGCGTGGACGAGGCGCATAAAAATGATCCGAAATACGTTTATCTTATCGGCTCGGACAAATTGTCTTCTACCTTGCATGCAATCAGTGAGGAAGCAAACAAAAAGTATGTCAACTACAAGCTGGATTATACCTTCAACGATCCCAAAGATCCGAACCGGTTTTACTACCGTTCCGATCATTACAATTTTGCAAAAATGGGCGTTCCGGTCATTTTCTACTTCACCGGCGTGCATGAAGATTATCACAAACCCGGCGATGACGTGGAAAAAATCATGTTTGACAAACAGGCTGAAATCGTGAAACTGGTTTTTTACACAGCCTGGGAACTTGCAAACCGTGATGAACGCATCGTTGTAGACAGCAACAAAGAGTAATCAGAATTACACCGGATCGTTCCAGATATGAAAAGAATACTTTTAGGTCTTGCTTTTTGCCTGCATGCTGTTTTTTCCAGCGCACAGGCTCCGAAAGAGAATGCCTTGCTCTGGGAAATTTCCGCTCCGGACCAGAAAAAGCCTTCTTACCTGTTCGGAACGATTCATTTGATCTGCCCCGCAGACTTTTCACTCAATGATTCGGTGAAAACGGCAGTTGCAAGAACGCAGCAGATTGCGCTGGAAATGGATATGGACGATCCCGGCATGATGATGGCCATGATGAAAACCATGAATATGACGGGCGGGAATGAATTGAAAAAACTGGTTTCAGAATCTGATTATGCCAAACTGGATCAATTTTACAGAGATTCCGTCGGAGTAGGGCTGGCAATGTTTGAAAAAGCAAAGCCTTTTATTCTGATGGGACCTCTTTTTAATTCCGTACTGGCCTGTCAGCCACAGTCGTACGAAACGGCATTTGTGGAACTTGCGGGTCAGCAGCAGTCGGAAGTAGTCGGACTGGAAACTGTCGAGGAGCAAATGGCACTTTTTGATTCGGTTCCTTACAAGGATCAGGCTGAAATGGTACTCGCCATGATTAACAACCTTCCTGCTGCAAGAAAGGAATTCAGGGATTTGGTGGATTTGTATAAATCGGAAAAAATCAATGCGCTTTATACCATGACGACAAACAGCAATTTTGATCTTAGCGGAAGTGAGGAATTGCTTCTTCAGGATCGGAACAGGAAATGGATTCCGAAGATCAAAAGTAAAATAGCCGAGAAACCGACGTTTTTTGCAGTCGGGGCGGCGCATCTGGGTGGAGAAAGTGGTGTAATTGCCTTGCTGCGGAAAGCCGGTTACAAAGTCCGGCCGGTTTTAAAATAACAAATCAGAAAGATGAAATCCACTTCATCAGTATTTCGGGCTTGAAAAACAGCAACATTATAACACCCAGCAAAATTCCTGCAATGACTTTTTCTGAAAAACGGTTGTTTGTATGATCTGCTTCCCAGCTGTTTTTCTTGAAAAATAACAGATAAGGAAGTTTAAGATAATAAGCAAGGGAAATAGCCGCGTTCAAAATTCCCCCGACCAGCAGCCACAGCATCCAGGAAAATTCCTGCTGGCGGTAACTTTCCCAGAGTGCAGAAAAAATGAATAGTTTGGAAGTAAAACCAACGGTAGGAGGAAGGCCGGCCAGTGCAATCATCACAACCGTTAGGATTCCTGAAATCCAGACATATTTTCGTCCAAGCCCTTCGTATGCGGCCATATCCGTATTGCTTTGCGGACGTAGAAGATCAAGGACAAAAAACGCAGCAAGATTGATGAAAAGATAAGCCGCAGTATAAAAAACAGCCGTTTCAAACCCGAACCTGCTGTAAGCTGCAATGCCTACAAGAAGATATCCGGCCTGCGCAATGGAAGAATACGCAAGCAATCGGCGTGCATTGGACTGCCATAATGCCGCAATATTCCCGATTGTCATGCTGATCAGGGCAATGCCGCCCAAAATGGCAAAGTATGAAGAAGGTAAAACAGCAGCAAGCCGCATTAAAACCAGAATAACGGCTGCTTTGGGCGCTACCGACAAAAAGGAAACCAGCGGCGTAGGCGCAGCTTCGTAAACATCCGGCGTCCAGACGTGAAACGGAACAAGTGAAAGTTTGAACAAAAGCCCGGCCAGCGTCAGTACAATGGTCACCGTTATAACCAGCTCCGCATTATTGTTCAGCCCGACTGTCATGGCTTCGCTGGTGATATCTAGGGTTCCGGTAAGCCCGTAAATCAAAGAAATTCCGTAAAGCATTACTGCTGAACTTACTGAGCCAAAAAGCAAATACTTGATTCCGCCTTCGGCCGCTTTTTTATAGGGCGAGATGGCGACGAGCAGGTAAGAACTTATGGAAATCAGTTCCAGTGAAAGATAAATGGTCAGAAAATGCGTGGACATGCTCAGCAAATTGAGCCCTGCAACGGCTGCAATCAGCAATGCGTTGAATTCCGGCGGGAAATCGTATTTCAGAACCCTTACATGAACCAACGTAAAAATCCAGGAAAGCGTAATCATGATCTTGAAAAATACAGCCTGCCGGTCCAGAAAAAGCAAAGGCTGAAAACGGTAGGAGGGTTCTTCGTTCCACTGGCCCAAAACAAGCAAAAGTGTTACAATGCTGCCTGCAAGTGCCACATTCTGGAGGTATAGCGAGGCTTTTTCTTTCTTTGGCAAGCGGATGAAAACAAGCTCGGCAAACAGGAAAAGGCAAAAGAAAATGGCCAGAAACAGTTCAGGAGCGATTCCTCCCAGACTTTGTCGTATTTGTATGAGCTGCTGATTAATGTCCAATGGAACGGGTACAATTTTTTTGGCAAAAGTACATAAAGATGGTAGGGAATCTAACTCCTGAGATTCTCCGGATCCGAACTTATCAAATTAACTTTATTAAATCATGGAATATTCCCTAAGAATTTTCTTGTTGCTCTGCTTATCGTGCTGGAATGCAGCCATGGCGCAGGATTCTACGGGACTTGCCGGAATTCCGTTTCAGGAAACTGTCAGTACAAATGGCCGGAATATTCCTTATTTGTTTAAAGATTGGTATTCAGGAATGGTGAGAACAAGTGACGATCAGGTTCATGACGGGTTGATGCTGCGGTACGATCTTGAAAAAGATGAAGTGGAATACAAAAAAGGAACTAGCTTGTTCCGGATTCCGGCCGGCATTACCGAATTTTCGATTATGACGGGTTCAGACCTTTATACTTTTAAAAGCGGCTTTCCGGCAGTGGACGGTTATACGGACAAAAGTTTTTACCGGGTGCTTTACGACGGAAATACCAAGCTTCTGAAAAAATATACAAACCCGATCCATGTGGAAAAAGCAAGTGCAACCCGCGAAATGGATGAAGGCGCCAAGCTGTATATTTTGAAAAATGAAAAGCTGAACCCGGTAAAACTGAATGATAAAAACAGTTTCTTGAAATTGCTTCCGGATGAAAAGAATAAGTTGAATTACGTGATCAAGGAACAGCAGCTGGAATTTGGCGGAGACGATGATCTGATTACGTTGCTTGAAGAGTATGATTCTTACAAAGCAGGTCGCGGAGGAAACTGATTCTGTTTTTTGAGCTTCTGGCTTTTAGTATAAGCTGTTAGCAACAGGGCATGGCTATTATAAATAAACAGTTTTATACTGATAAAATAAAAACGCTCTTGAATTAACGGTAAATGATCGGATTCAAGAGCGTTTTTTACTTATATCAAAATCAGAAACTACGGCTGCGAAGTTTCTTTTTTCTTCTTTTTACTAAAAGCATAAATTACGCCAAAGTGACTTTTAAGAACACCGCTGTCGAATTTGTCTTTTACATAAGGATTCAGTTCAAGCGCAAGCTGAATTTGTCTGTTTTGAGGAATCGGGGCAATTCTGACGCCTACATTGATGGAATAACCGTCAATGGTAATCAGATCCGCATTGGAGTCCGAAATCCGGTACAAAGGATTTAAACGCAACCCGCCGCCCGCATACCATTGCACTACTTCGGTTCTTTTGAAATTGTACATCGGCAGAATATCCACGCTCAGACTGCTGAAAAGCGAATTGGTCTGAAATCTTGTATCCAGCCAAAGCATCTTTTTAGGATTTGTACTTACGGTCAGCAAACTGCTCCACGGATAATAACCGACAGACGATTGCGCCATGAGTTTTTCATGGCTGCATAGAGTCAAAATGGCAAAAAACAGAATGTATTTTTTCATGAACAGGAATCTTCAATAGTGTGTGATTGTGTATTTCAGGCCGGATCAGCGGCGCAAAGCTTTGCCTAATTTGCCGGCTGCCTGCATGGTATTCATTTTTTTCATCATTTTCCGCATCTCATCAAACTGCTTGATCAGATTATTGACTTGCAAAATGGTTGTTCCGCTTCCGTTTGCAATCCTTTTTTTGCGGCTTCCGTCAATGATATCCGGATTTTCCCTTTCCTTTTTGGTCATCGACTGAATGATCGCTTCAATGGGCTTGAAAGATTCATTATCAATATCCAGATCTTTCATCGCATTTCCCATTCCCGGAATCATACCGATCAGGTCTTTCACGTTACCCATTTTCTTGATTTGCTGAAGCTGGCCTAAAAAGTCGTCAAAATCGAATTTGTTCTGACGCATTTTGGCGTTGATGCGCTTGGCTTCATCTTCGTCAAATGCCTGCTGTGCACGTTCAACGAGCGAGATAACGTCACCCATACCCAGAATCCTGCTGGCCATACGATCCGGATAAAAGGAATCGAGCGCCTCCATTTTTTCACCGGTACTGATGTATTTGATTGGTTTTTCGACAACCTGACGAATGGAAAGCGCAGCACCGCCGCGTGAATCGCCATCCAGCTTGGTGAGTACGACACCGTCAAAATTCAGTCTTTCATTAAAGGTCTTGGCTGTATTTACCGCATCCTGCCCGGTCATGGAGTCCACGACAAACAGAATTTCGGCAGGTTTTACAGTTGTTTTAATATCCTGAACTTCCTGCATCATGACCTCATCCACCGCCAGACGTCCGGCCGTATCGACGATCACGATCTTTTTCCCGATTTTTCTTGCGTAAGCAACGGCATTCTGGGCAATACTGACGGCATTTTTGTTCTCGGGCTCGGAATAAACCTCAACGCCGATCTGTTCGCCAAGTACTTTAAGCTGGTCTATCGCAGCCGGGCGGTACACGTCGCAGGCTGTCAGCAAAACCTGTCTTCCCTGCTTTTTCAGCAAGGCAGCAAGTTTTCCTGAAAAAGTCGTTTTACCCGAACCCTGCAGACCGGCGATCAGAATTACTGCAGGATCGCCTTTGATGTTGATGCCTTCGGCCTGGCCGCCCATCAGTTCGGTCAGTTCTTCCTGAACGATCTTGACGAACATCTGTCCGGGTTCCACCGAAATCAGGATTTTGCGATCCAGTGCTTTTTCCCTGATCCGGTCCGTAATTTCCTTGGCAACCTTGAAGTTTACATCGGCATCGACAAGTGCTTTACGTACTTCCTTGGTCGTGGCGGCAACATTTATATCTGAAATCCTGTCCTTTCCTTTAAGTGTGCGAAAGGCGTTATTTAGTTTGTCCTGTAAGTTTTCAAACATGGAATGATATGTATGATTCTGAACCTTAATTAAGAATAATTCACAAAGGTATAAATAAAATAAGGAGTACAGGAAAGTTGTATCCCGTACTCCTGCAATTATTCACTATGAAGTATGATTCTGTAAATGCCTGTTTACTTGCTGAATTTGGCTTTTATCCAGCGGAACATTTTCTTTTCCTTTTCCCAGAAGAAAGAAAACTGGCCCAGTAAAAATCCGTATAACAACAAAAGGCTTTGATATGTAGGAAAAATAAACAGAATGTACGTAATGGTTTTCAGCCACATCGGGGTTGTTTCGTCATAACCCAGCAGGTAAAAAAGACCTTTTCTGAGCCAAACAACGGAAGAGCCTGACAAACTGAAGACTGCCAATACCAGCAGAACTTGCCTGGTTGTTTCCAATCCCCATTTTTCCTGCATTTTACCCAACCAGGGCTGCGCATTTTTTTCTCCGCTTTGCATATAATTAACCGGCAACTTTTAAATTTTTACAAAGAAACAATGCATCCTTCAATTTTCCTTGATTTTAATGAACGTTTAATCACTGCAGAAAATGAAAAGCATTAAATCCTAAAACAGCCATCCGGCCTGGATCAGGCCCCTGGAATGAGCTTTCACAAAACCGGCGGAAAGATCCTGCGCTACTGGCTTTTGAGCGCTGATTCCGAGCGTCCACCGGTTTGCAAAAAGGGTAACTCCAATGGTGCCGTTCAGCATGGTACCGCCTGTTTCCAGTACTTTTTTGCCGTCTCTGGTTCCTAGTTCCGATTTTTCACCATAAAGCCCAACGTTCGGCGTCACACTGATTTTCCCAAGTTCAAAAGACCGGTAAAGATCAACGGTTCCGTAAAGCTGATTTCCAAAGCGGTAATCTTCCGAATTGGCCGTGTTGAATTTTCTGGAAACATTCATAGAAAGTCCCCATTGCCCCTTGTTGACCGTATAAAATGCATTAAGGATAAAGTCAGTGCTTCCCGTTCCCGACTGGAAATTGGCATTGGCCACTTCGGTCAGCAGGTTTTCATCATAACGGAATTTTCCGGTAGGAAGCTTTATGCCGCCGCCGATCAAAAGCGTATGCGTAAAATCAGAAGCAGTTTCTGTATCCATGAACGTGTTGATGACATTATAATTCATCAATATGGTAGCATCGCTTATTCCGTTCTGCTTTTTGGTTTCGGAAGTTGTCACTTGCCGGGCAAAGCGATACGGCAGAAACGCCATCACCTGAACACGCTTCACAGGAAAAAAGCGCGCGTAAATTTCCGTTACGTTAAATGTTTCCTGCGTCCTTAACACATGGCTTTCCGGATGCGTAGTAAAGTTCAGCTGCGAGTACCGTATGCCAAGCAGCGATTTGTTGGACTGTGGCATAAGCCCGAAATACGAACCACTGTTTGAGCAGCCGCATGCATCGCAGGCAAACGACGAACGGGAAATAAGCAACAGGAAAAATAAAGGAAGAATATATTTGAATTTCATTTCAGCTCAGATTAGAATGAAGTGCCGATTCCTGGATCAGAAAAGCGCTTGTCTGCAATAAACTGCTTGTCATCCAGGGTTTTCAGGAATGCAATAATGGATTTCTTTTGCTGGGCCGTAAGCGGTATTCCGCGTTTCTGGCCTGCAATGTTCAGCAACGGGTCCAATGAAGGAGAAACGTAAATGCTGTCAACACTGCTGCTGTTCTGGTCGTTGGCATAATGGTCAAGAACTTCCTGCAGTGTGTTAAAGCGTCCGTCGTGCATGTACGGAGCCGTAAGTCCGACATTTCTCAGGCTCGGAACCTTGAATTTAAGCCTGTCCGCTTCATTCAGCGTAATGGCGTAACGTCCCTGATCGTTGATCTTGTTCGGGATTAATCCGTTGTTGCGGAAACTGTCATCCGTGAAAAGTACTCCGTTATGGCAGGAGGCGCATTTTTGCTGGAAAAGCGTTAATCCTTCTTTTTCCTGCGTCGTCAATGCCGCTGCATCGCCTCTCAGATGATAATCGTAACGTGAATTGGAGGAAACCATCGTCATCATAAACTGGGACAAAGCTTTTACAAGCCGTTCTGACGTAATTTCTTCCGTACCAAACGCAGCTTTGAACATTTTTGGATAATTAACCTGCTTGGCAGCTCCGGCAACAGGCGTTTTTTTCAGTTTTTCGATGACATTCCCCATTTTTTCGCCCATTTCCACTTGGTTTTCCATCGGAACAGGCGGAACAAGGTCCATGTCATGAACCCCGCCGTCCCAGAAAAAGGAAGTATTCCACGCCAGGTTCTGGATTGCCGGCGTATTGCGGGTGCCCAGCAGATCATCAACGCCGTGGCTGAGATCGTGGCCATGATGCGTAAATGCAGCCTGCTGCTGATGGCAGGTACCGCAGCCGATTTTATCCGTACGCGACAAAATGCCGTCATAAAACAGGAATCTTCCTAACTCAATGCCATCTTCGGTCAGCGGATTTTTGGACAGATCATAAACCGGGTCAGGAAAATGGTCAGGCTTTTTCCATTCGGACAGAGCGGGCTCATTTGTTACAGGTCCCGGCTCCGGTTCCGGATTGTCAGTGCCTTTTTCACAGGAACTTAACAATCCGGAAAGGAACAGAAACGTACCGCAAAGCATGAATATTTTTTTGCTCATTGTTTACAGGCAGTTACCGGATTTAATCGGCATGAATATGATCCAGACTAAACATATTGACATAATTGTCAGCAATGTTGGCAGAGAAATTTTCATACATAACACTGAAGTTCTTGGCAATACTGACTTGTGTGGAACCGCTGAAAACTTTGAGAACATCTGCGAGCAAATGTACTTCCGGGCTCAGTTCTGTTGTGACAATGGCTTTTTTACCGCCAAAATCCACTTTTGCGATGCGGGTATTGTTCAGCGTTTTTTCAGTGCGGCCGCCAAATCCGCCGATGTGATAGTAAAATTTGCCGTTTGATGAACCGGCTACCGGAGAATTGCCTTCCATCAGCAGGAAAATGTAGCCCGGATTCCAGTTCCAGTACATGCCTTCTTCATTGGTCGGGCCGGTTCCCGTATCCAGAATACCTTTTCGCTGTGAAGGGTCAGAAACGCTTCTGGTACTGTCGATGCCAATCATGAATTCCACACCCGTATATTCACCCGAAGGCACATTATTGATCCTGATTTGCTGTGATTCTGCGACTGATTCCCGGATCAGAAAATAGCTGGAATCCTGCGGAACAGTAAAAGTGGTTCCGTCCGCATTCTTGAGTTTAATGTTAGAAATGTAGTAATTCAGCCTGGAAACTGTAAAATTTTCTCCGGCTGCATTCTGATACGTATCTGTATTCAGTTTCAGGTCTCTGTCGCCGGCCACATTGTCGAACTCAAAGCGGATACTGCCTTTTGTTGCAGGGTCGGTAACCGGATCGTCGTTATTGCAGGAAACCAGGAAGAGGGAAAAGAGTGCTGTCGTAAGTGACAGAAAGATATATGAAAATTTACGCTTCATTTTGATAAAAGTTAAAATAGCAGCATACCCGGCTTTTTTTAAAGTCAGATAAGCCAATAAATTGGTTAAGTTCTGTTTTGCCGGTTTGGTAAAACAAAAATTGATTTTAACTGCTTAACTGAGCGGCGGATGAAAAATATCATCAACGGCTACGCGGGGCGTAAAAGGAGAAGTATAAGTAAAAAGCGGAACCGAAGTCATTTCATTAGAAACAGTCGGCTGTGCAAAACGGAAACAAATCCGCTGATCCATCACATGATCGAGCAGGCGCGCCATATAATTTTTTTCAGCCTGCCGTTTTTCCTGTTCTTCCAGCGAAGCAATGCGTTTTGCAAGATAACATTTGCCGTCACAGTGCATTTGCGGCCGTGTTCTGTTTTCGCAAAGATTGGCCACAATGTATTCCCGGCGAATTTCAAAATCCAGATACAATAGCGGGATCACCCATACTTTCACAAGCATAAGGCTCAGCAGGCTGAGAGATATCCATTGTTTCGCGGATTTGTTCACAGTAACAGTAACGTTCGGACAGGAGATATTATGATGCTCCGGAATGTAAATGTAGTCAGCAAGCAACAGAATGGTTTTAAGGCAGCAAAATTTTATAAATATTTATACGCTCCGGCCGTCGGGAAAATCCTGTTTAATGTTTCTGAAGCAGTTGTCTGTACTGAATCAAAAGACATTTCTGTCACCGGACCGGGCTTTCGGACACATGACATTTTATAGTTTTTAGAATTAGTGTAATGTAGAAAAGGTTTGATCATGCCTAAAGAGTAATTTTCCTATATTTGCCTAATAAACAATAAGGGTATGCTTACTCCGTTTATTTTCAAAGTTGTTTTAAAAAGAAATAACCGCTGATTCATTAGCTAAACCATTCACTTTTACATTTAATATGATGCTTCTGCAAGCACTTACTGACTCTACTTTGGCTGCACCTGTTGCTGACCAGGGCCTTTCTGTTATAGATCTTCTCGCAAAGGGAGGCTGGGTAATGTTACCGCTCGGACTGTTATTTCTGGCAACTCTTTTTCTGATTATCGAGCGTTTTCTGGGAATCGGTTCCAACGGAAAGGTAGAACATCAATTTGTTGACAATGTAAAAGATTTTATCCAGCAGGGAAATCTGAAGTCTGCCGAATCTTTATGCCGTAACCAGCGCAATGCTACGGGCCGGATTCTGGAACGTGCCATCGGCCGGATCGGATACCCGATCAAAGATATCGAGACTACAATTGAGAACGCAAGCCAGATTGAAATCCAGCGTATGGAAGGAAACCTGCCGTATCTTGGTGTTATTGCAGGTATTGCGCCCATGCTTGGTTTCGTAGGTACCATTTCCGGTATTATCCGTATTTTCTATGATATTTCGATTTCCAATGACTTCAATATCAGTACCATTGCCGGCGGTATGTACGAAAAGATGATTACTTCCGGTTCCGGTCTGATCATTGGTCTGATTGCTTATGCAGGCTATCACTTGCTGAACATGAAAATCGACCGTTTTGCGCTGAGACTTCAAATGGCTGCCTCTGATTTTCTGGACGTACTGCAGAAGCCGGTGGCTGCAAAGTAATTAATATCAGTTGTGCCGGGTGAAACTCAGATCCGGAGCATTGGCGGGATCCTGACTTTATCGTTACCCGTTTTTCTGCACGGCACGACTACTTACCCAAATTCATTCTTTATCCTATGAAAATACGTCGGAAGAGCCGGTTTGCGCCTGAAGTGTTTACGCACTCACTCAACGATATCATGTTTTTCCTGCTGCTGTTCTTTCTGATTATCTCCACGATGTCCAATCCGAACGTAATCAAGCTGATGCTGCCAAAAGCCTCCGCCACGCAGCAGATGTACAAAAAGCAGATTACACTGTCAGTGGACGAAAATAAAGGTTATTTTATTGACAAGGAACCCATTCCATTCGACCGCCTTGAAGCGGAACTTCAGAATATATTTGCCAATGTGGAAGAACGTACGGTTGTGCTGCGAGTGGATAAAAACCTCGCTGTTCAGGACCTTGTGGATGTGCTTGAGCTTGGCGCCAAAAACGATATTAAAATGGTAATGGCAACGGCCAAGTAATTGGTTTTGGTGAGAAGTTGTTAGTGAGAAGTAAAATGTGAAAAGCGCCCTGAAATCTGGAAATTTCAGGGCGCTTTTCTTATATCAGGTTGTTGCCTGAAATTGGTTGTAACAATCCGTTTTTATTCTTTAGAGGCTAAAAGCTAACCGCCAATAGCCAATAGCTGAAAGCTCTTCATCTTTGCGCGCTCTGATATATTTTCTCCACAATTGCCTGTAAAATCGCGCCTTGTTCTGCATTACATATATTACTTGCTTTTCCTTTACACGCATCCAGAAAAGCAGTTGTATTGGCAAGCTGGATATCGGTTTCCTGCAAATGCGGAAATTCAATATTCGCAAGTTCACCTGCTATTTCAGTATACATCGAAAACGGGTTCAGAACTGCTCCGGCCAAAGTGCCGAATACCTGCAGATTTACGTTTTTTTCAGATTTTGTATTTAATGCAAAGGTCGTAGAAAGCATGATGCTGACATTATCCGGAAAAGACAAATGCGCAAAACAAGCGTCTTCTACTTCAAAACTTTCGGCATTCCAGTTTCCCATCAGGCCTTTTCCGCCGGCCTTTCCGATGAAATCATACGTATTGGCTGTAATTCTGTCCGGCATCCTGTAATCCAGAAGACCCAGCGCAAGATCCAGAATGTGAACGCCGAGATCCATTAACGCGCCTCCGCCCTGAATTTCTTTATTCGTAAAATTTCCCCATCCCGGAATTCCCCTTCGACGTACAAAATCCGCTTTGATATGATAAATTTCACCGAGCTGTCCGCTTTCCAGGCATTTTTTCAGCAGTGTATATTCCTGCGTCTGACGAAGTTGTAAGTTGTAGGCCAGTACTTTCCCTTTCATTTTTGCAAAATCTGCCATTTCTCTGGCTTGTGCGGCCGTAATGGCCGGCGGCTTTTCGCATAACACATGACAGCCGTTTTCCAGCGCCTGCATCGTAAAAGGATAATGTAAATGGTTGGCCGTGCAATTGATGATCAGATCCGGCTTATTCTGGCTGCCAAACATTTCCTCCGCATGATCATAAGCAAAAGGAATTTGATGTTTGTCGGCAAGAGCCTTCGCTTTTTGCAGATCACGGCTGCATACGGCGGTAACTTCCACTTGATCGGAAAGGTTTTTCAATGCCGGAATATGGTTCTGATCCGCAATATGGCCGCCGCCAATAATGGCTGCTTTAAGAATTGACATGCAGTTTGGTTCAGGATTGGTTGTACTTGCAAAGCTATCAAAACATTCTGCTTTCCAGGTCCAAATGCAGAAATGATACAAGCAACCGCTTTTGATTTTCTGTTATTACGGAAAAAAGCTTTTTCGGCCTTTCTTGTCAAATGCATAGAACCGTTTATTAAAAACAAAGGCAGCAGGGAAATTTCCCTGCTGCCTTCAATAACTATATTATGCTGACTTGCTTATTCCACTACGCTCAGCTTTACCGTATTGGTTTTCCGCTGTCTGGAAACCGGCATGCTGAGGGTGTTAATAAAGACATCCCCTTTTTGCAGATCGCCTTTTTCAAGCAGGAACTGCTTGATGTCTTCAATCAGATCATCCGTCGAAACATCCTGATCGCGGTCGTAGTAATAAACTTTTGTTCCCCAGTATAATGCAAGCTGATTCATCAACATCTTGTTGGACGTAAAAATCAGCAGGCTTGCCTTCGGGCGGTGATGCGACAACCGGAAAGAAGTGTATCCTGAACGTGTAATTCCGATGATTGCCGTTGCCTGCGTGTCGCGCGCCAGACGGCATGCGCTCATAACCACATTGTCATTCAGCTTGTTCACACCGGAATTTTCATTTACAAAAGCATGATGCTTGAAATAAATGCTGTTAGTCGATGCTTCCACTTTTTCAATGGTGCGCGTCATGCTTTCAACGGCAAGCTGCGGATATTTTCCGGAAGCTGTTTCCGCGCTCAGCATCACTGCATCGGCACCGTCCAGTACGGAATTGGCAACGTCGTTAAGCTCTGCACGGGTTGCACGCGGGCTCTCGATCATACTTTCCAGCATCTGCGTAGCCACGATAACCGGTTTTCCGGCTTTATTGCATTTGTCAACGATCATTTTCTGGATCATCGGCACTTCCTCGGCCGGAAGCTCCACGCCAAGGTCACCGCGGGCAACCATAATGGCATCCGTAGCTTCAATGATTTCGTCGATATTCAGAATTGCTTCCGGTTTTTCGATTTTTGCTACAAGACGGGCTGTTTTGCCTTTATTGGCAATGTATTCCTTTACTTTAAGCAGCTCGGCAGCCGTGCGTACGAATGACAATGCCACCCATTCCACATTATTTTCGAGGCCAAAGTCCAGGTCTTCGTAATCTTTTGTCGTTACAGAAGGCATGGAAACCTTGGTATTCGGCAGGTTTACACCTTTTTTTGATTTAAGATAACCGCCGTAAATAACTTCGGTAATTACATCGGTACCGTCAATGCCTGTAACGAGTACTTCCAGCTTTCCGTCATCCATCAGAATGCGGTCGCCGATTTTCACGTCGTTGTACATTCCGTCGTAAGGCGTACTTACTTTTTCGGCAGTACCAAGAACCTCGGTATTGGAAAGAATTAATTTTTTACCTGTTTCAATTAAAACGCCATCCTTTTCAGCTACCAATCCGATACGGATTTTAGGACCTTGCAAATCCTGTAAAATGGCGAGGTTCAATCCGTACTCTTCATTGATTTCCCGAATGGTATTAAGTCTTAAAAGGTGATCAGCGTGAGTACCGTGCGAAAAATTAAGACGAAATACGTTTACCCCGGCTTTTGCCAATGCATACAATGTTTCTTTTGATTCCGAGGCCGGCCCTACGGTAGCAACAATTCTGGTTTTTTTTGAAGACATAGACTAATATGCAGTATGAATGATTTTATAAACAATCCACATCAATGATGACCTGGATGCTTTTTAGCGTCTTATCGGTTAATACATCAATTACCTTTTCTTGAATAAATGACTTTACCGCCTTAAAATTAATCTTTTCTCGCTCAAGTTTAATGAGAATATCGAACAAAAACTGATTTCTTACTCTTTCCACCAGCGGAGGCTGCGGTCCAAGAACCCTGCTTGTACCTAATTCTGCCGTTAATTTTTCCGCCAGTATTTTGGCAGCCTTGTTCGAAACCGGTTCGTCCGGATGCTTTACGGTAACTTTTATCAGACGTGTGAAAGGCGGATAGTTGAATTTTTCCCTTTCGGCAATTTCGGCTTCATACATGCCAATGTAATCATTTGTAATGATCCTTTCCAGCAGCTTTTGTGCGGGATTTGCCGTTTGTATCAGTACTTTCCCGGGCTTTTCTGCACGCCTTCCCGCGCGCCCGCTTACTTGGGTCAGCATCTGAAAAGCACGTTCGGAGGCGCGAAACTCGGGGAAATGAATAATGCGGTCTGCATCAAAAATCCCGACCATACTCACATTGTCAAAATCGAGGCCCTTGCTCACCATTTGCGTTCCAACCAGAATATCAATGCCGCCATCTTCAAATTCCTGGATGATCTGCTGATAGGCATTTTTTGCGCGTGTCGTATCCAGATCCATTCGCTGTACGCGTGCCTGCGGAAACATCAGATTGATTTCATCTTCGATTTTCTCGGTTCCGTAACCCATCGTTTTCACCTTCGTCGAGCCGCAGTTCGGGCAGGTTCTCGGAACTTCTTCCTTATGGCCGCAGTAATGGCACCTGAGCTCGCCGACCCGCATATGATACGTAAGGCTCACGTCACAATTGGCACATTCCGAAATCCAGTGACATTCCTCGCATTGCAGATAAGGCGAATAGCCGCGCCGGTTCTGAAAAAGGATCGTCTGTTCTTTATTCTTAAGATTATGTTCCAGGTTTTCCAGCAAAACAGACGAAAATTCATTTTTCATCTTGCGCTGCTTTTTTTCCTTCTTTATATCAATCAGCTCAAAAGTCGGCAGCGCTGCATTTCCGAAGCGCTGCGTCATTTCGACAAGACCGTAACGGCCGTTTTTGGCATGATAATAACTTTCCAGCGAAGGCGTGGCGGAACCGAGCAATACTTTGCCTTTGTGCATGTAAGACATAATCACGGCGACATCGCGTGCATTGTAGCGTGGAGCCGGCTCATGCTGCTTGTAAGAAGTTTCATGTTCTTCATCCACAATGATCAAGCCGAGATTATTGAACGGCAGGAAAATGGCCGAACGTACGCCCACGACAAACTGGAACTTTCCGTCCAGAATGCCTTTCCATACTTCCACGCGTTCATTATCCGAGAATTTGGAATGATAAATTCCCATGACATCTCCGAAAACTTTCCGCAGCCGGATGACAATCTGTGTCGTAAGCGCAATTTCAGGAAGCAGGAACAAAACCTGCGTGCCGCTCTGCAGTGCCTGTTTGATGAGTTCGATGTAAACTTCCGTTTTTCCGCTTCCTGTAATGCCGTGCAGCAAAACCACTTCTTTTTCAGCAAACAGCTCATGAATCTGCGCTGAGGCTTCTTTCTGTGATTCGGTCAATGTAATGACGGCGCCGTCTTTCAGCGGAATGTCTTCAAACCTTGAAACGAAAATTTCAAACTGTTCAAAGATGCCTTTCTTGATCAGTGAATTCAGGGAAGCATTGGAAATCTTGTCATCCTGCGAGAAAAAGGATTTGTCCAGCCCTTTCTGATTCAGTTCCGGATTGTTGTAAACCGGCACATGGCTCAGGTATTTGAGTACGATTTCCTGCTGCTTGGGAACTTTGTCGAGCGAAGACGTCAGTTTTACAAGCGCATCATTGTCCAGAAACGAAGCGCCCAGCCGTACTTTCCGCACCACTTTCGGTTTGTACCTTTCCTTTACTTCTTCAAAAAGGATAATGGCGCGTTTCCCGACAAGTGACTTGATAACCGAAGTGATATTGGACTTGGCAATAAGCCGCTCCACTTCTTCATAGGAAAGCGTCTGGTGTTTTTTTATTTCTTCCAGAATCAGCTTTTCCTGCTCGGTAAGCAGTTCTTCATAGTCAAATTCCGGGTTCAGCTGAATCCGGGACTGACTTGTAATTTTAAGTCCGGCGGGCAACGCGACATTCAGTACTTCGCCGATATTGCACAGATAATATTCCGCCACCCATTTGAAAAGTTCAAGCTGGCGGGCAGTTACAATCGGCTGTTCGTCGAGTAGTTCAAGAATGTATTTGGCCTGGTATTTAACCGGAGGATTTGTATGAATGTTGGCGATTACGGCTGTAATAACGCGTTTTTTGCCAAACTGCACGATAACCCGTGCGCCTACTTTAATCAGTTCGCTCATTTCCCTCGGTACTCTGTAAGTGAACAAAGAAGGGATCGGGACCGGTAAAATCAGATCGGCAAATAAGGTAGTTTCTTCCTCAAAAAAGGAGGTCATTGGAAGCTGGGGCAAAATGTCTTTAAATCAAATTTACAACTTAGAATCGGGAAAACCGCATAAAATCATGCGATCACATCAATGTCAAGAATTGGTGCATTTTCCCAGTTTATCATGGCATTGAAAAGCTTTATATGACTGAATCCGGAAATATTTTCTTCTCTGATTTCAGCTTCTTGTATCATTCCGTTGTCCAGCAAAAATGCACGCTGGGTGCCTTGCAGCAACGGAGCGGCAGGCGTAAGCCATTTTTCTCCATCATAAAAAGCCGTATTGCAAAAACACGAATCCGTAACCATTTTGTTTTTGATAATCAGGATTTCGTCGGCATTACCGCGCTGTGCAAAAAGCATGTTCAGTTCCGTCCGGTCATCATATTTGAAAGCATAATCAACAGTATCATGATAAACGCGCTGGATTTTCCTTATTGTACGCGGCGCATACAATTCCCATTTGATATGATCAATTTCGTTTTCATAGGCAAGCCGGCATTTATGCATTTCATTTCCCAGCGAATCCGGAATGGCAATCAAGTCTGTCAGGTTCCAGTAATCCGTAAAGCCCCATAGTTCCCGGCGCGTTTTGTTCAGCCGTGCTTCATGATAAGAATGGTTTTTCAGAATCCGGTTTTCAACGCAGATGGTTTCAAAGCATAGTTTGCGCGACATGGCTGAAAGGAAGATAAACTTTGTCAATTAATTCCTGATATTCGCTTCGGGCATTGCTGCGCGCTGTAATTCCGCCGCCGCTTTTAAATATGAGCTGTTCATTCTGGTTTTCAATAAACCGGATCATCACAGCACTTTCAAAATTTTCACCGTCAAAATAACCCATAACGCCCGTATAGTAACCTCTTTCATAACCTTCTGCATTTTTGATAATCCGCATGGTACTCGGTTTGGGCGCGCCGGTAATGGAACCGGCCGGCAGTAATTTTAAAAGCAAATCGCCGTATTTTCCATTAAAATCATCAGGAAGAATTCCGGCAATTTCAGAACTCACCTGCAGAAGCGTTTTATCATTTGTATATATACGGTCAATGTAACGATATTTTTCCACCCATATTTTTTGAGCAACCATACTCAGGTCGTTACGGATCAGGTCTACAATCGTGGCATGTTCCGCAGCTTCCTTGTAATCGGATAAAATGACGTCTTCCGCATTGGGAACCGAAGCGTCTATCGTACCTTTCATCGGAAAGGAAGCGATCCGGTTTCCTTTTATACGCACAAAGATTTCAGGAGAAAAGCAGGCGAACTCGTTTCTAAACCACAACTTGTAAAGTGCTGTGCTGTTTTGGTAAATATCGAAGAGCGACAAACCGGTTTCTATCAGCGTAGGCAGTGAAAAATTGACAAGAAACGAATTTCCGGCTTTCAGGTTTTTTACAACAAAGTCAAACCTGGATTTGTATTCTTCAAAAGGAACCGGAAACTTTCTGAAATAAAAATCGCCGGGCAATTCTTTCTTTTCTGTAAATGCCTGATTGGAAAAGCCGTTGAAATCGAATTGTATCTCGGCGGGATTCACGTCTTTCAATGGCCATGCAAGTGGCTTTTCTGACAGATAATCTGCAATAAACAGAAACGGAATGCCCCGTTTTCCCCATTCATTGAGGTTTCTGGTAAAAATATTCACGGAATCTGTCAAAGAAAAAAGCTTGTGTTGATGAACATTCTAAACGGAAAGCTAATTTACAAAGTTCAGAAACCAATAACCAAAATAAGGGGTTAAATTGGAAGAGCCGGTCTAATGAAGCGAACGGCTGCAAACTGTAATTTCAAGATTAAATAATGCATATATACGACGTAATCATTATCGGAGGCGGGCCTTGCGGCCTTGCTATGGGCGTAGAGCTTGCAAAAAGCGGCCTTGATTATCTGATTCTGGAAAAAGGCAATCTGACCGAATCCATCCGCCGGTATCCAAGACGTATGAAGTTCTTTTCCACAGCTGAAAATATCGAGATCGGAGGGATTCCCTTTGCTATTTCTGACGTAAAAGCCAACCGCAATGAAGCCTTGCAGTATTACCGGAAAGTGGCGGGTTATTATCATCTGAATTTCAAATTGTTTATAGATGTTGACCGCTCTGAAAAGCAGCCGGACGGAACATTTCTGACTTATTCCAGAGATGGCCAGGTTTTTCAGTCCAGAAACGTCGTGCTTGCGACCGGTTATTTTGATGTGCCGCGCAAGCTGAACGTGCCGGGTGAAGACCTTCCGCACGTTTCGCATTATTATGACGAGCCGTTCGAGTATTCTTATACGAATGTTGTCTTGGTTGGTGGTTCCAATTCTGCAGTGGAAGCGGCGCTGGAATTATACCGGCACGATGCGCATGTTACAATCGTACATAAAGATGCGGATTTCAGGACAAAAGTGAAATACTGGCTCGTTCCCGATGTAAAAAACCGGGTGAAAGAAGGAAAAATCCATACGCGTTTCAACAGCATCACCAAAGCCATTGAACCCGGCCGCATGCAGATCCAGAATGTTGAAACCGGAGAAACAGAATGGCTGCCGGCGGATTTTGTGTTTTTGCTGGTCGGTTATCTGCCCGATGAACACTTGCTTTTCCGTTGCGGCGTGACGCTTGATCCGGTTACCAAAGTTCCGGTTTTTGATCCTGAAACATTTGAAACCAACGTTCCCGGCCTGTACTTGTGCGGAACAGTTATGGCCGGTGTTTTTACGGAAAAGGTCTTTATAGAAAACGGACGCGATCATGCCGCAGCAATCGCGGACCATCTTGCCGGAAGGGAAGTGCGGAAAGTAAAAGAACTGATTGACAGAATATAGTTTTTTACAAAAGAATATACAGAAGAATGGCCGGTCCCGGATCCGGTTATTCTTCTACAACCACGAGCTTGCGTTTTTTGTTTTTCGTCGAAATCAGGTCTATTTTACCAATAAGCCCATTTGCCCCGACTGCATAGCCGACATTGCCGGCAAAGCTTAACGCATGAAAGCCTTCTTTGCCCAGCAAACGCCAGGTTTTGCCGCGGTCCAGCGAAAAGCTGCTTCCCGAAGGCCCGCTTGCAACCAATGCATAATTGTCTGAGCGGATCTGCGTGTCGCCGTTCCAGGTTGCGTTGGTTTTATGGTAAATGTCCACGCATTCTTTCAGTCCGGCAGGTTTCGTCATGCTATTTTGTAATTCCCATGTAATTCCGCCGTCGTTTGTGATCAGTACATTTCTGGTCGAATCAGTTGTACGTTTGTAATCTCCGCCGACCGCCATGCCGTTTTTCTTCGACCAGAATCTCAGCCCGAAAATGCCGCTTGTTGGCCCTGCGGGCAATGGCGTTTCGGAAACCTGCCATGTTTGTCCGTAATCTTCAGAGCGGAATACCCTTGCCATTTTGCCGCCGCCCGTTCCGATATACACGCTGCTTTTTCCAGCGGTAAGAATGGATGTGCCGCTGGCTGCAAAGCATGCTTCTCCGGGCAGTGTTGCCGGTCTTTTTTCCAAAGGAAGCGCTGTCCAAGATTCTCCGCCATCTTCCGTAACCAGTATAAACAGCTTTCCCTCAACCGGATCGCCGAGACAAATGCCTCTGTTTTTGTCCCAAAAGTCGATTCCATCCAGAAAAACCCCATTCTGTGTAGTTTGGTACACAAGGCTCCATGATTCGCCGCCGTCTTCCGTCCGGAAAATTTTCGCCTTTCCTTTCTCTGATTCGCCCGCGCTCATGGCAATGGCATTCTGCTTGTCGAAAGCATGAATATCCCGGAAATCCATCGAGTCCGCACCTGAAACTTTATACGTCAGCCATGTATGTCCGGCATCGGTTGTTTTCAGAATTGTACCGTTTGATCCTCCAATCCAGCAGATACTTGGCGAAACCGCATGTACAGCCCGCATATTGATTTTGGTCTTTACATCCAGAACTTTCCACTGAGCCGTCACTGGCCAAGGCAGAAAAAGGACAAGCAGCATTATAAATTGTCTGAAAATTCCGGCAGACTGATGCATAATTTCAGGAAGAAGGGTGGCATAGTATTTTTGTGTACCCAATTATAATGTATTGTTAACACAAAATAAGAAATTCAGATGGACAAGAATCAAAAATTTTTATTAGGTGCTCTTAGTGCACTGTTGGCAGGTGTTGCAGTTGGGCTTTTGGTTGCTCCTAAAAACGGCAAAGAAACACGTGAGCTCATTAAAAATAAAGCTGGCGATCTTGGCGGCACAGCAAAAGATAAATACGATAAAAGCCTTGAAGAATTAACTGCATTGGCCGACAAGCTAAAAGAAGGATTTAACAATAATGTAAATTCTGTAAAAGAAAAAGCAGGTTCAATTGCTCATACGGTAAGTGACAAAGTTCATGGAGTTGTAAATAACAACGCATAACAAATAAATAATAAACAACAAAGGGCTGTTTCCAACTGAAAACAGCCCTTTGTTGTTTATAGCTATGGAATCTGGGCAATTACTTTTCCGATTGCTTCATTGATGTCTTCCGTAAAGTTTCTGCTTTTTTCGGGAATAATGCCTTCACTGCCGCCTTGCCACACAAGTTTGTTGTTATTTGCGTCTACAAGGTCGATTATCAGCGTTCCTTCACGGTATTTTCCGACAGGTACTTCCTGACTTTTCCATGAATAACGACGCTGGCCCATGTATCTGGGCAATCCGTCGGTTCTGAAGTCAGTTTGCCTCGTCTGGATTTCTTCTTTTACATTCAGTGCGATGTTGATTTTAAGGCCTGGGTCCCGCGCTTCGTCAAGTCCTCTGGCCTGCAAATTTCTGGCAATTGCTTCTTTGATAATCCCGACTCTGCTTTCAAAGTTTTCAGGAATGGTATCGCCTTGCGCTTCAATATCATAAAAGCCGAAAGTCGTATAATCAGAAAGGTGAAAGTTGTCTTCCTGCTTGGTTTTCAATAACTTGTAAGAAGACTTGCATTCCAGAAAAATAAAGGGAATCAGTAAAACGGGGATAAGAAACCGGGTTTTCATATACGGGAAAATTGATTTTGATCCTTTAATTGATAAAATATTATTCCTGTTGTAGAAACAGCAATTTCCTGACTGTCGTTCAGCCGATTACACTTCCCAGTTCCTTGGCAGCGGCCATACTGATGCCTTTATAGAACATATATTCGTTCATCACTGCATTTTGTTCTTCTTCTGTTTTGGCGTGAACGGCCTGCGCAAGGCATGCTTTCATCTTTTCTTCAATAAAAACTTTTTTCAGCCTCAGTATGTTTATAAAGGCTGTTTTGTCCAGCACATCGGTTTCAAAGGGAACGTATATTTCGTATTTCTCGGACCATAACTCGCTGAGTTCATACTTGGTGGCCAGCCAGCCGATTGTAAGGTTCCGGATTTCAGGTTCGTGATGATGCAGAAAGTAATCGGTCGTTAAAACGTTGTTGCGGTTGTAGTTTTCCCGGAACAATGTCAGCAGATGATGAAAAACAGTGTCGCTGAAATCAATTCCTTCCACTTCACCCAACACATACTGACAAACAGTTATACTTGGTTCCAGCTCTTTTGTACCATACAGAACAAGCAATTTCATAAAAGCTTCTTCCTGATAGTACAATTTGGTGCGAAGTACGGGTTCTGCTTCCGGCATTTCCGGCGCAAACAGATCGGCAGGCAATTCCTCGTTTCTGGCCTGAAATGTACCGATTACTTCATCAATGGCATTGGGATTTTCCTGTTCCGAAGCGGGTCTGCGGGTTGTCTTTTCCTGAGATTTCTGGGTTTGTTGTTTGCGTAACAGTTTATTGCCTTCGGTAATCAGCATCTGTTCATCCACTTTCATCATTTCTGACGTCCGATGAAAGAAAACCTGTCTTTTGATAGCCTCCGGAATCCTGACAATACTGTTTACAACTTCCCCGATCACCGCTGCCTGCCGGAACGGGTCATTGCCCGCATCTTTCAGCAGGATCTCTGTTTTAAAAGTTATAAAGTCCTTTGAAGCCTGCCGCAAGTAAGCTTTAAATGCTTCCGCACCGACTTTTCGTACATAGCTGTCCGGATCTTCTCCGTCCGGAAAGAGTACGATATTGACATTCAGTCCTTCTTCCAGCACAAGATCAAGTCCGCGCAAGGCTGCTTTGATACCGGCAATGTCACCGTCATACAGAATAGTAACGTTTGGTGCAAAGCGGCTGATCAGACGGATTTGTTCTGTTGTAAGCGATGTTCCCGAAGAAGCAACCACGTTTTCAATGCCGGCCTGATGCAGGGAAATTACATCCGTGTATCCTTCAACGAGGTAACACAGTTCCTGATTCCGGATCGCATTTTTAGCCTGATAGATGCCGTAAAGAACTTCACTTTTATGATAAACGTCGGTTTCAGGTGAATTGAGGTATTTCGGCTGGTTTGCCTGCTTTGCATTTCCGCCTTTTTCAGACTTTAAAATCCGGGCTCCGAAAGCAATTACTTTTCCGGCTACATTATGGATCGGGAAAATGACGCGGCCTCTGAAACGGTCATAACCTGGCGAATGGCGGTTCCCCGCACCATTATCTTCTTTACGAATCAGCAATCCGGCTTTTTCCAGCAAATCGGCCGAATGTCCTTTTGCCATGGCTTCCCTGGAAAATGCGTCCCACGTATCCAGACTGTATCCGAGTTCAAATTTTTTCCGTATTTCAGCTGAAAATCCACGCTCGCGAAAATAACTCAATCCGATTGCCTGCCCTTCTTCGCTGTGATGAAGCTGCTGCTGATAAAAGTTTTTTGCATAGTTAAGGACAATGTAAAGGCTTTCCCGTTCATTCTGGCGAATGGCTTCTTCGTCGGTAATTTCCTCTTCTTCAATTTCGATGTTGTATTTGCCGGCCAGATAACGCAGTGCCTCGCCGTAACCGATGCCATCAATGTCCATTACAAACTTGATGGAATCGCCGGCCGCTCCGCATCCAAAACATTTATAAATCTGTCTGGAAGGGTTTACATTGAACGAAGGTGTTTTTTCATTGTGAAAAGGACAGCATGCAGAGTAATTGGCCCCTTTTTTCTTTAATGACACAAAATCTCCGACTACTTCAACAATGTCGGAAGCTTGTTTGATCCTGTCAACAGTTTCAGGGTTAATGCGCATAATAAATGAATGAAGCCGTTAGTTAACCTGATCGTGCAGTTTAACCGGCTGTTTGGTGTTTTTGTCCAGTTTCATGTTCAGCAATTCCACCATAAATGAAAATGCCATTGCAAAATACGCATAGCCTTTCGGTATTTCGTAATGGAACGCTTCAGCAATCAGTAAGGTGCCGATCATCAGTAAAAAAGACAAAGCCAGAATCTTGATAGAAGGGTGGCCATTTACGAAATCGCCGATTTTACTGGCAAAACCGATCATAATAAAAGTGGAAGCAATCACAGCTCCGATCATGATCGGAATTTCTTTCACGAGCCCGACTGCTGTCAGAACGGAATCGAAAGAGAAAATAATATTCAGCAATGCAATTTGTATCAAAGCACTTCCGAAAGTCAGCCCGCCTTTTTTTGCAAGACTGTCTCCGGTCGGCAATTCTTCGGGTTCACCTTCCAGTTTATGGTGCATTTCCTTTGTCGTACTGTAAAGCAGAAAAATTCCGCCGCCAAGCAGGATCAGATCGCGGCCGCTGAATCCATGTCCGAAAAGCGTAAGAAGATCATGTTTTAACCCGATTACCCACGAAATGGCAAAGAGCAGTGCAATCCTGAGCACGAGTGCAATGAGCAGTCCGTAATTCTGTGCATTTTTACGCTGGTCTGCAGGCAGCTTTCCTGAAACGATCGTTATGAAAATTACATTATCAATGCCGAGCACAATTTCCAGCAGTGTAAGCGTCAGCAAACTGATCAGTGCATCGGGTGTTAGCAGTGCTTCCATGTATAACTTTAAGGTGGTAAGTGCTTGTACGAATTTAATGAGCTATGCAGGTTTGAACAATAATCAGGCCATATTTTATTGTTTTTTGTCCGGCGGGCTGTTTAGTCTGAATTATTTTTATAAAATTGTGATATAATTTATAGTTAGAATTTAGAAATTCATAAACGAAAGCTTTTTTCTAATTACTTTAGTTTGTTATTTTGCGGTACTAAAAGATGTTGTGGAATTTATCAGATCAGATATATAGATATTAAAAATATAGTGTGTGTATAGTGTGAAACAGGGCATGGAAATTTTTCTATGCCTTTGTTTTTTTATAAGTATTTGACCTGCAACACCGTATTTACAAGTATGTTTCATACAGGTTCAAAAGCTTTTCCACAGCATCTTCATAATGGTCAGATCCGGCATTTTCCGAGCTTCGTGAAAGCCGCAGCTCGCTGACAAAATCCACAACTTCAATATCGCTGAAAAGCCTGCATGCTGCCGGGCGTGTTACACAATCAGACGCAAATACAACTACATGCTGCTCAATGGCTTCATGAACGGAAAGAGAATCTCCGTCGGTCGTCGTATTTCTGATGAATGCATCGCATAATGCCAGCACATTTCTGAAATCATGATGTTCGCTGATTATAAAAACATTGCCAGGAATTTTCCCGAAAGTATTTTGAATATGGACTTTATAACTTCCGGACGGATCAGAAACAATCAGTCCTGCCTTTGCTGTTTTTTCCAGGTTGCGTACAATTCCGGTAATGCCGTAAATTTCGTTGCCGTGCTTGTCAAAAGTTAATTTCCAGGCATTTGTACAAAACAAAAATTCATGCTTTTCTCTGAAATGATAAAGTTTCTCAAGAAGCAGCGGATCCGGTTTGTTGTGCATGGAAGAAGGGATAAAAGCCGTAATCCGAATTGCATTTTTGTTAAGCTTTGCGGCCGTTTGGAAACTTTCCGTATTCAGGATGACAGGCGTGGAAGAAAGACGGATGGAAAAATCGACAAGCCGGTTTTTCAAAAAGCCATAACGTCCCAGATTTCCGTGAAAAGTAATAATTGCCTTTTTGCCAAGCAGTTTGCAAGTTAACGCAAGAAGAAATTGCACATAAGGACTGGACGAATGCAGGTGAATGACTTTGTAATAAAGTACCTGAAAACAGGTTTTAAGCGGTTTTTTTCGGAAATCGGTGAATTCGAAACATTCCGGTTTTCGTTGTTTCAATGCTTCGACAAGCCGGCTTACATGCACCGTTACGCCCCCATATGGCTGAGGAGTTCTGCCTGTAATCAGGATTTTATTCATTTGTTTCAAGAAATGAATAATGACAGCTCTTTGCATAGAAATACATGCAAGTCAGCAAAACAGGCGCTATGCAGTTTACCGTGATACTTTTGCCGGGAATAATGACGAATACACTGCCAACCGTATGGTTGAAAATCAGATAAAAAGTAAAGGCAGGAAACAGCACAATGTGTTTTTTATTTGTTTCGACGCTTTTCCACAAAGCAATTCCCAATACAACAAGTATGGCATAGGTATAAAACGTACCGGAAATTCCTTGTTCGGCCAGCAAAGTGTAAAAGAGTGAATGCGCTTCCCGATAACCCGGCCCCAGAATTTCAAAACTTCCGATTCCGTTACCGAAAAGTGGATTCTGTTGAAAAAGAGTGTAAGCCACAGCATGAATTTCTGCGCGTCCGCTGATTTGCGGCAGCTTGGATATTAATGCATCAATGGAGGTGATTTCGTCAAACCGGAGTTTCCAGAAATACGTCATATCCTGTTGGTCAAGAAAAATCTGAATTTCATGGTTATAAAACACAACGGGGAGCGCAAGTAAAATCAGCCGGTAAAAACGGAAAAAACTACGGATTGAAAATACGGTAAGGATTAGATACGGCACAATAATCAGAACGGCGCCGCGTGAAAACGAAATGATAACAATGCCTGTAAAAACAAGGATGAAGACAATCCGCGTAATCTGGGCCAGGTTGTTGTTACTGCTGAAAAGCAGCACAAAAGGCCATAACAGGATAAAGTACGCCATTGTAACATTGGTGTCCGTAATATTTCGGGTTGCAAGCAGGTTGTCCGAACCCTTGTAACTCGCTCCGGCAAATACAAGTCCGAATGTTCCTGAACCTAGAATAACAAAGAGCAGGCAAAGACATTTTTCCACTTCTTTCCTGAAATCAATTGCAAAGGATACCGTTTTAAAATAGGCAAAATACATGGGCAAAGTGAATGCGTACAGTAAAATGCCACCCAGAAATATTTTATCAAGATTTGGAGAAATCAGGACAAAAAAGCAGTTGAAGATAATCCAGAAACTTATGAACAGCTTTTCCTTTGGTGAAAGCAACACGGGCTTGTTCAGGAAGAAATACAGAAAGTACAGGTTCAGCAATATAAACGGAAACAGCCTCCAAAGCGAGTTTGCACCGGCAGTGAATGAATACTTTTGAAAAAGCTGGATAAACTGCGTAAGTACCGGAATGCTTACAACATGGAAAAACCGGTGTTTCGATGGAGAAAACAGGCAAAGTGTGCAGTAAGTAAAAAATGAAAGCACAACAATGCTCTGAAACCGGCTTTCACCAATGTCTGCGATTTCAGAAAATAACTGCTCGCACATTGCAACAAGCGTAATGGAAACGGCTGATTTCCGGAACATTTCAGAAATTATCCTAAACATTTTTTGATTGCTGACATGGCTGCATGAACGGACTTCGGTTCTTTGTGAAAGATGAATGGCCTGATCTTGCTGAGATTATTACATTCTGAATTTTCTGTCAGAACAGTATCCAGTGCGCTGAATAATTCTTCTTTGTTTGTAACTATATGATCAATTTTCAGCCGGTTCAAAGGAATCTGGTGGCTGTAATCATAAAGTCTGCGCACAGATTCTGAATAAGGCAATTCATGCTTTCCGTCGTAAGCAATGCTGATAATGTGCTTGTTACAGGCAGCTGCATCCAGCCGCATCGTTGAAGCCGCATTTATACAAACATCACAATGCCGGATCATTTCAGTTAAGGAATCCAGAAAATTCAGATCCGGCATCCGTGCCGTTGATTTTAAAACGGGTGAAGCAAAGTGGTTGTCAGGGAACCAGATCCTGAGATTATCTTCATCTGAAAACGGGTCGTATAAATGGAAATTATCTGCCGGATGACATCTTACAATCAGTACCGTATTCTTGTGTTCACGCGTATAGGCAATTAAGTCCTTCGTTACGGCAATCTGACGAGGGAAAAGTTTACAGGAACTTGTTGCAAAGAGGATGATTTTATCACCAGGCTTTATGCTGTATTTCCTTCTGAAATTTGTTTTCGCATGTGCAGCCGGAGGCTTTTTGAAATAAGTATCAAACCTTGGAATTCCGGTAATGCAAACTTCAGACTCGTGCGTGCCAAAAATAGAATAAAACTTGCGGTATTCATCCGCCATAAACTTGTTCCAGGCCAGTATGCAGGTATGATTCGCATTGATAATGCCTTTGGAAGTAAGATTATCCCAGCTGATGATCATTCCAACAGAAGGGATTTTGTCCCTGCCTAAAAAATTAACGATCCGGTTTTCAACAATATCAAGCGGAGAAGAGGAAATGACGCCGCGAAAATGAAAGGAATGTAACCCTTTCAGGTTTTGGGAACGGGCGGACAAATGGACAATCAGTTTTCTTGCAAGGATCAAAAAAAACTTGTTCAGATTTAAACTATTCATAATCAATAAGGTAGCGTAGGTGACGAAATTCAGAATGCGGTTTTCACCCAAAGATTTTATTTTATACGTTTCGATACCGAAATAATGAAAAAAGATAGCTTTCTGAATTTTTCTTATCAACATAATCAGTCGGCTTTCAGCCGAAAATGGAAGGTCGATCAAACGTGCATGTATATGGAAATGTTTGTTTATCAAAGCAATTTCTGCTTTTCCAAGCAGGCTGGAAAGAACATGAACTTCATACTGCCTGTCCATTTCCTTGATTAAACCACTATGGATTACATTGATCGCCGCAAAACTGTTTGTGATGAGGAGCAATATGGGTTTTTTATGTAATTGCTCCATTCCTGATATAATTTTCTGCATTTTCCCAGTCACTTTGTGTATCAATATTGATACCCGGCTCGGTAACAAGGCCGATGATTTTTCCACCCAGTAAAATTCCGTTCTGAATCAATTCTGTTCTGATGATGTAAACTTTACCATTTCTGTAAAATGTGTCCGCTAATTGCTGCCGGCAGGGAACAAGGATTTCTTTTTTCATAATTCGGAAAATCTGTTCGTCATTGCTCATTTGAAATGCCCAGTTGGGATTGTACTTGTCCGGTATTTTGCTGATAGTTACGAGGCTATCCGCTTTGGTTTGCATTACTCTTATGATTGCTTCACTGATCAGGTTTTTGCTGCGAAAAGGAGCGGTTGGCTGAAGCAGGCACACATAATCAAATTTTTTCCCCTGTTCCTGATAATATTTAACGGCGTGACTTAATACCAGAATAGCAGGAGCGCTGTCATCTGCAAATTCAGCAGGTCTGATAAATGGCGCTTCAATTCCCTTGAACTGACCGGAAATACGCAGGATATGTTCACAATCGCTCGAAACTACAATGGTATTCAGCCATTTGCATTCAAGTGCAGATTCGATTGTATACTGAATCAGTGGTTTGCCGCCAAGCAACTTCAGGTTTTTGCCCGGAATTCCTTTTGATCCTTTTCTTGCGGGTATAATGCCAAGAATTTCAGGAAATCCGTTCATAGATAATCTGTTTTCCTGTTTGTACTTAACGGTATGGTGGCCAGCAACGATGCAATCTTCTGTCCTGCATGTCCGCTTCCATAAATGTTTTCGGAAGGATATGGTCCGTGAAGCAGCTGGTTTTTGACTGCTTCTGCTATTTTTCCGCAATCATAATCTGTATCAATAACATTACTGCCTCTTTCTCTCCCGGCCTGCCGGCTGCCGATATTTACAACCGGAATGCCCAAAAATGATGCTTCCCTGATTCCGGTACTTGAATTCCCAATCAGACAGCAACTGCTTTGAATTAATTTCAGAAAATGCAGAGGCTCGAAGTTTTTTACAAACCGGATTAAATGATCATTGCATTTTTCCCCGAATTCCCGGATGCCTGCAATGATTTCCGACGAGCCCGGATCTGCATTCGGATAAAACCAGTATGTGGGAATATTCAGTATTTTAACTGCATTTAGAGTTTCCTGAATCTGTTTGCGTGTACATTGGAGTTCTGTTGTAACCGAATGCTGCATGACAACAAGATACTTTTCAATGACATCCGGTTTTTTACGCTCGCTAGCAGCTGAATCGCAATATTCTGAAGCATTCTTGACCTGAAGTGCCAGGTCGATGGAAGGACAGCCCGTATTGAATACAGACTGGGGATTTTTACCATGCTGAATAATCCGGCTTTGTGCCTTCTCAGTAGCAGCAAAGTGAATATCAGACAAATAAGTAACTGCATGCCTCACTTTTTCGTCAATGTTGCCTGTAACTTCCCCGCCCTGTACATGTGCAAGCGTAATGTTCATAAAAGAAGCAGTAGTGGCAGTTGACATGGTTTCAAACCGGTCACCAATCGATACGACGACATCGGGCTTGATGTTCTCAAACAGCGAAGCAAGTTCAATAATACCCAAGCCTGTTGTTTTGGCTGCGGCTGTATAATTATCAACATCCAGTAAGTTGGATATTTTTGCTGTGATGCAAAAACCGTCTTTTTCTATGCTATCCAGTATACATCCATATTTTCCAAGCAAAGCACTTGCGGCTACAACAAGCTGTAATTCCAAAGCAGGATGATTCCTGATTTCTGTTAAAACGGTTTTGATCCGGCAGTAACTTGCTCTGGCCGTAACCACGACACATATTTTTCTGATCATACCAAATCGTTTGCCGTGATAAAATCCCATTGAGCCAGATCTTTATTCAACCTTTTTTCAATAATTTCTTTATAATCTTTTGCCGGAATTCCATAGCCAGCCGGTTTTTTAGATTCCAGATCGTCAATAGTTAATATGTGCCCTTCCTGCAAGTTTCTGTTTACTGCCAGCGACTTGCCGAAAATTGTTTTGAGGGATTCAAATTTGTTGTTGCTTGTTTTATCCACAGGATTGTTCAAGGCAATTTCTATCTTGCGGATTCCCTGGACAAGATTTTTTACTTTACGGACAGGTATGGAAGAGGAAGCATCCGGGCCAAACATCTTTTGGTCAAATACCACGTGAAATTCAAGCAGTTGTGCACCTAAACTCGCTGCTGCCAGGCAGGCATAGATATCTCCCGAATGATCAGAAAACCCTACCGGGATCTTGTAACGCTCTTTAAAAAGCTCCATCACATTCAAGCCCCATTGCTGCGGTTCGGCAGGGTAGGAGGAAGTACATTGTAAAAGAGACAAATAACAATTCCTGTTCTTCAGGTAATTTATAGTATTATCCAACTCAGAAATCGAGCTCATTCCTGATGACAAAATGATCTTTTTACCCGAATCCGCAATTCTGTCAAGCATCAGAAAATTATCCATTTCACCAGATCCGGTTTTATAAATTTCAGTTCCTATATTGCCCAGCAGATCAACGGCTGAAACTGAAAACGGACTTGCAATGAAATCCAGTTTTCTGTCATGACAATGTTTTTTTAATCCGGCCCATTGCGCTTCAGTAAACTGCGTGCGTTTCCAGTAATCCATTCTGGTTTGGTCTTCGTAGGAAAACTCACTTCGGAACGGCTCATACATACTACTTTCTGCTTCTGCAATATGAATCTGAAATTTAACCGCATTGACGCCGGTTGTTGCGAGTGCATCAATATAGGAATGAGCAATTCCAAGGCTTCCTTCATGTGCCTGACCGATTTCAGCAATGAGATAAATTTCATTCATAGTGTTGGAAGCCTGATTTAAAAATTCAGTCTTATATTCGGTTCTTGCTGAAAAACCGGCTTTTTTGCTGCTTGTGATAGCCATATGTATTTTCGTAGCCCGGTGCTGCCTTGACATCATTTATAACCAGATAAAATCCGGGCAATAGTTTGCTTTCATTTATTTCCTTGATTGTATCCAGCTGATGTTTGAATGTAAATTGCTGACGAACAACGTAAAGCGATAAATCTGTAAATTCACTCAGCATCCGTGCATCGGCAACCAGGCCAACAGGAGGCGTATCAAAAATGATATAATCGTATTCATCTTTTAACTTGGAAATCATTGTTTTAACCTTCGGAACAGAAAGTATTTCGGAGGGGTTTGGAGGCTGTGCACCGGATGTAAGAACGTCAAACGGATTTTGTGTTCTGCTTTGTTGGATGACATCATCTAATTTTGCCTTTAACAGGATATAGTCCGTAAACCCGTTTGTTTCCAGATTCAGGTAACTGGCCAGTCTTGGCCTTCTCAAATCCAGTTCAAGCAGAATGACTTTTTTCCCTGTCATAGCCAGTGAATGGCAAAGGTTTATGGCTATAAATGATTTTCCTTCTCCGCCCATACTGGAAGTCAGGAGTATGGTTTTTATTTCATCCGCCGCAGATAAGAATTGAATGTTGGTACGCAGGACACGAAATTGTTCTGCAACCGGATTCAAGCTTTGCGTATCCACAATATTGGAGCCAATCTGATCAACATGACCAATTTCTGCCAGGACAGGTGCTTCCACATGGACAGCCAGTTCTGATTTGGATAAGATTTTGTCATTGAATATATCCTTCAGATGCAAAATGGCAATCGGAAAACCAAGTCCTATAAAGCCTGACATCAGTAACACAAGCTGTTTGTTAGGCTTAACGGGCTCAGAGCCTGATTTGGGCGCATCAATAATCTGCGCGTTGGCTAACGTAGATGATCTGGAAATAGCGGTTTCAATACGTTTCTTCAGCAAATAAATATACAGATCCTGCTTAATCTGCTGCTGTCTTGCATATTCCAGAAAAATGCGTTCTTGTGACGGAACCCGATCCAGGTGCTCCTGAAATTCAATGTTTAGATTGTTAATGGCTGACAGACTGAACTGTATATCCTGAAACTGCGCGTTAATGCTTGCAAGTAAATCTGTACGCAACAGATCAAGCTGCGCATTCATGGACTGAACGGAAGGATGTGTTTCTTCCATACTCATCAGTGCTCCGCGGCGGACAAGCTGCAGTTCATTGTATTTTTGAACCAGTATGGTAAAAGTCGGATCTTTCAATACAAGTGAAGATGGGACAATGCTTTCAGGACGTTCGCTCAAATAGGTTTGTAGTGCCCGTACAATCTTCATCTGAATGGACAAGCTGCTCCGCTCCGATGCATTTTTATCCGACTTAACAAGCAATTGTCTTACATCTCCGTCCTTGTCAGCCAGGCGGTTGGCTTTTCGAAAGTGTTCTATCTGCTTTTCAATGCTGGTCAGTTCTCCCGAAACTTCATCGAGATTTTGATTGATAAAGGCCAGTGTACTGTCCGCCATACGGTTTTTATCATGAATACTTGCCTTAAGATAATTGGAGATCAGCTTTTCAAGAATGGCTTCTCCTTTTTCAGGAATCGTTTCATTCAGTGAAAAATTAGCCATGCTCACCGTTTTATTGGTTGCAGCAACATCAAGTCTTGTACTGTACTTTTCAACAAGCTGATCTTTATGCGAAATTGCAATGGCATATTTATCCTCTGGAACGTAGGGCTGGTTTGTTCTGCTCAGAATGGCTTTACCTTGAGGAAGAAAAAGAGTATCTCCGAAATCCCCTTTGTAAAGGGCTAAATTGCCGGAAAGAACAAATTGATTTCGGTTTTTAGGGCTTAAAGTATACGTTACAGTGGATTTGTTACTGGCTGCGTTTTCAATATGATTCAGGAATACGAGCCGAAATGGTGATTTTTCATATAACTCCGTCGTTTTTATCCGCCCCGAGGCATAATACTGGGTATAAAGCTGTAAATCATTAATGACGCTTTCCATTAACGTCCTGCTTTTCAACACTTCTATTTCATTATCAACATTATTTTCAAAAGTGGACAGGCCCAGACTTTCCAGGGCTTCATTGCCAAACTGCGTTCTTTTGGATTCATCTCTGATCAGGATAGAAGCAGTAATCTGGAACTGAGGCGCTGCATATCTCAAATAAATGAATGCAGCACTTACAGAGAAAGTAACCGACGTCAGGACCCAAAAGCGGTGATGCCAGATTGTATGCAGAAAAATGATGCTTATAAAAGCGCCGGAAGCATCCGCCTTTGTAGTGGTAATTTCCTCCAAATATTTTCTCTGCATGCGACCGTAAAAATGAATGTACGGTTTAGACGGAGATTTGTAAATGAAGTAACACGGTATCTGAAAAAAATGGAAATAAAAAAATCCTTGTCCGTGATACAGCAGCCGGACAAGGATTATGGAAAAGTAAAAAGCGGATTAGCTAAAGTGCGTTTTCACCTTTTTTAAAGCGGAGCCAACTACCTGATGCATATCGTAATAGCGGTATTCTGCAAGCCGTCCACCAAAAATGACGTTCTCTTCCTGAGCAGCCAGTTCTTTGTACTGATTGAAGACAGCAGTATTTTTATCATCATTGACAGGATAATAAGGTTCAGCTCCTTTAACCCATTCCTGCGGGTACTCGTGCGTAATAACGGTTTTGGGCTGCGTCCCGAATTCGAAATGTTTGTGTTCAATAATGCGGGTAAACGGTGTTTCTCCGTCTGTGTAATTTACAACTGCATTTCCCTGATAGTTTTCCTGATCCAGTAACTGGTTGTCAAATCTCAGGCTTCGGTATTCAAGCTGGCCGAACTGAAAACCAAAATATTCATCAATCGGGCCCGTGTAAACAATTGTTTCAGCAATGTTTGTAAACTCTTCCCGGTTTTCAAAAAAGTCAACGCCGGTTCTTACTTCGATATTTTTCAGTAATCCTTCTGTTAACTTATTATATCCGCCGATAGGAATTCCCTGATAGCGGTCATTAAAATAATTATTGTCAAATGTAAAACGAACTGGCAATCGCTTGATAATAAAAGCAGGCAATTCCGTAGCTTTTCTTCCCCATTGCTTTTCCGTATAAGCTTTAATCAGCTTCTCGTAAATGTCGGTTCCTACAAGCGAAATAGCTTGTTCTTCGAGGTTTTTCGGGTCAGTAATACCTGCTTCCTCCACTTGCTGACGAATTTTTTCTTTTGCTTCTTCGGGTGTTCTAACCTTCCACAGTTGATAAAACGTATTCATGTTGAACGGAAGATTGTAAAGTTCACCATTGAAGTTGGCAACAGGGGAATTGGTGTATCTGTTAAATTCTACAAATGAATTTACATAGTCCCATATTTCTTTGTCATTCGTATGGAAAATATGCGCGCCATATTTATGAACATTAATTCCTTCCACATTTTCACAGAAAATGTTTCCGCCCGTATGTGTTCTCCGATCAATAACCAGGCATTTTTTACCTCTGTTATTTGCTTCATGTGCAAAAATGGACCCCCACAAACCCGCACCTACAATAAGGTAATCGTATTCTTTCATTAATTCTAGGTTTCAGTTATTAAATAATATAATAATATCAGTTGTTTTACCTCCAACTATTACGGATTTCCAGCTTCAGAAAAGAGAAAGGCTCCCGATTGGGAGCCTTTCTCTTCAAGAGTACTTTAAATACTATGGAAGTAATTTAAGTTCTACGCGACGGTTTTTCTGAAGACCTTCACGTCTTCCGCTGTCAGCGATTGGCTTAAATGATCCGAAGTAATCAACAATAACTTTGCTTGCATCTGTAAGACCAGCCTGATTAACAAGATAATCTTTAACGGCATCCACACGACGGCGGGACAGAGCAATATTGTAACGGTCAGATGCACGACGGTCAGTGTGGCCGGCAAGTTGCAGGCGGCATCCGTTTTTGTTCATCAGCGCAGCTACGTTTTTAAGCATTTCTTCGTATTCCGGCTTGATT
Organism: Dyadobacter flavalbus; assembly: GCF_006149045.1. Taxonomy (GTDB): domain Bacteria; phylum Bacteroidota; class Bacteroidia; order Cytophagales; family Spirosomataceae; genus Dyadobacter; species Dyadobacter flavalbus. The sequence goes on from NZ_VBSN01000025.1 coordinate 75,995, forward strand.
GTATTTTTATCAGTATCGAACATCACGTTTGCAAAGATCTCGCTGCACGCAGCACCGGTTGCCAATGCATTTTTAACATAAGAGTCAAAATCAAGAACTCGTCCGCTACCGTCAACTACACTTCCTGCAGGTGAATTTGGTTCTTTATCGAAGAAGTCGGAAACACCGTCACCATCTGTATCAAGCAACAATCTTGGATCGATATCTGCCGGACGGTTTGCTTTTGCAACGGAATCCATTTCTTCAAGAGTAAGGATCTTTGGTGGTTTGATCAGCACCTTAGGATCTGTATAACGCAGATGGTAATATCCTTCTTCCGGTTTGTAATCCCATTTGCCATCTGTTTTGGCAACTTTCAGGGCTTTTTTACCAAGCTTGTAAGTCAGCTGGATAGATCCGTAGCCATAGCTGTCAAGTTCTGAATTTCCTTTGCGGGAAGTTTTCTGGTCTTCAATTATAAAGCTGTTTGCAATTCTGTCGTAGTCACCTCCGTAAGTTGCATCCAGATAATCGGAATTTGTATGATTCAGACGGAAATCAAGACCGATATCAAATCTTTTTGAAACTTCATAGTTGATATTCAAACCGGTAGGAATAATCCAGTCATTTCTTTTACCCGTTTCACGCAGTTTGATACCACCTGCAAGGTCGTAGGCAGTTGCATCGTAGAAAATCTGTCCGACTCCCACATACGCATCCACTTTCCAGCGCTTCATTTTGTTAGGTCCCATCAAAAGACCTTTAAGGTTTACCGTTCCGGCAAGGGAAACATCGAAATAATCGCCTTCAAAATAGCGATTGTAATTACGGCGTTTCATACCTCTTAAATTGCCGATTGAACCGTCAAGACGCGCTCCGAACAAGTATGAAAGTTGTTTGTTTATGGTAAGGCCTCCTTGAAAAGTACCGGATTCCTTATGGCTGTCAGAACTTGTTTTTGTTACTGGCCAAAAGTCATATTCTCTTAAATCTCCAAAGAACATGGACGGGCCAAAGTGTGCGGAAATTGACCATGTGTTCAATTTGTAGGGACCATCATAGGTTGCTTTTGGATTGTAATCCGGAGAATTCGGCTGCTCCAGCGGCTGTGCAAATGAAGGCAGTGCCATCATCGACCCCAAAGCAAACGAACAAATCAACTGGGATACTTTTTTCATACTATTCAAGTTAGCGTTATTAAGATTAACTAGGATTGATCTATAGTCAATTATGAGTAAAATTATATAATTATTTCATGGCCAAACATACATGAACCAAATACCTAGTGCGCACAAAAATAGGTTAACAATATCATTTTATCAACTTATGTTGACACAAATGAGAAATTTTCCTACTAATTAATTCAATTGCTGCCCGAAAGAAACTTGCTTTTGTGAACTTTCAAAGCCGTTGAATTAATTTTTTTTCCATTTCCTTTTTCCAGCTTAAGAAACTGCCTTCCACAATCTTTTCCCTTGCTGTATTAACAAGCCATAAATAGAATGTAAGGTTGTGAACACTGGCAATTTGCGCACCAAGCATCTCGTCGGATTTAACCAAATGCCTGAGATATGCTTTACTGTAAAATGTACTTGCATATCCGCCCAACCCTGCATCAATGGGCGACAAATCGTCCTTCCATTTTTCGTTACGGATGTTAATTACACCTTCGGTTGTAAAAATCATGCCATTACGCGCATTCCGCGTAGGCATCACGCAATCGAACATATCAACGCCCAGAGCAATGCCTTCCAGAATATTTGCCGGCGTTCCGACACCCATCAGATAGCGCGGCTTGTCCTTCGGAAGAATGTCACAAACTACTTCCGTAAGTTCGTACATGATCTCGGCAGGCTCGCCTACAGACAATCCGCCGATTGCATTTCCTTCCCGTTCGCAGGATGCAATCATTTCTGCAGATTGTTTTCTAAGATCTTTATAAACACTTCCTTGTACAATCGGGAAAAGTGTCTGGCTGTAGCCGTACAATGACTCGGTACTGTCAAATCTTGCACAGCATCGTTGAAGCCACCTGTGCGTCATTTCCATAGAACTCCGTGCATAAGAATAGTCGCAGGGATACGGTGTGCACTCGTCAAATGCCATCATAATGTCAGCACCGATGATGCGCTGGATGTCCATAACAGACTCAGGCGTGAAGTTGTGTACGCTCCCGTCAATGTGTGACTTAAATACCACACCTTCTTCGTTGATTTTCCTCCCCGTGCCGGCAAGCGAATAAACCTGATAACCGCCGCTGTCGGTCAGTATGGGCCGGTCCCAGCCGTTAAAAGCATGCAGGCCGCCTGCTTTCTGAAGGATGTCCAGCCCCGGCCGCAGATAAAGATGATAAGTATTGCCTAGTATAATCTGCGCTTTGATATCTTCTTTCAATTCCCGCTGATGGACCGCCTTTACGGTTCCGGCTGTTCCGACAGGCATAAATATGGGTGTCTGAATTGTCCCGTGATCCGTTTCTATAAGGCCGGCTCTTGCCTTGGACTGGGAATCTTCAACTTGTAATGTAAACTTCATTTAACGGTTTTGAATACTGAGGTGCAAAAATAGAATGAAGGTCTCTAACATTCCTGACAATGACAGTATATTTGCAGGGAATATGATAAAATTTTACAACTCTCTTCTATTGTGGCCTACTCTTTACTCTATGCGCTGGGGGCGTTTGTTTTTATCCAGTTATTCTATTATCTCTTTTTTTTTACAAGACTTGCGTTTTACAGTAAAGGAGCTAATTACGGAAATACCAGGCCCGGCGTAACCATTCTCGTTTGCGCCTTAAATGAGCTGGAAAATCTGAAACAGCTGATTCCGCTGCTTGACATCCAGGATTATCCCGAATTTGAAGTAATCATGCTGGATGACCGTTCGGATGACGGAAGCGAACAGTTTATCAGGGAAAATATCACGAAATGGAAACACATCCGCTACATCCGCATCAATGACGAGTTTACGCACATAACGCCGAAAAAATACGCACTCACCGTTGGAATGAAACAGGCAAAGTTTCCGCTAGTATTAATGACTGATGCGGATTGCCGGCCGGTTTCCACGCACTGGATCACTGCAATGACTTCCAGAGTAAGTGAAAGCAAAGACATTGTGCTTGGGTTTTCACCATATATAAAACAAAAGGGATTGCTGAACTGGTTTATACGGTGTGAAACGTTTTATGCTGCGGTTCAGTACCTGTCCTTTGCCCTTGCAGGCTTTACCTATATGGGAGTTGGCCGTAACATTTTGTATAAAAAGTCTGTATTCTTTGCAAACAAGGGATTTTACAGGCATAAGCATGTTTTCGGCGGCGATGACGATATATTCCTGAACGAAGTTTCTACGGATTCCAATACCGCCATATCCATAGAAGAGGATTCCTTTATTTATTCCGAGCCTAAAAGCACCTGGAAAACCTGGTACCGGCAAAAACAGCGTCATCTTGCTGTCAGTAAGTATTACAAAATGCGTAATAAGATATTGCTGGGTCTGCTTTCAGGCGCACATATAGCGGTATGGATTACGGGAATTGCTGTTTTGATAGCAGGTATACTGACTAGGAATCTGTTTTTAATAGAAATGCTTGTTGCAGCTTTCGGGGTCAAATGGCTGATCCAGTGGCTGATTTTAAATTTCATCAATAACAAACTTAACAAAACAGTAGAGAGTGCAAGTTTGCTGCTGATGGATTTTGCCTTGTTTATGTATTATCTCATTTTTGGATTTTTGACATTGATTAATAGAAAACCGCGTAAATCATGGAACTGATTAATAAATACTTTCCTGATCTTTCCAACGAGCAGCGTGACAAGTTCGGGGAAATGGAAGCTTTGTACCAGTTCTGGAATGCACGTGTGAATGTAATTTCCCGGCAGGATATTGAAACGCTTTATGAAAGGCACATACTTCATTCGCTCGGAATCGCAAAGGTTCTGGAATTTAAGTCCGGCACAAGCATTCTTGATGTAGGAACTGGCGGAGGCTTTCCCGGAATACCGCTGGCCATCCTTTTTCCAAAAGCGCAATTTCATCTTGTTGACAGCATTGGCAAAAAAATCAGGGTGGTGCAGGAAATTGTGCAGGCATTGGAACTGGACAATGTAAAAGCCGAACAAGTAAGAGCTGAAAAACTGGATGATTCCTACGAATTTGTTGTCAGCAGAGCCGTTACCCGCATGGCGCCGTTTGTAGGCTGGGTTAAAAAGAACATCAGCAGAAATTCTTTCCATCCGCTTAAGAATGGCATTTTATACCTGAAAGGAGGCGATCTTACAGAAGAGTTGTCGGAACTTAAAGAAAAGGCGCGGATTTATGAGCTTTCCAGTTTTTTTGATGAAGAATTTTTCGAGACCAAAAAAGTCGTGTATGTACCTTTATAATTTCAAATCATAACTAAAAACCTGAAAACATATGAACGAAAAATACAGTGCAAGCGGATTGATGAACCCGTTTTTTCCGGACGAAGTAACATTCGGGGAGAAAGGCGTGACATTTACAATCAAGAAACTTTTCAAGAGTTCGGACAACTTTGTTTTTTACAGTGATATTTCTGGCGTAGAAATAGAGAGCGGTATGTTCTTTTCAACGATAAGAGTCATTCCGAGGATGCGTCCGGAAATTATTATTAATAATTTTACAAAAGGAGATGCCAAGAGAGTCAAGGAGTTAATACTTCAGCAGGTTCAAGGCTGATAATTTTTTGAAATTATGCTTGCGCTGTATAATTGGATTCCTTAGATTTGCACCAGAATTCAGATCAACAGTCGAATTTCAAATTCCTGAATAGCTCAGCCGGTTAGAGCATCTGACTGTTAATCAGAGGGTCGTTGGTTCGAGCCCAACTTCGGGAGCCCTGAATTTCAAGCACTTAGCATTAGTTTGCTAGGTGCTTTTTTCTTTAGTTGCAATAGTTATGATCAGTGGATTTAGAGACAAAGTATTAAGAAAACTGAGGTACTTCTCTTATTTCAGTTGCAATACCTCGGTTTGTGGTGTCCTTAAAGGCATATTGCATATATTTTACAGAATATATCTGCAGTTCGTAAACAGCAAACAAGGTAATATGTTCGCGCCGTGAATGTCATGAGGCAATGCTTCCATTAAACTTAGTAATATAGCTAAAATCGTTTATTTGGAAAGTAAGCCTTGGCAATGCATAGATTTGTTAGCACAGCTTCATGTAACTATGTTTGAAGTTTCGGAATTTTAAGTCGAAGCCTCCATTGCAGGGTTAAGAGTTGAACGAAAAAAGGTCCGGGTAAATAACCTGATGCGGCTATGAGATTTGGACGATCGCTCTTAGTTTCCGTAGTGTCTCTTTTGCAACTTAAAATGAAAAGTGAGAATTCCATAAAGGAGTAATCGTTTTTAAAAGAATGTTGATTGGTTAATTAAAATTCCTTATCCCGGAAAATATACACAAAAGGTAGTCCCTGCCCCCGGTATACTACTGGCAGTAATGCCACCCCCATGATTTTCTATCACCTGCTGGACAATGGCCAGTCCTACACCTGTGCCTGGATACTCCCTTTTGCCATGCAGTCGCTGGAACACCTGAAAGATGCGGTCCAGATACTTGACATCAAAGCCAATGCCTTTGTCACTCACGCTAATCTGATGATAGAAAGAAGCCGATCTATTCGGGCGAACTTCGGCTGGCAGTTCATCCAATAACCGCTTAAAGTATTGGATATGGATCTGAGGGACTTGATCAGAAGGTGTAAACTTGAGACCGTTGGAAACCAGATTCTGGAATAACTGGGTTAACTGCGATGCATCGCCGTGAATAATTGGCAAGTCATCGACCACAATCTGTGCCCCACGTTCTTTAATGGATACGGATAAACTTTCCAGTGTATTACCCATCACCATATTCAAGGAGACAAGGCCAAAATCCTGCTGATGGCTTCCGATCTGCGAATAAGAAAGCAGGTCTTGGATAAGGGTGGACATCTGGGCTCCCGACTTATTGATGCGATTAAGCAAATCTTTTCCGCCATCGCCAAGCTTATCACCTAGCCGAACACCTAGGAGCGTGCTAAGGGACTGAATCTTACGCAGTGGCTCCTGCAAGTCATGGCTTGCTATATAGGCAAACTGTTGCAGGTTGTTGTTGGAGCGTGTCAAATCTTTTACAAACAACTGAAGTTGCTCGTTTGCCACACTGACTTTGGTATTAGCTTGTTCTAATTGCACATTGGCTTGGGCAAGAACCTGGTTGGCAATTTGTAGCTCCTTAGTGCGCTGTTCCACTTGCTCTTCTAAGAATTGTTTCTGGGCAAGCTGAGCGGTAATATCCTGAGCAATACCTTCCACGCGGGCAGGTTTGCCCTGGGCGTCCAGGTAAAGCTGACCGATGGCGTGGATCATAATGGTTTGGCCTGTCTTGGCATTAACTACCGAGTGGGTGATTTCATAGCGACCGTCGGAACCAAGTTGCATGGTTTGGTGCAGACTGTCGCGCACATGGTCCCTGTCCTGCTCGCCAACGCTTCGAATAAATGCTTCTGTATCCGCTTCCAGTACGTCGAAGCCGAACCAACTGGCAACTAAGGGTGACACGGTGAGCAGCCCATTGACCATGTTAACGCTAAAGCTGCCGAGATGGGCAAGCTCATTGGCATTGCGCAAGGTCATGGCGGCTTCTTCCATGCGCTTACGGGCAAGGACTTGTTCAGTGATGTCCGTTGCCATGGCCAGCACGCCGGTTATCTGGCCATCGGATTCACACCAAGGCTGATAAATGAAGTTAAAGTAGCGATCCTCTCGCTCCCCGGTACCACGGATAAAGTAAGTTGGTATTTCATCCAACCGATGGGTCACACCTTTGTCAAATACTTCGGATAGCCAGCCCAGTATAAGCTGGTCTTTCATTTCCGGCAGAATATCCAGCAAAGGTTTTCCAAAGGCGTCCGGGCCAGCATTCCAAACATTCAGCAGGGGTTGGTTAGCTAATTCGAGCACCATTTCTTTTCCTCTTAGCAAGCAAATTGGCATCAAAGCCTGCTCGACGATTTGCCGAAAGCGGGCTTCGCTGGCTTGCAGTTTCTGCTGGCCGACTACTTGATGCGTTACGTCAACAGCCATTTGTAAAATGGCATAGACCTGCCCCTGGTCATCGAGAATCGGCTTGTAGGTAAAGTCAAAGTAATAAGTCCCCAGTACTCCGTCGTAGACCAAATCAGCCCTGGCACCTTTGGCCGAATAGGTCTGACCTGTCACGTAAACTTGGTCAAGAATATCTAAAAAAGGCTGATTGGCAATTTCGGGCAGTATTTCGGCCAGCGTCCTGCCAACTTGGTGGGGGCCTTTGCCCCAAATTGCAAGCATGGGCTCATTTGCTACTACTACCCGCAGCTCCCGGCCCATAAAAAGGCTGGTCGCAACGGGGGCTTCTTCAATCAGCGTCTGAAAACGCGCCTCACTATTCCTTAATGCCTGTTCAGCCCGCTTTCTATCATTAATATCCAGGCTCATGCCTACCCATTTGGTGATTTCACCGGTTTGTGCATTACGATAAGGCTCACCGATATTTAAAAACCAGCGGTACTCCCCGGATGCCGACCGGTTACGCTGTTCGATGGCAAAGCCTGTACCTTGTTGAATGGCTTGCTGGAAGATGGCCATTAGTCGGGGGGCATCATCAGGGTGCAGGCTGTCATTTGCTACCTCGCCGGCCGTGTCCGGGTGGACAACGTTGCCGCTATAATCTGACCACCACTTATTTAGGAATTCGACATTCCCCGACGAGTCAGTGATCCAAATGGCTTGCGGCAGGGCATCGGCCAACATTCGGAACCGCTGCTCGCTCTCTTGAAGTGCGCGCTGCGCCTCCACTTCACGCGTTACCTCCTGGGCCACGCCAGCAAAGCGGTAAAGCTGTCCGCCGGTTTGGAAATAGCATTTGCCAATGAAGCGCACCCAGCGGAGCAAGCCGTCATCGGCCCCTATGGTTCGGTAAGTAACATCGTAGAGCCCGTCGGATTCAGGATTGAAAGCCCACTGAACAGCGCTGTCTACCCGGTCAACATCGTCAGGATGTATAAAAGTGATGGCCTGCTCATAGGTAAGCTCGTGACCTTCGGCAAGGCCGAATAGGCGCTGACAACGCTCGTCCCATTTGACTAACCAAGTTACCGGGTCAAGTTCCCAAACCCCCAAGCCGGCAGCCTCCAATGCAAAATTAACGTCAAATTGCCGGTTGAGTAAATCCTTATCTTTTATAGGCTGCTGATCGTCAGGCATAGGTCTTTTTGAAGTAAAACTATCAAGAAACTAGTTATGTTTACTGGCAGATCCTTATTTCTTTTATTTGATCCGGTGATCTAGTTTATTTTCTTTTAGCATCTTCTTTTAGTCTCAGAAAACCCTGCTTTTTATGTGAAGGTACTTCCTTTGCAATTTTGGCCACATACATATTGAGAGTCTCCCAAATTTTGGACAATCAAAGCTGGAAAATCGGGCTTTTATTCTCTTCTCTTTTCACCCGCAATCCGACCTCATCCGGGGTTAAGTTTCCAAGTGAACTGTGCGGTCTGAAGCTATTATATTCTTGTCGCCAACTCTCAATTTTTTCCTGTGCATCTTCCAAAGACAAGAACCAATGCGCATTCAAGCACTCATCCGCGAATTCTAAGCTAAAAACAAGGAAATTCATATAAATTTATCAAGATGCTACTTGCAAGTATTTTTCTTGTTGTTTGATGTAAGGAGTGCCTCTTTGAACAACTGCGAACACTCGGCTTAATATTTTGTTACGGACACCATTAAGTGCAATTAACTTGGGCTTTCCTTCGGCTATTTTCCGATTGTAATATGCTGAGAACTCATTAGGGGATTGAATAGCAGCGTTTGCTCCGTTGCTTAGAAGAGCCTTCAGTTTCATATTCCCAATCTTACTTAATTTATTACGGCCATGATGACGTTGCTACATTTGTTTGGAGGCAGAAATAGTCAAATTTATAATTCAACTAAATTTGACTATGAGAAAACGACCGCGCGGCGGACCGTGAGTGTTTGACGAATCTTTTAAAAAGATGGCAGTGGAACTGTCAGAAGCTAAGGGCTCGGTGAGTGCGGCAGCGGCTGAGCTCGGGCTTGATGCAGGTCGAATCAGTAAATGGCGCGCAAGTTTTAACAAACCTGATTTTCGAGAAAAAGTTGAAGGCTTGACAGAGGAGCAAAAACGGATCCGACAGTTAGAAAGAGAGTTGCGGGAGGTAAAACTTGATCGGACGGCCGAAGCCGCACGAGATCCTAAAAAAGGCAGTACGCATGCGATGCCCGGCATCTTTTCCAGGGGCGAACGGAACGGTTCCGATTTATAGAAGCTAATCAAGGAATCTATCCGGTGGCAAAGATGTGTAAAGTGCTCGGAGAGAGCGTTAGCAGCTATTATTATTGGTTAAAAGAGCCAGTAAGTAAACGTCAGCAGGAACACCAAGAATTATCTCTTCATGTCCGCGAAGTTTATGAAGAAAATAAAGGATGCTACGGTAGCCCACGCGTCACAGTGGAATTGCAAGCAAAAGGTTTCCAGGTATCGCGCCCACGGGTAGCCAGAGTAATGAGAAAAATTGGTCTGAAAGGTATTGTCCGGAAGAAATACCGGATACAAACTACTGATAGTAACCATATCTATCAAGTGTGTGAAAATCACATGAATAGAGATTTTACAGCAGAAAGACTTGGAGAAAAATGGGTATCAGATCTGACGTATATCAAGACAGGAGAAGGTTGGATTTATCTTACAGCAATACTTGATCTTGCAAACCGCAAGATAGTGGGTTGGGCGCTGAGTGAGACAATGAGAGCCGAAGATACCAGCGTAGCGGCTTTCAAAATGGCTTTAAAGTGCCATCCTATAAACAAACCATTACTATTTCATCGCTCCGGCGACCCGGTCAGATAGAGGAATTCAATACGCGTGCAGTGAGTTCCGTAAGCAGCTGGTTGGTTTACCTATCACCCAAAGTATGACGGGGCCGCCCTTTAGATTAGCAGAATAAAGGTTAACTTTCTATTGTCCAATTAAAGATCTGAAAGTATGGAGGTGAACAATGGGGCCGCCTATTAACTAGACTTATCGCCGGAATTAGTCCTTCA
>NZ_VBSN01000026.1 GCF_006149045.1 Dyadobacter flavalbus
AATTGGGGTTTGACGATGTCACAATTGTATATTAAATTTGGTGATAGACTACAAGCAGACCGCGAATTTTTCCTTGGAGGCTGAATCTACCAAAATCAAATTCTGACACAGTTCAGCGTACACTCCCCTTGCTTTTGTAAAATGTCAAGCCGGTCCTTTGAAATTTGTAATCCTTTCGATTTATGACGTTTTACTTTGCTGTTGTATTCCTTAATTTCATAAGATTTCTTTCTTCCTATTCCATTGTCCTCAATCCTGCATTCAAATATATCTTCATTGATTTTATTAAAGGAAATGGTTAATGTCCGGTCTCCATCTTTATGCATTAATCCGTGCCACAAAGCATTTTCAACATAAGGCTGTAAAAGCATGGAAGGAAGGACAATTTCTTCAGTTTCAAGTTCGTCATCAACTAAAATCTGGTAAGAAAAGCTGTTTTCAAAACGCATTTGTTCCAGCTGCAGGTAAAGGTGAAGTACATCTTCTTCCTCTTTAATCGTAACCAGATTCTTATCCGAATTATTCAGCACCATCCTGAATAATTTGGAAAATTTGTTCAGATACTTGCTAGCCTCAGGGTATTTTTCAGTAATAATGCATTCCTGAATACTGTTCAGGCAGTTGAATACGAAATGGGGGTTCATTTGTGCTCTTAGCGCCATCAACTGACTGTCAGCCAGCATTCTGTTAATTTCCAGTAGCATCCTTTCCTTATCCAGAGCCTGATCCCGCGCCTGTGCCTCAGCAATTTTATTTGCGCTGATAGAAGCAATTGCTGTCAAGGCACGAACATGTTCTTCATTAAAAAAATTTCTACGGCTATGCTCCGAATCGATCACACCCAACAAATTTCCTTCATGCAAAATAGGAACAGAAACTTCTGATCTTTTTGATGGATCAACAGCAATGTAGCGTTTGTCTTTAGAAAAATCCGGAACAACAACAGCTTTTCTTACTGCTGCTGCCGTTCCTACGACTCCTTGACCTATTTCAGTTTCAATTGGGTTTACCAATTCATGGACTTTTGTATTTTTTAATCCATACAATGATTTTTGTATGAGCAATTTCCTTTTGCTGTTAAATAAATAAACCGAACAATCTTCAAAATGCAATTGCATAGAGCAGGTTCTGGCTATATCCCAGCAAATTTCATTTAATGTATTTCCGCCATACACGGAATCAATAAAATAATTTATGGTATTGTCAACAATGAGTTTTTGCTTGTTACGTAAATACTGCCGATACCATACGCCTAGCAAAATGGCAACAAGTACAGCCAATATCGTCAAAAACCACCATGTCTGCCACCAATAGGGTAATATATTAATTTGCAATGTAGTTGCCGTTTTCATCCATTTGCCGTTTGCATCTGTACTGCGGACTTTAAAAATATACTTACCCGGAGGGATGTTGTTATATGCCGCAACCAGAGATCTGCCAGAATTAATCCATTTATTGTCAATCCCTTGTAACTGATAACTATACTGAAGAGAAGGAATATCTCTGTGATTAAGCGATGAGTACTGAAATTTGATATAGTTCTGGTCCGGTTCCAGCTGAAGAATTTCTTTTGTATCAAATACATGCTCTTTTTCAAATATTCTGACAGAAGTAATATGCGGAGGCTGCTTGACGGAAATCCTGGAGAACAGGTGCGGGTTGATTTCAACCACCTGATCCAGCATAACCAGGTAAATTTTACCATTCGCAAATGTTACGTAGTTCCAGTAATTCTGTAAAGTTTTCCCAAAATCAATATCAACGTTGGTTACTTCTTTGGTTGTTGGATTAAAAAACACCAATCCTTCACGGGTTGCAGCCCAGATAAAACCTCGTCCATCCATTGCAATACTGCTTACATTATCCGATGGCAACCCGTTACCGGTGTTCATACTATCCAGGTATACACCCTGTTGATTTATTTTGATAACCCCTCTGTTTTTTATACAAACCCAAATATTGCCTTCATTATCTTCTAGCATGGAGGAGGATAAAGTTTCGAAATCATTAGCATTTGCCATTTTAGCGATAGAAAAATGTTCAGTTGCCGTGTTAAATTTTAGGATCCCAACTCCCTTCATAGCAAATAGAATATCACCTCTTTTAGTAACTAAGTAACCCAATACATTCTCGTAATTAAAAAAACCGTATTTAGGATCTTTGCCATCAAAGCGGAGGCACTTTTTAGTCTGCGGATTATACCTGTATATGGCATCGTTCCATATTTGGAACCATATATTTCCAATATGATCTGTAAAAATAAAAGGAGCCGGAGCCTTTTTTACTTTTTCGAATCTCCTTAGAGATTTTCCATTAAGAGTGTAAATGCCATCATAGCCAGCAAACCACCAGGTTTTGTTTAGTTTAACAGCCTTGTCAAACGAGTTCTGGATCAAGTCTTTCTTTCGGGTTATTGCATACCTTTCATATGTACGCGTAACCATATTATACTTGATTATTCCATCGGCCTTGCACGCTATCAGATGTGGTCCGTCTATGACAATGGAGTTGGCATGTGAAAACCCGGTTTCTAAAAAACTTTTGAAACTTGGCAATTCATAAATAGCCTGCAATGGAGCAATAATAGGATTTTTGCTCACACCATTGATGGTTCCAAGCCACACATTTCCTTCGGGATCTTCAATAGCTTCGTTAAAAAAGCCATATCCAATCGAATACTTCTGGTTTTGGCTGTAAGGAATTTTTCTGAATGGCTGTCCCGGAACTTTAAGAAAGCCGGCGAACAGATAAGTTGAGACCCAGATTCGTTCTTTACTGTCAATAAAAATATTGTTAAAGCCATTTAAGGTAATGCCATCTAGTTCATAATAAGTTGTAACCTGGTTTGTTTTATGATTCCAGAAACTTAGCGATGATTCTTTATCGCTTCCATACCATACATCAGCGTGCTTGTCAACGGCAATAGCAAAAACCTCTGACTTTTCTAGAACAGGAATGCCTGAGGGATTATGCTCTTTGCTAAACACCATATCTCTGGCACAATCTATAAAATAAGTATTGGAACCTCCCAGCCAAAACCCTTTACGATGCGGGTCCCAGATAAAAGCAAGTGATGAATAATGTTTATTACGGATAACTGCGGCAGAAGGTATTAATGCCTTTGCTTCATTTAATTTGCCGTTTGCATATAAAAAAACTGTTTTGCTTGTTAAAATCCATATTCTGTTTCTGTGATCTGCCTTGATGGTCAATATAATTTCATTTTCAATACTTGTATACTCTTTATTTCTGTAAAATTCCCCGGTTTGCTTGTTAAAAATGGCAACTCCCTTGTTTGTTCCAAGCATAAATTCCTTGTTGTTGGATAATGGCAAAATAGAGGTGATGAAAATGTTCTTTTCATTCCTGAATCCCATATATTGTTTTACTGTTGCACCATCAAAACGGTTTAGGCCGTTTGTCGTCCCTATCCATAAAAAACCGTCTTTATCACTGTAAAGGCTACGAACTTCCTTTGCACTAAGCCCGTCCTCTTCACGGATATTTTGAAAAACAAATTGTGCAAAAGTGCTTGTATATGAAAAAAGGAACAGTAAGCATATAAGAACCTTGCGTATCATTATTCGTTGAGATTAAGCCAGTACAGAAAACCTGGATCATAATTCTTAAATAAATGAATATTAGCAAGTAATTACTTATTAAAAGGTATTTTCCGGTTATTTAATGGAGTCATCATTCCGCAGTTTTATACTGCTTTCCAGAATGACGTATTTCGCATTTTCTGCCTTTTGACGAAGAATATCAAAAAAGTCACATGCTGACTTCTATTTTACCGTTTGGTAGCCCGAAGCGGTCACTGGGTCATTCTATATTTTAAAGTTTACGATTAAGCTGCACTTTTAGCATCACATAAATGCTTAATAACACCTTGCCATCTATTATCCATGAACTTTATAATCACACTTAAACAAACATGCACGATGGAACAAAAGCGGAGAAAACCAGTATATGACCATTGTCTCTTACCATTTATTTGACAATTAACTGATTACTAAAATATACTATGAAAAAACATTTTCTATACACACTGGCCTTACTATTGTTTGGCATTGGAGTTTTAAAAGCACAAACAATTCCATCTACAAACTCAAAACAATGTTTATCTTGTGTACCGCCTGGTTGGACAGGCTTCAGTACACCAACCGGTCATCTTCCTTCTGTTTCAGACAAGTTTATATATGGAGAAATTGGGCCATATATAACCAATGTGCCCAATGATTTTCTCGCAACTTATGACTGGGTTGATCCTTTACCTGCTCCACCTTCAGGACATTTTACTTTTCTAAGTATTAATAATACTGAACTTGTTAAGACATCAGCGTCTACTACAATAACCGGATTAATACCTGGTAGTATTTATAAAATCAGTGCCTATGTTAGTACCAGAGAAATTCATTATGGTCATCAATTTATAAATGGGAAAATAACAACAAAAACTTCTGCACATGGAAAAACCGCTAAGCTTACTTTAACGAATGGAGCAAGTGGTAGTGCAGAGTTTGACTTTAGTGTCAACAATTATCTTGGAACAATTGGTAAATGGCATCCTATTACACTTAAGTTCACAGCAACGGCTAGTCAGGCTACATTGACATTTTCAGGCACGGGCCAAAATCCTGCTTGGGACAAGGATAGTCCTCAGATTGTTAACCTTGATCTTGCTGCGGTACCAATAGAACGGATTTGCAGTGATAAACAAATTAAATTAACCTCGGATACGTGGAACCCATGTCCCGGAACCACGGAGAATCTAATTGATCCAAGTCACTATAATGAAGTTCCAGTTGGTACCCCGACTAATATCCCAGCCAATTTTGAAGTAAGGGTATTTGACAATCCTAATCATACCGGCAATCCTATAACCACCACAACAAAGAATGGAACGTTTTACTACTTTTTTTATGACAAAGTCAATTTGTGCTACAATACCAATAATTCTACCGCCAAGCTAACGGTAACTTTCCAGGGAGAGCAACAGGTTTTTATAAACACACCACAGATCTTTAATACATGTACCGGTACTACAGCAGATTTGAATTCTACTGTTACTCCTACTCAAAGTAACAACACAATTGTATGGTTTAAGAGCCCACAACATTTAGGTACTCAAATTCTTTATCCAAACGAAGTTGATGCCGGTACCTATTATGCATTTTATAAAAATCCTGAAGGTTGTTTCTTAACCCATAATTCTATTGCAAAAGTAGTAGTGAACATACCGCCACCTACGGAAGTACCAATAGCCAAGGAGATAATTCAGCAGCTTTGTCCAAGTGAAACCATTAACTTGAATAAAGCAGTAAGTAATTCAATTCCTGCCGATGTACAATTACTTTGGTTTACGAATTCATACCATCAGGGTACACCAGTTGCTGATCCAACAGCCGTTACAAAATCAGCAACTTATTATGCTTTTTACTTTGACAACTTAAACCAATGTTATAAGACAATGCATTCTACAGCGGACGTACTTGTTAGTATAATGCCCGAAGTTCAGGTACAATTGAGTACAGCTACAATCAAGAATGCTTGTCCAAGTACGACAGTGGACCTTACAAAGTCAATATCAGGCACTATTCCCAATGACTGGAAGGTAGTATGGTATTCAAATAATGTACATAGCGGAGCACAGGTTAAGAATCCGGCGTCAGTCAGTACGAATGGATCTTATTATGCTTTTTTCTATAACACAAATACAAACTGTTTTCAGACAGTGACATCAACTTCCAAAGTAGATGTGCAAATGTCAAGGTGTGATCTCGCTCCTACGGAAATCACTTTAAATGCAAAGGTATTTTTACAAGGCGCAATGCAGGGAGATACCATGCATAATCAACTTCAGACTTACTTTTCAGATGGAACAGGATTATTGCCTGTTTCAGATCCGTATGACGGAAGCAGCACCTACGATGATATCTACAATGTGCAGGGAGTAGCAGGAAAAGTTGTTGATTGGGTTCGTGTAGAAATTCGCAATGGATTGGATCCACATTTCCTACTGGAAGCAAAAAACTTGTTGTTGAAAACAAATGGAAAGATTGTTGATGTTGAAGGAAAAGAGCCGATTTTTTCTTTTCAGTCTGTTCCTGTAAAAGTGGTTGTAAAACATAGGAACCATATTCCGATTATGAGTAATGTGCTCAATTTTACTAATAAAAGTGTAAACTACGATTTTACAACATCCTTGCTTCAGGCAAGCAATACAGGAAATGATCCAGTACAGATGATCCAGGTAAATGGGGTATGGTGTATGTGGGCTGGTGATGTAAATGACGTATTCGATATGGGAATAGATGCGACAGACTACAACACCGTATTTTTCAGTAACACTAGTGCTCCTTTCGACGTATACATTAGAGAAGACCTTAACCTTGATGGAGGTGTAGATGTCACTGATCTGAATATGCTGTTCTTCAACAATGGCACTTCACCGTATTCTACAATATTAAACTATTGATTCACACTATATATCTAGAAATTACCATTATGTTAAGGACTTTTAGAACAGTTACAAGCTTGTTTTTAATGTTGATAACAAGCTTATGCTTTGCACAAAATACACCTATTGATAACGTGGCACCCGGCCCGCATTTATTCTTCAATGCAAAGAATGTTGTTACAAGCAACGATGTAACACCTTCGGTGAGCTTTGATATTTATATGTCGGTAAGTCAGGCATATGTAGATTACCTGAATGCCAACGGTGCTCAATTTGGCTTACAAAGTGTAGATGTTGCATGGGATGTTGATTTCGGAACAGACGGAACAGTAGGCCCGGCTTCTGTTGTAACTAATTCAGGAGTTAAAGTAAGTAATCAGATTCAAACCGTTCAGGCTCAGCTGAATGTACAAGGAAATTCGCCGGCTGGCTATGATGCTAAGTTTAAGTATACCTTCACAAGAACAGATGAAAACGCTGCATTGACTGTGGAGCCTGTAAAAGTTGCTTCGGTTAAGGTTACTTTCGGACCAAATGTAACCATTGGTACGGTTGCAAATGGAGCAAAGATTCAATTCAGATGCCAGGAGTCAGGTTTTGGAACAGGGCTTAGTGGTTCAAAGTGGGGCGATTTGAGTGGTAATAACCGGAACATAGTTGGTACAGATAATTTAGATGTTCCACTTCCCGTACGACTTGTTTCTTTTAATGCTGTGAAGCAGGAAAATGTTGCTTTTTTAAGCTGGATTACAACAGAAGAAGTCAATAGCGAAAAGTTTGATGTGCAGCGTAGTACCAATGGAAAAGAATGGAAAACCATAGCAACCATAGCAGCAAAAGGAGACAGTAAAGAACTGGTAAATTACGAGGCCATAGATAAGGAACCAGTTAACGGCTTAAATTTATATCGCCTTCACATGATTGATAAAGATGGAAGCAGTACTTTCAGTAAGATCCAAAGCCTGAACTTCGATGTTATGTCAAACATATCAATTTATCCGAATCCTGTTTCAGAACAGCTGAGTGTACTGGCCTCAGACTGGAATAATGTTGCAAGTGTTCAGATTTTAAATGCGAATGGATTGAAAGTTTATGAATCCAGCAATGATCCTATTAAAACCATCAATGTTGAGCACCTGCCAACTGGAATGTACATTGTTAAAGTTACGGAGAAAAATAATGTTGTAAATAACTACAAGATCTTATTGGCAAAGTAAATATCTGTATAATGGTTTATACTGTTTAGCTAATATATAAAGAGGAATAGGGATGTAATTAGTGCTTATCCTTCAGAATTATCATAATACATATGAGGAAAAATTTAATATTTACAGAGATCAGGAAATTACATTACGTTTTCATCATACTGATTTTATCAGCATTGTTTGTATCATGTCACAAGAAAAATGAGAGTGATGTTTGTATTGCACCTACAATTGAAAAAAATCTGGTTGGGATATGGGATGCATTGTTAATGTCCGATGAAGGAACCAAGTATATACTAGAATTTAAAAATGATGGTTCATACGTTGAAAGTAACGGATTGCTTTTTGGAACTGATAACGCACCAGATATCACATGGAAAATACAAAAGGATTCGGTGGTGGTAACTGGTAAATACAATAATGCAACATCAGGCAGTTATAGCTTTTCCGTTTTAACCAATACATGTGAAAAAGTAGTGTTTGATATGGAAGGGATAGACAAGCTCATACTTACCAGAAAAAAGTAAAATTTATATTATTTAGAAAAGGCCGGATCAAGTACAGCTTGATTCGGCCTTACTGTTTAAGTTACATTTCAAAATCTGTTCCAAAGCCGATTGCAAATGCTTTTGTCAATTCGGTTGTTCCGAATTTTTAACATAAAATTTTAATAATCTTGCTATTTCCTGACATTGATTTTGACCGTTGGATAATTCGCAGATACCGCTTGCGCAGTAAATAATTTGAAATTTAGGCCAGAGGGTAAATTCAAGCACTTAATTAGAAGTGTATTTGAACTGGTATTATTTACATATGATAAAGGTCCTGATTGTTGATGAGGAAACCAAAGCCCGGTGTATTCTGAATTATTACATAATTCATTTTTTGCCGGTGATTGCCGAAATCAGGCAGGCGGCTTCCGTAGCAGAAGCCAGAGATATACTGCTTGATTTTCAACCGGATGTCGTTTTTCTGGATATTAAAATGCCGCATCAAAATGGCTTTGAGTTTCTGGTCGGACTGGACAATTCTACTTTCGAGATCATTTTTACTACAACATACAGCTATTACACCATACAGGCAATCCGGTTCAGTGCACTGAATTATGTTCTCAAACCTATTGACCCCGACGAACTTACCAAAGCCGTTTTAAAGTCTATCGACCAACAGAACTCTGCCCGACAAAAGCTGCACCTCTATCAAAACCTGATCCGTAATGTTGAAAAGAAAAACATTAAAGATTTTCGCCTGGCGGTATCCTCCGAAGCAGGCACTTTTTTCTTTCATGTTTCTGACATACTTCATATTCAGTCAAGTGGCAAGTGCTCGCTGATTTATCTGGAAGGTAAAAAATCATTTCTTTCATCCAAATCACTGGAACATTATGAAGACATGCTTGATCAGTTTGACTTTATCAGAACGCATAAATCACATTTGGTAAATCCTGTTCATATTGCTTCTTTCAGCAAGAACAGTGAATTCATTATTCTTTCAGATGGATCAAAGGCGGAAATTTCAAGAAGAAAGAAACGGGATTTACAACAATATGACCGGATTGATTAAGAGTTCTGATTGGAAAGCCGAAAATTAATTTTTTCCATTTAATACTTCAAACCTGCCATTTGCTCATCGCTTTTATAATCATTAAAATTTAGTATTAAGTTCGTATCAAATATTCATAGCCGGTTATTATTTGATAGCCTTTTATGAATGACATTCGAGAACAAATAATATTTAAATAACAAAATATAAAAGGAGATAAAATCATATTAGCGGATGAAAAGGATACTGAATAGTCTGGAAAAGTGTTTTAGCTTGTATAAAATAAACTATCTGTTATCCGGTACATATGAATATATATTACTTAGGACGGAAAAGGAAAAGTCATCGGATTGCTGTGAAAATGCAGTGCTGGAAAAGGATGTCCGCAAGCATAATCTAATGTCGTTTTATACTGCAAATAATTGCGCTCAACAACCTTTCAAAATTGAAGTGATCGGAGAGTTTCACAATCACTCACTTGAAGAATATAATCAGCTTCATGCTGCTTACGGGATGTTTGAACTTCCGGTTATCTATATGGATACCTCTTTTGGCTTTCCATGGATTGTTTTGGGAAGCTTTAATAGAATTGATGATTTTAATAGAGAATTATTTCTCAATACGGATCTGCTGGCACTTTCACCCGTGGGGCAACCACGGCAAATAACTGCCACGCTGCTTACAGAAAATGATCTGTCGCATGCTTATAATTAGCCAGCTTGATTAAAGAAAACAGGTCATTGTCATTTACATTCATTTAGGTTTACGACAGTGTTAGGTAAATAAATTAAGATAAGGGTTTGTTATCAAAAAAGTGCGGGTGTTTCACCTGCTCTTTTTTATTTTAATTATAATACAGTGAACAGAATATAATTTGTAAATCCTCCATAGAATTATTTGCAAAATAATTTTAGCTAATTGTTTGAATTAATGAAATACACACACCTTCTTTTGATTATAATACTGCTGAAAGCAACTTTGTGTTATGCGCAAAAGCAGCCAACTGTAAATGTCGGAATGGATATTGGAGCAGGTATTAAAAGCAATTCGATGGCACCCAGTATTTATTACCATGAAAATTTAAGTGTCAGGGGCTTACAATGGCTTCAGTTTGGCATAGGGATCAGAGCTGGAGGTTATTACACCGGAGCAACGGATTTGCTTTCAACCAATGATGCCATTTCCAGCGATACGCTCATGTACAACCGTGTTTCTGCAAATACAATCAGTTTCGTGGCCGGAATGAACCTGAGGTTCTGGAAATTAAACCTTGGATTCAATACCGATCTGGTTAATCTTGCTTTCGGGGAACGGCGAAGCGGATTTTATTTAAAAAGACACTTGCCTGCAGATAGTGTCACGCATTATAACCAGTTTGTTCCCACCATTCCGGCAGTGTTTAACTTTATGCCTGTTGCCACACCTAATCAGAATGGTATTTCGGAGGTATATACCAGAATTTGGCTGTCCAGAAAGATCGGTCTGAAACTGGCGTACCTTTTTGGCCGGCAAACGTACACAACGAGGATCAACAAAAAATCACAGATTGTACTGGATAATGGCCAGAGGCGTTTTTCAACAGTTTATAAAATGCCTTATTTGGCCCTTTGCTTTTCACTTTTATGATTGAACTGGTTAACTGTTAGCTGTTGGCTTATAGCCAACAGCTAACAGCCACTAAACATCCATTTTAATCAGATTCTGATAACAGGTTGCGACACTTTCCATGGAAGGTGCAAGGTCATATTCTACAAAAAAACTCTGCATGCCGGCGATCTTGGCAGCCTCAAAAATCCGCTTGAACTCCACGATGCCGTTGCCGACTTCTGTAATTGTCTGCAAATCCTTTTTGATGTCTTTTACATGCCACAAAGGAAAACGTCCGGGATGTTCTTTAAATAAAGCAACCGGATCTTTTCCGGCTTTCGTAGCCCATGCAAGGTCCAGCTCCATTTTTACAAGGTCCTTGTCCGTTTGCGAAAGCACCAGTTCATAAGGTGTTTTCCCGCCATCGACAGGGTCAAATTCAGTTGCATGATTGTGATATGCAAAGCCGATGCCTGCTTTCTTGCTTGCTTCGCCCGTTTTCTGAAAAACCTCAATGGATTTTTTAATTTCGTCCGTTGTGCCGACCGGCGTACTGGCACAAACCAGATAACTCAGTCCGCCTTCCGCCGCATTGTCAACAAGCTGCTGATAATTATCCCGCAGATTCAGGGTTGGCGGAATACTAATTGGTTTCCCGTTTGCTCCGGTTGGCAGTTTGCCGCCAGCCGGCATTTTAAACGGTGCGCCAAGGGCATGGTGCGCACGCCATTTCAATCCCATATCTTCAAGAAGGCTTTTAAATTCCTTTGGTTTGTAACCATAATAACCTTCACGCATACTGAATGCCGATTCAATTTCCTTGTAACCGATCTTTGCAATCTGTTCAAGTGTGCCTTTCGGATCTTTATTCATTTTTTCAAAAACAGTGAAAAGCTGAATCCCGACAGGCTTTTTATCCTTGAACAGTTCATCTAATTCCGAGCCTTGTGATAAATAGGGGAGAGCAATTCCGCCAGCAAGCAGTGCACCTGCTTTTTTAATAAAATGTCTTCTGTTATTTTCCATTGCAGTGGGAAATTGAATGCGTTTGTTTATTTCTGTGAATCCGAAGCCTGCACGAAATTGATTTTGGAGAATGACAGCAGCGGTTGAATGGCCTTGGCTTCATCATTTTTGAAAACAAAATAAAGGTCATGTTTCCCCTTTACATCCTTCAGATCAATAACAACAGGCGGTCTGGCAAACGGATTCCGCTGCTTGGGCGTTTCTCCCGGCTTGGCATTTTTCTTTTCACTTTCCATTTCTGCCATTACTTTGGCTATGTCTACTTCGGGTGCAATTTCCACTTTCTGCTGACCTGCAATTTCTCCGGTAGGAGAGTCGAGCCTTATTTCTATGGTTCCGCCCACGCTGCCTTCGCGTTTCTGTGCGGAAGCATTGAGTGAAAGCTGACTTATGTTGGTCAGGTCAATGTTTTTGAAGCCCAGATAACTGTTATCAAATGCAACCACGCTGAAACCCAGTCCGGCAACGCCGAGTGCTTTCAGTTCGGCCCCTTTTACAACAGATGCTTCGGCTGCATTCATTTCCGGGCTTCGCAGGACGATCATTTCTTCGGAAGTCTGCGCCGGAATAGCCTTTGAACCGTTTGTTGCACGATCCGTATAAGCTGCCCGGATCAGGACTGAGCCGTTTCCATTATCGCCGTTCGGGATTTTAGGTGTAAATTCTCCTTTTACGGGTAAAGTGCTGAGCGTTTTGTCCGTACTGTTCAGAATGTATCTGACAATTACTTCCGCATCGGCAACAGGCAATGCAGGGTGCGCAGGCATGGCCACTTCGCCCCATACGCCGGCCCCGCCTTTCAGTACTTTACTTACAAGGTAATCCATTGAACCCGGCTGACTTTTGTATTTGTTCGAAACATCTGCAAAAGCAGGCCCAACCGATTTGGTATTAAGCTGATGACAAACCTTGCAGTCACTTTTGTTGATCAATGCCTGTGCAACGGCAAACTGCGTCGAGGCATCCACGCTTCGCTGACCCTGGATTACTTCTGCATAATCAAATCCATCGGACGTATAATCAATGCTGACTGCGATCTGCTCCGGCTTTATCTTTCCGTCTGCAAGGCTTCCGTCTTCCTTGTCGCTTACATTAACGGCATACTGGATGGGCTTTCCGGGAAAGAAAAATGTCCTGTTGTCTGAAAGGTCGACAGTAACCTGTGGTGGTTCGTTGCCGGCAACTATCTTGAGAGACTGGCTGTTGCTTGCACCTTTGGCATCGGTAACATGGAGCGTGGCCATGTAAACGCCGGGTTTGTCAAAAGTAACGCTGGGATTTGCTGTATTGAATGATTTGGTGACATTGCCGGGACCTGTTACTTTCCAGTTGTATCTGAGCACATCTCCGTCATAATCCCTGGTTCCTTCGGACGATAATTTGGCCTGAAACGGAACAGTTCCTCCTTTTTTGTCCGTTGCAACCTGCACGACGGGTTTTCTGTTTCCGCCGTTGTATTCAATCCGGACAAGACGGGAATTATCGCTTTTACGGAACCAGTTGCTGCCATATTCCAGAATGTAAAGGTCTCCGTCCGGACCAAACTTGATATCAATTGGCTGCACCGGATGATATGCCGGCATGACACGTTCCATGGATTCATAATCCCCGTTTTCCTTCATGGAAACAGCCATGATCCAGCCGCGTGAAAAGTCGGCCATGATCCATTTGTTTTCATAATAGGCAGGCCAAGGGCGTTTCGGGTTTTTAAAATCGGATTTATGAAATATAGGTCCGCCCGTAGCACTTCGCGAGCCGGAACCCACCAGAGGGAATTTCTCCGAGACGCCGTATGGATAATAAATAAAGGTCGGCTCCGTTGGCGGAAGTTCCCGTAAGCCGGTATTGTTAGGTGAGGTATTGATAAGGTTTTTAGGATCTTTTTTAGCAAGCGGTTTATTGGCTGCATAGTCATAAACCGGAAAAGCCTGATCATCAGCGACAAACCACGGCCACCCGAAATTTCCGGGTTTTCTTGCCTGATTCATTTCATCGTATCCGCGCGGACCGATTTCCGAATCTTCGCCGGCATCCGGACCGACCTCTCCCCAGTAAACAAATCCTGTTTTGCTGTCAATGGCAATGCGCCACGGATTTCTGTGACCCATGGAATAAATCTCCGGACGTGTTTTTGCGGTTCCTTTCGGGAAAAGATTGCCTTCCGGAATGGTATAAGTGCCATTCGGCTCCGGATGGATTCTCAGGATTTTTCCTCTCAGATCATTTGTATTTCCGGCATGGCCCTGATCGTCCCAGCTGCTGCGGCCTTCACGTTCATCGGTTTGTGCCGCTTGCTGGTTTCCGGTGTTGTTCCCGACGGTAAGATAAAGATTTCCCGCTTTGTCCCAAGTCATACCGCCGCCGGTATGGCAGCATACTTCACGCTGTGTTTCTACTTCAATTACAGTCTTTTTGGACGACTCAACCAATTGATCGTCTTTGAATTCCCAGCGCCCGAGCACGTGCTTTTTCTCGGTCGGATGCGCATAGTAAAGGTAAATCCAGTGATTGGTTTCATAATTCGGATCCAGCGTAAGTCCCATCAGCCCTTCTTCGGCTTCTCTTACAACACCTTCCGCACTTGTGTATTTTGTATTGACCGGAATCTCGGCAATCAGATCAGTGGTTTTGGTGACCGGATTGTACTTCTTAAGCGCTCCTTTTCTTTCGATTATCAAAGCGGAGCCGTCTTTAAGAACTTCAAAAACCATAGGTTCGTCAAGGTTTTCGGCAATTACCACAGGCGTAAATCTGCTTTCGTCAGGCTTGGGCGTGGTGTCCTGTAAAGTAAATGACATAAGAAATGAAACAGTCAGGATGTTCACTGCACATTTGAAAGTCAGAATGATTTTTTGCCGGAAAGTATAAGTATTTATCATTAGTAACGGTTTATTGTATATAACAAATAATAATATTAAAAGAAAAAATTGATAATAGAAAAGATTAAACAAGCCAAAATGGCCAGTTATGTTATTTTCATGTATTAGTACCAAAATTCACAGAATAGTGAAATGTTGAAAGTATTTTCAGCAGGAAAATTTCCTTTGCCTGCTATAAAGGCTTTTGATATTTGTTGTTTGGAAATTAGTATTGCGGTTATTTCATCAGCTTGCTTTTACAACTTTAAACCGGATCAAAATGAAAACCGAGCGTAACCTGAACAGGTTTTTGGAAGCACAAAACCGCGATTATCCACAGGCATTGGCTGAAATGAAAAGCGGAAGAAAGCGAAGTCACTGGATCTGGTATATTTTCCCTCAGATACACGGGCTGGGTTTCAGTTCCACGTCTGAATTTTATGCCATCACAAATCTGAATGAAGCAAAAGATTACCTGCAGCATCCGGTTTTGGGAAGCAGGCTGATTGAAATTACAAAGGCAGTACTTGCACTCAGCGGCAAAACAGCCAACCAGATCATGGGAAGTCCGGATGATCTGAAACTGAAATCCTGTATGACTTTATTCAGTTTGCTGGAAAATACGGATCCGGTTTTTCAGGCAGTTCTGGACAAATATTTCAACGGCATGCAGGATCAGAAAACGCTGGCCATTATAAAAAGTGAAAGTTAGAGTCTCCATTGTACCGTATTAAAAATTTCCTGAAACCAAGTTTCAGGAAATCTGAATTTCAGCAGCTGTTCCGGATTTGAATCACGAATTTGCGAGTGCCACAATGTCTTTTACTTCCAGTATTTTTTTAGAATAACCTTTGCCTGCTGCCTTGATCATGGTTTGCCCT
The DNA here is from genome assembly GCF_006149045.1 of Dyadobacter flavalbus. GTDB lineage: Bacteria > Bacteroidota > Bacteroidia > Cytophagales > Spirosomataceae > Dyadobacter > Dyadobacter flavalbus. The sequence continues at coordinate 15,560 of NZ_VBSN01000026.1, forward strand.
ACTTCCTGTAATGTACAGAAACCGGCCGGGAACAACTTGCGGCCAACAGGATAAAACCAGAAAATAAGCTTGTAATAGGATTTTATATTTTTCTGTCCCGGCGTTGCTTTCATAAAGCCCGGGCGGAACATGTATGCATTTTTAAACAAATGCAATAGTGCATTTTCAGTAGCGCCTTTTACGCGTGCCCACGCAATACTTCCCTGTTCACTGCTGTCGGTACCCGCGCCTGTAACGTAGCAGAAAGTCATTTCCGGATTAAGTCTGGCCAGTACTTGTCCAAAATTCAGCGTGAGGTCGTAAGTAATGCGTCTGTATTCTTCGTTGCTTATGCCGACTGACGATATTCCCAAGCAGAAAAAGCAGGCATTGTACCCGGCAAGCTGCGTTTCGACAGGAGCAAGGTTGAAAAAATCAGAATGAATGATTTCCTTCAGCTTCGGATGCGTTATGCCTCCGGGCTTCCGGTTGATGACAAGAACCTTTTCCACATCCGGATGATTCAGGCATTCCAGCAAAACGCCTTCGCCGACCATGCCCGTCGCTCCTGTGATTATTGCATTGATTTTCATAGAAATATTGTTGAGTGCCTGCGCCCGGCTTTGTAAGGTCAGAACTTTAAAATTACAAGAGCCGGTATTCAGTTTCAGGCTTTTTTACATCCGTATGCCTGTAAGGTATTAAATATTCCGTCCATTTTAAAGAAGTTGAATTCTTGTAAATGTCATTTGTTTCCAGGCTGGCGCAAGGTTGGTTTTGATTCGGGGATAAACGTCAAAAGCAGGACATATGCCCTGCTTTTGACGTTTATTGATCATTACGGTTACTATTTGTCAGCAGTCAGCAATCCGGGATAAAGTGTTCCCTCAGCCGAAGGAAACGGCATATTCAGCAGTTTCGCAACAAGCGGAGCAATATCCTGCAGACCCATTTCCGGAATTACGGCGCCTTGCCTGATGCCTTTGCCAAACACGACAAAACCCGTTTGTATTTCCTTGAAGTCAGGAAAAAACCCGTGTGTGCCGCCGCTTGCCGAACGTACAAGCTCGCCAGTCGCAGCACTGCTGATCGTGAAGCCTTGTTTCGGGGCGAGTGCAAGCGCGGCAGTCGGATCGGCTCCGATCATGTCCAGCGCAGTCCGGTCTTTCACTTCAAACATGTTTTTTTCCGAAGCAGAAAGTTTGGTCAATGCAGCTTTTACTTTTTCCAGTGTCTGCGTGTCGTTTTTGTCCTTCAGATGCAGGAACGCAGCGCCGCCGGAACCATGAAAATAAGCTTTCCAGTCTGCTTTGTTTGCCGGATCATACAAGCCTTCTTTTGCAAGGAGCACGTTAGGCGCAATAGCCGAATGAATATCTACAAAACCGTGGTCTCCGGTAACAATAACCGTCGTATTATCCTTGATACCTGCCTTGTCAATTGCTTCCAGGATTGTCTTCACACCGCCGTCCACACTGCTCAGCGCCGCACGGACCTTGTCTCCGTCGCGTCCCTGCTCGTGCTCGAAATGGTCCAGCGCAACAAGGTGAACAGCCAGAAATGCCGGTTTGTACTTACGGATGATGTAGCCGCTCATACGTGACAAATTGGCATCAATGCCGAGATAATCCCCGTCAAAGTCGATTTCTTCCAGCTGGCCGGTTGCCTGCTGCTGCACTTCCTCGAAAAAGCCTTTTGGCGAAGCATTTTCTGAAAGTGCATGCATCATATCGCGCTTGCCACCCTTTGTTTTGGGCAAATACCAGAATTCCGGAATATTATAATCGGCCGGACCGCCTACCGAAACCGGCCAGAATACGGATGCCGTTCTTAATCCCTGTGCCTTTGCCGCACTGAAAATAGTCGGGGCCTTAATCGTTTTGTAATCCCATATCCATTTTCCGGTAACTTCCAGTGGCTCAGGCGGCGTATTGTAATGTACGCCGTGCTTTGCAGGTTTTACGCCGGTGATCATTGTCGTATGCGAAGGATAAGTGACAGTCGGGAACACGCCGGTTACGCCGTCTGCGTAGGCGCCTGTCTGCATGGCCTGCCGCAGATTCACCATTGACCACGAAGGATCTTTGTAAAACTCGGGCCGGAGTCCGTCGATGCTGATCAGGATCACGTGTCTTTCCTGAGCAATGGAAGCACAGGAAAGTGCCATAAGCAGGAATGAAAAAACGACTTTACGCATGTCCGTCCATTTGTTTCTATTTACCATCTTAAAAAGCATATCTGAGACCAAGCTGTACCTGATAAGGGTTTCCGTTCAGGCTGGATACGCCGGCGCCTTTGTTTACATTATATACAAATTCTTCTTTGGTCTTGTCGAAACTGCGGATCGTCAGAAGATTCTGCTTGCCAAGGTTATTTCCCACACCCCAGTCTTTGTTAAGCATGTTGGCAACATTGAAAATATCAACGGATGCTTCAATGCCATGATTTCTGTAAATCCTGAAACGTTTTGCAAGCCTCAGATCGAACACACCGTAAAAGTCATTGACACCGCCGTTGCGCTCAGCCACTTTTCCTGCATTTTCGCGGATGTAGCGTTTGATACTTTCTTCAGCTTCAGGATTGTCAAGAATAGCCTGGATTCCCGTACGCAGATATTCCGGTGTGGCGGTATTTGCAGGATTATACACAAAAGCAAGGTCATTAGACGATACAAAATCCCCGTTCATATTTCCGCTTACTGCCAGCGTGTAGCGCGTTCCGCCAATTCCTGAGTAACGAAGTCCTACTGTTATGCCCCAGAAGCTTGGTGCCGTTCCGTAGAATACCACTTTCTGGCGGAACTGATTGTTTGCATACGACATTTTGCTCAGGTCGCGCGGATCGTCCACAACCATCTGGTCGAGGGTAGCCGTATTGGCCACGTTACCATTGTAAGAAGTATTGTCTTTGGAGTCGTTCCAGGTATAGGAAGCAGTGATTTGTCCGTCACGGAAATAGCGGTAAGTTCCGTCAATCACAACGGCGTACTGGTTTTTCTTGCCTTCGCTCACCAGTTCCAGTACGCGGCCGACCTGATTTGTTTTACGGCCGTTCAGCCAGTTTGTAGCACCATTGGTAGCATTGATGCTTGCAGCCGGAACGTACACGCCGCGATTGGCTTCGGCTTCAATTCTGAAGAACGGATCGTCCACCATATTGCGGTCCAGATACATGTAATTGTTGCGTGCCCATGATGCATATCCGCTTACCCCGATGCGAAGACGGTCGCTGAAAAAGTGGTTGTAAGAAAAGTTAGTCTTGTAAACCACCGGTACTTTTGCATCCGGACTGTTGGTGTTGATCGTGATCAGCCGCTCAATACCCGGTATGTTAAACAGTTCTGCACCCGGTGCAGTAGACGGATCATTGCGGTAGCTCGGGAAATTCGGTGTGGGTACAAGATCGCCCTGAATCTCTACAGAAGCTACTTTGGAACCGTCAAAAAGCATATTGTTCACCATAGAATACGGGTTGAGTGCCGAGCCGAACACACCCGCACCAAAACGGATTACATCCTTGCTCTGATCGTTGACATCCCACGTAAACTGCACGCGCGGCTGCAATTGCAACGTATTGATTTTGTTATCCGTACGTATTCCAAGCTGATCGTAAACGACCTGGCTGAAATTGGCGCGGTTCAGGTAAGTCGTATGATCCAGGCGAAGACCGGCTGTCATTTCGAGTCCCAGGCCGAGGCGGGTTTCCATTTGTGCATACAAGCCCGAGCTCAGGGAACGTACTTTTTGGCTTTCATCCTCCGACATGTAGATTTCGCGTGCATACCGGTATGGTTTCAGGTTATTGAAGTTTTCAAGACCGGTAAAATAAAAGCGGCCGTTCATTTCGCTTCCGTAGCGCGAATGCATCTGGTTGTACATCAGGTCAACGCCGAAAGTAAAGTTGATTTTTCCGGTGTTGTAATAAAAATTATCGACAAGCTGAAGAACATTTCCTTTGAACCATTCCGGTGAAAAACGCTGTCCGCCGATCTGAATGGAATTGAAGTAAGTGTTTGTTCCTGAAACGGATTCAACGTTTTCAACAATGGCACGCGGAATGCCTTGTGCCGGCAGCTCATCGCTCGGAATTACGGCTACGTCTTCATAAAAATGCTGCAATTTGACTTCATTCGTGATTTTCGGACTCAGGATCGTGCGCAATGATGCCATGATGCTGTTGTCAAACTTTTTACGGTTGATATAGGATTCATAAAAGTTGATTCCCGAGTTGTCCCCTTCAGAAAGCTTGTCGTCTTCACGTACAAAGTTGTTGCGCAGTGTAAGCAGGTTTTTGGAGTTCAGCTGCCAGTCGACACGTGCAAAGATGGCATCCGTACCTTTTCTCTTGTCAAATGCACCGTACTGAGGTGCATCCGACATGCCGTACTTGCTGCGCGCAATGGCGCTGAATTCTTCCAGTGTTTCATTAGTAACGCGGTTGGCTGCTATATCGGCGGGCGAAAGGTTGTTGGCAATGTAAAGCGGACGTGAGTCGGCCTGATGATCCCATGCAACGAAGAAATGCGCCTTGTCGCGGATAATCGGCCCGCCCAGTGAAAATCCGTACTGATAAGTAGAAAACTGCTGTGTTCTTTTGTTGCCGCGAAGGTCGTAAGGACTCGAAAGCCAGTCGGTTCTGCCGAAAGTGAATGCGCTTCCTGAAAGCTGGTTTGTTCCCGATTTTGTTACCGTACTGATCGTACCGCCACCGGCGCGGCCCATGGTTACGTCATATTCATTGGTTACAACTTTAAATTCACGGATTGCTTCCATGGAAATGGAGTAAGCACTCTGTGTGCTTCCGCCGGCAATGGTACCGCGGGAAGTCATGCCGTCAATCGTGTAATTGGTGGATGATGCCAGCTGGCCGCCCAGGCTGCTTCCGTTGCTCAGCGGTGAAAGGTCGATGAGAGAAGTAAAATTACGGCCGTTTACGGGCAGCCTTCCGATGTCTCTTGCCGAGATCGGTGTGGAAGAGCCGAGCGTCATGACGGTATTTTTAAGAGAACTGGCTTTGATATCAACAGCCTGCAGTTCGGTAGCGTCTGTTTCCAGTGCAAAGTTGAGCCGCAACTGGTCGCCCTGGTTCAATGCATAGCCGCTTTTTTTCTGCTCTCCGTATCCCACATATGAAACGCTGACGGAATAGGGCGAACCAAGCGGAAGCTGCTTGATAATATAGTCACCGTTGATATCCGTTACCGTACCCGCCTGAAAACCGGTAGATTCATTGCGGACAATAACCGTAGCACCGACAATGCCTCCAGCCTTTGATTCTGATACTTTTCCTGTGATCGTCGCTTCATTGCCCTGCCCGTAAGTGCGCGGTGGAGCTGTGCATAATAAGATGCAGAGCGCAAAAAATGCGGTAATTAATCTGATCATTTTGTGTTCGTTTTTAAAAGGGATTGTAAATGGAGTGCGAAAGTAGGCACCTGATATTACCAGGACGTTAAGCGAGGGTTAATGCTGGATTAAATCGGCAAAGGGGTGAAATGTGAGATGCAGCATGTGAGATGCAGAAAATGAAATGTGAGCAGTAAGGTAGAAGAGAAGTTGAGGCAAGAGTTAAAATAAAAGCCCGTTCCGGAGTGGAACGGGCTTTTGAATGCAGATCATCCGGATTGCCGGTTTATCAACTATTGAAAAGCGGATCAGTACGGGTTTGCTTCTCTGGAAACTGATTCGGCTTGTTCTACTGCTTTATGCGTGTCGGTTGTTCCGATCGGACCTGCGTCAATGACTTTGGATTCACTGGCTTTCAGTCCTTCGGCAAACCTTCTGCCGTAATCTTCATCACATTGCGTGAAAAGCTCGATCATTTTTTCCTGAATATGCTTTTTGGCAGGAGCAAGCGTATTTACAAGATTGTTGATCAAGTCGTCACGTTCCCAGTCTTCAAAATTCCGGTACGTTTCGCCTGCCTGCTGAAAGTTGTTCTGTCTGCTGATTTTTTCCCTGACCAGTGCTGCCTGATACATCGGCGTATGTTCACGTCCGTTTCTTGGCGCTTCTTTCAGGCCGCCCATGGTTGAAGGCTCGTAATTTACATGCGGATTCAACCCTTCAACAATATCTTGTCTGTAAGCCATTTGTCCATCCCGCTGATTGGAAGCCACCGCGCGTTTCGGTGCATTGATCGGAAGCTGCAGATAGTTGGTGCCTACGCGATAGCGCTGTGTATCGGAGTAGGCGAATGTGCGTCCCTGCAGCATTTTGTCATCTGAAAAGTCCAGTCCGTCCACCAGTACACCGGTACCAAAGGCAACCTGTTCCACTTCGGCAAAATAATTTACAGGGTTCCGGTCCAGAGTCATTTTACCTACCGGCAAAAACGGGAACTGTTCTTTGGGCCACAATTTGGTATCGTCCAGCGGATCAAAGTCCAGCTCGGGATGTTCTCCGTCAGCCATAATCTGGACGCATAGTTCCCATTGCGGAAATTCTCCTTTTTCAATGGCTTCATACAAATCCTGCGTTGCGTGATTGAAATTTTTTCCCTGAATTTCCTCAGCCTGTTGCTGAGTCAGGTTCCGGATTCCCTGCAAAGGTTCCCAGTGATATTTTACCAGTACTGCTTCGCCTTCCGCATTTACCCATTTATAGGTATTCACGCCTGAACCCTGCATCTGCCGGTAATTGGCCGGAATTCCCCATGGAGAAAAGAGGAACGTAATCATATGCAATGCCTCGGGCGTATTGCTGATAAAATCAAATATCCGTTCGCCGTCCTGGATATTGGTGACCGGGTCCGGTTTGAATGCATGCACAAGGTCGGGGAATTTCATGGCATCGCGGATAAAAAATACCTTCAGGTTATTCCCGACAAGATCCCAGTTTCCATCTTCTGTGTACATTTTCACCGCAAAACCACGCGGGTCGCGGAGTGTTTCAGGCGAATGGCCGCCATGAATCACGCTTGAGAACCGTACGAAAACAGGCGTACGCTTTTCAGTATTCTGAAATACTTTTGCTCTTGTATATTTGGCAACAGGCTCGCCGCCTACTGTTCCGTAGCTTTCAAAATATCCGTGTGCTCCGGCTCCGCGTGCATGCACTACGCGTTCAGGAATACGTTCACGGTCAAAATGAGACATTTTTTCAAGAAAATGATAGTTCTCCATCGTTACCGGCCCGCGATTGCCTACCGTACGGGTATTCTGGTTGTCATAAACCGGATGCCCTTGCCGGGTCGTCAGCATTTCTGAACCGGTTGTTGCCGAATTTTCTCCATTAGCCGGAATTACCTGTGGTTTTCCATTGCCGTTGGAATGTGATTCTTGATCCATAATAAGTTTATTTGGTTGATATTGAGTAAACTTAATTTCTTTTCCTGCATTCAGGCCGTGATCCGGCATTCAGAGTCATTACAGATTGGCCGAAATGTTACTTACCGAAAAATGCGTGCCTGAAGCCGGTTTTCACAGCTTAATTTTCAAATTAAGTACCTGTCACCGGCTTTGTTTAAGCGGCTGCCAGATTTTTAGTTTTCCTCCGCCCGCAGCCAGCTTCTAGTTGTCAGAACTTTTGCAATTCCCGTGTACTTGAACCCGCAAACCTTTTGCCGAGTCAGCAGGGATGTTTATCCTAAGCTACTGTAACTGCCCATAAAGCCTTTTGGTAATTGCGCCCTGCCGCCTGCTAACATTAGAATGTTTGAACAGGAGTAAAATAGAATCTTCCCGCTCAAATTCATTTTTATCACATAACTTAAAAATTATGAAGAAAATCTTCAAGTTCTTTTTACTGATACTTTGCGGTTATGGCCAGTTAATGGCGCAAAGTATAGCTCCTACCGGCGGCAGCGACCCATGCTTAAGCTGCGCACCTCCGTCCTGGACATCGACTGGCGTCATTTCTCATGTGTCTACCTTAACTAACGTGGGTGGTTTTAATTCGCTTAAATGGCTGGAATATGGCAGCAATAATCCCGGGCCTGTTTTGCCGCCTCCGTCTGGAGCGAGTACCTTTTTGACGATAGTTACCCAGGCTAACCAGCCTACAAATCAGCCGCATGAGGTTTCTACAATGGTTACGGGTTTAACTGCGGGACACGTTTATACGTTAACTTCTGAAATAATGTCTGCCCGTGTCGGAAACTTTGCCGGTTCTCCGCCAACTTTCGGGACCTATGCCGCCGATATTCTGATTAAAGTGGACGATGGCGTTGTTACAAAGCATGTTTTGGTACCTGCTGATGAATGGAATAATTATTCAATTACCTGGACTGCAACAGACACGGATGCCAAAATTTCTTTTGTAGTGCCGGTAACACCGTCAACAAAAACGGGTGCAATCAATATTGATGTTGCACAAAATGCCATAACCGATCTTTGTAAAGCCGGTACCAATGAGGTTACATTACAAGGAAACACAGTTCAGGCTACTTGCCCGACTAATACGGCCGATATTACTCCATTTGTCATCGGGCAAGCTCCTTCGGGAACCAGCGTTGTCTGGTACAGTGATCCCGAGCATTCTGCCGGCAAAGAAGTTGCTGATCCTCATAAGGTTACAGGAGGTCAGGTCGGAAGGAAGTATTACGCATTTTACTGGGATGCTGGTTTGAACTGTTTTAATACCAATAATTCCATTGCCGAAGTATTTGTTCAGCCTGCTCCGCTTTGTGATCCGACCCCGTGTCTAGCGGGTACGGATCAAGTTTGGCTTGGCACAGAAAAGATCTTTGCAAATTGCCCTGACTCCCTGGGAAATTTGAATAAGGCTGAAATAGATCAGAAACCTTTGGGTGTTATTATAAGATGGTTTGACAATCCTTACCATACCGGTCAGTGGATAGAGGATATTACAGCTGTTAAGCCGGGAACATACTATGTATTTTATTATGACCCGCTTTCTGATTGCTATAATACTGCCGAATCACATGCTGTGGTTACGGTAGAGGTAAACTGTCCTTGTGCAGCAGAAGGTACTACGGTGGCTGTTTCAGGTAGTTTGGTAAATGAGTGCCCAAAGCTGACGGTGGACTTGAATAAGGCCGCTGTTAATACACCTCCAAACGGTACGGAGCTGGTTTGGTTTAATAATCCCAGTCATTCAGGATCTCCGATTGCGGACGCTACGGCTGTGGGAGCGGGTGTTTATTATGCTTTTTACTATGATCCGATCATGAAATGCTATAATACCGAAAACTCAACTGCCCAGGTTGTTGCTGTTATTATGGATTGCGTTGATCTGACACCGGTTCTGGATATTGATGATGCTGATTTTACCGAAACGGCTGAACGGGACTTCATTGTGAGAATAAAGGAACTTAATGGAAGCAGTACGTTTAGTGAAGTCAAATTCAGCGTCACCAAGCCAAGTGGCTTTGATATAACTTACAATTTTTTCAATGGCAGTTCCAATGTTTCAGGAGGCATTCAGAATCAGAATTCCAACTGGCAGTTTTCCGAAAATAACAAGCTTATTACGATTACGAGCAAGCCCGGAATTGTCGTTGCAGGAAAAGGAGAGGCAATTATCGGCTTTCATATCAAGCGGAAAAACGGCGTTCCTTTTAACACCATCCAAAATGTTACACCTACAATTGTTGCAGGTGCCGGTGGTGATATCAATAGTAAGAACAACAATACCGTCACGAACTTGATCACAACCAAATGATAATTCACATTCAAGATTATTTCCAGATGAAAAATTATTTTAAAATCATATGCATAACCACTTTGTTGGTTTTCGGAAAGCATGCGTTTGCGCAGGATGTTAGTCTGAACATTCTGGGCCAGCCCGATAAACTTATTTTAGGACAAACCGGGTATGTGAAAATAGAACTGCTGAATGAATCGCTCGAGGGAATTGCAGCGCCGGCAGGACGTCTGAGATCAGAGATCACGGTTTCACCGAATATCGAGATAGTCGATGTGGTGAACGACGATAATTCGCCGTTGACCTCATTCGGGACGCTTTTTAAAACATCAAGTACGGTTATTCTCCGATATGACAAATCACTGGATCCGGGAGAAAATGTTATCTTTCATGTACTTGTAAAGGCCATAACCAAGGCGCCGCTTTCTACAATTACATCAACTTTGGGCTTTCATAATGGTCCGCAAACAAAAGGAAACCATAGCGGAAATGATAACAGCGTAACCAATATTCAAACCATCAGTGAGGACCCTCAGCCGGTGACTCTTGTACAATTCAATGTTCAAAAAGAAGGACAACATGCTTTGTTACATTGGGAAACCAGCAACGAATTCAACAGTGAGCGGTTTGATGTTCAAAAAAGTGTGGACGGCAAGCATTGGATAACGTTTGAAACTGTAGAGGCCAAGGGAGAAAGTAAAGAGCTGTCCATATATTCTGCGATTGACAAAGAGCCTTATGAAGGAGAAAACCTTTACCGATTGCATATGATTGATAAGGATGGAACCAATACGTATAGTAAGGTGCGTACATTAAAGTTTAAATTCGCTAGCAGTATTTCTGTATATCCAAATCCTGTTTCTGACTTCTTGAATATTGATGAGTGGAGCACAATATCTAAAGTAAGTGCTGTTACAGCAGATGGAAGAATTGTATACAATTCTGGTCTTCAGTCTATAAAAACAATTGATGTAAGAGATTGGCAGTCTGGAATCTACATCCTTAAAATAGTTAAAAAGGACGGGTCTAGTAGTGCACAGAAAGTCCTGGTGACAAAATAATGAGTTGTAGCTGAACAAAAAGATCGGTACCAAGCAATATCTAAGCGACATTTTGCCGGCTCTTCAAGGTATTTATTATTTACTATCCCATTCAAAGCAATAATGAAAAAACTATTCTTATTAACGCTCATTTATTTAACGACGCTTGTTTTGTCGTTTGGACAGACTGTTTCTATAACCGGCGGTAAGGCTGCATGTTATAATTGTACTCCTAATGGGTGGTCTCCAAGCTTTTTAAAAGACCCTTATCCGGCAGTATCCACTATCTCGACTTTTGGCAGTAGCCAACTTTATCCATGGGTAACTGCACCATTGCCAGCTTCACCGGCTCTGTTCAGTACATTCATGACTGTTCTTGCTGATCCTAATGTTATAGGTCCAACGCCGGCTTTTACAACTATTTATAACTTGGTGCCAGGCCATCAGTACAAGTTTACCTTCCATATCATGACGGCAAAGTACATAGAAGTGGTATCACAACAATCTCCAAGTTTAAATAAAATAAGTGACTATGCAGGTTCGGCCTCTTACTCAATAGATGGTCTTCCGGATGTCACTATACTTTTTGATCAGCCTAATGTTAATAATCGGGATAAGTGGCTTAAGCAAGAATACATTTTTACAGCCAAATCATCAAGTCATAAATTTACTATTCGTGCGAATCCCTGGTATCAAGGTACAAACAGGGGTGCTGTCAATGTTGATGTAGGGGAAAACGCCGTTGTTGATCTTTCGTGTTTGGCGACTACCACTCCCAAAGGTGAACCCGGTAAAGGAACTCTATCCAATTCTTGTCCTACTAAAACGATAAACCTTTATGCGGCCTTGGCAAACAGTCCCAATCCTCCCGGCACAACCCTTGTTTTCTTTGACAACAACAAGCATGAAGGAAATCCGCTTCTCAATGGCCTGGCTGCCCCCAGTACGCCGGGACTGCATTCTTACTATGCCTATTATTATGATGCGGTAAACGATTGTTACAGTAATCCTTTATGGATACAAGTGGAACTGAAAAACTGCGTTACGCAGGTTTGTGATGCAGGCAGCTCTCAGGTATCATTAGATGCGCAAAAGACCACTTTGTTTCCTATATCTCCTTCAACAACAGTCAACCTCAATGATGCCTTTGCCGGTGATCCCTTTACACCGGTTCCATCTAAGCCTTGGGTTTATGTTGCTTGGTTTGATAACCCAACACACAGTGGGGATCCAATTAACGGTGGGAAGTCTGTTCCTCCAATCGTTTCAGCGGGAACCTATTATGCGTTCTACTTTCAAGATTCTTATGGAGGGTGCTACAATACAGACAATTCAACTGCCAAGGTAGAAGTCAAGAATTGTTACGCAGGCAACCAGCAGGTTTTCGAGGCTAAAACCTTGACTAGTGTTTGCCCAACTGTTAGCATAGATCTTAATAAAGCTTTGTCAGGAGCGCCCGTTGCAGGTACGCAGGTGGTTTGGTTTGACAATCCGACGCATACCGGTCAGGCTATGGATGCCAATGCTGTTGCGGCTGCTCAGCCAGGAACATATTATGCTTTTCTTTGGGACAGTCAGCATAACTGTTACAATACGGATAATTCAACAGCAAAGGTAACAGCAGTGGTTCCATGCCCGTCTGACCTGACGCTTACGGTCGATATTAATGAAGTGAATCTGGATGAAGGTGCTTCCAGGGACTTTGTTGTGCATGTATGGAATACGCAGAGCAATCCAACATCTACCCCGATTGAATTTAAAATAGCCAAGATTGATGGTTTCAAAATAACTACGCCGGGGGTTAATTCCGTTTCCAATGTTTTCGGAGGAACGGCAAACGAAAATGGAGACTGGCTGCTTTCATTTGATAACGATTACATTATCGTAAAATCCAAACCCGGATCGCAAATGGGGCCATCAGGACATTCTGTAATCGGATTCACCATAACCCGTAATGCCGGTGTACCAAGCGGAGCAACCCGTAAAATTGTAGCGTCAATTACTCCAAATTCTGGTGGTGATACGGATGAAACAAATAATACAGTCATGACTGCAATAGGTGCTAATTAAAGATTGCAAAGCAGAATACATTATTTCCTGTCAGGTCAGACGGTTTAAGATTTAACATTTTATGTAATGGAGCTGGTTTTGTCCAGTTCCATTACATTATAATCAGGCTTTTTGAGCGGTATAATTTCTATTTTCTAAGCAAATATATTTCATCTACATTTCCCTTTTCCTTTTCAGAAGTATAAGGAACCTTTGTACGGGAAACCTCCTTCAGATCAGGAAAGTATTTCATAAAAATACCTGCAAAATCAGCTTTCCAAAGATAGCCGGTATTTCCCCTGTAATTAATTTCCTGAATATCATCGGAATAATATTCCCATCCCATGATATATTTATTGCTGCAGCGATACATCTCTGTCATGATACGGCTATGATCAGCAGGAGCAATATGGATTAAAACCCCATTTGTGCATACAAGATCAAAATATCCGTCTTTAAAAGGGAGATCAAAACCGGAACCTTGAATAATATTGATTTTGCTGGTAATTTGTTTTGCTTTTTCAACAGCATATTGTTGTAACTCTATGCCGTAAAGATTTTCAAAACCCATTCTTTGAAAACCTTTTAACTGCATACCGATATTACAGCCAACTTCCAGTATTCTGATATCCTTAGGCAAGCCTTCAAGTACAATATTGTTGATATCCAATTTTGATTTACCCCAGGTGTCTAAATAGAATTGATCCCAATCTGCATCAGACTGCCATGAATTTCTGTCGCTGTACTCTTGTCCAAAATCCTTACTCCAAAAGTTCTCCTGATCTGTTTTCATTGTTTAGAATAATTTTTATGTTTAAAAATGAAATTATGTTTGCTAAGATAATGAGGTTCCTGGACGCAGGCGGAAAGCAGTAATGTTCTACCTCGGTTTCCGCACTTAATATCCAAATAAAATTCAGGACACTGGCACAAGGAGAAGAAATGTTACAATTACCTGTGCGGTTTGCAGCATAGGAATGTTTAACATTTTTGCAATTGCGTCAATTTCTGGCGGCTATATCATTAGCGCCATTTGAGCTATTACAATATCAATAAAGGATGTTGAGCTGCAGCAGAATTTCTAATAGAGGCACCATTCAAAACAATAGTTAATATTGTTCAATACAGGTTGCAAAGAAAGAATGCTCATTAAAGTAACCTAATTACATTGTACAGTAAACTGCTGTCAGGCTGTAACGCAATTATTTTCGTAAAGGACTAGATGTTGCTTTACTGTCACTGATTAAACGGAAACTATTTATACAGTAGTATCGATGCTCGTCGTTTAATTCCATTGCATGAATTGAAAACGGCAAAAGGCTCATTTCTTCACGACAAGAAATATTCGACTCATGTTCGGCCTAATAAAAAAGCCACTTACAACATTTGCTGTAAGTGGCTGATAATCAATGTCGGGATGACAAGATTCGAACTTGCGACCCCTAGCACCCCATGCAACTTTTTAGGGTAATTTTGTATAATTTTACATAACTTTGAATTTTCTATATGTCTAATAATCAATATGTTAATTATTTTTTTTAAGTTTGCCTAGGTAAGATTAGATACAAAATGTTCGACTAATGTTCGACTAAATTATCTCAATATGGCGATTTCAACCAGATTGATCCTGCGGCCACAGAGCTCTCCGAACGAGACGGAATATCCAATTATGCTTCAGATTATCATTGACAGGAAGAATCAATTGGTAAGTACCAAAAAGTACAGTTCAATTGAGAATTGGCAAGATAAAACACAATCTGTTTCTAAGGCACACCCAAAGCACAAAGAAATCAATCTTCTTTTAAGGACGATCTCCTCTGAAATAGATTTCTATATTTTATCCGAAGGGAAGAAAGGCGTCAGACCAACATTTGAGGAAATTAAGGATTTAGTTAGGAAGCTCACTGGTGGAAATACCGAACCAGAACGAAAAAAGCTCTTTGACGTGTTCGAAGAGCACATTGCCTATTTGGATCAACAGAATCGTCTCGGTTCGAAGGAAACCTATGAGTCCACGTTGAAAAGTCTGAAAAACTTCATGAATAAGAAGGATAGAGAATTTCTTAGCATCAACACGAGTTTTTTAGTGAAGTATGAGGAATATCTCTTGGCACGAGGTTGCGCCATTACGACGCGTAGTTTTTACTTGCGAACATTTCGAACATTGTGGAAGCTGGCCATCAAAAACAAATATTGTCCGGAAACTCACTATCCATTTAAGGACTTTGCGTTTTCAAAATACAATAATCCCAGAACCAAAAAGAGAGCAATCACCAAAGATCAGATTGGATTGATAGAAGCGTTAGAAATTGATCCGAAGAACGACACACTCATTAATTCGAGGAATTACTTTCTTTTCAGTTTTTACTGCCGCGGATTGAATTTTACGGATCTGGCAGATTTGAAGTGGACTAACATTATGGGAGATGAACTTCATTACTTCCGATCCAAGACAAAGGAGGAGTTTCGGTTTAAGCTGCATCCGACTGCGTTGCGAATTCTTGAGCATTATCAAAATATGGAAGGGAATAGCGATTCCGGACACATCTTTCCGATATTATACAAGAGACATGCGACTCTGCAATCTGTTAGGGACAGGAAGAAGAAAATACTCACAAGGGTTAACAAGCAGATAAAGGAACTGGGTTTATCATTAGGCATAGCAAAGACGTTGACTACATACGTAGCTAGGCACTCGTATGCAACAGCACTTCGCAGGAACGGAATGTCAAAAGAGAATATTGGCAGATCACTAGGTCACGACAGTCTGAAAACAACAGATATCTATCTTGAAGATATCGGAGATCCGGTCTTGGATGATTTGATCAACTCAACTATTTAGCGTATGTATTTTTTTGATTTGCCAGGCTTTCATCCGGTTAGTGGTCTCGATACGGAGGATCTCGGACAGCATCCCTATTTGCATTTTAAGGACAAAATATTCCAAAGAGAGGAAATTAATTACTTTAATTCCTATTTCCCGTTTAAAAGGATTGTTTTCAACAACTGGGAAACACTGTTTGTCAGCGAAAGGAATCTGATAGAAGTCTTTGAGTACAACCCAGTTCTCAAAGGTGATCTACTAATAGATCATAGTCATCCTATTTCAGCTGAACACCTTGACGCAATAAAGTCCAATTTTTCTAAGGGCTATTCCGACGGAAGTTCAGACTTTCCAAGAGAGGTCCAATCAACGATAAATCTGATAGACGGTGCTGTAAAGGAAACCAGGCTTCGTGACTTCATCGAGTTTTGCGGCGATCATTTGTTTTTCGAGGGGTTTGCTACTCCCAAATGTCTTTATGCCCTAGGATTTATACAGGCGTATTTACTCAAAGCTTTTGGAGAATATCACAATTTGATCCAGAATCTCGAAAATACTATCCCGGAGGCAAGAATTCGGGAGTCGGTCTCTAACGAAAAGGTATTTGAGGAAGTCATAGAGAAAGACGAGCGTACTGAGGAGCCGGATGAAGACGCAGCGATTCAAGAGGATGTTAAGCAGGAATTTCTGCCAAGCTTACTTACTGAACAAGTCGAAAAGGCAAAATTTAATAAGATCCTATTGGACTATCCGGTTGATGAGATCATCTCACTGTGGATGATTTTATTAGACGTGTGGAAGTGTCGACCAATTAATTCTATCCAGGTTTTTTTTGAACCGGAAGAGGTACTGGAATTATTGGGCTGCATGTTTGACGATTCGGCAAAGAAGGGAATGCTCCCGCAATCCGAATCTAAATTTTATAACTTACCGCCAGGGAAATATGAAAGAATTATAAATCTGTTAATGCATGTTACATACAAACTTAACACTGACCGAAACAATATCAATCTTGAAAGATACTGTGAAGCGTTGATAGCAACCTTTTCATGTTACAGTAAAACCAAGGTTGCAAGCCTTAAAAGTAATATTAACAAAGAGCGCGGTAACATTATTCAGAGCATCAAGTCACTACCTAATGGAACCTACAAGACTGACTTTTTGAAAGTCTTGGGAAAGATCAACGAATATGCCATAATAAAATGATTTAAGAGACTAGGGATGCTCTGATTGAGAGGAGCACATGCCTGCCAGTGCTAGCATCAAAATATACTGAATCGCTGTCGTTTCGATCGTACCGAGCCATTAAATGTGAAAAAAGTTTATTTCTGCATAATTTGCCTTTTGGACGTAGTCAACGTTTTATTCCTTTTTTCATTTTTTTCAAGTTTGTTTTGCCCATCACGAAAATCTGATAGATATGATGGACACAACCGTTTTAATTTCACTCTCGGGGCAACAATTGCATGAGCTGATCGAAGCCTCAGTTAGAAAAGCATTGCTAGTACAACCGGTTCACAAACCAGATGATTCCGACACGCTCTTAGATACAAAAGAAGCTGCTCAGCTTATCAAGTACAAAGAGACTTCAATATATGGGCTGGTGAAAAGAAAAAAGATCCCGTTTTGTAAGATTGAAGGTAAGCTCCTATTTTCCAGACAAAAGCTTTTGGAATGGGTTGCTAATGGTCAGAAACCAATTCTTGCGAGACAATGAAAAATAAACACAAATATCTGAGAATTGGAACAAGCTACTTCAAGGAAGTGCGAAAGCCGCTCTCCTCCGGGGACACCATGACCATTCTGGTCCCTTGGTCCGCAGATTGCATACGGCTAGACCATGACCGTAAATTCCTTAAAAACGAGGTAGAACGGTATGATGGATTTTGCTTTGTGCCCAGCCATTTAAATTATGAGCAAAAAGTGGTTGGCTTCTACAACCGTTATCAACCATTTCAGCATGTTGCCAAAAAAGGGGACTCGAATACTATCTTCGGTTTTCTCCGACATATTTTCGGAGAACAGATAGAAATGGGATATGATTATTTTAAAGTGCTTTTGGAAAAACCTACACAGATCCTGCCAATCCTTTGTCTGGTCAGTGAAGAACGTAATACAGGGAAAACAACTTTTCTGCACTTTGTCAAATCCATTTTCGGGGAAAATATGACCATTAACAGCAATGAAGATTTTCGGTCCAATTTCAATATTGAATGGGCTCAAAAGCTAATTATTGGGGTAGATGAGACATTTCTCGACCGAAAAGAAGATTCCGAGCGGATTAAGAATTTAAGTACGGCTAAGTTTTACAAGATAGAGGCTAAAGGATTTGACCGACAGGAAATAGAGTTCTTCGGAAAATTTATTCTTTGCAGCAATAACGAAGATCATTTTATCATTGCCGAGCCTGGTGAAATCCGTTACTGGGTCCGAAAAATACCGGTGCTCAAATTCGATAACGAGAAACTGTTGGCTGAGCTTCAGTCTGAGATTCCCTACTTTATTCATTTCCTCATTCACCGGGACTTCACCTATCAGCAGCAGACACGTATGTGGTTCACCGCCGCACAGATTGCCACACCGGCATTAAAGAAGTTGCTCAACCAAAACCGGAATAAGCTGGAATTAGAGATTGCCCACGTCCTATTGACAATCGTGGATGAAAAGGATTTAGACGAGATAAAATTCTGTACCGCAGACGTGCAGGACTGGCTTAATAAGAAGCATGTCCGGTACAAAGATCTTATACAAATTAAACGGATCCTGCAAAATAATTGGAAATTGGTTCCAGCTAAAAACTCGCTAAGCTATCTACAATACAAGTTTCTGACCGATGGCAGTGTCTTTGAGCAAACAGGGAAAGGCAGATATTATATCCTGTCGAAAAAGCAGATAAACGAGTACAATGATATTATCTAATATTTTGATGAATTGATGAGAAATATGGTTAATTATTTAATAATCAATTTTTTATGATGCATCAAGATCGCATCAGCAGCGCATCAATCCAATAACTATGATGCAGCATTCGATGATTGTTGATGAAACCTTGATGATAGTTTAAATCATTGGTATAGAACAAGATAAGCGCTCAGCGCATCAATTCATCAGTTTTTTAACATTTAACTCCTATAATTATGACTTGCCAGCAAGCCAAAGAAATCTCTATTGTAGAGTTTCTGAAAAGTAATCATATCCATCCTGAATACATTCGCGGAAATGATCATTGGTATCTTTCTCCATTACGCCGGGAAAATACACCCTCTTTCAAAGTTGACACAAAACTCAACCTATTTTATGATCATGGTACTGGCATAGGAGGAGATATTATTGATCTGGGATGCCAGCTGTTTAATTGTGATGTGAAAGAATCATTATCAAAGTTTGAAGCAGGTTCTTATTTATTTCAACAGCAATTTGCGTTAAGACCACCATTACATATATTGGATAGCGTTACCCAGGAAGAAAGTGTTTCGTCAATAAAAATTTCGCATGTCCAGCAGTTGGGGAACAATCTTGCTATTACAAATTACATCAAGTCACGAGGGATTGCGTCCGAAATTGCAAGAATACACTGTCAAGAAGTGTATTACCAGATCGGAGACAAAAGCTACTTTGCTGTAGGCTTTAAAAACAGGTCCGGTGGATATGAACTTCGCAGTCAATACTTCAAAGGCTCATCTTCTCCTAAGGATATCAGCCACATTGAAAATGGCACCCGATCAGTTTGTGTATTGGAAGGGTTTATGGATTTTCTTTCTCTTCTTACTCTTAGAAAAGAAAACCCGGTAGCCAGTGATTTTTTAATCCTGAACTCAGTCAGTTTCGTGGATCGCAGTTTGGACATTTTGAAAAACTACCGTAATGTTTTTCTCTATCTGGATCATGATAATGCAGGCAGAAAAGCCTTGGGGAAATACGAATCCGCTGGTTTGAACCCCATCGATGCATCATGTATGTATCAGAAGTTTAAAGATCTTAATGAGTATTTATTAGATCAAAAGCCAATACAGAAAGATACGATACAACGTAAGGATTTGAAAAAGTCGAGGGGGCTAAGTCTATAAATGTCTTCAGAGAGCAAGTTTGTGTTTTCGCTTCGCAAAAACATGTTGCGCTCCTTGCGCAACTAAAAACTTGCCTTTTTCTCCCGCTGGTCGCAAAAGGTTAGAAATAGAAAATGGAATGTGAAATGGAACAGACAGAAACAAAGAAGACAAAGCCTTATAACCCAAAAGGTGGAAGGCCCCCTAAAAAAGTAAAACGGCAAACTCAGTTCATGGTCAGACTGACGGAAAACGAGCGTTTTCTGATTGAAGAAAAAGCCAGGGATGCCGGCATAAAACCAAGTGCTTGGTTCAGGCAGGCTGCTAAAAAAGCAAAAGTTCTGGCCAGGCTAAAACCTGAGGATCTCAAACATCTCAGGACACTGACAGGTATGGCCAACAACCTCAATCAACTCGCGCATCTTGCCCATAAGGAAGGATTGACATTCATCCGGCAATCCTGTAAAGAGTTGCTTTTGCAAATCAATTTAATCTTAAAAAAGATGAGCAGCGATGATCGGTAAGATTACAATCGGCAGCAGCTTTGGTGGTGTGATCCGGTATGCCATGCAAAAACATGAGGCAAGTCTGCTGCTGGCCGAAGGTGTAAGAACGGATCAGGTCAGCTCAATGATCGATGATTTCAACATGCAGAGGAAACTGAATCCGGACCTCAGAAAGGCAACCGGGCATATTTCACTAAGCTGGAGCAAGAAAGATGTTGCCCGGCTAACACCTGAAATCATGAAACAGCGTGCGTTGGAGTATTTGGAAAAGATGAAGATTACAGATACGCAGTTTATCCTGGTCGAGCACCGGGATAAAAACCATCCACATTTGCATATAATTTATAACCGGGTAAGCAATGAAGGAAAATCCATCTCAGATCAGTTTCAAAAATCAAGGAATATAAAAGTATGCAAAGACATCACCCTGAAATATGGCTACTATTTAGGAAAGGGGAAAGAACAGGTCAACCGGCAGCAGCTGAAAGGTGCAGATAAAATCAAGTATGAATTATATGATGCGATCAAAGCAGCAAGCACAAGTGCTCAAAACTGGAAGGATTTAAGTGTTAAACTGGAAAGACAAGGCATTGAAACCATTTTCAAATACAAGTCTGGCACAAGTGAGATCCAGGGAGTCAGCTTTAAAAAAAGCGATTTTCTGTTCAAAGGGTCAAAGATCGACCGAAACCTGAGCTTTGGCAAGCTGGATGCCTTGATCGGGCAGAACCAGAAACAATTATTGATGCAGCAATATCAAAAGCAGTCTGCTTATCAACCAGATTTTTCAAAAGAAAGGTTTTATCCTGTTTTGTTCCTGCAAAACAGCCCAAGTGACCTAATACCTGATGACCTGTTCAAACCTGTTCAGCAGTATGGGCAGCCTATTACCAATCTGTCAAAAAAGAAGAAACGTAAAAAGTATTTAGGACAAAGCTTATGAAAAATATAGAAGAACAACTAGAATCGATTGAAGAAGTGCTTTCGATTGTGATCAGGAAGAACGCATCTATTGAGAATCTGATCCAATCTTGGGCAGAATCTCAGAACGAGGTCCTGACAAACACATTGGCCGGGTTAAAGAGCGAAATAGACAATTGTTCATCAATCTCCTCGCTGGCGTCCCAGCTTTCAGAAGTCCAGAAGGGCATTGAGTGTATTCCCCATGCTTTCAAAGTTAAAAACTACCACCATTTTGACTTTCGTTCGAAAGGGTTCATCATTTCAGCTGTATTGCTTTTGATCGTTACGGCTTTGAGTGTTGCAGTAACCATCAGCAGTTATGGGGAATGTAGCCGTTTGCGGGAAAATAATCTTAAATTCCGTATTGCCAGGCAGCTCAGCCCGACCCTTGCAGCACAAGCTGACAGTATTTATTACAGAGATCCTGACCGGGCTGAGCTTGAAACACAAAGGCTTGAAGCGCATGAACTATCGGTGAAAGAGGCAGAGCAGAATCTAAATCGGAGGCAAATGGAAGCTAAGAAGGCACAAGATCTGCTCAGACAGTTAAAGAGAAAATAAGTATTGCTTTAAACCAATGAAGTATATTAATAATACGAGAAATATTCAAGCAGCGATTTCCTGATAGGACATCTTTGGCATGGCAGTTATAATAGAATTGGTAATGTTCAACTTTTCATAAATACCGTCGTTAAAACGTACTTTTGATTTAGTTGAAAAATCCACGGGTTGATCTCTTATTGGCCTGATTTAGTTCGATTAATCTGCCATATACCATATTAAAGTGTACTGTAGTCAATAAGAGTTAGGCCTAATAGAACGTTTATACAATAAGACATATCACGCTGAAATCATATGTAGCTGACTGCATACATACATGATTAGCATGACATCACGCTGAAAAATAGCTACAAAATTATAGCTTAGTTTTCAATTCTCTGATCGCCGTTCTGGTGATGATTTCAGCAAAACGCATTTATTTTCTAAAGCTGGAATATTCCTGGTCAGTTACCGGCTGTAGCCAGTTCACCCTGCCACTAGAAGTGTTTGGAGTAATTGCGATTTGCGTAAAGCCTGTCTCTGGGGACGCGCCATGCCAATGTGGTGTATTCGGCGGGCACTTTATGGTATCACCCTTTCGAAGAACCTGGATTTCCTTCCCCTTCTCCTGGTAGTAGCCAACCCCATCAAGCGCCAGCAAAGCTTGCCCTCCGGGATGTGAGTGCCAGTATGTTCGTGCTCCTGCTTCAAATGTAACATTACCTACTGGGATGTTGAATGCGCTATCCGGTAGGATCAATTGTTGGACCCATGCCTTGCCTGTAAAATTGTTCGCCGGCACTCGCTGTCCTCTTGGGAAAATGCTTGTATTTTTTTCACTATAGTCGTTTTTTTTTCTCTGCGCATTTACATCGTAAGTCGGTGCGAGAAGGCAGCAAATAAAAGCTGTTATTTTAAGTAAGTGTTTCATATCTAATAAATTGAAATTATGTTCCAGGGTTTATTTGCGGCTAAATGAGGTTTATTCGGCACACAACAGTGAACAATATTCCTTCAATCGAGTATTGAACCCAAAGACACAAGATGATCAGTTAGGGTTGTGAAGGACTCGGTACTCATTGGGGGTCTGCCCAACTCGCTGTTTAAACAGGCGCGTGAAGTGCTGCGGGTACTTAAATCCTAGCTCGTACGCGATTTCACTAAAGGATTTGTCATGGTCGGAAATTAGCTCCTTTGCCATACTGATAATTTTCACCTGAATGTATTCTTGGGCAGTCTTACCAGTTTCTTTTTTGATTAAATCACCAAAATAATTTGCAGATGTGTGAAGCTGATCAGCGCAGTATGCTACGGTCGGAAGGCCTAGCTGCTGAGGCTTATCTGACTTGAAATATTTGTTAAGCAAAGTTTCGAACCTTTCCAGTATGCCTTTGTTTACTGTTTCCCTGGTGATGAACTGCCGGTCGTAGAACCTTACGCAGTACTCGAGAAACAACTCAATATTAGCAGTAATCAGTCGCCGGCTATGCTTGTCAATCCTCCCACTTATTTCATACTCAATTTTAGCAAGACAATCTGTGATTATCTTGCGCTCCTGCTTTGATAGGTGGAGTGCCTCGGTTACTTCGTAAGAGAAAAACGTATATTGATCGATGTGCTTTCCAAGGCCTGTGCCATGTAATAGATCCGGATGGAACACCAGTGCCAGGCCTTGAGGTTGATAGAAGTTATCCTTGATATTTTCTCCGATTACCTGACCTGGCGCCAGGAAGATCAAGGTACCTTCCTCATAATCGTAATAATTCAACCCGTACCGCAGATCCCCACACTTGATTTCTTTAAGAAACACCACGTAGAACTCATATGCCATTCGGCGCGATTCTCGTGGGTCGGCCTTTGACAAATCAACCACACTTACCAGTGGGTATAAAGTTTCATGTTTATTGAACGTGTTGTACTCCTGAATACTATTAAACCTAAGTACATCTTCCATGTCGCTGATTTTTAAATTTCTGAGCACAAACTTAATGCTGCACGTCTTGTTTTTATTGTAATCTTTTCTGGATAAGTAATATTGGTAAGCATTTCCGTAATCCGTATACAACGCTCGGCCTTTTTTCTAGGCAATTTTGCAAGGTAACCAACTAGCCGCATTGGGCGCGGTTGTGGACTTCAGTGATTTGGTAGACCATATTTGATACAGAATGAAAAAATTAGGATTAACTCGGATAAAAATTTTGGCGGTTATCATAGGCTCTTCTTTGATCGGCATTTCATGTTCCAGTAGCAAAAATGGAACGGGTAATGGTCTGATCACGCTTCGGGAGCAAGGAAGCTTTGCGGTGGGAGGAAGTGTGATAACTAACCCAGGAACCTTCGATCCGAAGACGAGAACACCTGATGGACAAACTTATCATGGTGATCATGCCTATGTGTTTTATCAAATCCCGGACAAAGCACGAAAACTGCCGCTCGTTTTCTGGCATGGTATCGGTCAGTTCTCAAAGACCTGGGAGACAACGCCTGATGGTCGAGAGGGCTTTCAGAACATATTTCTACGTCGTGGGTTCGGAGTATATCTTATTGATCAGCCTAGGCGTGGCAATGCTGGAAGGAGTACCGTCGCTGCGAAGATCGACCCAATCCCCGACGAACAGGGATGGTTTGGGACATTTAGAGTGGGGATTTGGCCTGATTATTTTCCTGGGGTCCAATTCTCGAAAGATCCGGAGGCGCTCAATCAATATTTTCGCCAAATAACACCAAATATAGGGGGATTCGATACGGAAGTTATCTCTGGTGCAACATCAAAACTTTTTGATAGGATTGGTGAGGGAATTCTGGTAACCCACTCCCACTCGGGAGGTTTTGGTTGGCAAACCGCATTAAAGAATAGCAAAGTTAAAGCAATCGTTTCTTATGAGCCTGGAAGCGGGTTCGTCTTTCCAACTTGGGAAGTACCAGCTCCAATCGCTAGTTCATCAGGCCCGCTAGAAGGGGTAGGTATCCCATTAGAAGAGTTCATGAAGCTGACCAAGATTCCGATTATCATTTACTACGGTGATTTTATTCCGGCGCAGCAAATCGATAATCCCGGTCAAGATGGCTGGCGTGCAAGACTTGAAATGGCGCGTCTTTGGCGTGATGTGGTCAACAAGCACGGTGGGGATGTTACAGTTGTGCATCTACCGGAAATCGGGATCAAAGGCAACACGCACTTTCCTTTCTCAGACTTGAATAACATTGAGGTGGCCGACCAAATGTCCAAATTCTTGAAAGAGAAAAATCTCGACTAGTTACTTCGTGTAACCCTGTCAATCTAACCCATTAGATAGCGATATGAACAATATTTCAAGGCGTCATTTTATCCGAGGGGCATCTGTTGGTAGCGCGGCACTTTGGCTTGGACTTTCGGCAAAGGGTTTCCCTAGAAAGGCGACCGGCGTTGAAGCCAGTAATTTCACACCGTTTATCCTGGTTGAAGCTAACGGAAATATTACATTATTCAACATAAAGCCAGAAATGGGCCAAGGAACGTATCAATCGATACCTGCATTGATTGCAGAAGAGTTTGAGGTGTCCTTGGATCAGGTTACGATTAAAAATACCGGCGGTGAGAAGGAATTTGGGAATGGGCAGCGTGCCGGTGGGAGCACATCTGTCAGAGGAAGTTATGAGCAGATGCGTAAAGTTGGTGCAGCTGCGAAGGCGGTGTTTATTACTGCTGCCAGTAGAATTTGGCAGGTTGATGAATCGACCTGTTATGCTGAGTATGGCAGAGTGCTACATATGGGGACAAAAAAATCAGCTACTTACGGAGAGTTATTGACTGAAGCTTCGAAATTAGAATTACCAAAACAGCCGAAGCTCAAAGATCCGAAGGATTTTAAAATTATCGGAAAACAGTCGCATAGGCCCGATGTACCATTAAAGACATGCGGGGCCGCAGTCTTTGGAATTGACGTAGAATTACCCGAGATGCTGCATGCAAGCGTATACCGATGTCCGGTAGTTGGAGGTACACTAAAAAGTTTTGATGCATCTGATGCGCTGAAAGTGCCTGGTGTGATCAAGGTGGCTCCGGTTGAAAGGATCGTTGGTATTTATAGCTTCATCGGAGTGGCCGTAATTGCCAATTCCTACTGGAATGCGCTGCAAGGCCGTAAAAAACTGAGAGTTGAATGGGATACTAAAGGCTTCGAACGATACAATTCTCAAGAATATGACCAGTACTTGCGTCAACAGCAATATAAGGAGGGTATGGTTGATAAAAATATTGGTGCGATTGATTCGGTTGTAGTAACCGCTGAGAATACCATCGAGGCATTTTATGAAACGCCGGTGATTTCGCACCAGACAATGGAACCGATGGTTTGTGTTGCACAAGTTACAGGTGATAAGGTCGAAATATGGTCATCGACACAGGTGCCCAACCTTATAACTGGTTCTGGCTCAAACGATATACCTGCGCTGACTGGCTTTAAGCCCGAAAGTGTTAAGTACCACAACATGTTTATCGGCGGGGGGTTCGGTAGACGTTTGTATTATGATTACATAGTTGAGGCAGTCAATGTCGCCAAACTAGTGGATAAGCCTGTGAAAACGCTTTGGTCA
Source organism: Dyadobacter flavalbus (assembly GCF_006149045.1). Taxonomy (GTDB): domain Bacteria; phylum Bacteroidota; class Bacteroidia; order Cytophagales; family Spirosomataceae; genus Dyadobacter; species Dyadobacter flavalbus. The sequence continues at coordinate 41,687 of NZ_VBSN01000026.1, forward strand.
AGGGAAGAAGTTATCAAAAATGGCCCATGGCGAATGATGACATTCTCTAAGTTAAGCGGAACAGTGAGCGACCAGAAGAAACTGACTGCGTTTCGCCATAAAGTCATTGGCCCGAACTTCCATGAATCGCTGTTCAAGAATTTTGACCAGACCAAACTCGATCCTAGTATGGTTGAAGGTATAGGCGATCAGGATTATCAAATCCCAAATCTTAAAACGTCCTATGTCAAAACTGATTCGCACATTCCTGGCGCTGCATTTCGATCAGTCGTAAGCTCGACGATCTGCTTTCCGCACGAGAGCTTTATTGATGAGCTGGCACATAAGGTCGGGATTGATCCGATGGAATTTCGGTTAAGCTTAGTTGATGAAAATTCGGATACAAAAAAGCTGCTAACCAAGCTAAAAGAGGTGTCGGGATGGGATAAACCCTTACAAAGTTACCAAGGACGTGGAGTAAGCCAATGGAAATTCTTCGGATGCCAATGCGGTCAAGTTGTCCAGGTTACCTATGACGGTGAAAAGAAAATTGTAAGGGTTGACAAAGTTACTGTCGTGATTGATCTGGGTATTGTCGTTAATCCAGATAATGTCAAGAACCAGATGGAAGGTGGTGTTGTGATGGCCTATTCTGCGGCTGTGAAACCGGGAATTACCTTTAAAGACGGCATGGTCGAACAAAATAATTTTTACGATAGCCCTGTTCCACGCATTAATGAAATATTTCCTATCGAGGTTCATATTATCGCCGACGGCAGTCGGATGAAGGGAGTCGGTGAGCCCAGTGTACCACCTTTTGCACCCGCATTGGGCAACGCCATATTTGCAGCCACCGGAAAACGTTTGAGAACTTTACCATTCGACCTTTCAAACATATGAAAAAGCGATTTGTCATCAATTTGACAGCTATAATTTTGTCCATTTGCTTCTGTGCGAGGCTTTGTGCACAACAGCAGACCGCTTCGGTAGGGTCGGCCGACACAACGCGGAATCAGAGTGGCGGGTTTATTACGGGAGGGCAGTCTTCGGTGAGTCGCCTCCCTAGAGTAGCTGAAATAAACTGTGGTGTGAGTACAGTCAGTTTTGGTCCGGGCGCACGAACGATCTGGCATTCTCACGCAGGCGGCCAGGTTATTGTTGTAACAAAGGGAACAGCATGGTATCAGGAAAAGGGAAAGCCTAAGCAAATTCTTCGTCAAGGTGAGGCTATTATTGCTCCGCCAGGTGCAATGCACTGGCATGGAGCTCCTCCAGATTCAGCGATGGTACATACTGTTGCGACCCCAAACCTGGATAAAGGCGGGGTAACTTCGGGACTTCCAGTTACCAACCAAGAGTATTTAAATCCGTGAGATTGGTCGGTATATCACTAATCCGTAATACATCGGCTTTGATCCTAAGAAACCATGCTTGATGTGATGGACAAATCTGCAAAACTTAATAAGTAAAAACCAATATGCCATCGCGTATGCTGGTGTCAAAAGTTGAAAGCCTGATTTTAGAAAACCAAATTTTATGAACATGTATAAGCAATTTGCGGCATCTTTATTTTCTGTCGCCATATCAACGATGCCGGTTTACTCTCAGACCACTAGGCAATCATTGGCAGAGGGCCAGCGTTTATACACGATTAACTGCGCAAATTGTCACGGCGATGCGGCTCAGGGAGCTGTGAAGGCGGGCATCGAGCTCTCCATTATCACCGAGCGCGGCGGAAAACAACCACCTAATCTGACCGACGACGCTTGGGATCACGGCTCGACTGACGCAGAGATTTTTAACACGGTCAAGAAAGGATTCCCATCGGGAATGATGCCTCCTTTCGAGGGAAGTCTGTCTGACAGCCAGATTAAGAATGTCATTGCCTACGTCCGTTCTCTGTCCACGCCGCAGGGAGTTGCGGCTGCCGCTGCGGCGAAGGTCAATGTTATACAAACCAATGCAGAACATACAATCGAATTGGCCGATTACCTTGAAATGCCCATCACAGGGGATATGTCTGCTGACCGCGTGACGGGCGTGCTGGCACGTGGCAGCATCATGCTGGATGAGCCTGGTGGGAAACGCACTTTCATTAATGACCTGAATGGTCAATTGTACATTCTTGACAAGCAAACCAAGAAGCTTACCACGTACCTGGACTTCGATGGTTCGAATAGTCGCGCTGGTCTATTTACGAAACTGACTTCCGCGAAGGGCTACGCGTCTGGGCTAATGAATTTTGTTTTCGACCCTGATTATTCGAAAAACGGCATTTTTTATACGCTCCACATGGAGAATGTCGCCGCACCTGGTGAAAGTCCAATGCCAAAGGCCGGCGTAGTTCCAGGTCTAAATCTTGCAGGATATAATATCACTCCTGCGCTTGCCAAACCAGTTGCTGCTGGTGATCCGCAGATGGAGCGAGAGCTGGTTATTGTTGAGTGGAGGGATCAGAAAATTGGAAATTATACATTTGAAGGGACAGCTCGCGAGGTGCTTCGTTTGTACGTGCCTGGACTTTTCCACCCTCTTAATGAACTAACGTTTAATCCGGCTGCCCGGCCCGGTGACACTGACTGGCGCGTCATGTACCTGGGAATTGGTGATGCAGGTACGGGTGAACGTCCAGGACCCAACAGGATGCATGCACAAAGGCTCGATACGTTTCAAGGGAAAGTGCTCCGAATTATCCCGTCGCCGGACGTACAGAAGTCCACCAGCACGTTAAGCGATAATGGGCAATACCGAATTCCCAATGACAATCCTTTTGTCTCGATTTCGGGTGCGCGAAAAGAGATATGGGCTTACGGCCTGCGCAATCCGCATCGATTGACCTGGTACATCGATCCGGCCCGTCCCCGAAAGCCAATATTGTTCGCTTTTAACATTGGCTTGGTGAGCTGGGAAACTGTGATGATTATAAAGAAAGGAGCAAACTATGGATATCCCCTGCGTGAAGGCTCCCAGAGCATGGAAGAAGGTAACAAGATGGGACCAATACCAGCAGATGATCAGATCGCGGTTCAGGTTACAGACGTCGTGAAACATGGAACAGTGAAGCCTGCCTACGCGGTATTGGCTTACCCTCACGCGCCAGGTGGGGGCGACGCAATAGCCAATGGCTTTGTTTATCGAGGCAAAAAGATTCCGATGTTAAAAGGCACTTTCGTTTTTGGTGACATTACAACCGGCCGTATCTGGTACGCTCGCATAAAAGACGTGATTGCAGCAGACGATGGCAATCCGCTTACCTTTGCCCCTATTCATGAGCTAGGCACGCAGATTCGTAGCCTTGCGGAAGAAACTTACAAAAGGCGAGGCGGCAAGAATCCAGGCTTGCCTGGACGCGGGGCCATTGCTGGGGCTGGTAGAATTGATTTGCGCCTGGCCGAAGATAGCGAAGGCGAACTGTACGTATTGACGAAGGCAGATGGTATGATTCGGAAGATCGTAGGTGTCAAGTAGCAAATGCAGTTGATTAATGACGTATATGTATTTGCGTCAGCTAAATTTTTACAAACTATGAGAATGCAGCCGGTAAATGGTTGGCCTATTTGTGCTTGCCTTTTGATTATACTATCGTTCATGGGATGTTCAACTAGCGGACAACCGGGATCGTCAGAAAATAAGATGACAGCCGTTCAGGCCGAGAAAATCCTCATTGTCTATCTTTCACGAACAAAGAATACGAAGGCGGTCGCCGAAATTATTCAGAAGCAGACAGGCGGCCGATTAGTCGCTCTGGAATTGCAAAATCCATATCCACAGGACTACCAAACAACGGTAGATCAGGTTGCGCGTGAAAATGCATCTGGCTTTCTGCCGCCCCTGGCAACTGTCATCGATAGCATCGAAAAATATGAGATGATTTTCCTGGGTTTCCCGACTTGGGGAATGCAGCTGCCGCCTCCAGTAAAGAGCTTTTTGAAACAATATAATTTGAAAGGAAAGACAATCGCCCCATTCAATACTAATGCCGGATATGGCATAGGAAGTACTTTTGAAGAAGTCAAGAACCTGGCTTCGGGAACTCGTGTACTAGACGGCTTCTCTACGCGGGGAGGCGTTGAGCGGGATGGCGTGCTCTTCGTGATGGAAGGCGATCGGCTGATTCAGGTGCAAGATCAGGTTACAAGTTGGATTCAAAATTTTAAGATGCCCTAATTAGCTTATTTCTAGTGTAGTAGCCGGTGGCACAGACAGTTTATGAACATAGTTTCATGAGCTGTTTTTTGTATCCCGATATCTGCCGCCAGACAGTTAGTAAGCGTGTTTAATCCATCTTTCTGCCAAGTACATTTCTGGTCGGTAATATTGGTAAGTAATACTGTAATTGGTATAAGCATCAGGTGTGGTCGACTTGCGAACTTTGTATTGTAGAAAATGAATAATTCATCAATTACGAAAAGAAAACAGACAGGCATATGAAGTCAATAGCAATTTTAATGGGCGCGTCAATACTATCCGCTGGAAGTATAGAGACAAGTGATGCCCAGGCGAGAGCAAACCAACAATTGGAGTTGGCAAGTGCAGATACAAAAAGAGTGAAGAATCAGTCAAATGCCGGAAAAAATCCGTTCACTCTGGTTTATGGCGGGGCTATCACTGAAAACGTTGCCGGAAAAGTTAACATTCACCCGGTAACTTATAAAATCAAAGACATTGACATTGTTGCTAATGTCTATACCCCTGCTAACTTCAATCCCTCCCAGAAATATCCAGCTATCGTCGTAGCGCACCCAAACGGTGGTGTTAAAGAACAAGTGGCTGGTTTGTATGCCCAACGGCTCGCTGAAAATGGATTTATCACCATTACGGCCGATGCAGCTTACCAGGGAGGCAGCGGCGGCCTGCCACGTAACGTAGACAAGCCAGCTAACCGTATTGAGGATATCCATGCTATGGCAGACTATCTTTCACAATACGCTGGGGTTGACCTTTCTAAACTTGCTTTGTTAGGTATCTGTGGCGGGGGCGGCTACTCTTTGGCAGCGGCACAATCGGATAAGCGCTTTGCCTCAGTAGCTACATTGAGCATGTTCAATTCAGGTATTGTTCGTAAAAACGGCTTTATGAATTCCCAGCTAGCTACTATCCAGGATCGCTTGAAACAAGCTTCAGAAGCCCGTGAGAAAGAAGCCAAGGTTGGTGAAGTTATTTACGTCGGCGATAATAAAACGCCCCTTACTGATGAGCAGATCGCTAAAATGCCGTTTGATCTGTATCGTGAAGGGTATATCTACTACGGTAAGACCCATGCGCATCCCAATTCCAGTGGAAAATATACGATGAGTAGCCTCTTGGATTTGATGACATTCGATGCCGCCGCCAATATGGATCTGATCCAACAGCCACTATTAATGATAGCCGGAAGTAAAGCGGACACGTATTACATGACAGAGGATGCTTTTAAAAAAGCGTCGAATGCTAAAAACAAAGAGTTGTACCTTATTGATGGTGCAACCCATATAGAAACATACTGGAAACCAGAGTATGTAAACCAAGCAGTTTCAAAGCTGGTTGATTTCTTCAGTACCCGTTTGTGACGTAAAATTTCAGATTGTATGGTGGCGAGGGCGAAAAACGAGCTGCCTGAGTCCATGCGTATTCCAAATCAGGAATATTGGTAAGCAATTCCGGGATATGTATACCATTTGAATATAAACTATAACTGAAATTTGCATGGTGACCGAACGAATGATCACCCCAAAAGGCACAGAAATAGTAAAGTGCCGCGAAATATAAAAAGATGACCACATGGAATATATAAAGTTGAACAATGGCGTTCAGATGCCAGTTTTGGGTTTCGGAGTTTTCCAGGTACCTGATTTGCAGGAATGTGAACGGAGCGTAATAGATGCGATCGAAACTGGGTACCGCTTGATCGACACAGCGGCAGCATATGCAAACGAAGAGGCAGTTGGAAGCGCTATCAAAAAAAGTGGCGTACCAAGGGAGGAGCTTTTTATCACTACAAAGCTATGGATTCAGGGTGATGGCTACGAAGGCACTAAAAGAGCTTTTGAAAGGTCAATGAGTAAACTGCAACTTGATTATTTGGACCTATATCTGATCCATCAGCCATTTGGCGATGTCTATGGAGAGTGGCGGGCAATGCAGGATTTGTATAAAGAAGGTAAAATTCGTGCGATTGGTGTTAGCAACTTTCACCCGGACAGACTGATAGATTTGATTGTCCACAACGAAATCGTTCCTGCCATCAATCAGATTGAAACGCACCCATTTCATCAACAAATCCAAACGCAGGCCTTTCTGGAAGACAATAATGTCCAAATCCAGTCATGGGGGCCATTTGCCGAAGGAAAAAACGGACTTTTCCAAAATGAGCTGCTGAAAACAATTGGCGACAAATATGGAAAGACGATCGCACAGGTAGTAGTACGCTGGTTGACCCAGCGAGGCGTGATTGCGATCCCCAAATCAGTGCGGAAGGAAAGAATGGCCGAAAACTTCGAGGTCTTCGACTTCACCCTTGACAGCGACGATATGGAAGCAATCAAGTCACTCGATACAAGCGCAAGCAGCTTTTTTGACCACAGAGATCCAGCGATGGTCAAGTGGCTGGGAGAAAGAAAACTTGAAGACTAAAGTAATGTCTGTATGAAAAAGAGACAATTAGGAAATAGCGGCTTGGAAGTTTCGACACTTGGGCTGGGATGCATGGGACTGAACTTCGGTTACGGTCCTGCAACAGATAAACAAGAGGCGATTAAACTTATCCGGGCAGCGGTCGAACGTGGCGTTACATTTTTTGATACTGCGGAGGCATATGGCCCTTTCACCAACGAGGAAGTCGTTGGTGAAGCATTGAAGCCTTTCGCTAACAATGTCGTAATAGCCACTAAGTTTGGATTTACTAACGGAAAGCCCAATGAAGGGGTTGACAGTCGTCCAAAAAATATCCGCGTGGTTGCAGAGGCTTCGCTCAAAAGGCTGAATGTAGAGACAATCGATTTGTTTTACCAACACCGTGTAGATCCTTTGATCCCCATTGAGGACGTGGCCGGAACAGTAAAGGAATTGATCAAAGAGGGAAAAGTGAAGCACTTTGGGCTGTCGGAGGCGAGTGCATTGACAATTCGCCGGGCTCACCCGGTTCAACCGGTTGCGGCATTGCAAAGTGAATATTCACTTTGGTGGCGAGAGCCAGAGGAAAGCATTCTTCCCACACTGGAAGAGCTTGGTATCGGCTTTGTTCCATTCAGCCCACTTGGAAAAGGCTTTTTGACCGGTAAAATTGATCATAGCACAGCTTTTGACAAGGGTGACTTTCGCAATATTGTCCCGCGCTTTTCAGACGAAAATCGCAAAGCCAATCAAGGACTTGTTGAGGTTCTGAAATCGATAGCTACACAGAAACAAAATAATGGAGTTTCTGTGACGCCCGCCCAAATCGCGTTAGCCTGGCTTTTGGCTCAAAAGCCTTGGATCGTGCCTATTCCTGGCACAACAAAGCTGCATAGATTGGAAGAGAACCTGGGAGCTACTCAAATTCAGCTCACAGAATATGAATTGAAATGGATCGCTGATGTGATTGCAGACTTCGAAGTCAGCGGGGCGCGGTATCCAGATGAGTTACAGAAACGAGTAGACAGATAATCCGAACATTCAAGAAACGAAAAGATGATAGCGACTAAATATCTATTATTCGCCGGATTAACGATAACGGCAAATCGGTCACTGGCTCAAGATAAACCGCTGTTCCCCAAAGGTGAAAAATCACCTAATGTTCACCATGTGGGAGATGTATGGTTAACGGAATTAAATGCTCCAGACAGCGTATTTGCTTACGGGACATCGGTAGCAACCTTCGATGCGGGCGCAAGATTGGATTGGCACTCACATCCGGGTGGACAGATTCTGATCATCACTGACGGAGTTGGTTACTATCAGGAAAAAGGCAAACCCAAACAAACGGTGCGTCGCGGCGAAGTGATTAAATGCCAACCTGGAGTCGAGCATTGGCATGGTGCGACTCAGCAGACCGGCGTGACCTACATTGCCACTTCGCCCTCACAGAAGGGAAAGACAATTTGGTTTCAAAGGGTTACGGATCAAGAATTTGGTGCGGAAGAGAAATAATCAACCTAAACTACTTACCTCATGCAAAATGTCATGCTCTTGTCTCAATTGGCTATCTCTACAATTGCTGGATTCGGTTTACTGATCATGAGCCAGGGCGCCAGCCTTGCTCAATCAAGCGACAGCACAACCGAGGCTGGCAAGAAACTTATAGCTCTTTCCAAAGAGAAGTGGCAGTGGATGTCCGAGAAAAAAGTTGACTCTTTATCCAGGCTTTTCAATGAGAAAGCAATGTTTATCCATATGGGTGGAACCTGGGGAAAAGGGCGTGAACTGGAAGTGATTAAAAGCGGTGAGATTTGGTACAAACAAGCAGAGGTCTATTCTTCGTCGGTAAATATCCTTGGTAATACCGCGATCCTCCTAAATGACATTGATTTAAAAGCTGTTGTTGGAGGAAATGAGGTAATCAATCCATTCATGGTGACCGAGGTGTATGTAAAGGAGGACGGGGAATGGTCAATGGGCTCGCTTACTTTCTCCCGTCTTCTGAGGCCGGTGAAAATGGCCAGGTAAATCACTGAAAGTTAATTGAGCGCTTTTACACGAACCGACGTAATCTTTTGAAATCAGGCCTAAAACTTAACCAAGGAAGAGATCTAATTAAAACATATGCAAACAACCGTAACAAAAGCAGTTGGTTCGCTCGATTCAAACCAGCCGCTGGCTGCTATGAGTATTGAGAGAAGGCAGATAATGGCGCATGACGTCGAGATTGAAATTACCTACTGCGGTATATGCCACACGGATCTTCACATGTTGCGAAATGAGTGGGGTGGGACGAAATATCGAATCGTTCCCGGGCATGAGATCATCGGCAGAATTAGCCAGATCGGAGAACATGTGACGAAATTTAAAGTAGGAGATTTGGCCGGGATAGGATGTCTGGTTGATTCATGCCGCGATTGCGACTATTGTAAGAAAGATTTAGAACAGTTCTGTGAAAATGGAAATACGATCGTGTACGGCTCGGAAGATAAGTTTATTGGTGGACATACATTTGGTGGTTTTTCTCAAAGGATTGTTGCGGATGAAAAATATGTGTTGAAGATTCCGGATTCATTGGATCCGGCTTCAGCTGCACCCCTGCTGTGCGCAGGTATTACTGCTTACTCGCCTTTAAAGCATTGGAATGCAAATCGTGAGAAAAAAGTCGGTGTTGTTGGAATTGGTGGTTTAGGGCATCTAACCATAAAGATTGCCAAGGCCCTTGGCGCACATGTCACGGTGTTTACAACAACGCAGTCCAAGGCCATTGATGCCAAAAGACTAGGTGCCGACCAGGTGGTCCTGTCCTCTGACGACAACCAAATAAGTCAATCTTTAAAACTAGATATCATTATAGACACCGTATCGGCAAAACATGATATTAATACCTTCCTTAATCTGCTAGCCGTAGATGGTGCGCTAGTAATGGTGGGTCTACCGGCTGAGGAGCTTCCAGTTAGTGCATTCAATATTGTTCACGGCCGCAAGAGCTTGGCAGGGTCAAACATTGGTGGAATTGCCGAAACACAGGAAATGCTAAACTTTTGTGCAGAGAATAATATCACAGCAGATATTGAAATGATCACTATTCAAGAAGTAAATGAAGCTTTTCAGCGCTTGGAGAAGGGTGACGTAAAGTACCGTTTTGTAATTGACATGGCGTCAATAAATAACAATTAGACGAAGGATAGACCTATGAAGCAGTTGGTAATCTTGTTTATTGCCACTTTTACAATTTCAAACCTTGGCTATGCGCAAGGAAAGGCCGACCTGTCACAAGAGCTTGATTCGAAGCAAAAAAGTTTGATCGAGATCGCTGCGTTAACCGCAAACGGTGATCTTGCAGATCTCCGATCGGCTCTGAATGGTGCTCTCGTAGCTGGTTTGTCTATCAATGAGATCAAAGAGGAATTCATACATGTATCAGCATACTGCGGCTTTCCCCGAGCGCTGAATGGGATCATTACCTTTAACAGTGTTCTCGATGAACGGAAAGCAAAAAAAATCAACGACCCGGCAGGTAAAGCGCCAACCAAACCCACTGAATCGAATAAATACGAGTCAGGTAAAAAGGTGTTGGAATCGTTGACCGGACAACCAGACCGCTATCCCAAAACCGGATATGCAGCATTTGTTCCCGGTATTGATACGTTGTTGAAAGAGCATTTATTTAACGACATTTTCACTCGCGGAGTGTTGGATTACAAACAGCGTGAGCTAATCACTGTTTCAATACTGGCGACTTTGGGTGGTGTAGAGTCTCAGTTGAGCGGTCACATTGGTATTAGCTTACATCTAGGCATTTCTAAGAAGCAGTTGCAGGACTTGCTTAACATTATTGCTGATAAAGTTGGAGATCAGAGGGCGGTTGAAGCGAATAAAATTTTGGAAAGGGTTTCGACGGGAGCTAATAGATAACGATTATCCTCTCTTACGATGGAAGATTTAACAAGTATGGGTACGACCCGCCGGTCTCGACCATTTCGCAAGCATCTACTGTTTGCGTTTTTGTCGTTTTCATGCATTCTGGTTTTTGGATGTCAATCCGCTATCGCGCAGCAAAGCAAGATGATGATCCGCATTGCCGAAATTGAAATTGACCCTGCCTCGCTGGAAGAATATAAGGCTATCTTGAAAGAAGAGGCTGCCGCGTCTATCAAGTTGGAAAGGGGTGTGATCAGCATCTTTCCGATGTATTCAGATGAAAACCCTACAAGTGTAAGAATTTTGGAAGTATATGCCGACAGGGCAGCATATGAACAACATTTGAAAACAACTCATTTTCAGAGATACAAGACCGGTACAGCTAGCATGGTGAAGTCATTGAAGTTGGTAGATATGACTGCCATCGATCCTGGAACGATGCCCTTGTTATTTAAGAAGTTGAAAGAATAATGGCAGGACTTTTTGGTAACTTAATAGAAGACTAACTAAACTCAACATGGCGAAGATCACATTGAATATCAACAAGAAGGACTATCAGCTGGAAGCTGATCCTCAAATGCCGCTTTTGTGGGCGATCCGCGATCTGGCTGGCCTGAAAGGTACAAAGTATGGATGCGGGGTTGCGCAATGCGGGGCTTGCGTTGTGCACCTAGATGGCGAGGCTGTGCGTTCGTGCGTGACCAAGGTCAGCCGCGCGACAGGTAAGAAAGTAGTCACAATTGAAGGGTTGTCCGAAACCAATTCCCACCCGGTGCAAAAAGCTTGGCAAGAAGTTGACGTACCGCAATGCGGTTACTGCCATTCCGGCCAGATCATGTCTGCAGCAGTTCTGCTGCGCGAAAAACCGAATCCGACCGATCAGGATATCGACGATGCGATGGCGGGAAACATTTGCCGGTGCGGTACATATTTGCGAATCCGGGAGGCCATTCACAAGGCTGCGGAAATGCAGAAGAAAGCGCCTGTAAAAGGTTAAGTTATTCACGCCTAATCTAATCCGTATGAAACAAGATTTGAACAAAGGGCCTGGGTACTTCCTGACCCGAAAAGCTGCCATGCTGCTCTCTCTAATGATATTCATTATTTCAGTAGCAGCTTCTACATTTAGGAAAAATCCGCCGACAAAGGAAATAAGACTAAACCTGGCCGAGCGCGATAGCATTGAATCCGTCAAGGCTTTTGAAACGGTCTACAAAACCCTGATGAGCCCGCGCTGTATGAACTGTCACCCGGCCGGCGATGTGCCATTACAGGGAGACGATAGTCATTTGCACGCGATGGGTCCAAAAAGAGGCGTCGACGGAAAAGGAGTTTTTGCGATGAAATGTGCCAACTGCCACCAGGATACCAATACACCCGGTTTGCACACGCCACCGGGAAATCCGGAATGGCACTTACCTCCTGCTGCTATGCGCATGGTCTTTCAGGGTAAAAGTCCTCATGAACTTGCCAGACAGCTTGTCGACAAAAAACAAAACGGCAACAAGGATATGAAAAAGCTCATTGAGCACGCCGACGACGGATTGGTGCTGGCTGGTTGGAATCCGGGGGAAGGTAGGACACTCCCACCGGTATCGCACGCCGAATTCAAGAAAGCTTGGATTACCTGGATTCAAAAAGTGCTTATGCGCCGAAAAAATAGTTTTAACCTGAACCTACCATGAACAACGATAAAAATGCGCTGGACAGGCGCTCATTCCTTAAAGCCTCGCTGCTATCCGGCGGAGGCTTAATGCTTTCCGTAAGCTGGTTGTCTTCATTCAAATCCGCTGACAAGGCAGAGGCGCTGAACCTGCCCGATCAATGGTCGCAGCTAAACGGATATATCCAGATTACCTCAGATAACAAGATCAGACTGATTTGTCCAAACCCCGAATTTGGACAAAATGTAATGACCTCCTTACCGATGATCGTCGCGGAAGAACTGGATGCGGACTGGAAGAATGTGGTAGTCGAAATGGGGCCGCATGATCCCGTAAAGCTGGGCGCACAGTTTACCGGAGGAAGCAACTCGGTAAGAATGTATTGGAAGCCGCTTCGGGAAGCAGGCGCGGCGGCAAGACAAATGCTGCGCGAAGCGGCGGCCCAAACCTGGAATGTGCCAGTTGGAGAAGTGACTACCAAGGCGGGTGTGCTGTTGCATTCCAGCGGTAAGTCGGCAAAATATGGTGAGATGGCCAGCAAAGCAGCCAGCGTGCCGGTGCCGAAGGATTTAAAGTTGAAATCACCGAAGGAGTTTACGGTCGTCAGAAAGTCCAAGAAAAATGTAGAGGTTCAAAAGATCACCTCCGGCAAGCCGCTTTTCGGACTGGACTACAGTGTTGACGGTATGCTGATCGCGATGATCCAGCATCCCCCTGCATTTGGAATGAAACTAAAATCCTTTGACGCTGCGGAAACACTGAAAATGTCGGGAATCAAGGAAGTTTTTTCGCTGAAATTATACGAAGATGGTTTCGAGCAAGGTGGCTTTGATACCCGGTCTTTTAATGATTTACTTGTAGTGGTGGGCAGCAGTACATGGCACGTTATGGAAGCCCGTAAAAAGCTCGTGGCTAATTGGGAGCCTGCGGGTGACCAGAAAGATACAATGGGCGGGAGAAATGGAAAACGTGAGGTAACAGTACCTGGTGCGCTTGAAAGCACTTTGATTCAAATGCAGCAAATGCAGGAGTATGCAGCCAAGCCATCGCAACAATTGCGAAAAGACGGTGATCCAGAAAACGCTTTTAAAAATGCGGCTCAAGTAATCGAGCGCACTTATAACGGTCCATTTCTGGCACACAACTGCATGGAGCCCATGAACTTCTTCGCGCACGTAACAGAAGAAAAAGCATTGCTGGCCGGTCCACTTCAAGCTCCCGGCTGGGCGGAACCGACATTGGCCAAACTGCTAAACCTCCCGCCCGAAAGGATCGAAATTCAAATGACCCGAATGGGTGGTGGTTTCGGTCGCAGGGCCTATGCCCATTATCTCTCGGAAGCCGCACTGATTTCCCGCAAGGTGAAAGCTCCGGTGAAGCTGATGTACACCCGTGAGGATGACATGACCTACGGCATTTACCGCCCGATGTACACGGCAACCTACCGCGCTGCACTGGATGCAAATAAAAACCTGATCGCATTCCATGTGAAAGGCGGAGGTATCCCCGAGCATCCAATCCATGCAAACCGCTTTCCTGCAGGAGCTGTTGACAACTATTTGGCAGAGGGATGGCAAATCCCGTCTAATATTACTATTGGTGCTTTCCGTGCGCCGCGTTCAAACTTTAACGCAGCGGCCGAACAGTCGTTTTTGGATGAAGTCGCCGAAGCCGCTGGCAAAGATCCGATCGAGTTCCGTTTAGAGCTCTTGAAAAGGGCAAAGGAAAATCCAGTCGGAAAGAACAACGAGTATGAGCCCGACCGCTATGCTGGTGTGCTAAAACTGGTGCGCGATAAATCGAATTGGGGAAAGCCAGGAAATGAAAAATACCATCGTGGTGTGGCGGCTTATTTCTGCCATAATTCTTACGCAGCGCACGTCGTCGATATGGTCACGCGCGATGGGCAGCCGTATGTTGATCGGGTTTACAGTGCGATGGATTGCGGGATAGTCATCAATCCCGATGCTGCAACGAATATGGTGCAGGGAGCGGTGGTGGACGGCATTGGCAATTCGTTTTATGGTGAGCTGACCTTCAAGGACGGCGTGCCACAGAAAAACAATTTCAGTAATTACCGGATGATCCGCATCAATGAAGTGCCCAAAAGCATTGAAGTGCATTTTGTCGAAAACGACCTCGATCCGACCGGCCTTGGCGAGCCGCCATTTCCGCCAGTGTTTGGCGCAGTGGCCAATGCGATGTATAAATTGAAAGGTAAGCGGTATTATAATCAGCCATTCCGGGACGAACTCGAAAAGACTATCTAGGAAGACAGATTGAATAGAAACCGATATTAGTCTTCGTCAAGGCCCGGAGTTCTTTAATTCCGGGCCTTTAAATGTCTCTGTGCGAAGTTGTCGTTCATCTTACCAATTCTGCTTTTCCGCAGGCCACAATAGACGTTTGGCGAATCGATCGTAAGATCGTTAATAATGACTGCACATATCGCGTAAATGTCTATAAACCGATTCCACTTCAGTATGGAAATGCGGGTCCAAGCATAATTAATCATCACACAAACTCTATTACTATGAAGACCTACATCCTAGCAGCATTATTCCTTTCATCAACATTATTGGCCTCTTGCAAACAGGACGATCCGGATTCGCCGGACCCGGTGGAAGGAGGCACAGAACAAACCGACTCAGCAAGCGTCGAAAACAATGCGCCAAACACCAACTATGCACCAGCATTTGCAGGACAAACCCGCATCCGATCAGTCCAAACTCGAGCACAATACACTTCCCGAATCCTGACCGAACAATTAAGTAGCCCTTGGGGCATTACTACGCTCCCCGATGGACGTTTGCTGATCACTCAGAAATCGGGACAGATGCGGATTGTTAACACAAGCGGAGCGATCGTTGCTTCAATCACCGGATTACCAGCTGTGAATGCGTCCGGCCAAGGCGGCCTACTTGGCTTGTGCATCGACCCTGCTTTTGAAACTAACAGGCAGGTTTACTGGGTATTCTCACAAGCAGTGTCCGGTGGAACGCTCACAGCTGTTGGTCGAGGCAGGCTATTTACTGATGAAACCAGGATAGAAAGCCCAACCGTAATTTACCAGGCCACGCCAGCCTTTAACAGTAGTGCCCATTATGGCGGGAGGATTCTGTTCGACCGAACCGGTCACCTGCTGGTGAGTACGGGAGAAAGATCATCAACAGTGACCAGACCTCAGGCGCAGTCCCTCAATTCCGGTCTTGGTAAGATTGTCAGGATTACTAGGGACGGCGAATCAGCTGCCGACAATCCGTTTGCGGGTCAGGCCGGTGCAAGGCACGAGATTTTCTCATTAGGCCACCGTAATCCACAGGGGCTCGCGCTTCATCCGGTTACCGGCGAGCTTTGGCAGAGCGAGCACGGCCCGCGAGGCGGCGATGAAATCAACCGCGTTCAGGCTGGTCAGAATTATGGATGGCCCACCATTACTTATGGGATCGAGTACAGCGGTCAGCCAGTGGGTGACGCGATTCAGCAACGCGATGGACTTCAACAACCTGCTTACTATTGGGACCCGGTTATTTCTCCGAGTGGGATGACATTTTTCAACGGCACTACGATTCAAGAGTGGCAGAATAACCTTTTCATTGGCTCACTTAGCGGAATGCATATCGCCCGTTTGGTCATAGAGAACAACCGGATCGTTGGAGAAGAACGGCTACTTGCAGATCAAAATCAGCGTTTCAGGGACATCACACAGGGCTCCGATGGAGCATTATATGCTATCACCGACGGAGGACGCCTTTATCGAATTGGCTCAAACTAAACCTGGGACTAATAGAGTGAGCGGCGAATGCCGATCTGATCGGGTCGATACTCTGTATCAAATAGACTGCTATTGAGGAACTGCCACCCCATGAGGTGGCAGTGTTCTTTTCCGCATCAAGCAATTGCACGATTGCGATCCTATATCTTCATCAAAATGTTCGGAGGAAATTGACAAAGCACAATTTTGTGTATGGGTCATTCAGCAAAGTGGAGCTGCCAAATGAAGCACATGTGCCAAATAACAGAGAATAAACAGGACAAAGGGACGAGCCAAACATCTAATTAATCGAACGGTTATAATGTAATATATTTTTGTCCTCAAACCAATCCCGTTAATCCTTCAAAGTCAAGTCAACGGAACATTGCATAATGTGATGGCGATGTACCAATAAGTCCCATTACTCTCAGCCATCTTCCATGAGTGTTATCGAGATAACTTTAAGTTATAGGTGACTTATGTAAATTTAACCGGTGGTATTTCTGTACTCTTTGGCCTCTCGATTTTTCTTCCCTTTCGGTTCTTAAAATGCCCGATTATGCCACTTTGAAATTACATTTTAGTGGTACACCAAAACAAATTACTGTATATTGCGAACTGGCACGTTAAACTGTACTTTGGAATGGTGATTGGATACATACGGGTTTCGAAGACCGAACAGAACCAGGACCTGCAATTTGACTCTCTCAAAAAAGCAGGTTGTGAGAAAATCTATCATGAAAAGATTTCCGGCGCTTCTACGCAAAGACCGGAATATATACGGATGATATCAGAGCTTCGCCAAGGCGATGTCATAGTTGTTTGGAGAATTGACCGCTTGGGAAGAACAACATATGAACTCATCAAGCTCATGGTCGAATGGAAGGAAATGGGAGTGGACTTCCGGAGTATTTCCGAAGGGATTGACACTTCTTCCAAAATGGGAAGGCTTTGGTATATGCTAAGTTCTGTCTTTGCAGAAAACGAAAGAGAAATTTTAATGGAGCGAACGTTAGCCGGAATGGAGGCAGCAAGGGCGCGCGGCCGGGTAGGAGGGCGTCCCAAAGGCTTAACAAAAAAATCTAAGGAGTTAGCAAGTTTGGCAGCAACGCTTTATCAAAGTAAAAAATATACCACCATGCAGATTTGCGAGCAACTCAAAATTGGCAGTAAAGCAACTTTGTATAATTATTTGAGGCATGAAGGGCTTGAAATTGAGGGATGGGAGCGTCAAAAAAAAGCTTCGATTGTCAATAACGTGTAGATTGGGCTGTAAACTTGTAGTTTGTTGCCGATATCTATTCGGTTTTCATTTTATACCCTGTTGAGTAATCTCGAAAATGGATAATTTAAAGTATGACGTTGATTACCGGATTTGGCTCGGTGAGATTAGGCTTAAAATTGAGTCTTCACAGATTAAAGTCGCAGTTGCTGTTAATTCTGCTCTAATTAGTTTCTATTGGGAACTTGGTAAACTGATCGTAGAAAAGCAAGCTGAGACTCAGTGGGGTGACAAGCTAATAGATACATTGTCGAAAGATTTAAAAGAGGATTTCTTAGACATTAAGGGATTATCGTCTTCAAATCTAAAATACTGTAAGCGATTCTATTCTTTTTACTCACCGCCAATTGGTCAACAGGCTGTTGACCAATTACAAAGTCAACTATTCCTTCAGATACCCTGGGGGCACAATATTCTAATTTTTACAAAGTCAAAAAACTTGCAAGAGGCAAACTTCTATCTTCAACAAACTCTTGAAAATGGATGGAGCAGAGATATATTGGCATTACAGCTTAAGTCTAATTTATATAGTAGGTTAGGGTCGTCGATCACAAATTTCAGTTCAACTCTACCAAAGCCATTTTCTGATTTGGCTCAGCAAACCTTGAAAGATCCCTATATTTTTGACTTTTTAACACTTGGGCCCAAAGCTAAGGAGCTAGACATAGAAATACAACTCACTCAACACGTTACCCAATTCTTACTGGAGCTTGGAAAAGGGTTTGCTTTCATCGGAAGGCAGTACCACCTGGTAGTCGGCGATTCGGACTACTATATAGATCTGCTATTCTATCATGTGAAACTAAAATGTTACGTAGTAATTGAACTAAAAAATACAAAGTTTACTCCCGAATACACTGGGAAGCTGAATTTCTATCTTTCGGCAGTGGATTCAATTCTTAAAACCGAAGATGATAGGCCAACCATCGGAATGTTATTATGTCGAGACAAAAATAATGTAGAAGCAGAGTTTGCCCTGCGTGACATAAACAAGCCAATGGGAATCAGTGAATTCACAATTACAGAAATGCTACCGGAAGATTTAAGGAGTAATTTTCCGACGGTTGAGGAAATTGAAAATGAACTTAGAAATTTGGATAGTGAGGTGAAATAGTTAGAATGATTATCGCAATATCATCGGTACATCAGAATGTAGTATTAAAAGGGATGAAAGATATTTTAGAAAGTATATCATATGTAGTAGCTATAATAGGAGGAGTTGCAGGTGCTATCTTTTATTTCCAAAAAAAACATAATTTTAGCTCTGTAAATTTTGATACTCAATTTACTGGAAACCTAGGTAATGAAGGCAATATTGGTGACGATGTTGCTCCATCACACTATGTTGAGCTTGAACTTACTGCAACAAATGGTACTGTTTCAGGAATTGCTAATACAAGACGTCTGACATCTGAAACTCAATGGTCTGGTTTATCGGTGGCGGGTAAAAGAAAAAGCAATGTAGCTTATTTAGATATTACACATGTTCGTGGGGGGAGAGTAATTTATGTTCATAAGTTTACGCTTACTCTAAAAAATAATAATTTTTACTGGAAAAAGATTTCTACCGAAGACAACGATTTTTTTCCAGAAACAGCAACTTTATTTAAATATGTTAACCAAACACTTTGATGATTTGTAGGGAGATGACTTCCTAAATAGGCAAGTCGGTTCAACCGATAATGTCATTGGGAGGTACTTGCAACGCATTCGCCTGTTCGATTTTTTATTACACAAGCCTTAGATATAAATATGCCTACCCTTCATTGGATCGGAAAAGATAAAGTTGTTAATCACCATCTCGATGTTCCATATCGAGTTTTAAATCATCAATATGGCTTTACAGCGTCGGATGGACAAACTTCAAATTCGACAGAAAGTGGTAACAAAATAATACATGGTGATAACCTTGAGGCACTAAAATCCTTGCTTCCTGAGTATGAGGGACGAATTAGATGTATCTATATTGATCCTCCTTATAATGTAAATCGTCATCAAAAAGTGGACAAAATGGGTGAAAATAAGAAGAGACAATTCAGTAAATTGTTTCACTTAAACATCCTTAATTATGTCCAATTCAAACAAAGGACCACTTCCCAGTCGATCATCCAAAACTGCTCAGCCAGTTGCCTCAACTTCTGAGCGCAAACCTGCTTTATCCATCATCAGAGACATTCAGCGGCAAACCCGACGCCAATACACAGCTGAAGAAAAGATCCGCATTGTTCTGGAAGGGTTGCAAGGTGAGCAATCAGTAGCCGAAATATGTAGACGAGAAGGGCTCAACACCAATATCTATTACCGCTGGAGTAAAGAGTTTTTGGAAGCAGGCAAAAAACGATTAGCTGGCGATACCACCCGGGAAGCCACCGCTCCGGAAGTGTGTTCTAGCCCCCTAATTAACCGGACTAAATTTTAAAAAAGATTTAGTAGAGTTAAATTAGATTTCAAATGGGAACACGAAGACAATTTACATTAGATCAAAAGATGCAGATTTTGCGGGAGGCTGAATCTGAGGGTATGTTGACGACCTGCCGTAAATTTGATTTATCACAGGCTTTGTTTTACCGCTGGAAGCATCAGTTTGAGCACAAGGGTAAGGACGGACTTCTGCCACAGTACAAAACCATAGATCCGGAACTGCGGGCCATCCAGCAGGAAAATGAACGCTTAAAAAGGATCGTTGCTGACCAGGCATTGGAACTGGCTGTTAAGACTGAGCTTTTAAAAAAAACGGAACAGCTGCGCATGCAAGGAAGATGACGGTCGAAAAGTTTAAGGACAAAGTTAGGATCAGCCGCTTACTTGCCTGGTGCTCAGAGCATAAGAGCAGCTGGTACTACAGACGGTCTGCAAATAGACCTGGCAGAAAGCCCAGCACGCACACAATGACTGTAACTGGTGGGATGGTGGCTAATCAAAAGGTTATTGTAGCTATCAGAAAGATTTTAAATGAAGAATTTGTTTGCTATGGTTATCAGAAAACCACATCAGAGCTCAGAGATGCAGGATTTATTATCAATCCAAAAAAGACTTACAGATTGATGGCAGAAGAAAAACTGCTCTTAAACAAAAAGGTTATTCAGACCACAGGAAAACGAGAGTTTGTCAAGGCCCGGAAGGTAAAAGCGAAGCATCCAATGCAGTATCTGGCCATGGATATTAAGTATGTATACATTCATGGCGAAAAACGAAATGTATTTTTGTTAACGGTCATAGATATCTGTACACGTAAGGTGTTGGGACATGTGCTAAAACCCAGCATCAAGAAGCATGATGTGGTTTTACTGCTAGACGGTGTGTTGCAGGAGTATCAGGTGAAGGGCATTCGATTAAGAAATGACAATGGCAGTCAATTTATAGCTCACCTCGTAAGAGAATATCTGAAAGAAAACGATGTTGTGCAAGAGTTCACACATGTGGCAACACCAGAAGAGAACGGCCATATTGAAGCGCTGCATAGTATTTTAGAGCGAGAAGTAATCAGGCGTTACTGGTTTGATACCTATCATTATGCAAAGTGGAAAATTGCAGACTATTACCAATTTTATAACAGCAAAAGAAGGCATGGATCCATCAAAATGATGAGTCCGGAAAAATACTGGCAATTTTATTTTTCGGATTATTTGCCCAATGCAAAACCAGCTGAGAGTGGAATGATTGTCAAGGGTTCCGACGCAGGAGGAACTTGCGAAGCCCTTGACAATCATGGAGCAAAGGCTAGCTTCGCATTGGTAAATAAGAGGCAAAGTCTTCTAAACTGATTTGCCAAAACAGTCCGAATAATAGGGGGTCGAAACAAGTGCAATCTATAAAATCAGAAAATGAAGCCCTCAAACAACTGGTAGCTGAACTGAGCCTAGAGAATCGGGTATTAAAAAAAAACCTCAAAGCTGAAGATTAATCCTTATCACCATATGACCCAATCTGAAAAGATGGAAATCATTACATTAGTTGAGCAATCCTCAATTAGCATAAAGGCCACCCTTAGCGAACTAGGCATCAATCGATCAACCTTCTACGAGTGGTATAAACGCTATCTAAATGATGGCTTTGATGGTTTGGCTGATCAGCCTTATCGGCGTACCAGTGGGTGGAATCAGTTGCCGCCTGCTGAAAAAAGCCGCATTGTTGAACTAGCCTTAGAACAACCGGATCTTTCCAGTCGCGAGTTAGCATGCTATATCGTTGATAATGAAGGATGGTTTGTATCAGAATCTACAGTTTACCGTATCCTAAAAAGCCAGGGATTAATCACTACGCCAGCTTATAGATTGATGGAAGCAACTGATCATTTCTATAAGCCAACCACTGCTCCTAATCAGCTTTGGCAAACTGATTTTACCTATTTTAAGATCAAGCGCTGGGGTTGGTATTATCTCTCAACAGTATTGGATGATTATTCGCGTTACATCCTGGCTTGGGAACTATGTCCGGGTATGCAAGCGGTGGATGTGGAGCGAACTGTGCAAGCAGCTCTGAAAGTCAGTAATTTGAAGGCAGGTCAGCGGCCTCGTATCTTGTCCGACAATGGGTCTGCTTATGTATCTAGGTATCTGAAAGAATACTTAACTGGAGAAAACATCGATCATATCCGGAGTGCTCCGTTTCATCCCATGACCCAAGGTAAGATTGAGCGCTATCACCGATCAATGAAAAACGTTCTGTTACTGGAACACTATTATAGCCCTGATGAATTGAGTAGCCGACTGACTGAGTGGGTGCATTACTATAATCATCAACGCTACCATGAATCGCTCGATAATGTGACACCCGCAGATGTCTATTGGGGTCGTCAAAAGCAGATTTTAGCAGACCGGCAAAAAACCAAGCAGTTATCCATGATTAATCGACGGAAAAATCATATTTTTCAGAACTTACAAAGTAAGTAAAAACCTCTCTTTTCTTTTCACCCGCATCTGTCCACTTTTGGTTGACGACGTACATATTTAACCCCGTGTTGCATTCATAACAATCCAGCACTTGGGAAGAAATAATGTAAGCATCCGTATGGCCAGTTGCTGGCCAATCATATCCGGATACCCGTTAACTGGGTGAAAGTACATGGTTTGGCTAAGCCTAACCACATCTATATGCTGCCGGTAAACAAGCTAATAACGATCCAGAACAGATACCTAAGACTATTTGACAGGGATCCTGACGAACTGAGCAACTGGCAGTAGACCTCGTTCCATTCCAAAGTGGATCACCATAAAATGATGAGGATTGGTATTCATCCTTTCCGGGGCCAGTTCAAATGGTTCGATCAAAGTCCAGGATCCGGTACTACCTTGTTTAAAGGGATACCCATTGTGTGGTCGTAAAGTACCACCCGTAAAGGTACTATCCCCCGAATGCTGGCTGATGCTTTGATGGCTTTTCTGGCAATCCAAAATATACGTGACTGGGATGATCTAACTTTACTGATGCAGCGTTTTCTGGTGGACATCCCATTCTTTGCCAATTCTTGGCTGGCTTAATTGGCAGCATTAACCGGTAAGCTCCATTACTTTTAAACCTGACATTTTCATGCTCTTGTCAAACCATTCCGGGTAATGACATCTCATTGGTATGGTATTATTTATTATGCCCGGGTAAGCTTTACGGTGCAGGTGATCAACAAATAATAGTTGCCCCAAATAGTAACGTGTATAACGATAACCCACTCATTTACAAATGTCACT
This sequence comes from Dyadobacter flavalbus, assembly GCF_006149045.1. Taxonomy (GTDB): domain Bacteria; phylum Bacteroidota; class Bacteroidia; order Cytophagales; family Spirosomataceae; genus Dyadobacter; species Dyadobacter flavalbus. The sequence goes on from NZ_VBSN01000026.1 coordinate 64,568, forward strand.
TTCAGGACCCATACTCTCGGTTGAATACGATGAGAACGATTATCTTCTGCTGGCGCAACTATCCAAAGAATTAGGCATCAAGAACAAGATTCTTTTTTTTCAGGACGGCATCGAGCTGATAGAATATCTGGGTGCAACCACGGATCAGCCCTTTCTTATTCTTTGCAATACGGCACTGCCCCTGATGAACGGCATTGGAGTCCGGGACTACATCGAAAGGTCCCCGCCTTTAAAGGAAAGAGCCATCCCGTTTATATTCTTTGATACCTCAGGCCGCGTTGAAGTAGTGAAAGAAGCATATAAGTCCTGTATCCAGGGTTATTTCTTAAAGCCTGAGACCTATGAAGAATTAAAGGACAGGCTTGCTACGATTTACAAATACTGGAAATCCTGCCTGCATCCTAATAATATGTAATCTGATATTGGACAGGGTAGGTTCAGGCCAATCTGCTTGTTCTGTATAACCATTTCAGGAGCCTGACCAGGTTCTTTTCAAACTACTTGCTGTTATTTATTGTATAAGATCGCGTCAACGATTATGGAAGAGGAATTTGAAGCAATGAAGATATTCAGGCATCAAGACCAGATTATATTCACCATTGAAGAAGGTATTAACCACAGGATCATTGCTGATATAAAGCTTCTTGAAACCCAGAGTATGGTTTATTTGTTGTGGTCTACAAACCTGGAATCGATTATTTATGGGCGTTTGACCAAAAAAGGAATTGAACTGCGTAATTACTTAAAGGACCATGAATGGGATTGATAAATAAATCCATTGGTGCAATAAAGGGTTTTACCAGAGGCTTCCTAGATCCATTGATAACCATACAGTTAACCAATATTAAATAAAGAACTAGTAGTGTATTTGTAGTAAGGTTTAAAGATCCCTGGCTGTTGCCGGGGACTTTTACTTTTTATTGCACTAAAAAACGGGGTAGCTGTCAGGCCTTGGTATACTATCTTCATGCTGCTTTCATTACAGCTATGCCTACTGGTTTCCAGCACGAAAACCCGAAAGAAACAAAGAAATTTTGCAGCTTTCTATCTTCTCATACCAGCATAACAGATGCGTCAGCACACTGGTTTTCATTGGCAAGTTGCCCAATGCTGCCCAGGGTTACTTGTGCTATCTGCGAAAGGGCTTCTTCTGTAAAGTAAGCCTGGTGTGCGGTGACCAAAACATTTGGAAAACTCATCAGCCGCTGAATATTGTCATCTTCAATGATACTGCCAGAAAGGTCTTTGAAAAACAGCTGCTCTTCCTGTTCGTAAACATCAATGCCCAGATAGGCTACCTGCTTGCTTTTCAATGCCTGGATAACATCGACGGTATTGATCAGTCCGCCACGGCTTGTATTGATCACAGCAACTCCTTTTTTCATCATTGCCAAAGCTGCCTTATTGATCATGTAATGGTTTTCCTGGGTTAGCGGACAGTGCAGCGATATAATATCTGCTTTCTTTAACACCTCTTCGAAAGACATGTACTGAATACCCAGTGCCTTCATGTGCAGATCAGGTAACAGATCATAAGCAATCACGTTACAGCCAAAGCCAAGCATAATCCTGCAAAATGCTTTCCCAATTTTGCCCGTACCGATGATGCCGATGGTTTTACCATAAAGATTAAAACCAAGCATGCCGTTTAATGCAAAGTTTTGCTCCCGTACACGGTTATAAGCTTTATGCGTTTTACGGATTAAAGTCAGTAACATGGCTGTGGTATGCTCGGCGACAGCCTCAGGAGAATATTCCGGAACCCTGCATACGTGGATACCCTGGGCTTTTGCTGCATCCAGATCTACATTGTTGTAGCCGGCACAGCGCAGTGCAATGATCTTAACCCCTTTTTCAGCCAGTACGGAAATTACTGCTGCATTTACCTTGTCATTGACAAACACACAGATGGCAATTGCATTCTCAACAGCGTTGACAATATGAGGGCCAAGATGTGTTTCAAAATAGACCAGCTCAAAGCCGTAAGGCTCGTTGTACTTATTAAAAAAGGGCCTTTCATAAGGCTTTGCAGAAAAGAATATTATTTTCATAAAAGTACTCCCGGCAACATCAAACCAAATGCCTGCATATTTATAACATTTTGTTTCCAATCAAAAACAAATCGCAAAGTTTAAGTTGTATCCGCATGACCTGATCTTAATATCAGCTCTGCGGGGCACTTTTGTTCATTTAAGAGGGGTATCCGGATTGTATAGGCAGCCCGATCCCAGTGAGATTTTTATTGAACGCAGTGATGTCATATATCCCGATACTTTTTACCATCCATTAAAGCCTTCTTATATTACTGGTGAAATGTGGTTTAACCCCAATGATCAAATTCAAGATCACAACGCTTTACCATTATGATAAGTTGGATATTAAACAACTTGGTTTGTCCGCAAGCGTTTTTACCAAAAATGCTATCCTCCATCCTAATTCCACTCGTTTTGCATCAAGTATCCCCGAAACCGCATCCCTTTTTCAGTCAATTCACATTCCATAGGATACTGCCGGTTTAATGTCCAGACACAAATGACCATGTTGTCTTGCAGCAGTCTCCTCAAGGCGGAAATTATATGGGGCTGAAGCCTGGATGCTAACCGAAGTGAAAACCTGTCTTCATCCTTAAACCGTTTCATTGCTTCAAATTCGTCTTCCAGTGTCACTGCTTACGCACGTGTCACAGTATATGTCCAAGAGAATATTAAAAAAACGGGTTGAACAGGTGTTTACAATCTTTCTGCCCTGAACAGGGTCTCCAGTGAAATCATGCGGTCCGTACCATTTGTATAGTCGGTACCATTGACATGGTTTACTGGCTTGGTTATAATTTTATATTCATGTCCATTATAATGAATGATGTCTCCCTGCTTGATTGTAAGGTCCTGATCTGCAATGAATGAATATGCACAAGACTTGATGTTAAATACGCGGCAGCTCTTTACTTGGATCATCCTGGTTAATAGGTTGGTGTTCTTTGGAACATAGCCGTCTTTGAACCCGGCCTGGTTGCTGTTTACTTTCTCTTCCTTGTATTACCACTCATTGTTTTTTAGATAATCTCTAAACAACTGCCCCTTTGTAGTCAATTGACCTTCCAGTGGATAGTCCTGATTAAAGGACCATGTACAGACCACGGTACCGTCTTGCTCAAGGGATTTCAAAGCAGAAATAATATCTGGCGTCAGATCCGGCTGTAAAAGAAAAAACAGATAGTCTTTCTCTTCAAAAAGCTTTATGGCTTGATGTTGGTAGTTCACTGCCTTTTGTAGCTTACGGGTTATGATGGATTAGCCATTCTGGCAATTAAATTTTTCTTGAAAAGGATATCTTCCTGCATCGACCGCAAGCCTTCACAATCATCTTCCCTTCTGATCCCGGTAATCACATAAGTGCTGTCAAAACGTGGGTAGGTCCGGCATAAACTGCCCAGGATTAATAAAGCGGTCAAATTACTGCCCTAGGCAATATCCGTTAACTTTTGAAGAGGAACCCCTGTCTTCTCGGCAATTGTATTTTCATTATCCTTTAAAGCGGTCATCTCTTCAGAAAACCTTTTTCTGATATCTTCTTCTAACTTTTTCATTTAAAAGGCCTGATTAGAAAATTAATATTAGAATATAGTATACCGTATGTTACTGAATTCGGTTTACTGGATTTTATTCCCGATGGTTAAATAAACTATTAACTAATGCTGTGATGAACATTAATCTTTTGTCAACGAATAGTCTTTACGGCGTAGTTGAACATAATGCCTGATCGATGACAAATCTCAGCAACTATTTTTGAAAAAGAGTAAGGCTATTTCAGAGTAATACAATCAGTACTATCAGGATTGTTAGGTTATTAATCAACTAGTGAAAGATACTATTTCCCTTATTTTGGTATCAAGTTCTTCTACTGCTTTATCCAGCATAACCAATTCCATTTTATCGGCCGTATAATAATCTTCTTCCTTAATGATTTCCATTAAGGCCATAATGGATGAAACCGGCCTTCTCAGCTCATGGGAATGAATGAAAGCAATCTCTTTCAAGGATTTATTTTGCATGATTACCAACTGCTCCTGTTTGATGCGTTCGGTGATATCGGAGGCATTAAAGGATACACCAATCACTTCGCTATTCTCTGCAAATGCTGGTTCATAAGTCATATACCAGTAAATCGTTTTGTCTGCATAGGCAAGCTCTTTTTCACTTTTTACAGCTTTTCCACTTAATGCATATTCAAAGTTTTCCAAAAAGCTTTCCCTGTGTAATTCGTGAAGGTATGCTTTGATACACATGCCTTCTGAAAGAGAGATGCCAAAGTATTTGTTAAAGAAAGTATTTGCTGTTTGATTATAGGCCATAACCTCCATGTTTTTACCAAATAAAAGATGGCATGAATTCGAGCTTTCAAAAAAGGACCTTAACTTTATCTCTGCGTTTTTAGCGGTTATAAATTGTTCTTTCAGGATTTGAATACTCATCTGAAATTCCAGTGTCTGAATAACCTGTTTGGAAAGGATCGTCAGCATACTTTTTTGTATCTCTGTTAATTCCTTAGGCTTTTGATCAATCACGCATAAACTTCCCAGGCTGTGGCCATCCTGGGTTGTTAAGGGTGCACCTGCATAGAACCGTATATTTGGATCTGAGGTAACCAAAGGGTTATCAACAAAACGGGGATCCATCAATGCATCAGGCACAATCATTAACTCAGGCTGTTGAATCGTGTGAGAACAAAATGCATCCTTTTGACTGGTTTCATCCTTGTCAAAACCAAATTTGAACCGGATATATTGGGTTTGATCATCAAGTAAAGTAACCAAAGCTGTGGGTGTCCCACAGATTTCAGCAGCTAGTTTTACAATGTTATTAATTTCTACTTCTTTGTTGATTTGTAAGTGCAAAAATCGATGAACGGCTTGCAGCCTTTCTAATTCCCGTAAAGGCATATGTAAGATCGAAGGTTCTGGATAATTCCGGTACGCCATACGTGGCTTACTCCGACGAGGGCGACAGCTATAAAGTGACGGTTATGAAATTTGACGGCTCCAAATGGTATGCCGTTGGGACACCTGGTTTTTCCATCGGCGAGACGTACTACACATCGCTTGCACTTGACAAGTCCGGAATGCCTTATGTTGCATTTACGGATGCGGGCAATGATAACAAGGCTACGGTAATGAGGTTTAACGGGTCGGATTGGGAGCCGGTGGGACCGGCAGGTTTCTCCAATGGCAATGCTTCCAGTACATCGCTGGTTCTGGATAATAACGGTATACCTTACGTTGCTTATACGGATGCAGGAAACGGTTACAAGGCCACTGTAATGAAATTCGATGGTGAAGCCTGGGTTCCGGTGGGCATGGCGGGTTTTTCTGAAAATTATGCCGGCTATGTTTCGCTGAAACTGGATGGTTCCGGCACACCGTATGTTGCTTATTTTGATTATGGGAACAATAATAAAGCCACCGTTATGAAGTTCAACGGTACCGATTGGGAAACGGTGGGCAAGGCTGGATTCTCTGCAGGCAGCTCACCTTATACTTCGCTGGTGCTGGACAATTCAGGCAAGCCTTATATTTCTTTCAAAGATGAGGCAAACGGTAGCAAAGCAACCGTCATGCAATTTGACGGTGACAGCTGGCAAACGGTAGGAACACCCGGCTTTTCGGAAGGTGACGTGGATTATCCTGTACTTGCGCTGGACAAGTCCGGCATACCTTATGTGGCTTATACCGAAATTATCAACGACCGTAAAGCATCCGTAATGAAGTACAACGGAGCGGCATGGGAAACGGTTGGAAAGGCCGGTTTTTCAGCTGGGGAAGCTTATTACTTCTCGCTTGTGATCAACAATTCAAATATTCCATATGTAGCTTATTCAGATTACGGCAATGGCGGAAAAGCTACTGTTATGAAACTGGTGATGCCGGTTATGCCGGCCATTACTGCACAGCCGGCTGCCAGAACCATTACAGGCGGGCAAGCTGCCAGCTTTTCTGTTAATGCAACGGCGGACGATGAAGCATTAACATATCAGTGGCAGGTGAGCTATGACAACAGCAATACATTTACCAACGTCACCAATGGCGGCATTTACAGCGGGGCCAATCTTTCAACCCTGAATGTAACCAATGCACCGGTTTCGCTGAATGGTTATCGGTTTCGTGTACAGGTAAGCAATGGCAATGTTTTGATTTCAGATAGGGCTGCATTAATTGTAAATACACCGGCTTTTGACAATGTAAGAACATGGCAATTAACCGGAAATGCAGGTTTTTTCAAAGGAACGGCACTGTATACCTCACTGGCGCTGGATGCTTCCGGCACACCTTACATGGCGTATTCCGATCAGGGAAATGGCTACAAGGCAACCGTCATGAAGTTCAGCGAAAATGCATGGGAGCCGGTGGGGACACCGGGCATTTCCATTGATTCCGCAGGTTATACGACACTGGCGCTGAATGCGTCAGGTACTCCGTACGTGGCATTTACCGATGCCGGAAACGATAACAAGGTCTCCGTCATGCAGTATGGCGGCGGCAGCTGGGAAGCAGTCGGCACGCCCGGATTCTCGACCGGCTCTGCTTCCAGAACTTTGCTGGTTCTTGACAATTCAGGAATACCTTATGTGGCCTACACAGATGCAGCGGATAATAACCGGATCCATATTATGAAGTTTGACGGCACAGCCTGGATTCCGGTCGGCAACGCCGGGCTTTCGGCAGGAAATGCCAATTATGTGTCGCTTTCTGTCAACAGCTTTGGAATGCCGTTCGTGGTATAATACTCCCAAAAATCTGAACAGCTACTTTAATTTTTAATTTAGTTGTTGACTATGAAAAAGGAACGCAGAAAATTCAGTGCGAGCTTCAAAGCCAAGGTTGCCATTGAAGCCATTAAAGAGATTCAAACCGTCCAAGAACTAGCCTCTAAGTACGAGATTCACCCAACCCAGATAGCGGCCTGGAAGCGGGAGTTTCTGGAAAAGGCGGAGCTTGTGTTCAGTAAGGAGGTGCCAGCGACTGAAAATGACGCTGCAAATACAAAAGAGAAGGAATTATATTCTAAGATCGGAGAGCTTCAAGTCCAGGTAGACTTTTAAAAAAAGGTCTTGGGGAAATGATCGGTCCGCCGAAGCGGTGTTATGGAAAAACGTGGACTTGTTTCCCCTGGGTATACCGCTTTAAGTGTTTCTGCGCAATGCAAGTTAATTGGTATACAGCGCAGTAGCTACTATTTCAAGCCAAGAGGGCAATCTCTCTTAAATCAGCGCTTGATGAAAGCCATTGACCGTCAATTTTTAGACTGCCCATTTTATGGAGTGGAACGTATGCGCGATTACCTAATCGGTTTGGGTGAGGTGGCTCCAAAAAGCGGCACACATTTTTGCACATCGTGATGCAAGATGAAAGACAAAAAAACAATTAAAATTCGTAGGAGTTATGATGCTGAGTTTAAGCAGGAAGTGATAAGAATGCTGGCTTCCGGTAGAAGCGCAAAGGAAATCTCGGAAGCATTTGGAATTGCCGAGAATCTTCTCTATCGTTGGAAAAGAATGGCAACAAAAAAGATAAAATCGACTCCCGGAGAAAATGGTAACGACAAGTCGGCGAAGCTGGCCGCAGAAGTTGCTAAATTACGTGCTGAAAATGCGCGCTTAAAAACCGACCGCGAAATTTTAAAAAAGGCCTTAGGTCTCTTGAGCCAGTCCGACTCAGAGACGTCTATGAGCTGATATATTCACTCTCTCGGACACAAAAGGTCAATTATTTATGCACACTTTTCGAAGTTAGCAGGACAGCATGTTATCGCTATCGACGTGGAGAAAGCCACAATGCGGACAAAAAATACAATCGGCCAAGGCATGAAATACGGGTCGAATTTATCCAGAATTGGAAGCGATATGGTAGTAGGCGCATTCAGGAGTCCTTAAAACAGAAAGGGATAACCATTGGTCGCAGGAAAGTTTCTGAAATCATGCGGAAAGAGGGCTTGAGAGCTATTCAACCGCGGAAATTTATTCCAAGGACGACCGATAGTGGACATGGGAAACGGGTATCTCCCAATCTTTTACTTGGTCAAGCCAAACCAATAAAACCAAATAGTATCTGGGTTTCTGATATCACATACATGCCTCTAAAAGGCGGTAAATGGGCATACTTATGCGTTTGGATGGATTTGTTCTCGCGTCAAATAGTCGGCTGGCAGTTAGGTGAAAATATGCAGGACAGTCTTGTTAGGGAACCATTGGAAAGGGCTCTTTTGAGGCGAAGAGTCAAACCAGGTATGATTATTCATTCTGATCGCGGTGGACAATATCTGTCAAACAAAATGAAGGAGTTGGTCAAGACCTTCAAGCTGAAACAAAGTATGTCTCGCGCTGATGATCCTTATGACAATGCATGGGCAGAGTCATTTTGGAGCAGACTCAAGGCAGAATTAGCTATGCCGAAAGGAGGATATGAGAGTCTGGAAAAATTAAAAACTGTCCTTTTTGAATATATTGACGGCTATTACAATACCAGGAGGTTACATTCGTCCTTAAACTATTTGAACCCGGTTGCCTTTGAAGAAGAATACTATCGGCAAACTGGATGAGAATTGAGATTTTAAATATTATACTAACCCGTAAAAGTGTAAACCAAAACGGAACCACGTCATGGGGTATCCCGTTGGTGTGAAGCGGGTGAGAAGGCTTTACAGGCTTATGAATTTGCGCACAATTTATCCTAAGCGCAATCTGAGCAAAGCCAAACCAACTGACTACAAATATCCTTACCTGCTGAAGGGCTTGAAGATTAAGCGCCTCAATCAGGTCTGGCAAGCCGATATATCGTATATTCCAATGTTCAGAGGGTTTATGTACATGTTCGCTATTATTGATGTATATAGCCGTCGAATTGTGGGATGGAGTATTTCTAACACTATGAGTATGGAATGGTGCCGGGAAACACTTTCAGATACCATACGTATGCAGGGACAGCCCGAAATATTTAATACCGATCAAGGCAGCCAATTCACCAGTCCGAGTTTTATTAAGCCACTGTTAGAAAAAGGAATACAAATTTCTATGGATGGAAAAGGAAGAGCCCTTGACAATGTTTTCATCGAACGATTTTGGAGGTCACTCAAACAAGAGTACGTGTATTTAAACCCTCCAAATGGTGGGATGAACCTGTATCGTGGAATAAAAGCATACGTGGAATTTTACAATCATCGACGTAAACACACTGGGACTGGATATATTCCTAACGAACTGTTTTTTGGAAACAATGCCAAAGCATCGTAATTAAACTTAATTTCATCTGTTAGCTGTCCAGTGAAACGGGAGTATTTCACTGAATGCAGATCCGCCCTAATGTAACGTTGAGTAAAAAGGCATTTTATTATGCCTGATCAGCAACTTACAAAATTATTTGCGAACCATTGCCGTAAGATCCAGATTGGCGAAAGGTAGCGGCAAGATATGCCTGGGTGATAAGCGTAGCAGTTTGATAGCAATGTTTAAGCGAACATCTTTTGAGCATAAGCCTGATTGTATAACTACGGCATTCCTTACTAATCTGGCAGGATCGGAAAACCTTTTGCAGCATGCCGGGATGCCCATGATCTTAAAAGATTAATTCCGGATATATTGTTGTAAAATCAAGATTTGCACTTTTTTAAGTCATATAACAAGTAGTATTACAAAATAGGTGCTTATATTAGCTAAATAATCCACCTCATCATATAGTAATGATTTACATTAAGATTTACAACAAATTCGGTAATCTAAGCAACGTATACGAGTTTACGGCTTATTGCTACCAAAATCTTCGGGCAGGAGCATACTTTCGGCATAACGGCTACGAGTATCTGATTACATCCGAACCCGTATATCAGGAAAACAAAGATGCCGACCTCAGTGTCAGTGAGGCTAACTTCATGGCTGTCCAGTTAGGTTCTTGTATAACGGCGTAAAGACAGGAGCTTACAATTTTACTTTGGTTTTATTTTTCACATTTGTTCAACCGGGCACCGCAAAGTGCCTTGTTTTTATTCTATGCCACATTCAGGCCCTGTTTTTTTGGTCGAAGACGATGAAGATGATCAGCTCTTAATTACCCAGGCGTTAAGGGAAATTGGAATTACAAACCGGATCATGTATTTCCAAGATGGAGTCGAAATCATTAAATACATGGGATCCAGCATGCAGCAGCCTTTCCTGATCATCTGTGATATCAACCTGCCTTCGCTGAACGGTTTGGAAACCAGAAAATACATTGAGAATTCTCCCATGCTGAAAGAAAGGTCTATTCCTTTTATATTTTTTACAACTTCCAATCATCTGGTTTCAGTACGGGCAGCCTTCGAACTAACTGTTCAGGGGTACTTTGTCAAGACAACCAACTATAAAAAGCTCAAAGAAGACCTCGAAACGATCTTCCGATACTGGCAACTCTGTATTTTGCCAAACTAAAAACCCTTATAGGGCATAAATGAAAAGTTCCGGTTAGAAGCGTTTAGTCATGTTTATGGCCACTATCTATTATCCTGCATACTGGCCATAAATATGCTCTATGTTGATTATACCTCCCAAGGTAAATAGGCTGCTATGCACGGCCTTCAATAATGTTAACCGGTTATCCAGGTAAATTCCTGATAAGCTTTAAATTTTCTATTATAGGCACCTGAACATTAATTTTTTCTAATCCTTAAATCTTTTACTTCACAGATTTATATCGCTTGTAGCCTTATACAGATGCCATAGTATGTTAATGTCTTGCCCCCTTTTCAGTTGGACACTTTTTCTAATATGGTTTTGTCACAAACCATTGCTTTTTCCCATTTTTGTTGGGGCGTTATGAAACCGATTGAACGGTGTAATCTACTTTGGTTATAATGTGTAATGAAGCGCTGAATTGTTTCTTTGGTCTCATAGTAACTAGCAAATTCATTTCGTTCAATCACTTCACGTTCCAGAATACTGTGAAATGCTTCAATATAGGAGTTTTCTTCTGGGGTAGCAACATGGGTAAACTCTTGTTTTACTTCCGAATTTTTCAGAAAATTTCGCACTTTATGGGAAATAAATTGACTTCCATTATCATTGCGCAGAATAACGCCTTGCAATTGATAGGAATGGTTAACTCGCCGCAGTAAGTTTATCAAATCAAGCTGCCGAATGTTGCCCTGGAACATCCAATCAATGATTTTACGTGTATAAACGTCCAAAATACACAGCAAGTAGTAGTTGCGGCGCTCACCATGAACCCAAACATATTTAATATCCCAGCATAGGTACTCTAATGGTTTACTAGCCTCAATGCGTCGAAACTGAACAAATTCACGTTTTCCAGCTGGCCTAATCATTTTGTTCAATAGAAGACCATTCACTGACATAAGCCGGTATACTTTCTTCTTGTTGATCATGTACTCTTTTTTTAGTTCGTGCGTCGCATACTCATATCCAAACGCGTTAAACTCAGTGTCGATAAGTTGTTTAATACGAAGTACCACATCTTCATTGGGTACGAGAACTCCATCCAGTGTCATCGTTACCTGGCTTGCTTTCGCTCCTGGCTTGCCATTCCGGGGTTTGTAATACGATACACTTCTAGGTAACTCTAACCATCCACATAGTTCCTTTCTTGTTGCACGTTGTTGGTAATGAGACATAATAGCTATCTTTTCCTGAGTCCGATAGGAGTTTTTTTTAGCAACTCACTTTTTACTTCGAGTTCGAGAGCTTGCTTTGCCACAATGCGTTTAAGCCGTTCGTTCTCTTCTTTTAAGACACGCAGTTGCGGATCAATATGGGAGTAGGAATTCCGAAGGCCGTCCTTGCCGCTTGTTAAATACTTTTCCTTCCATCTTCTCAGAAGAGATGGTGAAAGGCTATACTTCCTGCTAACCTCGGAATGACCATCCCGAAGAGATTCTTGTACAATTGAGTACCGGTCTTCGGCGCTGAATGTTCGTCTTTGTTTACTCATGATCCCTAAATTAAATGGACTAAACTGTTTTTACAATTTTGTCCAAATGTTCAGGGGGCTAAGACAATTGAACCATATCTTAACGTGATAAGGCGGCTTTCATTGGAAATTGTATTTGGACTTATTAGTAGGATAAAACCCGGAATTTTAATCATACTATCGAAGAGAAAACTCGATTGAAATTATTATAACTAGCAAATCAATTAAATTTTATAATGAACCTTTTACCTGGTTTATGAAATCATTAGACGGATTAAAAAAAGGAATCTTGTGAGCTGGAATGATAATTGTCGATTTTCGAGATATATCCCTTGCTGTTTTTTCTGCTCTTTGTTTAATAACGAAACTACCAAAACCACGGAAATGAATATTTTCTCCTTCACTGAGAGAGCTTTTTACGGTGGCAAAAAATGCCTCGAGAACTTTTTCAACCTCTTCCTTCTGTATCCCTGTCTTTTCAACTATTCTAGAAATCGTGTCCGCTTTTGTCATTTTAATTCATTGTTATTGGTTATTCATTTCACAAAGCTACAAACTTTAAGAAACGAATAGATTTTATATATTCTTGCTTGAAAACCAGAATGTTGATATAGAAGTGAACATTAATCAATAATGTGTCTAGATTTTGTCTGTAAATGGCCGGGATCAACGTTGGCTTTCACTTGTTTGATGCTGCCAAGCCAGTAATAAACCATTTTGACACCATCAATATAAGCTTTAACCTTGCATGAAAATGTATTTGTTCCCATGTAGTAGTTATTCCGATGGATTATTTAAGAAACTGGTTCGGGGTGAAAGAAATGCATAGGCGGATTGTTAATGCAAGATTAATCATAAATCCTGTTGAGAATGAATAAATAAACTGGGAATATTACAACACTGCATCTAGCAATTTGGGTTAATTAACCTAATCGATTTAAAATAAGTAATAACATTCCTTGACGTTTTTCTAATCATGAGAAAAAACTCAGCCTACTCCGGAATTTTCTAACTCAACAGTAGTTGGTCAGAAAATAGGCCTGATCGACAATGCTCATCTGCCAGAGATTGATATTAATTGTTTTTGAAATTTTCCTGACAACGATTAACTAATTCACTTTCACAAACTTACATGGTTAGTAAGACTATCTCAGTACAATACATATTTATTTAAGCCGTTTTGATTTGAAAATTATTCCAGACGTTTGTTGATCTTTTTTTAATCGGATAGCCAGATAGATATTGGTGATCCCGATGATCATAAATGCTAAACCAGTGTAAAATATTACGGTAATGCCTCTGAGAACAGGGTTTAAAATAATGATAAAGGAAAAGATAACACCTAGAATACTCAGGCTTAACAAGTAGCTCCAGTTTTCAACTTTTTTGCTTTTTAGATTAAAAGACCAGCTTACTGCCATAATGGAACGAAAGAAAATTCCAAAGCCTACATACACAGGAAGTATCGTCATAGTTACCATAGGATGTGCAAAAAGCAAGGCGCCTATCAGCAGACTAACAGTACCTGAAGCCAGCGACCATCCCCAGTTATCTATTTCCCTGCGGTTGAAAATGGAATAAAAGATTTCTAATATGCCAATCACCACAAATGAAGTCATCAACAAATTAGATAATGTATTATAGGGGTCAATTGGTTTTATTAGTATCCAGATGCCGATGCCAGACAGAATAATTCCCAGGAACAGATAAAAATAATATTGCTTTAAGGAGCTGTTTTCCACATTGTTTTATTTAATGGTAAATAAGTTGATCCTCAGCTAAGTTTTAATGATTTCTATACCTAAACAGTTCAAAGTCAAGACTACAAACCAAGGTGTATAACATAAAGGGATGATTCAATTGCGTATGCTTTATTTAATAACTAACATAGAATGTTAGTTATTAAATAGTTGCTGTTATAATCCTAGTGGATTGGTGTTACCGGAATGTATAAACTTATGAAGCCCTATGGCAGGAAAAACCCGGCGTACACGCGGAGAGCCGGTATTGTAAACATCTACTACTTCCTTCCATTCTGCTTGTCGTGATGCGCCGTTGCTTTCAGGATCGGACATGACCAGTACAGAGTTGGCATGCAGCAGTATCTCACCGGAGGCCTCAGCAATTATCCCGTTGGCTTTGTCAATCCCGTCTATACTTTTTAGCCATGGATTCAATCTTTGAAGGAATTTTCTGGAGTATAAACCGATCAGGCAACGTGCAAGAGGGGTTGCAGGCAAATGGTCCCACATCAAATGGCCATTAAACTCCTCGACTTTTCTGCGAAACCCTGGATTGATCCGGTTTGTATCATGGATGAGCATGGCATAATCAAAATCCCAGCGCAATGGAGCTTCATACATAGCGCTGTATTCCCATGCATTATGCGTACTAAATGCAAAGGATACCCCCTCAATCATCCTGTTTTCATTTTGTTCACAGCCATTTACAACTACCTTGATGCGGTCAGGTCCAATGCCTTCCGCATACAACTGGCCCAGAATGTTTGGGATGGTACGTCCATCTTTAAAAAAGTTATAACAGGAAGCGACCAGGTAGATTATCCTGACCTGGCTGCTGACTACCTGGTGGGGCACCAGGCAAAGTTTGCTAAGTCTTTCGGGCTCATCACAAAAATAACCGATGGGCATACTTCCCAATGATTGTTGCCAGGTGGAACTTGGAATGAAGCCATTGTGTGCACTGATGAATGCAAATGCTTTATCGCTACTGACTGTACCATGTATATAGGGTTTCCAGCTTCCCTCGTTAGGATGTGCGTAACCGGTAACTCTTCCATCGGCCTGTAAAGTCATCGTCCCGATTGGCTCAATTTGAAAGCCTTCACGGGTGTCAAAATAACGGCCAAACAGATGCGCGTGTCCAATGAGTTTTTCCATATCCACACCGGCTTGTAGCTGGAGCCTGTTACCAGGGAGATGGTTTATAGTATTGATTTGGTGTACTTTGTCAATTGCTGTTGCTGTCTGGGTCATTGATGCAGGTTTTTTGATCGTTTGCTGGGATGATTATTGCAGTGTTATGCTAATAGGGATTGATAAAGTTATTAGGGTGCATGTATTTGAAATTGGTGTGCTAATACTAAACACCCACCAGGTCAGCTACTATCAATTCCTATTCTTGATGAACCCTACCATATTACCCGTTTTACGTATAATGCTTTATCAACATCGTGCCAGCATGGATTCATCACCTGTTTGATGCACTCGCAAGTAAAGATTTAGGCCTTTTCGATTTTTGTTAATCCTTAAAGAGGTAACAGAGGTAATTATTGCCCGAAAGCCATGTTATAATGCCTGAATACCAGCAATAAAACTCCCCGGCAATGGCCGGGGAGTTTTAACCTTACTACACACTACTTAGTAGATCAGGATCTAAAATCCGGACCTATGCTAAAAAATAATTGGTGAATTTGGTTGATTAACAATTTCGGCTGGCTCAAATCTTATATTTAGTTGATGTTGATTACCACAAAGTGATCCGCTCAAAACATTCATATTCAATATAATAAGATACAGGCTTTATACGATATTAGACCTCAATTAAGCCTTTTCTGATGAATTGTTGGCAAGAACTTAACCTAACTTTTAATCCCATTCATGATTCTTTAAGTAATCCCGCAGACCTTTCCCCTTGTTGGTCAACTGGCCTTCAACGGGATAGTTTGAAATTGTAGTCCACAGGCAAATAGCCATTTCCTCATCTTCAAGAAGTCTCATGCCCGAATTGATGTCAGCATTAATCCTATCATTGATTTCAAATACAATGTAGTCCTCATCCTTAAAGAGCTTCATGGCCTCAAAAATAAGCTCCATAACATTTTCAAAGCTTGATATCTGTTGTATTCAGAAATATCATACCACAAAATGGGTTTGTAGAAGAAACACTGATCTTTTACCTTGCTCTCTATTGTTCAGGGACAGGATTTCAGGACTTATTTGTCAGATCCGGCAAGATTGGACCATTCTTTTGTTTAATCCTTTAGGGGTAGGGAAAGGTATGACCTGCCTCTTTTTATATTGTCCTATATTGTACAGCACGGTCATATTGACTAGGGCCATCTTTGAAATTTGTTCCTTTTTTAGCTCCGTAACCAGCTGCTGCCACACCAATCAATAGGCCGGTAAAGCAAAAAATAGCGGCTTTGGAGCTTGCCGCAGCTTAATCAGAAGCTGCTGATGCCGCCAAGGGAAAGCTTAGTTAAGTAGCAGGGCAAGCAAAAATTGCTGTGGACATTTATGCAGACAAAGTTAAGGGAACCGTTGACCATCTCGCAGACACAGCGATAGCTACATTGATAAAATCCAAAAACAACCTTGATGTCTATTCAGCGTCATGGCAGAAGCCTGTTTTTAAAAGCTTTTGATGCTGGTCACTAAGTGTCTTAAAACCGGCCAAGCCAAGTATGCAAATAGGTTATTGAAGAAGAATCAATTTTTAAAAGGTAAGATCACCATTGAAGACATAACGATAGCGCAAAAAGAATTCATTTAGTATATCAAGTCAGCCATCAGGCACAATTATTTAAATACGCCAGGAAATCAATTAACCAAAAGCTTAAATAGAGAAATCATGTCCAATACAGTAATAGGAATTTTCGAGTATGAAAGTGATGCCCAGCAGGCGCAGAACTACTTATTGGCAAACGGGTTTGCTGACGCAGATGTCGATATCAAAACTGCATCATACACCTCAGAAGCCGGCAAAACTTCGGTCAGTAGCCATAATGAAGATCTAGGAGACCGTATCGGGAACTTCTTTAGGGATCTTTTCGATGGTGATGAAGAAGAGACAAAACGTTACTCAGAAGCAGGAAAGCATGGCACGATTGTAACTGTGCATGCAGCCAGCGCCAACGAAGCTGAAGCTGCTGCAGCGATCCTTGATCAATACGGGGCAGTTGATGTCAATGAAAGTGCAGCTGGGTATTCCTCTAACCAGACGTATGCTGTAGCCCTGCCGAATGCATCTTCTGTTTCTGATGACACTACTGCTTCACTCCCTATAATTGAGGAAAAGCTGCAGGTTGGCAAGCGTCAGGTACAAACAGGTGGTGTGCGTCTGAGGAGCCGCATCGTATCGCGCCCGGTTCAGGAAGGCATCCGTCTTCGCCAGGAGCAGGTCACCGTGGACAGGACACCTGTTGACCGCATTGCGTCAGATTCAGATTTTGACACCTTCAAAGAAGGTACATTCCAAGTAAAGGAGTATGCGGAAGTCCCTGTGGTCAGCAAAGAAGCACGCGTAGTGGAGGAAGTGAGCTTGAATAAAACAGTGGAAGAGCACGATGAGATCATCAATGAAACCGTCCGCAAAACCGAAGTGGATGTAGAGGATCTCACAGAACAGGAAAGATTAAGAAAGTCAGGGTCAGGTTTATAACAGCCAGCTCTAAAACATTTTCTAACCTCTGCTTTTAGCAGGGGCTTTGTTTTCCCAAATTGGTTACAAAAACAGCATTGACTTCAATGAAGAATTAAGATCTTAAAACTCCTATTAACATTAAGAACAAGCTGATCTGCAATTACATGAACTTAAAACATACAAGGGCATTAGTTACTACCCGTCTTATATAAAGTTAAGCAGATCACAAATAAGTAAATATTTATATGGCAAGAATATTGATTACCGGCTCAGTCGATGGGCTGGGGCAACTGGCGGCAAATGCGCTAGTTCACAAAGGGCATAGTGTGGTTTTGCATGCACGTAACCCAGCACGTGCAAAGTATGGACTGGCAAGGGTACCAGGGGCTGAGACCATACTAACCGGGGATTTATCCAGTATTGAAGAAACCAAAGAACTTGCTTATCAAATCAACAAGTTAGGTGATTTCGATACTGTTATACACAATGCAGCAGTATTCCAAGTGCCAGAAGGTAAACTTACCAAAGACGGCTTGCCGCCACTATTTGCTGTTAACAGCCTAGCACCTTACATTCTGACTTGCCTGATTAAAAAACCCAGGCGCTTGATTTATCTTAGTTCGGGAATGCATAAGCAAGCAGACCCAGGTTTGAAAGGCCTGGAAATTGATAACCTAAGTGTCAGCTATGCTGATTCTAAATTTCACAACTTAGTTATAACAATGGCTGTTGCCCGCCAGTGGCCCCAGGTTTATTCTAATGCGGTAGATCCCGGCTGGGTACCCACAAAAATGGGTGGGCCCGGAGCACCTGATAATTTAATGAAAGGTTTTGCAACCCAGGTGTGGCTGGCAGAAAGTAGCGATGTTCATGC
>NZ_VBSN01000038.1 GCF_006149045.1 Dyadobacter flavalbus
ATTCAAGATTGGGTAGATGACTACAATAATTTCGCTCCCCATTCAGCTCTAAAAATGAAGACACCAAAAGAATATTTTATCTTTAAAATCGCTGCTTAACTAGTCCAGGTTTTAAGCGGAAAGAGCACAAGGAGCTGTTATCTACACAACATATGCTGCTTCAGACCAATGAAGTGGCCCGGATCGGAGGCTGGGAAGTAGATCTTGCAAGCCAGAAAGTATACTGGACTGAGATCACCCGCAAAATTCATGAAATTGATGCGGACTATGAGCCGGATGTAGCAACAGGAATCAGTTTCTTTAAAGAAGGGGAGAACAGGGAAAAGATCCGGCAGGCCGTTCAGGATGCAATAACCCAGGGCAAGAGTTATGATGTGGAATTGCAGTTGATTACAGCTAAGGGCAAAGAAATCTGGGTACGGGCGATTGGAAATGCCGAGATGAAAGAAGGCAAATGCACCCGGCTTTACGGCACTTTTCAGGACATTGATGAAAAGAAAAAAACCGAGTTGCAGATAATTCAGTCCAGAAGCCTGCTGAGCAACGTGCTCCGTGCAGCCTCCGAGGTCAGTATCATTGCATCCGATACCGAAGGCATTATCAATGTATTCAATCAGGGTGCCGAAAAGCTCCTTGGTTACAAGCCGGAAGAGGTAATCGGGAAAGCTGTAGTTGACCTCGTACATGTGGAGCACGAGCTTCGTGAGCGTAGCAGCCAGCTAAGCAGCGAGTACGGAATGCCCCTTGAAGGCTTTCAGGTTCTTATCCATAAAGCGCAGCGGGAAGGGTCCGAAACCAGGGAATGGACTTATAGAACAAAAGAGGGTTTGCTTAGACCAGTCTTGCTCGCCGTAACGCCGATTCTCGGTCATCAACAGCAGATCATGGGGTACCTGGGCGTTGCGATTGATTTAACGGGCAGAAAAGAAGCAGAAAAGGAACTCGCCACAGAAAGGTCCCGGCTTTGGGCCTTCGTTGAGCATACGCCCGCTGCGGTGGCCATGTGCGACACCGGATTCAAATACATTGCCACCAGTCGTAAATGGCAGCAGGAGTACAGCCTGGCAAGCGGCCATAATGGCGGCCTTGACCATGACCAGATCTTTGGTGCCGGAACGGGCAAATGGAAGGACATCTATCAGAAATGTCTTTTGGACGGGATTGTTTCCGATGGGGAGGAGGTATACAGGCCCGATGGCTGGGCGCATGACAAGCATGTGAGCTGGAAGGTGAGGCCCTGGTACGACAAATCAGCTATTGGAGGGATAATGGTTTTTGTGCAGGATGTAACGCTGATAGCCATTCAGAAGCAGGAATTAAACCAGGCGCGGTTGCATGCCGAGCAGGCCAGCATGGCAAAGTCGGAGTTTCTGGCCAACATGAGCCACGAAATCCGGACGCCTTTAAACGGTGTGATCGGGTTTACCGATCTGGTGTTGAAGACAGAACTGAATGAAACCCAGAAAAATTATCTGGACATTGTCAATAAGTCTGCCCATGCCTTGCTGGGCATTATCAATGACATACTGGATTTTTCCAAAATTGAAGCGGGCAAACTGGAACTGCAGAAGGAAAAGTGTGACATCTATGAAATTGCTGCCCAGGCTGCGGCCATTATATCCTTTCCCGTGCAAAGCAAAGGCCTGGAAATGCTTTTGAATATGGATGCCGGCCTGCCGCGGTTTATATGGACCGATGAAGTCCGTCTGAAACAGGTGCTGATCAACCTGTTGAGCAATGCATCCAAATTCACGGATCAGGGTGAAATCGAGCTCCGGATCAATATGCTGGCTTATGATCCGGCAGAAACCGGACAGCTGACCTGCCGTTTTACCGTCCGGGATACGGGGATCGGGATCCGGGCAGAAAAGCAGGACAAGATCTTTGAAGCTTTTTTACAGGAGGACGGCTCTACGACCAAAAAATATGGTGGTACCGGCCTGGGGCTGACCATATCCAACAAGCTGCTGGCCATGATGGGCAGCCGGCTGCAACTCAGCAGTGTTCCCGGAATGGGGAGTACTTTCTATTTTGACCTGACCATGAAGGCTGAGCCAGGTGCGCCTATCATCTGGGAAAATGCAGACCATATCAAAAATGTGCTTATTGTCGATGATAATGCGACCAACCGCATGATCCTGCAACAGATGCTGGCATACCTGAAAATAAACACGTTCCTGGCCAGGGATGGCTATGAAGCATTGGACGCACTTTCCAAAGGAGCGGTTTACGATGCAGTGCTGATGGATTATCACATGCCGGATATGGACGGGCTGGAAACCATCCGGAAGATTCGGGAGGAATTCTCACCGGCTGAGCTTCCGGTTGTTTTGCTGAACAGCTCAGCCGATGATGCGATGGTTATAAAAGGGTGTGAAGAACTACGGGTCAATTACCGCCTGTTAAAGCCTGTCAGCTTAGGGGATATCTCGCTGGCGCTTTCGCGACTTTCCCAGAAGGAAAGTCCAAAGCTTCCGGCCAAAGAACCTGTTCGGGAGATTATTGACATTCCGCTTACGGTATTGATAGCCGAAGACAATCCTGTTAACATGTTCCTGGCTAAAACAGTTATCGGGCAAATTGCTGTAAATGCAAGGATTATCGAGGCGGTAAATGGCGCTGAGGCGCTGGCATTGTGCCTGCAGCAATTGCCGGACCTGATTTTTATGGATATTCAGATGCCGGAGATGAATGGCTACGAAGCGGCCATGCAGATTCGTCAGATTCCAGCAGCAGGGCATATTCCGATCGTTGCACTTACGGCCGGTAACCTGAAAGGGGAGAAGGAAAAATGCATTCAGGCCGGAATGGATGATTTTGTCACCAAGCCTTTTGCTCAGCAAACAATCAGGGATATAATTGGGAAGTACATCCTTAAATCCGGGTTTAAAGAAAACCTCAGCATTTTAACCGAGGAAAATGGCCGTAACCAGCAAACAGCTCAGCCCGATCCGGATCCTGCATCCAGCCGCTTCGATATTCAGCAACTCGATGAAATGTACATGCAGGACTATGCATTTATAGCGGAGTTTTTGTTGTTGACCCGGCAGGCATTGCTAAAAGGATTGACCGAATTGAAAGAGCACCAAATTCGCCGGGACCTGAGCGGGATCAGGGCAGCAGGGCACAAACTGAAAGGTGCAGCAGCATCTGCTTTCATGCCTGTAATCACCAGTCTGGCTGCCCGGCTTGAACACCTGGATCACTATGACCCACAAACAGTACAGGAGCTTTTAGGCGAACTTGAAAATGAAACTGAACGGGTACTGCCGGTGATTGACACGTTATCAAAGCGGACAGCAAGCTATTGATTAGCAGCTTAAATCCAGATTGTTTTAGTAAATAAAGCTTGCATAACCTATTGACAATGGAAACGGGTTTTCAGGCGGAGGCTCGGATACCGGCATGGTTTAAAACTTACCCGTAAACGGATAGGGTTGTTAAATAAGTTGAGCCGTAGCCAGCCAATGGTATTTGAAACAGCGTCTTGCTCGTCCGAAGTCAATGAGTTAATCTTCTACTTTAACCATTGATTGTAAAGCTTTGCTGGTGTGCAAGCCTATTTATGATTTTAAAGAACTCCTGAAAGATTACGGGTTTCTGCACTGTCATTTGTCTCATTTGGTCAATAGAAAATGGATAACCAGCGGGAAGAAAGAATTTGGTGATTTTTGAATGCTTACTGAAGGAGCTCAGTTCCGGTTTCACGGGGTCAAAAAGAACTGATCAAAAAGGCTCTCAATCCGATTTGACAAAATAAGATTGAGAGCCTAAGCCGGACTACACATTGATAGTACATGGATATAAACTTATTCATTTTACGGTATTCTGCCGGAATAGGTTGTCGGAAATACAACATCAAAGACCCGGATTTGCTGCTGGACTACATGACGTAATCTTACTCCTTTGTCCTTTTCTCCCATCTGGTTTAAAGATTACATCCAAGCCGAACGTATTTTATTCATCATGTATTGTCAGAACAAACTAGTTAAGGGTTATTTAAAAGGCTTCTTTTCGAGATATAAGCCGAATAATACATTGTTGAATAACGTATGTTTTGATCATCAGGCATTTGGGAAATATATCATTACAAGATGTTAATATTTACCGCAGTATATGTTAAAAGTTGTATTAACCTTTGCGAACAAAAAACGGTAAACCTGTTCCGGTAACATACGCCTGGTGTATGATAAAAAGAACCGTCCATAACGCACTATGAACGGCTCTTGTGTTTTCATTTCAATGGCTGCTTTTTCCGTTAAGCTAACTACTCCGTTACGAGCAATTTGAGGACTTCTGTTGCAGCTGCTGAATGTATTTTCAAGAGGTATATGCCCGGGTTTATCGCCAGACCGGAAATATCGGCTTCTGCTTTCTGTCCGGCCCTGGCTTTTTGAAGTGTAATAACCGGATCGCTCTGGCCTGTACTGTTTAGCAGATACAGGGAAATATCTTCGCTGTGCCGGCTGGACACGGATATGGTAAACCGGCCTTTGACCGGGTTGGGGTAAACCGCAGATTCCTGCGCATCCTGTGCTGTTTCCAGCGCAATAGCTTCCTGATTCCACCGGGCCACGTTACTGTTTTCAGGAGGCGTCTGAACGATCAGTTGAGGAAGGTTGTCGCTGTTTTCCTTACTGTTAAAAACCACTTGGGTATTTCGTTTGTCGGGATCTTCCAGGAAGAGACTCACCATTGTTTCACCGGCTTGCTGGCGCGCTTTCACGTAACCGGACACATCTATTTCATAGTATTTGTATACCTCATTGACCACTGCATAGCCCAGGGACGGCGTGAATGGTTCCGGCGCGTTGTTATTGGAAATCAATTCTTCTCCCCACCTGTTTTCATCGACTCCATATGCATGAACGGAAACCTCGTTGCTGTTTTCATGGTTATGCCCGTACACCCGCAGTATGGCCGAGGTGATGGCTGCTTTCGGGAGCTGAAACCGAAGATAAGATGAGCGTCTTGTTGAAAGATCATCGGCATCGTTGTTGTTCTTTATTTCCAGGCTGGCAGCATAGCCAAACCTTCGATTTTTGTATGTGCCATTGCGTACATAGGCGTCTGCAACCGGCTTCAAAGCCAGGCTTGTCTGTACAATTTCAATCGCCGATACTCTGGGCATATCCGCTGCGCCGCTCGTGAAGTCGATGCTGAGCATGCCGTCCGTAACCGTAACCGGAACGGATTTCTGAATTGCCCGCATGGCTCCGCCCGCAGCGGCAAAGATGTCGAAGTTGGTCAGTTTGCGGCTGCCTTCCATGGTGACATTGAATTGTCTTTTTCCGGCTCCGCCTGCCCCTTTGCCCGGCACCCCGTACCAGATTTCAGCAAAGTGCAGGATCACATTTACCTTGCCGTTTGGAACCGGAATGTTGTAGCTGAATGATGGCGAGCAGCGGCCTGAGCGGTACAGTTCATCATCGTCTGTATGGAGGATATCCCCGCCTGCAACCGAGCTGGTACGGTCTATGCCTTCATAATGCTGATCCGCACTGAACTTCCTTCCGCCGGAAGCCGTGAAGGTTGCTCCGCCTGCATTGATGAGCATGGAATTTTCGGTGTTTGTCTTGATTTTGAAAAGCTCGGCGCCGTACCGGCCATTATCGGCCGATATCAAAAGCTGGTTATTTAAGGCAGCAATCTCGTAGAACAGCGTGGAGCCCTTCGGGTTTAAATCGTAAGCCAGGCTGGTGGATCCGGCTGTACCCTGGGTTTTCCAGAGTTTAAGCCGGTGGGTTTCATCAAATGCGCTGAAATACAAGGTATTTCCTACACTGGCTGTAAGCTGGATAGATGCCCCATACTCTCCTGAGCCGATCTTTGAAATTTGCTGTGTGCCTTTCACTGTACCATCGCTTTTCCATAACTGTTCCTGTCTTTTAGGTACACAATAGAAGTTTCCATTCACTGCCAGCATGTTATGTGTAAATATGGTGCTGATCCGGTCGTAATCGTAAAATTGAAAACCTGCCACTGAAAAGGTTCCCTGCTCGGTGCCATCCGTTCTCCATAATGCTTCTCCATCGTAATCATCCCCGCCATGAAAGGCCAGGTAGAAAACCAGGTTGTTCACTGTTGTGAGTTTAGAAAATGAAGAGTTGACTTTTGTAATGAACGTTGTCCCTGCTGCAGTGCCATCACTTTTAACCAAGCGGTTTCTCCGGGCAAAGCCTTCGGTATCCGTTACAATATAATAAACCAGGTTACCTGCTACGGTAATGGAAGTATACAGGCCTTCAACATTGTTTCTACTCCGGCTGACTGCCAGATCCTTGACCAGCACGGTTCCTGCTGCCGTACCGTTGCTTTTCCATAGGTCTACACTGTTGATGCCGTCATAGGCACCAAAGAAGACGAGCCCGTTCATCGTTACAGGAAAAAAGGTAGGTGTTTGGGCAAAGGTTCTGACCAGCTGTGTGCCGGCTGTACTGCCGTTGCTTTTCCAAAGCTGCATGCTGCCGCTGCCATTGACGATCCCGAAGAACAGGGTGCCATTTACATTGATCAGCCCTTGCAGCGTGTCTGCTTTGGTGAAGTCTTTTACTTTGATGGTCGTCGTCTGGGTTCCGTTGCTTTTCCAAAGACTGTGCACCTGTGATCCTTTTCCGGTTACAAAGTAAGCGGTTCCATTTACATTCGTGATCTGCTCGGGATAAGAGCTGTTTGCCCCGCTGACAATATCACTGACCAGCATGGTACCGGCTGCGCTGCCATCGGTTTTCCAGAGCTCGCGGCCATGAATGCCGTCATCAGCCGTGAAGTAGGAAACCCCGTTGACCTGGGTAAAACCCAGCGGCATGGATCCCGGTCTGGCAAGCTCGGTCACGGCATGGGTGCCGCCTGTGACTATGGTGCTGTTGAAAAGCTCCGGGCCGCGGCCTGTGTTGCCGTTGAAGTACAGGGTGCCCTGGACGTTCAGCAGCCGGGACGCAGTCAGCTCAGCGAGTAACTTGGTGCCATAAACGTTGCCGTTGCTCTGCCAGAGCTTTTCGCCTGAGCCATCATTGGCAACAAAGGCGGCTTTGCTGCCTACGGCAATAAGTTCCCGGATATCCGAGCCTGCGCTGCCCGGCCGGATGTCTTTGACCAGCTCCGTAGCAGTAGCGTTGCTTTTCCAGAGTTCGGGGCCGTTCACGCCGTCATTCGCCACAAAATAAAGCTGTCCCGCTATGGCAGTCAGCATGGAAGGTTCCGACGAAGCCGCGCCGGGATTAATGTCTTTGACCAGAACCGTTCCGGTTGTGGTTCCATCGGTTTTCCAGAGTTCATTGCCAGTAGTGCCGTTACTGGCAGTGAAATACAGGCTGCTTCCTATTCTGGTAAGGGAAAGCACACCAGATGAAAATGCCTTGACCAATGTAACTCCGGCCGTATTGCTGACCTTGTACAAGCCGGTTCCCTGCGCATTGGAAACACTGAAGTATACATCGCTGCCAATTGCCACAAGCGAAGAGTAAACCTTTATAGCGCCAGTCAGATTATCTTTGAGTTCTACGGTGCCATTTTCGGTACCGTTGGATTTGTAAAGTTTGTGATAAATTCCGTTCTCAATGGTGATAAAAAACACGGTGCCATTGACATCGACTGCCTCCTTTAAAACTTCATTATTCAAGGTGAATTTTTTCAGTAATACCGTCCCGAAAGCAGTTCCATCTGTTTTCCTTAACCCTGTTGTACTAAAAAAATACAAGGTGCCATTCAGATTTGCATACGGCATGGTAGTCAGGTTTTGAAAAAGGATTGTGCCTTTGGAGGTTCCGTCGCTCTTATATAAATTTAATTCATAAAAGCTTGCAACAGGGCGCACCACAAAATAAACCGTGCCGTCAAACGCGCTCAGGCTGCCTACAAACTCGGCACCCGGGAACTCTTTGACCAGCACTGTCCCATTTGCCGAGCCGTCGCTTTTCCATAATCCCTTTTTAACGGGACCATTATCAGCAATCATATAAATCATATTGTCCGCTGCAATAGATTCATGGATCACAAAGCCGCTGTCAGAGCGGGTCACGTTGATATCTTTTACAAGCCCGCTTTCCTGCGCCAGCAGGGCCTGTACACTGATCAGTGAAAAGGCCAGAAAAAGTACAATTTTGTTCATCGTTTTCTATGATTAAATGGTGAGTTAAACGTTACGTATTGTCAAAACAATGGACTTCAAAGTGCCTGCTTTTGCAATCCCAGCACTACGGATTCACAAGCCCATTTCAGGCATCATGCTCCATGGCTAGGCAATTGCATATCGATACGATAGCATAGTGTGTGACTGTAAAATCAGGTGTACAAGCCAGTCTGGCTGAATCGTTTTTGCTGATGGGGAGAAGAAGTAAGTTTTACGTTAGGCTTTGATAAATACTTTTATAAATCGCTGTTAGAGGTTAAACAAGTACTATTTACAATACTTCTTATCAGTTAGAAACAACCACATTGAGTGTTTCCTGATGTGATTCAGACTTGATCTGCAACAGGTATTTTCCAGCTGTCAGCTTCATGGATGAGATATCGATCTGCATCATTGCAGTGTCTTTTGCTGCATTAAGCTGCTGGGTTTTGCCATTTGGATTAATGAGCATGAACTGCGCGGTGCCTTTGTGCTGTTCAGAAAGCTGAACGGAAAACCGGTCCCTGACCGGGTTGGGGTATAGTACCGAGGCATCTTTACGCTTTATTTCAGGTTCGTTCAATGCTGCCATTCTTGCCCCGGAACTGCTTTGAGTGGACAGGATCAGCTCGGGAGGATTTACCTTGTTTTCACGGCTGCTCAGAAACAGACGAATATTATTCTCGGTAGGATCGGTCAGTACAAAAGTGGCTGTTTTGTCTCCGGCAAGCTGCGTTTGCACAAAGCCGGTAACATCCATTTCATGATAACGCGGCAGATGATTAACATAGGCTGAATCCAGAATTTCACCTGTCACCGAGGGTGCATTGGGCCATATGATACCGGTTTCCGTCCAGTTGTCGTTTTCGATGCCTGTTATCGAAAGATTAACATTTTGTTCATTCTGGTCATTATACCCATAAACCCTGAGCTTTGCCGATGTGACGTTGCCTGTGCCGGTAAGGGGGAATTTCAGGTATGTTTTCCGCTGATAGCCTTCCCGGCTGCCTGCTTTGACGCCCAGTTCTTCGCTGGTTCCGAAATTGGTTTTCTCATAAGGAACATTGCGTATATATGCGTCCGCAACAGGGTAAACGGTTTGATCCTGATCTGGTGACTGGATGTATCTGTAAAGTTCCACGCCTGTGTTGCCGTTACTTGCAGCCATCAAAAGGGTACCGCCTATTACGGCCAGCTCTGTATTGACTTCGCTGCCTTTCGGATTTAGACCTATAGTAAAGTGCGTGCCTTCCGGTGTGCCGTCGCTTTGCCAGAGCTCCGTTCCGGTTTGCTGACCGGGCATGGTAAAATAGAAAAGATTTCCGTAGCGGACTGCCGATGCAAAATTGAAATAAAAGGGTTTAGAAACCGTTTCCGCAAGCATGTTGGTGCCTTCCGGTGTTCCGTCTGTCGCCCAGAGCTGATTGCTGAGTTGCCGGCTGAGCAGCACAAACAAAAGCTTGCCGTTTACTTCTCCTTTGATGCGGATGGCCGGCCCGTCTCTTGTGTAATCACCAGGCTCATATGCATCAAAACTGCCGAGCTGATACGTGCCTGCTTCGGTGCCGTCGGTTCGCCATAAGAGTTCCAGGTTATGGTCCGAATCGTGAGCCGTAAGGTATACAAGTCCTGAACCCGTGTACAGATTGAAATTTTTCAGATGCATGCCGGGGAACAGGGTTTTGATCACCTTGGTGCCGGCCTGGGTTCCGTCCGTTCTGACCAGCGGATAGCTACCGGCAGCATTCGTAATGTAGTACAGGTAATTGCCGGCAGCAAGTATGGTTCCGGGCTCTTCAAGAATTTTGCCCATACTTTCGGTAACATGGCTGACGACCCTGGTGCCGTTTGTGGTCCCGTCACTTTTCCAGAGTTCCACGCTGTTGGTTTCATCCCAGGCTCCGAAGTAAAGCTCACCTTTAAATGCAACCGGATTAAAGGTTGCATGCGGCTTGAATGTCCGCAGCAGGATACTTCCTTCCGTTTCGCCATTGGTTTTCCACAGATCTGTATAACGCTGATATTCACCGGTAAGTGGATTGATTCTTTCTTTCAGTGACCCGAAGAATACGGTTTCGTTTACGTTCGTCATTCCGGAAATCTCGCCAAACTGTACGTAATTTTTACCTATAAAGCGGTTTGTTCCTTCCGTAGTCCCGTCCGTTCTCCATAGATTATGGTCATCTTGTTTAATTATAAGCGTTTTGTCGGTCTCAATGAATTCATTGAAATAGTTAGCACCAAATCGATCATTGTCCTTGTAAACCTGCACAGTACCCTCCGTTGTGCCATTGCTTTTCCAGAGTTCGTTCCGGTTTACCACAAAATATAAGCCACCCTTGACAGGGGTCAGTAAACCGGGCGGATTATCACTTCTGTTTGTGTGGATGCTTTTGATCTGGATGGTGCCGTCCGGCGTACCGTTACTCTTCCAAAGGTCAAATTTACCTTCATGAGGAGAAGCTATGAAAAATGCCGTGCCGTTCACGTCGGTGAGTTGCCGCGGGTTGGAGTCTGCTGTAGAGTATTTGTTTCTAATCACTTTTGTACCGGCTGTCGTCAGGTCTGTTTTGTAAAGTTGATTGCCGTTTCCATCTGAGCCTGAAAAGTAGACTTCATTTCCAAGCCGGCCATGGATTCTGACACCAAACGAAGTCAGCTGCTGCGTTCCTGCTTTTGTTCCGTCTGATTTATAGAGTTTACCGGATTCATCCGGAAACACGATCTGGTTTCCAACAGCAGTAAATTCGGAGGGATAGTAACTGCTCTCGCTGAGCTTGGTACTGGATACCTGAATGGTTCCTTCCGCAGTGCCGTTGCTCTTCCACAAGTGTATCCCGTTTGCAGTTCGTGCTTTAAAATAGAGCGTTCCATTCACATTGGTCAGATCCATAGGGAAGGATGAATTACTCGTTCTAGGATAGATATTCTTTACCATAAACGTTCCTTCCGCAGTGCCGTCAGACTTCCAGAGCTCTGTTCCATCCTTTACAACATGTGCTGCAAAGTAGATGGTCTTGCCAATAACCACAGGTGCCTGTTTTATACTCAGACCTTCCTTGACCATTGTGACTGTTTTCCCATCGGATTTGTAAAGGCCGTTACCTTGGCCAAAATACATGACGTCTCCCAGAATCACAGGCTGCGAGTAGCCGCTTGTTAATGTATCCACAGGCTGGGTGCCTGCTTCGGTTCCATCACTTAGCCATAGTACTGAAGTTAAACTTGAATTAATATATATTACAAAAGAAAGCTTTCCGTTGAAGTCAAAAAAATCAAATAGTTGTGGTATATCGTTTAGATGTGGTTCACCGTCCGCATAAATGCCTAAGGCTTTGACCAGCTTTGTTCCGGCAGCAGTTCCATCCGTCTTCCACAACTCTGGACCAAAGCGATTACCGGGGTAAGATATACGTACAGAAAAGTATATAGTCCCTTTTACATCTGCAATCAGGTTGTATATGGAAGAAGGCGTTTTGTGGATAGCATAAGTACCCTCGACCGTGCCGTCACTACGATATAACCAGGTTGTGTCTTTGTAGAATTTGGAAAAAACGACATAGCTGTTTACACTTATAAGGTGCCCGCCACTTAAAGTTTGATCGTCTGTTAACTGGATTGTGCCATCAGTTGTACCATCTGTTCGCCAGAGCTTATAAGTATTTCCCTCATACAAATTCATAAACAGCATATTATTAGCTATAACACTTCGGTCAATACTAATGCTGGTTTGATCCTGGTTAATGTCTTTTAACAGTTCCATGCGCTGGGCAATTAAAACCCCTGGCAGCAAAAACAAAACGGTAAGTAAAAGTCTGGAGTTCATGATGTTACGAATGTAGAGTTATTAACATATTTATCTTTTTTCTATTAATTTACATATTTTCTCATTGATAAGATAATTTAAGTAAAAGTAAAAATATGTGTAACAAACTAGTAACCAGATATTTACTTTAATAAGGATTGTATTTGCTGAGAATTGGCATTTATTATCACAAATCGGAACTTCATTCCTGACTTTTGTCAAAAAAGAGCATAGGAGAAGTTGGAGCGATCAATGATCCCTGATCGTGATTGTACTGGATTTTACAAAGGGCAGAATATTAATGAAGCGTGAAAGCGACGATGACCGATTATCTCCGATTGTGGTTAAAGATATAGTAAAACGCGGCTACTGACTATCTGGATTGGTTTTAGTAGTACCAACAGGAATAACCGAAATGATCCTGAAACGCTATTTCTCATCATGATAGCTATCCAATAAAGGGACTTGCACAAAAATAGCTCTATGTTGGTTTTTAATTTTTTGATTACTAGTGCATTTGTTCATGAATATATTTTGTGAAGTAACTTGTTACTGTTTTATAAATGGCAAATCCGCTCATCGATCAAGATCAGCGGCTTTCCCGTTCATTCTCCTTTTAACCTGACTATTTCGTTACGAGCACTTTAAGCACTTCTGAAAACTCGGTGCAGCGCTTGCATAGCGCTGCGTGTCCGGTAAAAGCATCTTTCCGGTTCTATCCAGCTGATCTGTAATTTACGCTGATCCGGAAATAGATAAATGCCAATTTCCTAAAATGCATAACGTATTTTGCAGTATGGAAGCTGTGTCTTCACAGCATCGACCAGTTCCGTAACCATCTCTCTCTTGACGTTATTTTTATATCGGACATTTCGCTGACCGGTCTGGCTGTACTTGACCTGCTGGATTTCAGGTTTCCAAAGCACTTCTTCCGCTTTGGGGTGCCAGCCAAGATTTACTTCATGCAGGCGGTCATTGTGCGTCAGGCAAATGATTTCCGTTGCGAGCTGTGCCTTGGTTTGTTCATTCAAAACATCATTCATTTCCTCGAACAGCGCATGCCAGTCATCCAGCCAGCCATCATAATAAATTACCGGCGCAAAACTGACATTGACCTCATATCCGGCTTCATGAAAATCGTTCATAACCGCAATGCGCTCGCTGATAGGCGTTGTGCGGACATCCACCAGACGTGACATTTGATGCGGCATCAGACTGAACCGGATGCGCGTCTTCAGTTGCGGGTCGTAACTGAGCATCTCCCGGTTGACAAATTTGGTGGCAAATGTCAGCTTGGCATTGGGCAGCTCTCTGTAAAGACCGATCAGATCTTTCACATTGTCACAAATGGCTGCATCTGCTGAGCAGTCGCCGTTCTCACCGATTTCATACACCCAGTATTCTGGGTCAGTTTCATCGGGTTCCGGCTTTGTTCCCTGACGCTCTGCATGCCTTCGCAGATGCCCCATAATCTGCTCTATATTGACGAAAATAGAAATAGGATTGGCAAAACCTTTACGCCTCGGCACATAGCAGTATGAGCACGACATTGTGCAGCCGTTGGACTGTGAAGGTGCAATCCAGTGTGAGCTGCGCGTATTTGGCCGGCAAACAATCCCTTTCTTCAAACCAAGTATCAGCACATTCTTTTTGTTCCAGAGCCAGTCGTCTACCGAACCTTCAAAGCCGAAAAGTTCGGGTATTTTCCAGTGGGATTCTACCTCAATATGCTCTGCATGCGGATATTTGGTCAGGATTTCCCGTCCGCGTTCGTATTTGGTCACATCCGGTTCCAGATAAATTTGATGAATGCTCAGAAGGTCGTCAATGGTTTTTTGATGAAGCATAAGCAGGTTGTGTTTTACAAATTTGTATACTAAAATTTTGCCAGCTATGTTACTGTAAGAAAATTTGATGCTTGTTTTTCATGCATTTCTTACTGCTATTTTTAAAATGTTCCCGCATTCGGTCTGCCAGTTAGGCATAAGAAAGTATTACCGTTGAATAATAACCGCCGAATCTGTTAGGAAAATAGATTCAGATCAGCTCAGAAATCTTTTTTAATTCCCGAAAAACCAGTTTGCAATAACATTAACTTTTCCAAAGCCATCCTCCACTAACCTTGGTCCGGATTAGGCCCATAAAATTTTTCAGGACCAAAGGCGCTGTTTGGTACGGCAATTTTAGTGTGCAACGAGATTCACCGGCAGGTCCGGATTAAAAAACAGTCGTTCAACGTCTCATTTACAATCAACCACGTTCCAAATGAATATTTCATTACAGCAAGCAGAAAAAGCAATTACGGCTGCCAAAGCGAAGGCCGCAGAAACAGGTACATTGATGAACATTGCCGTTGTTGACGCCGGCGCAAACCTGGTTGCTTTCGTTCGGATGGACAATGCCTGGCTTGGATCGGTCGAAATTGCTCAGATCAAAGCACGCACCGCACGTTATTTTGACATGCCGACCGGAGAGATCGGAAAATTGTCCCAGCCCGGCGGACCGCTCTACAACATTGAACATTCCAACAGGGGATTGATTACTTTTCCGGGAGGATTGCCGATTAAGGACAGTAACGGTACCATTATAGGAGCAATCGGCGTTTCAGGAAGCACGGTGGAGAATGATCATATCGTTGCACAAGCCGGCGTGGATGGTGTGTATGCTGATCAGTAATTGATTTGCCGGGTTTTAACCTGAATGGACAATTTCCTGATCTGAATGATTTTTTTATTCTAGAAATGCAGGAATTTTGTAAAGAAAAGGAGAAATCAGCTCAGCATTTGGAATATCCGGTTACATTAGGGATTACATTACGCTGTCTTGGCAATAACCAGTAAAACGGAATGGACCCAATTGGTTTTTACAATTTGCTGTTTTTCATGTTTCCACTTTCCAAAAAGCGGAAAGCTGATCGCCAATCGCTGCATGGCATAAATTGAACTGCATTTTACATGAAATGGATAAACAGGCTGGATGCGCATCATAAATTATATATTTCTCTCTTTTCCGGATTAATTGCCTCCTTTGTATCAAACGGGAAATTTTCAATGCCCGTGCATATC
Organism: Dyadobacter flavalbus; assembly: GCF_006149045.1. GTDB lineage: Bacteria > Bacteroidota > Bacteroidia > Cytophagales > Spirosomataceae > Dyadobacter > Dyadobacter flavalbus. The sequence continues at coordinate 14,981 of NZ_VBSN01000038.1, forward strand.
ATGCTGACGTGGCTTGCTTATGCTCTGGTGAGCCTTTTGCTTTCATGGATAACGATCCTGAGTTCACATCCCGCTGAGGTCAAAAAAGAAGTAGATGCGCAGGATTCCAGCAGAACTCTCATTTTTTTATTCACGGTAACTGCCGCATCTGCCAGCATTTTTGCCATACTGATCTTGTTGCAAAGCAGCAGCCAAACTGCATCGCAAGCTGATCTTGACGGCCATATCATGTTATCGCTGGCATGTGTAATTTCTTCCTGGTGGCTGGTTCACACAACTTTTACCATGCGGTATGCCCATCTTTATTACCGTAATCTCAACAACCGGGGCAAAAAAACTGAGGTGTCCGCCGGACTGGATTTTCCGGATGATGACCAGCCTGATTATCTTGATTTTACCTATTTTTCATTCGTTCTGGGAATGACTTTTCAGGTTTCGGATGTTTCGGTCCGGTCCAAAGAAATCAGAAGACTGGTACTGATACATAGCCTGTTGTCTTTTGCATTCAATACAGTCATTATTGCCCTGAGCATCAACATTGTGTCGGGATTGATGCAGAAATAAGTATTGTCATAAAGGTCATGATATCGTCATAAGTGAACTGTCAGAAATTGTCATGAAGTGGTGATTGGTGAATTACTTCTGAGTTGTTTTCAGGCGCTTCATCTTTATTATATTTATTTTGAAATAAGCGTGTTGGGCTAATTGTTGATGCATTGTAGTTTGGCCAGCTGAATTGGTAATTCATGGAACGGTAATGCCATTTCCATATCCTAGTTTTTCTTGGTGGTAATCAGGATCACGCCGTTCCGGCCTTCATTCCCGTATGGCGCAGTGGCGCTCTGGTTTTTCAGTACGTTTATCGACTGGATTTTTTCAGGATCAAGCGTTTTCGTGATAAAGCCGCGTTTTTGTTTTACGCCATCAATTATATACAAGGGTTCGGAAAACAGGGATTCCTTTTCTTTAACCTGCACTTTCATGTCGGTTGGAGAACCCGGACCAGGCTTGTCTGTTTTAACTGCCGCTTTGCTTTCTGTATTGCTTGGATCGGAAATATGCACGATGGTAGCCTGCCGGGCTGCGTCCGGTTTGGCCGGCTTTGTGCTGATCTCGATGACTCCGTTCTTTCCCTTGCTGCTGTAAGCAGCCACTGCCTTTTCATCCTTGATCACACGGACGGAAGCGATTCTGTGAGGAGGGACATGTTTTGCCACATCTTCCTTCTTCATTTCCTGACCATCGACCAGGTACAACGGATTGTTTTTGATGCCTGCGGTCGAAAGTTTTTCAGATGCGTTTTCTTCCAGCATAAAGTGGATCGGCAGGGTGAGTTTTACATTTACCTTGTTTCCGTTTTGCTTGCCGGGCGTCCAGGTCGGAAAGCTTTTGATTACCCGGGCCGCTTCCTCGTCACAGCCGAAGCCGATGCCTTTTTCAACTGCTACATTCTGGATTGCGCCCGTTTCACTAACTATAAAGGAAACAAAGACTTTCCCCTGAACTCCCGCCTTTGCTGCAGCTGTCGGATATTTGACGTTTTTTCCCAGGAACTGGAACATGGCCGTTTCTCCTCCTGGAAACTCCGGTGTTTCGTCCACTTCGGTAAAAACCTTCTCAGGCATCTTTTCTTCGCCTGCATCGGCCGTTTCCGGCTGCTTGTCGTCTTTCTGTTCACATCCTGCCACCAGCACAGCGGTAGCGCCGATCAGCGTAGCAACTGCCAGGTAAGTGCCCAGCAACCATTTCGAGCTTCTGTTTTTGTAAATCATTTGAATCCGGGATTTAATTTGAGATGGTTTGAAAAAGTGGTTTGTCAAGGAAGCGGCTGGCACGTTCAGTGTGTAGCTTACCAGAAACCGTGCATAATTTTCACGGTTGGAAGCTTTGGAATCTGCCAGAAATTCGTGCACTTCCTGTAAATCCCGTTTGTATAACAACAGAATCGGGCTGAACCAGAAAAGTACTTTCATGATTTCGACAAAGAGGATGTCTGCGCTGTGCCACTGCCGGGTGTGGATCATTTCGTGCGACAAAATGTCGTCAAAATGACTTTCGTAATCGTTCCGGTTGATTACAATCCATTTCAGGAAAGAAAAAGAACCGATATGACTGGAATTTATCATCACCACCGAGCAATCATCGAGCTCAATCATTTCACCGGATCTGATGAACCTGCGCAGCTGAAAAATATTCCGGAGCAGGATATAACCCGCCACAGCCAGGCCTGTCAGGTACGTTACCCAAACAGCATCCATCCAGGTGAAAAGCTGCTGCTCCTGCTGTACAAAGGAAATATCGGCCATGGTGGTACTGACCTCATAAATAACCGGAATAGGCGGTGCATCGGCCGGATAGATCACAAAGGGCAATGCAAATGCGGCAACGACGGAGCCGAGCAGATAAATGCGGTTATACTGGAAAAAGGTATGGTTCCGGAGCATCAAACGGTAACAGGCCAAAAGCAGAACCCAGTACAGATTCACTTTGCCGATGTACAATAGCATTTCCATGGCGTGCAGATTTATTGTTCGTTTTTATGCCGGTTGATCAGCTTCATGATTTCGTCCAGATCCTTTGTTTTCAGATCATTGTCTTTCACGAAAAAGGAGACCAGATTGGGCAGTGAATTGTCAAAATAATTGACCATCAATTGTTTTATTTCGTGCCGCTTGTATTCTTCTTCGCTGATAAGCGGAAAGTATTCGTGCGTTTTCCCGTAAGCCGTATATCCGACGACTTCCTTTTTTTCAAGGATGCGGATAATCGTTGAAACCGTGTTATAAGCCGGTTTCGGTTCAGGCATTTCGGCCAGGATGTCTTTAACAAATGCCTTTTTCAATTGCCAGAGAATCCTCATTACTTCTTCTTCGGCGCGCGTCAATGTGCGGATTTCCATGATGTAGAAATGGTATTAAACTTTGATAGGATTGTAAGATCAAATGTAAGACTATTTATTTAGTTTCAAAACTATTTTTTTAGTTATTTGAAATAAACACACTTTTTTCCATTGCAGATGGCTTTTGGCTGTTTGCAAGCAGTCATAAGTTGTTCGCCAATTAGTCGCTATTGTTTGCTAATGGTCATGCGTAGTCATGTGTAGTCATGTGTGGTTTGGCTGTTAATGATGAGTTGGTGATTTGGTGCCGGTAGCCAGTGGCCATTTGCTTTAAGTCAGTGGAATTTAGTCAGCAGCCAACAGCCAATAGCCAGCAACAACAAACATCAATTCGACAGGTAAGTTGACGGAGAAATCTGCTTTTGAATACAGTTCTGATTGCGTCATCAGGTTTATCATCCAAATCGATTTTCCATGAAAAAAGTGACTATCCTGGCCTGGATCTTTTTTCCGGCACTTGCATTTGCACAGCCATCCGTACTGCAGCAAGGTTTTCAGGCACCGCCGAATGCCGCAAGGCCGCGCGTATGGTGGCACTGGATGAACGGGAATATTACGAAAGAAGGAATTACCAAAGATCTGGAATGGATGGACCGTGTGGGCATCGGCGGTTTTCAGAATTTTGACGCCAGTCTTTTTACACCGCAGGTTACACCTAAGAAGCTGGTGTTCATGACGCCGGAATGGAAAGACGCTTTCAGGCACACAACGGATCTTGCCCAAAAACTCCGCCTTGAAATGACCATTGCGGCCTCTCCGGGATGGAGCGTAACGGGTGGTCCGTGGGTTGCAGCCAGTGATGCAATGAAGAAGTACGTATGGACAGAAACCAGATTGACCGGCGGACAGGCGTTTTCAGGAAAACTCTTATTACCGCCCAATACAACAGGAAGCTTTCAGAATGTGCCGATGGGAAACAATATGCTGGATATGCCCGTGGGTGAGAAAAAGACTTTTTATGCGGATGCAGCAGTAATTGCATACCGCTTGCCGGCAACGGAAATACAGTTAGAGGCATTGAATCCGAAAATATCATCAAGCGGCGGCACGTTCAGCCTTGCCGGACTGACGGATGGCGATCTGGCAAAATCGACGTTGTTGCCGCCGATGGAAGTAGGGCAGGACATGTGGATTCAGTATGCCTTTGACAATCCGCAAACTGTTAAGGCTTTCACGATTGCAGGCGCCAGCAGCGGAGGAGAACTGGCGGAATTCAGAGGTGCACCCGATAACCGGACCTTGAAAGTGAGTGATGACGGCGTGAATTTCCGGGATGTCGTGGCGATCAAAGGCAGTACCGTTCCCCAGAATACGATGAGTATTGTGCCGGTTACGGCAAAATATTTCCGGTTTACATTCAAAACACTGGAGCCGCAAGGCAATCCGTTTGCCGAAATGTTTGGAGGAAAGCAGGAGACGCCCAAACCGGAAGGTGTGCAGGTTGCTGAAATTGTGCTTCACAATACTGACCGTGTGGATTTGTTTGAAGAAAAGGCAGGTTTCAGTCCGTGGAAAGAAAATACGCATACACTGGTCAGGAAGGATGCAGAGGCCGTTCCAATGACAGAAATCGTGGATCTGACTTCCAGAATGGCTGCGGACGGAACGCTCAGCTGGACACCGCCCGCAGGAAACTGGATTGTACTGCGCCTGGGATACTCGATGACGGGCAGACAAAATCACCCGGCTTCTCCGGAAGCAACCGGTCTGGAAGTGGATAAGCTGGACAAAGTTGCCGTTGGCAAATACATTGAAACGTATCTGGACATGTACAAGGATGCAACCGGCGGACAACTCGGTGCGCAGGCACTGAGCCACATGGTTCTGGATAGTTACGAAGCAGGTCATATGACGTGGACGAAGGCGATGCCGGAAGAATTCAGAAAACGCCGCGGTTATTCCATTACGCCATGGATTCCCGTACTGACGGGACGTGTGATCCAAAGTGCCGAGGCAAGTGAAAAATTTCTCTGGGATTTCCGGAAAACAATCGGTGAAATGATTGTTGCCAATCACTATGAGGTCATCGGCGACGCACTGCACGCACGCGGAATGAAACGCTATACCGAATCGCACGAAAACGGGCGCATTTTTCTGGCCGACGGGATGGACGTGAAAAGAAAAGCCGATATTCCGATGTCCGCGATGTGGACGCCCGGCAGCCTGGCGGGCGGTGCCGACGAAGAAGTACGCAGTGAAGCCGATATTCGGGAAGCTGCGTCTGTGGCGCATATTTACGGACAGAATCTTGTAGCCGCCGAATCGATGACTTCTGTCGGCAATGCATTCAGCTGGCATCCGGAGAAACTCAAACGGACGGCAGATCTGGAAATGGCTTCGGGACTGAACCGCTTTGTGGTTCATACTTCCGTACATCAGCCGCTGGATGATAAAAAACCCGGGATTTCGCTGGGGCCTTTCGGGCAGTATTTTACAAGGCAGGAAACCTGGGCAGAACAGGCAAAAGTCTGGACGGATTATCTCGCACGAAGCTGTTTTCTGTTGCAGCAGGGAAAACCGGTTGTCGATATTCTGTATTACTATGGTGAAAACAACAACATAACGCAGGTTTTTGCCCAAAAACTACCAGCAATGCCTTCGGGTTATGCGTATGATTTTGCCAATGCAACGGTTATCAAAGAGGCAATGAAAATCGAAAATGGAAAGATAGTGGCTCCAAGCGGTCAGGAATACCGCCTGCTTGTGCTGGATTCTACTGCAAAAGCTATGACTCTGCCCGTACTGAAAAAACTGGGTGAACTGGTCAAAGCGGGCATGAAAGTAGCCGGCACAAAACCGGAATACAGCCCGGGCCTCGGCGACAATGCTGCGGAATTTACAACGATGGTCAATGAAATCTGGAGTAACCCGAATGTTTCAGTAAAGCCGGTAGATGCGGTTTTGAATGAACTTGGAATAAAAAAAGATGTGGACATTTCAGGAGCCGGATCTAAAATCCTTTACGTACACCGCCAGACCGCGGATGCTGACATTTACTGGCTGGATAACAGAAGCGAAAATTCCAGTGAAGCTGAAATCAGCTTTCGGGTAACCGGAAAAGTGCCGCAACTATGGCATCCGGAAACGGGTAAAATGGAGAAAATAACGTATCGTATTCAGGACGGACGGACCGTTATCCCCTTAAAATTTGAATCCTGGGAAGCCTCTTTTGTCATTTTTGAAGGCAAGAGTACGGCAACTTCCTTTACAAAGCCTGCGGTTACGGAATCGGAAGTGGCGGTTGTAAAAGGCAATTGGAAAGTCCGTTTTCAGCAGGGCAGGGGAGCTCCGCCGCAAGCTACCTTCAAAACGCTCGTATCACTTTCGGAAAATGCCGACACTGGAATAAAATACTTTTCCGGTACTGCCGGTTATGAAAACAGGATTATGCTGAAAACAGTCGGCAGGAACAGTTCATACGTGCTTGATCTGGGCGATGTGAAAAACATTGCCGAGGTTACCGTAAACGGAAAAAGGATGGGTACAGTATGGAAAAAGCCTTTCCGGATAGACATTACAAATGCTTTGAAACCGGGTGAAAACCTTTTGCAAATCAGTGTGACAAATTTGTGGGTAAACCGGTTGATCGGCGACGCACAGCCCGGGGTAACGAACAAGGTTACATTTACAACCATCCCTTTCTATAAGGCAGATGCGCCACTGCTTCCATCCGGTCTGATCGGACCGGTGCGCCTGCTGGAAACCAGAGAAGTTGCAGGGAAATAAAAACCGGTACCGCAATGTACGGGGCTTGCACGTTTCCGTCTGATTCAGGCGGAAACGTGCAACCCCTTCAATTTCTTTCCGGATGCTCCGGAACGGATGCGGACTGCGTGCTGAAAACAGACATTTGATGTATAGTATTTAATTGCCTGAAATTAGCCCGGATGATCAGTTTTTATAACCTGTTACTCCTTAGACAGCCATTCAGCTAAAAGCAAACAGCCAACCGCTGAAAGCTTTCAGCCGTCAGCAATTGGCCGGAAAATATCCGATTTCAAGGCCGGATTTGCTAATCTGCTTTCAGGGATTTTACCGGATTTACAATCGCGGCTTTGATGCTTTGGAAACTCACTGTAAATAAAGCGATGCCAATGGCAATGGCGCCGGCAATTACAAAGATTTCCCATGACAAATCGATGCGGTATACAAAACTTTCCAGCCAATGACTGGTTGCATACCAGGCCAGCGGGGTTGAAAGAACGATGGCAAGCAGGACCAGCTTTACCAAATCTCTGGAAAGCAAAGCGACCACATTGCCGACATTTGCGCCCAGTACTTTTCTGATCCCGATTTCTTTCGTGCGCTGCTCAGCGGTAAAAGCGGCAAGTCCGAGCAGGCCGAGACAGGAAATAACAATGGCCAGCAATCCGAAACATTTGATCAGCGTATTGACAACCATTTCGGAACGGTACATTTTTTCATAATCCTGATCGAGGAAGTGATAAGAAAACGGGTAATCGGGATTCAGGCTTTTGGCCACTTTTTCAACATGGCCGAGGGCTTCCCTTGTTTTTCCGGGACGCGCTCTGATCATCAGGTATTCGGTGTTGATGCCTTTGTAATTAACCAAAATCAATGGCTTGATCGCTTCATGGAAAGTGGAAAGGTGAAAGTCTTTCATCAGGCCGATAATCGTTCCTTTTCCCATCCAGAATGTTACCTGTTTTCCGACCGGATCTTTCATTTTCATCATTCGGGCAGCGGCTTCATTGATGATATAATTGGCCGTGTCCGCAGCGAAGTCTTTTGAAAAATCCCTTCCGTCAATCATTTTAATATTCATGGTTTTTGCAAAGTCATATCCGACGAAAGTCGCATTGACCATATTGTCAAGATCCTTGTCGCGCCCTGGCCAGTCAAGGTCACCGGAATTGCTTGTAATGCTGGTTGGTATGGAACCGGTGGACGTAGCTGCCATCACGAACGGGGAATTGATGATTTCCTGCCGTGCGACTTCCAGCTTGTCAATGAGAACGCCTTCAATCGGAATGTACAGCACGTTTTCCCTGTCAAGTCCCAGTCTTTTGGTCTGAATATAGTGCATCTGACGTCCGATGACCAGCATGCCTGTAATCAGGAAAATGGAAAGTACAAACTGGAAAACAACCAGCCCTTTTCTCAGATAAGCGCCCTGTGCGGTAGAAGTAAGCCTGCCTTTAAGGATGCGGATGGGCTGCAGTGCGGACATGTACAATGCCGGGTAACTTCCGGCCACCAGACCGGTAATCAGTAACAAGCCTGTAACCGAAAGCCACAGGGATGGATCAGACATGGAAAGTGTGATCTGTTTCTGAACGACTTCATTGAAAAACGGTAATGCTGCAATTACAAATAGCATTGCAAGGATGCAGGCAAGAATGCTCACGATCAGCGATTCGCCCAGAAACTGCATGGCCAGGTACTTCCGTTCGGCACCGACCACTTTGCGCACGCCTACTTCTTTTGCCCTCTTAACGGAACGTGCCGTGGCCAGGTTCATAAAATTGACGCATGCAATGAGCAGGATAAATATGGCTACAATTGAAAATACCCGCACATACTCGATCCGGCCGCCAGTGGCTTTCAGCCCATCATAATCCGAATACAAGTGAACATCCTGAAAACGCTGAAGCAATGGAAAGCTGAGCAGTTCGGGCGGCGCACTTTTTTTGATAACCTGCCGCATGACTTTTTCGGCATGGACGGGATCGGCACCCGGCGTGAGCAGTGCGTAGGTTTTAAAGCTGGAATTTCCCCACCATTTCATCCAGTCCTGTTCCTGTACCTTGAAATTAATGATCCAGTCGAAACGCTCGGTGGCGTTTTCCGGAATGTCCTCGAATACAGCGCTCACAATAAAATTGGTCTTGTTATCCACTTTCATCGTTTTGCCGACTGCATTTTCCGTACCGAAATACTTTTCTGCCAGCTTGCGCGAGATCGCAATGGAAGTCGGTTGTGCAATGGCGTTGGCGGCGGTCCCGTTGATAAAAGGTGTATCAAAGACCTTGAAAAAATCACTGGTGGCGTAAATCCCGTTTTCTTTGGTGGATTTTTCGCCGGCTTTGATGAGCAGGTCGCGGTTCCAGGTCATTTTGGTAATGGCTGCCACTTCGGGAACCTGCTTCTGAATGGCTTCCTGCCACGGTCCGGGCGTTGCCATGCCGGCACCTGTCTGTCCCTTCCAGTCGAAACCCGACCGCAGGAAATAGATGCGGCTTAAATTGGGATAGAAGCGGTTATAGGAAATTTCATCCCGCACCCACAGCCAGATCAACAGGCTGCAAGACATGCCGAGCGCCAGTCCAAATATATTGATGAATGAAAAGAGCTTGTTCTTAAGCAAACTCCTTACCGCAACTTTAAAGTAATTTTGAAGCATGATCCGGATGTTAAAGAAAGGTTACAGTGATAAAAACAGGTAAGTACATTTTGCATGTTAAAAAATATACCAGTTTTTAAATCGCTGTATTTCAACAAGTTTCTGTTTTGTTATTGTCCGTTAATGAACATTGCAGTTACAAACTGAACATGATGAATCCGTTAAGCTAAAGGAAAGCCGTCCATAATGCCGGATGAACAACTTTCTTGTAGCGGATAAGTATTTGATTGAAATGAATTGCGGTTTTTGATCTTTGTGATTCCATCTAAATAAAAGTCAGGCTGATCAATTCGCTGTAAGCTAATTGCCAACAGTTGCCTGGCTTTAATTGCTTGCAATCTGATTAGTCATTCACCAGAATTTTGATGACCTCGGTTGCAGCTTGGGAATGAATTCTGAGCAGATAGATTCCTGATTTTAATGAAAGTGCAGAAATATCTGCTTCTGCTTTCTGGCCTGCTATTGCCATGTGAGTAGTCATAATCGGATAACTTTGTCCGGCATTGCTTAAAATATCAAGGGAAATACTTCCGCTGTGCTTTGTAGATACCGACACTGTGAACTGCTTTCCGGCCGGGTTGGGATAAACGGACGATTGCTCCGTTTCCGGTTCTGTACTGATTTCCTGTTGATTAAGCCTGGTGTTGTTTTTAATAACAGGCGGAGTCTGAACGATGAGCTGAGGAGGATTTATACTGTTTTCCCTGCTGTTCAAGATCACTCTTGTATTACGGTTATTCGGGTCGGCCAGCATCAGACTTACCAAAGTTTCGCCAGATTGCAGCTGGGCTTTCACATATTTGGTTACATCGACTTCGTAATATCTGTAAACATCATTAACAGCTGCATAGCCCAGTGAAGGCGTAGAAGCAGCCGGTGCATTGCTTTTGACAATCCCGTTTTCCGTCCAGCTGTCATTATCCACACCATAGGCATGCACCGAAATGTCCTTGCTGTTTTCGTGATTATGGCCATAAATCCGCAATTTGGCAGCGTTGATGACAGTAGCTGCCGGCAGCTGGAAGCGGAGGTACGACGTGCGTTTGGCTGAAAGATCGCCGGCAATATTCTTGATGTCCAGATTGGCAGCAGCTCCAAAGTTTGTCATCCGATAGCTTCCATCACGCACATAGGCGTCGGCAAGAGGCTTCAGCGTCAGGCTTGTTCTCACAACTTCAATGGCTGAAATGCGTGGCAGATCGGCTGCACCGCTTGTAAAATCAATGTTCAGCACGCCGTCCGCAATGGTGACCGGAATGGATTTCTGGACAGCAAGCATGGCACCGCCGGCAGCGGCAAAGATGTCGAAGTTGGTAAGTTTTCGGCTGCCTTCCATTGTTACATGGAATTGCCTTTTTCCTGCTCCGCCCGGTCCTCTTCCCGGCACACCGAACCACGTTTCGGCAAAGTGCAGGATTACATTTACCTTGCCGTTGGCCATCGGAATGTTGTAGCTGAACGAAGGTGAACAGCGGCCCGAACGATACAATACGTCATCAGTTGTATGCAGAATGTCGCCGGAAGCAATGGAGCTGGTGCGGTCAATACCGGCAAAGTACTGATCCGCAATAAACTGCCTGCCGCCGGAAGCTGCAAAGGCCTGTCCGCCTGCATTGATCCGGACCGAAGTTTGCGGAAATGGCTGTTGCTCAGCTGCAAGTTTTACTACCCAGTAATCGGAGCCTGTGCCTTTTTTGCTTTCGGCTTTATCAGCGCTTGCACTGGAAAAGGAACTGCCTGCCAGGAAACAGCCGCCGTCCGACGTCTGGAAAACACTTCTTAATTCATCGTTGTCATTACCGCCAATTGTTTTGTCCCAGAGCTTGCTTCCCTTTGCATCAATTTTTACTATCCAGTAATCGTTTTTGCCTTTGTTGTTTTCTGTTTTACTCCGGCCTTGCCGGGCATTGGAATGTCCGCCCAGCAGATAGCCGCCATCGGTTGTCTGGTATGTGCTTCTGAGATAGCTCTCGCCGCTAAAATATCCTCCCTCATCGTAAATTGTACCTCCAATGGTCCGGTCCCACTCTTTGGTGCCATCCGGCGCTAATTTCAATATCCAGTAGTCAAAAAACCGGCTATAATCTTCATCAGGGTGCACTTGTGGTGCTTCACTTTTATCACCACCTGCAAGGCTGTTTGAATAGCCCGCAACCAAATAGCCTCCGTCACTTGTAGTAATGATATTATGTAATTCGTCCACGCCAGTGCCGCCAAATATCTTTTCCCAGATTTTAGTGCCATCTGGAGCGATTCTGATGACCATGTAATCAGCACTGCGGTCAGGCTGGTAATCGTTGGTGGTACCACCCAGAATATAGCCGCCATCGCCGGTTTGCTTTATATAACTATTCTGCTCAAAGCGGGAAGTTCCGTACGTTTTATCCCATTGCTTATCTCCGTTTGCTGCAAGCTTGACGACCCAGAAATCCATACCACCCAGTACCGGACCGGTTTTATCCAAGCCAATATCCGAATTGGATGTTCCTGAAAGAATATATCCGCCGTCCGTGGTTTGAACAATAGCATTCACAGACTCGCTTCTGGAACCGCCCAGTGTTTTATCCCACACCCTGGTGCCGTCCGCAGCTATTTTAATTACCCAGATGTCATACGTACGAAAACCATCACTGTTTAAACCGCCCCTGTAATTTTCACTCTTGTCGCCTCCTGCGTCCGAGCTTGAATACCCGGCCAGTATATAGCCGCCGTCAGCAGTCTGTTGCATTGTTGTGAAATTATCCTCTCCGGGTCCTCCATATGAATGGTCCCATTGCTTTACCCCATCAGCAGACAGTTTGACAATCCAGTAATCCAGATCACCTTTTCCGGGATCTGTTTTGTCCAAACCAGTTTTGACAGAGGAGGTACCTCCCAGAATATAACCGCCGTCAGCAGTCTGCTGACTGGAAGCAAGGCCACTGCTAACAGGACCGCCAATCGTCCTGTCCCACTGAATGGCAGGCTGGGCCATAAGATTGAGTGACGATATAAAAAAGAGTGACAGGGATAACAAAAATACCCGGAATGCATTTTGCGGCCTGTATATACTGCTGTTGTTTTTCATGGATCCAAACCACATGAATTTCGCCCGGATATAGCCTTTCGGAAAGCAGTAGTCAGTTTGTAAAGATAGTTGCATGGAGTTTTGCTGAGTTGTTAAGTAGTATAAAGTATCCGTTTGTAACCTGTAAGTTATAAAGATTTGGTTCAAACTTTATACAAAAGTTACTTGACGCTGACATTACTACACATTGAGTTTCAGGCCCTATAAAGTAGTTGTAAAAAGAGCGTGTAATTTATTTAATGACAATGAAGCATAAAATATGGCGGCTGCCGGGATGCATGACGAATGGTTGTTGTACGGGTCTTGGGAAAAAATTTACATACCGCATTTGTTTCCACCGGATTTTGGTTCCTGCAAACATGGCACTCCTCCGGAGCGGCTTTTTGAAATCCGGTCAATGGCTTTAAAACAGGCAATCAGCAAATGCAAATCATGGTTCCTGATTGTTTGCAGGATAAAATAGGGGCTAATTTGCAGGCCAAAAACAGTAAAAAAATGAAAAACGAAAAAAAACTTCCGATTCTCCTTGATACAGAGCAAGGCAACAGCATTTCCGTAGTTGGCAACACGTACCGGATACTGGCCAGTGGAAAAGACACAGATGGCGCATTTGCAACGATTGAGATGCTTGTTCCGCCCGGCGGCGGTCCGGGCCCGCATGCACATGCCGGTTTTGAAGAGTCTTTCTACGTGGTCGATGGCGAGGTCGAGTTTACGACAGAAGCAGGCAGATACACTGCCGTTAAAGGTTCATTTGTCAATATTCCCAAAGGCGGTATGGTGCACTGTTTTAAAAATAAAACGCAAAATGCCGCCCGGCTTCTATGTACCGTTGTGCCGGCGGGTCTGGAACAGTTTTTCGAAGAGGTCGGACAGCCTGTTGACAATGGCCGGTTCCTGCCGCTGCCTGTCATGGACAAAGCATATATTCAGCATTTGCAGCAAGTTGCGGAACGTTATGGTCAGCAGGTATTTGCTCCTGACTATTTTGACTAACGGCCATTCAAGCCAGGAATATGTTCGATATAGTCAAATCCCGTTTTGTCATTCATCTGTGATTTCCGGATCTGTTTGTATGTAAATTCCGATACAAACTTTTAATTATACCTGAATTAAAATATGATTAAAACAGAATTAAAAAATTATCTGAGTTTTTAATCTGATACACGGTTTCAGACGTAGGTTGAAAAAACAATTGCTCATTTAACCAATCTGCCAATGAAATTTTTTAAGCAACATTTGAAACGAACGGCACTTGCCGCAGGCCTTGCTGCTTCTTTTTCTTTGTTATCATGCGAAGATCACCGGGTACCTCCAACCGAACAGGCCCTGCCGGACAGAATCTTTTATGCGCTATCCGATAATAACCAGCTTCACGAAATCAACGTAAAAAATACCGGTACGCCTCTCAGATCTTTCCCGGTGACAGGAATGGAAAGTGGCGACAAGCTTGCCGGGATTGATTTCAGGCCTGCTAACGGACAGCTTTATGCGATCAGTGTCCAGAGTAATTTGTATCAGATCAATGTAAAATCCGGTGACCAGCAGGGTAAAGCGACTCGCATCGGAACTGCTCCGGTTGCTGTAACCTTAACGGGTAACATCGGTTTTGATTTTAATCCGACTGTTGACAGGATACGTGTCGTGTCCAGTACGGCACAAAACTTGCGTTTGCATCCCGAAACGGCAGTAGTGGTTCCGGGCGATGCGGCACTGAACGGTCCGGCCAATCCGCAGGTCGGGGCGGTGGCGTATACCAACAGCCGTGCGGGCGTGGTTGCGGCTCCGGCCGGCGCAGGTACGACATTGTACGACATTGATCCTGTTACGGACATGTTGTATATTCAGAATCCTCCCAACCCGGGTGCATTGGTGGAAGTAGGTTCACTCGGAACTAATATTCAGGAAGTCGGCGGATTTGACATTTCTCCCGATATAGAGGCTGCGGATGTTTATCCGATCGCTTCCGTCAAAGTCGGTGATGCATGGGAACTGGATTATGTGGACCTGACTTCCGGCAAATTGCAGAAACTCGGAAACTTCCCTGCGGGCGTGAATATCGTCGGTATAGCCATCCCTTCATTGCCGGTAGGATACTCGCTGGACGGTTCAAACAATATCAAAATATTCAACCCGCAATCGGGAAGCGAATATGGGACCAAAGCAGTGACCGGATTGCCGGCGGAAGTCATGTTGCATGGAATTGATTTCAGGCCTGCCAATGGACGCCTGCATGCGTTGGGAAGCAACAGCAGGATTTACGGAATAGATTTGGGCTCCGGTGCTGCCACAGAACTGGCAGCCTTGAAACTGGCTGACAATTCGCCCGTAACACTCAACGGAACGATGTTCGGTGTAGATTTCAACCCTGCGGCGGACCGATTAAGGGTTGTCAGCAACACAGGACAAAACCTGCGGATCAACGTCATGGATGGCGTGACCATTCTGGACGGCCCGCTTAAAATCGGAAGTGCTGCAGGCGCAACGCCGGCGATAACCGCAGTGGCATACACCAACAGTTACCCGGGTGTTGTTGCTGCCAATACGACATTGTTTGATCTGGACAGCAGCTCGGATATCCTCTACAAGCAAAGCCCACCAAATGACGGAATTCTGATCGAGCCCAAGCCACTGAATATGGATGTGGCAGCAGGTATCGGTTTTGATATCGGCAATGTTTCGGGTACGGGATATGCGATCTTTACCGTAAATGGAACTACCAGCTTTTACTCTATTGATCTTGCTACGGGTGTTTCTCAGCTGAAATACAGTTTCAGCACGGCATCAAAGGGCCTTGCATTAGGAAACGGTTTATAGAAAGTTGAAAATTGTTTCTGTTAAAAACAATGGCAGGAACGGTGTATACTTTTTTCGGGGTCAGGCAAATCTTTCAGCCTGACCCCGATTTTTATACAAATTGTCAGATTCAGCTTCGGGCAATTACTGGATTTATCTTCCTGTTCAGAAGGTTGTGCTGATT
This sequence comes from Dyadobacter flavalbus, assembly GCF_006149045.1. GTDB lineage: Bacteria > Bacteroidota > Bacteroidia > Cytophagales > Spirosomataceae > Dyadobacter > Dyadobacter flavalbus. Next base: position 30,291 of record NZ_VBSN01000038.1, read on the forward strand.
TTAAAATACTGTCTTTAATTTAACGACATATTCGGCCCGTGCCGGTTCGCAGACCTATTTTTTTAAAATCCCTTTTTCAACACTTTCGTTTATAAGTTGTTCTGCGAATTTCCAGATTGAATCGGAACCGTTTTTTATAACCTGTTTCTTACTGTACACTTTGTCGTAATTCACGCCGAATTCGTTCCATGTGCCGCCTTGATTAGAAGTATTTTGCAAAAGGGGTTCCAGTCGGTCCATTGTCCGGGCGAACTTTGCTTCATTGGTTTGCTGCTCTTCAAATTCTTCCCAGATAGCTATCAATTCAGCGGCTTGATGCTCCGGCAATATTCCGAAAATCCGCTGGGCAGCTTGTCTTTCCTGAACCGTATTTTCATGGTTTTTTTCAGTGTCATAAATAAAAGTATCCCCCGCATCAATCTCCACAATGTCATGGATCAACAGCATCTTGACAACTTTAAGCAGATCAATCTTGAAATTTGCATGATCGGCCAGCACTATGGCCATCAGCGCTAAATGCCAGCTATGCTCGGCATCATTCTCGTTTCTGTTACTGTTGAACAGCCTGGTTTTGCGGAGAATATATTTCAGTTTGTCCACTTCCTTTATAAACTCGATTTGCCTTTGCAGATCAGTAAATTCCATTTTTGTTTTTTGAGGCTAAGATAACAGAACCTGACTAGAAAACCCATCTTCCAAATAGCCTTTTGGCATTGTTTGAAACCGGCATTCTTAAACAACTTCTATGAGTAATAACAAGACAAAACCATAAATATCCAAAAATGACCATCAATGATTATTAATGACCACAAATGACAATTAATGACCACAAATGACTATTAATGACCACCAATGACCAAACATGACTATGAATAACCACAAATGACCAAACATGACTATGAATAACCACAAATGACTACAATTGACCATCCATGACAAAAAATAACCAACCATATCCAAACTTAATTCTTTCCAAGGTTCATCTTTTGAGGATAAGAATGATCAACGAACCGGGGGTATCCTGCAAAATCATGGCTGACAAAGGAACTCACAAGCTGTTTAAATGCTTTTTACTAGCAGCATTCTTATAGATGATATACAACTATGGCAGATAAACTCATTCAGGATATTCCATTTTCCATTCTGGATCTTGCGCCGATCACGGAAGGAAACAATGCAGCCACAACATTCAGGAACAGTCTCCGGCTCGCACAGCGTGTCGAAGAGCTTGGCTATAAACGATACTGGCTTGCAGAGCACCACAATATGGAAAGCGTGGCCAGTTCCGCTACTTCCGTTCTGATCGGCTACATTGCCGGCGGTACCAAAACAATCCGTGTAGGCAGCGGCGGTATTATGTTGCCAAATCATGCGCCGCTGGTCGTTGCCGAACAGTTCGGTACCCTTGCGTCACTATACCCGGACCGCATAGATCTTGGCCTCGGGCGTGCACCGGGAACGGATCAGGTTACAGCCCGTGCGCTCAGACGCAACTACATGGAATCCGCTCAGGATTTTCCGAATGATGTAATGGCATTGCAGACTTACTTTTCGGCAGAGAACCGGAATGCCAAAGTACGTGCTGTTCCCGGGGAAGGACTGGACATTCCGATCTGGATACTGGGTTCGAGTACCGACAGTGCACAGCTCGCGGCCCATCTGGGTTTGCCTTATGCATTTGCGAGTCACTTTGCGCCCAACTATTTTATGAACGCCATTGAACTTTACCGCCGCAATTTCAGGCCGTCGCGCTACCTTGCGCAGCCTTATGTAATGGCTTGTGTGAATGTGATCGCGGCGGACACAAATCAGGAAGCTGAACGGCTGGCCACCTCTTTTTTCCAGCTTGCAACCGGAATCATTACAGGCAGGCGAAGGGCTTTACAGCCGCCTGTTGAAAGTATGGACGGACTCTGGGGCGAATATGAAGAAGCTGCGGTAAGGCAAATGATGAAATACACCTTTATCGGTGACCGGAAAAAAGTAGGCAGCGAGCTGGCCTATTTTCAGAAACATACGCAGCTTGACGAGCTGATGGTTACGAGCCACATTTATGATCCGGAGGCACGTATCCACAGCTACGAAGTCCTGAAAAGCGTGCAAAATGAAAGTATTCTTACAGCATGATGCTGTTTCGGCTGCATCCATTCCGGCCTTTGTTCAGGAAGGATGCAGCCGGATTATTACTTAATAAGCTACTTGAATGTCTTCAAACAGATCTGCTATGCTGCTTTGATTCTCTATTCTGCCGAATCCAAATTGCTGATCTTTAACCTTCCTGTTTCAGCGCATCGAAGCGCTCACAAGGAAACCCGGGCATTGGTAAATAAAAAGTTTCCGGTAAAGTAACGTATATAATCCCACGGCTTTCCGATCGGATGTACCCGACAGCACCCGGCATTATTTCTGCGCTTTTTACATACATGGCTTGCGAGCAACCGTAAGTATTTACCCAAACATTTTCTTTCTGAAAATAAAAGCCAAACTTTTCATCCGGTTCAGGAAACCATCCGGTTACATGCTTTTCATTTCAGGTAAATTTCCATGCGTGTACGTGCACGTTTTTGTATTTACCCTATTTTGCGTAGTAATAAATTTAGAAGTTAAGTCAGGAAAAGTCGAAATAATATTCCTTTGTAATTGATTTTTATAAAATTTTATTACATTACTCAAAGATAATTATTCCTAAACCTTAGTCCGAAATATGCCTATGCCAAAGCCCAAGCTGCAACTGCTTAGTTAAGTTCTGCATGTTCCCTCCGGGGTTCAAATTCCTGTTCTCTAAACTCTTATTAAAACCTAAAACTTAACAGATTCATTTCCTCAGTTATGAAAGACCGATACAATTTTCTATTCAGGCGGACATTGCTTACGGCAACTGTGCTGTCTGCTGTACTGCAAACTTCCTGGGCGCTAAGTCCGGATAAAAAGGCCGGAAAGATGACCAGAAATGTGGTCAGGCAACTGGATTATACCGTAACCGGAAAAGTAATTTCCAGTGAAAAGGAAGCGCTGCCCGGCGTCAGCATTGTGGAAAAAGGAACGAATAAAGGTACAACCACGGATATCGACGGCGCATTCAGTATCAATCTTGTAAACCCGGGTACTACGCTCATTTTCAGCTTTATCGGGTACGTAACCAAAGAAGTGGTTGTAGACGGCGCTACGAATCTCGATATCGTTCTCGAATCAGATGCAAAGGGGCTGGACGAAGTGGTGGTCGTAGGATATTCAGCAAAAAAAGCGCGTTATCTGTCCAGCTCGGTTTCCACAATCAGCAGTCAGAAGCTGCGCGATGTTACTTCCAATGAGTTGCCGAATCTTTTGCAGGGCAAAGCGCCGGGCGTTGTTGTTTCCACCAATTCGGGCGATCCGACAAGTCCGGCCAGGATCGTAATCCGTGGCTCGGGTACGATTTCGGCAAACAGTTCGCCGCTGTACGTGGTCGACGGCAACATTGACGGCAGCTATAACCCGGTGGATGTGGAAAATGTAACGGTTCTGAAAGACGTTGCAGCCACGGGTTTGTACGGTTCACGCGCTGCAAACGGCGTGATTATTGTCAATACGAAAATGGGAAAAGCCGGTAAGACAGAGATCAATTTCAATAATACATTCGGCTGGGCTCAGGCGACAACCGGAAATTTCAGGCTGATGAATGCACAGGAACTGTTTGATTTCCAGAGTACGTTCAATCCGCGTGATCCTTCTGTCTTAAAAACCAACACCAACTGGTGGGACCAGGCATTCCGTACGGGATTTGTAAACAACCACAACGTTTCCGTTTCAGGCGGTTCTGATAAGACTACCTTTTATGTTTCGGGAAATTATTACAAAGAGCAGGGAACGGTCATTGAAAATGATAAAACTGGCTACAACCTCCGTACAAACCTGAGATCGCAGCTGACGAACAGACTCACGGCGGCTGTACTTTTCAATGCGCAGTATACAAGGGATAATTACCAGAACAGCAACACTTTATACGATGCGTACACCAATCTTCCTTTTGATCCGGCCTACGAAAACGGAGCGCCTACAGACGGCCGCTCGTACCCGAACTGGCTGGGCCGCGACCGCGAAAATTTCCTGCATTCCATTCAGTACAATTTTGCCAGGGCCAAAAGCCTGAGAACCAGCCTTGATGTAAACCTGGATTACGACCTGACGGATAAAATCACAATTTCCAGCTACAATCGGGCCAATTTCGGAAACGGATCGGGCGCTACTTACTACGACCGACGCACCAAGCAGGGCGGAGCGAACGGAGGCGAGCTTTACAACAACAATTCCAACAACTATCGCCTGCTGACGTCTAACCGCATCCGTTACTCCGAGGATTTCGGAAAGCACAGTCTCACGGTGCTGGGCGTGGCGGAAGCGGAGACTTCTTTTATAGAATTCAATACCGTTTCGGGCAAAGGGTTGCCGGCTGGGCAGGATGTTTTGTCGGTAGCGACGGATATTCTGGTTTCTCCGACGAGCTACAATGAGCAGGTTGCATTCCGCAAGTTTCTCGGACAGGCAGATTACAATTATGATAACCGCTACTTTCTGGTCGGTTCGCTGGTGAATGAATTTTCTTCTTTGTTTGGTAAAAACAATTCTACTGCCAACTTCTTTCAGCTCGGTGCATCGTGGGTTCTGACGAATGAGGGCTTTCTGAAAAACAACAAGGTCCTTTCGTTTGCCAAACTGCGCCTCAGCCACGGAACGGTCGGAAATGCGGCTATTCCTAACTTTGCATCCCTGGGATTATACACCATTTCACAATCGGCGAGCTATGCAGGCGTGCCGGGCGCACAGCCTTTCCAGAAAGGAAATCCTGATCTGACTTGGGAAAAAATACGTGCATCGAACGTTGGTTTTGACATCAGCCTCTGGAACCGCATTGATCTGGCAGTGGACCTTTACAACAAGAAATCCGAAGATCTGCTTTACCAGAAACCGCTGACTGCAACCACTGGTTACAGCTATGTATGGGTAAATGCAGGTTCTGTCCGGAACCGGGGCGTTGAATTCAGCCTCACTTCCAACAACCTGACAGGAAAGCAGCTGACGTGGGAAACCAACTTCAATATGGCTTTCAACCGCAACAAAATCCTTGAACTGAGCGGCGGTGCGGCTACTTTCCGTCCCGGCAACCGTTTGCCGCTGGCAGCAGGCCACGACATGGGCGAGTTCAATATGCCGGTCTGGGCGGGCGTAAATCCTGAAAACGGTGACCCGCAATGGGAAAAGATCGTGAAGGATGCCAATGGAAATGTGACAAAGGAACTGACCAATTCATACAGCTCGGTTCAAACCGCGCAGTCACGCCAGTTTACAGGAAAATCGGCAAACCCGAAATTTACAGGCGGTCTGACCAACACACTGGGCTACAAAGGATTTACGCTCTCTGCATTCTTCAATTTTGTGTACGGCAACTGGGTTTATAATGAGAGCCGCGCCTACTTTGATAATGACGGCCTGTACGAAAGCTATAATCAGATGATACTGGCCAAAGGCTGGTCCCGGTGGCAAAAAGAGGGCGACGTGGCAACGCACCCGAAACCGATTGTGGGCGGAAACAAGGATTCCAATCAATCTTCGACAAGATACCTGGAAGACGGGAGCTACATCCGCCTGCGCAACGTGCGGCTTGGCTACACCATTCCGGTGGATGCGGTCAGGCGCATCGGGTTTGCGCGTGCCAATATTTTCGTGAGCGCGGATAATCTCTGGACGGGCACCAAGTTCACCGGCCCGGACCCCGAAGCTTCATTCTCTTTTGAAGATACCCCGGGTAATTCCAGCATCAAATATCCGATCAGCCGGAAGCTGCTTTTAGGTGTCAATTTTACCTTGTAATATTCCATACAGATATGAAATTTATAAATTCAAAACTTGTTTTGGCACTTGGACTGGTGTCGATGCTTTCCTGCGAACAGTATTTTGATCCAACAACCAATATAGATGAAACATCGGCGCTTTCAAGCGAGTCGGATGTGCAGACTGTGACAATCGGTACTTATGCATTCCTGAACAAATCGCCTTATGTATACAGCGGCCATATCATGATGGAGTACCCGAGCGACGAAATTGCACAGGGACAGATATCGGGCAACGATTTTACGCGTGTTTACCGGTACACGCATATCAATACTTCTTCGCATGCCACGAATTACTGGAGCCAGTGTTACAAAATCATCGCGGCGGCCAACAAGGTCATCGGCTTTGTATCCAATGACGCCTCTGCCGAACTGAAGCAGCTCAAAGGCGAAAACCTTTACCTGCGTGCGATGGCGCATTTCAACATGGTGCGGATGTTCGGCAGGCCTTACCCGCAGGATAACGGGAACAATCCCGGCATTCCGATTCTCCGTGACGGGCTGAGCGACACCGAAGTGACATCGCTGCCGCGGTCTTCGGTCAAGGAAGTTTATGATTTTGTAATCAGCGACCTGCTGGCGGCAGCCGAACTGATGACGGTCAATAAAAGCAATATCTATGCATCGAAAGAAGTGGCTTATGCCTTGCTATCAAAAGTTTACCTGTTCAAAAATGATAATGCCAATGCATTGAAATATGCGGATCTGGTTATTGACAGCGGCAGATATACGCTTTTGCCGTCTTCCAATTACGCCAATTATTTTAAAATTGTACCGGAAAACAATTCGGAGACCATATTTGCAGTTCGGCACACCAGCGTGCAGATTGCGGAGATCAGCAGTATGTACATCAGTTCGGACCGTTCCGGCACGCCGCTAGCGCAGGGTGTGAGCGGCTGGGCCGAGTTGTATGCTTCCCAAAAGTATATCGACTTTCTGAACCAGCATCCGGAAGACCTGAGAAAATCCTTCATAACACCTTATGTACTGAACGGAGAGCTGCAAACGAACAAAAAGCTTACGCCTGCCACGCCCATGTATTACATCAACAAATACACGCTGCAGGATAACGTAATCAATGCATCTTCGCCTGTATACCTGCGTCTGGCTGATATATACCTGATCCGTGCGGAAGCAAATGCAAAACTCGGCAACACTGCCGCTGCACTGGAAGATGTAAACCGGATACGCACCCGCGCAGGACTGAGCGGGACGGCATTGTACACAACAGGCAATGTGGCGGCAGCGGGCAAAACGATCCTGGATGTGGTTCTGGAAGAACGTTTCCTTGAACTTGCATTCGAAGGCCACCGGATTTATGATCTTTTCAGGAACGGCCGTCCTATGGTCCGCAATTACCCGGGTACGCATTCACAGAACAACACCCCGACAACCGATGTCCGTCAGACCATAATGCCGACTGATCCGCGGGTCGTTTTCTTTATTCCGCAGAACGAAGTTGACCAGAATAAAAATCTGGTTCAGAATCCGTAAACGCGCTTTTTTATTTGAGTAGTACCAGTCCGTTTCAGCAGCATTCATGATGCTGGAACGGACATTTTTTTGGTCATGGTATTTTGCTATCGGTGTCAGCTGTCTGCTTATTTTCAGCAAAATACTTCCATTATTGTTTCGCTAATACAAATTTGGTTCAAAGGAGAATCAACGCCAGGCCAATCCCAGTCCCAAACCTGCATATGAGGCAAATAGATTGGCAAGTAAAGGTGGCGTGTAGCGGAGTTTCAGGATATAAATCCATTTTCCTGTAACCACATGCAAACGAAAACCCGCCAGCGCGGATGGTGTAAACAGCCGTTGTTTGCTGGTTCCGGCGTATAGGTCATTGTCATAGCGATCTACGGCAAAACCGCCCAGACCTGCTTCAAAGTAGCTTTCAATCAGATAATGGCCTGGATGAAGAACGCAGGATTTTCTTTTATAAGGATTCAGTACAAAGCAGTGTGTCAATGCTCCGGAAAGGGTAGGGCTGCGGAATGTGTTTTTATTAACCGCGCCAAGTCCTGCCTGAACATTCCAGAATGACCTTTTGAAATAGCCGAATGCTGCTTCCGCGATGGCTGCACCTTTTGGCGTGATGCCGAATAACTCGGCACCGAAGGCGCCCCGCACACGCGTGTAACAGGGCTGCGCCGCGGCAGTTTGCGCACAGAAAATCAGAATGAAAAAAAAGTTCGGGAACACAGGTCTGAGGCTTTGCCTTTCAACGAGCGAAGCAAGTCCGTAAGTATGTTGGAAGCTGCAATTTTGGCCGTTTACATCTATATTATAATATTTTATGACAATGCGCTTTTCAGTACCAGTAAGCAAGGCGATCATGCTTTTATTTAATCACATCCATTCATTATACTATAATTTATGATCAGAAAGGTTTTGCAATTGCATCCGCCATTGCTATTTTCGCTTTCACCAGTTAAATAAATAGTTCCAGCTATAACAACCCGGATTGCTGGAAATAGCTGCTTTTGCTGGCAAACTAAATTGTGTACTTTTGACACTAGCAACATTTACATCATTTCTCTTATGAAAAAAAAGGCGCTTGCGTGGCTACTGAGCTGGGCAGCACTCACCTGTAGTGCGCAGACAAAAATTATTCTGGACCCGGATCTGACGAATACCAGGATCAGCAAACACATATACGGCCATTTTGCGGAGCACCTTGGCAGAAGCATTTACGGCGGGGTTTATGTAGGAGAAAACAATACCCTAATTCCTCATACTGCCGGCATACGCAACGATATTGTTGCTGCCCTGAAAGAACTGAAAGTGCCGAACCTGCGCTGGCCGGGCGGATGCTTTGCGGACGCGTATCAGTGGAAAGACGGCATTGGTTCCAAAAAAGACAGGCCCAGCATGATCAATGCGTGGTGGGGAGGAACAAAAGAAGACAACAGCTTTGGAACGCATGATTTTCTGGACCTTTGTGAACGCATCGGTGCAGAACCATATCTTGCAGGAAATGTCGGCAGCGGTACGGTAAAAGATCTCTCGGACTGGGTATCCTATGTCAACCATCCCGGAGGAAGCCCTATGGCCGTGCTTCGCCAGCAAAACGGCAGAGAGAAACCCTGGAATGTAAAAATGTGGGGAGTCGGAAATGAAGCATGGGGATGCGGCGGAAACATGACTGCCGAGTACTACGCCAATATTTACCGCCAGTATGCCACTTTTATGAATGACTGGAGCAAAGATGCCAAACTCTTCCGCGTGGCATCCGGGGCCAATGACGGTGATTATCACTGGACGGAAACATTGATGAAAAATATTCCGCTGACCATGCTTTCGGGCGTTGCATTGCATCACTATTCGGTTCTCGACTGGAAAGATAAAGGGCCGTCTGTGGCTTTCAGTGAAGCGCAGTATTTTAAAACCATGCAGGAAGCCTGGAAAATGGAGGAGTTTGTGACCCGCCACAGCACCATCATGGACAAGTATGATCCCGACAAAAAAGTAGCATTGCTGGTCGATGAATGGGGTGGCTGGTACAATGTGGAGGAAGGCACAAATCCCGGGTTTTTGTATCAGCAAAATACAATGCGCGACGCCATGATCGCTGGCCTCACTTTGAACATTTTCAATAACCATGCCGACCGGGTGCGCGGTGCAAACCTGGCCCAGATGGTGAATGTTTTACAGGCGGTAATTCTTACCAAAGATGAGAAAATGCTGTTGACGCCTACTTACCATGTTATGAAAATGTATAACGTTCATCAGGATGCCATGCTGGTTCCGGTTCAGATCCAGGCGCCCGACTATCAGTTTGGAGAAGAAAAGCTCCCCGCGGTTTCGGCATCGTGCTCACGGGATTCGTCCGGCAAGCTGAACATTTCCCTGACCAACATTGATTACAGTCGTTCGAATGAAGTGACCATACAGTTGCGGGGGGAAGCTTATTCCAGAGTTTCCGGCCAGATTCTGTCATCTGCAAAAATGAGCGACCATAATACCTTTGAACAGCCGAACAAAATTGCTGTTGCCGATTTTTCAAATGCCAGGCTGGAAAAGCAGGTTCTGAAACTCACCATTCCGGCCCACTCGGTCATCGTACTTAAAGTAGAAAAATAGCATTTACATCTGCATAGACAAACAGATTGTCAAAGATTCAGGCGCGAAATGAGCACGCGTATCCTTTGACGATTCTGTTAGAATCTGTTTCCGGATTGGCTGGAACGTAACCGGAAATTAATGGATCCGGGAATAGCGCTGGCCAAGATCGGCTTCCATCTGAATATTACAGCGTTCATAGGGCGTCGGATGTCCTGTAATTTTCTTGAAACCCAGCTTTTGATAAAGATTGATGGCCGGCTTCAAAATGGTATTGCTTTCCAGATACACCTTTTTCCCACCCAGCTCCCGGGCTTTGTCAAGTGCCGATTGTCCCAGAAGCCAGCCGATATGCTTGCCTTGCATGGCAGGAGCGACGGCCATTTTGGCAAGCTCAAAATCCTGTTCTCCGTCCTTTATTCTGATCAGTGCACATACGCCGACCGGCTGCCCTTCGTACAAAGCCACAAAAATATGCCCGCCTTTTTTTAAAATGTAGCCTTCGGGATCATCCAGCGATTTGTAATCCGCTTCTTCCATTTTGAAATAGTACGAAATCCATTGTTCATTCAGCGACCGGAATGCCGATGCGTATTCCGGTCCGTAGTCAACGATCTGCACTGCTGTGCTTTCACGCTGCTTCTTCTGTTCTGAAACCCTCCGTAGCAGCGACTTTTGTTGCAGCAGATATTCCCAGTCTTCAATTGCCTTCCAGAGATCATGGCCAGCCTGCGAGGCAATGGATTCAATAGCCGCATCTACATCCAGATACTGATCCTGGATTTTACGCTTGTAATTTTCACCTTTCTCCGTTAGGCTGACCATCGTTCGCCTGCCGTCCTGCGCAACTTTCCTTTCCTGAACAAGCCCGTGTTTGATCATTTCCCGGATGATTTTACTTACGGAAGGATGCGAGTGGCCAATTTCCTCGGCAATTCCCGTTATCGTTTTTTCATTACTTTGCGATAGGGTATAGAACACCGGAAACCACTTGGGCTGCAATTCCATGTCATATAGCTGATAAATGGCGGCAGCGTCTGTTGTAATTTTATCAGTAAGCATCCGCAGCCTGCTGCCGATGGCTTTTTTACCGGCTTCTTCAAAAAACTTCATATGTAAACAATTACGTAACTGATTACGCAAATATAATCAGGTTAAATGAATCAATCAAAAAGCGGAATGCTTTTTGAATATGAAACTGAAAATCCTGTTCAGTTAGCCGGATAACAGGTCGAGTAAATAAAGGGTGATTTAAGATTTTCAAACGGTTTGCCAATTGATCCGGTTTAATTCCTTCAAAGAGCCTCAGTGCAGCTACACCTGTAAGATTGCATCAGAAATTAGCGCCGGGCCGCGGAGTAGGGGAATATGGCGATGCATACTTAAAAGGGCCTAAAAGCATATGCTTGAAGGCCCTTTTAAGTATATAAAAGCTTGTTTGTAACATAGCATCAATTGGCTATCAGTAATTTCAAATGCTCGGTAGCTGTTGCGGAACGGACTTTCAGCAAATAAATGCCCGGATTTAAGGTGTGTCCTGAAATGTCTACTTCGGTCTGATCTGATTTCTTGGTTTGTTCAGCGGGAGCAATGTCGTATGTCCTTCCGAGTTTATTGATCAGCTGCAGCGATACGGCGCCCTCATGCCGTTTTGAAAGTCTGAGGATGAATTGTTTCCTTACCGGATTGGGGTATATGCCGGACTTCTGGTTTTCCATTTCTGAAAACAAGGAAACAGGCCGGACTTCCTGACTGATCCGTGAACCGGCATCAGTCGGCCTGTGTGTGACAATAACCAGTTCAGGTGCCTGGCCCAACGTGTTTTCTTTACTTTGAAATACGAGTTTTTTATTAACGAACGTCCTGTTTTTAAGCATGATGCTTACTAATTTATCACCTGCTACCTGGGACTGTACAAATTCAGTCACGTCAATATCACGGTAACCGGCTGCATTGTTGACGGTTGTGTAGGTCAGCGGTACGGTACCACTTGCCGGGGCGTTGTTCCATGTAATTCCGGTTTCTGTCCAGGCATCATTGTCAACAGCATATGCACTCAGATTGACCTTCATCGTGCTTTCAACATTATAGCCGTAAACACGGATTCTGGCCGAAGAAACCTGAATGAGTCCGGTCAGCGGAAATTTCAGGTAAGTATTTCTGGTAATGTTTTCCTCGCCGGATTTTACAATCAATTCCCCGGACGTCCCGAAGTTTTCATCGGTAAAGCTTGCATGTACATAGGCATCTGCTATGACAGGAATTGTAAGCGTTGAACGGATGTACTCCGAAGCCGGTACAACTTCAATGGCAGCCACCGTAGGCAAGTCGGCTGCGCCACTTGAGAACAAAATGTTTAAGGTCCCGTCCGTAACAGTGAGATAAAATACTTCTTCAACGGCTGCCAGTGCGCCGTTTGCTTTGGCATAAATATCATAGTTTTCCAGCTTTCGGCTGCCTTCCATATCCACATTGAACATTCTTTTTCCTGCGCCGCCCGGTCTGCCTTGCGGAGATCCAAACCAGATTTCAGCAAAATGCAGCACCACGGCATAATCGCCGTTCACAACAGGTATGTTGTAACTGAAAGCTGCCGCGCTCCGTTCGGTCCGGTAAAGCGCATTATTGCTGGTATATTTGATTTCGCCCGACGGAATGGCATATGTACGGTCTGTGCCGCCAAAGTACTGATCGGAACTGAAAGTGCGGCCGTCATCAGCAGTAATGCTTTCCCCGCCGGCATTGATGCGTACCGTAGTCAGCTGTGCAGCCGGTGTGATGGTAAGCACTACGTTCAGGAAGGCGGTACGATAGCCCGGTGCCTGAGCGGTAACAATAGCCGTGTAGCTGCCGGGCGCAAGACCTGCTGTGTTGACGCTGAAAGACAAGGAACCCACTTTGTCGGTTACAGGAATGATCAGCCATTCAGAGTCCATAGACGGTGTCAGCAATACACCGGGATTTCCCGAATCGGAGATTGCCAGTTGAATGGATTGAGGGCTGGGGGCGGCGCCTTCTGCCACTGTAAAAAACAGCGTATCAGCAGAAAAACTGAATACCGGTAAATCACGGCATGAATCGTACAGTTCGTTAAAACTGCTGCACCCCGGCGCATTGCCTTCAATCATCATAAAATCCTCGCCCTGCACTTCCTGAAAATCACACACCGGCTTCAGGTCACATACACTCAGCCTGGGGTTTCCGGCAATAGTTAGGAATCTGGTGACAAAATGTTCATTGCGCTTTCCGATGGATACAAGGTTCTGCAGGCCGTTCAGGTTGGTCAAAGAAGCATTCTGGATCAATGTCAGGTTCTGGCCGATGGAATCGAGTTTTTCCAGACCATCCACATTTTCCAGCAGTGCATTGCTGTTTAATTCCAGTGAGCCCAAAAGCGTGGACAGATTGTTCAATCCCTGCAAGTCGGGCAGGGCAGTGTTATGCAGTACAAGATCTTCTGCCAAGTACGTAAGGTTCTGCAGCGATGCCAAGTTTTTGATAGGCGTATCCCGAATGATCAGACTTCCCAGATAAATGGTTGAACCCGGCAACGCAGCACCAATGCTTTTCAGCTTTTCAAGCCCGTTCAGGTTGGTAAGTTTTAAAGCGCCGAGAATGGAAAATGTCATCCCGGTACGGGTCAGATTGTGCAGCCCCTGCAAACTCGTAAGTGCGTGAAGGCTGACCATGCTGATGCGCCCGTTGATCGATGTGATATTCTGCAGCCCGGCCAGATTCTGAACGTTTATTCCATACAGGTCGATGTCTTTGCCAATGCTGCGAAGGTTTTGCAAGGCAGCCAGACTGGTCAATTTGGCAGCAGGACCAAGGTTCAGACTGCCACCAATTTCCGTCAGGTTTTCCAGTCCGCCAAGGTTCGTCAGCCCGGAATTATACGTGTAGAGGTTGCCTTTGATGGACGTAAGGGTTTCGAGGCCGTGCAGGTTGGCCAGCCCGAAATTATCGGTAATTTCAAGATTTCCCGCGATGGAAGTAATGCCATTCAGGGCTTCCAGACTCGTAACTTGATCTTTGCGGATAATCAGGCTTGCTTTAAGTGCCTTGCATCCCGGATAGCGGTTGGGGAAATTGTCAACAGCACCCTGGCTTTCAAAAACCAGATTACGGTTAGGACATTGTGCCATGGCTGTCCCGACAAGGACAAGCAGGCTGAAAAAAAGGTATAATGTTTTCATAATCGTGAAGAATTACTGGATTTTATCTGTTCGTTTATCAATGTTGAAAGTTGATCGTCAGCTTGTTATACTATCCGGATGGCTCCTTTATTTATCAGATAAATCATTTCTGATTGAACGGTTTTCCCGTACGGAAAGGAAGACTGTACAGATTGCTTTCTTGGTTTTTTCTGAACAGGGGCAGCGTGGTTTCTTTCGGCTGTTAAAGGTATTTCGCCGGATATTTTCACGCACTTCGCTGGCCTTTATCGACGCCACCCGGCTAAGATAAATGCTTTGTAGAAGCGTTTGCTTTTTCCTCCGCGTATGCTGGTTGCTTCACCCGGACGGCTTTTTGTAAGGCTTATTTTTTTTCGGCCTGTTGGGTACTAAAAACACGACACCCGGATTGGCGGACCGGAAAGTACATTTTCAAGTTTATGGCAGATGGCCGTGCTGTATGCCCTGCCAACCAAAGAGGTATTGGTAAGCAGGACAATGCTTGAACTTCAATCAGATTTGCTCCTTACATGACTCTGAGTACATAGAAAAACAGGATCACTTGATGTATTTAAAATGCTCTTGGTAATTTGCCTTTTGTATGTAAAACACCATTCATTCATCCCGGTTTTTGCTCCCAGGTACAGATCAGGCTAGTGCCTTAATTTAGACTTTGTAAAAATTATTGGAATTGAAATTGTAGGAATAATTGTTTTATTGTGTTGACCAAACTATACTCTTTATGACCGTACGTAATACTCCTAATAAATTCAGTGATGAAGAAATGCAACTTATTGAGCAGCATCAAAAAAGAAGTGATGCCTTGACGGAGAAGCACGAAGCAGAAATTTTGAACAGTGAGAAAAATAATGAGAGTGAGGAATTTAAATCTAAAATGCTGTTGCGTCATGCATCCGAATTGATCAATTTGTCGCACGAATTCCTGAATTTATGGATTGATCTTGTTGAAAAGCAGAAGAAACCCGAATAATAGCTTAATGCACCGATAATGAATGATATATATTAAAAGATGATATTTCCTTGCCCTGCTCCGGAGCCTGAAATTTTCGGAAAGTCAATTGATTAAACAGACATGCTGTTTGTCCATTTCCAAAATGTGTATTTCATGCTTCCTGTATTGGAACAATATTTTAATTACTGCTTAAAGGCAACATTTACTGTCCTGAATACAAAAGAATGTAATAGCAGTGAGTAAATATGGGCAGTAAAGAAATTTCACTTGAATCCCCGAAGCAATCCGGTTCTCGTCCTGACGTAAACCTGGCTCTGAAAGCAGCCGGATTGGGTGTATGGGAAATACATCCTGAAAGCAACCGGATTTTATTGGACAAGTCCTGTCAGGCTATGTTTGGCATTTCAGGAAATCCGGAGCTGACATTAACACGGGCCATCCAGTACATTCATTCGGATGATCTGGCGCGTCTGCGGGACGCTTATCAGGATGCCGTTAACAACCATTCGAATGGTGCCTTGGATCAGACTTTCCGGATCATAAAAGCCGGCAGCGGGCAGTTGCGAAGCGTGCGGTTCTGGGGAAGCGGACACATGAACGAATCGGGCAAGTTTCTGCGGATTTCCGGTCTGGCACAGGATGTTACCGCACAGGAATCGCACCGTCAGAAAACGGCAACCGGTAATGCCCGGTCGAAAAACGTCGTGCAGCAAAGTCCGGCGGCTACGCTGGTATTGCAGGGGGATGATTTTGTGATTGATCAGATCAACCAGCCGATGCTGGAACTCATCGGACATGAAGAGGATGTTATGGGCAAGGCTTTGCTGACGGTCATGCCTGAGCTGGACGGGCAATATGCGTGGAATCAGGCCCGGAAAGTATATTTTGAAGGCATCAGCGTTGACCATAATGCGGTATTGGTGAGGCATAAGCGGGCAGGAGAAATGAATGACTATTATTATGATATTTCGTACAGGCCGCTGGTGGAAAACGGTGTGATAACGGGCATGATACAGGTTGCGATCGATGTGACGCGGCAATTTACGGCTCACAAAATGCTGGATGAAAATCGTGCACTTTTGCAGACGGTTATAGATCTCGCCGAGCTGGGTTCTTACAACCTTAATCTTGCCGATAACATGATCTCAAATTCCGCGCGGGTTGCCGATTGGTGCGGCATACCTGCCATTTGCGATCTGGACATTGCTCTCCGGGTAGTGCCGGAAGCGGACCGGGAACGGGTGCTTCAGCATATAACCGCCTCGTTGGACAAGGAGTCCGACGGCTTTTTTCAGGTGGAGTATACGGTAATAAACCAGCTGAACGGACAAAAGCGTATCCTTCGCACCAATGGTCAGGTACGGTGGGATTCATCCGGCAACCCGCTGAGTATTGATGGTTCCGTCATGGACATAACTACGCAGAAAACGCTCCTTTTGAATCTGGAAGAACAGGTGCAGCAGCGTACCGAGGAACTGGCTACCATCAATGAGGAACTGGCTACCATCAATGAAGAACTAACGGCCAATAATATGGAGTATGCGGCAATCAATGAAGAACTGGAAGAAGCCAATTCTTTACTGAAACTCTCCAATGAAAACCTTCAGCAGTTTGCCTATGTGGCCAGCCACGACTTGCAGGAGCCGCTCCGGAAAATCCAGCAGTTTGCCAGCCTGCTAAAAACACGTATGAATGAATCGCAGTCGGATGAGCTGAATTACCTGAACCGCATGGAATCAGCTGCCGGCAGGATGTCTTTCCTGATCAAAGACCTCCTTGATTTCTCCCAGATTACGAGCCGAAGGAAAATTACAAAGCTTGTTGACCTGAACAGAATTCTGGATCAGGTACTGACCGTTCTCGATATGAGTATTGAAGAAACGCAGGCAAAAATTACAATCGGCAATCTGCCTTCAGTTTACGGAGATCCGTCCCAGTTGCTGCAGTTGTTTCAGAATTTACTTTCCAATGCCATCAAGTTTCATAAGCCAGGCGGGCATCCCGTCATTTCCATAATTTCCAGTCCGGTAAAAGATATTGATCTTCCACAACATGTTAAGCCGGCCCGCGCAGCCAGTAGCTACTTTCAGATTGATGTAGCCGATAATGGAATAGGCTTTGATGAAATGTATACAGACCGTATTTTTCAGGTTTTTCAGCGGCTGCACAATCACAATACATATCCCGGCACCGGAATCGGCCTGGCAATTTGCGAGAAAGTTGTAGTAAGTCATGGCGGAGCAATTGTTGCCTGCAGCTCGCCCGGTGACGGGGCTACTTTCAGCATTTATTTTCCTGCAAATGATTCCGGTGAGTTGTAAGTTCTAATGCAAGACCGAACTTCCATCAACTTTTTCAGACCACCATGAACAGAACCGGCGGAATGGTGCAGCTGTGAGCGATAGGCCGTCAGCTGTTTGGCTCATGACTATTCTGAACTGCCAATTTTATGGAATAAAAATTTCGTATATGCTTTTTGCAGGATCTGACAGGCGGTTGTATTCAACGAGGCCATTTTTAACTAGTTTTGGTTGTTTCCTCAAACCGCTTTTACATCCTCAATCCTAACCTCATAAGACAAACGCTGTTAATACACTTCAATAAAATTCCAGTATGTTAATGAGTGTTCTTTGTCTGCATAAATAAACCTTGCTTCATAACTGCCGCCGACGGCATGGGCCGGAATGGTGTATGCTCCGTAATAAATGTAGTAACTACGATCGCCATAACATGCATCCACATTTACTTTGGCTCTGATCACATAGGTATGACCGGCATTTTTCAGTTCCAGATCCGGAAGGGTTTTGTTAGGATCAACAGCTATATACTGGCCTTGTAAAATGAACGGAGAAGCAGCAGCATATACATCCAGACCGGCCTTGATCCTGACTTTTTGCGGTGCTTGATAAAGAACATCATTGCTGGGACATTCTGATTGCTGAGTCCAGATAAGACCAACTGTTTTCACCTTCGAATTGTCTGAAATACTTGCACTCTGGCTGGATATCAGATTATCGCCTTCATAATAGCTGATCAGATAGTTCCCTTCGGCAAGCTGGGAAGGAACTGTGAAGGTTAGTTTGCCGCGGTTCTTGTAGGTTGCCTCAATCCATACCGGATCTGTTTGCGCATCATTGGTAATCTTGACGCGGTAGGTCTCATCTTTCAAAAAGGAACCACCATAAATGGTAAAAAGCCGGTTTCTCGTCAGCGGTATACTTAAAAATTGGCTTGGTATATAGGCATCAAGCGGTGCCCTGGATATTTTTACTGGAACCGGGATTGTATAGTTTTTGCCATTATAAGACAAAGAAAATAGCAGATTACTGGCATTGAGAATATCGCGGTCGCTGATGAAATTAATGAGTGAAGAAGAGACGCTATACTGACCGGTTATCTGGAAACTTTTTTCCGGATCGCTTAAAGTTCCGGTCAGCAGTTCCGGACTTCGGAGATCATCTGAAATGGTTCCGACGCCTGCCTTTATCCTGACCTTGGCTATGATCGAACTTGTATCGCCCATAAAAGGATAAAGCAGTACATCCGAAGTGATTTCTGCATCGATCTTACCTTGATGGTCAACGAGTACGGAGTACCCTTTGGTAAAGCCTGTATCGTCTCTCTGGACATTAAAAACGACTGAAGTTGTCGCTTTATAATGAAATTGCACCTGTTCAGCAGAAAACAGGCTGTCACTTCCATTGATGACCAAGCTGGCGCCTTTATACATATCCAGGTCTAATCTGACCAGATCGTCGGTATAGTCTGCAGGCAGTATGATCTGAATGATTCTTGTCTCATGATCAAACTTGACTTCCCTTGCACCTTTAACCTTTACATTCTTCACAAATTGTTCGATGGCAGGAAGCAAGTCGGCATCTTTTTTGCAGCTTGCAGTAATAAACAAGAGAAAGCAATAGAAGTAAAATCTGCTCATGAGAGGTATAATATGATCCGATGGAAGATGCCGGACTTAAAATAACCCGTTGTAAAGGATTTACCAAAGTATATTGATTAAGCGGTCGTTTGCTTCTGACCTGATTTGGTAAACCGGCTGAACGTCTTGCAGCTACCGCTGGATTAATAAACCTGTATCGCTTGCATGGATAGATTACTCCGAATAGCAGGGTGTGGTTAAGTTTGGTTAAAGTACCGGCCCGCCCGGGTTGCTTTTTAAAAGATCACTTACTTTTAATTGATACAGTACAGGCCAGTTCTTTCCGGTTATATACAATGCCCGTTCTTTTTTGTTGTATGCGATCCCGTTTAAAACGTCGGACTGCGGATTCCCCAGATTTGCAGGAACAAGGCGGTCAAGATGTAGATCTGCAACTACTTTTCCCGATTGTAAGTTAATCTGAACAATGCGGTTCGTTTCCCAGACATTTGCCAGCACAAACCCGTTGACATATTCGAGCTCATTCAGTTTGGATACAGGCCCGTTATCATCGTATACAGCCAGATCACCTTTTGGTTCAAATTCCGGCGTGTAAAAGTACAGGCGATTGGATCCGTCACTGACAATCAGCGTGGAATCTTTATGCGTTAATCCCCAGCCCTGCGTGTAAATAGAAAAGGTTTTGTCGGGTTCAAAATCCAGGGTATACCGAAAGCACTTGCCCGACTTCCACGTCAGCTGATAAATTTTATCGTTAATAACCGTGATACCTTCACCAAAGTATTCATCCGGCAAGTCTTTGGATTGCAAAATGCGCCCGGTAACAGGCTCAACCCGCATGATTCCGGACTTCCCGTTCAGGCCGGTTCCTTCAAACAAAGCGTCACCGGAAAACTCCAGACCTTGTGTAAAGCTGGTTGCGGCATGAGGAAAAGTGTTCAGTAGCCTGTACTGCATCCGGCGGGGCTTGATGTCGGATCGGATTTCAACAAAGAGCGTATCGGAAATCGGAGCTTTCCTGGAATCCAAACCGCTGATTACGAGTGGATATAAACCCACTTTGTCAACATGCAGCGGTACGAGCATGCGAGTGCTGTCCGTTTGAAGGAGTTGTATATTCCGGCCTTCCAGCGTGGCCCGGAGCTGTTCCAGCGGCTTGCTTAAACGGATTGTAACCGTATCATTGCCTGTATGATATGGCTCTGCAATGGATGCAACCGGTAAATCCGGCCGGCTGCCGTCCATGTTGTTCTGTTCTTTCTTTTGCTTGCAGGCATGGATTAAACAGCAGCCTAATAAAATAATGCAGCAGAAGTATAAGCTTATCCTTTTCATCTGTAAGCAGCCATGGATGAATAGCTTTTAGGTGGTTACACAATAAACACTTGACTAACAAAAGATTGTAACATGTTTGGCTTTTGTCAGGAAAAAAACAAAAACCCTGCAAATACTGATTCGCAGGGTTTTGTTTTCATTCGGTATGTCTTTGCGTGCACCCGACGAGATTCGAACTCATATCGTCGGTACCGGAAACCGAAATTCTATCCATTGAACTACGGGTGCTGCTTGGCTTAATGCCGGTAACGGGGTGCAAATATAGTGTCAATTTTGATTTCCAAGCATACAGAAAGATATTTGTTTATAAATTTCTGCATGTGCAATGCTTTCAGAGCTGCTTCAATAAATCCCAGTCGCCCACATCTTTCAGGTATAAGTAGTCCAGCAACAAGCCGTTGACGTTCGTGATGAGACGATGGCCTTCCGCAAAGGGCACCACAAAAGTGTTTATGAATTCATGATCGGAAATCAGCCCTTGTGTGGTGTTATGGTAGGATTTTATCTGATCCGTACTCAGTTCCAGTTCGCAGTAAAACATATACATGGCCTCGTCGCTGGTTCCCGTTGACGGATAATACGGGTTTTCATTGACTTTCACCAACGCCTCTTTTTCCACGACGATTCCGGTTTCTTCAAATACCTCGCGTGCGGCCACCGAAGCTGCGTCACTTTCACTGTCCAGCATACCGGCAGGATGCTCGTACGTCATGGAACCGTCACAAATGCGGCGCTGCTGCACAAGCAACAGGTATTTTTCCCTTGTTTCCTGATCTATAAAACACACCAGAACACTGACAACTTCCCCTTTTAAAAAACAGATCGGAGGAATTTTGTTGCCTTCGGGCGTGGTGGCATCGGTATACAGCAATGAAAACAAAACCTCACAGCTGCCGTTTCTTCTGGTGTACAGCTCGTCAATACGGTGCACATCCATACCGTTGGTTTCAAGCCTTTTTTTCCAAAGGTTATATTTATGGGATTCAACCAGATTTTCTTCTTTCATCAGATGCTATTTATTTCCTAATAACTGATCGGGAACGATAAGGCCGCATAGGGCACGCCGTATGTTGCCGAAAAACGCTTTTGTCCGTTGTCGAGCTTTACGCTGGAAGTGTAGGTGATTCTGCCGTGTACGTAGCCTGCTTTCAATCCGATGCGTTCGGTAAACCAGAAACGTACGAAGAGTTCCGACTGACCGTTCTGCTTGTCGAGTAGCAATGGCAGGGCGTTTTCCAGACTCGGCGTGCTGAATACGTATTGATTATAATATTTGGCGCCTTCCCCTTCAAACAAACTGGATTTGGTATAGAGGCCAGATCGCCTGGCTCCGAAGGCCAGTCCGAAAAGATCGGTATTTGCGCCTATATCAAATTTCCAGAGCCTGATACTGGCACCCGCGAGAAAACTGATTCCATTGGATGTAATCCTACCGAATTTCAGTGTGTCATCCGAAAACCGGCTGCTTTGCGGAACCAGATTGGTTTTGTTGGCATAATGTCCCCATGTGCGGACTCCCCAGCCAATCCGGAACCAGGGGAAATTGTTCAGACTTAATTCCTGATGGAACATGACGGACGGTACCCATGCATTATCCTTGTAGCCGGTTCCCAGGTCAATGCCTGATGTTACCCGTGAAGTACTTTGTGAGAAGCAGGAGAAAGTTGCAGCAAATATAAAAAGTATTATAAGGCGTGTATGTTTCATAAGTGTTGAGATAATGTGTTTTTCAAAGGTAAATAAAAGTGCAAAAAATAAGGCAGAGAACCTGTCTCTGCCTTGATAATTACAAAAGTTAATGATTTAACTTTTACTTTCCATGATGGCCGCTGCTGCCGGATGAATTCTTAAAATAGGATCTTTTTTAACGATCACTGCGCCAAGCGGCGGAAGGTCCAGCAGAATGGAATTGCTCTTGCCATGCCAGCGGTGGCTTTCAGCGGTAACGGCGTGATAATTTATGATTCCGCTTCCTCCGAATGCAACGGCATCCGAATTGTATATCTCTTTCCAGTTGCCTTCCGAAGTAACGCCTACGCGGTATCCTTTTCTTGGAACCTGCGTCATATTCAGGACAATGACGAGTGTATCTTCCGGATCAGCGGCTTTTCTTGCAAAAACCAGCACTGAATTTTCCCGGTCCTGCGTATCGATCCACTCAAAACCGCTGGCTGAAAAAGAATATTCATACATGGCGGGTTCCGACTTGTAAAGACGATTTAATGCTTTTACGCATTCTTTCATGCCGACATGCATTTTCTTTTCCAGCAAGTGCCAGTCCAGACTTTGCTGGAAGTTCCATTCGGAAGTCTGGGCAAATTCACCGCCCATAAATATGAGTTTGGTTCCCGGATGTGTAAACATGTAGGAAAACATCAGTCGCAGATTTGCAAATTTCTGCCATTCGTCGCCGGGCATTTTATTGATCAGCGAATGTTTGCCGTAAACGACTTCATCATGCGAGAACGGCAGCATGAAGTTTTCAGAAAAAGCGTATACGAGACTGAAAGTCAGCTGGTCCTGATGCCATTTGCGGAATGCAGGATCTTTTTCAAAATACTTGATCGTATCGTTCATCCAGCCCATCATCCATTTCATGCCAAATCCAAGTCCGCCGACATAGACGGGTCTGGACACGCCCGGAAAGGAGGTGGATTCTTCGGCTACGATTTGGATATCAGGAAATTCAGTATAGGCGGCCACGTTCATTTCCCTGAACAGCGCAATGGCTTCCAGGTTTTCACGTCCGCCGAATTCGTTGGGAATCCATTCGCCGTGATTTCTTGAATAGTCAAGATATAACATGGAAGCCACGGCATCCACGCGCAGCCCGTCGGTATGGTACCGGTCGAGCCAGAAAATGGCATTGCTGATCAGAAACGATTTTACTTCGTTGCGGCCGTAATTGAAAATATAGCTTTTCCAGTCGGGATGATACCCTTTTCTCGGGTCTTCGTGCTCGTAAAGCGCCGTGCCGTCGAAACGGAAAAGCCCGTGTGCATCGCCCGGAAAATGGGAGGGAACCCAGTCAATATACACACCGATCCCGGCCTGATGCAGCTGATCGATCAGATACATCAGCTCCTGCGGCGTTCCCATCCGCGAGGCACAGGAAAAATAACCCGTGATCTGATAACCCCAGGACGGTGGGTACGGATGTTCCATCACAGGCATGAACTCCACATGCGTAAAGCCCATTTCCTGAACGTAGGCAACAAGCTGCGGCGCTATTTCCTTGTAAGTAAGGTACCGTTCCGGTTCGGAGGGATCGCGCTGCCACGAGCCCAGGTGAACTTCGTAAACGGAAATCGGTGCATTCAGCTTGTTTTTTTCCTGACGGTTTTGCATCCAGTCATTATCCTGCCATTCGTACCAGGTATCCCAAACGATGGACGCTGTACGCGGCGCCACTTCGCACCACAATGCAAAGGGATCTGACTTTTCCTGCTGATGACCGTTTTGTGAAACGACATGATATTTGTAAACTTCACCGACGCCGATGTTGGGAATCCAGCCTTCCCAGATTCCGGAACTGTCCCATCGGGACGACAGCAAGTGACTTTCCTTGTTCCAGCCGTTGAAATTTCCCGTTACGGAGATCCGGGCAGCATTGGGCGCCCATACGGCAAAGTACGTTCCCGTTACACCCTTGACTTCCATGACATGGGAGCCAAGTTTTTCATAAAGCTTGAAATGTTTTCCCTGACGAAAGAGATGTATATCAAAATCTGTAAAACGGCTGATGGTTTCCACTGCATTCAATCCGAGGTACGGATTGTTGTTCATGTCATCTGCAGCAGAATTGTTTGTTGGTTCTGTTTTTTGCTCCCCGGTTTTCCTGGCCATTTTATTAAGGTACAATTAATGATAATGAGTATGTAAGATTACAATTTTATTAAACTATTTCTTAAAATGTATCTATTTTTTTAGTTCTCCGTTTTATAATCCGTTGAATACCCGCACTTACATGGCCCCGGCTGCTTTTTCTACGGCATCCAGAACGCGCATGATATTGCCGCCCCAGATTTTCTCAATGTCTTTGGCCGAATATCCGCGTTTCACCAGTTCTTCCGTAATTCCGCCGATCTGGCTTACATCCTTAAGACCGATTACTTCCCCGCCGCCATCCAGGTCCATACCGATGCCGACATGATCCACACTCGTCAGTTTGATCACATGTTCAATATGGTCCACAGCCTCGCTCAGCGTCGGCATGTCCGATTTGTATTTTTCATTAATGGCCTTCATTTCGTCCCGGAGCGCTTTTTTATCATCATCCGACAAATCCGTCTGACGGATTTTCAGGCGGAGTGCCTTGAGTGACATTTCATGCGGTTGGGAAGGTTTTTTCACAAAGCCCGGAACAAAATTGATCTGGATGACGCCTCCGTTTTTCGCAAGCGCCTTGATCATGTCGTCCGTCATGTTTCTTGGTACGTCGCACAGGGCGCGGCAGGAGGAGTGCGAAGCAATGACGGGTGCTTTGGTCAGTTTGATCACGTCGTAAAATGTAGAATCGGAGACATGGGAAATATCGACCATCATGCCCAGTCTGTTCATTTCCTTGACGACTTCTTCACCCAGTTTGCTCAATCCGTTGTGTTCCGGCCCGTCGCCATCCGTGGAAGAATCGCAGATGTCATTGTTGGAAGAATGTGAAAGCGTTACATAGCGGAGGCCGAGATCGTAGTACTGTTTCAGGTTGGATATGTCTTTTCCGATGGGCCAGCCATTTTCCATACCGATAAATACAGCTCTTTTGCCTTCTTTCTGCAAACGGTAGGCATCCTTGGAAGTCGTTGCAAGACCGGCCACATTCGGGTTCAGTTTTACGGCTTCGTGTATTTTATCAAAAATGGCCAGTGCCTTTTGCTTGGCTTCCAGCGTCGCCTCGTCCGAACGTTTACCCTGTCCGAGATAAACGGCGAAAAACATGCCGTCCATGCCGCCTCTGATCATGCGCGGGAAGTCGATCTGCGAACGGTCTTTTTCATAATCATGTTCCACGGCAATGTCAAAGCCGGGCTTCATCATGTTGATCGGCACATCGGCATGCGTATCGATTGTCAGTGCTTTGGCGTGTATTTTTGCCGCTTTGGGCGACAATGCATTCGGAGCCGTCTGTGCAAGTGAAAGCACGGGAAGTGATAAAAGGAGCAGAAGCTTTTTCATTTAAAATAACAGGAGATGGTGAATGAATGAAGGAATACAAGTTGATTTAAATTGAATGTTTTTTTTGGTAATATCAACTTTACCGGATTAATCCTTTCTTTACTCCAAATTGTCCGTTATATCTTGCTATTTGTTGGTCGGTAAGTCACGAACGCCACTTGCATGAAAATTTCCTCAGGTACTGGAAAACGGCGTTTTCAGTCCTATCTTTATAGCCGTTTTCAGTTCTGCATTACATGAAAAAAGGGATTCTTTTTCTGATCTTGGCCTGGCTTGTTTGTCCTGATGCAGACGCTCAGGTTACTTATTTCGGCGATATTCTTGGCAACGGTTTCAAACAGGCAACCATCGTTTTTCCGCCTGATTACGAAGGCAGCGTAACTTGTACGGTCATCAGGAAACCGGCTCCCGGGCAACAGGCAAAGTCCGTTCTGTACGTGCATGGATTCAACGATTATTTTTTTCAGGAAGAAATGGCCGATCGTTTCATTAAAGAAGGTTACAACTTTTACGCCGTTGATCTTCGGAAATATGGCCGCTCGTGGCTTGCCAACCAGAAACGGAACGATGTACGCGACCTGTCGGAGTATTTTGCAGATATTGATACGGTGCTGCATATCATGCGCAGCGAAGGTTCCGGAAAGATTTTGTTATACGGTCATTCGCTCGGCGGCCTTGTCGCGTCGTTGTATGCAGATGCGCGTTCCGGAAAGGAACTGTTTGATGCCGTTTTGCTCAACAGTCCGTATTTTGATCCGGAAATGCATTCTGTTTTAAAGAAAAAACCCGCTTCGCTGATACTGAACCGGGCTGAAAAGCATCCTGAAACAACCCTGAATTCCGGTTTGAACCCGCTTTACGGAGAAAGTCTGCACAAGGATGCATTCGGGGAATGGAGCTATAACCTCAGCTGGAAGCCGCATGAGGCGCCGCCGGTAAGTTACGGCTGGGTAAAAGCCATGTACGATGCGCAGCAGAAAGTTGCCGGAGGACTGCAGATCGGCAAACCCGTGCTGGTGCTGCATGCCGCCCGGTCGCTGGACGAGAAAAAATGGAGCGAAGCTTTTTTCACGGCAGATGCTGTCCTGAACGTATCCAAAATTGCCGGCATGGCCCGAAACATTCAGGGACAATACAGCATTCAGGCCGTGCAAGGCGGCATGCACGATCTGATTTTGTCACGCAAGGCTGTACGCGACGATGTTTATGAAACGATTTTCAGCTGGGCACGACGGAATATCAAGTAAATTTCAGATGGGTTTTTATCTTATTTCACAACCGGAAAAGCAACAATCCGAACTTTGGTAAAGCCGTAAGGAACAAGCGTGATTTTCTCGATTTCCGGGTTTACATCGCCTTTGTAAATGCCTTCCCGGTCCGTAACAGGCTGCCTGGCCAGGCCATCGACCACTTTCCAGTTCGGTATTTTTTTCGCGGAGGCGGTGATTTCAACAGGCACATGCGCCAGGTTCCAGACAAAATTGCCGGCTACGGGCTTTACATTCCTGACCGTCAGATTGGCCGCCGGATTGTTTACAATGTCCTGTATCAAACCGTAATTCCAGTCGGTTTCAGGAAAAACGCTGTAATAATCGCCTTCCACCTTGTCATTTTCCTTTTTCCATTTTTCACCGATTTTCAGTGCGTACACGAGCGGACCTCTTTCTATGGTTCTTGAATTTTTGCCCCAGTTGGAAGTCGTAACTTCCATAGGCAGCTGCAAGGTGAGTTGGTCGCCGCTTTTCCAGGTACGGTCGATCGTTACGATCTGAGCGCCTTTTTCTCTTCTCAGTTCCTTTCCGTTGATGGAAAGCACGGCTTCCCCGCACCAGTCCGGAATTCGGAGCTGCATCGGAAAAGCAACATCTTTGGGCATTGTGAAATCAAAACGGATGTTTTCTTCAAACGGGTAATTCGTTACTTCATGGATTGTCACTTCGGTTGCGCTTGCCCCGACTTTCAACTTGATTTCATTCGGGCTGTATTCAAGTGCTGCCAAGCCGTTGTCCGGCGTTGCATACCACAAATGACTGGCAAACTTGGTCCAGCTCTGGTGCATGTTGGCAAGACAACACGTGTAGCCGCTGCGCATGCCGAGCACGTTGTTCATCTGCCGGTCAAAAGGCAGGGAAAAATCAAAAACACCACGGCTGATCTGCACCTGATTGGCGATCTGAAAATATTGTTTATGGTTGTAATCATCGGTCGTCTGCGCGGGAAGTGCGTTGAAAGTCATTCTTTCCAGCGCATCCATGTACCGGATATCGCCGGTAACGGCAATAATTTCTTCGAGCGAATACATGGCTTCGGCAATCGTGCAAAGTTCCACGCCCTGCGTCGGCGCGTTGCCGTGCAAATCTTCATCACCGGAGAATATGCCCATAGGTAAGCCGTGCAGATGCATCAGATCGTTGAAACCTGTTTTCAGGTTTTTCAGGTACTTTTCATCCTTTGTCCGCTGGTAATTTACCGAAGGTGCTTTCAGGGCCATACCGACGTTTACAGCATGCCGTTGCATCCATTTGTCCTTGTTTTGCTGTGCGGCGGCATTAATTACCCAGTCGCGGTTACCAAGCCATTCGCTCCATTGAAAAGATTGTGATTCAATCAAGGAAGCCAGTTCAAGTAGCGACGGTTCTTTGGTTATGCCGTAAAGCCACTGCGCCATCATGGCATTGTCGGTTCCGCGGGACTGTGCCCATTCGGTCCATTTTCCGAGCGTACAGGTTTTCAGCGCGGCAAGCTGATACTGAAAATATTTTGACATAAACGGCACAACACGCGGATCGTTCGTGGCCTGATAATACTGTTTGATCACTTTCAGCATCACCATTTTCGGCCACCAGTCTTCTCCGGCAGCACAGTTTTCGGGTGTGATTTGAATATTCTTTTCCCGTTCATCCTTTGTCAGCGGGCCGAAATAACCGGAAGGCCGCTGGTGATCAATCGTCCAGTTGATATATTTTGACACTTTGTCTTTCAATTCCTTGTCGTCCAGCAAATAGGCGAGGGGAACGGCACCGTCCAGCCAGTAAGGCGTTTCTTCCCAGCCGTCGCCTTTACCGCCAAGCCAGCCATTGTCATTTTTGACTTTTGCATAAACTTCGTCCAGATGCCCGGTTGTGCCGTTGCGCATGGTTAACAGCTGGTCTTTAAGCCAGCCTTTGGGTTTGATGGCCGACAAGGGAACTTCTGAATAGGGCTGCGAAGCCAGCGATTGTGCATTCAGGTTTTTTGATCCGGAGAAAACCAGAGCAAAGGATAAGAGAACGGCTTTTGACAACAGGGCAAATTTTTGATCAGACATGATTGATTTTCAGGATACAGGAACGTACTTCTTTTAACAGGCCAGGCAGCCATGCAAAGAAGATGACTGGAAGTCATTTTTACTTGATGTTTCCGCTCTGAAAATAACGGATCAGTTGCTTTCGCTTTTACCAAAAAACCTGGATTTCGGGCTTTTCCTGTTGACAAGGTCTTTTACAGCTTCTGCCGTTTCTATCGGATAATCGGATTCGATGATGGAAGCGCCGTCTTTGGCAATGTTCAAGTATGCGGCTTTTCTTTCCTCTGCACTTTTCAGTTTATCGTAGGAAGATGCCGCTGAAATCATGCACATGGCGCCTTTTTGATGCAGCAGATCGTATAGTTCCTTATTTTCCGGCTTCACCTGCGGCCCGATGTACGCAATAAGCTGTGAAAAAGGAACGCCGGCTTTTACATAATCATCATATTCTTTCCGGTTTCTGATAAATGCCGAAAACATGCTTTTTTTGTTATTTTTCAGATAATAAAGAGCCTGCTCCGGATTGTGGACTGTCAGCATGACAAAAGCATCCGCATGGTGCTTGCGGATAATGGCTGCTGTCATTTCCAGCGGTACATCTTTATGGTCGAGGTTCAGGACGGTTTTGCCACGTGCCCATTCAATGACTTCGGATAAAGTGGGAATGGAATAATCGGTAACATTTCCTTCGGCGTCTTTTAGGCGGAATTTCAGCAGTTCAGCATACGTGTAATCCGAAACCTTGCCGGTTCCGGTCGTTGTACGTTCCAGCGTGGCATCGTGCATAAGCACAATCACGCTGTCTTTGGTCAGTCGCGGATCTATCTCAAAAAATGCCGGTGTATATTTCAGCGTATTTTCAAAAGTAGCCACCGAGTTTTCCGGAAATCCTTTGACCATTCCGCCGCGATGGCCTGCAATGATCAGGATGTCGTTACCTGTAAATTCAAAAAAGTGGTGAAGATCCGTGGCATTGTTTATTTTCAAAACGTTAAGTCCACCCTGTGCAAAAGCGGAATGCAGGCCAACGAAATACAGGTTTAAAACAAAAGCAAGTTTAAAGATCAGGTTCTTTTTCATAAAGCATCAGGTTTGAAGGCCGGTTTGCAAAGGCATGGAACCGGAAATGGCAAGATTTTAAAATGCAATGATGCGGAATATTTGCAATTTGTTAATCGTTTCTGAGGGAATTTAATACAATGACAACATAGCGAGGTGTGGAAAGCTTTTGGCTGTTAGCTTTTAGCCGTTAGGTTTTAGTACCGAGCCATTAAGTTTTAGTCCTAAGCCTTTGGTTTTTTCATGTTGCCAATAGTTTGTTGTTAAAGAACAAAAGCTAAGAGCCAATAGCTAATAGCCAAAAGCCAACAGCCAACAGCTACTCAATTTCCCGCTTCCGGTTGTAATAATAATATACCGGAATTCCCGAGCAGATAAGGAGAAGCCCTGTTAACGTCTGCATCGGCTGATTGATGGTACTGACGATCACAAGTACAAAACAGAAAGTGGAAAAAACAGCCGGGATCCATAGCGGAACCTTGTACGGACGAGGCATTTTGTTTTTACGGAACAGAATGACGCCGAAAGCAGCGGCACCGTAAAACAGAAAGGAAGCAAACACCAGCAGATCCGTCAGCACATCAAAGCTTCCCGACCATACGAGCACAATGGACCAGATGGCCTGCATAAGGATCGAAAAAGAAGGCGTATGATAAACCGGGTGAATTTCAGCAGCTTTCCGGATAAACAAGCCGTCTCTTGCCATGGCAAAAAATATCCTTGCAGAAAGAAGTATGGTTCCGTTGGTGCAGTTGAACGTGGTAAGTACAATCAGTACGGACAACAAAATGGCGCCGTAACTGCCGCCCAGAACACGCGCAGCCTCAACGGCTGCAATCTGGCCCGGACCCAGGCTTTCTATCCGGCCGACCGGCAGCACATACAGGTAAACGGCATTGATCATCAGATAAAGAAGAACAACGATGAGCGTTCCGGCGCCCAGCGCCAGCGGCAGGTTGCGCTGCGGGTTTTTGACTTCTTCGCCTGCAAAACCGATGTTGTTCCAGCCTTCATAACCCCAGAAAGCGCTTAACGAAGCGGCAAACATGGCGGCAAATAATTTCCAGCCGGTCGGGACCTGCGTGTTGGTCGCTGTAAAGTGTGCGAAATTCCCTTTTCCGGATGTTAACGCAAGTACCACAAAAGCCAGAATGGACAACACAATGCCTGCAATAAAATAAGTGCTCAGTTTCTCGCCGAAATGTACGCCGCGGTGATTTACATAGCTCAGGAAAAGGATCAGCAACGAAGCAATGATCTGGATGCTGGCGTTTCCAAGCATATGCAGGCCCGGAATAATTTCATGAATGGATTCTGAAAAAACGTGGGCAAGTGCCGCAATCGTGGCCGTTTTCATGACTGCAAAACTTCCCCAGCCGTACAGAAAAGAGAAAAACTTGCCGTATATCTTACGAAAGTAAATGTATTCGCCCCCGGAACCCGGCATCATGGAGGCCAGTTCGGCATTACTCATGGCACCCATCAGGCTCAGCGCACCGGCGAGCGCCCAGCAAAGCAGCACGAGCGACGGAGAATGCAGTTCAGCTGTCATCGGCGCTACTTTTTTGTAAATCCCGGAACCGACAATGGCGCTGACAACCAGAAATATGGCCGAAACCGGATTTATGGATGGTTTTAAGGAATTGCTGCTCATGAAATGCCCGGTCTGGAAAGAATGGAAAGGGAACCGTCTTCCAGGATGAAACCGCTGTGATCGCTGTCTTCCAGCAGATCAAAACTGCCGTCCAGATCAAGGTAACGGGTGTGGGCACAGGCAAATGCGGCATGAAGGGCTGCGGAAATACTGATGCTGCTTTCGTCATTGCAGCCCCAGAAAAGCGCAATGTCGGCTTGCCGGGCAATGCTTTCTATTTCAAAAGCGGCCGTTATGCCGCCGCATTTCATGAGTTTGATGTTGAAAATTCCGAAAAGCCCGGCCTGCGCAAGCTGCAAGGCTGTTCTCGCATCTTTCAACGATTCATCCGCTGCCAGTTTTTTTCTGATTGGCTCGGGAAACTGCATCAGTTCCATGTTCATGCGCGGATGAAACGGCTGCTCGGTGAGTTCAAGCGGCAGGAATGAAGTTTTATCCAGGAAATAACGGAGGTTTTCTGCGGTGTAGCCTTCATTGGCATCCACCCGGATGGTAAAGTAATCACCAAATGTCTCGAACAAACGGATGATCCGCTCCGCATCTTCTTCGGCATCAATGCCTGTTTTTACTTTCAATACCTTAAAACCCTGCGATTTGTATTCCTGTGCTTCCTGCAATGTGGCCGCAACGTCTTTGATGCCGATTGTAACTGAAGTAAGCATTTTGCTGTGATGGCGGCCGTAGAAATCGACAATCGGCAACCCGATCCATTTTCCGAAAGCATCGTGCAGTGCTATATCAATGGCTGCCATGGTTGCCGGAAACTGCGGATATAATTTTCTGAAATGGCTAATGAGCGCATGAAATTCCCGGATATCTTTTCCGGCAAGTCCGCTTTGCACCTCGTCCGAATGGAGGTTAGCGAGCGTCTGCAGATGGGTTTCGCCGATCACTTCCGGATCAGGATTGGCAGCGCCTTTACCGCAGATACCGTTGGAAAGATGTATTTCCAGAAATATGATTTCAGCCGTGTGGATTGTTTCGCGCGCAATGGTATACGGTTTTTTTAAAGGAATCGACTTTGGGTAGGCGCGTACTGTTTTGATGTTCATTTCAGAAGGGATTTCAGAGCCGGAATCATGCGGTCGCAGCCTTCCTGAATGGGCAGCAGAACCGGAATGCCAAATTTTTCTTCATAAGCGTTGCGGTAGCTTTCCATTTCATCGGTTGTACAGTCTTCGGTGTTCAGTGCAAGTGCAATGACTTTTGAGCCGTATAATCCGATCAGTTCCATTTCGGTTTCCAGCGACGGGATTTTGCCAAAATGCGGTTCCTTGTCAAAAAATTCTCTTTTGGGCGAATGCACCAAAATGACATGCCTTGCACAACCCGACAGCAGAAATTCCGCCCCGCACGGGCCGCTCGGGTTCCGCAATGCGGACTGGCCTTCTATAAAAATGATTTGAGGAGAAGTTTCTGCATGGCACGTGAGAATGGCGTGTTCCAGCTCGCCGGAAACAAAATCGTTCAGCGTGGAATCAAAGATGAAACCGTATTTGCCGCCCTGAAGCCAGCCCGTCTGGCCGGTATAGATCATCTGCGTATCCAGTCCGGCATCCGAACAGGATTTCATGAGCAATCTGGTCGTCGTACGTTTTCCAAGTGCGCAGTCGGTTCCCATAATGGCCACTACGGGTGTTTTCAAATGCAGGATTTCGCCCGTCCAGAAATGCAGATCCGCAAATTTTCTTGGTTTACGGATATCGGTTAGCTGTACATGGTGCAGTCTGGCAAGTTCTGAAATATCCGGCCGCTCGGAAAGGTAATCATGCAGTCCGTTGACAATGGACAGTCCGTTTTCAATGGCCGTTTTTACCATTTGCAGCATAAAATCCGGAAATCGTCCGCCCGTCGTAGCTACACCAATGATGCAATATTGGGCGCCGGTGAGCAAGGCATCTTCAACGCTGGGGAATACAGGAATGTTCCGGTGCTTTCCGTCGAGCACTATTCCCGCATCCATGCCGGCATGCTTGGTGTCAATGACGCCGGTTATTAGAAAACGCTCGCTTTCGCGGATCAGTCCGTGTGCGGTTTTTGCATCTGCCGTAGCAAGCAGGCCGGCAGTAAGTATAATGGCTTTGTCCATTTACAAAATTGATTAACTGATCCAAAATTAGATTAAAATGCTGCAAATCATAGAATATTGGTAATAATATTCCTAAATTGCTGTAAATGGCAGAATATGTTGCCTTTTAACCATACTCAACAGGAATATGACAGACGAACCCGATAAGAAAATTCTGAACCTGCTTCAGAAAAATGCCAAGCTCACGATCAAGGAACTGGCCGAAACGCTGGAAATGAGTACAACGCCCGTTTTTGAACGGATCAAGCGGATGGAAAGGGAAGGCGTGATAAAAGGTTATGTGGCATTGGTGGATCAGGAAAAGGTAGGGCGCGGACAAACCGTTTTTGTCAACATCCGCATGCCGGTTTACACAGCCGAAAACATCGCCGGTTTTGAAGAACACATCCGGGAAATGCCGCAGGTGCTCGAATGCTATCATCTTGCCGGCCCGATTGATTATCAGCTGAAAGTCATCGTGGAAAACATCAAGGAATACGACCGGCTGCTGCTGGAAATTTCCAAGATCAGAAATGTCAATATAGAAAGCAGCGTCATTGTGCTTCATGACGTAAAACAGCAAACCGCCATCACCCTGTAAAACATGAACTTTTTATCTTTTCTGAAAATGACTGAATCTCCTTTTTGCATTTCTGTTTTCAAATGCCTGTCGATTATGATTTTTACATCTGCTTTTCTGGGCGCCTGTAAAAGCAGCAGGCCGAATGCTGCCCGTAACCGGGAAGTGGAGCTGGATAAAATACTGGCGGACGTTCCTGATTTCAGCGGTGTGCTGCTGGTGGCCGACAAAGGCAAAATCCTTTATCACAAGGCAAAAGGATTCAAGAATTTTGAAACCCGGGAGCCGCTTGAAACTTCCGATATCTTTGAACTGGCCTCGCTTTCGAAACAATTTACGGCCATGACGATCATGCAGCTGAAAGATGCCGGCAAGCTGTCTTTTGACGATCCCATTGAACAGTACATTCCCGGTCTGCCTTATTCCGGCATTACCATCCGGCATTTGCTGACGCATACTTCCGGTTTGCCCGATTATCAGGAAATCATGGATCAGCATTGGGATAAATCAAAGATCGCCGGCAATGCGGATAACATTGCTTACCTGATTCAGTACCGTCCGCCGGTGCTTTTTGAGGCAGGCACCCGGTACCTTTACAGCAATACGGGTTACATGCTGCTTGCGAGTATAACGGAAAAAGTTTCCGGTCAGGATTTTATTGAGTATTGTAAAGCAAAGCTGTTTGTGCCGGCGGCTATGAAACAGACGGCGATCCGTACCAATGCGGAAAAGCAACAGTTGCCGAATCTGGCAAAAGGGCATCTTTATGTCAGCGAACATCAGCGTTACGTTGCGGCTGATTCTTTTCCGCAGTTCAATTACGCCATCTGGCTTGGTAACCGCAAAGGTCCGGGACGTGTAAGTTCCACTTCCGCGGACCTGCTGAAATGGGACCGCATGCTTTACACCGGTAAAATGGTAAAGCCGGAAACATTGAAAGAAGCTTTTACGCCAGCGCGATTGAAAAACGATTCAACTTCCAGTTACGGATTTGGCTGGAAAATCAGGGAAGATCAAATCAAGGGTAAAGTCGTATGGCACGACGGCGACAATCCGGGTTATGCAACATATTTCGTTCGTTACATTGATGCAGACAAAACCATTATCCTGCTTTGCAATAATGCGCACGTAAAATTGCCGGACATGCTTGCGCGTGTGGAAAGTCTGTTGTGAAATGTTACTGGTAAAATGTGAAAAGTTGATATTGAAAAGTTTTTTGGGCCGCCACTGGTTAGCGGGCTTTTGCAGTGGCAGCCTTGTTTTGCCAGCCGGGAAATGAAAGTTGTTACAGGAATACGTACCATACAAAGGCCATCAGCACGATCCAGAGCAGCGCAACCGTTCCCCAGAATTTGGTCGTGAATTTTTGTGTCGGATGGTTTTTGGGATGATAATCCGGCCTGCTGGCGGATGCTTCCTCGTAAATTTTATCCAGCCTCATTCTTTCAAACATGCTGACATTTCCGTAATGCGGCTTGATATAACCTCTTTCGCCAGCACGCCTCACTTCGTTTTCTTTAAACATATCTTTAAAAATTTTAGGTTGATAAATTATGTTAAATGCTAATTGATAAGCCATATGCTGATTCTGAAACCGGAAATACGGATGAAATTACAGCTGCGCGCCACTCAGCGGTTGAGGCGAGTAAATGGGGCGGGCTGCAATAAAAGTGCGAAATGCAAGTATCCGGATTCTGCTGTTGAACTGCTGTATAATTGATTTAAAACAAATGCATGAATTGTTGTAAATGAATCAGTAAGTTGGTTCCGAAAAGAGAAAAGTGAGTTGCCTTCTGTTGCGTACAGGCATTTTAGGTCACGGCTGGCTGGCCATTTGCTGTGTGCATTCATAACGTTGAGTTTACCTGTTAAATTTAACTGTTTTGATGCAAATTATCAATCGGTCAATTATCATTTTTTTAATAGAAATTCCGGCCATATTCAAACTGTGTGTTCCGGGTTTTTCTTGCGCCGCCTTACTAAAAAAGTACGCCACAGCAACTGCAAATAACTTTTGTCATAAATATTTTAATTTCAGTCGGGATCACGACCATTTCAGACGGATAACCCCTGCTTTTGCCGGATCTGCATGCTTTTAAAATAAGAAGTGAAGAAAACCAAATCACCGGACCGGGTATAAAATGCCTTGAAATGCCTTGCCGCTAATGTGTACTGGCATGTATTTTATTGAAAGTATTCCGTCAGTTTACATTATACGTACGGGATCAGGATTTTTATTATTAACCAAACCTTCATTTAAACGAATGACAAAAGAACAAATACAGGAAGATGTCCGTAAACTCGGAAAGTGGTTTCATAATATCGATCTGAATGGTGTAAAAACGGCACCGGATCATTTTCTTGGTGATTATCCCAATTTCAAATACAAAAACTTCGCACACGCCATTCCTGAAAACCTCGAAGGAAAAACCGTACTCGACATCGGATGCAATGCGGGATTTTATTCCATTGAAATGAAAAAGCGCGGGGCCGAACGGGTTCTGGGCATTGATTCGGACGAAAAATACCTTGCACAGGCGCGCTATGCAGCTTCTACGCTGGGTTTTGACATCGAATTCAGGAATATGTCCGTCTATGAAGTCGGCAGCCTGGGTGAAAAGTTCGACGTGGTGATTTTCATGGGTGTGCTTTATCATCTTCGTCACCCGCTTCTTGCGCTTGATCTTTTGTATGAAAATGTAGTGAAAGACATGCTGATATTTCAATCCATGCAGCGCGGGAGCAATGAAGTTGAACCCGTTAAGCCGGACTATAACTTTCAGGAAACTGACATTTTCAGCAATCCGAATTTTCCGCAGATGTACTTCATCGAGCACCGTTATTCGCAGGACCCGACCAACTGGTGGATACCCAACCGGGCCGGAGCTGAAGCCATGCTGCGCAGTGCAGGCTTTGAAATCACCATGCATCCGGAACCGGAAGTTTACATTTGCCGTCGCGGCGAACTTACAGACAATCAGGATCGTGCCGTTTATCCAGTTAAAAAAAACTAGTAAAATAATATATGATAGAAGCAGTAAAATTCTGGAACGAGCCGAACAACAAGTCACATTGGGATTTTGAAATTGATAAAGACTGGGTAATTTTTTCAGAAATGGTAAAAACGGCGGCTCAGGCCGTCAGAGCTGAAAATCCGGGGATTACAAGGGTACTCGGCGGCATTTCCCCGATTGATCCGCTGTTCATTACAAAGCTGGAAAGCCGCGGTGCATTGGCCGATATTGATGCCGTTGCCGTACACGGTTTTCCGCTCGACTGGAACCACTGGCAAATTAATCACTGGCCGGATAAAATTGCAGAAATAGAAGCAGTTACCAACCTGCCGATCTGGGTTACGGAAGTTGGTATTTCCACTTTCGGCGCGGAAGAAGTACAGGAATTCGGCCTGCGCCGTACTGCTGAGCTGCTTTCGGGAAGGGTTCAGCGCGTGCACTGGTACAGCCTTTACGATTTGCCGAAAGCATGGGAAGCCACAACCCGGCACCGTGAAGCCGAAGGTTCTTCGTATTACCGCCATTTCTATATGGGATTACTGCGTGAGGACGGGTCTCCGAAACTCGCTCTCAAGCATTTTTCTGACTTTACACCGGAATTCGGCATTTGCCAGTGGTTTCATTTTGAAGATGAAAGGTTGGAGCCAGCCATTCAGTGGTTAAGAAAACTGGGTGTCAAAAAGCTGCGTACGGGTTTAAGCTGGGCCGATTACCTTCGTCCGAACGCGCACCAGTGGTTTGACCATATGATGAAATCGCTTGAAGAATTTGACCTGACGGTGACCTTCTGTTTTACACCGGAAGCGAAAGGAATTCAGCCGCATCATACCAGCCCGCCGCAAAACATTTCAGAGTTCGCGGACTTCTGCGTGGAAATGATGCGCAGATATGCCTAAGCATTGCATTTGTATGGCTTGGATTGTAAAAGATCTGAGCCATCCTTATTTAAAGTTACAATCATACGTTTACTTCTTGTCGGCAGCGGATTTCTTGCAGCTGAATAATCACTTTTTAAATGAGTACCGTAACTGAAAAAGAACCGGCGGATTTGTGGATGCAGCATATGCGTAACGGCGAATTGGAAGAAGTATGGAAGCTGAGCGACCGTGCCGTGGAAGAGCGTGCCGGAAAGCCATGCTGGCACTGGCCGAGGCACTTGCAATACATCTGGGACGGAACGCCGCTCGCGGGCAAACGGGTTCTGGTCCGCTGCTATCACGGCCTTGGCGATACCATCCAATTCATACGTTACATCCCTTTGCTGAAAGAAATTGCCGGTGAGGTTATCGTCTGGGCGCAGGCTCCGTTGCTTCCGCTGCTGAAAACCGTTCCGGGCATTGATCAGCTGTTACCGTTGCACGACAGCAGCCCGGATGCAGAATATGACGTGGATGTGGAAATTATGGAACTGCCACATGTATTCCGGACAACGCTTGAAACGCTGCCTGCGCAGGTGCCGTATTTGCATGCTGATCCAATTTCACTATCCGGTAATTCAGGGAATTTGAAAGTTGGCCTGGTCTGGCGGGCAGGCGACTGGGATGCAAGGCGAAGCGTTCCATTTGATGAACTGATTCCTTTGTTTGGAATTGAAAAAACGGATATTTACATTCTTCAGGCGGGTGCCGAATCAGCTGGCTGGAAACCCGGCTACGGTATTCATCCCGGCGAATTTGATGTGAATACTTATGCGGGTGTTATCAAAAATCTCGATCTGATGATTTCGGTTGATTCCATGCCTGTACATCTGGCCGGCGCTCTGGGCGTTCCCGTCTGGAACCTGCTTCATGCCGATGCGGACTGGCGCTGGATGAAGCATCCGAACGAAAGTGTATGGTACCCGACCATGCGGCTGTTCCGTCAGGAAAAAGCCGGCGAGTGGAAATCCGTAATAGATCGTGTTGCTGCAGAACTTGAAGAGCGGAGCAGCAGTCATTGATGAAAATGGCACTGCTCCGCTTTTGTTAACCTTTTAATTGGATATAGCGTTTTTTTATTTCGCTAAATTTGCCCTGATGGTATGCAAGTCCGTGGTAAACAGCTGCAACAGTCCGTGCCCAGTTCAGATAAACCGATGGTTTTTTTACCTTGCGTGCATAGCTGAAAATCCGGTTGCTCCATAAGGAAATATAATAGCGCGTCCGGTAAATCAGCTTGCGCTGCGGGGTAGGGGATTGCGAGTCCGGAGCCACACGCTTTTTCGTTTTGGAACGTCCCGAAGCCCATGTAAGCCGGTATGCCAGCCCTTCACGGCGCTGACGAAAGCCCGCAGCCTGCGTCTGTGCTACAAATTCACCGCTGACCGATTCCAGCTGAAGGCGTTTTTCAGCAATGGCCTGCTGTATCATTTCTTCGATAGCCAAAGAGCGTACAACGGCGACATTCGTTCCTCTTCCGTCGGATGAATAAGGTTCTACCCAGGCATCGCCAAAGGAGATATCAGCGGTTTCGGCAACAACGTCATCGCAGAAATTACACGCATGGTTCATAAAAAATCCTGCACCCCAGTCTCCATCCGCAAGATGCCACCAATCCTTGTTTACTACGCGCCCGTCACGCAGGGTAAGCATGGCATTGTACAGGTTTGCCGGGCGGTCGGGATGCTTGTACCGGTAATCCACACGCTCGATTTCAGCGGACGGCACATCCATTTGCCAGGCAAAACTTTCGACGAACCGGGCGCTTTTCATATGTCCGCAGAAAAGTCCCAGCGTAAAAGGAATACGTTCACGGATAAGCGGATCTTCACGCCGCAGCAAATGGATTGCTTTTATAAAGCAGGGAATTCCGACGACAGCATACCGGCCCGGCGTCTTGCGGATCAGGTCCAGAACACCGGAAAGTTCTATGGGATAATACCTTGACTTGGCACCTGCTAGGATTTCAGTCTCGCTTCTGGAAATGGTATAATGAAAGTAACGGTTGTTGGTTTGCGGGTCGTTTTCGGCCACAACATGTGCCACGCCATCGATCAGTCCTTTGCGCATCAGCTCTGCCGCAACCCAGCTCACCATGCCGCCGGAACTTCCGAGTGTCCGGAAGTTATTTTCAGCCACATGGCCTACATACGCATTCTGGAAACGGCCCAGTTCGGCGCTTTTTTGTGCTGTATCCGCATAACGTTCAGCGGCAATTTCATTTTCGTTTGCAGCGCCATAGGAAAACGGGCACGTCCGCGTAAATGTTTCGGAACGTCGCTGGTACCAGTCTTTCGGACCATTCGGCTTCAACTGGCCAAGTGCGTCAAACTGCATTTTTACTTTCTCCGAAGTTTCCTGCGCTGCGCAGCTGCCACATCCTATACACAAACCTGAACTGACAATATCCTCAGGACTAAGCAACTGATTCATTCTTTAACTGTTTGATTTTGAGTGCTTCATCAAGGTATCTGTTTGATGAAATGCGAAGGCGTTTTATGGTTTGGGAAATGACCGGACTCAAAGGCTGGCTTAACAGATTGTTAACGACTGCTGCCGGGATTTCGTCACTGATCAGATGTTGTTCACCGCCCAGCTTGGACATAAGGCCCTGAACCTTGAAGCTTCTGTATGAAGAAGATTCACAGACAAACGGTTTTTCATTCCGGATTGCGAACACGCAGCCGTGAAAAAAGTTGGTGGCAACGGCTTCCGAGCGTGCTATAAATTGTGCAAAATCATGCGGGTCAGCATTGATCCATTGTTCATCCGCCCAGTCGTTGCGGTAACCGATGCTTACCAGCGGAAGTTTTCTGCTGTCCGCATACTGCCTGATTTTACGGATAAAAGATACGGTGAAATTGTGGCCATACAATGCGATATATGGGTTTTCCCAGTATTTGCTTTCGCGTTCGTCGGGATTTATTTTAAACTGCAGGCAAGGGTCCAGAACGATCTCGGGTTCCATGCCGATGGCGTTTTTCACAATGGTCCACGAGTTTTCATCTCGCACCGAAATGCTGTCAAAATTCCGAAGCCGTTCAGCCCAGCTTTCTTCCAGGCCGTATGAAGCCGGGTAATTTCCATAGCTTGCCGCGTAGGATATAAGTTGCTGTGTACGAAGGCCGTCTCCGTAAAATAGCGGATTTCCGCCAAACCACGGATGATACAGATTCCAGACTTCATCGCTGCCGACGACTACAATGTCATAATTTTCCATGTCCTCCGGCTTGTCAATGTCAAACCTTTTGGAAAGCGGCAATGACTCAAAAAGCGCGAAAAACTTTTCGATTTTTTCACGGTACACCGGATGGTCTGTTTCCGGAACATGCGTAGGCAGCACGGGTTGCATGGCACATTTCCATTCCGCCAGGTTTATTCTTCTTGAATCATGATCGATAATGGAGGCATGGTGTCCGCGCGCCTGAATCCCTTCGGCAAGGCAGCGTGCCTGCCAGTAACTTCCATAATTGATGCAGCGGTGAAAGGTAAGCACCCCGACTTTTAATACATCCATTCCTTTATTCTCAGATTTAAATTGCATAGGTATAGTTCCTGCCGGGCCTTGGCCGGCCTTATGGTATATAATCAGTTCCTGAAAGCCGAAATGAGTTCATCAGGCCATTCGGGCACAACGTTTACAGCAGAAAGCGGCATGATTATGTTCTGACAATATATTCTTTATTCCTTGTTTCCTGAAATTTTCTTTAAAATAGAATGCCTGATCAATAAGCGCATTTACTTCCTGAAATGCTGAAAAATCGGGTAAACCGAACGATATACTACTTTTATGACCAAAATTCTGCTGATCCGTCATGCAACGAATGACACCGTTGGCGTGCGCCTGAGCGGCCGCAGGGCCGGTGTACACCTGAATGAAGAAGGCCGGAGGCAGGCCCTGAAACTGGCCGGCCAACTGGAAGGAATGAAGATCCATGCCATTTACAGCAGCCCGCTGGAACGTGCCGTCGAGACGGCAGAACCCATTTCAAAAATCCTGGGACTGGAAACGATAATCTGCGAAGATTTTCTGGAAATCAATTTTGGTGAATGGACTTTCAAAACCTTTAAAGAACTGGATGAACTTTCTCAATTCAAGCAGTTTAATTCTTTCAGGAGCTTTACACGCGTTCCCGGCGGAGAGTCCATGCCCGAAGCACAGATGCGTATGATCGCGGGCATCGAAAAACTCTGCAGCCGCCATCCCGATGAAACCGTTGCCATTGTAAGTCATGCCGATATGATCAAATCTGCCGTTGCCTATTACACCGGAACGCACCTCGACCTTTTCCATCGTGTGGAAATCAGTCCGGCTTCGGTCAGTATCATCGAAATCGGTTACGGAACGGCGGCCATCCGG
Organism: Dyadobacter flavalbus; assembly: GCF_006149045.1. Taxonomy (GTDB): domain Bacteria; phylum Bacteroidota; class Bacteroidia; order Cytophagales; family Spirosomataceae; genus Dyadobacter; species Dyadobacter flavalbus. Next base: position 72,711 of record NZ_VBSN01000038.1, read on the forward strand.
CTGGTTAATTACACGGGCGAACTGGTGATCTGACAGGCTATGTACCTGAATTTCCGGAACAGTTTATTTTTCGGATTCCTTCTTGTCCTGCATTTTGCGGTTGTGGCTTTCCATCGTATCCAGCACTTTTTCCGGCTGAACGTCCTTGGCAAGAAAATCGATTTCGGCATCATTTGCCTCTGCAATGTCCATTTTTTTAGCCATGGCCGTAACCAGCTGGATAAGCCGGGTAATTTCATGTTCCGCCAGCAGATTGACCTGAAGGTTCAGATCAGCCCGTTTGTCTGCCTGAGCGTTCATCCGGTTCTGGCTGATGAGTACGAATGTCGACAGGAAAATGGCCTCCACCGAAGCAAACATGGCAAGTACTACGAAAGAAGGGTCAAAAGGCTTTAACCCGAGCCATTCAAGGTTCCATATGATCCATATGGTGAACATAATCAAGTGAATGTAAACAAATTGCATACTTCCTGTAAAGCCGGTTATGGTATCCGCAATTTTGTCTTTCCACGTTTTCTGTCTTTCTTCTTCCAGGCTGCGTTCCAGCAGCGCATTGATGTTCCTTACTACAATGCCCATTTCCGGCCCAGTTCCCGATGCTGCTTCTTTATGGTTGGTATCATTCATATATTCAGATGTAAGTTGCCTGCTTTGTTTACTTTCATGCCAGAACGCGCCGGGAGCAACAGGTAAATGTTGGTATGTTCTTTTTATTTATGATAGCAGTACAATAAAATTATTTTCAGCTGTCTGTGGCACCTGCCTAAAAGATATAAATGCAAAAAATCTAGGACGGTCATATTGCCCCAAAAGAACACATTCCGGATTCCGGAGTGCAATATCTTATTGTTGCCTTGTGGTAAATTCTCTACACTATCGGTTGGATGGAGGTATGTTCTCTACATACTGAAACTGCATGATGGATCTGCAACCGGAAAATAAGCCATTCTGCTTACCTGAAAATCCGGATTTTGCCGGTAACAGATTTTTTGAAAAAAAATTGTATTTCCGGAAGCATCTATTTACCTATCTTCTTGATCTACATAGCTCGCGGCAACGGTTTTGATTTTTGCAGATTTCCAAAATTGCGGCCGGTCAAAATCCGGAAGTCCGAACCGGGAGGTACAAAGCTGGTATATACGTTAATGAAGTACATATAGTGATCTCCGGCCGCTTTGATGCTTTATTTTGATCATTATACGAATGGAACAGTTTTTTTTATATCTTCCGCTATACTAAACTCAAAATATGGGCAAAACAGTTCTAATAACAGGAGGCGCTGGGTTCATAGGTTCTCATCTAGCAAATGAACTTTTGGATAAGGGATACAATGTGAGGGCGTTAGATAATTTAAATGCACAGGTTCATGGCAAAGACTGCGTCCGGCCGGAATACCTGAATCCGGAAGTGGAACTGATCGTCGGAGATGTCCGTGATCCTGACAAGGTGAAACAAGCGTTGAAAGGAGTGGATGCCGTTTATCATTATGCTGCCATGGTTGGTGTTGGTCAGAGCATGTATCAGGTACGCGAGTATACCGATGTAAACAATACCGGAACCGCTGTTTTGCTGGAAGCACTGATCGAAAATCCTGTTGAAAAACTCGTTGTTGCAAGCAGCATGAGTATTTATGGCGAAGGACTTTACAAAGACAGCAAAGGGAATATCAGCGCGGGCATGGAACGCAAGCTCGGTCAGCTGAAAGCCGGTAACTGGGAAGTGTACGGGGAAGACGGAAATGTCCTGAATCCGTATCCGACTCCCGAAACGAAAAATCCTTCTCTGGCTTCCGTTTATGCATTGTCAAAATATGACCAGGAAAGAATGTGCCTGCTGATCGGCAAAGCATACAATATTCCGACTGTTGCACTTCGCTTCTTCAACGTGTATGGCACAAGCCAGGCACTATCCAATCCGTATACGGGCGTACTCGCCATTTTCGCATCCCGAATGCTGAACGGAAACGCACCGATGATTTTTGAAGACGGACATCAGCAGCGCGACTTTGTAAGCGTGCTGGATATTGCGCAGGCTTCAAGACTGGCGCTCGAAACGCCCGAGGCTGATTATGAATCGTTCAACGTTGGCAGCGGAAATGCTTATACAATCGTTGAAATTGCAGAAAAAATGGCCCGAGTGCTTGGTAAAGAGCATTTAGATTTTGAAATTTCCGGTAAATACCGCGTTGGAGATATACGTCACTGCTTTGCAGATATTTCCAAAGCAAAACGGATTTTGGGCTATCAGCCTAAAATTACCCTGGAAGAAGGACTTGTGGAACTGGCTACATGGCTGGAAGGCCAGACCGCAGAGGACAGGGTAGCGGAAGCGAAAAATGAATTAGTAACAAGAGGACTTACAGTATAGTATTATCTTCTCATATAAACATGTAACGTAAACATGGTGCAGGATATCTCCTTGAATAGAAAAGATATGGAACATGCAAATAGTGTCGGAATAGTACAATGGTTTCATATCAATCAGCACCGGGAAGTAGAGAGGGTAGTGGAAGATTTTCAGAAGTTGGGTGTTACGCATATTCGTACAAACGTTTCCTGGGCAGACTGGCATTTACCTGAAGGAAAAGCATGGTACGACTGGCTTTTTGCTACGCTTGGCGATCAGTTGCAAGTCCTTCCATGTATCCTTTATACACCGCCGTCCATTGCAGTAAAGCCGAAATCGTCTGCACCCCCGCAAAATCCCAAGGACTTTGCTGATTTTGTAGATACAATTATTACAGAATACGGTCAGTATTTTGACTATATAGAACTCTGGAACGAGCCGAACAACATGGCTGAATACGATTTCACGCTGGACCCGCAATGGGATACTTTCTGTGAAATGGTCGGTTCTGCCGCGAACTGGAGCAGGCAGAAAGGAAAGAAAACCGTTCTGGGCGGCATGAGCCCGATTGATGCCAACTGGCTTCGGGAAATGTTCAGAAAGGGTTTGATGGAACATATTGATGTGGTGGGCGTTCATGGTTTTCCGGATGTTTTTGACAGCAACTGGGAAGGGTGGAGTGCCGAAATCAGCAAGGTTCAAAACGTGCTCGATGAACATCAGTCTCCGGCCAAAATCTGGATCACCGAAGCGGGTTTTTCCACGTGGCAGAAAAATGAAAGAAAGCAGGTTAAGGAATTTATTAATGCTCTGGAAGCAGATGCAGAAAGAATGTACTGGTACAGTCTGGAAGACCTGTCTGCTGAACTTCCTGCCGTGGACCGCTTTCATCTGGATGAAAGGGAATATGCGTTTGGCATGAAAAATCCGAACGGCTCGCCGAAACTACTGTATACACTACTTTCTACAAAAGGATTATCCGGTATAAGCAACTACGAATGGATGACGCGTCCGCTGGAAGAAAACAGCTTCACGGAAAACTATACGCTGATTACAGGCGGGGCCGGTTTTGTCGGGATCAACCTTGCAGATAAAATTTTAAGTCAGGGTAAACCGGTTCTGATATTCGATAACCTGTCCAGGGCCGGCGTTGAAAACAACCTTTTCTGGCTGCGTGAAAAATATTCGGAAAACCTGTACGTGATGGTTGCGGATATCCGGGATAAAAATGCGGTAAGACAAGCCGTTCAGAACGCTTCGCATATCTATCATTTTGCTGCACAGGTTGCCGTAACTTCCAGTCTGACCGACCCTTACCACGACTTTGAAGTCAATGCACTGGGTACGCTCAACCTGCTGGAAGCCATCCGGAATACAAGCCATCAGCCGTCCATTATTTTTACTTCTACCAACAAGGTATACGGCGATCTGCACGATCTTGGCATGTTGTCAAATGAATCGCGTTATTATCCGTCCAACCTGATGGTCATGGCAAACGGCATCAGTGAGGAAAGAAATCTTGATTTTCACAGCCCGTACGGCTGTACCAAAGGTGTTGCCGATCAGTACATTCTGGATTATGCACGTACATTCGGGATCAAAAGTGTTGTGTTCCGCATGAGCTGCATTTACGGCCCGCACCAGTTCGGAACCGAAGATCAGGGCTGGGTGGCGCATTTCCTGATTCAGGCCCTGAAAGATAAGCCTATAACCTTGTACGGTGATGGCAAGCAGGTAAGGGATATTTTGTTTGTAGATGATCTTGTCAATGCGTTTTTACTGGCCGAGGAAAATATAAATGCCATTTCCGGAAACGCTTACAACATTGGCGGCGGTCCTGAAAATACGGTGAGCCTTTTGGAACTGATTGAAATGATCAGCATGGTTTCGGGTGAAAGGCCGGAAGTAAGACTGGAAGAATGGCGTTCCAGCGATCAGAAATACTATGTTTCCGACTTTAACAAATTTCAGGCTGTTACCGGCTGGAACCCGGTTGTGAGTCCGCTGGAAGGTGTGGAAAAATTAATTGAATGGTTGCAGGAAAATGCAATCTCTCCCGAACTGAAAAGTACGGGACATTCTGAAATTGCAAGGAAGCAGCCTGTTTTTTAAACCCGTTTTTTAATGATTGCAGCAGTACTGACAAAGCCAGGATTCTTTGAATTGCAAAAAGTGGAAGTTCCTGAGATAAGTGAAGATGAAGTAAGGATCAAGGTGGAGGGCTGCGGGATATGTGCTTCAAGCCTGCCGTTATGGGAAGGCAGAGAATGGTTTTCCTATCCTGTCACTGCCGGTTCTCCCGGACATGAAGGCTGGGGAATTGTAGATGCAGTCGGCGATAAAGTGACAAATCTGGTCAGTGGCGACCGTGTTGCATTTCTTTCCGGCAAGGCTTATGCAGAATACGATACGGCATCAGTAGGTGCCGTTGTAAAACTTCCTTCCGCACTCGGCAATAACCCTTTTCCCGGTGAGCCGCTGGGATGTGCCATGAATATTTTTGAACGAAGCGACATTTCGGCCGGAGACACCGTTGCGATTATAGGAATGGGGTTTCTGGGTGTTTTACTTTGCCAGCTTGCCAAGAAAAAAGGCGCAAAAGTGATAGCGGTTTCCAAGCGCTCATTTTCACTGGATTATGCGAAACAATTCGGAGCAGATGAAGTGATTCCTCTGACGAGCACGTGGGAAGTTGCCAATAAAATCAGCGAGATTACCGGCGGTGAATTCTGCGGCCGGGTCATTGAAGCAACCGGTAAGCAGGAAGCCATTGACATTGCTACGGAAATTGTAGCCGAAGGCGGAAGACTGATTATTGCAGGTTACCATCAGGACGGCCTTCGCCAGGTCAATATGCAGAAATGGAACTGGAAGGGAATCGATGTGATCAATGCACACGAGCGGAAGCCGGAACGTTATCTGCTCGGTATGCAAAAGGCGGTGGATGCTGTACTGAACGGCGATATGGATCCGACTTCTCTGTATACCGACGTACTTCCGTTAGACCAGTTATCCAGAGGATTTGAGATGACATCTGCCCGTCCGGACGGATTCATGAAAGCACTTGTACAAATATAATTTCAGCATATTGGATATAATTTCTAAAACAAAACCGGCGCTGGCCTTTGCCGGCGTAGGCTGGATTGGCCGCAACAGAATGCAGGCAGCCATTGAAAGCGGGACTGCAAACGTAGACATGCTGTCCGATCCTTCTGCTGATTGTATTTCGGAAGCACTGAAAATGGCACCGGGTGCCAGAACAGCCCTGTCGTTTGAAGAAGTGGTTGCCGATCCAAAAATAGATGCAGTCGTTATTGCCACGCCAAGCGCGCTGCACATGCAGCAGGCGGTTCTGGCATTTGAAAACAACAAAGCCGTTTTTTGCCAGAAACCGCTGGGTAGAAATGCGGCAGAAGTCGCAGCTGTCATCGAGGCTGCAAAAAAAGCAAACAAACTTCTTGGAGCTGATTTCTCGTACCGGTATACAACGGCATTTCAGAAAATACTTCCTTTGGTACAATCCGGTGAGCTGGGAAAAATATTTGCTGTTGACCTTAAATTCCATAATGCATACGGTCCGGACAAGCCGTGGTTTTATGACATGAAGCAGTCAGGCGGCGGATGTGTGCTGGATCTTGGCATTCACCTGATCGATCTGATGCTTTATGCGCTGGATTTTCCGGAGGTTACGCAGGTGAACAGCAGCTTGTACAGCAAAGGTGTTTCGGTAAAAGGAAAGAATGAAGTGGAAGATTTTGCCAGCGTTTCAATGGAACTTGCCAATGATATTAATGCGCAGCTTGCATGCAGCTGGAATCTTCAGGCCGGACAGGAAGCCGTAATCGAAGTTTCATTTTATGGTACGAATGGCGGTGTAAGTATGAAAAACCTGAATGGCTCGTTCTATGATTTTGCCGCTTATCGTTTCTGGGGCACAAAGTCGGAAACGCTTGCAGGTCCGCCGGACGCCTGGGGCGGAAGGGCATTGGTAAACTGGATTGATCAATTATCGGTCCGTTCCGAATTCGAAGCTTCTGCTGAACAATATCTGCCTTCTGCCGCTGTACTGGACAAAATATATGGGCGCAGCTGACCATGCTTCTCCGCTGAAAGTCCTGATGACCGCCGACACGGTCGGCGGGGTATGGACGTACACTATGGATCTTTGCAAGGCATTATCCGGGTACAACATCCATTTTCATCTGGTGACGCTAGGCGCCAGGATGCAGGAGTGGCAGCAAAAGGAAGTCGGCGAACTGAATAACATAACCGTTTACGAAACGGATTTCCAGCTGGAATGGATGGAAGATCCGTGGGAAGATATCTCCAATTCAGAAGCGTATCTCCTGGCGCTGCAGGAAGCAGTTCAGGCGGATATCATTCATCTGAACGGCTATGTGTACGGTTCGCTGAACTGGGAAGCGCCTGTTCTGATCGTTGCACACAGTGACGTATATTCATGGTGGAGAGCTGTAAAAAAGCAGGACCCGCCGGCTGAATGCCATACATATTTTACCAAAGTCAGGAACGGACTGCTGCATGCGAACCATATTGTTGCACCGTCGCAGGCCATGATGTCCGAAATAAATGACATATACGGATTACAGCAAAGTCATTCGGTCATTTACAATGCAAGAAACGCTGCGCATTTGTATTCCGCTGAAAAAGATGAAACGGTGATGTGCATGGGCAGAATCTGGGATGAAGCGAAGAATGTACAGTTGCTCATGCAGGCGTCTTCCAATCTGAATCATCCGGTTAAAATAGCCGGCGATAACCAATTTCAGCACAATATGCTGGATTTTTCCAAAAGTAAAGTACGTAATCTCGGCAAGCTGAGTTCGGTGCATATTGCAAAAGAACTTTCCACAGCTAGTGTTTACGCGCTTCCTGCCAAATACGAGCCGTTCGGACTTTCTGTTCTGGAAGCTGCGTTGTCAGGATGTGCGCTGGTGCTGGGAGATATTCCTTCACTCAGGGAAATCTGGCAGGATAATGCTGTTTTTGTTAATACAGATGATGCGGAAGAACTCGCCCGGGCAATCAATCACCTGATGAACGATCCGAATGAGCTTGAAACCATGGCCTTGAAAGCGCAAAACCATGCCAAGCAGTACAGCACGCAGCGTATGGCCTCACAGTATATGGATTTATACCGCCAGTTAATACAGGAATACAATCAACCGGTACCGGAAAAAAATACATTAAAATGAATATAGTCCTTTTTTATCATTCCCTGCTGTCGGACTGGAACCACGGAAATGCCCATTTTTTAAGAGGTGTTGCCACGGAACTTATCAAAAGAGGCAACAGCGTAAAAATATACGAACCGAAAGATGCTTGGAGTCTGCAGAATCTGATGGCAGATTACGGACAGGAAGCGGTAAATGAACTTTACAAATATTATCCGCTATTAAGTAGCATTCAATACGATCCGGCAGCGCTTGATCTGGATGAGGTTCTGAAAGATGCAGACCTTGTCCTTGTGCATGAATGGAACGATCATGCGCTGGTAAAATCCATCGGGGAAAAGAAAAAGAAATATGCATTCAAATTGCTATTCCACGATACGCATCACCGCGCTGTAACTGAAAAAGAAAGCATGGGCGCTTACGATATCAGTCAGTATGACGGTGTGCTGGCGTTCGGCGGCGTAATCCGGGATATTTATCTGAAGGAAAAATGGACGAGCAGAGCCTGGACTTGGCACGAAGCGGCGGATACCAATATATTTCATCCGGTTGCAAATTCAGGATACGAAGGTGATTTTGTCTGGGTAGGAAACTGGGGCGATGAGGAAAGGACCAAAGAACTTTTTGAATTCATCATTGAGCCGGTCAAAGAACTCGGACTGAAAGCAAAAATTTACGGCGTTCGCTATCCCGATCATGCCAGGGAAGCACTTGCAGATGCAGGCATCGAGTATGCCGGATGGCTGCCGAATTTCAAGGCACCCGAAGTTTTTGCTAAATACCGCTTTACGGCACACGTGCCGCGGGGACCTTATGTAAAATCACTGCCCGGAATCCCGACCATACGGCCGTTTGAAGCCATGGCTTGCGGCATTCCGCTGATTTCAGCGCCCTGGAACGATACGGAAAACCTGTTTACGCCGGGCGAGGATTTCGTATTTGCCAAAAACAAGGAAGAAATGAAATACTGGATTGACAAGGTGCTGACGAACGACCATTTTGTAAAAGAAATGACGGAGCATGCACTGGAAACGATTCTTGCTAAACATACATGCGCACACCGAACCGACGAACTGTACGGAATCTGTGAAGAATTAGGCGTAAACAACATTAACCAAAACACTTTATCATGAAGTTTGCATTCTTTGGATCCAGCCTGGTTTCCGCTTACTGGAACGGCGCGGCCACTTATTACCGAGGCATTATCCGGGCTATGAATGAAAGAGGACATACCATTACGTTTTATGAACCGGATGCTTATGACCGTCAGAAAAACCGCGATATGGCCGATCCGGAATGGGCGCGGATTGTTGTTTACCAGCCTTCCGAAACAGATGTTTTCAGGGTGCTCCATGATGCGATGGATGCTGATGTGATTATCAAGACAAGCGGGGTCGGTGTATTCGATGAGTTGCTGGAAATGGAAGTTGTTAAATTGAAAGATGCAGGCAAATTTGTTATTTTCTGGGATGTGGATGCGCCTGCAACGCTGGACAGGGTGCATACGAACGATGGAGATTATTTTAAAGAACTGATCCCGAAATATGATCTGGTGCTTACTTACGGCGGCGGTGATCCGGTCATCAATGCCTATACCGCTCTTGGCGCAAAAAAATGTTACCCGATCTATAATGCACTTGACCCTTCCACGCACCATCCGGTAGAAAAAGACAGCCGGTTTGATGCCGACCTTGTTTTTCTCGGAAACCGGTTGCCGGACCGTGAGAAAAGGGTTGAGGATTTTTTCCTGAAAGTAGCCGCAGACATGCCGGATCAAAGATTCATTCTGGGCGGAAACGGATGGCATGACAAACCCATGACCGGGAATATCAACTACATCGGGCACGTATTTACAAAAGATCATAATGCGCTGAACTGCTCTCCGAAAGCCGTCCTGAACATCAGCCGCGACAGCATGGCCAAATACGGTTTTTCGCCTGCAACCCGCGTTTTTGAAGCAGCCGGAGCCGGTGCCTGCATCATAACCGATTACTGGGAAGGCATCGAGTTCTTTTTTGAGCCGGGCAGGGAAATTCTGGTGGCAAGAAGCGGTGAGGAGGTAAAAGATCTGTTATCGGCCCTTGATCCGGAGAAAGCGCTTCATATTGGTCAGGCGGCCTTGGAAAAAGTACTGGAAAAGCATACCTATACGCACCGTGCAGCAGAACTTGATATTATCCTTCAGTCCGAATTTGTTGATACCAAAGCCGTTTTATGAAAAATAACCTGAATATCGTTTTTCTTGGATTGTCCATTACTTCATCGTGGGGAAACGGACATGCCACGACTTTTCGGGGTCTGATCCGGGAACTGCACAAGAACGGGCATAATGTTACTTTTCTGGAAAGAGACGTCCCGTGGTATGCATCGAACCGCGACCTGAAAGATTTCTCTTACTGCAATACTATTCTTTACAGCGACCAGGATGAACTTCGGGAACAACATTCGGAAATGATCCGGACGGCAGATCTGGTTATTGTCGGGTCTTATGTTCCGGAAGGTGTTGCGGTCGGCCATTTCGTAGTGGAAACGGCGGAGGGAATTACGGCATTTTATGATATTGATACGCCGGTTACACTGGCGAAAATAGAAAAAAATGATTTTGAATACCTGCATCCGGACCTGATCCCGATGTACCATATTTATCTGAGCTTTACAGGCGGACCAACCTTGAAACGGCTTGAAGAACAGTACGGATCACCGATGGCCAGGCCGTTTTACTGCTCCTTTGACCCTGAACTTTACTTTCCTGAAGAACAGGAAAAACAATGGGATCTGGGTTATCTGGGAACTTACAGTACAGACCGGCAGCCGCCATTGACAAAACTGATGCTTCATGCAGCAGAACGTTTTCAAAAAGGCCGGTTTGTGGTAGCCGGGCCGCAGTATCCGGCAGATATTGAATGGCCTTCCAATGTGGAAAGAATTGAGCATTTGCCTCCCTCGGAACACCGCAAGTTCTATAACAGCCAGCGTTTTACGATGAACATAACGCGTGACGATATGATCAGGGCCGGTTATTCGCCAAGTGTCCGCCTTTTTGAAGCAGCAGCCTGCAACACACCGATCATCAGCGATTACTGGGAAGGCATTGAAAGTATATTTGAACCCGGTAAAGAAATCCTGATTTCAAAATCCGGAGAAGAAACAGTGGGTTATCTGACAGAAATCAGCGAAGAGAAAAGACAGCAGATTGCGGCCAGTGCCCGGGAAAAAGTACTTGCGTTTCATACGGCGGCTCACCGCGCCAAAGAACTGGAAACCTATTATTCCGAAGCAACAGCGTTCAGCCGAATGATACAGGAATGAACAGCTGCTGTTCCTGAAAGAAAGGGGAAGTATGATAACTGATGTGACGGCAAATTGCCGGATTGGTATAATTGTTATAAGTTAAGAACTTGAAGCATAACCTGTCAGAATCATACTTTCCTTTTTTATGGACAAGAACAAGCTGCATTACGATCCCGATAAGACAGTAAGCCGGATAGAAGGAAAGGCAAAGGTAACCGGCACGGCACGCTATGCCGCAGAATACAAACCGGAAGGTACGCTGTATGGCGTCCTTGTAACCAGCACCATCAGCAAAGGCAGTATCAAAGACATTGACTCTAAAAAAGCAGAATCTTCGCCGGGCGTAGTCACCGTTCTTACGCATTTGAACCGTCCGGACGTACCCGGCTGGAATAAAGAACAAAAAGCGCAATCCCGGGTGGAAGGACAGGAATTCCGGGTATTTTTTGACAACCGGATTTATTACAATCATCAGCCGGTAGCGCTTGTCATTGCCGACACGCTGGAAAGGGCCGGTTTTGCTGCCGGCCTTGTTAATGTCACTTATCATAAAGAACCGCATCAAACCGATTTTACAGCAAACCGGGATAAAGCCTACAAGCCAAAGCGAACGGAAGATTACAGCCGTGGAAGCGATCTGGCTTTTCAATCCGCAGCCGTTCAAATAAAGGCAGAGTACACCACGCCGCTGCAGGTTCATAATCCGATGGAAATGCATGCGGCAACGGTGGAATGGAAAGCTTCCGGCAAATTGACTGATTACAATAAAACGCAGGCCGTGAAAATGGCCAGAAAGGAAATCGCAACCGCTTTTGATATTCAGGAAGATGCTATTGAAGTACATGCTCCGTTCGTAGGCGGCGCATTCGGTTCATCTTCTAGGGTATGGCCGCAGGAAATGGCTGCACTGCTTGGCGCCAGAAAAGTCGGCCGGCCTGTGAAGGTCATGGCAAAGCGCGACCAGGTTTTCAACATGGTGGGTTACCGTCCTGCTTCAGTACAGCAATTCAGCATTGGAGCCGAAAAGAATGGAACGCTGACTGCCATCAGGCATGAGGTTATTGGAAGCACGTCTGCTTATGAAGAATTTACCGAGCGAATTACGGATCCGACACGATCTTTGTACGCATGCCCCAATCTGCATACGACTTACAAATTGCTGGCGCTGGACATGTCCACACCTTGCTGGACACGTGGCCCCGGTGAAACAAGCGGTTCTTTTGCGCTGGAATGTGCAATGGATGAATTATCCTATGCATTGAAAATGGACCCGGTTGAACTGCGTCTTAAAAACTTTGCCGAGAAAGATCCGGAATCCGGCCTTGACTGGTCAAGCAATTATTTAAAGGCGTGTTTACAGAAAGCAGGTGAAAGTTTTGGCTGGGGTAAACGGAATCCTGTTCCCGGTTCCATGACGTCCGACGGCTGGCAACTGGGTATGGGAATGAGCAGCGGCATCTACAAATCGGACCGTTCACCGGCAACAGCCAGCGCTACCTTGCGTCCGGACGGCAGTCTGGTCGTACAAAGTTCCGTTGCGGATGTTGGCCCCGGCTCGGCCACTGTCATGACACAGATCGCAGCCGATGCCTTCGGCACCCGTATTTCAAAAGTGGAATTTCAATGGGGAAATTCGATGTTCCCCACAGCTCCCGGCCAGTTTGGATCGCACACCACGGCTTCCGTCGGTTCGGCAGTTCATGATGCGGTGAAAGCCTTGCAGAAAAGACTGAAAGAACTGGCGGCAAACACCGAAAACGCTCCGCTATACGGCAGGAACACGGACGATCTTGTGGTGGAAAATGGCATGGTTACTGATAAGGAAAAGCAAGGGAAATGGTCTTTTTCTGAACTTTTGAGCCAGAACAAACTTTCCGAACTGAAAGTAACCACAGAATCCAGAAGCGGAAATGAAAAGGAGCAGTTTTCCGGAAAATCATTTTGTGCCCATTTTGTTGAAGTTCTTGTTCATCCGCTCACCGGCACAGTAAAGGTCAGCCGAGTCGTTACGGCGATTGATGCCGGCAGGATTATCAATCATAAAACCGCAACCAGCCAGGTCTATGGTTCCGTGATTTGGGGCATAGGTGTGTCTTTGCTGGAAGAAGGCATTGTCGATCATCGTTTTGGCCGTTATGTTAACAATGACCTGGCCAGTTATCATTTGCCGGTGAATGCCGATGTTCCTTCCATAGAAGTCATTTTTATAGATAAGCCCGATCCGGTCATTAATCCGATGGGTACAAAAGGACTCGGAGAAATCGGGATTGTCGGATTTTCAGCTGCTGTTGCCAATGCCGTTTATCATGCAACCGGAAAGCGCGTACGTTCCCTGCCGATTACTGCGGATAAATTGATTTAACGGTTAAATCCGGTTCTGCAATCCAGTAGCCGAATACAAACCATGTAGCTGCCAGATGCATCAGATCAACGTCATATGCATCATTAAAAAGAAATAAAAAACAACAACCTCAATTTGCAGGCACAGTTATTGATAGGGCTCGCCCCGAATTGTTGCAAGCAATTGCTTTAATTCATTGTATTACTGTTATTATGAGGTTAATCAAAAATGGAAGCACTTTTAGAGCTTCCATTTTTATTTTGTGCCGGTGTATATTTTTCCCGAATTGTGGCAACCTTGCATTCTTGCGGCTTCACATCCCGTTCTTGAAGAGATCAGAACAGCGTTTATTTCACATCTGGACCGAAATAGTTAGGGCAAAAAACTTATTTTTCATTGACTGTATTTCTTACTTCCAGGTTGCATTCGTGTAATCAAGTTTGCAAGTATTTCTTCACAAGTATTTAATCTTTTTTGCATTTAATAGAACAATTAATAGTAGGGGTGAGAAAGATGATGCTCCGTCTTGGGATATTAATAACAATTTATATTCCATCATTATATTCTCACCTTAATCTATGAACTCAGGATTTACAGTAACCCTATTCCGGGTAACTGCGGGATGCATGCTGACAGCCATGGCTTTTCCGCTTGCTTACGCCGGTCCGGATGTGGTTTTTCATAAACCAAGATCCGAACAGACCGCTGTTGCCGACAAGGCAATTTCGGGTAAAATTTTATCCAAGGAAGACAACACGCCGGTTCCGGGCGTTACCGTGGTTGTAAAAGGAACGACCAACGGAACTACTACGGATGTGGACGGCAAATACCAGATCAATGTTCCTGAAAGCAATGCGGTCCTTGTATTTTCCGCGGTAGGATTTGCTACGCAGGAAAAGCCGATCGGAAATGAAAGCATTATGGATATTATTTTATCCACCGATCAGAAAACGCTGGAAGAAGTTGTGGTGGTGGGGTACGGTACACTCAAAAAACGGGATCTTACCGGAGCCGTTTCGCAGATCAGCGCCACCAAACTGGAAAACGAAAACCCGCAGTCGGTACAGGATGTGCTGAGAGGAAACATTCCAGGCATGAACGTCGGGTTTTCTGCATCGGCAAAAGGCGGCGGCAATGTTTCGGTGAGAGGTACCAACTCGCTGAAAGCCGGAACAAGTCCGCTGGTGGTACTGGACGGAGCCATTTATTACGGCGGTCTTGAAGACATTAACCCGAATGACATTGAAACGGTGGACGTGCTGAAAGATGCGAGTTCGGCGGCGGTTTTCGGAGCGAAGGCGGCAAGCGGCGTTATCCTGGTTACGACCAAAAAAGGAAAAGAAGGCAAGACGATCATCAATGTCAATACCAATTTCGGCGTGGCTGAGGTGGCCAAAAACCAGCCTGTTCTTAGTCCCGACGGATTCATTACATGGCGCCAGGAAGTTATGCGGAATATCAATACGGCAGCGCAGCCCAGCCGTTTTACAAATCCTTCAAAGCTTCCTTCCGATGTTACGCTGGAGCAATGGCTGGCATTCGACGGTTCCGCCGGCGACCCGACAACCGTATGGCTGCAGAGGCTCGGCATGCAGCCGGTTGAAGTGCAGAACTACAAAAACGGCAAAAGTGTGGACTGGTACAGCAAAATGTTCCAGAAAGCACTGCGTCAGGATCACACGGTTAGCCTTTCCGGAAAAACGGACAAGGTTTCGTATTACATGTCATTGGGTTACCTGAACAATGAAGGGATTGTTGTCGGCGACAAATACAGTACCGTACGTGCGAGGCTAAATCTGGAAGGAAAAGTGAACAAGTTTCTTTCGGTCGGGATCAATACGCAGTTTGCAGACCGGGACGAAAGCCAGGTTCCTGTCAATTATGAACTTGCTGCCAACCTTTCGCCCTGGGGATCGGAGTTCAATCCGGACGGAACATACAAATGGCGGCCCAATGAAGAGGCAAGCGGCGGAAACCATCCGTACTATGCACCCAGTTTTACAGACCGTGATAAAGGTTCGGTAACGATCAATGCGGTTGTTTTTGCCAAAATTGCTTTGCCGTTCGGCATCAGTTATCAGGCAAACTTAACGCCGAGATACGAGTATTATCACCGCTATAACGCAGAATCCGCCAAGCATGCGGAGTGGGCAGCAGAAGGCGGAAGGGCTTCACGCCGCGATACCAGAACCATGAGCTGGCAGATTGATAACATTTTCAAATGGAACAAAACCTTTGCAGAAAAGCATAGCATTGATGCCACGTTCCTTGTAAATGCCGAGAAATTCAGAATGTGGGACGACAGCGTTTCCAACAAAGGCTTTGCACCGACCGACGTTTTAGGTTATCATAACATGGCCGCAGGAAACGCACCGATTATGTGGACGAACGATGAGCAAAGTACGGCAGATGCCTTGATGGGCCGTTTGTTCTATTCTTTCAAAGACCGGTATATGGTTACGTTATCCACGCGCCGGGACGGTTACTCTGCATTCGGGCAAAAAAATCCCAGGGCACTTTTTTCATCTGCTGCGTTGGGCTGGGTATTTACAGATGAGCCTTTTTTCAAATCAAGCTGGCTCAGTTACGGTAAATTCAGGGTTTCTTACGGCAGCAACGGAAACCGTGACATTGCCCGTTATGATGCGCTTTCAAACCTCATCACCGGAAAATACCTGCATATCAATCCGGGCGGAACGGTGTATCAGACAAGCCAGTTGTATGTGGGAAGAATGCAGAATGCCAACCTGAAATGGGAACGGACCAATTCCCTGAACTTCGGACTCGATTTTTCACTCTTCAACAATGTCGTGGACGGAAGTGTGGAACTGTACAAATCTTCAACGCGCGATCTGCTTGTGGAAAGAGCTTTGCCCAACGTGCTCGGATTTGATTTTGTACTGGACAATCTTGGTCAGGTTGATAACAAGGGACTGGAAGTCAGCCTGAACTCCAATAACATGAAGCGTGAAAACTTCACATGGCGGTCCACACTGAACTTTCAGATGAACAGAAACAAGATCGTTCATTTATACGGCGACAAAACCGTGACCAAAGATGCGTCAGGCAATGTAATCAGCGAAAGAGAAGCCGACGACATTACAAACCGGTGGTTTATCGGACATGCCATTGACGAAATATGGAATTATAAAGTACTTGGCGTGTGGCAGGCGGAAGAAGCAGATGCAGCGGCCAAATACGGCGTGAAGCCCGGTGATCATAAAATACTGGACGTGAACAATGACGGAAAGTATACGAATGATGACAAGGTATTTCAGGGTTTCACCTCGCCGCGTGCCAGAATTACTTTCCGCAACGAGTTCAAGGTGTTCAAAAATTTCGATGTTTCATTTATGGTTTATTCTTACCTCGGCCAGAAAGGTGAGTTCAATCAGATGAAAAACCGCCAGGGATTTCCGGACCGTTCCAGCTCCTATATTTTCCCGTACTGGACAGCCGAAAACCGCAACAACGAATGGGCGCGGCTGTATTCCAGCGAAGGTTCGGCCACGGGCTATTCCGTATATCAGAGCAAATCCTTTCTTCGCTTCGAAAGTCTGGCCATTGCCTATACAATCCCGAAGAACCTGACGCAGAAGATCAATATCCAGAATCTGCGGGTTTACGGCAACATCCGGAACATAGGCTATTTTTCCAGCTGGAGTTTCTGGGATCCTGAAAACGGTACCAATAACAGCAACAATACAAACATTGCGACTTCGGTACCAAGCCCTCGCATTTTTACAATGGGTATTGACATTACCTTATAAATTCAATTGAAATCCCGAAATCACATGAAATCCATCTATAATAAATCCAGAAGCGTTGTGCAGTTGACATTGCTTGTTTCAGGCATGGCGCTGACGGGCTGTGACAAAAGCTGGCTGAAACCCGAACCGCTGTCTTTTTACAATCCGGACAATACATTCAATGATCCGACGGGACTGCGCGCCACGATTGTGGCCTGCGAGCGGAACATGCGCCAGGAATGGTACGGCGATGCTGCGCCTATGGTTACAGAAGCCATTTTTTCCGACATTGCGGTAGAAGGAACAACCGATAAATCGGGCCCTGCACAGAACCTGAACTTGCTCATAACGCCGGATGCCCAGCTTAACCACGTGGATTACAACAAAATCGGATGGTACTGGTCGGAAGGGTTTAAAGGTGTAAAATACGCCAATGTTGCCATTTCAAGAATAAACCAGCCTACGACATACAAGAGTGAGCAGGAAAAGAATGAAATACTCGGCGCTGCGTACTTTCACAGGGCATACCGGTATTACAGACTTACGCATCAGTTCGGCGATGTACCGCTGATTCTGGATGAAGTCATTAACCCGAAACTGGATTTTCAGTCTACAAAACGAGAAGTCATCCTGAAAAAGATGAAGGAAGATCTGGAATTTGCTGAACAGTGGGTTCCGGTAGTTACAGACAAAGGCAGTGTAAACCGCGGTGCTGTAAGTCATTTGCTGACCAAGATCAATCTTGCACTCGGCCTTTTTGACGATGCCATCAAGTCGGCAAGCAATGTAATAGAAGGCGGAACGCATAAGCTGATGACAAACCGTTTCGGTGTTGATGCCAATGACCAGAACCGCAACGTAATCTGGGACTTGCACCGTCCTGCCAACAAAGCCCTGAATTCCAATGCGGAAGGCCTGATGCTTGTGATCGACCGCGTAAGCATTGAAGGAAATGTGGACGGCGGTACTTTGCTGATGAGAAATACAGTTCCGTTCTGGCATAACAATATCAATACGCCCGCTGGAAATCGCGGAACCATTGATACTTATGGCATTGCCATTGATCTGGTGAATAAAGTAGGCCGGGGTCTCGGCCGTGTACGACCGACATATTATTCGCAGGAAGGTGTTTGGGATGATAAGAAAGATCTACGCCATGCGCCGGGAAACTGGACACGTATGGAAGATCTGGTATACAACAACCCGGCATTGAACACGACGCTTAAAGATCCTTATTACGGCAAAAATCTTCAGTTGCGCAATGCTGCCGGCGCCGTACTGACCATCGATACAATCCGCTGCTGGTTTGACTGGCCTAATTACAAACTGTTTATCGAAGATCCATTGAAAGTGCAGCCGTCAGGCGGAAATACGGACTGGTATGTGTTCAGACTGGCAGAAACTTATCTGTTGAGAGCAGAGGCTTACGCATGGAAAGGCGATCTGGTTAAAGCTGCGGCAGACATCAATGCTGTAAGAACGCGTGCAAACTGCGATCCGGTAGCGCCTGCGAAAGTCAATATCGGAACCATACTGGATGAACGTGCGCGTGAACTTTACTTTGAGGAACCACGGAAAACCGAACTTACGCGCGTGGCCTATATTTTTGCCATGACCGGAAAACCGGCTCCAAACGGTAAAACCTATAACATGAATGATTTTTCTGAAAGCAACTATTTTTACGACCGTGTGATGGAGAAAAGTGATTTCTATAACAAAGGCGTAAAAACCCGTCACGGCGATGAATACACCATGAGTCCGTATCACGTTTTATGGCCTATTCCACAATCGGCGATTGCAGGAAATACGCAGGGAATTATCAATCAGAACAAAGGTTATAACGGTTTCCAGAACAACGTGCCGCCACTGACGGAAATTCCAGAATAATGAATGGATTACAGATTTTAGAAATGATATCATAAACAGAAGGCTCCTGCCGGAGCGGGCATTGCACAACTCAGCCCCGGCAGGGGCTTTCTGTTTGTAGCGAAAGGATAGTTAAAGCTGAATAATCAACTCCGGAAAAGTTTCTGAACCAAGTGATAAGGTGGCTCCTGCCGGAGCCATTTTGATGTTTACCGTATTGTAGTTCTATAAACAGAAGGCTCCTGCCGGAGCGGGCATTGCACAACTCAGCCCCGGCAGGGGCTTTCTGTTTGTAGCGAAAGGATAGTTAAAGCTGGATAATCAACTCCGAAGGAGTTTCCTGAACCGAGTGACAAGGAGGCTCCTGCCGGAGCCATTTTGATGTTTACCGCATTGTAGTTCTATAAACAGAAGGCTCCTGCCGGAGCCGGCATTGCACATCTCAGCCCCGGCAGGGGCTTTCTGTTTGTAGGAAAAGGATAGTTAAAGCTGGATAATCAACTCCGAAGGAGTTTCCTAAACCGAGTCTGGTAAAAATAATAACATCGTATAATAGCATTAAAAACGTATATAGCTTGCGGTACTTGTTTTAGAGCCATTGAATCAGTAATCCATTCACTTATTTATCAATCCATTATATAGTTAAGTATGAATTCTAATTATTGTTAAAAGAAAATTTATACAATTCAATATGTAATTATAACAGTGTACTAAAATTTTGACTAATAAATTCTATATTGCTCATAATAGTAATTGTTTGACTAACAGAAAGTCTGCTAAAACACGGATGCCTGAAATTTGGATGTTTATGTCCGGCTTATTTGTTATTTTGGCCGCCTTGTTATACATTGCTGTTATGAATAGCCATTTTGCAGCATTTTTGTTTTACAGTTGACGAGACAATTTTTTGAATTGAAATCATGGTTTCAGATGCTGAATGGAGATGCTGGAAAAGCGGTTCAGGTATATGTACAATCTTTTATTTACTCACGTATCCAACTTGTACACAGCAAGTTGAGACTAATTCTATCCAATGATAAAAATCTATAATTTCCCTTTCACCATCCCGAAAATGCGTTCTGTCAGATTAGGTCTGATGCTGACCATTTCGTCCGTATTCTGCGGACAAATTGCTACCGCTTCCGCGGGGTCAGGCGCTGTAACAAATGCAGGATCAGGCAATTTTGCTGCGCCGGTTGCTGACGGTGCTTACATGGTTTTAAAAAACATGGATAATTTTCCGGCCAATGACAAACTTGTGTTTTCGCGTATCGAGATTCCATGGAGAAAATCGGATACAACGGAGTACAATGCCAATCATGACAAAGTAAGGCTGCGTATTCAAAGTAAAGGTTCCGAAAGTCTTGTAATCAACAGTCTGGTTTTATCCAACAAGGCCGGGTGGAAAATTGCATCTGTGGGTGGCGATGCAACGCCTTCTTTCCCCAAAACGATCACTACGGGAAATTACCTTGAAGTAGTTGTTCAGTTTATAGCAGAGGGTGCTTCAACAAGGGTTACCATTTTGCAGGACAAGCTGACCATTAACAGCAATGACAATCTGACGCCTGTAAAAGATGTAGCACTGATGGGCTTGTATCAGAAACAGGGCGAAGGACAGAATGAGCCGTATGCCTCTGAAATCATCAAAGCTTTTGATTTTAAATCCAATCCGGGTTATGGACGTGTAGACAATGGGGTGGAAGGAAAAACCATCATGCCCAATTCGGATGAAGTAGCGGCTTCGTACTTTGTGAGAGCTGATCCGAACAAGCCAGTAACTGTATATCAGCTGGCTGCTTACCACGGATGCTGCGGATCGGTTGAAACCATCCGGTATTATACCAAAGGTTCAACTACCATGAACACGTTATTTACGCATCATGTTCTGGACGCGCAATCGCTGTTGCCACGGCTTAGAAATTCTTCATCTACGCTTGCTGTTAAAACCATTGACAATCCGACGGAACCTTTTGGTTTCAGGGTTTCCAATTCAAGGTCAGACAGAATGCTGAATTTCAATGATCTGATCGGACTCCGAATCCTTAAAGCAGTGGATGCAGCCGGCTATGTTATTCCGAATGCATACATCATGAACATGGATTACATTGACAACTCGGCTACGAACTTTGATTATCAGGATAATATCTATTATATCGATAATATCAAACCAGAAACAGGAACTGTTCATTACTCTGATCTGGCCTCGGTTTCAGGTTCTGCGATCCAGTACGATGCCACTACAACCGGAACAACCCAGACGAAGGATGTGACGCTTAAAAACATGGGAAAAACGTATGATGACAATTCCAAAGATCCATCCGTAACCATAAAAAGCGCCCGGATTATCGGACCCAATGCAAGCGAATTTTCCGTAGCATCGCTTAGCACAACTCTTGAACCGCAGGCAACTGCTACTTTGAGCGTGAAATTCAACCCTAAAACACAGGGCATCAAAAATGCGGTGATGGTTGTTTATTATACCAACGCCAATTCTCCGCTGCGCATACCGCTTTATGGCAATGCGCATACCGCAAGCTCCGCTGTTGAAATTGTAAAAAGAATCAAAGGCGGCTCGGACTCGAATGTAACGATTGACGGTCAGGTTTTTGAATCCGACAAGAATTACCGTGTGGGTTCTGTCAGAAATGATGCACAGGTGGTTAAAACGGAAGTAGCCGGTACGGATATGGACGAATTATACCAAACCTATCTGTCGGCCTCAGCTGATCTTCAGCAAACCGGTTACAACATTCCTGTTGCAAACGGCGATTACATGGTTCGTATGCACTTTGTAGAAAACTATTTCTCTGAGCAGGGTTCAAGGGTTTTTGGCGGAACAATGGAAGGCAAGCAGATACTGACAAACCTGGATATTTTCAACGAAGTTGGTTACAGAACTGCCATCGTTAAAGATTTCAATACATCGGTAAGTGACGGTGTGCTAAACATGCGCTTTACACCGACTGCCAACAGACTTGCACTTGCCGGTGTGGAAATATTCAGAATCAATGACAATCCGCTTCCTGTAACGCTGGTGAGCTTTGACGCCAACAAAGTAGAAAATACAACTTTGCTTTCCTGGAAAACCTCTTTTGAAACCAACAGCAGCAATTTTGAAATTCAGCGCAGCAAATCGGGACAGGACTGGGAAATTCTGGGTTCTGTGGATGCAGCGGGTGAATCTCGTGAAAATTACAGCTATTCATTTGTTGACAGCAAGCCGTTGTCAGGCAACAATCTTTACCGCCTGAAAATGATTGATCTGGACGGAACTTCAACGTTCTCCAAATGGATCAATTTGAATTTTGACATTGTGGCAACTGCACAGGTTTTCCCGAATCCTGTTGTTGACAAGCTTAATCTGGACATTACGGACTGGAGCCAGATCAGCGCAGTTCAGTTGTACAACATTACCGGAAAGGCAGTTTATGAAGCGCGCAATACGCCGGTAACTTCCATTGATGTGAAAAATCTGCCATCCGGCATGTACGTGATGCACATCACCCGCAACAACGGAAATGTAGTTACTTACAAGATTGTTAAAAATTAGTAAAAACCGCCTGCATGCTGAACAGGTATGCAGGCCGGTTAAAATATGGTGAAGCTTACTGATAATCCACAAATCGGAAAGTCAAACCACTGAAAAAACATGTTGAAGTCCTTTGCCGAATCCGGCAAGGGACTTTTTTTTGAAGCAGTCTTCGGTCATCGGATCTGATTTGCAAGCCCGGCCTAATTTGAACCTAACAGACGCATAATCAAACGAATGACATCAAAACAGCTTTGTAGAATATCGGTTCGGACGAATCTATAACGTATATAAAATTGCGTTAAATAAGGTGTTGCTGATTGGAATGAGTTAAGCAATAAAATTAGTTCTACACCTTGCGTAACAATTCAACATTTTGGTATTTCGGAAAAGTCCGGTTTTGGTTTGTAAATTCCGTTATCTTATTTTTACCAGTATATTAATATACCGTTACCAGTTGGCCGTCAGGATATGTTTTTTTGTTAGACAATGGTAAAGCGCGAAGCAATGCGTTGCGGAGTAAAACAGGTTGAAAAGAGGCTGTTATATTATTAAAAATCATGGTTGCCTGAAAAAGTCAGTCTGCACGAAATGCAGATCCGAAGAGCAGAAGCCGTTGGATAATATTTAATAGATCGCTGATTTAATTATGTTATGTTTGAAATTCAGCGGCATAGTTTTAATGGCTGTAGTCAGGTTAATGTAAATTTAAGGAAAATGATAGCTCAACATACAATACAATTCAAAAGCCCGGTTTCATGCCCGAATTCAACTCCATTTTTAGTTAACCCACTGCATCGGTAATTACTGCATACACATCACCCAGAATCCATTCCGGACTCTTGCCCGAAATCAAAACTCCATAAGATTACTTAACAATCCAACCCAGATATGAAATTTATTGTTTTACTATTTTCCCTGCTGATTTGTGCAGTGCAATCGTTTGCGCAAAGTGCTGTTCAAAATCAAATCCAGGCATTTGCAGCAAGAACCGGAGCAACAGCTACCATCGACAAAGCAACCGGGTCGCTGAGCTACCTGCGTTTTCCGGTTGGAAAAGCGTACAAGCTTTCCGGCGGCAAACCCGAGCAGAAAGCCATGGCCTTTATCCAGCAAAACTCCGGTATGATGGCTGTCAAGCAAAATACGGATACCTATGTGGTAAAGGAAACCAGAAAGGACAGCTATGGTATGGAGCATGTTGTCCTTCAGCAATTTTACAAAGGCGTTCCGGTTTATGACGGCAAGCTGAAATTCCACTTCAATGTAAATAACGACCTGGCCTCACTGAACGGCAACTTTGTGCCCGTTGTCAAGCTGAACCCCAAGCCCGACATAACCCTGAAAATGGCCGAGACAACTGCGATCAAGCTGGTGACTGCACAGAAACAGGGCAATATCAAGGCACCGCTGCGGGCTGTGAATTCTACATTGTACGTTTTCCAGAAAGGACTTGCGCAGGGGTACGTTGGACCTAAGCATCTGGTGTATCAGGTGGAAGTCCGCAATGATAACGATGTGAGGGAATTCCTGTTCATCGATGCGCATACCGGCGTGCTTGTGGAGCAGTTTGCGGGAACGCATAATATTCACCGTACGCTGTATGAAGTTTCTCCGTCTCCTGCCAATCTTGTTTATGACGAAGGGGACGGCACGCTGGACAAGCTGGATAAATGGCAGCATTCAGAAGTTATTGCTACGGGGCATATATATAATCTGATGAAAAATGCATTCAACTACGTTTCTTATGATAACAAGGACGGAGCGATGGTCATTATCAATAACAATCCGGATATATTTTGTCCTAATTCAAGCTGGAACGGAATTACAACGAACTATTGCTCGGGAACGGCCTCGGATGACGTAGTGGCGCACGAATGGGCACACGCCTATACAGAATACACCAGCGGGCTGATTTACAGCTGGCAGCCGGGCGCAATCAATGAGTCTTATTCCGATATCTGGGGTGAAACCGTTGACTTGCTGAATAACTATATGGATGAAGGCGAAAGCGATTCGCTGCGCATTAACTGCGGAAGTTCGCAGCGCTGGCAGATAGGTGAAAAAGCAACAAGCCTGAGCGGACAGATGCGGGATATGTGGGACCCGACCTGCAGGTCTGATCCCGGAAAGGTTACTGATCCGCAATACTGGTGCGAAGCTACGGATTATGGCGGTGTACACATCAACTCGGGCGTTTTGAACCATGCCTATGCGTTGCTTGCGGACGGAGGTTCTTACAACGGCCAGGTTATTACAGGCCTTGGTCTGACGAAAGCTGCACATATTTTCTGGCATGCACAGGAAAATTATATGACCAGCACCACCGACTTCGCGGCGCTGGCAGATATCCTGGAAGCATCACTGGTTGACCTGATCGGTATTAACCTTCCGAGATTGTCTACAACCAGCACCGGCAAAGGTTTGTCCGGCAGAATCATTACGGCTGCGGATGCTGCACAACTGGCGAGAGTCATTGCAGCTGTCGAGCTGAGGTTTGAAAACAACTGTAATTTCCAGACGATCCTTAAACCCGTTGATGCTATTTGCAACGGCGGTCTGGAAAAAAATGCCTTTTATTATGAGGATTTTGAATCCGGAGCAGACGGCTGGGTTGCTTCCGACAGCGGCAGCAACGGAACATGGACGCCGCGTGAATGGGAACTTGTGGCTGCACCCGGCGGAAGAACAGGCAGGGTAATTTTCGCAGTGGATTACAATGAAGGTGATTGCAATTTCAACCTTCAGAACGGGGTCATATCTTTTGCAAGTCCGAAAATTACAATCCCAAAAGGCTCGACGGCTCCGTTCAGCATGGCTTTTGACCAGTTCATAGCCATTGAACATAACTATGACGGAGGAAATGTAAAATACAGTATTAACGGCAGTAGCTGGACTTTGATTCCAGCATCTGCATTCATCGCCAATGGTTATAATACAACCCTGAGCGTCAGTGAAAATCCTTTGCAGGGACAGCCCGGGTTTTCCGGAACGGACGAAGGTTCGGTTACAGGAAGCTGGGGCCAGAGCCGGATTGACCTTACGGCGCTGGGCGTTGTGGAAGGCGATGTTGTTCAGTTCCGGTGGGATATGGGAACCGACGGATGCGGCGGTCTGGATGGCTGGTATATTGATAATGTACGGGTATATTCCTGTGCGGAACCTTCGCTCCAGTTTGTATCCACTTCTACCGTAATCAGTGAGAGTGAAGCGAATGTCGTGGGTGTTTCCCCGAATGAATGTTTACAATACATTGAAAAGAAAATTACCATAAAACTGAACAAGGCTTCTTCCGCTCCGGTTACGGTGAAGTTGAATGCACCCGGAGGCACTGCGACAAGAGGCAGAACTGCAGATTACAGCATTACACCCGATTCCCTCGTTCTGGATGCCAATAATTTATCCAAGGATATCGTGATCCGGTTTTACAATGATGCCTATATTGAAAGAGATGAAACGGTCATTTTGTCCTATACTTTCGAATCTGCAGACAAAAATGTATACGCAGCCCCGGTAAATCAGGAACATACCATTACCATAAAAGATGATGATATCGTTCCCGGCGATGTCAGCGTAGAGTTGCTGAACGAGAATTTCAATGAGGCGGTCTTGCCGAAAGGCTGGACTGTAGTTGGCGGCGGGACCTACCCGGCAACGTGGGATGTTGTGGACGATCCTTCTGTTGAACTGGACCCGACGGGTTCTCCGTTTCTGTACATCAACAGCGATGTGGCGGGTGATGTTCTGCTGGACAAGATTGTGGAGACACCGGTGATCAACGCCGCCAACATGTCCAGCCTCCAGCTTTCATTTATTGAATATTTTGAAGTATATGATGATGGCTTCGAGGAACAGGCGCTTGTGGATGTTTGGGATGGCAAGGCATGGCGCAATATCCTGACTCAAACTGAAGCAACCGGCACATCCGGTTCCTTCAACGAACCCGCCGTAAGGATTCTGTCCATACCCGTGGCTTATGCCAATCCGAACATGAAAGTGCGCTTCCGTTACATTGCAAATTACGATTACTGGTGGGCAATTGACAATGTGAAAATAAGCGGAGTGATTCCGACGCAGGTGCAGACGGCTGTAACGGCAACGCCCGACGAGCAGTATCTCGGCCCCAATGCAACGGTCTATTTTTACGATCCTGTTTCCAAAAACCTGATGGCAAGGATCAAGAACCTGAGCAGTCATGATTACGGTTGTACATCTGTTGCGATTGATCGTGCGGGTCAGGATGCCACGGAATGGGTTAATGGTTATCACATTACGAACAAGATGTTCAAGGTGACACCGACTTACAACAATCCGTCCGGCGAGTTTGAAATTACACTGTATTACAAAGCCTCCGAATTGCCGAACTTCAACGGACCGGATATAAAGTCGATGGGGAAAAGTCAGGAAAATACGGCTGCAAACCAGGCATTGTCTTCCACTGCGGTGGCTGTGGAAAATACGGGTTTCGGTCTGGATTATGCTTTTACATCCACGTTCAATTCCGGGTTCTCCAGCTTCGGTTTGTCCGACGCGCCTCCGTCCGGGCCGCTTCCCGTTACCTTGTCCCGATTTGAAGGGCGGCATACTGCGGAAGGCAACCTGCTGACGTGGACAACCACTTCCGAAGTGAATAACGATTACTTTGTGGTGGAAAGAAGCCTGGACGGAAGGAATTTTGTGAAGGCTGGAACGGTGAAAGGCAGCGGCAGCACGGCAGTTGAAAAACATTACAAATTGCTGGATACCGGATTTTCAAAAGGCATCAGTTATTACCGTCTGAAACAGGTGGATATGGACGGTGCTGATCATTTCAGCCGGATCATTGCCATTGATGCTGCAGGTTTGTCTGTTCTGAAATTCTACCCGAACCCTGTTCAAAGTGTACTGAACATAGAAATTCCGGAATCTGTAAACAAGCTTCTGAATGTCAAGGTGATCAATACAGCAGGTCATGAAGTGTACAGAAAACACAATGCAAGCAGCAAAAACGGTATCCTGGCTTTACAGATTGATACTTTGCCGACGGGAATTTATCAGGTTATTGTAAGCGGCGAGCATATCCGTTATCACCTTTCCATTCTAAAAATGTAGCAGCTGCCGGCAATTGGCTGTGAGGTTTAAGAAAGGAGAAATCAGAACATTCGGCAATTTTCAGGGCTGATTATTACGATTAACTTTAAGCGATTGAATCAAAAGACTAGCTGATTTTATAATGCAAAAAAGAGCTCTGACAAAGCTCTTTTTTGCATTACAGGCGTTTTGAGAATATTTGGTTCTGCGTGGCAAAAATTTGCACCTTTAACCGTATTTCTGATTAATTTTTTTAGAACTGACCTGAAATCAATACGCAAGTAAACGGCCGCATGCAATGACTGCAATCCATACTGTTATGGAAATGGAGGCAGAAATTTTTGCCGGAAACGGAAGCCGCTTTTCAGGTTCTGAATGAAAGCGGGACGGATAAATCAGTTTATGGAAAACAAGTGCATTAAGCCCGGCAATTACAAGCAGCAGCATTTTTAACCAGAAAGTCGGGTCTTTGCCAAGCGTTTCGGCATTGGTTATAAACAGCAGCAAACCAGACGGAACAATCAGCCACAAACCTCTTTTTGACCACGGAAGCAAATGATTCGCTAAGCCGCTGACAGGAAGATTTTCTGAAAAACCGAGCAGCCGCAGATCAAACAGGAAAGCAGCACCAACCAGTATGGCTATACCCGTAATGTGGACGATTTCCAAAGCCGGATACAACCATAACGATTGCCGTATGTGAACCGCCCACGAAGCACTTTCAAGCCATTGCAGGAATTCCGCAGCAGTCGGCGACAGGGTCAACGCAGTTCATATTTGGTGCCGTCCACAAAAATTCTTTCTGCCCGCATTTCTGCTTTTTTGGATTTGTGCGGATAAGCGACCAGCCTGACGGATTCACCTTTCTGGATCATGTCGGCCGTTAAACCGCGGTCGGTCATGCGGCTGGTGGGCGCCAGATATACGGTCCAGAGTTCCTTTTTATGCTTGACTTTGGCCAGTACATGCGGATTTTCATAAACTGATTCCTCAATAACCGTTTTGAAATCCATTACTTTTTCCTGATCGTAATCGGCCCAGCCATGATGTAATGCTGTAAATGACGCAAAAAGAAGAATGGTCAGCGCAAGTGAAATGCCTTTTAATCTGTTCATGATCCGCAGCGTTTAGTGATGTTTAAAGCTAGTAAAAAATACGCAGATTGTACAGTTCTGAAGTTCTTTATCTGCTTCTGTATAAATAGACTGCGTGGCATTTATGCTTTGTATATACGGTACAATCAAACGCTGTTCAATATGAAAATTCATCATTGCTTTTTAATGGTATGGTTGTGGTTTCTGACGTGTGGCCTCACGCTTTGTGCGCAGCCTGAGACCAGGCACAACCTGCATTTTGACAGTCTGGCCAAAGTCTGGGATGAAGCCATACCGCTCGGCAATGCAACGATCGGTGCATTGATCTGGCAAAAGGACGGCAGGCTGCGGTTTTCACTGGATCGTGCCGATATCTGGGATATGCGCCCGATGGCGGGTTTGCACCGGCCGGAGTTCCGTTACAAATGGGTTCAGGAACAAGTCAGGAAAAAGGATTACAAGCCTGTTCAGCAGTATTTTGATGTTCCTTATGATAAGGAGCCAGCACCTTCCAAGATACCGGCCGGCGCTCTGGAATTCAGTATTCAGGAAACCGGTAGTGTAAAATCCGTAACGCTTTCGCTGGCGGATGCTGTAAGTACCATTGAATGGACGAATGGTCAGAAACTAACCACTTTTGTACATGCAACAAAGCCCGTCGGCTGGTTCCGGTTTGAAAATGTACGTGAAGAAATGGTTCCTGAGCTGGTTGCACCAAAATATCAGGGTGCCGTTCAGGACACCGGCGAGGTGAATTCTGTTGTTGGTGACGACCTGGCCAGACTCGGTTACAAACAAGGTTCCATCCAGCGCAGCAAAAACAGGATTACTTATCTGCAGGAAGGGTGGGGCGGGTTCTATTACGAGATTGCTGTTCAATGGCAAATGGCCGGAAAAAACAGGGTGGAAGGTGTGTGGAGCATATCGTCGCATTTTCCGGATGCAGGCATGCAGCCTGCGGCAGCCATTGTCTGCCGGTCTGCTTTAGATGAAGGTTTTGCAGGCGCATTGTCAAGTCATCAGCTTTGGTGGGACGGTTTCTGGAAAAAGTCGGCAATTCATGTTCCCGATCCTTTGCTTGAGAAACAATGGTATCTGGAACAATACAAGTTCGGTGCAGCGGCTCGCAGAGGCGCACCCCCGATTTCATTACAGGCTGTCTGGACAGCAGACAATGGAAGGATTCCGCCCTGGAAAGGAGATTTTCATCATGACCTGAATACACAACTCAGTTACTGGCCGGCTTACAGCGGCAACCATCTGGAGGAAGCGCTCAGCTATACGGATCATCTCGACCGGAACAAGGAAAATTACAGGCGTTATACCAAACGGTACTTTGGCGTAGACGGGCTGGCTGTTCCGGGTGTAACAACGCTGAACGGAACCGAAATGGGCGGCTGGATTCAGTACTCACTTTCTCCGACCGTTTCTGCGTGGCTTGCGCATCATTACTATTTACAGTGGCGGTACAGTATGGACCGGCGTTTTCTGGAGAACAAGGCATATCCGTGGATCAAAGAAGTTTGCCGTTTTCTGGAAAACATAACTGTGATGAATGCCGCCGGTAAAAGACAGCTTCCAATCAGTTCCAGTCCGGAGATACGGAACAACAGTCTGGAAGCATGGTTTTCGGAAACGACCAATTATGACCTTGCCTTGATGAAATTTGCCTTCAGAGCCGGTGCTGAACTGGCTTTGGAAACAGGCAAAAAGCAGCAGGCAGAGCACTATCAACGGATTTTGCAGGAATTTCCGGAATATGCCGTTACCGGCAATAATGAACTTATGTTTGCACCAACTTTGCCATACAATGAATCGCACCGGCATTTTTCGCACCTGATGGCCATTCATCCGCTGGGATTGATCAAGTGGGAAGACGGTGCACAGGCGCAGGCCATCATTACAAACACCATCCAGCTTCTGGACAAAACGGGTCCCGACTGGTGGTGCGGTTATTCATACGCCTGGCTGGCCAGTATCAAGGCGCGCGCCAAAGACGGAAACGGTGCAAGAAGCGCACTGACCACTTTTGCAAAGGCATTTTGCCTCCCGAACAGCTTTCATGTGAACGGCGATCAGACCAGATCCGGTTTGTCCAAATTCACTTACAGGCCATTTACACTGGAAGGAAATTTTGCATTTGCTGCCGGCATGCAGGAAATGATGCTGCAGAGTTACGCCGGATTCATCGAAATCATGCCAGCCGTTCCGTCGGACTGGAAAGATGCCGCGTTTGAAAACCTGCGTGCCGAAGGTGCATTTCTGATCAGTGCCAGAAAGGTAAACGGCCAGGTTACGGAGGTTAAAATCATTGCTGAAAACGGCGGCAACACAAAGCTTAAACTGCCATTTAAAGAATATAAAATCAGTTCAGCCAAAAACATAACGGCTGCTTCAGATGATGGTTTTATAGAACTGAAGTGTCAAAAAGGAGGCAGCATTACGTTTGTAAATAGCTATTAACCATCAGCGTTTAGCTTTTAGCCGTTAGCTGTTAGCTGTTAGCTGTTGAAAAAGGTTATTCCCGAAAATTAAGAAGTTAATAAACATACTTTAATCAGCTGCCAACAAACAATCAGAAGCCGCTTTCAGTTAAAAATGTTACATTTTACGCATAACATTTTACATTTCACTGAAAGCGGCTTTTATTCAAAAAATCAGACTGTAATCAGTACCCCGGATTTTGCGGGCCCAGATTCGGATTAACCTGCAGTTCAACGCGTGGCAGCGGCATCAGATAATCACGAAGCGGGTCAAAATTCGGATGCGGTTCAAGTGAGTTTGCGCTTTTGAACACGACTTCCCCTAGTTTTCTGCGCTTGATGTCATACCAGCGTTTGTACTCGAATGCAAGTTCAAGCCGTCTTTCTTCCAGAATCAGATTGATCATGTCCGTCTTGTTCAAACCGGCTTTTACATCTTCCGGGAAAGTGGTTTGTTTTCCGGCCCAGTTCCTCGCCCGTGCACGAATCTGATTGATGTATGAAATGGCCTCCGCATTTGGCCCGTTGATTTCAACAGAAGCTTCCGCGGCAATAAGCAGGATTTCCGCATAGCGCATGGCTGCGTAATTATGATCAGAATAGCGGCCTTCCGAACTCGAATTTCCTGCATAACGGGCATATTTGGCAATGTGCGGACGTTTGGTATTCTGAAATTCGGTATACGGAACAAGTTTTCCGCCAACAAGCAACGAATCGTCAAAGCTTACTTCTTTGCGGTAATCCCTTGCATCCCAGGTTTCAAACACTTTCATGGAAGGAACAATCACACTCCATCCGCTTCTCGGTGCATCGCCGCCGCGCACGCCCGTCATAGGCGCCATGATATCATCGTTTGCACCGCCGGCACCGCTCTGAAGTCCCAGAAAATCAACGTCAAAAATATGTTCTTTCATGTTATTGGGCTGCGGCGCGCGGAACAACGTCTGGAAATCGGCTTCAAGCGCATAACCGAATTTATCCTTGTTGTCGATTACATATTTTGCTTCGGTGTAGGCTTTCTGATAATCTGCCACCGTAAGATAAACCGACGCAAGGTAAGAAGCGGCACTTCCTTTGCTGGCACGGCTGCGAACTTCCGAAGGCTGTTTTTCCGGAAGCCATTGTTTGGCAAATTCCAGATCGGCGATAATTTTGGTGTAAACCTCCGCAGCGGGCGTTTTGGAAATGGTCTTGACCGATGCCGGATCATCAATAAAGAAATCGATGTATGGAACATCCCCGAAAACCTGAACGAGATGGAAATAGCTGAAAGCGCGGATAAACCTTGCTTCTGCCATCAGCGGGCTGATTTCCGCTTCATTCAAGCCAAGCTGTTCCGCACCAGCAATGGCCGCATTGCAGGCACTGATTACCTGGTACCATTGCGGCCAGAACTGATTGACCATATTATTGTTGTCGTCCATGTTGAAATCATTCACCTGCTGCCGTTCAGCAGGCGTTCCGCGGTCGCCGATGTCGGCCATATCGCTTCTCAGCATCAGTGCGGATACAAACTGGCGTCCGTAAAGCCGCTCGCTGGCAATCCATCCGTATGCACCGAAAATGGCCGTTTCCACATCTTTTGTAGTCCGGAACAAAGCTTCGGGTGCAAGCAGCCCGACCGGTTTTTCTTCCAGGTCGGCGCAGCCCGGCAGCATGCCGGCGAGTGCGAGTACAAGAAATAATTTATTGGTTAAGATTTTCATTGCGCTAATTTTTTTTAGGATAAGGTTAAAATCCGACATTCAGTCCGATCGTATAGGATTTGGCATTCGGGTAACTTCCGTAATCCAGACCCAGGTTTCTGTTGCTGTCCGTATTTCCGTCGGAGGAGTAATTCACTTCCGGATCATAACCTTCATAATTGGTGAATGTCAGAATGTTCTGCGCACTGGCGTAAATCCGCAGTTTGCTGATTTTCAGTTTGTCGAGAAATGCTTTGGGCAGATTGTAACCGATGGCCAGATTTTTGAGCCGCACATAGCTGCCATCCTGAATCCAGCGCGTGGAAACCCTTCTGGTGCGTCCGGCCATCGCTTTCGGAATATCGGTATTCGTGTTGGTCGGCGTCCAGCGGTTCAGCGCATCGGTTGTAGCATTGTTGATGCCGGAGAGCAGATTGAGTTCCATCAAGGTATAACTCAGCATATCATTTCCCTGCGATGCCTGGAAAAAGATACTCAGATCAAGTCCTTTCCAGCTGAAATCATTGTTCATTCCCCACGTGAATTTCGGATGCGGATTGCCGATAATGGTTCTATCGTCGCTGTTCAGCAGGCCGTCGGGTTCGCCTGTAAGTACGCCCTGTGCATCTTTTTTGCCGTTGATATCCCTGAATTTTTCGCCGCCGGCTGCCACTTCAAAGCCGCCGCCGGGAATAAAGCTGTCGCCTTCCTGATAAACGCCGTCATAAATCCAGCCGTAAAAGCTCCCGACCGGATAACCTTCGCGGAGTACCTGCGTTTGTCCAAGACCAACCATATGGCCCGGAGCGGAGCCGTAAAGTATGTCCGTACCGCCCGGCAGTTTCAGAACCTTGTTGCGGTTCAGTGCAAAGTTGATGTCCGTATTCCATTTGAAATCACCAACCAGATTCCGGGTATTCAGCGTAATTTCCAATCCTTTGTTTTCAACCGATCCGATATTTTGCAGTTGATTGGTGTAACCGGAGTATTGCGGCAGCTGAACGCTGAAAAGCAGGTCTTTTGTAACTCTGCGGTAATAATCGACCATCAGATTCAGTCGGTTGTTCAGCAGGCTGATGTCCGTTCCCACGTCGAACTGCCGGGTTGTTTCCCATGTTAAATCATTGTTGGCAACCGTTGTCGGGCGTACGGCATTAACCGGAACGCCGTTGATGATGGTGTAAACATTCGAAAACCGGGACATGGTCTGGTAGGGCTCAATAGCCTGGTTTCCGGTAAGACCGTAACTTACACGCCATTTCCACTGACTGATCGCCGACATGTTCTGCATGAAAGGTTCACTGGACATTTTCCATGCAAATGCACCTGAAGGGAACGTTGCCCATTTTTTGTTCTTGCTGAAATTGGAAGATCCGTCCTGCCGGATGTTGGCTGTAAAAAGATACCGGTCAAGCAGCGAATAGGTCAGTCTGGCATAATAGGAGGCAAGCTGCCATTCGGTTAAGCCGGAATTAGGGCTCTGCCATACGGAAGAGCCACCCAGGTTCCAGTAGGAAACGGCATCGGTTATGAAAGACTGTCCGGAACCGCCCCAGTTCTCACTGGAAGATGTCTGATAAGAATAGCCGGCCATCACCGAAAAATCATGTACGGTGCCGATTTTCTTGCTGTAAGTAAGGTAATTTTCATTCAGGAGCAAGGTGCTTTTGGAGCCATTCACGGATGCAGCGCCGCCCACATTGCGGCCATCGTTGAGCGTAGTAGGAGTGAAGCTTCCTGCACGGCCGCTGTTGGTGGTGGCACCCAATGTAATCCTGAATTTCAGATCTTTGAAAATGTCATACTCGGCATACAGATTTCCCTGGATCCGGTCATTGATGGATTCGTTCTGAAGCTGCGTGGCAATGGCGTACGGATTATCTATCGGGTCGTTTAGTCTTGCCACCGTAAACCGGCCGAGCGCATTGCGTATCGGCTGATCCGGCTCGAATTTGAAAGCCGAAGAAATAACGCCCGGAGTAAGTCCGCCGGATTGTTCCTGGGTTCGGGACTGTTCTCTTGAAACACGCTGAGCAAACAGGTTCATGCCCATTTTAAGCCTTTTGGCCAGCTGGATGTCAATGTTGCTGGTGACGGAAAAACGATTGTAGCCGGAATTCAGGATAATGCCTTTCTGGTCATAATAAGCGCCTGAAACATAATACTTAACGGCATCGCTGCCGCCGGCGACGGAGAGCTGATGATTCTGGATACCGCCTCTTCTGAAAACTTCTTCCTGCCAGTCGGTATCACCGCCTGCCGAAACGATTTCGGGCCGCACTTCCTTGATGTAATCCAGAAACTGCGAGGCATTCAGGAGTTTAAGCCTGTTGATTTCGTTTTGGGTGGAAAAAGACGTGTTGAATTCAATTCTCGGTTTTCCCGACTGGCCCTTTTTGGTTGTTACCATAATTACGCCGTTTGCTCCTCTGGAACCGTAAATGGCTGTGGCCGAGGCATCTTTAAGGATTTCAATAGACGCAATATCTTCCGGAGGCGGTAAAGCGCCGCCCACAAAGCCATCGACAACATAAATCGGGTCACTGCTGGCGTTGATGGAAGTACCGCCACGGATTCTCACTTTGAATGCCGAGCCGGGTTCCCCGTTATTGGCCTGAATCTGAACGCCTGCCGCACGGCCCTGCAATGCCTGAACCGTTCCAAGCGCGGGATAGGCCGTAAGTTCTTCGGCTTTTACGGAAGAAACCGAACCGGTAACATCGCTTTTCTTGACCGTTCCGTAGCCGACAACCAACACTTCTTCCAGTGATTTCTGGTCAGTTTTCAAGGCAACGTCAATTTCGGTACGGTTGCCGACTTTGATTTCCTGCGGTTCATAACCTACAAAGCTGAAAACCAATACGGTATTGACATCCGGAATGGCGATGGAATAATTTCCGCCGGCATCCGTTGAAGTTCCGGTCTGCGTGCCTTTCACCAGAATATTGACGCCGGGCAGCGGTTCCTTGCTTTCTGCATCATAAATTTTTCCTCTTACGGTAATTTCGGTCAAGGTCGAAAGTACAGGTTTAAGCGAAACTTCTGCGCGGGCTTCCGGAACTGCAGGCGGCGACGGCTTGATCACAATGTTCTTTCCCGAAACTTCATAAACAAGGCCGAGCGGAACAAGAAAATCATTCAGTACTTTGGATAATTCCTCGTTTGTACGCTGAATGGAAACCTTCCGGCCCGATCCGATGAGTTTGGAACTGAATACAAACCGTACGCCCGATTGCTTTTCGATTTGTCCGAGTACTTTTTTAATCTCCTGATCCTGTGCATTCAGGCTGACTCTTTTATTCAGTATTTCCTGTGCAAAAACACCAACGGCACTCGCCGGTGCTGCGAGCCATACTGCCATGACAAGCATGATCATCATCACACGCCTGAGCATCAACAAATGAGGTTTGAACTGTACTTGTACATTCATAGTCTGTAGTCGTTTTTGTTTAGTTAAATAGATTTAGGTAAAGTTTTTAAAAGTTCATTTTCAGGGATTTGCTGCCTGTCCGCAACCATTTCCTTTGATAATGATGCTGGCATCCGTTCGTTCATAGGTGGCATTGATCGCTTTACAGACAAGATCCAGCTTTTCATACAGCGGCAAATCCGTCAGACGTGCTGTAACCGGACAATCGTTCATCATTTCGGAATCATATCTGCTGTCGATTCCATAGGCCCGGCGAAGCGCTGCGAAAACTTCCGAAGCCGGCACGTCATCAAATTCAAAATTGTAGTTGACAGTGCCGTCTGCAATAATCTGCGGGCTGGAAACCAGGCTCTTGATCATTTTTACAGATTCCCTCGAAACCACAATCTGCTGATTGGGTTCAATCACGACGCCCGTCAATTCTTTTGATCGCTGCTTATGAGTCATTTCAGCGTCCCGGCGGGTGAAAACGGCTACCTTTCCGGTCCTGACCGATACGGAAACCTGCTTTTCGCCAGAGTAGGAGCGTACTGAAAAGCTGGTTCCCAGCACTTTGGTGACCACTTCATTGGCATATACAAAAAAAGGTCTGGAAGAATCTCTTGTAATATCAAAGAAAGCTTCTCCGGAAAGGTAAACTTCGCGTGTCAGCCTGCTTTTTGCAGGAAAGCTGATTCTTCCGCCGGGGCTAAGTTTTACTGTACTGCCATCCGGAAGTCTGATCAGCAGTGGATTACGGGTATGATTGATTTTTTCAACAAGCTGTTCTTCAGCATGGGCAACAAGCTGTTTGTAATCCACCTGCCGCTGCTGATTTCTTGTCCATAGAATCCAGCCCAATCCGGCCAGCAGCATAATAACGGCCGCCGACCGCAGCCAGATTTTTGAAAAATAGGAAACAGGCTGATGTAAAATCTCTTCTGCGCTGCTATCCATTTTACTGACAATGCCGCTGATTGCCAGCTTTTTTTCCGTTTCGTCCAAGGGAATACTTACAGGTGCAACGGCTTTCACGATTCCTGCGGCACGAAGTACCAGTTCCGTTTTATCCGGATTGTTTTCCAGCCATAAATGCCAGCTTTCTTCCGTTTCACGTGTCGGATGAAGAACCCACTTACGGAAATATGCATCCCAAATAAAATCTTCAAGCTTGAAGTTATTGTACTGATCCATTTGAAAATATTATCTTTCAAATAGCATTAGACACAGGTCTTGGTTTGATACTGTATTTTTATTTCTTTTTTTTAATTGTTTTTCAGATCAGCCGGTTTATTCGAATCCGGGCAGATAAAGAAGGCTTACAATTATTTTCCAGTGTATTTTGATAGTCCTGAAAGCGGATTGAAGTAAATTGGATACAGATTGTGGATGAATATCCATGATGTCCGCGATTTGATCACGTTCCAAATCGTTGAAAAACCGCAGGAAAATGGCTTCCTGCTGCCTTTTGGGCAATTCGTTTAACAGGAAAGTAATGCGTTCTGCAAGCTGCTGGTCCTGTTCGGACTGGATAAAGAGATGTTCCGCACTACATTCCACGTTGAAGTCCGATATGGATTTTTCAAAATTTTCCGTAGTTTGAAAACGGCTTTGCTGCGCGACACGGTGTATGCGGCGGCGGAGAGAGGCAAGTAAATACGCGCGTGGCGGAATATGTTGATTCAGTACCTTGCGCTTTTCCCAGATTTCCAGAAAAACATCCTGAATGCAGTCTTTCAGCATTTCACGATCCGAACTGAACCGGCATCCATATTGAAAAAGCAGGTTGTAGGTTTTATTAATAAGCTGCTCGTAACAAGCGGCATTTCCTTCCAGCATGTTGCGCCAGAGGTTCATTTCATCTTCTTCCTGTTGACAGTTTGCTTTTAGGATTTTCATGGAACCCTTTCTACAATCGGGAAAGCTGAGTATCTGCTGATTATTCTTGAAAGACCTGCTTTTTACAAATGTATAAAACTATTAACGTTATAGTTTTCTGATAAATAATTATAAAAATATTTCAGTATTATCTGAATGGGATTTGAAATAAACTGTATTCCATGGCTATAAAACAGAAAACCTCCGCACTGAAGCCAGTGCGGAGGTTTTTACAGGTATTTACTGGGCTGGTTTTCTGCTTATAGCTTGAACCCAAGTGTAGCACGCAGCACGTTGTTTTTGATATCATTCTGCTTGAACAACGGGCTCATTCCCCATTCGTGAGAAAAATCGAGTGTTATGAATCCAAATTCAAGGCCAAGTCCGGCATTCAGACCATACGAATAATCTTCGATGTTGTTTTTGGAAAATTGTGCCTGGTTGTTATCGTCTACATCCAGCACATAAGTTCCCACAATACCGCCTTTGATGTTGGCTTTAAAGAAACCTTTATTTGCTTTGGTAAGATAAAGACCGATCATCACCGGAACTTTCAGAGAATGAATTCTAGGGCCGTCCAGCAAAGGCGCACTTGAAATGCTGTCTTCGCTGGTTACACGCAATGATGAGCTGAAATAATGCGCACCCGGCTGAATAAAGAAACGCTTCATATGGATTCTGAAATCAAGTCCTGCGTTCCAGCCTGTGCGTCCGTCAGCAGTGCCTTCCTTGAAATCCGCATTGAAATTAGATGCATGCACACCAACCATCGGAATCACCCACATTCCTGAGTTACGCGCATTCACTTCGCCAAAACGTTCCTTAAAAGTCAGTCTCTCACCCGGTCTGGATTGAATATACTGAGTTTGTTCTGTGTTCTGCGGCAGATTGTTCTGACCGGAATATGCATTGCCACGTCTCTGGTTCTGCCATGCTTTAAAGGCTTCATAATCATCCATATTGTTGTTGCCGTACTGCTGCATCTGCTGACCGGAGCCGCCTGCTGTTCTGGATTTGTCATAATCCGACGGAACAATGATGTTATTGATGATGATTGATGGCTGGCCGGCTTGCTGAGGATAATTCTTGTAAGTCGATTCCAGCACTTTCTGAGCAATTTCATTGGCGTTGGCATTGCTGTTTCCGCCATCAACGGGAACGTTGCGCTGAATAACCTGCTGATTATTCGGATATTGCTGGGCAGGAGCGGGGTTGCTGTAAGCTGGTGCCTGATTGGAACCACCGGACTGATTGTATCCGGCAGACTGGTTAGAGCCATTTCCCTGAAACATTCCGCCAGACTGATTTGATCCGTTTGCCTGACCGGAATAGGTAGTGCCGGAAGCCTGCGATGAAGAAGTTACACCCATTGCCGGTGCAATTCCTGATTTAGATTCTTCTTCGGCAATTTCTTTTCTCAGAGATTCAATTTTCTTGTTGATGTCGTCAACATCTTCGGCTGCTTTTCTGGCATTTTTAGCACTTTTTTCAGCCTGCTTTGCCGATTTGTTTGCCTGATTTGCAAGATCTTTATTCTGTGCATCATTTCTTAATCTGTTTGCCAGATCTTCGTTTTCACCGGCCGCTTTTTGAGCTTCCTGTGCAGCTTCATTTGCTTTGTTGGTTTTTTCTGTTAGCTCGTTTTCGAGTTTGGCAAGTTCAATTCTTTTCTCATTTAATTTCTTGCTGATTTCAATCGCTTCCTTTTGCTGGTTCAGCATGTTGATTGAATCTTTGGAAACACCTTGTGCAGAAGCGGAAATTGCCATTAACATTATTCCATAAGTATATAGAACAGTATGCATTTTCATAATAATATATTTTGGTAAAGTAATTCTTATCATTCATAAAGAATTATGCCTGTAACCAAAATGCATGATCAAGCAGCCTGCCATTTATCAGATTGTGGATTGTAGTCGCATTGATAATTTTTATTAAGAATACAGTGAAATAAATTTATGAGCTCGTTTGGAATGACGAAATGGGAAATAAAAAATGAGTTTAAAAAAAGAATGGCCGCAAATAAAAATCCGGTAACATTTAAATGAATAACGTTACCGGATTTTAATATTTTGCCAGATATCAATTTCTGTATGGAATGCAGATAGTGAATTAAAAATAAAATTAACCTCCGCCTACTTTTACCTGTTCAGGAGCTTCATTGTATCCGCCCGATCGGTCATTCATCTGATCAGCACTGCGCAGATTGTCATTGGCAGGTGCATTTGATCCAAGATGTTGTTTGAGACTTTCCAGACCATTTTCCCAGCCTTCCTGATGTGGTTTGATGGCGTCCGGTCCTGAAAAACCTTCTTGTAAAATATGCAGAACACTGC
Source organism: Dyadobacter flavalbus (assembly GCF_006149045.1). Lineage (GTDB taxonomy): Bacteria > Bacteroidota > Bacteroidia > Cytophagales > Spirosomataceae > Dyadobacter > Dyadobacter flavalbus. Next base: position 112,983 of record NZ_VBSN01000038.1, read on the forward strand.
CGTTTTCCTTGCCTTCAAATGAAATAGTCAGCGTGTAGGAAGCTTCTTCATTTTGCTCGGTCAAATTCCAGTTCCAGGAATAAACCAGTTTTTCATTCGGTTTAACTTCCTTGTAATTTCCTGAAATGATCAAGCCTGCTTCCTGAAATTCATAAGTAACTTCGCCGCCTTCCCGAAGGTCATTTTTAACATCTTTCAATGAATTTCCACTTGGATGCCACCATTGTTTCAGTTGCTCCGGTTCGGTCCAGGCCTGAAAAAGGCTATTTACATCCGCTTCAAATTCCTTGCTTATCTGAATCGTATTTGCGTTTTGATCCGTATCCATTTTTATGATTATTATATTTTATTTTTCCCATCTGCACCCAGTCTGATTTTCAGCTGAGCAGAAGACAATCAGGAAACTATAATAATTGTACCGAAGGCAATTCAGTGAAAAAAATGGACAATTTATTTGATAAAAGATGAGATGTAGTTGTGGATAGCACATAGTAAAAAAAGTCAATCCGTGCTGTATGCAGAACTGGACTGACTTTTTTGATTATGTTAAAAAAATTCCGGCACGTGCCGCTGAAAGGAGAAATGCACGGTTCTGAGCCGTTAGGCCCGTTTATTCTCCTGATTTTACCATGGGTGAAAAGGCCGCGCTGTTCATATTTGTTTACTGCCAGCGGATAATTGCAGCACCAAACAAAACAATTAAATTCTTTTCAGAAATTATCCATGGTAATCGGCCTGCGGCATGGCGTACTCCACTTCTGCTTTCACTTTTTCAAATAAGAGAAATATTCTGTTTGCTACTGCAACACATTCCTGTGGCGACATCTGGTCAATTGTATTTGCAACGGCATTCTGGATAATTCTTCCGCTTTCATCTTTTTTTGGGCCTTTGTGCTTTACAATGTTACAGATGCTTTCCCATTCAGGATATAAATTATCGGAAAAATATCGTGATGGAATAAGTTGAAAATAACCCGCCTGTGCTTTCAGATGCTGTTTGGATAACAGAACGTTTGTCGTCAGACTTTCAACAAGTTTCGAAAGTTCAATGTAAACGAAAATGTTTGACTTTTTCATGATTTTGGTAGTATTATAATTATCTCGGTTGTTTCATTAAGAAAGTTCAGAACAAAAACAGGCACAATGCAATGATGCTGGATTGTTCTGATTTACATCATTTGCTTAGTCAGTTAATCCTGACAAATACAAATAAATGTATCAGGGAAAACGGTAAAATCGTAATTTAAATCAGCTTGAATAAATTCCACATTGTATTTGGTACTATATACAACATTTATAACATATTAATTCATTACAGGGAAGATAGCAGCGGGTTTCAATTTATCCGGTTTGGTATTATCTACTTAAAATAATTCAATATACACGATAAATCAATGAATGCCAAAATATGCAAAAACAAAATACCGGATGATGTCCATTTCTGGGAAATAAACAATTAATTAAAAAATGAATTACACAAATGAAGCTTAACTCAATTCCATATACGTTGTAGAAATATAACTAACATTTGTTCATCTAGTTTTATCCTTTTATAGTAATGTGTTTACAGATAAATTCAGTAGATTTCAATAATTCTGATCACAAATTGTAGGTTAATGCAGACCGTAATACCTTAAAAGCTGGTTTATCCGAAATGATATTCCAGCCAAAAGTAAGTTACATTCTTATTTCAATTTGAACGGTTCACTGATGGGAATGGAAACTCGCCACTTTTCTGTAATGTAAAAAAGCGGCAATGAAAATCTTGCTAATAAATTTTAACAGGTTTCCGGACACCTTTGTGCACGTTGAACTGCACCTTCTGAACCGGGATAAAAGTTATTATTCTTACGGTCCATTACATATTATGAAAGCATCAATTTATACAAAAAGCGGAATCGATGCTTCAGGCCGAAGGCTTTTTAGGTAAGGAAATTACATTCCACCACGCATGAATCAAATGTTGAAAATAGCTGAGCCAATTGTCATAATCTACCGATTTTGTAAGATATGCACTTGCCTGATTTCTGTAACTTTCATCAATATCTTCCCTGTCATCCGAAAAGCTGAACACAACAATGGGAATGTTGTTTATATTATTGAAAAGCAGAAACTCCCGGATTGATTTCAGCAGCTGTAAACCGTCCTTGCGTTCAGGCATGTATAAATCCAGAATGATCAGTTGCGGAGGGACCTGCAGCGTTTTCCAGTGATCATTAAAGAATTCCATTGTGCTTTCCGAGCTGTCCATTTCATAAATCGTAACGTTATGCAGCGTATTTTTTATGGCATGGGACATAAGCACCGTCTGGTCCGGACTATCTTCAATAATCAGAATTGTTTTCTTTTCATTATCCTTGGGAATAACAGCATTTTTCGGAAATGGATTGTTATTCAGAAAACAGATGCTGACAGCTTCTGCAAGTTCAATGTATTCCTTTGCCGTAACCGGTTTGGTAATGTAAGCATTGATTCCAAGCTCATAGGCATTGTTGATCAGATCGGGGCTGGATGAGGTGGAAATCATCACAACCGGAATATGACTGCAGGAATCATTGGCTTTTATATGCGTCAGGATTTCAAGTCCGCTGACACGCGGCATATTCATATCCATCAGAATAAGTGACGATTGCTCGCAGATGGTTTTGTTGTTAATCAATTCCATCATATGCACCGCATCACTGATCTCGTAAATATCAATTTCTCCGATTACACTCTCGATTGCCTCCTTCATGAGCATACGATCATCATCGTCGTCATCAACAATGTAAATGGTTTTGATACTATTTTTTATTTCATTCATTTAACAAAAGTAATGGGCTATTCACGTTGTTTTTTCCTGTCTGACGGCGTGCGGAGACGTAGTGGAAAGAAATTGCAATGATAGTACAAATTAAGTTAATGCAGACCGTTTCCGGAAAGTTATGTATTTAATAAAATGAACCGGTTAAAGTACAAAATCAGGTTAAATTTATCAGCAGGTACTTTGCTATTTAAACTGCATTTAAATAAGTTGAACGCTCGGCTGTTTTGCAAAACAAAAACAGAAAGCGAAAATGATACTTTATTCCGCTTCCTGTTTTCAGTTATCAAACCGGTCATTTCCGGTATTACTTCCCGTTATTTACAGAAAGTGCCCTGAAGATCATGCTTTGAAATTTTCATCCTCTGCTTGTTCATCTTCTTTGTCTTCATAATCGTCGTTGCGGTTTCTTTCCACGCCTCTGATTCCTCTTCCGCCTTTTATCGATTGTCTGGCTTCCAGTTCTTCTTCCGCGCCCGGCTTGGAATAATCTATGCCGTAGTCATCTACCGAATCATCGTTGAAATTATCCACTGCATTTCTGCCCTGTGCGGTCGGCGTGGTTTCTTCCTCATTTTGCTGTGTTTTATTATCGTCGTTCTGCATGATATTTCTGTTTAAATCTGGTAAGACAATACAAATATTATACCTGTTATTTTCTGTATTTACAGCGGGACTTTCCGGCTGTTTTCATGCTTTTGTCAACTTGTCCAAATAGTTGCCCGCGTTTCAGAACGTACTTTTGGACAAAAATTCGGGTAACACTTTTTCACCGAACACGTCAATAAACTGCTGCTGCTCGGTATTTACGTTGTGCAGATACAATTCCGTAACTCCGGCTTCAATGTCCCGGGCAAGCCATTCCAGATGCTGATCGGTACTGTCCGAAATGCGGACAGAACTTTTTAGATCTTCGGGCCTCACAACTGATCCGGCCGCATCAAAACCCTTTGCGCCCCGGATGTCAGAAAGCAATGCCGAAGAAAAAATATTATTTTTCCACTGATGATGCGCACCTTCCAGTGCTTTGGCGTAAGTTGTATCGTAAGATAGCTGGACTTTCAGATAAACCGGTTTTCCGGCACCGCCATTTTCCCGGAAAGCGTGCACCATTTTTTTCAATTCTTCGGGTTCTCTGGAAGTGGTGATCATGCCATCCGCCCAGGTTCCCACCCATGCTGCCGTTTCTACCGTGAGCGCCGGTCCGATAATCTGCGGAATGTAATCGGGGCGCGTGTATAGCTTGGCCTCAACTACTTTCACCAGGCCGTCATGTGTAACGGTTTCTCCGCGCCATAAGGCCCGCATGATATCCACGCATTCTTTCAGACGCTGATTTCTCTTTTCCTTGTAAGGCCAGAGTTCGCCTGTAATGTGTTCATTGAGAAACTGTCCGCTGCCCGCTGCAATCCAGAAACGGTTCGGAAACATTTCGCAAAGTGTTGCAACGGCCTGCGCAATAATAGCAGGATGATAACGCTGGCCGGGCGCGTTCACAATCCCGAAGTTCAACGACGTGGCATGCATGGCTGCACCAAGCCAGCTCCATGCAAAGCCGCTTTCGCCCTGGGTTTCGCTCCAGGGAAAAAAATGATCTGAACTCAGTGAGTTGGTAAATCCGGCCTGTTGTGCCTGAACAACAAGTTTCAACAGTTCACTTGGCTTAAACTGTTCGTGCGATGCATGATAACCGATGGCAATTTTGCTCATATAGAATGTGGTGTGATTACGCAACTTTTATCGGGTTGCACTTTTATAATTTACAACTACGCAACCGCTTGGTTAAAACTGTGCCATTGCAACATGGGCAACAATTTGTGGAGTACACTCTGGAGTCTATTTTTTATCCTTTTTGTTTTTCTTTTCCTTTCTGTCTTTCTTTTTATCTTTTTTGTCAGAAGTAAATATTTTCTGGAAGAATGTCTTTTTTTCTTCCTGCTGCGCTTTTACAGAACCGATATTGATTTCATTGTCGATAGAAGGCTGAATGGCATGGATAAATGCATTCTGCAGGATGTTGCTCAATGCAAACCATATGTTGGTGTTCAGGTCGTCTATCCGGCCTTTAAACGGAATTTTCGTTGCCACCTGATCTTTCTTCTGATTTTCAAATATTTCGCCTACACCGCCGGCCACAGCTTCCCACAGTTTCCTGAAAATGTTGTCTTTTCGGTCTTCTTTTCCAAGGATATCAAGATGGGTGATCAAGGGTTTGACGTAACCTGCAAACTGATTGTCTTTGGCTGCTGCTTCGGTATACAAACCAAACCGGCCGTCGTTTACATCAATTTTGGCATATGCCTGGAAAAAGTCATTAAGCTTCACCAGGTTGGTATTTTTCAGTTCCGCACTCATGTCAAAAGTCGGGCTTACTGCAAGCGGGTTCAGTTTTGCCTGCATGGTCAGTTTGCCTTCATAAATGGATGCCGAGGCATTGACAGAAGCGGGCAGCAATGCAGTGGAATCATAACTGTTGCGCAGGTTCTGCGCAAGAAGATCCAGGTTTGTCATGGCGATATCCACGTGCGGTCTGGTTGTATTGTCGTTATACTGCACAATGCCGTCTTCAATCTGAAAACGGTTGATATTAAGCGGCATAAAGCCGTCCAGTACTTTCATGAAATCGGCCGAGTCCTTTACGACCTGTTTCGGTTCCACACGGTCTTTGGTGAAGATCAGCTTCGGTTTGGTCAACACCACATTTCCCACAATATTTCCTTTGAGCAATGCTTTCCATTCCACGGATAAATCAATGGCCGAAGAGGCGAAAAATGGTGTTTGTTTGCTGGTGACGGTATCTGTTTTGTTCAGATAAATGCTGTCGATTTTATAGGCACCCCGGATAATGGCAAGGTCTACATCCTGAATATGACCATAATATCCTTTCATATTGGCCAGGCTTTTATTGGCAAAATGCAGTACAATGAAAGGAAGCAGTATCCGTATGATGATGAGGAGCGTAACAAAACCAAGTATAAACCATAGCGTTTTTCGTTTTCTGGATGTTGGTTTTTCGTTGATCATGCAGGAAGGATATAAGGTTCGTCGGAAGAATGAATCAGGATTTTTGCATACTATCGGCTTTACCCGGAAAGGTCGGAAAGTGGCCGAAGGACATGTTCAGGTTGAAACAGACCTTCGGCCTTGCCGGATTGAAACGGCAGATTTTTTCAGTACAGAAGGCATTTGGTTTTGCCCGGCAAAAACGACGCCAAACTGAATGATACGGCAGGTTAGGCAAGTGCTTCTGTAACCAGGCTGTTACGTCCGATTGCTTTGTTCAGCGGGCAAAAACCGGTTGTACCTCTTGTAATCAGTAATCCGCCGATGAAAGACATTCCTTTTCCCAGCATGGTTTCTTTTTTCGAAAGACCTGCAACGGTCAGGATTATACCGGCAGCGAGGGAGATAATGCGTTCGGAATTGCCAACGTTTTGAGCTTCATGAAGCGTATCTGCTGCTTCGTGCGCTTTGTCTTTTACCTTATCAATTGTTGATTCCATAATAAGTATTGGTCTGTAAATGGAAGAATTATTTTAAAATCTGCCGTTCAAGAATCATACCAGATTCCGAATCTCTGTCTCTGCGTTATCCAAAATGGCACAAGCTGGAAAATTGTTGAAAAAAATTGCCAATACTTGGATTGCAATGATAATAAAGTATGTTCCTCGCCGTTTACTAAAGTGTTTGTTGCATTACGCTGCTGTATGATCATTTCCTGTTCATAGATTAACAAAGATTTTTGACCTAAGCTGAATCAATTCTCCGGCGGTTACCGAACCGTCCATCCTGAAAACTGAATGTGAGAAGATACCGGGCTAATGAATTTCATTTTTCGGATGTTGCGGTTTTCATACGAACCCGCGGACAAATGGCGCCTTAAAAGCGCCATTTTTTTGTTGCATTTCATTAAAAGGAAAATGTATAATGAAAGATGCGAAATCTTGCGTATATAGGGCAACGTACAAGCAAAAAGCTCCGGCCTGTGCACTGCACTGCCGGAGCTATTTGCTTATCGGTGAAAACCCGGATTATGGTGCGAATACAACGCGCATGCAGTTGTCTGTTTTCTGGGTAAACATGTCATATCCTTCCTGACCTTGTTCCAGCCCCATTTTATGCGTAACCAGAAACGACGGATCAACCTGACCGCTTTGTACGTATTCGAGCAGCTGCGGGATGTATTTTTGTCCGTGCATCTGACCCATTTTAAAAGTCAGGCCCTTGTTCATGGCAGCGCCCATCGGAATTTTGTCAACAAAGCCGCTGTAAACACCCACGATTGAAACATTTCCGCCTTTACGGCAGGCCATGATCGCATCTCTTAAAACCAGTGGACGGTCATTTTCCAGTTTGGCCCATTGCTTTACTTTGTCATAGGCATACCCAAAGCCCGAACCGGACGCCTCCATTCCCACGGCATCTATACAACAATCCGGTCCGCGGCCTCCAGTCAGATCCTTCAATGCTTCCAGCACATCGGCTTCTTCAAAATTGATGGTTTCTGCACGGCCTTTTTCACGGGCCATACGCAGGCGATAAGGTTCTTTATCAATGGCAATGACTCTTTCGGCGCCCATTAACCACGCACTCTGGATAGCCATTTGCCCGACGCCGCCACAGCCCCAGATGGCCACTACACTGCCCGGTTTGATATCCGCCATGTCTGCCGCCATGTATCCTGTTGGGAAAGCATCAGAGCAGAAAATAACGGAATCATCATGCAGTCCTTCCGGTACTTTGAACGCACCGATATCCGCAAAGGGAATTCGGATGTATTGTGCATGACTTCCCGAGTAGCCGCCGAAAGCATGCGTATATCCGAAAATACCGGCCATGGTGTCGCCATACATTTTTTCAGGCATGAAGGCATTCGGATTGGTATTGTCGCACAATGAAAAGGAATCGTGCTGGCAGTAATGGCATTCCCCGCAGGCAATCACCGATGAAACCACTACGCGGTCGCCTTTTACAAACTTCCTGACTTCACTTCCCGTTTCCACAACTTCACCCATGAATTCGTGGCCGAGTACGTCACCGGATTTCACGGTCGGGATAAACCCGTTGATGATATGAAGATCGGAGCCGCAAACGGATGAAAGCGTGACACGGATTATCATATCTTTCGGGCTGATAATAGCCGGGTCGGGAATGTTTTCTACTCGGAGGTCTCTGACGTTGTTATAACAAAGGGCTTTCATATTTTTTTTCTATTTTGTCCATGGAATTGTCTTCTGCTGTCGGTGTTTTGCCGGATGGCCTGGATTCACTGACCGGAATTTCACCGGTTTCGATCAGCCTTTTGAACCGGCGCAGGTCTTCTTTCACCATTTGCTTGAATGCAGGATTGAATACTTTTGCAAGTGTTCCGCCGATTGCTCCGGCAGGCGGCAGGTATTTGATGATCACATAAATCTCAGTCCCTTGCCCCGCGGGTGCATCTTTAAACAGGATTTCGCCTGAGTTGTCGACACTTGCATTCGGAACGGACCGCCAGATTATTTTTTCATTTTCCACTTCTTCTATAATTTCCGCTTCCCACTCTATCTTGCCGATACCGCCCGGAACCGGCGCAATCCAGTGTGATCTTTTGGAGTCGATCTGCGTCACTTCTGAAAGATGCTGCATGAATTTCGGCAGGTTTTCCAGTTTTCTCCAGAACTGGTATACTTCTGTTCTCGGCTTGTTGATCGTCAGGCTTTTTGTAATTTCAGTGGATTCCGGCTTTGCGGCCTGCGAGGTATCCCTTTTGACCATATTGTTGACCGGGCAATATCCCGAAGCGCCTCTTTCTACCAATGCAGCTCCCGCGGCAGCCACGAGTAACCGTGGAATGGAAAACTTGCGAAGGCCGAAGCTCATCAGGGCAAGGCCGGCAACTGCGGAAATAATGCGTTCCGATGTTCCGACGTTCATATAGGCTGACCCGCTGCCAATCGGATCGGGAAGTGCTTCGGCAATATATTCTGCCGACGTAACTTTGGTTTGTGTCATTTTCTTGTCTGTTTAATTGTTAAAGTGTAACCCTTACAAATTAATCCGAATACTGTCCGGCCACATTTTGAAATACTGCTTGCGGTGCGTAGACCTAATTCCCCAATTCAAAGAATTGTTCCGGATTTCAGCATTCCGGTGTGTATGCAGGCCTGCGGTGCATGTATAAGGACAAAATTTTCCGCTACAAATCAGTTGTTGGTACTGTTTGCATATGGGATAAAAACTATTCCTTAAGCATGTGTGAAAAGTAAAATGGAGGTAATCCGTGATGTCTGCCGGAAATAAAAATCCCGCTTTGCCAACCGTTGCGGTTGTAAAAGCGGGATGGTAATCAGGAGTGAACCGGAAATATGGTTGATACTGTTTTCCGAAATTGCAGATCCGGAAAACGGATCTATTCAATTGCGCATTTTGACCAGTTTATCATAATTCAGAATGGTGATCAGGCTTCCTTTGATGTCGATCAAACGTTCGTCCTTGAAATCAGAAAGGGTGCGGATCACTGTTTCCGTTGCCGTGCCGACGAGTGAGGCAATGTCTTCTCGGGTGATGGACATGGAAAATGGCTTCGACTGATCGTCCTGATAATGTTTAACGAGCATAATCAATGCCTGGGAAACCCTTTTACGCACCGAATTGTAGGCGAGCTGCAGTAACCTTTCTTCCCGTTCCTTGATTTCATTGGAAAGCATTTTGATAAATTTGGAAGAAACCTCCCGGTTTCCCTGCAAAAGGTTAAAGAAGTCTTCTTTCGGGATAATGGCTACTTCCGATTGTTCCAGCGAAATAGCCGTGTCACGGTACGGTTCACCCTGCAGCAGATCAAGATAACCGAAAAAATCACCTTCCCCGTAAAGGTCCGTGATGTATTCCTTTCCATTATCGTTTGATTTATAGGCTTTTACCTTGCCCTTCCGCAGAAAGTATACATTCGATGGCGAGCTGCCTTCGGTATAAATGGTATCCTTTTTACGGAGCAGTTTAACTTTCTTGTCTTCAGTCAGTTTGGAAATCAGGTCAAAGGAACGTGCTTCTTCTATAAACTGGTCAAAACCTTCGGGCGAGCGGTCGAACTGCTTTTTCAGTCTTTCACTCTTTTTCAGGCGCATTTCCACCACATTCAGAAGCTCGATATCATCATAAGGCTTTGTCAGATAATCGTCTGCGCCCATGGTCATGCCTTTGCGGTAATCCTGTTTTTCGGCCTTTGCGGTCAGAAATACGAACGGAATGGTGGAAGTGCGTTCATCTTTTCCAAGCATGTGCAGGACGCCGTAACCGTCCAGTTCGGGCATCATGATGTCACAAATGATCAGATCGGGTTTGTTTTGCGTGGCAAGCTGCAGTCCTTCTTTCCCGTTTTTTGCCGTAACCACGTTGTAATTGGCAAGTTCCAGGATTTCGGCCGTATTTTCCCGCATTTCGGGATTATCTTCAATCAGTAAAATTTTTCTATTTTCCACAAAAGGTTGTTTATCCTTGAAAAAACAGTTTCCATAAAATAAAATCTAAACAATGGCGCAGTTCCCGGATCAGGGTGAATGATTGGGTAACTGAAGCTGGAAAGTGGTGCCCGTGCCTACGTTGCTTGTAAACTTTACCGTGCCGCCCATCAACGTTACATAACTCTGTACGATATTGAGGCCGAGGCCCGTTCCCTGTGCATTGCCGGCATTGGCAGCCCGGAAGAAACGTTCGAATATATGCACCTGATCATTTTTGGGAATACCGATTCCCTGATCTTCAATTTCAACCTGGATACTTTTTTCTAAGGAAATAACCTTCAGAAAGATCCGTTTGCCGGCATCGCTGTATTTGATGGCATTGGACAGCAGGTTGAAAAGTATATTGCGCATCATTTGTTTATCCAGCCAGACCTCTTCATTTCCCCTGTAATCAAATATGATCTGCTGATCTTCCTTGCACAGTCCCTTCATTTCTTCCATCAGGCTCTGACAGAATTCTTTCAGGTCCATACGCGCCGGAATATTCTGAACTCGTCCTTCTTCCAGTTTGCCGATGGAAAGAAAATCATTCAGGATCTGTGTCAGGTTGGTCACCGTAGACTTGATGCGCTGGACGTGCTTATGCCTTTTTTCCTCATCTTCCGTCCGCGTGTATTTACCGATAATCGAAGCGGATGACAAAATGGTGGCCAGCGGCGTGCGGAATTCATGCGAAGCAATGGTCACAAACTGGCTTTTCATATTATTGAGCTCCCGTTCTTTCTGCAGCGCACGGATGACTTCTTCCTGCGATTTTTCCACGTTGATGATCGCAGCAGCCAGTTCCTTCGTACGTTGTTCAACCCTTGCTTCCAGCTCGGCATTCAGCTTCTGGATTTCCGAATGTGCTTCGATAATGCGGTTCTGCTGGATTTTCCTTTCGGTAATATCTACTACAAAGCTGACGACAAATTCGCCGTCCGTTGTCTTGAAAGGGCTGAGGCTTACTTCAACCGGAAATTCAGTTCCGTTTTTTCTTCTTGCAAAAAGATCCCTCAAATGGCCCATTCCGCGCGCCCGGGGCAAATGCAGATATTTGTCTCTGTAACCAATATGATTTTCGTTGAATCGTTCCGGAATAAGCCATTCAATTTTCTTGTTGAGCAGCTCTTCGTTGGAATAACCGAACATTTCACTTGCTTTTGGATTCAGTTTAACAATATTTCCCGTTTTGTCAATCACAACAATACCTTCTGTCGCATGCTTGAACAATGCGTCTAGCATTTCTATGTGACGTGTTATCATTAGGGCATATTTTAGTTTTTTCTTATCAAACATACCAAGTTACAGTACAAAGGTTAACTGCGCAAGCGTTTCCATATTAAATAGTTTGATTCCAGTTAATACATTGTTGTAATTTTCAGCTTTATAAAAGTAGAATATTGTATTATTATGAGTAGAATACATTCTATAATTTGGATTCGTATTCGTGTAATTTGTTTATAATCTTTGAACATTCGTTCTTTTGCCTCTTCTGCGGAAGTACGTAGTATTATTACAAAATGTATTTTTCCAAATTCACCCGTTCCGAACGACTTTATAAATTATGCCGTGAAAATCAAAATTAAACAAACGGATTTTGCGGGAACATGACGAAAATCATGTTTGCGGATAATAACCTTCCTGAAAAGACGCAGTTTTCCTGTTTTCTGCCGTATACGCTTTGCAGACAGAACCTTTACTATTAAAACACAGGCAAAACCGTCTTCACCGGCGCGGAAATGCCGTTCAGAACTCTTGCAAAAAACCGGGCAGGGCAGGGCAGAGCAGAAGCAAACCGCTTTTTAGCGCGTTATGATCCGGGCAATTTCCGTTTCTCCGTTGGTAAGATGCATAACGATAAAGTGAAGTCCCGGTTGCAAGGCAAGCCCGGATAGTTGTATTTTACAACCTTCCTCTGAAAACTGGATGTTTGTTCTTACGATATTCCGTACGCTGCCATCCGGTTCCATAATCTGGATTCCGGAAATTTGCTTGCGTATATCAGCCAATTCAATTTGTATGTGATCTGTAACGGGGTTCGGATAAAGCAGGGGTTTCATGCCGGCCTGTTTTTCTGCCGGAGTTTTTTCATAGCCCGTTTCACGCAGAAACCATTTTACAGCTGCTGTCCTCAGGCTGGAAGCCGCATCTTTTGCTTTAACGATGATAATGTAATTGGATGCACTTCCTGTTGCCGGACTCCGCAGGTTTCCGCCGATTGTTACCGATCCGGCCGGATAATCTTTGCTGTAAAGCAGTAATGTGTTGATGCCGGGTTCGTTGGTGCCAAGCTTTTCGGTGATGGGTTGCCAGCCCTGCAGCCATTCGGGCAGTGTGGTTGCACGCGGATCATAGGCTGCATAAACCGTCGCATCTTGCATCAGGCTGAAGGTGAGCACGGACGAGCTGTTGTTTTTCTTGTCATTATTCGGCGTTTTGATGAATGGTGCATCCAGCAGAAACTCGGGTACGGAAGTGATCACGTATGTACGGTCACTGTAATACAAGCTGTTGACATGCAGCTGCGACTGCTCGTAAATGCCGGAAGAATTTGTATGGATATCGGTTATCAGCGAATTGGAAGCCCCGGAAGTTACCTGCAAATTAACGCAGAATGATGCCGTGGAGCCGGTGGAAAGTCCCGTGGCTTTAATGGTACCGGTGTAGCTGCCGGCTGCAAGTCCAAGCGTACTGATGCTGACTTCCACATTCGTGCCGTTCAGGTTTACATTGCCGGATGCATTTTTCATTATTTTTAGCCAGCCGGCATTTGAAGTAACAAGGTATGGAGCCGTGTCCTCGATGCAGTAGAGCAAATTACTGAATACAGAAGAGGTTCCTGCAGCCAGCGTTCGGGACGTACACGGAACGGAAAAAGCAAGTGTCCTTGCATTGCTCCGCTTTACCTGGAATGAATAGGTTTCCTTGCGTTCATTGGCGTAATTGTCCAGAGCACCGTTGGTTATGATAAAAGAACTTCCCGCAACTTTGGATGACAATCCCAGAAAACTGCCGGGCAATTTGTATGTTGACAAATTGGTCCAGCTGCCCGAGCCGTTATTCGACTGAGGGGAAAACTGGTAAGTAGTGTTCTGCGTATGATTGCTTGCACCTTGTCCGGCAACCAGAAAAATTTTACCGTCCATGGCAAAAGTGGAAGCTTCGGCATGCGAGCGCTGAACCGGAATATCCGTAAGCCTTCTCCAGGTATTTGTCACAGGATCGTAAACAGGGCAGTATTTCTGATCAACTGCCAGACAATCATGCTTGAACTGGCCGCCGAGTGCATATATTTTACCGCCAAGAACAACATAGCTGAGGTGATTTCTGGGAATGGGCATGGGTGCAGACTTGTTTTCCCAAGTTGTGTTTAGGGGATCTGAAAGATATTTGTCCACGTCCAGCGTAAGATGCAGTTTCGACTGGTCTTCGCAGATCGTTGGCCCGAAACCGCCGAATACGTGAATGGTCCGCCCGACAAGACCGTATCCGCCGCCCCCGATCGGAAATTTTTCACCCGTTGCAGGATCAATCAGATCCGGACCGTTCGACCAGGTGTCTGTTGTAATATTGTAAATGATCACCTGACTGCTAACCGGTCCGTGCCCGTCTACAGACCTTCCACCGATGTGCCATACGTTATCATCAACCAGCACGACACCCTGATGCGTAATTTCCTTTCCGGCCGGAAATGGCGCCAGCGCTTTCCATTTGTTGGTTGCAATATCATAAACTTCATTTTTGCTTTCAATAACCGGGTTGTCGCCAAATCCGCCAAATACATAAAATTTGTTCTGGTAAATTACATTGTTGCCTTCAGCGCGTTTGTTAAGCTCGTCAGCCTTCCTGATCCATTGTGCATTTACTGTTGAGGCACTGAAAAAAAGAAGTAAAATAGCTTTATAGACAAGCCTTTGAAAACAAGCGGGAAGGTGCCAGAAAAACCGGGGATTGTAAAGGTGTTCCATAAATTCAATTCAGATATAAGATGTTGATTATAAGTTGATATTGTGGCGAAATCTATACAGAAAGCTGTCTAAATACAAGCTGATAAGTATTTGTTTCAGCACTATACGTATATTCTTAAACATGAATCGGTTTTATAATCCGGTTTTGCTATATAACCGGGATAAGGAAAATGCCGCGGCGGTTTATTTGTTTACAAGACAGCCGTTAAATAAGTGTTTTGCATATGCATGCTTCCCGGTTATAACCCGGCATGGTTATATAGACAAAAGAAATATCCCTGACCTCGGGCCGGGAAAAAAGGAAGAAACACACTTGTTCAGAAAGTGGCTTTGCCGAAACCGGAAAACCATTCGGATTGAAAAATTACTTGCTGCAAACCGGGTATAAAATTCCGAATGATTGCCTTACTATTAGCAAACAGCAAGAGCTGATATCATTCATAAAAAATCCGGAATTGTAACAACCCTTAAACCTTAATCCTGGATTCTGTGTACTCTCAGGATTAATGACAAATCAGGTTCATGTGCTTAGATGGTTGTGGTTATGGCAGATACGAATTACATCAATCAGATATTTAAAGCTTTGCCGACGCCCAGTCTGGTATTGCGAACGGATGCGCCGAAATTTACCATCATCGAAGTGAATGACGCGTACCTCAACATTGTAAAATGCACCCGGGAATCGATCCTGGGAAAAGGATTTTTTGAAGCTTTTGCCAACTATTTATATTATGAAACGCCCGGCGAAAACCTGCTTAAAAAACTGGTGGAAGACCATAAGCCGAATCAGACGCCGGTATGCAAGTACGAGTTTCACAATAACGGCACCGGCAATTATGAAGCAAGGCTGCTGATATCGTCCAATATGCCGGTTTTTAACGAATACGATGAAGTTGAATATATAATCCGTTCACTCACAGACGTTACAAGCATCAAGGTTCCTGCGCCGGAACATACGCCCGATCTCAATTTTCTCCGGAACATTCTTCTGGATTCCGTAGAGGCCAAAAGGTTTGAGAATCTGGAACGGCTGGAAAGAAACATTCTGCAGCTGAGTTCACGCAAATACAATCCGCTTTCAGATGTTTTAAAGGAATACCTTTTAGGCATTGAACAGATTTTCCCGCAGATGAAATGTTCGGTCATGCGCATCAAGGACAACATTCTCCAGAATCTTTCTTCGCCTTCCCTGCATCCGGATTACATCCGTGCGATCAACAATTTGCCGATCCGAAATGATACGGCAAGCTGCGGAAGTGCTGCCTATTACAAGAAAAGGATTGTTGTGAGTGATATTGCAACCGATCCGTTATGGGCAGATTACAAGGAAACTGCGTTAAAATTCGGTCTTCTGGCGTGCTGGTCCAGCCCGATTATTGATTCGGATGATAACGTGATCGGAACGTTTGCGGTTTATTATGACCGTATCAAAACGCCGGATGAAGATGAAATCAAGGGAATTGAACGTGCCATAACCATTCTGAATGTCATTCTGGAGAACAGGCAGAGTTCGGAAATTATTCTTGCCAGTAAGACCAAGCTGAAAAGCCTCGTAAAAGCGCTGACCAAGAGCAATGAAAAGTATGAGCTCATCAGCCGCGCCACAAATGATGCCATTTACGACTGGGATATAACTTCCAACCATATTGAATGGGGGCAGGGCTATTATAAAATGTTCGGTTTTGAAATGAACGACGGAAAGTTTCCGCTTGAATACTGGTCCATGCATATCCATCCCGCAGACCGGAGAAAAATTAAGGAAGGACTGGAAAATACCCTGGATGACAAATGCCAGAGCAACTGGATCGGGGATTACAGGTTCAGAAAAGCCAACGGCAGCTATGCCTGCATACAGGCAAACGGATATATCCTGAGAAAGCCGAATGGCAATGCTTACCGCATGATCGGGATTTTGCGCGATGTCACGGAAAGGCTGTCTTATATTGAAGCCATTGAAGAGAAAAACAAGAAATTTCAGGAAATTGCCTGGATGCAGTCGCATGTGATTCGGGCGCCGCTGGCCCGGCTGATCGCGCTTGTGGATCTGATCAGGAATTATGAAAATACCGAAACGGAAAGGAATGAGCTGATGGATTATTTACTGGAATCTGCTTACTCGCTGGACGATATTATCCGCAACATTTCAGACAAAACCGTGTCAGGCTAAAGTTCAAATTTTAATCCGAATGCAAGATTTACAATTTTCCATGGTTTGAGGTATTTCGGATTCTGTACATAACTGATCAAAAGTAAATCATACGTTCCGAGTTCGTAATATAGTTCAGCCTTTCTTTTCTTGTGGTTGAATTGAATGTCACGTCCGGCTTTTCCTCCAATGTAGGCTCCCGGACGGAAAGAGGTTGCCCACCAGTAATAACCTTTCGGGTAATAAGAAGGCCATTTGGTGTCAAATTGCGGCCCGAACGTATAGCTGAGATAAAATCCGATGGAAAACGGAACGATGTTCAGCGTGTTTTGCAATGGAATGCGCCATGGTGAATAAGTAGTTTTTGCCGTGATGGTCACCAGCGCGTCGCCACCGTATTTCTGGGGAAGGAACCCGAAAAGCAGATCCGTTTCCAGTGTTTTGTTGCGGGAAATATATCCGGGCCCGGCTGACAGAAATCCGATGTTTCCGGCAAACTGTAATTTTACATGGTCCGGTGCGTACCATTTTTTCAGCCCGGGCTGGTCATCCTGTGCAAAAGCAGTTGTAAAAAACAGTAACAAGGTTGCGGTAAGCAGGTTCTTTTTCATCATCAGTATTCGATTTGTTCCGCTTTGTATCCGCCTTTCCACGTTGTCATGACGATATATCCCCGTTTGCCCATAGCAGTTGACAATATATACTGCACGCCATCCTTATAGTATTCTTCGTTCCGAAACGAATGCTGATGCCCGTATAAAGAAAATTTTACATTCGGGTCATCGGCCAGCATTTGGGAATAAGGAACTTCCAGATCGCGGTCGAAATCGCCGTCAAACGGCGGCACATGTGCGATGACTATGGCGTTTTTATTTTCCGGATTGTTCCGCAGTTCTGCCCGCAGCCAGTTCAGGTCGGGAATGGTGCCGTCAAAGGCATACTCGCGGGAATTGGTATTGATAAAGATAAACTTGTTGTTGCCGTGCTCGAACGAGTAGTTGAGTGCGCCGTACATTTTGCGATAGGAGGCCGATCCGTTTGCAACGATATCGTGATTGCCGATTACTGTTAAATAAGGGTATTTCAGCCCGGACATGATCTCGTTTACCCATTTGAATTCCTGTGACAGGCCAAAATCGGAAATGTCGCCGGCGTGAAGTACAAATGAAATATCTTTCTGGCTGTTGGCGCTTTTTACAAACAGTTCCGCCTCATCGTACCAGCGCTGCGTGTCGCCCATCAGAATAAAACGGACGGTATCTTCCGGAGGAACTGAACGAATGCGTTCGATATTTTTGACAGTCAGGTTTTTTTCATTGTCACGAAAAATAACCTGATTGGGATTATACTGGAATATGCCGTTGCAGGATAACGAAACCAGTCCCGAAATCAGAACGGCATATACGGAGAAGTTCTTCAGAACGTTGGTAAAGGGAGCATTCAAGGCGATTATCGGTTTACTCAGCAATAAGAAGTAAACTCCTAAATCCGTGCTATAATTCCAGTCCGGGCCTTTTTAGCCTATTTACCCATCCACAGCTTGAACTCATTGGACTTTTCCCGGCTGATCACCGTTTCCTTGTCGTAAGCCGGGTTCAGCACAAGGGCTAGCCTGTTATTGTAGTACGGTTGAATCTGAACGACAGACTGATGCGTAATGATGATACTCCGGTTTATCCGAAAAAAATGTTCCGGGTCAAGGAAAGATTCCAGGTCGTCCATACGGTAATCCACCACGAATTTTTGTCCCTGAAAATTCTTGAAAAAACTGATTCCGTCTTCTATATAAAAATAGGCAATGTCACCAACTTCAATCGAAACCATGCGCTGGCCCTGCTTGACAAGAAAACGTTTTCTGTACTCTGTCGCGGGCTGATGCTGGAGCTGGATATTTTTCAGAATACTTTCCAGATTGGAGGTTAACGATTCTGTGTTCTTGCTGCGCTGCTGGCCGGTAAGGTCATAATATTTCCGGAGGCTTCGCTGAAGATCTTCTTTTTGGACCGGTTTCAAAAGATAATCGATGCTGTTGACCTTGAAAGCCTGCAGTGCATATTCATCATAGGAAGTCGTGAAGATGATCGTACTCCGGAGATCTACTCTGTTAAATATTTCAAAGCTTTGTCCGTCGGCAAGTTCGATGTCCAGAAATATAAGGTCGGGCTCGCTTTCTCCTTTTGCACGGTTGTCCAGAATCCATTCTACAGTTGCCTCGATACTCGGGGTATTTCCTTTGATTTCAAATTCAGGCGCAGTTTCTTCGAGCAGTTTGGTCAGCTTTCGTACCGCCAGTTTTTCATCTTCCACAATCAGGATATTCATTGGATTTCGGATTTGTCGTTCAGTAAGGGTAAAAGGATCGTAAAATAATCAGCACTCGCTTCAATCACAGGCTGGCGGTCAGAAAGGAGTTGATATTTGGCCTGAATATTGGCCAGGCCGAGTTTGGTGGATTTTACCGGGGTTGACTTTTCCAGCAGGTTGTTCCGTACTTCCAGCAGGTTATTCCCGACAGACCGGATTTCGATCAGCAGAGGATTTTTTTCAAGAATGGTATTGTGCTTTACGGCGTTTTCTACCAGCAACTGCAGCGTAAGCGGCGGAATGAGCATGGAAAGCTGGGATTCACCGACATCAACAACCATTTCCAGCCCTTCGTCATATCTGGTCCTGAGCAGGTGATAATACGACTGTATAAATTTGATTTCCGCTGCAAGCGTTGTCAGTTCATGCTGGTTGGTTTGTAAAAGATAGCGGTAAACTTTTGCCATTTCATCCACAAACTGTTCCGCACGCTGCGGTTCGTCCATAATCAGTGCGGAAAGCGTATTCAGGCTGTTGAAAAGAAAATGCGGATTAACCTGGCTTTTCAGGCTTTGCAGTTGTCCCTGCAGACCTGCTTTTTTGATCGCTTCTTTGTTCATTTTGATCTCTTTCCATTTTCCCAGCGAATAGTTTACCTCGTATAGCCCGGTAAGCAGCAGCACGGCCACAAATTCAAAGGAATATACATAAACCATTTTATCCATCGTAAGCTGCGCATTCAGCGGCTTGAACCGGATGATCGCAAACGCATAAACGGTAATGTACGTTCCGGTAAGCAGTAAAAAAGCCAGCGCAGTGTACAATGCCCTTTTGAAAGTGGAATTCAGCGCCGGATACCTTCCTGCAATATATTGCGCCGCCCAGTCGTGCGGGATAAAGGCCAGGATCGTCAGCAGCAGGATCAGCAGTGTGCCGTACACAAAGTTGCCGATGCTGGCAAAGTAAGGATCTCCGATCAGCAGATAGGTAATGGTGGGTACAAACCACGGAACAAGCAGCGCAAACATCCAGCGGCCAAAAAGGCTGAGCCAGATCAGTCGGCCGATGGAATGAAATTCAATAGAAGGCATTTACGTATAGATCAATGGCAAAACGACCGCAAAACCAGTTTCATCTTCTTTTATCTGAATGGTGCCCGCCTGATTAAACAATATTTTATAGCGCGTTACAAGCGTAGCCAGCCCGGACGTGTTGAACGGCATCCTTACTTTTCGTTTCTGCAGATTGTTTTTAACTTCCAGTTGTCCTGTGGCTGTCGTTCGAATGACAATGTGCAGCGGCTGGCCGGGTGATACAATGTTGTGCCGGACGGCATTATCCACAAGCGTCTGCAAAGTCAGCGGGCCCATTTGCCCGGTAAGGTAAATATCCGCAACGTCGATTTTTACATCTATTCCGTCTTCATATCTTGTCTTGAGCAGATAAATATAGGACTGAATAAAGCGGATCTCACTATCGAGTGTCACAAGATTGGTTTCAAGTTCAGCGGCATTTACATTCAGCAGGTACCGGTAAACTTTCGACATTTCATCTACAAATTTCTCGGCCGTTGAAGGTGCCTCGGAAATAAGTATGGACAGCGAATTCAGGCAATTGAACAAAAAATGCGGGTTAACCTGCTGTTTTACAACTTCCAGCTCTGTCTGGATCTGCTTTTGTTCCATTTGCTGCAGTTCGAGCTGATTGGTTTTCCACTGCCTGAAAGTATAGGCAAGTTCGGACAAACCCGCACCCGCAAGCGCAGCACCCAGAATGACAAAGACGCTCCATAATACATGATCCCTTTTCATGGAGAAACCAAACAGGCCGAACTGATCGTAAATGGTGAGTACAATGTAAAGAATGGAAATCGTTATGCCCGAATAAAGGATAAACCAAAGCAGTACGCGGTAAACAGATTGTCCGATATCCGGATAGAGCCTTGCAATAAAGCCGGCTACAACGTGGTTGAAATGATAAGTTGTCAGACAAATAATCAGGTTAAAAGTGCTACCGGCCAATGAAATCCGCCAGTCTGAAAAATAGTTTTGTCCCCAGGTAAGATAACCTGTTAACGGAACCAGCCAGAGAAATACAAAAAATAGTATAAAAAACCGGGTGTTCATCATAAAATTCAACCAGCATCTGTAAAT
This sequence comes from Dyadobacter flavalbus, assembly GCF_006149045.1. Taxonomy (GTDB): domain Bacteria; phylum Bacteroidota; class Bacteroidia; order Cytophagales; family Spirosomataceae; genus Dyadobacter; species Dyadobacter flavalbus. Next base: position 133,841 of record NZ_VBSN01000038.1, read on the forward strand.
ATAGCAAAGCGTTGGTGCAGCTTTAAATGACAGGTTGTCCAAATGTTAATATTTACTTCTCAAATGTAAAATTTGTTGGGTTAAATGGTTTAATACCACAAACTGACCGGGTCTGTCATCCCAAAAATCAGCGGGCATGGTTATTGCAATCTTGGATTTATGCATTTAACTAAATAATAACATGATGAAAATGAACCGGATTTTAGGCACGCTGGGAATGATGCTGATGACATTGTCGCTGTCGGCACAGGTCGTATCTAAGGACTCCATGAATACGCTTAAAGCTGAGAAGGAACAGATTGAAGCCAACAAAAAACTGAATGACCGCAAACTGGAACTTGCCAAGTTGGAAAACGAGCTGGAAAAGAAAACCAGAGATGCTGAAAAGGCGGCGGACAATGCACAGAAATCTGCCGACGAAAATAAAAGGATTGCTGAAAAACTGGGCGATGATCCGCAGGACAGAAAGCTGGCGCGCAGGGCCAGCAAAAGTGCAGGCGCAGCACAGCGCGACGCAAAAAGGGCCCGGAAAGCTTCCGATGATCTGGACGAACTCCGAAAAGACATCAATTCATTACGTGATAAAATCGCTAGCGACGAGTCCAATGTTTCTGCAAGACCGTAACCGGTAAATCCGGCATTTGCCGAAAAATTCATCCGCCCGGAGTAACTGGAAGTGCTCACCGGCGGATTTTTTGTTCAAGGCATACTTTTTTAAATACTGAGTTAAAAACCAAAAACATCAATCATGGCAACTAAAAGCAACAGTACAACGAATCATGATGAAATCCGTGCTTGGGTTGAGAAAAGAGGAGGTAAGCCCGTTACGGTAAAAGGAACCGGCGACAGCGACGAACATGCCGGAATATTAAGGATTGATTTCCCGGGTTACAGCGGCGGCGATTCGCTTGAACCGATCAGCTGGGAAGAATTCTTTGAGAAGTTTGACGAAAGCGGTCTTGAATTCCTGTATCAGGAAGAAACCAGCGAAGGCAAGGAAAGCCGCTTCAATAAATTTGTAAACAAGTCCAAGTAAATCAAACGGACGTTTGCTGATTATAAACCGCTGAACGGCGGTTTTTTTTGTGCGATGTGAAAGGAAAATTTTGTGGTAAGATCATAAAATATTAACTGTACTTATTAAGAATAAAGAAAGTATTAAAAATATCATATAGATTTATATGTAATATATGTTTATCCCTTACTAAATGACTTGTACTTGCCATACATCGTATATTGCAGTAAAGTAAAAAAATCCGGATCAATGAATCCGGATTTTTATGCAACTGGTCATAGCAGTGTGTATAGTGTAAATAAATGTGTGTATAGTTTTAATAAAACTATTTGATGACTTCAATTCCATACAAACAAAATACTTAAACGATACTTCACCAAAGCAGATGATTGAGAGGCAGAATTCAGTTAACGATCGGTAAAAATGAACCGGAATGTTGTAGCCGAAGGTTATATATTTCTGTTTTTTACACGATAATTGACATACTGGTTTGTAAAAGTACCGTCATCAAAAAGATCTATAACGGCATAGCCGGCTCTTGTTTCCTGTACTTCCCCGAACCAGTAGTTGCCGCAGACGGCTCCGTTACAGCAGTAGCTTACATGATTGTAATCCACGCGGTCCAGCACATGTGTATGTCCGCTGATGGCCAGCCTGACATTGGGATGTTTGTTAAAGATGCCGATGATATCTGAAACATCGGTATGCATCCAGCTTCCGGAAATAAGCCAGTTGTCGTTCTTAAAGTTTTTGTCACGGACAAATACGCTAGCGCACAGAATCGGAATGTGCGAAACAACCATTACGGGCGTCTGCGATGAGGTCTGGTTCAGGTCTTTTTTCAGCCAGTCCGTTTGTTCCTCATCCAGCTTTGCATAATATGTAAAACCTTCTTTCCGGACATGAATGCTGTCCAGAAATATGAAATGCCAGCCATTTTTGTCAAGGCTGTAATACGGTTTCTGTAATTGGAATTCGTCCATGGCCCATTTTTTCCCGTCCTCAAAAGCTGCGCCCTGTTCCCTGTTGCTCCAGATATCGTGATTTCCGATGACAGAACAGAACGGCAGTGAGTTTTCGTCCTTCATCACCTGATGAAAGAGCTTCCATTGCGTGGCAAGCTTGGACTGCGTGCTGCCGCCGGCTCCCATAATGGAATCGCCGCCATTGATAATCATGTCAGGCTTAATGGAAAGGTCCTGGATATGATGAAGGCATTTTGCCATGCCGTTGGCTGCCCAAAGCTGAGGCTGAACGTGAATGTCCGTGATGTGTGCAATCCGCATAACCCTCGCCGGCGCTTTCTTGACCGCAGCATCTGCAGATTCCGGTAGTGAAAGTCCGGCCGCCATCAAACCTATATTCTTTAACAGACTTCTTCTTTGCATAACATGGAGTTGAGTTAACCATCTGGTAAATACAAAGAATAATGCCTGAAATCAGCAACTTAGCCTTAACCGCAATAATTTAATAAAACCTTGATCCGGCCAAATCCCGGAGCCGTGCGGTCAGGACGGATTCAGTTTTCCGGCTGCTCGATTTTGCTGATGATTTGTTCCAGATTAATGCCTTTTTCAAGAACGGGTTTAAACAGGTCACCTTCATTTCTAATCCGGTCCATTGCGTTGAATATGGTAAAGTTCTGAAGCTGCAAACCTTTTTTTACTTCATCCCAATGCAACGGCATGGAGACGGTCGCACCCGGTTTTGGCCTGACCGAATACGGCGCTGCGAGTGTCGCCTGCGGACGGTTCTGCATATAGTCAATATAAATTTTTCCTTTCCGGTCTTTGGTCATACGCTCGATGCTGGTAAAATCCGGAAGTTCCTGCTGCACCTGACTGGCAATCCACTGCGCAAACAGCTGGCACTGATCATAATTGTACTTTGCATCCAACGGAATGTAAATATGGATTCCTGTGGAACCCGATGTTTTGCAGTAACTCGGGACCTGCAGCGAATCCAGCAGTTGTTTGATGGTTTGTGCCGTGGTAATAACCTGTTCAAAAGAATTGGATTTGTCGGGATCCAGGTCCAGCAGGCACCAGTCGGGATAATCCGGCTGTTCAATCTGACTGTTCCAGGGATGCATGTCGATACAGCCCAGATTGGCTGCATAAAGCAGGCTGGCCTCATCCTTGCAGAGCATGAAATTTTTCTGCTCGTCATCGCCTTCGGCTTTGTATGGAAAAGTCCTGATCCAGTCCGGCACTTTCCCCGTTACATCTTTCTGGTAAAAACCTTTTCCGGTAATGCCGTTCGGGAAACGGTACAATGAAAGCGGCCTGTTTTCAAGATAAGGTAAAATATAAGGAGCAACTTCATGATAATAATTGATCAGATCGCGCTTTGTAATTTTCTCTTTTTCCCAGTAAAACTTGCCGAGATTTGTAAATTTCACCTCGTTGCCATTCAGTTTTTTAAGCTGCATTTCTTCTTCGGCGTTCAGCAGTGATTTACTTTTTTTACCTTTTGACTTTGCGGTAGGCTGATTTTCCATGTGCTTTTCTTCTGCTTTATCCAGGATCTTTTCTGTTGAAAGTTCAACTTCCTTCACTACTTCGGTTGCTTTTTTATCTTCCCGCATTCCTTCAAACGACGGATGCCGGAAAATGCCGTCGGCCGTAACTTCTGTAAAACTTACTTCGCAAATCAGTTCCGGTTTCAGCCACGTTGCATTCCATTTGGCCGGATTGGTTTTCAAATGCGAAGGTTTACTGTATTCGGGTGAATCTTTAAAAGGGTTTTTCTGGGTTACATACGGTTTGAAGGTTTCCAGCATCTGCCTTTGCTGTTCCATTTTGAAACCCGTCCCGACTTTTCCGACATATTTCAGAAAACCGTTTTCATACACGCCCAGCAGCAGTGCACTGAACAGCCTCGGCGTTCCGGCATTTTTGGTATAGCCCGCGATAATGACTTCCTGCCTTTTATGGATTTTTATTTTTAGCCATTCATTGGTACGCATTCCGGGAAAATACCTGCTGTCTGATTTCTTGGCCATGATCCCTTCAAGCCCCATTTCGGCTGCGGCCTTGAAAAACTCCGTTCCGTCGGCAACAATGCTGTAACCCGTTCTGACTACACCTTCCTGGGGTATGATGGTTTGCAAAATAGCTTTTCTTTCAGTTAGCGGCAGGTTTGCAAGTCCTTTTCCGTTCAGCCACAAAACATCAAAAACATAATAAACCAATTGTCCGTTTTCTTCACTGCGCCAGTTTTGCAATGCATTGAAATCGGAATGTCCTTTGTCGTTGATCACCACAATTTCACCGTCCAGAACAGCATTCAGTTTCATGGCGGCCAAGCTATTGTAAACCGGGTAAAACCGTTCGTTGTATGAAAGCCGGTTTCTGGACTGAAGCTCGGTTTTTCCTTCATTCATGAACGCAACGGCTCGGTAACCGTCCCATTTAACTTCATATTCCCATCCCGGATCGTCAAAAGGTTCGTCTACAAGCGTTGCAAGCATCGGGTCCAGCGTTTCAGGAAAGGGTTCCGTTTTGCCGCTTTCACCCGTAATAACCGGATTGTTTCCGGCTTCAGGGGCCGGGTTTTCAGCCTGATTTTCCTTTTCTTTACTGCTTTTCTTCAGCGATTTTCCCGGAGCTTTTTTCTCGCCTTCCGATGCCTTTTCGGGCGAATCGGGTTCGGATTTATTTTCACTTGTATTATTTATTGTTTCAATGGTTTTGTCCGAAACAACGGATTTGTCTTTTTCGGTAATGTCCGATTCGGAAGCAAATTCGTCTCGATGTTTGATCAGCAGCCAAGCATTTCCGCCCATTCCTCTGGTTTTGACCAGCGCAAATTCACCTTTCAGCTTTTTACCGTTCAGCCGGAATTTAATCGACCCCGATTCCAGTTCACGCAACAAAATCCGGATCTGGTCTTCTTTGTTATCTGCCGTTTCCAAAGACTCATAGGTGCCGTTGTCCCAAACCATTACTGTTCCCGAACCATAATTTCCTTCCGGAATGATGCCTTCAAAATCCTTGTAATCGTACGGATGATCTTCCACCATCATGGCCAGCCTCTTTACCGACGGGTCCGTGGAAGGTCCTTTGGGTACGGCCCAGCTTTTGAGCACGCCGTCCATTTCCAGCCGGAAGTCATAATGCAGTCTGGACGCATCGTGTTTCTGAATGACAAATATGAGCTGATCCGAATCGGCTTTTCCGCCTTCCGGCTCGGGTGTATGCGTAAAAGAGCGTTTTTCATGGTATGTTTCCAGACTCATTCCTTTTCATTTATACAAGTTAGGCAAACTTTTAATTTAAAAATCATCTTGCGCAAAAAGGCATTAGCTGTTATTTGATCCTGAAATTGCTTTAATTGTAACCGTTTTTCAGGAAAACAGCACCTGCAGAGTGGATTTACGGTTATCCTGAACAACGGCATCCATGCATTTCAGAAACCGTTTTCAGTAAAATAATTATACCGGTTGTAAATAGTGATTTTGCTTTACTGAAGGCGGGAAGGAACGGGATTTTTGCACAAAGTATATCAATCAGCAATTAACTTAATCGGATTTATACATGAGCGTTATAGATATTCTGGGTGAGCAGGAGGAAACGCTGGGGACTGCGGAAGACCTTCGGGAAGAAATCATTGTGGAAGTTGCACAGCAGGAAGTTTCCGGCAGTCTGGTAAAAATTGAATTTGAAACTTCACTCGGCTTGTGTACGGGCTATTATCATTCCAGCGAACTCGGCCATGAAGAAATCAACATGGATACGGATTCCATGAACATGCTGCAACTGCTTTTTCCCGCATGCAACGGCGTATTTGTGCATCAGAGTAACCGCGCTTGGGTTGAAATCAGCCTTGCAGAACATATTCACGGCCTTCCGGAATATAAAATTTATAACAGGATCATTACTGCCCAGATCTGAACCGGCAAGTACAACCTTGTATTTTTATGAAAGAAATCCATGCTGCCGATCTGAAGCAGATCGAAGCTTTTCACCATGTTCCTGAAGACCAGCTTGAATGGATGATCCGCCACAGCAGTCATTATGAACTGGCGGAGGATGCATTTGTGGCCCGGCCCGGCGATCCGCTGAATGCCACACATATCCTGATCAGCGGAAGAATAGAGATTTACCGTCTGCAAAACAATGCGCGGATTTTCGTGGCGGAACTTATGCCGGGAAGCATCACGGGCATGCTGCCGTTTTCAAGGGCTAAAAATGCATTCGCCTATCTGCAGTGCGTTGACGCTTCGCAGCTGATGTCGTTCCCGCTGGAAAAAATGCGGGAGCTGATCGTATCGCATTATGAACTGACGCAGGCGCTCGTCATTGTCATGACTTCACGCGTTCGGGAATTTACCGAGCTGGAACAGCAGAATGAAAAGATCATGGCGCTTGGCAAATTGTCTGCCGGGCTTGCGCACGAACTCAATAATCCGGCGGCAGCCATCATCCGGGGATCGCTTTCGCTGAAAAAACATCTTCAGCTTCAGCCGGAAGCATTCAAAAGACTGATTTCCGTTCAGATGGATCCGGAAGAAATTGACGTGATCAATGAAAAACTGTTTGCAGTACTTGCAAACAAGTCGAGGCCCACGCTTACGATGATGCAGCGATCGGAAAAAGAAGACGAACTGCTGGACTGGCTCGATGACAATCAAATTACTGATGTCATGGATATGGCCGAGAATTTTGTCGAGTTCGGAATTACCATCGACGATCTGGAAGAAATGCAGCGCCGCATTAAAAAAGTAGATCTTTCGCCTGTACTGACCTGGATCAATACCAATCTAACAACCGAAAGAATGGTCGCCGATATTCAGGAAGCGTCCGGAAGGATTGCCGATCTGATTGGTTCTGTCAAATCCTTTACGCATATGGACCGAGGCGGTGAAAAGGATTTTACGGATATTCATACCGGGCTCCGCAATACGCTGATCATGCTGAACTACAAGCTGAAACAAGCGAAGGTTAAGGTCATTGAAGAATTCGACCTCAACCTTCCGCAATTAAAAGCAATGGTCGGCGAGCTGAACCAGGTCTGGACCAACCTGATTGACAATGCCATTGATGCGCTGGACGGACAACCGGATCCTGAACTGAAAATTTCAACCTGTCTGGACAAGGAATACATCCGCGTGGCAATCTGTGACAACGGTCCGGGTATCCCGCCGGAAATCCGCAGCAAGATTTTTGACCCTTTTTTTACAACCAAACCGATTGGCAAAGGAACCGGCCTCGGACTTGATGTTGTCATGCGCATTGTCAAACAGCATGGCGGCTCGGTTACGCTTCATTCCGTTCCGGGGAAAACGGAATTTGTGGTATGTTTCCCGATTAACAGTTCATACACCTGAGCGGTTGTTGGCGATCCGCGGTTAGCGGCCGGCAGCTGGCGTCTGGGTTCCAGCTGTCAGAAAGGGAAACGAATGATACCATGCGGATTGTAAAAACTGATATTCTCAGCTAACTTTAAGTAATTACTTATTCATACAAAACAGGTTTCAAGCTATGGGTTTGCCCATTATTTTTTCAATTGATGATGATGCGCAGGTTTTGAGAGCAATCAGCCGTGATCTGAAATCGCATTACAGGCAGGATTACAGAATACTGAGCACCACTTCTGTCAGTGAAGCGATGGAAAGTTTGCTGGATCTTCAGAATAAAGGCGAGGAAATAGCCGTTTTTATCTCGGACCAGCGGATGCCGGAAATGCAGGGCGTTGATTTTCTTGAAAAGGCTATGGTGATGTTTCCGTTTGCAAAAAGAGTTCTGCTCACTGCCTATTCCGATACCGATGCTGCCATCAAAGCCATTAATGATGTTCAGCTGGATTATTATCTGATGAAGCCCTGGGACCCGCCCGAAGAAAAGCTGTATCCGGCCATTGATGAACTGCTGCACGACTGGCAGGGAAGTTACCGTCCCGAATTCAGGGGAATAAAAGTAATCGGTTACCAATTTTCGCCCAAATCGCATGATATCAAGGATTTCCTTGCCGGAAACCTGATCCCGTATGCCTGGCATGATGCCGCTTCCAGCGAACAGGGAAAGCAGATTACCAAAACAAATAATCTGTGCCCGATCGATTTTCCGGTGGTGATTCTGGAAGACGGTACTTTACTTAAAACACCGACACGGATTGACCTTGCATCGCATATCGGACTGAATGCCAAAACCAAGCAGCAGATTTATGATGTCATTATCATAGGAGCGGGGCCGGCCGGACTCGCCGCTTCCGTATATGGTGCCTCGGAAGGTTTAAGTACGCTGCTGATCGAACGCAAAGCGCCGGGCGGGCAAGCCGGTACAAGTTCAAGAATCGAAAATTATCTTGGATTTCCTTCAGGATTAAGCGGTGCCGATCTGACGCGCCGTGCCATCACGCAGGCAACCAGGTTCGGAACAGAATTTCTTTCTCCGCAGTCCGTCAAGGAAATCCGGCTGAAAGGAAAATACAAAACATTAATACTGGGCGACGGCAGTGAAATCAATGCGAAAGCCGTAGTGATTACAACCGGTGTGGATTACCGGAAACTGGAAACCAAAGGCATTGAAGAATTCACGGGCAAAGGCATTTATTACGGAGCGGCAAGTACGGAAGCCAGTTCCTGCGGCAACAAAGATGCGTATGTGCTGGGCGGCGGCAATTCTGCCGGGCAGGCAGCCATGTATCTGGCTAAGTTTGCCCGCAATGTATATGTTCTGATCCGAAAGCAGGACCTTACTTCTTCCATGTCATCCTATCTGATCGATCAGATTCGTGGAACCGAAAATATTACGGTTTTGGGCTGTACGGAGATTCTGGAAGCCATGGGTGACGAACATCTTGAATCGCTCCGGCTTGTAGACCTGAACACTTCGGAAGAGCGGGTGGTGCCGGCAGATGCATTGTTTATATTTATCGGAGCCAAACCGTTCACCGACTGGGTTGGGCTGGAAATAATCAAGAACAGCAAGGGATTTATCGAAACCGGCAGAGAAATGAAAAGCTATAAGGATTTCAAGCAGATCTGGAAAGCAGAACGGGATCCGTATTTACTGGAAACGAGTTCACCGGGAATATTTGCGGCCGGCGACGTAAGGGCAGGTGCTATGAACCGCGTTACTTCCGCAGTTGGTGAAGGCTCCATGGCAATCAGTTTTGTACATCAATATTTAAGCGAAGTATAATGAAAGGAATTTGTGAGCACATTAATGAAATTGCAGAACTGAAAATGCCCGCAGAACTTGTCTGTGAGGAATGTATGAAAACGGATGGAACCTGGGTTCATCTGAGAACCTGTCAGACTTGCGGCACAACTTTGTGCTGCGACAGCTCGCCGTCAAAACATATGACCAAGCATTTTCATCAATCCGAACATCCTGTCGTCATCTCAGCCGAACCGGGTGAAAAATGGCTCTGGTGCTACAAAGACGAGTCATTTGCAGAATACGAATAAACAGGATTTCCCTTTTTTAGAAGCGCCCTTTTCGTGGAAAAACACAAATTCGTGTTTATTCCGGAAAGGGCGCTTTTCTTTTTAGACATCTGTCATTTATGGAAACCAATAAAATACTTTTAGCTGCTTTTTAAAAAAAAGGAGCAACTTAAAAGGCCTCGCTACCAAAAAAATGATTTAAATATTTGAAGTGAAATACTTTTCCGGACAGTATTTACAAATTCCATTATATGGATTTTAGGTCACATTGCCGGTTTTCTAACAATGTTCATTTTTCTGCTGGTTGCAGATATGATTTTTAGCCGGAACAAAACTGTAATTCGATTATATTTAAGCTGCAATCTGATTTTGATTTTTTTATTCGAACTCCATCAATGCTGTTTGTTAAATTTAAATCCTTTTAATTGAAAATATTGTAGAAAAAGATTCAGAGAATTTAGAAACAACAAAGTGGAAGTCTGGAAATAATTCAATTTGCTGAATTCAACTTTTACTTTTTGAAGTGAACTTGTTGTGTCTGCTGTTCACTTAAACAGCATAATTCCTTTACAAATATGTACGGAAAAGCAGTATACAGGCCAAACGGAGAAAATATGTTGATGCGGTACTTTATACCATTCGCCCGAATTGTTATTGAATTGAATAAATCGGATATTTGTACCCGATTTAATTAATCATTCCCGGAGTAATGTCAAGAAGAGGACCAATCATTTCTATTGAAGACGACACTGACGATCAGTTGTTAATCAAAACAATCCTAAAAGAACTTGAAATAACAAATACGCTTAAATTTTTTTCAAATGGCCTGGATGCGCTGCTTTATCTGGAAACGACTCAGGAGCAGCCTTTTTTAATAATTTGTGACATCAATATGCCGATTATGAACGGCATTGAACTTCGCAGGCGCATTGAGCAAAATGAATATCTTAAAAGAAAATCCATTCCCTTTCTGTTTTTGAGCACAGCAGACAATCCGGTAGAAATCCAGATTGCCTATGATATGACAATTCAGGGATACTTTAAAAAAGACAACAGTTTTCACGACCTTAAAAGCAAGTTTCGTACCATTTACGATTACTGGCAATGCTGTCTGCATCCCAATAATAAAAACAGCTGACACATTTAATTTTCAGGAATCATAGCATTACATCCGCCAATATATTCAGGGCTTAACCCACAGGCTGTCAGTAAAATAATGCTTGCAATCCAGAAAATGCTCCATAACTTCAAAGCCGTTGTCAACAGCTGTTCTCTCAATTTCTTTTAACGTATACTTTTTAGACAATTCGGTCCAGATCAGTTCATTCTGTTTAAATTCGTAGTTTTTGCCAGTTTGTGAAATATGCACCCGCTGTGCCGCCAGACTTACCAGATAGCTTCTGACTTCGCCGTTGATCGGGTTGTAAAAAGAGTAAAATTCAAACTGGTTCAGGTTGAAATTTCCGCCGAGTTCGCGGTTGATCCTGTTCAGTAAGTTGAGATTGAAATCTCTGGTTATACCTTGCGGATCATCGTAGGCCAGCCGAATTGTTGACGGGTTTTTCTGAAGATCAAACCCAGTCAGTAATTTGTCGTTCGTTTTCATGTTCCGGTAAAATCCGGACAGAAGATCATGAACTTCCTTGGGTTCATAATTTCCGATGTTGCCGCCGAGAAACAGAAAAAGGTTTGGCGTGGAAGAGGACGACAGTTCTCCGATCATGGAAAAATAGTTGCCGGTCAGCGGTTTGATGTTCAGCGCAGGCAAGTGCGCAAGCATATTTGTTTTCAGTTCATCAATGGCTTTGCGGGAAATATCGACCGGGACATAGGAGAAATCGATGCCTTTTTCCACCAGTTGTTTCAGAAGCTGTCGTGTTTTTATCCCGTCCCCGGCGCCGAGTTCTACAATATTGAAGGGTTCAGCAAAGTTCAGCTTGTCAATAATTCTTTCTCCCTGCAAAGAAAGAATCTCGAATTCGCATGCCGTAGGGTAGTACTCAGGCATTTTCATAATGTCCTGAAAAATCACACTGCCAATATCGTCGTAAAAGTATTTGGAGGAAATGTGTTTGAAGGGTGCGGATAAGCCTGTATGTATATCTTCAGCAAAAGTATTGTCTGACATGTCAATCTGATTATCTGGCCAGTCTGATGCCGGTATATTGCCAGCGTTCGTGGGCGTGAAAAAAATTGCGGTAAGTTTTCCGGCTGTGTTCCGGTGAAGTGGCCACGGATGCGCCGCGAAGCACCATTTGGTTGATCATGAATTTGCCGTTGTACTCACCAACAGCACCTTTAGCTTTTGTAAAACCGGGATAAGGAAGATAGGAGCTGTTGGTCCATTCCCACCGCTGGCCCCATTGAAGCTGGTCGGAAGCAATTTCCCACTCTGCTTCGGTCGGCAGCCGCATTTCTTTCCATTGTGCAAACGCAGCGGCTTCATAAAAACTAATATGGCTCAAAATGGCATCCGGATTCACTTTCTGAAGTCCGGCAAGTGTGTAATAATGCCATTCGCCGCTTATTTTGTACCAGTACATCGGCGCTTCCACGGCATGCTGATTCACCCACGACCAGCCTTCGTCCAGCCACAAATTAAAATTCTGGTAACCGCCGTCCTCCATAAAACGGATGTATTCGGCATTGGTAACGAGCGATTTACTGATTTCAAATTCTTGAAGATAAACTTTGTGGCGGCCCAGTTCATTATCGAAGCAAAACCCGTTTCCTTCAAACCCGATACTATAAACGCCTTCTTTTATGTTCAAAAATCCGGTTTCTGAATTTTCGGCATTTACAAGATTATGTCCTGTCTTATAAACAGGAAACAGCGGATTATGGCCGAGAATATACTTGATATCCGTTACCAGCAGTTCCTGATGCTGCTGTTCATGATGCAGACCTAACTGAATCATGGAAATTGCATTCGTATCTGTCAGATTTTCCATGAGTTCGTTCATGCAACGATCCACATGTTGACGGTATGCATACACGTTTGCAGTAGTGGGCCGTGTAACATTTCCCCTGTCGGTACGAAGCGTGCGTTCGCCTACATTATTATAATAACTGTTGAACAAAAAACTGAAATCTTTGTCGAAAACCTGATAGTCCGGTATGAAGTTCTTTAATATAAATGTTTCAAAAAACCATGTTGAATGCGCCAGATGCCACTTCGGCGGACTTACAAAGGGTACGGGCTGCGGTACATAATCTTCTGTTTCCAATGGCTCGCATATACTTTCAGAATATTTTCTAACCGTGTTATACGACGCGCTGAGGCCGTTAATGTTCATTAGAGGAAAATTGTTTTAAATCCGTAATAGTAGTTATATTCAATGATTGTGCCTGTTCCTTGCGCATCATCAGTGCGTAGGCATTGTTGAACCCGATCGGTTTAAGCCATTGCAGGTTAAATTGTCTGGAAAATTCACTTCTGACAAAATCATAAACTTTTTCACGGCTTCCGGATATCCGTTTCATTGTATTTGCATCCGGCTTTAGAATTACGAGCAGTCCGGTTCCGGTATATTCGGGATAAAGGTCAATTTTGCCGTTCACAAGTGCGTCAAAGCATATTTTTGTGCCGCCCAGACCTGTATGTGTCTGCACTTTAAGCCGTGTATTTCCTTCAATAAGCGCTTTATACATTTCTACGAGAATGTACTGCTCTGCAAATATTTTTGATCCCAGTCTGATTACACCTTTATCTCCGTTCAATGGTTTTTTATAAAGTCCTTTTGCCTTCAGGAATTCATGAGCCACTTTTTCCGGTGCAAGTTTCAGATAATCCACTTTGTAGTTCAGTTCTGTCATGATGGAATCATTAATCGTTCCGGAAAGCAGGTTTAAGGCCGTTTCGACCTCGGGATAATGTTCAAGAACTTCCTTTCTGATCAGCGGACATGCATAATACGGCGGAAAAATGTGTTGATCATCCTGTAAAGTCAGCAAATTGTACGCTTTTAACCGCCCGTCTGTACTGTAACCGCTTATTACGTCGAGTTTCTTTTCAAATGCGGCTTTATACATGACAGCATCACTGATCACAACCGTTGGAATATCCAGTTTATACTTAGATTTCAAACCGAGATAACCGTCTTCGCGACCCATGAATTCGGGAGTAAAGCCGCCAAGCAATCTGTTTCCGGTATAAGGTACAAGGTAAAACGATGATAAAAAAAGCAGCAGAACCGGTAAGATGACGGTTACTTTGTTCATGCGCCGTATGCCCGACTTTTGTAACAAGGAAAGAAGGAAATCCAGAAAAATGGAAAGCAAAGCAGCCGGGATTGCGCCAGCCAGGATCATATTGGTATTATTCAGTGCGATACCTCCGAAAATGAATTCGCCCAGTCCGCCCGCGGCAATATAAGCTGCCAAAGTTGCCACGCCCACATTGATGACGGTAGCAGTACGGATCCCGGCCAGAATAACCGGCATTGCCAGCGGCAATTCCACACTGGTCAATATTTGCCATTTGTTCATGCCCATTCCTTTTGCCGATTCCGTAACAGCTGCTTCAACGCCCGAAATTCCGGTATAGGTATTGCGGATTACCGGCAGCAAAGCATACAAAAACAAGGCCGTAATGGCAGGAAGGGGCCCGATTCCCAGTAACGGGATCATAAAACCGAGCAAGGCAATACTTGGAATGGTCTGCATAATCCCTGCAAAACCAAGCACGATCCATGCTGCCTTTTTTCTGTCCGCAATCCAGATTCCCAATGGAACTCCTACAAGTACGGCCATCAACAGCGAAATACAGGTTAATCCAATGTGTGCAATCGTTTGGCTCCACAGCTTGTCGGATTGCTGAAAAAGGAATTCCCATAAGCTTTGCTGCACTTCCATTATATGCGTTCTTTATACTTTTTGTATGCGGTCTGAATAGTTGTTAAAGTAAAGTACTTTAATGATTTATCTGCTGATTTATAAACATTTAGCATCTTTTCGTTCAAGTTGGACAGCTTTTCCATGCCGTCCCATAAACTGGTTGAGCTCGTGAAATCTTTTGTTCCAAAGGGCTCGTCAGCAGTTTCCAGTTCATTCCATACATCGTCGAATGTTAAAGATTTCAGTTCAAGAAAAAACCGCTGCTGACCGAAAAATGATTTTACAAACGCATTCTTTGGTTTAAATACCAGTTCCTTTGCCGTTCCTGACTGCACGATTTCACCTTTGTCCATCAAACAGATTGCATCACCGAGTTCAAAAGCTTCCTGAACATCATGCGTAACCAGAACAATGGTTTTTCTCTTCAGAAATGGCATTGCAGTAAACTCCGCTCTGACCTGCGCGCGCGTGATCGGGTCCAATGCGCCGAATGGTTCGTCCATCAACAAAACAGGCGGATCTGAAATAAGCGCCCGGGCCAAAGCGACGCGCTGCTGCTGTCCGCCGCTGAGTTCGCTCGGGTATATGTCTGCAAATTGCTCAAACGGCAACTTCAGCTGATCCAGCAGTTCTTCTGTTTTGGCATGTATTTCCGCCTTGTTCCATCTCAGCAAATTGGGGACAATGGCAATGTTTTCAGCAACCGTATAATGCGGAAACAAGCCGTTATTTTGTGAAACGTAACCGATTGTACGCCGCAGCAATTCCGGCTTCTGATCAAAAATATTGTGTCCGTTGATATGAATGGTACCCGAAGACGCTTCAATCAAGCGGTTCAGCATTTTCAGCGTTGTTGTCTTGCCGCAGCCGCTTGTTCCCAGCAGAACAAGCGTTTTTCCTTCTTTGACTTCAAAAGAAACGTTTTTTACCGCATGAATGCCACGGAAATCTTTACTGATGTTTTCTGCAATGATCATGCATGACAGTTTATACCGGAGAAATCAGGCAGTTTGCACCTGCCATTTCAAATTACTAAAATTTGTACAAAACGCAATGGTACCGGCTATTTTTCGAGTGTCATAAACAGGTTGTTAAGTGATTCCGCATAAGTGGGGTGTGCAAATACACCGTTAAGGATCTGATCGTACGTTACGCCGCCCATCATGGCCATCTGCAGAATGGTAACGATTTCTCCTCCTTGTTCGGCCAGAACGGAGGCACCCAGAATTTTGCCGGTTGCCGTATCAACAACAGCTTTCATCATGCCTCTTTCGTCGCCGGTTTCAATGGAACGTGCGACACTGCTGTTTTTCAGTGTGGCTACTTTCACGTTCAGTCCTTTTTCCTTTGCTTCCTGCTCCGTAATACCGATTCTGCCCAATTGCGGATCAATGAACATGCAGTAAGGCACCATTCTGTCTTCCGTCGTCCTGTTTTCTTTATTGATGACATTGGCTGCAATGATCCGGTAATCGTCAAATGCAATATGCGTAAAAGCCGGTCCGCCTTTTACATCGCCCAGAGCGTAAATGCCTTTTACATTGGTTTCCAGCTTCTCGTTTACTTTAACATAACCTTTGTTGTCGATCTCAATGCCGGCTTTTTCCGGCTTCAGTGCTGAGGTTTGCGGCTTTCTTCCGGCAGCAACAAGAATGTGTGTACATTCAATGGTGTTTTTCTCACCGTTACTTTCCACGCTGACCGTAATCCGGTTTTCGTTTTTTGAAACTGAAACGGCCTTGCTGTTGGTAAGCAGCCTGATGTTTTCCTCCGACAGAATTTTTGTTACATCTTCTGCAATATCCGCGTCTTCTCTCGATAATATACGTTCCGAAGGTTCCAGAATGGTAACTTTGCTTCCAAAGCGGCTGTACATTTGTCCGAATTCAAGACCAATGTATCCGCTTCCGATCACAAGCAGCTGTTCCGGAATTTCGTTGAGTTCCATAATGGTTGTGGAAGTCAAGTATCCGGTTTCTTCAAGACCTTCAATGTCCGGAATCTCCGGTTTTTCACCGACATTGATAAAGATCTGATCCGCAGTAAATAGTTCGGTATTGCCGTCATTCATGGTTATGCTCAATTCCTTTTCAGCAGTAAATTCGGCTGAACCGTAATACAGATCCAGGTTTTCTGTTTCAAGAATCCCTTTTTCGGAGTTTTCACGCATCATTTGAACAATGCTGTCTTTGCGCTTCAGAATGGCTGCAAAATCCAGTTTTACAATTTCTGAAAAAACGCCAATATTCTTGTTGTGATACGCAGACCATACTGCTTTTGCAGATGCAATCATGGCTTTGGTAGGAGAGCAGCCGTCATTGACGCATGTGCCGCCAACCCATCTTTTCTCGATTAAAGCCGTTTTCAATCCCGCATTTGCAAGCTTTTTGGATAAAGGCGTTCCTGCCTGGCCGGAACCAATGACTATCGCATCATAATGTTTCATATATAGAGGAAATTAATTACTGCACAATTTTGACGCCTTTCCAGAATGCAACATAGCCTTTAATGTTGGCGGCAGCTTCCTTGGGTTCAGGATAATACCAGGCGGCATCCTTATTGATCGCACCATTAACGTTGATATGATAATAAGAAGCAATTCCTTTCCACGGACAGGTTGTATGCGTTTCCGAGGTGGTAAAAAATTCTTTGTTAACAGCAGATTCAGGGAAGTAATGATTGTTTTCTACAACAACGGTTTCAGTACTGTCGGCTATGACTTGATCGTTCCAGATGGCTTTCATTCGGGCAATGTTATGAGGTATACGTCCAATAATAATAAAAGCGTGCCTGTACAGACACGCTTGAAGGATATATTTGAAGAATGAGGCCTCAGGAAAAGAATGCCAGCGAATGCTGCTTGTCCACATTAATTTGCTGAACAAGCTTGTCGAGGCTGTCAAATTTTTGCTCCGGACGTAAATAATGCAACAATTGAAGTTTCAGATCTTCGCCGTAGATTTCCTTATCAAAATCAAACAAATGAGCCTCAATCGTTCTGATGCTGCCATCCACAGTGGGTCTTACGCCGATATTCAGCATGGCATTATACCTTTTTTCCTGATGTGTCGCCCGGATAATGTAAACACCGTTTTGCGGAACAAGCTTGTAGGATTCATGCAGAAACAGGTTTGCCGTTGGAAAACCGATTGTGCGTCCCAGCTGTTTTCCTTTCACAACCGTTCCTGAAAGCGTGTAAGGTCTTCCCAGCAAGTCATTTGCTTCGCTGATGTTGCCCGAATTCAGGGAATTGCGGATGCGGGAAGAACTGATCGCCATGTTTTCAATATCTTCTCTGGGAATCTCTTCTACTTCAAAGCCGTATTGCAGACTGTTCTTTTTCAGGAACTCAAAACTGCCTTCCCGGTTCCTGCCAAAACGGTGATCGTAGCCAATGACCAGCTTTTTAGTCCCGATTTTTTCAACAAGTATCTGCTGGATAAATTCGTCTGAAGATAATTCCGAGAATGCGCGGGTAAACGGAACAATGGCAAGATGCTGAATGCCCAGTTCGGAAAACAATTCTATTTTCTCGTCAATGGTGGAAAGCAGGTGGAGTCCCTGGCTGTCTTCGGAAACAACCGTACGCGGATGCGGCCAGAAAGTAAGAACAACGGATTCGCCGCCCGACTGTTCACTGATTTCTTTAAGCCGGTTAAGTATTTTTTTATGTCCAAGATGAACACCGTCAAAAGTGCCGCTTGTTACGACGCCATATTCCAGTTTATGAAAGGAATCCAGGCTGTGATAAATATTCATTCGTTGACTTCTAACTTCAGTTCCAATCTTTTCTGCTGAATGAAATCGGTCAGATTCCAGGCATTCTTCAATTCAAATGCGCCGATGCGCGTTCTGCAGAGTGCGCTCATGTAAGCACCGCTGCCTGCTGCCAGACCAAAATCACGAACAATACTGCGAATATAAGTACCTTTTGAGCAAATGATCCTGAAATCAACTTCCGGAAAGCGGGCCGCATCTATTTCAAAAAGGGATATTTCCACATTTCGCTTCTTGATTTCCACTTCCTCGCCGCGTCTTGCTTTTTTGTAAAGGCGCTCGCCATCAATCCTTAACGCGGAATAAACAGGCGGTATCTGTTCAATGTGGCCGATAAACTTCAGACGGGCATTTTCCAGTATCTCCGGTGAAATATGTGCCGTTGGAAATTCGGCGTCAAATCCGGTTTCGAGATCAATGGAAGGAGTTGTTTTTCCAAGTACAAGCGTGCCGGTATATTCCTTTTCCTGCGCCTGAAATGTATCGATCTGTTTGGTTTTTTTGCCGGTACACAATATAAGCAGACCGGTAGCCAGCGGATCAAGCGTTCCGGCATGGCCTATTTTCCTGAATTTGCAGGCCCTTTTCAGCTTGTTGGCAACATCAAATGAAGTCCAGGTCAAAGGCTTGTCAATCAAAATGACTTCCCCTTCGTCCGGTTGGTTGTTATCGTTGTTCAAATCTTAATAAACAAGTTAAAGGTTCCGCTGAAAATTTACACAATATCCAGCTTGTAACCCGATGCAAGCAATCCCAGCAGAATCAAACCAAGAATAATGCGGTAATATCCGAAAACCTTGAAACCGTATTTGGTCAGAAAGCTGATGAAAAACTTGATGGCAAGCATGGCCACCACAAACGCAACCAGATTTCCGATCAACAGCACTTTGATGTCTGTAGCCTGAATGGTATCGTACGTTTTGAGCAGTTTGTAACCGCCTGCCGCAGCCATGGTCGGAACGGCGAGAAAAAATGAAAATTCGGCTGCCTGCTTGCGCGACAATCCCTGAAGCATACCGCCGATGATTGTGGAAGCAGAACGGGAAACGCCCGGAATCATGGCGATGCATTGAAAAAAACCGATTTTTAGCGCATCAAAATAGGAGATTTCCCTATCTCTTGTATTCGGGTTGGCAATCTTGTCAATAAAAACAAGTATAACGCCGCCAACCAGCAACGAAATGGCTACAACCACTACATTTTCGAGCATGGCATCAATAAAATCATTCAGCAAGAAACCGATGACTGCGGCCGGAAGAAATGCAACGAAAAGTTTAAAATAAAAATCAGTAGATTGGAAAAACCGTTTCCAGTATAAAACCAGAACGGATAAAATGGCGCCGAACTGGATGTTAACGGTGAACATTTTGGTAAATTCCAGATGACTGATCCCCATAAAGGAGGAAGCAATAATCATGTGGCCGGTGGAAGAAACGGGCAAGAATTCGGTAATTCCTTCAACAATAGCTAAAATAATGGCTTGCCAGATACTCATGAATTGGTGGGTTTACGTAAAATCGCCCAGAACTCAATGACAAAGCCGACAACGGTAATCAACGGGCCGAGCGTCAGGCCCAGAAAACCAAAGCCGAATTCTTCACTGTCAAACGTCATGATCAGAAAACCGCTTAATATGACGGCAATACCGATCAGCATCATGGTGTAATTGGACGACGAAAATGGAAGTTCGTTTTTATTGTTATTCATTTTTATGGCTGTTTATGCGTTGATAAATTGTTGAAATCTGTCATCAATACAGATCGTCCAGCGCCATTCTGAGGTAACGCGAAAGGGACTGGTAAGTACTGGATACGCCGATCAGTACGCCGAGAATCAGCACGATGGCGACAAGAATAACAAGCTTGTTGTATTCCTGCAGCATTGCCAGTCCTTCCACATTACGGACCGCAACCTGCTGCAGTACAATCAGTAAAACACCCGCCAGGATTCCGCCGATCAGACCCTGAATGGCGCCGCGCATGACAAACGGTTTCTGTATAAATCCATTTGTTGCACCAACAAGCTGCATGCTCCGGATCAGGAAACGCTGTGAATAAATGGCCAGTTTGATCGTATTATTGATAAGCAATACAATAATAATCAGCATGATCAGGGCGAAACTTGCCAGAACAATATAGATTTTCGTCACATTGCGGTTGATGTTGTCGGCCAGATTTTCCTGATATACAACTTCATAAACACCTTTTATTTTTTCAAGGTCTTTTTTGATCAGCTGCAATTTGGCTTCTTCAAAATAATCTTCCTGAATTTTGACGCGATAACTGTCACGCAAAGGGTTTTCGCCCAGAAACTCTGCAAAGTCCTCTTTGGTACCCTGGATAAATTCCTTGGCAGCTTCTTCTTTGGAAACAAAAATGATGGGCTGTGATTCTGCTGAAACAAGTACGTAAGGTTTTGCCTTGATAACACTGAGAATGGAATCCTGGCCGGCTTTATTTACCTCTTTGTCAATGAAAATACGCACTTCTATATTTTCACGGATAATGGAAACCAGTTTTTTGGATTGGATCACCAGAAGTCCGCAAAAACCGATCAGGAACAATGCAGCCGTCAGGCTAATAACAATCATGGTATTGGGATAACTTCCAATCTTCTTTTTTTTAGGCATAGCAGCGTAAAATTTCGCTTATCGTTATAGAGGATAAAACGATCAACAGCAAAAATAAGGATTAAAATCTTAAATGAGCGAACCGGAGCAATCCTTAACTATTTTTAACTCTGTGGAAAAACGGGTGCCTCAATTTCTGCGGCCCATTTCGTCACGGATTTTGGCAGCTCTTTCGTAATCTTCCTTCGACAAGGCATCTTCCAGCATGCGCTGAAGTTCGTCATAAGCAAGGTCACGAAGCTGGTTTTTACCGGCTCCCGCGGTTTTAAGTGTTTCTCTCACGGCCTCTTCATCTTCATCCTCATCTTCGGACAACGAGCTGGAAACAATTCCGGCTTCGGACAAAATGGCTTCGTATGTATAAATAGGTATGTCAAAACGCAGACCGATTGCTATGGCATCCGAAGGCCGTGCGTCAATTTCAATTTCGCGCAGCGTGTCGGTACAAACGATTTTTGCGTAGAAAATCCCTTCTTTGAGATCTGAAATGACAATTTCCTTTAATGTATAATTCATTCCGTCCGCAAATGACTTGAACAGATCATGCGTCATCGGACGGTTGGGAATAATGTTTTCAATCTGAACAGCGATAGCCTGGGCTTCAAATACACCGATAATAATAGGCAGACGTCGGTTGCCTAATTCTTCTCCAAGAACCAGGGCAAAGGAACCCGCCTGTGACTGGCTTGGGGAAAGCCCCAGAATTTCTAACTTGATTTTTTTCACGTTAAACTAAATGCAGTAGAATTGTTTTAATTGCAATGAACTGTGCTTGCGTTCTGTAATGATTGCTCCTGTAAGCAAGCTACTTTTAAAATCCTGATATCTGAATTGATAGTCAATGCATTAACATCCGGATAATAGAAAGTGTTCCTTGCTTTTCACATCATGGATATGAATGAAGGTGCAAAAATAAATAACCCATGCTGCATAAAAAAATACAGTATGGGCTAAAAACGGGTTTTACAATATTTAATTTTAACTATTGCTGTTAAAACTCTGATTTATAAGCTACTTCTTCAATAATAAGATAAAATTTACAGCTTAATTAATTAAAATAAAGCAAATGAACGCTTATTTCAGCTTTTTTGCAGCTTCGGTAAGTCTGGGCAAAATCTCGAAGATATCACCGACAATGCCGTAATCCGCAGCCTTGAAAAAGGGCGCTTCCGGATCCTTGTTGATCACAACAATGCATTTGGAACCATTTACGCCGGCAAGATGCTGGATCGCACCGGAAATCCCGCAGGCAATGTACAGATTTGGCGCAACCTTGATCCCGGTCTGGCCGATGTGTTCATGATGCGGACGCCAGTCAAGATCGGAAACGGGTTTTGAGCATCCTGTTGCAGCGCCGAGTGCACGGGCTAAATCCACCAGCGGCTGCCAGTTTTCAGGGCCTTTCATGCCGCGTCCGCCGGAAACAATGATATCCGCTTCGGTCAGTGAAAGTTCGGTATTTGCCTTTTCAACCTGCACGACGGTGGCCTTGAAGTCATCTTCACGGAATGCCGGTGAGAAAGGAACGATTTCAGCGTTTTCGGTTGCGACGGCATTTTCATCCATTTCAATGACATTCTTTTTGACAACCAGAATCTTGATTTCCGAATGGATCTGCGTTTTTGCAAATGCTTTACCGGAAAATACGCTTCGCGTTACGGTGAAAACGCCATCGGTTTCCGGAAGCTGCGTAACGCCGGAAACAACCGCAGCTTTCAGTCGTGCGGCTGCGCGTGCCGCCATGGCATCGCCCAACCCTGATTTGGCAAGAATGACCACTTTGCTGTTTTCCTGCTGAACAGCCTGCACCAGAATGTCGGCATATGCCATGCTGTTTTCATGTTCCAGCTTCTGATCTGTTGCATGCAGCACTTTTGCAGCACCATATCTTCCGGCTTTTTCCAGTTCGGATGCATCGGCACTTCCAATGGCCAGTACAATTGCCTTTCCACCGGTTTTTTCCGCAACTTTGGCGCCGTAAGCAATGGTTTCCAATGATGTTTTTTTAATTGAACCGTTTTCCAGTTCTATATATATCAGGACTGACATGTTCTTTTATTTTAATGGTAAAAAAATCAGTGATTAAAGAACCTTCGCTTCCGTTTGCAAAAGTCTTATCAGCGTTTCTGCCTCACTGGCCGGAATCATTTTGCACGCACCTTTTGGTGCAGGCAAGGTATATTTTTCAGGCGTTGTCAGGACTTCCGATCCAACAGATTCCACTACATTCAGCGGTTTGGTCCTGGCCGTCATGATGCCGCGCATGTTCGGGATTTTCCATTCGGCAATCGGTTCCTGGCAGCCCAGTACCAGCGGCAGTGATACTTTCAGAATTTCATTTCCGCCGTCTATTTCTCTGGTGATGGTTGCATTGTTCCCATCCAGGTCCAGCTTCATAACCGGCGAGTAGGAGGGGATTCCGAGCATTTCACCAACAAGCCCGTGAACAACCCCGCTGTTGTAATCAATCGATTCACGGCCCATCAGGATCAGGTCATAATTATTCTGCTTTGCGATATGTGCAATCTGAAGTGCTGTAAAATAGGAATCCAGCGGTTCTGCGTTCACACGAATGGCATCATCGGCGCCGATGGCAAGGGCTTTCCTGATCTGCGGATCGGCTTCGGCGCCGCCCACATGCAGTACGGTCAGTGTGCCTCCAGACTGTTCCCTGATTTCCACTCCGCGTGCCAGTGCATAATCATCATACGGCCCGATGATGTATTGTATTCCGTTTTTGTTTAGCTTGGTGTCGTTATCTGTAAAGGCTATTTTAGCGGTTGTATCCGGTACATTGGTTATACAAACGAGTATTTTCATGGTCATGTGGTTATGAATGGTAACACTTCTGAGAATAACTTTGTCCTCGCAATTTACGTAAAAACTTAAATAGTATGCAAGCATAATAATACCATGAAAAACTCCCTGCTCGAAAATTTACTGGCATTTTACAACGAAGATCCCGGCGATCCGTTCAATATATATGCGCTTGCCATGGAGTATGCCAAAAGCGATCCGGCCAAAGCCGCACAGTTTTACAACCTGCTGCTGACGGAGCATGGCGCTTATTTGCCGACCTATTATCATGCAGCAGCTTTTTTTGCATTGCAAGATAAAGTGGAACAGGCTGATGAAATTTACCGGAAAGGCATTGAACTGGCTCTTTTTCAAAAGAATAATAAAACTCACCAGGAATTGTTGCGGGCTTACCGGAATTTTCTGGATGAAATGGATGATTAAGTCATTTCATTTGAATTTGGTCATTGTTGCTAAAAACCGTACCTTTAAAAACTAGTAAGAGTTACTGCATTTCGACCGGATTTCGGTTAACACTTTTCCTCAGCACAGGTTAGTTATAAGTATATTGTGGAGTTCCCCATTATTGAGGGTAAAATTATTCGTTAAAATTTATGGAAAAGGAATTATATATTCCACTTGTTGTAAAGTGGGCCCAGGCTCATGGATTCAAAGACATTCAGGCAAATATGGAAGGGTATGAAATCCCGAAATCCTATGAAAGAGCTGCGGACAATATCAAATTCACACCCGATGTTACCGGCGTGAACATGTTTAACCGTCATTATCTTGAAGTTTCGGTTAAAACAGATCAGCTTCGCGGCAGCATCAGCAAATGGAAACTGCTGAGCGAACTGGCAGGAATGAAAGGCGCAAAACTTTACCTGATGGCGCCAAGAGGGCACGTAAGGTTTACACGCGAACTGATCGACCAGTATAATATTCCTGCAGAGGTTGTTAAAATTGACTGAAAACCAGAAATTAGCCTGTATATAGGTTTCAGGTGTTGTTATGAACGTTTCATAACAACACCTGATTTCAAATCATGTATCTTACTTCTCAGGCTTTTGGATATTTCCATTCGCCTCTGTATTCCCTGCTTAGTAACTTGTTGGCTTCTTCATCGCCGGTTATCAGCTCCTTTTCTCCGTCCCAGGCAATACTTCGTCCCAGTTTGTAAGACAGCATTCCCAAAAGTGCCACATTCGTCGAACGCTGACCGGTTTCTATATCGCAGACCGGAGGTGTGTTCGTTTTGATGGAAGTAAGAAAATTGGCCCAGAGCTGCTGTATGTTCTGGTCATCCGGCTTGTTCAGCTGCGCATCCTGATGAATGACAGGTTTGTTCGGATTAGTCGGGTAAAATGTCCAGCCGTCCAGCCAGCCCATGTGGAATGTTCCTTCCGTACCATAGAAATAAACACCGACAGCTTGCTGCGGATGCGTTTTTTCAGCATGATTGGCAGCAAAGTTACGGTGCTCCCATTCCAGTGTAAAGCCGTCGAAATCATAAACCGCAACCTGATGATCCGGCGCATCCGTATTGTCCTGACGAATGGCTCTTCCACCGGTCGAATACACTTTTTTAGGATATTTCTGTTCCGACCACCAAAGTACCTGATCCAGCCAGTGGATTCCCCAGTCGCCCAATGTACCGTTTGCAAAGTTGAGGTAATTCCGGAACCCTTTCGGATGAATGGTTTTATTGTAGGGAACCAGGCTGGCGGGCCCGCAGTAAAAATCCCAGTCCAGGCCTTTCGGCGGTTCTTCTTCGGCTACCTTTTGCCCGGGGCCGCCGCCATAATGTACAAACGCCCTGGCCATACCGATTTTGCCAGCCTTTCCTGATTTCAGAAATTCCATTCCGGAAACATTATGCGGAGAAACACGCCGGTGCGTGCCCACCTGAACAATTTTGCCCTGTTTACGCGTAACATTCACCATGGCGCGTCCTTCATTGATTGTGTGAGAAACCGGTTTTTCAACATAAACGTGAGCGCCTGACTCGACAGCCGCAATGCAGCACAGCGCATGCCAGTGATCCGGCGTAGCCACAATCACAATTTCCGGCTTTTCTTTCAGCAGCAGTTCCCTGAAATCACGGTACAGTTTGGGTTTGTCTGAAGTCAGTTTCCCGACTTCACTCTGACAGATTTTAAGCTGGTTTTCATCCACATCGCAAAGTGCAACTACTTTGCTTTCACCGGCCTGTATCGCACAGCGCAGAATATTTGTTCCCCACCAGCCGGCTCCGATTAACGCGGTCCGGTATGGAGCTGCGCGTTTTAAAGCTGTAAATAGCGGAAGTGAAGAAAGTGCTGCGCCCGCCAGTGAAGATTTCTCAATAAAAGTTCGACGATCCATATATGGCTGTTACTGAATGATTTTTTGATTTAATAATGAGCAATGGATTATGAGTTTTCAGGGATCAGCTATTAGCGATCAGCTTCATGCCTGTCAATATAAAAAAATTCCCTTCTCCCATCCTCCTTTGTTCCCTTTTCCCTTTTCACCTTTCACATCTTACCCCCCTTCAACTTCCCGATCAGCCAGTTATTCATCAGATCCTTTTCTTCCTGATAGGTCCAGTGACCGGTATCCTGATACAGTTTCAGTTCTTTAGGTGCAGTTGTCACATTGTAAGCGGCGTACATGGAGGTAGGAGGGCAGGTTTCATCGTTATAGCCCCAGATGTAAAATCCCGGAACTTTCAGTCTTCTGGCAAAATTTACAACATCGTAGTAACCAAGCGTAGCCAGCTTTTCCTTTGTATTATTTGCCTTCATGCTCCCTTTGTCAAAATAATGCGGCCATCCGCCGGCGCGTCCGTGAAGATAGCCCGTTACATCGCTGAGCGCAGGATAAAAAGCGCCGAGCCATTTTACGCGCGGGTCAAGTGCAGCCGTAACAATGGACAGCGCACCGCCCTGACTGCCGCCGGTTACAGCCAGATTTTGTCCGTCGAATTGCGGCAGACTGGTCAGGAAATCATTCGCGCGAACGCAGCCCAGGTAAACTCTTTTGTAATAAAACTTATCCTTGTCATCCAGATGATACGACTGGTAGCCATTCAGCGCGCCATTGCCAAGGTCGGAATAAACCGAAGGATCCATAATGACAGAAATGCCGTGTATGCCTATTTCCAGTGTAATGATTTCCTTTTCTGCCGTACCGATATCGCCGTAATACGGACGTATACCGGCGCCGGGAACACGCAGCAGCGCAGGATATTTTCCTTCTTTTTTCGGGATGCTCAGAATGCCGTAAACTCTGGTTCCCTGTCGGTTATTTTGTAAATTAAGGTGATAAACATTCGTTTTCTCCGTGCAGCGTTCCGGAATCAGTGTCATTTTTGCATCCATCGGAACGGCGGCAAGTTCTTTTTTTGCCGTTTCCCAGAAAGCATCAAAGTCATCCGGATTGGAAACTGTCGGCTGTATCTTTTCGGGTTCAAACCCGGCCGTTGCAAGCCCGCGGTATTCGCCGCCGTCGATGTTTGCATAAGCAATGCACCTCAGAAATCCGGGTGTTTTCAAAGTACCGCCGTCAATGTCCAGTTTGCCTTCGGCCAAAGTTTTGGATTGCTTTACAGTCGGGTCCATTTTTTCGAGGCCGATTTCATACCGTACCGGAACATTTTTAACCAGATTCCCATTTCTTAAAACGGAAACCGAGAATTTTACTTTTTCTCCCGTCCTGTAAGTCCAGTCTTCATGATCTGCCGTAACAATGACTTCAATGGCGCGTCGCGGAGGCTGCGCGTAAAGGCCGGAAATGAACAGCCATAAAAAAAGGTTAAAAAGTAAAATGCGATGTTTCATGAAAGAATGGAATGATTTGCTTGTGAATCTACTTTGAGATAAAGAAAACATAAGCCGGAATCTTTACCCGTAAATGCATATTTTTTACGATTTACTGTAATTTGCCGTTTAAAGCAGTTAACTTAAAAACAGCCTAATTTTAAATTTCAGGGATTTGATCAGGATCAATAAATACATCAGTGAAACGGGTTTTTGTTCAAGAAGAGAAGCAGACAAGCTCGTGGAACAAGGCCGGGTAACGCTGAACGGCCGGAAAGCGGTACTGGGTGACAAAGCTTCTGCCGAGGATCAGGTTTCCGTTGACGGCAAACCGTTGGTGGTCAAAAAAGCCGGCGTTTACATTGCATTCAATAAACCGGTGGGCATAACCTGTACGACGGAAAGGCATGTAAAAGGAAACATCATTGATTTTATAAGGCATCCCGAACGCATTTTCCCGATCGGCAGGCTGGACAAACCCTCGGAAGGACTAATATTTCTGACTAGTGACGGCGATATTGTCAACAAAATCCTGCGTGCCGGAAACAATCATGAAAAGGAATACGTCGTGACGGTTGACAAACCGGTTACCGCCGAGTTCGTGGCCAAAATGTCGGCCGGCATTCCGATTCTCGGAACGGTTACACGCAAGTGTACGGTACGAAAGGAAAGCAGTTATGTTTTTACCATTATCCTGACGCAGGGACTCAACCGGCAGATCAGGCGCATGTGTGAATTTCTTGGCTATAATGTGCTGAAACTCAAACGAACAAGGATTATGAACGTGACGCTGCAAAATCTTCCGGCAGGAAAATGGCGGAACCTGACTGCCGATGAACTGAAGTTTATTCAGGATGCCGTTGCCAACTCGGTCAAAACGGAAGAGGGTTCGCTGTCAGCAGACTGGGATGAAGAATAGCATGCTTACAGCATATTGAATTTACTGTAAACGGAGGTAATGATAAGGGAAATGTCTAAATTTATATGTAAATAGTAAAAGTATAAATTGGGACAAACATGAAATGCATGCTGCTTATTCTGCTTTTATCCGTTATCCGGCCGGTTGCATTTGCACAAAGTGCCGAACCCGTTTACAGGATCAAAGATCCGGGTGATATCAGCAGAATAATTCCGTTTAAAGACCGGTTTCAGTTCGACCGGTTTCAGGACGGGAAAGTACATTTCCGGAACGGAAAAGTATCCGCTGCGAAGCTGAATTACAGCTATGTTTATGCGGAAATCATGTTTATTAATCCTAAAAAAGATACATTGCTTCTGGCAGATCCGGATTACATCCATTTCGTAACACTTGCGGACCGCGTATATTATTATCTGAAAGGACATGGCCATATTGAGCAGATTGCCCGTTTCGGGCGGCTGGGACTGGGAAAGAAAACCTTTTATATGAACATGGGAAATGAAAGGTATGCGGCGTATGGCCAGTATTCATCCACTTCTGCTATTTCCAGCTATTCTTCTTTTATCAATCAGGACGGCATGATCCAGTTTCTGAAAGGAAATAATAAAGTGGTCATGAAAAAGCATGCTGCCTACTTTTTTATGGATCGAAATGAAAGGTTTTTGATCGCAAGCCGTCAGAATCTGCTTAAAACCAATTCATCGCACAAGAAAGCAATCAATCAATATTTCAAACAGCACAATCCTGATTTTGAAGAAGAAGCGGATCTGAAAAAGTTACTCGAATTCTGCAGTATGCTGTGAAATCCGGCTTTCGCACGTATAGCGGTGAACGAAAGTTTTTCATGCATTAAAAACGTTCTTTTGTTTGAAGCGTCATTTCTGATTGAAAAGATATAAGCCTGTCTTCCTGATAAAACTTCACCTCATCTGTTTGCTTTCATTTTAATGTTTTTTTAATCCGTGGAATGGTTTTTTGAAGTAACCGAAAAACTGAATTCATGAAGGAAGAAATATCAAAACTGCTAAAATGGGTATTGCTGCTGATCGCGATACCGGCCGGGCTATATCTAGGGAAAACTTTTCTGGCACCGCTCGCTATCGGTGCCGTTCTGGCCATGATGCTTATTCCGGTAATGGACTGGTTTAGGTCAAAAAACGTGAGCAAAGGTTTTTCCGTTGCGCTGAGTACAATGATTCTGCTGCTGTTCTTCATTTTTCTTGGCGGGCTATTATTCGTTCAGGTCAAAGTAATCACCAAAGACTGGCCGGAAATTGAAAAGCAATCCGGCCAGTATCTGGAAAAAGCGCAAAGTTTTATCGAGGAGAAATCAGGACTGAACCCGGATCAGCAACTGGATAAAGTGAAAAATGTGATTTCAAAACTGGGCAGCGCAGGGCCTGCGGCGCTGGGTTCGGTCGGAAGTGTATTGGCCAATTTTATTCTGGTTATTGTTTATGTAGTGCTTCTGCTTTCACAAAGAGAGCGTTTTACGGCCTTTGTTCTTCGTCATTTTCCTGAACAGGAACATTTCAGTGTTCGTAAGGCCATGAAGGAAATCAGGAAAACTTCGGGCGGCTATTTTTTCGGAATGCTGAAAGCCATGATGATCCTGGCCATTCTGTACGGAGCCGGATTTCTGATCGGAGGCGTTAAATATGCATTTTTGCTCGCGCTGATTGCGGCGGTTTTTTCATTTATCCCTTATGTCGGCAATGTAGTCGGCGGCGGACTGGCTGCGGTTCTGGCCCTTGTTTCCGGCGGACCTTCCAGCGTTCTGATCGTCGCCATTGTAATGACAGTTGCCCAAATGATCGATAATTATGTAACGCAGCCGTATGTTGTCGGTAAGGAAGTGGATCTGAACCCATTCATGACCATTACTTCGGTTATTGCTTTCGGTATTCTCTGGGGAATTCCGGGCGCCATTATAGCCATTCCGGTTACAGGAATCCTGCGTGTTCTGTTTGAATATCTTCCAAAAACAAAGTCTCTTGCTTTTTTAATGGGAAATGAGAAGCCGGAAAAGTTTTTGTCGGAGAAAGAACCGGATGTAAGTAAAAACGTCTGAGGGCAAGCGTTCTTTTTGCTGACTTTTGCTTTATGGCCATTGGAATTACGCAGGGAAAAAACTAAACTCGTATTTCCGGTTCGGAAAATTGATCTTAAGCCCCTATGAAAAACCTGTATTTACTCCTTATCTTTCTATCCGGCTTTCATGCGCTGCATGCGCAGGATCGCAATTACGGAAAAACTTTTTCCAGGAGATCCGTAGTCATGGCGCAAAACGGCATGGCAAGTACTTCCCATCCCTTGTCAACACAGGTTGCTGTCGAAGTTTTAAAATCCGGCGGCAATGCCGTGGATGCAGCCATTGCGGCCAATGCCATGGAAGGACTGGTGGAACCGCATGTGAACGGGATCGGCGGTGATCTTTTTGCCATCGTCTGGGATGCGAAAACGAAAAAACTGTACGGACTGAATGCTTCCGGCCGTTCTCCTTACAGTCTGACATTGGATGAGTTTAAAAAGCGCGGTCTTACTTCCATTCCGTCCAAGGGGCCATTGCCGGTATCGGTGCCGGGTTGTGTCGATGGCTGGTTTGAACTGCACAAAAAATTCGGTAAACTGCCGATGACGTCTATTTTATCCAATGCCATCAAATATGCCAGAAACGGTTTTCCTGTTCATGATGAAGCAGCCAGTTCATGGGCAAATATGATTAATGCTTTTGGTGACCTGCCTAACGTCAGAACAACCTATGCGCCGAACGGACATGCGCCGGCCCGCGGTGAAATTTTCAAAAATCCGGCTTTGGCAAATACACTCGAAAAAATATCCAGAGGCGGACGTGATGCGTTCTACAAAGGCGAAATTGCCAGGACGATTGATACTTTCATGAAACAGGTCGGCGGTTTTATCACGGAAAAAGATCTGGCCGATCATACTTCAACCTGGATCGAGCCGGTATCGACGAATTACCGCGGGTATGACGTGTGGGAATTGCCGCCGAACGGGCAGGGGATAGCAACCCTGCAAATGCTGAATATTCTGGAAGGTTACGATTTTTCCAAAATAGCCTACGACAGCCCGGAACGTATTCACTTGTTTACAGAGGCCAAAAAGCTGGTTTTTGAAGACCGCGCCAAGTATTATGCGGATCCTGAATTTGCAAAAATTCCTGTAAAGGCATTGATCTCAAAAGCGTATGCAGCAGAAAGAAGAAAACTGATCAACCCGAAAAGAGCGTCTTCCCGGCTGGAAGCGGGCAATCCGGCACTGAAAGACGGAGACACTATTTATCTGACCGTTGCGGACAGCGAAGGAAATATTGTTTCATTGATCCAGAGCAATTACCGGGGATTCGGCTCCGGAATGGTGGCTGAAAACCTGGGATTTATGTTCCAGAACCGCGGAGAAATGTACAGCCTTGTTGAAGGTGAAAACAACACTTATGCACCGCATAAAAGGCCGTTTCACACCATTATTCCTGCTTTTATTACGAAGGACGGCGTTCCGTACATGAGTTTCGGCGTAATGGGCGGCAGTTTTCAGCCGCTTGGCCATACGCAGATTGTCATGAATATGATCGACTACGGCATGAACCCGCAGGAAGCCGGCGATGCGCCGCGTATTGATCATCAGGGTTCATCAGAACCAACGGGTACAAAAATGACAGACAGCGGCATCATTACCTTGGAATCAGGCTATTCTTATGAAACCATTCGTGAACTTGTGAAAATGGGCCATAAAGTAGGCTACGCCGTCGGGGCCTACGGTGGGTATCAGGCCATTCTGTTTGATGCCGCCCATAAAGTTTATCACGGTGCCACAGAATCCAGGAAAGACGGACAGTCTGCAGGTTACTGATAATCTGGATATTATTCCAGTGCAAAGGCAACATACTTGTTGCCTTTTTTTGTGCCCAGTTTTGTTCCGCCGCAGGCAATGACCACGTACTGTTTCCCATTTACTTCATAGGTCGAAGGCGTGGCAAAACCTGCTGCCGGCAGCATCGTTTCCCATAACAGTTTCCCGTTCTTTTTATCAAATGCGCGGAACTTGCCGTCTTTGGTTGCTGCGATAAACAAAAGCCCGCTGGCGGTAACAACCGGGCCGCCGTAGTTTTCCGTTCCCGTAACAGAAGCACCTTTTGATTTCAGCGATTCCACTTCCCCGAACGGAATTTTCCAGAGGTACTCGCCGGTATTCAGGTCAATGGCGTTGAGTGTTCCCCACGGCGGCGCAATGGCAGGAAGTCCGCTGGCATCCAGAAATTTGTTATATCCGGTACTTTGATATGGAAGATACGTTTTTTGGGAAGCCGGAATGGAGGCAACCGCTTCGGTTTTTTCATCTCCGAACAAAAAGGAAATCACTGCCTGTTTTTCGGACGCAGACAGCATTGTAAATCCGGGCATTCTGCCTTTTCCGGCCGTTATGATCTGACTGACGTAGGCACGATCCCGGCGAGAACCGATGTCAACAAGCGATGGATAGCCGCTGATGGCATTGCCTTTTCGTTCCGGTCCGTGGCAGTTTGCACAGTAAGTAGTGTATGTTTTTTCACCCGGGCTCAGACTGGAAAGTTCATTTTCTTTCGGTGTATCTTTCATGGTCAGAATCCAGGCCATTTCATTGCTGTTTACGTACAGAATGCCTTGGTCCGGATCAGCGGCTGCGCCGCCCCATTCCGCACCTCCGTCAAATCCCGGCATGATGATGGTTCCTTCCTTGCTTGGCGCTGCAAACAATGCCTTTTTATAGCCTTTAAACTTTGCGATCAAGGAATCACGATCGGGAGCATACGGA
Organism: Dyadobacter flavalbus; assembly: GCF_006149045.1. GTDB lineage: Bacteria > Bacteroidota > Bacteroidia > Cytophagales > Spirosomataceae > Dyadobacter > Dyadobacter flavalbus. The sequence continues at coordinate 166,820 of NZ_VBSN01000038.1, forward strand.
CTGATGTCTTTTTCCGTCAGTGTATAAGCATGGCGCGCAAAGGATGCAGGTTTTGAAGGTACCGGCTGTGTAGCCCACGGAAATTCTCCTTTCAGCGCCTCTTTCGGCGCAGCTACTTCCTTGATCGGGAACAAGGGTTTGCCGGTAACCCGGTCAAATATAAAAACATAACCCTGTTTGCTGACCTGTGCTACGGCATCAATGCTTTTTCCGTTTTGTTTTACGGTAATCAGGTTTGGCGGGGCCGGAAGATCCCGGTCCCACATGTCGTGGTGCATGGTCTGATAATGCCAGAGCCGTTTTCCGGTACGTGCGTCCAGTGCAAGTAAACAGTTGGAAAACAGGTTGCTTCCTTTTCTTTTGCCGCCATAGAAATCGTATCCCGCAGAACCCGTCGGCACGTACAATATGCCTCGTTTACGGTCGATGGCTGTTCCTGACCAGTTGTTTGCTGCGCCTGTATACGTGTTTTTATAAGCGTCAGCAGGAAACGTTTCGTAGCCGAATTCGCCCGGATACGGAATGGTATGGAACGTCCATTCCAGCTTTCCCGTGCGTACATTGAATGCACGGAGATCGCCCGGAGCCGCATCGGATTCTTCCGAAAGCCTTAACGGCATAATGATCAGGTCTTCAAAAACAGTTCCGGGGGTATTGGAAACCATGTATTTATTCAGGGCGATTTCGGGCAATCCGGTATGAAGGTCTATTTTGCCGTGATCACCGAAACTTTCAATCGGTTTCCCTGTTCTGGCATCCAGTGCATATAGATAATGACCCATGGCATGCATGATGCGTTTGTCGTCGCCGTCACTCCAGTAAGTAAGTCCGCGGCTTGTATTGGAACCATTGCTGGATTTGTCGCCAAACAGCCAGAGCTGTTTTCCCGTAGCAGCTTCCAGTGCGAACGCCTGAACGGTTGCCGTAACGCCGTAAAGCACGCCGTCCACAATGATCGGGTTAACCTGTGTCTGTCCGGAATCCGGCATGTCGTACGTCCAGGCTACTTTCAGGTTCCTGACATTTTCAGGATTAATCTGCGTCAGGGAAGAAAAATGGTTGCGGTCCGGACCGCCGAGGTATTCTGGCCATTCGGTTACTTCGGTTTCCTGATCGGGTCGAATATTTTTCCATGCACTTAATGTCAGTGCAGACAAGGCAAGGCAAATGGTCAGCGGGCGGAGGATTTTACGGAACATTCAGATATGGAGTTCAGATTTTAACTATTCAAATTTTTTGTCAACGGTTACGCCCGGCCACGAATCCGACCTGAAACTGCTTGCCGGAAATCCGTCGGTACTGTACAGGTTTACTTCGGCCGGCGCATCGGACCATGCGTATCTTACCGCCACAGGATTCGGAACTTTCGGATTGGACACCACTACGTTTTTGCCGCTGATTTCGGCTTTGGCATAATGAAAAACCTTGTCGTCACCGGCAATTTCAAATCCTTTCAGATAACCGTAACGGTCTTTCACCATTAACCCGTTTTCTGCATTTCTGAAATAAACTTCTGCTTTCCCGTTCCTGAATTCCACATGATCAAATACGGGGGAAGCGTAAGGTATATCCATACCGTAATCCAGTTTCAATGCATTGGCGGCAAGCCGGTGCGCAACGTCCTGCTTGTTGACTGGATGAATATTGTCCGGGTTTCCAACGTCTGTACTGACGGCCATGCCTGTTTTTGGAAGGCTCAATGTCATGTTCTGTGCTTCGCGAAGTTCTGCCCAGCCGCTGCCTATGTTGCTGCCGTTATCAGAACCGAAACTGGAAAGCTGAACCCAGTAAAATGAAAAGTCGTCATTCCAGCGTTTTCGCCAGTCATTGATCAGCAAGGGAAAAGTGCGGCGGTACTGAAAAGACCGGCCTGCATTGGTTTCGCCCTGGTACCAAAGCGTTCCGCGCACAGCAAACGGAATCAGCGGAACGATCATGGCATTGTAAATCGTCGTACCGACATTGTTCATCAAATGCGCATAGGCATGTTTTTCCGCAAAGGACGGCATTAGTTTCCAGTCCTTAGCAAGACTGATCTTGCGCTTGTTACCGTCTATATACAGATCATTTGCAGAACCCGAAAAGCCCGGTCCGAACCAGGGCGTATTCACCATATTGCCCAGTTTGATCACCAGCTGGTTTTTGCCTTCCTTCCACGTATTGGCTGCAACGGTAATTTTCCGGATGCCATTCTGAGTGCCCTGATAGACTGGTTTGCCATTGATATAAATTTCATTGGGACTGTCATTTTCTGGAAGCGACAGAATCGTTTCTTTCGAAACCAGGTCCGCAGGAATGGTCACTTCTTTTGCCATAAATCCATTGCCCCGGAAACCCATTAATCCTTTCCAGTCCCACTGTCCGATTGGATCGGCAGCTTTCTGCCAGTTTGAAAAATCGGCATTTCCGGAAACGTACTTTGTTTCGTCTTCCGAAGCCGGATTGTAAGATGCATTTTTAAACAACTGTTTACGCAGCTTGGCATCCATCATGGCATCTGCAGCTTCCCAGGTTTCAGGCAGATTCTGCGCATAGGATTTCAGTTCTTCGTCCGTCAGCATGGCTTCCTTACTGATCCAGCCTTCAATCTGGGAACCGCCCCACGAAGCATGCAGAATGCCGACGGGCACATTGAGTTTCTGATGTATTTCCCTTGCAAAGAAAAATCCGATGGCAGTAAAATCACCGACGGTTTCCGAAGAAGCCAATTTCCAGTCACCCGATTGAAGGTCGTCAACCGGTTTAAGCGTCACATCATGTTCAACTTTGAAATGACGGATTTGCGGGAAATCTGCGTTTTGCCTTTCAATTTCATAATCTTTGGCTGCAGAAACAGGCCATTCGATATTGGATTGCCCCGAACAAAGCCATACTTCGCCGATCAGCACGTCCTGAACGGCTGCCTTTCCGGACTTTGCCGAAACAGCGAGTGTATGCGGGCCACCGGCTTCCAGCGAAGTGAATTGTACCTGCCATTTCCCTGAATGATCGGCTTTTGTACTTGCGGTTTGTCCGGCAAGCGTTACTTTAACTTTTTCTCCGGCTTTGGCCCAGCCCCATACAGGAACCGGTTTCTGGCGCTGAAGTACAACATGATCTGAAAAAATACGGGCAAATTTTACCTGGCCAAAAGCGGCTGTCTGAACAAGGAAAAAAAGCAGAAAACAAAAACGGTTCATCGGGAAAAAGAAAATAGGAATATTGTTTATAAATGCTTCAGAGATGCAATTTCTACTTAAAATAGTAGTTTTGCATGCCTGATCAGCCGGATGCTTGAAGTTTTGTCCGGAAGAATCTGTGGCCATTATTTTTACTCATCGTTTGTGAATGATTTCAGTTATCATCTGTTCAGCCAATGCTGAAGACCTTTCGCTTGTCAGAAAAAATATTTCGGAAACCATTGGCGTAACCCATGAAATCATTGCCATTGAGAACAGTCATGCAAAAAGAGGCATTTGCGAAGTTTATAACGAAGGAACGAAGAAAGCTGCATACGATATACTTTGTTTCATGCATGAAGATGTGCAGATCAGGACGAATGATTGGGGAAAAACGGTCCTGAATATTTTTTCCGAAGATGCTGAGACAGGCGTGCTCGGAGTTGCCGGCGGCGGCTACAAATCACTTTCACCTTCCGGATGGTACCAATTCGAATTTCATTCGGAAGAAAGGTCTTATCAGAATGTGCTTCAGGGTTTCAAGCTGGACGAAAAAGATGAAATCCATGCTTATCATAATCCCAAAAACGAGAATCTGAGCAGCGTTGTGTGCGTAGACGGTTTATGGTTTTGTACCCGGAAAAGTATTGCATTGAAATATCCGTTTGACGCAAAAACACTGAAAGGTTTTCACGGATATGACATTGATTTTTGCCTGAGCGTATTCCAGGAATATAAGGTCAAGGTTACGTTTGACATTTTGATGAAACACGCCTCGGAAGGAAATTTCAATAAATTATGGCTGGACGAAATCCTTAAACTGCACAGGAAATGGAGTAAAGTACTTCCGCTGACAACATCCGATGTCAGCGACAGGGAATTCTATTTTACCGAAAAAAGGTGTCTGAAGAAACTGATAGAACAGATGCTTCGCTGGGATTATTCATTTTATCAGATTCACCGGATGATCATGAACACCGCGAAATCCAGAGTGCGCAAAAAACTGTATTTCAAGGCATACCTGCATTTGCTCAAACTTAAACTGAACATTATTCCTCTTCCGTCCAGAAGCTGAACATGCGTACCCAAAGCAATTTGGCGCGCAATCCCCAGATCTGCCGGTAAACGAAAGCTTTTTTGGTAGCTTTCCGGTACTTCTGGATAAAGTATAAGATGTCGAAATGCCTGTCAATGAACTGTGCATACCGGAAGGAAAAAAATGTATCCAGCCGTTCTTCAAAAAGGGTCAGGAATGTATGCAGGAATTCGGGATTTCTGTTTTTCTGAAAAGTGGCGCATTGTTTGATCCATTTGAGGTCTCTCCTGAGTTTTTTGATGTCGCGGTTTTCGTGGTAATTTCTCCTGAATTTTTTGCGCTTGTTCAGAATATCCGTTGACGTTGTTGGATGCTGGCGGTAGTTGACGAGTGCTTGCGGTACAAAGTCGATAGTGCCCAGATTTACAGCTACATAGGCGATCCAGTGATCATGAAAATGTTCGGGATGAAAAGGCAGGATTTCATTTACCAGTTCCTTTCTGAAAAAACAGGTATGCCCCGAAACGCAGTTGAAAAAGTAAAAAACTTCCGGCTGGTTTCCACGGTATAAATGTATGATATCCGACATTTTCATATCGATCATTTTACCGTTATCCTCCATAAATGCAGAATCGTGATAAATCAGCAGGTTTGAACCGATACTTTCGTATTGTATCCTGATTTTGTCCGGATGCCAGATATCGTCCTGATCGGAAAGCGCAATGAACTCACCGGTGCATAAACGGATGGCTTTTTCAAAATTCTTGACATAGCCCAGATTGACCTCGTTTTCAACAACTCTGAAAAAAGGAAACCGCTGTTGGTATTCTTTCAGAATGGCTCTGGAAGAATCCTTGCTGCAGTCGTCTACGGCAATAATTTCCAGATTGGGATAACTTTGACCTACGAGTGAATCAAGCTGTTCGCGCAGGAATTTTTCTCCGTTATAAACACAGATTGCTATGGATACAAGCGGAAGATCAGGTGATTTATCGTTGGGCGGATTGAACTGCATATTTAACTGAGAACCATTTTAGCTTTGGGTCCCCATATTTTTCTGATTGTAAAAAAAAACTTGCTTACTTCTGATTTTTTAAGCAGCGCAAGCAGGATTTTCCTGTTTCTCCATATGGTGATTGCATAGGGAACATACACGAATGAAGCGTTTCTGATAAGGCTTTGCTGATACAACTTCAAAGTAAGCTTTTGCGGTTCATCTCCGAACTTTTCCGAACAGAGTTTAAGCCATTTGCTTTCCCTTTCAAGCTCTGCAATTTTCTGGTTTGCGGATCGGGCCGTGGCATGCAAGGCCAGCATATCCGTATTGTTTTTCTGATGCTGTCTGTATTGGACAAGGCACTGATCCACAAAATCAACCGAGCCGTTTTTTGTCGCAACCAATGCAAGCCATTGATCGTAATGAAAATCGCGCGGAAACGGAAGTGCCTTTTGCAGGACGGACTGCCGCATGAAAATGCTGTGGCCGGAAACACAGTTCAGATAAAGGAAAGCCTCCGGACGGTTGCCGCGGTAAAAGTTAAACTTGTCCGAGATTTTCGTTTGCATGGAATTTCCGGCATGATCAATGAACTCGGAGTCGTGGTAAATTAGCTCGTTTTCCTGAATGGCATCCAGTTGAATCTGTAATTTGTCCCGGTGCCAGATGTCGTCCTGATCGCAAATGGCAATATACTTGCCCCGACAAAGTTGCAGTGCTTTTTCAAAATTTTTATTATAACCAAGATTCTGATCGTTCCGGTACAGCCTGAAACGGAGGTCCTTAGAAGCATAGCCATTCAGGATTTCCCAGGTTTCGTCTCCTGAGCAGTCGTCAACGGCCACGATTTCCCAGTTTTCAAATTGCTGTTTAAGAATGGAATCCAGCTGTTCTTTCAGAAATGCTGCGCCGTTATATGTACAAAGCGCAATGGATACCAGTGGCGGGTTCTCCATTCGGCTACTCGTTGAACGTTTGCATGTCGATCAGCCTTTTGTACAGGCCTTCGCGGGCGATCAGTTCAGTATGATTTCCCTGCTCCACTATTTTTCCTTCTTCCAGAACAACAATGCAGTCCGCTTTCTGAATGGTACTCAGGCGATGGGCGATCACCAGTGAAGTCCTGTTCTGCATCAGGTTATTCAAAGCTTCCTGAACCAGTTTTTCCGATTCTGTATCCAGCGCGGAAGTGGCTTCATCCAGCAGCATGATCGGTGGGTTCTTCAGAACGGCCCGGGCGATACAGATGCGCTGCTTTTGTCCGCCCGAAAGTTTCATGCCGCGGTCCCCGATATTGCTCTGATAACCATTGTCGGTTTCCATGATGAAGTAATGCGCATTGGCCACGCGCGCGGCAGCTTCTACTTTTTCCGGCGTAGCGTCGTGATTTCCAAAGGCAATGTTGTTATAAATGGTGTCGTTGAAAAGCATCGATTCCTGATTGACAACTCCGAACAAGGCCCACAACGATTCCTGTTTTACGTGTTTCACATCCATGTCATCAATGCTAACGCTGCCTTGCTGCGCATCGATAAACCTTGGCAGTAAATCCATCAACGTAGATTTTCCTCCTCCCGAAGGCCCGACAAGTGCAATCGTTTTCCCTTTCGGAATCGTCAGATTAATGGATTTCAGGACAGTTTTGGACTGATATGAGAAAGATACATTGCTGAGCCTGATCTGCTTATTGAATGCTTTGAGTTCGATTGCATCCGGCGCATCGTAAATTTCCGGTTTTTCATCGATCAGGTCCAGAACACGTTCTCCGGCTGCTATGCCGGCATGGATTGTACTGAAAGAATCGGTAAGTGCTTTCGCCGGGCGCATGACTTGTGAAAATATGGCAATGTAACCTACAAACTTAGCAACCGTAAGCTCGGACTGATTGTCAATGATCAGCGATCCGCCGTACAGCACGATCAGTGCAACCATTGCAACGCCCAGAAATTCGGATACAGGGCCGCTGAGCTGCTGTCTTCGGGCCATTTTGCGCCCGAGATCGGAGTAACGTACATTTTCCTGATGAAACTTGTCCTTGATATCTTCCGTCGCGTTGAATGCCTTGATGATCTTGATGCCGGAAAGCGCTTCATCCAGATAACTGATCATCAAACCAAACATATGCTGTGCAAGTGCAGCCTGCTGCTTTAATCTTTTAACAATCTTCGAAATGAGAAATGCAGAAATCGGGATAACCAGAATGGCGAACAGCGTAAGTTTGACAGATGTGGCAAACAGCACGAAAACATAAGCAATCAGTTGCAGCGGTTCTTTGAAAATAACCTGAAGCGTTCCCGTAACCGAGAATTGTACAACCTGCACGTCCGAAGCGATTTTGGAAATAATGTCGCCTTTGCGCTGGTTGCTGAAATAGCTGACATGCAGATTCATCACATTATTGAACACCGTCTTCCGCAAATTCAGCAGCGTATGAATCCGCAGGTTTTCCATGACCCTTTGCGAAAAATACTTGAATACATTGGAAAGCAGCACCGAAACGACAATCACGCCGCAAACAAGCTGCAGAGCACCGTGCGGACCGTACATGATGTTGGCCTGCTGTGCATAATAGCTCAGCATTCCGGCCACATCCCAGCTTTCCGGTCTTTCCATCAGCTGCGCACCTTCCTTGCTGCTGTTAAAAAGCGTGCTGAGCAGAGGAACCAGAAGTGCCAGGTTTAATGTATTGAAAATGACACCCAGAATCGTAAAAATGATGTAAGGAAACGCAAATTTGGCAATCGGCTGGGCAAAAGATAATAGTCTGAAGTATGTTTTCATTATTTAGGAAGGGCATAGTACAATATGCCGGAATGTAAATAGCCGGAAATTGTAAAATTTCCGGTTTGGGGTGCAAATTAATGCATATCGGTTAAAGTGCCGCTTAACTTTATAATTTAATTACCTGCTTGTATTTAAGCATCATCTTGATATTTTCAATCACATCAATGATTCCGATGTTGGATTTGTGATTTTTCATCTGCGTTTTGAACGCCGTTTTTTTCATCGAAAGCTCGTTCATATTTTTCAGGAAATCCAGATAGGCCTGTGCCTTGTAAAACTGGAAAGTAAGGATGCTTGGCAATACGTCGCTGAGGATCACCTGAAGATGATAAAAGTTCAGGTCCATGCCATGCAGATGCAGGTGATGCATGTAATAACGGTTCCTGAAATAAATTCTTTTTACTGAATAATTGTCCTTATGTCCTTTGGTGCTGGCAGAAACTTCGTGGCGGCAAACCGCATTGTGTTCATAATAGCATTTCCAGCCCAGCCTCCAAGCGCGGATCGACATTTCCTGATCTTCGCCGTAATACGGATTGAACATTTCATTGAACCCGTTGATGGCTTTCAGTTTCCTGGTATCCATCAGCGCAATGGCGCCGGAAAGGTAAAAGGTAGGCGTGAGGCTGTCGCTATCCTTAAGATAGAAGAAGTTGCTGGGTTTTATCTTTCTGCCCAGAATCTTCGGGGAACGCGCCGCATCCAGAATATTGTCGTCATCCATGCCGATAATCCTGCCCATGACGCCGAACGTGTCTTCCAGTTCAAAGTACTTGTAAAGCTTTTCAAAGTAGCCTTCTTCCAGCGTGACATCCGTGTTCAGCAGGAAAATCAGATCGTTGGTTGCTTTCTGGATGCCCAGGTTGCAAGTGTGGGAAAACCCTGAATTTTTTTCTTTCCGAATGATGGTCAGATTGTTTCCATAGTTTTTTTCAAGATATTCTACAGAATCGTCCTGTGAAGCATCGTCAACGATTATGATCTGGACTTTGGTACCAAGATTTTTCAGGATCCTGTAATTACTCTCGAAATATTTTTCGAACAAATGTTTACCGTTGTAATTAGGTATTACTACCGAGATGCTTTTCATTAATATTCCCATTTAAGTGTAGAGTATATTTTTACCCGATAGTTATTTGTTTAGATTAACCTCTTTACTTAAAGAAACGGCGTGCACTGACTGCCAATCAAACGCCTGTATTCCGTATTTCATTGCCTTTCTACAATTTTTCATCAACTCTTCTAAATTATCGAACCATTAACAAACCATTTCAGGAAGCAGATATCATGCATATACGTGTCCGCAGGAATGGATTCGGATCGGTGGTGAATGGATTCTGTTACGGCTTTACCATTTCATTATCCGTAAGCTGAACAGGTTCGCAGAACCGGATTGGCCCTGCAACAGGATTTCAGAGAAGTGTCCGCTGATCTGTTGTCAAAACATACATGAAGTTCTTCGCCGTTTGTATATTTTTACTAAAATCTTGAATGCTTTGTTGCAGGCAATATATACTTTTTCCGTGATCAGTAACCTTGAGTGTCATTTTGGTCAATTAATTCTTTGTGTTCGCAAATATGCTTTTTCTGATTTATACGACTCGTACAGATCTGCAAAGGTTGGAAGCTCTGGTAAATTATTTATACAAAAATGAAGGTATAATTAGTTTCCGGCCACAAATTATTTGAAACCAGCAAGTAGTTGCCTGGTAATCTGGGTGATAATCTTGCTAAATGAGCAAAAAAATACTCACAATTTTTGCCCAACTTTTTATCACTTCTGTTTGTTACTATTTTAAGATTGGCTCCGGACGCTTTCACTTGATATCTGCCTCCATCCGGCTTGTAAAACACTTTACTTTGTAAGTTGCTGATTATGATAATGAATAATATTGAATCGAACATTGCGAACGGAGAATCCGTGCCGGTGACAGCTTATAAGTCTGCCCGTGCGGTTGCCGGCCTTGTAGAAAGTCATTTTGAACGGCATCATCAATCGGTCAGCAAATATTATGATCAGGAACTTGCGCCGAAACCGGATGCAAAAACCATAGAAGCCATCATTGACACTACTTTCTGGGCCAGCCTGCGAAGAGAAGAAGGAAGATCGCCCAAAATATCCATTGCATTTATCCCGCCGGAGTGTGCAGTAAATCCCCTTGTGTTTGGAGAAAAGCTGCCATTTACATCCAATACGTTAACCAAACTGGCACCGGCAGTCGAACGTTCGGGCATTCACCTTGGGGTCTGGATGGAAGATAACATGCTGTATATCTGGGGTACGACCCGGGTTATTCCCGGACTTTGCTTTGTGCTGGAAGTCATTGAGCCCGGCATGCTGGTGATCAAACACCGACGTGTGGACGGCTTCGGCAAGTTTGTGAATGTGGCGGTGCTGAAAGGAGATCAGGTGAAAATTGTGGATGAAGAAAGCGGCAGTGTCCGCGACTGCCCGTCCATTATCAATTCCATGATCGGTTTTACATCGCCCAATTTATGGAATGATTCGCTTAATTTGCTTGTGCAGCTTGCCGTTTCCATGCGCGGCCACGAACGTGGAGGCATTTTGCTGGTAGTACCGACCAATCAGGATGAGTGGCGGAAATCCATTATACATCCGATTACGTATCAGGTTCAGCCGGCATTTTCCGAACTGTCCGAACTTTATCGCGAGTATCTTCTTGATCCGCATCCGGGCAAATCGCAAAGTCAGCTGAGCTCGGCCATTAACGGACTGGCAGGACTTACCGCGGTGGACGGCGCTACAATCATCAATGACAGTTATGAGCTGCTTGCATTCGGCGCAAAAATCGGACGTGCGCCGGGTGGTCATCCGGTGGAAGAAATGCTTGTAACAGAACCGGTAATCGGTAACAAAGGCGTCGTTGTACATCCGGTGCAAACGGGCGGAACACGGCATTTGTCTGCGGCACAGTTCGTATTTGATCAGCGCGACTCCATTGCGCTGGTTGCATCGCAGGACGGACGTTTTACCATTTTTTCATGGTCGCCTTGTGAAGGTAAAGTGCAGGCGCATCGGGTGGATGCCTTGTTGTTGTGAGAAGTGAAATGTATTTTGTGAGATGTAAATCAGGTTTTTAAGTGAAAAGTTCCAGTTGTTCGGGGTCTCTGGGTTTTCTGTAACGGATTTCGGGTTCACCGAAGTTTGAAAGTGAAATGCCCAGTAAGCGGACCGTTTTTTCTTCGAAGCTGACTTTTTCGAGCAGTTGCCGTGCTGTTTCGATGATCGTGTCAAGGTCGCCGACCGGATTGTTGAATGAGTGGTTCCGTGTAATCTGGGTAAAATCACTGAATTTGACTTTTAGCGTTACTGTCCTTCCTTTCAGCTGTTTTTTGACCAGCCGGTTATGAACGGTCACCGCGATCCGGTCAAGCTCTTTGTACATTTCATCTATATTTTCCAGATCATACTGAAACGTATCTTCCGCGCCTAGTGATTTGGTTTCCCGGTGCGTCTGAACTTCGCGGTCATCCATGCCGCGTACGATCTTGTAATAAAAATACCCTGTTTTCCCGAAGTGCCTTACAAGTTCGTCCTCCGTCAGCTTTTTCAGGTCTGCGCCGGTAAAAAGCTGCATGTTTTTCATTTTTTCCGCCGTTACTTTTCCCACACCAAAAAATTTTTCCACCGGCAGGTTATTAATGAAATTCTCCACTTTGGAAGGTCCGATGAATGTCAGTCCGTCCGGCTTGTTGATATCCGAAGCGATTTTTGCAACAAACTTGTTGATGGACACGCCTGCCGAAGCAGTCAGGTTCAGTTCGTCTTTGATTGCTTTTTTAATCTGCGCCGCGATTTCCAGAGCAGAGCCGATCTGCAATTTGTCTTCCGTCACATCCAGATAAGCTTCGTCCAGCGAAAGCGGCTCGATCAAGTCTGTATAACGATGAAATATTTCCCTGATTTTGGCAGAAACAGCCTTGTAAACTTCAAACCTCGGATACACAAACAGGATGTCCGGGCAAAGTTGCATGGCTTTTCGAGACGACATCGCCGACCGTACCCCGAATTTTCTGGCCTCATAACTCGCCGTTGCCACGACGCCTCTGCCGGAAGGAGATCCGCCGACCGCCAGTGGCTTGCCGCGATACTCCGGAAAATCGCGCTGTTCTACCGATGCATAAAATGCATCCATATCGATATGAATGATTTTGCGGAATTTTACCGGTGCCGTGTCTGACATATAGGAACGGTTTTATACGTACAAATTATGGATTAAATAGCTATTAAAATAGCATCATAGTGCATTGTTCAGGCACATTTCGTCGTACTACAGTATTATTCAGACCCATTTTTCAAGAAATCCATTTTACTTCAAGATATAGTAACAAAATAATGCGATATACTGTACCGGTTATTAAACATTTTTTCACATTTAGTCTGCTGTTTTTTTTCCTTGCGCCAGGTATTTTGTTTGCACAGGAGCGCTGCGGATCCATGAATTTACTGAATAAAAGATTTCAGGAACAACCGGCATTGAAAGTCCGGTTCAGTCAGCGGGAAGCCCGGCTCAAACAGATCATCCATGCGCGCATGGCCGCAGGGAAATCGTTGAAAACAACCGGTGAAATAACGATTCCGGTCGTTTTTCATGTTGTTCTCACGCGGCAGTCGCTGGTAACGGATGCACAGATTCTGGCGCAGCTGGACACCATTAATAAAGACTATGCCGGTCTGAATGCCAGTGCGGATAAAATCCCGCTGTATTTCAAACCGCTTTTCGGACAATCCGGCATCCGGTTCTGCCTTGCCCAGCGAACGCCAAACGATGTTCCTTCCACCGGAATTGTAAGATACACAACCCTGAAAACTTCTTTTGATTATACAACCAATCAGCTCAAACATGCTGAGTCTGGCGGTGCCGATGCGTGGGATACGGACCGTTATCTGAATATCTGGATCACCGATCTGTCCAGTACGACATTGGGTTATGCCACTTTCCCGGACGACGGTGTTCCTGACGAGCAGGGCGTTGCGATTGATTACAGCAGTTTGCCAGGCGGCAGTGCAACCGGTTATAACCAAGGCAAAACGCTTACGCATGAATTGGGCCATTATTTCAGTTTGTTTCACATCTGGGGCGATGACAACGGAACCTGCACAGGTACGGATGAAGTGGAAGATACCCCCAACCAGAGCAACAGTACAAGTACATGCCGGACCGGAATGGTAACCGACAGATGTACGACTTCGGCACCTGGAATCATGTACCAGAATTACATGGATTACACGCCGGATGCCTGTCTTTATATGTTTACCAAAATGCAGGTTGCCCGCATGGAAGCCGCATATGAAACGTATCGCTCCCTGCTGAGCCTTTCCAACGGCTGCGTGCCGGTGAATCTCAAAAACAAAGATGCTTCCATTGGTGCCATTACCGAACCCGAACAACGACTTTGCTCCAATGTATTTGCACCGAAGGTAACGCTTGTAAACAAAGGCAAGGAAATCCTGACTTCGGTGATTATTCATGCGGTTATCGACAATGGAACGGTTCAGAATTACAACTGGCGCGGATCGTTGCAGACGTATCAAGAAACCAGTGTAACACTTCCGTCCCTAACGACTATCGAAGGAAACCACATTTTGAGTGTCTATACCAGCAATCCGAACGGCGGAACGGACGAAGATGCCAGCAATGATGAAGCCGAGTTTGCATTTATTTATTACGAAGCGTTTGATGCCCCGGTTACTGAAAGTTTTGAAGGCCTGTTTCCGCCGGCAGGTTGGGATATTGTAAATCCGGACCGGGGTTCAACCTGGCAGAAAACAACTGCCGCAGCCAAAACCGGCAATGCGTCCGTCCGTATAGCCAATTTCAATAATCAGGAAATCGGGCAGAGGGATTTCCTGAGATCGCCGACGGTGAATATTGCAGGAGCCGATTCTGCGTATGTATCGTTCCAGGTTGCAGCCGCGACTTATACGAATGCATCCGCTGTTCAAAATGTCTGGGATACGTTGCAGGTGATGATCAGTACGGATTGCGGTCAGACCTACACGAGTGTTTACAAAAAATGGGGACCGTCACTCGTAACCCGAAGTACCGCAGTACAAACGGCATTTGTCCCTGTTGCCAATGAATGGAGACAGGAACAGATCAATATCACCGGTTTTATAAACAGCGGAGAAGTGCTTGTTGCATTTGTCAATACGAACGGCAATGAAAACAATATTTTCCTGGACGATATCAATATCAGAACCGTTACGGTTAATCCAAATCTGAAAGAAGCCGGATTCCTGGTTACCCCTAATCCTACAAACGGTGCAGTTTCAGTGCAGTTTTATCCGCATCCGGCAGGATTGCAGTCTGTGGAAATCTATAATGTGAACGGACAAAAAATTGCGGAACAGGTAATTGCAGGAGCGGTCAGCACGAATGTTTATGATTTTGACCTGACAAACAGTCCGTCGGGGCTTTACATAGTGAAAGCCGTGTTTGAAGACCGGGTACTTACAAAGAAGATTGTGAAAAACTAGGCGGGACAGCAAGAACGCATTCCGGTTGTTTTCATTTGCAGTGAAAATGGCCGGAATGCGATTGTTTTAATATATTCTTTTGACCACTACTTTACTGTTGGTCTGTGAAATGGCAAAATCCTTTGCATTTTCATTAGGCGGTGAAATAAAGATCTGTTTTTTCTTTTTGCCATCCGTACTGATCCAGTTGGCCGAGTAAATTTCCGGCAAAGCTCCCGCATAAATAGGGCGGTTATCCGAATACATGAATACTTCTTCTTCCTCGTAAGCCATTTCCAGATCACTTCCTTCTATGACGTCACAAATGATTTTCAGCTTGCCGTAATCGTCATCCACCAGACCTTTTATCCTGGCTTTTCCGAAAAAAGGATCCTCTTCAAAATCCCACCGGATATAATATTCAATTACATTACCTATTTGAGAATCAATATAATCAGCAGTTAGCAGTTGTTCCTGGCTCATGGTCGTATCTGGTTTCTTATACTCCTATTTTCTGTTCATGTTCAATCCCAGGAGATGTGGGCATTTTGACAAATGTAATCTTAAGGGTCATGTTTCCAAAAATTATGACCGGCGTTTCCGTTTTATTTGACGATAAGCAAATTACATACCTGCAAAGATTTCTGGATGATTATTTACAGATATAAAGGCAGGCTAGCAGCATCCTTTATCCTGGTCATTTCTGCTGCGTTAGGAATGCCGGAAAGCTTTGCATAAAGGCAGCAAATTTGTACGTCGGTATAATATTTGCTTTCCCAGCACTATCGTGTTCCTTTTCTGGACTTTGTCCAATCACCTAGCCAAGAAGCACATATGCAAAAAATTCAACAATTGAATTTCGCAAGGCAATGTTATAGCCGATTGATTTTTCCCCGATCCGGTATTGTTCTGCTGCTGTTGATGCTTTACCCGCCTCCGATCATTCTGGCACAACAGGTTCAACCCGACACTACTTCCAGACCTGATTCCATAAACAAGGCACCTGTTGTTCCGCCCGGTTCCCCGCAAAATTTCAACCCGCTTGTAAAGCCTGCACCTCTGGATACAAGCGCCAATTCAAAAAATACAATAGACAGCCCTGGCCATGCAGAGAACAGTAATCCAAGCCCGCCGGCAAATTCCCGCATTGTAAAAGGGACCGTTGTGGAAGAAAAAGGTTCGGGTCTGCCCGGTGTAAGTATAATCGTGAAAGACACCCAAATGCAGTCAACTACAGATGCAAACGGCCGTTTTGAAATCGCTGTTCCGGAATCCGGTGCGATTCTGGTTTTCAGTTTTATTGGTTTTAAGACAAAAGAAATTCCGGTAAATAATCAGAGTCAGCTGAATGTGCAGTTGCTGCCGGAAGCCAAAGCACTGAATGAAGTCGTGGTGGTCGGTTATGGCACACAGAGCAAGCGTGATCTGGCGGGAAGTACTTCCAGGGTTTCTGCTACGGAGTACAAATCGGCCGTGATCAATACCGTAGATCAGGCTTTGCAGGGCCGGACAACGGGCGTTCAGGTGGTGGAAACCTCAGGCGAGCCCGGCGCCGCTGCTGTGGTCCGGATCAGAGGCAATAATTCGCTGAGCGGAAACAATGAACCGCTGTACGTAATCGACGGCTTTCCAATGCCGCCTTACCGCGAAGCCGGGGCCAACTTTACAGGTGCGTACACGCAGAACGGGCTTTACGGAATCAATCCGAATGACATTGAAAGCATGGAAATCCTGAAAGATGCCTCGGCAACGGCCATTTACGGATCGCGGGGCGCAAATGGCGTTGTGCTGATTACGACAAAAGCGGGCAAACGCGGCGAAGGACGTATTGAACTGATCAATAAGACATCATTCGGGGCCATTGCCAATCCGGTCAAGATGATGAATTCCGGTCAATATGCCCAGATCATCAATGAAAGTTACAGCATCTCGGGCCGTACGCCGCCGTTTGAAAATCCGGACAGCGCCATGACCAGTACAAACTGGGTTAATGCCATCACACAGCCCAGTTTCCGGGAAGATATTACACTGAGCCTTTCCGGCGGTTCGCCCAGGTCATCCTATTACATTTCGGGAAATTACCTGCAGGAAAAAGGTACCATCATCAATTCGGACAACAACCGGGCGAGCCTGCGCGTAAATCTGAACAATGAACTCAATGACTGGTATAATGTAAAAGGCCAGTTTGCATTCACGCGGCAGAAGTCCAACCGCGCCGTTACCGCTTCAAGGGCATGGCCAAGTTCCGGTGGATTAATGGACGGGCTGCGCGCCGCACCCACCTTAAGCGTGGATTATCTGGGTAACAACAGTCTGGGAATTCCTGATTATCAGGGTTACTATTTTTCAAACCCGTACAATGAACTGACTGCCAAAACGGATCTGACGCAGAATGATTATACGGTTCTGAACCTGGAAAATTATTTTAAAATAGCTGACGGACTGCAGCTGGTTGTCAGTCTGGGCGGAAATCAGAACCTGACGCGCCGGAAAGTATTTCTGCCGCCATCAACGGCCGAAGGAAATCCGGTCAAAGGGCGGGGAAGCAACAATACTTCCAATACTTACAGTTACAATCTCAATGCATATTTCCTTTATGAAAAGACATTGAACAAAAACCATTACCTGAATGCCACGTTGGGTGTGGAATATAACGACCAGACTGTAGAATTCGTCAACACCAGTTATGCCGGTTTCAATGTGCCGTATTTCGGTGTTGACAATATCGGAAGCGCCCAATCGCAGGCGATTGGCTCATACAAGGAAAAACGCATTCTTCAGTCCGGATTTCTTCGTGCAAATTATTCTTATAAAGGCAAATATGTTCTGAATACTTCCATCCGTACGGACGGCGCTTCTGCTTTTGCAGCCAACAGGAAATACGGATTGTTCCCTTCAGTGGCGCTTGCCTGGAACCTTGAAGAAGAAGGTTTTATGAAAAGTTTTACGGTTATTTCCAATGCCAAGCTGCGGGCTTCGTATGGCGAAACCGGCAGTCAGGCGATCGGGCCGTATTCGTCGCTTTCTCAATACAGCAGCGGATTTTATGAAATGGGTCCTGCCGGCAACGGAAGTGTGATCAATACCGGCATTTATCCGAATACCATTGCCAATCCCAATCTTTCATGGGAACGTACGCGGCAGTTCAATGCCGGAGCGGATTTCAGCATGGCCCGGAACAGGCTTGTGTTCAGCTTTGACTATTATGATAAAGTGACTTCCGATCTTCTACAGCCCAGAAAAGTGCCGACGCAATCGGGTGTCGGAACCATTATCGACAACTACGGAACCATGCGGAACCGCGGTTTGGAACTGAGCATACAGGCATTTGTAGTACAAAAAAGTAACGTGACATTTTCTTCAAGATTCAACGTATCCCGAAACGTCAACACACTGGTTGATCTTGGGGAAAGGACACAATCCGATTACATCAGCATCAACGGAAACCTGCTGGGCGGTGTTTCCGGTATTCTTACGCCCGGGCAGGAAGTCGGACGCTTTTTCGGGTATAAAGTGGCAGGATTAACACAGCTTACCGATTTTGACGCCAACGGAAACCCGACTTTTCCCACCTTTGAAGGCCCGCGTCCGCCGGGCAGTACAGGAACTCCGCTGTACGGGGCATGGATTTATGCGGATACAAACGGCGATAACATCATTACTGCCGCCGACCGGATCGTTCTGGGCAAATCCACGCCTGATTTTACTTTCGGATGGAGCAATGATGTAACGTGGAAAAAGTTTACTCTCAACGCGCTGATTACCGGTTCGGTCGGAAACGATGTGCTTAATCTGACCCGCTTTTATATCAATAACGGCGTTGTGGATTATGGCGGCGTGGGTTTCAACCAGTCCGAAGAATGGTTTAACAAACGGTATACCGCAGCCAATCCGCACAACAATCCCAAATATCCCGGTATACAGCGCGGTATTGCTTCGGGCGATATCAACTCCACCATGCTGGAAGACGGCAGTTTTGCAAGGCTGAAAATGCTCAGTTTGTCCTACACCTTCCCGAAAATCGGTCCGGTCAAAGATCCCCGGCTGTTTGTGACGGGCACCAATTTGTGGACGCTGACAAAGTACACCGGTTTTGATCCCGAAGTGAGTTCCTATGCACAATCGCTTTTGCAGCAGGGGATTGATTACGGCGCATATCCGTCGCAGCGCTCTTATACCATCGGTTTTTCCTGTAATTTCTGAAACGGCCTTCCTATGACAACCATAAAGTTTTCTGTAAAAATCGCCTCTGCCTTCGTACTGTTACTGATTTGCCATGCATGTCGTGAAAACCTGGAAGAATCCCCGTTTTCATCCCTGAGCAAGGAAGTTGTTTTCAAAGATGAAGAGGGACTGAACCAGGCCACGATCGGGGTTTATCAAGCCTGGACCGCTCCTGATTTTTCCGATATAACGAGCCGGTTCATTCTTGCCGAATCCGGCCATCGCTATGCAACTGCGGGTATTTTGGGTTCAGGTTCGGATCCTTATTACCGGTTTGGCCATGTGGCATCATCCGGTGCTTTCGAGGTCGTCTGGGCAAGATTTTACAAGATTATTTTTCGTGCCAATACGGTTATTGATAATGCGAAACTGGCAGTTCCGGGGGAAGCGGAAGAAGCAGATCCGTATGTGGCTGAAGCAAGATTTTTACGGGCATACGCCTATTTCAATCTGGTAAGGCTTTTCGGCGGTGTTCCGTTGATTTTGCAGGAAATCAAATCACTGGATGATACCGAGCTTGTATTTGCGCCGAGAGCAACGGACATTGCTGTGTATGATGCGGTTATTGCAGATCTGGCTTTTGCTGAAAACAACCTGCCGGATTCCAGGGGAGGAGCAGAGCTGGGCCGTGTTTCGGCAGGAACCGCCAAAGCGCTGCTCGGAAAAGTATATCTGACCATGGCTGGCAAGCCGCTTTCCAGAACGGAAAATTACCAGAAGGCCGTTGATAAACTTGGGGAGCTGACCGGGCCGGAGAATGAAGAAAAATATGACTTTGAGCTGCTCCCGGATTTTGCGGATGTATTTGCGCTCAGTAATGAACGCAACCGTGAAATTGTGCTTTCGTTTGGATATTTTATCAATTCTTCCAATCCGAACGGCAATATTCTGCCCTTCAATCTTTTTCCGACCGGCCTTGTCAACGGCGATGAACAAACCAATTACGGGCTGACGCCTGCGTTTTACCAGCAATACGAAAAGACGGATACGCGCCGGGATTTCACACTGGTGGAAAGATACGTTTTCAAGGGCAGTGCAAGAGCCGGCGCAGAGCCTGGCGACAGTATTGTTTATGATCCCGGAACAGGCAATTACATCAACAAACGTACCCAAACTTCTCTCGGGCATAACGATTTCAGATACGGTATGGCTTACGGGAAACTGGCTCGTGAACCGCGCCCGGCCGGTGCTGCCATTCAGGGTTACAGTGCCGATCTGATTGAAATGCGGTTCTCAGATGTTTTACTTTGCCTTGCAGAAGCATTGGTGGAAACCGGCAAAACAGCGCAGGCACTGCCGCTGCTCAACCGCGTTCGTACGCGTGCCAAAGCAACTGCGCTGAAGCCGACGACAGCCGCTGAACTGAGAGCTGCGATCCGGAAAGAACGGCGGCTGGAACTGACGGGCGAGTTCAACACGGTTTTTGATATCCGGCGCTGGGGAACGCTGAATGAAGAAATAGCAGCCATGTCCCCGGACCAGATTGTGGACAATGTGCTGCTGCCTTATTCGCCCAAACTGGAACTTTATCCGATCCCGCAATCGCAGATAGACGCCAATCCAAATCTTGTACAAAATGCCGGCTGGTAACGGATCGCATCATTCAGGTTTTTCCGGTTTGGCCAGAACGGTAAGTGATTTCATGCTACTTTTGAATTTAAATCGGCAACTATGAATTCTCCCGGGAAATACTTTTATCAAGCTTTGGTTCTACTGTATTCAGTTTTACTGACTGCTTCCTGTCACCGCTCCTTAACCGTTTCCAAAAGTGATTACACGCAGTATGCCATTGATGCACAAACCGGTGCAGATTCGGCTTTTATAAAATATTATCTGCCGTACAAAGAAAAGATGCAGGAGGAAATGGACAAGGTCATCGGCCAGACCGAACAGGAACTCACCAAACCTGCTGCGCCGGAAACGCTGATGGGTAACTTTTTTGCGGATGCACTGCTTACCGAAGGATTAAAGAAAGACCCGTCTATTCAGTTCACACTTTCGACTAAAGGCGGCTTGCGTACCACTTTTCCGAAAGGCAACATTACCGTTTCGCATGTGTTTGAACTCATGCCTTTTGAGAACGAAATGGTGGTACTGAAACTTTCCGGTGAAAATGTCCGTAAACTGATTGACTTCATTGTGAACAAAGACGGTGAACCCATTTCCGGCATGCGCATGAAAATCCGGAACAAACAGGCTTATGACGTTACAATCGGCGGACAGCCTTTTGACGTAAACAGGACTTACAACCTGCTCACTTATGATTATCTTGCAGATGGCGGCGACGATCTGGAATGTCTGCGCAATCCGCTGGAAAGACATGAAATCAACATGAAAGTAAGGGATGCACTGCTCGAAAATATCGCAGACTTAACGCGGCAAGGAAAAAAAATCAACGCTCAGCTCGATGGAAGAATTGTTATTGAATAAGAACAGCCGCAGGGATTTTCTCCGGAAAACGGGTGCCGCCGCAGCGTTAGTGACACTTGGTTCGGTGCCGTTTGCTGCATTTGGCAAAGATGCCGACGTGCAGCTTACGATTTTGCATACCAATGACGTACACAGTCGAATTGAGCCTTTTCCGATGGACGGCTCGCGCAATCAGGGCATGGGCGGCGTAGCCAGAAGGGCTGCATTGATAGAAAAAATAAGGCAGGAACAGAAAAACGTATTGCTGCTGGATGCCGGGGATGTTTTTCAGGGAACCCCGTATTTTAATCTTTACGGCGGCGAACTGGAATTTACGCTGATGAGCAAAATGGGTTACGATGCGGCTACCATGGGAAACCACGATTTCGACAACGGAATTTCCGGATTTGTCAAACAGCTTCCGCATGCAAATTTTCCGTTTATCGTCAGCAATTACAATTTTGAAAATACGGAGCTGCAGGGAAAGGTGTTACCGTACAAGATATTTAAAAAAGGAAGTGTAAAAGTCGGCGTTTTCGGGCTGGGGATTGAACTGGCCGGTTTGGTGAACAAGAAAAATTACGGTGAAATTGTTTATACAGACCCGGTTGCCAAAGCCAACGAAATGGCCTCGCTGCTGCGAAACGAACTGGGTTGTGAAATGGTGATCTGCCTTTCGCATCTTGGCTATAAATACAAGGACAACAAAGTTTCGGACCAGGTGCTGGCGCGCTCAACCCGAAATATCGATCTGATTATCGGAGGCCATACGCATACCTTCATGAAGGTGCCGGATGAAATCATGAACCTGGACGGAAAGCCGGTTCATGTCAATCAGGTTGGATTTGCAGGAATAAATCTGGGGCGGCTGGATTAATTTTTTCAATAAAGAAACCGGAAAGAAAAAAATGGTGGCTGCCGTTTGTCCGGTGCACGAATACGGTATCGTTTAAGAATAGGACAAACGTCAATCCATATGCAGGAACTGCTGCCGTATTTTTTCTTCTTCCAGATCAAGCTGAGCCAGATGCTGCCGGATTACTTCCTCTTCAAACATTTCTTTTTTGTTGAATCTGTGCAGCAGCGCCCGTTTGTTGGCAAGTAATTCCCTGGCGATGGACCGGTAAACCGTTACGTCCGCAAATCCGGAACTGATTTCTTCCGGCTGCTGAATGTGGTCCAGAAATCCGATATCGCCTTCAAGCTTGTATTTCAGGCTCTGCAACAGATCATTCTGTGTGATCTGATCTGCAAACCGGGTATTGATCATGTTCAGCGACTCTTCCGCCAGTTTCCTTCGGATCATTACATCCTGCTCGTGCGATGACATGGAATAATCCAGTTCTTTTACGTTCATCCATCGGATAACCATAGGCAGCGTAAGCCCCTGAAAGACCAGCGTCACGAGGATGACGACAAAGGTGATAAACAGGATCAGGTTGCGTTGCGGAAAAGGCTGTCCGTTATCCGTAAGCAAAGGAATGGACAATGCCGAGGCTAGCGAAACCACACCGCGCATGCCTGCCCAGCCAAAAATTACCGGCCCTCTGAGCCCCGGCCTGCTATCGGCTGTCTTAATAAATCTGCTGATCATTACGGTAAAGTAGGATGCGCCGATGGTGCTGGCCATACGGGTCAGGATGACGACTGCTGAAATGATCAGCCCGTAATTGATGGCTTCTGAAAGCGATGTGTCGCCCAGTTGCTGGATAATGACCGGAAGCTGCAATCCGATCAGCATGAAGATAATGCCGTTGAAAACAAACCCGACGGTAGACCAGACCGTATTGGTATACATGCGGCTTAAATGGCTGAACATAATCTGGCTCCGGCTCGAAAGGAACAATCCGCCGGTTACAACGGCAATAACTCCCGAATAATGAAATTCTTCTGCTGCAATATACATGGTGTACGGCGCAACAAACGTCAGCGTCGTGTCGATGCTGGGCGTGGTGGGCATCCAGCGGTGAATGGCATAAAACAGGAGTGCAATGAGCATCCCGATGGCAAATCCCATGATGATGACCATGAAAAAACTGCCGACCGCAGCGGAAAAAACAAACGTCCCTGAAGAAACAGCTATAACGGCAAACCGGAACACAATAAGGCTGGAAGCATCATTAAGCAGACTTTCACCTTCCAGAATCGTAATCAGCCTTTTGGTCACTTTTACATCTTTCAGGACAGAAGTAGCGGCAACTGCGTCCGGCGGTGAGATAATCCCGCCCAGCAAAAAACCGAGTGCCAGTGTAAATTCAGGAATCAGCATGTGACTGACATAAGCAATCACGCAGGAAGTCAGTATTACAATACCAAATGCAAATGAACCGATTACACGCCGCCATTTCCAGAAATCTTTCCAGGATGTCTGCCACGCAGCTTCGTATAAGAGCGGCGGGAGAAAAATCAGAAAAATCAGTTGCGGATCAACTGTAACAACCGGTAAACCCGGAACAAAACTCAGCGCCAGGCCGCCGATCACCAGCACAATAGGGTAGGATACCTTGATCCGCTGTGCCAGCATCACCAGAAAAAGAATAATGACAATCAGCGAAAGGTAAAGTATAATGGTATGATGCATAGGAGGATTGTGATGAGCAACAATGTTATTTTACAAACAGCCGGATTCCACTCGTCGATTTGAGTACAATCTGCGGCAGCATACCGACGGGATGAGAAGGATCATTTTCAAAAGTAAACCGCTTTACCACAGCAGCCAGTATCAGCTGCATTTCCATGAGCGCAAATTGCTGTCCGATGCAAATACGCGGTCCGGCACCAAATGGTAGGTAGTTGAACTTCGGCCTGTTCCTGACGTTTTCAGGGCTGAAATTTTCCGGGTCAAACGTGAGCGGATTGTTCCATATGTCGGGATTGCGATGAAGCTCAAATACGGACAGAAAAACGGAAGTGCCTTTTTCCAGCTGATATCCTTCAATTTCAGTATCTGAAATTGCTTCACGCGTCATGGTCCAGGCCGGCGGGTACAACCTTAATCCTTCTTCCACAACCTGTCGGGTATAAGGCATGATCATCAGCTGTTCAAAGGTAGGCACATCCTGAAAGATCTCTGCTTCTTTTCGGAGCTTTTCCACTATGGCGGGCTGCCGGGAAAGTTCCCATAAAATCCAGCTCAGGCCGGTTGCAGACGTTTCATGTCCGGCGGCAAACATGGTGATGGCCTCATCCCGTATCTGCTGATCGTTCATCTGTTCGCCCGTATCCTCATCGGTACTGTCAAGCAGCAGCTGAAGCAGATCGTTGGGTTTTTCTCCGGAAATCCGGCGGTCATGAATGAAGTCAAAAACTAGCTTGTTGAAATAATCAAGATCGGTCCGGAACTGTCGGTCTTCTCCGTTCAATGCCATGAGCGGAATGCGGTACGGCCTTCTTACACGTGTAACAAGGTATTTCTGTGTCCGGCTGACTTGCTCATAGATTTTTGCCTTATCCTCGGTAGTCATGTTCCCGAACAGCGTCTTAAGTGCAATATCGGCCGCAATGCCCATCATGCTGGCATCGATGTCAATGGCATCTTTTCCTCTGAAAATTTCCATTTCATCCAGAAACCGCGAGGTAAGCACACCCATCGTAAGGAAAAGTTCCTGCAGCCGTTCCCGATGAAAAGCCGGCTGGACAAGCCTGCGCTGCCGCAGCCAGAAATCGCCATCGCTGGTTACCAGGCCGTTGCCAAGAACCGGATAAAGCATTTTGGAAGAACTTCCCTTTTTGTAGTTGCGGTGATTCTGCTGCAATATGTGCCTGAAAAAAGCAGGGTCACGACTGATCACAAATTCTCTGAACAACCTCAGTTTATACGTGCTGCCGCAGGCTTCAAATCCCTGATTAAGGTAACGCAGCGGATCGCTTGCAAATTTAAACGGGTCAAACAGGCTTATTTTTCCGATTTTAAAAACAGGAACAGAAGGCATCGTCGCGGATTGATTGAGAACTGATGCAAGTAAACCAATAGATAAATAAAAAACCACCCTGATTTCAGGATGGTTTGATAAATTTCGTATAACCAGATTAAATGCGGCTGGCTGTCAGCTGTAAGAATTATTTCTTACCGGCAAAAGAACGAAGCATCCAGGTATTCTTTTCTTTAAACTGCATGAAGCGGTTAACCATATCATTGGTACCATCGTCGCCGGCTTCTTCCGTAGCCATCAGCAACACACGCTCCATTTCGATAAGCTTTGCCATGTCGTCAAGCAATGCATCCACCATTTGCAGATCAGCCATACCAATCGTATCAATTTCCTGGATGCTGGATTCATTGATATAATCCTGAAAACGGCTGTGCGGCGGTTTTCCAAGCGTCAGGACACGTTCTGCTATTTCATCAATTGTTTGCTGTGCGTTGGTATACAACTCTTCAAATTTCACATGCAGCGTAAAAAAGTTCTGTCCTTTGATATTCCAGTGGCAGCCTCTGAGTTTTTGATAATGGATATGGTAATTGGCAAGATAGTCGTTCAGAAGATCTACAACCGGTTTTACTTCCTGCTCATTCAGGCTGATCGTTTCGGCATTCATGATATTGTATATTAGGTTGATGTTAATTCAGTATTCCGTTTACCAAAATCATACCAGCAAACCATCTTGCCATGTATATACGTCAAAGGTAATCCACTCGGGAAACTGCCTTGTAAATGCATCCAGACATAATTTTTATTGGACCAAACTGTACAGCGGCACGATCATTTAGCGTTCCTTGTTGGACAATTATCCTATTTACAACATGCGTATTGAAAAACTTAGATTGCTTAAATTACAGATTGTATTATTCCTGGCTATCGGACTGATCGCACCCGCTTTTGCACAGGATAAGGAAGAGGAAAAAATTGAAGCTGCCATTAACGTACTGAATGGTTTCAGCGAAATGCAGGAGAATATCCCGGCACAGCTTCTGGCTATCTCCAAAGGGATTATCATCGTACCGAGAATGATCAATGCCGGACTGATGATTGGCGGAAAACACGGCAAAGGCATTGCCATGGTGAAAAAAAGCAACGGCGAATGGAGCGATCCGGTTTTCATCACCATTACGGGCGGCAGTATCGGGGCACAAATTGGCGTGCAGGCTGTGGATCTTGTACTGATCTTTAAAAACAGCAAAACGCTTACGGATATCGGAAACGGAAGTTTCACCTTGGGCGGTGATCTTTCGGTAGCTGCAGGTCCAATGGGCAGAAGTTCTTCCGCAAACACGGATTACAAGCTGGAAGCAGAAGTTTATTCCTATTCCAGAAGCAAAGGTCTTTTTGCTGGGATCACCCTGAACGGAGCGGCACTGGGTATTGACAGCAAAGCAAACAATGCGTTTTACAGTAACTTTTCAGACGCGAAAACCGTATTTACCCGTTCTAATGTTCCTTCCAAAACAGTTGCGGAATTAAAAGAAACACTGGATGATCTGAATTGATTTTTCTAATCAAAAGTCTGTCAGAAAACCTTACAGAATAAACACGGTCAAATGTTTTGTCAAACTGAGCCAAATATCCCAAACGCTCAGTTTGACAATCTCTATAATAACCCAGAACCCAAATCCCAGCCTTCCAAAAATTCCATAACTATCCATGACAATAAATGACAATTCATGACAATAAATGACAATTCATGACAATAAATGACATCAAATGACAATCCATATCGTCAAAACTTAAACCGCCTCGCAGTTCTTTTCGTTATAAAACTTGATTTCCCCCGTCTTTTCGCTTCTGCATTTGATCTTTCCCGTCACCTTTGTAACGGCTCCTTTCTGAATGGATTCATGATTCAGAATAATCCAGACATCTGGTTTTCCTTTGATTTTCACACGGGTACCGTCAAAAAATTTCTGAACACTGGCCATTGTATCTTTCTGCATTTTGTTGAACAATCCTCAAATATTGCCTTTTTTCATTTCTTCCACAGCATGGTTTACCGCTCGCGCCGTTATCGCCATGTAAGTCAGCGAAGGATTTTGCGTGGAGGTGGACGTCATGCAGCCGCCATCTGTTACCAGCACATTTTTGCAGTGATGCAGCTGGTTCCATTTGTTCAGCATGGAAGTTTTGGGATCGTTGCCCATTCTGATGCCACCCATTTCGTGGTTTTCACTGCCGGGATTCCGTTTGGTATCAGCCGTTTTGATGTTCGTAAATCCTGCTTTTGACAGCATTTCACTGAGTTCATTGTAAAAATCCCGGACCATTTTCATGTCATTGTCATCAAAAGCGACATGCATTCTCAGCTGCGGAATCCCCCAGGCATCTTTCAGTTGCGGATCGAGGCTTACAAAATTACTTTCCTTGGGAATCGTTTCGCCCATCATCTGAATGCCCAGGTTCCATCCGCCGTTTTCCTCGCCGAATAAACTTTCCTTTAAAGCCGTCCCGATTTCAGAAGTATCATTGCCCATTTTGGAAGCCGAAAATGAAGCCGCATATCCGCGCAGAAAGTCGGTTTCTTGTTTGAACACATTCCGGAACCGTGGAATGTAAGCGCCGTTTGGCCTGCGTCCGTCTACGGTAAATTCATGAAAACCGTCGTAATCCGCACTGACACGGCCGCGGTAATTGTGAAAACCGATGTATTTGCCAAGTACGCCGCTGTCATTGCCGAGTCCATTTGGAAAACGGCTGGACCGGGAATTCAGTAAAATAAGATTGGAGTTGATGGCAGAAGCATTTACAAAAATTATCCGGGCATAATATTCTGTCATTTCCTTTGTCAGCGCATCTACAACCCGCACGCCGGTGGCTTTCTGCTTTTTCTCGTCATAAATAATGGAATGAACAACGGAATGCGGTTTTAATGTCATATTGCCTGTTTTTTCTGCCCACGGAATGGTGGAAGCATTGGAGCTGAAATAGCCGCCGTACGGACAACCCCGCTGACACATGGTGCGGTGCTGGCACTTGGCGCGTCCCTGCTCGGTATGGATCGGCTGCGGATCGGTAATGTGTGCAGCCCGCCCAATGATGATCGGTCGTGTATTTTGGTAGTTTTTTGCTGTTTGCTCACTGAAATGCTTTTCCACGCAAGTCATTTCATGCGGTGTAAGGAATTCGCCGTCCGGAAGCTGCGCAAGTCCGTCCTTGTTGCCTGAAATTCCTGCAAATTTCTCCACATAGCTGTACCACGGAGCAATATCGGCATAGCGGATCGGCCAGTCAACGGCAAAGCCGTCGCGTGCCGGGCCTTCAAAGTCATAATCCGACCAGCGCTGCGTCTGCCGTGCCCAGAGCAATGATCTTCCGCCGACCTGATAGCCGCGCATCCAGTCGAACGGCTTGTCCTGCACATACGGGTGTTCTGCATCTTTCACTACAAAATGCATGGCATCTTCCTTGAAAATATAGTGTTTGCTCGCAATCGGATTTTGCTGCCGGATTTCTAGGGAAGGCTGGCCGAGATGTTCGAATTCCCACGGCTGCATCCAGGCCGTCGGATAGTCTTTAATGTGCCTGACATCCTTTCCGCGTTCCAGCATCAGCGTTTTAAGGCCTTTTTCGGTCAGCTCCTTGGCCGCCCATCCGCCGCTGATGCCCGTTCCGACCACGATGGCATCGTAAGTCTGTTCTTTAACAGCATCTATATTGAAGTATGGCATAATCATCGGTTTTTATTTCTTTTTCCACAAATTGGGAAGCAGTTTGTCATGCAGTAAAAGCCGCCAGGTTCCCCAGTCATGCGCGCCATCGCCGCCAATAAAATAGTCATGTCTGATTCCATGTTTTTCCAGTGCTTCGTGCAGGGCAGCGGACCTTTTTCCCACAAAATCAAGTTCGCCGCTTCCAAGTCCGACCAGCAGGTAATCCACTTTTTCTTTTACCTTCGGATCATTGAAAAAGGACGGATTGAGTTTTTCCGGTTCCATATCGCCGGCGCTCATGACGCCGAACGAGCTGAACATATCCAGTGCTTTGAATCCCACCGCTTCGGTATGCCTGCCGCCCATCGACAATCCGGAAATGGCTCGGCCTCTGCGGTCGGTTACCGTGCTGTATGTTTTATCTACAAACGGAATGATGTGGTTCCGTAGTTCATTTTCGAACAACGCATACGTTTTTTCCAGATGCTGCGGATCATTCCGGTGTAAAACCTGGTTGTTCGGCATCGCAATGATCATCGGAACAATTTTACCTTCTGATAAGAGATTATCCGCAATAAAATTGGCACGCCCATCCTGCGACCAGCCCGAAGCAAGTTCTCCGCTTCCGCCCAACAGATACAGGACGGGATATTTTTTGTTCTTGTCATACCCCGGCGGCGTGTATACAAAAATTTCCCGTTCACCATTGAGTACATCCGAATGATAAATATGCCGTGTCACGCTTCCGTGCGGAACATTGCGTGCATCGTAATAAGCCGGACCTTTATCATGAACGATCACGCTGCTGTAACCGGGCTGATTGGAAGAGCCTGTAAAAGTATTGTTGGGATCAACAACCTGAACGCTGTCCAGGATGAAACGGTACACGTAAATATCCGGCTTCACCGGCCCGACGGTCAGTGTCCATATTCCGTCAGCACCTTTGACAAACGGAATGGGTTGTTTGGTTTTCAATGCAAGCAGAATGGGCCCGCCGGTCAGTTCCGCTTTTTGTACGTCGGGCGCTTTCAGCCGGAACGTAATGGTATGGTCGTCATGAACTTCCGGAGAGACGACATTGCCGCCGTATGGAAAAAGGTTCTGGGTATTTTTTTGAGGATTCCAGTCCAGATTGACATTGGCTTGCTGCGAATAGGCATACGGAGCAACCGAGCATAAAAGGGCTGAAAGTATGCGGAAGCATTTACCTGATTTGTTCATTTATAAAAAGTTTCACTGTTTTCAATGACGGAGTATAGCCTACATTTCAAAGGCACGTCAATAGCCGGAATACTTGTAAATACCGGAATAAAGTAGCTTGCTGTCAGCATTTCGCTTCAAGCGTTTGGATCAATGCGAAAATGAGTGTCATGATTTTCTCAAAATATTCCATTTCTGAAAATCAACTTTACGTAAAGTCAAACAAAAAATCCGTGTATGAACCGATTGGATCATACACGGATTCAGGAACTGAATGGCAGGCTGAAAAACCTTTAAGACTTCATTTGGAATCAGATCTGTTTCAGCGTTTTGAAAATTTCGGCATGCGGCTGTTCGCCTTCAAAGGTTTTTACCAGTTTGCCGGACTTGTCGTAAATCGCAACGTAAGGAAATGAACGGATCTGATAGTAACGCTGCACGGCATAGGAAGTACCCTCGGTTCCTACCTTTACATTGGAGTAACTTCCCAGATTGTACCGCGATACAAACGGTTTCAGCATATCCATGGCCTGAAAGGTCACCATCACAACCTGCTTGTTTGTAAAAACATTGAAGTTCTTGACCATGTCTTGGGTAAAGTTCTGGCAATGTTCACAATCCGGGGAAAAGTATATAAGCACCACCGGACCGGCAGCCAGTTGCGAGGAAGTAAATTGCTGGCCGTTGGTCAGACGAATCTGAAACGGGGCGATTTTATTTTGTACCGCCTGCGAAAATGCAAGGTTTCCAACGCTTAAAAGAAAAAACAGGAATATTAGTTTACGGCTCATTGCTATCGGATTGCTACAAATTTAAGATCCTGCAAGTTATGACACTTTTGCTATTTTATGCCGATCTGCAGCACGTATGTTTGTTAAATATTCTTGCTGAACGACAGTTTTGCCGGTATTTTGCAACTGCAGGAAAACTGAAGATGATCCGATTGCTTCATGCAGGGAAAAGTTTCCGTATTTCTCAGTCAGGAGTAAAACTCACCATCCAGTTGATGCCGAACTTGTCTGTAAACATGCCGAAATAATCGCCCCAGAATGCTTTATCCAGCGGCACAATCACCTTTCCGCCTTTGGAAAGTCCGTAGAAAAGTTTATCCGCTTCCGCTTCACTTTCGGTTTGAACGGACAGGTTGTAATTGTTGCCTTCAATCAGCCTTTGCCCCATGGATTCCAGCGCATCGGTGCCCATCAGGATCGTTCCACTGCCAATCGGCAAAGCGATATGCATGAGCTTGTCCTGATCCTGTTCCGGCAGATTGCCGGCTTCAGGCGTTTCCCTGAATCGCTGAACATGCAGGAACTCACCGCCGAAAACGGATTGGTAAAAGTTAAATGCTTCCTCGGTATTGCCCGGGAAATTGAGGTAAGGATTGATTGTAGCCATCTTCGTTTTGTTTGAATGTTTGTCAATTCGGTCAGGAATAAATAGCGGATTCGGGCTTGTATACCTCATCGGCGAGAATTTCTGCATAAAACCCGAAGTCCAGCAGCAAACGGATCAGGCACTCGGACTGGACCGTACCTTCAGTACAGGATACACGCAGAATCCGGTCACAGTCTTCCAGATCAAAACTGGCCTGGTATCCGGTGAAAATGCGGTTAATCTGTTCAATCAGTAAAGTCGCCTGATCTTCGCTTTCAACATTGGTCTTGAAAATTTCTACCATATTCTGCATATCATTCCAAATTCATTTCTGAGTGATCAAATGCGCAAATAAAAACGGGTATAAAGGCAAATGTTGTTGTTGCAAACTAACTGCAAACCTGTCAGTCTGAAAGATGCAATTTGCGACATTCAGAGGGGGAGAACGTGACAATTACAACCGGTATATCCAGTTAACTCCGATTTTCTTTTCTACTCGCCGAATACCGTAATCATCAGGTTTCTTGCGCCTCCGTAATTTCGGTGTTCGCATAGGTATATTCCCTGCCAGATTCCCAGGGCAAGCTTTCCGTTCCGGACGGGAATTTGCACGCTGCTGCCCATTAAGGAAGCTTTAAGGTGTGCGGGCATGTCATCCGGGCCTTCGTCGTCGTGCCGGTAATCAGGATCATTTTCGGGAACTGCTTTGCTGAAATACATTTCAAAATCCTTGCGGACGGTCGGATCAGCATTTTCGTTGATTGTCAGCGATGCGGATGTATGCTGAATAAATACCTGACACATTCCGGCCTTTATTTCGCTCATCTGCGGAATAGCCTGTATGACCTCGGCGGTAATGAGATGAAACCCTCTGCGGCGTTCTTTTAATTGCAAGGATTGCTGAAATAGCTTCATACGATACCTGGATTGATCTGTTTAAACCGACTGCCGCTCTGTTTCATCGGTTACCGGCGGATGAATGTACTGTCGGGACAATGCTTTGTAAGCGGGCGTTTTCATGGCAATCAGTGTTACAATCAGTCCTATGATGCCGGTCACAATAAATAAAAGCGCCAGTCCGCGGGCAGTTCCGGTTCCGAACCAGGATCCGATGAGCTGGACGCCGGCGCCGGTTGTCATAAACGGAATGAAAATGTATTTGGCAATTGGTCCGATCATAAAAGCGGTCAGTGGCGAAGCGGCCTGTTCAATGCTTTGTGCAAAACCAAAAACCCGGCCCTGTCTTTCGGCAGGAATCACTTTCTGAAGAATGGTCTGTTCCGTTGCTTCCACAACCGGTATCAGGCAAAGGTAAATGAACATACCTGCGGCCAACAGTACGACGGATGCCTGAATAGTAAAAAAAATACAAATGCTCCACATGAGGATGTTGGAGATAAAAAGCACTTTCAGAGGGTTTTTGCCCAAACCTGTTTTGGCGACAATCAGGCCGCCGATGATAAATCCAAGGCTCAGCAGCCCCCACAAGATTCCCCAGGTTTGCACCGAAACCAGCGAAAGACCGTATGCATCCATCAAAGACATGAAAACGCCGCCCAGAAAGTTATTGAACGTATTGAAGAATATCAGTCCGAAAAGCCCGGGTACGATCCTGATGGCGGCAATTGTTCCGCGGAGGTCGATGCTTTCCAGATGGGACTGCGTATGTACAATTTCTTTTTCCCCGATGCTAATGGTCAGCAAATGCAGAATGACAAGCACCGTAAGTGCAATGGCAAGTACAAGCATCCACTGCATGCCCAGAAATCCGATAACAAGTCCGCTGAAAATAGAAGCCACCAGAAACGAAACGCCGTTTGCCGTTCCGACAAGGCCGTTTGCTTTGTCACGCGTTTCTTCGGGAATAAGGATCGTTACCACTGTGGATAATGCAATGGAACGTATGTTTCCGGTAATTGCCCCGAACAATGACAAAATAATAAAAAGCCAGAGGCTGATACTTTCCGGATTTTTGAACACGTTTTCCGGCGTGGATATATAAATGATCAGCGCAATTACGTACAGGATCAGTGTCAGAATGCCCGACAGCATCATGGACGTTTTTTTGCGGTAACGATCTACAATGGAACCGAGAAAAAAACCGGAAGCCGCCACGGTTGTCAGATAAACACCTGCCATTACCGAAGTAGCGACAACGGACTTCGTTTCCAGATAAACCCAGAATGTAACGGCAAACCAGACAAAGTTGTTGGTCATGGATGCAGCCAGCGAATTGGTCAGTATGGCATAAAATGTTCTCATATCTTTCTGTCTGTAAGCAGCAGTTGCCGTATCCGGTTCAGGCAAATCCAAATCAGGAAACAAATTTTGATATCGGATAATACAAAATTACAATTTCTGCCTGCTTTCTGCAGATGTTATAAAGGACAAATTACGGGTGTGATTGTGACATTCACGAAAATGTCCGGAATCATGCAACTGGCGTTGAGGTGCCACACACGGGCATGATTCCGGACATGAGAACTAGTTTAAAGGATTTTACCGGTCCCAGAAAGCAGGCGGCTCAATGCCGAGTGAACGCAGATAAACATAACCTTGTCCGCGGTGATGAATTTCATTATCAATCATATACAGCATGGTGCCGTAAACCGGACCAGCATACTGGCCGAAAGCAACATCGTGTTCCTGAAAGCGATGAGGCGGTATTTGCGGCCAGATGGTATGGAGCAGTTCCGTCACTTTGTCCCATTGTTCCAGTAATTCCTTTTTGCTTGCCGGCGTCGGTGCGTTGAAACCAATGGCCGGATCATCGATACTCCAGTCACCGAAGGCGATACCGCGGATGCCGGGTGCGGTCATGCCAATCATTTCCATGGCCATTTCGGCAAACGGACGCATGCCCCCGATGGAGTAAGTCAGCAGTTCTTTTTCGGGAAAGGCTTCAATGACCCTTCTGGTCAGTCCGCGGTGTCCCTGCCAGTGTTCGAGCAGCTGTTCGGGGGTGAATATTTCGGCAGGGTTGTTCAATGTGCTGTTTTCCATTTGGTTCGCTTCCATTTTGTCAAAGGTTTTTATGGATTGAATTTGTTTGCGGATCAAAATAAGCGGCTGCTTATGACAGCAGTATGTCAGCAGGGAAAAAGATTTTTTCGAATATTTTACCCAAAAAGTTTTTTACTAAACAGTGTTTAGTATATTTACAATGAAAAGCATTAAGCATGGCGATCAAGGAAAGAAAAGAGCGGGAAAAACAGGATATGCGGAATCTGATTATCGAATCTGCTACGCAGCTGTTTCTGAAACAGGGATATGACAAAACCTCTATCCGGAGCATTGCGGAAGACATTGAGTACAGCCCGGCTACGATTTACCTTTATTTCAAAGACAAAGATGAAATTTTCTATGTCATCCATGAAAACGCGTTCGCATTGCTTGAAAAGGTTTTCAGAAAGCATGATCCGATCCAAGATCCTTTTGAGAAGCTGACGGCGATCTGTAAATCCTACGTCGAATTTGCACTGCAGAACCCGGATTATTACGACCTGATGTTTATCATGCGTGCGCCTTTGTCGCAGATTGCCTGTGAAGACACCTGGAAAGAAGGCGATTCCGCTTTTGAATATTTGCTGAGGACTATTTCCGCTTGTGTGGACGAAAAGAAAATCAAGCCGGGGGATAAATTCGTTCTGGCCATGACGGTGTGGTCCTTTGGCCACGGCCTGGTTTCATTGTATGTACGCGGCCGCTTCGGCGTGATGAAAATGTCCGAGGAAATCATTTCGGAAATGATGGATCATGCAGTGGATCTTTTTTTGAGCAATTTAAAAACTTAAAAAATTTTGCCTATTACTAAACAGTGTTCACAAAATAAACATAATTTATATGGATCAAAAATACCTGTATCTTAAACGGATGCTTGTAATGCTCAGCATGCTCGCAGGCATTTACGGCCAGGCTGCTGCTCAGGAAAAAGTCCTGGACAAGTACATTCAGGACGGACTGAGTAACAATCAGGGATTGCGCCAGCAGCATTTTCTGCTCGAAAAAAGCCTGTATGCGCTGAAAGAAGCCCGTACCTTTTTTCTTCCCGAAGTGAATCTCAGCAGTTCATACCTGGTTTCGCGCGGCGGACGTAAAATCAGCATCCCGATTGGCGACTTGCTCAACCCGGTTTATTCCTCGCTGAATGAACTGACGAACTCAGCCGGTTTTCCCCAGGTTGCAAACGTTAACCAGACTTTTAACCCCAGCAATTATTACGATGCCAAATTCCGGACTTCCCTGCCGCTGTACAATGCAGAAATTACGTACAACATGCGCATTCGCCGGGAGCAGATCCATTTTCAGCAGGCCGAAGTGGACGTATATAAACGAGAGTTGGTAAAGGAAATTAAAGTCAGCTATTATGCTTACATGCAGTCGAGAGAAGCCGTCGCAATACTGGAAAGTGCGGTTGCGCTTGCAAAGGAAAACCTTCGGTTCAATCAGGTGCTGGTGAACAATGACAAAGCCATCCGGACGGTTGTGAGCCGTTCTGAAAACGAGCTGATCGGGCTGGAAGCGAGGCTTGGCGATGCCAGGTTCCAGTCTGCCAATGCAGCCGCGTATTTCAACTTTTTGCTGAACAATCCGCTGGATACGGTTATAGAAGCGGAAAAAACAAGTCAGGAAAACCCGCGGAATG
Source organism: Dyadobacter flavalbus (assembly GCF_006149045.1). Lineage (GTDB taxonomy): Bacteria > Bacteroidota > Bacteroidia > Cytophagales > Spirosomataceae > Dyadobacter > Dyadobacter flavalbus. The sequence continues at coordinate 202,713 of NZ_VBSN01000038.1, forward strand.
ATCCGGAACCAGCCGGCAAAAGAGAAGAACTGCTGAAACTGGAATCGGCTGCCAAAGTAAATCTGCTCGCGGAACAGCTTGCAAAAGCATCTTTTCTGCCCAAATTGTCCACATTCATCGATTTGGGATCACAGGGAGATTTTGCAAAATTCAACCGGAATACACGCTACTACTTGTTTGGCATTACGCTGGACTGGCGGGTGTTTGCCGGAAACCGCGTGCAGTATCAGATCAGGCAGGCCGAGCTGGAAGGCAAAGCCATCGGTCAGCAACTTAGTCAGGCAGAACAGCAGCTTAACTTACATACGCTGACAGCTTTAAACCGTTTTCAGTCCGCTGTGCAGGTGCATCAGGCCGCAAAAAATCAGGTACTGCTGTCACAGCAGTTTTATCAGGATCAGCAGAAACTTTACCGCGAAGGGCAACTGCTTTACATTGAACTGCTCGACGCGCAGAACAGGCTGATCAACGATCAGCTGCAGCAAAGTATCTCCTTCCTGAATGTACAGACGCGCTCCGCAGAGCTGGAACGTGCAAAAGCAAGTTACGTATTTTTATAATTCCCAAATGACATGAAAAAGCTACGGAAAAAAAGTATCATCCTGATTTTTGCAGCTGCATTTCCCATCCTGAATGCATGCAAAAAAGAAATAAAAGAGGCACCGGCGGATAGTACCATTCCGGTAAAAATCATCAGCTCTGCCGCACTCAGCCAGGCACAGGCCATCGAAACGTCCGGATTGCTTACTTCGGAGAATGAAGCAAAGCTGTCTTTTAAAACCGGCGGCATCATCAAGGAAATACTGGTAAAAGAAGGCGATCAAGTACGGAAAGGACAGCTGCTTGCAACTCTGAACACCACGGAGTTTGCAGCGCAGATGAGCCAGGCAGAAGAAAATTTCCTGAAAGCAAAACGCGATGCACAACGTACGCAAAACCTTTTCAAAGACAGTGTAAACACGCGCGAGCAGCTTGAAAACAGCGCCACGGCATTGCTGATCGCAGAAAAACAGCTGGAAATTGTCCGTTTCAATTACGCACAAAGCAGGATGATTGCGACAACAAACGGCGTAGTGATCAGTAAACTGCACCATGCAGGCGAACAGGTTCAGGGCGGAAGCCCGGTACTCCACATCAGCAGCAACAACAGCAGTGACTGGATCATCCAATGCGGGCTGACGGATAAAGACTGGACGCGGCTCAAAGGAAATGAAAAAGCCGAGATCGTATTTGACGCTTATCCGCAGATCTTTAAGGGAAGTGTAAAATCACTTTCGCAGGGAAGTGACGCGCAATCCGGATTATATCAGGCAGAAATCCGTCTGGAAGAAAAACCGGCCAAACTGGCAACCGGCCTCTTCGCAAAGGTGCATATTTATCCGAAAGAAAAAACAAACCTGATTTCCGTTCCGGTGGATGCACTGATAGAAGGCGAAAATGACAGCGCATTTGTATTTGTAAAACAAGGCGGAAATGCAAGGCGGAAGGCTGTTAAAATCGGTTTTCTGCAAGGGGACAAGGCCTTTATCCTTTCCGGGATCGATGCCGGCGCGCAAGTGATCCGGGAAGGTTCCGCCTACCTGACAGACGGTTCGGCCATTAAAGTAGTGCAGTAACCCTTAACCAAAAAGATCATGAAATTACCTGAATTTGCCGTCCGTAATTACCAGTTTACGCTCATTGTATTCCTCGGCGTGCTGGCACTTGGCATCTATTCGCTGATGACCATGCCGCGCAGCGAAGACCCCGACATTCATCCGCCGCAGTTTTCAGTCGTTGTTATTTATCCGGGCACCAGTCCGAAGGACATGGAGCAGCTTGTCGTGGACCCGATGGAAAAGAAGATCAATGAACTGGACGATATGAAGCATGTCATTACGGACATCCGCGACGGACTTGCCGTCATGCAGGTTCAGTACAAATACAGCTCTGATCCCGATGACAAATACCAGGAGCTTGTCCGCGAGATCAACAGTCTGAGAGCGGCACTTCCTGCGGATATCAATGAAATCAGGATCAACAAGCAGATCCCTTCCGATGTGAGTATTTATCAGTATGCACTCATCAGCGAGAATGCCACGTATGCGCAGCTGAAAAAATATTCCAAGGAATTAAAGGAACGTCTTGAAAAAATCAAAAGCCTGAAAAAAGTAGATTATGCGGGCGTTCCCGAAAGACAGGTAAATGTCAGTCTGGATCTGCAGAAAATCGCGCAGCAGAAACTTACACAGGATCAGGTCATTGCAGCACTGCAGAGTGAGAATGTAAATATTCCCGGCGGGAGCATCAGCATGGCCACCAAAAAGTTCAATATCAAAACCAGCGGCAATTTTCGTTCAATTTCTGAAATCGCCCAGACTGTTGTTTCTACATCCGGCGGTAAAATCGTTTACCTGAAAGATGTGGCAGATGTGAAGCTCGGATATGAGGATGAAACACATCTTACACGCCTGAACGGTTTCCGGTGCAGCTTTATCAATTTCAGTCAGAAAGAAGGCGAGAACATCATTGCGGTACGGGATTTGGTGGAGCCGGTTGCAAGCAGCTTTGAAAAACAGCTTCCTTCCAACATGGAACTGGTTAAAGTTTTCGATCAGGCCAAAAGTGTGAATGTGCGCCTTTCGCATTTCGCACGGGATTTCGGCATTGCTATTCTGCTGGTGCTGCTGACCTTGCTGCCGCTCGGGACACGCGCTTCCCTGGTGGTGATGATTTCCATTCCGCTATCCCTTGCCATCGGGCTGACGATGATGAATTTACTTGGCTACAACATCAATCAGCTGAGTATTGTGGGCATGATCGTGGCGCTCGGAATTCTGGTGGACGACAGCATTGTGGTCGTGGAAAATATTGAACGGTACCTGCGTATGGGCTACGGTCGTATCGAGGCTTCCATCCTGGCATCTTCGCAGATCGGCATGGCTGTTGTCGGTTGCACGATCCTGCTGATATTTGCATTCTTGCCGCTGGTTTTTTTACCCGAAGGCGCTGGGGATTTCATCCGAAGTTTGCCGCTTTCGGTCATCACCACCGTGTTTGCATCCATGCTTGTTTCGCTTACGGTGGTACCGTTTCTTTCCAGCGTGATCCTGAAACCGCATGCCAGCGAAGAAGGTAATTTTTTACTGCGCGGCATGAAAAAAGGCATCCACAAAACGTACGGCAGCCTGCTGGACAAGGCGCTGAAATGGCCGGTAATGACCCTGATGCTGGCCGGACTCATCTTTCTTGCATCGCTCGGACTGGTTCCGCTGATCGGGAACAGCCTTTTTCCAAAATCTGAAAAACCCATGTTCCTGATTGATATCGAGACACCGCAGGGAACCAATCTGAAAAAGACCAATGAAGTGGCCGCTTATGTGGAACGTATTCTCAAGAAAGAACCGCTGATTACATCCTTTGCCACAAACGTAGGAAAAGGAAACCCGCGCATCTATTACAACGTCGTACAACGCAATGAAAGCGAAAACTTTGCCGAAATATTCGTTCAGGTGGAAGGGCTCGAAACGGAAGAAAAGACCGAAGTGATCGAAAAACTGCGAAAAAAACTGGAACGTTATCCGGGTGCGGAAATCAAGGTGAAGGATTTTGAACAGGGACCGTTGATTGAAGCGCCGCTTGCGTACCGGATCTACGGCGAAAATCTGGACGAATTACGTAAAACCGCGTTCAGGGTAGCCGATCTGATCAGCAAAACGCCGGGTACGATTTATGTCAACAATCCGCTGCTTGTGCAGCCGACTGACCTTCGTGTAAACATCAACAAACAGAAAGCCGGAACGCTGGGTGTTTCGTCTGCCGATATCGACCGCGCGGTACGGCTTGGCGCTGCCGGCCTGAACGTGGCCACATACCGGGAAGATGAAGGAAAAGCGGATAATTACAATGTCAACGTTTCCGTTTCCAGAAACGCAGCCATTCAGGATTACAGCGTTTTCGACAAATTGTACGTCCCGACCGCCGCCGGCACAAGCATTCCGCTTAAAAACGTAGCCGGCATTGAACTGGAAAGCTCGCCCAACCAGATCCGGCATTACGATAAAGACCGGTATGTGACGGTTTCTGCATTTGCAAGACCGGAGTACAATGTGCAGCGGCTGAACGAGGAAATTACCGGTAAACTCAACCGTTTTACATTTGAAAAAGGACAGTCATTTACCGTAGCCGGTGAAAAGGAAAGCCAGGAAGAAAGTTTTGGCGGTCTGGGTTTGATCATTCTCATTACCGTTTTCGGGTTTCTGGGCGTGCTGATCCTTGAATTTAAAACTTTTAAAAGCATCCTGATCGTACTTTCAGTCATTCCGCTGGGGATTGTGGGCGGGCTGGCCATGCTTTTCCTGACCGGCGAAACGCTTTCCTTTACGGCCACTATCGGTTTCATTGCACTCGTCGGAATTGAGGTGAAAAATTCATTGCTCGTTGTGGATTTTACCAATCAGCTGCGGGAACAGGGAAAAGGAATTGAGGAAGCCATTATGGAAGCCGGTGAAATCCGTTTTGTACCCATTTTGCTGACTTCCATGACGGCCATCGGCGGTTTGCTGCCGCTTGTGATTGAATACAGCGCGCTTTATTCACCGCTTGCACTGGTGCTCATCGGCGGACTCATCAGCTCCACATTGCTTTCCAGACTGGTGACACCGGTAATGTATAAACTGCTGCCACCGGTGATCAGCAGAAAACAGACTGAAGAATTCATCCCGGAACTGCAATACTGAAATCCCAGGGCCAAATACATGAACAGTCCGGCTTGATTTTCCTGTATTTGAAATGATCAGGGCATAAAGAAGCACCTCAGAGGCAATACTTCCGAGGTGCTTTTTTATCTCCCTTGTACGTAAATTTAATCCATAAAAATGGCGGTCATCATGACCGCCCGCAACCCACAACAATAAGTAGCGCAGTTATATATCTGCGATTACGTGATTGTAATTCTGGACTAATTTCAGGTTTTGACGCCTGTATTTGTGTTCAGTAATCATCTTGGTTTAAGGAAAACAGCAAATTCAATTGCTTGCAAGGTTATGGAGCCACTGCAGAGCGGACACACCTTGTCTCGGATCAATCCGGTTCCGTTTAAGATTATGAAATAGGTTGCGGGTACTAAGCTAGTACAAATCGGTTCAGTATCAAATTAAGCCTGTGTTAAATATCCGCATGGGATTCCGGATTCCTGTTGGCACAGGTTTTTTGACGTTCAGCAAACAAGATCTTATTTATGTAACCGGTATATGCTTTTTCAGGCAGTTGCCAAGCTATCAAAATCCAATGCATTCAGCAAAAGGGTGCTTTGAATCATATGGAACATTCAGACCAACAAGAAAACAACGGAAGACTAATCATTGTAGCATACAGGCTGCCCTTCAAGATCATCCGTGAAAATGATCAGGTTCAGCTGTTTCAGAACTCGGGCGGCCTTGTTTCTGCGGTATTGTCGCTGGTGGCGAACAAAAACGGTCCCGCTTTCAATTCGTCCGAAAAAATACAGTGGATCGGTTTTTCGGAAAATTCCAGAGAAGAACTGGAAGGACAGTCGCTGGCAAATGAAAGTTTTCAGGCGCATCCGGTTTTTATCAGCGATGAAGTAAATGAGAATTACTATGAAGGTTTCTGCAATAACCTGATCTGGCCTTTATGCCATTACTTTCCGTCACTGGCCCGCTTTGATGATGCTTATTTTGAAGCTTACCAGACTGCCAATCAGCTGTTTTTCGAAAAGCTGGACGAAGTAATCAGGCCCGGCGACGTCGTTTGGGTACAGGATTATCAGCTGATGCTGCTGCCTGACATGATCAGGCAAAAGTATCCCGACAACAAAACCGGCTTCTTTTTCCATATTCCTTTTCCATCCTATGAACTATTCCGGTTATTGCCGGTAGCATGGCGGAAAGCTCTGGTGAATGGCATGCTGGGTGCGGACGTACTTGGATTTCATACCAACGATTATGTGGAGTATTTCCTTAAATCGGCCCGTCTGGTTTCCGGCCTGGGCAACAAGCTGCATTACATCAACATGAGCAACCGGATCGTGAAAGTGGACGCCTTTCCGATCAGCATTGATTTTGCCAAATTCAACGACGCTTTCGACGATCCGGCCGTGGTTACTGCCCGGGACGAGGCGCGTCATTCCTTGAAGGAAAAGATCATTTTTTCAGTAGACCGGCTGGATTATTCAAAAGGCATTATTCACCGGCTGAAAGGGTTTGAGCGCTTTCTGGAAAGATACCCCGAATGGCATGAGAAAGTGTCTTTTGTAATGGTTGTGGTTCCGTCGCGTGACAGCATCGAGCAATATCAGCAGATGAAATCGGATATTGACCAGACCGTCGGCAGGATCAACTCCGACTTTGGTAATATCTACTGGCAGCCGATTATTTATCAGTACCGTTCCATGCCGAACCATGAACTGGTCGGCATGTATACGGCCAGCGATGTGGCATTGATTACGCCGGTCCGGGACGGTATGAACCTGGTTTGCAAGGAATATGTGGCCAGCCGGAAAGACCGCAAAGGCGTTCTGATCCTGAGTGAAATGGCCGGTGCAGCCGCAGAACTGGGTGAAGCACTGATCATTAACCCGCTGGATAAACAGGATATTGCCGATGCCATCCACAAAGCTTTTGAAATGCCCGAGGAAGAACAGACCAAACGAATGGACGCCATGCGCGAACGCATCCGCAATTACGATGTCTTTGCATGGACCAATGACTTTTTTACCCAAATGACTATGCTCGAACACGAACATGAAAAGCTGAAACAGGTTTTTCTGACCAATAAAGGGATTGACAACATCCGTAAAGCCTATCAGTCGTCCTCCAACCGGATTCTGTTTTTTGATTATGACGGCACGCTAGCCCCGATCGTTTCCGATCCTTCCAAGGCCATTGTTTCCGAAGAAATGAAAAAAATCATTCTGGAAATTGCAAGGGAGAATACAGTCATCATCATCAGCGGCCGCGACCGTTATTTTCTGGACAATCTTTTTCAGGAACTGCCGGTGCATATCATTGCAGAACATGGCGCGCTCATCAAAAACAGGGAAAACAACGAGTGGATGCTGAACGAACATTATGAAGAAAACTGGAAAGAAAGTATCAGGCCGATTATGGATATGTATGCACAAAGGTGCCCGGGTGCGTTTGTAGAGGAAAAAGAAACCGCACTGGCATGGCATTACCGCACGGCGGAAGACAAGGAATATGCTACGCGCAGGGCACAGGAACTGCTCTGGCAGCTGAAAAGCTACATTCAGCCGGAACTGAACCTGCAGGTTATCGACGGAAGCAAGGTTGTGGAAGTCAAAAAGACCGCATTTAACAAAGGAACGGCTGCGAAAGCATTTGTAGAAAACGGTTCGTACGACTTTATACTCGCCATCGGCGACGATACCACGGACGAGGACATGTTTCAGGCACTTCCGGAAACGGCTTACACCATCAAAATCGGAGATGATCTTTCAGCAGCCCGGAATCATATCAAAAGTCAGGATGAAGTATTTCATTTTCTTAACTTTATGGTTTCGGTAAAATCGGAGTAATCCCCTATGATGCAGGAACCCCTCGCGCTCCTTAAGGCTTCCGTAAATGCAGTATCGCCTGTCTCCGAGGAAAGCTGGACGGAATTTGCCGCCATATGGAAACCGTTCCATGCCGGCCGAAAGGAAGTGATTTCCGGAGCCGGCGTGCAGGAAAATTACCTGTATTTTGTTACCGCCGGCGTTCAGCGCATTTATTTTCTGGATGATTCGGGTCGGGAAGCAACCCTGGTTTTTGTATATGCACCGTCGTTCGGGGGCATCATTGATTCGCTGCTGCTTGAAAAGCCTTCCATTTATATTTACGAAACACTGACGCCTTCACAGTTTCTAAGGGCTTCCGGTTCTGAGTTGCGTGAAATCATGCACACTTATCCGGATGTAGCGCATATGATCAGCACCGGAATCACACAGACACTTTCAGGTATAATGGAGCGGCTTGTGGAAGTGCAGTGTTTTTCATCAGAAGAAAAATTCAGGAAATTGCTGAAACGCAGCCCGCATATTCTTCAGCTTGTACCGCATAAATATCTGGCCAATTACCTCGGCATGGATGCGACAAATTTCAGCAAGCTGTTAAACCGGGTCAAAATATAAAATATTGGTATTTACCAACTTTCATAATTTTCGATTGCCGCAAATTTGTATCCAAACTAAATCTGCCTGAAATGAAACCAGTTGATAAATACCCGTTCCTGAAAAACCTTGAAAACATGGTAGAAAAGCACATTTCGGAAACCATCGCGCTCTTTCAGAACCAGCCTGAGGAATTGCTGAACAGGCCGTCAGAGACCGGCGGTTGGAGCATTGCGCAGTGCCTTGATCATCTGAACAGCTATGGGAATTATTACTTGCCGCTTATAAACAAAAAACTAAGCGCAGCCAAAAGCGATAGCGAATCGCCGTTTTCAGGAACATGGCTGGGTTCTTATTTTGTAAAAATGATGGAACCCGGACCGGCACAAAAGAAGTACAAAGCGCATAAAAATCATGTTCCCGCTGCAAAGCTGAATGCCGTACAAACCATTGAAACGTTTATTACACAACAGGAAACCATGCTGCTTTACCTGCGTGATGCACAAAGCAAGGATATCAACAATCCTAAAATCCCGTTGTCGGTTGCCAGGATTGTACGGATCAATGTCGGAGATGTTTTTCGTTTTCTGGTGACCCACAATGAAAGGCATATGCAGCAGGCAAAGAGAAACCTGGTTCATAAACCGGAACCCTGCGGTTTTCAGGCAACCTAAAAAAAACCGGCAAGGATTATTTTGCCGGTTTTGAAAAGCATATTACTTCCAGTTCCGTTCCAGAAACCCGACCCAGTTTTTCCACATAATCTGTTCGATGTCCTGAGTGGAATAACCTCTTGCTGATAAAATCCCGGTCAGTGTCTGAAGATCGGCAATGGAATCCATGTCGCCGGGCGACTGCTCTTTTCCGTAAGCGCCGTCCAGATCGGAACCGATGCCGACATGCAGTGCGTTTCCGGCAAGCTGACAAATATGGTCGATATGCTGCGCAATGTGTTCAATCTTCAGTCCGGTACTTTCCGGTGTGGATTTTCCTCTTTCCCAGCCGGGAATCATCATCCACGCGTCAAACGCCATTCCGATCACCGCATTTCTTTCCAGCAGTGCCCTGATCATTTCATCCGAAAACTGACGGTTATGCGGCGTGATTTTACGTACCAGATTGTGACTTGCCCATACCGGACCGTTAAATATGGAAAGCGCTTCCCAGAATGCCGTATCACACAAATGCGTGGCATCCAGAATGATATTTAGTTTTTCCATTTCACGCAGCAAGTCCTTGCCTTTCTGTGAAAGCGGCTGATCTGAATCCGTCCCATAAGCATAAACACCCGGGCCATAATGCGCCGGTCCAATCGCACGCAATCCGTAATGGTAGGCAATTTCCAGGTTTTTCAGGCTGATGAATGAATCCGCACCTTCCAGGCTTAATATATAACCGATCGGCAAATTTTCAGTGGATTCCGCTTGCTGCCAGAGCTGAAGATGGCTGTTCAGTTCGTTTAGATTGGTGATCTGAACCATTTCACCGGCATCTTCCATGGCTTTGTACCACGCAATCTGCGCCTGCGTTTGTGCCCACGCCTGCGCCTGTGAATGCCAGCCGGGTATTTTGCTGTCCGGTTTTACAAATCTTGCAATCTGGGTCGCTACGCAAATGCCGATATTGCCTTTTCTCATTTCAGGAAAGCTGACAACACCTTTTCCGCGGTCCGGTTTATCAGTAAGGTTTTTTTCACGCTCGCGGATGGAATACAGATCCTGTGTAAGATCGCGGTTCCATTCCACGGCATTCATGGAAAGGTCAAGATGTGCGTCAAAAAGGAACATGAATGAATTGGGATTAAATAGCTGACAGCTTCGGGATGCCAGCCATTGGCTGTTAGGAAGATTAATACTAATTGACCAAATGATGAAAAGCCATCAACGGAACTGATTACAGGCGGTTCCATGAACTTAAATCGTCAGCCGTCTGCTTCTTGCTGTGATTTTCCATTCTCCGGTTACAGCTCCGTTTTCGATTACGGTAGCGAAATCATGCAGGGCAACGGTCGGACAGATATGATAAGGAAGCGCATAAAACACATCGCCGGTCTGAATCGATTCCCACGCATCCGCACCCACCTGAATAACGCCGTGTTCTTCGCTTTGGCTTAATACCGTATAGCTGCTCAGGTTTAATAACCGGAACCGGTTTTCGATCGGGTTTTCGGCAGAAACCGCCTTGTGCCCCAGATCAATGGTGATGATACCGGACACCGGTTTGGAAACGACACGCGTGAGGATCAAAGCGGCATGCTGGAACGGCTGGCCATCAAAACGGTCGCCGTAGCCCCAGTCCCAAAGCACGTTGGTGCCCGGGCTCAGATATACTTCCGGCCGCATGGCATGTACGGTAAAGGACGGAGAACCGCCGGCAATGATCATGGGTTCCTTGCCGGTATCCGCTTTGATCCGGTCCAGAAGCGGCAATACTTTTTCAAATGCCTCGTCGGCAGCTGCTTTCCTGTCCGTAAATTCAGGATTCCGGATGTGCCCGTCGTACACGTGAATACCGGCCAGCGTAACGTTGGAAAGTCGGGTAATGTGCCTGTACAAGGAAAGAATGGATTCGTCCGTCGCATGTCCCGTCCGGTTCATGCCGTTATTGACATCTATAAATACTTCCGCTGTAAAGTTGTTTTCGGCAGAAAACCGGTTGAGGTCATCCACTGATTTTTCATTATCCACGAGCGAAGAAAATGTCACATGCGGAAACTTTTCCCTTAGCCGGAAAAGCCGCTGAATATTCGGGCCGACCATCTGATAAGCCAGTAGAATCCATCTTGCGCCGGCATCTGCCAGCATTTCAGCTTCGGCAATGGTGGCGCATTTGAATTTGCTGATGCCTTGTTCGAGCTGCAAAGCTACGATTTCACTGCATTTGTGCGTTTTAACATGCGGTATGAGCCGTCCGGCATCTTCTGCAATACTGACCATATTCCGGATATTGCTGTCCACACGGTCTTTATAGAATATCAGGGAAGGAGAAATTACTTCTTCCGGGTTCCGAAGCTGGTACCAGTTCATGTATTCGGGAGTGAAATGGGAAATGTAGTCAATTAGAAGTGAAAAGTCCGGTTATTTTTCTTCCAGTTCGAAAAGGGCTTCGATTTCTACGGGGATGTTATCGGGCAAAGTACCCATTCCCACTGCGCTTCTCACGCCGATACCGTTTTCTTCACCCCAGACTTTCGCAAACAGTTCGCTGCAGCCATTGATGATAAACGGGTGTTTTTCAAAATCGGTTGTGCAATTGACCATTCCCAATACTTTTATCACTCTTTTGACGCGGTTAAGACTTCCGAGGTTTGCTTTCAGCGTGGCCAGAATTGCCAGTCCGACCTGACGCGCAGCCAGTTTGCCCTGATCTGCATCCATATCTTTCCCGATTCTACCTTTGATAAGCGTTCCGTCTTCCTGAACGGTCCCGTGACCGGAAACATAAACCCATCTTTTATCGACGATCAGTAAAGGTTTGTAAACACCGACCGGTTTCGGGGCAGGAGGCAAGGTAAGTCCCAGCTGAGCAAAGTTTGATTCAGGTGTATTATCCATGATTTTAAGGTTGTAATTAAATTAATCTGATTTCTAAACGAACAAATTTAGTACTAATACGCCCAGTAATCCCATTATGGACACAATTGTTTCCATGACAGACCACGTGAGCAGGGTATCTTTGATACTCAGGTTGAAGTATTCCTTGAAGAGCCAGAAGCCGCCGTCGTTCAGGTGCGAAAACATCAGGCTTCCCGATCCGATGGATAAAACAAGCAGCTCAGGCGGTACCGGTGAGTTGGCAAGAAGCGGTGCAAGAATGCCTACGGTCGTCAGTCCTGCAACGGTCGCAGATCCTACGCAGATGCGGATCACTGCGGCAATTCCCCAGCTGAGGATCAAAGGTGAAATATCCATATTTTTCAGGTTCTCGGCTATGTAAGTACTTACGCCACTGGCTGTCATAATTTCCTTGAACACACCCGCACCGGCGATGATCAGCAGGATTACCGAAACACCTTTGAATGCTTCTTCCATGGATTTGCTGATGGCTTTCATGGTCATACCGCGGCGGCTGCCGAGTACGTAAGCTGCAAACAGCACCGATACGAGCATGCCGAAGTAAGGCTCGGCAAGCAATCCGATCAATCTGTTGTCAGGATTCAGTCTTTTAACTCCCGACATGGTGGTCAGTAAGAAAACAGGAAGCAAAGCCGTCATAACACTGATTCTCAGGCCGGGCAGTTCGGCCAGCGGACGTGGTTTTACATTAAACAGGTCTGCATCCGGTTTGGGCTGGAATCGTTTTAACGTACTTCCGAAAAGCGGGCCGGCAACGGCAATCGCCGGAAGGGAAACGATGATACCGTAGAAAAGCGTTTGTCCGAGGTCTGCATGCAGCTGGCTTGCAATAGCGGCCGGCGACGGGTGCGGCGGAAGGTAACCGTGCGCAACGGATAAGGCCGACAGCATCGGAATCCCGATGTATAAGAGCGGCAGCCGCGCCGTGGCGCTGATCATGAAAATGAGCGGAATCACAATGACAAACCCGGCATTATAGAAAAGCGGGATACCGATAACAAACCCGGCAAGCGCCATTCCCCACTGTATGAACTTTCTGCCGAAAACCCCGATCAGTGCATCCGTAATCCGCTGGGCTGCACCGCTGTCGGCCACCATTTTCCCGAGCATGGCCCCGAAACCGACGATCAGCACAAGGTCGCCCAGCGTGCCGCCGACCCCTTTCTGAATGGCTTTGCTGACCGTATCCACATCCAGGCCGCTTGCCAGTCCAAGTCCGATGGAAACGAGTAAAAACGAGATAAAAGTATCAATTTGAAGCCATGCAATCAGTAAAATCAGCGTCAGAATAGCTAGAAAGGTAAGAAGTAAAGGCATAATGAAAGTGATGGAAAAGATAAGCTTTAGGTAATAAGCGGGAAGAAACTAAAATTTAACGATTTATGCGAATTAACTTTTCCTGCGTTATTCCGGAGGTAAAATCGGAAGGATCAGAGATATACGGAAGTAATGTTCAATTAGCTTAAAAGATAGCTTGTTTCAATGCTTAAAAATCGCGAAATTTGTCTTCCTGGAACTTATAAAATTCATATACAGACTGGGCAGCTGGCCTTGCAGCGCTCAGTCAAATTTTCGATTCTTTTTTAATTCTTTATGGCAGAATCTTCTGGTGAAAACATTATCCCCATTAATATTGAGGATGAAATGCGTGGAGCATACATCGATTATTCGATGTCCGTTATTATTTCCCGCGCTTTACCCGACGTTCGCGATGGTTTGAAACCGGTGCACAGGCGTGTGTTATACGGGATGTCTGATTTGGGGGTAAATTACAATCGCTCGCATAAAAAATCAGCTCGTATAGTAGGGGAGGTTTTAGGTAAGTATCACCCGCATGGTGACTCTTCGGTTTACAATACAATGGTGCGTATGGCGCAGCCATGGTCCCTCCGGTATCCTCTGGTGGATGGCCAAGGAAACTTTGGTTCTGTTGATGGTGACAATCCGGCGGCCATGCGTTATACGGAAGCACGTCTTAAAAGGCTTGCCGACGAACTGCTGAACGATCTGGGCAAAGATACCGTGGATTTTCAGCCGAACTTTGACGATTCCTTGTCCGAACCTTCGGTACTTCCTGCCAAATTTCCAAACCTGCTTGTCAACGGCTCATCCGGTATTGCGGTCGGGATGGCAACCAATATGGCGCCGCATAACCTTTCCGAAGTGGTGGATGGCGTTCTTGCCTACATCGACAATACGGAAATCACGATCCCGCAACTGATGGAATACATCAAGGCACCTGATTTCCCGACGGGCGGTATCATATACGGTTATCAGGGTGTTCGTTCCGCAATGGAAACGGGCCGCGGAAGTATTATCATGCGTTCCAAAGCGCAGTTTGATGTTACCAAAAGCGGCCGTGAACAGATTATCATCACGGAAATTCCCTACATGACCAATAAGGCGGCAATGATCGAACGCATTGCTTCGCTTATCAATGAAAAGAAACTGGAAGGGATTTCTGATATACGGGATGAATCCGACAGAGACGGCATGCGCATTGTATTCGATCTGAAAAAAGATGCCGTACCGAATATCGTGCTTAATCACCTTTTCAAATATACGCCGTTACAATCTTCTTTCGGTGTCAATAACGTGGCGCTTGTAAAAGGACGCCCCGTAACGCTCAACCTGAAAGACCTGATCCGGCATTACGTCGATCACCGGATTGTTGTCATCACGCGCCGAACAGAATACGAACTGCGTGAAGCCGAAAAGCGTGCGCATATTCTGGAAGGTTTGCTGATCGCACTTGACAATCTGGATGCAGTCATCACGCTGATCCGTAATGCAAGAGACCCGGAAACGGCGAAAGTCGGTTTGATGGAGCAGTTTCAGCTGAGTGAAATTCAGTCCAAAGCCATTCTGGAACTTCGTCTGCAGCGTTTGACAGGTCTTGAAAGAGACAAAATTGTAAAAGAATACGAAGAGATCATGATCCTGATCAATGATCTGAAAGATATTCTTGCCAATGAATACCGGAAGTATGAAATCATTAAAACGGAGCTGACCGACATCAAAGACCGCTACGGAGATGAACGCCGTACGCAGATTGAATTTGCTGCCGAGGAATTCAGTGACGAGGACATGATTCCGGATGATGAAATGCTGATTACGATTTCCCATGAGGGTTATATCAAAAGAACGCCTTTGTCCGAATACCGTACGCAAACCCGCGGCGGCGTTGGGTCAAGAGGCGTAAAGACCAAGGATACGGATTTTACGGAGCATTTGTTTTCTGCAACCATGCTCAATTACCTGCTGATCTTTACCGAACTCGGAAAGCTGTTCTGGATGAAAGTATATGAAGTACCGGAAGGCAGCAAAACATCCAAAGGCAGGCCGATACAGAACCTGATCAGTCTGGAAAGCGGGGATTCCATCCGTTCGGTTATCAATGTACGTACATTGTCAGATGAGGATTATATCAACAATAATTACCTCATTATGTGTACACAGCAGGGCACTATTAAAAAGACATTGCTGGAAGCCTATTCGCGTCCGAGGGCAAATGGAATTATTGCCATTTCGATTAATGAAGGCGACCGCTTGCTGGATGTAGCTCTTACCAACGGGGATAATGACATTGTGATTGCATCGAGTGCAGGCCGTGCCGTCCGCTTCAATGAAAAGGGTGTAAGGCCGATGGGAAGAACTGCTGCCGGTGTGCGCGGTATAAACCTCAACGACGCTGAAAACAAGGTAATCGGTATGGTTTGTATCAACAGGGAAGATGCCCAGCTTTTGGTTGTTTCGGAAAATGGATTTGGAAAGCGGTCTGACATAGATAGTTACCGGATTACAAACCGAGGCGGCAAAGGTGTTTCCACGATGAATGCAACGGAAAAAGTGGGTAAACTGGTGGCAATCCGCGAAGTGACCGAACTGGATGACCTGATGATTATCACCCGCAACGGTATTGCGATCCGGATGAGCGTGCTGGATATCCGACTTGCCGGACGTAACACGCAAGGTGTCAAGCTGATCAGACTAAACAATGCGGATGAAATCACATCTGTAACCCGGATTCTGAAAGATCCGGATGAGAAAGCCGCCGAACTGGATGAAGACGGAAATATCATTGCAGCACCAGCCGAAATCATTCAGGGATCCGATGAAACCGGGATCATTCTGGCAGATGACAGTGAAGATGATCTGGACGAATCAGATGAAATCCTGGATGAATCGGAAGACGATGAAGAACTCCCGGATGACAGTGAGGTATGATTTTTGTGAAAAAATTGTATATTTTTGTCTCATAGTAACACGCGAACAATCAACCACAATCAAAGTTTATATTTTATGAAAAAACTGTTTTTTGTTTCTGCACTTAGCCTTTTCAGCCTGTCTGCATTTTCGCAGGATGCTGTTAACAAGGCCATGGTAGATCAATTTCGTAAGGATAAGGAAAAGAGTGATAAAGATATGTCCGATGCCAAGAACAGTGCGAAAGCATCATTCTGGATGGATCGGGCTAAACTATATGAAAATATTGCATTACAAGGTTCAGAAGTAGATTCCAGTGCAGCCAAAACGGCTTTGGAAGCTTATAAGAAGGTAGTAGAACTGGATCTTACCAAAAAGGGAGAACCGGGCAAATCTGCAAAAGAAGCCAAGAATATCCTGAGTGGGGGTGAAGGATCTCAGCTTTTCAATGCATTTGTAAAACAGGGAGCTGAGAAATACCAGGCTAAAAACCTGAACGGCGCATTGGAAATGTTTACAGCCGCACAGGAAATTAACCAGAAAGATACGCTTGCATCGCTTTATGGCGGTATCGCGGCACAGCAGCTGGATAAAAAGGATATTGCAAAAACTCAGTTTGAAAAGTATGCTGCGAACGGCGGTAAAGATCCTAGCGTATTTTATGGTCTTGCTCAGTTGTACCGTGCCGACAATGATTTTGACAAAGCCATCGCCACGCTGAACAAAGGGCTTGAAATGTCTCCGGGCAACAAAGACCTGAAAGCAGAAGTTGTGAACATTTTGCTGGCATCCGGTAAAGAAGATCAGGCAATCAATGAGTTGACTGCTTTGACAACCAGCGATCCGAACAATGCGCAGAATATAGTAAACCTGGCTATCCTTTATGATAATACCAGTTCCAAAATGAACCAGAAAATCAAAGAACTTCAAGGAAAACTGGGTGCCGGAAGCGGAAAATCAAACAGCGCCGCTGCCAATCTTGAAAGTGAAAAAGGTAAAATCGAGGTTTATGACGGTGAAGTAAAACGGATCAGCGCATTGATCAAGAAACAACCTAAAAATGCAGATCTGAAACGTCAGCTGGCGGAAGTAAATGCCAAGAAAAAAGAGTCAGTAGCGGCGATTGCCAAGCTGGAAGGAGAAGTGAAGGCATCTCAGGAAGCAGCAAAAGGAAATGATGTGGCTTCTCTGGAAAAAGAATTGGCGGACTTGAAAGCCAAACAGGCAGATGCAAGCAGCAAAGCCATTGAAAACTACAAAAAAGTATTGTCAATTGATGCAGCTAATTACGATGCACTTTACAATCTTGGCGTATTTTACTTTAATGAGGCTGTTCAGCTAAAAGGCGAAGTTGATAACATGAACATGACAGAATATCAGCAACGTGGAAAAGAAGTAGAAGGTCGTGTTTGCGGAAAATTCAAAAAAGCAAAGCCATACTTTGAAAAAGCAATTCAGTCCAAGGACGAAGCTGAAGCAAAAGAAAACCTTGCTACTGTTAATACGGTTCTTGAACAATTTGCAGGCAAAGGCGTTGCTTGTGTAGAAGAATAAGATCTAGAAAAATCATTAGTGTAAAAAGCAGCAACGTACGTTGCTGCTTTTTTTGTTGGTCCATTTCAATGTAAGCTGCTGATGCCGCTGATTTCAGGAGGAAGTAATTTTCTGATTGTATGATTGTCCAGCAGTTTTTTTAAACGTACGGAATCAGGATAAGGAATATGCATGGCTGGTTGCTGAAGGTAAACTGGATTGTGTGTTTGCAGATAGCTGGTAACGTTGTCCGTTTGAATAACGGAATATTCATGGACTCTTTGAATATCTTTCATATCAAACTTGAACCGTTTTTTGTGTCCATGGAAAAACAATGGAAACAGAGCAAGAATGATGTATTTCTGCCATTTCGGTTTTTTGTATTCCTCTATGTACCGAAGTGCAAACCAGGCATTGGCAACCAGTCCGATACTAAGTAATTCAGTGTACCGGGAAGGTACTGACGAGAGTTCCTGCCCGCGGCCATATGCAATGGCCATAGCCTGTGCAAACGACCACATATAACATCCTGCCATGAAGAGATCACTTTTGCAAAGCCTTTTATGTTTGATCAGAAATGGAACGGCAATCAATCCTGGCGACCAGAGCGGGGCAGCAATCCAGTTATGCGGGCCAACAGGCCAACTCAATATGCGTAAAAACGAGTGTGTCCATTCGGATATACTTCTGGCACGGTACATGTTATGCGCGGCAATGTGCGGTATTTGCATATACGCTAGCCCTGCAACAATCACCAAGGCTGCCGCAAACAATAAATTCTTCATCGCTCTTTCATGTTTGTCCAGCGAGTGGAGTACATATACGCCTGCTACGGCCAACGGTGTCAGAATACCCGATGCCATGGTGACAATACTGAGAAAGCACAGTATAAAAACTATAACTTTGGCAGTGGCACTTTCCGTATAGGTGACAGCCAGACCGACTGCAATAACTGTAAACAGAATCAGAAAGTAGAACTGGCTTTGAAATCCGACCAGCATATTTTCGAAAGAGAATGGAAGTGTGAATTGTGCAATCAGAACAGGTAAAATCAACCATTTATTACTGTTCAGACCAATGAACCGGAAAAGAAAGCCAAGCAAAGTTGCTGGGATAACGGCCGCAAGTATCACGTTTATACGTGCAGAAACAAGATTATTCCACTGACCATTAACCATATACGAAGCCAGGGAAAGCAGTCGGGTAGGGAAGATGCGGTGCTCATTGTGCAACTTCCACAAATCTGAAATTCTCAGTGTACCTTCAACCCAGGGCCTCAATAAAAAATCTCCTTCAGAATCCCATTCATCCCAGAATGGAACCGGCATCGCATAATGATTAACAAAATAGAACCGTATAATTAAAATGAAGATTACAGAGGCCGAAATAAGAGCAAGTTTGATAATATTATTCTGCACTATGAGCTGATTGAATTTAGATTTAATATACTATTTGGATCCCAGATTCTGAGAATGGATTCGTCCCTTTCTGCATTGGCTTCACGATCATGATTATAGAATTCCTGAATACTTCTTTTATGACCTGTATCAGCGCGCCCTCTTTCAAGCTTGAAATGATACTCTTCGAGAGATTTACAGAAATAATGATTTAATTGTATCTTGTTGACACTAACATCAATAAAAGAATCCGGAATAATCTTATAATATTCATTTACGCAGTAATAGTTTTCTTTAAAGAAAAATGCATGTGGACTGACGGCATGAATTACAAATTTAGGTTGTACAATGCATTTAATATGTCTGTTGGTATGAAAATCATAGGCGGCACGAAGCTGGAAACGTTCAAGGACCGGTTTATTTGACTTATTAAGATGCCCGCTGGATCCGAACACCAGCCAGTTAATTCCCAAACCGCCAAATTGCTCATAATCTTTAAGCAGTTCAACCAGGTTGCCTTTTGTACTTTTTGGAACAATAAATTCATCTACATTAATAAATGCCATCCATTGCGAAAACCTGCCGAATTTTTTTAAGCACTTGTTGTAAGCTTCCAGTTGTTTAATTTCTCCAAAAATACTACTTACTGTTACATAATCAGACAAACCTGCTTCTATTAAAGATTGTTTTACAGGTTTTTTGCTGCCGTTATCATAAATATAGAAATGCTGGACGCCAATTTTCCTGTGATAGTTGATCCATTCTTCTATGTATTCATTTTCATCTTTTACAATACAGCACACAGTCAGCTTGTATTTCAACCAGAACTTAAAAGTAAAAAGGCACTTGACAATTTCCCGGATATAGTGTGTTTTGTAAAACATACGATTATGATTTTAATTCAATTTTCTACGTCACGCACAACGATAATTAAGCATGATCGAAAACTTCATGTACATACGTATGTAATATTTAAATTTCAAGCACCTAGTTTGCTAAATAGTTATCCTGTGGCACGGCTGAATATATAACCGGTAATTAACTGTGCAGGCAAGTATCTGATTAAAGAAATCAAGATTTCAAGACGAATGAAGAAGTCGCAGTCAACAAAAGGCAGAGTGGGAGTGAACGGGACTATTTTGCACGCTGTGCCGCCAGCAATGATTTCAGCGGATCGGGTAGGAAAGAAGTGAGAGTCTTGTAAAAAAAATGGAGTCGGGCAGGCAGGGAGCCAGGTAAAAAAATATTATTAAATAATTTTATAACTTAACATAACATAATATAATTGTCTAATGCTTTTTTGCAAATACTTGAAAATCAACTTCTTGTTCTCCT
Source organism: Dyadobacter flavalbus (assembly GCF_006149045.1). Classification (GTDB taxonomy): domain Bacteria; phylum Bacteroidota; class Bacteroidia; order Cytophagales; family Spirosomataceae; genus Dyadobacter; species Dyadobacter flavalbus. Next base: position 222,869 of record NZ_VBSN01000038.1, read on the forward strand.
GACGGTATCTGCAAAGCCTCTTGCCACTTTGTCATGCTACTCTTCCCGAGACTTACAGTGACAACGGTTGATATGTATCCTGCCGACCCATACATTCAATTACAATCATACCTACTCTTAAAATGAAATGCATGTCCGATCAGCCTGTTTTTTACATTCTGGCTGAACAATTCATATTTTATCAAACCTGCTTTCTGCAATGTTTGTTTTACGGATTTTTTACTCTCGTTGTCGTAAATATAGAATTGTTGTACGCCAATTTTCCTGTGATAATTAATCCATTCTTCCAGAGATTCATTTTCATCTTTCACAATACAGCAAATTGTAAGATAATGATTGTAACTCTGAATTATTTTCAGCATTTGAATGATCTCTGTTGCTTTGCACAGGAATCATCAGGAAAGCTTTGTTAAATACAGATGTAATTTTGATCAAATTACCGAATCGTCAATAATGCAATTACCTTGTGGTTACGATGGATATACAAAAGGAGAATAGCTGTAAATAGGATTACAGAAAATCCTCAAAAGTCTATTTAACATAATATAAATTATACAACAATTGGATGGAAACAAAAACGCCTGGATTCTGGCTATTCCCAGGCGTTTAGAATGCGTTAGACAAGGCTCAGTATAAGACAATGTTATTCTGTGCAAATGTCAGCGGTATAGAATAATCAATTTAATGACTTACCAACTTGAATTTCAGATTAATAAAGCCATTTTTAGATCACTGTTAACTGATGTCACAAATTTCAACGCACTTCTTTAATGATGAAATTGGCTCTCTTTTCGGGATAAATTCCTGCGCAACGAAGCCTTTGAAGCCGGTTTCAACAATTGCTTTCATAATGGCCGGATAATACAGCTCCTGTTCTTCATCAATTTCGTTTCTTCCGGGAACGCCGCCCGTATGGTAATGCCCAATATATTGATGATATTTTTTTATCGTTGCAATGACGTCACCTTCCATGATTTGCATGTGGTAAATGTCGTAAAGCAATTTGAATCTTTGCGAACCCACCATTTCGCACAGGCCCGCGCCCCAGGCGGTGTGGTCGCACATGTAATCCTTGTGATTTACTTTGCTGTTCAGCAATTCCATGATCATGGTAACGCCGTGCTTTTCAGCAGAAGGCATTAATCTTCTGAGCCCCATGGCACAATTACGCATGCCGTCTTCATCGGACATGCCACGGCGGTTTCCTGAAAAACAGATCACCGTTGTGTAACCCGCAGCCTGTAACTTGGGGAAAATCTCTTCGTAACTTTTTACAAGCTGGTCATGATTTGCAGGATCATTAAAACCTTTTTCGATGCCCATGCCTGCGCCTTGCGGCAAAGCGCAGGTCAAACCATATTTTTTTAATGTGGGCCAATCTTCCGGTCCAAGCAGCTCGATCGAAGTGATTCCGATCTTCTTGCATTCCTGTGCAAAAGTATCCAGGGGAATGCTGCCATAGCACCATTTGCAAACGGAATGATTGATCCTGCCATTCAATTTAGTACCCAATGCTTTTTCATTTGCTGCAAAAACTTCCGAAAGCGATAATACTCCCGCTCCTGCTGCGATATTCTTTAATACGGAACGTCTACTTGACATGTTGTAATGGTGAATGATTAATTGGATTGTTTATGGTTTTGCACTGCCTTTTGATGCAGTCGGAAAATTGTCAGGCACTTTTTGGGTGACCTTTCCCGTCGCTGCCCATTCTGTGCCGCGCTGTAAAGTGGTAATAAAACCGATACATTTCTGCGAATAGTTCTCATGGCCAAGCGTCGTATGAAAGATACGACCTTTTCCATATTGCAAAGTCATCAGGATGGGTTCATTTCTGCCGGAGCCTTTTTGTTCAAGCGGACTGAAAGCGGTTGCCAGTACGATCATGTTTTCTGCCGGACCTCTTAACCGGTCATACAGTTCATCTTTCTGGTGAAGCCATTCGGCCGGAAGCCCTTTCATGATCGGATGTTCCGGAACACGAGTCTTGACAATAAACTCGTGCTGATAACCATGACTTCCGCCTTTGCCCGCACTGGAATCCTGAACGATTTTCTGCTGACTTTCATCAAAATACACATACGGACCGGATTTTTCGTTTCTTCCTTCCCAACCGCCGATTCCGATCATTCTATTGTACGCTTCCCAGTTTGGAAACGCATTGTCTGCGGCATGGACTACCACGAGACCTCCCCCATTTTGTATAAATTGTTCAAATGCGTCGTTGGTTGCCCGGTTCCAGGATTCCCCGTTGTAATTGGAAAGGATAACGTCATAACCGTCAAAACTCGGATTGAAACCGGCCATGTTTTCGCCTTTTTTCGGTGCGGTAACAATAGTTGCAGTGAACAATCCGGTTTCTTCCAGAAAACCTTTCATCAGGACCGAGCCTTCTTTCATGTTCCTGTGATTGCTTTGCCCGTCAATAATCAGCACTTTGTACAGTTTTACAGGATTTAACCTGCTCACAATCAAGAAGCCGGATAGAATAAGTAAGGAAAAAACCGAAAGGACCGGCAATGCATAACCAAAAATTTTTCTCATTATGATGGTTTAAAAATACAATAGTGGCGCCTTGGGAAACGAATGATGTTTGAAACATCAACGTCAGCACCATGGCACCACTATCTTAAGACTGAATCGTTATTTTCTACTCAATACGGCAATGATCTATTTCCCGCCTTTCTGCGTTTTGCTGCTTTCTGTGTAAATCGGGTTCTGTTTGTTCCCGCCGGACATCAGATAAGCAACCAGATCCCTGAGTTCATCCGGGTTCAATCCGTTGATCAATCCCGGAAGCATGATGGAAACCGGAGACAATTTTGTTGAAACTACATCTTTCTTGCTGATTTTACGGATGGTTTTGGAATCAAACGGGTTCTGGGCGATGTGATAGAAATTGGCATCTTCATTGATCTGACGGCCTACAACGGATTGCCCGTCTTTCAAGGTATAAGCCACAGAAGCATATTGGTCCGAAACGGTTTTGTCCGGTAAAATAATGGATTCAAGCACATCCTTGGCTGAAAAACGTGTTCCAAGCTGCGTAAGATCCGGCCCCACATCGGAACCTTCACCCTGAATCATGTGGCAGCGACTGCAAAGTACGGCAGAGAAAATCATTTTACCCCGTTCAAAATCACGGTTTGCCAGACTGTCTTGTACCAAAGCCACCGCTTCTTCCACTTTCCAGCCCCGGCCCGGACCTTTTGGCGTGTACAATTTGGCAAGATCATTTCCTGTGCCTGTCAGCAATTCGGCTCCGGACAGCTTGTTGTAATAGGCAACTTTGTCTTTCGGAACATTTTTCAAAGCCATTTGTCTTGCCTTGTCAATGAAGCCGATGTAGCTGCGACCGCCCTGATAGCTGAATGCTTTATGGAACCATTTGAAATATTGCTCGCTCAATTGTGGTGTCCAGCCGGTTTTGGCGCTGCTCAGCATGATGGCGTAAAAAGTCTGCTGCTGTGGCGGCATTTTCTCCAGAAGTCCGGCAAGATCCAGGCCGTACTGCGGATTGCGCAGGATCAAATCGGCAGAAGCCGTAACCATTTCATTGTCCTTGTCATCGAATTTCTCATTTTTCTCGATTAATGCAAGTGTTTTTTCAACTGCTTTGGGTGCTTCCAGCGTGATCAGGATTTTGCTCAGAAAACGGTTCTGCAAGGCATTCGGAGAAGGATATTTCGGATTCAGGTAAGCAATGACGGCTTGTTTGGTAGCTGCGTCCGGCTGACCGGTACGGTAAAGCGTTACTTCCACCGCACGCAAAAGCGCCTGTTTCTGAAGATCGTCCAGTTTGTTATAATCGATTTTTGTCAAGCCTTTCAGAATAGGCCCTCCTACTTTGGAAGAATCTCCTTCCCGGGCCAGCGCGATGGATGCATAAATCAAAGTCTGCGGATCTTTTTCGGCATAAACCTTATTTTCCCATTCTGCAACAGGCTGATGTTCAATAGCTAAACGAGCTGCAAACCGCAGGAAGCGATCCGGGCTTTTCAGGTACGGCCAGGCTGTTTCCACTGCTTTCGGGTCTTTTTTCGCATGGAATTTTTCCAGTTCCGTACGTTGTTTGTGCTCTGCAGTAAGTTCTGGTTTTACTTCATTGGAACCAGCCGGAATGTTCTGATAATCACCGTAATAAACGCGGTAGAGATCCGATTCCAGGCGACGGCCGCCGGTCAGGAAATACAATGCGCCGTCCGGGCCAATGGCTCCGTCCGTCAACGGAAGCGGTGCACCGGAAAGGAATTCTTCATGATCGGCAGAGTAAGTCGAGCCGTTGGGTTTCAGGTGCAGGCCATGTACGATACCGAAACTCCAGTCAAATGCCAGCAGCGTGTTTTTGTATTTGGCAGGAAACCGCGCATTGCTCAGATAAATCAAATTTGTCGGTGAACCCTGACCGATGTTCATGATCGGCGAAAGAAAATCGGCGAATGCTGGCGAAGTATTGGCCGAACCCGTTCTCCACCCGTAATCACCGCCGCTAGTGGCATGACAAACGCGTGTCGGGCGATACCACGGCGTGCCGAAATCCCACTCCATGTCCGAATCATAAATGAAAAGGTCGCCTGCTTCGTTGAATGCAATGTCGTACGAGTTTCTGTAACCGGCACTTACAAGTTCCCATTTTTTACCTTCCGGATCGGTATGTGCAATCCAGCCACCCGGCGCGTTGCGGTCTACGGCATGGCCGCGCGGATCTTTTATCCATGGAAACAGGTTGTCGTTTTTCCAGTTTGGCATCAGCCGGTAAGAATCCATTTTAGGCAAATCGGTGAAATTGCCAGCGACTACATAAAGAGACTGTTTGTCCGGAGACAGCACAATGCTGTGCGGTCCGTGCTCGCCTTCACCAACCAGCGGTTTGATCAGCGTAATTTTGTCATACTGATCGTTGTTGTCGGTATCCTGTAAACGGTACAAGCCGCTTCCTTTCGGAAATTTCGGATTTTCACGATTGTTGATCATGACATAAAGGCTGTTGAAAGCATACAGCAAACCATGCGCGTAACCCATGGCTACTTTTGCCGTATCGCCTTCCACCCGCAAAGTCTCCACTTTCGGTTTTTCCGTTGAACCGATCGCAGGCAGCACAAGCCGGAACAATCCGCCATACTGATCGGATGTAATCATCCGGCCTTTGTCGTCAAAAGTCATGGAAACCCAGGAACCGTTTTTTTCTTCGGAAGGGCTATATAAATGTTCAGCCTTGAAGCCTTCCGGCAATTTAATTTTGTCGACCTTGGAGCCGGGCGGACGGTGTTTGGCAGTCCGGTTACTCAGCATCACTCCGCAAAAGACGCAGACAGCTACCAGTGCAGCCAGCATCATCGGAAGTTTAAACCATTGTTTTTTCGTGTACATTTTACGAATCAGCGTTTAAGTAATTATTAATGAAACAGGATTTAGATGAGACTTTCGGAAAGAAGATTGGTTATAATTAAACGTTCCTTGTTGCATGAACATATCTGTGAATACAGCATAAATCTTAAATAAAACTAACAAAAACTAAGAATAGTCTGATATGCAATGATAAAGCGAACCGATGAACGTTCCATCCTGCTCTGTCGGGAAAGACGTATATTTAAGGATATTCTAAGTTTTTAACACAAAAAGTGTAGTCAGTAATCATCTGCTACACTTTTTGTCTATTACGCTTTATGGATGTTGCTTTTAAAAATGCGGCGTCAATGCAGCTTCCACTGCAGGCAATCCGTAGTAATCATCCAGGACTGTAAAAGCATTCGGCGGCGGAACGGCTCCTTTCGGGAAATAGTAAGCGGCCGGATTAGCCTTCACTTTTGCACCATAAGCACCGATGATTTCCTTCACACGTCCGGTTCTGGTCAGATCAAACCAGCGCTTGTTTTCAAATGCAAGTTCCACACGTCTTTCCTTGAAAATGGCTTCCCGCATGGCAACCTGCGATGTGGCCGTTGTTGCAGCTAGTCCAGCCCGGGTACGCACCTGATTCAGATAAGTAGCTGCCTCGGTTGTTTTTCCCTGTTCATTCAGCGCTTCTGCAGCAAACAACAGCACTTCTACATAACGGTACACAGGCCAGTTCTGACCGGTATTGTTATGCTGTGCATGTGTTTTTGCATATTTCTTGATGTACGGGAACGTTTTGTTTTCCGTCAGCGCCTGGCTTAACGTAACATAACCGATGGAAGCATCCTTACGTTTGTCACCCGCTTCATAGGCGGCAATCAGATCCGGTGTCGGGATGTTGTTACTTTCCTGCGAAGTAGGCTGCGGATTGGCGGTTCCTGTAATCGGTGCGATTTCGGCTGCGGTAATGGGAGACGGAAGGAAACGGTAAATCTGGTTTCCGTTGTACCCGGCCGATCCTTCCATATACTGGATCTCGAAAATGGATTCCTGATTGTTCTTGTTTGCAGTCGTCGTCGAGAAAGCATTGGCGTAATCCGGCATGAGGCTGTATCCGTCATTGGCGATCACGTCTTTTGCCAGTGTTTCAACCTGCGCCCATTTTTTCTGTGTCAGGTAAAGATTTGCAAGTAACGTTTTGGCAGCTCCGGAAGTGGCACGTCCTGCTTCCTGTTTTGCTTTATTCGGCAGCATTTTACTGGCATCCAGCGCATCTTTCTCAATCTGCGCGTAGATTTCCTCAGTTCCGGAAAGCGGCAAAGCGGCATCTTCACGGCCCGTCACCGGTGTCAGATGCAAGGGCACTTTACCGAAAAGACGCACCAGGTCAAAGTATGCAAACGCACGAAGAAACAAAGCCTGTCCTCTTAAGTTGTTTTTCGATGCTTCGGGAAAATCAATGTTGTCGATGGAAGTAATCACCTGATTGGCCCTTGCAATGATTTGGTAGTTCAAACGGTACTGCACCAGTACGTTATCGTTGGCGGTAACACCGCCTGCTGTCGGAACGGCAAAATCAGCAACGTTCTCAGTTGGGTCAACAGCTCCGTAAAGGGTATTTCTGGCATAATACGTATTGTCCGAATGCATTTCTTCCAGTACCCAGGCCCTTTCGTTGAACATCTGGCGGAGCGGAACATAAATTCCGTTGACGGCCTGCTGGAAATCAGCCTCGTTTTTAAAGAATGTGGCAGAGCTCAGAGCCGTTTCGGGTACTACGGTCAGGAATTCTTCCCGGCATCCGGCCAATGCAAGTACCAGAAGACAGCTTGCGATATATTTCGTTTTTTTCATTTCTGATCAGAATTTATAAAAATTAGATTTTACCGACTTAGAAGTTCAGGTTTACACCCAATGTCCATGTACGCGGAACCGGATAGTTGGAAAAGTCAACCCCCTGGCTCAGGTTGCCGCCGTCGCCGTTTCCATCTCCCTGCGCGCTGGTTTCAGGATTCGGTCCGCCTTTGTATTTAGTAAATACATAAACCTGCTGGATGGAAGCATACAACCTTGCCGATTTGAATACTTTGTTCACTTTACCGATGTTGTAACCCAGCGTAATGTTCTTGATGGTGAAGTAAGAAGCATCAGCAACAAAGTGAGAGCTGTTCCAGTCGCGTTCTATACCGGTATAGTTACCACCGTTGTTGGTGGCACCAAACATGCCGTTTCCAGTGGAAATAACCTGTGTTGCCACGCCGTTTGCATCATTCTTGACACGAAAACGATCTTTAACGCCAGCCACCATATTGAATACACCGTCGAGGTTTGCCGTACTGTAAAGGTGGCGGACCCAGAGCTGGTTGCCTTGTGAACCTGAACCTGTAATGGACAGATCCCAGTTTTTGTAGCTCAGGTTATTGGTAATTCCGTATGTAAACTTGGGAAACGGGTTACCGATGATGGTTCTGTCATCAGCGTCACCGCCATAGGTGATAACGCCGTCGCCGTTCACATCTTTCATCTTGATTGTACCAATGGCTGAACGTCCCGGAATGATCGGTGAACTGGCAAGGTCTTCTGCATTCATGTAAAATCCTTCTTTTACCAGACCATAAAACTGTCCGAACGGCTTGCCAACCTGCGTGATGTGGAAAGAACCGTAAACACGGTCGATGCCCGGAGCCAGTTCCAGTACTTTGTTGCGGTTGAATGAAATGTTGGCATTCGTTGTCCATTTCAGTCTTCCTTCCAGGTTACGTGTCGTCAACGAAAATTCATGTCCCCAGAACTTGATTTCTCCGATGTTGTCATTGAAGTTGGTGAAACCTGCTTCCTGCGGAATCTGTACGGCATACAACAGATTGGTAGTCCGTTTTGTATAGAAGTCATAAATGAACTGGATACGGTCATTGAACAAACCCAGATCCAGCCCCAGGTCCATTTGTTTGGTTGTTTCCCAGCCGAGGTTGTTGTTTGCAAGGGAAGTAACCACGGCACCCGTTGCCACGTTGTTGCCAAATACCGCATTGGTTGTATTGTTGACCAGCGCATACTGCGTATAGTTACCGATGTTATTGTTACCGATTACACCATAGCTGCCTCTGATTTTAGCAAAAGAAACCTTGGCAATATTCTTGAAAAATTCTTCATCCGATATTACCCAGCCGGCCGAAACGGAAGGGAATGTTCCCCAGCGGTTATCAGAACCAAAGCGGGAAGAACCATCCGCACGAACCGCAGCTGTAAACAGATATTTGCCTTTGTAGTTATAAGACAGACGGGATAGATACGATGTCAGAGACCATTCATTGAAACCGCTGAATGTTCCGCCCCGGTTGATGTTCAGCGCACCCTGGATCGTTGGCAGTCTGTCGTCTGCATAGGTATCCGCCTGAATACGGGCAAAATCCTGGGTATAACGCTGCTGTGTAAAACCGGCCAGCAACTCAAAGTTGTGATTCCCGAAACTGGTGTTATAAACCGCGGTATTTTCGTTCAGCCAGCTGATGTTTTCCAGACTCTGGCGGGTTGTAACAGCCGTAGTCGGAACCGGAACGTTGATATTGCTGGTGGCAGTGGACGGGTTGAAGAAGAAAAACTTGTTGTTTTCATATTCAACGTTAAGCGTCGTTCTGAGTGTAAGCCCTTTAACCGGGTTTAGTACCAGATACGTATTGCCCAGCAGTTTTGTAGTCTTGGTTTCATTCACCAGTTCTTCGGCAGCGCGCACCCAGTTCGGGTAATCAAAGATGTTGCCTGTGCTTCCGGGAAAGTTGTTGTATTTTGTCAGCTGGCCATTTGCATCATAAATCGGCATGACCGGCCATGTATGCAGCGCATTGAAAAGAATCCCTGTGCCGCGGTCACCGTCGGTTCTCGGCGTATTGTCGTAAACATATTGCGGAGCGATATTAAAGCCGATTTTTACTTTGCTCGTTATATCATATTCCGAATTCATACGGAGCGAATAACGCTTGTAATCGTTATTCAGCACAACGCCCTGCTGGTTGAAAATACCCGCAACCAGGGAAGTTTTCAGGTTTTCCTTATTGGAAGTCACCGTCAGGTTATAGCTTTGAATCGGCGCAGTCCGTAAAAGGGCATCATACCAGTCATTGTTTTTACCTCTGAAACTGGACGGATTTTCAAATTCTTTCGGGACCGGCTGATTCTGGTCTTCGTAATATTCTTTTTTAAACTGTGCGAATTCTTCGGCGTTAAGCATCTTTACACGGCCTTTTTCTGCGACTTTCTGAAAACCATAGAAAGAATTCAGGCTTACGCTTGTTTCACCGGGTTTCCCTTTTTTGGTTGTAATCAATACAACGCCGTTGGCAGCGCGGGAACCGTAAAGAGAAGTAGAGGCTGCATCTTTCAGAATGGATATATCCTCAATCTCGTCCGGGTTGATCGTACCTATATTCCCTGTGATCGGAAAACCGTCTATTACATATAAAGGATCACTACCGGCAGAAACCGAAACCTGTCCGCGGATACGAACCGACATCCCCTGTCCGGGCTTGCCCGTAGTCTGGTTGATCTGAACACCGGCGAGCCTTCCCTGTAATTTCTGAGTAACCTGAGAAACGGGAATGTCTTTCAGTTCTTCACTTTTTACCGTCTGAACCGAACCCGTAATTTCCTTTTTCAGCTGACTGCCGTATCCGACCACAACTACTTCGGAAAGCGCCTTGGAATCGGTTGCCATTTTAATGTCGATGGTGGAACCGCTTCCGAGCGGGACTTCCTGCGACAGAAAACCGACCGAAGAAAAAATCAGCGTGCCGCCCTGATCTGGAACAGTGATGCTGTATGCACCGTCTGCATCCGAAACGGTTCCGGTTGTAGATCCTTTCAGGACAATGCTGACTCCCGGTATTTTCTCGCCGGTTTCGTCTGTGACTTTTCCTGTGATCGTCCGGTCAATGGTGATGTTGCTTTTTACAGCGTGGCCTGGAAACGGATGATGATCTGCCATTGCATTTACGCCGCAGGCAACACCAATAAGCACCTGGCTCAATGATATTTTCAGTATGGAATTAAGCCGGGTACAATGTAATGATTGTCGAAATTGATTCATACGATTAAATTTAAGAATTGGAAATAGGCTTGGATTTAAGGACTGCTATGTAAGCCGATCTGGCTTCATTACGTATCGTTCTGTTACATCATGTGTTTTGGGTTAGGGTTAAAAAATCTTTCAAGGGTTAGGAACAGGCAGTTCAGCATGGTTAAGGGTAATAAAAGTTTAATTTTTTACTGTTTTAATCTTATTTATACCTTAATGTTCTTCTTCTTTGATGCCTGTAAAAGCATCAAAGGGTGCAATGGACTTAAACCAGATGGGATTACTTTAAGAAAAAACTATGCTTTTGTATGTAAAAGCACAAATTATAATATATATAATAATATTAATGCAATAGTAAAATGAATGGAAGAACTGACTGTCCTGCTCTGTCTGGTTTTAATTAATATTTAATAAGTATGACTTTATTGGACATATCCTGTAAAAAAGCATATGACAAACAACAAAACTGGATGTAAACAGGACGGTCTTGGATAATTGAAAGTGCAGAATATACCCGGCATGGATTTCCTTCATGGACAAAGCAAATCCGCATCGTCCATGACCGCACATGCATGTAAAACCACCGCTGGTGCTTTCATAAATGAAACAAAACGGAAAGGAAATGGATAAATGCCGTTATTTCTATAAATTTACGGTAACAGTGGTCTTTTAACTGTTTCATCAACGTCTTCCGATGCCATACTGAATTTGTACAGATTCGATAATGAAATGCTTTCAGGCAAATGATTAGAAACTTATACTGCTTTTTGCTCCTGCTTCTGCTGACCTGGTTTGCCGGTACAAACGCCATGGCAAACCATATTGTGGGCGGAGAGTTACAGATGAAACCGTCCGGAGCAGCCGGCAACTTCGAGGTTACCCTGATCCAGATATGGGATCAGAACAATCTGGTGGTTTCCACACCCAATGTCACCGGAAACCGCGATCCGGAAGCCACGCTCTATATATACAGAAAAAAGGACGACCGCATGATGGGTGAAATACAGGCTGCCTATGTTTCCGTCAAAACCATTCCATATCAGAATAAAGCATGTGCAAGCATTCGTTCGTTGAATACCTCCATGGGTACATACCGGGGGAATATTTTTCTGGATCCCGGCAAATACAATGATCCGGAAGGCTACTATATTATATGGGAACGCTGCTGCCGCAACGACGATATCAATAACATTGTTTCCCCCGGCGATAACGGAATGGTCTTTTATCTGGAATTTCCGCCGGTTACAGTAAGCAATTCTTCGCCTGAGTTTCTTCCGCCCAACGGACAGTACATTTGCAGCAAACGGCCTTTTTCCATGAATATGTCAGCGACGGACAAGGACGGAGATGAACTCCGGTATTCGCTCGTGACGCCTTATCGCGGAAATACAACGCCCGACGATCCGTATGGCGCGGCCAATGTCAGCAATGGTTATCCGCTGGTTACCTGGTCACGGGGTATTTCACTTTCCAATATTATCCCGGGTTCAAGCCCGCTCAGCGTTAGCAATTCGGGTATGTTAACCGTAAATGCTAATAAACTTGGTCTGTATGTATTCACCATTCAGTGTGAAGAATACAGGAATGGCAGAAAAATTGGTGTAGTCAGAAGAGATTTTCAGCTGCTTGTTATAGACTGCAATGATGAAACACCGGAAAAACCGGTTATTCTTTATGACTCCAAGCCGGTAACGGAAGTGGAATTCTGCCCGGACAGATCCATAGAACTCAGTACAGCAAGTTCACAGGGCTGGGCTTATCAGTGGCAGCAGAACGGATTGAATATTCCGGGCGCAGTGGACGCGAGCATTGTAGTAAAAGACAGCGGATCCTATTCGGTCATCAAAAGCTTTGTTGGAAAATGTTCAAGGGATACCGCATCGGAAACAGTCCATGCCCGATTTACGGAACCTATATTGGCAGTTATTACCTCTGATAACCCTGTATTGTGTCCCGGCGGAGTCGTTAATCTGACTGCGAATGGCGGCAATGTTGCCAATGATCTTGAAATTGAGTGGAAAAAGGATAATGCCATTCTGGCACATTCCGGTCCGGTATTGAGCATCCGTGATGCCGGTACTTATCTGTTGAAGATCACAAATACTGCGGATGGCTGTACCGGAACAGACACAACCAATATTTCAAAAGACGACATTAATGTAGTGCTTCCGGAAAAGACCGGCGTTATAACCGGGGCCAGTGTAAAGCTGGTTCCGGCCATCTCACCGCCGAATGCCAATTTTGTGTATAGCTGGTCGCCGCCGGAAGGATTGGTTTCAGATAGCAAGGTGAAAGATGCCGTGATAGCTCCGCAGTCCGACACGCAGTATATCCTTTCGGTAACATCGGAAAACGGATGTGTTGCTGAGGACAGTACTTTGGTTTTTGTCATAGAAAAAATACACATACCAACGACTTTCAGCCCGAACAACGACGGCCATAATGATACTTTCAAAATAATAGATACCAAAAACCGGATTGAAGAAGTAAGCATCTTTAATCGCTGGGGCGAAGTAATTTTCCATTCAAAAGGATATGCTGAACCCTGGAACGGAACATTTCAAAACAAGCCTTTGCCTGCGGGCAGTTACCCGTATATTATCAAGGCCCAACTTCAGCAACCCGTCGAAGGCTCCATTTTATTATTAAAGTAAAAAGCAGTTCTGCCGGTAAACGGGCATGCTGTCACATGCCCTGCCTGAACTCCTGGAACGTGCCGTCGTTATAAAAGATCAGGATTCTTTCTACGGTTTTATCCTGTCTGGACGGGGCTTCACTGACAGCCACATTCTCGCGTGTCCGGGCAGTAGTAGGATTATATTTTCGATGCGATTCTGACGCGGTCGGGTATGGCGTTTTTCTTTCATTTGCCGGGGTGTAAGAATGCCTTTCCTGAAAGTCGTTCTGTTCCGACGGTAGACTTTCATCATCCATAATCCAGTTCAGGCCGATTTCCGGAAACCGGCGAATGATCTTCTGCACAATGTCCAGGCTAGGCTTGTTTCTTCCAGCAAGAATGTGGGAAATACTTGAACGCTGTATACCAATCTCATCCGCAAACAAAGAGGGTGAAATGTTTTTCTCGATCAGTATCTGTTTAATCTTTTCATTCAGATCCATAATTGCATGATGTAATTTAATGTAACAATGCTCAAACTTAATCAATTTACATTATTAAACAAACAATAATTCACTTAATTAAATTTAATGAATTAAATAGTTAACAAAATTAAACTATTGAAATTTATATATGTAAATTTAACATTCTGCATTGCCTTCCACTTAACAGGCAGTTTACATCATTAAAAAACAAAAAAGGCTGCCTATGCAAGTTATAAGCAGCCTGAATAAATTGGATATATTTTTCTAAACCGCTACCTGATTCTCACGCAATGCATCATTGAGAGAAGTCTTCAGATCGGTGCTTGGTTTTCTTTTTCCAATGATCAAAGCACAGGGAACATGAAAAGTTCCGGCGGCAAATTCTTTTGGTAAAGTACCGGGAATCACAACACAATCTTCCGGAACATAACCTTTATATTCGACGGGTGTATTCCCCGTAACATCGATGATTTTGGAGCTTCCGGTAATGGTTACGCCAGCGCCGAGAACCGCTCTCTTGCCTATATGTGCGCCCTCGACAACAATGCATCTGGATCCGATAAAAGCACCGTCTTCAATAATAACAGGAGAAGCCTGCACCGGTTCCAGAACACCGCCCACTCCTACTCCTCCGCTCAGGTGAACGTTCTTTCCGATCTGCGCACAGCTGCCTACCGTGGCCCACGTATCGACCATTGTACCTTCATCTATGTAAGCGCCGATGTTTACATAAGAAGGCATCAGCACAACACCTTTGGAAATGTATGCGCCGTATCTCGCGACTGCTGGCGGAACAACCCTGATACCAAGTTTATCATAACCTGTTTTCAGTTTCATTTTATCATGATACTGAAAAATGCCGACTTCACTGACTTCCATTTGTTGGATCGGAAAGTACAGAATGATTGCTTTTTTCAAAGCCTGGTTAACCTTCCATTCTCCGTTTTCCAGAGGTTCCGCTACTCTTATCTTTCCTTTATCTACTTCCTCAATAATATCTTTTATAAATCTGATTGCTTCCGGATCTTTAAGAAGCTCTCTATTCTCCCAATAAGACTCAATTTGATGCTCGTAACTCATGTTAAAGTAATTAATTAATAAACTATATTTAATGCATTGAAATACAATAAATTACAACATTGTATAATACAATATTTTACAAATAAGGAAATCTTAAATAGAATCTATGGCCTTTCCTCCTACCCTAAATTTAGCTTAATAAACGCATGTTATCAAATACTGAACGTAATTATTGTTGTTTGTAAGTAAACAGCGGCAAACCGCAATTGACATACGGAAATCATAATGTTTATAATGGAGCTGTTCCCGTATTTATAGTGAAGACTCGTCTTATTTCATCACGGAGGCACTTGGATGAAATTCAGTTTATTTAAATGATTATCCCTCCTGTTCAATTTTAAGAGCATATTGATTTAAAGATGGGTTGTACTGTTATAAACAATACTTAAATTAACGCATTTATTTTAACTACAATATTTAGTATTTAGCAAAATATCCCTATTGCTAACATAGTTAGTTTATCCAATTATTACTAATATGAGTGGTATTAGCTCGCGCGATTTACTAGCGATGAATTTTGAGATATTCCTTTAAAACCGAATACATTTTTATTAATATTGCCCTTTAAATAAATCAAATTAAGAAAGACATGTCTAACGTAAAAGTTGCAATTAATGGATTTGGTCGTATCGGCCGTCTGGTTTATCGTCAGATTTATAATATGGAAGGCATTGATATTGTTGCCATCAATGATCTGACCAGCCCAAAAGTATTAGCACACTTACTTAAATACGATACAGCACACGGCCGCTTTGATGCGGAAGTTAAAACAACCGATAATTCTATTGTTGTAAACGGTGAAAATATCGTGATCTATGCACAGCGTGATCCTGCACAGATTCCCTGGGGATCTCATGATGTAGACGTTGTTCTGGAATGTACCGGATTTTTTACCAGCCAGGAATCAGCAAGTGCACACATCAAGGCTGGCGCTAAGAAAGTAGTTATTTCTGCACCGGCAACAGGCGATCTGAAAACAATCGTTTATAATGTTAACCATGACATTCTGGACGGATCTGAAACCATCATCAGCGGTGCATCTTGTACAACCAACTGCCTTGCACCAATGGCGCAGGTTCTGGAAGAGAAATTCGGTATTGTAAATGGCCTGATGACAACCATTCATGCCTATACAAATGACCAGAATACACAAGACGCACCTCACGCAAAAGGAGATTTGAGACGCGCAAGAGCTGCTGCCCAGAACATCGTTCCAAACAGCACAGGTGCTGCAAAAGCAATCGGTCTTGTTTTGCCGGCTTTGAAAGGCAAGCTCGACGGATCGGCTCAGCGGGTTCCAACCCTGACCGGTTCTTTGACGGAACTTACGGTAATTCTTGGCAAAGAAACTTCTGTTGAGGAAATTAATGCGGCCATGAAAGAAGCGGCTAACGAAAGCTACGGTTATACCGAAGATGAAATCGTAAGCAGCGACATCATAGGCATCAGCTACGGCTCTCTGTTTGACGCCACGCAAACAAGAGTTCAGAAAGTTGGTGATACACAAATTGTAAGAACAGTAAGCTGGTACGACAATGAAATGTCTTACGTTTCTCAGCTGGTAAGAACTGTTTATTACTTCGCAGGATTGATCGGAAATAAATAAGCTCCGTTTATAACCAATAAAAATGCCGTTTCAGCAATAGTGGAAACGGCATTTTTTATGTCCAATGCTTATAAAACAACAGCATTAATGTATTTTATAGTATAACCTTTGGCTGTAAATATCCGTTCGTAATGGGTCGTTACGCCGTAATGGTCATCCAGCAGATGCGAATTGTAAAGATCGGAAGTATGTTCGATGATTTTGTACATGCCCGACTTTTCAATCGTTTCCAGGGTATAATCATATAAAAACGTGCTGTCCGTTTTCAGACAAAACTTTCCGTCTGGTTTCAGGAAAGCTGCATAATCGTTCAGATACCTTAAGTTTGTGAGCCGCTTGGCTTCATCGCGTGCTCTTACCTGCGGATCGGGATGGATAAGCCAGATTTCACTTACTTCATTCCGGTCAAAAAACTCATGTGCATACTGAATACCAGCCCGCAGAAAAGCGACGTTTGAAAGGTTTTTTTCGGATGCAAGCTGGCTCCCTCTTGCAATCCGGTCACCTTTCAGATCCATTCCTATATAGTTTTTTTCGGGAAAACGGGCGCTTAAACCAACGGTGTACTCTCCTTTTCCGCAAGCCAGTTCCAGCACAACCGGATTCTCGTTTTTAAAATAAACCTCGTTCCATTTACCTTTTATCTGTGTATACAAAGGTTTTCCCGCTTCAATCACATTGTGTGCTTCAGCACTGAAGCGGTAATGGTCTAACTTTCTTCTGCTCATTAAATGTATTCAATTTATAACTGTTCGAGGTCAGCTACGACAAATGTACTTCCGCCAACATAAATGGTATCATCCGGATGCGACTCCCGGACGGCTTCTTTCAGGGCTTCGTTGACATTCGGATAAACATTTCCCTGCAAGCCATACTGCAATGCCATACGCTGAAGATCTTCTGCCTTTAATGCACGCATATTGGAAGGCTGACAAAAATAAAATTTTCCGTCTGAAGGAAACAATTGAAGCATGCTGGTGATGTCTTTGTCACCAACAAAACCGATGACAAACCGTGGCTGGCCGCTTGAAATACTTGCAAACTGCTGCATGGTTTCTGACAAACCGGCGGGATTGTGCGCAGTATCGCAATAGACGGAAGGATTATCCTGAAGTTTCTGCCAGCGGCCTTTTAATCCCGTCAGTTCAACCACGGAATCCAAAGCTGATGTTACGTCATGGTCCTGTATTTTCCAGCCTTTCGATTTTAAGATCCGGACTGCCGTCAGAACGCCGCCGAGGTTTTTAACTTGGTAATTGCCCGTAAGATCAAGCTGGAGGTTGGAGTAAAGAACGTCCATGGTAGATTTTTCACAAACCCTGACATTCATCTTGCCATTCAGGAAACCTGTCTTTCTGATGTCGTACAACTGTGAACCGTAATAAAGCGGTGCATTAAGATCCGCAGCAGTCTGCATGAAAACCGTGCTGATTTCTTCATTCTGATATTCACTGATGACGATGGGGACACCGGGTTTGATGATACCGGCTTTTTCAACAGCGATCTTTCCAAGCGTGTCACCTAGAAACTGCGTATGATCCAGACTGATGTTAGTAATCAAAGACAATTCCGGCTGAATAATATTGGTCGAATCCAGTCTGCCGCCCATTCCTACCTCAATAACGGCTACATCCACTTTTTCGTAACTGAAATAGGCAAATGCCATAAAAACAGCTACTTCAAAGAAGGAAGGACTTAATCTATCGATGTTAGATTTTTGATCATCTATAAATTGGGCTATAAAACCGGCGTCTGCATACACCCCGTTGACACGTATCCTTTCCCGGAAATCCTTCAGGTGCGGAGAAGTATACAGTCCGACTTTGTATCCGGCTTTCTGGAGAACGGCAGCAATCATATGCGAAGTACTGCCTTTTCCGTTGGTTCCGCCGATATGGATGGTCGGATAATTGTTTTGCGGGTTTCCGGCCAGCTTGCAAAGCTCCGTAGTAGTATGAAGGCCCGGTTTGAAAGCCCGGGCTCCGATATTGTGAAAAACCGGCAATTTGCTGTACAGGTAATCTAATGTTTCCTGATAATCCATTCTGCTTACCGTGATCGTATTTTAAATGTAATTGTTCCCACGGATTCATCCGGAACATTATCCGATTTAGGCACAAACGTCAGATCACGGACAGCGCTTTTGTATTTGTTTACAACCGCATAGTCAGTAACTGTCGTACTTTGCGTGATAATGCTTTTTACACGCCCGTTCTTATCAACAGTGATTTTGAAAGTAATGTCGCCGGTGGCATCTGAATTATCGTCCACAACCGGTTTACGTGACCAGCTCCATCCGGATAGGCTCAGCCCCACCGCAGTGCCCCCGCCACCGCCTTCTCCTTTGTACGTTTTGGCAAAAAGGCTTCCGCTTCTGGAACCTTTGTCACCTACGCCTTCCGCATCATCTCCGTTATTATTTCCGCCAACCCCGCTCCTTGTCCCGTTGGTGCCATTGCTCCCGGATTTGCTTCCGGATGACTTTGTGAAAAGCGCATCCCTGTTGACAGCCTTTTCAGGTGCCGGCTTGCTGACCGGGGCCGATGTATTTTCGCTTCCGGCAGATTTCTTTACATCTGTCTTTTCAGGCGCTTCAACCGGGCTTTCTTCTTTAGAAGCAATAACCGGTTTTTCCGCCACGGTTTTTACCGGCTTCGGAGACTCGATTTTCGGCGGTGTGGGCGGCGTTGGTCTGGGCGTTGATACAGACTTTACCTTTTTGACTTCGTCGGCATCTGCACGCATATTTTCGGCTACCTTGCTGTCATTTGGTTTATTGAACGTCTGCACATTTCCTCTTCCAACCTTTTCCGTTCCGTAATTCACTTCCACAAAAAGCTCCATAGGCGCTACTTTGGGCACCGAACTGTTCAGCCGTATAAAAAAGAACAATCCGAGCATGGCAATTGTAATTCCGAAGGACATAGCCCATGAAACTGCGATTCTCTGACGGTCTTCTGCCTGTTGTACAATCATTTTCTTTATGGTTTTCTTTTTTCAATCAACGTGTAATCAAAAAATATCTTGTATAAACGTAAAAAGAGGAAGCCGGTTATGCTTCCTCTGCCAATTTCCTGATTTTCTATCTTTTCCTGTAAACCCAGCCGGCTTCACCAATGACTGTTTTCAGTTTGGCGGAAGCACGGTAAGCATCATTTTCGTTATCAAAACCGCTGACGGCCACTTTCACCTTTTTGCTGTATTTATCAGCGGGTATAATAATGGTTTCGGTAAAGCCTTTTGCCTGTAATTCTTTCAGCAGGATCCCAGCCTGCCTTGCTCCTTTGAATGCGCCTGCAATGACATAAAACCTGGCATCCGCCGGCATAACAGAAACGGGCTTTGCAACGACAGCTTCCTCCTTAACAACAGGTTTAACAGCCACCTCGGTTTTAGTAGTCGCCGCGGCGGAATCAGGCACGGCTGTTTTGGCAGCTTCCGCAACATCAGCAACCGGCTTTTCAGCAGCTTTGGGTGTTACTTTAACAACCTTGACCTTCTTTTCTTCCTTTACCGGCAATGACTTACTGGCAAATAGCTCGGTAAAAGGATTAAGTGTACTTTTGATATCTGCACGTGAATTAACGAGAAAGAAGCTCAGCCCGCATAGCAAGCCTGCAATCACCGCAGCAGTTGCCCAGTTCGACCATTTGATAACCGTTGTTTTTACTTCTTCCAGTTCAGGAACCTCCACCGCTTCTTTTGAAACAAACTTTTCATGGAGAGCAGCAGCTGCTGGCCTTGCCTTGAACTCCTGAACCTTTACTTTCTGGAATCCATACCATTCGTCCTTGAAGTATTTTTCCGTGCTTGGCTCAAATACAAGTTTGCCTTCAATATTTTTACTGAACTCACCAATTCCTGCAATCCTTGCACGACCATCTTTTTCCAGCCTGGAACGCAGCTGGTCAGTATATTTTCTTACGTATTCAACCGCTTCCGCATGTGTCAGCTGCTGGTTTCTTGAAATGTAGTTAGCCAGAAATCCGTCATCCAGTTTCAGAAACTCATTAAATGCCAATTTTTTAACCGGTGGTGTAAACAGCCCGGAACTGGTATCGTAAGCAGCCGGGATCTGATGCGAGAGCAAGGCTCCGAACCCGGGAATGATTACGAATTCATATTCACCGACTAGTTTTCTGATGATGGTTTCGACTGCGATCATGGAGCGTCTATTGTGTTAACTGAGCGAAGTTAAAAAGAAAACGATAATCCTCCAATAAAGTTAAGTCCTTGCTGCGGATAATACTGATACCGCTGATACTGTTTGCCGAACATGTTGTTAATGGACACAAATGCAGAGAAGTTCCTGGTTAACAGGTAATCAATCTTCAGATTAAGGTCTGTAATAACGGGCAATCGGGTGACAGCTCCGCTCTGAAAATTTTTCGCTTTTATCCCTTTTAAAACGTAAAAATCAGTTGTTACAAACAATTTTTTACTAATCGACAATGCATTAAACCAGTTTAACGTAAGATCCGGACGATGCCAGGCTTCCTCCACCGCGCCGACGGAGTAATCAAAAAAGTTTACTTTAAGCGAAGTTTTAAAAAGGTCATTAAAGTTGTAGCCGGCCTGGCCTGAAATGGTCAGCACCTTTGTTTTTGCGTTATCATAAATGATCGAGAACTTGCTTGTATCGGCCAGCGAATTGTTGAAATTGTAAAAATTACGGTACTGGGTATAGGCTACTTTACCTTCATAACTGAAACCCGAGGTGGTCTCGCCTTTTACACCGCCGCTGATTTCAGAATTCTTCTCCGTATTAACGATTAAAACATTCGGCCCGAGCCACTGGTTTTCGCTCAGCATGCTGCGCAATGTATTCCGGACCAGATCTCCGTTCCAGCCTGCAAACACATGCAATCCTGTAAACGGTGTTACATCAATGTTCAGCACAGGAAAAGCCTTTGTCTTATTGATAGCCAGTTCGCTGTCTGTTTCATTTACGGCATTGATCCCGGCCGTTACGGAATACAGTTCGGTAACGTATTTGAATGTAGGCTTCACCCTGAACAGATTCCGGTTGTAGGTAAACTGGTCAACACGCTGCGATACAAAGGCATCCGCTTCCAGCAACGCATAAAAACTTTCCGTGATGGGTACCGATGCCATCAGCTGCGTTCCCCAGTCCAGTTCAGACGCATTGTAACGGTCACGAAGCGTATGCAGGCTGGTTTTGACGGAATAATCAACTGCAACAGAAGCATCCGTATTTTCAAAACCCAGGTTAATCCCGAACTGGTTGATCGTTTGTCTCAGACTGTCTCTGTTCACAATATAACTTTCCGGCTGCGGCTTGTAGCCGTAGAAATAGTAGTTTTTACGGTCATAATCAAGCGATGCCTCTACTTTGTACGTATTCCGGATGTACTTGCCGCCGACCTTGAAGTTGGTAGAAGCATTGGCCGAATTCTTTTCATCCACCGGCCCGCTGGCAGCAGACAAATGTTTCAGCTGCGTTGTAAAAACCAGATCTTCCGACGGCCTGGCACCCACGAACGCTTCGCCCAGAAACCGTCCGTAATTGCCTCCGCCCAGCTTGATATAATTGTTCAGTACGTCGGGCTGTTCCTGTCTTTGCTGTTCATCGGAGGAAACACCAACGGCAGGCGTTAGTTTCGGTGAAGCAATGTTGATCTGCGGATCAATGATTTCGTAGTTGACTTTCTTTTTTCCTGCTTCGGTTTGTACGGGCTGCACCTTATCAAAAACACGGTTTGCCGGAGCGAACTCGATGCTCTTTTCTTTGACAATCTCGTAAGTCTGGCTTTCAATTTCTCCTTTTTGTGCAAAGGAAAGCTGAACTGATAATCCGGTTAAAAGGAATACTAAGGAAAAACGCATGGCATTGAAATTCGTCATAAATGTATATTTTGTCTTTTTTCTCACGGAATGAATCATTTAAGTTTTTCAATCTGGGCCAGTTTGTCCTTTGCCAGCTGAACAGCCTCCTTGTCATCCGAGTTTTCAATGATCGAGCTTAAAGTAGCCTTGGCCTGCTTCATATCTTTCATTCCGACATATACCTCAGCCAGCAGAATAAATGACCTTACGCGCCAGTAATCATACCCTTCAAAATTCTTGCCCATTTCAATAATGGCCGCCTCGGCATCCTTGTATTTCTTGTTCCTGTAAAGGATCATGGCCGACCAGTAACTGGCTTCCGCGCCGTATTCATCTTTGGAAGCAGCCATGATTTTTCTGAATTCCTCAGCGGATTTGGCTAGATCGCCCCGGTCATACGGAACCTTGCCAAGATACAGCTGCGCTTTGCCGACACTTCCGGGAACTACATCGGCGGCATTGATGACTTCTCTTGCGTAATAAAGCGTAGAGTCATAGCTTTTCAGCGTATAATACGTGTCCATTAACCCGATCCATGCCTGCGCCTTTTCCTTTTTACTTTCCGAATTTCTCAGCAGCATCCTGTAACTCGTAACGGCATTGTTGAAGTTGCCGCGACCGATTTCCAGTTCCGCGGATCTTTGCGCTGCCGCACTAACGAACGTCGAACGGTTTTCCTGAATGACCTTTCCGAAATACTGCAGTGCTTCATTTATCTTCCCGATTTTATCATACGAAGAACCGATAAAATAATTGGCGTCATACTGATGCGGACTGGACGGATAGCTGCGGATGAATTCCTGAAGTGAGTTGATCGCATTTTCATACTTTTCTGCATAATAAAGGTTCCGTACATTGTCAAACTCGACTTCTTCCAGCTTTTCGTTTCCGGGATTGTTCTTTCTGACGACGCCAAGCACCTGTGTAAATTCCTCCGGACGGCCCACGGCAGTATAACTTTCCTGAATCCCTTCCAGTGCGCTGCTGGCAGATGGAGAATCCGGGTATTCAGTAAGTAATTTTCTGAAATCGACAATGGCTTGTTCGTATACCTGAAGATTGTAATAAGACTGTGCCCTTCGCAATAATGCAGCCGGAATAAGAACGCTGGTCGGCTTTTCATTGATCATGCGGGTGTAGCCTTTCACGGCAGCCGAATAACTCTGGTTCTGGAATTCAATGTCTGCCAGCTGAAAATAGGCATCATCCAGATAGTCGGAAGATTTATACTGTTTGATCAGCATTTCAAACTGCTGACGGGCCTCGGGTTCCCTGTTCATATATACGTAAGCACGTGCTTTCTGGAAAATCGCATAATCTTTATCTACTTTTCCTTTGGCAGCAACTTGCTCGTAAGTCCGGATAGCTTCATTGTAATTCTTGGCAGCGAGGTAACAATCGGCCAGTCGCGCGTAGGCATCTTCGATCATATCGCTTTCCATTCCCTCTATATTGTTCGTGAACTCCTTGAAGTAATTCAGCGCCTGCCCGTACTTTTTCTGATTATAGTAAATATATCCCAGTGCATACAGACTCTTTCTGGCGTAAATTCCCGATTTAGGATTTTTGGAGATCTGCGTATAAAGCTGTGCTGCTTCGTCTACTTTTTTAAGTCCGTATGTTGATTCTGCTTTGTAATAAGCAGCAGAATTACTGATTTCTTCATCAATCGGGAATTTGAGGGACTTATCGAAGTAAACAATCGCCGGATCAAACCTTTGCTGGTTGAATTCCGTGACGCCTTGATTGAAAGTAAGCCGTTGGTAAGTCCCATTGATTTTAGCATTACGCTTGGAAAGCCCTTCAATGTACTTGATGGCGCCTGTACTGTTGCTTGCATTGGAATAACCTTCCGCAACCAGCTCCGTTGCTTCTTCCACATGCTTGCTTTGCGGGTAAGCCGCCATAAAACCATTCAGTTCCTTAACTGCATCGTTGTTGTTTCCCAGGTCAAGCTGCACCTTGGCATGGTTATAAGCGGCTTCTTCTTTTACCGTGTTATTGAAGTCCAGCCTGGAAGCCTGGTCAAATGACGTTAAAGCATTGCTTAAACTATTTGTCTTTAAGTAGCTGATTCCCAATATATATGAAGCATACTGCGAAACAGAATCTTTCCCATTACCCACCGGCTTTAATGAAGTAATGGCACCGCTGTAATTGCCGCTCCGGAACTGTGCATGTCCGTAATGCAAAGCAACACTCGGCGGAATGGCGCCGGGCTTCATTCTTTTGTAACGTTCATAGGCCGTTACAGCCGCTGTGTAATCTCCTTTTTCATAATAGACTTCGGCAACATACAATGCGACATCATCCAGTTTAGCATTTCCTCTTTGCTGCGTCAGGAGCCTTTCACCATACTTTAAAAGCTCATCGTATTTTTTTAGCTGGTACAAAGATGAAATGATCCAGTTGGGAGCTTCATTTTTATAGTACTCGTGCGATTCTATTCTCAGAAAATCCTGATAAGCTTCTTCAAAATTGTTCTTCTGGTAATTAATGACACCTGCATAAAAGGACGCATCTGCAGAATTGGCGAAGCTGGATGCTGTTTTTACCTGGTTGAACAGCGGAAGCGCAGCATCCAGTTGCTGTGTTTTATAGTAGGACATGGCCAGCTGGTAGGTACTTTCCAGCTTTTTGGGATTGTTGCCCGGTAAGGTAACCGCCTTCTCCAGATAGGTAATGGCTTTTTCATACGAACCGCTTTCATAATAATACCGGCCCAGATCACCATAAATCTGCTGTGCCTTGGGATGCTCAGAGTGATTCTTGACAAAACGGTCCACCTGAACTTCTGCTTCCGGGTAATTCAGGTATAACCCGGTTACTGCTACGTAATATTCCGCTGTAACTTTGTTGTAATCACTGGTGCTCAGCAGCTTGTCCTTTGTATTAAGGAATTCTCCAAATTCCTGTCTTGCAGCGACATAGTTGGATTTTTCATAATATTCGAGGCCGTTGCGGAAATGCGCTTCCGGTTCGGTAAAACTCAGCGTGTTCTGAGCCGAAACAGAAGTTGCACCCATAAAAATAAGCGTTCCAACTGCGGAGGCGCTATGTTTAAAAATCATAGAAAGGGAGTTGAGGGAATTTTGATTTAAATTATTCTTGACCATATCCAGTTAAAAAGAGTATTTGCCTGCACACTTACCGCTCCGATTTGTCTGTAACTAACGAAATGTGAAACAAAACCGTATAGGTGCTTAATCATCACCAATAACCGTTAGAAAAGTATATTGTTTCTTCTTAAAGAATTTGAAAAATCATTGTGCATTTCACTGAACCGGTTTGTAACACCGGCAAGGAATGCTTCATCAATGCATGCTTCTATTTCTTCCTGACTCTGGATTTCGTAATCGTCGATTTTGTAAGTTTGCTCATACATGCCCGATTCGATCTTGACGATGTATTTATTATTCCATTGATAAAGCCCGATCTTGTACCCTGAACCGGGTAAATCCTTTATATATCTCATTTTAATTAATTATTTGTAACATCATGGTTATCAGATTAGAACTAATAGTAATACTAACTTTATTAGTGCTAAATATTTTAAGCTGCACCAGTCAGAGCAAAAAGGACGCCGCAGATTTCTTTCTCAAAGGCAACCAGGCCCTGAACCAAAAGAATTATGCCGAGGCCGTCCGGTTTTACAATGAAGCCATTGCCAAAAATGCAGATTTTTCAGACGCATATCTTAACAAAGGTATAAGTTTATTAAAAATGAATAAAGCGGAAGAAGCCTTTGACGTTTTGTCAGAAGCAATCCGGATTGATCCGACGCTTGTACAGGCCAATCTCGTACGGGCAGAAACCAGCCTTCAGCTGGGAAAAATGCGCGAAGCACGCCAGGATCTTCAGGATATAGAAAAGCAATACCGTGATTCCACACGTTACTTTCTGATCAAAGGTGACCTGCTGAATGCCGAAGGAAATGCATCGCTTGCCATTCCTGAATATGACAAAGCCATTCAGCTGAACAGCAACAATGTAGAAGCGCTGGTGAACCGCGGCGCAATCTATTACAACATGCATGCATACAAGCAGGCAAAAGATGATTTCAATTCTGCTGTCGCCATCAGCCCGTTGCTGCCGCAGGCTTTGAACAATCTGGGGCTTATAGCAACCCGGGAAAAGAACTGGCCGCTCGCCACTGCCTATTTTGACAAGGTGCTTGATGCTGATCCGGCCGATCCTTTTTCCCTGAACAATAAAGGCTATGTTTTGCTTCAGACCGGACAAGCTGAAAAGGCAAAAGAGCTCATCAGCCGTTCGCTCGAAAAACTGCCGGAAAACGGTTATGCGCTTCGCAACCTTGGGATGTATTATCAGATGAAAGGAAATATAGCCATGGCCGTTGAAACCTACAAGAAAGCACTTGATTTATCCGAACCCGTAGATATGCTGTACGGACTTGCAGGAAGCGCATACTGGCAGCAAAATAACCCGACAGAAGCATGCAGAATATGGAAGCAGGGAATGATCCTGAAAGACTCTGCTTCCATTGCCGAGGCGGGAAAAAACTGCAAATAAAATTATGCGCGGAACAAACCTTTCAGCGATTTCCATGCTTTTTCATTTTCATACGGATCGGTAAAGATTTCCAGCAGACTGATTGTCCTGCTTTCCAAGAATTCATGCAATGCTGTATGAAGCGATGGGATATCGGTTGCTCTGAAATAAGCAATCCCGGAATCGGCACAGGTCCTTTCCGCGGTAAAGGAATGACGGGTTTCAAAGTAAGTTTCAATTTCTGGCAATGCACCGGGGCCTTCAATCATCCGAAAAATATTGCCGCCTGCATTGTTGATAACTATGATTTTCAGATGCTGAGGCAACGGTGCAATAAGCAATCCGTTGCGGTCGTACAAAAATGCAACATCTCCGACGATCAGCAGCGTATCCTGATGATTGACCATTGCCGCTCCGATTGCAGTACTTACGCATCCGTCTATTCCGCTTGTTCCCCGATTGCAAAAAACGCCGGTTATCCCATTTGGGATTCCAAGGGCGTTTACATACCGGACGGACATACTGTTCCCAACATGTAACTGAAACGATTGAGTAATTGCCTTGAACACATTATCTATCGCCGTTAAATCATTTAACACCAACATATTTCTAAGAAATTTCGACCTTTTGGATCTCGTCTGATATTCCTTTTGAAGCCAGTTCTGCTTGAATCCGGCATCTGTCTCCGGTTCTGAGTTTTGAATAAACAGCTGATTATCAATTCTCTCAAAAAGGTTCTTAAAAAAGTAGCCGGCTGAAACCGAAACCTGCTTCGTCAATGACTGCATCGGGTCGGTCAGAAATTCATCTTCTCCAATGTGCCAGTGACGGCGCGGCGGGTTTTTACGGATAAATTGCTTGAATTCCTTTGAAATAAATGAAAGCCCGAAAGTAATCAGCAGATCCGGAACCAGTTCCTGGCCGGCAGCATTTAAAAACAGATCGTGACTGGTTATGAATTCATCATCCGGTATATTGGTGATGCAGTCGCCCAGAACAGGAATATCCCATTCTTCCGAGATTGTCCCGAGCACCTTTTTCAGTTCCGGATCAGGTTTGTTCTGTCCGCCGGCAATCAGAATTTTTGGAGAATCATCCCATTCATTCAGCAGTTCATGCCACACCGGTTCGGAAAAAATAACGCTGGAATCCGGCTTTTCAATAATCCGTATGGATTCGGATTCCTGAAAATGATCCGATTCGGACGGGTAAAACGGTTCACGGATCGGAACGTTAATATGTACCGGGCCCATCGGAACGGCACCCGCAAGATTTACGGCTTCATTGCTTATGCGGTTGATGGCCCATTTTACATCCTTATGTTCGTAATCGGATGAAAATTCAAACGACCTTTTAACGTGCTTGCCGAAGATTTCAGTTTGATAAATGGTTTGCCCGTCATATTGATGCAGCCATTCTTTTGGCCTGTCAGCGGATAAAACCAGCAACGGGACCTGCTGAAAGAAAGCTTCTGAAACGGCGGGTGCATAATTGTAAGCTGCACTGCCGGAAGTACAGATCAGAACCACCGGAATGTTCAGTTGCTGGGCCATCCCCAGCGCGATAAACCCCGCTGAACGTTCATCCATGCATACGTGTAATGAAAACCCTTTATGACGCGTAAAAGCCAGCGTTAAAGCTGCACTGCGTGATCCCGGGGATATGACAACATGCCTGATTCCTTTACGGTAACAAACGGCGGCAAGATCGATAAGCGGTTGTAAAATAGCCATACTGTAAATGAAAATAGCCTCGGAAAG
Source organism: Dyadobacter flavalbus (assembly GCF_006149045.1). Lineage (GTDB taxonomy): Bacteria > Bacteroidota > Bacteroidia > Cytophagales > Spirosomataceae > Dyadobacter > Dyadobacter flavalbus. The sequence continues at coordinate 251,184 of NZ_VBSN01000038.1, forward strand.
AGGCTATTTAAATGAAATATTCAAAAATGAACTGATCGGTTTAGCAAATTAACCAAGATACGTTTTCAAAGCTTTGCTTCTGGAAACATGACGCAGCCTTCTGATGGCTTTTTCCTTGATCTGGCGAACTCTTTCACGAGTCAGGTTAAACTTCTCACCGATCTCTTCCAAAGTCATCGCATGCTCGCCATTCAGGCCGAAATACAGGGCAATGACATCCGCCTCGCGCTGTGTCAGCGTGCACAGTGCTCTCTGGACTTCCTTACGCAACGATTCATTGACAAGGCCTGAATCCGGCTTGTCTTCCAGATCATTTTCCAGAACATCCAGCAGGCTGTTTTCTTCACCCTGAACGAAAGGCGCGTCCATCGAAACATGCCTTCCGGAAATCTTCATGGTATCCACCACTTCCGAAGATGAAATTTCAAGTACTTCCGCCAGTTCTTCCGGAGACGGCTCACGCTCAAAGCGCTGTTCCAGTTCTGAGAAAGTTTTGGAAATTTTATTCAGAGAACCTACACGGTTCAATGGTAAACGTACAATTCTGGATTGTTCTGCAAGTGCCTGAAGAATGGACTGGCGAATCCACCAAACGGCGTATGAAATAAATTTAAAACCTCTTGTTTCATCAAAACGCTGAGCAGCCTTGATCAGACCCAGATTTCCTTCGTTGATCAGGTCACCTAATGACAAACCCTGATTCTGATACTGTTTCGCAACAGAAACCACAAAACGAAGATTGGCTTTGGTCAGTCTTTCCAGTGCAAGCTGGTCACCATCCCTTATTTTTTGAGCTAACGTCACTTCCTCATCCGGCGTTAACAAATCCACCTTACCGATCTCTTGCAAATACTTATCTAGTGACTGACTTTCCCGGTTGGTAATTTGCTTACTGATCTTTAGCTGTCTCATCTATTCTTTTATTAATATGTATATACAACGACATTAACTACTGTCCCTATTACAGAAAACAACATTTTACTCGTTTTTGTTCTCCGGTTTTGGCAGTAACACTTTACGTGATAAACGGTATTTTCCGGTTTTTTTGTCTATTTCAACCAGTTTAACCTGAACCTCTTCTCCTACCTCAAGAACGCCGTCCATTTTCTCGAGACGTTCCCATTTTATTTCAGATATATGCAGCAAACCGTCTTTTCCGGGTAAAAATTCCACGAATGCACCAAACGGCATAATTGATTTTACCTTTCCGGTATAAACCTCGCCAATTTCCGGAACAAGGATGATTCCTTTGATTCTGGAAACCGCTTTATCCATGGAAGTCTTGTCGGCCGAGAATATACTTACAAAGCCGGCACCATCTTTTTCTTCGATGGAAACGGTTGCTCCGGACTCTTTCTGAATATCCTGAACTACTTTTCCGCCAGGCCCGATTACTGCTCCGATCATCTCGCGGTCGATTTTGATAACCACGGCGCGCGGCGTATGCGGTTTCAGATCCGGACGGCTTTCCTGGATGGTTTTGTTCATTTCACCCAGAATATGCAGCCGGCCTGCTTTGGCCTGCATCAGTGCTTCAGTCAGTACTTCAAACGAAAGCCCGTTCACTTTCATATCCATCTGGCAGGCCGTAATTCCGTTTTCGGTACCGGTTACTTTGAAGTCCATATCACCCAGGTGATCTTCGTCACCGAGAATGTCGGAAAGAACAGCGTATTTGCCGGTCGCTTCATCCGAAATCAGTCCCATGGCAATCCCGGAAACCGGCGCTTTTATTTTAAGGCCTGAATCCATCAGCGCAAGCGATCCTGCACAAACCGTGGCCATGGAAGACGAGCCGTTGGATTCCAGAATATCGGAAACGATACGGATGGTATATGGATTATCTTCCAGCGGCGGCAATACTTTTTTCAATGCGCGCAGAGCCAGGTTTCCGTGTCCGACTTCTCTTCTGCCTGGACCGCGGTTCGGCTTTACTTCACCGGTTGAAAATCCCGGAAAGTTATAATGCAGCAGGAATTTGCTGTATCCGTATTTCATCGGCGTATCCACAATCTGCTCGTCATTTTTCGTTCCAAGCGTTACAGTGGTCAGCGACTGTGTTTCTCCTCTTGTAAAAAGTGCAGATCCGTGTGCGTTCGGAAGAAAATCAACTTCCGAAGCAATTGGCCTTACTTCATCCAGCTTGCGTCCGTCCAGACGCTTTCTTTCATCCAGCACCAGGCGGCGTGAGCCTTCCCATACCAGATCATTGAAATACCGCTTGGCAAGACCTTTGTTGAATTCTTCCTCTTCCGGAACCGTTGCTATAAACTCTTCCCAGACGCCTTTGAACCCATCTTTGCGAACCTGCTTGTTTGCAGAACCGACCTGTGCCACTGCATATATTTTATCGTAGCAGTAAGATCTTACGCGTGCTTCCAGCTCTTCATCCGCTTCGTCGCCCACGTATGTTCTTTTCTCTGTTTTTCCGACCGCAGCTTCAAATTCTTTCAATGCAACGCACTGATCTTTGATGGCCGCATGCGCCACTTTAAGCGCTTCAATTACTTCTTCTTCTGAAACCTCGCTCATTTCGCCTTCCACCATGGCGATGTCATTGTAAGTGGCGCCCACCATCAGTTCCAGCGTGGCACGTTCCAGCTCCGCAGAACCGGGGTTGATCACGTATTCACCGTCCACTTTGGCAACACGTACTTCAGACACCGGGCCGTTGAACGGAATATCCGAAGCGGCCAGTGCAGCTGAAGCCGCCAGTGCAGCCAGCGCATCCGGCAATGCAGTCTGATCTGCAGAAATCAGCAGCAGGTTAACCTGTACTTCAGCATGATAATCATCGGGGAACAACGGACGCAGTACACGGTCAACCAGACGGCTGATCAGTACTTCATGATCCGACAGTTTTCCTTCACGACGCTGAAAGCTTCCGGGAATTCTTCCGGCGGAAGCAAATTTCTCCTGATAATCAACAGACAAGGGTAAAAAATCCAGACCCTCTTTTATATCTTTATTAGCAACAACCGTTGCAAGCAGCATGGTATTGCCCATTCTGACAACCACGGATCCGTCCGCCTGTTTTGCTAATTTTCCTGTTTCAATAGTGATTTCCCTGCCATCCGGTAAGGTTATAGTCTTGTTAACTATATTAAAGAGCATAGAATATTTGATTTTTGTAGCTGCGAAACGCCGTCCTGACGTTCCTGATGTTTGTTAATTTTCCGCAAAAAATCAGGGAACTTACATTTAGCTGAAGTTCCCTGATCTTAAATTACTTACGTATGTTCAATTCGGCAATGATTGCACGGTAGCGGTTAATGTCTTTCTTATAAAGGTAATCCAGCAGTCTTCTGCGCTTTCCTACCATTTTAAGAAGTCCGAGTCTTGTGTCGTTATCTTTCTTGTGCGTTTTGAGGTGCTCGTTCAGATAATTGATACGGTACGTAAATAAAGCAATTTGTGATTCAGCAGAGCCGGTGTCTCCGCCTTCCTTTTTAAAACCTTTCGATTCGAAGATCTCTGTCTTCTTTTCCGCGGTTAAATACATGATTGTAACAACAGATTAAGTATTTGTAAGTATTTTACAGCACCCTGCCGTAAATAAGGTTGCGAAATTACGATTTTTGAACTGAATTAAAAAATATAATTTTACTATGATTCAATAAGCCGTGCTTTCCCGAATCTACTTGTCCATGCGCTTTTAATTCTTTTTCCCAGCATGATGTAAACATCTTTCTCAAAAAGCCTTGAATCGCTCCGTGCACGGTCAATGAAATAAAGGCCGGTCAGGAACAGGAAAGTGTTGGCGATCCACGCTCCTACGGGCACAATCAGCAATCCTTCCTTGACCCACTTGTCGCCCTGGTTGCTTAAAACGTAAAGCAGGATGAAAAAGATAATCGAGACAAGGACCGGAACCCCGAACCCGCCTTTTTTGATGATCGCACCCAGCGGTGCCCCGATCAGGAACATGATCAGACACGACAGGGCCTGCGTGTATTTATGGTGTTTTTCCAATTCGTACTTGTTGGCATCCTTCAGTTTGGTCTGCAGGTATTCCGTCTGTGATTTGGCGTAGCCCAGCACACTGTTTGCTGCACTTCTGGTATTCTGCAGGATTTCTTTTTTCAGGCTGTCCGAAACGGGTCTGGCCAGCAGCGAATCAATCCATGGCCCCTTTTTAATCGTTTTGTCAGTCCCTTCACGGAAATTGTACGAATAATACTGCTGACTTCCGGAAACCAGGTTTTTCTTCGTTTCGTCGTACGAATTGCGCAGGGAATCCGCCGTTGAGGTCAGATCGCTGATATTTTTCATGAACTCATGGTATTTGAACTGTCCTTCGTCCGTCCGTTTCATACCAAAAGAGGCCAGACTTTCCGTCAGCCGGTAATGCTTGAAAGAATTCCGGCTGAAATTGGAATAACGCGGCATGCTGCCGGGACCGATCGCCAGTGTCGTATACGCCGGCCTTGAATTGCCCGAACTTACTTCGTCCGTGTAGCGCGTTCCATTGTAAAGCTCAATAACCAGATACCGGTTTTCATTAATGGAATACATCCGGCCCGAATCCGCAAGGATCACTTCGGTATTTCCGAATTCATAAGAACGGTTGTTATGCTTGTAGATAACCATTTTCTTAAGCTTGCCGTTTTCCTCCTTTTCGTCAACTTTAATGCTGTACCCCGGAAGGTCATTGTAAAAAATTCCTTCCTTGATTTTCAGCGTGGCCTTTGTGGTTTTGATGTCGTACAGTAGACTGTAACCTTTCAGATTGGCCCACGGAGAAATGCGGTCATTGAAGTAAAAGGAAAAAAGACTGATCAAAACGGCCACGATAAAAAGCGGCGCCATGGCCCGGACGACCGAAATGCCCGCACTTTTAATGGCGGTCAGCTCAAAGAATTCACCCAGGTTTCCGAATGCCATCAGCGAAGAAAGCAGCATCGCCAGGGGAAGCGCCGTGGGCACGGTGATCAGACTGAAAAAGAAAAACAGCTGCGCATAGTCTGTAATGCCCAGGTCTTTGGATACAAAATCATCAATATAAAAAATCATGATCCGCATCAGAAATACGAAGACCACGACAGACATGGTAATCACAAACGGTCCCCAGAAGGACTTCAATATAAGCTTGTCCAGCTTTTTCATCAACTGCCTACTATTTCTCTAAGATTGTCAATAAATCCTTCCCACAAAGACGCCAGCTCATCCTGGTCCGGGTTCGACGAATAATCGATCACACGCAGGAAGGTTGTCTGGGTTAACTCGCTAACTTCCAGTTTTAGTTCCACATGATTATTGTCCAGATTGTTGTCACTCGTATTTTCAAAATCAAATCGTACCGCTTTATTGATCCGCATGCCGGTCTGCCTGGCAATGTGACTGTCGCCATCCCATTGAAAGTCAAACCGGTGATCCGGTAAAACCGTTACTTTTTCAGCAAACCAGCGTTCCAGTCCTGAGGGTGTGGATATATATGGAAATAATACCTTTGGTGAGGAACGTAATTCGAATTCGGTAATAAATTTATATTTTTCCATAGGAACCAGCATTATATAGATTATCCTTCCTCCCGGTACATTGCATCCGGGATTTTAAAAGTTGTAATATAGCATAATTCAACCATAAAAGTGCTCCATTTCCATTTTGCTTCTGTATACGTAACGCAGAAATGATTTTAAAATTGAAAAACAGGTTGTATTGTAAATTTATTTAACATACTTTTGCACCACAATTATGACGGCGGGGTAGCTCAGATGGTTAGAGCGTAGGATTCATAACCCTAAGGTCGGCAGTTCGATTCTGCTCCCCGCTACTTGCATTCAGACATCCTCCCGGGGATGTCTTTTTTGTTTCAATGCCTGCATATTCCAGGTTTTTCCCCATCAAAGCTCGTTAGTTTGCGCTTTTCGAGAATTAAAATCCGGAACTTTCGGTTTACTGTTTTAGGCAAAACCACCGAATCCTCACAAGCTTATGAAATTACTGATACAATATCTCAGCCGCTACAAAGGCCTTATTCTGCTGGCACTTGTACTGGCGGCCATCAACCAGATTTTTTCGCTACTGAACCCCTATATCCTTGGAAATTACTTAATTGATCCTTATGCCAACAAGGCGAAGTATTTCCGCGACAACGGCCTGAACGATGCTTTTTTCCGCGGCGTACTCATTGGTTTGCTGATGATCATCGGCGTAGCCATGGTATCGCGGATTGCCAAGGCTTTTCAGGATTATGTGCTGAATGTCGTCATCCAGAAATTCGGCGCCAATCTTTATACGGACGGGCTGCGGCATGCGCTCAGGCTTCCTTTTCAGGATTTTGAAGACCAGCGCAGCGGCGAAACCCTGTCGGTGCTGCTGAAAGTAAGGGCAGACTGTGAAAAGTTTATTACCAGCTTTGTCAATGTGCTTTTTGCAACGCTTGTAGGAATTGTCTTCGTTGTCATCGTGGCTTTCCGGCTGAGCCCGATGCTGCCGGTCATTTATCTGATCGGAGCGGTTATCCTGGCCATTCTGACCAGCGTGCTCAGCCGTAAAATCAAGGCAATCCAGAAAAATATTGTAAAAGAAACGACTTCGCTCGCAGGTTCCACAACGGAATCTTTACGGAACATTGAACTTGTCAAAAGCCTCGGACTGACGCAGCAGGAAATTACACGGCTCAATACGACCACGTTCAAAATCCTGCAGCTGGAACTCCGGAAAGTAAAAAGCATACGCTCGATCAGCTTTATTCAGGGCACTTTCGTCAATTTCCTTCAGCAATGCATCATGTTTGCGCTGCTCTTCTTTGTTTTCCGTGATCGCATTACGGTCGGACAAATGATGATGATGCAGTTCTATTCCTTTTTCATTTTCGGACCTCTGCAGGAACTCGGCAATGTAATCCTTTCCTACCGGGAAGCAGAAGCTTCTTTAAATAATTTACAGGTTCTGCTGGCCAGGCCCGTCGAGCACAAACCGGAAAATCCGCAAAGCATTGCAAGCATCGAGTCGCTGCGTTTCGAGCATGTGCGTTTTCAGCATCAGTCCGCCACAAGGCCGGCGCTGGATGATATTTCCTTTCAGGTAAAAAGAGGCGAAACCATCGCATTTGTGGGTCCTTCGGGTTCCGGGAAAACCACGCTGGTGAAGCTGCTAGTCGGTTTGTATCAACCCAATTCCGGATCTGTTTATTACAACAATCATAACGGCAGTAACATTGATTTTGATGAAATCCGGAACAAAATCGGCTTTGTAACGCAGGATACGCAGCTGTTCTCGGGCACCATCAAGGAAAACCTGCTTTTTGTAAACCCGGAAGCGACGGATGAAATGATCCATGACGTGCTGGTGAAAGCGGCCTGCTACAACCTGCTTTCCAGAGCAGAAAACGGGATCGATACGGTAATCGGTGAAGGTGGACTGAAACTTTCCGGCGGCGAACGCCAGCGTTTGTCCATTGCCCGTGCGCTGCTCCGCATTCCGCATCTGATTATTTTTGACGAGGCAACATCTGCACTGGATTCACTGACGGAAGAAGAAATTTCGAACACGATCCGGAACATTACCGATCAGCGGCAGCACATTACGGTCATGATTGCCCACCGTTTGTCAACTATCATGCATGCAGACCGGATTTATGTGCTGGAAAAGGGTAACATTGTGGAAACCGGCAGCCATCATTCCCTGATTGAGGAAAAAGGGCTTTATTATGCCATGTGGCGGCAGCAGATCGGTGAGCGCAAAGACGATCAGGTTCTTTCAGCCTGATCGCTCCAAAACAACATCCTTTTTGCTTTTTACTTTTTACATCTTACTTTTTACTCAAATCCGAACCGTCAGGCTGCGCCACAGGTAAAATGCAAGATAACTTTCCCAGCCGGCAAAGCTGCTGAAGAGCGCATCTATTTTCTCCGTTTCGCTTCTGTCATGAATGATGCCGTTATTGGCCAATGCCTGCAAAAGCCCGATGTCGCCATGCGGAATGGCCTGCGGTTCGTGCAGAGATTTCATCAGCGTGTAATTGGCTGTCCATAACCCGATGCCTTTGTGCGCGGTAAGTACTTTTACTCTGGAATCAAAATCCGGCAGCAGCCGGATGGCTTCCTTGTCCAGCGTTCCTTCATGAAATGCTTTGGCAATTCCGATGACATAAAGTGCCTTTCTTTCTGAAAACTGCATGCTTTTCAGTTCCTGCAGATCGGCATGGAGCAGCACTTCGGGTTCAGGAAAAATGTAGTACGATTCGTTTTCAAAGTCCACTTTTTCACCGTAACGCTCCACAAGCCTCCTTTTAACCTTATACGCAAAACTCAGGTTAATCTGCTGACCGACAATGCACCAGCAAATGGCTTCAAAAATATTGAATATCCCGATCAGCCGAAAACCCTTGTACGTTTCGGTCATGTAAGCCAGCCGTCCGTCTGTTTTCAGAAGATCGTAAAACGGCTGGATATTCCGGTTCATATCAAACCATTCCGCTATGTATGCGTTCAGGAAATCCTTGTTTTCTCTGGAAGCTTCTCCCGCTAGCACCGTTACTTTTAGAAAGCTGCTTTCTTCTTCTATTGAAAACAAAACCGGCTCCGCTCCTATTTTAACGGCTTTATACAAAACTTTACCCTTGATGACATGCAGGCAGTCGTCATAGTTCCTGTCCAGAAACCAGAGACATTCGTCGAAACTAAAAAGCGCCGGGACGGGTATAAAAAAAGTTTGGTCAGAATTCATGGATGCTGTTTAATGCAGTCCGGAAACCGCTGCATGGCGCCTTAATGGACAATTTTAAAAACGAGCTCTTTCAGCAGTTCACCTTCCGGAATGCTTACGCCGTCCAGTCCTTTGAGCCGGCTGTCGCATTCGCGCAGGTAATGAATGACATGCGTTACTTTAGGCAATGGATAATTCCGGATGGCAAGTAAATAATCCTTCACAAAATACGGGTTCACGCCAAGTTCCGCCGCAAGACCTTTTTCCGATTTGTCCTTGCTTGCATGTGCCAAAAGCAGCTTTGCAAAGAAATTATACAGGATAATCAGAATCGGCGACAACGGATTGTCTTTGGAATTGGCGGAAAAGTACGAAGCAATCTGATTGGCTTTCATCACATCGCGCTGCATCAATGCTTTCTGGAATTCAAAAACATTGTATTCCTTGCTGATGCCCACAAACCGTTCCACTGCCGAGGCATCAATCCCTTCATCCACGCGCAGGTTCACCATGATTTTACGGACTTCATTGGAAAGCCTTTTCAGGTCGTTGCCAATGTTGTCCACAAGCATCTGAATGGCTTTGGGGCTTATTTTGACGCCTTCCTGCTGACAGAAAGCGGCAACCCAGTCCGGCAGTTTATTGTCGTACATCTTTTTGGACTGCACGACGGCGCCATGCGTGCCGATGGCCTTGATAAAAGACTTTCTTTCATCCGCATTTGCATGAAAGCAAAACACCAGTACGGTACTCGCTGCAGGGTTCAGGGCATAATCTTCCAGCCTGGCCTGCTGCTCTTTCTGTTCGATTCCGCCGAGCTTGTTCGCGTCTTTTACAATGACGATCTGCCTTTCGGCCATGAACGGAAACCTGCGGGCATACCCCAGCACGCCGGTCAGGTCCGTGTCTTTTCCATAAATGATAAACTGGTTAAAACCTTTTTCCGATTCGGGAACCACGCGTTTTTCAAGTTCGTCGGCAATTGCATCAATGTAATAAGGTTCGTCACCGTGAATAAAATACAGCGGTTTGAACTTCTTGCTTCTTATTTCTTTCAGGATTGTTTCCGGTGTCTGGGCCATTGTCAGTTTCCGGCGAGCCGGCAAAAAGGTTGTTTAAGCAGTATCTGGTTCAAAAAGGTTGCAAAGTTATTGCTCATTCCCGGAAATAAACCGGTCGGCCTGCATCTGAAGTTCAGGAAAAAAGCGATTAAATTTTTCATGGTAGAAATCCTCGTGTTCCCGGAGCTCTGAAACAGCCGTCCGGATCGGCGCCAGAAAACCGGCCCGTCTGGACAAGCGCTGAAACGTAAGATCGATGCCGTCCAGCGTCGCATAACACGTAAGCCAGTCCTGCCGGATCATGGAACGCACCATCGGTACCATGCCTGGCGGGATCAGATGCTCGTTTCTTTCCGTAATGGTATAAAAATGATGCGCATAAACGTGCAGCGGTTCAGAAGCATAATCGTTAAAATACTTGGCCAGAAAGTAGTCAAAATAGATATCCGTGACAATCCCGGCAAGTTTTCCGTTTGATGCGGCGGCCATTTTCTTGGTATCCCTGACCAGTTCATGCGTATCGGTAAATGAATCAATAAAGCGGTGCAATTTGAGACCGAGCACGTAATCCGGGTTCCAGTCCTTTGTTTTTTCTTCTGTTAATAGCCCTTTAATGAAATCGCCGACATAATTTCCCATGATCACGCCTTCCTTGTTTCCTGACAGCAGAATATGAGCTAAAAAATTCATATAAATGGCATTTTAATAAAATTGCCGTACGTTTGTTTATACGTATTTACGATGGAACAATTTTTTACAACAACCATTATTTTAACCAAACTAGCAAATGAAAGTCGAAAAAAATAACGTAATCTCATTGATATACAGCCTCAGGATTCCCGATTCCGAAGGTGAAACCGATGTTGTTGAAGTAGTTACCGAAGAAGATCCGATGTACTTTATACAAGGGATCAGCGGCCTTCCCGAAGGTTTCGAAAACCAGATCGAAGGACTGAAAGAAGGAGATCATTTCGAGTTTACCGTTTCACCTGAAGAGGGCTACGGCGACTTTGATGAAGAAGCGATTGTAGAGTTGCCCAAAGCCGTTTTTCAGATGGAAGACGTCAATCAGGACGAGTTGCTGCAGATCGGCAACATCATTCCGATGACCAACGAAGACGGCGAGCGTATGCACGGACAGGTTGTGGAAGTACAGGACCAGGTGGTCATCATGAATTTCAACCATCCGCTTGCAGGAAAAGAAATGCATTTCAAGGGCAGAATCCTTTCAATCAGACATGCAACGCAAGAAGAAATCAGCCACGGCCACATTCACGGTACAGGCGGTGTGCATCATCATTAAAAACAGAATATGAGTAAATCCGTTTTCAACTGGAATCCGGATTTACTCATTGATCATATAGCTGCCACTGTACTGCTCCACTTCCACTCCGAAACGCCTCAGAAACTCCACTCCTTCTTCTACCGTAATTCCCTTGTAAGCTGCATACGAATGCAGAAAGATCACCTTTTTAATTTTCATGGTGTAAATGACCCGCGCACATGCAATACACGGCGCCAGTGTTACAAAAAGTGTGGAACCTTCGATATTGGAACCATTTTTTACAGCAAACAGGATGGCATTCTGTTCCGCATGCAGGGCAAGTGAACAACTTCCTTTTGCATCCCTCGGACAGCCCGTTTCGGGAAATTCCTCATCGCAGTTGTGTGTTCCCGCCGGCGGACCGTTGTAACCGATCGAAATAATGCGTGTATCTTTTGTCAGAACGGCTCCTACCTGCGCTTTGATGCAATGGGAACGTTTGGCAAGGTTTTTAGCCAGTTCCATATAAATATCATCAAATTCCGGCCGCAAATTCGTTGTAAGTAAAGTCATTCGTTTTTCCAATAGAATATACATGCAAACTTATATAAATGCAGCTGGGATTCCATACAGAATACCAAGTATGATCAGAGGCTTGCTGCTGGCCTTCATGCTGGTTTTTACCTTTTCCCGCGCTTACAGTCAGCAGGACAGGATCGTACTGAACCTTGCAAAAGAGTCTTCGGCATTGTTCAAAAATTATAAATTTTACATTGAAGATGTAGAAGATCAGCGGATTATACCCGGGGCAGGATTGGGTAAAGTAATTGCCCTCGGAAAAGAAGTGCCGGTTGTATTTCCTTCCAAAACAGACCGCGAACTTTATAATTACTGGACGTTTGCAGCACCGAAAAAAGAGCAGACATGGCTTCCGCTGATCATCACCGTGAAAGAGCTTTCTGTGAATGAAAAAAGGGTCGCGCCGAACAAGGTCACGGGCGAGATCAAGCTTTCGGTAAAATTCCGCTGGTACCGCAATATGCAGCCGGTTGAACTGACCGGCTACCAAACAGCGGCAAGTTATACAAGACCGGAAAGGGAATATGAATATCAGCGCCTGGTCAAACAGCTTGTGGACCAGGCGCTGACGCATTTTCAGAAATGGATGGCGACGAATTCCGGCAAAAACCCTGCACTGGCCAGAAGTCTTCAGCTTGTTTTCAAGGAAATTACCAAGCAGGACAATGATTCGGATACGGTTTTTTATTCACCGAAAAGGCCGCTGGTCTGGGATGACTTCAAAGTACGCAACGGAAAGCCCGGAAGCCGGTATGCAGCGGCTGTTTTTACAAGTTTCGGTTATGAAGGCCGCTCCTATCCGAAGGAAGACGATCTGGTTGTTGAAATAGGTCTGAAAATCTTCATGGTCAAAAGCATGTCGTGGGGCCGGCCGGAAGCACGGAACGCAAGTACTTTACGCCATGAACAAATCCATTTTGACATTACGCGACTGGTTGTGGAGAAATTTAAGGAAAGGCTGCGCAAGGCGGATCTGACGATTGAAGATTATGACAGTGAAATCCAGTACCAGTTCCTGGAAGCATTCAGGCAGATGAACGACGATCAGGAGCAGTATGACGGAGAAACGGGCCATGGCCTGAACGGTGCGGCGCAGGCAAGCTGGGACCGCAAAATCGCTGAGCAGATTGCAGCCGTTTATGCAGTTCAGTAAAATTCCAGGCTGTTTGTCATTGACCTGAAATGAAGATGGTTTTGTCAACTTCCCGGTTTACCACGTAGTTTCTGACATAATAATCATAGGCATTTGTGTCTTTGGCAAAACCTTTGTCCGCAACAAGATAGAGCTTTGCATCTTTCTTGAAACTCATAACCGAATGACCGGGAATGGCGTAAGTAACCGTTTCTTCTTCCAGAAAAGTCATCATGCTTACGGAAACCGCGCAGCTTATAAAAATGAAGACCAGTGCGTAAACATATTTGAGGTAAACGTATTCACGCGTTTGATACGCATACCAGACCAGAAACAGCAAAACGTACAGCATCAGCACTTCCGGCATGCTCAGATGCAGGTTTTCGATCAGGAAACCGGGTAATTTTTTAGGTATGGAAACAGAAAAATTGGTCAGCCATGCAGAAATGTCCACCACAAAGTTAACGGCCGTCTGCAACCAGAAAATATTTGTTAAACTAACCGCCAGCAACAGCAACGCAGCAGGAAGCAGCACATTCGTGAACGCAATAACAAACGGATTCACCAGCCAGAAATAGCTTGGAAACTGGTGAAAATAATACAGGCTGAGCGGAAAAGTTGCCAGTTGTGCAGCAAATGAAAGTGCGGTGATCTGCCATGTAAACCTGATTACACGATGGGCCGGAGCAAACATGCTGCAAATGGGTTCATACAAAAGAAAAATGCCTGTCATGGCAAGATAGGAAAGCTGAAAACCGACGTCATAGCATGCATACGGATCAAAAAACAGGATCAGAAATGCGGAAACAGCCAGCGTGTTCATCGCATGCTGCTTTCTGCCGAATACTTCCGCAACTACAAAAACGATGCACATCAGCGTCGCACGTTGTACAGACGGTGGCATACCGGTAACCAGCGCATAAAACCCGAGCAACAAGATAGTGGTTGCGAGATAAAGTATTTTTCCCTGTTTCCAGCGCTTCATCCAGCCCAGCAAAAAGCTGACAGTCAGAAAAATAATGGCTACATGCATGCCCGAAACGGAAAGGATGTGAACGGTTCCGGAAGTGGTGTAATCGTCCACCTGCTCCGAGCGAAGGTCATCCCGGCGGCCGAGCAGCATGGCTTTCACCAGCCCGTAAGAGCGGTCGTCTGTCATATTTTTTCGAAATACATGATCAGCCCATTCGGATACTTTCAGGCTCCACAAACCCGGGCCAGGATAGGTTGCTGTTTCGGGCAAAATTTCATAAGTGCCGTCCGGAAGATAAGCCGTCCACTGAATGCCTTTATTCCTGAGATACCTGCGATAATCAAATTGAAACGGGTTGGACGGCGCATCCGGCACTTTCAGATTTCCATGCACGACAAGCCGGTCGCCAACTTCCGGTATCAGTGCTGCATCGGACGGAATGCTGACCAAAGCTTTTACAGAAACCGGAATCCATTTGCCGCGGCTTAAAATCCGGTGAACGGATGCTTCCATGCGGACGGATTGCTGTCTTTTTTCCGGCAAGGTTTTTATTTCCAGTTCATAATCAGAGTAAGTGTTCAGCTGCAAAGCATTCCGTTCTGCATTCAGTTTATGATCCTGAAAAATCCTTATGTAAATACCCGTAAAAAGCAAAAACACAGAAAAACAGACGGTAAAAGCTGTTTTTCTATGTTTGTAATAAAGCCCGGCCGAAAGGATCAGTAGGACTGCCGCTGCACAGGCGGCATATTCCAAAGGCAAAATAGTTGTAAAATACCCACTCAACAAAATACCTGCCACCAAAACCGCAACAATACTGACAAAAGGAGCGCGGGACAACATAACTATTTAACCATGAACCGTTTGGTAATTGTTTCCTTGCTCGTTTTTACCTTGTAAAAATAAATGCCGCCGGAAAAATTGGATACATTCAGAAACGTGCCGTTTACCTGGTCCTCTGTCACTTTCTGACCTTTCTGGTTGTATACACTGACGGTGAACGGTTCGTAATCTGGCGTAAAAACATTGGCTGTAAGATAATCACTGACCGGGTTCGGGTAAAGTTCCACAATCATCTGATCAGTCGTAAGCCTGGAATATTCAACCAGTTTTGCCCTTCTCGGACTCAGTTCCAGAACCGCATGCATCCGTTCTTTCTGATCATTTGTAAATATGCTCATGCATGCATCCGGAGAATAATCCATGTAATTTTCGATCATATTCCGGGATGTAATGCCGTTGCAATCCGAAAAAACAGGCGAACAGGAAAGGTCTGTCGTTTCATTCTTTGTGAAAGCCGTCGGCGTATCATCACAGTAATCCGTTCCGCAGGAAGTATCGCCCCAGGTATGGATCAGTCCGAGCCAGTGCCCTACTTCGTGCGTTGTAGTGCGGCCGAGATTGTAAATGGAACTCGTAATGGCTTCGGAGTTTCTGCCGAAATAATGGAAATCAATGATCACTCCGTCGGTCTGCGCGTCTGTTTCATCCTCGGCTGTTCCCAGCCCGGCTGTTTTGTCCGTTATATCCGTCACCACAGGAAACTGCGAAGTTCCGAGATACCGGTCCGAAAGCCTGCAAACCCAGATGTTCAGGTAACGGTTTGTAAACCAGGAAGCAGAGATTTCGGCAAGTTCATCGGCATCGGACAACGGACTGAACTGGGACTTTTCAGTATAAGTACGGACAATCGTAACCAGTTTGAACCGGATTTTGGTATCCACGGCCAGCGAGTCGGTATAATAGCCTTTGTAACCGGATGTATTCCCGTAATCTTCATTCAGCACATCAATCTGGCTCTGGATCTGTTCAGCAGTGATATTGGCATTTCCGGAGCCTCCGATCCTGTTATTCTGCTGATCATGCACAACATGAACGACCACCGGAATGGTCACAATATCGTCTGCGGAAGTCCGGAGCGAGGAACGGTTCATGCGAATCCGTTCCCGGATCAGATCTTCGGACCTGGATCTGGACTTTGCAAGTGCCGGGTTTCGGAGCATTTTCAGCGAATCCAGCTGTGTAGTGGCACACCGCTGCAATCCGGAATCTTTTTCCTGGGCCGCTGCCTGAGTGAAAAAATACATGATCAGGAAAAGCCCTGAAAAAAGTTTACTGCTCCGATTTTTCATATGCTGCAAGTATATCCTTGACAAGGCGGTGTCTGACCACGTCGGAACCGTCCAGTTCCACAAAACTGATGCCCTTGATCCCTTTTAAAACATTCAGTGAATCGATCAGGCCGGATTTTAGATTTTTAGGCAAGTCGATCTGCGATTTATCACCGGTAATGATGGCTTTTGAACTCGGCCCCATCCGCGTCAGGAACATTTTCATCTGCATCGGCGTCGTGTTCTGCGCTTCGTCAAGCAGGATAAACGCATTGTTAAGCGTCCGTCCGCGCATGTAGGCAAGCGGCGCAATTTCAATGACGCGGCTTTCCAGATACAATTTCAGCTTTTCAGGCGCGATCATGTCATCCAGCGCATCATAGATCGGCCGTAGGTACGGATCGATCTTTTCCTTCAGATCGCCCGGCAAAAATCCGAGGTTCTCTCCTGCTTCCACGGCAGGGCGGGTAATAATGATTTTTTTGACTTCCTTATTTTTTAAGGCCCGTACGGCAATAGCCACGGCCGTGTACGTTTTTCCTGTTCCCGCCGGCCCGACTGCAAACACAAGGTCATATTTGGCAGCCTGTTCCACGAGTAATTTCTGGTTCGGCGTCTTGGCCTTTACGACAAGCCCTTTGTTGCCGTAAATAATGACATCGTCATCATCCTCACCGGTCTTGGTACTTGTTTTAGAAATTCCGTTCAGATATCCTTTTACATTATCGTTGGTCACTTTTCCATATTTCTGATAATGTGCAAGCAGTGAATCCATTACATCTGTGATTCTGATAATTTCGGGAGCGGTTCCCTGAATGCGGATCTCGTTTCCGCGTGAAATGATTTTACTTTCCGGGAAAGCGGCGGCGACTTCCTTGATATTCGAATTGTGAATACCCAGAAAATCCACCATGGAAACGTCTTCGAGCGTTATGATTTTTTCCAGCAAATGAATTAAAGTTTAGTGTTTGTCTATTTGTTCTAAAATTTAGTAATAATAACAACATTTATAAAACATAAAACGCGATTTTGCAATTATAATATCAAAATTCAATTGGAAAATTTAATATATTCTGATCAACTCTTTCATTATCAGATAAACACAAAAAACAACCTTTTTTGAAAATATTTATTTGATTCAAGTTAGCCGATCTTTCTTTTGTTCACGCGGTGCAATCATTAACTTTGTCTTAACATGGAAAACGATAAAGCACCCAATAACTACTCAAGAGCAGGATCAAAGCAAGGTATTGCTGCCAAGAAGCCATACGGCACCCGTACACCAGCTATCGAACAGACTTTCAGTAAGTTACCCCCTCAGGCCATTGATCTGGAGGAAGCTGTTCTGGGTGCTTTAATGATCGAAAAAGACGCACTGACAGCCGTTGCCGACATTCTGCGGCCTGACAGCTTTTACAAAGAAGCACACGTCCGGATTTACACGGCGATCATTACGCTTTTTGCTGATTCCGAGCCTATTGATATGCTTACCGTTACTTCCAAGCTGCGCAGCACCGGCGAGCTGGAACTGATCGGCGGAGCGGCTTACATCATGGAGCTGACTTCCAAAGTGAACTCGGCGGCCAACATCGAATTCCATGCGCGTATCATTTCACAGGCTTTTATCAAACGTGAATTGATCAAGGTGGCTTCCGAGATCCAGCGCGACGCTTTTGAAGATACGACGGACGTGTTCAGGCTGCTGGACAAAACGGAACAGGCACTGTTTTCGATTTCGGAATCCAATATCAAGAAAAATTATGCCGATATGGGCGCATTGATGCGTCAGGCACTGGCCGAGCTGGACCAGAAAAAGAACAATAAAGACGGACTGACCGGTGTTCCTTCCGGTTTCAGCGCGCTGGACAGGCTTACTTCCGGCTGGCAAAAAACGGAACTCATGATCCTGGCTGCACGGCCGGGTATGGGAAAAACGGCTTTTGTGGTTTCTTCTTTGCGGAATGCTGCGGTCGACTTTAATATGCCGGTAGCTATATTTTCCCTTGAAATGTCTTCTGTACAGCTTGTAAACAGGCTTATTTCAGCAGAAGCCGAAATTGACAGTGAAAAAATCAGGAAAGGAAGCCTTGCACCGCATGAATGGGAACAGCTTCACCACCGTATTCACCGGCTTACGAACGCACCGATTTTCATTGACGACACGCCGGCGCTTTCCGTTCTTGAACTGCGCGCCAAATGCCGCAGGCTGAAAGCACAGCATGATATACAGATGATCGTTATCGATTATCTTCAGTTGATGACAGGCGATACGGGCGGCAAAGGGGCCGGGAACCGGGAGCAGGAAATTGCGATGATTTCGCGCTCGCTTAAAAACCTCGCCAAAGAGCTGGATGTTCCGGTGATTGCGCTGTCGCAGCTTAGCCGTGCCGTGGAAACACGCGGCGGCGAAAAACGTCCCCAGCTTTCTGATTTGCGTGAATCCGGTTCCATTGAGCAGGATGCCGATATGGTTATCTTCCTTTATCGCCCTGAATATTATGGCATTACAGAAGATGAATCCGGAAATTCGGTAGCCGGGATCGGTGAAGTCATTCTGGCCAAGAACCGCGCCGGGTCACTTGATACCATTCAGCTCCGGTTTATCGGAAAATATACCAAATTTGCCGATCTGGATTCACAGTTTACACCGGCGCCTTTCTCTGTAGACCGGCCTTTACAAACAACCAATCCGATTGCATCTTTTGAAAGCCAGAGCAAGCCTGCACCGGCGGGCGGAGGCGGAACTTTGAGAAGCCGTGCCAATGATCTGAGCAATTTCGATTACAAAGGCCCGGACAGTGAACCACCGTTCTGATATACGAATTTGTATAAGACAATTACCGTTTGAAAACTGAGACTAGCCGCTGGGCAACTACTCATCCTTTTCATGGTTCTGTTTTGAAATAATTCCTTCATATAGCAGTGTTGTTTATCAAACACATGCTGTATGAACAAAAACGTTATACTTTTTACCCTCCTTTGTTTATTGTCCGGCTTGCTGATGCAATGCAGCCGGCATGAAAGTCTTCCGCCCGGTAATTCTGCTGCAACCAACAGCAATCCGCTTCAAATCAGCGGAAAAGATGCGGCTGAACTGGCCCGTAACTTCCTGAAAAAAGATAAAAATGAATACTTTGCTGGTAGTGAAAAGCTGCGATTAAAGGAAAGTCCGGAACAGTCCGTACCCAAACGGGTCAGGAACGTCAAAACGTTATATGATGATGCAGGCAATCCGCTGATGCATGTCATCCATTTTGAATCGGATCAAAGCCCGGAACATGGATTTGTGATCCTTGCGGCAGACAAGCGCATTGTTCCCGTTCTTGCCAAAAGCGACAGCGGAACTTTCAGCCTGGAAGGAGAAAATCCCGGTCCGGGAATCTGGTTTGAACGCGTTAAAAAAGAAGTTACCGAAGGAACAAAAAGAATAAAAGCTCCGGAAAAGGGCATTGCCCTGATGTGGCAAAAACTGAACGAAAATTCACCCGATCTACTTTCGGAAACACCGGATTATGAACCGCCCGTTGATCCGTATTACTGTCCGCCGGATACTTATTACGACAGCGGACTGCTGATTACATCGATTTGGAGGCAGGATGAAGTTTACAACATGTATTGTCCAACAAGATCTTGTGGTAAATGTTCTTATGCATATGCAGGTTGCGGAGCAGTTGCAATAGCTCAAGTCTGGAATGCAAAGTGTAACCAGAAACCCAAAACTTACTCCATTGCGCCCGGACCTGTATTAAACTATAATTTTCCATTAAAAGATGTAAGGTCAACAATTAGCTGCACTTCTGTTAACCCGAATGACATGCAGATTGCCAATATGATTCGGGTTGCGGGGATGTTTGCAGGATCTGACTATAATTTCCTAAACTGCAATACCATGACATGGAGGAAAGACATAAAAACTGCTTTCCAAGCAGCCGGGTACTCCAATCCGGGCACCAGAGTTGGTTTCAACAATTCAACAAATCAGGTTCGTTCGGAATTAATGAGTGGACATCCCGTTATTATGGACGGTACAAACACAGTCCTAGGTTTTGATAATTGGCATATTTGGGTCATCGCGGGCATTCAGGAGACGATTTTACACGGTGTGGTTGATCTAAATGGATCACCTACCTGCATGGCCTGGACGTATAACATGTATTACCTCAATTGGGGCTGGGGAGGCAATGATAATGGCTGGTATGCAATGGGAAATTTTATTGGTGATAAAGTAAATTATGATACATCTTTAAACGTAACCCTTGGCATGCGGCCATGAGTAATTATATGAAGCCATTTAAACATCTATATACGCGTTTTTTGGTTCTGAGTCTTTTGACTACTTCCTGCGAGTATCCATTTAACATTGTTATGCTTTCACAAACATGGGATGTCAAGCAAGAAGCAGAACGTCGTTATTATACCAAAAGCAAAACTTCCTTTTTCTTTGATCGTGTAAATTATCAAACGCTGGAATTTAAAGGTGATACGATGATTCTGACGGTCAATGATAAAATAATGGATACCATTTATTTAAAAGACGATTATTGGCTGGGAAAACAGAAAAAGGGAATCAAGATCTTTAAAGGCATTTCCGCAACTACCAAGGAACATAAATCCATTCGCTGTACCGTAGAACATATTAAAGATAGAGGCTTGCAGCGACTGGTTACCAGTGAAATTATGACAGGTGATTACAATCCAGCTGCTGACACCGTTTGGACGTATTATGAGTTGCTTCCAAACCAGTTTTAAACAGAGCCATTTGCCGCATTAAAAAAGGATCATTAACCAAGTATTTTTATCCTGAATGATAGGAATTTAAGAGTGACGGAAATCGAACTTTAAGAAGTAATACTCAGACAACTTTCCATTACCCGTTATTATGGACGGTACAAACACAGTCCTAGGTTTTGATAACTGGCATATATGGGTCATAGCGGGCATTCAGGAAACCATTTTACACGGCGTTGTTGAGCTGAACGGAGCTCCTACATGTATGTCGTGGACCTATAACATGTATTACCTTAACTGGGGTTGGGAAGGCAATGATAATGCATGGTATGCAACAGATAACTTTCTTGGAAAAGGAGTAAAATACGATACATCTTTAAACGTAACCTTGGGAATGCGACCATGAACAAGAATATAAAAAAAAGCATGCTGAAAATCATGGCACTTTTTGCAATTAGCTTGCAATTGCTTTCATGCGGATACCCCTTTGATGAAGTGATGCTTGAACAAACATGGAATATCAAGCAAGAAGCAGAACGTCGTTATTATACCAAAAGCAAAACTTCCTTTTTCTTTGATCGTGTAAATTATCAAACGCTGGAATTTAAAGGTGATACGATGATTCTGACGGTAAATGATAAAATAATGGATACCATTTATCTAAAAGACGATTATTGGCTGGGAAAACAGAAAAAGGGAATCAAGATCTTTAAAGGCATTTCCGCAACTACCAAGGAACATAAATCCATTCGCTGTACCGTAGAACATATTAAAGATAGAGGCTTGCAGCGACTGGTTACCAGTGAAATTATGACGGGTGATTACAATCCAGCTGCTGATACCGTTTGGA
Organism: Dyadobacter flavalbus; assembly: GCF_006149045.1. Lineage (GTDB taxonomy): Bacteria > Bacteroidota > Bacteroidia > Cytophagales > Spirosomataceae > Dyadobacter > Dyadobacter flavalbus. The sequence continues at coordinate 272,534 of NZ_VBSN01000038.1, forward strand.
CGTATTATGAGTTGCTTCCAAACCAGTTTTAAACAGAGCTATTTGCAGCATAATTAAAGGATCATTAATCAAGAATTTTATCCTAAATAATAGGAATTTAAGAGTGACGGAAATCGAAATTTAAGGAGTATTACTCAGACAACCTTCCATTATTGTGTGTTCGCCGGAAATGAAACTATATAAAAAAACAACCCGGAATTGTTAAATCCGGGTTGTTGCTTTCTCATTGTATCTACCTTAATTTTTCCGGATCAATAAGGCCACGTTCTCGACATGATGAGTATTCGGGAACATATCCACCGGCTGGACTTTTGTGACTTCATAGTGCTCCGACATCAACGCCAGATCGCGCGCCTGGGTGGCGGTGTTGCAGCTGACGTAAACAATCTTCTGCGGTTCCGCTTTCAGGATCGTTTCCACAACCGGTACGTCCATTCCTGCACGCGGCGGATCGGTAATAATGACATCCGGTTTGCCGTGCTGCGTCAGGAAATTTTCGTTCATAATCCAGCGCATATCACCCGAAAAAAATGACGTATTGCTTATGCCGTTCAATTCCGAGTTCCGGCGCGCATCTTCAACTGCTGCCTCTACATATTCAATCCCAATGACTTTTTTAGCTCTTCTTGCAACGAAATTGGCAATGGTCCCGGTTCCGGTATACAGGTCGTAAACGGATTCATTTCCTGTCAGTCCGGCATATTCCCTTGCCACACTGAACAACTGATATGCCTGTTCGGAATTGGTCTGGTAAAAAGATTTGGGCCCGACCAGAAAAGTCAGGTCTTCCATGGTTTCCCGGATAAACTTTTCTCCTGAATAATTGATCACTTCCTGATCCTGGTACGAATCGTTCCCCTTCAGGTTAACGATGTAATTCAGCGATGTAATTTCGGTATGCGTTTTTTTGAGGTATTCCATCACCATTTCAATCGCTTCGTCATGCTGCTCGCCGAATTGCACGATCACCATTACATCACCCGTATTGGCCGTTCGCACAACCAGATTGCGCAAAGTGCCTTTGTTGAAGCGTACATCGTAATACGAAATGTGATGCAGTTCGCCGAAATGATGCAGCGAGTTCCGGATCGTATTGGATGGGTCCGGCTGCAGGTGGCAGTGATTTACCGTAAATATTTTATCAAATCTTTTGGGCACATGAAACCCGAGCGCATGTTTGGAATACACCTGTCCGGAATCCATCTGTTCCTTGGTGAGCCAGCGCCAGTTGGAAAAGGTAAATTCCAGCTTGTTCCGGTAATATTCCGTTTTCGGAGCTGCAATAATCTGATTTACAGGAACATTTCGGATTTTACCAATTCTTTCAAAATGATCGATAACCTGCTGACGTTTGAAATGCAGTTGGTGCTCGTAGGCAATATGCTGCCATTTGCAACCGCCGCACACATCATGGTGCAGACAGTACGGCTCGGTACGCAGATCGGATTTTTTATGGATTCTGGTTACAATCGCTTCCTTTAACTTCTTTTTTGTTTTAATTACCTGAAGATCGACAATATCGCCCGGAGCCACGTTGCCTTCCACAAAAATTACGCCGTCTTCCGATTTAAATATACATTTGCCTTCTGCCGCAAAATCGGTAATTTCAACGTATTCATACTGATTATTCTTAATCATATTCCTTTTTTTAAATTCTGATTCAACCTTATAGGACAAATTTTTACTGTTACATCAAGCCATGAAAATTCGGTTCATCCTATGCATTCTGATGCTGCTGGTCATTACTGCTGCCAAGGCTACGCATATTGTCGGCGGGCAGCTTTTCATCACTGAAAACAAAAACAGCATCTACAATTATAATATCGGGCTCACCATGTACTTCGATGCCCTCAACGGCAATCCCGGTGCCGAAGATCCGTTTGTGACCATCTATGTTTTCAGAAAACGGGATAATGCAGCAATTGGTTGGCTTGAAGCCCCAAAAATAGAACGAAAATCCGTCACGTACGCAAATCCGCTCTGCGGAATATCTTCTCTGGAGACTTACATGATCACTTACAGCTCGTCTGTAAACCTCGAAACCAGCGATTTCAATGACCCGGAAGGCTACTATATGGTCTGGGACCGGTGCTGCCGGAACGGAACGATCACAAACATTAAAAACCCGGGAGATGCAGGAAGCCTGTTTTATCTGGAATTCCCGCCCATAACAAAAAATGGTACGGCATTCAGTAACTCCTCTCCTGTTTTTCCGGCGGTCAAAGGCGATTATGCCTGCGTGAATTCACCCTTTTTCTTCGATTTTGGCGGCTCGGATGCGGATGGCGACAGCCTTGTTTACAGCATTGTAACGCCGATGCAGGGCTTTTCTGACAAATCCAATCCAAGCCTGCCTGCACGCGGATCGTCCGGTTACCCGCGGCTTACGTGGACAGACAACATTTCTGTTGCCAATGTAATTCCCGGACCCAAGCCTTTAACGGTAAACAAATCGACCGGAATGCTATCCGTTACGCCCGGATTTGTGGGCCTGTACGTATTTGCGGTACAAGTGGATGAGTACAGGAAAGGTCAGAAGATCGGAACGCTTACACGCGATTTTCAGCTCAAAGTCGTTGATTGCCCCAAAATGGATCCGCCCAAGCTGCTGTTCAAGCCTGCGGGTAAAAATGTGTTTTATACTGAAAACGAAATCATAACGGTTAAAAAAGACGATCCTAACTGTTTTGAAGTCATTGTAACTGATCCATCCATCAATCAGCTTATAAAGGTAAACGGCAGAGCTGTAAACAACGCCAAGGATTACTTTACGCTGCTCCCGGCCGAATTCCGTACAACCATTGCCAACGATACGCTGAAATTTCAGGTATGTCTGGATGAATGCTTTGTTACTTACGACAACAGGCCGATCAAAATAGAGCTCATTGCGGAGGATGAAAGCTGTCCGGTTCCATTAACCGATACTTTGAACATTTTCATTCGTCGGGAAGGCAACGACAATGCATCGCCGGAAATCACTACTTCCCTTCCTTCGGAATACATGCACGTGACCGCCGGTGTTCCGGTGCGTTTTACTGTTTACGGAAAAGATCCCGACAAAGACAACCTTGCACTGTCCGGCCGCGGAAGGGATTTCAACATGGCCGACAAAGCGATGAACTTCCAACCGGTGAACGGAACGGCAACGGTTCAGCAGAACTTTACGTGGACACCGCCCTGCAATGCCCGAAAAGGCGATACGCTTGCCGTTGACTTCTTAGTGGAAGACATGCGCTGTGAGGGCAACCCGCTTGGCGTTTCCAGGCCTGTATATTTTATCGTCGACGAATCGCCAAACACGCCGCCTGCGGTGCGTACGACACTGCCTGAACCGGAAATCACCTATACGATCGGAAACTCGTCAGAAATCATTTTTGATGTGCTTGCATCAGATCCCGACACCAGCACGATCAGTCTGGTTGCGGCCGGCCGAGGATTTGACCTTCAGTCCGCCGGAATGAACTTTACCGATAAAACCGGAACCCGGGAAATCATCTCGCCTTATGCATGGAACCCGGACTGCGCCCTGTTGAACGGAAAAGGTGAGCAGACATTTCTGATCGATTTCATTGCGCAGGATAAAAGCTGCAGTTCGGCCAACGACACGACTACAGTAAAGGTTACCGTCAAGGACAATTCCTTTACCGAGTTCCCGGAACTGCCGAATGTGATCACGCCTAACGGAGACGGCAAAAACGACTGTCTGGTTCTGCAGGATTTGCCCGAAGGCAACTGCTCCGATCAGTTCAAAGACATTGCCGTTTACAATCGCTGGGGAAAACAGGTTTATTATTCCAGGGTGAAGGAAAACAACTGGTGCCCGGCGGACCTTTCAGGAGGTTACTATTATTTTCTGATTCAATATACAACCCGGTCGTACAAGGGCGGGATCACCGTTCTGAAATAAACCACGATTGCCGATTCCGGAATCCGTACTGTTTTCCTAGCGGACTGCTTTTATTGCCATTGGCGGGAAACCTGATTAAAACCGACTTTGTTAGTCATTGTAAATCATCACCACAACTTACAATGACTGACAATTTTCACTGGGGATTTCTGATGGCCAGACTTGCGGCCGGCATGAGTATGTTCGGGCACGGACTTGTACGCTTGCCCAAACTGAGCGGATTCAGCAACTGGATGGTCGGGCAGTTCCAGAAATCCATGCTTCCCGAAACAATCGTCATTCCTTTCAGTTACATACTTCCAGTTGCCGAACTCGTGATCGGGTTCTTGCTTCTGCTTGGATTGTTTACACGTACAACCCTTATTGCAGCAGGTTTTGTCATGACTGCTTTGATTTTCGGATCGTCCATGATAGAAGAATGGGGAGCCATTCCGTCCCAGCTTTTACATGCAGCCTTCTTTGCCATTCTGCTCTGCTACACCAATGAATATAACCGGTTTTCACTGGATCAAAAATTCCAGAAGTAGACAGGCACGCTTTTACCGCTAATGAAATGTATGAGAAGTAAAATACCTTTCGGACATATAATTTGTATTTAATTTATAATACTTTTAATTCTTATCAAATACGGATTACTTTAAATACTAATAAAACAATTTCAATAATCTTTAAGAACAGGAAAAATAGTAAGTAAAATACTTTCAATAAATATAATAAGTATATTCATGTATTTACATATAGAATTTACCGGCCTTTCTTAACAATTAAATTGCATGGGCTGTATTGAACTTTCCAAAACTCTATCAATACAGATAATTAACTTAAAATCAACAAATTAATATAAATAAGCATACAACTCACATTTATGTTCTTAAATTTCTACTGCCTTCAGTAAACATTTTTCATCTTCCATTTTACATTTTACAAAACATACCATACCTTTGTACTGTAATATTAATAGTTACAGTATGAACAACGGACGGTTTGCTATTTCAGTACATATCCTGACACTGCTTGCTGATGCAAAGGAGGAATGGGTACCCTCCGAGTATCTCGCCGGAAGTATCAATATCAATCCGGTACTCGTACGCAAGGAGCTCGGCAATCTTCGGGAACACGGACTGGTGATCAGCAAGGAAGGAAAATCAGGCGGTAACAGGCTTGCCAGAACACCGGAACAGATTTTCATGTCCGACGTTTACAAGGCCGTCAAACAAAAAGATCTGCTGGGAAAAAGCATCAATGCGCCCAATCCGCAATGCGACGTCGGAAAGGAAATTAACAAGCATCTGGACAGTCTGTATAATGAGGCGGAACAGGCATTGCTGCAGAGTCTGGAAAGGAAATCCTTGTCTGATTTTCACAAACAGTTCAGTTAATTTTTTTTATACCAAACTGTAACATTTATTATAACAGTACTATCTAAAACGTAAAACAAAAACAAGCATGAAAATTGCATTGATCGGAGCCACAGGGTTTGTCGGCTCAAAAGTATTGGAAGAACTGGTTTCACGCGGCCACCATGTAACAGCCATTGCCAGAAATCCGGAAAAAATAACGCTAGAAAGCGACCTGATTACGCCCAGGCCCGCAAACATTCTGAACCCGTCCGAGGTTTCTGAAGCCGTAGCCGGAAACGATGCCGTGATCAGCGCTTTCAATCCGGGATGGACCAATCCGAACATTTACAATGATTCCATTGAAGGTTACAAATCCATTCAGGAAGGGGTAAAACAATCGGGAATTAAACGGTTGCTGGTTGTAGGCGGCGCGGGCAGCCTCGAAGTGGCTCCCGGTGTGCAGCTTGTTGACACGCCGGATTTTCCCGCAGAATACAAGGCCGGCGCAAGTGCCGCAAGAGATTACCTGAACATCATCAAAACGGAAAACGAGCTTGACTGGACTTTTTTGAGCCCTGCGATTGAAATGCATCCGGGAACGTCAGGCGTAAGAAAAGGCGTTTACAGAACCGGTCTCGACAATCCTGTTTTTAACGAAAAAGGCAGAAGCATTATTTCGGCAGAAGACCTTGCCGTAGCCATTGCGGACGAAATTGAACAATCCAACTTTGTTAAAAAGCGCTTTACCGCTGCATACTAAAAGTATTCCGGATGTGGAAAATAAGTAAAGGGCATTTAGTTATAACTAAATGCCCTTTACTTGATAAATGTATCAGACATTTAGTCAGTATCATACATACATAACATTTTATATAGTCTTAATGTACGATAAGTATAGTTAATTAATCCTTTTACTTTAAGTTACTTAACAAATTCCGATTTATTTGCAAGTATTCAATTTTATGAATTTGTAAATTATTTGGCACATTATACTGCTAATGTGAAGCGGGATAAAGTTCTTTGCATCTTAAATGGTATAATAACATTACCCGATGAAGCGACTTTTTACCGCAGCTGTTCTCCTTTTGACCTTCCTTATTGCACCACAGGCAAATGCACAGCGGTTTTTGATGGATCTGGTGGATACGACAAACCAAATGGGAAAAGGCATGCTTTCCATCTATGAACGGTACAACCGGGTCCGGATCAGCGGATACATACAGCCTCAGTTCCAGTATACTCTTCAGGAAGGTGCCGAAACCTTTGCGGGCGGCAATTTTTCACCCATGTCAAACAACCGCTTTACACTGCGCCGCGGAAGGCTGCGCGTGGATTACGCGCATCTGAATGAAAACAATGATCCTACCTCCTACTTTGTTTTTCAGTTTGACGGTACGGAACGCGGCGTTGCCATCCGGGATTTCTGGGGACGGTTTTATGAAAACAGGTTCCGGATTTTTGCACTGACAACGGGCATGTTTGCACGTCCGTTCGGACATGAAGTAAACTTGTCTTCGGCCAACCGGGAGTCACCGGAACGCGGCAGAATGTCGCAGCTGCTGATGAGAACCGAGCGTGACATCGGAATCATGTTAACCGTAACAAGCCGGAAAAGTTTAAGCTGGTCGCAGAAACTCAAACTGGATGTCGGCGTATTCAACGGTCAAGGTATGTCCGGGACTTCGGATTACGACAGCCATAAGGATGTAATCGGAAGGCTCAGTATGAAACCAACCCGGATCAATGCACTTGGCGGCGCCACACTATCGGCAGCAGTTTCGGGTTATGCAGGCGGCATTACAAGCCAGTCTGGAACGGTTTACAAAACCAGGATGAAGGAAAACGCATTTCAGTCCGTCAAGGATTCTTCGGGCAGAAATTACGCCAGGGTTTTGCCGCGCAATTATGCAGGAGCGGATTTCCAGATTTTCTTTCCGAACCGGGTCGGTAAAACCGAATTACGGGCCGAATACGTTTTTGGCAAACAGACGGCAACTTCGGCAAGCAGCGAGACACCGGGCATTTATCCCGTTTCAAACGGGCAGAAAGATCCGCTGTATGTAAGGAATTTCAACGGAGCCTATTTCTATTTTCTGCAGCACCTCGGCAGCCTGAATCATCTGTTTGTGCTGAAATACGACTGGTATGATCCCAATTCGAAAATTTCAGGAAATGCCGTTACCGGTGCAGCCGGGTTCAGCAAAGCCGATCTTCGTTATGATACTGTCGGAATGGGTTATGTTTACGTGGCCAACGAGTCGTTGAAATTTACCTTGTATTACGATTTGGTCAGAAATGAAAAATCTGCGATAAAAGGATTTGAAAAAGACGTGCGGGACGATGTACTTACATGCCGCGTGCAATATAGCTTCTAGTTCCGAAGCGTTCTTCCAGTACTTTTTTGCGGTATTGAAAAATTTGATTGACTTCGTTCCGGACAAACACGGCGTTGACAATATCGCCGATGAACCCGAGCGGAACTTTATAGTTAAGAATATCTTCCATTAAAACACCTTCATCAATGGCTGTAAAACGGTGCTGATGGTGCCAGAAAGCATACGGACCAAAACGCTGCTCGTCCACAAAATAATGATTTTCGGAAACGTGTGTGATTTCCGTGACCCACTTTAACGGAATGCCCAGAACAGGTTTGACGATGTACCGGATGATCTGGCCTGCATACATTTTTTCGCCGTGATGCGCCGAAGTCACCACAAATCCCATGTGGGGCGGTGTAATTTCTTTTAGATTGGCCGGATTTGAAAAAAACGCCCAGGCTTCCTGAAGAGAAATCGGCAGCTTTTGTGTAAAATACAACTCTTGCATTGCTTTTTGATTGATTCAACAAATAAGTTAAATAACCAGGCCAGCGTATACGTTCCATGGCATGATTTTCTTGAATTTCCATATTTGACTTAACCACATAGCACCATGAACAGAAAAATGATTGCGACCACATCCTTATCCATTTATGCAAATCCTCTGAAAGTATGGCGAGCATTGATAGATCCTGAAACTGTTAAAAAATACATGCACGGCGCCGAAGTAAGTTCCGGCTGGGAAGTAGGCAGCCCCATTACTTTTACGGGTGTCTGGAACGGCAACACGTACGTGGACAAAGGAACAATCCTGGAAATCATCCCGGAACGGGTTTTAAGCTATTCCTACTGGAGCCCGCTTGCTGGCTCAGAAGATTACGAAGACAATTACGCGCATGTTACTTACCATATCGCTCCGTTTGATAATGAAACAACGCTGACCATTACGCAGGATAATCTGGAAACTGAAGAAGAAGTTGCAAGAGCAGAAGAAAACTGGATGTCCGTCATGCACAACCTGAAAAATATTCTGGAAGAAAAATCCAAGCACGTATTATAGCAATGGGGTACTTTCCGAAATTCCGTTTTCGGAAAGTACTTCCCGTTTACAGCTTCATGGTGAGGGCAATCCGTTTGCGGCCCAGATCCACTTCCGTCACCTTGACGCTTACAACCTGCTGAAGACGTACGACTTCATTCGGATCTTTGATAAACCGGTCGGCCATTTGGGAAACGTGAACAAGGCCGTCCTGTTTGACGCCAATGTCGACAAAAGCGCCGAAAGCTGTGATATTGGTGACAATACCCGGCAGGATCATTCCGGCTTTCAAATCTTCCGGCTTTCTGACACTGCTGTCAAACTCAAACTGCTTCATGCCTGCACGCGGGTCGCGCGAAGGTTTTTCCAGTTCCAGCAAAATATCTTTCAATGTAGGCAGCCCTACAGCATCGGAAACATACTTTTCGGGCCTGATCTGCTTTCTGAGTTCGGGTTTCTGCATCAGTTCCCTGATGGTCGTGCCTGCATCTTTCGCCATTTGTTCCACAAGACCGTATCTTTCAGGATGTACAGCACTGGAATCCAAAGGATTATCAGCATTTTGGATCCTTAGAAAACCTGCTGCCTGCTCAAATGCCTTGGAACCGAGCCTCGGCACTTTCAGCAATTGCTGGCGCGATTTGAAATTCCCGTTTTTAGCCCTGAAATCCACAATATTCTGCGCCAGCGCAGGCCCAAGCCCTGATACATAGCGAAGTAAATGCTTGCTGGCCGTGTTCAGGTTTACGCCTACGGAATTTACGCAGCTTTCTACGACTACATCCAAAGCATTTCGCAATAAATTCTGGTCGACATCGTGCTGATACTGCCCTACTCCGATTGACTTCGGGTCAATTTTGACCAGTTCGGCCAATGGGTCCATCAATCGCCGGCCAATGGAAACCGAACCGCGAACGGTTACATCCTTATCCGGAAACTCTTCCCGTGCCACTTCCGAAGCGGAGTAAATGGAAGCGCCCTGTTCACTGACCATATACAATCCGATTGCTGCTGTTTTACCCTTTTCATCCAGCCATTTTCTGACAAAGTCCTCCGTTTCCCGACCGGCAGTACCGTTTCCAACAGCAATCGCTTCTACCTGAAACTTGTCTACGGCGTCTGCCAGTTTGTTGCGGGCTTCCGCCGGCTTATCAAAAGGATACATGACATGATCAGACAATAAATTTCCCTGGCCATCGAGTACCACTACTTTGCAGCCGGTACGAAAGCCGGGATCAATGGCCAGCACATTTTTTTGTCCGAGCGGAGACGCCAGAAGCAGCTGACGCAGGTTTTCGGTGAAAACCTGAATGGCGGCTGTATCGGCTTTTTCTTTGGATAATCCGGCAAATTCCGTTTCAATGGAAGGTTTCAGAAGCCGTTTGTAACTGTCCGTCAATGCCAGCGAAATCTGTTCCCTGCATGCCGGCGGACCTTTCAGAAAAAGCCTTTCCAGCATGGTGAGTGCCTGCTCTTCATCCGCAGAAATATCCACGTTCAATACACCTTCTTCCTCACCGCGGCGTATCGCAAGCAGCCGGTGCGACGGAATGCGGGAAAGCCGTTCCGAAAACTCAAAATAATCGCGGTACTTCACGCCTTCCTCTTCCTTTTTCTTTTTAACCTTTGCAGTTATGACTGCTTCTTTCTGAAACAGGATGCGGATACGGCTTCTGGCGTCCTGATTTTCGTTGATCCATTCCGCCATAATATCCCGTGCGCCGCTCAATGCATCTTCTGCCGAATGCACCTGATCGTTCAGAAAAGTCCGTGCTTTCTGAAAAGGGTCTGTTTCTTTTCCTGAAAATAGCAATTGGGCCAGCGGTTCCAGCCCTTTTTCAATCGCAAGGATTGCACGGGTTTTTCTTTTCTGCCTGAATGGCAAATAAAGGTCTTCCAGCTCAATCATGGAAAATACACCTTCAATGCGTTTTTTGAGCTCCGGTGTAAGTTTTCCCTGTTCTTCAATACTTTTCAGGATAAATTCCCTGCGTTTTTCTACTTCCTGCTGCTTTTGCCATGCGTCCCTGATGGCGCCGATCTGCACCTCGTCCAGGCCGCCGGTCGCTTCTTTCCGGTACCGCGATATAAACGGCAGCGTTGCTCCCTCTTCAAAAAGCTGCACCGTATTCCTGACCTGTTTTTCAGAAATGCCCGTTTGCTGCGCAATAAGCGAATAATTCATACCTGTAATGCAATTTTACCTGAATTTCAATTCCTGCAAATGGGCAGACAGCCAGTTCGTCAATGTTTTCTGAAGGCCGGCCCATTGTTTCTTGCAGCAAATAAAACAGAATTTTACTGCATTAACGGTGTATGTTCCTGCAGACACTTTATACGGACAAAGCTGCTGTGTTTTTAATTTGAGTCCTTTCAAATGTATAATTCTGATTTACACCTATATTTAACACACATTTTCCATATCCAAATTATCCTGAATCCTAAATTAAAAATGCTGTTATCTGTACAAAAGTTGCGTATTGCCTGGCTCTTTATGATGGCCGTTTACCTGAGTTCCGGAACCACAAGTGCTCAGCAAAAGCCGTTGTTCCGGGTTATTGCTTTTTTTACAGGGAAAAATGACAAGGCGCACATCAGTTTTGTGAACGAGGCAAACCGGAACTTTCCCAAACTGGCTGAAAAAAACCATTTTACATACGATACCACAAGCAACTGGAATAATCTGAACGCAGAATTTCTTTCTAAATACCAGGTAGTGCTTTTTCTGGATACGAGGCCGGAAACGTCAGGACAGCGTGAAGCTTTCCGGCATTATATGGAACATGGCGGCGCATGGATGGGCTTTCACTTTGCGGCATTTGCGCTTACACCTTCGGCTTACCCGCAGAATTGGGACTGGTACCACAACGAATTTCTGGGTTCCGGCCAGTACAAAAGCAATACATGGCGCCCGACTTCGGCTATTTTAAAAGCAGAAAACAGGAATCATCCGGCTGTAAGGGGAATTTCTGCTACTATCAAGGCTTCCCCGAACGAATGGTACCAGTGGGAAAATGACCTGACTCAAAATAAAGATATTCAGATTCTGCTATCGATTGATCCGTCCAGCTTTCCGTTAGGAACGGGTCCAAAGCAGCATGAGATATGGAAAAGCGGCTATTATCCGGTTGTATGGACAAACAGGAAGTACAGGATGATTTACCTGAACATGGGTCATAATGACATTGACTATGAAAACAAAACGGACAAGGAACTGTCATTCACTTTCGATAATGACGTTCAGAACCAGTTTATAATCAATGCCCTTATTTGGCTGGGAAACAAATAACCGGACACCCCGCATGTACATTGGCCGAGTGCCCGGTTGGTTATGCCGGTTCAGAATCTTTGGCACCTACATCTTCCGGATCAATATCCTGTTGCGGAATTTCCGGTTCCATTCTCGTTCCGGTATTGACTTCAGGAGCATCAGGGCCCTGCACATTCGGCTTCGTGTTCAATGGTGCAGTTTGTCCGGGTTCGGGCGTACTTGGCGCCGGTTTTTGTTTGTCAGGCATATGGATATCGGTTAATGATTAAAGTTGCAGTTTTTAAATTGGTCATTTGATATGTATGATAATTTCCACAATGAGAAAAAATCATGCCCTGAACCGAAAGGCTGCATTTAATTGTGTACAATCCGGTTTCTGCACGACAAAAAGCTGTTGATTCAGCAAACATTTTATTTTCTGAAATATGCCCGTATTAATCGTCTTACTGATCAGTTTTTTTGCAAGTCTGGGTTTAACCAAAGTATACTCGGGCAGCTGGGATTATTTGCTTTGCGGCAACATCGCCATGTGCGTGATGCTGTTTTTTACTGCCATTGGTCATTTCAAGTTTTCGAAAGGTATGCAGTTAATGATCCCGGAAATAGTTCCTTTCAGGAAAGCACTGGTTTTTGTTACCGGCATTATGGAAATCGTTGCCGGCATTGCATTGCTGTTTCCTTCTTTAAGGCATGGAACAGGCATTTTCCTGATTGTTTTCTTTCTGCTGATCCTTCCCGCCAATGTCCACGCAGCCATTAATAAAATTGATTATCAGAAAAATACGCTTGACGGAAAAGGTTTGGATTATCTATGGTTCAGAATTCCGTTCCAGATTTTCCTGATGCTTTGGGTCTGGTATTTTTCGGTCCGGCCTTATTAAAGTCAGGTTTCATTTACGTTCCAGCAAAGCCATGTAAAAACCGTCGAATCCGTCTTTTGCAACAGAAGTCCTGTGTTCGGAAATGAAATTCCATTCCTTTTTTCTGGACTTCATAAATCTTTTAACCTGGTCTTCGGATTCGGACGGCAGAATGCTGCATGTGGCATACACCATCTTTCCGCCTTTTTTGACCAGCTCGGAATAATTATCCAGAATCTGCCATTGAACCTGACGGATCGAATCCAGGAACTGCGGTTTCAGCTTCCATTTGGTATCCGGATTTCTCCGCAATACACCGAGACCGGAGCACGGAACATCCAGCAGAAGGCGGTCAGCCGTTCCAATCAGGTTCTGAAGGGCCAGTTCGTCATCAATCAGCAGCGTTTCCAGATTTTTCACACCGTTGCGTTCAGCCCTTTTTACCAGTTCGGCCAATTTATACTGCTCAATATCCATGGCGAGGATCGAGCCTTCATTCTGAAGCAATGCCGCTATATGCAGCGTTTTTCCACCGGCACCTGCACAGGCATCAATGACACTCATTCCCGGTTTGATGTCCAGATATGGCGCAATTAACTGGGATCCGGCGTCCTGCACCTCAAAATAGCCTTGCCTGAAAGCGTCCGTTCCTGTTACATTCTGACGCTTTTTCAGTATCAGTGCATCCTGTACGCCATTCACCTGCAGCACATTTTCGGCTCCAAAAATGTTGATTACCGTTTCCAGACCTGTTTTCAGCGTATTTACACGGATGGCCACCGGCGCCTGCTGATTGAGCGCTGCGAGTTCTTCATCCCATTTTGCGCCAAGTTCCTGTGCAGCTGTTTCATCGATCCAGTCGGGCACGGACTGGGCAATTTTTCTGGTACCCAATGCTGCATTGTATCTTTCCAGCACGGTTTCTGCATGTATGCCTTCAAACTCCGGCCATTCCGGCAATATTTCGTCTTCTTCCCTGTTTAGATGCCGCGGCCGGATGATCAGCCATGCGCCCGCAAGTTTCCAGAAATCCGCATGTTCGAATGCCTTCTCCATCCCGGCGGTATATTTGACCAGCCGCCACCAGCGGACAATCTCATACGTATTTTCAGCAATGAATGCCCGGTCACGGGCGCCCCATTTCTTGTTTGATTTCAATAACTGCTCCACAACACGGTCAGCCTGCCGGTTTTTTACAAAAATGTTGTACAATGCGTCCACAGTTGCAGCAACAAGTCCTTTATATAATTTCAAAGCCTGTATATTATTTGTTACATTCAAATCTAGCCGTATGCGCCAAAAAGCAGCGGCTGTCATGCGGTAAAGTTGGTGATGTCTTTTTTACAAAGCAACAAAATGGCATCAAGGCATGGTTTTTAAGTCATGTGCAGCATGGACAGCTACATGGTTACCGTTACCATTATCGGCATTGCAGTTTTAGGAATGGCATGGATGCCGTCCTTTACCAAACTTACGGGTATTTCCGACTCGGTTGTATACGTATTGCTTGGTGTTATCATTTATCTGGTCTTTGACTTTTTACCCAATCCGAACCCGGTTACATACAACAAGTTCACCATTCATCTTACCGAGCTCGTCGTGATCATATCTTTGATGGGAACCGGATTGAAAATAGACCGGGCATTCTCATTCAAAGCCTGGTCGATACCCTTCCGGATGCTGACGATTACGATGCTATTGTGCATTGCGTCCGTGACGTTCATTGCATACTGGTTCCTGCGGTTTGATATGGCTTCGGCCTTGCTGCTCGGTGCCGTACTGGCTCCGACAGATCCTGTACTGGCGGCGGATGTTCAGGTGGGACCGCCACAGGAAGAAATTACGGATGATGTACGCTTCTCCCTGACAGCAGAAGCCGGCATGAACGATGGAATGGCTTTCCCTTTTACCTGGCTGGCAATCCTGATTGCAGGCTCGGCCACAGGAGAATTCAGCGAAGTAATGGGCGAATGGCTGACCTGGGATCTTGCTTACAAAATCGTTTCCGGTGTTATTTTTGGGATTCTGCTGGGAAAACTGATTGCTTACATCATATTCGACTACTCTGAAAAACATCAATACATCGACCTGAACGACGGATTTATTGCCGTTGCCGCTTCACTGACCATATTCGGTATCGTTGAACTGCTTCATGGCTACGGGTTTGTTGCTGTGTTTGTCGCATCGCTGACGATCAGGAATTATGAACATAACCACCAGTTTCATAAAGACCTTCACAGCTTTTCGGATCAGACTGAACGTATACTGGTGGCGGTTGTGTTGCTTGTGTTCGGAGGCAGCCTGGTACACGGCATCCTGGATTTCCTGACATGGGAAACTGCATTGCTTTCCATAGGGTTTTTGCTGCTTATCAGACCTGTTGCCGGGCTGATTTCTCTGATCGGCACAAAATTGCATTTCAAGGAAAAACTCGGTATCAGCTTCTACGGCATTCGCGGAATCGGGTCGTTTTACTACCTTGCTTTTGCATTTCGTGAAGAAACATTCGTGCTAAGCAAGGAACTATGGTCCACGGTATCCTTTATTGTGCTCTTGTCCGTACTCATTCACGGGCTGACAGCAACCAGGGTCATGTCGAGGCTTGAAAAAAAATTTTCACGCACAGTCTGAGAATTTATTGAAGAAAATACACAGAAAAAGTCTATAAACATGGAAACTACAATGGCTGTCATTTGCCCACCGGATTTATCCACACGTCCATACAGCCTGCAGGCGGAACGGTTACTGGCATTTTCTGCAGATGTGTTGATCAAGGCCTGGACCATTCAGCTTGACCTCTGGCTGGCATCGCCCGCATCCTTTCTTGGAAAGCCAGAAGTCAATGCGCCGTTCTATTTTGAGACCATGCACGACGGGATCCGTTACCCGCATTACGGCCGTTTTCTGGCCATTGAACAGGATAAAGTTGAATTAACGTGGGTATCTGGAGAAAATGGTACAAAAGGGACTGAAACCGTGCTGACCATTACACTTTCTGCACATGCAAACGGAACATATCTTAATCTAGTTCATGCAGGTTTTCCGGATGAAACTACCAGAGACAAGCATCAGGAAGCCTGGCCGGCCATCCTGCAGCAGCTGGAAGAAAGAATGTCCAGACCAATTGATTAATCTGTTTGTACATACAGGTTCAAATGCTGATGCTAGAAATTCTGTGGCAATCGGATGTTGAACGTGGTTCCTTCTCCTACTTTGGACGTAATCTGCATGGTACCGTTCAGGCTGCTTACCAGGTGTTTAACAAGTGACAGGCCGAAACCGTATCCTTTTTCACCGCTGGTTCCTTCCGTAGATACTGCATTTTCAGACATAATGGCCTGGATGCTTTCTTCGCTCATACCAATTCCGTTATCGAAAACGGTAATGTACAGCACAACCTGTTCGCCGCTGGTTGTTAACTGAAGATCAACCGTGACACTTCCTCCTTCCGGTGTAAATTTCATTGAATTGCTGATCAGGTTGCCGGCAATCTGCAGCAATTTATTTTTGGGAAGCGCGATATTTTCCGTCAGCGGTGTTGTGATAACCGAAAAATGGATGTTCTTGTGCTTTGCCTGCGGGCTGTATAGTTTTACCAGTTTGTCCTTGAAAACGATCAGGTTGAAAATACTTGCATCAACCGTTTTAGACCGGTCGGCAGAAGGTTTGTCTTTACTGGTTTCCAGAATTTCTCCTGCGAGGTCCAGTATGGAATTGCCGCTCTTGTGGATCAGCGAGATAAATTCCAGCACTTCATCCATATGATTGTTGTAACCCTGATCCCGGATAATCTGCGCCAGTCCAACGATACCGCCAAGCGGCCCGCGGATATCATGTGCCACTTTTTTCTGCATCTGCTTTGCTTCCAGCAATTTAGATTTCAGGTTATCCATAACTTTCAGGGTATGAAGCCGGGTAACGACCTCATCCGCAATGATTTTCATCAATTCGATTTTTTCCGGATCAAGCGTTTTCTGTTCATAATCCAGCACACATAAAGCGCCGATCTGATGGCCGCTGCCTGTTTTAAGCGGAACACCGTAGTAATAGCGCAGGTTTGGAGCGCCGTTTACGTAAAACTTATCTTTAAAGCGCTCGTCTTCCAGAAGATCATCTACCTCAAAATGATCCTTTTCCATGATTGTGTACTGGCAGACGGAATCTTCCCTCAACATCTGCTCCACATCCATTCCGTAATTGGAAATTGTCCACTGCGTCAGCGAATCGATCAGGTTCACAAGAGATATTTTGGTCCCGGTTACTTTTGCAGCCAGTTTGGCCAGATCTTTGAAGGTATGCTGATGATCGGAATAATCAACATCCAGTTCAACCAGGCTCATCAGCCTTTCCATTTCATTTTCAGGTACCACAGGCAATTTATTTGTCACTTTCAAACTAAATTTGATACTTTATTCTTACCCCTTTTTTCAAATAGAAATAATTCGAATATAAACTATCAAATATACGAAAATATTCTAATCATTTTATAGAAAATTTAACTGAACTTATTACGGGCTCCGGGCTTAAAATTTCGGCATCAAACAGGAAGTTTCACAATTGACTGGACAGCAACCTTTCGTGATAAAATCAGGGACAAACAAAGAATACCGGATCGTGCCGCTGGCATGGCCATAAATGATTATCTTGGAATAATTCAATTTTCAAATAAATTTCACCGGATTTAGAAATACCTTTTGTAGATTTGGCAGATAGTATTTTTTTAAGATCCAAAACACTGTATTTTTTACTAGAATTAAGAATTTTGTGTTATTTAATGGCAGTAACCTATTTAACAGCGTTAGAAAGTAAATTTTTGGTACATTTTTGTATTTTATTTCAGTTGACATCATTATCAAATCATCTCTATTCATTTCTGAATAATTGAATATTATCAAGACCAAACGACTCATCGAAACTTCATTCTAATCTTGACTCTTAATGTTGAAAATAACTTTTACAATAATTCTGAACTTTTTGTTTATTCAGTGTATTGCACAAAATGCCGCAGCGGATGTGATTATTGGCGAGTGGGTCAATGAGGAAAATGATGCCAAAATCGAGATTTACAAAAGTGGTTCTGTGTATCAAGGAAAACTTATCTGGTCCATCGACTACATGGAAGCGGATGGAAAGACTTCCAAAAAAGACGTTAACAATACGGATGAAAAGCTTCAGTCACGCCTGCTTATCAATTCAAATGTTCTTCAGGACTTTAAATTTGAAGACGGCGTTTGGGACAGCGGAACAATGTATGATCCGAAAAGCGGCAAAAGTTACAACTGCGTCATGAAAATACACGATGATACACTGGAAATACGTAGCTATGTTGGAATCCAATTATTTGGCAAGACAACGTACTGGAAACGCTCCATCTGAAACTATCTAACTACACATTCTGCCTTATTCTCATCAGTTATCCTCATGATTGAAAATACATCATGCCATTCATATCAGGCTGATCAAGCTTACGCCGGTAAGTAAAACCGAAGTACTTTCCCGCCGGAAAGTACATTTTTGACCAGCAGCGGAATAGAAACAGCAAACGCATTGTTATTTCGAAAAGAATTTTCGAAACAATGAGCGATATAAAACTAGGAATTCTGGATCAATCCATTGTAAGACACGGTTCCGGCGTACAGCAGGCGATCAATGAAACCATTGCTACCGCACAGCTTGCGGAAGATTTAGGCTACAGCCGGTTCTGGGTTTCGGAACATCATAATTCGGAATTCATTGCGGGTTCCACGCCGGAGGTGCTGATGGTAAAACTGGCAGATGCTACCAACCATATCCGGATTGGTTCAGGCGGCATTATGCTTCCGAACCACAGTGCGTTAAAAGTTGCTGAAAATTTCAGAATGCTGGAAACCTTGTTTCCCGGCCGCATCGATCTGGGTATGGGACGAGCGCCGGGCACAGACCGCATTACATCATCCCTTCTGAATCCGTCCAATGATTTTAGTGAATCCAGTTATTTAAGACAGCTTGAACATTTACAGCATTTTTTCCGGGATACAGCCGGAACTGAACGCGGGTTTATTTATGCCACACCGCAATCGCCGACTATTCCCATGCAATGGATACTGAGTTCCAGCGGAGGAAGCAGCAACATTGCCGCCCGTTTCGGAATGGGACTCGCCGTTGCCAAGTTTATCAATGGCTTTGTTCGTCCGGATGTAGTGGAAACTTACCGCAGGAATTTTCGTCCTTCCGACCAGTATGCGCAGCCGCATGCCATTCTTTCCGTATTTGTCCTCTGCGGAGAAACCGAAGAAGAAGCTGTATTGATGCGAAAAATGATGGATTTTATGCTTGTTGAGTTTGAAAGAGGAAAATCCGGGCCCTTTCCGGAAGTGGAAACCATAAGAAATTACCGGTTTTCCGTTGGCGAACTGGAAAGGATCCGTTACAACAGCGGCCGCATCATTTCCGGTACGAAGGAAGAAGTTAAAGAACAGCTCACCAAACTGGCCAATGAATTTGAAGTAGATGAAATCATTATTTCAACCATGGCGCACAGCGTTGAATCCAGGATCAAATCTTTTGAACTGATTTCGGAGGCATTTAAATTGAGAGAACCCGCTCTTTAAGTTTATTTTTGCTGCAGAAAAATCCTGAAACCTAATGAACCGTTTTGACCGGATTACCGCCATACTGATTCAGCTGCAGTCACGAAAAATTGTAAAAGCCCAGGATCTGGCAGAACGATTTGAAATAAGCCTTAGAACAGTTTACAGGGATATCAATTCGCTTGCAGAAGCAGGCGTTCCCATTGTAGGCGAGGCAGGTGTAGGTTATTCCATTATGGACGGCTATCGCCTGCCTCCCGTCATGTTTACAAAAGAAGAAGCACGCACTTTTATCACGGCTGAAAAACTGATGGAAAAATTTACAGATTTTTCTACCCAGTCACAGTATCAGTCGGCCATGTACAAAATAAAGGCGGTTTTGCGGAGCAGTGAAAAATCCATGGTCGAAAACCTGGAAAGCCAAATTGCAGTCAGGCTGAATTCGAAACCGTTCTCCAATCAGAAAAGCAATACGCTGGACGTATTGCTTAAAAGCATTACCGAAAAGAAAATTGCCCGGATCATTTATACAGCCATCCATTCGGATGATCCGATGGAACGCGTAATCGAGCCGGTCGGGATTTACCATGAAAACAGTTACTGGTATACGGTAGCCTATTGTCACCTCCGGCAAGATTACCGCAATTTCCGATCAGACCGGATTCTTGAAATCGAGCTTACCGAAAATCCGTTTGAAAATCAGCATGCACCGCTGAAAGACTTTCTTTCGACCGGCGGGGAACCGGAAAACCTGCGTCTGATCCGGATTAAAGTTGAAAAACGCATCGTTCAGTATTTTCAGGACCAAAAGTATTATTACGGTTTTGTTTCAGAAACGATAAAAGGCAATGAGGTGGAAATGTCATTCCTTACCGCTTCCATCGACGGATTTGCGCGCTGGTATCTGATGATCGCACCCAATGCCACCATTCTTGAACCCGAATCGCTGAAAGAAAAGCTGAGAAAACTCATCTCCGAAATTTCACAGAAACTGTAAGTTAAACAGCCGCATCGCTCCTTTCCAACTTCTATGCATGAACAACCTTGTTATACTTGGAATATCAGGCAGTTTACGCGCCGACTCCTCCAATACGATGATCCTGAAAACCATTCAGCGATTGCTGCCGGAAGCTATAACGTTCCGCATTTTTGAAGGTATGGACCAAATACCGCATTTCAGTCCTAGAATTCCGGAAAATGAAGCGGTAGCCCGTTTTAAAAATGCCGTTCGGCAAGCTAACGGCATCATCATCTCCACACCGGAATATGCGTTTGGTGTTCCGGGAACACTCAAAAACGCACTTGACTGGACTGTTTCGACCGGCGATTTCAATGAAAAACCCGTTTGTGCGATCAGTGCATCTCCACTGGATTCGGGCGGCAGAAATGCGCTTGCGTCTTTGCTATTAATACTGACCGCATTGGGTACGAAAAAGCATGAAAATGCATCACTTTCCATCGCCCATATCAAAAGTAAACTAGATCCTGAAATCAATCTGGTTACACATCCGGAAACATTGATTGCTTTGCAGGATCAAGTAAATAACCTGCTCAAATACATCGGTTTCACTTTCGGGTAAGATTATATTCAGATTTTGTATAAGTAAAACGCCATATGGCCTAGCTTATTTATAGACTATCATTTCTATATAGTATCTATTTTCTTAATACATTTGAACCGTTCTACTTAAACGCATACATCATGAAATTTGAGACTTTACAGCTTCATGCCGGTCAGCAGCCAGATCCGGTTACAAACTCGCGCGCCGTTCCGATTTACCAAACCACATCTTACGTTTTTAACAATGCCGAGCATGCTGCCAATCTGTTTGCATTGAAGGAATTCGGAAATATATATTCCCGGATCATGAATCCGACGAATGATGTTTTTGAAAAAAGGATTGCGGCGCTCGAAGGCGGTGTAGCCGCATTGGCAACCGCATCGGGACATTCCGCACAGTTTCTGGCCATTAATAATATTACCACCGTCGGCGATAACTTTGTTACAACTTCCTTTCTTTACGGCGGTTCATACAATCAGTTTAAAAATTCTTTCCGGAATATCGGTGTAGAGGCAAGGTTTGCAGACGGCGATGATGTAAGCAGCTTTGAGAAACTGATTGATGAAAAAACCAAATGCATTTATCTCGAAACGATAGGGAATCCAAGTTACAGCGTTCCCGACTTTGATGCATTTGCTGCACTCGCAAGTAAACACGACCTGCCGTTGATCGTTGACAATACTTTTGGAGCTGCCGGCGCCATTTTTCAGCCCATCAAATATGGAGCGCATGTGGTGGTGCAGTCCGCAACCAAATGGATCGGCGGACACGGTACTTCCATCGGGGGTGTAATCGTTGATGCGGGAACTTACAACTGGGGCAATGGAAAGTATCCGCAGTTTACGGATCCTTCTCCAAGTTACCACGGCCTGATTCTGAATGACGTTTTCGGAACCGGCGGACCTTTCGGGAATATTCAGTTTATCATCCGTGCACGGGTGGAAGGTTTGCGTGACTGGGGCCCTTCCCTTTCGCCGTTCAATTCTTTCTTATTCCTGCAAGGACTGGAAACTTTGTCATTAAGGGTAGAACGCATTGCCGAAAATGCATTAAAGCTGGCTCAGTGGCTTGAAAAGCAGCCTCAGGTGGAAAGTGTAAATTACATCGGACTGGAAGGCAACAAATACCATAATTTAGCAAAAAAATATCTTACACGCGGTTTTGGAGGCGTACTTTCCTTTTCGCTGGCTGGAGATAAAAAAGTAGCGGAGAAATTTGTGGACAATCTTAAATTGATCAGCAATCTGGCGAATGTGGGTGACGCAAAAACATTGATCATACATCCAGCCTCTACAACACATTCTCAATTATCCGATTCAGAACAGATTTCAGCCGGAGTTCACCCGACCCAGTTGCGTATATCTGTCGGTATTGAGCACATTGATGATATAATCAGTGATATAGCGTCTTCTTTTGCGGCACTGGAACAGCCGTAAAAAGGGTTATTTACAGGTTGCTCACGGCAAAAGGCTCCGGAGGAGCAACCTGTTTCTAGAAAAAAGCATGATTAAACCAATCAAGGCTCCTCCGGAGCCGACTGATCATGCCGAAATCTTCTTTGGAAATTACATATTGCATTTGAACATATTCTACAAACAGAAGGCTCCTCCGGAGCCGCACGGCTGCTTGCATCGAAAATTCGTAATCTCAATCCTTGCTACAAACAGAAGGCTCCTCCGGAGCCGCACTGCTGCTTGCATCGAAAATTCGTAATCTCAATCCTTGCTACAAACAGAGGGCTCCGCCGGAGCCGCACTGCTGATTGTTTTGAAAATTTGTAATCACAATCCTTGCTACAAACAGAAGGCTCCTCCGGAGCCGCACTGCTGCATGTATCAAAAATCCGTAATCACAATCCTTGCTAAACAACAAAAGGCTCCTCAGGAGCCTTTTGTTGTGGATATAAATTATCCTGAGTTATACTATTTATCGATTCCTTCCAAGGCAAACATAAATGCAAACTGAAGCGCGACTTCCTTAAGGTACTCAAATCTGCCCGAGGCGCCGCCATGACCTGCTTCCATGTTTGTTTTAAGCAAAAGCACATTTTTATCTGTCTTATGCGTCCTTAATCTTGCAACCCATTTAGCCGGCTCGAAATATTGCACCTGACTGTCATGCAAACCCGTTGTAACCAGCATATTCGGATAATCCTTCTTTTCTACATTATCGTAAGGTGAATAGGATTTCATATACATGTACGATTCCTTGTTTTTAGGATTTCCCCATTCATCAAATTCGTTGGTCGTAAGCGGAATGCTTTCGTCCAGCATCGTTGTAACCACATCTACAAAAGGTACATCGGCAATGATACCGCGCCATAATTCCGGACGGAGGTTGGAAATGGCTCCCATCAGCAGACCGCCTGCACTTCCACCCTCCGCAAACAAGTGCGCCGGAGAAGTATAGTTTTCTTTGATAAGGAATTCCGCACAGTCGATAAAATCGTTGAAGGTATTTTTCTTCTTGAACATTTTACCGTCTTCATACCATTTACGTCCCATTTCTTCACCGCCGCGTATATGTGCAATGGCGTATATAAATCCGCGGTCCAGCAAGCTCAGGCGTGTACTGCTGAAAGTAGCATCCATGCTATGGCCGTAAGAACCGTATGCATACAAAAGCATCGGCGTGTCCGCACTCTTCTTGGTTCCTTTTTTATAAACTACTGAAATCGGGACTTTCACACCATCCCGCGAAGTAGCATAAAGTCTTTCCGTAACATAGTCTTCCGGATTATAGCCGCCGACAACTTCCTGACGTTTTTTCAGCTCCTTGGCCCTGGTTTCCATGTTATAATCGTACACGGAATTAGGCGTTGTCAATGAGGTATAAACATAGCGCATGCTTGTGCTGTTATACTCAGGGTTCGAGCTTGGATAAGCTGCATAAGCCGGCTCGCCAAAGTCCACATAATGCTCCGCATTGGTATTGATATTCCGGACGCGAAGCTGAAGCAAACCGTTTTTACGTTCCGTAATGACCAGATAATCCTTGAACACATCAATATCTTCCAGCAAAACATCTTCTCTGGTCGGAATTACTTCTTTCCAGTTTTCTACACCCGTTTTGTTCAGGGGCGTTTCCATGAGTTTGAAATTGAGCGCATCCTTGTTGGTAACGATCAGGAATTTGTCATTCTGATGATCGATGCTGTACTTGACATCTTTCATGCGGGGCTGAAAAACGGTAAATTCGCCTTCGGGCCTGTCCGCATCCAGAATCCGGTATTCCGACGACATCGTGGCGCTGGAAGCGATTACAATGTATTTTTCCGATTTTGTTTTGCCGACACCGATGTAATTGCTTTTATCTTTTTCATCGTAAACGACAACGTCCTTTTTCGAATCTGCTCCGAGTGTATGCCTTTTGATTTTTTCGCTCAGCAGTGTTTTCGGATTTGTAGCCGTATAAAACAAGGTTTTGTTGTCATTTCCCCATTCGGCTCCGCCGCTCGTCGGAAAAATCTGATCTTTGTACATTTCGCCTGTCTCAAGGTTCTTGACATGAATCGTATACTGGCGACGGGAAACGGTATCCACGCCAAACGCCAGCAACTTGTTATCCGGACTTACACTGAAACCCGTTGCTGAATAATACGCATGTCCTTCCGCCATTTTGTCCACATCCAGCAAAATTTCTTCCGGCGCTTTCAACGAACCTTTTTTGCGGCAGTATTTGAAATATTGCTGGCCTTCTTCACTTCGGGTATAATACCAGTAGCCATTACTGAAAACCGGAACAGACTCGTCTTTTTCCTTGATCCGGCCTTTCATTTCCTTGAACAGATCTTCCTGAAATTTTTTTGTGCCGGCCATCATGGTGTCCGTATAGGCATTTTCAGCTGTCAGGTATTCAACAACTTTATTGCTGTCAGGACCTTTCCGGAAAAAGTCGGCCATCCAGTAATATTCATCATTCCGTTTGTCACCGTGCATGCCGGTCTCGTGGTCTTTCTTTTCTGCTACGGGTGGCGTCGCCCCCGGCCATTGATATGCATCTTTCACTTCTTTATTCTGGTTACAGGAAAAAATAATAACAGCTAAAAACAATAAAATAATTCGCATAGGATAAAAGTTAGGTAACAGGAAGATATGGGTAAAACTTAAACAGCATTTAAAATGGAATATATTAATAGATTGACTTGAAAGATAGAAACATTTAATTAATATAATTTGTACAAAAAGTTAATTATTAAGTAAAAGTATAAAATGAATATGCATCATTAATACTTATGCATAAAACTACAAAAATGTAGCAGGAATCCATTTCATCCATGCACATACGTTATATTTGAGTTTCTTAAAATAACATTCTTTATGAATAAACCTGTTCACAAGTTATTCCTGCTTGACGCAATGGCATTGATTTACCGTGCCCATTTTGCATTCATCAAAACACCAAGGGTTACTTCTAAAGGATTGAACACCAGCGCGGTTTTCGGATTTACAAACACGCTGCTCGAAGTGCTGCAAAAAGAAAAACCGACGCATATCGGTGTGGCGTTTGATACCTCCGCTCCTACTTTCCGCCATATCCAGTATGAAGCCTACAAAGCGCAGCGCGAAGCGCAGCCGGAAGACATAGCCGTTGCCATTCCGCTCGTCAAGCGATTACTGCAGGCCATGTGCATTCCCATTCTTGTGCTCGACGGATACGAGGCGGATGACATCATTGGAACGATTGCCAGAGAAGCTTCCCTTGCCGGATTTGAAGTGTTTATGATGACGCCGGACAAAGATTACGGTCAGCTTGTGGAAGAGCATGTGCATATTTACAAGCCCGCATTTATGGGAAAAGGCCCCGAAGTACTGGGCGTAAAAGAAATTCTGGAACGCTGGCAGATCCGCAGGATTGATCAGGTTGTGGATATTCTCGGCCTGATGGGCGATGCCGTCGACAACATTCCCGGCGTGCCCGGTGTCGGTGAAAAAACCGCACAGAAACTCATTGCAGAATACGACACGGTTGAAAACCTGATTTCGCATGTCGACGATATCAAAGGCAAGCTGGGGGAAAAAATCCGCGAGAACATCGATAAGGCAATCCTCAGCAAGCAACTGGCCACTATTGACACCAAAGTACCCGTTCCGTTTGATGCCGAAGACCTGACCGTCTGCGGTGTCAATGCAGACAAGATTATTGAACTGTTCGATGAACTTGAATTCCGGACGCTGAAACAGCGCGTCCTTGCCATTAACCAGCCCGTTATCACAACGCCGCCCGCCGCCAAACCGCAGCCCGTTCGAGAAAGCAAAGGACAGCTCGATCTGTTCGGAAACCCTGCCGCAGAACTGGGCAGCCAGCCTGCTGCAATCACTGAAATCCTTGCCGGCGATAGTAACGCGGAGCCGTTGCTGGAGGAATTTTCCATTCCGGGAAACAAACGCGACATCAGCAATACGCCGCACAGATATCATACGGTGGATACGCCGGAACTGATGAAAAGCCTGGCTTATTATCTCGGCATTCAGGAGCGCTTCTGTTTTGATACGGAAACAACTTCACTGGACACGATTGATGCCGAGCTGGTCGGACTGTCATTTTCCTACTTGCCGGGTGAAGCATTTTACGTTCCGGTCCCTGCGGACAGGGAAAAGACGCTGGAAATCCTGGAATATTTCAGGCCGGTTTTCGAAAATGAAGCCGTCGGCAAAATCGGGCAGAATATCAAATACGATATGCTTGTGCTGAAAAGCTACGGTGTCGACGTAAAAGGGAAACTGAGCGATACCATGCTCGCGCATTATCTGCTGGAACCCGATAAACGGCACGGCATGGATTTACTGGCCAACTCGTATCTTCATTACGATCCGGTTTCGATTACCTCTTTAATTGGTAAAAAAGGCGTCAAGCAGGGAACCATGCGCGATGTGGCCATTGCGGAAATCACGCAGTACGCTGCCGAAGATGCGGATATTACCTTGCAGTTGAACGATATTTTCATCAAAGAACTTCCAAAGGTCAACGCTACCAAACTTTTTGAAACGGTTGAAATGCCGCTGCTCAACGTGCTGGTTTCCATGGAAAGTACAGGCGTAAAGCTGGATATCAATGCATTGAAGGAAATGTCTGCGGTGCTGGAAGGTGACTTGCGGCAAACGGAATCTGAAATTTACGAATCCGCCGGGCAGTCTTTCAACATCAGCTCGCCAAAGCAGCTCGGTGAAGTCCTTTTTGAAAAGATGAAACTGATTGACAAACCCAAAAAGACCAAAACCGGTCAGTATGCAACGGGCGAGGACATTCTGACGGAGCTGGAAAACAATCATGTGATCGCACGCAAAATCCTGGATTACCGCGAGCTTCAGAAGCTCAAATCGACCTACGTGGATGCATTGCCGCTGCTGGTCAGCCGCCGCACGGGCAGAATCCACACGTCCTACAATCAGGCCGTGGCTGCAACCGGACGTCTGAGTTCAACGAATCCCAACCTGCAGAATATTCCGATCCGGACCGTTCGCGGACGGGAAATCCGGAAAGCATTTGTGCCTGACAATGAAGATTTCCAGATCCTGTCGGCCGATTACTCGCAGATCGAGCTTCGCATCATGGCGGCGTTCAGCGGCGATGAAAGTATGATCGAGGCATTCAATCAAGGCCGCGACATCCACGCAACAACGGCAAGCAAGGTCTTTAACGTACCGCTGGAAGATGTTACTTCCGACATGCGGCGCAAGTCAAAAACGGTTAATTTTGGTATCATATACGGCATTTCGGCCTTCGGACTCAGTCAGCGCCTGGCCATTCCGCGCAGTGAAGCCAGCGAAATCATCAAATCCTATTTTGAAGAATTTCCGTCTGTAAAGGCTTATATGGACCGCGTTGTTAACAATGCCCGGGAAAAGGAGTATGTGGAAACCATTCTCGGTAGAAGGCGCTATGTTCCCGATATCAATTCCCGGAACCAGACCAACCGCGGCTTTGCAGAACGAAATGCCATTAACGCTCCGATACAAGGCTCGGCGGCCGACATGATCAAGGTGGCGATGATCAATATTCATGATTTTATCGAGAAAGAAAAGTTGAAGTCGCGCATGATTCTGCAGGTGCATGACGAACTGGTGTTTGATGCGCACCGCGATGAAATCCCATTATTAAAGGAAAAAGTAGATGAACTGATGCGTACGGCCATTCCGATGCAGGTGAAAATGGAAACCGGGATCGGGATCGGAGCCAATTGGCTGGAAGCGCATTGATGCCGCCATGAACCTGTATTTTGAAAGCCTTGATTTTAAATCAGGGCTTTTTTATTACCCGGATTCAACTTAACAATTTGTTTACATATACTTCACAAAGACAAATTTACAATTGTTCAATTTTGCATATCCAAACCATTGCTATCCTGTAAAATACCGATGTGCTGTAATTGTTAAAATTCTGTACAATGCAATTGTTAGCATACTAAATATGGGTTTTTACCTTTTATCCGCAATATTAAGTTAATAATACATTAATAGTAGATACAAAATTCAATGTATTTTGTACTTTAGTGAATGTAAGCTCCTGCTGTTTCCGCATTGAACAATTTCATTATTTTGTTTACCCCTATTTAACCTTTAACCGAATTTTATCCTTTTTACCAAACAATGCTCACTTAACTTCCATGTTATGCCAAAACCATTTCTACTCTCAAATGAAGTCCGGAAGCGAATCCGGAACCTGACCTTGTTTAGCCTGCTCTTTTGTACCTTTCAAACGGCTTCTGCGATGCCGTTCAGCAAAAAAAGCAATGCGGAAAAAACCATTACGGGTAAAGTCACCGATGAAGGAAGTATCGGTCTTCCGGGCGTCAGTGTGATTGTAAAAGGCACGACAACAGGAACAATCTCGGATTCGGAAGGAAGGTACTCCCTTGCTGTTCAGGACGATGCAACTACGCTGATCTTTTCCTATGTCGGTTATCTTTCCCAGGAAATTGCGATCGGAAACCGTGCGGCTGTGGATGTGATCATGAAGCCGGACGCCAGAAACCTGAACGAGGTCGTCATTACAGCCTTGGGTATCAAACAGGAATCCAAAAGACTCGGTTACGCGGTTCAGGAAATAAAAGGCAGCGAGCTCGACAAAGCGCGTGAGACCAATTTTGTAAGCGGACTTGCAGGTAAGGTTGCAGGTGTACAGGTAATGAGCAGCCCGAGCGGCATAGGCGGTTCGGCCAGAATCACGATAAGAGGTGACAAGTCTCTGGATATCAACAAGAATCAGCCGCTCTTTGTCATAGACGGTGTTCCGATCACGAATGCGCTTACGGGTTCAAGCGGCCGCGATTTCCAGGAACTGGATTACGGAAACGGCGCTTCGCTCATTAATCCGGACGATGTGGAATCCATGACAGTGCTCAAAGGCGCCAATGCCTCGGCGCTTTATGGCTCACGCGGTGCAAACGGCGTGATCGTTATTACAACAAAATCAGGTAAAAACAGCAAAGGACTTGGCGTATCCGTCAATGCCGGCCTGACCTTCGAAAACCCGTTGGTACTTCCTGATTTCCAGAAAGTGTATGGACAGGGAAACAACGGCGAATTCAGTTTTGTGGACGGAAGCGGTGGCGGTATCCGGGACGGCGTGGACGAAAGCTGGGGACCGAAAATGGACGGCCGGCTTATCGCACAGCACGACTCCCCTACTTCCAACGGCTATCGTGGCGGCGATATTTCCCTGATTGATGACGGCCAGCTTGGCTCGGCAGCCGACCTTGCGGCCCGCGGAACCATCACGCCGACACCTTTTGTACCGGGAAACAACCTGAAAGAATTCTATGAAACAGGAATAACCAACAATACCAATGTATCCGTAACAGGCTCAAACGAAAAAGGCGATTTCAGGCTTTCCTACACGCTTCTGGATCAGAAGGGAATTATCCCGAACACGGATATCAAAAGAAATACATTTGCAATCAATACAGGCTACAACCTGTCGCCAAAACTTTCCGTTCGCATTTCGGCCAATTACGTTAACAGCACAAGCGCCAACCGCCCGAACCTGACTTACGGAACGGAAAGCATTATTTACCTGCTGCATTGCTGGATGGGCCAGCACGTGAATCTGAACAGTCTGAAGGATTACTGGATACCGGGCATGGAAGATCGTCAGCAGTTCAACTTCAATTACAACTATCACGACAATCCGTACTTTAACCTTTATGAAAATACCAACAGCCAGAACGCAAACCGGATCTTTGGCAACATCTCGGTTAAATACGACTTTACAAACTGGCTGAGCCTTCAGCTGAGAGGCGGCACGGATTTCAACAATGACCTTCGCAAAAGAAGAAGGGCTTTCAGTACGCAGCGTTTTCCGTTCGGAAGTTACCGCGAAGAACGTGTACGCAACGGCGAGTCCAACTTTGATTTTCTACTGACGGCGACCAAGGATTTCAGTGAAGACTTTACTTTCGGGGCAAACATCGGCGGTAACCATCAGATTGCGACAACCAACAATTTTGAAGTAACGGCGCCGCAATTGCTGATTCCCGGAATTTACAGTTTCAACAACACAAGAGTTGCTTTGGTAAGCTCGATTCAGGATATCAACAAAGTGGTCAACAGCCTTTACGGTTCGGTGCAGTTTGGTTATAAAAATTTCCTGTTTCTGGACGTGACGGCCAGAAATGACTGGTCCACGGCTCTGACGCTTCCTGCCATAGCCGATTCGCTCGGACAAACAATCAATTCATACTTCTATCCTTCGGCTTCGCTGAGTGCAGTTGTGAGTGATATTCTGCCGATGCCTGAATGGGTATCATTCGGTAAAATCCGGACCAGTCTTGCGCAGGTTGGAAACGACACCGATCCGTACCGTTTTACTTCCGGGTACGGCCGCAGCGATCCATGGGGCGATTACCCGGTTTATTCTTCCACAAGAACACTGGTCAATTACAACCTGAAACCTGAAATCAGTACTTCTTTTGAAATCGGAACAGAATGGCGATTCCTGAAAAACCGGGCGGGCCTGGACTTTACATTTTACAATATCAACACCAGGAACCAGATTTTGCCCTCCGTTCCCGTTTCCATAGCTTCCGGTTACAGCAACCGGATTGTAAATGCCGGTGAAATCAGAAATTATGGCTTTGAAGTAATGCTCAGCGGAACACCGGTACAGACGACGAATTTCAGATGGGACGTCAATGTAAACTGGTCTGCAAACCGAAGCAAAGTAGTCGAGTTCGACGGCGAAGTAATGGATTACCAAATGGCAGAACGTCACGGCGTTTCCATTCGTGCGCAGGTCGGACAAAGAATGGGCGATATGTATGCCATCGGTTTCAAAAGAGTGGAAGACAAAAACAGTCCTTATTACGGCGAAAAAATCCTGAATGAATCCGGACGCTTCCTGAGTACAAGCAATCTGATCAAGGTCGGGAACTATAATCCGGACTGGATGGCCGGCATCCGCAATACTTTTACTTACAAAAATTTCAGTCTGAGCGGATTGCTGGACATTCGTCATGGCGGACAGATATTTTCCGAAACCTTTGTGGTCGGACTGGAAGCAGGACAGCTTGAAGAGACACTGGAAGGCCGCGAAAACGGATACGACATCAACCAGCCGGGCAACGGTGTAATTGCCAAAGGTGTGATCCAGAACGCAGACGGCTCTTACCGCGTAAACGACGTAAAACTGACCGCACGTGAATATCACCAGTCGCGTACAGGAAACCGCGATATTCCGGAAGGCGGCATTTTCAATGCATCTTACGCCAAGCTGCGCGAGGTAAGACTGGCTTACATGGTTCCTTCCAAATTTCTGAGCAAAGCCAAAATCAAGGGCCTGAACGTTTCCGTAGTGGGACGGAATCTGGCCGTATGGAGCAAAGTTCCGCACATTGATCCGGAAACTTCTTCCCTGAGCGGCGGCACGATCATTCCGGGTATCGAATCGGTCGGGATGCCTACAACGCGCAGCTGGGGCTTTAATGTAGGATTCAGTTTTTAATTCAGCCAAAATCCAAAAGAATGAAAAAGATCAGACAATATATGATAATGGTTGCAGCAGGATTATTTCTTTTTCCCGCCTGCACCGACGATTTCGTAGAGAAAAATACAGACCCGAACGCCATTACCGACGTAACACCCGACCTGCTGCTGCCAGGGATTATACGGACTGCTGTAAATGAAATGGTGAACCAGAGCTGGTCGATCGGCAACATTGTGATCCAGCATACGGCCAAAATCCAGTTCGTTTCGGAAGACCGTTATACCTGGGGCGACCGCGACGGGCTTTGGGAAAATATGTACAACAACTTGCGCGACGTTCAGTTGCTGCTGGAACTGAGCCAGAAAAACAATGCAAACAATTACCGCGGCATTTCCCTGATCATGCGTGCGTGGATGTATTCTATCCTGACGGATGCTTACGGTGACATCCCCTATTCCGAAGCAACAAAAGGCGTCTCCGGCATTTTACAGCCCAAATACGAAACGCAGGAAGTCATTTACAACGGCATTCTGAACGATCTGAAAACGGCTAACGAACTGCTCGGTCCGGGCGAAGTTGTGGTTGGCGACCTGATTTACAATGGTGACGTAAGTAAGTGGAAAAAACTTGCAAACAGCCTGCGTTTAAGATATCTTCTCAGAATTTCGGACAAAAAAGACGTGAAAGCCGAAATGCAGGCCATTATCAGCAATCCGACTGAATCACCCATCTTTACAAGTGCGGGCGACAACGGAACCATGCGTTATCTGACCTCTGCTCCAAACCAGTTTCCCCTGTATACAGCGCGTTCAGGTTCTTTTGACGAGTTCCGGTTAAGTAAAAATCTGGGTGACAAACTGACTGCGCTGAACGATCCGAGAATAACCGTATTTGCACAGCCGACCGATGCTTCCGTTTCTGCGGGTGCACCCAAATACAGCGGCGTACCGAACGGCCTGAACGAAGTGGCGGCACTGGATTACAACGGCGGCCCGAACAATATTTCCCGTGCAGGCGCATTGTTTTACAAAGGTTCGATTACCGACAGAGGGCTGAATGTTGCAAAAGGATATATCATGTCGTATCACGAACTGCAGTTCATTCTTGCGGAAGCCGTCAAGAAAGGGATGGTCAATACGACCAAAACAGCGCAGTTTCACTACGAGGAAGGTGTTAAGGCTGCCTTTGATTACGTGGATGTGGACATGCCCGCCAATTACCTGAAAAATCCAGGCGTCGCCTACAACGATGCCAGCGCACTGACGCTGATCGGCACGCAGAAATGGATCTCGCTCTTCTTTTCCGGACTGGAAGCATGGTTTGACTGGCGACGCACCGGAGTTCCCGAAATCAAAGCCGGCGTAGATAATGTAAACGGCGGAAAAGTACCCGTCCGGTTTGCTTACCCGAGAAGCGAGCAGACACTGAACCCGAACAGCCTCAACGAAGCGGTAACCAGACAAGGGCCAGACAATTACAACACGCATGTATGGTGGGATTTGTAATCCGGCATTTACATTTTTATTAAGAAACAAAAATAGTCCGGCACGTTCCGGACTATTTTTGTTTGCGTTCATGGCAGAAAGCATACACCTTTTCCAACCCGTTTTTTCGTTTCCATTCCCGTAATTCTGTCCGGTAGGGTGCTTAAACTTCAGGAGTTTAAAATTTCCTAATATTTCGCAATATATTAGTAGAAAAAAGTGCGAACTTCGTTTTATAATTGTAAACATTACACTTAATAACTAATGCATTATTTTATCCAGAAAGTCTCTCTCCTTTTGCTGGCTTGTCCCATTATGGTTTTTGGCCAGGCGGTAAAAGGAAACTATTCTCCTCTTCCCCTCAAAGATCTGAGTTCATTTCAGAATGCCGGTTCCAACTGGACAGTCCAGGGTGATGTTTCCATTCATCCTTCCGGAACAGCCAAGCTGAAAACTACGTCCGGTGACGGCGTGCTCATCGGCAATCCCGGCAATGCGATTACAACAACCTTAAAGGCAAATGACCTGCGCCTTTTTATGGAATTCATGGTTTCGGCCGGAGCGGAAGGCGCCGTGATACTACCGGGCGGACAAAGGGTACGCATTTCCGACAGCAGCAAGCAAAAAGAATCCAGCGCGCAGACTTCCGGGTTTACTGGCCAGTTTCCGACGCAGAATGCCGCCAAAGCGCCGGGATTATGGCAAACGCTGGAACTCGCCTACGATGCGGCCGTTCCGCAGCTTGCCAACTCTGCAAGACTGAACTCGCTTGCATTGAACGGCGTAACGGTTCTGGAAACCGTTTATCTTCCCAATTCCAAAACAGTCACCGAAGCGCAGCCGCTTTCCTTTGAAGTGACAAAAGGCACAATTGCTTTCCGTAATCTTGGATACCAGCTGCTCGCAAGCCGCAAACCTTTGACACTAAATAACCTGAATTACAAGGTTTATTCGGACAAATGGGACAGCAAGGAATACAGCAAACTGGATCACGAAGGCAAATCGCCTGCGCTTACGCAGGAAGTTACCAATGGTATGCGCGAGTTCCACCTCGTGTATGAAGGCGATATGGACGTAACCGAGGCAGGCACTTATATCTTTACAAGTATTTATTCGGGGCCTGTCATGACACTGGATATCGACGGCAAAAACGTGATGACCGGCGGAGAAAGCACTTCGCAGGAAAGCCATTCGGGAACTGCGGAACTGAGCCAGGGAAATCACAAGTTTAAAATTTATTATTCCCGTTTTCCTTGGAGACAGCCTGCTCTGGCGCTTCGCGTGGAAAAAGCCGGCGTTCGTCCGTACGACCTGCATGCGCTTTCCTCACTTCCAGAACCGGAGCCGAAGCCTTACATCAGCGTAACGCCGGACATGCGCCCGGAAATGGTAAGGTCATTTATCAAGCTGGATGAGGAAAAATACAAACGCACGCATTGCATTTCGGTAGGAAGTCCGGAAGGCTGGAACTATACCGTTGACCTGAACCGCGGTGCCTTGATTCAGGCATGGCGCGGGCAGTTTGCCAATGTAACAGAAATGTGGTACGAACGCGGCGAGCCGCAGCTCCTGTTCCCGGCGGGTCTGAATGTACGCGTTTCAGGCAAAAGCAGTCTTGCCGTGCTGGAAAATGCCAGTGCAGCATGGCCGGACTCCTCGGATATCAACTTTCTGGGTTATAAAATAGATCATCAGGGCTTGCCCGGATTCCGTTACGGCATCGGATCAGCTACTGTAAATGATCAGCTTACGCCTGCCGGAAACAGTCTTTCACGTACTTTCCGCGTGGACGGAACGCCGAAAGGCACTTTATACTCGCTGCTTGCCAGCGGAAACCGCATTGTGGAAGTCGAAAAAGGTTTGTATCAGGTGGACGACCGTTATTACGTACAGGTTGATAAAAAAGCAAAGGTGATCGTAAGACCGGCCGGCGAAGGCAAAGAACTGATCCTGCCTGTTTCCGGAACCACAACTTATTCCATGTTCTGGTAAATCATTGTTGAGATCTCAGGCGGAGCAGACAACCTGCTGCTGCCCAAATTCAAATTGTATTCTGTTTTAATAAATGAAAAATATTCTTTTAACTGCCCTGATATCAGCTGGATGTTTGTCGGCATATGCACAATCCAAACCCGGCAAGGAAGATGATTATTACCGGATCATTACCATGCCGATCCCGGAAACTATCAAGATGGAAGTGGGCGGACTGGCCGTTCTGCCGGACGGAAGACTGGCCGCTTCTACCCGCCGCGGCGAAGTATGGATGATCGGAAACCCTTATCTGAAAGGGGATGGAAAACCTTCTTTTCAACGCTTTGCATCCGGCTTGCATGAGCCTTTGGGGCTTTTGTCCCGCGGCAAGGATTTCCTGATCTCTCAACGCGGCGAAGTGACCCGGCTGGAAGATACCAACAATGACGGCGTTGCAGACGTTTATGATTCTTTTGCAAGATGGCCGCTTTCCGGAAATTATCACCAGTATTCCTACGGACCGGTTGCCATGCCGAACGGTGAATTGCTCGTAACGCTGAACCTGGACTGGGTCGGTCGCGGAGCAAGCCAGTCCAAGTGGCGCGGATGGATGCTGAAACTCGGTGAAGACGGCAAACTTACCCCCTATGCTACCGGACTTCGTTCGCCATCCGGTTTCGGTTCGTACAAAGGCGATATTTTCTATACCGAAAACCAGGGCGACTGGGTGGGTTCCGGACGTATGACGCATCTTGAAAAAGGGGATTTTGCAGGAAATCCGGCGGGTCTGCGATGGAGCAAGGAAGAAGGATCGCCCGTAAAACTGACGCCTCAGGATGTGCCGAACACAGGCGAACCGCTGTACGAT
Organism: Dyadobacter flavalbus; assembly: GCF_006149045.1. Lineage (GTDB taxonomy): Bacteria > Bacteroidota > Bacteroidia > Cytophagales > Spirosomataceae > Dyadobacter > Dyadobacter flavalbus. The sequence goes on from NZ_VBSN01000038.1 coordinate 308,646, forward strand.
GTGGCCAAAAAAGTACCGGGCATCAAGCCGCCTGCTGTTTGGTTCCCGCATACGATTGTAGGTATTTCGACTTCCGACTTTAAAGAAGATGTAACGAACGGCGCATTCGGTCCGTTTGCAGGGCAGGTTTTTGTAGGCGATCAGGGACACAGCATCATCACGCGTGTTGATTTTGAAAAGGTGAACGGCGTATGGCAGGGAACCGTTTTCCCGTTCCGTGAAGGATTTATGTCCGGAATTATCCGTATGGTCTGGGGACTGGACGGCTCCATGTTCGTAGGCCAGACCAGCCGCGGTTGGTCGGCAACGGGAAAGGCCGATTTCGGAATTCAGCGGCTGGTATGGACCGGGAAAATGCCGTTTGAAATGAAAAACGTACATTCCATGCCGGACGGATTTGAAATCGTATTCACCAGTCCGGTTGACAAGAAATCTGCTGCCGATCAGGATGCTTACAAGCTGAACAGTTTTACTTACAAATACCACCAGACTTACGGCAGCCCGATCATCAATACGCAGGAAGTGCCGCTGAAAGGAATTGTTGTTTCGGAAGACGGACTGCGCGTGCGGCTTGTTGTGGACCCGGCTGTACTCCGCAAGGGCTATATTCATGAAATAAAAGCAGAGGGCGTAAAATCTCCGGACGGAAACCCGCTGCTGCATACAACCGGTTATTATACTTTGAATGAAATTGCCTCAGGAACCCCGGTAAGTGCGTCCCAGTTTACGACAACCGTAAAGGCAAGTGCACCGGATCACAGCATGCACACCATGCCGGCCGAAGCCAGCAACACAGCACCTTCTGCCAAAAGAGTTATTGAAATGCCGAAAGACTGGACAAACGGTCCCGATCAGGTTGTCACGATCGGAACGGTACCCGGCCTGAAATTTGACATTTCCAGCATTCAGGTAAAAGCGGGAAGCAGGATTAAAATCATTTTCAATAACAATGATGACATGCTGCATAACCTGGTGATTACAAAGCCGGGAACGGCCAATGCCGTGGGCGAAGCCGGGCTTAACCTGGGCCTGAAAGGTTCTGAACTGAGTTATGTGCCGCGCACGAACGATGTACTTTTCCACAGCAACATCGTGGAACCCGAAAAATCGGAAGCCATTTATTTTGTGGCACCCAAGCAGCCGGGAGCCTATCAGTATGTATGCACGTTCCCCGGCCATTATACATTGATGCAGGGCAAGCTGAACGTAGTAAAATAAACTTCTGACTGCCGCCCGCGCAGGCAGTTCAGCATCGCATTCATTTCCATTTACAATCCGGTATTTCCACTTTGACAGCTGAGAAATACCGGATTTTTCATTTCAATACCATTTAAATTCAGTAATCAATAAAAAAATTTCAGGAAAATACTGGATATTACAGGGAGAATAAATATCAGGTTTGCTTTATCTGTTAACATTTCTGATTCTGTTTCATTCTAACAACAAGCGCCTGATTTGAGCTTCGATCTGCAAATAGCGAACAATCCTGACGTTAATATCCAGCTTTGGAGGCGTTTCAAAGCGGGTGATTCGGATGCGCTTGGCCAGCTGGCCAAAGTTCATTACCGGACGCTCTACAATTATGCGCTGAAGTTTTCGTCCGATCCGGATTTTATCCGCGATTCCATTCAGGATCTGTACCTTGATCTCTGGGAACGCAGGGATTTCCTGTCCGAAACCGCTTTTGTGAAATCGTATTTGATGAAGGCACTGCGGCACAAACTGATCAAGGAAAGCATTCGTTTAAAGCGTTTTCATGAGCCGGTTCATGTTTACGCAGATTTTGAAATCGCAAACGGTTCTATTGAAGCCGATATGATTGAAGATGAGCAAAACCGCTATATGACAAGCCGCCTCAAACAGATCATCAACGGACTTTCCAAACGCCAGCAGGAAATTATTTACCTCCGGTTTTACCAGAACTTCAATAATGAAGACATTGCCATGATCATGGGCCTTGGCCGTCAGAGCGTCTCCAATCTTTTGTACCGTACCCTTAAGGAAATCAAGGAAATATGGACGCCTGCGTTTAACTGCGTGATTTTGTTCCTTTCAGGTATGCTTTAATCGCTGCCTTTCTTCTTACAGCTGCTATTTTATTGTCATTTCCATAATTTTTAAAAATATTTTCATTTTTCTGGTTATAAGTCTGCCCAAATGCGACATACATATCTGAAGTTAATTGTATGCTATGGCCGATCAACAGTACAACACCATTGAAGAACTTGCAGCGGACGAAGGTTTCCGGCATTGGATCATGGAACCCACGCAGGAAACAGACGATTTCTGGCACAACTGGATGGACGGAAATCCGGAAAGGCAACTGCTGGCCAAACAGGCCAAAGAACTGGTCCTGGCAATTGACGAAGCCTTCCGTGACGATCTGACAAGCCAGATGCTGGAAAACGAGATTCAGGAAATTACCCGTAAAGCCGAGCTTGGAAAGCACACGGGCCGGTCGGAACATGATCAATTTACCCGGTTTCCTTACTGGCGGGCTGCGGCTGTTTTCGTATTGTTTTCAATCATCGGGTTGCTGTACATTCAATTTCCTTCATTTTACCAATCAGCGGACGGCGGGAAAGAGGTTCAGCATACTTCCGGGCAGTTCTATACCCGCACGAATCATGCTGATAAAGAAATGACTGTGTTGCTGAGCGACAACAGTGTTGCCACGCTGATGAAAGGAAGTTCCATTTCCTATCCCAAACAATTCAGCGGAAATGAACGAAAGGTATTTCTGGAAGGAGAAGCATTTTTTGACGTTTCCAGAAATCCGGAAAAACCTTTTCTGGTTTACACCAGCGAAACGGTCACAAGAGTGCTGGGCACAAGCTTTCGGGTCAAAGCATTTAAAAAGGAAAACACGGTAATGGTACTGGTAAAAACGGGACGTGTGCTGGTGTATCCCAAAAATGAGTACGAAGCCGGACAAGAAAAACGACAGATTTCCGGCGTGGTACTGGCTCCTAACCAGCAGGCCGTATTCAGCAGAACTGAAAACCGCATCCAGAAAAGCATCGTTGCCCATCCTGAACTGCTGACGGAACTTTCGGCCCACAACGAAATGATTTTTGAAGACAAACCTGTTGCGCAGGTATTCCAGTCCCTAGAAGAAATTTACGGGATCGTGATCGTTTATGATGCTTCCGTGCTTTCAAACTGCATCATCAACGCACAGTTTACCGATGAAAGTCTGAAACAGCGAATGAACGCCATTTGTCAGGCTATCGGTGCAGGTTATGAAATCCAGAACAACCGTATCGTAATCAGCAGCAAAGGATGCAGCTGATATGTAATGATTTGCGCAAGACCATCTTTCCCTTTTTAGAACCTTCAAATCATATTCATACTAAAACTGCTGCCTATGCCTGATAAAATCATTGCCGATCTGACTGTCCGGAAGATTTAATTTCTTCATACAGCAAACCTGCGCATCCGGCTTTCTGAACTTTCCGGAAGAGGAATTCTCAGCTTCTTTTTTAATCACTGTACCAAACCAGATTTCATATGAAAAAAAATCGACTATTGAACAGGCTGCACTGCAACGTCATGCGAATGTCATTATTTCAATTAATATTTATCTTAATTACAGCTGATTTTTCCAGGGCAGTTCCGGCGGGCACGCGGGACATTCTGAATCAGAAAATATCGATTCAGGTTAATAATCAGGAACTCAAAACCGTACTCGGCAAACTGAACAAGCTTACGCAGATTCATTTTACATACAGTTCGGCACTGATCCGTTCACAGAAAAAAGTCACGCTGCATGCCGTTGACAAACCTTTGTCCGATGTACTGGACGAGCTTTTCCGGCCGATCAACATCACTTACAAAATTGAAGGCAAACAGATTGTACTGCTGAAAAGCCTGCCGCAGCCCGAAAGTCATCTTCAGGAAATGATCCGTACGCAGGCAGGCATCGACCGCAATATCAGCGGAAAAGTGCTGGATGAAAAAGGGGTTCCGCTGCCGGGTGTCAGCATCGTTGTCAAAGGCTCCAAAACAGGAACTGCCACCAATACGGAAGGCGCATACCAGCTGAGCGTTCCCGATGCCGGCGGCGTGCTGATATTTTCCTACGTCGGCTATACACCCCAGGAAGTTGCTTTGGGAAACCAGTCCACTTACGACATTACCATGACACCGGATGTCCGGAACCTGGAAATGGTTGTGGTGACGGCTTTGGGAATCAAAAGAGACGCCAAAAAACTCGGCTACTCCACGGCTACGGTAAATACCGAGGAACTGACTACGAACCGGACTACGAATCTGGGAAACAGTCTTCAGGGAAAAGTGGCCGGACTGAACGTAACGCCACCGGCCAGCGGTCCCGGCGGCTCGACTAAAATCCGTATCCGTGGCCAGTCATCATTCGGCGGCAATAACTCTCCGCTTATTATTGTAAACGGCATTCCGATCAACAACAGCAGCGTTTCTGCAGGCGGATCAAACGGCAACGGAACGGGCAACCCGACAGGCGGTTCATCGGATGCGGGCGACGGACTTCAAAGTATCAATCAGGACGATATCGAATCCATGACCGTACTGAAAGGAGCAGCGGCAGCGGCACTTTACGGATTTCGTGCCAAAGACGGGGCCATCATCATCACGACAAAAAGCGGCAGCAAAACAACAGGGATCGGCGTAGAAGTAAATTCCAATTTTCAGGCACAGGAGGCACTGGACTATACCGATTTTCAGTACGAATACGGACAAGGAGAATTCGGCAAACGGCCCACGTCGGTAGCAGAAGCACAAAGTTCCGGGGTATTTGCCTTCGGTGAAAAAATGGACGGACAGCTCACGCCGCAGTTTGACGGAAGCATGAAGCCCTACTCTCCGCATAAAGACCGCATTAAAAATTTCTACAGAACGGGTACCAGTTTTACCAATTCCGTCGCATTATCCGGCGGAAACGAAAAAGGCAATTTCCGGCTTTCATTTGCCAATACGGACGCCAACGCGATCATGCCCAATTCTGATTACCATAAAAAAATCTTCAATCTGGGGCTGAATTACAAGTTTTCTGACAAGCTTTCCGCACAGCTGAATGCCAATTATTCCAACGAGTACAACAAGAACCCGCCGCAGATCGGGATTCAGGATATGAATGCGAATACGACCATTTATACCCTGGCGACCAGCATTGATACCGACTGGCTTAAAAACCGGAAAGATGCGAACGGCAATGAAATGCCGCTTGCCCGCTTTACCAACCGGAACAATCCGTACTGGGTTGCCTACGACCGCTTTGAAAATGTACGCCGCGACCGGATTTTCGGCAACACATCGCTGCGCTATGATTTCACCAACTGGCTGTTTGTTCAGGGCCGGATCGGTCAGGATTATTTTACCCGTCCGTACAATTACAACCGTCCGACCGGAACACGGTCCATCGGTGCGGTTGCCACGGGTTTTAATGGTTATTATTATCAGGATGTGGCGACATTCCGCGAGCGGAACCTCGACATTCTCATCGGTGCAAACCGCACTTTCGGTGACTTTGGCTTTGACCTTACATTGGGTGGGAACCAGATGCAGCAGATCAGCGATAATATGTCCACTGCTGTTACCAACTTTTATGTACGCGACCTTTACACCATTGCAAACGGCCAGATCAAAAACCCTAATTACGGGTATAGCAAGAAAAAGGTCAATTCCATCTACGGCGCGCTTGAATTGTCCTACAAAGGATTTCTGTTCATCAATGTCACCGGCAGAAATGACTGGTTTTCTACTTTGAACCCGAACTCCAACAGCTATTTATATCCGTCTGTCAGCGGAAGCTTTGTATTCAGTCAGGCGTTTCAGAATGTTCCGGAATGGCTGAATTACGGCAAGATCCGCGCTGCATATGCCGAAGTGGGCGGTGATACGGACCCTTATTCCGATAACCTGTATTACGGGATCAACGCCAACCCGTTTAACGGAACCGCTTTGGGCAACCTGCCTTCCACCATCAGTCCGAATGCAAACCTGCGGCCGCTGAAAGTGAAAGAAACCGAAATCGGTCTGGAATTCAAAACCTTTGACAGCCGCCTGAATCTGGACATGTCATTATACCGCAAAAATACGGTGGACGAAATCCTGAATGTCGATATTTCCAATGCATCGGGTTTCAGCCAGACCAAAGTCAATGTCGGCAAACTGCGGAATCAGGGCATCGAGTTTCTTTTGACGATTGTACCCGTAAGAACAGAGGGTTTTACATGGGAAACAAGTTTTAACGGAAGTTACAACATCAGCAAAGTACTTGAACTGGCAGCCGGCCAGCAGCGGTTCGACGTCGGTACGGGTGAATTTTTCGGGATTGTTTCGCATGAAGTCGGCAAGCCGCTTGCATCGCTGCGCGGCTTCGACTACAAACGGGATGCGCAGGGACGGATCATTACTTCCGGCGGACTTCCGTTGCAAGGTAGTCTGACTACGTTCGGGAGCGCCATTCCGAAATGGGTCGGCGCATGGGTCAATACGATCAATGTAAAAGGAATCCGTATCGGAACACAAATCGATTTCAAGGCCGGCAACAAGATTCTGTCCAACTCCAACCTCAACTTTCTCCGCGAAGGACTTTCCAAACCTTCACTCGTCGGACGCGAAGGCGGCGTATTGTTCGAAAGCGTAACGGCGGAAGGCTTGCCCAATACGCAGCATGTGGAAGCCGAGCAGTTTTACACATCCTACCGCAGTACAAACCTTGCTGCCCCGTTTGTTTATAACGGCGCCTTTGTACGCTGGAGAACGCTTTCGATTGGATATGACCTTTCCCGTTTTTTAAGAGAAAAAACATTTATCAAAGGACTGAGCATTTCGGCCATGTGCAACAACGTACTGCTGATCAAGAAATACATCGACAACCTTGATCCCGAAGCGCAGGTATCCGCATCAGACAATTTACAGGGCATAGAAACGCATACGCTTCCGACGACCAGAAGCTACGGCCTTAATCTTAACCTTAAATTATAAACCTCATTTCCAGATTTTTATGAAAAAGACTGTTTTATACTTTACACTTCTTGGCATACTGACATTCGCTGCATCGTGCGACAAAGGTTTTGAGGACGTCAACAAAAATCCCGTTCTTGCCACCAGCATTGATCCCGCTTATCTTTTTTCGAATGCACAGTTTGGATCGGCCATTGCCACGCAGCATTATCAGCTTCAGATCGTACAGCAGATCAATACGCCCTATACCGGCGTGCTGGAAGGCGGAAATCACAACACCGTTTCCGATCCGAACACCAATGCCAATTTCAATTCCCTGTACCTTCAGAACGGGCCGGTAAACCTGCTTACTACCGTTATCGCTCAAACGAAAGACAATGCGGCAAGAAGCAATCTCTATAACATGGCGCGTATCTGGAGAGCTTACGTTTTTATGGTTTTAGTGGACACTTACGGCGACGTTCCCTACTTTGAGGCCGGAAAGGCATTTTTGGAAGGAATCAATTTGCCTAAGTACGATGACCAGAAAGTAATTTATGACGATCTGTTAAAGGAACTGGAAGAAGGAACGAAAGGACTGGATGCATCAAAGGCGATTGAATCCGGCGATCTTTTTTACAAGGGAAATATCGCGCAATGGAAAAAACTGGGCAATTCCTTACTGCTCAGGGCTGCCATGCGGTTCACCAAGGTGGACACCGAAAAGGCAAAACGCTATGTAGCCAAAGCGGTAGATCCGGCGAACGGCGGGCTTTTGAGTTCAAACGCAGATAATGCTTATATCGCTTTTAACAGCACATTCAATCATCCTTTGGCTAATTACTTTCAAGGAACTGAAAGAGGAAACGTTTATCTCGGCAAAGCTTTTGTCGATTATCTGAAAACGACCAATGATCCAAGACTGCAGGTGATTTCCGTGCGATATGAAACGCCGGGCAACCCCATTGCCACCGCAGGAGCCGAAGATACAACCCGTGCCAGCCAGAACGGAATGCCTTACGGTTATAATGAATCCACCATCCTGAATGCCCCGGGTTTTCCGGGAAAAACGGGTTCCGCATTCAATTACTCGCAGATCAACAGGAAGACGCTTGGCAAAATTGATGCGCCGGAATTCTTTATAACCTATTCACAGACAGCGCTGTTGCTTGCCGATGCGGTGGTCAGAGGCTGGGCGACGGGCGATGCCAAACTGCTTTATGAAACCGGCGTAAAGGCGCATATGGACCAACTCGCGACTTACGACATTTCGGCAACGATCAGTACGGCAAAGCAAAATGCATATCTGGCCGCAAACCCGTATAACCCGCAGAAAGCACTGGAACAGATCAACACGCAATACTGGGTTTCTTCCTTTCTGAACGGCTCGGAAGCCTGGGCCAATTTCCGCCGGACCGGCTACCCTGTTTTGCCTGTAAACAATTATCCCGGCAAAGACCCGTCGGTAAAGGACTTCATCCGCAGGCTGGTTTATCCGGTAAGGGAAAGGTCCGTCAACGAAGCCAATTACCTGGAAGCCGTGGCAAGAATGGGCCCGGACGAACTGGGAACGCCTGTTTTCTGGGACAAATAAAATCATTGAAAAACAATAACCATTTTCTTTTTATACCCTTAATTTCTAGTTTATGTTAAAACAAAAATTGTTTACAGGAGCTTTTGTGCTTTGTGCCCTGGTTTCCGGCGCACAATCCATTTCTCCTTCCTCCGATCAGATCAAAGCTTACACATCCGCCTGGAAAGGAGAACGTTCCGCCGACGGACGCCCGAGAGTTTCCGACGCTATTCTGGCAAGACTGAAAAATATTTCTGTGGAAGAAGCCTGGGGCGTGCTGAGAAACAAAGGATATCAGAACCAGTTTGAAGGCGAATGGCAGCTCATTCATGATGACAGCGTGATGACAGGCCGCGTAGTGACCGCACAGTACGTTCCGCTTCGTCCGGACTTGCAGGATCTTGTAAAGGAAACCGGCAAAAAAGAAGGCAGGGTTCAAACCGGCGGTACCAATTCCTGGCCGATCGACGTGCTGAAAGAAGGGGACGTGTATGTTGCTGACGGTTATGGCAAAATCGCAGACGGAACCTTGATCGGCGATAATCTCGGAAACTCCATTTATGCCAAATCAAAGCGCGGCGTTATCTTTTACGGTTCCGTCCGCGATGTGGAAGGACTGAGTGAGATCAAAGGTTTCAATGCTTGGATAAAAGGACAGGACCCGTCTTACATTCAGCAGATGATGCTTACGAACATCAATACGCCTGTAAGGATCGGAAGAGCGATTGTACTGCCGGGCGACGTGGTGCTTGCCAAGAAATACGGGACTATTTTCATCCCAGCGCATCTGGTGGAAGAACTGGTGATCACATCCGAAGTGACTGCGCTCCGCGACGAATTCGGGCATCTTCGCCTGCGTGAAGGAAAATATACGCCCGGTGAAATAGACACGAAGTGGTCCGACGCCATCCAGAAAGACTTTCTGAACTGGGTTAACAATTATCCGGGTAAACTGCCGATGACTAAAAAGGAACTGGACGATTATCTGAAAGACAGGAATTACTGAAGAGTAAAAAGTGAGAGGTAAGATGTGAGGGTTGGCATTTAGCAATAACCACTTGCAAAACGTTTCACTTTTCACATAAAACATTTCACCTTTCACATTTCACCAAAGAAACATTTTACACCTTATAACAAATCACCAATGAAAAGCATTTTAAAAGAACTGATTGCCTCCAACAAGCAGATAGAAAAAGCAGATCAGGAAGCGCGTATCGCGGAAATCAACAATCCTGCCACCAGCGACAGCAGAAGAAACTTTTTAAGAAAAACCGCACTGGGCGGCATCGCACTGGGCGGACTGATGGGCATGTCTACTGAAGACACCATTGCGCAGGCTACTTCCAAAGTGAGCCGTGCATCAAAGCCTTCAGAATTGAAAATCACGGATCTGCGCTATTGCATTGTACAGAATGTAGGCCGTACGCCCATTATCCGGATTGATACAAATCAGGGAATTTACGGACTGGGTGAAGTGCGGGACGGCGCAGACGAACGCTATGCGCTGTCGCTGAAAAGCCATTTGCTCGGCCATAATCCCTGCAATGTGGAAATGCTTTTCAAATCCATCAAGCAGTTCGGATTTCACGGACGTCAGGCGGGAGGCGTTTGCGGCGTGGAAATGGCACTTTGGGACTTGTGCGGAAAAGCGTACGGCGTTCCGTGCTGGCAGCTGCTCGGCGGCCGTTACCGCGACAAGGTAAGGCTTTATGCCGATACACCGGAATCCGATGACCTGAACGAGTTTAAACAAAAAATCAAATACCGTACGGTGGATCAGGGTTACACCTGGCTGAAAATGGATGTTTCCATCGGTATGCTTAAAAACCTGGAAAATGGCGTGGTAAACAACAAATTCTGGGGCGGCGGGTTTTCACAATGGACAGGTGATTACTATTCGTATGCCAATACACGTCATCCGTTCACAGGAATCCAGATTACGGAAAAAGGACTTGCCGAAATGGCGCGCGTCGTGGATGACGTACGCAGTGTGATCGGTTATGAAATTCCCTTGTCTACGGACCACTACGGCCATTTTGATATGAACAATGGAATAAGATTGGGAAAAGCACTTGAAAAATACCGTCTGGCGTGGCTTGAAGACATGGTTCCATGGGAATATACGGATCAGTGGCGAACCATTTCGGATGCCCTCGAAACCCCGACCCTGACCGGCGAGGATATTTACCTGAAAGAAGGATTTAAGACATTGATTGACAAACGTGCAATTGACATCATCCATCCGGACCTTGCTTCTTCCGGCGGATTGCTGGAAACCAAACGCATCGGGGATTATGCGGAAGACAACGGAATTGCCATGGCCATGCACTTTGCAGGAACGCCGGTAAGCTTTATGGCCAATGTACATTGTGCCGCTGCAACGCAGAACTTCCTTGCGCTGGAACACCATTCGGTGGACGTTCCATGGTGGGAAAGCCTGGTTAAAACAACCGACGGGCGCAAACTGATCGACAAAGGATTTGCTACCGTTCCGCTGGACGCGCCGGGACTGGGAATTGAACTTAATGAAGAAGAGGTTAAGAAACACTTGAACGCCAAAGACAAGAGCTTCTTCGCTCCTACCCCGGACTGGAACGACATCCGTTCGCACGACCGTCTCTGGAGTTGATTCCGTTTCGGCAATCCTTTTCAGGGCTGAATGGCTAATTGTTAACAAACCATTACCATTCAGCCCTGAATGCTTTAAAACAGCCCCTGAATTGGCAAATCTTCGATATTTTGGTATTTTGCGCGGAACAATACCTCTATATAATGAAGAACTTCCGCAATCTTTTTTTCTATACGGTTACTATCGCGGCCTTTTCTGCATTGCTTTACTTCTTTATCCAGCAGGGCCAGTCTCTTGAAAATGCTTCCCGGATCAATCACAACAGTGCAGGCGACTCGTCGGCGTGGAAGCAGTTTACGGAAACTTTTCAGCACAATGTAACACACCCGCTTGCCATACTGCTTCTTCAGATTATAACGATCATCATGGTAGCCCGTTTTCTTGGCTGGGTTTGTAAATCCATTGGTCAGCCGTCCGTGATTGGTGAAATTGCAGCCGGCATTTTGCTTGGCCCGTCGCTGACGGGCATGTATTTTCCTGAATTTTCAAGTTTTATGTTTCCGGCACAGTCGCTCGGAAACCTTCAGTTCCTGAGCCAGATCGGGTTGATCCTTTTCATGTTCATTATTGGCATGGAGCTTGATCTTAAAGTACTTAAGACCAAAGCATCGGAAGCCATTGTCATCAGTCATGCCAGCATCATCCTGCCCTTTGCGCTGGGTGTCGGCCTGGCCTTATACATTTACAGGCAATTCGCTCCGGACGGCATCAGCTTTCTGTCCTTTGCGCTGTTTATAGGCATCGCATTGAGCATCACCGCTTTTCCGGTACTGGCACGCATTGTTCAGGAAAGAGGACTGTCAAAAACAAAGCTCGGAACCATGGTCATTACGTGTGCGGCTACGGATGATATTACGGCCTGGTGCATCCTTGCTGCGGTAATCGCCATTGTCAAGGCGGGTTCCATTATCAGCTCGGTTTTTACCATTTTGCTGGCGGCCGCATACGTCCTGTTCATGCTGAAAGTCCTTAAACCCGTTCTGCACCGGATCGGGAACCATTATTCGTACAAAGAAGGAATGACAAAACCCATCGTAGCGTTTTTCTTCCTAACCCTTTTATTGTCATCTTATTGCACCGAAGTGATCGGCATTCACGCGCTTTTCGGCGCATTTATGGCGGGTGTTGTCATGCCTTCCAATCAGCGTTTCAGGAATATTTTCATTGAAAAAGTGGAAGACGTTTCCATGGTGCTTTTGCTGCCGCTGTTTTTCGTATTTACAGGCCTACGGACACAGATCGGACTGCTGAACGACCTTTATTTATGGCAGGTTACGGGACTGATCATTGCTGCGGCGGTTACCGGAAAATTTGCAGGCAGCGCCATTGCTGCCAAATTTGTAAAGCAATCCTGGCGTGACAGTCTGATCATCGGCTCACTGATGAACACGCGCGGTTTAATGGAGCTTGTGGTGCTAAATATCGGCTACGATATCGGCGTTTTATCGCCGGAAATTTTTGCCATGATGGTCATTATGGCGCTGGTCACCACTTGTATGACCGGACCTGCGCTTGACCTGATCGACAAATTCATGCCGCAGAAAAAGTGGGACGATCTGCAGGAAGCGGCTTTGCCGTCCCGATTTTCCGTTTTGATTGCCTTTGCAAGTCCGCAGAGCGGCCGTAAAATGCTGAGGCTTGCCAATAAACTGATCCAGAAAAATACCTCCCAGCAGCAGATTACCGCTTTACATCTTACTCCCAGCAGTTACCTGAATCAGGTCAACACCGAAGAGTATCAGTTTGAGACATTCCGGCCGGTTACCGAAGAAGCCAGAACGCTCGATATGCCGTTTGTTTCCCTTTTCAAACCTTCGCAGAATATTGTTCACGACATTATAGAAACGGCCAACAACGGAGAATACGACATGCTGCTGATCGGCATAGGACATACTGTTTTCGAAGGAACTTTCCTCGGCAGGATCCTTGGGTTTACTTCCAAAATCATCAGTCGCAACAGGCTGTTTGATACGCTGACCGGAAAAGAAAAACTGTTTCATGCCGACATTTTTGACGAACGTACCACGCATCTCATCAAATCCGTGAAGGTTCCGCTTGGAATTTTTATTGAAAAAAACCTGGAAAAAGTAGAGCATGTTTTCCTTCCTGTTTTTTCAGCCAACGACCTTTTTTTACTTGAATTTGCGTCCAGGTTACTGGCCAAGGATCCTATCAGGCTGACTATTATGAACCCGGCCGAAATCCCGGATTCAGATTCGGAAATACGGAACGCGCTGGCTGCCGTGCAGCAGATGGATCCCGGGAAAATTACTTTACATACGACTACGGCGCTGGAAAAGGATTTTCTAAATCAGAAGGATTTGATGATCATCAGTCTGAACAGCTGGAAAAAAGCCGTGGAGTCGCATAGTATATGGCTGTCGCATTCACCGTCCGTTTTAATCCTGCGCAGTTGATATCTTGCCGGATAATCATTCCGATTACCTTAGGATAAACCGATAAGCCGGATCAACTTATTCTGCTTACATTGCCGGCCGCATAGACCTATTTATGCGCCAAACACTACACACCCGCTCCTTGAATGCAGTTTATTATCAAATTATACCTTGCATTAGGGCTTGCCGCCATGCTTTCGCCAAATGCATTTTCACAGATTTCAACCGATTCCATTGCGGGCGAATATCATCTGCAGGATGTAATGGAAACCGCATCGGCCGTATTACTGAAGCCCGACAGTACATTTGAACTATTTTTCTCCTACGGATCGGTTGACAGAAAGGGAAGCGGAAAATGGCAGTTTGATAAAGGAAAAATCATCCTCAACAGCAGCCCAAAGCCGTATGCTGACCTCAAACTGGTTTCCAGCAAGGCAAAATCCGGGGAATATACAACGGTTCGAATCCGGCATCCAAACAAACAGATTTTACCGTATTTTGAAGTTTTGGCCAAAAGTCCTGATGGCGATCAATTTGGTAAAATGGATGCAAAAGGATACGTCAAATTACCGAAAGTTAAAGCCGGCAACCTGGAAGTATTTTTCAGCTTCACACCGGAACGATACTCGGCATTTCAGGTCAATCCGGAAGATAATTACTTCGTATTTCAGGTGGAACCCTGGATTATGGAGATATTTGTAAAGGATATGGCCCTGACGGTTCATGAAAACGGGTTGGTTGGGAGCCACCCGCTTTTACGCGGAAACTCCCTTTTTTACAGAAAGGTAAATTAAGCTGTTACAAGCAATTTTCCTTTCAACATTTCACTTTTCACCATACACACAACTGGAAAATTCCGGTCAAATCCGTACGTTACTGTCCGAATCCGAACGCCAAATAACATCTTACCAGAAACAACTAGCTATTGTTCAGGAATTTAGCATTCAGGTATGTATTTTATACAAAGAACTATGTAATACCTTGTACATATCGTTTAGCTATGAAAATTTTTGTCATAAGGTTCAGTCATAAACTTCTTTTATCATGCTGAAAAACTACTTTAAGGTTGCCTGGCGGAACCTTGTCCGGAATCGTACTTTCTCGGTAATCAACATTGCAGGTTTTGCGATCGGGCTGGCTTCCTGCATGCTCATCAGTCTGTATGTGCTTGACGAACTGAGCTTTGACCGTTTCAATACCAAAGCAAACCGCATTGTGCGGGTCGTTTTCAGTGGTGTTATACAGGGTGGAAAGATGCACGAAGCGCATGTAATGCCGCCGACTGCCGCGGCACTCAAAGCCGATTATCCCGAAGTGCTGGAAGCTACACGCATTCGTCAGGGCGGCGAACCGGTTATTCAGATAGGACAAAAACTTTTTACAAACGACAGGCTGGCCTTTGTAGATTCCAATTTCCTTGCCGTTTTTACGCTGCCATTGCTGCAGGGAAATCCCGGCACAGCCTTGACCGAGCCCAATTCTGTTGTGATTTCGAAAACAATGGCCGAAAAATATTTTGGAAACAAGGATGCGCTGGGAAAAGAACTGCATCTGAAAGACTGGAAAACCATTTACAAGGTTACCGGCGTGATGGAAGAAATTCCGGCCAACTCCCATTTTCATTTTGACCTGCTTGCCTCCATGTCCACGTATAAAGACGCCAGTTCGCCGTCCTGGATGGTTTCAGAATTTTTTACTTATCTCCTTTTGCCTGAGGGTTATGACTACAAAAAGCTTGAAGCAAAACTTCCGCAGACTGTTCAGAAATACATGGCTCCGCAGATTAAACAGGGATTGGGCGTAAGTCTGGAAGAGTTCCGGAAAAGCGGAAACGATGTCGCCCTGCATTTGCAGCCGCTTACGGATATTCACTTGCATTCGGATTTTCAGTACGATCTCGGAAGCAACGGTGAACTGCGGTATGTGTATATTTTCGGTGCCATCGCAGTTATCATGCTGCTCATTGCCTGTATCAACTTTATGAATCTTTCTACAGCCGGTTCTTCCAGACGTGCGCGTGAAGTGGGTGTGAGAAAAGTGATGGGTTCCGCCAGATATGAACTGATCTGGCAATTTCTCACGGAATCCCTCCTGCTGACATCCATTGCTTTGATAATGGCTTCGGTCATTTGTGCGGCAGCCTTGCCAATGTTCAATCTGCTGTCCGGAAAAAACCTTGTTTTGCATTGGAATTTTGTTCTGGAACTGGTTCCCGCACTGCTGACTTTCGGTTTGTCTGTAGGCGTACTTGCAGGCAGTTACCCGGCCTTTTTCCTTTCATCGTTCAAGCCGGTAGCCGTTCTGAAAGGCGGATCAGCATCTGTCAGGCCTGGCTCTTCAAACCGGAATGCCGGGTTAAGAAGCGGGCTGGTCGTTTTCCAGTTTTTTATTTCCATTACTTTGATAATAGGCACAACTGTCGTTTATCAGCAACTGAAATTCATTCAGCATAAAAAGCTGGGTTACGATAAAAATCAGGTTCTGGTGATCCCGGCATGGGCATTGGGGAAAAACTGGGAAGCGTTCCGGAATGAAACGGAGCGCAACGCAAACGTTCAGAAGATCAGTCTTTCCAGCTATGTTCCCGCCGGTCCTTCCAACAATAACAACTTCATGCTTACACCGGAAAATAATCCCGCACAGTTTCTGAAAACACTCCGTTACGAAGTGGATTACAATTATGTGGACGTGTTGGGAATGGAAATGGCCGCAGGCAGGAATTTTTCCAAAGCATACGGTACAGATTCTACGGCTATTATTATCAATGAAACTGCTGCCAAAAACTTCGGCTGGAAAACCGATGCGCTCAATAAAACCGTTTTGCACCGAAACAATGAAGGAAAACAGCAAACTTACCGGATTATAGGCGTTGTAAAGGACTTTCATTTCCGGTCGATGCACGAACGCATTGCGCCGCTTGTCATGACCTTGAATACCGGCGGAGGTTCCATGATTATCAAAACCCGGACTTCGGAAGTATCCGGTTTGCTCGCAGGCATGCAGAAAAACTGGGAAAGTTTCAAACCGGATCTGCCCTTTACGTATTGGTTTCTGGACGACAGCTATAACGAAATTTACAGGACCGAACAAAAAACCGGCCGGATTCTGGGCATTTTTGCAGCGCTGACCATCCTTGTTGCCTGCCTCGGATTATACGGACTTGCTACGTTTACTGCCGAGCAACGCAAAAAGGAAATCGGGGTTCGAAAGGTGCTTGGCGCTTCGGTAAGCGGAATTGTTGCACTGCTTTCAAGGGATTTCCTGAAACTGGTTGCTGTTGCCATTGTTCTTGCAATGCCTGCGGCCGGCTGGATGATGACCAGATGGCTTCAGGAATTTGCTTACAGGATTGAAATCTCATGGTGGATGTTTGCCCTTGCCGGATTGCTTTCCATTGCGGTTGCCTTGTTCACCGTTTCGTTTCAGTCGGTAAAAGCAGCCATGATGAACCCTGTCAGATCACTCCGATCGGAATAATCACGGGTAATAATTTCAAACTTACCATTCAGAATGTACGGTTCGGATTACCGCAGGTACCGGTTTTTATAAAGCATGATTTTTACATCCGCAAAATGCTTTGCTGATCATACTGGAACAATTATTTATGTAATCAGCATATCACTAAATTGAAATTTGCCATGGCATATGATTCAGCAGTTATAGACGTTTTGAACGATCTGATACTTATAAATAACGACCGCGTTGCCGGTTATGAAAAAGCATACGACGAAACAAAAGAAATTGAAACCGACTTGCGTGCATTGTTCAAGGGTCTCGCTTCCAACAGCAGGGATTTCGCAAGTGACCTGAAAGCCGAAGTTACAAAGCTGGGCGGCGAGCCGGAATCCGGAACAATGGTTTCAGGAAAAATTTACAGGGCATGGATGGATATCCGTTCCGTTTTTACAAATGATAACAGAAGAGCTGTTCTTGAAAATGCCGAAACCGGCGAAGATGCAGCCAAAAAAGCATATGAAGAAGCACTGCAGTCTGACCAGCTTCCGGCTGATATACGGCAAATGGTCGTTAACCAGCAAACGTCCATTCTGGCTGCTCACGAGTTGATCAAAAAAGAAAGAGACAGACAAAGGAACATTTCACATTTTCCTTTGACGAACTAAAAAAAGCCGGATTAATCCGGCTTTTTTTAGTTAATGACATAAGTTTATTTACTGAATGCTTCCGCCAAGTTCCACGATCATTTTTGAAATTTCATCCAGCTTTTTGTTTTTAACAGCACTCATCAGCTGATCGGCAGTGGATTCTGCCGTGTTCACCGCTTCTGCAAGCACCCGCTTTCCGGCATTTGCAAGCTTCACATACGATACTCTTGCATCGCGGCTATTGGCCTCACGTTTTACCATACCTAATTTTTCCAGCGGCGTCAGCATACGCGTAATTCCTGAGGCGGTTAATCCTATCTTTTCAGCAAGATCAATCCGCCTCATTTTCTCATCTGGCGCAGTGCTCAGGTGAAACAAAATCATGAATTCATTGAGGTTAATGCCATGACTTCCCAGACGTGCATCAAAGCGTTTGGCAGCCAGGGTCTGTACCATTGTAAGATTAAGAAACAGTTTTAAAGATTGCGATAAATCCGACATTACAATAATAATTACTTTATTAATAATTGACATATACTTGATAACTCAAATATATTACAAATAAAATACTTTGCAAGCAGCTGTATTGCAGTATTTTTCAACCTTACTTTCCAAAAAACTTAATGCATTGATTCCGAAGTACATTGCAGACTTTGTAAAGCAAAGAGTAAAAGGTTGTATGCGAAAAGGGAAATGCTGAATTGCGACGCGGGGAACATAGAATGTGAAATGGTGAAAGGCAGAATGTAAAATGTAAGATGTAAAGGATGCAAAAAGTAAAGTTTTTAACGTGCGAATGCTTTTCCAGTCAGATCGCTTTCTACCTTTTACTTATTACATTTTACTTTGTACATTTTACTTTGTACATGACACGATTTTCCAGCTATCCGGAATGTGCCCGAAGTAACTGACGATAGCTGTTCAGTACGCCTGATTTGGAAATAAAGCCGACGAACTCTCCGGTGGTTTTGACAACCGGCAGGTTCCATGCACCGGTTTCATCAAATTTTTTCACCACGCTCACAACGCTGTCAAAATCGCTGATGACTACGGACGGTTCTTTCATGAGATTGGAAACCGTGAGCAGATCGTACACGGAAGGATTAAACAATAATGGCCGAATGTCGTCCAGAGAAATGATGCCGACCAGTTTTTTATTTCCGTCCGTCACAGCAATCATATTCCGCTTGCCCGTTCTCACCAGTTCTGCCAGTTCTTCCTGCGTTGCATGTACGCTGACCGTCTGTACATCTTTGTCGATCAGATCCAGGATATGCAGCAGGGACAAAAGATTGCGGTCATGTTCTTTTGTAAATATTTTCCCCTGCTCGGCCAGTTTTCTGAGGTCAGGGGAAATGGGCGAAAACCATTTGGCAATTAAAAATGAAATGACAGAAACAATCATCAGCGGAATGAACAAATCATATCCGGAAGTCGATTCTGCGATCAGAAAAATGGCGGTCAGCGGAGCGTAAAGTACGCCGCTCATGACGCCCGCCATTCCGACAATAACCAAATTATTGACAGGAACATTGGTAATCCCGGCCTGAACACAAAGCAACGCAAAAACATAACCGAGCGATCCGCCCGCAAAAAGCGAAGGCGCAAAGTTGCCGCCGTTGCCGCCGCTGAAAATCGTGATGGATGCAGAAAAAGCTTTCAGCAGGCAGATGAGTGCGACGAATACGATCACTACCCACTCGCGGTAACCGATAAACCTGAAAAAACTGTTTTCGATCACATGCTGCATCTGCCCGTTTGTAATGGCCTTGATCGTATCGTAACCTTCACCGAACAAAGGCGGGTACAACACGCAGAGTACGGAAAGTATTGCGCCGCCGAGCATGGCTCTCTGAATCCTTGTAATTTTCAGGCCGTGAAAAAACTCGTCGATGTACTTGGCGATCAGTACAAAATAACGTGCATACAATCCGCAGAAAATTCCCAGAAAAAGGTAAAAAGGAATATTATGATAATCGAACGGATTCCGGCTTTTGAACTGAAACAAAACTTCCTCCTGCAAAAGAACCTTGGAAATCAGACTGCCGCAAACTGCCGAAACAACCAGCGGAATGAAATCTGAAAATACAACGCCGGTCAGCAGTATTTCAAAGGCAAACATCATTCCCGCAATCGGCGCGTTGAAGGCAGAAGCGATGCCCGCCGTTGCGCCTGCAGCCAGCAGCAACGTTCGTTCGCGGTAATCCAGTTTGTAAGTCTGGGCAAAGTTGGAACCAATGGCCGCGCCAGTTACAGCAATCGGGCTTTCCAACCCCGCCGAACCGCCAAGTCCGACCGTAATTGCACTCTGCACAATCTGGGAATACATTTTAACGGAAGATACCACGCTGGAATTCTGCGCAATTTCGTAGAGAATAAGCGCGATCCCCTTTTTATCCTGCCCTTTGAAAAACAGTATAACCACAAGCGTAGTGATCAGAATGCCAAGGAACGGGAAAAGGATGTAAAAGAAAACCTGTTCCTCGAAATGGACTTTGTTGGCAATTACATAGTGAATATAATGGACAAGCGATTTCAGGACAACGCCGGCAAACCCGCAGGTGACACCAACCAGAATACCCGACAATATCAGAAACTGAGATCTAGTAAGCATGCTTTTCAGCCACAGCAGTACAATCTCGTAGCTTTTTACCTTTTTGAGGCTATACCTCAGCAGGTTCCTTCGGAACCTCAGATAATTATAAAATTTCCTGATACTGTTTTTATTCACCATTTACTGTTTTTATCCTGCCCGACAAACCTGAACGCTTCCTAAACCTGCTTCAAAATAATTCAGGAATTACCTAAAATCCTATCAACCGGTGCCTGTAATTGAAACATTAAAACGGATCCCTACCCGGCAACCGGCGCAAACAACAGAAAAGCCCGATGAACATGCACCGGGCTTTTTCGTAAAACCGTTTCAGGATAACTAGTTTGCTCTTGCAAGCTGAACTTCCAGCCTGATATCCACATTGCGGTCGTTTCCGCTGTTACGCCCGTATCCGCCGGTTCCGAGGCCAACGTCCATGCCGCCGCCCATTCCGATTCCGCCGCCAAGTCCGATTCCGATTCTCGGACTGAAACCGGACTGTGAGGACTGTCCGTCCACTTTGATGTTCACGCCAAGCATTTCGGTTTCCTTGGCATTTACACCCATCAGGCTGAAAGGAATGGCAATCTGCTCCGTAAGTTCACCGTTGCGGTCCATGGAAATGTGCGACTTGATACTGCCGTCCGGCGCGACGAGATTGATAAAATGCTGTCCCTGTTTGTCTTTCCATACCGCTTCCTTGTTATAGGAATCCATCAGCAGATCAAGGCCGAGGCTGTTTGGAAGGTCGGTATCAATGCGTTTCAGCGCCTTGCGGTCTTCTTTCATGACAACCGGAAAAAGCAACGAGTATGCATCTTTTTTCTGCCCCTGCGGACTGAACGAAATTTTAAGCCCGCTGGCAAGAATGTTCTGGATTGTCGAAGGATCTTTCGTCTTTAGAGTCAGATATACGTACTGATCGTCATTGATAATGCCGTACTTCAGTCTGGATTTCTGATCCTGCTGATCCGGCTTTACTTCATCAACATACGAGAACGGAGCATTCCATTTCGACTCATACGTCATCGTTTTTGATGAACTGCATCCGGCGAGGGTTATCAACAGCAGTAATTTCCAACTGTTTCTTATGTTTTTCATTTTGTCGTTTGTACAATAAGGATTTTAATATTAACGAAATCCATCAATTATTCATTACGGCAAATGAAAATAAAACGTTGCATTCCGGACAGCAGGCCGTCATTATTTTACTTCTGCAAACAAAAGCGACTTGATCTTTCTGTACAGTTTTTCGGGCTCAAACGGCTTGCTTAACGTGTCGTTCATTCCCGATTGCAGCGCCTGCGATACTTCATCGGGCAATACGGTTGCAGAAAGCGAAAGTATCGGTGTTTTTACGCTCAGGATAGTACGGGCATGCCTTGCCGCTTCAAAACCATCCATTTCCGGCATTCTTGTATCCAGAATAATAAGGTCAAAGCTATGTTTTTTCAGCATATCCACGGCTTCCCTTCCGTTTACAACCATCGTCGGGTTCAAAGCCCAGGTTTTCAGGTATTTTTTAAGCAGCAATGCATTGATCGGATTGTCTTCTGCCACCAGTACGGACTCGCCATCAAACGGTGGCAGCTCCTGAAACAGCGCCTGTGACGCGTTATCCTGGCTCTTCTCTTTGGTGCTGCTCAATACGAGTGTAAAGAAAAACTGGCTTCCTTCGTTAAAACGGCTGTTCACTTCCAGCTCGCTTTTCATCAGCCGTATGAGCTTTTGGGAGATAGTCAGGCCGAGGCCGGTTCCGCCGTACTGATAAGATGTGTTTTCAGAAGCCTGGCCGTATTCCGAAAATATATTCGACATATGCTCTTCGGACATTCCGATGCCGGTATCTTCTACCGTAAATTTAATTTTATGCCCGTTCTCGGTTTCCGAAATACGTTCAATCCGCAGTTTGACATAGCCTTTCTGCGTAAATTTCAAGGCATTTCCAACGAGATTGAGCAGAACCTGATTGATCCGCATGCCGTCGGCCATCACGTTTTCGGGAACCGCTTCCTCCACAAAAAGACTGAGTTCCAGTTTTTTCTCTTCTGCCTTGAACCGCATCAGATCAATAATCCCTTTTCCAAGCTGCCGCAGGTCTGTCGCCGTCGGAACAATCGAGAATTTGCCTTCATCCATTTTGGAAATATCCAGAATGTCATTCAGAATATTCAGCAGCGAACCGGAAGACTGCCGGAGCATACTTACAAGATCGCGCTGCGACTCGTCGAGCTGCGTTGCATTCAGCAGGTTGCCCAATCCGATGATGCCGTTTAATGGCGTGCGGATTTCATGGCTCATATTGGCAAGAAATGATTCTTTTACCTTGCGCGCTTTTTCGGCCAGTGTCTGTGCATCGATCAGGGCACGCTCGTGTGCCTTGCGCTTTTCTATATCGTGCAGATTGATAAAAAGCAGCCTGTTCTTGTACATGATGCGGAGTTCCAGCCAGACGGGCTGACGCAGCCGGCCGAAAAAACGGTCTTCCACGACAATCGTTTCCCCGTTCAGATAGGTTTTTTTTACCAGAACTTCCCGGAATCCGGAGTTGAGCGGATCCACAAGCGAGTCCAGAATCGTTACACCCAGCAAATCGGACGGCACCAGGCCCAGTATTTTTTCTACCGAAGGGTTAATGGAAATGATCTTCCCCGTTTCCGGTTCTACGGTGGCGATAATATCAGGCGAATTCAGGATGATGGTCGCATAATTTTCCAGCATCTTGTTCTTGTCACGGATTTCTTTCTGGCTGCGGGCAAGCCGGATCAGGGAATCTACTTTCGCATTGGTTATATACGGATCGAGCGGTTTGTACAAATAATCGATAGCGCCGGTTTTGAGCCCGCGTACCGCATAAGTGGTTTCTTTTGAAATCGCCGTAACGAACACAATCAGAATTTCCCTTGTTTTGGGATTTGAAAAAAGCGTTTCTGCAAACTCGAATCCGTCCATTCCCGGCATCTGAACGTCCACCAGTGCAACAGCAATATCGTTCTCCCAAACCATACGCAGGGCTTCATTGGCCGAAGTTGTTTCAAAAATCTCGATGTCGTCTCTGTTGAGAATAGCTTTCAGGGAAATCAGATTTTCTTCCCGGTCATCCAGCAGCAGAATTTTAGTATTTTCCATATGTAATTTTTGGCACTAGTATAGTACTTCCCTGATCATTTTATAAAAGCCTTTTTCCAACAGCACGTGATGTTTATCATACTGCCTGACTGCTTCCGCCGGCATTCTCGGCGAATCGGCATATGCCGGGTCCTGCACGTAAGTCGGAAAGCCTTTTTGCGCAATGAGTTTTAACCCGAAAGCGCCGTCCGCACTCGAACCCGAAAACAGCATAGCTGCTTTTACCGGAATTCCCGACAATGCCGCCGAAACGAAAGTAGCATCAATCGACGGCCTGGAAAAAAAATCTTTTTCGGAATCATCATAATAAAACCGCCCGTCCGGACCGATGAGCAGATGATAATCCGGATAACCAAAGTAAATATGATTGGGCAGTACCGGTTCCAGATGAATGGGTTCTTTCATGGCTATATTTGTTTTGTTCCTGAAAATTTCGGGCAGCACAGCCGTACTGTCTTTTCTTCTGTGAATGATAAAAACCAGCGCACAGGAAACCGGGTTTTTCAGCATTTTCAGTATTTCTTCAAAAATGGTAAAACTTCCCGAGGAGCCGCCAAGTAAAACCAGACTGAGCGGTTCATCTGATTGCTCTTTCATTTTATCTTCTGGTAAATGTTCAGTTCACTGTCAATGATTTTAAAATGTTGCTCAATGCCTGAATACCGCAATGTTTCCCGTTTGCCAAGGCACAGAAAACCGAGCATGCTCAGGCTGTCATACAATAGCCGGAATACTTTCTGCCGCAGTTCCAGCGAAAAATAGATCATTACATTGCGGCAGCTGATAAACTGGAACTCGTTAAACACGCCGTCTCCGGTAAGGTCGTGCAGGGAAAATATAATGTTTTTCCGCAGTTCCGGTGCGATCACCGCCCTGTTATAAGCCACATAATAGTAATCCGAAAGCGATCCGGTTCCGGCAGCCTGCAGGTAATTTTCTGAAAATGTGCGGATGTTTCCGAGTGTAAAAACACCTTCACGCGCCGCAGTCAGTACCTTGTTGCTCAGGTCCGTGGCGTAAATCAGTGACTTGCCCTGCAACCCGGCTTCCTTAAGGAGGATTGCCATGGAAAAAGCTTCTTCTCCCGACGCACAGCCTGCCACCCAGAACCGCAGCGCAGGATACGAATCCAGGTATGTAAAAACCTCGGTCCTTACTTTTTTAAAATAATCCGGATCGCGGAACATTTCGGAATAATTGACCGTCAGTTCCTGAATAAGGTCGTAAACTGCTCTCCCGCCCTGCTCGATATACAGGAAAAGTTCCTTGAGGTTCATTGCATTCTTTGTCAGATAGCGGCTTGTACTTCTTAGCAGCGACGGTTTGGCATACCCGGAAAAATCAAACCCGGAAATTTCCCGGATGCGTACAATCAGCATTTCAAGCTCGGAATATTCAATAATAACCATTTGTCAGGCAGAATGTAACCATACTTTTATCAACGATAGCAGCTTGTCAATGTCCACAGGTTTTGAAATGTAATCATTGGCTCCGGCTGCAAGGCATTGCTCCCGGTCGCCCTGCATGGCTTTGGCAGTCACGGCAATAATCGGCAGATCCGGCCAACGGTTCATCTGGCGGATGGTCCGGGTTGCCTCGATCCCGTCCATTTCCGGCATCATCACATCCATAAGCACCAGATCAATGTTGGCTGTTTCTTCCAGTTTCTGAATGGCTTCTTTTCCGTTTGTGGCAATTTCGATACTGAACCCGGAATCTTCCAGAACAGCGCTCAGTGCAAAAATATTTCGCATATCGTCATCGGCCAGCAGGATTTTCCTGCCTACAAATACATTTTCGGCATGCACAACCGGATTGCTGAACGGTTTTTTTACAGGCTCTTCTCCCGGCTCGGCCGGCTTTATTTTTTTGAGGAAAAGCTTCACTTCATCGAGCAGGCGTTCATTCGACTTTTTGGTTTTCATAACCACCGAATGCGCATATTTCAGCACGCGGTTCAGATCGGTCTGCGTCAGGTCTTCGGCCGTATTGACAACCACAGGCAGGCTGTTCCATTCCGTTTTTTTCTTGATCTGATCCAGCAGATCGAGCCCGTTCATATCCGAAAGCCTGATATCCAGAATGATTCCGTCCACAGGTTCGCGGTTCAGAATTGCCAATGCTTCTTTTCCGGAATAAGCATAAAGGACAAAAATGTTGTTTTCGGCAAGGAAATCGCCCAGATATTTGCTTTGGTAAGCGTCATCTTCAATCAACAGGATGCGTTGCTTGTCTGTCTTTTTTCCTTCCAGTTTCAGCAGACTGAAAATATTTTCAGCAGACTTTTGATCCACCGGTTTTTGCATAAACCCGACAGCGCCGCCTTTCAGCATGTCCGCATTGAAATACTCGCCGGCAGAAACGGTATGTACCGGAATTGATTTTGTATCCGGATTGGATTTCAGCTTCTGAAGCACTTCATCGCCGGACATATCAGGCAGGTGCATATCCAGAATAATGGCAGTCGGATTAAAGCTTGCAGCCATGGCGAGCGCATCTTTTCCGTTGTTTGCAACCTGTACCTCAAAACCGAAATCACGTGCTTTGGCGGACATATCAGCGGCAAAAATTTCATCATCTTCAATCAGCAGCAAACGGTTGGACTTGCCGTTAACCGGTTTTATTACAGCAATGCTTGCAGGTGCCGGCTCGGCGTGTTTTACGGGCTCTGTAACGATTTCTGCGCTTTCCCGTCCATTCTGAACCGGAATTTTCAGGGTAAATTCAGAGCCTTTTTCGGGTTCGCTGACCAGTGAAATGGAGCCTTTGAACAAGTTGGTCAGTTCGCGGCTGATAGATAGACCCAATCCGGTACCGCCGTATTTCCTGCTGGTAGAACCATCCGCCTGCTGGAATGCTTCAAAGATCGATTGCTGTTTGTCCGCAGGGATTCCGATGCCGGTGTCGGCTACTTTGAAATACAGCTCATTTTCTTTCCGGCTGATCGTCAGGGAAACGGTACCCGGCGATGAAGTGAACTTGATGGCATTGGAAATCAGATTTCTGAGAATCTGTAGTAACCGGACCTGATCTACATAAATCATTTCCGGGCAGGATCCATCTTTCTCTATTTTCAAAACGAGACCTTTGTTCTCCGCTACTTTCTGGAATGTGTTTCGTATCTCTGCAAGCAGCAGTTCCGTTTTTACCTGCTCATAAAACAGCTCGATTTTACCGGATTCGACTTTCGCCAGGTCCAGAATATCATTGATCAGTGTTAAAAGATCGTTACCGGAATTAAAAATTACCGATGCATAGCGCTGTTCTTCATTGCTGAGCCGTGCTTCTTTGTTTTCACTAAGTATGCGTGATAAAATCAGAATGCTGTTCAGCGGCGTACGCAATTCATGGCTCATATTGGCCAGGAACTCGCTTTTGAACCGGCCGCTTTTTTCCAGCTCATCTGCCTTCAGCTGAATCTGATCGCGTGCTTCCTCAATGGTCCTTTTCTGTTCTTCAAGCATGAAAGCTTTTTCCTTCAGTTCCGTATTAGTCTGCTTCAGTTCCTCCTGCTGGATGCGCAGCTCCTCTTCGGAAACCTGAAGCAAGGACGACTGGCGGGTAAGTTCTTCATTGGTAACGCGGAGTTCTTCCTGCTGGCTTTCCAGTTCTTCCGCCTGAAGCTGGGTTTTTTCAAGCAGTTCATTCGTCATCAGCCTTGCCTTGGATGCCATAATGGCCACGGCAACATTATCCGAAATCATTTCCAGCAGTTTGGCAAACTTTGCTCCCGGGTTGTTCAAAAAACCGATTTCAACAACAGCCGTCACAAAATCCTCGAAAATAAAGGTTTTTACAAACACAATTCCAGGCTCGGTACTTCCCGTGCCGCTCTGTATTTTGAAATAAGCCGGTGCAACTTCCAGCCTTTTTATACTGGTTTTATCCGCTGCAAGCTGTCCGAGTATGCCGTTGCCCAAAGGGATGATTTCAGCAACAGGCTCACTGATACCGTAGCTGGCGGCCAGTTTGAGAATTTCGCCCGTCCGGTTCACCAGGTACATGGTACCAACGGCTGCATCCGAAACACTGACCAGTTTAGACAACATATTTTTTGACAATTCCATGGGTGTGGGTTCGCCTCTGATTGCTTCCGAGAGTTGTACCGCAGCGATGAGAATCCAGTTCTTTTCCTGATCCTCACAAGCAAGCTCTTCGAGTAATTCATTAGCTTTAAGCGCATTCTGTTCCGAAACAATCTGTGCATTATAGGTTTTCTTGACCAGATAATACAACATGAACACAACCAGGAGAAAAATCAGCGTTCCGAAAACGATGTATTGCTTGGCTTCATTGGAACTCGTCAATGCATTCTGCTCCCTTTCGGTAAGCAGCCCTTCTTCCAGGTTTTCCACCCGTCTGAAATAGAAATCAATTTGCGATGAAAGGTCTTTGCCTTTCAGAATCAGTGCCTTGATCGTATCCTCCGAGTAACTTCCCGACTTGACCAGTTCATACTGAACGTTCATCGTCTGGATGCGCGACTGCATCAGCGGCATCAGCGAATCAATTCTGCTGGCCTGTACGCGGTTGTCCATAACCAGATTACGCAGAATGTCCAGTTCCGACCAGATTTGCTCGGAAGCTGTTTTGTAATTGTATTCAAAAGTCGGATTGCGTGTTATCGTAAAACCACGCACATTGGATTCAGCTCTCAGCAACAGGTTTCTGACCGAAGTAGAAACCAGAATAACCTGTTTGGTGTGATTGACCCATCCGGCATTTTCCTGCTGCATCCGGATTGCATTGTAGGAAGTAAGGCCCACAATAAAGACCAGAATGATCGAAAACGAAATGCCGAACAGGACTTGTCGCTGAAATGTGATGCGCATAAATGTTCGAAAGTAGCTGAATGAAATTGTTTACATCAGAAATTAAATTGTGAATATCACAAAAAAATTTTCATTCCTAGCTTAAATTCGACACATATCTGTTAAAAATTTTAAATTTTGGTTACACGCTAAATAAATATAATTCGACATTTATGTTAAATCTACAAAAAAGTTGTATGCACCGGAAGATTTTCTATCCTTCAATCCATTCGATTGATTCGTCTTCTAGGGTTATCAATATACCTCTGGATTTTCTGCCGGCACTTTCATAGGTTTTAATGAGCTTTTTCAAATGTCTCTTTGGCTCTTCCGAACTGCTTCCTCCGATGAACGTCATAAAAACAAATTCGCCGTCCGGACGCTGAACGACACGGTCTATATGTAACAATTTTCCGCCGGGTACAAGTAACTGCGTGTCTGTCTGAATCTTATTTTCGTCGCTGTACAAACCCTGCAGCAATGGATCATTCAGCAATGCATAAGCCTGTTCTGTAATCTGTCCGCTTTCCGATCTTGTAAACATTCCTTCCCCGACCAGTTTCTCCATAGCCTGCGGCAACTCGGATACGGACTTCAACCGGGTTACCAGATGCCTGATTTTTTGCAGCCGGTCATGCTTCTGCTCAAAGGTATGCACGTCAAAAATGCGGTCGGCCATGCGGCGCAGGCGCAGCGATTCCGTCCGGTCACTGCTCAGGATATTCTTGACAACGAAAGGTTTGGAATCTGTTTTGACGTGGGCATGCCGCGGATTGCTGCCGCCTTGTGAAATGATGTATTTTGTTTCATTCACGTTCCACTCCGACCTGAAATCCTGCGTATGAACGTAGTCATGCAGCCAGTTGCTGACCTGCTGTCCGGCATCCCACTTCTTTTCACTTTTGGCCAAAACATACAACCGCTGCACCGGCCTTGTAAAAGCAACGTACAAAAGGTTCAGGTTTTCCACCAGCGTTCTTGTGCGCTCGTCCTGATACTGCGCTGAAACAGAAGTATTTTCCAGATCCTTTACAACGGAAACCAGCGAGCTGCGCAGCCTTTTGTCCGAGTAGGACGGCTGATCCTGCAAAACAAGTTCCTCATAGCGGATGTCGTCCAGATCGAGCCATATTTTATCCAGCCTGGCATTCGGCGTGACTTTCCAGTGTGCGTACGGAACAATGACGACCGGGTATTCCAGCCCTTTTGACTTGTGTATGGTTGTAATCCGCATGGCATCCGTCTCAGCAGGAATGGTTATCGACAGCTTGTGCCGTGCCGATTCCCAGTGAATCAGAAAATCGCCGAGATGATTGCTTTTCCGGTTTCCGTATTCCAGTACAACATCCAGAAAACGGAACAGGTACTCGTTTTCATAATTATTTTTGAACAATCCGAAACGCTGCATAAGCTGCTCGCTCAGCTCGAATACGGAAAGCTGCCGCATCCGGAACGAGGGCAGAACGATGTTCCACCTTTTGAAATAGCCGAGAAAAGAATCCAGCCCGCGTTCTTCACATAAAATACGGATCTGCTCGTATTCAGATGCAGCAGGATTTTCACGGCGGACTACATGATGAAAAAGATAGGCCGCTTCATAGCGTGCCAGCCGGTTGTCGGAAGTATGCAGGACTTTCATGAAAGAAATGATGAAATGCACCGACCGCGAGTAGCTCAGCAGCAATGCATCATCCGAAATCAGCGGAAATCCTGCTTCTTTCATGGCATTGGCAAGTGCAGCGGCTTCGTTTTTCTTACGACAGAGCATGGCGATGTCGCGCCAGAAGTAACCCTGCTGCCGCAGCTCGGAAACCAGTTCCAGAGCGCGTGTAATCATGGCATCCTTTGCCGTTTCCCCTTCTGAAATTTCGTCGCTTTCTTCCTGCATGTTCAGGAATTCAATTTCGACATGTCCGCCGCCTTTTACATGTTCCGGTATTTCCTGCTGAAAATGATGATCATAAACGTCTTTTACCAACGGGAATTCATTGCCGGCCATATTGGCTATAAACTCAAAGAACTTGTTGTTGAAATCAGTAATTTCGCGGCTGCTTCTGTAATTAACCTTTAAGTGGCTAATTTCCAGATAGTTGTCAAGGCTCCATAGTCTTACGGCATTATAACTGTCGCTTCCGAGCAACTCGGCGATCTGCATCACCTGACTCTGGGCCATGTGCAGGATCAGGTCCATGTCCCCGCCGCGAAACCGGTAAATGGATTGTTTGGCATCACCAACAATAAGGTTAAAGTAACCGCTGCCCAGCGCATTTTCCATTAACGGAAGCAGATTGGCAAACTGCAGTTTGGAAGTATCCTGAAATTCATCGACCAGAATGTGATTATATCTTTCCCCAAGTCTTTCAAAAATGAAGGGCACCGGTTCGCGCGATACGATTTCTACGATTTTACGATTAAAATCAGAAATATGGACCTGATTGTTCTGCTTCAGAAGTGCGTCAAATTCCTTGCGGACTTCGCCGAGCAGCGACAGATTATAAATATGCCTGTCCAGCTGGCTGAAAAGCATGATCTTTTCAGATTCTGTGAGCCGGATGTTTTCGATCTGATGAAAATGATTTTCAAGGTCCGTTCGGATCTGCTCAATGGAATCCTTGATTAGTACGGCCGTTTTAGCGCCGTACCAGGTTCCTTCACCAATTGTTTTGTAGACATAGGAATTCGGTTCCGCCCAGATTTTCTTCTCTTCAGAACGTTCACGAAAATAGCCGTAAATGCCTCGCCCGCCCTGGTGAAAATCCTTTTCCGTCAGGAAAACGGATTGAATCAGCCCGAACGCTTCTTTGGAATGTCTGACAACCGCAGCTTCTCTTTCGCGCACAAATGCACGCATCTGGTTCCGGATCGCCACCCAGTCTTCCATTTTAAGATCCGCCACGCGTTTCATATGCATGTAGCTTTGCTCGCTCAGCAGCGTACCGGAAGTTTCACGGATCTGCATCGGCAGTGCACCCCAGCTTTTTCCTTCATCTGCGCTTTCGCGGTAGTATTTTTCAACGATACCCGTCAGAATTTCTTCGCCTTCCTGCCCTATTCTGGCCAGTAGCCGGTCCACGGCCTGATCCAGCAGCTCACCATCAAGCTGGGTTTCAAAAATAAAAGGAATGCCGAGTTCGTCCGTAAAGCTGCTGATCAATCGCTGCGTAAACTTGTCAATCGTCATCACCGAAAAGTCGGAATAACGATGCAGGATCTGGCGGAAAACCTGATGAGCCCGGCCTGCAATGAGCTGGCATGCGCCTGAAAACAGCGCCGGGTCGTGGCTTGCATCCGGATACATTTCCATAACTACCTCTTTCAGCATGGGATGTGGCGGCGTATCGGAACCAAATGACTCGGCAAACGTCCGCAGCATCAGTAAAATACGGTCTTTCATTTCATTGGCCGCGGCATTGGTGAAGGTCACAGCCAGTATATGCCTGAAGTAAGTTTCTGAATTGGAATGCAATGCGAGCTTTAAATACTCTTTGGTAAGCGTGTACGTCTTCCCCGACCCCGCTGATGAACTGTAGACTTTAAACACTTTTGCTGAAAATTGGAAAGTACTATAAAAATAGTAAACGAATAACAGATCAATTTACATAAAAAAAGCAGGCGCAAACCTGCTTTTTTTGATCAATAAATGGAAATAAGTAACTGCCTGAAACCCGTTGCGGTGATTTGCTTTGTAAGTTACTTATAATTTTAATTTTAACTTTCTCGCAGCTAGAAGCCAAGTGCTGACAGCTGCTGGTCCAGGCATATTACAGATTAAACCGGATTCCGCCCGAAAAATTAGGACTCAGATAAAACGGCCTCGGCAACAATTCAAGATAAGTTCCGGCCTCGATAAATACCGAAATGCGGTTGTCCGGAATGTAATATTCAAACCCGCCTATTGCAGAGCCGCCGAGCGATATATTTTTCTCATAATTTCCGAGCAGGCGTTTCGGATACGACCTGCGGCTGTTGATCTGTCCGCCCAAACCATAATAAACATGAACTGCCTCGGAATTGAACAGCGGCGTATGCCATAGATAATGCACCTGGAGAGAAACGCCGGCATTTTTGTAAATTCCTTCATCCCCTCTGTACTTGCGGTCATTGGACAGGATTCCGCCGTACGTCCCGACCGTAATATCCAGCGCATGGATGTTATTGAAGTATTTGCGGATATTTACACCAGTCGGTTCCCCGAGCTTGAACCCGACGGCCCAGTTATCATACTGTGCTTGTGCCAGTCCAAAGTAAAGTGTACAAATAAATGTCAAGGCTAGTTTCTTCATATCAGTAACAGGTAAATTTATTTGGTTAGAGCTATTATAAAAACCGTACTAGACAGCAACATTCTTCTGCTGATATTTTTTCAAAGATTCAATCAGGGTCGTGTTTTCTTCCTGCGTACCGACTGTAATTCTGAGGCAGCCTTCACAAAGTTGTACGCGGGAACGGTCCCTTACGATAATGGTTTCCTGAATCAGATAATCCATAACGGCCTTTGCATTTTCAAATTGAACCAGCAGAAAATTGGCATCCGACGGATATACTTTTATCACCAACGCTAGATTTTCCAACATGTTACACAAAGAAGTCCTTTCTTTCAGAATGTCGGCAACCATCCTGTCTTTTTTATCAACGGACTGCAATCCTTCCAGCAAGGCTTGCTGCGCGGGCAGACTGATATTGTAAGGCGGTTTGATCTTGTTCAGAATACGGATCAGCTCAACGGATGCAAAGCACATCCCGACCCGGATTCCGGCCAGTCCCCACGCTTTGGAAAAGGTCTGAAGTACAACAAGATTCGGGTATTGATCCAGGTGCTGAATCCACGACGGCGTTTCGGTAAAATCAATATAAGCTTCATCCACAACGACCAAGCCATTGAAATTCTCAAGAATGACCTCAATGGCTTCATGCTGCATGACATTTCCGGTCGGATTATTGGGCGAGCATATCCAGATTATCTTGGTATCCGGTGTAACTGCACCGAGTACGGCATTCACATCAATCTGATAATCGGGAGTCAGTAAAACCTTGTCCACTTTAACGTCATGAATGGAAGCACTGACTTCATACATTCCGTATGTAGGGGGCATGATGATCACGTGATCTTTCCCGGGCGTGCAAACGGCGCGTGTCAGCAGATCAATGGGTTCGTCACTTCCGTTTCCGAGAAATATTCTTTCTGTTCCAATGTTTTTCAACGGAGCCAGCTTCTGTTTGATATCATTCTGATGCGGATCGGGATAACGGTTGAAATTTTCCACTGTAACCGAGCCGTACGGATTTTCGTTGGCATCCAGAAAAACGCCGACATGGCCCGTGTATTCGTCTCTGGCAGAAGAGTACGGTGCAATCGACAAGATGTGCGGACGAAGGATTTTATTTAATTCAAATGTATTACTCATGCTGTAAACGGGCTTTACTGACAACCCTTTTTAATAGATGATCACGGATTTTCAATACAGAAATTAGGGTAACAGACTTTCAAGCCTGATACTTACGGCAATTTTATGCGCGTCAAGCGATTCTGCTGCGGCCATGGCCTGCACGGTCGGTCCGATGTTTCTGATTCCTTGTTCCGTAATGCTCTGAACGGTGATTTTTTTCACAAAACTATCCACGGAAACGCCGCTGTATGCTTTTGCATAACCGTTTGTAGGCAAGGTATGGTTGGTTCCGGAAGCATAATCACCGCAGGATTCGGGCGTATAATTGCCCAGAAAAATAGAGCCTGCATTAATGATTTTTTCGGAAACCGCTTCTGCATTTTGTATGCTTAAAATCAGATGTTCGGCCGCATACTGGTTCAAAATATCAATGGCATCTTCTTGTGAATGCACCAGAATGGCTTTGCTGTTTGCAATGGACCGCGCAGCCAATTCTTTCCTTGGCAGTTTTTCAAGCTGCGATTGCAAAGCCGTATGGACAGATTCAAGCAAAGACAAACTTTCGGAAACCAGAATAACCTGACTGTCCGGTCCGTGCTCCGCCTGCGAAAGCAGATCGGCTGCCACAAAATCCGGAACGGCGGTATCGTCCGCATAAACGGCTACTTCCGACGGACCGGCAGGCATATCAATGGCAACGCCTTCCTTGCTGATCAGCATTTTGGCCGTGGTCACATACTGGTTTCCGGGGCCGAAAATCTTGTAAACTTTCGGCACACTTTCGGTTCCGTAAGCCATGGCGGCAACTGCCTGCGCACCACCGATCCGAAACGCTTTGGTAACGCCGACCAGTCTGGCTGCATAAAGAATCGCCGGATGATCCGAAGGCGTACAAAGCACTACTTCCCGGCAGCCTGCAATCTGTGCCGGAATACCGAGCATCAGAACGGTACTGAACAACGGCGCTGATCCGCCGGGAATGTAAATCCCGACTTTCTCAATTCCGACGCTGCGCCGCCAGCAAGTTACGCCCGGCATGGTTTCAATTTTTTCAGAAGACTGAAGCTGCGCCTTGTGAAATACGTAAATGTTGCGGTAAGCCTGATGAATGGCTTCCTTCAGCTCATGATCCAGCTTTTCTTCTGCCGCTGCCATTTCCGCTTCTGAAAACGCCAGGTCGGCAAGTTCGGTCTGATCGAATTTCCGGGCCAAGATCCTGATTCCCTCGTCGCCCTGCTCTTTTACCTGCGCGAGAATGGGAAGTACTTTTTCTTCAATATCCTTTGCTTCAAAAACAGGCCTTGCCAGTAAAGCAGGCCATTGTTCTTTTTCAGGAAATGAAATAATATTCATAAAATAGCAGTCAAATGCATTCGGCAGACAGCCGTCGGCATATTACAAAATCATTTTCTCAATCGGTATCACAAGGATACCTTCCGCACCGGCCTGACGGATTTTTTCAATATTTTCCCAGAATTCATTTTCATTGATTACCGAGTGCAGTGAGCACCAGCCTTCGGTTGCCAGCGGCAGAACAGTCGGAGAGCGCATGCCGGGAAGGTATTTGATGATATTTTCAACGGCTTCCGTCGGGCAGTTCAGCAGAATGTATTTGTTGTTTTTGGCAACCTGAACCGATTTGATACGGAACAACAGCTGATCGAGCAGATTTTGCTGAACTTCCGAAAGCTGCTTGCTGGCGATCATAACGGCTTCCGAGCGGAAAATCGTCTCCACTTCCTTCAAACCGTTGCTAAGCAGCGTGCTGCCCGAACTCACAATGTCACAAACAGCATCCGCAAGTCCGATGCTCGGCGCAATTTCCACCGATCCGCTGATTTCATGAATTTGTGCAGAAACGTTGTTTGCCTTTAAATACTGACCCAATAACCGCGGGTAAGTGGTTGCAATACTTTTTCCTTCCAGATCCTGCACGCCGGTGTAATCGTGCTCCCGAAGTACGCCGATGGATAGCCGGCATTTGGAAAAACCCAGTTTATGAACCGTATCCACATTTCTGGACGATTCCTCGGAAACATTTTCACCGACAATCCCGAGATGCGCCACGCCGTCCTCTACGTATCCGGGAATATCGTCGTCACGCAGAAAAAGGATTTCGGCAGGAAAGTTGGTGGCGTCGGTTTTCAGTTTTCCGGCACCGTTATCGAAACGGATGCCGCATTCCTTGATCAGTTTCAGGGAATCTTCGCTTAACCTTCCCGATTTTTGTATTGCAATTCTTAAAGTATTGTTATTCATAAAATTATGCTTCTGTAAACGGCTTTGGGGTCAATTGTCAGGGAAAAAGGTCAGGAACGTTCGGCAGTCAGCGACGCAATGATGTCGTCTGCATTCCGTTTATGCTGTTCGCCGCTTTTCATGTCTTTCAGCGTCAGCATGCCTGATTGTATTTCATCCGATCCGATCAGGATCACAAACGGAATATTCTTGCGGTCGGCATAATCCAGCTGTTTTTTCAGCTTGACCGAATCCGGGTAAATTTCGGCATTGATACCGGCATTTCTCAGCTTCGGCAAAACAGTTAAACCGTACAAAAACGCTTCTTCATCAAAATTGGAAATCATGACCTGCGTGCTGGTTTTCTGGCTTTCCGGAAAAAGGTTCAGTTCTTCCATCACGTCATAAATCCGGTCAACACCCAGGGAAATGCCGACGCCCGAAATGCCCGGAACGCCGAAAGTACCCGTCAGATTATCGTAACGTCCTCCGCCTGAAATACTTCCGATCTGAACGTTATTTGCTTTTACCTCGAATATGGCACCGGTATAATAGGAAAGTCCGCGTGCAAGCGTAACATCAAACTGGATTCTTGCATTTTCCAGTCCGAGCGTTTTCACCAGCTTCCACACCGTTTCCAGCTCTTCAATTCC
This sequence comes from Dyadobacter flavalbus, assembly GCF_006149045.1. Classification (GTDB taxonomy): domain Bacteria; phylum Bacteroidota; class Bacteroidia; order Cytophagales; family Spirosomataceae; genus Dyadobacter; species Dyadobacter flavalbus. The sequence continues at coordinate 345,085 of NZ_VBSN01000038.1, forward strand.
TTTCATGGCAATTTCAGAACCGGAAAGCCAGCTTTTTAATTCTTCAAAAGGCTCATTGCCGTTCGAAAGACTGAAAACAGGTTCCAGTTTTGAAATGCTTTCACCGGAGAAACCGCGCTGGATCAGTTCTTCTTCCACTTTCTCCTTCCCTATTTTATCCAGTTTGTCGATAGCGACACAAAGCGGTCCTTCCATGCCATGCGCGCCGATCATATCCGCAATGCCGGTCAGGATTTTGCGGTTATTTATTTTTACTGTAAAGTCATTAATTCCCAGCGCAGGCAGAATATCGTGTAAAAGCATTACAATTTCCGCTTCACAAAGCAGTGACTCCGTTCCTACAACGTCTGCATCGCATTGATAAAACTCGCGGTAACGTCCTTTCTGCGGTCTGTCTGCGCGCCATACGGGCTGGATCTGGTATCTTTTGAAAGGCATGGCAAGCGTTCCGCGGTTCATGACTACATAACGTGCAAACGGAACCGTAAGGTCGTAACGAAGTCCTTTTTCCGAGATTTTTCCGGTTAATGCCTTGTAGCCTTCGTTCCAGTCGTGATCCGTCAACTTGCCGCTGAAATCGCCCGAATTGAGTATTTTGAACAAAAGCTGATCGCCTTCTTCGCCGTATTTGCCCATCAGAACCGACAGGTTTTCGAAAGCAGGCGTTTCCAGCGGAAGAAATCCGTAGCGCTGGAAAGTTCGCCGGATCGTATCAAAAATAAAAGTACGTTTTGCCATCTGTTCGGGACCGAAATCTCGGGTTCCGCGGGCAAGGGATGGTTTACTCATTATATATACTGTCAAATATGCGCTGCATCGTTGCTACGGTGTGCCAGAATGTACTGAAAACATCAACAGGCTTTTGCCGGCTTATGTCAGCCTGAAAAGAATGGCAAACGAGCCATAGAAACCGTAAAGTTAGGCAGGCAATGCAATATTTGTGATTATTATCTGCATTATTTACGCGGAAATGATTAATTTTGCGGCTCTTTCACAAAACAATATTTTACAATGGGAGTTACGGAATTAAAACGTAAAGGTCGCAGAAACAAGGCAGTAGCAAATAATCGCACAGCGAAAATTAAAGATCTTTTACGCAAACCAGAAGTACGCAACGTTGATGTTGAGGCAATAAAGGCTCAGTTTGAAGCTAATAAAAAATAAGCACGCCTCTCCGGAATGTTATTCAACTAGTCCCTGTCAATCTGTTTTGGTAGGGCTTTTTGCTTTTTACCCGACTTGGATTTTCCTGAGGATTTGGTATTTACTTTCCGTAATAACTGACGCATGCTGCGGCGTGCTTCCCGGCGAACATCCAGCAAAATCCGGAAGCGCAGTGCTTCGCTGAACATAACCAGTCCGCCGTTGATAAGCACCAGGCTGTACAATCCCAGCACAATCCATACCTGCGCCGGCTCACCGATCCGACGCTGATGCGTAGCTTCGCTGAGTACTGTAAGGCCAAAACTGAATAACAACAGACCGCATGGAGCGAGAATCATCCATTTGGTGCGTGTAGACATTTTCTTAATCAGCCTTTTTCCGGGTGGTTTTGGATCAATTGATGGGATCATTTATTCATTTTTTCCTTGTTATGATCCTAAAATTATTAATTTTTACTCAATAGATTGAATGAAGTCCATTATAAGTTTGGTTTTAAGATTTATTCCGCGCCCTTATCTGCAGCTTACCGGACACTGGGTTGCGCGTATGCTTGGTTTATTCTACACGGGAAATAACGTGGAATGCCCTGTCTGCGAGAGCAAATACCGGAAATTTCTTCCGTACGGACGCAATACTTCCAGCCGGGAAAATGCCCTTTGTCCGCATTGCCTTTCACTCGAACGTCACCGGCTGATGGGACTTTACCTGAAAAGAAAAACCAATTTCTTTACGGCAAAGCTGAAAGTGCTGCACGTAGCGCCGGAATACTGCTTTATTGACCGGTTTGAGCAGATGAAAAATCTGGATTACATCACGGCCGACATCGAATCGCCGCTTGCTAAAGTAAAAATGGACATTCACCGGATTCCGTTTCCTGACAATACGTTTGACGTTGCTTTCTGTAACCACGTAATGGAACATGTGGATGATTATATTCTGGCCATGAGCGAGTTGCACCGTGTGCTCAAACCCGGCGGATGGGCTTTGATACAATCGCCGCAGGATATGAAATATGCCGTTACTTATGAAGATGCCACAATCACCGATCCGCGCGAAAGGGAAAAACATTTTCTGCAGAATGACCATTTAAGGCTTTTTGGCAGAAATTACGGTCGTGAACTGGAAAAAGGCGGTTTCCGTGTGAAAGAAGATCGTTTTGTCATGGACGAACTTTCAAAGGAGGAAGTGGAACGCTACGCTCTGCCGTCGGAAGAGATTGTTTATTTTTGTGAGAAGTGAGATGCTTTTTGTGAGAAGTGAAATATTTTTCAGGATGGATATTCGATGGACGCTCCGGTTTCGCGGTGCGTCTTTTTTTCCCATATCCGTTTCCAGCCTTCCTGCAAAAAGCCGGTTCCGTAGCCGAAAAGCTGGACAAATGCAGCCGCTACGCTCAGAAATGCTACTTTCGTGCTTCTGGTTTGTTTTAACGAATCCATGAACAGCAGCAGTATGTATAATCCCAAAGCACATACTCCAAGATAGAAGAACGGCTTGAAAATCAGCAGCCAAAGCGGAATACTGCATACGCCGAGTGTAAAAAGCAGCGGAAATGTATGCACCAGTTTCAGTTCATCGGGATAAAACCTTGCAATGTTGATTCTGGCCCGGCCGAAAAATTTCAGCTGTTTGAAAAACGGGATAAACCTTGTTCTTCTTTTATGATAAATGAACGCTTCCGGGATCAGTTCGGATTGGAAACCCATGCGGATGGCGCCAATGCTGAACAGAATATCCTCTCCCATTCTGCTCGTCAGAAAGCCGTTTGTGCGTTCCCAGACTTTTCTGGAAAGCCCCATATTGAAGCTTCTCGGATGAAAAGTCCCGCCCATATTGTTCTTTTTACCACGAATTCCGCCTGTTGTAAAAACGGAAGTCATGGAATAACTGATGGCCTTTTGCACGGGCGTAAATGACGGATGATCCGTGTCGGGGCCGCCGTAAAGATCTACGTAACTTGTGTTCAGTTTATTTTCGACGATTTGCAAATAATCCGGTTCGATCAGTGCATCGGAATCCAGCAAAATAAAGTAATCGCCGGAAGCTCTTTCAAAACCATAATTCCTTGCAAAACCCTGACCGCCGTTTTCTTTGTAATAATACCGGATGTCAAGCTTGTCCTGAAAATTTCTGACAACTTCGTCACACTTTATTCTGGAACCGTCTTCAACGATGATTACTTCAAAGTTCTTGTAAGTCTGCAATGCCAAACATTCCAGCAACTCCTGCAACTCGTCAGGACGATTATAAACCGGAATGATGATGGAATATTTGCGCATTGATAACAGCAGATTTTTAATTTCAGAGACTTAGAATTTCTTTAAGGGATTCTTCATTGGCACTGACAATGGTGTCGATATGATCGTCTGTCAATGCCGTTGACAGGAACATGCTTTCAAACTGTGACGGCCCCATGTAAATGCCTTTGTTCAGCATGGCATGGAAATATTTACCGAAAAGAATCAGATCGGAGGCTTTGGCAGAAGGAAAATCGGTCACCGGCTGATCTGTGAAAAACAGCGTGTACATGGAGCCGACGTGGTTTAATGTGTAGTTCAAACCAAGTTTTTGCATGGAAGTTCTGAACCCGGATGCCAGTCTGTTACCGGCTTCTTCCAGTCTGGTATAAACTTCGGGATGTTCGTTCAGGTAATTCAGCATGGCCAGTCCGGCGGCCATCGCTATCGGATTTCCGGAAAGCGTTCCAGCCTGATAAACAGGACCTGCGGGTGAAACCCAGTTCATGATCTCGGCCTTGCCGCCATAAGCGCCTACGGGCATTCCGCCACCGATTATTTTTCCAAGCGTTGTCAAATCCGGCGTTATTCCGAATCTTTCCTGCGCCCCGCCTTTGGATAGACGGAAACCGGTCATTACTTCATCCAGAATCAGGACAATCCCTTCTTCGTCACAGATTTTGCGCAAGCCCTGCAAAAATCCTTCTTCCGGAAGTACGCAGCCCATGTTTCCTACAATGGGTTCCAGAATCAGTGCTGCAATATGGTTTTTGTTCGCGTCAACAAGCTGCCGGACGGCATTCAGATCATTATACGGCGCGGTCAATGTGTCATTGGCAACGCCTCTGGTTACGCCCGGACTGTCCGGCGTACCAAAAGTAACGGCTCCGCTCCCGGCTGCGATCAGAAAGCTGTCGCCGTGCCCGTGATAGCAGCCTTCAAATTTGATGATTTTGTCACGTCCTGTAAATCCTCTTGCTACCCGGATCGCCGACATCGTTGCCTCAGTCCCGGAATTCACCATACGTACTTTTTCAATGGAAGGAACCATGCTTACGATCAGCTCGGCCATTTCCACTTCGCGGCGCGTAGGCGCACCGAAAGAAAAAGAATGCTGAACCGCATCCTGAACCGCTTTCTGGATCAGCTCATGCGCATGGCCGAGAATCATCGGGCCCCAGGAATTGATCAGTTCAATGTATTCGTTGCCGTCTTCGTCGTAAATGTAAGGTCCTTTTGCGGATTTGATAAAAACCGGAGACCCTCCTACCGCCCGGAACGCGCGTACAGGCGAATTAACGCCGCCCGGAATATAATGCTGTGCTTTCTCAAAAAGCTGCTGACTTGTTAAAGTATTCATTTCGTTGATTCAGTTTATTTTACCTGTCCACCGGAACCCATTTGAAACCGTTGAATTTAATAACAGGCGTAATCTGGTTTTCATTGGACCTGGAATAATCGAAGCCGGAAAGCAGGTATTCCTGCCCGCTGTTTCTGCCCGAGCGCAGTCCGCTGCTGAACTTGTCCTTGTACGTATTCAGCATTCTGGCAAAATACAGCAGCTGATCATAGCCCTGATAGGAATATACGGATGGAAATGTGTTGTTTCTGGCAAAATAATCTTTCTGAAACTGACGGATAGTTTCCTTTTCGCGGTCCACATAATCCGCATTGATCAGGAACAGTTTTGATCCGTATTTCGAAAGCCTGGATTCCTGCTGATTAAAACTGGTTGAAGTTGCAAGTACCGGAATACTGGCAAGTTTACGACTTTTAAGCACCTCCATAACCATTGTTCCCGTTCTGCCATCCGAAGTAAACAGGGCAACATGCGCCGGTTTCATCGACTCTGCAATCAGAATGCTGCTTTCCAGCCATTCACGGTCAGGCTGGATTTTAATCATTTCCAGCACTTTGCCGCCTTTGCCCGTCCATTCCGCAGCATAGGAAAATGCCATGGCCGAATCCTTTGCCGTACTGCCGTAATAAATGGCTGCCGACAGGCCGAATGACTGCGTTTTTATCCATTGTACCGCTTTTTGCGTCTGAAATGCAATCGAAGGATGCGCAAGGTAAATACCGGATGCGGATTTGATCAGATTGCCGTCGGTAGAAAGCGGATTCAGCATAATCATTCCGGAACGGTTGACAAATTCGGCAGTAACATTAAACGTTTCAGAATAAAGCGGGCCTACAACCAGATCTGAAAGCTGGAAATTTTTGTTATCCACAATGGATTTCATGGACTTGGCATCGTTCACAACATCGTAAGCCCAGATATTGACCTGAATGCCTTCTGTTGCAAGCAGCTCTCTGGCCATTTCCATACCCAGATAATAATCGTATGCAAACTGATTGGAACGGCGTTTGGCAGTATTGAATTCATCCAGCCGGAACGGCAGCAGTACGGAAACATCCAGATATCCTTTAGTCCACTTGCCTTCAGACCTTGGCGTGCTGCGTTTGCCCGTTTCTTCCGTAACGGCCACTTTTTCCTTTTTACTGAATTTGAACTGCTTCTGAAGCTGCTCATCCAGCAGCATATCCGACTGCGTTGCCGACGGGTTACTTTCAATAGCCATGCTCAGCGCCAGTGCAATTTCACGGTCGGAGGCATACTGTCTGTGCAGATCTTTCAGAATAGCCAAATCCGTAATATTTTCAAGATGAAGCTGCTTTAAAGCCGTTATATCTTTATTAAAGGAAGAATCCTTGATTTTCAGAAGGTAATCCAGACCTTCCTTGTAACGGCCGTTTTCGAGCGCAATCGTGCCAAGCAGATAATACACGTCATTGATCCTGTTCCAGCCGGGATACGAACTCAGCAGCTGCAAAAGCATTTGCTTGCTTTCCGGATACTGTTTCAGCTGATATGCAGATAGGGCGTAATAATATTGTGAGTAAGTGGAATAAGGTGTTTTCAGATTTGGGTTTGTCAATGGAGAAAGTTTCTCCATGGCAGCGGCATATTTTTCATGCTTGTAGTCATCCACAGCCGACTTATACCTGCTTTCAGTCTGTGCAATGTTCTGAGCTTGCGTTACATGACAGAAACTGCAAACGGTTATTAACATCAAAAAAAATATAACTCTCATTAATATAGCGGGTTAAGATTATTTTGACCGGTCAAATTACAAAAACCGTTTAAAGAGAAAAAAACGGGCAATACTTCCTTGCGGAAACATTGCCCTTTGTATACTACGAAGTAATAAAACAATTATTTCTTTTTGGTACGTTTCTCAAGTTCGGCCTGCTTCTTTTTAGCTTCTTCGGCAGCCTGCAACGATTTTTCAAGATACTTTTGAAACTTGGTCTGTTTCTTTTCTCCGTTTGCGTTCTTCTTGCGGTTCTCTTCCAGTATGTTTCTGATCTTGTCTTCGTTTACGAATTTTTTGATCAGCAACTGTTGCGCAATGGTCACGACGTTGGAAACAAAATAATAAAACGTAAGACCTGCCGGAAACGAGTTCAGTACAAACATGAACATCAACGGCATGATGTAGCCAAGCACTTTCATATTGACCGGTCCGGGCTGGTTTGGCGTAATCTGGTTGTTATAATACGCATAACCGATGCTGGAAGCCGTCATCATGATCGTAAAAAGACTGATATGGTTTCCGATTCCGAACGGAACAGTAAACGGCAGTTTGATAAACGAATCATACGTGGACAAATCACTTGCCCAAAGAAATGACTGCTGCCGCAGTTCGATCAAATTCGGAAAAAGGAAAAACAGCGAAAAGAGGATCGGCATGGTGGCCAGCACCGGAATACAGCCGCTCAACGGACTTACGCCGACCTGCTGATACAATTTCATCTGATCCTGCTGCTGCTTGGCCATGTCGTCCGGGTTCTGCTGACGAATCTGTTCCAGTTCCGGCGCAAGCAATTTCATTTTGGCCATGCTGATGTACGACTTGTAAGTAAGCGGCGTGAGCAGCGTTTTGACAAACAACACAAGCAGAATAATCAGAATACCGTAATTGCTGACAAACTTTTCCAGGAAATTGAACAGCGGCACGAGGAAAAACTTGTTGATCGGTTTCAGAAAGGCATAACCTAAATAAACGTTCTGATCAAAATTCTCGGCCTGTACTTTATCGACAAGATGGTAATCGTTCGGTCCGAGGAAAAACTGGTAGTTCGCCTCTCCTTTCTGGATCGCCGACATCGAGATGTTTGCCGCAACGTTCATGGTTTTCACAATGGTCGAATCGTTCGGGTTTACGTCCGCTCGCATGGCAACGTCGCTGAACGGATGCTTTTCGGCAATCAGACCCGCAAGGAAATACTTGTGCTTGATCGTAAACCATTTTACCGGCTCGGCAGCTTTGGCTTCTTCATTGGCCGTCGGGCTGGTCGGAAGGCTTTGCAGATCGTCCGTAAAGTAATTGATCGTCACCACTTCGCGGTTCTTGTGCATGTCGTTTTCCAGCTGAAGCAAGTCATTGTTCCAGTCAAACTGCACCGATTTGTCGCCGAGGCCGATCCCGTTGCTTTTTATTCCGTAGTCAATAACATAACCGCTTCCGTGCACAACATAAGTTTGTTCCACATACTGGTTATTTTTCAGATCAACACGGTACGTAACGATGGCCGAGTCTTTTTCAGCCAGCACCTGATCTTTGGAATCGGTTGTAAAAAAACGATCTGTAAGCCTTACATCGCCGGTTTGTGTCGGAAAATCGATACGGAACCGGTTGTGGTTTTCGGCAATCAGATACAGCGGTTTGTGGTCAAAGGTTTTGTATTTCTTTAACATCACCTCTTTCATGATACCGCCTTTATTGGAAAAGACAATTCTTGTATCCTGCGTTTCGATGGTCAGATCTTTTGGCGTTTCCTGCGCCACTGCGGCTGAATCGGTTATTCTGGCACCTGATCTGACGGAGTCCGGAACTGTTGATGAAGTAACAGAAGCTTTTGAGTTGTTTTGTTTAACTTGTGCCACAGGTGTTGGTTCCACAGGTTTCGGAACCAGTATCTGATAGCCTATCAGCATTAGCATAATAAGCACTAAGCCGATTATAAAATTTTTATCCATTATTTACTACAATTGTTGAAACAGTTTACCCGAACGGGACGGCAAAGGTAATAAGATTTTCCTTATTGCCCTTTTTAGCTTAATGCATTGATGTGTTTAAAGCCTCTACGGATCTTTTTTCCTGAGAATAAGTCAATGCGGCACTAACGAAATGTACAAAAAGCGGGTGCGGGTTCATAACCGTGCTTTTCAGCTCAGGGTGGAACTGAACGCCGACATAGAACGGATGTCCCGGCAATTCGACCATTTCTACCAGATTATTATCGGGATTGATACCGGTGGCCAGCAAACCTTTCTCCTCAAAATCCTTTAAGTATTTATTGTTGAATTCGTAGCGGTGACGGTGACGTTCGCTGATATTGGTTTTCCCGTAGATATGGCTTGCCAGCGTATCCTTTTTGATCCTGCACGGATAAGCGCCTAGACGCATGGTTCCGCCTTTGTTGGAAATATCCTTCTGATCTTCCATCAAATGAATGACCGGATGATCCGTGTTGGTGTCCATTTCCATGGAATGTGCTCCTTCCCAGCCGATTACATTGCGTGCATATTCAATAACGGCCATCTGCATGCCGAGGCAAATCCCGAAAAACGGAATCTTGTTTTCACGTACGTACTGAATGGCAGCGATTTTCCCTTCAATGCCTCTTTCACCAAATCCGGGCGCAACGAGTACGCCGTCCAGGTTTTCCAGTTTTTCAACGGCATTTTCCTCGGTCAGGTTTTCGGAATGAATCCATTCAATGCTCACCTTGCATTCATTGGCTGCACCGGCATGGATGAACGATTCCACGATGGATTTGTAAGCATCATGCAATTCCACATATTTTCCAACCAGTCCGATGCGTACGGAATCAATTGGATTTTTCAGTCTGGACAAAAACATTTTCCACGCATCCAGATCCACGTCTTTGTCATTGTAAATATCCAGCATATACAATGCACGCTGATCCAGTCTTTCTTTCAGCATCAGTAACGGAACGGCATAAATGGTGTCCGCATCCATGGCTTCGATCACCGAATTTACCTGAACATTGCAGAACAAGGCGATTTTCTTGCGGATATCGTAAGGCAAAGGATGCTCCGTGCGACAAACCAGAATATCCGGCTGAATACCCGCTTCCTGCAGCATCCGGACCGAGTGCTGAGTCGGTTTGGTTTTCAGTTCACCCGCAGAGTTCAGGTAAGGAATAAGCGTCAGATGGATCACAAGCGTGTCGTGCTCTTCCATTTCAAATTTTACCTGACGAACCGCTTCAAGAAACGGCAGCGATTCGATATCGCCTACGCATCCGCCGATTTCGGTAATTACAATATCATAATCGCCCGTTTGCCCAAGCAACAGCATGTTCCTTTTCAGTTCGTCCGTAATGTGCGGAACAATCTGAACGGTTTTCCCTAAAAAATCCCCTCGGCGCTCGGCCGTAATGACATTATGATAAATCCGGCCCGTCGTCACGTTGTTGGCCTGCGAAGTGCGAACGTTCAGGAAACGTTCGTAGTGGCCAAGATCCAGGTCTGTTTCTGCTCCGTCGTCCGTTACATAGCATTCGCCATGCTCGTATGGATTCATTGTGCCGGGATCAACATTCAGATATGGATCAAACTTTTGAATCGTGACAGATAGCCCTCTGGCTTGCAGCAGTTTAGCTAATGATGAGGCAATGATTCCCTTGCCAAGTGAAGATGTTACACCGCCCGTAACGAAAATGTACTTCGCGGTCTTTCGTGCTTTGGAAGCCATAAGACGTTGCTTTTTTTCTATGATTACGGGATACAAAGATACAGGATTCCCGGAAGAACTTCAGCAGGCTTTCTTTAAATATTTCAAATTTGCACTTTAAGCAGTTGCTGCTCTGGCATATCGCCTGCTTACTTTTTTCCGGTGAAAAAGCCTTTTATCCGTTTAATGCTTATTTTGCGGTATTCCATGGCTTGTAAAAAGAACATAAATAGGCTGTGCACATGCATTAAAAATGCTTTGCATCTGCCTTTCCCTTTGAAATCTGCTTTAATTAAATTTCTAAACCTAATCCCAATTCCTTTCTGATGAAGATTCTTTTCCTCACCTTTTCCTTGCTGTGCAACTGTCTGGTTTCTGCTCAGACGAACAAGCCGCAAGCCGGAAATCCTTTAAAAATCATTGTTTTCGGTGCCCATCCAGATGACTGTGACCTTGGCGCCGGCGGCGTAGCTTCTATTTATTCCTCTATGGGCCACAAGGTAAAATTTGTTTCCCTTACAAACGGCGACAAGGGACATCAGGAAATCGGCGGCGGCGAACTGGCCAACCGCCGTCTGAAGGAAGCCAAAGAAGCAGCCCGTCGATGGGGAATTGAATACGACGTGCTGGATAACCACGACGGCGAACTTTTGCCCACGCTTGAAAACCGCATGACTGTGATCCGATTGATACGGGAATGGAATGCGGATCTGGTTATTGCACCCCGTACGAACGATTATCATCCCGATCATCGCAATACCGGCGTCATTGTTCAGGATGCGGCTTACTTAGTAATCGTACCCAATATTGTTAGCAGTACGCCTCCGCTGACTAAAAATCCTGTTTTCCTTTATTTCCGTGACCGTTTCCAGCGGCCAAATCCTTTTCGTCCGGACATTGCCGTGGACATTACGCAGGCTATTTCCAAAAAAGTAGAAGGGCTTGATGCACACGTTTCGCAATTTTACGAATGGCTTCCTTGGACCAATCAGGATCTTGATAATGTACCGAAAGGATTGGAAGAAAGAAAAAAATGGCTCCTTGCCGCAACGGAAAAACGGTCCTCGGTAACACCTGAAATCAAGCTTTCGCTGGATAAACTATACGGTCCGGACAAAGCAGCAGCGGTCCGGTTTGTGGAAGTTTTTGAAATCTGCGAATACGGAAAGCAGCCGACAACCGAAGAAATCAAAAGGCTTTTTCCCATGATTCCATAAGTTTTTAGCAAGATAAAATTATCAAATCAAAAAATCGCCCGGATAAAATGTTTATCCGGGCGATTTTATCTTTTACTAACATTCTGATTTATTTACGAAAGCCGGTCCTTAAAACTTTCATATCCATAGGAGCGGATCAGCTGAAACTGCTGATTTTCCTTCCAGATTCCGATCGACGGCAGATTGACACCGTTGAAAGTTGTCGTTTTTACCATGGTATAATGGATCATATCTTCAAAAATGATCAGGTCGCCTGAATTTAACGGTTTGTCAAACGAATAATCACCTATAAAGTCTCCTGCCAGACAAGTCATCCCGCCGATTCTGTAAGTCGGTTTTCCCTGAACAGGATCGTGGTATGCACCGGAAATAACGGGCTTGTACGGCATTTCGAGCGTGTCCGGCATGTGCGCGGCAAAGGAACTGTCCATTATTGCAACATCAATTCCCTGACTGTCCATAACGTCCAGAACGGTTGTAACCAGCACGCCTGTACGCCATGCAATGGCTGATCCCGGTTCCAGGATGACATCCAGGTCATACTTGGCTTTGATGTTGCTAACTAACTTGATTAGTTTGTCGATATCATATCCTTCACGCGTCATCAGATGACCGCCGCCCATATTGAGCCATTTGGCCTGTTTCAGCAGATCACCGAATCGGGATTCCAGCGCAGCAAGCGTCCTTTCCAGCGTATCCGAGCCGTTCTCACATAACGTATGAAAATGGATACCGTCTATTCCTTCGGGAAGCCGGTCGGGCAACTTGTCGCGTGTTATACCCAGCCTTGAACCCGGAACGCACGGATTGTACATATCCGTTTCCACTTCCGAGTACTGCGGATTGACGCGTATGCCGCATGAAAGCTGATGTTCAGGATTTGCCGATTTGAAATTTTCCACCTTTTCCCTGAACCTTTCCCACTGGCTTAAAGAGTTGAACGTAATATGGCTGCTCCTTTCCATGATTTCCTGAAATTCCTGCTCCGGATAAGCCGGCATGTATGTATGCGCCGGGCAGCCCATGTAATCATTGATGAGCTTCACTTCATTGAGCGAGCTTGCCGTAGCGCCTTCCAGATATTCCCTTACAATCGGGAAGGCACTGAACATGGAAAAACCCTTTAATGCCAGTATGATTTTACAGCCGGCTGATTGCTGTACCGAATCGATCAGGCGAAGGTTTTTACGCAGCAAAGCTTCTTCCAGAACAAAACAAGGCGTTGGTATTTGACTATAGTCGATTGGCATTTTAATATTGAATGATGAATAAATCGGCTGGAATGTAATGTTTATCTAATTTTGTACACAAAAATACCCGTTTGAGTTTCTGAAATCACGATGAAATTTTAATTAATACCACAGTTCACCTTATGTCCTTTCTTGTTTTAGATATAGAAATGACCGGTCCGGAACCGGGCTGGAATGAAATCATACAGATCGGAGCCGAGTTTTTCGACGAGCAATGGCGCTCGCTCGGGACTTATCTCCAGAATGTTTATCCGGAAAATGAAGAAGCTTTTTCGACCAAATCGGAAGAAGTACACGGTCTTTCACTGGACGATCTGGAAGATGCGCCGATGATTTATGATGTTTTGCCAGAGTTTGAAAATTGGATCAAAAAAATGAACGCCGGCAAACCCAATTTTTCTAATGTCATCATTTGCGGACAAAGTGTCATCAACGACATCAACTTCCTGCGGTTTGCTTACCGGCATGAAAAAATGAAATGGGGTTTTTCCAATAAAATGATTGATCTGCATACGGTTTCTTATTTGTTTTTTCAGATCCTGGAAAAGAACGGCAAAAATGTGCCGCGTTCGCTGAGCCTGGGTTCCGTTGCCTCCTATTTCGGTTTTGAGCGCGAGGAAGAAACGCATAATGCGCTGGAAGATGCAAGATTAACGGCCAAATGCTTTAAGGAATTCTTCAAATTAATTGATAATGTAAAACTTGTATGATCGATTACAATCCGAAGGAATGGTTCCGTTACATTTTTTACTTTCAAAAAGCGGATACGGTCCGGAAACTGAGTCCGCTTATTATTACCATCGGCGTGTATTCGGCAGTAGTTGCATATCTGATCCTGATTCACTGGAAACTTGGACAAGATACCGACCTGAAGAACATTTCGCTGATGCATTCCCTGCTCGGATTTGTCATTTCCATGCTGCTGGTGTTCCGGACAAACACTGCTTATGACCGCTGGTGGGAAGGACGCAAGCAATGGGGATCTCTGATGAACAGCAGCCGCAACCTGGCCCTGAAAATCAACGCCATGCTGGGTGATGAAAATGAAAAAGAGCGTGCGTTTTTCCGTATTATGATCCCGAACTTCGCTTTTTCACTGAGGAATCATTTGCTGAACCGCTACCGACCGGAAGATTTTACCGATACCGAACTTTTTACCCGAAATGACCTGCACGTTCAGGAACATATTCCGAACCAGATTGCTGCGGCCATATTTGGCAAAGTCATCGAACTGCAGAAAAAGAATGTTTTACTTCCGGAACATACGATATTGCTGAACCACGAACTGGAATCTTTTACCAACATCACCGGCGCCTGCGAACGCATCAAGAACACGCCTATTCCTTTGTCTTACAGCTCTTTTATTAAAAAATTCATCTTTACTTACTGCCTTACCTTGCCCATCGGCTATGTTTTCAGCCTGCATTTTCTGGTGATACCGTTTGTGATGTTTGTCTTTTACATTCTGGCCAGTCTGGAAGTAATTGCCGAGGAAATTGAAGATCCGTTTGGTGAAGACAGCAACGATCTTCCAATTGAAAGGATCTGTCTCGGGTTGCGCAATTCGGTATATGCGCTGCTGAAATGACCCTAATTATTAGAGAGTGGTTAGAAAAGAATTACAAAGTCATTAAATTTTCATTTTTTTCCATTTTCCTGATTGCGTGTATTTAACACCTGTTTTTGGATTAAAAATTTATTCTATGCAAAAAGCGGTTGTTTTTTAAATCTGTAAATCAGAGAATGGAATAATTACAGTTGCAAAAATGCGTTTTTTAAACCTGAATTTTGAAATTCCTCATTTTAAACAAAAAAACCGCGATTAAACTCAATTCGTAAAAAGTTGTTATTTCATGTATCCAGATATGGATTAATCAATTCTTGAAAGTAAAAGATTGCAACCATGAAAAAAGCAACTGTATTATCAGCGTTGATTTTGACTGCAGGTTTGTTTTCCATGCAGGCAAAATCGCAATCCATTGTTGATCCAGGCGTATCGGTTCACAATTATAAACATCCCAATAAGGCGGCAAAAGCAAAGGCGCTTGAAGCAGACAGAAACACGGTCCGGGTTCCAAGCTTGGGAACGGTTGAAAGATACAGCAAGCAGCAGCACCGCCAGCATATCAGCACAACGCCCAAGTATGCGCCCCGTCCGGCAGCATTGGTGGTTACACGAAGGTACAATGTGGAAGGAGTTGAAATCAATCCGCTGAATTCTCCGAGAAATTACAAAACACCGCATAACAAGGTTAAGGTTTCAAATTCGGAGATTGCAGATTACCACAAAAATTCAGACAAATCCATTTACCCGACTGTCGACTGACGTTTGACTGGAAGGACACCATTTAAGCCGGCCTGCGCCGGCTTTTCTGTTTTAAGGCATAAAAGTTTGAATTTTATAACTTCATAAAATATACAAACCAACTGCCCAAAAAAGCATGAAAGCATCACTTCGCCATTCGGGCCATATGCCTGCACTCCATATCAAATCCTAAAAAATATTAATAAGTTTAAATATAAGCATTTACACCTTTCCATTAATCTTTTCTCATTTCACATACAAAAAACGAACCGCTGCTTGAAATAACTAAATAGTTTCATTTCAGAATGATAACCGCTTTTTGAACAAGAAACGAATGATTGAATATTATAACTTAATGTTTGAAAACATTATTTTCTGTAACTGATCAGACTTGTAATTTTGAAAGACAAGTACGAAATACAAAGAATAACCTCGTTATGAAAATCAAATTTCTTCTATTACTGGCCTCCTTGAATCTGACCGTTTTCTTTCATCAAAATGCCTTCGCACAAGCATCCCGGCCGATAGATCAGGGCATTTCCATTCACAACTATAAACAGCCCAACAAAGCTGCCGAGGCCCGGAAAAACACAACAGAAGGAATACGCATCGCGGAAAACCGCATCAGGATTGCCGGCAGCAGCTCGTACCGCAAAAATGGAAATCAGGATTATACGCCCAAATACAGGGCAACAGCGTATGCGGTTGTCATTCCTGTAAAGCAGCAAAAGGAAAAATCGGGAATCAACCCGCTGACCTCGCGCCGCAACTATAAAACAGGCGGTTTCACGCATCTGAAATCCGGACGAAGAGATTCCATTGCGGCAGCATTCTAAACAGGCGAAGCAACTTTAATCACTTATATCCGAAAAAGTATAACAATAATCAGTACGACAAATACTTAATGACATTTTAACACAATATAATTGTAGCGGATATTTGAATTCCATAACTTCATCATATGATACCGAGTGAAAGCATAGAGCATTTTTATCAGACGCACCCAGCCGCAAAAGGGTCGGTGAGTCCGGATAAACTGAGTGGGGATGAGGGACATTTCAATGTTTTCTCGAGGGTATTCTGCAGCAAGTATACTTCCTACTCAAGAAGGGATTTTTATAAAATTTCGCTGATCATCGGCAAAGGCAGGCTTTCTTACGGAAATCACCAGATTGAAATCAACCAGAATGCACTTGTATTTTTTAACCGGAATGTACCGTATTCCTGGCAGGCGCTTTCCGAGGAACAAACGGGCTATTTCTGCCTTTTTACAGACAGCTTCCTGAGTACGATCAATCGTTCGAGAACGGTCAATGACTGCCCTATTCTTCGCAGCGACAGCATTCCGGTTTATTTTGTCACGCAGGAACAGCAGGATTATCTGCTGGGCATATTCAGGAAAATGTACGAGGACAATGAATCCAGTTACATTCACAAATACGATCTGATGCGCAATTACGTGAATGTAATCGCACACGAAGCCATGAAAATGCAGCCTTCGGAACTTAATAACGCGTATGTCAACGGATCAGAAAGATTATCGTCTTTGTTTTACGAATTGCTTGAAAGACAGTTTCCCATCGAATCGCCCGAACATAAACTGAAGCTGAAAACGGCCAAGGATTATGCAACCAAACTGGGCGTGCATGTAAATCACCTGAACCGCACGCTGAAGGAAATTACTGGCAAAACGACAACGGAACATATCATCGAGCGTATTCTGGCACAATCCAAAATCATGCTGCGGCATTCCAACTGGAGCATTGCCGAAATTGCCTTTTGCCTGGGTTTTGAATATCCGGCCTATTTCAACAATCTTTTTAAAAAACAGATCGGGGTTACGCCCAAATCTTATCGCATACACGAAAGGTAGATATTTGAATTTTATAGTTTATGTTTGAAGCAATGCATCATTGCCCCGTTTTCAGGGTTACCTTTGTACAATGATTTAAAGAATGCCCGAATGCAGAATGTGCAGCATTTGAACCGCCGTTCTAAATTCCAATTACGCTCTATATGTGGAATAAACCTAAACCCAGCCTGCTCCTTTTTCCAATTCTGTTTTTTGTAAGTCTTTCCCTGTCCGCACAGGTACTGACTTTGAATGAAGCGGTTGAAACTGCTCTTGCCAATTACGGAACCATCAAGGCCAAGAATAATTACCTGAGTGCGTCAAAGGCCACGCTGCAGCAAAGCAAAAAGGAATATCTGCCCAATCTGAATTTGTCGGCACAGCAGGATTACGGCACGGTCAACGGCCAGAACGGTCCGCTTTACGGAATGGGCCTGTCAGTGGCTTCCTCCGGTCTGCCGCTTCCGCAGCAAAATTGGAATGCTGCCTTCGGAGCGTTGTATCTAACCAATGTCAACTGGGATTTCTTTGCTTTTGGACGTGCAAAAGAGCGCATCCATGTTTCGGCATCCATTGTAGACCGTGACCGGAGCGATCTGGAACAGGAAAAGTTTCAGCATAGTATCCGCGTAGCAGGCGCATATCTGAATTTACTCGTTGCGCAAAGGCTGACGCAATCTTGGGAAAACAATTTGGAAAGAGCCGCTGCATTAAAAAATGTGGTTGTCACGCGTGCCAAAAACGGACTGATACCCGGTGTGGATTCGTCGCTCGCCAACGCTGAGGTTTCCAATGCAAAAATCAGCATTACGCAGGCAAGGGATTTCGAGCAGGAACAGGCGAACGTACTGGCCCGTTTGATGGGCATTACCAATCAGCAATTTACTCTGGATACGCTTTTTATCACCAAAATGCCGCAATCCATTGATGATTCCGCCACGGTTTCCAAAAACCATCCGCTTCTGAAATATTATTCCAACCGGGTAGCGGTGAGCAATCAGCAGGCGAAGTATTTTCAGACACTCGGACTTCCGGTCCTTTCGCTTTTCGGCGTTTTCCAGGGCCGCGGCGCCGGATTTTCTTCCACTTACGCTACGGATCAGCACGCTTACACGCAGAATTATTTTGAGGGCATCAAGCCGGTCAGAGCCAATTATCTGCTCGGGATCGGAGCAACATGGAATATGACCAATTTGCTGCGGACACGCCAGCAGGTACTATCGCAGGAATTTATTTCCAGTGCCCTGCAGGAAGAATACAATGTAGTGGACCAGCAGATCAGAAACCAGCTTATCCTATCCGAAAATAAAATCAGAAATGCTGTTGCCAATTTCCGTGAAGCACCGATTCAGGTACAATCGGCTTCGGATGCTTATCTGCAGAAAAGTGTCCTGTATAAAAACGGACTAAGCAATATTGTTGACCTTACACAGGCACTTTATATCCTTAACCGTGCTGAAACCAACCGCGACATTGCACTGAGCAATCTCTGGCAGGCCTTGTTGCTGAAAGCAGCGGCGGCAGGAGATTTCGGCCTTTTCCTGAACCAGTAACTACACACCTTGTTTCCTGAAATTTTCCTTAAACCCCTGAACAAATTCTTTTCCCGGTAAAATATGGATTTAATACGTTTTGCATTACGCAAGCCTATCACCATTATGGTTTTGGTAGCCGGCTTGTTCTTCTTCGGTATCAATGCAGTGCGGAACATCAAAGTGGATATTTTCCCGAAGCTGGACCTGCCTGTGATGTACATCGCGCACCCTTTCGGAGGTTATACGCCTACGCAGATGGAAACTTTCTTTGCCAAACAATACATCAACATTCTGCTGTATGTAAATGGTATCAAAAGCATTGAAACCAAAAATATTCAGGGACTGACGCTGATGAAGATCAACTTCTATCCCGGTACCAACATGGCGCAGGCATCTGCGGAGCTGAGTGCTTTTACCAACCGTGCGCAGGCCATATTTCCGCCGGGTTCCAATCCGCCGTTCATCATCCGTTTTGATGCGTCCACTTTGCCGGTCGGACAACTGGTACTGAGCAGTGAAAAACGGACCAATAATGAATTGCTGGACATGGCGAATGTTTACGTGCGTTCTACATTTACGTCCATTCCCGGCCTTGTGTCTGCGCCGCCGTTCGGAGGGAACATCCGTACGATTGTAGTAAAAGCTGATCCGGATTTGCTGCGCTCGCATAACCTGACACCGGATCAGCTGGTGGAAGCATTGCGGATCAATAATCAGACGGCGCCTTCCGGCAATGTGCGGATCGGTGATAAAAACTACATTACGCCCACCAATACAACCGTTAGAAATATAAAGGATTTTGAAAATATCCCGCTTTTTAAAGGTTCCGTTCAGAATTTGTACCTGCGCGACGTAGCCACGGTTGAAGACGGCGCGGACATAACGGCAGGCTATGGATTGGTAAACGGAAAGCGCTCCGTTTATCTCAGCATTGCCAAAGGTGCCGATGCCTCTACATGGGAAGTGGTACAGAACCTGAAAAAAGCAATGCCCAGAATCCAGAGCACTCTGCCGGAAGACGTAAAAATCAGCTATGAATTTGATCAGTCCACTTATGTAATGAACTCCGTTATGAGCCTTTTGACCGAAGGCGCAATCGGTGCCATTCTTACGGGTTTAATGGTTTTGCTTTTTCTGGGCGATCCGCGCGGCGCACTGATTGTGATCTTAACGATTCCGACATCCATTATTTCCGGCGTTTTGTTCCTGAACCTTTTCGGGCAGACCATCAACATCATGACACTGAGCGGACTTGCACTTGCCATCGGTATTCTTGTAGATGAAAGTACGGTTACGATCGAGAACATTCACCAGCATTTAGATATGGGAAAACCCAAAGCGCTGGCGATCTGGGATGCTTGTCAGGAGATTGCTTTTCCGAAGCTGCTGATCCTGTTTTGTATTCTGGCTGTTTTTGCACCGGCGTTTACGATGGGCGGCATTCCGGGATCTTTGTTTTTGCCGCTTGCGCTGGCCATTGGTTTCAGTATGATCGTTTCCTATTTTCTTGCCCAGACATTTGTTCCGGTTATGGCCAACTGGATCATGAAAGTAAAGCATCATAAAAACAAAGACGGCGTCGAAATGAGCGATGCGGAAGAATTTGCAGCTTCGGGCCTTTCCAGAAATAAAGAAGCGCAGAAAGAAGCATTGCTGCACAAACCGGATCATAACGAAAGCGGCAAAATCAGCCGGTTTGATCGCATCAGAATACGGTTTTCAAGATTTATTGCCCGTATGATTCCTTACAGAAAACCGATTGTAATTGCATACCTTGTACTTTCTACGGTTACTGCCGGATTTTTACTGACCAATATCGGTAAAGACGTTTTGCCAAAAGTAAATGGCGCACAGTTTCAGGTTCGTCTCCGGGCACCGGAAGGAACGCGCATTGAAAGAACAGAAGAAAAAACACTTGCTACGATTCAGGCGATCAAGGATATAGTGGGCACCAAAAATGTTTCTGTTACGTCGGCCTATGTCGGTCAGCACCCGGCTTTGTTTTCGGTCAATCCGATTTATCTGTGGATGGCCGGCCCGCAGGAAGCCGTTTTGCAGGTCGCATTGAAAGAAGGCTTTCACACCAATCTGGATGAGCTGAAAGAGAAAATCCGTAAAAGGATCAGTGTAACGGTTCCGGACCTTGCGCTTTCGTTTGAACCCATTGAACTTACCGACAAAATCCTGAGCCAGGGCTCTCCTACTCCGATTGAGGTCAGGATGTCGGGAAGGGATAAAAAACTGAATGAGAAATATGCGCAGCTGGTCATTGAAAAACTGAAGCATATCAGCTACTTGCGGGATATTCAGCTTGGACAATCCAACAAATATCCTTCTATCAATATAGAAGTGGACCGCGTGCGTGCCGCACAGCTCGGCGTGGATATGAATGACGTTTCCAAATCACTGATCGCTTCCACTTCTTCTTCGCGCTATACAGACAAAAATATCTGGGTGGACGAAAAAGGCGGATTCAGCTATTCGGTACAGGTTCAGGTTCCTGAAAACAAAATGAACAACATCAGTGAAATTGGCGAAATTCCGTTACTCAGAAATGCAAGCCGGCCCACTTTGAATGACATCGCTACGATTACACCGGATACGACCTACGGTGAAAACGACAATCTGGGCTCCATGCCGGTTTTGTCCGTAACAGCAAACCTCAACAATACGGATCTGGGCATTGCAAAGGCGGATGTAGAAACGGCGCTTGCTTCATTAGGTGAACTTCCGCGGGGACTTACCGTTGAACTTGTCGGACTCAGCCAGACACTGACCGATACGCTGGACAGTCTTCAGAATGGTCTGATTGTTGCCATTGTTGTCATTTTCCTGATGCTTGCGGCTAATTTTCAGTCATTCAAGGTTTCTGCCATTGTACTTGCAACAGTTCCAGCGGTTGTACTCGGCTCGCTTGCGTTGCTGATGATGACGGGTTCCACGCTTAATCTGCAATCTTATATGGGCATTATCATGTCGGTGGGTGTTTCCATTTCCAACGCGGTTTTATTGATTACCAATGCGGAACAATTAAGAAAGCACAGCGGTAATGCCATTGAAGCTGCGCAGGAATCTGCCAGTTTAAGGTTACGCCCGATTGTGATGACGGCAGTTGCGATGGTCGTCGGAATGATACCGATGGCGAGTGGCCTGGGTGAAGCCGGCGATCAGTCGTCACCGCTTGGCCGTGCAGTGATCGGCGGATTGATTGCATCCACCTTTGCGGCACTGTTTATTCTGCCGCTTGTATTCGCCTGGGGCCAGGGCAATGCGAGTACACAAAGTGTCTCGCTCGATCCCGAAGATGAAGAAAGCAAGTTTTATATTCCTATGACCAAATAACCAAGTATTGAAGCAAATGAAAAATTACTATAAACTGGCTGTTGCTCTTGTGTTTACAGCTTTTGCAGGACTTCAGGGATGCGGGCCATCCAAGGCCGAAGAAGAGGAAGAAAATGCCAAGGCTCCGGTTGAAGCGTCCGCACTGGAAACTTTTTCGCTAAAAAAACAGCAACTTTCGTCCAACCTGAAAATTCCCGGCGAACTGATTGCTTATCAGCAAGTGGATCTTTATGCCAAAGTAAGCAGCTTTGTTAAAAAACTGCATGCAGACGTTGGTACCGAAGTAAAGCAAGGCCAGCTGCTTGCATCCATGGAGGCGCCGGAACTTACCGCACAGTTTGCAGGAAGCCAGTCCAGACTGGCATCGCAGGAAGCTATTTATGAAGCAAGCAAAGCCAATTACGAACGTTTGCTGGAAACAAGCAAAACGCCGGGAACCGTTTCACAGAATGATCTGGATGTGGCTCTGGCAAAACAAAGGTCAGACTTTGCGCAGCTTGAAGCAGCAAAATCGGCAACGCGGGAAATTACAGACACCCGGAATTATCTTGAAATCCGGGCGCCGTTCAGCGGTGTCATTACCGCCAGGAATGTCAGTGCGGGTGCATATGTAGGCCCTTCCGGAAAGGGTTCGGAGTTTCCGCTATTTACATTGGTCGAGCAGCGCAAATTACGTTTGGTTGTAAGTGTTCCCGAAGCTTATACCAGTTATCTGAGGAATAATAGTGAAATTACATTTAAAGTCAAGTCACTTCCCAATGAAGATTTCTCGGCAAAGGTAACCAGGCTTTCCGGAGCACTGGATACCAGATTACGCTCTCAGCGCACGGAAATGGACATATCTAACAGTGATAGAAAACTTCTTCCCGGTATGATCGCCGAAGTTTCCATTCCCTTGGGCGGAAATTCGAATGCATTTGTCATTCCAAAGACGGCTTTGCTCAATTCACCTCAGGGAACTTATATCATCAAAATAGTGGATCACAAAGCCGTCTGGGTTCCTGTAAAAACAGGGAGCAACAGCGAAGACAAGCTGGAAATCTTTGGTGACATCAAGGAAGATGACGTGATTGTCAAATCTGCAAACGAGGAGATCCGGAACAATTCAGACGTAAAGAACATGAAAACGGTAACTATCTGAGGACCGTTTTCGGGGAAGAAGTTTTTTCAGCATTCAAGACAATACGCAGCTTGAAACCGGCCAGGTCTGTTTTCACTTCTTTGCAAAGACCGTTCTGATAAGTATAGGTTGCTTGTTTGCCGTCCGGTAATGAAATGCCGTATTTGCCTTCGGATAATTTTTTAATGCTGCACATTTTTCCGTAACGTTCCGAGTAAACTTCCCGAACGTTAACGGGCTCTTTGTAATACAAACTTGTAATGGTAGAAATAATCGGCGTATTCAGCTCGATCTTAGCTTTGTCCTCTGCATCTTCTCCGGAAAACATAACTTCATATAATGGCTTGACACTGCTTCTGGTCAGTGTTTTCTCTTTCAGGTCGCCGTTTACATGATGCGAACAGGTAGCCGAAACCAGTTTTCCGTGACTGTAATTGGTTTGCGTGGCATATCTGCCTTTATAGAACATGATTTTGAAATCAGATTCAATCCGGTGTGTTTCGGTATCGTCTTTTCCATTATCATCAAATACTTTCAGTGAACCTATTGTCCTTCCGGCAACAATGACATCATAAACGTTCGTTTGGGACTTAGCAACATGAAATGAAAGAAACAACATTCCGAATACTATCAAACCTAAAATTCTCATCCGTATACAGTTTAAGCTTAAAGTAGCATGTGATCTATATAACAGTACAACTTCCGTGCCTATTGCCCTATTCTTAATATAATCAGGATATTATATGAAGAGTAACCGGATTCAGGCAATTGAAATTTTACTTTATATAGCAACCGGTAAGGTTTGATTTCCTTTATCCCCGTTTCTTATGCCCCGGATTTGTTTAATTCACTTCTGCAAAATCAAGCTGCTGAATCAATGCCGGGTTCTCCGGTGACAATGTAAAATACACTTTAATGCCGCCTTTGCTCCCGTTCATCTGAAAAGTACCCCGTAGTTGGTTTTCCGCAGTTATTTCTGAAACCCCGGTTATGTTACCCGTCTTGGCCAGCAAAAGATCCAGTTCCTTTTTGCGGTGTGCGACCGATTTGTCGGGGAAAAAGTTTTCAGCAAAAATGCCGCTTTGTTCCGCATTTTTCCAGTCCGGCAGAAGTTTGAGCAACGCCCTTTTTCTTTGATCAAGAACATCCGATACTTTAACAGGAAGCGGTTTCAAGCCGGCCATTGCGATAATGGTATCCAGCACAGCCGTATTGATCGTCGCCATTCCGGCGTAGGTACGGTTTGCATGTACAATAATCCCGATCCCGTATTCAGGTAAAATTTGCCACTGACTTCCGAATCCCGGCAATCCGCCTGTATGCCCGATCCCGGTTCTTCCTTCACAATCTTTGCTCCATCTCAGTCCGTAACCATAGGCAGAAACCATCGCGCACGGACGCCCGCCCGGATATTTGTAGCCTGCATTGAGATTGTTGAAATTCCACGGCATCTGCATTTCCCTGACATCGCTTCTTGTAACAGGCCCGGTTTCCGGCGCTGAATTCGGTGGCCATGCAGACAAATGAAATAGAACATACTTGCTGAAATCTTCAATGGAAGTAATCAGTCCGCCCATGGCGCCGTACGTGCCGTCGTGCAGCAACTCTTCTTCTTTCCAGATGTCATCTTCGTAGCGGTAACCGTGTGCAAGCAGTTTTGAAGGTGCTTTTGAATATTCCCAAATGGTGTTGTTCATTCCCAGCGGCTTGAAAATCACCTCATCGATGTATTGCTGATAAGGCTTGCCGGAAACATTGCTGATTATTTTTCCAAGCATTGCAAAACCAAGATTGCTGTATTCGTAGGTGATACCCGGCACGTTGGAAAATGAAATCCCTTTTTTGATCAATGCGATCAGTTCTTCGTCCTTTGAATCCAGTTGCCGGTCGCCCCACGGATTGTCTTCGGGGAAACCTGCGGCATGCGTCAGCAAATGCCGGACCGTGATGACGGGCGCATCTTTTGTCAGTGAAGGCATGGATTTGAGCTCAGGAATATACATGAACGCCGGATCGTCCAATTTCAGTTTTCCTTCTTTTCGCAATGCAAGAACAGCCATGGCGGTAACGCTTTTGGACATGGACGCTATTCTGAAGAGCGATTGTGGCGTAGCCTTTGTGGAAGTCGCAATTTCAGAGAAGCCGTTTGCGCCGGAAAGCAGCAGTTGTCCGTCAACAACCAACCCGAAAGCAAGCGCGGGAAAATGATTTTTCTCTGCATAATCCTGGTACAGTTTTTCAATAACGGGCAAAGTTGCCTTGATTTTACTGACTCTGTCCGTCTTTGCAGGCTGCGCCACGGATGAAAAAAACAGCAACACAAGCAAAAAAGTAAATCCTGATCTCATAATGGCCTTTTTTATAAATGCATGAAAAGTGAATATAGTAATTCCTTGCGGTTTTATTGACGCTTTTCGCGATTTACAACAAGTACAGGAACGATAAATAAAAATAAAAACTGTTTTCTAGGAAAAGTACAAGACTTACTTTTTAATATTATTAAAAAAGTACAATTTAGATGAATTAAATACTGCAAATATCCGTTAATTTTGAAGCTGAAAGCATATTTGTTTACTGGCAACCGAATTTTATTACCAGTTACTAAAATCACGAACTTAAAAAAATTATAATATATACACATGAATTAACAGTCCGGAAAATAGCCGGACACATTTTTCACTCTTATGAACTATTCAATATTTGCCCCCTCCGATTCCAGAAAGTACCTGCGCATAGCCGTTGCTGCTTTCTTTTTTGTGCAGGGCCTGAGCTTTGCAGCCTGGGCCAGCCGCATTCCCGATATTAAAAACATGCTTCACCTGACCGAAGGCGGACTGGGTACCGTATTGCTTGCCTTACCGATCGGTCTGATGGCGAGTCTGCCGATTTCCGGCTGGATGGTTACGCATTACGGAAGCAAGAAAATGGTGCTGATCGGTGCGATCCTTTATGCTATGACGCTGGCGTTCATCGGTTTTGTAACCCGGACAGAGCAGCTTGTCATTGCACTTTTTGCATTCGGGCTTTGGGGAAATCTGACGAACATTGCGGTTAATACGCAGGCCGTTGCCGTAGAACAGGAATACGGCAAATCCATTATGGCATCTTTTCACGGTTTGTGGAGCCTTGCAGGATTTGTAAGTGCCATGATCGGTTCGTTCTTTATTTCGGTCCATATTCCTCCGCACATTCATTTCAGCGTCATCGCGCTGGCAGCTTTTGTCATCATTTTTACAGCTTACAAACATACGATGCCGGACAGCGAAAGGAACAACGGAGAAGCGCAGCCGCTTTTTGTAAAACCGGACCGTGATTTATTGACGCTTGGCCTGATCGGGTTTTGTGCCATGGTTTGTGAAGGCGCCATGTTCGACTGGAGCGGCGTTTACTTTCAGGAAGTTGTAAATGTTCCTGCGTCCATGACTACACTCGGATATGTTGCTTTTATGGGTACCATGACCGGCGGCCGTTTTGCAGGCGACTGGCTTGCCAACCGTCTGGGCAGAAAAAAAATGCTTCAGATCAGCGGCTGTTTTATGGGAATAGGACTTGCGACAGCGGTTTTGTTTCCTTTTATGGTTCCGGCAACACTGGGATTTTTATTGGTCGGCTTTGGCGTTTCATCCGTTGTACCGCTGGTTTACAGCGCAGCCGGAAAGTCCACAACCATGTCGGCAGGCATGGCGCTGGCAGCCGTTTCATCCATCAGTTTTATCGGATTTCTGATCGGGCCGCCATTGATCGGTATCGTTGCACAGTTTGCTGACCTGCGCTGGTCGTTTGCAATCGTCGGCATTCTGGCATCGCTGACGGCTTATTTGTCAACAAAAGCGAAACTGATCAGTTAAGATTCTGGTACATTATTTTCAGTAGTCAAAAGGATAACCGTGTTGTTATCCTTTTTGCATTTACAGGATTGTAAAATGAAAAAACCTGCCTTTTTAATACTTCTGCTGATTTTTGCGTCTTGCGTTCAGGCCCAAAAAGATACGCTTCGAAACCTCGACATCCATCTTGAAAATTATACCTATCCGTTTCCAGTTTCATTTTTAGCCATTGAATCGCAGGGTGAAAAGCTGAAAATGGCTTATATGGACGTGAAACCCTCAGTGCCGAATGGAAAAAGCATAATGCTTTTACATGGCAAAAACTTCAACGGCGCTTATTGGGAGCAAACGGCTAAATCCCTGGCTGCACTTGGTTACCGCGTCATTATTCCGGATCAGATCGGATTCGGGAAATCTTCCAAACCCCGGCATTTTCAGTATTCGTTTCATGAACTTGCCGCCAATACGAAGCGAATTCTTGATCATCTGAAAATAGATAAAATTGCCGTGTTAGGCCATTCGATGGGTGGAATGGTGGCTACGCGGTTTGCTGTTATGTATCCGGAAACAGTCGAAAAATTTATCCTTGAAAATCCGATCGGGCTGGAAGATTACAAGTTGAAAGTACCTTTTCAATCTGTGGATAAATGGTACCAGAGTGAACTGAAAAGTGATTTTAATTCCATCCGAAATTATCAGCTTAACAGCTATTATGACGGAAAATGGAAAGACAGTTATACAAAATGGGTGAATTTGCTGGCCGGCTGGACTTTGAACAAAGACTATCCGGTTGTAGCCTGGAACTCGGCACTCACCTATGATATGATTTACACACAGCCGGTTTGCTACGAATTTGAAAAAATTACAGCACCGACTTTACTGATCATCGGTCAGCGCGACAGAAGCGCCGTGGGCAAAAACCTTGCTTCCGAAGAAGTCCGAAAAACACTCGGAAATTATCCGGAACTTGGAAAACAAACAAAAGCCAGAATTAAAAACAGTGAACTGGTTGAACTCGACAATATTGGCCATTTACCTCATATTGAAGACTTTGACAGATTTTTTGTTCCGCTGAAAAACTTTCTTGCCAGATAAATCCAAAGCAAACAGCCGCCGCTTCTGACACTTTGCGGCGGCTGTTTTGCTTAACCAAGGAATTGCTTTAGATAATTCCTGCTCGTCAGAATAGCGCTTTGGACATCCGTAATATTTCCTTCATAAGCTTTGTCTTCCACTTCAATAACCACCGGCCCGCGATAACGCACGTCTGTCAGCGCAGCGAAAAATCCCCGCCAGTTTACATCGCCCAGTCCGGGCAGTTTGGGTGAATGATATTCCAACGGGTTGGCCAGAATACCAACACGGTCCAGTTTGTCCTTGTAAACCTTGACATCTTTCAGATGAATATGATGCAGCCGATCCTTGTAATTGTAAATCGGCTTGATTTCATCCATCATCTGCCAGACCATATGCGACGGATCATAATTTAACCCGAATAAAGGACTTGGAATTATTTCAAACATTTTGTCCCAGATTGCAGGGCTGAATGCCAGGTTTTTACCACCCGGCCATTCATCATCCGTAAAAAACATCGGGCAGTTTTCAATGGCAATTTTGATATTGTTCTCTTCCGCCACCCTGATAACGGATGGCCACACATCTGCAAACCGCGCCAGATTGTCCTTGATATTTCTGGACTGATCTCTTCCGATAAAAGTGGTAACAACCGGAATGCCCAGCTTTGCAGCCCCGCGGATTACTTGCTTGATGTGTTCGATAAAAAACTCGGAACGGTTCGGATCGGGATCAAGCGGGTTGGGATAATAACCCAATGCGGAGATAAATATATTTGCTTCATGAAGCCGGTGCTTTATTTCGGAAACAATCTGATCTGAAAGATTGCTGACATCAATGTGTGTAACGCCTGCATAGCGGCGGCTGTCGGCATTATTGGCCGGCCAGCACATCATTTCCACACAGGCAAAACCGTTGTTCCCGGCAAAATTTACAACATGTTCCATGCCGAAATCAGCAAGGATGGCACTGTTAAAACCCAGTTTGAGCATAAGGATTTAGTATTCTTTTATTGATAATAAGTATACAGGCATAATAATTCTGTGTTTGTAAACTTGCGTAAAAATCAGTCAGTATTCAAGAACATGGTAAAATTCATCCAAACATTATGTGGATTTATCAATGCAGGATACCACTGGTAACTAACACCCGATACTAAATACTTTTAATTTTAGTAATATTGACTTAATAAAATCAATGAATCTTAACATTTCACAAGCTTATGGCAGATTCTGAACCGAGTATAGGAAAAAAAATACTCAGCTTTTTTATCAAGGAAAATGAAGAACCTGTAAAGCAGGCCACGATAACCAGTAATGCACCGGAAATGCCCAAAACGGCTGCTGCTCCAAAAGTCACCAATGTAGCGGGAACGGCAGAAATCGACAGGAAATTTGTCGAACATTTTGCCGGTCTGCTGGAAAAAGCAAACTTGCCCGGACCGGATTATTTCGAGTATAAACAGGCACTCAAAAGCATGGAAGGACTTGGCCTTGGCGAGGAAAAACAGTTTCAGGCAGCGTGGGCAAGCTTCAAGGCAATGGGCGGAATTTCGGATACGTCGGTTCTCAGCACAACGGCAAACCAGTACCTTGCCCTTCTTGACAAAGACCGGGAATCGTTTTTAAGAGATGTTGAAAAAGCAATCAAAGACCGTGTCGGTGCGTTGCAGGAAGAACAGAGACGGCTGGAAGATTCCAATATTGCCATTGCGCAGCAAATGGCTGAATTACAGAAGAAAATGGATGAAAATAAAAATCGGCTGGGCCAGATTTCCGGTGAAGTTTCAGAGCAGAGCGCCAGAATCAATACAAACAAGGACAACTTCGAGATTACTTACCTGAGTTTTGTTGAACAGATCAAATCGGATCTGTTCAAGATTAACCAATATTTAAAATAACCTAACAATTCGATCCACTACAATGGCAACACCAGATTTCTCACAGATTGGCGGTTCTCAGGACGACGGCTCAAAACGGTCGTACTGGAGTAAACCCGAAGGCATTACATCCCTTCTTTTCCTCGGCGCCGGAGGTGCTTTAGCATTATATTACTGGAACAAGATAGCAGCATTTCTGATTGAAGTAACACAAAATACGCTTTACCTCGGATTTTTGATGGCCGTTCTGGCACTTGTCATTTTTCTGTTTACGAGCAAAGACGTACGCACGGCTGTTTTCTTTCTGTTTAAAACTTTGATGCGCAATATTACCGGATTGGTCATCAAGCTGGACCCGATTGCCATTATGAAAATCTACATTGAAGATCTTAAAGAGAAAAGAGAAAAAATGCAGGGCCAGATCAATACACTTGCAGGACAGCTTGTAAAACTCAACAAAAATATCAATGAGAACAATGAGCAGATCAAGCAGAAATTTGCAGAAGCAAACAAGGCAAGTACAATGCTGGACAGACCGGGCATGAAAGAAACTGCTTCGCTGGCAACGATTGAAGGTGCGGGTCTTCAGGAAATGAACGAAAAGCTTTTTCCGTTGCAGCGCAACATGAAAACGGTTCTTGAATTCATGGAAAAGGTCAATAAAAGTGCCGATTACATCATCAAGGAAACCGAAATCAAGGTAAAACTGAAAGAAGCAGAATACAGGATTGTGAAGGAAAGCTCCAACGCGCTGCGAACAGCAATTAGTATTTTCAAGGGCAACCCGGACAAAAAGTTCTATTTTGACGAATCCATGGAATACATTCAGGATGACATGAGCCAGAAACTGGGTGAAATGAAAAGAGCTATGGACCTTTCGCTGGATTTCATCAACGGCGTGGATGTTCAGAACGGCTTGCTTTCGGATAAAGGTCAGGCCATGCTGGAAGCATATAATTCCGGACAGTTCAAACTGATCCAGCTGGATTCGCCTCCTTCGCCCAGACGATCCGTTGATGTCCCGAAAGATTCAAGCTACAAAGGATTGCTGGATTAATTTTTATCATGACACTATAAACCATCATTTTACACCAAATATCAATGAAAAGACTAACAGTTGCCGGCCGGTTGATAATTACCGCCATCATTTTAGGAGCAATATTCCTGGGTTACAAATACCTCGGCGGCCAGAAGGCTTTAAACCAGATGGCCGAAAACAACAAAAATCAGACAACGCAAACGGAAAATACGGGCAGTTCTGAAAATACGGAAACAGCCTCTGAAGATAACAGCAGCAACAATCAGGAAGCAACGGATAATACGACAACTTCGTTCAGTTACACACCGCCCGCACCGGTTAACGGAAAGCTGCGGGGCGTGGTGGAACTGGGCGCCAGCGGTTTCAACTCTTTCATAATCAAAGTGGATGATCAGAAAAGATGGAGCCTTGAGAAGTCGGAGTTCGGAAACAGCCTTGTAACGGAAAATATGGCAACGGACGAAGATGTCCGCATCGGACTGAAAAAATACATCGGCGGCATGCTTGACTTTGGCGTAGGCAGCAAGGACATTCACTTTGTTGTGAGTTCCGGTGCAGCAAAAGCGGATGTGACCCAGAAGATTACACGCGTTCTGAAATCCATTGGCTATGTTGTCAATCAGGTTACACCGGAACAGGAAGGACAGCTTGCACTCAGATCCGTATTGCCGGCCGAGTATTCCGACAAGGCTTTTGTTGTGGACATCGGTTCCGGAAATACAAAAATTTCATGGATGAACGGTGGAAGAATTTCAGCACTGGAATCGTACGGCGCCAAGTATTTTCAGGAAGGCTCGGACGACAACAAAGTTTATCAGGAAGTTATGGACAAAGCCAAACAGGTTCCGAGTGAATTGACAAAGACCTGCTTTATCATCGGCGGCGTTCCTTTTGAAATGGCAAAAGAAGTTAGAAAGGGCAAAGAGCGTTATACAACTTTGAGCGCGCCGCTTGCTTACTCCAAATTGTCCAATGCCAAATCGAAAGCCGGCGTAAACATTTACAAGGCTATTGCCGATGCAACCGGCTGCAAGCAGTTTGTTTTTGACTGGGACGCCAATTTTACAATCGGTTTTTTACTTGGCTTATAGCTGGTTTTGATTTAAAGTTCTGGAAAGAGGAAGAGGATTTACGATTGTAAAAAACTCTTCCTCTTTTTTATAACCTTTAATTTAATGATTTTTATAATTAAAAATTTTCTTCATTTGCATTCACTTTTTACGTCAAATGACACTATCTCAGCTTTTTCAGTACATATCTGAAAATCCCTGGCCGCTTGTATTTTATTTTTTACTGCTTCCGTTACTGGCGTGGATTACAGGCATTTTGGCCCATGGCAGCCGGGATGTAAAGTTCTGGAGTTATGTATATGCCGTACTTGTTTACGCTATTTGCATTCCGGGAATTTTTGCAGTTACACTAAATACGTATCTTTTTCTGTTTGAAAGACAGAGCATCTGGCAGGCCAATATCATCATGCAGTTTTTGCCCGTCATTTCCATGGCCATTACGCTCATGCTGATCAAAAGCAAGATTCCTTTCTCATTGATACCCGGTTTCGGCAAAATTTCCGGTTTTCTGACCCTGATCGCCGCACTCATCGGAGTGATGTGGTTTGTAGACAGAATCCACTTAGTAGCATGGACTTACGTTCCATTTTCTGTGATTTTAACCGGCTTTGTACTCACTTTGATAGCGATTAGATTCGCATGGAGCAAACTCTTCTGACCAAAGGCACGTACATTCAAATCTCAGTGAGTGAAGAACAGAAGCTTTCTGCGCGCGAACTCGTCGAACATTCGCTGAAACATCATCCTGTTTCCAATATCTGGGACCGGCACGCCGAAAAACTTTCCCAAACCCGCATATTGCGCTTCACCGGAAGTCTCGGTGAAATTCTGTTTGCGGACTGTTATCATCTCCCCCGCCCTACCCGCTCGTTTGGTGCAACGGACGGACAGGATTGGGGACAGGATTTTTTGATAAAAACCGAAGAACATACATTTTCCGTAGACATCAAATCCATGAAACGAAAATCGGGCATACTCGCTCCGGATTACGTCCTGAACATTCCCGCATCCCAGCTGAACAAGCCCGGTTCCAAAACTTCGCATTATTTCTGTGTTTCATTTCATCAATGCGAAACAAACGGAACCGTTGCTTCCATGCTGGGATTTGTTGACAAACCGGCACTGGAAAACGGAAGCATCGGACAATTTTATAAATGCGGCACAATGCGGGCACGCTCCGACGGAAGTTCGTTTGTTTTCAACGAAAATACATATGAAGTGCTTTTTCAGGAAATAGATCCGCCGGTTATTACGCCATTTATCCGACGCCTTAAAGGTTTCAGGATTTGTATGCTGAAGTAATTTATTACGTATATTTGATGCAAGTCCGCTTTGCAGACTGATGTCAGTCATCACGCAGGGCACAGAAATAAGTCCATGGCTTCACAAACGCGCACTTATCAGAAAAAAAAACTGCTTGGGCAAGTTTACACTCCTTTTCATATTGTAGATAAAATTCTTCTTGATTCCGGTTTTTATAATGCAGACCTGAATTCCTGTAAAATGCTCGATCCGGCTTGCGGCGACGGCCGGTTTCTTGTTCCGCTTGCAGCGCATATTCTAAAAACAGCACCCCGCGAAGGCGTTGTGGAACAGTTACAAAATCTGGAAGGCTGGGATATTGATCCGGATGCGATCGAGAGCTGCCGTAGAAATCTGGATGAACTGATCAAGCCGTTTGAACTGGAAGTAAACTGGAACCTGCATCAACGTGACGCACTCAAACAGTTCAATTCCAGAAAGCGGTATGAATTTATATTTGGAAATCCGCCTTACATTCGCATTCAGCATTTGTCCGAAAAGCAGCGAAAATTTATTCAGAACAAATATTCTTTCTGCAGTTCCGGTTCCACAGATGCTTTTCTGGCTTTTTTTCAGCTTGCGGTCAGGTTACTTTCAAAAAACGGCATTTGCGGATTTATCACGCCGAATTCTTACATGACATCAGAAACCGGTAAACCGCTCCGCTCCTATTTTCTTGAAAGTCAGCAGCTGATAAAAATTACGAATTATGCTGCAATCCCGGTTTTTGATAATGCGTCAACTTACACGGCCATAACCATTTTCGGCAAAGCACCGCAGAGTGAATTCCGGTTTGAACAATGTCTGGACCGCAGCTTTAATTATCAGAACAGAAAAGTTCTTTATACTGAATTAAGCGGGCAACATCCATGGAAATTGTCGGTGCATGCTGCCGAACCGGAAAACGGAACAAGACTGGGTGAAATCTGCCGCATTTCTGTCGGAATCACAACCCTTGCAGACGGCTGTTATTTTTTTACGATTATTGAAGAAATAGACGGGATTATTTATGCCAAAAGTAAAAGCGGCATTTTTGCACATATCGAGAAAGCTTTGTTAAAACCCGTTGTAAAAGGTTCAAGGCTGAAAAATCGGGATGAGCCGGTTACAGAATATGTTCTTTTTCCATATTATCAAGATGACGCAGGCAAGCAGCGTATCATTCCGGAAAATATCCTTGCTGAAAAATTTCCGTATGCCTATGCGTATTTGCTTAAAGTAAAACCGTCGCTCAATCGTCGTGATAATGGAAAGCCCAATGCAGTTGCCTGGTATGCGTTTGGAAGAGCGCAGGCACTGGACACTTCTTTCGGAAGAAAAATCATTTTTTCGCCCATGAACCTTTATCCGAATTTTGTTTTGTATGAAAATCCCGAAGTTCTGGTTTATTCCGGATATTTTATCAAATACGACGGAGATTATGAAATTCTGCTTTCGCAGCTGAATTCCAGACGCATGGCCGATTTTATTGCAGTTGCCGGAAGGGATTTCCAGGGCGGATACAAAGGTTATAATAAAAAAATCCTTGAAAACTTTATCATAACGCATTCCTGATGTTCAGCTTTGGACGTTCAGCATTTTATTGAGACTTACATTTAAGTCAGAATGAACATGCAAAATACCCATGGAAGCAGAATTGACTGTTTTAAATAAAGGCATAAAGATTGGCTACATAAATTGTCTTATATATCGATTATGAATGATAACTTTCTGAATCAAGCATTTATACTTATTTTCCGGACCAGCATAAACCGGAAAAAAGATGTGCGATTGCTGATGCCGATGCTGGACGCCTGCCCGGAAATCATTAACTGGCATGTTGATATTACAGACATTGACAACGTGCTCCGCATCGAGTCGACGCATCCGGACTGTCTGCCGGTTATAGAAAAAATAAAGCAGGCGGGTTATTTGTGTGAAGAACTGAACCATTGAAACTTAACAGAATTCCTATATGACAGACCAGAAAACCAGTGTTTTTACCGGTTATGAAAAATTTATCATTGCCATTATCGCCACACTGCAGTTCACCGTAGTACTCGATTTTATGGTACTTTCACCATTGGGTTACATTTTGCTTGACGAGCTTTCCATCAGTACAAGTCAGTTCGGGCTTGTTGTTTCAGCTTATGCTTTCAGCGCGGGTGCTGCCGGATTGCTGACAGCGGGTTTTGCAGATAAATTTGACAGAAAAAAACTGCTGCTGTTTTTTTATACCGGTTTTGTCATCGGCACATTTCTCTGCGGTATTGCTCCGGATTATCATTTTCTTCTGATGGCCCGGATTTTTACCGGCTTGTTCGGCGGTGTAATCGGTTCCATCACTTCGGCCATTATTACAGATCTGTTTGCGATTGAGGTGCGCGGAAGAGTAATGGGTTTTGTTCAGATGGCGTTTGCCAGCAGCCAGGTTCTTGGGATTCCGATCGGATTGTACCTTGCGAAAGTTTCAAGCTGGCATGCACCATTTCTGATGATCGTCGGGCTGAGTATCATTGTCGGGTTGCTGATTGTAAAATACATGCAGCCCATTAACGAGCATTTGAAAATCCAGACGAAGAGCAATGCATTCAGCCATCTTGGAAAAACCCTGTCACGGCCGGAGTATCTTCAGGGCTTTGCGGCAACAATCTTACTTGCCACCGGCGGGTTTATGCTCATGCCTTTCGGTACGGCTTTCGGCGTGAACAATCTTGGGATCAAGGAAGACCAGCTTCCGACTTTATACATGATTACCGGAATCTGCATGCTTGTTTTCAGTCCGTTTATCGGAAAACTGAGCGACAGAATCGGAAAGTACAAAGTATTTCTCGGCGGTTCGGCCATTGCATGTGCCATGACGGTGATCTATTGCAATCTTGGAATCACGCCGTTATGGATCATAATCATGTTGAATGTTCTACTGTTCGTCGGAATAACAGCACGAATGATTTCTGCATCTGCATTAATGACCGCAATTCCTGAACCGCAGGATCGCGGCGCATTTATGGGCGTAAATTCTTCCGTTCAGCAGATCGCAGGCGGGATTGCATCGCTGATCGCGGGATTTATTGTTTCGGAAACGAGCACCGGCTACATTGAAAATTATCCGACGCTTGGAAATGTTGTCGTAATTGCGATCATTGTAACTGCGTTGCTTATGTACAGAATTCATAAATATGTTGAGGCCAAGCTGAACAGGGAAGCTGTTGCAAGCGCCGCCAATGCTTCGGTATAAGCAACATTATTTTCTCTCCGGAATGATTGGAGCCGTACACCGGCTCCTTTTTTTACGCATTTACAATTTAAACTTCCGAAAGGTCCGGAATCAACTTTCCTCTGCTTCAAGGCTCTCTTTACAAAAACAGCTGGTCTTCAATGTGTTATTTACAATCCAGAAAACACAACGCAACTATAACTTTTAAAACAAATAATACTTTTTATACTTTAAGAATATATTAATTTTAAAAAATCTTTTAACACTTTTCATTTATAACATTAGTGATAAAAATATTTTACGTTTATTTACGTACGGAACATTAGATAAACCTTTTACTTTTTATTCATATAATACTTTTAAATGAAAATCATCAGTATAGTCAACAACAAAGGCGGTGTTGGAAAAACAACTTCTGCTCAAAGTATTGCTGCTGGTCTCAGCAAATTTGCCAATGCAAGGGTATTGGTTATTGACCTTGACGCACAAGCCAGTCTTACCAAAAGTTTCGGCATTACGCATGCAGGGCTGAAAAAGGACAGCGGTTCGTTTATCACAGGTGAATTTGAATTTGATGAAATCGTAAAGCGAGTTGGCGACATCGATGTGCTGCCCGGATCTGCGGAAATGATCCATCGTGAAGATACGATCAAGTCGGCGCCGGTTTTTCCGTTCAACCTGAAAATTGCACTGGAGAAAGTAAAGGACCGTTATGATTTTGTGATTATCGACTGCCCGCCGGCGCTGTACGGGAACACGAGGCTGGCGCTGGTTTCATGTCATCAGTATTATGTTCCGCTGCAGGCCGAGTTTCTGAGTTATGAAGGTTTGCGCAACTTTCTGGTTTATTCGGCTGAAATCAAGAAAATCAGTCCGGGTACCAATCTGGGCGGCGTTTTTGCAACGCGTTACAATCCCAAGATCAGAAAGAAAATCAGTCATGAACTGATATCGGCAACGAAGGAACAACTTGGTGAAGTATTTATGGATTCGTACATTCGTGATAATATTGCCCTTTCGGAAGCGCAGGCGAACGGGACAACCATATTTGATTATGCACCAAATAGCAACGGTGCCGAAGATTATTACAAGCTGACCAAAGAAATTTTAGAACGAATCAATAACTGATACTATGGCAAAGGAAAGGAAATTTGATTTTGCACCTCTTCCACTGGTTTCTGACGTACATGAAGAACCTGAAAACATCAAGGCTAACGAGGTTCCGGAAGGTGCTCCAACCAAAGTAACCTTTGATTGCGATTACATCCTGATGGAAAACATGAAGGATTACGGTTATTGGGAAGGTCTTACGCAAAAAGATATCATCCTGGAATCTCTGAAGCTATACTTTCAGGACAAGGAAATACGGCCGCGTCCGGACAAGATCCGCAACCGTACCAAAGTCGGACGCAAGCCGAAATCTGCCGCTGAATAAACATTTACTTTCCGGAACAACAAAACGTCACAGCTTGCAGCAAAGCTGTGATTTCTGTTATGCCGGTGCCCGGCATACTTTCCTGTTACACACTCTGAATCAGGTAAATGATAAGAATAATACTGATCAGAAACATCAGGGCAGTCAGAAAACTCGTCAGCACGCTGGATGGCACGTATTTTCTGGTCCGCAGTTGTTTTTCTGTTTTGCGGTACTGCCAGTAAGAAAACAGAATAGCCAAGGCTCCGAAAGCGACCAGAATGATTCCGATTACAGCGGAATAACCATGCGAAGGCGTTTTGATATTTGTTCCCAGCGCGATTCCGATCTGCTTGACAAACAGCGAAAATTTGACTACTACAAATCCGAATGCCATGATGCCGATACTTGTCCGGATCCAGGCAAGATAGGTTCTTTCATTGGCAAGATGATCATTGGGCTTAAAATCTGACTGGCTTTCTTCTATTTCCGGCGGCATGTTTCAGGTTGATGTTTAACTGTACTTCTGCATGCTGTAAAACTCCATGCCGTCCGTTGTGGCATGATCAATTTCCTTCACAGTTCACCTTTTACTTTCCGACGAGCCAATCAGATTATCGGCTTCCGGGAATCGTCCATCCGGGTAATTCCTGCATTGGTCATATTTTTCTTTCCGCTGACTTATTTAGATGGCAATTTTAATCTGTTAAATTAAAAATCTTTCTAATGAACAAATTTTTGCTTGCCACTTCTGTCATTCTGACTGTTTTTCTGGCACCCGCTCTTGCCCAGTTTCCGGGAGCCGGCGGAACAGCGCAGCCAAAAGCCCTGCCGGGAACTGCCGGTGACCAAAGCCCGAAAGGAACTTCCCGAATCACGGGTTCCATCGTAGATTCAGTTTCAGCAAATGCCATCGAATTTGTGAGTATTGCATTATACAACAAAAGCACCGGAGTAGCCATTGACGGAACAGTTGCGGATGAGAAAGGAAAATTTGAACTGAACAAACTCGTTGCCGGCGATTATAAATTACTGATTTCATTTATTGGCTACTCCAGTAAATCACTCGACAACATCAAGCTGGAAAAAGGCCAGCAACTGGATCTTGGCGTAATCAGACTAAGTTCCAACAGCAAAACGCTGAATGAAGTGACAGTGACCGGCCAGGCGGCGCTCATCGAGGAAAAAGTGGACAGGCTGGTTTATAATGCCGAAAAAGATATTGCTGCCAAAGGCGGTGATGCTACGGACGTACTGCGCAAAGTGCCGCTGCTTTCTGTGGACCTGGACGGCAATGTTTCGTTAAGAGGTAACCAGAATATTCGTGTACTGATCAATAACAAGCCAAGTACAATCGTGGCCAACAGCGTTTCAGATGCATTGAAACAGATTCCGGCAGACCAGATCAAAACGGTGGAGGTAATCACAAGCCCTTCTTCCAAATACGATGCCGAAGGTTCCGGCGGGATCATCAATATTATTACAAAGAAAAACAGTCTGCAGGGTTTAAACCTGAATGTAGATTCGGGAATCGGTAACCGTGGCTCCATGCTTTCGCTCAATGGCGGTTACCGCAAGGGAAAAGCCGGTTTTACCATCGGCGGCTTCGGACGCGGCATGTACAACACCATTACCAAAACAACGCTTGAACAAACGAGTATCGTTAACGGAAATGCGACCACCACCACGCAGACCGGAGACGGAAACAGCAAAGGGCTTTTCGGAAATTACAACCTTGGATTTGATTACGATCTTGCCAAAAACCAGAGCCTGACTGCCGGCGTTCGTTATGGTGTCAGAAACATGATCAGTCAACAGGACCTGATTACGCGCCTGACCAAAAGCAGTGCTGCTGATGAAATTTCAAAACGGAATGTGGATGCCAAGAACCTTTCAGGAACGGTGGACGTCAACCTGGATTATCTGCATACTTTCAAGCCGCAGCAGGAATGGAGCATTTCCACGCTTTACAGCCGCAACGACCTGACCAACAATTTTGATGCGGATCTGCTGAACGGCAGTGATCAGCTGACAAACCGCCAGCGAAACCTGAACAAAAACCTGAATCAGGAATTTACCTTCCAGTCCGATTACCAGACTCCTGTCAAGAAAAACCAGTTGCTGGAATTCGGCGGCAAGGCCATTTTCCGTCAGGTGAACAGTGATTACAGTTTTCTGATAGCCGAACCGACCGGCAACTTTGTTCCTGAAAAAGACCAGCCATCCGGTGAACTGCTTTACCACCAGAACATTGCAGCCGGTTATACTTCTTATACTTACACAACCAAAAGCCGCTATACCCTGAAAGGCGGACTGCGGTATGAGCATACGTTCATTGATGCAAGTACAAACGAAGGTTCCGTTGGCGTAGGCAATTACGGCGTACTGGTACCGAGTGTGAATGCTTCCAAAACGGTAAAAGGGACTACGATCAAGCTTGGTTACAACCGCAGGATTCAGCGCCCAGGTCTTCAGCAGCTTAACCCCAATTTCAATTCGGCGAACCCGCAGAACATCACCATCGGAAATCCGGAACTGCGACCTGAGCTGACCAATAATTTTGAACTTGGTCTAAGCAAAAACATCAAGAAGACTTTTGTAAACGCAACGTTCTTTGGCCGGGTGACCAACAATGCGATCTCGCAGGTTCGCCAGCCTTCGGACACGCTTGCCGGCGCAATCGTTACAACTTATGAGAACATCGGAAAGCAGCATGCATACGGTACAAACCTGTTCGCCAACATAGCGGCAACGACCAAAATCAACTTCGGGATATTTGCCAATGCATTTTACACCACACTTACAGGGCAAACGATTGAGAACGGCATGAGTAAGGAAATTACCAATTCGGGTTTCAACGTAAGCGGCGGAATATTCTCACAGGCTACTTTCAGAAACGGCTGGGGCGCTCAGGCTTTCGGTTTTATGCAGGGAACGCAGGTTCAGATTCAGGGTAAACAGGGCGGATTCGGGTTTTATACGGTTGGTGTGAAAAAGGATTTTGCCAACAAAAAAGGAAGCGTCGGACTTGCTGCCGAAAACTTCCTGAGCCGCCGGTTCAACATTCATACGCAACTGGATTCACCGGATTTCAATCAGGTTAATGACATTTACCTTTATAACCGCGGCATAAGGCTGACCTTTACTTACAAAATCGGCAAGATGACCATGGATGCTCCGAAAAGAAAGGCCAAATCGGTCAACAACGATGATGTGAAAAGTGAAGGCGGTGCCCAGCCATCCGGCCCTGCTCCTGCCGGCGGAAATGCACCGCGCTGATGTACAATAACCAAAACGATTAACAATAAAACGCAAAGCCAAATGAAAACAAAACGATTTTATTACACGCTAGCTGCCGTATTTATTTATGCCGCCTCTTTCGGTCAGACGGTGGACGAAATAGTGGACAAACATGTTGCTGCACTCGGCGGCATCGACAAGATCAAATCGGTCAATACGCTGGTTACAGAACGTTCGCTTGCCGTAAACGGCATGGAAATCCCTACAAAGACGACGGTTGTTATTGGCAAGTCACTCAGAAATGAATCAACGGTAATGGGAAATTCCATGATCCAGGTTGTGGATGATTCAAAAGGCTGGATGATCCGTCCCACGCAGATGGGCGGAACCGGAGAGCCGGAAGATATGCCGGCCGACCTGCTGAAACAACAGATGGGCACACTTGATCCTTTTGGCGGCCTGGTCGATTACAAGGAAAAAGGCAATAAAGTAGAACTGGTCGGAAAAGAGAAACTGGATAAACAGGATGTTTATCATATGAAAGTAACGACCAAGGACGGCACCAGCTACGATGAATATCTGGATGGAAATACTTATCTGGTGAGCAAGGTCAGGATGGTCATGAACGGTCAGGAAGGTGAAATAGAATTCTCGGATTACAAGGAAACGGATGGCATCAAATTTCCGAATTCCATGGATATCAGCAATACGCAAATGGGAACTATAACCTTTATAACCAATAAAATAGCGATTAATACACCGGTGGACAACAGCATTTTCAAAAAACCTGTAAAATAAAACACCATCCGTTTCCAGCAGGATCTCAGAAAGGCACCGGCAATTCCCGGTGCCTTTTGATTGTAGATATATTCGCTCAGTTACAGTTGCGTATTACCGCCAATGCAGGATGCTTTTCATAATCCGCTCCACGACCCGCAATGGAACTTACTTCATTCATTTGAATGTCCGCAGAAGTTTCGGCCAGTTGCTGTGTTGTATTGCCGGTGTTGATGGAAGTAACTGCAATCAGTAAAAGAACGGTTATTTTCATGGCTAACAGGAACGGGTTATCTTGTTATTGCTGATCAAAAATCCGTTATTCTGTCTTGTAAGGAAAGTGGATATTTCATGAACTGGCAATTATGAAACCTGAACTGTTCCAAATCCGGTTTGATTTATCGTAAGGTTACTGCAGGAAAAACAACCGTTGTATTTCAACGGCATATTCCGACGGTTTTTCTTTCTCCGATTTAACAGGAACAGTATTTTGAGTACTTCAAAATCATTGGCACGGAGCCGGAAAAATCATTCTCAGCATAGATGGAAACAGTCGAATTAACCGTAATCGGATGTTCAGACGCATTTGGAAGCGGCGGCAGAAGAAATACATGTTTCCACATCAAAACACCTTCTACCCAGTTTCTGATCGATTGCGGGGCCAGCGCATTTCCGGGCTTAA
The DNA here is from genome assembly GCF_006149045.1 of Dyadobacter flavalbus. Classification (GTDB taxonomy): domain Bacteria; phylum Bacteroidota; class Bacteroidia; order Cytophagales; family Spirosomataceae; genus Dyadobacter; species Dyadobacter flavalbus. Next base: position 387,374 of record NZ_VBSN01000038.1, read on the forward strand.
AAGAATTGAATATTGACACGGAAGAAATCAGTACGATCATCATTTCGCATTTTCATGGCGACCATTACGGCGGATTGCCTTTTCTCCTGCTCGAAGCCGCAAGGAACCTCAGAAAAAAGCCGTTAACCATTGTAAGTCCGCCGGGATGCCGGGAAAATATGCATCAGCTGCTTGCATTGCTTTATCCCGGAAGTAATATCATGGAAGAACTGGACTTGAATTTCCTGGAATTTACGGATGAGGAAATGGTAATCCGTGACGATCTGAAATTGATTGCCAAACCCGTTATTCATTCCGAGGCATCGCTTCCGCACGGCATCCGGATTCATACGTCCGGAAAAATTATTTCTTATTCCGGCGACACGGCATGGACTGAAAACCTGATCGCACTTTCCGAAAACGCGGATCTTTTTATATGTGAATGCACGTTTTTTACGGGAAAGGTCAAAGGACATCTGAATTATACGGAACTTGCAAGACAACTTCCAAAAATGAACTTCCGGAATATCCTCCTTACGCATCTGGATAAACAAATGCTTAAAAACCGGCACAAAATTGCCCATGCCTGTGCAGAAGACGGCATGAAAATTCTTATTTAAAAAGTCCGTAAGTTCCTTTTTTCCACGCATTGCACTCCGGAAATGCAAGCGCACCGGACCGGGTAAAAGCGACAGTTCCGTTTTTATATGATTGTCCTGAAAGTCAGATTAATGCGCTCGCCTGTATCTTTACCGGACTTGGGAATCCGGTGTTCCCAGTTATGCTGCAGATCCCCTTCATCATCAGCAGCGAACCGTTTTCAAGGCGCAGTGAATATTTTCCGGAATGATCCGTTTTGTGTCTGAAATCGAATTGCCTCGGCTGACCCAGACTTACTGATACGATGCACGGATTTTTGCCAAGTTCCTGTTCATTGTCGCTGTGCCACGCCACAGAATCATTTCCGTTACGATAATAATTCAGTAAAACACTGTTGAAGGTCAATTCAGTAAATTCCTCCACTTTTGCTTTCAGGTCGTAAAGTTCCTTTGTCCATGGAAACGGGTCGAACTTTGATCCGGAAAAACGGTAAACTTTACCCTTATCGCCGTACCACGCGGTTAATCTGGGCGTAAGAAGCTGTTTTCCATACATCTGAATAGATTTCTGTTCCCACCGGACTTCATCGGCAAGTTTCCGTAACAGATTGCTACTTTGCGCTTCATCCAGAAATGCAGCATGATATTCCAGCAGGTTTTGCGGAAAAACCAGATTTTCATCTGATCCGAAAAGATTCAACTGATTCATTTTTGACAGCAGTAACGACTGAATACTTTTATTGACAAAATGTTTGCTGTTTCAACAATGGATTCACAGGTAAAATTTCGTAATTGAATGCTTGTGATTAAAAAAGTAGCTGCTGGTATAATAGCTATGTACAATTGACTTTCAGCTCTGAGCTGATTGGATCTTATTTTCAATAAACAGTCAATCATATTATCTGATCGTTTCCAACCCATTTCAATCAAGCACCTTATAATGAAAACCCCAACCTTTTCCGGACCTGCCGGACTTTCAAGAAGATCCTTTGTAGACAACAGTATCAAGGCCGTCGCAGTCATGGCATTGGCAGGCATGAAACCTGCCGTTGCAGCTGAAAACCTTGTAAATACCAATGCATTTACCGTTCAGGATGTGATCAATCTTGTCCTTAAAGAAGGTGCGCTGACTCCGATCAGCAATACAGTTGATACGATAAAGTCCGGCCATGCTGGTCAGCAAGTGACGGGTATCGTAACGACGATGTTTCCTACGATTGCCGTCATTGAAGAGGCGGTTAAGCGCAACGCAAACTTTATTATAGCGCATGAACCGTCTTTTTACAATCACCGCGATGAAGTAAATCTGGTAAAGAACAATACGGTACTCGAAAAAAAAATTCAGTTGCTGGAAAAGCATCAGATAGCTATCTGGCGGTTTCACGATTATTGTCATTCCATCAATCCGGACATCATCAGTTATGGCGTGGCAAAAAAGGCAGGCTGGCTTTCTTATTACAAAGCCAAAAGCACCGTTCTTACCATCCCGAAGGTTTCATTGAAGCAGCTTGTACAACATCTTAAAACTTCATTGGGAATCAGCAATCTGAGGATAATCGGTGATCCTGAACAAATGTGTGAACGTGTTGCTTTGTTGCCCGGTGCAGCCGGCGGACAGTATCAGATCAATATTGCATCTTCGGAAAAGCCGGATGTGCTCATTGCCGGTGAAGTTTCGGAATGGGAAACGGCCGAATATATACGCGATTCGCGCCTGCTGGGCGGCAACATGGCACTCATCATTCTGGGCCATGCCGTTAGCGAAGAGCCCGGGATGGAATGGTTTGCGGAATGGCTTCAGCCCAAGCTGCCGGCTGTTAAAATCACGCACGTTGCGTCCGGAAATCCGTTTACGTGGATGTAAAAAAAGCCGTTTTGCAGTCAGATAAATTGGTCGTAAAGATCCCATACGGAACCGGAGGACGCGGCTTCTTTCATCTGCGCCATGATCATATCCTCACCGTTGCAGCGCAAATTGATCATGCCGTATTTGATTTCTTCCGTTTTAAGGTTTGTCGAACGGGCGAGTTCAGTAGAAAAAACCAGAGGCCGCCGGGACCGGGAATATTTTCCGGCGCAGCCGATGGCATCCGCTCTCGGATGTGAGTAAGCTTCATTGTCGCCGGACGAAATAACGGTTGCATATGGATTTATTTTCCCCATGAAATCCGTCGTAAATTCGGAAGCGCCATGATGACAGGATTTCACGACATCCGATTCAAACGGGTTTACATCTCCGTAATAAGCCATTAAATGTTCTTCGGATGCCGTATTCAGATCGCCTCCGAACAACATGTTCCGGTTGCCGAACGTCAGTTTCAGAACAATGCTGTGACCGTTCACCGTATGCGAATCATCGCTGAAATATTTGTAAAGCACATCTTTCGTTGAATGGTCTGTAACGGGGCCAAGGATTTCAAGAGAAAGTGATTTGCCTGCAATCCGGCGGCTGATGGAAGGAGTAAGATAATCTGCTCTTTGGAAATCTTTTATCCTGTTTTGCTGAAATGCGTTTGAAACTGCAAAAGTAAATTTCTCCAGTAAATCCTGCATACCGCCCTTGTCTTTTAACGCAACAAGTTCCTCTATGCTTGAGAATGAAGTTTTCAGGTAAGGAGTATTGTCAAACGTTTCTGTGCTGCCCAGATTGCAATCATATTCCTCCGGAAAATTCTCTTTAGTTTTGCTGAATTTGGCAATTCCGTTGTGAAAAATGGTCCCGAAAGTATAATGCCCGTCATTGATGATATCGATCAAACCCTGATAATGATCCTTGTCAAAATGGCTGATGAAAACGTAATCAAAATGTACTTTCTCGCCTTTGTTGAAATAATAGCTGTATTGCCATCTCTGAAGATAATTGGCAAGATTATCTCCGGGCCCGCCGTCAATCAGCATTTTAAATTCGTTTCCGACTTCAATCAATGCGCCGTCACCTTGCCCGACATCCACAAAGAAAACTTTCAGGCCGGGCTCGTCGCCGATATCTTCCTTTTTTATCCAGCCCTGAATACTGAATGCAATCACCTCCACCCAGCCGTCCGCTTCTTCACCCGTAAGCCTGACAAAAGATCCCATCAGGATCGTATTGTTTTTGTCAATGCCCGATCCGTGTTCGTCGATGCTTTTGTAGGTAAAGGCGTACAGACTTGTAACAATTTTGTAAACTGCCATAGCAGTAAATTAAAGGTTCATTGCCGTCCAAAAAACTCTATTTGCTAAAAACGATGAGCTTTCCTTTTATCCCGGACTGTTTTTTGGTATAACTAACGCCGTCCATGGTTTTTCCGTCGGGATCGAGTAATGACAAGGTTCCGCCGTTGTTTCCAAGCTGGATCGTACTGTTATCCAGCATTACAATCAGCATTTCACCGGCTCCGATTGTCTTGCCATCCAAGGGATGCCGGCGGTTGAGCATATCGGTGAGTACAAATCCGTCCAGCGAAATGGATGTGCCGGATGCATTTAGCAAGTATACTTTTTCCTGCTGACCGGATTCCGGGCTGGCCAATGCGGCAATGATATAAACATCCCCACGTTCCGATGACTGCGACGGAGCTTCACTGACAGCATTTCCGGAATCATCCGTATGAAAAGATTGCGACTGAAACGCCAGAAACAAAGCAACCCACTGATCCGTAAGCGTAAAATGCAGCAGAATCCCGCCATCCTGCCAGATGCCGTTATCACGCTCAAACCTTCCTTCATTTCCCTGGTTCATGTGAATGTCGTGGATTCCGGAACCCGGCAGAAAACCGAAGTACTGATCTTTTTTATCAGGCTCCGACCCCCATTTTTCTCCGAATGCATACAGAACAACAGTCGGATCGCCCACGGCTTTTTTGATGTAAAAATCCAGTTTTTCGTTCAGGTCGTTATCCGGGCCGGGCAAATCCAGCGGCAAAGCCTTCATTTTACTGGTATCAAACAGGTTTCTTCGGACAAAATCAAGTGCCAGCCCATCCGGACGTGAAGCAATGGAAGTAAACCCCGACGGAAGATCGGCCTCCGCTATTTTGTCGGTCAGTTCATGCTGAAAATCGTCATCAAAATAATAAAGCAGCTCGGAAGGCGGTAGCTGGGATTTGGCATTTACGGCCACACGGTGCTGCATACCTGATTCATCCTGAACAAGAATCTGATAATGAGGCGAGCTGCTGGTTGCCAGTTTTTTACCAATTACCAGTGCTTTCAGTATGCTGTAATTTTTTAATGGCATAAGCTGATCAAAGTTTATTTAATACAGGATTAACGTACTGCGTATATATTAGCGCGTTAGATACAGTTTATGAGAACTGTCTGCTAAAATGTTTGCTTTCCAGACTGCTGACGGCTTTTCAAACGATCATTACATGCCTGGAAGTTTAAGTCCGGATGACCTTAGTCCTTCCATGATTTCTTCCTGTATTTCGAGTTTGGTATCCACAAAGCCATGTGAATGGAGCCAGACATTGATCATGACTTTATAGCCGTCCGCTTCAATGGATGAAATGCCGATTCTTCTTTCCGGCGATTTCAGGGCATGCTGCGACTTGTTCAGTACTTCTTCAATTTTCGATTTGACCTCCGCATATTCAATACTGTTGCTGAATTTAAGCTCAACATCCAGCCGCCTGCTGCCCGAACCGCTGATGTTTACAATCACTTCATTGGAAAGCTTGCTGTTCGGGATCACCACTTTGCGGTTATCGTATGTAGTTACAATCGTGTAGAATATCTTGATGGCTGAAACGGTTCCCTCCTGCCCTTGCGCCAGAATATTGTCGCCAACCTCGAAAGGTTTCAGGATCAGGATCAGGATGCCGCTGGTAAAATTCTGCAAAGTACCGGAAAGTGCAAGTCCGGCCGCCACGCCGAATGCTCCGATCAAGGCTGCAAATACCGTCATCTGAATGCCTACAATCTGCATTACAGTGACAATCAGCAGAATTCTCAATGCGGTGATGGTCAGGCTCAGAAAAAACGGCGTAAGCGAAGGATCAATGTTCTTCCTGTTCAAGTGGCCCGACATCCACCTTGAAAGAACTTTAATAAGCCAGAAACCGGCAATAAGAATGGCAATTCCAAGTATAACAGAAGGGCCGGTATTCAGAATCCAGGTGTAAACCTTATTATAAAACTGATTAATCTTCATTTAAAAACGTTAAGAATTTCAACGCAAACTGAAAATTCCATACCAGTCCGGCTCCTTGTCTGCAAATATCCACGTCTGCAAGTTTTCCCATGGTCTGGAATTATTTACAACGAAAACAAAGTCGAGGAGCCGAACAAAGCTGTAACGCACTGATTCTAAATAATCAATTTCGGAAACATTAATAAATGCAATACAGGGGTTTACTGCTTTCGGGCAGCAAGAAAAATTTACTTTTTCTGATTTACTTCAATCAGGTACCCGTCCGGATCAGCAAAATAAATCTGTACGACACCATCAAATCGTACTTGTTTGTGGAACGGGGTTTTGCGTGCGCTCAGAAATTTTTCGGCTGCTTCAATCGAACTGACGAAAATGGCAAAGTGCCCGCCGTTTTTGTCATTGATAACCGGCGTCGTGCGGCCGGCAAGCAAATGAAGCTGCTGCCCGTTCCCTGTATCAAACCAGCTGCGGATCGCTTTCAGACTGTCCGGCACGCTGATCGGTTTTAGCCCGACCACATTCGTATAGAAATCCTTGCTGGCTTCCATATCTTTTACCTGCAGTGCAAGGTGGTTAAAACCCAGATAACCAAAACCATTGTTGCCGGCAGACTGCGCTGCAAGCTTATCAAAGCTGAGAAATGCCAGAAATAAAAACAAGTAGGTTTTCATGTTTTCAGATAAAGTTAAAATCGTTTTTGTACCGTTTGCAAAGTGTTGCAATGTACACAATTGCCGGAATTTGCAGAGATGAATCCGAGATCTTTTACATACTTAAAAACGCCCGGAAAGATACTTTCCATGGATTGAAAAGTATAGCTGACCCCTTAGAAGATGACGGAAAGAACAATGTTTTGCACGAATGTAAATTGCTTATTACGCTGATTAGCTGAACATTCCGCCCAATAAATAGGCTTCAATTTTTGCTTGAAATAGTGATGCGGCCAAAATTTAGTGCAAATGTGTTAACGCCGGATATGTCCGTCTGACAATATTATTTGTCCGTTTGGCAATACACCGGTAAAGTTTTGCTGAAATTCGTCCCTAATTTTAAGGCATCACTGTGTAGACTGATTAAATAGCATTTGTAGAAATTATAAACATTTACATTGCATCTTTAACTACTAATACAAACAAGACATTTTAAAAAATTCAGCCGGAAAGACAGAGCCGCCACATTACCCAAATGGGCCCGAGCAGCCTTTCAAATCCATTGTCCTGCTTCGACAAGAGCTATTAAAACATCGTATATAACCAAACGTCAACAAAGTAGCAGCAGCATCAGTATTATCGAACTTACCTGAAATTATGAAGAAATCTAACATTTTCGTTTACATTGAATTGTCAAAATTCACGCAGAACCTGACCACCAATCTGTCTTTGTGCAAGGAACATCTGAAGGCGCAAGCCAGTTATTTCCAGGTTATTCCATCCCGGTATTTTTCTGCACAACTGAATTCCGAATGGGAAAGCATTTGTCAGGCCGTTTCAAGAAAAGGCCCGAGATTGAATGAAAAAGGACAGATTGTGGGAAATGCCGCAGTCAACACCATTGATCAGATGACGTCTATGGAATGCCTGGCAGTTGCCAACCGTATTTTCATGCTTCATGATAAAGTAAAGAAAGAGTTTGCCCAATAGTAAAATGGCCGGCTGTAATCCTGCATAAAAGGATTACAGCCGAAATTGCTGCCATACCAAGTTCCGGAAGGTTAGTAAAATGAAGCGTTTAGAAGTCTGATCAAAACCAGTTGAAAATGTAAAAACTGATTCGTTACCTGAACAATTTAACCATAGCCTAGTTATGAATTACGAAATTTCAAACTACTTTTTCCCAGACTTTCGCTATCCGTTCTGTTATCTGGCCAGGTTCCTGCAAGCCGACAATTTATTTACCATTTTGCTGAAAGACGGCAATGTTACGCATTTCAAACCGGCGAATGTACCGGATTTCAGAAACTGGCTGACCCACCATAAAGTGGAAGATATCAAAGAATCCATCCGGAAAGACCATGAATTAATAAAGGAAAACTAGTTTTTCCGGTCAGCAATCCGCTTGATTTGCCAACTTCATCATTCCATCCGTGCCTTTTATTCGGTTGAAACCAGCATGGGCCATTTCCCTATGCTATTGCTTTTGAAATCATGTTTTCTGTTTAAAAAACAGATTGAGTGCTTGTTCTCTTTCATTCCTAATCCCGTCTATTTACAGAAATAAGTGACGGCATATTTCTGGTATAGCAGAAAAAGAGTATCATTGAGGAAATTAAACAGATTTTTAGATGGAAGGCAGTGCTCCTGAAAAACAGAACATTTTCAAGTATATCGTATTTTTTTTACTGACGGCAGCAGCGGCGGGAATTGCCTATTATTACTTTTCACCAAAAGAAGCAGACATTGCCGACAATAATAATGTACTGTTGTTTATTCAGAACAAAATTATTGACATTGATGAAAAACTCAAATCCGGACAAACAGACTCCGATCTGGCAACCAGCATTGCCTGGCACCAATCCAATGCGGCATTATACAACGAAGCACTGAACCATAAAGACAAGCAAGTTAAAGAACAAAGCAATATACTGAAAGACAAGATTATACAAATACAAACCAAGCAATTTCCTGAACTCCGAAAATCATATATACAATCTAAAGAAGCAGTTCTTAAGCAGGAAAATATTCAGATTGCAAGCACGGGAAACCGGAATGAAATTCTTGTTTTTACCAGTGAAAAGTTTGAACCCAAACAAAGTCAGAAGTCATTTCTTAAAAACATCAATGAAATTGTACACGATCTGAAATTCACCAAAGTCATATTCAGATGGTCACCGGACAACAAGGATTCAAAGGAATATAAAATCAGTTTAAAAAATGATTCGGAGATTTAATCAGCATGAAGCCTGTTGATAAAAAACCACTAAGCCTGCCGTTTGATCATTATCCTTTGCCATAGGATAACCGCATTAAAAGTATTGATATAGCCAAATTACCTTGTAACGGATTTTAACACTCTGTTATCAGGTAATTAAAGACATATCCATGATGATAAAACTGCTGAATTTTTTCTTGCTGTCCATTTTACTGCAACCTTTTCAATGCTTTGCTCAAAATCAGCAATTTGGAATCCGTGCCGGTGTCAACGCGTCAAAGATTTTTATAACAAATCTGGATTCAGACATACCATCTTTCAAGCCACTTCCTGCCTATCATATTTCCGGTTTGGTAAAAACAGAATTAAACAACAAATCAGGATTACAGACAGAACTAAGTTATACAGTAAAAGGATTTGCCGAAAACAACTCGATCTGGTTCCGAAAACGTTTTCATTATTTAACATTGCCTGTTTTGCTGAACTACAAACTGAGCCAAAATATTTTAGTGACGGCAGGTCTGGAACCCTCTTACTTTTTGAATTACCAACAATGCATTGCGCTTGTGGAAAGAAGATGGGATGTTTGTGCAGATTCGGGATTTGAATTCAGACTTTCCTCCCTATTTAGCCTTGGATTGAGATACAATCATGGCCTGATTCCAGTTAATACAATTGACAGCAGAGATTCACAAGGACAACATTTAAACACGATTCGATTCAGCAACCGCACTTTACAAGTTTCGCTGAGTTATGAAATCGCTAAAAAGAATTGATTTTTGACTTCTTCATGCTCCACGTTCTTGCGGCCATACTCTGCCTGAACAGAAATTCTGTTACCTGCTGGCATAGCAAACAGCCTGAATCCCTCCATACATTCCACCCTTTCTCCTTTCTCCTTTCTCCTTTCTCCTTTCTCCTTTCTCCTTTCTGCCTTCCTTCTTACCACCTTTCCTCCTCTTTCCCCGCCAACTTGTAAAATGAGGTTGTAAAATATTCGCGTTTATCAGAATTAACTTAAAAATGGCTTTATATTAGCATAGACACTGGCATGTTATTTACCGAGTTAGCTGCCGGCTTACAAATTCTAATTTATTCACAAAAACGTTCGTTATGAGAATTTTCTTCTACAACAATGTTCGCATTTTCAACATTTATTCGAAGCAACGTCACTTAAAGTGTACTCCTTCCAGGTTCACTGCAAAATCATTGGTAGCATTTTTGCTACATTTCGCTTTTATTTCGTTTGCTCAGGCCCAGAACTGCGGTTCCATCAGCCCGTATCCTTGCAGCAGTCTTAAAGCCAGTCTGCCCTTTGAACTTGAATTTTATAATCCTGTTGCCAATACCATCCAGGACAGCAACAATCTGGGAACGGGCTTTACGATGGTCCAGAATTACTCCGGTACCAGACTGGCACAGGACGGCTTGCCTACTTTCTCCAACATTCCGGGTTATTCAAAGTATAATCTGAGAATGGCCAATGGCAGGCTGCACATTACATCCGGAAAGGGCCTGAGTTTTCTGAACAGCAATAATCAGATCAATGCACTGGGTGTTCAGGTTGATACGTACAACAAGATCGAGATCATTGCCTACATTACCAATCCGTTTAACGGCAATGAAGATCAGCAGGCCGGAATCTGGTTCGGGCTCAATGACAAAACGTATCTGAAACTGAATATCAGCGCAAACAAAATCGAGTTGAGAAAAGAAGTTAATGATCTTTCTACCAAAACGCCCGGCTCAAAGAATCCGGATCAGCGCGTAACCGGAACGATCAGCGGACTGGAAGCGCAGAATGTCGGCCTTAAACTGATTATTGATCCGGTCAGCAATACTGCCTCTGCTTTTTACACGGTAGACAAGGGAAGTACGTACACGAATGTCGGTGCCGGTTATCCTGCTCCTGCGCTGAATATTTCAGATATGGGACTGACGAATACGTCCGTTTATACCGGTGTTTATGCTTCCTACCGCAACGGCGCTTCGCCGGTTGTTTACAGCTTCGACCGTTTTCAGATTAAAAAATCACTGCAATTCGACTTGTCTGCCTACAACTTTGAACTGGCCGACAACGCAGCCCTGAATACAGTTGCGGGTACTGTAAAGGCAACGGCAACGGATGGAAGTACCGCTTCCTACAGCATCATTTCCGGAAACTCAAACAATAACCTCAGCATCAATTCCGGTACGGGACAGATTGTGGTCAGTAAAAAACTGAATTACCATACGCAGTCTGTTTACAACCTGAAAGTACTTGCTGCTGCCGGTCAGCTGAAGGACACCAGCATTGTAAAGCTGAACATCACGCCCGGACAAACGATGCCGGATTTCAACGGCATCAGCTGGGGCACAACGGCATCTCAGCCTTACAAAATCAGTGAAGCACAAGGCGAGGTCGTTAACAACAAGCTTTACAGCTTCGGCGGTTTTGATAGTCAGAAAACCACATTTACGCCTACAAAAAGAGCCTACAAGTACGATCCGGTAACCAACAAATGGACAAGCATTGCAGATTTGCCGCATACGCCAAACGGTGAAGGTTTCGGAGGTGTTACACATGCGGGAATTACAAACGACGGAACGGATATCTATATGGCCGGCGGTTATACATCCCATTCTTCGGGAACAGGCCAAACCTTTGGTGTTCAGCAAGTATGGAAATACAATGTGGCTGCAAACACCTATTCCAAACTGCCCGACCTTCCGATCCGGATTGCCGCCGGACAGCTTGAATACCTGAACGGAAAACTGTATCATATCGGGGGTACAAACGCAGCGCGTACGCAGGATCTTGGAAATAATTACGAACTGGACCTGAACAACCTTGCAGCCGGTTGGAAAACGCGTGCGCCGCTGCCTAATCCAAGACAACATGCCGGATCAGCCGTGTTTGAAGGAAAGATCTATTACATCGGCGGTCAGCGTGGACATGATAGTCAACTGGTTACTTCAAAGGATGTACACAGATACGATCCGGCTTCGGATACCTGGACGAAAATGGCGAATTTGCCGGCACCCGGCAATAACGGACTTGGACATATTTCTTCCAGCGTTGTAATTGCGGGCAACAGAATTATCGTGTTTGGCGGTGAAGCCGTGCAACATGCTTCCACAAACATGGTTTCTGCCTATTCTCCTGCGACCAATTCCTGGACCAGCCTGTCGCCTTTGCCGCAAGCAAGGTTCTCCGGTGTTGCTGCTCTTCTGAACGGCGTTTTATATTACACCGGCGGCTCCAAAACCAACTCTACCTTCAAAGGAATTCCGGTAAGTATGGCCAATACAAGAAGTATGGCGGCTAGCTTCGCTCCGGATGGACTGAATGCATCGGAACCGTTCAGTGTGAAAAAAATGACCGTTTTTCCAAATCCGGCCGTAAACAATACGGTTAACCTTCAGCTGGAAAATTTTGGCATCAACGAAAAGGTAAAGATTACAGTTACGGATTCCTTCGGTAAAATCATCCAGCAGGAAAATTGCACGACAAATGACAAAGGAATTGCCGATATATCGTTTGTACCAAAAGTTTCATTATCAAAAAATACATATATGATCAAAGCAGAAACCGCAACGGGTTCCTGCATGAACAAGCTGATCGTACCATAATCTTGTAGCAAGCTCGTTTCTGATCTTCCTTAAACAAAATGCTTCTTTGATCTGTACTATTTACATGAATCAAAGAAGCATTTTTCTTTTGCAGAACCTGCAATTAAATCTTATATCAGACCCTTTCTATCAAATAGCGGCATGAGTTTCCGTGATTGAAATCCGTGTTACAGCGCTGATTTCTAGTTGAAATGAATGACCTTGGCAGATTTCGTTCCTGTCGAGAAAACGGCTTTGATAATAAAGCTTCTTATATCTGTTCCGGCCGGCAGCATTTGCGTTGTCAAAGTGCCGTCTCTTCCGGTTATCCCGCTTACAGAACGAACAATATTGCCTTGCAGATCATAAAGATAAATACTTACCGGTTCACGGGAGTTAAAGCCCGAAAGTACCACATGGACGGGCTCGCCCGCACCGACCGGATTCGGATACACGCTTAGGCTGCGAGCCGTTTCCTTCTGACTTTCAACGTCAGTCTCTTTTAGCAATACATCACTGATGTCCACTTCACGGACGGTCTGGTCCATACTGGTTATGACCAGCGTAGCCTTTCGGAGGCGAGCTTCGGACCGGTTTCCCAGTACCCTGAAACTGACAGGGCTGTTTTTTTGCAAAGCAATAGGTTGCCGGCTGTTTGGCAGTTGCAAGTCCGCTACCCGGAACCTTGCCGCATCCTCTCCTTTTATGGCAATATCCCTGATCAGCAGCGTACTGTCGGCATCGTTGCTCATGGTTACCATATAGCTTTCCTCTTCACCGGGCTCCTGCTGCCGCGCAGTTGCCACCCGAAGTACAGGTGCCGCAGCAGTGGTTGCCCTTGCTCGAAGCAGCGTTATTTGAGAAACCAGGTTCGGACTGTCGTTCCAGTTGTATTCTATAATATAAAGGTTGCCGTTGGTAACATCTTCAGTTATATCCAGCGGATTTCCGAATGCCGACATTCCTACGAGGCCGTTGTTGCCGGAGCCGGTCGTTACCCGGACAATGTCGTAGATTTTATCGGCCGATGCATCACTGCTTTTTGTCATAGATCCCGGCTGCATGACGGCAATGTCGCCGCCGCCGGAAAACCTGCACACCAGCAGCTTGCCTTTCAAAGCATTGTTGAAATTACCGCTCTTGTATTCCAGCACGCCGTTGGGTGAATTGTTCAGTCCGAAGTTGTAGCCGGGCCGGTAATTTGCATCCGGTTTGACGGACGGCAGATACAACGGATTGTCCAGATAACCGCGATTGAGCACATACTCGCCGCGCAACGGGTTGGGATGCCCGTAAAATCCGACAGGTTTATTCGGGTTAACGCGGAAAAGCCAGTCATTCTGTGCTTTGATCATCCGTGTGGAGTCCACTTGCGGGCCATTGTATAATGAGCCGTCCGGACGCCTGGTGCCTGCTACTGAAACCGGCGAATTTCCTCCGCCGCCCGAGCCGTTCGTTGGCAGATAAAGCTGGCCGTTGCTATGCCATACCAGATCATACGCGTTGCGGACACCGGATGCATAAATGGTCAGCGGTGAGCTGCTTCCGTAAGGGTTGTAACTTCCGTCGGACATTTTGGCCGACATGGCAGGGGCATTGTTGATCAGGCTCTGATCCGAGGTGGTTTGTACATTGAGCGGCAGTGTTACCGATTTCAGTTTTTCAAGATCAAGCCTTAATACGGTTCCTGACAACAATGCTTCTTTCCTTTGCCAGTCTGCATCAAATGAGCCCGCAGAACTCATGCTGCCCTGACACATGTAAAGCGCGCCGTCTGGCCCGAAGGCAAGTCCGTTAACCAGATGATCTCTGCGGGAACGCGGAAGTTTGGTAATGACAAGTTGCTCTTTCTGCAGACTATCACCAGAAAGACGCGAAATGTTGCCGTCAAATTCCGGCGCCGAGGTAAGCCCGGGCGAGCTGTGCGAAACCCAGACCGTCAGATTTCCGGAAGTAGAAGCAGGATCAAAAGCCAGCCCGATTGCGGAACGGCTCCCATATTTGGTCACCAGCGTGTTAATGGTTTTACGGCCCGACAAGGTACCGTTGCTGTGATTGATATTGTATCGCTCAATGGCACCGTCGAGCCTTAATGCATAGAAGCGGTCATCGGGGCCGATGGCTACGGAAGTATACTTTTTGTTCTGCGTACCGGCAACGGGCACCTTGTCAAACTGCGCAACCAGAATGTTACTGGAATCCACTTTGGCAGCTGCGGTTGTAAATGTAGTTTCAAAAGGTGTAAACCGGGCGCCGGTATAAGATTTCACCCCGGAAGTAACCTCAAACCGGTACACGGTATTCGGTTCAAGACCGCCGGATGGCGAAAAGCTGATCACATCCCCGCCGCCTGTGCCCTGCACAACTCCTTTGACCGGAACAGCTTTTCCATCCACCAGTTTATACAGCAGAACGGTCGAGCTGTCGATGGTTTTGTTGTTGACACCGCCCTGAAATCCGTCAACAACCGGCACATGCAGGTTATTGGCCGCAATACTCACCGTACTTAAGCTGACCTGCGTCTGGCCATTGACGGGGTTGGAAGAAATTACATAAGGCCTGAGGCTATCCACCACATTCAGCTGGACATCAAAAGAAGCGGCGGTAAGTTTCCCGGAAACAGCTTTTACCGTCGCCTTGTAAATACCCGGCGAAAGGTTTTTAGCTGCCGAATAATCAAAGCTGACCTGCGGTTGCGAACCGTTTTGTGATGAACCGAAAGACATCCAGCCAGTAGCACCGGTACCATAAACAGCGGACAAATTGTATGTACTTGCGGAGTTATCAGAACTTCCGAGCACGACCGAAAACTTGTTGCTTTCCGTACTGCCCTGCTTCATGATGATGTTTGAATCTTTGCTGGCCCAATACAGATAAGGATCAACACTTACAGGTACAATACTTACGGAGCATATCTTCGTGTTGGTACCGCCGTCAGCCTGAATCGTCAGCAGTCCGTCTGCTACTTTGACGCGTGCGGCAACCGTTTTAAAACGGCTGATTGTCCCTTTTTTGCCATTTGGCACAAACTGATTGATAAACGGAATTCCCTCAACAATAATGGTATGTGCCTCCGGCGTGGCACTTACGTCTCCATCGCCTACAGATACGCTCACATCATACGTTCCGTCGGGCAGTTTCATTTCCCAGTATGCTTCGGTCCGTACTCCGTTCCAGGTGCCCGGAAGGTCATTGGCCTGCATGTGCATCAGTGTTGCCAGCAGCACATCTTCTGGAGTATTGCGGTTGCGGCCGTTGGCTGACAAGTCCAGCAAACTGCCGTCTGAACGCTTTTTCCAGCCGTACTCCAGTTCCGCGCCCTGATTCCGTCCTGTCCGTGTCCCGAAAGGCTGGCCGGAATCACGGATATAGCCCAGCGGGGGAATTGTTTCAGGATCCTGAAAATTGACATAAACCGGCGCAGGCTGCAGAGTTTCCACAACATGAAGGTCTATAAGCAGCGTTGCAGGTGTATAGCCCTGGGCAGAACAAGTTACAAGCGCCTGATAATAACCCGGCTCAATATCGGAGCTGATCTGCTCAGTCCCGAATAGAACAGTACCGGTTGAAGCTTTCGGCAGGGTAAGCCAGCTGGCTTCGGTTTTTGACAGTTGCAATGTGGTGGTTGAGGGACTTGATGTCAGTTGTACAGACTGAGATTTTACCTGTTTGCCTCTCAGAACCGTAAAGCTCAGCCGCTCTGAAGAAAAAGCAAATGTTTTGACGGCACCGCTTGCAATGCTGAATTTGTAAGTCTTCACCGCAGCCTGATTGCCGTTTGCGTCCGAGGCGCGAACTTTAAGACTGTAATCACCGGCTGTATTCAGCGTTAACGGTCCACTGTAATTAATGTATGCGCCGCCGTTTAATGCGTACTGAAATGCAGACAAGCCCGAACCGCCCGCATCGGAAGCTGTCATATGTATTTTCACCTGTTTGTCATAAACACCGGAGGACTTGAGTGTGCCTTCCATCCTTGCACTCACAACAGGAACAGCAACGTCACTTACTTTAACAGCCGGCGCAAAACGCACATAATTAATCTTGGTGTTACTTCCGCCATCCGCATCAATGCTCAGTTTGCCGTCACCAACCTGCACGGTTGCTACTGCTACCCGGAACCTGCTTTTGGAAGTTGGCCTGAAATCGCTGATGGCCGCAAGTCCCTCCACATTAACCTGATGATTGCTGTCATAATAATTATTATCCCCGGCGCTTACGGTAACTGTATAGGTTCCGTTTTCAACCGCATGTTCCCAGCGTCCGGGAGCCGTATTATCCGTAGCAGACTGAATTTGTACAAATGACAACTGACTGGCATCGCCCGAACTGCTCCTGATCCGCATATTACCACTGTAATCAGCAGGTTTTTTGGTTGACAGAGAAATCCATCCGGATCCGCGGCCGGTATCAAACGGCAGCCCGGTATCAGCCGTATACCCGGAGGGTACTTTACCCGCAGCTGATGCAGGCCGGAAGCTGTAATTGGTCTGCTGATCCGAAACCCCAAACACATAAGGGCTACTGACCGTCTGGTTTCCATTGCCGTCTGTAGCACGGATTTTAAGACTGTAATCTCCGGATTTATCAATGGAAAAAGGTGCGGTATAACGGGAGTAAGTTCCATTGTTAAGGGCATATTCAAAGGTTTTCAGACCGGAACCGCCTGCATCCGTCGCTGTCAGGAATATTCTGACCTGCTTTTCGTACATCTTCGGGGATTTAAGCGTGCCTTCCATTCTTGCGCTTACAACGGGCGCGGTTGCATCTGAAATCGTTCCGGCCTTCTGGATCGTAACGTAATTCATTTTGGTATTACTGCCGCCTGCCGCATTAATGGTCAGCTTGCCGTCACTGACCTGAACTGTTGCCGTCGCTTTCCGGAATTTGCCTTGAGATGATGGCCTGAAATCGCTTACAGCAGGAAGTCCTTCAATATTCAACTGATGGTTGCTGTCATAATATGCACCATTGTCGCCCGCACTCACTGTCACGCGGTAAGTACCGTTAGCAAGTGCATATTCCCAGATTCCGGCATCTGTGTTATTGGTGGATGACTGCATTTGAACAAGCGACAACTGATTAGCAGCTATGCTGCCGCTCCGCAATCGCATGTTGGCGCTGTAATCCGACGGCTTTTTGGTCAGTGACGAAAGCCAGCCGTACTTCCGGGTTGCATCAAATGACAAACCGTTATCCGCCTTGTAGCCCGAAGGTGCAGCAGTTCCTTTCGGACGAAAATTGATGTTTACAGTCTGGAAACCGGAAGCAGCCGGATCTTTGATTGAAAAATTGTCGAAATTATAAGTAACAGGAAAAAGGCCGTTCCGGTAGCTTGCAAAAATTCCCGAATAGGTCTGGCCACTGTTCAGTCCCATTCCGCCGATTTTCAATTTGGGATTATCGTACAAGGTTCCTGTACTTGTATAGGTAGTTCCGTCCGTGGAATAAAAACCCTCAGCGGTTCCGGCTGCAAAATCAACAACCATTTTCAGACGTACGGTTTTCGTATTCAGATCCTTGATCACAGCCGTTGTCCGCTGATCCGGATTGTCCAGGCCTGTCGTCGTACTCGAAACATCATTTATTTCTCTCCTTAACTCCACTTTGTTCCCCGAAACATACACTTTCAGATAATTTTTGTCATTCAGGCCAAACCACAATCCTGCCTGCTGGGACCCTATTCCGTTAAACGGTTTTATGATGTCGACTTCAAGCTGTATTTTTTTAACGTCCGGCGTTTTTACACCCAGAACATTGATCTGATTGTTGTTGGATATAAAATCAATTCCTTTGTTGGCAACCAGTTGCAGCCTTCCGTCCGTCAAAGTTATTCTGGAAGGATTATAGCCCGGAACCGCCGTATTTGCTGTCCGGCCATCCACGATCAGTCTTTTGCCCGAATAAGGATTTACCGTCCGGAAACCTGTTCCCTTGCCATTTTTATCCTTTATTGTTCCCGGTACAGCCGCATTGAAATTCAAATTAAAGGGCAAATTTACTTTGAGCGATGAACAGGGCAACGTACTTACCGGCGAGCAGCCGTCAGCAAGAATATCCAATACTTCCCGATTGCGATCAGAAGAAAACGTTTCTTTATACCTTTCTCCGGAGTATTTGCCAAAGCCAGTTTGTGGAATTTCAAATGATAATATCAGAATAAGACATAGCTTATAACCAATTTTAAAAGAAGAGAACAAAGAGCGCATAAAGATATTTTTTTCAAATTAACTTACCTTAACAAACCGGCACATACAGCTGTTTTGGTGATTGATTGTTTACGATTGCCGTCAACTGAAACCGATAAATGTGAATTAATCGAGTATCCAGGCTTTGAATCACAAAAGGTTATAATTTTCCTGATCAGCAATGGAAAATCAACTATTGTGATATTTGATTATGAAAAAGATGTATCTTTTTTAAAGGGAAAGATACGTTGAATTAAAAAACAGAACCTTCAGAACATTTATCCAATCGTATATTCAATACAAAATGGAGTTTAAGAAAATTGAAAAATTACACCCTGTTTCTGAGCGGATTTAAAACAGTTTTTAAGATTTAATTTCAGGACTTAGGACATCGATTTCATATCAGCAAAGCCGGATTTCACATGTACAGTTGATCTGTTTATCCAAATTGTTATTTCGAAGTTCATCCTGTATTAATTACCGGATTTTGCTAATACACCTACGCCAAAATTGCTAAAATAAGCCTTTGAATGGAGAATTATTCATTAAAACGGACAAAATGTAAAATTAAGCGGCCCATACAGCCGTATTAAATTAGCTTCAAATTACAAGGTTACTTCGTTCAAAAGTCACAACGGAAGATTTTTGTAACGCTGCCAATCAGACCATTTTTTTCTGACTTCAATAGTGATTTTTACGAACTACTTGATAAGGAAAATACAAAACCATCCAATTAATATATTCCAAAAATATTAATTATTACATATATAATTATACGTAATTGAAACTGGATTGGATTAAACTTTCGATACACCTAATAAGTAATCTTATAATATAATGATCCCGAAATAACAGAAGCCGGGAAAGTGGCTGGATTTAAGATTGGATAAAGATTAATTATTACTTCAATGAATTATTTTACCTGCTGCCCATTATGGTTTCACAAAAAAAGGCGAATGCATTATTTACATGGCTTGACGTTATTCAGCAATAAGTGAACACCAGTAGAAAGTATAATATTCAAGTCTGAATAAATGCCGGAAAAGAAACCGTATAAAATTTTTCTTAAAAAAGAAGTTTAATTGAGATTTACGACTTGTATCATCCTGAAACCCTTAAGTCCGGTTAGCAGTTGGACTTTATAATTATAATAAATACAATAACCAGGGCGTAAGTAAAAATCGCCATTAGTATTGCTTCAAGAAGCAATTTCCATTCCGGTTGTTCTTCTCGGTCCATTCTGCTATTGTAACAGGTTTCGCAACTGCTTGCATGCGCTCTTCGTGGATCAAACAAATTTTCCTGTTTCCTGCTGATCCAGTCAGGAGCAGCTTTTACATTTCAGGAGTGATTTGCAGCCTAATGGCGGTATTTTTGCAGCATTGCTTCAATATGTCATGTGCAAAAAAGCGGTTCTGATGTTCATGCACAAGCACGGCCCAGTAATCGGTAGACATGCATTAGCCAAAGGCAACCTTGGAATATAAATCCTGACAGAAACCTGATTTACAGAAGAATAAACAGCTGAAACAATAAAAATAGAAGCATTGATTTCTAACTGATTCCCTAAAAATACCGCTTACATTTATAAATGAGATGGTGAAAATCCTGCCCGGCTTTCCACTCCAAAATGAGTCGGGAGCCTTCGAACATGAGAATCGATCCGTTTTATGTTACGGAACTCGAAGATGCACTGATCAATTTCTGGATTCCCAAAATGCTTGAATTTCCATTGCTGATGAATGGTACATCAACCGGGAAGTAATACTGAAAAGCACCAATACTTCGATAAGCGGCATCGGATATATCGGATTTCCAAATGAAAACAAAGCAGCAGAAATCGGTTACATAATTGATGCAAACGAGCAATGTAAAGGTTCAGCCACCGAAGCATTGAAAACCTTATCACAATGGGCGCTTCAACACATAGAAGTTGATCCAGTGATAGTACAATCTGCTTACGATAATATTGCTTCCATAAGAATTTTAGAAAAAACAATTTTCAATTTGTCGTGAATGCTTTTTTCTTTTGACATATTGTTTTCAAAAGTAATAAACAAGGAAAAGAGCTATTTAAAAGCCTGCAAATTCTGAATTTGCAGGCTTTTAAGTTCCAGTGATCTTGTTGCAATACCAATAGCACCGGCCACCGGCCGGGACCCATCCATCAAAAGGATGCAAGGTAAATGAAAAAAGCGCCTGTCGAGGCGCTTTTCAGTGATCCCGCTGGGATTCGAACGGCATCGGCCGCCCGGCCAGGACCCAAACATTAAAAGGATGCAAGGTAAATGAAAAAAGCGCCTGTCGAGGCGCTTTTTAGCGATCCCGCTGGGATTCGAACGGCACCGGCCGCCGGCCAGGACCTATCCATCAAAAGGATGCAAGGTAAATGAAAAAAGCGCCTGCCGGGGCGCTTTTCAGTGATCCCGCTGGGATTCGAACGGCATCGGCCGCCCGGCCAGGACCCATACATTAAAAGGATGCAAGGTAAATGAAAAAAGCGCCTGTCGAGGCGCTATTCAGTGATCCCGCTGGGATTCGAACCCAGGACCCATACATTAAAAGTGTATTGCTCTACCAGCTGAGCTACGGAATCTTGTTTTGCTGATTTTTTAACTGTTCAATTTCAGAATTTGTTTTGCCAATGTTTTAATTGCTGTGCTGAGAAGCTTACACTAAAATATTTCAAAACTTGGTGATCCCGCTGGGATTCGAACCCAGGACCCATACATTAAAAGTGTATTGCTCTACCAGCTGAGCTACGGAATCATTTATTTTCTTTTAACACCTGTATTCTCTTTGCTATCTTCTCATGTAAGAGCCAGGACCCATACATTAAAAGCGGACGCCGCGCGGTGTATTGCTCTATCAGCTGAGCTACGGAATCTTGTTTTGTTAATTTTGTTTTTTAACTGTTCAACTTTCAGTTTTTCGGATTCCGAGTTTGAAAGGCTTAACGTTGTCTCAGCTCTGGAATTCTGCATTTCATTGGATTAGCCGAGGCATTTTCCGTAATTGCGATGCAAAAGTAGAATTCTAAAAAGTATAATGCAAGTCCTGAGTAAGAAATACCTGATGTTTTGGCTGATAACGGGATCAATATTGGTGCCGAAAACAGCACTTTCTGCCAATTATAAAGAGCTAAAAACTGCTGATTCTCTGTTTGCTATGGCGCGGTATACGGAGTCAATGATTTTGTATAAAAAAAATTTCAGCGAACAGGAAAAAAATAACGAAGCACTGCTGTTGAAGCTCGCTTTTTTGTCAGAAAAGACAAATAATTATACAGACTGCCTGTTTTACCTGAGCAAACTGGCCCTGATCAATCCTTCCCGAAGGCTCTTTGAAAAAATGGATAAACTGGCCGAAGAGCAAAATATAAAAGGTTATGAATTTGATGATTACAACTATTTTATAATATTTTATCGAAGATATGGTGATTACATTCCGATATTGCTTCTAACTTTGGGGACCTATATAGTTGTAATCATGGTGACAAAATCGCGGCGGAGAGAACCGATCCTTCAAATCCATAAGATCTCAATCGTTGCTTATCTGCTGGTTTTACTGGGATTGCTGAATGTTCCGTCACTTTATCAGACATGCATTATAGTCAATGAAAATACTTTTTTACGCGACGAACCTTCTTCTGCGTCCTCGGTAATCGAAAGGATCGGGAAAGGTCACAAGCTTACTATTTTAGGTTCTGTGGATCACTGGAACAGGGTAATCTGGGACAACGAAATCGTTTATATCCGCAAAAGTGATGCCCTGGATATTTAACGGCCGTTTGGTATCATTTTTGTAGGGTGACAAGTTTATATGTATATTTAAGGGTTAAATTTTTTAAATTAATGATGTATGAAAAAGCCAATGAAGCATTTTTTACTGTTGATCGCAGGAGTTTTGATGATAGGATTTGTTTCTTCCTGTAAAGAAGAAGGACCGCACAAAGAAGATATTGTCAAGTTGACAGCTGTTATAAACAGTACTCCGACTATTCCCAAAGTAACTTCATCTGCACAGGGAACCGGTGTTTTTGAATACAACAAAAACACAATGGAGCTTAAATACAACATTAATTATCAAAACATTACGCCCACTGCAATTACCATTAACAATCCGGGCCCGGCGTGGCAGGCAGGTCCGATCCTGTTTGAACTGGCTGTGAATCCGACAGGAAACCAGATTCAGGGAACGAAAAAACTGAACACAACAGAACAAGCTGTTCTGATGGCCGGCACTTTATATGTGAACATCGTTACAAAGGAAAATATCTATGGTGAAATCCGGGGACAAATCGTACCGGATACTTTTGGCGAGGACTAATGATTAATTCGGTTCCGTTATAAAAAAGGCTTGCAGAAAAATTTCTGCAAGCCTTTTTTATTGTTGCCTATTTTTTCTTCTTTTTCCTTTTTGCCGTTTCAAATTCCTCAACTTCTTTCATCAGGGATTTGAGATCATCGGAAGTGTCTTCGGTAAAATCCAGTGTCTGCGAATATTCGGAAGATGAAATTTTAAGAACGTCAATCGGCTTGTCCAGATACTGCTGTATTTCTTCCAGAACGGGTTTTTCTTCAGGGCTGCAGAATGAAACGGCCAACCCCTTTTGCGTGCCCCGGCCCGTACGCCCTACTCTGTGTACATAATTTTCGGCCTGCTCCGGCAAATCGTAGTTTACTACATAGTCTACATTGGCAATGTCGATTCCTCGGGCACTTACGTCCGTTGCAATCAGAATTTTAACGTTCCCTTTTTTGAATTCATTCAGCGCAGTAAGCCGGTCTGCCTGATCTTTGTCGCCGTGGATGGTCAGGCTTCTGATGCCCATTCGTTCCAAAGCATTAAAAACCCTTTCCGCACGGACTTTGGTCCTGACAAAAACCAGGATTTTACTTTCCGGATTTTCCCTGATCACCCGTTCCAGAAAAAAACGCTTGTCGTCCATGCCGATAAAAGCAACAGAATGCGAGATATTTTTGGCAACCGGATTGTTTGGTGAAATCTGGATGCGGATCGCGTTTCTAACCAGAGAATAAGCCAGTTTTTTAATTTTATCGTTAATCGTTGCCGAGAAGAACAGCGTCTGCCGGTTCTTTGGCAAAAACCGGATCAGATCCTGAATATCTTTGATAAAGCCCAGATCCAGCATATGGTCGGCTTCATCCAGAATCAGGATTTCGATCCGGTTCAGCTTGATATGACCCTGACTTACAAGATCGAACATGCGGCCCGGCGTGGAA
This sequence comes from Dyadobacter flavalbus, assembly GCF_006149045.1. Lineage (GTDB taxonomy): Bacteria > Bacteroidota > Bacteroidia > Cytophagales > Spirosomataceae > Dyadobacter > Dyadobacter flavalbus. The sequence goes on from NZ_VBSN01000038.1 coordinate 410,979, forward strand.
ATCAGCACGTCAATCCCTTTTTCCAGCTGTGCAATCTGCGGCCCCTGCTCTACCCCGCCGAAAACACTGAACGCCTTGACACGCGTATGCTGCCCGATTTTATTGAAAACTTCGGTTATCTGAATCGCCAGCTCCCGCGTTGGAACCATGACAACACATTTTATTCCCTCCGATCTGCTTGATACCTTTTGCTTGTGCAGCTTGTCAATAACCGGAATGGCGAAAGCAGCCGTTTTTCCTGTTCCCGTCTGCGCAATGGCCAGTACATCTTCTCCTTTTATAATCGCCGGAATAGCCTTGAACTGAATATCAGTCGGGCGCTTGAAGCCTGCTGTTTCAAGGCTTCTTTTAATTTCCGGGGCAATCTGGTAATCTTCAAATTTCATAAACTGTCATCTATTCAGGCAAACCTTTTTCCCTGATTTTCAAAATCCCGTAAAGATACGCCCGTTATCCGGTAACAGCCTGATTTATTACAAACCCGGTTCAAAAAACCGGAGCCTGTTTTTAAGCCCCGTTATTTCTCTTTCCATATCATCAATGCGTCCCAAAAGCGTATGAATCGCCTCAATGCCTTCCAGATTGATATCCAGTTCCTGATGCAGGCGTATCATGCGTTCAATTTTCTGCAGTTGCGGAACATGCAGGAATTGCGTTTCACTTTCTACAACCGTTTCGATCATTCCGCTACGCTGCAAAGATTCTATAAATGAATACTCTACATTGTAAAAACTGCAGAATGTCTTTATCGCTATTAACTGACTGTTTTCCATAACTACTGAGCGGTTTAGGATTTGGATAATTCAGTAAACAACATTTTTTGATGTTCAGTAAGATTGGTCGGAATTTTAACGTTCAGGGTTACATAAAGGTCGCCAAACTGTCCTTCCTGCTTGTACACCGGAAAACCTTTTCCTTTTAACCTTACAACACTTCCGTTTTGCGTTTCCGGCTTGATATTGAGCTTCACCTTCCCGTTCATCGTATCAGTAACAAGTTCTCCGCCCAGAACGGCCGTGTAAAGATCAAGATCTGCTTTCAGGTGAAGATCATTGCCGGCTCTGCGGAATTTTTCATCCGGTTCAATAGCAAAAGTTATGTACAGGTCTCCGTTCGGACCGCCGTTTGAGCCAGGCCCGCCGTGACCTGAAATTTTAATGGTTTGTCCGTTTTCAATGCCGGCCGGCACATTGATCCTGATATTTCTGCCGTTTACAGCCAGCGTGCGTTTATGCGTTTCATAGGCTTCCTTCAGAGTCAGACGAACTTCCGCCTGATAATCCTGGCCTCTGAACCTTGCCTGTCTGCCGCCTCCGCTGAAACCGCTTCCGGAACCGAACATGGATTCAAAAAAATCAGAGAAACCGTCGCCGCCGCCCGAAAACCATTCACCTTCCTGACGGCCTGCACTGGCCCGCGACTGTCTGGCTTTTTCAAATTCCTCGCTGTACTGCCAGTCTTTTCCGTACTGGTCATATTTTTTTCTTTTTTCCGGATCGCTTAGCACTTCATTGGCTTCGTTGAGTTCCTGAAATTTCTTCTGCGCTTCCTTGTCATTGGGGTTAAGGTCCGGATGATATTTCCGGGCCAGTTTCCGGTACGCGTTTTTAATCTCTTTTTCGTCCGCTTTTTTATCTACTCCAAGCGTCTGATAATAATCTACAAAGGGCATAGCAAATCAATTTATAATGTAGAATATTCAATTTTGACAATAGTAAATAAATCTATTTCCGTTCCAGCATTTTCAGATAAAGATCTTCCACTTTTTTACGTGCCCACGGCGTTTTTCTCAAAAATTTCAGACTGGATTTTACACTCGGTTCAAACTGGAAGCTGTTTATGTTCACATGATATCCCATTTGCTCCCATCCGTAATAATCGACAAGTTCGTTGAGAATGGCTTCCAGCGTTTTGCCGTGAAGCGGATTATTCGGTTGTATTTCCATATCTTTTATCAGATTAAGCAATGGTTTAAAGTAGATTTATCACCCTGAATAATTATTATGCGGAATGATTAGTTCAAACTTACAAAACTTGTTTATGGATCAGATCCGATGGGGAATTCTTGGCTGCGGAAATGTTACCGAAGTGAAAAGCGGACCTGCTTTCAGCAAAGTCGCAAATTCCAGTCTTGCAGCCGTTATGCGCAGAGACGCAGAAAAAGCAGCCGGTTATGCGCAGCGGCATCACGTTCCGAAGTGGTATGCCAGTGCCGACGAGCTGATCAATGATCCGGAAGTCAACGCCATTTACATTGCTACACCGCCGGATGCGCATGAAGAACTTGCGATTAAAGCGATTCGGGCAGGAAAACCGGTTTACATTGAAAAACCGATGGCCAGAAATGCAGCGGAATGCGAGCGGATCATTAAAGCAGGCAAGGAAGCAGGAATCCCGGTTTTTGTGGCTTATTACCGAAGGGCGCTGGATTATTTTCTGAAAGTAAAAGAACTTGTTGACTCGAAGGTGATCGGTGATGTGCGGTTTGTAAGTATTTGCCTGCAATGGCAGCCTTACGAAGAAGAAGTTGGTGAAAATGCCAGACCGCGCTGGCGTGTTGTTCCTGAGATTTCCGGCGGCGGACATTTTCACGACCTTGCCTCGCATCAGTTTGATTTTCTGGAGTTTGTTTTCGGGCCGGTGAAAACGGCGCAGGGAATTTCAAGAAACCAGGCAGGATTGTATGAAGCCGACGATATTGTGGTGGCCAGTTTTGAATTCGAGTCCGGCGTACTGGGAAACGGAAGCTGGTGTTTTACAATTGACCAAGCACAGCGGCAGGACGAAGCACAAATTACAGGTTCAAAAGGAAAAATAACGTTTTCTTTTTTTGAAAAATTTGACATTATCGTTGAAAATGAAGTCGGAACAAACGTGATCCATATTCCGTATCCTGAACATGTGCAGCAGCCGCTGATCGACCTGATTGTAAAAGAACTGCGCGGCGAAGGAAAAAGCCCGAGCAACGGCGAAACCGGCATCCGAGCAAGCCGCATTATGGACGAAATCTGCAAGAAATAATTCAATGCTGGCAGCTTTTAGCTTTTAGCCGTTGGCTTCCGGCTTTCAGCTTTTTGAACAGGAATTGATCAGTAAAGAAGATCTGGTAAAAACTTTTAACCGAAACTGAATTCAATCAATCGCTAATCAGAAAATGAATATTAATATTGCAGCTGTGAGCACAACTGCATAATTATTTAGGTTAAAGCAATACAAAAAAGCCGCGAAATTCAGTTAATTGAACAATATAAACTCCAAATTCAATAGTCATGGCAAAAGGTAAAAATCTTGACAAAGGAAGCGCAAAAAAAGAGCCTGAGAAAAACCTGAAAGAGAAACGTGCCGAAAAAAAGGCTAAAAAGGACAGTAAAAAAGATTACTGACCCGTTTCCGAAAGGTTGCATGGATAGTTAAACCGAGCGCAGCCGGATGCCAAAAGAATTCCTGAAGGCAACCCGGCTGCGCTCATCACAACAATCCTAAATCAATAAGGTCAGAAAATGTTGTTATAAATATTTCCAAATGAATTTATAACAACAAATGACAAAATATGACTACAAATAACAATCCGTAAATTTCTTTGATTCAGACCGGTTTTGCTTCAATAAACTTCCCGGTTAGTCTTGTATTTTGCCAGCCGCTTCTTTGATCTGATAATCTTGGAATTGATACGGTTCTTTTCATCGGAAGTCATCACATCGTCGGCCTGGGCCTTTTCAATGGCCGCCCGTATCAGATCCTGCTCGCGTATCAGTTTGCCGTATTCCACAGCTGTCACTTTTTTATCCTTGTAAGCCGATTCGATCTGATCATTCATTTTTTTCAGATCCGACTCAAAATCCTGCGCATGAACAGCAACGCCGGAAAGAATTAAAACGGAGGCTATAAAAAGGGATTTCATTATATAAGGATTTGCTGAAAGAAATATTTTCTGAACGCTGCTAATTTAAAAAAGTGTTTTTTTCGTAAATCATTAAATTTAGTTTCTGGTAAAATTTAAAGCAAGTTCCGGGTTGAACAGAAAGGATTAAAACGGCACATTTGCGGAAAAGAAGCACTAAAAACATGAGCCGGGAAACTTATCATTACGAGAAAATTGCAAAAGCCATTGCCTTTATTGTTGCTAATGCAAAAGCGCAGCCGTCCCTTTTCGACGTAGCAGAGGAAGTCAGTATAAGCCAGTTTCATTTTCAGCGCGTATTTACGGAATGGGCCGGCGTAAGCCCGAAAAGATTTCTGCAGTACATAACGGCGGCGTACCTGAAAGAAAAAATCCGTGAATCGTCCAATCTTGCTGAACTGGCAGAATCCGCTGGGCTTTCCAGCCAGAGCCGTGTTTACGATCATTTTATTACGCTGGAAGCCGTTACTCCGCTGGAATTCAGGAATAAGGGAAATGGTGTTTCCATAACTTACGGCTTTCATGAGACGCCGTTCGGTGAGTGTTTTATTGCCGTTACCGAACGCGGCATTTGCGCCATGGCTTTTGTGGATGAGGTCACACGAAACGAGCAGTTAACCTTGTTAATGAAAAAATGGGTGAATGCAGCCATTTCGGAAAACCATATTGTAACGCAGGATTATGTAAACCGGATTTTTGATCCTTCCGGACAAACACCCGTCAGGCTGCCGCTGATTGTGCATGGGACCAACTTCCAGCTAAAAGTATGGGAAGCACTGCTGAAAATTCCGAATGGCTCGGTAACTACTTATCAGCAGATTGCCAAAAGCATAGGCGTGCCGGGCGCCGTTCGTGCAGTCGGAACGGCAGTTGGGGACAATCCCGTAGCTTACCTGATTCCATGTCACCGCGTCATCCGGAAAGAAGGCATTCTGGGCGAGTACCGTTGGGGAAGTCTGCGTAAAAAAGCGCTCATCGGATGGGAAGCGTCACGGCTGGAATTGCAAAACTCACTTGTTCCTTAACCCTGAATTTCCCTGAAATGCGGAATAAAATACACAAATTTATACATTTCAAAATTGAACAATTGCAATTTTAAAAATGGTTAATAAATTAATATACAATAATTTATAACTTTTTTAAATACAACTATTTTATTATGGACTGAAAATGGAAATGACAAGTTCAGTTATTAACCAATTATACAGTTCAAAATGAAAAACAATATCGTACGTTCGCTCGCAATTGCAGCATTATTCGTTACAAGCAGTCTGACAGGATTCGCTCAGTTTTCTCTGGGTCTGCAGGGAGGTATCGCAAAGTCAAATGTTGAAGATTCCAAAACCGTTGCCGGCGGTGGCGTTAACCTGCGTGTATTCGCATCGCCTAAACTTGCATTCGGGGTTGCCGGAAAAATTTATGCAGACGGAAGCGATTATACCATTGCCGGACAAACGCTAAGCTCCACCGGAACGCTCATGCCGGTTACAGGAACTGTTGATTATTTCTTCTCTGAAAGCTTTATCCGTCCTTACGTCGGTGCGGATGCCGGGGTTTATTTCTCCAAATACGACGCCAAATTCAACGGCAACACCATTCTTGAATCATCGCGCCACAGCAACTTCGGAGCAGCACCGCGTGCAGGTTTGCTTTTCGCGTTCGGCAACGTCGGAATCCAGCTTGAAGGGATTTATCACTTTGTGTTCGGGAACAAAAACCATAGCTCTACAACCGGTTCTGCAAGCAATGTCGACTTTGAATCTACCAAAAATTTCGGCGGTGTCAACGTTGGTGTCATTTTCGGAATTGGCGGAAAATAATTGTTTGCCGCTATATAAATGTTGTAAAAACGCGCTGTACAGCGCGTTTTTTTGTTGCTATCTATTCATGCATTAACTTGCCTGCTTTCAAGCCAAAACCGATTTGCCTGGTATGATGCCGCCTTTTAAACAACAGCTTTGCACATGGCTTGAATCTCTGCACTTTCACTGTAAGGAAGAAAAAACAGCCGGACTTTTCTGCCGGTTAAAGGTTTTCAGCGGAGAAAATCTCTTAATGGAAATTACACCTGCAGAAACCGCAGAATGGCATAAATCGGGTACGCTGGAAAAATGGCAGGCTGAAATAAAGCAAATAGAAGAACGCAGGGAAAGCGGATTGAAATCGGTTATTTTATGGGATGACTTGTGGATGACCAGAACTGAAATCATAAAATCGAGGATCAGCGCTGCGTTGGGCATTTCCCAGAAAATTCCCGGAAGGCTAACCATGGTACGCCGGATCGACAAGGCAACTGCATTTTCCTTTATTGAAAAAAATCATCTGAACGGCGACGTAATGTCCAAATACCGCTACGGACTTTTTCTTCCGGCCCGGTATTACCGCGTTTTGAATAAAGGTTTTTATCAGGATACGGCAACAGAAGAACTGCTGGTAGCTGCCGCGACTTTCAGCCGCCCGCGCATTTTCAGACGTAACGAGCAGCCATTCCGTTCCTATGAACTGATCCGGTTTGCAAGCCTGCTGCACAGCAATGTTGTCGGCGGGCTCGATAAATTACTGCGCGCATTCATCCGCGAGCGCAAACCGGATGACATCATGACTTATGCGGATCTGGAATGGTCGGATGGCTCCAATTATGAAAAGCTCGGCTTTGAGAAAATATCCCGTATTGCGCCGATCCCGTTCCATTTAAACCCAGAATCCATGCAAAGGAATTCACTTCCGGACCAACTAAATGCGCATCAAAATGATTCTGAAAATTCGTTAACGGTTTACAACGCCGGAAGCATCAAATACGTAAAAACGGTTGTTAATTGAAGATTATGGTTCCTCTGCTCGTCATCATCGGCCCTACTGCTTCGGGGAAAACCCGGCTGGCAACAAGGATTGCGAATGAAATCAACGGCGAAATCATCAGTGCGGATTCCCGTCAGGTTTACAGGAAAATGGATATCGGTACCGGTAAAGACATCGCTGAATACCAGATTGGCGAAAAAAATATTCCATATCATCTGATCGATATCTGTGACGCGGGCGAACAGTACAACGTCAACGATTTTCAGCATGATTTTGAAAGAATTTATCCTGAAATCATAGCAAACGGGCATGTTCCTGTCCTGTGCGGCGGAACCGGTTTTTACATCTTTTCCTTGCTGAAAGGCCATGCCTATGCGTCGGTTCCGGTGAATGAAGCACTCCGGAAGGAACTGGAAACTTTGCCGGCGGAAGCCCTTTTGATCCGTTTTAAGCAACTGGATTCCGCTTACAGGAATCTGGCGGATACATCCACCCGCAAGCGCCTGATCCGCGCCATTGAAATTTCCGATTTTCTGATCAGAAACCCCGATGCAGACCTATTTGAAGCAAAAGGACAGAACAAGTATAATCCGCTTGTATTTGGCCTCAACCCGGCTGTGGAAACCAGACGGGAAAGAATAAGCAAAAGGCTGGAAAGCAGGCTTCAAAACGGACTTGTGGAAGAAGTGCAATCGTTGCTGAACGGCGGGCTTTCTGCTGAGCAGCTGATTTATTATGGTCTGGAATATAAATATGTAACCCAATTCCTGACAGGCGAACTGACATACAACGAAATGAAGCAGCGGCTTGAAACGGAAATCCACCGCTTCGCCAAACGGCAGATGACTTTTTTCAGAAAAATGGAAAAAGACGGAATTCAGGTCAACTGGCTTCCGGAGGATTATTCCGAATGTGAGAAAATACAGGCAGTTACAGAAGGGTACAATAATTTTACAAGCCGGCTTTCCTGAATGGGAACTACGGATTTATCAACGACTGATTTCAATATGAACAAAAAAATAAGCAGCCTTTTACTTTTGCTGGTCCTGAGCATTACCGATGCGTATCTGCTTGCACATCCCAATCTGATCGGAAAACTGGGCATCCTGATTTACAAGCACAGCTATATCAAGGATTTTCCACGCGCACTGGCAACAGTTCTGATCGTAGTTATTATTTCCCTTCTGATCTGCGAAGCTGTTTTTCGCTTTGTAAAAAGAAATACGGCAGTGATCATTTATGCAGCACTTGTTGGGTTTGCGGTTTTCTGGCTGGTTTATGTTTACACGATGTTTTCCAGCTTTGCGTACCGCATTACGGGCAAGGCCTTTATATACGGCGCGCATCTTCTGCCGGTGATTCTGGGCGGAATGTACGGGCGTTATCTGATCAGGAAACTGCTGGTTCCGAAAACAGTACCGGACGCAGGCCCGGAAAAAAGCAATCCGGAAAGCACATCCGTCTGAAACCATGCACTTTGTAACATTTGGCCTTTTTCTACATTCGATTGAATTATATCATTGATCAGTGCATTGGCAGGATATAATTGCCCTGCCTCTCATTTTTCACAAATAATACACGGATTATAATAGAAAGTACGCAGTTTTTTAAGATATTGCGGCTTGTGTCGGATCAGGAAATGGTTACTCCTGATTTCATTTAACACAAAATTAATTTATTGGATAAGTAAATCAGTAACTAAAAAAATCTTTGCATTGACATGGCCTGACTTACATTATCTTGTCATTAACCTTTTTAATTTTATTCTTATAATATGTCCCAAATAGCCGAATTAACCCTTGATGGTAAAAAGTACGAGTTTCCCATTACAGAAGGAAGTGAACACGAAAAAGCGATAGATATAGCCAAGTTACGCGACCAGACAGGGTATATAACGATTGATGCAGGTTACAAAAATACGGGCGCCACGAAAAGCGCAATCACTTTTCTGGACGGCGAAGAAGGAATACTGAATTACAGAGGTTACTCGATTGAAGATCTGGCAGAAAAGTCATCGTTTCTTGAAGTCGCTTATTTGCTGATTTACGGCGAACTTCCGACCGAGAAACAACTTGCTGATTTTGAACATGAAATAAGAACGCATACGCTCGTTAACGAAGATATGCGCAAGATTTTTGAAGGATTTCCGGTCAATGCGCATCCGATGGGCGTGCTTTCCTCGCTTGTCAGTGCGATGAGCGCCTTCTATCCGGAAACACTGGACGACAATACGGAGGAAGTTACACAGCTGCATATCATCAGGCTGCTTTCCAAATTGCCGACTATTGCCACGTGGTCGTACAAAAAATCGCAGGGACACCCGGTCAATTATCCGCAGAATGATCTGGATTACTGTTCCAACTTCCTGAACATGATGTTTTCCTTGCCGGTCGCCAAGTATAACGTGGACCCGGTGGTTTCCGCTGCTCTGAACAAATTACTGATCCTGCATGCAGACCACGAACAAAACTGCTCCACTTCAACAGTAAGGCTGGTCGGTTCTTCTCAGGCGAATATCTATTCTTCCATATCTTCGGGCATCAGTGCGCTGTGGGGCCCGCTTCACGGAGGTGCAAACCAGGAAGTGATCGAAATGCTGGAAGCCATCAAAAATGACGGCGGCGATACGCAGAAGTACATCAATATGGCCAAGGACAAAAGCAGCGGATTCCGTCTGTTCGGCTTCGGGCATCGTGTTTACAAGAATTTTGATCCGCGTGCACGTATTATCAAAAAAGCCGCAGATGATGTCCTGAACAAACTGGGCATTAACGATCCGATCCTGGAAATTGCTCAAAAGCTGGAAAAAGCGGCGCTGGAAGATGAATACTTCGTTTCCCGCAAGCTGTACCCGAACGTTGACTTTTATTCCGGAATCATTTACCGTGCATTGGGTATTCCGACCAATATGTTTACGGTAATGTTCGCAATCGGCCGTTTGCCGGGCTGGATTGCACAATGGAAAGAAATGCGTACAAACAAAGAGCCCATTGGCCGTCCGCGCCAGATTTACGTCGGCGCTCCGAAAAGAGAGTTCGTGCCGATCAGCGAAAGAGGATGATTTTATAAATACCTGTAAAACGAATGCCCGGACCGGAATCCGGGCATTTGCTTTATTACAGAAATAATGATCAGGGCGAAAGACGTTCGATCAGCCAGGAACCGTCCTCCGACCTGACGTAACTCAGCCTGTCGTGCAGACGGCTTGGCCTACCCTGCCAGAATTCGATATAATCCGGAATAACGCGGTAACCGCCCCAATGTGGCGGCCTCGGCACTTCCCGGCCGCTGAATTCCTGTTCAACCTCTTTGGTCCGGTTTTCCAGAAAAGCGCGGTTCTCAATCACTTCACTCTGATAAGACGTCCATGCACCGATCTGGCTGCCGCGCGGGCGAACAGCAAAATATTCACTGGATTCCTGATCGGACGTTTTTTCAGCTTTTCCTTCAATCCGGACCTGCCTTTCGAATTCTTTCCAGAAAAATGTAAGGGCAACCTGCGGCTCGGATGCTATTTCCCTGCCTTTTTTGCTGTTGTAATTGGTAAAGAATGTAAAACCTTCTGAATCCAGATCTTTTAACAATACAATTCTTGCAGAAGGCCGGCCGTTAAATAAAGTACTCAGCGTCATGGCGTTCGGTTCTGTAACGCCTGCACTAAGCGCTTCGCCGAACCACAATCTGAACTGATTGAGCGGATTAGGCTCCAAATCGCTCTCAAGTAATCCTTTTAAATTGTAATCATGACGAATTTTGGCAATATTATGATCCATGGATGGAATATGTTCAATGTTAGGAAACCAAAAGTAGCCATTTCAGAGGAAAGATTATTAGATTTGTAATCCATAAGATACGTACAGACGAAACCAGAATTACGATGGCACAAGAACAACAGGAAGGGGTCAATAGCGAAGAGCAGGAAGACCTGACACCAAAAACGATTGACACCCTTGAAATTGATCTTAACAACGAGTTGACCGAAGAACATGAGGAAGAGGTGCCGGACGTTGATTATAGTCAGCTGTCTAAGGAGCAGCTGGTGAATTTGCTAGAAAATGAGCTGGCATCCATTAACGGTGAAGGTTCAAAACCAGCTCAGTTAAAAAAATCGGAAGCAGTGGTGCGAAGCATACGCCCTGTTCTTGATCAGATCAAACAGAAAGACAGAGAAGCGGCATTGAGCGCATTTATTGCCGATAATGGCAGTGAAGAAGGCTTCGAATATAAATATGATGCGGAAACGCAGAAAATAGACTCGCTCAGCCGTGAGATAAGAGGCCTTAAAAACGCTTATTATCAAGGGCAGGAACGGGAAAAAGAAAAGAATTTCAATGTTAAAACCTCGCTGCTGCAAAGGCTCCGCACCTTGCTCGAAGATGAAGGCAACCGCGAAACGGATGCTTCGGGACTTAAATCAAGCTGGGAAGAGTTCAAGAAAATTCAGGATGAATGGAAGCAGGCCGGAAATATTGCTTCGCCGCATAACGGAACGCTGTGGGCTACCTACAACGCACTCATCGACCGGTATTTCAGCAACAGGAACATTTACTTTGAATTAAAGGAGCTTGACAGGCGCCGCAATGCGGAACTGAAGGCAGAACTTTGCGAGAAAGTGGAAGAACTTGGAAAATCACTGGAAAACCGTCCGATGACTAAGGAAATTCTTGCCGAAGCCAATCACATTTTTGAAGATTACAAGCATTTGGGGCCGGCCCCGAAAGAAGATCAGGAAAAATTATGGCAGCGGTTCAAGGAAGCCATGGATGTTCTTTACAACGCACAACGCGGACAGTTTGCGGAGCAGAAGAAATCCATGCAGGAAAATTATGACCAGAAGCTGAAAATATATGAAGCCATTGAACCTTTTACGACTTACAATTCAGGAAGTATAAAGGAATGGAATGCCAAAACAAAGGAAATTATGGCATTTCAGGATCAGTGGGTTGCGCTGAAAGGCATCATGCCGCGTGAGGAAGGAAAAGAACTCAGCAAAAAATTCTGGGCTGCATTAAAGACTTTCTTTAACAACAAAGGTGAATTTTTCCGTCAGCTGGAATCCAAACGTGAGCAGAACCTTGAACTGAAAAACCAGCTTTGCGAAGAGGCAGAAGCCATCCTTGCAAGCGGCGACGACAGTCCGGGTTCCACGCAGAAAATCATTGAACTGCAAAAGAGATGGAAAGGCATCGGCCAGGTTCCTGAAAAGTTCAAGGATACCATTTATGATCGCTTCAAAAAAGCCTGCGACGCATTTTTCAACCAGAAGCGCGCCAAAAACAAGGAAGTTGAAGACGAATTCGAAAACAACCTGAAACGCAAAACCGATCTGATCGAACGAATTGAGGCAGCAGCTAAAAGCAAGGACGAATCGTCCCTTAATTTGCTGAGTGCATTCAAGAGTGAATGGAACTCCATCGGGTTCGTTCCGAAGAAAGATATGCAGTCGATTCAGAAACGTTACATTGCTGCCATCAATACGTATGTCAGTGCAATCGGACAGTTATCTTCCAAGGAAAAAGAACAGGCTGTGCTTGAAAGTGAAGTTGAGCTGGTCAGGGATGGCGATAACAGCAGAGGGCTTTACCGGAAGGAAAGTGATTTCAAACGCAAGATTACTCAGCTGGAAAATGACATTGCATTGTGGCAGAACAACATTGAATTTTTTGCAAAGTCTAAAACTTCAGATCGTCTGAAGGCAGAATTTGAGCGTAAAATAAATAATGCCTTAAATCAGCTGGAAGATTTGAAACACCAACTGTCTATTATTCAGGAGGCTATCTGAAACGTAAAAAAAAGTTTAAAAATATTGGCTGAAAGGCTTGCAACGAATGGTGTTTAATACTAGTTTTGCACCATGATAACGGATTAAGAAACGGTATCAAAAAAGAGGCCTCCATAGCTCAGCTGGTAGAGCAACTGACTTGTAATCAGTAGGTCGTTGGTTCGATCCCGACTGGGGGCTCTAAAAAATCAAGCACTTAGCATCTTAATGTTAAGTGCTTTTTTTATATTTGACCCAGTGTTGCAATGAATGTTGCAATGTAATTCCTACTCACCTACGACGAGGTTAGCTGAATGTCTTGTAAATCTGAAAGATTATGCAGCAAACAACTCTCACACCATCACTTTTTTTGACCGCCGCGGTTGTGGCAAAGGGGTACTATCGGTTAAGTACTTCATTTACTTCAATGGAACACAACGCCTGATTGCTACTGGCATTTTGCTAGACGAAAAGGATGCAAAGTTTATCCAATCTTACCGGAAAGCCTGCTTACGAAATTTTTCCAGAGGGAAAGAACTTCCTAAAATTACGGATGTGGAGCAAAAGTACATTTATGAGTTGCTATACACAGGATCACGGCTGGTTTAACATTTTCAAAAGGATTTTGCATCAAAACATTTTTGGTCACGCCAATGATTGTAAGCGTCTGATCGCTCAGCTTCATTGTTTTTCCGATCGGATCCTCATAATTGATCAGCTTCAATGCGGCTTCATTTAGAATCACAGCGGCACTGTCTGTGCTGTATTGTTAACAAAAGATCGCCCGGCAATCAGCTCAATTCCAGCTGTCTTTTCATAGTCCCAGTCTGCCATGATTACATTGATACTAACATTGCTACCAGCATCTTTCCCATCCTAGCTGAAATGTGTAAAGTCACTATTAACCCAGCTCATTGAACTGGAAGCTTTGGCCATGGATTGGATGTATCCGGTTCTTAAAAGATCATATTTAAGGGCATTGTAATTTTTAGTGAGGTCGCTACTCGCATACAGCGTAATCAGGCTGTCAGGATTGTAGCCAACGGACCGACTTTTGGCAAAATGTACTTGTTGATATACGATTATGGACGAAATTATCAGCGTGATGGATATGAAGAATTGTGAAACCACCAACACTTTACGAAAACTTACCGATCTGAGGAGTTGTCAGAATACGGACTGGATTGCCTTTTAATGTATTTAGACTTAAAAAACCCAATACTTCCCACCAATATCGTAATGCCGCTTTACGCGGCCCGGATGATTTGAGGATTCAGAAAGTGTTTGCATCATCGCCCTTCCATAATCAGCACGGGCATTACCCTGCTACTCCTCTTCCACTATACGTTTTCCTATTAACCAGTATGCAGTTACCATGGTGACGTTAACACTACGGTAGGCTTGTTGCCGCGCCAGACGTAAAATATTCTGTATATCGATTATTACTTGCATGGTATCATTATTATCAAACCGGACCAAACCCTGACAATTCTGTGTCCATGGATTGCCGAGACTTTGCAAGTGCACTTGCAAAACTACTTCGATACTACTTTCGGCTATCTGATTTCAGTAGCGCTTCACACTAGATAAATTAATACCTGTAAAGCTACCGATTTTACGGACTCAAATAGCTGATAGATAGCATCTATACCATCAATTAAATACTTATCGCAATATTGCGATATGGTATTTTTATGCTATGTTTGCAGCATGGGAGTTACGAGAACAGAAATATTCACTGAGCAGCAGAACCGCATTGCGGATCTGGCAAAAGCATTTTCGCACCCGGCAAGAGTAGCGATTTTGCAGCTTCTGATAGCACGTAAAGCATGCGTTTGCGGTGACCTGGTAGATGAACTGGAACTTGCCCAAGCTACTGTTTCTCAGCATTTAAAAGAGCTAAAACGGATCGGCATCATTCAGGGAGAGATTAACCCGCCCCGCGTATGTTACTGCATCAATCCCGCTGTTTGGGAGGAAGCGCGGCGAGCATTCGGCTCAATCCTGGAATCCTTTGAGGGAGTGACCTGCTGTAACTAAACGGGTATTTTTTTGAGCTAATCAATCGCAATATTACATTATAACAATGAAAGCTATAATCAATCAGTTGAATCCAATGTCCTGGCAGGCCTTCAAAAGCACGCTTGAAGAAAATCCTGGCCTGCACCTGCAATTTCAATATGCAGCAGGCAAGTTTGTGGACCGATCATTTCACATCACCGAGATTAAACAGGCTCCGATTGTTTCGGTTGATTGCGGTGGTGTAATGAACAGCTGGACGGAGATAATCGTGCAATTGTGGGAGCCGCCTGTCAGTGAAACCGAGCACTCGATGCTGGTCAGCAAAGCTCTCAAAATTGTAGACTTGGTCGAAAAGTCGTTACCGCTTAAACCGGATGCGGTTGTAAAAATCGAGTTTGGCAATTCAAAATTTGATATGCGCCAAATGTACCCGGCTGAACTTTTGCCTGAAGGTGATAGCTTCATTGTCAATCTGGCTGCGGACTTCACGCAGTGCAAAGCACTAATGCGCGATCAATCATGCGGAACGGGTCCTGCGGCTGCCTCCTGCTGTGGCCCGGCTCCTGAAAAAGAAGAATTGCAAGCTGCCAGTGCTGATGGCGCTGCATGCAAACCAGGTTCCGGATGTTGCTAATTATCAATCAATGATCTTATGAAACGAATTTTAGTATTATGCACGGGCAATTCCGCCCGCAGCCAATTGGCGCAAGGGTATTTACAGCATTTTGCAGGTGACCGCGCAGAAGTATATAGCGCCGGTGTAGATCCCAAAGGTGTAAACCCGGTTGCTGTTCAGGTAATGGCCGAAGATGGTCTTGATATCTCGCATCATACGTCAAACCATGCCGATGAATATACCGGCATTGCGTTCGACTATGTGATCACCGTCTGCGATAATGCACGTGAACAGTGCCCTTATTTCCCATCAGCCGGTGAACTGATCCACCATAGCTTTTCTGACCCTGGCCATACCGAAGGTGAAGATCTCGTATCATCATTCCGCAGGGTCCGGGATGAAATCAAGGAGTACAGCCGCGAATTTATTCATCAAAAACTGACTATCTGATGGCTTTCGTCATTCGCCCCCTTACAGAAGCTGACTGGCCGCTGGTAAAGCTGATTTACCAGCTGGGCATCGATACCGGCAATGCGACATACGAAACCGGCGCGCCGGAAATCGATGCGCTGAAAGCAAAGTTTCTTGCCCAGCCGCAGCTTGTGGCCGAAGAAAACGGCCACGTTGTCGGATGGACATTGCTGTCTGCTGTTTCCAGCCGGTGTGTGTATGGCGGCGTGGCTGAAACAAGCATCTACATTCATCCGCAGTTTCACGGGCGCGGCATTGGCCGGGCGCTTTTATCAGACCTGGTATCGGTAAGTGAAACACTCGGTTTCTGGACATTGCAAGCACAAGTATTTCCGGAAAACAAGGCGAGCATTGCACTTCATGAAAGGCATGGTTTCCGGAAAGTCGGCTACCGCGAGAAGCTTGGAAAACGGAATGGGATCTGGCGCGATGTAATACTGCTTGAACGCCGCAGTTTGGTAGCTGGTAATGATTAATCATCAACAATTTATAATGAAAAAAAAGCTTTCATTTCTTGACCGATATTTGACGGTCTGGATCTTCCTTGCCATGCTTTTGGGTGTTTCCATCGGGTATTTGTTCCCTGGTGCACCCGGTTTCATCAATCAGTTTAATTCAGGCGCTACCGATGCGCAGGGCGTGAACGTGCCGTTAGCGGTTGGGCTGATTTTGATGATGTACCCGCCGCTTGCCAAAGTGCGCTATTCGGAACTTCCACAGATATTCCGGAACACCCGAATTCTTGGCCTTTCACTGCTGCAAAACTGGATTGTGGGACCATTGCTGATGTTTGGCCTGGCGGTTGTATTTTTACCCGACAAACCGGAATACATGACCGGTCTCGTCATGATCGGTATTGCTCGTTGCATTGCAATGGTGATCGTCTGGAATGACCTTGCAGGCGGCGACCGCGTGTATGCGGCCGGGCTGGTAGCATTCAACAGCATTTTTCAGGTACTGTTTTATTCAGTGTATGCCTACGTGTTCGTAACGCTGCTACCGCCATTATTTGGGCTGAAAGGATTCCAAGTTGATATAACCATCGGGGAAGTAGCGCAGAGCGTCTTTATCTATCTGGGCATTCCGTTCCTGGCCGGCATTATCTCGCGGGAAATACTGACCCGGTTATTCAGTCAACATTGGTACGAAAAAAAGTTTTTGCCAGCCATTAGTCCGATTACCCTGATTGCATTACTGTTTACAATCGTGGTGATGTTCAGTCTGAAAGGGAATCTGATTGTGAGCATCCCATTGGATGTACTGCGCATTGCCCTTCCCTTATCCATTTATTTTCTGATCATGTTCTTCTCTGCCTTCTATCTCTCAAAGCGCGCAGGCGCGGACTACTCTAAATCCACATCCCTGGCGTTCACGGCTGCGGGCAATAATTTTGAATTGGGCATTGCGGTGGCGATTGCTGTGTTCGGCATTGATTCCGGGGCTGCTTTTGCGGCAGTCATCGGGCCGCTGATCGAAGTGCCGGTGCTGATCCTGATGGTCAATTTCGCCGTAAGACAACAGCGCACCTTTTCCAAATAAGGTTTTGTTTACATACGTATGTCGTTATGCTGATGAGCAAAAAAGGCCATTGTTGCCTTCTTGTCTTCATCTGGCTGATTCCGTTAAGTTTGAACAAGATTCCTCAGAAAGCCGGTATACGCCCGTAACTGGTTTGGCTGAATAAAATCATAAAACTGGTCATGGGTCGTGTGTAATTCCATATAAAATAGCTTCCAATTCAGGCTTAGGTAAAGAATCAGGGCTAACTCCTGGTTGCTGATCTGATAGCCTGTTTGATAGCTTTTCAGCAAAATGGCATAAGTCTCATCAAAAGCTTGTTGCATCATCCGTCCAGCATAAACATCCAAAGCTAAGTGTTGCCAAAAACAAACCAACTCATACACCAACCAGCCGTACCCCATAAAATCAAAACAACGCTTGCAGTTGCTGAAAGGGTTCTTCCATCAGATCTGCAATGGGATAAGATACTGATACTTCCGCCTGTTTGAGAGCTAACAGCAGATAAACGCTGGATTACACTACAATAAGGCCGGATTTGGCTACTTAGTTATGCTGTTATCTGCGGAATTTTGCTTTGTATCTAAACAAAATGCTATGCAAATATTAGTAACAGGCGCGACTGGTTCCTTGGGCAGTGCCGTGATCGAAACGCTTTTGAAGAGGATCCCAGCCAGCAGCATTGCCATTCTGACAAGAAATGAGGAAAAACGATTTTCATTTCAGGCGAGAGGTTTTTTGGCTTACCTGGGTGATTTCGACGATATCCCTTCGCTGGATAATGCCATGAAGGAAGTTGAAATGGTATTGCTGATTTCAGCGGGCGATGAAGGCGACAGAATGCAGCAGCATCGTAATGTGGTAGATGCGGCTAAAAGGGCAGGTGTTTCCGGAATTGCGTACACAAGCCGCGCCCTGAGAGACCAGGATACTTTGTCAAACCCCTTGATGGCTGACCACTTTGCCACCGAAGACTACATCCGGAAAAGCGGCTTGCGTTACACAATATTTCGCAATGCCTTGTACATGGATGCTATTCCGTTGTTTGTTGGAAGACAGGTTTTCCAGACAGGCATTATCCAATCCGCCGGAATGGGTAAAGTTGCATTTGCGCTTCGAAAGGAAATGGGGGAAGCAATTGCGAAGATTATGTTGAATGAGGGCTGCCAAAACAAGACTTACAAGTTTACAGGCGGTATGGCATATTCGTTTGATGACATTGCCCACGCTTTGACTGACCTGTCTGGAATAGAAGTAAGCTACACACCGGTTGAAAGTCCGGCTTTTGAAGCGATCTTGATAAAGAAAGGTATTCCCGCAGCTGTAGTGAAAAAGATTACCGATTTTAATACTGATATTCGTAATGGGCAGGAATCCGAAGTGACTGATGACCTCGCCCGCACAATTGGGCGACCGCCTGTTTCACTGAGGGAAGGTTTGAAAGCACTATTTGGTTTGTAGACAATCTTAACATGAAGTCAGTTATAGCGCCAAGGCACATTCGTACAATCAATGAATACCACCGTTTGATGGAGCTGCCCAAGCCCGTGCATCCACTGATCAGCGTGGTAAGATTTGAAGATATCAAAGCCCGGCCAGGTACAGGGCCGAAAAGCATCAGCCATCATTTCTATACGATTGCGCTGAAGAAAAACGTCCAGTTGAAGTTAAAATATGGTCAGCAGGATTTTGATTTTGATGAGGGCTTAATGGTCTTTATGTCACCTGGACAAGTACTTTCGATTGATTCTGCAACCGAAGAGGATTTTAAACATACCGGCTGGCTTCTACTGATCCATCCTGATTTCTTATTAAACACGCCTTTGTCAGTCAAGATAAATCAATACGAATACTTCGGCTATCATCTGCGCGAAGCGCTGCATCTTTCCGACAAAGAGGAAGCATTGATAGTAAGCCTGTTACAGCAAATTGAGCAGGAATATCATGCCAATATGGATGCATCCAGCCACCCGGTGATGATCGCGCAATTGGAATTGTTACTTACGTATGCCGGGCGCTTTTACCAACGCCAGTTCCTAACGCGCAGGGTATCAGGGCATTCCATTTTAGAGCGGGTGGAAACATTATTGGCCGAACGTTTTAAAGACGACGTGTTAGCTACCCGGGGCGTCCCCACTGTTGAGTCGCTGGCAGAAGCCCTGCATCTGTCTTCTGATTATCTAAGCAGGTTGCTGACTACATTAACAGGACAAAGCACCAGGCATTTTATACAAGACAAGCTTATTGAGCTGGCAAAACAAAAGCTTTCCACTTCTGACCTGTCAGTCAGCGAGATTGCCTTTCAGTTAGGGTTTGAGCATGCCCAGTCGTTTAGTAAATTCTTCAAGACTAAAACTAATTATTCACCAGCAGCATTCAGACAATCGTTCAATTAAGGACTGCCGAGACCATTGCTTCACATTGATGTACATATTATGTCGTCGACTACTAGTTTATATATTCTCGCATCTTGATTTCTCATGTATAAGTGTGCCCTTGACTGTAATAATATTTTTTACAGCGACCTTAATGAAACATATTACAGCTTTGGACCGGTTCAGCAACAAACCTTAAAGATGTGACAGAGCCGGACAGCAAGCATTACCTTGAACTATCCCATCTGGCCGATCAGATATTGCATTAACCAATAAGCGAGAAACAACTCAGGAAGAAGTAGACCGTTTAAAACAGAATGGATACCTGAATCATCACAATCTTGGCAAACTTTCCTAATCCTTAATCGTACTTATTTCCCAGTAGTAATACTTTCACTTGCCATCTTCTTTCAATGTATATGAACAGAATATCAGATTATTGTCTATCACAACATGGGGTCAGTTGTATGTGCAGAGTCGGAAGAAATGTACAGCTTGCGGTATTTAAAAAAAGTACATCAGAGTTTTTTTGCTTCATTCCGCTCCAAAGGTGTGTTTGTCATCACCTGCCAGATTATAGAACAACCACTGTTTCTGCGTACTCCAAAGCGACGGCTTAGTAAGAATCGTTAATTGAGCAAACGTTTATGAAAGATATAACTGTCAAATACTCGAGGTTATGGGAGAAAGAACTTTTGATCACTTTCTCAATAGCGTTGCTCTGCATTTCTTACGCCGTTTCGGATCTCGCAAAATTTTAATACTTTGTGCATCAATCGTGCCGGGTGAAATACCATTTAAACCCTTCTATATTCCAATGACAGAGATCGAAATTTTGATTAACCAGACTGCAAATGCTTACGAGTGGACAAACAAACTCCTTGAAGCAGTTCCCTTCGAAAAATGGGAAATCATACCCGATACGATTGAATCCAACATGAACTGGCAAGTCGGGCATTTAATTATCAGCCATTACTTTCATTCAATAATGGTGATCAGAGGACATCAAACCGATATGCTCAGAAGCCTCCCAATCAAAGAATACAGTGAGCTCTTTACAACATCAGCTCCTGCCCTTTCCGTGGGTAAGACCAATGCCCTGACACTGCTGAAGGATCTGAAAATCATACAACAAAAGTCTTTGGAAATATTAGGAACATTATCCATTCAAGATCTGGATAACCCGCTGGAACCAACCCCTACTGCCCACCCGATTGCAACAACAAAATTTGAAGCAATTGACTGGAATATCAAACACACGATGTATCACTGCGGACAGATTGGCATTCTTCGGCGGGTCGTTGATCACCCTTATGATTTTGGCCTAAGACTAACCAGATAAATAACATTGTTGTCTTAAATAAACCTTGTGGCTGTTGCACAACATCAGTTGTCGATTTTGCGGGCAGTTTTGTCACTGAAATCTCTTCCAATAGTCCTTCTCCATTTACACCATTCTCTTTGCGTCCTCCAAAAATGGCAATTCTGATTAGTGCATCCATAATAGTAGTTGCTATTCATGCCAAGCTGTTAAGGGTGAAATAAAGTAATGCCGATTGATCAATCTTATGTGCACTGACGGCATAGTTGTTTTAAAATCATACCTAACTAAATGCCAGTAAATTTATCTATTCCTTAAATGACAACCCCATATGGCCAAACGGTACAAATACATTTATTAATGGGTAAGGATGCTGGCTTGAAAGAATTAGCTTCTATAATCATTGAAGAGTAGAACAAAAAAAACGGCCGATTTCCAGACCAGGCTACTGGCTAACCGAAATAATTAACCATCAATCTAACCTTAAATTTTATGGCAAATCAACAATTCAAAGAATGTATCGATGCATGCGTGGCATGCGCCATTGCTTGCAGTTATTGTGCAACGGAATGTTTGAAAGAAGAGCACGTAGGGCATATGGCAAAGTGCATTCAGCTTGATCTGGAATGCGCTGCCATTTGTCGAAGTGCTGCCGAAGTAATGAGCCTCGGCAGTAGTTTCAGTGCACACCTTTGCCGTATTTGTGCAGATGCGTGTAATGCATGTGCCGATGAATGTGAAAAACATGCTGAAATGGGTATGGACCATTGCCGCCAGTGTGCAGAAGCTTGCCGGAACTGTGCCAGCGTATGCGAAGGAATGGCAACGCCTGTTTAATCCAAATTAGAAATAGAATGCGAGAAGGTAATCAAAACGGTTACCTTTTTTTGTCTAAAGAGTACATCTTGTAACTTAAAAACACTTGGAAAAGGGGAATGTTATCATGTTTGCTACCTTATGGACTTTGTCATTAACCAGTCTGTATTTGGTTCTCCACCCACAATTAATATTTAACAGGGGCATTATAGACAAAATTTACATATATGATTTTTCAACATTCGTGTACGTTGTAATCATCTCAGTAAGTGCCTTAGCCCCCAACCTGGCCAGATATCAACAAATGCTGCAACTTGAACAAGTCTTCAAAAAATTGACTTACTCTAAGTATTCTTTTCTTCTAAAAGTTTGACATAATACAAATTATCCCTAGTACAAATCCAGCCCAAAATCACTGTAACAAAACTAGATGAATCCATAAACTTAGCAGACCAATTTCCTGTAACAAACTGATAAGCATAGATCTTTTATTCGCATTTTAACTTACGATTGTGTAGTTAAATCCTGGTAAATCATTTTCTGTTAATGTTTCAGATTAGGAAAGCCCATGGACTCATTATGCTTTGTGCAGCATTTGATTGAAGAAGTTTTTCTTATCTTAACCGCAGAATTCTCACCATCCGGGTGTCTGTGTTTAGAGGTAGCAACCTGACACAAGTTATCATAAACACTACAACTCGCTCCAAAACATGATTAAACTTGCCAATACCAAAACAACCTTCGACCGGGCAGTAATTGTACCTGGCCTATCATTCATTATAGGTATCTGCCTTTTATCAGTATTGTTTCCAAATCCTACGGAAGCTGTCCTCAATCGTGTTAAAGAGTTCATTTTCGTAAACCTGAACTGGATCTATGTATGGTCCGTAACCATTTTTGTCATCTTTCTAATTTACCTGATGTTCAGTAAATACGGGGACATTAAATTAGGAGCAAACGACAGCATCCCCGAGTATTCCTTTTTTTCATGGATCTCAATGCTGTTTGCCGCCGGAATGGGAATTGGTCTGATGTATTTTGAGGTTGCCGAACCGATGTCCCATTATGCCACAGACGCGTTTGATGCAAACTTGTATGTCAACAAAGCTAAAAACGCACAGCTTTACACTTTTTTTCACTGGGGAATACATGCGTGGGCTGTGTATGGCCTGGTAGGACTATCTCTGGCTTATTTTACCTTCAGATACCGGCTGCCATTATCCTTACGGAGTTGTCTGTATCCTTTGCTTAAAGATAAAATAAATAGCAACTGGGGTACAGCTATTGACGTTTTTGCATTGTGCAGTACTTTCTTTGGCATCACAACGACGTTGGGATTTGGTGTAATCCAAATTAACACGGGTCTGAAAACACTGGGTATTCTGCCCGAAACCAGTTTTGTGTACCAGATCGGAATTGTCACTGTTCTGGTTATGCTTGCGATCTTTTCAGCAACTTCCGGCTTAGATAAGGGTATTAAAATTTTAAGCAACATCAACATTGGCGCAGCGGTTGTGCTACTGTTGTTTGTGCTCGCCTTTGGCCCGACAGTATATCTGATCGGCAGCTTCACGGAAGGGCTTGGCAACTACATCAATAACTTCTTTAATATTACCTTCAATACGCATGTTTACGATCAGGCAACACTTCCCTGGTTTTACAACTGGAGTATTTTATACTGGGCCTGGTGGATTTCCTGGGCACCCTTCGTAGGATTGTTTATTGCCAGAATTTCAAAAGGGCGCACTATTAAGTCTTTTATATCCGCAGTTCTAATTGTACCTACTCTTTTCAATTTTATCTGGATGTCTATTTTTGGAAACAGCGCGATATGGACAGATTTTAACGTAGCCGAGGGAGCTTTAAGCAGACTGGTGAACAATCCTGATGCCCTGATGTTTGCTTTTCTGGAATATCTGCCCCTTTCCACGATATCCAGCACGCTGGTTATTTGTATCGTGATTATCTTTTTTATGACTTCAGCAGATTCCGGGATTCTTGTTCTGGACAGCATTGCAACAAAAAATTCAAGTAAATCCCCGGTGTGGCAAAAAGTTTTCTGGGGAGTTTTACTTGCCGTACTGGCACTGATGCTCTTAAATGCCGGCGGGCTGAAAGCCTTGCAAACGATGACGCTGATTACAGCGCTGCCCTTCTCGGTGATTATGCTGCTTTTCGTAATATCGCTAGTGAAGGCACTTGCCATTGATTATAAGTATTACCAACGCAGCTTTTCTGTTTCGACCGTTCCATGGTCTGGCGAGTTCTGGAAGACGCGTCTAAGCCAGATGGTTTCTAAAAAAACGCGTCGTTCTGTCGAGGACTATATCAACGTTACGGTCAAGGAAGCATTTTCAGACCTTCAGAAAGAATTCGCCTTAAACCGCATCAAGGTAAAAATCAGCTCCGGCACGGATCCGGTCAGCCTGGAAATTGAAATTGAACATAACATCATCAATAACTTTAAATACGGAATCAGATGTCAGGAAAAACTTGTGTCCGAATTCTTGATGGAAGACAAAAACCTGCCGGACATCCATGAGAAAACCGCATACTATCCAAAATCCTACTTCGGTGACACCCGGGAAGGGTACGATGTGCAGTACTTTACAAAAAATGAGCTGATCAGTGATGTATTAAAACATTATGAGCGGTTTTTTGCCATCATATCCGAAGAAGCGAATGAAATGTTCATAACCAGCAATGCCAATATCAATAAGCATGGAGCTTAATAAATGATTTTGTTAATTGGCAGAAAAGGCATTAAAAAGAACTCAGGCCTGAAATAGCGTGCATTAAAAATATGGTTTTAGTGCATGCTGGAAATAGTAGTTGATTTCTCTTTGCACTAAATCCGTGGATAAAGGCTGCTTGCAAGATTTACATGTAGCACATTTATTACTACTTTGCCAATGACAGCTGCCGGGGCATACCAGAAACGGCTGCCCGGTTGCATTTTAAGATTTTTAGTACCCTGTTCATTAATCAGAACTTAGCACTAGGCTGCGTCATGGTAAATGCTGAAATAAATTCAACTATGCCGGGCAATGCATGGATAAACCGGTTACAAGGCAGCCTTTTCTACATATAATTTGATTGAATCACTTTTGAATCTGACCTGCAGCCAATTTTTTATTTTAGAAAAATCGCGGCTGGTTTGCCTGATGTTGGAGGTACCCAGGATTACAACTGTATAGTTGCTAGTCTTGCCGGCATCCGCATAAAAGGCTTGCTGCTCTGCCGAACAGTACCTGATTTCAGGGAAAAGTGGCTTGATTTCCTTAAACAAAACACTGGTAAACTTCTTGGCAGCACCCATGCTGTCCTGCTTTTGAATATTGCGGCTCAGTTCAGTTTTGAGCTGGTTGATTTCAGCCTGGTAGCGGTCACTTTGCGAGAGCTCGGCAGGGACATCGTTGATAGAGAACCCTTGCTGAATGGTAAGGGTTGTCGCTGCTAATCCATAAATCCCTTTCCGGTTCTCCAAACGTTTCTTTTCAGAATCGGCTATGAGCTTGCCCCCATAAATAAGTTTGATTTGCTTTTTCGCAGCATCAAGCTCGTGCTTCAAAAGAAAATCGCCTTCAATGTAGCTTTCATTGTTAATGAAGTTATTGGCATTTTGAATAAAATGTTCTTTTTGTACGAGCAGGTATCCGTAATAGATACTGGGAATGGTTGTCAGCAATACCAAAAAGCTGACCCAACGGTTAGCCATCCTCTTCTGGTATTCATTGGCATGGTCTCGGATCGGGTATTGAAGCAACCTGACAGTAATCAACGTTGCACTTCCAATAAATACAGTATTGATGGCCAGCAAATACAACGCACCAAAAAAGAAACCCCAATTGGCAGTCGCCAGTCCGTAACCAGCCGTACACAGCGGCGGCATTAACGCAGTAGCGATGGCAACACCTGGAATTACATTCCCTTTGTTTCTACTGGAAATAGCCACGATTCCTGCCGACCCTCCGACCAAGGCAATGATCACATCATAGATATTGGGCTGCGTCCTTGCCAACAGTTCGGAATGCGCCTGGTAAATGGGTGTAATATAAAAATAGGTTGCAGACGTAAGCAAGCCGGCTACAATAGCAAACATGTAGTTAACCAGCGCTTTTCTAAAAAGCAAAAAATCGTAGGTGGCAATACTGTAACCCATGCCCAGGATCGGGCCCATCAAAGGTGAGACCAGCATGGCCCCGATAATAACGGCAGTCGAGTTAACATTCAACCCTACAGAAGCAATAAATATCGCAAAAATCAGGATCCAGAGATTGGTACCTTTAAACTCAATCCCGCTCTCAACCGTATCGTGAATTTTTGTATACTCCTCACGTTCAGAAGAAATGTCAAATCTTCTCAGTAGCTTTTCAATGATCATAGCATTATTTACGGAAACATAAAATCAATCAGCGTACGCCTCAACCCGGTTATCCTAATGCATCAGTTTTTCTATGTCATTTAAGGACCCGAACAGCACCAGGACTTCGTCTTCATGCATGACAGTAGTGGGTGTGGCAATGCCTGAAGCCCGTTTAAAGATCTTGGCCAGACCGTTTTCAGACTGTTTTGATAAGGTCAGCACGGTGAGTACGATCACATTGTAGCGGTTGGTTAAATCCGCTTCGGCAAGGCTCATGCCTACGTAACGCTGCGGAACCCTGGTTTCAATAATGCTGTATTTTTCAGAAATCTTGAATGAATCAACAATGCCAGAGTTGTCCAGGCGCATGGCCAGCCTTTCGGCAGACTCTTCTTCGGGCAGGATGTATTCTTCGATTTGCATCGCTTCTAAAACTGTTTTCTGCAGATCAGAAACGACCCTTCCAATAATCTTTTTCACGCCCAGTTGTTTAAGCAGCGCCGTTGTCAGCAGGGAAGCACCTTCATCTTCGCCTATGGCAACAATGGCTGAATCCGCGTCTTTAAGCGGCAGTGAGCTTACTGCGTTTTTATCCGTACAGTCCATGCAAACCGTATGTGTAATGCGGTCTTTAAGCTGCTCGACTTTTTGCATGTTGTTGTCTACCCCGATGGTTTCATGCCCCAGCTCTGTCAGGCGGATGGCAAGGGATTTGCCAAAGCTTCCCAATCCGAATATGATATACTTCATTTCCTTTCTGTTTAAAAATTCATTTGCTCTGCCGGAAGCTGATAATTCGTGGGTTTTGCCTTTCTGACTAAGGCTACAAGCAACGTCAGTGAGCCGACCCGGCCGACAAACATAGTCAAAATGATCACCAGTCGTCCTGCATTGCTCAGTTGCGGGGTTACACCCAGGCTAAGACCTGTGGTACTGTAAGCAGAAAATGTTTCAAAGGCAAGCGACAAAAGATTTTGATCCGGATCAGTCACCGATAGCATGAATATGGCTGCACCTAAAAAAATCAGCGACAATGAAATGATGCTGAATGCCCTGGAAACAGAATTATCAGATACTTTTCTTCCAAAAACTTCAATCCGGTCTTTGCCGCGGGTCACTGTAAAGATATTCAGTGTGGCAAGCGCAAATGTCGTCACTTTAATGCCGCCCCCTGTGGAGCCCGGTGCAGCCCCGATCCACATCAGCAAAAATAGCAGCATCACAGTTGGGAAAGCCAGTCCACCCATCATTACCGTATTAAAACCTGCCGAACGGGGACTGGTGCCAATAAACAATGCGGTAACAATTTTGCCGTAAATGCTCTCATGTGCCCGGAGTGTGTGATTATATTCCAGGACAAATACCAGTACAAAGCTGAAAAGCACGAGAAAAAAGCTGGTGTAGGCAATGATTTTAGAGTTGAAAGCGATCACGCGTGCCCGGTAGACAAAATGACGCCGGTACCTGAGCTTATAATATAAATTAAAAGCCCACCGCTTTATAAATTCATACGAGTTGAAAATAATCCCGAAGCCCAGGCCACCCATTACATATAGTCCGATAATGGAAAGATGAAGCCCGTAATTGAACCGGACTGCCGTGTTGTTCAGGCCATCGGGCAGCGTAGAGAAACCGGCATTGCAAAAGGCCGTTATAGCATGAAAAATAGTAAAATAAAGCTGCTCGGCACGACTTTCAAATTGGTTAGGGTCCAGGCTCAGGTATATAAAAAAACCTCCCAGTATTTCAAAGAAGAAGGTAACCAGGATTATTTTGTATAGAGTGGATATTACCGAACTCACCTTATTTTCGCCGATCAGTTCGGTAAACATCAACTGGTTTTTATACGAAAAACCACCGGAGAAAAAATAGCCAAAAAAGCCCGTGAATGTCATAATCCCAAGCCCGCCAATCTGCACAAGCACCAGTATGATGGTCTGCCCGAAACCGGTAAATTCTTTGGCTATATCCACCACCGACAAACCCGTTATACAAACGGCACTTGTAGCCAGAAAAAGCGCATCTACAAAAGTAAGCTGCTGCTGGTAAGTTGTTTTGGGCAGCAGCAAAAGCGCCGTACCAATCAGGATCAGCGCCAGAAAACTAAGTACAAAAAGCAGTGTCGGATTAAAATAAAACTTATCAAAAAACAGGGTTTGCTTTGAAACTTCAATGATCAAAATGGCAAAAATACCCAGGTACATCCACTCCGGTTTGACGAGCTCAGTACCGTCCATGGCTGAAAAATGGTAACTGTCAGCAATGATAACGGCCAGAAAATAAAACAGAAGCAACGCCTCTCCTACTCGGGATATAACCGATGATTTGCTTTTGAATGCCGTAAAGGTCTTGGCTGCCAGGGCCAGTGCGAAAAAAAGAAAGCACCACTCCAGTATCCGGTTGGTAAGCCGCTCAATCTCAGGGTCCGTATTATAACCGAGATGAAAAACAACTACCAATGAACAAACAAAGCTCATTGCGATCAGAAGATGATCAAGCAATTTTCGTAAGTACCTTATTTTTTCATCCATTCCATCTTAGTTCCATTCTTCTGCATTTTCAATTCCCATACGGGATGCCCTGTATACGGGATCTATTCCTTGTTTTTTCTGCCGCTGGTAATCTTTCAAAGCATCAAGGGCTGGCTTTCTTAGCAATAGAATAGCTATAATGTTAAGCCAGGCCATCAGACCCACACCAATGTCCCCGATTGTCCAGGCCAGTTCAGCCGTTTTGATGGACCCGTAAAAAGTAGCGCCCATTATCAATGCGCGTAAAGCCCAGAGCAGGGTTTTACTATCTTCTTTTTTGACAAGGTAACTCAAATTAGTCTCGGCAATGTAGTAATAAGCCATAATGGTCGTAAATGCAAAGAAGAGCAGTGCGATCGAGACAAACCCACTCCCCAGCGCCGGAAAATGCGCGCTTATGGCCTGTTGGGTAAATTCAGACCCGATTGCCATCCCTTGCACATGCTCTACAAGGAACCCGCCGCCTGGATTGACTACATTGTATTTTCCTGTAAACAAAATCATCAAAGCGGTAGCTGTACATACAAACAAAGTATCCACATATACCGAAAATGCCTGCACCAGCCCTTGTTTAACCGGATGGGTCGCTTCTGCGGCGGCCGCTGCATGCGGAGCTGTACCCTGACCGGCCTCGTTGGAGTAAATTCCCCGCTTGACACCCCAGGAAACGGCCATACCAAAAATGCCCGCAAATGCTGGCTCCATATCGAAGGCCGAACGGATGATCAGACTGAATACGGCGGGCACCTGTGTGATATTGATGGCAATGATAACAAGCGCCATCAGGATGTATGCACCTGCCATGAAGGGCACCACCAGTTCAGCGACTTTGCCAATCCGCTTTACACCTCCAAAAATGATCAGCCCAAGAAGGATCGTGATAACAGCCCCGGTAAGCTCAACCGGAATGTCAAATGCACTTTTGGCACTGATGGCAATGCTGTTGCTTTGAACACCGGGCAAAAACAATGCGGTGCTGGCAATGGTAGCTGCGGCAAACAAGACCGCATACCACTTCATGCCCAAACCTTTTTCGATATAAAATGCTGGCCCGCCCCGGTATTGCCCATCCTTTACCTGCTTGTAAATCTGTCCGAGTGTGGCTTCTACATACGCGGACGATGCGCCCAGAAATGCAATGGCCCACATCCAGAAAACAGCGCCAGGTCCTCCCATGGCAATTGCGGTAGCCACGCCGGCAATGTTACCAGTGCCTACCCTTCCGGAAATGGCAATGGCAAACGCCTGAAAAGAAGAAACTCCCTTCTCAGAGCCCTTGTTTCCAAAAAGAAGGCCGACCATATCTTTCAAAAACCTGACCTGTAAAAAGCGTGTGACAACAGAAAAGTAGATACCGGTACCCAAACAAAGCGCAATGAGCGCATTGCTCCATATGATACCGTTTATTTCATTAATAATTTGCTCCATAAAACGGGTTTAGCGAAAGAAAACTATAAAAACCTTGCTGTTTAATTTCTAAATAAAATCAAAATTTGCCAACCTATAAGCACTTCCTGAAAATTTGAATGCTAGATCCGGCCATTCCCAAGCCAATATTTTGAGTAGATTAAATCCTTTTGTGGTGTAATTGCAAGCCTTAGTAGTTAGTTTTACCGCTATGGTAAACTAATCAACCTTCATTCATTCTAAGATTTTTTTCAGTCCACCTCAACCGACGGTATTATCATGATTATCTGCGTGATTGTTTTCATGATCATTGCAAACTCGGGTGCAGGACCTGGCTTTGAAGCACTTCTTGCCCGTCAGCTTGGTGGGGACGTTTCGGGGATTCATCTCCGCTACCCTGTTTTATTATGGATTAATGACGGTCTGATGGCGATCTTTTTCCTTTTGGTAGGCTTTGAGATCAAACGGGAAATGAAAGAAGGTGAACTCTCCTCCATTAAAAAAGCATCACTGCCTATTCTGGCTGCTGTGGGAGGCGTTATGGCGCCCGCCTTGATTTACTGTCATACTCCCTAATATTAAGGCCACGGCTAAGTTTATCAACTTGATTTGAACTTCTTTAAATCCGACAGATAAAGGTTTAAAAATCTGCCGAGTTCTTGCTACAATAATTGTATCAAACATTTGAGATAAAGACTTTTTAAATCCATACTGGTGGGCTAAAAAGTACGGAGTATTTCAATCAAAATATTTTTCATCCATAAACCCCCATTCGGCAAGGCCGCAGTTTCTGCAATATTTTCACTTTGAATAATGTTAAGTATGGGCGCCGCACAATCAAACCCGTAACGCCTGATTACTTCCCGCTCTAAAATACTATGCAGCGCTTCAATATGCCTAGGCGGCCCCGTCCGTTCTCTTCTGGTGTTGCTACATGGGTGAACTCTTGCACAAAATCATTTTCCTTCAGGTATTCTCTCACCAGGGGTGCTATAAACCGCGGCAGCCGCTGACAGCCATTGTCATTTCTAAGCCTGATTCCCTTTATCTGATATGCCTGTAATACACCGTCCGGATGTACAACTACATCTTCACCAGCGGTCCGAATCTTTTACTCCAAGGTAAATTGTCTTCGTGTGCCCGTCTGAAATCCAATTTAACTCTACTAAATCTTTTTAAAATTTACTCCGGTTAATCTGGGGGCTAAAATAATTTGTCACCATTCGGTTAAAATCTTTTCGACGCAACATCGTATACGTTTAATCAAAAACTTGCGGGGCCAACTAGAACGCTAAGTTTTGGACTATGTTTTTTATGCATACATTACATTTTGGTTTTCCACTTTTTGGCTTGTTTATTGATAATACCACTATGACAGACATTGATCCTGGAAATAATCTTTGGGAGCGTTTTGTTTCGGGAAGTCCTTCGGCATTCAGCGAACTATATGATGCTTATTCAGAGATTCTTTACAAGTTTGGGATGCGATATACTTCGGATAAGGAGCTTGTTAAGGATTGTATTCATGACCTTTTCATAGACTTGCATGCCTACCGGGGCAAGCTTGCGAAAGAGGTTAATGTCAAATTTTATCTACTTAAATCTTTTAGAAGAAAACTCCATGCTGCCCATCGTAAATCCAGCCTGCTCGATTTTAATCACTGGAATTCGGATGACTCTTTTGGTGTCAATGCATTTTCATTCAGTATAGAGCAGGAAATGATTATGGATGAAAAGCAGCGCGAAATGCTGGATCATCTGGCTAGTGAAATCAACCAGCTTCCCGAGCGGCAGCGGGAGATTCTTTATCTACGATTTAATCAGAACCTTGACTACGAGGAGATTGCGTCCATGATGCAGATTTCTGTCCCTACCTGCCGGACTTTCATTTACCGTGCGCTCAAACAGCTTCGCGGCAAGCTTGAATTCGGTTCCGTTGCCCTTATTTTCTTCTGGGCGTAAAATATTTTTATTTTTTTCAAAAATAATCCTTTTATCTCGTCTATATCCTGACGGATTACTTCTCTTGTAAGTCAAACAAGTTCTTACATGAAGAAAAGATTACGTAAATCTCCGGCTTCCCTCCCGTCGGCCGGGCTTTCAGAGGAAGATGAGAAAGTTGCAGCCCGGACCAGGACACTGATGCAGTGGTTGCGGGAAGAATCTTTGCCCGGCCCGGAAAAAGAAGCATTGCGGCTGCGCATTGAGGATACTATAAGTCAGAAAACAGAGCGTTCTTTCAGCAGCAGTTGGATCGCTATGGCTGCTTCCATTGCATTGTTGCTGATGGCGGGTGCCGGCTACCTCCTACTCCGTCAGAATACCGGTTCAGCCATGCAGGAAGTTGCTTCAAAATTGGCCTCTGATGCGGTAGAAACGCGTTTGCAGCTCGCCGACAAGCGGATCATTCGTCTTTCTGAACAAAATGCCAGTTTGGTCTATGAAAAAAATGGCGCACGGATCCAGATTGATTCGGCTTCAGTGATAGAGCAGCAAATCGCCGGTAGAGATCAGCAATTCAACACATTGACCGTGCCCTACGGCAAGCGCTCGACCATCACGCTGATCGACGGCACCAAAATCTGGCTTAATTCGGGCTCAAAGCTGGTTTATCCGGCACAATTTGATGATGACACCAGAGAAGTTTATCTCGAAGGCCAGGCTTATTTCTCTGTGGCGCATTCGGACGAAGCACCTTTTTATGTGCACTCCAAACATATGAAGATCCGGGTGCTCGGGACGGAATTCGATATCAGTGCTTACGACGACGATGTGCAAACCTCAGCAGTGCTTGTGAAAGGAAGTATAGAACTCACCGCTAACCCTAATGCACTGTTCGGCGCGAAAAACCAGAAAATCAGTCCCGGAACCATGGCTGTGTTCACCCCGGAGACACGCGAACTCGCAACTTCACAGGTAAATGTCGAGCCCTACATTTCGTGGAAGGAAGGTTACCTCATTTTCAAAAAAGCACCGTTGCCGGACATTTTCAAAAAGCTTTCACGCTATTACAGCGCGGATATCCAGCTGGGAAGCACCACTGCCCGGGACGTTACATTCTCCGGAACCCTGGATTTAGGCGAAGACATCACGCTTGTACTCGAATCAATCGCTATTACCACATCTCTCAAATATCAGCAAACGGAAAGGAGGTTCATTTTTAGATAAAACACTACCACAACAAAAAACGGAAGACGCGGCAACGTCTTCCGATAAGCACACTTGCCGGCAAGCAAGTGATTTTTAAACCATTGTATCAACAAAAGTCAATTCAAATTTATGAGAAAATTTGACCAATCAGGGTATGTCCCGCTGGAAGAATTCAACCCAAAAAAATTCCTTAGAATTATGAAGCTGGTGGTATTGCTGATGTGTATCGGACTCATGGGCGTTCATGCAACAGGCTACTCACAAAAGAGCCGGATGGACGTTACGATCCGGAATGGAAACCTGGGGGAGTTGTTTAAACAAATCCAGGAAAAAACCGATTACAAGATTTTTTACAGAGATGGTCTTTTCCCGGAAACAGAAAAAGGAAATCTCAACCTGAACCTAAAAAACGAAACCGTACCGGCGATTATGACGCGGGCATTGAAAGGCTCTGAGTTGTCTTTTAAAATTATCGGGAAACAAATTGCTGTTTTCAAAAAAAATGAAGTATCACAGTCTACTGCCATTAAATCATTGCCTGCACCTGCGGAACCTGCGCAAGAAGTAGTCAGGGAAATTACCGGTACGATCCAGGATATGAAAGGCCAGCCGCTTCCCGGCGCCACAGTGATTGTCAAAGGAACGGACAAGGGAACCTCATCGGACGTTACGGGCAAGTTTACCATTGAAGCGGAGCAGGGCGACGTGCTCGTGATCTCGTTCATCGGGTATTTGGGAAAAGAGCAGCTGATCGGTACGCAAACCTCGGTTAACATTCAGCTGGAAGAGGATTTGGGAGGTTTGGAAGAAGTGGTCATCGTTGGTTTTGGTTCGCAGCGCAAAGCCACCATTACCGGCGCGATTGCAACTATTACAACCGAAGATTTGAAACAAAGTCCGACAGCCAGCATTACCAATGCACTGGCCGGGCGGCTTCCGGGCCTTTTTGCGAACCAGTTCAGCGGCGGCGAGCCGGGCGTGGACCGCAGCGATATTTTCATCCGCGGGACGGCGACTTACGGAAATCAATCGCCGATCGTGATCATCGACGGACTGGAAAGAAGCATGGATTACCTGGCTCCGTCGGAGATTGAAACATTTACCATTTTAAAAGACGCTTCTGCAACAGCGCCTTACGGGGTGCGTGGTGCCAATGGTGTTATTTTGATTACGACTAAAAGAGGAAAAGTGCAGGACAAGGCGACGGTCAACTTCAAGGCGTCAGTAGGCGTAAACCAGCCGGTAAAATTTCCAACTTATCTGGGTTCAGCGGATTATGCCATGTTGTACAACGAAGCCCGCCGGAATGACAGCCCCGATGCGGACCCATCTACACTGAACTTGTTTTCGGAAACGGCAATTGCCAATTTCCGGAAGGCAAAAGGCGATAACTCGGACGGTTTGGGCTACAACTGGAATTACTTTGATTACGCCTTCAAGCCCGGCGTGCAGCATGATTATAGTTTGTCTATTAGCGGTGGATCAGTAAGGGCCAGATATTTCGTGCTGGCCAATTACTTTCAACAAGACGGAAATTACAGGCATACCGATCTTAGTGCCAACAACACGCAGGCTGTTTTCAAGCGCTACAACTTCCGTTCGAACATTGATATTGACATTACGGACAACTTTTTTGCCAGACTGGACATTGGTGCCAGAATTACAGACCGCAATGCGCCGGGAACCACTGCGGCCCGGATTGTGGAAATGGCCAATACGCAGCCCTCTTACCTGCCGATCACGCTGGAACCCAACGGAAATCCTGCGAACCGCGTCTACGAAGCCAATAATCCGCTCGGAATGCTTTACGGCGACCAGATTTATCGCTTCAACATTCTCGGAGAACTCAGCCGTACAGGATTTTTGAATGATAAAAACACGTACCTGAACGGATCTTTTTCACTTGGCCACAAGCTGGATTTTATTACCAAAGGACTTTCGGTTGACGGCATATTCTCCTATGATGCAAACGACGGCGGCTGGATCAGACGGGATGTGACGAGTTACTCGGAAGGGTACCGCGAATACCCGGGGTATGCGACATTCGTCCCGGAAGCGGGAAGTGATATTTACAGGGAGCCGGGCATATATACAGGTGCGTATAAATCAGGCAACAAATATGACATTGACCAGACCATCCGCAACCAGTTTGACAAAAAAGACAGCGAAAGCCGCTCCTATGTGCAAGCCAAGCTGGATTACCTGCGCAACTTCGGTTTGCACGATGTAACCGGGATGGTGCTCGTTAACCGGTCCAAAAGAATCATTAATAACCAGGTTCCATTCAGTTACCAGGGCTTCACGGCCAGGGCGACTTATGGTTATGATGACCGCTATCTTTTTGAATTCAATGCTGCGTATAATGGCTCCGAGAACTTTGCAAAGGGCAAGCGTTATGGATTTTTCCCATCTGTTTCTGCAGGTTGGGTTCTTTCCAAAGAGCGGTTTATGAGCAATACCAAAAACTGGCTCAATGCATTCAAAATCAGAGGTTCGTATGGGCTGGTAGGAAGCGACCGCGTGCCGAATGACAGGCGGTTTATTTACCTGCAGTATCTCGGCGGACGGGATGGAGACTACAATTTCGGTACCGACAATTTTGGCTCCGGCGCCGGCGGCTTTCTGTCGGAAGGCGACCTGGCAAATCCCGACCTGACCTGGGAAAAAGCAAGAAAAGCCAACATTGGCATTGATGCAACATTTCTCAAACATTTAACCGTAACCGTAGACCTCTTCCACGAGCATCGCTACGACATCATTACCGACATGAGCGGCGGTGACAAACTGGGTTATCCGGATATTGTAGGCAAAGATGCCCCTTACATTAACTCCGGCATTGTCAATAACCGCGGTTTTGATTTAGAGGTGGGCTGGTCAGGGAACATTGGGAAAAATGCTACTTATTTTATTCGTCCCAATCTTTCATTTGCCCGCAACAACATTGTGTTCATGAATGAGATCCCTTACGCTATGCCCGGCCGTGCGAACACCGGCAAACGGATCGGAGAACATTTCAACTACGCTTTTGACCATTTTGTAAAAAACCAGGAAGAAGCTAACCAGCTGAATGCCATGAACTCCGGCAGCGGCTACCAGTCCTGGGGAACATTGCGGCCCGGTGATGTGGTGTACAAGGATTTAAACGGCGATGGAAAAGTGGACGATCTGGGCGACCGCACCGCCATGGGCAATCCGCGTAATCCGGAACTGATGTTTGGTTTGCCTGTGGGTGCAAGATACAGAGACTTCGATTTCAGTATGTTATTTCAGGGAGCTGCCCGGGCTTCGGTGCAGTTATCCGGCGCGGCGGTTTATGATTTCCCATTATTTAACCAAGATAAATATGGAAAAGTGAAACCGATGCATTTGGACCGCTGGACGCCGGAAACCGCAGAAACGGCGACTTATCCCGCATTGCATTTTGGTGATCATAGCAACAACAAGAATGGAAACAGCAGTCTGTTTTTATATAATTCAAAATACATCAGGCTTAAAACCATAGAATTAGGGTATAATTTACCAAAAGCTGCGATCAAAAAAATCGGCCTTGCCCAGGTCCGGTTCTATGCGCAGGGGCTTAACCTGCTCACCTGGGATGGGCTCAAAAAGGTAGATATGGACCCTGAAACGCGTGAAGGAACAGGCGACTGGTACCCGATCCAGAAGGTGCTGAATTTTGGCGTTGATTTAACATTCTGATATAAAATCCTGGCATTTATGAATACGAAAAAAATATATACAATCGTCATTTTCTTCTCTTGTGCATTGCTTTCAGCTTGCAAGGAAGACTTTTTAGATAGAAAACCCGATGACCAGGTGGATGCCGAGCAGGTTTTTACTCGGTACAACAAAACAAACCAGCTTATCACAGACCTGTACGACAATGCAAAAGGCTCGAACAGCCCGCTCGTTTTCTTTTCCCACTTTTCAACTGCACCCGTAACGGATGAAGCCGAAGGTTCGACTGCCGAAGGAAGTCTTACCAACAAATTCAACAACGGCGACTGGAACGCGAACGTAATGCCTGCGGGAAGCAGCAGAGGGCAATATTGGTGGGATTTGTACGGGAGAATACGCAAAGCCAATGTGATCCTGGAAGGTGTCCGGAAGTACAACACGCCTGACAACCCTTTGCAAGCAGGTGATTTGAACAAAAGACTGGGCGAGACCTATTTTCTGCGTGCTTATTTTCACTATCTGGCAGCCAGAATGTATGGCGAAGTGGTGTATGTAACCCGCACCATCAGTCCGAGTGATCCCATGGATTTCAAACAGGAATCATTTCATTCCATAGCCAGCAAGATTTATCAGGATTGCGATTCAGCAATGGCGCTGGTGCCTGCAAGCTGGGGCGGAGCCGATTTTGGCAGGGTTGACAAAGGCGCGGTTCTTGGTTTGAAAGCCATTGTGGCTTGGATGGCCGCCACGCCGATGTGGAATGGCGGCACTTTCCCGAATGACACACGCACCTTTGCTGCGGAATATGCGTACAATGCGGAACGCTGGAATACGGCGAAATCGGCTGCAAAGGCTGTCATCGATTTCAAAGTGGAAGGCCGCCAGCGTTATTCTTTATACCAGGGGCACGATGCTGCTGACTTCCGGGATGATGCGGGTGTTGATAACAACAATTCAAAAGTGCCGGCCCGGCTTTGGGATATGTATCACAGTATGGAAGCATTTCAGAATGAAGCTGTTTTCTTCGTAACACGGGATAAGGATAACAACTGGCAGGGCGATATTTACCCGCCAAGCTGGGGCGGAAGCTCGCGCCAAATGCCCGTTCAGGAGCAGGTGGATGAATATGAATATATAGCGCCTGACGGCTTTGGTTACCCGGTTTATGCAGCCAGGGCAAAAAAGGACGGTTATGACGATGCGAATCCCTACGAAAGCGTAAAGCGCGACCCCCGTTTTCACCGTGACGTTATCTATCATGGTTCCACATTCAAAGGCAAAGTGATCAACACAGCTTCCGGACCGGATAAAGTCGGAGCAACCAATTCCACCACGACAGGTTATTTCCTGCGGAAAATATTGCGTGAGTCCTGGAACAGGGATAAAAGCTTTGCCATCAGCGGCCCGCCGGTATGGCGGCTGCCCGAATTTATTTACATTTATTGCGAAGCTGTAAACGAAACAGCGGGCCCAAATGCCGAGATCTACGACCTGCTGAACACAGTACGAAAAAGATCGTTTATGGCACCGATACCTGTTGAAGCAAAGGCCAGCAAAGCATTGATGGACGAATATATCAAGCGGGAACGCAGAGTGGAGCTATTTTACGAAAACAACAGAATCTGGTCGTCGCGTCTCTATCTGGAACCCAGCTCAGCAAAGGAAATCGCCAAGGAACAGGCGTGGCAAAGTGCAGGAAGTACAAATGACCAGCGTTCACAAAATGCCTGGCCGTATCCGAAAGCGCAACGTATGATTAACGGGATGAAACCGGTTGAAGATCCGGCAGGCAAGATTATTGTCGACGGAAAAAAATATAAGATGCAACGTTTTTTCATTGAAAACCGTGTTTTCGTTGCTCCAAGGCACTATTTGTTTCCAATTATGCAGGATGAATTGCAGAAAACGCCCACTTTGAAGCAAAATCCTGGTTGGTAGGAAAAATAGATTCACTGATATGACTTGCTAAGTCTTAAAGATTTAGCAAGTCAGCAGTTTAAAACCGTTCATGTACTTACATTTTTTCGCCTCCTGTAAAACTTGACCTCTCCACGCAAAACCGGGCGATTTTGGTAACCTAACCAACTACCATTCCAAATAGCACAGTTTAACATAGTAGTTTGCAATACACCGTAAATAGTTTTGGTGTACCATAAACCTCTGATTTCAAAGTACCGAGAATGCCTGTTTTCAGAACTAAACGGGAAGAAAAAATGCATGCAGCTGAGCGTACAGTTCAACCACCGAATATTCTGACCATCAAACTTTATAGATTTTGTTTATAGCCACAGCTTTGTTAACAGGTTCAGAATTAAAATCCTGCTAAATGCAAGTCTCATGCT
The DNA here is from genome assembly GCF_006149045.1 of Dyadobacter flavalbus. Taxonomy (GTDB): domain Bacteria; phylum Bacteroidota; class Bacteroidia; order Cytophagales; family Spirosomataceae; genus Dyadobacter; species Dyadobacter flavalbus. The sequence goes on from NZ_VBSN01000038.1 coordinate 450,053, forward strand.
GAATTTCGGTTATGGCTCCCCGGCATTTCAAAAAAGTTGTATCTGTATCTCACAACTATTCCCTGTATTTGAAATTCAACGTGTAGTATTTTCTCCGCTAAGTAAATTCCTGAATCATAACCGGCTTAAATGTTATATATTACAGGTTACAAACAGGTAATTCCTTTTTATTCAACTTTGTAATTCAACGAGCCTCATGTATTCATTTTTACCAATTTACTTTTGTTCATGGGCAAACTTTGTCCGTGCGCCATTTTCATGGTTCCAATCCGGTCATGAACATGGAATTACGGTCCGGTTGCAAGCGGCTGTGTCCGTGCCATTAACCCTCCTTGTCTTCTTTTTTCTTTCAGCGCAAAGCCTTTCCGCCCAATCCGACATCCAATGGGACCGAACCATTGGCGGCCGGGGCGGCGATGGCCTGTATCTTGCCCAGCCGACGAAGGACGGCGGCTACATTCTGGGCGGTATGTCAGGTCTTGGGATCAATGGCGATCAGACTCCGCCGGGAAAAGGCAAGGGGGATTACTGGGTGGTCAAAGTTTCAGCTACGGGTGCGGTTGAATGGGATAAGGTTTTCGGCGGCAGTGAGTACGACGAACTTAATGCCGTACAACAGACTCCGGATGGCGGCTACATTCTGGGTGGCAATGCTGTCTCTGATAAAAGCGGCGATAAAAGTGAAGACAATCTCAGTGAACCCTATCAGGATGGGGGAACGCCTTATGACTACTGGATTGTCAAGATTTCAGCAAATGGGACCAAAGAGTGGGACAAAACTTACGGTGGTATTAAAGAAGATTTTTTCGTCACCATGAAAGTTGCGCAGGATGGCGGCTACATCATCGGGGGTGGCGTGAGTGGTGCATTAAATGTGCTTAAACTTGCAGCAGACGGCTCCAAAATTTGGGAAAGAAATCACAGGTCTGGCAGCTTTACGAGTATGTCTGACCTGCTCTTGACACCGGACGGAGGCTATCTGATCGGAGGATCTACGCCTTCTGGTATTGGCGGTGAAAAAAGTGAACCTTCCAGAGGTGGCAATTCAGACTACTGGATCCTGAAAATAGATGCAAACGGTGTTAAACAATGGGATAAAACGTTTGGCAGCAATGGTACTGACACATTCCGTTTTATGAGTGCGACCTCCGATAAAGGCTATCTTTTATTAGGTCATACAAGCTATTCGGAAGTGAGCGGAGACATGTCCGAGCCATTAATCGGGGGTACGGATACATGGGTCATAAAAATCAAAGCCGATGGCACCAAACAATGGGACAAAACCATAGGTGCCAGTAAGTACGTGAATGAAAACAACTATTATTCCTCTTATACCATGTTAACCTTCATGCGCGAAAATGCAGACGGAAGCTTTTTGCTAGGTGGCAATGCGAACGGCTATGCAAGTAAGTACAAGACGGGAAATGTGCTGGGCGCCTGGACGATAAAGCTGGCAGCAAACGGTTCCAAGATTTCGGATAAATCATTGGGGGTTCCTATCTCTGAATTCTTTTCTACACCGGATGGTGGCTTTATGGTACTTGGTGCAAGCAGTGACAATGCAGGCCCGGTTAAAACAGAGAATTCCAGAGGCTCATCAGATGGCTGGGTAATCAAATATGCGCCGTCGGTGCCGGCCAGCAAACTGACTTTATCCAATACAAACCTGTCATTTACTTACAAGCCGGGCAGTGTGACTGCTCCGCAAACGGTTACTTTGACCGCCAGTGCGGGTACGCCGGATCTGACCATCATCAAATCGGATAATGCGCCATGGCTGAAAATCCCGCAGGCAGCTACCGGACCTTTGACTTTCAGTATCGATGGAGCCGGCCTTGCTGCCGGAACTTACACAGCCGCAGTAACCTTGTTTGCTCCGGATTATAGCAGAGCCGTTGTGCAGGTGAAGCTGCTGGTGATCAGCGAAGAGGCCAACAATACCATTGTGCGTATCAATGCAGGCGGTCCTGACTTTACAACCGCTACCAAAAAGCGGTTCGTTGCCGATCAGTATTATGCCGGGATTGACCGCACCAGCTCCATTGCAAGCGGCGACATCCTGAATACAAGCAATGACATACTCTATCAGTCAGCACGCTGCTCGCCTTCGTTCAGTTACAACATTCCGGTTGCCAATGGCACCTTTGATGTATACCTCCACTTCGCGGAAACTTATTTCGGGGCTCCGGGCAAAAAAGGGGGAAAAGGCAGCAGACAGTTTCATGTCAACATGGAAGGCAACCGCAAATTGACTAATTATGACATTTTTGCCAAAGCCGGCGGAGCCATGCGGGCTACTGCTGAAACCTTCACCGTCGATGTTACAGACGGCATGCTCAACATCGATTTTCTGACCGGCGCAGCGGATCTGCCAAGAATATCAGCCATTGAAGTACTTACCAAAAATGTCATGCTGAAACCTTTGGCTGATTCTTACATTTATGAGTATGGCGTAAATTATGGTTCAGCACCCACTCTGGAAGTAAAGACTATTTCGGAAAATGGTTATAAGCTACGTTACTCTTACCTCAAATTCCCGATCGGTACGGTTTCCAAAGTGGGTTCAGCCAAACTGCGCTTATACGGTCATAACCATGAAAATAACAAGGATATCTATCTGCATGCTTACGGTGTAGACGATGATAGCTGGGTAGAAAATGAAATGGGTGGCAGAACAGGCATCACAAATACACCGCCGGCTTCAACGCCATCACTGGGTTCCGTTGCTGTGAACAATGCCTATAAATATTATGAAATTGATGTCACCAGCTACGTAAAAGCCCAGCAACAGGCAGGCGATCCATTGGTCAGCTTTATGCTGAGAGATCCTAATAAACGCAATACCAGATTAACATTCAACAGCAAGGAGAACGGCTCCAACCCACCGCAACTTATGATCATTCCTGCACCGGAGACCAATGCTGCCACAAGAATCGGACAGGAAGAAATTAGTGTTGCTTCAGAAGCAGAACCTGAGCCGTCATCGGTTTACCCCAATCCGGTAAAAAAGCAATTTACTGTTCAAATATCCGGCAAGCACAGCGAGGCTATTTCGCTTGATCTGTTGAACAATGCTGGTAAAAGCTATCCAATTGCAACAGCAGAAAAGGTAATTGCAGGCCAGAAAGCAGAGGTGGATATTTCAGGATTTTCGTTGGGTTCAGGAATTTACATGCTGAGAATCAAGTCAGAAACTGCAACGGAGGTGATCAAAGTTCTGGTGACTGAATAGTCCTGAAAAGCAGTTTTTAATGACTGTACAAACAAATAAGTATACCCTGACTTGATGGCCACAGAATAGCTTCAGTGCAAGCCATGTTTGCAGTGGAGCTATTCTGCTTTACCGTTAAATAAGTTATTCAGCCCATCAGCATGATTATTGCACTGAATTATATTTTGTAACCATGAATTTACCTTCTTAAATACTCGATGAAAAAAACTTTATTTAATCAATATTTTCTCAGATCATTGCTTGTCCTGATGGTCTTCGCACAGGCAGGTGTTTTAGCGCAGCCTGCTATTCAGTAGGACAAAACTTACGGAAGCCTACAGTCTGACAATCTCACATCCATCCGACAAACCCCCGATGGCGGCTATATCGCTGCTGGAGATTCCCAATCGGATAAAAGCGGGGACAAAAGCCAGGCCGGGTATGGCGGTACAGACATTTGGATTGTAAAAATGGCTGCTGATGGAACCAAACAATGGGATTTAACCCTGGGCGGAGATCAGGGTGATTATGGTAGTATGATAGAACTGACACCGGACGGCGGGTATATTGTCGGTGCAACATCGCTTTCCGGCGCTGGTCCGATCAAAAGCCAGCCTGCATACGGTACTGATCCTGAGGAAATGTACGATTACTGGATCATCAAACTGAGTGCCGGCGGCAAGGTGGAATGGGACAAGACCATCGGAGGCCCCGGGCGGGATCTTCTTAAATCTTTGAAGCCAACAAAAGACGGCGGCTATATACTGGGAGGAATGTCCAGGTCCGAAATTGGCAATGACAAAACCAAAGCCCCTTTTGTTCAATACAGTTTCCAGCCGGGCTTATACGACCATTGGATTGTAAAGCTGTCTTCATCAGGGGCAGTGCAATGGGATACCGTACTCAGGAAATATCAGGAGAATGACTACCTGGATAATTTTAATACAAGGATTGAGCTTACAGCGGATGGCGGATATATTGTGGGCGGCTCTCAGGGAGCTGAGCAAGAACCTGCGGGAGACTACTACCTTGCAAAGCTGAACCAGAATGGCGCTGTGCTGTGGGAAAAAGCGTACGGAGGCCCCGACTTTGATCAACTGACGTCAATCCTGCAGACCAATGATGGCGGCTATCTTCTGGGCGGCTGGTCTGTTTCCGAAATCGGACAGGATAAAAGTGAAACCAGTTACAGGGGAAGGGAAGATTACTGGGTAATCAAAGTGGATGCCAATGGCAGTAAAGTATGGGAGAATACCTATGGCTCACAAGAAAACAGTTCTGCATTCAATTCCGCTGTAAAGACCAGTGATGGCGGATTTTTACTGGCAGGAACTGCCGGGGGAGCAGGACGGGATAAATCAGAACCTTCAAAAGGATATAGTGATTTCTGGCTTATCAGGATAGATGCCAACGGCACAAAGCTTTGGGACAAAACAATTGGCGGAACAAGTTATGATAACCTTAGCTCGGCAGCACTGAGTGCTGATGGCGGTTTTATACTGGGCGGGGTTTCCAGTGGGCCAAAAGGCTATGACAAATCGGAAGATGGCCGCGGAGACAATGATTTCTGGATTGTTAAACTGGCTCCGGAAAGCCCTCTTCCGGCGTCTGCAATCCGGATTAACGCAGGCGGGCCAGCTTTTACGACAGCAACTAAAAAGCTTTTCATAGCAGATCAGTACTATTCCGGCATAGACCGCACCAGCTCCATAGCAAGCGGAGATTTTCTTAATACAACCAATGACGTACTGTACCGTTCAGCACGCTGTTCGCCATCGTTCAGTTACAACATTCCGGTTGCCAACGGCACCGTAGATGTATACCTGCATTTTGCCGAAACTTACTTTGGAGCTCCGGGCAAGCAGGGCGGTGCCGGCAGCAGACAGTTTCACGTCAATATGGAAGGGGTCCGCAAGCTGACCAATTATGATATCTTTGTTAAAGCCGGCGGAGCCATGCGCGCAACCGCAGAAACCTTTACCGTTAACGTAACAGACGGCGTGCTCAACATTGATTTTCTGACCGGTGCGGCTGATCTGCCTAGGATTTCAGCCATTGAAGTGATTAAAACAAGTCCGACCTGTAATGTAAGCAGCCTTCAGACTCAGCAGGAGGTTGACAATTTCCGTACTACATATCCAGGCTGCAAGGTTGTTAACGGGGATTTAAGTATCAATTCCACAAACATTATTAACCTGGACGGCCTGACCGATATTACAACAGTTAACGGTTCTGTTTTGATCAGCCATAATCCTGCCCTTACCAGCATTGCCGGCTTATCCGGATTGCAGCAAGTAAATGGCGAAATAAACATTGAAGACAATTACAAACTTACTACCCTGCATGGCCTTGAGAATTTAACCAGCTCCAAGGGAAATGTGCGCATTGTTAACAACAAAGCGCTCAACAGTATTTCAGCATTAAGCCGTCTGGAAACGATATCCGGCTTTCTGTTGGTGGAAGCCAATCCGTCTCTGAGTACCTTGAAAGGACTTGAAAATCTGACAACGGTGAAGGGAGATTTCCGCATGCAAAACCTTGACCTGCTGACGGGCCTGGAACCTTTAAGCAAGCTCACAAGCGTTGAAGGCTTTTTCATTATTTCCTCAAACCATTCTTTGAAAAACCTCAGCGGACTTCAAAATCTGGAATCTGTTGGCTTAGGAATTTATATATCCGGCAACAATGCGCTGACCAGCCTTTCGGGATTAAGCCATTTCATAGCGGTGCAATGGATTAATATCTACAATAATCCGGTGCTTTCCACTTGTGCAGTACAGGCTATTTGTAGTAATACAGGCTGGGGTTCCCTTAATATCTATTCAAACGGACCTTCATGCAATACTGTTCAAGAAGTAGCTGATCAATGCGCTTCTCGGGCAACTACAATAAGAATCAATGCAGGTGGATCAGAATTCACTACTGCTACCAAAAAACAGTTCAGCGCCGATCAGTACTATGCAGGTATTGACCGCACCAGCTCCATGGCAAGCGGAGATATTCTCAACACAACCAATGACGTGCTTTACCGTTCTGCCCGTTGCTCCCCTTCTTTCAGCTACAACGTTCCGGTTCCCAATGGTCAAGTAAATGTATACCTGCACTTCGCTGAAACGTACTTTGGGGCTCCGGGCAAAAAAGGCGGGGCAGGCAGCAGACAGTTTCATGTCAATATAGAAGGTGTCCGTATGCTGACCAACTATGACATCTTTGCCAAAGCCGGCGGTGCGATGCGCGCTACTGCAGAAACTTTTACCGTCAATGTAAGTGACGGCATACTCAGCATTGACTTTCTGACCGGAGCAGCAGACCTTCCCAGGGTTTCGGCCATTGAAGTAATTGCCACAACTCCTACCTTAAACCCTGTTGCGGATGCCTACGTCCGGGACGGAAGCTACAATGCCACCAACTTTGGCAATGCCGTTAACCTGGACATAAAAGGCAATGCAAGCAATGTTTCACAAAGACGAAAGTCCTTTCTCAGGTTCCAACTGCCGGCAATTGCAACTGTTACTTCTGCCAGACTGCGCATTTACGGGCATAATCATGAAAACAGCAATAGCATTTCGGTGCATGCGTATGGCGTCAATAATGACGATTGGATTGAAAACATGATTGTCAAAAACAACGCTCCAGTTGCATCAACGCCCTCCCTGGGCTATGCGGCTGTCAATGATCTATACCAGTATTACGAAATAGATGTAACCAGTTATGTAAAAGCACAGCAGCAATCCGGTGAAAACCTAGTGAGTTTAATGCTAGCTGATCCAAATAACAGAAACACCAGACTGGTATTTAGCAGCAGAGAAGAAGGCGTATATCCTCCTCAGCTCGTCATTCAGACAATGCCGGTTGTAAACAGCAATACAAGGCTGAATCAGGAAGAAGTTAGCTTTAAATCAGAAGCAGAACCGGAGCAATCTTCCATTTACCCCAATCCGGTCAGAAAGCAGTTTACAGTTGCAATATCCAGCAAGCACAGCGATGACATTTCACTTGATCTGTTAAACAATGCAGGCCTGAGCTATCCAGTAACGACAACGCAAAAAGCAGTAGCCGGCCAGAAAGTGGAAGTGGATATTTCAGGCCTAGCGCTAAGCTCGGGAATTTACCTTTTGAAAATCAAGTCAGAAGCTGCAACTGAGGTGATCAAAGTTCTGGTGACAGATTAACTCCGTTTACAATGATGAGAAGCTATTAGAAAATATAAGGAAGCCGTTCATATTGAATCATGGACGGCTTTCTTATTGTAAAATGAACAAATTCAAAAAATTGAAATGACACTAGTGTGTAATTACATTATAACCCATCAACCCATTAAGTTAAATGAACCAAAAACATCATTTAATGACTACTAAGCAGTATTTTATAGCTATCCAGTAATGACGTTTTGTGCTTTGCTTAAACCACCGAATTTTTTGATAACCAATTCTTATAGATTTTGTTTAAAATTAAATCTTTTAACCTGTTTTATAGTTACAAAAACTCGAACAATTCATAAATAGATTTAATCGTCCTTGTTGGTAAAACCTCAATTTATTATAAAATCTTTTACTTTAATTTTTGCTACCTACTCCTAAATCTTGGTAGGCATCCAAGAAGTTGTAAGCAGCTTTTCCAACTATTCTGATGCTTCCAAAAAACTTTGTAGTAATTGCAAGTTCCGGCATGCTTTTAAATGTAACTTAAAGTAAATAACTGTAACTTACTAGCTTATATCAAGCCATCTTTTAAGATGGCTTGATATAAAAACCCAAGCAAGCAGCCAGTAGAATTTTAAACCAGTCAAAACCTTTATTTTACATGAAACCTAAACCTTTAGCTCACCTTTTAATCAAATCAATCAAAAAACAATGAAAAAAATTGTACTGTATTTAGCCTTATTTATGATGAGTATGCAGCCCCTGGTAGCACAGCAAGGCTCACTGCTGAAAGATATCAACGTAACAAGCACCAATTCCGGATCGGCTCCATCGGGCTTTACCCAGATTAACGGTGTTTCTTACTTTGCTGCGGACGATGGTGTCCATGGCCGCGAGCTCTGGAAAACCGATGGCAGTACGGCTGGGACCGTATTGGTCAGTGATGTAGTAGCCGGTGCAAACAGCTCCAACCCTGAGCAATTTACCAATGTAAACGGTACCATCTTTTTTGTTACAAGCAGCAGTGATCGGGTGCATAGTTTATGGAAAACCAACGGCACCGCAGCTACGACGACCAAGATTCGCGATTTTACCCAATCGTATAATATTCAGCGGTTGATCGGTATGAACGGCACGTTGTATTTTGGTGTGTACAAACGCGATGGAAGCATGCAGCTATGGAGGTGCAATGGAAGTTCTGCCGGAACACAGTTGCTCAAAACTTTCGCTCAAACTGATTCTTTCTCACCTGTTCCCGTGAATGGTCAGCTGTATTTTTCCGCATTTGACGGCATCAGCAGCAACGCGGTCTGGAAAAGTAATGGTACGCCGGAAGGGACAGTTCTGGTTATTGATCCGGCTATTGACAAGGGTTTTAAATTTCGCGCATCAATATCCTCAATTGGAAACTTCATCTATTACCGGGCGATAGATAATATCAGCAGGAAAGAGCTTCTGGTCAGAAGTGACGGAACCAGTCAGGGTACAACGGTTATCAAAGAACTCGGCTTTGTCTTTAGTCCCACGAATTTTACCCGGGTGAATGATGTGTTGTATTTTCTTATCCTTGTCCCTGCTGAGGTCGAGGAGGTTTTCGTTCAGCAATTATGGCGGAGCGACGGAACAACTGAGGGTACTTATGCTGTGAAAACGCTGCAGAGGTACACCGAGACAGAAATTTATTTTCACGATCTCATCGCTGCTAATGGCTCTTTCTACTTTATACCTTCCGAGTTTGCAGAAATATGGAAGAGCGATGGTACCGCCGCGGGCACCCAGCCAATTACAAACTTCAACCCAAGGGCTACTCAAACGCTTATAGAAAATCTGATTCCCGTCGGAAACAATTTATACTTTACTGCATCTGACGGACAGAGCGGCCGGGAAGTCTGGAAGATGGATCTTACAACCCAAGCAACGAACCTGGCCTACGACATAACCCCCAATGGCTCTACGTCATTCATATTCTACGGAATAAGAGCCTTGAACAACCAGCTTCTGATTCCAGCCGACAATGGTATGTACGGGATGGAGCTCTTCACTTACCAGGAAGCAACGCCTGCCCAAACCACCATCCGCATTAACGCCGGCGGACCGGATTTTACCACCGCCACTAAAAAGCTGTTTATTGCAGACAAGTACTATGCAGGCATTGACCGCACCAGCTCGATTTTAAGTGGTGATATTCTTAACACGACCAATGATGTACTCTACCGTTCGGGACGCTGTTCGCCTTCGTTCAGCTACAACATTCCGGTTGCCAATGGCACCTTTGATGTATACCTGCACTTTGCTGAAACCTACTTTGGCGCTCCGGGCAAAAAAGGCGGGGCTGGCAGCCGGCAGTTTCACGTCAACATGGAAGGCAGCCGCAAACTGACCAACTATGACATCTTTGTCAAAGCCGGCGGAGCCATGCGCGCTGCGGCAGAGACCTTTACCGTCAATGTCACAGACGGCATGCTGAACATCGACTTTCTGACCGGCGCAGCGGATCTGCCCCGGGTTTCGGCCATTGAAGTGATTCCTGTTTCCAGTGTAACGCTAAAACCCCTTGCAGATGCCTATGTACGCGATGGCAGCTACAAGGCCACCAACTTTGGCACTGCTGTTAACCTGGATGTAAAAAACAATGCAAGCGATCCTTCGGCCAGCCGCTCCGCTTACCTGAGGTTTCCGTTATCATCAGCATCGGCTGTTACCTCTGCCAGGCTTCGTATATACGGCCATAACCATGAAAACAGCAAGAGTGTTTCTGTACATGCATATGGCGTTAACAATGACATTTGGACTGAAAACGGCATTGTCAAAAACAATGCTCCGGCTGCATCAACACCATCCCTGGGCTACGCAGCAGTCAACAATACTTACAAGTACTATGAAATTGATGTGACCAGTTATGTGAAAGCCCAGCAGCAATCCGGTGAAACCCTGGTAAGTCTGATGCTGTCAGATCCGAATAACCGAAATATCAGACTGGTCTTCAACAGCAAGGAAGAAGGCTCCTACCCTCCTGAGCTGATCGTTCAAACGTCATCTGTTGTGAATAGCAACACAAGACTCAGCAATGAAGAAATTAGCTCAAACCTGGAAGCAGAGCCTGAGTCCTCATCAGTTTACCCCAACCCAATTGGAAAGCAGTTTACTGTGCAGCTATCCACCAAGCATAGTGAAGAAATCTCTTTTGATCTGTTGAACAATGCAGGACAGAGCTATCCAATAGCAACAGCCCAAAAAGCAAGAGCCGGTCAGAAAGCAGCAGTGGATATTTCAGGTCTCTCGTTGAGCTCAGGAATTTACATGCTAAAAATCAAGTCAGAAGCTGCAACAGAAGTCATCAAATTGCTGGTGACGGAATAATCGGATTGCGATGATTTTGTAGTATTAAAAATGGTAAAAGGCCGTTCATATTGAATTATGGACGGTTTTCTTTTTATAAGCTGAGCAAATTAAAACTCTCAAAATTTCACTGTATCAAACTACATTATAATCCTTTAATCAGCTAAATCAAAAGAGCTAAAAACGCCTTTATATAACTGCCAGGCAGCATTTCAAAGTCTGTAAATAATCAAATTCAAGCATTGCTTAAACCATCGATTTTACAGTCTGTCAAATAGTATAGATAAAATCAACAGACACTTCTTTTAACCGGCACTATGCCGTAAGTTCTAAAATGCTCATGCATGGATCCTACCTTTAGACACCCGTAGAGAAGCTGGTATCATACCCAAATACTACCCTTGAGATAGATTGCCGTTGTATGATAAAGGAAGTTATCATATATCGTAAATCAAAATTAAAAGTCCGCTTTTCAAAAAATTCCTTGAATTAATTGAAGGGGTATGACATACTGCTGTCACTTCACCCAGCGAGCTTTGTGGAAACAAAAACAAACCATGTTATCACAAGCAAAAATGGAAAAGAACACAATCGATCCCTGGGAATGGGGCAAGTACAGCAATTCGGTACAAGCAGTCGAAATCAAGCAACCGGCCGGAACACTTTATTGTTCCGGGCAAGTTGCCATAGATGCCAATGGCCAACCTGTTGCCGCTGATATGCTTACGCAGTTTGAGCTGACGATCCGGAACTTGGAGCAACTTATAACCGAAGCCGGATATGAGCCTGGCGGCATTGTAAGATTAAATGTCTACACAACTTCTGTACAAACGTTTTTCACAAGCTGCGTGCAGACTTATCAAAGCTGGATTGCAAAGCATGGCATCAAGCAAGCTACTACCTTGCTTGAAGTGAAGGGTTTGTTTGGCGGGCTTACAATCGAACTGGAAGCAACGGTGGTAAAGTAGCTTATTGGTCTGAAAAGGATTGCAAAAGAGCCCGGTCTTTGGCTCTTTTGCATCGTTGTTTAATCAAAACTCTAATCCAGGATGGATTCAGAAGCGACCAGGCTGTCCCGACTTGTGGGCCTGCTTACACTTTTACAAACAAAACGGAACGTAACCGCCACGGAGCTGGCAGTACGTTTTTCAGTGAGCACCCGGACCATTTACAGGGACATCAGGACCCTTGAAAGTGCAGGGATCCCGATTGTAACACAGGAAGGAAAAGGGTATGCTATGCTGGAAGGATACCGTCTGCCGCCTGTCATGTTCACACGTGAGGAAGCCATCGCATTGCTGACCGCTGAAAAGCTAGCTTCAAGGCTCACCGATACAGCTACGGGCAAGCTGAGCGGCGCAGCCATGGACAAGGTTCGGGCAGCACTCAGGTATTCAGACCGCGACCATCTGGAAACCGTAGAACCTTATATCCATGTAATGGAGCCGCCGAGTGCATCCGGGCGGCCAGATACCTATCAGCAACTCATTTCCGCTGTTACATCTCAGCGTGTCGTACACATTCGTTATCAGGCCGCAGAATCTGGAGAAGCCACCATGCGCGACATTGAGCCGATCGGCCTTTATTTAAGTGAGCATTGGCATGTAGTGGCATTTTGCCGCCTGCGGCAGGCATTCCGGAACTTTCGACTCGACCGTATCAGCTACTTGTCCTTATCCGGGGAATCATTCCCTCCACGTCCGGAAACATTACAACAATACTGGGCTGACGAAGCCAAAAGGAGAGACCAGGAAAAAGTGGTGATCCATTTCAATCCTTCGAAGGTATCACCTGCCCAGGTCCAGCATCTTCATGATACCAAGCACAAATATGGATGGACGCATGAACAAACGCTGACAGACGGAAGCCTGGAAATCTTGTTTTTAGTTGGCTCACTTGCTTATCTGTCCACCTGGTTGTTACCTTTTGCAGGCGCTGTCAAGATTATTGAGCCTGCTTCGCTGCTTGGACATCTATCCAGCCTCGCAAAGCAGGCACATGATTCATTTTATACCGGATAAATTGCAAGGCTCAGGATCCATATTATTCAACCAAGATCAGGCTGATCATCCTAACATTTCCGAATCCATCCCGGCAGAATAACGTTATACAGTTGCCGTCGCAAAACAATTTTAAGTACAAGTAAGGAAGTCCTCATACACGATATGGTTCCTGAGCCGAGCTTTCCGGTGCCTGCTGTGCACATACAGACAGTCGTATATATGTGCACAAATGAACCCGTAGTATGGGCATATGGAACTTACCGCCACTCCAAAAAGCGTCGGTTCTCCGAATTTAAGTAGATATCTTTGCAACAACGATTTTATAAGGATTTTTGTTCGTCCCATATTTTCGCGTAAGCCGGATTAGTTTTTAAAAGCATTGAAGTAGATTAATGAAGAGTATTGCTGTTTTTTGTGGGTCCAATTTTGGTCAAAATCCTGATTACCTGAAAATTGCAAAGGTTCTTGCTTCCGAGTTGGTTCATCGGGACATTACCTTGGTTTACGGTGGTGGTGCAGTCGGATTAATGGGTGCTATTGCAGACGAGGTGCTTCATTTTGGAGGAGACGTAATTGGGGTCTTACCAGAAAAACTGGCCGGAGTTGAAATTGGCCACAAAGGTTTGACGGAGTTACATATCGTTAAAACAATGCATGAAAGAAAGGCGTTGATGGCCGAATTGTCGGATGGATTCATCGCAATGCCAGGTGGTATTGGTACGCTTGAGGAAATCATTGAAGTTTTCACCTGGAATCAACTCGGATTTCACCAAAAACCTTGTGGTTTGTTAAATATCAATGGATTTTACGATAAGCTAATTAGCTTTCTGAGTGATTTGTCGGAAAATGGCTTTCTGAGTTACTACCATTTCAAGACGTTACTTGTGAATGAGAATCCTGCCAGTCTGGTGGATGAACTAGCTGCACAAAAACTGACGTACCAGCCAAAATGGATCAAATAAAAGTCGTAGCAGGAGTTATCATTTGGCAAGATACCAAAGTGTTACTGGGGTTCCGCCTTTCTAAACACGGTCACGGCGTATGGTCATTTCCGGGAGGCCATGTCGAATTTGGTGAGCATCCCGATCAGGCGGTGATTCGCGAAGCTTTTGAGGAGACTGGCCTTGTGATTTCAAACGTTGAGAAGATTACTTTCACAAGTGACTTCTATGAGAATGGTACACAGTACATTACACTTTTTTTTAACGCTACATCGTGGTCCGGAATACTGGAGAACAGAGAACCTGACAAATGTCTAGAATGGGCATGGTTTGATCCGGAATTCCTACCGTCTCCTCTGTTCATTCCAATACGTTCTTTTCTCAAGGAAAAGAACGTACTGATTGATTATAGAAGGCAATAGCACAGTTGGTAGTCGTAAGAGAAACGGGCCGGCAGGAGCTTATAAAAGGCATAGCAAAGATCATCCCGTACGGCACATTCTATCTTGCTAATCCGTAACAGCAATACACCTTTGGTTTAGTCTATATGCCAGACCATGGGATCGGCTTCTGATTTTGTAAAAACGGTCAGCACATGTGATGAAAATTTAGACTGCTTGCCGGACTAAGGAGCTCCTGATGGGTTTCATCTATATAATAGCAGCAAAATGACTCGGTCGTTGAAACGTACTTTTTCTTCATTTTTAAAATCAAGGTTTTAATCCTCTGACAGCCTGATCTTGTTCCGTTACTCGTCCTGCACTACGCTAGAAGGTACGGTTGTAAGCTGCGATGTACACATACATGCGTCGTAACGCATGATTATCTTTGAGCAGTTGAGAATTTCTTTGGCTTAACACCAATATGCTTTTCGAATATTCTGGAAAAGTGGCTCAGGTTGGTAAAGCCGAGTTGATAACCTGCCTCCGAAACTGACAGCCCCTCTGCTTTCAACAGACGGGCCGCCTCATTGATGCGGAACGCCTGATAATAGCTATATATGCTGTTACCAAATATTTGTCTGAATAACCTTTTTAGCTTGGTAGGACTCATTCGGGCACTTTTGGCTAATTCGCTAATCACCGGCGTGACTTCCGGGCGTTCCAGCATTTGCTCCTTGATTCTGTAAATGGTCTGGATATCCTGCCCATTTAATGCATACAGATGATTTTCATCCCGCTTTTCCAAGGCCATTAACAATCGGCAAATCAGTTCCTCGGACTTTACACGCCGGAAAAATAAGGCAAACATGTCATCAATCGTTTCGCTTACCAGTTGATCTATAATAATTTGCAAAGCTGGAAAGATCATTTCTTCGAAAAACAAAGGCTGCGTGTTTTCCAGCAGACCTTGCAAGACCGGTGATTTTTGAGACGAATGGAAAAGTCCTTTCAGATAAGTGGCATCCACTTCTATATTGATCATTGCCCGGCTGCGTTGGATTGGAATAACCAGGTTGGAATTCAGGCGACCGGTTACGATCAAAACGGACGGGGTTTGCAGATCCGGTGGTACATGGACTGATTGAGTTAGGACATGCTGGAATTTAAACAAGATCATTCTTTCCGCCATAGCTGCATCCGGATTGTCGATGACGAAGTCTTCCCGGATTTGGTAATTGAAAATCATCAGCCGGATAAACTCATTAAATACGAACCCGGTGCAGTAACCAGTGCCGAATTCTTCTGGAATATCCAGTCGCCCGTTTTTCACCTCTGTCCCTAATTGATGAGCCAGCGCGATCAGTACTTTGGGTATCATGGATTGTTTGTTTTCCTCCATTGCGTCCTTTATGGCTATTTTTAAGTCCAATATAGCTATTTAGACTATAAAGGACTTCATACGTTTGCGTTAGAATTGAACAACACAAACACATGATACTTCATAATAAACAAATTGCCATCATTGGAGCTGGCCCCGCAGGTCTTACCCTGGCCAGCTTATTACAACAGCAAGGAGTTCACGTAACGGTCTACGAGCGGGACAGAGATGCACAGGCCAGAATTTGGGGCGGTACCCTTGACCTTCATAAAGAGTCCGGGCAAGCTGCCTTGAAAAAAGCAGGTTTGCTTCACCGCTATTTTACGCTAGCGAAACCAATGGGAAGAACCTTGGCCGATCAGCACGGCAATGTGTTTTTTTCTAAAAAGCCAACCGCTGAAAACCAGTATGATCAACCCGAAATCAGCAGGAATGATTTACGGTCTTTGCTACTGGATAGCTTGTCTGCCAACACAGTGGTTTGGGACAGAAAATTTACAGGACTTTCCCAGGACAATGGAAGATGGCGTCTACATTTCGACGAAAAACCAGATGAAGTCGCTGATCTGGTAATCGGCGCAAACGGTGGAATGTCCAGGGTAAGACCTTACGTGACAGATGCACAGGTCGAAGACACAGGCACCTTTATTATCCAGGGCGAGGTGCTTGACCCAATACATAAATGCCCATCCTTCTACCACTTGTGTAACGGCAATATATTAATGAGTTCGTATCAAGGTAACTTGCTGGTAGCAAACCCAGTTAATCACAGTACATTGGCTTACGGAATAACATTCCAAAGACCAGAAGAATGGTCGAATGGCCTTGGACTGGATTTTAAGAGTCCGGACCGCATTCGCACCTGCCTTTCCGAAAGATTTACGGATTGGGACCAGCGTTATCACGAATTATTCAAGGCCACATCGTTCTTTGCTGGTTTGCCGACCCGAAAACTGTCTCTTGATCAACCCTGGAAAGCAGACCGTCCTCTACCAATTACGCTGATCGGCGATGCCGCACATTTAATGCCGCCTTTTGTTGGTAAGGGTGTAAATACCGGGCTGATGGACGCTTTATTGTTAGCGGATAATCTGACCAGCGGTAATTATCAGTCCATACAAGCTGCCATTGAAGATTATGAGCATAAGATGTTTGCCTATGCGTCAGAAGCGCAGAGAGCATCCAGCGAGAATGAGCTGGAAATTCGTCAACCCGACTTTACGTTTCAACGATTCATACACTAGCATGCTAGTTATAGAGTCCGAAAGTTATTTTTGGGCGCGATATATTGCATTTAATGCACATATTACGACTGTCTGTATGTGGACGCTTGAAGCCGGCAAAAAGTCCAGATCAAGGTGTACTTCTTCGCTTAAAACGACGCCGAACTTTCCTTCGATCGACAGAACGACAGGATTTGGAAGGATATGGAAATTTTAATTAAACCAAGGTATTTCTGTAATTCCCGGTTTGACTTCAATGCACCGAACAATTGGCAGACTGGTGCATTCTTCAGCAATACTTCCATTTTTCTAGTAATGCATTAACATTCCTTCAGTATTAAGACGTTTCAGAAAGTTCACCCCTACTTTAACTGTTTTTCGCCGCTCCAATAACTTTCTTTCTGCCTCCTATACGGATAGCTCATGTGTCTTCTGCATTTCAAGTTCCGCCCTTTCAGGATTCCATCACCGCTTGGATAAATTCTCTCCTACCCACCCGAAACTAAAGTAAGATACTTTACCAATTTTTGTCTATTAAAATAAAGGGTCAGGCTTTAAGCTTTGCCTGACCCGGATTAAAATGTTTATACTTTTAACAAGATTGTCCCACTCATAACCATGCCCTCACCTTCTGCTATCATTAGCAACTTTTGTTATTTAGTGATCAAAACCTTCTTACTGTTCTTCAAACCATCTTTATACGTAATCACAAGCATGTAACTTCCTGCGGCAAGTCCATTGACATCCACCTGCTTTACGGATATTGTGGACCGATAAACGGATTTGCCTGTGATTGACAGTAACTGTATACTTTTAATTTCGTTAACATCTACAGTTTCAATAAAGAGCTTGTCAGTTACCGGATTGGGGTATATGCTTACAGCATTAACATATTTTTCTGATTCCGACTTTGTCTTGGCCTTAATCGTTTCTGACATATTGCTGATGACATTTTCTCGCGCAGGTGCAGTACTGCTGCCTGTCAGGTAACCGGGAACATACCGCCACGGACCATAAATCTGACCGGTCAATGCGAGTGCAGGATCATATTTTACCCTTGTGCGCACTTTTGTGAAAGTGCCTTGCTTGGCAACCACATTTTTAAGCTCAGTCCCTTTCAGCCCCAGACTGGTGTACGTGTTCTGTGCACCAGAATATGCAGTACTGTTGGTAATCACATTGTTACTGCCTTTCGAAAAAGCCTGTCCTTTGGGCTTTGTTTCCCAAACCAGCTTGCCCTTGCCGCTACCCAGAAAAGATTTGGCATACAGTCCCGCCCCAAAGTCGTTTTTAGCCTTTTGTGATTGGTTAATAATCGTTGTCAGGTTGGAGTTGTACAGCCGCAGGTTGTTTTGAATACCTCCGGTTCTGCTGCCATAATATACCAGCGCTGTTCCACCAGTCAGTTCCGAAGTCCCATATTTATATTGATAAGATCCTAAAATGATATCTCCCAGCCCGTCTCCATTTAGATCGCCTGCGCCTGATGCTGAAATTGCCGTGGAGTGAGTGGAAACTTGCTTTTTATCACTTGGCAAGATTTCATTAGCTATTGCACCACTTAGAATTCCTGATGCACTACCAAAATAAAGAAACGCTGCGCCTTGATATGGAGTTTTCGTTAATTGGGTAGCTCCAACCATAATGTCACTGTATCCGTCCCCGTTTATATCTCCTGCACTGGACACATCCGTACCAAACCTTGCATAGTTTCCATAAACATTTCTGTCTATTTCCAATCTGGATGACATAGAAATATTTAATCCCGATGTAGATCCGTAGTAGATCAAGACCTTACTTGGTTTAATTTCATCAGGTGCCCCTATCAATACATCGGCAAAGCCATCTCCGTTAACATCTCCGGCTCCGGCAACAGATGTACCAAATTCGGATTCTTCGTCATTTCCTTCAATTGTAATATTATTCTGTTTACTAATGCCGTTTTGAGACCCATAGTACAGAGTAGCGGCTCCATCTGCTGTAATATGATCCTTTGAATATAAAGGCATTCCAGCGATAATATCCGCAAATCCATCTGCATTTACATCTCCTGCACCGGATACGGAAGCACCCAGATATGCCGTTTCTTTATCACTTTCTATCAGCAGAAAGCTTTGAGGTAAAATCCCGGCCTGTGAACCGTGGTAAACGTAAATTGCGCCTTCATGAAATTTATCATTGTCATAGTTTTGTGCTCCTATTACAATGTCTCCATAGCCATCTCCGTTTACATCACCAGCGTTTGCGAGAGAGTATCCGAACAAAGCATCTGCATGATTGCTTTCCAACTGCGTAAAAAAAATTATATTGATCCCACTTGCCGATCCATAATACACACTGGCCGCACCTTCATATAATTGTCCTCCGGAATAATATGGTGCACCAACAATTACATCATCATAGCCATCTCCATTTACATCACCGGCACCTGAGACAGATTTACCAAAATAGGCATCTGCCTTATTGCTTTCCAACATGGTAAAGGCATTTACATGAATCCCTGAAGCAGAGCCTGGATAAACAAATGCTGCTCCTTCGTCATTTTGCCCATTATCAAATCCCGGTGCGCCAACGATAATATCACCAAACCCATCACCATTGACGTCTCCAGCCTTTGCTACGGAAAGCCCAAATAGTGCTTCTGGCTTGTCTTTCTCAATTTTAACGTTTGCTAATGAACTGACTCCGTCCGCTTTGCCCATCCATACAAAGGCGGCTCCTTCATTAACCTGTCCTTTGTCATACAAAGGTGCGCCGGCAATCACATCGCTGTACCCGTCGCCGTTCACATCTCCGGCACTGGCCACTATGTTGCCCAGCTGGGCAGCCGCCTGATTGCCTTCCAGAGTAGAAACGGAAATTGCTGACAGACCAACAGAAGATCCATGGTAAACAAAGCCTGCACCTTCATTGCTTTCGCCATTGTCATAGAACAGTGCTCCTATGATCACATCGCTGTATCCGTCGCCGTTGACATCACCGGCACTGGCAACCGAGTTGCCAAACTGCGCCTCAGCCTGGTTTTTTTCCAGCGTAATGGCTGCTATGGTATTAATCCCTTGCACTGATCCATAATGCACAAACACAGCACCTTCATTGGCTTGCCCGTTATCATACATGCTGGCCCCTACAATAATGTCGCTGTATCCATCCCCGTTCACATCCCCGGCTGTGTTGAGGCTATGGCCCAGGTATGCATTGGCTTGGTTGCTTTCCAGAACTTTTGCAGCCACGGCATTGATGCCCAAAGCCGAACCATGATAAACAAAGACAGCACCTTCATCAGTCTGGCCTTTGTCGTACTGCCGCCCGCTGACAAGGATGTCGCTGTACCCGTCACCGTTTATGTCACCTGCTCCGCTGACGCGGTAGCCGAACAAGGCAGCTGCCTGATTTTCTTCCAGCAGTGTAGGATTGGTGTTCAAGCCTGTAGCCGATCCAAGGTATAGGAATGCTGCACCTTCATTGACCTGTCCTTTGTCATACATCGTTGCCCCGACGAGAATATCACTATATCCGTCACCATTCACATCACCTGCCAACCCGACACTGCTGCCCATATTGGCTTCGGCCTGGTTGCTTTCCAGAATCTGCGATGCGGTCTTGCTGATGCCCTGAGCCGAACCCAGGTATACAAATGCCGCCCCTTCATTGATTTCTCCTTTGTCATACATATGTGCCCCGACCACAATGTCACTGTATCCATCTTTGTTGATATCTCCTGCCGATGAGGCATAAGCCCCGAAACGTGCCTCTTTCTGATCGGATTCCAGAATGGTTGGCGCTACTGCATTGATGCCCAAAGCACTTCCGTAATACACAAAGATCGCACCTTCATCAACCTGGCCATTATCATATTTGGAAGCGCAGGCCAGCACATCGCTGTACCCGTCCCCGTTGACATCCCCGGCGCTGGCCACCACACTGCCCAGCCAGGCTTCGGCCTGGTTTGATTCCACAGACGTACTGGCATTGGCCGGGCTGCCATTGGCTATGATCGGGTCAATGGTAACGGGGTAAGCAGCATTGTGCACATCCACGCTCAACCGGACCAGTCCATCCGCATAGCCCAGGGTTGCAGGCAAGGTTTTCCCATGGGCATCCCAGCATCGGATGTCTTTGTAAACCAGACTGGCCATACGCTGGCCTTTGTTGTTATCTTTATAAAATAATAAGGCATTGCTTTCAAGGTCATTGACTTTTAAACCTTTTGCCGACAACCTAACCTGCAGCGCCTTGGTAGCTTGCGGGGCAGCTTCAATGATGAAGTTCTGACGAACGCCGTCTTCATTGTTGATGAATTCCTCGGTAAAGCCTGCATGTCTGATCAAAAGGGTGTCCTGATGACTTTCCAGAACTGCGTTGGCCTGGGCTGACAAAATCTTTTTACCATCCGCATAAATGCCTTCATTGACCAGCTGCAGTGAAAATTTATGACCTGCCGAATCAATGCGGTTTTCAAGGGTAAATACGCCCGGCTTGTAATATGCGCGCAGTCCATGCCGGCGGTTGGGGCTCTGCATGGCTGACTTTTGTTCATCGAACGAAATGCTGTATTCCCGCCGGACCAGCTGCTGCTGAATATCCTGTAAGGGAGTGGTGCTGGCTGGTGCCTTCCGGTTCTTCTTCATAGTTATGACCTTGGTAACACTTTTGACCTGGGGCAATTGCTGCATCCAGATCAAGTATGCTACTGCAACCAGCAAAAAAGAGAAAACGGCATAGATGCCTGTCTTGTAGTGTTGTTTCATGTGTTTGATTTTTTACAACTAAGAAAAGAAGGTGGTAATTCAGCAGAAGAACCTGCCTGACAAATATTGAAAAACAGCTACATTGTTAAACCCAATAACAATCAACAGGCAGGGAACAATGAGCATCCGGTAAAATCCGGCTTATCGCAGTGTTCAAACACTGGGATAAGCGGTAGATTAAGTGAATAATAAATGTTTGGGAAGAGAAAGACAGGAACTTTTTGTAGGATGAGACATTGTATCACCGGCAAATTTTCAAACCGAGCAGGACTTAGGCTGTCAAAATGTTTTCCCATCCGGCTGCTTTGCACTTCAGAATGGATTCTTTTATAACTAAAACTTAAATGAGCTTTGCAGGTAAAATATTTGAGCCGTAGAAGAAAGTTTCAGAGGGCTGGAATGTTGAATTTTGTACCATGAAAAATATCGCAAAAATTCAATTGGGCCAGAATGGACCGTTCGTTTCCCGACTTGGTCTGGGCTGTATGCGCATGTCCTCTATATGGGGCGGCCCCACACCGGATGAAAAAGAAAGTATGGCAACGATCCGGGAAGCTTTGGATAACGGAATCAACTTCCTGAACACCGGAGATTTTTACGGTGCCGGTCACAATGAAATGCTGATAGGAAAAGCCATCAAGGGAAGGCGAGACGATGCTTTCATCAGCGTGAAATTCGGTGCCATTTTTCACAAGGGCAAGCCGCTGGGAATGGATCTGCGGCCCATTGCCATCAAGAATTTCATTAATTATTCTCTGACCCGTTTGAGTATTGAAACCATTGACCTTTACCAGCCCAGCCGAATGGATCACAGCGTGCCGGCGGAAGACATCATCGGAACGGTTGCCGATCTGATCAGGGAAGGTAAAGTGCGCTACATCGGTGTATCGGAAATTACGGCTGACCAGCTTCGGAAAGCCAACAGCATTCACCCCATCAGCGCGCTGGAAATCGGCTATTCCCTTGCCGACCGCCAGATAGAAAGTGAACTGCTGCCGGCAGCCATGGAATCAGGCATTGCCATAGTTGCCTTCTCCAATACTGCAGAAGGACTGCTGACCGGTGATATGAAAGCACCGCTTACGGGAAACGATTACCGCAACCATTTTACCCGTTTTCAAGGTGAAAACCTGGTTAATAACCTCGAAAAAGTAGAAGTGATGAAGCAAATGGCCAGCAATAAAGGCTGTACGCCGGCACAGACTGCAATTGCCTGGGTAAAAGAACAAGGCGACCGCATCATGCCTCTGGTGAGCATGAGCCGCAGGTCGCGTTTGCCGGAAAATATTGCAGCGATGGACATTGTGTTTACCCCGCAGGAAATGAACATTTTGAACACTACTTTTGCAGAAGGCCATATCCTTGGCGGCACTTACTTACAACGTTAAATGACCAGTCCAGCAGAAATTCTTCCGGGAGTGATTTTCTACTCGTACCTCTCTGCCCAGCGCAAAGAGAAAATATGCTTGTGGAACCATCATACCTTGATATTACAGGTTTCGGGACAGTTTGTGATGGAAACCTCTGCACAAACCATTTCGATGGCCGGCGGAGAAATGCTGCTGATCGGCAGAAACCAGCTGGGTACGCTCACCAAAACACCGTTGCCCGGCGGAAACTATGAAACCATCGTGATATCTCTTCAGGACGATTTGTTACGCAGAATTGCTCTGGAAGATAAACTGGAAGCAGACGGAAAATACACGGGTTCGCCCAACATGCTGATTCCGTCCAATGAATTTCTGCAGGGCTATTTTCAATCGATTGTTCCATACGCCAGAAACTCAGGAGCTGCCATAACAGATGAAATGGGCATTTTGAAGGTAAGGGAAGGCATTAAATTACTGCTACTTGCCGTGCCCGGACTTCATAATTTCCTGATCGACTTTTCGGAACCCAGTAAGATTGATCTGGAAAAATTCATGCTCAGTAACTATCATTTTAATGTTCCTGTTGAAAAATTTGCGCAGCTTACCGGCCGCAGTCTGGCATCCTTCAAACGCGATTTTCTGAAAACCTTCGGTGCTTCGCCCCGCCAATGGCTTCAGAACAGGCGACTTGCCGAAGCAAAGCACCTGATCCAGACCAAACATCAAAAACACTCGGCTATTTACCTTGCGCTGGGGTTTGAAAGCCTTTCGCACTTTTCATACGCCTTTAAGAAAAAGTACGGCATGGCTCCTACTGCTCTGAATCCGGATCTTGCTCAAAAGTAATTTCCTGATATCTGAACAGATCTGCATCAGGATTCCGGTGCATTTGTTCCGGCGAAACCGTGAGTTGTTTTCCGTCTTATCCGTTTCAGATTCAAATCCGGGTTTGAAGCAATAAGAATAATTATAATTAAAATAATATGATTCCAACCTTGGTTGTTCATAAAAGGTCCTGTTAAAAAAACGCTGAGAATTTTATGAACAGGCTGTCCCGGTATTTATTTTTTCTTGGAATCGGTTTATTTGCATCCTGTGAAAACAGAATGGATGAACACTCGAAAACTTTCTGCGCTCAGGCCAAATTTGTCCGGAGGTATCATTGTACTTCTTCTGAATCGGTGCAGGTGGTCGAATTGATGCTGCCTAATCCACTCGCGACGCCGATTGCCGGAAATGATTCCACCGTAACCAGGTATTTTGCCGCAATGCTGGACCTGCCGGATTCCGTTCTTGTCGCAGGAAAGACTTTTTACATGCAGTTTCACCGGGACAAGGCAAGAGAGAAGAAAGCGAACGTGCTTTATTGTACAATGGAATTTGCGCCTGTCAATATACTTGTGTGCGAAAATGTCCTGCAGTCCTGCCCATAACGATAGCAGAGTACATCGATTTATCCGGTACGCTACAAGGTCATAAATGAATAAGGCCGTATAATCCCAGACAGCCGATGAGCAACGCGGCTCCTGCAAAAAAAGTTGATCCGCATACGCATGGTCCGATCTCCTTGTATGGTTCTGACCAAAATCCGGATGCATCCAATTCAAGTTTAATTGTACATGTTTTCCAGTCTGGAGTAATCAAGAATCTGAATTTGTCCGGCGGTAATTGCAATCAGATTCTCATCTTTGAAATCACTCAGCGTCCGGATCAATGATTCCTTGGCAACTCCTGCAATAGCCGCCAGATTGTCTCTCGACAAATCGATGCTGAAATTTTCTTCTTTCAGCGGGTTGTACTTTCTGTAATATTCAATAAGCGTATCGGCTACCTTTTTTCTCAGGGAATTGTAGGCGATGGCCAGTAGTTTGTCTTCCTTTTCATTCACATTATTTGCCAGAAGGGTAATAAAACGTTTCATGACAACCGGGTTGGACCCGATCATTTCCTCAAATTCTGCAACGGGTATAAGCGCCAGTTCCGAATCCTCCAGTGCCTCAGCCGTTTCACGATACGTTACATTTTCAAGCAAAGCCATGTATCCCAAAAAATCACCTTCCTTGTAAAGACCGGTAATGAGTTCCTTGCTTTCTTCATTTTTGCGGAAAGTTTTTATTTTACCCTTGTTGACATAAAAAAGCCGCGCGGGGTGGTTTCCTTCGGTGTAAATTTTCTGTTTCTTTTTGTAAAGGTTGATGCTTCTGTTTTCTTTCAGCTTTTCAAGATAGCTTTCCCCCGCGGAAATACTGATCAGATCATTGAAGCCGGTCAGGTTACCCTGAAATTCTTTTCTCAGCTGAGCTGTTTTTTTAAGCCTTCGGTCGATGGCATTCAGCAGTTCGGCGCCTTCAAAGGGTTTGGTAATGTAATCATCCGCCCCCAGATCCATGCCTTTTCTTACATCTGCGCGTTCCGATTTTGCGGTTAGAAATATAAAAGGGATATTCTGCAGGAATTTGTTTTTCTGAACGACATGAAGTACCCCGTAGCCGTCCAGTACAGGCATCATGATGTCGCACAGGATCAGGTCGGGCCTGTGCTGAAGCGCGAGATTCAAGCCCTCTTTTCCGTTGTCTGCACTGAAAACCTGATAATTGGCCATTTCCAGGATCTCGGCCATGTTTTCCCTGATTTCCGTATTGTCTTCAATTAATAAAATCGTATTCATTCCATTGGTTATTCATGTGGCTGCAAAGGGAACACAACTTCAAAAGTAGTTCCTTTGCCGATTGTACTTTCGCACCGGACGCTTCCGTTCATCAGTTCGGCATAGTTGCGGATGATATGCAGGCCCAGTCCGGTTCCCTGAATATGGTTTACGTTACTTCCCCGGAAAAAGCGCTCGAACAGATGCGCCTGATCTTTCGCAGAAATTCCGATGCCCTGATCCTTAACGGAAATTTTCAAAACGTTTTCAAGATTGCTGCTTCTGATTTCTATGATGGAGCCTTCATTTGAAAACTTGATTGCGTTGGAAATCAGGTTTGTCACAATATGGTTCAGCAATTTCGGGTCCAGCACCACTGCCTTTTTTCCCTGATGGGCATACGTTATTTCCTGCCCTTTTTTCAGGATGTCACTAAGCTGAGCAATCTGGCCCCGGATCGTTTCTTCCAGATCAAATTCACTGTTGCAAACCTGTATTTTCCCTTCTTCAATTTTACCGACCGATAAAAAATCATCCAGGATGCTGTTCAGCATTTTAACAGCTGTCACAATGCGCTGCACGTGCTTTTCTTTTTTGGCACTGTCGTCATGCTGGCTGTATTGCGAAAGGATAAAAGCGGAGGTAAGTACCGTACTCAGCGGCGTCCTGAATTCATGCGATGCCATCGAGACAAACCTTGATTTAAGCTCGCTCAGTTCCCTCTCCCTTTTCAAAGCCATTCTCAAATCTGTTTCTGCTTTCTTGCGCTCCGAAATATCAATGGCAATGCCGAGATATCCGTTGATCTGTCCGGTAACGTCACGCATGACATTGAAGGTCAGTGAAACCGGAAATGAGGAATGGTCCTTTCGTATAAAAGCAAGTTCACTTTCATTGGAAAGGCCCTGTATCGCCTTGGCTGCCAGAACGGTGAAGTCGGGCTTCACTTCTTTTTTCAGCAGATTGCTTTGTTCTTTCGCCCGTTTGGCTATTTCCTGCGGCTCGTAAAAAAGCAGCGGGGAAGCCCGGTCAATCACTTCATGCGCTTTATAGCCCAGCTGCTTTTCAGCAGTAGGATTAAACATTTTGATGATCCCGTTTTCGTCTGTCACAAAAATGATCGGCTCGGCATGGTGCCATATATTTTTCAGAAAACTGTTGGCCCGGCCGAGCTCCAGATCTTTCGCCTGCGTTTCTGCCACTACTTTTGCCAGGTCTTTTACCGTATTGCTCAGCGATTCAGTTCGCTGATGCACGATTGTTTCCAGTTCATCATTTAACCTGATCAGCGCATTTTCGGCTTCCTTTCTTTTGGATATGTCACTGATGAATGCGATTGTAAACTTGCCATTTTCATCTTCAATGTTCCCGAGACTGACCTCAACCGGAAACTCGCTGCCATCTTTTTTATTACCGAACAAATCAAGGCCCAAACCCATAGGCCTTTTTTTGGGATGTTCGTTGAAATGGGCTATGTGCTGATGATGCCGGTGATGAAAACGCGAAGGAATAAGCTT
The DNA here is from genome assembly GCF_006149045.1 of Dyadobacter flavalbus. Taxonomy (GTDB): domain Bacteria; phylum Bacteroidota; class Bacteroidia; order Cytophagales; family Spirosomataceae; genus Dyadobacter; species Dyadobacter flavalbus. The sequence goes on from NZ_VBSN01000038.1 coordinate 476,958, forward strand.
ATCCACCGATTCTCCGATCAGTTCATGTTCCGGGTAGCCGAACTGCTGTAACAGGAAGGGATTGGCAAGCACGATTTTCCCCTGTTCATTGGTAACAATAATACCCAGGGAAGCGCTTTCAAAAATGGTATTAAAGCTGATTCGGACATCATAATTCATGGTGGCTTTTCCTGAAGATAACATAGTCAAAGTTAGGAATAATTCTGATTTCGCCTGTACCGCTGAGCACCTTAAACACCGCAAAAGCTCGTAACGGATTGATATTCCGTCAATTTCTCCTTACAGGAATGCTATTCATTTGCAGCGAAACAGATTTGTTTCTTCGTAAAAATGTAGACAAGCGTCGGATGCCCGCATTCGTAAGGACCCAGCGACTTGCACGCTTGCACCGGAATGACTTCAATCATCAGGTCTGCGAACCAATATCATCCGTCCTGCAAGATTTGCCGCCTAGTTTTGATTCCAAAATCAGCACGTCCAACCTTTAACCAGCCGCTGCATGCATACTTTTCATATTCCTGTTTTAGGATTGGGATACTCCGTGGATACCCCGATCAAAGTCGCCCATCTGGGTATTTCTTCCGTCGCTTCGATTGTAGACGATGAAATGATCGAGCGGATGAGAAAACACCATACCCTTGAAAACGGGGAAACTTATACGCCCATAGCCAGCGATGAAGCCGATTTCAGAAGCCGCCGGATCACCGCTTATCTTGATCTGATGGCGCGTATGGTCGAGCGGAATTTCCAGCATCTGAAGCAACAGCCTTTTACCGGAAATTCACTGATCACCCGCTATTTCGAACTGCTGCCCGACACTTCTTCCCTCAAGAAAAGGTACAACAAAATGCTTCTGACCGTATCTGCGGAAGAACGGAGCAGGATTCAGGAGGAGCTCAGGAACCAGCTTGTCAAAGGAGCTATCGATGTCAATATTATGTCCAAAGTCGATAAGCTCAACAAGGATGTGCATGGAGAACGGCTAGACGAAGCGTTTTCGGATGCATCGGCAGCCTTGCGGGGTTTTGCAAAAAGCAGTCTGCAGTCATCGGTTGTGCTCTCGGCGGGCATGAACCCGCGGCTGTATAATTATCTGGAAAGCTTTGCTGAATTTTATCCGGATCCGTACGGGCGTTTTATGAAGAAGGTCATCCTGAAAGTCAGTGATTTCCGCTCCGCCATTATCCAGGCCAAATACCTTGCAAAAAAGGGAATCTGGGTTTCTGAATTCCGGATCGAATCGGGCCTGAACTGCGGCGGCCATGCCTTTGCAACCGACGGCTATCTGCTTGGGCCGATACTGGAGGAATTCAAAACGAAAAGAAGGGAAATGCTGGCCGATCTGTTTGCACTTTACCATCCGGCGCTCAACTCGAAAAACATATCCATTCATTCCGTTCCGGATCAGGTTATTACGGTGCAGGGCGGAATCGGTACCGCCGAGGAGCACCACTTTCTGATGGAGCATTATGAAGTGGATGGCACGGGCTGGGGAAGTCCGTTTTTGCTGGTGCCTGAAGTGACCAATGTGGATGAAGAAACGTTGCGTAATCTGGTGGATGCAGACCCATCGGATTATTATGTCAGCAATTCGTCGCCTCTCGGTGTCTTGTTCAATAACTTTCGCAGGAGCAGTGCTGAAAAACAGCGGCTTGAAAGAATTGCAAAAGGAAGGCCGGGCAGTCCCTGCAACAAAAAGTACCTCGTTTCCAATACGGAATTTACAACGGAGCCGATTTGCACCGCATCCCGGCAGTATCAGCAGCTGAAAATCGGGCAACTCCAGTCGCTTGATCTTCCAGACGACGAATACCAGCGGCAATTCCAAGCGATTACTGAAAAACTTTGCCTCTGCGACGGATTGAGCACGGCAGCTTTGATCCGGAACCATGAAATGAAAGCAAGGGAAAACCATGCCGTAGCGATTTGCCCGGGGCCAAACCTGGCCTGGTTTTCAGCTGTTTATTCGCTGGACCAGATGGTGCAGCATATTTACGGTAAGACCAACCTGCTTTCAGGCGTGGACCGGCCCAATATGTTTATCAATGAGCTGAACCTTTATATTGAATATTATCAGAAAGAGCTGGAAACATTGGCGGTGCAATTCAGTGAAAAACGGCAAAAGTATCTTGCCAGGTTCCGCGACCAGTTACTGGCCGGCATACAATATTATATGGATTTGTTCCCGCAGCTGATCAGGCAGCTTGATGCGGCCAAGGCGGCCTTATTGCAGTACGAGCCGGCTTAGATGCGCAGCTGAAAAATAAAAAGGAAAGACTTTGTTTGCGAAATGCTTAAACAAAGTCTTTCCTTTTCCTGCTTAATGGTGAAAATTACCTTACAACGGTATTTGCAAAAAGCAAAATCATGGTTTATACGGTCTGGCTGAACAACTGCGTCTCGGGCTGACTTTCCCAAAGACGGGCATCAAAAGCCATGCAGATATTGCGGACAAACGGCTTTCCTTTTTCGGTAATTTTTACGCCCGATGGCACAATCTCGACCAGTTCATCAAATTCCATTTCAGAGAGCCGCCCCACGGACCTGAAAACATCCGCACACACTTCGCCGGGATTTTTCCATGACGTTTCAAACGCTGTCATCAGCCTTAAAATATGTTTCCGCAGGATCAGATCGTCTTTTGTAAGCAGGTGCCCGCGGAAAACCGGAAGTTCGTTTGCTTGGATTCTTGCGTAGTAATCTTCTACTTTTTTCTCGTTCTGCACATATCCCTGCCAGCTGTCGCTGATCGCCGAAGCGCCCAGGCCGATCAGTAACTGTGTGCGTGTGTCGGTATATCCCATAAAATTCCGGTGCAGCCGGTTCTCCTGCTGTGCTTTGTAAAGTTCATCGGTTGCAAGCGCAAAGTGATCCATGCCGATATCCTGATAGCCTGACATTTCCAGTACATTCCGGCCGGTTTCGTAAATCGCCATTTTTTTATCGGGATCGGGCAGGTCTTTTTCGGTAAAACTCCGCTGGCCCGGTTTGATCCAGGGCACATGCGCGTAACTGTAAAACGCAATGCGGTCGGGTTTGAGCCGGACTACGCGTTGCATGGTCTCCATCATATAACAAACTTTCTGATGCGGCAGCCCGTATACAATATCATAATTGACCGAGGTATAGCCGATCTCGCGTGCCCTCAGCGTAAGTGCTTTAACCTGTTCGTACGTTTGCTGGCGGTTGATGATGGCCAGCACGACAGGATTAAAATCCTGCACGCCGATGCTGATCCTCCTGAAACCCAGATCAAACAAAACCTGCAGATGTGCCTCGGTCGTATTGCCGGGATGCGCTTCAAATCCGAACTGCGCTTTTTCATGCACGACGGAACCTTCAAGCAATCCCAGAATCAGTGTCTGCAGGTTTTCGGGACTAAAAAAAGTGGGCGTACCGCCGCCAAGATGGATTTCCCGGATGACAGGTCTGTTGTCGCCGAATGCAGACAAATACATGGCCCATTCAGCGAGTAAGGCCGCAATGTATTTTTTTTCTACGGCATGGTTAACCGTGATCCGGGTGTTGCAGCCGCAATACGTGCACAGGCTTTCGCAAAAAGGCAGATGTATATACAGACTGATGCCCTCCCCGGATGATTGGGATGCCGTAAATGTATCCTGTACAAGGTCAAGCCATTGGTGCTGGGCAGGTGGATTTTCTTGCCAGTACGGTACAGTGGGATAGCTGGTATAACGGGGCCCCGGAGTATTGTATTTGAATAGCAGTTCTTTGTGCATGGCAATGATGTTTTTGTTTGTTACTTTGATTTAAATTTAAATAGCCGGCGAGCTGGAAAACTGAGCCTTAATCCGCGTTGAAGCCAATGATTTACTTTCCATGACAAATGGTAATCTGCGCAGCCTGCGTATGGCCGCTTTGTGGATACTTGATCATAACACCGCGAAGGACGAGCCAACAGCCAGCTATGGCAATGACTACCGGAGTGAACCGGTGAAAGCGGGATCGAAGCGAAGGCGTAAATCCGTTTTTGAACAATCCTATCGCCATCATCATGGGCAAGGTGCCCGTCCCGAATACAAACATGTACCATGCGGCGCCGGACACATTGCCGGTTGCAGCGGAACTTGCCAGTGCAAGGTAAACCAGGCCGCAGGGCAGCAGGCCATTTAAAATTCCCAGGAACAATCTCCCGTGCATTTTACGGCTTTGCAGCATGACCGACATCCTTTTTTTCAGATGCGTAATTACGGCAGACCACATTTCAGGCGGATGCAGCCACAAGCCGAAGGTTTTAGGCCAAAGCACATAACCCAGCATTCCAATACCGGCGATGACCGACAAATAACTGAGATAACCCATCCATGCTACCGCATTTCCCAAAAGGCCGACGACAGCGCCGAGCGCTGCATAAGACAGCGACCGGCCCAGGTTATAAAACAGAAACCCGTTCACTTTCCGCCAGCGATTTCCTGCTTGATCCGGCAAGGCCAGTGCAATGGGGCCACACATGCCGATGCAATGAAAACTGCTCAGCAATCCCATTGAAAATGCGAGATAAACTAATGCGCCGTTCACACATCTGTTATTTCAGGTGGCTAATGGTTACAACGCCTTCATTCCAGAAGGTCTGATCGTCGCTTTTCCAGTCAATTTGCAAACGGTAAGTGCCATCGGGAATATCAGCAGCGGAAATAAACTGTACGCCACCGGCTGCTGAAACGGCATATTGCCGGTCGTTCCTGTCATTGGACGGACAGTACAGTCTGATCTGGCCCGACAAGTTTTTTTGTTCCAGATCAGACGGATAGTCAACCGTAATCCCGTGTTCGTCTACTTTCCAGTCCAGCGGCTCGCTTAAAGCCTGAGCCCGTTTGACCTTATCGATTTTATCCTGAAACTGCAGTTCCTCTTCGTAATAATGTTCGGTTGCCAGATCAATTTTCTGCCCGACGCTCATGGTTACCAGTAACAGTATCATGGCCACAAAGCCAAGATAAAGCGTAACAATTCCGACTCCCCAGTTGATTTTCATAATGATTCTCCGGCTAAAAAAAGGATTTCAAATTTTTCCAGTTGCTTGTTTCCTTCATACACAGCGAGCTTCAGAGCCGTCTTTCTCTTTTTCACTGCTGCTTTCGGAACATTGATGAATAAAGTCCCTTCCGCCATTCCCGCCGCTTCCAGTGTGAGGTCCGGACTGCCTGCAAAGATCAGTTTGCCCTCTACATCTTCCAGCCGGATGACAGGCTTTACGACATGATTGGTTTTATTGAAAATCTTGAATGTATACAGGTTGCTGACCGTGCCGTCGCCATTTTCAATAAACTGACTGCCCGGTGCGCGGAGCAGTAAAGTCTGCGTATCCGTTCTCGACACAATGGCCAATCCCAGCGCCGACCAGAGCAGAACAAGCACAGCCGCATAGCTGATTACGCGCGTGGTAACGAGCCTGCCGGTTTTATTTACAATGGCATTTTCCGAAGTATAGCGGATCAGGCCGGTATCAAAGCCGACTTTATTCATGATCGTATCGCAGGCATCCATGCAGGCCGTGCAGTTCACACATTCCATCTGCAGACCGTTTCGAATATCAATTCCCACCGGACATACCGCCACGCATTGCTGACAATTGACGCAATCTCCCCCGCTTCTTTCCTGTCCTTTGTGAATTTTTCCCCGCGGCTCGCCTCGCTCGTAATCGTAGCCGACTGCAATGGTATGACGGTCCATAAACACACTCTGCAAGCGGCCGTACGGGCATACCACCGTGCAGGCCTGATCCCGTAGCCAGGCGAAATTGAAATAGAACAATGCCGTGAAACCAACAATACCGGTAAACAGTCCGATATGTTCTTCAATGGGTTCACGAATAATCTTTGTCAACGCATCCACTCCGATTACATAAGCCAGCAACAGATTGGCGATTGCAAAAGAGATCAGCAGGAAAAGGAAGTATTTGGCTGATTTTTTAACAATCTTGTCCCTTGTCCAGGGCGCTTTGTCAAGCAATTTCTGTTTGGTCGCGTCACCTTCAAGGACATATTCGATCTTGCGGAACACCATTTCCATGAACACCGTCTGTGGGCAGGCCCAGCCACACCATAACCTTCCCAGAATGGTTGTAAAAAGCACGATAAAAACCATAAAGGAAAGCATGGCAAGCCCGAAAATCCAGTAATCCTGTGGCCCGATGAAGATGCCGAACAGGATGAACTTTCGCGCCAGTACGTTAAAAAGGAATAACGGCTGGCCATCAAGCCGGATAAAAGGTCCTGAAAAAAGCAGGCTCAGAATCAGAATGGTAAACCAGGCCCGCCGGTTGTGCCATTTGCCTTTTGGCTTTTGAGGATATATCCATTTACGCTTCCCGTCCTCGTCCGCAACATTGAACGGATCGCGGAAAGCCTGGTTCTGGCCGGAAGCAGCAAGGGTTTGAGAACGCATTGTTTTGGTGCTCTGCACATGTTTAAGCCGTTTTTCAGATTCCGTTTGCTGCAATTTTTTCGTCTGTCATCAATTCCCCCTGCGGTTCTTTCGGATTGGCTGGCTTTGATCCTTTCAACGATAGAATATAACTCGCCACTTTCTGGATATCCGTAGGTGAAAGCTGTTTTTCCCAGGAAATCATCCCTTTTTCCGGCACACCGTACTTCACGGTTTTGAAAATATTCTTGATCCCGGTGCCGTGCAGCCAGTAGTTGTCTGTCAGGTTCGGGCCAACCGTTCCGCCGCCGTCCATGCCGTGGCAAGCCGAGCATTTTTCCTGGAAAGTTTTCTTTCCCTCGCCTATGACAGACGGGTCGGTGAGCTGTGTAACGTTGTTTTCGTCCATGCTGGCACCTACTTTTTCCATATAGATCTTTTTGTCAATTTCCGCCTGCGCCATTTCCTTGTCCAGCTCCGCCAACTGGAAATCACCGATTCCACTGTAGTAGTAAGCAAAGTAAGCAATGGCGATCACGATCGTACCCGCAAAAAGCGACTGCAGCCAGGGCGGCATTCCGTTGTCCAATTCATGAATGCCGTCGTAATTGTGGCCTTCAATAATCAGGTGTTTTTCATCCGCCGGCAGCACGCTCATTCCTGCAAATTTTTTCCACCAGGAGACCGTTTCAACCGTCTTACCTTGAGCCGCTTTCTGATTTTGTGTAAATTTATTCAAAGTACGCAAAGCACTTGCCAGCGTGATAATCAGCTGTATGGCAACGAAGAACGACACGATCAGCAACAGATAGAGCATGATGTCGATGCCGGTAATCGCCTGGGGTTTTTCCTCCGGTGCCTGTGCAAAAGCGGAAGCGGAGATCATCAGTAAGACAGCAATGGACAAAAGACCTTTTTTGATCACACCATCGTTCAGCGGCATGCTTTCCAGTTTCCTTAATGTCTTATTATCCATCCGGAAAACAAAAACAAGGAGCGACACAAAGAAGACAAAAAATATAAGGAGCGAAATCAGCGGGTAAATGCTTATTCCGGCTATGGTTTCGAGGTAATTACGAAATTTCATGATTTACTTTTCAGTTTTGATGTCGGTTCCCAGTCTTTGCAGATAGGCAATCAATGCAATGATTTCCTTGTTTTCAGCTGTCTTGATGCCGCTTTGTTTGAGCCGGGCCTGTATTTCTTTTGCCTGTCTGTGCAGTTCGGCGTTGGCGACTTTGTCATACCCTTTTTCATACGGTACACCCAGTGTCTGCATGGCGCGGATCTTCGCGGCAGTTGTTGTCGTGTCGAGATTGTCTTCGAGCAGCCAGCCGTATCTGGGCATAATGGAGCCGGGCGACATGCTTACGGGGTCTTCCATGTGATTGTAATGCCAGGAATCGGGGTATTTCCCTCCTACCCGGTGCAGATCCGGCCCCGTCCGTTTGGAACCCCACTGATGCGGGTGATCGTATACAAATTCGCCTGATTTGGAATATTCCCCGTAACGTTCGATTTCGGAGCGGAACGGACGGATCATTTGCGTGTGGCAAACATAACAGCCTTCCCGCACGTAAATGTCCCGGCCCTGCAATTCCAGCGGTGTATAGGGCTTGACGGCCGTTATGGTCGGAACATTGGAGTCGATCATAAAGGTCGGGATCATTTCGACCATTCCGCCGATCGCTACTGCGACCAAAGCAAATACGGTCAGCCTCAAAGGTTTGCGTTCAAACCACCGGCGGTGCCAGTATTCGTTTTTTTCAGCATGCCAGATGGCTTTCAGGGGCAAGGCGCGAGCAGATTCAGTGGCAATCAATTCACCTTTCAATGCGGTCATCCAGAGATTGTAGATCATCACCACAAAACCGATAATGTAAAGCGTGCCGCCTACGCTGCGCAGAAAATACAAAGGCTTCAGTTGCGTAACGGTTTCAAGGAAGTTAGGATATTTCAAAAGTCCTTCCTGCGTAAACTCTTTCCACATCGAGCTTTGCACCCAACCTGCCCAGTACATGGGAACGGTATAGAATACAATGCCGAGCGTACCAATCCAGAAGTGAAAACTGGCAGCCTTCTGCGAGTATAACGGACGTCCGTATAGGCGCGGGAAAAGCCAGTACAAAATCCCGAAAGTCAGAAAGCCGTTCCAGCCCAGCGCACCCACGTGCACGTGCGCCACGATCCAGTCGGTATAGTGTGCAATGGCGTTCACATTTTTGAAAGAAAGCATCGGGCCTTCAAAGGTTGCCATACCGTAGGCGGTAATTGCCACAACCATAAATTTCAGGACTACATCTTCACGCACGCGGTCCCACGCGCCGCGTAGCGTCATCAGCCCGTTGATCATGCCTCCCCACGAAGGCGCGATCAGCATGACGGAAAAGACAGTACCCAAGGTTTGCGCCCACTCGGGAAGGGCCGTATAAAGCAAATGGTGAGGGCCTGCCCAGATGTACAGGAAAATCAGCGCCCAGAAATGGACGATGGAAAGCCGGTAGGAATAAATGGGCCGGTTGGCTGCTTTGGGCAAAAAATAATACATCAGACCCAGATAGGGCGTGGTCAGGAAAAAGGCCACGGCATTGTGCCCGTACCACCATTGTACCAGTGCATCCTGCACGCCTGCATAAACGGAATAACTTTTGAACAGTGAAATCGGCAATGCCATGCTGTTGACCACGTGCAGCATCGCTACCGTAACGAAAGACGCAATATAAAACCACACTGCCGCATAAATATGTTCGGTCCGGCGGTTGATCGTCGTCATGATGATGTTGATCAGCGCTGCTACCCATACGACTGCAATGGCCACGTCGATAGGCCATTCCAGCTCGGCATATTCCTTGGAGGTGGTCAGGCCCATGGGAAGTGTGACCGCTGCCGCAAGGATGATGAACTGCCATGCCCAGAAATGCACCTTGGCAAGTACCGGACTCCAGATCGGGGTTCGCAAAACCCTCGGAACCGAATAATACAGTCCGGTAAAAAAACCGTTTCCGACAAATGCAAAAATCACCGCATTGGTGTGCAGCGGCCTGATCCGGCTGAAAGTCAGAAAGGGAATATCCATGTTCAGGCCGGGGAAAACCAGCTGGAAAGCAGCAAGTAACCCCACCAGCATGCCGATGAGCCCGAAAAGGATGGTGGCAATTGCAAAATCCCTTACAATGCGGTTATCATATTGAAAATGATCCAGTTCAACAGAGACGAGGTCAGAATGCGGAACGTTTGACATAACTCAGGTAAAATTTGGTGAATGGCTTACTTGTCTTTTCTGGTTGATTTTTCACTGACGGGTTCATCCAGTAAAATCCGTATCGAAGGTGTATAGTCGTCGTCGTAATGCCCTTTTCTTACAGACCAGATGAAAGCACTTAAAAATGCGACAGCAATGAAAAGGCTGGTAATGATCATGACATAAAATGCGCTCATATCCGAGTGGGTTTGATTGTCTTTCGATGCTCAAAACTACCCGATCGTGCCCGTCAGCATGATGATGACGGATACTGCCGGCGATGATTTTGGTCAGTCCCTGAAAATCCGGCTGGCTGCCAGGTTGCTGGCCGCAGTTGTAAAGGCAACAATCGTGATCAGACTGACCGGCATCAGAATGGCCGCAAGTACGGGCGATAACTTCCCGCCGATGGCAAAGAAAAGTCCCAGGATATTGTAGATCACGGAAACAGCGAAACTGGCCTTGATGATTTTCTGTCCCGACCGTGCCAGCCGGATGAATGCGGGCAAGCGCGAAAGCTGACGGCCTTCCATGATCATATCGCAGGAGGGTGAGAAATTACCGGTATCGTCAGAAACAGCCATGCCTACATTGCTCTGCCGCAATGCGCCTGCGTCATTCAGGCCGTCGCCGATCATCAGCACATTCCTGTTCTCCCTGTTTTGCAGGGTTTTGATGAATTCCAGTTTTTCATCCGGTTTCCGGTTAAAATGAAGCATTGCTTCGTTGCCGAAAACCCCGCTTAAAAAAGGCTGGTCGGCAGGCTTGTCGCCCGAGAGCAGAAAAGTTTTAAAACCGCATTTCTGAAGGGCTGAAATGGCTTCCGGCAGATTATCGCGGTACTGGACCCGGATTGCAAAATACCCGAGCACTACCTGATCCATGGAAACATAAACCCTGGAAAATGACAAGTCGTTACTGTTTTCAGAAGGCGCACCGACCCAAGCCGCAGAGCCGAGCCGGATTTCCTGTTTTCCCCAAAGCACTTCAATGCCCGCTCCGCTGACTTCTGCATAATTTCCCAGGCTTCGCTTGCTGAGCTGGATATGGCCAAGATTTCCCACGATCATGCGGCTCAGCGGGTGTGATGACTGGGCGGCAACAGTCCTGATAATAACCAGCTCGTCTTCGGATAATTCTTTTCCGACAAACTGTACGTCGGCTTCTTCGGACCGGGTAATGGTGCCTGTTTTGTCAAAAACAACCGTATCAATGTGCGACAAGCATTCGACGGCATCGGCATTCTTCGGATAGCAGCGGTTTATACCAAAAAGACTCAGAATATTCCCGTTGGTAAAAGTGGAGGAAAACAGCAGGCCGCACGGACAAGCTACCAGCAGACAGGTCGTAAATGCCCGGAATGCCGTTTCAGGATCTTTTTTAACAAAATACCAAATGAGAAATGTAACCGTGGCAATGATCAGGACGATGACCGAAAAGTAGCGGTTGATCCGGGCGGACAGGGTTTTGTTCTGATCTTCTTTTTCCCTCGAAAAGGCGTCATTGTTCCAGAGCTGGGTCAAATAACTCTGGGAAACTTTCCTCAGCACTTCCAGTTGAATGGCCGTTCCCGTCTGTTTTCCGCCTGCATAAACCGTATCGCCTTTTTTCCGCGAAACAGGTTCCGCTTCGCCGGAAACAAAGCTGTAATCAATCCAAGCTTCCGGACTGAGCAGCACAGCGTCCGCCGGGATCAGTTCTGCATTTCGGACCAGTACAATGTCGCCCGGTGCCAGCCCAGTAATCGGTGTGCGGGCTTCCGTACCGTCTTTGAGTACAGAAACACCAACCGGAAAATAGGATTTGTAATCCCGGTCAAAGGAAATGCCGTCATACGTTTTGTCCTGAAAAAAACGGCCGGTCAGCATAAAAAAAACAGCGCCGGTCAGGGAATCGAAGTAACCCGGGCCGGTTCCGGAGAGAATCTGATACAGGCTCAGCCCGAAAATACTGAGCAAAGCCAGCACAATCGGTGCGTCGATATTCAGGTATTTGCCTTTCAGCGCAGACCAGGCCGATTTGAAAAAATCACCGGCACAATAAAGCAGTACCGGAATGCTCAGAGCCAGATTCAGGAAACCGAAAGTAACCCGCAGGTTTTGATCCGAACCCGTATTTCCCAGGTGAAAATATTCCGGAAAGCTCAGCATCATGATATTGCCGAAACAAAATCCTGCAATGCCGATTTTATACAACCGCGTACGGTTCCACTTTTTGATCTGCCGGTCTCCGAGGTCGTTCAAACTGATATAAGGCTCGTAACCGATCCGCGAAATCAATGCTGCCAGCTCGCTGAGTCTGATCTTTTCAGTTTCAAATGTAATTCTGACCTTTTTTTCAGGAAAATTAACCACCGAACTTCTGACCGCCGGATTGAATTTATACAACTGTTCCAGCAGCCAGATGCACGAGCTGCAATGCATGCCGGGAATATGCCAGTTGACCCGCGATAATTGATGGTCTGTAAATTCGATTATTTTTCCGCTGACTTCCGGCAGTTCCAGATAATCGTATTTGCCGTTGAAGTATGCTTTGTCAGGCGAAATTCCGGTAGCGCCTTCCACGGCATAGTAACCGCATAAATCACTTTCTTTTAAAATATCGTACACATTGAAACAGCCATTACAGCAGAACTCATGCCCGTCTGCAATGATTATTTCTTCCCGGCATTCCTCGCCGCAGTGGTAACAGATGTGTCTGGCAGCAGTTTCCTGCTTCCTATCTTCATTTAAAACATTCATGAGTGCATCAGCATAACTTCAAACCGTTGAACAGGCAGCTTAACTGCCCAGTAAAGGTGCTGAATACGGGTTTTTGCAGAGATGACAGCCGTGGGCACGATGGATGATTTTCATCAGCAGCGCAAAAAAGACGCGACAGAATCAATCCGTTTTTCCGGCGGGGATAGTATCGGAACAGACGAGCTGATTATCCGTTCCGTGCTATCCGGAAGCCCAGATCGTCAATTTTGAATTTGGCAGGATGGCTTCGTCTGCGCGTTGTTGCCATAATGCTCCTTTCAGGATCAGCCCATCCACCGCCCCGAAAAATACGATAGGAGCCGTACACATCCGTATCGTAGTAATCAGAACACCATTCCCAGACATTTCCCAACATATCATGAAGCCCCCATTGGTTCGGCATTTTCCGGCCAACCGGCTGGGTCATCTGTCCGGAATTGTCCCTGAACCAGGCAATATCTTCCAGATCGCCATACCTGATCTGCCCTGTTCCGGCTTTGCATGCATACTCCCATTCTGCTTCGACAGGCATCCGGTAGCCATTGGCGTGTTCATGAAACACACATGAATGATCCTCCGTGTTTAATGTATAGCATGGCTGCAAACCGCTGCTTTCCGAGAGCAGGTTGCAAAATTCGGCAGCTTCCATCCAGGACACATTTTCGACCGGTCGTCTGGGATGCAGAAAAAGGCTGGGATTTTTTCCCGTGATCCGGAAATACAGATCCTGCGTAACCGGGTACTTTGCAAGCCGGAAACCGGATATAGCTGCTGTCCAGCTTTGCTTTTTTCTATCGTCGCGAAGGGAAATGACGCCCGAAGGAATTGGTAACAATGGATAATCACTGATTAACATGATAATGGGTCCGAGGTTGAAACATTACAGCGAGAAATTGAAACGTACATGCCGTTTGCTTGATTCCATCATCCTGGACAAATGAGCAAACGGCGCCTGTCCTTGCTGCACCAACATGGATGCCGGATCCATATATACATGCTGAATCCGCGTACCGTCATAACAAAACGCCATTCAGCTGAGAACAAAAAAGCGGTTGTTAAGCGTGAAAAAAATACGTTACGACTACTTCCCGCTTCCAGTTCCAACGCAGGATTGTCAATTTTGTACTGTCAGAAATGAATTATTGGAGACAGAACAGAATCGTAAATAATCAGGTTGAATCCATGTTGACAGAAATCATTCAACAATCGATCGCGAAAAGTGTGCTGTGCTGGCTGGCCACGGTGTCGGAGGACGGAATGCCGAATGTTTCGCCCAAGGAAATATTTTCGCATTATGAAGGAAGTATCATTATTGCGGATGTAGCCTCGCCTCAAACAGTCCGCAACATCAGGACAAACAACAAAGTTTGTATATCCTTTATAGATATACTGATTCAAAAAGGATATCAACTGAAAGGCACCGCAAGCCTGCTGGATCAATCTTCACCGGCGTACGGCAACATGGAAAAAGTGCTTTTGAAAATAACGCAGGGGCTTTTTCCTTTTACGACCATCATCCGGATAAACGTGGAATTTGCCAAGCCGATCATCGCTCCCCGGTACATGTTGTTTCCCGGAACAACGGAAGAGGAACAGTATGAAAGTGCGTTGAAAACATATGGTCTGAATCGTCATTTATGATTAATCCAAAACAAACCATGCAAATTTCCTATGAAAATGAACAGCTTTACCCCACGCAGGTCCCGGCGGTATTTGCAGACAATCAGTTGTACCGGTTTTATGAGCAATCAGCCGTGCTGCATTCACATGCATCCTGTGTACATTGGTTTGATTTTGAGACGAATCGTGCCCATAAACTGAGCGTTCATTATCCTGATCCGCTCTACAAACTGGTACTTTGTATTGCCGGCAATGCAAGATCGGTGCCCGGAATGGCTCGGGAATACTGTTTCAGTACGGGGCAGGCACTTTTTTACAAGACTGAGGAAGAACCATATACTTCACTGCTGGCTGCCAATACGGCATTCAAAGTCATTCACATTCATTTGTCTGAATGGCATATCGGGATGCTTCAGAATGAACTGCCGGTACTTTTTGAAAAACCCGTCGGGGCAATGGCTCTCTCTTCCGAATGTGCCGCTGCATTTTTACAGTTAAAAACCATTTCGAAGGAAAATCCCGGACTGCTTCGCTTGTTTGAAGAAAAACTGATAACAGACCAGTTCTTTAACCTGGCCTCGCAGATCCTCCCGCGCAGCAGAGAAAAGGACATTTTACAGGAAGCGATCTGGCACATGCACCAGTCAAGCCGATACCTGACCATTTCCGAATTGGCGCATCGGTGCGGAACGAACAGTTTTCGTATTAAACAACTTTTCCGTGAAGAGCTGCGCAGCTCCGTTTTTCAATACCAGTCGGACCTGCAAATGGCGCGTGCGGCCCGGCTGCTGCTGGATACGGCATTACCCGTTGCACAGGTAAGCCTGCAATGTGGTTACGAAAGTGCTGCCGCTTTCTCCAATGCATTTACAAAAAAGTACGGCATGCGGCCGCTGGCTTTCAAAAATGCCCGATTGCGCAAGTAATGCTCCCGATCTGACAAACCGGTCCGTCAGGCATCCTGTTACATTTGCTCAAAAATCAGGAAGCATGAAAGCAAATGTAATTACTGCACACGGTCCGGCCCGGGCTGTTTTTGAAATCCGTGAAATGCCGGAGCCAGTTGCCACGGCTGACGATCTGATTATCAAAGTGCTCACTACGAGTGTCAACCCGCTCGACTGCCGCATCCGGAACAAGGCCTCCGTTCCGCGCGACCTGCCTCTTATCCTCGGCTTCGACGTCTGCGGCGTGGTGGTTGAAAAAGGCAGTAATGTCAGGGGTTTTAAGATCGGCGACCGGGTGACAGGCTCTCCTACTCCATTCCGGAGCGGCGCAAATGCATCCTATGTCGCCGTTGATTACCGCTCCTGCGCTTTGGCGGGAAGACTTACTGACGAGATTGCGGCTGCGATTCCGCTCGCAGGCATAACGGCATTTGAAGCATTGCTGGACAGACTGCACATCCGGAGCGGCAACCTGGTTGTGATTCACGCAGGAGCAGGCGGAGTCGGGCATATGGCGGTGCAGATTGCCAAATATGTGGGCTGTAAAGTCATAACCACAGCCAGCCGGGAGGAATCGCTGGAATACTGTACCAGTGAGCTCGGCGCCGACTACGTTCTGAATTATCGTGAGCAGGACATAAAAGCAGCCGTAATGGATCTGAGCGAGGGAAAGGGAGCTGCGCTGATTCTGGATACCGTCGGAGGTTCTACATTCAGCCAATGCATTGATTATGCAGCCATTACCGGACATATTTGCACGATTTTGCCTGTTTCAACGAATGCACAGGAAGGTTATCAGCTGCTTTTAAAGAACATTACAGTAAGTTACCAGTTTATGGGCGGGCCATCCCGCAACCCTTTGAATAACCGGCAAGGCATTATTCTGAAACGGCTGGTAGAAATGACGGAAGGCGGCACATTGCGGCCACATGTGTCAAAGGTTTATCCTTTGAAAGAGCTGGCTCTGGCGCATGAGCAAATAGAAACCGGGCATACAACGGGTAAAATTATCATTCGTGTGAATAACAATTAACATCATCTTCGCAATAAAATCCCATGCAGTTCATTATTTCAGCATTATCCGGACCTGATTACCCCGAAGTCATTTTCGTCTGGGAAGCCTCTGTGCGTGCCAGCCATCATTTTCTTGCAGAGGCTGACATTCAATATTACAAACCTGTGATTGTTACGGATTACCTGCCTGTGCTTGATCTGTTCGGCATTCGTCATGCATCCGGCGGACTTGCCGGCTTTATCGGGATCGCTGGCCGTAAAATTGAAATGCTTTTTGTACACCCGGACGATTTCGGGAAAGGTATCGGCAAGGCACTGTGTCAATATGCCGTTCGGGAACTACGGGCATCCGAAGTGGATGTCAATGAGGATAATCCGGGAGCATGCCAGTTTTATACAAAAATGGGCTTTGAAGTTACAGGCCGTTCTCCGGTCGATCCAGGCGGAAAACCTTTTCCCATCCTGCATTTAGCTATGAAAGCGTAGCTGAACTTGCATTTACCGAATGAAAGTATGTTTGTTGCCAATCAGCCGAACCTACATCCTGCACCTTTGTCACTGCGATAAAAAATCATGGTTTTCATCATCAATCAGGCTTTCGGAAGCTTGAAAAAAAACGTGCTGCCCATTCCGATTTCACTGTTTACCCCGATATGGCCGCCCTGCGCTTCAATGAACTCTTTGCTGATTGCCAGACCAAGTCCCGTACCCGTTTTCGCGCTGCCGGGAACCTGAAAGTAACGGTTGAAAATCTTGGCGCGGTAACGGCTGTCTATGCCCTGCCCTTCATCCTTTACCGAAAACTGTACGCCATTTTCATGCTGCTGAATGGCAATATGAATCTGTCCGGACTGCTGTGAATAGCGGATTGCGTTCGTCAGGAAATTGATGAGAACCCAGGCTGTCTTTTCCGTGTCGGCTTTTACTTCCGGCAGGTTTTCTTCCTTGTCAACATGCAGGCTGATCTGCTTTTGCTCGGCCTGCACTTTCACGGCTTCCACCGCATATTCCAGTATCTGAGCCGGATCGGACTGCTGGATACTGAGCTGGATGTTGCCCGTTTCCACCTGTGACATATTCAGCAGTTCACCTGTTATTTTCAAAAGCCGGTTACTGTCCTCTTTGATGCTTTCGATCAGTTGCTGCTGTTCCGGATTGATATGCCCGGTATTCTGGTTTTCAAGCAGCAGCAGGCTCATTTTGATTGACGCAATCGGCGTTTTTAGTTCATGGGAAACGGTAGCGATGAAGTTGGTCTTGGCAAAATCCAGTTCCTTGAACGGTGTGATGTTTTTCAGAATTATGACATGCCCGATCAGCTTTTTATCCTTTTCTCCGGTCGGCTTGATCGTGATATTGACTATTTCCTTCTCAAAATAACTTTCCTTGTTGTCGGCGTAAATTTTAAGCGGAACCGAGGAAAGTACTTCTGTATTTTCATGCTGCGGCAAATCGTTGACAAGCGATCGCACCAGATCGTTATTCTCAGCAATGTCCTGTGCTGTTCTGCCCATTATTTCTTCAGGCCGCAAACCGGAAATTTTGATTGCCTCGTTGTTGATGAACAGAATGGTCCTGTTTTCATCCAGGCCGATAACGGGTTCATGCATGTTGTTGATCAGCGTCTCAATCCGCATCTTCTCGGTCAGGATTTTGGAAAGGTTACTGTTATTGTATTCTTCCAGCTTTTCGGCCATCGTGTTGAAAGAGTCGGCCAGCTCGCCGAATTCGTTTTTGCTTCGGTAATTTACCCGTTGTGAATAGTTTTTGGCTGCAATCTCTTTAATACTGGCTGTGAGTTCCTTAATTGGATTTGCGATATTGCCCGGCAGATTGACAAGCAGCGTCATCGCAACCAGGAAACAGAGCGTACTGGAAATGACAATCCATGTATTCCCGGTTCTGGCTGTCTGATTGGCAACATTGCTTTTACGTTCAATTGCATTCATATTCAGCTCCATAAGCCGGAATATATCCTTTCGTATCAACAAATGAAGCTGGGTATCCTGAGGATTTGCTTTCAGCATGGCCAGTCTCTGAGCGATCTGTTCAGTTGCCTGCCCTTCTCCTTTCTCGGTGACGTTCTGTTCCTGAAGGTTCAGGTTTTTTTCAAAGGCTGTGATCCCGTCCTGCTCCTGCTGCATAAGATCCAGGGCCGCAATCATATTTTTACCATATTCGAGCGAATTGTAATTATCCACAAGAATATTCTCTGTATCGCTCTTTAATGCATTGATGTTGCTGATTCCTACCGTTGACAGCAGCAGGATCATCAAAAACAGGAGGCCGATGCCCAGTCTTAGTTTGGTTTTGATACTCATCAGGACAGAATAACAAGGTCAATTTCAGAAACGGAAAGTTTTTTTAAAAGCTGGTTAAATATATTGGTTGCCAGAATAACACGAAAAAGGTTCATATGCGGCTTGCCGATGCAAATGGTCGTAACTTGTCTCTGTTCGGCTACTTCCATAATGACTTTTGACACATGCGGGCTTTCCACGCGGACAATTTCACCGCCGAGTTCAGTAGCCAGCTTGAAGTTATTGATCAGGTGCCGCTGTTTGACGAGCGTAATTTTGTCGGTGTTTTCTTTTGGCGTCTGCACGTACAGCAGAATCCACGGGCTGTTGTAATAACTGGCCAGGCGTGCTGTTTTGCGGATCACGTTCCTGGCTGTAACCGCATTGCTGCTGATGCATGCCATAAACCGGTTGGGTTTCAGTGCGGACAGGCCCCGGGAAGAAATCTGCGTTTCTACTTTCCGGACTACCTGACTGGCTACTTCCTTCAAGGCAAGTTCGCGCAGCTGCAGGATATTATTCGGTGTAAAAAAATTGCCCAGTGCTGTCTGCACTTTTTCAGGCGCATAGATTTTCCCTTCTTTCAGACGTGTGATCAGCTCGTCGGCCGTCAGGTCAATATTCACGACTTCATCCGCCGCTGCCAGTACGCTGTCCGGAATCCGCTCCTTTACCTCCACGCCGGTAATGTCCTTGATTTCTTCATTCAGGCTTTCTATGTGCTGGATATTGACCGCGCTGATTACGTTGATGCCCGCGTCGAGGATATCCATGACATCCTGCCAGCGTTTGTCGTTTTTACTTCCTTCAATGTTCGAATGCGCAAGCTCGTCAATAATGACAATTTCAGGCCGCAAGCTGATGACCGCCTGAATGTCAAGCTCTTCCAGTTCTTTTCCTTTGTAAAACAGTTTCCGCCTTGGAATAACCGGCAATCCTTCCAGCAGCTCGTGCGTTTCCCTGCGGTTATGCGTTTCAATGTAGCCGATCTTCACATCGATCCCGTTCCGCAACAGGGTATGCGCTTCCTGCAGCATCCGGAAAGTTTTGCCTACACCGGCGCTCATGCCGATGTAGACTTTGAATTTGCCTTTGCGCGACTGCTGGATCAGTTCCAGAAAATGCCTGACGTGATTTTCTTTTTCTGTCATTTAAAAGGAAAGTGCAACGGAGGTTGTAACAAAGTAATTCTGATTTCGGGCGGTATGATCATGCGTAAAGATAGCATCTTTGCTGTTCAGACAACGCGCTTCCATTCGCCACACGACGTTGTCGGCAGGCAAGCAGTCGAAGTTCAAGGAGTAACCATACGTTTTGAACCCGTTTGCGGTTCCGGTGCTGATGATGACGCCGTTCCGATCCGCATAATACTCTCCTCTTGCTGCCATCCGGATTTTTTCCGAAACGCTGAACCTTGCAATCAAAACCGGCGTGTACCAGCTGTTAAAGCGGCTGCTTCCTTTTGCTTTTTGTTCGGTACCTATATCAAAGCCCGCCGTTATTCCCAGCCGGCTTGTCAGCCGGAATATGCCGTATACATTATGGAAATAGCGCATTTGCCTCAGGCTGTCCGGTTTGTCATTCCCGATAAACGTGCTGTAATTAAGCGTTACGGCATCGTTTGGCTTGTAAGTAACCTGTGTTCCAAATCCTGGCGTTGAATTTCCGTCAATCCGCTGGATCCGCTGCCAGCCGTTCAGGTACATGGCCGACAGATATAATTTTTCGTCACGGGTCGTAAAACCCAGTTTCAGCCCGGCTTCAAAATAGGGGGAATTTTCTGCCAGAAGACTTCTGCTCAACGTCCAGTTGTCTTTTCCGACCGCACTTTCAAAACCGATATGGGAAGGCATAATGCCGGCATCGAGCCAGAGAGTGTGGGTCCGGGAAAGTTTAATCCCTGCATTGGCTTCCAAAATATTTCTTAAAACACCGGGTTCCGCATTGTAATTCGCATTCATATAAGTGCCGGCTGCCAGTGCTACATTTGCTCTGACGCGGTCCGTAACATAAGCAGCCTTGATAAAAGCCAGATTCAGGTTTACTTCTCCTGCACGGTTGAAGTTGTAGAGAAAGCCGGGAACCGTATTATTTTCGGGACGGTTAAAATCGTGATTATAGTAGGCTTCCACATAACCGCTGACGGTCAACGGATTTTTTGTGGCCGTAGCATCCTGCGCCAGAGCAGGCTGTAAAATCATTAGACTGACTGCACTTGAAATTAAAGTCTTCATGGGTACGCTATTAAAAAAAAATGACTGCAACGTTGTTTACTGCATTGCTCACCCCGTTGCAAATTCTGATGGGCAAAGCTTGTTTTCTTAATTCAGTTGATCAAGAGCCAGGTTCAGTTTCAGCACATTGATTTTTTCCGGCCCGAACAATCCGAGCAACGGGCCTTCGGTATTTCTTGCAATCAGTTGTACAAGTGCTTCTTCTGAAACTTTCCTGACGGAAGCAATTCTTTTTACCTGTACCAAAGCCGACCTGGGAGTAATATCCGGATCAAGGCCGCTGCCGCTTGCCGTAACGAGTTCTACCGGAATATCTTTTTTCCCTACCCCCGGATTGTGAACCAGAAAGGTATCAATCCGTGCCTGAACCACAGCAAGGTATTCCGGATTGGAAGGCCCTTTGTTACTGCCGCCGCTGCCGGCCGCGTTATAACCGACTGCGGAAGGACGGGAACAGAAATACTTATCCTCGGTGAATGTCTGGCCAATGTTGGCGTAATACGTCTTGCCATGTACTGTAATCATTTTGCCCTTGCCGCCATTTGGTGCGAACTGCGCCACGCCCCAGATGACGGCTGTATAAAGTCCTGAAAAAAACATCAGGGTCAGGGCGGTAAGTTTGATGGCTGGAAATATGTTGGTTTTCATTTTTTTTCTAAGATGAGGACTGTGGAATGTTGGCTTTTAGTTATTTGTCAGGAATTGTTAGTTGTAGTCACGGGTTGTCATTTTTTGTTATGGATTGTTATTTTTTGTCATGGGTTGTTTTTTTGTCAGGGGTTGTTACTTATAGTCATGGGTAGTGGTTGGGGAATTTGGGTTTGGGGTTATTGTTGTTGAGAGCTACAAGCTGACAGCTAAAAGCTAATCGCTAAAAGCTTTCAAATCCAGATGCTGACGACAAGATCAATGGCCTTGATTCCAATGAACGGGATGATGATGCCGCCTAGGCCGTAGATCAGCAGGTTTCTTCGGAGCAGTGCGCTTGCGCCGATGGGTTTGTAGGCAACGCCTTTCAGTGCCAGCGGTATCAGGATCGGGATAATAACGGCGTTGAAAATTACCGCTGAAAGTATCGCGCTTTCGGGGCTATTGAGCTTCATGATGTTCAAACCCTGCAGTGCGGGAATGGAAGCAATGAACAAAGCCGGGATAATGGCAAAGTACTTGGCTACGTCGTTGGCGATTGAAAATGTGGTCAGTGTTCCGCGCGTCATCAGAAGCTGTTTTCCGATTTCGACGATCTCGATGAGTTTGGTCGGGTCATTATCCAGATCGACCATGTTGCCGGCTTCCTTGGCGGCTTGTGTACCGCTGTTCATGGCAACGCCCACGTCTGCCTGCGCAAGTGCAGGCGCATCATTGGTACCGTCGCCCATCATGGCCACCAGCTTGCCGCTTTCCTGCTCGCGTTTGATGTAATTCATTTTATCCTCCGGCTTTGCTTCCGCAATGAAATCGTCCACGCCGGCTTTTTCTGCAATGAATTTGGCGGTCAGCGGATTATCGCCGGTTACCATTACGGTTTTTACACCCATTTTACGCAGACGTTCAAAACGTTCACTGATTCCGGTTTTGATGATATCCTGTAACTCGATAACGCCGAGGACATGCTCGTTTTCCGAAACCACCAGCGGCGTTCCGCCATTGCCCGAAATATCCTTCACCCTTTGCTCAATGTCAGCGGGAAAATGGTTTCCTGCATTTACAGTCAGTTTTTTAATGGCATCAAAAGCACCTTTGCGGATTCGGGTCTGGCCGAAATCGACACCGGAACTTCTGGTTTCCGCCGTGAACTTGATAAAAGCCGGATTATCAATTGAATTGTAGCTGGCAGGATTCAGATTGGCCAGTTCAAGAATTGACTTGCCTTCCGGGGTTTCATCTGCAATGGAGCTGAGCACGGCACATTTGATAAAATGATCACGATTTGTCCCGTCGGCAGCATGGAAATGCGTGGCTTTTCTGTTCCCGATGGTAATCGTACCCGTTTTATCCAGCAAAAGCACATCGATATCACCGGCTGTTTCGACTGCCTTCCCCGATTTGGTAATGACATTCGCACGCAGCGCACGATCCATACCTGCAATCCCGATTGCAGACAGAAGTCCGCCGATCGTTGTCGGAATCAGACAAACGAAAAGAGAAATGAAGGCTGCAATCGTAATGGGTGTACCGGCAAAATCAGCAAACGGTTTCAGTGTAACGCAAACAATGATGAATACAAGCGTAAAGCCTGCCAGCAGAATGGTAAGCGCAATTTCATTAGGCGTTTTCTGACGGCTTGCCCCTTCCACCAGCGCGATCATTTTGTCCAGAAAGCTTTCTCCCGGCGCTGTGGTCACCATCACTTTGATTTTATCAGAAAGCACCTTGGTGCCGCCTGTAACGCTGCTTTTATCACCGCCGGCTTCCCGGATCACCGGAGCCGATTCGCCGGTAATTGCACTTTCGTCAATCGTAGCAAGTCCTTCGATTATTTCTCCGTCGGTGGCAATGTTGTCTCCCGCTTCACATATAAAAATATCGCCTTTCTGCATGGAAGCGGACATGACGTTTCTGGTAGCAACGCCAAATCCCGGCTTGTTGTCTATTACCAGCCTGGCCGGTGTTTCTTCTCTTGTTTTGCGCAGGCTGTCGGCCTGTGCTTTTCCCCTTGCCTCGGCAATTCCTTCGGCAAAATTGGCAAAAAGCAAAGTAAGCAACAGCACCAGAAAAACGATGAAGTTATAGGTGAAACTGCCCTGCGAATGCTCGCCGGCAAGTACCCAGATGCTTACGATCAGCATCACGAACGTCCCGATTTCCACGGTGAACATCACCGGATTGCGAAACATCATTTTGGGGTTTAATTTAATAAATGACTGCTTCAAAGCTTCATTGACCATTTCCTTCTGGAATAAGGAGGCATTCTGATTTTTCATTGGTATTGGTGAAATGTGAAAAGTGAGCGGTTTCTTTTGTAAGATGAAATGATGCTTTTGGAAAATGATAGGCTACTTGTGAAAAGTAAAATGTGATTTGTGAAATGTGAGATGTCGATTTATGGGATGCGGGTTGTAATATTTGTTTTTATTCGTTAGACATTCTGATTAAAATAATGTAATGTGAAGCCGCATAAAAAGCTAAATTCCTGGATCAGAAGTTTTGAGATGGTTAAAGTGCTGTATGAGGTAACAAGTTCGTTTCCTGTTGAAGAACGCTTCGGGCTGTTTTCGCAAATTCGAAGAGCCGGAGTTTCCGTACCGGTCAACATTGCCGAGGGAGCAGCCCGTAAAGGCAAGAAAGAGTTTATTCAATTCTTGCATATTGCACTGGGTTCATTAACCGAACTGGATACACTTATCCTGCTTAGCAGTGACCTAAACTTTATTACAAAAGAAAAATCCATACTTCTAATCAACGAACTCGATACAATCGGAAAACTCATTTACGGCTTGATAAGAAAGCTGGAAAGCAAGTGAGATATACAATCCTTCACATCTCACATCTCACATCTCACATCTCACTGTAAAGAAAAGTACTCTGCAATAGGTCCCAGTGTCAGTGCGGGAAAGAAGGATAAGGCGGTAATGATGACGATCACTGCCAGTACCATGATTCCGAAAGTGGCTGAATCCGTACGCAGCGTGCCTGCGCTTTCAGGGATGAACTTCTTGCTGGCCAATAGTCCGGCGATTGCAACAGGACCGATAATCGGAATGTAACGGGACAGGATCAGTACAAAACCGGTTGATATATTCCACCAAGGATTGTTGTCGCCAAGTCCTTCAAAACCGCTTCCGTTGTTGGCCGAGGAAGAGGTATACTCATAAAGCATTTCACTGAAACCATGAAAACCCGGATTGTTCAAGGTGCCTGCGGTAATTTCGGGAAAGGCTGCTGCCAGCGCAGTACCGGCCAGAATCAGGAGCGGGTGCAGCAAGGCAACGACCATGGCAATCTTCATTTCCCTGCCTTCGATTTTTTTACCCAGCAGCTCCGGCGTACGTCCGACCATCAGTCCGGAAATAAAAACGGCCAGAATGATAAAGATGAAAATATTGAGCATTCCCGCTCCTGCCCCGCCGTAAAATGCATTGGTCATCATGGCCAGCATCTGCGTCATTCCGGACAAAGGCGTAAAACTGTCGTGCATGGAATTAACGGAGCCTGTTGAAATAACGGTTGTAGCTATACTCCAGAACGCTGATGCCGTGCTTCCCAGCCTGACTTCCTTACCTTCCATGGCTCCGGAGCTGTTGTCGATGCCCATGGCAGTGATGGCGGGATTGCCTGCATTTTCCCAGATTACCGTTGGAACGGTCAGCACCAGAAACCCGATTGTCATCACCCCGAAAATCATCCGTGCCATTTTCTTACGCAGCAAAAAATAGCCAAAAGCAAATACCATCGCAAGCGGAACGATCATCTGGCCGAACATTTCTGCCATGTTTGTCAGATAATTGGGATTTTCAAGCGGATGCGCAGAATTGGCCCCGAAAAATCCGCCTCCGTTAGTGCCCACATGCTTGATGGCTACAAAAGCCGCAACGGGCCCGGTAGAAACACCGACTGTATCGCCTTGCATATTGATATACGTATCTTTTCCTTCAAAAGTCATCGGCGTGCCGTTAAATGCCAGGACCATTGCAATCAGCACGGAAACCGGAAACAGGATTCTTGTACACGATTTGAGCAGAAAATTGTAAAAATTGCCAAGCTGATCCGTCGTACGCTCTTTCAGAGCCATAAACAGCACCGCAGCCGCTGCCATGCCCGTTCCTGCCGTCACAAAGTGCAGAAACATCAAAAACAACTGCGAAAGGTAACTCAGCCCGGATTCACCCGAGTAATGCTGAAGGTTGCAGTTTACAACGAAAGATATGCTAGTATTAAAGGCCAGATCAGCACTTTGTCCCGGGTTACCGTCCGGGTTCAGCGGAAGCCAGCCCTGATTCATCAGTACAAACATGCCCAGCAGAAACCAGACAAAATTGATCGTCAGCAATGCAGCCATATGCTGCTTCCAGTTCATAGGTGCATGCGGATTGATGCCGCTGATGCGAAAAAACAGTTTTTCGACGGGATTGAAAACGGGGTCAAGAGGTGTTTTATCTCCTGAGTAAACTTTTGCAATATACTTGCCGAACGGAATGGCCAATGCAACGGTAAGGATAAAAACGGCAATAATTCCTGCTAATTCAGTATTCATTTGATTTAAGCTTTATTTCAGTTTCAGAAATTTTCAGGTTTGACCAGTACATAACACATGTAGCCAAAAACCCCGATGGAAATGATAAACAGCGCTGCCATGTTGCTAGATGTTTTCAAAAAAATGGATGATTTTGTAAAAAAGCAGGAAGCACAAACTGCCGGCTGCTATCAGAAGAATGGTAATCATTTTGTCAAGTATTCAGATTATTGGTTTGCATTGATTTTCCTGACGGGACTTTGCCGGAAAGTTTTCGTGCGTCAGTGCCTGCCGTTTGCAGGAATGCCAAGGCAGGATTGTTCCGGGCCTGTAGATGTATAAAGTGGAACTGCGTTTCAGGTCGGGTGATTTTGATTGAGGTGCAGCCTCCATTTGGCTGTAAACGCTGCTATTTCTGCTTTTCATGATTTGTTTATTAAGATCTGCAAGGGTTTATACCAAACCTGTTCCAGTGTACTAAACACAAAATCAAAACACTGATGATCAATGAATTAACTTTATTTTGATTTTATATACCAAAAAAACAGCCCTATCAAAATGATAGGGCCTTATCAAAATGGAAAAAAGTGAAAAGGTAATTTGCGGGTTTTCCGTTACAGGCTTTTTACCCTTTTCCTGCAGCCGGCATTGTGATGTCAGGTTCGGGGAAATAAATCTGCCCGGGAATTTTCATGGAATCAGACGGTCTTTCCGCAGTTGTTCAAAGAGATCATAAAACGAATCCAGCGTGGATTGGTAACCTGTAAATCCGAGTTTCCGGCTTTTGGACATATCCATCATCACCTCGATCGGACGGCCCAGATCCAGATCTGTATGCCAGGCCGAAACCAGGCGGCTCAGTTCCTGTTCTTTCAATCCATACCTGACCGCGATTTCTTTCCATAGTTGCCCATCACCTGCAATTTCATCTTCCAGAGGGTGAATTTCACCGTCAAAGCCTTTTGGCTGAATGTCAAACCACTCTGCCAGTTTCTTCCACAGCCAGCTCCACCGGAACACATCTCCGTTCGTAATATTAAAGGCTTCATTGCGTGCCTGCGGCGTTGTGGCCGCCCATATCAGATGTTCGGCGAGCATTCTGGCATCCGTAACATCCGAAAGCCCGTTCCACTGCGCACCGGAACCCGGCCACACAAACGGACGGCCGGTTTCTTTACAGATCGTTGCATACACCGCCAGTGTCGTGCCCATATTCATCATATTGCCAACCGCTTTGCCGATTACCGTATGTGGCCGGTGAATACTCCATGTAAATCCGTCCCGCGCTGCGGCAGCATATACTTCATCTTCCTGCGCATAGTAAAAGTTCTCAATGTCCAGCCGGGGATGTTCTTCCCGCACAGGCGTTTCGGGCAAAGTTCCGGCTTTGGCATATGCATCAAAGGGCCCGAGATAATGTTTCAGGCCGGTTACAAGTGCCACATGCTGCACCGATTTTGCAGGTGACAAAGCATTAAGCAGGTTGCGTACCATCAGGCTATTGACACGGATATTTTCTGCTTCCGTTTCGTTTCGCATCCAGCTCGTTAAAAACACGTGCGTCGGCTGAACGTCTTTCAGCGCAGTTTCCAGACTCCCCGTATCAAGCAGGTCGGCGGCAACGGGAATCAATTCCGGAATTTCAGTATTCGGTTTTCTGGCCAGTCCGTAAGTAATCCAGTCTTTACTGATCAGTTTTTCAGCCAGGTTACTTCCGGTGATTCCACTCGATCCAACAACAAGCGCAATATTTTTCATTTTAGAAATTGTTTTTGGCGTTGATATGGAAAGAATTGTTCCAGGCGGAGTGAACTTTTGTCATGAGGTCAGTTCGGATGAATCTGTTTGGTCATTTGTTGTTGATGATTTTTTTATGTGTAATGTATGGAAACTGCTGTTTAAAGGTCTTTTTTCATCATGATATCTGTTTGTTCATCTTCGCCGAACCTGAAAATATGCTTGTCAAATGCAGTAAAACCGTTTTTTTCATAAAACCGGATGGCCTTGGCGTTCTTTTCCCAGACCCCAAGCCAGATATAGGATTTGGACAGGGAACGGGCAATTTCCAGTGCTTTTTCAAACAGCAGCTGACCTGCTTTTTTGCCATGAAAAGCCTGTTTTACGTAAATACGCTCTATTTCGAGTGAGGTTGCATCCCGAAGTTCAGTTTGCGACGTTCCGGTATTTACTTTCAAATAACCGACCGGCGTTTCATTGTCCCAGGCAATACAAAATACAGACTCCGGATTAGTTAATTCTGACTTGATTTTTTCATCACTGAAATTTTCCGTCAGATACTGGATCATATCCGCTTCGGTGTTATCTGCTGCAAACGTTTCAAAAAAAGTCTCTTTTGCAATAAGCTGTACAGCTTTTAAATCTTCGGGACGGGCTATGCTTAATTCCACTGGTTGTTCATTTAGGTTATATAGGTTGTAAAGTTAATCTGGAATCAGCAGGTTTTGTTATATCGATTTAAGGCCGGATTCCGGATTTTCTGCCTGATTGAATGATTTTCGGCTTTTGGTTGCGGTCTGTATATTCCACAATTTCGCTGATTCGCTTCTGACGGGTTTCCGGCCTTTTGGCAAGTACAATCCATTGCAGCAGGTTCCGTTTGTCGGATCTGCACAAGGACTGATAAAATTTTTCTGCATCGGGCCTGCGGTGCAGTTCCGACTGAAGGTCGGCAGGAACAATCAGTGCTTCCACATCGTCCAGAACGGTCCATGAACCGTTTTGCTTGGCTGTGTAAATGGCTTCCAGGCCGGCCGGCATCATCAAACCCGCTTCCATAAACCTGTTTACTTTTTCCTTGTTGATCTTTGACCAGACGCTGTCGGGCTTTCTGCGGGTAAAAAACTGCATAAACCGGTTCTCGTCCATCCGCCTCGACAAACTATCAATCCAGCCGAAACACAATGCTTCATCCACGGCTTCGCTCCATGTAATGGTCGGAATGCCTGACTTTTTTTTGTGATAAATCAGCCAGACGGATTTTTCCCGGGAGTGGTTTTCCGCCAGCCATGCCCTCCATTGCTGCTTGTCTGCAGGACAAAAAGTATGAATATCTTTTTCCATTATAGAAATGTCATTTGTGATTTAACAACAGCAAATTAAAATTACAATACAAAGGAAAGCGGCCGGGTGACAACCCTGTGTCAGTTGAAATTATTATTTATAAATATTCCGGAAGATAAAATGAACGTGTCTTTACAAAGGAGAAAAGTATGTGCAGCGTATTTATTGATAGTACTGTTTCCGGATGCAAAATGAGTATGGAAAATTAATATCAGGTGTATAAAAATGAAAACTTCCGAAGGCTTCCATTCCTTTTGAAATTCCTGCATCGGATGAGGATTATCATTTTGAAATATGCTGTGATCTTAAATGCAGGTTTATATATTTGAACAAGATTACAAAAGACCATTCAACCGAAATGCCCGATTTATCGCCAGCCAGAAACCGGCTTCTTTACGGATTGCTCACGATCATTACATTACTTGCAGGCTTTTTGTCCAGACGTTTATTCGGCGATCATGCATTCATCAAACTTTATGTCGGCGATGCGTTATGGGCATTGATGGTGTTTTTCGGTTTTGCTTTTCTATTGCGAAGGCGTTCAACGCTGGCCGTTGCTGCGGCCGCACTCGGGTTTTCAGTAAGCATCGAGATCAGTCAATTGTATCATGCGCCATGGATTGACGACCTGAGAAAGATTCCTTTAATCGCACTTGTTCTGGGATTCCAGTTTGTATGGAGTGATCTGATTTGTTACAGTATCGGCGTAGGAACCGGCGTACTTGCCGAAATCTGTTTCATTCAGCCTTTCAAAGAATACAGAATGGCCGCAAAGAAGCAGTAAGCAGTTGATAAAGTTTGAATGTTTTCACTGCTTGTTTTACTTTCAGACATCTGATTGATCCACAACAGCATAAAAAAATCATCAGCTTGCAAACGTGACAAGCTGATGATTTATAAAACCCATCTGTTTCAGTCTATTGGGTTTATTTTTCTGTCATGCGGCCTATGCATCTTTCTTAGTAAAATCCGGCAGGGCATTCGGACGGGCATAAGGAAATTCCGCGATTTTTTCCAGCTTGTAGTAAGTGTTCAAACCGGAAATGCCGACATCATTCGGCTGACTTAAATCTATTTGTCCTTCCTTATTAATTGCGTCATCCGGAATAATCAGGTGTTCCACTTCGCCGATGATCAGCACTGTTCCATTCATTTCAATCGGAACGGTTTGTACGACTTTCATGCCCATCTTTATCAAACTTTCTTTAACAAACGGAGCGATAAAACCATCCAGATATTCTTCGGTCAGTGCACATTTTTCAAACTCGGATTCGTCTTTTGCAAACTTTGCCGAAGTATAATGCGCCCTTTCGATAAAGGACTCGTGAATGTGATTTATCGTGTAATAACCGTTCTCTCTGATGTTGTCAAAAGTATGCTGTCCCGCCTCACGATCGGGCCTGATAATGAAACCGATCAATGCAGGATTACTGCCCAGATGGACAACCGAACTGAAAATGGCCAGGTTTGTTTTGCCGTCATCGGAAACGGTTCCAATAAGATTGGCCGGTTTTATGCCGGTGATGGAATTAATGATATTCAAACGTCTGATTCGTTCCGTATTTTGAATTTCTTCTCTGGTCAGATGCATAAACGAAGATGTAAGTGGTTGGAAAGCGGAATTGGTTATTGATTGCTGAAACCGGCCTTATATTCCTTTATCTCTAAAAGGATATGCCAGATTATTTATCAACCTGTGACTTTCCGGAAATTGCACACCGTTGAATGTATCCCGACATTCAACATGCACCCGCTATTCAACTATTCACTTTTAAAAACAAATCCTTCCACAACCGCTACGTCGCCCTGTATGCCTTTGGCAAGAATTCCTGCACGTACGGCACGGTCCCACGGCGGCAGATACGTAATATCAGGCATGGTTACATCCAGTTTGGTAAAATCATCTCCGTTCAGGCTGTACGAGAAACTGATTTCCTTGTTGTTTCTTACATCCATTTTCAGAAACAGGTGCTTGTCCGCCGCAGCCACCGGAAACTTGCCCAGGCTGCTTCTTGCACCGTCTCTGGCAATGGTTACATGAATACTATCCTGTTTGGCAACCGCATAAATCAGGTTTTTTTCATCCCCGATCAATGCAACTCCCGCCATAGAGTTTTTTCCCGGGACGGTTTCCACGGTTGCCTCGTAATTCGGGCTGTCTATCCTGCGGGCTATAAAAACTTCCCTTTCATCTTTTATCTGCAGCGCCAGTCTACCATTTTTCAGCTCATATGCAGGCTTGTTGAATACCGACCAGCTCCATTGCAGATTCAGATTTTTCTTGTCAAAATTGTCAGTCGATGTATAGGTTAAACTCTTGGTTGAAGGCGACAGATATTCATCTGTAAAGCGGAGCCAGTTGTCAGGCGTAAATTCAAAACCTCTGATCAGCGCCTGACGCCCCGTATACTGGGTTGAAGTTTTATCGTAGGCA
Organism: Dyadobacter flavalbus; assembly: GCF_006149045.1. GTDB lineage: Bacteria > Bacteroidota > Bacteroidia > Cytophagales > Spirosomataceae > Dyadobacter > Dyadobacter flavalbus. The sequence continues at coordinate 508,130 of NZ_VBSN01000038.1, forward strand.
TGGTACATAAAATAGTTTTTCCCTTTGTGCATGATCGCCGTTCCGTGTCCGGGGCATATCCAGTCACCTTGTCCGGTCAGGATCGGGTTTGCTGCATATTTTTCCCACGGACCCATCAGGTTTTTGGCCCGTGCAATGCCGGTTGCATATGTACAGCCTGCGCCGCAGCATCCCGCCGCTGCATATATGGCATAGAAATAGCCGTTGTTTTTAATTACCGAAACACCTTCTACCAGATTTCCTTCCCATGGCTTATCGTTTCTGAACAATTCCTTTTTTTCACCGGTGAGTTCGGTTCTTTCCTCATTGAGTGCCTGAATCCAGATCGGTGTCGGCTGTCCAATGCTGTTGCCGTCCTCTTTCCAGATCAGGTACAGCTTGTTGTTTTCATCCCGGATCGGAAATCCGTCGATTGATCCGGCCTCCTGGCATACCAGCGGACCGTGATCCTTGAACGGACCTTCGGGACTGTCTGCGCTGGCAACGCCGATGCACAGATTGCCGCCTTTTTTATGAGCCGTATAATAGGCATACACTTTCCCGTTGTCATAACTGAGCTCCGGTGCCCAGTAATAATAATCTGCCCAGGAAGTCAGGTCCGGGAAAATGGAGCCAGTCTGCTTCCAGTTTTTCAGATCTTTCGACTTCATTACCGGGTATGCAGGCGCCCAGTTGGAACTCGTGGCAGCTGCATAATAAGATTTTCCAACTTTAATAACCGACGGATCCGCAAAATCGCCCCGGATAACCGCCCTTTGTGCGTTTGCAAATTGAACCAGAACCAACAGCAGCAAATGAATGCTCAGAATCTTCATAAATAACTTTTAAGGTGAATGTTTTTCTAACTCCCAAATATAATCAAATCACTATTCACCGGATGGAACGGGAATGGCCAGACCCGTTGCAACCGGCTCTCCGAAGACCGGCAGACCATCGGCATTCCAGCTGAACTCTTGCATTCTGACGTTTCTTGCATTGCCGCAACCCTGCCCGGCCGCCGAATTGGCATGATAAATAACCCAGTCTTCCTTTCCGTCCCTGGATTTGAAAAAACCGTTATGACCTACTCCGAAAGCGTTGGCAGAGGCAAGTCCTGTAAAGACCGGTGCCGGCATTTTGGTCCAGCTTTTCACATCCATCGGATCGCCTCCTTCTTTCAGGCTGATTAATCCCAATCCGTAACGGTCATCGCCGCAGTAACTGCCCGAATACACGACAAATACTTTTCCGGAAGGACTTTTAAGGATTTCCGGACCTTCATTTACCGGAAAGCCGCGTTTTTCCCATTCATTCTCGGGAGCAGCCATTTTGACCGTCGGGCCGGTGAGCGTAAACGGATTGCTCATCCGGGAAATGTAAAGGTTCTGTGTCAGATCATCATTTCCGCCCGCAAACGGCCTGCCCGACCAGATCATGTAAAGCGTTGTATCCTGCTGAAATATCGTTGCATCAATTGACCATAAATCTGCGGGCTGCGTTAGGAGTCTGCCTTTATCGGTCCAGGTACCCTGCGTCGGGTCCGGGCTTGCATTTTCAAGTACCCACATGCGGTGTTCACGATCGTTTCCATCCGAACCGGTATAATAGATGTACCATTTTCCGTTCAGGAAGAAAAGCTCCGGTGCCCATATATCCCGTGAGTTGCCGCCCGAAGCCGGGGCGTTAAATACCGTAACCGGCGCAGCATCCTTCAGTCGGCTCATCTTATCCGTTTTGCGGATCTGGATCCTGTTGCCGAGTGTATGCATATAGTAGTAAACGGAATCTTTCTGAAAAACCCACGGGTCAGGCGCGGATTCGAGCAGCGGATTGGTAAATCGGGCTGTCTGCTCCGTAACGCCGGGCAATTGGTTTTTTGCTTCCTTTTTGCAGGATGCATTGATGAACAACAGTGGAATACACCAGACTAAAACAACGCGGCAAAGTGAGCGAATGATCATATAATTAAGGAATTGCGCTATGATTTAATTGAATGGCCTGAAGCGTAGCGACGCCTCTGCGCCATGAGAAAAATGACAGATTTGTTCTTCCTGAGCTAATGACCAGAACCGCATCCGCACCGCACCGACAGGCAGCAGGCATGGCCTTTTTAATAGCTGCCTCCGCACTTCTTCTGACATACAAGGATGAGCCAGTGATGCTTTCCAGATCGCATAATACGTCGTAAGCACCACTGATCTCACTTGCATTCCTGAATACCGGAAGCCGGCAATCGCTTGCTTTTGCCTCAACATGCTTGACTTCCTTTACACGGACAGATGCACAGGAAGTTAGCACCGATAACAAAATCAAACCATAAACATACACTTTGATCAGGTTGGCAAACATGTAAATGTAGGATAAATGAGTACACGACTGTACAAAATCCCGGTTTCTTAATACCCGGGATTTTGTGTCAGGTTTGGGTTCAGATCTATATCCGATTGCGGGATCGGGTACCATTCATTCCTGCCTTTTACAAAATTGGTAAATTCCGGATCTCTCACCGCCAGTTCCGGCCCCAATTCACCCCAGCGCTGCAGATCGGCAAAGCGCCAGCCCTCGCCCGTCAGTTCGGTAATGCGTTCATGCTTGATCTGCGCCAGAAACTGCGCCTGCGTCATACCCGGTTTTACCTGCGACAACGGCCGCAATCCGGCCCTTGCGCGAACCATATCCACGTAAGGATAAGCCTGTGCAGTCTGTCCTGTTCCGTTCAGCGCTTCGGCATACATCAGCAAAATATCGGCGTACCGGATCAGCCGGTAATTGTTGGGCGACCTGAAACCCTCTTCGGTTCTGCCCGGCTCATTATCGTTCAGTTGCTTGCGGAACCATACTGCGCTGCTTTCGCCGCCGGTGGTTCCGTAACGGCTTGCAAAGGTTTGTCCGTAAACCATGGTAAATTGCGGGCCGCGCACATCTGTAGAATCGAAGAGCAAGGTGGCGGCAAGTCTCGGGTCTCTTGCGCCGGCAGCTGTCTTTTCTTTTTCAAATTCACCAATGAGCCAGCGGCGTGCTCCGCCATCGGAAAACCCGACGCCGCGGGGTGCATAAAACTGGGCAATGGAAGTTCCCGTGTTATTGATCCGCGTTTCGTCTACATCGTCATCCGTACTTTCATTGGGATTGAACCGGAACTGTATTTCAAATACGGATTCGCTGTTGTTTTCTGTCGAAGCTTTGAAATTGTCCTGATAATTGGGAACCAGACTGTACAAACTTTTTCCTTCCCCGGTAACAAACCAGGCCAGCGTATTGACTGTTTCCTGATATTTGTTTTGCTGAAGATAGGCTTTGCCGAGCAAACCCAATGCCGCACCGCGCGTAGCCCGGCCCAGATCATCACCGGTGTAGCTCAGCGGCAAAGCCGGAGCAGCTTCGGAAAGGTCTTTTTCCACTTGTGCCCACGCTTCTGCATTTGTTGCGTTGGACGGCCTGTCAGTCGGCTCGGAAGGTTCCAGGATCAGCGGCGGCCTGCCGTAATACAGCGTCAGATTGAAATAGAATAATCCTCTCAGGAACTTCGCCTCGCCGATGATCCGGTTTTTCAAAGCTTCATCCATTTCAATGCCCGGTACATAAGCCAGGACCTGATTGGCCCGGAATACGCCGATAAACAGGTTTTGCCAGGTTCCGGCAGTCAAACCTTCATTGAAGTTGGTCTGGTTGAAGCTCATGATATTGTTCAGCGTAATATCGCCGCCGGAGCCGTAACCTTCATCGGAACGGAGCATGCCGTGATAAAACAAAAACCTGGAATAAAGCGTGGCTGTCCGGTGAAAAGTACTGTAAACCGCATTGATCCCTTTTACGGCATCGGCCTCGCTTTTCCAGAAAGATGCAATCGTCGGGTTGTTCGGGTTAGGCTGATCAAAATCGCGGTCGCAAGCGGTGGTAACCAGCAAAATAAAGGAAGCAAGCAAAAATATCTTTTTCATGTTGATGTCTTTTGGGATAAATGGCGATTTGTCAGAAGCCCAGGTTCAGGCCGAATGAGATAATGCGGGACGAAGGATAACTTCCCAGATCCACACCGGGTTCAAGATTGAAGTTGGCACCGACCACATCCGGGTCCAGTCCGGTATACTTGGTAAATGTCAGCAGGTTCTGCGCACTTACATATACTCTTGCATTGCTCAGGTGCAGTTTTCCGGTGACGGATTCGGGAATGGAATAACCCAGCTCCACATTTCTCAGACGCAGATAGGAACCGTTTTCCAGCCAGCGGTCCGTATTGGCACGTACATTGGAAACGATTCCCCGGTCGGCCGTGGCAGGATCGCCGGCTGCACCCGTGGAATAGGAAACGCCGAGGCGGGGGAAATCGGTATCGGTATTTTCTGGTGTCCACGGATTGATGCCGCGGCGGTAATTGGAATAGCCCATGCCGTCTATTTCCCTTCTTACATCATTGTACAGTTTCTGACCGAATGCGCCGTAAAACTGGATGTTCAGCGACAAGCCCGACCAGGTTCCGTTCAGGATCAGGCCCGAAGTCAGCTTTGGCCACGGACTGCCTGCGAACGTCCGGTCGCGGTCATTGATATCGTCATTCGTACCCTGATCGATCCGGTTTACATAGCGTACATCGCCGGGCTTTGCATAAGCAGCCTGTGCCCGGTGCGACTGTATTTCTTCGTTGTTCTGAAACAGCCCGTCCGTTTTGATCAGATAATACTCACCAATGGAACGGCCAACCTGCGAGCGTGTATTGCCCGACTGGATGTAATTTCTCGGCTCACCCGTTTCCTCGTCTATACCAAGATTGCCAAGTTCCAGCACTTTATTCCGGATCACGCTGAAGTTGGGTGCAATGCTCCATGTGAACGGCCCCGAAGTCTGGCGATAGGCAAGGTCGAGTTCAATACCTTTATTTTCAATGGAGCCAATATTAACCAGCGGATCGCCCTGTAAATTGCCGATGTAAAGCGGAAGCGGAAGCGAGAGCAAAACGTCTTTGGCAACGGAACGGAATGCATCCACTGTAACAGCCAGCTTGTTATTGAAAAGAACAAGGTCAGCACCCAGGTTGGTCGTAGCCTTTTGTTCCCATTTGATATCTTCATACACGAGCCTTGCCTGCGTTGCGCCCGGAAACTCGGTTTGTCCCGATCCGAACACGGCGCGTGGTGCCTGATTCAGAAATCCTGTAAACTGATAATTGCTCAGGTTGGCAGAACCGAGAACGCCGTAGGAACCTCTCAGTTTCAATTCAGTGATCAGGTCGGATTTGAAAAACTCTTCATTACTGATTTTCCAGGAAGCCGCTGCGGACGGAAAATAACCGGTACGATGTGCAGGTGAAAAGCGCGAATCCTTATCGGCGCGGAATGTAAAGGTGAGGTAGTATTTTTCTGCATAATTATAGTTCAGCCGTCCCAGTGCCGAATTGATCAGCGTTTGCGAGCGTGTTCCCGTTGCAGTCATTCCGCCGCTGGCCGAGTTGATGGTCGTAAAATAATCGCCTCCGTACACGCCGAGCTGCAGTCGTCTTCCGCCAACGGCTTCATTCCGGATGGTCTGCTGCGTGTAACCGACCACACCGTTCAGATTATGTTTGTTAAAGGTGAAATTAAAATTCAGCGTATGTTCAAACAGATAACTCAGAAACTGTGAACGCGTCTGCCCTACGCTGCTGAATTCCGGCGACTGGTTCCAGTACCAGAGCCCTTCTTTTCTGATATCATTCGTTTTGTCAAAACTGGTTTCCAGCCCCGCATTGAAACGGTAACTCACGCCTTTGAAGATTTTGTAATCAACATAGGCATTTCCCAAAACCTTGAAAAAATTACTCGTTGATTGTGTGATATTATTGATTGCAGCCTGATTTCTGGCAAAGGAACGCGCATTGAAAGAACCGTAACCCCACCCGCCCGGATTGGAAGTACTCACCAGATCCGCACTTTGAACAGGAATAATCGGAAGGCTTGTCCAGATGTCATACCATGCGTTTCCTTCGGCAAATCCGCCCTGAAACGGTGCATTTCTTTCGGTGCTGGAAATCATCATGTTTTCACCGAAAGTAAAATTGTTGCGCGTTGCTTCCGTGTTGATCCGTACCGATGCACGCTGGAAATCACGGGCTTTCATGATGCCTTTATCGGAGAAATAAGAGCCGGAAATCAGGAACCTGCTGTCTTTTCCTCCACCCGACAAGTTGATGTTGTAATCCTGAATACTTCCGGTTCGCAGCAGCTCGTCGGCCCAGTTGGTATTTACCGCACCGTTATAGCCTGCAACAGCCTGCTGCAATGCATAACCTGCTGCCTGGTAAGCGCGTGTGTTTGTTTCCACATACTCCTGTGCGTTCATCATATCCCACCGTCTGGGAAGTGATGAAATTCCTACACGGACAGTAGCATCCACTTTCAGCGCACCTTCTTTTCCTTTTTTGGTGGTAATGATGATAACCCCGTTTGCAGCGCGTGAACCGTAAATAGCCGCCGCCGAAGCATCTTTTAAAACCTGAATGGTTTCCACATCATTGGGGTTCACCGTCGTATTGGCATCGGCAAGCATGCCGTCGATGACATATAGCGGGCTGGCATTTCCGAAGAGCGTACTGAGTCCGCGAATGTTCACAATTGCTTCCTGCCCCGGTGCGCCGCCGCTCCTTACCGCCACGCCGGGCGTAAGGCCCTGCAGGGTTTCGGGTACCGAACGGGCAATACGCTTGTTGGTGTTCTGCGCATCAATAATGCCGGTGGCGCCGGTAAGGTCCGCCCGTCTTACGGATTGATAACCGATTACAACAAATTCTTCCAGATTCTGTGCGTCCTCCGCAAGCTGGATGGTGTAGGTTGTCTGATCTGTAACCGGGATTTCCGATGGCAGAAAACCGATAAAAGAAACCCGCAATGATTGTCCGTTTGCAGCAGTTAATGAAAACTTTCCGTCTGCATCCGAAATAGTTGCGGTGTTGGTACCGGCAACGAGCACGGTAGCTCCTGGCAGCGGTTCGCCTGTGGCTGTCTGCACGATGCCGCTTATTTCCCTGCTTTGCGCAAGGGAATTTTCGATGCAAAAGAGAAAAAGAACGACAATCTGAATCAGAGTATAAGAATAACGCATGGCTGATTGGTTGATGATTTAACGAATTTGTAACCTTATCGAAGCAAAGGGGAAAAGCAGATTACAGCTATAAAAATTATGCCATTAATCAGTTATAAAATTCTATTTACATGTATTTGTAGCCGTCGGCGACTAGCTTTTGGCTGTCAGCGAATAGCCGCTGGCTTTTAACTAGAAGCTGATACCGGGCAAAAGGATAAACAGTCAGAAGGTTTGATAAGGACTGATTCCCGCTATGCCATTTTCAATCCTGCATTCCTGCCCGTCGGGTTGGGAAGTGTGCCGGTGTGTCCGGGCCCAATGCTTCCGCCGCTGAATAAGCTTATGTATATTCTATTGAAAATTAGTGATTTAGCCTGAACAACACAGCAAAATAACAGGTATATTTAAATAAAATATTGGAATATACCTACATACCTTAAACAGCCCGTCATATGAAACTCAGACTACTTTTTTTGACGATTGCAATGGTATTGTCTCACCTGCTGACCGCACAGCAAATTGAACTGGTAAAAGACATCAACACGACGCAAACCGGTTTAGGACTTTTTACACGTGAACAGGCTGTTGCCAACAACATGCTCTTTATGCTTGCAGGCAACAACACAGAAGGAATTCAGCTCTGGCGGAGTGACGGTACAGCCAGTGGCACCATCAGGCTGACCGATGTCAACAGCACCCACCGCGGTGATCCCTCCTACCTGACCGGCGGCGGAAATTACGTTTGCTTTGTAATGGAATATGAAGGACAGGACTGGCTGTACCGCAGCGACGGCACCAGAGAAGGCACCTACCGGTTACGCAAGTTTGGCCAATTTGCTTCGGGGTATTTCGATGTTATAGAGAATGTTAACGGGACCATTTATTTTTCCTATTCCGATGAAATCAAAAGCCGTCAGCTCTGGAAAACGAACGGAACCATTGCCGGCACGGTGCTCGTGAAAGATTTTGGCATTTCAGGTTCCGGTGAATCCGTTCCCGACCAGCTGTTCAGCTTCAACGGGAAACTCTACTTTGTAATCCGGAATGAAGAAGACTATGATTTGCCGGCCGTGCTGTGGCAGAGTGATGGTACCGGTGCAGGCACTGTGCCCGGCCCGGTCGTACCCAGGGGTTTTATCCGCCCTGTTTTCATGGGGAACAACATCTATTTTGGAGAAGGAAACAGCCTTTACCGCATAAACGGCAAAACGATAACCGTGGTTAAAGACGGCTTTGAGTGGCTCCGCGAGCCTCTTGCAGTCAGGCAAACCTTGTATTTTTCTGCCAGGCATACGGCTACCGGCGAGGAATTGTGGAAGTCTGACGGGACAACGGCCGGAACCGTTCTGGTAAAAGATATCAATCCCGGAAGTACCAGCTCCTCCGATCCCACCGCGTTTGTCAATGTAGCCGGAACGCTTTATTTCAAGGCACACGATGCAACCGGATGGAAGTTATGGAAGAGCAATGGCACGGCAGCAGGAACTGTTCCGGTAAGCCCTGTAGAGGTCAGCAGATATACTTTTGTAGGTCAGAATGATCTGGTTGCGATTGGCAGCAAAATCGTGTTTCCGGCCGGCCCGGATTCCGATGAACTCTGGGTGTCCGATGGTACACAAGCCGGTACGCAGTTGCTGATTTCCGTGAAAGTCGAAATCCTGGGCAAAGTAAATAATCAGGTCTTTTTTCTTGGAATAACGCCCCATGGCAATCAGTTATACAAAACAGACGGCACCGTGGCGGGAACAGTCGCAGTAACAAACAGGACTTCATCCGAAGGCTCCACGCCGCAACGCATGACGGATGTAAACGGGACAGCATTTTTCATTGCATCTCCCGTCCTTTCCGTGAACACCAAATATGAACTCTGGAAAAGCAACGGCACGGCCAGCGGTACCGTCAAGTTAGTCAACTCGACATCAGTCAACACAAACAGACCGCCCCGATCCTTTACCAATGTAAACGGAATATTGTATTATGTGGAAAATGATGATGAACTATGGAAAAGTGATGGCACCGTAGCGGGTACAACCCGGTTAAAGATCAATATGGGTTCGGATTTCAGCAGAAACATTGACTACCTGACAGCCGTTAACGGAACCCTCTTTTTCCTGATGAACAATGACGTCTGGAAAAGTGACGGAACCACAGCCGGAACCGTCCGTATCCAGCATCCCGATTTGAAAACAGGAAGGATCAGCAGTTTATTCCATGCAGGCGGAACGATTTACTTCAAGGAGATAAGGTATGCAGAAGATACACTGCAATCCGTTGTCTTGTGGAAAACAAACGGCGAGCCGGCAGGAACCGCTTTGCTGAAAAGCTTCAGTCCATCATTCAGAAATGCTGTTCCGTATGCATTCAAAGGGGAACTTTACTTTGGTGAATGGGACGATGTCAACAGCATTGAACTCTGGAAAAGTGACGGGACCAAAAATGGCACCGGCATCATCAAGCAAGTAACTTCCAGTGGAGGCAATACACTGATACAGCCCGAAGCAATGGCTGGCTGGGGAAATTATCTGTACTACTTGGCCAATACTTCCACCGGTTTTCTTCTGGTGAAAACAGACGGGACAGCAGCGGGCACAACGGTGATCAAAAATCTTTTTCCCGGTGGAAATATGAAACGCTTCAGGCTATATACGGCCATGGGACTGGTTTATTTCAGTGTTTACAACCAGAATGCCATGCAGGAATTGCTGTGGCGGTCGGATGGGACTGCTGCCGGTACTTTTCAGCTTGCTGCTTTTGATGTTTACGATGCCGGAGATCCGTACCGGGATGAAAACAGGCCGATCCAGATAAAAGACGAGGTCAATGGCAAATTGATTTTTATCACCTACGGCAAACAATCCGGCGATCAGGCATGGGTAACAGACGGAACGGTGACAGGAACCCGAATGCTGACGACTTCCCAGACTCCGAAAAATTTCATCATCAGATCAACTGTGAAGTTTGGTAATCTGTTCTATTTTGACATGCTTGATCCTGAAACCGGAACTGAGCTCTGGCAAACGGACGGTACTGCAGAAGGAACGCACCTGACCGTGGAAATGAACCCGGAAGGCAATGCAGTGATCCATGAAATGCTGGTTATTGGCCAGACGTTGCTGTTGTCGGCAGATAACGGCAAAACGGGCATTGAACTTTACAAATACCTTCCGCCGGCCAATCAGGATGCAGTTATTACTCCGATTGCAGATGCTTACACGCGCAATGTCCCGTATGAAAAAACCAACTTTGGAACCCAGTCCGAGCTGAGTGTAAAAGCAGGAAGCCTGCCCGGCTATCAGCGGAAAACCTACCTTAAATTCCCACTCGATGGCATCAGTAAAATTAACTCGGCCAAACTGCGGGTGTACGGCTTCAACTTTGAAAACAACAAAAACATTACGCTGGCAGCAACGGGAGTCAACAATGACGGCTGGACTGAAACGGGCATCAACTGGCTGAACGCACCGGCAGCTTCCGGCAAAATACTGGATTCGGTAAAGGTCGGTAACCAGGCGAAGTATTATGAACTGGACGTAACGGATTTTGTGAAAGCGCAGCTTGCGGGCGACAAAACCGCCAGTTTCCTGCTGACCAATCCGAAAGATGATAATGTACGCCTCTATTTCATGAGCCGGGAAAACAAGTCAAATCCTCCGCAGCTGGTTGTAGAAAAGCAAAGCAGCTCTGCGGCCCGGATTGCAGCATCCATCGAACCCGAAAAAAGAACTGCCGACGATTCCTATATTTACCCCAATCCGGTAAAAGACCATTTTTTCATTCAGATCTCCGACAAACACCAAGGACATGCGCAGCTGCTGCTTACAAAGCTGAATGGCCAGACCCATTTGCTCAGACAGGAAAACCATAAAGCGGGCGAAAAGACAATGAAAGTAAATATGGCCGATTTCAGGTTGCCAGCCGGGAAATACCTCCTTCAGGTCAAATCTGAAAACGAAGAGGAAGTTTTGCAGATGATTGTATCGGAATAAAAAACGGGCCGTAAAAAAGGGGTTTAAACTGAAAAAGCACTTCGTGTATGTATACCGAGTGCTTTTTCAGTTATTTATTTAAAATCTTTGTTACTCCGTCACCATCAGTTTCAGCACTTCCGATTTGGCCGATGACTGCACTTTCAAAAGATACATGCCTTTATCCAGCGCCAGTTCGGCGATATTGACTTCCGCCTTTGTTCCCGCATGCAGCGCGTCAGCTGTCTTGACCGGATATGCCCGGCCGGCTTCATTGATAATCTCAAGAGCAATATTTTCCCGATGCTGATTGCTGATCTGCAGTGTAAACCGGCTGCGTACCGGGTTTGGATAAATAACCGAGCTTTGGGTTTCAGGTTCGGAAACTTCATTAATGGCAACTTCACTTTCCATGCGTGCAGCAGAACTTACGGCTCTATTTGCCATAAGAATCAATTTTGGCGCATCACGAGAAGCTTCCCTGCTGCGAAACCATACAATGTTATTACGAGTACTTATATCCTTCAGTTGTAAAGTTAATATTTTGTCTTTTTCAAGCTGTGCCTTTGCAAATTCCGTAATATCAACCTCAAAATGCTTAATGTTGCCAACTGCTTCGAGAGATCCCAGTGTAGCCGTAACGCCAGTTGGCGCATTGTTTCCGTTAATTCCCATTTCTGTCCAGTCATCATTGTCAACACCAATAACCCCGATTCGAACCCTTACATTACCTTCAGAATTTGATCCAAACAAGCGAATTTTTGCAGTTTTAATTTCTACCAGATCATTCAGCGAAAATTTAATGTAAGAGGTACGGTCCAGATCTGCCGATGAAGATGCCTTAACTTTTAAACTTTCTTTACCATAATTGGTTCCTGCATTGGCACCATAACGAACATATGCATCTGCAACCGGCCATAAAGTAATCTCGGTAAGCGGACTCAGAAATTCTACTTCAATGGCAGATACTCTTGGTTTGTCGCGTGATGACAGGAATTCAAGATTAAGGTATCCGTCAATTACCTGAACTTCAAAAGACTCTTTTACTGCTCTTAACGGTCCGCCAGCTCTTGCAATGATATCATAATTGGCAAGCTTATTGACGCCTTCTGCATTTACGCTGAACACACGCTGACCTGGTTTTCCGTCACGATTGGGATAAACGCCCCAGAAAATTTCAGCAAAATGAAGTGTAACCTTCATCGTACCATTCCTGACAGGAATCGCGTAATTGAAATTATCTGAGCAGCGACCTGATTTATAAATTTCATCATCCGTTGTATTCAGAATATCCACATCCTTAATAAAACTTGCCCGATCAATTCCACCATAGTATCTGTCTGCCTCAAAGTAACGGCCATCGGGCGTTGTATAGCCACTTCCACCTGCATTGATCCGGATTGCAGTATTATCTATTGGTATATTTACCTTTACCGCAATCGTTTCTTCATCAAACAAAACCGGAGAAGTATTGCTGCTCACCCTTATTGTGATTGGATACACGCCTGCATCCTGGGGCACTATCCATTTAAAAAACCCGGTGACTGAGTCGATTGCAGCACCTGCCGGCGCATTTACCAGCGAAAATTTCTTGGTTTGTCCAAGAGCTGCTGTTGCCGTGGCAGTAAATGAAAGCGTTTGCCCGGCAAGTAGTTCCTTGTTGCCAATAGGTTCCAGTGTCGGCGGTGTAGTTACATCGTTTACGCGGAGGTTAACGGTCATCAATGCGCGTGCATAACCGGGAGCAGTAGCATTCACAACAGCTTTGAAATTACCCGGAAAAATTCCTGATGGATCCACTTTAAATGACAAGGAACCCAAAGACGATGCAGGAAGATTAAGCCAGGCTGAAAACGACTTTTTCAGTGAAACCATTGGCGTTCCCGTATTTGCCGTCAGGTTTACAATCTGAGGTGGCGTTGTAATGTTTCCGGTATTTGTAAATTCAAGTGATTTTGGAGAAAATGACAGCTTTCTGGTATTTGATTCAGCCAGCAGTTTTACAAACCATGTGCCTGATCCGGAATCGGCTTTATCATTTGCAGCATCATAGCCATCCGTATTTCCGCATAGCCAATATCCACCATCATAGGCTGGAAAGGCTCCAAACATGGTGCTAGTTGAACCGGCACCCGCACCAAAACTCTGGTCCCATAATTTTTTCCCGTCCGAGCCTATTTTTACAATCCAGTAGTCACTTTTTCCTTTGCGCGACATAGTCTTGCTGCCGCTTTTGAAAGATTCAGAATTACCTGCAATTATAAAACCGCCATCAGAGGTTTGTATAACCGATCTTAACAATTCCCATTCTTTTCCTCCAAGTGTCCTGTCCCACTGTTTAATCCCGTCTGAATTCACTTTAACGATCCAGAAATCTATAACTCCGATTAAATTTTCTGACTTGTCTGCACCGGCTGGAGATTGTGAAAAACCGCCCAGTATAAAACCGCCGTCAGTTGTACGCTGTACAGATAAGAAGTTATCATAACTGATACCACCGATCGTTCTGTCCCATTGCTTTGAACCATTGGCAGACAATTGTACAATCCAGTAATCCGAATTTCCTTTGGAATCTACCGTTTTATCTCCACTGATGTTGGAGTAAGATGTTCCTCCCAGAATATAACCCCCACTGTTTGTCAGGTCTATGCTGTATAAATCATCTGACTTTGTTCCGCCGATAGTCCTGTCCCATTGCCTGGCTCCGGATGAGCTGATTTTTATTACCCAATAATCGTTGTATTCTCCCTTGGAACCTTCCGATTTTACGTCACTGATTCCTGAGTTTGATGAGCCGCCAATGATAAAGCCACCATCGGGCGCCTGTTTCATTGCCGTAAGAACATCATTGCCAGTTCCTCCGAAAGTCTTGTCCCATTGCTTTGTACCATTGGCAGTAACTTTTACGATCCAGAAGTCACTGCCCTCATCCCAATAGGCATCCTGTGATTTATCATTGCCGATATTGGAATTGCTATTGCCTCCAAGCAGATAACCGCCGTCAGAAGTCTGTATAATGGCTGACAACTGATCGCTTTTATTGCCGAAATAGGTTTTTTCCCATTCTTTAACGCCGGAAGCATTGAACTTGATAATGAAATAATCCGACTCATTCGAAACGCCTGCAATCAAACCGCCATCGGAAGTCGGAGTGGCCAGATATAATCCTCTTCCCACAATTTTGTCCCATTCCACGGCGGGCTGTGCGACAAGGCTTGCAACGCAAAGCAACAGCAGGCTTATTGAAATCAACAGGAAACGCCGGAACTGCGTCGGAAAACTGCCTGCAAAATGCCGGGAATCGGCCCGGGACTGATAAACATTTTCCGGGTACCGGAAACGTTGCGTAGGTACATGTGAATGCATAGAACAACAGAGTTATAATTTTAGGTACAATGAACTCCAACCATCATGTTGGTAAGCGTAAATGTACCTTTATTTACTACTCGCCAGCAATCTATGCAGCCTTCTCAGGGAAAAAATGTATTTACCGGTTACATGGACCCGGAATTTGAGCACTAACTGTTGAAAAAGCTTGAAAGACACTAATTTTCAACGAACCAGAAAAGCATATCCAGTTCCGTCCGAATGCATGCCTCACTACTTTAACAATAAGATATGCAGTTCAGGCAGGACTTGTAAACGTAGAGTTTAAATGAAGTATTCAGAATGCTTACGCAACACAAGCAATTCTCTTTTAACATTTGGTTCAGCAAGAACATTCTCACATTAGGGTGGCTATGCTGACTTCCTTACAGGCATATTCAACGATGAAAGGTCGCGATGCCGATTCTCGTTATACGCCGGATTTCCGGTAAGGCCCCGTGCATCCGGATTCCTGTCATCAATGATTCTGCCAGGAGCCGGAAATAACCATACACTATCATAAATCAAATTATCAGAGAGTTGCCGTAGTTCCGATAATAACGAACTGCTGACCGGACCGGATGGTATTATTTTTTATGAGAACCGGATGAAACAGATTTTGGATTACTATGGACAAAAGTGGCACAATCATCATCATTGAAGATGACGCGGACGACCAGTTTGTACTGGAAGAGGTTTTCAATGAACTGGATTATCCAAACAAAAGGATGTACTTCGCTGATGGCCAATCGGCACTCGATTATCTTTATTCAACTCAGGACCGGCCTTTTATCATTATTTCAGATATTAATCTGCCGCAGCTGAACGGACTGGAACTCAGACAGAAAGTTCAGACGGATGCCGAGCTTAGTTTAAAATGCATTCCTTACGTGTACTTTACAACAGCCATCAATCAGCAGGCCGTTATTGATGCTTACAGTACTTCGGCTCAGGGCTTTTTTGTGAAACCCGGTGCATTTGACGAAATCAAGGAAACGATTAAGGTGATGATTGAATACTGGAGAAAGTGTGCAGCTCCCAATAATTTCTGACATTGACCGCTTGCTTGTACATGCAGTCAGCGGTTTTTATTACGGAGTTGCCATTTCAAACATGAACGTTAACGTTCAGACGGGCTTTCATCCGGTTTATGGAAATTTCCTGCTTTGCGATCAGGTCATCCAGCATGCTGGAAAGTTTGCTGTTTTTGATCTGCAGATTAGTAATCTTTGTCTTAATGGCAGCACAATCTGCCGAAAATCGCTGGCATGCCAGCGCGTTTGTTATTAAATCCAGTTTGTTCATACGTGGCTGCTGGAAAAGAGTGGCTTGACCGGACAGCTTTGGAGACAGGCGGAGAAGTGACTCAGGTGAAACTGATTGAAACAAAGATATGCATTATATTACGGTTATAACCATTATGCTGAATCTTTATAAATCATTAAAGACCTGAAAACCTCAATTTGCAGCGATATGGGAAAAATGAACAGAACAATGCCGGATTCAAAGTAATGACAAGCTGTTCAATTGAACAATCTGGTTTCAAAACGGATTGTCATGAAAATATATGGAATGCTGGCCAGAAATATTTCAGGCCTGAATCTTGCTGGCGTTATATCAAAATACTTGGTTTATGGAACAATCACGCCTTACGGCAGCACATTCGGCACGGAAGCCGCTTATTGCCACACTGGCAATGACACCGTCGGCTCAGGAGTATTTCAACCAGTTACGCCAACAGCATTTTCCGGCCAAACGCAATTATCTGGATGCGCACCTGACCCTTTTTCATGCGCTGCCGGACGAACCCCGGATTGTAGAAGATCTCGCAAACCTTGCTGAAAACCAGCAGCCATTTGAAGTCACTGCACAGACTATCGTATCGCTTGGCGGCGGTACTGCCTTTAAAATTATTTCTCCCGAACTATCCGCGCTGCATCAAAAGCTTCAGAAAGGCTGGTTGGAATCCTTGACAAATCAGGACCGGCAGAAAAGGAATTTCCATGTTACGATACAAAACAAGGTTGAGCCGCAGGAAGCTAAAAATCTGCAGGCAGAAATGGCCCGTGATTTCCAGCCCTTTCGTTTCACAGTTCATGGCATTCAGCTCTGGCGCTATCTGGACGGTCCTTGGGAATATCTGATGAAGTTTGATTTTAATAAAAGTACATTCGACTGATTATTAATTAAATTAAGTATTTAATCAGTCCATTTTTTTCAGTTATTCAATTGTTTCAACCCGTTCCTGAACAGCACCGTTTTTGCCTTTTATTATGATCCGGTATTTTCCGGGAAAAAGTACAAGTGTGTTATCGGCTTTGAAATCCGTGATTTCTATTACATCGGCTGGAACCGCATTTAGTTGATCTTCCTGAAGATAATATGCAAAAACCAGGCATGGCACCTCAGCCCCGCCTTCTTCAACCCGAACCGGGTATGGCTTTCTTTTGCCGTTCAGATACAGCCAGTCGGGACGGCCATGAACCATTTTGGTTCTGGAATGAAAAAGCCTTGCATCAAACCTTGCAGGAGCTCCGAAAGGCCCGTTGAAAATCTCGTTTTTCTCATTTACAAACAGGCTGAACGTATCAACCTCAACCATTTTGTAATACGGATTTTCGTAGGCAGCCGAACTTCTTTCGGTCATCATTTCCTGATTTATTGTAAAAGGATTGATTCCGGTAAATTCCTTTAACCTTCCGGCCATTGCCTTGCCCCAGCTTCCACCGACCTGATCTTCACGAATGTGGTCAAAACCGGCATGAATCAGAATTTTTGCCTGCGGATCTTTTGCAAGAACAGCCTGGATATTCCGGGCCTGACTTATTTCCCTGCGCTTGCCATCCTGAAAAGCTTCCATGGTACGCGCTTCATAGTCAAATACATAAAAGCCGATTTTTAGCGCCTGCCGGATTAGTTCACCGTATTGAGGTTCCACACTATACCAGCCGGTTGACCGTAAAGGATACTTCCGCTGATTCAGGAGTGAATCGGCAAAGCCTATCGTTTCCGCACCAAAATACCTATATCCGCAATGGTATAAATCCTGTAACAACGACAACGTAAAAACACGGTGCAAAGGGCTGTGATGCGCTTCATTGATTATAACAATCTGCTCCTTTGCAGCACGTTCTGCTATATAGCTGTTTGCAGCAACCGGTCTGAATGTTCTGAAATAATCAGAATCTTTCTTTGCGAGTTCCGGAAACATTTGGTCACTGCTGTCAGCATACTGAAGTGCTTTTTGGTAGTTTCCGATAAAAGAGAATTGCCAGGAAGTTAAAAAATAATTGTCCTTTTTAACGGAGTTAAAAATCTGGGATGAAAAATAATAATCGTTCGGATGACTTTCATCGGTGACCGGCTGAGATGCCGCAAGTTGCGCCTGACTGCAAAGCAAGTATAAAGTAACAATCAGAATGTCATACCATTTGCTTTTTAGGATCATATAATTTCTTTAAATTAACCAAAAATCAATTTACAACCTTCCTTACAAAATTCCGCTATAACCCATTTGCAAAAAGGATAAGAAACAGATTTTACATCTTCCAAATTCATCTGACAAAAACCGATCATTCCCGATGAAAACCTTTACAATAGTCCTGTGCTTTCTGGTTACGTTTTGATATTCGCTTGTGCGCCGGACGGCAACAGGCTGGGAAAGCCTGTATCAGGCACCTCCGAAGCAGCTTCCGGTTTCAATAACTGGTGGAAGTATCATAGCAGGAACATCCGGTTTTATGAAGATTTTACGCCTTTTGACACTCGTTCCAGCGTCATACCGCTGGATTCATTTATGGCGAAATATGCCACCGGCCAGTACATCGTGCTGAAATATGTCGGCAGAGACGCTGCTGTCCAGTATAAACTGCAAAATCTGGAACCGAATGCGGACGAAAATATCCGCAATACGCTGAAAAGTGTCGCTTACTCAGACTTTCAGGATTATCAGCAGCTTGGAAAAGTACTTCCGGATTTCCATTTCACGGATATAAACGGTAACCGTTATACCGCGCAGAATACAAAAGGGAAATTCGTGATCCTGAAATGCTGGTTTATCGGCTGCAAGCCTTGTGTTGCGGAAATGCCTGAGCTGAACAAACTGGTAGCCAGCAAAAGCAACCGGGACGATATGCTGTTCCTGAGCCTGGCCTTTGATTCCGAACAGGAACTGAAATCATTTCTTGCCAGACGGAAGTTTGATTACAAGGTTGTTGGAAATCAGAAAACCTATTTGAACCAGACGCTGAACATTCGCGGGTATCCGACGCATATGGTTATCAACAAAGAAGGTCTGGTGGAGCGCATCTGCAATTCGGCACCTGCTCTGCGGACGGTCCTTGCCGATAAAAAGTATCTGTAACCTGACGCTCCGGAATCTCAACATAAAAAATGTTCAGGATGCCGCGGCCTTCCAAAGCAGTTTGCTGCAAAGCAGACGTATAATTGGCATAATCTTTGATACAAAAGCGCGTCGTGTGACAGATCGGGTTGTGGGTACAGTTCAAGTGTACCGTACAATGACCTGAAATGCCAAATACAACAGCAATCACAAACTTAACCCGCTTTTATTTATGCCTTTAATCGTACTCGCTTTGCTTCTGGCCAATCTGGCCACCATTGCATTTTTTGGACTGGAAGTTTATTTATGGAGAGAATGGTATCTGCACAAGGATATTTTGGTTGATCAGGATTATGCCCGAAACTGCCTGATTGGCGCTGTTGCCATGCTATTGTATCTGCTGATGGGCAAAAGTGTAATCAGGATGCTTTTAGGTAAAAAACGTCAGGGCGAAGACGAACCCGAAGCCAGCCGGTTTCCGGATCAGCAGCAGTTACAAAGGCCGGACGGCAGTGTGATCAATATAGAGTACGGCGGAACCAAGGGGAAACAGACGATCGTATTTATTCACGGCTGGAACTCCAACAGCATGCAGTGGTACTATCAGAAAAAACACTTTGGCAATGATTATCATCTGGTGCTCATGGATCATCCCGGGCTGGGAAAATCAAAACGGGCCAGTAACAAGGATTTCAGCCTGGAAAAGCTGGCCTCAGACCTGGATGCAGTTATTGACTACTCCGGAGCAAAAGATCCCATCCTTTGGGGACACAGTATGGGCGGTATGACCATCCTGACCTTTTGCAAGGTTTACAAACATAAGCTATCTGCCATCAAGGGAATTATTCTCGAGCATACGACCTTTACCAATCCGGTCAAAACCGCTATTCTCAGCAGGTTGCTGATGACAATCCAGAATTCGGTGCTAAAACCGATATGCTGGCTAATGGTTCTGTTTTCACCGTTACTGTGGATCAGCAGGTGGATGAGCTATCTGAACGGGAATATGCTGGTTATGACGCGGTTTTTGACCTTTGCAGGCACTCAGACCGGCAAGCAGCTGGATTTTGCGAGTTATCTTTCCGCCATGGCGCCGCCGGCGGTTACAGGCAGAGGCGTACTGGCCATGTTCGATTATGATGCTACGAATGTACTGCCGGAAATATTCGTCCCGACATTGATTATAGGCGCAAACAAAGACCGCCTGACCAAACTGGAAGCGAGTATCATCATGAAGGAAAGAATCCCGGGCTCAAAACTTCTTACGCTGCAACCGGCCGGACATATGGGCTTTGTCGAAAGGCATCGGGAGGTGAATGAAGCAGTAAGTCAATTTATCCTGCAAACGAAGCTGGTATCGTAACAAGCCTTCCACACTGCTGTTTAATTAAAAGAACATGTACAACCGGCAGTTACTGCGGCGTTGTACATGTTTGGTTTTCGGAGGACGTTTGTTGCTGGAATCTGGCTTGTAACCGGGTTATGGTTTAATGATTTGCGTCCGTTTGAGCTACTTTGATAGCTGAGCGATCATTTTTGTTTCAGATGATCATCCGTAAAGTGTTCGGTATGTTTTGGCTGGGCAAATTTATCGCGGTTGTATGCTTGCGATGAGCCCCGGGGAATAGAAAGCGACTTCCAGTTTTCGCCTAGAATCATTTTGCCGATGAACACAATCTGTCCGATATGATACGGGTAATGAGCAAGTTGCCTGTTTATTGCCTGGATTACGGTATGGCCCTGATTACGGATGAATATTTCCTTTCCCAAATCTTCGGTACCAAGTTCTTCAAGTGTTTTCTGCAGGCAGTTCCAGCCTTTATCCCATATTTCCAGCAACTCCGTTTTTGACCGGATATCATTTTCAAATTCCGCCTCACGGTCACGCCATTCCTTTTCACCGTCCGATGTCAGAAAATCCGTCCATCTTGACAGCATGTTGCCGGAAAGATGTTTTACAATGATCGCGATGCTGTTGCTGTCGGCATTGATTTGCCCGAACAGCGCGTCTTCGGGCAATTGGTGAATGGTTTGCTCGCCCAGCCATTTGTAATATTCAAACTGCTTTTTGACACTTTCAATGTAGTCGAGGGCGATGGTTTCAAAATTCGGCGGATGCTGGTTTGACATAGATTTATTGGTTTTGTTTTGTCAGGTTGTGGGCATTCGGTGGTCATTTGGTGGTCATTTAGTAGTCATTTGCTGTAATTTAGTAGTCATTTGTTGTCATTCAGTTGTCATTTAGTTGTCATTTAGTTGTCATTTAGTTGTCATTTATTGTTTTTTTTAAAGTTATTGAATTTAGGGGTTGTTATTGAGTTATCTGTTTTTGAATGGTTCTGGCATTTGTAACTGTAATTGTTTCTGTTGGTTTTACCTTTTTCTGACACAATGTACTGCGCTCCTTTCCACAGCCGGCACACAGCAAGGCGATGCAAATCAACATGCATAAATAATGCAGTCGTGATGGCAGAGCCATTTTGCAGCTCAACCTCCTATTACCATTTCAGCATGTTTCAATATCCGCATAAAGCTTGCATAATAGTGAAATATAATGGCAAGTACGGACAACTTTATGGATGAATATTTTTTTTCTGAAACATGAATCTATCAGAAAATATACTACTTTTGAAAAAACATACCACTTAGTATCTTTTATGGGAAAAGCTGCGGATACCCGCCTGATCATTTTGCAGAAAGCATTCGAGCTGATTTACAGGAACGGTTATCAGGCCACAAGCATTGATGTGATCATTGCCACTACGCAGGTAACGAAAGGTGCTTTTTATTATCATTTCAAATCCAAGGAAGAAATGGGGCTGGCGATCATTAAGGAAGTGATGTATCCGGGCATGGCTGCTGCCATGATCGACCCTTTGCTGGACGGAAAGGATGTGCCGGATAAAATTTACCGCATGATGGAAGGACTGCTGCTCGACAATCCGTTTTTTGATGTACAGTACGGATGTCCGGCCGTTAACCTGATCGAAGAAATGTCACCGCTGAACCTGTCATTTAGAAATGCACTTACGCAGCTGGTCGTCAGATGGCAGCATGCGATTGAACACGTTCTTACCCTGGCGCAGCAGTCGGGAAAGATACGGGCTGAACTGGCTCCGCGACAGATTGCATTGTTTGTCGTTACCGGTTACAGCGGCGTGCGGAACATGGGCAAAGTATTCGGCCGGAGCTGCTACCATGACTTCCTGGCGGAACTTAAAACATACCTTCAGAAACTAGCCTGATTTTTTTTGACCATAAACATACCAACCAGTATTTTCCCTGCCTATGTACGCGATCCTGCTTTTACTGCATTCTTTGTTCCGGTGGATGGTGCTGGCGTCCTTGCTGTCGTCCATTTATATTGCTTTTACCGGTTACTCTGGCAAAAAGCCATTTACGGCAGCTTCCGACGCATTTCGCCATTGGACTGCCACGATTGCCCACATCCAGTTTATGCTGGGAATGGGTTTGTATTTTCTAAGTCCGGTGGTGAAAGCGGCCGGCGCTGCGTTCAGCGATGGATGGGCACATGACCAGACATTCTTTTTCCGGTACATTCATGCAGCCCTGATGCTTATCGTGGTGACCGTCGTTACAATTGGTTCTGCAAAAGCCAAACGCATGGAAACGGACCGGCAGAAATTCCGGACCATGCTGCGTTGGTTTGTTGCCGCTCTGGTCATCCTTTTTCTGGCTGTTCCGTGGCCGTTTTCACCACTTGTTGCCCGTCCATACTATCGTTTATTCTGATTATCTTTATGAAAAACAAATTCAGATCCGCTGTTTTCAAGCTGCGAATCATCGGCATGCTGGAAGGAATTTCACTGCTGTTTCTGCTTTTTGCTGCCGTTCCCAGAAAGTATATTTTTCAGGACCCTTCCTGGGTGAAAGCCGTCGGGCCTGTTCATGGCATACTCTTTCTATGGTTTGTTTTCAATACGTTAAGCGTAGCCGTTGAGCAGCAATGGAAATTCAGACAAATTACGTGGAAAGTACTGCTTGCCTGTCTGGTTCCTTTCGGTACATTCTATATCGACAGAAAAATTCTGAAAAGGCTGGATTGAAGCCAAATGCAAGCATTCAGCGCTATGCTCATGAAAACTGGAAAACTCATTAGTCTGCATAAAGCAATTTGCGGAATGCAGCGGGTGACAATCCGGTTTTCTGCCTGAAAAACTTGTTAAAGGATTGCGGGTGTTCAAAGCCGAGCCGATAAGCTACTTCTGCTGTCGTTAATGCATCGCTGCTCAACATTTCTTTCGCTTTTTCCATCAGCCGGAGATGAATGTGCTGTTGTGTGGTTTTACCGGTCAAAGACCGGAGCATATCGGACAAGTAGCGCTGCGATACGTTCAACTGATCTGCAATTTCCTGTGTTGTGGGCAAGCCGCTGATGAGCGCCTGCTCTTTGGCAAACCAATCGTTCAGATAAGCATTCATCCTGTCAATCAGATCATGATGGAGTACATTGCGGGTCAGGAACTGCCGGTTATAAAAACGGTTGCAATGATTCAGCAGCAACTCAATCTGCGACACAAGAACGTCCTGACTGAATCGGTCGATGTTATTTTTCAGCTCCGTATCGATGGCCTCAAAAACGGACGCAATTACTTTCTTTTCCTTTTCAGAAAGAAATAATGCTTCTGTAACAGCATAGGAAAAAAAACCATACTGCTGAATCGTTCTGGCGAGCGGATACCCGTTGAGCAGATCGGGGTGGAAAAACAACGCATATCCTTCATGCTCTTCCGCATCGCCGGAAAGCTCAACCAACTGGTTTCGGGCAACAAAAGCAAGCCCTCCTTCCCGAAAATCGTAAGAACCCGGCCCGTATTTCGCCTTGCCACTGAAGGTTGACTTGAATGCTATTTTATAAAAATGAAGTAAATACCGGTTTCCTGCATCCGAAAGATCCGGCTTTGTCCGGTCGTAATGAACCAATGCAATGTGCGGATGCAGCGGCCCGGGCAGATTCAGCCGCTGCATTAATCCGGAAATGTTTTCAAAAACCATTGGCTTCACAGATGGCTTCAATGTTGTTTCTTTTTTGGCTAAGTTACGCTGTATAGTCGATTTAATCCTGAACAGTCGGGTGGATTACGATGTCTCCGACATCCACATAGTCCGGCTGCGCAATGGCAAAGGCAACAGCCTGCGCTATGGCTCCGGCAGGGATCGCAATTTCATCGGCTTTCTGCTGTATAGCTTCCCGCATGTTATCATTTTTAATATTTCCAGCAAACGGCGTGGCAACAAATCCGGGCGATATTCCGGTGACGCGCCAGCGTCCGTTTGATTCCTGCCGCAATGCTTCGCTGATCGTACGCACTGCATTTTTAGTACCGGCGTAAACGCCCATTGCCGGAACGATGCTGATGCCGGCCGTTGAAATGATGTTGATGAAATGTCCTGATCCTTGTGAAATAAAAATGGGCAATGCTGCGGCGATACCGTAAAGTACGCCTTTTAGATTCACGTCGATCATTTGTTCCCAGCCTTCCACATCCAGTTCTTCCATCCGGTAAAGCTGACTGATTCCCGCATTATTGATCATCACATCCAGCCGCCCGAAGCGGGTTACTGCCAAAGCTGCAAGCTGCGCCACTTCAATGCGGTTTGTCACGTCTGTTTGCAGGCATACGGCCTCGCCGCCATTTTGTTGTATGCGTTCAGCAAGTTCGTTCAGCAAATCGGTTCGACGTGCTCCCAAAACGACTTTCGCGCCTTGGCCAGCGAGCAATTCTGCCGTAGCTTCCCCTATTCCGCTGCTGGCACCGGTAATGACCACTACTTTTCCTTCCGTTCCGTTTTTCATTTCCTGTCAAAATTGATGATTGCAAATTTCTATCGGAATGATTCGCCAGGTGTAGCCATGTTTGCAGAATGTGTAGTCAAAATTACTGATCTTGTCTGGATGGAGCGGGCAGGAAGGTTACAGGCAGGAAGGACGAAGGGAGGAAGGATGAAGGGTTTTATTTATTTGGTAATTCCTTTTGATTCGATTTGTTTAATAAAAAAACCTGATTGTCGTGTATGTTATATACGTTACAATCAGGTTTGAAACAGGATATGATCTGAGTACCGATTTCAGCTACACAGCTAACAACCTTGTATTCCCGTTTTCCTTTTCACTTCTCACATTTCACTTCTCACATTTCACTTCTCACATTTCACTTCTCACATTTCACTTCTCACTGTGTACATGCATACTTCCTCAATCGAATTTACCGCTTTGGTCCTACTGCATCATAAATCACCACTTTTTCCCATAACTGCGCATAATTGTTCCTGAAATCGTCATGGATCGGGTGTTTCTGATAAGCTTCTTCATCTGCCGGGCTGTCGAAAAAGCATAGCCACGAATAGGCATAAGTGCGCTCGATCACGTCGCGGTTTGTTTCTGCCGGCGTTCCGATGTGGACCATTTTGATGGTCGGACATTTGGCGAGCTTGTTCAACCCTTCCAGCAATTTGTCTTTGTCGGCCGTATTTCCCGGATTTTTCAGATAGAACAGAACATGGTGTACAAACACGTTTTTAGCTGCCGGTTCCGTTGATATGCCCATACCCACGCCAGCCGCAAGGCCGCTTTTAACAAAATTTCTTCTTGATTGCTGTTTCATTGACTTCTTGTAGTAAAACTGGAAATTAACTATTCTTTAAAATAATCCTGCGTAATCTTTTGGCATCGCAGAAAGCTCTCTGATCATAATATTACGATAAAATACTTCCGCCGCCTCACTCTGCAGCTGGATTTTACCACTGATCATCGGGACCTCCTTCCCTTCCGGCGTGATGTAACGCGAATTGTTCAGCACCATCACGACATGGCCGTTGACAATATGCAGACTTTTTCCTTCATAGCAAATCAGTTCGAGCGTAGTCCATTCGTTTGCAGGGCTTTCATAATTTCCCGAACGCATGCAAAAATAATCCCCGCCGCTTTTAAAGGTTCCAAAAGGCTGCTTTTCGTCTGCTACCCGGTTCATGACGCCTTCGGACGGGAATGAACGAATGTCAATAGCCGAATTGGCCTGGCACCAGAAATCGCCCATATGTCCTTCCATGATCTGGAATTCCTGCGACAGCATCCATGTACGCCAGTATTCGGCACCGGCCTCACCGGTGGAATGATACAAATTCCGGAGTCCCGCAGTTTGTCCAGTCGGGGTTCATATTTCTTATCTCCCCATTTTACCTGCAGTCGGAGATGATAATTCTTGTATGAACTGCGTGTAAACAGGCATCCGTACGTTTCACCGCTGATCCGCAGCACCGGGCTTCCGGATTCATTTATAACTGAAAAAACTTTTCCGTTATCCTTGTTATAACCAACCGGTGCAACCGGATTGCCGTTTACGTCCTTCGGTACTTTTCCATTATAACCATTTTTATGCGCATAGCTCAGGTAATTCTCCCACTGGCTGAGGTCTTTATCCAGAAGCGGCGTCCATTCATCCGCACTTCGCATGGAAAAAAGGGCGCAGACTGTTGCTATCGCCGCTGAAAAGATAAATGTGAGTTTCATAGATGTATTTATTTCTGTCGTTTGAATCATTATGCAAAGGCAAATGTAAAAACCTGAAATCCGATCGCATGGTAAAAATCCATTATAAATTGGTAGGTTTATGGTTATATTAAAACCTGATGAAACGATACATTCTCCATACGCCTTTCAGCATTTACCATTTCGAAGCTGCAACCTGGGACCACTCTGTCCATAAGCATACCTATTTCGAGATTATCTTTATACTGAAAGGAAGCGGCATTCACCGGATCAACGGCAATGCTTTTCAGTATGCCGAAGGCGACGTCTTTCTGCTGGGGCCCGAGGATTTCCATCACTTTGATATTCAGGAATTGACAGAGTTCAGCTTTGTCCGTTTCAATGAATCCATTCACAAACAGCTGCCCGGAGACAAAGACCGTCCGTGGCAGCCCATCATCCGCACTTTGCTGAATACCTCATCCCAAAGCCGCGGGTCCATTGTAGCGGATAAGCCGGAAAAGCAAAAACTGCATCATCTGCTCGCCGTGCTGGAAGCAGAATCTTCCGACGATCAGTCGCAGTATTTTGAGGTAATCCGCGATAGTCTGATGCGGAGCATGCTTATCATTCTGGCCCGGAACCTGTTCAGCCAGACACAGAGCAGACCTGTAATGAAGGATTCGGCAGAGGCCATCCTGATGTATATCCGGCAGCATATTTACAGACCGGAGAACCTGACCATTGAGCGTCTGGCCGAACATTTTCATTATGCGCCTGCTTACATCAGCCTGTTTTTCAAAAAGCAAACCGGCGAATCCCTGAAACAATATATCATCAAACATAAAATCAAACTGATCGAGGCGCGGTTGCTTTACAGCCAGCTGACACTGAGCGAAATTGCTGACGAATTTGGCTATACGGATGAAAGTCACCTTTGCAAACAGTTCCGGAAATATACCGGCACCACGCCTATTGCCTTTCGGATGCGGGTTTGATAAGCGTGTATGCAAGATAATTTCAGGCGGGGATGCAACATTTTCCATTTTTTCAGATCCATTGATTGAAAACTTAGCCATGGACTTGTATGAAGCATCTTTTACCCGCAGTACTGATCCTTTTTGCATCATTTTACGCGCATGCTCAAAATTATAATGTCAGCGGAAGCGTCAGAAACCAGCAGGACGAGCCGGTTCCTTACGCTGCTGTTTCAGTCAATAATTCCGCTGATTCCGCACTGATCAAAGCCGATGTTGCCGATGACCACGGCTTGTTCAGAATATCCGGGATTGGTCCAGGCACCTATTTTATCCGGATTTCATCCGTTGGCAGCAAATTGTTCCAGTCGCCGGCATTTTCAGTAACGGACTCCGATGTAAATTTCCCGGTTTTCAAATTGCCTGCAGATACGCAGCAGCTGAACGAAGTCAAAGTAACTGCCGCCAGGCCGCTCATTGAAGTCAAAAACGACAGGCTGGTTTTCAATATCGAAGGAAGCATTAATGCTACGGGTTCCAACGCGCTGGAATTACTGCAGAAATCGCCGGGTGTTCAGATTGATAAAGATGAGAACATTCTGGTAAAAGGAAAAACCGGCGTCCGGATTTATATCGACGGACGGCCATCGCCTATGAGCGGAAAAGACCTTGCATCTACGTTGAAAAGCATGAATTCGGCTGATATTGAAGCTATTGAAATCATCACCAACCCATCCGCCAAATATGACGCTGCCGGCGATCTCGGCATTATCAATATCCGTCTGAAAAAAAATGTAAAGCTGGGAACGAACGGGAATTTAAGTCTGGGCGCAATGTTCGGCATCACGCCCAAATACAACGCTTCCCTGAACCTGAATCACCGGGATAAAAAAGTCAATGTATTTGGTTCTTACGGCTTCAATCAGGGTGCCTGGCACAATACAACTTACGATGACCAGGTCCTGAATGGCGTAGCTTACAACAAAATCTGGCACGGCATCTGGCGCGACACGACGCACAGCGCGAAAATCGGAGCGGATTATTTTATCAATGCAAAAAATACGCTTGGATTCAGCGCCAACGGCAGGATCAGCCATCATAACGGCGGCGGACAAAGTGAAACATTCATCAGCCGGCGGCTGAACATGGAAGGCGATTCGCTTATGCTTTACTCACAGACTTCCAATCCGGAAAAGAACAAAAACCTGAACATCAACCTGAATTATCATTATGCCGACACAACGGGCCACGAACTGAATATAGACGCTGATTACGGAAAGTTTGTGTCACGCGGGGTCAGTTATCAGCCCAACAAGTATTTTTTCCGTATGGACGAAAAGGAACCGCTTGAAAGAAATTATGTGAGCAAAACACCCGTGGACATCACCATCCGGTCATTCAAGGCTGACTACGAGCAGCCGCTGAAAAAGGGAAAGCTTGGCTACGGCTTCAAGTTATCGGATGTAAAATCGGACAACACTTTTGATTTTTTCAATGTACTCAACCAAGTAGAAGTCATTGATACCAGCCGCAGCAACCGGTTTAAATACACGGAACGCGTCTATGCGGCATATGCCAATTACAATGTGGCAATTGGCAAAAAGTGGGATTTACAGGCTGGCATCCGCGCAGAACAAACCCAGTCACTCGGCGACCTCACGAGCTTTAAACATAATGACCTCGACAAAGTGGACACGACTTACCTCAATTTTTTTCCAAGCGGCGCCATTTCTTTCAAGGCTTCCAAAAACCACAACTGGAACCTGAATTACAGCCGCCGGATCAACCGGCCGAGTTACCAGAACCTGAACCCGTTTGAATACCGTATCGACGAACTTGTTTACTCCAAAGGAAACCCGTTTCTGAAACCGGAATATGCCAACAGCTTTAAACTTACGCATGTTTATAAAGCCAAACTGACCACGTCGCTCGGTTACCGGAGAACGCGGTTTCCGGTTGCAGGCCTCCGCATTCCTTACGACAGCAGCCGCACCTATTTTATAACCCAAAACCTGGACCATTCGCAAAGCTTCAATCTGGATATCAGCATTACAACAGCCATTACCAAATGGTGGGACATTTATTTCAACATCGGCGGCTACCATAATATTTGGAAAGCAGCGTTGCCGGGCGGCCTCATCATCAACAACACAACAACAGCGTTCAACATGAACGGCCAGAATACCTTCAAGCTGAAAAATGACTGGACACTGGAACTGACCGGATGGTATAACTCCCCTTACCGCCGGATCGATTACAACCGGGGAATGGGCATGATGGATGCGGGTATCCAGAAAAAGTTCTGGAAAAGCAATGCGACACTGAAAGTTTCATTCAGTGATATTTTTCATACGGCCCGGGGCGGATACGAATCGGAATACGCGGGCATCAAAACCAATCTGCGTTTCCGGTTCGAAGGCCAGATGCTGAAGATCAATTTCAGTTACCGTTTCGGAAGCAAGGAAATCAATGCTGCCCGTAACCGGCGTACCGGCTCAGAAGACGAGCTGAACAGGATCAAAGGCGGCTGATTTTCCGGCTACATCTCATAAAGCAGTTAAAAACAACAATCCGGAGAATGAAAACGGCGCCTTTTCTTATCCGGCAACTCCGATTTCAGCATGCTGGTTTCACCGTCAGTTACAAAAAGTATTGAAGGATCAAGTAATGTTATTCAATGGATAAAATACCTCGGTGAATTTTCTATAAATTTGCTTCCAAAACTTATTCATTTATTATCCTCACCAAAACTATCAGTATGAAATTGTTTATTACGATTTGTTCATTATGTTTCATTTCCCTCTTTGTAAATGCACAGGATTTTGCCCCGGATTCAACAGTAACCATTCAGAAACAACAGCTTTACACCCTGGTACCCAACGAAGATCTGTCGGTAAAAGGACAAATTGATGCGGAAAGAAATTATGTAAAATACAAGGGCGCAGCAACAGGAACACTCATTGCGAGCCTTGTATCTCCGCTGATCGGGCTTATACCCGCAATCGCAACATCATCAACAACTCCCAAGATTGAAAATCTCGGTTACCCGGATGAATCGCTTTTCAGACAAGCCAATTACCATGCGGCCTATACGCGCAAGGCTAAAAAAATAAAGCAGGGAAAAGTATGGAAAAACTGGGGCATCGGCTTTGGTGTCAACCTTGCACTCATTCTGCTGCTCACCGCCGGACAATAGCTTTTTAGATCTTAAAGAAAATACTTACCCGGACGCGCGGAAAATGCAAGCTGAGTTGGCGCGTTTGTAAATTTTGCATAACCAAATACAGTCCGGATCAGGGCACTGTGTTTGGTTATTTTTATATCCATTCCATTCGGATACTTTCCGGAAGAAGTTCATAACCATTTGAGCGGCAGAAATTTGCAAGCATCGGTACTTTCCGGCATTAAGTGCCTTTGTGTTTGTGAACCATTTCAATCTGATCCGTACAGACAAGTTTTTTGAGCCATAGAGGAAATTCAAAATGAAAAGCAACACGCACCTTTGTATTGTTAAATCAAAACAATCACAATGACAACGATACCAAAAATCAACCTCGGCAACAATGGCCCGCTCGTTTCCAAAATCGGATTAGGCTGTATGAGAATGTCACCCGTATGGGGAAGCCAGGCGAATGATGAAAATGAAAGTATAGCAACGATTCAGATGGCACTGGACAGCGGCATTAATTTTTTAAATACCGGCGACTTTTACGGCAGCGGCCACAACGAGCTGCTTGTTGGCAAAGCCATCAAAGGCCGGCGCGGCGACGCATTCATCAGTGTCAAGTTCGGGGCTATTTTTTACAACAATCAATGGATCGGACTGGACTTGCGGCCAATAGCAATCAAAAATTTTATTAACTATTCGCTGGTCCGTCTGGGCGTGGAAACCATTGATCTGTATCAGCCCTGCCGACTGGACAACAGCGTTCCCGTAGAAGATGTGATCGGAACAGTCGCAGACCTGATTCAGGATGGCAAAGTGCGGCATCTGGGCGTTTCCGAAATTACCGCGGATCAGCTTCGCAAGGCCAACAGCATCCATCCCGTAACAGCCCTGGAAATAGGCTACTCGCTGGCCGACCGCCAGATTGAAAGTGACCTGCTTCCTACGGCAAAGGAACTCGGCATCGGAGTTGTGGCATTTGCGAATACAGCAGAGGGATTGCTGTCCGGCGATATGAAGGCGCCACTTGCACCCGATGCCTATCAGAACCATTTCCCGCGTTTTCAGGGAGAAAATCTGATCAGGAACCTGGAAAAAGTAGCGCTTTTGAAGCAAATGGCGAGGGAAAAAGGATATACACCGACACAACTGGCCATAGCCTGGGTAAATGCGCAGGGTGAGCAGATTATGCCGCTGGTAAGCATGAGCCGCAGATCGCGGTTGCCGGAAAATATCGAAGCCATGTCCATTGCATTTACAGCGGAAGAATTAAATTTGCTTCATACACATTTTGCACCGGGTGCCATCCTTGGCGGTACCTATCTGCAGCGATAACAAGCCAAATAACAGCGGAGCCGCTTGTAAGCTCCGCATTTTATGACTTTTGAAAGTGACCAATCCAACTGAAATTATTCCCGGCGTTATTTTCTTCTCCTACCTTTCCACAATGAAAAAGGAGAAAGTGGCATTTCTGAAACACAATACGCTGGTAATGCTGGTCTCAGGCCGGTTTTCAATGGAAAATGCGCATGAGAAAATATCCATGAAGAGCGGAGAAATGTTGCTGATCCAGAAAAACCAGTTGGCAGAAATCACCAAAACACCGCTGGAAAACGAGCATTATCAAACGATTGTAATAAGCCTGCAGGAAAATCTGCTCAGGCAAATTGCCCTGGAAGAGCAAATTGAAACCGGCAGAAAATACACCGGCCCACCCAATATCCTGATTCCCGGAAACGATTATTTGCGGGCCTTCTTCCAGTCCATCATTCCCTACGTCCGTAATCCCGACGAGAAATTAACAAATTCGATGGGCATGCTTAAAGTAAGAGAAGCAGTTCACCTCCTGCTTCATGCCATGCCATCATTACAGGAATTGCTGTTCGATTTTTCTGAGCCGTATAAAATGGATCTTGAGAAATTCATGCTTCATAATTTTCAGTATAACATACCGGTCGAAAAATTTGCGCACCTGACGGGAAGAAGTCTGGCGGGTTTCAAACGTGATTTTCAAAAGACATTCGGGATGTCGCCGCGGCATTGGTTACAGGAAAAAAGGCTTTACGAAGCGCGTCATCTGATAGAAACCAAAAACAAGAAGCCATCTGCCATTTACCTTGATCTGGGATTTGAAAGTCTGTCCCATTTCTCCCATTCTTTCAAGAAGAAATTCGGAAAAGCACCAACGGACTGGACTGTTTAGGATGATAGTTCACGTGCAGCTTCCAAGCACTTCAAGGCAGGCCATACCGTGCACAAGTAGGCTCCTCCGGAGCCGGCTCTTTACCGAAATGGTTTGCATCTTTTCTAGATACAGAAAGCTCCGCAGGAGCCAACTGTTTCTAGAAAATCTAATTAAAACCCACATTAGACCGGCTCCGGAGGAGCCCTCTGTTTATAGAATTACAATGGAGAAAACTGTACAGCAATGGCTCCGGAGGAGCATCCTGTTTATAAACATGCAAATGAAAAAACCGCATCGAACCGGCTCCGGAGTAGCCCTCTGTTTATAGAAATGCAACGAAGAAAACCGTACAGCAATGGCTCCGGAGGAGCATCCTGTTTATAAACATGCAAATGAAAAACCAACATTGGACCGGCTCCGGAGCCCCACCCTGCCTTTTGCGACAACTACATGCATCCAATGCTCACGAACCATTCAATGATCTGAAGTAAGCTTCAGGACAATCAGCCCCGCCACGATCAGTATTACAGCAAGCACACGTGCAAAACTGACTTGTTCACCAAGAAAGACAATCCCGACGATAAATGAACCGACTGCTCCTATTCCCGTCCATATTGTATACGATGTACCGAGCGGTAAAGTACGCATTGCCATTGCCAGCAGCCCGAAGCTGGCTATCATGGCAATAATGGTAATGGCTGTTGGCGTGATCCGGGTGAAACCTTCTGATTGCTTCATAAAATAGGCCCAAACAATTTCCAAAAGCCCGGCAATCACTAAATAAATCCAGGACATGACATGAATCAGTATGATCCGGTCGTCCGGAAGTAATTCCCACTACGGGAGAGGTCGTCCTCTTGTTACACTCCATACTTTGCAGATGCTTAATGCAGGGGATATTTTACAAATATAAAATAAACTTCATGACCGGACGCCGGATTGGCCTGAATTAAGTGTATACACAAGAAAGCATAGGAGAACAAAAAAGCGGTTTGACAATCGTATGACTGTCAAACCGCTTTTCAACTTCCGTATATAAATTTACTTAAACGCCTAAACTCCATCCATCACGGTAATTCCGGCGGACAAACTGATTGACCTCGTCAAAGTTCGTAACTTTCATATTCTGCGCATCCCAAAGCATTTTCATATTGCTTCCCGGATATGTAAAGCCCTTGCCGTCTTCTCTGGCTTTTG
This sequence comes from Dyadobacter flavalbus, assembly GCF_006149045.1. GTDB lineage: Bacteria > Bacteroidota > Bacteroidia > Cytophagales > Spirosomataceae > Dyadobacter > Dyadobacter flavalbus. Next base: position 541,852 of record NZ_VBSN01000038.1, read on the forward strand.
GCATGTCTGCACCGCGTATTGCAAGGTTTGCTCCCAGAATCGCTTCGGTCAGCGGGCCAGCCAGTTCAAACGGCGAGCTCAATTCCATTTTACCGTAACCTGCGATACAGCCTTCCACCCATTGCGCATAGTGGCCGTCGGCACTTCCCGGAACACGGGCAAATTTCTGTTTTACCTTCACCTCCTGCATTTTGCTTAACGGCAGCAACCGCGGATTTGCCGCATATTCACTGGCCATCATTTTGCCTTTGGAACCTACAAACAAGATCCCGCTGTTTCCGTCTCCAAACAATTCGTTTGCTCCCAGTTCTTCCGGACGTTCCGGCTTGATGCCGCCGTCCATCCAGTGCATGGTTACAGGTCCTTTTGTTTTTGGTGTTTTTGGAAACGTAAGCGTCGCATGGCTTGACGGCGGACAGCTGTCCGGGAAAATGCCTCTTTTGCCAAAAGCGGTGAAAACACTTCCTACACTGGCCTGCATGTCAGTCGCATATTTCAACCCAAGCACGCGGAACGGAGCTTCCATCAAATGGCAGCCAAGATCACCCAATGCACCGGTTCCATAGTCCCACCATCCCCGCCAGCTCCCCGGGATCAGGTTTTCTACATAGTCTTTTTTAGGCGCCGTACCCAGCCACAAATCCCAGTCAAGTTCTTTGGGGACCGGAGGTTTTTCCGATGGCCAGGGAATACCTTGCGGCCAGATCGGCCGGTTGGTCCAGATATAAACTGTATCGACGTCACCGATGATACCGGCATCATACCATTCGTGCAAGGTTCTTACGCCATCGCCGGATGAACCCTGGTTTCCCATCTGGGTAACTACTTTATATTTAGCTGCTGCTTCGGTCAGCTTTCTGGCTTCGTAAATATCGTGTGTCATCGGTTTCTGCACATACACGTGCTTGCCGAGCTGCATGGCCGCCATGGCTACTACTGCGTGCGTGTGGTCCGGTGTGGAAACCGAAACTGCGTCAAAATTTTTGGATTCTTTCTCGAACATTTCCCGGAAATCCTTGTAATACTTGGCTTTGGGGAAATTGGTCCTGCTGGTTGCAGCGCGGCGATCGTCCACATCGCAGAGATAAGCAATATCTGCTTTGCCGCTCTGGAAAAAATGGGAAAGATCGGACGTTCCTTTGCCTCCGACACCGACACCGGCAATGGTCAGCCTGTCGCTTGGCGCTATAAAGCCTTTTCCTCCCAATACGTGTCTCGGGACTATCATAAAACCAGCCGCGGTCATGGCCGCTGCTTTGACAAAGTCTCTCCTGGAAGCGGTTGACTTCTCACTTGTTATACTCTTTTTTTCCATTTCGGGTTTTGGTTTAGCGCTTTTGCAGCAAAATTTCCAGCCTTTAATCAATGTTCATGAAACCTCATTATTTAAGCAGCTTGTTTTCATATTTTACTCAAAATTAATTTCCTGAGGTTCCGGTCACCATTAAGCTACTCCAAAACTACACGATTGTACCATCCAGGCCGGAAACGGCCGGAATAATGCTACCCCATTTTCTAAAATGCCTTTTTTGAACAATAGAAGAAGTTTTTTGATATCCTTAAAAAAAATGGTTCAATTCTGAACAATCCTTGTACTGAAACCCACGGTCTCCGCACGTATGACAACGGCCATGTATTGCATGCTAAGTTCCGGGTACGGAATGCGGGAAACTGGATCTGAATGACCGAATTTTAAATTTTGTTATAATATTAAGGCTTGTAAATTCACGATTTACAAGCCTTGTACTTTTATATCAAAACAACATGCATTTGATCACAGGTTACCGGCAAAAAGTCACCAGTGATTTCAGGAAAAAAGGCATGCTGAATTGCGCGCTGCTATTACCAGTTGCCTTTGGATAACTGCGCTCCCTGATTGTCGGTTTCGCTGAAATAAATCCGCAAAGCAGGCTGGCCTTTAGAATCGGTTTCCTTGGCGTAGTAGTACGTTTTATGCGCATCTTGTTTCTCGCTGGCCGTTGCATCGCGCTTGAAATTTTTTCCGGTTGCGCAGCTGTATTCCCCCCGCTGGGTTCCCTGCAAAGGTGTCAGGGTAAGGGTATGGTTGGTTTCATCAAATTTAACCTGCCCTTTCCAGTACGTGTAAGCGCCTGTCCGACAGCTATAATAAGTTGTGACGTTCATGACATACATTTCATAAGTTCCGTTTGAGGAAAAATTGAATGCCATCGCCTGCTCATACGCAGATCCGTTGTAACTGCCGTCTGTTCCCCAGAAGCTGCTGGGCGAGAACGTGCCGTACGACCATTTGCCGCCGACACCTGCCGGTGGTGGCGAAGAGGCCTCCGGATCGATGGATTCGGAAGATTTACTGCATGCCATCAGCAGAGCGCCCGCAAATAGCATCAGGATGGAGATTGATTTCAGTTGTTTTTTCATGGTTCTATATAATTAACGGTGTAAAAAAATGCGTGTTGTCAGTTTAAAGTCAGATCAAATTCTCCGCTGAAAGACTTGCTGGCCGGGTTACACTCGTCTTCGCTGTTCGAATCCAGCAAAGCTCCTGTGAACGTGCCTTTTGCATGTTTGCCCGGAACGTATTCCAGAATTTTCACCTCGCCTTTTGTGGAGTAATACCCGGACTTGTCAGGACAGATCTGCGCAAAGTAGTTGTTGAATGATGTTCCGGCTGTCTTGTATTCCACCTGACTGACAGCCTTGTAGTCGTTGATGTCCTGCTTGTACGGATAAGTCCCGGCTTCCGAGCCAAAAGCAGTTATCGTAAGGTAATCGGACTCCGTAGATCCGCCATTGATGCTCAGGCTGGCGATGGAACCGAGCTTGCCTTCGGATATTCTGGCGTCCGTGTAAATCCTGGTTTTTCCGTCAAAAGTAACTTTCAGCGTGCCCTTCTCGGTGGACGATGCAGGAGGTTCATTGCTGTTCTGGCAGGCAAGCAGGCTTGTCAGCAGGCATAAGCCGACGAATTTTTCTCTAAATTTCATGGTCTGAATAAATGGTTATGGAAAATGTACATTCCGGAGATGACAGGTCCGCAAGCTGCGAAACTGCGTTTGCCATTCCGGCGATACAAAGGTGGCGGATGGCTGCCTGTGGAAGAATCAGATTAAAGTCCAAGTGAAGAGTTGGCCTTGTGAACTGTTGTTCGGGACAGTTGAATTGATTATTCAAAAAGTTACAAAAGCAGTTTTATGTTTAACCCGGCTGTGTTTTTCACCTTGATTTGTAACGGGCAGCCATATGTCCTTGGAAGCAGGACTATGAACATTGTCTGGCCGTATGGCTTAAAACCAAACAGCATAAGCACATCAGATTGCATGGCTGCTTTTATCTAATCAAACCGGAATAGTACAATTGGCGGCAGGAACAGCATGCTGATTTCGGAAAAGAATATGAATTGCTTTGCCACCCAGCGTTTACTTGTTCCGGGAAGGATTAGCTTTGCACAGAAATCATTACCGTGTCTTATTTTAAAACTCCTTATCTGAAAACACATTACCTGATCTTGCTTTTTGTTATGCTTTGTGCAACGGACAAAATGTTTGCACAGGCACCGGACACCTTGCGCCGTGAACTGACAATCGACTTTGAGATTCGGCCCCGGGCAGAATTCCGTGACAATTTTATATGGACACCGGCTGACACCATCATGCCAAACCTGCAAGTCACGCAACGTAACCGGATCAGCATTACTTACCGCACCAAAGGGCTTCGACTGCATGCGTCACCGCAGGAAATTCACAAATGGGGAGAATCCGGCCACTTTTCACAAGTCGGCAATCTGAACTTTTTCGAGTTATATGCGGAACCGGAAATTACCAGAAATTTCTTCGTCCGGATCGGCAGACAGGCATTGTCACTCGATAACGGCAGAATATTTTCGGCAGCGCCCTGGAGCCAGCAAAGCCGGGCACATGAAGGAATCCGGTTTTTCTACAAAAAAAGGTTTGAAACCGATTTAACAATAGCATTTACCCGGCCATATGCCGGGCATTTTGATCCGGCCTTTTCTCCCGTTGCACCGCATACTTACAAGTACCTCTTTGTTCATCATCTCAAACACAAATTCAGCGATAAGCTCATCCTGACGACCATTCAGGCCATGGATTTATTCAGGCAACCGGCTGGCGACATGCGTTACTATGAGCGCATTACCAACGGGGGACGGATCGAATATGTCAGAGGACCGATGTACGCTACGGTGAATGCCTATTATCAATACGGAAAGAACGCTGCCTTAAATAAAATACGCGCTTATTATGTACAGCCTGAAATCAGCGTCAACACCGCCAGAGCGCTGTTCCGGTTAGGTGCAGAAGTGCTGAGTGGCCAGAAAAACACAGCTTCAAAAGCAATATTCAACTCGTTTGTGCCGCTTTATGGCGTTGCCTGGAAATTCATGGGCAACATGAATCTTTTCACCCGATTTCCGGCAGATGTCCATGAAAAAGGATTGATCAACCCATACCTTTTTATCATTTATCAGTCCGGGAAAAAGCTTTCCCTGCGAAGTGATATGCATCTTTTTTATCGCAGTACCCGCTCGTCCGTGAAGCCCGGGAAATACGGGGTAAATACCTTGGCTTTGAAAGCGATTTATCCCTGAATTACAAGCCGGTCAGAGGTCTGGAAATCATTTACGGATTTTCATTTACAATCGCGAATGAGCGCATGGAACTGCTTAACAAGGTCAGAAATTCGGAAAAAGTCCCGGTCTGGAGTTATTGGATGATTTCTTATACGCCAGGACTTTTCAGCAAAAAATGGCTGAAAACGAGATAATTGCCTGAACCGGCATTTTCCTTCAGGTAAAATGGCAAAGAACAGCAGCATGGTCATTCCCGCGACTGCATTTTTGCAATCATCCGTTTTGGAATAGAAATCAGAAAAAGATAAACAACCAAAAACCACACGAACGAACTTATGCACTTTCTTGAGCTTTCCAATATTTGGCTGTAAGTTGCATGACCATGTCCAATACCGGTCAGCTTATGCCTTCTTGCGTGCAATTAACCGACATGCTGCCAGTCAGATACCCCGTTATTCAGGCACCTATGCTGGGAGTAACGACGCCTGCCATGGTGGCGGCAATTGCCAACGGAGGCGGATTAGGCTCTTTGCCCGTCGGCGGCCTTTCACCACAGAAAACAGCCGAGCTGATCCGGCTGACCAGAGAAAAAACCAGCAGGCCTTTTGCCGTCAATCTGTTCACGCATGCAGTCAATGCTCCTGTTGATCAGGCTCAGCTGGATGCCATGCAGGCGTTTTTGAAGCCGGTGCATGAAAAGCTCGGAATTCCTTTTGAGCATAAATCTGTTGCAGATTTTTCCTTTTACCATTACCGTGATCAGCTGGAAGTGCTGCTGATGGAAAAGGTTGAAATAATCAGTTTCACCTTTGGAATTCTTGAACCCGATGTCGTTGAACTTCTCAAAAGCCGCGGCTGCAAGCTGATTGGTACCGCTACAAGTGTCCGGGAAGCCATAATGCTGGATCTGCTGGGTGTGGATGCCATTGTTGCGCAGGGATTTGAAGCGGGCGGTCACCGGGGTAGTTTTTTAACCGATGAAGCCTTGCCGCAGGTTGGATTGATGGCTTTGCTGCCGCAGATTGCCGCTGCCGTTTCTGTTCCCGTTATTGCAGCCGGCGGGTTATACAATGACCAGACTATAAAGGCTGCTTTTACGCTGGGCGCAGCCGGTGTGCAGCTGGGCAGCATATTCCTTGCGTGTGATGAAAGTGCGGCGAGTGAAGTTTACAAAGAGGCAGTAATCAGTTCAGGCGATACATCCACTGCATTGACAAAAGCTTTCTCAGGCCGGTGGGCACGCGGAATCAGAAATGGTTTTATGGAGCAAATGGAGCAGTCGGGTTTGGAAATTCCGTATTATACTTACCAGAACAGCCTGACTTCCGCCATGCGGACGTACGGACAGCAGCATAATCTTCGCGACTACATTTCGCTGTGGGCAGGCCAATCCGCTGCACATGCCCGGCGAGGCAAGGCCGGTGAAATCTTTTTATCTTTAATAGAAAAACTAAACTTTTGATAAAAGCCAGTTTCATTACGAATTATCAGGATTCATAACCGGAACAAAAATTTATTAACTATAAAAAGATGAGTAAATCCAAATTTGAAATTTCACTGGAATCCGGTATTCACCAGCACTTACAGGCCATGACCGGCGATTGGGAAGGAAATACGAAAACATGGTTTGAACCCGGTGTCATTGCAGACGAATCGCCGATGACGGCCAGCATTCGCCCTATTCTCGGAGGCAGGTTCCTGTTATTTCAATATCAGGGCAGCCTGGACGGAACGGCGTTGGAAGGTTCAGCTACAATCGGCTACGATCTGGAAAATGAAAAATTCCAGGTTTCATGGATCGACAGCTTTCATATGGGAACCGCAATCATGCATTCCGAAGGCAGCTCTGTCGAACATGGTTTTTCTGTTCTGGGAAGTTATGGCGGCCCGGAGATCCCGGTTCCGTGGGGCTGGCGGACTGTGATGCAGCTCGTAGAACTCGATCAACTTGTAGTTACTGCATACAACATTTCACCGGAAGGAAAAGAAGATAAAGCCACTGAAACCATTTTCAGGCGTGTGAAAGATACAGCCGGCAGCAATCCGGTTTAACCATTCACAAAATGACATTATCGTGAAATAATCATTCAGAAAGCTTTTTAAACCCATTACTCACGGATATACTTTGACCTTTTCTCAGTAAAAGGCTCACAAAGCGTTACAATAAGTTCATTTCCCGTTTGTTCTATACTCCACGTATCGCAGCCGATGCAATCAACAAGAGCACATTGCTCATTAACCGGAACTTCTGTCTTCGGCTTTATTTCAAATAAAACGCCATTCAGATAATACGCTTTTGGTGAGCAGCATTGAGGCAATCCTTTTGGATCAAGAATGACTCCATCAAACCTGAAACTCATGTAATAGGGCTCCCCTTGCACCGGAACCCAGACTTTCTCCCCGTTCACCGTATTCTCGTAAGCGGTCAGTTTCCATCTGTCCACAATCGCAGCAATTTCCGGCTCCGGTTTTGGCTCATCCTTTTTACAGGCAACCATAACCAGTGAGATCATCAGAGCAAATAACAGCTGTTTGATAAGGCAAAGTTTTTTCTTTACAGGATACCCATCAAGCCTTTTTGGTTGGAATCCGGTTCAGCAGTCGATCCAAAATCAATGGGATGATTTAGTAAGTTTTGTACTATCGCTACGAATACGCTACCGGCAAATAATTCCCCTGTTCCTTCACACCTGTTTTTTGCATTTTAAACAGTTCCAGGTTGTTAAAATCCTGATCAAATAATTGGCTACGAAGGCTGCAATGGCTGCTCATTCAGTATCAGCATCAGCCAAACCGAGCTTTCAAAAAGTATTTTTATCAAAAGAGGCGAGATGCTGATGACCAGTGTCTGTAACAGGAAGGTACAAATTTTGCTTAACCTATTTTACAGGGACTGAACTGCGGGTCCAATTTTTATCCGGCCGGCATGTACGTCTGACCTGATGGCGCTGCATGCGCATGCAGGCAGTTAACTATTTACCATTTTCATGAACATACCCGCTTTAAGCGCTTTCGACAGCCGGAATTACAAACTATATTTTGCAGGACAGACGATTTCGCTTTTGGGCACCTGGATGCAGAAAACAGCCATAAGCTGGATTATTTATTCCATGACACACTCCAAGTTCATGCTGGGCGTCAGTATTTTCGCCAACCTTTTCCCGTCTGCCATGCTCACGCCTTTCGGAGGTGTTGTTTCCGACCGCTACAACCGGTATCGTGTGCTGCTCATTACACAGATTCTATCCATGCTTCAGGCGCTGACGCTTACGCTCGTGGTGTATTTCAAAAATTACGCAGTCTGGGAAATCATCTCGCTGAGCGTCGTGCTCGGATTGATCAATGCCTTTGATGTGCCTGCACGCCAGTCGCTTGTGTATGAACTGGTGGATGACAAAAAGAATCTTCCCAATGCACTGGCACTCAATTCTTCGATGGTCAATCTGTCCAAACTGATCGGGCCGGCCATTGCGGGCGTCGCCATAGAACGGTTTGGAGAAGTGGCCTGCTTTGGAGCCAATGCGTTCAGTTTCATTGCCGTGATCAGCTCCCTGCTCATGATCAGGCTTCCGGCTTTCCAGGCAGTCAAGCATACCAAAAACATTTTCGGCGAACTTGCAGAAGGATTGACTTACATCAGGCAAACACCTTCCATCCGTTACATCATTGTTATGCTGGCACTTGCAAGCCTGTTGTTGCTGCCGTTCACCAGTCTGATGCCTATTTACGCAAAAGATATTTTTAAAGGAACCGCTTCCACATTCGGGCTGCTCGACAGTGCCATCGGATGCGGTGCCCTTGTCGGTGCCATTTTTCTTGCCACGCTGCGGCCCGGAACAAACCTCAGCCGGATTTTGGCAATCAATACGTTTGTTTTCGGAATGGGACTGATCCTGTTTTCGTATATGCGCATCTATCCGCTCGCACTGGTATTCATTGCTATCGGCGCATTTGGTATGATGTCGCAGACAACGATCAGCAATACGCTTATACAAACCACGGTAACGCCATCCATGCGCGGGCGCGTGATCAGTATTTTTGTCATGGCCTACTCGGGCGGCGTACCGATCGGAAGCCTGATTGTAAGTTATGTGTCGCAGCACATAGGCGTTCAGGCTACTGTTATGGGACAAGGAATTCTGGCACTTGTCATTGGTACGATGCACGTCCGGTACCTCAAAAAGAACAGAGCCAGTGAACAAATCAATGCCGCCCCCAACCTCAACGAAGAAATCGCTCACGCCTGACTTAACCCTAAAAAGTTTCTTTCTCCTTCCTCCATTTTTCCTTCCTCCTTCCCACCCTTCCTACTTCCTCCTGACAGAAATTTCCAAATCATTTGCAATCCTGAAATCTTTATACAATCTTTGTCTATCGAATTAGTAGATTTATAAAGAAGCAAGGGAGAGGTTAGGCTCTATGATCTTCTGGCAACCTATAACTTTTTAAGGTGCCCCAACCTAATTCTAATAATAAATCTGAGAATCCAGCCACCGGAGTAACAGAGTAAAATTTTGTAGACCAAACGGTTCGCAGCCGGTCAGTCTGTACAACCTTTTTGTATCTGCCCAACCCTAAAAGGATGGAAAATCTGTAAATGTTTTATTAAAAATAATGTATTGAAAATGAAAAAACTGATCTGCCTGTTAACAGCTTTCGCTCTGCTTTTCACTTTTGAAAATGTGCAGGCTCAACAAAAAGCACTTCAAAACGGCATTTGGCGGGGTGTTTTTAAAATTGGGGACATGGATGTGCCGTTTAATTTTGAAGTAAAAAACGGAGCCGGAAAAGAACCTGTTTTCACGGCCATCAACGGCGAAAGGCGGGACGATTTTCAGGCCAGATTTATTGCTCAGGATTCCATTCAGGTCAGTCTCAATACTTTTGAAACCGCCTGGTTTGCCAGAATCGAGAACGACGGCACATTATCCGGCGTACAGAAAAGCCTGATTCCTGGAAACAACGGCAGAATTCTTCCTTTTAAAGCGGAGCCCGGCAAATCATACCGGTTTACAGAACCGGGCAAAGAAATTACTCCGAAAGCCGATCTGTCGGGAAAATGGGTTCTAAAAATTACGCCGGACGCATCTGCCGGTAATCAAGCTGCACCCGACCGTGTTGCCGTTTTCGAACAGAAAGGCAACAAGCTTAATGGCATCATACTGACTGTTTCGGGCGACAGCCGCGAACTGGAAGGCGATGTGCAGGGCGACGAATTCCGGCTTTCGGGTGTAACGGGGTCCAGTCCGGCTTATGTGAAAGGCAAAATCAACTCTGACAATTCCATCAGCGGCGCCATCGGCGCCAACGCACATCCGGTTCTTTTTGAAGGTATTAAGGACGACAAAGCCGCATTGCCCGATGCCTATGCGCTTACTTTCCTGAAACCGGGCTATGAAAAGCTGGACTTCACTTTTCCCGACCTGAACGGAAAACCGGTTTCACTCAGTGACGAAAAATACAAAGGCAAAGTCGTTGTCATCGAGATCATGGGAAGCTGGTGCCCGAACTGCATTGACCAGATTACATTTCTTGCGCCGTGGTACAAAGAAAACAAAAGCAAGGGCGTGGAAGCCATTGCACTGGCATTCGAAGCAAAAGACGACATGACTTTCGCAAAAAATGCCCTGACCAAACTCAAAAACCGATACGACATGCAGTATGACATCCTGTTTGCCGGTAAAACAGGCGCCAATGCCGTAGCCGATAAACTTCCGGCCATCGACAAGTTCCTGGCTTTTCCGACCACAATCATCATTGGCCGCGACGGGAAGGTAAAAGAAATCCATACCGGTTTTTCGGGAAAAGGAACGGGACAGTTTTACCAGGATTATGTAAACAAATGGAATGCGGATCTGGCAAAACTGATCAGCGAACCACTGCCATAAACCAGAAAAAGCCATTTTAACGATCAACAATCTGAAATATTCAATTTAAAACCCTGAATGACTATGGAGATTTACTGTGATAATGCCGCCACAACAGCCCTTGATCCGGAAGTGATCGAAGCAATCCTTCCTTTTTTAACCCAAAACTTCGGAAACCCTTCTTCGTCCCACTGGGCGGGAAGAAAAGTGAATGAGGCCATTGCGGATTCACGCAGGCTTATTGCCGGACTTCTGAATGCGTCGGATGAGGAAATATATTTTACTTCGGGCGCAACGGAGGGAATTAATCTCGCTATCTCGGGTGTTGTGCTTACATACGGGATAAACCATGTGGTTACGAGCAAAATTGAACATAAAGCCGTTTTGCAGACCATTTCCCAGCTTGAAAAGAAAGGAGACGCTGAAACGAGTTTTGTAAAACTGGATGAACGCGGCAATGTCGATCTGGATCATCTTGAAAATCTGCTAAGGGCCAATCCCCGGACGCTCATCTGTCTGATGTACGGCAATAATGAAATAGGAAATCTTACTGATATCGAGGCTGTCAGTAAACTTGCACAACAATATAATGCCATTTTTTTCACGGACACCACGCAGACCATCGGCAAATACCGGTTTGATCTGGAAAAGACACCTGTCGATTTCCTCGTCGGGTCTGCGCATAAATTTCACGGGCCAAAAGGTACTGGATTTATTTACATCAATAAAAAACACCGCATCAAACCGCAGATCTTTGGCGGCGGTCAGGAGAAAGGACAACGAGGCGGAACGGAAAACGTGATCGGCATTATCGGGCTGTCCAAAGCGATGCAAGTGGCTTACCGCAACCTGAATGCAAATCTGGAAAAAATCGGCAAACTGAAACAGTACATGCTTTCCAGACTGGCCATCAGCGGCATTCAAGACATTGACTACAACGGCGAAAGCCGCTCGCTGGAGAACAGCCTTCAGAATATCCTGAATGTTTCCTTTCCATGTCTGCCGGAAGGAAGTCTGGTTAAAAATCTGGATGCATCGGGCATTGCTGTTTCGGGCGGCAGCGCGTGTTCCAGTCAGGGCAGCTCGCATGTGATCAGCGCACTCCGATGTCGGGAAAACAGGGAAAATGTCCGTTTTTCTTTCAGCAAGTTCAACACTTTTGAAGAGATCGACCACATTGTGCAGGCCATTGCAGGCATTTACAAAACCGGACAGGCTGCACAGCAAAATCAATCCCGGTTTCATTTTGAATTAACCAACTGAGCAATTCCACGCTCATCTATATCTGTTTAAGTATTATCTCTGCATCATGAATAAAAATTTAGTCTTCATTTTCCTCCTGTTCAGTATTGTGCATGTAACATTTGCACAGAATATCAGTGTTACCGGCCGGGTTACGTCCAGAAACGACAACGAAGCCCTGCCCGGCGTAACGATTCTAATCAAAGGAAGCTCCAAAGGAACGGCCACCGACATTGACGGCCACTATACTATTGACGCCGCATCGGGTTCCACGCTTATCTTTTCATTTATCGGCCTGAAATCCACCGAGCTGACCGTGCCTGAAAACGGCAAACTGGATGTGCAGCTGGAAAGCGACGAAACGATCCTGCAGGAAGTTGTCGTGACGGCTCTCGGCATTGCAAAGGAGAAAAAATCGCTCGGTTATGCCGTTCAGGAACTGCAGACCAAGGACATTGCAGAAGCGCGGGAAAACAATCTTGTCAATGCATTGTCGGGTAAAATTGCCGGTGTAAACATCACAAACAGTCAGGGCGGAATGGGTTCTTCCCGGATTGTGATCCGCGGCGAAACGTCCATTGCAGGCAATAATCAGCCATTGTTTGTCGTCGATGGAATCCCGATTGACAACTCGCAGCTGGGCGCCGGCTCTGTCGGCTCACGCGATTTTGCCAATGCGATTTCCGACATCAACCCCAACGACATTGAGTCGATCAGCGTACTGAAAGGTCCGAATGCGGCTGCATTGTACGGATCGAGAGCTTCCAACGGCGTGATCCTGATCAAAACCAAATCAGGAAAAGGCACGCAGAAAGGGCTTGGCGTAAACGTGAATTTCGGCTATACTTTTGATAAACTGCTTGTTTTACCGGAGTACCAGAATGTTTACGGCCAGGGAACAGGCGGCGCATTTTCCTATGTCAACGGAAAAGGCGGCGGCATCAATGACGCAACAGACGAAAGCTGGGGCCCGAAAATGGACGGCCGGCTGATCCCGCAGTTTTTCTCCAACGGCGAACCCGCCCCGTTCGTAGCGCATCCGGATAACGTCAAGAACTTTTTTGAAACCGGACATACAAGAACAACCGGCGTTTCGGTTTCCGGTTCCAATGAAAAGCTGGATTACCGTTTTTCGTTCAACAACAGCAAGCAGACCGGCGTAATCCCGAATACGGATATTTCCAAAAACTCGTTTGGCGTGAACACCACTTACCGCCTAAACGACAAACTGACTTTATCAACCAGCGCAAACTTCTCCCGCAACAGTTCGGACAACCTGCCGGGAACATCCGGAAGAGGATCGAGCGTGATGCTTCAGTTCTTGTGGTTTGGCCGTCAGGTGGATACGGAACTGTTAAAGGATTACAACAAAGGCGGTTTTGATTACAACTGGAACCACAGCTATTACAGCAATCCGTACCTGCTTCAATATGAAAATACCGTTCAGCAACGCCGCGACCGCTTTTTCGGCAACGTAAACCTGAACTATAAAATTACGGACTGGCTTACGGCAACCGTACGTACCGGAAACGATTATTACAATGACAAACGTAAATTCAAGGTGGCTTACGGTACAAACGGTACGCCTTTCGGTTCCTATACGGAAGACAGCTACATTGTGAATGAGAACAATACGGATTTCAATTTCAACTTTCACAAAAATGTAAGCACGGATTTTGAGCTTGACTGGCTTGTCGGCGGTAACCTACGCAGCAATTTCAACGAACAGAATTATCAGCAGGCGCCGAAACTGGCAGTAGCCGGATTGTACACGCTCAATAATTCCCGCGATCCGCTGGTATCCAGCAATGTGCTGCGCAAACAAAAGGTATACAGTGCATTCAGTTCGGCTCAGCTGGGTTTCCGGAATTATGCTTTTCTTAACCTGACCGCCAGAAACGACTGGTCTTCCACGCTGCCGACCGGGAACAACTCGTATTTTTATCCGTCCATTAATGCCAGTCTGGTCCTTACGGATGCATTCAATATCAAGAGCAATGTGCTGACTTATGCGAAACTGCGCGGCGGCTGGGCACAGGTTGGAAAAGACACAGACCCTTATCAGCTGATCAATACTTATCCTTTCAACCAGCCATTTGGCAGCAACCCGTTACTGACTGTTTCGGATGTGCTACTGAACTCCGACCTTAAACCGGAAATTACAAAATCGACCGAAGTCGGTGCGGACGTGGCATTGTTTAAAAACCGTGTAAGACTGGATGTCAGCTATTATAATACAGACAGTTACAACCAGATTTTAAGAGCAGACGTAAGCCCTTCTACCGGATACAAACAAAAACTGCTGAACGCCGGGCACATCAACAACAAGGGTTTTGAGGCCATGCTGAATGTAAAAGCCATAGAAACCAACGCCGGTTTCAGGTGGGATGTCGGCATCAATTATTCAAGAAACAGAAGCAAGGTCATTGCACTCGATGACGAAGGATTTCTGAACGATTACAGACTTGGTTCTAATGGTGTAACGGTTTATGCCAGCAAAGGGCTGGGTTACGGCGCGTTGTTCGGATCGGCTTTTGCACGCAATGCAGCAGGCGAAATGATCATCGGTTCTACCGGAATCCCGACAAGAGATCCGAACCAGAAAGTACTGGGACATTACCAGCCCAAGTGGATCGGCGGAATCACCAATTCGTTTTCTTTCAAAGGATTTAACCTGAGTGTTCTGATTGATACCAAACAAGGCGGCTCGATCTATTCGGCAACCAATGCAACCGGCCGTTACACTGGCGTTCTGGCCTCCACACTGCCGGGAAGGGATGCGGAACATGGCGGTCTTACCTATTACTATCCGGGCAATAACAAATCAGGCGTTGCAGTGCAAGTAGCCAATGCAGCTGCTGCTCCTTCCGGTGTCGTTGTCTATGAAGATGGAATCATTGCGCCCGGCGTTACAGCGGACGGCAAGCCCAACACGACCATTGTTTCGGCAGAACGCTATTACAAAGGCGTTTACAGCAACAGTGCGGGTATCAACGAAGCAAGTGTATTCGACGCTTCCTTTATCAAACTGCGCGAGGTAAAACTGGGTTATACGGTTCCGCAATCATTTGTTTTCAAATACAAACTGCAAAGCCTGATCTTCTCGGTGTACGGCAGAAACCTGGCTTTCCTGCAAAAGAAAGCAGACAACATCGATCCGGAAACGGCCTTCAACACCGGAAACACAGGTCAGGGGCTAGAATCCCTGCAGTTGCCGACCACCAGCTCTTACGGATTTAATATTTTAATTGGCTTCTAACTGACAAATGATCATGTTTAAAAATATAATAGTAAAAGGAATTGCCATCGCTTCGCTGTCGGCGTTTTTAGCTGGCTGCCAGGACGAACTGGAAGAAATAAACGAGAACCCTAACGAAGCCATCAGTGCGCAGCCCGAGTATTTGCTGGCCAATTCGATCAAGTCCAACGCGGATGTGATTCTGGGTTCGGATGCTTCCATGGAAACGACAACTTTGTTTGTGCAGCACTGGGCCAAAATCCAGTATACGGATGTTGACAAATACACGGTAAGTATTTCGAACATCCAGAACATCTGGACAAACCTGTATTCACAGGGACTGACAGATTTTACCCGGATCATTGAAATCGGTGAACAAACCGGCAATGTGAATTATCAGGCCGTTGGACTGATCCTGAAATCATGGACGTTTCAGATTCTGACCGATCTTTACGGCGACATTCCTTACAGTGAAGCAGGGAAAATAGAGCAGACACTGACGCCGAAATACGATGCGCAAAAAGATGTATACCTTGGTTTGTTGAACGATCTGAAGAAAGCATCGGAGCTCATTAATCCGGCTGGCAGCCCGATCAGCGGCGATGTGATTTACAACGGCAACCTCAACAAATGGAAAAAGTTTGCAAATTCCCTGCGTCTGCGCATTGCACTGCGCATTGCAGACCGGGAACCGGAGATTGCAAAGACTGTGGTAGCGGAACTTGCTGCGGATAAAAGCCAGCTGATTGCATCCAACGATGAAATTGCACAACTGAATTATCTGGCTTCTCCAAACCAGAACCCGGTTTCAAGAGACAGGGAAACGCGTGATGATTACCGTGTGAGCAAATCGGTAATTGACAAACTGCAGGAACTGAAAGATCCGCGGCTGGCCATTTTCGCAAACAAAACCGTAGACGCCACGCCAACCGGATACCTGGGCGTAACGAACGGATTGCCCGCTGATTCTTCGGCCAAACTGGGTTTTACAAAAACTTCCAAACTGGGCGATTACTTCACCGCTCCTACTTCACCGGCTGTATTTCTGAGCTATTCCGAAGTATTGTTTAACCTGGCCGAAGCGGCACAAAGAGGTTTTATTGCCGATAAGCCGGCAGAATTGTACAAAGCGGCGGTTACGGCTTCTCTGCAGCAGTTCAAGGTAAACAGTGCGGACATCACAGCTTACCTTGCGCAGCCAGCCGTTGCATACAATCCGGCCAATTTCAAGAAATCCATTGGTGAGCAGAAATGGCTTGCCCTATTCAGTCAGGGTCCGGAAGCCTACACGGAATGGAGAAGACTGGATTATCCGCAGCTGAAACCGGCTTATGCAGGTGTGCTGGACGGCAAAATCCCTTCCCGGCTCATTTACCCGACCGGCGAACAGGCACTGAACGGCGCCAATTACAAAGCTGCTGTCGCCAATCAGGGCGAAGACCGCTTAACTACGAAATTGTGGTTTGATGTATTTTAAAATCGAATGTCTGTTCCGGCAAATGCAAGCGGACAGAAGTGACGGAAAAGCCTGATAAAAGAACGCCTGAAAGAATGAAGAATCCATCATTGTTTCAGGCGTCTTTATTTTGGTTAGCTACTTCTGCCTTTTGTACTGAAATCCGTTTGCCTGATCTACTGTCCTGTCATTTCAAAATTATTTTGCTCTTGCTGTTACAATGAAAGCCACCAGAAACGGAGCTGTAAATACCAGCAGGGCATTGCCGAACCCACCCAGCATACTGACCAGCGAACCAATGAAGAAAACGGCCGTTGCGGTAAAAAACCGGCCGATATTAAAACAAAATCCCGTTGCAGTTCCCCGGATATTTACCGGGAACAATTCAGGAATATAGCTCGACAATGCACCCTGACTGATCCCGAAGCAGAAAGACAATATTGCGGTTTCCACATAAATAATACCGGAAAATACACGGTTGGTAAGAAACAGAATACAGCACATGATGAGGCAAACAGCAAAGGTCGCCATTAAAGTGGCTTTCTTGCCAAACCTGTTGATCAGCATTCCGGAAAATAGTCCGCCGGTAATCCCTCCTGCTCCAAGCAGCACCATAATAAGGCCGCGTTCCTTTTGTCCTTCCTGACCTTCGGCGAGCAATGTCTGCACCCATGTCGGCAGCCAGGAGAATATGCCCCAAAGCCCGATCAGTACGGACCCGAAAATGACCGATCCGGAAACCAGGTTAGTCCGGTTGCTTTTATGAAAAACATTTTCTTTATGGCTTTTTACGATTTTCATATGCTTCCATTTGTCTGACTCCGGCGCTGCCATCCCGATGATCAGCGCAGCGATTACGGGAATGATCCCGATGCCAAATGCCGTGCGCCAGTCGGAAAAAATCAGGTTGAGACTGCCCGTTGTGACAATGCCAACAGGAAAGCAAACGGCCAGAATGCCCAGCATCACCGCACTGCTGCGCTGCTCCCAGATTTCCGAAATGTACACGGTCGTAATCAGCAGTACGCCGCCTACGCCCATGCCCGACAGAAAACGAACGGCAAGCAGCGTGTTCAAATCCGTTACGATGGCCACCAGACAGGTACCAAATCCATACAGTGCTGTCACCAGCGCAAGGGATCTGACCCGGCCGATGTTATCACTCACAACTCCGAAAAGCAACCCGCCGCACATCCAGCCATACAGATAAACCGCATGGACATAAGCGCCTGTTTTCCCGAGTTCGGCAGGTGTTAAAGTTGCCCCTTTCAGCTCCGGAACGGCAACCGGCAAATACACCGACATCAGCGTGGAAACGGTTCCGCTCAGGATGTAACTTACGGCACACAGTGCAAAAGCAAGCCATTTTTTGCTCATGCTGATCGTTTCAGCATTGTTTATTTCCAGTGTTTCCATAAATGCTATATCCGCTTATCAGAATAACTGATCGAAGTTGAGGCTTACATAATACAAGCCGCCGACTGCCGGTGAGCCGTATGCCTGCACGATGTACCGGTTGCCGATGTTGGAACCGCCCAGTTTTACCACTGTTTTCAGGTCGGGAATGCGGTAGCTGACCTGCGCATCCACCAGGTTGTATGCCTGCACTTTGCCGGGCAGCATTTCAGTGAATGTTCCATACCAGTCAAAAGCGCTCTGCCAGTGCCAGGCTATGTTGAAACCCAGTTTGTCGGTCAGTCTTGAATTTCCGAACACTACATTCGTTTTCCATTTCGGTGTGTTAAAAGCCGGAATGTTGTTCGGATCAGCGTTTCTGATGTTGAAATCAATATAGGTTGCGTTGCTACTGATCTTGTAATTTTCTGGCATGGAATAAGTAATCCCTGCACTTACACCCTGGATCGAAACCTTGTCGGCGGCATTGGTATACAACTGGAACAACTGCCGGTCTGCACCCAGCAGCTCGGCAGCGGCCGCGGGATTCACCGATCCGTCTGCAAGCAGGATATTCGATTTTGCCCTTGCCACCACGGTATTGATCATAAAATCGGTATACTGGCTAAAATAATAATTTACATCAAACAGTACCTTTTTGCTGATCAGACCCTTGTAGCCGATTTCATAGCTTTTAACCTTTTCTGACTTGATATACGGCACATTGGATTTAACCAGTTTGTCTTTGTTGTTGGCAACGGCCTGTGGAAACGGCGTTCCTTTCTGCATATCTGCACCAAACGCATTGGCAAATGCAGAAAAAGAAGCAATGGTTACCGAATTTTCATATGCATTCAGTCCCTGCGAGTTCACTGGAGCGCCACCCAGAATAATGATGGGCCCGACGTTCAGCTTGATATACTGATCGCCGATTGTCGGGTTTCGGAAACCTGTCTGGTAAGAAGCGCGGAAATGGTGGTCTTCAGACGGTGAAAATACAGCCGAAGCTCTTGGCGTAAAACGTCCGGTGAAGTTTTCGTTTTTGTCATACCTGCCCGATAACGTCAGTTTCAGATGATTTTTCCAGAATGATCGGGAAGCCTGCGCAAATACGCCGTATTCTTCGTTGGTCAGCTTTTTGTCCTTGTCATCAAAGAGCGTCCCGCCGGTATTGAGGAAGTATTTTCGGAAGTTGCCGCCTACCTGAAAGTTGATTATTTTGAATACCGGGCTGAAATCGTACATGCCTTCAATATGCCGCAGGCTGCACTGACTCAGTATGCCCGCTCCGGCCAGGCCGCGCGTCCGGATCAGTCTTTCCCGGGCAGCATCATATGCCTCCGATCCGGGCAAAATTCTTCCTTGGTCCGCAAATGAACGGGCCGTATTGTGATCATGCGGCGTAACGCCGGTAACAATGCCTTTGTATGCGGCAGCATAGCGTTCAAACCATGTCGCGTCCGCCTTTTCCGGTGCTACCGTAGTGCCGTTCAAATCTTTAACCCATGTTCGGTTAATGTGCTGCCCCAAAGCCCGGGTGTTATAGGAATTGGTTGAATACTCGTGATTGGTGTACGCACGCAGATAAAAATTACTGCCTTTGAGTTCCAGCCTCTGCTGTACGAATTTGAAATCATTGATCACAAAGCGGTTGCTGCCGGTATACTGCGCCGTCCCCTGATTGTAGTTTCCCTGATAAATCAATTCCAGCTTGCTGGTAATGCGGTAATGCAGCGCCCCGTTCAGTTTCAGACTGTAGACGCCGTAGGTTGCAAGGTCTTTTTCTTCATATCCCGTGCGTGACACCCGGCCGATATCGGGCAATGTCTGCGCCACTTCGTCACCATATATGTTCAGCTGGTTTTTGCCGGGATTCTGAGGTCCGCGGTTTGCAGCCGGCGTATTGGGATCGATGTCTGTATAATCGTTGGCATACCAGTCCGTTCCTTTCAGATAGGATGCATTTAACTTGAAAGCAAGCCTGTCGTTAAAAGCTTTGGCATAGCGCACGGCCAGGTCGTACAACGGCTTTGCACCCTGACCGGTGCCGTCTCCGATGTGATTTATGCCGAACTTTGTCTGAGCACTCAGCCCCTGATATTTAAAAGGATTTTTAGTACGGGTATTGAGCATTCCGTTAAAAGCAATCGGGCCATATAATGCCGAGGCTGCCCCCGGAATCAGTTCAGCACTTTCGATATCGATGTCATGCGGGCCAAAAAGATTGCCCATTGCAAAACCCAGTCCGGACGGCTGATTGTCTACTCCGTCGACCAATTGTAAAAAGCGGCTGTTGCCCGTTGTATTGAAGCCCCGGGTATTGATTTGCTTGTAAGTAAGGCTGCTTGTGACCATATCCAGCGACTTCATGTTCACGAGACCGTCGTAAAAATTGGCGGAAGGGGTTTGCTGGATCGTGCGGGCATCCATTTTTTCAATACTTACCGGAGAACGCATGATGTTTTCCTCCACGCGGGAAGCGGATATGACGACCTGATTGAGTTCCTCAATAACGGGTTTCAAATAAATTTTCAGGATTTCACCGGAAGAAACTTCCTTTTCCAGCCGTGCATAGCCAACCAGCGAAATGACCAATGTTGCCGGAACAGAGGATTTCAGTTCAAAATATCCGTCCGGGCCGCTGACAGTACCTCGGGTGGTTCCTTTTACGGAGATGGAAACACCTGAAACGGGTTTTTCGGATTCCTGATCGTAAATATGTCCGGAAATTCCGGTGGCCTGTGCGCGTGCCAACTGTATACAACATACGTAAAGCAGCAAAAAGCATAAATATTTTTTCATAGTCTGTTTTCAAATTTTGAGAAGGTGGATTCTATTTCAAATGATCGTAACCGTTTGGCAGCCGGTTGTAGCCATTACTAACCAGCCTTTCTCCAAGTCCTTTGTAGAAATCCGGATCAGTCGGTGCAACGGTCGCCATTCCGTCTACATAGCGGTTGTACAGACTAAACAAGGCTGCAATAAGTACCGTATCATGAATTTCCAGGTCGGTAGCTCCATGATGCTTTGCTTCTGCAATGGATTCGGAAGTCACTGCTTTGCCGCTCACCTGAACCAGTTGGGCGATTTTGAGCAATGCTTTCATTTTGTTACTCACAGGAGCTGCGTCAATATCCTGCTTCATAATGTTGCAGGTCTCCGTATCGCCCAGCAGCAGGTCCGCAGCCGCAGTATGTGCGGCGGTACAAAACCTGCATTCGTTTTGGTGTGAAACGATGGTGGCAATCAGCTCGCGTTCGCCGGGTGTCAAGGTGGATGGGCCTCTCAGCAAAAGCTGGGTCAGCATGCGAATGGGCTGCGCACTTTCCTGGCTGTACTCGAGTAATCCTGTAATGCCCGGCAAGTGCCCGGGCAGCGGTATATGTGGCATTCGGATTGATTTTTAGAAGTAAAATGTTAATTGGCTGTTTCATTCACGTTTCTTACATATCCTGTAAAGGCCATACGCTTCCCCATTTCACGATATGCTTCGTTTTCCAGCGGAGCCCACGTACCAAGCCCGTCCACATACCGGTTAAACATACAGAATGCCGCAGCAATAAGGACGGTATCATGAATGGCCCGGTCGTCTGCGCCATGGGTGCGTGCAGCAGCTACATCTTCCTCTGTAACCTGCCTGCCGCTTTTCTGCACTTTGGCTGCTATGTTGAGCAATGCATGCAGCTTTGGAGTAATGGCTATTTCCTGAAAACCGTGCTTGATGTCATCGATTAAAGCCAAATCACATTTCAGGTGCGCCATTGCAGCGGAGGCGTGGGAAGTATGGCAAAAATGGCAATCGTTCAGGTGCGATACGTAAGCTGCGATCAGCTCGCGTTCTCCGCTGGTTAGAGGAGATTCTCCTCTCAGTAATGTTTCAGCGAGTAACTGCAGCGGAACGGCAGTTTCAGGTCTGAAATTGAATAATCCGACTATGCCCGGAAGCGTTTCATCGGGCAATGAAATATGTGCCATGTTGGAAAGGGTAATCTGTTCAGGTTATTTTTTGCTTTGATGCTTTGCTTTGATGTGTCTTCACATCAAAGCAAAGAACTTTCCTCTGGAAGAATAGCTGCATCGAAAATGCATGATATACGTGATGTTAGGGCACATCCCGTGCGTACATGCAAACAGCAGGCAATCAAACCAGTAAGAGGAAAAAGAAAAATCAGCTAGAACAGATCCGGAGGCGGGAACGGGATTGCGGCAGGTATTTCAGGCAAAACCAAAAACAGAGAAGGGAACACAATCCTGGTATTTTCAAACCATTCCAGCACATAAACTACATGCTTGCAGCCATGATTCATATACTCTTTCAGAAAGTTTTTCAGAATCACCGAGCGGGAGCCCTGTTCGGAACCGGTATAATCGTCGCTGACCTGATCATTGATTCTGGAGACAAGATCGTAAAAACGTTCACGCGCGTACTGATCATATTCGCAGACTACCAGAAGTGTGTCGTTGATGAGCTGCTTGCTCTTCAGCTGGTAAAATTTACCTTCATGCACAATCTGGCCCTCTGCCGGCTGCGGAAATTCCCAGTTGTTCTGATAAGGTACAGCCACAGGCATTCTGATGACGATATCCTGTGATCCTGTCGATTGCTGAATAAAATCTTTCCCCATGGCACTGACCGTCTGCCTGTCTTCCAAGAGATAGACTATTGAGTAGCCTACCATATTGTAAAGCAGCAGCACGAAAAGGAATATGGGGATAATCCTGCGCAAGGTGAAAAAAGGAGTAAATTCCCTGAATGATGCAAATGTATAAAAACAAAGGAATCCTATTCAAATTTTCACATTATTTTTAGAAAAAATAGAATAAAAAGCTGTTCCTATGCATCCGATCTGTAAACAAGTGTGGTACAGTACGGTTTTCAATGGCTTTTACAACCGCTTCTGACACACTGTGAACATGCAGTTTCTAATACAGCCTTTTTACATGATTATGGACGGTATGAACCGGAATGAACAGGTCTTCGGCAATCATTTTATGGCTACGCCCTTTACGAGTTTGGCCAGCATTTCCGTTTCTTCAAAGGCTGTCTGCATGATGATGCTGGTTTCGGGATCATGCTGTTTCAGCAGCTTTTTCCCTTCTATCCCGCCGACCCTGGGCATATTGATTTCCATCAGCACGACAGCGGGCGGATCAATGGCATAGCCTAAGCTGATTAATTTTCAGTGGATTGCAAGGTATTTATTTAAAGAAATTC
Organism: Dyadobacter flavalbus; assembly: GCF_006149045.1. Taxonomy (GTDB): domain Bacteria; phylum Bacteroidota; class Bacteroidia; order Cytophagales; family Spirosomataceae; genus Dyadobacter; species Dyadobacter flavalbus. The sequence continues at coordinate 564,835 of NZ_VBSN01000038.1, forward strand.
AATCCGTAACTGGTCTGTTCAGCCGGTTCAAACTACCGGTCTAGAATACAAAGCGCAGTTTGGTCCCTTTTCCGATTTCCGAAGTAATCATCAGCGTTCCTTTCAATGCATTTGCCCTGAACTGCATGTTATTGAGCCCGTTTCCGCTTTTGGCTGCCGCCACCGGATCAAAACCTTTTCCGTCGTCTTCAATGACCAGGTGTATCTGCTGATTGCCGGTTGTCACTGTGATCCACACGTTTTTACCTTCTGCATACTTGGCAATATTGTTAAGGGCCTCTTTGTAAATCAGATAGAAATCACGTCTTCGCTCCATTTGCAGTTTTATCTTCGATAGCGCCTCGTCGAATTGAAAGTGCAGCATATAACCTTTTGCTTCAAAAAGCTGATATGCATGTTCGCGCATTTTAATGATGATGTTATCAAATGAATCGTTTTTGGTATTGATATTCCAGACAATGTCGTTCATCGATTCCATAATTTCAGTCGCATGTTCCGTGATTTTTTTCAGTAACGGTTCATTGTTAAAGGTTTTGCTACCGACCTGTTCATGAACGATTTTCGAGTAAATGGCAATGGTACTGATCGATGACCCGATTTCGTCGTGCAGGTCACGGGCAATGCGGTTCCGTAGCCCTTCCAGCCGCATAATCTGGTTGATCCGGTATTTATAAAATGCATAACTCGACGATAGGATGCTGACTGTAACCAGGATATAGAACCAATACGTACGATACCACGGAGGAACGATCACAAGCAGAATGGATGCTGTTTTGACTCCCCATGAACCGTTTTTGAACTTACCCTGCACAACAAACGTATATTTTCCGGGATCAAGATTCGTGTAAGTCGCTTCGTTTTCTTTTTCTGCATAAATCCAGTCCTTGTCAAATCCCTGCATTTTATACCGGTAAACAATCCCCTTTTTTGCCCGGAAGTCCATTCCGGCAAAGCCGAATGTAACCACGTTTTGTGTGTAACGCAGGGTTATGGCTTTCACATAGGAAATATTCTTTCTGATCGGCGATCCCGGCCTCGTAAAATCGACCGGCTTGTTGAACAAACGAAAATCCGTAAACATCACATTGGGCGGCGGCAGTGGCTTTATTTCTTTCGGGTCAAAATAGTTCAGGCCGTTCAGGCCGCCGAATACAAATTTTCCTGCCGATGTTTTAAGATAGGAATACCGGTTAAACTCATTTCCCTGCAGGCCATCCTCCTCGTTGAAGTTCCTGATATTTCCCGACACAGGATCAAATTCGGTAAGTCCGTTGTTGGAGCTCAGCCACAATTTCCCGTTGTCGTCTGGTAAAATGCCATAAATTACGTTATTGGGAAGTCCGTTTTTGGTACTGAATTTAACGAACAAACCGCTTTTTTTATCCAGCCGGTTAAGGCCTCCTCCTTTCGTCCCGATCCATAAATATCGGTCCGGATATTGCATATCTCTTGTCAGGGCAATTACAAAATCATTACTCAGCGAACGGCTGTTGCCCTTCTGATTTGTATAATGCCGGTTCATTTTCTCAGTTTTTGTGTCAAAACGGTATAATCCCTTGATGGTTCCAAGCCATAGCAAGTGATCATCTTCATAAATGCATTGCAGAAAATCGAAGTCCAGCATGAATTGGATGGAAGGGTATGCAAAGCGTGAAAACTCCCTGGAAACAGGATCAAACCGGACAAGGTAATTTCTGTAACCCATCCATAGCTTGTTATCTCGGTCCGTATACAGCGGAAACGGTGTTGACTCGATATCATCATAAGGAACACTGTATTTTTTCCCTTTTCCCGTTTTCACATCATGCCGATAAATCGATCCCGACATGCCAATCCAGATATTTCCCGAGGAATCGCTGGCGAGCGGAGAAACGGAAAGTGCCGTCATGTTCTGTTTTTCAATTTCCCTGATTCCGGCAATTTTACCGCCGAGATAAAGATTTCCTTTTTCCAGCCTCACGGTCTGGAGCTGATGCGTCAGAAGCGTTTCCCGATTTACTTCGAGAATCTGGTAAATGCTGGTTTCCGGTAATACATGATGAAACTGTTCCGAGTACGGATCATATTTGAGCAGGCCGTACCCGCCCGAGGCAATCCATACAATCCCGGTCCGGTCTGTATAAAAAGCAGTTGCTATTTCCAGTATTTTCATCTGTGAAGGATACGATGAGTATACATACCTTTCTGTACATGTTTCAGGATCAATCAGCTTAACCTGTCTCCGATCGTTTGTCCAAATGCGGCCCTGTTTGTCGATTGTCCAGCCCGGCAATTCCCTGATGGTTCCGAATGCGGGCTGAGGATCAGAAAAATTGTATTTCAGAAACCGCAAGGATTGGTGGTCATTTACATACAAGATATGACGGACTGTATCTTCCAGAATTTCAGGAATCGGGAAAGTAGCCCTGGTGCCAAACCGGAACCTGGAAACCAGTGTATAGTTTTTTCCATCTCTGCTGAATTGCAGTTCCCATATATGCGTATGCGTGGTAACCAGAACCCTGTTTTTGCTGTCTACAAAAACTTTCTCCGCCCAGAACGCTCCTCTGTGCTGCTCAAAATCATTGTCCAGTCGGATATGCGTGAAGATATGATTCCCGTTTTTTTCAAAGACAAGTCTGTCAAGGCCGCCTTTGGTTTCGATCCAGAGCGCTCCGCTTTTGTCTTCGGTAATCTTGTTGATTTCATCCGACCTGATGCTGTTGTTATCACCCTTGCGGAAGTGCTTCGCGGTTTCCGTTTCCCGGTCGAACAAATCGATTCCGTGATTTCGGGTTCCAATCCATAGCCGTCCTTTTGAATCCTCAAAAATGCAGGACAGATCGTTGCCGCCAATGGAAGTGGAATCTTCCGGATCGTGATGATAGGTTGTTATTTTGGTTCCGTCATACCGGTTCAGCCCGTCGCTTGTGGTGATCCAGATAAACCCGTTCTTATCCTGGGTAATATCGCTGACAAACCCTTGTGAAAGACCATCTGTAATGCCAATGGATTCAAATTTCAGAGGCGGTGCAAGCTGGGCTGATGTATGGGTATTGATAAATAATACACACGGAAAAACAGCAAATGTGATCGTCTTTTTCACAGCCAGCAGTACACGCACAATACAGAAGTTCTTAGCCGACAATATCGCAAATGTTCTAAAAATTGACCTAATTTTATTCAGAAAACCGGCATGAGCAAGCTGTTGAGTAATATCCTGTTGCTTTCAGCGACAAATTAATACATAAGTCGTATTCATAGGTTGGCCGTGCATTGCAGCTGTTCGTATATGGATTGCTACGTGCCGGCAAGTTCCATGGAAATTCCTGATTTCATAATCCAGCACAACCTTGAAAACACACGTCCAGCATCATGAATGCCGTTGAAAACAAAATGTGATGACGGATAGTAAATCCAGTACCGGTCATCATGCTGCTGGCAACATTTTTTTATTAAAAGGTATTATGAAAACGATAACCGCACTCATGCTCATGATGATCACCATGGCCGATCAGCCCCGCAAGGTACTGCTGTTTTATAATGCCGAAGGCGAACAGCAATGGAAAGCCCAGATGAAGGTACTGGAAGCAGCCAGAAAAGAAGTCAGTGAAAGGGATATTGAAATTACGTCCGTTCCCGGCTCAGCCCGGTATGCAGACCAATGGAAAAAATGGAAAATCGACACCTCCGAAGCATTTACTTTTATTTTGATCGGGCGGGATGGCGGCGAGAAACTGAGGTCAAATGAAATGGTAAAAACCAATCAACTTTTCGGGCTGATCGATGCCATGCCTATGCGCAAAAGAGAAATGGAAAGTGAACATGAAAAGCCGTGATGCAACGGCCAATGCTCATTTTACAAAATCTTCACGCATCGGTGTAAACATATCAATCAGTACGCCGGCTTCCTTGCACACGGCTCCATGCATGACATTGGATGGAATATAGTAGCCGTCTCCGGCCTTTAAAATCTGTTTCCTGTCCCCGATCGTAATTTCAAAAGCGCCGCTTTCCACATAGCTCATCTGCGTATGAACATGCTTGTGCGGCGTACCGATACCGCCTTTTTCAAATTCGATTTTCACCATCATCATTGTATCATCGTAGGACATGATCTTGCGTTTCAGGCCACCGCCAAGGTCCTGCCACGAAATTTCCGAATCGACAATAAACTGTTTTCCTTTTGCTTCCATGGACGGAGATTTGGTTTGTGCAAATGATGGATTGGTTAACAATAAAGCGGTCACCAAAGTTAAACATACCTGTAAAAGCCTCTTCATAGTTCGGTTCGGATAAGGAGTAAATCGTCTGCAAAATGCAGGCAAATGTATACTTTATATTCTGAACCCGGTTTTTTATGCCCGATTTTTAGAATGAGAAAATAAAGGCGCATGTAATCAGAGTCGTTCGTGCTTGGATATCACGCCCGGAATTTTTGGATATGAATGTAATTTCAACCAAGTTACTGTACCTTTTTACTGACACAATGTACGGTTCGGACGGGCCGGTTATATGACACCGGATCTCGGAGGCATGGAATTTTTGCCATTGAAATTACATTTAAAAACAGACTTATGAATACTGAAAAAGCCATTCTGGCAGGCGGCTGCTTCTGGGGAGTGGAGGAATTGTTCAGGCACCAGCCGGGCGTGATTTCGACGGTTGTCGGATACACTGGCGGCGATGTACCCCATGCTACTTACCGGAACCATGGAACGCATGCCGAAGGAATTGCAATTACATTTGATCCGGAAAAATTGAGTTACCGGAAACTGCTGGAATATTTTTTCCAGATCCACGATCCGACTACAAGGAACCGGCAAGGCAACGACATAGGAACTTCCTACCGTTCTGCTATTTTTTATCTGGACGAAAACCAGCGCGATGTCGCCAATACGCTGATTGCAGAAATGGAAGCATCCGGAATATGGCCGGGCAAAATTGTTACCGAAGTTGTTCCTGCTACGGACTTCTGGAATGCAGAAACGGAGCATCAGGATTATCTTCAGAAACATCCGGGCGGCTACACCTGCCACTTTGAAAGACCAAGCTGGAAGCTGAGCTGAATTCCGATTGGTATTAAAACCGGCGTTAAGCTCCTTTTAACGCCGGTTTTTTTAATTTCTTACGTGCCCTAATCATACTTATTCAACCTTCCTTTTGGAAAAACGACACTTCAACTATCATTGAAAACTGATGATTATCTGTAACATTTAGAAAAAGCAGTTGCCATTTATTTACGGGATTTAGGTTCAAAAATGACACGAGCCATAAAGCTCATTCCGTCGGTGCGAAAGTTTGTCGGAATTCCCGTAACCAGTCCGAGTGCCAGATTTGAAGAAAGAACCAGCTTCATTTGAGGACGTAAAACCGTATGGCGGCTCATGGAAGAAAACTCGTCGTTAACCTCTACACCCACAAAGTTTCCGTCAGGAAGCACATAATGCATACTTGCATTGATCTGATAATACAGTTCCCGTTTCGATTCTTCAGGTGTGAATTCCCATTCCGGACCGGTATAGATCATCGTATTTATTCTGTTGCCAAATTTTTTGGCAACGATGAAAAACGGACTGATGGAATTCCCTTTCAGCATGCCCCGGCCATGATCCATTGCGTAAAAAGAATGTGCACGAAACTCATGCATGTACCCGCCAGCCATAGACATCTGATGTTTTCCGGAGACCAGAAAAGTATACTGAGCAGCCAGTTTCAATCCTTCAACACGGTTTTTAGGCACTTCGATTCCTTCCTTTTTACCGGCATTCCTGTAAAGCGCAAACGGGACTTCCACTTCCAGTCCAAGCCTGTTCATGGGAGAAAATTCATATTCAACGAAGGAGTGATTGATGGTGTAATCTTTATGCCCTTCGACTCCATACCCGACGTTCCACTCTTTCTCCCCTTTTCTGGCTCCAAGATCACGTATGAGGTCCATATAAAGCGGCTCGGCATGACGGATTTTCAGAGGTTTTACTTTCTGTACGGAATCGGTCTGCGCCAGAGCGGACAAACTTGCGGCAGCAAATAACAGCGTATTAATAAGAAAATTTTTCATGCCTTTATTGTTTTTTTACAATGTTAAAGGCCAAAACCGGAAGAAATTGGGAATAAGTAAATCAGCTCCGGAGGAGCATCATGAAAATTAATACATAATCAGGAGGCCCCGCCGGGGCCATCACAATTAATAACATCACCTTTGCTATAAACAGGGCGCCGCGCTGCGGCGAGTTGTTTATAGCAATGAAGCGGTTTTTGGATATAATCGAAAAGATGAATTCTGGATACCAAAAAAGCAGCTCCGGAGGAGCTGACTGTTTATAGCAGATGAAATAGGCGAAAACTATGTAGCTCCGCAGGAGCTTCCTGGCATTGACACATGATTAGGAGGCCCCGCCGGGGCCATTATAATCAATAACGTCACCTTTGCTACAAACAGGGCGCCGCGCTGCGGCGAGTTGTTTGTAGCAATGAAGCGGTTTTTGGATATAATCGAAAAGATGAATTCTGGATATCAAAAAAGCAGCTCCGGAGGAGCTGACTGTTTATAGCAGATGAAATAGGCGAAAACTATGTAGCTCCGCAGGAGCTTCCTGGCATTGACACATGATCAGGAGGCCCCACCGGGGCCATCACAATTAACAACGTCACCTTTTGCTACAAACAGGAGGCCCCGCCGGGGCCATCACAATTAATAACATCACCTTTGCTACAAACAGGGCGCCGCGCTGCGGCGAGTTGTTTGTAGCAATGAAGCGTTTTTGGATATAATCGAAAAGATGAATTCTGGATATCAAAAAAGCAGCTCCGGAGGAGCTAACTGTTTATAGCAGACGAAATGGGCGAAAGTTATGGAGCTCCGCAGGAGCTTCCTGGGATTGACACATAATCAGGAGGCCCCGACGGGGCCATCACAATTAATAACATCACCTTTGCTTCAAACAGGGCGCCGTGCTGCGGCGAGTTGTAAAATAATGAAGCGGTTATATTTAATAAAAATGTAATTAACACATTAATATGCTGTTCGTGGGTGCTGTCCTGATTGTAGACCTTGCTTAAAGTCATGGAAACAAGCCGGAACAAACGGATACAATCCGGCATCGGATGACGATAAGTAAATAAATGTGAATGCATCATCAATAATTTACTTAAATTATCAGGGCAAAATCCAAAAACAATCATGAAGGCAAGCCTGAGCTTACTTTTATTGATTAGTGGTCATATGAATGATTGATTTAAAAGAACAAATTGATTTATTGTGCCGGAATAATACTGACACCTGATCATTAAACTAATTATTGCGTATGCTTCAGGATTCTTGCAAGAATAATCTTCTGCAACTTGAATCCTGCTGACAATACTCTAGTAAGTTTATCCGAAACACATTGGTCTGTTCTCGCAAGCTTCCCTCCCGTTTTGAAAAATTACCAAATATTTTATTCGCTTGTTTTAAATCTTCATGTATCGGCATTCTGACGAAGGCTCTGGTACAAGATTTATTGTAAGCGGTAAAATTTTTTGAAAGAGCTGATAAAAAGTTCTTTGTACCTAAAAAAGCGGTTATGAAAAATTCTATTAACGCTGTTGAAATCTGGGGAGGGTTAGAATGTACAATTAACCGGGTTAACGACAGTTACTTTGATCAGTTGGAATACGCCGGGCATTATACGCGGGATGAGGACATTGGCATGATCAGTTCACTTGGGATCAAAACCCTGCGGTATCCGGTATTGTGGGAAAGGCATCAGCCGGAGGTGGATACGGATATAGACTGGAGCGGCACGGAAATGAAACTTCATCAGATCAGACAGTCCGGTATGGAAGTCATTGCGGGTCTTGTGCATCACGGAAGCGGGCCCCGGCATGTTAATTTCTTTGATGGCAGTTTTGAAAAAGGATTAGCGGATTACGCAAGGCTTGTAGCGGAAAAATTTCCCTGGATTCATTACTATACTCCTGTCAACGAGCCACTTACTACTGCAAGATTTTGCGGGCTTTACGGGCATTGGTATCCGCATCATTGCGACGAACTCAGCTTTTACAAGATACTATTAAGTGAATGCAAAGCCATAGTGATGGCCATGCAAGCCATTCGCGAGATAAATTCATCTGCCGAACTGATTCAGACGGATGATCTTGGTAAATGTTACAGTACACCTTTGCTGCAATATCAGGCCGAGTACGAGAACGAACGCAGATGGCTTTCCTATGAGCTCATCTGCGGATCACTTACGCCAGATCATTTGATGTGGAAACGTCTTGTGAAAGTTGGTATCCATCCCGAAGAACTGTACTATTTTCAATCAAATAACTGTAGACCTGCAATTGCCGGCTTTAATTATTATATTACTTCTGAACGCTATCTGGATGAGAACATTTACAAGTATGACCGTCAGTTTCATGGTGGAAACGGCATTCACACTTACAGTGATATTGAAGCAGTAAGGGTTCCGCTTTCCGTGGAAAACGGCCCGAAACTGCTGATCCGGGAAGCCTGGGAACGTCTCGGAATTCCGATTGCCATTACAGAATGTCATTTATACAGTACAAGAGATGAACAAATGCGCTGGTTTTGCCAGATGCTGGATACAGCCGTAGCTTTAAGAAAGGAAGGAATTGATGTGCGGGCTGTCACGGCATGGGCCATTCTTGGCTTGTATGGCTGGAACCGGCTTGTAACGCAGCCCTGGGGCGATTACGAAGCCGGCATTTTCAATGTTACGGGCGGTCAGGTGCGGCCAACTGCACTGGCAGCGATGATCAAAATGCTTGCCGGCGGATTACCCTTTCAGCATCCGGTTCTGGAAACAGAGGGCTGGTGGCAACGCAGAATACGGCTGCTTTCTACCTGCAGTGATCATTTTACCGATGAAACCGAAGAAAGAGAAAGCGCCTGTCAGCCGTTATTGATTCTGGATGAGTCCGGCACATTTACAAAAGCGATGGGAAAAATCTGTGGAGACAGGAACATCCGGTGGATTTCCATGGATACCCGTGACATGGCACCCGAATATGCATCTTATGAATTGGAGATAAAACGCCTTAATCCGTGGGCTGTGCTCCACAGTCCTGTCGACTTTACCAATCCCGCTTTGCATGAACAGAAACTCGCAGCCCTTGCCGGCTTATGCGGTGAACTGGATATCCGGTTTCTGTTATGGCTGTCAAACGAGGACTTTGACGCTCATGAAAATATCCTCGCTGCAAACCCGCATGCATTAATATTATATGCTTCATCGCATCCTGAACAATCATTCCATTTACTACATGAGGCACTTAACATGCTGCTGGATGAAACCACAGGCGTACACTATATGGAAAGTGGTACGATCCTGGAACGCGCATCAATCTGAGAAAAAGTAAAACAGCAGCCCGGATTTCAAGGCTGCTGTTTTTATATCCTAAGGCTTATACTTCTTCTGTTATAAACAGGATGCCCCTCCGGGGCGGCATTGGCTGATGTTTAAAAAGCCGCAGGGCGGCTTCCTGTTTGTAGCAATTGCAAATCCATGTGATATTCTCGGCTCCGGAGGAGCCTGCTGGCCGTGCTTCTGTTTTCAGGATGCCCCTCCGGGGCATTGCTGACTTTTCCTTTACACTGAATTGAAGATTGTACCGATTCTGATCCGTTTAATAAATAGACATACCGATGTTTGCTCGTACGAAAAGAAAAGTTTTCAAAAATCTTAGTTTTGCGACATAAGTATTTATAAGTGAGCATCCTAAATATTTTCCTACCAACTTTCAAACCTTATACCGAATGAAAAAGTCCATTTTACTCTCTTTTACTACATTCCTGACTCTTGCCATCGGCATTGTTGCCTGTACCACAGACCATGTCGTACCCATTCCCGAACCGGCACGGTTTGCAGTTACAACTGTTGATACGACATTACGTTCGCCAATCGGACTGGACATGGATGGCAGCGGGAACTTATGGATTGCAGAAATTGGAACCGGAAATGACGACGGAGCTATTGTAATGCTTACGCCGGGTGGACAAAAGACAACTGTAATCAGTGGTTTTCATTCAACGGCCGGGCCTGAATCCAATGAAGGTTTAAGCCACATCAAATACGTTAACGGCAAATTATACATCCTGCACGGCATTGACGGTATTTTGTATGTTGCCGATGTTTCCAATTTCAAAGCGGGAAATCCGCAGATTCCGATGGCGTCGCTGACACAAACTGACATCGGTACTTACAGCAGGAGCCTTAATCTCACCGATCCTGTTAATTCCAACATCTTTGATATAGAATTTGATGGCGCCGGAAACTATTATGTTGCAGATGCCGGAGCCAATGCCATTTTCAAATGGGATAAGAACACCGGAAATATTTCACTTTTTGCCAAAATCCCGTCTGTTGCAGGCGGCACCATCGACGCCGTTCCTACCGGAATCGTGTTTGACGGCAGCAAATTCCTCGTCAGTTCGCTAACCGGATTCCCGTTTGCGCCCGGCAATGCAAAGATTTTTGCAGTAGACCTGAATGGCAATGTCACCATTTACAAAGACGGCCTGACAATGTTGACGCACATTGAACTGAGTGCCAACAAAAAACCCCTTGTTATCAAATTTTCAGATTTTGCGCTGCCGAACGGATTTGTTCCTTTTAGCGGAGCGGTTCTTAATGAAGACGGAACCGTATTGGCCGGAGGGCTGATGATGCCAACCGATATTCGGAGAACCGGCGACAGACAGTTTCATGTGATCAGTTTTGCCTTGGGACATCTTTACAAACTGACTTATTAAAGAGAAATAAAGTGCATAAAAAGACGCCGTTTTTTTAAACCTGCGTCTTTTTTTATTTAAATAAGGATCCGTTTGGTATTTTTGATTTGGTAAATACTTGATGATATCTCTTGTTTTCCCGATAGTAAATACTTTTGTAAAATATAATAGCGGAAAGTATTACCAAAGCAATTAAAACCGGGATCAGCCACGCTAAAATTGAATTTCCTGCAAGATTGATCGGTTCCGGATTGCCGATTAAAATTAGATTGGCCCAGTAATACGGCAGTGACTTTTCAATATTATTTGCTGCAATAAAATCAATTTTGGCCTTTTGTAAAGCTTTATCTTTGGATAAACCCTGCGCCAGATATTTGTGAAAATGAATGGAAATATCGTAAATAGCCTGCTCATCCGCTTTCCATAAAGTGGCCGCTATGGACGGAATTCCAGCCATCGTAAAACCTCTTGCAAGGCTGTAAATTCCTTCACCCGCCGCACTTTTACCAGCATTGGTTTCACAAGCACTGAGTATCACAAGCCGTGTTGCAACCTGATGGTTTAATAACTGAAGTTCAGAAAGCCGAATGACCGAATCCTGCATATATAACATCGGTTCACTCCAGTTTTTGTCAGCTTTTGCATGCGAAAAAACATTGACGATATTATATTTTCTGATGTTATGGATAAAATTACTTTTTGTTGCTTCTTCGTTCGTAAATAACCTGGTTCTATGGTAAAAACCGGCCGCTTTTTCCAGTGAAAATGCTGCATTTTTCAGATCCGTAACTTTAAGATGTTGCTGATAACCCGACGGTGCGAATCCGGCAAAATTCCCTTTTGCCGGAATATTACCAAAATCTTTCAGTAAATAACCTGCCGAATAAACGTAATTGAAAACATGATCTTTCAGGAGAAGCGCTTTGCCGGTTTTATCTTTGGAAAATGCTTCAAACGGAATCAGAAAATGATCGGCACATATGATGACTTTTCTGGTTTGCAATTTTAATGGCTGAACCAATGATTTATATAATTTATTGGATAAAAAGGCAAAGTCATTATAATGATTTATCAAGGTCTGCTTTTCTGAACACATTTGCGTAAAATCATCAATGCTGCACGGATCGAACTGTTCTTTTGTAAGCTTGACGAGTTCAGCATCCCTGGCGGTAACTTTCAGCATATAGGTAACAGAATCATTCATGAAATAATGAACAAAACTGGCTTTTGCTGTTGAAAGGTACTTCTGAAGTGTGTTTAGATCCGGCACTTCCGAAGAATATTTATACTGATAATAAGCAGGATATTTTTGTTCAAGTGTTTTGATATAATGATCGAAATTTGTTTTGGCATTCAGGAATTCAGCCTGCATTTTTTCATTTTCCGTTTTGTCAATGGTGGAAGTAGTCCATTTCTGCTGTGCATTAATTACTGCCGCCCGGAATTTGTATTCTTTTTCTGATTCCTGAATGGGCAATTTGGCAGACGCGCCGAGTTCATTCAATTGATCATTCAGTAAAACCGCCCGGCTTTTTTCCATAAAGAAAAATGCAAGCTGAACGTCGTTGAAAAGATAACAGGCTTCAATTGCATGCTCATACATTCTATTGGTTTTCTCTCTCCAGTGAAGTTTTGACTGTTCGCCGTATTGCTTCCAGCGCATCAGATCCACTGCTTTATCCGCTAACCGGAAAGTTTCCAAAGCCGTTTTCAGAAGCATTTTATCCTTTCTGATTTTGTAAAGATCCAGAAGCGCCTCCGCCTTATTCGACAGCAATGTGGATATAAAATAATCATTGGAAACGAGCATCAGCATTTTAGGATCCGGATTGCTTGTAATGGAAGTATTGGTGAAATGAACAGGCAAAACATTAAGTGCTTTCTGATAGAACCGCAGCGCCTGATCCAGATCTTTCTGACGATGATAAAGAAATCCCATATTGATAAACAATCCCGATTTCTGATAGTCGTCTTTGGATTTATCGGCCATTTGCATTCCTTTTTCATATGCATTTAACGCTTTGGAAGTATCATGCAAATTGCTGTCATACAAGTAACCAAGATTCAACATATCGCGCGAACATTGCGCCCAGTTTCCCGTTAGTTCGTTCAGTTTATATGATTCCAGATAATATTTGACCGCCGTTTTATCATTTCCGTTCTTTTTCATGAACTGCGCATAAACTGCGTAAGCGGTAGCAAGCCGGTTTGAATACATTGCATTTCCGTGAAAAATGGAAATTGCTTTCTGAATATTTATTTCGGCATTTTCAGAATCCTTTAATTCAATTTGTGCCTGCGCTTTCTGACATAACAATGCTCCTTCTGCCGGAACATCCTTTATTTTCCTTGCAAACAGAATGCCTTCGTCAGCGGTCTCGATTCCTTTTTCATAATCTCCGGTCTGAAAAAAAAGATATGCTTTTTGTTCATAAGCCATAAAAGCCAGAAAATATTTGGAAGGGAATTTTTTGCTTATGGCTACACATTCATCCAGCGAACGGTGGGTATATCCGTAATGGTAAATCCGGCTGTAAAACGTGCCAAGATTAAAATAACTGTTGGCCAGAAAAGAAACGTCCGCCTTTTTACTGTTTCTGTTTACAGCAATGGCTTCTTTCGTAAAAAGTATTGCTTTTTCTATATCCCCTGTTTTACTGTAAATGCCTCCGGTTCTATGTAAAATCCGGGCATAAATACTATCCTTAACCAGGTTGCATTTCAAATACGATTGCTGCAGCAACAAAAGTTGTTCAAGATTTTCGTTATCCGGAACTGTCGTGTTTTCTTCTATCCTTTTAAGCAATTGGCGAAATTCAGAATTGGAAAGACATTGAGCATTAACCTGCTGCTTCCACAAACACAAGCAAGGAAGCAGATTGAGCAATACAAACAGCTTATACATATCCGTATCAATTAATTATTTCGGGAAGTCTTCCTGGTACAGGTTCCTTTTTTGATATGCTTGAATTCAAGCTCGGGAACATCAAACATTACAGCCGGCAATAATTCCGAATCATCTACAAGCGTAAGCGTATGCAGCAATTGCGTTTTGTCAATATTTTCAAGTCTGAGTAACTTCTTTTGTGCAAAAGCTCCGATTACACCCGTTGCAATTGCCGTTGCGAAAGAAGATCCGCTGATCATGTCCCTGCACGATTTACCTTGAAACGGAACATAAAATTTCATTTCCTCATCGGCAAATACACCGAGATCAACATACCTGCGAGAAAAATTCTGGGTTGGACTTGTATTCTTTCCGTCCGTTGTAGTTACAGTCAATACGCTGTTTGGATAAACGCTGAGGTCTGCCGGATAAAAGTGATGAATTGCAAGATTCCGAAGCTGCTCATCGGTTATATTCAATCCATATTCTTTGAGATAAATTTCTTTTGCAATCAGTTCTTCATCGGCAAATTTGTTGCCTGCAGCCGTAATAAACAGTATTCCACTTTCTTTAAGTGTCTTGTTGATTAAGTTGTCGAAATAAGCAAATTGATTGCGGTAGTAATAGTAAAAACCCCAGCTTGCATTGATGATGTGGGCACCTTTTGCCATAGCGAAATGTATGGCGCAAATGATTCCGAAAAAGTCGCCTTGTCCGTTTGCCTTATGTGTTTTTAAAGGCATTATTTCAACCGCATTATTTTGGGAATTAAGAAATTCATTAATAATGAACATACTGACAACAGTACCGTGCCGATACGGATTATCATCACTGAAATCTGAATTTCCCATATTACCGGAACTCATTTCGGAGAAATTCCAGCCGGATTCAACGTCTTTGTAACAGTCCGGACCGAAATCGTCAGGTTTGCTTTTCCATAAATAGTCCGAATCAATCAGTTTATCGTCAAATCCGGTATCCAAGACTGCAACCACAATCTTTTCCTTGCCGGTATCAATGTCTTTCGGCTTTTGGAATAACGGATATTCATTAAAAAAACTGCCGTTTTCTTTTTCAAAAGGAGAATCATTAAAAAAGTTATGGGAATATTCGCCAACAACCGGAGGGCTCGGTACAGAGCCGACAACAACTCCTTCCCCATTGATTACAGTATGAAATAAATCGCCGATAAACAATACGGCCAAACACCCGCAATCATCGCATTTGACAACTTCAACGTGATCGGAATCAATTCTTCTCCGGCCATTGATTTCTTTTGCAGTAACCAAAAGAAAATTTTTTACAACAGCAATGTCTTCCGCTGTTGGCAATTCCTTAAAAAAAACACAGATTTGATTTTGTTTGTATGTTTTAAGAAATAACGGAGCATACTGATCATTCCTTTTCTTGGATCGTCTGATCCAAAGCGGCAAGTCGCCGGATGGTTTCTTATCCATATCAATTGCGGTTTAGTAATTATATATTTACTTAAATAATTAATCTGCAAACCAGCATCCGGAAATTATTGAAACAGTTATGAACTGCCGTTTTATTCTGTTGATTTCAGTCCGGATTCTGTCAAACCATGCCTGATTAAAAGCTTTTCAGCCATTCCCTGCTTTCCTTACTTCCTTCCGTATTTTCTCCTGCCAGTTTCTCCATAATTTGTTTTGCTGATTGCCTGTCTCCATGATTATCGCGCATCAAAAGTGTAACGGCTTTCAAAAATGTCCCCGGGTTACTATACAGATTTTGCATTTGTGACAATTCATCAAATTCTTTTAATGCATTCGTGTAATCACGTTTGGCGAGATAAGAAAGGCCGGCATATTTTTTTGCTTCACTATTTTCCGGATGGCTTTTGTATATGCTTTTGAAATAAGACAATGCCTTGTTATAATCCTTCCTGTTATAAGCCGCAATTCCTGATTGAAGGCTGTCATCCGCATTCCCCATTGTCTGGCTCAACTGCATAAAATTCTCATTGTAGTAATTGGTTGCCAACGTTTTAACACTGTCTTTTGAAGTGAAGAAAATAAAGTAGGAAAGTAATATAATGCCGACGGCCGCGGCCATCCCTGTAAAAAAGCGGGCTAATCTTCCCGAATAAAGCGGTACTCCTTTTTCTTCCTCCTGCTGCGAATCCGGTCTGAAATAACGCTCATTTAAAGTATGCAAAGAACTTAATAACGCACTGTGATTAACCAGGTGCATTTCCTTTTCCCGCATTGCCAATTCAACCGTCCGGTAAATTTCAAACGTGGAATACAATTCCGTATCGGAAGACAATTCAGCTTCGAAGTACGCCTTTTCCTCGCTGCTCATTTTTCCGTTCAGGTATAAATCAAACTGTTCAAATCTGTGGGTTTCCATGATCTTTTATTTTAAAGAATTAAACCGTGAAGACGTTTTTACCAATGTGACAAGCTGCGCCATGCATTCCGATTTTTTCTTCCGTGCATAACCGTAAGTCAATCCTGTCATCTGCGCCACTTCCTCCATCGGTTTGCCTGCCCAGCTCAGACGCAGCAGTTGCCTGCAGACAGTCCCAAGTTCTTCCAGCTTCTCCGTAATCAGGTTTAAGCGTTCCTCATGAAAATTAAAATCCTCGGCCAGTTTAAAACTGTCTTCACTAATGATTAATCCGTCGTCTTCCAAGGTTGTTACCTGGTTAAACTTCTTTTTATCCAGCTCGTTTAACCATTTCTTTTTACAGATCAGGTACAGAAATGCATCCAGCGGACAGGTTAATACAAAATCATGCACACTCGCTTTTTTAAAGATGGAAATCAGTGCATCCTGAAAAATGTCGGCTGCTTCTGCTTCCGTTCCGTTATTTTTTAACACCATCCATTTTACCTTGCCGGAAAACTTCCGGTACAATTCATCAAGCAGTATTCTGTCATTATTTAACAGTGCGTCTATATACTTCTGATCGGGATGTGGCATTGAATTAAACTTTAAAATACAATCCTTTATATACGCTGCCTTGCTGTTTTTTTTAAGTGCACATGTGCTTTCTAAAAGTTAAAAAATCTACTTGCAGTTACACGATATTGCACTATGTAAAGTTAAACTGTCTGCCGGTTTTCTGTCTATTTTCAGAAACTATCTACTTGTTTACGGCCCGTTTCTTATTAAACGGTTTTCATTAATTAGTTAACTGAAGTATAATAAGGAAGAGCGTCACTCAAAAAGAAGCAAATTCCTTATAGCGCAGCAAAGCTGTTTTAGAAAGATGAATATTTTGCAAAAAACAGGTAACAAACAGAAGGCCATCCGGATATAAACCCGAACAGTAAAAAAGGCAACTTGTTAATTAATCAAATTTTAAATCTTATCAATATGGAAAAGTTAGATCAGCTTGATTTGAAAGCACTCGATGTAGATGAATTACAGGAAATCGAAGGCGGATTCATTTTTGTATTTGTGGCCGGATTCGCCGCGGGCGTTGCAGCAGGAGTAGCAGTTGCATCATTATTAAAATAATGCTTCCGATTCCATTATCCAATTTTAAATCAAAAATGATAAACAAGATGGAAAACTTAAATTATCCCTTATTCAAAGAACTGGATTCCCAGGAAATAAAACAGATACAAGGCGGATTTTCGCCGCTTTGGCTTCCTTTGATCGCCTATAAAATAGTCGAAATGCTTTCTGAAAAGCAAAAGTGAACATAAATACAATAGGGTTTAAAGACATTAGCTAGCAAAATAATTTACAAAATGAAAAATCCAGAACAACCTGATGCGCAAGAATTAAATTGGGACGAATTAAAAGAAATACAAGGCGGTATATGGTGGCTTGTACCCCTGCTGATTGCATCGGTTATTATCAAAAACTGCTAGGCATTTTACTTTTCCTTTTTTTTTGGGACGGGAATTCTGATACATGCAAATTCTCTGAAATGATGTGAATTAATTAATTTAAACAGTTATGGAAAAGCAAAAAGAATCCTTGCAATGTCCCAGTTATATTGCCAAACCCGGTGCTGATCTGTTCGGTATCGTTGGCAAGGACGGAAAGGTTGAATACCTGCATGAACCAATCAGAATCGATAAAACATTTGTTGAATCTGCCAAAGAATATGAGGAAAATACCGGAAAATCCGCAGAAGAAAGATTCCGGTTTTCAGGAAAATGTATTGAAGGCGGATGCCATCAATGGAGCCATGAGCATGCATCGTGCAGCCTTGTCAGCAGGGTAATTGAAGCCATGAACCAAAAGGCTGAAAGGGAAGAACTGCTGGTTCCTTGTGCAATCCGCAGCAAATGCCGCTGGTTTTCACAACAAGGTGCACTTGCATGTGCAAACTGCAATGAAATCGTTCGCAATGCTGAAAAGGAAAGGCAGTCGATTGCAGCCTGACCCAAACACCTTTACAAAAATCTTAATTTCTGCATTGCAAATAAAAACGTTTTCAATAAACGTATAAGCTATACAGTTTTACGTTCCCAGCCTGTAATTTAATCAAAAACCAATTTTTCGGCATCAGCTAAAAGCCTGTTGCCTAGGAAAGCTTTATTCTTAATTTTTATTCACAATTCAATTAAACAACTGTCCAATGAAAGCAAACCAAGAAGGGATCGTAGCGGATCTGAAAGCCTCGGCTACGTCAAAAGAGGATTTTATGCGTAAACTGGCGCAAATGGAAACCGGTGAAATTTCTCCCGAATTTCAGGAAAAGATTGACGGCGGAGTCTATTCCACCTTGCCGGTTTACCGCATTCCGTTTATTTGGGGTATTATCATTAATATTGATAAGACGCTCAATTTTAATACTCAATACTAACCATCAAGAACTTTCTGCTTTATGCAGGAAAGTTTGATGCAGGCAGCGTTTGTACATCTCACATCTGATTGCATAAAACAGCAGTGAAATCAGAATGCGGAGAAACTAATCATCCCATTTTTTATCTATAATTCATAATCTAAAAATTACAGTTATGTATACTTATCATTCACAAACTTCAACGAAATCGCCTGAAGATCTTTTTGCAAATTATGAAGGCGGAGACCTTGTTTCATTGACAACGGATGAAATGTCGGAAGTGGACGGCGGCTTCCTGGCATTTCTTGTGGGAGTGGCCATTGGCGTAACGGTTGCCCATTACATTGCTACGCATTAATTTATATTTCATTATTTCTAATCTTTAACATTAAGAACAATGAATGCTAATCTGACATATGAAAATGACGGGCTTGTATCTTTAAGCCAATCAGAATTAACCGAGACTGAAGGCGGATTACTTCAGGTACTCGTAGCAGGTTTTATTGTCGGCGTACTCGCTTATGCCGCAGTATCCAAGTAAACAAGTATGCTCTGCTTTTTTCGAAAAGCAGAGCATCAATATCATTAAAAAATCGCAATGAGGATTAATAATAATACATGATCCATGCTGTATTAAACCGGCTTGTTTCAGGCTACATAAATAGTCTTTTTTAATTTTAAATAAAATAAATTGTTCTGCAAACAGACGGCCTTTCCGAAGTTTATTAAACCGCGGAGCGGTTTCCTGTTTATAGCAATTTTAAGTGCAGTATATGATTATTAAACCCCGGACGGGTTGCCTTTTGTTATTTTAAAATAATGACTATTATTTTTTAATAGCATGGTAACAAAACATCATTTATACGGATATAAAACAAAGCAAAAAATATATCAATAAACTTTTATTTAAGTTAAACAACATGAAAAATCAGAAACCATTTGAATGCTGCAAAACGGAACTGAATCCGGCTCAACAGCATGACATTCATGGCGGTGTAAAAACCGGAGGCTGCGTTGGACCGTCAAAGCCTTTTGAGGAATTTCCGTTTATTCCGTTCGGGCCGCCCTGTTATCCTCCTGTAATCCGGAATTAACCTCAGTATTTGACCCGTTCCAGTATGATTAAGGTTATTTGCCCGTACTTCCCTCCTCTTTCCATTTCCATTCCTGCCGTTTTCCGGATCTTTTAAACTCTAAAATCCCAATGCTATGCAAACGCAGCTTTACCCCGCGGAAGTCATTGAGCATACTACGGAAGCATACCTTCCGCAGGTTTCTGTCCAGGGACAAATCATTTATGTTTCGGTTGTACTCGCGGTTTTGATCGCGCTTTTGTCACTTCCGTTCATTCGTATAGACGTTTCCGTTCAGAGTTCAGGCATGGTTCGTTCCAAAGCCGAACGCAACGAGCTGCGGTCGCTGGCTGGCGGAACAATTGCGAAAGTACTGGCGCACGAAAATCAGACTGTAACAGCCGGACAACCTGTTTTTCAACTGCAAACGGCCATTCCGGACAGCAAACTGCGGTTGCTGCATGCACAGCAGGCCGAAAAGCAACTTTATATCCGTGATCTTACCTTACTGGTATCGTCCCATGGCACCAACCGCCCGGTTGCAGGATTGAAGTCTTCGCTTTATCGGCAGCAATACGAACAATACATTTTTCAGCAGGCGGAACTGGCGGAAACGGAGCGGAAAAGAAAGCGGGAACTGGAGATCAATCAAAATCTTTTTGCCGAAAAAGTAATTGCACGCCAAGAGCTTGAAGACAAGGAATTTGCATTCAACACGGCGCAGGCGCAATACCGTTCATTCATAGAACGACAAGTCAGCGACTGGCAAAATGCACTTTCTCAATACATGATGGCGCTGGACGAACTGCGGTCGCAGGAACAGCAACTTGTCAAGGAAAAAGAGCTGCTGACGATCACCGCGCCTGTTGCCGGCACCATTGGCCAGCTGGCCGGAAAGTATACAGGAAGTTATGTGCAGCCCGGAGAAATACTGGGTGTGATTTCGCCTGATTCCAACCTGATCGTGGAATGCTATGTTTCTCCAAAAGATATCGGGCTGTTGCGGCACGGCATGAAATCCCGCATGCAGGTGGATGCTTATGATTACAATCAGTGGGGAATGGCCGAAGGAACCATCACAAGTATTTCCAATGATGTGACGGTAACAGATCAGCAGCAGACTTTTTTCAGGGTTAAATGCCGGCTCAACAAAGATCATCTTACGCTCAGGCAAGGTGTAAAAGGGTATTTAAAGAAAGGAATGACACTGCGGGCACATTTCATCATCACCGAGCGGAGTTTGTACGATCTGCTTTACGACAAGGCCGACGACTGGCTTAATCCCAAAAATACGCCTGCCGTGCCGCGTGCAGTTGCCGCAAGATAATGTGATTCTTAAAAGCCCGAATCAGCTTACCGTTTTATCCTAATCTTTATTTGCCATGTTTAATCAAAAGAAAATCTGCGTACGTCAACACGATATAACGGATTGCGGCGCCGCCTGTCTGGCATCCATTTGTGCATTTTACAAGCTCATGATGCCCATTGCGCGTATCCGTCAGTACGCTTCGACGGACAAAAAAGGCACCAATGTGCTCGGCATGATTGAAGCGGCGCACAAGCTCGGGTTTCAGGCCAAAGGCGTACGCGGCCATTTTGAAAATCTCGCCGGCATCCCGAAACCCGCCATTGCGCATGTGATTGTAAAAGAAGTGCTGCATCACTTTGTCGTGATTTACGAGGTTTCCGAAACGCAAATAACCGTGATGGATCCCGGAACCGGAAAACTGGAGAAATACACGCATGATGAATTCAGAAAAATATGGACCGGCGTACTGATCCTGCTGCTTCCCGGCGAACAGTTTGAAACCGGAAACAACAAAAAATCCGTAACAAGCCGTTTCTGGAACCTGATCAAACCCCACCGTTCTGTGATGACACAGGCTCTCTTTGGTGCCGTGATGTACACCGTACTTGGCTTGTCCACTTCCATTTACGTACAGAAAATCGTGGATAACGTCCTCGTTGAAGGCAATCGAAATTTACTTAATCTGCTGAGTACGGGCATGATCCTGATTTTGGGACTGCAGTTGTTTATAGGTTCAATGAAAAGTGTATTTGCCCTGAAAACCGGACAGCAGATTGATGCGCGGCTTATTCTGGGTTATTACAAACACCTTCTGAAACTGCCGCAGCAATTTTTTGATACCATGCGCGTCGGTGAAATTATTTCGCGTGTAAATGATGCGGTCAAAATCCGGGCGTTCATTAATGATACGGCGCTTTCGCTCGTTGTAAACTTGTTTATCGTTGTGTTTTCATTTGGCATGATGTTCACTTACGACTGGAAACTGGCGCTGATAATGCTGGCTGTGATCCCGTTTTATGCCGCTGTATTTTTCATCATCAACCGGATCAACCGAAAAGGCCAGCGCAAGCTGATGGAAAATTCCGCTGACCTGGAATCGCAGCTTGTGGAATCGCTGAATGCCATGGGTACGATCAAACGCTTCGGGCTGGAATCGTATGCCAATGTGAAAACGGAAGTCGGGTTCATGAAGCTGCTGAAAAGTATATTTACTTCCGCTTCGGTTTCCATCTGGGCCGGAAATGCTTCTGAGCTTATATCCCGGTTATTTACGATCATTTTACTCTGGGTCGGCGCAGGTTTTGTACTGGACAACGCCATTACACCCGGCGAATTACTCTCGTTTTATGCATTGATCGGCTATTTTACAGGCCCGGCCAGCAGCCTGATCAGTTCCAATACCGTGATCCAGGATGCACTCATAGCAGCCGACCGGCTTTTTGAAATCATGGATCTGGAACGGGAATCAACCGAAAACAAGATTAAACTGACGCCTGATATGGTCGGTGACATTACGTTCCGCCAGCTTTCATTCCGCTATGGATCAAGGGTGCAGGTTTTTCAGGACCTTAACCTGACCATACCAAACGGAAAAGTAACGGCAGTTGTAGGCGAAAGCGGTTCCGGAAAATCCACGCTCCTGTCGCTTTTACAGAATATGTATCCGCTGCAGAGCGGGTCCATTCACATCGGCGATTACGACATCAAACACATCAGCAACGAAAGTCTCCGGCGCATCGTCAGTGTAGTTCCGCAGCAGGTCGATTTGTTCAACGGCCATGTCATTGACAACATTGCAGTGGGTGAATTTCAGCCGGATATGCAGCGTATTCTAAAAACCTGCCAGCTGCTTGGTATCAATGACTTTATTGAAAAGCTTCCGAACGGGTTCCATACTTATCTGGGTGAAAACGGCGCCAGTTTGTCCGGCGGACAAAGACAGCGGATTGCCATTGCAAGGGCTTTATACCGCGACCCGCAGATTATCATTCTGGACGAAGCCACTTCTTCGCTGGATTCCTTGTCGGAAAAGGCCGTGCAGAATACGATTGAAAAATTGCGGGAATCCGGCAAAACGATCATCATCATTGCGCACCGCCTCAGCACCATTATGGGTGCGGATAAAATCATGGTGATTGAAGACGGCAAGCTGATCGAAGAAGGCAGCCACGCCAGACTGCTGGCCAACCATCATGCCTATTACCGCTTGTGGGCATCCCAGTATATGATCGGTTCCGGAACAGATTTGCTCGATCATGCAAGCCTGGTGAATGTATGCGCAAACGGTACAACAGTCGCAATAGATTCCAATGTTTCCTAAAATTCTGAAAGCCATGCATTTTTTAACAAAAAAATTATTTCAGATTTCACTTTGTACGGCACTCGCCGTTCCGGCTCGTGCACAGGACAAACTGTCGCTTACCGAATGCATCGACATGGCACTTGCCCGGAATCTCAAGATCAGGGAAGCCGAACTGGGCCTGCAGTCTACGATCAATGCACATCAGCAGACGAAAAGAGAACTTTTGCCCAGCGTGGAAGGTGTATTTAATCCCGGCTATTCGCTGGGCCGCAGCGTGGATCCATACACCAATCTGATCACCAATAACCAGATCGGGACGAACAGCTTGTGGATCAAGGCAGACTGGATCCTTTTCAACGGGTACCAGCGGAAAAATGCCCAGGAACAGGCTGCCATGAATCTGTCGGCCAGCCAGCTTGATGTCCAGTCGTCCCGGAATTCCATTGTACTGCATGTGTTACAGGCTTATATGCAAGTACTGATGTCAAAGGAACTGCTCCATATGGCCCTGGCGCAATCGGAATCCACGCAGCAGCAAATAGACCGGACAAACAAGCAAATCCGATTACAGGTTGTACCCGAGTCCGCCTTGTACAGCCTTCAGGCGCAGCTTGCCAATGACAAAATCCAGATCACCAATGCCGGAAATGACTTGCGGATCGCCCGTATGAACCTGAACCAGTTGCTGAACAGACCTGCAACGGAAAGCGAATTTGAGCTGAACCCCGTTGAAAACAGCGATACGATTCTTGTAAATGGAAACGGGAAGGATATTTATCTTGCCTCATTGAGTTTGCTTCCTGAAATAAAAGCAAGTGAAATACGGGTAAAGTCAGCCGAAAAAAGCCTGGAAATTGCAAGAGGGCTCAAACATCCCGTTTTCTCATTGAGCAGCTCGTTCGGAACGGCGTTTTCGTCCATCGCACGGAAAACGGTAATCAGCGAAAATTATACGGAAACGCCTATTAACGCCTTTGTAGATGTAGACGGTAAAAAGTATCAGGCAACATCGTTCAGTCCGTCTGTGGAGCAGAAGACGATCGGCTACTTTAATCAACTGGGGCTTAACAGGGCTTTTTCACTGAATCTTTCGATCCGGATTCCGGTTTTTAACGCGACCCGTTCGTCTTACAAAATGCAGGAAGCGCGTATCCAGAAAATGATCGCAGCAAATCAGCAGTCGCAGGTCCGGCAGGCTTTGATGCAGCAGATCGAACAGGCTTTCCGAATGTTTGAAAATGCCGCAGAGCGCTACAAAACACTTTATACCCAAGTCATTGTTCTGGAAAAAGCATTGCATGCAGCCGAAATCAGACTGGCCAACGGCGTGAGCAGTCCGCTGGAATATACCCTGGCAAAAAGCAGCCTCGACCGTGCAAAAGCCAACCTGATCCAGACAAAATACGAATGCACAGTCCGAAAAAAGGTTTTGCAGTTCTACGAAACCGGTTCTGCAGAATAGTTTCAAGTGCTTGTCAGTTCATCAAAAAAAACCGCTTACAGCATCTTGCCTTCTTTGGCCAGTTCCTTTCGTATACTTTCCGTAATCAAAGCGTGGCTTATGCTCGTTTGCTTCGCAGCCAGCGCTTTCAGACAAACCTGCTGGACAATGTTGATGATATTGGAACCCGTCAGTTCGTACTGCGCCGCAATGTTTTTCAATGTAACCGATTTGTCCAGCGTAAGCTGCGATGGAAGCGCATTCTGCCAGATTTTCAGACGTTCGTCGCTATGCGGTTTCGGAAAGTAAATGACCGACTGGAACCTGCGTATGAAAGCTTCGTCCATATTGTCGCGGAAATTGGATGCCAGAATGACAAGGCCCGGATACGTTTCCACCCTCTGCAGCAAGTACGAAACTTCCTGGTTGGCATATTTGTCATGCGCATCGCGAACACCCGTACGCTTGCCGAAAAGGGCATCGGCCTCGTCAAAAAACAGGATCCATTCGTGACTTTCCGCCGTTGTGAACAAGTTGGAAAGGTTCTTCTCCGTTTCTCCGATGAATTTGGAAACAACTGTGGAAAGATCGATTTTGTACACATCCTTTCCGGTGTACTTTCCCAGCAACGTTGCCGCCAGCGTTTTGCCGGTTCCCGGCGATCCGTAGAACAATACCCTGTAACCCGGCTTGATCATGTGCTTCATATTCCAGTCTTTCAGCAGCGTGTTGCCGTGCAAAACCCAGTTCTGCAGATCGCCTAGCTGCTGCATCGTATGCTCGTTCAGCACAAGGTCTTTCCATTCCCTTTCGGTCTCAATCAGTCTGGCCGGAAAATGAATCCCGAATCTCGGCCTGGAAATTTTCCCGGTTGTCAGGCTGTCGGTATATTCAGGTGCCATGATGATTTTTCCGCTCATGGCCGGTTCTCCTGCCGGTGCATCTTCCAGCCATAAAATGCGTTTCCGGGCAAAGAAATGATCTTCTCCAAACAGTTGCTGTATGCCAAGACGCTTTTCAAGATGGTCTCCGGCCAGTATAAACAAAACCGTTTCACCTGTTGGTATAAACCCTCTGAACTGCTTTCCGCGAACGCCGCCGATGAGGGAAAAATCCGTCGGCTGATCAAAAAAGGCATGGATGGCATTATCGAAAAAGTCGGGTTTCAGGTGCGGTACAAGTGCGATCAACAGACAAATGATCTCGTCGAAAGACAATTCCCTGTTCTCTAAAAACAAAGCAAAAGGTTCTTTAAGTCCTGAAAAATCCGGAAAAGGAATTTTTTCAATGCTTTTAAAATCCGTCTTTTGTTTGAAATGAATTCCCAGCCGCGTAAGGATTACCGGCTTCAAATAATCATCCAGTAAAGTGGAAAGGTAATGCGTCATCTGGATTCACTGTAATGGACAATCAAGGATTACTGCGTTCATTCATGAACGTTTTGATGCGGCTGTTCAACTGATTGTTCATGTCTTTTTTCTGAGCTTCATATGCCTGACTAACCTTGCCGGCCGCAGGCGTCGGCGGTTCTGGATTGTTTTCCGGTCCGCGGTAAATGCCGTTCTTTGTATTTTCAGCAATGATCGCCTCATTGGTCCGCTGTTTTGCATCCATCGCAAACCCGCTCAGCAGATTCGTAACAACGCTGGACATTAGAGCCAGTCCTTGCGGTATATACTTCGGATTCCTGAAAACTTCCTGAACAATTTCCTGTACAGCCTCTTTAAACACATTGATCAAATGCTGATCGCCGCCATTGTTGGTTTTTGCGTTTGCCGCACCTTTATAAATCAGAATGGTATGCATGTTTTTGTAGTCGGCGCCGCCTGCTTTTACACCGGACATGATCAATGCTTCAAATGCCTGGCTGATGATGGCGCGCGGGATAACGTGTTCGGATTCCATATACCAGACCTCAATTTTGCTGTTCCGCAATTTACTTTGCTGATTCGTATGCTTGTCTACCGTACCGATTCCGGGAGCACTCGCGCCGGGAGCTGACGCCATTTTTGCCGCCTTGATTTTCTTGATTATGATGGCCACTTTCTCATTGGCCTTTTCCTTTTTCTCGGTCGGGCTTTTTGCCAGTTTGATTGCATTCAGAAATTCTTCATAGGCCGCTCTGACTTCTTTATCGGGATGGTTGCTCAGCAAAACCGGATTTGAAGAAGACATGACAAGCTCGTATTTGCCTTTTTTGTTATTCAGTTCATGGGGCTCGCCCTCCGCTTCAAAGGATTTATGGATTTCAAAAAGTTCATCCGCTTCATCCTCGCTTTTCCCAAAAAGCTTTTCAATCCAGCCTTTGATCTTTTCCATTACCTTCCGGATGCCGTTCTCCACTTTCTGGCGCAGTTCCTGAATTACTTCCTTCACTTTGTCCACAACGCCGTTGAGGCCAAAAAGGGAAGACATAATGGCCATCGCGACCGGGATCGCCGATGCAATGGCTGTTTCAAGTACAACGGCTGCTTTGTCGATGATTCCCATAATGAGCGACCCGATATCGTCCAGAACGCGTTCGATCATTTCAAGGATTTCCCGGGCTTTTTCAACAACTGCCTTAAAAACGACAAATACGTCTATAACCGTCGTGATAACAGCCATAACGCCCGTCGGATCAAGCTTTTGTGCAATCCAGGCAAGTGCTTTTACCACAATCGTTTCTTCCAGCCAGCCGATTATGCCGTCCAGAACCATATCCCAGATACTTCCGACCGCAGCTTCCAGTTTGTCCCAGATACTGCCGCCTTCCGGACCTTGGTTCATCAGTTTCTGGAACCATTCCCATGCGTCGGAAATAACGCCGATGTAATTTTCTATCTTTTGTTTCAGTCCTTTTTTGCCGGTTACTTCTTCCAGCTGTTTCAGCAGCATATCGACTGTAATTCCGAGAATCTGGAAGGCCAGTTTCAGCATGGACATAAAACTGAAATCCTTGGGCATTTCGATTCCCGTTCCTTCCAGTTTGCTAAGAAGCCACGCCTGAAGCCCGCTGAGCAAGTGCGTTCCCAACTGGTTAAAGAACTGTTCGAAACCCAACTTCAACGCACTTATAAAATGCCCCAGAAAACCCAGCGGATCAGCCATGATGTCACTCAGCGACTGCGCGGCTTTGGCAATTACTCTGGTTACAAGCTGCGGCGGAATTCCGATGATATCCAGCATGGTGCTGTAAAATGTCCAGATCGCTTTTCCAAGATCCCCGTCAATAAAAACCTGTTTCAGAGCCACAATGGCCATATCTTCGATCCGTTCCCAGATATTTTCAGCCTGTTTGAGTTTCTGGAAAAAGGACAGCCTGCCGAGAATCTGCTCAATAAAAAACTTTTTGATCGGTTCTTTGATACAATCCGGAAGAAGAGCCCAAACCGGCCCGAGCAGGAATTCCGGCAGTTTCCCGAGCAGATCGCCAAGTGCCGAAAATATCCTTTGAAGCGCATCATAAATCGGCGTCAGGAAGCCCGACAAATACGTCAGACCGCTTTGAAGTACGTCAAAAAGTGCGGTGATCTGCGTCTGGCACCAGTCCTTGAATTCGGCAGCTTTTGTTTCCAGCCACTCGATTGCGCTTCCTGCCATGCTTAATAACGGAATGTTCCTGACAGTGGAAAAGAAACCCGTTACAGCATTGTAAATTTCACCGACCTGCCCGTTTATCCACGCCGCAGCCTCCGAAATAGAACCTTTTAAATTATGGATGGATGCCTGGACAGCCGGTAAAATCTGGTTTCTAAGGCTCGTCTGCGCAGCTTCGTTCCCGATGTTGGAAGCGTCACCGCCCATGGCCGCCGAAGTGGCCACCACTTTGGCCAGCCAGTCCTGTATCGTCTGACGCAGGTTCAGAATGGCGCCCAGCGGAATAAAGGAGGCAATTCTTGTAACAAGCTGTCTTGCAGGCTCTATAACGGGGCGGACCAGTTCCTTGATTTCTTCCCAAACCGCCTCCACCTTGCGCTGGGCCCATTGTATAAGCCCTTCTTCCCCGGTTTCGTCCGCGTTCAGTCCGAGCATTCTTTGCAGCCAGTCCCACGCAGCACTGACCGCATCGCGTACGGGTGAAAACCCTTTCCAAATGAATGCGGCGACTTGTTTGATGCCTTCCCAAATGGCTGCTGCCTTGTTTTTCAGCCATTCAATGGCGGGCAACGCAATCGAATTCCAGACTTCGGTAAAAAAGTCGATGGCCGGCTGAAAGAATTCGGTTATGGCGTCCCATGCTTCTCCCGCCATTTCGGTTACAATGCCTTTCAGTTCTTCCAGTGCTGCAAACAGCGGCTGGCAATCGCCCTGCGCCAAAGCATTGATGATCACCTGTGCGCGGTTCAGCAGCTCACCGAATTTGGGAAAAACTACAGCAATAACACCGGAATTGTTCTGCAGTCCGTCAAAAATGGTGTTGACAGCGCCCAGAAGCTTGTTTTTGAAAAATTCCGCAACGCCCGCATGCTGTATTTCCCTTAAAGTAGCCGTCAAACTGCTTCCGCCGATTTTTTCCACGACTTCCCAGAAAAGCGTTTCGCTGAATTCCAGCACTTCTCCGGCTGCGTCAACCAGTTGTCCGCCCGTTGCTTTCCATGCATCGTTCAGCAAGTCACGCTGGATATGCGGCATTCCCGTATGGCCGGAAGCAATTACCGGCGTTTGCGACATGGCAAATCCGGAATCTGCTCCGGATTTTATTTTCCGCTGAACACCGCCTTCCTGCTGCAACGTGTGCGTCAGTTCATGTGCCAGTAAATGCTGGCCTTCAGTGGAATCCGGATTGTATTTTCCCTGATTGAAGTAAATGTTATGTCCGTAGGTAAAAGCCTGCGCGTTAACGGATTCGCTCATTTCCGCCGCTTTGCTTCCGGTATGTATGCGCACACCCGACAAATCCGCGCCCATTGAAGTTTCCATTCGGGAACGGATTCCCGCCGGCAATACGCTTCCCGAACCTTTGCTTGCGTTCAGTTTCTCCTCCAATCCGTCTTTCGGAGCTGCCGTGCTGCCCGAAGCTTTTTTCTGCACATTTTCCTCCGCAGGTTTGATCCTTCGTTTGACCTCTTTTTCCGTGTCCGCTTTCTTCGCTACTTTTTCCTCCTGGTCGCGGTCTTTCAGCTTGTGAATGGCGGGTTCTTCCTCTTTTGCGAGTTTTCGCTTTACGCTTTCTTTCTCGTTTGCTTTTCCTTTTTCAGCCTGATCCGAAGCGCGGTGAATGGCTGTAAAGGGTGCTATGCCGGCTGTTTTCCGGTGCAGATCCTTATCCTGTTCGCCTTTGGGATTTTCCTTTCGTGAAACCTTTTCTTCGCTGGCGCAATCGGTACATTTCCGCTGAATTCCTTTTTTCCTGGCATGAACAGAAGTTTCCACTTTTTCCTGCGCCATTTTTTGGACTACGCTGCCGGCAACCGCATCCGCTTCTTTTTCATACTTGTCGCCCGGCTCGCCGATTTTCAATCGGGTTTGCACCGCCGGGAAAAAACTTTCTGCTGAACGGGACTTTGAAGAGAAAAAGCTGTCTTTTCCGTTTTTGTCAAAAAAAGGTTTTCCGGCGGATTTTGAGCCGGTTTCCGGGTTTTTAGCAGTTTTGACGGCAGCTTGCATACTATTGCAGTTAAAACGTTACATCCAGTCCACTTTCAGCATATCATCCATCCACGGCAACTTGATGATCGAAATCGGATAAGGCAAATGATCGAGCAGCATGTCAAAACTTTTTTGCTCCACAATGATTTTCCATGGTCCGTTTTCACGGTTCAGTTTCCCTTCACGTGCAAAAAAAGACGACCGCAAACCTTCCACCGACGTATTTTTCAGAATTGCCCAGTTGGCGATCAGATTTTCCAGCATCAGAACGGCTTCGTCCTTTTCCTTCTTTTTAAGCCTAGACTTTCCCACAACAGGCATATGCAGCGGCATTCCGCAGAGGAGCTTGGCAACCAGCAACTGCGGCTCTTCGGAATGGACTTTTCCCGTTGCAGCAAAAGCCAGCAAATGAACGGCACGATGCTGCAAATGCTCATTTTTAAACCTATTGTTTTCCGTAAAACCCAATATCCTGAACAAGGGCGAAAGATATGGCCAGGCCAGCAATACACCCGAATGACTTACATAATAAAAATCCGGTTCAGCCAAAAATTCACTTTTTTCAAACTGTTCAGTCGTAAGCTCCCCCTCCTTTTTGCCATCGCTCCACATTCCTCCATCCCGGCTTCTTCTTGATATTTCAGGTTCTGTTCCATCAAAAAAATCACCCCAATTACTTTTTTCCTCACCCAAAAAATGCAGCGGCCTCCCCGTTTCCAACGAAATACGTTCACCCCGTCCCCACTCTTTTCCACTAATCTCCTTCATTCCCTCCTCCCTTCCTCCTTCCTCCTTCATCCCCTCTTCCTTAATCCCTTCCTCCTTAATCCCTTCCTCCTTAATCCCCTCCTCCTTAATCCCTTCCTCCCTTTCTCCCTCCTCCTTAATCCCTCCCTCCCTTCCTTCTTCCTCCTTAATCCCTCTCTCCCTTCCTTCTTCCTCTTTTCCCACCTTCACTCCCTCCTTCCGGCCTTGGCTTTCCGAAGTCCGTTCCCGACTGGTTTCACCGGTTTTATTGTCTCTGGTTAAATGATTTTTCTCCTTTGATTTAAAGTCACTGCTTTTGCCAAACTCCTTATTTTTCAGATACTTTATAATCAGTAATGTAACTGTATTTCGGCGGCGAACCGAAAGTTGTACAGCATTATTTAAAAGTTCATTTGCCTGCCGGTGATCTTTTCGAAGAATGGTTGTGACATAAAATTCAATGTATTCCAATGGCCATACATCCGGTTTTGAAGATGC
This sequence comes from Dyadobacter flavalbus, assembly GCF_006149045.1. Taxonomy (GTDB): domain Bacteria; phylum Bacteroidota; class Bacteroidia; order Cytophagales; family Spirosomataceae; genus Dyadobacter; species Dyadobacter flavalbus. Next base: position 596,151 of record NZ_VBSN01000038.1, read on the forward strand.
TTCCAGACTCATCCATTTTACTATTCCGTACCGGTCATTTTTATGACGAAATTTGTTTTCAATTGCTTCATTCGGAACGGCTGTTGTGAAGATTGCAGACAGCTCTTTATGCAGTTTCAAAAGCAGTTTGTATTCGGAAACGAACAGCCCGGACAGAACCAGAAAATTAAAATCTGCCGTAAACTGATTGTAAAGTCTTTTCCTTGCCGGCCTGCCTGTTAATTGCTGCCTGAGTCCATGGAATTTTTCAGTTCCGTTCCGGGAAATAATATCTGTCATTTGTTTTTCTAAAGTCTTTATCGTCTGCACACGGCTGTTCCACGGCAAAATCCCGTAATCGAGAAAATAACTGAAAGTATCCGTCCAGTGACTGCTTTCGGTGCGGTCCGCATGTGCTGCGACTTTACTAAGCCGGTTTTTTATGGCCTCGGAGAAATGCCGTTGCGTCTGCGCCGTTTCAGGGTCATTTTCAACAGTCAGTCGGCTTTGGAATATACTGTCCAGTTTTTTTTTCAGCTCCTTTTCCAGTTCGGGCAGAAAGTTTTCTTTTGTTACGGAACCAATGTTTATTTCCAGCTTGTCGATTTCAAAATGTTCTTCTTTCCCTGCATAATGATCGAAAAGCCTGACCAGTACCGGCAGAATGTTAGTTTGGTTGAATTCAGACGCGGAACGGTTCCACGACATGGCCTCCGCTTCGTTTGTGAAGTTCAGTAACAGGCTTTGTTTCTGTATTTTGTGCGTCTGTTTCATTTTGCAGGTAAATAAATTTGCAGCAGATCCGTAAGCCAGTTTTCATACAACGCTTCAAATTCAACAATTTCCTGGTAATCAAGCCAGTAGATATAAGGCAGAATGTGTGCGGGAACTTCTTCCGCTATCATATTTTCCACAAATTCCTTTCTGTCAAACCATACCGGGTACCATTTCGGTAAAATAATCGTAAGCTGAAAAGAGTAAGGGTCCGCCGGCAAATGGTCCTGCATCAATGCCGCCAGATAATTGAAAAGCAGTCCGGCCGATTTGTTAAACCTGTTTTCGGCTTCGTTTGCACCCTTTTTCCCGATCAGCAAAATGTGTTCGACCAGGTAAAACCCCGTTGGGTCATTTCCTTTTTCCTCGCTCAGTTTCCGGTGGTTCAGCGCCGGGTTGTCGATGCCGGTCAGGCGGTAAAGCCTTTTCTGAAAACCGGACAGCATATCCTGTTCCCAGACCGCCGTTCCGTCCGCGGTAATCGGCAGCCCGGTACCCCGGTTGCGTGTAATCAGCGGAACGTCGTGCAAAAGCATTCGCAGCTTTTCCAGCTTTTCAGTTTCATCGTACGCTCCCGGCCCGGACAACCGGACAAAGGAACCTTTGGTCGCAAATCTTGCCAGCAGGTGGTTTACAACCTTTACTTGCCGGCTTGTACTAAAACCGAAATCTGCTTTCAGCTCGTTTAGTTTATCTGCATCCAGCAAACCAAGCTCTTCCAGCTCAGGAATGGCTTTTATGATTTTTTCAATCTCATGCTCCGGCGTATTGTCCTGACTTCTGACATTAAAAAGTGATGACAAATCCGAAAGCTGCCCGAGATAACCGATCAGCAATCTTTCAAAAAAGAACAGGTATGCTTTGAACTGCCGGATTTTCGCCTGCTGCGGATCAGGAATCCGATTTGTACTCTGGCCTTCGCCGAGCTTGTAATTTTCAGGAAAATCCTTTTGAATGGATATATATTCAGCAATTTCATCCATCAGCAACGTTCCACTTCCGGTAAACGGACCAGGATCTGTTTCCGCTTGCTGCAAATCAGGAAAAACGGTTTCTGTAAAAGGCACCATGGAAGGCTGGGCGCCTGAGGGATTCCAGTCAACGGCCTTTTCAACGAAATGTATAATGCGTACAGACGATTTCTGTTTGCTGAAACGCGGTGCAAAATAGGTAAACGGATGTAATTCAAGATTTTCAAAAACGGCTTCTTCGCCAAGCGGAATCGTTGGAACACCGTCTATGTACAAATTCATGTTTCTGATCTTTGCCGCTTCCACTTCCTTTACTTTCGTAAGTATTTCCTCGATGAGATTGGATGCGTACAGAATATTGTTTCTGGAAGCGGATTCGTTCCGCTTGGATTCCTTTACGATCCGGAACAGAAAGGAATCGAGCTGGTAAAAAATGTCGCTGATCACCGCATCCGGATCGTCCGTGCTGTTTTTCAGAATGACTTCAAGATCAATTCTGATTTCCTGAGTGTTCACAATCCGGAACGATACAAAGTCCTCGCAAAGGTTCCGGAACGGGAGAATGGATCTGTGAATGTCCAGAAGCATTTGCTGCTTGTTTTTTTCCCGAAGCAGAAGCGCATCAAGTTCCTGAACAAACTCCGGACTTTCCAGCCTTGCTATGATAATTTCCTGATAATCATCAAAATTACTGAGTGCACCAAACGACTGGCCGGCATAAATGCTTCCGCGCGCTTTTACATTTATTTTACTTGCTTTCCCGTCCGTCTGCTCCTTCAATACAATTTCAAGAACCATTGAAATCTGGAAATTATACTTTTCGTACACAAAGAGATTGTCATCCACGGACCTGTTCCATTGGCAATTCAGCACCTTTTCAATCCGTCCCCAGTCCATTCTGCGGTTTTCTTCCGTAAAAAAAACAATGTCCATTCCGGTCTGCCCGGCGTCCAGAACAAGCTGTATGCCGTCCGTGTTCAGTTCGCCAAGTTCGGGATGCGGCCGGAGCATCACGACAATTTCATATGCGCCTTTGACCGCATGGCCATTGTGAAGGATTGCAGATTTCGTAAACCATGCTAGCAGCACTTCGGGACTTTCTTCCACTTTACTTTCAAAATCCCCGGCAGTCAGCGGGGCGCCCGGAAACAATTCTGTTTTATGAAAGAAATACGGATCTGTAAATTCCGGCGGAATCGTTTTTCCGGATTCAAAAATTTCTTTTACAAGCTCGGTCCGGTAACCCAGATCGGTCAGTGCATAGCACAATACTTCCAGTGTCGTAATGCCCGGATCGTGCAGGTTATGGTCCGTCCAGCGCTTGCCGGAAAGTGCACGGATCATCGACAATCCATCTTCCCTTAATTTTTGAAAATTGAGGGACGGATTCTCAAATGGTTGTTTTGATATGCCGTTAACCGGAACCATATGGGTGTCATCTTGAAGAAAACGTAAAACCCAAACCGCCAAATCCGATCAAAAGCAGCTTGTTATATGCTTCGGACTGATAAAAACTGCTCGGAAAAGGAATCGGTACTTTAATGTTGTAATCAAAAACGATGTCGACGGAAAGGCCGCGCCAGTTTTCCTGCGGTTTCGGATCAAACTTTACTTCAATCGCCTGCCTTCCCGTTTTTATTTCCAGATTTTCCGAAATGATTTTTTCATATCCGTTGAAGATTTCCATCCGGATGCCGATTTCAAGATGGATCGTTTTTCTGGTAGGCGGCGATTCGCTTTCCACCACTTCCAGCGGACCCATCGGCGGCAGCTGCAGATTCCATTCGATTCTGGAAAGCTGAAGACCAGCGCCCAGATTACAGGCGGGCAATGAATAATTGTAAACTCTCGTGATCTGGCCGTTCAGATTCTTGAAAACAGGCACCAGCATGGTGTCGCCGCCCTGCCTTCTGATGATCCTGGCCTCTTCGGAACTTACAAGCACATGATAGCCGGACACGAATGAAGTGTAAGTAACATCCTCGTTGTAAGAACTGTCTATAAGCTGGTGAAACTGCTCTTCATTGGGCCTTTTACCGCTTCTGAAATATTCTTTAAGAACTGTTTTGGTTACTTTGGCAGACATATTGGCTAAGTTTTACTGCACTTCAAAATTGATATCGACCAGCATTTGCCCGATTCCCCTGTAATTCTGATAAGGCACTGTTTCTGCGGTTACAGACTTCAGATCATGCTGTCCGGAAGAAACCACAACCGATTTCTGATCCAGGATAATTTCCTGCTCACGAACGGTCTCCCCGTTTTTTTCCCAGCTGATGCGATCTATGAAATTGATGTATTCCCTTGTTTCAATAAAGCTGATTACGGAAGACAGATGAAGCTTGCTTCCGAGCTGGACTTCCATATCATCCCTGAATGCCCACGGGGAAAGAAAATCTTCCAGTTCTTTCTGCAGTTTATTGATGTAAAAACCTGCTTCCGTCTGATGCCTGAAACTGATCTGCGCCACAATTTTAATCTCGACAAACGCGGCATTGGTTACATCTGCCTGCACATGCGGGGATTTTACGGAATCTATAAACCTGCTGATGCTGTTCAGCAGATTCTGTCCTGCAACGGGCCTGAACAATCTGCGCCGTTCGGCATGCATGATCCTGGGAATGAAAATGATATGTACATGCCCGGGCTGCACACGGTCTGATCCGGAACGGCTGTGCCGGATGCATTTCACCTTGTATATTTCAGGAAAGTTTTCAAGAACGAGATGTTCGAAATCCCATGCTGTAACCGCCTTGTTCTTGTGCCGGAGCATTTCACTGATCCGCATAAAACGGGCCTGATTTGTTTCAGCCGCCCGGCCTGAAAACGACGGGTACGGCTGTTCTGTCTTTCTGATTTCCCGGATTGCCGGCAAAAAGGATTTAACCGAACCGGGCGGCAGCTTACTCAGATTATAAGTGACCGGCACGGCTTCCATTTCCCTTTTGGCCAAAATGGCGTTGGGCCTTATTTCCAGGATCCGGTCAAAATTGGCTGCGTTTTCCTCAACCGAAAATCGCAGCCAGTACTGTCCGGCAGGCATGGCCGGATTATGCATGGAAATGGTTTCCGGAAGCTGCAGCGTAATGATTCCTGTCTGCTGCAAACCCGTTGTAGTGTCGGACAAAATCTGGTTGGGTAAAAAATCCTTCCAGCTATCCTGTTCGGCAAAGGAAAAAGTGACGGTCCCTTTTTCAGCCGTACTTTCTTCCAGGACGGCAAAAAACAGACTGATCTGAAGCGGAGGTTCCATGCCGGTAAGGCCAATGTACAAGTATCCCGAGTCCCGCACAGAATCCGTCAGCAAGGCCGGGAAACTTCCCTTCATATCTATGCCCGGAGTCACCGGCCTGATTCCGAAGGGCTCGATATGATAAAACTGCATACCCGCTTTCTGGTCGCCGATATGCATGCATTCGGCTGCCGTATAAGAAAGCCGCACTGATTCCATCACAGGCGTGTAAGGCTCGTTGGGAATCTGCACATCTTTGCCCTGCGCCTGCTGAATGCTGGCTTTGGTAAGCACCCTCGGAAAAAGCGCATGCCCGAATGCTTTGTCCGGCGAACTGATGGAAAGGCGAAGTAACCCGTCTTCATTCTCCCTGCCGGCCAGCGAACTTTGCTTGTTTTCAAAATAACCGGCTACATCCAGTTTCATAGGCTGCTGAAATACGGGAAACCCGGCTTCGTTTTCAGAGGCAGCAATGCTTTTCCATTCCTTGCAGCTGCGGATGGATGCGCTGACTTTAAAATCGTCATTGTTTTTTACCAGACTGTTGGTATCGCCGGTGTAGCCCTCGTAATAAATGGGAAAACCCTCTTCCGGAATCCCTTTCCATGCAATGTTGACCTGGAGCGAAAGAAGCGGCTTGTAAAAAATTTCTTCCAGACCAATATACAGACTGGAACCGACTACCGGGCTGAACCCGAAAGCCTGGCTTGCCTTGCCGGCATCGAGCACGCCGTAATCGTTGCTCAGGAGAACCGAAGCGGCATTTTCACAGCTTACTTGAATATCAATCCTGCCAAATCTGACCGACCGGAGAAACTGATAAACTGATGCATCCGTTTTCCTGAGCCTTACACGCACGGCCGGCCATTCCCTTGCGTTTATTTCGTATCCGTGAACAGCCGGATCGAAGCCGGAAACAGCCGGCGCCGTTTCGTCCAGAACGGTGGCAAAAGAATATTTGTCACCGTCGAAAACCGGGGCGTCATTCAGTTTTGAGGAGAACCATTTACCGGCTGTTGTAAACTGCATTTCAAAAAGATCTGCAGTGAGCAGGCCGGAAGTATTGTCGGATTCCGAACTGATCTGCGAAAAGGTGATGCTGACTGTTCGTGTGCCTTCTTTCAGCAAAAGAACAGGCGAACTCAATGCCCAGCCGATTGTCGTATTTTCTCCGTCGTTTCCCAAACCAAACGGGTGCCAGCCCTGCCTGTCTTCGCTATGGCCAACACTGGATTCCGGAAATGATCGTATACTTTCTCCTGTTTTTTTCGGGTTGTAAACGGATTTGAAGCCGGTCAGTTTAACGAGCGAAATAACGGTTTCCTTTTCTGTTTTAAACAGGATATTGTTTCAATTTTCATCTTTTCCGGCCAAAATTCTTGCATCTGCAGGTATAGGAAACTGCTGCACATTTCTGGCGAGTTCGGGAAAAATATAGATCCGGTCCGCCTGCGGCGAAATATCCTTTAAACCCAGTACATGGCGGTAAAAAAAGTCAAGATGGGCTGAAACAAGCGCGTTAAGGTCGTTCTGAACGTATTGGAACAAATTCAGAAAAGCAAGGAACAGTGCAAGATGTGGAGACACGTCGCCTTCCCGATAACTTCCCGATAGCACTTTCTCATCCAGTTCCCTGAAGAAAGGAGACCAGTTATCGCGCGCTGGGCCGGCTTCTTTCGGATAAAAAATGACAGCTTCGGCTAGCCTGCGCGTTTCGGCATAGATTTCGGATGTAGTCCTGGCATCCAACCTGAAATAGTCAGGCATCAAAGCGCTGGCATCCGCAACCCTGTCCTTTTGATTTGTGCCCTGACTCATTGTCTGTCTGCATTTATACCCGCATTACTGGCTTCATGCATGTAAAACGGAAATACCATATTGGACCGGGAATTGGTTGCACTGATGATGTAAACAATGTCAAAAACCAGCGCACCGTCCAGGGCCGAACGGTCACTCACCTTTATTTCCTCCAGCACGATTCGGGGTTCGTGATAAAGGATTGCCGTTTCAATCGTATCCCGTAAATAGGTGATGGTGGTTGTATTTATTTTTTCAAAGACGAAGCTCTGAAGATTGCACCCGAACTGCGGCTGCATGACGCGTTCGCCGGGCCGCGTGGAAAGCAGGATACGCAGCGACTGCCGGATATCTTCTTCACCCGCCGCCATGACTACCTCGCCGTCGTACAGTGAAAATTCGGGCGGAAATGCCCAGCCATTACCCAGAAAGCCTGAATCGTCTGTCATAATTTACCTTGTATCTCAGAACGGACTGTTATTCAAATAAGCTTTTTGAACAGTCAGTTAATCTGCACCAATGATCCTTTCAGTACGGCAATCGCTTTGGTTCTGATTTCAGCGCCGGCGTCGCCCTCCGCAACAAATTTGCCTTTTGCCTTGTTTGAAATGTTCACGCCTTCTATTTCGATTCCGGTTTTTGCACTGATCCTTAAATTGCCGGAACTTTCAATGGAAATGCCTTTTTCATTCATTTCTATCCGGTTTTTGTTCTTGTCGGTGATCGTGAGCTTTCCTGATTCCTCATTGATTTCAATGCTGTTTCCGGCGGGCGTTGAAATGGCGACAGATTTTTTTTCATCGTCCCAGATCATGCTCATGTTGCTTTTTGTAAAGTTGCCTTTCTGAACGTTTTTATCCGTTACTTTCAAAACCGGTGCGTTGGCGCTGCTGTACATTGCGCCGATCACAATGGCTTTGCGCGGATCGTCGTTCAGAAATCCTACAATTACTTCATTCCCGATTTCGGGATAAAAGAAAAAACCGTACTGACTGCCTGCAGAAACATGGGCAACCCGCGCCCAGATCCCTTCCGTGTCATTTGCCGATGCAGACAGTTTTACCTTTATACGGAATTCACCGTCGGGATCGCCTTCCAGCGCCGTGACGGTTCCCGTATGCAGGCCTGAAATGGCAGGCAGCATCCCGCCGGCAGCAGCCGCACTGAATTCCTTCTGTTGTCCGTACTTCGTATCCGACCAGCCAAACTGGATGTCGGAAGTCCAGTTGCCATCACTCAGTTCATGCCTGATACCGGTTACAAAAGCACGGCCGTTGAACCGATCGCCCAGACCGGCAAGCCGGATTATTTTACCCGGAAAAATAGAAGCATTCCCGCGGATGCGTACTGTTCCTGTCGCTTTGGAAAGCGCGCTTTTCGTTGCTTTGGCCTTTGTCCAGGCTTTGAGTTCTTCCAGCGGTGTTCCGTCACCGCCGGTCAATGCGTATGGGTCCGGGTTCAGCACTCCGGAAAGCTGTCCGGAACTCAGGTTTCCGATTTCGTTTACAAATTCAGCAGTTTCTTCAGCCACAACGATTTCCTGCTCGGACGGCGACCACGACGTACTTTCAACGGCGGCAAACTGGGTTTCCGAATCAATCAGGCCGTCGAATGCAAGTACATTGATGCCATACTGACAAGTGAGCGCATCGGTGCCATCCATGGAAGGTTTTGAAATCGTGAGCTTTTCCTGATCAAACAGCATCATGCAGCCGCATGCTTCCACCCGCGACAGGATAAAATCCCAGGAAGTGCTGTCGTACTGGACCAGCTGCAAATGCCTGATTTCTTCCATTTCGTCAATAGTATATTTAATGTCCGCATCGTCCAGAATTTGTGAAACGGCATCTTTATCGCTTGCATCTCTGAAGTAACGGCTTTTCCGGACTGTTGTCAGCTTTACTACGGCATGTTTGCATTCAATTTCCAGCTGGGATTCACCCGATTCCCTGATTCGGATGGCATGCCTTACGGCTATTCCTTTGAAAACAGGATCGGCATTGCCTTCATAGCCGAGGTCAATTTCAATTTTTGCACCCGGTTCAAAATATTCCTTGCTGCTGAGTTCAAAATCCTGCCTGCTTACATTTCCGTCCAGCAGAATCAGTTTGGCACGCGGTACCCGGTTGGCTTCATTGAGCGTTATGATACTTTTTACCTTGTAGCTGGTGGCAAATTCCTCGCCGTTGATCCTGATTTTATAACGCGTAACACTCTTCATCAGCATACTAATTATATGAACATCACCAAACCTTCGGGCAGGACTTATTCAGCCTTGTGTCGGCTCATTGGTTCAAAGGCGGAAAAACGATGCGCATGTTAGGCTTAAGGTTCCTGAAATTACTGATCCCGTTGAACTTTGCCACCTGAATATACAGCGCGGCGTTCCCGTAAATCCGGTAAGTCATCAGCGGCAGCGTGTCGCCTTCCTTTACATACCGGACATGCGTCAGGTCCGGGGAACTCGTCCGCATTTTCTTGGCGCGCAGTTCTTCTTCCACTACTTCCACAAACGTGGTGCTCAGGATCGCCCGCAATGCAGTTCCGTCCGGTTTGAAAAGCGTATAATCAATTTTAAGCTCTTTCAGTACGCAGTTGAACGACAGTTCGCCCCATAACAGTTTCAGGAATTTCGGGCGGTGAATTTCTCCGTCGAAGTTGTAAACCGCTTCCTTGAATCTGGCAACCTCGTCCCTGACATTCTTTTTACCACTGATTACGCCGGTTCCGTCAAACAGGAATTCGAGCTGGATTTCTTCCGCAGGCGTTTTGTTGAAAGTCGGATTGCTGCCGTGTGTTCCCTGTTCCTGTTCTTCATTGTACCGGATGTTCAGCTTCCTGCTGAACCGGGCAGGATTTACCGGAACAGAAATGGAATCCACTTTGTCCTGAAAGAGGTCATCTTTGTAAACAATGATCTGAAGCTTGTTCGGGTCGGCCATGCTTATCTTTCGCTCTGCATCCGCAAATATTCCATTACCTGTTCCATACACCGCGCCACGATCCGGTCTTCCTGCCTGGAATCCAAACCATTTTGCGCTGCCAGCTCAGGCGCATTGGTGTTTTTATTCCCCGTATGATTGTCCACCGTAGCCCTGATGATCAGTTCCCGTATTTCGATCGGCATTTCAGTGCTGTTTAAAGGTAAAATAATGATAATTGAGTTCGAGCGTTTCAATAAGCAGTCCGCTGCTTTCCGCATTCAGGCCGGAGCACGACCATTTTACAGGTATGGCATGCACCAGGTTCCAGGTGCAGAGCTTTTTATGTTCTTCATTCAGCAGGTTTACCGTGAGGTTTTTAGGCTCGAAATCCATTTCCTCCATGGCTTTTGTACACCAGCTTGTAATGCGGGAATCTTTAATAATGCCGCGTTTCAGCACCAGGTTATCGTAAGTGGTCCCTTTCGGGAGCTTATGCGCAAACCGGTTTTCGCCGCCTTCGGCATAATCTTCGGTAGCCACATTCTGCGACAGACCGCTTACTTCCTGAAAACTGGAATCCGTGCCGGCGGGCAGCCCTTCGAACTCAACTGAAAAATGAAATGCGACCGGCGGATAATATGCTTTTTCCATTTATTCAGCGGTAATTCCTTCATGTACAACTTCCATGGTTTCAATGGCGACGCTGTTGTCATCCGATTTCAGCTCCGTTGCCTGCACTTTGGACGGCCAGGCATTCTTGATTTTCCACGAAATAACAGGCTGATGTTCTTCATTGAGCAGACTGATCGTGATGTCCCTCCGCTTTACTGTTTCCAGCTTGTTTTCGGCCCACCATTTGTAAAATTCATTGTCGCCCTTGAACGATCCTCTTTTCAGCGTTATGTTGCTGTATTTGGCCAGTCCCGGCATTTTCAGTTTCGAGTATTCCTTGCTGGAACCTTCCCGGTATTCAATGATTTCCCGTTCCATATCCAGACCGGTTACTTCTGTAAAAGCCATTTTTGCTCCGCCCCAATCTACCTGAAAGTGAAACTTGGGCAATGGATATTCGTTCGCCATAACTATGAAAGGTTTAGAATGTGAATTGCTGTTGGCTGCCGGCTTTTAGCTTTTAGCAACTGGCTTGTAGCTGGCATGCATGTAAAATGCAGAATGGAAGATTTTTGAGTAAAATCATATTGCAACGCATTATTCATAACAACTTGTTACAGGTCAAGATACCAGTCAGATTTCCTGCATTTTGTGCGTAAAGCGTAGGACCAGAAATTCGGTGGGCCGAACGACGGCAAGGCCGATTTCCACGTTCAGGATGCCGTTCAGGATGTCCTCGCTGCTCATGGTAACGCCCAGCCCTATCCGTACGTAAAATGCATCCCCGGCAGCAGCGCCGGCCAGTGCTCCCTGCCGCCACAGATTGGTCAGGAAATTTTCAATCATCGTACTGATCCGCACCCACGTATTGGCATCGTTTGGTTCAAAAATAAATACCTGCGTAGCCTTTTTAATCGATTCCTCCACGAAATTATAGAACCGGCGGACGTTCACATATTTCCATTCATTGTCATTGCCGGCCAGCGTCCTCGCTCCCCAGACCAGAATACCAAGCCCTGTAAACGCCCGGATTGCATTAATGGACTTTCCGCCTTCTGCATGCACGTTGAGCTCGGCCTGTTCTTCATGGGAAATCTTGCGCGTGAGACCGCTGACTGCATTCAGACTTACGTTTGCAGGCGCTTTCCAGACACCGCGGGTTGCATCCACATTGGCATAAACGCCCGCTATGGCGGCGCTTGGCGGCAAAACCAGCATTTCAGATTTAAGCCTGAGCAATATTTCCTGACGGCGGATACTGCCAGTTTCCATCTTTGCATTAACAGGCGGCTTCGGCTTTCTTTCCGGAGGCGGCGCGTCGCCCGGGGCCGGAGCGGGCGGAGGTGCAGCCGCAGCCGACGGCTCAACAAGCGAAATATCCTCATCATCCAGGGAAGCATACTTGGCAATGGAAGTTTGCAGATACGGATAATAGGCAGCACCGTATTTAAGATTGTTTACACCCAATCCGTTACGGAAGTTTTCAATTTCATCCTTTTTGGTTTCAGGAATGTCAATAATGACAAAACGGTCCATCAGCCTGGCGGCCTGCGCAAGTGCCTGCTGATAAAAATTCAGATAATCGGCATAAGGAAGCTGAACTGCTTCGGGCGCCAGGATCAGTGTAGGCTCATCTTCCTTTTCAATAACGGCCAGTGCATCCTCAAAATCCTTTTTTTCAACTCCTTCCGGTTTTTTCGGGCCGAGTGAAGCGATGTAGCATTTTCCGCCGCCATTGGCAAAATACAACTGCAGATGATAATACAGCTCATTCCTCGAAAAACTCTCTTCCCAGGTATTGTCCTGAACATTGAATTTAAGTTTCCAGTTGTCCCAGTTACAGAATTTCTGTTCAAATTCCATCAGCGTCCGAATCTTGACTGCCGTTATCCGGGCATTATCCGGTCGTGTATCGGTATAACCTATAAAAACAGGCACGGCAGTGTCCACCGCTGCGATAGAAGGAGGAAACAACGGTACTTCCTCAATATATACCCCCGGAGTTTTTGTTACAATTGCCATTGAATGTATTCAGATTGATTTATGAATGAAACAATAATTAGTCACTTTCAACGGGTCATCCAATCCGCAGCTCGTTCAGGCAGATCGCTGTAAAAGGCTTTTTCACAGCCGGCCCGTTTATCGCATACGCTTCCTTTCAGGTTATACAAACTTCTTTCAATGGTTATCCGGACGGTAGTTCACGGTCTCCATGCTGTTGCTGTTTATTTGCGGCACACCCTCTTTGTTTCTTCCTTCAAATTCACCGAAGGTACTGTTTGAAGACAGGATAACCGGCATGGGCGTACTTTCGTGGGTATCCACCAGTTCCAGCAACCGCATTTTGTACATGACGGATGGTATCTGCTTGCTGCCGAGGCTGCTCCACATGTCAAAGGCTTCCTGAAAACCGATGTCGTGCAGTTCCAGCGTTACCTTTTGTTCCGGTAGCTGTTCATTTTCATTAAATCCTGTCTGAAAATTTTTGTGCGCCTGAAAAAAAACGATTGTATCCGAAAGCAGCTGCAGCGATTCGGCGTAGTTCTTTTTGGTTACAGAAACCAGCAGGTACAGATTGAGAAAAACAGGCGGGTTAAACTTTCTTACTTCCTTTTCTTTTTTCCGGTCCGTTATTCTGGAATAAAACGCGGTATTCTTCAGACTGGCTTCTTCTTCGATCTTGATGAGCGTGATGATAATCCTGTTCTGGAGGTCATTTTTTTCTTCGCTGATGTTGGCAATATTGTTCAGCTGGACAATGTCGCCGGTGCCGTTGATCGTATCTCCCCATTTCCCGTAAATGGATTTGTTCAGCCTCTCCGCAATCGCTTTAAGTGCAGGATAAATCATAGACAGAACCGGTTAAAAAGATAGAACTGTAAGTTATAAATTTATTTACAAGAGTAGGCTATATCAATATAAATTTCCGATTTTTATTATACGGTAAATCACTCAGTAAAAAACAATTAACATGCTCAATCTGCCTACTATCTATCTGGTACACGCATCAGATGCCCCACAACATTTGTCCAGGCTGAAGAAAATTTTACAGGAGCTGGCAAACAAGCGTTCAATCGGTGATTTCGTATCACTGGACAGTAATCAGTACTACGCACTTCCTGAAGATAAAATCAGTGAAAATGATATGGTCATTATTTTACTCAGCAATGGATTTACTGCTACCGAAGGGCTGAAAGAAGCCGTGGAAAAACGGATGACGGATCTTGCAGCCAAAAACCGGTCCCTGAAACTGGTGGAAATCATCATTGACAGCATACCGTTCGATAAAAACTTCATGATACTTCCGGAAGACCTGCAGCCGATCCGGGAACAGGCGGACATGGACAGCGTATGGACCAGAATCAAAAGCAGACTCGAGCAAATATACACTACCGGTAAAAAACCGGTCAATTACAGGAAGTACCTTATTTATGCTGCCATTGCACTTGTAATCTTTTTGATCATCCGGTGGCTTTTATCACCGCCTGATTACTTACCCGTGAATGACGACGCAGCCGTGGAAACTGAAACTACTACCGCCGAAACCAAACCATATGAAAAACTGGGCGAGTACACTTACGGCGGCGCGGGTGTCGAAAGTATTACCTCCGCAGTGGCAACTGCGGACGGAGGCGCCATGCTGGCGGGCTCATCCAACTCCGATCCGACTAACGGAAAATATGATTTTAAAGTTGTAAAAATTACTGCCGACGGAACAAAGCAGTGGGAAAAGAATTTCGGCGGTACGCAGGACGAGTTCCTGACCACCATCGTTGCCGTTCCGGGCGGTTATCTGCTGGGCGGACTGAGTTACTCCGCAGCAGAAACCGGCAAAACTGCTGCACTGTATGGTGAATGCGATTTCTGGCTTGTGAAAATCGACAGTAACGGCAATCAGCTCTGGGACAAAACATACGGCGGTACAACCACAGATATCATTGAGGATATTATTCCGGTGCAGGATGGTTTTCTGCTCGGCGGCTATTCAAATTCCCAACCCGGGCCGGACAAGGCAGCTCCCGCTAAAAGCAGTGATTACTGGATCGTCAGAACAGATGCACAGGGCCAGCGATTGTGGGACAAAAGCTTTGGCGGCACGGACTACGACTTTCTTTTCAGCATGGCGTACGATAAAAACAACAGGCAGATCATGCTTTCCGGTTATTCCCTTTCAGCGAAGGATCAGGATGGCAAAACTTCACAGGATTATGGCCAGGAAGATTACTGGATTGTCAAAGTAAATGAAGAGGGCGATAAACTGGCCGAGTACAGCCTTGGCGGTTCGGCAGTGGATAAAGCGGTCACATCGGCATTTGACGGTGCGCTGCTGATCGGCGGCCATTCGGATTCCAACGGCGGAACCGGCTCCAAAAGCATGGGCATGGCCAGAAATCTGGGTAAAAATGATTTTTACGTCGGCAAATATTCCAATGACGGAGACAAGTTATGGGATAAAACCTACGGTGGGCCCGAGGAAGATAAATTGTTGTTCATTTCGCCGGTCAGAGGCGGATTGCTGCTTGGCGGACAGTCGGCATCGAATTCATCGCAGACTAAAAGCGCACCGAATTACGGCAAACTAGATGGATGGCTTGTAAAAGTGGATTCAACCGGAAACAAACGGATGGACCTTGCATTTGGCGGAAAAGAAGATGACACGATCAATGTCATTATAAAGCTGAAAGACGGAAATTACCTTTTATGCGGCGATTCCAGTTCACCTGAGGATGCAACCAAACAAGCCGGAAGTTTTGGTGATGCAGACTTCTGGGTAGTTAAATTAAAGTTAAACTGACCCGGCTATACGCAGCCGGCAGCTTTGCACATCGGACCGTGGATTGAACCGGTCTGATGCGCATGACCGTATACTAAATATTTGGTATTTTGAACATATGACCCTATTTATCTGATTAAATTTAGGAAGCTGCACAGAACAGGATTCGTCAGAAATAGCAACGAGATTATCTGAACATTTTAATTCATCCTTGATATGGCTAACCGTCCTAACGTTTATCTGATTCATGCCTCCGATGCTGTTCAACATGTGGATTACATAAAGGAAATACTGAACCGCCTGAAAACCGGAAACCGGATCAGCGGTTTTATCCCGGTGGAAGGTGCCGCAGCATGGACACTCCCTGAAAAAAACCTGCTGGCCGGCGATGCGGTTATCGTTTTACTGACCAATCAGATCATCCCGTTTAAAGATGAAGGTGAAAAGTACCTTAAAAGCCTGCATAACAAAGAGCTGAAAGTAATTGAAATCATTATCGACAGCATTCCTTACGATTCCGGATTTTACTTTTTTCCGGACGATGCACAGCCGATCCGGGAAAAGGGTAAAATGGACGAAGCCTGGAACAAAATTGAAAAAGGGCTGGAACAGATGTTTCCGCCGGTAAATGCAAAAGAGAAGCAGTTTGTTTTTGGAAAATACCTTAAATACGCTGCCGCCGCTGTCGGTTTATTGTTGTTGATCTGGCTTGTTCCGAAGCTTTTCAATCAGGATGAAGTAAACTTTACTTTCAGGGTACAGGATGCATTGATGAAGCAGAAAAAAGACACTACGTCGTGCTATCAGCCATGTCTTGCCAGCTTTTATGCGGAATCGGACCATCCTGAAAACCTGGTCTGGGATTTCGGCGATACTTTGCAAAAAGCTGTAATTACAGGCCAATATCCGGAATATCTGTTTACACAGGCCGGAACTTACACGATAAAACTGGCTACAGGGAAAGAAGACAATGCCGCAAGTATGGAAAAGAAACTGGTGGTCAAACCCGTACCGCAAGCTGACTTTGAAGTAGTGAACAATGGATGTGTGGCACCGTGCCAGCTTACATTCATCAACAGATCCAGTTATGCCGATCAGTATTCCTGGGACTTGGGCAACGGCACAGCGACAACTGAAAAAGATGCGAAAAATATCCATTACGCGGCCAGCGGAAATTTTACTGTTCGCCTGACCGCTTCCAATAAGGACGGTATCAGGCTGGATACTTCCAAATCCGTAACAATCGCCGTTGACGAATCACCTTTTGCTCAATTTTCCGTGAGTTATACAGGTGATGTACAGCATCCATACAGAATGACTTTTAAAAATAATTCCAAATACAGCAATGAGTATACATGGTCATTCGGCGATGGCAGCACCATATTAAAAAAGAATAGTCAGGAACCCATTCCGCATGATTTCCCTGAACTGAAAACCTACAGGGTAACACTCGTAGCATCCAATAACCAATCGGCAATGGACAGCTTTTTCTATGACGTTTACCCGAAAAGTTACATCTTGCCTATCAGGGATCTCATGAAAACTGTAATTAGAACCAATCCGGCATACAGCGAGGAAATAAAAAAATATTCCATTAAAGATGCAGCCCGATTTCCGAGGTAATGCTGCATACTTTATACAACACCGTTACCCGATCAACACCGTCATACATCCCTGCAGGATTGTACCGCCATGGGCCGTAGTGTCGCCCACCCGGGCGGCCGGCTTTCCTCCGATGAGTACCGTACCGGAACCCACGGCAATCATGTCGGGCGGCCCTGCGCAGGTACAAAGGCTGGTTACCGTTGCTGCCGGCATGCCACCGATCAGGACGGTTGAAACCCCGGGCGGCATCACTGGCCCACCGACGTGCGGAACCAATGCTGTTATCATCGGACAAACATGCATATCTCCTGCTCTTGCTGCTGGCAGTCCCATCATTGCCGGTTGAATGGTTTGAAAACAAGTCACGATTGCAGGCTCTGATCAGACGGGAAAGTCAAATAATGCCTTTTATAAATGTAAAAATAAATTTTTGTGCATTTTTAATAAGATCAGATCATTTCCGGTAAATATGGCCGGATCCATCATACGTAAAATAAAATCTACAAATTAATTATAGATACTTATGCACTTTTGTCGTATTTTTCTGTTATTAAAATACAGCCGAACATTGGAGCTGTTCTTTTTACCAGTTCTGTCTGTAAAAGTTTGTTCCTGAACCGGCCGGTTATCATACGATTTTCAGCATAATATAATAACATTCATCACAACTGTAAAATGGCGATTTTTCTGATCCGCGATGTCAACATTCTGAGAACTTTTTACGTAACTACTTATAAATGTTTGCATTTTGTTGAGAATTTAAATCGCTTTTTTTGAAACCGACAATTATTTTATGTATATTTTGAATAAAGGCGCGTTTTTTGTTGTTATCCAACATACTACGCATTAATCAGACATCAAGTATTGCAAAAAGCCATCAAACAAAGCCCCTGATTCCGGAAGCCTTGTTTTTTAAATCACACTACAATCATTTCTATATTGCTCGTAATAATATCATATGGATGCAGAAAATCTACTCCCTCTAAAAGCATTTGATTTTAGGCATGTCCCTCTTTCTATGAACACTGACCTTTCTTTTTCAAGGGAAGGTGAAGCCTCTTTTTATGGATCCGACGGTTATCTGCATTTTGCACTTCCCGGAACAAACTGGCTGATCGACAGCCTCAGAATGACTGATCTGCCGTGGAGCAACATCGGCGTAACAGTTTCAGAAATCAACGACAAGAACATTTCAGGGAACTTCAACTTTGTAAAAAAGCTGGCCGAGTCGAACGGAACGGGAGAACACAGAATGTCACAGGAAGTGAATGTAACCATGGATATTCCGCTGACGATCAGTGTTTACGTTAAGGCCGGTACCAGAAATATGGTACAGTTCAGCTTTCTGAATGCCGCCACTTACACCGGAGGAAATCCGGGGATGCGGGTTAACCTGACGGACGGAACCATTACTTCGAAAAGCTCCAATATTATTTCCTGCGAAGCCGTTGACAGCGGAAACGGCTGGTGGCGGCTTGCTGTTACCGGCGTTCCGGATCTGGGAACGGAATCCGGGCTTCACATTTATATACTCGATGAAAGCAACGCCGTCAGCTATAATGGAAATCCTGATAAGTACATTTATATATGGGGCGCGCAGTTTGAACAGGGGTTCAAGCCATCGGCTTTTACACCGACAACGACGGCTCCCTATTTTGGATTAAGATACAATTACACTCCTGCTTCCAAGCCTGTTCTGGCCGGCGTACTCATAGAACCTGCGGGTACAAACCTGTTTTTATATTCGCATACATTTAATCAGAATGCCTGGAAAACGAAGGATACCAGGCTTAATCTCGTTTCGGAACGCTCGCCGGACGGGACATTGAATGCTTACAAATTAACCGAGGTCGCCGGTTATTCTTCCCATTATCTGATTCCGGAACCGATGGTGGAAACGGAACTGGGAGGTGTTTATACCATCAGCGTTTTTCTGAAGGCAGCCGGACGCAACTGGGCCTATTTCAACATCAACGGCGTTACGGCACATTTCAATCTTGCAAACGGCATCCTTGGAAATCTGAGCTTTAAAATTGAATCTGCTGCAATGGAAAGCGCAGGTAACGGCTGGTACCGATGCTCGTCCACGTTTGTTTCGGTGACACCGGTTGCTTCCATCAGGATCGGTACCGAAATTGAAAATGCGGAAATGGTCTATACCGGAAACGGCACAGCCGGAATGCTGATCTGGGGTGCCCAGCTGGAAAAAGGCGATAAAACGACAAGCTATATCCGGACCACTGATAAGCCTGCTTCAAGGAGTGCAGACAAGGTTGTACTGGCCCGCCCTTCATCCAGTGTTCCGCTTGACATGTACATTCAAAGAAAGAACGGCGGTATCTGGATGAGTGAACAAACTGACGATCATGAAGTTACAACTTCCAACAGTGAAGTTCAGCTTATACAATACTATAATCCGGAAATGCCGGATGTTAAAAAAGAAGAAATATCCCAAAGCCTTTTTCCGCAGGAGTATGGCTACTTTGCAGATGATTCCGCACAGGTAATGATTTTTGGTACCGAGTACAAAGCACAAACACCGAACAAGCCGTGGTCGCTGCAGAAAGCCTACAACAAAACTTCTCCTACTTTTAGACTGCAGGTTAAAAATGGCGACAGGTGGAGCGGTGATATCAAAACCATGCGGTCGCGGGAACGTTCCGAAATGTATCAGAAGAGCGCCAACCTACCTTTCGATCAGGATGTCTGGGTTTCTTTTGCAATTAAAATAGAACCGGGTGAGGCGCTCAATCTTTCTGACAATGATTTTTGCATTATCGGCCAGTTTCATGCGAGTGAAGATGCTGACGATGTAAGTTCCGCGCCTATTCTCGGCCTGCGGATGGAAGGAGCTGATACCATACGTCTGTATACGTGTTCCACAACCGAAAACCCGCACACGGTAGGACCGCCAATCGTTCCGAGAGCATTCAGCAGATTTACCCGCGGCATATGGCACCGAATCGTTATCCGGGCGAAATTTTCACCTACCAATGCAGAACTGCAATGGTGGAAAAACGGCGAAGAACTGATTAATCTTACCGGCATTGGCATGGGTTTTCCGGACAAAACCGGTCCATACTGGAAATTTGGCGTATACCGGTCCACGATGCGGCAGACACTTGCTGTGGAGTATTCAAATATGGAACTGAGCTACACAACCTCGCTTCTCCCGCGGGTAAAGCAACCACTGATCATTATATAGCGTTTCTGAACATTGGAAAAAAAGACTGTCTCGCAAACTGGGGCAGTCTTTTTCATACATTCAACAACAGCCGGAAGTTCATTTTAAGATTTCAGTGGGATTTTTCATCCGCAATATGGATTTCAGGATCGTCCGTTTAGACAGGCAAAGCTGGCTTGTAAGCCAGCTTTTTACTTTTTCACAATCTGGTGCCTACTTCCGGAGCCATCCTGTTTGGTTATGAACAACGTATACAATCCAGCCTGCAAATGCCGGATTTCAATTTCACTAACAGGTAAGTCAGACTTAAACACCTGCTTTCCGACTGTTGAAAGTAAGGCTATATTTTTTATTAAATTCCTATCCGCAGCTTCAATATAGATCTTTTCTTGTGACGGATTAGGATAAACTGAAAAAGATGATCCGGATATTTCAACATCTACGTTCTGAATGCGGCTGTAAGTAAAAGTCCGGTCCTGATCAATCATTTTCAGCCTGTACAAATTCCTGCCTTCCGCAGCAGCATTATCAATAAAAGAATAATCGCTTTCTGCTTTGGAGTTGCCGGCAGATTGTACACTGCCAATTGTGAACCACTGTTTTCCATTATGGCTGCGTTGGACTTCAAAGCTATTGCTGTTTTCTTCACTCGCAGTTTTCCATTCCAGTTGTACATTTCTTTCAACTGCCTCGGCTGTGAAGCTGATTAGTTCTACCGGGAGAACTACATCATTATTGTAACGCGCAAGTGCAAAATCGTAATCATTGCCATTCTTAGTATAACCGGCAACAACGATTTTCCCATTTTTCTGAAGAGCCATACTGGTTCCAAAATCCCAATTGCCTCCAAAGTCAGTCATGACTTTCCCTCCGATACCAAAGGTATTATCTAGGGTTCCATCCGTATTATAACGTGCAAGTGCAAAGTCCAGAGTAGTTCCGTTATTTCTGGCTGTAAATCCAAATGCCAGAATTTTCTGATCCGATTGCAGTACCATAGAGGCAGGAATATCATCTGTATTATCAAATGTAGTTAGTACTATACCGTTGTTACCAAAAGTATTATCTATACTGCCGTCACTATTGTATCGAACTAGTGCAAAATCATCAAAGCCGTTATACCAAGGATTTGCTTGGCCTAGTAAAAGAATTTTGTTGTCAGCCTGGACGGCCAACGAAAGGCCTATATCATGTTTTTTTACCAATGTTTGAACAATTCCACTATTGCCAAAGCCATTGTCAAGATCACCATTGGAGTTAAGCCTCAGTAAAACAAACCTATAATCATAATTTCCAGTTTCTTTATCAATATACACTTCTGTAAAACCAGTTGCCAATATTTTCCCATCGTTCTGTAATTCAGCAGATCTAATTGATTGCCATGAACCCGATTCTCCAATGTTAAATGAAACTTTACCGGATGAACCAAAAGTGTTGTCAAGAGTACCATTTGGAAGGTATCTTGCAAAAGCAACGTTTACGTCAAAGCTTATATCTGAAATTCCACACATTATAATTTTACCATCCGGCTGCAAAAGAACCTTATTTGCTTTTTCATTGGTATTATTAAAATCTGTTGTAACAACGCCGCCAGTTCCAAAACCCAGATCTCTGCTGCCATTGGAATTGTATCTAACCATTGCAAAGTCATAATTGGCACCATTCCAGCTGTAACCTGCAGCTATAATTTTCCCATCAGATTGAAGTACAATCGAGTATGGAATGTCTTCATTAATGCCAACCGGAGGACGTACGATTCCTGCATTACCGAATGAATTATCCAGAGTTCCATCTGTGTTATAGCGAACCAGTGTAAAATAAGCATTATAATCTACTGGAGTACAGTACCCGCCTACTACAATCTTTCCGTCAGGTTGTATCAGCATGGATGTAGCGATATTTCTTGTCTGATCAATGTTTGTAATAACCTTTCCATTCTGTCCGAACGTTGGGTCCAAGGTGCCTGATTGTGCAAATAAGTGAGTTGTGATTATAAAAACTGAAAATGTGATGAGGAAAAGTCTGATCATAAGATTCGTATTTTAAGCGTGTGCAAATGGTTTTGTTTAATACCCGAGTGGAAGTAGCAATTCGAGTTGATGGATTAAAGAAACCTAAACTTTATGAATCCGGAAATCACCAAGCCTTGTCAGTTTTCAACCGGTAATTATGATTATCCGAAAGGGGTTTTAAAATCTTAAAAATGGAGCCGAGGAGCGCGGGTAGAAAGTTTAACACAAAATCACAAACGTTCTCAATACAGCATGAAAAAGCCCCGTTCTGCAAGCGAACGAGGCTTTTCAATAGTTTAGACTTTGTTTCGGATGAATATTTTTGTCCTTTGATTTTCAGCTTATTAAGCAACAAAAATCAACTTTATCCCATTAAATTGTCGGTGTACCGCCTGTAACCTGTATCGTGGAAGCCGTCATGTAGCTGGAATCTTGAGAAGCCAGCAATACATAAGCAGGTGCAAGTTCCGCAGGCTGTCCGGCGCGCTGCAACGGGGTATCCGAACCAAAAGATTTCACTTTTTCAGGCGGCATGGTCGATGGAATCAGCGGCGTCCAGATCGGGCCGGGCGCCACACAATTGACACGGATGCCTTTTTCTCCCCACAACTGTCCCAAACCGGCAGTAAAATTCTGAATGGCGCCTTTGGTAGAAGCATAAGCCAATAATCCGGGCGATGGCCTGTACGCATTTACAGAAGTAGTATTGATAACGGTACTGCCAGGCTTAAGATGCGGCTCGGCTGCCTTGCACAAGTAGAACATCGCAAAGATATTGGTCCTGAAAGTGCGGTCGAGTTCTTCGGCACTCAGTTCCTGCAGAGATTCGTGCGACATCTGGAAAGCTGCATTGTTCACCAGAATATCCAGTCCGCCAAGTTCATTCACGGCACGTTCCACAATTTGCTTGCAATGCTCCTCTTCCTGAATATCGCCGGGAACCAATATTGCTTTTCTGCCGGCCTGCTCTACATATTTGGCTGTTTCTCTGGCATCTTCGTCTTCATTCAGATAGGAAATCAGTACGTCGGCGCCTTCACGTGCAAAGGCTATGGCAACGGCTCTTCCAATTCCCGAGTCACCGCCGGTAATGATTGCTTTTCTGCCCGTCAACTTGCCGGAGCCTTTGTAGGAAGTTTCTCCATGGTCTGCCTGCGGGGTAAGCTGCTCTTCGTAGCCCGGAACCGGCTGTTCCTGATCCGGAAACGGCGGTTTTTCATATTGCTCTAACGGATTCTGCATTTCGTTGCTGCTGTTTTCCATAATGGTAAGTTTTAGTTAAAAATTGATAACGGCAATCGTATTGCCAACAGAATTCACAAGAAAGAAAATCACAGTTTTCACACAACGCTTTGCATGGCATACCTTTGATTTTCATCTTTCCGGCTACTTTTAACCGAATGCACTCTGCCCTACAAATATGATGCCGCAATCCGAACGCAATGCTTTAAACAATTCCTGTTTATCCTGTTTGACAAAAATCATTATTCAGGAATTCCGGGTTTTGATGCCGGCAACGCAGTATATTTCACTTTTATAAGTAAATTGACGCTTTTAACTTATAAGCTTGTATGAACCAATTATTCCAGACCAACCTGCACCGGCGTTTCCGGTTTTCTCTTTTACCCGCACTTACTCTGCTGCTGGCCGTATTTACGCTGAATACTTACGGCTATGCATCCAAATCTTTGGCTTCTCCGCTGGAAGGACGGTGGGATATCACCATTGATGTTTCCGGCAAACCTTCTCCTTCGTGGCTGGAAGTGAGGCATTCCGGAACACATACGCTCGTCGGGCAGTTTACCGGGATTTCCGGAAGCGCCCGCCCTATTTCCGAAGTCCATTTCAAGGATGGAAAAATGAGCTTTGAAATTCCGCCGCAATGGGAAAGAGGCGACAAAAACCTGACTGTGGAAGGAACGCTCGCCGGGGAAAAATTATCGGGCACACTCACAACGCCTGACGGAAAAACGTACAGCTGGAACGGCGTACGTGCGCCTTCTCTGAGACGGCAGTCGCAGCCTTCATGGGGAAAACCAATCAAGCTGACAGAAGGAAATACAATCAAAGGCTGGCATGCAGCAGGTGAAAACCAGTGGATTGCAGAAAACGGCATTCTGCGCAGCCCGAAATCCGGTGCCAACCTGATTACAGATGAAAAATTCAATGACTTCAAACTGCATGTGGAATTCCGTATTCCGAAAGGAAGCAACAGCGGCGTGTATCTGCGCGGCCGCTACGAAGTGCAGGTTACAGACAGCAAAGGCATGGAACCGGCGCTGGATCAGCTTGGCGCCATTTACGGCTTCATCAGCCCTACGGAAATGATGGCCAAAGATCCGGGTGAATGGCAGTCATTTGATATTACACTGGTGGGCAGAATGCTGACGCTGGTTACAAACGGTAAAACGGTGATCTGCGGACAGGAAATCCCCGGCATAACAGGCGGTGCACTGGACAGCAACGAAGGCGAAGCCGGCCCGTTGTACATTCAGGGCGATCACGGCCCGGTGGAATACCGCAATATTGTGATTACTCCTGCCAAGTAATTTCAGACATGTTTTTCAAACGCAAAAAGCAGCCGTTCCCGGCTGCTTTTTGCGTTAATGACCTTTATATTTTCAGCCGATTTCCGGTTCCGGACCGCGGTGTTCCGCCACTTTAACGGCAGCATTTATTTTTACAGGCTTTCCTTCCCGGGCCGACTGATAAATGGCTTCCATCAGCAAATGATCCTGCAGACCTTCTTCTCCCGGCGTAAAAGGCTTTGTATTTTTAAGGATACATTCTGAAAAATGATCTATTTCAGCAGCAAACTGGTTGTTTTCTGCCATGCCGATATTTTCATGCAGTTCCAGCTTGCCGTTTGCCTTGGCGGTCGTAAGATCCTGTCCTTTATAGGCGTATGCTTTATCCATATTGAGCCAGCCACGTTCGCAATGTACGCGGTAACGACGGCTTTCATGCACGTTATAATTCGTAGCGCAACTGGCAATGACACCGCTCGGAAAGCGCATTTGCCAGGAAATAAATTCCTCCACTTCCGTAAATAACGGATTTCCGGGCGTGCTGTACTGATAAGCAAATATTTCAGTCGGTTCTTCGCCGAGGATAAAACGGGTTGTATTCAGGCAGTACAGGCCGATGTCGGGCAAGGCGCCGCCTCCGGCCAGTTTCTTTTTATGCCGCCAGTGATCCGGATTTGCGCTGCTCTGACAATTGGCAGCCTCCACAAATTTTGCCGGGCCGAATTCCTTTTTCTGAAGCAATTCTCTCAGTTTTCTGTTATGCGGCTGATACTGGATACGGTAGGCAATCATCAGTTTCACGTTTGCCTTGTTGCAGGCATCAATCATTTCCCGGCATTCTTCGGAAGTATTTGCCATTGGCTTTTCACATAAAATGTGTTTTCCTGCTTTGGCACCGCGTACGGTATATTCCTTGTGCATACCGTTTGGTAAAACAATGTAAATGACATCTACTTCCTGGTTGTTTTTAATCTGGTCGTACGTTTCGTAGCTGTAACAGTTTTCCGGTTTCACGCCGTATTGCGCGGCTACTTTCTTCATTTTGTCCGGAGTACCGCTCACAAGCGCAGCCAGTTTTGACTTTTTACAGGTATGGATAGCCGGTATGATTTCTTCCAGTGACAAATGCCCGAGCCCTACAATGGCATAACCGATGCGCTGATCCGGCGGAAGCGGCATGGGTACCGGTGCAGATTGCTGATCGTACTCCGATTTCCATTTTTCCAGCACAATCTGATCTTCCTGCTTGTACGGGACCATTGTTGCAGGCGAAACCGGTTTTTTAACCGTTTGTGCAAGAACCCTGTCTTTACCGCTTGTGGCCACCAGATTTCCCATTGCTCCGATTGCAACATACTTTCCCGTCATGGACAAAAAACCTTTGCGGGAAATATTTTCCTTTTCCTTGATGTTTGTTGATGAAGTATCAGTCAGTTCATTTTCTTTCATTATAAAATTACTTAGCTGTTGATAAAGCTTCCCATTGTTGATGTACTGTAAACCGGAAAAATATTATACCCGGCCGGCTGTAAACGTAGCGTTTCAAAATGTATGAAACTTCTTCACAAAGCACTTATCAAACTAATTTACAGGGGATTGTAGCAAGAATTAATTTTGCTTTAAAACTTGAACAGAAGTATACAAAAGTCCGGTTTATTGTTGTTAGCAATAGGGATAATCAGTTTTTTTAGGCTAAATTTTACAAAAGAATCAAAGTCTTTGCGCCGTATTTCTGATTACTAAACACCAACTGGACAGCACATCGGGACTCTTTATGAGCAAGCACTTACACGAAAAAAGCGCCTGGATAGAAAATGCGCCGGACGACAACGAACGCCATCTGATCAAAATACAGCATAAAGGTCTGGGTGCTTACAGAATCCTGAAAGATTTCCATTCCGGCCTACTGAATAAAAAAGCAGAAAACCAGTATCATTTATGGGATAAACAATGGAGTGAAATTTCAAGTCAAAATGATGATTTTATTTCAAGAAAGAAAAATGCTGCACTCGCCGAGGAAGCAACCGTAAATGCCAGAAAGGTGATTCAGGAAATAGAAGACATTGCCATTGAAACGCCCCGATTGCAAAGCGGAGATCTGTACTGGAACCAGCTGACTGATCATTCTGCATTTCCGGAAACGGATCCCGCCGTGTTGCTTGAGCGAGAACTGCTGCATTTCAATGAAGTTCCCGAACCCGCACTGCATGCCCTTCCCGAAAAGCCGGACGAAGCTGATTTTATTTCAGATCTTTCTTTCGCTGCAAGGAAATTAGGTTTTCTGGCAGACCGAAAGATGGCAAGGCAGCAGAAAAAATACCATGAAGCCATGGCCAAATGGGAAACGCAAACCGCAAAGCTGAACAGTGAAAATGACAATCTTCTGAAAATTTACAGAGATGAAAAGTCCCGGTTCGAAGCCGGCCGTCAGCAGCTCATTGCCAAATATGAAAAAGCAGGCGCAGTCTGGAAAAGGAGGAAAACGGAATTTTATAAAAACCAGAATGAGCTGAATGCCTATGTCACTAATTTGCGTCAATCCTACGCATACCATGAGCCGGCAGCCGTTGTTGCCTATAATGAACTGATTCTAAATAACACATCGTATCCTTCCACCTTTCCGAAAGATTTTGATCTGGAATATAACCCGGAGACAAAGATGCTCGTTGCCGAGTATATTTTACCATCGCCTTTTCACTTTCCACTTCTGAAAGAGGTTAAATACAACAGCTCGAAAAAGGATTTTGAAAATCATTATTTATCCAGGGAACAGCTTGCCGGACTATTTGAAACTACTCTCTATAAAATAACACTGAGAACATTGCAGGAGTTGTTCCGTTTCGATGAAGCGCATGCCATTGATACGGTTGTATTCAATGGCTGGGTTGAGTCAATTAATAAAAAGACACGCAAAGCAGTCGCAGAATGCATATTGTCGGTAAAGGCAGATAAAAGTGGATTCCAGAACAGCAATTTTACAAACGTTAACCCGAAAACCTGCTTTGAAATTCTGAACGGATCAGCAGCAGGCCATTTGATCGATCTGGTTCCGGTAAATCCGATTGCTCAACTAAATCTTTACGACAAGCGTTTCGGTCCATCCCACGGCGGCTTACTTTCCGAAAATTACAATTTCGTTTCTGTTTGATTGTTAAAGTTTCAATCGGAAAAAAGGCGGCTCCGCAGGAGCCTTCTTATGCACAACTTTTTTTGGATTTTCTATAAACAGGCGGCTCCGCAGGAGCCACATGGCCCGGCAGGGCCTTCCTGTTTGTGGCAATGTTTTTGTTTTGATGGTTTTAAACTCGGGAGAAGTTGCCTTACTGGAAAAAGGCGGCTCCGCAGGAGCCTTCATATGCACAACTTTTCTTGGATTTTCTATAAACAGGCGGCTCCGCAGGAGCCACATGACCAGCCCGGCAGGGCCTTCCTGTTTGTAGCAATGTTTTGGTTTTTATGGTTTTAAACTAGGCAGAAGTTGCCTTACTGGAAAAAGGCGGCTCCGCAGGAGCCTTCTTATGCACAACTTTTCTTGAATTTTCTATAAACAGGCGGCTCCGCAGGAGCCACATGGCCGGCCGGGCGGGGCCTTCCTGTTTGTAGCAATGCCTTTGTTTTATGGTTTTAAACTCGGGAGAAGTTGCCTTACTGGAAAAAGGCGGCTCCGCAGGAGCCTTCATATGCACAACTTTTCTTGGATTTTCTATAAACAGGCGGCTCCGCAGGAGCCACATGACCAGCCCGGCAGGGCCTTCCTGTTTGTAGCAATGTTTTGGTTTTTATGGTTTTAAACTCCGCAAAAGTGGCCACGACGAAAATACCCGGCCATATACCACAACAATGTTCATAACTGCCAAAATACCATTTCATACGTTTAATCCCGATCTGATTTCCTGATGTATTTTCATTAATTTGCAATTATCATTTCCCAAGATGAATTTAGATTATGAAAAATATACTTCTTCTGTTCCTGTTTCCGGTCCTGTTGCTTTCAGGCATTCTTTTCGTTTACAGAGGAAATAATTCCCGGCCGGCCTTGGTGCCGGAAAGTATAACCATGTGCAGCTCAGGATCCGGAGCAAATGTGAGTACGGATGCCAATGGAAAGTCTGTTTCGGCGTTACCGGGTTGGGGTAAATATTCTTACACAGTTTCAACTTCCAAAGACAGTGCACAGTATTACTTTAATCAGGGCCTGAACCTGTATTACAGTTACCATATGAAAGAGTCGTTGGCATCTTTCAGGGAAGCTGCCCGTATTGATCCCGGCTGTTCCATGGCATTCTGGGGACAAGCGCTGGCTATGGGGCCCTATTACAATGCGGCACATGCTTATAAAATGCCCGCCGAAGTACAGCCTGTATTACAGCAACTCTATCAGGTTTCGGACAACGCAACAGCAAAAGAAAAAGACCTGATGCAAGCCATGGCGCTTCGTTACACAACGGATGCTGCGGACACAAAACGAAAAGAACTGAATCTTGCATACGCTTCAGGCATGCGCAAACTGATTGAAAAATACCCGGATGATCAGGATATCAAAATGTTGTATGTGGATGCGGTTATGCTTATTCACGCCTGGGATTTCTGGAACAGTAACGGATCTGCAAAGGAATGGACCGAAGAACTTGTTCAACTTTGCGAAGGCACCCTCAGGAAAAACCCGGATCATCCTGCCGCGCTGCATTATCATATTCATCTTACCGAAGCATCGCATCATCCTGAAGTTGCGCTGCCTAATGCCGACAAGCTGAAAATCCTGTTTCCGGGCGTTGCGCATATGGTGCATATGTCAAGCCATGAATATCAGCGCAACGGACTTTATGCGAGTGGCGTTGAAGTAAATGATCTTGCCGACAGCAACCTGCTGCTTTATGATTCGCTCGCAGCACACCTTTCGCTGAACAAACACAGTGCGCATTATTTTGCGGTGCAGACTTACTGTGCCATGAGCGGCGGCATGTACGAGACGGGAATGCGTGACGCAATCCGATGCCGCAACACAGTTTCGCCTAGTCATGAAAATACATATGATCAGTATTTGTACATGCTGCCTCAGCTTACGTTGGTCCGGCTGGGCAAATGGGATGAAATCTTGAAAGACAGTTTGTTGCCTGACGCAAGCTGGACATACGCATCGCTGCTTCATCATTTTTCCAGAGGTATGGCTTACGTAAATACGGGGCATACGGAACTGGCATTGAAAGAACTGGCAGATTTACGGGTTAATACAAAAGATAAAATTCTGGAAAAGCGCCGGATTCCTTTTAATGCGCCGCTTCCGATTGCACACATTGCAGAAAACATTCTGAATGCCAGTATCTTATATGCTCAGGAAAAACCGGATGCCGCTCTTGCATCGCTGCGGAATGCAATTGAATTAGAAGATAATCTGATCTATACCGAGCCGAATGACTGGCCGCTTCCGGCACGGCAATACCTGGGTGCTATTTTGTTAAAGATTAAAAAGCCTGTGGAAGCAGAGAAAGTTTACCGTGAAGATCTGATCCGGAATCCGGGAAATGGCTGGTCGCAAGTCGGATTGCATCGAAGTCTGGAAATGCAGAAGAAAAACAAACAACTGGCTGAACTGAAATCCGGTTATAAAAAGTCATTTTCCCATGCCGAAGTAATTCCGCCTACATCAGTGTATATGAAATTTTAACGATAAAGTTTTCGGTTAAGATTTCCTTTTTAGATTTTAATCAACCGACCAACAAAAAAAAGCTACAATTCAGTTTGGACGATTTGAAGTTTCAGCATTAGCTGTTTTTTTCAAATAGCAGTCAGTTCGAGTTATAAAATAGATCATTTTGGTAAATATCTGCCTGTAATCTTATTTATAGCAAAAAATGTTAATGGCCATGTCAAAAGATTCGCAAATAAGATTTGTATCAATAAACGGGCTTCTTCTTACGCCTGATTCTTTAATATAATAATGAAATCCGATATCTTTTATCATGTTTAGCAATTCATGAAGCGTTTGAGGCTTATTTACATCATTATGATACTCAAAGAAAAAAGATCCGACTTGAGAAAGCTTATCTTTGCAATCTCTCAAAACGGTATCCTCAGCACCTTCAATATCAATTTTCAAAAAATCAACTTTATCTGTTAAATAATTCGATAATCTTAAAGTATCAATTCTCGTTGGTTCCTGATTTTCATAAGACATTACAACTCTCCCTCCCATTCCTTTATCTGTATAAAATTCCAGGGTTTCTTCTTTGTTCCAGATTGCTTTTTCAAATAGCCGGACATTTGTCAGATTGAAAGTTTCTACATTCTCTTTTAAAATAGCAAATATTTCTGTTTCAGGCTCAAAGGCGTAAATAAGATGATCAGGATAAGTTCGGGCGAAATAAAGTACGCTTAAACCCATATTTGCGCCACAATCCAGAATGACATCTTTTTCCGGAACCGGTTTGAAATGATATATTTCATTAATAAAAATTTCATTGTAAGTATTAACAAAGCATTCTGTATCATGAAATTTGAAAGGTTTCTCAAAAACATGGGCAAGATCAACTGTAAATCTGGGCAGCTTCAATATTCGCTCCATTTCCTTTTGTAATGGCGTAAGCCTTGATTGCCTGATCTTTTCTTCAACAATACTTCTTAAACCCATAGTCCGTTAGTAAAAGGTAAAATGTTGTGAATGAGACTTTGTAATTTTAAGCTTTTAAAAACTGTAAATGCATTTTGTTTCAAGGTCATATCTAAAAAAATATCTTTCCTGAAAGTTCAGGAAAGATATCTGCATTATTTACTCAACGTTCCTCTATTACTTAACCTTCAAACTCGTACATCAATCCAATGGTAAAATAATTGATGTCTTTATAAGCCCTGGTTCAGAATATTATTCAAATATGGTCACTTGGGATTTATTTTAAAAAATGCGATGAGCCAACGGCAGAGCTGACTGAACTTACGGATCAAGGAAGTAGTTTTGACGATTTTTGTCTTCTTGATCGTTGATGCTGATAATACGGATCTTCATGCTTATATTTAAGTTCGATTTATAAATTATTCCTATTTTTAATTAATTTCTTACATAATGAACCGTAGAGAAGCTGTTCAAACATTAACCTTCCTGCTGGGAGGTACGATATCTGCTCCCCTGATGGCCGGCATCATGGGTGAAAAACTGAATTTCGGACCATCGGTGGAAGTTACAGACCAGCAGGAAGCTTTACTGGCAGAAGTTGCGGATGTGATCATTCCCACAACCGGAACGCCGGGAGCCAAAGCAGCCGGTGCAGAAAAATTCATTACCCGGATCATGCGGGATTGCTATAAGGAAGAAGACCAGAAGAAATTCTATGACGGTCTGGAAAAAGTGAACGGCCAGAGCAAGGAAGTTTACGGAAAAGGATTTACCGAACTGGATGCTGCGCAGAAGATCGATATTGTAAAACGCACTACTGTCTCCGACAAACCTTTCTTTTTACAGATGAAAGGCCTTACGCTGACCGGATATTTCACTTCGGAAATCGGTGCAACGCAGGCACTTGACTATTTGCCGGTTCCGGGCAGATTTGATGGAAGCTGGCCCATGCCGAAAGGTCAGAAAAGCTGGGCGCTGTAACATGTAAAAATGATCCGGCAGATTGTCATCAAACCCACTTAAATAATGACCATTCATGACAACTTAATAACAATTCATACCCATTGATTACAATCCATGACAATCATTGACAATTAAATGACCATTCATGACAATCAATGACAACTCAATAACAATTCATACCCATTGATTACAATCCATGACAATCATTGACAATTAAATGACCATTCATGACAATCCAAGGCCACTATTTACAATAAATGACAATCGCTGACCAATACCCATAAAACTCTTAATAAATGGCGAATTTAAATATTGACGCAGTAAAAGAAATTACATACGATGCCATCGTAATCGGTTCGGGCGTATCCGGCGGCTGGGCAGCAAAGGAACTTACGGAAAAAGGTCTGAAAGTGCTGATGCTTGAAAAAGGCAAAAACCTGGAACACGTATCCGGTTACGAAAATGCCATGAAAGCGCCCTGGGAAACCAAATATAACGGCAGGCT
This sequence comes from Dyadobacter flavalbus, assembly GCF_006149045.1. Lineage (GTDB taxonomy): Bacteria > Bacteroidota > Bacteroidia > Cytophagales > Spirosomataceae > Dyadobacter > Dyadobacter flavalbus. The sequence continues at coordinate 628,618 of NZ_VBSN01000038.1, forward strand.
TACCGTAAAACAGATTGAAACACACCCGTTCCTTTCCCGCGATTACCCGTATAATGAACTTACGGAAAATTACTGGATGAACGACATGGATTCTCCATACGAGGAAAAGAAACGCTTCGACTGGTTCCGGCCGAACATTGTCGGTGGAAAATCCATTATGTGGGGACGCCAGTCGTACCGGCTGAGTGACATTGACTTTGAAGCAAACCTGAAAGACGGCATTGCCGTTGACTGGCCGATCCGCTATAAAGATATAGCGCCCTGGTATTCATACGTTGAAAAACACGTCGGGATATCAGGTGAAAAACTGGGACTGCCGCAGCTTCCCGACAGCGACTTCATCCCGCCGATGGATATGTATTTTGTGGAAAAAGAAGTCCGCAAACGCCTTGAAAAGGAATTTCCCGGACGTACCATGACCATTGGCCGTGTTGCCAACCTGTCGCAGCCGACCAAAATACAGCTGGAAGGAGGCCGTGCCCCGTGCCAGTACCGCAACCGTTGCGCACTGGGCTGTCCGTACGGTGCCTATTTCAGTACGCAGTCGAGTACGCTTCCGCCGGCTGTAAAAACCGGCTTGCTTACCTTGCGCCCGGATTCGGTGGTAAGGGAAATCATTTACGATAACAAAAAAACTTCCGGCGGCGCAACCGGAAAAGCCACAGGCGTGCGCGTTGTGGATACCGTTACGCTTCAGGAAAAAGAATATTTTGCCGGACTGATTTTTGTCTGCGCAAGTGCGCTTGCCTCCACTGCACTGCTGCTAAATTCCACTTCCGACCGTTTTCCGAATGGGATGGGCAATGATTCCGGCGAGCTGGGCCACAATCTGATGGATCACCATTTCCGCACCGGCGCAAGCGGCGTTTGGGAAGGCGATCTGGACAAGTACTATTTCGGCCGCCGTGCAAACGGAATTTATGTGCCGCGTTACCGCAACATCGGTTCTGACAAGCGTGATTACCTGCGCGGATTTGGTTATCAGGGCGGCGGCGGCCGTCAGGGATGGCAGCGGAACATTGCCGAACTTGCTTTCGGAGCCGAATTCAAGGAAGAACTGACCACGCCGGGCAACTGGACTATGGGTTTTGGCGGTTTTGGTGAAACCTTGCCGTACCATGACAATTACATGTACCTGAACAAGAACAACAAGGATAAATTCGGAATGCCGGCTGTTGTATTTGACGCAGAACTCCGTGAAAACGAGAAAAAAATGCGTGTGGATATGATGAACGATGCTGCCGAAATGCTTGAAAAATCAGGTGTTAAAAATGTAAAAACATACGATAACGGATCTTACCTCGGCATGGCGATCCATGAAATGGGAACAGCCAGAATGGGACGCGATCCGAAAACTTCGGTTCTGAACGGTTTCAATCAGATCCATGCGGTTAAGAACGTATTTGTAACCGACGGCGCAGCCATGACCTCGGCGTCATGCGTGAACCCGTCGCTGACTTACATGGCGCTCACAGCACGTGCCGTTGACCACGCTGTGAAGGAATCCAAAAAGAAGAATATCTAAATTTCCCTATGCCTGTCGGTAAGTAACTTCCGGCAGGCTTTTTTATCATACGGCAATCAGTTAAAATGATCAGAACTGCAGATTTCTACTAATTTGCAGTTCTGATCATTTTTTTAATCTTCTTTTCATGGATCAAGTATTACAAATCAGTGCTGCCAGAAGAGCTACATTGCTCATTTTCCTCGTTTGCGGAATCGGCCTTTCAAGCTGGGCCCCAATGGTTCCTTTTGCAAAAATCTCGCTCGGCCTGAATGAATCCGACCTCGGCGTTGTGCTGCTTTCGCTGGGTGCGGGCGCCATTTTCACCATGCCGATGACGGGAATCCTGATCAATAAGTACGGAAGCAGAAAAATTGCGCTGATTGCCGCTTTTATCATTGCCATACTGCTGCCCATGCTGCTGATGGCCAAAAATCCGTGGCAGCTGGCGGCTGCACTCTTTGTTTTTGGAGCCGGCATTGGCTGTATTGATGTTTCCATGAACGCGCAGGCCGTACTGGTACAGGAACGTCACGGCAGCCACATCATGTCTTCTTTTCACGGCATGTTCAGTCTGGGCGGCTTGATTGGTTCCATTGGCCTTGGCTTTCTAATCAAAGCGGGCTTGTCCCCAACTGTCGCTGCGGTCAGCATTTCGGCTTTGCTGATCCTGATTGCTGTGACACAGTCCCGCTATTTGCTTCCGCATTCCGAAGAGGCAAAAATAGACAGTACCGGTTTCCAGTTGCCCAAAGGTCCGGTTTTATATCTGGGGCTAATGTGTTTTGTACTGTTTCTCGCCGAAGGTTCCATGCTGGACTGGAGTGCTGTATTTCTGCAGTTTTCAAGAAACTTTGATCCGTCGCTTTCCGGCGTCGGTTATGCTGCATTTTCGGTTGCCATGGCAATTATGCGTTTGACTGGTGACAAAATCATTCATCGCATTGGTTCTGCGAAAGTGGTGTTTTACGGCACGATGCTGGCCGGTTCCGGATTTCTGCTGGCCGTTCTGGTGCCTTCGTCTTTGGCTGCCATTGCCGGCTTTGTACTGGTCGGACTGGGTGCGGCCAATGTCGTTCCCGTCTTTTTTACTGCCGCCGGCAGTTTTCCCAACATTCCTCCTTCTATTGCATTGTCAGCCGTTACAACGCTTGGCTATTCCGGACAGCTTGTCGGGCCTGCGTTCATCGGTTTTATTGCCGAGGTCACCTCCCTTTCGGTTGCGCTGGGCATTGTCGGTGCGCTGCTTTTTATCGTGGCTTTTACATACAGGCACCGGGATTGATCCGCAGTAAACGGACATTTAAACCCTTTCCCAGCCGGTTACAAAATCAGTAGATGACAAAGACCAGCCGTCTTTTCTTCAAAATGATCTTCAAATTACGGATGAAAAAAATTTCAGTGCTGCTCTGCATTTGGTTAGGTGCCGGTTCTCTCTTTGCCCAAACTGTTAAAAAAGAAGATTTCTGGTGGAAGAAAAATAATCTCCGCGTTATTCAGATGAACCTTCCGGCGTACGAAGGAGCCACGATCCATGCAGATTCCATTGTGGCAGACTTGGTGCAGTATTCGGCCAATACGCTGCTCATCAATGCAGGCGGTATCATGGCATTTTACCCGACCAAGCTTGATTTTCATTATCAGAATCCTTATTCCACCGATAACCATGTGCTTGGCGACATCATCAGGAAATGCCATGAGAAGAAAATCCGGGTCATTGTCCGGTTTGATTTCAGCCGGGTGCATGAAAGCATTTTCAAGGCGCATCCCGACTGGTGCTATATTTCACCCAAAGGCGAGCGGATCATTAATACAGACATGTACGTAGTTTCCATCAACGCGCCATATGTCCAGGAAAAAGCTTTTAAAATCATTGAAGAAGTCATCAGTCTTTTTCCGATAGACGGGATTTTTCTGAACATGCCGGGATATCAGGTCAATAATCCGTATGAAGGCAAATACCACGGCATTGATCAGAATGATTACGACAAGAAGCGTTTTGCAGCATTTTCAGGAGGGATGAAGTTGCCAACGGAGGAAAACAAGGCGGATACTTTATTCCAGAAATATCTTGAATTCAAAAAACAAACCGTTGAAGACTGGTCTGAACGCCTGCATAAGCTGGTAAAATCCAGAAACAGCCAGATTGCAATCTGTACGTATTCCGACAAATATGTTGATATTATCCGTCATGAATCACAAAGCATGACCACGTTGCCTTACTGGCCTTATACTGCTTCGGACAACGTTGCCAATGCCGTGAATTCTTTTCCGGAACATATTATCAGCAATGCCAGTATCCAGCAAATTTCGTTTCAGTCGCGCTATAATGCTGTCGAACCGCAGGAAGTACAGATCAGGCTTTATGAAAATATGGCGAATGGCTCGGGCCTGGACCTGAGCATGATGGGCGATATGCGCGGCTATGAAGACGAGCGGAATTATGACGTAATCCGGAAAGTATATGCCTTTCATCAGAAGCATGAGCCTTATTTCGGAAAGTACAAGTCCGTTGCTAAAATAGCTGTTATTGCCCCCGGCGCATGGCCCAGCGGCGATCCGATGCAGGAATACCGCGGCATTCAGCTGATGTTAAAGGAAGCGCATATTCCGTTTGATATCATTGAAGACGGACAAATTGCCAATCTGGCCGAAAAAGTAAAAGGTTACAAATTACTGATCCTTCCGGAAATTACTTACCTGAAACCGGAATCCATCGCAACGCTGAAACAGGCGAGCAGACAAGGCACCAGTCTGATTGCAACAAGCCGCAGCCTGTTCGACAGTCCTGAAACCTTGCAGGAACTGTTCGGGGCTAAAATTGAAAAGAAAGACAATGACGGCGCAGGAAATTACCTTGTTCCGGACGACAGGAGCATCTTTAAAAGATTTCCGGGACAAAAAATGCTGTTCTGGAAATTCAATCTGGGATTATACGATCTGAAAGGTGCAGATCAGCAACTGCTTCCGATCCTTGCCAAAGGCCGTCCGGGTCCGCCTGAAATCATCGGCGGCCATGACCTGACAGGTTACTATGCAATGGGAATCAAAAATCATGAAAAGAGCAAAGCTGCCATTTTTCCCGTAAATCTTGGAAAGCTATACTATGTACATGGCTATCAGGAACATAAAAATTTACTACTGGATGCAATTGATTATATTTTGCCCGAAGCCAAGGAAACCGTTCAGACCAATGCACCCGAACGTGTGGAAGTCATCGTAAAGGAATTTATAAAAAATACGGATGCAAATCGGGAGAAAAAAACGAGTGAGGGCATGATTCTTCACCTCGTGAACCTTACGGGTTTCAGCGGTAACACCTATTTCGAACCTTTGCCCCTTTATAATCTCCAATTCAGGATCAAATCGGATAAAGCGCCGAAAAAAGTGTTCGGGCTGGCGAACGGAAAGGCAGTTAAATTTCAGGCAAAAAACGGTTTCATCCATCTTGAACTGGACAAACTGGAAGGATTTGAAGGCATTGTCATGGAATGGAACTGAAATCTGTGAGCTATTCTGATTTTCCTTAAAGGTAACTCAGCCACGGAGAACGCTTACGGGCTTTCAGGTTTCCGAACCATTTGCATGGAAAATACATGAGCACCACAACGGCGATCCATATCAGGTATACGTAACCCAGTTCGTAGCCAAAATCGGCAGGCCTGAACTTGAAAAACAGATCGGGAGCCGTAGCCTGCTGCCAAGTGTAGCCGGATGAAAGCACCGCAACCATCGTCAGGATATGGATGAGGTAAAAATGGCCCAGAAAGTAAAAGAACGGCACTCTGCCGTAAACGGTCAGGATTCGGGCGATGCGGTTGCTGCTGTTTTCCGTAAACGCAAGCAGAATCAGCAGCGGCCCTTGCGTCATCAGCGTAAAAAGCAGCGAAGGCGGATATTTGGTAACGTTCAGAAAGGAAAGGAAAGTCCTTGAACCCGTTTTTTGTCCGGACCAGTGTACAGGATCGCCGTAACCGTTTGCCAGCCTTATTACCACAAACAATACCATGGCAGTCAAGCCTGCGTAGATCAGGATATTATGTCTTTTCTGTTTCGGAAAACTGCTTTTGTAAAGCGTTCCGAGGCCGTAACCCACAAGCATATGCCCGGCCCAGGGCAGAATCACGTACATAAATGCCAGCATGCCGCCGTCGCCCCGCGGATAAAACCTTGCTCCGCCTGTGATCAGGATTCCGAGAAAAATGTCCAGTGCCGAATTGGGAGCAAGCTTGATATAGTCCAGCAAATTATGGCCAAACAAAATAACCAGCCCGATCATCAAAATGCTTTTCGGACTGAAAACACGGATCAGCAGCCCAAGTAACAGCATACTGCATCCAAGCGACCAGAGTACGGCCAGAAACGTCGTTTTGAAAGTTATATCAAAGGAAAAGGCAAAGGTCATGAAAGTAATTTCCACGAAAACCAGCCAGAATCCGCGTTTGATCAGAAAAGCGGAACTTTCCGAAGTGCTTTTATTTTGTCCCGACAAGTAAGCAGAAATACCGGAAAGCAGTAAAAAGGACGGTGCGCAGAAATGCGTGATCCATCGTGTAAAAAAAAGAGCAGCCGTTGTCGTTTGCGGATCGAGGGGATCGGCCGTAAATGCCGTAATGTGAAAATAGTCACGGACGTGATCCAGTGCCATAATGACCATAATGGCGCCACGGACGGTATCAATGGAACGGATGCGCAGACTGATTCCGGCAGTACTCATACAATGGATCTGTTTGAAAAACGGATGATTTATGCAGTAAAAGCAACGTGGTAAAACGATTTACTTGCTATAAACTCCGTACTGTATTCAGCTGAATATACCGCCGGCAGGCACGATGTAAACGGGTTGTATCAAAGGGCAAATCATGACAATGACTGTCAAGACCGGTTTCAAAAATATAACCAGGCAACCTGACAAGATTACCTGGTTATATCAAACCTTTATTAGGCTTTCCGGAAAAGTGGCTTTACTGATTTTCTCTGATCCCTTTTAGGCCCTTCGTCCATCTGACAATACCATCCAGCATGGCCTTTGCCGCTTTCACCGAAGTTTCATTCACGACAAATTCTCCCTGTTCATTGATGTTATTGGTAAAGAACGGAAAATTGACCGCTTCGGTCAAAGGCACCATTTTGAACGTTGCCAGGTCTCCTTTCAGGCTGTTTGCCGCGCGTGTTCCCGCACTTACGCCACCATAGCTTACAATGCCGGCTGCCTTGAAATGCCATTCCTGAACCAGGTATTCCAGCGCATTTCTCAGCGGAGCAGGATAATTGAAATTATACTCTGCCGTTACGAAAATAAATGCATCGGCTTCATCAATGGTTGCGCTCCATTTTTTGGTATGCTCATGTTCATACTTGCGCATGGCCGGATGGTTCGGCTCGTTCATCATCGGGAGGTTCAATTCCCCAAGATCGAGCAACTCTACTTCAAAACTGCCGTGCTGGCGTGCAACTTCCAGAATCCATGCTGCAACCAAAGGACCTTTTCTGCCTGGCCTTACAGTGGACGAAATAACTTTAAGCTTGTACATAAATCGGTTTGAATATTTTAATTGGCAGGACCGAATTCACCATCGGCGATAATGGTTACTTCTTCGCTGAGCATAGGCGCAGGAAATTTTGCACCAATACCGAAATCAGCTCTTTTTACTGTTCCGGTTGCACGGAAACCGGCAACCGGTTTTTTACTCATCGGGTTCGTAACGGTTCCGCGGTGCGTAAGTTCAAGCGTTACGGGTTTGGTAACGCCGTGCATGGTCAGATCGCCGGTTACCTGAAATTTGTCCTTGCCTGCACTTTTAACCGTACTGCTCTTGAAAGTAATTTCCGGATTAGCAGCTGCATCAAAAAAATCGGCCGATTTCAAGTGTTCATTGCGCTTGTCCACACCCGTATTAATAGATTCGGTTTTTGCTGTAAGTGTAAATATGGCATCGCTGAAATCCGGTTTTGAAGCCGTAATCGTTGCATCAAAGTCGGTAAATGCGCCGGAAACGGTAGAAACGCCCAGATGCGTGATGTCAAATTTAAGTTGCGAATGTGCCTTGTCGCTTTTCCATACAGACTGTGCGGAAACAAAAAGGGAGCAATTCAGGAACAGGAATACAAGTACCAGCTTTTTCATACGTATGGATTGTTTAGAGGTTAATAAACTGTCTTACAGGAGCGCAGCACCAAAAACACCCGCACTGTCGCCGAGTTTCGGTTTCAGGATCGGGGTTGTAATCACACCTTTGTTAAAAATGTATTTCCGGATGCGTTCATATCCTTCCGTATAAAGCAGATCAATGTTGCCTACGCCCCCGCCTATGACGATAAGTCCCGGATCCAGTACGTTGGTCAGCGTGGAAATTGCCTTGCCATAATATTCCAGCAGACGTTCAATGGTGGCAACGGCATGTTCGTTTTCTCCTGCAAAATAAGCTGCCAGAATCTCCTTCAGAGAAAGCCTGCTGCCGCTTGTCCGCTCGTAAAAGCGTTCGAGCGCCGGGCCGGAAATAACCTGTTCAACGCAGCCCGCCTTTCCGCAGTAACACGGATCTCCGTTCTCTTCCAGAATATTGTGGCCCCATTCACCCCCGATCCCGTGATGGCCGGCAATGATTTTATTATTCACGACCAGTCCGCCGCCTACGCCTGTTCCCATTATGACACCAAAAACCACTTCTGCCTCGGGATAATCTTTTCCCGCGCCCATCAAAGCTTCGGCAAGTGCAAAGCAATTGGCGTCATTGGCAAGCTGTACGGGAATTCCGAGCACCCTTTCAAGATCTGCTTTCAGCGGCTGGCCATTCAGACAAATGGTGTTTGAATTTTTCATCAGCTGCGAATCCGGTTCCAGCACGCCCGGCGTAGCAAACCCTACTTTGGAAGGTTTTTCCCGGACTTCTTCGGAAACCATATCGATCAGTTTTTTAATCTGGGACAATATATGTTCATAGCCGTTGGCCGATTCCGTCGGAAGACGCATGCGCGCCACAACGTCCATATTTTTATCCGTGTCCAAAACAGCACATTCGATCTTAGTGCCTCCTAAATCAATTCCCCAGAGCTTCATTTATAATTATTGTACTTTATAGAATTTATAACCAAACAAGAAAATCATGAAATAACAGATAATCGGAAGATAGTATGCTGCTGCAACATCGTATTCTGCAACAGCGCCCATTGCAAACGGGAAAACCGCTCCGCCGACAACGCCCATGGAAATAAAGGAAGAAGCCTGCTGCGTATGTGCGCCGAGGTTTTTAAGGCCGAGACTGAAGATCGTCGGATACATGATGCTAATGAAGAAATTGATCATCAGCAAGGCGATAAACGAAGGCCATCCGAAGTTTTGTGCAATGATTACACACATCAGGATATTACCCAGTGCAAAAATGGCCAGCAAGGTCGGAGGTGCAATGAAGCGCATCAAAAAAGTACCCGCAAAACGTCCGACCAGCAACATGCCCATGAACAATACCATGTAATTTCCGGCCGTAGCATCTGAAAAGCCCATTTTCTCATGACCGTAATTGATAAAAAACGCCCAGGTTCCGCCTTGTGCCGCCACGTTGAAGAACTGCGCGATAACGGACCATACAAAATGCCGGTGCTGAACAAGGCTTTTTCCCGGTGCCAGATCTGTATTTGCTGCTGCCGGGTCTGCTTCCGCCGCATGCGGATCAATCAGTTCCGGAACTTTTACGAAAGCAAAGCAAATGGCAATCAGGGAAATAACCGAACCGATGGCAATGTAAAGCATCTTTACAGAAGTAAGGTCCGTACTGCCTTCGACGTTGGTACTCAACAAAAAATACGAACCGATTGCAGGTCCGAGAATGGCACCCAGTGCATTGAAAGACTGTGCAAAATTGATCCGCTGATCACTCGTGCGCTGATCGCCGAGCGAGGCTACGAACGGATGTGCAACGGTTTCAAGCGTGGAAAGTCCGCAGCCCAGAATGAACAATGCAATCCCGAAATACGTAAAAGACGCCGCCGCTGCCGCAGGCACAAAAAGGAACGCACCGGCCGCAAACAGCGAAAGTCCGAGCAGTACGCCGTTTTTGTAACCAAACCGTTTCATAAACAATCCGGCAGGAATACCCATTACAAAATATGCACCGAAAATAGCAAACTGAACAAATGCCGACTGCGTTTTGGTCAGGCTGAGAACGTGCTGAAAGTGTTTGTTGAGAACATCGGCCATTGTAATGGCGATTCCCCAGAACATGAAAAGTGAAGTAACGAAAATGAAGGTCAGCAAATACTTATTTTCTGTAAACTTGGCGGCTGATTTTGTAACCGGCGGGGAATAGGTGCTCATTTAGCTGATTTGTAAATTAAAAGGTATGTAGATTCTATTGTTGCAAATGTAAATTAGAGAAATTTAAAAACTGAATCCAATCAAAGTTTGTAACATCATGGCCGCCCGGACGTATATGGAACCCGATTTGTGCATAAACTGATTGATTCACAGCTGGAAACACGGTTCCGGGAAATCCTTTGGTGCCCAAAAATTTGTAAACCGCATCGGATGCCTTTGCCGTTTCAAACTCTCCTTCCGGATCGGAATTGACATCGCCCTGCGCCGTTGCCAGATAAACCGGCCGGGGTGCAATCAGCGCCAGTACAAAGTGCTGGTCGAACGGAAGTTCCTGATCCTGATCCATGTATCGGGAAAAACTTCTGGCAAACCAGTGCGGAAATACGGTACATAACCTGCGGATGTTTTCACCGACTCCGCGCCGGAACTGCTTGCCGCCGCCGGCTCCGGATTCATTGCTGAGGACCATGGCAAAACGTTTGTCCGTTGCTCCGGCCCAGAGTGCGGCTTTGGCCAGTCTGGAAAATCCGAAAACCGCCACTTTCTTCGCATCAATATCTTTGTCCGTTTCCAGATAATCCATTCCGCGGCTCAGCGCCCAGGCCCATGCAGCTACTGTACTGAAATTATCCTCGCGGTTCTGCAGTTCGGGAAAAAGCGTATGGACGCCTGTTCTGAACATTTCTTCTTTCCGGTCGGAAGCAACTTCCTCGCGGTACATGGTTACCAAAGCAAATCCACTGTCCAGAATGCTGTCCAGCGGCCATTGTCTGGAATTGGTACCACGGCAAGCTTCCGTTGCTTTTCCGTTTACAGCGCAGGGAAACATTTTACTGTTTTCCACCCTGGCATTCGTCAGTTTTATGCCGGGATCTTTACTGATGGCGTGATTTCCGAGAAAATTGAGACCGATAATGGCCGGAACCGGATGTTCTGCTTTGTTGGGTATATATATCAGCAGGTCAAAACTTGCTTCTTTTCCTTTTTCCTGCATGTGTACCGTAACCTGTTTCCGGGTTGCTTTTCCGTTCATTGCATTTTTATCCGTGTCAAAAACTTCAAACTGCATTTTTTCCGGACGTTCCGGCGAAGTGCCGTACATCTGCGTGGTCATCGTTTCCAGGATTTCCTGCCGACGCTTGTTCCATTCAGCATCGGATTTTACTTTCTGGCCGTTGTTAAAAACCAGAGGGTCGGGCAATTTTCCTGCCGGTTGCCGGGCAAAAGCCGGAAAAGCCGGCATCAGGATTATCAAAAAGAACAGTGCGGATTTCATAACTGTAACCTTGATGGAATGAAGTTCAGGATAATGCTATTTTTTGGTAAAGAACTGATTCATAAACAACAGCTGATACTTAACGGCATTGTTCCAGTACGGCCAGTTATGTGCGCCCGGCCTTGTGATATAGTCATGCGCAATGTTGTTGTAAAGCAGCTTCTCATGCAGCTTTTCATTCACCTTGTAAAAGAAATCTTCGGTTCCGCAGTCGATAATCAGCGCAAGTGCATTGGGTTTCAGCAAATGCAGCATGTTGATGACCGTATGCTGCTCCCATCTTTCGGGCTGTTCTGCATAGCTGCCAAGTCTTTGTGCCATTTCCCAGTTATTCGGAAAGGGCCGGATGTCGACGCCTCCGCTCATGCTTCCGGCAGCGCCGAAAACATCCTGATGCCTGAAAGCCAGATACAACGCGCCGTGACCGCCCATGCTCAAACCTGTAATGGCACGTCCTTTCCGGTCTTTTACCGTTTTGTATTTGCTGTCAACCCAGCTTACAAGCTCTTTGGAAACGTACGTTTCGTATTTTGACTGTGCATCCACCGGACTGTCCCAGTACCAGCTGCTGTAACCGCCGTCCGGGCAAACAATGATCATATTGTAAAGATCGGCTGCTGCCTGAAAACCATTAGCTTTTGTAACCCAGTCGGCATAGTTGCCGCTGTGTCCGTGCAGCAAGTATACAACCGGAAAATCTTTGGCAGCACTGTACTGATCAGGTTTGATAACGACAGCTTTAATCGACTTTTTCATGGCATTGCTGTAAGTTTCCACCGTATCCACAGTAGCAGCAATCGAAAATGAATGAAAGCAAAAAAGGAAGGCAAGCAGAATAAATGTTTTTTTCATTGTAACCGGATCAATCTTTTTGTTACTGTTTTGAGACAAATCTCTACAACTTGAAGCAAAATTGCTTATTTAAACATTCAATATTGTAGAATTCTGGGAAAATATAAGGATTTATTTAAACGTATAATCATTGGCATCTAAATTGATACAAATGATTTTATCACAAACAACTCAAACACAATAATACAATGGGAAATTTACTTTATACAATCGCTGTCATTCTGGTCATTCTGTGGCTGATCGGGTATTTCGGTTTTGCAAGTTTCGGACTTGGAAACATTATTCACGTACTTCTTGTAATTGCCGTAATTGCTATCATTCTTCGTTTGATCCGCGGCGACAGAGTTGTGTAAAATAACCTTTTATATATCAAAGCCCGGAACCCGTATTTTCAGCAAGGTTCCGGGCTTTTCTTTTTGTTATCATTTTGCGTATATACCGCATTTACGTTGAAATTTGGCATAATTGTTTTCTTTTTAGTCTAAGACAACCGCTTTATAAACTGTCAAAACGCAGATTATTGCTATGGAAAATGAAAGTCAGAATGTAATCCCGACGCTGGTCAATGCGGCATTTGCAAATAAAACGGATGCGCAGAAAGCATATGACGAACTGATATACCGCGGCTACAAGCCGGAAGAAATCAGTGTGATCCTTTCGGATGAAACGCACCCTGTTCATCATTCAAGCATTGGTCAGGAAAATACAGATGAAACCGGCAGTACGATGGAAAAAGCCGGCATCGGATCTGCAGTCGGAGGAGCAGCCGGGGCAATTGCCGGAGCGGTGGCTGCCATCGGAACTGCTGTTGTTATCCCGCCGCTTGGAATTGCCGTTGCCGGACCATTACTGGCTGCACTCACGGGCGCCGGAGCCGGCGGAATTACGGGCGGGATAATCGGGGCCTTGTCAGCATCGGGCTTTTCCAAAGAACATGCCGAAGCTTATGAATCAGGAATCAAGAACGGCGGCGTTATTTTATCGTTCAAGCCCAGAACCATTGAAGACCGAATCGAAATCATTACAGCCTGGAACAATCACGGTGCCCGGCAGCTGCACGGAAACGAAACTTACACGGCCTGAAAATTTATCTTTTTGTGAATCATTTTGATTTGAACCTGTTCTGTGTTTATTTCCACTTGCGAAAAACCGTAATCCGGAGAAATAAAAGGGCATAACAACATTATTAATGACGCACGAAAAGGTATTCGAACGCAAGGACGGAAGTCAGGTCAAAGTTTCGGTATGGTTATATGTACATCAGAGCCAGTGCAACTGGGGTTATGTTATTTTTGTAAAAGAAGCCGGTACCGAAAGATGGTTTGACCCTTTCAGCGACCGCGATTACATACTCCGGATTGTAACGCCCAAATACAGCAAAGGAATGGAAATGGATACTTTCGATAACTATGTGACGAAAAAGGAAATCCTTCAGACCAAAATGGAATTGTGGAACATGATCAAACCTTCCTGAGCAACTTTATACTTTTCAGAGCAGATCTTTTATAATCACCCATACATTCTCAGCCAGAATTTTGTGCCCTTCCGCAGTCGGATGGATCCCGTCCGGCAAGTTGAGCCTGGCCTCGCCCCCTACTCCCTCCAGTAAAAAAGGAATCAATGTAATATTGTTTTCTTTGGCAACATCCGCATAAACTGCCCGGAAATCGGATGCATATTTCCGGCCCAGATTCGGCGGAATCTGCATACCGGCAAGCACCAGCTTTGCTTCCGGGTATTTTGCATGTACTTTATCCAGAATGGCCTGCAGATTTCTTTTTGTTTCCGAAACCGGAATTCCGCGCAAGCCGTCGTTTCCTCCGAGTTCGAGCACAAATACATCCAGAGGCTGTTTCAGAAGCCAGTCAATCCGGCTGTTGCCGCCCGATGTCGTTTCCCCGCTTACACCGGCATTAATTACCTTATAGTTCAGGTCCAGCGAATCAATGCGTTTCTGGATCAGCCCGACAAATCCCTGCTGCGGATCGTCCAGCCCGTACGCAGCAGTCAGGCTGTTTCCGAAAAATACAATCGTTTTCTTTTTTGCAGCCGGAGCCTTTGCTTCTGCGGCGGCAGTTACCGTTTTTTCCGAGGCAGCTTCCTTGTTTTCGCTTTTGCAGGAAAACAGCAGCGCGCTTACTGCAAACAGTTTTAAAATCAATCCGGGGTAATTCATATGAAGTAATTGCTTGAAAATAGGTATTGCTAATAATCAGTTGAGGTTACCGTACTCTTTTTAAATATTGTTATTCCAGCGCCTTGAAGCGGTCTGCCAAAAGTGACTTGAATCGTTTTAAAAAGACAAACCTTTAAAGAAACGTTCCATTAACGAACACGGATGCATATGCCGCTCATTTAGTTTTAAACGCCGTTTACACTATATTTATACGCCACACGCGTCAAAAGGACCAAATTAGGCTGAAAGCAGTTGCCGGAATCAGGACTTCTGCGGGTATAAAAATAAAAACAATTGATGGATACCATACTCGATCTCAAACAGGTAAGTAAAATATATAAAAGCGGAGAACGTACCCTAACCGTTCTGGATAATATCAATTTCTCCATTGCAGCACAGTCCACATTATCCATTGTAGGCCCTTCCGGAAGCGGAAAAACGACATTGCTCGGCTTGTGCGCTGGCCTCGACCGGTCTACTTCGGGAACAGTCGAGCTGCACGGAACCAGACTGAACGGGCTGAATGAAGATCAGCTTGCAGCGGTCAGAAACCAGTACGTCGGTTTTATTTTCCAGAATTTCCAGCTGCTGCCCACGCTTACCGCGCTTGAAAATGTAATGGTTCCGCTCGAACTCAGAGGTGAAAAAAATATAAAGCCGCGTGCATTGGACCTCCTCGATAAAGTCGGGCTTGCAGAACGCAGCCATCATTATCCGACGCAACTGAGCGGCGGCGAACAGCAGCGCGTTTCGCTGGCGCGCGCCTTTTCTAACCAGCCGCGCATTCTGTTTGCCGACGAACCGACCGGAAATCTGGATGCCGAAACCAGCGAGAAGGTTGTGAAACTGCTTTTTGACCTGAACAAGGAAGCTGGGACAACGCTCGTACTCGTCACGCATGACCTGGATCTTGCTGCAAAAACGCAGCGCATCATCCGAATCAAAGGCGGCAAAATCGTTGAATAAACAAAAAAATGAATCAGAATAATTTTAATTTCCCGTGGCTGCTGCAAATGGCATGGCGCGACAGCCGCAAAAACCGTTCACGCCTGCTGCTGTTTATTTCCTCGATCATACTCGGCATAGCTGCGCTGGTCGCCATTTATTCACTCGGCGATAACCTCAGGCAAAATATTGACGAACAGGCCGCAACGCTCATTGGCGCTGATCTGGCATTGTACGGCAACAAACCCGTAAAAGGCAAATCCAAAGCACTGGTGGATTCACTGAGCAAAACCCGCTCGGAAGAACGAAGCTTTGCGTCCATGATCTACTTTACCAAAGGCGGCGGCAACCGGCTTGCGCAGGTAAAAGCCATTGAAGGCGATTATCCCTATTACGGAAAGTTCGAAACGGTTCCTGTAACAGCTGAAAAAACCTTTCGGACCAGAAAAGAAGCTTTAGTGGATCAGACACTGATGCTGCAATATCAGGCAAAAGTCGGCGATTCGATTAAAATCGGTGAAGTAACGTTCGGCATTGCAGGAATTCTGGAAAAAGCGCCGGGTTCCACCGGGCTGACGAGTACCGTTGCGCCTTCGGTCTACATTCCGATGCAATACCTCAAGCAGACCGGACTCATGCAGAAAGGCAGCCGCGTAGCTTATCGTTACTATTTCAAATTTCCTGCCAATGTAGATGTTGAAAAACTTGCCAAGAAACTGGAACCGCGCTTTGAAGCATTCGACCTCGACTACAAAACCGTGCAGGGACAAAAAGAAGATACGGGAAGATCTTTCCGCGATTTGACCCGGTTTCTGGCACTGGTCGGCTTTGTTGCCTTGCTGCTTGGCTGCATCGGCGTAGCCAGTGCCATTCACATTTACATTCGTGAAAAGCTGAGTTCCATTGCTATTTTAAGATGTCTCGGCGTAAAAGCTACACAGGCATTTCTGATTTACGTGATTCAGATTTTGGGTATAGGCATACTCGGGTCGGTGATCGGGGCTGTTCTCGGCACTGCCATCCAGCAGTTTTTGCCTTTTGTTATCAGGGACTTTCTTCCCTTTGAGCTGACAACGGATATATCCTGGCCGGCCATTGGTCAGGGATTGGCTATTGGTGTCCTCATTTCCATTCTGTTTGCTTTGCCGCCGCTCGTTTCCATACGCAAGGTTTCCCCGCTGAATGTGCTCCGGTCTTCAACCGATGCTGCCAATCCCGGCAAAGATCCGCTCGCTTGGGTTCTGTATGGCCTTATCATTCTGTTCATATTCGGGTTTTCGTTTCTCCAGATGCGTACATGGATCGAAGCACTGATTTTTACCGGCGGCATTCTGGGTGCCTTTCTGGTACTTTATGCAACGGCAAGTTTGCTTACGTGGCTTGTGCGCAGGTTTTTTCCGGCCTCATGGAGTTATCTTTGGAGACAGGGGCTTGCCAATCTGTACCGGCCCAATAACCAGACTGCCATTCTGATCGTTTCCATCGGACTTGGAACAGCGCTGGTTTGTACACTGTTTTTCACGCAGGATATTTTACTGAAGCGCGTTCAGCTTTCCACAAGCGGCAATCAGCCGAACATTGTACTTTTCGACATTCAGAATAATCAGAAAGAAGCCGTACTGGCCATTGCAAAGGCACAGCACGTTCCGGTCAATCAAAGCGTTTCCATCGTCAACATGCGGCTGGAAGAAGTCAATGGCCGAACGGCAGCCGACTTTGAAGGCGATACAACAGCGGAGCAGTCCCGTCGTATTTTCGGAAGAGAATACCGCGTAACTTTTCGCGATTCAACAACTTCTACTGAAAAGATTACCAAAGGAAAATGGCAGGGTGTTTACAATCCTTCTTCCGCGCTCATCCCGATTTCGCTCGAAGAAGGTTTTGCAAACAGAAGCCGGATTGAACTCGGCGACACCATGGTTTTCAATGTGCAGGGAACCATGATGTCCACTGTCGTTTCGAGTTTCCGCGAAGTGAACTGGGGCGAAGTACAGACGAATTTCCTGGTTGTTTTTCCAACAGGCGTACTGGAAGAAGCACCGCAGTTTCATGTAATGCTGACGCATGTGCCCGATCCGCAGACTTCCGCTACTTTTCAGCAGGCCATTGTAAGGCAGTTTCCCAATATTTCCATCATTGACCTGGCACTTGTACTACGGGTTCTGGACGATATTTTCAACAAGATCGGCTTTGTAATCCGTTTTATGGCGGGTTTCAGCATCCTGACCGGAATCATCGTTCTCATTGCGTCCGTGCTGATCAGCAAATACCAGCGGTTGCAGGAAAGTGTGCTTTTAAGGACGCTGGGCGCCAGCCGGAAACAGATTTTTGCCATTACCGCACTGGAATATTTTTTCCTCGGCTCGCTGGCTGCATTAACGGGTATTCTGCTTTCTATCGCCGGAAGCTGGTCTTTGGCAAAGTTCAGTTTTGAGGCTGAATTCAGTCCCGACGTATGGCCGGTTGTTGCCGTTTTCCTGTTTGTTTCGCTGATGACGGTACTGATCGGACTTGTCAACAGCCGCGGCATTTTGTCCCGGCCGCCGCTGGAAGTTTTGCGTCAGGATGTGTAGCTGAAACAACCGGAGCGTCATTTCCCGATCTTGGAATTCTGCAAATACCTCCATTTTCGCGCTTTCAGAATTAACAATTTGTTAAAACGGGTTTACAGAATTTTTACTCTGTAAACCCGACTTTTGCGCGCCGCAGGCAACTTGATTGCTTTGCGCGTAAAATGAATGTTGAATGAATCATTATCAGTACTTTTACGCTTCTTTTACAGGATTATTTCAATACAATTTATTCTTTAAAATATTTCAAACGTTTGCATAAAATTTCAAACGTTTGCAGGGCATAGCAGCCATTTTATAATAAATATTTCAAAAATACAATTTGTAATCTTGTACAAAAACCGTTGCCGGAGGATTTTACGGTCCGGATTACTCACAGATTTAACCAATCAATCACCAGTTTAGAATTATGAAACGAACTTTAACGCAACCAGTCAGGAACGGAAGGATGCGAAGCTGTCTGCTGCATGCGACTATTCTCTGCAGCATGCATGCATGGGCTTCGGCGGGAACGCCGGCCACTGAAATTCCTGCGCCCGAAAAACCTGCAAAACGTGTTCATCGGAGCATGCTCATGCTGAGGGCAATAACGCTGACGGGCAAAGTTGTTACCGACGGCACAACCGAGGGCCTGCCGGGCGTAACGGTAGTCATTTCTGAAGTGAACGGCGGCAACAAACAGGGTGCTACGACAGACGAATCCGGTGTTTTCAGCTTCCCGAATTTACAGACTGAAACCAGTTATAATCTGGAATTCAGCTACATTGGCTACGAAAAACAGACGATAACCAATTTTTTGCTGACCGATGCAAACAGCCGTACCTTGGAAATCAAGCTGAAAGAATCGGCTTCCAGCCTGAATGAAGTGGTTGTTGTGGGTTACGGCAGCACGGAAAAAAAGGACGTGACGGGTTCCGTAAAATCACTGAAGAGCGCTGATTTCAATGCCGGGATAATCAATTCACCCGAACAGCTTTTTCAGGGAAAAGTGGCCGGCGTGAATGTTACTTCTGCAACCGGAGAGCCGGGCGCTGCATTACAGATCGCCGTTCGCGGGCCGGGCAGCGTTCGTTCCGGAAGCACACCTTTGTTTGTGGTGGACGGCATGGCGCTGGACAATTCGGCAACGGGCGGCGCCATGAACCCGATGAGCTTTCTGAACCCGCAGGATATTGAATCCATTGATGTCCTGAAAGATGCTTCTGCAACAGCCATTTACGGTTCCAGAGGTGCAAACGGCGTTATCCTGATCACGACCAAAAAAGGCAAGTCGGGCCGTTCCATGGTGACTTACTCCGGGAATATCGGTTTTTCCAAAATGGCCAGGCCGCTGGAAGTACTGTCTGCCGACGAGTTCCGTACCGAGGTACCGAGACTGGATGGAAGCCTTATTGACAAAGGCGCCAATACCGACTGGCAAAAGGAAATCTCGCGCGTGGCACAAACGCAGAACCATAATGTCTCCCTGGCCGGCGGAACAGACAAGCTGAGCTATTTCGGCTCTTTCGGAGCGCAGAAGCAGGAAGGGATTCTGAAAAACAATCAGCTGAACCGTTATACCGGAAGGATCAACATCAACCAGAAAATCCTGGATGACCGCGTCAGCATTGATGTAAACCTGAATGCAACCAATATCCGCAACGAGCGCCCTCCTATCCAGTCTCTGATCGGAAGCGCCATTTCTGCCAACCCGACTTATCCCGCGTATGATGCCAACGGCAATCCGTTCAAATATCAGGACGGAACAAACCCGCTGATTACGCTCGGTCTGGAAAAGGACATTACAACCACCAACCGTGTACTCGGAAACATTTCGCCTTCGGTTACGATTATTAAAGGGCTGGTTTACAAGCTGAATTTCGGGGTTGACAACACAACTTCCGTTCAGGATCTGCAGTCACTCGGCAATCTGGAGCCGCAGCAGGACGGACGTCTGGAAACGATCAGCAAGAACAACAGCAACCGGCTGATCGAGAATTATCTTACGTATACTTTTGACAAGAACAAGCACAATTTCTCCGCGCTGGCCGGACATTCGTATCAGCGTTTCTTTATTCAGACCAGAACTTCCAGTATTAATAAATTCCCTGTTTCCGATCTGGAACCGATTTACAATCCCGGTCTTGGACAGGACCTTACGCTGGTGAACAACAGGCCGACGGGTAGTGCCACGCGCAACGAACTTCAGTCATTCTTTTCAAGGATCAATTATCAGTATAACGATAAATATCTGCTAACGGCGACCGTCCGAGTGGATGGTTCTTCCAAATTCGGGAGCAACAACAAATACGGCGTTTTCCCTTCGTTCTCGGCGGGATGGCGTATCTCGGAGGAAAATTTCCTGAAATCTTCTGCATTCAACGATCTTAAACTGAGAGCCGGCTGGGGCCGTACCGGAAACCAGGAAATCCCTTCCAAAATTACGCAGGCGCTGTTTTCTTCTTCAACGGCAGGAAACGTAAGTTACCCGATCTTCAACAACGGAACATATCCGGCAGGAACTTCCTATTCACGGCTTGCGAACCCGAACATTCAGTGGGAAGTTTCCTCACAAACGGACATAGGACTTGATTTCGGGTTGTTCAAAGGCGCTTTAAGCGGAGCTGTTGATTATTTCCGCAAGGTTTCAAACGATATTTTGCTGGAAGTAATCCCGACCGATCCGGTTCAGCCGGCGGGCACCTACTGGACAAACGTGGGTGATATGAAAATCGTAAACCAGGGAACAGAATTGGAACTGAACTTCCGCCGCGTGCTGGGCAGCGGGCTGCGCTACGAAATCGGCGGTAACATGACTTTCATTAAAAACAACGTTGAGAATTCGCCCTACTCAGTTATTCCTTCGGGTTCTGCACAAGGTTCCGGACTCACTTCGGCTACCATTAACGGCTACCTCAACGGAGAACCGATCGGAACATTTTTCCTGAAAGAATTTACCGGATTTGACGAAAACGGAATCAGTACATTCCGCGATCTGGACGGTGACGGCATTATTACGGATAAAGACCGCATTGCAGCAGGCACCGCTTTGCCGACCAAAATGTTCAGCGTAAACGGTAACATCGCATACAAGGGATTTGATCTGACGGCCAATTTCAACGGCGTTGCCGGAAACAAGGTTTACGACAACACGGCAAACTCCGCCTTTTACAAACTAAGGCTTTCCAAAGGACTTAACGTTACCAAAGAAGCACTGACGGAATCCGCAGAATCCATTAATAACTCCGCGCCGGTTTCCACACGTTACCTTAAAAGCGGTAACTATTTCAGACTTAACAACCTTGCGCTTGGCTATAACCTCAATACGACGGCATTGGGAATTAATAAATGGGTGCAAAGTGTACGGCTGTCCGTTACAGGCCAGAACCTGTTTGTGCTTACGAAATACAACGGATACGATCCGGAAGTGAACAACAACCGTGAAATCAACGGAATATCGTCTTACGGAATTGACTATATGAGTTATCCGAAAGCAAAGTCTGTCATTTTTGGTGTAACAATCGGCTTATAATTTTTTAACAATGAAAAAGAAAATACATATTCTGCTGACACTCGCCGGCATTTTGTTTTTAAATAATTCCTGCACAGACCTGAAGGAAGAAGTTCTGGATGAAACACTGGGCACAACGCTGACGGACGAAGAAGCTGCCAACGGCATTATAGCGCCGGTTTACGCGCTGCTGCCCAATATTTATCAGCATACAACCTATTTCGCTCTTCAGGAAATTTCAACGGACGAAGCCATTTTGCCGTACCGCGGCGGAACGGACTGGGGCGATAACGGTATTTACCTTGCGCTGCATGCGCATAATACCACAAGTACCGATCCGAACGTAAGGAATACGTGGGACAATCTTGTGCAGTCCATTTCACGTTCCATTCTGGCCATTACAACATTGCCGAACCTCTCGTCGCCCAATGCGCCGTTATACCTGGCGGAAGCGCGCGGCATGCGGGCATATTATTCCATGATGACGCTGGATCTGTTTGGTATTGTGTTCGTAAAAGATGATCCGAACACGCCTTCCAAAATAATCCGCGGTGACGAGGCCGTTAAGTACATTGAAAGTGAACTGCTTGCAGTTGAACCGCTTGTCCAGCCGAAATCGGCGGTTGGGCCCGGAAGGCTGAATCAGGCTGCGGTTTGGGGTCTGCTGGCCAGATTATACCTCAATGCACCCGTTTACCGCAATATTTACGGCAGTACTTTTGATTTTACAGCTGCTGACATGGACAAGGTAATCCAGTATTGCGACAAGATCATCACTTCCGGTCAGGCTAAATTGTCCAGTGATTATTTTGCGATTTTCGGCAACGAAAATCATACGAATGAAGAACTGATCTTTGCCGTAGACCAGCGTCCCGATCTGAACGGTCATAACCGTATGGCTTATTTCTCCATTTCCGGAGACCAGTTTCCGCTGGCGCAATACCCGCTGGCAAATGGTACGGACGGACCGGGAATTACTTCCGATTTTTACCGCACGTGGGTTCAGGCCTACGGCGCCGTTGACCCGAAACGTGACCCGCGCTTTTATCAGGAAAATATGTCCATTTATTCCAATCAGGCGGATACTTGTGTAAATGATGCGGATTACAAAATCAACCGCGGTATTTTAAGAGGCCAGCAATATGGCGCATTGCGCGTAAACGGCGCATTTCTACGGTGCCCGGACGGAAAGCTGAAAGTAGGAAAACTAGGTTATGTTACGCGCAGCAAGCCGGAACTGGCCGTGAACTTTACCGAACTGATCGATTTTACAACTGCCGGCAGCAACTACAATTCTGGTTACCGTGTAGAAAAGTATGAGTTCAGCCGGGAATCCAATACGGGCCGAAACCGGGGTGAAGCGGATATTGTCATTTTGCGTCTGGCGGATATTTACATGATGCGTGCCGAAGCAAAATTGCGCAAATCGGGCGACGCTGCCGGCGCACTTGCCGATGTAAACCTGGTTAGAGCTTCCCGCACCGCAACCTTGCCTCCTCCTGCGCTGACTGCGATGGACCTTGATCTGCTGTTCCGTGAGCGCGGATTTGAGTTCTACTGGGAAATGCTGCGCAGAACGGATATGATCCGTTTTGGTAAGTACGAAGGAAAGTGGACAGAAAAAACAGATTCAAATGTCAGAAAAAGAATTTTCCCGATTCCGCAGACTGCCATTGACGCCGCTTCCAATACGCCGGGTTATCTGGTTCAGAATGAGGGGTATTGATTGGCTTTTAGCTGTCAGCTATTGGCTTTAATAATCGTGAAAAGCTAACAGCTAAAACGCCAACAGCTGCTAAAAGCATCCAGACCTGAAAAATGGTCCGGATGCTTTTTTGATTTTATGCAGTACGGTTATTCTGTCCGCAGGCTTTTTACAGGATAAGCGAATTGCTTACTTTTTTACGGCAATGATGATTCCCGTCGCCCAGACCTGCTTGGTAAGAATCAGATCCGTTCTGGCTTCCAGCTTTTTTACAAGGTCCGTTGCTTTTTGCTGATGTCCGTCCGGCCAGTTGGGCTGCGGCAGCATGTCGTCGATAATATAAAGTCCGCCGACATTCAGCATTTCCAGTACTTCATCCAGAAGCAGGTATTTTCCATGCCATGTGTCCGCAAAAATGTAGTCGAATTTTTCATTCCGATTGTCATTGACCCATTTTTCCCCATCTGCATGGAGCAGTTTCAAACGTTCGTCATTTCCGAGAAATTGATTAGCGATAGCAAGAAACTTTTGTTCATTATCAATGGAAACCAACGTAGAATGCGGATCCATACCGCTGAGAATCCATGCTGTGGAAAGTCCGGTTCCGGTGCCCAGTTCAAGAAATTTCCCGGCCGGTTTTGTAGCCGCCAGAGTCCGTAAAAGTGAGCACGTAAGCACATCCGAAGCCATTGTAAAACCCGATTGCTTCGTAGCTTCGTTAATTTGGCTGTACTGATCAGGATATGGCTGATTAATGTCTTCTGTCATGTTCTGAATTCTGATTGGTTTTTCTGTTAAAAAGATCAAAGCCGTAAGGATGATTCCCTGATAATCAGCTCTGAAGGCAGTACGATGCTTTCGTGCAGGAAATCGACCGAGCCGTTCACCTGATTCAGGAAAAGCCTCGATGCTTCCATCCCGATTTTCCTTCCGGGCCGGCTTACAGTCGTCAGCGAAGGAAAAATGTAAGCGGAAATAGGCGAATTGTCAAAACCCACCAAACCGATATCCTGCGGAATCCGGAGCCCTTTGTCCTTCACAACCCGCATGGCACCGATGGCAACCTGATCATTGACGCCGAATATGGCATCCGGTGGCGAAGCCATGTCCAGAAGCCGTTTGGTAGGCACAATTGCACTTTCCACCTGAAAATTGGTATTGATGATCAGTTCTTCACGGACCGGCATTTCATGTTTCTGCAGACAATCCTTGTACCCTCGGAACCGCTGCTCAGAAACGGTAAGCCCGTTAGGGCCTTTCAGGTGCGCAATCTGTTTGTAGCCGATATTGATCAGATGTTCCACTGCGGCAAAAGCGCCGTGATAATCGTCTACGGTCGCCCGGCTTGTTTCAAAATCCTCGTATTCACGGTCAATAAAAATCAATGGTGTTTTGCGCTGGATTACGTTTTCAAGATGCTCATAATAGCCCGAATCATACGTTTCCTGCGACACAGACAGGAAAATCCCTTCTGCGCGGTTGGAAAGCAGCCGGGATAAATATTCCTTTTCCAACAGATAATTTTCATTGGTGACGCAAATATTCAGCGTGTAACCCATGGGCTGCAGAACGGAATGAAGTCCTTCAATAACCGCTGTTTCGTAATAGTTGCTGATCGTCGGCACCACTACGCCGAGCAAGGCTGTTTTTTTGTTCAGAAGGCTGAGTGAAACCTCATTCCGCTGATACCCGACCTCGCGGGCATATTCCTGAATGTTTTTTCGAGTGTCTTCATTGATAGCCGGATGATCGTTCAATGCTCTTGAAACAGTGGACGGCGAACAGCGGAAGCGACGTGCAATATCTTTAATCGTAACAGGACGGGTCGAATTCATTTTCTTGAATTATGGCAATTAAATATTATAAATTTTTTCAAACGTTTGCATTCAATATAAACATATTTACATTTTGTGTTTAATTTATACCACACTATCATTGTGCAAATGAAATTGAATATCCTGCAATGAGCAATCTTCTGATCAAACCGCAATCCGGTAACAAGACCTATCATTCTCTGACCAGCGAGCAAGCGGGCTGGACTTATTTAAACTTTGAGGCGAAAGTACTGGATGAAAATGAACAACTCTCTGCAAATACCGGAGATTACGAGTATTGCATCGTGCTTTTAAGCGGAAATTTCAAAGTGGAGGCCGCCGGCCAGACATGGGAAACGCGCAACGGTCGCAGGGATGTATTCAGCGGAATCGGGCACGCCATGTATTTGTCCAGAAACACGGATTTTATATTAACCGCGCAGACGAACAGAACGGATATTGCAATTTGCAAAGTTGCAACCGATGAAGACCATCCGCCGCGTATGAAACGCCCGGAAGAAGCGGCCATAGAATACCGCGGCGGCGACAATGCCAACCGTCAGATCAACAGCTTGCTGGAACCCGGATTCGACTGTCATAAAATCGTTTGCGTGGAGGTATATACGCCTTCGGGCAACTGGAGTTCATTTCCTGCTCACAAGCACGACGAACGAAAGGTAAGCGAAGACGGAACGCTGCTGGAAGCCAATCTGGAAGAAATCTATTTTTATAAAATTGACAAGCCGCAGGGCTACGCGATTCAGCAGGTTTATACAGAGGACCGTTCGCTGGACGAAATCGTGCGGGTAAAAAACAATGAGGCCGTTCTGGTGCCCAAAGGTTATCATCCGGTTGTGGCCGGGCATGGTTACCATGTTTATTATCTCAATTTCCTTGCAGGAAGTGACCAGTCGCTGGCCAATACCTCCGATCCGGACCATGACTGGATCTACAGAACCTGGGCCGGCTCCGATCCGAGGCTTCCGATTGTTACCGCAGACATGAATGGCTGTTAGCTGTTGGCTATTGGCTTTTAGCGATTGGCTGTTAGCAATTGGCATTTAGCTATTGACAGCTGGCGCTTATTTTCTTGTCATAAATTGTTAGTTTTTACCAACCAGCCTTTTAGCTTTTGTATATAACATGAATCCAAAAACAATTCATGACAACACATGACTAACTGCCAACCTTTCACATTTCACAACCCACATTTTACACAATACAGCCCGCCGCTAAAATGACCAGAAAATACGATTTGCTAACGCTTGGCCGCTCATCCATTGATTTGTATTCGGCCAATGTCGGAAGTCCGTTTGAGAAAATTGAAGCGTTCAATGCATTTGTGGGCGGTTGTCCACTGAATATCGCTACGGGCAGCCGGAGACTTGGACTGAATACAGCCATTCTGACCGGCATCGGAAACGATCAGGTCGGGAATTTTATCAAGCATTTTCTGGATCAGGAAGGCATCGTGACGGATTGGGTTCCAACCATTGAAGGAACAAGAAGTTCAGCCGTTGTGCTGGGTATTGAGCCGCCTGACAAGTTTCCGCTGGTTTATTACCGTGAAAACTGTGCCGACATTAATCTCAATATTGATCACGTTGCGGCCATACCGTTTCAGGATTTCAGGGCGGCGGCATTTTCAGGAACGGCATTCAGCAAAGATCCCAGCCGGACGGCCATGTTTTATGCATTGGAACTTGCCAAGAAGAATCAGGTAACCCGTTTGCTGGACATTGATT
Organism: Dyadobacter flavalbus; assembly: GCF_006149045.1. Classification (GTDB taxonomy): domain Bacteria; phylum Bacteroidota; class Bacteroidia; order Cytophagales; family Spirosomataceae; genus Dyadobacter; species Dyadobacter flavalbus. The sequence continues at coordinate 655,009 of NZ_VBSN01000038.1, forward strand.
TCCGGGCCGATCAGTGGTTTGATCCGCGCGCATTCGGCGTAACGATCCGGGCGGCACTGAGCAGCTTTAACATCGTGGTGGGTACCGAAGAAGAAATTCTGGCCACTTTCCTGACCGATAAGGAACAGTTGCTGATCAAGCACCAGCAGATTTCCGCGCCTGAAATTCGCGGCAATATCGAAAATGCCATTCAGGAAATTCTTGAATCGGGCGTGGAAACGCTCGTTGTGAAAAGAGGAAAAGACGGCGCTTCCATATTCCAGCCGGATAAAGACGAAGTAAAAGTGCCCGGATTTCCGGTGGAAGTGCTCAACGTGCTTGGCGCCGGAGATGCTTTCTGTGCCGGGTTTTCATTCGGGCTGCTTAGCGGATGGGATTTATACAAAAGCGTAAGAATGGGAAATGCCTGCGGTGCAATGATTGTAACGCGCGAAGGCTGCGCCAATTTTATGCCAACAAATCAAGAAGTTATGAATTTTGTCGCCGGTTATGGCGGATTGTAACGGATCCGGGTTTTCAGGCAAAACAAAACAGAACATTAAATTACCGATACCAAATTCAATGGAAAAGTTAAAAAATTACATCAACGGGCAGTGGGTCGAAAGCCATTCGGAACATTACGAAAATGTGCTTAATCCGGCTAGTCAGGAAGTGCTTGCGCAGGTGCCTTACGGTAATGCAAAAGACGTTTCCGACGCGGCCGAAGCTGCTGCGCAAGGATTTCAGGAGTGGAGAAGCACCCCCGTTTCAAAACGAGTCCAGTATTTGTTCAAACTGAAAACTTTGCTGGAAAGTAACCTGGATGACATTGCAAAAACCATCACGCTGGAATCCGGAAAAACTTTTCTGGAAGCCAAAGCCGAAATGGTGCGCGCCATTGAAAACGTGGAAAATGCCTGCGGCATGCCGGCCATGATGCAGGGCGAATTTTCGGAAGATATTGCCAAGGGAATTGATGAATACATGATCCGGCAGCCACTGGGCGTTTGTGCCTGCATTGCGCCTTTCAACTTTCCGGGAATGATCACGTTCTGGTTTCTGCCGTATGCGCTCGCCTGCGGAAACAGTTACATTATCAAGCCTTCGGAAAAAGTGCCGCTGACGATGACGAAAATCGTTGGCCTGATGGAACAGCTTGACCTTCCCAAAGGCGTATTGAATTTGGTTCAGGGTGCAAGGGAAACGGTGGATGCCATTCTGGAACATCCGGTTATTAAAGGCATCAGTTTTGTGGGTTCTTCCGGCGTAGCCAGATATGTTTACTCCAAAGGTGCTGCAAACGGGAAACGCGTTCAGGCGCAGGGCGGTGCCAAAAACCCGGTTATCGTTTTACCCGATGCCGATATTGAAATGACTTCCCAGATTGTCATTGACAGTGTTTACGGCTGCGCCGGTCAGCGTTGCCTTGCCGCTTCCACGATCATAACGGTCGGCGAACATAAGGACATTACAGAAAGTCTTGTTGAATCCGCAAAAGCAAGGAAAACGGGTTTTGGTCTGGAAAGCGACGTACAAATGGGTCCGGTCATTACAGCAGAAAGCAAAAACCGCGTACAAACCCTGATCGACAAAGGATTAAGCGAAGGCGGCAGGCTGCTTGTAGACGGCCGTAATGCAACGGTTGAAGGTTTTGAAAACGGAAATTTCATCAATCCGACCATTATAGAAGATATTCCGCTCGACGGCGAACTGGCTGCTACCGAGATTTTCGGCCCGGTTTTAAGTCTTGTCCATATTGATACGATTGATGAAGCCATCCGGTTTATCAATTCCGGCAAATACGGCAATATGGCTTGTGTCTTCACAAGCAGCGGTTCCAGTGCCCGCAAATTCCGTCACGAAGCGGAAGCCGGAAACATTGGTATCAACATCGGTGTTGCAGCCCCGGTTGCACAGTTCCCTTTTTCAGGCTGGAAAGAAAGCTTTTACGGAGACTTACACGGCCAGGGAAAACACGCAGTTGAATTCTTCACGCAGACCAAAGTGGTGATCGAGCGCTGGCTTAAAGAATGGAACAGGAAGTTTTGATAGCTGTTGGCTATTAGCTGTTAGCTGTTAGCTATTATTTAATGGGTCTTTTGACGGAAAACGGCTGAGAACCAGTGTCAAACCGCTAAATGACTTTTGCCAAAAACCAACTGCTAAAAGCCAACATCCAAAATCAACCATTGTCAATATAAAAAAATACCAACCTCAAATGTCAAGAAAATTAAAAACGGGAGTTATTGGTCTGGGCCGGATCGGACAGATCCATCTTAGCAACCTTGTACACCATATGCCGGATGCAGAAGTAGTTATCGCTTCTGATCTATCGCCCGCGTCGCATGCATTTGCGCAGAATCTGGGTGTTTCGAATGTAACAACGGATGCATACGACGTCATAAATCATCCGGACGTGGAAGCCGTCATTATCTGCTCGCCTACCCCGTTCCATGTGCCGTATACGGTTGCCGCGGCACAGCAGAAAAAGCATGTATTCTGTGAAAAACCGCTGGATGTAACGCTGGAAGCCATTCAGGCAGCGGAAAAAGCAGTCAGTGGAAACAATGTAAAACTGATGCTCGGCTTCAACCGCCGTTTTGATGCCAATTTCAGTAACGTAAGAAACCTTGTGGAAGCCAATAAAATCGGCGATCCGCATATTCTGCGAATTACAAGCCGCGACCCGGCACCGCCGCCTGTGGAGTACCTGAAAGTTTCCGGCGGCATCTTCCTCGACATGTCCATTCATGATTTTGACATGGCACGTTACATAGTCGGCAGCGAAGTGAAAGAAGTTTTTGTAAAAGGCAATGCGCTGATTCATCCGGAAATAAAGGAATTTGGCGATATAGATACGGCGGTCATTGTTCTTACTTTTGAAAACGGCGCTATTGGCGTTATCGACAACAGCCGCAAGGCCGTTTACGGGTACGATCAGCGTCTGGAAATTTTCGGATCCAAAGGAATGGCCAAAGCGGAAAATAATACGGCCGACACACTTGTTCATTTTGACAGTGACGGCGGACATATTTCCCTGCCGCTGCATTTTTTCCTTGAAAGATATGAAACCGCATACCGCGTTTGCCTGAAATCTTTTATCGACTGTGTTTTGAACGATACGCCTTCGCCGGTGGATGCGCACGACGGGCTGATGGCTACGGCCATCGGGATTGCAGCCATGAAGTCGCTGACCGAAGGGCGGAGCGTGAGGCTGGACGAAATTCTGCAGTACGCCGTTGTCTAAAAGCAAAATGCATGGATTGCTCCGCTTGTAAACGCAGGCTGTAACGGGAAGCGGGTGGTTATGTGTTAGAAAATGTTAAGAAAGTTTATAAGTTTGAAGCGACATCAATCTGCATGTGTTCTCGGATCAGGATGGCTTAACTGCCGTTGAAACTACCCTGCCGATCAATAAACGATTGATTACTTACAAGATCTGATCAAAATTCGTTCTGTTTAACTAACCCGCTCCCATGTCCAATACCGGTTTGCAATCGCTGGATTATGTTGTTTTCTTTATTTATCTGATAGGCATTTCAGCTTACGGTTACTGGATTTACCGAAAAAAATCATCCAAAGAAGTAAGCTCGACGGATTATTTTCTGGCTGAGGGTTCACTGACTTTCTGGGCAATCGGAGCTTCCATCATTGCTTCCAACATTTCTGCCGAACATTTTATCGGCATGTCCGGCTCCGGATTTGCCATCGGGCTGGCCATTTCGTCTTATGAATGGATGGCGGCGGCATCGCTGATTGTTGTGGCGCTTTTTATTCTGCCGGTTTACCTCCGAAACAAGATTTACACCATGCCCCAGTTTTTAAGGCAGCGGTATAATCCGACGGTTGCAACCATTATGGCCGTTTTCTGGCTATTGCTTTATGTATTTGTTAACCTGACTTCCATTCTTTACCTGGGTGCGCTGGCGCTGGAAGTAACCGCCGGGTTTGATTTTACCTATGGAATCATCGGGCTGGGAATATTTGCCGTTATCATCACCATCGGCGGAATGAAAGTCATTGGGTATACGGATGTTGTTCAGGTTATTGTACTCGTTCTGGGCGGTTTGGCAACTACTTATCTGGCGCTGGACCTTGTTTCCACGCATTTTAACAGACCCGGATTGTTCAATGCACTTGGCTTGCTGAAAGAACAGGCGGATTCGCATTTTCACATGATTTTGCCCAAAGACAACCCTTTTTACAAGGATCTTCCGGGTTTATCGGTGATTATCGGCGCTATGTGGATCAACAATCTTGCGTATTTCGGCTGTAACCAGTATATCATTCAGCGGAGTCTCGGTGCGGATTTGCCGACGGCCAGAAAAGGGATTTTGTTTGCAGCACTTCTGAAACTGCTCATTCCGATCATTGTCGTTATTCCGGGCATTTCTGCTTACGTTTTGTACCAGAACGGCATGTTCCAACAGGAAATGCTGGATGCAGCCGGCGTCGTAAAACCGGATCATGCATATCCGGTTCTGCTGAACCTGCTTCCTGCCGGATTGAAAGGAATTGCTTTTGCGGCACTCACCGCGGCTATTGTTGCTTCGCTCGCCGGAAAAGCAAACAGTATCTCGACCATTTTCACGCTGGATATTTACAAACAGTACATTGCGCCGCATGCCAGTGAAAAGCAGCTTGTGCGCATTGCCCGTTACAGCATTTACGTTGCGATGGGCATTGCCATGCTCATTGCGCCGCAGCTCAGGGTTCTGGATCAGGCGTATCAGTTTATTCAGGAATACAGCAGCTTTATTACGCCCGGGGTTTTTGCCATATTTATTTTCGGAATGTTCTGGAAAAGGACTACTTCTGCTTCGGCACTTACAGCGGCTTTGCTTACCATTCCGCTTTCAACTGCCGGCAAGTATCTGGCTCCGGAAATTGCATTTCTGGACCGCATGGGAATTATTTTCCTGATTCTTTCCGCCATCATCATTGTGATGACACTAGCTGACCCGGGCAGCAGGCACAATGTGAAAGGACTTGCCATAGATCAATCCATGTTCAGGCCGGGAAAAAGCTTTGTCGTTGGGTCCATTATGATTTGCGGCGTAATTGCAGCGCTATATACGGTATTCTGGTAGGGATGGCTTCTGGCGATTGGCTTTTAGATGAGTAGTAAATGAATATAAGATTGATTTTTAAGTTGTGGAATGTAAAATGTGAATTGTAAAATGTGAGTAGTTAGCCAAATAGCTAATTACCAAGAGCTAATTGCTAAAAGCCAACAGCTAACTGCTAACCGCTAAAAAGCCCATGCTAGTAACAACAAAAGAACTTTTCCGCAAATGCTACGGCAAGTATGCCATTCCGGCAGTGAACGTGTTTTTTATGGAGGAAATCCACGGGCTTTTTTCGGCAGCACAAAAGGCCAACGCGCCGTTTATTGTACAGACAACGCCTTTTGCAAGAGATTATGCGCATCCTGAAATGCTGCTTGCCATGATTGAAGCCGCTTCCAGCATTTATCCTGACGTGACTTATGCCGTTCACATGGACCACGGCTACGAAGAACACATTTTCGATGCCATTAACAAAGGCGGTTATACGTCCGTGATGATTGATGCATCGCACGACCGTTTTGATGAAAATGTTAAAAGGACAAGGCAAGTTGTTGAAAAAGCACATGAAAAGAACATTAGTGTAGAAGCGGAACTCGGCGTTCTGGCCGGCGTTGAAGACGATCTGACGATTGATGCAGCGCATTCATTTTATACCAATCCGCAGGAAGTAGAGGATTTTGTAAAAGCAACGGATTGCGACAGTCTTGCCATCGCCGTTGGAACCAGTCATGGTGCTTATAAATTTTCAGGCGGTCAGGGACTCCAGTTTCATATTCTGGAAGAAATCCAGCAGCGGCTGCCGGGATTTCCGCTGGTTTTACACGGTGGTTCCAATGTGGTTCCCGAGGTTGTAGAACGGATCAACGCCGCCGGCGGGAAGCTGAAAACAGATGCAAAAGGCGTTCAGGAAGAGGAAATCCGGAAAGCCATTCCGCTGGGAATCTGCAAGATCAATATTGCAACGGATACAAGACTTTTATGGACGATGGTAAATCGTGAATTTTTCAGAGACAAGCCCGACGAATTTGCTCCTACTACACCTGGAAAAATTTTCATGGAAGAATACGAGCGCTTTATAATAAAAAAATTTGAACTGTTTGGCTGTACCGGAAAGGCAGACAATTTTCTTCCGGTAAATGCCTGATCCTATTTTCAGCCGTTTAATACGACAACAAATATGACAAGAAGACTTACCGTAGCGCAGGCTACCATAACTTTTTTGAAAAATCAGTACATTGAAAGAGATGGCGTGGAACAGCCTTATTTCGGCGGTTGTTTCGGGATATTCGGACATGGAAATGTGGCTGGTCTGGGTCAGGCTTTGCAGGAAAATCCTGACTTTCGTTACTATCAATGCCGGAACGAGCAATCGATGGTGCATACCGCAGTTGCTTATGCCAAAGTAAAAAACAGGCTGGGCGCCTTTGTATGCACCACTTCCATCGGGCCGGGCGCAACCAATATGATCACCGGCGCTGCGCTTGCAACCATCAACAGACTTCCTGTTTTGCTGTTGCCCGGGGATATTTTTGCCACACGCGAGCCAAACCCCGTTTTACAACAACTTGAAAGTGCCGGAACGCAGGATATTTCAGTAAATGACTGCTTCAAGCCTGTTTCCAAATATTGGGACCGGATCAATCGACCGGAGCAACTGATTTATTCCTTACCCGAAGTCATGCGCGTGCTTACTTCCCAAGCGGAAATGGGTGCAGTTACTTTGTCGATGCCGCAAGATGTGCAGACACATGCATACGATTTTCCCGAAGCACTGTTTCAGAAAAAAGTATGGCATATCGGAAGGCCGCGGCCCGATCTGGACCATTTGAAAAAAGCGGCGGAATGGATAAAAGCTGCAAAAAATCCGGTTATTGTAGCCGGCGGCGGAGCCATTTACAGCGATGCCTGCGACCGACTGCATGAGTTTGCAACGAAAACGGGGATTCCGGTTGGAGAGACTTTTGCCGGAAAAGGTGCCGTGCGTTATGATGCGCCTTACAGCATCGGCGGGCTCGGTGCCACGGGAACCAAATACGCCATTGAAATTGCCAATGAAGCCGACATGGTTATTGGCATCGGAACGCGTTACAGTGATTTTACGACGGCATCGAAATCCATCTTTAAAAATCCGGAAGTTAAGTTTATTAACATCAATATCAGCGAGTTCGATGCATTCAAACATGCGGCATTGCCGCTGACAGGCGATGCAAAAGCTACATTGGAGGAACTGATGTCACTGCTGGAAAACTTTGAAGTGGATGCAGCATACCGCAAACGTATTGCCGGCATGAACAAGGCCTGGGATGATGAAGTAACCCAAATCTATGCAGAAGGAAACAGCACGGATCCTCCTATTGACCAAGCCGTTGTCATCGGTACGTTAAACAGCTTTATGGATGACCGTGATGTTATGATCAACGCATCCGGAAGTGCGCCGGGCGATTTGCACAAGTTATGGCGGGCAACTGATCCTAAAAACTTTCATCTGGAGTATGGATTTTCCTGCATGGGCTATGAAATTGCTGCCGGAATGGGCGCCAAAATGGCTGATCCGAGCCGCGAAATTTATGTGATCTGCGGTGACGGCGGCTATCTGATGAACAATCATGAAATCATTACTTCTATTCAGGAAGGTGTCCGGTTTACCATTTTGCTGCTGAACAACAACGGTTATGCAAGTATCGGCGGACTTTCCGAAAGTATTGGAAGTGAACGCTTTGGAACCATGTATAAATATCGTGACGAGAATTCCGGGCAGCTGTCTGGCAGTTTCCTTCCCGTCGATCTGGCTAAAAATGCAGAAAGCCTGGGTGCAATCGTGATCAAGGCAACCGACAAAGATTCTCTGGAAGAGGCACTTTCACAGGCCAGATCCAATGAACGCACAACGGTCATTTACATTGAAACCAGTTTGTACCGGACTGTAAAGGGATATAATGCATGGTGGGAAGTTCCGATTGCCGAAGTCTCCGCTTCTCCAAGTGTACAAAAAGCATATGAAACTTACCGCAACAACAAGAAAGAACAAAGGATATTTTTATAATGGATAAAAGGAGGAAAGAAGGAAGGAAAAAGGAAAAAGGAATAAGGAATAAGTTTCCTCCACCTTTTCCCCCTTCCACCTTTTATCCCTTTTTCCTTTTCCCCCTTACAACATGAATTTTGATAATATAAAACTCGGCGTTGCTCCTATCATCTGGACCAACGATGACATGCCTGAACTGGGCGGTGAAAATACTTTTGAGCAATGCGTAAGTGAAATGGCACTGGCCGGATTTACTGGCTGTGAAGTGGGAAACAAGTTTCCACGTGATGTAAATATTCTTAAAAAAGCATTAGATCTCAGAGGATTACAGATCTGCAATCAATGGAACAGCTATGAACTGACTACCAAAAGTTTTGCCGAAAACAGAGAAAACTTCATTAAACTTCTGGACTTTCTGGAAATCATGGGTACCAAAGTCATCGGCGGCGGCGAAACCGGAAACAGCTGTCAGGGACAAATGACTGTTCCCGTTTTTGAAGGAAAAGGCTTGCTGAATACGAGTGAAGAATGGAACAGTTTTACTTTCGGCCTGAATGAACTGGGTAAAATAGCTCGTGACCGTGGCCTGAAACTGGCATTTCATCACCATATGGGTACGTGCATCCAGACCTTGGAAGAGACTGACAGATTGCTTCATGAAACCGATCCTGAAAATGTTTTCCTGAATTACGACTGCGGTCACTTTTACTTTGCAGGTGAAGATCCGGTTGCTGCACTGCAAAAATACATTGGCCGGACTGCTCACATCCATTTGAAGGATGTGCGTCAGCATATTTTGCAAAGCGTACATGATGACCGTTTGAGTTTTCTGAGTGCAGTAAAGAAAGGTGTCTTCACCGTTCCCGGCGATCCGGAAGGCTGCATTGATTTTCCTGCTCTTTTTTCCATTATCAAAAGCAGCGATTACCACGGCTGGATTGTGCTGGAAGCTGAACAAGACCCATCCAAAGCCAATCCGCTGGAATATGCCATGATTGCTAGGAAATACTTCAGAGATCTTACCGGCATTTGATTTATACATTCAGGCTAAAAGCCTTCCTTGGCATGACTGCATTTTGCGTTTTCTACAAACAGAAGGCTCCTCCGGAGCCGTATTGCAGGCCCGGAGGGCCTTCCTGTTTGTAGCAAAATATTTTATTACATGTTTTTCAATTCCTGCGGAGTGGCCTTGATGCGCGAATCAGGCGGCTCCGCAGGAGCCTTCCTTTACACGCTTCATTTGCGTTTGCTACAAACAGAAGGCTCCTCCGGAGCCGTATTGCAGGCCCGGAGGGCCTTCCTGTTTGTAGCAAAGCATATGGTTACATTTTTTTAACTCCTGCGGGGTAGCCTTGACGCGAGAATCAGGCGGCTCCGCGGGAGCCTTCATCTGCACCGCTCTGTTTCAGAGCTACAAACAGAAGGCTCCTCCGGAGCCGTATTGCAGGTCTGGAGAGCCTTCCTGTTTGTAGCAAAATATTTTATTACATGTTTTTCAATTCCTGCGGAGTGGCCTTGATGCGCGAATCAGGCGGCTCCGCAGGAGCCTTCCTTTACACGCTTCATTTGCGTTTGCTACAAACAGAAGGCTCCTCCGGAGCCGTATTGCAGGCCCGGAGGGCCTTCCTGTTTGTAGCAAAGCATATGGTTACATTTTTTTAACTCCTGCGGGGTAGCCTTGACGCGAGAATCAGGCGGCTCCGCGGGAGCCTTCATCTGCACCGCTCTGTTTCAGAGCTACAAACAGAAGGCTCCTCCGGAGCCGTATTGCTTGCCCGGAGGGCCTTCCTGTTTGTAGCAAAGCATATGGTTACATTTTTTTTAACTCCTGTGGAGTGGCCTTGACGCGAGAATCAGGCGGCTCCGCAGGAGCCTTCCTTTACACGCTTCATTTGCGTTTGCTACAAACAGAAGGCTCCTCCGTAGCCGTATTGCAGGCCCGGAGGGCCTTCCTGTTTGTAGAAAGCATATGGTTACATTTTTTTCAACTCCTGCGGAGTGGCCTTGATGCGCGAATCAGGCGGCTCCGAAGGATCTTTTTTTTAAATATTCTGCGCCACACTTTTCTTTTGACATACGTAATTACAATTGCCTTCGTTAATCTACCCAAACCCGGAACCGCCTATGAACCACTGGTTACTTAAATTTAAATACTGATCCAATATGTTACTATTCAGAAAGTTTAATACATACATTTTTCTTACCCTTGCCGTATTTTCCCTTAGTTGCAAAAACAATGATGTTGAGCCTGTTGCAGAAACCGCAGTAGATACAACCACCATCACCAGCAATAAGGATGTCAATAGCTGGCTTTACGAGATCATGAATGACGCTTACTTCTGGTATAAAGAAATGCCTGCAGAATCCAGCCTCGACAAAAACATGGATCCTGATAAATTCTTTGAAAAACTGGTTTATCAAAGACAAACTGTTGACAGATTTTCCGGCGTTACAGATGATATTGATGCCTTGCAGAATGAATTCAACGGAATCAGCAAGATTTTCGGGATCAGCTATTCGCTTTCCTATATCGATGACAGCAAGTCCAGCATTGCTGCGTTCCTTAATTATGTCGTAAAAGGAAGCCCGGCAGCTGCGGCAGGATTGAAAAGAGGCGACATCATCCTGAAAGTAAACGGAACGCAGCTGACATCTGATAATTACAGTGCACTTCTCGGAAACAATGAAACTGTGACATTGACCCTTGGAACGCTTACCGGAACAGCCATAACAGCCTCAAACACAACATTGACCATTACAAAAGCAGAAGTAAATGAAGATCCGGTTGCATTTTCAGGCGTAATTTCAAAAACGGCTTACGGAAAAACAATCGGATATCTGGTTTATACGCAGTTTGTGCCGGGTACAACCGCCGATGAAGAGAAATATGATAATGAACTTCGTCAGGTCTTTGCTGATTTCAAAAGCAAGGGCGTTAATGAACTGGTTCTGGATCTGAGGCTGAATTCCGGCGGGTACATCAGTTCGGCGGAAACACTTGCTTCACTGATCGGTAAAAATGTGTCAAGCTCAAAAATATTCTATACCGAGCAGTGGAATGACAAATACAACGCATACTGGAACAAGACCAACGGTACAAATGCATTGAAATACAATTTTCAAAGTGAAACCAATAATATCGGCAGCAATCTGAGCCGCGTATTTGTGCTGACATCCAATGCTACTGCTTCTGCAAGTGAATTGGTAATCAACGGTCTGAAACCCTACATGGATGTAGTTACAATCGGTGAGCATACGGCAGGCAAAAACCTTTTCGGTTCGTTGATTAACGATGATCAGAAACGCTGGAACTGGGGCGCCTACATTATGCTCGGACAAACTGCCAATGCAAACGGCGAATCGGATTACGGCACTGTAAACGGAATGACGCCGACTTACCTTGTCGAAGATTCAGCCGTTCCATATAAAGCGTTTGGTGACGAAAACGAAACCTTGTTCCGCAAAGCGCTGGATGTAATGGGAATTCCAGCCGATGTAAATGCCAGAACAAGCGCCGTTAGAAAGGTTGTTTCCATTCAGAAACAGCTTCGGGATAATCTTAAAGTCAGTCCGGCGCTGATGCTTAAAAAAGGGGTGTTAAAATCCACAGACCTGTAAGCTGCACTTTTTTGGATAAAACACAAAACAGACATGGATATTCCGTGTCTGTTTTGTGTTTTATAGCGTTTAGTAAAAAATGTAAACAAATAATCGTTTTGACCGGAATTGCCGTAATTTTATTTAACAACTTTGCCTGATTCAATTTTTTGGCCTGGCCCGGTATTTCGTTTCAGGCAGCTTTACTCACGTTCGATTTTACTTCTGAATTCGGTTTTGGTATGAATATAAAACTACTTTTTTTTACCTGTTTTTCTCTTTTCATTCATGCTGTCGCAGCGCAGAAAATCAGCCATACTTATCGATTTTATGAAAATCTGGAAGTAGCCAAACCGGAATGCGGCCCGGAGCTTCAACCCGCGCAGGCACTAGGCTCCTGTAATGCCGGTTCTTCTCCCGGTGGCTTTATAAAAGACGGACTTCCCTGCGGCATACAAAGAAGCGTTTACCATAACGCGCTCAACTGGGGACTTGCGTATCCGAATACCGAAGGGGCAATTACAGATAATTACACCATTCAGATGTATGTCAAGGTTACGGACTGGGGTTTAACATGGACCCGCATTATTGACTTTTCCAACGGCGTTGATGATGTTGGAATTTACTTTAAAGACATTGACGGGTCGAGTGACCGCTGTATGGATTTTTACCCAACCGGCATTGCGGGCCAATGTCCTTTTTTTAACAATGACGAGTATTACCTTTTAACATTTACCCGGAACGGACAGTCAAAAATTATGGAAGTTTATGTCAATAATATTTTGTTTGTCACATTTAATGATACCGACGGATTGTATGTTGGAAAAGCAGGAACGCCGATCTATATTTTCAGAGATGATGAATCTGTAACCTGTGAGTCGGGTGAAGCTAACTTTGCATACATAAATTTCAGTAATGAAATTTCCTCACAAGCGGATGTAAACAAAGTATATTCTGAGTTATGCTTTGTAGCAAATATTAATCCTTATGCGGATTTTTCAATTTCGCCCAATCCAAGCTGCGGCATTCCGCAAAATATCGACATCAAATATACAGGCAACATTCCCGCTCCCGGCACAGGCTATACTTTTGCCTGGGACTGGGATGGCGGCAAAGTCGTTTCCGGCTCGGGAATGGGTCCTTATGTTGTGACCTGGGATAACGGCGGAACCAAAAATATAACCCTCACTGTAACAAACACTGCCTGCGGAAATTCTTTGATAAACCGTAAACAGGCCATTATCAGTGATCTGAATATGACTACGTCACTGATCGCCGGCAGTTGTGAGGACAATACAGAAGCAACTTTGACGGTCAATGCAGCAGCCGGTCTTGCTCCGTACCAGTACTCCATTGATTCGGTTAATTACCAGACAGACAATACTTTCAAACTGACGCCCGCTGTTTACAAGGTTTTTGTCAAAGACGCCAACAATTGTACGGTTCAAAAGGAAATCAAGGTGGAATTTGAAAATAACCTCATCGTTTCCACGATTGCCGATGCTTCCATTTGTGTTGGTCAAACTGTAAACCTGACCACAAACAGCAATGCCCAGCAATATTCATGGTCGCCGCAAACCGGTCTTGATAACCCGAATGTCAAAGATCCGGTTGCCAGTCCGAATGTCACTACACAGTACATTGTAACGGCCGGTCAGGGTAATTGTACGCAGCAGGATACGGTGACGATTACGGTTGTTACGGCGCTGGAACTGGCTGTTACGCCGGATGCAACCGTCAGCTACAATGTTCCGTTTCAGCTTGCGGTGTCTTCACCGCAGATCCCGAATGCTGCCGACGCAACTTACTTGTGGTCGCCTCCCGCCGGCCTGAACAACCCGGCAAGCCCGAACCCGATTGCCACTTTGCAGGAAGATCAGACCTACACGGTCAATGTAACGACCGCATCCGGGTGCGCAGGTTCAGCGAGCGTTAACCTGCTTGTCACCAGAAACGGCAACATCAGTATGCCGACGGCATTTACGCCCGATGGCGACGGCAAAAATGAAGTATTGACGCCCGTGGTTTTCAGCATTGCATCCCTTTCCTATTTCAAGGTTTACAACCGCTGGGGTGAAGTTGTATTTTACACTAATCAGCTGGGTCAGGGCTGGGACGGAAGTTTTAAAGGGTCAAAGCCGATCGGCGGATATTATGTGTGGGAAATTGAAGGCACAGCGGAAGACGGCAAGAAAATCCGTAAAAAAGGGTCTGTTCTGCTGATTAAATAACAACAAAAAAGCCTTCGCAAACGAAGGCTTTTTTGTTGTAAGATATTGAAGTTGCTAGCTTATCCAGCTGAATTCGTATTGCAGTTCAGGAATGCGTGTACGGTCTGCGATTCTTTTCAAACGTGCCGGAAGCGCCATCAGGTAATCTCTTGCTTTTTCAGCCTTTTCATTAACGTTCCTGACCGCCCCAATTTCCCATTCTGAAAGCAAGGATTCCAGAATCTCGATGTAATCGTTGGTTGTATAAACGCCAAGCCTCTGAGCCGCATCCGAAAAATGAGAAAAAGTATCTCCCATTTTCACACCGGATTCACGCATGAAATGAGCCGGCATAACAATTTTTTTCCGCATCATATCTTCCAGTGCAATCAAAAGCTCGGAGGGATCCACTTCAAGGATCCGGCTTACAAATGCCTTGTAGGCCTTTGCATGACGCATTTCATCCGAAGCAATGACACCGCAGATTTTGGATAAATGCGGATTTCCGAACTTCTTTGCAAGCGTTGCCGTACGCCGGTGCGAAACATTGGTTGCCAGCTCCTGAAACGAAGTATAAATAAAGTTTCTGTAAGGATCACGATCTGTGCCGATGTCGAAGCCGTCTGCAATAAGAAATTGGGTGGACACTTCCATGGCCCGCATGTTTACACGTCCGGACAAATACAGATATTTGTTCAGCAAGTCGCCATGACGATTTTCCTCGGCAGTCCAGCTGCGCACCCACTGCGACCATCCCGAAGGATTATCCACCTGATCCACACCGATGACATCCATTAGCCAGGATTCGTAAGTCGGCAGTGCCTCTTCTGTAATTGTATCTCCGATCAGTACTGCTATGTAATCGTAAGGCAGATCGCGGCAGCTTTCCTGCAGCAATTTGACTTCAGTAAGAAAGTTATCTTTGGTAGAATCAGGTAAAAAATCAGTAGGCTGCCAGTTTTCTTCAATTGGCTTAAGGTATTCTGCCATCAGCATATCCAGATCTTTTCCTACATGTTGCATGACTTCAAGTCTCTCTGCTGAAAGTGCGGTGTCCATTGTTATTGAGGTTTAAACGCTTGATGTATTTTTACAAAGTACGTGAAATAAAAGTAAGTATTGAACGATCAATAACTTTTTACTTCGTTACAAATTAGGATAAACAAAGCAGTTTTGAACTATTTTTGCAGAAAAAACCGGAATGAAAAAAATCCTTGACTACCCTCTCAGTATTATTTACCTAATTCATTTTGGATTAACCCTGCTTGTCTTTCACGTTATTCAGGTTATCGCTTATAATGTTTTCGGCAAGAAAGTCCACAAGGTTGCAGTTGATATCCTCAACTTCTTTCTGACATTCGGAATTTACCTTACCTATTCCCGGATTTCACTCGTTAACCACACCGTTATTCCGGATAACCGGACTATCATTTTCGTAGCCAATCACCAGAGTACATTTGATATTCCGGCATTGATCTGGCTTCTGAGGAAATATCATCCCCGTTTTGTCTCCAAAATAGAACTCTCAAAAGGCGTTCCAAGCATTTCCTATAACCTTCGTAAAAGCGGCGCCGCACTCATTAACCGCAAGGACAGCAAACAGGCTGTGATGGAAATTTCCCGGCTGGGCAAACTGATTTTCGAGGAAAAATCCTCAGCCATTATTTTTCCGGAAGGCACGCGTACGGCTAGCGGCATTATGAAACCGTTCATTGCAGGCGGCGTGGCAACCCTGCTCAAACGTGCTCCGGATGCGCTCGTTGTTCCCATAGCCATTGCCGGAACCGGCGCATTCAATCCCAAAGGAATATTTCCGCTGAAATCTTTTTCCGATCTCTCCTGGACTGTGCTGCCGGGCATCGAACCCGCCGGCAGAAAAGTAGAAGACATACTTGAAGAAGCGCAGGAAGCCATCCGCTCGTCCATCGGCACGCCACGTGCATAAGTTATTTTTCCTTAACAATCATTAACAACCTGCTTTTAAACCTCATTGCATCGCGGCGCTCTAACCCATGAACTTTAAATTTATTAGTCATGAAAAAGATATTTGTTGCCGCCGTAATGTTCGCTTTAAGTTTCACAGGTGCTTCCGCCCAGTATCCGTACAATGACCGTTATGACCACCGGGATTACAATAACCGCGATCGTTATAACCAGGATTACCGCCATGACCGGTCTTCGGAAATAGGCTACCTGCAGAGAGAAGTACGTCAGGAAATTTCAACAGGCATCCAGCGCGGAACACTGAATTCCCGTGAAGCCAGTGCACTCATGAACCAGTATGAAAGAATTGAAGCCATGGAAAGGAAGTTCAGCCACCGCGGCCGTCTGTCTCCGCGCGAAACCCGGATTCTGCGGGAAGATCTGGAAAGGCTGATGGCGGATACACGCAGAATGAGCAGCCGGAGAGGCGATCACTGGGCACGCGACCGCAGATACAGATATTAAGAGCAGTTGAAGGTTTAGGGTAATGCAAAAAGCATCCGGTCCGTGACCGGATGCTTTTTTATCATGCATTCCTGAAATACCGCACAAGCTTTACATGCGACTTTTCAAACCCTTCCCGCTGGTAAAAACGATGCGCATTTTCACGCGTGTTGCGCGATGTCACTTCCATCTGAACGGCTCCCTGGCTTTTTGCAAATGCAGTTACATGCTCCATCAGCGCTTTTCCGATTTTGGCCGAACGATAATCCGGTTCCACATACATTTCCTGAATTTCAGAAACCAGTGCCGCATGATGCAGCAAAGGCTGAATATGGCAGCTCACCATACCGACGGGATTTCCGTTCAGCTCGGCAATGAAGTACTGAATGTTGTCACTTTTCAGATTTGCACGGAATACCTTGTTGAATGCCGTACGGTCCATTTCCATATTTTCAAGGCCGCAGATCATTCTATAAATTATTTCTTCATCTTCGCCGGCTACGGTTCTGATTTTCAGTGTTTCCAAATTCATCTGACTAATATTGCTGTAATGCTGCAGAATCGTGTATAAATATACCCTTTTCAGGTTTCATGGCCAGTGACACCATGGCACGGGCCACTTTGGAAGATTCAATGGCTTTGTACTTTTTCAGAGAGCCGTTCATGAAAGGAGCAAACAAGTTGGAAAACACCTCACCTATCTTCTCACCCAACCGGCTTTCTGCTCTCTTGCCCAGCAGCAACGAAGGCTGAAGAATATGTAACGAATCAAATTTCATTGCAGCCAGCTTTTCCTGCACTTCACCTTTGATGCGGTTATAAAAAAATACCGATTTGGTATCTGCTCCCATTGCCGTCACAATCAGGTATTTTTCAGCACCGTTTATCTTTGCAAATTCTGCAATCCTGACAGGATAATCCAGATCTACTTTTTTAAATGCTTCTTGCGAGCCCGCTTTTTTAATGGTTGTTCCAAGACAGCAGAAAATATCATCCGCCCGGATCAGTGTGCGGTCGGGCTTATCAAAATCCGTGATAATTTCCGTAAGCCTGGGATTGCTGATGTTCAGCGGCCTTCTGGTCAGAACTTTTACTTCCGAATAATACGGAGTTTCCAGCAGGTTCTGAAGTACTTGCTGTCCGACCAGACCGGTTGCGCCGGCGAGTAATGCAGTTTTTGAAATTTCTTCTGGCATAAAATCAGTAAGGTTATACCAAAAGGTACGAATTATAAGCTACTTTTCAGGCCATAAGATCGTTTTTTTGCCCGAAGCATCGTTAATCAAAGCCCAGAACTCCTTTAATTCCTGTTCTGTAAATTTGCTTATATCAACACGGGAGCCGTCACATTCATAATTGACACAGCCGTAACAGGACATATATAAAGTATTGTAATTGAAAATAGGCCGGCCTTTGAATTCCAGGAGCTTAACCGTCAGGATATTGGCCTCTTTATCATCAATTGCTTTTTCAATCAGATTTTTAAGCCACGGAAGGTTACGGACCGGATCGTTTACACCGCAAACCGAAACATTGGAAGAAACATCTTTATCCTTACAGGATAACAGTGAACAAACGATCAGAACAGGAAGAACAAACTTTTTCATAGCATGGGCGTTCAGGATTTTCAACAACAAAAAGACACTTGTACAATCCTGTAAGTTGGAATTAGAGGATTCATTTTAATCAAACTTTTCATAAAATTATCCAAGAACAACAAATGTCCGTGAAAACAGCATTCAGAAAACAAGTGTAGAACAAACGATACATACAACCTGAGTACTTTCACCCGTTCCATCTTGCTTTTCACGTTTCACCGTTCACATCTTACGTATATAAGTCAGGAACAAAAATTGCTATCAACAAGAAAAGAACAAACATGATCATGGAAAATCAAGTGAATCCCGAAGACGTAGAAGGCGGCTCACCGACGCACGGCGGCCCGAAAGGTAAAATCAAGCAGGAAGATGACAGTCAGAAACCATCCAAAAGCCTGAAAAAAGATGCGATCAAAGATTCTGAATCGGAGAATATGAACGATAAAAAAGGCTACAACGAAACGCCTCCGACTGTTCCAATAGAATCGACCCACGAATAAAAACCCTTGCTATACAAGGGTTTTTATTCCCGGAATCTTTATTTTGATTTGCTCATAATGGCTTCCAATGCAGCTGCAAGGTAAACCATCGGCGCATTCCAGTTGATCGCTATTTCATTGGAAGCATACGAACAGTCGTCGTCCGTAAATGATTCGTCTGCAAACTTGCTCGTGTAAGTCGTGCATTTATCCTGCTGGCCGGGATTTGGTCCGCCAGAAAGCAATCCGGGAACCGGCTCAGCAATTCCATCCGCAATAGACGGCCTGTGGTGCGGGTGCATAACCTGTTTCGAACCAAAACCTGTCAGAAAACTGTAACCCGTCGCATTCCTGCCTAACAGATAATCCAGATTTTCCAGTGCGGCGTTCACGTATTTAGCGTCTTTTGTAAGCTTGTAGGCATACAGCAAGGCAATGCCCTGATTGGCCGCCACCGAGCTGCTTCCCCATGAATAATCCTTCTCCGATTTACCCATAACCGTATGATAAGGCTGTTTTTCATAATCTTGGATCAGATCATCGGAAAAGTTGAGGACGCTTTTTTTCAGATCAGATGAAAGTTTGCTTTCCATTTTCAGCTCATCCGCAAAACGCAAAAGCGTATAATATCCCAGCGCTTTCACCTGGCTCCATGTCGGCAGCGGCATGGCACGCTCGGTTTCAAGAGAAATGGTGTTCAGATATTCAGGCTTTTTGGTCAAGGCATACATTTCTGCGGCCGCCCAGATCCATTCGTCACTGACATTTTTGTCTCCGTATGCGCCGGTTACAATATCGGGATCAAACTGCTTGTTCAGTTCATTCTGATCATACATTATGGTAGGATTCTTCTTTGCCCATTGCCAGCCTTTTACCGCTGCTACAGAACAGGAATCCGCCAATCCCGGCAGCTGCGCATTGAAATTTCTTAAAATCCGGGCCGACTGCGCCATGACTGCGACAAAATCCAGCGTGGCTGCAGTGCCTTTCTGTACGACATATCTTGGATTTCTGGCGGCATCCGGCATAATCATTCCGTCGAACCTTGGGTTAGTCAGCTTGTGATAAACGCCTCCGTCCTCTGTGTCCTGCATCGTCAGCATCCAGCGAAGATTCCAGATTACTTCATCCAGCAAGTCGGGAACGGCATTGGTACTTTCGGGAATATTGGTGTTGAAATCTTCAAAATAAGCTGGAAAATCTTCGTACAACGACAACAAAGTACCCATTGTAATCCCGGAATTGACAATGTATTTATTGTAATCACCTGCATCGTACCAGCCTCGCGGCGAACGGATTACAGTATTTTCCGGCCTGCCGGCAGAAACAGCGGATGCATGGATCAGGATTTTGTCATCGGGATGTCCGGCCGGACGTGCCCATTTGCCCGCATACTTTTCAGGAAGATCGGTGGAAACACGCTGATAATAAAAGCCTTTCAATGAAGCAAGCGCTGCTTCCTTATGTACACGATCTTTAATTTCAAAAACGGGCGATTTACTGTTTGTATTTACTTCAATGTAGAATTTACCGGCTTTCTTAAAATCACTGAAATCGGCCGTTTGCGTTTTTTTTCCTGAATACGGATTGGTAACCGGTTCGCCAGATTTTCCTTTGAAAACCACTTTTCCGGAAGAAGCTTCTTTGACAGTAAAAGCGGCGTTTTTATCACCGGAAATGATTGCAATTTTCCTGCCTCCCGGATAAAAACCAACCTGATTTACCTGAACGCCGGCGTTCGGATTTTGTGCAGAAAGCGTTGGAACAAATGCAACAGAAACAAAAAAGAGCGATTTGAAAAACTTGGAAACAGCAGGCATATTTAGTGATTTAATAACAGAATAACAGTAAAGAGAAAATCACTATTTATTTTACTGGATTTTTGTTGATTTTCTCTTCTGCATATATATCTCTTTCAAGGAAGTTCCCGATCATGAAAAAGCAATCCATTTATTTTCTAATGGCTGATGGCCCTTAGAAAACCGCTGATCCTAACTGACCTTTTTAGGCCCTACTGAATCAAATACATGTACTTTCTCCCACAAATGCGAGTAGTTTTTTACAAAATCAAGATGGATCGGATGCGTCTGGTAAATTTCTTCTTCAATGATATTTTTGAAAAAACACATCCATGAAAATGTGTAATCCTTCACAATCACGCTCCTGTTTGTATTTGCCGGTTTTCCGATGTGGACGTACTGGATGGTCGGAACTTTGGCCAGCATATGCAGTCCTTCCAGAAGCTTTGCTTCATCCTGCGCGTTGTTCGGGTCTTTCAGATAAAAAAAGACGTGGTGAATAAACAATTCCTTTTCTCTTTCAGGTTCTGCGGCAAGCGGGTTTACGGCTGCCAGCGTCGCCAGGCCTGCATTTTGTAAAAACTTACGTCTTGTTTTATCTTCCATGTTTTAATAAAATGCTGTTTTTGATATTTTCTGTTTGAAGGCTTTTTCAGTGAAAGTCGATTTTCTACCGTTCAGGCTTCAAGAGTACAAATTCTTCGGGCATTGTCAAAATCCATAGCTTGCAGCTGGTTTTTAGCTGCCAGCTTTTAGCTGTTAGCGTATAATCCATGCAAGCCCGAAGCCGACCACCAGTCATCATTTACATAACAATCAATGACTAAATCGTATACAACCCATGACTATATATCCACAATCAATGACTAAAATGTAAACAACCCATGACTTAATGACCACCGTCAATGACTTTATCCTGAACCCCATCAGCCAACGCCAATACCGTTTTCCAGTTTCTTGTGGTTGCCGTTATCTTAAGTTTACTTTCAAAAAAGTTGTTATGCAGTTTGGTTTTGCCGTAGCCCGACGGACAAAACAGGTAAATTACTTTATCCGCGAGTACAAATTCATCGGGCAAGTATTTGGCGGGATCCATTTTCACCCACTTTTCGGAATCCGGTTTTTCAAACAGAAACGTAACATGCAGCTGCGAAGTATCTTCATTTCTGCCATTCAGAAAAGGATTGTCCTGCCGGATTTCCATAAATTTTGAACGTTCCATTACAAGAACCGGAACATGCATGTTCAGTTCCTTACTGATCATATTCCTGATTTTGTCTGCCAGATCCCGGCAAGTCAGGTTCTGATGTGTAAAAACTACATTTCCGCTCTGAATATAGGTTTTCACTGCTTCACAGCCCGCCGCTTCAAACAATGTCTGAAGTACCGGCATTTTAATCATATTGCTTCCGCTGACATTGATGCCTCTCAACAGGGCGATATAGGTTGTTTTGCTCACAGGATTACGTAAAAAAACAACGCCCCTAAATGGAGGCGTTGTATGTTGTCAATGTATTCAACTGAACGAAGTACTATTCTGTTTTTGCATAATCCGCTGCAAAACTGTTCAGTGCAGCATCCTGCAGATGTTCCGAAGCAATGATCGTACGGTAACGGAACGTCGTCGATTCGCCTTTTTTCAATTTAAAATCCAGCACTTCCTTGCCGTCGCTCAATGCCTTCATTCCTAACGGGTTTACAGCAAACAAGCCATATCCTCGTGCATGCCAGTATGCCGGATAGCCGACATTCCTGGGATGGTCAATGATGGCAATGCTGATGTCCTCATCTTTGATTTTACCCGTCAGATTACACCAGATGGCGCGTTTTCCCCAAACTGCTTCCCCGGTAATCCCGTTGCTGTTGCGGTAATTGCCTGTAATTCCGGTGTTGTTCATAACCGGCACTTTGGTCGCAATACCGCTGGCGTCCGTAAATATCTCCGGTTTATCGGAAGGCAATTCAAGTTCGCGTGCTACACGTATTGCAAACATACCGTCTTTTACATCCGGCATGGACACATCCGTAACAGCCGTAAGCGTTGTGGAACGGTCAATAACTCTGTTGTCGCCTTTTCCGCTGAAAACGTACGTAGTTGTTTCCTTTATGGTCAAGGTCCCGTTTTTATCAATCCAGTCCGCCGTTACTTTTAGTTCCCCTTTATTGCCGCTGCTTTTTACGGAAGTTATGCCGGTATGTACAATCGTTCCGTAAGCCCGCTTTTCATGATCCACTGCATCCGAATTGTTCCAGTAATCGTTTCCGTTCACATCTTCGTAATTCAGCCACATGCCCACGTGATGCGGATGATCCACACGTTCTCCGGGTCTCGGGTCCAACGGCCATCCGCGCGTAACCAAAGTTCCTTTTGCAGTCTGAACCGGATACAAGACGGCTTTTTTCAACGTTTTTTCACCCGGGTAAAAATAGGATGTAAACGGTTTTCCATCGATTCTGACTTCTACCTTTTTATCCTTCACATGGTTGATCATCTCAACTTTCTGAGCATTTACGATTCCCGTTATCGCTGCAAGGGAAAAGCTGGCCAATGCTATGCCGGTATTTTTAAGGTTCACGTCAATCGGATTGTTTAAGAACGCTGTTCCAAGTTATTATATTAATCAACCTTTGATCAGTTACCTTCCTTAACTCAGGACAATCTCCTTTTTGGTCGGGTCCCAGTTCACGCGTTTGCCTGTATGAAGTGCCTGCGTGGCCATAATGTTGGCAACCGAATGGTTAAATCCTACTTTTGCCGGCGCATTGGTTTCCTTGCGGCTTCTTACGCATTCCATCCAGTTGCGCATATGCAGCGATGTCATCGGGTCAGCTCCTGTATTGGCATCCGTTGCAATTTTATCGCCTGTTTTCAGCGCCATTTCCGGAAGCAGATTGGCCTGAAGACCCATGGATTTGGCATCTTTTTCTTTAAGCCCGCCTTCCGGAGTTATCTTGTTGGTGTCCAGATTGATCATTCCGCCGTTGGAGTAATAGTATTCCTTTACACCGCCTGCCTCATTGTTGAACCGGGACGAATAAATGACCTGAAATCCTTTGTCCTTATTGTCAAACGGGCCGTACTCGAAAGCGGCGCTGAATGTGTCCACATTGGTACGGCCATCTTTCCAGGTGTAAATGCCACCGTTGGCAACGACGTTTCGCGGCGCATCCAGACCAGAAAACCAGTGAACGGTATCAATCTGGTGTGCCATCCATTGTCCGGGAATGCCGGAAGAATACGGATAAAACAGGCGGAATTCAAGATAGTAACGCGGGTTCCATTCCACTTTCGGGCGGTTCATCAGAAAACGGTCCCAATCCGTATCTTCTTTTCTGATCTGTGATACCAGTTCCTGACGTCTCCACCGGCCGGGCTGATTGACGTTCCACGTCATTTCAACCGTCGTAATATCACCGAATTTACCCGATTTAATATATTCGTATGCAGCCCAGTAATTGGGTGCGCTTCTTCGCTGCGATCCGACCTGAACAATCTGCTTGGAATTTTCCACAGCCCGCAATGCTACTTTGGCATCTTCCAGTGTTTCAGCAAAAGGCTTTTCAACATACACGTCACGACCGGATTTTACGGCTTCGGCACAATGCAGCGCGTGCTGAAAATCAGCCGTACTGATAATCACGGCGTCCACATCTTTCCGGCCAAGCAGTTCTTCATTATTCCGCGCTCTTACAAATTCACCCGAAGCATAGCTTTTGCCTTTCATAAAAGCCTCTGCTTCGTCGCGGCGGCGGTTCCACAAGTCGGAAACACCCATAAACTCAAAGTTCATATCCTTGGCATGATCTGAAAAACTGGGCGCAAGCGAACTGCGGAAACGGTCTGAAAAACCGATGATGCCCACTCTTACCTTGTCATTTGCACCAAGTATACGACGGTAACTCGCAGCTCCGAAAGCATTGGAACCTGCGGCAATCCCGGCAGAAGCCAAAGCTGTTTTTTTTATGAAATCCCTCCTGCTGTTCATAGATATTGTCTGTAAAAAATGTTGATACGGGTTATTAGAATTTACGGCTGTCAGCTGTTGGCTGTCAGCTGTTGGCTATTGGCTGTTGGCTGTTGGCTAAAATAAATAGCTCGTTTGTATAAATTTATATTAACTTATAACTAGGACTGATTTAAACAGTGACCCAATTTTATTCACTTGAAAATAGGTTTCTGATCGGGTTTTCGTTTAAAAGCACTTTTTGGTTCCGGCCTAATCAATTTCCTTGATCCGGAGGCTGCGGAAAGAAACGTTGTCGCCATGATCCTGCAAAAGCAGATTGCCTTTCTGCGAGAGACCGAACCCTTCAAAATTCTTGAATTTGGAATCTGCAACAAAATCCTTGAATTGCTGCGAACCACGAACGTATTCGACAACTTTGTACCCGTTCAGGAAATGCTGAACAGTGCCATCTTTCTGTACTACAATTCTTCCCTGATTCCACTCCCCTATTTTTTTTACGGCATTTCTCGGGCGGTCAGCGGGAATGACGTCATAAAAAGAGGCAATCGTACGGTTTCCGTTTTTGCCCAGTTTGGCATCCGGATGTTTTTCATCATCAAGCACCTGATATTCACAGCCGATGCCCGATTTTCCGCCGGAGCTGAACTTCTGATCCACAAAGTATTTCACGCCGCTGTTTGCGCCTTCTGTCAGTTTGAAATCAAAAGTAAATTCAAAAGCGGGACCGTACAGTTTTTTGGTAATAATATCATTACCCGTTTCAGAACCGTCTGATTTGGAAATGGTTATTGTTCCGTCATTGTAACTCCACCGCTTGGACGGGAAATCATTTCCGCCGTATGACTTCCACTGATCCGCGGATTTTCCATCATAAAGCAGCGACCAGCCCTGTGCTTTTTCTGCTGCGGTCAAGGAATTCGGAACAAGGTTAACGATGCGGATATTGGCAGCAGGGCTTGGTTTCAGGTTACTGGTCTGAATGCGTACATTTTTCCAGCTAACCTGCGTGCCTTCCAGATCTTTACTGCCGATTGCATGTACCTGCAGACAAATAAACCCGCTCGGCGTCATATCGTCAATGACATGCGCCACCGGAACGCCGTTCAGAAAGGTACGGATCGAGTTGCCGATGGCTTCAATGCGGTATTTGTTCCATTCATCTTTTTTAAAAGCCTTTTTTGCCGTTGGGTTCAGATCCAGCGGGTACAGCCAGCCGCGCCGCGCTTCGTCGTAAATTCCCGCGGAATATGCGCGGTCGCTCGGATCGATTTCGACCTGATAACCATGCACGCGGCCATTCTGGTATTCCGGCGTAGACAAGCTGCGGATCTGAATGCCGGAGTTGAGTTTGTTATCCACTTTTACGTCACATTCCAGGATAAAATCGCCGTAGTTCTTCTCGGTAGTCAGAAACGAATTGGGTGTATCCATGACGGAAGTACCGACAATGGTGCCGTCCTTTACTTCATATTTTGCTTTGCCGTTCAGCTGTTTCCATCCGGTGAGGTCTTTACCGTTAAAAAGATTTTCCCAGCCGTCTCCGGATTTCTGGGCAATGACTGCATGAAAGGATAACAGCAGAAAAAGGCAAATAGAAATTTTAAAATGATTCATTGTAATAGAAAACTGATTGATGTAACTGAACCCGGAAATGAATGACTGAAGCACAATAAATGGCTTGTTATCAATATAACGAAGTATTGCTGCAAATACCCCTACAAATTCATTGCTTACCCTTTAATATGAACTTGCTTTCCGGCCCTATGGACTGAAAGTTAACGACTTGAAGATTATTAAATTTTAATTTGAACCCGGACGTTTACAGCGGATACTTCAAGACTTCGGTAATATATTTCTTGTTGATCTCGGCGCAGGCAAGCGGGGACTTTTCAGGATCGGGAACGCCGTCCAGCTCCACAACGGCCCAGCCTTTGAACCTGATCTTGTCCAGTGCTGCAAAAACCGCAGGCACATTCACACGGCCTTCGCCGAGCTCGACAAACTTGTAACCGTTTTTGGTATCGGCCGGTTTTGTATCTTTTAAATGGAGTGAATGAATGATATTTTTATACCTGATAACTGCATCTTCAGGCTCGCCCCCGCCCTGCTTGTAATGTGCAATATCCAGCAGCAGCTTCGTATAGCGCGGGTCCAGCGCCTGTACAATGGTGTCCACTTCTTCCGGTGTTTCTCCAAGCTGATGCATATGATTGTGATATACAGCCTGTACGCCCAGATCGGCCGTCTGCTTGCCGATTTCATTCATGACCTCAGCCAGCTTCATAAGTTCTTCCACGGATGGAGCACGGTCTTTTGGCCGCAGGCTGTTCGTCAGCTGCAATGCATTTCCGCCGAGTGCTTTTACAAAACTGGCATGCGCCACGTGCGTATCAATTGTACTTTCCCGCTTTGCAGGATCGATTTCTACGTTCCCGCTGGAAAACATGCAAAGGGTTAGGTTGTTTTTTACAAGCGAATCTTTCAGTTCCGAAACACGGTTCCGGTATGGCCCGAACGTATTTGCCCGCAGCTGGACGCCCCTGAAACCGAGTGCAGCCAGATCACTGATGGCCTGTTCATCCTTTCCGCCCCATGTTATCGCCGAGTAACCAATTCTGACATCGCCTTTTTTGCCGGTACCCGCCTGTAAATCGGAAAAAGCAAGCAATGCAGCAGTTCCCAGGGAAACATTTTTCAGAAAATTTCTTCTTGTCGTTTCAGTACTTGTCTTCATAGGATTTTCAGGGTTTCGGAACGGGCTTTCGCGTGCGGGAATTTAGGCAAGCAATTAAACCTGAGGAACTTAAAGGCTATTGAAAATGAAATAAATTAAAAAAAAAAGGAAAGTAGCCGACATGATGATCAGGATAATCTGCCGCAGGACATGACCGTTTCCGTTCGGTTTGGAAGAAGGTGCTTTGGGCTCGCGGTCAGACATAATATCGAGTGAATTCCGTATCCGGTCCCATATGGAATTGATATCCTGATTGGTCAGCGTATCCGGTTTCCAGTCCGAGGCAGTCAGAACCAGTTCACGCGCTTTGTCAACCGTTTCTTTCATAGCCGGATATTTCAGTATCCAGTTTTCCCAGAAAGAACGGATCGGCGGGTCATCAGGAAACCGAACCCACCTGATAAACAGGTTTTCCATCGCTAGCTCCTCAGCCGATAACTCTGAAAACGGTTTCATTTTTGTGGCGTGTAAAAATTAGATTATCCTTTGGTACTGATCAGACCTTTCATTTAAAAAAGAAAGCAGATACCGGTTTATACTCTTTTCATAAACCTTATGCCAACTGAAAATCCATATTCCTGATGTTACATCTGCACGGTAAACAGCGGTTATTTTCCCGTTTGATGTACATGCAGGTCCGTAAAATGCTATTCGCTGAAAATCACTGCCTGACCGAAGGATAATCAAGATATTCCATTTACACGCTACAAGTGCCGATGGAAATCTTGGTATTGAGGTTGTTTAAGCATTTGAATACTTTCGCAAAACACACTATACCATTGCTGACTTTGTATAATTATTCAGAAATGCCTGAGGATGAATTATTGTCTTTACTTATTGAAGGCAACAGACCGGCATTCAGACAACTTTATCTTGACTATTACCGTAAAATTTTCGCTTATGCATTCAAGTTTACCAAGTCCGTTGAACTTTCCCAAGATATTACACAGGAAGTATTCCTTAAAGTGTGGGAAAAAAGGGAAAACCTGAGGAACATCAAATATTTCAAAGCGTACCTGTATGCAGTCTGTAAAAACATAACCCTGAACGTGCTTACCCGCGCCGCAAGAGAAATCAAGATCAAAAGCCTGATTCTTACCGGTTGCGAGAAATTTCATGTAGATACCGAAACTACGTTCCAGAATGAGGAATATGACACGCTGCTGAACAAGGCCATCCAGCAACTTCCGTCACAGCGGAAACTGATTTATACACTGATCAAGACAGAAGGCAAAAGTTATGATGAAGTAGCCGATCAGCTTGGAATTACAACAGGAACCATTAACGACCACATTGTCAAGGCTACACGGTCTATCAAAGAATATTTGTTATGGTATAATATTACGCTCACTATATAATAATGGAAGTTTATCACGAAAACATATTCAGGAATTTCACCCCTTATATCAGTTATGTACCCAAAAGCAACCCAAATTGAAATAGAAACGGTAAGAATCCTGTTCCGCAGGTTTATCCGCAACAGATGCAGCCAGAAAGAGATTGCGCAGGCGCTCGTTTTTCTTCAAAGCGCCGAAGGCCGCGAAATGTATGCCGAGCTGATGGATCAGGAATTCATGAAAAGGGAATTTGATGAAGATTGCTTCAGCAACCGGCATATCAGACGGCAGTTTGCAGCGCTGGAAAGGAAAATTGATAAAACTGCGCGCGAATCCTATGTAAACACAGGCCTCAATTAACTGATGCGCTGACAAACCACCATCTTTTTATATCGTTTTTGCTTACCTTTGCGGCTTATTCCGTGAAGTTTCAGTACCAAAATATATAAAATGACCTCGCATCAAATACGTCAGGCTTTTCTTGATTTTTTCCGCAGCAAAGAACATTTAATCGTACCGTCGGCACCGCTTGTCGCAAAAAATGATCCAACCCTGATGTTTAATAACTCGGGAATGGCGCAGTTCAAGGACTTTTTTCTGGGAAACGGAACGCCGCCTTCACGCCGGATTGCGGATACGCAGAAATGTCTGCGTGTTTCCGGAAAGCACAACGATCTGGAGGATGTCGGCTTTGATACCTATCACCATACCATGTTCGAAATGCTGGGAAACTGGTCTTTCGGGGACTACTTTAAAAAAGAGGCCATTACATGGGCATGGGAACTGCTGACAGAAATTTACAAGTTACCGAAAGATCGATTGTACGTTTCCGTATTTGAAGGCAATTCCGCTGACGGCGTGCCGTTTGATCAGGAAGCATGGGACTTATGGAAGCCGATTGTCGGTGAAGACCGGATTATTCTCGGAAACAAAAAGGATAATTTCTGGGAAATGGGCGACACCGGTCCCTGCGGTCCGTGCTCCGAAATCCATGTTGATTTGCGTCCGGAAGCAGAAGTAGCCGAAATTTCCGGTAAGTCACTCGTAAACAACGATCATCCGCAGGTGGTCGAAATCTGGAACCTGGTTTTTATGCAGTTTGAACGCAAAGCCGACGGTTCGCTGATTCCGCTTCCTTCCACGCACGTGGATACCGGAATGGGCTTTGAGCGCCTTTGCATGGCCGTACAAAATAAAACTTCCAATTACGATACGGATGTTTTTCAGAATACGATTCAGGTTCTTGAAACCTTGTCAGGAAAAAAATATGGTGCCGGAACAGAGCCGTTTGCAGATATTGCCATGCGTGTTATTTCGGATCACATCCGGGCCGTTGCTTTTGCCATTACCGACGGACAATTGCCTTCCAACGTTAAAGCGGGTTATGTAATCCGCCGTATTTTGCGTCGTGCAGTGCGTTACGGTTACTCTTATCTTGGTTTTAAGGAGCCTTTCTTTTACAAACTGGTTGCAGTGCTTGCAGATCAGTTCAAAGATGTATTTACCGAACTGAAAGCGCAGGAGGAATTTGTTACCCGTGTGATCTTGGAAGAAGAAAAAAGCTTTTTGAGAACGCTTGAATCCGGACTGAAACGGCTGGACAATATTACTTCTTCCCTGAAACAGAAAGAAGTCAATGTCATTGCCGGCGAAGAGGTTTTCGAACTCAGCGATACGTTCGGGTTTCCTGTTGACCTTACGGCACTGATTGCACGTGAAAAAGGCTTTGAGATCGATGAAACAGGATTTCAGGATGCTTTGGCGGAACAGAAAAAACGTTCGCGTCAGGATGCAGCCAAAGAAGCTACAGACTGGATTGAGCTGAGGGAAGCGGACAAAGTGGAATTCCTTGGCTATGATTTCGAGGAAACACACAGTCATATTATCAAATACAGAAAGGTAAAAACCAAAACAGGCGAAGAGTATCATATCGTACTCGACCGTACGCCCTTCTATGCAGAAATGGGCGGTCAGATCGGCGATACGGGTGTACTTGTGCTTAATCCGACTAGCAGCAGCAATGAAGGAAAGACGATCCGGATCGTTGATACCAAGAAGGAAAATGACCTTTTTGTGCATATTTCAAGGGATAAAAACCTGGACGAAGCCTTGCAGCAGGCCGGTATCATTGTTGCACGGATTGATACAGAGCGTAGAAATAAAATAAAGGCAAATCACTCTGCAACTCACCTGATGCTGTCGTCCATGCGGGAAATCCTCGGATCGCATATCGGACAGAAAGGTTCGTACCTGAACGATGAAGTGCTCCGCTTTGACTTTTCCCATTTTTCGAAAGTAACGGATCAGGAACTGCAGAAAATCGAAGACCGTGTAAATGAAAAAATACGCGAGGATATCGCACTGGAAGAAAGAAGGAATGTGCCGATACAGCAGGCGCTAGATTTGGGCGCAACGGCAACTTTCGGAGAAAAATACGGCGAATTTGTACGTTTGATCATTTTTGACCCAAAATTCTCCTTTGAACTCTGCGGCGGAACGCATGTGCCTTCAACGGGTAAAATCGGTGTTTTCAAGTTTATTTCAGAAGGATCGGTTTCGGCTGGCGTAAGGCGTGTGGAGGCTGTTACCGGCGAAAAAGCACTCGAACTGATGCGCCAGCAGGAAGAAACACTGAACAAAATCAAAGATCTTCTGAAAGGCCCGACTGATCTGGTTAAAGCCGTCGAGTCGCTGCTGGATGAACGCAATAATCTGCAGAAGCGCATTGCGGCACTGGAACTTGAAAAAATCCAGACCTTAAAAACTGGATTGCTGGCCAGACTGGAAAAACATAAAACATTCAGCCTTTTGGTCGAAAAAGTGGAT
Organism: Dyadobacter flavalbus; assembly: GCF_006149045.1. Classification (GTDB taxonomy): domain Bacteria; phylum Bacteroidota; class Bacteroidia; order Cytophagales; family Spirosomataceae; genus Dyadobacter; species Dyadobacter flavalbus. Next base: position 686,057 of record NZ_VBSN01000038.1, read on the forward strand.
GTTCCGAATGCAGAATCGCTGAAACAGCTGTCTTACGAACTTCGTGACCAGGTGGAAAACCTGATTGCTGTTTTCGGGACGGAAATTGCCGGCAAACCGCAGCTTTCCGTATTTATTGCTGAAAGTATCGTTCAGGAAACCGGACTTAATGCAGGAAAAATCGTGAAAGACCTTGCAAAGGAAATCCGCGGCGGCGGCGGCGGACAGCCTTTTTTTGCAACAGCCGGCGGTTCTGATGCAAGCGGGCTTGAACGTGCGCTGGAAAAGGCAAAAGATTTATTTTAAGATCCTTTTAGTCTTTATATCTTTTAGTCGATCTTATATAAAAACGGCTGGCCCAGAATATGAGCCAGCCGTTTTTTGTACTTGTCATTTATTTTCAGTGATGCGCAAACATGGATGCATCAATCTCAATGCCAAGCCCTTCCGCGATCCTTGCACCCAGTTCCGGATCGGTGCGGAAAAAGTGACAAAGCTGGCGGTTCAGGATGAGTTCCCGTTTCGGACCGGAAACATGCTTCAGTGAACCCAGGAAATTATTGACTTGCGTCGTTCTTTCTTCGTCTGTAAACACGTTCCGGAAAAGATTTCCAGGCTGGGTATAATGATCATTTTCACCTTCGGCATTGCGGTCGTACCAGTCGGCAACGATTGAATCGAGCTTTTCAGCAGGTTCTTTGTAACTTTGATCTGCTTCAATGTTATCAAAGCTGTTCGGAAAATAATTAGGCACACCGCCTCCGTTTCCGTCCATTCTCATTTTTCCGTCACGCTGATAATTGTTGGTTGCATACGGGCAGCGGTTTACCGGCAACTGCTCGTAATTAGCGCCCAAACGGTACCTTTGCGCATCCGGATAGGAAAGCAGGCGTCCCTGAAGCATTTTGTCCGGCGAATACCCGATACCGTCCACAACATGAGCCGGCGCAAATGCCGCCTGTTCCACATCAAAAAAGAAGTTGTCAGGAATCTGGTTCAGTTCCAGCAAACCCACGTCGATCAAGGGAAATTCTGCCTGCGGCCATATTTTGGTCAGATCGAACGGATTCCAGCGGAACGTTTTGGTCTGTTCTTCGGTCATCACCTGAATCTTCATTTCCCATTTCGGAAAATTTCCTGCATCGATGGCTTCCACAAGGTCGCGTTGTGCCCAGTCTGCATCCATTCCTTTCATTCGGGCCGCTTCGGAATCGGTAAAATTCTTGACCTTCTGCTGCGTTTTGAAATGAAATTTCACAAAAACCCTTTCATTTTCGCTGTTGATCATAGAAAACGTATGGCTCCCGAACCCGTGCATATGGCGGTAACTATACGGCGTTCCGCGGTCGCTGAAAAGGATCATAATCTGATGCATACTTTCCGGGTTCAACGACCAGAAATCCCACATCATAGTTGCGCTTTTGCAGTTTGTGCGCGGATCACGCTTCTGCGTATGAATGAAATCACTGAATTTTTTCGGGTCTTTGATAAAAAACACTGGCGTATTATTTCCGACCAGATCCCAGTTTCCGTCTTCAGTATAAAATTTCAGTGCAAAACCGCGCGGGTCTCTTTCCGTATCGGCAGATCCTTTTTCTCCTCCTACCGTCGAAAAACGCAGGAAAGTTTTGGTCTGTTTTCCGATTTCGCTGAATAATTTGGCCTTCGTATACTTTGTGATATCGTGCGTTACGGTAAAAGTGCCGTATGCGCCGGAACCTTTAGCGTGCACAACCCTTTCAGGTATACGTTCCCGATTGAAGTGCGCCATTTTTTCGTGCAGAATAAAATCCTGCAACAAAATCGGACCTCTCGGCCCTGCTGTCATGGAGTTTTCATTTTCGGTGTAAGGCTTGCCTGAGGCAGTTGTCAGCCTTTTCTTTTCGTCTGCCATAAAAATGTATTACTGTTATGATGAGGTTCTTTTGTGGCTACAATGTTAGATGAATTAAAATGATCAATCAAACTGATTGTTTCTATCTTTGTATAAATAAAATTTATGTATCTGAATCCGGTTTTACTTTCATGACGGATTTAGTTTGCAGCCTTATCTATCAGGAATTTTACACTTAAATGAATATTCAGCAGTTAGAATACATTGTTGCCATTGATAATTACCGCCATTTTGTTCATGCCGCCGAGCACTGCAACGTTACGCAGCCTACGCTATCCATGATGATCCGGAAGCTGGAAGAAGAATTGTCGGTGAAAATATTTGACAGGACCAAACAGCCGATTGTTCCGACCGCTATCGGAAGACAGATCATTGATCAGGCAAAAGTCATTCTTCTGGAAGCATCCCGGATGAACGAAATAGCAAAACATTTTAACGGAGATTTGTCCGGAGAACTGCGCATCGGAATTATTCCGACGATTGCGCCTTATCTTTTACCCCATTTTGTAAATCCTTTTGTAAGCAATTATCCCGAAATCAAGCTGCATGTTTCGGAAATGATTACCGAACGCATTATTCATGAACTGAAACTCGGAAATCTGGATGCCGGAATCATTGCTTCGACTACCGAAGAAAGCAGTCTGCAGGAAATTCCCTTGTACAAAGAACGGTTTTATGCCTTTGTATCGCGCAATACGGATTTGTACGCCAAGCAATATATTCTGCCGGCAGACATTGAACCGAATGATTTGTGGCTGCTGGAAGAAGGCCATTGTTTCCGTACGCAGATCCAGCGGCTTTGCGAACTGAGCCGAAACAGTCAGTTCGGCAGCAGCTTCAGTTATCGTTCGGGCAGTATCGAGACATTAATCCGCATGGTGGAAAGAAACGGCGGCATCACTATTTTGCCGGAAATGGCGGTTATGGAGCTTTCTGATGAGCGGAAAAAGCATATCCGGAATTTCAGGTTTCCGGAACCGGCCCGTGAAGTTTGCCTGATCGTAAACCGTGAACAAATGAAAACCCGTTTGATCGATGCGCTTAAAACAGGAATTATTTCATTTTTGCCGCCGGAAATTTTCCAGAAAGAAATAGAAATGCGTGTTTTGTAATTTAACGGAACAACAAACAATGAACACCAGGAAAGCATACGACAAATGGTCGGAGCAATATGACAGCAACGTCAACAGAACCCGAGACCTTGAAGCCACTGCATTGAGGCAGGTTTTGGAAGAAAAACATTTCAGCAGCGCGCTGGAAATCGGCTGCGGTACCGGAAAAAATTCACAATGGCTTGTCAACCGGGCAGAAACGCTCGTTGCCGCGGATCTTTCCGAAGAAATGCTGGCCAAAGCCAAAGAAAAACTTGCCGGCTACAAGGTGGAATTTTATCAGGCGGATATTAATATGCCCTGGGATTTTACCGACAAATGCTTTGATCTTGTTACGTTCAGCCTTGTACTTGAACATATTGAGAACCTGGATTTTATATTTCAGCAGGCCAGCAACAAGCTTAAAACCGGCGGCATGATTTACCTCGGCGAGCTGCACCCGTTCAAGCAGTATTCAGGATCGAAAGCACGTTTTGAAACCGAAGAAGGCCAGACGATTGTACCTTGTTTTACGCACAACATTTCCGATTTTACGGAATCTGCCAAAAAATACGGCTTTGAGATCAAGGAATTAAAGGAATTTTTTGATGATGACGACCGCACAAGCATACCGCGCATACTGGTCATGACTTTTATTTTACAGGAATGATCGTCATCAGCAGAAAAATTCAGGCTCTTATTTAAGAGCCTTTTTTGTTAAATATGATTCCATTTCCGTCAGGGAAAATGCATTGAAAGTCATGCCTTTGATGAGTCCGCCTTTGCGTGCAACGGCAACGCCGTAATGCATATCCTGATATCCCTGTCTGGAATGCGCATCGGGATTGATACTCAGCAGAACGCCTTTTTCCATGCAGTATGAAATCCATCGCCAGTCAATATCCAGCCGCCACGGCGATGCGTTAATTTCAACCACAACCTTGTGTTCCGCACAGGCATCAATAATGGTTTTGTGATCAATCGGATACCCCTCACGCGATAAAAGCAAACGTCCGGTCGGATGTCCTAAAATGGTTGTATACGGGTTTTCTATGGCTTTGAGCAGCCGTGCAGTGGCTTTTTCCTGCGACATCGTCAGATTGCTGTGCACCGAAGCCACAATGTAATCGAATGTTGCAAGCACTTCCGCAGGATAGTCCAGCGAGCCGTCACCCAGAATGTCGGATTCGATTCCTTTCAGGATTTTAAACGGCTTTTCCGGGTTTTCGGAAGCAAACCGCGCATTCAGTTTCTTGATTTCTTCATGCTGGCGAAATACATCTTCGGCTTTCAGACCGCGCGCATAAGTAGCTGTCTGCGAGTGATCGGCAATCCCGAGGTATTCAAATCCAAGTTCACGGCAATGCAAAGCCATTTGTTCCAGCGTATCCTGGCCGTCGGAATAAGTACTGTGATTATGTAAAATGCCTTTCAGATCGTTCCATGTAACCAGATCATCGGAATTGTATTTTTCGGCCCACTTGAATTCATCCGCGCCTTCGCGCATTTCCGAAACGATGTACGGCAGGCCGGCTTTCTGATAAATTTCATTCTCATTATCAACGGTTTCATAATTTGCAAAACGCCAGATCGTACTTCCGGAAGGCGTGACATATCCGAGATGTTCCGCATCTGCGCTTTCCAGAAAAAGTTCATTCATAAATCTTTCCGGCTTCACGGCAATGATCTCAACTTCTACGGCCACATCGCTTACGTTTCCGCGCCATACAAACGGTGAAGATTTCTTTTTATCCTGAACCAGAAATTCTATTCCGTCAGAAATGGTATGCAGCAATGCCGGCGAATCGGTTGCTGCCAGAATTTTTATGGATTCCACGATTTCCGATTTGCGTCGGATGTCGCCGGCTACTTCTACTTTTTCAAAACTTTTCTTCAGTTCGCCGGCGATGACGTTTGCAATTGCTTCCGCTTTATCCATTCTCAGTTTCCCGGCCTGATCTTTCAGGAAAGCAAGCGATTCCAGGATCTTTTGTGCGGTACCGGCACCAAATCCCTTGATTTTTGCAACACTGCCGTTCAGACAGGCCAGTTCCAGTTCGTGCAGGTTGTCGATACCGAGTTCACGCCATAAAACCGCTATTTTTTTGGCGCCGATGCCTTTGATATTAAACATTTCCATGACGCCGAGCGGCGTATTGCCAAGCAGCGTTTCCAGCTCGGGAAAAGTGCCTGTTTTCGCAATCTGAACAATTTTGCCGGCGGTGCTTTTGCCGATTCCCTGCAATTTGGTAAGCTCCTGCTCCGACATGTTCTGAAGTTCGCCGTCCTTGTATTTGTCCAGATAAAAAGCCGCGATGGAATAGCCCTTGATCTTGAACGGATCAGCTCCATGCAGTTCCATCAGTTTAGCGGTTAATTCAAGGATCTCGACAATTTCAGAATTGCTCATATCAGTATTAAGTGGAAAATGATCCGCTAATTACGAAGTATGTCTCAGCATTTGCAAATGTTCCGCTTGCTCATCGGCCCGCAGGTTTCAAGTAGTTATTTTAAATGCCTGACTTAAATAATATTTATAACGACCAAAACATCGACTATATCGCCAGTAATCCGGATATCGACGCAGCACATATCGTTTAAACAAACGCAAAATTTTAAAAACCTTAATTCTGACTCATAAACACCAAAAATGGATACGGATCAATTAAAAAATTACAGGCAGGAAATTTACAATCATCTGACAAACGAGTTGCTGCCATTTTGGGAAAATCGCTGTGTAGACAAGGAAAACGGCGGTTTTATTACGCATTTTGATTACAACGGCAATGACTCCGGCGAAGATGAAAAATCGCTGATTGCACAAACCCGAACCGTTTTCACCTTTTCATCCGCGCACCGGGCCGGTTACGGAGAAGGACGTTATGCCGCCATCGCAAAGCACGGCGTCGATTTTCTGATCGATAAAATGTGGGATCAGGAAAACGGCGGTTTTTACTGGCTTATGGACCGGAAAGGCAATGTGAAAATTGATGAAAAAATCGTTTACGGCCACAGTTTTGCCATTTACAGCCTTGCCGAATACACTTTGGCAACAGGCGATCCGCGCGGACTGGAATATGCTTCGAAGGTTTTTGACCTGCTTCAGAAACACGGGGCAGATACTTATTACGGCGGTTATTTTGAAATGTTCTTCCGCAACTGGGAATTAAAAGGCCCCGGTCCGGCTGGCGGCGACCGCAAAACGCTGGACGCACATATGCATTTGATGGAAGCTTTTACAACTTTGTACGAAGCCAGCGGAGAGCAGGTTCACAAGCGTAAATTGCTGGAAATTATACAACTGTTATTGCATAAAATCATGCACCCGCAATTCAAAACGGGTATTCCGCAGTTCTGGGCCGACTGGACCGTTGCACCGCAGATCAAGTTTGATATCATCTGGGGATGGGACCGTTTCTCGGAGGATGGTATGAAGAGTTCGGCCGAGGACAATACGAGTTACGGCCATAATGTGGAGTTTGCATGGCTGCTGATGCACGCGCTGGATATTGCAGGCATTTCCTATGACGAATACGAAGAGCAGCTTCTGGCATCTTACAACCATGCCGTTGAACACGGAATTGACTGGGAATATGGCGGTGTTTACGTGGAAGGCTCGCATGCCGGTGAAGTTTACGACCGTGAAAAGGAATTCTGGCAGCAGGCCGAAGTCATTATCGGTATGCTGGATGCTTACCGTGTCTATAAAGATGAAAAATATCTGAAAGCATACGATGCAACGCACCGCTTTGTTTTTGACCATATGATCCGCCACGAAGTCGGCGAATGGCTGCCGCTGCTTACGCGCCAAGGCGAACCGATCTGGAAACACATGAGCCATTCCTGGAAAGTGAATTATCATTCGGTAAGGTCCATGATTCAGGCGATTGTAAGGCTGGACAAGCTGATGGCTACAACAAAATAACAGAAAACAATTTGTCAAAGCTGCAATGGAGCTTTTCAAGGACTATACGGGAAAATATTTTCTCAGTCTTTTTGCAGGATCAGTCAAACGGCGGCATTCAGGCTCTGGAATGATAATTTTATAATAACAAGTATATACGTGCTTGAAAAAGCATATTTGTTTCATTTAAAATTACATAGTCATGAGTGCTTTCACCCAACAAATTAAAGGTAACTGGAATGAACTAAAAGGAAAATTAAAGCAGCAATATGCAGATTTGACTGACGACGATCTGGCTTATGAAGAAGGAAAAGAAGACGAACTTCTTGGAAAACTTCAGCAAAAGCTGGGCAAGACCCGCGAAGAAGTAGAAACTGAATTCAGCAGCTGGTCGAAATAGACTCTTCTTTAAATAAATAAAGCCCCGAAACAGATCGTTTCGGGGCTTTTGTTGTAGTAGGAAGAACCAAAATCAACCTTTTATTCAAATATTGAGTAAACACTAACAGCTTGAAGCGAACAGCTAATCGCCCAAAGCCGTTTGCAAAATCTTAACTCCTAATTTTCTGCATGATGAACACAAATGAAATTCCGGTAGGCATTGTTGGTTTGGGATTAATGGGATGCAGCATTGTAAGCTGCCTGCTGATTGCCGGACATCCGGTGGTTGCTATTGCCCCGATCAGTGCAGATTTGCAGCATGCAGAAAAGCGGATCCGGGAACATCTCGAAAATTCAGCAGAAAAAGGCCTGATTTCGAACGATCCTGAATTTCACCTTAAAAACCTGATCATTACCGAAGACTATTCCAGCCTGAAACCATGCAGGCTTGTCAATGAATGCACGATTGAAAATATTGACATCAAGGAATCGGTTTACAAAAAAATTGAAGCCGTAATTACACCGGACGCACTTTTAACAAGCAATACATCCGCTATCCCGATCAGTAAACTGCAAAAACTGACATTGCATCCCGAGCGTTTTCTGGGTCTGCACTGGACAGAGCCGGCGCATACCACGCGATTTTTAGAAATTATCTGCGGAGACGAAACCGACATCAAAAACGGCGAATACCTGTACGAATTATCGCATCTGTGGGGCAAAGAACCCATTCTGGTCAGAAAGGATATAGCCGGTTTTATCACAAACCGCCTGATGTACGCCATGTACCGCGAAGCCATCAGCCTGGTGGAAAACGGTTATGCGACGATTGAAGACATTGACCGTTCCTGCCGCAACAATGCGGGTTACTTCATGACTTTCGTGGGGGTTTTCCGCTGGATGGATCTTACGGGTGTTCCGGCTTATCATACGGTCATGAAAAACCTGCTTCCTACGCTGAACAACAGCACCGAAGTTCCGGAACTTATTGATAAAGTGGTCAGAGAAGGCGGAAGAGGCGTTGCCAATTCGCATGGTTTTTATGAATATGAGCCCGGCGAAGCTGAAATGTGGGAAGAAACTTTCAAGGAATTTACGTATCAGATCCGGGAACTGGCGCTGAAATACCCGGCAGACATTGTTAAAAAAAGACTTCACGAAAAGAACAATTCCAATACATAGAACTATATAAGATCAGTAAACCGCTTTTCGATACTTCCGGAAAATATTTCAAAGTTGATGCATGCATCAACTTTTTTGCTTTGTTTTCATTTGGTACAAGCTGCCGTTCCCAATCCTTCAAATTCCATCATCCCTTCCTCCCTACTCCCCAACTCCCAAGAAAATCCCTTATTGAAACTGTTTTAAATCGTTAAAAATGGTTCTTCTCGCAAGACTTGATTAGTTTTGACCATCCTAATTCCTGATCCCTGAACTGCTGCGATTAAATTATAATTAATCATTAAACAATTCCAAATGAATGATTTTATAGCTGCAAGGTCACAAATGGCGCTTTCGCTGGGATTTCACATCGTGTTTTCATGCATCGGAATGGTGATGCCGTTTTTCATGGCCGTTGCGCATTATATGTGGCTTAAAACCGACAGAGCCGTTTATAAAAATGTAACAAAGGCATGGAGCAAAGGCGTTGCGATTTTCTTCGCGACGGGTGCCGTCTCGGGAACCGTGTTGTCTTTTGAGCTCGGACTGTTATGGCCGGAATTCATGAAACATGCCGGCCCGATCTTCGGCATGCCTTTCTCGCTGGAAGGAACCGCGTTTTTTATAGAAGCGATTGCGCTTGGTTTTTTTCTTTACGGCTGGGATCGTTTTAATAAATGGTTTCACTGGTTTACAGGCGTCATTGTGGGCGTAAGCGGACTGGCGTCAGGCATTCTGGTTGTCGCGGCAAACGCATGGATGAACAGCCCGGCCGGTTTCGATTTTGCGGACGGCAAATACCTGAATATTGACCCGGTAAAAGCCATGTTCAATGACGCATGGTTTTCACAGGCACTGCATATGACGATCGCTGCGTTTGTCGCCACCGGCTTTGCCGTTGCAGGCATTCACGCGCTTATGATCCTGAAAGGAAAGAATGTACTTTTTCACACACGGTCTTTTCAGATTGCAGCTATCTTCGGTTGTGCCGCCGCACTTGTACAGCCTTTCAGCGGGGATATTTCTGCAAAAGATGTTGCCAGAAGACAACCGGCGAAACTGGCGGCGATGGAGGCGCATTTCCATACCGAAAGATCTGCTTCGCTGATTGTCGGCGGGATTCCGGATGAGGAAAACAAGAAAGTTGACTACGCACTGAAATTGCCGGGCTTTCTGAGTTTTCTTGCACACGGCGATTTTAAATCCGAGGTAAAAGGGCTTGATCAGATTCCCGCTGAAAACCACCCGCCTGTTGCCATTACGCATTACGCTTTCCAGATTATGGTCGGAATGGGTACGGCCATGATGCTGATTTCGGCACTGTACTTCACGGCATTATGGAAAAAGAAAAAATGGCTTGAAAGCAAATGGCTGCTTCGGTTGTTCGTAGCAGCAACGCCGCTCGGGTTTATTGCCGTTGAAGCCGGCTGGACGGTGACGGAAGTCGGAAGGCAGCCGTGGATCATCAACGGAATCATGCGCACGGCGGATGCAGTAACGCCTATGCCGGGCATTGCGTACTCGTTTTATCTTTTTACGGCCGTTTACGTTTCCCTGGCCTGTGTGGTCGTATTCATGCTTTACAGGCAGATCAAAATGGTTGGAAAACTGTACGACAAACCGCAATCATAACCTTCACTATTTCTGAAACAGACCATGCTTTACGTCGTTATCACTTTTCTATGGACGTCCATTCTGCTTTATCTGCTGCTTGGCGGCGCAGATTATGGTGCCGGAATTATTGAACTGTTCACTTCCAGGAGAAACAAGGAAATTACACGCAAAACCTTGTATTCCGCCATTGGCCCGATCTGGGAAGCAAACCATATGTGGCTGATCATTGCCATTGTCATTCTGTTCGTCGGGTTTCCGGTCATTTATTCCATGATGTCGGTTTATCTGCATATTCCGCTGACCATTATGTTATTAGGAATTATAGCAAGAGGAACTGCTTTTACATTCCGGCATTACGACGCAGTTGTTGACGACATGCAGCATATCTATAATACCATATTTGCCATTTCAAGTTTTATAACGCCTTTTTTTCTGGGTATTATTGCCGGAAGCGCGGTTTCTGGGCACATTGATCCGAAAGCCGATACTTTCCTTTCTGCTTATATTTTCAGCTGGCTGCACTGGTTTGCGGTTGCGGTCGGACTGTTTACGGTTTCAATCTGCGGGTTTTTGGCGTCTGTTTATCTCATCGGAGAAGCGGACGATGACCAAAGCAGGCTGCGTTTTGCGCACAAGGCACAGTTTTTCAATATAGCGGCCGTCATCTGCGGAATTCTTGTTTTTATAGCCGCTTATCTGGAGAACGTTCCGTTAATGGAATGGGTATTCGGGAACTGGGTCGGACGCATTGCCATTATTTCAGCAACACTTTCACTGGTCTGGATGTGGTATTTGTTATATCAGGGAAAAATAAAGTTACTGCGTGTATTGGCCGGCTTTCAGGTCACCATGATTTTACTGACCACGACTTACAGGCATTTCCCGAATATCGTTATTCTGAAAGGCGGCGGTTATCTTTCCCTGATGGAACATGCCGGGCAGGAAAAAACCATGCAGTCACTGGGTCTTGCCTTGCTGATCGGCAGCGTTTTTATTCTTCCGGCCCTGTTTTACCTGATTTACAGCTTTCAGAAAAACCCGTTGAAATACAGCGAACGACATTAATTGAAAATCTGCCGTCGCCCGTTTTTATAAAAAGCCGCATGATCTTTGGCATCCGCATTTTCAGTTTCAGTGACTAGCATTTTGAACGATGCAGGGTTTGCGCCTGCGATTGGATTTCCTTTGTAAAATACATTTTTATTATCCCGCGCATAGCCTTTTTCCAGCACGCTGAATGATGCTGTGTCTGCGGATTTCACCGGTATGGTAACTGGCAGTGGCTCGGCAACGTCATGCGTCTGAACCTTTGAAAAGTAAATGTTCCGGGCATCTTTCGAGTATTCATGATCCAGGTTCCCGAAGGATTTTCCGTCGCTTCCGGTAATTTCAGTTTGCAGATAATATCCTCTGAATGCATCTTTGGCAAATCCGTATTCCAGCAGCCGGAAAGAACCGGCATCGCGCACGGGAAAACTTTTCCCATCATAAAACACCTTGCGGCTGTCTTTTGCATAATTACTTTCCAGGTACGAAAATGTAAGCGGATCGGCATCGCTGATCACAGAAATGCGGTTATGCCGGACCGCGTAGTATTCCTGCCCTTTGCGGTACGTATTGCAATAGTATACATGGGCTTTGTCTCTGGCATAATGCTCGCTCAGTGCCGTAAAACTTTCCGAATCGCTGCCGGCAATGACTGCGTTCCGGTAAAATGCATGCCTGGAATCGACTGCAAAGAACTCATTAATCTCCTCTAAACTGCCATTCGGCACGGCTTCCAGCAATAAATTCTTGTAATACCACTGTCCGTTCTCTTTTTTATAAGATGATGAACCCGAACAACCGAAAAGGAACGCTGAAATACCCATGATGACAATCAATCTGAACTTCACAAGCAGGCGGTTTTTAGAAGAATGAACCGTTAACAGCTAGGTAATAAAAAAATACAAAGACCAGCTCATAACTGATTGACAGCGCTTTATACTTATTCTTCAAGCTGAAAAGCACAATTTATCCGAGTTTGCTGAATTAAACAGATCGTAATTATCCACAGGCACATTTCAGTTATCTAATGCATATCAGCCGTGCTGCCTTGCCGGTGATTTGACAGCCTGACTTTCCCCTACTGACCTGCCTTAACCTTAAAATAACTGCACAAAGCCACTTGCACATTAGAAAATACCCGATTCCTGAATATTCTTCTATTTTGAATCACACTAAAAAAAGGCGTCGATACGGTGCCGCACAACAAAGCACTATAGCCCATGATTAAAGTATTAATTGTTGATGACGAATTCAGAGCACGCAACGTGCTGCAGCATTATTTAAGCAATTACATACCGGAAGTCAGTGAAATACGGCTTGCATCTTCAGTGGAGGAAGCAAAAAACATTTTACTTTCCTTCAACCCCGGAATCATTTTTCTGGACGTCGAAATGCCGCATCAGAACGGGTTTGAGCTGCTGACAGCGCTTAAATCATTCACTTTCGACATCATTTTTACAACTGCGTATAACCAGTACGCCATTCAGGCCATCCGTTTCAGCGCGCTGGATTATCTACTCAAACCTGTGGATCCCGATGAATTAAAAGAAGCCATTTACCGCCATATGACAAAACAAGAATCTGTAAGACAGAAACGCATGCTATACGATAATCTGGTAAGCAATATTGAGAAGAAAGACATCCGGGAATTCAGGCTGGCTGTTCCGTCGAGTGAAGGCGTTTTCTTTTTTACCATCAACGAGATACTTCGCCTGGAAGCAGACCGGAACTACACGGTTATTCACCTGAAAGACAAAAGGCCTTTTGTTGCCAGCAAAACGCTCAAGCACTTTGAAGAAATGCTGGAACAGTTCAAATTCATACGCACGCATAAATCGCACCTTGTCAATCCCGACCACATCATACGGATCAGCAACAACAATGAATTCATTATCATATCCGACGGATCGCGCGTCGAAATATCGCGCAGGAAAAAGGATGAAGTTCAGCAACATCTGAATATTCGCTGATTCCTGTTCGGACAATCCGTTCAGCTGAACAAGGCAATGATAACAGGCATTTACCGAATCTGTATGCGGAACGGTGCGGCCTGTTAAATTTTTCGGCTGTAAAGTTATTTGCCGCGTTTTGCTTTACTTTACATTCTTACGGGAAACCAGTAAAGATTTTCACTTTTTACCATGGATTTACAACTTAAGAATAAAGTAATTATAGTTACAGGCGGCGCCAAAGGCATCGGAGAAGGCATTGTGCAGGTCCTGGCTGCTGAAGGCGCGATTCCGGTTATTGTCGGACGAAATGCAGAAGATAACCAGAAAGTTGTCGATGATCTAGCAGCAAAGGGTTTTGAATCTTTTCAGGTTGCCGCAGAACTTACACGGCCAGAGGAATGTCAGAATGCCGTAGCGGCAGTCATACTGAGTACGGACGGATTGACGGTCTGGTAAACAATGCCGGTGTAAACGACGGAGTCGGGCTGGAAACGGGCGATTACCACGGCTTCATGGCTTCCTTGCATAAAAATTTGGTTCATTATTACCTGATGGCGCATCATGCTTTGCCGGCACTGAAAGTTTCCAAAGGTTCCATCGTCAATATCAGCTCCAAAACGGCTGACACCGGCCAAGGCGGCACTTCGGCATATGCGGCTTCGAACGGCGGCCGCAATGCACTTACGCGTGAATGGGCGGTCGAACTCCTGAAATACGGGATCCGTGTGAATGCCGTTATTGTGGCCGAATGCTGGACGCCGCTTTACGAACGCTGGATTGAAACGCTTTCGGACCCGGCAGAAAAACTGAAATCCATCACGGCCAATATACCGCTGGAAAACCGGATGACGACCGCCGAGGAAATTGCAAATATGACCGTATTTCTGCTGTCGGCCCGTTCAAGCCACACCACCGGCCAGCTGATTTATGTAGACGGCGGCTACGTACATCTCGACCGTGCACTGGCAAATTCCTGATTTTGATAAAACAGGAGAAATAGGAACAGAGTCTTTCCGGAACATCGGCGTGCAGATTTTCATCTGGCAAAATCTTTTATTCAGCCGAAGGTTCCCGTTCTTTCAGCTTACAATACTACATTTTACAGAACATCCGGGTAATATTGTACCAACAGTATTGCCCGGCATTCTCTCCTGTTTCGTAAAGTATTTTCTTTAAGTTTGAAGTTCAGCAAGAAAACCTGTTGAAATATTAATTACCCTCGTAATTTTGCACATGCTTTGATCCACCATCCATTCAAAGCGACAGACAGTAATTATTTTCATGAAGAAAATCCGTAATTTTTGCATCATCGCCCATATTGACCATGGAAAAAGCACCCTTGCAGACCGCTTGCTTGAGTTTACCAAAACGGTAACCCAGCGGGAAATGCAGGCTCAGCTTCTGGACAATATGGATCTGGAACGGGAACGTGGCATCACGATCAAAAGTCATGCGATCCAGATGAACTATATTTATAAAGGAGAAGAGTACATCCTGAACCTGATTGACACACCGGGGCATGTTGACTTTTCTTATGAAGTTTCCCGCTCCATTGCAGCCTGCGAAGGAGCTTTACTGCTCGTTGATGCATCTCAGGGCACTGAGGCACAGACTATCTCCAATTTGTACCTTGCAATTAATCATGATCTTGTAATCATTCCGGTACTGAACAAAATAGATTTGCCGGGAGCAAGGCCGGAAGAGATCAAGGATGAAATGGTTGATCTGCTGGACTGTACACGAGAAGATATTATTCCGGCCAGCGGAAAGGAAGGCATCGGAATAGAAGCCATACTGAATGCCATTGTGGAACGTATCCCCGCTCCTGTCGGAGATCCGGCGGCTCCATTGCAGGCTTTGATTTTTGACTCGGTATTCAATTCATACAGAGGAATTGAGGTTATTTTCCGGGTGAAAAACGGAAGCATAAAAAAAGGGGACCGTGTGAAGTTCATGGCAACCGGAAAAGAATACATCGCAGATGAAATCGGTACGCTGGGGTTACAGCAGATACCGAAACAGGTTGTAGAATGCGGCGATGTGGGTTATCTTATTTCAGGTATAAAAGTAGCCAAAGAGGTAAAAGTAGGCGATACATTTACGCATATTGACAGACCTGCAAGTGAAGCAATTGTCGGATTTTCCGAGGTTAAACCCATGGTTTTTGCCGGTATTTATCCGGTCGATACCAGTGAATTTGAAGAACTTCGCGAAGCCATGGAAAAGCTGCAGCTGAACGACGCCGCCCTTGTCTGGGAACCGGAAACGTCAGCGGCACTGGGCTTCGGGTTCCGTTGCGGGTTTCTTGGCATGCTCCATATGGAAATCGTTCAGGAAAGGCTTGAACGTGAATTTGACATGACGGTGATTACAACCGTACCGTCGGTGCAGTTCCGTATTCTCAATACCAAGGACAAGCTGATGAACATCAGCGCACCGTCGGAAATGCCGGAACCGAACCATATCAAATGGATCGAGGAACCGTACATCAATGCGCAGATCATTACCAAATCCGATTACATCGGCCCGATCCTGAATCTTTGTATGGACAAAAGGGGCATTTTGAAAAATCAGGTTTACCTTACTTCTGAGCGCGTTGAACTGCAATTCCTGATTCCGCTTGCCGAAGTCGTGTTTGACTTTTTTGACAAGCTGAAAACCATTTCACGCGGCTATGCTTCACTGGATTATGAACTTGCAGGTTATCAGGAATCCGATATGGTGAAACTGGACGTGATGCTGAACGGCGAGCCGGTAGATGCACTTTCGGCCATTGTACACCGCTCGAAATCATATGAATGGGGTAAAAAACTTTGCGAGAAGCTTCGCGAACTGATTCCCCGCCAGATGTTTGAAATCGCCATTCAGGCTGCGATCGGACAAAAGATCATTGCCCGTGAAACCGTGAAGGCCATGCGCAAGGATGTACTTGCAAAATGTTACGGCGGTGATATTTCCCGTAAACGCAAACTGCTGGAAAAACAGAAAAAAGGAAAGAAACGGATGCGTCAGGTCGGAAATGTAGAGATCCCGCAGGAGGCGTTCATGGCCGTTCTGAAGATCAACTAAAAACGGCTGAGGTTTAGAATTAATGACAAAAGGGAGTGCAAAATTGGCCTTTTGTTGTAATTTTGACTAAAATCTGAGTATAGACCAAGAAACTAAAATACCTTAACAAGCGATATGGCAGAAGTAATTCGTATGCCCAAAATGAGCGACACCATGGAAGAAGGTGTTATCGCAGAATGGCACAAAAAAGTAGGTGATAAAATTAAATCCGGTGAAATAATCGCAGAAGTCGAGACTGATAAAGCGACGATGGACCTGGAATCTTATTATGACGGTACACTTCTTTATATCGGCGTTAATAAAGGTGATGCTGTTCCCATCAATGGAATAATGGCGGTGGTTGGATCCGAAGGTGAAGATTACAAATCGCTTCTGGATGGCGGCAGCAACGGTGCGGCACAAAACGGTGCCAGTGCGGAAGCGCCTAAAGAAGAAGCCCAGCCATCCGCACCTGCTGTTGAAACGGTCACGCCGGAGCCTGCAAAAAAACCTGCGCCATCGACTGAAAAAATCAATGCAGTAGTGGTGCGCATGCCAAAAATGAGTGATACCATGGAAGAAGGTACGCTGGTTTCATGGCAGAAAAAAGTAGGCGATAAAGTAAAATCCGGTGATATTCTGGCCGATGTTGAAACGGACAAAGCCACCATGGAACTGGAAGCATACGAAGACGGAACACTGCTGTATACCGGAATCAAAGAAGGGGAAGCTGTTCCTGTGGATGCCATTATCGCTGTTATCGGTGAAGAAGGTGCAAATGTAGAAGCCTTGCTGGCACGTGAGAACGGAGAAGCAGGCGTTGAAAATATAGATGCTGCAGACGAAGGAAAACCTGCTGCGCAATCCGAAAATCAGGATGCATCTGCAGATAAAAGTGTTTCTGTGGCTGATTCCGGCGACCGCATCAAGGCTTCTCCGCTTGCAAAGCGCCTTGCGGATGAAAAAGGGATTAACCTGAGCCAGGTTGAAGGAAGCGGCGATAACGGACGCATTGTAAAACGCGATGTGGACGAGTTCAAGCCTGCTGCGGCAGCCGCTGCTGCTAAAACGGAAGCTCCTGCGGCTGCTCCGGCGCCTGCTGCAAAAACGGCGGAAACGGCCGCTCCGGCTCCGGCTCCTGCTGTACCTGCAACGGGTGATTTTACCGATCTGCCTATTTCACAGATGCGTAAGACCATTGCCCGCAGACTGAGCGACAGCCTGTTTACAGCGCCTCATTTCTATGTAACGATGGAAATTGTTATGGACAAAGCAATGGCATTGCGCCCGCAGCTGAATGAAGTAAGCCCTGCCAAGATCTCGTTCAACGATATGGTGATCAAAGCGTGCGCTGTGGCCTTGAAACAACATCCCGCCGTTAACTCAGCATGGCTTGGAGACAAAATCAGAAGATATAACTATGTAAATATCGGTGTGGCCGTGGCCGTAGACGAAGGTTTGCTGGTTCCTGTCATCCGGGATGCTGACAAAAAAACGCTTTCCACTATTTCGGGCGAAGTAAAAGACCTGGCTGGCAAAGCAAAAGACAAAAAACTGCAGCCCAAGGACTGGGAAGGTAATACTTTCTCCATTTCCAACCTCGGAATGTTCGGCGTTGACGAGTTTACCGCCATCATCAATCCGCCGGATTCCTGTATTCTTGCAATCGGCGCCATCAAGAAAGTCGCTGCTTTCAAGGAAGACGGAACGGTTTACCCGACAAATATCATGAAAGTAACCCTTTCTGCCGACCACCGCGTTGTGGATGGCGCACTCGGGGCCGCATTCCTGCAGACTGTGAAGAAATTGCTTGAAGAACCGATGAGCATGCTGGTTTAACAAACCGTTTTGAGGAAAACGAAAAGGTTATCCGGTTTATAAATAGATTAAAATGTACAAAGTGTCAGGTTTTAAAACCTGGCACTTTTGTTTTAAGTAAGCATTATCAAAAGTTCATTTGCTGCATATGATCCAGATTATACCCTTTCATAAAGATCTTCAGAATCAGATTGTTGATCTCATTCTCCATATACAGCAGATTGAATTTCAGATCCCGATTACTGCCGAGGATCAGCCGGACCTTTTTATAGTGGACGAGTTTTACCGCAAAAATGGCGGACAATTCTGGCTGGCTATTTATGAAGGCAAAGTTGTGGGAAGCATTGCTTTGATCAGGATCGGCAACAATGCCGGTGTAATCAGGAAAATGTTTGTTCAGAAAGAATTCCGCGGCAAGGAATTCCGGACTGCGCAGCTTCTGTTCGATACGCTTGAAGATTATTGTACAGCCTCCGGCATTCGCAACGTTTACCTCGGTACAATGGATAAACTGGGTGCTGCCATCCGGTTTTATGAAAAGAACGGATTTGAAATCATAAGTAAAGAAGCGTTGCCTGAAGATTTTCCGCTGATGCCGGTTGACAATGTTTTTTGCAGGTTGAAAATCAGGAAATTTCAGTCATAAATTATTTTATCAAAGATTTAACCAAGAGCCAATTCAATGGAAAAAATTCACGCTACGACCGTCCTGGGGGTTTTACATAACGGAGCCGTTTCACTGGGCGCAGATGGCCAGGCTACAATGGGAAATACCGTTGCCAAAAGCAATGTCAAAAAAATCAGAACGCTGATGAACGGAAAAATCCTCGTCGGGTTTGCCGGTTCGACTGCGGATGCATTTACATTGCTTGAGAAATTTGAAGAAAAACTGAATGCATACAGCGGTAACATGAAACGCGCTGCCATTGAACTGGCGAAAGACTGGCGTACAGACCGCTACCTCCGAAAACTGGAAGCCATGATGATTACGGCAAGCAAGGATGAAATCCTGGTTATTTCGGGAACGGGCGATGTTCTGGAACCGGAAAACGGCATTGCATCAATCGGCTCGGGCGGCAATTATGCACTTTCTGCGGCTCAGGCGCTGAAAAAACATGCACCGCATTTATCCGCCGATGAAATGGTCCGTGAAGGCCTTACAATCGCAGCCGACCTTTGCATTTACACCAACCACAATCTGGTGATCGAAAAAGTGCAGTAATTATAAAGAGCGTTGAACGGCAAACCGGCACATGCTTTTTGCTGTTTAACGCCCTTTTTATAGTTCTGCCATGAGTGTCATCAGTTTTACGAGCTGGTCTGTAATCACGCGGTTACTGCCCGGAAGGTATTTGTGTGCAATGATTGAAAAACTCAGCAATGAGCCTGATTTGGATGTGACATAACCGGCATACGCACGCGTTCCCTCGATTGAACCGCTTTTAACGTGCATATTGCCCGCTGCCTTGCTTCCTTTTCCAAGATTGCGGACAGTTCCGTTAACGCCGAGCACTGCAATGCTTTTATAGAAATCACTGAAATTTTTATCCTTGTTTGCGGCATTCAGAATATCGGTCAGGCTATTGGTTGTAATGGAACCCGAAGGCGATAATCCGCTGCCGTCTTTAATGTAAAAACCCCGCATATCGGCATTTCGGTTCAGCCAGTATGTGGTTACCGCCGCTGCCGAACTTTCAAAATCCGACTTCCCCGAAAGCCTTTTCCCGATTTGTTTAAAAAATGTATCTGCAAATAAATTGACGCTCCAGAAATTAGTCTGCTGACAGATTTCCCGTAAAGGCGGCGATTTATATTCGTCCAGTATAACTCTGGGAACGGCAGTTACCGGCAGGATTTCCGGCACGGCCAGATTGCTGTCAAGAACAAAAACCGATGCATTGTTTAATCCCGACTTCAAAGCGAATGCGGCATAACCGGCCGGATCGGGAATGGACCCTTTAACCGAAAATACCGGAACTCCGGCTGGAACTGTACCCGTAAGCACAACATTATTTCCCAAAGGGCTGCTGTAAATGATCGTCTGGTCGCCGCTTCCCCTTTCTCCCGTTGTAACCTGATTTGTAAAAGATAGATAGGGAATCAGCGGTTCGATGCCTGCAAATGCGGCGGGATCGCCCACGCCTGCACCTGGTTTGAATTTAACCTTATACTGGTTTTCATTAAAGTTCAGACCTTGTACACCTGCGCCATAATAATTTCCCATATCGCCCCAGATCCAGGTACTTGCAACGGTTTCAGTGTCGAAAAAAGAATCGTCAGCAAGCACTTTCCCTTTTATATGTACAATTCCTGCTTTCCTAACGGCTCCGATCCAGCGTGCAATCAATTGAGCCCCTGACAAATAGCCTTTAAAACGTTCGCTTCCGAGCGAAGGATCGCCCGATCCGCGAATGTAAAGATTACCAATCAGCGTGTCGTTCCGAATGATCCCGTCGTGTTCAAGAAACGTCTGAAATTGGAAATCACCGCCAAAAACAGCCAGCGCGGTTGCAGTTGAAACAAGTTTCAGGGTAGAAGCCGAAGGAAGGGATCGTTCCGGGTTCAATGCAAAAATATTTGTACCTTCTTTTACCGATTTGATGCTGACGGCCAGCGAACCGCTTCGCAGCAATTCACTGTTCTGAACTTCCAGCACGGCATCCTGAAAATTATTTAACGCAAGACTGTCAATGGTTTGGGAAAATGCGGATGGCTGAAAAAGCACGAAAAGAAGAAGAACACTGAATTTCATAAAGGCCGTAACTGATAAAGGTCAGTTCAAAAGTTTGGAATACAAATCTAAACTAACAAGTAATCACCAATTCTCAGCCGGTTTTTTGATACTTTTGCAGGATGTTGGTTGTGACAAGACCATAAAGTGATATTGATTTTCGCACTGAGTGAAAAATCGCAATATACGTATTTACCCCATTTACAGCGTATGAAATTGACATTTTGGGGAGCTGTGCAGCAGGTGACGGGTAGTATGTTCCTTTTGGAATCGGACGATTACCGGATATTGATTGATTGCGGCTCTGATTTTGATTTAGATGAGATAGGTAGAAAAACGAGATATGAAGAACAAAAAAGTGTCTTTCCATTCGATGCCAGTCTGATTAATACGGTTCTTTTAACACATGCGCATATTGACCATTCCGGCAATATTCCCAATTTGTATAAAGAGGGTTTTGAAGGAAGGGTTGTGTGTACCGAACCTACGCTTGCACTTACTACCTTATTGCTTAAAGATGCGGCCAATTTGCATCAGAAAAGGCTGAATTCCAAAAGTGCTTCTTCTGCCAGAAAACGGGGCAAAAAGAAGGATGTTCCGATGGACTATTACGTTGAGAAACACGTAAATGAAGCTTTGGACAACTTTGTGCCCGTGGCTTTCGGCCAGCGTTACCGCATTGCAGACAATATAACGATTACGTTTTATGCAGCCGGCCACTTGCTTGGTGCCGCGCATATCGTTGTGGAAGTTTATGAAGACGGGCAGAAAAAAAGGATCTGCTTTTCAGGGGATATAGGCCGCAGCAATTACCCGCTGCTGACCGATCCGCAGGAAATCCCTCCGGTCGATTACCTGGTTTGTGAATCCACTTACGGCAACCGGCTGCATGAAAACAAGGGAACGCCGGTGGAAGCGCTTGCGGACGTGATCAAGCGAACATGCATTGATATTCCGGGCAGACTGATCATTCCGTCATTCAGTGTGGGACGTACGCAGGCACTGCTTTATACGCTCAATAAAGTGTATATGGAACATTCGTTTCCGTACCTGAAAGTATTCTCCGACAGTCCGCTGGCGCACAGCAGCACAAAGGTATATCAGCGCCATGTAAGGCTGCTCAACAAGGAGGCACGCAATTTTCAGGAGAACAATGACATGCTTTTCGATTTTGACAACCTTATTTATCTGGAAAGTTCGGATGCAAGCCGTGCCGTTTCCAATTACAATGAGCCGTGTATCATTATCTCGTCTTCCGGGATGGTTCAGGGCGGTCGCGTTGAACAGCACGTGGAGGCGAATATCGGAAATCCGTATGCAACCATCCTGATGATCGGCTACGCTTCGGAAGGAACGCTCGGATGGAGGCTTCTGAACGGGCAGGATACCATTTCAATTCGCGGAAAGCAGCTGCCGGTCTTGGCTAATATTGAAAAAATTGACGTATTTAGCGGGCACGGAGATCAGAACGATCTGCTGAAATTTGTTAAAATGCAGGACCCGGAAAAACTGAAAGGAATTTTTCTTGTCCACGGGGAAAAGCAGAGCATGGCTGATTTCCAGAATAAAATTGAAGAACTTGGATACAAATCGGTTGAAATACCGTCAAGAGGACGCACTTACGAACTTTAAGGCTTCCGCCTCAACAATCAGAACCTTTATATGAGAACATACCTGGACTTTGAAAAACCTATGGCCGAGCTGGAAAGAAAGCTCGAAGAAATGAAGACATTGGCGAAAGATAACAATGTAGATTTTTCCAATGCCATTTCCTTGCTGGAAAACAACATCACCGATCTTCAGAAAGAAATTTTTGAAAATCTTACCCGGTGGCAGCGCGTGCAGCTGTCCCGCCATCCGGACCGCCCTTATACGCTGGATTATATCGAACTGATCTGTGATGAATTCATTGAACTGCATGGCGACCGTCAGGTCAGGGACGATCCGGCGGTAATCGGCGGACTTGCCAATGTCGGCGGCCAGTCCGTCATGCTGATCGGTCAGCAGAAAGGCAGGAATACCAAGCAAAGACAGCACCGGAATTTCGGTATGCCCAATCCGGAAGGTTACCGCAAGGCACTTCGCCTGATGAAACTGGCAGAAAAGTTTAACAAACCCATCGTTACCCTGATCGACACGCCGGGTGCATTTCCGGGGATGGAAGCCGAAGAACGCGGCCAGGGCGAAGCCATTGCCAGAAACCTGAAAGAAATGTTCATGCTGAAAGTGCCCGTGATCTGCATAATCATCGGTGAAGGCGCATCCGGCGGAGCACTCGGAATTGCCATCGGCGACCGCGTACTGATGCTGGAAAACACATGGTACTCGGTTATTTCTCCTGAAAACTGCTCGGCCATTCTGTGGAGAAGCTGGGATTACAAGGAACAGGCTGCGGAAGCCATGAAAATCACGGCCCGCGACATGAAGAAAAACAATCTGATTGACGGCATCATTCCGGAACCACTCGGCGGCGCACATCTGGATCATAACTGGATGGCCAATGAGCTGAAAAGAGTCATTCTTGAAAACATTTCCGAATTATCGACAATTGATACACAAGCAAGAATTGAACAGCGAATCGAGAAATTCTGTGCAATGGGCGTTGTTGTAGAATAAGAGAATCGGGTATTTTGCTTATTTGCTGATTAACAAACAGATGAAAAACGAAAAAATCAAGAATATAATTTTCGATCTCGGCGATGTTATCCTGAACATTGATGTACCGATTGCTTCCAGATCATTTGCAGAACTCAGCGGCAGAGAACAAAGTGAAATTCTGACTATTTTTCAGGAAAACGATATTTTCCGCCAATTTGAAACGGGAGAACTGGATGAAGAAGGTTTCCGGAATTTTGTAAGAAGAATCATCGGCTTTACCGATTTATCGGACGATGCCATTGATACGGCGTGGAACAACCTGCTTCTTGACCTTCCGCCCGAAAGAGTGGAACTGCTTCAGAAACTCCGGAAAAATTACCGTCTTTTTTTACTCAGCAATACAAGCTCCATCCACATTCTGCAGGTGAATAAAATCCTGAAAGCTTCCACAGGAATAGAAAAACTTCAGGATTTATTTGATACCGTATTTCTTTCCTATGAAATGAAGCTCATGAAGCCCGATCCGCGGATTTACCTGAAAGTACTGGAACAGGAAGGGTTACTTGCAGAAGAAACGCTTTTTCTGGACGACAATGCAGCCAATATCGAAAGTGCCTCCAAACTGGGAATAGATACCATCCACGTCCAGAAACCGTTAACCATACTCGATTATCTTAAAGACTATGCAGTCTAATACGCGGACCTATTTCATTCAGGCACTCCTGTTCATAACCACCGTAATCACAACGACACTTGCCGGCGCGGAGTGGATTTACGGTAACATGTTTTTTCTGGTGGAAAAACCGCTTGGATGGACGCAGTTTTTGCAGGGATTCAACTTTTCTGTTCCTTTTCTGGCGATCCTAACCATTCATGAGTTCGGGCATTACTTCGTCGCAAGGGCACATCAGGTCCGGGTTACGCTGCCTTATTATATTCCGCTCTGGTTTGGCATTTCCCAGAGTATTGGTACCATGGGCGCATTCATCCGGATTACTTCCGTTGTGCGTTCCAGACTTAAATTTTTTGACATAGGCATTGCCGGTCCGCTTGCCGGGTTTATTGCTGCATTGGTTGTGTTATGGTACGGATTTACACACTTGCCGCCGCCGGAGTATATTTTCAGCATTCATCCGGAATATGAGCGCTTTGGGTTGAGTTATCCGCAGTTTGTTTATGAAAACGCCTCCGGAAATATCGTTTTGGGAGATAACATCCTTTTCTGGCTTTTTAAAACGTACGTTGCCGATCCCTCAAGATTGCCGCATGCTTATGAAATGATCCATTATCCGTACATTTTTGCCGGGTATCTTGCGCTTTTCTTCACATCCCTTAACCTTATTCCAATTGGTCAGCTGGACGGCGGCCATATTCTTTACGGAATGATCGGAAAGAAAAGGTTTGACGTAGTTGCGCCGGTCTTGTTCGGATTTTTCGTGTTCTATGCAGGATTAGGGCTTTTTCGTGCCGAGACATTCGCTACCGGAAACGACAAGGAATTTTACGAACGTTTGTTTTATCTCTTTATTTACATCTATTTTATCTACATCTGTTTTCGCAGAGCCAGTGATAACCAGCTGACGGGATTAATGCTGAGCCTGATTATTGTTGTAGGACAATTTGCCGTTTCCTACATCCGTCCGGATTGGGAAGGTTCTACAGGATTTCTTCCGTTTATTTTCATTCTTGGCCGCTTTCTAGGAATACGGCATCCTGAAACGGATGAAAACAAGCCGCTTGACACGCCGCGGATTATTCTTGGAATCTGTGCTTTCATTATTTTCATTATATCTTTCAGTCCTACGCCTTTTATCATCATTGAGTAAATGATTATTTCAATGGGTGTAAACTGATTCTGTTATATGCAGGAAAAAGCATTTCTGCCTCGCAGGGATTTTTTGAAATACTGCGCTGCCTTTCCATTTCTGATCCGGATGGCAGGCTTTGAAAAGGATTACATTCATACGGTTAAGGGGCAAATCAAACCTGCTGAACTGGGCGTGACGCTGATTCATGAACATGTACTGGTGGATTTTATCGGTGCGGATAAAATATCGCCTGACCGCTGGAACCATGAAGATGTAATCAAAAAAGTGCTTCCGTACCTTCTGGAAGCCAAGTCGAAAGGAATAAAAAGTATGGTGGAATGCACACCTGCATTCCTGGGCCGCGATGTAGTTCTGCTTGAAAAGCTTGCTGCCCGATCCGGCCTGAATTTGCTTACAAATACAGGTTATTACGGTGCTTCCAACAACAAATATCTGCCGTCATGGGCATTTACCGAAACGGCAGAACAATTAGCGAAGCGGTGGACCGAAGAATTTAATAACGGAATTGAACAAACTTCGGTTAAACCGGGATTTATTAAAATCGGCGTCAATGACGGACATTTATCCGGACTGCATCAAAAGCTGATCAAAGCGGCTGCGCTCACGCATTTGAAAACCGGCCTGACAATCTGTTCACATACGGGCCCGGCCGTTCCTGCCAACGAGCAAATTGAAATTCTCAAAAACCTGAATGTTGATCCGGCTGCATTTGTGTGGGTGCATGCCAGAGGCAGTCGTGAAGAATTTGTAAAAACGGCCGCGTCCGGCTGCTGGATCAGTCTGGACGGCATAAATGAAGAAAATGCTGCTGAACATGCAGAACTGATTTTGTTCCTGAAAAAAGAAGGATTTTTGAAAAAGATCCTGATTTCGCATGATGCCGGCTGGTACCAGCCCGGAGAACCCGACGGCGGCAAGTTCCGGGGTTATACGGCTATTTCAGAAAAGCTGTTGCCGGTTCTGAAACAAAAAGGAATGAACGATGCAGCGATTGAGCAGCTTATGGTCCTAAATCCGGCTGCGGCATTTACGGTTTCCATTCGCAGGCATTAAGCCTGTTTATTGCTTCTTATTTAAATTCAATCGCAAAGACTGTCCAGCCATTCCTGTCTGTTTCCAGCGAAAATTCAAAACCGTGGTTAAGCAAAATTTCTCTTGTTAGCGTTAGTCCGATGCCTTGCCCGTCACGTTTGGTACTGAAAAACGGGTTAAACAGCTGATTGCCGACTTCGGGATTAATGGGCGCTCCGTTGTTTCGGATGATCAGATTGCTTTCGGAAAGTTCGAGCTGTATTTCATTTCCGGGTTTGCAAGCTTCAATGGCGTTTTTAATTACGTTAACAAACACGTGCTCCATTTGCCCGGCGTCCATATTTTTCATAACAGGCAAATCCGGCAAGAAAGGCCGGATCGAAACGCCATTTCCCGCAGCAGCCGGCTCCATAAAAACGACAACATCGCTGACCAGTTTGTTTACATCCGTACTTTCCCTGACCGGCATGGGCAGCCGTACAACGTCGGCAAAATTTCGCATAAACCGCGTTAGCCTGCGGTTGCGTTCCGAAGCCACCAGAATGGCTTCTTTGATGTCCCGAAAGGACTCGTCCGTAAGAAATGCACCGGTGGTCTGAAGAATGGAATCGGTTGCGCCCAGCGTGTTGTTGACTTCATGCGCCATCATGCGGATCACTTTTCCGTACGCATTTTTCTCGGATTCCAGCAGTTCATTCGTCAGTTCTTCAATCATCAGAAACGAACGCCTGAAACCCTGATCCATAAAATGGGAACGCTGAACTTTGAACGTTACCACGCCGTTTGTCTTGACAACGCGCGACTCGCCATCCGGAATGTGTGCCAGTTCCATCAGTAACGGATGCCCCGTTTCTTCCAGTTTCCTGCCTTTGAACGGATAAATGTCATTTTTAAAATACTGCGTCGCTTTCACGTTCATGGATTCAATGCAGTCGTCAAAATCCAGAATGATAATGAAAATCGGCGAGGCAGCAATCAGCTTTTCAAGGAAAAAGTGCTGTTCGTGTAGTTTGGTTCTTTCTTCGCGCAGCTGATCAATCATCAGGTTGTACACCTCGATGAGCGTATCCACCTCCCCTTTTCCGGTCGGGACAAACTTGACGGTAAAATCCTTTTCCTTGATGGCTTCAATTCCGGAACGCACAAATTCTATTGGCCGCATAAAACTTCGGTATAAGACGATGGAAAACAGAATGGACAGCAGCAGAAAAATTTCGGATGCAATAAAAAGCAGCTTGTCCTGATACAGAATTTTATAAACCAGGAAAAGCAATGCCGCATGCAGAGCCAAAATATACAATACGTACCTGAATCGCGTGGATAGTCTCATGCCTCTTCCGAATCGTAAGCAATGCCGTATTTTTCCAGCCGGCGGTACAGTGCAAACCGTGTGATACCCAGGGAACGCGCCACTTTGCTCACCTTGTTCTGATGAAACTGCATGGCTTTGGTAATCATTTGAAATTCCATTTCTTCCAGTGTAATCGTCCCTACTTCGGGCAGATTTCTGTGCGCGGCCATTTGCGGTCCAGAATTCAAATTCTTTTGAAAATCAGCAATGTCCAGTTCATCTTTTCCCGACAATAAAACCGTCCGTTCCACCAGGTTTTTCAACTGCCGGATATTTCCCTGTAAATGCAAGGTTTTCAGCCATTTCATAGCGGCCGCACTCAGATGCAGGTCGGGACGCTGATAAATAGTTTTCAGGTTATTTACAAAAAAAGCAGACAGTAAAGGAATATCGTCGGGTCGTTCTCTCAATGCCGGCAGTTTGACAGTAATGAGGTTAATGCGGTAATAAAGGTCTTCACGGAAAGTCCCGAGCGCAACCATTTCTTCGAGGTTCCGGTTGGTTGCGCATATGACACGCACATCCACGGTCCGGCTTTTGCTGCTTCCCAGCGGTTCAAAAGTACGTTCCTGCAATACACGGAGCAGCTTCACCTGACTCGAAAGATCCAGCTCCCCGATTTCATCCAGAAAAACCGAACCTTTATGGGCCATTTCAAACCGGCCGATCCGGTCCGTTTTGGCATCCGTAAATGCGCCGCGCACATGCCCGAACAATTCACTTTCAAACAAAGTAGAAGAAATGCCGCCCAGATTTACTTTTACAAACTGACGTGATTTTCTTTTGCTGTTCAGATGAATCGCTTCTGCAATCAGCTCTTTGCCCGTACCGCTTTCGCCGGTAATCAGCACGGCGGCATCCGTCGGCGCAACACGTCCCACCGTTTCCAGAATATCAAGCAGCTTCGGGTCCTGTCCGACGATATTTTCAAAATGATACTGCTGTTCCAGTTTTCGCCTGCTTGCCGAGCGCGGAACCTGCTGCGCAAGGTTCAGGATTGTACGTATGGATTGCAACAGGTAATCGTTCTGCCAGGGTTTGGTAATAAAGTCAATGGCGCCTTCTTTCATTCCTTTCACGGCCAGATCAATGGTTCCCCAGCCGGTTATAAGAATGACCGGAACGGCAGGACAAACTTTTTTGATCCTTTGCAGGAGCTGCATGCCTTCCTTGCCCGACGTTTCAATGGAAAAATTCAGATCCAGCAAAATCAGTTCAGGCGTCTCCGTTTGAAGGATTTCCATCGTTTCTTCCGGCGACGTCACGCCTTTTACTGCAAATCCCTCCTTTTTGAGAAGCAAGGTCAGTGAAGTGCGTACAGCAATGTCGTCGTCAACAATTAACAGCATTTGGTTTTTTATTTAGGCAAATGGCTATGCAGGATTTCTGTTTTTTCACTAATCTTCATGCAATGCCAGCGCCGGATGAATGAGCGAAGCCTGCCGGCTCGGCAGCCATGCACAAAGTGTGACAATTATATAAATTACCGTAATGGATGCAAGGATCGCCGTGATGTAAATTTCACTGTTCAGGTCAAAAACATGCATTAATGGGAACTGGACGGCAAAAATGAGCCCGATAATCAGACTGAACGTGGCCAGCACCCATATTTCACCGAGGAACTGTGTGGTTACGTTTCCTTCCGTTGCTCCCATCGCCCGGCGCAGGCCGATTTCATTTTTACGCTTTGCAATGTTCAGGTTCAGTATCCCGAATAATCCAAGTGCTACGTTGGTGAGCAGAAAACCGCAGATCACAAGAAAAATCACCACCGGAATCACAGTCAGGTTCTGCCTGTTTTTCCGTGATTCCGAAAGGTAACTCACTTCAATTCCCCATTGGTCGGTCATGGCGGCAATATCTTTTACGAGCCTGGCTTCAAAGTTGGCGTCGGTTCCGGGTTTTACTTTAATCAGGACATTCCGGTCCCAGTCTTCTTTTTTAAGCATCTTGAAAAGAGCAGGGTTATCAGTCATAAATTCGCCTTTTGCCTTGTATTTATCTACAACGCCCACGATTTTATATGAAAGCGTGTCATTTTCCTTGATCAGTTTGCCAAGCGGATTTTCGTTGGCAAACAGTTTGTCTTCCATTTTCTTGTTAATGACAATCGGAATGAACCTTGCGCTTATATCGCTTTCTTCATACCAGCGTCCTTTCCGCAGGGGCAAATCAAGCGTTTTGCTGAAATCTTCATCGGTCACGTAGAAATCATGTGAAACGGAGACTTTGTTATACGTACTGCTATTGCTCATCTGATTGGCAGAAAACGGCGTATTGGCGCTTGTCCGCGAGGCCGATATGACTTCCGGATAGGATCTGATCCGCTGCATGATCCGCAGCGATTTCTCGGGCAGGTTTACCGTATCCTGATTGGTGGAAAGATCAAGTACCCATACGTCTTTGTATTCGAAGCCGATGGGTTCCAGGTAATTGTTCAGGTTGAATGCGATCAGCGAAAGTACGCCGAACAAAACCATAAAGGATGCCCAGATTTCGATAATCAGAAGCGAATGAGCGCCTTTTTTATTCCAGATTAATTTAAATAAATGACGTAACATGGCTGTAATGGTAAGGATGAAACAGGAATAAACGTGCAGTCAGAACTATACTTTCAGCGCCTCGGCAATTCGCAGTCTGGACATGCGGAATGCGGGCAGCACGCCGGACAGCAGTCCGAAAAACAGACAAACCAGCATACTGACCAGAAATACGGAAACATTGATCGTAAGGTCGGCATAAGCGATCCAGCCGCTTGCATTGATGATCTGAATGATTGCAAAAGACAATCCGAGCGCAAAGAAACCGCCCAGAAATGTGATGAATACGTTTTCAATAATAAACTGCCAGAGCAAAGCTTTGGAAGGCGCACCAAATGCTTTTCTCACGCCTATTTCAGAGGCCCGTTCCAGAATCCGGCTGACGTTCACATTGATAAGATTGATCGCAGGCAGACCCATAAACATCAGCAGCACAAAACCGGCTATCGAATAAAATATAAACCTGTTCTTCAGCGAATCGTCACGCAGCAGCGCATTCAGGAAATGATCCAGGTATTTGTCGGCCTGCACGATCAGAACCGGATACTTTTGTTCAAAATCAACAATCGGAAGCGGAATTTTACGGATACCGCTGTCAAACTCCTTTTGAATGGCGGGAAGATCCGACTCGTTCCGGGCGAGCACGATGCCGATATAATTGCCCCGCAATCCTGCACTCTGATAATTGCTTTTCGGGGCCGTATATGGAAAATAAACGTCGCTGTACGTATAAATGCGTGTCGCAGGACTGCCTTTCACCACGCCGATGACTTTGTAATGGATACTTTCGATTTCCACATTCCTGCCGATCACCGGTTTGCCGTCATCTTCAAAATACTGCTTCCGGAGGGCATCCGTAATCACAATGACGTGATCGCCGTTGTCAATGTTCTGCTGATTATACGGCTTGCCTTCCAGAAATTCGAAATCCATGACATACCAGAAATCCGCATCGGTATATTTCGTATTCAGCTTGATCCGTTTGCCGTTTACGTAAGCATTGGTATAACCGAACATGGACGAAATGGCAACGCGCTCGGGCGTTTTAAGCGACTTGGCATACTGTGTAAGAAAACGGAAGGAAGCCGGGCCCTGCGAGCGGGTTGTACGGGAAGAATCCGTATACGTCACGCTGGTGATATAAAGCGACCTGAAACGCTTGTTCTCGGGATAATGCGTCCCGAAAATATGATCCAGAAAAGAAGTCAGCACCATGAGTACGGTCAAAGTGAGACTGATTCCGAAAAGCGTGATAAATGTATAGAAAGGATGCCGCAGCAATACTTTCCAGGCTATTTTTATGTAATTAAGAAGCATTTTTTTAACTGGAACGGGTGTGGAAAAATGAGTTTGCTATAATACCTGGGTTCCGTCGAACAGGCGGATGAGCCGGTGCGTACGCCTGGCCATGGCATCGTCGTGCGTCACCATCACAATCGTGGCTCCGTCTTCATTGAGTTTCTGAAGAATGCTCAGAATTTCATTTCCCATGGCACTGTCGAGGTTTCCTGTGGGTTCATCGGCAAGGATAATCTCGGGTTTTCCAACAATGGCCCGCGCAATGGCCACGCGCTGCTTCTGACCGCCTGACAACTGTTTCGGAAAATGCTTCATACGGTTGCTCAGCCCGACTTTTTCCAGCGCTTCCTGCGCCAGTTCCCGCCGCTGCCTGGCCGAACTGCTTCGGTACAAAAGCGGAATTTCCACGTTATCAATCACGGAAAGGTCGTTAATCAAGTGAAAGCTCTGGAAAATAAAGCCCAGCTTCTTGTTTCTCAGCTGCGCCAGATTTTTGTCGTGGTATTTGTCCACTTTGCTTCCGTCTATTTCAATATGCCCTCTGGAAGGTTCGTCGAGCAGGCCCATAATGTTCAGCAAAGTACTTTTTCCGCATCCTGAAGGCCCCATAATGGAAACGAATTCTCCTTTTTTGACATTCAGGTTGATGTTGTTGAGCGCCAGCGTTTCGATGGCGCTTGTCCGGTAAACTTTCTCTACGTTCTGTAATCTGATCATGGCTTTGTTTAAAGGTTAAAATGGCTTAAACATGTTTGGATTAATAATTGATTTTTCTGTTTTGCTCAAAATCATACAATGTAAGTAGCCGCAGGCTGTAATAAGACTGCCAGTAATCGCGCAGGGCCAGAATAAAATCCCTTCTGGCAATGTCTTTTTCCTGTGTGGCAATGCCGAGGTCTGTTACGCTTAAATCACTGAGGATAAACCGCTCTTTGGCAATCTGGTACCGGTCCGCTGCAATGTTGTCGGCCAGCTTTGTCAGTTTCACCTGTTTCTGAAGCATTTGCAAAAGCGTAACCTGTGTAAATATTTCCTGTTCAAACGTGAGCCTGTCCTGTTCCACAGTCTGCCGTGCAAATTCCTGATTGGCCTTTGCTACTTCGGAACGCGCCTTGTTTCTTCCCCACGTCATGATGGGTAGCGTAAATTTCAGCTCCACAAACTCCCGGTCCTGCGGACTTACATATACATCCGCTGGCCTGATTCCCTGATCCGACAAGCCGAAAGTGGCATTCAGTTCGGCATTCAGGCCGTTTTCTTTTCTGGCAAGCTGTACTTCCTGCTCCGCTTCCAGCAGCCTGCGCCGGAAGCCGATGGCATCTGAGCGGTTGGCAAAAGCTTCATCCAGTGCAATGCGTGTATCGATTTCGAACTCATTGGATTCCATCGGAATTTCCAGTTCCAGTTCCCGTTCGTCTCTTGAACTCAGAAACATTTTCAATTTCAATGTCGCAACCGCTGCGGCCTGATTGGCTGACGCAAGATCTTTCTGGGCAGTAAGCAATCCCATCTGCAGTTGCAGCAGGTCATTTTGTGATATTTTGCCGAGTTCCAGTTTATGCTGCGCAATTTTATACAAAGTATCGTTGTTGCTACGGTTTTTTTCAGCAATCTGTAAATTGACCTGCGCCACAAGCAGTTCAAAATAATAGCCCGTCGCATCCAGCGCCACTTTCTCAAGCGATGCGATAAACTGCTGGTTTCCTTCCTGAAATATGAGCGGCTGTATTTTCCTTTCCCATTTCATCGGGTTAAAGCGAAACAGCGGCTGCCGGAACCCGATCTCGACCGGAATGCCGTTATAACGCGTGTTGTTTCGGGCAAAATCGTCAAAACGCTGCAATTGCTGCTGCACATAAATCGTCCCGCCCGTTGCCGCCAGGCTCTGGCTCAATGAAAGGTTAAGCAGGGAATTATTATTGGAAACCTGCTGGAAAGAAACCGTTCCGTCCGGCTGAACCACCTCGATATAAGATCTTGTAAAACCGGGAAGCGTGCCCAGCAAACTTAATTGCGGCTTGTAGTCCGCCTGAAAAGACCGGTACTTCCAGTAATTTGTCTTTTTCAGGGTCAGCGCCTGCTTGGAAGCAATCGATTGTTCCCGGGCAGCTTCCACGGTTTCGGCCAGCGTAAGGCGGCGCGGCTGTGCATGGACATGCATCGGGAAGCATACAAAAAGCAGTAGTGCGGAAATGTGTTTCATCGTCATCATTATTGAATAGCAATTTCCTCAAGATGCTCGTAATCATTCATATCCGTCAAAATCACCTTTTCGCCGGACTGCAGTCCGCTTTTTATTTCAATGAAATCAAAGTTGGAAAGTCCGGTTTCTACTTCCCGGCGGTAAGCCGTATTGTCCCGGATCACGTAGATAAACTGCTTTTTCTTTCCGGTAAATGCCGGTCCGTTTGCCACACGAAGCGTACCGCTGCTCTGGCTTGTCACCACATAAACCTCCACTTTCATATTCGGACGGAGCGATTCACTTTTTGCATTGTCGAGCTGCACGGCAAACTGGACAATTCCGTTTTTAACAGCCGGTTTTACCTGCGTAATCATGCCGCGCAGCGCAACTTCATTCATTTTAACAATGACCGGCAAACCTGATTTTACCTGATCCGCATATACGTCGGAACAGCTGCCTTCAATCCTGAAACTGCCCAGATCGGCCACTTTGGCGAGCATTTCACCTTCATTGACAGAAGAACCGATGTTTTCATTTACCCAAGTAAGCACGCCTTTGCGGTCGGCAACGATGTCGGCCATGGTCAGTTTATGCCGCAGTTCTTTCAGGTTTTTGCTTTCGATCTGTGCGCCGAGTTCCGTTTCCCGCAAGCTCGCGCCCATGGATTCACGATTATAGGCAAGATCATTTTCAAGCTGCTTCTTTTCCAGTTCCGCGATTTTGAGCGCATTTTCAGCTCTTGTAATGTTTTCCAGCGTTCCCCCTCCTACTTTCTGCAGCCGTTTGGCATCTTCAAAATCCGCCTGTAATTTGCTGATGTTAAGCAACTTGATTTTGTCACTGATTTCGGCGTCATAAAGTTCCTTGTTCAGCCGCATTCTGAGCTGATCAATGCCGTTCTTTTTCAGTTCCAGCTGATCCTGATAACGTTCAAACTCGATTTGGGTCAGTGATTTGTCGAGCTCCACAATGGCCTGTCCGGGCAACACTTTCGTTCCGGGTGTCAGCAGAATCCGTTTGATGCTCGCCTTGATCGGACTTGTAAAAATCTGCTCATAGGCGGGAATTACTTCGCCCGAAGCTGTCAGCGTGTTTTCAACACTTCCCTTTTCTACAATTCCTGTTCTGATACGGCTGGATTCCAGCGTACTTCCGAGTGATTTACGAAAAAAGTATGTAACAATACTCAAAAAGATGACTGCCCCGATTATGACAAGCCATCGCCGGTTTCTTGTACTTGCAACATACTCCGGTGCTACTTCCCGATCCATTTTCAGATTTGTTTACGTATTGGATAATAAGTTTCATGGCTAATATGTATTCTATTATTACAATTCCATGCCATTACATAACAAACTGAAATACAATTGTTTAGCATAAAAATAAAAACAAAAAACCGTGCGTTAACGCACGGTTTGTGTGATTGGGAACATGTAAATTCCGGAGTTCTGTAAGATGATCAGGTTTTCAATTTTTTCTTTTTGGCGGCAGGAAAAAGCACATTGTTCAGAATCAGGCGATATCCGGCAGAGTTCGGATGAAGGTTCAGATCGGTCGGTTCCTCTCCTACGCGGTGCTGATAATCTTCCGGATCATGGCCGCCGTAAAATGTAAAGAAACCTTTTCCGTGCGGACTGTGAATGTAGCGCGCTTCCTTTGCCGATTTGTTTTCCGCCAGAATAATCACTTCCGGTTTGATCAGCCTGTTTTTGAACGCCGTAGTCTGTCCGAGAAAACCTTTGATCAGCGTCTGGTGATTTTGTGTCAGCATGCTTGGAACCGGGTCCCATTTGGCCGAAAACTGAAAAAGCGAAAAGAAGTCGTTGGCTTCCTGCAGGCCGCGCTCATCCGGCTGGTTATCTATGTCTGAAAACTCGATTTCGTACGGATATGGAATGGTTTTGAAGTCTTTAAATGCAAACGTATTGCCGTAATTAAGCTTTCCGTTTGCCGTCGGATCGGCGGGCGTGCCGTCGTACATGGACTCCACAATGTCGATTCCGTCTGCTGCAAGCGTAATGTCGAACGTATCGGTTGCGTTGCACATGGCAAACATGTAACCGCCGCCGGTAACAAACTCGGCAATCTTTTTGGCAACGGCCAGCTTCATCTGCGGCACATTGGCAAAGGAGAATTTGTTGGCAGTTTCTTCCGCTTCCCGCTTCTGCTCGCGGTACCACGGATAATCCTTGTACTGGAAAAATTTACCAAACTGGCCCGTAAAATCTTCATGATGCAAATGCAGCCAGTCGTATTCAGGAAGCTTGGTATTCAGCACTTCATCATCATAAATGACGTCGTAAGGAATTTCGGCATACGTAAGCACAAGCGTTACGGCGTCGTCCCAGGGAAGTTTGGATTTCGGCGAGTAAACAGCGATTTTGGGTGCTTTCTGCAACTTTACCGCATCCATATTCACATCCGGCGCACTGATCTGACTTAAAATCTGCCCCGCCTGGCCTTCGGAAATAACTTCAAAACTGATGCCTCTGACCGTCATTTCGGAAGCGAACTGCTGATTATAGGCAACCATAAAACTGCCGCCGCGGTAATTCAGCAGCCAGTCCATTTCCATTTCAAAATTTTTAAGAATCCAGTAAGAAATCCCGTACGCTTTCAGATGGTTTTTCTGGCTTTCATCCATGGGTATCAGCAGCCTGTTTGCGTTACCTTTCAGCGATAGGGTTAAAAAAATGATAAACGGGACAATCAGCCGTATCACTGGTTTGATTCTTTCACCTTTCATATGCAGCTTTACAAAATACATTTGCTATTTAATAAATATATAAAGAATTCCTGATCAATCGAGAAATTGTTCGGGCAGATTTCCATTTCCGAAATAAGCCGGCCTGAACTTAACGTATGAATGGCCATTTATAATGCACAATATTTTACCTTATGAATATCAGAGAAAATGTTGATGAAGGCCTGCGTTCGATCCGCTCGAACCTGCTGAGAACCGTGCTTACCGCCTTGATTATTGCCATCGGCATTACTTCGCTCGTCGGAATCCTGACGGCCATTGACGGTATACAAAGTTCGGTAAACAGCAGTTTTGCAGATCTTGGTGCCAACACCTTTACAGTCAGGAACAAAGATGACGATTTTCGCCGCGGCGGCAGGCGCAACAAGCAGTATCCGCCGGTCAGTTACCGGCAGGCGCTTCTTTTTGCGCAAAAGTTCAAAGATGCCTACAACGCAACCGCCTCGCTTTCGGCAGACATCGGCGGCGCCGTACAGGTTAATTACCGGTCAAAAAAAACCAACCCGAACAGCTCGGTTGTTGGCTCCGACGATCAATATCTGGCGATCAATGGCTATAAAATGGATCTGGGCCGTAACATTGACAGAAATGATATGGAAAATGCGCTTAACGTAGCTGTTCTCGGCCAGGAAATTGCGCGTAATCTTTTTCAGCAGATTGATCCTGTAAACAAGGAAATTACCTTTATGGGAAGCCGGTACAAAGTGATTGGTGTTCTGCAGAAAAAAGGTTCGCTCGGCGGGGATAACGACGCAGACCGGATCATTCTGGTGCCGCTTTCAAACGGCCGCGGACTGGCTGCAAACCGGGAACTTACTTACAATATCACAGCCTCCGCGCCCGACATTGCGGATGGAGACTTCATTGTAGAAGAAGCACGCGGCATTATGCGAAGGATCAGAAACGATGCGCTGGGCTCGGAAGATTCCTTTACAATCAACCGGGCAGACGAAATTGCAAAGGAGTTTGACGAAGTATCGGGATATCTGAGAATCGGCGGATTCGGGATCGGTATCATTACCCTGCTGGGTGCATCCATTGCGCTGATGAACATCATGCTGGTTTCCGTAACCGAGCGGACGCGGGAAATCGGAATCCGTAAATCACTCGGCGCGACGCCTAAAGTCATCCGTTTTCAGTTTCTGATTGAGGCCATTGTAGTCTGCATCATCGGCGGAATCGGCGGTCTTTTCATGGGAATTTTAATCGGTAATGTCATTTCCACGTCCATCAGTTCCGAAAGTTCATTTGTGATACCCTGGTTATGGATGGCCATGGGAATTATCGTCTGCGTAGTTGTCGGCGTACTTTCCGGCATTTATCCGGCCATCAAGGCATCCCGGCTTGATCCGATTGAAGCGCTGCGTTATGAATAACAAAGTTGGGCAAAACGAGATCGGCAGTTTAATTTTCTTCCAATTATTTTGAGCCATAGCTTGCTTAATTTATTTTTCTCCCTACTTTTGCACTCCCAACAAGAGAGATCAATGCCCGGATGGCGGAATTGGTAGACGCGTTGGTCTCAAACACCAATGAGGTTACACTCGTGCCGGTTCGACTCCGGCTCCGGGTACACAAACACCTGACAATCGCTTGATTGTCAGGTGTTTTGATTTATAAGGGTGGCTAAAAGGGTGGTCAAATCAATTTTTGATATTTACTGTCTCATATTTCCTTTGTTTGTGTGTCGTCTGCTTATATGCGACCTTCAAGTCCGATTCATTATATAATTCTGTGTCTGATCAATTCATGGCAACTTTATCTCTACCAATCTCAGCATTAGATCACAATTATCATAACAGCTGTGGCTGTTGCAAAACTCGGACGCTTATATTAGATGACGCTTTTGCCGATAAGAAAGCTCATGGCGTTTCTGTGAATGTTCGATGAAGATTCCGAATCTATTGTATGGATAATTCTTAGCGCGTTGGTTGATGATCAAACTTGGGTAGATTAGGAGAGCGGCAGTTTTGCAACAGCCACACCAATTATTCAACAAAATTTTATTTGGTTTGCATCTCAAAAAAAGCCCTAGTAAACATAAAAACATACATTTTGTTTTGATAAACTATGCTTATGTTAAGCAGAACGGGAGAAACCTTGCCTGCTACGCTTGTGAGGCAGATAATTATTGCGTATCAACATCCCAAAGACAAAAAACAGCTACCATTCTCGTTATCCCGAATAATCTGATTGGCGGATGTTTACGATTGTTTAAGATGCCATCCTACAAATGGTTTAACTATAGCACAATTTGGGCCCCCATCCCGACCCGTTCCAAGAACACTGGTTTGCAGAATTGATTTGCCTTCTAACAAACTAATTTCCATCCATGTAATTCCTGTTAAAGGAATTTTAAGCCGTCTCGACCACGCCGTTTCAGATTGGCCAGCAGATGTGCCGATGTTGATATAAACAAACTTATTATCTGCGGAACCTTGAACAAAGCTACCCGACAATCTGGGAAGTTTATCTTTTGACTCATCTCCTTTCAAATTAACTGGAAAAGTAAAGGTTAAATCGTTGGAAGTGGAAATTTGCTTTTGAACCGATTCGTAATTGTTGCCAGCTCCCTTTTGCAGGCCAAAAACTACGTTTGGCGTGGGTTTGATTAGGATGACTTGAAGTATAATCTCGGATTTCACTTTTTTCGTTGATGTAAGTAACTTAATTGGCGTACAACAAGCAGGGCTTTATGCAGATCTGTAATTTCTGTTGCTTCTGCTGGAATCACTGCTTGAGTATAATTCTATTTTTGAAGTTAAAAATAAAGTAGAGATTTATTGATTAGACCGGGTTGAAGCCCAAATTCGTACTAAGCAATAGTCCTCGCTCATGTAAAAAAAGAAACTTTTCGTACATACTAGTTTTAAGAAAAATGGCTGAAATAGCCTATACAACCATATTTCAGGACATTTCCATTTGTTGCATAACTGACATTATGTTAAATAAAGTTTTTTTGCAACAGGAAATATTCCTGGCATTACCTTTCTGATTATATAATTATCATACAATAATTGCATAAGACTTTTATCTTGAAGATTTCCTAATGCACTCATGACTGATAAATGCAAACATATAAATGATAAGTCTTCTTCCGGTAAGTAGGCAATTATGTATTCAGTCCAGCACATAATGAGGGAAAATCTAAAAAAAAATAAAAATGACCTTTCTAAATAGGTTGGAGAGATACATTTCTCTACAGCTTTAACTGCTCCTAATAAAATGATCAATTATATCTAACTCCAAAATTTGCAATTTTCTTAAGGAAGGCCACAGGCAATTTAAGAATTGTAAGTACTAGCAATCAGCAGGATTTTTTTAACCTACACCTGCACAAGTGAACAATTAACAATTTCGTAACAAAACTATTTGAACTATACACGGGATTTTTGTCTTGTTTAGCATAGTACAAACTATTTTTCTTTACTATACAAAGTAAAAGTAAGTTCTACTATCCATTTAGTTACTCCTACTTTCAGTTAGTAATATAGCTATTTTAGAAACTCTGAAAAATGGAACAGCTTAATCTCACTTTTTCCAAAGCAAAGTTAAGTATGTCTCCAGTTTACTGTAATCAGAGGGTTTTAAATCTTCTACATCTGATCATACCATTTATCACCTGACTTCATTTTTCAATTAATTTTAATCTGTAATACTTTACGTTGACCACTTTTACTTACAACCTGCTTTTTATGAAACGAAAACATTTACGATTTATCTCGTTCTGGATTACAACCATATTTCTCTCCGGCAGTGCTTTTGCACAATCCCCCGCTTTGGTTATTAGCCAGGTATATGGTGGCGGCGGCAATACCGGCGCCCCTTATACCCACGACTTTGTTGAACTCTTTAACCGTGGAACCGCTCCTGTTTCCTTGCAAGGGTTATCTCTTCAGTACTCCAGTGCCACTGGAACCGGTAACTTTGGAGCCAACAGCGGCCAGCTGACTGAACTGCCTAACATTACGTTGCAACCAGGACAGTATTTCCTGGTCCAGCAAGCTGGCGGTACCGCCGGAGTAGCCCTGCCTGCTGCTGATTATGTAGATCCTACTCCGATTGCCATGGCCGCCGGAGGTGGCAAAGTAGCATTAGCTACAGGAATCACCTCACTGGGCTGTAATGGATCCTCTACTGTTTGCAGCAGTGAATCCGTGGCCAGAATTATTGATTTGGTCGGATACGGCGGTGCCAATTATTTTGAAGGCAACGCTTCAACCCCGGCCCCAGGCAATACCACTGCTGTCATCAGAGCGTCTAATGGTTGCACCGATACAAACAATAACAGCGCTGATTTTACTACTAGCACGCCAACTCCCCGCAATACCCTCAGCCCTGTCAATCCTTGTGCAACGGGTACTACACTTTCCATTGCCTCAGTAAGCGTAGAGGAAGGTAATACCGGAACAACCAACGCTACTTTTATCGTGACGCTTTCCCAGGCCGTAGCTATACCGGTGTCTTTTAATATTGCCACTCAGAATGGTACAGCTACCTCCGGCAGTGATTATACTGCGCAGTTCTTAACTGGTCAGCGTATTCCGGCTGGCAGTACCACCTATACGTTTACGGTGCTGGTCAACGGCGACACGCAGTCTGAACCGGATGAGACCTTTGCTGTAAACTTGACCAATATAGAAGGAGCTTCTGCAGGAACAGTAACTGCCACCGGCAGCATTTTGAACGATGACGGAGCCTTACTCGTCCCGATCTATACCATACAGGGCAGCGGAACTGCCAGCCCTTTGGCAGGACAAATCCTGACTACCACCGGAGTAGTTGTAGGTGATTTTCAGGGCACCAATGGTCTGAAAGGATTTTATCTGCAGGATGCTGCCGGTGATAACCTTGCCGCTACATCGGACGGTATTTTTGTATTAAGTAATACGGAGGTATCTGCTGGCCAGTTTGTACAGGTAACCGGAACAGTAGCCGAAACCTTCGGGCTCACGCAGATCGATCAGGTGTCCAATGTCACTGTAAAAGGAACCGGCTCGGTAATGCCTACCTTAGTAACTTTGCCAGTCAGCAGCATAAGTATATTCGAGCAGTATGAAGGCATGCTTGTTAGCTTCGCCCAGCAGATGACTGTATCTCAAAACTTTACTCTGGCCCGCTATGGAGAAGTATGGCTTTCAGCCGAATTGCCCTACCCTTTTGCGAAAGCAGACGGCCGTTTATACAACCCGACAAACTTTATTGACCCAACCGACATCCAGGCTTCGGGCGTAGATAACCAGGAAAACAATAAAGCCGCAGTAGCAGCTCAGCAAGACTTGCATAACCGGGCCTCCATACTGCTGGATGATGCCAGTAGCAGACAAAATCCGGAAACACTGCCTTACATAGGTGGTGAAGATAATTCTTTGCGTGTAGGCAGCACACTGAATAACCTTACCGGTATTTTAAGTTACGATTTCAGTGTTTACAGGCTGCAACCAACCCAGGCACCGGCCTTTACCTATGCTTCCCGACCGCTAACTCCTCCCACGGTGGGAACAGCTAACGTTAAGATCGCCAGCTTTAACGTGCTAAACTACTTCAATGGTGATGGCTTCGGCGGAGGTTTTCCTACTTCTCGTGGGGCAGATACTCCGGCGGAGTTTACCCGTCAGCGGGCTAAAATAATTGCCGCTATCAAGGGCTTGAATGCGGATGTGGTTGGTTTGCTGGAAATAGAAAATGATGGAAATGAATCTACTTCCGCTATTGCTGATTTAGTAAATGGATTGAACCAGGCCACTAGTCCCGGTACTTACGATTATATCCGGGACCCGGCCAACGGCGGCACTGGTACGGATGCTATCAAAGTTGCTTTTATTTATCAACCGGGTAAAGTTACTCCTGTGGGCAATGCGATGGCGGATATGAATTCTGTCCATAACCGGCCTCCTTTGGCTCAGGTATTCCGGCTGAATGCTACTGGCGCCATTGTAACAGCTGTTATCAATCACTTCAAATCAAAAGGTGGAACGGGAACGGGAATGGATGCAGACCAGAACGATGGTCAGGGCGCTTTTAACAGCACCCGGGTAAGTCAGGCTACAGCCTTGGTTGAATTTATCAATACGACCGTTATACCAGCAGCCGGTGACAAGGACGTTATCTTACTAGGCGATTTTAATGCCTATAACGAAGAAGACCCGATTGATGTACTGCGGGCTGCTGGGTTTGTAAACTTATTTGGCCCGGAAAGTTACTCCTACGTTTTTGATGGCCAGTCCGGCTCGCTGGACCATGCTATGGTTTCCCCAAGCTTATTTCAGCAGTTTACAAGTGGTGGCAAATGGCACATCAATGCCGATGAACCAATTTTTCTGGATTATAATACCGAATTTAAAACAGCCGCGCAGATTGCCGGTTTGTACCAGGCAGATCCTTTTAAGTCTTCTGACCATGACCCCGTACTGACCGGATTCTATTTAGCTGCTCCAACCATCAGCTTCGCTTCGGCTACGGCTACGATCAAAGAAGGTACTGGTCCGTACACGGTCACTTTAACTTCTTCTTTTGCTCCGGTAGTTGACCAAACGCTAACGATTACCATCGACGATCATGATTTTCAATACGGGACAAATAAAGATTACATTACGAACCCGAGTGGCGCCACAGGTAGTTTCAACTTGATTTTACCAGCCGGACAAACAGTGGTGTCATTCGTTGTGACCCCCAAGAAGAATATGGTAAATAAGAAAAACAGTTTAGAAACCATTGATTTTACGCTTAGTTCGGTAAATGGCGGGGCAACAATCGGAACGCAGCCAAAGTTTAGCTTAGCCATAGCGGATAAGAAAGAGGAAGCTGCTATTCAGGTATCTACTTTTCCTAATCCGGTAATTACCCAGACTACTGTAAAAGTAGAGAATGCTGCAATCGGAGAAGCGACAATTACCTTATATGATATGGCCGGTATGCCTGTTTTATCCAAGACAGTGAGTAACACTACCAATACCCTGGAAACAGAACTACAGGTCGGTCAGCTGCAAAGGAAGCAATACATCCTGATCGTTTCCATGCCGAATGCCACCATCCGAACGCATCTGATTTTGAAATAACCTTTGTTTTATAAATCAGTAAAAAGGGTGCCTCAGAATTATTTGAGTCACCCTTTTGCTTTTTCTTGATGCTTGCACTTTTGCTTTTAAATTAAAACCAAAAGGACCGCAACCGCTTCACAGCACGCAGGTCGTCCCGTAAGCCTCCGCACGATTTACCGTGACATAAAAAATCCTTGAAAGCGCAGATATCCCGATTGTGACACGGGAAGAAACAGGCTGATCAGTGACTGGCTATTAACGGATATAAGTAGCAAACGCCTTGACATTTTATAAGTAATAATGAAGAAAGTACGATTTTTTGATTCAATAATTCTAGAAGCCCTGGACCGACGTACAACTTCCATACTGGCAAGCCACAGAACCATTATAAAACAAACAGGTTATGAATTACAAAGCCAAAAAGATAAAATAGAAAAGAAAATAAATGC
This sequence comes from Dyadobacter flavalbus, assembly GCF_006149045.1. Taxonomy (GTDB): domain Bacteria; phylum Bacteroidota; class Bacteroidia; order Cytophagales; family Spirosomataceae; genus Dyadobacter; species Dyadobacter flavalbus. The sequence goes on from NZ_VBSN01000038.1 coordinate 729,764, forward strand.
AGAAATAGAATTACTTATTGGCACCAAAAACCCAGCACTTATTGAATATAAGTTAAAACAGCTGTATGTGGTGGAAAAGGAAATTGCGCAAAGAAATACCTTGATAGCCTGGAAAAACCTACTTACAATAGAAATCTCAATATTTGAGGAAATTCTGATTGAGTTACGCAATATCCTGGTAATTGAACTTAACTTACTCAACAAAGACGCATTGGAAATAGCAGAACCTTATCAATTGCATAACCTGATAATAAATGACCTTTCTATCTACTCAAAAACCTTAAATAATGCATGGATTCAGGTTAAACAAGCAATCAGAATAGAGTCCAATTTAAACCTGAATCCAGATCAGATAACAGAAGAATCAAGAAATGAATTAAAAAAAGTCAAGTCTGTACAAATTGTAATGCTAAGAAATAAAAAGGAAATTATGGCCATGGTAAACAGTAATTACTTGCAAGAAGTAACCAGTATACTAGAAACCTATTTCATGGAAATGAACGACAAAATAAACGAGGTTCTGAAAAAATAGCGCGATAAACATTTTGTCATTTTATTATTTGTGACTGCCTTTATTGGAAGCTGTAAACAACGGATTTACCCTAAAATATTGATGCCCGTCAAAACTTACTGAATAGTCGGATTTAAAGTGGGTGCTTTTAAGGTAATAGTCGGTGGTGATGATCTGCGCTCCGGAGTTGCAGGCTGCTTCAAAACTACTTTTATCGTTGATCCTGGCTTCTCGTGTGTCCGAGTCGGCGCGGGTCCTGATGATATACCCTTTTTTGACAAGTTCTTGGATCTGTGGATCTTTGGGATTATTCCGGATTGTCATGGCAGCCTCAGGCGTGCCAGTCTCAGCGCATGCAAACATGGCGCGGCCTTTCAGTGAAGCATGTCCGGCTATGTACAAATCTCTTTTTGCAGCCTTGTCGTCCAGTAAAAACAGAAATTTACCTTTAGCATTTTTCAGCAACGGCCAGTTGCCGGCCAGTACTGCACTTTCCAATGATTTGTATTTTCCCCTGACATCATCAGGCGTGATGATGTGGTTTTTGCCAAGCTTTTCAAAAAGCACCTTATCCAGTTCGTCAAAATGCTTCTCTGTAAAACCCTCGGTTGTAGCCGGTTGCTCTGCTTTTACAACACGGCCTTTGGCTTCCAGCGTAATGAAAACCGGCGTATGATCCGGATGCGCCTCTGACCATTTTTTCAGATCTTCCAGGCATTCGTTCAACGTCAGATAATGGCTGCGGAAATCCAAATCGGGCACGTGCAGGATTTTAAAACCCGGCTGTTTCATTTTGCCCTCAGGATCGTATGCTTTTTGGCCCGGCGCCAGATCAAGTCCTTTGGGATGCGCAAATCTGCCTCCTTTTTCATCGGGATAGGTATCGATTTCCAGGTTGCGCAGACCCATATTCAATTGATCCGTAATGGCAATATGTTCGTAGTCGATTTTACTGGAGGAAACTGAATCTTTTGCTTGAAAAACCTTAAACAATGCCGGCTCGATTGCCTCTTTGTAACTGTTGTGCGAACCTATTACCTGTATTTTATTAATCGGCAGGTTATCAGTGTCTTCAAATTTCAAAACAGGCAGTGCAAGGGCTAAAATGAAGCTTATAAATGTTTTCATAAGAAAAATAAAGTTGTTTGCCGCGGACCATCCGGCAGTTATGCTAAATACTATTTATTGAATTGTGAATTGCTGAACATCTGTTTTCCGGGTTTGAAAAAATTCCTGCTTCCAGCTAGTTGTCATAGAACTGGAAAGCAGGCCAGGACGATCCAAAGCCTGCTTTGCCAGATAATATTAATTATTTCCACTTTATGACCTGAGACTGAATTTAAGTTCAGGAATCCTTTGCTTCGGATGTCAAACCGGATTAATAACCTTGGTTCTGCACTAAAAATCCTTCTTCGCTAGAAGCTCCATCAACGGCCCGCTGCGGAATCGGGAACAACCTTTTGTTAACGTCGCCATCGGTTTTTCCTGTCCAATTTCCCTCGTACTTGCCAAACCGTATTTGATAATTTCTTCTAAACCCTTCCCAGTACAGCTCAAATCCTGATTCACGGAACAATATATCCAGATTAATACTTTTCAAGGCAGCTGGTCTCTGGGCAGGCCGGGCAGATCTGGACGTTCTTAACGTATTGACATCGGCCAAAGCACCTGCATTGTCCCCGTTTCTCAACTTGGCCTCGGCACGCATCAGGTAAATTTCTCCCAGGCGGATCAAAACCAGATCCACACTGCTGTAACTACAGCAATTGGGAGCGGTATGACTGAACTGGTACTTTGAAAAGCGGTAACCAGTATTATGCAAGCTTCCGGGAGCAGTAAAATCAACATTGCGTGTATGATTCACGTAAGTCAGGTTTGCACCACTGGTTCTTCTATTGATCACAGGATAGATTCTTACCTTGCCATCATCGCAAGTTAATATATTACCGCCTACATCTTTTCTGGGGCCCCAGATTACTCCGCGAAGTATTCCCCTGTCTATTTCAAACTTGGTGGCCTCCACACAATAATAATGCGCTGCGTCATTTGTTGGATTTACCCCGGTCAGGTCTTTAAGTTCGGCTGGTACCATGGTGTTTTCTTTGAAGAAACGGGCATCGGCGACGGCAGGGTCTACATTGCCGTAGGCATCTACCCAGGTCTGATAAAAATCAGGCGTAACGGCGACTGCATCCGTTCCACGTGTATTTGGAAATTCCGGCCTTGGAATCTGATCACCGGAAATCGACCAGTAAGCCCAGCGTTGATGGTCGGTTTCAAGTACCCCTCTTTGATCCAGTGCAAAGATCAGTTCAGGATTGGTATGGTTATCATCGCTGAACAAATCAAAATATTCAGGAGCTAAGGAATAAGGTCCGGAAATGATAGCATTTGTATATTGTATCACTTTGTCCATATCCTCTTTTCTGAAATCAGGCGTACCATAAGGATCCCGGTAAACGGCAGCATTCAAATACAGACGTGCCAGCAAAGCCCTGACGGCATTTTGGTTTAACCTGCCCGGATCATTCTCTTTCCTGATTACATCCACAACCGACACAAGTTCGCTTTCGATATAAGCAATTGCTTCCTGTCCCCTGAGAATCTGCGATCTTTCGCTGGAAAGCTCTTTTTTGAAAACAAGTCCCCAGTTATCCAGTGCCAGCATGTTAAGGTATGCTTTCATGGCAATCATTTCGTAATATCCCTGCTGGGCGCTTGTATTTCCCTTATCGGCTTCCTGCTTTAATCTTTCCGCAGCAATGACTGCCCTGGATAACGTTAGCGTGATTTGCGTCCAGGTATCAGTAACCAGGCCATTGCTTGGCGTCATCAAATGCTGGTGAACCGCGATGAACTTGCCGCCATCGTACCAGTCGGTTCCGCCGCGGTAAGGAAGGATGCCTTCATCAGAAGCAACCTCCTGCAGTCCAAAATTGACCGTATGCAGCCATACGCCATTCCGCAAAAGACCATATACCGGAGCGATGGAACCACTTACAATTTCTGCTTGGCCGGTTCCGGTCAGAGACTCGTCCAGAATCTCTTCTTCCAAGGTGGTACAACCGAAAAACGCCAGTAAAAGAACCACAACCGGTAGGGTTTTTTGAAATCTTATATTTTTCATTTTAATATATTATCAACTTACAATGATTGAATTGTTTGAATCTTTTTAGAATGTCACATTAAGGCCAAGCAGGAATGTTCTTGCCCTTGGATAAGTAAACCGGTCAATACCAAAAGTCTGGATGCCGCCGGAAGCCGATCCCGTATTAACCTCCGGATCAAATCCGGAATAATTGCTGATGACAAACAGGTTTTGGCCTGTTAATGTAAGACTGACGCGCTGAAAGGCATTCTGCAATTTCTTACCAGTCAAATTAAGGTTATAGGCCAGCGTAGCATTATTCAATCTTAAAAAAGAGCCATTTTCGAGATACCGGGTTGACACAACATTGGCATTGCTCAACTCTTCATCCGGATACTGAATGGCGAAGTCTGTTGTATTATTGGATTTGGCCAATTGTGCCCTGTTGAACAAGGTCATCGTCGTGTGATTGTAAACCTTGTTTCCTGCAACGCCGTTGAAATTCAGACCCAGGTCAAAAGCCTTGTATTTGAAATTGAGGTTATAGCCGTAGATCAATTTCGGAATTGCGCTGCCGACTACAAGACGGTCATTGTCTAGTATCACGCCATCTCCGTTTGTGTCCCTGAATGCATTCTGACCGTTGTCTGGATTAATGCCATCAAACTGATACATATAGAATGCACCCAAGGGTTGATTGTTGATATAACCGTTAATTGTCGCCCCCGACTGACCTGAACCCTGCGCTGCACCCGTTGCCAGAACTGCGTAAGGTGAGTTCTGAACTTTGTTTCGAATGTAGGTAAGGTTACCCCCGATACGATAGGAAAAGTCACGTTTTGGATCGCTGTTATAATTCAAAGTCAGTTCGAGACCGTCGTTGTGAATTTCCATATCCGGAATATTGGTCCAGTAAGTAGAAGTAGGCTCAACAGGGTCAATTGGAACAACTTCCAAAAGGATGTTGGATGATTTCTTGTTGAAATAATCCAGCGTACCGCTTAATCTGGAATTAAAGACCGTAAAATCAATACCCAGATCAACTTGTGTGGATACTTCCCATTTCAAATCAGGGTTTGCCAATCGTGTAAATATGATTCCATACGGATAACCTTCCAGTGCAGTTGCATCGGTATCAACGGGATAAGTACTTACACTTCCGGCACCGGTTTGTAAGCGCTGCTCTAAATAGCTTGCCTTTGTGATTTTAGAAGGAATTTCCTGGTTACCGGTCTGCCCCCAGCTTGCACGTAACTTCAGGTTGTTGAAAAACGAATTCTTCAGGAAATCTTCGTTACTAATGTTCCAGCCCAGTGCAAAGGAAGGAAAATAGCCATACCGGTTATTTTGTCCGAACTTCGAGGATCCATCCGCACGGAACGTACCCGTAAACATGTACTTATCTGCATATACGTAATTTACCCTGCCGAAGAAAGACTGCAGCTCGTTTTGAATCGCTTCCGAATTTACTGCGGTAGGAAATACTGTCGTACTGGTATGGTCCTGATAAATGGGTTCAATATTGTTATTTGCAAAACCCCTGTAAGTAGTGATTCTGGTTTCATCCAGAAACTTTTGAAAAGAATGTCCTGCCAGGAGCGTAACGCTGTGAACATCCCGGTTCCAATTATAGGTCAGCGTATTCTCCACAAGTTGATTGGTGTTCGCACTTACGGCAGCATCCAGTACGCCATTGGAAATATCGGACTCATTGATCACTGCAGGAAATGGTTTGTACTGTTGATTTCTGTTGGTAGCGGAATAATCAACACCGAAATTCAATTTGTAGGTAAGGCCGTCCAGTATTTCTATCGATGGCGAAATGTTAGCCAGAATACGGTTACTGATGGCCTTGTCGCTGAATAAATCATACCGGGCAAGCGGGTTTAATGCATTGGTATTCAATAAGGTCGGCTGACCGTTGGTATAAGGAGGAATGGTCGGATTAAGATTAAGCATATCACTCATGGTCGATATGATATCCGGGCGTAAATTCTCTGTGCGGGAAGCCGTAAGGTTATAATCAATATTAAACCTGCCGTTAAATGCTTTCTGATTCAGGTTCAATTTTCCGGAGTAACGTTTTAGCCTGCTGTTCTTTAAGATCCCTTCCTGATCCTGATAACCCACTGAAGTGAAATAGGAAAAATTTTCACTGCTGGCCCCGCTCATAGATAAATTGATTGTGTTAGATACACCTCGTTGCGTCAATTCATCCTGCCAATCCGTATTTGCCCCAAAGTCCTGCAAAGTTCCACCTGTAGCCACCACTTCTCTACGAAAAGCATCGGCATCGAAAACCTTTATTTTATTGGCAATGGACGATATGGCCGTAGAAGCTGATAAAGTCATCTGCGGTTTTCCCTTACCCTTTTTTGTAGTAATTACGACAACTCCGTTCGATGCCCTGGAACCATATACGGCTGTTGCGCTGGCATCTTTCAGTACATCAATACTTTCAATGTCATTAGGATTGATAAAATTCAGGGGATTGGTGGGAACACCGGTGGCTGAATTGTCCAACAAAAATCCATCGACTACATAAAGCGGCTGTGTTCCGGAACGCAAACTGCCGATTCCCCGGATGATGATATCTTGTGCGGCGCCCGGTTCACCGCTGTTGGCGGCAATGGAAACACCGGCCAATTTGCCCTGCAACAGTTCACCCGGGTTTGTTACCACACCCCTGTTAAAACTTTCACTGTTAATAGAAGAAATAGCACCTGTAATGTCCGACCTTTTTTGGGTACCGTAACCAACCACAACAACTTCATTCAATTGCGAAAGGTCTGGGATCAGCTTAACCACAATCGAAGATTGCGCGTTTACCGGAACTTCCTTTGCAGCATATCCAACAAAAGAAATTTCAAGCATGGCACCGGCATCGGCATCAATGACAAATTTTCCATCCGCATCGGTCGTAGTACCTTTTGTTGTTCCTTTAACGATGACCGTTGCACCGGGTAACGGAGCGCCAGCCTCATCTGTAACGGTACCTGAAATGGGCTGTGCAACGGATTCAACATGTAGCAAAGGGGCTTTCATCTTCAGTTGCACCTTCATGTTAATACCACTGGAAAACGCATGAGACGGGACAACACAACATCCAGCCCAGGATATCACATATGCTAAGGCACACAAAAGTTTTGGTAATCGTAGTTTTGAATCCATAGAATTTAAGTATTGCATGTCTGAAATATTTCAGTAACTTTTTAATTTATCAGGCGCTAAAAGTAGCCTTTTGGCAACAAACTAAATTTGAACATGCGTTAAGATTATATTAACAATAACAGGGGTACAAGACCTTACTTTTAAGTAGGTAATGCGGCTATATAGTTAACAGAGCGTACTGGCTTGAACCACATGGTGAAATAGAAGATCCTTTAATACCCTGCCCTTGCTGCGTAGCTTCCATGCGGCTTTCAGGTCAGGCAGTGATTCAATTAGTTTGCCCTGCCCAAGCACGAAAGCGGAAGCGCCTGGTTCTGCTGATTTTCTGGCAAAAACGACCGTTTTCCAAATGCAAACGAACCCTTTTATACAAGAAATCTTCACTGTTCAGGCCAGGTCCAGTAAAAACCGTAAGTTATTTATTGTTCCAGTCAGCAAAATCGAAAGTGAAATTTTCCAGTCCGGCAAGGTTTCTTCCTGTTCAGTGTTCCTTTGTTGATCAATGCTGTAATTTAAAATTGTGTGATCCATTTCTAATTTATCATTAAGCTAATATTGGGATAACAGCAGAAAGCCATCTTTACGGCATGATGAAAGCACTGCGTTATATTCTAGTAGGTTTTTTTACCTGGTTAATCTGGCTTCTGGTTTCTCAATACCTGCTTTGCGCCCGTTATCAATTCGATGACCCTGTCCCTTTTGAAGGAACTGGAATTTACAATCCTTATGATTCTTTAAGTCCGGACCGGTGGATGAAGTGCAACTTTCATGCACATTCCCGCGCCTGGGAAGGGATTACCAATGGGCACGGAACCGCTGAGCAGGTCCATAAAGCCTACAAAAAACTCCGGTACGACTTTCATTGTGTGTCCAATTATCATTATATTGATACTACCTATTCCTTTGAGCCAGGCTATATACCGGCTTACGAGCATGGCTACAACATCAGCAAGACACATCAGCTGATTCTGGGCGCAACCGATGTAAAGTGGCTGGATTACCTTTTTCCACAATCAATTCATAACAAGCAGCATGTGCTCGACGATCTTAAAGGGCCTTCACAGATTGTAATCCTGAACCATCCAGCCCTAAGAAACGGCTATACGCCGCAGGACCTTGCCCAGCTAAGCGGATACGATTGCATGGAAGTACTTAGTCCTTCGGTAATATCCACAAATCAATGGGACGCAGCACTTTCGTCGGGCAAAAAGGCATTTCTTGTAGGCGACGATGACATCCATGATGTTTTGAAAAAAGAAAGGCTGGGACAAATGTGCACTTTCGTAAATGTCCCGGGCAATGCCTCTTCTCATGTCCTGAGTGCTCTTAAAACCGGCAGAAGTTACGGAGTAGTCATTGGCAACGGACAGGTCCTGAATTCTTTGCCCGGGCTTGATTTTGTTAGAGTAAAAGGTGATTCTGTGATTATAAAAATGAGCCGGCCGGCCTGCGAAGCGAAGTTGTACGGACAACATGGAAGGGTTCTCACCAGCAGGAGTAATTCAGATCTTCTAACCTACAAACTTTCCCCCAAAGACCATTATGCCCGGGCAACTTTCGAGTATTCCAATGGCACATCGATCTATTTGAACCCGGTATTTTACACGAGCCCGTCCGCATGGCGGAACACACCTGGCAGCTATGTAAATACCCGGGAAACTGCCTTTTTCAGAACATTGGGCATCATTGTCCTGTTTTCATGGCTGCTAATGGTCTGGACTTTTTTGACCGGAAGGAACATACAAAGGCATCAAAAGAAAACATTATCATTTAAATAATACTTGTTAAACCAAAAAAAACGGCTTCATGCATTGGTCCGGCTCTGATAAGAATATTATTCTCAGGATTACAGTTGCTGCCACTGTAATCCGCTGTGTGATAGCCAGCTGCACGGACCTTGGCAATGATGAAGTTTATTACTTTACTTACGCTGTACAGCCGGATCTCAACCACTTCGACCACCCTCCGCTGATTGGCTTCTTTATCCGGCTATTTACTTTTGACCTGCACTTTATAAGTGAAATATTCATGCGCATGCCCGCTATTGCAGGATCGGCACTAAATACCTGGCTGATTGCAAGGTGCGCACAGATCATCGGCAACAGGAAAGCCGGTTTCCTGGCTGCAATACTTTACAATACCTCCATTTACAGCAGCATTATTTCTGGCGTATTCATTATTCCCGACTCTGTTCAGCTTGTATTCTGGCTGGCTGCCCTTTACTGCATGCTCGGAAGCATTCGAACGGATCTGACTCCAGTCAGAAACAGGTACATTCTCCTGGTAGGGCTCTGGACAGGGCTTGCCATCATGAGTAAAGTACACGGTGTTTTCCTTTGGGCCGGATTTCTGGGTTATATTATTTTTTATCAAACAAGCTGGTTGAAAAACCCTTACCTGTATCTGGCTGCTTTCATCACTATTCTGATTATTTCGCCTATTATGATCTGGAACATCCGTAACGAATTTATCACTTGGCGTTTTCACAGTGAAAGGGTAACCATTGACAATCAGATAGTAAATTTCAAATCCTTCCTGACCACTACAATCGGACAAATTTTATACTGTAATCCATTTCAGTTCATCGTCTATGTGCTTACAGTTATAAACATCATCAGCCGTAAGCATACAGTAAAGAAACCTTACCTTCAGCTGCTGTTATGGTGCAGCCTGCCTATCATTTGCTGCACTACAGGAATCTCTTTATTCCGTCAAACGCTTCCGCACTGGAGTGGTCCGGGCTTTATCGGGATCATGCTTTTGTCTTCTGCCTATCTGGAAAAGCAGATGTCGGAACATTCAACGAAGCACTACCGCTATTTACTGAATGCTTGTGTTGCTTTAATGTTGTTTGTCTTTGTTGCCGGGCTTTTGCTTGTCAACTTTTATCCCGGTACAATGGGAAAGATGCAACAACCTGATACCGGTGCCGGCGATGCCACACTGGATATTTATGGCTGGGATCAATTAAAGCTGGCATTTGAAAAAATAAGAAAAGAGGATCTAAGAACGGGCAGGATGAAAGCAGATGCACCCATGCTAGTTCATCAGTGGTTTCCAGGTGCACATCTGTATTATTACGTTGCTTACCCGCTTGGCATGCGGCTGATCGGAGCAGGTGATTTAAACAACATTCATAAGTTCTGGTGGCTCAATGCACGATATGGAGCCATCGCGCCTGGAGAAGATGCTTATTATATTGCTCCTTCCACCAATTTTTCGGACCCGGCTCTGCTTTATACAGGCTCATTCCGGCAATATGAAAAAGCAGGTGTTATAACCCAGTACAGAAACTCAGCAATAGCCCGATACTGGTATATATACCGGCTCAAACATGCCACCTGTAAAATGGGAACTCACCCTTGATATTACACCGGCAAACTCAAAAACCTGCAATTGCTGTTGGCTGGCCTGCTGAATTATATTTTTGTTATCATTTATGAAGCATTCCTAAGCCATAAAGACTATATGTACATTTAGAACTTAAAAATCTCCTTACCACCAAAACCAAGTCCCTGTTTTAATTTTTTAAGGAATGGATTCATAAACGGCTGTATACAGATCATGCACCTGAAAACCCGGGTTAAAAAATCCTTTACCATGCACAGAAGCAGGTTTAATTACATTCAAAGGTATTGCAGCTTTTGAGATTTCAGCATATGAACCGATTTTAAGACAGCTTTTTACGATGGTGAATGGAATTAACCGTAAAGTTTTGAATCCGGAAATAATCTGCGGCAGGAAGCTATGATGAAGCCGATATGTGTTGAGTAAAAGCTCGGCTTTAGATAAAAACCCGACTTTTTTCGGCAGGACAATTTTAAATACCAGACAAAAAAATTTATTGATCTAAATGGCAGTTAAATACTTGTTTACTAGCATTGCTCTGTTTCTGGCCGGATTGTTTGCCGTTGTTACACCTGAAATGAGGCTTCAGTCAACGCATACCATAGATTCCCTGGGAGCCTGTCAGGGTGCTTCATTTATTGAAGGCAAGTTGTATCTGTATGGCGACAGAGAAGTGGGTATGATCCGTGAATACCAGCTAAAAGATGGTTCCTTGGTATACCAGAACAAGGAAATTCAGTTGACCCAAAATGGAAATGATCTTATAAATCACCCCACCGGAATTGCATGGCGCAAAGGAATGCCCGTCTTCATTGGCAACAGCATCCGTTTGAACCAGGAAGGCACATTATGGAAAGCAGTGATCCATCAGGTGGATTGGCACGGTTTGAAAAAGACCGGAACGCTGGACGGCAACATTTTAAGCAATATTGATGATGACGCATGCATTCAGGGAACCCGCCCAGAATATGTCAGCCATAAAGGCAAATGGTATGTGGCTACGGCAGATTACGGCGACAAGAAAAATGAAGTGCGCCTGTACGATCCGTATGCTTTGGCAAAAGCCGGCAAAACCAGCGAGAAAGGGGTTCTTGTTACAAAATTCAGCTGCGGACCCTGGGTTCAGAACCTGCACTGGATGGAAGAAAAAGGTATCCTGATTCTGGTTCAAAATCAAGTTCAGGGACGTAAATGGCGCTTTACTTTTCTGGATCTGGAAAAATCAATTGCACAAGGCAGTCAGCATGTTATACGTTCCATTGACATCGACAAAGCAGATGAACTGGAAGGTTTTACTTTCTTCAACAAGTCCAGGACCGGCGTTGCCGTTACTTCTTCACAAAAAGAGAATGTTCATTTTTTTGATTTCAGCTGGTAACTGAATCTGCTTGCCTCTCTGTTGAATTTACACAATCCGTTAACATAGCCTTTCTATTTTTTTAAGCAGAAAGGCTATGTTTTGTACCCGGACCTGGCTCTTTTTTGTCACGCAACATCAGTTTGCAGTGCAAGCGGGCAGTCTTTTATGTATCAGGTTCTTTAATGTTACTAATGATCTGTCAGGCATTTCATGAACTTGATAACCAGATTGATTTCGGCCTTTGTTAACCGGAGTTTATCGCTTGCAAGCGTCTGGTTAGGAATGGGAAGGCCAAGCCCTGCCCCGCCGCCCTGATTATAGAATTCCATCACCTGCTGCAAACTGGCATAAGCTCCGTTGTGCATGTATGGCGCGGTTTTGGAAACATTTCGGAGCGTACTCGTTTTGAAGGCATGCTGCCACTGCGGAAAATGGTTGTGCGCACCTCGGCCGGCGTCCTTGTCAAGCCGGGGATTTTTCCAGTCGGTATTCATTGTCACACCCAATACCTCCGATTCCGTCCGCTGATAGTCTGGTGGAACAGTGCCGTTGAAGAGCGGCACAAAATGACAGGTTCCACAACGTGCTTTTCCCATAAAGAGGTTAAATCCTTTTCTTTCATCCAGTGTGAGTGCCTGCTTGTCGCCACGCATGTACCGGTCAAAAGAAGAATTAAAAGGATTGATAGACCGGACAAACACAGCCAGTGAATTTTGAATATAGGCCGGCGGAACAGCATTTATTCCCGGGTATGCTTTTCTGAAAAGTTTGATATATTCAGCATCTGAACCGATCAGGCGCGCTATATCCTGCATGGAACCATGCATTTCCTTTTTATTGTGAATGACATCCGCTGCCTGATCTTCGAGCGAAGGGG
>NZ_VBSN01000028.1 GCF_006149045.1 Dyadobacter flavalbus
CTGTGGAAGGCAATGTTAATAAACTAAAGACTATAAAAAGGCAGATGTATGGAAGAGCAAGCTTTGAATTGCTCAGAAAAAGATTGGTACTTGCTCCTGCTTAACCACCAAAAGTGGGGAAGAACCAGTTTCGGCCGGAATATTGATCCTTTTACTAACCAGTTTGTACAGCAGAACATCAGTTCCAACAATTATCAGCTTGGCGGCCAGGTTACGCTTTTCAGTGGTTTTCAGATCAAGAATACAATCCGGAGAAGCGATATCAATTTGCAGGCAAGCACAAAAGACCTGGACGCGGCCCGGAACGACATCATGCTGAACGTGGCGTTGTCTTATCTTCAGGTAATTACCAATCAGGAGCTGATCGAAGTGGCGCAGCGGCAAGTGGATGCATCTTCCCTGCAGGTGGAAAGAACGGCACGGCTTGTTGAGGCCGGAACGCTTGCCGAAAGCAATCTGCTGGATCTGAGAGCGCAGCTTGCCAATGACGAACTGACTTTGGTAAATGCTGAAAACAATCTCGAAACTGCCAAACTGAACCTTAAGCAATACATGAACATGCCGGGAAGCGAGCCGATCAACGTCGTTGAAATACCGGTTGCCGATCCTACACTTCAGGCATATGACGCCACGATTCAGCAGATTTACGAAGCAGCCGTCAACAATCTTCCGCAGATGAAAGCCGCAAATCTCCGCATAGAAGCAGCAAAGACCAATGTGGACCTGGCAAAAGGAGCGGGAATGCCTTCGCTCACGCTAAACGGCGGCGTTTACACGGCTTTTTCGAGTGCCGCACCGAAAGAGCGCTTTGTTTCGGACGGTTCCGGAGCGACGATGGTGGAAGTAACGTCTTCAACGGATTACATTGTTTATAACAACGAGCAGCTGCCGATTGTCCAGAAAGTGTCCACGCCAAATGGTTCCCTGCGTTATTTCGGCTATTTTGACCAGTTGAACTTTAACCGGAACTCGGCCATTAACCTAAGTCTTACGATTCCTATTTTTACAAACTTCAGAGTGAAATACAACGTCGCCAATGCCAAAATCCAGCAGAAAACGTACGAATATCAGGCGCAGCAAGTGCAGCTGACGATCCGAAAAAATGTGGAACAGGCCTATATTGATATGAACAATGCGGCTAAAAGGTATTCGGCAACAGCTAATCAGGTTCGTGCATTAACAGAAGCGTTCCGCGTTTCACAGGCCAAGTTTGACGTAGGCGCTGTCAATTCCGTTGAATACAACATTGCAAAAGCCAATCTGGACAGGGCCAACGGAAATCTGGTACAGGCAAAATACGATTATGTGTTCCGGACAAAAATCCTTGACTTTTACCTCGGCCGCCCGTTATCCGATTTTTAATAGATCAGATCGGGAGAAGTTTTTTATCAGTAAAAAATCAAAAATTGAAATCATAATTATATGGCACGTAAATCTTCGAAACAAATCTGGTGGATTACAGCAGGCATTCTGGTACTACTTGTTGCCGGTTTATTCGGGGCCAAACAAGCCGGATACATCGGCAAGCCGAAAACAACCGAAGTGGAATATACAACGGTCAAACGCGCCGACATTATTGAACGCGTGAGTGCGTCGGGAAAAGTGCAGCCGGAAGTGGAAGTAAAATTGAGCCCGGATGTTTCGGGAGAAATCATCAGCCTGAACGTAGCTGAAGGCGACTCGGTGGTGAAAGGACAACTACTGCTTAAAATCCGACCCGATAACTATGAATCGTTACTGGCGCGTGCGCAGGCTACGGTGAATTCCAGCAAGGCCAATTATGAGCAGACCAAAGCCATGGTGGCGCAGGCAGAAGCGCGGCTTTTACAGGCAAAGGCCAATTTTGAAAGAAATAAAAAACTCTACAACGATAAAGTGATTTCCGCCGCCGATTATGAGCAGTTCCAGTCTTCTTACGGCGTTGCACAACAGGATCTGGAATCGTCGAAGGCCAATGTTTCAGCGGCGCTTTACAACATCAAAAGTGCCGAGGCCGGTTTGAAAGACGCAGCCGAAAACCTTCGCAAAACGAGCATTTTTGCGCCGGTAAGCGGAATCGTTTCCTTGCTGAACGTGGAAGCCGGCGAACGCGTTGTCGGAACTTCACAGATGGCCGGAACGGAAATGATGCGCATTGCAAACCTGAGCAACATGGAAGTACGCGTGAACGTCAATGAAAATGATATTGTGCGTGTAGCGCTCGGCGACACTGCCGAAATAGACGTGGATGCATACAGTGCTTCGGGAAGGAAATTCAGAGGTATTGTAAAAGAAATTGCAAATACAGCCGCCGGACTTGCATCTTCCGCAACCGGAAGCGCGGCTTCTTCCAGCATTTCAGCAGACGCAGTGACCGAATTTGAAGTAAAAGTGAAAATCCTGAACGAATCCTTTAAAGATCTGCTGGTTTCCAAAACCAAAAAATCCTATCCGTTCAAGCCGGGTATGACGGCTTCGGTTGAAATCATTACGGAAAGAAAGAACGGCGTTGTGTCCGTACCGATTGCAGCCGTAACGACCCGAAGCAACAATGCCGCCAATGCAGGAAACAATCAGCCGAACGGAGATGAAAATGCCGAGGAAAATGACAATAAGCTGAAAAAACAGGAAGCCGTCAAAGAAGTGGTTTTTACGGATGTAAACGGAAAAGCCGTGATGAAGGAAGTAAAGACGGGCATCAGCGATTTTGAAAATATCGAGGTATTGTCCGGGCTCAAACCGGGTGACACGATTATTTCCGGACCGTACATTGCCGTCTCCAAAAACCTCAATAATGGCGACCTGATAGAAAAAAAGAAAGAAGATGTGAAAAAAGACGATAAAAAATCAAATGAAAACGGGAACTGATACGTTCTAAAAAAGTAATAAGTTCGATTTAGTTTAGGTTAAAAAGGAAAATCCTTGCGGCTTTGCTGCAAGGATTTTTTATTTATTACCCCGCTCTGCATACGTTTCTGTTAAAATCTTCTCATTTTTGAAACCCGTCACAGTTGGAAGGATGGGCAAAATCGTCTTCTGTGAAGATGTTAACGGTATTTCAGGAATGAGTTTGAACAATAATATAAAAATTGCTGTCATCGGAGGCGGAAGCTGGGCCACTGCACTGATCAAGATATTGTGTGAACAGAATCATGTGCAGATACGCTGGTGGCTGCGTAACCGGAATGACATTGCACATATCCGGAAATTTCACCATAATCCGAGTTATCTCAGCGACGTTGTACTTTCTCCCCGGAAAATAAAGGTTTTTGAAAAAATTCAGGATGCGGTAAAAGGCGCTGATTATGTGATTCTGGCCGTTCCCGCCGCCTTTGTTCAGGAATCGTTGCAGCCCTTATCCGCAAAGCATCTGAAAGGCAGACGCATTGTTTCGGCGATCAAAGGCATGCTGCCCGACAGAAACATGCTGATTACCGACTGGATTGCGCATGAATACGAGATTGAACTCAGCGAAACATGCGTGATTGCCGGTCCGTGCCATGCCGAAGAAGTCGCGCTCGAAAAACAGTCTTACCTTTCCATTGCTTCCACCGAATGCCCGGCTCCGGAAGATTTTGCAAAATTGATGACATGCCGCTACGTAACTGCCAATCCGCTCGATGACTTGTACGGCGTGGAATATGCGGCTGTGATGAAAAACATCATTGCGCTTGCATGCGGCATTACGCACGGGCTTGGCTATGGCGATAATTTCCAGGCTGTACTGGTTTCCAACGCCATGCAGGAAATCGGCAGTTTTGTAACTGCGCTGGATGCACGCGAGCGCAACATCAGTTCATCGGCGTACTTGGGCGATTTGCTTGTAACGGCCTATTCCCAGTTCAGTCGTAACCGGCTTTTCGGAAACATGATCGGACGCGGTTACAGCGTAAAAGCGGCGCAGCTTGAAATGAAAATGATCGCAGAAGGTTATTACGCAACAAAAAGCATTCATGAGCTGAATAAAATGCATCACGTAAATCTGCCCATAACGGACGCCGTTTTCAGGATTCTGTACGAAGAGCACGCGCCGGCACAAGTCATGGACGATCTGAAAAAACTGATGAAATAAACGAATTCATTTCTTCTGAAAATAGTAACCTTAACCCCAAGTTCCAACATGAGTATCAAACTTCCGAACAACTGCTTCTTAACAGGAATTTGCTTTATGCTGATTGCCGCTGCATCCTGCAATTCCAAAAAAACAGAAACTGCCGAAGATGTAAAAACGGATACGCTGGCCAGCAATAAGGAATTTGTATTCGGAGATGACCGCCCGTTTGCGCAATGCCACGCTTCCACGCTTGTTCGGCTGAACGACGGCCAGTTTCTGATTGCTTGGTTTGGAGGTACGGAAGAAAAGAACCCGGATGTGGGCATCTGGCTTTCGAAAGGACGTCCCGGAAAATGGAGCACACCGAAAGAAGTTGCCAAAATAAGGGAAGATGCGCACTGGAACCCTGTTTTACAAAAAACTGCTGACGGCAAAATCTATTTGTATTTCAAAGTAGGAAAGGAAATACCGCAGTGGGAAACGTGGGTAAAATCATCGGACGACAACGGCGAAACCTGGTCTGACGCTTATGAACTGGTAAAAGGCGACAAAGGCGGAAGAGGACCGGTTAAAAATAAACTGATCGAACTTTCAAACGGAGACTGGCTGGCCGGCTCGTCCAATGAAAAAAGCCGTTGGGAAGTTTTTGTGGACAGAAGCACCGACAAAGGAAAAACCTGGACAGCAAGCCCGTATCTTAAAATTGATACAACCGAAATCAAAGGAAAAGGAGCCATTCAGCCGACATTATGGGAATCGAAACCCGGAATGGTGCATATGCTGGTACGTACAACCGGCGGCGTAATCGGCCGGAGCGATTCCAATGACAATGGAAAAACCTGGTCTGAAATCAAAAAGACCAATCTGCCCAATCCGAACAGCGGAATTGACCTTGCCAGAATACCGGACGGCACGCTCGTACTGGCCTACAATCCGAATGACAAAGACTGGGGCTCGCGTTCGCCGCTTTCACTTGGATTATCGTACGACAACGGTCAGAACTGGACGGACCGGATCGATATTGCAACCGGCAAAAAAGAGGATGAATATTCCTATCCTGCCATCATCAGTTGGGGCGATTCCGTAGCCGTTACTTATACTTACAACCGGCGCAACGTCGCGTTCTGGACGGGAAGCAAAAAGGATATTGTGGAGCTGGCCGCGAAGGAAAAGAAAAAGCACTGACCCGCTTTCAGTAGCCTTTCAGTTCCAGATCGTACGATTCTTTCATCTCGACGCGTTTGCCCATTTTTTTCTGGATGATCTGAAAATGATGCACATCTTCCGGAACAATCAGCGATATGGCCTCGCCGGAAGCTTCCGCGCGGCCCGTCCTGCCTATTCTGTGAACATAATCCTTGGGCGAACGCGGCAGTTCAAAATTGATGACATGCGGCAGAAACTGGATGTCGATTCCGCGGGAAGCCAGATCCGTAGCCACAAGTACCGTCAGTTTTCCTGATTTGAACTTGTTCAGTGCTTCCGTTCTGGCACCCTGGCTTTTTTTGCTGTGCATCGCCATGGCCTGAATGCCGTTTTTGTTCAGCTTTTCAACCAGATTATCAGCCGTCCGGGTAGCCGATACAAAAACCAGAACCTGTTTCATGTTTCCCGTTTTGATCAGATACCGGAGCAAAGGGCCTTTTCGGTCAGGATCAACGAAATAACCTGTTTGTCTGATCAGGTCAAGGTTTTGTTCTTCTTCGGCGATTTCGATGCGGACCGGATTCCTGAGCTGTTCTTTATTGATGTTGTCCACTTCTTCACCGAGCGTTGCCGAAAAAAGAATGCTCTGGCGTTTTTTGGGAAGCAGGAAAAAAATATCCTTCATTTCCGAGGCAAAACCGAGGTTCAGGATTTTATCCGCTTCGTCCAGCACAAGAATCTGCGTTTCTGAAAGACTGAGCGCTTTGTATGAAAGCAGATCAAGTAGCCTTCCCGGCGTGGCAACAAGGATTTCAACGCCCTGCAGGGCAATCATCTGCGGGTTAATGGAAACACCTCCGTACACAGCCAGCGTTTTCACTTTTCTCGGAAGCCTTTCACCGAAAGTCTGGAAAACAACCGCAATCTGTACCGCCAGTTCCCGCGTGGGAACCAGCACGAGTGCTGAAATATGCCTGTTTTTTGCGGCGGGCATGCTTTGAAACATTTCGAGAATGGGCAGAACGAAACTGGCTGTTTTTCCGGAACCCGTTTTTGCAATGCCCAGCACATCATGTCCTTTCAGAATAGCCGGGATTGCTTCCTGCTGAATCGGAAAAGGTTGAGTATAATTCTGTTCTTCAATGGTTTTTAGTAAGGATTCGGATAAGCCAAGGGATTTGAAAGACATAGGATTCTGCTTGCAGTTGGTCGGATAAGATTTGCTGATGTGTACAAAGATACCATTACCCGGGAAAATAACCTTTCAATTTGCGCAGCGGGAACCCGAAACCTACGGATAACAACCATTACTTTACAGCAAAAATATGTCCTATAACCGCAGAGAATTTTTACAGCAACTTGGCTCGGGCGCACTTCAGCTGGGTCTGATCAGCGCCATTCCGACTTCTTTATGGGCGTCACCGTTGAAGTCCGTTCAGTTGCCGAGAAGCAGTCCCGAGTCGCAGGGAATAGCTTCAAAAGGAATCCTGGATTTTGTCAATGCCGTTGAATCCGGCAAGCTTAATCTGCATAGCCTGATGATTTTACGAAAAGGGAAAGTCGTAGCAGAAGGCTGGTGGGCGCCGTATGCGCCGGAACTGAAGCACACGCTTTACTCGCTCAGCAAAAGTTTTACTTCCACAGCCATAGGCATGCTCGTTGCCGACGGGAAGCTGTCTGTCGAGGATAAAGTAATTTCCATTTTCTCGGATGAAAAGCCGGCAACTGTCAGTCCCAATCTGGCAGCCATGCGCGTTCAGGATTTGCTGACAATGTCTACAGGCCATGATAAAGACGCAACGCCGGCCGTGCGGGAATCTTCCGACAAAAACTGGATCAAATCGTTTCTTGCGCAACCGGTGGAACATACGCCCGGAACATTCTTCGTCTACAACAGCGTGGCTACTTACATGCTTTCGGCGATTGTTCAGAAACGCAGCGGAAAAACACTGCTTGAATTTCTCGGACCCAGATTGTTTCAGCCGCTCGGAATCGAAGGCGCAGACTGGGAAACAGACCCGAACGGGATCAATACCGGCGGTTGGGGATTACGTGTGAAAACAGAAGATATTGCAAAATTCGGGCAATTGTACCTGCAGAAAGGCATGTGGAACGGAAAGCAGCTCATTCCGGAATCGTGGGTAAATGAAGCAACGCGTTCGCACATCCAGTCCAAAGGCGGATCGCGCAAAAAAGAGGAAAATGACTGGCTTCAAGGGTACGGTTATCAGTTCTGGCGGTGCCGTAACGATGCTTATCGCGGCGACGGTGCTTACGGACAATACTGCATTGTGATGCCGAAGGAAGAAATGGTTCTTGCGATTACAAGCGAAACGAGCAACATGCAGGCCATTCTGGATGAGGTATGGAACAATATTCTGCCGGTTGTCAAACCGGAAGAAGCATCTTCAGGTAAAAATATGCAGGAACAACTACGTCAAAAACTGGCTTCGCTTGCGCTGCCGCTTGAAACGGGAAAACCACAGTCGCCGCTCATTTCAAAGATCAATAACAGAACTTACAGCATCAGTGAAAATTCCCTGAATGTGAGCAGTGTTGCGCTTTCGTTTGCAAAAGATTCGTGTACGTTTAAAATGAAAGACAATCAGGGCGAGCACAAGATCAGTTGCGGCATAGGCAAATGGAAAAACGGTGAAACAAGCCTTTCCACAATCCCGTTAAAGCTCGTTCCGACACCGGTGCCGGGCGAAAAACTGACCAGAATAGCAGCCAACGGCGCTTGGGTCGACGAGAACACGTTTGAAATGACGTGGCGGTTTGTAGAAACCGCGCATTATGAAAAGGTCAGATGTGTGTTTGAGGAAAATAACGTTCAGGTTGAATTTAAAAAGAGTCTTGCAGTGCTCAACAATTCCAAAGATCCGCGGCCGGTTTTGAACGGAAAACAGATTGCATAGCAGGTTTTTTTTAGCTGTTAGCAATTGGCTGTTAGCTTTTAAAAGTTAAGATTTTGATTTAGCGTGAATTGAATAAGCATCGTTTTTAAAATATTTCAAACATTCATTTATAACCATTACAGCATTTTATTTATGAAAAAGAACATTTCCGTTTTCCTGTTGCTAACCATCTTTTCTTTTGCTGCAAAAGCTCAGAAATTCAGGCCGTTGGACAAAAGCCCGCGCGACATTGCCTATTTTCCCGACCATTTTGCACATGACCGGAAAGATGGTGAAAAGCCATTAATCAAAGTTTCTTACAGCCGTCCGTATCTGAAAGGAAGAGAAGCTTTCGGCAAGCTGGAACCTTATGGAAAAGTATGGAGAACGGGTGCGGACGAATCCACCGAGATCAAGTTTTATCAGGATGCCAAAATCGCGGGAAAACCGGTAAAAGCTGGAACGTACTCACTTTTTACCATTCCCGGTGAAAAAGAATGGACCATTATCCTGAGCTCCGACCTGGATTACTGGGGCGCTTACAAATACAAGGAAGGCAATGACGTTTTGCGCGTAACGGCTCCGGTAAAAAAAGCAGAGGCTCCGATTGAAAACTTTTCCATTGTTTTTGAGAAGGCTTCAGACAATGCGGCGAAAATGTTCATGGGCTGGGAAACAACCGTTGTTGAAGTGCCTGTCACTTTCTAGAACCTGAAACAATTACGGGTTGCGTTCTGACCTTGAAAAGGACATCTTGTCCGTATAACAGCGTACGTTTTCGTTCCGCAGCAATGTATAAAATTGCGTGGTCTGCTTTCTTGGAATTCCTGTAAAAAGCAAACTGGCATTATTATTGTTAAAAAGCAGATAGAAGGTTGTAAAAAACCTGCGATCTGCTTTTTTGTTTTTAAACAAACCCGATATAATCATGATCAGAATTACCCGCCTTACCGTGGCATACATCCTTGCCGTTACTACAATGATCGGATGCAACAGTAAAGAAAAAGAAAAGGAGGAAGCTGCCAAAAGCGGCCCGGACACGGTAAAAACCGAAGCTGAAAAACTGACTTTGCCGCCGCCTTTTGCGACCGAGTCCGCAGAAAAACGCCCGGAAGAAGCAGGCTGGCCGGAAGGAGAAATGCCGAAAGCGCCCGTTGGATTTACAGTAACCAAGTTTGCAGATAAACTGGACAGCCCCAGATGGACGTACATCGCACCGAACGGCGATATTTTCGTGGCCGAGTCGAATACGAAAAAAAGTGCTGACAGGATAACGCTTTTGCGGGATGTGAACAAAGACGGCAAGCCGGAACTGCGGGAAATCTTCCTTGAAAAGCTCAACAAGCCATTCGGAATGCTGGTGCTTAAAAACTTCTTTTATGTAGCCAATACCGACGGAATTTACCGGTATCCATATAAAGCCGGAGAAACGAAAATGACGGGCAAAGGTGAAAAAATACTGGAACTGCCCGCCGGCGGATACAATAATCACTGGACCAGAAATCTGCTCGCCAATGCGGACGGCTCCAAAATTTACGTTTCTGTTGGTTCCGGAAGTAATGTCGGCGATAACGGCATGGACAAGGAAAAGCGCCGGGCCAACATTTTGCAGATCAATCCGGACGGAACAGGTGAGAAAATTTATGCAAGCGGACTGAGAAATCCGGTCGGGATGGATTGGGCGCCCGGTACCAATGTATTGTGGACTGCGGTAAATGAAAGGGATGAACTGGGCGATGAACTGGTTCCGGATTATGTCACAAGCGTGAAGGAAGGCGGTTTTTATGGCTGGCCTTATTCCTATTTCGGACAAAATGTCGATCCGCGCCGCAAAGGTGAAAATCCTGAACTTGTAGCCAAGGCCATCGTTCCGGATGTGGCAGTCGGAGCGCATACCGCCTCGCTCGGCTTTGCTTTCTATGATAAAAACCAGTTTCCGGCCAAATATCATAATGGCGCATTTGTTGGTCAGCACGGCTCATGGAACCGTTCCAGACTTTCGGGTTATAAGGTCATTTTTATTCCTTTTGAAAATGGAAAACCTACCGGAAAACAGGAAGACTTCCTGACTGGCTTTATAGACACTGAGGACAAAGTATTCGGCCGGCCGGTAGGCGTTACGGTAATGGACGACGGATCATTGCTTGTAAATGACGATTCGGGAAATACGATATGGCGGGTTACGGCTGGGAAGTAGGGGGGAAGTTGTAGTTATGGATTGTCATTTGTTGTCATTTATTGTTACTAAGAGTCATTTATTGTGTTTTAGTCATTTATAGTTAAAAGTGGCTTGTAGAAGTTTGAAACGATCTTCATAACCATATTTAAAAAGGTATTTTGCTTGGGCGAAGTACCTTTTTTTTGTAGGAATTGAAAATATAAATTCCGGATTGTTTGTATAAATATACCGATTGGTATATTTTTGTGAAGTGACTATTTCAGTATGATGAACAAGGCAGAAAAAACGCGGCAATTTATTATTGAAAAAACGGCTCCGATCTTTAATGTCAAAGGATTTGCGGGGACGTCCATTAATGATATGATTCAGGCGACAGGCCTTACAAAAGGAAGTATTTACGGAAATTTCAGGAACAAGGATGACGTTGCGCTGGCTGCATTTGACCATAATCTGAAAATGGTTCATAAAGTAATCAGGCATGAAATGGACAGCAAGGATTCTGTTAAAGAGAAACTTATGGTGTACGTAAATGTTTACAGCAACTTTCTCGAATTTCCTTTTCCGGACGGCGGATGCCCGATCCTGAATACCTCCACGGAAGCCGACGATACGCACCCCGAACTCCGGCAAAAAGCGGCCGATGCCATCATGCAATGGAAAAGCAATCTTCAGGCATTGATTAAAAAAGGCATGGATGACCGGGAATTTCATGCGGATACGGATCCGGAGCAAATGGCCCTGACGATTATTGCCATGATTGAAGGCGGAATCATGATGGCGAAGGTTACAGGCAAATTGAACTACAGAAATGCAGTCATGAAGTCCATTAAAAAAATGATTGATGATTTAGGTTAAAAAATTTTACCATAAAATATACCGATCGGTATATAATTTCAGCTTAAATGAAACAAAAATGAAAACTACTGGAAACATTGTTTTGGTAACCGGCGGAAGTGCCGGAATCGGTTTTGAAATTGCGCGGATTTTTTCAGAGCAGAACAATCAGGTGATTATAACCGGCAGAAATGAAATCCGGCTGGACATGGCCGCTGCAAAGCTGCATAATGTGACGCCTTTTGTTTGTGACGTAACCGTTCCAAGCGATGTAGACAAGCTTGCGGATTATCTGCAGAAGAATTTTCCGGATCTGAATGTAGTCATCAACAACGCCGGAAAAGCGTCTTACTACAAACTGGACGGCGATGATAATGCATTTGCAAATGCGGAAGAGGAAATGCTTACCAATTATTTGTCTGTTGTCCGGCTTAACCAGAAACTGCTTCCGTTGCTGAAAAACGCGGAACAAGCTGCCATTGTCAACGTTTCCAGTATTGTCGCTTTTGTCCCGAACCATGTGCTGCCTACGTATGCCGCCAGCAAAGCCGCGCTGCATTCCTATTCGCAGTCACTGCGCTTTACGCTGGAAAATGCTACGGACATCAAAGTGTTTGAACTGATGCCGCCGCTGGTGAATACGGATTTTTCACAGGTAATAGGCGGTGCAAACGGCATTCCGCCACAACAGGTTGCCGAAGATCTGATGAATGCTTTTGAAGATAATACTTATGAAATCCATGTCGGCCGGACTGCGCAGCTTTATCAGCTTTTTCAGCACGATCCTGCCGGCGCGCTGCTGGCCATGAATTCGTAACCGTTTGTGACGAAAGTTTGTTGAAATATTCTTTTCAGTAAATACAATACAATGAAACACAGGATTGCATTTGCCATGATTATGGGAATTATTACGACGGGCATAATTTCCTTTACTTTGATTTCCATTAATATTGGATTTGTTAGCAATTTTTTAGTGATTTGGCTGAAATCTTGGAGCATGGCCTATATGATAGTCATTCCGGTGATCTTACTGGTAGGACCGATTGTTCAGAAACTGGTAAATTCCATGTTCAAAGATGCAGTGACCCGGCAGTATGATTTGTAATGTCCGGCGTCTTAGAAACAATTCAACATTTTATGAAAAGAGTAGTAGTTACAGGTTTGGGAGTAATATCTCCATTGGGTAATACGGTCGACGAGTTCTGGGAAAATATTGTAAATGGTAAAAGCGGCGCGGCTACGATTACCAAAATGGACGTTTCCAAATTCAAGACCCAGTTTGGATGTGAAGTAAAAGGCTTTAATCCGGAAGATTATATTGATAAAAAGGAACTGAAAAAGTTTGATCTGCATACGCAGTACGCCATTGCTGCTTCGGACGACGCCATAAAAGATGCAGGGCTGGATTTCAGTACGATAGATGTTTCGGAGCGCCACGATATGGGCGTAATCTGGGCTACGGGAAACGGCGGTATGGGCACATTTGAGGATCAGTTGCTTGAATTCCATGCGTCGGGCGGCGTTCCGCGTTTCAGTCCGTTCTTTATTCCGAAAATGATCGTTGACATTGCGGCAGGTGTTATTTCAATCCGGCATAAACTGCATGGCCCCAATTACTGTACGGTTTCTGCCTGCGCATCTTCCAATACGGCTGTCATCAGCGCATTTGATACCATCAGACTTGGAAAGGCAAAATTAATGGTTGCCGGCGGTTCGGAAGCAGCCATTATTTATTCAGCTCTTGGCGGCTTCGGCGCAGCACAGGCACTTTCCAAAAGGAACGACTCGCCCGAAACAGCTTCACGTCCTTTTGATAAAGATCGTGACGGTTTTGTAATGGGTGAAGGTGCAGCTGCCCTCATTCTGGAAGACCTGGAATATGCCGTTGCACGCGGCGCAAAAATATATGCGGAAATCGTTGGCGGCGGCATGGCAGCCGATGCATATCATCTTACCGGCACGCCGCCGGACGGAATGGGCGCCGCGCTGGGCATGAACAAAGCATTGAAGGAAGCGGGTATTTCAGCCGATAAAATCGATTACGTCAATGCACACGCCACTTCGACCGGATTGGGCGATATGAGCGAGCTGAACGGAATGAAGCAGGTATTTGGCGATCATCCCGTTGCGATCAGTGCTACAAAATCCATGACCGGCCACCTTTTGGGCGCAGCCGGCGCTATTGAAAGCATTGTGAGTGTAATGGCCGTTAAGGAAGATATCATTCCGGGCACCATCAATACGGTTAATCTGGACGAACACGTTCCGGAAGGCATGAACATCATTCTTGGCGAATCGATCAGAAAGACTGTAAATTATGCGCTTAACAACACATTCGGATTTGGCGGCCATACGGCGACTTCCATTTTCAAGAAATACACCAAATAGCCGTTTTTATTAATCGGTCAGTTCCGAAAGCACTTCCACAACCCCGTTCTCATCGTTACTTCTGGCGAGAGAACGGGCTGCTTTTTTTATATCGGGATGCGCATTGGCCATTGCGTACGAAAAATGCGCTTTTTGCAGCATTTCAAGGTCGTTCAGATAATCTCCGAATGCCATCGTTTGTTCCGGTGAAATCCCGTACATTTTTTGAATCACTTCCATGGCTTTGCCTTTATTCGCGTTTTTATCGGAAATATCCAGCCAGATTTGTCCCGATATTTTTACCTGAAGATGGTCTGCATAATGTTTAAAATGCGGGTAACTGTTTGTTTCAGAACCGGCAAGATCGCATAATGTAAATTTCAGAAACTGGTCGTCGTCTACTTTTGTCAGATCCTCGACGATTTCGTAGCGTTCAAAATACAATTTCAGATGATTGATGAATTCCGGTTCATCGCTTTCAACATACGCTTTTTTCTTGCCACAGATGACAGCATACGTATCCGGGATTGTCCTGGAAAGCAGCACCAACTCTTTTACAATTTGCCCGTCCATATCCTGAATATGAATTTCCTCATCCTGAAAAACAACATAACTTCCATTTTCCGCGGCAAAAATAACTTCATCTTTTATCGGGTCCAGCGTTTTCAGCAGATTAAAATACTGCCGGCCGCTGGCAGCTACAAACAGAATCCCGTGCGCTTTCAGCTTGCGGAAAACAGGGTAAAAAGATTCATGCAGTTCATGTTTTGAGTTTAAAAGCGTTCCGTCCATATCCGTCGCCACCAGCCTTATATCCGAAAAATTCATACGATTTGTTTAAGTTTGCCTTATTGATTCCATTACCGTGCCAGGGTATCCCGCAACATTCTTTTTATGCCGTTCAGACAGTTTCCGCGTTGTTCCGAACCGGCGCGAACATTTTTCTGTTGGGTAAAAACAAGCCCGCAGCTTCAAATAAACGCATTTTCTGTTTGTAATGAAATTTTCCAAATACTACTTGTCCGCCTTTGTATCCTTTGTGATATGGGGATTTTTCAGTCTTGCCTTAAAGCCGCTTAAAGATTATCCTTCGCTCGATATTTTATTTTACAGGGTGTTTTTCTGCGCTGTGATTATGTCCGTCACCAGTTTGTTTATAAGAAGAAAAGTGCTTGCGGACAACATCCGCATCTTTAAACAAATGCCTGCCGTGCAAAGAAAAACCGTTGCTGCGCTGACGTTAAGCGGAGGGATTCTGCTGACGGCCAACTGGTTTTTCTTCATTTACGTCATGAACCATATCAGCGTAAAAGCTGCATCGTTTGCCTATCTCGTTTGTCCGATCATGACGACCGTTATCGCGTTTTTTGTACTGAACGAAAAGCTCAGCAAATGGCAGTGGACGGCGGTTTCGATGAGCGTTGCGAGCTGTATTCTGCTGTCGTTCAACAACATTGCCGATATTGCTTACAGTCTTATTGTAGCGGCTTCCTATGCGTTTTATTTAGTTAGCCAGAGAAAAAATACGGGCCTGGACAAGTTTCTGGTACTGACCGTTCAAATCCTTTTTTCCGCATTGATATTGCTGCCGTTTTATCCCGTTTACAGCGCAGGCATCCCAACGGAGTTTTCGTTTTATGCATTGATCGCCGTTATTGCCGTCGTATTTACGATCATACCGCTTTACATGAACCTGTACGCTTTGCAGGGCGTAACTTCTTCTACGATGGGGATTCTGCTGTATATCAATCCGCTCATGAATTTTGTGACCGCCCTATTTTACTTTCACGAACCTATCAATTTTATCCAGATTGTTGCTTACTCCATTATCCTGATTTCCATTGTTGTCTTCAATGAAAAATTCATTTTCGGCAGGAAAAGGGCTGTACTTGTGTAATTTTATTTTCTGACGAAATGGATTTCTAACTTAGCTTTCTGAAAACAAGCGATTGTATGAATCCGCTGAAATGGACACTTTTGTAAATGCACGCATAACGCGCAGCCAGAAACTGTGCGTTCAGATCGGGCAATTTATCGGCTTCCACATGAGCTATTTTCCGGAAAAACCAGTACATGATTTTCAGTAGAACCGACTGCCAGATTCCCCTGGCATTTTTTTCTACATGAAAGTCTGTGAAAAGCCACAATCCGCCCGGCAAAATCAACTTGTCAAGCAGTTTAAAAACAGTTTCTGCTCTTTCCGTACTGAAATTATCGAACAGGAACGGCGTCATTATGACGTCAAATTTTAGTTCTGTTTTATAGTCTTCAATCGCAGTATGCACAAATGAAACACGGTTTTGCTGCCAGTTTCTCTTTTCGGCCAATGCAATCATATTCCGGGAAATTTCAACGTAAGTAATGGAAAGCCCGCGCGGATGGATTTTCGACAGTTCTTCCAGAATCCAGCCGGTACCGCCGCCGACGATCAGAATCCGGGAAGGCGTTTTTACATGCGGCAAAAGAACCTGCTGCGAACGCACAATGGATTTCCGGAAAACCAGCCGGCTGATCGCATCGTAATTCCCGGCAATATCGTCGTAGTTGTTGGTCATCATTCGTTTTTAACCATAATACGCATAATTTCCCGAAAAGAAAGTACCGGCTATTCCGCAAATGGCCTTTACAAGCAAAAGTCCGTCAATAACAATCAGATAATACAGGATTTTTCGGGGTCTCTGTAATGAAAATGCAACGGCCAGAAGACAAACAAACGGAACAAGGTTCAGCAGAATCGTGATCAGGCTGAAATGCCTGTAAACCGCAAAAGTAAGGAACGACATCAGTCCGATGAGCAGCAACGGAACGAGAATATAGTAAATCGTATTTTTCAGCCCCATTCTCACGGCAAAGGTTTTCAGCTCGATGTTGGCGTCGTCTTCATAATCTTTCATGTCGAACATAATGGCATTTACCGTACAGAACATCCAGTTTTTCATGAAAAGCCAGAGCATCACAAGCGGTTCGTGAATGGAAATGCCTTGCTCGATGCGGACCATGGTCACAGGAAAAAGATTGACACAGCCCGCCCACACAAAGCCGATGACGAATGCTTTGAGCCAGCCGGTTCTTCTCAAATTCAGGGAAATAAATGTTTCGGGTAAAAGGCCGTAATACAAAATGGCAGCCACCGGAACAACGGAAAGCAGCAGCCAGTAATAAACGGGCAAAACTGAAATTTTGCTGAAATCTTTGATCAGCAGCCACAATCCAAGGCAAATGCAAAGTATAACCAGCACATACTGACTGGCGATTACAAAACGGTGATGAAGCCGGTACCATTCCGTCCGCGGGTTTACGGACGCTTTTGTACTGACCGGACCGGAATAGGCCCAAGTGTAATAAACAACCGTCGCACTGAATAATAGGATATAGTAAGCCGCAGAATTAAGCGGAAGGTTTAGCTGAAAAGCAGTTTCCACGGACAATGCCACTGCAAGCAGCCCGACGAAATAATTGGCAAAAAAGACAAATGATACGATTCTGTTTCCCATACGATGAACGCGTGCCTGCAATATGCAAAACCAGTGCCTTGTAAACCGTAAACAGGTGCAGTTATTTATTTTACAATCCCCGACTTTGCATTTATGTGGCAATAAGCATATGAATTTGGAATGTTTCAAGTTGGTATGGAAAGCTTCATCCGTATTTCATACATTCGGAAACAGAAAATTCTTAAACTTTAACCTTTCATGAAAAAAATATCTCCGCTATTTATTCTTCTTTTTTTACTTCTTGTCCAGTCAGGTTTCGGCCAGACAAAAGATCCTGTTGTAGAAAGCATTGTTAAGGAAGCTACGGAAAACTCTCAGCTGGAAAAACTGGCGCACGAACTGATGGATGTCATTGGCCCGAGGCTCGTGGGTTCTCCGCAAATGATGCAGGCGCACGAATGGGCCGTTGCTAAATACAAAAGCTGGAATATTACGGCCAAAAATGAAAAATGGGGCGAATGGCGCGGATGGGAGCGGGGCGTTTCGCATATCGACATGGTTTCGCCGCGTGTAAAATCACTGGAAGGAATGCAGCTTGCATGGAGCCCGGGAACTGGCGGAAAAACGGTTACTGCCGAAGTCATGATCCTTCCAGATGTGGCGGACTCGGTGGCTTTCCAGAAATGGCTTCCTTCCGCGAAAGGCAAATTCGTCATGATCAGCATGAACCAGCCGACAGGCCGCCCGGACTACAACTGGCAGGAGTTTGCCACCAAGGAATCGTTTGAAAAAATGAAAAAAGACCGCGATGTGCAAACGGAAGCATGGGCAAACCGGCTGAAAAAGACGGGTTACACAACGCGTACTTTGCCCGTTGCACTGGAAAAAGCCGGAGCTGCCGGCATTGTCATGTCTTACTGGTCAAAAGGGTTCGGAGCAAACAAGATTTTCGGCGCATATACCAAAACAATCCCGACCGTGGATATTTCACTGGAAGATTACGGCCTGCTTTACCGGCTGAGCGAATCGGGGCATACGCCGAAAATCAGTGTTCGTGCCGATGCCAAGGAAACGGGTGTCAGCACCACTTTCAATACCATCGGTGAAATCAGGGGAACGGAGAAACCGGATGAATATGTCATGTTATCGGCCCATTTTGATTCATGGGACGGAGGAACGGGCGCAACCGACAACGGAACGGGCACCATTGTGATGATGGAAGCCATGCGTATCCTGAAAAAAGTTTATCCGAATCCTAAAAGAACGATTCTGGTCGGACATTGGGGAAGTGAAGAGCAGGGGTTGAACGGTTCAAGGGCTTTTGTGGAAGATCATCCGGAAATCGTTAAAAATATTCAGGCAGTTTTTAATCAGGATAACGGAACCGGAAGGGTCATTAACATATCCGGTCAGGGATTTCTGAATGCGTATGATTACATCGGGCGCTGGTTATCGAAAGTGCCGGAATCCATTAAAGCTCCGATTGAAACCCGTTTTCCCGGCGCTCCCGGCGCAGGCGGCTCTGATTATGCTTCTTTTGTAGCGGCCGGCGCGCCCGCTTTTTCCCTGAGTTCGCTGAACTGGTCTTACGGAACTTACACGTGGCATACCAACCGCGATACGTATGACAAGATCGTGTTTGACGATGTGCGCAGCAATGCCATACTCGCCGCCATCATGGCTTATCAGGCCAGCGAAGATCCTGTAAAAACATCGCGTGAAAAAAGTATATTGCCATTGAATGCGGAAGGCAAGCCGGGCGCATGGCCTGAACAAAGAAAACCGATCCGGAGAGGCGGGCTGGATTGACGGTTCTTTTTAGCAGTCATTTTTTGTCATGGGTTGATAATTTTTGTCGAGGGGCGTTTTTTTGTCATGGATTGTCATTTTTTGTCATGGATTGATAATTTTTGTCGAGGGGTATTTTTTTATCATGGGTTGGTAAATTTTGTCAAAGGTCTTTTTTGTCATGGATTGATAATTGATGTATGTAAGCAAAGTTGAATTTTAATGCTGGCGGTTTTTGGCAATTAGAATAAATAGTCAGGAAACTTATGTCCAGAGTAGGCAAATTGTAAAAGCCAAAAGCTAATCGCTAAAAGTATCAAAAAACGCTATGCAAATAAACCAAACCGTACAGGCGGATGAAAATATACTGCTGATCCGTCCGTTTGAAGAGGGTTCCGAGCCGGAAAACCAGTCCATGTTCAGGGCAGAAAAAGGCGAAATATGGTGGTATTCATCCCATGAAGTCTGGCTTGGACTGGGGAAATCCCCGAAGCTCTCGGCCGTTATCCGGATTTTCAGATCGTTTTTCTTCAAGCGAAAGGATCGCTGGCCGGAACAGATCGTGCTGGATGCAAAAGGTTATTCACCGGAATGGATCGGAAATGCCGTGAACGGAATCATTCTGGGCGGCTACAATATTCAGCTTTACAAAACAGAGCCGAAGCCTTTCAGCCGCTTTTTTGAAAACGGTACTTTAAAGATTTTAACTTACTCCGATTCGGAAGAAGTGCAGAACAGCATCCATGCTGCACAGCAGACAGCTATTGTTCAGATGCGGATCATGGATCTGATGAATGCGCCGGGAAATTACAAAACGCCGCAAACGCTTGCAGAATGGGCAAAGGATTCGGGTAGGCAAAACGGGTATAAGGTCACTGTTTTTGAAAAAGAAAAATTACAGGAACTGAGAATGCATGCTTTGTTGTCGGTGAGCAAAGGCAGCGATGCTCCGCCGGTCATGATCATCAGCGAATACGAACCGCAAAATTATCAGAAGACGATTGCACTCGTCGGAAAAGGCGTGACATTCGATACCGGCGGTATTTCCATCAAGCCTTCTGCCAATATGCACCTGATGAAAAGCGACATGGGCGGCGCGGCAGCGGTACTGGGAACCTTGGAACTTGTGGCGCAGCTGAAACTGCCCGTTCGCGTTATCGGCATCATTCCTTCTACGGAAAACTGCGTGGACGGCTCCGCTACAAAGCCGGGCGATGTGATCGGTTCCTATTCCGGGAAAACGATTGAAGTCATTGATACGGATGCGGAAGGCAGGCTGATCCTTGCCGACGGGCTAAGCTATGCGGCAAAGCAGTTCAATCCGGACGTGATTATTGATCTGGCCACGCTGACGGGAAGTGTTATTCAGACCCTTGGCTATGAAGCCGCCGGACTTTTTACACCAAGCGATTCGCTTGCAGAAGAACTGATCGAAGCGGGCGATTATACGGGTGAACGCTTGTGGCGGCTGCCGGTCTGGGACGAATACAAAGAAGAAATTTCATCCGATATTGCCGACGTAAAAAATTATCACGGAAAGCCGCTGGCCGGAGCAATCGTGGCTGCCAAATTCCTGGAAGTTTTTACGGATCAGCATCCGCAATGGGCACATCTTGATATTGCAGGAACGGCTTTCGGGGATACTGAATTTGCTGCGGGCCGCTGCGGAACTGCTTACGGAATCCGCCTGCTGTGTGCGTACCTTTCCAAATCCGGGGTTTGATGCAGAAATAATTCAGAATTCGGGCCGGAATAATTGTGTTATAAATTAACCGCATTTTCTTGCAGAACTGGTTCTATTTGCTAGATTTGAGAAAGTAAGTATGGTTGTGATCCTTTCCGGATTGCTCATTACGATTATTCACCAAAGCACCTTTTTATGACCCGGACCTTAACTTTTCTTTGTATATCAACATTCTTCAAGGGAAATGATTTTATGAAAGCCTGTAAAGAAGCCGGTAATAAAGTCTATTTGCTGACGGCAAAAAAGCTGGAAAACAAACCGTGGGCCAGAGAAGCCGTTGATGAATTCTTTTATGTAGAAGAAAGTGAAAACGGGACTTATAACATGAACGACATCATCAATGGTCTGGCTTATGTCATGCGCACCCGGCCCATTGACCGTGTAGTGGCGCTGGACGATTTTGATGTGGAAAAAGCAGCACATATCCGCGAATATTTCCGCATTCCGGGCATGGGACAAACGACGGGAAGATACTTTCGGGACAAACTGGCCATGCGTACCAAAGCGGCGGAATCCGGCATTCTGGTCCCGGGATTTTCTGCTTTGTTCAATGACGACGATATCAACCGGTTTATAGAAAAATATCCGGGCCCGTGGATGATCAAGCCCCGGTCGGAAGCTTCCGCAACGGGTATAAAAAAAATGCACAGCGCGGAGGAATTATGGCAGACCATCCACGACCTCGGCGACAAAAGACATGCTTATCTGGTGGAACAGTACAAGCCGGGCGATGTTTATCATGTGGATTCCATTTCCTATAACGGAATTGTGATTTTTTCATGGAACAGCAAATACCTCGCGCCGCCTTTTGATGTGGCGCACGGCGGCGGAATTTTCAGATCGGTTACCGTTCCGTTCGATTCGGCGGAAGACCATGCGCTGGAAACACTTGCCGTAGATCTGCTGAAAGCTTTTGGCCTGAAACACAGCGCATCGCATACCGAAGTAATCCGCTGTTACGACGACGGAAAATATTATTTTCTGGAAACTTCTTCACGCGTCGGAGGTGCCAATTTATCCGAAATGGTGGAAGCTTCTTCGGGAATAAACCTCTGGAAAGAATGGGCAAGAATGGAAACGGCAGAGGCAAAAGGCGAAAGCTACAAACTGCCGCCGGTCAGAAAGGATTACGCGGGAATTATCATTTCCCTTACCCGCCAGGAATGGCCTGATGTTTCCGTTTTCAACGATCCTGAAATTGTCTGGCGCATGAACGAACCGCATCATGTCGGTTTGGTTGTCCGTTCCAAATCACGGGAAAAGGTCATCGAATTAATGGACCGTTATGCCGAGATCATTCAGAAAGATTATCACGCATCGGCTCCGGTTCCGGTAAGGCCAACGAATTAGGGCTGTTAATCTTAATAAATCAATTGTTACAAACCGGTTAAGGTTTTAACAATTGCCATTTGCTTATGATTAAATATTCATCTTTTTAAAAGCCAAAAGCCAAAAGCCAATAGCTAACAGCCAATAGCCACCTACTTTAAAATCAAGGAACGGATCGGTTCCATGGCCTTGTGCGTTTCCGGCTGGAAATCAAAACCCAGTATGGCGGCCATGGTGGCTGCAAGCTGAGCCTGATACAATTGGCCCTTGTTTTTTGCTTCACCGGATGCTTTGATGTCCGGGCCCATTGCCGCAATCCAGATCTCTCCGGAGTCTTTGATCTGTGCGCCGTGCCCGATCCATTGTTCTTTGATCTGGTTGCCGCGTCCGTGATCACAGGTGACAATCAGCGTCGTTTTGTCCTTGTACTGCGGCATGGACTGCATCAATGTCCACAGCTCCGAAATCATCTGATCTTCCGCCTTTGCCGTTTCCAGATACTGATCATAATTGCCCTGATGCGCAAATGCATCCGTTTCGCCCAATGCGAGATACAATACCTTGGGCTTGTACGCCTTTACGTATTCTCTGGCTGCAAAGTAAGTAAGCAAGTCGGGGCGTTCGGTTGTAGGCTTGTTGCTCAGGCGCTGCATTTCATTGAGAAGCTGAAATTCCTTGGATAAAAATGCAAGCGAATCGCTGTCTGCATTGATATACAATTTGCTGTTTGCGCGGTCGAGCAGAAAAGGAAAAAGGTCTGAAGTGGCAAAGACGGCCACTTTTCCTTGATATGCATTTTGCCTGTTAATGAATTCCAGCACATTCTGCGACTTGCTTGTAACCAGCCGGTTGGAACTTATCGCAGGATCGGCGAAACCGGTTAGCATTTCACTGAAACCGGGATAAGTAAGCCGGAAAGGATTGGTAACATCCGCTGTGTTTCCGAAATTCCTGTTGCCGTAAACTACGCCTTGGGCAGCAACCGTATTCCAGAAAAACGGCATCAGTTTTTCCCGGCGCTTTTTGGCGTCATCATTCCAGTACCGGCTTTTTATCCGGTCTTTGTTCCTTGTAAACTGCGGTTTGTTGATCAGTGCGGAATCTGCGCCTTCGAAAACTTCCTGCCAGCGCATGCCGTCCAGGACAATAACAACCAGATTTTCAGTTTTCCGGGATTGGGCAAAAGCATGTGAAAAAGACAATAAAGCAAAGGTTACAGCAAGGCATGCTTTCATAGCTTGAAAGCCTGACGTGCCAGCAGCAGCCATTCGCCTTTTGTTTTTTGCATAACCATTAAAATACCCAGTTTGACCGAAGCCGGATCTTTGCCTTTGTTATGCGTTTCGCCCGCCAGCTTGTGACGCACAAGCGCAACATCGCCTGAGATGGATATAGTTTGGTCGGTAAGCTCGATTTTAGTAAAGTTGGATTCTTCACTCGTCAGGGCACGGATGAACTCTTTTTTATCTTCCAGAAGCCCGTTGGAGTGGCCGTATGAAAGCATGGGCGAAGTAAGTTTGTTCAGTGCTTCTTCATTGGCATCGACAATGGCAACCCGCAGTTTTTCCACGGCATCTGCAACCGCTTTTTCATCTTTGCCTTGTGCAAATGCAATCATATTTCCAAGTAGCAGGAAAACAGCGAGTAACAACGTTTTTCTAATTTTCATTTTTATCATAATTATGGAATTGGGACAGAATACAAGTTAAGTAATGGTTACAAATATAAAATCTTCAATGTATTTGCTGTTAAAAGCCGGCTCCGGATTTCTCCTACTGATCGGAATGCAAAGCGGGTATTTTGCATTTCCTTTCTAAATTCGCAGCTTCGCTGAATAATTTGTTTCCAAAGGTAATTTCTGTTGAAATGATCAGTCTTCCGGTTCAGGATTCTCTTTTCAATTACCGCGTGGCAGGCGTTGCCATTCTGAACGGAAAAGTGCTTATGCATAAAACGCCGTCGGACCATTTCTGGAGCCTGCCGGGCGGCCGTGCGGAACTGTTCGAGTTTTCAAAAGATACACTGCTGAGGGAAATGCAGGAGGAAACGGGAATGCAGGTGCAAGTCGGCAAAATGCTCTGGATTTCGGAAAATTTCTTTCGCTATAACGGCATCAGACATCATGAAATCGGCTTTTATTTTGAAATGGAAATTCCCGGTTTAAAGGACCAGACGGATTTTTCAGGAAGCGAGGGCCAGGAAGAACTGCTTTTCAGTTGGATTGATGTCCGAAGTCTGGATTCGGTTCCGATTTACCCGCATTTCCTTGCTGCCGAACTGGCGCGGAACCCGCTTGAAACCGGCCATTTTACAATGGATTTTACCAATCTGGACGGCCTGTGATTAGCTGGTTATGTAACGTTACGTTACTGTTCCGGCTGAATTCGGCTTGCCGGTTTCTGCCCTGGATGTATTTATAGCACCGGCTTTCAGAGGATCGCAGGAGCCTGCTTTTCCGGCTGTGCCTTTCCGGTTTCCGGCATGTATTTCCTGCCATTGCATACATTGTGCAAAGAAGAACGGAGGAATGCGGAGTAAAAGACAAAAGAGGCTGCTTGGAAAGTTGCTCATTGAAAAAGCGAAATAAGAGATCAAAGAATAGAAGTCTTTATCGGTATTTTATACTATTCGTCAGCATGATCCGACCGTAAGAAAAGGAATCATGTTGTTTACAGACCGGCAGCGGTATCAAATTGGTTGCAACTGTTATATTTGGCTTTGCTGCGTTATGCAGGTTTTGAATATCATGCTGAAGAAATCATTTTTAACCTATGTCTGCTGAGAAACGAAGCGATTCCAAGCTTCCCAATGTAGGAACGACCATTTTTACAAGAATGTCCAGACTGGCCGAAGAGTATCAGGCCATTAATCTTGCACAAGGCTTTCCGGAATTTGACTGTACGCCGGAACTGAAACGTATGGTGGAAAAATCCATGAATTCGGGTAGAAACCAGTATGCACCGATGGCCGGCATCATGCCGCTGCGGGAAGCGATTTCAGAAAAGGTATTGAAAAGTTATTACAGGCAATATCATCCGGAAACCGAAATAACCATTACGAGCGGTGCAACAGAAGCACTTTACACGGCCATAACGGCTGCGGTGCGGCCGGGCGATGAGGTAATTGTATTTGAGCCGGCTTACGACAGTTATGTTCCCGCTATCGAGCTGAATGGCGGAATCCCGGTTTTTATCACACTTGATCCGCAGTATCAATCCATTGACTGGAATGAAGTCGGATCAAAAGTCACTTCCAGGACAAAAGCAGTGATCATCAATACGCCACATAACCCTACGGGAAACGTATGGATGCAGGCGGATATGCAGCAACTGGCGCTGCTTGCGGAAAAACACGATCTGACCGTTATCAGCGACGAAGTTTATGAACATATCATTTTTGACGGGCGTATTCATATTTCTGCCGCTTCCGTTCCTGCGCTTGCAGAACGCACTTTTCTCTGCGGTTCATTTGGTAAAACTTTTCACATTACCGGCTGGAAAATCGGTTACTGTATGGCACCGGCAGCAATGACCGCCGAGTTCCGGAAAATACATCAATACCTTGTTTTCAGCGTGGCAACGCCATTTCAATACGCCATTGCCGAGTATCTGCAGAATGCGGAGCATTATACCGCTTTGGCCGCATTTTACCAGAACAAGCGGGACCTTTTCAATGAGGCCATCGCGGGTACCGGATTTGTTTTCAGGCCTTCGCAGGGAAGTTTTTTTCAGAATGTATCGTATCAGAATCTGTCTGAGGATAAAGATATTGCCGTGGCCGAAAGGCTGACGGCAGAAGCCGGCGTGGCTTCCATTCCGGTTTCTTCTTTTTACTCCAAAGAGGTGGATTACAAGGTACTCCGGTTTTGTTTTGCAAAAAATGACGATACGTTGCTCCGTGCCGCCGAGCAGCTTTACCGGTTTGTCTGGAACTGATTTCTCTGAAAAGCCTGTCCGTTTTCAGCTTACAATGTTGCTTGTTCCGGAATAAAGTCGAAAAGATCAGCTGCCGTTATTTCTTGAAAAGCAAAGCTCTTATTGGCTGGATTTTGGTAATGATCAGCGTAGGAATCAGCAGGATAAGTCCCGAAATGACAATGGTAATGACATTCACCATCAGAAATATCGGCCAGTCAAACACGATGGGAACCGTGTCCATGTAATAATTGACGGGATCGAGGGAAATGAGTTTGAAATGATACTGAATCCAGCAGAAAAGCAGGCCGACAGCATTGCCGATGATCAGTCCGCGCCGGACCATATAAAGCCCGACTCTCAGAAAAACCCGTCTGATCTGTTTGTTCGGGCTTCCGAGCGTTTTCAGTAACCCGATCAGAGGCGTGCGTTCCATGATCATGACCAGCAGAATGGAGATCATGTTGAAACAGGCAACAAAAAGGATGAGTGTGAGGAAAACAGCCGTATTGCGGTCCAGCAAAATAAGCCAGTCAAAAATCTGTGGAAAGCTGCTGGTTACTTTCTGCAGATAAACCGCTGGCGGAAGGATCATTTTCAAACGGTCGGAAACTTCATCGAGTTTTTCAAAATCCTTTAAATAAACTTCGTAAGTCCCAATGGAATCCGGCCCCCAGCCATTCAGCCGCTGAACAAGCGCGAGGTCGCCGATGACGAGATTATTGTCAAATTCCTCCATTTGCGTATCGTAAATGCCCGAGATCGTCAGTTTTCTGGGACGCGGCGGATTCTGCAGGGTATAAAGGATTACATCGTCGCCCGTTTTCAGCCGGAGCTGCGCGGCAACTTTCCTGCTGATCAGGATTTCTGAGGAATAGCCGTATTTGATGGACGAAGAGTCTTTTCTGCTGATCAGGTTTCCTTCCTTAAGGCTGCTTTTGAAAGCGTCCCAGTCATAATCCTTGCCGACGCCTTTCAGGATAATCCCTTTTATTTCCTCCGGTGTTTTCAGGATTCCCGATTTATGGGCGACGGTTTGCCAGCGTTTTATTTCAGGGATTTTGGGCAATGCATCCGAAACCGGGTTTTTGAGCGGGATCGGGCCTTCTTCATACGTATTGCCGATTGAAAAGGAACTGATGTTGATATGTGCCCCGAAAAGGAATATTTTTTGCTGGATCGTTTGCTTGAAGCCGAGCAGGACGGCAAATGCAATGATCCCGACGGCAACTCCAACAGCAATGCTGGCAACGCCTATTTTTGAAACTGTGGCCGAGAATGAGCCTGCTTCGTTATGACGAATGCGTTTGGCAATGAAAGAGGGAAATTGCAAGAGGAATCAGTTAATTTTATGTTCAGCAAAAATAGGGAAAAAGTTTGCCCGTATGAAAAAGCAAATTTTATTAAGTTGCCGGCATACAGTTTTTATGCATAACAGAATCTTTATTCATTAATCAGATAACAGTTCTATGCCTTTGATCAAAGCGGCTTCCGGAGTAGTCAATCAAACGCCGATGGCGTGGGAATCCAATACAAGGAATATTATAAATGC
This sequence comes from Dyadobacter flavalbus, assembly GCF_006149045.1. Classification (GTDB taxonomy): domain Bacteria; phylum Bacteroidota; class Bacteroidia; order Cytophagales; family Spirosomataceae; genus Dyadobacter; species Dyadobacter flavalbus. The sequence continues at coordinate 27,218 of NZ_VBSN01000028.1, forward strand.
CATAGAAGAAGCCCGAAAGCAGCAGGTGACTTTGTTGTGCCTGCCGGAATTATGTATTTCGGGATATGGTTGCGACGATTACTTTTTTGCTCCCGATCTTGTTGAACAGGCACAGCGCTGCCTGCTTGAAATCGTGCAGGAAACGGTCGGCATGGTGGTGGCAGTCGGATTGCCGGTAAGGCATAATACGAGCATTTACAATGCTGCCTGCCTGATTTCCAACAAACAGATCGTGGGATTTTACTGTAAACAGTTTCTGGCCAATAACGGCATTCATTATGAAGCGCGCTGGTTCCGTCCGTGGCAGCCGGGGATTGTGGAAAGCATTGAAATAAACCAGATGCTGTACCCGATCGGCGACGTCGTGTTTGATATCGTTAACGGACCCATTCAGGGCGGATCAAACGGTGTGAAAATCGCTTTTGAAATCTGTGAAGACGGCTGGGTTGCCAATCGCCCGGCCAGGCGCCATTACGAGCGCGGCGTGGATATTATCCTGAATCCGAGCGCAAGCCATTTTGCCTTCAACAAGTTCATAACGCGTGAAAAGCTGGTTGTGGATGCTTCCAGAGCATTTTCATGCAGTTATATTTATACCAATTTACTGGGTAATGAAGCCGGCCGCGCGGTTTATGACGGCGATTCCATGATCGCGTCCAACGGCGATCTGCTGGCTTCAAGCCCGCGTTTCAGTTACGAGGATTATCTGATTACGACAGCGGTTATCGATACGGAAATTACCAGATTAAGCCAGGTTCAGAGCAAAATCACCGTTCCGGCAAAAGATCGTACATGGCGTGTTCAGGGCCGGTTTGATTTTCCGGTGATTGATCCGGTTCCGCAGCAGGTTCCGGATATCGAGCCGTTTGAAAAAGGCGGTGCGCTGAAAGAAGAGGAATTTGCCCGCGCAGTTTGTCTGGCTTTATTTGATTACCTAAGAAAAAGCAAGTCCAGAGGTTTTACCATTTCACTATCCGGCGGAGCAGATTCCTGCGCATGTACAGCCTTGTGCGGACTGATGATCCGGCTTGCCGATGAAAGCATCGGAATGGAAAGATTCAAACAGAAGCTTTCCTACATACAGGAAATTCAGAATGCGGAAACAGAAGAAGACCTTGCACTGGCATTGATCCACAATATTTATCAGGGAACAGAAAACAGCTCCACGGATACGCTGGAATCCGCGCAGTCACTGGCGGAATCCATCGGTTCCACGTTTTACAATGTTAATATCAACGGACTTGTTGAGACGTACAAAGGCCTGATCGAAGAACAGATCGGCCGGAAACTGACATGGGAACAGGACGATATCGCACTGCAGAATATTCAGGCACGGGTTCGTGCCCCGGGCGTATGGCTGCTGACGAACTTGTCCAATCATTTGCTGCTTTCTACTTCCAACCGCTCGGAAGTAGCTGTCGGCTATGCCACGATGGACGGCGATACGGCGGGAAGCATCAGTCCGTTGGCCGGGATTGACAAACATTATCTGCGGCAATGGCTCCGCTGGCTGGAAACAGCCGGATGCGAGGTAAAAGGCAAACACATTAAAATTGAAGGTCTGAAAAAAGTGAACAGTCTGCAGCCGACTGCGGAACTGCGCCCGCTTGCCAATACGCAAACGGACGAAGCGGATCTGATGCCGTACGAATTCCTGAACGTACTGGAAAGACATGCGATCCGTGATAAAAAATCGCCGCTGGAATGTTACCGCAATCTGCAGGTCGGTTATAAAGGAATTTATACCAACGAACAGATTCTTGCCTGGACGGAACGTTTCTTCAAGCTATGGAGCCGGAATCAATGGAAAAGAGAACGTTATGCGCCGTCTTTCCATTTGGACGACCTGAACCTTGATCCGAGAACGTGGTGCCGTTTCCCGATTCTTTCAGGAGGATTTGAAACCGAACTGGCAGAATTGCGCGCCTATGCAGAAGGCAGTTCCATGCAGAACGGAAGAAAAAGGATTGGATTTTGATAGATAAACAAACTTCTTAATGGCCGGTATTTTCACGAATGCCGGCCATTATTTCATCACTTGATCATTCCGTACTTTGCGCGGGCAGCACTTTTGGACATGCCGTCGAAATGCCACCATTCGGTTGGGTTGGTTTTGAAGCCGGCTTGTGTCATCACAAGTCGCAGGATTTTCCGGTTATCAATTTGCTTTTGGGACAACTTGCCTTTTTTCAGCATTTCCTGCTCGGAACGCGGATAAGCAAGCGGACCAAAAAAATCGAATTTTGTGCCCATATCAAGCGGAATACCTTTTTCATCAGCAACCGTTAGATCCACTGCACAGCCAAAATTGTGATTCGAGCCGATTTTCGGATCAGCTACATACTGCGTTTTGCTTTTTGCAGGAATTTTCAGATTGTCCAGCGCATTCCAGAGATCATATTGTACCGAATTAGGCCGCGCCGCATCGTACACAAGCAGTTTGTAGCCGGGGTGCGATTGTTTCAGAAGTGTGTTTGCCTTTTTTAATCTTTGAGCCATTTCGGGCTGTAAGTAAGCATTTTCAAGATTGCCGTAAACGTCCTTTCCAATAAAATTATCCGTCGTGGAATATTTCAGTTCAACCTTGATGTCCGGGTCAATGACCTGAATATTAACCAAACCCTGTTCTATCATTTTTTGCTCGATGGCCGGAATTGCACGCTTGTTTACATCTTTCTGACTGTAACTGCTGAAATAAAAAAGGCAATGAATCAAGCTGAAAAAGAAAACTTTCTGAGGCATAAAAAAAATGAATATCCGTTGCAAACTGCTGCAAAGATATTCATTTCCCGATGGTATACTTTTCCGGTTCAGAACTGCCGGAATCAGTATCTTTTTATATTAATGCTCGTAAGCCCGCCTTCGAAGTGAACAATGATTTTATTTGCAGACTGTTCAAAATCCGGTGAACGGTAAAGTCCGTTGCTTACTTTGTCCATATCGTCCATGTTTTTTGCATTCAGTGCGCCGTCCATATGCATTTCGCAGCCGACCGTTTTCGGTATTTCAAGTGTAACGGATGCAACGCCGGCTTCGATTTCAACGTTGGATTCTGCAAGTTTGCTACCCATACGGATTTTCATGTCCGCAACGCCGGTACTTACTTTCAGCTTTTCCACTTTGTAATTACTGAAATCAAAATTGCCGTTCCCGGCCCCGATGCCAAGGTCAATGTTCCAGACGGGCCTTTCATTAAGCTGGATTTTGGCCTGATTGGAAATCTCGCCTTTTTTTATCCTGATGTTTCCGTCCTCCATTTTCAGGTTTACAGTAGCCGACTTGTCCAGTTTATTGATGGAAGTATTAGCCAGGAATTTTACCATGGAGCTTTTTGTATTGGCTTCAAAAAGCTTTGCCGTATTTCCGTCCATTGAAAAGGAACCTGCGCCGCCTTCAAGGTGAAAATTGGCTTTTTGTATAAAATCTTCCATTTCATACTTGTAAAAACCATTCACCGGACGGCTATCATTTTTTCTGCGGCGATCATTCTCATAGTCTCTGTCCTTGTCTTCGTCGTCGTCACGGTCTTCGTGATAACTGTTCTCTTCATCAGGGTTGTCATCGTCGTCGTCATTCCAGTTGAAGTGCCAGTTATCCTTATGGCGGTCAAAAGCCCTGTCTGTCCGGTTGATGATCCCTCCGAAAACAGCAAGTGTGACCAGCAACCCGACCAATCCGCCCGATGCCCCGGAAGTGTTATGTTCCCGCCCCGTCGCCAGCAGGACGGCTCCGGCAATAATGAGTAAAACCGGCCAGTAAGGAAGGATTTCATCCCAATGGATATCCAGCAGGTTCAGATTTCGTAGCAACCAGAGCATTCCAAAAATGATCAGCAGTCCGCCCCAGACCAGTCCGCGCGAGTTTTTCATGATTTTATATGTTTGATCTGTTGGAAAGATCAGAATTCAGGAAGTTGCGTAAAAGCAGCAGCCCGCCCGTTGTGATCATGATAATCGGCCAGAAAAAACGGCCGAAATCAAATGATGTAAGTTCTTCTATCAGAAAAAGGGAACCTGTAATGATCAGGATTACGCCCCAGAAAATGTTTCTAAAGTTCATGACTAAAAAAAGTTAAATGTAAGATTGGGAATGTTACTGTAACCGGAAATGCTTTTTCCTCAGTTGACTTTAATAATCTGATCGTCGTCTTCGTCGTCCCGCTTTTTATTTTGCGGATCTTCCGGAAAGTGCGAAGCAGAAGTAGTGGAAGCCGGTGAAAACGGCGTATAGGGCTGTGGATCAGGATCGGGCTTTACAGGATCAACCGGAGGAGGTGTCGTAGGATAAACGGTCGTATTGCTCTCCTGATCTTTGTCCCGCTGGCGAAGGATCAGGAATGCACCAATGGCAATCAGAATAAGGGGCCAGAAATACTGCTTGAACTGGTACCATATCGGAAAATCATCGACAAGCATCACAGCGCCGAAAAATATCAGCACGCCGCCCAGTATCATCACCGTCTGATCCGACCGTTTTTTGTCCCAGACGGGATCAGGAGTTCTGGAAGCATTGCTGTCAAAACTGGTCGTGTAAACATCTGCCGCCGGGCCGGTCGGCAGCACTGCCCAGAGGATGATGTACAAAATGCCGGTCCAGCCGAAGCTCGGCGGAATAGGCAGAAGCAACATAACGACAAAAAGTATCCGGACAATAACAACATCTATTTGCAAATATTGGGCAATTCCGGATGCAACTCCTCCAAAAACAGCCTGATCGGGTATGCGGTGCAATTTCTTTTCCATGATTAGCTTGGTGTTTATTTGTAATCAAAGGTAGTAGGTAATGCAAGATACTGTAAACCTAATCATTATTATCGGCTGAAAGCCGTGTTAAGCGGATTTATTTGAGGAGAGCCAATTTTGCAAAACCGTCAGGAGCTGCAAAGCGTACTGTTTCTGTTGTTTAAAAGTGATTTTATTTAAATATAACCCATTAAAAAGCATTACTGTTCTTCCAACGCTTCCAGGATATCCATCATGCTGCCGAAATCCTTGTAACCCGGGCGAATTTCTTCGCTGCCGCGCAATGCAATCCCGACATTCGGAAAGCGTCCGGTCAGTTCGCTCACCCTATTTTCGTTGTCCAGTCCGAAGCCGACCAGAACGGGATATTCCGCCGTTAGGTTTTCCAGCACATGCATCCATGCTTCGGTAAGGCTTGTTTCATTATCGCTTTCCAGCAAAAAGTAGGAAACTTCTCCATCGTAACGGCTGCATATGGAGCTGATTTCATCGGCACCGTACAAATCGGCACTGATCCGTAAAATCAGCGGCAGGTTCAGTTCGCTGCGTAAATAGTGGAGCATTCCCGGCGTTTCCACCTGAACCGAATGCACCGGATAATTGCTTAATGCATTCAGGATTGCCTGCGGGTCGGTCTGTGCGGTTTCTGCCACCAGATTTACGCCGGCCAGCCATGAACATATGTCTTCAAATTTCTTTGGGGAAATGTAATTGGGAGAATCTTCGTCTATTGAAAAACCAAGCATTTCTACGCCCATCCCTGCGCAATAACGGGCATCGGACAAGTTGGTGACGTTGCTTACTTTTACTGTTCTGCTTAACATACGCGATTATTGATTGTTCAATAAAGGTAATTGTTTCCGGTTTTATTTCCGGTTTATATGCCGGAAAAAGCGAACCGTACCAAGGTTGCAGGCTGTTTGCAAAATCATTGTTTCAATAACGCCTGATCTGAAAAGCTTGTATGATGCTAACGCAAAAAAGGCAGGAACCGTTAAGTCCTGCCTTTTGGATACAAGGATTTTAAAAGAATCAATTTGCTGAAAACCTGTATTTTGTGGTTGTATTATAAGTGTCTCCGGGATTCAGCACCGTTGACGGGAACTGCGGCTGGTTCGGGGAATCGGGATAATGTTCTGTTTCCAGGCAAAAACCGAAACGTTTTACGTAAGTAGCATTTTTTCCTTTCAGGCTTCCGTCCAGAAAGTTTCCTGTGTAAAACTGAACGGCGGGTTCCGTTGTGAACACTTCCATTTTCCTTCCGCTTTCCGGTTCTTTCACCGTCGCAAACAGCATCAGACCGGGTTCTGTTCTTTTAATAACCCAGCAATGGTCAAATCCGCCTGCATTTGTAAGTTGTTCATCCGTTTTGCTGATGCCATCGTTTATTTTGACCGATTTTCTGAAATCAAACGGCGTTCCTTCCACCGCACGCAGCTTTCCGGTCGGGATCAGGTTTTTGTCAACAGGAACAATGCTGTCCGAAACAAGCGTAACCTCATGGTTCAGAATGTCGCGCTTTAAACCCGTAAGATTGAAATAGGAATGGTTTGTCAGGTTGATAACCGTTGGCTTATCCGTTGTAGCCGTGTAGTTTATTGACAATGCATTGTCATTGTCGAGCGTGTAAGTAACTTTCACGGTCAGGTTTCCCGGATAGCCTTCTTCCATATCCTTGCTCAGGTATTCGAGCTGAAGACCCACAACGGAATCCTTTTTGATCTCTGTTGCCTTCCACAAAACTTTGTCAAAGCCTTTCAAGCCGCCGTGCAATGAATTTGGGCCGTTATTGACAGGAAGCGAATACTCTTTTCCATTAAGTGTGAACTTGCCTTTGGCAATCCGGTTCCCGTAACGTCCTATCAAAGCGCCGAAATAGGGGCTGTCCTTCAGATACGGAGCAAGTGAATCAAATCCGAGCACAACGTCCGTCCATGCTCCGCTTTTATCCGGCGCTGTCAGTTTGGTAATTATCCCGCCGTAATTGGTAATGTTGACGGTCATGCCATTGCCGTTCGTAAGCGTATAAAGTTCCGCTTTCTGGCCATCGGGAAGTTCGCCGAATGTTTCTTTGGAAATGGTACTGATCATTTTTTCTTCTTGGTTGGTTTTGGAGCAGCTGAACATACAAATGCTAATCAGCGCAGTGAGTAAAAAAGGGATCTTTTTCATGTACGGTTTGTTGTTGGTCGTTCGGGTATTTATTACAACTGGGTTACTTCGTCCGTTCCGGCTGTAATTTTTACTTTATAACAAGGAAGGTCTATTTCATACTTTTCTTTATAGGATTCCTTCATTTTATTTTCAAATTCGGAAACAGCCTCTTTTTGTACAAGATTGATCGTGCAGCCGCCAAAGCCTCCGCCCATCATCCGGGCGCCGAGTACCGCAGGATTGTTAACCGTCTGTTCCACCAGAAAATCCAGTTCCGGACAGCTTACTTCGTATTCATGCTGCAGGCCGTAATGCGTTTCATACATTTTCTTTCCAAACTCTTCCAGATTTTTCTGTACCAGAAAATCACATGCATCCTGCACGCGCTGGATTTCTTCCGTAATGTATTTGCAGCGGCGGTAAACGACGTCGCCCAACTCATCCTTGTGTTTTTGCACCATTTCAGGCGTTGCGTCACGCAGGCTTTCTACTTCGGGATAATGCTGTTTCAGGATTGAAATGCCTTTTTCACATTCCAGCCTGCGGGTATTGTATTCCGAGCTGGCCAGTGAATGCTTGACGTTTGTATCGCAAAGCACAATCAGATAATCGTGCATCGGGAACGGGAAATACTCGTATTCCAGTGAACGGCAGTCCAGCCGGATGACAGATTCTTCTTTCCCGAAAGCAGAAGCAAACTGATCCATAATGCCGCATTGCACGCCGACGTACTCGTTCTCTGCCTTCTGCGACATTTTTACAATCGTGAATCGGTCAAGCCCAAGCTGAAAAATCTCGTTCAGTCCAAAAAGCAGACAGCATTCCAGCGCAGCCGAAGACGACAAGCCGGCCCCGACCGGAACATTCCCGCCGAACACCGCCTGAAAACCTCCGATTTTCAAACCTTTTTTATAAATCTGCTCCACAATGCCCAATTGATAATGCGGCCACGACTGTTCCGGTTTGGAAAGATCGTTCAGTGCAAACGAGTACGATTCATCCAGATCGGCCGCAATCAGCAGAACATGATCGTCAGTTCTTGGCTCAATAACAAAATACACCGCTTTATCCACGCTTGCTGGCAGTACAAAGCCATTGTTGTAATCGGTATGCTCACCGATCAGGTTGATCCTGCCCGGCGAACGGAATACCCGGGCATTGTCCGTACTGCCGAATTCAAGGATGTATCTTTCCTTTATTCTGTCTAGAATTTCTGTTTCTTCTGCAAATAACATACGCTGAAAAATTTACTTAATATCCTTTTACAAGGCTTACTTCATTCACAATATTGCTGCCGTTTTCAAGCGCGAAAATGTTGTTCAGAAACAAATCCACTTTCCCCATGTGTTCATTTCGGTGGCCGCCTCCGGTATGCTGCGTAAGGATTACATTGTCCATTTTCCAGAGCGGACTTTCCTGCGGCAAAGGTTCCGTTTCAGTAACATCGAGCACGGCGCCTTCCAGCTTGCCGGAATTCAGTGCTTCGATCAATGCATGCTCGTCCGTCGTACTTCCTCTTCCCACGCTTGCATACACGCTTTGATCTTTCATGGCTGCAAAAAAATCCGCATCAGCAAAATGCGTTGCTGTTCCCGGCAATGTATTGATAACCAGATCCGCATAAGGAAGTTCATTAAACAGGTCCTCACGGCTGTGAAGGTCCGCTTCGGGCGAAGTTCTGGCCATCAGATGCGTGAAGCAGCCAAAACCTTTGAGGATGGTGTTCACTGCCATGCCGATTGTACCAGCCCCCAGAATAATTACATTCTGCTGATGAAGGATTTTCAGTTCCGAGCGCAGCTTTGACCCAATCCATTCCGATTTCTGTTTCAGAAGCGTCAGTTTGTCGAGGCCGCGGTAAAGTGCCAGTACGCCGCCTACAATGGATTCGGCGCAGGGATGTGCAAACCAGTCGCCCATATTGGCCACTTTTACTTCACTGCGTATCGGAATAGAAGCATACTGATCAAATCCTGCCGAGTCCAGCTGCCAGAATTTAAGACTTTCCGGACAAGCATCAAACCAGTCTACGGGCGGATTGCCGAGGATGTATTCAGCATGCTGAAATTCAGATTTCGCTTCTTCGTCAGTAGTTGACTCTGTACGGAAATGAATGGTATGCTGCGGAGACAAGGCTTCGCCGAGTTTGTTCCTCAGCGATTCATCAAGCATGGAATGACAGTAAATAACCATTTAATAGTTTAGTTTAAAAGAAGCAAATTAAAACCTTTTACCTGTTTTTACACGGTCTTGTATTTTTATAGCTGATTAATGTATACTTCATTCATTTTATCAGCGCCAGTATTTTCTTTCCTCTCGACCGGAATGCAGCTTTTTCAAATTCCATGCCTTCCTCAATAATAATCCGCAATTCTTTTTTAATCTCCGGATAAATCAATGACAGTCTGTACAGAACGGTAAGGGAAAGAGCGCGTATGGCAACCGGAACCATTCGGTCGGCAGCCAGTTCAAAGCATTTGTTCATGACTTCGGCGTGAAATGCTTCGGGAATGGCAACATCTTCCAGAATCCTTACACTGTTTCGGATTACAGCATCGTGAACGTCTTTTCGCGTCAGGCACGCAGCAAGTTTGCCAATGTACGGCTGAATGAGTTCAGGTTTTTTCTGCGCGGCAATGCCTGCGCTGTAAGCTGCCCGCTGCGCCAGCCGGTAATGTTCGCTGAAAAAGCAGTTCATCAGTTCACTGAAAATTTCTTCATCCGTGCACGCATAATCCGCAACGCGGACAGCCAGTTGCCGGGATTGCACCGGATCTGCCAGAAGTGTTTTTTCAATGTTCATAAATACAAGGCACCTGATTTTTTTTTGCCAAATGTAAATTGCTTTTCAAAACAAAAACAAGTGCTCCGCCGGTAAGGCGGAGCACTAAAAATCAGGTTCAGGGACAATCTTGATTTACTGGATTTTTCCGACCATATCTTCCGGTTTTACCCAGGCGTCAAATTCATCGGGCGTTACATATCCAAGCGCAACAGCCGTTTCTTTCAGCGTTGAGCCGTTTTTATGCGCTGTCTGCGCGATTTCTGCCGCTTTGTAATAACCGATTTTGGTATTGAGTGCCGTTACAAGCATCAGTGAATTATTCACATGTTTTTTGATATTCTCATGCAAAGGCTCAATGCCGATTGCGCAGTTGTCATTGAACGAAACGCAGGCATCGCCGATCAGTCTTGCGGAATGCAGGAAATTGTACGCCATCAAAGGTTTGAAGACATTCAGCTCGAAATGCCCGTTTGATCCGCCGATACCGATCGCAACGTCATTGCCCATCACCTGTGCTGCCACCATGGTTATGGCTTCACATTGCGTCGGGTTCACTTTTCCGGGCATAATGGAACTTCCGGGTTCGTTGTCCGGAATATGGATTTCGCCGATGCCGGAGCGCGGGCCGGAAGAAAGCATGCGGATGTCATTTCCGATTTTCATCAGACTTACTGCAGTTGTTTTCAGTGCGCCGTGCGCTTCCACAATGGCGTCGTGTGCGGCCAGTGCTTCAAACTTGTTTTCGGCGGTAATGAAAGGAAGTCCGGTAAGTTCTGCAATATGTCTGGCGACATTTTCGGAGTAGCCTTCCGGCGTATTGATCCCGGTTCCCACCGCAGTTCCGCCCAGTGCAAGTTCCGAAAGATGCGCCAGCGTGTTGGAAATAGCGCGCAGAGCATGATCCAGCTGCGATGCATAGCCCGAAAATTCCTGCCCGAGCGTAAGCGGCGTGGCATCCATAAAGTGCGTACGTCCGATTTTCACCACATTCTTGAAAGCTTCGGCTTTTGCTTTCAGCGTATCGCGGAGTTTTGTAATGCCCGGAATCGTGACGTCCACAAGAATTTTGTAAGCGGCAATGTGCATGGCCGTCGGATACGTATCGTTGGAGGACTGCGACTTGTTTACGTCATCGTTCGGATGCAGGAATTTGGTTTTATCGGCCAGGTCCCCGCCTTGCAGAACATGCCCGCGGTAAGCGATGACTTCATTGCAGTTCATGTTGGACTGCGTTCCGGAACCGGTTTGCCATACAACAAGCGGAAACTGGTCGTCCAGTTTTTCGGCCAGAATTTCGTCGCAGACCGTACCGATCAGATCGCTTTTTTCTTTTGGAAGAACACCGGCTTCAAAATTGGTAATGGCAGCCGCTTTTTTCAGATATGCAAAGGCTTTAATAATTTCCTTCGGCATTTTATTGATGTCCTGGGCAATCGGGAAATTCTGGATGGAACGTTGTGTCTGAGCGCCCCAGTATACATGGGCAGGCACCTGAACTTCGCCCATGGTATCTTTTTCTATGCGGTATTCCATTTTATATGTAGTATGAATATTGAAAATGAATAATGCGGATAACGGGGTAAAGTTAGGATTGAGCTTGCAGTTTTTGGTGTTTTTTACAGATAAATGTTTAGCGGCTAAAAAAGAATGTTTAGATTGTCCGGTATAATTTATGATTTCTGTAAAAGTATGATTCCGAAAATCAGCATTTATCCTGATTATGAAGCAATGAGCCTTGCAGCTGCCGACCGTGTAAGTGCATTGTTGAACCATAAGCCGGATTCTGTCATTTGTCTGCCTTCAGGCAGTACGCCGGTCGGTATGTTCCGGGCCCTTGTTTCCGCCAGTCAGAAAGGAAATGTGGACTTTTCACGCTGCATTTTTGTAGGGCTGGATGAATGGGTCGGGCTGGGCGGTGAAGACGAAGGAAGCGGCCGTTATATGATCAACAGGGACTTTCTGAAGCCTGTCGGCCTGAAAGACAATCAGGTTATTTTCTTTGACGGAAAAGCAAGGGATCCGTTTGCAGAATGTGAAAGGATCAATAAAATCGTTTCTGAACTTGGCGGTCTGGACCTAATCGTGCTTGGCGTCGGGCTAAACGGCCATCTTGCCCTGAACGAACCCGGAACTGCGTGGGATACGTATGCGCATGTAGTGGAGCTGGATGAAGTGACAAAAGTTTCAGGGCAGAAATATTTCAGTAAAACGGCTGTTCTTGAAAAAGGCATTACAATGGGAATCAGGCATATACTGGAAGCAAAAACGGCCATTCTGCTTGCTAACGGAAGTTCCAAGGCACAGGTTATACAGCGCGCGCTGTCATTTCCCGTTACGCCGGCTTTCCCGGCAACCGTATTGCAGAATCACCTGAACGCGGAATTTTTACTGGACAGGGAAGCCGGAAGTCTGATTGACTGGACTTCTGAAAATATCTGATTGAAGCTTTGAACAAAGCATTTTACATGTCCATACTTGCAGGAAGCACAAACAGATTTCACTTTTCGGACTATTTGTTTTTTTGAAAAAAAGATAATTTATCGCGTTCGGTTCAGAAATTCCGGGGCTGTTCACTTAATATAAGGACCTGTTTTTGAGCGGCCGGATTTCAGCATAAATTTGCCCTGTTCTTTGTGAACGCCCGTCAATCGGGGTAGTGGTTTTCGCTTCCGGAACCCTCATCCGGAAAAGCAGAAATTAAAAAGGAACCGTGTGCAATTCACGGGCAGTCGTGCTACTGTAAGTATTCGTTCTGTAAAGTGCAGAACAGTTTTTTACCCGTGCATTCCATTGTTGTTGAAGGTTTTTGCAACCCGTAACAGCGAGAAGGATGGTGAAAATAATACAAGCCAGGAGACTTGCCGCTACGCTCAATAGCTGTTTTCTCACGAAAAGAAGACAGTTAAGCATTGATTTTACAGTTACAAATTCAGGATTTCGGTTTTCAGCAGGATTGATTCTTACGGAAGCAGATATTTTATGTTTAGCCGTATAAAACCGGATTCCTGCCTTGTAACACGTACAGATCATCACGGAATAAATGCAATCCGACGGATCGGGACGGGGGTGTTTTCAAAGGGTTTTTATTAACTCTTTAAAAGCAGTTTTATGTTATCACACAATCTCGGTTACCCGCGCGTAGGAAGTCAGCGGGAACTCAAAAAGGCCAACGAACAATTCTGGGCAGGAAAAATCGACAGGGATGCATTGCTCAAGGCAGCGCGTCAGGTTCGTCATCAGAACTGGGAAACGCAGCAGAATGCCGGCATTGACCTCATTCCTTCCAATGATTTTTCCCTTTATGACCAGGTTCTGGATACGACTTTAATGGTCGGCGCCATTCCGGAACGTTATCATCAGCTGATCGACGGGAAATCCAATCGTGAGCTGGATCTGTATTTTGCCATGGCAAGAGGCGTTCAGCGCGAGGGAATGGATATAAAAGCCATGGAAATGACCAAATGGTTTGATACAAACTATCATTTTCTGGTTCCCGAATTTATTAAAAATCAGGAATTCAGCCGCTATTCCGACAAGGTAATCATCGAGTTTGAAGACGCACGTCAAAAAGGCATACTTACAAAACCGGTATTGGTCGGGCCGGTTACTTATCTTCTTTTAGGCAAGGAAAAAGAAAAGGGTTTTTACAGAATTGATCTGCTGGAAAACCTGCTGCCCGTTTATACCTCCATACTGAAAGAACTTTCCGCACGCGGTGCCGCATGGGTACAACTTGACGAGCCCGGACTTGTTCTGGATCTGAGTGAAAAAGAAAAGCAGGCATTTCAGTATGCATATACCGAGATCAGAAAAGCAGTTCCTGAACTGAAAATCCTGGTTGCCACTTATTTCGGCGCACTGGAAGATAATTTGCCGGTTGCTGCTGCATTGCCGGCGGATGCACTGCATTTGGATGTAACGCGCGGATCGGAAAGCCTGTCCGCGATTCTGGAAAACGAGGACTTTGTAAATTCTTCCAAAATGCTTTCGCTTGGCGTTGTGGACGGGCGCAATATCTGGAAAAATGATTACAGCAAATCGCTTGCATACATCAATGTAGCAAAAGAAGTACTGGGTGAAAACCGGCTGATGATCGCGCCATCTTCCTCGCTGCTGCACAGCCCGTATGATCTGGACCTCGAAAAAAATGAGGAAATCCTGACCCCGGAAATCAAGGACTGGATGGCGTTTGCCAGACAAAAGCTGCATGAAGTTGCGACATTAGCACGTTTGTCCGGCTCAGATTTTCAGAATGATGAAGATTTTAAAACAAATCAGGCATCCGTTGAAAACAGGAAAAATTCAGCATTGATCCATAAACCGGAAGTCAAAAGCCGGGTAAGAAACGTAACAGTTGGTGATTTTGAACGGCAAAGCCCGTTTCTGATCCGTCAGTCGGTACAGCAGGAGAAACTGAAACTGCCTCTTTTCCCTTCCACTACAATCGGTTCTTTTCCGCAGACGGATGAAGTGCGGCAATTAAGAGCCAATCTGAAAAAAGGCATTCTGACTACTCAGGAATATGAAAACCGGATCAAAGAGGAAATCGTAAGCTCGCTGCGCTGGCAGGAAGAACTGGGCATTGATGTGCTTGTACACGGAGAATTCGAGCGGAACGATATGGTCGAATATTTCGGTGAAAACCTGTCCGGATTCGCATTTACACAAAATGGCTGGGTGCAGAGTTACGGCAGCCGGTGCGTGAAGCCGCCCGTCATTTACGGCGATGTTGCAAGGCCCGAAGCCATGACGGTAAAATGGTCTTCCTTTGCGCAGGCCAATTCCGCCAAGCTTGTAAAAGGAATGCTGACCGGACCCGTAACGATCCTGCAGTGGTCTTTTGTACGGGACGATCAGCCGAGAAAAGAAACCGCTTTCCAGATCGCGCTGGCCATTCGAGATGAAGTTTCCGATCTAGAAAAAGCAGGAATCAAAGTCATACAAATCGACGAACCGGCTATTCGCGAAGGCTTGCCGCTGCGGAACAAGGACTGGAACAATTATCTGCAATGGGCCGTAGATGCATTCAGGCTGAGTGCCGCGGCAGTCGCCGATCAGACGCAGATCCATACGCATATGTGCTATTCCGAATTCAACGACATTATTGCGTCCATTGCTGCTTTGGATGCGGATGTAATCACGATTGAAACTTCCCGTTCGCAGATGGAGCTGCTGGATGTATTTGCAGAATTCGAGTATCCGAACGAAATCGGCCCCGGCGTTTACGACATCCATTCCCCGCGCGTGCCGACGGTTGAAGAAATGGTGCAGCTGATGGAAAAAGCATTGAAAGTCATTCCGGCAAGGAACCTGTGGGTAAATCCCGACTGCGGATTGAAAACCAGAAAATGGCCGGAAACAGAAGCTGCATTGCGAAACATGATTGCAGCGGCAAATCTGCTGCGGGAATCCGTTGCGGCTGCGTATTGATTAATAGTACTAAATTTGTCAGGAATTGAGGCATATAAATCGTTTATACGCTTCGATTCCTGACATTTGTTTGATGCTTAGGCTACGGCAAAGCTGCTATTGATAAATATGTTTTTACTATAAAGGTCCAACGTTTTGACACTCGAAGAAAAAATACTTGCCTCGGAAACACGCGTTTTCAAAACCGTTTTTCCTAATAATACCAATCATTACGATACGCTGTTTGGCGGAACGGCATTGTCCATGATGGATGAAGTTGCCTTTATTGCAGCCACACGTTTTTCCCGCCTTCGCTGCGTAACGGTATCATCCGACCGTATCGATTTTACACACCCGATCCCGGCCGGAACCATTATAGAACTTGTCGGTCGGGTTGAAACGGTCGGAAATACAAGTATGAAAGTCCGGGTGGATATTTTTGTGGAGAAAATGTATGAAGAAGGCCGGGAAAAAGCCGTTACCGGAATCTTTACCTTTGTAGCCCTGGACGAGGATCACAAGCCGGTAAGGATCGTGTCGCAATAGCCTGACTTTCTTGAAGCAAAGCAGATGCGCTTTCCTGATCACACTTGATTATCAGGAAAGCGCATTCTGGCATAAGGACAAAAAGTTGAACCGCGAATTGCGCTGCCGAACTTCAAAATGCAGGTTGTTTAGACTATCCTTTTAAATCTGTAATCGACCGTTAGTTAAAAATTCTGTATTTAGTCCTCTGAACTTAACCGCAGGGTAACTTCAAAATTTTCTTTTCTGTGAATGAAATAGATTTGGCGAGATATTAATTTTTCCAGATCCATGTTGAATAAGAATTGGCTTCATTACCGGCAAAACAAAGTTTTCTACCAAGCTTTTTACCTGTTGTGTATCCTTTTTCCTGTTCTATTTTTTTTCACAGTCTGGTTTCAGATGTCTGTTAATGTCCCTTATCAGGATGACGTTGATGCAATACTGGGCCCGGTTGGACAATGGGCAACAGGAGTGAAAGGCCCTGTGCAGTTATGGGAGATTCTAACTACACAGGATGATGAACGCCGCATTATCATGGTAAGATTAATGGCGATCATTTCATACAGTATTCTGGGCTTTCTTGATTTTCGCATTGTCGCATTTTTCGGGATTGCAACATACCTTGTCTTTTTGTTACTTATTTTCAAGTGGTTCAAAGAAGAAAATAAGGTGCCTTTTTATCTTTTTCTGCCAGTTCCTTTTATCATTTTCACGCAAGTTAACTTTGGTGCATTATATCAGTCCATGGTTCCATTGCAGCACATTGCTGTTTACGTTTGGGCTTTCGCTTCGATATGGTGCCTAAGCAGACGCACTGCTTTTTATTTTTCCTTAGGAATATTCTTTGGATTGCTATCTATCTTTTCGGATGTAACTGGAGTACTTATACTGGTTGTCGGCGCATTAACTTTGGCTGTACAGCGTGAAAAGCTCAAATTCCTGATCTGGGTTAGTTTGATTGCACCTCCGGTAATCCTTTATTTTCATAACTTGGTCGTTCCAGATTTCAGGCCATCGATGTCTGATAATCTGTTACATTGGGATATCATGATTGCGATCGTTATTGCAATGCCTGGCATGATAGCAGATGTATTTCCAAGACTTCCTGATGATAAACGTATATGGATTGCGTTAGTGTCAGGACTGATTATTCTGGGTTTTGTCTCATACGAGTTTATTTATTTAATAAAGAAGGTTTTGTATGGGAAATCTGACGTTTCATTAAATGAAATCTGGATCTGGGGCTGCATTATTTTTCTTCTGCTCACATTTACCGCTTTTGCTTTTGGACGTGCTGCTGAGGGAACAAAATCTATTTTGTTGAATCGCTACAAGCATATGTTTTTGTTCTGGGGAGTTCTGACTTATTTATTATTTCTTAAAACTTCCTGGATCAAGGGCAGCTACAAAAAAGCGGGCTTTATATGCCTTGGCTTATCCATTCTGTATTTTGTGAACGGTTATTTTCAGGTATGGGGTGAACTGGACTTTTTTCGCAAAATCATATTAGCGGATGCCTACGGATGGTCTAAAAACCGTGTGGTTCCCTCTGCTCCAATATACTTGTCGGTAAAATCAGTTGTAGATCCGATGTATGAAAACTGTTTGAATCATGGAACGTACAGATTTCCGGACTTGCCGTTTACAGACCTGACTAAAATACCAGTCAGAGGGTATACTCATGTTGAAGTAAACAGCGGACAATTTATTTCTGTACTAGTTCCTGAATTCAAAAGAAAATCCGGCTTTGATGATGGTGCGTATGTCATTCTTAAATCAAGAAAGAATATGCATGTCCTTCCAGCCCAAAACCCGCAAAGTTCATTATTCGGATTACTTACAACTGGTCAGTTTTATCAGGGTTATGCCTCTTCTTATCCGTTATTGAATCAGTACCTTACTGCGAATGAAGAATATGAAGTAATTCTTGGTGTCATTGATGGAGGCAATAAATATTTGTTAACCACGGGAAAAAGGATTAATACAGATCCAGTTCGCTATGCATCCTATTGAAGTCAGGATTTATAATTATTTAATATGAAGATTTTAGGTATTTCAGCGTTCTATCATGATTCCGCAGCTGCATTTATTGATAATGGAGAAATTGTTGCAGCAGCACAGGAAGAGCGCTTTACCCGCAAAAAACATGATCCGGGCTTCCCCTCGAATGCAATTGCATTTTGCCTCGAATATGGCGGGTTGTCAATCAATGAGCTGGATGCAATCGTATTTTATGACAAGCCGCTGCTTAAATTTGAAAGGTTGCTTGAAACATACTATGCGTTTGCACCAAAAGGAATAAGATCTTTTCTGACTGCCATGCCAGTCTGGATCAAGGAAAAGATGTTCTTGAAACGCCTGATTAATGAGGAGCTTGTGAAGCTTGGCTATGATAAAAATAGAAAAGTAAAGCTTCTTTTTCCTGAACATCATCTTTCGCACGCAGCGAGTGCATATTATCCATCTCCATTTGAGAAATCAGCCATACTAACGATTGACGGCGTTGGTGAATGGGCTACTGCTTCCATCAGCATGGGCAATGGAAAGGACATCCGTATTTTAAAAGAACTGCGGTTTCCTCATTCTCTGGGTCTTCTTTATTCGGCATTTACTTATTTTCTGGGCTTTCGGGTGAATTCGGGTGAATACAAATTGATGGGACTGGCGCCTTATGGAAACCCTACTTCGCCGGATATAAAGAAATATGAACAGATCATATTAAGTAAACTAATTGAATTAAAAGAGGACGGATCTGTCTGGCTTAATCAGGAATATTTTGATTATGCAACAGGCTTGAAAATGGTTGATGAGCATAAATGGGAAGCGCTTTTTGGATTCAAAACCAGAAAACCGGACGATGCACTTGAATCCATGCATTGTAATCTTGGGCTGGCCATTCAGAATGTTACTGAAGAAGCTGTGATTCGCATGGCTAAGGAAGCAAAAAGGCTTACTGGTGCCGAGTATCTGTGCATGGCCGGCGGTGTGGCACTGAATTGTGTTTCCAACGGTAAACTTCAGAAAGCTAATCTGTTCAAAGACATATTTATTCAGCCTGCAGCCGGAGACGCCGGCGGCGCACTAGGCGCTGCACAGGCAGCTTATCACATCTATTTCAACAATGAAAGGAAAGTTACCTGGAAAGCTGATGCCATGCACGGTTCCTATCTTGGGCCTACTTTCTCTGATCTTGAAGTGATTCTGACGGCAAAAAAGTACAAGGCAGTTTATACACAATACAATGATTTTAAAGAACTTTCCAGAGAGACAGCCCGCTTGCTGGCAGCCGGAAATGTAATAGGCTGGATACAGGGGCGAATGGAGTTCGGGCCAAGGGCATTGGGCGGAAGAAGCATTCTGGGCGATCCGAGAAATGCAGAGATGCAGAAGAAATTAAATCTAAAAATAAAGTACAGGGAATCATTCAGGCCATTTGCTCCATCCGTTCTGGCCGAAGAGTGTTCCAGTTATTTTGAATATGCAGGAAATTCGCCTTATATGTTGCTTGTTCATCCGGTAGCAAAACAGCGTCGTAAGCCGGTTCCGGCCAATTATGATGCAATGGATCTTCGTGGAAAACTATATTTCCAGCGTTCCGATCTTCCATCCGTAACGCATATTGATTATTCCGCTCGTATACAGACTGTTCATAAGGAAACAAATCCGCGTTATTACGAACTGATCAATTCATTCAAAGAGCTGACCGGATATGCAGTAATTGTAAATACCAGTTTTAATGTACGCGGAGAGCCGATTGTTTGTACTCCAAATGATGCTTACCGTTGTTTTATGCGTACAGAAATGGATTACCTGGTTATTGGAGACTTTATTTTTGATAAAAAGCAGCAGCCGGAATGGCTCGAAAAAGATAATTGGAAAGAGGAGTTCGTTCTGGATTGATTGTCTTTTAACACACACTGATTCTATAATGATTTTTAAAATTTTCACAAGTTTTATACGCATACTGTTTCTTGGTGTATTTTTTCTGCTTCTGTTTTTTGCTGATAAATTTAAGATTAAAATAGAATATGCAGGGTTTCCACTTAGCGACAACTGGTATATAAGATTAACAAGGCTGGCTTTCTGGTTTCTGGTTTCTGTTGAAATCCTGCGTGTTTTTTATTACAGTATCATAAAAAGCAGGATGCAGGGGCTTGTTGCCAATATCGTTACTCTTGTGGTTCCTCTTGTTATTACATTGATCCTTCTCGAGGTCATATTCATGTATGTTCCGCAAAGCCACGAAGGGATTTCGTCAAAAGCTTCTCAGATATGGTGGGAAAAATACTGGCATCCGGTTAATGAGCTGGGATATCGGGATAAGAAAATAATGGATGAAGCGGGAAAAATCAATGTATTGGTCATTGGTGATTCCTTTGCTGCCGGACATGGCCTTAAAAATGTAAACGAACGTTTTTCAGATATTCTACAGGCAAAGTTGGGCGTTGAAAGATACAGCGTTTATAATCTGGGCGTTTCCGGAGCAGATACCCGGGATGAAGCAAAAAGGCTTGAAGAGTTTCCGATAAAACCGGATATTATTATCCTGCAGTACTTTCCCAATGATATTGAGAAAGCTGGAAGGGAAAATGGTCTTTCTCTTTCCGGTGCCGAATCTTATGCAGACCTGCATGGCCCTTTTTCCATGTTGGTAAAACGATTCTATCTACCCAATTTTATTTACTGGCAACTGCCGCATACCGGATTCAGTACATTTGAAAAATTTGTTCAATCAGCATATACTGATACAACCGTACTCAATGCGCATCTCCGCGATTTATCACGATTTACGCTTTATAAAGAAGCCAGTAAAGCTGAAATGTACACTGTGTTTATTCCTTTTTTGTTTCAACTGGATAAAAGTGCAGCCTATACCAAGCCGGTTGAAGGCTTTCTGAGATCAAAAAAAGTTCATGTAATTACTTTAAACAATACGATTGCAAAGGTGCCGGAAAAGGACCGGATTGTGGGAAAGAATGACGGACATGCCAGTTCTGTCATTAACAGCCTGATTGCTGACAAACTATTTGAAGCAATGAAGCCCGACCTTAGACAACATTGAAACACACACTTAATACTAGAAATATGGATTTTTTGACTGACCTGTTTGCGTTCATGAAAGAGCGCAAGAAGTGGTGGCTGGCACCTGTAATCATTATACTGTTACTGATTGGCGTTCTGATCGTGATTGGCGGAGGTTCTGCTGTGGCTCCGTTTATTTATACCCTGTTCTGATGAATATATTTATCGATTAACCAATCAGATTTCATTGTACAATGGCATAGTGCACAAGTATGCTGTTGTACTAAATTTTTCAACTAATGACAGAATCAGAAAAGCTTAAAGCACAACTTGTTATTGTTACCGGATTGATCGTCCTGTATTTTATATTGAAATCGCAATACGTGTATTTCCTGTATGCCGCAGCCGGTATCGGCGTAATCAGCCTTGCTGTTCCGGTCGCGGGAAATCTAATTGTTAAGTTGTGGTATAAACTGGCAGAAATTTTAGGTGCAATCAACGGAAGAATCCTGCTTTCAGTTGTTTTCTTTCTCATTCTTCTTCCCGTTGCCCTTATTGCAAGACTCGGGAAAAGGAATATGCTTGCTTTGAAAAAAGAAGCAAAGGATTCGGTTTTTGTGGAAAGAAATCATAAATACACATCTAAAGACCTGGAACAGGTTTGGTAACCTGTTTCAGGCCTTTTTCTTGCGGCAGGCACGGTCGTAAAGCAGCTGTAACATGCCGTCTTTGAGGCCAACGTCCGGAACATGAATGATGCTTGCACCTGCCCATTTCATGGCAGAAGTATATATATCACCGGCTGGAACAATGACATCGGCGCGGTCGGGGTTCAGCTGAAGTTTGTTGATTCTGTCCGATAATGAGAACTGCGCTATGTAGTCTTTCATCCTGATGATTTCATCCAGACTTGTAGAGCTTTCGGTAAGTTTGGATGAAAGATCGAACAGTTTATTTATGTTTCCGCCTGTTCCGACTGCCTGAATAGGCTGGCTGTAATCTACATTCTGATTAATCCATTCCTTGATTTTAGGCCAGACATTTTTGGATTCTTTGCCTTCCAGTAACCTGACCGAACCAAGTTTGAAAGATTTTGCATTGATTTTCTGCCTGTCTTTGTAAATGTTAAGCTCTGTACTGCCGCCGCCGACGTCAATGTGAATGTACTGACCTTCGCCAAGGGATTTTACAACAACGTTATTAACCAGTTCTGCTTCTTTCTGACCGTCAATAATCTGGATGTAAATGCCCGTACGTTTTTCAATGTGGTCCCGGACTTCATGGCCGTTGTCGGATTCGCGCATGGCAGAAGTGGAACATGCCATATAATCGTCCACTTCATGCAGCTCCATCAAAAGCTGATAAGCAAGCATGAGCTTGATCATGCGGTCTTCACTCTGGGCGGTAATCCTGCCCTGCGTAAATACATCATGGCCCAGACGAAGCGGAAAGCGAACGTATTCTACTTTTTTGAAGCGAGAGACGCCTTCATCATGCAATACCGAAGATATTTGCATGCGGGCGCCATTGGATCCGATATCGATTGCAGCGAATTTCAAAAGCTATATAATAGGGGAGTAAATAAAAGCCAAAAATAGAACATTAAGCAACAAGATACATTAATGCACGTAAAAATTCGGTTTTACCATTTACATTTTACCGCCTATCTGATATAACAATTTCACTTTTACACCCGGACCGCCGCTATGGCTGAGCGGCGTAAGTGGTTTGAAATAAGTATATAAATATCCCTCCGCCTGAACTACAATCGGGTGCCATACTTTTTCGATGCCTAGTGATACATTCATGGAATTTACAATCGGCGCATCCGTTTTCCGCTCAAAAGACTGATTAATAAATTCATTGTTAGGGGCGCGGCATGCAAAGGAAATACTTTCCCTGGATGAAATTCTGATATTTGTTCCGGCACTTCCGTAGTAAGACCAATCATTTTTTACCGTATTCCGGAAAGCCACCGTAAGCGGAATCTGCACCATAGTCGGGCTAACCTTGATGTTGAACACTTCCAAAGCCAGCGGAACTTCATCCGGATGAGATCTTTTGAAATCTTTCCTGTTTTTATCCCGGAACATTTTTTCCGTAAAGAATTCCATCGGTTTCACTTTCAGCCAGCTGATACCGGCAGAAATGGAAATCTTTCTGGTAACCAGTACTTCGCCCAGAATGGTTTTGGAAGTTCCGTTACTTTCAGCCTGAAGGCCGCCGCCAAAGCGGTATGGAACTTTCAGGTTCAGTTCAGGAATTACCTTTTCCGTTTTATTTGTTTTTTCAATGTTTTTGGCCGGAACCTGTGCTTTTGAAACCATTGCAGAAACTGCAAGAAGGCTTTTGTTCACTTGTCTTGCTGAAATGCGGCTTGCAAGATTATAATTCATTTTGCGCGAAACCGAATTTTCTTCATTATGCAAAGTTGTAATCCCGATGTTGTCAAGACTGATTTCCGGACCCAGAATCCTTTCATTATCAAAAGAACGGGTGTTTTCATTTCCGGTAAAAGCTTCGGATTTCGGATTGCCTTGTTTCGCAATTGCCAAAGACTTTCCGGAAACTGGTCCTTTGCTGATTAGTGCATTGTCGGAATCCGGTGCGCTGTCTGAAGAACTTTCTGCGTTAGCCAGAACTTCATGATGCTGTTTACTTTCCAAAGCATTGCTGCCTTCACTGGAGTTACTGAATTTTTCTGCAGTTGGATATGCAGTTGCAGCATGCTGATTTTCTGAATTGTAACGGTCAGAATTCCGGTTTCCGGTTAAATACTCATTGCGGTTCCCGTTAGCAGAAGGCGCATCGTTTATGTCAACGGATTCTTTCTGAACGATATAAATTGTATCCGTTTTAGCTGCCGGCGCGGCTGTGCTTTTAATCACTTCAATCTGATTCCTGAGGTTTTTTACATCCGCAGTCAGGTTGTTGTTTTTTGAAAGCTGATTTACATACAAAAATGCCATAACCGTGGTTATGGAAGCCGCAGCGGCGTATCCGATCCATGAACTGTACTGCTGCCAGAAAGTGGGCGGGGTATGAGCCTGCATGTAACGCTGCATTTTGGCCCAGTCCTGTTCCTGAAAGTCCGGTTCGATACTTTCCAGTTTCTGGCGTATAG
The DNA here is from genome assembly GCF_006149045.1 of Dyadobacter flavalbus. GTDB lineage: Bacteria > Bacteroidota > Bacteroidia > Cytophagales > Spirosomataceae > Dyadobacter > Dyadobacter flavalbus. The sequence goes on from NZ_VBSN01000028.1 coordinate 50,982, forward strand.
TATTTTCAAATTTACTAGTTTTCATTTCCTTTGAATGACTTTACAGCCCAATCACTTGGGAAGAGATTCGGGTAATATTGTTTGATCAGATGCTGCAGACGTGCCCTCGCACGTACATAATGTGACCGTACTGTTGCTTCATTGATCTGCAGCATGTCTGCAATTTCACGGTGATTATAGCCATCGACGACATACATCAGAAACACGTTTTTATACACTGGCTTTATTTGCTGTATCAGTTCCAGTATTTCGTCTGCTGTAATCTGGCTGATCACATCTTCGTCAAATTTGGGATACGGTGCGTCTTCCAGTGCAATGACGTCCTCGCTGTGCTTTTTGTGTTTTCTGTAATAACTGATGGCCGTATTGACCATTATGGTTCTCAGCCAGGCTTTGAAAGGATGCGTCGAATCATACTTTTCAAGGTTGTTGAAAACTTTCAGAAAACCTTCGTTCAGGACTTCTTCCGCTTCTTCCGTTGTGGAAGTGTAACGGAGACAAATGCTTTTGGAATATCCAAAAAACTGCTTGTACAGATAACGTTGTGCCTGACTGTTTCCGGCAATGCATGCAGAAACGACCGATTCAAAGTCGCTTTCGTTAAAGGATATTTTTCTTCCGAACAGCAAAGTCAGATTATCAGATTGTCAGGGATTGAATTCTTATTGAGGGTTACGTACAATAAAGATCATCTGTTGCAGACTTTTACAAATTATCTGAATTTATAAAAAAAGATGCATTTCTAAGTTAAAGATAAATAGCATTTTAACTCTGAAATTCAAGTAACTGTAAATTCATATGCAACAAATATTTCTTCCCGCTGCGTAATGCAAGAAAACGGTTTGATTATTTACAAAAAACGTAAGTGGGAGTTATGAAAAGAATTTCGCTTTTATTGGTTGTGCTGGCAGGAATCTGGTTTTCTTCATGTCAAAAGGATGGTTCCGCTGTTGATCCGGCTGTGGAATCGGTGGATTTTGAAAGTGTGGTTTCAACGGCTGCCAGGTATTCGGTTTCTACGGATTCTGTAACTGCGGGAAAATGCAAGGGAAAACTTACCGAAGTGGCAACGGCTGATTTGCCGGCTGCGGTTACAAGTTACATTACAGCTACTTACGCAGGTTCTGAAATCAAATATGCTGCAAAAGACCAGTCCGGAAAAATCATTGTGGCCCTTACTCTGGCTGACGGAACGGCAAAAGGATTGTTGTTCAACGCGGACGGAACATTCCAGGAAGAGCTGAAACAACATGCGCACAAGGCAAGTCTGACCAAAATTGACGTAAGTGCGCTTCCGGCAGCAATCACTGCTTACATTACCGCCAATTATGCCGGCTCGACAGTTTCGGCTGCCGCCACGAATGCGGACGGCGCTTATTTTGTAGCAATTACAGCTGATAACGTTATTAAAGTGCTGCTTTTCAATGCAGACGGAACTTTCAGCAAGGAGCTGGAAAAGTCCGGGAAAAGGCATAAGAAGCACTGAGAATTTTTGTTAGGGGTGAGTTGGAATACGGCACTGGACTTTCCGGTTCCGTATTTATTTTTTCAAAGGGAACATTTCCAGCGCAGAGGAATTTTTTATTTCACCCATCACAAACAAACTGTGCGTGCTGCCGATGTTTTCCAGAGAACCCAGTTTTTGCATCAAAAATTGCTGATATTGACTCATGTCGTCCACGACAACTTTCAGCAGAAAATCATAATCCCCTGAAATATTGAAACATTCCATGACTTCCGGCATGGCGATAACCGCTTTTACAAACTTTTCGCCCATGACTTTCGAATGTTCCTTCAATGCAATGTTGCAGAAGGCCATGAGCTTGCGGCCGATTTTTTCACGGTCTACAAGTGCGACGTATTTCTTGATAACACCTTCTTTTTCAAGCCGCCTTACTCTTTCATAAACCGGCGTATAGGAAAGATTTAACTTTTCTGACAGTTCCCGTGTTTTTAAAGTTGCATCCTGTTGCAGGAAATGCAGGATTTTCGCATCGGTTTCATCCAGATTGTACATAGATAGAATATCTTTATTCACTTTTTGAAAGAGCCGAATATAGATAACTTATTTGTGTAAGTAAATTCTGGCAGACTATTAATCTGAATTTTTTCATTTTATAAAACAAAACATCTATTGCGCTAAATTTGTATGCTTGTATGAACCCACAGTTTTCCAAACATTTAGTAATCACACAAAAACATTAAAATATGATAGCAACGCAAAAGGCAGATATCCGAGAAATTCTCAAAAACCGTATTCTGGTACTTGACGGCGCTATGGGTACCATGATCCAGCGGTACAAACTGGAAGATCATGATTACAGAGGAGAAAGGTTCAGTGACTGGCCACAGGATGTAAAAGGCAATAATGATTTGCTTTCGCTGACACGGCCGGACATTATCAAAGAAATACATGCGGCTTATTTTGAAGCGGGAGCGGATATTGCCGAAACCAATACTTTTTCAGGAACAACGATTGCCATGGCGGATTACGGCATGGAAGAAATTGTTTATGAGTTGAATTTTGAATCTGCCCGGCTGGCCCGAGAAGTTGCGGACGAATTTACCGAGCGCGAACCGGAAAAGCCCCGCTTCGTTGCAGGTTCCATCGGGCCGACAAACAGAACGGCTTCTTTGTCGCCGGACGTAAACAATCCCGGCTACCGCGCCATCAGTTTTGATCAGTTGGTAGAAGCATATTATGAACAGATTAAAGGCTTGACCGACGGCGGTGTTGATTTGCTGCTTGTTGAAACGATATTTGATACGCTGAATGCAAAGGCGGCGCTTTTTGCGATTGATCAGTTCTTTACAGACGCCAGAAATGGAAAAGTAGCGCATTTGCCTTCCTGGAAAGCAGCACCGGGGGAAGCATTGCCGGTAATGATTTCGGGTACGATTACTGATGCATCCGGAAGAACTTTATCCGGCCAGACAACCGAAGCTTTTCTCACCTCAGTTTCACATTTGCCGTTATTGTCTGTCGGACTGAACTGCGCGTTGGGTGCGGACCTGATGCGGCCTTATGTCCAGATTCTTGCCAAAGAAGCACCGTTTTATACTTCTGCTCACCCGAATGCAGGTTTGCCGAATGAAATGGGTGAATACGACGAGTCGCCTGAACAAATGGGTGAAGTCATTGACGGGTTTCTCAAAGATAATCTGGTGAATATCATCGGCGGCTGCTGCGGAACTACGCCGGCCCATATCCGTGTCATTGCTGATCTTGCCAAAAAGCATCGTCCGAGAACGTTGCCTGCTGCGGATACAGTCATGAAGTTATCGGGTCTGGAACCCGTTAAAATCAATCAGCTGACGAATTTTGTCAATATCGGTGAACGCTGCAATGTGACCGGTTCCAAAAAGTTTGCCCGTCTGATCCGTGAAGGCAAGTATGACGAAGCATTAAGTATTGCGCGCGAACAGGTTGAAAGCGGCGCACAGGTTATTGATATCAACCTCGACGAAGGAATGATCGACGGCGTGGAGGCGATGAAAACATTTGTGAACCTGATTGTTTCGGAACCGGATATTTCAAAAGTTCCGCTCATGATCGATTCTTCCAAATGGGAAGTGATTGAATCCGGGCTGAAATGCGTGCAGGGAAAATCCATTGTAAATTCCATTTCTTTAAAAGAAGGAGAGGAGAAATTCAAAGAATCCGCCCGGACTGTACTGCGCTATGGCGCGGCTGCGGTTGTCATGGCTTTTGACGAACAGGGCCAGGCGGATAACTTCGAGCGCCGTATTGAAATCTGTTCAAGAGCATACCGTATTCTGGTGGATGAAGTCGGTTTTCCGGCAGAGGACATCATTTTTGACCCGAACATTCTGACCGTGGCGACGGGAATGGAAGAACATAACAATTATGCGGTGGACTTCATTAATGCCGTGCGCTGGATCAAGGAAAACCTGCCGCATGCCAAAGTTTCAGGCGGCGTTTCCAATGTTTCTTTCAGTTTCCGCGGCAATGAACCCGTTCGTGAAGCAATCCATACGGCATTTTTGTACCATGCGATCCGTGCAGGAATGGATATGGGCATTGTGAATGCCGCGCAGATCGGGATTTATGACGAAATACCGAAAGATGTACTGGAACTCGTTGAGGATGTACTGCTGAACCGCCGTCCGGATGCAACCGAACGATTGGTTACTTATGCCGAAACGGTTAAAGATAAAGGAAAAACACAAAGCGGCCCGGATCTTTCCTGGCGGCAGCTGCCGATTACGGAGCGTATTTCACACGCGCTTGTAAAAGGGATTTCGGATTATATCGATGAAGATACTGAAGAATGCAGAAAACTTTTCAGCAGACCTCTGGAAGTAATTGAAGGTCCTTTAATGGACGGCATGAGCATTGTCGGCGACTTGTTCGGAGAAGGAAAAATGTTTCTTCCGCAAGTGGTAAAATCGGCAAGGGTAATGAAAAAAGCCGTAGCTTATTTGCAGCCGTTCATTGAAGCGGAAAAGAGCGAAGGAAACAATTCCGCAGGTAAAATTCTGCTTGCGACCGTAAAAGGCGATGTGCACGATATTGGAAAGAACATTGTAGGCGTGGTGCTGGGCTGTAACAATTACGAAATTATTGATCTCGGCGTTATGGTTCCGACGGATAAAATCCTGGCCGCTGCCATTGAGCATAACGTTGATATTATCGGATTGTCCGGACTGATAACGCCTTCACTCGACGAAATGGTGGGTGTTGCCAAGGAAATGGAGCGCCGGAACCTGAAAATGCCGCTGCTGATCGGCGGGGCGACAACTTCGCGCATTCATACGGCGGTAAAAATTGACCCGAATTACTCCGGTGCCGTTATCCACGTGCTGGATGCGTCGCGTTCGGTGCCTGTTGCGGGAAAATTGATCCAGAACGAGCAAAGTCAGGCGGAAGTATTGTCGGATATAAAGGCGGAATATGCCAAACTCCGTGAAGACCATGCCAAAAGAGGCGGGGAAAAAGCGCACATTTCGATTGCAAATGCACGTGAAAACAAGGCTAAAATAGACTGGACAAACTTTGAAGCCAAAAAACCGCAGTTTCTGGGTACAAGGATTTATGATGATTACGATCTTGCCGATATTGCAAAATACATTGACTGGACGCCGTTTTTCCAGACCTGGCAGCTGCACGGAAAATACCCGAAGATATTTGAAGACAAGGTTGTAGGCGCGGAAGCCATGAGGCTTTATGAAGATGCCGCCGTGTTGCTTGGAGAGATTATTCGGGATAAAACACTTAAAGCAAAAGCAGTGATCGGATTCTGGCCGGCAAATTCTATTCAGGATGACATTGTCTTGCACCATTTTGAGGAAGAAACACGGGATGTGCCTTGTGAAAGACATGGCTCTCATCAGCATATCGAGTACCGGATCAGCCAGCATGGAACGGATAATCTGAATGCGGGAGAGTTGGTTGCGGATACTTCCGCAGTTCTGCACCATTTGCGCCAGCAGAGCCAGAAAGCATCCAATCTTGCCAATTACTGTCTGTCCGATTTCATTGCGCCGCTTGAAACCGGCAAAACGGATTATATCGGTGGCTTTGCGGTAACTGCGGGACTGGGAATTGAAGCGCTTCTGGATAAATATGAAAAAGATCATGATGACTATAACAGCATTATGGTAAAAGCGCTGGCGGATCGTTTGGTGGAGGCACTTGCAGAATTGATGCACGAACGTGTCAGAAAGGAATTGTGGGGCTATGCGAGAAATGAGGAGCTTTCCAATGAAGAACTGATAAAAGAATCTTATACCGGCATACGTCCGGCCCCGGGTTATCCTGCTTGTCCGGACCATACCGAAAAACGCATGCTGTTCGACTTGCTTGATGCGGAAAAGCTGGGAATTACACTGACCGAGAGTTATGCGATGTATCCGGCAAGCAGCGTAAGCGGCTGGTATTTCTCACATCCGGAAAGCCGCTATTTTCCGGTCGGAAAAATATTCAAGGATCAGGTTGAAGATTATGCACGAAGAAAAAACATGCCGCTGGAAGAAATAGAAAAGTGGCTTTCGCCCGTTTTGGGTTACTGATTTTACTGATTAAGGTTCAGTGGGAGGACAGGTTAGCCTGTTCTCCCTTTTTTTATATGTGTCCGGTATACTATTTTAATTGATTTAAGCGTAGTAAATGGGTATAATGTGTAGTAATCAGGTATAAATACGCTATTTTCTTATGATATTAAATTGAATATTTGTAATAAAGATTTGCATATTAATCTTGAAATTTATTAGCCATGAAAAGAAATATAAGTGTATTTATTCTGTTGATCCTGCTTGCATCTTCATACAAGTACAGGACCAAAGCTACGGAAAGCATCCAGCCGCACCTTGCAAGCCTTCAGCCGTTGCAGGAAGCGGCCGCTGCTGATCATTCATTGAATGAAGCTATTGAAAGAATGCAGCAGGCAAACCTTGATCTCGCGCATGGAAATGATTCTCTGGCAAAAGCCTTGTGGTCCCGTAAAGATGACGTAACGATGTTTACAGGGCCTGCGGCCGGCACGCAAAAAGGCTGGGAGGCAGTAGAAGATGCTCTGAAACTTTCATCAAAGCAGATTGCAGGTGCCAATACTTACATTTCCGAGAAAATAGGCGGCAGTTCCGGTGCGGAGCAGGCTTACCTTGTACAAACGGAGCAGTACGGATTCCCGAACGGTAAAACGGTCAATTTTCAGGCAACAATTCTGTTCCAGAAAGAAGGCGGCGAATGGAAAATTATCCACCGGCATGCCGATAAACTGGCTACGGTTAAAAAACCGGATAAAACTTCTAAATAATACGCCTGATCCCGTATATTTTCAACCATATGTGACTTGCAATTATTTTGTTGTTATTTTGCAGCTTTTGGGCAAAGGCGACATTTGATTATATATGGAAAGATTTACTGGACTGCTCGGTATTGTCCTGATTCTCGGCGTTGCATTCGCAATGTCAAACAACAGAAAAGCAATTAATTACAGGACGATTGGAGTAGGGCTTGCACTTCAGTTCGGCCTTGCTGTTTTTATTCTCCGTACTGAAACGGGGCAAGCGGTCTTTCAGTGGCTGGGAGAAAAAGTACAGAAACTGCTGTCTTTTTCAGACAAAGGTGCAGATTTTGTTTTCAGCACATTGGTACGGCCGGACCTGATGCAAAAGGCTTTCGGTCCGGGCAACGATTTCGTTTTCTTTTTCAAGGTTATTCCAACGATTATTTTTGTGGCCGTTCTGGTCAATATGCTTTACCATTTGGGCATCATGCAGCGCGTAGTCAGTATTATTGCGCGCGGTGTTTACTGGTTAATGGGTGTGAGCGGCGCGGAAGCACTTTCCAATGTGGCAAGTACTTTTGTAGGACAGGTGGAGGCGCAGATCATGATCAAGCCGTACCTGAAAAATATGACCAATTCCGAGCTGATGGCTTCGATGACGGGCAGTTTTGCATGCATTGCCGGCGGCGTAATGGCGGTTTATATTTCGCTCGGCGTTCCTGCGCCCTATCTTATAGCGGCAAGCCTGATGGCCGCTCCCGGCGCACTCGTAATTTCAAAAATCGTATTTCCGGAAACGGAGCAGTCCAACACAAAAGGCGCAGTAAAGCTGGAAATCCAGAAGACGCATGCCAATTTGCTGGATGCCATTGCAGCAGGAGCCGGTGAAGGCCTGAAAGTAGGCTTCAACGTTATTGCCATGCTGATCGGCTTTATCGCGCTTGTTGCGCTTTTTGACTATCTGCTTGGTTACATTGGCGGTTTGTTTTCTTTTCCTCAACTGAGTTTCAACTTCATTCTTGGCAAATTCTTTTCCGTGTTCGCATGGGCAATGGGCGTTCCGGGCAAGGACATTGAAGCAGCCGGTTCCTTGATGGGTACCAAAATGGTTATCAATGAATTTGTAGCTTATCTGGAACTTGTAAAACTGAAAGATACGCTGGATCATAAAACGATAGTAATCACCAGTTTTGCATTATGCGGATTTGCCAATTTCAGCTCCATTGCCATTCAGGTCGGTGGTATCGGTGAACTGGCTCCGTCGCGCCGTGCCGATCTTGCCCGCCTGGGATTCAAGGCGCTGATATGCGGAACGCTGGCTTCTTACATGTCTGCAACGCTGGCCGGATTGCTTCTGTGAAATAATAAAAGGCTGTTACTTTGGCATGAATATTTGTGTCTTATTGGTATACTGCAAGGTATGACAAGCAAGATCAGAACTATTTATGAAAAACGTAAAACTGTATTTTTCTGTTTTAAAGGAGAGCTTCAGTGAATTTATGAATGACAACGGGCTGAAATTAAGTGCAGCCCTTTCATATTATACCATTTTTTCACTTGCTCCCATGTTGCTGGTCATCATTTCGGTGTTCAGCATTTTTTTTGGCAGAGATGCGATTCAGGGTGAATTGTTCGGGCAAATCAGAGGTTTGGTCGGATCGAGTGCTGCACTGCAGTTGCAGGAAATTCTAAAAAATGCCGAACTCTCAAACAAGTCTGGCATTGCAGCGGCACTGGGTATCGGAACGTTGCTCATTGGTGCCACCGGGGTTTTTGCCGAAATGCAGGATTCCATCAATTTTATTTGGGCCATCAAATCAAAACCGAAAAAAGGCTGGCTGCAGTATCTTAAAAACCGCCTGATTTCCTTTTCACTGATCCTTACACTTGGCTTTTTACTTGTTGTTTCGCTTGGCGCAAGTGCGTTGGTCGATGTGCTTAGCAACCGGCTCGAACGTTATTTTTCCGAGGCTTCGGTCATTATCTTTTACTTCGTTAATCTTGGCCTTGTACTGACTATTATCACTGCTTTGTTCACAGTCATTTTCAAAGTACTGCCGGACGGGGAACTACGCTGGAAAGAATGCATGATCGGCGCGGGATTTACAGCTATATTGTTTCTCATCGGAAAATTTGCAATCAGCTTTTACCTTGGCAAATCCGATCTCGGGGCTACTTACGGAACTTCTGCATCGATTGTCATTCTGCTGACATGGATTTATTATTCATCCATTATCCTGTATTTCGGGGCTGAGTTTACAAAAGTTTATGCCAAGCTGGATGGCGTAGGCATTATGCCCAACAAGCATGCAGTCGTTATCATAAGAAAGGAAATTGACGAAAAAACCGGAAAGCTGATAACGGATTGATGTTAGCTGTTAGCTGCTAGCTATTAGCCATTAGCCATTAGCTATTGGCGTTTAGGACTTGTTTTTTCTGCTTTCACAATGATATTTTAAAATATTTGTAATAGAAATAAAAAGAGCCGGATTGCCTTTCTACAAAGGTTAATCCGGCTCTTTTTATGTAATAGCTAATTGTAAATTGTCCTTATTAAGCGTTTTTACAAGCTTCTCAATAAACATAATTACTATTTAAAAGCCAAAAGCTAACGGCTAATAGCTAAAAGCTAATCACCTTATAATCAACTCAAATGGCATTCTTGTTTGTGTTCCGCCCATATTCATAAGCTTTTTATACATTTTTACATAAGGAGCCAGCTCGCCCAGATTTTTCGAAGTGACTTTTTCTTCTGTATCGCCCATGAATCTGGTCAGCAGTTCGTCAAGCGGCTTTTTCTTTTCCGGATAATAGCGGACTCGGTAATCGCCTTCATTCAGTTTGGCTGCTTTGGCCGCAATTTTAATGGCATCGTCAACACCGCCGATTACATCGACAAGACCGTTTTGCTTGGCTTCGATTCCTGACCATACACGGCCCTGAGCCAGGCTTCTCAGCTTTTCAACGGACATTTTTCTGCCAGCGGCTGCTTTTTTAGTGAATGTGTCGTAGCCTTCATTTACGCTTTTCTGGATCATGGATTTCTCAAATTCAGACATATCCCGCGTGGCCGTTGGCCAGTCTGCATGCGGGCTGGTACCCACTCCGTCAAAAGTTACGCCCAGTTTGTTGTTCATGAAATCCGTTACGTTGAAAACAAGCCCGAAGATTCCGATGGAACCGGTTATCGTATTAGGCTGGGCCACAATCGTATCGCAGCCCATTGCCATGTAATATCCGCCGGAAGCGGCAACGTCGGACATAGATGCAATGACCGGCTTCTTTTTGGCAGTAACCTGAATTTCGCGCCACATAACATCCGAAGCCAGGGCACTTCCGCCCGGAGAATTAATACGGATTACAACCGCTTTTATCTTGTCATTTTCCCGGATTTCTTTCAGTTCCTTCACAAACTTCTCTGAGCCGATATTATCGTCACCGCCTTCGCCGGAAGTTATTTCTCCTTCTGCAACCAGAACCCCGATCCGTTTGTTGAAATCCCCTTCATTTACAGCACTTTCTCCTTTCAGATACTTGTCTACGCCGACGTAGGAAATATCTTTTTTCTCCTCCACTTTCAAATCTCTTTTCAGAACGGCTTCCAGTTCGTCCTGATATCCAAGGTTGGTGACAAATTTATGCTGCAGAGCCAGTTTCGGACTTTCAACGCCAAGCGAATCCGCCAGTCTTTTCAGTTCTGTTACCGGGATTTTGCGTGAGTCAGAAATGTTTTTCAGAAAATTGTTATTGATTGCGGTAAGCAGCTCGATGGATTGCTTTTTGCTGGCTTCACTCATATCCTGGCGCGAAAACATCTCGATGGCGCTTTTAAATTCACCTACACGGAAAACCAATGGTTCGATGCCGAGTTTGTCAAAAGTGCCTTTAAAGAAACTGTACTCCGCCGAAAGCCCGTTCCATTCAATTCCGCCAACCGGGTTCAGATATATTTTATCCGCAAGCGAAGCAATGTAATAGCCTTTTTCAGAAAAAGATTCGCCGTAAGTAACGATGAATTTTCCGGATTTTTTAAACTTCATGAGCTGGTTCCGGACTTCTTCCAGCGTAGCCCAGCCGGCTTCCGGACTTTCCGTTTTCAGATAAATACCTTTGATGTTGCCGTCTGACTGCGCACTTTTCAGCGCTTCCAGAATATCTTTCAACCCGACTGCATTTTCGTCACCTCCGAACGGGCCGCCAATATCGGCAAACGGATTTTCAACGCCGACTTCCTGAATCGGTTTGTTCAGGTCCAGTTTCAGTACTGATTTTTCAGCTATAACAACAGTGTCTTCGGAAGATAACTTGGAACCGATGCCGGCCAGGATAAAAATAGATACAAATATGAAAATGATAATGCCGACAAAAGTGGCCAGAACATATTTAAAAAATTGTAACATACTATGTGGAATGAAGAGATTTTATTTCATCGATATGTAAAGAACAAAAATATTGATTAATTGTCGCGCATTGCAGAATAATTAATGTCGAAAGGTTGTTAATGCATCTTAAATGGTAAAAAAACCTTTCTGTTTTTTAGGTAAACCGCCGGGATTTACCCGTTCATATTCTGTACTTTTGAAGAAAAATCAAACATGAAGAAGACGCTCGTCCTTGTCCGCCATGCTACCGCGGAAGACCAGACTTTCAGGATAAAAGATTTTGACAGAAACCTGAACAGCAAAGGCTTGTCAGAAGCTGCCGCAATGGGGAAATGGCTGGCGGAATCCGGAGTCAAACCGGATATTTTCATAACCAGCCCTGCTTCCAGGGCTTACAAAACTGCTGAGATCATTTCCGGGAAGTTGGGCGTAAATGCCTCTTCGCTGATCACCAATGCGGATATTTATGAAGGCGGGCCGCAATCTTATCTGAATGCGGTGAACACCGTGCCGGAAAACTTTTCCATGCTGATGCTGTTCGGGCATAACCCGGATATTTCTTACTTTGCGGAATATCTGACCGGATCAAATCTGGGTTCGATGAAAAAAGGCAGTATTGCCATAATCGATTTTGATGATTTGAACTGGGCCGAAATTTCTGCAAAAACCGGAAATCTGAACTTGTACAAAACGCCCGGAGAAGTAAGAGAAGCTGAATAAAATGGAGAAATCAAACCGGAACCGCAACATATTCGTAATCGTGTTCATATTGTTTGTGGCATTGTTCGCATATATTTCCTACGACATGTCCAGCCGCACAACGGCGCCGTGGAACAGGCCCAAACAGCTCAACCGCGCATTGCCCGGCGCTACGCCCGATGCGGATTCCCTTTTGCTGGATTCGCTGCTGGAAGATGTAAAATGATGCCTAACCTCTTGGATGAAATTCCGTGATGATCTGCCGCAGATAATCCCGGTCAAGATGCGTGTAAATTTCAGTCGTTGTAATGGATTCATGCCCGAGCATTTCCTGAACAGCCCGCAAGCTGGCGCCGCCTTCGATCAGGTGCGTTGCAAAGGAATGCCGGAAAGTATGCGGACTGACGGTTTTCTGAATGCCGGCTTTTTCTGCAATATCCTTGATCATAATAAAAATCATCACGCGCGTTAGCTGCGCGCCTCTGCGGTTCAGGAAAACAATGTCTTCGCTGTCTTTTGCAGGCGTCAGTTCATTGCGCACATGATCCAGATAAAGCTGCGTGTATTTAATGGCTTCTTTTCCGATCGGAACGAGCCTTACTTTGTCTCCTTTTCCCAGAATCCGGAGGAAGCCGATATCGAAATAGCAGTGTGTCAGTTGCAGGCCGGTAAGTTCGGAAACGCGCAGACCCGAACTGTATAAAACTTCAATAATAGCGCGGTTACGCGTTCCTTCGGGCGTGGAATGGTCAATGGCCGCCAGCATGGTTTCAATTTCCTCATAAGAAAGCACGTCGGGAAGTTTGCGCGGCAAACGGGGCGATTCCAGCAATTCGGTAGGATCGTCCGTTATTTCATTTTCCAGTAAAAGGTATTTGTAAAAAGCCTTGATTCCGGACAGCATGCGTGCCTGTGAATGCGCGGCCATGCCCAGTTCTGACAGATACCTGAGAAATGCTGTTAAATGCTCTTCGGTAATGCGGACGGGCGGTGCATCAATTTTCGCCAGTTCGGTAAATTCTGCCAGCTTTTCAACATCCCGTACGTATGCATCCACGGAATTGCCGGAAAGCGAGCGTTCCAGCCGGAGGTAATTTTTAAATTGTTTGATGTAGCTTTGCCACATATTAAAGGAAAAAAGAATTATTTAACGCTTTACAAATCCATGAAAAAGATATTGATCCTGAACGGCCCCAATCTGAATCTTCTGGGAAAACGTGAGCCGGGAGTCTATGGCAATCAGTCATTTGAAGACTATTTTGAGACCTTGAAAAACCTTTTTCCTGAAACCGAACTGATTTATTTTCAATCCAATCATGAAGGCGCGCTGATTGACAAAATTCATGAAACCGGTTTTTCTTTTGACGGGATCATCATCAATGCCGGAGGTTACACACATACATCCGTAGCACTAGCCGACGCCTTGTCTGCTGTTACAACGCCGGCCGTGGAAGTCCATATTTCCAACATTCATGCAAGAGAACCGTTTCGCCACCATAGTTACCTTACATCCCGCTGCAAAGGCATGATCTGCGGACTGGGCCTGAAAGGCTATGAAATGGCCATCCGGTATTTTGTTAATTGACAATGGCTGTTGGCTGTTGGCTACTAGCTTTTGGCTATTAGCTACTAGCTTTTAGCTGTTAGGCTTTTTTCAAATTGGGCGGAGTTCAGGTTAATCAGGCGATTTTTTAATTATAAATCGGATTAAGTCTTAAACTTCGGCTTCGCTCAGTGCCGCTAGATTTCATTTGATCAAAATTCAATCGCTAACGACTAATCGCCAACTGCTAACAGCTATCAGCTAACAGCTATGAACTATCTGAAAACGGCGTTGCTGAAAAGTATTTTGCCGTTGTACAGCATGGCACGGAAAACGGGATCGTCCATAAGGTAAACAACCTGGCCGCGCCCTATTTCCTGAACGCCCATAATCAGCGTATTTTTAAGCTTGTCCGTCATTTTATTGCCGACGAATCCGGCTTTGTAATTGTTTTCAGTGAAGTAACCTACGTTCCAGCCTTCTTTCAGAAAATCCCGTTCGTAAGCATCGCGTACAATGGTGAAATACGCTTCATTGCAGCCAAAAGCCAGCGGGTGCGTCGGGTCCATCGTGATCTGGAACATACTTCCGGGTGAAGAATCGCTGGCATCGGCTCTCTGCTGATCTCCGAATTTTTTAAATGAATCCGTATCTTTCTTTTTCTCTGAAAACTTTTTTGTAAGTGCAAAACCCGGTTTGTTAAGGAACGCATCCGTGGCACCTTCCATGGCGATGACCTTACCGCCGTTCCGGACCCAGCCTTGCATTGCTTCCAGCTGTTTGTCATTAATAAGCTCCGAATATCTTCCATCCGGCAAAATCAGCACGTCAATTTCATTCCATGGCAAACTGGCCAGCCGGCTTGCATTGATAATTGTCACCGGATATTGGATCTGCTGCTCAAAATAATGCCAGACAGCGCCAAATGCCGTAGCCGAAATGCCGTCTCCGGAAACTAGCACAACTTTGGGTGTTTTAAGAAAAACCACGTTATCGCCGCCAAAATCAGCTCCTGAACTAACATAGCCTGTTTTTGCCGCCACCAGCCGGACATGATGTTTATCTGCCAGAGAAGTAACGAGCTTGTCAAAACTTGGGTTCTCGTTTCCTTTTTTTGTTATGATCAGCGTTCCGGCCTTGTAAGTTATTTTATCCATTTCGAACGGAACATTGGAGCTTTTTACCAGAATGCCGTTTTTGAGTAAATCGGCAAGAAAAGCTGCATCTTCGGCTGCGGACCATGACGCAATGTAAGCGTAAGGCGAAGTCGCCGGAACCGGATTCCGGATCTGTTCAGCCTGATAAGCAGCCGGCGTCAGTTTTTCCTTCAGTCCGTATGCTTTCAATCCGAATACATAGGCAAGTCCCCAGCTCGTCACATCGTATGTGACAGAATCTTCCAGCACAGGTTTCGGGTCAAAAAGAATTCTCAGAAGATTGGATTTCGGTTGATATGCGCTGATCAGCATGTCGTTATTTTCAACTTTCAGAGACTGTTCCGAAGCACTTGTAAGTTCTGTTCCCCGCGTTGAAAGCGATTTTCCTGCAATTCCGTACGTAAAACCCTGCTTGTCGAGCCAGTCACCGAACGATCTTACACGCTCTTCATTGCCTTTTGATTTGATGATGTATGTTTTGAAATTACCGACCGGTGCATTTGCAGCATCTTCGTGAAACTTGATAAACTCGGAAACAACGCGCTCTTTTTGCGACATGACGGCTTCCAGCGTGGCAAGGCTCGTTGCATAATGATGGGAAATCCGGTTTTGCAGCGTCAAGGTATCATGCTCATCTTCCCGTTTGATGCCCAGCCCGGCACGTCCGCCGCCACCCTGTTCATAGGTTACGCCAATGGCACCGTTAGCCGTTGGCCACGTGTCGCCATAGCTTGGGTAAAAAAGGTCATAATCGTTTTTGGTAAAATACGCCCAGTTGTTTTTATCAAAATATTTACGGCAGTATTCTCCGATCAGCTCATTAAACTGGCGCTGCCATGGCGTCACATCTTTGTTATAAGGCTTGGCCGCAGGCGGAAAATAGTAACTTCTGGACGAACCCATTTCATGAAAGTCGGCGTGAAAATGCGGCATCCACTGGTTGTAAATTACAATTCGCTGCTGCGTTTCTTTCTGGGTTTGCCATGCCCAGTCACGGTTCAGGTCAAACAAATAATGATTAAACCTTCCGCCCGGCCAAGGTTCGTCGTGTTCAAGGGCAAACGGCGTTACGTCCGGGGTTGCGTTCTGAACGCGGTTATACCATTGCGTATAACGTTCATAGCCATCCGGATTAATGCATGGATCGATCATGATCACCATATTTTTCAGGAATTCCTGCGTAAGCGCATTTTCTTTGTTCAGCAGTTCGTAAAGCACCTTCATGCTGGTATTGGCGGATACCGATTCATTTCCATGCACGTTGTAGCTCAGCCATACAATCGGCGGAACGCCTGCATCCGGCTTGCCTTCCATAAGCTTCACGCTTTTCAGGTGATTGGTCCTGATCTTTTCCAGGTTGGCAATGTTTTCGGCAGAAGAAATAAAAGCCAGCATCAAAGGCCTGCCTTCGTTGGTGCTTCCGTATTGCACAAGCTTTACACGATCCGGGTTTGCAGTTTGAATTGCTTTGAAATAATCGATGATATTACTGTGAAAAGCGAATTTGGAACCCAGCGGATAACCCAGAAACTGATCCGGCGTTGTGTTTTGTGCCGAAGCAAAATGAAACTGCGCAAGCAACAGAAGGCAGCAGAAGTATTTTAACATAAGTTTAGGAAGTGAAATTGGACAAACCTGTAAGCCCAAAATTAGAAAGTTACCTGCATTTTAGGGTATGGCAAAATGAATAAAAAAAATTTTCCATTTGAATCGTATGGGAATCAGCTAGTTGTAAAATAACTTCATTATATTTTTAAAAGAAGTTTGGAATTTAAAATACCGTCGTGCATCTTTGCACCACGTTTTCGGAAAAGGGAAACGAAAAGTGAAAGAAAGTGTTGAAAAAACGCGCGAAGTAGGAGACCAGTCGGCCCATTCGTCTAGCGGTTAGGACACGACCCTTTCACGGTTGAAACAGGGGTTCGATTCCCCTATGGGTCACAAAACCGTGCGTAAGCACTTTCAAACACTAACGTTAACCGCCTCAGTTTTTAATTGAGGCGGTTTTTTTGTTTCTTGGCATCGTATGGCTGCAGGCAGTATCGCAAAATGTTTCAGGGGAAATTGTATTGAATTACATTCTATAAAAAGACAGCTGTAAACTTTCCTAAGAATACAATTTCCGAAGCAGGAACATTAGAGTTTGATAAGCTTAATACGAATCTCGATGTTAAATTCTTTTATAAACTTAAAACTTGCCTTTCCAACACAGCCTCTCCTGAATGTAATCACACTTATTTAATCAGCATCAGTCTAAGTTATTAAGGTATTGAATTGCAGACAAACGTCCTTGTGAAAGTATTTCATATGGAATATTCTTGATTGGGTTATTCGCCAATAAAACAACACTCGAGTTTTCCTGTTCATAAGATAAAGAGATTTCCAAATGGCATTGCATTAAAAATCGTAGTGGAATGTTCTTTATTTTATTTCCGGAAAGATTGATATTGTATAATCTGCGTAACAATTTAACCGAATGTATTTTAGTAATATGGTTGTTGGCAAGGTTTAATGAATTCAATCTTTTCAAGCTTAAAAGAGGCCCGTAATTTTTTATCTTGTTGTTCGCCAAATACAGTAAAAATATCTTGGACAGATACTTCAGTGGTTCGAGATTTACAATTTGATTATCCTCCATAAACAAAATATTTAAGTTCTTTAATTTTGTCAGCGGTGAAAGATCACAAATTTTATTATCATAGATATACAGCGATTCCAGGCTTCGAACGCCCGACATGTCAGGAATATGATCCAGTTTGTTTTCAACTAATTCTAATTCCGTTAGTTCAGGTAGATAAGGCATAGCTTGCAGGTTCTCTAGCTTGTTCCTGCTTGCATTCAGGCTTCGAAGATTTTCAAGTTTATTTAGTGACTTGATGTCAGTTATTTTGTTGTAGCTTATGTCTAATTTTTTTAGGTTGATTAAGCCGGCCAGTGGCGATATGTCTTCAATTTCGTTTGATGAAACATCTAATGTTTCAAGAGAAGTTAGATGGGAAAGCGTTGATACATTGGTAATTGACCCTGAACTAATGTTAAGTAATGTAAGTTTTGAGAGTTGTCCTAACCTGGTGAGATCCGCTAAATTTGCTCCATTCATTATAAGTCTTTCCAGCTTTTTTAAATCAAATAGCGGATCAATGTTTGAAATCGATGTATTGTAAAGATCAAGGTCGATTAATTCAGGTAAGTTTGATATCGGCCTAATATCAGTCATTTTTGAATATCCCAGATGCAAGGCTGTAAGAGATTTTAATTCTGCCAGCGATTCGCAATTTTGCACAGGGTTTGAAATCAAAAACAAGTGTTGGAGTTTTTTAAGACTATTCAGTGGTGAAAGATCAGATACTCTGTTATAACTGACATCTAACGTTATTAAAGATGGCATAAACCCCAATGTTGTTAAATCTTCAATTGGCCAAGGATTGTCATGACTGCCATTTATGTATAAAGATTTCAGGTTTTTAAGTTCAACAAGGAAGTCGGGTATTACATGAATTATATTGCTAGCTCCATGGTTTTGGCTTCTCATTCTTTTTTCGTGAATGCCACTCAGTGATATGTCGCTAAAGGTAAGTTCTTCCAGCCAGTAACAATGACAAACTTCATAAGGTATAAAAGTTAAATTGCATTTTCCGAGATCAAGTCTGAGAGCGTTTTCTCCTCTCTCGTGGGCTTTGATGTTTTGGTTTATTAACTCTAATGCGCGTGTTGACATTTAAGCGTTTTAGTTACTATAAAACTGAGTTTTGATGCCGCGTGATAATATGTTGCCTATTTTAAACCATTGTTAATTCGAATTGTTTTTTCAGAATCCGGCCACTACAATACAAGGCTGCCCCGGTCGAAAAAGGCAGACTTGTATTTTAATGTATCCTTTTTATTGGTTTACCAGTTTAATGGCATCAGCCGGGATATGGATGTTTCCGTATGCAACAGCATTGGAGAAGTTAGACAAAAGGATCTTGATCTCACCCGTGGTTGCATTGGCATTGTCATGCGTAAACTCGATGGTTTCTGTAATCCACTTGTTTTCTTTACCCGCCAAATACGTATTCTTGTATGCAAGCGGACCTCCGCTCGGAGCCTTTACATGGAAAGAGTAAGCATAAGGCGATTGTCCAAGCCCAGAAGCGTTTTTAACACTCATTGTAGACACACGGTAAGTAAAGCTGTATTTCTGTCCATAAACCAGATTGCTGACGTAAATGCCTACCTGGCCACCATTATCTTTGGTGCTGCCAACGGTTAAAAAGGTCTGCGGGGAATCTGCTGATACGCGTATGGGATGTATCCATGGCGTTGCCGTATTGCCAAACAAGTAATTGGCATTCGACAATCCGATCACACCATTCTGGTTTTTCAGGCTGTAACCGTCAGGCAAGCACCATTGGCAAATCTGTCCTTGTGTCGGGTGAACGACCGGCAGTGCATTCGATTTGAACTTTGCGCCATCCTCCGATTTGACAGAAACGGCTGAAATTTCCGGTTGTGGTGCAACGGAATCTTCTTTTGAACAGCTGCTCATTACTGCAAGTGCAGAAAAACAGGCACCCAGCAGGCTAACAGGTAGTTTTTGTACTCGATTCATTTGAATTATAATTTTTAGTGTTAAGAAAGTGGTTCGACCGCTGTAAAGAAGATAACACTTCATGATTATATAATTCTGTAATTACCCAATGCCCGGAACTGGTTTACGATCGGTAAAAAACGACAATTTTTTTATCTGGAAAACTTCTTTGTATTTCACATATGTCGATAGTCAGCAGAATTAGTCGGCTTGAAATAATCATAATTCCGGTAAATGCTTTACTCTTGCTGCAATCGTCTTTTCCTTCCTGATTCAAACAGCCTCAACTATACAATCAACCTCATTATTTATACTAATCAGTCCAGAATTCGACGATTTTAACGTTTGATAATTCGCTTCTAGCCGATTGTTAATGCCATTGCTGTAATCCGTTTTATTGAATTTGATTTGCTGCCGTAAATTAATTTTTCACAAAAAACTCTAAAATGAAAATGAAACTACAAACCAAACTATCAGCCTCCATTGTTGCTGCCAGCTTTTCAGCTTTGCTGTTCATGAGCAGCTGCTCCAAAGATGATGCACTTACTCCGCAGCCGGAATCTGCAGGATTGAAAGATGATGCAAACATGCGTGCGGGAGGGCCAGAATTATCTAATAACAGCCTAAGTTTAAATGTTACAGAGCATGTCTTTCCTACTACTATTGATCAGCCAGGGAAGGGTAAGTTTCCTATATGGTGGCAAGGTAATGATTACGGCACTTCAAGTACACAGTCTTTAGGAAATGATTTGAGATGGTTAACACCACTTGTACAGCCACAGCCTAATGTAGAAACGTTTATAACTTTGAAAAATTACCAGTTTAATATGGGCTGGGCGAAAAGTGACCTAACGAAATTAGCGTCTAATCATAAATATAGATTGACATTCTATGCCTCAACAAGCAGTGTTCAAGATGTATTGTCTGGCTCTTTAAGTGCTGCAAGCCCCTATGCAAAAGCAATTATAGCTGAGGTAACATCCAAAAGTTTAGACCTAGGTGCACCAATAAAACACTCAAGTAAAACAATTAGCTTTGTAGATAAAAAAGATCAGTGGATAACAGCAACCATTGAATTTACCACAGCATCTAATTTGAAATCTACTGAAATAAAATTTTATGGAAAGTCGCCTGATGGAGAAGTCAAACCGACATATGCTAATGTTTCAGTTGGCAAATACGCAATTGAAGATCTTGGGAAAGTTAATTAAGAGGCACTTGCTTTCATGAATACTTCAAAGTGCTGATATACTTTTATGCTTGAACCCTGACATCTGTTAGGGTTCAAGCATCTTGCTTTAAGCAGGCTGCACAAAGAAGCTGTTTGTTAAGATTCAGGCTTAATGCTTTCATTAACAAGCATATTGCTTATTTTAGTAATTAAATAGTACATGCATCGAATTACTATGTCTGATGGTGCAGGCTGTAATTGCAAGTATTTGGATTACTCCGCATTTTTCTCAGTCTTTCAATAAGTATATCTATTTAATTTAGCATTAAAGCAGGATTTTAGTCCCGCTCAAACAAGCATATTTATAGTTGTTCAGTTCAAAAAATAGCCTTTCAACCCCAATTATTATGGCGGTGACCACACTCATTCTAACGGTTTTTTAGGATTGTAATATCTTTCTGAAAAATTTAAACCATTAAGACTGAACCATGATACAGTTAGAAAAAGGCAAGGTATACGAAGTGAGAAACCCTGAAGAAGCACGCAAAAAAAACCATCCGCCTCTTGTAAAAATCGAGCACGATTACGGCGACATCGTAAAAGGAAATGACGGCTGCTGCTACTTCAAAGACGGTATTATCTCGTACTCGTGGGGAAATGATCCTTTCGATCTCGTAAGGGAAGTTACTGCCTGATCTTGCCTGTTAAGATTTCAAACAAGTTAATTTCTAAGCTTTTACTGCTATTTGCCTATGAATTTAACATTCCTGCTCTTTTAATTGTACGCAATAAGCTTGAAGCAAAGCGGGGCTTTCTATTTCTCCGGCTGCAAAGCTTTATCATTCCACCATTCTGTGAAAATCTGCTGTCCTTTCAGATTTACTTTCTGACCGATCATAGGTGTAACCAGCGGCATATGCTGCTTGCCTGCTTCAAGAACCGCCCTCTGAACAGGCTCGTTCCAGTCATGAAGTGCAAGTGAAAACTTTGACCAGTGCACGGGCATAAGTTTGGTCGCTTTCAGGTCGTGAGCCGCTGTTACCGTTTCTTCCGGCATCATATGAATGTATTTCCAGGCTTCGTTGTACTGGCCGCATTCCAGGATTGCAAGATCAAAAGGGCCAAACTTTTCACCGATCTGTTTGAAATGCGTATCATATCCGGAATCTCCGCCGATGAAGATTTTCATCGTGGGCGTCTGAACCACAAATGAAACCCACATCGCCCGGTTTCTGCTCAGTCCTCTTCCCGAAAAATGCCTTCCCGGCGTAATGTTGAAAATGAAACCGTTTCCTGCATTGTATTCTTCATTCCAGTCTTTTTCAATGATTGTTTCCGGCGTATAACCCCAGTGTTCCAGATGCTCGCCTGTTCCAAGTCCCGTTACAACCCTGCTTACTTTGGATTTTAATTTCAGAACTGTTTCGTAATCAAGGTGATCCCAGTGATCATGGGAAATCAGCAGATAGTCAATGGCCGGAAAATCTTCCACTTTGTAAACGTCCGTTCCTTTGAAACTCGGTGTCGTAAAACGAACCGGTGAAGCGCTGCCGCTGAAAACGGGATCAACAAGAAACGTTTTTCCATCAATCTGCATGAAATAGGAGGAATGCCCAAACCATACGAGTACGTTTTCGTCCGGGCTGAGATGCAGCAAATCCGTTTTTTGCGACGGGATCACAGCGCCGGGAATGTTGTATTTACTTTTACCGAAGAAAAATTTGGTCATGACCTTTAAATAGCTGGAACCTTCCGCAAGATCAGGCGTATAGCTTAGGTTCTGAAATTTTCCGTCACGGAAATTGGGTGATTTCTTGATTCTTTCCAGACGGGCGCCTGACGGTTGCTTTCCAAATTTAGGCTGCTGCATAAATATCATTACACCGGAAACCAGTAAGATCAGAAGAATAAAAAAGATCATAAAAAACTTTTTAAGAATTCGTTTCATTGCAGTTGGTTAAGGCAATTTGTCTGGAAGGTAAAAAGTTTTAGGCATGTCATCCGCATTCTTCTGTATTTTTGACACGTATATACCTGAAATTTTATTCTATTTCCATGAAAGCCGGTTTTATATTCATTCTTCTTGGCATACTTTCCATTTTTCAGCCGGAAACGATTGCTCAGTCACAGCAACCGGCGATCAGAATTTTAGCTATGGCCGAGCCGGGCGGCCATCATATTGAATATTCCCGGGCAGCAAAGATATGGCTGGATTCACTGGCTGCGAAAAATAACCTTTCCATTGATTATATTGATAAAACAGATTTGATTACAAATCAGTATTTGTCTGCTTATCAACTAATAATACAGCTGGATTATGTTCCTTACGGCTGGAAACCGGCCGCTGTGGCTGCTTTCGAAAAATACATCAATGAAGGAAAAGGCGGCTGGATCGGCTTTCATCATGCCACTTTGCTGGGTGAATTTGACGGGTATAAAATCTGGCCGTGGTTTTCGGATTTCATGGGCGGTGTCCGTTACAAAAACTACATTCCGGACTTTGCGGCTGCAACTGTAAATGTGGAAAACAAAAATCATCCGGTTATGAAAGGCGTTCCGGCTTCGTTTTCGGTGAAAAAGGAAGAATGGTATATTTATGATAAAAGTCCGAGGCCAAATGTGGACGTGATTGCAAGCGTGGACGAAACGACCTATGTGCCCGATTCCAAAATTAAAATGGGTGATCATCCGGTAATCTGGTCAAATCCGAAAATGCGGGCAAAAAATATTTACATTTTCATGGGGCATTCACCGGTTTTGTTTGAAGATGAAGTGTATAAAACCATTTTCAAAAATGCGATTTTCTGGGCTGCGGGCAAGTAAAGGCGCCAATAATAATAATTGATCAAGAGCTTCCTGCATAATAATTGCTTTTTAAACCAGGTAAATAATTCTTTTTGCTGTTACTTTTTAGCTGATCTGCGTCTTAAAAGATAAAAACTGGTCTGTTAAATTTTCCATCAATGTCAGAATTCGATTTATCTGTAAAATACATTGTATCAATTTTACTGATTGCGGTTGTTTTGTTGATTCCGGGATGTGAAAGAAATCCGGAACCCACTAATAATTCTTCTGTTACAGACTTTACGGAATTAAGTGAAATATTGGATATTTCGGCAGTTGCAACTTCCAGGATTGAACCGGCAACTATTACGGAAGTTGTTCAATACGGCCATGTCTGGATGGAAGGATCTGCACTTCCGACTGTTGAAAACAACTTTACGGAACTTGGTAAAAACATTCCGGCTACTTTGCAGTTTTCAAGCGTTTTGAGTGATCTGAAGGCAAATACAAAGTATAAAGTCCGTTCTTATGTGAGAACAAATAATACAATCATGTATGGGAAACCGGTTGAATTTGCAACAGAAGCAGATTATACGAAACGTCTGGTAAAAACCCTGAAAGATTCGCTGACGAACCGCGGCTTTGGATACAGCTTTATCGTATCCAGAAAAAATGAAATTGTAGGTTATGCAACGGAAGGATTACAGTCAAGGGCCATAGAAGCATTCGGTGAAAAGCCGGTAACGCTGAATACGAAAATGCAAATTGCAAGTATGACCAAAACCCTTACGGCTGTTGCTTTTTTAAAACTTGCCAGTGAAAAAGGTGTAAAAACAACAGATAAAATTATCAGATATCTTCCGCCAAAATGGGCCAAAGGAGAAAACATTGATGAAATTACTTTCCGGGATTTACTTACGCATCGCAGCGGCATAACGGGTCTGGGCGATAAATGTTTGAACGGCTCTTTCCTTGAAAATTACTGGTACGGATTACAAAGCCTGATTGCCAAAGGTGTAAAGACAGTAAATATGGGCAATCAGTGCTATCAGAATGCCAATTACGGTTTGTACAGAGTTCTGATACCGGCCATGCTGGGCTACCAATTTTCCGGCGACGATATGAAAGACGATCAGGAAACGCAGAAAATATATGAGAAATACATAAATGAAAATCTTTTGAAAAAAGCAGGGGTGGATTCTAAAGATATATTAACAAATCCGGCTGCTGCTCCGACGTTCGGTTATGACCATCCGTATACCGTAGGAACAGAGGGTTTTAACCCCGGAGATTTTCGGGATGTTTCAGGAGCTTACGGCATTTATTTATCTGCGAATGAAGCTATGAAAGTATATTCCAATCTGTTTACAACAGGAAACAATACAGTGCTTTCTCCATCTTTGCAGGATTCGGTTCTGGTTTCCGGATTAGGGAGTTACAGCGCTGTTATGCCTCAGGGGAAATTCAGTTATCATGACGGCTGGTGGTACAATCAACTGGAAGATGGAAAGCCCAAAGGTTTCAGAAGTATATGGATAAAATGTCCTAATGACATCATGATCGTAATGTTTACCAATGCACTGCGGCACGGAGACGGATTGTTTCCGATAAAATCAAGTGCTTATGCTGATATAACTTCTTATGTATTATGGGCTTTCGCTAAAATGCAACCTTCTGTAAGAGGCGGAAAATCACCAAATGTCAGCTTTCACTCTTATTTAAGAAATCCCGAACCGCATTGATCAGGTTGCAAGCCACAGAGTAATCTTCTTGAAACAAATAGCTGAAATTTCCAGGAACTTCCGGCTGCTTTTTGTGATTAAGTAATCTGACTGTTCAAAGATCATTGATTTCGAAAACACTTAACTTTGCAGTTTCAAGAAAATCAGCATTGTGCAAAAGAAAACACTCTTCATCACTCCGCCGTTTACACAGTTAAATACGCCTTATCCCGCAACAGCTTATCTCAAAGGTTTTCTGAATACACTGGGAAGAGCGTCGTATCAGGCCGATCTGGGTATTGATGTAATCCTCGAACTGTTTTCTTCCAAAGGCCTGAAAAGGATGTTTGCCATTCTTGAAGATTCTGACATGGAGCTGTCCGAGAACAGTTACAGGGTTTACGCGCTCAGTAAAGAATATATCAGCACGATTGATCCCGTCATCAGGTTTCTTAAAAACCGCAATCCGACTTTGGCCCACAGCATTTGTGACCGCAGTTACCTTCCCGAAGCGGGCCGGTTTCAGCAGCTTGAAGATATGGACTGGGCTTTCGGAACCATGGGAATTCATGACAAAGCGCGGCACTTGGCCACGCTTTACCTGGAAGATCTCGGTGACCTGATTCAGGAAGCGATTGATCCGCACTTCGGATTCAGCCGCTATGCCGAGCGTCTCGGCCGTTCAGCAACGCACTTTGATGAAATGGAAAAGGCACTTGAAATGCCGGAAACGCTTTTGTCGCAGATTCTGACGGATTTGCTGGAACAAAAAATCCAGCAATTTCAGCCGGATATGGTTTGTATTTCTGTCCCGTTTCCCGGAAATCTTTATGGCGGGTTCAAATGCGGTCAGTACCTTAAAAAAAATTATCCTACTATTAAAGTCGTTATGGGCGGCGGTTTTCCAAATACCGAACTCCGCTCTCTGAAAGAACCGCGTGTTTTCAATTACATTGATTTCATTTGTCTGGACGATGGCGAGGCGCCGCTTTTGTCCTTGCTGGAATATCTGGACGGGAAAAGGGAAATCTCTCAGCTCAAAAGGGTTTATTCCTGTGTAAACGGTGAAGTCATTTATCATAACGGAGCCCGTGAAAAAGATGTTCCGCAGCGGGATACCGGAACGCCCGATTACAGCGATCTGCCTTTAAATGATTACCTGTCCGTTATCGAGATCGTCAATCCGATGCACCGGCTGTGGAGTGACGGAAGATGGAATAAACTGACGCTAGCACATGGCTGCTACTGGGGAAAATGCTCGTTTTGCGATATTTCACTCGATTATATCCGTCGTTATGAACCGTTAACCGCTGCTTTGCTGTGTGACCGCATCGAAGAAATCATTGAACAGACGCAGCAGAACGGCTTTCACTTCGTCGATGAAGCAGCTCCGCCGGCATTGTTAAGAGATCTTGCACTGGAAATCATCAGAAGAAAACTGACGGTAGTCTGGTGGACAAATATCCGTTTTGAAAAAAACTTTACGCATGACCTTTGCCTTTTACTGAAAGCATCCGGTTGCATTGCGATTTCCGGTGGTCTGGAAGTTGCTTCGGACCGTTTGCTGGACCGGATGAAAAAAGGCGTTACCGTTGCGCAGGTTGCGCGTGTAGCCGATGCTTTTACGCAGGCCGGCATTATGGTGCATGCGTATCTGATGTACGGATTTCCGACTCAGACGGCACAGGAAACGATTGATGCATTGGAAATGGTGCGGCAGTTGTTTGAAAACGGCATTGTACAATCCGGATTCTGGCACCGGTTTGCCATGACGGCGCACAGTCCTGTCGGCTTGCATCCGGAAGATTTTGACGTGATGAGGATTGGCCCGGATACCGGAAAATTCGCCCATAATGATCTGGAACACAAAGATCCGCTTGGCGCTGAACACGACCGTTTTGCAGAAGGGCTGCGTAAGTCCCTTTTCAATTACATGCACGGTGTCTGTATTGATTTTCCGCTTTCCAAATGGTTTGATTTCAAAGTTCCCGCAACTTCCATTCCTCCGAAGTACATTGCAAAAAGCATCAGCGAATCGCCGGATGCTGTGAACCGGCCCAATGCGATTGCCGTATGGATGGGAAATTTGCCGGAAATGTCAGTTTTTGAAGAAAGCCACAGAGTCGGAACGATTGAAATTGCCGAACTCGTTTTTTACGACAAGAAAAAGGAATGGGCTGTTGAGACAGACGTGCAAACGGCTGAATGGCTCGTTGACACGTTGCCAAAATTGCTGATTACGAATCCGGCACCATATACTTTGGAACAACTGAAAACAGGTTACGAAGCTGCCGGACTGGGAAGTTTCGAGCATTTCATTGGTTCAAAAACGTGGAAGGATTTAAAGCACAGCGGCTTGCTGGTGATTTAAAGTGTAATACTCCCCAAAATTGAGACCATCGGTTAAGTTTAGTAACTTGACATAAAACCGATGAACAAAATGAAACAAAGCCGGAGAAAATTTACAGCAAAGTTCAAGGCGATGGTTGCCGTTGAGGCC
>NZ_VBSN01000029.1 GCF_006149045.1 Dyadobacter flavalbus
GCAATTTCTTAATACCAATATACTACCTGAGTTATTGAGGGGTCAATCTGCTCTCATCCTTTTATCACTTTATCTTACAAATCTAACTTTTATACTTTCGACTAAGTTAAGTTTGTAAACATAGGAGCGGTTAAGGTCTGGGAATAGTAACAAATCAGATGTTGATGGAGGTGTCTTACAACAAAACAATATCCATATCGCTGTTTGTAATGTAGGGAATGTAACAGAGACACTAAATAAGTTAAAAGATAGCCAAGCTACTTTCAGAGGAAAAGTGAAGTTTATACTGGCAACAGATGGTAAGGAATTTCAAGCTGAAGATTTAATAAGTGGTGAAACCGTTGCGTGTGATTATCCTAGTTTTCATGATCACTTCGGTTTTTTTCTACCGCTGGCTGGGATAAGCACGGTTAAACAAATTCGTGAAAATGCGTTTGATATTAAGGCGACTAGCCGCTTAAATAAGCTATATATTGAACTACTGAACCATAATCCGGATTGGGCTAAAGCAGAGCGTCGTCAGGATATGAACCATTTTCTTGCAAGACTTATTTTTTGTTTTTTTGCCGAAGACACTGGTATATTTAAAGAGGATGGCCTGTTCACATCTACTGTGCAGACAATGAGTGCCGCAGATGCTCTTGATATTCATGAAATTATCGGGGAAATTTTCCGGGCTATGGATACCAAAAAAGATGAGCGCTCGGAAAAACAAATAAAAAACTGGGCTGCAAAGTTTCCTTATGTGAATGGGCAGCTGTTTTCCGGATCGGTTGATGTTCCCAAATTCACCAAAATAGCACGTTCTTATTTGCTCCACGTAGGCAACCTTGACTGGAAAAAAATCAATCCTGATATTTTTGGTTCGATGATTCAGGCAGTCGCAGATGATGAAGAACGTAGGGATCTGGGAATGCATTACACGTCAGTACCAAATATTTTAAAAGTATTAAACCCCCTTTTTCTTGAAGATCTGCGCACTCAATTAAAAGAGTCTGGTGAGAACTCTCGGAAACTGTTGAAGTTGCGTAACCGTATTGCCCATATTAGGGTGTTTGATCCCGCATGCGGATCTGGGAATTTCCTAGTGATTGCATACAAACAAATGCGTGAAATTGAAGCTGAAATCAACGAGAGAAGGGGGGAGAAACATCGCGAGAGCGAAATTCCTCTTACCAACTTCAGGGGTATAGAGCTCAAAGGATTTTCGGCAGAAATCGCGAGATTAGCCCTTATTATCGCCGAGTACCAATGTGATGTGCTTTATCGAGGGCAAAAACTCGCATTGGCAGACTTTCTCCCTCTTAGTGCAGAAAACTGGATTTTCTGCGGTAACGCATTACGTGTGGACTGGCTTTCTGTTTTCCCTCCTTCTGGAACCGGGGTAAAGCTTTTTGCCTATGATCTGTTTTCCACACCGTTAGACCAAAGTGAAATAAGTTTCGACAACGAAGGTGGCGAAAGATATATATGTGGCAATCCACCCTATAAAGGCTCGTCAGAACAGACGAAGCAAATGAAAAACGATTTGGAGCTTCTATTGGGATCTCGGTTGCCAAACTACAAATCATTGGACTACGTCGCAGGATGGTTAATCAAAGCATCAGATTATTGTTTGTCTGCTCATGCCAAAGTTGCTTTCGTGACGACGAATTCTATTTGCCAAGGATCTCACGTACCTATACTTTGGCCTTATTTATTCATGAAAGGCCAAAAGATTTTTTTTGCTCATACTTCGTTTAAGTGGAAAAATCTTGCTGCAAAAAATGCGGGTGTTATTGTTATAATCTTAGGAATTACTAACACCAACACCGACACTAATTATCGTCAGTTATTTTCCGAGAATGACGACGGGACAACTTCTGAAAAAAAGTGTTCATACATTGGTCCGTATCTGGTTCCTGAGGTTAATGTCATAGTGCAAAAGAGTACTAGACCCATTGATACGCAATTGTTAGAAATGGACTATGGAAGTAAAGCAGCGGACGGAAAGAATCTTAATTTTGATTCAATCGAAGCAGATATCATCAGAAATGCTAATCCTCGAAGTAACAAATTTATTTTCCCATACATAAGTGCTGACGATGCAATTTCAGGAAGGAAGAGGTATTGCCTGTGGATTGAGGAGCAGAATTCTGAGGAAGCTTACGAAATTAAACCGATTCGTAATCGTATTGATTTAGTCCGGTCTTTTAGACTAAATAGTACGAAAAAATCAACGAGAGTATTGGCTCAAAAACCATATGCTTTCGCAGAGCAACGATTTATAAGAGATAAACAAATTTTGGTGGTACCAAGTGTTTCTTCTCAGAACAGAAATTATCTTCCAATAACTTTAATACCGGAAAATACAGTCGTGACAAATGCCGCGTTTGCTTTCTACGGGGTACCGCTTTGGTGTATGGCGCTAATCGCGTCAAAAGTGCATATCGCTTGTGAACATTACCACGCAGGTGCACAAACCCAAAATGCCTGATTTAAATGCTGCATACAATTTCGATGCAGATTGGAGAAGCTATGCCAATACTCCCGGCCACGGCATGCAATTGACCGAAGGTGGAGAGCATCAAAAAGTGTGGGAGATTCATGCCGCTTCCCGGATGACGTCAGGATCTTTCACTGCTTTGATCGGCCTGAAATCCGGATACATCTTTCGAAAAGTACCTTCCCATTCGTTGTTCAATACTTTTGTTCGGACTTGAAGCAGCAAGTGTGCACCTTTTTTAGTCCACTGCATCGACTGTTTTTTAGAAAACCGTTTGGCAATTACATAATTGACTGTGGATTCCACAAAGCTGGTTGAAATAACTTCGCCGTAATTGTACCGCTCGGAGTAATTGACGATAAAATTTATATTGTTTGAAATGTATTTGTCGAAGTCGGTAACATATGTTTGGAACGGTTTAATCTTGTCATATTTTTTCTTTTGCGTCTTGTCTCCCAGGTGATCGATAAGGTGGAAGTCAAGGTCATCACAATGCTCAATTGCCCTTACAGCATTACCGTGCCATAAATTCCATTTTATACGGGTCAATAAATGTTGAAAAGATTTTCCTCTTTTTTCATCAACCTTTATCAACCCAAGTGCGCACTGGTGCAGAACTGTCAGTTTCATCGTAATATGAAACCAATCCAGAATGTGTGTGGATTCTGCATTAAGGTAGGTTTGTAGATTTCGTAAGTTATCAGCGCCATCTGAAAAGAATTCAAGCTGCTGGTGGGGCTGCATTCCTTGTGATACAAGATGGTTATAAAACCGGCGTTTGGATTTTAAATCATATGATCCCACGAATGCAAAGCATTTGGCTGGTTTTTCAGCCGGAATCGACTTGCCAGCGATAACTTCGAATATGCTTTTTTTATCTTTCCAGTCCCGGACATACCCGCCATCAATCCCAACAACCATTGTTCTTTCCGGCCTTGGCAACGCCTGCCGCTGGTTAATACTACCACAATCGCACATCCACTGCTCTTCTCCAATTTCTTGCTCCTGGGCTAAGGCCAAGTCATATAGATGGTTCTGGATCGTTGTTGCGTTAATCGTTTCTGCAACCGGCAGGACTTCTTTCAATAAATTCGCCGTTTTTTCAAAAGGGATTAAGCAGGCCCATTTTGTTTCAAGAAACAAAAGCTCAGGGGTAGTATGGTTTGGAAGTAGTTCATTTAGAGGGCTGAACGTTTTTTTATCTTCGCCATAATACCTGGGGCTTTCAAAAGTGATATCACCAAAAAGTGTTTTGAGTTTAACGGTATAGTTTCCTTTTTTACGAAGCTTTTGCAGCCCCTTGTTTTTGATAAAAGCTCCCAGTTGCTTTTCCACGATAGATTGCTGCAGATTTTTCAATAGCTGCTTTGATTCACAAAGGTTCATTCCAATGTTTTCAAAAGTGTCAAATGGCTTATCAAAGGTGAAAATCTCGTCAGTGCAAGCAGTTTCATTTTTCCCGGGTTCACATACTAATTGGAGTTTGAATTTCATGATTATTAAGGTTATCAGGAAATGTAATCTTTGACTTTTCTTACCGTATTGATAGAGGTATCACAAATTTTAGCGGTTTTACGCGCACTGATACCTAAACGTAGATTCCGAACCACCGAGGGATATTTTTTTAAAAAGACTACCTTATCCTCGCTGGATCCGTCAGGCCTGCCTAAGTGTTTACCTTTCCGACGTGCTTCGTCCATTCCTGACAGGATGCGTTCCCGCAATGTTTCCCTTTCCATCCGCGCAAATTCTGCCAGCAGCGTAAACATAAATTGGGCAATGGGGTTTCTCTTGCCATTTTTTAATGTTTCAATTCCAAAGTTTTGAACATACACAGTGATTTGAAGTTTAGTCAGCTCCTCCAATACATTTAAAACTTCAACCGTCGAGCGTCCCAAACGGGAAACTTCCTGAACCAGGACCGTATTGATCTCACGATTACGAGCCATGGTGAGCAGCTCCTGCAGCCCATCACGCTCCTGGTTATACTTTGCCCCGCTTACCTTTTCAGCTATTTCTGCAACAATCTGTAGGCTTTGATTTTGAGCCACCGCCCGTAAGTCTTCTATCTGCCGTTGGTAGTCCTGTTCTCTTTTTGATACCCGGACGAAAATCACTCCCTTTTCCATCACACCAAGTTACAAACTATAATCAAATTAACCACTAGGTTTTATTGATACAGAAAGTGCTACTCATCATCATCAAAATAAGCATCGTAACCGCCCAAGGTTCTCCAGAATTTACCGTCACCCTTATTTTGATACAGTTTGGCTAAGGCCTGATTCATTTTTTTCTTGTCGAAGACTTCACTGCGGTGTTTGAGATACCACCAAGGCGCATTATCCAGGTCAAGGTCCGGAAGTTCTCCGTTCTCAACACTTTCCAGTACGTTTGATAAGGTTTCCTGGATCCAACTGAACTGGCCTATCAAAGCATGCTGATAAGCATAAGGCCCGCCGACATCTTCCGGTGGGCAAGCCCTTCGTCCAGCTGTACAAATTGGGTGTCGGTATCCGGGTGTGATATTCTCAACCTTCTCGACACGGATTTCGTGTTTCCAGTAATCGCCAAAATCATAAACATATGAAAACTTATCACCAGCCCTCAAACCTAAATTTCCAATGTAAATCTCACTGGGATCATCCCGATAATACCCCCCGCCGTCATAAGCAATTCCATAATCCACTCCCCAGATATGAAAAACATGTAAATGCTGGTTTTCCCAACCCATCATCATCTGTATCAAATGATGGAGCTCAGCAATGTGTGTATTGCCGTCAATGATAAAGCGCCGGTAGATCATCGGCGAAATATTCAGGATGTGTACCTTCAAATGATACACGGCAGTTCGAGGATCAACAACAACTGGCTGGACGACATTTTTTGATTTCATGAGAAGATGGGGCCGCCTAGGTTTTCAAATCTTTCTCAAGTTATCAAACAATTAAATGCCCCACACTTTTTGATGCTCTCCAAGGTCTCTACAAAGGCAGGATTTACATTGCCGCCAACCATTCCGCAGGTAATCCCAAGCCAAAAGGCGCAGATTATCAGGCACATGCCTTTTACAGCGACGATCATGGCAAGACATTCAAACTAAGTGAAACAATTTCTTTTGAAGGTTCCAATGAATCCACAGCGGCAGAAATTTCAGGAGGCAGGGTCATGTTCAATGCGAGAAATCAGCAGGGCGATGTTCGCGCACGCATCGTGGCGGTGAGCAGTGATGGTGGGGTAAAATGGGATACTACTTATTTTGACCACAACCTGCCCGATCCTGTTTGCGAGGGAAGCATTCTGACCATTGGTAAAAACAAAACACACAATATCCTCGCATTCTCCAACGCAGCCGACACCAGAAACCGCGATAACCTCACATTAAGGATCAGCTTTGATGACGGAAAAACGTGGACGAAACAGTATCTCGTGGACAAAAGTAAGAATGGCGAAAAAGACTACACGGCCTACTCGGATCTGGTGCAGACAGGGAGGCATAGTGTTGGGGTTTTATATGAACTGAATGGGTATCAATCCATAGTGTTTAAAGAAATCATTTGGAAATATTAGATTAGCAAAGCATCGCATTAACCCGGAGATTAAATTGCACCGACGAGCCGGTCCTAGTCTAGGCAACATACGCTTTATAAAGCACTTAAAGAACTAGGTAGAATTTATAAAACGATTTATGTAGTCCAATATGGACGGACCTGCTATCCGGAAATCAGTTGAAAAGATTATAAGTAAAGTCGAAACAGTAATAAGCTCGTCAAAGCGATTTTAGTAATAATCAGCAGTTGATCGGGGCCACTTACCGGGAACAGCTTGCTGCAAAAGGTTGATTGCCAATTCTATTAACTGTTAGAACCTGCTTCATTTATCTGGTAGGTTAGCTATGCGATGCAGCAGGCGACCTACCAGATTGTGTTACCTATCCCGATGTCTTTTCTACCATACTCATTTTTCAGCTATAACGGTGATTCGTTGAGGGTGGCATTTAGGAAATATACTCGTGGCACTACCTTCGAAACCCCGGCTTTTTAAATTATAAACCTGTATCACTAACAGCCACGTCTTTGCCCACTATGTGATTACTTACCAGAATGAAACTTAGACCTGCCAGCGACAGGACAATGCCGGCAAAAAGTAAAGAAACGTTTTCGTTCAGCGTGGAGGCAATCAGTATCCACATAGCCCCGATTCCCATCGCCAATCCCGTAAATATCTTATAGAGAGCGATACTGGCTACGGGTTTGCGTTTTAGATTCAGGATTTGATAGGTGAAAGTCACTTCCATTAAGCCCAGAACCAGCAGGGAAAATCCCGTTATTTCCAAAAAATCGTTTAAATTTCTGGTAAAGAAGGCAACCGCCAGGCCATAGCCTATCCCCCCAAGACCCACGAGCCAACTGTAGGTGACAGAAATCATAGCACCTCGGCCTTTCATGGTAGCCAACAGGGTCAAAGCCCCCCCTAAAAACGAGCTAACTGCCACTACGTACTTAATGGTCGGCGAAGGCTGGTAGCTGAAGATTGCAATAAAAACCCCGGAAACAATCATGAAAATTCCGGTAAGTAAAGGGGCTGTTTTGGCATTCATAATTGTTTAATTTTAGGTTATTTTTCGGAAAAGAATTGAACTGGGTACGCTGATAGGAAGATGAATCGCCTGTATTAACCCTGTTACCAGGAACCAGTACCAGCGAAAATACAATACAATACAATACAATACAATACAATTTCTACTCCCTAGTATGCGCTAATAAATATTGAATATCCCTTTGGGTCCTCTCGCTATTGCTTCGCATTCGTATGAGTCCATTTTTCGAACGCCACCATAATACTGTTCGAGAAGTCGCTGGTACTATTAATACTTTTTTACCTTTGCGACCTGAGTATAGTGGAAATAATGCAGGTTACTAATTACAGTGAATCTACATTGATTTTCGTCAATGCTTGTTGTTGACCAAAATCAATGGAATTTCTTGCTTAGACGCATCGTTCCAAGGTATTCCTTCTTAGTAATTTTGTGTATCAGAATCGAAAGAAAAATGAACACAAAACAATCTATCGGAATTTCTGAGGACAAATAATCAATTAATTCCACGACATAAATCATTAAGACATGTATAAATCAGCAATTTTAGTAATACTTATTTTAGTAAATTTAGGAACAATGGATGTAAAAGCTCAGTCAATTGTAGATCCGGGAGTTTCAACTCATAATTATAAGCATCCGCAAAAAGCGGCCAAAGCGAAGGCTAACCAAAATGCAAGTCAGATAATCCGAGTTCCCAATCTGAAAACCATTGAAAGTGATTACAAAAGACATAACCAGGGAAGGTATGTGAATACAACACCTAAATATGCTCCGCGTCCTGCAGCTTTAATAGTTACAAGGAAATATCAAAAGGAAGGAGTTGATATTAATCCCCTGATTTCTCCAAGAAATTACAAAACACCAACTATTTCCGAGACAAAAAAGAAAAAATGAGGTTCTGGATTGCTACGATGGTCCATCTAATAACATCATTGCCTACTTTTGATTAGTAAATCTGGGCAGTAATGAGAGTGGCTGACTAGTCCTGAAGTAGCGTATAGGTCTTGAATAAATAAATGAGAAAACCGTTGCAAGACAACTTTTGCAACGGTTTTCTCATTTAGCGGTTACAAATTTGATTAGTTATCGCTCGCATATATTCGAAAGATAATAAAGCTTTCGCATACCTACCCGGGGTATTTTATCCTGACAACTGCACCAGGTCAGCTTCCTGCAATCGGTTTACTAAAGCGTCATCCTTGATTGTTTTCTGCGGTAATAAACCTATCTACTTATCTGTTCTGTTCTGAATCGGCTACCTACCCGGATGAGTTTTTTTGGATTATAATTTTGTATTTTGCTCGGCAAGATCGACCATCATATCAAAGATGATTGCCTTTTTAATCAGAAGTTTCCAACTGCTTTTCCAAAAAACTGACTTTCATACGAGCGCAAAGAGGTTTTGTTCTGGTGTTTTTTGGCATGTTTAATGGTATTTGAATTTTTCCAATTGCAGTTACTGTATTACGAAGCTATTGGTGAGCGTAATATGATTCACGGGTGAGGCAAGCCGTTTTTTTCTACCTCCTTTTCACTAATAAACTATTGTAAATTAACCAGTTAATTTACAATGTTAGCTTCCCGAATATGTTAATACCAAGCTTTAAGTGCTTAAATATTTTCTGCCTTGTGGTTTTAACTCAGATTAGGCTTATTATCTTTGATTATTGCATGTCTCAAATTTGATTGCCTATGTATGAGGTCTTTTTCCGCAAATTCAATGAGAAAGTTCAACTGACTGAATCAGAGATGAATTTTATTAAACAATATCTGACACCGAAAAAATTGCGTAAGCGTCAATACCTGCATCAGGAAGGGGACATCTGCAAGAACGTGGCTTTTATAGAAAAGGGGCTGATGCGTAGTTATGTTGTCGATTCTGACGGGCAAGAGCACATTATGGCATTTGCGCTGGAAGGATGGACCATGGGCGATTTGTATAGTTTCCTTAGTGAACAGATATCTTCACAGAACATCGATGCGCTGGAAGATTGTGAATTAGTGCTGTTCAGTAAGTCTGCACATGACGAGCTGCTCAGCACAATGCCTAAGTATGAAACTTACTTCCGAATATTAATGACGGATGCATATATGGCACTTCAAAAAAGAACATTAAATATTATCAGCCTTTCACTGGATGACCGTTACATGTTTTTTATTGAACAATTTCCCAATATCGTCCAGCGCGTTCCCCAGCACATGATCGCTTCTCACATGGGACTTTCTGCTGAAACCCTGAGCAGGATACGGAACAGGATCAATAAGAAGTAGCACCGGATACTAAGGGCGAACGTTGATGTGCCAGCTTCTACAAACTCTTGGTTTGACGTACATTCCACCGAAGTCAGAAGTCTGAAAGCGGATCCAGAATTTGAGAAAACGTACAATTAATAATACTCATAGAACTGAAATGGACAATATACACCTTCTTGTTATTTTGTATGCCGGAGTCGCACATGCGCTGGAAGCGGATCATATACTTGCCGTGTCAAATATCGTTTCTCGACGTAAAGCCGTTTTGCCTGCTCTCAAAGACGGCATTTTCTGGGGTTTGGGTCATACTTCTACAATTGTATTGATTGGGGTAATAGTATTGGTATTTAAGACGTCTATTTCAGAGAATACGTTTTCTTATTTCGAAGCCGGTGTGGGTTTAATGATGGTCATCGTAGCAGTTATGAGATTAACCAAGTTTTACAGTGAGAGGCAATTGACATATAGTGGGCAAATTATGCATGGTGCCGACGGGCCCGGAACTGAAGTATTCCTATCTTCCGGTATTGAAGATAGGAACTTGCATAAAGTTTCTTATGGGATAGGCCTTATACATGGTTTAGCAGGCAGTGGGGCTTTGGTTATGCTGGCTGTAACTCAATTTAATGAAGTAAACGCAGGAATGTTATACCTTTTATTATATGGATTAGGCTCTGTTGCCGGAATGGCATTGGTGTCGGGCTTATTTAGCATACCTTTTTCTAGAAGGCTGGTGAACAGTCCGATATTGCGAACCATATTGGTGATAATATCTTCCGGTATTTGTATTTTTTACGGAGCTTATGTGGTTTATGAAAATTTGAAATAGGGTTAAGTTGATTTTTAAGTAACTATGATAAATAGCCAGTGCCAGGGTATTAAATGTGCATTTATACTTGAATGAAAATCAGCGTTACACTTCAGAAAACGAATAATGCCTTGGTGGTTGTGGGCAGAAGCATTACTTCGAGGGAGTTAAGCCTTGGAAAAAATACATTAGAAAAATGAAAGCCGGAGGAGTGAGTGGCACCCCTATAAAATAGTGCATTTTATTTGTAGCCCTTATTGTAAAAAATTGGATGTGAAGATTTCCTGTACGATTCCTAGTTCCTCTTTTTGTAGATGAAACTAGTTATTTAATTGATAATCATCTTGTTGGGATACGGCGAAAAGGCTACCATTAGCTTCAAATGGTTATTAATCAATGACCTAATTCAAAAAGTAAAGTTCTTACTTTAATCAGCTTTTTTTTCTGAAAGTTTCAATCTATTGGCCGCCTTGACAATCATAAAAATCACCAATACAATAATAATGATCTGAATTAGAACCTGGATAAAGTTACCATATTTAATTGCAACCTCGGGAGTTTCGCCAACCGCTTCCTTTAAAACTATTTTAAGCTGCGTAAAATCTACTCCTCCAATCGGGACACCAAGAATAGAATGCAGCACCGATTACAACACCGACGGCAAGATCAAGTACATTACCCTGCGCAATGAAAGTTTTGAATTCTTTTAGCATAGAATTTCTTTTTAGGCACGTTTTGAATAAAATTAAAATAATTCTATTCAAAAGAAGACAAAAAACCTCCACTAAGCCCTTGAGCAAACTGCTTCTTGCTGGCTTGGCTTTTGTTATAGACCACAATCGCCGCTAATTTTATATTAAAATATTTTGCAATTTTCGCAATAATCGAGGCATTCAACTGATCATCGAGATTAAACTGTTTGCTGCAACATGCTTATTATCAAAGAATAAGCATGTTTAGACTCTCAATCAATCGAATTAGGCTATTGATTGAATACCACGATCATAAGACATTGTTAGACATAGGATCAATGTAATAGTCATGAGTATTATATGGAATTAAAATACATTAATAAAATACAAGATTCCCACAGCAAACAAATTTAAATTGGTTCTGGTATTTGCCATTTTGACCTCGCCTTTATAGTTGACTTTATTATGGTAATAGTACCCAAACATTTTCATTTGCTGACTGGCAATTGGTTGATATTCTATTCCCGCAAGTAGTCCGATATTTTCTCTGAAATTACGACCTATAACGCTGTTATTCTTCGTTTGGCTAGCGGCTTCAAATATCCCTTTGCCAGTAATAAACCATTTATCTACAAATTCGTAATCCACCCTCAAAATGGCGCTTTTGTAATTCAAATCATTTGCGAAAACCGGCTTTAAGCCGGAATTCATTCTAAGCCTATAATTATTAACAGAAGGTGAGGCGATGTTGGGGTGGTCTAATGCCAGATTAGCAGTTTGCAAATCAAGATACACTTCAAATCTATCTACTACCAGTTTATTCCCTAATGCTATTGAGTGGTTCCATTGCCCTGAGGCAAATTTAGATATATCGTAGCTCCAGAATGTCTGAAATTTATTATCGAACATTTTGCCTCGCCAGGTCGTGTAGACGCCCATTGGCGATTTTGAGGGCTTGTTGCCGTTGGTTGAATATCCTGCAATTGCATGTGCCTGAGTAAAATCTTCATTATAAGTATTGTGCAATTGCAGGTAAGCTGCATGATTTTCGTTTATCTGATATCCAAGTTTCATACCCATCATAAAGATATTTGCTTGAAAGTTCACAAACTCGGAGTATTGGTATTCAAATGTAGGATTCTTTTCAAACTCCCAACTGCCAACAAAGGCCGCCTGTTTCCCAACTTGGATGGACCACTTTTTTTCTTTCCCAAAAGCGTAATTGACAGAAGCGATGTCTATCGAGCCTGGTGAATTGTCAAGACTTTTTGGCGCCTGCGATCTGTTTAAGCGCCATCTTACCCGGAAGTCAAGATTAGGAACGATAGTACCTAGCACTTCAAAGCGAGCTTCGTTCTGCTTTAGCGCAGACTGCATTGAGCCATTCGGTATTTCCAGTGAACTCCGTAAAAGGAAATTCATATGAATACCTGCCAAGGCATCTGGCATGTTCTTAACTACTGTTGTAGGCAATTGAGTGGTATCTGCTGATAATGAGGAGCCCTCGATAATCTGTGCTATAGAAATAGCGTGTATGGAAACTAGCGAAGCTGTTATAACACCTTTCAAAATTTTATTCATACAATCCAAGTTTTGAAGCCATCTCGTAAATATCTATTTGAGTATTTACGCGGTAAAAGGTAATGGAACTTTTTCATTATTTACTATGGCGCATGAGACAATAATTCGGTCTGAGGGCATAAGTATCAATTCGCTGGGTCAAACATCCTGGAGATATCTATTCTGCTTGTCATTGTCTTCTTGTGCAATCAGTACCGTTATCCGGAAATTTTATCCAAGGTTAAATTCAGCAATGCAAACATGGTTTCCGTATTTTGAATAGTCAATAGGTCCTTCTCATTGTCTGCATGGTCTGGTATCTGTAGAATCATTTGGTTAATTTTGCGAAAGTGCAAATAAAACTGTTTTCTTGTACTAACATAGTTAAAGTATTATTTCCAAAATCCAGCGAAAATTGATCCTTTTGTTAAAAATTAATTGAGTCTTTGAATGTGCTAAGCTGTTGATACTCGAAAAACTTCAATTTGGTAATAATCCTAATTTATATAATATATTTCCACTTATAAAAGAAGTGCATTGAATATTAAACCAAGACTTCTGCTTAACAATGTTAGCTAAAATGGGCCGTCTTCCAATTGTTAATTATTGTTAATATTATATAAATACGAACCTTAAAATAGGAAAGTGATGTACTAATATTGTGCCAATATTAGGGTGAAAAAATTCAATACAAACAGGTGAACCTTAATCTTTTTTCTTTTATGACCAGTTCTCATTAAAATTTGGATTTTGTTTAAAAAAGTCGTAAAATGCACTTTTAAGACTTTTTTTATAATTAATCATCAGATGATACTATTGTTTGTTAAGGCTGCTTTATAGGGTCGGTGGGCACGGAAGGTAGCTGCGATCTAGTTCAAATATTTAAATAAAACGAATAAAGCCTAAAACTCTATGCATTTAAACCCAGTTGAGATCGAGAAACTTATGCTCCATGTGGCCGGAGACCTTGCAGCTAAGCGTCTAGCCCGAGGAGTTAAATTAAACTATCCGGAATCTATCGCTTATATCTGTACAATATTGATGGAAGAAGCGCGCGATGGGAAGAAAACTGTGGCACAGCTCATGGAATACGGTGCGAAGCTATTGAAAAAGAATCAGGTGATGGAGGGCGTTTCGGATATGGTGCACATGGTTCAGATCGAAGCCACTTTTCCTGATGGGGTAAAATTGATCACGGTTGACCATCCTATTCGATAAGTGTAAATCAAATATCAAACTAATTAACTTACAGATGATACCAGGTGAATATATTTTAAAGAAGGGTGAAATCAAGGCTAACGAGGGAATGAGAACGACTCGCATAGAGGTAGCCAATACCGGCGACCGTCCCATCCAGGTAGGCTCGCATTATCATTTTTTTGAAACCAATAAAGCCCTTGACTTTAACCGTAGGGAGGCCATTGGTATGCGTCTGAATATTCCAGCAAGTACTGCGGTACGGTTTGAACCGGGAGAAAAGAAAACTGTAATCCTCGTAGAAATAGCAGGAAATAAGATCATCAGAGGTTTTAATAACCTGACAGAAGGGGATGTTACTAAGGAAAGTGTAAGAGAAGAAGCTATTCTAAAAGCAGAGCGCCTTGGTTACAAGGGAGCAAGTGTCAAGAAATAAAGTTTTGATAATTAAATAAGATACTATGGCAAACTGGAATAGACGCGAATGGATTAAAGTAGTTGGCCTTTCAACCGCTGGCCTTGCTATGTTGGGATTAGAGGTAACAGGGAAAGATTCTGCATCGGTTAAATACATTGATGGTGAATTACATATCCCCAGAGACCGGTATGCAGCACTTTTTGGCCCTACAACCGGCGACAAAGTACGACTGGCGGATACCGAACTTTTCATAGAAATAGAAAAGGACTTCAATACTTACGGTGAAGAAAACAAATTTGGAGGCGGGAAAACCATTCGTGATGGGATGGGGCAGTCAACTTCCGCAACTCAGGATGAAGTATTGGATTTGTGTCTGACCAATGCAATTATTATCGACCATTGGGGTATCGTCAAAGCCGATATTGGTATAAAGAATGGTAAAATAGTTGGTATTGGAAAAGCAGGGAATCCAGATACCCAAGCCGGAGTAACAAAAGGAATGATTATTGGTGCCTCTACGGAGGTGCATGGATGTGCCGGAAAAATCGTTACTGCCGGAGCAATAGATACGCACATCCACTTTATTGCTCCACAGCAGATCGATGTTGCCCTTTTCAGCGGGACCACCACTATGATTGGTGGAGGAACAGGACCAGCTGATGGAACACTCGCTACGACTGTAACGCCTGGTAAG
This sequence comes from Dyadobacter flavalbus, assembly GCF_006149045.1. GTDB lineage: Bacteria > Bacteroidota > Bacteroidia > Cytophagales > Spirosomataceae > Dyadobacter > Dyadobacter flavalbus. The sequence continues at coordinate 14,705 of NZ_VBSN01000029.1, forward strand.
TACTGGATTGAGAGAATGCTTGAAGCATCCGAAACTATACCAATGAACCTGGGCTTTTTTGGGAAGGGAAATTCATCCTCATTTAAGGCTGTATCTGAACAGGTTGAAGCTGGCGCGCTCGGGCTTAAATTGCATGAGGACTGGGGTTCTACACCATCTACCATTGATATTGCCTTACAGGTTGCTGACAAGTATGACGTTCAGGTTGCGATTCACTCAGATACGCTGAATGAAGCAGGCTTTTTGGAAGATACCGTCAAGGCAATTAATGGACGAACGATACATACTTTTCATACCGAGGGAGCCGGTGGTGGCCATGCGCCCGATATTATAAAAATAGCCATGTATCCCAACGTACTACCTGCCTCTACCAATCCTACAAAGCCTTATACAATAAATACCGTTGACGAGCATTTAGACATGTTAATGTCTGTGCATCACCTGGATAAGAGCATACCCGAAGACGTTGCCTTTGCTGATTCCCGTATCAGGCCACAGACCATTGCGGCGGAAGATGTACTGCAGGACATGGGCGTATTTAGTATCATGTCATCAGATAGCCAGGCTATGGGACGGGTAGGGGAAGTGATCATGCGTACCTGGCAAACTGCGCACAAAATGAAAATACAGCGAGGAGCATTGACAGAGGATAATGGCAAAGAAGCCGATAATTATCGTGTGAAGCGCTATATTTCAAAGTATACCATCAACCCTGCCAAGGCGCACGGTATTTCTCAGTATGTCGGCTCAGTAGAGATAGGTAAATATGCAGACCTAGTTCTATGGGAGACCAGCTTATTTGGTGTCAAGCCAGACATGATTATCAAAGGTGGACTTATTGTTGGGGCGAAAATGGGAGATCCTAATGGTTCTATTTCATTGCCTCAGCCGGTAATTTATCGTCGTATGTTCGGTTATTACGGCAATGCAATTCAGAATTGTAGTTTTAACTTTGTATCTGCCATCTCTCTTAAAAATGGCAATATCAAAAGATTGAAGCTTAATAAAAAGTCACTTCCCGTAGTGAATTGCCGGAATATTGGCAAGAAAGATATGGTACATAATGATGCAATGCCAAATATTGAAGTAAATCCAGAAACTTATACAGTTACTGCTGATGGCAAGGAGCTTACATGTGAACCATTGAGTGTGGTACCAATGGCGCAAAGGTATTTTTTGTTTTAAGCTATCCTAAAAAAAGCATTACCGGTCCGGGCGGCAGCCAGCTTCGGTAATGCTTTATTAATGCTATGATTTTTACAAGCCAAATAGTGGGGAATGCGGCCAATTTATTTCTTGATAACAGGGAATTGGATATACTGGATCTGGACTGGTTTGATACAGGAAAAACAACACTTCGCAAAAAAACAAGAAGTGGTAAGGACATAGCAATAAGGAAGAATTTGATACCCCTCGTAGACGGGGATATTATTTATATGGATCAGCAGATAGCCATAGCAATTAATATTCTCCCTTGCTCCTGTATCGTCTTTAAACCTGGCAACTTTAAAGAAATGGCAACGATCTGTTTTGAGATCGGCAACAAGCATATTCCGCTTTTTATCAGCGAAGATGCTGAAATTATTGTGGAATTCGAACAACCATTGTTTAGACTGCTTGAACGGTCTGGCTTCAAGCCTGTCAAGGAAAACAGAAAACTTTTAAAAACCCATGCTCTGGCTGTCCAAAGACACGAGAAAAGTTATAATCGACCCATCAATATAAAATAAGGTACGAATGCAGCCATTGTTGACCCTTTTGCAAATTAACGATTCCATGTTTCCCATTGGTAGTTTCACTCACTCCTATGGTCTGGAATCCTATGTTAGTCAGGGTATTGTAAAGGATACGCCATCGGCAAAAGTGTATGCTCAGAATATGCTACGATATAGTATTCACTATAATGACGCAGCTTTTCTTCAAATGACGTGGAAACTGTTAGAGGGAAAAAAATCGGCATTACACTTTCAAAGGTTAGACGAGCTCATATCCGCTTTAAAATCTCCTCTTGAAATAAGGTTGGCGAGCAGAAAATTGGCGATCCGTTTTCTGAAGCTAACCAAAGAGTTATATCCAGTAACCAGGTGTAGCAACTATCTAAGCAAAATACAGCAGGGTAATATGCAGGGACATTATCCCGTAGCATTTGCCTTGTATGCACATGCCAGCGGAATATCCCTTAAAGATGCACTCACTGCATTTTATTATAATACATTGAATGGAATTGTTACCAACTGCGCCAAATTGATACCAATAGGCCAGGGAGATGCTCAGAAGATTCTTTTTGATTTGCAGGCAACGATTAACGAACTTGTTCAGAAGCAGGAAATGCTTGATGACTCGCTCGTTGGTTTATGTTGCATTGGTCAGGATATTCGCTGTATGCAACACGAAAAACAGTATTCCAGACTTTACATTTCCTGATAAAAATAGAGATAGATTTTATGGTAAATAGACACGTGAGAATAGGAATTGCCGGGCCGGTAGGATCTGGCAAAACAGCATTGATTGAACGACTTACCCGGATCATGCAAAAAGATTATAGTATCTGCGTTGTTACCAATGATATCTATACCCGCGAAGATGCCGAGTTTCTAATAAAGAATTCAAGCTTACCTGCAGACCGGATTGCAGGTGTGGAAACGGGCGGATGCCCGCATACGGCGATTCGGGAAGATGCGTCCATGAACCTGGAGGCGGTGGAAGAGTTGGTTGAACGCCATCCTGATACACAAATTGTTTTTGTTGAAAGTGGTGGAGATAATTTATCTGCTACTTTCAGTCCAGATCTTGCGGATGTGACCATTTTTGTCATTGATGTGGCGGAAGGAGATAAAATACCGCGTAAAGGCGGCCCTGGAATAACACGTTCGGACCTACTTATTATCAACAAGATTGACTTGGCTCCGTATGTTAACGCAGACCTGGATATGATGGAGCGAGATTCTAAAAGAATGCGTGGTGAACGCCCATTTATTTTCACAAATCTAATGAAATTGCAAGGTGTTGATAAAGTAATCAACTGGATTAAGACCTACGCACTGCTAGAAAGAGACGTCGAAAATGCTTAAAAGTACGATTAGGATAAACGCGGAAAGTGAAGGAGAGCATACGTTGTTGAAAGACAGCTTCCATAGTGCCCCATATAAAGTAATTCATTATGGAACCCGGCATCTGCATAAGCATCTGGAATTAATCATGATGAGTGCTTCGCCAGGGATTATGGATGAAGACGAAATATCCATTACCGTAGATGTTCATGAGAAGGCACATCTTAAGCTTTTTACCCAATCGTTTAGCAAATTACATCCGATGAAAAAAGGAGCCGTTCAGAAGACGGCTGTAAACGTTAAAAAGCACGGTGTTTTTAAATACATACCGCATCCGGTGACACCTTTTTCCAATGCAAAGTTCAAAACTGTAAACGAGATTCATTTAGATAAAAGTGCGACGCTTATATGGGGTGATATAATTGCCTCTGGACGCGTATATTCCGGTGAATCCTTTCAATTTACCAGTATTCACAGTATTACAAAGATATTTAGGGATAAAAAACTAGTATTGCTGGATAATCAATTGCTTGAACCAGCCTGGCAGCCGGTTTCTTCCATTTTGTTCTATGAAGATTATACTCATCAAGCCACCCTGATATTTGTCTCACCTTATGCTCGGGAATTAAAAAGTGAACTGGATGAAATTTTAATTGGCCAGTACGAACAAATTACCTTTGGATTTACAGAATGTGCTGCTGATGCTATTATGCTCCGGGCAATGGGCAATGAGGGAACGCTGTTACATGACTGGCTCACCACGATGGGGCAGCTTTGCTGGGAGTTTACCATGCACAAAAGCCAGGATGTTTTGACCGTAGTTGATCCCGAAAAACAGTCGGAAGCTCTACCACCGGTTATTTCAGACAGCGAAATTAGGAAGACGACAGATGCAATACAAAAGAACGCTGCATATATAGGTGTCGACGGTAAGAAAACGATAATAAAATTTCGAAAAAAAAAAGCAATCGAAGCAACATGCGCAAAGGCAGAAGTTTAGCCCAAGGTATGTAAGTATTTAAAGAGAAACCCTTGGTGTAAAAGAAAATGCATGAAATTTCAATAGTTAGGAATGTGTTTCAGACACTTGAACAAACTTATCCGGAAAAATTTGACCGCATCGTTAAAGTACAGGTTCAGGCAGGCCTATTGAGCAATGTCCAACCCATATTAATCCAAAATGCATTTGAGGCACTTATCCAGGAAGAGCCGTCTTTGTCTGACGTGGAACTGGAAGTACTGCTTTTACCGATCATTGCCCATTGTGATGCTTGTGACAAAGATTTTGAAGTAAAAAAGCATAGGTTCATTTGTGTCTGTGGGCTGCCATCAAAAAAAATTATCCAGGGGGAGGAGCTGCAAATCAGCGAGGTCCAATTTTCTGGCCAGTAAAAACTTTTAAGCTAAAAATTATAACAATGAATACGCCTATAAATCCAAAAAGTAATAGAATGCCCGTAGGGTCAGTGCAATGCGATAATACAACCCTAAACTTGCTTAAGGCCAATGATTTCGTTGCGAAGGCCATACGTGAAAGGTTACCCGATATGTTGGTAATCAATGTATGTTCATCTCCGGGTAGCGGTAAAACTAGCCTAATGCAGGAAACTGGTAGAAGACTGCGTGACAAGATTAATATGGCAGTCCTGGTTGGGGACCCGGAAACAGATCGTGATGCAATTCGAATGAAAGAAGTAGGTATTAATGCCCTTCAGATCGTAACGGGCGGTATGTGCCACATTGAAGCCCAGATGATCCTTCAGGCACTGGATCACATTGATTTGACTGGGGTAGATTTACTCTTCATTGAAAATGTTGGAAACCTTGTATGTCCGGCTGCATTTGATTTGGGGGAAGATATCCGCGTTACCCTGCTTGCGGCAACAGAGGGAGACGATAAACCTAAAAAATATCCCCGTATGTTCCTGACAAGTGAACTAATGGTAATTTCAAAGTCGGACTTGCTTCCTTATGTTCCTTTCTCGGTTGAAGCTGTGACCAAGGATGCCAGAGAAGTTAACCCAACCATTGAAGTGATATCAATCAGTAGTTTGAAAGGGGACGGAATGGATGAATGGTGCGAATGGCTAGTGACCAAGGTGAACGAAAAAAAAACGAGCCAGGTAGCCATATAGCCCGTCTGACTATGATGAGAGAACCTATTAAAATAACCCGCTCCCTGGGAAACGGTGTAGAGTTGGGGCAAAGAATAATAGATTTTCTAGAAGTGGAGTGGTATGAAACAACCAAGTCGCGAATTAGAAAAAAAACGATGGGGGGAATAGATGTTCTGGTAGACAAAGCTGACAGAACCACCTTTCAGAATGGCGATTTACTGTTTGTGTCGGAAGAACAGGCAATTATTCTAAAAATAAAGCCCTGTGACTGCATTGTACTTCGTCCTACTAATTTAATAAGCGTTGGTATAATTTGTTTCGAGATTGGAAACAAGCATATTCCTATATTCATGACGGAACAAAAAGAAGTATGTGTAGCGTATGATGCCAATTTATTTGTTATGTTGGATAGTGCAGGTTTTCAGCCATGCATTCAAGAAAGGATACTATTTCCGTTTCAAATGACTAAGGCTTTTGGAAACAAAAGTATGCGTTAACCAGTCTAAATAATCTCCATTATAAGATTCCAGCTTTCAGCGCAATCTTTGTAAAAATGTTCAGAGCACATTTATAATATTGTTTACGGCTTTATCTGCTTTTTTTGTTTCATGCGATATGAAGCCGCAGGCAGATCGCACACTTAACAATATGGATGTAAGATAAAGAAGTGGCGCTGAACACGGCGGAAAATCGTGTGGTTGTACTATTCCGAACATACCTTGGCCGGAATTTAGCATACAATTTGTACAAATCCTGAAGCCTTTATTTCAGTCGATAGACCCTCGCATTGCCCGTAAAGAGCTTCCGACTCCGTAACTCTGGGAAACCTCTACCAATATGGAGAGTGCAGTAGCCCTTAAGTTAGGTTTTGGTCATTATGGCATCCGGCCAAACTGATGCCATAGAGTTGCTCGGAATCAATGTGTTTGCCTAATCTGCACAAACCAATGAGCAACTCTTTAATGAGGTGAAACTTTGTTGACCGTTCTCAGTGAAAGACCAAAAGATAGGCATTCCAGATAAATTCAAAAGTAAGATATTTCCAAGGTTCATTTCAATAAATAACATCACACCAGGAAAAAATAATAATTATTATAAAAATCAAAATTGCTTTTATAACTAGATGAAAATAAGGATTTTACTATTGTTGGCGGTTTTTGGTGTGACAAAGTCATTTTCCCAATTTACGATCAAAGGAAAGGTAACTGACTCGGGTAGCAAACTTCCTATCACAGATGCCAGCATTATTAGCAGTAAATCGACAGGGACTCGCAGCAATTCGAACGGTCTATTTGAGCTTCAATCAAACGAGAAGATAGGAGAGATAAGGGTAAGTAGTTTAGGTTACGCGACACAGGTTGTCGAAATCACCAATAGTAATCAGTTTATTGAGGTTTTGTTGGTAGAATCCGCCGGTCAGGAATTAGGCGAAGTTAACATCACTTCCAAATACTACAAAGAGTATAATCTTAATACGGTTTCGAGCGCATTGCGCCTGCAAAGTCCGTTGATCAATCTTTCCCAAAACATTCAGGAAGTTGGCAGCGAGTTGATCTATGACCAAGCTGTGTTTAATATGACTGACGGCGTTTCACGAAATGTCAGCGGAGTGGTTCGACAGGAAGTGTCCAATAACCTGGGACCTTTTATGTTCATGCGTGGCGGACTGGTTTCCACGCTTCGGAACGGAATTGATCTTACGCCCATTTACCGTGGCCCGGTTCCCGAAGACGCCGCCATCATCGACCGTGTGGAGTTTATCAAAGGTCCTTCCGGCTTTATGAATAACATTGGCGATCCGGCGGGTACTTTCAATGTCATGACCAAGCAGCCTACCGGCAAGCCGCATTATACGATCAATGCGATGCTGGGCAACTGGGATTTTTACCGGGTGTCGGCCGACCTCGACGGGCTGCTGGACAAAAAAGGCAAGGTACAATACCGGTTCAATGTGATGGGTATGGCTTCCAATTCATTTGTCAAAACCGATTTTAACAAACGCCTGCTCGTAGCCCCCGTCATCAAATATGTCGCCAGTGACAAGACCACGGTGTCTGCTGAATATATGTACCAACAGTTCAGCTATGCGATGATGAGCCCGATCGTGATGACTCCGGTTGGATTCGGGACGTTACCGAATGATTTTACCATTAATGAAAAGAGCCTTGATCCTTATAATGTTTCGGATCACACCGGTTTTGTGACATTTAACCATGCGTTTAATAAAAACTGGAGTGTGACCGCTAGGGGGGCCTTTATGAGAAATCAGAAAGAGGGGATTTACATGTGGGTAACGGGTGCCAATTCCGCAAACCCCAACATCCTGCTCCGCAACCCGAAATACGACCTGGACCAGGCGACCGTTTTCTCTCAGCAGGCATTTGTAAATGGTAAACTTAGAACCGGTGCGATCGACCACCAGATACTGGCTGGCGTGGATTTAAACCAGAAGAAATTCACTGCCGACAGCTACGTTTCCTACGATACGCAGACAAACGATAACGGAACACTTATCTTAACATATTATCCGCTCGACATTACAAATCCGGTGCATGGTGCCCAAATACCGGATTACCAAACACCCGGAGGGATTCACAACGGTAATACCAGTCAGAAGATCCATTACTACTCCGTGTACGCCATGGACGAGCTGGTTTTTTTTCAAAACAAATTGCGACTGACACTGGGTGCCCGGTTTACCTCCGTCAAAACTAACAACATGGTGTTAAAAGTGGAAACAGGTTCTGAGGATCAAAAGGTAACACCCCGCATCGGTCTCAGTTACAGCCTCAAACCCGATTTTTCCGTTTATGCACTTTATGATAGGACCATCGTACCGCAAACCGGAGCGACAAGCACTGGTGGGGTGATCAAACCGCTTACAGGTGTGAACAATGAGATCGGGGTCAAAAAGAATTGGTTCGACAACCGCTGGAATACAACATTGGCGGTTTACAAGATCAAACGGTCCAATATCGTTTCCTCAGATCCCGACAATCCATCATACCGGATACAGGTGGGAGAAACGAGTTCGCAAGGTATTGATGTGGATGTCAAAGGGGAAATCGCCCGCGGTCTGAATGTTGTGGTTAACTATGCCTTTAGTGACGCGGAAGTGGAGCATGACGTAAATACAGCCCTGATCGGTCAGCGCACACCGATGTATGTCAAGCATATTCAAAATACCTGGCTGAATTATGAGTTGCCTTCCAATATCCTGAACGGTGTTTCGGTTTCGCTGGGTTACCAGTATCAGGCGGGCAGGGGAGAAAGATATGTAACGGCCGCGCCGCAGCCTGTTCCTGATTTTTTTCGTCTGGATGCGGGCACGGGTTACCGAATAAAAAAAATGAAAATCAATCTCATTATCAATAATTTATTAAACAAACACCTGATCGCTACGCCCTGGTACAGAGGAAATCTATACTACTGGGTGCCGCAGGCTTCGATCAATGGTCGGCTTAGTGTGAGCTATTCATTTTAATTGTCCATTGATATTTTAATACTCCAATTTTTATGCTGAAAGCAGAAAACCTGACCAAACAATTTGGCACGCATACCGCATTGAATAACCTCAATCTGGAAATCAAAAAAGGCGATATCTACTGTCTGCTAGGTTCAAACGGTGCTGGAAAATCGACCACCATCAATATTTTTCTGGGCTTTATCCCTGCCAACAGCGGCCGCGCATTAATTGACGGACATGAAGTGACGGTCAACAACCATACAACCCGCGATCTGGTGGCCTATATCCCCGAAGTGGTTAATCTGTATGGTACCCTGACCGGCATGGAAAACCTTGAATTTTTCAGCGGCCTTTCCGGGTACAACTATTCGAAAGAGGAACTTACCAGCTTTATGGAAACGGCCGGTCTGCAACATTCGGCGATCAATAAACGTGTCTCTTCTTATTCGAAGGGTATGCGGCAAAAGGTCGGTATCGCTATTGCACTGGTCAAAAAAGCCAAAGCGCTTTTCCTTGACGAGCCCACTTCCGGCTTGGATCCGCACGCCAGTAATGAGTTTTCGCAGATCATCACCCGTCTCAGCGATCAAGGAGTAAGTACATTAATGGCCACCCACGATATTCTGATGGCCAAAAATCTCGGTAACAGGATTGGGATCATGCACCAGGGCACATTGCATCACGACCTGCTTTCCGAGGAAATTTCACATTCCGACCTGACTAGGATTTACATTGACATTGTAAAACAAGACGTGTAGATGATCCGCTTACTTATTCAAAAAGAATTAAAGGAAATGTTCCGGACTTCGAGGGTCGTCTGGATGCTCGCGGCAATCCTTACGCTGACGATTCTGGCGCTCTACAATGGTTATTCTTCCTACCTAAGCTGTAGCCTCCTGCTGAGCGAGTCGCAGGAGGTTACGTATAATCAATTCATTTCCCAGGGCGACAAAAATCCGCATCTGGGTGCACATTTCGGGTTTTATGCCTACAAACCCACGGCTGATATGGCCATGATCGAGAATGGGATCGAGGATTATACTGGTAACTCTTTTTATTTGGAACCGCATAAACGGGGCGTAGTCAAGTTCAAGGAGATCAGCGACGCAACAGGGTTGAGAAGTTTCGGTTTTTTGAATATCGGCTACTTGGTGCAGTTCATTTTACCCCTTTTTATCTTTCTGATCTGCCACAATATTTTTTCCAAAGAATGGGAAAACGGCACGATCAAGCTGCTGCTCAGCTCCAAGGCAACCACCGCTCAGATTTTCGCAGGGAAGCTTTGTGCGTGTCTGGTACTGATACTTTCCATGATCTTTTTCATCGCGTTGATCTGTCTGATACTTTTATGGAAAGCAAACGATCAGGCAGGTTTTGCCCGAATACTGCCAGCTTACTGTATTTATATTTCAGGTCTTATCCTTTTTTCTACGCTGATCATGACCATAGGCGTCAGCGTTTCCCTGCTGACCAAAAGCTCGACCCTATCGCTGATCCTGCTCTCAGGCTTCTGGCTGATTGGTGTGTTTCTGCTACCCAGACTATCGGGGGAGATTTCCAAAAACCTGCATCCTGCTATTACCTCGCTGGAATTTGAAAACAAGACTTTCGATGAAAAACAATATGGCGTAGGTGATGAAGGGCACAAGGATGTGCGCCGCGAAGAGCTGCTTCAAAGCACGATGAAGCAATACTATGTAAGCAAAATCGAAGATCTGCCAGTCTATTTCATTCCGATCACGATTGAGTTTTTCGAAGAATCGGACGGTGTTGTCATGGACAGGGCGTATCAGGCTGTGGATAATAACGAGAGCTTGCAGGACGGTTTTGTGCTGGCCAGCGCCTGGCTTTCGCCCTTTCTGGCGTTCCGCGATTTTTCTATGCGCATCACGGCGACTGATATGAGCACGCATAATGATTTTTCACAAAAAGCAGAGCTGCACCGGCGAAAGGTTGGAGTCATCGTGGATGAATTTTACCAAAAAAACACGGTAGCCGGCAATGATTTCTGGAAAACGGTGCCGCAGTTTTCCTACAATGCCCCCGGCATTGGCTGGCGGCTCGGGAACGCAGTCCATTCTATGGTCATTCTCTTCGGCTGGACTATTTTCTCAGTATTTCTCATGGCTTTCAGTTGCCGGAAAATGACTGTTTAAGGTTGCCAAACCCGCATCGCCCGATTTAAAATCACTTTCATGAAATTACCGGTTATCCATATATTATTTAGACACGAAATCAAGATCCTTGCTCGAAACAAGGTTTTTGTCTCCCTTTTTACCCTGATCATTCTGATGCTGATTTCTTCGCTCTGGATCGGCAGCAGTATGCTTCACAAGCAGGAGGAAACAATCATTAAGATCCGGCAGTCGGAGGCGGAAATGACCGACAGCCTGAAAACCCGGATCAAAAGAGTTGAAGCCAACCAGATGACCTATCCTGGCTTTATCTGGGACGATCCTACTTTTGCCTACAACGTCGCGCGAAATGAAGGACCGAAATATGCGGTTAAACATCCATTTCCACTACAGGCACTGAATGTGGGACAAAGTGATGTGCAGCCATTTTATTACAAGGTTTATATCAATAAAAAGCAATATCTGACCTACGAGTCCGAAATCGAAAACAGTTTTTTACAGTTCATCGGCAATTTCGACTTCGCATTTGTGGTTATTTATCTTTTTCCGCTGCTGATCATTGTATTTAGCTACAATGTGTTGTCCTCTGAAAAGGAGCAGGGAACGTGGGTGCTGCTTAAAACCAGTAACCAGTCCATTGCCCAAATGATCCTCTGGCGCATAGGAATACGGTATGCCCTTTTCACGCTGTTCTTTTGGGCGGTTGTAACACCATTTCTGATCAGCCAAATCGGAACCGGATTTTTGGGCACGGGCAACTGGTTTTGGCTGGTAGCATTTGTCTCGCTGTATTTCGCATTTTGGTTTGGGATGTCGTTTCTGGTCAACAGCTTTTCGATGAGTTCCAATGTGAATGCAATGGTGCTCATATTTATCTGGCTTTTCACCGGAGTTATCGTTCCTAATCTTTTGCAGATTGGCCTTAATAAAGCATATCCCATCCCCAGCCGCATTGACATGCTCACCGAAGAGCGGAATGCGATAAATCAATACTTTGAAAAGGATGGACGGGATCTGACCAAAGATGTGTTTAGCAGTCCGCGCACGATGATCCGGCAAGCCTCCATTATTACGCCCGGAATGGTGTATGGTTACGGAGTGATCGTTTACAAGAGTCAGGAAATCAAGGATGTGGCTACCAATGTTGCGGAGGGCAAACTTTATGGCCAGATCCGCAAACAGCAGCAGGCAATCGGCCGTCTGAAAGTGCTAAGCCCGGCCCTGATGATGCAGGAAGAATTGTCAGCTTTAACCGGCACACATTGGGAGCAGTTTAACCGCTTCAGTATGGATGTTGATAGCTTCCGGAAAGAGACACAGCGATTTTATTATCCCAAAATGGCCCATGAAAATACTTACCGGACTTTCAATTTACAAAATGTAGATGCTATCCCTCAGTCTGCCTCCCGAGACTATCACGGTTATTCGTCGATAGACCTCAAGCAGACATTTGTTACATACGTTGCACTGATTTTAGTAGCCCTTTTAATGGCATACCAAAGGTTATTGAAAGCCGAAAAATAGAATTGCAGCCTCAACAAAGTTTGATCTGTCTCATAAATAACTGATTGTCCATAGTCAATGTAGGGGCTCCTGCCTGGCAGGCGGCCCTGGTTGCCTTGGATAGTCTCGAACTCAAATGGAATGGCAAATATTCCTATGCCATCAAAAGCTGGAGAGAAAACTGGGATGAGTTGACCGCCTTTTTTGATTTTCCCTTGGAGATCAGACAAATCATTTATACTACCAACTTGATTGAAACCTTAATGGGAAAATAAGAAAGTATATGAGAAACAAACTTTCCTTCCCTACTGATGAAGCGGTGATGAAATCGGTTTACCTAGCACTCAGGGAAGCTTCAAAGAAATGGACAATGCCCATCAGAAACTGGGGCATGATCTTGAGCCAATTTTAACTATTTTTGAAACCAGGGTCAGGCTGTAAGCCTTGCCCGACCCCGATTGAAAAGTTTACACAATTAATGCGATAGTCCCTTGTGCATATGAAGGCAGTAAATCCTTTACACTTACCCGCACTGCCCTGGTCGAATTCCTGGGCGAGCAGCACATGGCAGAGCACGTTTTGGTTCCTGCTGACGGTCAGGTCTACACGTTCTAATTTTACTGTCTTTGCTTTTGACAAATGATTTTTTCCTCAATATCTTTAAAATGAAGTTACCTTTACCCTGTCTCATATTTATATTGCTTGTCGTCGGATGCACTAAAAGTGTTTCACCGGATGAATACAACGCCAAAGCCGCCGATCCACAAATTTTTCATGAAACGGCCACGCATCTCACCGATGTGATTATTCATGATATTTTCAAAGCACCTGTTGCAAGCCGGATTTATAGCTACTCTTTTCTTGCAGCCTACGAAGCACTCGTGCCTGGACACCAAGATTATCAATCCCTTGGCGGGCAGCTGGTCAAGTTTACAGCCCCACCCAAACCTGATTCTGCTTTGGCTTATTGCTATCCGCTAGCAAGTATTAAAGCTTTCACCACAGTAGGGCGCACACTTACTTTCTCTGGTAACATGTGGGATGAATACGAGAAAGGCCTATTTGAAAAATATCGCAAAATGGGCATACCAGAGGATGTTTTTGAACGCTCTACTGCATATGGGGATTCAGTGGCTAAGCACGTGCTCGCATATTCTGCAAAGGACAATTATAAAGAGATTCGCGGGTATCGCTATACCGTTACCAATGAGCCGGGAACATGGGTGCCTACGCCGCCTGCTTATGCGGATGCATGTGAGCCTATGTGGAATACCGTACGGACTTTCGCGCTGGACTCGGTGACGCAGTTCCGCTGCCCACCACCTGCTAAATATGATTTGGGTGAAAAAAGTAAATTCATGGCACTTACAATGGAAGTTTATAACATGAGCAAAACATTAACCTCCGATCAAAAAGCAACCGCTTACTTTTGGGACGATAATGCATTTGTAACTAATGTGGTGGGCCACGCCATGTTTGCAAACAAGAAAATGTCTCCAGCCGGGCATTGGCTGGCGATTATCAGGACGGTTGCAACAGATAAAAAGCTGGATTTGATATGCTCCACGGAAGCTTACACTTTGGGCGCACTATCTCTTTTTGACGCATTTTCTGCTTGCTGGGATGAGAAATTCAGAACAGTAAGGGTGAGGCCTGAAACGGTAATCAACAATAACTGGGACCCTGACTGGCGACCTCTCCTGGAAACACCTGCTTTCCCAGAATATGTAAGTGGGGGTAAACTAAAGAAAGGGAGAAAAACCGTCACGACTTTCGTGTAGCAATTTCATTTGTAAGTAGCCCGGAATAATGAATTCTAAGGCGTTAGATTCAAATCCATGATCGAGCTCAAATCAAACGTTTTATAATCCTTACCATCGGAGAAGTCGTATTCTCCCACCAGGTTAATATGTGCCCAGCTATGGGTAGAAGTTGCAAGGATTTTTTTCAACAGGATCTGCCTGTCTTGTTCGGACTCCACAGCTACCAGTTTTTCAGATAACAACAACAGATTATAAGTGTTCACCGCATTTGCTATCAACCTTTTACATCCTTCCGCTGTCAGTTGTTCTTTTCTGGTAGCCCAGATCAATTCCTGGTTGTTGCCTACGGTAATGGCCTTGGAAAAGTTATTACTGTTCTCAATTTTCGAAAGTGAGCCAGACACCGATTTTCGGATTAATTCATCATCCATGTATTGATAAATGTATACTGTTTTGTAGAGCCTTCCCAAATCTTTGAGGGCTTTGTAAAGCGGGTGTTGTTTAGAATAGGAATTTAAACGTCTAAACAACGTTGATGCCTTAGCGTAACCCAACTTGATAGTACAAACAAGTCTTAGAATTTCATCCCAATAATTTTCCAGGTGAACCAAGTTAACTTTAAGACCGGGAACAATTTTATAATTCAGTTCACGGTATGTCCTGGCTTCATCAATTGAATACAGCTGCTGGTGATGAAACCTTGCGAACCTTGGACGAAATTCAATACCCAAAAGACCTGTTACTGCGAATACGGGTTCACTGAACCCATGCGTGTCTGTTGAATGCGCATTTGGGATGATCACCTCATTGTGGGTCAAACCATCCAAAACATAATGTGATTCGGGTTCAGCTGCACTAAATACTGTTGAGTAAAATAACTGTCCAGCTTCGTCCAGAAAGGAATACATGGTCACACCCCTTCCATTACCGAAGTATTTAAATGACGGAGAAGCTACCAATGAAGCAACGGAAACATCAAACTTTTGGCCGTCACTGGAAGTATGAATAAAGTCAGCATCTTTTCTAAAATGCTCGGTAAGTGGTAAAGAGTTGCTAAATGCAAGTACTTTATCATTTGCCTGTAATACTGTCTCTGGCGAAAAATACTGGAGTGCCGTTGTCTCCAAAGAACTTGTACGTATTCCTTTTGACATGAAAGAGAATTTCCGGATACCGATATTGCAACCAAAGCCAAGAATCGCTGCAAAAAACAGTTTTTCTTCCGGACGTTTGGGTATGTGATCAATTCCACTATGAATAAATGTAGATATAAAGCCAGTCGCATTCTGGACGGTTGAGAGCACTTCCACCAATGGAATTACATATTCTTGTGGGTAGAGCGATTCCAGATCAACGACTTCTTCTAATCGTTTATCTTTCATCAGGTGCCAGTCACCAGCCGGATCAAAGTATACTTGTTTGTTGCTTCCTTTTTCTATACGCTCATTTGTCAATTTTATCTGGGCATTCAACTTTTCATTTAATTTGAGGAGAGTTTTTCGGGAATCTGCAAAAGCTGTTAATCCAGCTTGTTCCATGAGCTTTTCCTTTTCTTTGTTCCAAACCGTTGCCGGTATTTGATACTCATCAAAACTACGGTAATCATAGGATGAATCGATTGGAAGTACTCCGGATTTGATACTATCCCTGATTTCCTGAAACAGGAATACTTTATATAAACCTGTCCTTAATTTTCCTTCCGTAGTCAATACCCGCTGCTGTTGTTCCATTCCTAAAAAATCAGTTGGTACAGCTGCGCGTGAAATAATAGAACCATTTTTTTCCTGGTAGTACCGGACCGCAGAAAGGATATCTTTTCCTGATGAAGTCGAACTAGGGATCAATGCTTTTACGATATCACTGACTTTACCATTCAATTTCGATGCATTTTTTTCAAGTATCTGATAGAAATCCTCCCGGTCATTTATTTTTTGGTTGGCTTCCTTTAATGCTTTAAGGCGCTTCTGGTCTTCTTGTAAGAGTTTTTGAGATAGCCGTTTGTTTTTAAAAAGCTGTTCAATCAATGTAACTTTGGATAAGGCTTCTATTGTAGTGTCAGCAATAATTTGTTCAATGGCACCCAAAACATCAATGTGCGTGCTGCTCCGGTGGGCAACGCTGCTAACCAGTTGCGCAGTCTGCATCCTGTTTTGATAAAGCTGCTGCTTAACCAGGTTCTCACAGCCATTGACATAATTGGTGACCGCACTATTCAAAGTCAGGATAAGTGCATCTCCCAGCATATAATACTGGTGGATAATGAATGAAATCAAAAGAAGATAGCGGTTAGTGCTACGTGTAGCTATTTGCGTTACCTGATTATTGATAACGTATTCTGCGTAAAATTGAACAGTGGTGTCAGATAATTTTAAGCGTTTCACTATGGGTAATAGCTGCAAATACATGATCTTCAAACTTTCAAAGTTGGTTACTCGCTCACGAATCTGTTTGGTTTCCATGGATTGCGAGATCCGCTTAAAGAATGTAATCTCATATCGTTTTACTTTCAAATGCTTCCTGCTGTCCTGCTGATAAGAAGTGTGTTCGACAAGAAGCTGCTCTAAAAGCAAAATATCGGCGGTAGTCAGGTACTTATTTAAAATAGATTCTAGATTTTGCTCGAAACTGGTAAGCGCTTTGTCTAAAATCGTTTTCAGGCTTTGATATGTTGGAATTTCGATATGGTGTGATTGGAGAAAATCTACCATACCTTCAAATATCAGATATGGCCTGGTCTGTACATGGGCTAGTCTCTTTGTTTCTTCAATCAATGTTTCAGTCGAAGATTTGTCAAAAGGTGCAAAACCGAAATATCCCAGAATATCTTCCCGGTGCCTCAGAGATGTCCGTCCTTCATATTTTTCCATTTGTACAGCGTTGACATCAACAGAAATTCTTGCTGCTACAAAATCTACATCACTTTGGTGAAAACGGTTCGATCCAAAAAAACGGCTGACTACCCGGAAGTATCCTACCTGTAATAGAAAACCAACTTTGTTGGAAGGTGTTTGTAAAGTCTTGACATATTCAGCTGCCCACTGAGGGGCTTCTAAGAAAATTATTTTCTGGTCAACACTTAAAACAGGTGGATTGTCAAATCGTTGCCGTGCTTCGGAAGTCAGGTATTCTTTTCTTGGCATGAGACGATTTGTTTGTATAAAAAAACGTTGCTCAAAATGTACAACCTTGTCATGCTCATAAAGAGTAAGGAATGACCGAAAACCGGGTGAATTTTATCAATTTAGTAAAATAAACTTGTATACCAATCTAAGTACATTAAATTTGACCTATCACATGGATTAAAGTAGACAAAAAGTGAAAATTGGATATGCACGGGTATCGACCCAGGATCAAAATTTGGAAATGCAATTGGATGCTTTGCAAAATGCCGGGTGTGAAAAAGTATTCCAGGAAAAAGCTTCCGGAATAAAATCCGACAGGCCACAGCTGGCCGCCATGCAGCAGATCCTACGGGAGGGTGATGTCATCTACATTTATAAACTTGACCGGCTGGGGCGTTCTTTAAAACATTTGATTGAAATGACTTCTGATTTTGAGAAACGGGGAATCGGCCTGGTTTCCATTAATGATCATATCGATACAACTACTGCCCAAGGCAGGCTGATCTTTAATATTTTTGCCTCACTGGCAGAATTTGAAAGAGACCTGATCAGGGAGCGAACAAAATCTGGATTGGAAGCCGCCCGTGCTCGTGGACGGAAAGGAGGACGTAGCCGTGGCCTTTCAAAAGAGGCTGAAAAAAAGGCGATGCTTGCGCAAACGTTATATAATGAACGTAAGTTAGGAGTAAACGAAATTGCTGCCGACCTAGAAATTTCTAAAATGACACTTTATAAGTACCTGAGACACCGAGGGATTCAAATCAACGGAAAATAATCTATCATTCCAATATCTGTAAGTTTAACTTCTGTTGGGGAATGTTTCAACGTTTTATATTAAATCACTAATACTTTCAGCAACTTTTACCATTATGAGTACAATAAACTTGAAATCATTTAGACAATTCTTCCAATCCAGTTCAACCGGAGGGATTATCTTAATCGCATGCGTATTTATTTCTTTACTGATAGCAAACACAGGAGTAGGTCCTTACTTCGAAGACATCCTTTCCTATCAGGTAGGCATGAATTTCAGTAATGTTCACCTTAAGTATTCCATTTCTCTATGGATTAATGACGGATTGATGGCCATATTTTTCCTACTGGTCGGACTTGAAATTAAAAGAGAACTCATTGAAGGCGAATTATCCTCAATAAAAAAAGCGGCTCTCCCTATTTTTGCTGCCCTTGGAGGCGTCTTAGCTCCGGCGATTATCTATTATATGATCAATACTGGAACAAATACTGCAAGTGGATGGGGGATTCCCATGGCAACAGATATTGCTTTCGCTTTGGCAATTCTATCTCTGCTAGGCAATAAGGTTCCGACTTCTTTAAAAATATTCCTCTCTGCCTTGGCTATTGTTGATGATCTGATGGCTATTTTAGTAATAGCTATTTTCTATTCATCAGAACTTCATTATACGTATCTTCTTTATGCTGGTGGCATTTTTATTTTTCTTCTTATTATCAATAAATTAGGTGTAAAGAACCTGGTTGCCTATCTTGTTCCTGGCTTGTTTATCTGGTACTTTATTCACCATTCCGGAGTGCATGCTACCATTGCCGGCGTATTAACGGCCTTTGCCATTCCTACCACCCCGGATGCTAAGGAATCACCACTCGAAAGGCTTGAACACATCATAGCAAACCCAGTCAACTTTATTATTATGCCGTTGTTCGCACTGGCCAATACCAATATAAAATTTGAAGCGGGCATGATGGAAGGCCTTACTACCGTACTTGGCATGGGTATTATTTTAGGATTATTGATCGGCAAGCCATTAGGGATAACCTTGTTTTCATGGATCATTGTAAAGATAGGGGCTGCAAAACTGCCTAGTGGTGCTAACTGGAAGCATATTTTTGGTGTGGGAATACTTGGGGGGATTGGATTTACCATGTCTATTTTTATTGCCCTGCTCTCATTTGAAGGGGAACACTTGATTCTTTCCGAAGCAAAATTCTCGATCCTTACCGCTTCGGTTTTGGCAGGATGCATAGGTTTCTTTTTTCTTAGTCAGTTATCAAAAAATAGTGCCCCTAACTTTTCAAAGCAGAAATGAATTACAACTTAAAATAATGCAATTTAATATATTGTCAATTTTTATACTATAACTAGTACACATGCGATCGTATATACTAATTTTGGCTCTTTATCAAAATGTTAAATCACGTATCATCAAAAAATGCAAATCGAACCATTATGAAAAGGATCATCAAATTGGGATTAGGTTTTGTAACAGTACTCGGGACAGCAAATGTATTTGCACAACATGCGCCGGGTCTGGACGAACTTGTCTCGGCAGCACTTCAAAAAGACCATGGTCTGGCTGTGAAGCAGCTGGATATAGACCTGACCCATATAGATCAACGTAAATTAGCAGAAACATACCTTCCGCATCTGGACTTGTCAGGTAAATACGCCTTTCTGGCTTCGGGAATAAATCTGGATGCACCCGCAAACGTGGTGCCTGAGCTGGGTATCGCTCTGCCGGCGGTGGATGGATCGTTCACCAACCGGGCGAATCTGATTACTGGCGGCCTGAAAGCGGAAATGATTTTGTACTCTGGAGGAAAAGTCCCTGCGCTTAAGAAGGCGTTGAGTGAAAAGCAGAAAGCGCAAACCGCTTTGCTGGAAACAGACAGACAACAGATTATAGCAGATGTAAGTACGGCTTATGACCAGCTTGCCTTACTAAAACAGGTGAAAAAAGTACTCACCGAAAGCAGCAAAAGACTTGAAGTGAATACTGCAATTGCCGACAAGGCCTTTGAATACGGACTGATCACAAAATTTGAACACCAGAAAATAGATGTAAGCAAAGCGCAACTGGATGCTAAACAGCAACAGTACGAAGGAAAGCGCACCATGCTGATACAACTTCTTCATAAATACACCGGTATTGAAACGCAAAGATTGGAACTAATTGACCATGATCTGAGCCCATTTTATAGAAGTCAACCCGATGCAGGTATTCATGGACGGGCAGAACTCGCTGCACTGGACGCAGGCATTATGGCTCAGCAATATAAAATTGAAGCTGCAAAGAGCTGGTGGAAGCCTAAAGTGGCAGCGTCTACCTCCCTTGGTTATTTAAACCTGTATGGTATTCAGTTGAAAGCGAAAGAGCCTTTCCCGACAGGAAATACGATGGCGCTAAAAACGAACAAACTGGAGCTGCTCCCGAACTTTAATGTAGGCGTTGGCTTCAAATGGGATTTATTCGACGGGAATAAAGGAAAAAGAGAAGTACAGCAATCTAAAATTGAGCTGCAGAAAACAAGGTTGGAAAAAGAGGAGGCAGTTGAGAAACTGGAACTTAATCTGATTCGCCAGAAAACTGAACTGGCACAAGCTGAGGCTGAGATGAGCGCCCGCGATAAACAGCAACGAGTTGCTTTTGACGCGCTTACACAGGCTGGTAAAGAATTTAAGACAGGTTTAATTAAAACGTCGGATCTGGTTGGTGCTGAGACAGATTACCAGAATGCTGCCCTGGATTATTTACAGGCAGTATTCAACCAGAGACGTGCAGGTGTTGAGCTTCTTAAAGCGACGGGAAGCCTTACAACAGATGCTGTGAAATAAGATATCAAACCAAAAAAATTAGAAAGCATGAATACGAAGTCCATATTGCCCTATACACTTATAGTTAGCATGTTACTTGCCGGTGCAGGCTGTTCAGAAAAAACGGAGAAACCTGTTGAAGGAAAAGTAAAAAGAGAGACACTGGCATTTGCTCCAAAAGTTACGGGAAGAATCTTGAAAATATATGTTCAGGAAGGGGATTTGGTTCAAAAAGGTGATACACTCGCCATGCTGGATGTTCCTGAAGTGAATGCCAAATTGGCTCAGGCCAAAGGAGCGGTAAAAGCCACCGGAGCGCAGCGGTCATTGGCGCGCAATGGTGCCACAGAAAATCAGATCAAACAGTTACGGGCCAAACAGGCAGGTATTAAAGAACAATATCATTTTGCTGAAAAATCCTTTAGCAGAGCCAAGGCCATGTTCGCAGATAGTATGATGACACCCCAGGCCTACGACGAAATGGTAGCCAAGTTTCAGGGAGCGCGCGCTCAGCTTGATGCGGTGGATGCTGAACTGGCAGAGGCATTGAGAGGTGTAAGAACAGAAACACAAACTGCCTCGCAAGGCCAGGCCGATCAAGCTTTGGGTGTATTGCAGGAAGTAGAAGTCGCTTATTCTGAAAGATATATCATCGCAGCCAATGCTATGCAGATCGAAACCATCACATTGCGTCAGGGGGAACTGGCAACAGCTGGTTATCCTGTTTTCAGCGGTTATTTGCCGGGCACTACCTATTTCCGTTTCACTGTACCTGAAAGCCGCATCGCAGCTTATAAAAAGGGAGATGAGCTGACTGTACACGTGCCTTACAGCAAGGGTGAAATAAAAGCAACCATTCAGAATATCAAGCAGCTCAACCGCTATGCAGATGTGACCAGTGCCTATCCTGATTATCAGATCGAGGATGCTGTTTATGAGCTGAAAATACAGCCCAAGGATGTGCAGCAGGCAGAAAGCCTTTTGGCTAATGCAACAGTGGTTTTGTGATCTTAAACCTTAACACCCCATCCAATGAAGACTTTCAAAGAAATGGTGCGAAGAGAATTCAGGTTGTTTTTTGCAAACAAGACCTTGCTTTCCGTGATGATTTTTGCGCCGATTATATATGCAGTTCTGATAGGATTTGTATATAAAGAGGGAAAAGTGACCGAATTGCCGGTAATAGTAGTCGATCAGGATAATTCTCCACTGAGCAATAGACTGATAGATATGATTGAAGACAGTGAGAAGCTGCATGTGCAACAAGTCAAAAGAGAAAATACCGGCACGCAGCAGGAGCTGCTTAATTCTCAGGCCGTGCTGGTAGTAACAATTCCTGAACGTTTTGAAGCTGATATATTACAGAAACGCTATCCTGAAGTAAATACCTTCATCAATACAGCTAATCTGCTGACAGCCAACATGGCGTCGCAGGGGATTCAGTCGGTGTTGGGCACTTTCAGCGCGGGAATGGAAATTCAGGGGTTGATGAAAAAAGGAGTTCCACAGGCTGCAACGCAGTATGAACCTTTTAAATCCAACTATATCCGTCTCTTTAATCCGACAGGAAATTACTTCACTTTTATGTGGCCGGCGGTTCTGGCGGTGGTATTGCAGCAGGTATTACTATTGGCATTTGCGGTAAGTTTTGCGTCAGAATTGCAAAGTCGTACTTTTCAGACTGAGCTGATGAGCTATACGCGCAATTCCGCCCTGGCCATTTTTGTAAAAGCATTGCCAATCTGGCTGTTAACCGTAGGTGTCTTAGGATTCTATTATGTGATGCATGGGGTTTTTCATGCACCTATGCCGGTATCGCTTCAGCCTTTTATAATCACAACCTCCCTTTTTGTTCTCGCAATTACATTTATGGGTGTACTGTTCAGCGTTCTGATTCCTGACGCGCTCAAAGCGACACAGGTGCTGATGATGTTTTCAACTCCTGCCTTCCTGATAGGTGGCTTCAGCTGGCCTCTGTCGTCCATGCCACAAGGCGTACAGTTTATTGCCAATCTTATTCCGCTGACACCGTTTCTGAATGCGCACAAAATCCTGCTGATAGAACAAGGAGATTTGCAAAATGTCCTGCCCTTTATCAAACACCTTGGTATCCAGATCGCAGCTTACGGAGTATTGGCTATAGCAGCTTTACAGTATAAAATGAAAGTGTGGAGTAAAGTAGAAACGGAAGTGGTTAATGGTTAAAGGGGTAAGGGAGGCTGACTGCCGATTACCGACAGCCCTAAACAATATGATTATTCATCTTATAATGCGTGGGGCTAAGCCCGGTGACATTTTTAAAGATACGGGAGAAATAGGAAAGACTTTCGAAGCCGGTTTCAGAGGCGATTTCAGTGAGTGGGAATATACCAATAGTTAGGATTTAAAATCGATAATGGAAGCAAGTAAATGAAATTGCAGCTGACCTGGAAATTTCTAAAATGACACTCTATAAATATTTAAGACATAGAGGAGTTCAAATAAACGGTAAAGTATAATTTAAAGCTGGAATTTACTTCTTAAGATTAAACCTTAATTTAATTGTGAACTTTTCGGAAGGATAGTCTGAAGAAAGCTGTAATTTCTTACCGGTTAACTGACGGATCAGATCGTAATTAAGATCCTGGTTTTCTGAAAAAACTTTCACTCTTCCTATTGTACGACTTTCTCCCAAATGAAACTGGATTACCACAATACTGCTTTGCTCATGGTTGTATAACACTTGCGGATATTGAAGTATTGTCGTCAGCTGCCGGGTTATTTCATGAGATGAATTTGTGTAATCTTTTAGGTCATGGTTAACCCAAAACAAGGAAAGTATTGCAGTACAAAAAATGATAGCTTTCATGACAAAAGAAAGATTAATATGCTTTTCTTAGATTATCCGCAAATGCATCAGGAAGCAAACTAAGCTCGACCGCCTGGGCTGCTTTTTCAACATCATAATTCACCCGGATAAATTCAACTTTTATCCCATCAGGACTTGTCACAGTTGCCGGTTGGTTAATGGTAAGCATAACATAACAAGCCCGTGCATCGCCGTCCTTGGGTTTACCAACTGAGCCAGTATTAATCAAGTGGTGATAATGATTCTTGCCATTCTCACCAGAATTAATGATGCGGTGATAAGGCTTATGGGAATGGCCAAAGCATAAAATATCAGCCCTAAACTCTTTGACCATTTCTATTACATACGGCTCAGGTAGTTCTTTTAGAAGATATTCATTGATACTGAGGGGACTACCATGTACCAAAAGCATATTCAAAATATCATCATTGAGCTGAAATTCAAGTTTTAAATGCCTGGGAAGAGTCAGCAAATAATTCCGCTCTTTTTCCCCAACTAGTTTATAGGCATATTCTCTGCTTTCCTGACTGCTACAATCCCCTTCTAATGGAGGTATCTTGGAGACTTTCAGATCATGGTTTCCTGCAATGGTGGCAATTCCATGTTTGCGGATCAAACCAATTACTTGGTTAGGCCACACGTTGTAACCAACCAAATCGCCCAGGCAGTAAACCGCATCTGGTTTTTGTTTTTCCAAATCTTCTAACACTGCTTCAAAAGCAGGAAGATTGGCGTGGATATCAGATAGTAGTGCTATTCTCATTTTCCGGTTCGTAAAGATTCTGCATATGCATTTGGAAGAATGCTGTCTTCTACGGCTTTGGCTGCTTTTTCAACATCATATTCAAAGCGTACGAATTCAACCGTAATACTCTTTTTGTCTGTCACTGATGTATCCTGGTTGATGTTAAGAATCACATACCCACCCCTTGGATTCCCATCTTTGGGTTTGCCCACCGAGCCAATATTGATCGCATGACGGAAATAATCGCTGCCGTCTGTCTGAACTGAATCCAAAATCCTATGATACGGTTTGTGTGTATGACCAAAAAGCATCACATCTGCATTTGCCTGCTCCATGATCCGGATCATGCTTTTCTCTTCTCTGTCTTCAAATAAATATTCATTCACCTTGCGCGGACTTCCATGTACCAAAAGCACTGAAAGAGGTTTGTCATTTAATTGAAAGTCCAATCGTATGTGTGAAGGCAAAGTACGCAGATAAGCTCTCTGCTCGTCCTTGACGATCTCATTGGTGAAGGCTATCGAAACCTTTCCATTCTCTTTCTCATCATCTGTCTTGTAAGCACATCCGCAGTCGTCGCTGCTCCTTCCAATGCCAAAATCGTAATTCCCGGCAATGGTAGGGATACCCCGCTTTCTGATTTCATCTATTACTTCATTAGGCCAGATGTTGTAACCGACCAGATCACCTAGACAATAAATAGCGTCGGTTTCGCGGGTTTCAATGTCTTCAAAAAATGCCTTTAAGGCAGGCAAATTGGCATGAATGTCTGAAAAAAGGACAATTCTCATAAATTAGCAGTTTCAGTTTTATAATATTTATCACGGAGCCAAAAAGCAACGTTAACCAAGGCTATCAGTGCCGGAACTTCTATGAGCGGGCCGATTACCCCAACAAATGCCTGGCCTGAGTTGATCCCGAATACACCGATAGCCACTGCAATAGCAAGTTCAAAATTGTTGCCTGCCGCTGTGAAGGCGATCGAAGCATTTTGTGAGTAGTTGGCACCCAGCGATTTTGCCATAAAGAAGCTCACCAGGAACATGATTGCAAAATATATGACCAAGGGGATAGCGATTAAAAGAACATCACCCGGCAACTGAACAATAAGCTCCCCTTTCAGACTGAACATCAGCATGATCGTAGCTAAAAGTGCAATCAAAGTTATTGGGGATATCAAAGGGATAAATTTTTTCTCATACCAGTCTTCTCCTTTCAGGGCAGTCAGTCCAAAACGGCTGAGCATTCCGGCAGCGAAAGGAATTCCCAGGTAAATGCCTACACTTTTAGCAATTTCTGAAATAGTTATATCTACCGCTAATCCTTTTAACCCAACCAAAGGAGGCAATACAGTGATAAAAAAGTAGGCATAAAAGCTGTAAAGCAATACCTGAAACACACTATTTAGTGCCACAAGTCCGGCAGCATATTCCCGGCTTCCTTCTGCCAGTTCATTCCAGACCAAAACCATGGCGATACACCGGGCAAGACCGATCAAAATTAGCCCGATCATATAATCCGGATGATTTGGAAGGAAAACAACAGCCAGTATAAACATGAGAACCGGCCCGATGATCCAGTTCAGTACCAGGGAAGCAGTCATCACTTTGGTATTTCGGAATACTTCGCCCATTTTATTGTATTTCACCTTGGCAAGCGGTGGATACATCATCAGGATCAGGCCAATAGCAAGCGGGATATTGGTTGTTCCACTTGAAAATGTATTGATATAATCCGGCAATGAGGGAAGAAAATTGCCAAGGCCTACGCCAATGGCCATGGCCAGAAAAATCCATAACGTTAAGTAACGGTCCAGGAAGCCCAGCTTCTTACGACTAGCCGCCGGAGCGGCGGCTCCCGGAGCACAATTAGTAGCAGACATATTTATATTTAAAGATTCTCATTGACAAAATTTTCTGAATACGTTTTGACCATTTCACGCACAGTACGAAACTGCTCCGCTATTTGCTCTTCACTGCCGGTAGCTTTTCCGGGATCCGGAAAATTATGATGGAATTTCTTCGCATTTGTTGGAAAATACGGACACCGCTCTTTTGCATTATCACAGACTGTGATCACAAAATCAAAGTCAAAGTCTTTGTATTCATCGATGTTGTTAGAGGTGTGGACTGAGATATCAATCCCATCTTCGGCCATGATGGTAATTGCTTTGGGATTAACACCATGAGTTTCAACCCCTGCACTATATACGCTGGCTTTATCTCCTGCAAACTTTCTGAGATAACCTTCGGCTATCTGACTCCGACAGCTATTACCGGTGCAGAGCACTAATATTTTTTTCATTGTAGCTTAATCTATGCCTGTTACTTTACTTCTTCTTTCCAAAAGGTTGACACTACGCCATACCCCTTTCATTTTTCCAATATTCTCGCGGTACCCGATCACCCGGAAACCATTTTTCTCATGTAGCTTAATACTCGGAACATTTTCAGGAAATATACCTGCCTGAAGTGTCCAGTAGCCTCCTTTTTCGCTGTCCAGGATAAGGTGCTTTAAAAGTGTATCACCTATTTTTTGTCCCCGAAAACTACTCCCGATGTAAACACTCACTTCGGCCACTCCGGCATAAACACACCTTCCGGATACAGGTGTCAAGGCTGCCCAGCCAGCAATTTCACCGCTGTTTGCAAGTGCCACAAAACGGTGCTGTGCTACATGGGACTGATCCCAGGCCGACCACTCGGGTGCACTGGTTTCAAGTGTGGCTTCGCCGGTAGCGATACCCTGCACATAAATATCACGAACGGCAGGCCAGTCACCAGGTTCTAAATTTCGAATTGTGATCATATTGATGGGAACAAATCATTATCAGCATCCACCACCAGGCGTACA
This sequence comes from Dyadobacter flavalbus, assembly GCF_006149045.1. Taxonomy (GTDB): domain Bacteria; phylum Bacteroidota; class Bacteroidia; order Cytophagales; family Spirosomataceae; genus Dyadobacter; species Dyadobacter flavalbus. The sequence continues at coordinate 41,875 of NZ_VBSN01000029.1, forward strand.
ACTTTGATTTTCAGCTCCAACCACTTCAAGCATTTGCACTTGTTTTACATCAGCCACCGCGTTGTTTGCAGGTGTGCAGCATTCTTCACCTGTCGGTGTTGTGCCACAGCTTTGCCCCCTGGTTATTGCTTTACACTGTGTAAAGTCTGCTGAAAGATTTACAGTAAACGAATCTGTTTCCGAAATAAAATCTGATGGATACATTTGGCGAGTGTCAAATTTAGAATTGCCAAATTCGATTTTTACTACACCCAACGGATTAAGTGGCAGTGATTTTTCTACTAAATTAACAATTGAAAGCGCCTTGCTTACTTTCATAGCGCGGTCCGTCTCAGCTACTGATGGCTCCCAAAGCTGTACAATAATTTCTGTCCAGCCGTTCATGACTCCACCGCAATCGACAGATACAATCGGAGCCTGTTTAATTTCAGTAATGTGGTAAGATGCATCTACATACTGACCTTCTGCATATTGGAATTGGAGGATTTTATCCGGATTTTCCAAAAGTGTATTTTTGAAGGCTTGCCAGGTTAACGCACCCCGGTTCATTGGATTTAAGTTATTCATTGCTATATTACGATTGAACTAAACATAAGAAAATAAGTACAATTATTACTTAATTACAGCATTGCTGCGTAATCTCAGTTTCAAAAATTTCACCAAAAATCGCTTTGGCTTCCTGCCAAACAGTTTCATTAATACAGTAGCAAACACGGGGGGGATTGATTTCTCCATGAAGGATACCGATATTTTTTAGCTCTTTTAAATGCTGTGATACTGTTGCCTGAGCAAGTGGTAAAACTTCCACCAGATCACCGCAAACGCAGGATTTTTCTTTCAAAAGATGTTGAATGATGGCAATGCGCGCAGGATGCGCAAGCGCTTTGGCTAAATCAGCGATACGGTTTTGTTTATCCGTAAAAACTTGTGTCTTTGTAACTCCCATGCCCAAAGGTATAAATAGATTTATTCATTGCAATAAAACGATTAATATTTTAATGAAAATTCTCATCGTATATTTACGATTGAATCGATGCATTTTAAAATTAAAATCAATATGAAACTTTTAAATCTAATTGTGTGTTTGCTGTTGTTACCGACTGCCATTATTCATGCTGCTGAGCCCGGTAAAAAGGTAGCTATCAATCAAGCCTTGTTAACTTATATAAACAAAGTCAAATCAGATTTTTCCAGAATCCCTAAGGATAGAAAAGCAGAGTTAGACAAAATAGCCCTTTTTATACAGAATAAAGTGAATGCAGCCGAGCCGGTGCAACTCACATATATTTGCACACATAATTCCCGACGTAGCCATTTCGGTCAAATTTGGGCGGCGACAGCTGCTGCTTATTATGATATCCCAAAGGTTAAAACATTCTCGGGAGGAACTGAGTCCCGTGCCTTCAACGAAAGAGCTGTTGCTGCATGCACCCGGGCTGGATTTGAGATCACTAAAACATCCGAAGACAAAAACCCTCTTTATGAAGTGAGATACGCAGCCGACGCAGAACCATTAAAAGCATTCTCCAAAAAATATGATGATCCCAGTAACCCTCAAAACGATTTTTGCGCAATCATGACCTGCTCCCAGGCAGACAATGCTTGCCCTATTGTAAAAGGAGCTTCTTCGCGGGTGGCTATTCCTTATGACGACCCAAAAGAATTCGATGGAAAACCACAGGAAACGGCTAAATATGACGAACGCTGCCGGCAAATTGCAACGGAAACTTTTTACGTATTTTCGAAAGTCAAGGTAAAGGTTCAATAATCGTCATGTAGCATTTCGGACAACCTGATTTTCTTGTTTAGCATTCAGGAACCAGCCGCTTAGAATTGAATGTACCGAATTATGCCGGGAGAAAAAACCTACGTAAAAGTCATGACGGTTTTTCTCCCTTTCTTTAGTTTACCCCTAAGTGGCCACAGCGTTATCTCAGCTGCCTGTGGAACAGTTCTTACGCATTTGATCGGTGACAACGTAGCGTTCACTGATACAACGGAAAAGAAATATGGGCAAGGGATTAAGTCCTTCAAATCATTTAAGGAAGCTTATTGGAATGCCTCCATCAGCCGTATTTATGGCGGGATACATTTTCGTGACGGCGTTGAGCAAGGCACCTACCTGGGTGAGAAAGTAGGCGAAAATGTCTGGAAACGTGCGGTTACCAAAAAAAGTCGCCAGGTAATCGCCTCGAAATAATCTAGCAAAATCCTTGGGAGTAAATCAACAGAAATGCTCATGCTATATTGTGGCTGGTCCTGGCGAAAGAAATTTGTTACAATAAATATTTGAAGGACATTGCAGCAGCAATCTTGCTTCCGGAGCTTCTCAGCACAGATTGTAGCGTAAGTAACGATACGTTCTTTTATTTCGTCGTAGGTTGAGTAGTTCTTGTCAAAACTCCTGGTACAGGCAATACTTTTCTTATCTGATATTTCATCAAGTTCAAGAGTCCGAATCCCTGATAACTCCTTTTTTAGGCGCAGGCCAACAATGGACATATTTTTTTTGACCCATGCATCACTCATTAATGTAAAGTCTAGGGCTGTTCTTATGCCCTGAGCATTAAGCCTTTTAGCGTGCTGTCGGCCAATTCCCCAGACATCCTCTATCTTTAACCATTTTATTGCCTTCTGTAATTTTTCAACGGTGTCGATGATGTAGACACCACCCAATTCCGGGAATTTTTTTGCAATTCTATTGGCAACCTTAGCAAGTGCTTTGGTCGGAGCAAATCCCACTGAAACCGGGATTCCGGTGCATTTTTGCACCTTCTTTCTCATTTCGATACCAATTTTTTGGAGATCAAAATGTTTAAACCCGTCGAAGCTGAGAAATGCTTCGTCTATGCTGTAAACTTCCAGGTCTGGGCAGAAAGCGCCTAAAATTGTCATTACACGGGCGCTCATATCGCCATATAAAGCATAATTGGAAGAGAAGACTTGAACGCCATGTTTTTCAAACATCTTTTCATATTCGAAAGCCGGTGCGCCCATTGGAATATCTAATGCTTTTGCTTCATTGCTGCGAGCTACAACGCAGCCATCATTGTTTGATAAAACAACAATTGGAACACCGTTCAGCTCTGGCCTAAAAACACGTTCGCACGATGCATAAAAATTATTACAATCAATTAATGCGAACATTTTTTGCGTCTTTAATTATTTTGACAACAATCCCCCAAATGGCAAATTCATCATTAACTGCAATTCTGACTGAGCTATACTTCTCATTTGCAGGAACGAGCCAAAGCGAATTTTTATCTTTTCTAATTCGCTTTACAGTAAATTCGCCATTAATGTGAGCAACTGCAATGCAATTATTTTCAAATTCTAAACTCTTATCTATTATAAGGATATCTCCATCGCATATTCCTACATCTTGCATAGAATCACCCTTTACCTTTCCTAAAAATGTGCTAGAAGGATTTTTTATCAGCTCTTTGACCAAATCTATATTTACATCAATGAAGTCGGCTGCTGGGCTTGGAAAACCGGCTTTCAAGCCTTCAAAATATGGAAGGTAAAACTCAAATTGCATGTTCATGCAAGAGATGATTTCTAATGACCGCGAGTTGATAGTAGATTCTAGTTCCATTGCTAATGCTACTTTACTGTATTACTAATTATGTGTATTATTGGAATAATTCCAAAAGTATGGAAAAATGCCAACAATAAAACCGTGCCTTGATTTTGGCTTGTCGGAAATACTACATGTAAGGGCTGATTTTCCGGAGTTATCCACAGAAAATATAAAATAGGCTGTCGTAAATGCTACATGTAATGCCAGGGGCTTGTCGGGAATGCTACATCTAACCAATTTTGGTTGTCGAGAATACTACATGTAAATTCTGGCGGTTGTCGAGAATGCTACATGTAAGATAAAATTAGAGATCGGTTGTCGAGAATACTACATGTAAGAAATTTCAATTTATTGGGTTTCCAGCGAACTGAGAGGGGGGTATGTCCAGAATACTACATCATTATTATATACTGATTATAAAAATTATAAAAAGAAAAAAGAAAAGCGGTATTCGCTATCGCTCATGATTTAATTATTTGAACAAATGGGAGAAAGAAATGTGAAACTTTTTGAACTAATAACATAGTTGGTTGATTTTTCTTTCAGTAACGAAACTTACCAAAGGAATATATTTTTAAAAAAGCTAAAATTCACTATTACAATATATTGTATATTACATTTTATTGTATTATATTTAGTTGAATTTTAAAACTTGTATCATGGAAAGGAAAATAGACGCCGGAGGCCGATGCATTTTTGTTTTAAGTTGGATATCAGCCGGATTTTTAAGTTGCATGTGGATCAGTTTGCTAATACTGGATCTGTCTTACGATCCGATGTTGTTTTTAAAGGCTCATATTGTCGCTCTGGTGACATTTGCAATCAAATATGATATAGATTTCAACCTCAAACACGTAAAGCCCGGTGCAGACGATAAAATCGGCTGTAAATATTAAGATGATAATTGAGATCTCTGACTTTTAGAAGTTTTTAATGCTAAGCAGATTTCAATAAAATATTTTTCTAAAGGAGGTTTTTCTTACAAATGGGCGAAAACATACGCTAAGGAACTATGTTTTTAGTTTACCGATATAATTATACACAGTCCCGTAAGCAATTCCGAGCTGTTTGGAAATCTTGTTCATCGAAAGCCCTTGTTTTTGTAGTTTAAAAATTTCCTGTTGCTGTTGGATAGGCAATGGTGGCCGTGAAATACGTTTCCCCTGTGCTTTTGCCCTGGCCATGCCGGCTTTTACCCGCTGGCTGATCAGCGAGCTCTCAAATTGTGCCAGGGAAGCCATCACATGAAATATCAGCTCGCCGGTCGGCGTGGTAGTATCGATATTCTCCTGGTAGGAAATAAAATCAATACCCATACTTTGAAATTCCTTCATGGCATTGACCAGTGCCTGGGTTGAGCGGGCAAAGCGGTCATACCGCCAAACCAGGACTACATCCAGTTTTCTCTTCCTGGCTGCTTCCATCATCAATTTGTACTGGACCCTGTCCTGGCTTGTTCCGGAAGCGTGATCGATAAATTCTCCCATCACTTCGAAGCTACGCCTTTGGGCATAGTCCCGTAACTGCCCCAGTTGGGTCTGTGGGTCCTGTCCCTTGTCCAGGGTCGATACCCTTGCATATAGCGCAACCCGTTTGGGCTGATTATTCTTTTTCATTTAATTGCTTATCAAAAAGGAAATCCTTTACAAATATACTTTTTAACGCTTAAAAACAGGCTTTAAACCTACTTCAGACGGGGTGAATTTTGATACCCTTTTTGATAACCCATTTTCCTTATGGCATCGCTATTTTTAAACCAATCCCAGCGTGAGCGGTACGAGAAGGTACCGGCAGAAATATCGGAGTATGACCTGATGCAATTTTTTCAAATTACACAGCAAAACAAAATTTTTCTTAAATCGTTCAGGGGGGAGCATAACCGGTTAGGGATTGCATTTCAGATGTGCCTTATCCGGTTCATGGGCTTTCTTCCGGATAAATGGCAAGATCAGATTCCAGTAAATGTAGCTGCTACGATAAGTGGGCAATTGAACTCCGGTATCGAATTATTGGCGCTATACGGCCATAGGGATGCTACCAGAACAGAACATTTGGGTATAATACTAAAATATTTAAAGTTCCGCCGGTGGCAACCCCTGGATGAAATATGGCTTTTGCCATGGCTGCTCAATAAAGGGATGGAACATGACAACGAGCCGATATTGCTGCAGCAAGTATGTTTAAAACTGGGACAGGAGAAAATTTTAAGGCCGTCCATTGGGACATTGGAAAGGGTTGTCGGGAGCCTGGATGAACAGCTGCACCAGGAAACTTATCGTAGGCTTGGTTTGCTACTGACCGAAGAGATGAAGACCAGGCTGACTCAAATAGTAGAGCTGGATGGTACTCGCGGTATCACTTTGCACCGGTGGCTTTGCCAGGTTCCCACCAGCAATACGCCCAGGGCTATTAACCAGACCTTGGAAAAGATCAATTTTTTAAAATCATTAAACGTCCATCAGTGGGACTTATCGGTGATAAGCCTGAACCGTAGAAAAAGACTGGCCCAAATTGCCAGGAATGTTTCTAATAAGTATTTGCTGAGAATGAGCGCTACCAGGCGGTACCCGATTTTAATTTGCTTCCTGTATGAGAGCCTGATAGATACCAATGACAAAGTGCTGGAAATGTTTGATGATTATTGGGAGCATATTGTCAATGGCTCAAAAAAGGAGCTGGACGCATATCAGCAAACCTTGTTTAAATCACAGAACGAGGCGATGAAAACCCTGTCCCAGGCTGTTAGCATTATCATCAATGATACTATTACGGACGATCAGCTGCGGACATATATTTTTGAAATATACCCAAAGGAAATGCTCAGGGAGGCACTATTAGTAACCGGATCTGCTCTTCGCCCTGCCAGACAGACCTATTTATATTATCTGAACAATTATTATGCAACCTTAAAACAATTTACCCCTAACCTGCTTAAAACCATTGACTTTCAAATTGCCCATTCCAAAGACGGCTTTTTGAACGTGCTTGATATCCTGACCGAGCTGCAAACCGGCAAAAGAAGAAAATTGCCTGATGACGCGCCGGTTGATTTTATAACGCCTTCCTGGAACAAACTGGTTTTTGAAAATGATCAGCAGCTGCCGGAAATTTCTCCGCAACGCCAGCCTTACGAATTATGTGCCATGGCCAACTTGCGGGACCGGCTCCGTTCGGGAGATGTATTTGTTAATATCTCCCGAAAATATGGCGATTTCAATTCGCTGCTTCTTTCAAATGCCCAGTGGGAACTGCTACGACAGGATTTTTGCAGTCAAATGTCAATGCCTGCTGTGCCCACCGAGCGTATCGATCACCGCTTACAGGAACTGGAATCACTGTTAAAACCGCTGGATGAGCTCCTGAATGCGGGCGGGGAAATCCGGCTTGAAGAAGGCATCCTGGTAGTTCCGGCATTGCCCGCAGAAGATGTCCCGCTTTCAGCAAAAGCACTCCGGGAGCAAATCAATCAACGGCTCCCGAAAGTCAACATCACAGATATAATTAAAGAAGTGGATGCATGGGTGAATTTTTCCGAGCATCTTCACGGATTGGAAAACGAGCCGCGTAACCAGGAGCACCAGTCCCTTTTATATGCTGCTGTTTTTGCCGCCGGGTGCAATATTCCTTTAACGGATTTAGCCCGCTCATGCGAGATTGATTATCAATCACTTTGGTGGACAAGCAATAACTATCTCTCAGAAGATAATCTTAAAAAAGCCAACGATACACTTGTTAACTTTCACTACCAGCAATGGCTGAGCGGCTATTGGGGCGGGGGCACACTTTCATCCTCGGACGGGCAGCGCTTCCCGACCAGTGGCAAAGTCCGGAATGCGAAGGCGCTCCCCAATTACTTTGGGTACGGGAAGGGAATTACCTTTTATACGCATACCTCTGATCAGTACAGCCAGTATGGCAGCCGGAGCATTTCGTCCACCGAAAGGGACGCTACTTATGTACTGGACGAAATCATAGGTAACCAAACCGATTTGACAATACTCGAACACACCACTGATACGTCGGGCTACTCGGACTTGATATTTGCCCTCTTTGACTTATTAGGAATGGATTTTTGTCCAAGGATCCGGGACATAAAAGATCAGCGGCTGTGTAAAATCAAGGATAGGGAATGGGAATACCCTGCTTTGAAATTCACCGGTCGCGTTAATCCCGACTATCTCAAACAACATTTTGATGAACTACTCAAAGTCGCTGCTTCTATTAAATCAGGACGGGTAACTGCTTCATTGTTAATATCCAAACTCCAATCTTACCCACGCCAAAATAACCTGATGTACGTTTTGCAGGCCTATGGGCAACTGATAAAAACCATTTTTATCCTTAAATACCTGCTTAGTATGCCTTTGCGAAGAAAGATAAACACACAGCTGATCAAAGGGGAGCAGCTGCACAACCTAAGGCTTTACCTGTGGTTTGGCGGTGATGGGGTTGTACGCCGAAAACAGCAAGAACAACAGCAAAAAGTAGTCAGGAGCCTGAACCTGATCACCAATATTGTCCTGGTCTGGAACACGGTTTATATACAAGAAGTTATCAAACAATTACACCAGGAAGGATACCAGATTGATGAAAATGACTTCGAGTTTATCTCTCCTGCGCCTTTTGCTCATATCAACCGGCTGGGTAAATACTCCTTTAATGCCGACCCGGATCTTAGAGGGAATGGTTTGCGGCCATTGAGAAAGCCAAAACTAAATAGTTAGTTGCTTAGCGTATATTTCCGCCCATTTGTAAGAAAAACCTCTAAAGCATGATCCTTCTGTACGCAAATCTTAGCGTCATGTTTGGACGGGTTTTAGACGGAAATGCAGTGTATAGGTTGTCCGAAATACTACATGTAAGCTTTTAAGAAGATGATGTCCATTGCTCCTAAGCGAGCACCGGCTCCTGATGTGATCCATATTAACCACAATGTCAGAAGAAGAATGGGTTGTCCGAAATACTACATGTAACCCGTTTTATAAGATGCTAACCTTTGATCCTTAGCGAGAAACGTTTCATTGTTTTTACTTGAAAAATTTAAATCTGGTTATTGATCCGGCCAGCTGTTTCATTTTAATTTATCACCTATCCTAATTTTAGGAGGGTTGTCGCAAATACTACATGTAATTCATTTTCAAAGTCGGATTTCTGGCGGCTTTTGGAAGGTTAATACATGATGATCGCCGTGATATAGCTGTTTATTGACGCAAAACTTCATTTTTTTGAAGCACTTGGTCCGAAGCCCTTCAATGCAATACCCGTTGTCGGGAATACTACATGTAATCTTTCTTAAAAAGCCTAAGCATTTGCTAATCAACTTCCCTAGCTCCCGGCCTGATCAGTGAATCAGCGCCTAAGAAAATTTTAATCCTGGTCAAAAATCTTCAATTTCTCTAAGGTTTTCAGCTGGCCACACCTGGTGCCGGCGCACAAAACACTAGCAAATTAAGTAGGGTAGGGGAGATTATAAAGTGCCCCAAACCTGACAGGGTATTGGGGCGCGAAAAATTAAACCTCTTAAAATTTAACATTCGTAAGTCAAAATTAAGTCTTTATTTGACTATAAAAAAGGTCTTTTTAAAGGTCTTTGACTTCTTTGCATCGTCAGTACAGGTAATGCTTACTGATGTCTGCCCAAGGGTTATGGGAATGAATCGAATATATAGTTTGTCTTTGGCAAAATTCGATGTTGTCACGTTGAGCCAGTCATTCGCTCTTATTTCTTGCGACCGGTATACCAAGCTAGCGTCAGTACCTTCATCGACTTGATAGGTTATTTTATAATTTACATTTTTGCTGAAAGTAAGCTGTTTTAAGTACAGTTCAAGGAAGGTAACTCTACTTTTGCTAATTGTGTCTGTTGGTATTACGACATAGCTTGTATCCCGGCCCAGCTTCGCATCCATTGCCCGAAAAGAAAAGTTGTATTCAGGAAAGCCTGGCGTTGCACCGTAATCTTCCATTGGCGTTAGGCTTAATTGTCCTTCGCATCCTGTCAGTATCGCTATCCCGAAGAACATTGCGAACATATATTTTAAATTTTTCATAGCTCGAATTATTGTTTACACTATCTATTGAAACGGTAACCGATTCCCAGCTGGGTGTGGAATATCTTTGTACTTGACTTAGGGAGCCAGCGCTGTTTTGCCTGGATTGTAAAGTGTTCTATTTCAATTTCTATTCCGACCATTCCACCAATCAGAAATTTATTCTTGTTGTTTATGTGGTAATTACCGGCTACGCTAACATTGTTATTAACACTTTCATAACCAGCAAGTAACTGGGGAATGGCATTGAGATAAAAGACTCTTCTTTTGCTTTTGATAAGCTTGAAGCCATGTCCAAATTGAACACTGTAATGACGTACCGGGATTGTTCCAGTATTAAGTCCATCAGGGCTGAACACATACGTCTTCTGCAAGTAGTCTAAGTTCCACCTCCAAGAATTTTCAAATTTGTTATATCTACCTGTGCCAAGTGATACCCAAAAACCTGAGTTGTCATTTTTAAGGTTATGATCAATGCCATCAACAGTACCTGCTGCAATGTCAAAGAATCTACTGCCTTTAACATGTACCTGGGAAAAAGCATAAGTAACCGAAAGGCACAAAAATAATATTGTGAATTTTATCAATTTCATGATCATAGATTTTTTACCTGAAGTAATGTCTGATTGTCCAACTGGAACTTTACATGGCGGCCACCGGCTTTTTCATAGACTTCAATTTCTAGTATTTTACCATCCGCGAGTGTGTAATAGGGGAATGAGATGACTTTGTCAATGTCTGAGTAGCCGTTTAGCTGGTCAGGAGTAATTGGATAAGACATTAAAGTTTTAATTTCTTCCTCTTGTACAGCCATTCTCTTGACGTAGTTTTTATCTCTGACAAACACTTTGATAAAATCAATTTTATAAGGCATATAGCTTTTGTTCCGGAGTTGAAGCTTCATGAACAGTACATTATTATTGTCAAGGTATAAACCCTTTACGAGAGCTTCAAAATTGTCCTTTTTGGCCCCCACATGCCGGATGAAATTCTTCTTATCTACAACTTTTTGAGAGGAAGCCTTCAATGCTTCTTCTACATAATTGCCTTCCGCAAGTACATAAGTATTTGGAGAACTATTCGAACCAGCACCTATTCCTAATGCCTTCGTAGCTTCATAATCAGCGATTATATTGTTTGAAATATTAATGTTGAACACCGCTGGGTTTTCATTGTAACGCACTAAAAAACTGTAAAGTCCTCCATCCTCTGTTAGAACTGTCATATTTGTTTCTTCCACAAAGCCCTTTACATCACTTTTAACACGAAGAACATTGAGCACAGCTTCCGGAACTGTAGCAATTACAACGTCACTTCCGGCATCGAAATCTTTTATTTTACTAGGAAACACTATGTGAGTAGTCTTGTTAAATGATAGCTCGACAGGGTAGCTCCCTCTTACCGATGCTTTTGCAATCGGCAAGATGAAAGGGTGGGGGTCAATTACTATTGGTTTTAAGTTACTCTTTTTTGATAAACTGTTTGGTATCAGTGAATCTAGTGAATCGCTCACTATCTGCGCATTATCCTGAGCAATTACGCTTTTACTCAAAACTAGCATGAGTACAATTGAAAGTATTTTTTTCATGACTATTGATTTCTATTTTGCTAAATTTTTGATGTTTTTTTACTCAATGATCTCAGAATCAGTTTCTTCTTCCGTCTCAGATTCTTCGTTGTTTTTACCCGCCCTTAACAGAATTTGGTAGTTGGGTCTTACCTGAGCCTTTGGCTGCTGCATCTTTCTTTGAAGCACATTTCTACCTGTTTGCATCACCATATTAACGCCCTGACTGGCGAGCTGACCTCCAACTTGTTGTGCGACCGACCCGCCCATTACATATGAAGGAGACATCATTTGCGTCGAGCTTTGTGCAAGTGAGTTATTTACTTGTTGCTTAATTCTCATATCAGGAACGTACAAACCCTTGCGGCCATCCAAATCATAAGCTACAAGGCTTACATTGTAGATGAAGTTATTTACTCTAATTGTGCTAACGGATATATCTATACGATCTCCGGTAATTCGGGCGATTCCGTATACCAAAGTATTTTGTGGCAGGATTAATGGTTCTCCTTCTATCATAATTTTGGTTTCATCCTGCATCCGGATAGAAACTGATGAACCATTCGTTACTGTAATCCCATCTCCGTCACCATGTACTACGGCCCGGATAGATCCTTTAACTTTTGATGGTCGATTGTTTTTCACCTTACTGCCGTTCAATCCGTAAAATCCATTTCCACCTTCTCTCCCATTTGTTCCGATTGAAGAAGTGTTAACTTCTACACTATATTCATCACTGCTTTGAGTATTCTGTCCTTTATTTCTTCCAGTAGAATAATTTCTTGGAACTGCGTTTTGGGAAACATTCATAGGCCGCTGCACCGGCTGGTTTTGTTGGTTCATTTGCTTATCTAGCATGGCCAGCAGTTTGTCATTTGCTTTAAGTCGTTGTTCTTCTTCTCTGATCGCTCGTGCCTTCTCAGCTCTTTCTTCTCGCTCAGCAGCAGGATTGTTATACATATTGTTAACTGTCCGGTTAACATCTCGATTGTAGGCTTTTTGCTGCGCGATACTGCTTTGTCTCACCTTGTTTTTTCTTTGCTGGCTGGTCAATTTCATGTCTTCTGAACTCAAAGTGCCAGCCCCTTTATTTTCTGCCCCTATTGATTTTGCAAAATTTTCGACATCACTTTTGGTGTTCGGTTCCAATCCACTGACGTTATTATTGTCACCTGCCATCATGCGGGAATTGATGTTCGCATTGTCATCTAGCGTTATTCCCAGGCCAGAAACCGGCTGCATATCTCCCGGTAAACTGGCTGCTGCATCATACTTCTGGTCTTTCTTCAACTCTTTAACTTTTGCATCCGGTATGGCCAGATCCAGACCTACTTCTTTGTTTACTTCTTGTTTGGGACCTCCAATCCATCCTTGCTGGTTGCCGACAATACCTATTCCAACTAGAAAAGGAAGGGGTAGGAGTATCATGAATAAGTGCTTCGATGGCTTCGAAAGAGCCTTAGCTTTTTCAGCCTTTATTTCGGTAGTTGCTGCCATTTTAGTGTTTGATTATTACTGATAAAATAGAATATAAGAAGTAGCAGAAGGAGGTAACCCACAAGAAAATGACAATTCCACTTGTCGTTTTTTTTCCAATTATGTCCTGCCAAGAATTTAGCTTGTTTCCTGTTATCTGGAATTGGGCATCTATCTTTTCACGGATAGTCGAACCTAACTGATAACCAGATAGCTGTTTCTCGTCTGCCGGTGTTTTATCTTTTCTTTTAAAATTGTTGAGAATCATTGTTCAACCAGGGTTAATTTTTGAAGACATTTTTTTACCTGACAGCTCCCACATTTTCTTCCTTAGGATCACTTCTGTGAGTAATTGTAAAGTTTCTTAAAAGGAAACCTTGGGGATTCACCTCTGATCGTGTAACGTCAACCAAGGTTGCTTCTGAGGCCAATATGCGGGTACTTCTATTGGTTGCTCTTTCTTGGGTTATTTTAAAAATTGTCCTTACCGTGTAAGGATATTTTTTCAAGTCTACATCGACGCTTTCAACTGTAACTTTCTGATTTGTATTTGATTGAATCAACTTTTGATAAAATTGATCTTCCTTTAATCTGTCAAAAGTTCGCTTTGCAGATTCGTCTGCTAGAAAGGAAGCTTTAACAAAGTTCGCTTCAATTGACCTTGCGTCAGGCGGACAAGTGAAAAACAGCTCGTGAAAGCGAGTTACATGGAATTTTGCTTCTGCAGGTCGGTTTTCTAATACATTTGCGCTAAACGCTTCTAGTGCAACACCTCTGTTAATCACGTATATCCGATTACTTGAATCATGAACTTGTTTAAAAGCGAGCACTACCGAAACAATGCAAATTAATATGCAACCAACGATCACTGTAATTACCAGTAGTCTGTTCCGTTGATGCCCCTTCTCCATATTTAATAGCTCATTCATTTTTTTATTTTTTTGATGTTTGGAATGATGATCTCAGTTCTATTTTTTGTCTCGTCGTACACCTGTATAGTGACACCTCGGTTATGCACATAGAACACTGCTGTTTCGTCTGCGTAATATTTGTAGCACCAGGCTAAACATCCGATAGTCAAGGTGAAAGCAAGAATTGTAATAATTATCGCTTCCAGTTGTACTCGGAGATACGATTGGTATAATGATGGTTTTTTCATTAGCTAACTGTTGCTGTTTTTGGTGCTGGCTTGGCCGAAAAAGATCCGGATCTTCCTGATGGATAGCCGCCACCATTTTGGCTACCACTATCATTATGTTTTGATCCCATTATATTACCCATACCGCGTGTTGCTCCTGCTTGCTGTACAACTGGTCCCATTGGTCCAGCTCCACCCATACTAGCAGCACCCATTGAACCACCGCCCATTCTCATACCTCCGAACCGTTTTGCAGCCATGCCACCAGCAGCAGCTTTTCCAGTAAGTCCCTGAATCATCCCGGATGATCCACCGACAACCATTATCATGTTTGTAATGGATGGTATTTGTGTGTAGAGTACCAAAAGGATAATAAGGACTCCGGTGTAAACTAGGCCAAAGGCAAATGGATCTTGTCCTGGAAGCGTGGACGACATATCACCAGAAATCATCATTTCATCCAGAAACCCCATGTTTAGAGTGACAGCGATATTTTGATATATTCCAGCCACCATCGGCAAAAGGGCATAGTTAATGTATTTGCCAAACCATTCAATTACGTTGTTGGATAAACCATCGAAAATGGCAAAAGCAATGGCTAATGGAGCAATAACTCTTAGTATTATACGATAGATTGCTGAGATCAAATACAGGATTATGTATGCAATATCTCCCAGCAATGCGAGTATGGCTTGTGTGAAATCATATAAAGCTGATTTGAAATCATCTGCCATTTTTCCAGTTGCAATATTAAAAGCCTTGCTGACTGATTTAAACATATCGTCTTCCGGCTCCCCAAATTCCATGTTATATGCATCTTCATTTTCTTCTATTTGCTGCCACTTCTTTTTAACAGCTTGTTCCCTTTTTTTCTGTAATTCAGCAACTCTTTGCTTAACTGACTCACTGTCCGCTTGTGCAGCAACAGCAACTTTCTTAAACGTTGCATCTATTAAATTAGTAATCTCTGGAATCAAGCCTATTAAGATCATTAAGGCAAATGGCCTGAGTAGGGGGATAAAATTGATTCCTTCGTTCCTTACAATCTGACCGGATATTTTTGAACCAATGTAAAATAGGCCAGCGATTCCAGCAATTCCCCTGGATGCGGCCATTAGCTCAGTACCAATAGCACTACCGTAAGTATTGTCAGCTACCTGCTTCGTATACATTAAATCTATTACTCTCAATAGATCGGCGCTGCCGAAACTGTCAGCCAGTAGCATAAATGTGCTCATGATGATCAATGTTAATGGTGTATGTTAGAGAAGGGGCTATTCTTTCTCTTTAATTTTTGTCGTGGACTGCCCTTTATATTTCTCTGCAATCGCGGCTTCGGCTGCGGTCATTTTCTCATTCATTTCTTTTGTGTACTGATCTCTGAGCGGAGCTACCGTTTCCTGCACAAGCATGTTGCGCTGCATATCAATTCCTTTCTCGTAAGCTTCCCAAAGTGGCCCGCATATTTCCTCCATTTGGTATTCCCAATCTGCCATAGCTTTCTTGAAATCATCTTTCCCTTTGTCTTCATATTGAGTAGTCACCGTTACCCCGGACGTTGAATCATAATGCATCGTCGTCCCGAAAAATGTACCGTTTCCAGTTGGAGTAGGAACCATTGGACAGGCTCCCTCTCTCATTTTTATTGCATAGAAGCCGTTCTCAGTTGTTTTTGGTATTCGCATGTTTGCAAGCGATTGAGCCTCTAATTCGGCAATTTGAAGTTTATTATTAAACTCCTGATAAAGTTGCTGTTGAATCATGGCAGCCTCCTGAGCCATCTTTTTTTCAATGTCAAAATCGACTTCTTCATTATCATATTCGTTTCCGAATGTATAACCTGGGAACTCATCAACACCGGAAAAGCCACTTCCACCTTCTCCTGATACATTACTGGCAATCTTGTAAAGACGCGCAGTGGCACTTTTATCGTCCATACCGAATGCCCTTCGTTGTGAGATATAGTTTATCTTTCCGACGTATGACTTAATTTCCGAATTTAAGTTGCGCAGTCTTTCGGAAGCTTTGTTCACTCCATCAAGTCTTGAACCATCATCCATCGTAGAGTTTTTCTGTTGCACGACTTCGGCTAAATCCTTGGTGATATTTGCCACTTCCTTAGAAAAACTCGTAAAGTCTTTCGATATCACGCTATATTCTGATGATAATATGTGTTTGTCAGCAGCAAGCGCAGCTCCATAGTTGTTGATCAGCTTTAATGTAGTCGTCGCTTCCTGAGCCAAGCTTACACCCCTTCCAACTTGACGTATGAACTTACTGATCTGAACCAATTTCTTCACATTACCCACCAATTGTACAAAGCTGGGTTCTTGGAAGAATTTGATAATGGTTGTAATTACAGTGTGGATAGGATCGTTCGTAATCATTTGCGAATACGCACCGCCCGATAAGGAGAAAAATAGTAATGCTGCAAAAACGTGTTTTTTAAGTTTCATGATTGCTATGATTTAAAGTAGAATTGACTTTTAGTTGTTGCTTGTTGCTAATTGCTTACGTGGCCGTTCTCCACCTGCCCAAGCAGTTGTAGCTCTGGTCATATCATTATGATAAACCTCTTTGGCAAGTCTGTGTATTTCTTCCACTTCATCTTTTCTAGTAGTAAAGGCAGCATACGCGGTTGGGCTTACTTCAATACCATACACTTTGGCGTAGTCCTTTAAAAGGATACACACCTCTCTGTAAGGTGGCCTTTTATGATCAATGGATCTGTTGACAGATTGTACAATGGAAGCCTGTTTTTCACTTAATCCGAGTAAGCCTTCAATCTCTTTAAATCTGTTTTCGTAATTTTTCTGATCTAAAAGGATTTTAATATCAGAGTTATTGATAATTGCATCTTTTACAACTTCACTACCGATAAGATCATCAAGTTCCTGGGTAACAACTATCAAGGAACCATCATGCTTTCTAACTGTTTTAGATGCCCAACGCAGGAAGTTTGCAAATTTTTCTTTCGTCAAAGCTTTCCAGGCTTCTTCAATAATTAGAGCCTTAATTGTTCCCTTTACGTTGAATAACTTACGTACATAAGTATTCATAATCATGATTGTTGTCACCGGAAACAATACAGGATGGTCTTTAATGTTGTCCAACTCGTAGATCACAAAAGGGAGATCCATCAAATCAATGTTCTTCCTGGAATTGAGCAGGAAACCGTATTGCCCATCATCATAATAAGGCTTCAATACGTAAAGGAAATTTTTTAAGTCAAACTCAACATCTTCTCTGCCACCGTTTTTGTGGAATACTGCGGGAAACTCAACTTTTGTATAGTCGTAAAAAGTATCGAAACAAGGATAGTACTTCTCTCCAGATAATCTTTTAACTCTTAGGAACACATAATATGAGTGAACAATATCTCTGATAGTTGTTAGTTCAGCATTTGTTACTCGCTCATTATCTGTTTTCCAAAGGCTTAATAGCAATTCAGATAGAGCGTCTTCATCTTCCTCTGATGGATTGAGTGTTTTAAAGAAGAATGGATTAAAGGCGATTGGATCATCTTGTGAATAGGTGATATATCTACCACCCATTGTTTCACATAATTTTTTGTAACTGTGCCCAACATCGACAATACTTACATGCATCTTGGCTGTAAGCATGTAATAAACCATGTTATTTGTGAAAAAGGATTTTCCTGATCCAGATGGACCCACAATAAATGTATTTCTATTAGCGATCGCGCCTTTCTTCAAAGGGGCATCATACAGATCAACCATTAATGGATAGCCAAACCTATCTGTCATTCGTATCCCGGAGGGAGAATATCCAGCGTCATTGTAGTTTGTTTCCATTGCCAGTAAACTAACGGCTTCGTCAACAAATGATGTTAGCAAATTGTCTATTCCGATTTCTGCAATGTTACCCGGTATGCAACTCCAATATATTGTAGATATGTCGTGTCTAGCTTGTCGTGGGGTGAATCCCAAGTTTGCAATAGAAGAAGCCGTAGTTGATTTATATGCTTCCGCAGTTTCCCTGTCATTTGCCCAAATCATGACATTAAAATGTGCCTTTACAGGAACCCTTCCATTTTTTTCCATTTCTAGAAGAAAATCATCTTTGTATGCCATTGATACCTGATTTCCTTTTTCCCACTCAGAAAATGAGTTGTGTCTTTTAATTTCCTTCACAAGGTTTTTGTTGATACTCCCACGATCTTCAATCATTATTACTTGATTGAAGATATGATTGTATGGCATTCCAATACCTAAGACTGCACCCGTGCTTACTGGTATTTGGTATCTATCAGAGGAATACGGCTCGTAGGTTATAGAATTGGTTACAGCTGGTGGAAAGTCATTCAATTCGGATATTACGTACATGTATACCCATTTGTTACCAATTTTTAACGAGCCATCTTTTGAAGTTTCCGTTTCTAATAAACTTCTGTCGTCATAGCTTAGGCTGCGGTAGTTATCAAGAAGTCCGGTTTCTTTTTCAGTACCTAAAATTTCTGATGGTGATAATCTCCGAGCCTTAATTTTACCAGATCCATTCAGAAGATATTCGAATTGTGCGCATGAATCCATGAAAGCATCCCATGTGCTTTGCTGTAACATTTCTTTTGGGACAAGATGCCTTTTTAACAAAGATGAGTTCTTGCTCGATCTTGTTTTTGCATCCATTGAGGGCCGGGTCACATATATGTAACATTTATGTATTACGTGAGGTCTTTCACCAAAATGCTTTTCGTTTGCGTGAGCAAGGTAGTTTCCGTTTTTAATGGTTGGATTGTTAAAGTCAGCAGTATATTCAGCTTCAACATACCAGTCTTGCTTATGAACAATATATCCGACAGGGAGTGTTTTAATCGCATTAACGTATGCGTCAGAAAGAATATCAATTTCACCATCCGAAGCTGTAAATACTTCTGGATGTGTTAGCTCAAATGCAAGGGTAATGTCAGCATTAGCTGATACCATAACATCTGTGTGTGAATCTATTGCGAGAATTGGGAAGATACTTTCTTCCTCCTTGATTTTCATTGACATAACTAATTTCTTTTAACTGCTCTAAGTTTTACGACATTACGCGCGGCTTTTCGTCTTACTATAAATTTGGGTTGCATGGTAACAACAGGCAACTTGCTAAACCCCCATTTTCCATGAGATTTGTTGTAGTGCTGGGGTACAAAAAAAGACGTAGCTAAACCCCCAACAAGAAAGACAATGCTGATAATGATCGGTAGTCCAACAATATGGAAAAACAAAGTCAGCATGATCGTTATAACAGCTCCAATAGCTGCATAATAGAAGAACTGACCTTTGAGACCTTTGAACTCGATCTCGTTGTCGATTCCTCGATAAATGGTATATTTTTTCATGGCTAATAGATGGTTATGTTAAAGTGACACGCTGTCACTTAATACCTTGGTGTTGATTTCGAAATTATTGAGTTAAGTAACAGATTGTCACCTAATTGAGTATGCTGTCAATGATCCATCCCATCATAAATAGGAACATCAATGAGCCAAACCATTTGAGTCCGTAGTCATAAACATCATCATCACCGTCCCGAACCTTCTTATATATACGGATAAGACCGATAATCGAAAATAGAATTCCTAAGTATAGAGCAGCTTGATGCGCTTCCGCTCCGTAGCTTATTGCTACTAAGTGTGGGGCAGTACCTGAACTTGCCCACCCAGCGCTATCAGTATAAATGAAAGCTTCCACAGCATATACAAGTGCAGATGCTCCCACCAGTCCCGCTCCCCATCTAATTATTGGACCTTCAAACTCTTCTCCCTTTTGCATATTTTGGAAAATGCGCAGCCCTGCTATTAATCCGGCAACAGCAATGATAGTCAGTGCTATAATTTTTGCCATTACCCATGCACCACTCATTGACATAGCTATTCATTTATAAAGTTTTGAACATTAGAATCACCCGACATGGCTTTTTGTTGTGAAGCAATTCTTTGCAACAATGTTCCTACAAGGAGTACTGCGATGATTGCACCAACCCATCTAAACCCATACCCTTTAATATCATCATCGCCATTCATCCACTTCGAATAGATCTTAAAGCCGCCAAGCAAACCCATAAATCCGCAGATTACGTAAACAAATGTTGTGAAGAGCTGTAAATTATCTGATATAGGGTTTGTTACGTATCTGTCAATTATTGACCCATCAATAGCACCTTCTCCTGTTCCAACGTAATGTTGCATTTGAACTAAAATTTGGCCCAGTATACTTTTCATAACTTTGATGGTTTATAATTTTAAAGGTTAAGAATGCCAAATGGTTATTAACCATTTGGCATGTAATGATTCATTACTTTACTTTCTTAGGTGAAGAATACTGCTTGCAATACAGCTGCGATTGCGAGAAGGAATAAAACAGCACCAACCCAGCCAATTGCATGTTTTTGTACATCTTGATCTCCATTTTGCCATTTAGAGTAAATGCGGAAACCTCCAAACAAACCTACCAAGGCGGCAATTACATAGATCAGAGTTGTCACCGGCTCAAAGTATGCCTGCAAATCAGTTGTTGCTTGCTGAATTGCAGCAGCTCCGGCCTGAATACCTGCATTACCCTGGGCTAAAACACTACCCATACCAACCAAAACCATTGCTGATGCAGCAGTCACCTTTTTAAAAATCTGTTTCATAAAACTGTTTTTGAATTGTTAAAAAAATATATAAATGAACTGTTAAAATGCTTGTTTGACTGTTAGAACACGGTTTTTTTGAACTGTTTGTACCCCCAGCATCCTATTAAAATTCCGATGGTGGAGAAGACACAATAGAAAAATGTTTCTTCAATTGTGACAAGTGATAGGGAGCCTTTGAATCCAACATAAAAGATCAATAGTGCTCCAAGGAGTACACCAAGGGCTAATTCGAAGTTTAGTTTATGCAGCTTGTTCATATTGAAATTGGGGAAATAAATTAAAAACGACTCTTTCGCGAGAGGTAAGAAGTTTACTAACGATAATGTCTATACGATTACCTGTGTCTGCTTCGAGTTTATTGACAGTATCATTGACTTGAATGCATTCCTGGGTTAGAGCTATTCTGATTTCTTCGCTTTCCAACATCTGAGTTTTTAATAAACTGTGAAGAATTAAGTCGTCCGTTGACATATCTCCAATGAATACATCTTCAATGCTCGCAGGCTGATGTTCATCTTCATCATCTTCGTTATGGATCACAGCAACAATACCGCAATCTTCATCTTCGTCTTCATCAGAATGATTAGTTTCTCCAACATTTTCTTCCCCATCTGGTTCTTTGCTTACTTCTGATTTATTATCAGAAGTATTAGGAAGCTGCTGATCCATTAAGAGCTTTTTTTTTTCAGGATCAGCAACCGTTTCGGAAACTGGTTCTTCAAGTGGTTGAGCTGGAAGGCTACCTCCTATTCTTGCATTTTCATCAAACATGAAACCTTCATTGTTTTCTTCATGACCTCCATTCTTAGCCATTTCAATGTTCCTACGGTCAGCTTCTGAGATGGAGCCTCCCCTACCGCCTTTTAGTGAGTTGAATGACTCAGCTTTCGGTTTCTCGCTTAACTTGTTCTGATTCTTTGATAGCAGCCCATTTAATGAAGTATAGGCAAATACATATCCGATGAACAATACAAAACACAGAATTATGTAAATCGAATTACTGATAACGATAGCTAGCATAGTTTGTGAGGTAAAAATATTAAATTGATATATTATCAAAGGTATAAAATATAAAATCTATAATTTATATTTTTTAACAAATTTTTTTTGCTTAGCGATTATTTAAAAGAGAGCGGGATAAGGATTTTTGATGCTTCCTTGTTCATCGCTTTTTCTGGATCTGTAACGTAGGTATTTCCTACAAGCAATTTCTTCGTTGCTGGCTCCACTTCTAAGAATGTGCCTTGCTTTTTTTCGACAACTTTCCCGTTTTTTATTAATGCTTCGAGTATGACAATGTTCGGATAGCGCTCTAAAACTTGTTTCGCTGTCCGATATTCTATCATAGTCGTTTCTTTGACATGATTTAAAATAACACCAAGGGCAATAACAAATATTGATAACCATGCCCAGGTATATTTACCTACACCATAAAAAAAAGCAACTTTGAAGTCCGTTGTAGTAAATGGCCGGTATACCTCCTTCATTTCGTTGATCTCCCTATGAATTGAAGCAAGGATTTCATTTTTTTCTGCGATGTCCGATCTTTTGATGTCTTCCACCTCATATAAAAGCATTGCAGTCATTGGATCAATTATTTCACCATATTTTAGCTGGTAAGATCCTTGAATCCTTTTTATCTCCTCTTTTGATACGTGTGCCATTATATGATCAAATCTCTAGTGAGTTTATTCATTTGAACCGTAATCATGCGCCCTGATTTATCTATCCCTTCACGTCCAAGACCTTGTTGCATAATTTCACTGATCTGAGTATCAAATACACTTCCAGTTAAGACATCGCCAAATCTTTCAACTTGCAATTCTAGAATTCTGGCATGTTCAACTATTTCTTCGATTTGTTGCGGATAATTCAGCAAGGTATTTTCATTCAGCCAGACAACGATTTTGAATTCTGTGCCAACCACTCGTACAATGGAGTTTAGGTACTCTACACAAGCCGTATAAGCGGTTCCGCCTGCTATAATGACGTGAAAGACAAATTCAATATTTAGATAATCGGTAAATGCTTTTAGGTCCTCTTGGTTTACATCTCTTGAAAACAGTGCCGGAAGTTGCTCACTTTCAGGAGCACCAAAGTCGAGTATGTAATTTTTGTATGACAATCCCGATATTTCCTCGATGCTTCCAAATAGTTTATCTCTGGCAATTCTTTCTTGTTTATCAAGAAGGTCAATCTTTGCAATTCGTTTTTGATCATACAAAAACTTTAACTGTTTAGTACTGGTTTTAGTAGATCCATCAACATCAAGTATGTAGGTATCCATATTGTTTTCATGCTTAACCCCAAGTATATAGGTTAAAAACGATTTCCCTACTCCACCTTTTGATTGAATAATGAAGTTAAACTTCTTTGTAATTGTTGGCTTGCTCATTGTAATAGATATTGATGGTTAATAATAAATTTGTCAGTCCATAGGTTTAAACCCTGAATTTTGCTGCACTTTTTTCTCAGCGAATACGTCAAGTGGTTTGAAGTTTTTTAGATATTCTAATTTTTTTGCAATGGGATCAGGTTCAAGCGTCGTTGATATTCCTTCAGATGTTGCTATCGTCGATTCATTTTTTTTATTCCCCCCATTGGCTAAATTTTGACGCTGCTTAGATTTCCTTATCCTTCTTATAGTATGATGGCTGACATTTACTCCAAGCTCTTCTGAAATAATTGTTGCAGCAAATTCATACGCAAGATTATCAATGTATCCTGAGTAATGGAGATACAGCAAATCGTACATGCCTTTTCGTTTGCTAAACTTTATCAATTCTATGAGCTTAGACTTGTCCATTTATAAACGCTTACAGATTATTTAATTTTTATCAAATATTAAATTTATAATTTATAATTACAAACGTAATTTTTAAAAAAATCCTATTTTTTACTTATGTGCCAGTTATCTGCCAGTTATGTGCCAGTTATCTGCCAGTTATCCGCCAGTTATCAGATTGATTGAAAATGTTTTTTTTATGTGCCAGTTATCCGCTAGTTATCCGTCAGTTATGTGCCAGTTATCCGCTAGTTTTTAGTCCGGCTTATTTAATATGGCGTGATATAAGATTAGATTTCACCTGTTTTATTTGAATAGTTCAATTGTGGACCTTTTATTAGGATAAATGATTCGAAGTATTACAAATCAAGCTTTGGATATAGCCAACCTAAGGGGTATTTTTGCTTAAATATTTAAGAGTCGTAATAGCAAGCTATGTTTTCACCCGGTTAAAATTTCACTTTGTTCATTTTACCCGTCTGAAAACCGCTTGCCCCCTGGGAGTCAATTCGCCCTCCGGCTCATTGTAGAAAAATGGAAAAGAAAGAAAGAGCTAAAAAAGCGGGGAGACCTAAGCTCGCCGCGAACCAGGTGAGAGTAAAAGTGACCCTGATGCTAACGCCTGATGAGATCACTAAGTTGAAAGCTGAGCAGGAAGGATACTCAGTTGACTTTACTGTTTTTTGCAGAGAGAAACTGCTTAACCGGGAATCTAAGATATTGCGCCGGCCAATTCCGGAAGATGTCAAAGCTGAAATGACCAACATTCTCCGTATGGCAGGAAGTGTGCTTTTGCTTGCAAAAAATACATCTTCCGACACCGTAATTTCGGATGATTTTCGAAACATGGCGGCTGGTCTAAAACGCATGGTTCAGAGGGCAGATTTTTCGATCAATGAAATGGTACTAAGCCAAAGTCTGATTGCCAGTATTGTTTCCCTGTTTATCAAAATAGAAAAATTGGTTAATAAGCTAGACAGAGACTTAGAGCCGGTGGCTGAGATTGATCTACTGCTACAAAAAATCAGGGAAAAGCTGCACTCATTTACTGATATGTATAATCTTACCAGTGATTTAAAATGATTGGAAATATTGGCAAATCTGGTGGTGACTTTCTAAACGCTATGATATACTGTAAGTATGATCGAAGCAGCGTTGATGAAAACGGGGATTTAAAAATCAGGGGTGAGCTGGTCTATTTTCAAAACATCACCGCATTGGAATTATATGGTCCAGACATAGACCTTAGTTACATTGCTGATGAACTTCATGGTGTGGCAGACCAGAACACCAGGACAAAAAGCCCTGTTGCACACGTTAGCTTTTCTTTCCCGCCAGGTGAAAGCCCATCAAATGAAGTTTTGCAAAATATTGTGAAAGATTATGCAAAGGAATTTGGGTTGAAAGAGAATGGACTTGTTGCTTATAAACATGTTGACAAAGAACATGAGCACATACATATTATAGCTAACAAGATAAATGAGCTGGGCAAGAATACTGTTTCAACGAGTTATGACTTTTTGGATATGGGTCATTTTTCCAGAAAAATGGAGAACAAGTATGGCCTTCAATCCACTAAACAAATGGATATTTTATTGATTGATGGCAAAATAGAAAGGAAAAGCAACCCGATCCATGCCCAGCTGAGAAACCATATTGATAAGATGATTCCTGAATCCGAAGACTTGGAATCCCTGCGTGTGAAGCTTCTGCAAAAAGGTTTTAAGACCAAGGTAGGCAACGGTATTACATTTATTCAAAAGTCGTCAGGTGTTGTTATAAAGGGATCTGATTTAGGACGAGAGTATTCTAAGCTGAACCTTGAAAAAAGGATTGCAGGAAGCTATCTGCCCGATGATAAGTTTGGTGTCGATAACCCCAAAACCACTGAAAAGGATAAATTAAAACAGTTGATTAAAGGGACAGCGCCTGTTTCTAAAACATTCTCCGATTTTGTGGCTGCATTAAACAAGGAAGGTTATGGCGTCCAAACGAAAGAGATGATTAACAAAAAATCGGGGAAACCTTTTACAAGTATTCTCTTCACAAAAAATTTCAGTATCTCTGATGAAGGCAAAGCCGAGCTGTCAACCAGGAATTCTAAAATGATCACGGGAGCGCAGCTTGGTCCTGAGTTCAAATATTCTGTCATCAATGGTAACATTAATAAAGGCACTTGGGAAGATCTTGGACACAGTTCTGCATTTACGAAATCTAAGGACAAACCTGAAAGCGAAAAGCCACTGATTAATAAACCAAACAAATCTACCCCTGAAACTTCCAGCGGCGCGGGAAGCCCAGGATTAGACTATACAATTGAACGATTGCTAACCAGCAATAATGCAGGACAAATTGAAGCTGATTCAGCTAAGTCTCGTGGAAAAATTGCAGCAGAAGTAAAACGAAATGCATCTGGTTATGAAAATGAGTTTGGCACGCGAGGACTGGAAGAAATGAAGGAAGAAAAGAGGAAGAATCTTCGGGCAAAACCCAAGAAGAAGAACAAGCTCTAAAAGTGACACGCTGTCACTTTATGGCAAAAAATAACAAAAGGGAAAAGAGTCAATATAAAATATATATAAAATATTAAATCTATAATTTGGTACTATGTGGTTCTTTTTGTACATTTGAGTATAATATTTAGAACCAAATATATCTTTTATGGTGACCTCAGAAAAAATAGTTGCGTTCATTCGATCTAGGGACGGTCTTAATGTATCAAAAATTGAAAAGGATGCCAAAGTACCTGCTAAGACTATTGCAAAAGCAATGATTGCTGATCCAATAGAAATTCCTTCAAAGCACTTAGAGGCTATCGAAGCTGCATTGGCGAAATATGGGTACAGTGATGAACAAAGGAAAAAGAATGCAAACATCATTTCAGTAGTTAACCATAAAGGAGGAGTTGGCAAAACTACAACTGTAATTAATCTA
The DNA here is from genome assembly GCF_006149045.1 of Dyadobacter flavalbus. Lineage (GTDB taxonomy): Bacteria > Bacteroidota > Bacteroidia > Cytophagales > Spirosomataceae > Dyadobacter > Dyadobacter flavalbus. The sequence continues at coordinate 68,053 of NZ_VBSN01000029.1, forward strand.
GCGAAAGCGTTGAGCTTGGAAGGGTTTAAGGTATTAATGGTGGACATGGATGGACAAGGAAATCTATCGCAGTGCTTTAATATTGGAGAACCAAAAGAGCAAGTTATTGATAGCTTATTAGGTAGAACTCCCCTACCTGTATTAAGAATTGACGAAAATTTGTTTCTAACGCCATCTGATATACGCTTGGCTGAAAAAGAGAAAGATTTGGTTAGTGCAGTCGGAGCTGAGACTAGACTTTCGAGAAAGTTGGATGCTTTAAAGGGTGACTACGATTACATTTTAATTGACTGTCCACCATCGCTAAATATTTTAACAACAAGTTCGCTTATTGCGTCTGCATCTTGTATTGTACCGATTCAGCCTGAAGCATCGGCTTATCATGGAGTAAATAACTTGATAACATTGATTTCAGAAATACGGGAGCATTCAAATACAAATTTATCTCTGAAAGGCTTTGTCTTCACTATGGTAGATAAACGAACTAAGATACACTCAAATATGATGGACTACATTAAAGAGTCATTTAAGGGTATCCATACATTTGAAACAGTTATTACTCAGTCAACCGCAATTAAAGAAAGTCAGGTAGCGAAAGAAGATTTGTTTAAGTATAGCCCGCAGAGCGCTCCTTGGAACCAGTATGTAAGCCTAGCAAAAGAATTAATTAACTTATAATCAAGATATTATGGCAAAGGTCAAAGTTAATCCAATGGATAAATTCAAGGAAAAGACAAGCGATGTTAAACCATCTGCATTTGTAACTGAATCTCTTATCAAATCTGAAATAATTATTCTTCCTGAGTTAAAGGACTTGATTCCGGCCCTGGCAGAAGACGAATCTAAGCAATTAGAGGAAAACTTAATCAAATATGGTATCAAAGACCCACTTTCTGTTTGGGAAACTGATGTAATAACGGTTCTTAATGGATTAGAAGCGAATAGTCCATCCCATGAGCTGTTTGCAAACTTAGATAATGATTCGACCGTATATGTCCTTTTTGACGGCCACAATAGATACGGCATAGCAAAGGAGAAAAATTTAGATTTCAAGGTTAACAAAATGAACTTCAATGGTCTTTCCGAAGTGAAGGATTATATGATAGATTATCAACTTGGCCGCCGAAATCTTACACCAGAACAGGTTTCTTATCTGCGTGGATTAAAATATAATGAGCTAAAAAAAGCAGGTAAAGCATCTGGCAAATCAGTTAAAGAAAAAATAAATGTTGCAGAAGAACTTGCTCAGGAGTTTGATGTAACTCCCAGGACGATAAAAAGAGATGGTGAATTTGCCGAAGGAATGGACAAATTAACACCCGAATTCAAGAAAGATGTTCTTTCTGGAAAGTCTAAGTTGGCAAAAAAAGACGTTCAAGCTTTAAAATCTGCCACTCCTGATGCGCCAATAGATTCTATGGAAAGTGTGCTTAAACTCCTAAAAGAGCAGGAGGCTGAACCGGAAGTTGAACAAGATCCGCAATACCTACAAAAAGAGGATGAACTGGTTGATAGTACATTCTCTAATTATGTAGACTCAGAAGATAGCATAAGTGCAATTCAAACAGATCCGAATCAATTTGATGCTTTCAATTTAGATGAATTTAAAGACGATTCACAGCAATCTACGCTAATCGAAAATTCGGAATCTGCTGATATTCAGGAAGCTGAGCCTGTCTTAACAGTAGAAGAGATAGAGGGAGATTTAAAGCAACTCTTCGAGCAACATCTATCTAAGGATGTTCTAATTCAAATCATTAATAAAGCAGGAGAGCTTCTGAATCTAAGGGATTAAAGTGACACGCTGTCACTTTTAGAAATTTCTCTGCGTGTAAATCAATATTTTTTATTTATTTAATGCTTTGATTGTAAAACTTAAAGAAATTAAAGATGAAACAAATATTGATCATACTATTGGGACTTTTTATTATCTCCTGTTCAGGGAATTCTGAGGGTGACAGCGTGAAAGATAAATACTTAGGCGAATGGGATAAGATGAAAGGGAAAGCAAGCACACTTACAATCTATGAAGAGAATAATGGACTATTTCTTAAATATAGCAAAGGAGATAAGTACCCTCTTAAATTTGAGAAAGAAGGAAATTATTACTCTGCTGTAACTGGATTTGGTGCTACTCCAATACTTATTGAAAACAACGTGTTAGAAATTAACGGCACGAAATATCAGAAAAGGTAAGTTACAATTATATAGAGGGGTTTATTCTTAAAAAAGGGGGCTGATATTCAGCCCCCTTTTTTTTTAGTTTTTGAGATTCCTTTCTTGCATTCTCTTGTTAAATTCCTCCTTGAAGGATTTTCTTGATTTCTCGAAATACATCGGATCAGACTGTTCCTTGTACAATTTGGCAGCAGACTCTTCTTCTATCATTCTCTCCTGTTCTGCACCACTGATAATTTTCTGGTACTGAAATTGTTCTGGAACTTCCGGAGCTGGATCTGGCATGTATTCTAAAAGAAAGTAGCTTCTTAAAATCTTCACTTTTGCGAAAACTTCAAGATCATATCCCAGGCTGGCAGGATAAGACTTTTTATAAGATTCTGGGATCACGTAATCGAGGCGATTGCTTTCGACCTCTTGTCTATTATCTGCGAAATAATTTCGGACGACATTACTTTCAATCTCCTTCCCGGTAAGTTTTTCCTCTTGTGCATGTGCTGCAAAGGGAATTGATGCTGCGAGTAAAAGAAAAACCCATACCCGTTTTCGTGTTTGTTTCATAGCTGTAAATCAAGCTGTTTAAATTTTTAAAATAATTGACATTTTAAATGTAAAATAAAAATTATAGATTTGAAAATATATAATTTATAATCTATAATTCTTTTAGCTATGAGCGCTACTAATTCTGAAAAGGAAGGGCGTGCTAAGGGTGTTGAACTCGTGCTCACCCTTGCACTCTTTTTGGTTTTCTTACACCATTACTGGTACAATTTTTCATTCTTTTCGCAAATTCCGTCAATTGGAGGAATTAACCCAACTGAGTTTTTTTCAAAAATATTGCTTAGGCTTAATGAAAGATATAGCCTGTTTTTTCATCCACTCATTACTAAAATAACTGTCTATTTCCTTCTGATAATCTATTCAATTGGGTCAAAGGGTCGGATTGATCCAAGCATAACAGTAAAAGATGTATACAAATACGGGGCGCTTGGAACAATCATTTTTTTTGGCAACATCTTTATTCTCTATACAAAAAGTTTATTTCCAGGCTATATAGGAGACTTTTTATACTTGTTCAGTACATCCTTGGGTATCTTCTGGGTTATTAAAGCAGGACAATATGCTTCACGCATAATGTTCTTCAAGAATAACAATGACATTTTTAACAATGAGAATGAAACGTTTCCGCAGAATGAAGAATATATGGAGAACGATTATTCTATCCACTACAAAACCTCGTACTACTTCAACAAAAAATGGCGAACTGGCTGGATTAATATCATAAATCCATTTAGGGCCAATATGATCTTAGGTACTCCCGGATCTGGTAAGTCTTTTACCATACTTAATCCGGCTATTTGGCAATCAACTTGGAAAGGGTATTGTCTCTACGTTTATGACTTCAAATATCCCACGTTAACTATTGAAGCTTATAATGCTTATCAAAAAACCTTAAATGAAAATCCAACAGCGTGGGGCAGGAAGCCGAACGGCGAGTTGCTAATCCCCAAATTCTGTGTGATCAATTTTGATGACATTGAATATTCTCACAGATGCAATCCCTTGCTTCCATCGACAATGACAGAAATATTGGATGGTTATCAGAGTGCTTCCACAATTATGCTCAACCTTAACAGAACTTGGGTAGATAAACAAGGAGACTTCTTCGTTGAGTCGGCAATTAATTTTCTTGCATCGGTCATTTGGTACATGAAAATGGTAAGTGATAAGTACACAAAATTGTATAACGTCGAGCTAGCGAAATCACCTGCGTCTCAAAATGCTGAGAACCTTGCGCTATACAAGCGCTTTCGGAACGTATGCACTTTTCCTCATATTTTAGAATTTGCCTGCCAGAAAGATTACGAAGAGATGTTTCGGATCATGGCATCTTATCCAGCACTAGAAGCCTATGTGCGGCCTTTTGCTAGCGCTGCGCTAAATGGGGCAGCTGAACAGCTTGAAGGACAAATTGCCTCGGTCCGAATACCTCTTGCTAGGCTTTCATCTGAAACTTTATACTGGATCATGTCAGGTAATGACTTCGGCTTGGATATCAACAATCCGGACGATCCAAAGATTTTGTGCACAGGAAATAATCCGGAGAGACAAGAAGTCTATGGGGCGGTATTCTCATTGTATACTTCCAAGATGATTAAAATGGTCAACAAGCAAGGTAAGTTGAAGTCAGCCCTTTTTTGGGATGAATTACCAACAATGTTCCTGAAAGGAATAGATACGCTTATAGCGACAGCTCGTTCCAATAAAGTAGCTACTTGGCTTGGTTTTCAGGATTTTGAACAACTTACCAGTGCATATGGCGAAAAGGCAGCCAAGGTTGTAATGAACATGCCTGGTAATGTCTTTTCTGGTCAACTCGTTTTTGAATCTGCGAAAAAACTTTCAGAACGTTTTGGAAAAACTCAACAAGAACAGGAAAGCATTGCTTTTGGCAGAGAGGATACAACTGTAACATTGTCTACACAGCTCAATGATACGATACCACCATCAAAAATTTCAACCTTATCCCAAGGCACATTTGTAGGCCAGTTTGCTGACAACTTTGGTGAAGAAACTGAGCTTAAAACATTTAACGCCCTAATTACAGTTGATCAGGATGGGATGAAAAACATTCACAAAAAGCCACCAGTAATTAAAGACATAGAAAAGTTAGTTGCTAGTTATTACCCCGGCGCTAACTACGCTACGATGTCCAAGCAAGACTGGAAGAAAAAGCTTTTGGAGGATAATTATATGAATATCAAAAATGAAGTGAGGGAACTCGTGAGAATTGAAAGTCTAGAATTTCCCAAAGAAAGAGCAGCTACGCCAGCCTAACAAACCACTTATCTTCTAATTCTTTCTTAGGCTTTTGATAAGCTCAATCCGAAATATTGGCTATCGAAAGTGATTTTTATAGCTTTTAACCTCCCGTTTGATAGCTTTTTGCCGTTTTTTCTTAGTGTTTCTATAAAATTTAAATCTGTAACTGCAGCATTCAACATAAATTATATAATTTTATGACAAATTATTATCTTAGTTCACCGACAATTGATCAAAATGATGTATTAGAAGAATACTTTTCTTTTATAACACTCGATCACCAAAACGACAATATGAATCCTGAAATTTTTGAAAAGCTTGATGCTATTTATGAAGAACCCGAAGCACTTAGATATTACTACAAGATAGTTTTCTCAATGTGCCTTAAATTAATAGTATTGCATAAATTCGAAAATGGTGAATTGACCCAGGAAGAATTTGACCAACAGTCTAAAAAACCCAGCGAGAAAAACCTAATGGAGCCTTATGGGTTATCATATCTACAATACAGAGCTTTGAAGGATGCGAAAGGAACTGGTCCTAACATGCTGACTTTAAAAAGGACAGTGGATAGATTAGGGTATAGCTTTGACAAGATCCTTTATTCTGAGAAAGTGATAAAGGTTGTATCAGATGAACTTGAAAAGATTAAAAATAAGAATCGTGTTATGAATGGTTTGGGTTTAGACATAAAGCCTAAAAAGTAATGCTACCTACCCACAGATTTGGAAAGAGAGGGAGTGTACGCTGAACTGTGTCAGGGTTTGATTTTGGGAGATTCAGCCGCCCAAGAAAAATTCTCGATCTGCCTGTAATCTGTCACCAAATTTAATATACAATTGAGACATGGTCAAGCCCCAGTT
>NZ_VBSN01000030.1 GCF_006149045.1 Dyadobacter flavalbus
ATGCCCTGGGCGTAGGCATCCCTTCCAGCGGCAAGCTCACCATAGAGACCACTGTGATCAACCCCTACAACGGTACGGGCTCCGAGCAGGGCGGTATCTGGGCAGGCCTAAACGACAAGACCTTTGTCAAGCTGGCCATCACCGGCAACAAGGTCGAGATGCGCAAGGAAGTTAATGATGTGTCATCCACAGCATCAGCATCCAGCAACCCTGACCAGCGGGTTACAGCGACCATTTCAGGACTTAATACCAAAACCGTAAGGCTGCGGCTGGTGCTGGACCTTGTGACGAATAAAATGGAAGGCTTCTACTCCACAGACGGAGTAAACTATATCAATGCTGGCGCTGGCTATGCCACACCTGCTGTCGACATTGCGAGCATGTCACTGGCGGGAAAACCGTTGTATGCAGGCCTTTATGCCACGCACCGCAATGCAACCACATCGGTCAGCTTTACCTTTGACAACTTCTCGATCACAAAAGATGACTCGGCTGCCAAATTATTGACCTTCAAGCCATCTGGTCTTGACTTTACAGCCGTGCAAGGACAGGCTGTTACCGGCAAGTCCACCATACTGGCTGCGAGTGAAGGCACACCCGCCATTACCTTGAGCAGCACGGAAGGCAGCTGGCTGAATTTACCTTCAGTTTCTTCCGCAGGAACGATCAGCTTCGGGCCTTCCAACTTCTCGACGACCATGGCGCCGGGCATCTATGAAGCCGTTGTAACTGCTACGGCAAACGGTTATCAGCCTGCCACATTGCTGATCAACCTCACCATAACTACTCCCAGTGTAACGCAGCAGCAAATCCAGGTCAACTTCCAGAATGCCGGAACGGTACCGCCTGCTGGCTGGGTCAGAGATTACGGCCAACCTTTGGGACCAAGAACCGGAGCCAATCAGGGCACAGGCCTTGAATACGGATGGCGCAGACGCTCAAATGGTACGCTGCTGGATTTGTCGGGAGACGGAGCCTCAAACCTGGGCAACGGCCGCAGACGCAGTACGCCGGATGATGTATTGCTGGCCAGTCTGATGCATATGCAGGCTGATGACATCAGCGGTGATTTCAACGGCACCAAGATAGAGGGCTACTGGGAAATTAAAGTTCCAAATGGCTCCTATGAAGTAACCGTTACATCAGGGGATGGTGAAATTGGTGTATACCCTGAAAGCCACACGATCAACGTCGAAGGCGTCAATGCAATCAAAAGCTTTGTGCCCAGCGGGGCCGCCGGCAGCAGTACGCGCTTCAAAACTGGTAAGGTGCAGGTAAAAGTAAGTGACGGTTATCTGACGATCAATGCCGATGGCGGTACCAATGCAAAAATAAACACGGCTGTCATCACGCCGGTAAATGTTTCACCTTACCTGATATGGTCGGCCAGCGAATATAGTTTGGCAGTGGAAAAAGCGACGACCACAACAGGCAGGACTTTTTCACTGGACTTAAGTCATTCAACGATTCAGGATAACCTTCCTATCTCGATAACAGCTGAATATGGACCCGGCGCAGCCAACTGGCTGAGCTTTGATGCCAGCCACAACGGTGACGAGCCCAATGTGACTTTTGATTATAAAGCGGCTTTGTCTCTGGCAGTAGGCACTTACACTGCGACTGTTACGGCATCTGCACAAGGTTATACGAGTGCCAGCACCCTGGTACAGGTTACTGTACTTGCATCCGGTGCCAACCAGCCTTACGTAATTTCATCCACGCCAATCAACGGCGCTACCAATGTCAGTGTAAATATCGCCAGCATTGCGGCCAACAATATTTATGTTCCAATTGTAGATGGTTTCAAAGGCGGTGTGGACAACAGCACGATTTCGTTGAATACTGTCAAGCTGTACAAAGTTGTTGGCACTGCCACAGCTGAAATTCTTGGAACTACCCAGGGCACAGGCGGCGGGGACGCCATCAGCTTCTCGCCCCGGTATGCCCTGGAAGCTAATACCAAATACAAATTTGTGGTTACTGATCAGGTGAAATCTTATAGTGGTGCAGCCTTCAAGCCTTACGAGGCTACTTTCACTACCGGCAGCACCACGACCAGCACGCCTAACCCGGTTGCCGCCGAGTTTGCACCCAAGCAGGTCATCCCCGGCACAATCGGCAAGAAATACACCTGTCTGACCTTTGGCCCGGACGGCAAGTTCTATGCCCTCCGGCTGGACGGAGTTATTGAACGCTTCACGGTCGATCACCAGACCGGCATGCTTTCCAATCAGCAGGAGATTAATTCACTGACGGCCAAATATGGTTTGCGTTCCTCGGTGGGTCTGACCTTTGACCCCTCTTCAACAGCTACCAACCTGATCGCCTGGGTATCGCACTGCAGCGCAGGGCTGACCAATGCGCCCGAGTTTGACGGCAACATCTCCAAGCTGACCGGTTCTAACCTTCAGAACGAGCAGCTGGTACTGACCAAGCTGCCGCGTTCGAAGGCCGACCACCTGGTCAACAGCATCGCTTTCGGGCCGGACGGCGCCCTGTACTTCAACCAGGGAAGCCTCAGCTCAATGGGTAATTTTGACCGTAGCTGGCAGCGTGATGAAAGTTTGCTGGCAGCGACTGTGCTCAGACTTGATCTTAAAAAACTTACCGGTATTACCTTGCCGCTGGATGTGAGAACGACTTCCAACCAGGCTTTGATCAATGCCGCACCGTCCAACAGCTACCGCATGTCAGACGGTACCTATAACCCGTATGCAAGCAACTCGCCTTTGACCATCTATGCCTCTGGCGTACGAAACGCCGTAGACCTGGTATGGCACAGCAACGGGCAGCTGTATGTACCTACAAATGGTTCGGCTGCCGGTGGTAACTCGCCAGCTTCAGTAATTGGTACCAGAAGGCCCGACGGCAGCTTCTATAACGGCCCTTTTGTTGATACAACGAATTCCATCAAGGTGCAGAACGACTGGCTTTTCCGGGTGAACCCCTTGAAGCCGGTGGGCTACTACGGCCATCCCAACCCGCTTCGCGGCGAGTACGTGGCCAACCGCGGCTACCTGGACAACCCCAAGTACCCCGCAACGCAGGGACCCGATGCCAATTACCGCGGCGCGGCCTACAACTTCGAGCTCAACAAATCCCCTAACGGCGCCATCGAATACAAGAGCAATGCCTTCAACGGCGCTCTGAAAGGAAGATTGCTGGTGTGCCGTTTCAGTGGCGGCAGCGACATCATTGTCCTTGAACCCGGCTCGAAGGTCAAAGACCCTTCGGTTACTTCTGCCAGCAGCAACGACAAGATTTACGACATCATCGGTGCGCAGACCGGCTCGGGCACAGAGGGCATCACAGGGCTTTCGGGCTTTACCAACCCGCTGGACATCACCGAAGACGTCGAGACAGGCAACCTGTATGTGATCGAATACAACTGGAACAACACCAAAGGGAAAACTTCTCAGATCGTAATGTTGAAAGCAATAGCTACTTCGGTTCAGGCCGGCATTGCTGAGGTAAGTCCTTCGGAAATCGTCGACAACGATGTCGTAAGCGGTGCGGCCGGCAAGCCGCATGCCATTACACTGGCAAACATCGGCAACAGCAACCTGACCGTAACAGGCATTTCCCTGAGCGGCACAGATAAAAGCCAGTTCCAGGTATCTTTGGCACCGACGGCGACAGTAGCTGCTCCGGTAACGATTGCCCGCGGAAGTGCTGTTACCTTCAACGTTACTTTCAATCCTACTACTGCCGGAATCAAAACAGCCAGCCTGCTGGTGAGCAGCACCGGTAATCCTGTGCAGACTGTTGTACTCAGAGGACTTGGCACTGCCGGATTGTCAGGCACAAATGAGCCTTCTTTGCAGATGGTTATGGATTTGCATAACATTAAAGTGAACGTAGGTGATGATAACAAAAGCACCAATGTTATCCATAGCAATACCACTACGGCCAAGGCGCCTTTACTGGGAGAAGAAATACCTGTGCAGGCTTTCCTGCGGGCATCGGACGGACCTGTGACGATTGAACCTTTATCCGTATTCGGGCCACAGGGTCCTTCGGGTACCGTGACAGGCTTTGGCTGGTACAGTTCCGGGGATGCCAATGCAAAAACAGAGCTTTTTACAGTTGCCAATAGTAATTACCAGACTGTGGACGTACAGATCAACGGAGCATCTTCCTTTGATCCGGGTATCAACTCTTTCGGCTTTTACTCGCGCTGGCCATACTTTGCCAACCGTCATCTGTACAGCGAAGATGCACTTAATACTTTTACAGGCGCACTGCCGCACCATGTAAGAGTGTACCCGCTGAAAGATGCAGCCGGACAGACTGTGGAACATGCCTACGTAATCGCATTTGAAGAAACTACCTCAGGACTGGATTATCAGGATATTGTTGTGATTGCCCGCAACATCAAGCCTTATGAAGCATCGGTAAAAGAGCTGACCTTGTCGGCATCTGCGATGAACTTTATTCATTCACTGGGAACAGCAGCACCCGCAGCACAGACGGTTACATTGTCTGCCAATCTGGGTACACCGCCTGTCAGCATCAGCAAAACAGCAAACAGCAACTGGCTGATACTGCCTGCTTCTCCTGCCATTGGTAATCTGTCATTCGGTATCAATCCGACTGGCCTTGCCATCGGAACATACAATGCAACGGTTACTTTCTCGTCAGATGGCTATACAAGTGCCAGCCTGCCGGTTACACTGACAGTTACAAACGCGAATAATGCACCGGTTCTGACGCCTATCGGCAATAAAACTGCGGCGGTCGGCCAGACATTAACCTTTACCGCAACAGCAACGGATGATCCCGGCCAGACAGAAACCTATTCATTGATAAAAGCGCCGGCCGGTGCAACAATCGATCCGGTAACGGGTGTATTTACATGGACACCAAGTACTACAGGCACCTTCATCTTTACGGTGAAAGTAACGGACAACGGATCGCCTGCCATGTCTGATGTAGAGGATATTACCGTAACAGTAGGCAGTACGCCACTGGCCATCCGCATCAATGCGGGCGGAGCAGCCTTTACTGCTTCCGGCAACCGTCAGTTTGCAGCCGACAGCTACTTTGGCGGAATCAACAGAACCGGAACACTTGCCAATACGGTGGACATCCTGAATACGACTGACGATGTACTTTACCGTTCAGAGCGTTCTTCGGAATCTTTCAATTACAGCATCCCTGTTACCAACGGAACCATGAACGTGGTGCTGCACTTTGCAGAAACCTGGTTCGGCGCTCCGGGTGGCGGCACAGGCGGATCGGGCAAACGCAGGTTTAACGTAGACATTGAAGGAAGTCGCAAACTAACCAACTATGATATTTACGCCGTAGCAGGCGGCGCTCTCCGTCCCGTGCAGGAAACTTTTGCTGTAACGGTTACCGACGGCATCCTGAACATCAACTTTACGAGTGGATCGGTTAACATTCCAAAATTATCAGCCATTGAGGTGATGCAGCAGACCACATCAACTAATACAGCGCCGGTTTTAGCTGCCATCGGCAATAAAACGGTAACGGTGGGACAGGCACTGAGCTTTACTGCGATAGCAACCGACGCTGATGCAGGCCAGAGCAAAACGTTCTCGCTTGTCAATGCACCAGGCGGAGCCGCCATCAATGCAACAACAGGCGTGTTCAGCTGGACACCGGCAAGTGCGGGAACCTATACTTTTGCGGTGAAAGTGACCGATAACGGATCGCCGGCATTATCGGATGACGAAACCATTACAGTAACGGTAAATGGCACTGCATCTACATCAGTAACCTTGTCGCCGCTTGCAGATTCTTATGTTCGCAACGGCAGCTATGCAGGTACCAATTACGGAAGTGCTACAAGTCTGGTCGTAAAATCCGGAAGTGGAGACGGTATTACCCGTTCGGCTTACCTGAAGTTCTCGCTGAGCAGCCTGAGCCAGGTAAGTTCGGCCAAGCTGCGTATCTACGGTAACAATACTGAAAATACGACAACGGTGAATCTGTCTGCATACGGTGTTGACAACGATAGCTGGACAGAAGGCGGAATCAACCTGAACAATGCCCCGGCAAGTTCATCAACGGTTCTGGGTCTGGTGGGCGTTACCAACACAAAGAAGTACTACGAAATTGATGTAACGGCTTACGTTCAGGCGCAGCTTGCAGCAGACAAAGTAGTGAGCATTGCGTTGAAAAACCCGAGCAACCAGAACCGGAATCTTACTTTTAACAGCAGGGAAAATACATCCAACAAGCCGCAGTTACTGATTACAGGTACCACGACTTCCGGAGCAAGAACCAGTGCGGAGGAATTCTTTGGTCAGGAATCAAAGGTTGAGTTTGTAAATTCAACCATTTATCCGAACCCGATCCGGAAGCGTTTCACCGTCGAGATTTCCCGTCAGCATGCAGAAGATGTTTCTCTTGAACTCATCAGTCAGAACGGCAGATCGTTTGATATCAAAACGCCAAAACAACTTCCGGCGGGATCAAAGACTGAAATAGACGTTACTGATCTTTCTTTGAGTGCCGGGATTTATTTATTAAAAATACAATCGGCTGCGGCAACGGAAACTTTGAAAGTGCTGGTTACTGATTAGCATTGTTGAATTAACTATTTTACAGAGACCATCTCAGCTGTTTGGCTGGATGGTCTTTTTTTATTGGAAACCATATCGGGCTTAAATTTCCGGAGCAGATGAAAATCGAGAATTATAGTGAAAATGAAACACAATTGAAGTAACTTAATAAAAAATCAGAAATCAGTACCATTCTGATACAGGTTTTTGAATTTGGTGCCGTAATTAAAACCATAGGAATTGAAAAAATCCTTGGGAAATGAATTAAAAAGTAGGCGTAACTCAGATACTTTTGCAATGTCGGCAAGCTTTGGAATGATAAAACCGGATAGGAACAGGAATGTACCCGTTCAGCATGGATTCAGTAATATTCCATTTATTCCGGCTTATTAATCGTTAACTGTTTTTTATTTTCCGCTGTTTATCAGAACAGGAATACGGAAGTAACCGGTTTGAAACTTTTATAAAAATTCCTTTTAACCTTGAATATGAAAATTAACTCTACTCCATTTAAATTCCTCTGGCTGTTCACTTTACTTACCTTGCCGTTATCCCCGAAAGCACAGGTAATTTTCAGAGATGATTTCACCCGGGACTTACTGGGACAAGACTGGCTCACAACCGGTTATGCCCGATGGTCAATTGTCAACGGCCTTGCTTACAATCTTATTGACGGCGCCGGAGGCACACTCACGACCAGCAATAAATACAGCGCCGCAAGCTATGTGCTGGAAACCAAAGTTTATCCTTTGAAAAACGGTTACTGGCGGGAATACGGCATTGTGTTCGGCAAACCGTCGCCTGATGCGGATTACGGATATATACTCAAATATCATCCTTATTACAACCTTAGATTGATCCTTGGCAGGTCCGACGGGAATGAATTTTACCCGATTGTGCTGGATCAAAAGCATATAACGCTTGATCCGGACAAACAATATTCCATCAAAATAGTAAAAAGCGCCGAGGGAAAGATTGACGTGTATCTCAACAGCGGAAGCGGATACAGCAAAGATCCGGTGCTGGAAGCAACGGACAAAACGTACCCGGCACTGGGTCATATGGGATTGCGGGTGGACACACAAACTGCCGCAGAACCTTATTATGTAGACTGGATTGAAGCACGTTCCCTTCCGTCGCTGATTACGGACCCGAAAACAGAAAGCGGAGACGCGTACGAAGTGGCGAACATGGGCGTAAATGTTCCCTTGTACGTTGACAGGGATTATAATCTGGTTTCGCTGCCCGACTTTTTGCAGGGAGTTACTTTTATACAAACCGGTAATGAAACCAAGAGAGACAAGCGGCCCTCATTTCTGAAATTCAATCTGGACCGGGAAGCTATCGTGTATGTGGCTTATGATCCGAGAGCAAAAGTTTTACCCGAATGGCTGAACGGATGGCAAAAGCTGACGGATAAAGTTTACACGACCGATCCGGGCACATCTTACCTTAATGTTTACACCAAGGTTTTCCCCGCAGGAACTGTCACATTAGGCGGCAATCTGGCGGCACCTGCTGCCGGCGCACTGACCAATTACCTTGTTGCGGCCATTCCATCCGGATCAGTAGCGGCACGTGAAAGTATTTTCCCGGAAATCGCAGGCCGATTACAGCCGGCTGCAACCGAAGCATTTTCCGATGAAATTACTGCAACAGGCTTTTACCCGAACCCTGCCCGCGACAAAGCGGCAATCCGTTACACATTACAGCAAGCCGCAACTGTAAACCTGACGTTGTTTGACAAGCAGGGACGCAGCATTGCCACTTTTGTAAACGAACGCAAGCAGGCCGGAAAACATGCAGAAGTAATCGACGTTCAGCATTTGGCCGAGGGTATTTACTTGTATCAGCTTCGTACCGGTGATCAAATCCAGTCGGGTAAAATGCTGATTAAACATTAGGAACAGTTCCAGAAATTCAGTTTACAGTCTAAATCAGGAATTTGTAAGCTGTTTGAACACATAATATCTTGCCCAAAATACGAGTAACGGTCAACAGACATCTTTATATAAAAACCGGCTTTGCAATCAGTAACATGACTGCAAAGCCGGTTTCTTTCATCAAAGTTTCAGAATGGAAAGGTTATAAGTCCGGCTTTCCGACAATCCTGATTTTCCGGTCATTACAACCTGATAAATACCGGCAGGCAACTGGCTTAAATCGATGCCGAATCCGTTGTTCTTTTTACCTGCATTCACTTTTGTCAGTACGACTTGCCCGGATGAATTGATGATTTTTATATCTACTGTCTGTACAGCTTTGTCCGGCACTTCCAGCGTAAGCTGCGACTGGACGGGATTGGGATAAAAATTCAGGTCACGGGCTGTCAGTGCATCAATGGAAATAATCCGGCTTAATGCAGATTTTCCGTCCGTATCGACTTGCCGGAGCCTGTAATAACTGATACCCGCCGGATAGCTGCTGTCCATAAACCTGTATTTACTTTCCGCCTCCGCATTGCCCCGTCCTTCTACCCTGCCCAACATCATAAAATCTTTTCCGTTCAGACTTCTTTCAACTTCAAAATACGCATTGCTGCGTTCCGTTGCAGTAGTCCAGCTCAGCAGGTTTCCTTCGGCAGTATGTCTGCCTTCAAAACGGGAAAGCGTTACGGGAAGCGGCCCGACGGGCGCATCCGACAGGCCGAATCCGGAAAATCCGGTATGAAAAGTGGATGTAAATGCATTGCCCGAACCATACGCCGTTACAGTAACCAGTTCTGCCTGCGAAGTGGCGGCTGTGTTGCCCGGCGAAATCCCGCCCTGACTTTTACCCATTGATTTGATCCTCGAACCGTTGAAAGCCGGCAGTTCGCGGGCACCATAGTAAAGTGTGATTTCAAAGGAACCGTAGAGGTTGTTATGCGCCGGAACGACGCTGTAGGTCTTGTTGGTAATATGATAATCTCCGAACCAATCCGTCTCATCCGACCCTTCCCGGTCAATCCGGACCGTTGTACACCCATAATCATGGTCGCTGAGGTTTTTTATTTTAGCCATCAGATCGCCCGTTGCCGGATCATGGAAATACACCGTCGCATGGGGACCGAGGTATGCTGACGGCGGTTCGGGCGTTACGGCGGAAGCAATCTCAGGCAGTTTCCTGGTTCCTGTAATTTTAATGTTGTCAATGCCCCAGTAAGCCCAATCCTTGTTTTCATAAGTAAACCGGACCTTCATATTGTGGTTAGCGTACGATTCGGGTATGGGAATATGGATCGTGGCAGGATTCTCAGATGTGCCCAGATCTTTTGTGTGGGTCAGAAGATTTTGCCAGGTTTCCCCGTCCCATACATCCACCTTTGCCTTGGCTCTGGCTGAATGCTTGTATTCCTGAATGAAAGAAACAAGCAGATCCTTGTACCCGACAGCATCAAAGGTAGCGGACTCAAAGGAAGTTTTGACAGGCTGTTCTTCCGGCAGAAAGATTCCGCCTATGTCCTCAAACATGCCATAAATAAACAGATGCGGAACGCCGGCCGAATCCAGCGGGTTGCCTTCGGCCACATACCATGTAAACGGAATTCTCGGCCCGTCAATAATTTTCCAGCCAAGCGGAATTTCTTCATTGTTAAAGTCGGCTGAGGGCAGCTCCTTGGGTGTTTCGTCCGGTGCAAAATCGTCGTCCAGGATTGTTAATGTTAATTCCTGATTGAAATTTTCATACAGCGCACCTCCGCCTGTTGCCGTAAACCTGAACTTGAATGTTTCATCCTCTTCCGTATTCGGATCATTGTAAACCCTCAACGACACATCATGGGAAAGTTTGCCCGGCTGAAGAGTAAAGTCCAGCGAACCGGTTGTGAAATCCGCATTGCTCCCGATGGCGGCGTTTCCGGATACCGGAATCAGTTTCACCGTGACCGGCGCAGTCGGTGCTTCGTTGATTTTCAGTGTTATTTTCTTTTCAACATAATCAAGGCATGGAAACGTATCAGAAGCATTTCCTGCAACTGCATCATTCTCCCGAACTGTAAGCGATTCGGCTGCAAACTGCACCGTTGGAACGGCGCATGAATAGATGTTTACATCATCAATATACCATGCATTTGTCCAGCCACAACCATTTGTACCCAATACCCATTGAATCTGGATATTGTCGCCTGCATCCAGTCCGAGAGCTGTAAGATTGATACGGCTTTGTCCCCAGGTATTATTTTGATCTCCTATATTATTTCCGATGAACGCCGGCTCGCCGTACAACGGGTGTTCATCCGAGAAGTATGTTTCGTATTCAGGAACATTATACGGGTTGTCGGTAAAAGCGGATGCCGGAATCAAAAGCCAGGCTCCACCATTGATACGGTACCTGAGATTGCAGCCGTCATCATACCGCGAAACTTTAAAATAATGATCAAATGCCATATAGTACGGCCCTTGCTTTTGTGCCGGAATGTCAATGACCGGGCTTGTCAGCGTAATGGTACCATATGCCCCGCATTCATCTGTCAGGGAAGTACCGTAGGCAACGTGGCCGGTTCTGTTCAGCGGCGGTTTGCTTTCGTTAATCCAGTTATTCGGAACCCAGTCTGTGCTTTCGGAAGTGTTGGCAGCAATCCAGCCATCCATCCCGGATTCAAAATCTTCATAAAACAACGCATTCTCCGCCGAACCGCCGACGCACATGGCGGATACGGGTGAAAACAGCGGAATCGGATAAGGACAATTGACAGGGCCTCTCAACTCTACCGCCGCAATTACTTTAAGCAATTCCGCAACATCCGAAGGCTGAATGATTTCTCCGGAAAGCCCGGAAGCTGAATTTGCAGTGGAGAGCTTTTTCAAATTTTGGCCAACCAGATCATTGGCAGCTGCTTCCAGGTCATCTGCCAGTTCTGCAAAGGTGGTTGTCTGGGTCAGGTAATTCGCCTGTGTCTGCCAGAAGATATGCGCCGCTTTGGTCAGCCCGATTCCTTTGATGGCCTGTCCGTTGTAATATCCGCCGTCCACAAGCAAGGCATAGGCATGGTTAACAATGCCCGAATTCACATAATCCTGAAATTCCGTTGCTGTAAAGCATAAGTATTCCTGATCCGAGATCTTGCCGGGATCGCCGGTACAGTTCGGGTCCCACATATCATGCAGGTAATGAAACATGGTAGTTCGTTCACCCACCATCCATCGCGTGGAGCTTTTACATCCCGTTCTTATGGCATTGTCCTCCTTTTCATCCATGTAATTATTGATCTGATCCAGCGTTTCGCCCCAGATATCCGAAAAAGACTCATTGATATTTCCTGATTGTCCGGAAGCAACAAGACCGCTCGTACTTTCTATATAGCCATGTGCCCATTCGTGCCCCACAATGTCATCCGATGCACTGAACGGGTAAAGAATGACCGATTCACCATTCCAGTATGCCTGATAGCCTTCTATTTCTTCCGTGTTGACGATGTTCATCACACCATCCTTGTTATCATAGGAGGTATAATCAAATGCGTTTTTCATCATGTTATACATTTGCCTCGTAATTTCCAGCTGATATTGCTGGTGCTCATTCAGCTTACCGGGAAATTTGTCGCCTTCTTGCCATATCAGATTGGATTCATAAACAGAACCGTCATATACCGCGCGGTGCAGGCGATGAATACCTGTATACTGCTCCACCTTGGCTCCGGAATGCGCATCGATGTATACGAACTCCCTTATGTCCGCATGGTTCCGGACTTCTGTTTCATAAACCAGATGTTTACGCCCGGGCTTGCCCTGCAGCAGCCCTTTCTGAAAAATCATCAAGGTCGACTTGAAAACTTCCAGCGGTTTTTCCGGTCTGATTTTTTTCTGCCCGGTCACAATCCGGATCGCCTCCTTTGACGCATCTTCCTGAGAAATCTTCGGAATGGTGTTCAGTTTGTCTATTCTGATAAAATTGCCGTTAACCGATGCCAGTTCGGCATTGCCGTTGAAATGAAACTTCAGAGCGCCGTCAAATACCGGGATTCCCTGAAAATATTGCTGCAGTGTCACATGCTTCAATCCGTAACCATCCGTTTCGTCCTTTTTAAGCAGGTAAGCATCCTTGTCCTGCCGGATTGCAAATACGCCGGGATTCTGTTTTAAAAACGCAAATGCCTTTTCCTTTGCAGTGGCACCGCTCAGTCTGAAACCTTTGCCGGCCGCAAACCGCAGCATGCCCGGAGAATTGGTAGCCGGATCCAGCGTGGCCATTGCACCGGAACCGGCAGCAAACATTTTGAGATTTTCCTTTTGCAATGGCTGGCACATGGCAGCGGCTGCAAACAAAGGAAACAAGAAGGTAAAAATCGGATGTTTCATAACGGTCGGTGTTGAAGTGTAAGGATATACATTGAAAACTGACCGGTTATGTGCAAGCAGAAATCAACTATTCCACTTACATCGAATCAGTTAATCTTTATAAAGATGCTATCATTGACACGCCTTCCCAAACCGTAAACTAAGTAATGACATGAAATAATATCACTTGGCTTATCCACCTCATTATCAGAACAATTTCCAAATATTTACCTGTTCAGTTTTTCCGTTTATTGCACTTGTTAATGGTGCAAATGATGCAAAACGGATCGCTGCAACTGTAAACCGATTTACGCAGAAACAATGAAAGAATTTATTCACGCTTGACCGTATACGTAAATTTTGAAATATTCATCATGTTATAAAATTACTTTTGCAAACGGCATTACTTTTTAGCTCGCAGATCAAGGTTCTGAAATACAAATACACGCAACACATTGTTGCTGTTGAAATGATTGCCCGACGGCAGTTGCTGGAACTGGTTCATGTAACCTACCTGCATGTTCAAACCTTTTGTAAACTGATAACCAAGCCCGACAAAAAACCGGTTCTGATCAAACAGATTATATGTAATCTGCTTGCCTGCATTGATATGGACTTCGTCATTAAAAGCAAAAAACAAAGTATTCGGTTCTATAAAATCCCGGTTTAAGGGCACCATCAGATTCAGAAGATAACGAAAGCGGAAGTTGAAATTATTCCCGTCCAGCAACTGATCATTCGCAATTTTCCTGTTAAACCGTTCTTCCAGACGCACCCATTGCTGCGTCTGTAGTCTGCGCTGGCGGCTGGTCCAGAGTATCTGCTGCCATAAACGGTTTTCCGGACGAACGGTATGCAGCCCGGCGGCGGGAAAACTTCTTGCAAAAGCATAACCGGCAGTAAAGCGCAAATGATCATTTGCATAATACGTGATGCCCGGGCGAACGATCTGGGTAGACCAGCGATCCAGAAAGTCGGTTCTTCTGGCATGCAGATCCAGCCAGATTCCCCATTTGTTTGTCAGTCGCGTCTGGTTGAAATAGCCCAGCCAAGCCTGACTTTGCACATTCACCTGTTTCTGCCCGAATGAAGGACAGGTAAAAAGCAGGCCGAACAAAAGCAGATAATTTTTGATTTTCATTTTCATTTTTAATTAACATTGACAAAACAGGAAGTCAGTTAAATGTGCTTCACCTGAATCTTTGCACCAGTCCACTTTTCAAAACCGGCTCGGGAACGCTGTCACACTGACTTTCCTGCAATATCCGATCGCATGCGTTATTTAAAATAGAACGGAAATGACCATTTGTATACAGTTTACTTTTTAAGTAAATTTTTCCTGTAATCCGATGGATTCTGCCCGGTATGTGCTTTAAAAATCCTTGTAAAATGACTTTGATCCGAAAATCCGGTAAGGTAAGCGATTTCGGACAACGTATGCCCGGTGTTGCCCAGCAGCTCGATGGCTTTTTCGATCCTTAATTTGCGGATGTATTCACCGAAAGAAAGGTTGCTGAAATATTTGGAAAATTCCCTGGATACATAAGTCGGATGAATCTGAAGACCTTCGGCGATTTCCTTCAAACTTAAACTCAGATTGGTATCCATCTGATCCTGAATAATTTCTTTCAGTTCTTTGGCCCATTTCGGTGTTTTAAGGTTTTCCGGTTTCTTTTTTTCAAGGTAAGTATGAAAAACAGTCAGCAACATCTTTTCGGAAGGACTTTGCGTATGCTTTTCCTTCTGCAGATATTTGGCCCAGCTGTAAAGCGCATCGTAAACAAGCATCCCTTTTTCAAGCAGTTCATGATCATCCGCAAAATTGAAAGCCAAGCCCGCAGAAATGGCCCATAAACCGGACGACTGGCCTGTAAGGGAATGATCATCCGTATCAGCACCGCGAACAATCGGGGCCATATCTTTTAATGCCTGATCTTCAAGCTTGTACTTTTCCAGAAAGTAATCGAAGGTGCAGCGGTCTTCATAATGCGTAAACTCGGTATCCGGAATATCAAAAGGAATGGCATTCAGTTCCGAAGCTTTTGCAAGCACCTCATGAAACGGCACAAAGTAGAAACGGGCATCCGGATCAATGAACCGCTTGATTAACCACGGACAGGCAATTCTGTCAATTTTTGGCCTTTCACGGGTAATCCAGTTCATTTTAGAGAATGCAGTTTAAATTATTCAATGCAAAAGTAAGCAACAAACAGACGGGCAAACAAAATTATTCTACGGCACTTTTGTTTAATCATGCGGCTCTGTCCGACGTAAAAATCCCTTATTTATGCATATGCTTTTAATTAGCTTTTAGCTGTCGGCTTTAAGCCGTTAGCGGTTTTTTACTGTAATTCTTAATTCCAGCCCTTTCTCTTAAAATGTAAATGGATAAGTTTCAGGCATCTGGCTTCCATCCGGTTTTAAATGCATGGGATGCAGCGCCGTGGTCTGGTCCAGATATAGGAATGCATCATAGCGCCGGCTGAGTACAGTTGGCACGTAATTTCCTCTTTTTTCATGCTTTGGGTCGTACACAACTCCAATCGCCCGGTGAAGTTTTTTCCTGCTCCATTGATCCTGACCGGACTCCTGCTCACTGTCAAAAATCAGCAACTTGTTTTCCGCCGATTCCTTGTGCAGCTGATGTTCAACGCTTCCTTCCCTGGCTGCGGGCATTTCCATTATTTCCATCGGTGCATCCCATTGTGCGCCCGCAATCACACTTCCCTGATACGAACCAAAGCCGACCAGAACCGTACTGCTTTCGCCAAACTGTTGCCTTGCAAGCTGACCTGTGTTGTGCATGCCGTGCAAAGCCATATCCGTGTAGCGGGCATCACCGATATGCGTGTTGTGTTCCCAGACAATTGCTTTGGAATCCGGTCCGTGAAACTGCGTAAGCCGGAACAGCGTGTCCATCATATGCTGGTCCCGGAGGTTCCACGTATTTTCGCCGAAACCGACCATATTGGAATAATATTTTTCGGCGTTTACGGCAATAAAAGCATTTTGTTCAATATTCAGGGCTGCTTCCGGATCGTGGTCATACACAGGCGTTTTCTTTCTGACTTCCGTAAGCAGCCGGATCACTTCATTCCGGCATGAACTGTCGCCAAAGTATTGCGCACGCGCATATTTCTCCTCATCTTTTTCGTACGCCTCAAAGCACCGCATGGCTTCATGGACGATGCTGGCAGCTCCGGGATCATTTTTCCTGAGATACGTTTCCATTGCTTCCATGGATTCCCAGAGGCTGTAAACATCCAGTCCGTAAAACCCGATGCGGTTATTTACGGCCTTGTCCAGATTGTATGCTTTCAGCCAGTTTACAAGTGCGTCAATTTCCCAGTTTGCCCACATCCAGGTTGGCCAGCGTCTGAAGTTCTGCAGAATTTCGGTTGATGTCTTGTCCTTGTCCGCAAAGCCTTTAATGTAACGGTTAACCCTGTAACAGTCGGGCCAGTCGCCTTCTACGGCGATAAAACTGAATCCCTTTTCCAGAATGAGTCTTTTGGTTATGGCTGTGCGCCAGCTGTAATATTCATGCGTACCATGCGAAGCTTCGCCCAGCATCACGCAGCTTGCATCGCCGATCCGTTCCATCAACGGATCCAGGTCTGCAGTGGAGTTCAGCACGTATGAATCCTTGTATTTCAGATTGTGGTCCTTGTGCAGGTCAGTTTTCGGTAGTTCCATGGCTGCGTACTTTATAATGATGATTCTTTGGTTATGAAAGCCTGGCACTTTCAATAAAAAGCATGCCGGGACCATGAACAGAATCCGCTTCCTTATACCGAACCAAAATGAATTTCAGCCAGGTCCGTTCCCGGAAATCCACAGCTGAATACCGCGCCCAAAATATTTCATTTGTGAAAATGAGTATATTATGCAGCTTAACCCGATTATAATCATAATCAATCTTGATCTAATTTCCTGAAACTTCGGGATTCATCAATTCATGGTATATTATTTGATAGAAGCGATGGCTTAGTAAATTACAATGGTTATGAATGGAGAAATTTATATTGTAGATGATAGCCCGGATCAGCATTTTCTGCTATATCAAATACTGAAACAATTGCCCGAATCCTATTCAGTAAAGTTTTTTGAAGACGGAAAAATCCTGCACCGGCATTTGGGTACATTATCAATACAGGAACAACATGACAAATTTCCGAAGCTGATTATTCTGGATCTGCACATGCCGGGAATGAGCGGCTTACAGCTTCTTAAGCTGATCAAAAAACCTGCGGTGGAATCTCACGAACATTTGAAAGACATTCCCGTTGTCGTAATGAGCAGTGACACGCGCGAGGACAGGATCATCAAATGTTATCAGGAAGGTGCGGACGCATACATTATAAAGCCTATGGAATTCGACAAAGTAAAAAGCACCATGCAGTCTATCTGCAGATTCTGGCTGGGACGTGAAGTTCAGCCGGCTGAGTGAATCCCGGCATATGTGATTTTACAAGCCAGGCCAGTTTGTCAGGGAAAGCCCAACTTACAAAAGCCGTCCGGATTCAGAACCGGACGGCTTTTGTAATGCTGGACATGCACTGTAACTTGCTCCTGCTGTAACAGGTCCTTTTACAGATCACGCATTCTTCAGGATCGGCGCTACTTTGCTTCCGATCAGTTCCATGGACTGCATCAGTTGTTCGTGTGTAAGTCCGGCATTGTCCATCTGAAAGGTAACGCGTGAAATGCCGCCGAGTGATTCGCTGTGCGCCAGTATTTTTTCGGCAACCTGCTCCGGGCCGCCGACCATCAAAACGCCTCTGGGCGCAATCTGCATGTCAAACTGCTGTCGTGTCACCGGCGGCCAGCCGCGCTGCCTTCCAAGTTTCGTCCAGATTTCAGCATATCCCGGATAGTATTCATCAATGGCTTCTTTTGTGCTTTTGCCGACATACCCCGGTGAATGCAGGCCTACTTTCAGCTCCTCCGGCTTGAAGCCTGCCCTTCTGCCGGCTTCCCGGTAAATATCCACCAAGGGCCGGAAACGGTACGTTTCCCCTCCTATTACCGCCACCATCAGCGGCAATCCGAGTGCGCCTGCACGTGCAAAGGATTCCGGCGTGCCGCCTACGCCAAGCCACACAGGCAGTTTTTCCTGAAAAGGCCGCGGGTATACGGGCTGATTGTTCAATGCCGGACGAAATTTTCCCGACCAGGTAATGAATTCACTTTCTCGGATTTTAAGCAGCAGATCCAGTTTTTCAGTAAACAGCTGATCGTAATCATTCAGGCTGAAACCGAATAATGGAAAAGCCTCAACCGAAGAACCTCTTCCCACCACAAGCTCCGCCCTGCCTCTGGAAATAAGGTCCAGCGTAGCAAAACTCTGAAATACCCGCACCGGATCGGCGGCGCTCAGTACGGTTACGGCGCTGGCCAGACGAATCTTTCTGGTGCGCGCTGCGGCAGCGGAAAGGATAACCGCCGTAGCCGAATCCAGAAATTCCTTTTTATGATGCTCCCCGATTCCGTATACATCCAGCCCAACCTGATCGGCATGCTCAATCCTGTCGAGCAGCTGGCTCATTGCATCCACGCTGCTGATCGCGTTGCTTTCATTTGTACCGAACATGGCCGAAGCAAAACTGTCAATTCCAATTTCCATGCGTTTTATCCCGTTTATGATCCCAAAACATATATTTCCATAACCCAAAAAAGATTTTAAACTCACATTTTACATTTCACTTTTCACATTTCACTGCTCACATTTCACTGCTCACATTTCACTGCTCACAAAAATCAAATCTCCGAAAACGTATACAAATAATAATTCTCATCCTCCACAATGGCTCCTGCACACACTTTCACGCATGTAACCTTGTAATTCCGGCCATTCAGCTTCATGATCTGCACTTGTCCTTCTCCGGCTGCATCGTTCAGCGTATACGGATCACGCGTATAGTTCATAATCAGCACATTGCTTTTGCGAACATCAACCGTTTCAACAAAACGGCTGAACAGCTCGGCCTGACTGAGATGGATTGCCTTGTAATTCCAGTATTTTTCTCTCCAAATTACGTAATCCGAAAATCTCCCGTCGTTCAGAAAACGGATTTCCTTCTGCAGATAGCCTGCTACCGGCGTGGACAGGTAATTGAATGCGCCCGCAATCCGGACATTTTCAGGCATGTTCCTTTCAATATAATCAGCTGCATGGACTGCATTGGAAAAGGGATTTTTCCAGTCTGTAAAAGCGGCAAAAAGACCGATCGGAAGCTGGGCAAAAAAAACTGAATTGAAAATAAAACTTGTCATCCGCGGCTGTTCCGACCGGTAGGCATAAATCCAGTATGCAAACAGCAAAGCCATTGAAAAATGCCCGTAATGCCTGTAAGTCCCGACGGGTTTCAGATACAGGAACAGCAGCATCAGTCCGAACGATGTGAAGGTAAATATAAAAACAGACGTGTTTTTTCGCAGCGACCAAAGCAGCGCAGCTACAACCGGAACGGCAATCATGGCGTTTACAATGCTGTTTTCAATCAGTCTGGTTCCCCAGAAAGCGGTTTTGAATTCCGGGACCGGCAACAATCCGGCCGTTATTTTCCCGATTGTAGTAACGGCAAGCCCCGGCCAGAAATGCAGGTTCCAGATGGGCGCATAGGAATTATCCGGCGGCGGAACAATCGTTACCAGAAATAGCAGTCCTCCGGCCATTGCAAAAATGACGGATACTATGTTTCCAGGCCTGAAAAGAATCCGGCTTTGAAACAGTTCCAGCATGAGCATCAGCAAAACCGCGGCCGCAATCAGTGCCATAAATGCATTGCTCTGAAAAAGCAGAAAAATAAGAATACCGATTGACCAACTGTTTTTCCGGTCACTTTTCCATAAAACGGCAATGCCAAGCAATAGCGCAATACCGATCAGATAATTCCTGCTGATCAGTCCGTATTCAAAGAATAGAAAATAACTGAAAAGCACTGCAATCTGCTGATAAAACCGCAGCGGACTCTTATAAATAACCAGAAATGCCACAAACGCAGCCATGCCGAAATGAACAACCTGAATGATATGCGGATCGTGGCTAAACTTGGAAAACGGCCACAGCACCAGAAACCACAGAACCGGATGCCCTTCATACCGGATATTATGGAAAAGGTCGGGAATGGATGCGCTGTCATGCACAAGGTTCCATGCCTGGATTTCGTCCCGCCACATTTCATGGTGATACAATCCGAATGCAACAAGAGATATATAAATAAGGAACAGTAACGTTGAGCGCATCTGAGCTGGATAAAGGTGTTCGGCAGCAAACCCGCAGGTCGGCAGCTGCGGCTTACGGCACGGATGGCCGGGCATGCAAATTAAAACAGGAAACATTCGCTTTCCAACAAATCCGGCCGTATGCCTGTGTTATTCCTGTTTATACCTATAATAATCTTAATTAGTTATATTTCAAGAATACAGGGCATATACGCCGGAAAATGCGTGAAAACAGGTTTTTTTTCTTGTTATGCAACCGAGGTTAACTTATTTTAGTAGCTTGAAAAGGTTTTTTCTACATATTATCCTCACCATTGTCATCCTGGATACAACTTCCTTGTATCAGGTGCTGAAATTTCCGTCCCTGATCCGGCACTTTACCGAACACAAGGCGCTTGATCAGCGCATAAGCTTTACGGACTTTCTGTCCATGCACTACTGGGGCGAGGATCTTGACGATAATGATGACGAGAAAGACATGCAGCTGCCTTTCAAAAAGTTTGAAATCCAGCATGCACATTTTCTTTTTGTCCCTTTTACAAACACGTTTACTTTTAAAAATACCTTTTCGCCGTTCAAAACGGATAACGGTTCTTACCGGCCTCAGGTATATTATAACACTACGCTAGGCTCTCTTTTCCGCCCGCCGCAAGCTTGAATACATATTTTCTGACGGATTGCTTCAGTCCGGATTTTCCATGCGTGCACCCAGCTGCACCCGCATGGCTTATTTGCTATGTATTTATTTAAAAGTTTGTTATGCTTAATAAAATCATCCGGTTCTCTGTCAAGAACAAACTGGTGATCGGCATTTTCATGCTGCTGTGGATTGCCCTCGGCGCATATGAAGTAAGCCGGTTGCCCATCGATGCCGTTCCCGACATTACCAATAACCAGGTCCAGATCATCACCACCGCACCCGCACTCGGCGCCGAGGATGTGGAACGCCTGATCACTTTCCCGATCGAACAGGCGATCAGCAATATTCCCGGACTCAAAGAAAGCCGGAGCCTTTCCCGTTTCGGACTTTCTTTGATCACCATTGTATTTGATGATAATTCGGACGTTTACTGGGCCAGACAACAGGTAACCGAACGGCTTTCGCAGGTTGAAATAAACGAAAATGCCAGTGTGCCGCAGCTTGCGCCGGTTACGACCGGGCTCGGGGAAATTTATCAGTATGTGATCAAACCGAAAGACGGCTACGAAAAGAAATATTCACTCGCCGATCTCCGCACCACGCAGGACTGGATCGTGCGGAGACAACTGCTCGGAACAGAAGGCGTAGCAGACGTAGCGACTTTCGGCGGTGAGCTCAAACAGTACGAAGTGGCCATTGTTCCGTCCAGCCTGAAAGCGCTTGGTCTTACGATCAGTGACGTATTCACCGCACTGAACCGGAACAATCAGAATACGGGCGGCGCTTACATTGAAAAAGGGCCTGCCGTGCTCTACATCCGAAGCGTCGGACTTGCCGGTTCCATGGACGATATCCGGAATATGGTGGTCAAAAACAGCAGCAACGGAACACCCGTTCTGATCAGTCATGTAGCCGAAGTCCGGCTTGGCTCGGCCATTCGCTACGGTGCACTGACGATGGCCGGCAAAGGCGAACTTTCCGGAGGAATTGTCCTGATGCTCAAAGGCGGCAATTCTTCAAAAGTGATTGAAAACGTCAAAACGCGCATTGCCGAAATCCAGAAAACGCTTCCGGAAGGTCTGGAAATCGAGCCTTTTCTGGATCGTACCAAAATGGTCGATAATGCCATCGGAACCGTAGAGCACAATCTGCTGGAAGGCGCACTGATCGTGGTGCTGATCCTTGTGCTTTTTCTCGGCAACCTCCGCGCCGGCCTTATCGTGGCTTCCGTGATACCGCTGTCCATGCTTTTTGCCATTACGATGATGAATCTTTTCGGTGTGAGCGGCAATCTGATGAGCCTCGGCGCACTGGATTTCGGACTGATCGTGGACGGGGCCGTTATTATCGTGGAAGCCATTCTGCATCACATGCATTTTTCACAAAAGTATGCCGCTGTTCATAAAGTGTCGCAGCAGGAAATGGACGAGGAAGTAGCCGGCTCTGCATCACGCATGATGAATGCAGCCGTATTCGGCCAGATGATCATTCTGATTGTTTACCTGCCGATCCTTTCACTTTCAGGCATTGAAGGAAAAATGTTCCGGCCGATGGCGCAGACAGTTGCGTTTGCCGTCACCGGCGCTTTTATATTATCGCTGACGTACGTTCCCATGATCAGTTCTTTGTTTATCAGTAAAAATATTTCCCATCAGCCCAACTTTTCAGACCGTGTGATGACGCGCATTGAAAACAGTTATGAAAAAATGCTGACGCATGCATTGCGGATCAAAAAAGGGATGGTGCTTGCTGCTTTTACGCTGTTTGCGGTTGCCGTTCTGATGTTTGTGCAAATGGGCGGCGAATTTATTCCGCAGCTGGAAGAAGGCGATTTTGCTACGGAAACCCGCCTGCTGGTGGGTACTAACCTGAGTACAACCATTGATGCTTTTAACCGAATCTCCGAAAACCTGAAACAAAAATATCCCGAAGTCGAAAAGATCGTTTCCAGAATCGGCAGTGCGGAAATCCCGACCGACCCGATGCCGATTGAAGGCGGGGATATGATCATTGTTTTAAAAGATAAAGCGGAATGGAAAAATGCGGAAAGTTTTCCGGAACTGGCAGAAAAAATGGCTGCAACTGTACAGGAAGTCATGCCCGGCGTAACAACGGGATTCCAGTATCCGGTACAAATGCGTTTCAATGAACTGATGACCGGCGCCAAACAGGATGTTGTCTGCAAGATTTTCGGGGAAGATCTGGACAAACTGGCTTCCTATGCGGAGCAGCTCGGCAGCATTTCCAGGACGGTAAAAGGCACGGCCGACTGGTATGTGGAAAAAGTAACGGGCATGCCGCAGATCGTTATTGATTTCAACCGGAGCGAAATTGCAAAGTACGGATTGAACATTGATGACATCAACCGCACGATCCATGCCGCATTTGCAGGAGTCGCAGCCGGACAGATTTATGAAGGTGAAAAGAAATTCGACCTTGTCGTGCGTGTCGGTAACGAAGGCCGCAGGAATATCAGCGACGTACAGAACCTGCCCATTTCAACACCCGGCGGCATCCAGATTCCGCTTTATCAGGTGGCAAGCATCCGGGAAGTGGAAGGCCCGAACCAGGTCCAGCGGGAAAATACCCGCAGAAGGATTATCGTCGGATTCAACGTAAGAGGCCGTGACGTGCAGTCTATCGTAGAAGAATTACAGCAGAAAGTGGGTTCGAAGATGAAGTTTGAAGCCGGTTACACCGTCAGCTACGGCGGCGCGTTTGAAAATCTTCAGCAGGCCAAGACGCGGTTGGGCATTGCGGTTCCGGTGGCGTTGCTGCTC
Source organism: Dyadobacter flavalbus (assembly GCF_006149045.1). Classification (GTDB taxonomy): domain Bacteria; phylum Bacteroidota; class Bacteroidia; order Cytophagales; family Spirosomataceae; genus Dyadobacter; species Dyadobacter flavalbus. The sequence continues at coordinate 23,435 of NZ_VBSN01000030.1, forward strand.
ATTTTTATCATGCTGTATTTTGCTTTTTCTTCTGTGAAAGACGGAGCACTTATATATACTGCAATCCCGCTTTCTGCAATCGGCGGCGTTTTTGCGCTGGCTTTGCGCGGTATGCCGTTCAGTATTTCGGCAGGCGTCGGTTTTATCGCGCTTTTCGGCGTGGCCGTGCTGAACGGGATCGTGCTGCTTTCAGAATTTAACCGGATCAGGAAAGAAGGAAAAATCCAGGACTCGTTACAGCTTGTGCTGGCGGGCACGCGAAACAGGCTCCGCCCCGTTCTGATGACTGCCGCGGTGGCCTCGCTCGGGTTTTTACCGATGGCGCTCAGCAACGGCGCCGGCGCAGAAGTTCAGCGGCCGTTGGCTACGGTTGTGATCGGCGGACTGATGACGGCAACGCTGTTGACCTTGTTCGTACTTCCGGCACTTTATCTTTTGTTTGATAAAAAGTCAAAACCAGCAGTTCCGGGTAAAAAAATGGCTGTTACCATGATGCTGCTGGCATTGTTCCATTTCAGCCACGCACAATCACAGACTGCCGCGCCTGTTGATCTGAATACGGCCATCAGCATTGCCTTGAAAAAAAACCTGCTTGCGCAAAGTGCAAGGCTGAATGAAAAAGCCAGCGAACAAATGCAGTCTGCATCTTTGGACATTGCCAAAACCAGCATCAATGCCGATTACGGAAAAGTGAACAGCCTGCATAACGACACGCGTTTCGGCATCAGTCAGACTTTCAGTTTTCCTGCGGTTTATTCCAGTCAGCGCAAGTTGCTGGAAGCCGGATATAGGATTTCACAAGCCCGCACCCGCCTTGCCGAACAGGATATCCGGAGCAGTGTCCGGCAGCTTTTTTACGAATATGCGGCCTTGAACGAAAGAAAAAAACTGCTGACCTACGCCGACAGCATTTACCGGCTTTTTGAGGAGAAATCAAATCTGCGTTTTGAAAAAGGCGAAGCAAACGTGCTGGAAAAAACAGCGGCGGAATCGCACCGCCAGCAGATCACCAACCAGCTGAATATGCTGAACAAGGATATGTCCATTGTGGTCAGTCAGTTTAATTTGCTGCTTCAGGATACACAGCAGTACATTCCGGAGATCGAAAACCCAATTATCGAAAACTTATTCACCGAAGCAGATTCCGTTCTTGCTCTGGAGCAGCTTCCGGCGGCGGAACTAGTGAGACAGCAGCAGAACGAAGCACATTTTCGCTGGAAAAATGAAAAATCCAGACTGCTTCCCGACCTGACATTTGGCTACAATAATCAAAGCCTTGTCGGTTCGCAGATACTGGGTGATCAGGAATTGTTTTTCAGCAGCAAAGACCGTTTCAGTTATTTCAGTGCAGGAGTCGGGATTCCGCTGTTTTTCAAAGCGCAGTCGGCACGTGTGGCAGCGGCGAAACTGAATCTGGAAAAAGAACGGAAACAAACGGAGTACGTCAGCATGCAGCTGCAAAACGAGCATGCCGTTACAAGGCAGCAAATGGAGAAATTCAGGGAAAGTTTACGCTATTATCAGGAAAAGGGGCTCAAAAATGCCGATCTCATCATCCTGACAGCCGATCAGCAGTTTCAGGCCGGGGAAATAGATTTTCTCCGCTGGACGATTCTTGCCGATCAGGTTATTACGATCAAAAACGAATACATCCATGCACTGGACAGCTATAATCAGGCTGTTATTCAGTTCATGAAACTAAATAATCTGTAAAATCATATGACACGATATATCATGGTTTGTTCGGGTTTGCTGCTCCTGTTTTCCTGCGAAGGCGAACTGAAAAAAGAAGCAGTTGAAACGCCTGCAATAAAAACCGCTGCCGCTTCGGAACAAACGGTTTCCTTTACGCCCGCACAGCTGAAAAGCACCGGCATTGAAGTCGCCACGCCACAGCTTGAAAACATCAGCGGCGAACTTGCTCTTCAGGGAAAAATCGACGTTCCGCCGCAAAGTACCGTCAGCCTGAGCTTTCCGCTTGGCGGCTATCTGAAATCGACCGGAATGCTGCCCGGTATGCATGTAAAAAAAGGTCAGGTGCTTGCCGAGCTGGAAGACATGCAGTTTATTCAGCTTCAGCAGGATTATCTCACTGCCCGCGAAAATTTTATTCTTGCCGAATCCGAGTTCAACCGCCAGCGCGACCTGAACGCCAGCAAAGCAAGCAGCGATAAGGTTTTTCAGCAGGCAAGGGCCGAAATGCAAACGCAGCGTATCCTGAGAAATGCGCTGGAACAAAAACTTCAGGTGATCGGCATCAATCCTGCAAAGCTGAAACCGGACAATATTTCCAAAAGCGTTGCCATTGTTTCGCCGATCAACGGGTATGTATCCAAAGTGAATGTCAATGTGGGCAAGTACACTTCGCCCACGGACATGCTCTTCGAGCTCGTCGATCCGGGCGATATCCATCTGGCACTGCATGTATTTGAAAAAGACCTCGGCTCCTTGTCCATCGGCCAGCATGTTACTGCTTTTACCAACAGCGAACCGGATAAAAAATTCACTGCAAAAATCATTCTGATCAGTAAAAACCTGGATCAGGACCGAATGGCGGAGGTACATTGCCATTTTGAAAAATACAGCCCAGCGCTTGTTCCCGGCATGTTTATGAACGGAACGGTGTCAGTAAATAACAAAAAGGCACTTACAGTTCCCAAAGAAGCCGTTGTACGATGGGAAAACAGACATTACATTTTTACAGAAAATACCGGAGGCCAGTTTCAGATGACCGAAGTAAAACCCGGTGTTGTCCATAGCGGAAAGCAGCAGATCGAGGCTGAAAATATCACCGCAAACACCAGAATGGTTGTTAAAAACGCTTATGCCCTGCTCATGAAAATCAAGAATACCGAAGAAGAAGGTTGAATTTAACAGCTTTCCGCGTACTCGTCCGGACCGTTTCTGCCACAGCCGGACGGGTACGCGTAACTGAAAAGCAGAAGGGTAAACAACAATTCCGTATGCTTTCTTTTTATTCTGAAATTCCGAACTTTGCATTTGCCGCAATTTATTATCAGGCATTTTCACACACACTATGAAATATTTGATACTATTGAGCACATTTTGTGCCCTTTCCTTTCGTTCCGGCGCGCAACCTACGAAATCGCGTTTCAGTGCATATGCGCAGTCTGAAGCATCGCAGCAGACGTTCAATCAGTATGTTGATTTTATCAATGAATCGGTAAAAGTCCTGAACAGCCGCTTCAACATGCTCAGTGCGTATCAGTCGGAACGGGAAAAATTTCGGAAAAGACCGGATTTTCTGCTGAGGTTGCCGTCTTCCGGGCCGCTGGAAGATTTTTACTTTCAAAAAGCAATTGCCGGAAAAGGGATCAAAGTTACTGATAAAGAAGTGCTTGTGGCCAATGCCACAGCTTTATGGAAAAGCCTGGAACGGCTGGATCAAACCGCAAAAGCGCTGGAAACTTACGTGCAATTACAGGCTTACAAAGCAGATGATTTTAAAAAATCCGATGAGCTTGTTATAGAAATGCAGGCCATTTTCAGGCAGTTTGGTCAGGAAAAAGCGAAGTTTTACGGCCAAATTCAGCATATTTATCGCCAGTATCAGCCTTATAAAGCTGCGGATCCGTATCTGAATATGGAAAAAGAAATGTGGCAGGTACTGCAAAGCCAGCAGCAGCTTCTTGATTCCCTGCCGTTTTACCTGCATGCAGACAGCCGTTCGAAATGGCCTTTGGAGCTTGTCCGTAAAAGTATGCTGGCGGATGAAAAGCTGCTTCCGGATTTCGGGAAAGCACATGCCGGCATTGCTTACCCGGCTTCCGATGCTGTAAAATCGTTCCGTTCAGCCATTGTCGCCATGCAAACGCTGAAACGCCATGCATTGGATGACCATACTTATGCCGCCCGGCAGTCTGCGGAGCACGGCAATGATGTTTATTTATGGCTGCTGAATTACTATAACAATGATTTGCTGATCAGTTACAAGGCTTTCGTGGATTACAGCAAACCGGTCCGGCGCTTGCTTTACTTTCCTGCATGCAGTCCGGTATTTGCCATGGAACAGGAAAACGCCGGGCCGGAAACAACTGCCGGAACTCCGCCGTTTGAAGATCAGCCATTGCTCCCGTTCCGCACGAAGCCGTCCGCTTCACCCGTACCGCCGCTCACGATCCGGGCACTGAACGGATACGTAGAATTTATCAATGAATCGCTGCGCCAGATGCATGCTTTGCAGCTCATGCTCAGGAATTATCAGTCCACGGCGGAATATTACCGTCATCCGGAACAGAGCAAATCAAGAGCAAAGCTCACTTACGAACATGAAAAGTTTAAGGTTCCGGTTTCGGCTTATGAACTGCTTGTAAATGCCGGTTCGGCCATTCCCGAAGCATACCGCGCTTCGGTAAACGGTCAGGCGGAAGTGCTTTTCAGTATGTTGAAGGAAATGGATGCATTAAGTATTGAACTGATCCGCTATACGGCCGGCAAAACATATATACAGGATCGTTTGCAGCGCTCCGATGCCATTCTGGACCGCTATGCATTGCTTTTTGATCTTTTTGACCAGAAAAAAGAACAGCTTTACAACGATGTAAGGCGCATTCATGAAAGCTACCCGCCTGAAAACCCGGCCGGTTCATGGCATGTTGCGGGAAACGCTTTGCTGAGAACCCTCGATGCCGACAAGCAGATTTTGTTTGCGGTAAAAGATTTTTTAATTCAAAAAAAGTCACAGTTGCCGGCAACCGATGAAGTGAAAGCTTTTTCCACAAAACTGATCCAGGATGAATATGCAAATCTGAAAGGATTGAAGCGCTATGGACGAAACAATGGCTTATGCCCGTATGCTCCGTATGAAGATCTGGCCGGCAATTCCGCACAGTTTGCAGAAATGATCACCAGGCTAAACACAAAGGCATTGAAAACGTCTCAAACTCCGTATGAGCCCTTTTACTATTTTTACAATAACGAACTGGTTTATCCGTACAACAAGTTTGTTGAACTCGCCGGTTCGGGATTGCTTAAAGCTGTAAACCAGCCGGATGTTTATGCATTCAGAAGAACGCCTTTGCCGGAATTGCCGACATTGCAGACGGATAAAAACAAGTTAAACGACAAAAATCAGGACATAAGTCTGAAGCCGGAAACTGAAAATAACAATTCTGCCTTCATCCGGCCCGGCAAACAGAAACCAACTGATAATCGGGGAAACGCACCAATCATGCATGATACCGTGTATGTGGAGCGCGTCAGAGTGGATACGGTTTTCGTGGATAAAGACGCGGGGCGGAACGCGGGCAATCTTTCGCTGAATGGCTTTGCAGACAATCATATGGTGCTTTTGATGGATGTTTCATCATCCATGAATTCACCTTACAAATTGCCGTTACTGAAAAAGTCGATCAAGTCGCTGCTTGCGTTGCTGAGGGATTCCGACCGGATTTCCATTGTCACCTATTCGGGCAAAGCACGCATTGCACTGAAACCGACTTCGGGTGCAAAGGCGGCTGTAATTGCAAAACAGATTGATATGCTGCAGTCGGACGGCGACACGGACGGAAATGATGGAATCAGGCTGGCTTGTAAAGTTGCAGAGAAACACTACATCCGCGGCGGCAATAACCGGATTATTCTGGCAACAGACGGCGAATTTCCGGTTAGTGAAGAAGTGCAGCAACTGATCAGCGAAAGTGCAAAGAAAGACATTCACCTCAGCATATTGACATTCGGAAGAAACCAGCATCACAGACCTTTTCTGAAAAGATTAAGCGAACTGGGGAACGGAACGTATGCACATGTTACCGCAGAAAGCGCCGGAACGCAGCTGATCCTTGAAGCGCAGGCCAGAAAAGCCGCACAGCCGTAAAAAGCAGCCGCACTGAAATCAGTATGAAAGCAGATTTCAGGGCGGCAGATTACCATTCCGAATCACCAGGGCGTTTCGCCGTAATCGCTGAAAAATTTGCCATTCGGGCCGTCCGCACCAATAATGGCGTACTGGACAACTACTTCGGCTGCTTCCTCCACTTTCTTGTAACCGGTATGGCCATTGAAATCCGTTGCCGTGTAGCCGGGATTGACGCTGTTTATTTTGAATTTCGAATCCCTGAACTCGTAAGCAAGCATGACGGTAAATGCATTCAGCGCCGTTTTGGACGAACAGTAACCGGTTACTTTTACATCAAAGTGCGCATAATCCGGATTGGTATGGTTGCCCAGAGAACCCAGATCACTGGAAACATTGACAATGCGCGGCTCATCCGATTTTTTCAGCAGCGGGATAAATGCCTGCGTCGTTTGCACCACACCGAAAAAGTTGGTATCGAATATGTTCCTGAGATTTTCCTGCGTGATTTCGGAAGCATTCTGAGGCATGACGCCCGGAATTCCGGCGTTGTTGATCAGCACGTCCAGCCGAGCAACTTTACTGGTCAGTTCCGCAGCCGCGGCATGGATGGATGCTGCATCCGTTACGTCGATCTGAACCATTTCCACATCTTCAAATCCTTCCGATTTCAGTTGTTCAACTGCTTTCAGGCCTTTTTCGGCATCGCGGCTTCCGATATAAACGGTATAGTTGAGGTTCAGTAATTGTCTGGCCGTTTCAAAACCGATGCTTTTGTTAGCACCCGTGATCAATGCTGTTTTTTTCATGATGTTCTGTTTTAAATACAGCAGCAAAGCTCGGGTATTCAAACCCATTCTTTTTTGTCATTTGGCAAAAAGCATTACGAAATGTTTTTTCTGATCCGGCTCAGTGAGGATTGTGTGATTCCCAGATAGGAAGCCAGTGCGGAAAGCGGAATCCGGTTGGAAAGTCCCGGATAGATTTCCAGAAAGCTGAGGTAACGCGTTGTGGCGTCTTCACTGAGCATACGGCTGCTTTCGTACACTTTCCGCATCAATGCACTCGACGACATTTTTGCAAACATCGGGTTCCAGTCGGCTATGGTACCGGATAGTTCGGTAAATGCCGGTTTGCTCAGGACAAACATCCGGCAGTCCGTCAGTGCTTCTACATATTCAGAGCAGGGAATTTCATTGTAAAAACTGTTCAGGTCCACTGCAAACTGATTTTCCCGGACAAAACAGCGTGTAAATTCTTCTCCCCTGATGCCGTAATAACAAACCCGGAGCACGCCTTCATGCAGAAATCCGACTTGCCTGGCTACTTTGCCGGCCTCCGAAAAATACGCTCCTTTTTTCAGTGTAATTTCATGCAACCTGCTTTTGATCAGTTCGATCTGCTGTGCATCTAGCCGGCCGAACTGAAGCATATAACTGATTATTTCTTCCATGCGACTAAGGTATGACGGCCGGGGCAGATATTTTCCGTTATTCCGGAATTTAAAAACCGGTTTCAGGTTTCCGCTGCTTGCTGTTCAATAACTTGATGAGCGAATAAATATGATATATATTACTAAGTTTCATTGAACTTATTTACATATTTGCAATAAATTACACTACGTAGTTGTCAAATAAGTTAATTTTCTTTTACTCAACCTTCTGCATTTTGAAGCCTTCGCCTGTTTCCGGAACTGACAGTGAACTGGGTACCATTATATGCGGACGAAATGGCGCTGCCATCAATCAAAAGGCGTCGTTTGGTGAGCAGTTCTCCGAATTTTTCAACGGTATACTACATACAAAAGACTGGCCGCCGCGCTGGTATTGCGGAAACTGGTCAGACTTTCATGGCTGGCTCTATATCCTTTCGGATCTCGGGATCTGGGCTGCGTATTTTGCCATTCCGCTGCTGATGCTGAATGTTTTAAATAAAAGAAAAGACATTCCGTTCCATGGTGTTTACTTGTTGTTCGTTGCATTTATCCTGCTATGCGGAATTACGCATCTGATGGATGCCGTCATTTTCTGGTGGCCGGCATACCGCCTCAGTGCGTTGATCCGGCTTGTAACGGCTGTTGTATCGGTTTTTACCATTTACGCGCTGTATAAAATCCTGCCTTCCGTTTTTTCCCTCCGGTCTGTGAGTGAACTGGAAGCTGAAATCAGAAAAAGGCATATTGTGGAAGAAAAACTGGCAGCCAGCGAGTTCCTGCTTTCCGAAGCCGGAAAAATAAGCCGTGTCGGAGGCTGGGAAATTGATTTGACCACACGTGCAAAAACCTGGTCACAAACCGTTTATGACATTTTCGAGCTTCCTTACGAATATTCCATTGATCATTACGACCCGATCAAACAGGTTCAACCGCCCTACCGCGAAACGCTGCGAAAAGCCATACGCGCTGCAATCCTGACAGGTTCGGACTGGGATATGGAACTCACGATTGTAACTGCGGAAGGCAAGACGATCTGGGTCCGTTCCACCGGCAAGGTGCTTTACGACCGGAATGGAAAAAAGGTTAAAATCCTGGGTACCTTAATGGATATTGACCGTTATAAAACCAACGAAATCGCGCTGAGCCAGTCGCTTGAACTTACCACGCAGCACATTCAGCAACTGAAAAATTTTACGCATATTCTTTCGCACAACATCCGGAACCATGCCAGTAACATGGTCCTCATTTCATCGCTGGTGGAAACCGAAACGCTGGATGAATACAATGCCGCGCTCTTTGACAAAATGAAAAACGTATCCGATGGACTGAATGCAACACTGGAAGATCTGTCGCAGGCTATAAAAATCAAGGAAGATCCGATCAGTTCCGATATAATCAGTTTCAGGGAAATCACGGAAAAAGTCCTCGGAATTTTTGAATCGGACCTTAAAGTGAATAACGTGAAAGTGGAACAGGTTTACGAAACGGAACGGATCAGTTTTCCGCATATTTATCTCGAAAGCATTCTTACAAACCTGATTTCAAATGCAATCAAATACAGGAATCCGGATAAAGATGCGGTCATCGTTTTGAGGACTTACCGGAATGAACAGATGAAAACGGTCATGGAATGCCGCGACAACGGCCTTGGCATTGACCTGGAACTGCACGGAAAGAAAATTTTCGGCTTGTACAAAACCTTTCATGAACGGAAAGATGCGCACGGCGTCGGCCTCTTTCTGACCAAAACCCAGATCGAATCGCAGGGCGGACAAATACAGGTTGAAAGTCAGCCTGGAAAAGGTTCAGTTTTTAAAATTACATTCAATGAATAAGATAAGCACAACCTGGGTAATCGATGATGACGAAATTTACAGATTTGCCATCAAGCTCATCATGAAACGTGCCGATATTACCGAAAAGACCCTTTTTTTTCACAATGGGAAAATGGCAATCGACTTTTTTACGGTAAACCTGCAAAATCCGAATGAACTGCCGGACCTGATATTGCTGGACCTGAATATGCCTGTTCTGGACGGCTGGCAGTTTCTGGATGCCTACGAAAAACTGAAACCGCAAATCAGTAAAAATATCACCATTTATCTGGTGAGTTCCACGATTGACGAACAGGATTACAACCGTGCAAAATCCATTTCCTGCGTCAAGGAACTGATTGTAAAACCGCTTACAACCAAAGATATCCAAAGGATTCTGGCTGCTTTTAATCCGGGTCAATGAAAACAGTTTGCTGTAAAATGCGAGATGTAAAATGTGAAAAGGATTTTGGTGATTTCAATTGAATCGGACTGATCGGGAAGCAGATAGCAGAAATGTGGTTTTTTGCTTCGGTAAATTTGAACTGTACGAATTTGCTGCAACAATAAACAAAGTGTCAAACGGTATAAATTAAGTTTTGCATACTCTTTATTCCGGAACAAAAACTTATTTGTTTTGTAATAAAACCGAATACTGAAATCCTATGAATAAAATCATTTTACTAACCTTGTTATCTGTCCAACTTGCCGGTTTTGCGCTGGCACAATCCGGCAAAAGCAATGCTGCGCCTCAGGTAAAAACAAATAACGGCGTTGTTGAAGGTGTTGTCGAACAAAGCGGTATCCGTTCCTTTAAAGGAATTCCGTTTGCGCAGCCGCCGGTTGGCGAACTTCGCTGGAAAGAACCACAGCCTGTCAAAAACTGGCAGGATGTTCGCAAAACAAACAAATTTGGCCCGAGAGCCATGCAAAATCCTGTTTTTGGCGATATGGGATTCCGTTCCGACGGCATGAGCGAGGATTGTCTGTACCTGAACGTATGGACGCCGGCAAAATCCGCCAATGAGAAACTGCCGGTTCTGGTTTATTACTATGGCGGCGGCAACATTGCCGGCGACGGTTCGGAAGGCCGTTACGACGGTGAAAGCATGGCTGGAAAAGGCATTGTAACTCTGACCGTTAATTACAGACTGGGCGTTTTCGGCTTTTTATCGCATCCTGAACTCACGAAGGAATCACCAAACCGCACAACGGGCAACTATGGCTATCTGGACCAGAATGCTGCCTTGCATTGGGTCAAGCAGAATATTGCCGCTTTCGGCGGAGATCCGGACCGGATCACAATCGCCGGGGAATCAGCAGGTTCCATCGCTGTAAGTGCTTTGATGGTGTCGCCGCTTTCCAAAGGACTGATTGCAGGCGCTATCGGAGAAAGCGGTTCGTTGCTGGGGACGCTTCCGCCCGTTACGCTGAATGAAGCCGAGCAGTTCGGATTGAAATTTGCTGAAAAAGTGGGTGTGAAATCGCTTTCAGAACTGCGTGCGGTTCCGGCTGAAAAATTGCTTGAATTTACGGACAAACCCGGTTCCGGTAGGTTTATGGCTACTATCGACGGTTATTTCTTCCCGAAACAACCGCTGGAAATGTATGCTGCGGGAGAACAGGCGCATGTGCCGCTGCTTGTCGGCTGGAACTCGGAAGAAATGTCTTCGCGCGCTTTGCTCGGCAACGAAGAACCGACTGTGGAGAATTACACGAAAGCCGTTCAGAAACTGTATGGAGAAAATGCGGATAAAATCCTGAAAAGCTATGCTGTTTCTTCCGGGGCCAATGTGGAACAGGTTGCAACGGATCTGGCAGGCGACCGTTTTATCGGTTACAGCACCTGGAAATGGGCGGACCTGCAGAGCGAAACGGGCGGCAAACCGGTTTTTCGTTACTATTATTCACGTCCGCGCCCTGCGATGGCGGCCAAAATGGGCAATGCAGTAGCGAATCTGGCCGGCGGTGTCACCAAATCCGCTGATCCGAAACCTGCTCAGACGGCCCTTCCGAAGGGTGCCGTTCACTCTGCGGAAATCGAGTATGCAATGGGAAACCTTTCCAAAAATGAAGTTTATTCCTGGACGGAAGAAGACCATAAAGTGTCCAGAGACATGCAGAATTATTTTGCAAATTTCATAAAAACAGGAAACCCGAATGGATCCGGACTGCCAAACTGGGCACCGCTCAGCAACGGCAAACCGGCTCAGTACATGCAGATTGATGTGAACAGCCGTCTTCAGACGGAAAAGAACGGCGACCGTTATTTGCTGCTGGATGAATTAAATACGAAAAAGTAACATTACCGCTCAATTCCATTTTAAAAGCCTTTCTGCCGGTGTAAGAACCGGAAAGAAAGGCTTTTGCATGAGTATCGCTTTCGGTTTCAGGAATTCAGTGCATTCGTAACCGAAATTCAAATGCTGCATAAATTCCCGTTGCAGAAACGCATTTTGCATAATGATTTCCGGTTTGCTTCTTGCCGCTGATGATTAATTTCCTGCTGCATCAATCCGGTTATGGATAAGTATTGTATATTTAAATTTTTCAGGAAACCTGGTATGGAAATCATTTACAGCATTTAATTCATAATTCAAATGCAGGATCAGTATTTTATTTTTTCCGGTTTCAAACTGAATAATTCAATGATTACTGTAAAGATTAAACTTCTATGCAATGGAAAGCAGCGACCTTAAGATTCTGTTTTTTGATGTTGGCGGCGTATTGCTGAGTAATGGCTGGGGACATGAATCCAGGATTATGGCGGCAGAAAAATTCGGACTGGATTACGATGAACTGAATAACCTGCATAATTTCATTTTCAACGTTTATGAAATTGGAAGTATTACGCTGGATCAGTATCTGGATGTTGTCATTTTTAATCATCCCCGTGATTTTGTACGCGAAGATTTTAAGGAATTTATGTACGCGCAGTCCGTGGAATTGCCGGGAATGCTGGCGTGGCTGAAAGAATGGAAAAAAGACTGCGGTTTCCGTATTATTTCCATCAATAATGAAGGCAAGGAACTGAACGATTATCGTGTTCAGAAGTTCAAGCTGCATCATTGTTTTGATGCTTTTATTTCTTCCTGCGAAGTAAAAATGCGTAAGCCCGATCCGGGAATATTTAACCTGGCTATGGGAATTGCGCAGGCAACGCCAAGTCAGTGCGTATATTTTGATGACCGGATCATGTTTGTAAATACTGCCAAGAAACACGGTATCCGCGCCTATCATCACACAAGCTTCGAGTCGACAAAGGAAATTCTGGAAGGATTGAAAAAGGAAAAATTTGCACGCGTTTAAAAACAGTCAGGTTACCTGGACTGATACTTGTTTCAAGTAAGCGGTTTATTGGATCAGGGAATGGTAATGGAATCATCCGGACATTTTAATTTATATTAAAACAGGAAATAATAATTAAATGGCAATTTTTATCATGTTGTTAATGATGAAAGTTTAAATTCCGGAAAGTTTGAACACATGCATAATAAAAAAATTACACTTTGCTCCGATTATAAAACAAAAGCCCGATAAAATGCTTTATCGGGCTAAGAATAACGTTTAAACAAGTGGGTTAAAAATCGGCACTTACGCCTGTTCAACTTGGTCTGCTGCAATTTTTGGTTTACGGCCGCGGCGTTTGCCTGTAGCCGGCGCTGCGGGTTCTTCACTGGACAAAGTCAGTTCATAACCGACTACTCCTTCGTCATAATGGAACGGATTAATAGCAAAAGTGTACTTGTTATTTTCAAAATCAATCCCGCCTTGTTTCAGAATTTTTCCAAGCGGAATAACATATCCGCGTCCGCTTTTAACAAGTGCAAAGGTTTCGTTTTCGTCTTCGGAAGGAATAAGATAAACGGATTTGAATTTTCTTTTTCCCTGGTCCGTACCGATTTTAAACCGTGCTTTTTCTGCTTCAATATCCAGCTCCTGAAGTGCAATAACGGGTAAAATGATCTTTCCGGATCCGGAAATGTAGCCTGTGAGTTTGGGTTTACTTACTTCTACTTTTGAATTGTTCTCCTGTGGTGAGAAAAACTTTATTGCTTTGGCTTTCATAAAAGGAAATTATTATAATGTTATAATTATACAAACATAATGATAATAGTAAAAGATCTGCAACCGCTTATTCATTCAAAATGACTAAACAGAAATTAAAATGCGATTAACCAATAATTTAAAGTTATTTAAACCGCTAAAATATCCTTGAAAAAGAATTTTGTTTAATAAAATTTCTTTCTTTATAAACACTTTAAACCTGTACGTTGCTACTGCTTTCCAGGCATTTTTAATTTATAACTATAACTAAGAAAACGTTTAAATCATTGCTGCTCTGTTATGATTTTGACAAACCCTTCGCTGCATACTTTCCTGCATGTTCCGTAACTTACCAAATCAAAGTCTGTATCTGTAAGGTTACTAATAAATGTTAAAACCGGTTACAAATAAAAACGGCATCAATAAAACTAAACGGCATCCGGACAGAATGTTTTTTTAAAAAAGTTAATTACGGAAAAGGCGCTGCTTGATTTACCAAAAATAATCGACAGGAATACGGGTATTCCTGCAAACAGATTGCCTTGTTACAAGCAGCATGAAGTGCGTCTTAATTGTTAAAGAAATGCATATTGCAAAACAGGACAATTGGGCCGCTTCCAAATAAATCCATTATTCCATAACCAAATCCAAACCTTTTATGAAAGTAGTTTCCCTTGTTATTTTCTTCATGTTTTGCGTTTTTCAACCTGTTTGGTCACAGGAAAAAAAGTATAGAATTGTCATCAAAGGCGGCCATGTTATTGATCCGAAAAACAATATTGACGGCATCATGGATGTTGCTGTTGCCGGTACGCCGGGCGGCAATGACGGCAAAATAGCGCTGGTTGCAAAGAATATCAGTCCGGAACTGGCTGTTCAGGTCGTTGATGCCAAAGGATTGTACGTGACACCCGGGCTTATTGATATCCATGTTCATTTTTTCTGGGGAACGGATCTGGAAGGAACTTACCGCAACGGCCCAAACGGCCTGCAAGCTGACGGTTTCACTTTCCGGTCGGGCGTTACGACGGTTGTAGACGCCGGAAGTTCCGGATGGAAAACGTTTGAAACATTTAAAAAGCAAACCATCGATTTATCCAGAACACGTGTTCTCGCCATGCTGAATATTGTCGGGGAAGGAATGGCAGGGGGAAAATATGAAAACAGTCTGGAAGAAATGGATGCGGTTAAAACGGCTGAAATGGTCAAGAAATATCCAGATCACGTTGTGGGCGTCAAACTGGCACATTTCAACGGACATAACTGGACACCGACAGACCGCGCAATTGAAGCCAGCAGAATGGCGGATGTCCCGATCATGGTGGATTTCGGAGGCGCAGACCCTGTTCTGCCGCTGGAAGATCTGTTCCTTAAAAAATTCCGGGCAGGCGACATTTATACGCATTGTTTCGGCGGAAACAGCAATAACAGCGGAAAAGGACGAGAATCGATTGTGGATGTTTCCACGAACAAAGTAAAGCCGTACGTGCTGGAAGCACAGAAAAAAGGCGTGATTTTTGACGTCGGCTTCGGCGGCGCCAGTTTTTTGCTGGCCCAGGGACAGCCTGCCATCAAACAGGGATTTTATCCGAATTCGATCAGCACGGACCTGCATACGGGCAGCATGAACAATGCCATGAAAGATATGAACAACATTATGTCGCTGTTTATGGCCATGGGCATGGACTTTAAAAGTGTGATTGCAGCCAGCACCTGGAACCCGGCGAAGGAAATCAAACGCCCTGAACTCGGCAATCTTTCAGTGGGTTCGGATGCGGATATCACCATACTGAATCTGCGTGACGGAAAATTCGGTTTTTATGCGAGAGACGGTAAAATACAGGGTAAAAAGCGTATAGAAACGGAAATGACGATCCGGGCGGGAAGTATTGTTTACACGCTCAATGCATTGGTTGATCCGGTCAATGTGCCACGGCCTGCGCAGCGTTAGGATGTGAAATGTAAATTGTTAAATGTGAGATGTGAGATGTGAGATGAAAATATAATATTGAGTTTTATAAATACTTGAACGGAAAAGATCTGAATAAGTAATTGGAAATGAATGAAGCTAAAAGCCACCTGAAAATTCGTTTTTTGAATTAACGTTTTTCAGGCGGCTTCTGATTTTGTTAAGTTAATGACTTGAAGTTATTCAAGATTATAAATTCACTGAATTTTTATTGATGAAAGTTATACCCTAAAAGCCAATAGCTAAGAGCTAACAGCCATCAGCTAACAGCCATTTCCACCTTCCTAAATCAATTTATCCGGTGTGATCGGCAATTCACGGATGCGTTTTCCGGTTGCGTTGAAAATGGCATTCGCAATGGCCGGCGCAACGCCAATAATCGCAATTTCACCCAAACCTTTACTTCCGACCGGATCGGCCAAGGTATCCGGTTTGTTAACAAAAAACACTTCCACATGCGGAACGTCGGCATGTACGGGAACGTGGTATTCTGCAAAATCCTTTGTGACATAGCGCCCGAAACGATGATCAATGATGGCACTTTCCATCAGCGCCATTCCGATGCCGCCGGTTGCCCCTCCGATCATCTGGTTAGCGGCTGTTTTGGGACTGATAATGGTGCCTGCGTCTGCGCAGCATACTACCTTTTTGACGCGGATCTGGCCAGTGAGGGAATGAACGTGAACTTCGGCAAAATGCATGGAGAACGCATACATGGAATATTTGTTCCGGTTTTCGTCCGGTTTGGATTCCTGTGTGGTCTCTATTTTCCGGATGTTGTTTTGTTTGAACAAAGTACCAATGTCCACTTTGGCGGAGTCGCTGCCTGCAATCTGGATTTGTCCGTTTACAAACAGGATATCGTCTGTTTTTGCAGATGCAAAGGCAGCTTGGCTGCCTCCATTTGAAGCAATCATGGTTTTAAGCTGTTCCTTCAACGCATTACAGGCTGCCTGAACTGCCGGGCCAACGCTGTTTACCGTAGAAGAACCGCCCTGATTACCCGCCTTTGGAAACTGCGAATTGCCAAGCTGAAAAGTGATCTTGTCGGTTGCAATGCCGGTTGTATTGGAAGCAATCTGAACCATGGCGGTTCCTGTTCCGGGGCCGATATCCGTAATGGCACACTGCATCAGCAAATTGCCCTCCGCATCCAGTTCTGCCCTTACAGCTGCGACACCGCGGTTAGCGCCGAATGTACCGGTTCCCATTCCGTATCCGACCAGCCACTCGCCGGAACGTACCGATCCGGGCTGCATTTTTCTTTTTTCCCAGCCGATTTTTTCCTTGCCGGCATCGTAGCATTCCTTTAAATATTTTGTGGACCAAGGCAGTTGTTTGTCCGGATCGGAGTCCGTGTAATTCATAAGCCGGAATTCAATCGGGTCTATATTCAGGGAAAAAGCCATTTCGTCCATGGCAGATTCCAGTGCAAATGCGCCTGTGGCCTCGCCCGGTCCGCGCATCCAGATGGGTGTGGAAACGTCGAGTTTCAGAATCCGGTAGCGCGTATTGATATTCGGAGAAGCATACATCATCCGGGTCTGCTGCAGCGTCGATTCCGTAAATTCTTCGTAGCTGGAAGTCTGGCCGACGGATTCATGATTGATCGCCACCAGTTTCCCGTCTTTTGTTGCTCCCATCTGGATTTTCTGCCATGTATACGGGCGGTACCCCACCATTGTAAACATCTGCTCCCGCGTAAGCACCAGCTTGACGGGCTTTTTCACCTGCTTTGCAGCAATGATTGCAGCCGTTTCATGCGGCCAGTTATGCAGACCATTTCCGAAAGCCCCGCCTACAAAGGTTGCAATGACTTTTACGTTTTCCGGCGGCAAATTCCATTCTTTGGCAAATTGCTTCTGCGTTGGCTGTGTTCCCTGTACTTTATCGTACACTGTCAATTTATCCTCGGCTTCCCAATGCGCCGTAATGGCCTGCAGTTCCATTGGATTATGTACTTCTGTCGGCAACACGTATTCCGCATCTATTTTTACAGGTGCATTTGCAAAAGCGTTTTTATCGCCGCGGCTGTAATCGGCAACCGGTGACTTGGGATTTTTTTTGGCCTGTGCCGGCAAAACGGCACTTTCCATATTCGCGTCAAAATCCGTTTTATGCTGCTCCTTTTCATACTGGATTTTTACCAGTGAAGCGCCGTACTGCGCTTTTTCCAGCGTGGAAGCTACAACCACAGCGACCGGCTGGCCATTATAATAAACGTTATTATCGTAAAACGCACGGAGAGGCTGACCATTTACAGGCGGCTCGGAAGGATGCTGGTTGCTCGTCTGATAACCGGGAACTTTAATGGCATTTACATGCGAAATAACGGCCAGTACGCCCGGTGCGCGTTCGGCTGCCTTGGAATCAATGCTTTTTATGGTGCCTTTGGCAATCTTGCTTTCGACCAGAACCGCATACACCAGTCCGGACAACTGATATTCAGCTGAATACCGGGCAGCACCCGTAACTTTCAGCCGGCCGTCTACCCTGTCCAGCGATTTGTAATCTTTTTTATCAAAAAATGCTTCGTTCATGATTTGTTGATTCAGTGAATGATTCATTGATTCACACAGGTTCCGCAGCATTTTTCAATGCCTGAACAATGGTGTTTGGTCCTAATTTCAGTTTGAAAGCATTGTATTTGAACGTCTTTGCGCCTTCCATGGCAATGTTGGCTGCATTCCGGAAAGTTTCTTCACTGGCCGGTTTTCCGATCAATGCCTTTTCAGCCCCGGTCAGCCGCCACGGCTTGTGTGAAACGCCGCCCATAGCCAGCCGTGCATCCTTGATCGTGTTGTTTTCAATGTGCAAAGCTGCCGCAACGGAAACCACTGCAAAGGCATAAGAAGCGCGGTCGCGGATTTTCAGGTAATGAACATTTCTGGTAAAAGCATTATCCGGAATTTCAACAGCAGTAATCAGCTCGTTTTCCATCAGATTATTGTCTTTTTCAGGATTGTCGCCCGGCAAACGGTGAAATTCCGAGAACGGAATGCGCCTTTCACCTTTCGGGCCTGTGGTCACAACCGTCGCATCCAGCGCGACCAGTGCAATGCACATATCGCTTGGGTGTACGGCAATGCATTTTTCACTTGTTCCGAAAATCGCGTGCATCCGGTTAAAACCTTCGAGCGCGCCGCAGCCCGAACCCGGTTCGCGTTTGTTGCACGGCATAGCGGTATCGTAAAAATAGTTGCATCTCGTGCGCTGCATCATATTCCCTCCTACCGTTGCCATGTTGCGGATCTGTGCCGAAGCACCGGCATTCAGCGATTGCGAAAGCAGCGGAAGTTTTTCCTGAACAAGTTTGTTGTCGGCCACCTGGCTGTTCAGGGCGAGCGCACCGATCACAATCTTATTTCCCTGCTGCTCAATGCCTTTCAACGGAATATTATTGATATCCACCAGCTTTTCCGGCTTCATGATATCCCTTTTCATCAGGTCGACCAGATTGGTACCGCCGGCTATAAATCTGGCATTCTGTGCTTTGGAAACCGCGTCTACTGCTGCTTTTGGCGTTGAAGTCCGTACATATTGAAACTGAATCATAATTTCTGTCCGTTATTTTTAACTTCTGTAATTGCATCCACAATGTTCGGATATGCGCCGCAGCGACATATATTTCCGCTCATAAATTCCCGTATATCGGCTTCGTTTTCAGCATGTCCTTCCCGGATACAGGCAATGGCCGACATGATCTGTCCCGGCGTGCAGTAGCCGCACTGAAAACCATCGTGCTTGATAAATGCTTCCTGCATCGGATGCAGCTGATCGCCTTTGGCCAATCCTTCGATTGTGGTTATTTTCTGGCCTTCATGCATGACGGCAAGGCTCAGGCAGGACAATACGCGCTGGCCATTCACGTGTACGGTACAGGCGCCGCACTGACCGTAATCACAGCCTTTTTTCGTCCCGGTCAGATTGAGTTGTTCACGCAGCAAATCGAGCAAAGTAACACGCGGTTCAACGGATAACTGCTGTTTCACGCCATTGATTTCCATCTTTAAAGGAACCTTTTCAAACGCCGAGGCTATCTTTTCACCAAGATCATTTTCCGCTGCTTTGGCCACAACTCCGGGAGTAACTGCAATGGCAGTCAGTAAGGACGAATTTTTAAGAAAATTACGACGCGATTCAGCGAAACTTTCGTTTTCAGGCTGATCAGGATTATGGTTATCTCCCATAAAAAAGTTGATTTGTGTTTTACAGGTTGGGGATTGTAAACTGAAGAAGTAAGAACGGATTAAAAATATCGTACCCGTAACAGACAAAGATTTAACCGAAGCAGAAAACAGTTAATACCAACGCATATAATCCTATGACCGTAAACGGCATACCGAAATAATTTAATAATTATTCCGATGGCATCTTTTTTGCTTTAACAGCAGACATGGATCAGAACTGCATCAATTTTGAATTCTGTATCATGTATTATGTCAAATTAAAATACGTAAAAATGAAACTGAAAAACGTTCCCTTGCTCGTCATGCTTGTAACAGCCCTTTTTTTTACTTCCTGTGCAAAAAAGATGCGGTTTGAAACTTCCAGAGAAGTTCCGGCTGCAGAGGGTGCTGTGAAAGTTAAAAAAGATGATAACAACAACTATAAAGTGAATCTGAAAATAATCCGGTTGTCACCTTCCGAAAGACTGAGCCCGCCGAAAAACACTTATGTAGTTTGGATGGATACAGATCTGAACGGAACAATCAATATCGGAAATCTGGGAACTTCGAAAGGACTGTTCTCCAAAAAACTGAAAAGTTCGCTGGAAACTGTTACACCTTATCAGCCGGTCCGGTTTTTCATCACAGCCGAGAACGACAAAAGAGTTGAATACCCGGGGAACCAGATTGTTTTAAGAACAAGATATTACAATTGAAAAGCCAGACCGTTTATTTCAGATTGATTCGGGCTGCAAAATTTCCGTACGAAATTCTTTATTGACGCTCCTGTACGTAGCTGCATGATGCAAAACAAGGGCATCAGGTAAAATCCTGACTGGTATAAAAAGTTCAACATAGCTGTTTAAATTGCGTATAACACGCGGCGTTCGGGCATTTCGGCTTAACTGTATTTTAATCCATTCTGTTTTTGGCTTTTTAAAAAAGCGTAATAACTTTATAGATCATAAAGCATGCTTCAGGACTATTTAACCGGAAATGTGCTTTCATCAGTCAGGTTCAAGGACTCCGTATTACAATCTTTCGACTACATGGTAGCTACAAACGTCAATTTTGTTAACGATATAGAAAGAATTAAACAAATTACGATTGTACCTAAAATGCTGGAAGTAATTTGTAGCTCCACCGGAATGGGTTTTGCTGCCATTGCCAGGGTAACGGATAAGAAATGGGTTGCGTGCAGCGTACGGGATGAAATTGACTTTGGCCTGGAAGCGGGCGGCGAACTGCTTTTAAGCACAACCATATGCAATGAAATACGGGAAAGTCAAAAACTGGTAGTCATTGAGGATGTCAAAAATGACATCGAATTCTGCGACCATCCGACTCCCAAATTATACGGCTTTCAAAGTTATATTTCCGTCCCGATCATGCTGCAGAATGGCACTTTCTTTGGCACGCTTTGCGCTATTGATCCGAAACCCGCACGCATTAATAACACCAAGACCATTGAAATGTTCAACATGTTTGCAGAACTGATTTCCTTTCATCTGCAAAGTCTTCAGCTGCTTGAAAGCAGTAGTATGGCCGTACAGAATCTGAACCGGCAACTTACGGATTCCATTGATGAAAACAGGCAGTATAAATACATTTCCAATCATAACCTTCAGGAACCGTTAAGGAAAATAAGGCTGTTCAGCAGCATGCTTGTGAATGAATCCGGCAAGCAGAACAGCAAAATCATAGATCTTGCTTTAAGGCTTGATTCGAGTGCGCAGCGCTTTTCCATGATGATAAAAGACTTGTCGGATTATTCCGCGCTGAGCAATCCCGGCGACTTTGAACTGGTGGATTTAAATAAAATTACAGGAGACGTCTGCGCTCAACTTTTTTCGGAAATAGCGTTCAGAAATGCCTCAATTAACTGGAATTCGCTGCCCATCATCCAGGCAATTCCGTTACAAATGGAACAGCTTTTTTATCATTTGATTTCAAATGCATTAAAGTTTTCGAAAGAAAATGTTGCGCCTGTAATCAATATTACCAGCAAAAAAACCGGACCATTTCAGCAGAATGAACTGAGTATTTCGGATAATGAACCGTTGCAATATGAAATCTGTATTCAGGATAACGGGATCGGCATTGAAAGTTCTCAGCTGAAAAAGATTTTTGATATTTTTTCACAAATGCAGAATCACAAATTGAATTCCGGCGAAGGAATCGGTCTTGCATATTGCAAGAAAATCGTCAGAAATCATGCAGGAATCATTCAGGCATATTCGGAAATAAATAAAGGCACTACGTTTATCATTACCTTACCGGCAATGGAAAGGACTGAGTAAATGCAAGATTTTGTTCTGATTTTTGATCTGGGATAGTCCGTTTTTTTGCCGACACAGAAATTTCGCACATGGCCGTTCCGGTATCTCCACCGGAGTACACCGCTTCCAGACGCCATTCATCCCGGGATCAGTACCATTGGGAAACTGATACTGCAAAAATCATTGCTATGAAGATTCAACCGTTAACTTTAAAACGGTTTCTGTTCCGTTTCAGACACTTTTGTTTTGTAATTACAGAAACTTCACAAAGCATTCCAGAAATTACAAGTAAATGGCCGGAATAAATCCTGCATGCGTTTCCGTTTCTTAAAATGAAAAACAAATCATTTTGGCAGAGAATCATTATGGGGTCGGTCATTTTCATGACCATTTTTCTGCTGACGGATTATGCCGGCGGTAAATCTTTATGGATTTCCGGCGTTATCGTTGAAAGGCATTTCAGACCCAAAAAGACCTATTTGAAGAAACAAAGAAAAAAAGATCCGCAAGGCCATTCTTACAATAAAAATGTCAGAAAGAAACGCCCTGAAGTCTGGTATTTTATAGTAAAAACAAGGAATGGTGAAAAGATGAAAATGGAATGCGAGAAAGAAGTTTATCTTGCTTTCAGGCCGGGCCAGAATATCCGGTATGAAATTAGAAAAGGACTTTTGACCGGATTTGTTTACCGGGAAAAAATTACAGCGGTCCGTTAATATTTCAGGAAATATTATTCAGACCGGATATTGAAATACCCGGTTCGCATCGGAGCAGAAAGCATCAATTCACTTTCCGTTATTTGCCGGATTGCGGATTTTCCCATCCGAAAGCGCATGCAAACAAAACAAGGAAACCAGTTGGATCAAACCGATTTCCTTGCCGTGCAATCAGAATAAAGTACATTTCAAATCATCGTACATTCAATGGTTTCTGGCTCAGCAGATCACGGATTTCAGTAAGCAGAACTTCTTCTTTGGTAGGCGCAGGCGGTACGCTGGGCGATTCTGCCTTTTTCCTTAACATACGGTTCATGCCTCTTACCAACATGAAAATAATAAAGGCAAGTATCAGAAAATCAATAATGATCGTGAGGAAGTTGCCGTATGCAAAAACAGGTCCCAGTTTTCTGGCATCTTCCAGCGCAAGTCCGGGTGTAATTTTTTCATTTAGCGGAACATACAGATTACTGAAATCAACATTGCCGATTGCCTTTCCGACAAGGGGCATAATCAGATCATTCACTACAGAATCCACGATCCTGCCGAATGCAGCACCGATAATTATTCCTACCGCCAGGTCCATTACGTTCCCACGTAAAGCAAATTCCTTGAATTCCTTTAACATACCGAGTTGAGTTTAATTGTTAATATAAAAACACATGATATTCTGCACATAGGGATTCTGTCCGGAAAGTTTTATAAAGCGTAATTACAGCCGGAATTTCCAGGATTTCAGAGGCAGTAACCGCATCCATACATTTGATAAATTTGTAATCCAAATAAATTAAAAAATACGGTAAAACAGTAATTTTCAACAATGGAAAATTACTGCATGGAAAACAGGAATCCCGGGTAAAAGTCTTCCTGCTTACCTCGGTTCAATATTTTGATCAATGGGCATTCTGACCGGGAAGCGATGCAGGGTCCGGATCGAGCAATTCTACTTCCACGTGCAGCGACTGTAATGTGGCATTTCCGAATTGTGTAATCATGGCAACATCCGCAGCATCGCGTCCGTGTGCAATCTCAATCCGGTAACCTTCTGTCTGTTCCTGAACGGCATCAAATGCATACCAGCCGTCACCGATGTAAACCTCAAACCATGCATGCAGGTCCATTTCCTGCAATTTGTCCAGATAACCGACTGTCATACGGGTTGGAATGCTGAGGTTTCTGCAGAGTGCAATGGCAAGATGTGTAAAGTCACGGCATACGCCTATACGGTTTCTGGCAGTGTCGAGCGCAGTTGTATTTGCGTTGCTTGTGCCATATTGATACGTAACATTATTGTGGATCCATTTTCTGATTTCTTCAACCTGATCGTAGCCCGGTTTGAAATTGCCGGCAATCTGCATGGCAAGCGCGTTGATTTCCGGCAGATCCGACTGACAGTAACGGCTTGGAAGAATGTAATGCATCACGTCATCGGGCAAATCACCAACCATGACATACGCAGGAACGGGCGTCGGAATTGGTTTGGTAACGTTGACCTGAGCCTCTACTTCGGTTGTAATCGTCACTTGTCCGACCGGCATGACAAGTCTCTGACAAGGATTGCCGTAAATATCGGTATATTCCGAAAACTCTACCGAAGGATTCACCTTGAAACCTTCCTGAATAATGGATTGTCCATCCTGGCGGCGCGGCCGCAGCATACAGATTACATTTGTCGGAGCGTACACATTGTAATTTATGACGCTTTTACCTTTCATTCTCATAAATTCCTGAATTGTTAATTGGTTCAAAAATCATTGTTACAAATGTATGCCAGCCTGAAAATCAGGCAATAAAGCAGGATTCCACCATTTTGGATGCAGCTGTAATATGAAGGAATTCTATTGAATATTTTCCGGAAGTCACAACCGGAATTTCTGTCCGTAGCCATTGTGACATATTTTTTCGGGCTTTAATAGTATTATTCGGTCATAAATAAATTATTTAAGGCGGATGTTAGCCCGGCAATACTTCCGGTAATTACAGTTATCAAATGTGTGTAAATCTTGAACGCAGAACTTTGGATTATGCCGCCGAACAAACGGACTGTATACATTTTTGCTTCATGTACCGAATGCACAACAGCATAATCCGGACACAACCTGGATTCATTTCAATAACCTGAATCATTTGAAATCAGGATCAATGAATGATCATTGTCTTCTCGATTCCTTCCAGTGAAGTCCCTTTGGTTTCAGGCATGTAGCGCCAGACAAAAATCAGCTGTAAAACCATCATGACCGCAAAAAAGGAAAACGTAATGCCGCCGCCGAGGTACTCCGCAATGATGGGAAAAGAAAAAGCAATTACCGCAGCCATAAACCAGTGCGTAAAACTGCCCAGCGCCTGCCCGCTGGCACGCACTTCATTCGGGAATATTTCAGAGATAAAAACCCAGATAACGGCTCCCTGTGAAAATGCGAAAAATGCGATATACACAAACAGAAACAACGGTACGCCCGAGAAATCCTGAACAAAAAAGGCACGTGCAACCAGCCCCAGCGTAATAATGACGCCGACCGAACCGATTGCCATGAGCGTCCGGCGTCCGAAACGATCAATAAAATTGATGGCCAGAAGCGTAAATGCAAAATTGACAAAGCCGATTCCGGCAGAGGACAGAAATGCTGCCTTGGCACCAAGCCCGGTCATTTCAAAAATCCGGGGGCTGTAATAAATGATGGCGTTGATTCCCGAAACCTGATTGAAAACGGCAAACACAATCGCAAGCGTAACCGGAGATTTATACTTTCCTGAAAAAAGCCTGGCTTTCGGCTGGGCAGTCGTTTCGGTGCCGGCCTGCCGGATCGCGACCAGCGTGGCTTCGCTGGTGTCCGGATCAATGATTTCCAGAATTTCCCTTGCTTTCTGAACTTCACCTTTTTTCATCACCAGCCAGCGCGGGCTTTCGGGTACATTTAAAATTGAAATCAGGAATACAAGAGACGGTAATGCCTGAACGCCAAGCATCCAGCGCCATGCATGCTCACCCAGATCCTGCATGAAATAATTGGAAAAATAGGCGATCAGAATACCGAAAACGACATTGAACTGAAACAGCCCGACCATTTTACCCCTTTTCTTTGCAGGCGAAATTTCAGAGATATACATCGGTGCCGCCACAGAAGAAGCACCGACGCCCAGTCCGCCGAGAAACCGGAAAAATATAAATACATACCAATCCGTGGCCAGCGCCGATCCGAGTGAAGAGACAAGATACAATACCGCAATCCAGAACAAAGTCGCTTTCCGTCCGAGCCGGTCCGCAGGAATTCCGCCCAGCATGGCGCCGATGACGGTTCCAATCAATGCAATGGAAACGGTAAAGCCGTGTTCCACAGCAGATAATCCCCACAATTGCTGGATCGCTTTTTCAGCCCCGGAAATAACGGCCGTGTCAAAGCCGAAAAGAAAACCGCCAAGGGCAACTACGATTGACCAGATTAATACTTTGCTGTTTTTCATTACTTTATAGTTTCAGGTGAATGTAGTGCCAATATTTGTAAATAAGTAGCTGTGAGCAGTCAGCTTCCGGCTGCCAGGAAAACAATCAGCTGATATAGAGAACATTGTAAGGAATTTAAATCCAAACTGTTTTCCAGATCAATGCTTCATCCCGGGCCGCATTTCTTTTATTTTCCTTTTACTTAAAACCTGCCATTCCATTGACCGGCTTGTCGGCATAAATCAGATAACTCCATGTACGCAGTTCATAATCAGCATGCGGATTTTTCAGTTCAACCCGGACGCTGTGCTTTTTATCCGGCAATCCGTATTTCCAGAACAATTCATTTCGCCGCGTCAATGAAGTTGTCGGAAATTTTACCGTTTCCGCTTTTTTTCCGTCAATGTATAAATCGGCTTCCAGAATGTAATCCGGTGATCCGCTCTTTTTTGCTGCGGCATTGCCAAGCAGGACAAATCCGGTTCCGGTAAAGTCAAAACTGAACTCGTTTTCGCCGGTGGCCTTCGAAAACGGCGTTTTGGAAATCGGGAACATGCCTTCAAAACTCTGTTCAAGACGGACTGCTTTGGGCTGCTGCGGTTTTATTTCAACGGTCTTTTCCGAAACCGTACCGCCGTTCCGCCGGATCATTTCCAGCGCATGCCGGTAACTGATTTCATATACTTTGTTGAGCGACATGTTCGTGTATTTGAAAGGCATGTCTTCCACATCTTTCAGCCCCATTTTCCAGTAAGCAGGAATTTTATTGTACCCGTGCATTGTACCCAGTATGCCGCCCGCCGAAGAAGGGTTGCAGTCCGAATCCTGGCCGGCGCGCGTGGAAATCTGGAAAGTTTTGTCAAAATCCCCTTTGCCGTACAGCAGCCCGAGTACAATGTAGGCCGCATTGATTCTTGCATCAATGTTGAATGCTGAAAAAACACCTTCCGGACAGCCCGTATCTTCCGACCATTTTTTCTGGATTTCCATCCACGTCTGCTTCCAGTCGTCGGGATATTGCTTCTGCCATCTGATCACATCCGAAATACAACGGTAAAATGTACTTTGGGCCGGAACCACTTTCAGGGCTTCGCTCACGATGTAATTCACATCCTTTGATATAAAAGCCAGACTGTACATGGCGCCGACGTAGGCACCGCCGTACCAGCCGTCACCGTAATTCATGATGTGTCCGATTTTGTCACCGGTTTGTACCGCCGTATTGGGCATGCCCGGACTCATTAATCCGGAAAAATCAGCTTCAATCTGAAAATCAATGTCATCGGCATGCGGATTGTTACGCCAGTGTCCGGATTCCGGAGCCTTGATGCCGTTCATGATGTTGTACCGGGCCGCCTGATTGGCATGCCAGAGATCGTATTTTGCATAGGCAAATGCATTTGCAAAAGAATCCACAGGCGCATCCATGCCGGCACGTTCCAGGACCTCCACAAACGTCAGATCCATGTAAATGTCGTCGTAAAGGCCCGGATTTTCTTCCATTGTTTTCTTCAGATAACCGTCGTACCATACAATCGGCTGATAATCCTGGATAAATGTGCCGTTGAACCTGAATTCCGTAGGCCCGCCGAAGGTAACGCCGATCGTCTGCCCGGCCCAGCCGCCTTTAATCTTGTCTTTCAGATCTTCCTGCGAAAGCGAAATGCTTTTACCGGACCATTCTTCTGCTTTCTGCTGCGCGCTGGCTTCCTTGCTGCCAGCCAGCAAAATCGAGATTGCAATTATAGATAATATCTTCATAATCTGTCGGTTTACAATAAATCAGTTTAACAACAACGGGGTCAAAACAGGATATTTACGTTTAGGCCGGCATTTCACTGCGGTAAGGCATGGAAGATTGTGCGCCGAGCCTCGTAACACAAAGCGCAGCGGCTTTACCGGCAAATGCCACCGCTTTTTCCAGCGGCATTTCTTCTGCCAGTGCCACAGCAAGTGCCCCGTTGAAACAGTCACCGGCAGCCGTTGTATCAACGGCAGTCACCTGCGGTGCAGCAATCACTCCTGAATATGAATCTGTCAGTAAAAACGCGCCTTTTGAACCAAGTGTAATGATGACGTTCGCCACTCCTTTTGTCCTTAACTGCCGGGCTGCCTCCGCAGCGGATTGAATGTCTGTAACCTGAATCCCGGTCAGCAGCCCGGCCTCGGTTTCGTTTGGTGTAATGAGAAACAAACATGGAAACAGGTCTTCCGGCAGCGGACTGGCCGGTGCCGGATTCAGGATAACGCGGCTTTTTTTATCAAAGCATTTCCGGATTGCAAAGACCGCAGTCTCAACCGGAATTTCCAACTGAAGCAGTGCAATGTCTTGTCCGCTTATATTTTCAAGAAGCTGTTCGAGATGGCCGGGTGAAAGTTTGCTGTTGGAACCGGGCGCAACTGAAATGCAGTTTTCACCGTTGGCATCCACATTGATCAGCGCCACGCCCGAAGGAAGTTCTTTGTCAACCGTTATGAATGCGGTATCCATATTTTCATTTTCAAACTGGCTGACTGCCTGTTTTCCGAAAACATCATTTCCGATCCGTGCGGCCATGATAACCTTCCCGCCCAGCCTTGCTGCCGCCACCGCCTGATTGGCGCCTTTTCCGCCGGGGTTCATCAGAAAAGTTTCCCCGATCACCGTTTCGCCCGGCGCAGGCAATTTTCGGGATTTTACAACCATATCGGTATTGGAACTACCGATCACAACAATTTTTCCGGAGCCTGACATAATGGAGCATTTTAGTTTATGAAGCAAAAAAGAGGCAGTATTTACTAAATCCTGACCACAGTCCTGCCCTGCATTTTTCCGTTCAGCATGGTATGGATTGCTTCCGGAAGTTGTTCAAGGCCAATTTCGTGCGTTAGTGATCCAAGCTGAGCAGGCATCCATTCTGCCGCCAGTTTTTGCCAGACCGCGGCGCGCTGCTCGTACGGTGTAGCAACAGAATCAATGCCGATCAACTGAACGCCTTTGAGAATGAACGGAAAAACCGTCGTATGCAACTCGCCGCCATTAACCATACCGCAGGTCGTGACCACACCGCCATAATGCAGACTTTTGATCACCGTGGCAAGAACCTGTCCGCCTACGGTATCAATCGCGGCGGCAAACCGGGGCTTCAGCAGCGCCTTGCCGCTTTGGTCTTCTACTTCCGAACGCGGAATAACCTCACGGGCACCAATTGAAAGCAGGAAATCGTGTGAAGCAGCTTTGGAACTGACCGCCATGACATGATAACCCAGCTTCGCCAGCATTGCAACAGCAGCAGAACCAACGCCTCCGGTTGCGCCCGTGACGGCAACAGCGCCGTTTTCCGGTTTGAGTCCTTGTCGTATCAACGCCATAATCGACAAACCTGCCGTAAATCCCGCCGTTCCGAAAGCCATACTTTGCCACAAAGACAATTCTGCGGGCAGTCTGACCAGCCACTTTGCAGGAACCGTTATGTACTCCGCAAAACCGCCGTTTGTGTTCATGCCGAGGTCAAATCCGGTAACGATGACTTCGTCCCCTTTTTTCCAGTCCGGACTTTTGGAAACCGCTATAATACCCGCCGCATCCACGCCGGGCGTATGCGGATATTGTCTGGTCACGCCACGGTTTCCGGAAGCAGACAAGGCGTCTTTATAATTGAGTGAACTGTAACGAACCCGCACCAGCACTTCGCCATCCTGCGGTTCGGTTACAGATTTGTACACGATGTTCAATTCAAAATTTCCTGAACCTTCTTCGGTAACTTCCAGTGCCTTGTATTTTTCTTCGCTCATAAATGTATGCTTTATACGGCCTGCTTATTTTCTTTTCCAACGTACTGAATAAATGCATTTACTTTGGTACATTCATTCCCAGCCGGTCAGAAAACATTGCAAACCGGCGGTTCATTAACATCTCAAACATTTTCATTCCATGATGCATTTCGTTCCGGATCGCACGCGATTGATACCGACGGCAGATTCCATTCATATCATTTTGAAAAACACGCATTTTCCGGACAATCTCCTGCAGGATGACCATGGAATAAAGTTAAAAGTCATGAACATTTCCGGCTTACCTGTTTTGTTTTTCAGCTTTACCAATTCCAGCTATGATTTCCCGGAACCTCTGAATGATTACAGGCTTGGAAATTCGGAAGCCGGCTGGCTTGACCGGGATCAAATCGCAGTGAAATCCAGCTTGCGGATTCCGTCATTTCAGACCGGATCGATGAAAAGGAATTTATACTGTCAGCAGAAGAAAGTGAGGCGTTGCGAAATGATTTCATTCATCAGAAAAGCATGACGGCCGCGCAAACGGAAGCAGCGGAAAGGAATCTTTTCACTTTGATGTGAAAAGCTGATGCTGAAACGGGTGATTGATGATTTTTAATTTTGACAGCCTGTCTTCTGCACATGCCATGTAAATAAAAATTCAATCCTTTCAATTAATAGTCCTGCTCTGTCAGTTTACAAACCGGATTTGCCAATTCAGGCGATTGCCCGTTTCAAGTTGGACATGCTGCTTTTACATTTGATTGATAATTGGTTCAGCCGGGTAATCATGGCCAGTTGCCTGTTGAAGCAATTCATTGTAATCAAATCCATTTAGCAACATGAAAAATAAACAACTTGGCATTCTGGCACTGATCGGTGCCCCTTTCCTGTTCATAGACATGCTTGTCGGCAAGTATTATCCCGACTTTTCCAATGCAGGCTTTTCCGGCGTGGCCTGCCTGCTGTACATTACCGGCTGGCTTGCTGCGGTTGAAGGATTACGGCGCATTCTTGACAACGGAACAAACGATTTCAGCAGGATTATGATCCGGATCGTAATGGTTACGCTGGTGATAGCCGATCTTTCAAACATCTGGCAGATTTTTTCCAAAAGCCGCCCCATGCTATTTTTTATACTGGATTCCTGCTGGCCTGTAAGCAATGTGCTGATGCTCGGCGTGGCGTGGGTTGTAATAAAAAGCGGGAGAATCAACGGCTGGAAAAAATGGGTGCCGCTGGTGCTCGGATGCTGGTTTCCGGTATGCATGCTGCTGGGCAGAACGGACTTCGCCTTTTTTGCCGGCGGCACTTATTCCGCAGTTGCATGGTCCCTTTTTGCCCTTTCCATCCTGACTGCAAAAGAAGAAGCAGCTCCTGTATTATCCGGTTCAAATGTTGAAGCATAAAACCCCAACCTGTAAAAACCTTGTAATGTCAGCCAACATATTCATTCGCTCTATTGCCGGTTCGGCAATTCTTACAGCAGGCATCCTGCTTGCATTGATTTCCTGCACCGGGAACGGGGAAATAGACCCCGAACAAAACGACTCGGACGGCCAGTCGGGATACTTGGTCGGCAAAGTGACAGATCCAGCAGGCAACGCGCTTCCGGATGCCACAATATTTACAGAAAATACGGTATACAAAAACCGCGGCGCCGAAGTAAGTTCTTCTTCAGACGGAACCTATAAACTTTCACTGGTGGCGGGACTCGGGCAATGGACAGCAAAAGGCTACATCCTGAAAGCGTATAATGGAAAGGTGTACAAGATCAACCTCCATCCTGACAATACAGCCTCATTTACTGAAGATGAAAAGCCGGTCAGGAACTTTCAATGGAAACTTCAGGGACATATTGCGGATAAAAGCCTGGATCTGTATTACGGCGGTACTGCGGAACTTTACCGCGACCTGAACTCGGAACTGCGCGATTCGGAAAACGTCGAATTCACTTTTCGCCCTGACGGTCCGCTGATCGACGGATCAGGCGGTAAAGTGCTGAAATTAAGATGCGGTAAAAGCGGCACGTCCGGCTACAATCTGATCAAAGATATTCCGATCGGCCGTTACAAGGTTTCCGCAGTTTACGTTCCGACCGGACAGTCACTGCGCGTTACCGATGCCTGGAACGACGGCACCTATTATCCGGAAGTAACAATGGAATTTTACGGAACGGATCAATCGTACCGGTCCAATCAGATGGGAATTGGCTATACTGATCTTTGACAAACATGGAATTTCAGATTTCCGGTCCATAACCCGTACCGGAAATCTGGTTAAAAATGCAGCATTCTTTTCCTGACCGGTTTGAAGGCCAGATTCAGATTAATTATAATTGCAGCTGTTTAGTAGCAAACGTTTTGAAATCACTTTACACAGTAAATGACTGTGGAACAATATACAAACATGAATGTACTGATTGTCGAAGATGAGGAACTGGCAGTACGTAAACTCCGGAAACTGGTTACGGAAATAGACCCGGATCTGACCATACAAGGTGTGGCGGGCAGCATTGAAGATGCTGTGTCCTGGCTGAAAGATCATGCAGCTCCGGATCTTATTTTTATGGACATCGAACTGGCAGACGGCCAGAGCTTCGAGATTTTCAATCAGGTGGAAGTAAAAAGCCATGTCATATTCACCACCTCCTATGACGAATACATGATGCCGGCATTCCGGATCAACAGCATTGATTACCTGCTGAAACCGATCCTTAAAGACGACCTTAAACGCAGCCTTGAAAAACTGCATCATCTGAGGCCCGGAAACAATTCCCGGCAAGCTGCAAATCCCTCGGAACCGATCGATATCAAAAAGCTGCTGGGCAAATTACAGGATGTCTGCAAGCCTGCAGATCATGGCTATGTCCATCAGTTTCTGGCAAAGCAGGGCCAGAAAATGCTTTCCGTGGAAGCCGACGCTATCATGTATTTTTATGATGATGGCCAGTCGAGCTGCTTCCGGACCAGGAACGGGCAGCAGTATCAGCTGCATTACAATATGGATGAACTGGCGTGCCTGCTCGATCCGGAACAGTTTTACCGGATCAGCGAAACCATGATTGTGGCGCAGCATGGCGTTGAAAAAGTACAGACCTATCCCGGCAGCCGGCTGGCCCTGATTCTCCGGCCTTCTTTCGGAAACGAAGTAATTGTAAATGCCGGCCAGACAGCCAATTTCAGAAACTGGCTGAGCAGATAACCGGGCTGAAACTTAAAACGCAAGCATTTTTCAATGCAGAAATTAAACGACAAGTGGATGCGCATCATCGGCATTCCGCTGCTGGCCTTACTGGGACAATGGATGATGTACGGCTACACCAATGTACCTTATCCCGATGATTGGCGTATTCCGTTCTTTTTTGTGCTCGGCACCGTGATTGTCTGGCATGTAAACCGGATTGGAATTATTTTTTCGCGAAAACGTTTTCCCGAACTCATACAAACCAGGCAGCGCGTACTTTATCAGCTTGCATGGTTTGTATTTTTTTCGAGTGTTGTCCGGATTACACAGACTTTTTTTTACCAGTATTTTAATCTCTGGCATGATGAAGATTATCTCCAGTTCAGGCCGTATTTTTTCAATACACTTGTATCCGTTGCCGGCACGGTCCAGATCGCGGCGTATTATGAAGGCGTGTATCTGTACCAGCGCTGGCGGGTCTCCTATACGGAAACGGTCGAGCTTAAAAAGGTCAATCTGCAGAGCCAGCTCAATTCGCTGAAAACGCAGATCAACCCCCATTTTCTTTTTAACAACCTGAACTCGCTTTCTTCCCTGATTTCCATTGATACGATATTGGCGGAGAAATTTCTGGATCAGTTATCGTCGGTTTACCGCTATCTGCTTCATCAGAATACGCGTGACCTGTGTCCGCTGAAAGATGAGATCGAGTTTATAGAAGCTTATTTTCATTTGCTGAAAACACGTTTTGGCAACGGGATTTTTATGGAAATGAATGTGGAACCTGAATTTCTTTTCTATCGTATTCCGCCTTTAACGCTGCAACTGCTGTTCGAAAATGCGATCAAGCACAATGCAATTTCGGCCAGCAAACCACTTACTATCCAGCTTTATACACACGACGGACATTTGCATGTGCAAAACAATGTGCGTAAAAAGAAAACTGCCGTACATTCCAATCAGATCGGATTGCAGAATATTATCATGAAATACAAACTGCTGGATCAGTCGAAAGTGGAAGTGCATGCAGACGAAGAAAAATTCCTTGTCAGCATCCCGCTGATCGCTCCGGAACCCGAAAACACCAGCAAAACCGCAGCTATCCTGTAAAACAGCTCCTCCCTTCCCTCCTTTCTCCTTTCTCCTTTCTCCTTTTTCCTTCCCTCCTTTCTCCTGTTACATCACCTATTTATCCGTGAATTTACTAACAAGCTCCATGAGTTCGTTCAGGTCAAAAGGCTTTCGAATGTAAGCGTCGGCCCCGAGCTGCATGGCGTGTTTTACTTCTTTTTTCTCAACGCTGGCGCTTGCGTAGATAAACGGGATGTTTACCGTTTTTTCGTTTTCTTTCAATTGTTTAAGCACTTCATAGCCATTCATTTTAGGCATCATGATATCACAAAGTATGACATCGGGGCAATGCTTACCGGCAAGCTCAAGACCTTGCAGTCCGTCTTCCGCAGTAATTACATCAAAACCTTCCAGTTCAAGCATTTCAGCAGTATTTTCCCGGATATCCAGGTTATCTTCTATAACCAGCACGGTTTTCATAATGCTTCCTGATATGGTAGTTGAACGTTAAAACAGGTACCTTCGCCCAGCTTGCTCGTAAAGTTGATGGATCCGCCGATCAGATCCACATAACGTTTTACAATAGTTAGTCCAAGTCCGGTTCCCTGGAAACTGCTTGCATTCTTGGCGCGGAAAAATTCCGTAAACATGAAGATATGATCATCTTCAGGTATCCCGACACCCTGATCCTGAACTTTGAAACTGCAAAGCCCGTTGCGCACTTCTGATTGTAAAAGTATCTGCGTATTTTCTTCTGAATATTTTAAAGCGTTAGAGATCAGGTTTGCAATGATGTAGCGGAGCTTTTTGTTATCGAGAACAATCGACTCTACACCTTCGTAATTAAAAACAATCTGTTGTCCTTTTTTCCGCAGGGGCTGTGCGTCTTCAATAATTTGATTCATCAATTCTTTTAAATTAAATTTAGCGGGTTCCAATTCTACTTTATTCTGTCCTAATTTATCCAGCGAGAGAAAGTCACTGAGCACGTCGGTAAGGTTGCTGACGGATGACTTGATTTTAGAAATGTGCCGCGTCACTTTTTCATCTTCCCATTTTCTGGCATACTGTTCAATCAGGAGCGTGCTCGAAAGCACAATGCTCAAGGGCGTTCTGAACTCATGTGAAGCCATTGAAACAAACCTGGTTTTCAGATCATTCATTTCTTTTTCGTTCTGCAATGCAACGGAAAGTTCGTTTGTGCGGATCGTAACGAGTTTTTCCAGCACATCGGTCATGGATCTGTGCTGGTGAACATCCGTACAGGAACCGATGTAACCGGTAAATACATTATCCGAAGAATACGTCGGCCTTCCGGTCCCGTTTATCCAGCGGTATTCGCCGTCATGATGTCTCAGCCGGTATTCCATTGAAAAGCTCTGCAATTTACTGTAGGCGGTATTGAAAACAGAAAGGCAATAATCCAGATCATCCGGAAAAATGCCATCGATCCAGCCATCTCCAAGTTCCTGTTCAAGCTTGTTTCCGGTAAATGAAAGCCATGTATTGTTCAGGTACGTACAGCGCCGCTCGGGATCTGTAACCCAAACCATAACCGGCAGATTATCAACCATATTTCTGAGCCACTCTTCTCTTTCTGTAACAAATTTCCTCGTTTTTACCTGATCCGTTATATCGTTGACAAATACAAATGCAAGCCATTCCCCATCCAGCTCATAATGGCTCAGGCTGATGTCAACTGGAAAGTATTCACCATTTTTTTTGCGGGCGTAAATTTCATTTCCGGGATCGGCCGGATTGTCTATGTGCCTGCTGACATAATTTTTACTACTCTGAAAATAGTTCGAGCGGAGGTTTTCGGGGATCAGCAATTCAATAGGCTGACCGCTAAGCTCCGCATTATTATAACCAAAAAGACTTTCTGCACAAGGGTTCAGAAGATTTATGCTTCCAATTGCATCTATCACAAGTATACCTACTGTCGCACAATTGAACAGCATTTGAAAGCCAGCGTCCCCTTTAATTATAATTGTTTTTTCTCCCATACATTAAAGAGTACTTCATCCTGCAATCATCATAAAACTGTTTACATATCAAACAAATTCTATCATGAGTAGTAAATATAAAACTAATTAACTACTACACCTAATGCAAATAAATTAAGTTATTAAGAAAAGAACATTTTGGATGACGAAAAATTTCATCTGATGAAAAAAACGGCGTTGCCGAATGTGAAATATGGTGTGCGGCGCTGCGTATGGTGCCCTCACAAGGTGTGTGCATGATGCCCGGATTTCGGTAACATCCTGCTACGCTGAAATTGTACTTTACTGTTTTGTTGGAGGAAGCATTGCGGAGACACAATGTTTGGCAAACAATCACATGGTTTACCTTAACCATTACATACCGTCGTCACCATAAAACCGGCCGGTAAATCATCATTCGTATGTTCCGGATTATAAATTGCCCATCTTTAAAGAAACATTTCAAACCATACTTTAATGAAATCTCTCGGATTAAGAACGACAATCTACAAAGTCAGTGACCTGAACGCTGCAAAACAATGGTATGCAAAAGTATTTGAAACTGCCCCGTACTTCGACGAGCCATTCTATGTCGGATTCAACATTGCAGGTTACGAATTGGGACTGCAGCCTGAAGAAGGCGAACGCAATGCCAAAGCAGAAAATGTCATTACGTATTGGGGAGTTGAAAACATCGGCGCGGTTTATCAAAACCTTGTAGAAATGGGTGCGACCGAACATGAGGCGCCCGTTAATGTCGGAGGAGAAATTGTTGCAGCTTCTGTATACGATCCCTGGGGAAATGTAATCGGGCTGATTTACAACCCTGAGTTTACATTAGAATAAATGCCAGGAATCCGGAATAAATTCCGGATTCTTGCTGACCAAAACAAAGAGATGTAACGCAAATTGTAACGCATACATGCAACATAACCTGTTCCGGCATATTGCGTTATATAAATATTAGGTTAAGCGATGGATGGAAGAATGCTTAAACCAAAGTGCTACTCAACACGCACTTTTCCAATGACTTGTTAAATCAACAGCTAACGTACAAAGCTGACTGCCAGCCATTTATTTTATTTATCCCTTACAAATCGCAACGGAATATGCGGAGGATTGTACCCGATACTTTGTCCGGACAGTGCAGCATACGTGTCGCTTGGCAGCTGGATCAGTTTGAATACAATCGGCAGGTCATTTTCATCCTTGTCCGAAGTCCATAGCAGACAGTTTGTTCCTTCGCCGTTCGGGCTTCCATTTGTAACCCTCAGATTGGCGGGTACCGCATTGAAGCCCGATTTGTTATTTGCATAACCATCTTCTTTGAGCCAGCCGCTAACCGACATCAGATTTCCAAGCAGTTTTTTCGACTGCAAATCTTCACCATTTGTTGTATTCCATTGCTCGTCGTATGCAATGCCCTGCGATTTTATCAGATTTATATAATCCTGTCTTGTCGGGATTCTCCATCCTGCCGGTAAAGGAATCTTCTGAATGTCAGCAAATTTATAAAATGTTCCGTACTGCGGTTTTGATGCCTCCTTTATGCCGCCCGTTCCGGAATAATTCACTGAAGTCCATTCCAGATTCCCGATGGTTACTGTCGGGTAATACTGGTTAATGATCTTGACGTAAGTGCCGTCGGAAGGTGGATTGGAATACGGATCTCCTGAATTTCCGCCGTTGTCAGGATTGTTGGAAGCGTCCACTTTTTTGTATTTGACCGTATATAAAACACCTCCGCTCACACGCTTGGCATCCAAGTAATTTACGGAAGAAGTGTAAGTTGTAGCCTGCGGATTGCTCAGTATGCTTTCATATTCCTTCAGATCCTCGGCACGGATAGCTGATTCTTTGAAACCGGAGTATTTATTACTGAAAACTTTCATTCTGCCTGTTTGCGCATGGAAAGTCAATGTCGAAGGATTATTGGCTTTATACTCCAGTGTTCCCGTCAGTTTGTAAAGATACTGCAGCACTTCGTCTCCGCTGTTGAAGACCTCCGAGGTGTATTCAACCGCATTCTTGCCGTTTTTTGTAAAAACCATCGTCCGGAATTCCCTGAACCCCTGCTCGCCCTGAAAAGTCCCCTGTTCCCAGTTCGTGCTTAAAGGCCCTTGGTTATGGTCTGGATACCAGGTTCCAACAAATTCATCCGGAATGGTTGTATAAGGCGTTTCCCCGACTTCGCCGTCAACGACCGGATCTTCGGGCGGTACGGGGTTGTTTTCATTTTTACAGGACACCATCAGCAGCATTGCTGCTGCACAAATCATTGCAAGCTGATTCTTTAAATTTTTCATGGTCTTATTTTATTTTTCATGTTCATGTTGTCATCTTTTTACAACATCGTTATTTTAAAAGATGATTGGTTTTCATTGGCTAACTGGCTTCAGTACTGGTATGATGGTAACAATAGCGCGATGACGCTGCGCGCAATGACCATAATGCTTTTTTTACATGGAATCTATGGTTTGTGATAGTTGAAAATTGTACATGGCTGACAGCATGACAAAGTTGGACACGAAGAGGATTGCAGGAAAATACTTAAAAGCTGATTTGTATATTTTTAATGCTGGAACCGCTATTTTCAGCTTTTAACTACATGCTGGCGTATTTTGAAATGGCTTGCCGGTGGTCAGGAAATATAAAGCGGGCAACAAAAAAAGAGCCCTGAAACAGAGCTCCTTTTAACCGTAACAATTAACCCTACAATTTAGCAATCAAATGGAAAGTAATAACCAGTTCTGGGATACCAGATATCAACCATCCACAACTAAACCCCAATCAGCAACCTAAAAAATTCGTGCCAACTAGTTAGCATACAGATAAGAACATATTCTACAAGTGATTAAAAATTATTAAATGGCAATTCAAAGACTCAATGCTTGCTCATTCCAGACCTGCTCCGCTCTTTTCTGATTATACAGAACATGTTCCAAAACGCGAATTCGATACTTCCGGATTTTTGATATACCTGCGACAGACACTATTTACTCACAAACAGCAAATACAACATCATGACTAAAAAAAACCACCCATGACAATAACTGTAAATCAAAGCGAGGCCGAACAGATGAACAAAGCTGCGGTCACTGCATGATACACCCGGCCAGAAAAAATTTAATCTGAATGTTTACAGGAAGGATTTTCCTGCAGGCACAGTTTCTTTGGATGGCAACTCCGGCAAACGGCAAATTCGCACCGGTGAGAAAATGCAAACGGGCAAGCTGCTGATTACAGAATATCTA
Source organism: Dyadobacter flavalbus (assembly GCF_006149045.1). GTDB lineage: Bacteria > Bacteroidota > Bacteroidia > Cytophagales > Spirosomataceae > Dyadobacter > Dyadobacter flavalbus. The sequence continues at coordinate 62,370 of NZ_VBSN01000030.1, forward strand.
ACAAACTACAATGCGCTTTCAGTAATGGAGAGTCAGACAAATACAAACCAGCCCGGATTTTACTCGGGAACAAGCGGACTGGTTTTGCCGGTAAGCAACAAAAGTTTTTATCCGGAAGCATACAAAAACAAAAGCCGGCTGACCTATTACGCTTCCATGCTGAACAGCATAGAAATAAACAGCTCTTTTTACAAAATCCCGATGCCTTCCACAGTAAAAAACTGGTCGGAACAAGTACCCGAAAATTTTATGCTGACTTTCAAATTATGGCGCGGCATCACGCATAACAAAGGACTTTCATTTGCACCGGATGATGTAAGCCGTTTTATGCAGACCATTGATCAGGCGGGCCGGAACAAAGGAAGTTTACTGATCCAGTTTCCGCCCAGCCTGAAAATCGGGATGTTTTCACAACTGGAAAAACTCATGGACTGCATTACCGCATCCGATCCTGAAAGGCAGTGGAAAACAGCCTTGGAATTCAGGCATGCTTCGTGGTATCACGATGAAGTTTATGAATTCTGCAACAGCAACGGCTTCGGAATTGTAATTCATGACAAACCGGGATCGGCAACGCCGGCCATTGAACAGGATGCAGATTTCAGATACCTGCGTTTTCATGGTCCGAGCGGCGATTACAAAGGAAGTTATGATGTCGGCTTTCTGAACGAATATGCAGAATATATAACGGAATGGTTGCAGGAAGGCAAAACGGTTTTTACCTACTTCAACAACACAGTCGGTGAAGCGCTCAAAAACCTGAACATGCTCAATTCATTTGTAAATCAGGAAGAAGAACCCGAAAACAATGCGTAAGAAAGGATACTTTATCCAAAAGAAGTAAATCCAGAACACTACTTGCCGGAATCGGAAGCTGCGATCAGGACGGCACCGCCGATAATCAATGCCCCTCCAACGATCAGTTGCCACGTCATTTTTTCCTTTAAAAAAAGGATGGATAATACAATGGCAATAACAAGCGATGAACGTTCAATTGTTGTTACATAGGAAGCCGGGCCCATGGAAAGCGCCTTGAAGGAAAACAAGGTAGAAAGCGTTGTGGCAATTCCGGCGCACGACAGCAGCACCCAGGCTTTGGTGTCGATTTCTTTGATCCCTGAAAAGGTACCTTGCCACGTTACAACAGACCAGGTTATAAAAAGAATAAAAACAGACTGAAGTGCAAAAGCCAGACTGGAATCCACATTTTTCAATCCCGCTTTGGTTAATACTGTAACCAGCGCCGCCGACACAGCAGCTCCAATTGCCCAAATAATCCACATACTGATTGGTCCGGTTTAGAAATTGACATGTTTAACTTGATGAACAAGGGAAAATTCATTGATTAACATGTAGAATTCCATCTCGCATAAAAACTTCGTTCCAGTTTTTGCAAGCCGTCCTGAATTACATTCAGGCGGTTAATCTGTGCGTGCGTTCTGGGTAAAACCGGAAAATGAATGTTGGAATGAAAATTATAGCAATATCATTTTTTATCAACGTTTCTGTTCATGTGTTACCATACCAGACTTACCGCAAAAGCGGACGCCATCGAGAAAAGCTCGGGAGCCAGTTTTGACGAACCGGACACGTACAAGCCTACCGCCGAATACAACGGATTTGCAACGCCGGCAACGCCGGTCATACGATTTGACGACCGTAAAAAAATCCTGATGTACGAATGGGGCCTGATTGCTGACTGGGTAAAAACAGCATCTGACGCGAAGAAAGCCAGGATCAACTGCCTGAATGCCCGAATAGAAGAACTCGATGAAAAAGCATCTTACAAACGCAAGACCGGAAACCGCTGCCTTGTGGCTATGGACGGCATGTATGAATGGCAATGGGAATCGCCGGGTGACAAAAAAAGTAAAAAAACAAGGTATCTGGTAACCAGACCGGACAATGCCGTTTTCCTTTGCGCCGGCCTTTTCAATGAATGGCACAACCGCGAAACGGGCATAATCACCTATTGCTACACGATCGTCACCACGCAAGGAAATGAACTCATGAAAGAAATCCATAACAATGGCGAACGCATGCTCGTGGTGCTTTCTCCGGAAGAATATGACGCATGGCTTGACCCGAAAAACGAACATCTTGCATTTGCAGACCGCTCGCATATTGAGCTGAAAGCAGTTCAGATGTAACCTTTTCCATTTGGAAATGCATTGCCGGCTCTGGTCATTCAGAATGTTTTTATACTGAAATAAAGCTAGCTTCTGTCCCAGAATGCGGGCGGTTCTGTTCCGAGCGCACGCAGGTATACATAACCCTGTGCACGGTGATGAATCTCATTGTCAATAAGATATAAAAGAGTTCCGTAAATCGGTGCTTCAAACTGGCCGAATGCTTTTTCAACTTCCTGATACCGTTCAGGCGCAATTTGCGGCCAGTATGCATTGATTTGATCCGTAATGAAATCCCATTTTTCAAGCACTTCCTTTTTGGTTTTCGGCGCGGTGGAATGCGTGTTGTCACCGGAATCACCGTAACCGCTCCAGTCACCGGTTGCTATGCCCTTAATGCCCGGCAAAGCCAGGTCCGTCATTTCCATGGTGAGTTGGGCGTAAGTACGCATGCCGCCGATTGAAAAAGTATAGAATTCATTTTCCGGAAAAATTTCCAGCATCCGTTTTGTTAGCCGGCGGTGTCCCTGCCAGTGTTCGAGCAGGGCTTCGGGCGTGATTACAACCGTTGTCGTTTTTGGCAGTACTGTGTTCATGCTGCTGTTTTCCATTATTTTCGGATTTAAGTTATCAACTGTTTATGCTGCAAATAAAACAGCGTCCAATGACAACAGCATGTCAGCAGCATCCGGGAAAACCTGGTTTTATTTAGTAATTACAACCTTGCTGGACTGAAAAGAACTGTACGGATTTTAACCATTCCTGAATTGAGTATTGTTAAACTACGCTTTGTATCCGGTTAACACAGTTTTCTAAAAACCGGAAAATACGGTCTTGCAAGTATCGATTGGGCACCGGGTTCAGGAGCACTTCTGATATCAGGAAACCGGAGTTTTATACCGGATTACAGGTTTGTAAAGCCCTTGATGTTTGACTTTATTGGGAATGCAGCTTTTCAAATTCAAAGCCATAAATACTCAAATACGCTCATTCAGGCACATTCTGATCATTTTAAATCCTGCAAGCAGCTCCATTTAATAATTGGAAACAGCTTTATTTGCATCCCGGAAACAGAATGGAATAATATTTGATTGATGATAACAAGGCAAATGCAGCTTTTGAATTGTGTCGGAATTTTTACACTTCCGGGAACTTTGCCGGTTTAATTACCTCATTTAGATATACCCGAATGTCAGAAAGTGTCCGGTTGCAGAAACTCAGTAAACCTTATAAAGAATCCTGCGAACATACTTTCCGACGATAGACTTACTTTTACATGACAGGCCAACCCAAGCCATTCAGCATTGATAATAATCTTGAAATCCAGCGTCTGGAACTTGCCCTGCAATCTGCCGGGATCGGAACCTGGCAGCTGAACCCTGAAAACAGCACGGTTCGCTGGTGTTACCGCACCAAAGAACTGTTTGGCTTCACGGGCAATGACATCATCCCTTTTGATGAAATGCTGGAAATGGTGCACCCGGACGACAGAAGCCAGTTTCAGCAGGCTTTTCAACACGTACAGACTGATCCCGCCCAGCAATCCTTTTCGGTAGAGTTCCGGTGTCTGAACAAAAAAGACGGCAGGACGATCTGGGTTTTGTGTAAAGGCCAGATCCATCATGATGAGGAAACGGACTTACCGAAAGTCCTGGGCAGCTTTATTAATGTGACGGGTGATGTGGAAAACCGCATGCAGCAGAACGACATCATGCAGCAGCTGCGTATTTTTCAGACCATGGTGGAACAGGCGCCGATGGCGATCGGATTACTGAGCGGCCCGGAAATGATCATCACGGTCGGGAATGCGAAAATATTTGAAATGTGGGGCAAAGATGCGTCCATAACCGGAATGAAACTTATCGATGCACTTCCCGAGATCAACGACCAAGTTTTTCTGAGCCTTCTTCAGGATGTTTACAAAACCGGAAAGTCCTTTAACGGCAACGGCGTACATGCAAGGCTGCTCCGGAACGGCATGATGGAAGATGTGTACTTTGATTTTGTATACACGGCGCTGCGCGATAATTCCGGCGCAATTACAGGCGTCATGGTGCTGGCAACGGATGTTACCGAACAGATTAAATCCCGCAAAGAACTGGAAGCCAGTGAAGCCAAATTCCGGGCACTGATTGAGCAGGCACCGGTTGGTACCTGCCTGTTTGTCGGAAAGGATATGATTGTGGAACTGGCCAATGAACCGATGATCGGTTACTGGGGAAAAGACAAATCGGTCATCGGAAAGCCGTTGCGGGAAGCAATTCCGGAACTTGAAGGCCAGCCTTTTCTGGATATTCTGGACAATATTTATAAAACAGGCATTCCGTACAGCTCAAAAAATGCGGCCGTTGATCTGGAATTAAACGGCGTGCTGAGCACTTATTACTACAATTTTACCTATAAGCCGATATTTAACAGTTCAGGGGAAATTTTCGGAATCATAAACATGTCCATTGATGTGACGCAGCAGGTAAAGGCGCAGAAATCACTCGAAGAAAGTGAGTCCAAGCTGCGTTCCGTCATCGAATCTGCACCTGCTGCCATGGGTTTGTTTATCGGCCAAGACATGATTATCGAAATGCCAAATCAGGCATTTATTGATATTGTCGGGAAAGGCCCGGATATTTCCGGCAAACCGCTCTCCAAAGTAATGCCGGAACTGGAAAACCAGCCGTTTTTGCAGATTCTCAATGATGTTTATACAACCGGCGTTATGTATCAGAGTTTTGGTACACAGGTAAATATAGAGCGGAACGGCATTTTGAATGAAAATTATTACGATATCACCTATTCGCCCATTTTTGACAATGAGGGAAAAGTGTACGCCATTCTGGATATTGCCACTGACGTTACCGAACGCGTCGTCATACAGAAACAGATAGAAGAAAGCCAGATGCAGCTTCTGGCTTTGTTTGAGCAGTCGCCGGTTGCCATTGCCATCATCAGCAAAGATGAACTCAGATATGTAATGGCCAATCCGTATTACAAGGAACTGGTTGGAAGAGGCAACGGCGAACTGGTCGGCAAGCCGCTTCTGGAGGCAATTCCGGAAATTGCCGGACAAGGTTTTGACCTGCTGCTGCAAAATGTGATCGAAACCGGCATTCCGTTTGTCTCGAAAGAGCAGGCTGTCAAGATTTTAAAGGACGACCGGATGCAAACCATTTATGTGGACCTGAACTATCAGCCGCAAAGAGATATGAACGGCAGGATAACCGGCGTGCTCGTTGTGGCCATGGACATTACCCAGCAGGTTCTGGCAAGACAGAAAATTGAAGAAGCAGAAAGCTCGCTGCGCAGCGCGGTGGAACTTGCCGATCTTGGAACCTGGCAATACGAGCTTGCAAGCGGAGAGATTGACTTTTCAGGGCGTTTGCTGCAATGGTTCGGAATTGACCAGCATGAAAACCTGACGCGTGATAAAATCAACAGTCTGATTCCTGCCGAAGACTTGCTGCGGATCCAAAATGCCATGCACGAAGCATTGAAACCCGACACTTCTGACAAGTTCAATGTTGAATTTATGATTCAGGACAACCAGGCTGTTTCCAGACGGATACTGCATACGCAGGGAAAAATTTTCTTTAATGAAAAACGCGAAGCCGCCAAGATCATCGGCGCGGTACAGGATATAACGATTCAGAAAAAAGTTAAGCTTGCACTCGAACTTCAGGTGCAGCAGCGTACAGAAGAACTTGAAGCTTTGAACGAAGAACTTGCTGCGATCAATGAAGAATATATGGCAACGAATGAAGAACTTGCAGAATCAAACCAGCTTCTGATCCAGTCCAACCAGAACCTGCAGCAGTTTGCCTACGTTGCATCTCACGATCTTCAGGAACCGCTCCGTAAAATCCAGTCGTTCGGGAACTTGCTTGGAGACCGGTATGCTTCGGAACTTGGCGAAGGCAGAAATTATCTTCTGCGGATGCAGTCCGCCGCAAAGCGCATGTCGGACCTGATTGAAGACCTGCTGTCTTTTTCAAGGATTTCGACCAAAAAGGAAAACAATGAATTTGTGCCGCTCAACAAACTGATCAATTCAATTCTTACGGATCTGGAACTTAGTATCCAGGAGTCCGGCGCAGAACTGGTCGTTGGAGATCTGCCGGTCATAACGGGCGACGCCATGCAGTTGGGGCAGCTTTTTCAGAACCTGATCAGCAATGCGCTCAAATTCCGTAAGAAAAACATTAAACCGGTAATCCGTATTCAGAGTCAGGTTGTTTCGGAAAAGGAGATTCCGCTTTCGGGAAGTTCTTTACGCTCAGCTTCATTCTACTATAAAATTGACGTAAAGGATAATGGTATCGGGTTTGATCAGAAGTATGCCGACCGTATTTTCCAGCTTTTTCAACGGCTCCATGGCAGAAGCGAGTATTCAGGAACTGGTATCGGACTTGCCATTTGTGAGAAAGTAGCTGCCAATCACGGGGGTATGATTTCGGTTGTCAGCCAGCCGGACGAAGGTTCTGTTTTCAGCGTCTTTCTTCCGGCCCAGTAAATGAAGGTAATTGAAATGCCTGTCCAGGGTATGTTTTGCAGCAGTGTTCCGGTCAGGATTGTTTAAATGTATTTTAACTCAATCCGATCCTTAGTTTGTGTGCAATACTTTCAATGTCTGCGAGAAGTTGTCGCAGCTTACTTTTACAAGCAGGATGCCGGTCGAAAGCTGCGGTACATCCAGTGTGTAAGATTCGGTTGCCTGGTTTTTTGCAACCTGTTTTTTCACCAGTGAACGTCCCTGCAAATCGTAGATTTCGATAGTCGGGTTGCTGTTCATCGGGCCTGTGATCTGCGTCATTACTTTTCCTGCACGTACCGGATTGCCCAGGATCACGGCTTCCCACTCTGCCTCCACTTCGCTTTCATTGGCCTGAACGGCCGGCAAAAGAAAGGATCTGGATGTTTCCTGCTCGATGAAAACCGTCAGGTTCGTAACACCGTCTTCGGCCGTGTAGCGAATTACGCAGGGTTCCGCCGGAATTTGCAGTTTGCCGGTTTCATTGCTGATTTCGACAACCTGTTTTTTGCCATCTACCACGAAGGCGTACTTGCCGTCGGCTACGGGCATCTGGATGGTCAGCGGTTTTGTTTTGGTAAACAAAGGAGCACTGAAAGAGGAGGATACAGCTGTAACGATCAATAAAACAATGAAGAGGAGGTTTTTACGTGCAGTGTTCATGTCAGTAATATTAGCAGGTGTTGTTTGATTTGATGATTCAAAATTAGGCACAAGCCCGACCTGAAAACATGACCTACATCATACTGAAAACTAACTTTGATTGACTTTACATTTTATTCTCTGCAACGACTTTATTTATATTACATGTCAGATCAAATTTATATTCAAAATTGCCTCAAAATGCGCTACAAAGCAGTTTTCAGCTTCCGGTAAGGCACCATATCTGGTATGTAAACTATTTTAGAAAGGAACCGTCAGCTGCAAAAACCAGATCAAAACTGCATTCTAATAAGCAAACAGGCAGGACACTGCTTTATGAGCGTGTCCTGCCTGTTAATCCCAATTATGACCATATTACGAATGTTTAGGTACATCCGAGTGGCCAAATCCGCGAAAATAATGTATGCGCCATTAACACGCTTATTGCTGCATGCCGGCGCTGTCGGCTCCGGTTGTATCGGAACTCATTCCCCCGTTACCGTTTGTTGTCATGGTATCGCCCTGCATTTCTCCTGTGGTGTTATTTTCATTGCTGGTATCTTTTCCACAGCTGGCCATCGTCAACATGGCGCACAAACCGAGCATTGAGACTGCTTTTAGGATCGTTTTCATAATTTCACTTTTTTATGGTTTATAATTTGAAACAACATTCCGATCTCCTGTAAATAATTATACCTTTTATTTATAAGTAAATAATTACACAGTTGGCGGTTGGCTATTAGCTGTTGGCTTTTGGAAAAATGGGTTGATTGTAGAGGAGAAATTTTTAAAATCAATCATTTTAACTCATATTAAGCCATTAATTCTATCTGTTCGTTCTCTGGACATGGCAAAAAACATCATTTGCTGAATTTGGATATGCATATGCTGCGCAAGGAATGTTTGTGTAACTTTTACCGATTTACTACTTAAAAAATAACGACCGTCGGGAATGAAAGTGTTTTTTACTTCTATCATGCTGTTGCTGCTGCTTTTTACTTCTGTATTTGCACAGTCTGCGCAGACGGAAATATTGCTGCTCGGCTGCGACCATTTTCAGCAGATTTACAAAAAAGACAATCCGAAATTAGACTGCACCCCAAAAGTTGGACGAGTTTAAGAATTAACGATTAGTGTGATGAGCTCGGTATTGTACCGGGCTCATTCCATTTAAATTAAGCCTGATCCTGTCTTTGTTGTAGTAGTTGATATA
>NZ_VBSN01000031.1 GCF_006149045.1 Dyadobacter flavalbus
CTGCGGCCACGATCAGTTACAGCATCCCGGTGAGCAGCGGCACGATGAACGTGGTGCTGCACTTTGCGGAGACCTACTTCGGCGCGCCCGGCAAGGTAGCCGGCGGTACCGGCAAGCGCATGTTCAATGTGGACATTGAAGGCAGCCGCAAGCTGACCAACTATGACATCTACGCCAGGGCAGGCGGCGCGGTGCGCCCGGTGCTGGAAAGCTTTGCGGTGACCGTCACCGACGGCATACTGAACATCAACCTGACCTCCGGATCGGCCAACATGCCCAAGATCTCGGCCATCGAAGTGCTGCCGCAGCTTAACGCGGCTCCCGTGCTGGCAGTGATCGGCAGCAAAACGGCAACTGCGGGGCAGCCATTGAGCTTTACGGCCTCGGCCACCGACCCAGATCAGGGACAAAGCAGGACGTTCGCTTTGGTCAATGCGCCGTCAGGGGCTGCGATCAACGCCTCGACCGGCGTGTTCAGCTGGACACCGGCTGCCGCAGGCACCTTTACCTTGACGGTGAAAGTGACCGACAACGGCTCTCCGGCCCTGTCTGACGAGGAAACCATCACCGTGACCGTAGGCAATGCGCCTGTGGGCCCGGCGGCCATCCGCATCAATACAGGCTCGACGGCGGCTTACACCACCGTGGACGGACGCCAGTTCAGCGCCGACCAGTACTACGGCAATGTGACCGGCGGAACAGGCACCCTGGCTTCTACCGTGGATATCTTAAACACGACAGACGATGTGCTTTACCGCTCCGAGCGCTCTGCGGCCACGATCAGTTACAGCATCCCGGTGACCAGCGGCACGATCAGCGTGGTGCTGCACTTTGCGGAGACCTACTTCGGCGCGCCCGGCAAGGTAGCCGGCGGTACCGGCAAGCGCATGTTCAATGTGGACATTGAAGGCAGCCGCAAGCTGACCAACTATGACATCTACGCCAGGGCAGGCGGCGCGGTGCGCCCGGTGCTGGAAACCTTTGCAGTCACAGTGACCGACGGCATACTGAACATCAACTTTACCTCCGGCTCGGCCAACATGCCCAAGATCTCGGCCATCGAAGTGCTGCCGCAGACGCCGCAGGCCAACGCGGCACCCGTGCTGGCAGTGATCGGCAGCAAAACGGCTACCGTAGGACAGCCATTGAGCTTTACGGCCTCGGCCACCGACCCAGATCAGGGACAAAGCAAAACGTTCGCTTTGGTCAATGCGCCATCAGGGGCTGCGATCAACGCCTCGACCGGCGTATTCAGCTGGACCCCGGCTGCCGCAGGCACCTTTACCTTGACGGTGAAAGTGACCGACAACGGCTCTCCGGCCCTGTCTGACGAGGAAACCGTGACGGTGACCGTAGGCAATGCAACGACTGCTGCGGCTATCCGCATCAATGCAGGTGCAACCACTGCCTTTACAACGGCTGACGGACGCCAGTTTAGCGCTGACAGATATTTTGGAGGCACCAATGGTACAACGACGCTTGCCAATACGGTGGATATCCTGAATACGACAAATGATGAACTGTACCGTTCGGAACGTTCTTCGGCTGCTTTCAATTACAGCATCCCGGTTACAAACGGAACCATGAACGTAGTACTGCACTTTGCAGAAACCTGGTTCGGAGCTCCCGGAAAAGTAGCAGGCGGTACAGGCAAGCGCATGTTCAACGTAGACATCGAAGGCAGCCGCAAGCTGACCAACTATGACATCTACGCCAAAGCAGGCGGCGCTGTACGTCCGGTACTGGAAACTTTTGCAGTGACTGTAAGAGATGGTGTTCTGAATATCAACTTCACCAGCGGATCGGCGAATTTGCCTAAAATCTCGGCTATCGAAGTAGTGCCGCAGACGGCAACGGCTGGTGCAAGGATCAGTCAGGAGGTGGAAATTTTCAATCCGGAAACGAAAGTTGAGCTGAAAAAATCCACGGTCTATCCGAACCCGGTTCAGAAGTCGTTTACAGTTGAATTCTCGGGACAGCATACCAAAGATGTTACGCTTGAGCTGATCAACCAGACCGGAAGATCGTACAAAATCGATGCACCGAAACAAAGCACTGCGGGTTCAAAAGCAGAAATAGATATCTCGAATCTGTCACTAGCGGAAGGTATTTATATGCTGAAAATCCAATCGGCAGCAGCAACGGAGGTGATCAAAGTATATGTAGTAAATTAATTTTTTTGGATATCGGTATTACAGGAAAGCCTTCCGAGCATTTGCTTGGAAGGCTTCTTTGTTTATTCTGAAACCGGATCAAGGCCTGGCCTCAAAACCCTGGAAGGTGTTGCAGGCTGTTTCAGTCATCCGACAATTGTACCACCAGATTTCCGAACTTCATTCTGATGTATAACAGCAAAGTGTAAATAAAAAGGGCAATGCCCAGCATTTCAAGCAGCTCTTCAGTATGCTCTTCCAGTGCGGCCAGTAAAATAAGCGAATCCATCGAAATACGTGAGGTCATCAGAAAGCCCACAACCATTTCAAGGCCCAGTGCACCGCCCACGTACAGTGCGCCGGAAAGCAGAAAAAGATGACGGATTCTGACCGGAAGATGCGCCAAAAACCGGATGTACATCAAGCCGACAAAAACCACGAAAAAGGCATAAGGTATTACCCAGGCATAAAAAAGAAAGCCGCCGGCATGGAAAACCCGCCGCATATAGTCGGTAAGGGAGTCGTGCAATGCAAGCATTTCGTCCGTTGCCAGAAAAAGGAAAATGGCAGACAACCATTTCCAGTGCAGTATGTATTCCCCTTTTTGAACACTTGCAGCCCACGCAATACAAGCCAGCAGAAATGAGGATAAAAGCAAAATAAGCGTAGCATAAAAACTGGGGAAAGTATTTTCCAGATTCACATCAAACTTTGTCATGACGCGGGCTAGTTTCGATGAATTTACCAGACCGTAAATGCCCAGCATACGCCATGAATAGCTGACGACCGTAAACCCCACCGAAATCAGTACAAGTACCCTGAAAAACTTCCGGGGAGATACCGTAAGCAATGACGCCTGCTGATCCGGCTTGTTAACTACTGTGCGCACATTGATCATAAAAGTGGATTTTGTAAGTAAAGGGTATGTTTCAATCCGGTTATCTCAATTGCTGGCTGTATAATGCCGAATGTTCCGGAAAGCCTTTGCCAGTGCTGTCTTTATTACTTCCAGCCGTATTGGTTTGGAGATGTAATCGTCCATGCCGATGCTCAGGCAATGGTTTCTGTCTTCCTGCATGGCATTGGCCGTCAATGCAATAATGTAAGGTACCTGCCCGTACTTTTCCCGGATCACCGTTGTGGCTTCCAGACCGTCCATCTCGGGCATTTGAACGTCCATCAGTATCACATCATATGAACCGGCCAGGAGTTTTTCCAGAACGGCAACACCGTTTTCTGCAATCACGATTTCATAACCCATCCGTTTCAGAATATTCCTGATCAGTTTCTGGTTCATGGCATTATCTTCTGCAACCAGGATTTTCAACGGATACTCGGAAGCAAAGGCTTCATGAAGGACTTTTGTGTCCGGTGCAGGCAACGGCGCCGTGTTTTTCCGGCTTGTCAGAATTGCATAAATGCCCTTGAACAAGCTGGCTTTTTTTACAGGCTTTGTCAAAATCCCTGCAAACAAATCAGAAAACCTGATGCGGGAATCGTCTCCGGCGGAACTCAGCAGAAAAACGGGCAGCGGGTTCTTTCCGTCCTTGACAGCCTGCGCCAGTACAACCCCGTCTTCATCGGGCATTTCCATATCTGTAATGACCAGTTCAATCTGCTTGTCATCCGCCAAGATGGCAAGTGCCTGCTGAACGGATGAAGCCAGTACCGGTATGAAGTTCCATTGTTCCAGATAGTTTTTCAGGATCAGCAGGTTGGTATGGTTATCGTCAACAATCAGGATCCTCTTTCCTCTGATCATTTCTTCATCCATGACTTCCATACACTTTTCGGACGTTTTTTCAGATATTTTAGCCCGGATGGTAAAATGGAATGTACTGCCGCTTCCGGGCGAACTTTCCACCCGGATGTTCCCGTTCATCAGTTTGATCAGGCGTTCACAGATAACCAGCCCAAGCCCGGTGCCGCCGAAATTCCGGTTTATGGAAGAATCAAGCTGTGAGAAAGCTTTGAAGAGGTTCGAAATTTTATCTTCCCGGATACCAATACCCGTATCTTTCACCTTGAAACCCACTTCTATTGTCCCGTTTTCCGGTTCCGACGACTTGAAAACATGGACGAACACCTCTCCTTTTGCAGTAAACTTAAGGGCATTGTTGATCAGGTTTGTCAGGACCTGCTTCAGCCTGGAACTGTCACCAATGAGAAAATCCGGCAGATCGGCTTCAATCTGATAAACGAGATCAATGTTTTTTCTGGAAGCCTGAAGGGCGAAAAGATCCATAATTTCCTCTACCGCCAGCCGCAGTTCAAACTCATGCTCTTCCAGATCAATTTTACCCGATTCGATCTTGGAAAAATCGAGAATATCGTTGATTACATTGACAAGCGTTTCTCCGCAGGCCGCAATGGTTTTTGTGTATTCTTTCTGTTCCTGGGTCAGTTCGGTTTCCGACAGTAAGGCAGTCATACCGATTACGCCGTTCATCGGCGTTCTTATTTCATGGCTCATGGTTGCCAGAAAAATGCTTTTTGCCTGATTGGCGCGTTCCGCCTCTTCTCTGGCCGCCTGCTCCTGTTCGCGCTGAACCATAATTTCCTCCGTCTGAGCCTGTAACTCTTCCGATTGTGCAAGCAGTTCATTGTTCAGCGTCTGCAGATGATCCGACTGCGTATGCAGTTCTTCTGCCTGTTGCCGGACTACTCTTGTCCGCTGTCTGACAAGTTCTTCCAACTCGGCCTTTTGTCTGATAATGGAATTGACCCTGAACCTGTACAATGCATAAGCCAAAGCAGCTGCCAGCAGGATGGCTGCCGTGCGGAACCACCATGTGGACCAGAACGGGGGTGAAATGATGATTACAAGATGATTGCTTGCGGCAGTCCAGCTGCCTGCCATATTCTGTGCTTTTACCCGGAACACATAGCTGCCCGGCGGCAGATTGGTGTACACCGCGTCGTTATTGCGCCCTACGAAGTTCCAGTCCTTGTCAAATCCTTCCAGAAAATAGGCGTAGTTTTTTCTTGACGAAGTGTAATCCAGCGCAGCATATTCAAAGGAGATAAAAGACTGATCATACGCAAGCAGGATTGAGTCTGTTTCTGAAATTTCCTGTTTCAAAGGCGATCCGTTCCGGCCGTCTGCATTTACCTTTTTGTTAAAAATCCTGAAACCGGTTAGAACAACCGGATAATGATCTTCATACAGCGTGACCTGCCGGGGATCAAATTTGTTGAAACCATTTACCCCGCCGAAGTAAATATTGCCTTCATTATCCCTGAAACCTGATTTTTGTTTGAATTCATTGGCCTGCAGACCATGTTCAGCCGAAAAGTTCCGGAAAGTCCGAAGCTGCGGATCGAACTTTGAAATGCCGCCGAGCGTACTGATCCAAAGCATGCCGGAATTGTCCTGAACAACAGCCTGCGTTACATTATGGATCAATCCATCTTCTGTCGTGTACTTTCGGTAAGCAGCTGTTTTCGGATCATAACGGATCAGGCCTTTTTGCGTGCAAATCCAGAATATCCCGTCCGTATCTTCCATCATACTGAAAACCGGATTATCTTTCAGCTGTTCATTATCGGAAATCCGTTTGGTCACAAACGTGTCAGAAGACTTGTCAAACAAAGTCAGGCTGCCATCCTCGGTGCCAATCCACAGCCGGCCGTGACGGTCGACAAGAAAACAGTTGACCGTGTTGTTGCAGAGGCTTTCCGGGTTTCCGGGAATATGCTCATAATGTTTGAAACGGCCGGTTGCAGGATCATACACGTCCATTCCCTCTTCATAGGTGCTGAGCCATATTTTCCTGTCAGGCGTCAGGGTAATCGCATAGATGATGTCGCTTTTCAAACTGTTCGGTTTACCGGGAATGTGTCTGATCGTTGTAAATTTCCTTGTAGCCGGATCCAGTATGCTTACGCCGTCACCCCAGGTTCCGATCCACAGCTTGTTTTCGCTGTCATTTGCCAGAGCCATGATGTAGTCACCGCTGATTTCCTGTCTGTTTTTCTTATACCTGAATGTGGTGAATTTCCCCGTTTTCCGGTCAAAAAGATTCAATCCGCCTCCATCCGTCCCGATCCAGATATTATTGTAAATATCCGCTGCGAAGCTATGCACAAAATTGTGGGAAAGGCTGCCGGAAGCAGCGCTGTGCTGGTAATGTTCGAAATTGTTGCGGCTGTTGTATACACTGATGCCGGCACTGTATAAACCGAACCATAAATTGCTCTGCCGGTCCTTGTATATGAAATCTACGGAATTGCCTGCAATGCTGCTTTTATCAATATCGTCATGGACAAAAGAAGTAAAAGTCCAGTGCCTTGTGTCCAGAACATGGAGTCCGCTGTTTTCTGTACCTATGTAAAGGTTTCCTTTTACTTCATTAAGGCTGGTCACATTAAAACGGGAAACAGAACCGGCTCCGGAGTTATCGTTTGTGAAATTCCGGAAAGTTCCGTCAGCAGGCTGATAAAGGTTCAGTCCTTCGCCGTAGGTTCCGATCCAGATCCTGTTATGACTATCCTGAAAAATGCACCTTATATCATTTCCGGAAATGGAAGCCTGTCTGCGGCTGTGAATAAATTTTCTGAACTGATTGTTTCTTCGGTCCAGCAGGTTCAAACCGGAAGTTGTTCCGGCCCAGATATTGTTTTGCCGGTCACAGTAAACGGTCATGATATTGTTGCTGCTGATGCTGTTGGGATCCGAAGCATTATGCCTGAAATGTTTGACTGCCATGCGGCGTACCGGATCAAATACATCCAGCCCGCCGGGCGTAGCCAGCCATAACAGCCCGTCTTTGTCAAGGGCCATACTGACAATGTAATTATCAGAAATGCTGTTTACATCCTTTGCTGCATGTTTGTAGGCGTAAAAAACATTTTTGTTCCGATCCAACAAATTCAGTCCGCCACCGCCTGTCGCAATCCATATATTCCCGTTTTTGTCTTCTGCCAGACTGGTAATCAGATCATGGCTGATGCTTGCCGCATTTTTTTCATTGTTTCTGAAGATTTTAAACTCGTTGCCGTCATACCTGTTGAGCCCGCCGCGGGTACCAATCCAGATAAAGCCTCTTCTGTCCTGGAAAACACAATTTGTATAGTTGTCAGAAAGCCCGTTTTCGGTTGAGATCTGCCTGAAATGTATCGGCTTGGTTTGCGGATAGGCAAAAAGAGAAATGATCTGCAACAGTGCAGTAAAAAGGACAGAATAACAGTTCTGCTTTCGGAACATCTTTAAAAATATTATTTTCCCTCTACGGATTTAATCGAAGTAATTTACAAGTTTATTTTAATCTAATAATCGTATTACTTCGTTAAAATTCACACAGATAGAAAATTTATTTTACAAGACAGGTTTTCAACCAGCCGGATAAGGCTTTGTTAATTAAAATGGTGATGCCCTGAAAATACTTAACCCTGTTTCCGGCTCCGGTTGGCGATTATCCGGACAAAATGAAAGGCAGAAACAGTAAAATGCCGGAGGGCAGCTTACTTTAATGCCATGGAAATCAGTTCGGCGGTATTTTTTACATTCGCTTTTTTCATGATGCTCGCCCTCTGGTTGGCAACAGTATTGGAGCTTATCTGCAGATGTTCCGCGATTTCCTTGCTGCTCATGCCTGCGGTAAGGCATTTCAGAACCTGCTGCTCACGGGGCGTGATGATGTTCCAGACCGAAGACTCCGCCGATTCTCCGGTTTCAGGTTCCGGCTGTGGCTGGCGGAAAATCTGTTTGAGCAGATTCTTGATGATAACGGATGATGCCGCCGGCGGAAAGTACAGTTCGCCCTGTGCAATGCTGCGCACTGCTTTCAGGATTTCATCACGGCTTGTGTCTTTCAGCAAATATCCCGCAGCGCCATTCTGAACGGAAGCCAGTATGTAGTCGGGATTGTGATGCATGCTGAAAACCAGTATACGCACGTTCGGATAATCGGCCGTTACGAGCCGGATTACGTCCAGGCCGGACATGCGCGGCATGGTCAGATCCAGCAAAATCACGTCCGGACCGCAGGTTTCGATCGCAGCAGCCACTTCGTCGCCGTCGGCGGCTTCGCCGGCAATGACTATATCTTCTTCATCTTCCAGCAATGAAATAACGCCCTGGCGCACAACGGAATGGTCATCCACAACTAATATCCTGATCGGCATCCTGATTTCTTTTAAATGTCAATGTTTATTTCCAGCCTTGTTCCGCCGTTCGGCCTGGATTCGATTCTGAGTTCCCCGTTCATCAGTTCGGTACGGGTCCTGATGTTTTCAATTCCGTTGTTGTCCAGAAATGAGGCCCGGCGGGTTTTCAGATCATCAATCAAAAAACCTTTGCCATCATCCTGGATTTCCAGCGTGACATGGTATTTTTCCTGCTTAAGTTTCACCAGAATGTGATCCGGGCTTGCATGCTTAACGGCATTGTTGACTGCTTCCTGCGCAATCCGGTACAAGCCGATCGTCATGGCCTGGCTCAGTTCGGCCTTCTCTTTGTTGCCTTCAAATGTCACGTTTATTCCCGAAGATTCGCGCGTTTGCTCGCACAAAAGGTTCAATGCCGCTTTCAGTCCGAAATCTTCCAGAACGGAAGGCATCAGGTTGTAGGAAATCCGGCGTGTAGTCTGGATTGTTTCCTGAATGAGTTTCACAAGCTGTTCAAAGCGCTGCTGCTGCTTTTCATCTGCAAATCGGTTCTGGCCGAGTTTTTCGGCATGCAGTTTCAGTCCCGTCAGCATCTGCCCGATGCCGTCATGCAATTCCCGGGCAAAGCGTTTTCTTTCTTCTTCCTGGCCTTCGATCAACGAAGCCGACCGGATTCGGTCTTCCGCAAGCTGCAGTTCGTACTTTTCCTCTTCGATGCGGATAATTTCTTTCTGCGCCTTAATTAGTTCCGCATTGATCTTTTCCAGTTCGCTGTTCGATTTCAGCAAAGCCTGTTCCGAATTCCTGACCATCCTGATCGCCCTTCTTGTCGTATTAACAACCGGCCTGAAAATCAGCAAACCTTCCGCAAGCAGCACAATGATGGTCATGATATCCAGGATCCATTCTATTTTTTCCAGATTCTGAAGTCTTGCAAAACTTTCCTTGTCAAACTGAAAAACGATCTCATCCATTCGGGAAAGAAAAACGGGTTCATTTTCCAGAATAAATTTCAGGGCCTTTTGCTTTGCCTCGCTATCCGCGTCTTTTTTTCCGATGACTGTAAAACCCTGATGAATTCCATCAAAAACAGGTTTAAGGTTGACAAACATTTCGTCCAGTGCACTGCTTTTCCAGATTGTCACGTTTTTTTCAACCGGCAGTTTGCGGCTTGCGAGCTGTTCATGGCTCGTCTTCCATACCCGGAGCAAAGAATCGAAATCTGCTGAATCACTGTGCGCAACGTTTTCCATTTTGAGCACGGCCAGTTTCGTAAGCCGCTGGCTCAGCATACGCTGGCGGCCCGCCACGTTCACAATGCGGCTGTCGTAATTCAGGCTCAGGATCGTTTTCCGGATCAGGTACAAACCGCCCAGTGTGAGAAAAGCGACCACCAGCAGTGCTACAATATAAAAACGCGTAAGACTTTCGGCTACGCGTTTATCCACCTGTTCCATAGGATTGTATTTCACAATCCAATATACACCCGATTTTCTTTTACCATCACAGGAAAAGTACTGATTTTGTAGGATTCGTCATTGAGGCATTGCCCGCTGCGCAACGAAAAAGTCTTTTTGTGAAACGGACAGGCCACTTTCGGCTCATCTTCCTGACTGCCGATCATGCCTCTGGCCACGGCCATCTGCTGCCGGTGCGGACATTCGTTATCCGTTGCAAACCATTCGCCGCGTCTTGCGAAATTGAAAATGGCAATCTGCTTTCCTTCAATAAACGCACATCCGCCGCCGTCTTCGGGAATATCCTCAACATGGCAGGCCATATGCCAGATCACTTTGCTTTCGGTTTCGGTCATTGTATTCATATTTTATTTTTTTGATAAGTAGTTGTTGGTTGATAGTTATTGGGAGGAAAGGAGGAAGGAGGAAAGGAGGATTGGAGGAAGGTAAAAAATTAGATCCGTCCATTAACAGCCAATCGCTAACAGCTAACCGCTAATAGCTAATCGCCATCTCCAACCGCCACCTCCAACCGCTTTCAGCTTAACTCCATTCTTTTACCCTTTTCTGCGACCGCATCGGTTCGAACTGGATGGACGGATCTTTGATCGGCACGTTAACAAAATGTGAGAATCTTTTGCGCAGCTCCGGACTTTCCACAACTTCCTTCCATTCGCATTGATATACATCAATAAGCATCTGGATTTCGCGTTCAAGCTCCGCTCCTATCCCCAGCACGTCGTCCACAACTACGGCTTTCAGATAGTTGATACCGCCTTCCATTTTGTTCAGCCACGTTGCCGTACGGGTCAGCGGATCGGCAGTTTTAATATAAAACATCAGAAAGCGGTCGATCAGACGGATGCAGGTTTCCTTGTCCACATCAGTGGCAATAAGCTGCGCATGCTGCGGTTTGGAGCCGCCGTTGCCGCATACGTACAAATTCCAGCCTTTTTCCGTGGCGATAATCCCGAAATCCTTGCTTTGCGCCTCGGCACATTCCCGCACACATCCCGAAACCGCCGATTTCAGCTTGTGCGGCGAGCGCAGGCCTTTGTAGCGATCTTCCACTTCAATGGCAAAACTCACCGAATCCTGCACGCCAAACCGGCACCATGTGGACCCGACACAGCTTTTTACGGTTCTCAATGATTTCCCGTACGCATGTCCGCTTTCAAATCCGGCATTAATCAGTTCTTCCCAGATCGAGGGCAGATCGCCCAGATGTGCGCCGAACATATCAATGCGCTGCCCGCCCGTAATTTTGGTATAAAGCCCGTAACGCTGCGCAACCTGTCCAATCACGATCAGTTTTTCGGGTGTGATTTCGCCGCCGGGAATCCGCGGTACCACGGAATAAGTGCCGCCTTTCTGGATGTTGGCCAGATAACGGTCATTGGAATCCTGGATCGGGGCGCGGTCTTTCTGGAGTATGTTTTCATTCCACAAGCTGGCCAGAATCGAAGCCACAAGCGGCTTGCACACTTCGCAGCCGTCGCCTTTTCCAAATTCGTTCAGTACGGCGTTGTAAGTACGCAGTCCGTTTATCTTCACAAGGTCCAGCAATTCCTGACGCGAATGATCGAAATGTTCGCAAACCACATTCCGGATGTAAACGCCTTTTTGTTTCAATACGCCCTGGATCAGATCTTTGACCATCGGCACGCAACCTCCGCAGCCTGTTCCGGCCTTGCAGCATTTTTTAATGGCATCTATTGTTGTATGTCCGTTTTCACCAACTTCATGGCAGATCATTCCTTTGGTTACCGCTTCGCAGGAACAGATCAATGCATCGTCGGGAAAGCTCATGACGCCTGCACCGGCTTCTTCCCCGCCCCGCGATCCCAGGATCAGATCTTCCGGGTCCGGCGGAAGGATTGTTTTGCCTTTACACGTCTGAAGAAGCATGTTATACTGCTCCGCATCGCCAACCAGAATCCCGCCAAGCAGCTGTTTCCCGTCGGCAGAAACGTTAATCCTTTTATAGACGCCTTTGGCCTTGTTCTCGTAACGAATGGTTTTGCATGCCGGCTCTTCGATGAATGCATCGCCGAAACTGGCCACATCCGTTCCGATCAGTTTCAGTTTGGTAGACATATCAAACGGCAGAAATTCACGTGAGCCGCCGCACAGGTTCGCTACCACAACTTCCGCCATTTCATAACCGGGCGCAATAAGCCCGTAAATCATATGATGCGCAAGGGCGCATTCGCCGATTGCAAAAATGTTCGGATCGGACGTTCTCAGAAAATTGTCCACGACGATCCCGCCTCTCGGATGCGTTTCCAGCCCGGCAATTTTGGCCAGTTCGTCGCGCGGCCTGATGCCGGCAGAAATAACGAGCATATCCACATCCAGAAAGGAACTGTCGGCAAACTGCATGCCTTTTATACATTCCCCGCCTGCAATTTCCTGCGTGCTTTTGTTCAGATGAATCTGCAGACCCAGCGCTTCCAGCTGGCTTTGCAGCATGCGCGAACCGGCTTCATCGATTTGCCTCGGCATCAGTCTCTGCGCAAATTCCACGACATGCGCTTCTTCCAGACCCAGGTCCAGCAATGCTTTTGCCGCTTCGAGGCCGAGCAGTCCGCCGCCCAGAACGGCGCCTCTCTTTGCCTTTCTTGCATAGGATTGGATCAGTTCCAGATCCTCGATGGTTCTGTAAACGAATACACCGTCCTTTTCAACGCCGGGGATGGACGGCACAAAAGCGCCGGAGCCGGTTGCCATTATTAAATAGTCATAATAAACTATGTGCCCGTGATGCGATCGGACCAGTTTTTCTTCACGGTCAATATCTACAACCGGATCAGACAAAAAGAGCCTGATTCCGTTTTCAGCATACCATTCTGCGGGCGCCATTGTAAGTTCATCCGCAGATTTGCCGGCAAAAAATTCACTTAAATGTACCCTGTCGTATGCAGCACGCGGTTCTTCACCAAATACAGTAATTGAAAACGGATCCTGATTTTTGTTTCTGGCCATGAGTTTCTCACAAAACTTGTAGCCTACCATACCATTCCCAATGACTACGATTCTGATAGTTGATTGCACATTCATAGTTATTAATGACTATAATTTTATAAAAACACTTATTTTATATTGTAATATTTCAACAATATCTTTATTTCTCCTTCATTTGCTTCTGTCAAAATTAAAACGTGTTTTTAGCAATTCCTAATTTTTTATTTGCTTACAAGTTAATTTTAAAACATATTTTTTGGCAAAAGCATTGTTTTTAGGAATAATCGCTATAATTTTGATGCAAGAAATAGCAATAGTTACTTTTTACTACTTTTAGCATATTTCCAATAGAAGCCATATAATCAGCTAGGTGATGGAAGCAAAACTTACACTTGTAGGCGCAGGCCCGGGAAACGGTGACCTGATTACCCTGAGAGGAATCAATGCGCTGAAAACTGCCGATGTGGTGCTGTATGACGAGCTCGCCAATGCAGCATTGCTTGATTTTGCGCCTGCGCATGCACTTAAAATGTACGTGGGCAAAAAAGCCGGAAATGCCTCTTTTTCACAACAGGAAATAAATGGTCTGATCGTCAGGCTTGCACGCAAGCGCGGACATGTCGTCAGGCTCAAAGGCGGAGATTCCTTTGTGTTCGGACGCGGACATGAGGAAATGGAATATGCGCGTGATTATGACCTGAAAGTGGAAGTAGTACCCGGCGTTTCCAGCTGCATTGCCGTTCCGGCATCGCTTGAAATACCCGTTACAAGAAGAGGCGTCAGCGAAAGTTTCTGGGTAATTACCGGAACGACGCAAAACGGAGAACTGTCGGAAGATCTGCAACTTGCCGCTCAGTCGAAAGCTACGGTCGTGGTTTTGATGGGCATGAACAAACTGGCGGAAATATGCAGTTTATACAAACGTTTTGGCCGAGGGCATTTGCCTGTTGCTATCATCCAGAACGGAACGCGTCCGGAGCAGAAAAGCGTAATCGGACAGGTCTGGGAAATGCCGAGGCTTGCGCAGGAGCATAATATAGGTACGCCGGCCATCATCATCCTGGGCGAAGTTGTTGCGCTGCATCCGGATTACACGACGGAATACCTGCACGCCATGCAGTATGTTGGCTATTAGCTGTTAGCTATTGGCTTTTAGCTTTTAAAACAATATTTTATACAGAGCAGATTTACCGTTATTAACAACCTTGAATACTTTTTAGCCATTACCTCATAAGCCGCATTACTCCTTTACTTTAACATTCCGGCCTCTTTCATGAAAGTAAAAAAATCAGTTTTCCTTGTTTGCTGCTGCATGGCAGGAATTTTCAGTTCTGCCGCAGTAAAAGCGCAGCTTAGTCTTTCCGGACAATTGCGGACCCGAACAGAATTGCTGCACGGTCAGGGCACACCGTTGTCCAAAGGTGAAAAACCAGCCTTTTTTTCTTCCCAGAGAACGCGGCTGAATGTGGGTTACAAAGGTTACCGGATGCGTTTTTACCTTTCCGCCCAGGATGTGCGCGTGTGGGGACAGGATGCTTCCACGAATAACCGGATTACGAATGCGGCCCTGAACGGACTGATGCTGCATGAAGCCTGGGGCGAAATCGGTTTGCTGGATACCAGCCAGACCAAAAACGGAAAAGACTTTACGCTGAAAATCGGCCGGCAGGAACTCCTTTATGACGACAGCCGCCTGCTCGGAAACCTTGACTGGCTGCAACAGGCACGCAGACACGATGCCGTTTTGCTCAAATACAGCAACGCCGGCTTTACGGCACATCTCGGTGCAGCGTATAACCAGAACCGTGAGCTGAAAACAGGCACTTTGTACGACGGTGTTCCAAATGGTTATCCGGCGGGCACAAACGGGATCGGTACCATGTATAAATCCATGCAGTTTGCGTATCTGGGCAAAAAACTGGCACGCGGCAGTGCTTCTTTCCTGCTATTTAAAGATGATTTTCAGAAATATTCACTTTCAGAAACGGGAACAAAAACACTGGAAAGAGGAACCTGGAAACGGCTTACAGCAGGACCATACCTGGAAACCAAAATCGGAAAAAGCTGGAATGTGAACGCCAGCGCCTATTTTCAGACGGGAAAAGACCGTGACGGAAAAAACCTGAACGCTTACATGTATTCGGTTCGCGGACTTTTTACGGCAAACCGGTTTTTCTCCGTCGGACCCGGATTTGACTATACTTCCGGCACAACGGCAGGCTCAAAAAACAACCACAGTTTCGATCCTTTATACGGAACGCCGCACAAGTTCTGGGGGCAGATGGACTATTTCTATGCAGCCAACGGCTTCGGGAAAAGCGGACTTACCGACTTTTACATTCATTCCAGCATCCGTGCCTCTGCAAAACTTTCCATTCAGGCTGACCTGCACCAGTTTTCCGGCGCAGCGGCCATCCTGAATGCAAATGACGAGAAAATGTCGGGCAATTTCGGAAATGAACTGGATATCATCGGAACCTATAACCTGACCAAATCCGTCAGTTTTCAGGGCGGCTACTGCACTTTCCTGCCGACAAACACTTTGGCACAGGTAAAATCGGTAAGTAACCCTCAGAAAATGGCAAACTGGGCCTACGTCATGATCAATATCCGGCCGGAGTTTTATTAGCAGTTAGCTGTTGGCTTTTAGCGGCTGGCTTTTTTGGAGGGAGGAAGGAGGAAGGAGGAAAGGGAGGAAGTTTTTTGTATTCTTTTACCGGAATGAGCGCATTAATTCTTTTTTCAGAAGCCAGACAAACGATAAATTTAATAAAAACTAAAATCTAACAGCCAACAGCCAACAGCCAAAAAACTCCCTTCCTCCCTACTCCCTTCCTCCTTTCATCCATTAATCCATCTCACATCTTACATACCACATCTCACCAATAACCAAACCACATTCCACATGTTCAGTAGCAACAAACCACTTGAAAAGTTAAACATTTTCAGTTTCAGAGGCATTCAGATGCGGACCTTTCATCTGACCTGGATGGCGTTCTTTCTTTGCTTTTTCGGCTGGTTCGGGCTGGCGCCGCTGATGACGGTTATCAAAACGGACCTTGGCCTCACCAAAGAGCAGATCGGCAATATTGTGATCGCATCGGTAGCCGCTACGGTTGTTGCCCGCATTGCGATCGGTAAGCTTTGCGATTCGTGGGGACCGCGGAAAACGTACGCAGCGTTAATGGGCATCTGTTCCGTTCCGGTGATGACAGTCGGGCTTGTGCATTCGTATGAAGGATTTTTACTGTTCCGGCTTGCTATCGGCGTCATCGGGGCTTCCTTTGTGATTACCCAGTTTCATACTTCTGTGATGTTCGACAAAAAGATCGTCGGAACGGCCAATGCCGTTGCGGGCGGCTGGGGCAATCTGGGCGGAGGCGTTACCAACATGGTCATGCCGCTTATCTTCGCAGGATTTGTCGGGGCCGGATACCTTCCTGAATCTGCATGGCGGCTGGCGATGATCGTTCCGGGCGTGATGCTGCTGGTATTTTCGTTTTTGTATTACAGGTTCACAAAAGACACACCGGCCGGAAATTTTGACGAAATCAGCATCACAAATACGTCAGCTGTAAAAACAAAAGGTTCACTGGCGCAGGCGGCCAAAGATCCGAGAACATGGGCACTTTTCCTGGCTTACGGCGCCTGTTTCGGAATCGAAATCACTTTTGACAACATCGCTGCCTTGTACTTTTTTGAAAACTTTGACACCACGCTTGCAGTTGCGGGCATCCTTGCAGGGACATTCGGTTTCATGAACCTTTTTGCCCGGGCAGTCGGCGGGATTGTGGCGGATAAAGTCGGCAGGAAATTCGGTATGGCGGGCAAAGGCCGTCTGCTGGCGCTTTTGCTGGCGCTGGAAGGGATCGGTATTGCCCTGTTTGCCCAAAGCGGCAGTCTTGCAGTGGCCGTTGTTACGATGCTTGCTTTTGCCATGTTCCTGAAAATGGCGAACGGCGTTACGTATGCCATTGTACCTTTTATCAACCCGAAAGCCATCGGATCGGTGAGCGGGATTGTGGGTGCCGGCGGAAATGTAGGCGCGGTGCTTGCGGGCTTTTTGTTCAAATCCAGTACCATCAGCTATTCACAGGCATTTGTATACATCGGCGTCGCCATTGCCTGTGTTGCCGCCGTTGTGGCATTGGTCAATTTCAATAAAAACACAGAAACGGCCGCCAGCGAGACAACTGCGCTGGAAACGGTAAAAGCCTGATTTAAACCCGATTCATAACCATGAAAACTTCTGTCAACTCATTCAAATCGACGTGCTGTTACTGCGGTGTGGGTTGCGGCGTCGTTGTGCACAAGGAAAACGACGGCAGGCTGACGCTGGAAGGTGACGTAACGCATCCGTCGAACAAAGGCATGTTGTGTTCCAAAGGCATGAACCTGCATTACACGGTTATGGACCAATCGGACAGGCTGCTTTTTCCGCAGATGCGGCTGAGCCGTTCCATGCCGATGCAGCGTACAAGCTGGGATGAGGCGCTGGAAAGGACCGCGGCGGTATTCAAGGCTTTGATCAAAAAGTTCGGTCCGGATTCGGTGGCGTTTTACGTTTCCGGACAATGTCTTACGGAAGAATATTATCTTGTCAACAAGCTGATCAAAGGGTTTATCGGCTCCAATAACATCGATACCAATTCGCGTCTTTGCATGAGCTCGGCAGTGGTGGGCTACAAGCTTTCGCTGGGCGAAGACAGCGTTCCGGTTTGTTATGACGACATGGAAGAAGCGGACGTTTTTTATGTTACGGGCGCCAATCCGGCATGGTGCCATCCGGTTTTATGGCGGCGCATTGAAGCACATAAAGCGGCAAACCCGGATGTAAAAATCATTTGTGCTGATCCGCGGCGGACGGATACGGCACGTTCAGCCGATCTGCACCTTGCGATCAATCCGGGAACGGACATCGTACTGAACAATGCGATCGGCCGTTTGCTCATCGAAAAGAATTACATAGATCCTGAATTCATAGATAACCACACGAATGGGTTTGAATCATTTCAGGTCAAAGTATTTGAAAGAACGGTTGAGGAATCTGCTGCCCTGTGCGGTATTGATGCAAATGACATTGAACTGGCGGCTGACTGGATCGGGAAGTCGAAAGGGTTTCTTTCACTCTGGACCATGGGGCTTAACCAATCGGTAATTGGGGTAAACAAAAACCTTTCGCTTATTAACCTGCATCTGATTACAGGACGGATCGGGAAGCCGGGAAACGGGCCATTTTCATTGACCGGACAACCCAATGCCATGGGCGGACGCGAAACGGGCGGATTGGCAAACATTCTTCCGGCGCACCGTGAAGTGACCAATCCTGCGCACCGGGAAGAAATGGAAGCGTTCTGGAACAGTCCGGTGAAAATTGCCGACAAACCCGGACTGACTGCAACGGAAATGTTCGATGCACTGGCTGACGGACGCCTGAAAGCAATCTGGATTATCAATACCAATCCGCTCGTGAGCATGCCTGATTTGAATTTGACAGAAAAAGCGCTGAACAATGCGCGGTTCGTCGTCGTGCAGGACGTTTCCAACCGTGCAGACACGGTTGCCTTTGCCGACGTAGTCCTTCCCGCCGCGGCCTGGCTGGAAAAGGAAGGCACCATGACCAATGCCGAAAGAAGGATCACGCATTTACCCAAAGTACTGGACGCTCCCGGCGAGGCATTGCCCGACGCTGAGATTATCTGGCGGTTCGCGGAGAAAATGGGATTTGGAAACGAATTTAACTATAACAATCCTTCGGAAGTTTACGATGAATATGTAAAAGTTACAGCCGGAACGAACATCGATGTTTCGGGTGTCAGCTATGATTTGCTGCGGGAGCGGCGGAGTGTGCAGTGGCCTTTTTGGGGGAGGAAGGATGAGGGAGGAAGGGATGAGGGAGGAAAGGAAGAATTGGAAAGTGCTGAATTTTACGATTCTACTGGGACTAAGAGATTGTTTGCGGATCGGCGGTTTTTTACGGGTGATAAGCGGGCGCGGATTTTTGGTGTGGCGGATGAAAATACTTCAGAACCGGTTGATTCTGACTTTCCGCTTGTATTGACAACGGGCCGGATACGCGATCAATGGCATACGATGACCAAAACCGGACGGGTAGCCAAGCTTAACCAGCATATTCCGCAGCCTTTTCTGCAGATTAACCCGAAAGATGCCCGGTTGAGAAATATTGCGGATGGACAGCTTGTTACCGTGCTTGGACGGCGCGGCGAAGTACGTGTAAAAGCGCAGGTTACCGAAGATGTAAAGCCGGGACTGTGTTTCTTGCCGATGCACTGGGGAAAAATCCTCGGCAGCAGCCTGAACCGTGCCAATAACCTGACAAACACGTTGGCGGATCCGAAATCGAAAGAACCGGATTTCAAATTTTCGGCCGTTGAAGTTGCTCCTTATAAAAAACCCGTTGAAAAAATCATCATCATCGGTGCGGGTTCTGCCGGGCTGGGCTTTATAAATACGTACCGCACGCTGAATCAGGAAGATGAAATCCATGTTTTCTCGAAAGAAATTTACCCGTTCTATAACCGCGTGCTCCTGCCCGACTACATCAGCGGCGCGCAATCCTGGGAACAGCTTGTGAAGCTGCGCGAAGATCAGTTTAAAGCCAATCACATCCTTGTTCACAAAGGTATCAGCATTGTCCATATTGACCGTAAAAACCGGGTACTTACCGACAACAACGGCGAGGAACATCATTACGACAAACTGATTCTGGGCATGGGAAGCCGTGCCTTTATGCCGAAAGGCGTTCCTGATCTGGCCGGAATTTTCAACATGCGCTCGCGGCTGGATGCGGATTCGCTGCTGCCGTTTCTGAAAGAACCGGATGCCCATGCGGTGATCGTCGGCGGCGGAATTCTCGGTCTGGAACTGGCTGCTTCTTTCCGCGAAATGAATGTAAAAGTTTCTGTTATCCAGCGGAGCGGACGATTGATGGAACGCCAGCTTGATCCGGTTGCCAGCGAACTGCTTTATCAGGACCTGAATGAACGCGGTGTAAATGTGTACTTCAACGACGAGGTTTCCACTTTTACAGGAACTGGAAAAATCGACGGCATCCGCTTGAAATCGGGACGGAAAATAGCTTGTCAGGTTGCCGTAATGGCCATCGGAACGGTGCCGGCCATTGAGCTGGCAACAGCCGCGGGGATTGAATGCAAGCGCGGAATTGTTGTCAACGATTACATGCAAACGTCTGATCCCAACATTTTTACGGCAGGTGAAATTGCGGAATGGCACGGACAAATGTGGGGCATAACCCTTGCCGCAGAACAGCAGGCATCCGTTATTGCACATTACCTTGCCGGCGATATTTCACAGCCGTATAAAGGCAGCACTTCGATGAATATCCTGAAAATGGAAGGTCTGCATTTGTGCAGCATCGGCCTGACCGATGCACCGGCCAGTGATCCGGCGTACGAGGAAATCGTGTTTCTCGATAAATCTAAAAAGTATTACAAAAAATGTATTGTACATCAGGACAAGCTCGTAGGCGCGATCCTGATCGGCGATAAAAACGAATTTACTGAATTTAAAGATTTGATTTCCAATGGCATCGAGCTTTCCGAAAAGCGCCTGCAGCTGCTGCGTTCCAGCCAGAAAGCCGAACCGGTGGAAGGAAAACTGGTCTGCTCGTGCAACAGCGTGGGAAAAGGAAATCTGGAAGCTGCCGTCAGGAACGGATGCCATGATTTTCAGTCACTTTGCCAGAAAACAGGCGCCGGTACGGGTTGCGGTTCGTGCCGTCCGGAGGTCAAGGAAATCCTTGAAAAGATGAAAGAAGCAGCTTTGGTCCAGGCTTAAAAAAACAGTCATGCGCGATTACTATCATATCAAGATCAACTTGCCGGGCGGCATTGCTTCTCCCGGCTATTTAAAGAAAATTCTGTCAGCCGCACAGCATGCGCAGGTTGCAAAAGTACGTTTCGGCGCACGCCAGCAAATGCTGATGACCGTGCATTATGAAGACATGAAAGCCTTTGAAAAAGTACTGAAGCAACTGGAAATCCGATATGAAGTAAATGCCGAACGACTGCCGAACATCATCAGTTCTTACTGCGGAGAAGACGTTTTCCGTACGGGCCAGTGGCTTCATGCCGATGAATACCACACAGTGCTCGACAGCTTTGACTATACACCCACTTTAAAAGTAAACATTTCCGACTCGCACCAGAGTTTTACGCCGTTTTTTACCGGCAACCTGAATTTTATTTCTTCCGGCGATCCGCATTTCTGGTATTTGTATATCCGTCCGCAGCAGCATAATATTTTGTACAAATGGCGTGATCTGATTTATACCAATGAAATCGGGGCCGTTTCCAAAGTGGTGGAAGAATGTCTTTTATCGGGAAGCAATCCGGAAGATGAATCCTTTTACCAGGAAGTGCGGAGCAAGATCCATTACATTTCCCTGAGTGCTTCGCAGGAACTGGAACTGCCGTCGTTTGCGCTGCCTTATTATGAAGGATTTAACCGCTACGAGTCCAGAACCTGGCTTGGCTTGTACCGCCGCGACGAACTTTTTTCTGTCGATCTGCTGACGGATATCTGCAATCTGTGCCTGAAAACAAGAATCGGGGAAATATGTACAACGCCTTGGAAATCAATAATCATTAAAGGCATTGAAGATCAGCACCGGAAAGAATGGAGCCATATTCTGGGAAAACACAACGTGAATGTCAGGCATGCGGCCAATGAGCTGGCGTGGCAAACCGAAGATCATACCGAAGAAGGAATGATCCTGAAAAAAGACCTGACACGTTATCTTGAAAAGAATGACACGCGCACGTTCGGACTTTGTTTTGCCATTCAGACACGCCCCAAATCCGAAGTTTTCGGTTCGGTACTGATCCGCAAACGGCCTTTGCTTTCCATCGGGCAGCTTGCCTTATTCAGCGTTTACGATCTGTTCTATACCGAAAATTTCAATCCGAACAGCCGCGTACAGATTCCGTTTGAAAAAGGGCTTTTCCGCATACATTTGCCCGGACAGCTTGAAAGACTTTGCAGGAAGTTCAACAAAAGGCAGTTATCCGAAAATATGCCTGCTTTTAAAACAGAACCGGAACCGTTGGATAATTTGCCCGATGCCATGCGCGTACATCAATGCCTGCATTGCTTTACGGTTTATGATCCGGATTACGGCGATTTGTTACGAAACATTCCTGCCGGAACTTCATTTGAAGATCTTCCGGAAAACTACTCTTGTCCAACCTGCGACGCGGAAAAAACAGACATGCAGGAAATTTTTTTATTCAGTCCGAAGCTTAAAACCTTGTAAATACGAATGAAAACAGTTCAGATCAATCCCGAATTTTTCAGATTTGAAAGCGATTTTGTCAGCACGCTGAAATGCATTCCCATGATTGTCAGATACAAGCTCGACAGTTGCGGCGTAAAACTGAAACTGAATGAATGGGTAAAATTCACGCTTGCCGATAAGGAAACACTTGCTTTTTTACCTTGTTACACCGAAGAAGAAATCGAGCGGTACGGAATATTTGTATGCGGCCTTGTCCAGCAATATTTCGGGATCCATGCCAGTTTGTTGACGCATGTTGCCGATTCGTGGAACGAACTGCATGAAGTTCCTGCCGAAGTTCAGCAAAAAGCATTTGAATATCACTGCGGCGAAATCTCATTGAAAAACTGGATTGCAATGCATACGCTTCAACGTTTTGCGCTGGTTAAATTAAGCCGTTCGGGACATGAAGGGAAGAATTTTCCGGTTGCTGTGAAGGAGTTTTTGGGGTGATGGAAGGATTGTAATTTGGGGTTGTGGGTTGTTGTTTTTTGTCAGTTTTTGGAATGATTTGTCATGTGTTGTCATGTATTGTCATTTGTAGTTACTGTTTGTTATTTCTGGTGATTGGCTGAGGAAAATGGGGTTGAGGAGTTGATTTAAATATTAAATTGAGGAGAGATTATTGCTAATTGCCGAAAGCTGTTTGCGGAGTTAATATTATCAAAAATGATGAGAAAAGGGCTTTATGGAATGGTGGTTTGCGGGGGGCAAAGTACGCGGATGGGAACGGATAAAAGCGAAATTGTTTATTATAAGAAACCGCAGCGTGAACATGTTTCCGATATGCTGCGAATTTTTTGTGAAAAGGTTTTTGTTTCCTGCAACAGCAATCAGGCAGGCCGTATTTCAAATCCCGATTCTTTATTGATTGATTTGCCCGAATTCAGCAATATCGGCCCGATGGCTGCCCTGTTGACTGCAAACACCGTTTTTCCGGAAAATGATTTTCTGGTCTTAGCCTGTGATTATCCGTTTATCGATGCCGAAGACCTGGATTTTTTTCTTCAGACTATAAACGAGAAAAGTTTTACTGCCGCTTTTTACAATGACAAAGATTCGGTTTACGAACCTTTGATTGCATGGTATTCAAAAGAGTCGTTACAGAAGATTAAAAACTGTTTTTATAATCAGCAATTTTCATTGCAACGCTTTCTGAAAGAATCAAATGCACAGCAGTTCAAACCAATTCATACGGATCATTTAAAAAGTGTGGATACGCCGGAAGATTCGTTTAATGCCAAACGGATTATAAGTACTGAAAATGATTTTAAAGTTTGCCTTTAATTCAAAAAGCAACGCCGGATTTCAGCATTGCTTTTTGATTCCTGTCATATCATTCTGAATTCAAATATCATTCTGAATTCAAATTTTTACTTTTCCAGCACTTTCCCGATCAGCATCCGGCTCTCATGATTTTCATGCGAATCCGATTTTCCGAGACGTTCGTTTAATTCTTTCAATGCTTTTCTGGAATCCTCGGTTCCCAGCGCAGCCACACGCTGAATGGTGTAAGGCAGGAATTTGGGGAACTTTGATTTTTCGGCCATTTGCATAAACCTTTTCATATCCAGCGCAGCAAGCGGTTCGGCCGCATACCATACCATCAGCGGCAAATTGTGGTCGTCCTTATCCTGCGCTTTCTGAACGAGTTCATTCATGACGTCCCAACGCTGGCCGGGTTCGAGGCGGAGCATGGCCGAAGTCAGATACAGTCTTACCAGAGCGGAACTGTCGCCTTGTGCCAGTGCCGTAAAGCGTTTCAATGTTTCGGGTGACACTTTTTTGCTTTCCGCCAGCAACTGAATGGCCCAGCTGCGAACGTACTCATTCTCGTGCGCAAGCAAGTCTGTCAGTTCCTTTTCGGTAAACCCTTTGGTTACATGCAGGGTCCACATGGCGCGGAGTTTCCGGGTAACGTCCGGATTGTTTGCCAGCATTTCCTTCAATGCCCTGTGTACTTTTTTGTTCGGGCCGCGTTCCTGCAAAATGGTCCTGGCCTGCCTTACGTACCAGTCATTGTTGTTGAGCTGATAATTAACTAATTCCATATCGGAGGCTTTCGTCAGGTCCACCTGCACCCATTTGTCATTTTCGTGGGTAATTTTGAAAATCCGGCCCATGGTTTTGTTGTGAACGTCCGGGTTCGGGCTGTGACACTGGTTTTTATCATACCAGTCGATGGCGTAAACCGAACCGCTCGGATCGTACTTCATATTCAGCCATTGCGACCAGGAATCGTTCATCGCCAGGAAATCGTTTTTGTGCGTAGCCGCATAACCCGAGCCGGCGCGTTCAAAATGATCAATATTCAGCCGGGCGCCGTTGATGTTGTTCATGAATATTTCATTGCGGTATTCTTTCGGCCACGTATCGCCGCCCAGATAAATCATCGCGCCGGCATGTGCGTGGCCGCCGCCGGCGGAAGCCGAGCGGAAGTTGCCGGCATGCGGGCCGCGCTCCCCTACCCAGTGCACATGGTCTGCAATGGTTTTGATATCGTCAAAGGTATACGGATTGAAATGCTCGCCGGCCTGCCGCTGGTAACGTGCACCCTGAATGACATGATACATATGCGGGATCACGCAAACCGTTATAAAAGGATGTCCGTAATCATTGAAATCAATTCCCCACGGATTGCTCGAACCTTCTGCAAATACCTCAAATTGCTGTGTAACCGGATGAAAACGCCATACACCCGCATTGATCTTCGTCCGTTGCGCGTCGGTTGCGCCAGGTTTGCCTACGTTGGAATGGGTAAAAACGCCGTGTGTTCCGTAAAGCCAGCCGTCCGGGCCCCATCGTAAATTATTGAGCACTTCATGCGTATCGTCCAGCCCCCAGCCGTCGAGCAGCTTTTGTACCGGCCCGGCAGGTTTGTCGTTTTTGGCATCCATCGGGATAAACAGAAGATACGGCGCCGCGCCAAGCCATACGCCGCCCATTCCGACTTCAATGCCGCTGACGAGATTAAGCCCTTCGGCAAAAACTTTCCTTTTATCCAGCGTTCCGTCTCCGTTGGTATCCTCAAAAATCAGGATGCGGTCTTTTCCCTGGCCTTCCGGCGCACGTACCGGATACGTATGTCCTTCCACAACCCAGAGCCTGCCACGCGCATCGGTTGTAAAACTGATCGGACGGATAATTTCCGGTTCGGCGGCGGCAAGTATGATTTTAAAACCTTTCGGCAAGGTCATCACTTTGGCGGCTTCGGTGCCCGAAAGCCCGGCATGCAGAACGGGATCAAGCGGCGGAAGTATAATAATATCTTTCTGTTTCAGCTCATTGGGAAAATCCGGACGACTTGGATAAAACATAAAATCATCAAAATTGATATGCGCCCATTTGTCGTTCGGAATGTACGGAATCTGTGAAATACCCGTTTCGTTGTCAATGATACGAATGAAAATTTCCTTGTTCAGATAAGGCTGCAGATCCACAACGGCGGGCTGAAGCGTCGCGCGTCCCTGTCCGGTAATATGGAAAATCACGCTGTCGGAACCTGCCAGCACCAATTCTACGCGCGTGTCCTGCAGCGCACCGCCCGAAACCCTGAAAGCTGCAAACGGCTGCGTTACTTTAAAAGGTACGGAAGTCAGCGTTCCTGTCAGTTTATAATGGGTTGTGCCGCCGCTGCTGATGAAATGCTTTCCTTCCAAACCGATGTGCATTTCTTTTTCATGAACAGGCGACGGATCGGCCGAAAAAACGGGATTGACAAAAGCATCGCCCGTTGCCGTCCAGTCTTTCAGTGTTCCCTGTTCAAAGTTCAGGTTCAGCGGCTGACCGTTTTTCTCGGGTAATTTGCCTGCAATGGTTGCATTGGAAATCGCGCCTTCCACAACCTCAAAATTTCCCACCATTCCGGCAGCACGGTGGCCCGGCACGGAACAAAAGTACGTATCGCTCTGATCCGCCCTGAAAATGATGCTTGTGCTCGCACCTTTTTCCATGATGGTCTTGCTTTTGATCCCCATTTTTTCCAGCGAAATATCATGCGTCATGAGCTCGCCATTGGTGATTTTGATTCTTACGCGGTCGCCTTTGTTGGCGCGGAGTACCGGATTACGGGAACCGTCTTTGGCAAAATAACCCAGCATGGTAGCTTCCAGCGCATAATCGCGGTCAAAACGGCTTGTATCCGCAACGCCGGGACTATTGCTTTGCTGCGCCCGGATGCAGTTTCCGGGATTTATAAAAAGTAGAACAAGTATGAAGACAGAATGTCGAAAAAGGCTCATGATTTGCGGATTTTCATGTTAACAATGTGCATATAAACTAGCAAAGAAAAAATGGCAATCATTTTACTATACCAATTTACCAACGGTATTTAAAGCAACTTCGGCCCGTCGGATTTTATTATGCGGTCTGCTGCAAATGCAACGGACAATCCAGTTTTTGCCTTAAAGTATTTTTCAGAAAATCCCGGAAAAGCATTTTATGTTTAGATTTATGCTTTTCAGACAAAAACCATGGACAAAAATACACTTAAGGAAAAATACCGGCTTATGCTGGAATGGCACCAGTACAGACTGGAACAAAATCAGGAATCGCTGAACCGGCTGACGGAACTCTTGCCTAAACTCGATCATGAGCCGGACGAGGATGCTGTATACCGTGCAGATTATGAAGAACTTCTTTCACTCAAACTCATTTATGAAACAAGTCTGAGAAATTTTGAAGGCAAAACAGCCAAATACGAGCAGTTATTGTCCGAGCTGTAAAATGGTTGTAAAATGACTTTTATCAACGGCATCAGGCCATTCTGCAAATGCATTTGCTCACTGCTTATCTGATTTAAATACATACCTTAGCCAATCCATGAAAGATAAATTTTCTTACTGTAAATGAATTTACTGAAAACGGTTTTTCTGTGCGATGACGATCCGGATGACCGGTTTCTGATATCCAATGCATTAATGGAAGTAGCGCCGGAAATCAGTATCGTAGAAGCGGAAGACGGGCAGCAACTGCTTGATGTAATCAAAAATTACGGGCAAAGTACGTCGCTTTTTCTGCTCGATATGAACATGCCGCGTATGAACGGACTTGAAACCATCGCACAAATCAGGGCAACACCGGGTTTGTCGGACATTCCCGCCATTATGTTTTCAACGTCTTCGGATACGCAGCTGATCAAACGTGCCATTTCAGCAGGCGTGAATCATTACATCCGCAAACCCGACACTTTTGAAGGTTTCATTGAAATGGCGCAGTTTGTCAGGCGCAGTTATTTGCTGTGATGAACCGGTGTCAGCGTTTGTCCGGCCGGAAAGAAAACAGGCATCCTGTTAGCCTTCCGGCCGGAAGCTTTATTTATCCTCGATCAGCAAAAACTTTCTGTCTTTCAGCGAATATCCGGCACCTTTGGCCAGAATATGCATGTGCATGCCTTCCACATAAACCGGCTGCAGTTTCTTTGCTTTTTTGAAGTTGGTCTCTTTGATTTTATCGGCTTCCAGCAGCAACACGACACCGGAACCGATGGTGCGCATTATTCCGCCCTGTTCAATGACAAGGCCTGTGTCCTCACAGATGCCCAGTGCAATGAAACCCGGATTGGCAAGCAAGGCTTCGGAAAGTCTTGAAAAACGTCCGCGGCTCATAAAATGCGTATCGATAATGGTGTCCGGCAGCAGTGAAAAACCTCTTTCCAGCTCAACGATCCCTTTCAGCAGCGATTCTTCATCCGAGCCTTCTTTGATGGTCGTTGCCGACATGGCCATGGCACCGGCACTTGTTCCTGCAATTACAAAATCCTCATTCACATAACGTTCCCGAAGCAGGTCCATAAATTTCGAATCGCAGATCTTATCAGTCAGCCTTGTCTGGTCGCCGCCGGTAAAAAACACACCGTCCGCCGCAGCCAGTGTTTCCAGGCTTTTCTGGCTGTTCACATTTCGACCGTCGAGATGCAGTACATGCACCTGACTGCACCCCAGTTCATTGAACGCCCTGATGTACATTTCTCCCATTTCATCCGGTATTTGTGAAGCCGTAGTAATTACGACGATCCTGGAATCCGGGCCTTTCATTTCCATTAAAACCTGCTGTAACACGCCATTACTATTGAATTCTATCTGGCGCGAACTTTCCGAATCATTCCGGTCCGGCGTACTTCTTGCTTCTTTCCCTCCGATCGGGATCAGCTTACCTTTTGGCACTATCATATACTAAATGAAATCTGTTGCTAATTGTTCATAATTTACGGTCTGATCTTCAAGCTCCTTAAATCCGCGGACCAGCGAAATGGAATTTCTCACCTTGTCCGTCATGAGCACGATCAACTGGCCCGGCTTGAAATGGCGTATTGCGAAGTTGATGGCCTGAAGTTCGTCTTTGATAATTTTTATCTTACAAATGGGATTCACCCTTTTTATTCCCTTTTTAATCAGATTGATCATATCCTGGTGTCTTCGGCCGCGCAGGTCTTCGTCCAGCCGGATGATAATTTCATCAAATATGCCTGCTGCCACTTTTCCCATTTCCTCAATATCCTCATCCCTTCTGTCGCCGACACCGGTTATGATCCCAAGTTTGCTTGTCGCCGGCAACGTTTCGATATACTGGCCAAGCGCGCTCATTCCATGCGGGTTATGCGCATAATCGATCATAAAATCAAAATCACGGAAATGGAAATGGTTCAGCCGTCCGGGCGTACTGTCGTCCGATATGCGGAAAGTACGCAGACCCTCTGCTATCGAATTCACATCCACATGCTCCACATACGCAGCCAGAACAGCACCCAGAATGTTTTCAATCATAAAATGGCATTTGCCGCCGAATGTAGCAGGCACCCTTTCGACGGACTCCACATCAATAATTTCATTCCCGTCAATGATTTTAATTTTTTCATTATCATAAACACACGCCAGTCCGCCGTTCCGGGTATGTTCAAAAATTCGTTCATTATCGGGATCCATACTGAACAAGGCTGTTTTGCATTTCAGGCGTTCCCTGATTCCATAGCTCGGGTCATTGTCGGCATTCAGAATGGCATATCCGTCTTTTTTTACTGCTTCTGCAATAACGGCTTTTACATTGGTCATCTGCTCCAGTGTATGTATGTCGTTAAGGCCCAGATGATCCGCTGCAACGTTCGTGACAATGCCGACATTACATTTGTCAAATGCCAGGCCGGACCGGAGCAATCCGCCCCGTGCAGTTTCGAGTACGGCCACGTCAACGGTCGGGTCTCTTAAAATCATCTTGGCACTTTCCGGGCCGGTGCAGTCTCCGGTTTCAATCAGTTGCCCGTCCACATAAATTCCGTCCGTAGTCGTATAACCCACACAAGCGCCGGTCTGTCGGAAAAGATGTGCAACAATCCGGCTGGTTGTGGTTTTCCCGTTCGTTCCGGTAACGGCAATAATCGGGATACGTGCGCTGGCCGGTTCCGGGAACAGCATATCTGCAACGTGCTGACCCACATTACGCGCTTTTCCCGAAGAGGGAAATAAATGCATCCTGAAACCCGGACTTGCATTCACTTCCACGACTGCCGCGCCGGATGCCGCCACAGGTTGGTTGATATCTTTTGCAATCAGATCGATTCCGCAGATATCCAGCCCTACGATCTTCGCTATACGTTCTGCCATCCGCGCCAGGTCCGGATGCAGTTCATCGGTAACATCTTCCGAAGTCCCTCCTTTGCTCAGGTTTGCAGCGGTGGAGATCATCACCTGTTTTCCAGGCAGCGGAACCGAATCCAGTGACAATCCCTGGCTGTTCAGATGTGAACGGACGGCATTGTCAACGACTATTCTGGTCAGTATATTCTGGTGGCCATCGCCTCTTCTCGGATCCGAATTTACGATATTGATCAGTTCACGGATCGTGGATTCGCCATCGCCGGTTACGCAGGCCGGCGTGCGCCGCGCAGCGGCAACGAGTTTTCCGTCAACAACAAGCAGCCGGTAGTCCATTCCTTCAATATATTCTTCCACGATCACATCATCCGAATAGGCCTTTGCCCTTGCAAATGCGTTTACAGCAGCTTCGGTACTGGTGATATTGGTTGTAACGCCTTTTCCCTGATTTCCATCCAGCGGCTTGATGACCAGCGGGAATTTAAGTTCACTTAAGGCAGCCATCAGCTCGTGTTCGGCGGCAATTACCTCTCCTGCCGGAACACGTATGCCGGCCAGGGAAAGAACTTGTTTGGTCCTGTTTTTATCGCCCGCAATTTCCACAGCGATATTGCTCGTCAAGCTTGTGGTCGTAGCTTCTATCCGCTTTTGCAGGGAACCGTAGCCAAGCTGTACATAGCTGTCGTCATTCAAACGGAGGTATGGAATGCCTTTCTCCTCGCATGCGCTTACTATAGACTGCGTACTGGGCCCGAGCCTGTCTTCTTCATAAATCGATTTTAATTTTTCAACTGTATTTTCAATGTTGAAAGGCTGCCGGAATGCCAGCGCCAGCGCCAGTGCCACAGCACTTTCCGCTGCGTAAACGCCTGCCCTTTCCTCCCTGTATTCTATCACGACATGATAAACGCCATACGTGCCGGTACCTCTGGTACGACCATAACCGCAATCCATACCTGCGAGCGTCTGCAGTTCCAGCGCGATGTGCTCAATGACATGCCCCATCCAGGTACCGTCTTTTACCCTTTCAAAAAAGCCGCCCGCATGTCCTTCGGAACAGAAGTGATCATACAGACCGGGCAAAGCACTTTTCAATCTATCGTAAAAACCATCTATTTTATTTGTAGGCAACTCCTCAAACTCCTCCAGATCAAGCTTCATGACGACAAGCTTGGTTCGTCGCACCGACCAGACATTCGGTCCACGCAGGCAACGTATTTCAATCACTCTCATACTCTGAAATTTAAATTGTTTTTTACTATTGTGGATTGTATTTTCCTGGCATGCCAATAAAATTTCCGGCGTGTTCTTAATAAGTATGCCAGTGGCCGCCAACCATTTTGGGGCAAATGCGCAGTGCCTGCCACAATCTCGTTTTTACAATGGAAAAAAAGGGCTCAACAAACAGTCATACCTCCATTTCCTGAACTTAAACCCTTAGAGAATAGCTGGTTAAACATAACTCCGTTCCTTCTCCTTACATAAGACCGGAACAGAAAAAACCGGAATGCCATTTCAAGCATATAATTATATTGAGGAAATTTTACACATAAACGCTTCCAAATGCTGCCAGCTGCTTTGCTGGCGAAGTTTTTGTTAGGGTGCGTAGCTTTTCAAATCTGTACCCGTTTTATTAATATTCCTATGTTCACAATTGCCATACACGGCGGAGCCGGATCAGCTACACACGCAAATACATCAGCGCAGCAGGAAGCAGATTACCTGAAAGGACTGGATGAAGCCCTGCATGCAGGATATGAAATTCTGGCAAAAGGCGGAACAGCCTTGGACGCGGTTGAAAGATCAGTGATGGCGCTCGAAGACATTCCGCTTTTCAACGCAGGCAGAGGCGCTGTTTTTACTTCAGATGAAAAACATGAAATGGATGCGGCCGTGATGTGCGGAAAGACGCTGCGGGCCGGGGCCGTTTCGGCTATTTCAAATATTAAAAATCCCGTTCAGCTTGCCCGCACGGTGATGGACAAATCTGAAAATGTGCTTCTGACAGGAATCGGAGCCATTGAATTTGCCAGAAAACATCAACTTCCGTTTGAAGACGACACGTATTACTTTACAGAAAAAAGAAAACAGGAACTGCTGCAAGCAAAGGAACAGTCCAGCGAACTCAATACCGGCAAAGGCACTGTTGGGGCCGTTGCGCTGGATACGTCCGGAAACCTTGCCGTTGCCACCTCGACAGGCGGGCTTACCAATAAAAAATACGGACGTGTAGGCGACAGCCCGATCATAGGCAGCGGAACCTACGCGAACAATCAAACCTGCGCCGTTTCCTGTACCGGCGACGGCGAGTATTTAATGCGGCTGGTGGCAGCCTATGACATTTCCTGTTATATGGAATACAGGCAACTCGGCTTGCAGGAAGCATGTATGGCGCTTATTGACAAACTTACTGCGCTCGGTGGTGAAGGCGGCCTGATCGCTATGGACAAACACGGACATGTTCAGTTGGTTTTTAACTGCGAAAGCATGCTGAGGGCGTGGAAAAACCATCATGGCGAAGGCGAAACAAAAATCTGGCAGTAAGGCTTGGAACTGGCTTTCAGGAGTTCCGGATTTGAACCATTTTACGAACGGGAAAAAGGTAATTTTTCTCCGCCGGATCCATAAAAATCCATGTCCTGACCTTTACAGGCGCATTGGCAAAAACCGGGTGCGGTGCGGTTATGTAGCGGATGTTCCTCATGCGATGACCTGAAACCGCCCTGTGCACAAAGCAATTGAACTATACGTTTGCGCTTCATTTCATTTACGGCGTTTTAAATTCCCCAATTTGTGGCATTACGCTTCTGGCATCACAATTGTAAATGCGGCGCCATTGACTGATGTAATTGTTAATTTGGTATAAGGAGGGTTAATACATAGATGCCGGGCGTAGTGCGCCCGGTTTCTTTTTTATGCTGTGTATGCTTCCATTGTGTTACAAATTAATTACTTACGATCATCACTTAGTTATTTTTGCCGTGGAGTCAATTCTCAATGCCGGTCTGCCTGTTTAGAAAGCTGATAAAATAGCACAAACTGCAAGTATGATGAAATGATTTTTTACTTGTAACATTTTACAGGTAAGTTAACTTATAAACATGCAGATACGGGATATAATAGTAATTGGTGCTTCCAGTGGCGGTGTAATGGCTTTGAAAGAATTGGTAAGCAGTTTACCTCCCGATTTTAAAGGTTCTGTTTTTATTGTTCTGCATATACCGGCGTATTCAGAATCAAGACTTCCCTGGATCCTTGAAAAAGTGGGCAGACTGCAGGCAGTACACCCGAAAGACGGCGATCTTATCGAGCCGGGAAAAATCTATGTCGCTGTGAATGATCATCACCTGATCGTGGAAGAAGGAAAGGTAAGGGTTAAAAGAGGGCCGAAAGAAAACCGGTTCCGGCCTTCCATCGATGCTTTGTTCAGGTCGGCGGCGTATGTATACGGCTCCCGCGTGATCGGCATCATTCTTTCCGGCGTGCTGAATGACGGCGTTTCGGGATTATGGACCATTCAGCAGCAGG
This sequence comes from Dyadobacter flavalbus, assembly GCF_006149045.1. Taxonomy (GTDB): domain Bacteria; phylum Bacteroidota; class Bacteroidia; order Cytophagales; family Spirosomataceae; genus Dyadobacter; species Dyadobacter flavalbus. Next base: position 33,116 of record NZ_VBSN01000031.1, read on the forward strand.
GCGGCATGACCATTGTTCAGGCCCCGGAAGATGCCGAGCAGCCGCAATTGCCTGAAAATACACTTGAATACGTCAATGCGGACTATACCATTTCGGCCATGGATATGGGTCCGATCCTTTCCGCACTGGTTAAAGAACCCGCACCGGACCGGAACAAATTTACACCTCAGCAGTTGAAGCAGCTGGAACTGGAAGTGATTATTGCCACCAAAGGAAATGCTTTTGAAATGGGTATCATGGATATGGGAGAATTTACACCCTTTACGTGCCCGCAATGTCACGGAGCACTGGTCAGACTGGTTGAAAACAAACTGATCCGTTTCAGATGTCATACCGGACATGCCTACACGGCCAGTTCATTGCTTGCCGAACTGTCGGAAGTGGTGGAGAGCAAACTGTGGCAAACCATGCGCGGGCTGGAAGAAATGGATATGCTGCTATCCAGCATCGCGGACCAGTATAAGGAACTGGGCAATGCTCAGGCTGCCAAACTCTTCCAAAGCAAAGCCGATGAAAGCGGCAAGCGCGCAAGGCTCATGCATGATCTGGTATTTGAGCAGGAACAATACAGTGAAGATGTACGGCTGAACAAAGAGGACGCTTGATGAACTAACCGGAATTCATTGCAGCAGGTTACAGCATCACCGTCAATGATTCACATTTCACTTCCAGTCCTGTACATTTCACTGCTGCGAAAAAATTCTTTTTCTAAATTTGCTGCGGTTTCCAGCGGCACCGGCGGATAGTCATTCCGGCAGAACTATTCAAAGTCCGTCAGGGTTTTAGTGAAAGATTAACCGGTTTTTAAATTTTGCGAAGACGATTCAGAAAACACATGCGCATGGCGCGTTATGTCGTATACAAGGAAACCCTTATTGATTTCAGGGAACACTTTTGGACCTTCATCGGCTCATTTCTGGGCATTGCGCTTATCGGGTTTATAAATAAAGGCAGTTTCAGTGCAACGGATAACATTTTTCTGATCGGTTCCTTCGGAGCTTCTTCCGTACTGATTTACGGTATCGTCAACAGCCCGCTTGCGCAGCCCCGCAACCTGATCGGAGGACATGTAATCTGCGCATTGATCGGCGTTACGGTACATTATATTATTCCCAACGAGATCTGGCTGTCATCTGCATTTGCGGTTTCCCTCTCGATTGTATTCATGCAGATTACCAAAACATTGCATCCGCCCGGCGGAGCAACGGCATTGATTGCCAATATCGGTTCTGAAAAAATCACAAGCATGGGCTATATGTATGTGCTCAGCCCTGTACTTTCCGGCGCGGTGATCCTGCTGCTCGTAGCCATACTCGTCAATAACCGGGCAGCACACCGGAATTATCCCGCCAACAAAAACTGGTATAAATTCTGGCAACGACGTTACAGGTAACCAAACTTCATCCGTTGCCATTCAGCTGAATCCATCCATAAAATCCATCCATAAAATCCATCCGGTAAAAAACAACAGGTATAAAAGCAACTGCCCGGTAAAACGCCGTCAGGAAATAAACATCCGACAAATCCCGCTCAAAACAATTCAAATTTTACATCTCACATTTTACATCTCACATTCAGCATTTTACAAGAACTCGAATTACTTCCCGGTGAAATGACGATAATGCATGTCAATTAATTAAAGTGTAACATTATATAGTTTTCATAGTGCATTCCATATAATATTGCGTTATCTTACCGTAACATTCAACCTTACCTTCACAACAATGTTTACATCAAACCCCATTGTACAGCGGCACCTGCAGCTGCTGCGGATCCATTGTCAGGAATGGAAATCATTTTTCAGGATGGAAATAAGGGAAAGAAACCGGATGGGCATCCGTCATCAGATGGAAAAAGATCATCTCCGTTCTGTTCACAAAAACTGTTACATTACAGCGGCGATATTGAAGCGGCAAACGGCAGAACTCTGGGAATTCAAGATCAGCTATCAGGAAAAACGAACATTTCTCAGCGACAGGCAAAGCCGTCAGCTTTCTGATTCCCTCGAATTATTACGCAGGTCCGGATTTCAGTTTCAGCAACAAAAAATCTAGCATGAAATAACCAGCTTTGCCTGGTTTCAATTCCGAACGTTCGGAATTCATTCAATGTAAGTTGACGTAAGAATGCTGATCAACTCTTCCCTTGAAATTGGTTTCACGATATACCCGACAAGCTCCTCATACGTTTTTGACATATTTATATCATTACTGTCCGTAGAAGAACTTGCCATGTATATAACCGGAAGATAATGCGCGCTTTGTAGTAACCTGAACTCGTCCAGAAACTGCCATCCGTTCAGCTCGGGCATGTTGATGTCCAGAAATATCAGTTGCGGAAGCTGATCGGTATTTTCAAGGTTACCTTTGATGTATTCAATGGCCTGTATACCATCAGAAAACTGCAGAAGGCTGTAATCATCTAAGACCTTATCAATCATCCTCTTGGTAACATATTGAAATAACGGGTCATCATCAACTATACAGATTATTTGCTTGGCCATTGGAGCGTACTGGAAGAAATAGGTAATCGTTACATGGAAGAATTATACTATCCGTAAACATATGAAAAATTTATATCCTAAATAGAACTACTTCTAAAATCTTTTTCGTTAATTGCCTGACTGGAGTAATCAACAAATGTTAATACCGGAATGCCATCAAGAGAACTAGAACGCTTACAGGCTGTAAACCGGTTTCTTACCCTGGAAATCGACAAGGAAAAAGAACTCAATGATATTGTCCGGATGGCAGCAGAAATATGCGGCACTTCTACAGCACTCATAACACTGCTGGATGATAAAACGCAGTACATCAAATTCAAGGTCGGCTTTGACAAGGAAACGACCCGGAAAAAAGATGCGTTTTGCGCACATGTCATTGAGAACGATGAAGTGATGATGGTTCCGGACGCATTACTGGACGGGCGCTTCGCCAGCAATCCGCTGGTAACCGGCAATCCGAATATCCGCTTTTATGCCGGGGCACCGCTGACAACACAGGACGGGCACAATCTCGGCAGCTTATGCGTGATTGATCCAGCTCCGAAGCTGTTGTCTTCGCTGCAGTTGCAAATGCTGGAAGTGCTCTCCCGGCAGGTTATTCACATCCTCGAATTTGAAATCAGTGTAACGATCCTGAAAAAGCAATACACGGAAGCCAGGAATTCAGAAATCAAGCTCAGGTCATTTTTTGAAAGCTCCAAATCCTGTCACTTGCTGCTTGGCAAAAATTATGAAATACTTGCGTTCAACAAATCGCTGGAAAAGTTTATTCTCAGCACCTTTGACCAAACCATTTCCGAAGGAACAGACATCAGGTCTTTTGTGCACGAAGATCATTTTCAAAGCTTTACTGAAAATTACAAAAACGCGCTGACCGGAATTTCCGCTGTATCCGAAAATTACCTTAGCTATGAGCATACTTCGATCTGGTGGTATATGACGTATGAACCGGCGTATAACCAGGCTGGTGAAATCATCGGCGTGTCATTCAATGCTACGGATATTACCAAAAGGATCAGTCAGGAAAAACTGGTAATCGCCCAGAATGATTCCTTGAAGAAAATTGCCTTTATGCAGTCTCACGAGCTCAGAAGGCCTGTTTCAACGATTATGGGAATTATGGATCTGATTAAAAGTGAGGATTACGTCACCGACAGGGAAGAACTGCAGGTTCTTGAAAAAGCAGTGGAAGAACTGGACGATAAAATCCGCATGATCGTTAATTATACCTGACAAACCAGCACCACATGATGTTTTACCTGCGTCGAGGAGACGGGGCAAAATCAGTTGCCGCTCCGTGACCGTACATTTTAAATCCAGCTAAAAAAGGATTCTGAACTGACATTTCAGAATCCTTTTTGCATGAATACCTTTTCAACACATTCGTATCGGAAGAGTTAACTTTCAGCTGTTAAATATTGGCCGGCCTCTTTTTGGCCTTTATCAATACTTTTGAACCGTCTTTGTTAACATATTCGACGGTAAGGTTGTTGCCTTTTATATAACCGAATTCGCTGCTGCCGTTCAGCATCCGAATTTTGTCATCCGAACTTTCCAGATTCAATTTCCCGGATGTTTCACTCTTCGCACCGGAAATATTGGTAATCAGTGTACAATTCACCGTTCTGATATCAACCATATCCAGACGAAGATTGATGTTAATGTCAGAAGTCGGCAATGCTGAGGATTTATTATTAATGTCAGCATAATTGGCCTGATAAACACCTGCTACTTTCGAAGCCAAATCAGACTTTAAATCTTCATCTTTGGAACAGGAAGTAAATAGAAAATAAGGAAGCAATACAAAAATTAACTTTTTCATTTTTTATAATTTGAGGGAGAAAAACTGAATTAATTAAAACAAAATTAGTAATTCAATTTAATTAACCAAACGTGATTTATTCCTTAATTTTTACATGAATTAAGCCATTTAAATCTGTTTAATTTTATTTATTCAAGCGTAAAAACCTTTTATAAATAAGCATTAAAGTGAACTATAAGTCTGTTATAAATACATCAAAACAGCAACTTAATTTATTTTACAAACAACATTTAAATTCGTTTGACAAATTATTCTTACATTCTTTTTATAGCGGCAAAACAAGCTTTTAAACCGGATTTCAGCACTATAAAAACACGTACAAAATGCTTTCAGACAACATTTTACCCTCATCACCAAAACAGGATAAAAGAAATTGGAATCAATTCACGGCAGAAGCTTTATTTATAATTTCACGTATGCGGATGCTAATTCCATGCTTGTATTTACATTAAACAATTTATCCGTATCCCAAATCAATATTACTTTATTACATTAATCAAAAACTATTTAAATTTGAAAACAAATAAAGTTTTACAAACAATATTATAATTCAATAATCAATCAGCATAGAACAAGTTTTACATAAACTATTTTAGGTACAGCAATCCGGCATGTATAAAAATAAAAAAACCGGATAAAATCCGGCTCTAATCAAAACATCCAAACTAATTAAATCATTTAATAACATCATCTGTTATCCAGCCAATGATGAATCTGTTCTCTAAATACCCAAACAGAAAACGTAATAAAAAATGCGATGGAGATAATGATCTGGATCATATTTTAAATATCGATTTGAAGTAAAAAGATGGATTGATGTATGTGTATTTTATTGCTTGTTTCGCTTTAAATCCGAATTCATAATCTAATTTAATAAATCATATATTTAGTTGAATACACAGCGAATCCACTTCGTGGTATAGCAGCGGATTTTTGTGGTAAACACAGGAATAAATGCAATGATCAAACGACACGTTTACATGCAAAAGCAAGCAGCATTTATCCGAATGCATTCCTGCTTAGCACGTTAAAAGATCCGTCCCTGCTTTTGCTATGGCGGTTTTTCAGCGCAGAAATCCAGAGAGAATTCAGCAGAATGCGATGCTACAAAAAACGATTTCTGTCAGAAAGGATTTCATTGACTACGAGCCTGTTAAACTTGTCGGTTTCTTCAATGAAAGGTGTATGGGCGGAGTTCTCAAACCAGTACCATTGTTTTTCAGGCGCAACAAGGTTATTGAAATATTCCTCTGCGCACGCAAACGGAATCTGGTAATCGTAACGGCCGGTAATGAAACAAACCGGAACCTGCAGTTCCGGAGCAAGCAGATTCAGGTCAATGGCAAGACATTGCTCCCACAATGAAGCTGTTGAATACCAGCTTCCGGCCGTAACCTGCGGAATTCTTAGAAAGGAAGATTTGCCCCAAAGCACATATTCCGGAATCATATTCAGCGCCGACTTTCCGCTGTACATTCCGCCGCCAAACCGGATCAGTAAAGTTCTTTGTATCAGGAGTTCAACAATGTTTCTGTATGGCGGCGGACCGATTTTGTCCAGTATTTTCACGGCAACATACTGCTTTCTTTCAAGAGCCTGGTCCCGTGTATAATGGTAGGAAATATGTTCTCCTTTCAGCCAGTTGCCAACCTGGCCGATGCCAATGTACTTGTGAAATAATCCGGGGCTTGCGTTGCACATGAGCACGCCCAAAGCAGTTCCCCACGAATGACCGAGCAAAATCACCTTGTTCTTTTTAAACTTCTGACACAAAACCCGGGCAAGCTCAACGCCGTCATTCACCAGAAGCGGTACGGTCAGATCAGTTTTATCGAAAAAATGATAGCTCCTGCCCGCTCCGCGCTGATCCCAGTGTACAAGCAGGAAATTTTCATAAAGCGGCTGACAATACCGGGTCAGCATGGGAACCTGCACCACGCCGGGACCTCCGTGAAGAAACAGAATGAGCGGTTCGTGAAGATGGGCTTCGTTGTAGTGGATCCATTGTTCCGCTCCGCCAATCATCAGGCTTTCACTTTTCAGCTTCACGTTTTTGCCTTTGTTAATCATTGCTGATACCATTGAAATACATCCGATCATTTCCGGTTTGGACAGATACAGGCAAAAATCATGCGCTTTCACAACAGCGGTATTCTACCCAGGATTTATCCCGGGAAAATACTCTGAAATTTTGGTACACTTTTTTACTGAGCGGTGTCCTGCAAACTTTCAAAACTTTCATCAACGTTACCGATTTACTTGTATATGCAAAACCTGCGGCTACCTTTCCATTTCTTTTCAAAAGTCATTTCCAGCCTGAACCAAGCGGTGACCAGGCCCGAAAATATCATGATCACAGCTGCGCTGCTTTTGCTGTTAAGCAGTTGCGCGACTAAGCAGCTGAGTAAATCCGGCCAGCGTAAAGTGTCAGGAAAAACGTTCGTAGTAACCGGTGCATCGAGTGGCTTCGGTAAAGGCGTGGCCTTGCAGCTAGGACAATATCAAGCGAATGTAGTACTCGCTGCCCGCCGCGGCGAGTTGCTGGAAGAAGTTGCAGATGAGGTGCGCAAAGCAGGCGGAAAAGCAATCGTGGTTGTTACTGATGTAGCAAAGGCCGAAGACATGCAGCGACTGGCGGACAGTTCGGCAAAAGCGTTCGGGCATGTGGATGTCTGGATCAATAATGCCGGCGTCGGGGCAATCGGGCGCTTTGAAGATATTCCCTCCGAAGAATATTCCCGGCTTGTTGATGTGAACCTGAAAGGGGTTATTTACGGCAGCCAGATGGCGATGAAAATGTTCAAGGCGCAGGGTTATGGAAAGCTGGTCAATGTCGGTTCGGTGGAAAGTGCCACTCCTCTTGCATATCATGCCACGTATGGTTCCACCAAAACCGCGGTGCGCGGTTTGGGAAATGTGCTGCATCAGGAAATCAGGCTGAGCGGCAATAAAAAGAAAATAAAAGTAGTAACCGTGATGCCGTGGGCAGTTGACACGCCTTTCTGGCGGCATGCGGCCAATTACAGCGGACGTACACCGCGCATGGCTGCCATGGACGGACCTTCAAAAGTGGTGAATGCCATTATTTTTTCTTCCCTGCACCGCAAAAGAGAATTGCCGGTTGGCTGGAAAGCGCGGGGTTCCTACATTTCGCACCGCTTGTTCCCTCATCTTACGGAAAGAATATCGGCAAACATTGCACATCGCTCGCAAATCAAAAATGCACCGCCCGCACCGGCAACATCAGGCTCTGTATTCACTCCGATGGAAGCCGGAAAAGAAGTTGACGACGACGTTCGCAAAAGAATGAAAGAGGAAAATAAACAAAGGAAGCGGGGTAAAGGAGAAGGAGGAAGGGAGAAAAGGTAAAATGTGAGAAGTGAGAAAGGGAGAAAGGGAGAAGGGTTAAAAGGAAAAAGGAATGAAAGAAAAGGAGAAAGCAAAAAATGACCACATCATTTCCCTCCTTCCTCCTTTCCTTCTTGCTCCCTTTGCTCCTTCCTCCCAAAAAAAACCTACTTCGCTACAATCCGGAAATTATCCACGCTTGTATTGAAAGAATCGATAACCTTGTCCGGCGTTCCGAAAGAAACTTTCAGGTCGGTGATTTTGGATACATCGGCAATGGTTGCGCCGGATGAACTTTTGAATTCGGCCAGTTCAATTACTGCCGTTTTCCAGCCATTTGTTATGTAACCGGTTGATTGGTATTCTGTTGAATTCCAGGGCTGGAAAGCATAGATATAATCCGTTCCGCCGGCGTTCAGCGTAATTTCGTACCTGCCCGCTTTCCATGCTTCGGCAACGTTATGCTCAAACTTGAAAAGCCGGTCTTCTGCTGCTCCGGCAGGAAGTTTGAATTCATAATAACAGCTTGCCAGCACCCATTTATCGTCATAACCCGTTGCCGGAAGCTTGGTTTGTTTTATTCTTGAATATTTGCCGGAAATCGCGCCGGGATCAGTTGCAGGGATAATCGGGGCAGTTCCGTAACAAACCGTCGAGCCCCATGTCGTCACCGGCACATCGAAGTTCATCATGTAAACGGTTGTATCGTTCAGCTTGAAATTTGTTTTTGCCGTTCCGAATTCTCCTTCCACCGTAATGTAATCAATGGTTCCTGCGGCCGGCATTTTTGCCCTTATTTCCTTTTCCGAAGTACTCAGAATTTCTAGGTTTGCGGCCCCAAGTTTTACATTTTTGATGTTGTAGAAATAATCCCCGTTGATAATAATGGCACCGCCGGGTTTTACAAATTCGGAATACAGTCCGTCGAGGCGCGGCTCAGGCGAAGTCAGGCTGAAATCGTAAGTAGCTTCACCGCCTTTTGTCACCACCCTGATTTTGTTGGAAACGTCTGCTTTCACTGCCTTGGTCGGAGCTTCTGCGGGTATTGCGATCACAATGTTTTGATCACTTCCGAGCGCAGAATTGAACGTAGCTTCAAAGTCATTGAAATACACTTTCAGTACGCTCTGAAGGTTTTGTCCCTGAATGACAATCAGGCTTCCCGGCAGTGCCCCAGTTAAGGAACTGTCAGCAGCGGCCGGGTCCAGCAATCTTACATTATTAATGACCGGAGTTCCGTCCACGTCCTTGTTTTCACAGCTCTGGAAACCCAGCAGCATGCCCAGCGCAACGATTAATCCGATTCCGGCTTTATATACATTTCTTAAATTCATGTCTTTCTTTTTTAGGGTTAGTCAACAAGTTTGCTGAAATCGAATGCGACGGGTTCGCCGTTCAAAGATGGTGCATTTACAATTTCCGCTTCCGGGAACGGCAGGTACAAAGTGGCAGCTGTAAGCGGGTAAAATTCAGCCGGCGAATACGTTACCGTATACTTTTTGGGATTGGTCGTACCCGGAACATAGGACATGGTATAATTTTCCTTGTGCTGCGCTGCCGTGTAGGCAATGGCTTTTGCCGGATTGAAATAGTACCAGCGCACGATTTCGTTCCATGAATTGCCTTCAAAAACGGTTTCAATTCGGCGTTCCTGGAAAATCTGTTCAAAAGTCAGCGAAGTCCGTGCGGGAAGCCCTGCCCTTTTGCGTACCGCGTTCACGTAAGCCAGCGCTTTCGGATCACTTGTTGTGGTGTTGTTGCCCAGAACGGCATCCGCATAAATCAGGTAAACTTCTGCCAGCCGGAGCATGTAAGAATTGATGTTTGCAGCCATAAAACCGCCCAGTCCGCCATTATCTGCAGGCGAGCCAATGATGTACTTCTTGATCGCGGACAAAGCTGCTGGCCTGTTATATTTAAGACCGCCGTTGGCCTTGTTGATTTCCGGGTATACATCGCCGTCAAACATACCGATTGCCTTTCTTCTCAGGGAATCAGCCGGGTTTTCGGTAAAATATTTGACCAGATCCGCCGATATGCCCTGTGCCGCGCCCCAGCCATCGCCGGTGGTGGTAATCGCTGATTCATAGGCAAAATAAGCCTGAAACGAATTGTTGATTCCCCACGGATTGCTCAGCGGCATCCATTGCAGGGCAAAAAGACTTTCCGGGTTGTTTTTTGTGCTGTTGTTGTTGGCACTCATAAAAAGCTCCGCATAAGTTGGTGCCAGCGAAAGGCCGCTGTTTGTAATGACATCCTCTGCATAATATTTCGCACTGTCCAGATCCGACTGGTTGCGTGTTCCGTTCTGATTCAGGCCCGCACGCATCAGATACATTCTCGCAAGCATTCCTTCTGCCGAATATTTGGTCAGACGGCCTTGTACGGCTGTGGCAGGAAGCGTAGCGGCAGCATACCGGAAATCATGAATGATTACTTTCCATACATCCTCAATCCGGTTTCTGACCGGCGCTTCATTGATCTGCGCTACGTTGTCGTAAACAATCGGAACAGCTCCCCAGTTGGCCACAAGGTAATAATAGGCAGTTCCGCGCATAAAGCGGCACTCGCCCAGACCCTGATTTTTCACAGCCGCAGAAGCCGTACTTCCCGAAGCTTCCTTGATGGCCTTGTAAGCATTGTTGCTTTGCGCAATGATTTTGTAAAACGATTTGTAACCCGGAAGCAAAGTACCCGCATCTGTTGAGGCAATCGCATGCTTGACGTAAGCTGTACGGTCATTGGAATTCAGGTTTCCGGCGCGTGCTTCCTGAAAAGCCATGTTGGCCTTGTCATTGAAATCAAACCAGACGATGTTATAAAGCGGCGCTGTTCCGGCCATGATTTCCTCGTCGGTCTTGTAAAAATTACCGGAAGTCAGCGCGTCCACCGGCGGGCGGTCCAGAAAGTCTTCGCTGCATCCCTGCATGAGCATCATCGCTCCTATTGCGGCTATGAGTTTTATCTTGAATTGCATGGAAATGTTTTGGAATTGGTGTTTGTAAGTAGCTTTTGGCGATTAGCTGTCGGCTTTAAGCTTTTGGCTTTTTGTTATTGGTTTTAAAAATCTGCGAGCAGGCCGAAGGAATACATACGGACTGATGGATAGCGGCCAGTATCGATGCCGGCCATGACGGTACCGCCGTAGTTCACCATTCCGATTTCGGGATCATATCCTTTGTATTTGGTAATCGTAAACAGGTTTTGTGCACCGACAGAAGCTTTCAGCCCTCTGATGAAGAAGCTTTTCAGCATCGATTTAGGGAAATTGTAGCTGATCGTGATATTTTTCAGACGTACATAAGTACCGTCCTCGATGAAATTGGTGTTCATACGGCTGTTTCCATTCGGGTCGCCGGGCGCAATTCTCGGAATGTTGTGTCCGGGATTGGTCAGCGTTACCGTTTCGGCATCTCCAAGTGTGTAGCTGCTTGGTCTTGCGTAATCTGCTACGGAAAGCCACTGGTTTCCAAACGTTCCGCCATTTCCCGGGATTTCGGCACGGTAACGCGGGTAATTCAGTACATCATTTTTAAAACTTCCGGTCAGAAATGCATTCAGCTCGAAGTTTTTGTACATCATGTTGTTATTGAAGCCCAGCGTGAATTTCGGCCATGGATTACCGATCACGGTACGGTCTTCCGCATCAATAACGCCATCCCCGTTCAGGTCCTTGAATTTGGTATCGCCTACCCAGGTTCCCGTTGCCGGATTGATCGTCAGTTCACCGTTTGAAGTCTGTATAGCATGATTTTTAATGTCGTTCGCATCCTGGAAAATACCTTCTGCAATATAACCTGTGATCATACTCGCCGGCTGCCCGACTTCGGTTTTGAATCCGACAGAAGTGGCATTCCAGATCGGTGTGATCGGGTTCAGAAGGGATGTTACCTTGTTGCGGTCAATGGATAAGTTAAGACCTGTTTTCCAGTAAAAACCGCCTTTGTCGATGTTGACCGTATTCAAAGTAAAACCGATTCCCTTGTTTCGCATGGAGCCCGCATTGACAGACGGCCAGCTCAGATATCCCGGCGAGTAAGCGATGTCGCCGCCGTAGCTGAACGGATAGGAATTGATCGTGATCAGACTTTTGATACTCTTGATGTAAGCATCCACGATCAACTCGACCCGGTTGCTGAACATATGCAGGTCCATACCGCCGTTGATCACATCGTCTTTTTCCCAGGTCAGGAATTCATTGGCAAAATTGGAAGCAAGAAATCCGGTTCCCCAGCCCGTAGGCACGGTTTGCAGCGTAGAGTAAATCGCATTTCCGCCACTTCCCTGATTCCCGGAACGGCCCACTTCGAAACGGAATTTCAAATCATTGATCTTGCTGACACCTTTCAGGAACTCTTCTTCGGATACTCTCCAGGCAACGGATACGGCCGGAAAATTTCCCCAGCGGCGGCCTTCGCGGAAAGCAGAAGAGCCGTCCATTCTGTATGTTCCCTGCACAATGTAACGGTCTTTGAAGCTGTAATTAAGACGGGCGAAATACGACTCGCGCGAACCTGAGCCTTTGCCGCTGTTGTTGCTTACATTGGAAATTACAGAACCGTCTCCGCCCGAAAGTTCTTCAATCGTGTTGGTAATGAACTTTCTGCGTGTTCCCGTCAGAGATTCGTAGGTATACGACTGCGCTTCATGCCCGACCATCAGATTGACCGCATGCTGGTCTAGTTTGAGATCATACTGCATCCGGCTGTGCAAGCTCCACCATGTATTCGTGTTTACAGAACGAGTTGAAGTGGCTGCATCCTGTGAAACCACATAACCGCCGATCGTGTAAGACGGGTGATAAGAATAATACTTCAGAAACTCCGAGCTTCCGTTGGCTTCTGTATGCCAAGTCAGGTTTTTGGCCAGCTTTACATCTGCATACAAGCTTCCAAGTATAGAAGTACGACGGTTGTAATCGTTGTTGATTTTCGAGATCATCACCGGGTTTGAAAACTGAAATTGCGTCGTAGCCGGCCCGCCCCAGCTTCCGTCCGGGTTTGTTACAGGCACACTCGGGTTCTGGTCGAGTGCCAGCTGAATGATGCCGCCATTGGAAGTATTCACCTTTTCTTCCGTAATACCCACGCTCAGGTTTGCGCCGATTTTAAGCCAGCTGCGTGTCTGATTTTCCAGGTTCAGACGGGAATTGTAACGTTTGAAACCGGAGCCTTCCACAATTCCTTTCTGGTTGAAGTACTCGCCGGACAAATAATAAGTTGACTTTTCCGTACCGCCGCTCAGCCCGAGTGAATATTTCTGTAAAGTTGTCGGACGGAATAAAGCACTCTGCCAGTCGGTTCCGTTTCCGAGCACGGAAGGATCTGCAAATTCCGGATCTGTTGCCGTTCCGCCAATGGCCGCCAGCTCGTTCCGGAACTGCGCATACTGGCTCAGGTTCATCACATCAATGTGCTTCGGCTCCGACTGCAGCGTCAGCAGCGAGTTGAACGAAATTTTGGCTTCGCCTGCCTTTCCTCTTTTTGTCGTGATCATCACTACTCCGTTGGCGCCCACAGCTCCGTAAATGGCCGTTGCTGAAGGTCCCTGCAATACGTTGATTGTTTCGATATCGTCCGGGTTAATGCTAGAAAGAATGTTGGAAAAACCGGTCGGGCGGTTATTGGGATCATCCCTCATATTGTCCGGCTTGATCTGTACGCCGTCAATGACGTACAATGGCTGCGTGGTGCCGGTCAGCGAACTGAGCCCGCGGATCAGAACCGACGGCGCTGCACCCGGCTGGCCCGAGTTCTGCTGAACCATTACGTTGGCAGCACGGCCCTGCAAGCCTTGTTCCAGCGAAGTATTGATCGTTTTGCCAAGATCCTTTCCGGAAACCGTTACCTGCGAACTGGACACGTCCGTTTTTTTCATTTCACCATATCCTACAACCACAACCTCGTTCAGGTTGGCGATGCTTTCTGTCAGTCTGATCTCTATGTTCGTTTTGTTTCCGACAACGGCTTCTTTCGATTCATATCCGATAAAGGAAAAAACAAGCGTGCTGCCCGACGATGCTTCAATGGAAAACTGCCCTTCCGTATTGGTTGTGGTTCCGTTGGAAGTCCCTTTTACGACCACGCTCACGCCCGGGATCCCGTCGTTTCCATTTTCGGACAATACCGAACCGGTTACCGTTTTCCGGGCGTCCTGCTGGGCAAAAAGATTTGCCGAGGCCAGCATCATTCCGAGGAACAAAAGCGGAAGCCAAAGAAATTTCATTAATAAAACAGGGCCTTGTTCCGCCCCTCTTGCTGTGTACACGTTTTCTTGCATGTTGATCTGAGTTTTGAGAAATGCACTTTCAAATAATTCCGGTTTATACATTTCCAATAACAGCGTCCCGACCGCTGCATTTTGGTATAATTCGAATTTATTATTGAACAAATGTGATTGATAAAATGCTATCCGAGGGGGACTAAATGTAAACAGATAGGGATTCAAATGTAAACTGACCTGAAAAAAGGGGATTATTTCCGGATAAAAAGGGTTTTATCCGGCGTATGAAGGGTAAAAAACAGAATTCGGGTATTTAAAACAAATCCGCAGCCAACTAAGAACATTAGTGCTAAAAATTGTACTATTCCGACAAAGCATTCTTCTCAGGATGCAATATTTACTTTGTAAAATCGGATCAAAATACTTGCTCATCAGAAGTTGGTCAGAATTCAGGCCGCCATTTTTATCCGCTTCTCTTACCAAATATGTGTTGTTCCAACCGCTTTAAGCTAAATGCCGACCGCAGCTTTCCAGCTTTTACTCACCGACTGTTTCCTTTTTCCGGAATTCCGTCGGCAGTACCTTGTATTCTTCTTTGAACTGTCTGGCAAAATATTTTGGATTGTTGAAGCCCACCTGATACGCGATTTCAGAAACGGTAAGACTGCTTTTTTCCAGCAGCGAGGCAGCTCGCCGGAGACGGATGATCCGGATAAATTCCACCGGTGTTTTTCCGGTAAGCGACAGCAGCTTTTTGTAAAGGTACATGCGGCTCATGGCCATTTCCGAACTCAGCTGTTCCACCGTAAACTCCGAATCCGCAATATGTTCCTCAACGACTTTCACGGCTTTTGATATAAACTGTTCATCCAGCGAAAGGACCGTTACTTCACTTGGTTCAATCCGGATATGTTTCTGAAACTGCTTCTGGAACTGTTCCCGCAGCCTGATCAGATTCCGGATCTGCGCCTGCAGAATATCCAGCCGGAACGGTTTGATCACGTATGCATCCGCACCGGTTTCATAGCCCTGCAGCTGCTGTTCATCTTCGGCGCGTGCGGTGAGTAAAACCACAGGAATATGCGAAATCCGGTTGTCTGTTTTTACAGTCCGGCAAAGCTGCATACCGTCCATTTCGGGCATCATGACGTCGCTTACGATCAGGTCCGGAATGATGTCCAGTATGATCTCGAGACCGATTTTGCCGTTGGGCGCCTCATAAATCTGATAATCTTTTTGAAGCACTTCTCTGAGGTATTCGCGGAACTCGTCATTATCTTCTGCCAAAAGCAATACCGGTTTGTTCCTGTTGTTTTCAGCCTCAGGCTTTTCTGCTTCGGCAGGCTCTTCCTTTATATGTATTTTCTGCACAGACTCCGCTTCGGCATGGCCGGAAGGAGCGGAATGCAGCGGCATATGCATGGTGAAAGTACTGCCTTTTCCCTCTTTGCTTTCCACATATATATTTCCTCCGTGCAGCTTCACGAATTCTTTTGTAATAGCCAGTCCGATCCCGCTGCCCTGATTTACCATATGATCCGGTAAAGTATGCTGAAAAAACCGGTCAAAGACCTTTTGCTGCGCTTCTTCCGGAATGCCGATTCCGGAATCCTCCACAATAACTTCAAGCTGCTCCGCATTTTCCAGATTCACAATCTGCACCTTAACCGAAACTTTTCCGTGCTCCGGCGTAAACTTGAAGGCATTGGATAACAGATTGTACATGATCCGGGAAAGTTTCTCCTGATCAAAAAGGGCAAAACGTGAATCTTCATTCGTTATGAAAGTGAAATCAATATGCTTCCGTTCCGACAAATAGGAAAAAGTATGCGCAATTTCCCTGATAAAATGAATGATATCGCCTCTTTCCGGCCTGAACTCGGTTTCCTCTACTTCCAGTTTCTTAAAGTCCAGCAATTGCGTGACCAGATTCAGCAGCCTGCGCGCATTCCGGTGAATCATGGACAACTGGCTGCGGACGCCTGAATCTGCCTGAAGGCTGTTCAGCAGACTTTCCAACGGGGTGAGCATCAGGGTAAGCGGCGTACGGAATTCGTGGCTTACATTGGTAAAAAACTTGATTTTCATCAAATCCAGTTCATGCAGCTGCAATGCTTCCCTCCTTTCCTGTTCTATTTTGAAATTCAGGCGTTCCCGTTCCAGCAATATCCAGCGGGCAACGGCAAGCGCACCGATGATTGCCAGCACATAAAGGATATAAGCCAGCGGCGTTTTCCAGAAAGGCGGATCAATCCGGATTTTCAGGATTCTTTCTTTTGAAACGGTACTGCCTTCCTTAATCCTGACTTTGAATACATAATTTCCCGGATCCAGATTGGTGTAAGTGACTTTCCGGGTATTGTTATCGGCCTCAAACCATTGATCGTTAAACCCTTCCAGCGTATACAGATAATGATTTTTGTCCCAATGCAGAAAATTAAGCGCTGCAAACTCGATAGTAAAAACATTCTGACTGTATTGAAGCTGAATTTCATCCGTTACCGAAATTGATTTTTCCAGCACAACTTTTCCGTCCAGCTTTTCATCCGGCCTAATACTTTTGTTGAAAATCTGTAAATCGGTCAGGACAACGTCGGAATTTACGGGTTCATCCTGCAATTTTTCGGGAGAAAAAATCGTAAAGCCATTTGCCCCGCCAAAGATCAGTTCGCCCGAACGAAGCCGGATCGCCGCATTTTCATTGAAGCTTCTGCCCTGCAATCCGTCCACTTCATTATATGCCCGGATATCAAACTTTTCAGGAAGCGTCCCGTTTCTTTTAGTGATCCGGAAATGAACAAGGCCATTGGAAGTTCCGAGCCACAAATCCTGCTTTCTGTCCACCGCGATGGTCAGAACGGAATTGTCGGGCAAGCCTTTTTCGGTGTTGTAAGTAATAAATTCATTGCGTTTTTTGTCGTACACATTCAGGCCTTGTGCCGTCCCGATCCAGATGTTTCCCAGGTTATCTTCGGCAAGTGAAATGACGGCATCGCTGCTTAAACTTGCCGGATTTTTCGCATCGTGCCCGAAATGCACAAATTTGCCGGAATTCCGTTTCAGTACATCAATTCCGTAAGCGGTACCGATCCAGATATCTCCGTCCTTATCCTCAATGAGGGCCGCTATGTAGTCGGAACTGATCGAATTGGGCGCAAACGGACGGAAATGGCTGAATGTATTTTTCTGACGGTCAAAAAGGTCAAGCCCGTCGCCAAGCGTCCCGATCCAGAGCCGGCGCTTTGAATCTTCGTAAATTTCCCAGACGCGGTCATCAATCAGACTGGTGGAATCAGCCGGATCATGTAAATAACGCCGGAATGTTTTTCCGTCAAAACTGTTGAGCCCGCCAAAATACGTACCGATCCATAACACGTCACTTTTATCCAGCAACAAGCTGACGACCACGTCATTGCTCAGGCTGTTCGGATTGCCCGGAATATTCCTGTATTGCCTGAAACGGTTGTTTTTCCGGTCATAATAAATAAGTCCGCCGCCATTTGCACCGATCCAGATGTTCCCTTTTTTGTCTTCTGCAAAAACGTTTACATCATTGAACGGAAGGCTGCCGGGACTGGAAGGCAGATTCCGGATGAGGGAAAATTTGAAGATGTTTTGATGGTAATTGCAGAAACCGGTTTTGAAAGTACCCGCCCAGATCATGCCCGTATGGTCCTTGTACAAGGCCAGAATACTGTTCTGGCTGATCGTTTTCGGATCGTTCGGATTGTGCTGCAATACGGATACAGCCTTTTTTTGCTTGTCGACCATGTTGATCCCGCCATGATCCGTCCCAATCCAGATTTTCCCGTCCGGACCTGAAATGATGGCGCTTACGATGTTATTGTTCAGCCTGAAATCCGGCGCTGCCTTATTGACCGGAACGAGTTCATTTTTTTCAAGATCAAAGTAAAAAGCCCCGCGCACCGCTTTGATGATGTAAACCCAGGGCTCGCCGTCCTGATCTACAAAAACCCGGTGGTTACCGGAAATCCCAGTCTGCTTTTCTTTGAGCAAACTGCTTTCAAATGTGGGTTTGTAATTTTTTGAGTCCAGCCGTGCAAGGAAGCCGTCGTTGTAAACGATCCATAAATTGCCGTTTTTATCTTCGTTGAAATCCGAAATGACCGTACGTGCTTCACCTTTCTGCCTGCTCCGTTTTTGCACTGGCGGACTGAAGTTTATTTTTATCAACTGCTTTGCGGAAGGAATGTATTTCAGCAAACCGAGGCGGTTGTGATGGATCCAGTAATTTCCGACGCTGTTTTTCAGCACCCGGTTAAAATCCGCATCGGGCAATCCCAGCCGCTGCGCAGCTTTATTTGCTTCTTTATCAATGCGTTCAGTGGAAGGATCATAAATATTGTAGCCTTTTCGTGTATGGATCCAGATATAGCCGTCCGGATCTTCAAACAGATCCAGAATATGGTGATCGGAAAGCGTTGTGGAATCGGAAGGATTATGCCGGAATATTTTGAAAGAATAGCCGTCAAAACGGTTCAGTCCTTCGGCTGTTCCGATCCAGACAAAACCTTTGCGGTCCTTCAGAAAACAATTTACCTGATTATGGGAAAGACCTTTTTCAGCACTGTAACGCACAAACTGATATGGATTGGACTGTGCCAGAGCAAGTTCACCCCTTCCAGAAAGGCAGACAACCAACAACAACAATCCATACAGCCAACTTCGCATTAAAAGAATGTTTATAGAAGCTACAAAATAACTATAATCGTTTCAAAATAATTGTATTGAACCGAATGTACAGACTTAGAGATAATCGTGCCTGATGTGTTGGGGAAGAAGGGAAAAAGGAGGAAAGGATTTAAGGAGTATGGAGGAAGGTATTTTGGGATTAACTGCTTTGTTGTGCTTCACTTCTTTGCCTGATGATTTCCAGAATATTCTGTTGAATATCTTTCATCAATATTTTGCTCCAGACGCCGGTATAAAAGTTGAAAGGCGTAGAAAGCCTGAACTGTGAAGTAAGGTGCAACCGTATTTTATGGTTACTGATTTTCTCAATTTCGTATTTGCCTTCCAATACATCAAAATAGGTGCCGCCCACCATAACATGTTGATCCAATGCCTGTGGCGGAATGGACGCGGGATCTGCTTCGATATTAAAAGCCAATGTTTTCAGAAGTTCCACTTGTGTGACAGTTTCAGTAAAAAACAATCCTCTTGCAAAAACCGCCTTGCGCATTCCACCAACTGCAACCGTATCAAGTTCTGCTTTAATCGGTCTTGGGAAACCCATAAGCTGGAAGAAGGAATAGTTATTTTCCTGTTCACTTATTTCCTTCACTCTGGTTATGTTGTTCCAGACATCCTGTTCATTGGCTTCAATGGCAATCGTTGTATGCTCGGTAAAAATTTTGTCCGCTAAGACAAATTGATTTTCTAACGGAGCAAATAGAAATGGAAGTAGAACCAGTAATGAAACAGATAAATCTCCTTTGTTTCTTTTAAATATTCTTACGCCGATATAACCGCCAAGTAACGACATAAACAAAAAAACAGGCAATGCCATCAACGCACAAATAATTCCTTCTTTTCCGGATAATACTGAAATTCCGATCAATCCTGCAACTGCAAAAACCGGCATTGAAATGGATGCTACTTTTCTTGAACTTGTTACGGTATCATGATGATATGCAGCTAGCAACCCCGTTGCAAAGGGTACTAAAAACATAAAGGAAATCGTCATTAATCCAAAAGTAGGAAGCAATGCATTGACGCTTCCGTTGCTGAAATCTTCCAAAGCAAAGATGGCGCGTGAAACAAGACCGTATGCAATGCCGTAAAAAACACCTTTCCAGTTTTTTAGTTTTGTCATTTTCTATATTTCAAAATGCAATATCAATTAATATTTCCCTTTTGGAAAACAATCCTGATGTTCAAACATTACTGTAATTGTAAAATGTCTGTTATCAAAGATTTTAGTACACGGATATGGATGATAATAAACTCAAAAAGCCGGCTGCAATATTACATGCAGCCGGCTTTTTGACTACGCGCTTACGTTACTGTTTATGGAAATTACAATCCTGAAAGTTACTCTGCAATCAGCAACTTCACTACTTCCGTTTTGGTTTCTGACTGTATTTGCAGCATATGGACTCCTTTGCTGATGGCCAGATTTGAAATATCAATTTCTGCTTTTGACGCTGCAATGCTTTTCTCTACTATTCCGACGTGGATGCTTCTGCCCTGCTGATTGATGATGTTCAGGGAAATATTGCCGGTATGCTTCTCAGAAAATGTGATTGAAAACTGCCTTTGTACAGGATTTGGGTAAATGACAGATTTTTCCTGTTTTGCTTCCAAAAATGAGACTGCACTTTCTGATTCCTGATTTATCCGCATATTGGAATTCACCGGACTATCCGTATAGATAAGTAGCTGAGGCGGATTCAAGCTGTTTTCACGGCTGTTGTAATTGCTTCTGGTATCACGTGCAATCCATTCAAGTAACAGCGTAGCAATCCCGTCTCCGTTAATCTGCTGCTGAATAAATTCCGTTACATCCAGATCATGATATTTGGGATTGTCGGTCACAACAGTATGGCTGGAATAACCAGTTACATCCGTTGGCGCATTATTCCAGGTTATTTCATTTTCTGTCCAGCGGTCATCGTTTATACCCCTGACTATCAATCCACTACTGTACAGGCAATTACAAGAACCATAAATACGCAGTTTGGCGGAAGTAACCTGACCTAAACCTGCCAGTGAAAATTTAATGTATGCACGCGCTTTATTCTTACCGCTTTTCACAAAAAGCGAATCGGCAGAGCCGTAATTGGTGTCGGCATAATGATCGCTGCGTACATATGAATCGGCGATTGCGGGCAAGCTTACTTTGGTTATTCTGTTTGTCATCAGCACTTCAAGCGCAGCCAGCCGGGGAATATCCGCAGAACCCAAGTAGAAACGGATATTGATTACGCCGCTTGTTATTGTTACCGGAATCGTTACCTGCGTGGCTGTCATAGCTCCGCCCGCATGGGCAGTTATATCAAATTCATCAAGTTTCCGGACGTTATTGATATAGACATTAAACCGCCGTTGGCCTTTTCTTCCGCCCGGAGCGCCAAACCAGATTTCGGCAAAATGCAGCACCACATTATATTCTCCGTCCGGTACAGGCATCCGGTATGCAAATTCAGGAGAACTGCGGCCCGAACGGTAAAGTTCATCGTCCGTTGTGTTGAGGATATCGCCGTTTTTGATGGCACTGGTTCTTGGATTGGTTGCTGTAAAATATGCATCCGCCTTAAACTTCCGGCCGTCAGCCGTTATATAGTCCTTTCCTCCGGCATTGATACGGATGGTATCGTTTGCATATATATCCAGCACATTAATCGTTACCTGTTTTTCATCCGACAATGCTTCCGGACTATCTTCTGTCACTTTAACACCAAAGGTAAAAACACCCGGAGTTTGCGGTGTCCATCTGAAACTGCCACCCCTGGGATCGATATAAGTTCCCGCCGGCGCATTAACCAGTGAATAAGTACGTCTTAAACTAACATTGGTAATAGCATCAGCATCGAAGACAACCGTGTGGCCTACAATGACCGTCCGCTTTCCGATATGTGCAAGAACCGGAGCCGCTGCCGCACCTGGCCATATACCGCATAAAGTAAAAAAAAGCAGTCCCGCAAGCAGTGAAGCCAGCCATTTTCTACGTCCGACACGATCATTTGTCATTTTGAGGCATTGTAAAAACTGACTTGCAGCCTTTAAGAACAGATCAGGGCGATTGAGTAAAGTTATATTCATGATTTCAGGTAGCTTTAGAATGTTGCGTACTATTGTACAAGGTAAATCTTTCCACTCTATTTGTATGAATAAAGGAATATTTACTTACCAGCTACTTTTGCTATTAAATAATTATAAGCCAGTTATATAGCCGTGTAGGAATGATGGAACTTACAATTTGGTGGGAACCTGAAGTAAATGCAGGATTTGGCCAATGCAATAATTCACTAAAAAATCACCTGCATTTAACTTCCGTTGTGAAAGTTAATTGCAGGTGATTTTAAAAGTGTAGATTAAATATTTCTCCTGAATCTTTGTTAAACAGAATTCCTATCTCGCAATAATGATTTTCTGAATCAAAACCGTTTGATCCGCTTTGGTCAGTTTCAGGAAATACAAGCCGGTTTGCAGCTTTCGGACATCTACATGCGGAGCCGGATTGTTGCCGGAATCAAATACCGGGATTGCGCTGCTGTTCAGGAGTTGTACGTTCCTTACATTTTTCCAGTCGTGATATTGAATGGTCAGCGTTTCGGAAACCGGATTCGGGAACATGACAAGCGATGCATCGGTTTCAAAAGTCAGATTTCGGATCTTGCTGAAAGTAAAGCTTCCGTCCGTGTCCACCATTTTCAGCCTGTAAAGGTTTTCAGCGCCCAAAACCGGCTTTTCATGTACAAACTGATAATGAACCGAATCCTTGCTTTCTCCGCCTGCACCGATTACTCCGAGTGTGTTCCAGGATTTGCCGTTGGTGCTATGCTGCATTTCGAAATGATCACTTCGGGTTTCCGATGCAGTTGTCCATTCAAGCAATGTCTTATTTTCCTGCTTCCGGGCTGAAAAACTTGCTAGCGTAACCGGCAGCGGAGGCGCCTCCGGCCCAATTACCATTTTGGAATGAACAATGGACGGCTTGTCTACCGTACCGGCTCCGCAGGCATTGTGCACGCTGAAAAGGCGGTAGTATACATCTGGCGATGCCTGATACAGCTCAACGACCTGTTTTGGCTCGGACGCATATAATTCCTGTACACTCAGATCGGTGCCGATGCGGAACCTCCACGGCATGCTTCCTTCCAGTAAAACCGTAACTTTCGGGTTGCTGTTTTCATCAAAAACAACATTTTCTGAGGCAAAGCGGGCGCGGGCTTTATGCATAATGCTAACAAAATCCTCGAATGCGCCTGCACTGGTATTAGCATCCGAAGCAACTACACGGATACGGTACTGGGTCCCATCCGGGAGGTCGGAAGGAAGTATGGCGCTCAGCGGACTGGATGTGCCCGTTGTCGGGATATTCCGGAAATTCCTGCCCGTTAAGTCGGAAATCTGCACAGTCATTTTGTTTCCTGCCGTAAAGGTGCCGCTTGTCTTGTATCCAACAAGAATGGTGTCGCCTGTACAGGTTGCATTCTGCATCCGATCATATATTTCGTTCACCGTTACACTTCGCGGACTGACCGGATTTACTTCCACTCTTGCCATGCCGGTTGCAATGCCGGCTCCGCATAAATTGTTAAGCGAAGTAATGGTATAATTGGTGGTGACGGTCGGCATAACCGTTATGAAGTCAACGGCACCCGGATATCCGCCTGCATTGCCTTTTGTTCCGTCAGACAGTATGTAATTGATAAAAGAGTAACTGCCATTTACTGTAAGCAGTTGTATTTTCGCTTTTTCTCCTGCGTTGATCACCGTATTTCCACTGATGATTACCTCCGCTTTTTTGGTAACGCCCATATACATTGTTTCAGAAAGGCTATACTTACGGACTACGCACCGGAGCTGGTAACCGGATTCAGGCAGCGAAGCAGGCAGCTGTAATGTCCTTGTACCTTTCAGAGTCCGTGTGGAATCCAGCAGGACACCTGTATTTTTCTTTATATCAAAAAGCTCGAACCGGATATAATCATCTGACAAATCCACATCTCCGGCAAGATTGTAAGTTACCGGTATGGTTGCACCTTCGCATAACAGGCTGGAGTTCACATTAAACCTGAGCAAAGGTGTGACTTTTACTTTCACGCTGCCGGCAGCCGTTCCGTAACCGCAGGCATTTGAAACCGATTTTATCGAGTACTGTCCGCTTCTGACCGGCGTGATCCAGCGGGTACTCTCGTCACCATATACGTTTTGAACTGAATTGTCTTCATTCACCAGTGTATAATTGGCTCCGCCGGTAAGTTTGGTTTTCAAATATATCTGTCCTCCGGCTTCAACGGTAACCAATCCGGACTCATTTTCGCTGCTGATCGTTGCCGTTGGCACTGCATTAACGGTTATCTGCATCGGATCGGTAGCAACTCCATCCGAGGACAATACCCGAACCAAATAATTTCCTGCCGCTGTGTTGGCCGGAATGGTTGTCTGTAAAATCCTGCTTTTTTCACCGCTTAACAATGTAACATAATCTGTGGTACCTGTTTTGGCCATCTGAAGTGAAAACGTTGCATTTACATCGTCCACGTCAAGCACAATAGAAAATGGAGTGCCTGCACAAAGCGGGTTGTAATACCCTGGATGCTGTATGGACATTTCATATGGCCGGGGCAGAATATAGGTTTTAAGGTTTACCGGAAAGGTACCGCATGCGTTGGAAACCGACTTGATCTCATATGCATTCACCTTTCCGACAACCATATTCAGCGGTATGGAGGCAGAATAATATTCCTTGTTGTCCGCTGTTTTTGCTACACCGTTTTCCACGTAAGCAATGGACACTACTTGGCCGCCTTGTGAATGGAGCCTGATGGAACCCGGGAGCTCATAGGAACGAATCACAGCAGGATTATCTTTGGTACCCTCCGGATAAATCGAAAAGTCATGCGGCTTTGTTTGCACGCTGAACGTTTGCGACTGACTGAAAACAACAGGGTTCGTGGATGTGATGCGTATCCTGGCTTCGGGTGTATACTGGTCGGAGTTGATGCGGAACCTGTAAGTTCCGGGTTCTGTAACAATGCCGATTGTCTCATAATCGCAGCAGTTTGCGTGAGCCTGTACCAGATATTTATTTCCGCTGTTGAAATTGCCTGTTTTCCCAAAGGTAACTTCAATGCTGTCACCGCTGCAGACTGTTTTTTTAACAGGTTCTATAAACAGGCCCGTTTCGGCAGTCGGTATAATCCGGAGCGGCAGGGAAGCCGGTTTGTCGTTTTTAAAACAACTGTTGCTGACCGATTTCAGCTGAAAATCAAGGTCCTGCTTCAGGTAGAAATTGATACTGTAATCATATTCGTAGTTCACGTCGATTTTAAGTCCGTCTGCCTGTTCAACAACATAAGGCCCTCCACCGCGAAGCTGATTATACAAGGTCACGTTGGTCGGCTTGTCAAATGTGGTTACATTATTATCGGAATATAGAATGTCGGGCATACTCTGAATCTGGATATTATCGGCACGACGGGAAACAAGGCTTGGATTTTCTGTAACAATGGTATAACCCATATGTGCATATCCTCCGGCGCGCTGCGGAAAAACAAACTCGAGCTTGTCGCCCAGGCGTGTTGCCGGCAAACGCAGTTTTTCGGGCGTATAGTCGTTAACGGCTTCTATCCAGAACTTGGTTGCATCCGTAAATGCGGCATTGGACTGAAACTGTACCGAACCTTTGCTGCCGGCGCAGATCACGCTCCTTTTTTCAGTACCGGCAATCATGATTCCCGCATTCATTATGACTTTCACCGACTGGTTTCCGGTATAAGCAGGATTCTGGCAGCCAGTACTCACAGATTTCACCGTATAAGTCGTTGTCTCGGCAGGTGTAAGTGTAAAACTGTTTGATCCCGGTTGGGAAAAAGTTTGTTTTGATCCGTCGCTCAGCTCAACCGTAAATGGCGGAATTCCCCGTACATTCAGTCCCAGCCAAACAGCCTCTCCAACCGTGGAGGTAAAACTCTGCGTGGTGAAAATGGCCTGAGGCTGCGGCCATACATAAAGGCGCAGTCGGGAAGTATTGTCGACAAGTGAAGGATTTTCAGTTACGATACTGGCTGTAAATTCCGAACTGTTCGACAAGCCGAATGAATCAGGGAACTTTGCAACAACATAGCTTCCGTGACGTTCTGCCGGCACATCCACGTAAAAGCCTTTTTCATTATTGTAATTCAGCTTTGCAAAGCGCATCTTGAAACGCGTTTGTGCAGTGAGCTCGGGACCTGCGGTGGAAAAGCTTAATTTTACCTCTGATCCCACGCAAACCGCTGTGGGCATCACAGAAATTGTCCGCAGTGAAGTTTTGTTCACAACCACTTTCACCTGTCCGGAAACCTGCATGGCCCCGCAACTGTTTTCCGCATGTACAATCGTATAAGCCTCCTGTCGTGTAACTGCAATATTCGAGATTGAATTGATTTCTGTCCACGAACCTGAAAAATCAATGCGTGTACTATCGTTCAGCGTAGCCCGTCCTGCACTTGTCGAAAAGCCACGGAGCCGTATGGGCAATGGATCAAATTCATTCAGCGTATCTGCACCGGAAGGTGAGCTCAGGATTACATTTCCTTTACTGAATACTTCAAAACCGTAATTTGTCCATCCGCTCTGTGTTTTGGGAGCAGTAGTAACAACTCGGAACTTGACGGACGGATTGAGGTAGCGGCTTGCATCCGTAAAGGTAAATTTCAGATAACCCTCAGAAAGTACAGCCGGTATAACAGCAATTTCCTTGTTTGTATCGTAATTCCTGACCTGAATGGAAAACTTGTTTTCGGCACTAAACTGACCTTTGATCGTCACAGGAAGCGAATATGGTGCGTCCACACACGCTTTCCATTCCATCCGTTCACTGATCATGGAAATGGAAGGGGTTTGTGCAAAAAGGGTATGCATGCCCAATGAGCATGCCAAAAGCAGCGTAAAGAATTTAAACATGTTGAGGAGGGTAAAATATTTGCCAAATATAGCAATTATGCAATACGGTAATCCGGAGAATGCTGCAATTATTCTTTGTTAAACCTTATGTACAAGTATTTTATGCGTTTAATTTTGAAACTGTACCAACTATTGCTCGTCATGCCTTTCCAAGTATTTTTATATTTATCAGCTCGGATGATACCGTGTAAGTTTACTGTTCTAAAAAAAATCATCCTGCCTTAGCGGACAGGATGAATCAGAAGAGCTTCCATAACTTGTAACATTATTCTTTTTTACTTTCATCCACCGGTTCCATCATTTTGTGCATGTTGGAAGCCACCATGGTATCCGGCATCATGTGGCTGGATGCAACCATTGCCTTGTTCATGAGCCCGGAAATAATCTTGTCCTTGCCGGCCATCAATGCCTCGTAACCGTCTTTTGCGACCTTGGCAGGATCTGCAAGGCTGCCTTCTTTTACCATTTTGGCATTTTCCTGATCTGCTTTCCTGAAGAAATCCGTATCTGTTACGCCCGGGAGCAACAAGGTCAGTGTCACATTGGTATCCTTCACCTCTTCGCGTACAGCTTCCGTAAAGGAAGTTACAAAAGCTTTGGTTGCATGGTACACGGATTGTAACGGGCCGGGCATCTCGCCTCCGATCGACGACACATTCAGTATTTTCCCTTCATTTCGTACGACCATTTCTTTCAGGAAACATTTGGTCAGCGCGACGTACGCACCGATGTTCAGCTGGATAATATCAAGCTCGCGGTTGATATCCGTTTCAATAAACTCGCCGTACTGTCCTTGTCCGGCATCGTTGACAAGCACATTCACGACAATGCCGCGCCTGGAAACTTCATCATACAGCTCAAACGGAGCCTCTCTTTTGAACAGATCCTTGGCAATTGCAACCACTTCAACCCCGTACTGCTGATGCAGTTCGGAAGCTGTGCGTTCAAGTTCATCCTGATTGCGGGAAACAATTACGAGATTGTACTTTTCATTTGCGAACAATTTTGCGAGTTCAAGTCCGATACCGCTTGTAGCGCCGGTAACAAGCGCATATTGTTGATTTGACATAGCCTTTAAGTTTTTTGATTCCGCGCTATGTCTATATTTCCGTGCCAGTTCCGGGTTCCGGACGCATTTGGCCGTAAATTTCCAATTTTAAATTTTTAATCCGCCAAGGTGCCGCTGCCGGAATGCAGCGCAGTGTTTTTCCGCATGCTTGATCCTTCGGGCGGATAAGGAATGGTGTCTTTCAGGCTCTGGATTTTTTCCGGATCAAATGCAGGAATGGAAAGCGCCTCGGCATCTCTCCACTGACGAACCTGATCGGCGGCTTCTGTGGCAAGTTCACTGGATAAACCCTGATCTTTGGAATAATAGATTGTCTGCGACGGAAGTGCAAAACCCGTTCCGCTTCTGGCAATAACTTCCATCATCCGCAAAAGCAGATCTTCCTGAATGCCAAGAAACTGGTCAAAATCGGCAACGTCTATGTAAGCGTAAACTTCCAGTTTGAACGCGTCATTACCGACTTCAATAAAGCGCACGCGGGCTGGCGACGGACTGACTTTAGGATGAGCATACAAAATGGTGCGCAGCTCCACCAGCAGGTAGCGGATCTGGTCCGGTGTTGTTTCCATTCTGAGCCGGAACACGGGATGAAACCAGAATTTTTCCCTGTGCGCAAAGTTTTCGATTTTCAATGAAGCCAGTTCGCCGTTCGGAATGCTTACAATGGTGCGTTCGTTTGTTCTTACGCGCGTGGCCCGCATCCCGATCTGCTCGATCGTGCCGTCGATGTCTCCTACTTTACAGTAATCTCCTACGCGCACCGGCTGATCGGCAATCAAGGTTACACTTCCGATGAAGTTCTCGACCGTTTTCTGGGTTCCGAGAGCAAGCGCGATCCCTCCTATTCCCAGTGCAGCCAGTCCGGTGGTGACATCAAACCCGAAAGTATCCAGAATAAAAATAATCCCGAACACGATAATAGCCACTTTTAATGACCTTCGCAAAAACAGTATTGCAGAAATCGCCGCCTGGTTTTTGCGGCTGGCCAGTGTCTTTTCACTAATGCTGCTGATGACATTGATCAGTTCCCATACCAGCAGAAGAACGGCCACGATCCCGACAATCAGCGTAAGATTACCAAACCATTGCCGCACCACGATGGAGATTCCGGCCTTCCGGCTGCAAAAAACAAACAGCCATACGGCCAGATACAAACGCAGCGGCAGCGAAAACGCCCTGATTATTCCGGAAAGCGGATCTTGTCCGGCCTTGTAGTACACCAACGGTATCAGGCGTAAAACGAGGTTGGTCAGCAGTGACGCAACCATAAATGCAAGAACAACCAGCAGCAGCATGGCCAGCCAGTGCGCTACAGGCACACCGCCCCATTCATTGTCTTCCAGCACCTTTGGCGCTAGTTTACTCAGCAGCGTACTTGTTTCTATTTTTGTTGAATCCAGCGGAACCCGTTCAATGGTCTGCGTTGAGAAAACCCATAACGGGTTTCCGGCAGCATCCTTGATACTTTCGAGGATGAGGTCAACGGATTCATTGTTGACTTTGACCGCACCGATCCGGTCAAGGTTCGGTCCCAGATCGTCATCCTTTTTTCCTTCATAATCGTCGCTGATCCAGGAATACGGATAAATATTGCCGTTTACTTCAAGCAATACTTTCAATGCCCGGGCCTGCTTCACCCGGTCCTGCTTCTTTTGGATGGCCGGATCGCGCCGGAGATATAAAGCTGCTTTCTGAAAATCACCCTGTGCCGCTGCCCTTAGGAAACCGTCTACGGTTCCGCGCGGGGTACGTCTGCCCAGAGAATCGGGCGGATATACAACAGCTCTGGCTTCTGCTCCTTTGGATGTATCGGCTGAACTTGCAGGCAATTGCCCGTATGTATATGCTCCTGAAAGCAGGAAAACAAGTGCCCAGAGCCAAACGGAGCACAGAATTTGAAGACTTTGATATTTTTGAAATTTGTTAACTGCCATGGATTCGTAATCTGGATTAAGCTTAGTTATGCTGGATTCGCCCTGCAATAACAATGCCGCTTCCTGAAAAGCAAGTGACAAAATTCATGGATACGAAGAATGGAGAACGTCGTGCCGCATACTTGCATGACCTTGAAATGTACACCGCAAGATGGCTTGCTATTGCTCGTGCTGCAGTAAATAAGCAAGGGCAGTTTGCCGTATGGCCGTGTTCTGCTTGTTGACCGCCATGGCTAGCGCCTTTCTGGTTCCAACAAATACGACCAGCTTTTTTGCCCTTGTAATGCCCGTATAAACCAGGTTGCGGAACAACATGCCAAAATGCTGCGTCACCAGCGGAATAATGACGGTCTGAAATTCGCTGCCCTGCGATTTGTGTATGGTTATGGCATAAGCAAGATCCAGTTCCAGTAAAAATTCTTTCGAATAGCTCACATCCTTTTCCTGCTGTCCGGCCTTGAAATTGACCATTAACTCCATCTCTTCATTATCAACATCGGTAATGACGCCAATGTCGCCGTTGAATACATTCAGGTCATAATTGTTACGCTTCTGGATTACGCGGTCGCCTTCCCGGAAAATCCTTCCGCCAATCGTCAGCTGCGCCTTTCCTTCCGTGCCGGGATTGATCTTTTCCTGAATTACCTTATTGAGGTTGGCCGTTCCGAGACTGCCTTTGGTCATAGGCGAAAGAATCTGCATTTCTGCCTCTTTTCCATAATATTTCGGGATTATCGTTTCATAAAGCTTCTCGATCATGCTTACGGCCGAGAAACCATAATGCAGTGAAGACCAGGGATGAATTTTCTGCAGTACTTCTTTCAGTTCTTCGCTATGGCCGCGCGCCTGCAACAGGGCATCCAGATCCACATGGCTGAATTTGGCCGGGATCGACAGGCTGTTATCCTGGCTGTACGGATCAGCAGCCGGATCTTCCGAAACGGTTCCTGAATCCGCAATTTTCCCCGCAGTTCCGGCTGTGAGCCGCTTTACTCTGGAAATGAATTTGAGCTGCTCGGCAGTCGCTTCTTCTGAATCAATAAACAAGCAATCTTTTTTTTCCTGCCAGACCTGCGGCTTATGGAAAGGCGATTCTATCCTCGGCACTTCACCTTTATTGATCTGATGTGCATAGGAAATGATCAGTGATTCCTGCGCCTGCCTGAACACTTTGGTCAGCTTCATACAAGGTACCACTTCGGAGGCAATCATGTCTTTCAATACGTTGCCCGCACCCACTGCCGGCAACTGATCCGCATCACCGATCAGAACCACTTGTCCATGTACGGGTACTGCTCTCAGCAAAGCAGCCGTAAGGTGCACGTCCAGCATGGAACATTCATCCACAATGAGAATGTCGGTTTGCAGCGGATTGTCTTCATTGTTTTTAAAACCGCCGTTGGCCGGATCAAATTCCAGCAGCCGGTGAATGGTTTTGGCTTCCAGCCCGATTACTTCGCTCATGCGCTGGGCTGCCCGGCCGGTTGGAGCGGCCAGCACAACTTTCTTTTTCATGAACTGCAGAATCCCGACCAATGCCTTTGTAGTAGTGGTTTTTCCACAGCCGGGGCCGCCGGTAAGAATCGAGAGCCGTCTGGCAGCAATCTGCAGCACACTTTGTCTTTGTTCTTCGCTTAAAATAACCTGATGCAGCCTGCATATGGTATCCAGGTCCTGGCCTAAATGCTTCTTGTCCAGCTTGACGGGAAAGCTGATCAGCTGCTTTACTTTATTGGCAATGTACAGTTCATCGTAATATAAGGAATGGGCATAATAACATTTCTGCCTGACGCCGTGCTCATCCGGCAGCAGCCTGATTTTGAGTTCTTCCTTTTGTTCCTGCGTTCGCAGGATGGTTTCAATGGCACTTGTATCCGTTAAGGAAAGTAGTTCGGATACCGATTCAATAATCTGCTGTTGGGTAAGATAGCAATGGCCTTCTTCCCGGGCACTCTGCAGTGCATGCTCGATACCGGCCTGAATACGCTGCGGGGAATCAGCTTCCAGGCCCAGACTCAGCGCAACTTTGTCCGCAGAGAAAAAACCGATGCCGTAAATGTCCGTTGCCAGACGGTATGGATTGTTCTGGACCACCTCA
The DNA here is from genome assembly GCF_006149045.1 of Dyadobacter flavalbus. Classification (GTDB taxonomy): domain Bacteria; phylum Bacteroidota; class Bacteroidia; order Cytophagales; family Spirosomataceae; genus Dyadobacter; species Dyadobacter flavalbus. The sequence continues at coordinate 64,751 of NZ_VBSN01000031.1, forward strand.
ATGGCATCATTGCCGTAAGATTTGTAAATTTTGACCGCAAACAATGTGGAAATATTATGAGATTGCAGGAACAGCATCACATTCCTGATTTCCTGATGCTCCGTCCAGGCTCTGCTGATCATTTCCAGTTTGAGACGTGCAATGCCTTCCACTTCGGTGAGTTTCTCAATGCTGTTTTCAAAAATGTCCAGCGTCTTATCTCCGAAATGCTTTACGATTCTCTTGGCGGTTACCGGGCCAACGCCTTTGATCAGACCGGAACCCAGGTATTTTTCAAGGGCATTGGTGGTTGCAGGCTTTTTTTCTACGACTTTGCTTGCCTTGAACTGAAGTCCGTAACTCGGGTGTGTAATCCATTCACCGTAAAAGTCCATCGTAGCACCGGCAAATACCTTGGACTGATGCACCACAACCGTCAGTTCTTCACTAGGCCTCTGCACGCTGTTTACCTTAAGGACAGAATAGCCGGTTTCCACACTATGGAAAGTAATGCGCCTGACAATTCCCGATAGTTTTTCTGAATCCGCAGTAGTTGATCTGTCCGATGCCGGCATATACAAGAAAATAAAGCTAAAGATACCGGTTCTTCAACAGGAATAATAAAAATTAAGGTTCCCATTTACAGCTTTTAACCCTGATAAACCGCGATTCAGATCCCGATTGTGATTGATTGAATATGTAAAACCAGGTTTTTTGCCGCATTTGTTTTGTCTGGCATGAAAATTAGTCATTAAGGCTGCTTACGGTCAAAATGCTCACGCATACCGGAAAACTTACACCGGAAAGCGGCATTGCCACGGTTTATAAAAATGCTGTAAAGATGACTTGCAGCATTGCTCTTGATAACCAATTCAATCAAATAAAATCATTCTGTATTATGAAAAAGCCAATTGATGCTAAAACCCACGGTATTATCGATTATGTTTTCGGAGGAATTCAGCTCATCGGTCCGTCGCTTGCGGGCCTGAACAAAGAGGCAAGGGTTACATACCAGATGTTGTCAGCCGCCTTTACAGGTGTAAACGTCCTGACGGATACGCCGGTCGGATTGAAAAAGGTACTTTCCATGAAAGCGCATCAGACAGCGGATATTACCTTTCTGGCAGGAATGGCCGCATTAACGGCATCCGGCATGATAAAAAATGATAAAAAAGCGCTGGCTTTTCACCTTGGATTGCTGGGGTTAAGTGCGGTTAATTACTTACTGACCGATTACAGCGACAATGCTGCGCAAAAGGAAATTGAATCGGAATTTTAATTCGGGTAAAAATTGAATCCACGCTATGATACGATTTCCAATTGCAGCTGAGCCGGTTCCGGATTTTTCACAGCTCCCGGAGCCGGCCAGAATGGCCATACTGAACTGGATTCCGGCATTCAGCCGCAAGATTCCTGAAATGGAAAAACTGGATATGCTTTTCAGGCAAAATGCCTGGTGGAATTCCGGAAAGCAGTTTCTGCGATCCACATCTGAAAACGGCATTGATTTTGAATTTCCAGGCCTGAAAAACAGTCCGGTCAATCCGATTATAGCGTGGTCAGTAATCAGTAATAAAAAAGAAGTGCTGTTTGCCGTTAATACAAACCCGGAAAAAGAGGCCATTGCTTATGTGACTGTCGCTGATGACCTTCATGCAGTTGATTCCAGAATGATCAATTTGTACGCTTCATCAACTTGTCCGACAGAACTGAATATAGAAGTCAGAAATGGAAAAGCCATCCGGCTTACGGTTCCGGCTTATGGATTTGTGATATATGGAATGTGAGATGCGGTTTGCAAACCGGAATTTAACATTGTAATGATCCAATTAGGTATAAAAATACCCTAAATAATCACTTCAACAGTTATGGAATTAAATCTATAAAATTTTTAGAACATATACGTATACAGCTAATAGTTATGACATCTGAATACAATTTTTTTACATAAAGCAATTTAAACTAACTAATTCGCCCGTGTTGCATCAGTTTAATCAGCTATATCTGAAAGCAGAATGAGATTATTTACAAGAATCACAAAAACCCAATCACACTTTATTTGACTATGTTATCAAATTAATTTTACAATCAATAAAGAGGTATTATATTTTATCAATTAGTAAGAATTCTCCCGAATCATTGTCAGTTCCTTCTTTCAATTCCTGTTTTTTGCTGGTTTCGAATGGTCTTCATTATATTTGAAATTTATAATAAATCCCTGTTTTAAGCCGTATTTTTCTGCTTTAAAACAGGATTTGTCCGTTTTATCGAAATATGTATTTTTTCAGGAGACGTATTTCCTCAACTTTGCTTTGATATGGTATCGTGTCAGTCGTATTATGTAACTTATACAAAATTACGGTATAAATTTGATTACATAATAATCAGTTTGCAGTAAGCAATTCTATTCAGAAATATTCATTTTAATATAACATTTGCAGCAAATGTAAAATGGATGATGCGAATATATAACGCTTTATAAATCAAGGAACTGTATAACCGATCAGACTGTCAGAAAATAGTGCGTTTCGCTATTTAACAAATGCATGCACGCATGTTTCCGGACTTTTGAAGGCAGTATCTGACAACAACTGAATGCATATAATTCAATAAATAAAGTCGGATCACGTTGAATAAAATATGCTTGGATACCTTAACGAGATACAGGTTTTACAACGAAGCCATTTTCATTATTTGTCAGTTAAAATAAGGCATTTAAAAACAAACCATTCAAACTCCTCGGCATTATTAAAAGATTAAAACTTAAACTCATTAGAAGCAAAATACTTTATCAATTATAAATAAAGAATATGAACAATTCTAAGCTTAGTTTTAGGTACGACATCAATGCACTTAGGGCGATTGCCATTCTCGGAGTACTTTTTTTCCATTATAAAGTTGAACTGCTTACCGGAGGTTTTGCCGGAGTTGATGTATTTTTTGTCATTTCCGGGAGTGTACGCTGAACTGTGTCAGGGTTTGATTTTGGGAGATTCAGCCGCCCAAGAAAAATTCTCGATCTGCCTGTAATCTGTCACCAAATTTAATATACAATTGAGACATGGTCAAGCCCCAGTT
>NZ_VBSN01000032.1 GCF_006149045.1 Dyadobacter flavalbus
GTGTGACAATGAATACCGACTGGAAAAATCCCCGGCTTGACAAGGACGCCGGCCGAGGTGCGCACAACCATTTTCCGCAGTGGCAGCATGCCTTCAAAACGAGTACGCTCCGAAATGTTTCCAAAACAGCGCCATATATGCACAATGGCGCTTATGAGAGTTTGCAGCAGGTGATGGAATTCTATAATGAAGGCGGTGGCGCTGGACTGGGCCTGCCAGTCCCTAACCAGACGCTTGCAACAGATAAACTCAGGTTAACAAAGCCGGAAGTAAAGCTGATTATCCTGTTTATGGAAAGCTTGACAGACCATTAAGAACATTCATGTTTCGCGCTACATAAAAGGCTGTCCGCAGATTACTGTTTTGGGCCACTTTTCTGTTTATTGTTGGATTGATGACCTTTGTACCGATCCATTCTATTGGGTCCTGTACGGAAAAATCTCAATAACTGCATCAGAACCATTCACTAAAAAATTCTACTGACATTAACCTTAACAAATTGGTAATTTTAAGGAAAGCTTTTCACTGAATAGAAGACTTAGATTTACCTGCCTGTATTTATTACTATTGGTGGTTATCTATGAAGAAATTCTGCTTTTGTTTTTTCATGTTATTTTCTGCGCTACCCGGATTTTGCCAGGAGCCTGATTCACTTTATGCTAAACTACTGGACCAGGTAAATGTCACGGCAAGCAGAGTGCAGCAGAAGACGTTGGAAACACCGGCTTCGGTATCGGTACTCAATGCCGGAACTGTGCAAACCTACCAACCAAGAAGCACGCCTGAGTTGTTGATGGGATCTGCTGGTGTTTTTGTTCAGAAAACAACACATGGAGCCGGATCGCCATTTTTACGTGGGCTGACTGGAAACCAGACGCTTATTCTTGTTGACGGCATTCGGTTGAATAACAGCACTTTCCGGTATGGCCCTAATCAATACCTGAACACGATCGATCCTTTTACCATTGACAAGATTGAAGTTCTCAGAGGCGGCGGTTCTGTTGCATACGGATCGGATGCCTTGGGCGGAACGCTTCAAATACTTACCTCCACCCCTGGATTTTCTAAAAAACCATCTGTTCACGGCAAGGCAGTCACTCGGTTTGCGGCCGGAAATATGGAACAAACACTACGGGCAGGAGTGGAGCTCTCCGGTCCGCGTGCTGCATTCTCCGGCGGAGTAAGTATCCGTAATTTTGGGGATTTGCTAGGCGGGGATACAACCGGTAAGCAGTCTCCAAGTGGATACAAAGAATGGGATTTTGATGCAAAGCTGGTTTTTGGATTAAGTGACGCTTGGACGCTCACGCTTGCCCATCAATCCGTTTTCCAAAAACATGTACCGCTTTTTTACAGATATAAACTGGAAAATTTTGCTTTGAATGAGTTTAATCCGCAAAAGCGTTCGCTTAGTTATTTTAAGATAAATGGCAGAACATCCAGTAAATGGGCATCTGAAATCGCGCTGACCGGATCATGGCAAACCAGCAATGAAGGCCGGCTCAGCCAGAGAAAAGGCAGCAACAGTCTGCGGACCGAAACCGATAAAGTTCAGACAACCGGACTGATCTTTCATATACAATCCGATGTCTCTGAATTCTGGAAAGCAAGTTCTGGTATTGAAATATACTATGATCTGGTAAAAAGCGACAGGATTGATCAAGCTGCCGGTTCTGGCCCGACCGTAAGCCGCGGACTTTATCCAGACAACAGTAAATACCTGAACTATGCTATTTACTCGCTTCATCAATTAAAGCTTTCTGATTGGCGGTTTTCATTTGGTGGACGTTTTAACGGTTTTCGGATCAAAGTGGCGGATAATGTACTGGGTGATGTGTCGGTAAAGCCAAAGGCTTTGGTAGCCAACGCTTCAGTCTCTTATTTGCTTGATAACCAGTCAAATTTCTATACATCTTTTCACTCTGGTTTCAGGGCACCGAATGTGGATGATATGGGAACGCTGGGCATCGTTGATTTTCGGTATGAATTACCCGCCTACGATCTCAAACCCGAAACTTCGTACAACTTTGAAGCAGGTTATAAATTCCAGTCGGAAGGCTTTGCCATGACCGCAGCTTTATTTCAGAATAACCTGCGGAACCTGATCACACGTGTGCAGGTTGCCGGGCAGAAAATAGATGGAATAGACGTATACCGAAAGGAAAACGTAGAGCGCGCCTATATCCGGGGAGCGGAACTGGAAGCAGCACATTCTTTCGGCAGTTACTGGAAAATTTACGGATCATGTGCTTATAATTTTGGAGAAAATGTCACCAAAAATGAGCCGGTCCGCCGCATACCGCCCTTAAACGGTAGATTTGGATTAGAGTATCGCCGAAATCAATGGTATGTGCGTCCGGAAACCTGGTTTGCAGAAAAGCAAACGCGATTGGCAGCAGCAGATACCGGAGATAACCGCATTCCCAAAGGCGGCACGCCGGGCTGGGTTGTGGTGAATTTAATGACTGGATTTGAAACAAGACATATTGCTGTAAATGCAGTCGCCCAAAATCTGGGAAACAAGGATTACCGTATGCACGGGTCGGGAATCAATGGCGTAGGCCGAAGCCTGTGGCTTACTTTGACAGGAAAGTTTTAATTATTTTTTATTCTACAATATCCCGTAATTCACCATGACAAAAAAATTCAAGCTCGGACTTTGCTTGCTGATTTGCAATGTTCTCATCTATGGATGCAAGAAAAATATGGGTTCTTCACAGCAGCGTGAGGAGTTAGCCATTGTTAAAGAACTTTCTTCTAAGCGTATCGGCTTGCCCAATGGCTGGTCACTAACACCGGTTGGCAGAAGTCTGGACCTGGATGATTTGCCTTTGAATCTGGTGGTTTCTCCGTCGAAGAAATATCTGGCCGTTATCAATAACGGGCAAAGCACACAAAGCATCATCTTAATTGATGCAGCTTCGGAAAAGGTGCTGGATTCTGCCCGGGTCACCAAGTCTTATCTTGGTTTGGCATTCAGTCAGGATGAAAAAACAATTTATGCATCAGGTGGAAATGACAATACGATTCTGTTATTCAAAATTGAAGACCAGCAGCTGGTTCCCGCTGAGCCAATTATTCTTGGTAAACCCTGGCCGGTTAAAATTTCACCTACAGGGATTGCTGTTGATGATGCTCAGAACAGGATTTATGTAGTAACCAAAGAAGACAGCGCACTTTACATTTGTGATTCTCAAACCAAAAAGCCGATTGGCAAATTGAATCTTGGTGCGGCAGCTTACACGTGTCTGCTTTCCAATGACAAAAAGGAACTTTACGTCTCGCTCTGGGGCGGATCGCGGGTAGTAATCGTAAATACAGAAACGCAAAAAATTACTGCTGAAATTGCTACCAACAAGAATCCCAACGATCTGCTTTTAACCAAAGATGGTAAATACCTGTATGTTGCCAATGGCAATGACAACACGGTGGCGCTTATTGACCTTTCCAGACGCCAAATTTCGGAAACTTTGACCACGTCTCTTTTTCCGGATGCACCTGTCGGAACTACTCCGAACGGGCTCGCGCTGAGCGAGGATGAGAAAACACTTTACATCGCCAATGCAGACAATAACTGCCTTGCCGTATTTGACGTAGAAACGAAAGGACGCAGTCACTCCATTGGGTTCATACCGACCGGGTGGTACCCGACCGCAGTGAAAACGATCGGCTCAAAAATTTTTGTTACCAATGGAAAAGGGTTTTCTTCCAAGGCCAATCCCAAAGGTCCAAACCCCAATCTGTTAAAAGTTCCGCAGCAAATAGGGCCTAACCCGCAGGCTTACACAGGTCGGGAGCAGTATATCGGAGGCTTGTTTAAAGGCACTTTGTCGATCATTGACGCGCCCTCGGCTGAAGCACTTTCCGCTTATTCACGTGTCGTTTATACCAATACACCGTATACTAAAAACAAGGAATTGAATGCGGAAGGGGAAGCTGGAAATCCGATTCCGATGAAAGTAGGAGACAAGTCGCCAATCAAGTATGTTTTTTATATTATCAAAGAAAACCGGACTTACGATCAGGTTTTGGGGGATATGAAAGAGGGGAATGGTGACGCTGCACTTTGTTTATTTCCGGAAAAGGTGACGCCCAACCAGCACGCACTGGCCTGCGAGTTTGTATTGCTTGATAACTTTTATGTCGATGCCGAAGTAAGTGCTGACGGGCATAACTGGTCATCGGCGGCTTATGCCAATGATTATGTGGAAAAAAACTGGGTGACAAGTTATGGCGGTCGGGGCGGCACCTACGATTATGAAGGCAGCAAGGAAATTGCGCATCCGCGGGATGGATTCATCTGGGACCATGCCTTGCGGGCGGGTGTCACTTTCAGGAGCTACGGCTGGTTTGCCGACGAAGGAAAAGCAAACATCAAAACACTGGAAGGAAACTATTGCCCAACTTTCAAAGGCTACAATCTGGGCTATATGGATATTGACCGTGAAGCAGCTTGGGAAAAAGACTTTGATGAGCTGGTTGCAGGCGACAAGCTTCCAAGATTAAATACGCTTCGCTTTGGAAATGATCATACTTCTGGTGCCAGCGTAGGCAAACCGACGCCCTTTGCAGCAGTGGCAGATAATGACCTTGCAGTCGGACGTTTTGTTGAGCATCTTTCCAAAAGCAAGGTCTGGAATGAATCGGCTGTGTTTATCCTGGAAGACGATGCCCAAAATGGCCCGGACCATGTGGATGCACACCGCTCCATTGCTTTTGTAGCAGGAGGTTTTGTAAAGAGAGGCTTTGTAGACCATACCATGTATTCGACCTCGGGCATGCTACGTACCATGGAGCTGATCCTGGGCATAAAACCCATGAGCCAGTATGATGCCGCAGCTACGCCAATGTGGAGGTGTTTTAACAATACAGCCAATCCGGCAGGTTTTACATCCAAAGAAGCAGGCGTGGACCTCACCCAGAAAAACGTAGCTATTAATTCCAATTCGCGCCAATCGGATCAGTTTGATCTTTCTGTGCCCGACGCCATTGACGACCTGATTTTCAGCCGGATCGTATGGCAAACAGTTCGTGGTGAAAAGAGCATAATGCCTGCTCCTCGCAGGGGCGCCTTTGTGAAACTTGCAAAAGGAGGAGATGACGACGAGGAAGAAGAATCTGACGAAGATTAATCAATGCTGATTATATCCTGAACATGTCCCGGCTTCTGATTGTTTTAATTCTTTCCTGTACGTTAATGCTACGGTACTGAAATTGGTAACCATAACCAATAAAAACGACATAATTCAAAGCCCTGATACAAAAAAGGCTGTCCGGAACAAGATCTCCAGACAGCCTTTTTTTCTTGTTTTAAGCTTAATAACCTTCGTTCTGATACATTTTTTCAGGATCCAGTTTGTACTCGTCAAAAGGAATGGGGTAGTACCTGTCCTTTGGACCGAAATTGGATAGCTTGGCAAGGCCAAAGCTGGCCTGATCCTTGCTTTTGAAATAGGTTACAAGTTCCTGAGTTGTGAAAAAACGCAGCAAATCAAACCATCGTTTGTCAAACGTTATAACTCCACAAAACATCAAGGTATCGGACGTAAAAAACCAGTAAATCTTTACCTGAATGCAGCTTGAATTTAATTATCAATGATCAACTGATGGTCTGAAAAGTAGGGAGTACTTCAGTATTGATCAATACAGGAACACTTAACAGGATATCTACTATCGACTTTATGGCAAATCGCTTGATGATATGCCTGTACCCATGTACAGGTAAGTAAAAACTAATTTCTTATTTTAAGATTATTAATGGTTTGTTAACTTTGTATTCTTTCTGACATCAATTGAAATTTTTATTGAAGTGCTTTTAATCACAATATAAAGAAGGTTTCTGGTAGTGATTCAGTATTCTTATTTGATTAAACATGAAAAAAGCCTTCAATTTGTTCCCTGACTGTACCGGAGTTCATACAAAAGCTGAATCTAACGGCTATTTTTTGCCGTTTATGACCACTGTATCTCCAACAATGTGCCCAGTGGAGACCTGGCCTTTATCGAACAGCGTGCCCATCCTTATACTGCTTCTGAACTAGTTTCGATCAACGAAAAATACTTCACTTCATTGTCCAAAGCGAAGGCGTACGTTAATGACCACTTTTTTTCAGGTGCAGAATACTTTTCTTTGGCACAGTCTGAGCATGCCGAAAATATACTGTACACCCTTGTTGACAAAATTACTTACCTGATGGCTTGAAAATGGTTGTGAATCGAAGGAAATTAATGGTATACGAAAAGATATTGACAACTGAGACGAGAAATAAGGTAAAAATAATTGTCAGAGGCTATTATAGGACTGATCGTTGATGTAGAAACCTCAAAGTTGTAAACATCCCTGATCTGGTCTTCAATGTTAGTAACGCTCATTCGTTTGGCATACAAGGATACAATTACCTCTTCGATGCCATCCACCCTATTCTCCCCACTTGGGAGCGATTATAGGCCGGGTCGCCAGTGCGATTGAAATTAGCGTCGCGGTCACAGGGAATACATATAATTTCCAAATACTTGATTACGCATTTTCAATAACACACGCATGGCACTATGTTTAAAAAACTTATGCTAACTAACAATTGTTGCATTAGCTTGAGCATTCTCATTACTTACTGGATAGATACAATTTCACCGAAGGCTTCACTGGTTTGCATAGTTGTATCATGATTTGTTACAATAACGTAAACTTCATAGGTACCATCAGTAACTTCTTTTGTAATAGAAAACCGTAAATAAAATTGATTGAAGCAGGAAGCATGGATTCTGCCGGGTAAACTGGTCAGCAAATGCTCTTCTTTTGTTTTACGATTGATCAATTTTAGTTTAATATCTTCGGCATTAGGCTCTAACTGGATGTTTGCCAATATATCTTGGTCCCTCGCTATTATCTTGGTTTCTTTGTAGTAGCTGCATGCATTATTATTAAGCAAGTTTGACTGCGATAGGGACTGGATGTATGGTTGCGATGAAGAAGCAAGAAAATGAAGGTTGAAATGCCTGGGGTTCAGGATTTCAGTTATTTCATATTCTTTGGAGTTAACCAGGATTTTTGCACTGTAATCACCAAACGGCAAATCGGTAGGAACTGCGGCACTCAGACTATTATCATCAATCCTTTTTAGTTGAATGCTTCTTGCAGGCATAAAGTCGTTGAAAATTTCCAATTCGTAATTATTATTTGGTAATATGTTGTAACCTGTAACTACGAGTGACGCATTAGCAACAGACGCTTTCCAATCTGATGGGAACAATCCTAGCTTTCCATAAGTAATTTTAAGGATGGAAGGAAATTCAGCCTGTCTTTCTCCTACCTGAACAATTGGTGTATAATTTCCGACTGTCGAATTCAAAGGTATAGCGATTGCTAGTCTTTTTACTCCGTTTGTATCTGGCAAAATCAAGCCGGAGGTTCTGGTAATCTGACCGCTAATCGTATTTCTTAAATTAACAGGTATATCCTGGAAAAGCATTCCGGAATCATTTGAGAACGGGTAAGTGCCAAGATTATTCATATATATTTCGGCATATGCATTTGGTTCTATCTTTACCTCAATGTTTTTGGGATTTCCGGTAAATTCGAGAGGTACTGACGGCGAGACATGGATATAGAAATTAGATGCACCATAGGTATCACTTTCAACAACAATTTCCACAGATTGTGCTTCAAATGGTAATCCCTGGCTAAGATCCGTGGCAACATGGAATTGGTTATTCAATTGAATTTTGGGCCGAATCAAATTACCATACGGATAGTCCACTGGCAATTTCACAAAAATCTGATTATTGAAGCGTTTAATGTTTTCATCACGAACGCCATCAATGTTAATTTCTTTAACTATCGAACCAATGTCGCCGTTGTAAGGATCAAGGTCTAATTCATCTTTACAGCCCAACACAATAATCAGGAAAAAGGGCAGGAGATTTTTCATTTTGCTAAAATGAGTAGTGGAAGTGATTTGCGACTGACTTACAAGGAGATGTCACCTTAAATCATAAATTCCAAAAGAGCACCCTCCTGAGTATTTTCTAAACGAAATTAATAGCGCGTTATTTTAAAAACATCAGCTACCAGCAAATTGAATAAATAATTAGCATTTGATGAGCGATTTTAATAATAGTCGATTATGATGGTCCCGCAATGTGGACCTGAATGCGAGCGATGCCCTTCTGATGACTGGCGAGAACAACCAGATACTGAATCATCTAAATATATAAACGAAAAAGTTAAGAACGTGTTTGGGATTTGGGAAGAAAGGGGATCGTACCATCTTTGCAGTGACCAAACATTCAAGACTTGACTAAACAGTATGTTAGACTGACCGATCCCCAATGGAGCGCAATTTCGGGATTTTTGAATTTAAAAAGAAAAAGGAAATACGAATTAAGATCGATTATGGACGCCCTTTTGTATGTTGTCCGAACGGGCTGCCAATGGAGGAATCTCCCTGAGTGTTTTCCAAAATGGCAGTCGGTGTACTGGTATTTCAGCCGATGGAAGAAGCAAAATCTTTTTGCTGAGATCAATTGTCTTCTCAATCAAGTTGATAGGAAAAGAGAAAACAAGAACGAGCATCCATCATCTTTGTGCATTGATAGCCAGAGCGTTAAATTATCTCCGATGATTTTTGAAAACCGTGGTACGGATGCAAACAAAAAAGTGAATGGACGAAAACGACAGTTGTTAGTTGACACTGATGGAAGAATATGGTCTGTCCATGTTCATGCCGGTAATGAACATGATGGTCCCGCTGCGTTATATCTTTCTGCTGACATTCTTTGTCAAAATCAACGTCTTCAAAAAATTTATGGAGATCAGGCATATAATGGTGTTTTTGCCCGTAAAATGCAGGAGTTCGGGATCGAATTTGAGAAGGCATCTCGTCCAGAATCGGCAAAGGGTTTTGTTCCTGTTGCAAAGAGGTGGGTTGTTGAACGTACCATTGCTTGGACGAATTTTTTCCGAAGAATCGTGAAGGATTATGAATATACCGTTTCTTCTTCTGTCGCCTGGATACTTCTGGCAAATATTCAACTGATGTTACAACGAATTAAACCGCCTCTCCAAACATAATTCCTAAACAAGCTCTTAGACACTTCTAAAAAACTTTGATACGTGGATTAAGTACAAAAGCTTAGCTTGATCAACAAGTAATTAGTTGAAAAATAAAGTTCTGGTTTAAGACTTATGTAATGTTAAAAGATAAATCTAGTAATAGTACGGTAGAGGTAAGTAAATATTTTATTTAACATAATGTCAGTTATACAACAAGTAAAATACATGAATTTTTATAGAAAATATTCATAATTACATGATAACTATTGAAATTTGTTAATATATATCTACTACGAAGATAACACTATAATAGCTATTTGATTTCTAATAATCAACATGTGATTAATTCTTAAACTGTAAACCTAATTCAGTAACATACGCTTCTTGAATATCTGATTTCTGGGAATACTTTATGGTGCATACCTATTTGCCAAAGTAAGCTTTTGTTATTTAAGATGAAATACTAGCAAGGGAACATCAGTTTCCACCACTAATTTTTTAGTTATACTTGGATTGACAATGTACTGTTCCCAGAAGCCTCTTTCCCGGGTTGAAACAATCAGCAGATCAGCCTCGACCTGTTGACAATACTTTTTGATGCCCTCAATGACACCACTTTCTTTTTGAATGACAATATCACTGGCCGAAATATCAAGTTCATTGATCATCTGCTGAACATACTGCTCATCCGGCTGGATATTAGGCTGCTCTAACGAACTGATTTTGATAAAGGTCAGTCTGGTACCTAGCTGTTCTGTTAATCTTTTTACCTGATGTAAAATATTGATTTCCTCGTATTCGAGCTGTGTTGCATATACCGCCCGTGTAAACTTAATAGTCTCTACCTGAGAAGGTACAACCAATACCGGACAGTAAGCATCCAGCGCAATACCGGTTGCTGAACTGCCGATCAGCTTATCCATAAAATTTCCTTGTCCGGTCCGGCCGATTACAATAAGATCAGCTTTGATTTTCGAGGCCTGACTCAGGACCGATGTATGAATTCCATTAGATTCCCAGATTCCTTCTGCCTGGTAGCCCTCTATCTGCGCACCAATTACATATTCATTCAATAGTTGCTTATAGGAATTCTCCATGTCATCGCACACCTGCTCTGTACTTTCGGTTACTGGAATGGCAATGTTGGTTTGATAAGTATGCATAATAGCAAGTTCGGCTCCAGTTTTCAAAGCAATTGCTTTGGCAACTTGGATAATATGCTGTGAACTTTCAGAGAAATCTATGGGGATCAGTATCTTTTTCATCGCAAATGAAAGTTAAAGTAAAGTTCTGACTTTGCATACCAGCAATGGCATGTGAAATTTTAGAAGATTTATTATCAAAACAGTGACCCTGCTCAGATCACTATGTATTTTGAGCTTTGCAGCTTTTCAAGTTAATGAGATATAAGAAATCATTAACTTGCAAACTACCCGTATTAAGGTAACGTTTCAAATCTGATACCTGTTCCGCGTTAGGAATCAAGACCAGGCACTTGTTCGCGCAGTAAGCAAAACATCACACCGCTATTCGCTTCCTGAACAGTATCTTAAATCGCTTTTGATACCCATTGAAAAGGAGTTTACTAAGCAGGTATTCAGAAAACATTACAAAGATGTTTTCTTTGATCTGTTAAATATTGCTGGCCAAAGCTATATAGTTGTAACAGCTAGAATGGCATTAACTGGCTAAAAAGTAGAAGTAGATATTTCAGGTCTTTCGTTGAGCTCAGGGGTTTTTGTGCTGAAAATCAGGTCAGAAGCTGCAATGGAAGTCATCAAGTTGCTGGTTACGAACTAACCGGAATGTAAGGATTATCATCTTTTAAAATGAAAATATAAAAGCCGAGCACAATTTAAAACAAGCTGATTCTCTTACTTTCAAACTTAAATACTAAAATAAATATATGAAAGTTAGACAATTTTTCAATATCATTGATTTTGGAGAAAGATGGTCTACATTAAAAGCTTCGCCCAGGCATTTTCGCATCTCAGTTTCCCAGGTCACTCAGGTACCGCAGCAAATCGCGTAGCTCCTCCTCTGAGTAATTATCCACCAGTCCTGACGGCATAAGCGAGCCGGTTTCCGTTTTGCTGACAATGATCTTTTTACTTAATACCTTCGGTTTTCTGGATTCCGTAGTTTCAATTTGTATTTCTTCCGCATTCTCAAAAATCTTGATCCCCTGGATCAGTTCGCCGGTTTTCGTTTCCACCGCCACCCTGTTATAGCCCTCTTTCACATTTTGATTGGGCCAGAGCACTTCTGAAATGATCTCCCTTGTAGAGAGACCTTTGCCAATAGCTGACAGATTGGGACCAATATTCCCGCCTTTTCCATTGATTGTGTGGCAGGATGCGCAGCTGGGATTAGCCATGTAAATCGCCTTCCCTTTTCCGGCATCTCCGGCTTCTTTAACTTGTTTTGAAAGCTTGTCCACATATTGCTGATCATAGTTTCTGGTCACAAGGTTTTTCACACCGGCCTGCTTGTTGAGCAAAGTTTTCAGCTCCGCCGCATTGATCCCTTTCACGGCAAGTACTTCCAGCATGAGTCCTGCCTTTTCTCTGGACAAGCTTTTTGTGGCTAAGGCTGTGGTGAGTGAGGCTATGCCACCCTTGCGTTCCAGAACCGGAGATAGAATTTCCTTGAATTCCGCAACCGAGCCGCCAAAAATACCAATTTCGTTGAGCGTGGCCTGGGTAGCGAGGCCAATATCCAGCATACTCAGGCTTTGCAATCCTGCAAGCCGGATCTGTCGGGGCGTTTGCGGATTTTTGACTAGTTTTTGTAAAATCGGTAAAGCTCCCCGCCCGTTCAGTTGTGCCAATGTTTGCAAACCTTCGGCGCGGAGAGACGCATCCTTTTGTCCATTGGAAACTAACGTTTGTATCGCTGGTGCAAGCGGTTTCAGCTTCCAGGCCCTGATCAGCCGTACCGCCGATTTGGCGACTTCTTTGTTATCCGGTCCCTCAAGAATGCTTTTTAATCTGTTCAATGAAACTTGCGTTACAGGCCGAGGTTCGGTCTTGGCAAGATGATCGAGCAAAACGGCATCATCGGCTACATTTGCAGGTTTTAGCACAAATTCAATATCCGAAGGTCCGCCCACCTTTGCCAGACTGATCAGCAAGCTTCGTTTTACTTCTTTTGACAACTCGTCCGAGATCAGTTTACGGTACATATCGGCAGTATACCACGTCGGCGGAATGACGCTTACAATGTAGGCCAGATGTGCGGGGTCTTTAAATGCAAGCATACCTTTTCTTAAAGCCGGCTCCCACTCCTGCTCCAATGCATAAACCGTTTTTTCCAATGCATAACGGATAAATTTATCAGTTGGTAAATTAAGTATCTGGCCAGCGACAGCCATAGCCTCCGGCCGGTGTACATCACTGACAGCCACGAGCGCTTCAAGCCGCACTCTTGCCACGGGATCGTTGATCAGCGGCTCGAGAATGGCCAGCGGATTTTCCAGACGGTCGGCCCAGCGCCCGGCAACATGCGCGGCGTAGCCCCTGGCGCCCGGTTCTTCGCCTTTTGCCAACCTTTGCAACAAATCTTCATTCACGATCTCGTGGCTTTCATATACATGGATTGCTTCCAGCAAATGATGTTCAAAATCTGCGTCCGCCGGGCTGAGTTTCGCAACCCAGTCAGTCAGCGGCTGGCTTACTTCCTCAAACGGGCGTTCGGCGAGAAGCTTTCTTACCTGGTATCGAACCCAGTGTTCTTTTGATTTGAGGTGATCGAGTAAGGTAGGAACAGATTGTCCGGTGAGTACCGGAGGTGTAAGCAACGGTCGGCCAGTGGCTGTGATCCGCCAGATCCGTCCATGCGTTTTATCACGGTCGGGATGTCGCATGGAAGCCTGGTAATGTCCAATAATCGGGTTATACCAATCGAGCACATACATTGCACCATCCGGCCCGATCTTGATATCGATCGGGCGGAAGCTGCGGCTGGACGAAGTCAGTATCGGGTCCAGCAATGTGGCCCTGTAGCCGGATGAATCCTCTGCCACGCGCATCCGCTCTACTTTGTTGTTATAATAACCGGCAATCACAAAATCGCCCCACAGGTCTTTGGGTAAATGTTTGGTACGGACAATCTCAATGATTGAACCTTTGATTACCAGCTCTCCAATCGGCGGAAGCAATGCACGGTGGGTAGTGTTGACCATTCCCGGAACGGTATAAAAAAGCTCAGGATCATTGGCCTTGTGAAACATCTCGCCCCACTCGCCAAAGTTCATCCCCCAGGGATTTACGCTGGCCGTGGACCCGTCCAGAAATCCGTCGAGCCTGTTTTGCAATGGACGATACCTCCAAATCGAAGCACGATCCGCTTTCTTAATACCCCATGCCGTTTCAACCCGGCTGTAAATGCTGTGTCCCTGTGAAAAGAAAAGTTCGCCGCCCGGACTCCACAAAAAAGAATTGATCGTCTGGTGTGAATCGTGCGTTCCAAAACCGGAGAGCAATACCTTGCGGCTGTCTGCTTTGCCGTCATTGTCGGTGTCTTTGAGAAACACCAACTCGGTCTGCTCGCCGAGATAAACGCCGCCATGCCCAAGCTCAAAGCCCAGCGGAATGTTCAGCCCTTCTGCAAAAACCGATGAATAGTCTGCTTTCCCGTCCCCGTCTTTGTCTTCCAGGATCACCAGCTTGTCATTAGGATCTGAACCGGGCATCGGCTGCGGATAGGATGGGATCGTAAGTACCCACAAACGCCCTTTTTCATCCCAGCGCATTGCACAGGGGTCGGCGATTCCCAAGGTTTCCGACGCAAACAATTCAATTTTGTAGCCGTCGGCGATCTTGAAAGACGCCATTTCCGACTCCACCGAATTGTCGGGTTCGGCTGGCGCAACTGACATTAGATTTACCTGGGCAAAACTTGTGTAGGATAGTAAAAAAGCAAACGATATGAGGTATGATAGTCTTTGCATGAAAATAAATTTATCAGTTTTGTGTAACGAGCAGGTTTTGCTGTTCAAAAATGTGGTTTTCGGCTTCCAGGATTAGCGGCTGAAAACCTTTTACTTCTTCGGGAAAAATTCTTTTTTCGGTATTCTTCCAATCATGGCTGAAAGGCACCGTGGTGCGGTCGCCGCCCAGAAAAGCCCAGTTGCCGGGACGCCAGTAGCCAATCCAGAGCTGGTTTTTCGTCAAAATTTTTTTCCGTAAGGGTTCCAGTTTTTCGGTAATCCGATGTTGTATTCCCAGCTCCTGCACGATCACCTCAGCCGTAACTTTTTGCCCTTCCGGCGAAAGATGGACACCATTGAAAGTTAGCGAACCTGCCAGCGGAGACTTTTGCAGCGGGGTATACAGATCGATATATAAATAACCTTCCTGAGTAGCCAGCTCTCTGATTGCCGCTGCATACTTCTCAACCGGGGCATTTATCAAAGGGTTTTGTGCCAGCTTACCCTGCCTGGAATTCAGGTTTTCGGGTTCGAACGGAATAGGTGAAAGCAAAATAATACGGCGCTTTCCTGTTTTGATCTCGGAAAGGAGCTTTTTATATGCATTGATAAATTCAGGTAATGCCGCTTCTCCCCACAGGGATTCCATTTGTCCAAACTGAATAAAAGCAACGTCAGCCCCAAGACTATCTAGATTCCTGGACCATTTTCCAAAACCAACGTCCCTGAATTGCTCGTAGGCCGTATCTCCGTCCCAGCCCAGGTTCCAGATGTGGAGCCTGGTGTGCGGGTTTGCAGCCATGAGCAACGTTTCAAGGTAGCAGTCCTTGCGCATGTTCACGATATTGGTACCACCGGCAAACACAATCACTTCATTTTCTTTAAATGTCAGCGACGATGATTTGCCGAGTGGTTTGTTCATTGGAAGTTTCAGCTCTTTAACCAGCTGCGCTTCGGTTAACCCGGCGAGTTCCACCTTCGGGTTATGTACTAACGAATTAATCTTATACCGGACAGTCTGCGCGTCGCCGGAGTGGATTTGCAAGGCGATATATCCCGACGGGTCACCGCCCGGATCTTTCACAGATACTGCCAGTTTTCCATTGATGGCAGTCCAGATACGGTCGCCTGAAGCCAGGATTTCATATTTGTTCCACTGACCGGGTTTCACTGCCTTTTCACCCCGATCCGACCAATCGAGCTTTTCCCGTCCGTGTTCGTGGTAGAGCCGGCCCCATACATCCCTCCCCATATCAGCCTGATAACCAATTGACTGACCTGATGCGTCCGCTTTTTTAGACCGGAACTGGATCCCCGCATTGCAATCGTTGCATTCCAAGAGTACATCCACATTCAAATAAAAATCGGCCACTTTTACATCCGACCACAAAAACTGGTTTTTCTCCACTTTCTGCGTTGCCCGGCCTACAATTGCACCGTCTTCAACCGCCCAGTACTGCATGTTAGCGGCTGACCAGCCGGTCAAGTCTTTTTTGTTGAAAAACGCGGTATCCGTTTTTTTCTGGGCAAAAACCTTGCAACCGATCAGGAGTAACAACACACTTATTAGCTTGGAATTAATTTTAAATGCTTTCATGAATACATATTTATAAATTAATACAGTATGGATTAGTAGCTTGTATTCTACGTCAGTTCCGGATTGATGATGATTTCGCCTACCGGAATCAAATGATGCAGTTCTCTTTCGCTACCGTAGCAAGAATGCAACTCTGTTATGATTTTTACCAATTGTATTTACAATCAGCTTCTCGCCTTTGTAAATTTTTGTAATTACTTTATTATCCCCTGTGAGTTCCAGTTGTATTGATACAATAAGGTCACCAAGGTGGAGATTACGAAGCGTCAATTTCGGTAAGTGCTGGCTTAGTTGCGGAGTGATGCTAAATGAACAAAACCCGGTTTGTTCAAGTCCAAGCAGTCCTTCCAGAAAGATCCTGCAATACAATGCACTTTCCGCAGACAAATGCCGCATGTCGTTTTCAGGATAAGCCTCGACAGCATACGGTACATGATCACCTAAAAGCCTTTTCTGGGAAAATGACACAAGTTTTTCAAGAGATTTATCCAAAAAACCTGCTTTAAACAGCCCACGAAACATGTAAAGTGTACCTCGGTCCCAGAATACATCCTGACCCTTTTTGTCTGGATTGAGTTCTACCAGGATGCCATTTTCTGTCCACAATTTATCGAGCAACGCTGTTGCGGTTGCCTCGGCGCGGGTATTGATTCCCATGGCCAAAGGCAGGCAGATCCAATGTCTGAGCCGCTCGCTTCCTTCATAGTACCGGTATGTGTCAAGTCCCTCTATATGATGACCGAAATGGCTTTCAATGCTTTTTTCCAGATCTCGCCGATGTTGCTCATACTGTTTTGACAAGCTTTTGTATCCCAGCTCCTTTGCCAAGACGGAACCATATTTCAAGCCTCCGTAATAGAGCGAACTGGTTGCAAGATTGGCATCTCCGGTTGGGATTCGCCCTTCCATTTCATCTGTTTGTGAGCGTACAACTCCGTGTTCGTTTAACTTGCTGTGACAGTAAGCAAGCGACCATTCAACCAGTGGCCACAATTCTTTTGCTGCCTCCCGATCGCCCGTGCGCAGCAGATACAGCGATGTTCCGTAAGCTATCATAGCCGCGTCGCCCCGATCTTTATTGGAAGACTGGATATCACCTTCAATCTCGAAAGAATAGGGAATCGGATTGCTTGCTGACGGAATGTTTTGCAGGAATTTCCGATAAGCATTGCGGGCAGCGACAATGCCTTTTTCATAACCTAGCAAAGGAAAGAACGGGCCGCTGTATTCAACCTGATCGTTTGCCCAAACACCAAGGTAGTAGTTACCCCCGCCAGGGGAATGCACAAGACCCATTTTAGAATTGAAAATACTTTCAGCAGCCCGGATCTTTGAAAAATAAAACAATCTATCAAGTACATGATTACCAGTTTCCAAAACCAAGTTTTGGCGCATGGATCGAAGAAATTCGTTCCGCTCTAAAGCAGCCTTTTTGTAATTGAACCCCTCGGCTGACTCATTGTCAATGGCAGCCGCAAAGTATAATCCAAAGCTGTAAGACTCGTTTGCAGCTAAATCTATTTGCCCGCCCGCGTCGCTGTACACGTGAATGTGATATGCACCTTTGTATCCGTCGAGCGTCGTTTTGTAAGTTGTGTTGCCCGTTCTTAATTGTTTACTGTTTTTGCCAACATTCGTCAGCGTCCATTGCTCGACAAAAAGCCTTTCGGTCATGGAAGGAAACAATGTCCGGGTAAGCCTGATATCATTGACAGGTGTGTGATAAATAATCAGTTTCCCTTCTATCCCAATTGAATCAACTTCTTCGAAAACGATTGTTTTCTGGCCATCGGCAATACTTGGCTCGATCTCTGATCCGTAGGTCTGACGCAGGTAAGCCCGGTACTTTTGCCAGCTTACTCCATTGGTCCGGTCGTAGGTACGTAATTGTGGGAAAATGATATCGCGTTTAAGGGTAAGCTGGCGCTTTTTATTGATAGTATAATGGATAATCCCGGAAACATTGCTTCCCGACATTTCTATATTATCACCATGCGCAAGTCGCTGCTCACTGCTTACATTCCAGACGATACCGCCGTCAGCCGCTATTTTCCAGAAATCGGAGGCGGGCAGTGATTGTGCAAATCCCGAAGGAGAAAGGATATGCGCTACAAATACTATCGCTATGCTTCTGATTGAATTGATCATCACCAGTTTTTCAATTTTTTGATATAAGGTATTAAACCATTTGCCATATGCTGATGCTCTTTCAGGTTCTGGTGCCAGTCGCTGCCATTGGCATCAATGGACCCGAAATCAAAATAATGCACTTTCTTGTCGGCGGGCGCAAATCGGGACTGAACCGACCTGATATATGATTGAAAAGTCGATGTGCTGTCTCCCGGCAGGTTCGGCCCCGATGCACAAATGATATCAGCGTCAGAATATTGGCTCCGTAGCTTTTTTACAAAAGCAATGTAAGTATTGACAAAGAGAGCACTGTCAAGTGTTTTGACAAGATCATTCGCTCCAAGCTCAATGACAACCACATCGGGCTGATTGGCTGCATAATCCCATTGCGCATTGCTTCCGGCTACAATCTCGTCATACAATTTAGGCTGAACGAAATCTTTATTTCCATCATATGACTGGAGCATCCCAATACCCGATCTGCATATCGCCACGTAATTTGCATTCAACTTTTTGGCTACCAGCGCACCATAGGCCAGGTCCGCATTTTCGGTTTCGTATTTAAAATGTTCTTCCCGGCTTTTGCCCTCGTTTCCATAGCCGCAAGTCAATGAATTTCCTATGAACTCAATCGTCCTGGTAATTCGCGGCAATGGGTATAATGTTTTACCCGGGTCAATTATAAATCCTTCAAAAGTAGTAGTGCCGCCGTGCGACTCCGTACGCCGGGTGATAGTAATGCGATGCGCTTTGTCGGGAAGGTCGCGGGCAAGCTGGTAAATGCCGGACGAATCTGCTGATTCCAGCTTGAAGAGCTGATCGTCAATGCGGACATTGAACCAGTTACGCAGACTATCGTCCTTCAATTTAATAGCAATCGAAGTCCCCATAAAACCGGCACTGATCGTGCAACCGGAATACATAAAGCGTGGGTTAGCCCGATCCGAAAAATCAAATCTTCCCGTATAACGGATCGATTTGTCATCAGCGCGAACCAACTGTGTAGGTTCTGCAACAGGCTGAAGGAACAGCAAAAATAAAATGAACAGGATCATTACTGATATATATTAAAAAATTTGGCGTTCAGTTTAGCTTTTTTACCCAGATATTACGGACAGAAACCTTCGTAATCGCTTCAATTTCAATTCCGAAATACCCGGCTTCATTGTTGGACGATTTTTTGTCATCGTCAATCATCACAGACATGAGCTGTCCGTTCACAATATGAAGAAACATGCCGCCGCGCGCAATAACCGTATACTGGTTCCAGTCGTTGTTTTTAACCAGATTCGCCAGCGTTTCACTACTCGCAATGGTCCCCATCAGTCGTTTTCGCTTGTCTGAAAAACCTTCCACGACCTGTCCTCTCCAGGCCAGGATGCGCATGGGGGTATTTTCAGAATAAAATTGTCCCGTCCAGGGTTCGCTCGGCCAAAAATCCGCTTGCGGGCCGGTCAGCATCCAGTTCAGGTTCACTGGTCCGACATTTTTCGTCACCTCGGGTGATATGGAAGCCAGCCAGGGCAAACCCGATTTGCTGCGATATTGCATCCCGCTTCCCCCAGTGCCCGCCACTTTGATTTCAAATTTCAGTGTAAAATCTTTGGCCTTCATTCCCCGATAAACAATGTAGTTGTTGCCGCTTGGGTTTTCGGGCGTCGATTCACCCACGATGGAGCCTTCCTCCGCTCGCCAGAATTTCGGATTGCCGTCCCAGTCTTTCAGATCCTTTCCATTATAAATCGACACGTAGCCTTCATGGTCGTTAAAATCAATAGGAGCTGGTTGTGTAAAACCCCATTGAGCCCCGATTTCGGCATCAGATTTGATTTGCTGCCCGAAAGCAGCGCCGAGCGGCGGCAGTAATAACAGTGATAATACAATTCTCATAACGGGGTTTTTAAGCATTGATATAAAAAACAAGCACATTCTGGCAGGTACGATCATCTGATTATTTTTCAGTTCCCGATGGGTAATTGGGTTGGTAATTTTCAATGTGAATCACGGGAGGAAAATTTTCTTTCCACCAAAAGCTTTCCCTCTTTGTCCCTTTTGGAAATGCACCTAAATAATTGCCGCCTCCATCCTTTGCAGGAGAATCTTCTTTCAGCCTGAAATCACCTTCTTGTGGATTTACGAAGTGTGGATCAGCAAGGATTGCATGGGTGCCGGTCGTAGCGTAAACGCTGTCTTTAAGCCAGAAATGCAGGTAGATCGGAAATTCGGATTTGTTAGTATCCTGGATCAGGTTGCGGCTGATATCGATTTGCTGCTGGCTCGCCCACCTGTCAGCCATTTTGCTCGTATGCCCGATCTCAAAAGGGAAGTTCCGGGCGAAAATATTATTCTGGATACGAAGGTTTTTGAGTTTGGTTGAATACAAATAACAGCCTCCGCTCAGCCAGTACTGGGGATCGCCCGAAAAATTCTTTCCCCAGCCGTTCCGGTAAAACGTATTGCTATATACGTCAACTTCCTCCCGCAGGTTGTCCGCGCCCCATTTGGAAAAGAAAATCCCGGTAGCACGATTATTATAAATCAGGTTATGATGGATTTTAAGATTTTTAGTATTGGGGCCGTCCTCCGATGAAATGGCAATGCCGGATTCGCAGCCGTGCACCACATTCCTGTACATTTCGATGTGTTCGAGCTGACCGAACCAGGCGTCGATATATAACCCCTGGCGCTTGCAATCGTGTACATAATTATGGTGGACCGAGCCAAAAGCGGCGGTTTCTTTCACATCTATGCCTTCTTTTTCACAGTTGTAAACATGGTTCCATGCTACTTCGAAGTGGTGAGAGCCGGCTACACTGATCGCCTCATGCGGCGCTTCGTGTCCCTTATAAGGTGTCCAGCTCATTTTCATATCGTTAGCATTGATAACCGTGTTGCCCAGAATACGAATGTACTCACAACGCTGCCATGTGGCTATTCCCGGAGAAAGACTGTTTTCAGACGTACAATTGATCACGTCGATGTACCTGCTTTCCTGGATATTGATCCCGCATCGGTGTGAATTACGCACATGAATGTTGACCAGCCGTATATATGCAGCATGCTCGATCTGCACAAGACCATTATTGCGCGGATAAATGCCGCTGTCTGGAATATTGATTTTCAACCCGTCCAAAATAACTTCAGCACCCTTTTCTCCACGAATGGTTATCCAGCTTTCGGCGCTGCCTTTGGCAGTAATCGTAACGGGTGCTGTCAGATTGTACAGTCCGTCAAGCAAGGTAACTGTCTTGCCGGGTTCCAGCATGCCGACCGCCTTCTGGATTGAGCGCAGCGGCTTGTTCCTGGTTCCGGCGTTGGAGTCACTGCCCGAAGGAGAAACAAACACCTCCTGGGGTTGGGCAGTGGCTTTGAGCTTGTAAGGACCCCATGTTGTTATAAAAAAAAGGATAGCAATAAAGCGTGGTATATACATCGGATCGTATCAATTAAAAATAAAAACATCAATTGCGCTTCGCTCCCTGGTAACCAACGACAGTTTGCCGGGCGAGTCTTTGCAGGATGGCAGCCATTTCCTTGGACAGTTTCACAAAAGGCCGGCCATCCAGGTGCCGCAGTTCGCCGGGAAGTCCGACCGGGCTTTTTTCAAATAAAACAGCATAATGTATGCAGGCAGCAAAATAGCGTAAGGTATCGTTTACATGAATGTCGTCCGTAAACATTTCTTTGATGGAACGAATGCCCGGCACCTCTCCCCTGTCAATAGCGTCCGACAGCAGGCCCAGGCCTTGGCCCACCGGAATGAGTTGCATCCGCTGCCGGGGATTCTTGCTATTGAACTGGTTGACGACAGATTCCCACATAGGCAAATCATCTTTTAAACGCGTACGGAACGGGCTCGCATCCTTGTCATGCTCGCAGCCGGTAGGCGTGCCGCTGTTGATACAATGCCAAACCTCATATAGATATGGTTTAATTTCCGGGTTATATTTTCGCGCATATTGATATATACTATCCACATACGGATACGTATGCTGTACGACATTCCCCCAGCCTTTGCCATAATAGCGCGGGACGCTTTCGGTCATTACCAGATGTGTATACTGGCCCGAGGGAAGCCCGTCCTGCTGATCGAAAAACGGGCTTAAGTGAGCGCTTTTGTCAATATCCGCCTTGTTGAATATTCGCATCATTTCCCGATCGGTATGCTCTGGCAATTCCCGGTTCTCGCTTACTACAAACTGATTCCACTGGTGTCGCAACGGAGCACCACTGCTGCGTTGATGCGTAAAATCAAAACTGTCTGCACGGGTGCTTTTTGACATGCCCCATAACATCTCAGGAATACCGGCGCTCAGGCTGTGGCCCAGATAGGCGGCCTTGATCACCTGTTTTTTCGGTGGATTGGAATGGGCTGAGGATGGCATTCCGAAGAAAGCCATCCATGATAGGAGAAAGATCTTAATCATAACCTGGATTGTTACCGGCCGCAGCCATAAGTGGATTGGTATTCATTTCTCGCTGCGGAATAGGGAATATCAAATGCCTGGATACCTGAAACTCAAAGTTTGCTTCATTGTAATTGTAGCCAAAGTCGCGGGCTGTCCAGGTCGATAGATCTATGAAGCCAGCTGCATGCCAACTCCGCAAGTCTGTCCACCGGATACCTTCTTCGGCAGCAAGTTCAATAAATCGTTCATTCATAATGTGCTGCATGGTTATCGCCGTGCGGTTGGCTGGCGCGGTCGACACTTTACCATCTTCCGTGGAGCGCCGTGCGCGGGCGCGGATGTCATTTACCTGCACCAGGGCCGCAGCTGCGTTGCCAGTCTGCAAGTAAGCCTCCGCGGCCAAAAGCTTGATATCAGCATAGCGGATCAGGCGGGTGTTGTTGGTCGAGGATATACCCCAAATCTTCTCAAACCAGCATCGACCGGGATACACATACTTCATCAACTGATAACCATCGAACTTATCCCAGGCAGGCGCCTTTACCTCTGTATTGCCCGTGACATTCGTAGTAAAGTTCGCGAAAGTGTATTCTTTTCTCGGGTCACCGTTGTCATACGCGTTCATTAATTTTTTTGTAGGACCGTATATGCCCGAAACGTAGTTGCCCCAGTGGCTTGTGCTGTAATGGTACATAGCCCCCATCTGACCGGCCCCGCCGCCAAAATTATTATCAAGCCATGCATTGTCCTGGTCAGTCGCATGGCTTGCCTGAAGTTCGAAGAGCGACTCGGCATTGTTTTCATGTTTGTAATCAAAGTTTTCCGCAAAATGCACCAGCTGCCGGGTTGTGATTTTTTTGAAAGCGGCAATCGCTTTTTGGTAGTCGCCCGCATTGGCCTTGTTGTACCTCGCGCGTAGCGTGTAGCATTTCACCAGGAGCCCGTACGCACTTTCATTAAAGACCCTGCCACGCTCCGTTTCTATTTTCCAGTATGATGCGTCGGGCAGCAACGTAGCGGCCAGTTCCAGATCTTCGATCGCTTTGTCAAGCATTTGAAACTCCTGGGTAGGAGGAAGTATCGCGTCCGCAATGCTACGGATACGCGTATCCTGAAGCGGCGCTTTCCTGAAAAAATCCCACAAACGATGGAAAGCCCATGCACGCAGAAAAAGTACCTCTCCTTTGTTGATCTCGTTTAAGCCAGACGTACGATAAACGGCCTTCACAGATTCCTCTTCAAGTTTTTCCAGCATAAAATTACAGCGGTAAATGATTTGGTAAAGCCGCGTCCAGAGCATGTTCACTTCTCCGTTTGCGCTGTTTAACCCGGCAAATGCTTCCATTGCCCCGCGACCGGCATCCTGGTGTGTAATGTCATCTCCGGGCAGCAGTAGGATCTGGTGAGAGCCGCCGCCATCGTTAAGCAGGGGACCGTACAGATTGTAAAATCCGGCATAGCAGGCACCAACACCTTCCTGCACACGAAGTTCAGATTCGAAATACTCGCTTTCCAATTCGGCCGTAGGCTTGATGTCCAACTGATCGGCGCATGAGCTCAGCAGCAGGAGCAATAGCGCTGCTACGATCGGGGTAGGGTTATAATGTTTATATCGTGTCATCATGATATGAATCTGTTAAGATTTAAAACTTTGCCGTCAATCCGACAAAAAAAGTACGCGGCACCGGGTAGTTGTTGTTTTCAGGATCCAGTCCCGTGTAGGGTGTCAACGTGAAAAGATTCGATGCTCCGGCATAAATCCGGGCAGTCTGGAAGTGTTTTTTCCCAGCACCGGAAGCCAATGAAGGGATTGTATAGCCCAGCTGCAAATTCTGAAGCCGCAGATAAGCCGCGCTTTCAAAGAAAAAATTGGAGCTGCGAAGGTTTTGCACAGGATCACCAAAGACCAGCCGCGGATGTGTTGTAGACCGGTTCTCAGGCGTCCATGCATTGTACACCTCACGCGTCACGTTATCCCCTTCAGTAGCCATAAAAGTCCCGGCTTTGATGCCATTATATTTAACTACATCACCAACGCCGGTAAACTGTACGTTAAAGTCAAAACCCTTATAACTGGCGTTTCCATTGATGCCATAGAAGAATCCGGGAATCGATTTGCCTACATATACCATATCATAAGAATCGATCCGTCCGTCGGCGCCTTCCGAATAAAACTCATTTTCGTTTTTGGGAGCACCCCTGAGGTCCTGAAAATAAAAATCCCCTGCGCCCACGCGTGATCGTTGATAGTTGACGTCCTCATAACGCGAGAGCCACTGCTGTGCTTCCTCGTCGCTCTGGAAAACCCCACCTATTTTGTATGCGCGGTGGTAAAACATTGAGTAGCCCTGCTCGACAGTCCCTGCGGAAGTTGGAATTCCCTTGTAAGTTTCTAATACGCGGTTGGCTGTCGTAGTTAGGTTAGCACCTACGCCATAGCGGAAATCGCCCAGTTGCTGCTGCCAGTTCAGATTAAATTCAAAACCCAGGTTCTGCACTTTGGCCACATTGGCTACGGGCGTTTCAATCACACCCACGCTTGAAGGAAGGTCAATAGCCTGCAAGATCCCATGGGTTTTCTTATAGTAGTATTCCGCAGAAAATTCCAGCCCTTTAAATAGTTGCGCATCAAAACCGATGTTGAATGTTTCTGTCCGTTCCCAGGTAAGGTCGCGGTTTGGAATACCGAAGATCGTTGCCCCCTCGTAGAACACACCGGAGGAGGGACGATCAGGCTGGCTGCTGTTGCCCATTGCATAATGAGGATTACGGGAAATAGCCGACAGATAAGCCATATCGCGCACCTCCTGATTACCCAGCTGTCCCCAGCCTGCTCGCAGTTTCAAGTCAGAAAGCCAGGAAACAGATTCTAAAAAAGATTCACTTTTTAGTCGCCAAGCTGCCGAAACGGAAGGGAACGTCCCCCATCGGTTCTCAGGCGCAAAACGGGCGCTACCATCCCGACGTACTGTCGCATCGAGATAATATTTTGATGCGTAATTGTAACTTGCGCGAAACAGGTAACCCTGCAATGCCCAACGCATCTGCTCGCTTCCTACGGAAGTATAAGCGCGTTCTCCCCCCAGTACCCGCAGGTAATCCTTTTTGGTGGTCATGTACTCAGTGCTGGCAAGCTTGTACATCGCATCGTATTTCTGATCAGAGAAATTGAAAAGCAAATCCAGGTTATGGTCGCCGAAGGAATTGGCATAGTTGACCATCAGCTCCTTCATCAGGTTATTGTTGATCACATCACGCTCCTGGTAGGAGCCCACCGACTTCCCTCCTCCCCTGGCCCGAGGATCTCCGGCGGTATAATCGAACACATTGGCGTCATAATCCGAAAACTGGTAGCGCGTGGTAACATACCGGTCCAGGCTCAGGGTACCCTTTACGGTCAGGTGTTTCACTGGCGTCAGCTCCACGTACAGGTTACCGATATTGCGCCAGGAGTCGTAAGAAACGTCATTTGAATTCATCCGGCCTACCTCATTGATACGGGTTCCCTGCCCATACAATTTCTGGTTCGAATAGGACCCGTTATCCTGGATTCCACCCACCACATTTGCATATCCATTGTAGCTGGGAATGCCTGGTGCTGCGTAAATGGGCTGCCAGGGAGCGCTCCGGATCACGTCGAAATAGCTATAAACGCCATCACGTCCTGAAGCATTGACAAGGCGGTAATTGACGCCCGTTTTCAGCCAGTCTTTGATCTTCGAGTTTAACTTAAAAGAGCCGGAGTAACGTTTCAGCTGATTGACCAGAATGGTACCTTGTGTGTTAGCATAGCCTACCGAAACGTTATAGTCTGTATTTTCATTGCCGCCAGAAACCCGCACCGAATAATCCTGAACTGCTGCGTTTTTATTCCGAACGGCATCCTGCCAGTTGTAGGTCGGCGAATTACCGAGGTACCTGTTGCTACCCGGATCAAAGCGGCCAATATTGTCTTCCATTGGCAGGCGGTCCGGGTCCGTCGCAAAGACGCCCTGGACGAAAGATGTATATTCAGGCGTTGTAAGCAAGTCAAGATCCTGGGTCAGGTTTTGCACCCCTAGTCTGGTGCTGAAATCCACTGACATGGCTCCTTTTCGGCCCGTTTTGGTAGTGATCAGTACCACGCCGTTTGCAGCGCGCACCCCATATATAGCTGCGGCAGACGCATCTTTCAATACTGAAATGGATTCAATGTCGTTGGGATTGATCATCGACATAATATTTATTGGCCCGCGCACATCAGCGATCCGGGCATTTTCGCTTTCAATACCAGCACCCATTTCGGTCACCGGAATACCATCGATCACAAAAAGCGGATCAGAAACGCCCCAGGTGTTTGTCCCGCGGATACGGATTGTTGGACGCATCATGGGGTCACCGGAATTACCTGATACCTGAACGCCGCTCATGGTACCTTGCATGGCCATCTCAGGTGTCATCGAAACTGATTTGTCAATGGTTTCAGCACTAATGCGCGATATCGCGGTGGTAACGTCCTTTGCGGACCGGGATCCATACCCGATCACAACCACTTCGCTCAGCTCGCTTGTAGCGGCGGCCATCGTCACGTCAATAATGCTCGCTGCACCTATTTCCTTCTCCTGAGGCGAATACCCGACCATTGTAAATGCCAGCACAGTTGCCCCGTCCGGTACGGCCAGAGTGTATTTCCCGTTTACATCCGTTGCAGCGCCCACCGGGGTTCCCTTTACGAGCACAGTTACACCAGGCAAAGCGCCGCCGTCCGCATCGGTCACGGTACCGGAAATACTCCGCTCTTTGGGTGCGACGGGCTGTGTTTCTACCGGCGGGTCCGCTGTTTGCCGGCGAAGCAATTCCGTCTTGGGACTTACCAGGATTGTTTTGTCCTCGATTTTGTATGTAAAGGGCTGGTTTGAAAAAATCCTGGAAAGAAATTGCTCCAAGGGCATATCCTTTGCGGTTACCGTAACCGCCGCGCCTTTTAAAAGCTCCTTGTAATTATAGAGCACCACATAGCCGCTTTGCTGCTCAATAGATCGAAAAACGTCAATAATCGAAGCACCTTTCGTATTTAACGTGATGCTTTGTGAGTAGCTGTGCGCGTGCAACTTCAGGCAAGCGAGCAATAAAATACCAAATACCTTCATCATCATAAAGGTGCGCCAGGATATAGTTGTACGGGTGAATAAGCGGCCCCACAGGCCATAGCTTTCCAGCCTTCGTTTTTTATTCATAACTTTGAAAAACTAAGGTTTACATTTTGTGAATAGTACCATGTTCGCGATGGGGACCAGCGGTATATGGCAGGGCAAGTGGTTTCGACACTTCCCTGCTTTTTTTACCTTCTCTGGTCAGGGATCAAGGAGACGTTTTGTTCATCATGATGCTGTCGTTTAAGTTGATAATCAATGGTTTGTATCCTTCGGAATATTTAATATAAGTGTGCGGTCGCGCTGAATTTCAGCTTTGATGTTAAAATCCTTTTCCAGGAATTCAAGAAATGTCGATAACCGGACGCCCCTGCTCATTTTACCTCCCAGGTATGCGGTAGGTCTGGGTCCTTGGTAAGTCACTCTGACATCATACCATCTTTCAATCTGCTTCATCGCTTCGTCGATATTCAGGCCATGGAAATCGAAAAGGCCGTTTTTCCAGGCAACAGCAGTCGTTGGATCAACTATAAGAACAGCGACTGTACGACCGTTGTCGCCGATAATGCTTTGTTGGCTTGGCCGCAGTACCTGTTCGTTTTTTGAAACGACGCCGTCTGCCTTGGCATTGACGCGCACTGACCCGGTCAGCAATGTCGTCTTGCTAAGGTTTTCATTTGAATAGGCATTGATATTAAAGGACGTGCCCAGAACCGTTACGCGCTGCTTTTCGGTATTGACGATAAATGGTTTGGCCGCATCTTTGGCAACTTCAAAGTACGCCTCTCCATGAAGGGTAACTTCACGCTTGCCACCATTGAATGCGCCGGGGTAAGTGATCGAGCTCGATGCATTCAGCCAAACCCGGCTTCCATCAGGCAAAGAGAGCTGATATTGTCCGCCATTTGGCGTAGCAAGGGTAAAATGCTGGATATCGGGCGAGTACGTTTTGCCGTCTGCTGCTGAATCGATGACTTCCGTACCGTCTAGGTAGCGGATATGTTTACCGATTACAATGCCCTGCTGCCTGTCGCTCAGATCAACCTTGCGGCCGTCCGCCAGTGTAAGCGTGGCACGATTACCGCCTGCCACGATCTGGTTGGTAGTGACTTCAGCCGCAATCTCTTTTTGAGGCACATCCCGGTGACGGAATTTGGCGCCCACCCACATTAATAAAAGAAAGCTTGCCGCGGCAGCGGCAACTTTCCACCAGATCCAGCGAACAACAGGTTTCGATTCACCAGTTGGTTCGGCAGATTCCTGTGAGGATTCGCGGACCTTCGACAAGATCTGAGGATATAATTGTTCTACACGATTATCAATAAAATCGGCATTCAGCGTGTGCGCATCGTCGCGCATTGCCTGGCGGACAACCTCTTCGAACTCCGCATCATCCAGCGTGGAAAATATGGCAAGCAGTTTGTCTAATTCCTCCCGATTTGCCCGGTTGAAAAGGTAAGCTTCCAGCAGTTGTTGTATCTCTTCTCGATTGACCAAATCAGAATATGTTTTCTCTGTTTATGGGCCTATACGATCCGGTTTTAAAAACACACTATCGAATAAAGACAATTTTTATTAAAAAGAATACAAGATTAATTATTCTCAAACACGGACATAAACAGAACAACCGCAGAAGAATGATTACCTGCCGATCGATTGACGTAGGATTTGATCTCTTTAATGGCTTTGACAAGTTGATTGCTTACCGTCGAAACCGAGATGCCCATCAGATCGGCCACTTCACGATAGCTTTTATCTTCCAGTTTACAGAGAATTAAAACTTGTCTGCGTTTGGGAGATAGTTGATCGATTGCGTCTGCAACAAGTTGGTAATCGTCTTTGGTGTTAAACAGCTCATCCTCTTGAACGTAAGAGCCGATGTCACTGGCCCAAAGCTCCTGCTGAAGATTTTTATCGCGGCTGATTTTCCGAAAAGCGTCAATTGCCCGATTATCGGCCATTCTATACAGATAGGTCCGAAAGCCGCGTGCTGGTTCGATGCGCCTGCGGTGCTCCCAGAGTTTAAGAAATACGTCCTGCAGGATTTCCTCTGTAATTGCAACGTCTTTTAACAGGCGAAGCAGCCGTCGATAGAGTGCTGGCGCACATAATTGGTAGATAGCAGCGAATGCGGCCTCATCTCCTTCCCTCAAACCGTGTAGCAAATCTGCATCTACTTCGGGCAGTGAACCTGTCATAATTATAACTTTTTCTCAAAATTATATATTTTTTGTTCTATGCCAGCTTTTTCCCAAGGAGAAGTATGCAGCTTTTCCGTAGAAGAAAAGTATGCAATATGCAAATCTCAGCAACACTTTTGATTATTAAAGGGTTAAAAATCTACCACTTCTGAAAGATCACTCAAAGGAACTTGCCATTCACAAGCAATTACCATGCTTTTAACTACGTAAATATTGAAGCAATAAATCTGTGACGGCCTTGTGATCGTTTCTGTACAATTTTTTAACCTAACCCCTATATTTCGGTACGAAATTGGTATTCATTTTTAGCTTTACTCATCGATGCTTACTCAAACAAAATAATGGGCTGGTCACTAAAACCAAACAATTTTGTAAACGGTCCAGTGATGCACCTAAAATAACTTTGGGCCTGTGACCAACAAGAGGGAAAGAACAATTTCCACCACTCAGATTGCGGAATACAGTATTCCTTCATGGGTATGCTACTGAATTGAGTAGCCAGGTCAAACACCGGCCCATTTCATGCCGCTAATGTCCAGCAACGTTTGAAACTTTACATAATTAAAGTTATCAAAACAAAATAGCTGAATGGGGTATCTATTAACTTCTTTTATAAATACTTACCAAATAATATTTTGTTGTATAACACATGTAATGTCAAATAATACGTACAGTGGATTATGTTAAGCTAGTTATTTAAGACCAAAAATACCACGGTAAGGTAGTCCAAGCTGTCAACCTATTGTAATAGATTTCTATCATTCAAAAAAATACGGAGTGATCAATACTGTTGTAATCATTCTCTTGCACTGCAGCAATTAAAGTCTTACTTTGGTGTAAAGCTTTCATTGCAAATATGCATCCTTATTTTTTTGGTCAGAAGTGGTTACTGGGCTTCGCGCTGGCGATTGTATACATCCCGTTGAGAACTTTTATTAATGTCCGGATGGATTTCTGGGCCACGATTCTGCACAAACTTCCATTATTTTCGGTTGAAATTCTAATTAGTACTGTGTTTTATACTAGCTGGATTTACCTAATGGACTGGTTTCTTAAAAATCTTCCGGTGCTGACCGGCAGCAAGCGTCCTGCAAATTTCAATTTATTGCATCAACTCATCGCGCTGGTTCCGGCCATTTTGCTAGCACTGGTTTTTAATCTTATGCTCATTTATACATGGGGGTTTATGGATTCCAATTGGATTTTTCGTTCAAAATTCAACCATTACGGTACGATGTCGATGGATGCAAAAATCACGCGTTATCATTCCAATCAGGCTCTAACAATTCTGGCATTAATAGCAGGCTATTATCTCTGCGTCAGCAGCCAGGCCCAAGAAAAATTGCAGAAAATGCTGGTGGATTCCGAAAAGCTGGCTACCGAAAACATGAGCGCGCGTTTCCTGGCATTGAAAAACCAGATCAGTCCGCATTTTCTGTTTAATAATCTCAGTGTGCTTGCCTCGCTGGTGGAATCTCGTTCTGAGAAGTCGAGCGAATTCATCCAGCAACTCTCGCTGGCCTATCGGTACATTCTGGAACAAGCGGAACTTGGGCAGATCAGTTTGAAAGAAGAATTGAATTTTCTTGAAACTTATATTTATTTACTTCGCATTCGTTTTCAGGAAAAGATACAATTGGATGTTCAGGTATCTCAAGTCGATCAGAACCGGTATAGCATTATTCCACTCACTTTGCAGCCACTTATTGAGAATGCAGTCAAGCATAATACCATGTCCGTTGCAAATCCGCTATGCATCAACATTACCATTGAAAATACGATCCTAATTGTTCGCAATCCGTTGCAAGTTAGAATTTTTAAAGAACAGACAACCGGCCTTGGATTAAGTAATTTGGTCAGCCGTTACAAATTGTTGCAGAATAAAGACGTTGTAATTAAGCGGACTGAAACTGATTTTATCGTCAAAATTCCCTTGTTGTCATGAATGTGCTGATTGTAGAAGATGAATATCTCAGCGCGGAACGGCTACGTAAAATGATAGAGGATATCGATGCGTCTATACATGTACTGGCTGTAATCCCGTCAGTTTTTGACACAATAGCTTATCTTCAAAATAAATCAAATACAAGCCCTGACCTCATTTTTCTGGACATTCACCTCGAAGATGACAATGGTTTCAGAATCGTGGAAAGTCTGAATTTGACTATTCCTGTCATCTTCACGACCGCATTTGACGAGTATGCGTTAAAAGCGTTCAAAACCAACAGTATAGACTATCTTTTGAAGCCAATTAGCCCGCTCGAATTGCAAGCTTCGCTGATCAAATTTAAAAGACTGAACGCTACACCGCCTCCTGTTAGTGCGGCCAATACTGCGGACGCACCAGTTCCGGAAAAATATAAAGATCGGTTCCTGTGCACGGCTGGTTCACGAATATTTACTT
Organism: Dyadobacter flavalbus; assembly: GCF_006149045.1. GTDB lineage: Bacteria > Bacteroidota > Bacteroidia > Cytophagales > Spirosomataceae > Dyadobacter > Dyadobacter flavalbus. The sequence goes on from NZ_VBSN01000032.1 coordinate 31,856, forward strand.
TTACAAGCCCTGAAATCGCGTACTTCGTAATTGAAGAAAAGGCCACCTTTCTGCGGCTCTTCGACGGCCGGCACTTTGCGGTGGAATACAGCCTGGACAAGCTATCTCAGCTCATGGACCCAGTGCGATTTTTCCGGATCAACCGCTCGCTGATGGTTTCCATCAATGCCATTCGTAACATCCATACTATATCGGCCGGAAAGCTTAAAATCGACCTTGATCCGGCATTAGCTCAGGAAGCCTATGTTAGCCCGGACCGTGTTTCTGCATTCAAAAACTGGCTGGGGAAATAGAATTTCTCTGGATTTAAGGTGTGAAAACGGGTATTCTGCAACGTAATCTTGTCATTCGGCAATTGTCTTTTTAAAAATAGACTTTAAGTTACAAAATTGGGTTATCGCATTAACCTGAATTGTAAAATGTCATCGATTAAATTTACTGCCCGCAAACAATTTCATCTGCTCCTGTGCAAAACGCGGAATTGGGAGGACAGCTACGAATTCGCTTCTCATTACCGCCTTGTATTTGTGGCTTGTGGAGACGGTCAGTTTATATTGAACAACCAGCTGCATAGTTACTGTAAGGGTGGCGTTATCCTACTCAAACCAGATGAAATGCTAGTTTTTCAAGAGGATATGGCTACTGAAGTGCTAGTGATCGCATTCGATTCTCTAGTCTGTGCGGACAGAGAACAAAAGCATGTTGCTGAATTTGTGGAAACCTACAAACAAGTGGAAAATATTTTTAGAAATCTGTGTGTCCGGCAGGGAAAGCTGGTTAGTAATGAGCGTGATGCGGACACGATCCGCTATTTGGTGGAACAAATCACATTTGAGCTGACGCAACAGCAAGCCTCGTTTCTCAAACTGATCAAAGGCAGTATTTCACTGATTGTAAATATTTTAGTAAGAAACAACTTTGATTTCCACAAAGTCGAAGAGCCCGAAGGTCAGCAAAAACTGTCCGAAGCGTTGGTTGAGCATCTTAAACACGAACTGGAAAACAGAAAGACGATCCGTGTTACGGAGTTGCTGATGAAGTTTAATATTTCAGAAGAAACAGCTAACTTATATATGCTCAATAAAACCGGTATGTCTTTGCGGAATTTTATTTTCAAATTTAAAACAGACCTTTTCAAAAGCCGGGCATTGAAATTTGACGTTTCCTAAGATAGCCGCCATTTTCCGTACTCTTGGGCGCATGCACAATAATTTCAATTCATCATTAGTGGATTTTACTGACTAACCTGGGCTAATTAGTCAGTTGGAGCAAACACGGTATTAGGCTAAAATACCCTCTGATCTCCCGCCTGTAAGTGTCCCAAATTTTCAGACAATTTAGGAATATAGCACATGACCTATTTTATTTAATTGCTACTTCTATGCAGTTTTGTATATGGTTTACAACTTGGCTATTTAAGGATTGAAGCTTTTGACACAAAGTTTTAATTGTAGTAAGCAAGAAGGATGGAAAATGATTTATCCAGTAAATGTAATAGGTATGAATTCATTACAAACAGTTAATCTATTTAACATAATGATAGTTATAAAACAAATTTAAAATATGGTTATTTTAAGTAAAGATTGTTTTCAAATAGATAATTGTTGTATTTTATTGATATGAATCTATTACGAAGATATTAGTAATAAAAGCGGTAGTGCCAGGCTGCAATTTCATCTAAAGCCTGCTGATCACCCGCTTTGAAGCAATGCCAAAACTCCTGAAGAGCCTGGTTGGAATAATTAGTTGTGGATGGACGTTCCAATCAAAAGAAGTAAAATTGTTTATTGTATTTATATAGATATTTTCCGGTCTGTTTGTACGAAAACATGTATCCTTAAATCAAGGAAATAAAAATATACTTAGCTTGAATGCTGGATGAATTTTAAATGTAATTACTGTTTACTATTTTATTATTTATAGGACTAAGACTTAATGCTGGAATGTTATTGTTCAAGATTAGCCAGTACATTCTTCCAGAATAACATAAAGCACCATTTTGGAGTATCCTGTTAAAGGCTTTGATTAATTGAAAAGGACGTCCATGGTTAGTTCTTTTTGAACCAGTCCTGGATAGTTCAAGCTATTTTTTACCCCATAGGTTGTCATCATTGTCAAAAAAAGGGTTTTTCTGGTTTTTGTCTGCTGCTGAAACACGGTAAGTTTACTTTCCAGCTCTGTTGCGTATGCCTTACCAATCTCAAATGGATATTCAGAGAACTTCATCTCACAAATATTGATGCATGCGTCATTCCGATCAATAAGTAGGTCAATCTGAGCTCCTTTTTCTGTCTTTTCTTTTGGTTGGTGACGCCAGACTGATACTTCCGTATATACGTCAGCGATTCCAATGCCCTTTTTAATCTGGGAAATATGCTTCATGCATATACTTTCAAAGGCATTTCCACTCCAGCTTTTCCATGAGTTGCCGGGTGTAAATCTTAGCCAGGTTCCCGGTCCAGTGGCTTTACTTCCTTCTATAAACTTTAAATAAAACAAAGAATATTCATCTGTGAGCTTGAAAAGGGCATCTTTGATGGTTTTACCAAATGGAATGTATGTGCTAATAAAGCCGGATTCCGTTAGCTCACTCAGCAGTTGGGTAGCATAGCCTCCGGATGTCAGGTTACATGCATCAATGAGTTCATTGCGGCTCATGCCTTTGCCTTTTTTTGCTAATGCACGTACAATATCTATATGGTTTTGGGCACTATCAAAGAGGGAATGATATAGATTTCTGAATTCATCAAATAACAAGCCGTCTTTGGTAAAACATAGCCTGTCTATGATCTGGGCAGCACTTTCACCCGGTTCAATCTCTTTAAGATATTGTGGTATGCCGCCCATTGCCATATATATTTGTAACAACTGGTATTTGTCTAACCTGACTTTGCGTTGCCGTAGGTATTCTGATGTTTCTCCGATGGTAAAGGGAAGGAGCCGTATTCGTCTGGTTACCCGGTTGTGCAATCCTCCCCTATTATTAATGACCTTCTTGATCATCCAGGATGCAGCTGATCCGCAAATAATAAGAATAAGGTTTTTCTTCTGTGAGGCCCAGCTATTCCAAAAGTTCTCAAATGCTGGCAGAAAGCCCGAGCGAGGAGTATCAATCCATGGGAATTCGTCAAAGAACACAATTGTTCTGTCTTTGTTTAATAATGGATCCAGTAGTTGTTTAAGCATTTCAAAAGCTTTTAACCAGCTTTCCGGTTTAGCAATTGGTAATCCGCCAGCCGCATTGGTTAGTGCCATGCTGAAGTTTTCCAGTTGCTGGCTTAAGGTTGCATGGTGAATTCCGGAAAACTCAAAGGAAATTCTTTTAGTGAAACCGTTTCTTACTAGAAACGTTTTTCCCACCCGCCTCCGGCCAAATATTGCAACCAGCTCCGCTTCTCCTGATTTTTCAATTTTATTTAAAAGTAGCTTTTCTTCAACTCGCCCGGTGACTAGTTCCATTTGCTTTGTTTTTTTATTACAAAGCTATAAAGAGATTAACAATTTGGCGTATTATAAAAAATTATATTACGCCAAATGTATATATTATTAAACTATTTTGGCGGAATATAATCATTCTATTTTGGACTTAAAGGGTAGGCTTCCTTTCTTAGTACAGTAATTAATTGGATTTTATATAATTGATGATCTATTCACACGAAACTGAACAGTTGAAAATAAAAAAATGGATTGTTTGTTGGAGACCTCTACTGATCAAAACGCAAAGGTAAGTAACCCTCCACTCAGTTCAGAAATCCTTACCATATACTTTGAATTCTTCTAGTAGATGCTGAACTGAATACTTGCAATGTGAATGATTTCGGTTGTCGGTAATACTACATGTAAGATTTTGTAACGCAAGTAGCGGGGCAAGATCCGTAGTTTAAAAAGTATTCTTCTGCCTAAGTACAAATCTTACTCATCCAAAAAAGGAATCAGGTAATTAATAAATAGAAGTTGATAAAGTAGCTCCCCTATCACAAGCAAAGTTTAAATTAATAGAAAATCAATAAGAAGCCTTTATGGATACAAAAGTTACAAGTCAAATTTTCTTACTTAATATAAGGTTAACAAAAATTAATATATAAGAAAATTATATATTATGAATATAGTATAATTTCAATTTAGATATAACAATATTGATTTGATTCTATTTTATGGCATTTAATAAACGAGCGTTTTTTATATGCCATAAAACTTTACATTTGATAAATTAGTATTAGAATCGCATGAATTACGTCTGCTATTACAGAGTCTCTACTAAAGGACAGGGTAAATCCGGACTAGGGTTAGGAGATCAAATGTCTATCGTCAATCGCTACCTTCGGGAAGGTGACAAAATAATTCTGGAATTTACGGAAATTGAATCTGGCAAAAAAAGTGATCGTCCCAAACTTCAGGATGCCATTCTGGCCTGTCAGAAAAATCAGGCAAAATTGTTAATTGCCAAACTGGACCGCCTCAGCAGGAACGTTGCTTTCGTAATGACACTTCGAGATACGGGCGTCAACTTTGTCGCCTGCGATCTGCCGGATGCTAATACCTTATCCGTTGGAATGATGGTGACCTTTGCACAGTATGAAGCCGAGCGTACATCCGAACGAACCAAAGCCGCACTGTCCCAAAAGAAATTACAAGGATTTAAACTTGGCAAGCCGGAGAACTTAACCTTAGAGGCTATACGTACAGGGCAGCAGATACGGACACAAAATGCTTTAACGAATAAGGCCAATGTGCAGGCTACAGAACTCGCCGTATTATATAGGAGTAAAAATATGACTTATGCCCAGATTGCAGAGAAGCTCAATGAAACCCATTACCTGACGCGCAGGCACAAGCAATTTGATGGAAAGGCTATATACAGGTTAATTAAAAGGTGTGAAATATCCTAAAATGGAATTAAACCATTTGCCTGTTTTAATTAATAAAAATTTTTAGGAACATATTTTACATAATCCAAAGTCAGCTATGATTTTTAAGTAGATTAATCAATGGATACATACATTATTGAAGGTGATTGGGCGGAAATTCATGACTATGTCACAAAATTTCCAAAGCAGACTATATTTTGTATTGCTAAAACACCAGACCAAAAGGTCTATTTACGATCTCCCAGTGAGTTTGTGATCAGTGCAGTGCTGCATAGATTTGCAGTTATGAAAACAGAGGATTTACCTGAATTCTTGGAAAGCAGCAGCACTTTCGGGCACCTCCCATTGTTTTTTCCTAAGGCTGACCATTGTTAATATGACTTATACCAACAAAGCTAGAGACATCATAGCTGAATAAGATTAGTCGAATTGTTAAGTACCACTACATGTCCGTGCCAAAAAGATAAGTAAACTTTCAGCCAAGTCGAAAATCCTCACCTCATCCCCTTAAATTTCTTCCAATAGCTACTTTAAACCTGAATAATTTTAATATAAACGATTCTGGTTAAAAAGTACCCCTTTATTTTTTCTCATAAAACGTTTTGATTGTTGCTAGAAAAGCATGATCCAGATTACGAGGTTATATATACTTTCATTGGGGATTAACAATGCTAACTTTTATAGGTATTTAAAACTGTTTGAAACACATTCGGATAATGAACTCAATTAATAGAAATTGAAGAAAAAGTAGATCCAACATGAGCTTCCAGAGAAGTGCAGCATTGAGTCAAAAAATGTGGTCTTATACAGGCTGTATTTTAGCACCCAAATAAATGTCAGTAAGGCAGACATTTATCCCCTCCTACTTACCCAGTAAATGTCGTAAATGCTAATGTTTACTAGATATATCCGGGCACTCATTGCAAGCTAGTTCCTTCACAATGGAATATCGCTTTGTCTCATTTGATACTTGGGATTAGACCTTTGATGAATTATCAATATTGAACCCTAAGAAGCGAAAAGTGCAATGCTATACAACCAGTTGGTTGATATTTCCTTTATCCCCTCCTACCCTATGTTGAACATCTTGAAATTGTATGGGAAATTAGGTAAGAAGTAAGTTTTAGTACATTCAGCCTTCAAGGAAAAGTTCTTGATTAACTAATAATGGATTATAGACTTTTGTATACCGTGGAGGCATCGTTAAGCCTGCAATATGACATATTTTGGAAAGATCTAAGACAACCCAGTTATACCGGTTTTAGCAACTACTTTTAATTTGTAAAAGCTTCTTATCCTCTAAAAGGATAATTCCTAAAAATTAAGCATCACTTTCCTCAATTCATTGCTTTGCATTAATTATTATATTTGCTATTTACCAAAGCTTTAATATTTCTAAATCTATTTATTTTTAATAATTACTTTTTGGAAAATTAAGATTTTAAATATGGTTAATTATATCTTAATAATAATATATAAATTCTGATAATCAACCTATTAATATAAAGTAAATACTTGCGTTGTCTTATTTTTTAACGTTAATTTAAGCGTTTAATTTAGCGCTATAATTAACGTTTATAAATAGTATTTTTTAGCATTATAGTTAACGTTAATATAAGATTTGTTTTGATGTAATAATTAATGTTAATTTTAGCGCTATTTTAGTGTGAAAAATAACGTTAATTATAGCGTTGAAAATAACATTGATAAAAACATTATTTGTAACATGTTTTGCGATTTACAAATTAACATATATTTTGGCGCTAAATTTCATGTTTAAACTAACGTCTAATGATATTCACTACCGCAGGAGAAAAAGGTGGAAGTGGTCGCAGCACAATCGCTGAACATTTTACCGTGTGGCTATCCAAGCAAGATTTTGACGTGCTGCTAATTGATGCAGATGAGCAGGGTACAGCGAGCGATTTTACTGCTTGGAGAGAGCAGACCCTAGATGGAAACGTAGGCTATACACTGGTGCAACTTGTGGGTGCAAACCTTCGTAAACAAGTTGAAACAATGAAGTCAAAATATGACCATATTGTAATTGACACGGGAGGCCGTGATACAACTAGCCAGAGAGCTGCATTGTTTGTAGCTGACGTGGCAATCGTCCCAGTTCAGCCGCGCAGCCATGATATTTGGACATTAGCAAAATTCACGGAAATTTTGGACGAGATACAGTCAGGTCGTGCTACGCCTTTAACTGCATACACATTTTTAAACCGTGCTGATATTACAAGTTTAGATAATAGAGAGTCAGCAGAAGCTTTGGCAGGTTTAGAGCAAATGACTTTTGTTGATTGCGCAATAAAGAACCGAAAGGCATACCCAAATGCAGGTGCATCCGGATTGACCGTATTTGAAATGGGGGAGAAGTCAGATGCCAAAGCCATTAATGAAATTACAGAACTCTTTAAACGCATAAGCCATGTCAATATCCCTATCACCGCCTAAAAAAAAGGTTTCTGAACAACAAATTAATGCTATTATAAACAAAGGTGGAAAAACCACAGTCGAGAGCATTGATAAACCTCTGGATCCAAATTCCACAAAAAGCATTAAGTTAATTATGACAGTTGACGAAATGGAAATGATTAAAGAGCTACGAGACAGGCGTCCAGCTAAAAGTCGCAGCCGTAAAATCACTATTTCTGTCCACGATTGGGTTATTGAAGCTGTACAGGAAAAGATTGAACGTGAGCGCCGGAAATACAGCATACAATAAAGACGTTATTTAAAACATTATTTTTAACGTTAAAATTAATGCTAAATGGGTGCAAAAAAAACTCCTAAACCAAAGCCTGATGGAACATCTAAGGTGGCTGTACGACGGTCAAAGCTAATATATGATGCTTTCCAGGAAGAACCGGATGATCGTGAAATACTATTTCAAGCTGCCGCTATGTGTCAAGTGTTTTTGCCACGGCGTGAGCCATTGACACCACATGAGGTGTGGGAAACAGACAGCGGCAAATTTACTATGACAGTAATACCTTTGCCAGTAATCAATCCAGCTACGCATAAACAGGAATATCTGGGTCTGCCATACGGCACCAAGGCACGCATTATTCTTGCAAACTTGAATGCCATTGCCGTACAAAGCCAGAGTCGCATTATAGACGTCTCTAGCAACAATCTAACGCAGTTTGTGAAGGAAATAGGAATGACGGACGGAGGAAGCCAAATAAGTGCTGTACGCGATCAAATAGCCAGGCTATCTAATTCCATCATGCGGTTATCTTTTGATGGTGCAGAGTGGCAAGATAACACCAACATGCCAATTGTAAGTCGATTTACAGTTTTCAAGGGGTCGGAGAACCAGCAGCGTTGGCCTGAGCAGATTGAGCTGTCAGAGCAATATTTCACAAATCTGGTCGAACATGCTGTACCGTTGCCGAAGTTGCACCTTGCAGCCCTGAGCAATAACGCAACGGCTATTGACCTGTATTGTTTCCTTGCGCACCGTTTACATCGCATACCTAAGGGTAAACCGCAATTTCTAGCATGGAAAACACTAAAAGATCAGTTTGGCGGGGAATACACTCGGATGACTGATTTTAGGACAAATTTCAAGAAAACCTGGGATCTTGTTAGATGCCTGTATACTGATGCTCGGATTGAACAAAAAGGTACCAAAGGACTAATGCTTTACAATAGCCCAACACCTATACCAAAACAATTAGGAATATTCATTAACTAACTTGTAATCAACGTATTGTACGCAAAAGTGCGAGTAAATCACGGTATTGGCATTTATGAGCTGTTAATTTACTGATATTCAATGTGTTACATAGTATTTTTACGATAAAATCACGGTCTAAATGACTATAAATGTGGATAAGTATGTGGAAAACCCTGTGTAAAAGGCAGTTACGCACCGTGATTTTGTCGCAAAAGCGACCGTGATTTTGTCGTAAATACCACCGTGATTTTGTCCCACAACCCTTTATATAAAAACAATTAAATTTTTTCTATTATTAAGCAAAAAAATTGTGCAAAACTTATTTTGCTAATGAGGAAAGAAGTGATTGACAACTAAATAATTAGTTGTGTTATTTATTAAATTGCGCAAAAATTAAGCAGTAAGATTAAATTCATTTAAAATGAATGTAAGTGAAGCAAAGTCTATTCTACTTGACGAATTTCTTCAAAACCTTGGTTTTGCATGTGCCAAAGTATCAGAAGGACGAAAGTGGTACCATGCACCTTATAGAGAAGAGAATACTCCCAGTTTCGTACTAAGTCATGATCGATTTGCTTGGTATGATCACGGAGAGGGTAGGGGAGGAAGTATAATTGAGCTGGCCATGAGATTTGGTGATCTACGTAATGTTTCGGAAGTTCTAAGTTATATTGAGCGCATTATGGGCAATAAACACATCATGCCTATCACTAAGCAAGAGTATAAGCAAATTAACCAAGAATCACCTTTTTACGAGTTAATCACGGTAAGTAATTTTCATGCTTATGTTGGCCGCGGAATGTCCAAGGAAGCACAATATCTACTTAGCAGATGCATAAGCCCAGATGCTATCATGCCATACATTAAAGACGTTAAATTTAACGCTAGAAATGACGTTAAAAAATCCTATACCGGCTTTGGCATACGTAACAATGAAGGCGGCTTTGAAGTCCGATTTGATCGGGGTAGGGGATATGAGAAAGTTACAGTTGGAACGAAAGCTGTAAGCTTTTTCCCATCAACAGTAAAAGGCTCTGCAAATGGTACTCTGCATATTTTCGAAGGCATGCCCGATTTTTACACTTACCTTACTTGGAACAGTAAAAAACAAAATTCTATCAACCCGGCATCACAGAGTTATTTAATTCTTAATGGTACCGGAATGATAAATCAGGCAATTAAATTATTACAAGATCACCATTTTGCCTTCGTTGCTATTTGGTCACAATATGGTAAGGGTGGTTGTCAGATGGAAGAAGCACTGCTAGCATATTTCTCCAAGATCAATTGCACAGTAGGCACTACAAAGGACATGTACGCTCCACCATCTGACATACTGGAAGATCAGTTAAGTAAGTGGGATTTCAATGCTTGGTATGTAACACAAAACAGTTGATATGTCAAACGGTCACAATTCCCTATTTAGGCCAAAAGTAAAATAGAAACAATAATTTACTAAAATAGAAGTAATTTGATTATAGCAGTTTCCTTGCCATCTACATTTCTCAAGCGGCTTACAGGCGACCCGGTTTGAATTTATCTCTGCTATCCCTTTTGCTTATAACCATTGGCTGGGGAAATACGCCTGTAATACAGATCCGAATCTTAGCGATTATGGTTTACAGCCCTTAAGAAAGCCAAAACTAAATACTTGGTTTGTTAACACCTTCTTCTCGCCCATTTGTAAAAAAAACTCATTATGAAAAGTCGAAATTCACATAATCGCACATAGCTTTTGCAGTTACATAATTGGAGACCGGCAAACTAAGCTAGTAGAATTTTACTAGGGTATGTTCGCGTTGTTAAATAGTAAAACAATCATATTACGGCCACTACAATGTTACTTCGAGAAGTAGTTTGCCATATGGAAAAATTAATGTCCAATACATCTCCCCACAATTTTACTTTTTCCTTTGCTTGTGACTAGTTTACTTCATAATATCTATGAGTGGAATTATTTGGGTTTGGACAAAAGACTTAAAAGTTTCTATTTCTAATTTGGTTCTTTTGATTTTTCCTAACTGTTGCGAATTTATATATCAAAATTTTTTTATTTTATGCTATTAGAATAGTTCAATAATTTAATCTTTTATAATTTAAGTACACGCATGATACATGCATAGTACACGTATAGTACGTGCATCTACGCATTTTGAAGAATATCGCGAGTAAATTTTTCTTCTGCCTAAATTAAAGTACATGCATAGTACTTGTAAAGTACCGGCATGTATCATTGTTTATTATGCGAAAAAGAGTTTGATCAATCTGACTAGCTTCATTACTTATTTTTGTTCAATTTTCGAGTCGGTTTCTATTTCGAGAAGGATATTTTATTACAAGAGGTATTAATCGAAGACATTTTTTAAGGTACTTTTGCTTACACTTTTTAGAATCGTAATAGCAAGCTATGTTTTCACCCGGCAAAAATCACTCTACGTTTCATTTCCCCCGTCTGAAAACCGCTTGCCCTGTGGGAGTCAATTCGCCCTACGGCTCATTGTAGAAAAATGGAAAAGAAAGAAAGAGTCAAAAAAGCAGGCAGACCTAAGCTGGCCGCCAACCAGGTGAGAGTAAAAGTAACGCTGATGCTAACGCCTGATGAGATCGCTAAGTTGAAAGCTGAACATGAAGGGTACCCAGTTGACTTTACTGTTTTTTGCAGAGAGAAACTGCTTAACCGGGAATCAAAGATATTGCGCCGGCCAATTCCGGAAGATGTCAAAGCTGAAATGAGCAACATTCTTCGTATGGCAGGAAGTGTTCTTTTGCTTGCAAAAAATACATCATCGGACACTGTGATCTCGGATGAATTTCGGGAGATGGCGGCTGGTCTTAAACGGATGGTTCAACGGGCTGACTTTTCGATCAATGAAATGGTACTCAGCCAAAGCCTGATTGCCAGTATTGTTTCCTTATTTACCAAAATTGAAAAATTGGTCAATAAGCTCGATAGAGGCTCAGAACCTGTGGTCGAGGTTGATCTACTGCTGCAAAAAATCAAGGAAAAGCTGCTGCCTTTTACTGATATGTATAATCTTACGAGTGAGTTAAAATGATTGGAAAAATTGGCAAATCGGGTGGTGATTTTTTGAACGCTTTGATCTATTGTAAATATGATCGAAGAAGCGTTGATGAAAACGGGAATTTGAAAATCCGGGGTGAGCTGGTTTATTTTCAAAACATCAATGCATTGGAATTGTATGGTCCTGACATAGACCTTAATTACATCGCTGATGAACTACATGCTGTCGCTGACCAAAACACCCGCACAAAAAGCCCTGTTGCGCATATTAGCTTTTCTTTCCCACCCGGTGAAAGCCCATCCAATGAAGTCCTGCAAAATATCGTGAAGGATTATGCAAAGGAATTTGGACTGAAAGAGAATGGACTTGCTGTTTATAAGCATGTTGACAAAGAACATGAGCACATCCATATTATAGCAAACAAGATCAATGAGCTGGGCAAGAATACGGTTTCAACCAGTTATGATTTCTTGGATATGGGCCATTTTTCCAGAAAGATGGAGAACAAGTATGGCCTTCAATCCACCAAACAAATGGACAGCTTATTGATTGATGGCAAAACAGAACGAAAAAGCAACCCAATCCATGCCCAATTGAGAAACCATTTAGATCAGATGATCCCCGAATCAGAAGACTTGGAATCCTTATGTGTGAAGCTTTTACAAAAGGGTTTTAAGACCAAAAGGGGCAACGGCATTACCTTTATTCAGAAGTCGTCAGGTGTTGTTATCAAAGGGTCTGATCTGGGACGAGCATATTCCAAACTCAATCTTGAAAAAAGAATAACTGGAAGCTACTTACCTGATGATAAGTTTGGTATAGATAATCCAAAGACCACTGAAAAGGATAAATTGAAACAATTGGTTAAAAGTACAGCGCCTGTTTCTAAAACATTCCCTGATTTTATAGCCGCTTTAAACCGAGAAGGTTATGGCGTTCAAACGAAAGACATGATCAACAAAAAGTCTGGAAAGCCTTTTACAAGTATTCTCTTCACTAAGAATTTCAGTATCCCGGATGAAAATAATGCTGAGTTGCCAATCCGGAACTTAAAAATGATCACAGGAGCGCAGCTTGATCCTGAGTTTAAATATGCTGTCATCAAGAGTAATTTAAATAAAGGAACCTGGGACGATCTCGGACACGGTTCTCCATTTACGAAATCTACGGTCAAACCTGAAATCGAAAAACCACTGATTGACAAACCGAACAAATCTACCCCTGAAACTTCCAGCAGTGCAGGAAGCGCAGGATTAGACTTTGCAATTGAAAGGCTGCTAACCAGCAATAATGCAGGACAAGTTGAAGCTGATTCAGCTAAGTCTCGTGGGAAAATTGCAGTAGAAGTGAAGCGCAACGCATCTGGTTATGAAAATGAGTTTGGAACACGAGGACTGGAAGAAATGAAAGAAGAAAAGAAGAAAAATCTTCGTACAAAACCGAAGAAAAAGCTTTAAAAGTGATACGCCGTCAATTCAAGAAAAAGTAAACCATTTTCAACAGAAAACAGTCTCTAGATCCTAGAAACAGAATTGTTCTTCAAGGATTCTTTGTCTTATTTCCAAGTTAAACCTTTTAAGGAAATACGAAAATGAATTTGCTTTATGTGAGAGGACAATGAGTTAAAGGAAACTTTTATTGCTTGATACTTAACTATAACAAGTCCAAAGAGCTAGACGAAATACTTATTATATGAGAGATTTTGGCTGTCGAGAATACTACATGTAAGGTTTTTTGGTACAACTCACAGCTAGATATCTGTCTTTTGATGAAGGAAGCCTTAAAGTTGGTAAAGCATCAATTGCTAATTCCCTAAAATTGCATCCATCCGGCAGCTGGTAGGTTTCGCAAAGAAGTAACATTTATTTACAATTTTGTTTTTAATCATGGTTCGTGAAAACCGTGGTTTTATATGTTAATGCCCGGAATTTAGTCGGAGAACTTAAAGCACTTTTAATGAGTCACTTACTTGGTTTATAGTTCATTTAACAAAGGCTTATGTCGGGTTTTAATGTAATTTGTATTCTAATCAATTGTAAGGTTTGATAACAAGAGAAGTTATAGAGATTCGTAGGGACAGAGCGAGAAAGACAAAAGCCTTTGCAGGTACAAATGTTGCTAGTGTCACTAAGAAGTAGGTCAAGTGCTTTTGTATTTATTTGATCCCTTCTGGATAACTTCTTTGCTTGATCAACAAACTGTTGCTACTAGTACACGAATGCCCGGTCTGTAAGCGCCGGGCATCTGTGTACTAGTACTAAAACTTAATTTTTCCCTGCATAAACCATTGTCTGTCCACCATCTACGGTCAATTCAATCCCTGTGATAAAGCTGCTGGCTTCGGAGGCCAGAAATACAACAGCATTTCCCATGTCCTGGCTCGTACCCACACGTCCAGCCGGTATTTCGGTGGTCACACGGTCAACATAATCCTGGACCTGCTGCTCTGACATTCCTTGCTCGGTACGATAGCCTTCTGTGGGGACCACCCCAGGGCTCAGGGCGTTCACCCTAATCCCTCTGTCTTTTAAATCTGTGGTCCAGCTTCTTGCAAATGAACGCACAGCGGCCTTGGTGGCAGCATATATACCGAAGCCTTCAAGCCCCATGTAGGCAGTAATGGAGGCATTCAGAATAATTGAGCTGCCATCATTCAGGATAGGTAACATGCTTTGGACTGTAAAGACTACACCTTTCACATTGACATTGTAGGTCTTGTCCAGATACTCTTCGGTAACTTCTCGTAGTGGAACAGGGTTACCGCCTCCTGCATTAGCGAAAACAATATCCAGAGATCCTTTTTCAGTTTTGATGATCGCCGCTACGTCTTCCATTTCTTTCTTGCTGGTTACATCTGCCCGTATGGCCCTTGCGTTTTGACCAAGCTGAGCCAATGCTTCATCCAACTGCTGCTGCCTGCGAGCGGTAATATAAACGAATGCACCGGCCTCTATCAGTGATTTAGCCGCGCCGAAACCGATCCCTGAATTACCTCCTGTAACCAGGGCTACTTTTCCTATTAAAACCTGAGTTTCCATTTGATTATTTTCCATTTGATTATTTTTGATTTGATCTTTGAGATGTCTGTTTAACATCACAAAATTAAATCATCAATCTGGATGGTTTTGAATGTAATCAAATCAAAAAGTATAATAATCAAACTTGTGCTGTTACTGCGTTTTTTGTCCTGAAGGACTTGGGGACAGCCCCGGTTATTTTTTTAAAATGATTATTAAAGTATGTCGGATATTCAAACCCCAGGGCGTATGCAATTTCAGCTATACTCCATTCTGTGTGTTGGAGTAATGCTTTGGCTTCCGTTGCGATGCGTTCGGCAATATGAACGGTCGTGGGTTTACCAGTAATCTCTTTAACGGATTTGTTCAGGTAGTTTACGTGAACATTCAATTGGCTGGCAAATTGCTGCGCAGTCCTGATTTTGATGGGGTCATTGATGCTTTCAATTGGGAACTGGCGCTCTAATAGTTCCAGAAAAAAGAATGCCACCCGGGAAGCCGCATTTTTGTTCTTCACCAAATGATCCTGCGGGTTCATTTTAAGTGCCTCCTGTATAATAAGATGTAAGTAACTGCGAACCAGGTCGTCCTTATGCGCATAATCTGATTCTTGTTCTGCCAGTATTTTTTGAAATATCATGATCAGAAACGCTGTTTGCTGCTCGCTAACAGCCACCACCGGAGAGTTTGCCAGTTTGAATAAAGGTGATTCATGGTGGCTGCCCGGACGGTCACTGAGTTTTAAAAACTCTTCTGAGAACAGGCAGGCATAGCCTGTCATCATTTCAGATTGGATATGCGAAGAATATGGGATATGGGGGTTTCCAAAAAACAGGAAAGTGTCATCTATATCAATACTTCGGTCTGCATAATTCAGTAAAGTATGGCCGCTGATCAGGCATACCTTATAAAAATCCCTGCGACCATAAATTGGGATCGGATGCACCTTGGTTTCTACTTCGTAGGCTTTAAAGCCTTTTAATTGCAGGTCACCTATTGGATATGCTGCCAGTTCAGCTACTTTCTCGTTCATGATACAAAGTTAACATAATCAAATCTAAATTGCTGAGCGTGTATGCTTGTTTTTATGTACGCGTTTTTTAAATGGTGAATTCAAAGGTGATTTGATTATTATACTTTTCGGTTTGATTGTCTAAAAAAACCCTTTGCTTTTAGTCAGACCTTTGTATTCGTCAAACAAGCAAGCAAGAAACAATTATGAAAACAGTCAGATTAAATAATGGAGTTCAGATGCCCATCCTGGGATTAGGCGTATTCCGGGTGTCTGACCCACAACAGTGTGAAAAAAGTGTATACGAAGCAATCAACGCCGGTTATCGGCTGATTGATACCGCCGCAGCCTACGAGAACGAAGAAGCAGTTGGCAGGGGTATAAAGAAAAGCGGTGTTGAGCGTCAGGAGCTTTTTATAACTACCAAACTTTGGGTTCAGGATGCAGGATATGAAAGCACAAAAGAGGCGTTTGCCAAATCATTGAAAAAATTACAACTGGACTATCTGGACCTTTACCTGATCCATCAGCCATTCGGTGATATTTATGGTTCCTGGAAAGCAATGGAAGAACTCTACAAGGAAGGGAAAATCAGGGCCATTGGGGTGAGTAACTTTTATCCCGACCGATTGGCCGACCTAATGGTACATCATGAGATTGTTCCAGCGGTAAATCAAATTGAAACACACCCGTACTGGCAACAAGTTGAAGGACAGTAATATTTGAAAGAAAGTAACATTCAAATCGAATCCTGGAGCCCATTTGCACAAGACAACCAGATTTTCGATCACCATGATCCCGTCAGAGTTAAATTCCTGAGTGGGCACCGTTTTAATAATTAAGCAAAAATTCATCATAAACAGATCAAATAACATTTAAAAGCAATCACTATGAAAATTAGAAAATTAGGAAGTCAGGGTTTAGAAGTTTCAGCCGTTGGCCTGGGTTGTATGGGAATGAGCTTTGGCTATGGCCCTGCCGCAGATAAAGATGATATGATCAAATTGATCCGTCATGCCGTCGAAAAAGGAGTGAGCTTGTTTGATACGGCAGAAGTGTATGGCCCCTTTGCCAATGAAGAGCTGATTGGAGAGGCTTTGGCCCCATTCGGCCACGAGGTTAAAATCGCCACCAAGTTCGGTATTACAATACAAGATGGGAAACAGACCATGGATAGCCATCCTGATACGATCAGAAAGAGCATTGAAGGTTCATTAAAACGCCTAAAAAGGGATGCTATTGACCTTTATTATCAGCACCGTGTCGATGTGAATGTTCCAATGGAAGATGTCGCTGGTACTGTCAGGGAGTTAATTCAAGAAGGTAAAGTAAAATATTTTGGTATGTGCGAGGCAGGCGCAGATTCTATCCGCAAGGCCCATGCTGTTCAACCTTTGAGCGCTTTGCAAAGTGAATTCTCTTTATGGTGGAGAGAGCCGGAAGAGACGATCATACCTACGCTAGAGGAATTGGGTATTGGCTTTGTGCCGTTTAGCCCGCTTGGTAAAGGCTTTTTAACGGGCAAGATCACAGAAGATACTGTATTCTCTGACAAGGATGTACGCGGAAATTTTCCACGCTTTCAAAAGGAAGCCATTGAAGCCAACCAGGCCCTGATCGATCTGATTGGTAAGATTGCCAAAGATAAGGATGCAACCCCTGCACAGATCGCAATCGGCTGGGTTTTGGCACAAAAACCTTGGATTGTTCCAATTCCGGGAACGACCAAAGTCCACCGTTTGGAAGAAAACCTTGGTGGTGTTGACGTTGAATTATCTGCTGCAGACCTGAAAGAGATTGAAGAGACTGCCGCCCAAATCAAAATTGTCGGCGACCGTTACCCGGCAGCCATGCAAAAAAGCATCAACCGCTAATTAAAAATGAAGGCTCCGCTATCAGCGGGGCCTTTAAAAATAGTATCATGGAAAATTCAAATCAAAAACTCGATTCCAGGCAGCAGCATCTGGTAAATATATCGGCCTTCACCTCTAAAAGCGATGTGGCGAATCTGAGAGTGGCTTTAAATGAAGCCCTGAATGCAGGTTTGACGATTAATGAAATCAATGAAGTGTTGGCGCATTTGTATGCTTATGTGGGCTTCCCACCAAGTATCCGGGGCATACATTTGTTCAAAGAAGTCGTCGCAGAAAGGCAAGCCAACGGCATCAAAGATCAGCAGGGCCGGGAAAGTACACCTGTTGTAGAAGATACTACAACCTACGAAAGGGGCGAGGAAGCCCAGATGATCGTAACAGCCATGAGTGCTGAGCAATTAAAAACCTTATTTGCCTTTAATCCACTGATCGACGTATTCTTAAAAGAACACCTGTTTGCAGATATTTTCGACAGGGATATTTTAAGTTATACAGACCGCGAAATTGTGACGGTATCTTCACTAGCAAGCGTGCAGGATCCCTTTGTGCGCTCACACATCGGGGGAGCTTTAAACGTTGGGGTCACCCCACAGCAATTAGAGCAGGTATTTGATATCATACGAGGTAAGATCGGAAAACAGCAGGCAGATACAGCTGACAAGGTACTAGCCGAAGTAATAGAATCAAGAAGTAATTGTAATGGACCTGGCAATAATTAATTACCGCCAGCCAGTGGCCTAAGCTCAGTTTGCATTTACCAGATCTGCCTTCAACCACAAACGCTAAAATTAACAAACAACACGTATGGAAAACCAATCACCGGCCAAAGGCTATCTCATTGCCACATTTACCATTCATGATCAGGCCACCTTTCAGAAATATGTGGAAGCGGGAGGGCACCTGGCAGCAAAGTTCAATGGAAAAGTTATTCTATTTGACGCCAATCCAAAAATAGTTGAAGGTAAATCAGAAGCAATCATCGCGTTAATGGAGTTTGCAACTGCTTCGGATGCTGAGCGGTTTTACAATTCCCCGGAGTATACAGCGGCAAGACAATTTCGTATTTCAGCAACAACAAGTACAATTATTCTGGCAGAAGGGCTAGCACAATAGAGGTAACGATTAAGGTCTTGAGAATTCATATTTAGAATGATCAATTAGGACAAGAGCACTGCCCGCATCAAGAAAGTTATAATAAAAATATGACGAGAATATTCATCACCGGATCAGCTGACGGTTTAGGTAAATTGGCCGCAACCGCACTGATCAACCAGGGCCATCAGGTAGTTTTACACGCACGTAATCAAAAGCGTGGCCAGGATGCATTGACTCAAATCAATGGCGCTCAAACCGTATTGACCGCTGATTTGTCGAGCATAGCTGAAACAAAAAATCTGGCAGCCCAGCTCAATGATATGGGCCGCTTTGATGCTGTTATTCATAACGCAGGACTGTACCAGGTATCGAATCTGGACCTAAGTGTTGATGGTCTGCCCTTGCTGCTTGCTGTGAATACCATTGCGCCCTACATTTTGACCAGTTTGATGTACAAGCCCGAAAGACTGATCTATTTAAGCTCAGGCATGCATTTGCAAGGTGACCCTACTTTCAAGGGTTTAGCGGCAGCCAAGCCCAGGGTTTCATATTCAGATTCTAAGCTGCACAACCTTATTTTGGCAAAGGCTGTTGCCCGGAAATGGTCAAAAGTTTATTCCAACGCCGTAGATCCGGGTTGGGTGCCCACCAGGATGGGCGGCGCGGGTGCACCTGATGATTTGGAAAAAGGGTATCAAACACAAGTTTGGCTTGCGGCAAGCAATGAGGCCAAAGCGCTGGTAAGCGGCCGCTATTTTCATCATAAGCGCCCGGAGAATTATTTATCAAAATCAAATGATGTTAGCATCCAGGAACAATTCCTTCACCTGTGTGAGCTGATAAGCGGTGTGAGCTTTCCATCATAAAGTCATTGGAGCAAATGAATAAGCAAGTTGTAAAAAGCGATATGTCTGTCGTTGTAGTTGGCGCATCCCTGGCTGGTTTGATGATGGGGATTGCGCTTGCAAAGGCTGGGATGAAGGTTACTATTTTGGAGCGGGTTGGTACCAAGCCACGAAGTGGCGCGGTACTTCAGGTAGATAGTGGCGAGAGGGACAATTCTGCCACGGCAAAATCATTAAGAAAGCTCGCTTCGGGTGGATTGCGGTCGGCTCAGGCCTGGTCTTCTATACAATCCCGGCTTCATGCAGCAGCACTTGATGATGCCCGTATTGAATTAATCTATGATACCCCCATAAGGGGTGCTGACCAGAATGATGAAATGGCTTGGGTGGTTACTGATACAGGTAAAATATTCAGTGGTGATATCGTGATTGGTGCTGACGGGCACCGCAGTATAGTTCGTAGAATGGTAGCACCACAAAAGCCCAATGCTACCTTCGCAGGTTATATGATCTGGGTAGCTATATTAAACGAACAGGATATTGCTGAGAAATATTGGCCTGATGCCGATATGGCCGTCAGTATGCCCGATGGTATAGGTGATTTCTTGCTTGGTTCTGTCATCCAGGGTGCAGGTGGCTCCCGTAAGCGTGGAGAAAGAAGATTGGGTTGGGCATGGTATGATAACACACGTAATCACTTGCTACGTGAACTGGGCTGCGTTAGAGGTTCACTTGTGCATCATTCATTAATCGGAACAGACATTCCCGGGCATACACTGACCGAATTAGCAGATCAAGCCAGAGAAAGATGGCCACAGCCCTGGTTGGCAGCAACGCTTCATAGTATTCAAACACGCGCCCTAACAGCAATACCTGTATCAGAATATGTTCCTAACCAACTTGTCAACAAACGTATAGCCATAACCGGCGACGCTGCCCACGTGCTTACTCCCATAAGCGCTGCCGGATTTAACGCATCCCTACTAGATGCTGCTACGTTAACGGATTGTATTCTCCAACAGTCTGGCCTTTATGATCCTGTATCAGCTTTGTCACGCTATGAATCACTGCGGTTAAAACCAGTGCAGCAAATGGTACAGTCAGGACAATCCTTCAGCCGATCCTTCGGCAGATAATATGGAATGAGGTTAGTCTTAATTTTGAAAGCGTACAATCAATCGTTATTCCAGTACTACGATGTCTCATTTACTTATCATGCCAAAATCCACGGGGATACAAGAAACTCCAAATGTTTACTTCATTCGCTGGTTTCTTATCTCATTGATAATGTACCAGGACAGCCTTACTGCTTCCTTTAACTTATTGCTGTTTTCAAGTAGCTGCTTTCTGTATTCTCTGGATTGTGCGATAAAACGCCTGATTTCGATCACAACAGATGGAAAATTTTTCATTTAGAAGTCGTAATTACAAAAATTGGGTGGGCTTCTAAAAATTCATGCCGATTGGAACCAGTATTTCTTTGAAGTAATAGCCGGGAAAAGTTTTAAGTTAGTTGTCTGTATCCCACAGGATGAATCTTGCTCAACTATCCCAATAACCGAGAATTGGCTTATCACAACACTATTTGAATTTCGTAAACCAATCCTATTTCATTGGTTCATGATGATAATAGATATTATCTATGGGTCAAACCACAGAAATTAATCGGTAGTATTTACGAAAAAATACTAAAATCTAAGATACAGCTTCTCAGAAGTAAATAGGAAAGAATATATACAGTAAATGTAGCGCGCGGGGGGAGGTAAAGCATAGAAATGAGGAATGCATTAAAATACCGTTACAATGAGGCCGGCATACTTGAAGGATACAATTACAACAGCTTTTTCAAATCAGAACCACAGACTGTTGATGCGGTCTCTCAAGCTGTCTTGCCATTGTTGCACAACTGCTAATTTCTCCATTATAAGCTTGTTTTTGATCTTTAAAGTTATTAGCCGATTTTCCAGCAAAAGGAAGTATTCCCGGGAGAATTTATAAGATACTTCAATGTAATACGAGGCTTGCTGTGGATGTTCCAATGTTTGCTGTCCAGGAGTGGCTAGACCGGATAGCTCTGAACAGGGCGGAGAAGAAACTCAGATTAAACTGATTAGATGTAAGTTAGCAACATTTCAGCAATAAACAATTTATATCAGTCCTTACTTTTCATTCTGAGCTTATCCCCCAGATTATTAAAGTTGCTGTTCATACGTAATCAGAAAAGACCTTCTATTTATCTGGTCTTGTCAGGCCATATTTGTTGATCCGTGCGTGTTCAACCACATTACTTTCAGCAGCCTTGTAATTTTTAGGATAAAAGGGTATTTTGCAAAGCAGCGCTTTGAAACTTTATTTATTAATTTCCATGGGCAATCCTAAAAAACTGTTTATCGTAGCGATCGGCTTTTCGGCCGGTGGGAGACAGGACCTGTATGATTTCTTTTCTTATCTGCCCAAACTGCCTAATGCTGCTTTCATCATTTTACAGCACCTGAGCCGCGACCATCAAAGTCTTGCAGACGTTTTGCTTGAGCCTAATACCAACCTACCCGTTAGCTGGGCTGCAGATCAGGACCTTGTCGAAGCCAATCATATCTACCTGTTAGCGCCCAACAAGCTGATGACCATACACAATGGCTATTTGCAAACCCGCGACCGGAACCCGCAAGACAAAAGTAACTGGGCAATAGATGTTTTTTTTAACTCCCTGGCCGATAATTCGGCAGCCATGGCAGTCGGGGTCATTCTTTCCGGTACGGGCTCTGATGGTGCCAATGGAGCTGTGCGTATCCATGAGCATGGCGGTGTTGTACTTGTACAGGATCCAGGCACTGCCTTGTTTGATGGTATGCCTGTGTCTGCTATTTTAAAAGACAGCCCGGATGAAATATTGCCCCCTCGCAAACTGGCCTATGCACTTACAGACTATTTACTGGCCCGGCAAACACTGTAATGAGCCTTAAACCCATATTTTTATTCGAGTCAATACAAGTAAGCAAAAGGAGCTATGAATCGGTGCTTAGGTCTAGCTCTTGGGCGAGATGTTAGATTACTCGGTTTTGGTTAACTAGTAACAAGTTATCATTTCTTACTAAAATGCTACCTAAAGGACAAACCGGCTGTTTTGCAATTTTGTCCAACTGTTCAGGGGCCAAGACACATTTGGGTAAAGTAAAAAACGTATTAATGCGTTCCAACTTAATGTAATTTTTTTAAGTATCCTATGAAAGATACCGGTTTACCTGAAATAGCAGAACCATCATATCGTATGGCTTTGTCAGGTACATGTCAGCATTGCATTCACGAGCAATTTTGGGTAAATTGTACTCACCTGAGCATAAAACGATTGGAAGTTTTTCATTTTTGGGGTCGGCTTTCAACTCCTTGCAAAGTTCCGCTCCTTTGGCAGCCCCTTTTATTCTCACGTCCAGTAAAATTAAGTCGGGATGTAGGACACTGATATGGTCTTTATCTAATGCTGTCTGGGAAAAAATGGCCTCGTGCCCTGAATCACGGAAAACGATTTTCAAAAGTTCCAAAATGTCTTGATCGTCTTCAATGATCAGTATTCTCTTCTTCATAAAATAGGCACTTCAAAAGTGGTGGAATTTACTGCAAACATGCCTTTCATTCGTACAAATAAACTATGCCACAAACAAAGATTATTGGCACAGTAATTTTCCACCCATAGATTTCTTAATCCAGTTCTATGCCATGAAGAGAATTTTAATAGTGGAGGATGATGGTGACATGATAGAACTTTTCAGTATCGTTTTTCGTAACTCTGGTTATGACGTAACAATCTCTAATAGAGCACTTGAAGTGGCCGATATTATCGTGCTTAAGCCAAACTTGATTTTGCTTGATGTGACACTAAAAGGCTCACCCATGTCAGGAGCAGCAATTTGCAGAGAATTAAAAAGCAACCTAGCCACGCAAGACATTCCCGTAATTTTAATCTCCGGTGAACCAAATCTGGCAAAAATGGCTAAACTTTGCAATGCAAACACTTATCTGGCCAAACCATTAAACATGCTAAAGCTGCAGATAATGGTAAACAAATATCTTATTAAATGAGCTATGCGAGAACATGACGGAATTAATGTGACCAGGGTTGATCTTGAAGAATTTTTTCTTCATTACCTAAACAAAATCTATACTGCTAAAACATTATTGGTTGAAGACCTCCCTAAACTAATGAACAATGCTCACTTCTCGGATTTGCGAGAAGCAATGGATCATACTATTGATGAAGTTAAGCAGCAAATAGCAAGAATGGATAAGATCTATGAAGCTTTGACCATTGTGCATGCCAAGATTCATTCGAAAGGGCTAAAAGGCCTGATTGAGGATTCTTTCGGTGAGATTAAAATGCATAGTGGCAATCCGGAATTAAGGGATATGTCGATCTTGTTTTATCTTCATTGCATTGAAAGTATCGAAACGGCCTCATTTCAAATACTTGAAATGGCCTCTGTTAAAATTAAGAATAGCCAGGTAAAAGAATTAATACGGCAGAATTACCAAGACTCAAAGGCTGATAAAACCTTATATCTGCTGATTAGTGCCAAGTATATCTATACGGTCAATTAATAGGAAACGTACGTAGCTAATTATGTTATGGTGTGTGAAAGTTCTACACAATCTACCGTGTAGCGGTTTAAATTAATCAACCTGAAGGTAAAATTGGCTATCAGGATCAGCACTGGCATTTTAATCATTCCAGTAGATTCTGATTAATCTTTACCTACCAGTTTTGAAAGGTAAAGTTAATGCATAATTTGAGACTGTAAATTGAACTGTGTCACCTCTTAGTTTGATTAAGGGGAAAAATAAGTAAATTAGTTTAACTTATAGACACGATGAAGACAAACGAATCCTTCGATTTTCAGCGCTTCAAAGAAGAA
>NZ_VBSN01000033.1 GCF_006149045.1 Dyadobacter flavalbus
AGGGCTGTTACCTTAAATGTTTCAGCGGAAGAAGGAAAAATCAGACAAGTGGCATCCATGATAAGTCTGAACGCCTAAATGGTAATTTACAATGCACATACATACCACCAAAATTGGGGAAGAACCAGAAAGTAGACAAGGATTTTACGGCCAAACTGATCCATACGCGTCCGGGAATGGGCTACATTATGAAGGAAGAATAGCAATGAAAATCAAAGACCGCATCGCTTTCCAGTTTACCCTTTTGGTAGCCGCGATTCTGCTGCTGTTTTCCATTGCGATTTACAGTGTTTCCGAACATTACAGACAGGAAGAATTTTATGACCGCCTGAAAAGCCGTGCAAGGACGACGTGCCGGCTTCTTGTAAAAGTAAAAGGAATCGACAAAGACCTGCTGAAAGCCATTGACCAGAATACGCTTTCTGAAATGCTGGATGAAAAAGTCCTGATCTTCAATTCCGCGAATGAACTGATTTATTCCAGTGTTGACGACAAACTGCTTACGTACCGCACCTCTTTACTGAATGACGTCCGGAAAAAGAAGTACATGGAATTTCATCAGGGTGAAAGTGAAGTAATCGGGCTGCTTTATCAGGAAGAAAGCCAGCCGCTGGTTGTACTCGCAACGGCTTACGATACTTTCGGGCACAGCAAACTGAATAACCTGAAAAGTACGCTCGGCTGGGGACTTCTGGCCGGAATTGCGGTGACGGTCGGGCTGGGTGTTTATTTTGCCGGCAATGCGCTCCGGCCGATCAGCCGCATTAACGAGCAGGTTTCACTCATTACCGCACAGAACCTTTCCCTGAAACTGGACGAAGGCAACCGGAAAGATGAAATTGCGCAGCTTGCCATCAACTTCAATACGGTGCTTTACCGGCTGCACAAAGCATTTGAGCAGCAGAAAAGCTTTGTTTCGCACGCTTCACACGAACTGCGAACGCCGCTTGCCGCACTTAAGTCCGAAATCCAGCTCGGCCAGCGGTTTACCAAAAGCGATCCGGACCTGGAAGAAGTGTTTTCCAATCTGTTTTCGGATACCGAAAGGCTGATCAGCATTACCAATAACCTGCTTTTTCTGGCACGTTCGTACGAGAATATGAGCAGCATGAAAATGGCGCCTATTCACATTGAAGACCTGGCTTTTCTGGCAAAAGAAGAACTGTTATCATCGCATCCGGATTACACGGTTGAAATTGACTATGAAACGATTCCGGAGAATGAAAATGAAACGGTTATTGAAGGCAATGAAGAACTGCTGAAAAGGGTTTTTTCCAATCTGTTTGATAATGCATGCAAGTACTCAGCCGATCATACCGCCAGGATTTTGATTTCATCCAATGAAAAATCGTGCATTGTCAAAGTCAGCGATCAGGGAATCGGGATTGGCAGGGAAGATCTGCCTCATATTTTCAATCCTTTTTTCCGCTCATCGAATGCCGCCGAGCTGCCCGGCTTCGGTATCGGTCTTTCCATTTGCCAGCGGATCGTGGAACTGCATCACGGCGTTATTTCGGTAACCAGCGAACCCGGCAAGGGAAGCGAGTTTCAGGTACAGCTTGATCACGTCTGAGCGGCGCAATGCCTTTTTCTAATCTTTTTCTAACTTTATTCTAAGCCTCCTGTAATACTGAAGTCGGAATATCGCATACTCTAAAAGAAAGATTATGCGAGTTTACATTATAGCGCTTTTCATCTGTATTTCAGGCGCTTTGCATGCGCAGGATACATTAAAGCTTTCCATGCGGCAGGCAGACAGCCTGTTTCTTCAGAACAATCTGGAAATCCTGGCTGAAAAATATCAGATCGACATTGCCAAGTCGATTGAAATTCAGGACAGGCTCTGGAACAATCCGGTTTTCGGTGTAGAAATCAGTGCTTACAATCCGTCCAGAGGATTGCTTGACGTCGGCAAGCAGGGACAAAAAGCATTTAACGTACAGCAGCTGATTACGCGTGCCGGCAAACGCAACAAGCAAGTCGCACTGGATATTGAATCGTCCCGGAAAAGTGAATACCAATTCTACGATCTTATCAGAACGCTGAAATTCGAGCTCAGACAAATTTTCTTTGAATCTTATTATCTTGGCCAGACCGTATCGCTGTACGACAACCAGATCAATACGCTTCAGACTACGGTAACTGCTTTTGAAAAGGAATATAACAGGCAAAATATCTCGCTTAAGGAAGTGGTGAGATTAAAGGCGCTGCTTTTCCAGCTTACCAATGACCGCGCGGATATTTTGTTTGAACTTCAGGAAAACCAGCGCGACCTCCGCACGTTGCTGAACACGGAGCGGCCCGTCAAAGCAGTTGTGGACAGTTCGGAAATACAGAAATACCAGCTTGAAAATTACACCGCAGCTGCTTTAAAGGACAAAGCATTGCAAAGCCGCAGTGACCTCAAAATTGCGCAGTCTTCAACCAAGCAGGCCGAGCTGAACTATACACTGCAGAAAGCCCTTGCCAAACCGGACGTGCAGATCGGCGCGGTTTACGATCAGGCGAGCAATTATGTGAACAATTATTTCGGCGTGTCGGCGTCCATGACGCTTCCGTTTTTTAACCGGAACCAGGGAAATATCCGGGCGGCCAAAAGCAATATCAATTATAATAAAACGGCCGAAACGCTGAAAGAAAACAGTATCCTGAATGAAGTTGACGCTGCCGTACAGAAAGTCGGCATTGCAGAAAAAGCATATCAGAGCGTGGAAAACCAGTTTACAGACCAGTTCCAACTGCTCAGCAAAGGTATTTTTGAAAATTTCCAGAAACGCAATATCACGCTGCTGGAATTCATCGACTTCATTGAAACTTACAACGAAAGCATCCGGGAATATAACCGTCTTCAGGCCGACCGCATCAAGGTTTACGAAGAGCTGAATTTTGTCGTCGGCGAAGAACTGTTTCAATAATAAAAGATAACAAGGATAAAACTTCAAATATCATGGCATCTGCCCTTAATAATTTCCCGATGAAAAGTCCATTTTACATGGTTATGCTGGCTGCATGCAGCTTATGGCTGACCGCGTGCGATACCCGGAAAGAGCAGCCGGAAGAATCAAAAGCTTTTATGCTTTCCGATACGATGATGAGCAGAATAAAGCTGGACACGGTGAAAACCGAGCCGGTACGGAATGAACTGACACTGGTCGGGAAAGTGGTTCCGGACGAAAACCGGATTATAAAAGTGTACCCGCTGGTTGGCGGAAATATCGAAGAAGTAAACGTTGAACTCGGCGACAACGTTAAAAAAGGCCAGAAACTCGCTACGATCAGATCCGGTGAAGTAGCTGATTTTGAAAGACAAATGATTCAGGCACAATCCGACCTGCTGATCGCACAAAAAAATCTTTCTTCTACGGAAGACCTTTTCGAAAGCAAGCTGGTTCCGGAAAAAGACGTGATTACGGCCAGACAAATGGTGGATAAATCAAAAGCGGAACTGAGCCGTGTAAAGGAAATATTTTCCATTTACGGACTTGGAAAATCCACCAATTACATTGTTAAATCACCAATAGACGGATTTATCATAGACAAAAACGTAAACCGTGGCATGCAGCTGCGTTCCGATAACTCCGAAAGCCTTTTTACAGTCGGGCAAATTACGGATGTATGGGTAATGGCCAATGTCAATGAAAGCGACATTCCGCGTGTCAAGCTCGGGATGCCAGCCGATGTCCGCACAATCAGCTTTTCGGATGAAGTATTCAAGGGGAAAGTTGATAAAATATACAATGTTCTTGATCCTGACACCAAAGCCATGAAAATCAGAATCCAGCTTCAGAATGCCGGTTTCAAGCTGAAACCTGAAATGCATGCAACGGTAAGCCTGAATTTTGAGGAAGGCAGCGAAATGCAGTCCATACCCGCCGAATCGATCATTTTTGACAAAAGCAAAAACTGGGTGATGGTTTATCACGGCCGCTCGAACATCGAGACCCGGCCGGTAGAAGTGTACCGTTCGCTTGCCAACCGCGCTTACATCAGCAACGGGCTTAAACCCGGCGAAACGGTTATTTCCAGAAATCAGCTGCTCGTTTATGACGCGCTGAATGATTAAGTGCAAGTTTCAAAGCGGGTCATTATTCAATCAGGATTCACTTATTCAAAAGTAAAAGATGAATAAATTCATTCGGGGAATCGTAGGTTTTTCTTTGAAAAACCGGTTCTTCATATTCTTTATGACCGGCCTGCTCATTGTTGCCGGAATCGTAAGTTACCGCGATACGCCGCTGGAAGCTTTTCCCGACGTAACCAATACGCAGATCATTATAGTAACGCAGTGGAACGGCCGCAGCGCCGAGGAAATCGAAAGGTTTGTAACGGTGCCGATCGAGGTTGCCATGAATTCGGTACAGCAGAAATCCAACGTGCGCAGCACGACCATGTTCGGACTGAGCATTATCAAGATCATTTTCGATGATGGCGTGGAAGATTTCTTTGCGCGGCAGCAGGTCAATAACCAGCTTCGGAACATATCGCTTCCCGAAGGCGTGGAACCCGACGTCCAGCCGCCGTATGGCCCGACCGGTGAAATATTCCGGTTTACCCTGAAAAGCAAAGACCGCGACAGCCGCGAATTACTGACGCTGCACAACTGGGTTATCGACAGACAACTGAGAAGTATCCCGGGCGTTGCCGACGTAGTTGCATTCGGCGGACGTGAAAAAATATATGAAGTGCAGGTAAATCCTACCAAGCTGGTAAAATACAACATTACGCCGCTGGAAGTTTATCAGGCCGTTACCAAAAGCAATGTTAATGTAGGCGGTGATATAATCGAGAAAAACGGTCAGGCATATGTCGTGCGCGGGATCGGACTTCTGAACTCCATTCCGGATATTCAGAACATTATTGTCGAGTTTGTCAAAGACAATCCGGTGCTTGTAAGAGATGTGGCAGACGTAAAGGAATCGGATATGCCGCGCGTCGGACAAGCCGGGCTGGATGGAAACGACGATGTGGTGGAAGGAATAGTCGTGCAGCGCAAGGGCGAAAACCCGAGTGAAGTACTTGCGCGTATAAAGGATAAGGTGGAGGAACTGAACACCAAAATTCTGCCGCCCGATGTAAAAATGGTCACTTTCTACGACCGCGACAATCTGATTGAGTTTTGTGCGCATACCGTAAAGCACAATCTGGTGGAAGGAATTGTGCTTGTCACCGTCATCGTTTTCATATTCATGGCCGACTGGCGTACAACGGTCATCGTTTCCATCATTATTCCGCTGGCATTGCTGTTCGCATTCATGTGCCTGAAATTAAAGGGCATGTCGGCAAACCTTTTGTCCATGGGTGCAATTGACTTCGGGATTATTATAGACGGGGCTGTTGTGATGGTGGAAGGGATTTTTGTGGCGCTGGATCATCTGGCGCACCGCAACGGAATGGACCGCTATAACAAACTGTCCAAACTCGGGCTGGTGAAAAGAACGGGCGGAGAACTGGGAAAAGCCATTTTCTTTTCCAAACTGATCATCATCACGGCACTGATTCCTATTTTCAGCTTTCAGAAAGTGGAAGGAAAAATGTTTACCCCACTTGCTTATACGTTGGGTTTTGCATTGCTCGGCGCTTTGCTGTACACGCTAACGCTCGTTCCGGTGCTGTGCTCTATTCTTTTAAATAAAAATGTACGGGAAAAGAGCAATCCGGTTGTCCGCTTTTTCGACCGCATCGTAAGCAACGGCTTTGAATGGTGCTATTCCCGCAAAAGGCTCAGCGTTGTGCTGGCAACGGCATTTCTGGTGATCAGCCTGTTTTCCGCGAAGTTTCTGGGAACGGAATTTCTGCCTACGCTGAACGAAGGCGCATTGTGGGTGGAAGCCAAAATGCCGATGAGCAGCTCGCTCAATGAAACGATCAAGATGGTGTCGGTGCTGCGTGCCAAGCTGAACGAATTTCCGGAAGTAAACGGCATACTGTCACAAACCGGCCGCTCCAATGACGGAACCGATCCGTCCGGGTTTTACTACGTCCAGATGCAGGTAAATTTGAAACCCAAAGAAGAATGGACAAGAAAAATCACACAGGATCAGCTGATTGAAGAAATGGACAAAAAGCTGAAACAGTTCCAGGGAATCAATTACAATTACTCGCAACCGATCATCGACAACGTGGCCGAAGCCGTAGCCGGAATGAACGCCAGCAATGCGGTAAAAATTTACGGCGATGACCTGGAAACGCTGAACAGCAAGGCAAATGAAGTGCTCGATGCAATCAAAGATGTACCCGGAATCAAGGATGCGGGTATTCTGAGAAATATCGGGCAGCCGGAAGTAAGTGTCATCCTGCATGATCATCTGATGGCGCAATACGGTGTAAGCATTGCTGACGCACAAGCTGTTATAGAAATGGCAATCGGCGGAAAAACGGCTTCCATACTGTATGAAGGCGAACGTAAGTTCGATATCCGGCTGCGTTACGAACAGCAGTACCGCCGCACCGTAGATGACATTCAGCAGCTGATGGTTCCTACGCTCACGGGCGGAAAAATACCTCTGAAGGAAATTTCCTCTATACGCACGGTAACCGGCCCGGCATTTGTTTACCGCGACAACAACAAGCGTTTTATCGGCGTAAAATTTTCGGTCCGGGAACGCGATCTGGGCAGTACGATTGCTGATGCACAAAGCCGTGTAAAGCCGCTGCTTTCATCTTTGCCGAAAGGCTATTCGGTAAACTGGTCCGGAGAATTTGAAAATCAGGTGCGTGCCACTGCCCGGCTCAGTCAGGTTGTTCCGGTTAGTCTCATCGGTATTTTCATTTTGCTGTTTATCATGTTCAGCAATGCAAAAGACGCAGGCCTCGTGCTGATCAATGTTCCCTTTGCTTTAATTGGCGGAATCCTTGCTTTGCACGTTACACACATGAATTTTGGTATCTCGGCGGGCGTAGGCTTTATTGCCCTGTTTGGTCTTTGTGTCCAGAACGGTGTGATCCTGGTTTCGGTCTTTAACAAAAACCTTGCAGCAAGAATGTCACTCGATGAAGCAATCCGGGAAGGTGTCAAATCAAGAATCCGGCCTGTGATCATGACTGCGCTGATGGCGGCAATCGGCCTTTTACCCGCTGCAACTTCCACCGGAATCGGCTCCGAAACGCAGAAACCGCTAGCAATCGTCGTCATCGGCGGATTGATCACGGCGACTGTACTTACGCTGCTGATTTTCCCGATTATTTACGATTTCTTCAACCGCAAGAAGAGATTGGCTTAACTGAAAAATGGCAATGATGTGCGGGTAAATAGCTGCATGTCATTGCCGTTTTAATTTAAAAAGCAGAACCGTAATCTGTTTGCAGGCAGACAAAATTTATTTACCTGCTTTCTCTTGATTGTTACTTGCCTGAAAACTGATCGTAAAAGTAGTTCCGACGCCCACTTCCGACTGCACGTCAATGCGTCCGTGGTGCGCGTGGATGATGCTCATGGTTGTAGACAAACCAATGCCCATACCGTTGTTTTTACCGGTAAAGTAAGGTTCAAAAATCTTGTCCATGTGCTCTTCGCTGATGCCCGAGCCGTTATCCGCAAAAATAACCTGAATGGAATCTCCCTGGTTTTTTGTTGTGATCCGCAAGATGCCCTGATCTTCTTCCATTGCTTCAATGGCATTGGTAATCAGGTTCAGAAACGCCATCTGGAGAGAAACCGGGTCCAGCGGCAGCGCAAGTTCCTCTTCTGCAAAATGGTTGACGATCTGGATTCTTTTTAGCTGAACACGGTCCAGCGCAGCACCGATGGCCTGTTCCAGAACAAGGTGAACGGAACTTTCCACAAGCTCGATATCCGCCGAGCTCGAAGGCTGCAGAAGCTGCGAAATCAGATCATTGATCCGGTTGCAGTTACGTTTTATTATTTGTGTATAAAATTTTTGGTCTTCGTCGACAAGCTCCATTTCAAGCTGTTCTGCCGAAAGATTCACATTCGTCAGCGGATTTCTGACTTCATGTGCAAGCATGCGTACCAAACGGCCGGTAACAGCCATTTTTTCAGAAAACAGCCTTTCCCGCTCCGACTGCTTTCTGGCGGTCATGTCATGCAATCGTCCCTGAATGTATGCATGATCGTCATCTACTTCCACCGATGCAGAAAAAAGACAGTATTTTTTGTCACCGTCTTTGGTCAGCAGCCGCACTTCCTGATCGTGAATCGTATGGTCTTTGATATTTTCCCAGTCCGTTTCGAATTCAGGTTCCTCAATGATTTCAAGAATGTTCTTCAGTTTCAGATCTTCTTCCGAGTAACCTGTAAGCACGCTTGCCGACGTATTGAAGTCAATGATATTTCCGGCCAGATCGCTGATGAACAGAAAGTCATTCGATTCTTCAAAAATACGCCGGTACCTTCTTTCACTGTGCCTTAATGCTTTCAGAACCGAGGTTCTTTCCAGCGCATAGCGGATGCTTCTTTCCAGCTTTTCGGCATCCAGTTCACTCTTGATAAGGTAATCCGCAGCTCCGAGACGAAGCGCTTCCACGGCAATTTTGGTATCGCCTTTTCCGGTCAGCAGGATAATGGGCTCTTCGCAATCCAGCTGACATGCCTGTTCGATCAGTTCTATTCCGGTGCTTTCTCCCAAAAGGTAATCAAACAGATACAAATCGTATTTGTTTTCCTTGATGTTCTTTACAGCTTCCCTGAACGTAGAACTCCATGTAATATCAAATTTCCAGTTTAAAAGATCCTGGAAATATTCTCTTGTAAGGAAATAATCATCCTCATCGTCATCAACTAGAAGAACCTTAATTAGTTTGTTATTCATTCTTTTTCATCCTGCTCAGTTGCCGGTAATTAAATATCAAATTGTTTCATTTTGTTGTAAAGCGTCTTCCGGTCGATATTCAGTAACCGGGCGGCCTTGCTTTTGTTGAAATTGACATCACGTAAAACCTGCATGATCATATCATATTCGGCTTCATTGGCAACTGTTTTGAGACTTGGCTTGGAATCGTCCGTTTCAACCGGCTCTGCAATGCTGACCGTGCTTGTCACCACAGGAAGCGGCTCTTCATCCAGATCTTTCAGTTTTCTGTAATTTACAATTTCAAACGGCAATGATTTTTCTTCGATCAGATCGCCGTCAGACAGCAATGTGGCCCTTTTGATCACATTCTTCAGCTCGCGCAAATTGCCAGGCCATGAATAGTTGAGAAAATCACTTTTTACTTCTTCCGAAAATCCGGATACATTCTTGTTCAGTTCTGCATTTGTATTTTCAAGAAATGTAGAAGCAAACAGCATCAGATCGTCTTTCCGGTTACGAAGTGCCGGCACTTCAATCGTAAATTCATTGAAACGATAATAAAGGTCTTCGCGGAATTTCCCGTTTTTGGCCGAATCCAGCAGTCTTTCATTACTTGCAACGATGATTCTTACGTCCAGGTCAATTTCTTTGGAACCACCGATCCTGCGCATTTTACGTTCCTGAACGACACGCAGCAGCGCAACCTGGATTTCATACGAAAGGTTGGAGACTTCATCCAGGAACAATGTTCCTCCGTTTGCCATTTCAAAATGGCCGATCTTCGTCTGCAATGCACCGGTAAAAGATCCTTTTTCATGACCGAACAGTTCACTGCCAGCCAGTTCCTTGGAAATTGCACCGCAGTCCATGGCTACAAACGGCATGTCTTTTCTTTTCGACCGGTTATGTATTTCCTGCGCAATCGCTTCTTTTCCGGAACCGCTTTCACCATAAATAATGACGCTGAAATTGGTCGGGGCAACCAGATCGACCTGCCGGAAAAGATTGTCCGAGACATCGCTTTGCCCCATTACATAGCCGGATTTCGATCTTGAGTAACCTTTGCGCGGTGCCTTTACAGGCTCGCTTGTATTTCCGCCGGCAACCGGCGAGATATATTCCGCTTCTTCATTTCTTGTAGATTCTGCATCTGCAATGGCTTTTTTTACAGTTACCAGAATTTCATCGGGGAAAAGCGGCTTTGTAATGTAATCGTAAGCACCCAGCTTCATTACATTCACGGCCACTTTTATATCCGAGTATCCGGTTATGATCAGTACAGGAACGTTTGGACGTTTTGTTTTGATAGTAGTAAGAAGCTCCGTTCCGGTAATATCACCCAAACGGAAATCGGTCATCACCAGATCAGGAGAAATGGATTCAATCAATGCAAGACCGTCTTTTCCGTTTTGCGCTGTTTCTACGATAAAATCATTCTTTGATAAAAATCTTTTTAACAAGAAGCAGATATCCGCTTCGTCATCAACAACAACAATTTTTTTCATGCAGGTTCTTAGGGCTTAAACTTAGTTTGTTCCAAGCTTTTGTATAGTTATTCTTAACGTTTATATAGTTACTCGCAGTCTTGCAGTCGGAATGTTTAACTGTTCCCGATACTTGGCAACCGTCCTTCTGGCGACTGAATAGCCTTTAACAGAAAGCATATCTGTAATCTGCTGATCGTTGTAGGGATGCCTTTTGTCTTCTTCACTCACTATTTCTCTTATTGCTTCCTGAATTTCCCTGTTGGAAACTTCGGTACCATCTTCATTCGTAACGCCTTCGGTAAATAGATCTTTCAGCAAAACGATCCCGAAAGGAGTCTGGACATATTTGTTTGTAGTAACCCTGGAAACGGTTGAAATATCCATGTCGATGATTTCCGCCACGTCTTTCAGGATCATCGGGCGCAGCTTTTTGACGTCTCCGGTCTGGAAATAATCGTACTGAAGCTTGACAATGGCTTTCAGCGTGCTCAGCATCGTATTTTCCCGCTGCTTGATCGCGTCAATAAACCATTTGGCCGAGTTCATCTTGTTTTTAAGGAACTGGTTTGTGGCCTTGTCGTTCTTCTGTTCAGCCATCTGGGTGAACAGTTTGTTAAGCCTTAACGCAGGGCTGTTTCCCCACGTAAGCTGAACTTCTATTTCACCGTCTTCGGTATACCGAAGCATAAAGTCAGGCTTGATGCTTTCATTGATAATGGAATCGTTCCGCAATCCGGAGGCCGGCTTCGGGTTTAAGGTGGTAATAAGCTGAATGGCTTTCTTGAGGGACTCTTCGTCGAGCCCGGTAATTCGCATGATCTTGTCGTAGTTTCTTGAACCCAGTTCATCAAACGCATCCGATATGATCCGGTAAGCCCATTTCCAGGTTTCATCCTGATTTTCCATCCTGTTGAGCTGTATCAGCAGACATTCTCTGAGGTCATTTGCTGCGATTCCGGGCGGATCAAGCTGCTGGATTACTTTCAGCATCAGGTTTACTTCATCCGTATCGATAAACATGTTATTGGCAAAAGAAATATCATCTGCAATTACTTCGCTTTCTCTTCTCAGAAAACCGTCTTCATCCAGCGAATCAAGTATAAAATCAGCAACCAGCTGCTGTCTTTCATTTAATCTTAAGAAATGGATCTGCTGTTTCAGATCATCCCGGAATGAAATTGTTTCCACCATTGGACGCGTATACAACTCATTGTCATCCGTCTGATTGTTTGCATATGTTTTATAGTCAGGAATATCATCGTCTCTGAACTCATCCCAGTCGTAATAATCCTGAACTGAAGTATCGTCGCCTGAATTTACTGCGTCCGTCGGGTCCTGAGCCTCGTCACTGCTGTCTTCTGATGCATTGTCCTCCTTGCCTTCTTCCAGTATCGGATTTTCTTCTAATTCTTCCTTTATTCTTTGCTCAAGCTCCATTGTAGTCAAATGCAGTAAATTCAGCATCTGGATTTGCAAGGGAGAATATTTCAGTGTCTGTCTTTGCGTCTGCGTCTGTCTTTGCATATAGCAACCAAGGGTAAAATTAAGTACTATTAAATCTAAACGGGTAAAGCCAAGCCGCTTTATTGTTACGTGCTTTAAATTTACAATTCTTTATCTAATCTACCTTTAAAGAATAGCTTGTTTATAAAGATTGCGTAGTTAATTCCACATTATGAGTACAATAATTCAGAATGTAGAGGTTGTTCACAAATATGAACATGAGCGGATTTGCCGAACTTAACGCTGTCTCTGATTTGCACAGCACCGGGATTTATTTAACAAGCATCACTCCTCATCATTAATTTTTCTGCGACTAACCGTTGGTGTTTCACCATGTTACTTTTCATTTCCTGCACGTAGCCGACATATTCTTCGGTTGAACGAATATATAAATTTTACTTTATGCCCGACTGAAAGCTGTGCTTTCACAAAGCTTATGTATTCCGGATTTTCGTAATTCATCCGACAATATCAAATATATGAGTAAAACCCTTGCCTGTAAAAAGCAAGGGCATATAAAAACCCTTCTTTAAAGGAAGGGTTCCGGTGAATGTAAATATTCCTGGTTACTATCTTTTGACAACCGGTTTTTCATCCGTTGCCTTTTTAACCCAGCGCAGACCTTTCAGCAACAGTTCCCGTCCATGCGGAACGCCATGCTTGATAATTACCTTTTCAACAACAATAGGAGCAAGAAGCCTGAGCGGCGCAGGCAATCCTTTGAATGCCGTATTGGTTAGGATGGCTCCTATTCCCGAAGCATTTCCTTTTCCGCTGATTCCTTTTGAACCTTCTAGAAATAAATCCTTTAAGTAACTGGCATTTTGCAAAACCGTTGACTTTGCCTTACTTTTTTGTGAATCTGCTACTAATGTTTTCATATCCCGGATGAAGTCTCTGATGAAAATGCAATACTTCCGGCCAACAAGAATATACGCCTGGCCGGAAGTTACATCATTTAGAATTTGTTGATTTCCTCTTTTGCTGTATCCTTGTACTCTTCTGCCTTGTTCACAGCAGCATCTTTATAAGCTTTTCCTTCTTCCTTGATATTTTCAGCTGTATCTGTGGCTTTTGCCTTGCTTTTTTCAAGCGCATCAATCAGATCTCTGGCAAGTGTATTGGTTTTTTTCTTGATTTTCTTTCTTGTGTTATCGCCGTCTTCAGGTGCGAAGAGTAATCCGATGATTGTTCCTGCCGCAGCAGCTGCTAAAACGCCCAAAATAATTTTATTGGTGGTCATGATCCAAGTCTGTTAGTTGTGGATAATTTATTTCTTTAATGCAAACACCTATCAAAAACCTGTACCAATTCCGGTTTCCGCTTTTCACAGTATAAGCAATTATTTGAAAATGAATCAGTTGCGCTGAAATCCGCATTTAACCGGCAAAGATGTGGTTTGAAATTCTGTAAATGAATGTTCCTATAAAGCGGAAAAGAGGGACAATGATTCTACAACCTTGCCAGGATCCGGAATCATTCTGTACCGTTCACTCATTTGCAATTAATACCTTTTCTACAGCAATTTGAATGGCAGGATTATTTTAACCTGATGTTTATTATTACTAAACAAGGCACTATTGTGGTCTGTTACCTCCGTAAAAATGAAAAAAAATCTATTTTTAACACATCGCTATGAAAATTGTAATTATTGAGGATGAAAAGGATTTAGGGATATTGATGCGCAATTTTCTAGTTAGGCAATTAAATATTAAGACTCCGGATACGACTGTCAAGGTGGCATCTTCGTTGCTGGAAGGAATGAATTGTATAAAAGAATTAAGTCCCGATTGGATATTTATTGACAATAACTTACCCGACGGCAAGGGAATTAACGAAATAAGGCATATAAAAGACGACAATTCCGGAAGAAGGATCAAAATTGTCATGATGAGTGCAATGACCAACCTGAGAGAAGAAGCATATAAAGAAGGTGCGGATTATTTCCTTGACAAACCGATCAGTTTTGTCGAGGTAAGAAACATCCTTAACCAGCCATTTTCGTAATTATTCCCGTTAGCTGAGTTTGTAACTGTTTGTGAAGCTGTGGTGAGGAATACGTAGAAAATATTTCTCAGCAGTAATTTTCCGGATTACCGAAGAAACAGCTAGAATAAAACCGGGCATCTGGTTCCCGAACGTGCTCTGGAGCCGGGAAGCTTGACTTTCTGGCTTTTGTAACGCACTTTCTTTTTTTTCACTGTTTTATTCTTTTTCTTCTCGTAAGGAACCAGTTTGAAATCGTAATCGGGAATGAAATAATCTTCATTGTACTCGGCCACGGGCAAAGGCATGTAATGACGCCCGGGAAATGAAAGCACGTCATACTCATAGTCGTAGAGGTAAATCGTTACAAAACCATCGCGGCTGTATTTGATACCAATGTCTGAAAAAGGGCTGTTTTCGTCTGCAGAAGCAACAAGTTTCATCATTTCCTTTTGCTTTCCTTTGGCAAGAATGGTCATATTGTACTGAAACACACGGTGCATTGAATCAATCTGAATGGCAATTCCGAGGTAATATTTGGCATCTTTAATGCGTTCCTGGCCGGCGTAAAGTACAGCCGTATTGTTCAGCGCACTCTTGTCCTGATAGTTCTGATAACTCTGCCTGGCTTCATCGTATTTCTCCTGATAGCGGTACACATTTCCCTGATTTACGTTGTAGAATTTCCTGGAAGGAGCAGCAGCCATCGCTTTTTTAAAATCCTGAAAAGAACCGTCGTATCTTGCATTGGCCTCATCCACCTGATGCCGCTGTTCGTGCCTGTTTCCTATATACGCCTGAACAATCCCGTGATTGTTATGCAGGAACGGAAGCTCCGGATTCTCTTTGATCAGACTGTCAAATAATGCCATAGAACGGTCCAGCTGGTCATTTTCCAGCATGACAACGCCCCAGCCGTTTTGTGCATTGATGTTTGCCGGATTGAGCGCAATGGCATTTTTAAAAACCTGATATGCTTTTTTATACATGTCGAAATGCAGCAGAAGATTTCCGTAATTGCTCCACATCCGGTCGTAGTTCTTTTCGTACATGAGCGCTTTTGCCATGTACTGCCCGGCTTCGGGAAACCGTTTCTGATCAATCATGATTCCGCTTAGTCCTGCAAGTGCTTCATAACGCGTCGGATCAAGGCGGATGGCCGTCAGAAAATCCTTTTGTGCCTCGGCCGGCTTTTTCAGGTAATATTCCGAAAATGCCTTTGTTACAAATACATCCGCAAGGAACTTGTTATTGACGTCAAGCACTTTCTCCGCTTTTTTAAAATCCTGCAGCGCCAGCTCGTATTTTTTCTGACCGTAATAAGCAACCGCTCTTCCCAGATACGCCGGCAAGTAAGTCGAATCCTTTTTGATCACCCGGTCGAAATAGGCAAAAGCGGTCTGATATTCATGCTTTGAAAGGTACGTATTGGCAATTCCGGTCTGGAGTGCAGGCGTTTCACGCTTCAAAGTGGCTGCAAGCCGGTAAAATCTTTGCGCTTCGCTGATCTGCTGAAGTCCGTAGTACGAATGCGCAATACCCAGAAAAGCATCGCCGCGGAAAGTCTTGTCCCCGCTTTCCAGGTACATTTCAAAAACCGCCTTTGCAGCACCGAACTGATTTAGTGAAAGCAATGCATTTGCGTAACGGATCTGCGCTTTCGGGTGCTTTCTGGACACTTTTTCAAAATCCTTGACTGCCCGTTTTTCATTACCGTTACGCATGAGAATATCGCCTCTTTGCAGGCGGTAAGCCATTTCATCTTTCTGACGGATGGCGGCGGTTATTTCATCGGCTGCTTCCGGGAGCCGGCCTTCAGACTTATGTACGAGGCCTATGTTGAAGTTCCATTTTCCGGCCGAATTTTTGGCGGAATTGCTGCCTGCAAAACGAAGCGCTTCCGGGTAATTCTTTTCTTTTGCATACGCGACAAGGGTGTTCAGCTTGGCCTGCGTACCGTTGGGAGCTTCCGAAAAATCATTTCTGGCATTGGCGTATTTGCCGGATAAAAGTGCAAATAACCCTCTGTTGTATTTCAATTGGGGATTTTGAGTATCCAGCCCCAGTTCCTGCATGATGTGCAGCGCCTTTGGATAATTGCCGGACAAGGCAAGCAGCACGGCTTCATTGTTCATTTTCTGAACCGAATCCGAAGGCTGGAAATTTTCCTTGTTATACAATGTATAAGCCGCTTTTAACTTCCGCAGTTCGCGCTGATACGTTTCATCCCGCAGAAGCGACGGATCATTTTCTTCAAAGGAGCGGTTAAAAACCGGCAACAGCTCTTTAACAATCCGCTGGCATTCATTAAAATCCTGGGCACAGGCAATTACGGATGTCAGAAGCATGAACAGCAGCAACATGCCTGAAAGCGCAAGTGTATGAATTTTCTGTACCATAACTGATCAAATGGCTCAAAAACTGCCGACGTACATTGAATTTCCCATTACCCGGTTTCGTATTTTAATCTTGTGGTTTTATTTCAGAAAACTCTTCCTATCAGGATGATTGCATTCTGCTGCCGGAAAATTGCTTTATTATCAGGATAAATCATGTAAAAGTAAAACGGGTGTCTGTTCCGGAAACAAGTAATTTCAGTTTTAATATCTTGCAAAATAGTCAAAATTACAATGCTCGGAATACTGAATTATCCGACGGCTCATATTGGATCAGAATTTATGTAGGATTAGTTATCTAAATCAAAAAACGCCTTAAACACATTTCAGCATACCATGTCCGTAATCAATAAAGATAAGTTTATTATATACCAGATTTTCACCCGCCTCTTCGGAAATCAGAATACAACCAACAAATTTTATGGTACCCTGGAAGAAAACGGTGCCGGAAAGTTCAACGATGTTACGGATACGGCACTTGAAGCGCTGAAAGATTTCGGCGTTACCCATTTATGGTATACAGGCGTGCTTCAGCATGCAACTTTAACCGATTATGCACAGTTCGGAATCCCGGCAGATCATCCGCTGATCGTCAAGGGAATTGCCGGATCGCCGTATGCCGTAAAGGATTATTACGATGTAGACCCCGACCTTGCCGTGGACGTAAGCAGCCGCATGCAGGAGTTCGAGCAGCTCATTGCCCGTACGCACAATCACGGCATGAAAGCACTCATCGACTTTATACCAAATCACGTTGCACGTCAGTATCATTCCAAA
This sequence comes from Dyadobacter flavalbus, assembly GCF_006149045.1. GTDB lineage: Bacteria > Bacteroidota > Bacteroidia > Cytophagales > Spirosomataceae > Dyadobacter > Dyadobacter flavalbus. Next base: position 16,900 of record NZ_VBSN01000033.1, read on the forward strand.
GCGCGCGCACAGGGAATAAAGGATTTTGGCGAGGAGGATGACAATACGGTGAGTTTTAAGCCAGACAACAACTTTTATTATATACCAAACCAGGATTTCATTGTTCCGGAAGGCCATAACCTGCCGGTGGACATCACAGCTCCTTATACCGAGCGTCCGGCAAAAGCAACGGGAAATGATGTTTTCGCGGCTCAGCCCAGCCAGTTTGACTGGTACGAAACCATCAAGCTCAATTACGGCATCGATTATCAGAACGGGAAAGCTGCCTACTTTGATCCGATTCCTTCCACATGGCATAAAATGTACGATATACTGCGGTTCTGGGTTCAGAAAAGCGTGGACGGCTTCCGGTGCGACATGGCCGAAATGGTTCCGGTCGAGTTCTGGGAATGGGTAATTCCCGAAATCAAGAAACTTAACCCGGAAGTGATTTTTATTGCTGAAATCTATAATCCGGCCGAATACCATAATTACATCCGAAAAGGAAAATTTGACTATCTCTATGACAAAGTAGGTCTGTACAATTCGCTGCGCAAACTGATGGAAGGAAACGGTACAGCGGAAGAAATTACCCGGTTATGGCAGCAGGAATCCGGCGATATCAGCGAACATATGCTCCGGTTCCTTGAAAACCATGACGAACAGCGCATTGCCTCGAAGTACTTTGCCGGAGATCCGTGGCCGGCTGTTCCGGCCATGACACTGAGCGCCACTTTGCATACCGGGCCGCTGATGCTGTATTTCGGTCAGGAACTGGGCGTGAACCCGACACAGGCAGAAGGATTTCAGGGAGAGGACGGGCGCACAACCATTTTTGATTACTGGGGCGTAACGGAGTTTCAGCAATGGGTGAACGGCGGGAAGTTCAATACCGAAAAGCTGACGGAAGACCAGAAGAAACTGCGTTCGTTTTACGAAAGCCTGAACCGGTTCGTACTTGATAATGAAGCTGTTTACGCCGGCGGATTTTATGATCTTCAGTATTTCAATATAGACGGGCAATGTTACAATTACGATAAAAAAGTAATATACAGCTACCTGCGATTTACCGAAAATCAGAAACTGCTGTTCATTTATAATTTTGACCGGGAAAGAAGCATGGAAACTGCGGTGAGGATTCCTCAGGATGCCTGGACTAATTTTTTAAAGCTGGAAAATACCTTTTTATACAAACTTAAACCTGTATTTCCCGCCTTTGCTTCTGAACTGAGCCTGAAAGCAACCGAAATTACTTCCACCGGTGTTCAGATCGAGTTGTTGCCTGCATCCGTTTTAGTTTATGAGATTGTCCGCAAGTAATAAATTGTAAAATCCGAACTGCTTTTATAACAATAGCTGCAATTTCGGCTATGCTGTAAAAGTAATACTTAAATTTGGTATAAGCGGAAGCTTAATATGGATGTTATGGAGCGTGTTGAAATACCTGAACGCATAGACTATGTCGGAAAATTTACTGAAATAATCCGAAGTCACTGGAAAGCCAAACAAAACAAAAACCAGCCCTTTTCCGAAATACTCTCCAGTATTTCGCTGGACTGGCGGGAAAAAGAACTGATGTCCGAACAGATCCTTTCAGTGCTTTTTTCGACCAAGTTTGTATCCTTGCTTACCGAGTCGGAAATCGGGTCCAACAAAGGTTTTTTTTCTGATGCTTCTGCACGGCTGAGCTTCAAGTTTCTGCCTCCGGTGGATGAACCGAACGAACTGAGAACGCATTTTGACCAGCTTTTCTGCAATAAAAAGGATTATCAATGGGTAAAGGCAATTCCGGACAGCAACTGGGCCGAATTTCTTTCCAGCCTGTTCAAAGAAGTAAATCCTGCGATCAAAAGATACATTGAAAAAGAAGTTCTTAATTCCATACTCATTCTTGCACAAAGGGCTGCGACGCTAGGCGTGGACCCGGAAGTTGCATCCAAAATCCCGAAAGTGGATGACCTCGACTCTCCTTTTCTGGGGCTGAACCGGGAAGTAATGCTCTATGTGGAAAAAAACCTGAATTACACTGATTATACGCTGACCGACCGCAATGATGATTACAAGCACATTCTGGTAATGATCAGCCAGTGTAAAAGCCAGATCAGCTACATTTACCGGCACAAGGATATTTTCGGGATCAGCCTGCAGCTCACTTATCAGGTGAGGCAAATCGAACAGTATCTGAAACGGCTTGCGCAGCTGCTTGAAATATTACAGACAAACGATCCAAACCGCCAATGGCTTACCATTACGCAGCTTCTTAAGGAATTTGTTTATGCCGAAAACACCAAGTACAGTTTACGCAAGCATTTTTCGACCAATCTTCAGTTGCTTACTTTTAAAGTCATTGAAAACACTTCCAAAACCGGAGAACACTACATTGCATCCGACAAATCGGCTTACTGGAAGTTGTTCGGAAAGGCAATTGGCGGCGGAGTAATCGTCGCTTTTCTGTGTATGAATAAAACCCGGCTGTATTTTCAGCATTTACCGATATTCTGGGAAGCTTTTTTTTACAGTCTTAATTATTCCATCGGCTTTATCCTGATCCATATTCTCGGATTTACAATTGCCACGAAGCAGCCCGCGATGACGGCTTCCACGATTGCAGCCAACCTGAGCAATAACGGAGAAAACCCGAACTGGCTGCACAAAACGACCCAATTGCTCATCCGTCTGATCCGGAGCCAGTTTATTTCACTGATCGGAAATGCGGTTATTGCCTTTCCGGTCGCCTATGCGCTGGACTGGATTTATTTTCGTATGATGGGTTATCATATTGCCGATCCTGCAAAAGCGATCAGGCTGATTGCCGAACTGAATATCTGGGAAAGCCTTGCGTTGCCGCATGCTGCACTGGCCGGTTTTTATCTGATGCTTTCGGGACTGATTTCCGGTTATTATGAGAACAAGTGGATTTATAACAAATATACCGCACGCATTAAAAAACACAGGAAACTGGTCCGGCTCTTCGGGCAGGAAAGGCTGAACCGCATGGCAGGTTATTTCGAACGCAACTTTGGCGGACTGGCCGGAAACTTTTTTCTTGGCATTTTTCTGGGCTCTACAAGCGCAGTGGGCTTTACTTTCGGTCTACCGCTGGATATCCGCCATATTACCTTTGCTTCCGGAAATTTCGGGCTTGCGGTTGGCGGACTGGAGAATAACGTTTCCACTGACCTCTGGCTGAACTCCATAATCGGGATTGCGGGTATCGGTTTTATGAACGTCATTGTCAGTTTTGGTCTTTCCATTGCCTTTGCGCTGAAATCCCGGAATGCGCGTCCGAGCGAAGTGAAAAGTCTGATCGGCAACTTGTCATGGCAATTTTTCCATCACGGACTGGCATTTTTCTTTCCGGTCAAAAACCCTGCAGACGTGAATGAAGAGTTACCCGAAGCATTGCCAAACCGCCATTTATAAGATTGCAATTGGATCGATTCGTCATTATTTTTACAATAATCTCGATTTTAGAGGTTAATTTTCTGCTTACGTTCTTTCAGTAAAAAAATGATTACAATCCGCATGATCAGAATTATAGTTCTTCTTGTATTAATGCTAGCTTCCACTTGCACGTTTGCCCAGACAAGCCCCCAAAAGACTTTCGGGCAAAAAATGGAGCTGCCGGACAGCAGAGATATCGGAACGCAGGTGCTGCGGATGAGCGAGTCATTTCTGGGAACGCCTTACGTTGCCGGAACTTTGGAAGGAAACCCGACAGAGCGGCTGGTCTGCAAATTCGACGGGCTGGATTGCACGACACTGGTGGAAAGTTCGATAGCGCTGGCCATTTCCAAAACGGAAAACCCGAGTTACGAAGGGTATAAAAACGAACTCACGAAGCTGCGTTACCGCGAAGGAAACATTGACGGATATGCTTCCCGGCTGCATTATATTCTTGACTGGCTGTATGAAAACCAGAAACGCGGCCGGCTGGAAGACATTACGGCCAAAGTAGGCGGCGTTCCCTTCAAGAAGGAAATCAATTTCATGAGCAACCATGCCAACCTGTACCCGGCCATGGCCGAAACCGAAGTCTGGGAAAAAATCCGCGAACAGGAAAACATCATCAATTCCAGAGAATACAGTTACATCCCGAAGGCAGGAATCCAGAAAACGGAACCGATGCTGCACGATGGCGACATTGTCGCTTTTACCTCTTCGGTGGAAGGACTGGATGTAAACCATATGGGAATCATCACCAAGGTCGGGAGCCGCGCTTATCTGATTCATGCTTCTTTAACGGGCAAAAAAGTAATCATGTCAAATGTTCCGCTGGCCGAGTATGTTGCTTCGGTTCCAAAACACACCGGAATGATCGTAGCCCGTCTTAATGATAACTGATGCAATGAATGATCTGTTGAAAATACTGGATCATGAAAATTACCCCTGGCTGGTTATAGTGATTTCCGGAATTATAGGTTTGGTAGTCAGCGGGATTATTATCAATCTGATTAAAATTACAGCTTCCAGAAAAGAGTGGCAGTCGGTCCGGTCCATAAGGGAAAACCTGACAAACGTTCTGCACTTCTTCATTCCGCTGCTGTTTATTACAGCCACAATCAAGACCTTTTCACTGACGCACAGGAACTATTACTGGATTTTCTCGATCAGTAAAATTCTCCTCATTGCGGCTACAACTTGGCTGATGATCCGCATTGTGGTCATTATTGAAAAACTGCTGATTGATCAGCTGGATTTTGATTCGCCGGACAACAATCAGGCAAGACGGATGTTCACAAAAATCAAATTTGTGAAACGCATTGTCATTATCATGATCATTCTGCTTGGCATTTCGGTTCTGATGCTGAGTTTTGAAAGTGTGCGGCAATACGGCGTGGGCATACTTACTTCTGCCGGTATTTTCAGTGTGATTATCGGTTTTGCCGCACAGAAATCGCTCGCCAACCTCATGGCAGGCATTCAGATTGCATTTACCCAGCCTATTAAAATTGATGATGTTGTGATTGTGGAAGGCGAATGGGGACGCATTGAAGAAATAAACCTGACTTATGTGGTTGTCAATATCTGGGACCTGAGAAGGATTGTGCTGCCCATCACCTATTTTATCGAAACGCCTTTTCAGAACTGGACGCGAAACGACAGTGCGCTCATCGGAACGGCTTTTTTCCATCTGAACTACCTTGCCCCGATTCCCCGATTAAGGGAAAAACTGAAAGAAATCCTGGACGAAACACCGCTATGGGACGGAAGGTCCTGGGCACTTCAGGTTACGGATACGCAGGGCCAGCTTATGGTGGTAAGAGCAACCATGTCTGCCCGGAATTCATCACAGACGTTTGATCTGCGTTGTCTGGTAAGGGAAAAAATGATCGAGTACATTGCCCGGGAGCTTCCCGATGCACTGCCGAGTTACCGGATTGAAGAAACCAAACAGGCTGAAACTTTTATGCAGGACAAAGGTCTGAAATGAAAAATTGGCTTTCGGAAAATCCAGAAGCCAATTCTTTCTTACTACTCACCTAACTCAATTTAACTCAATACAGTTTCTCTTTGATTTCTTCTGGCTGCAAGCGGATGATCTGAAAGTGCGATATGGTATCCAAATCCGATCAGCTCCATTTGCCCGCCTGCCTGTTCATAGTCATTTTTGAATCTTGTGATATTTTCCATCACGGTATGATCCACGTATGGCGAATTGGAAAAATCCACTTGTACAATCTTTCCTTTGGGTATGGCTTCGAGCTTTGCTTTCAGGCTGAGGTAATTGGCAAAAACCGCAGCACGCGGAACATGCACGAAAAAAACCTCATGCTCGGATTTCACTTCTATCTTTGGTGAGAAAATATGCGAAGGTTTAACGCCGTAAAACAGCTGAATCATTATTTTGACAAAAATACCGCATGCGATTCCAATCAGAAGATCAGTGCTTAACGTAACGATAATGGTGACAAGGAATATAATCAGCTGCTCTTTGCCGATGTAATAAATGTGTTTGAACTCGGCAGGAGAAGCAAGCCGGAAACCTACGGAAATCAGCATGGCCGCAAGTGCTGCCACCGGAACCATCCTGATAACCGGAGAAAGAAGTACCACGAAAATCAGCAGGAAAATACCGTGAAAAAGATTTGCCCAGCGCGTTTTGCCGCCATTGCTGATGTTGGCCGAACTGCGTATGACTTCTGAAATCATCGGAAGCCCGCCCAAAATACCTGCAGCCACATTGCCTGCACCCACCGCAGTTACATCACGGCTCAGATCGGTTTTACGCTTGTAAGGATCAAGTAAATCAATTGCTTTGACGGTCAGTGACGATTCAAGGCTCCCGATCAGTGCAAACATGGCCACATATTTCATAAATACCGGAAGCAAATCACCTTTGAGCCCGCTGAAATCGACATGAAAGGCAAATGAAAATTCTCCGGGATTGATCAACGGCTTGAAATCACGGTAAGTAGGTTCAAACAAATGAAAGAATTGTCCGAGCGCAATGGCAACGACAAGAACCACCAAAGCCGGCGGCATTTTTTTAAAGATGGAAAAAGACAGATATTTCCATCCAAACATAATCATCAGTCCGACAAGGCCGATGATGGCAATATGGTATTCTATGTTCATCAGGCTGTGCGGAACCATGGCAATGAGTTCCAGCGGCCCTTTGCTTTTCAGCTCGGAAGGCGCAATGCCGACTGCAAGATGAATCTGTTTGGACATGATAATGATCCCGATTGCAGCCAGCATACCGTGAACTACAGAAAGCGGAAAGAAATCGGCGAATCTCGGCAATTTAAAGATACCCATCAGCATCTGGATGATGCCGGCCGCAACAATAGCGCCAAGCGCAAGGTGCCAGCCGGTCACCATATTCCCTTTTCCAAGCTCGTCCACCGCGCCGGCTGCAATCACAATAAGGCCGGCGGTAGGCCCTTTAACGGTCAGCTCGGAACCGGTAAAAAATGAAACGAGGATGCCGCCGACAATCGCTGTCAGGACACCCATCATGGGAGGAAAATTACTTGCACCGGCAATGCCGAGACTTAGCGGAAGTGCAATGAGCGATACCAGAAAACCGGACAGCAGATCATCCTTCCAGTTCTCTGTAAATCCCCTGATACCCGTTGCAGGCTTCCATGCTGCGGACTTCCTGATCTTCATCTCGACTGAAAGAAATTGTTGTCTCCCGACGTACAGGAAACGATTGAAAACAGGCGGGATAAAGACAAAGAAATACGCTCCATAGCAGGCACAAATCAAGGCGGTGATTTATGCTACAAAAGACTTCTGAATGTGTTAAAGGCGCATTAACGCAGAATTAAAAGTCAATTAAAAAGGTGGGAACTTAAGAATGAAGGTCGTTCCGGAACCCAGTACAGACTCTACTTCGATGCTTCCGCCCTGCATGTTGATGATCCTTTTTGTAAGGGAAAGCCCGATTCCGTATCCGGCTTTACTGATGGTGGTGGCACTTCTGTAAAAGGTATCAAATATGTAAGGCAGTTCTTCTTTTGAAATACCGGTACCTACGTCTTTGAACAGAATCTTGATGAGATCTTTTTGAATCTGAAGATAAACGTTGACGGTTTTATTGTTGGAGTATTTGCAGGCATTGTCCATCAGGTTCATAAAGGCCGTTTTCAGCAGGCTTTCATCTCCGTAGCGTTTCAGCTGCTCTTCGTCATCGGGTATTTTATCATAATGGATATGCACTTCGTAACCCGGGTTTTTCTGCTGAACCGAAGCTTTTGCCTGCCATAATACCTCATCGATGCGGATTTTGGAAAACATTACCTTAAAGGTATTTTCCTCCGTACGCGCCAGCTCCAGCAGCCTGCTCACCAGTTCGTTCATTTCCTTTGCTTCTGCCCATATTCCTTTGAGCGCAACCTGATATTCATTGGCCGTGCGTTCTTTCATCAGGCTCAGTTCTGCTTCGCTCATGATCAGTGCAAGGGGTGTCCTGAGTTCGTGAGAAGCATGGGAAACAAAGTTTTTCTGCGCTACAAAAGCGATTTCCAGCCGGTTCAGCATTTGATTGAAGGTTTGTGCAAGAAATGCAAGCTCGTCCTTTTCCCTGCCGACCGTTACTTTTTCATGCAGGTTTCCCGCCGAAATATTATTTACCTGATCAATGATATCTGCAACCGGCTTAATTGCATCATTGGCAAACTGCCAGCCGGCAACGCCTACCAAAACAAGGGACAGAAGCCAGCCGATCACCAGAATTTCCCGCAGACGCTTCAACTGGTTCATACCCGAATAATCATTGGCAACGGCCATTACGACCCAGGGCTTGCGGTGATCCTGCAGAATATGGCGAATGATAATGGCTTCCTTTTTCTGGTATTTTGTGCGTATTTCGCGGCCTTCCCTGGCTTCGTTCAGCAAGGATTTCGAGAGTTCAAATTTTTCATTTCCGCTTGTAAAAATAACCGAATCCGCTCCGTCGTAGATTGTTATTTCTTCATCCAGTAAAATGGTGTTGTTTTCTTTTTCAATCTGCCGGATGTCTGCTTTACTGATGCCATTACTCGCTTCCACCAATTGCGCAATCGTTTGTCCGCGTTCGTTCAGAAATGAATAAAACTGCTTTTCACGGTACTGATCATAGAAAAAGTAAATGGACAGGCAGAACAACGCCATAATGGAACCAACCAGCATGGTAAAAAGGAGCGTAAGCCGGGATTTGATGTTCATTCTTCCTTAAAAATATAGCCCATTCCCACGACCGTATGGATCAGTTTGTTCGGATAATCTTTATCCACTTTCTTACGCAGAAAATTGATATAGACATCAATCACGTTTGTTCCCGTATCAAAACGTATGTCCCAGACCTGCTCGGCAATGTCCACGCGTGACACCACCCTTCCTCTGTTGCGCATCAGATATTCCAGCAGCGCAAATTCCTTTGCAGTAAGGTCAATGCGGTTTCCGCCGCGGCGCGCCACTTTTTCATCCAGATTAAGTTCCAGATCGGCAAGGCTTAATACCTGATGAGACTGTTCCCGTGAGCTGTTACGCTGCGAAAGCACCTTGATCCTTGCAATCAGCTCCCGGAACTCGAACGGTTTTACAAGGTAATCGTCACCGCCGGCTTCAAAGCCATCCAGTTTGTCATCAATTGTCCCCAAAGCAGTCAGAAACAGAATCGGCGTAGTTAGTCCGTCATTTCTGAGTTGTCTGGCCATATCATAGCCGTTCAGCAGCGGCAGATTCACATCCAGAACAATGACGTCGAAGCGGTAATTGGAAGCCATTTTCTTGCCGACCTGTCCGTCATAGGCCAGCTCCACTTCCCAGGATTGCTCTTCCAGACCGCGTTTCAGGAAACCGGCCAGCTTGGGTTCATCTTCAACAATTAAAATTTTCATAGCTACGATTAAGGGTTTCAATGCCAAAGGTTGCAAGGAAATTTTTCAAAAAAAGCTGCCCGGCATTTCCGGACAGCTTTAATGTTTATGACTGCATATTCAAAAATTTTCATTTCAGGATTACAGATCATGAATATAATGCATGAAAGTGTTTACAAAACCGTATCGTAAAAGCCTGCACAAAGCCTCAAACTACTTGTAGACATCAGTAATAATCTGCTCCGTTGTCGAAATCAGAACGATCGTCAAATGCGCCGTAATCGTCTTCTTCCAGACGCATTCCTTTTACTGCTTTTTTAATCAGTCCAACCTGTCCGATATGATAAACATCATGCTGGATCACACCGTGGATCAGGGTATAATAAGAGTAATTTCTGCCCGGCACAAATTCTTCAAGAAAACTGTCATCTTCGATTTTTTCAAGCTCTGAAATCAGTTCTTCCTGCGAAAGGCTGAGTTCCATCTGGATCGCTTCCCATTCGAATTCGTCAACAACCGGGAATTTTTTCCAGTCTTTATCCTGTGTTTTTATATCAAATTCTGCATCACCCTGAAGTTTGCGTACTGTAAAAATCCGCCATGTAGTCATGTGATAAACGATTTCAGCAATGGAATGTGTGTTGTTGCTTAATCTTGCTTCTGCCATTTTGGGAGTCACATCACGCAGAGCCTCAACGACTGACGGCCCGTACCAGGCCTCTTCACTTTCGTAAGTATCATTGAGTACATCGATGATCCTTAATAATTCTTCTTTTGTTTCCATAAATTTTTATAATAAGCATAGCGCCGGTTGTATTTATTCAGATCAAACACTGTTCCAGATATTTTTGGTTCTGGATCAGTTTTTATAAGGCAGTCACAGCACAGGCTTCCGAATCCTGCAATTCGGAATATAACCGCAGCAAATGTTTTCAGGATTGCTCCAACCAATTTAAAGGAATCGTAGTCAGGTTAATACCGTGAATATCTAAAACTAAAAAATTGAGCTGAGAAATGACTCATCATAAAATGTTCAATTTCAAATTTCGTTAATTTATCATATTTAAATACAAGAATAAACATGTTAAAGAAAGCTTCATTCATCTTGCTCATAGCCGGACTGGGTTTCATTTCCTGCTCCAAAGATCCTGTCAGCGATCTTTCCACGGAAGAATCGCTTGTGTACGTAACCAATTCCAGCAAATCTGTAAACTTCAAACAGTATAAAACGTTCAGTATTGTGGATTCTGTTCTTGTAGTTGAAAATGACCGCTCCGGAACTGCCCTTACAGAAATTGACAGAAGTCTGTTGCAGCGCATCATTACCAATATGGAAGGTCTGGGATATAAATACGTAAGCCCGAAAAGCAATCCGGATGTCGGTATCAATGCCGCGTGGATTACCAATACTTATCTGAATGTCGCTTCACTGCCATTGTCCTCTTATTACGGCGGTTACTGGGGCGGCGGCTTTGGCGGTTATGGCTATGGCTATCCAAGTTATTACCAGTATTATGAAACCAGCGAAAGCTACTGGCTCATTTCCATGCTGGACTTTAAAAATCCAAACACGGCGGATTCGACGGTAAATGTCATCTGGGATGCACAGATCCGCGGCTCGGGCATCGGTAGCCCGCAGCATATTGACAGAATGGTCGATTCGGTTTTTGGCCAATCAAGTTATTTAAAAATCAATTGAAATGAACAAAACAGCATTCATAGCACTTTTTTTCGCAGCCATATTTCCTGCATTGGCGCAGGATGCGCCCAAGATCTACACGCTTCCTTCTCCTTTCGACCGCTACACGCATTATCTTGCCACGGCGCGTTTTACGGGAGCAGTTCCGCTGGGATCTTTTTCGGATTCATATATCAGCAAGTCTTCTTTTCAGAATTTTTCGGCTTCGCTTGAATGGGTTTTAAGAAGTTCCCCTTTTTCTGTCGGAGGTGAAGTGGGTTCCACTTATTTTAAAGAACGGCTTCCGCGCGCATTATATGTAAACGGGAACGAAACGATTTCGGCCGTTCAGACGCGGACCGTTTCGCAATACCCGATCGAAGTGTTCGGCAATTACCATTTTCTGGGAAAAGCATCCGGCATTCAGCCGTATGTACAGATAAGCGGCGGGGTGAGTATTCTGGATTATATGGTTTATTACGGCAGTTTGTCTACGCAGGATCAGAAAATTGCGCCCAAATACGGAATCGGTGTCGGTTCCAAATTCCTGTTTAAAAAAGACGGCTCATTCGGCGTGGATGTACGCGTAAAATACAACGGCACCTCCTACAAGCATGAATATATAGAAAACGGGATTTCATCGCTCGACGGATCGGTAGGTGTTTTTTACCGCTGGTGGTAAGTTCAAGTACGGGTGGAAAGTTAAACTTCCGCCCTTATTTTTGTTCTTCAATTACTTTATTACCGGTGCCTGTTAAAAACAAAGTATTGTCAAAAACATCTTTTATCTGGATTTCTGCCCTTCTGGCAATCCTTTCTGCTTCCGGCTTTTGGGTATGGAAACGCTTCGGTCCTTCCAAAAGCAATGTTTACATTGAACAAATAAAGCCTTTGCCTGTTGCCCGCACGCTTGATTCTGCGGCTGCATCCTGCGATCTTACTGTGCGCCGCTATAAACAGATTGGCCGGGAAATGCAGTTTGAACTGGCCGCCAACGCAGGCGGACTTGCTCCGTACGAAGTGGAAATAACCCAGAATGGCAAAAAACAGCATTTCAAGGAAATACCGCACCGTTTCGGAATATGGCTTACTGTTCCGCAGCTTGATCTTGAACAAGGCCCTGCACAAATCAAGGTAAGCAGTCTGGGACAATCCGGCTGTGAAACCACCGCTTCTTTTGATTACGATGCGTCTCGCAGAAATGAAGTGCTGCCGGCAGAAAAATGGATACGGCAAGGCAGCAAGGACAACTGGCTCGACGTACGCCCGGTTACGGTCAATAATAAGGTTTTTCTGAAGGATTTTGCAGCGTATGACGATGGACGTACCAAAGTAATCATGATCGACGGAATCGAGGTAAAAGGCCTGGAAAACGGGTTTGAAGTACAGCCGGGCTACTTGTACTCCGTAACAGCACGATGGATCGATGCACCTTACAATGACTGGTGGAATGAAATGCGCAACCGTTCGTTACGCCAGCAGAATATATGGATTGCCGCAGCTGCCGGTACAAAGGAATGGTCAAATCTGGACAGAATTGAAATCCCGCAATGGTTTGCTCCTTCCGCTACGATCAATGTAGATTTTGATACGCGCTTTCCTGAATTTCAGCCTGTTAGAGGGAAGCTGGTGATGCAGTACAGACTGAATGCAAATGTGCCGCCGTCCAATTATTACAACCGCGGAGTAAATTATCTGAACGGATGGGAAAAAGATTTGCCTTACAGCCGGATGCACTGGACGGCCACACCCAATTATTTTGCCGACAAGGATGACAAATGGTTTGCAACTCTATCAAAGTCCGAAGTTGAATCACGCGCACAGATTCCGGATTTTGGCGTTTATGCCTATGATTTTGAATTCTGGAACCAGCATTATTCTGAGGAAGTAAAGCAACGGCTGATCTGGTTTTCTGAAACAATACGCAAAAATCATCCGCAGATGTATCTAATGGATTACTGGGGCGGCGGCGCTTACACCAATCCGCATATCAATACAACCGGCGGCGCAAACCCGAAAGACTTCATAAAGGATTATGAACAGCCGAAAGCCAACAATCCGAATTTCGATCCGCTGCCGAACGGCGAAAGTTTTCAGCACATTTTCAATACGACGCCCGTTGATGTTTATCCCAAGCCCATGTTCATGAAGGACGAACAGGGCAATACGCCAAACAATTTTGTCCTGCTATCCGCCATTCATTCGCAAAGGATCAACAAACTGATTCCTTATCAGAAAAATAACAGGTTTATCTTTTATGCATGGAACCGGTACATGCCGCTTTACAAAGATCCGATTGTTCCGTGGAACTACAATCTGACGGCCCCCAAAGGTGAACTGGTCATGAATCAGCTTGAAATGATGCCCGCAAGTCAGGCGCTGAGCCTTTCCCTGTTTTCACTGGTTTTATTCGACGGTTATTATTTATGGCACGACAGCGGACCTTACGGAAATGATCCCAATGCATACACGGTTTCCAAAGATGCTCCCGGTTGGGGTCATGAATGGTATCCTGCAGACGGGAAAACACCGGAAAGTGAAATTGGCAGCAAATCGGGTAAACAAGGTGCACCGCCATACTGGGATTATCCAACGGAGTTTTACGTTCTGGGAAACTGGATGGCCAAGCAGGTTGAAGACGTCATTGCCGGCGGCATAAACAAAGACCTTGCATTTCAGCTGAACGGAAAATGGACAGCTCCACGAAAAGAACAGGCACTTTTGGCCATTGAAAAAAAAGAGCCGTTCATAACGTCAGTCATAAACGGCAAAAAGATTGTTGTTTTAGGTATCGATTCTTTTCAGGCGCCCAATGCAAAAAAGAAAGTTAAAGTACGCCTGCCAGATGGAATCGAAACGGATATTGAACTATACGGCAACTGGCCTTCCCTGTACAAAGGCACTTTGAAAAATTAAACTGTTCAGGAAACACGGACATAACTTCCGAGCCATTTCAGGTGCGTTCCGTATTTGTGCATGATTTCCTTTACCGGCTCATCTTCCACATGCCCGAGAAATTCCACCAGAAACCAAGTCCTGAAAGCTGCTTCTCCTCTCAGTGGCCGGCTGTCGATTTTGGTAAGGTTTATGCCGCGGTCGTTGAAGTCTTTCAGGAATTCATAAAGAACACCAGGTCGGTTTGTGTTCGGAAGATTGGCAATAATGGTTGTTTTATCATCATCGCTTTTCACATTCACAAAATCCTTGGCCAGAATCAGAAAACGCGTTCTGTTCTGATTGCTGTCTTCTATGTTGTCAAAAAGGATCGGAACGCCGAACAGACTGGCGGAAATGGATGAACAGATTGCTGCCGAATCTACTTCCTGAGAAGCCAGCTTGGCCGCTTTCGCCGTGGACTCGACCGGAATCAGTTCTATGCCCATGCCATCCAGATATTCGCTGATGAATTTCCCGCACTGGCGGAAAGCAATGTCTTTGGAATAAATACGGCGAATGTTTCTTAAAGTATCCGACTGCGAAGCAAAGGTAAAATGCACTTCCAGCAAAACTTCGGCTACAATGGAAAGGTCTTTGTCCCGGAGAAAGTCAACGGTTTCAATAACGATTCCTTCCTGATTATTTTCAATAGGAACTACGCCGAATTTCGCACGGCCTGTTTCCACACTTTCAAATACCGAATGGATGGTTGGCAAAACCAGATACTCACTCATTCCTCCAAACCGGCTTTCGGCAGCCTGATGTGAAAAGCTGCCTTCCGGACCGAGGTAAGCAATGCGCTCCGGCAGTTCAAGATTGCGGGAAACTGCAAAGATTTCGAAAAAAATGGCATCAATTGCTTTGCGCGTCAAAAGACCGTTGTTCCGTTTTTCCAGCCTGTCCAGAATCTGTTTTTCTCTTTCCGGACGATAAATAATGGACTGGGACGAACGTTTCAGGTCGCCGACTTTCTGAACGAGCTCCATACGCTCGTTCAGAATATTCAGCAGCTGATCATCAAGTGTATCGATTCTGTTTCTTAATTCCTGTAAATCCACAAAGAACTTTTTTATTGTGTAAGGTTAACTGCCGGAACAGGAAAGGAATTGCAAACCTGCCTGTTCCGGATATTTTTAATTTGCCAAATATAAGCAAAGTGCCCGCTAACCTGCCAATGCAAGTTCCTCTACATTCTTTTCAATTTTCAGATTATCAATAATAAAGCGCTGTCTTTCAGGCGTATTTTTACCCATAAAGTAGCTTAACAATTTCTGTATGGAAGTTTCCTTCTGCAGAATCACCGGTTCCACATGCATGTCTTCGCCGATGAACTTGCCGAATTCTTCGGGCGAAATTTCTCCGAGACCTTTAAAACGGGTTATTTCCGGCTTGCTGCCCAGCTTGTCCACAGCAGCCTGTTTTTCCTCTTCGCTGTAACAGTAAATGGTTTCCTTTTTATTGCGGACTCTGAAAAGCGGCGTTTCCAGTACAAACAAGTGACCGTTACGAACAAGGTCCGGAAAAAACTGAAGGAAAAACGTCATCAGCAGCAAACGGATATGCATTCCGTCCACATCCGCATCCGTAGCAATTATAATCCGGTTAAAACGAAGGTTCTCAACGCCGTTCTCAATGTCCAGTGCATGCTGAAGAAGATTGAATTCTTCATTTTCATATACGATTTTTTTAGTGAGACCGAAGCAGTTCAACGGCTTTCCGCGCAAGCTGAAAACGGCCTGTGTTTGTATGTTTCTGGACTTGGTTATGGACCCGCTCGCCGAATCTCCTTCCGTGATGAACAGCGTACTTTCATAACGAAGGTCGTTTTTCAGATCGGTCAGATGCAAACGGCAGTCTCTCAGCTTCTTGTTATGAAGATTTGCTTTTTTGGCACGGTCATTCGCCAGTTTCTTGATTCCGGCAAGTTCTTTTCTTTCCCGCTCCGACTGCTCAATTCTTTTCTTCAGTGCATCCCGCGATTCCGGGTTCATATGCAGGTAATTGTCCAGCCTTTCCTTTACGAAATCATTTACGAAAGTCCGGATCGTTGTACTGTTCGGGTCCGGTGTAATGGTATTGGAGCCCAGCTTGGTTTTAGTCTGCGATTCAAAAACAGGTTCCTGAACACGGATGGCAACGGCAGCAATAATGGACGAGCGTATATCTTCCGGCGCATAATCCTTGTTGAAATGTTCTCTTACAGCCCGTACAACTGCTTCACGAAATGCAGCAAGGTGTGTTCCGCCCTGCGTTGTATATTGTCCGTTAACAAACGAATAATATTCCTCGCCATACTGATTTCCATGTGTCATGGCAAATTCAATGTCGTCCCCTTTCAGATGGATAATCGGGTAACGCAGTGAATCGGGGTCCGACTTGGACTTGCTCTGAAGCAAGTCGAGCAAACCGTTCTGGGAGTAATATTTCTGTCCGTTGAAGTTAATCGTCAGGCCGGCATTCAGATAGCAGTAGTTCCAGATCATATTATCCAGATACTGCGGAATATATCTGAAGTTTTTGAAAATAGTGCCATCCGGTTCAAACGCAATGTGCGTACCGTTACGCTGATTTGTGGTCAGTTCTTTTGATTCATGCAGAAGCGTTCCCTGCTGGAATTCGGCATTTTTGGTTTTTCCTTCCCGAAACGACTGCACCTTGAAATGATAGGAAAGCGCATTAACCGCCTTCGTTCCGACGCCATTCAGCCCGACCGATTTCTGAAATGCCCCTGAATCGTATTTTCCGCCCGTATTGATTTTTGAAACACAGTCCACGACCTTTCCCAGCGGAATGCCCCGGCCATAATCCCTTACTTCCACCCTGTGCTCGGAAATCTTGATTTCGATGGTTTTTCCATTTCCCATCATATGCTCGTCAATGGAATTGTCAACTATTTCTTTTACAAGCACATATATACCGTCGTCAATGGCGGAGCCATCGCCCAGCTTACCGATGTACATGCCCGGTCTTAATCTTATATGTTCTTTCCAATCCAGCGATTTGATGCTGTCTTCATTGTACTGAACGTTGGTACTTTCCATAAATAGGTGTCCCTTTGAGGGAGATAACTGTTTTTAAATATTGTATTTTAATAATTCAGGGCATTTGTCGTTACCCTGTTATAACTTTACATTCGCCGTTCAGTTCACTTGCTGCACCGGTAGGAAGTTCAATTAACAGAATTTCTTTAAAAATAGGAAAAATCTAATTTACTTTGCCAAGATATACACATTCAAATATTAGCATGCTCATAATATACATTTAAAAATACTGGTCATTTATGTAGTTTTAATTAATTATCAGCATTTTAATAGTACAAAAATATTCATATGAACAGATTCGGATTGATCAGTAGTTTTAAAAGCATTTTTCCATATTTTTTCAGTTTAATATTCTGCATACCTGCCCTTTCTCAGGTACTACCAACGGCACCATCTTCTACTGCCCCGCTTACGACATCTCCTATACAGGGAAATACGACAACCGGCAATCCGAGAAGCAATGCAGCAGGCAGTGCCCAGGGTAATCAGCAATCCGGCTCAGTACAGCAGCAGGCTGGAAACCAGAACGCTGCGAACCAGCAAAATGCCGAGAGCCAGACTAATGACAAAGGTAAAAATGCTGCGGATCAGGCTTCGGACTTACAAAAACAGAGCAAAATCAACTCGGAAACTTCTACAGTATTAACACCGGAAGAGCAGGAAAAGCTCGCTTTACGGCAAAAAATATTCGGTTATTCCATCTTTGCAAATAAAAAACTCGACCCTATTCCGAATCTGGAAATAGCAACTCCGACCAATTACATCGTCGGTCCGGGAGATGAATTAAAAATTTATCTCTACAACTATGCAGAAAGTACTCATAATGTAACCGTTACCAAAGACGGATTTATTTCCCTGCCCCGCGTAGGAAATGTTTATGTATCCGGTAGAAGTATTGAGGAAGTCCGTAAAATACTGATCGACAAGTTTGCAAAATTTACGCCGGGACTGATGGGAACAGGCGGTGAAACGGCCAGAACCAAACTCACCGTATCATTGGGCGAAGTCAGGTCTGTAAAGGTGTTTGTAACAGGCGAAGTTATCAATCCGGGAACATATGAACTGCCTTCGCTTGCCTCCGCTTTTAACGCATTATATCAGGCCGGCGGACCGAATGAAATTGGATCTTTCCGTGATGTGCGCGTTGTAAGAAACGGAAAAGTGGTGTCGCGTATGGACATCTACGATTATCTTGTCAATGGTAAAATCGATGGCGATATCCGGGTTCAGGACAATGACAATATCATTGTCGGCTATTATCTGAAACGTGCTGAGATAACCGGAATGATTAAACGTCCGGGTATTTATGAAGTCAAGCCTGAGGAAAAACTGGCGGACGTAATCCGTTATTCCGGCGGGTTCAATGACAAGGCATACCGGGCAAGGCTCAAAATCCAGCGGATTACCTCAAAAGAAAGAAAAATGCTGGACGTTTCGGAAGAAAACTATAACACTTTCGACCTGGTATCCGGCGATTCGATCCATGTAGAAACCGTTCTGGACCGTTTTGAAAATATAATCACCATTCAGGGTGCCGTCATGCGTCCCGGTGATTACTCACTGGACAACAGTCCGTCACTGAAAAAGCTGATCGATAACGCACAGGGATTGCGGGAAGATGCATTCGTAGGCCGGATAAGTGTCCTGAGGACCCGCGAAGACCTGACCATTCAGAATATTTCGCTGAACTACTCTGATATTATCAACAATGTTATTCCGGATCTTGTACTGACGCGCCTGGACCAGGTTATTGTTCCTTCCAAATTCGATATGGCCGAAAGTGCTTACGTGAGTGTGGAGGGAGAAGTCAATAATACAAAGATCAGTGTTAATGACGGAAAATTTCCCTATACGATTGATATGACGCTGGAAGATCTGCTTGTTCAGGCGGGCGGCCTTAAAGAATCCGCCTATAATTCCGAAATAGAAGTAATCAGGCGTAAAAGGAACAGTGTTGCAGGCGCAGCCAATGCGCAGATTTCGGAAGTATTCAAGTTCAATGTAAACCGCGATCTTTCGATGAACAGCAAAGAGTCCAATTTTGTGCTGCTGCCTTTTGATCAGGTTACTGTACGCAAATCGCCCAACTACGTGGAACAGCAAACGGTATTTCTGGAAGGTGAAGTGCTGGTTCCCGGGCCTTACACAATCATTAATAAAAATGATAAAATAAGCGATATCATCAGAAGAGCCGGCGGGCCTACCGAGCTTTCCTACCCGGAAGGAGCCACCCTGCTGCGGAGAACCGTTGTCCGTGATCTGGAAAAACCGACGGATTTTGATCAGATAGAACAATCGGAAACAAGCATCAAGAAAGGCGCCATCATCGGCGACGTACCGAATGTCAAAGAAGAATCCATTGGTATTAAACTGAAAAATATCCTGAAAAATCCCGGCTCTTTCGAAGACCTGATCGTTCAGGAAGGCGACATCATCCGTATACCGAAAAGACTGGAAACGGTTCAGGTTACGGGTTCTGTTCTGTATCCGACCACGGTCAAATACGGGAAAGGAATGTCATTTACGGATTACATTTCACAATCCGGCGGTTTTACTGTACAGTCGCTTAAAAAGAGTTCCTATGTAAAATACCCCAACGGGAATGTGGACCGCACGAGAAGGTTTCTTTTCTTTAACGTATATCCGAAAGTAGAACCGGGATCAGAAATTTACGTTCCTTTGAGGACCGCGCCAATACTAAACACACAACAAACAATTTCAACTGCTACCGGCTTATTAACCTCAGTCATGAGTTTGATCTTTGCGGTTCTAGCTTTCCGAACCATCCGATAAAATGTCCGCAACACTAACAACACAGCCAGTTCCTGAAGACGAGTTAACGCCTAAGGATGTCATAGAAAAGGTACTTGTAGTTAAAACTGCAATCCTGCGCAATTGGAAAATGCTGCTGCTTTTGCCGATTGTCGGTTTTGGTATCGGTTATGCCATGGATACCTATATGAAAACGCCTAACAAGTATGAAGCCAATGTTGTATTCAACCTGGGAAGCGGAAGTCAGGCTGCGGGGCTGGGCGATGTGGCCGGTTTGCTGGGGCTGGGCTCTGCACCGGATGCCAATATTTTTACAGGCGAAAACTTCTTCTATTTTGTGAAATCCCGTCCGGTACTGGAAAGAAATCTGATGAAAGAAGTGGACGTTCACGGAAAAAAAATGATACTGGCCAATTTTTACATTGATTCGAGCGGGATCAAAACTTCGGACTGGGAAGAAATGCCGTACCGTCAGAATTTTCATTTTACAACCAACGATATTAAAAAACTGGATATGAATTCCAGGGTTGTACTGAATGAAATCGTTAAAAAAACAGCCGGCGCAACGGAAATCGCATCGCTTGACCGCAAGTCTTCTTTCATTTCACTTTCCTGTACGATGGAGAATGAAACGCTTGCAGGATTATGGGTAACAACGCTTCTGAAAACCGTGGAAGAAATGTACACTGCCAACCAGACTCAGAAAACCAGTAAAACACTGCGCCTGCTTACAAACCGTGCCGATTCACTTGCATCCGTACTGGGAATTGCAGAACATAAACTGGCCAGACAACTGGATTACAGTCAGCAACTTATGTTTCCGGAGGCAAAAGTAACAGCCAGCAGTATGGAAAGAAAATCAACTTTTCTTCAGCAGCTGTATTATGAAGCCATGGCGAATGCAGAGAAAATGCGTGTTTCGCTGATTCGTGAAGCGCCTCTTTTTACCGAAATAGAAGGCATTAAGGTTCCGCTCGACATGAAGTCGGAAGATAAAAGAAGAGCGAAGATCGGGGCTCTGGCCGGTCTGATGATCGCGCTGATTTTCACCTATTTCAGAACAGTCTTCACCACTGTTCCCAAAGAAGCAAAAGCATAATGGCAGGACAACACACAATTACGATCAAGGCAGGCGGATCTGAAAAGGATTACTGGAAAGATTTATGGCTGAACAGGCAATTGCTCTGGATTTTGTCGAAAAGAGATATTTCGGTACGTTACAAGCAAACGCTCCTGGGTGTTGCATGGAGTGTCCTGCGGCCTCTGGCAACCATGATTGTAATGGTTTTTGTATTCAGTTACCTTGCAAAAATCAAAAGCGATCCCGGTGTTCCGTATCCGTTGATGGTTCTGAGCGGGCTCACGATCTGGACATTTTTTTCAAATACTTTTACCCAGATCAGCAACAGCATCCTGATTAATTCCAATCTGGTTTCAAAAGTTTACTTCCCGAGATTGTTAATGCCGCTCAGCTCAATTGCCGTCGGCTTTGTCGATTTCCTGATTACTTTCGGCATTTTTCTGTTGCTTACTTTCTTTTTCCGGCATCCGATCAGCTGGCAGATCGTATTTCTTCCTTGCTTCATTTTACTTACATTTATTACTTCATTGGGCTTTGGCCTCTTTTTTGCAGTGCTGAATGTACGCTTCCGGGATATCGGACAACTGATTCCGTTCCTGGTGCAAGTCGGAATGTATGCTTGCCCGGTCGCTTACAGCAGTACGCTGGCGCAAGGCACATGGTTTGAAAAATATTACAACCTGAATCCGCTTGTCGGCATTATTGATGGTTTCCGCTGGTGCCTTTTAGGCGACCAAGCTTATTTTAATCCGCAAAGTCTTTACTCAACAGCTGTATTAAGCCTTATTATATTGATATTATCTTTGATTTATTTCCGTAGAAAAGAGAACACTTTCGTAGATCATATCTGAAATTACACTTAAGCATGCCTGTAATTGTAGCTGAAAACATCAGCAAAAAATATATCATTGATCACCAACGTAAAACCGGTTCTCCAAGCCTGCGTGATATTGTTACGGATACAATGAACAAATGGTTTTCCGGGAAACGTAACGATGCGGGATTTGCTGAAAAGGAAGAATTCTGGGCATTACGCGATGTCAATTTCAGTATTGACCAGGGTGATCGCATCGGGATCGTGGGACATAACGGTGCCGGAAAGTCTACTTTACTGAAAATACTCAGCCGTATTACAGAACCTACGACCGGCCAGATTAAAATAAACGGCAGGATTGCAAGTTTGCTGGAAGTCGGAACCGGATTCCATCCCGAGCTTACCGGACGTGAAAATATTTTTTTGAACGGCGCCATACTCGGCATGTCCAAAAGTGAGATCAGACAATCTTTCGACGCGATTGTTGACTTTGCCGGTGTGGAAAAGTTTCTGGACACGCCTGTTAAAAGATACTCGTCCGGCATGTACGTCAGGCTCGGATTTGCCATTGCTGCACACCTGAACCCTGAAATCCTGATTGTGGATGAAGTTCTTGCAGTCGGAGATACGGAATTCCAGAAAAAATGTCTCGGTAAAATGCGCGATGTTTCGGAAAGTGGCCGGACGCTGCTGTTTGTAAGCCATAATCTTACTGCTATTCAGGCACTTTGCAACAAATCTTTTTACTTCGAAAAAGGTCGGCTGATTGATCAGGGCGAAACCACGCATATCATTACCAATTACCTGAGCAAGGTTTCGCATAAAATGCTGGAAAAGCATTGGGACAATATTGAAAATGCGCCCGGAAATGATCAGGTCAGGATCAAGAGTTTCAGGCTTATCCCTGACTATCAGGATGATCTTCGCCATATTGACGTAAGAACGCCGGTCAGCTTCGAGTTTGAATTCTGGAACCTGATAGAAGATGCCAATCTGAACCTGAGCATGCATTTATACACTTTTACAGGCGAATGCATATTCAATGTAGGAACTCAGTCCGAGTCTTTTGCCAAAGGGCTTGTCAGCGGAAAATGCGAACTGCCGGGCAACTTTCTGAATGACGGTTCTTACGTGGTTTCCATGATGATTGTAAAAGATACAAGCACCGTTCTTTACAACATGGAAGAGGCGCTTGTTTTTGATATTGAGGATTATCGTGAAAATGTTACCTGGTATGGCAAATGGCCCGGATATATTCGCCCTCAACTTAATTTTTCCATTCGCCAAATTGAACATGCAGTGAATGATTAACGTCACGAAGACTTTTTTACCAGATCAGGAAAAATATCTGCAGTATGTCCGGGAAATATGGGAACGCGGGTATCTTACGAATAACGGCCCGCTTTTGCAGGAACTAGAGACTCGGCTAAAAAATTACCTGCAGGTTGATCATCTTTATTTCTGCGGAAACGGCACAATCGTGCTGCAGATCGCAATCAAAGCACTTGAGATAACCGGAGAAGTAATCACCACGCCGTTTTCCTACTGCGCAACATCAAACGCCATTCTCTGGGAAAAGTGTACGCCGGTGTTTGTGGACGTTGATGCTGCCAGTTTCAACATCAATGCCGATCTGATCGAGGATTCCATTACGCCTGCAACTACGGCCATTCTGGCTACGCATGTTTACGGTAACCCGTGTGATGTTGAAAAGATCGAAGCCATAGCCAAAAAGCATAACCTGAAAGTGATTTACGACGCGGCACATGCATTTGGCGTCAAGTATAAAGGCCGTTCCCTGCTTTCATTCGGAGATATCAGTACATGCAGTTTTCATGCAACCAAGGTTTTTCACACAATTGAAGGCGGCGCGCTCATTTCCAATCATCCCGAGCTTGACAGGAAACTTTCCCTGCTGCGTGCATTCGGGCATCAGGGCGATGAACATTACCTGTACGCCGGCATAAACGGTAAAAATTCTGAATTTCATGCTGCCATGGGCTTGGTAAATCTGCCGCATGTTCCGGAAATCATCCGTGCCAGAAAAGAAGTTTTTGCGGCTTATGACCGTTTGCTGAACTGGGACCTGCTTTACAAGCCGGTCCTGAGCAAAGACATTGAATATAATTATGCGTACTATCCTGTTGTATTTTCTTCAGAACAGGTGATGTTCCGCGTTATGGAAGCTTTACGGGTGGAAGAAATTATTCCGCGCCGATACTTTTATCCGTCTTTAAACACACTTTCGTTCATGCCGAGACAAATTGCATGTCCGGTTTCAGAAGATATTTCAGCAAGAGTGTTAAGTTTGCCATTGTATGTCGGGCTTCCGTATTCGGATATTGAGCGGATCGCCGGCATAATTAACGGTCACTTATAACCATAGTTTATGGTCTTGCTTTATTGGCTAACATTTTTACTGTTTATATACGGCATTGGTTTTGTCGCAAAAAGAATTGCACAACAGTCTCTGACAGAATGGATTATTGTATGTTTTATTCTGTTTGCAGGAAGCATTATTCCCGCAGGGTTTGTATTATCAGCCTTTAACCTTACCGCCAATATTTATGCATGGATCGCAGGTACTTTCCTTGCGCTTGCGCTGCATTATGTAATCTGGAACTTTTTGATCCCGCAAAAACCGGATTATAAAATCCGTGGCATTCTGTCCAACAGGGCTGCTGCATTTCGGGTATGGGTCAGAGAATTGTCTCCGTACCTGAAAACTATTTTCATTATCATGTTCGGGACGCTGGCCATTATTGCAGTCACGAACCTGATCCTGGTGCTTTTTACGCCGCCAAATGAATGGGACAGCATGACCGGACATCTTAACCGGGCAGTACGGTACATCCAGCGCGGTACGATGGAACATTTCGGCGGTACCAACTGGAACATGGATACGTATCCGAAAAGTGTTACAACCATTCAGATTTACACGTATCTGATCAGCGGGAAATTTGAAAATGCGTTCAAACTGATTCATCATCTTTCCTATTACATCACGCTGATTTCGGTATTCGGAATCGCGCAGCGCATCGGAAGGAATCTTTCGGCGAGTTTTTTCTGCGCCCTGGCTTATGCCATGTTCCTTGATTTCCTGATGCAGGCAGTCACTACGGAAACCGACATTGTTTTAACTGCATACCTGAGCTGTCTGCTTTATTTTCTGTTTACCTATTTTACAAACAGAGACAATAAATACCTGTATCTGGCTGGAATGACCTTCGGGATCGTGTTCGGACATAAAATCACGTTTGCACTGCTGTTGCCTTCGGTTTTTGTCATTATGCTTTATACAGTGTTTCTGGCGCCGGACTTCCGCATTTTTCTGAACCGATTCGTGAAACTGGCAGCTGCTATTTTCATCGCTGTTCTGGTTTATACGCTGCCGACAGGTTATATCAAAAATGTCATGGTTTTCGGGCATCCGATCGGGCCGCCAACTGCATTGAAGCATCAGTCTATTGAACGCGCGGGGCCATTGTCCAATCTTTTTGAACAGGGAAGCAGGAATGTGGTTCGCTATGCATATGATTTTTTCAATCTTGACGGCCTCCGGAATGCACAGTGGGGCTATGATCTGAATACAATCGTTCGCAAGCCGATTGTCGTTCTGGAAGACAAGATGCATATGCGGCTGGACGAAGAAACCGATTTTTCCATTGTACCGTTCAGCTTTCAGCGGCGTTTTGACTTTTACAATGCCAATCCGTACTGGGGAATTTTCGGTTTTGCACTGACCATCCCGTTACTGATTCTGGTGCTGATCCGTGTTTTCCGTTCACGCGTGCACTGGTTTCTGGCACTGGCATTCTGCCTGCATTTTGCGGCTATTTCGTATTCTGCGCCGTACGATCCGTTTAAAGGACGCTATTTTATTGAAACCGGACTCTTTGGTGTTCTCTTTCTTCTGCTTTTGTTTTCTCATCACCGGCTGTCCATTATAAAGCCGAGAAGGAACGTCTGGAAAGGCTATGTTTTTCTGATTGTATTGCTGGCCTGCATTTCGGCAGTAATGTCTGTTTATCTGAATATCCGCTGTCTGCCGATCGGCGCATATGGCTACAAATCAGCTTTAAAAACAGAACGCATCGAATTCCAGACCTTTGCCCGTCCGGACGTTACGAAAGCATACCAGCATTTTGATTCCATTGTTCCGCAGGATGCAACGGTGGCACTTGCAACCATTAACGACGACTTTGAATATCCGCTTTACGGATCCAAACTGACGCGTAAACTGATTTCAATCAATCCGTTTGAACAAGGATTGAAGCCTGTTCCCAAAGAAGCGGATTATCTGTTTTACGCAAAAAGTGTAATTAATGACACCAGTCGTATAAAATCTTTACCGGAGGATATACGTTTAGGAACAGACACAACATTTACAAACCTCATCGTTAAAGGAGAAGATTATTATTTAAGAAAGCTCAAATAACCGTATCAATGACCATTGCCATCATGCAGCCCTACATATTTCCTTATATAGGGTATTTCCAGCTCATTCATGCGGTTGACAAGTTTATTTTATACGATGACGTCAACTTTATCAATAAAGGCTGGATCAACCGGAACAATATTCTTGTTTCCGGACAGCCGCACCTTTTTACAATTCCGCTGAAAGACGCAAGCCAGAATAAACTGATCCATGAAGTTGAATTGTCAAACAGCGAACCGTGGCAGAAAAAGTTGCTGAAAACAATCCGGCAATCGTATCAGAAAGCACCGTATTTTGAAAAGGTTTTTATTCTGATTGAAGAAATTGTAAATTTAAAAGTTCAAACAATCTATGAGCTTGCCACAAGTGCCATTCAGCAGACCTGCGCATTTCTGGAAATTCAGACCGTCATTGAACCTTCCTCAACGATCTATAAAAATACCCATCTGAAAGGGCAGAACAGAATACTTGATATCTGTAAACAGGAAAACGCTGATCATTACATCAATCCGATCGGAGGAATGGCGCTTTATGACAGGCATATATTTGAAACGGAAGGTATAAAACTTGATTTTATCAACAGTAAATCAAGCCCGTATCCGCAGTTTAAAAATGCTTTTGTACCCTGGTTATCCATTATTGATCTGATGATGTTTAACAGCCCTGAAGATATTATGAAACATTTAAAGGCTTACGAACTGATTTAAGAATGGCCAAGATTATTGTTTTCGGAGTACTGGATACCGCAGAACTGGCACACTATTATCTGACAAATGATTCGGAACATGAGGTTGCTGCCTTCACCGTGAATCGCCAGTATATTCAGGCAGAGCAGTTTAAAGGATTGCCCGTTGTTGCTTTTGAAGACGTTGAAAATCTTTTTCCGCCGGGAGAATATGCTTTTTTTGCCCCGATGACGGGCCGGAACATGAACCGCAACCGCGAAAATATTTACAATGAGGCCAAAGCAAAAGGTTATGCATTTATTTCCTACATCAGCTCACGCGCCACAGTATTTGATAAAAATGTAATCGGTGAAAACTGTTTTATACTGGAAGACAACACAATCCAGCCCTTTACGACTGTCGGGAACAACGTTGTCATGTGGAGCGGCAATCACATCGGCCATCACGGGCAAATCAAAGACCATGTTTTTTTTACTTCACACGTTGTCCTTTCCGGACATTGTGTCGTGGAACCGTATTCTTTTTTCGGCGTGAACAGTACAATCCGTGATTACACTTCCATAGCACAGGGCACATTGGTTGGAATGGCGTCTGCAATTACCAAAGAGACCGAAGAATGGAGTATTTACGTCGGAAATCCGGCTAAAAAAGTGCCGGGTAAAAAGAGTTTTGAAGCTTACTGATTTACTTTCCGCAAAAGAGATTTGTAATCGGGTGATCCAGGGTTTGAGATAGCAATTTATTTGGTTAATGGAGCAGAAGAAAATACTATTTGTAAGTCATGATGCAAACAGGGCAGGAAGTCAGCTGTTGCTTTTGCAGTTGCTGAGGCTTTTGAAAGAAAGGAAAGTTCCCATGCATCTTCTGCTTTGCAACGGCGGCGAGCTGGAACGTGAATTCGAAGAAGTAACAAGTATCACAAAGCTTTACCAGAACTTTAAAGTAGCTCCGGCGCCGCTTACCGGCAGACTGCTTAAAACGGTTAATCTGTACAGAAGATATCAGGAACGTTCCGTGCAGAAGATTAACGACCGGATCATTGCGGAAATCGAACTTCAGAACATCGGGCTTGTATTTATAAATTCCATTGCCAATGCGGGCGTTTTTCATGATTTCCTGAAATTTCTTAACCATTTGCCGCTCGTGTTGTTTGTACACGAACTGGGCATGTCAGTGAAAATTTACACGCACGAAAAACATCTTCATTTTCTGCTTAAAAAGACGGACGACCTCATTGCAGTTTCCAAAGCAGTTGCCAGTTATTACATCAAAAGGTTCGATTTTCCTGAAAGCCATGTAAGTACCTTTACGCTTTTTGATCATGAACATATTGATCAGAAACTTAAATCGGTCCAGCGCGATTTACTGGAAAGAACATACCATATTCCAAAGGATGCCATCGTAATCGGTGGCTGCGGCAATGCAGAATGGCGTAAAGGAAACGACATTTTCAACTGGATTGCCAAAAGCGTGATTCACAAAACCAATCCGCTGCCCGTTTACTTTGTGTGGGTCGGCGCCGGGCCTCAGCATGAAATTTATGAACTTATAGAAAGCGATATCCGTCAGATGGGTTTAAGCGACCGGATCATTCTGGTCCCTCCTACCCCGCATGCGCTGGATTACATCAACCGCTTTGATGTACTGCTGCTCAGCTCGCGCGAAGACCCGTACCCGTTGGTTGTTCTGGAAGCTGCTTTACAGGAAATCCCGGTTGTATGCTTTGACAATGCCGGCGGTGCACCGGAACTGATTGAATCGGATGCGGGATTTGTAATTCCGTTTATGGATCTTTCAGCAGCATCGGACGCCATTATCCAGCTTATACTTGATCCTTCTTTAAGGGAAACACTGGGCCGTAACGGTCGGAAAAAGGTTTTGGAAAGGCACAATACGGATAAAAGTCTAGCCCGCATTGAAGCCATCATTCAAAAGTATTTACCCTTACAGGTTTCGGAAAATCATAATCAATGACCATTGCCTTTACAATCTGTTCAATCAATTATCTGGCTCAGGCGCGGACTTTAGGAGATTCCCTGAAATCGACTAATCCGGAAATAAAATTCATTATCGGGCTTGTTGATTCGGTTAAAAATGTGGTTTTTGATGAAAGCTACACGCCTGAATTCCCGATGATTGAAATTGATAAAATTGACATAAAGGATTTTCAGGAAATGGCCGGCAGGTATAATATTACCGAACTGAACACGGCCGTCAAGCCTTTCTATTTTACTTACTTTTTCAAACAGTATTCGGAAGCTGAAAACGTCATCTATTTTGATCCGGATATCATTGTATTTCAGCCTTTAAGCGGGTTACTGAATTCCCTTGCGGAGCATAAGGCCGTTCTGACGCCGCACATCAACTCACCGATCGAAGACCGCCTAGTCCCGAACGAACTGCATCATTTGAATACCGGAATTTACAACCTGGGATTTGCTGCTTTCCGGCGTTCGGAAGAAACGACGGAGTTTGTTCACTGGTGGGAGGAAAAACTACGCTATGAATGCCTGATCGATCTTTGCAACGGTCTTTTTGTCGATCAGAACTGGATGAATTTTCTGCCGGTTTTTATGCCGGAAACCCATATCGAAAGAAACCCGGGCTACAATGCCGCTTACTGGAACCTGCACGAGCGCACTTTTTCTGTGAAGAACGATACGATATTTGTCAATGAAACCAATCCGCTGATTTTCTTTCATTACAGCGGCTACGATCCTGAAAAACCGGATGTGTTGTCGAAATATCAAAACCGTTTTGAGCTGAAACAACGCCCGGATCTCACAATTTTGTTTGACCTTTACAGAAACAAACTTCTGGAGAACGGAAATGCATATTATCGCAAATTTCCGTGTTCTTATATCAGGCCGGTGCAAATCCGGCGTTATCAGAGGATAAGAAAATGGCTGAAAATGCCATTGCAATATTTAATTGACCAGCTGGCAACAACCTGATGAAAGAACTTGTATCTGTAATAATCCCTATACTGAACCCCGAAATCAATCCTACGGAAGAAAAACTTCTGCATCATTGCCTGGAAACGCTCACCAGTTATCCGCTGATCTTTATTACTTATGAAGGTGCGGATTTGTCCATTATTAAAGAGCATAACGAAAATATAGACGTCGTTCATTTTCCCCGGAAATATTTCAGTTCCCGGCAGCACCTTGCCAGTCTGTTGCTCATGGAAGACTTTTATGATCGTTTCAACTGGTCGGAATTCCTGCTCGTGCATGAGCTGAACAGCTGGATCGTGAGAGATGAACTGTATTACTGGTGCAAGCAAGGTTATGATTATCTGAAAGCCGGCCCTGTTTACAATGATGTGATTTCAGCTAAAAACAATTCCATTTCCAGGTTTCTGGGCATGAATGAAGCGGAGAAAATCTCGTTTGCAAACGGCTATGAAAATAACGGACTGTACCTTTGCCGGATTGAACGGATGACAAAAGCGCTGAAAGGGAAAAACAGGGAAGCGCACCAGTACCGGAATTCGGAAAATTTGCCCAATGCGGATTCCGTTTTCTGGGATATTGAAGCCAACCGTTTCTGGCCGTATTTGCGCAAGCCTACGGAAATTGTCCGTAATCATTTTGCGCAGAACGCCGTAACGCTGGAAAATCCTGAAACCAAAAACCTGCCGTTTGCACTGACCGGAATTTCGAGATCAAATATTCAGCAATTGCCCTATTTCAAATCATTGCCGGAAGCGGATTAATTACGCATGAAGATCCTATTTACCGTTTGCAACCGAACAAATCTTACCCATGCACTCGTATTGGCCGACTCCGCGTTGCTTCATCAGCCGGACTGTGCTTTTTACTTATGCTGGGTTGATTCCGTACCTTTGACCAATCTTCCGGCACATATAAAATTACTTGCAGCAGATCAGGCCAACTTTCCGGCATGGAACTCCATGCACGAACATTACTTTGATTATGAACTGCTTGCAGCTTGCCGGCCATGGTTTGCACTGGAACTGCTCCGGCTGCATGAAAACTGCACCCGGCTTACATTTTTGTCGCCGTCTGTTTTCCTGAACGCGCCTTTTGATGAAGTTATGAGTTCAGGCGCTGCTTTTTTCCTGACTGTAAATATTCATAAACCTTTGCCGCACTCTCCGTTTCTGGACGATAAAAGAATCCTGAACGCAGGCATGTTCCATTCAGGAAGCTGGACGCTGAAACCTTCGGAAACGACACTCCGCGTACTAAAATGGTGGGCCGAACGCACTGCCGACCGCGCACAGTTTGATCTTTGCAGCGGCATGAACACAGACCAGTTATGGCTTAATTATGTGCCCGTCTGGATTCAGGAGACCACGCTGGTTTCGCATTCGGGCTGGCATTACGGGCTAAACTCGGTTTTAAACAAAAATCTGGAAATAGAAAACGGCCAGTATCTTGTTGATCAAAAACCGCTTGTTTCACTTGACTTTGCCGGCCTCGACTTCTTTGATCCGATCTGGTCGGATCATATCGGGCTGCTTTCGCACAACAAAACTTTCAAAAAACTTTTTGCTGAATACCGGAAAAAGGTTGAAGAGAAGGAAAAAATGCATGGCGTAAAAGGATTTCCGGGGTACGGAAAAGCATCTGAAATCAAAGAAAACAGGCTTTTCAGAAATAAATTTGCAAAAAGGTTGAAGGCCGTTTCCACATATATTGACCAGTTTTAACAATCAACAGCGGAATCCGTACAGCATGAATTTCCTTGAAAAAAACACGCACGAATTGCGGAACTCCATTTCCGGATTAAAAATTGACGTGGCAAAAAGTGCATTAAGTAAGTCTGAATTTCCCAAACTCACCGTCATTACGCCGTCGTACAATCAGGCAGATTTTCTGGAACGCACGATCCTCAGCGTTCTGAACCAGAATTATCCCAATCTGGAATACATTATTATTGACGGCGGTTCTACGGACAAAAGTGTTGATATAATCAGAAAATACGAAAAATACCTTTCCTGGTGGGTTTCGGAAAAAGACCGTGGCCAGGTTCATGCCATCAATAAGGCACTTGAAAAAGCAACCGGAGATTACATCAGTTTCCAGAATTCGGACGATGTTTATTTCCCGGATACATTCAGGATTTTCGGAGAAGCGGTGCGCAAAAGTGCCGATGATATTCTGTACGGAGATCTGTACATGATCACAACGGACGACGAGGTTACAGAAATTCTCAAAACAACATCTTATAACCTGAACTGCCAGATTCTGGAAGGCATGCAGATTCATAATCAGTCTCTGTTTTTCAAACGTTCCCTTGTGGAAAAGTACGGGGTTTTCGATGAAAGCTTCCGCTTTGCCTTTGATTACGAATTCATAACCCGCTATACGGCAAAAGGAACGACAACGGTCCGTAAAGTGGAAGGGCTTGCCGGTGCCTTAAGGGTTCATGCGGATGCAAAATCTTCCACCATTGCGTCCGTTGGAAAAGAAGAACACCTTCGTGTGCAGAAAATGTACCTTACGGAAAATGCTTCCGCTCCTCTCAACAAAATAAGGTATCTTAGTTGCCGGATTCGTAAAGTTGCCTATTTCGCTTTGCGGTTTGATTTCCAATATATCCGTTTCAGGTATTCAAGATGAACTGGAGTTTACTAAGCATCACTAGTAATTTTACCAACCTCAGATATTCGCTAGGCATCGCCATGATGTTCAACGGCTTCCCGCTGATTTTCTTTTTCCGGGATACGTTGGGCATCGGTCCGGCAAGCAGTGTATTTACGGCAATCTTTTTTACGCTTGCGCTGCTGCTGATGACGCCGGTGCATCTTTTTAAAAGATTGTACAAACCCAATACGATTCTGCTGAACCTCGGGCTCGGATTTTTGCTGCTTACCTTTTATTACTTCCTCTTTATCAATTCAGTTGGAAAATCTGTTGCTGACATTGGCAATTACGTTTTCATTTTCGGCTTTATGGTTTTACTGCTGCATGTTCCGAACGATGTCAAGGACACGCTCATTGCGGTTTTGTTTGTTCTTTCCTTTTTTGCCAACATTACCCTTGTTTACTCCCTGCTGACGGACCCGAACTGGACGCCGGGCATGCGTGCAGCCGTAAGTTTTGCGAATGACGGCGCACAACCGGGCGGAAATCCGCATATAACAGCCCGTAACGGCGTCATATGCATACTGACAGCCATGATTATGCTTGTCAGAACAAAAGGTATTTTCACCAAGTTGTTCCTGTTTTTCTCCGTTCTGTTCAGTCTGGCTGTTGTTATTCTTTCGCTTGCGAAATCAAGTTATCTTGGTTTGGGACTGATGATCGGCGCTTACCTGCTGTTTCAGTTCCGGGTTTCCAGTATTTTCTCAGCCGTCGGGAATGCGTTCAAATTCCGGAATATGCTGATTATCATCCTTATTTTTGTCGGCATCAATTATTTCCTCAACCGTTACGGCGATATTCTGAACCTTTTGCTTGGCTATTGGGACGTTTTTGAAAGCCGTATTATGGACGTTATTTTTACGTCAACGGGTTTGAAACTTTCCGATACAGCCGATGTCGATTATTCTGCGATGGGCCGTGTCAGCGGTTTTGGCGAATTCATTGAAACACTTTTTTCATGGAATGTTTTTCTTGGAAGAGGATATAAATCCGATTATCTGGATGTCCCGATCCTGGAATCCTGGGTAAATCACGGCTTTTTCGGGTTCGTCTTCTTTGCAGGGTTCAACTTTTTCCTGTTTATCTATGCCATTCGCGAGATTAAAAGAAATACAAACCAGCTTACAACTTTCCTTGCCTATTTCTTCTTGTCGCTGATGGTTCTGCTCATCACCGGCGGAAGGCCGTACGACATTGCATTCTGGTTTCCCTATGCCGTTATGATCCGTTTTCTGGGAATCAGATATCCGCAAAGCATGAAGCCGGCCGCCGTAAACAGGATTGCTGCGTCTGTATCTTAAACTTAATATTCTCATACATCAGGAACTGCATCCGGAAAAGCCGGAAAATGATTCCGGCAACACACATGAAAGACCGAGTAGAACAACTTGACGGATTAAGAGGCATTTTTTCCATTCTTGTCATTGCTCATCATCACAATGCATTCAAAAGCTCCGTTTTTTACAACAACTTCTTTGTAATCCATTCCAGCCTTTTTGTCGATTTCTTCTTTGTCCTGAGCGGATTTGTTATAGCCATGAATTACATCGGCCGTATCCGTACTGCCGGGGATTTTGTAACATTCATAAAAAAACGGTTCATACGACTGTATCCGCTTCTGTTTTACACCGAAATCGTTTTCATCCTTGCAAACCTGGCCGGAGAAGAAAGTTCAATGAAAAATGCCGGAAACCTCGGTATGGAATACTACTTATCGACTGCGCTGGATACGCTTACGTTCATGGGCTCTACGCCGGTGTTTGGCAGCTGGATGAGCATTAATTATCCGGCATGGTCTATTTCTGCGGAAATGGTTTCCTACTTCGTCTTCGGAATTGTCATTCTGCTTCTGCCGCGATTCAAATACCTGTTTTTTGGCGTAATTACAGCTGTTTCTGCCTTGTTCATCATTTCAAAAGGCGAATATCTGCTGGCTTACGACTATGGTTTTGTACGCGGACTGCTGTGTTTCTGCATCGGCATTTACACGCATCTTTTGCTAAGTAAAAGAAGGTTTCATCTGGCTGCATTTGAAATTCCTTTTCTGATTTTTATGGTTGCTGCCATGTATTTTACGCATCACTGGAACCTGAATTTGTGGAAACTGGCTTTTCCGTTTATTTTTTCAATCGGGATTATCATTTTTGCAAGCTCCGGCGGCATGGTTTCAAAACTGCTTTCCAGCAGGCCGTTCCAGTATCTGGGCAAAATTTCCTACTCCATTTATCTCAATCATGCCATTGTGCTCATTTTCGTCAATGTAGTCCTTTTCCGCATCCTGAAATCGCCGGCAACGGAGCCTATGATCGGAATTTCGTTGCTTGTCTCCATTCTATTGACCATTCTATATTCTCATTTTACTTACGAATTCATTGAGAAAAGAGCCGGCAGATTTCTTAAATCAAAGCTGGAATGATGTTTTCTGTCCCTTTTAAAACCAGCTTGCATGCCGCTTCTTATCAGGTTTTTTTAAACCTTTCGCAGGCAGGATTGGTTAATTATACAGGACTAAAAAACTTAAAATCATGGCCACATTTTCAGAACTTATCAACAGCAACAAGCCCGTTCTCGTGGATT
The DNA here is from genome assembly GCF_006149045.1 of Dyadobacter flavalbus. Taxonomy (GTDB): domain Bacteria; phylum Bacteroidota; class Bacteroidia; order Cytophagales; family Spirosomataceae; genus Dyadobacter; species Dyadobacter flavalbus. The sequence goes on from NZ_VBSN01000033.1 coordinate 51,826, forward strand.
TTTCAGCCGAATGGTGCGGACCTTGTAAAATGATGAAACCCATCCTGGAACAAGTGAAATCCGAGCTTGGAGATTCCGCTACAATCATCAAAGTGGACGTGGACAAAAACCAGTCAGCGGCCAACGCGTACAAAATCCAGGGCGTTCCGACATTGATCGTATTCAAACACGGCAAACCGATGTGGCGGCAGTCGGGTGTTGTACAGGCGGATCAGCTTAAATCGGTTATTAAAAAGTATATTTAATCAAACATAGAAAATGGCAGTTAGCAGCAATCTGGAATTTATAAACAACATTGATTTTAGCCGGGAACCGCTTCCGGACACCAGTTTTGAACAATATAAATTCACAAATTGTACCTTTTCGGATCTGGCTGGAATTGATTTTATTGACTGTATTTTTCAGGATTGCAACATCAGTAATGCAAGTGTAAAAAACTGCAAGATTTCCGATATTGCTTTTATCAACTGCAAGCTGACGGGCGTTAATTTTTCCGAAAGCAAGGACTTTGCATTTACGGCCAAATTTGAGAACTGCATTCTGGATTATGCCATTTTTGAACAGAAAAAGCTGAACAAAAGTGTTTTTAACAATTGCCGGATTCAAGGTGCAGACTTTACGCAGGCAGATATGTCGAAATGCAAACTGAACAATTGCGACTTTATGGATACCGTCTTTTATAATACCAATCTTGCGGGCGCTGACTTTTCGAACAGTAAAAATTTCACGATTGATCCGGCCAGTAATAATGTCAAAAAGGCCAGATTTCTGGCTTCCGACCTGGCCGGCTTGCTTACCAAATTTGATATAATTATTAAATAGTATTTTGAACGGCTGCATTTTTTCCGTTAATTGAACAGACCGTATTTTACAATTAGCCTCATGATGTCTGCTCAAATATTTGCCGAAAAAGTTTATACCGGAAACAGCGTTCTTGAAAATCAGCTTATTCAGGTTCTGGATGGTAAAATATCCGCCATGGAGTCTGCCGTTTCCGATCCTGAAATCACAAAAGTTGCCAATCTGTCCGCCGGTTTTTTTGACAGCCATATCAACGGCGGTGAAAAATATTATTTCACCCAAAAAGCGGACGAAGAAGCCATTGACGATATTTATAACGCCAGCGTAAATACCGGAACCGCATACGTCCTTCCTACGCTGATCACTTCTCCGCCTGAAAATATACTGAAAGGCATTGAAGCCGTTAAAAATTATCTTTCTGCAAATCCGGGCTCCGGCGTTTTGGGCATGCATCTCGAAGGGCCTTTTCTGAACCCTGTAAAAAGAGGCGCACATGTTAAAGAATTTGTCCGTACTCCGACGAATGCCGAGCTGGAAGAAATTATCCGTTACGGAAAAGATGTGATCAAACTGATGACGATTGCGCCTGAAATGTTCACGGATGAGCAGATCCAGATGCTTGTGGAATCCGGAATTACCATTTCTGCCGGCCACTCCAATGCGACATATGAAGAAGCAACGAAGGCATTTTCGCAGGGAATCAATCTGGTTACGCACTTGTACAACGCCATGTCCGCATTCGGCCATCGTCAGCCCGGCCTTGTAGGAGCAACTTTTGATTCGGAACAGGTGTACGCGCCGATTATCATTGATGGCGTGCATTGCGATTTCGGAGCTGCAAGTGTTGCCTATAAAATCAAAAAGGATAAGCTTTTCCTGATTTCGGATGCCTTGTTTCTGGGCGAAAAAGTCACAGAATTCAAATGGGGCGAATTTGATGCTTACCTGAAAAACGGAAGATATACAAATTCGGACGGCAATCTGGCAGGTGCAACCATTTCACTGGGCGATGCCGTTCGGAATGCGGTTCAGGTTTTGGGAATTCCCTTGCAGGAAGCGGTTGAAATGGCAACCACACGGCCGGCAGCTGCGCTTGGAATGGCGAACCAGATCGGAAGTGTTGCAGTGGGTTATCCGGCTGTTTTTACAACTTTTGACGATGATTTGAATGTTTTTGAAGTACTGAAACTTTTGAAGTACTCCCTACTTTTCAGACCATCAGTTGATCATTGGTAATTAAATTTAAGCAGCATTCAGGTAAAGATTTACTGGTTTTTTGCGGCCAATACCTTGATGCTTTCTGCAATTATATTGTTTGA
>NZ_VBSN01000034.1 GCF_006149045.1 Dyadobacter flavalbus
AAGGGCTGTTACCTTAAATGTTTCAGCGGAAGAAGGAAAAATCAGACAAGTGGCATCCATGATAAGTCTGAACGCCTAAATGGTAATTTACAATGCACATACATACCACCAAAATTGGGGAAGAACCAACATACTCCGGAATATCCAACAAGAATAACATTGATTGACTAAAACAGCTTCGCAACAACCATTTCCTGTCTCATTGCTCCGAGCGGCAACTTTTTTAGAAACCATTTCGAAGTGCATCATATAGTGGCTGGGCGGGGCTTGGTGGCATTGGGAACAATTAATAGAAAGTACCGATGGGTGTTGGAACTCAGGAATTGTCCACTGGGTAGCAGCATGGCAGGATGCACAGTTATCGCCCATCAAACCAAGATGCTTATCTTTTGTGCCGTGGCAGGTCGCACAATTTAGTTTTGCAATTTGATCTGAAACGAGCGGGTGGTCAGCCGGTATGATTGACTTATCTAATTGAAAAAATTTTTGTCCATTGCCAATTATTTTTTCACCAATAACGGCCAACGCCTTATGGTCCATTACCCGCAAATTTGCGTCTAAGCCCTGGTGTTCAATATGGCAGGAGGAGCAATTGCCGATTACACCATGAAAAGCAGTGGGCTGCCGATCTAGTAATACCTCGTTATCGCCATGGCAGGAAATACATTTTGCATTGTCGACACCCATTGTTGGTGTGTGGCAGGTTGCACAATTGGCCGAAAGTGTTTCATGGGCAGAAGACAATTTGCCGGGACTTGCTTGTGATTGCCAGCTATTTTTTTCTGCAAAATTGAAACTGCCGTAGTGAGAAACTACCGCTATGTAAAATATAAGGATAAGTATGCCTAGTATTTTTTTCATCTAAGATATCTTAACCCAAAATAAATGGCTGACCAAATGTGCAGTATAAGCAAAATGTAAAATATAGAAGAAGTTATGATATGGATTTTCAACCATCTGGCTGTTCTCCGTTTTAGCAATTCGTGTGTTTTGATGGCATATTCAAGGTCGGCAATCGACTCAGCTAAATATAATGCTTGGTGCGATAGCAGAGATTTCGGGTCCCTTGCAATACTTCCGGTACCGACAAAGCTGTTAAAAGCTCGGCCTATCAAATTGCTGTCAACAACATGCGTCGCTTCTGATTGCTTACTTATCTCACTAATCAATTGGTTGTATTGTGTAGCCAAAAGATTTAGTTCAGCTTGTTTTTCATTAATTTCTTTTGATGAATAAGTAAGAAAATACCTGCCTATAAAACCACATAATACCGTAAGCATCATTATTGCGGTGAGCCATATACCCAGATTGCTTTCGAAGCGGTGGCCCGTGTGGATTATAGCAAAAATGGCTCCAACAATGCTTGTATAAACATGCCAGTTAAGTAACACGCCGGTCGAAATGTGCTTTGTAATTTTTTCTTTAATATAAGGTAGTCGTTTGGTGGCGGAATATAAAAGCGGGGGCACAATCATCAGCAATGCAGCAGTAATTGCCAATATACCACCGGTAAGGCTACCTGCAAACCGTGGAGACTGATGCACCAGAAAGCCTAACCACAAAATAAGTTGTAGTATAAGCATTGAGACCATAATGGTGCGTTCCCGTTTCATTTATGTATTCCCTTCGTAAAAATTTAAGCATCAACTGACACAGCTTCAGTAGCCTTTGCTTGACAAGCCAAAATTATATTTTGTGCCTTCTCATCCTCTGTCAACGCATCTTTTATATCCATGGTTACTTTACCTGAAATCAATGTTATTTTACACACACCGCATGTTCCGACGCGGCAGGAATAATCAATGTTTATGCCGGCATCTTCCGAGGCTTCGAGTATTGATTTATCCGCCGTAAGTATTGCTGTCTTATTTGATTTTGTAAAAGTGACCACCCCACCTGTGCCTTCCTGAGGCAAAACAGGGTTCTCATTTTCTTGAATTGCCGTTTCTTCTTCTCCAGGTGTGGCAACTGCTTGTCCTGCTTGATTTTCTTCTAATGGTCTTACAGGGGGCAAGACTGACTGTGGCGTAGTTTTAGTTACAGGCGGGCCTGCAAAGATCTCTAGCATGACATTTTCCTTCGGCACTTTTAACGAATCCATCATTAGCTTTACCGCATCCATCATGGGCTTTGGCCCGCAAATGTGAATCATGCGGGTTGCAATGTCGGGCACCCGTTCCGCTATTATTTCTTTCGTGATATGACCGGGAATAAAGTCAACCCCGGCCGCGCCTTGTTGTTGGCTAAGTACAAAAAACACATGTAGATTAGGGTAGCGTTTTTGTAGGTACAATAATTCTTCACGGAAAATTATACTGCTTTCATTCTTACAAGTCAAGAAAAAATAAATTTCACCTTTCCAGGAGTGGTCTGTCAAATAACGCACAGCACTCATCATTGGCGTTAATCCTACGCCACCCCCAATGAATACGGCACTGTCCGCATGCGTTTCTGTAAAAGTAAATTTGCCAGAAGGGGCAGTAAACTGCATTAACTCTCCAATATGAACTTCATTGTGCATATAATGGGAAACAGTTCCCTTTTCTTCGTGCTTCACCGTTATTTCGCAATACTCTGTATGTGTAGGTGAGGAAGCAATCGTGTACGAACGTTTTACAGGTACACCCGCTGGATTAATAGTTACTGTAATAAATTGACCAGGAAAAAAATTAAAGGGAAGCTTTTTACCTGCTGGATCTGTAAGGCGGTAGGTTTTTACATTCGGGGTTTCTACAAAAATTTCTGCAACGAGTAAAGTTCCTGTCCATGAATTTGGTTTTGATGGTGCATTAGCAGGATTTACAGCAGGTGTTGCTCCGGCTTTATCAGGGGGAATAGCTGTATTAGCGCCAGGTTTGTCTGAGGGAGGTGCTGCACCTGATTTATCAGAACCTGGTGGTGGTACATTGTTTTTTGAATTGCCAGATAATTTTTCAACAAGCTCATTGGCACGTTTCATTTTATGGAAATACATCCAAACCATCGTTACTGCAAACGCAGTGAGCAAAAACATGGTAATATAATGAAACCAGGAAAGCCCCATAAAACTGTGCTTCTTTGCATTTTCGATGGTCTTAAGATTCATTTCCCGGTTAAACCATTGTAAAGCGGTAAGGCGGGGGTCAATATTTTCTGCTAATGACCGTTGGCCTTCCAGGCCGCTTTCCATTATTATTTGCCCGCGGCGTATTTGTTGGTTTGCTTCTTTCATAGCTTGCAAATCTTGCAAACGGGTGGCACCTGAAAGTTGCTTTAAACCTACATTCAGCATGGCATTGCCTTCGGTAATTTGCTTATTTGCTAACTGGTTTATTTCTCTGCGTTTTTCCGGAGTTAGCTCATTTGCCTGCATCAGCACGGGATACATTTCCTTATTGGTAGGCTTGCCCATTCCCTTCATCATATCGCCCATGCCATCTCCCATACCACCAGCCATATTACCAGCACCTGTATCCTTCATTGCAGCGCCTGCATCTTTTGCAGTTGCCATCTTATTTTTTGAAGCACTGGTATCAGCTGTTGCTTTGTCGGGATGGTGGCTTGCATGCTCATCAGGAGTTTGAGCAATAGCTGCAAATGCTATTATTGAAATTGTAACCACAAAAGCAATAGAATTCACAAAAGAGGACAATTTCATAATCAAATATTTATATCATATCAATTATTACATATCATCCATCATGGGCATTGGTTTTTTGTCTTTTTTCATCTTATCTGCACCCATCCCCATCATGTCCATACCTTTGTCCATCATATCCATACCTTTATCCATCTCATCATCCATCATGGGCTTATCTGCTGGCCCCATAGCCTTGCCTGTCATAGCTTTGCCCATATCCATCATATCCATGCCTTTATCCATCATATCCATATCATCAGCCATGGGTTTATCGACCATGGCACCGCTTACTTTTCCCATCATTTCTTTACCCATGGTAATCATGTCCATCCCTTTATCGATCATAACCATACCGGTTTGCATCATCGGCTTATCCTTGTTTTTTTGTGCATGCTGGGTCATCATTTTGCCAGACTTTGCCACATCTAATCCCTGATGAATCATAATCATTCCGTTGTCGCTCATATCCATATCTTTTCCTGCTGTCTTTTTTATACTATCACCCATTGGCATCTTATGATCCATGTCTTCATTTTCGTGTTCAGGACTATTAATGGAACTCCGCCCGGCTTTTACCATTTCTATCCCTTTGTCCATTAGTGCTATCCCACTACTAGTCATCGTTCTGTCATTGGCTCTTTCGCCCTTATTTACCATATCGTTGCCGGCTTTTACCATTTCCATTCCTCTATAAATTGTATCTACGCCTGTATCATCATCACTTTTCACATTTGTTTGGGCGGCAGAGTCTGTCGTTTTAGCATTACCTGTACTATCAGTACTATTGCAGCTGGCGATGAAAAAAGGTGCAAATAAGATGATGAGAAAGCCAATCATTCTTGGCGTACTCTTATACTTTGTAGGAGGTTTATTACCTGAAACCAAAGTTCTTTTTAGGTTATTTAAAACTGATATGTTCATAATGTTGTGTTTTATTGATGATTAATCATCTTTGTAAGGTGGAAAACTGATTACCTCTCTTTTGGAGCTAAAATGTTATCCCACACTTCCACAAAGTACGGATAACACCATCGTCACTTCATTTTCATATCCTTGTGCTCGCTTTTCATCTGAAGACAGTGCATAGCGCAGGCTCCATATTGCTTGTAATTTTCATGAAGAAGAAGAACTGTTTTGCCATTTTTATCTTTGACTTCACAAATCCCATTCATGGGAACAGATACTGTTAAACTGTCACTCGCCCCGCTTTTAACATGATACAGATAGGTGCCGTTTTTTGAGGCTTTACCAAGATTTTTTCCCGTTGCATCAACAGCATTTCCCTTATCATCGATGTGGGCAATTTTAACTCCGGCAGCATCTTTTATAATTCCGTCGCTGGTAACCCAGCCAATGTGCTTTCCTTTTGCATCAGTGACTTTACCCTGCGCATCAATTGAGGGTATTGGCTGTTTGTAATTTTGTGAATATACATTTCCAATTGCAAAAAACAGAAATGCCAAAAGGAAGATAAATTGGTTCTTTTTCATTTGATTGTCATTTTTAAAATTTTAGTAAATTTATTTGGCGTAACAAATAAAAAGCATGATAATAATCACATATTCAATTGCTTATAGTCATATTGTTCACTTCAAGTTGCAAATAAAAAAAGGGTAACCATAGTGATTACCCTTTAAAATTATTTTCTGGAATTCTAGTTAAACCGAGGTTGCCATTTCTTCGCACACCTGGGCACATTTACGACAAGCTTCTGCGCACTCGCGGCAATGATCCATGCCCATTTCTGCGTGCTTTTCACATTCTTGTGCACATGCATTACACGCATCTGCACAAACACGGCAAAGGTGAGCGCTGAAACTGCTGCCAAGGCTCATCACTTCGGCTGCGCTTCGGCAAATGGCTGCGCACTCCAGGTCAAGTTGGATGCACTTTACCATATGTCCTACGTGCTCTTCTTTTAAACACTCAGTTGCACAGTGGCTGCATGCGATAGCACATGCCACGCAGGCATCAATGCAGTGTTTGAATTGTTGATGTGCCATAATTTTTATGTTTTAATAAGAGATTAATTACTTCTATTAGCTAGTAAAAATGCTTGAAATGCTTCAATTTCTTTATTTTGCTCTTCGATAATCATAGTTGATAAGGTTTTTAGCTGAGTGCTTTTTCCCATCAACAATTGCATTTGGGCCATTTCTGTCGCGCTTTGGTGATGCCCAATCATCAACGTAGCAAAATCCTGATCGATATTGCCATTAATAACCTGAAGATCAGATTGTTTCTCCATACGCTCCATTCCTTCCATCATTTTCATATGGAACTCCATATTCATGGTTGTTGGCGTAGCAGTACTTAGAAATGAATCCAAGGTAGCAATCTCCTTTTGTTGAGCATCAATAATGGCTTGGGCCATAGCTTTCATCTCAGCGTTACTTCCTGATTGCAGCTCTAACTTGGCCATTTCAATTGCACCCATATGGTGCATTTTCATCATACTTGCATAATCGATATCAGGATCCTGGGTGACCTTCATCATATCCATTTCGGCCATCATATCATGCATCACCGTCATCATCTGGTTTTGGTCGTGCGCCTGAATTGTGATTTTATCATCGTCATTATCGTCAGAACATGCTGTGGCCAAAGCCATTACTACCGCAAGTCCTAACATTTTGAAGGTTGTCTTCATGGGTTGTCGTTTAATAAAAGAATAATTTGCCTGATAATCAGACAAATTATCTTAAAAAACTATGCCATTAGCACAATGATGGCACCCCAAAAAAGAACCCTAATTAACCTTCTCGATGGCAAAGCCCGCCCCTTTTACTGCGGAGATGATATTGTCCTCATTTCCGTCGACAGTTACCGTTAAAATCTTTTCTGGATTATTAATATCCACTTCCCAGTTACCCGTCCCTGCGCTTTCGTTTAAGCCAGGTGTAACTTGTGCCACACATCCACCGCATTTGATATTGGTTTTAAATTTTAGAGTTTCCATTGATTTGTTTATTTGAAATTATGTGTAATTCTACTCTTGAACTTTTCTTGAACTTTGTTTATTGATACTAAATCTTTGCTGTTTTCAACCTCAAACTATTGCTTACAACCGAAACGGAGCTCAGTGCCATTGCTGCCCCTGCAATCATGGGATCCAGTAAGAAGCCGTTGACAGGGTATAAAAGCCCAGCTGCGACAGGAATACCAATCAGATTGTAGATAAAAGCCCAGAAAAGGTTCTGTTTTATAGTCTTGACTGTTTTAGCAGAAAGCTTTAATGCTTTGGGTACCATGTTCAGATCCGAAGTGATTAACGTCATTTTTGCTACGTCCATAGCAATGTCTGATCCTTTACCCATCGCAATGCTAACATCTGCCTGCGCCAAGGCATGACTGTCATTGATCCCGTCGCCAACCATAGCCACAATTTTTCCTTCTGCTTGCAGCTGTTTTACGAATTCTGCTTTTTGCGAAGGCATCACATCTGCTTTATAGTGTTTCAAACCTACTTGCTCTGCTACCGCAGCTGCGGTTTGTGTATTGTCACCGGTAAGCATATAAACCTGGATACCCCGGTTTTGTAGCGTTTCAATGGCCTGGCGGGAAGTAAGTTTGATTTTATCGGCTATGGCAATGATTGCCATTACGTGTCGGGAGTCTGCGAAGAAAATCACTGTTTTGGCCTGCTGCTGCCATCCTTCTGCTTCGAGGGAAAGCTGATTGTTTATGCTGATCTTATTCAACTCCATCAGTTTCCGGTTGCCGATATAGTATTGGGCTCCCTGATAAGACGAGCTTACTCCTAAACCGGTTATACTTTCAAATTTATCCAGACGCAGCGCCTTGGCATTTTCATCTTTGAGACTTGCCACCACCGCTTCTGCCAACGGGTGCTCAGATTGAGCTTCCATAGCGAGCAGGATTTGCTTGTATAACCTTGGATCACCACTATTTCCAGTCCAGGAAATGTCCGTTACAACGGGTTTGCCCTCAGTAATCGTCCCTGTTTTGTCCAGGATAACCGCATTTACTTTATGGCCTAATTCCAGGCTTTCGGCATCTTTAATCAGGATGTTATTTTCTGCGCCCTTTCCAATACCTACCATGATTGCGGTAGGCGTTGCAAGTCCAAGTGCGCAAGGGCATGCGATGACCAGCACCGTTACAGAAGTGAGTAGTGCATGTGTAAAAGCGTTTTCTGATCCAACCAGCATCCAGGTTAAAAATGTCAGCGCAGCAATGCCGATCACGACAGGCACGAAAATACCGGCTATTTTATCCACAAGCTTCTGAACTGGCGCTTTACTTCCCTGGGCTTCTTGCACCATCTTGATGATCTGGGCAAGGATCGTATCACCTCCTACTTTTTGGGCTTTAAATTGAAAACTACCCTTTTGATTGATTGTCCCGGCAAAGACTTGTTCTCCCTGACTTTTTTCCACAGGCACAGGCTCCCCGCTGATCATGCTCTCATCCACAAATGATCTTCCATCTGTTACAACGCCATCAACCGGGATTTTTTCACCAGGTCTGACCAGTAAGATATCATTAGCCTTTACTGCCGCTATTGGTATTTCCTGCTCTACACCATTGATAATAGCCCTGACTGTTTTAGGCTGCAAGCCTATCAATTTCTTTATGGCAGAAGAAGTATTTGACTTTGCTTTTTCTTCTAAGAGTTTGCCCAGGGAGATAAAAGCAATGACAACAGCTGCTGCTTCAAAATATACGTGAGCATGCAAACCCCTGTTATGCCAGAACTCAGGATAGATGGTGTTAAATGCACTAAACACAAATGCAATCCCGGTACTTAAAGCAACGAGCGTATCCATGTTGGCTTTACCATATTTAGCCTGTTTAAAGGCATTAATAAAAAAGCTGCGTCCCAGGTAAAATACAACGGGCGCTGACAATGCCATCATGATCCAATTCCCGTAAGGCATTGTGTCCATGAAAAACATTCCAATTATGACAATCGGGAAAGAAAGGAGGGCAGCCCAGAATGTACGTTTTTTTAACTGCTTATAGTGCCTAAGCTGAGCATCTTGCTGCTCTTGCTGCGGATCCTCGGAATCAACAATCAGATCATAGCCCACAGAACGGATTAGATTCTGTAAGTCAACTGGCTTAATGGCCTGATCATATTCAGCCCAAGCTGTTTGATTCGCATAATTTACGCCGGCATCGTGGACCCCTTTGGCTGATTTAAGTATGCTTTCCACACTTACAGCGCACGCTGCGCAAGTCATACCCAGGACTGGAAAAGTCTTCTTTATATATGTAGTTTTTGAAGCCTTTTTAGCGCTTGTTTTTTCTGAAATGAGTGCTTCCATCGTCTTGTAGTGTTTATACAAAACTAAGTCCGAGCACACAAAATTTTATTACACAATTAACTACGAGATGTGCATAGTTTTTAGAATTTAACTTTTTGAGAAGAGAGTTGTTATAGCAAATTACTGATGATGCTACTAATCTCGCTTTGACCGCTTCCGTTTATTGCGGTACATGGTGTGGGACGAGCAGGGCCTTTTATTTTCATGTCTATCCAGCCGGTCATTTAAATCAAGCCAATCCCTGCGCTGGTAAGCAGGCTGGAAAGACTCCAACCTACTTTTAATTATTTTATCAAAATGCTGATTTTTCATCATTGAGCTAGTTAATTTACCCTAAGCAGTTTTGCATTAATGGCAACAACAATCGTGGACGCGCTCATCAGAACTGCGCCCATCGCCGGGCTCAACATAAAAGTAGGGTACAGAACGCCCGCAGCTAACGGAATGGCCACGACGTTATAGCCAATTGCCCAAGCCAGGTTTTGTACCATTTTCCTGTAAGTGGCCCTGCCGAACGTGATCATTTGCACCACATCCATTGGGTCACTGTTTACCAGGATGATATCAGCGGTTTCAGCTGCCACATCAGTCCCTGAACCAACGGCAATGCCAACATCTGCCTGCGCGAGTGCAGGTGCATCATTTACCCCATCTCCGGTCATGGCAACAATCTCACCTTTATTTTGGAACTCTTTGACCTTGTCTTGCTTTTCATGGGGCAGCACATTTGCCAGGTATCCATCCATATTCAGCTTCGCGCTGACTGCTTCCGCAATTTTCTCATTGTCCCCTGTAAGAAGAAAGGTTTTAATGTTCATCTTTTTCAGTTCAGCGATAGCTTGGGCTGCATTTTCGCGGATGCTATCGGCGAAGGTGATCAAGCCAACCAGTTTGCCATCAACAAGTATGAAGTTCACCGTGTCGGTCGCCTGGTCAACCTGGTCGGGAATAGTGGGCACCGGCTTGTTTTCCTGCTTGAAATAATTAGGTCCGGCTGCTACCACTTTCTTGCCATCTACGGTACCGGTCACACCAATGCCCTGCATATAATTGAAATCGGTTGACACCCAGAGCTGCAAGCCTTTTTCTTTTAAGCTTCTGATGACCCCATGAGCGATATGATGCTCCGAGTTCTGTTGTACTGCGGCAGCATACTGCAAAATCTGATCTGTTGATAACAGCTCGTCAATTGGTATAATTTGTTGTATTTCATGGGAGCCTTTGGTCAATGTGCCTGTTTTATCGAAAATGATCGTGGTAAGGTTACGGGCATTTTCAAAAGCAGTACGGTTGCGTATCAAAAGACCATGCGTTGCAGATAGGGTAGTCGAAATAGCAATGACCAATGGGATGGCAACCCCTAACGCATGCGGACAGGATGTGACCATGACCGTAACCATTCTTTCCAAAGCAAATGCCAAACTCTGCCCACTTGTGTACCAGACTATGAAAGTAACGACCCCGACAGTAATTGAAACCAGCGTTAACCATCCCGCCACCTTATCGGCTAAATTCTGTGTATTTGATTTAGCTCCCTGTGCTGTCTTGACCATATCAATTACTTTTTGCAGGTAACTCTCATTGCCTGCACCGGTAACATGGACTTTCAAAACACCATCGCCGTTGATTGCTCCGCCAATAACTTTATCGTCTTTCTGCTTTTGGACGGGCACGCTCTCCCCGGTGAGCATGCTTTCGTTCACATAAGAACTACCTTCCAGGATCAATCCATCGGCCGGGACCTTTTCGCCGGGTTTGACAAGCAATATATCACCGCTGCGAAGGTCTTTTAATGGGATGTCAGTTACCTGATGATCTTTTTCAACATGGACCATTGAAGGAAGCAAAGCAACCAGCGATTCTAAGGCCTGCGAAGCTGCCATCTGCGATTTCATTTCCAGCCAATGCCCGATCAGCATGATATCAATCAGAGTAGCAAGCTCCCAAAAAAAGTCCATTCCTTCCAGTCCAAAAACCACAGCAACGCTATACACATAGGCGGTAGTAATAGCAACCGCCACCAGGGTCATCATCCCCAGGTTCTTGCTTTTTAGCTCCCTGACAAGGCCCGTAAGAAACGGCCAGCCTCCATAAAAGTATATAATAGTACTTAGTGCTAAAAGCACATATTGATCACCTGCAAACGTCCAGTTAAATCCTGCCCACTGCTGGATCATATGCGATAGTAAAAGGATCGGCACTGTGATGACCAGACAAATCCAGAAGCGCTTTAAAAAATCTTCGGTGTGATGTCCTGCATGCTTGTCATGGTCACTATGCTCATCAGCTTGCGCAGTGGGTGCGTAGTGCTCATGGGAAGATCCAGTCATAGAAGGCATGGTTTCCGCTGGCTTTTTGGGATGATGCTCGTGGTGGTGGTGATTTTCCATTGATTTGATTTTGTTTAAAAACAGGAGCCTTAAACGCACTTAGAGCGGGCAGCCGCAGCAACATCTTTGGTCTGCCCGTTAACCTTGTTATCGCTGCCAGGATTCCAACGTAAAGGAAAATCCAGGCACATTGTTAAGAAATCACCGTATTAGAACCTTACTAATAAGCCCCCACCCAGTTTGTACCTGGAATCATAGCCCCCTGATAAGGAAATGTATTTACCAAGCATATATTCCAGGTCCAGATGGTATTCTTTATCTGTGTTAATACGCCAGTTAAAAAAAAGTTTGGGCAGCAGCCATTCTTCCCCTTCCAGTGCAAACCTTACACGGCCTTTTGAGTTTACACGCAGATCCGCATCGATGAAAAATGGGAGGGTATACCGAACTCCAATCACTGGCAAGTCAAAATCCTGCTCGAAGGTTTGCTCCCCGTTGAATATATTGTAGTACCGTTGTTTCACAGCACCAAAGCCAATATAGGGGCGCAGCCAGTCTCCGATGTACCTCTCATAACTGATATTGGCCTCATATTGAGAGCCATAGTTATAATTCCCTTCAAAGCGGATAGCACTACTTCTATTAATAAAATTCGCCTTCGCTTCCGCCATATGCGATTTAGCTGCAATGCTGCCGTAAAAAAACCACATCTTGTCCTCCTTTAATAAATTTTTGAGAGGGTATCTGGACAGAGAAGTATCACGGCTACTTCCCTCATATGTTACCACGCGGGCCATTCCACTCATCATATGATAAAGTATGTGGCAATGAAAAAACCAATCTTTTTCTTCCGTTGCATCGAACTCTATCGTAATGCTTGTCATTGGAGGAACGTCCAAGGTGTGTTTTAAGGGAGAGAAATCACCATTCTTATTGAGCACCCTAAAATAATGACCATGCAAGTGCATAGGGTGGTTCATCATCGTGGTATTTTCGAGCTCAAACCTGACAACTTCTCCTTTTTTAATACTAATCTTATCCGCTTGGGAAAGTACTTTGTTATTTATAGACCACACATAACGGAACATACTCCCAGTCAGCTTTAAATGGACAGTCCTGACAGGCTTTGAGCTGTCAAAGGTTGTTTTCTGTTTCGAGCTCAATAAATCATAATTGAATATAGTCAGCGAGTCGGTTTTACCCATCTGCATCCCATCCATGTTCATTTTGCTATGGTCCATTTTACTCATGTCCATACCTTCATGCCCTTTTTCAGGTTTGTCGGCAGGCTGCTTCTTTTGGGATGGCTCCATGTTCATTTTGCTATGGTCCATTTTACTCATGTCCATATCTTCATTCCCTTTTTCAGGTTTGGCAGCAGGCTGCTTCTTTTGGGATGGCTCCATGTTCATTTTGCTATGGTCCATTTTGCCCATGTCCATGCCTTCATTCCCTTTTTCCGGTTTGGCAGCGGGCTGCTTTTTCTGGGAGGGTTCCATGTTCATTTTGCTATGGTCCATTTTGTCCATGTCCATGCCTTCGTGCCCCTTTTCCGGTTTGGCAGCGGGCTGCTTTTTCTCGGAAGGTTCCATGTTCATTTTACTATGGTCCATTTTACCCATGCCCATTGCTGAATGGTTCATTCTATCCGGGAAATTAACAGCCATGCTCATCATCATCTCATCCATATTCCATACGTTTGGCCTGGGAATGGGTGCGGCAGAAAGCGTATCTCCTTTCCCAAGATATAAAGAAGCAAATCCGGAGACGTCTTGGGCAGTTGCCCTAAACTCCATGGTTTTATTCTTTGGTACAGTCAACAGAAAATCATAAGTTTCAGCGATCCCCATCAGCAACCGATCTATTTTGATTGGCTTTACGTCGATCCCATCAGATGAGATTAATTCCAGTTTTCCTGCCCCGCCATGCAGATAGAAATAGGTCGAAGCTGAACCGTTAATGACACGTAACCGAACTTTATCACCAGGTTTTAAATCCGGAATGCTTTCTTTGCGTTTTCCATTTGCCAGAAATGCTGCATAATAAACATCAGACAGGTCCATGGGCGGCATACGTTTCCAGCCATTCTTGAGCCTGTTGCCCAATCCTTTGTGCTGTATTAACTTATCAAGGCTCTGGGCATACCCTTTTTTAATAGAATACCACTCACTAGCCGGATCATTCCTTTTCAACGCATTCAGTACACGCATAGGATTCTCATCTGTCCAGTCCGACAACAAGAGCACAAATTCCTTGTCTACTTCATAAGTTTTTTTTCTAGGTTGAATCACGATCGAACCATACAATCCGCTTTGCTCCTGGAGCATGGTATGGGAATGATACCAAAACGTCCCGCTTTGAATAAGGGGAAAGGTAAATGTGTACTGTCCGCCTGGCTCTACCGGGGCGGTTGTCAGATAAGGTACACCATCCTCCTTGTTGGGCAAAAGAAGGCCATGCCAATGGATTGAAGTTTCATGGCGCATCAGATTATGGACATGGATGACGGCAGTGTCACCCTCTGTAAAATTTAAGGTCGGTGCAGGGATCTGACCATTCATAGCAAGCGCCGAGACATTTTTTTTCCCACTGATGTTGGCTAATGTGTCATTTACATATAGGTGGTATTCGACCTTGCCCCCTTTTGAGTTTTCTAAAAATGGTTTTTTAGCAGGTGTTGGTACGGTTGATACAGCACCATGTTGGTGCTGCGCGAAAACTTCCCCAGCGGGCAGCAATAATAGTAGTAGTATAGTGGCTAGTTTCATCAGAAGTGTTTTTAAATGTTGTTAAATTGGTTCAGGGCATGCCCTGAACCAATACATATCACTGTTAATTTATTGTCTCCTTTACCTCTCCGCAGGAAATCATTTTATCCCCCATGTATGGATTTTTAATCTCTTTTTGGGCAGATAGCCAATAACCGCCTTTATCCTTGTTTGCCATTGGGCAAAAATCAACATACAGTTCGCCGCTGTTCAACCCGGCTTTTTTAACCAAGGGTATAAACTTATCACTTAGCGCAGAATATAATGTTCGCTGGGATTCAATGTCTTTGGCCTCTGTGATTTCAGAAGCTGTTTTAGCGGCCTGGGATCCTTGTGGAACCTGGCCTAGACCAGCTTCTATGGCACTGGCGGCAATTTTTGCTTCTGCTGTGTCTGAATTGATTAAAGCCGTGGTCAAATGGATATAATGCTGGTAAACTGCATTAAGCTTATCATCTTTTAATACGACCTTACTTGTTTCTTTACCACCCATATCCATGCCTTCATGGTGCTCATGGGCCGTTGAATCCTGATGGGAACTGGTGTTGTCTTCTTCATTTTTGCTGCCGCAGGCTGAAAGAAATACTATCATTGCCACCGGCAGAGCCCATTTGGTTACTTTTTTCATCTTACTAAAATTTATGGTTAAAAACTGGTTATTCATGTTAATGCAGCGCCATGGGATCAGATCCCTTTTTTAATACATATTCACTATATAAAAGATAAGCACCTGTAACGACCACTTTCTCGTCCTTGGAAATACCTTCCTTTATTTCGACTAGGTCAGCATTTTGGATTCCGGTAGAGACCATTCGCGCCAGAAATGTACCAGGCTTCGTTTCAATCCATACATGCGCGCCTTTTGGGTCACGGATCACTGCATCGACAGGTAAAGTCATAGCATTAATCGTTCCGGTAACCGGTAATATCAAATTAGCTTGTAATCCTGGCTGCCACCGGCTGCCTGGATTTGGAACCGTTCCGCGGACCTGCATCAGCTGGCTGCCACTCTGAATTGCCGGAACAATAAAGTCGATGCGCATTGGCTGGGGTTTATCTTCCCAGCCTGTAACTTGCACCTGTACCTTTTGCCCTGTTCGGATGCTGGCCGCTTCTGCCGGATAAATATCGGCTTCAACCCATAAAGAAGAGTAGTCTTCAAGGCGTAGTATCGCGCTCCCCTCGTTTACATATTGACCTTCTGTTACCGAGAGCTCAGATACTGTGCCGCTGATCGGTGCCCGGTAAGTAATGTATGGCTCCTGCTTCTGGCTTACTGTTAAGCTTTGTATATCTTCTTCACTTTGATCATATAAACGTAGTTTTTGACGGGCGGCCTTTTCGATGGCTTCAAATCGGGTGTCAGAAGGGAACTGTTTTATTTGGGCATATGCCAACAAATATTCCTGCTGCAATGCGGAAAGCTGTTCAGAGTATATTTTATAAAGCGCCTGTCCTTTCCTTACTGGTACACCGGTTTCTTTGATATATAACACCTGAATACGCCCTGCCACGCGGCTGGATACAACAGCAGTTTGGTCAGGGTTCACAGCAAGCCGGCCATTGAGCCTTTTGGAATTCGACAAAAGGCCGCTGCCCATTGCCATGGTAGTAATATTGGCCAATGCTATTTGACTTTCACCTAGTGTGATAGAGGCATCCTTACTACTTTTATCAAAGATGACCAGGTCCATACCACATATAGGACAACTACCCGGTTTGTCCTGAACTATTTGTGGATGCATAGGACAGGTATAAGTCTTCTGCCCGGCTTCTGCGGCCTTTTTCTTTTTATCATCTTGACAAGCAATCAGAAGCATCCCAGGAGTAAAAGATGCCAAAGTGGCGAGCCTCAAAAATGTGATTCTTTTCATATTTTAATTTTCAACAAGACTGTTATCCTTAATAAAGCTCTCACTGTCTATCAAATACGACGCATTGGATGCTACTTTCCAATCCTGGATATCAGATAGTATTTGCACCATCCCATCTACAACCGCCCCGGCTTTAACTTTCATGGGTACCAGCACTTTACCCTGCCGCTTAAATACAATAGATTTGCTGCCAGTCTGCCAGACCGCCTTTTTATCCAGCCATAGCCCATTTTGAAAAACAATGGGAATGTTTGCTGTCAGCAGTTGGCCTGGCGTTAGGTTTTTTCCCGGAAAATAAACCCTGGCCAAGGTGAAACTCTCGCCGCTTCGAAGGACCGGTTGGATCAGGCCAATCTGGCCACTGACGATAGTTTCTTTGTCATTGCCCGCATAAAAGAGCAACTTTTGTCCTGATTTGATGCGGGAAGATATAGCTGATGATAACGCGAATTCAGCAATCAGGCCTTGGGAGGTATAAATAGTAAACAGGGTTTGTCCGGCTGTAACATATTGCCCGGCACGCAAAAGGACGGGCGAAACCGCTGCCGATGGCCTAGTAGGAGCTGCTGATGCAGCGGAACTGCCAGCCATCCCATCCATTGCCGCGCCATCACTGCCGGAAGGTGTCGGCATAGGCGCGCTTGCCGCAGGCAAGCTAGCAGATTGTTCCAGGATGTATCCATTGGCAGGACTATATACGGGTACCTTATAGAGGATATTTCCTGACTTGATGATGTCTTCAATTTGCCCCGGGGCCATTCCCAGCAGCAGCAGGCGCTGTTTTGCTTTCGATAGTAAATCCCGGCTGCCTTCATCGTTACTAAGCATTAAAAGTTCCCTTTGAGCTGATGCCAAATCTGGTGAATAAACCTCCATCACCAACTGTCCTTTCCTAACAGGCTGGTAGTTATATTTGATCAGCAGCTTTTCAATACGGCCACCCACTCTGGATGATAGTGAGACCTGGCTTCGGCTGTCATAAGTTACAACCCCTTGTGCCTGCGCTGAAAAAATCCGCATGCCGCTTTCGGCATTGGTCAGTGGGATGGCGGCAATCACCTGGGCATTCACCGGCTTTAACAGTGCATTGAAGCTGGTATCAACGATCAGTTCATTATTTGCCTCCTTTGCTACCAGGTCCATGCCACAGATCGGGCACTTGCCTGGTTTGCTGCTAATTACCTGCGGATGCATCGGGCAGGTATACTGCTCTGATTGCCCATGAGCCGTATGCCCATCTTTTTGGGTTTTACTGTCACAGGCACTTAAAAAAACAGTAGCCAGTAACAGCACTATTAGCTGGCTAACGATATAGTTCTTTTTCATAATCCACAATCATTTCATAGAGTTTCAATTTCTCGTCCAGCACATTCATTTGCATCATCGTCAAAGCTTCCCAGGCATCTATTACAACAGGCAACTGGGCTTTATTCTCCTGATAATTGGCAAAGTAAGCGTCCATCGCTTTTTGAAGGGCCGGGATTATTTTTTCCTGCATGGTGCTGACCCTGGTCTGCATGGACTCGATCTCTGACTGCATCCCATAAAGCATGCCCTGGGTTTCCACCAGCATCGCAGAACGTTCCTTTTGCATTCCCTGGATGTTCAACTGCATGCCCTTGATATCGGATTTGTACATTTTAGATGACCAAGGTGCAATAGGGATACTAAGCATCCCCATCACGCTGTAAGCATTAGGCATCATGGCGTCGAGTGGGTACATATGGTCAAAGCGGATCTTAAAATCCGGTTTTTTCTGCTGTTTCATGCTTTCGATATTGAGTTGCATGGACCGGATACTTTCATTCATTTTAAAAACATCCATTCGCACGTCAGCCAGCGTAGCGGTATCGTAGTACATGGCTGGCTGGAAGGAGGGTTTATATGTAGTGTCAATTTCGAAATCTTGATTGCCAACTACATTCATCAGGCTATTAAGCCATCCTTTCGCCTTCCCGATAGCGCCTTCCTGCATACGGATCATATTCTGGTTTTCCAGGATTTTCGATTCAGCCCGGAAAACCCCTCCGAGTTGTGACTGGTTATAGGGATACCTGACTTCTTCAATCTTCTTCATCATGACCATAATTTTCTCATTCTCTTCAAGCACGCTTACACGCTGACGGGCAATGAGCCAGTTAAAATAAAGTCGTTTTGCCTGTGCCTTATACGTATTGAGGGTAATATCACGGTTGGCCCTTTCCACATTGCCCTGGGAAGCGATGTATTTTCTTTTCGCACTGAGCTTTGCCAGATTAGGTATATCCTGCTCGATCTGCAGCATCAGGTTTCCTTTGTCGCGGGATTCCATGATCATTTGATTAGGATAAGGGGTCATGAAAGTCCCCAAACCTACCATAGGTGGCATCCAGGCCGTGGCTGCATCACCACTGTGTTTGTAACTGTCCGCTTTAAGTCCATAGGACTGCAGCATCAGGTTGTTGTTATCAATCCGTTGTAAAATAGTATCCAGTGTAAACACCGGCTTCTGTGCCCAACTTGTGAGCGGCAGCAAAAACAGCACTAACCATTTTACATATTTAATGCTGTGTATCATGGATTTGTAATTTTCCGTATTTACGTAGCTCATACTCCTTTGTCATTAAAAAAATCAGTGGTGTTACCAACAGGATGTGCGTAGATGATGTAAGCACGCCTCCGATCATCGGTAGTACAATGGGCTGCATCACATCCGTTCCTACGCCGTTGGCCCAAAGTACCGGTACCAATCCAAACAGCGAAACGCACACGGTCATTAACTTGGGCCGCAGACGTTTTACTGCCCCATGGATTACGTACTCGCGCAGGTCATCACCAGTAATTGATTCAGCAGAATTCCCCTTTTTAGTGACCAGCTGCTGCATGGCATCATTCAGATAGATGACCATGACGATACCGGTTTCAACGGCAATACCAAACAAAGCAATAAAACCCACAGCCACTGCAACCGAGAGGTTAACGCCCCAGAAATAGATCATATATGCCCCACCGATCAAAGCAAAGGGTACAGTGATCAGGCTTAAAAACGCTTCGCGTAGGGAATGAAAAGCGAAATACAGTGAAAAGAAAATAATTAGCAGCACGACCGGAGCAATCCACAGAAGCGTCTGCTTACCGCGTATCAGGTTTTCATACTGTCCGCTCCATTCCAGGTAATAACCCGGTGGAAGCACGCCATTTGATTTACTGATCTTTTCGATGGCTTCCTGGACGGTTCCGCCCAGATCACGGCCGCGAACATTGAACAATACTGCGCCACGCAGCATGGCGTTTTCGGAGGCTATCATCGGAGGACCGTTTTCAAATACCACATCAGCCACCGCTGATAGGGGTACTTCACCCATAGATGCAGACATCAATGGTAACCTCTTGATGGTTTCTACGCTGTTTCGGTAATTCTGGGCAAGCCTGACGCTGATTGAAAACCGCTTTCTGCCCTCAATGGTGTTTCCTATCGGTGCCCCCCCCAATGCAAATTCTACGGCTTGGTTTACATCATCGACATTAAGCCCATAACGGCTTAAATCTTCTCTTCTTGGGTTGATAGACAAATACTTTCCACCTGTCACGGGTTCTACATAAAGATCACTTATACCTGCGGTGCCTTCGAGCGTTCTTTTAACCCTTTCAGACACATTGGCGATGGTATCCAAATTCTGGCCATACACTTTAACACCTACATCAGTACGGATCCCGGTCGAAAGCATGTTGATCCGGTTGACAATTGGCTGGGTCCAACCGTTAATCACGCCCGGTATCTGAAGTTTAGCATCAAGCTCGGTAATAATATCTTTTTTTGTAATCCCGGCCCGCCACTCGGACTTTGGTTTCAATTTGATGATCGTCTCAATCATGCTGATCGGAGAATTGTCTGTCGCAGTACTTGCCCTTCCGGCTTTTCCCAATACCTTATCGACCTCAGGAACTGATTTAATGATTTTGTCCTGTACCTGCAGGATCCGTTTTGCTTCTGAATTCGATATGTCCGGCAGCGTTACAGGCATGAAAAGGATGCTTTGCTCATCCAGCGGTGGCATGAACTCAGACCCAAGACTGGCCAGTAATGGTATAGTGACCAAAAGCGCAATAATGTTGACGGCCAATGTAGTCTTGCGCCATTTTAAAACCCCCCTGATGACGGGCTCATAAACACGTTCGAGAACTCTGTTAACTGGATTGGCGTGATCGGGGCGGAACTTACCTTTCATGATAAAGGATATCAACACCGGGGCCAGCGTAATGACAAGCAACGCGTCCACGATCAAAATGAAAGTTTTCGTATAGGCCAAAGGGTGAAACAGCTTACCTTCCTGTCCCGTGAGCATAAATACAGGAAGAAAAGATGTAATAATAATGACTGTCGCAAAGAACACTCCCCGGGATACCTGTTTGCTTGATTTTTCAATAATGGCCAGGCGTTCGGATTCTGTAATCCAATCGGGCTGCTTATCTTTTCTTTTCTTAAACCATTTCATAATTATGTCGTTTTCTGCTGTTCCTGCCACTCTTCATACCGCTGAGAAAGATGCTTATAGGCATTTTCACTCATAATAATGCCGTTATCAACGATTACGCCGATAGCAAGGGCGATACCGGTTAAGGACATAATGTTGGATGAGATACTAAAGGCATTCAGTAAAATGAAGCTGGCGGCAAGGGTAATGGGAATCTGGATGATAATACTTAGTGCACTGCGCCAGTGAAAAAGAAAGATGATCACTACCAGTGAGACCACGATCATTTCTTCAATTAATGTGTGCTTGATAGAATCAACGGACTCCTGGATCAGCTCTCCCCGGTCGTAGACGATATCGAATTTAACGCCCTTGGGAAACCCCTTGGCAGCTTCGCTCATTTTTGCCTTTACTTTTTCAATAACAGCAGCCGCATTTTCACCATAGCGCATGACCACAATACCGCCAACCCGTTCACCTTCCCCATCCTGATCAAAAATACCAAGCCGGGTTTCGCCTGTCATCTGCACGGAAGCTATATCTGAAACTCTGATGGGGATACTGGCCTGGTTTTTGACCGGTATATTCTCAATTTCTTCAATGGATTGAAGATAGCCCGACGTCTTGATAATATAGCCAATGTCACTTAACTCGAATTTTCTTCCGCCTGATTCATTATTATTCGAGCGGATCGCACCTATTACCTCCGGTACCGATAAGCGGTAGTAAAGCAGCTTATTTGGATCTACGGTAATTTGATACTGTTTTTGAAAACCACCAAAAGAGGCGATTTCACTGACCCCTTCCACATTCTGCAAAGCAAACTTGATATACCAGTCCTGCAAAGCCCTTTGTTCCCCCAAGTCCATTTCGGGTGCATCCAGTGTATACCAGAGTATATGTCCGACCCCTGTTCCGTCAGGGCCAAGTTGTGGGCTGACGCCGGTGGGCAATGAGCGGGATACAGTACTTAATCTTTCAAGAACCCGCTCACGCGCCCAATATACGTCCACGTCATCATTAAAAATAACGTAAATGAAACTCATCCCAAACATGGAAGTACCCCGTACATATTTGATTTTGGGAAGCCCCTGAAGATTGGTAACCAAAGGGTAAGTAATCTGGTCTTCAATTAACTGGGGGCCCCGGCCCATCCACTCGGTAAAAACAATTACCTGGTTTTCGGATAAATCCGGAATGGCATCAATAGGGTTCTTCTTAATGGCAAACGCGCCCCATATAAGCAGTGCTGCCGATAAGACCAGTACAATGAACCGGTTCTGTAATGACCATTCTATAATACGATGTACCATACTTAATTCTGTAACCTACCCTTAGCAGGTCCTAATATTTATTAATGATGATGTTGTTCCAGTAAATAACCTTTTGCCCCAACGCCATGCTTATGGACCAGTTCCGCACCATGATGCCCCGTATAGGCAACAAAGAATGCGGCCGCACTCATGACGATAGCCATGGAAGCATTAACCCAAACATTTCTTTTCAGGAAAAACAAATTAACAGACTGTACCAGGAGCGCTATCCCTGACAGCCATTGTGTGTAAGACGCATACTTTTCATGCTCTTCAAGAACGGCTTGAATCGCCGGTGCCAGCTGGGATGTGTGGGCATGAAACCAGGTGGATGATGCGTAAGCACCGATAAAGCCCAATAGTAAGAGTGCCCAGGCAACGATGGTTATTTCTTTTTTGTATACCAACAATCCAACCCATTGAAGAAGGGCTGCAATGATTAATAGGACAATGGGAAAGTGTACGACCAGGGGGTGTAGTGTGGGGAACTCACTAAGACCATGCTGATGATTGCCATCGGGGCTCATAGCCGCTTGCATGGCTGTACTATCATGGCCGCCATGCTGGTGCTGGCTAGCAGGCGCAACCGCCTGGGCCGAGTCCATCTTAGCTTTACCGTGCTTTTTCCCGTTATGGGCAAATAGTGATGAACCTGTCAGCAGTAACATGCATGTCAGCAAAAAGAATACTTTGCTTATTGATTTCATTGGGATAATCTGTTAAAGTGAATTATTTGACCTATTTTTTGACCAGCTTCATATGACATTTTGAGCAGCTATCCCCTTCTTTTCCGGTGATCTCCGGGTGCATCGGGCATACATAGGCAGTTGCCGAGACAGGTTTCTTTTGCATGTTGGCATCCAGGCCATTTTCAAAACAATGCAGCCCGCAGGCCATACCCTTGTAACTGGAATGGACATCCCCGATCTTCTTACCAGATGCGTCGTAAATTTCACAGGTTTCACCTTTGTCTTTCACAGTCAGGTATATTTCACCATTTGCATTGTAATAGGTCTTACCATCTTTACCCATCCGCCCCATTTTCTTATTGGTATGGGCATCAATCAGGCTGCCCTCTCCATCGACGAATGCTATTTTGTGGCCTTTGTGGTCCTTCACAATATTTTCCTTCGTAACCGAGCCAATGGTAGTCCCTGCTGCATCAGTGATCATGCCATCTTTGGCAATGTTGAAGGGCTGTTTATAATTGGCTTGTGCAAATAGGACCGTAGGGATCATCAATATGATCAAGAGCAATATGTTCTTAACGTGAATGGTTTTCATGATTCAGGTAAATATTAGGGGTAAATAAATGTTTACAATCATTGTTTAAGCACAATACCGTTTGGCTTTTTACCGACGATAATGTCTTTGATTTTAGTGTGATTAGAGACGTTAATAACCGATACACTTTGCGCCATTTGATTGGTTACATATGCAGTATTGCCATCTGTTGTAAAGCCAATGGCATGTGCGCCGGCTGCCGCCTGCAAGACACCTCCATGCATCCAGTCTTGCATGGCATCATCCCAGGTCCAATAGTGTACTTTACCGTTTTCCGGATCAGTTACCCACAATTCTTTTTTAGTAAGGTTATGCGCAACGCTGCCAGGCATAAATCCAAGTGGGATGGTCTGGACTACTTTATCAGAGGCAACATTGATAACACTTACTGACTTACCATCTTCATTGTCCACGTACATCTTTCCATCATATCCTACCCAGGCAGCAACTGGATTGTCACCAACATCAATGGTTTTAATAATGGCCTTTGTTGCCGGACTGATCACCGAGACATTGTCATCGCCTCCGTTTGCCACATAGACCTTCGTCCCATCCGCAGAAAATGTTACTTCGGCGGGCTCCATACCCACAGCGATTGTATTTTTCAAAGTGTAGGTAGCAGCATCATAGACAAGCACTTTACCTGCCATATCCATTTGAGAAGTCCATATCTCTTTGCCATCAGGAGAATAAACGGCGTTGTGATTCATGACAGGTACTTCCAAATCTTTTATAACTGTACCTTTTACAGCATCCAAGACAAGAACTTTCCCTTTCATTCCGGCCATTGCTCCCGCATGCCCTTCACTTAAATCCATTCCAGGAACTGCAACAGTTAACCTGTGCTCTCCTAAACTCTGAAGATGATAGATGTGGTGTGGCCACATAACCATTTCTGCTGAACCAGTCATCAGATCCAAAGTTTCGGAAACTGTTTGATCCGATAACCGGATCACAGAAACCGTTGCATCTTCTCCATTAACCACATAAGCAGCAGGATAGTCAATATTTTTTTCCATAGGCATATCGTCCATGACATGTTTACGGCAAGCGGAAAATAAAGTAATGGCAAGCAGCAGAAATGCGCCATAGCTAATGCGTAGCATAGATTTTGTATGTTAGTAATTGAAAGAAAGATTGATCAGTGCTGATAGGAGTATAGCACAAAGAGCCGGGCAAGTACATTTGCCTGGCATAGAAGGGATACGAAATTTTAAATCAGGTAACTACAGTGCAGAATATAAACCGGGACTGGTTTACTTCGGGGAGGAGCATTACTTTGATTGCTCGTCTTTAAAACATTCGGGTAAGAGGCTGCTGAGAAATCATATGTTACCCCTTCATTTAAGACTGCCACAGAAAGCAGTGGATTACTGAAAGTATTTTCTGTCAGTTTGCGAGAATCGTCTGTCTTTACTTTTTTGAACTCGTCTTTACAACACCCGTTTTTGGTGGATTTGTTTTTATCCATCCCACAATTTTCACAGTGGCCCTGGTCTGCCTTTGTAACTTCCCAGTTGATCACTTCCCCCATACAGTAGTGCAGGTGTAAGGTAACACCGGTTGCAGTACCAAGGTAAAGAAGGGTCAGGAAAAGTACAGTAAGCTTTTTCATGATTGACTTAAAACGCAAATATTAGAAAAAAATACCTTATCTAATTATATAATTATGGATCAGACTTACATAATTTTTGGATTGATGAGCAATGAGCATTGTTACCGTAAACAACCATATTAAGTTAGTAAAAATTAAGGTAATGCATCTTACTATTTATATTACAAATGTTGTAAAAAACGGCTCCATTTTCAAATTATCAACCATGAACATATTTTTGGCAAAACTTGGCCTATTGATTGCCCTTCCCATCTTTCTGGCTTTTCAAGCAGATCTGCCCCGGCCTGCGGATGCTGAATATAATTTAGGTACGGGTAGCCAACCTGAGATCGCTATTGATCAAAGTGGAACGGTCCGGATTGTATATGGGGTCAAAAATGGTGATCACAGGGACTTATATTTTGTATCCTCAAATGATGGGGGAAAATCCTTTTCCAAACCTGACCTGCTAGGCAACTTCTCGAAAATGGGCCTGGGTATGGGCCGCGGGCCGCAAATTGTTACAACAGCAGAATATACAGTTGTTACAGTTGGTGACCACAATGGTGATTTGTTTTCGATGCGGCTTACCAATGCAGATAATCAATGGTCTGCCCCTGTGAAGGTTACTGATACGGATTCAACTGCCAAAGAAGCACTCTCTGGCCTAAGTGCAGGTAAAGGTAACGATGTGTATACCGTGTGGCTGGATTCACGGCTAGGAAACAATAATCTATATGGATCG
Organism: Dyadobacter flavalbus; assembly: GCF_006149045.1. Lineage (GTDB taxonomy): Bacteria > Bacteroidota > Bacteroidia > Cytophagales > Spirosomataceae > Dyadobacter > Dyadobacter flavalbus. The sequence continues at coordinate 25,273 of NZ_VBSN01000034.1, forward strand.
CTTTCCAGAGATGGTGGATTAACTTGGGAGAAAAATCAATTGATCTATCAGGGAGAGCAAAAAGGTATTTGTGACTGCTGTAAGCCTACTGTTTCTTTTGATCAAAGTGGCAGTATGCATGTTATGTTCCGGAACAAGCTCGATGGAGCCCGGAACATGTACCTGATCAGCTCCAAGGATAATGGCAAGCATTTTAGCACAGCCCAGAAACTTGGAACAGGGGACTTTATGATTGATGGCTGTCCTATGGATGGCGGAGACCTGGCAGCGGATGAAAATGGGAAAGTTACCACAGTCTGGAGGCGCCAACTGGAAGTCTATGTAGCCGAGCCCGGGAAGCCGGAAATAAAACTGGGTGCTGGTCGTACCCCAGTAATTTTGCAAACCGGCAAGGGGCCTGCAATTGCCTGGCAAAAGGATGGGGCTATTCAATTTCGCAGCCCTAATGGGCAGAAGACCGTTTCGATAGGGAATGGCCAATATCCCAAGCTTGCTATGATGGTTGATAAAAAAACCTCACTTTGTGTTTTCGAACGTGATGGACAGATCTTGGTGAAACCCATTGTATTGTAAATTTCAATGTCCAGAATTCAGTGGCATACTTATTGAGCAATATCCATTATAAATTTTAACCACCGAGAACAATGAAACAATTACTTGCCTTTGCGGTAGCAATTCTTTTATCCGTTAGTGTATATGCACAGGATAAAGAAAAAAAAATGGACAAGATGCATGCATCTATGAAAGATTGTGTGATGATGCACGATGGAAAGATGATGGTCATGAAAGGCGGTGAGATGACTGCGATGACCGAAGATATGACGTTGAAAAACGGGACGATGATTATGAAAGATGGCACGGTAATGATGAAAGACGGTACTAATAAGCCGCTTAAAGAAGGAGAAGGGGTCTATATGGATGGAACAATGGGTAAGATGGACATGGACATGAAAAAACACAAGCCCAAAAAATCTGGTACTAGATAAAAACCTGTTTCTTTAGTGACTCCCCGTTATATACTTATTCAACAGTATGTGACGGGGCATTTTTTGCAATCTTGCTCATGATCTGGTGATTGTCACCGAATTTACAAATAGAGTCGCAGTGTTTTCTTAGATCAGAAAACAAAATGTATTTAATCAAAACATTATTGCTTTTGACAGAAGGGCGCGATAATTGAAGACACACATCTTTTTCACGGTGGTCTGGTACGATTAAGAAAAATGTTTCATCACCATTGGCTATACTAAAAGATAAATCTGTTAACCTTAGGATACCCGAGTAAATAGAAGTACTTTTTTCAACTTCAAATGCCGCTAGTACATTGCCTGTTCCCTTTGCAAACCAGAGCACATCAATTAATTTAATAGTATTTCGCGTTTCTGCATCACATTTTATTTGGGGAAAGTTAGCCTGACATAAAAATGAGAACTTGTGGCCATCAAAGCTTCTTGATTGATCATTAGTAGCAGGGAAAGCATCGTAACCTAAAGCTTGCCCAATTTTAAGAAGGTGGTACTGCATTTCCGTATGTAAGTTCTCATCCTGCCGTTCTGCCTGAAGCTGAGATTGCCGTTTTTCTATCAGTTTTTCGAGTCTTTGACGTTCTTCGATGGATAAATACCCATCCATACCCAAGATCATTTTCTGGGTACCAATCTCAAATAATAGTCCTGAAAATGCTCCTAAGTCTGTTGACAATTCATGACAGTACTCCTTATTTGCTTTTAGTATAACCTCGCGGATTTTTAGGTATTCAGACCACGACCCCAGCTTCTTTTTATCTTTATACAAATAATTAAACCCGTTAAGAATGGCAGTATTAAAGGGAGGTATCAGTGTAGGATGTAGAAAATATAAAATATTAGCAACAGAAGGACCTAATCCCTTTATTTTCAATTCATCTAACCGGATAATCTCTCTAATCAGTTGTTCTTCTTTACTTGCGTTCAGGCAGTTTTCAAGAAACTGGCCAAATGCCTTTTTATGGGCTTGATTTTCATAGATATCAGGTATCCTAAGTTTAGGCTTCCAATAAAAAGGATGTGCGGCGCCTTCAAAAACTTGCTTTTGCTCGGTAATACAGTTCAGTACAAATTCAAGTGAAGATCCCCGGAAATCGTTGGGGAACTTGCCTTGTTTGATGTCTACTACAATTTGCTGTACACCTCGCCGGATGGAACGGAATGCCTTTAAACGTTCTTCATTATTAATAAACCAGGTTTGATACACTGATTCCGGATCAGATTTATATTGAAGAATAATGTTGATCATATTTATTTATGACGCAGTTGGAGTGTTCATTCAAATTAAGAGAATATTCGGCTAGCGATCAAATTTCTCTGGAATGATCCAGTCTTCTATATAATATCTTAGGTATATATACCTAGTCCAAACTCCCCCTGCTTGATAACCGGATGGGTAATATATTCCTTTCAAAGAATGATGGGCTACACTGGGGTAATATAATTGATCTATAAGGTGATTTAATAAGAGATTTGTGACTGCTGTAAACCAACGGTTGCCATAGGTAAATTGTGGTTCGGTGGTGGTATGGAATTAGAAGGGGCCATACAACTTCAAAGTACGCATGGTAAGGGAAGAATGGGCTTGTAATATTTGGTGCCTTTGCCAGCCTACCGAAAACAAAAATGATAATAGGTAAGCTGGTCAAAGGGCTTAATTTACTAACCAATCAATAATTATAAAGTGAAGGAGGATAAGATATAAACGTTGAGAATTTAACGAAGATATTGTCTTACAGCTACTTTCGCAAGCTTGTGTTATTAAAGTATTGTGAATATTGATAAATCGAATGCCCATTGTAGGCAGTACAAATGAATATACGCGAACCTACCAGCTAGTAGTCATCTGAGCAATGTTTCTGTGAAAAGAGGCATTATGCATGCTCCGTTTGGCGGTAAGATAATTACCGTACCCAGCCTCGGTCAACTTTTTTTGGGTTTTTTTACGTGCGCGTAAAAAAAATCGTGGTTATCGAATATATCGGCAATGTCGCCCGACAAATGCTTCGCCAATGCACTTTTCCAGATCACACGGTTTTTATTGCTGATAAAAAAACAATCGCAGGTCCAGCTCCTTGCGGGTTAATGAGACTAATGTCCCATTGACGGTTACGACCCTTGATGACAAATCTACTTTAAGCTCATTCTGCAGCACATTGTTCTTATTTGCAAAACTCCCACGCCGAATGACCGAGTATCCTGCTGACCTTCTTCTTTGAGAATGTCAAGAATATCGAGCCATTGCCACCTGGAAACATCAAGCCAATAAGATACATTCATAGCGGTACAGCTGACTTATTCCTTTGCCTGCGCCCATCTACTGGCGTATTAGCACAAGTAATCCTGTGCGGATAGATAGGCAATGTCGGCAGCAAGTTTGGGTTCATCTTTGATGATCAGGATTTTCATTCCAGAAATTACATCGATGATTTGGAATTCGTTTTTAGAAGAAGTTTCTCGACTTGCTGATGCAGTCAAACAGTGGTTACTACCAGGTAATAGATTTCGTCTATGAAATTTACTGTCTGAATTATACGGTGGTTTTTATGTACTCTCGCCGCCTTAAAATTCTCCTCCCATTTGGTTCTGAAAGAAGCCTTTTTTCTAGACTTTCAAATTACATTTTAGTGGTACACCAATACAAATTACTGTAAAATACGGATTGATACGTTTAACTGTAATTTCTGGGATGCCCGAAGGTTTACCAATGCATTTCAAAAGATGTGATATATAGCCATCCACCTGTGAGAAACGACACAAGTTGCCCAAAGCAGCCTGGACGTCAATCACGCTGCCCGCTCCATTCGCTTCGCTCCCGTGTTGGTGTTGCCTTTCCAGGCAGTTTGCTTAAGGCCTGTTTGCATCGTTCTCCACGGTGGAGGGCAAGTAAACATCAGAATTATGAAAACTGAAAAATTGTCAAAATCGGATCTTGCAGAATTTACAGGTACCGAAAAGTGGTACCGACACACATTAGTGCAAAATTTCTTATATACAGATGGTGTCAAGTATGTCGCAGAAAAAGCCGGGCCTATTGGCTTATTGATGAAATTGCTTTTCAACAAGCCCATCCACTTGTCAAAAGAGAAGAATTTCAAGTTTGGACACTTAATGTAGATTTAGAACAATCCACTGCAACACTTACTTGTGATAATGGTAACTATCAGATAGTCTTCACCAAACAAATCAGTTACACCGATTTTCCGATGGAAGAGATCAAAATCTATGTTGCAGATAACGTGATCTTACTGCCAAGTGAATATTGATCAAGTATAGCTGCTCCGGAAAGGGAGCAGCTATATCACTAAAATAGCAACTGTTCAATTTAAAAGAGAGATGCCTGTGCCGGTGGAGTAGGAGTGTCCAAAGCTACCAACTCTTCGTATATGAACGGGACGGTTGGATCTTCGGCTTTCAAGAAGTCTTTGTGGACTGTACATGCTTCCATTAAATTTTCGGGAAGCTGGAAAGTTGCAAGCTCGGTGATTCGCTCTTCCGGTAGGTCATCCATCATCCACTCCCATGCTAGATTGTCGGGCAGTATTGTAGGCATTCTCAATTTGGAATTGTGAATCTTTGCCATCATCGCATTAGCCTTGGTGGTCACCAGGCTCACGGTGTCAACTGTTTCACCAGTATCCTGATCGGTCCAGGATTGCCAGATTCCTGCTACATAAAAGTAGGGTTGGTCTTTTACCCCAATATAATGAGGGTATTTATCGGCTGTTTTTTTCTTTTCGCCAGTACGTTTATTGACTCCGTACTCATGCCTCCATTCGTAAAAGCCAGAGGACAAGATAAGGCATCTACGTTCCAAAGCCGCCTCCCGGTAAATTTTGTCAGGGAACAAAAGTTCTTCGCCCTTGGCATTCTGCGTGTCGTATCCTTTTTGCCAGGTCCCATCTTTTTTCTTATAACCTCTCCTGAATTTTTCAGTCTGGTCTCGGTTCTTTACATATTTTGGCAAGAAACTCCATTCCATCTGAACGATATCAAAATTATCGCGCGTGTAACGTGGTTTTAAGACAGCGATCTTCCCAAATTCGAAGGCATGCGTAACGTTTCGATTTAAAAATTCATAGTTTTTGACAGCCTTTTCCAGCTGCATTAATTGTATAAATTCAGCTTTGGTCACTTTTTGACCGTTGTAATAGCACATGATTACTGGGATTTAGTGTTTTGAAAATGCTCAACAATTTTCGCGCCAATTGGAATTGCTTCTGATTGCCTTCCTTCCGGAATAGACATCCAAACTTTGTGACCGTCAAATACTTTGGATCTGCTGATAATCAATGGCTTTCGTCCGTCTGGGAAAGTCAACTGAAAAACGGTTCTACCTGCTAAATTCATGACTTTGATAGCAACCTTCATACCTTCAAATTCTACCTCAAAGTCGTCAGCTTGAAATAACATACCGGAGTTGTTTTAAGACTAAAATGACACATATTCGGGAAATTATTACTGCAAAATTACCCTGTCGGCATCGATAACAGTCTTGGATGATTGGCGGCGTTGTGGCTTTCGGGAAAGAAAAAGACTTTCATGACTGTTGACTACAAGCAGGATGACTCAGCTAATATACAGCTTACTCCCTTGCGCTTCATACATGGGAATAAGCTGTATGTAAATCATTTTTTTCCTAAATACTCCCTGACAGCCTTGGCAGAACTCCCTGCTTCTTTGACTGCTTCGCTTAATTTTTCCTTGGTAATACCCAAGGCTTCGGTCCAATAGGCAACTTCATAATCTTCATTCAGATTGATACGGCTGCTGTCGGCCGGTCCCTGTTTGGTTTTGTCATCTGCCATATCTCGTGATGGTTTGGTTGATATCATCTTTATAGTAAAAATTCATACCTATGAGCTGGCACGCGCTTTGATGTGATTTGCTTCACCTTATCTGATCTTTACATACTTATCCTTCCCAAAACGATGAGCCTGGTTAAATACAAAGAAAAACGTTCCAAAAGCAAAACCCCCGAACCATTTGGGGGCAAGCCTGACAAAAATATATTGCGCTTTGTAATCCAAAAACATGCTGCTTCCCATCTACATTATGATTTCCGTCTGGAAATGGAAGGCGTGCTTAAAAGCTGGGCAGTACCCAAAGGCCCATCCATGGATCCGGAAGTAAAACGTTTGGCAATGATGGTTGAAGACCACCCATACGACTATCGGACTTTCGAAGGAATCATACCACAAGGGGAGTACGGAGGGGGCACAGTGATGGTCTGAGATGAAGGCATTTACATGCCGGCAGAAGAACCTGCAAAAGATAAGAAGGGAAATGAAAGAAGTCTTTTGCACCAGTTACATTCCGGCAAGATCAAGTTTGTCATGAGCGGGCAAAAATTGCAAGGCCAGTTCGCTTTGGTAAAAGCGCATGGAAGGGGGGGAGAATGCCTGGCTGCTCATTAAGCTGGGCGACGAGTATGCCGCAAAAGAAGACATTACCCTGGAAGACAAATCCGTGATTTCTGGCCAGGATCTGGAAGAGATCGCAGCTACCAGCGAGAACATATACGGGAAGGAGCCGAAGGAAAAAGCCAAAACTGTTTCAAAGAAGGCAGTTAAAAAGACTTTGGAGAAGCAGGTAAATCCCAAGGATGGGTTAAATTAAAAGAAAGGGAAATCCGTCACGACCTTCTTTTAATTTAACCCTAAATAGAAACTTATTTTTATTAGACCAAGGGTCACTTGCGGTAAGAAATTAATTTTCTTCCATTTTCAATGACAACATCTGACAAAGATTTGTGAATTAATATAACTGGTTATATATTTGTATAACCAGTTATATTTTGTGATTTGTATGGATTTTTTGATTGAGCTGAAGAATGCCGGCTTTACAAGTAGGCTAAAAAGATTAAGTGATGCCCTGCTGTATAGCACCAAAGATTTTTACAAAACAGTGGGGGCAGATATAGAGCCGAATTGGCACCTGGTGTTTCTAATACTCAAAAGGCAGGGAGCGTTGTCTCTTACCGATATTTCAGATCAGTTGCAGCTATCCCATCCGGCCATCATCAAAATTGTTAACAACATGAAATCAAAAGGTTATGTGGAAACAAAAACTGACACAGTTGATTCTCGTAAGCAGATTATCACTTTGACGGAATTGGCGCTGGTTACTTTACCACGTTTGGAAGCCTATTGGGCAGCATTTGAAGAAACGGTGCAAGACATCATGAAGGACTGCCCAGATTTCCTGACTGATTTAGGTAAAGTGGAAGAGAATCTGCGTGGTAGTAGCTTTAAAGATCGCACGTTAATGAATTTGAATAGCACAACTAAACAATTATTATAAATAACATGAACGACAGTGAACTTGACCGTATGATTGATCAGCTCAATCAAAAACAGTTAACCGATGTGACTGTTGAGACAATGACAGAATTATCACTTTCTGACTCCGAGCAAAGTTTAATAAAGACTTATGTTCCGCAGAACGTCTTTATTATATACGGCACACTTGCTCCTGGAAAGCCAAATCATTCAAAAGTTGAACACATAAAAGGAGAATGGAAATCAGCTGTCATCAAAGGGGGCAGATTGGAAAGCAAGGGATGGGGATCTAAAATGGGATATGATGGATTTGTTCCGGTTCCAGATCCCGAACAAAAGATGGATATTGCAGCTCAAATATTATTCTCAGACGAGCTGACAAAACACTGGGAATCTCTTGATCAATTTGAAGGTGAAGGATATCGGCGTATACTGGCACGTTACGAATTGGCCGACGGGCACAAAGGTGTCGGCTATGTCTACGCTATCAATGAAAAGTAAATCATTTCGGGTTACAGATATTTGGTTTCTTAAAACAGGTCAATTATTTTCCAGAAAAAAAGCATTAGGATGTTGCAAAAGCTTACGTTCTACTGTAAGTATTCCTCTATTCAGAAAAAACTTTCTTCAGTAATCACAATCCAATAATATATAAATAGAATTGCTATTTAAATACGAATATTATCGTAAATAAAAAGCTTATTTTATTTATAGATTTAAGATAAATTATGGGTATTTTGATATAAAAAATACAATTATACAATTGTTGTATAAATAAGATTATGTTAAATAGGGTGAATTTTGATATTTTAATAAAGTCTTCTCTTTTCGTTCACAAAATACTATTTTTAAGTTTTAACCCTCTCCCAAGTGTAAGATGGATGATAGTAGTATTATAAAACGGATCGAGGAAGATCTTGGAAAATTAATAAATATCAAGGTTGCTGGTCGTATTTTTTCCTTGGAAAACAAAACAGTCTTTGTAGTAAAAATTGATGCACCACCGTACATATGTATAATTGATAACTTTGACTTTGCCATTGTAAAGGCAGCGGTATCAAATGAAGAAGAATGGAGATCTTTGCTTCAATGGCTTCATAAAATTGTTCTAAACAGGTCTTTCGATCTTATACTCGATGATCTCAAAAAAATAGCAGAAACAACAAAATTCTATGAAACGAACTGTTTAAGATATTTCAAACCACCAGCGGATTATAAGACGGCCAATATGGATATAGATGTTTTAGATGCAATCGGAGTGCAGACATTTGTATATCGTGTTGGAGGGCAATGCCTAACCATTCAGGCGATTGCGGATCTGGGCTTAGATAGATTCATGACTATGGAATCGTCAATCGGAATACTACTACGCAGCTGTGTGCTGGATTGTCTTTATATCATGGCATGGTGTAACGATGACAAGCTAATCAGTGCAATTGCCTCTGAATCCTTTATTAGACCACAGGGCAAAGATGTCCCAGACCAAGTAAGAAACCATTTTAGGGGGTAAACTAAAGAAAGGGAGAAAAACCGTCACGACTTTTGCGTAGGGTTTTTCTTCTGGCATTATAGGCTACATTCGATTCTCAGCCAAAGTAAAATCCGGATGGCTTTAATCTGGTTGTCGGTTATCATGAATCAAAGAGCGAAAATATAATCTATCGTATTATTGCAATGAACAAAATGAATTTTAACTTTGGCACATGGGAGTTACAAAAACACAAGTTTTTACGGATAGGCAGAACCGTATCGCTGATTTAGCCAAAGCGCTGGCGCATCCGGCAAGGGTTGCGATTATCCAGCATTTATTAAAAGTGAACTCATGCGTTTGCGGTGACCTGGTAGAAGTTTTGCCACTTGCCCAAGCAACGGTTTCACAACATTTGAAAGAATTGAAACAGATTGGCATCATCCACGGCGAAATCAACCCGCCACGGGTTTGTTACTGCATCAATGAAACGGTATGGCAAGAAGCAAAAGCTATTTTTGGTGACTTATTTGAAACACCGGTATCAGCAGCGTGTTGCAATTAATATTACCAGAATTTTTTCATCTTCAAATAATCGAAATATAGCAATGAATGATTCGAATCCAATGAACTGGCAGTCCTTCAAAAGTACCCTTTTAGAGAATCCGGATAGGGTACTTCAATTTCAATATGCCGAAGGACAATTTGTTGATGCATCATACCATATCACCGAAATCAAACAAGCCCCGATCGTCTCTGTGGACTGTGGCGGTGTGATGAACAGCTGGACGGAAATCATCGTGCAGCTTTGGGAACCGTCGGTGACGGACACCGAACGTTCTATGAAAGTAAGCAAAGCACTGTCAATTGTTAATTTAGTAGAAAAATCACTGCCACTCAATCCGCTTGGCATAGTCAAAATTGAGTTTGGCAATTCTAAATTCGATACCAGGCAGATGTACCCAAGTGAGTTTTTGACAAAAGGAGACATTTTTACGGTAAATCTGGTACCCGATTTTACACAATGTAAAGCACTGACAAGGAATAGTAGCTGTGGCACTGCTAAGCCAGACGCTGTTTCATCTTGTTGTGGTCCTATCAAAGCGGAGTCAATAACCGTTTCTGCTGCCGCAGTGGAAACTGCCGCAGTGGAAACTGGGACAATCCAGGAAGAAACAAAGGAACTTGAACTGGTTGGGGCAGAAAATTCTTCCTCCTGTACATTAGGTGGTGGATGCTGTTAGTCATTTTCAAATCAGACATATATGATCACGGTACGACCATTAGAGCCTAAGGACTGGCCAGCAGTCCGTGAAATTTATGCCCAGGGTATTGCTACCGGTGATGCTACTTTGGAAACTAGCCCACCTGAGTGGGAAGTATGGGACGCGTCGCATGTTTCCGGCCTTAGGTATGTAGCAATTAAGGATTTGGGTGAAATTGCTGGTTGGGCAGCATTGACCCCGGTTTCAGGCCGGTGCGTGTATGCTGGTGTTGCCGAAGTAAGTGTTTATATCGGTAGCAATTTCAGGGGGCAAAAAATAGGAGACCTGCTCTTGAAGCACCTGATTGATGAAAGTGAGCAAAGCGGGTATTGGACGTTGCAAGCCGGTATTTTTTCAGAGAATGTCGCCAGCATGACCCTTCACGAAAAGAATGGTTTCCGCGTGATCGGGTACCGCGAAAATATCGGAAAGATGAAAGGGGTATGGCGTAGTGTCAACCTTTTGGAAAGAAGAAGTAAAGTAACAGGTATCAATTAAACATTTCAATGAAAAAAGTATTAGTGCTTTGCACGGGTAACAGTTGCCGGAGCCAGATAGCCGAAGGCTACCTCAGAAAATTTGCAGGTAATAAAGCCATCGTATATAGTGCAGGGGTTGAAACCCATGGCGTCAACCCAAAAGCCATTTCCATTATGGCAGAAGATGGGATTGATATCTCAGTCCACACATCAAACAATATTGATGAGTACAAGGACATTGATTTTGATTACGTGATCACTGTATGCGACAACGCCAAAGAGCGCTGTCCGTATTTTCCTACAAATGCAAAGAAATTCCATCAAAACTTTCCGGATCCAGGTAAAGCTACCGGCAGTGAGCAGCAAATAATTGAGCAGTTTCGTACGGTACGCGAAATGATCAAAACGTACTCAGAAAATTTTGTTAACGAAAATCTTTAACTAACAATTATGTCAGCTAATAACTGTGCTCCTGCGGCTGGAGCGTCGGTCGCTAGTCGTAAGAAGCTAGGCTTTTTGGACCGTTTCTTAACATTATGGATTTTTCTGGCCATGACCATTGGGGTGGGTTTAGGGAATTTTGTTCCTTCCATACCTGACTATATTAATACTTTTTCCAGTGGAACGACGAACATACCGCTCGCGATCGGCTTGATCCTGATGATGTACCCGCCACTGGCCAAAGTGAAATACAATAAAATGGGGGAAGTGTTCCGCAATACCAAAGTGATGAGTGTTTCCCTGGTACTAAACTGGATTATCGGGCCGGTACTGATGTTTATTTTGGCTGTTGTGTTTCTACCAAACCATCCTGACTATATGATCGGGCTGATCCTGATCGGTCTTGCCCGGTGCATTGCCATGGTCCTGGTCTGGAATGAACTGGCAGAAGGAAGCCGTGAATATGCGGCCGGCCTTGTTGCATTAAATAGCGTGTTTCAAGTTTTGCTTTATAGCTTTTATGCCTGGTTCTTTATTACAGTACTTCCCCCATTAGTTGGACTGAAAGGACTGGCCGTAGATATTACCATAGCAGAGATTGCAGCTAGTGTAGGCATTTACCTGGGGATTCCTTTTGCTGCCGGAATGATCAGCCGTTTTGGGCTGACTACTTTGAAAGGGGAAGACTGGTATGAGAAAAAATTTATCCACATGATATCACCTGTTACTTTGGTTGCGCTTTTAGCTACGATCATGCTGATGTTCAGCTTGAAAGGCGAGCTGATTGTTCAGCTTCCGAGTGATGTGCTTTTGATTGCAGTGCCGTTGGTGATCTACTTTGCTATTATGTTTTTGGTCAGCTTTTTTCTGGCTAAATCCCTGGGAGCAGATTATGCACAAAATGCATCCATAGCTTTTACAGCAGCAGGTAACAATTTTGAACTCGCTATTGCCGTGGCAATCGGCGTATTTGGGATCAATTCCGGTCAGGCATTTGTCGGTGTGATCGGCCCACTGGTGGAAGTGCCGGCATTGATTGCCCTGGTCAATGTCGCTTTTTGGCTGCGTGATAAATATTATAAAACTGAAACTTCCAATTTATGAAGATTGCCCTTTTCTCAGACATTCATGCCAATTTGCCCGCATTTGAAGCAGTTCTGGAAGACCTGAAAAAGAAAAAGCCTGATGCGGTATATTGTCTGGGCGATTTAATCGGGTATAACGTATGGCCAAACCAGGTAATCGGACATATTCGTAAAAGAAGGATTGCCACCATTGCGGGAAACCATGACCTGAAAGTCTCTAAAATTCTGCCATCAGAGGGTGTGTGCAGCACGGATCAAAGCAGTGAGTATGCTTATAAGCTTGTTGGCAATAAAGAACGGGAATACCTTCTGACACTTCCCAGACATTTAAAACTTGAATTTATGCTCAATGATGACAAGCTAAATATGCTTCTGGTACATGGCAGTCCCCGTAGTATCAACGAATACCTTTTGGAAGAACTGCCTGAGCAATATATGCTGGATTTGGTTACAGAATTTAGTGCCAATATCCTTTGCTTTGGCCATTCACATAAGCCTTACCACCGGATCATTAGTTCTGGGAAAGACGGTAATGACCATTATCATCACCTGATCAATACTGGCTCCGTTGGCAAACCCAAGGATGGTGATTCAAGGGCATGTTATGTGATGCTTACAATAAACCAGTCAGCTACTGTTACAAGTCCGGATGCGATACAGGTCGAATTCTTGCGGTTGAATTATGATGTTGAGAAAGCGGCTCAGGCAATAGAGCGTAGCTTGCTACCAGATGCATTTGCAGATAACCTTAGAAAAGCTTACTGAATCAGCAATTCACGAATTTTAAAGTCCATTTATGTTGCTTGATGTACGATACAAATTCAGGTCTTACTATTAATTTGGACACCGCGGTGCCGTAGATACTTATAAAGTGTCATTTTCGAGATTTCAAGATCTGCAGCAATTTCGTTCACCCCTAATTTCCGTTCATTATATAAGGTTTGGGCAAGCATGGCTTTTTTTTCAGCTTCTTTAGACAGGCCACGGGTGCGTCCACCTTTTCGGCCACGTGCACGGGCGGCTTCCAAACCAGATTTTGTCCGTTCCCTGATCAAGTCTCTTTCAAATTCTGCTAAAGAAGCAAAAATATTAAAGATGAGTCTGCCCTGGGCAGTAGTCGTATCGATGGAATCGTTAATAGAGACCAGGCCGATTCCCCGCTTTTCAAGATCGGAGGTCATTTCGAGTAGGTGTTTTAAAGAACGCCCTAAACGATCCAATTTGTAAATATAGATAACATCCCCTTCACGAAGGATCAGTTGCATGGCAGCCAACTGCGGCCTGTCGGATTTTATTCCGGATGCTTTTTCCTGAAATATTTTCTCACAGCCAGCCTTTTGCAAGGCATCCAGCTGCATTTCTAAATTCTGGTCCTGGGTCGATACCCGTGCATATCCAATTTTCACTTTTTGTCTACTTTAATCCATCTAGTTAATCAAATTTAATGTACTTAGATTGGTATACAAGTTTATTTTACTAAATTGATAAAATACGTCTGATATTTAGCCATACTTTTGGTTTCAATGAGTATGGCAGGTTTGTACATTCTGAGCAACGTTTTATTATACACACAATCGTCTCATGCCAAGAAAAGAATACCTGACTTCCGAAGCCCGGCAACGATTTGACAATCCACCTGTTTTGAGTGTCGACCAGAAAATGATTTTCTTAGAAGCTCCTGAGTGGGCAGAAGAATATGTCAAGGCTTTGCAGACACCATCCAATAAAGTTGGCTTTCTTTTGCAGGTTGGATACTTCCGGGTTGTAAGTCGGTTTTTTGGATCGAACCGTTTTCACCAAAGTGACGTGGACTTTGTAGCGGCACGAATTTCTGTTGATGTCAACGCTGTACAGATGACCGATTACGGGGGACGGACTTCACTCAGGCACCGGGAGGACATTCTTGGATATTTTGGCTTCGCAGCTTTTGAAAAATCTTCGGTTGAAGCGTTGGCCGAAGAAACACACAGACTGGCACATGTACAGACCAGGCCGCACCTGATTTTCGAAGGGATGGTAGACTTTCTCCAATCACATCATATCGAAATTCCAACATACCAAAGCCTGAAAACGATTTTGGACAAATCTCTTGCTCGTTTCGAGCAAAATTTAGAGTCTATTTTAAATAAGTACCTGACAACCGCCGATATTTTGCTTTTAGAGCAGCTTCTTGTTGAACACACTTCTTATCAACAGGATAGCAGGAAGCATTTGAAAGTAAAACGCTATGAGATTACATTCTTTAAACGGATTTCTCAATCCATGGAAACAAAGCAGATCCGTGAGCGAGTAACCAACTTTGAAAGCTTAAAGAATATGTATTTGCAGTTATTACCGATTGTCAAGCGCTTAAAATTATCTGATACCACTGTTCAATTTTATGCGGAATACGTTATCAATAACCAGGTAACGCAAATAGCTACACGTAGCACAAATCGTTATCTTCTTCTGATTTCCTTTATTATCCATCAGTATTATATGTTAGGAGATGCACTTATCCTGACTTTGAATAGTGCGGTCACCAATTATGTTAATGGTTGTGAGAACCTGGTTAAGCAGCAGCTTTATGAAAACAGGATGCAGACCGCGCAACTGGTTAGCAGTGTTGCCCAGCGGAGCAGTACGCATATTGATATTTTGGGTGCCATTGAACAAATTATTGCTGACACTACCATAGAGCCGTTGGCCAAGGTAACATTGATCCAGCAGCTATTTAAAAACAAGCGGTTATCTCAAAAATTGTTACAGGAAGACCAGCAGCGCCTTAAAGCACTAAAAGAAGCCAACCAAAAAATAAATGACCGGGAAGATTTCTATCAGATGCTTGAAAAAAATGCATCGAAATTAAATGGTAAAGTTAGTGATATCGTAAAAGCATTGATCCCTAGTTCGACTTCGTCAGGAAAAAATATTCTTGAAGCGGTCCGGTACTACCAGGAAAAGAATGGTTCTATTATTTCACGCGCAGCTGTACCAACTAATTTTTTAGGGATGGAAGAGCAGCAGCGGGTATTAACTACGGAAGGGAAACTACGTACAGGTTTATATAAAGTATTCCTGTTTCAGGAAATCAGGGATAGCATTAAATCCGGAGTACTTCCAATCGATTCATCTTATGATTACCGAAGTTTTGATGAGTATCAAATACCGGCTTCGGTTTGGAACAAAGAAAAGCAAAAACTCATAGAACAAGCTGGCTTAACAGCTTTTGCAGATTCCCGGAAGACCCTATTCAGGATAAATGAAAAGCTAAATGCCCAGATAAAATTAACAAACGAGCGTATAGAAAAAGGCAACAACAAACAGGTATACTTTGATCCTACCGGTGGCTGGCACCTGATGAAAGATAAACGTTTGGAAGAAGTCACGGATCTGGAATCGCTTTATCCCCAGGAATATGTTATTCCGTTAGCAGATGTTCTTTCAACTGTACAAAATACAAGCGACTTTATTTCCTCGTTTACCCATAGCGGTATTGACCACATCCCTAAACGTCCGGAAGAGAAGTTGTTTTTTGCTGCAATTCTTGGGTTCGGATGTAACATTGGAATCCGTAAATTCTCTTACATGTCCAAGGGTATCAAGACCAATTCATTAGAAACAACGGCACTCCAATATTTTTCGCCAGAGACTGTAATACAGGCAAATGACAAAGTACTTGCATTTAGCAACTCTTTACCTCTTACCGAACATTTTAGAAAGGATGCAGACTTTGTTCATACGTCCAGTGACGGTCAAAAGTTCGATGTATCCGTTGCTTCGCTAGTGGCTTCTCCTTCTTTTAAGTACTTCGGAAATGGCAGGGGTGTTACCATGTATTCCTTTTTGGACGAAGCCGGGCAGTTATTTTATTCCACGGTATTCAGCGCAGCAGAACCGGAATCACATTATGTCCTGGATGGTTTGACCCACAATGAAGTGCTCATTCCCAATGTGCATTCAACAGACACCCATGGTTTTAGTGAACCGGTATTTGCCGTGACTGGCCTTCTTGGGATTGAATTTCGCCCCAGGTTCGCCAGGTTTCATCACCAGCAGCTTTATTCAATTGACGAAGCCCGGACTTACCGTGAAATGAATTATAAAATTGTTCCCGGTCTTAAAATTAACTTGGTTCACCTGGAAAATCATTGGGATGAAATTTTAAGACTTGTCTGTACCATAAAGTTGGGATATTCCAAGGCATCCACATTGTTCAAACGCCTTAATTCATATTCGAAACAACATCCGCTTTATAAAGCCCTCAAAGATTTGGGCAGGCTCTACAAAACAGCATACATCTATCAATATATGGATGATGAGTTAATCCGGAAATCCGTGTCTGGATCACTTTCAAAAATTGAGAGCAGCAATAATTTTTCAAAAGCTATCACCGTAGGCAATAACCAGGAATTGATCTGGGCTACCCGTAAAGAGCAATTGACGGCAGAAGGTTGTAAAAGGCTGATAGCAAATACGGTGAACACTTATAATCTGTTGTTGTTATCTGAAAAACTAGTAGCAGCTGGGTCCGAGCATGACAGGCAAATCCTGTTGAAAAAAATTCTTGCAACTTCTACCCACAGCTGGGCACATATTAACCTTGTGGGGGAATACGACTTCTCCGATGGTAAGGATTATAAAACATTTGATTTAGGCTCGATTATGGATCTGAACCTAGCGCCTTAGATATCAATATTTCAGACTTACAACAAATTAAAATGCTATGTTATAGTCGTGACTTTTTTTCCTTTTCTATATGTCAACAGAGCTAAAAATCAAAGACAAAATTCACCAGAAGAGCATCAAAATTGCTCCGTTCAAAAAAGATATACGTAAAACCACACCACACAAGCACAACAGTTATTTTGAGATCATTTTCTTATCAGCGGGAAAGGGCTTTCATGCCATTGACTCAGTAAAATACCCTGTCATCACCCCAATCGTTTACATTGTCCGCAAAGAGCAGGTGCACCATTGGGAACTGGAAAATGAACCCGAAGGATTCGTCCTGATCCTTAAAAAAGAATTTGTTGACAATAGTCTGGATAAACAACTGAAAGAGCTGCTTGCCAGTATCAGCGGTTTGCCAAGCATCCATCTGCCAGAAGCTGGCATCGTACAGCAATTGTTTCAAATGCTGACTGACGAGTATAAGCCGGAACAAAATAATAATACACCCGTGATTGAAGGGCTGCTCAAAGTATTACTGGCTAAAATTTTACAAACCGGAAAACCGCAGTCCCTAGTCAGGAGCAAGAAGGATAGTCTTTTTCAGGAATTTCAGCAACTGCTCACACAGGATAAATTGCTTAAAAATAACGTGGCCTTTTATGCCGCGCATCTTCATACCAGCCCGCAGAATCTGAATGCAGCCTGCCGGAAATCATCCGGTCAATCTGCCGCACAGGTACTGGCTGATTTCATAATTAACGAGGCCAAACGTCTGCTGGTATACACGGACATGACCGTCTCCGAGATGGCGACATTGCTGGATTTTAAGGACAACTCCCACTTTGTCAAGTATTTCAAGCGCCATTCGGGGCAAACACCGACTAATTTCCGGTTGCATGTTTAGTATATACCATTCTATTTTCAAATATACCACACTTCCCTTTTTGGATTGTACGAAATTTGCTATCCTCAATGATAGCAAATCCTATGTTTCAAAAAATCATCCAGACCGGTCATTCCAAGACAATATTGATCATACGTTTAATGGTTGGTGTGGTTTTCCTATCCGAAGGGGTTCAAAAGTTTCTGTTTGCTGACTCACTTGGCAGCGGCAGGTTTGCTAAGATCGGGCTGCCAGCCCCTGAATCGCTAGGGCCCTTTGTTGGAAGCTTTGAAATTGTTTGTGGGTTATTGGTGCTGATAGGCTTTTTGACAAGGCTGGCGTCGATTCCATTACTGATCATCATGCTGGTAGCCTTCGCAACGACGAAATCAGAAGTGTTGGCTAATGATGGGTTCTGGGAAATGATGCACGGTAGCCGGACAGACTGGGCCATGCTGCTTGGGAGCATATTCCTGATCATTGAAGGCGGTGGCAAATGGTCGGTGGATCATAACTTAACCGCCCGTTGATGGAAATACTTATCCTGTCCGTTGCAGCTTTTCTGGTCTCCATCCTTACCTTTTTTTCGGGTTTTGGGTTAGGTACCATCCTGACGCCAGTATTCATGGTTTTCTTTCCAGTGGATTTGGCCATTGCGCTTACAGGCATTGTTCACTTTTTCAATAACGTCTTCAAGCTGATCCTCGTAGGGGGCAAAGCTGACAGGCACGTGTTGCTGCGCTTTGGCATCCCTGCGGTAATCGCTGCTTTTGCAGGCGCTTATCTGCTGCTCCGGATCACCGATACAGCACCACTTTTTTCTTATGAGCTTGCAGGCAAGGCCTTTGAGGTATATCCGGTCAAACTGATCATTTCTTTGTTGCTGATCCTATTTGCCGTCATGGACCTGCTGCCCTATTTCAGCCGGTTACGGTTCGGTAAGGATAAGCTGGCACTCGGCGGCGCACTAAGCGGCTTTTTCGGCGGATTGTCCGGAAACCAAGGAGCGCTAAGGAGCGCGTTTTTGATAAACGCAGGACTCTCCAAAGAAGCATTCGTTGCCACGGCGGTCGTCGTATCGACTTTTGTGGATTTTACCAGGCTTTCTGTTTATGCAACCAGGTTTACCAAAGCAGGCGTGCATCAGAATATCACATTGCTGGTAGCCGCAACACTTTCGGCCATTGCAGGGGCCTATCTTGGAAATAAGCTACTCAAAAAGGTCACTATGAAATTCATCCAAACGCTAGTGGCATTCATGCTGATTGTGGTTTCCCTCGCACTTGGCGCAGGGCTGATATAATACAAAATTCTATGAATTGGACCGATACCGGAAATGAAAAAATGAGCTGTAACAAAACAAAGTCTTTTCTGCTGCAAGGTTTGCTGATGCTGTTGACAGTAAACGCCCAGGCACAACAACCTGCTGCATTGACAGAACTACTGCAAATGGCTGAAAACAGCTACCCGCTTTTAAAATCAAAGAAATTGGATGCCCTGGCTGCGCAAAAGGCGGTCGATGTAAGTAAGTCATCGTTTATGCCTACACTGGACGCGGCCTATCAGCTCAATTATTCAACATATAATAACATCACCGGGATGTCCTATCCTGGCCAACTTCTTCCTATCAGCGGGCCTCCGTCCACTAGTAATCAATATGGGGGTGTGTTCGGCAGTGCAACAAGTCTTTTGCTCAACTGGCAACCCATTACATTTGGCCGGCGACAATCGCAGGTTGATCTTGCAAAAGCCGGGGCGAAATATGCGGGTGCGGACGCCGCCAACGAAATCTTCCAACATAAGATTAAAGTTGTCAATGCTTACCTGGAAGTATTGACGCTGGATGAGCTGGCAAAAGTCTATGACAACAACTTGAAAAGACTGGAATCAAATCTGCTGAATGTTCAGTCGCTGGTTGAAAGTGGTATCCGCCCTGGGGTAGATTCCCCGCTACTCAAAGCCGAAGTGTCAAGGGCCAAAGTGGAACTTCTTAACCACAATAACAAACAAGCACAGGCGCGCATCGGGTTATCCGAATTACTGGTTGGCGATGTAAAAAGCCGTTTTGCCGATACATTGATTTTTGCTCAGTTACCTGAAAATACCTTTGACCCGGATTCACTCCAACATCCGCTTATGAGGCTTTACCAGGCCAATAATGAAATGAATATGGCCCGGAAAAATGTGCTCGCCAAAATGATGATGCCAACCTTGGGGGTCTGGGGTACTACCTACGCCAGGGGGTCCGGCATTTCCTATGACGGCACCGTAAAGTCAACGGATGGCCTGGGTTTTCAGCGGTTCAATTATGGTGTCGGTTTTCAGCTCAGTGTACCGCTTCTTGCTTTTGCTCGCCTCAGGCCACAGTTGCAGCAACAGGATTTCGTCATTAATTCAGGCCAACAGAAAATGGAAGGTATTGCCCTGCAATTAAAAAAGCAGCAGGAACTAGCAGATACTACGTTGTCCAGCGCACTGGCCGTAGCCAGGGAAAGCCCCCTATATCTAGAATCCGCACAGTTTTCTTATCAAGCTGTGCAATCCCGCTATAAGTCTGGTCTGGCGAATTTGTCTGACCTCTTTCAGGCACAGTATGCTTTGGTAAAAGCCGAGACGGACTACAAACTGGCTTTTATGGGTGTTTGGAAAGCACTTCTCTTTAAAGCAGCGGTTCAGGGTGATCTGAACCTATTTATTAATCAGGTTAAATAAGGCAAAGTATGATACGACTAATAAAACTGGCCCTTCAAAACCCGATCGCAATTATCGTTGCTTTCATCGGCATCGTGTTCTTTTCCTGGCTAACGATCCGGTCGATGAAAATTGATATTTTCCCGAAAATGGGTGTGCCGACGATCTATGTCGCCCAGCCTTATGGTGGCCTTTCGCCAGAGCAGGTGGAAGGGTTCGTTACTTCCTATTATGAATACCATTTCCTATATGTGACCGGTGTCAAGTTTGTGGAGTCCAGGTCTGTGCAGGGAGCATCGCTGATTAAGATCCAGTTTAATGAAGGCACGGACATGAGCCAGGCAATGGGGGAAGTGGTTGGTTACGTCAACCGTTCAAGAGCTTTCATGCCACCGGGCACCGTCCCGCCTTTCATTACCCGATTCGATGCGGGCAGCGTTCCGGTTGGACAGCTGGTGTTCCGGTCAGAAACCCGGTCGCTGGGCGAAATACAGGATCTGGCTTTATTTAAAGTGCGTCCCATGTTTTCAACTTTGCCGGGCGTATCAGCGCCGCCGCCATTTGGTGGCAACCAGAAAACAGTAATTATCAAGATCAACCCTGATAAACTAAGGAACTATAATTTTTCGCCAGATGAGATTGTACAGGCCCTGGCAAAGGCCAACAGTATTACCCCGGCAGGAAACATCCGGGTGGGCAACGAAACGCTGATCACCTCCCAGAATGCTGTGGTCGAAAATATTAAAGAACTTGAAAGCTTGCCACTCAAAATCGGAAGCGGCCCTTCGGTTTACATCCGCGACATTGCCAATGTAGAGCTGGGTGCTGATGTGACAACCGGATATGCCTTGATCAATGGCAAGCGATCGGTCTATATCCCGGTAACCAAACGGGCCGATGCGTCCACGTGGGATGTGGTACAGAGGGTAAAAGCCGCACTGCCCGATATGCGTGCAGCAGTACCTGAGGATATCCAGGTAAGTTACGAGTTTGACCAATCGGGTTATGTAATCAACTCGATCAAAACGCTTATTACAGAAGGTGTGTTAGGCGCATTGCTCACCGGGCTAATGGTACTGCTTTTCCTGGGTGATGCCAGGGGCGCTTTTATCGTTGTGATCACCATCCCGCTCTCGCTGCTGTCGGCAGTAATTTGCCTGAACTTGTTTGGACAAACAATTAATACCATGACCCTTGGGGGGCTGGCCTTGGCCATTGGTATCCTGGTCGATGAAACGACGGTAACAATAGAAAACATTCACCACCATCAGGAGATGGGCAAATCCAAAAGGCAGGCGATCCTGGACGCATGCCGGGAAATCGCACTGCCCAAGCTACTGATCCTGCTATGCATTCTGGCTGTTTTTGTACCAGCCTTTTTTATGACGGGCGTTCCAGGCTCGATGTTCTTGCCATTGTCGCTTGCTGTGGGTCTTGCCATGATAGCATCCTTTCTCTTGTCACAGACATTAGTCCCTGTTTTTGCCAACTGGCTGATGAAAGAACGGGATAACGTAAGGGATGACAAGCCCAGACGCTTTGAAAGGTTCAAAGAATCGTATTCATCGAAAATTAGTGGCTGGATCACCTACAAGGCTTTTGTTGCACCCGCATTCGTTGTGGTTTCCGTGCTGCTGGTTATATTCTGTTTTTTTACAATAGGAACAGAAGTATTTCCCAAATCCGATATGGGCCAAGCCCAGGTACGATTGAAGCTGCCCACGGGCACCCGGCTGGAAAGGACCGAGGAAGCAACGCAAGAATTGCTTTCCCTGGCCAACAAAATCACCGACAACCAGGTAGAGATCAGCTCAGCCTTTGTAGGAACGCAGCCTTCGAGCTACCCGGTGAACCTGATCCATCTGTGGACGAGTGGCCCGCATGAGGCGGTCATCAAAATCAATCTCAAGGAAGGATCCGGGATTGCCATCGAAGCCTTCAAGGAAGAACTTAGAAAATCAGTTTCGGAGCATATAAGGGGAGCATCAATCACCTTTGAACCTGGAAACCTGGCCGAACAGGTGATCAACCTGGGGTCAAATAATCCGGTCGAAATTGCTGTATTAGGTAAGAATCTCGCCCAGTCAAGCAAGATCGCTTCTGAACTGGAAGCGAATTTAAAAAAGGTTACTTTTTTAAGGGATGTGCAAATTGCCACGCCATTGAATTATCCTGGTATGAAGATCAATATCGACCGGGTAAAGGCTGGGCAGCTAGGGCTGAGCGTTGACCAGATCAGTAAATCAACTGTGGCCGCGACTTCTTCCAGCCGTTTTACACAACCTAATTACTGGCTGGACAAAAGCTCAGGTACCGCTTATCAGGTCCAGGTTGAGTATCCGCAGTATACCATGAACAGCCGCGACAAGCTGGAAATGGTGCCGGTTTCAGGCAACGTGGGCTCACCGGTCTACCTGCGCGATGTGGCTATGATCCAGAAAACCACTTCCCCCGGAGAATATGACCGTATCAATCAACAGCGGTTCATTACCATCACAGCCAACATTTTCGACCAGGATCTGGGATCGACTTTTAAAGAAGTTAATCATGCAATTGCCGCGCTCGGTGAGCTGCCCGCTGGAGTAAAGATCACATTAAGGGGACAGGCCGAGCTATTGAGCCAGACAATGAGCGAACTGCAATCGGGGCTATTAATTGCCATCGTAGTCATTTTCCTGATGCTGACTGTCAATTTTCAATCTTTCAAAATATCACTTACCATTCTGTCCATCGTGCCCGCAGTTGTTGCGGGCAGTGCCCTGTTGCTATTAATAACCGGTCAGACATTGAACATACAATCTTACATGGGTACCATTATGGCCGTGGGTGTAGCAGTAGCCAATGCCATTTTGTATATCACCAACGCCGAGTTTAACCGGAGGACAGACTTTGGGTCAAACTTCTCCATACTAGCTGCCGGCAACCGGCTCCGGCCGATCCTTATGACAAGCCTGGCCATGATTGCGGGAATGGTCCCCATGTCGCTTGGACTTGGCGAAGGCGGCGAACAAAGTGCGCCTCTTGGCATAGCAGTGATTGGCGGACTGATCTTCTCGACAATCAGTACTTTGATTTTCTTACCCCTGATTTATGCCCTGATAAACGGAAGGGATCCATATAAAAACCCATCCCTGGATCCTGAATCGCCAACGGGATCCCAGAATCCAAACCTTTAAAAACTAACGGCAAACGCTGTCAATATATGAGAAAGATCCCCGTACTAATGATTTTCAGTCTTGCAGTCTCACTGTTTTCAGCCTGTAAGAATAAACCCGAAAAGCAGCAGGAAACAAAACCCAAGCAAGACTCTACGGCTGCTTTTATCCTTAAAAAGGAAAGTTTCGACAAACAGGTTTCCTTCCCGGGAGAGTTGATCCCACTGGAACGGGTAGAAGTCACAGCCAAGGTAACCGGGTATGTTAAAAGCATTAAGGTGGACATAGGCGATCGTGTACAAAAAGGGCAGGTCCTGGTCACGCTTGATGCGCCGGAAATGATCACCAACTACGCACAGGTCAATGCCGACCTGGAATCGGCCAGATCGAAATTCCTAGGAAGCCAGGATGCTTACAAAAGGATTGTCCAGGCTGCTAAGGTAGAAGGCACGGTTTCGCAGGGTGAAATCGAGCGATTTAAAACACAAATGCTGGCAGACAGTGCCGCTTATGTATCCGTCCAATCCAGGTTAAACGCCGCAGGGCAATTGAATGATTATTTGACCATACGCGCACCTTATTCCGGCACTGTTACACAGCGTAATGTTGATCCTGGAACGCTGGTTGGACCCGCAAATGCCAAGCCGATGCTGCTCATTGAAAATAACAGCTCACTTCGTTTACGGCTACCCATTCCCGAAGCTTACTCAGCAGCTAGTCCTGAAAATGCATCGGTGAGTTTTTCCGTCGATGCGTATCCCGGTAGGCTGTTTGAGGCAAAGTTATCACGGAAATCAGGCGCATTGAATTTGGCAAATCGAACCGAAACCTGGGAATTCCTATATCCAAACAAAGGGAATCAGCTAAAATCGGGGATGTTTGCCAACGCGAATATTAAATTTAGCAGACCTGCACCCACTTTTTTCGTTCCCACATCGGCAGTGGTCACCAATCTGGAAAGACGGTTTGTGATCCAGGTGAAAGACGGTAAGACTCAGTGGACTGATGTACGTACTGGGATCAATGTAAACGACCAGATGGAAGTGTTCGGAGAATTAGCGGAAGGAGATACCCTTATTTCAAGAGGAACTGACGAGATTAAAGAAGGTACAGTTTTGACTATGAAAATTAAGTAGTATAACCATTTAATTCATCTGAAGATGCAAGGCGGACTTTTGATTCTAACTTTAATTTAAACCTGAATATATGATGAAAGATGCAGGCAAATTGCAAGCAGAACGTTGTATTTATTTTCGTAAGTAAAGTTCAATACTGTATATGATCGTCATATAGCATTTCGGACAGCAGATCCTCTTGATCAGCATCAGAGTGAGCTTAGAATTGAGTATACCGAATTATCCAGGGAGAAAAAACCTACACATAAATCGTGACGGTTTTTCTCCCTTTCTTTGGTTTACCCCTTTTAGGGATGTTGCAAAATTTTTTAATCCTGATAATCTGGACGCCATAGAATCTATGAAGATAAAAAACATCCTTAAGACACTTGAAGGTAAACCTAACATCCAGTGGTACGAAAACTTGTATAGCTTTTATTCTAAGTATGACCATTTTAGCCTGATACCTTATATCGTTCAGAAGTCTCCCGTGGAGAAAATGGAAATGATTCTCCTTGCCACTCATATGATCAAGCATTCACTTTGCGCCCTTTTGACGATGAGAAACGAAAATCATTCGGAAAAATTTCAAGAAATTCTGGGTGTAAAGAATGTATCAGAAGACGG
The DNA here is from genome assembly GCF_006149045.1 of Dyadobacter flavalbus. Taxonomy (GTDB): domain Bacteria; phylum Bacteroidota; class Bacteroidia; order Cytophagales; family Spirosomataceae; genus Dyadobacter; species Dyadobacter flavalbus. The sequence continues at coordinate 50,441 of NZ_VBSN01000034.1, forward strand.
TAAAAATTTCAGCTTTGTATATTAATATTCAATTTCCTTAGATGTCTCATCATTTGGAGCTAGGAGGGTCAGTCCAAACAGTAGTCGTCCTCGAATGTAAAGCCTTCGCTGATTAGTTCCCGGCCTGCATATTGATAAAGAAGGTCTTTTGCTGATAGCACCAGATTGCCGTGCAGCTGCGAGAGCTGTCAGCATTGGCTTATCCATTGGCATTGTCAGGACGTCCCTATGAACTCAAACGACACATCACCAGTAACCCACCCATAGTGCCAATCCTTGTCACTGCTGTTCTCGCTACTATAACAGGTCTTCCAATGAAGTATACTAGGATTTTGTAGCTCTTTCCATAGATTTGTAGAAACCGCCAATATCATTTTATGAATTTTGAGAGTTACGATACACAGTATAAAGATTACAATGCGTTTCAGTTTTATAGCGAGGGTGATAAAACTTATAATATGCTAATGGCTCTCCAGCCACTTCGTAGACCGAGATCCTATAATCTTGCGTTTGGTGTATGGGACGAGAAAACTAACAAGATTGATGACAAAATTGAATTAAAAAATGGTGATTCAGATAAGATTTTGGCTACGGTTGCGCAGAAAACCTTAGAGTTTTTACAAAAATATCCTGACAGCAATATCTTTGCAACAGGATCTGCAGAACCAGGGGAGTTACGTGTAAGAACTAGAAGATATCAAATTGGGATCAATAACAATTACGAATTTCTATCAGAAAAGCATAATATATACGCTCTCATTGCCGACAAAGATGAAAAGGGTAACTTCTATGGAAATTGGCCAGCTTGGGAAGGAAGATGGGAACCTTTTCAAAAGGGCACTAATTATGACGGTTTTTTGTTAAATTTGAAAAGATGATTATATTGAGTTCCAAGTTGACAGGTAATCATATGGCTAATACAACAATAGAAAAGGCAAAAGAGAAAAAAAACAACCCCTCACAATTTGAGGTTGGGAAAGCATATTATCTTAGTCCAATAACCAAACCAACTTTTTTTGAAGTTGGTAAGATTTCTTTTTATGTTCATGAAGAAGAGCCTGTTATCAAACGTGCAAAAAGAGGATCTAAGAATCCTAACAAAGCGTATGTCGCAGGTAATCCATTCGTGATGCCAGATACATTTTTGCGTAGGGCGGAAGAAATGAGCGAGCTTTTGGAGAAAATACCTGTTCCAGAAGAATTTCTGCGTTAACATTAATATTGCTTAGATGCCGCTAGCGGTAATTTCTGAAAAGTGCATTCTAAATTTCAAAGGATCAAAATCTGTCTTAAACAGCTTAATTTCTTTCCGGAATGCAAATTCTTTTAAGGTTTGTCTGTGTTCTGTCTTAATTCTGCTGCCCAGATATATAGCGGTTGGCTGTGGGATTTGCATATGCCCGGCTTTCGGCATAATAACTGGTGCAGTGATTAATCTCCATTCTTTTTCATAGCTCCATTCATCGGATTTGTAGAGTGAACATAGCATCAAAGACAGCGGGTGTATGTTTGTTTCGTTTATGTACGGGTTTACATCGAATAGCGTTTCTGAATAAATCATTGGGTACAAGAACCATTTTGGAGGCAGCGTTGTACTCACAAGGCTTGTGAGATCGTATTCGACACAGATCCCTTTGTGTTCATCTGCATAGTGTGACCACATCAAAATCGAATTATTAAGCTCACTAAAACAGCAAACCCTTAAAGCTCTCCGGATCTGTTTTAGGTCGTCTTGATGTTTGGCCATTTCGAAAATTTCCTTAGCTGTATTGATCGCACTAAGCTGTTTCGATGTGATGTCCATTTCTTCTTCCCATCCGGATTTCATGGTTTCGGATATCAACGAAGTGGCTGAGTCGTAAGGGTCGTTGAAAGAAGATGGATCAGAAAGCCAAACCGCCCCTTTTTCCAATGTGTCAAAGGTATTGTCGGATATTGAAAAATGTTTGTATAATTTCTTTGGGATGTTTGATGCCGTTGTTTTTTGAGCTTGCACAAGATCATTTCCTTGCAATGCTTCAATCAGTTCTTGCTTCCAGCTGTTTGCCATTAGGGTTCAATCTAAAATGTCCTGTAAATGTCGGGAACTTTCCTGGATACATTTATATAAGATTTGGTGACTGAGACCTATACACTCGCTCAGATAGAGCTATTATAACAGCCTATGTTTTCTCAAGATGAGATAGATTTCTAATTGCCAGAATACCGATAGATAAGAAAGTGAATCAATTCTGTTAAAAACTAGAAGTAAGTCTTAACTAGCGAAATAATATCTATCCAAAATACCAATCGTAAAATTTGTATTATGAGTAAATTTAAGATAATAGTCGTTCGCCCTCTTACTGACTTTGATACGTTGGGTCTTCAGGTCGCTAATATTAAAGAATGGGACCTAACGAAAAAAAATATTACTCCGCAACAAATACAGGATATTCTGCAAATTGCAGCTAGGGAGGTTGAAAAGGCAGGTGGAATAATGGCGACTTCCATGGGAGGTGGGCGCTTTGTAAACACTAGTTTTAAGGCTTCGGCGAACAAGAGAATGTTCATCAATTTCCCTGAACCGAATCCGATCTGCATCTACTATAAGTCCGCTAATGACCACCTAGATAAATCTTTACCTTTTCGTGATCAAGTTCTAAATATGGACGGCTTTCCATCGGCTCAGCAAAAGTTTGACGCCTTTGTCGACTACTTTCAGGAAACATCTGAAGGAGTAACCCTTTTGAGTAAAACTATTGAGGGCTTTCTAAATCAGCAAATTCCCGATGATACAGAACTGGAAATTGATGGTAAAAAGGGGAAAGCTAGATTAGAATGGTTACCTATTGGTACAAAATTAAGAGAGCTTATGATCCAATTGAAGGATATAGACTTTTACAAAACTAATCAAATTGAATATTACAAAATAACAGAAATGATTGCGTTACGTGACGATCTTGTTCATTTAAAAACGACGGTAAAGTCCAATTTTACAGTATATCAGGAACTATTTAAGAGGCTGGTCGATTTTGACCACGTTGGCTGTTCCAACAGCGTTTTTACATTCGTGAATAAAATAGCGCCTGGTTACTTTGTTGAAAAAGGCAACGATGCCCATCAAATCGCAAAACTAGAATAATTTTTTAGATTGAAATCCATCTCAGATTTGTACATTTTTTTGGTATCTTTTTGATCAAAAAAAATTGAGACGTACATTATAAGTATGCATCCAAAGCATGTGACTTAAGGTGGACACTCTGCGTCAAATGCTGAAATGGAGAATAATGGAAAGCCAGCGACTAATAGTCTTGAGACTGTAAACCAAACTGTGTCATCTCTTAATTTGATTAAGGGAAAAAATAAGTAAATTAGTTTAACTTAAAGACACAATGAAGACAAACGAATCCTTCGATTTCGAACGCTTCAAGGAAGAAGCA
>NZ_VBSN01000035.1 GCF_006149045.1 Dyadobacter flavalbus
GGGATGCCGTATAAGTTAAAGGATCTGAATCTTCATCCGTGAAAGTGCCTGCTGCCATCTTGTAGCTGAAAGCCGAGCCTGCAACAACACTCTGGTCCGAAATTGACAAGGCCAATACCGGTGCATGGTTAGTAGCGGCTGCTGCATTTACGACCAGATTGAACTCTGTGCTGGCTGAAACTTTTCCGTCATTTGCCGTCAGCTTAATGCGGTAAGTAGCTGCTGTTTCAGGTGTACCGCTGAATGACACATTAGCTGCATCAAAAGACAGCCACAAAGGAAGTGAACCGTCATTGGCCAAAGAAGCCGTGTAAGTTAAAGGATCTGAATCTTCATCGGTAAAAGTGCCAGCTGCTACATTATAGGTAAAGGCCGTTCCTGCAACTGCACTCTGGTCATTGATCGGCAACGCTGCAACCGGAGCATGATTAATAGCAGCAGCTGCATTTACGACCAGATTGAATTCGGTACTGGCTGAAACTTTTCCGTCATTAGCCGTTAGTTTAATGCGGTAAGTGGCTGCTGCATCAGGTGTGCCGCTGAATGACAGATTAGCTGCATCAAAAGACAGCCACGAAGGAAGTAAACCGTCATTGGCCAAAGAAACTGTATAAGTTAAAGGATCTGAATCTTCATCCGTAAATGTACCAGCTGCTACATTATAGGTAAAGGCCGTTCCTGTTACAGCAGTCTGATCATTGATCGGCAACGCTGCAACTGGTGCATGATTACCCGTTACAGGTTTATTTACATGTATCGTAACCTGTGCCGTAGCAGAAAGTGCCGGAGTAGCATTGTCCGTAGCCTGAACGGTCAATACATAAACCGAATCAGTAGCATAATTCAATGTACCCGCAAGTGTAATGGCTCCGCTTTCGGAATCAATTGCGAATTTAGACGACTGGTTGCCGGCAGTAATGCTGTAATGAACGGTCTGGCCGGCAGCGTCCGTTGCGGAAACCTGGCCGATGCCTGCGCCTGCAGCTGTTGCTTCATCTTTATTGAACGAGTAAGTTGCACTGGCGAAAACAGGTGCCTCGTTAGGAGGTGTTACCGGCAGGATTTCAATCGCGTTGATGATCGCATTGTCTTTTGAAGCAATGAAGTCAATGTTCAGTACGCCGTCAGAAACTTGCGTTTCAATCGTTTTAATCAGAACATTAGTTTTGCCAACTTCTGAAAATATATCCAGATTATCAAGAAGCGTATTACCTTCAAAATTAACATCAAAAATTCTTCCTCCTGCTGCTCCCTGGAAGTTTTCGACGAAATGCATATTAATCGTATATCTTCCATTTGCAATTGGAAGATAATAGGAAAATTTACTTCCGAAACGGCGCTCGTAATAAAGTTCAGGTACTGTAATAGTGCTTGGCAAACCAGTATAGCTTGCATTACTTACGTTTCCTGCTACCCGCGCATATATATCATCAGCATTGTAAACCACCGAGCCGACTGTCCGCTGAATCCCTCCGGCATTGATCCGGTAAGGAGCCGTAATCATCGGGAATTCGTAATTCTTGATTGAAAAGTTGTCGAAGCTGTAAGTAAGAGCAGAGGTGTTAGTACGATGCGTTGCATAAATACCTGCATAAATTGTCTTTCCGGCCAGCGCCATGTCGGCAATGTTAATAGCAGCCGGATTGGTACCTGACGTGTAAGCAGTTCCAACATTTGTATAAGCAACACCATCCGTAGAATAATAGCCTTCCAAAGTATTGGTAACAAAATCCGCAACCATACGCAGACGAACAGTCTTTGTACTCAAATTATCTATAACGCCTGTAACTCGCTGATCGGTGTTTGCATTTGTAGTAACGCCGGAAGTAACATCATTCAGCTCTTTGCGCATTTCTACCTTGTTTGCACTTATTGAAAGTTTCAAGAAGGTTTTATCACTAAGTCCAACCCACAAACCACCCTGTTCAGACTTTGTACCATTAAACGGGTTTATGATGGTCGTTTCAAAGACAACTCTGCCGTCTGCCAGAATTCCGGCACCCAGCGCATTAATCTGATTATTGTTTGTCTGAAATGCTATTCCACTGTTTGTCCGGATATTCAGTTTTCCATCGGCAATGGTCAGTCTGGAAGGCTTGTAGCCCTTTGGAACCGCTGTAGAAGAAATGGAGTCCGTCGATACAGGAGTTCCGGAAAGGTCGCCGACCATTGTAAAGCCAATCAGAGCACCATTCTTGTCCAGCAAACCGCCTTCATTGCCGTCAAAGTTCAAGTTGAACGGCAAGGTTACATTTACCTGTTCGCAAGGCAGGGTTGTAATGTTTGTGCAAGGGTCTGCCAATGGCAATGCCCCTGCTTTCATCCCTTTTGACTTTTGCGTAAAGTCCTGTTCAGGTTTCGTCTTTTCCGATGAGCGGGTAACAGCCGTTTTTACGGCTGCAAACTCTTTCAACGGCCAAGAAAACAAATCATTTTCACGGACGAAATTCAGTGCAAAGGATTGCATACTGACTATCAGTCCGATTAAAATGATTAATGGCCAAGCCCACACAAAATAGCGCCGGGGCCTGTGAATCAAAGAGTAATCTTTCTTCATGATTAATCGTTAGTAATAATTAATTTTAAGGATATTGAAAATTTGAAATGATAATATTTACTGATTGACAAACAGCAGGTTACATGAACCGGAACTGTTGAATAACAAATGATAGAGTTGGGTTTAAGGAAGCTTTTCAGAGATTTACAGCATGACTTTATGATTAAGATTGCGGATTGTGACAGGTATCAGACGGTATGCTGTATTTCTGTTAAAAGTGGCATAACCACGTTCAGGGAAACTTTCAAACTGGGGGGAAGATTTGTCTAATGAACCGTTGTAAAACGATCCCGAAACGGTGAGAATCCGGAGCGTTTTGGAAAGCATTAAACCAAAGAAATGATACGTAGCGTAAAGGTTCTTGATCATTATTTTTATTTTCAGGTTTTTGACGAACTGTTTTAACTTAATTTTCTGATTGTTAAGCGCATAGGTTTTACTTGCTGTATACAGATACAGCAATGCATGGCTGAAAAATAGATTTCATTTTTTTCTTACCAGACTTGTCATTTGTGCTTAGATCAATACAGAAACAATTGTTATTAACGTAAACTGATATAAGAGGGTAAATTTTCCGGAACATGCAAAATCGCTGAAACAGAGCTGAATATTAATTAATAAACAGACTGAACAGAGCGCCAGGAAGCAGACTTTTTATAAGAATACTTCCAAGTATTATTCAATTTTACATATTCTGTAACTGCAATGTGAAAAAAGAGTATTTCTGGAGTGGGTTATTGCTGTCAATTCTGGTATGCCGGCAAGGAATATTATAAAAATGGTACTGAACTGATTCCCATTATATTATATAACTTCTGGTTTACATGTTAACAAATCTCAGCAAATAGTAATCTTGCAAAAAGCATATTTTGATAAAACAGGCAAATGTGCCAATAAAGCGGAAAAAGTATATATGAAACGGAAATACGTCTTATAATACGGACAAACAGTTACACAATAAAAGGTAAAATGGCCAGAAACAAAAGTTTTGCCGTCATTTTGTTGAACTTAGAAGTATTTACAAATCAAGAAGTTAGTAGTATTTATTCTAGAACTTAAAATAATTTTTTTATATATCCAAATTAATAACCTTTGAAAATGTTCTCAGATGCTTTCTAAGCCCCCATTTGATTTATGGACTCTGGTTTTACTCAATCCTTAAAAAAGTACAATAATTATAATAATATTCTCACGTAATATTTCGCAGTTACATGTAAAACTATAACGCTATAACTTATAGCAATATACGTAATTCGTGTCGTTGATTCAGAACAGAACCGGAAATCCGGATTCCTAATCTTTATAAAATTCATTGTTGCAAATCAGCAAATTACATTCCACCATAAACCAGAAATCCGCTGAAAACCTGTTGTCAGGTTCTCAGCGGATTTATAGCTGTTGACTTAATTTCTACTGATTATCTGGTTACAATAATCTTGCTTGTAGTTAAAGTATTATCGGTCTTTTTGATTTGTATCAAATATAACCCTGCTGAAAAGTCCTTTACAGAAACACCCTGAGACAATTCATGGACGTTTTCTGAATAGAACATTTCTTTTCCTGACAAATTATGGATTGTAACTGATCTGACTGTTTTCCAGTCTGCAACATTAAAATGGATCATTTCACCTGCCGGATTCGGGAAAATCCCGGCAGCCGATTCATTTTCGGAATCTGACGAAGTTGAAAAATAATCATTTGCGTTCGATAACCGCTGATTGTCTGAAGCCTTGAGTGTCTGTTTGACCATACTGAAGTGAACAGTCAAAGCCGTACCCGCCGTGCCCTTTGCGTTTGCCAGCGTATAAGGTGTTGCCGTCAAAGTGTAGCTGCCTGTTGCCGGAACCCAGTTGTAATAATTTCCTTTTGTATCACCGAACAACGCATAAGGTGCATCTGTTTCGGTCTGGTTCTTGCTTTGAGGACCTGTCATGGCAAACTTTACACTGCCTACAACGGAAGGATTGGTTACGGCCTGAATGTTGAGGTTTTTTGAAAATGCATTCAAATTGAGAACTGCACCTTCGGTTATAGTCTGAATAACCTGATCATTATCTGCATTGATGAGCCTGAATTCCGTAACCTGCTGGCTTGCCGTGGATGACGGCTGAACATTCAGTATAACCTGATCGGCGGCACTGCTTGCGCCCAGGTTGTCTTTTACCACAAGGCTGAATACATAAGTCCCGGCCACAAGTCCGCTTAATGAAGGATTTGCAACAGATTTACTGCTGAATACGGCATTGTTCGGACCGCTGACCTGGCTCCATACATATTCCTGAATTGTACCGTCCGCATCGGTTGCCGACCCGTTTAAACTCACATTGCTGGCCGGCAAAGTAACCGTGTTGTCCGTTCCTGCATTGGCGACAGGTGCCTGATTCGGGTTATCCGTTCCTTCTCCCGTCAGTCCGATCATCAGCGGCTCAGCAGCTTCGCTGTAAGTTACATGCAGCTGAGCTACTTTTGTACCAAGCGATGCAGGTTTGAAATTTACGGCAACAACCTTGGAAGCACCCGCAGCCAAGGTTACAGTTTCTGAGAAGTCATGACTGAATTCTGCATTGTTGGCACCCATTACCGAAATGGCGCTGATCTGTTTTGAAGCTGCCGAACTGTTCGTCAATGTTATATTCTGTGAAGCGGAAACAGTGCCTGCCTGCTGACTGAAGAAATGCAAGGATGCCGGACTTGCGGTTATGTCAGATGTACTGGTGGTAACGGGTAAAATTTCAATGGCCGATATTTTTGGCTGATCAACATTAACTGAAAAATCAATATTAAGCGTGCCGTCATTTACCGTCACTTCAAAGGTTTTTACAAGAAGGTTCATTGCGCCGGCTTCTGCATAAATATCAAAATTCGGAAGTTCTGCAGGCCCGCCTTCGAGGTTGACGCCAAACAATCTTTTTCCGGCCCCGGCCGGCCCTCCGCCGGTTGCGCCCCAGTATATTTCAACAAAATGCAAATTTACCTGATAAGTGCCGTTCGCAACAGGAAATGCATAACCGAACGGTGTAGCCGAACTGCGCTCCGTTTTGTATAACGCATCCGAATTGGTACCGGCTATATCCCCGATTTTTGTATTGGTAAATATTTTTCCGCCTTTATAATACTGATCTGCTGCCCAGGTTTTGTTTTCCAGCGTCAATGCCGCGCCTCCGCTGTTGATCTTGTAAAGAGACGAAACTGTTCCGCCAGTATTTCCGCTCAGTGAAACCATAAAAGTGGAAGCTTGTCCGGTATGACTGATTGCAATGCTTCCCGACTTGCTGCCCGCAGATGCCGGTGCAAAATTTACCTGAACATTCACGCTGCCGCCAGCCGGAATGACGAAAGGCAACTGGAAAGGCAAAGTATAGGAAAAGGAATTATCGCCTGATTTGGTAACAGAAGTTACGACAATAGCCTGATTGCCCGTTGTATTCTGCAGTACAAGTGTTTTGCTGTTTATAGAAGAAGCTGCAACCTGCCCGAAATCAAGGCTTGTGCTTCCTGAAAGTGCACTTTGAGTCAGCGCTGTGCCCACGGGAGTTGTTGTTCCGCCAAAGTAAAATGCTTCCTGCGAACTCAGTAACGGACTGCCGCCCTGCTTGCCTGCGCCGGCCACTATGTAAATTCCGTTATTGCTTTCAATGGCCTGCGTGCCGTGTCTGGCCTGCTTAAGATTTGCCAGTTTTCTCCATGCATTTGTATTGATATTGAGTGCTTCTGTTTCAATATGTGCATCGGGCTGCGGGCTTTCGCCGCCAATTACAATCAGTTCGTTACCCAGTACAACGTTTCCGGCACCGGCACGCGGCGTTGGAATATTGCTGCTTTGCGCAAGCGCAGTCCACTTGGCCGCAGCAAAATCATAAACATCCACTTCGGGAACCGTCAGGCTGAACACCTGATTTGTACTGCCCGAGGAACGACGGCCGCCGGCTGCATAGATTTTGCCATTGGCAACCGCGGCATGAAAATGGTCGCGGGCATGCGGCGCATCGGGTAATGTTTTCCAGGTTCCGGAAGCAGGATCAAATTCATCAAGCCATTTTACATGGCCCGTCCAATGTCCGTCCAGGATCCCTCCTATCAGGTAAATCTTTTTGTTATAAACCACAACCCCGGCTGAACCTCTCTGACGGCTGGCCGGAATCGTACCGCCTTTTGTCCATTTGTCTGTAACCGGGTTATAGATGTAAATATCCGGAACCGGCTTTTCTCTTGGGTACGAACCCGTAAAAGCGCCAATTACATAAATTAGTCCGTCCATTGTCACCGCCTGAAAATGATGCAGCTCCATCGGAACATTGCTTTTGTTTGTCCAGGTTTTCTTTACGGGATCATAGATCTGTACGGCCTTGATTCCCCGGCCTCCCATCAGATAAAACTTGTCTCCCGCCTGTACATATGCATTTTCCTCACGGCCAATCGGCGTACCCGAACCTGAAGCAAGCGTTTGCCAGCTCCCGGCAGCAGTCACCTGATCGGCAGTAACATGAATGTAATCCCAGGTTGCCGTATAGGAAGCCGCATTGCGTGAAGTGGAAATAATTCCGACTGCCAGAGCAGGCGTGTTCTGAATAGTTGTTACAAGTGCGCCGCTTGCCTGAATTGCTGGACCTGCGTTTACAGCCGTGCCTCCGTTCATTGCATATTTAGGCTGAACAACACCGGTAACAGGATTGACTGCCAGAAACAAATCGATTGTTGTGGCCGAAAGAATGTTTGCAACCGTTATGACATTTGTCGTTGCCACGCCTGCATTTTCCGATACGATCTGGATGCCTCCATTTCCGGCGTTTGCATCAAGAGCAATTTTGATATAATTGTCCTGATCTCCGGTTCCTATATAAATGCCTTGTGACTGATTGTCTGCCGGAACATTGTTATTAAAGAAATTTGCAAGTATCCGGCCGTTTACGGTAAAAGGCCCGGTCGAGGCATTTACATTAACCCCAAACTGGAAAGCATTTTCCTGATTGTTGAGATCGCCCAATGCGTCGCCGGCAGTAGTTGCTACAACCGAGAAAGCGCCAACTGCGCCGCCGGCAATCAGGTTTTCTTCATCAAACTGGTTCTGATAATTGTTCGTTGCCTTTTGGTTACTCATCAAACCGGTAAATCCAAGGCCAAAGAATCCCGTTCCGGGATAGTTGTTGAACAGGTCGTACTGAACAGGCAATGTTGTATTCAGACCATTGTTGCTGTCTCTGGCAAAAAAATCTGCGTTGTCCAGGATTTTGTCATTATCATCATCCGGATCATTCAGATCAGAAATTTTATCTCCGTCAAAATCGGTCGGCTGACTGGATGCCTGACACGGATTGGTTTTATTGTCTATTTCGTCAGCATTGGAGTAGCCGTCATTGTCTTCGTCCAAAGTAGTGCTGTACTGGCCGCTGCATGAAACAAGGTCAGCCGGTTCAAATATGGTGATCGCATTGGCACCGTAAGTAGCAGCCCATACCGTACCCGGAAAGATTTCGTTGTCGCCCTGTGCAGTGATGTCCAGCGGCTGCGATCCGAAGTTGGAGGCAAAAGGCGCATCCTGAATAAGTCTCTTGTTTCCTTTCTTGTTCAGTACACCGTCGCCGGCTTCGTTAAATTTTATAGTGTAAATATTTCCATTGTAACAGGCCGCAAGCAAATTGCCCTTTAATGCGCCATTGAAATTGGACGCAGTGTACTCAACCAGCCCGTTTGTAGAAGTAGGAAAGGTAAGCAGCGATTTGTCTGCCTCGCCCGGACTCTGATAATCTCCTTCTATCGGATTGGCCATATTCACAGGAACCGGCGGCCAGTCGGCAGGCAAAGGGCTGCTTCCGGTTTTACTTGTACGCCAAACGCCCGTAGATCCCGACCTCGTGTACAATCCCGCGCCGGCCGGATTTGCCCGGATCGGATTCGGGTGCCCTGCGTAATAGCTGCCCGCTACGTATGTGTCCAGATTACCGATATAGTGAAAACCGTCCAGATTGTTTACCTGCGGATCATTGATGCCCGGCCCGCTGGAACCGGGTTCTCCTGAAACATAATTGTTTGTAACCGTTCCATTGCTGCCTTCTTTGTCAGGACCTCCGCCCCACCCCTGGTTCGGGCCGTTATCAACGGTGTACATTCTTCCTGCTTTGCCGGGTGTTTTGGTAATCACAAAATCATAGGCATTGCGGTAACCGGTGGAATGAATTGCTACCGGGCCGTTTGCCACAACTTTCGCCTGGTTCAATCCGTCGTTTCCGCCAAACGGATCGTTCACGTCCGAGTTGTCGGCATTGTTGCTGCGCGTCGGGTCATCAACGGTAGGAAGGTCATATTTATATTTGTTGTTTCCACTGCCTTTTACCGGCATTGCCTCAATTTTTGCCAGATCAATGGAAACTATGGCTGTTGCAAGTGCGTATTCGGTAATGTATGCGAAATTGGCAGAAGGTGCTCCTGCATTGGTGAACCCGCCGACAGTCAGATATAATATGTTTGTTTTGGTATCCAGCTGCATGCCGTTTGTAGAGTGGTTTTCCTCGGATCTTGGAAAACCACGGATCAGGTCTGTTTTGTCCCAGCCACTGGCTGTTTTTGTAAGCTTGGAAAGAATTCCTGAATTGGTATCCAGATTAAGATCCCCGGAAGGTCCGCCAATCCGGCTGTCGCTCGATGTTACATAAAGTACAGGACTGGAAGCAGTGCCCGTCACGAGCAAGGAAGTAATCTGGCGGGTCGTCACCGAAGTATTAACTTTTCCGTCATCATTGTGATTGGGAATGCCATTGATCAGTGAAATGGTTTCCGTAGCTGTTGTAGTGTAATTGTTTGCTCCGTTTCTGGTGATGGTAAAAACCTTGATAATCCCGTTTTGCTGGGCAACATACAACCGGTTGTCGGGACCGAACTGCAGGCTGGTCGGATTGCTTAATGCAATGCCTTTCAGACTGCTCGTTGTAAAATTTACATTCTGACCAAAAGTGATCGTAATACTAAAAACCAAGGAGAGAAAAACAGCGTAAAAGAGCCTTTGAGTATGAAGGTAACAGGTAAAAAAATGATTCATACGATTGTGTATTATTTGATACTTCGGATAAATTAATATACTATCAGACACATAAATATAGAGTTGTAAATATTACAAACCCAAGATTTGCATGAAATTCTGACGAATAATAATCTATCAACAAATAGTTGTTAATGAGCCATTTAGCCTCACAAAAACTATCTCTTCAATAATACATAATACTTGTGCATTTTCTGTAGAAATACTTGTAACCGCAGTTTAACTATTTGAAATTCACTTTTTCCTGGCTGCTTTTACCATCCTGACCGCAGTCATGATCATGATTGCAAAAGCTACAAGGCCGAGCACGCCGTAAAGCCAGTCGACAGTGTTCTTCAACACTACGAGAAAGACAATGGAGAAAAGAAAAATGGTGGCAACTTCATTGAATAACCTCAGCTGAAAAGAAGAAAAACGGAATTTTTCCTGCTGCAATTCGAGCAGTATTTTACGTGTAAAAAAGTGATACACCAATAAGCCCAGAACAAACGCAAGTTTCAGCTGCATCCAGCCCTGATCCAGCCACGCCGGGTTCAGATAAATCATAATGGCGCCAAACAGCAAAGTGAGCCAGCAGGCGGGTGTCATGATGGCATTCCAGAGCAGTTTTTCCATTTTGGCAAACTGGGCAAACAGCACACTTCGTTCAGCATCAGGCCTTTCCGATGCTTCTGTATGATATACAAAAAGACGGGGCATATAAAAAAGTCCTGCAAACCAGCTGACAACGAAAATAATGTGAAGAGCCTTGAAATGAAGATAAGTCATGATTGTGAGATAAGTACCTTTCGGCGCGCATAAGCTGCCTGAAAACGATCTTTTTGCGGTCAAATTTCGTAAATATTCAATGAATACCTCAGATAAAACTTTCTTTAAAAACTATTCGTTAACTATTCAGGAAAATAAAGCAACCAACAAGTATGAAAAAGACCATCCCGATTTTCATGTTTATATTTTTGTGCTGCATGGTTGTCATATCATGTGCGCAGTCCGATAAAAAACAAAAAACCAAAATGAACAAAGAAACGGCTTCGGCGCTGGACGAAGATCATGTGGATACTTCCAATACGGAAATTGCAACCTTTGGAACAGGATGTTTCTGGTGTACGGAAGCAGTTCTGGAATCGCTCGACGGGGTTAAGAAAGTGGTTTCAGGCTACGCCGGCGGCCATGTTCCGAATCCGGATTACAAAACAGTGTGTACAGGCACCACAGGCCATGCAGAATGTGTGGAAGTAACGTACGATCCGAAAGTGATTTCTTATGCCGACTTGCTGCAGGCATTTTTCCGCAGCCACGACCCTACTTCGCTCAACCGCCAGGGTAATGACGTCGGAACGCAATATCGTTCTGTGATTTTTTATCATAACGAAGAGCAGAAAAATCTGGCTGAAAAGGCAAAAGCCGAACTGGATAAGTCAGGCGCCTATTCCAAACCGATTGTTACCGAAATATCCAAAGCTCCAACGTTTTATCTGGCAGAGGATTATCACCAGAACTACTTTGCAAACAACCCCGATCAGGGATATTGTGCATTTGTAATTGCCCCGAAGCTGGACAAGTTCAAAAAGGTATTTAAAGACAAATTGCGCAGTAATATATGATTTGAATACTTTAAAAGCTGTTTTAAACCACTTATCCCAGCTTTTAACCCGTACAATAACTACTAATGGCACAAGTTTTGAAGCGTTGAAATAAAGGCTTTAATTTGTGCCATAATTTATTAACAATAACTAATCTATTACTATGAAAAAGATTTTCTTAATGTTTTTTGTTGCAGCGTTTATGAGTTTAGCTTCTGAAAAAGCTTTCGCACAGTATGAAAAAGGAGATAAATTACTGAACGTTGGAATTGGTCTAGGTACTTACGGCCTTTTTGGAAGTGGAATTCCAATTAACGCCTCGGGTGAGTACGGATTTTCAGATAAGATCAGCGGTGGAATTTATCTTGCATTTGTTAGTACTAACTATTTAGGAGGTGACTGGAAATATTCTTATGTCTATGCCGGGCCAAGAGCCTCTTATCACTTTAATGAACTATTTAACATAAGCAATGACAAATTTGACATTTACGGAGGTGCTGGCTTGTATGTTCGTAATTATAGTGCTAAATGGAAAGGTGCAGGAAGCTATTTAGATAATTACAAAACATCATACACAGATATAATTCCTGCTCTACATGCAGGTGCTCGTTATTACTTCAAACCAACATTTGGTGGATGGGCCGAAGTTGGATATGGAGCTTCTCCTTTACAACTTGGAGTTACATTCAAATTCTAAAAAAACCAGAATGACATAAAAAAAGCGGTGCAAATTAATGCATCGCTTTTTTTATACCTGCCCTTTATATTGTTACAATCAGCGGTATTAAACCTGAAAAATTTTAATAAAGATAATTACCACTTCCCATTTCACCGCTCACTTTTTACCTTTCACAATTACCATTAACGATGCACTTTTTCCGGTGTAGAAGCGGGATGCCGCTCAGGATTTTCAGGCGCATTATCAAAAGTTCCTGTTTCTGTATTTCCATATTTGATAGAAGCAATTTCTGTTCTTCTGACGGAATAAACAGGGCCTTCGGGATCAGAAACTTTCCTGTATTTTACGACATTTTCATCTACTTCCTGTATCAGCACTTCCAGCTTCGTATTGTCTTTCAGAACAATAATATCCGGCTTTCTGCTGGTTTGAATAAATGAAAAATTAACCAGTGCAATCAAAAAAACCAATGATAATATCCCGGTTTTAAAAGTGAAATTATCTTTCATAAGCTGAGTTTTGTAGTGATTTCAAAATTTAAGCAAAGCTGCATTAAAAGAAAAAGCTTAACGTTAAAAAACCGGATTTATTCAGTATATCAAAGCCTGGAACTAATCTTAAACTTTCCAGAGGCTGATTCCTTCTTTCCAGTTCCGTTTTCACTTTTTCTGCCTTCTTTTTGTGAAGTTTATAATTTTTAAAGCAGACCAATCCGAATACACCGCCAAAAACGGGGCCTGCAACTGCAAGTGAATTTCCGAACTTTTTATTATCCGGACTATTGCCGGAATTGGCAATGATAATTCCTGAAACGAGTGAAGCAGCAGCGAAAGATGTAAATACAATAGTACCGGTTTTTCCGTCAATCGACTTGTTTTTATAATATTCGTATTTATTCCTCAACTGATCGGAATTGGCCATAACGACACTTCTGTCAAACGGATTTTCAGGCAAGTTGGTCATATCTGCATATTGTCCGGCAGTATCCGGAGGCATACGAACTGCTGCTGTTGAATCTTTTACATGAATTGTTTTACCACTTTTCAATAAAATACGCGCAACCTGATCCATATAAATGAATGCTTTGGCACTGTCCGGAGCAGCAAGATCGCGGTAATTGACTTTCTCATAACTTACCTGCAGGATAAGCGCCTGAATCCGCGAGCTGTCACGTCTGACAATGACATCATTTTTACGAATTGACTGCGCACAAACAAAATTTGTCAAAGAAAGGAATGCCAATCCAAATGAAATAAGAACGGCTTTTTTAAGTGTGTGTGATTGCATAATTTATAATTAAAATAAAAGATTTACTTTGCCAAACTGGTCAGCAACAGGAACAACGATGCAGGATTACACACCGAACTTGTTCAACTGTTTTACCAGCACATCAAAATCCTTTGGATAAGGAGCTTCTACGCGGACAGGCTCGCCGTTCATCAGCGCAAAACTTAGTGAATGTGCGTGAAGCGCAACACGCTGAATCAAAGGCTGTTCTTCAGTTTCTTTTTTAAGATTGAATTTACGTTTAAGACTTGAAAGAAAAATAGGTTCGCCACCATATTGCGGATCACAAACAATCGGCGCTTTCAGGCAGGAAAGATGGATACGGATCTGGTGCATTCTTCCGGTTATCGGTATGCATTCGATTAACGTATAGCCACGGTATACTTTCAGCGTGTTGAAAATGGTTTCGGCAATCTTTCCTTCTGCCCGGTCGATTTTTACAGCAGTACCGTTTTTTAACGGCAAAATCGGAAGATATACTGAAATACTGTCCAGGTTGTGAATGCCGTTTGAAACCGCATGATAACGCTTGGTTACTTCGCGATGTTCAAACTGCATGGCAAGATGCCGGTAGGCAGCCGGGTTTTTGGCAAATGCCAGTACGCCGGAAGTTTCTTTGTCCAGCCTGTGTGCAGCCTGCAGTTCAGGGTTATACTCTTTTGCAAGCCGCAGAACGCTGCCGCCGCGGTCTGCCGTTCTTTCATCCAGCGTAGCCAGATGCGGCGGTTTATTGACCAGTAAAAAATCCTCGTCCTCAAATAATATCAGGTCTCTAAAATCGATTTTCATAATTGTTTTTAATAAAAATATCCGGATTAATTACACGCAAACTGTAATTGATCCGGATTTGCTTTCGTGCAAAGATAACGATTTACTACATCAGAATACTCACTTTGGTCGGATTCGGGTTAATGGTGTCCGACTCCACAAGGCCGTCGCGCAGACGTACAATGCGGTGCGCATAGTGCGCAATATCCTCTTCGTGCGTAACCATAACGATTGTATTTCCTTTGCTGTATAACTGATCGAAAAGATCCATGATTTCGTAGGAAGTTTTGGTATCCAGATTGCCCGTTGGCTCATCCGCAAGCAGAATGCTCGGATCATTTACCAGTGCGCGCGCAATGGCGACACGCTGCCGCTGCCCGCCGGAAAGTTCATTGGGCTTGTGCCCGGCCCGGTTTTCCAGACCTACATTTTTCAATGAAAGCATTGCCTTTTCCGTTCGGTCGGACTTGCTCAGACCCGCATAGATGAGCGGTAAGGCTACATTATCAAGTGACGACATTCTGGGCAGAAGATTGAATGTCTGAAATACAAACCCGATTTCCTTGTTTCTGATTTCAGCAAGTTCGCTTTCCGTCATGTCGCTTACGTCCTTGTTGTTCAGTATGTATTTACCGGTTGTAGGCGTATCCAGACAGCCGATAATATTCATCAGCGTGGATTTCCCTGAGCCGGAAGGTCCCATAAATGCAACGTATTCGCCTTTATTGACAGAAATAGTAACCGATTTCAGCGCCTGAATAACTTCGCTGCCCATTACGTAACGTTTTGCAATTTCCGAGGTTTCTATAATTTTCATGCAGTGCTGTTTTTCAGGCTTTAAGATTTATTTTCTGATTTCTGTCAATAGCTTTTCAGGATGCAGCCGAAAGTTTCCGGAAATAAGTATGTACAAACAATGCAGAAAGGATCACTGCTGCGGAAACATCTTCATTTTCAATGTCGCCTTCATTTTTCCAGAAACTCGTCAGTCTGAAACCGGCCGTTGCATCCACGTTTTGTACGGACCACTTTCTTCTTGTCCAAGATTCAAACTTCCAATCATAATCCTGTTCGTTGTACGAAATCCGCGCTGAACCTTTCCAGAAATTGTATTTTATTTGTCCGAGCGGCTTCTCACCTTCTATGTCGAGAATTTCTGTTGTGCGCTTTCCTACGCCTTTGGTCCTGAATTTTACGAGATGGCCGTTCAGTTCACCATAACCGTCATTGTTCCAGCTGCTGCTTTTTAAAATCCCTACAATCAGTTTACCGCGAAAAATACGGCATTCATTTCCGCTAAAATTGGATTTCCAGGTCAAGGACATATTGGATGAAGTGTAAAGCTAAAATATAAAATCATTGAAACTCGGCTCTCTGTTTTTCAATCAGAGCTCTCATAGGCTGATAACGGTTCATAAATTGCTGATAATCGGCAGCTGATGCCCATTGTTTCACCTTCATTTCGCCTTCATTACCTTGTCCCAACAAACCTTGTTCCAGACTCAGAAACGCATACTGTTCCCATAAGCGGGGAGCATATTCATTATACCGCAACGCGTTGAGAACAATATTATACGCTTTTGAAGTCTGCTTTTTCCCTCTGAAATATTCTGACGCCGCAGACACAATCGCGGCATCAAACGGATTGTTTTTAACTGCATTGTCAAAGTTCTTTTCAGAAGGCGATTTACTTATTACCTGAACAAGCGAGTCGGAATCAGAGCGCGGCTTAGCGCCGGAAAAAAGCGTTTGTTTCAACTGACTAACCGCATTATCCTGAGATTTTTCCTGAAGCTTGTCGAGCAAAACAACAGCCACTTCCTTTTTGTCGGATAACGCATTGGCAATAGCCATTCCGATTGTGCCTTCAGTTCCTTCCACTTGCGACAAGAATTCAATGGCTTTGTCATAAAGGCCAAGCTGCAACAGCCAGTGACCAAGCACTTTATTATATAGCTGGCTTTTTTCGCCTTCTTCTTCGGTCCAGGCTGTCAGTGTTTCCAGCGCTTTTAGTTTGTTGCGGCTGTAAAATTCGGAATATAAGGAAGCAAATGTCAGATCTTCGGATAGTACCGGATTTTTTGCAGCCAGTTTTGGCAGCAGAATAGCCGGCATGCTGTCCAGTTTGGCCTGATTGGTTGTATAATTCAAAAGATATGCAAATGCCGAAACGCTCAGCATGGAATCGGCCGGAACGGCTTCCTTACTGAATGTTTCCTTTACAAACTGCTGCCTCAGATTCTGGACTGCAAGCCAGTTTGCCTGCCAAGACAAGTAACTGTGTTTTTCACTTTTTGCCGCCAGTGAATCCAGCAAGCCGGAATCGGTACTTTTTGCCAGAATCGCCAGCAGATTGGTTGCCGGAATTTCGGGGCGGCTTGTATTTCCTGCGGCTTCATCCAGATAAAAATAGGCAGAGTCCGCAACGTTGGTTTTGGAATACAGCATGCCGAGGTTATTCAGTAGTTCTCCGCTTTCGGGAAACCGGTTGATTCCTTCTTTCAGACTATGCACTGCGTCAAAAAAGAGATTTTCCTGGATCAGAATTCCGCTTAGTCCCGCATAAGCCTGCGGAGAAGGATTTTTCAGCAAGGCCTGCCGGAAATAAAAAGCGGAAGCATTTTCGTCACCTTGCTTGAGAGCAAGTGAAGCCAGTGCGTAATTGGATTTATGATTCTGGAATTCCTGCTGCAAGGCCAGTTTGTAATATTGTTCGGCCAGCACATATTCACCCGTTTTAGAATACAAATCGCCCAAACCGTTAAAATATCCGGCAACAGACTGTGTGACCGGAAAAAGTTTTTGAATAGAAAACAAAACAATAACGCCGGCAAATCCGAACAGACGTGTTTGCGTAAGGCCAAAGCGGAGCGGTTTATAAAGTACTTTGTATACAGCCAGGTTTTGCTGAAAAAGCGGATAAAAGTTAATGAGTACATAGAAAAGGAAAACCGTACTCATGGCAAGCTGACCCTGAACAACAACGTCTTCCAGTACCTCCAGCACCGGATCATTGGCCGTGCTGGCTGCATAGGCAGCAAATGCAGCAGAAATAATGAATAAACCCGTATAAAGCCAGAAACCTGTGGACCTGAAAGGCAAAGTGCCGGCCGTAGCATCCGCTCTTCTTCTGAAACCCCACAAACCGGCAACAGCAGCAAACAAGGCCAGATACACCGGGCTGATCAAAGTAAGGTTCCAGTCGATGACTCTTGTATTTTTCAGATACATCAAAAGCAACAAAAGCAAATACAGGACACTTATAACAATAAAATTGACAAGCCCGGACTTGCCTTTACTAAAGGATGTGCTTGTGCTGAGCCAGACCAGCGCGGCAATTATTTCGGTGGCCGTAACGAGCAGGAACAAAACCGTGAGTAAAAGCCACAGCGGAAAAGAATAGGAAGCAGCGGTAAATGCGGGGAAAGGGGATTTTGCTCCGAAAAAAATAATCAGTGCCAGCAGTGAAGACACCGCCAGCATGCCTGTAATCCGTATTCCAATGCCAATATCCGGCCGGAAAGCATGAAAATAATAGCTCAGTCCGCCATATAATACCACTGCAAGCAGAAACATGGACCTGTTCCCTTCTCCAAAAACATTCAGTATTTCGAGCTGTGAAAAACTTAGCAGCAGGATAAAAATGATCATTCCGGCCAGGTACCAGAAACGCGGCATGGTGGTCAGCGAAGCCAGAACGAGAGAAAGTCCGATCAATGCAAATACCCAGAAAAGCTGCACCACCAGAAAGTCGGTTTCCATTACGGAAGCAATAAAGCTTTCCGTTACCAGATGCGAGGGAACGGCAACGCCATATTTCCATTGACCCAGCTGAAATACATCCACAACAGACGGTATTTCGGACAATTCGCTCAGCACATTCCAGCGAATTACATTGGCGAGCGGATCGATACTTTTGGTAATAAAGAAAAGCAGTGCCAGTAATAATACTGCAAAAGTGCCGGCTGTCATCCTGCGCTCAGACGGCGACCACACTTTCCAGAAAAAGAATTCCTTCATAAATTTTAATTAAATCGGTCTTTCCAAACACAGTTTGAACAAAAAAACGGCTTGTTTTCTAAAAAATATCCAATATTTCAATAATTGAACTGTTGGTACTGACCAAATTATCTCCTACTTTTGCGGTCTGAAAAAAACCTCACTGGAGATAATCAAAATCATATAATGGCAAACGCGGCAAACATAGGAAAAATTACACAGGTAATTGGTCCGGTTGTAGACGTATCATTTGAAGACAGCGGAAATATACCGGCTATTCTTGATGCGTTGGAAGTCATCAAATCAAACGGTCAGAGAGTTGTTCTTGAATGTCAGCAACATTTGGGTGAAGACCGCATCCGTACCATTGCAATGGATAGTACCGAAGGTATGCAGCGTGGTATGACGGTTACTCCGCTTGGAGCTCCGATCAAAATGCCGATCGGCGAAGGTATCAAAGGACGCCTTTTCAATGTAATCGGTGAAGCGATTGACGGACTGACAACGATTGATTCGGCAAACGGAATTTCAATTCACCGTGCTGCTCCCAAATTTGAAGATCTGGCAACTTCTACGGAGATCCTGTTTACAGGTATCAAGGTAATCGACTTGCTTGCTCCGTATGTAAAGGGTGGCAAAATCGGATTGTTCGGCGGTGCCGGTGTCGGCAAAACCGTATTGATCCAGGAATTGATCAACAACATTGCAAAAGCTTACGCCGGTCTTTCGGTATTTGCAGGTGTTGGAGAGCGTACCCGTGAAGGAAATGACCTGATGCGTGAAATGATTGAAGCCGGTATCATCAAATACGGCGACGAGTTCAAGCACAGCATGGAAGAAGGCGGCTGGGATATTTCCAAAGTGGATTATAACATGCTGAAAGATTCACAGGCTACTTTCGTGTTCGGACAAATGAACGAGCCTCCTGGCGCACGTGCCCGTGTTGCACTTTCCGGTCTTACCATGGCGGAATATTTCCGTGACGGCGACGGCGAAGGACAAGGCCGCGATATTCTTTTCTTCATTGACAACATTTTCCGTTTTACACAGGCCGGTTCCGAAGTATCAGCACTTTTGGGACGGATGCCTTCTGCGGTAGGTTACCAGCCAACACTGGCAACGGAAATGGGACAGATGCAGGAACGCATTACCTCAACTAAACGCGGTTCCATTACTTCTGTACAGGCGGTTTACGTACCTGCGGATGACTTGACTGACCCGGCTCCTGCCACGACATTTGCCCACTTGGACGCAACAACCGTACTAAGCCGTAAAGTATCTGAAAAAGGAATTTATCCTGCTGTGGATCCGCTTGACTCCGCATCGCGTATCCTGAATGCCGAAACATTGGGTGCAGCACATTACGATTGCGCACAGCGTGTTAAAAACATTCTTCAGCGTTATAAGGAATTGCAGGATATCATTGCGATCCTTGGTATGGAAGAACTTTCTGACGAAGACAAGCTGGTTGTATCCCGCGCTCGCCGTGTTGAACGCTTTTTGTCACAGCCTTTCTTTGTGGCCGAACAGTTTACAGGTTTGAAAGGAACGCTTGTGGATATCAATGATACCATCAAAGGTTTTAACCTGATTATGGACGGAAGTTACGATCACCTTCCTGAAATGGCTTTCAACCTTGTCGGTACGATTGAAGACGCACAGGCAAAAGGAGAAAAAATGCTTGCAGAAGCAACCAGATAAGTTAATAAATGCCTGGTCATAAATATGCTGGCTGTTGAGGAAGAACATAATACTTTTTCCTTTAACCAGCAGAAAAAGGCTGACAACTAAACGCGCGGCGTACCGCAGCTATAAAAATGCATTTAGAAATAATTACCCCAGATAAAAAAGTGTTTGCCGGCGAGGCAAATGCCGTTACATTACCGGGTACCGAAGGACAGTTTCAGGTTCTGAACCGTCACGCTCCGTTAGTCAGCACGCTGGGCAAAGGAGATGTGGTTGTGGATACAGGTGCTGCAAAGCAAACTTATATTATTGACGGAGGAGTTGTAGAAGTGCTGAATAATAAAGTGCTGGTATTGGCCGAGGCTGTTTTATAGGAAAAATATACATTGCAAAAAAAGCAGGTGCTGTTCAAACGGCATCTGCTTTTTTGTTTTTAGAAATTAGCTCTTACTCGAACAAAATTTTCAATTCAAATATTTAGTCAACTTCCATGATTAAAATAATGGCCTGATTTGATAAAGCTTCAAATTCGACTTCGCTTACATTCCTCAACGACAGTCCGTCGCGCTTTTCCAGCAGCCGGTTCTGAACTTCAAAGGCGCCTTCTATTATAAAAACAAAAATGGCTTTGTTTGAATTACAAAGAAAAGTGCCTTCTTCCCTGCCGTCATACTGGCCGATCAAAATCCGGTTTTCGTCTTCTTGCTTCCTGTTTATCTTCAGAAGCCTGTTTTTATCAGAAATATCAAAAGCAGTCAATTTGCTGTAAGACCATGCATTTTCAGTTTCCTTAAATCGGATCTGCAGATAATTGACTGTTTCATTTGCATAAGGATTTGTTATAGTCAGACTTTTACCCGGCTCAGTCAAAAATTCCAGCATTTCACCTGAATTCACATACTTAACTTCTTCCCGTAAATAAATTTCTAACGCGCCGGCAAGCGGAATCAGAACAATGCGGATTATTTCTGCTGTTTTTATTTCAATACTGCTTTCCGGCGACAGCATTTCATCATTTAAAGCTAAAAGATTTCCAAACGGCTCCCTGCTTTCCGCATGATAAGTATCAAAATTAAAAGTACAGAAACGATGAAAATCCGCCGTCTGAAAAACGCCTCTTTGACTCTGAAGATAAATCCGGGCTTCTGTCTGTAAGAGCATGATACTATGGTTAACAATTTGAATAATGCTGTTTGAAGCTGTTAGCGATTAGCTATTGGCAATTAGAACTTGGAGTTAGTGACAAAATTTAGAACCGCAAGCAAAAGCCAGCAGCAAATAGCCAATAGCTATAAGCTAAAAGCCAACAGCTTTAAGCACTCACAACAATGGCATGCGTCAGTTCGAATGCAGTGGAAACGCTTCCTGTAATTGTAGCCATTTCAGTAGAAACGCCGTCACTGAACACATTGTCCCTTGCATTGGTCGTATCCGCTTGTCCGTGGCTGGCATAAACACCTTGTGCGTAAACTACTTTGCTGATTTCTTCCGGAAATGCTATCTGCGTTATAAGCAAGGATTTACCGCTGGCATTGTAAATATGCACGTGAATATGCGGCGCTCTTCCGGAATACCAGCCGGGATAAATACTGGTAAAAGTCACAAGCCCGTTGGCATCCGTCGTTTGCCTTCCTCTCAGAAAATGAACATTCTGATAATTTGTTGACTGCATTCCGCTTCCGCCGTATTCGGAGTAATTGCCCGCTGCATCACAATGCCATATATCCACCAATGCACCCGATAATGCTTCGCAATTGTTGTTTTTGTTCTGGATTGTGATTTTTACAGTCAGCTTATTTCCCTGTCTGTCCAGTGTAATGTCGTTGCTGACCAGGCTGGCCGGTGATTTTGTGGGGAACGGGCCGGCAGTTTCGGAAGCAGTTGCCGTGCAAGTTCCGGAATTTAAATCGGTTGCTGTTCCCGAAGTAGTATCTGTGTCGGTTATTGTTTCTGCCGGATCAACTGTGCTGTCCGAGCAGCTGATCAAAGGGGCAACGGCAGCAAAGCCAAGCATTGAAAATCCTCTTTTTAAAAATTCCTTACGTTCCATGATTTCGCAATAGTTCTTTGTTTCAATACCTAATCGCATGTACCCCGAACTTTGTTGCAGTGTTCTGGCTATGTATCGGTTAACGGCACGGTTTTGCCGGTGAATGCCCGTTTGGAATTAATGGTTTTTCCACTTCTGAATAAAACCCATATAACTGTCGCTTACAGGCAGCTCCTGTTCTGTTGCCAGTCGTACTTTCCTGTTTTGTATTGATTTTACAAGTGCATCCGGAACAATGTAACTTCTGTGTATGCGGCTAAAACGGTTTTGCGGAAGTATTTCAAGAATTCCTTTCAGCGACATCAACGTCAGAATAGGGTGCCTGGCATTCAGTAAATGGATTTTGATATAATCCTCCATTCCTTCAATGTATTCAATATCTTTCAAATCAATTTTCACCATTTTGTATTCGGATCGCACAACAATGGCTTCGGTTTCCTGCGTTTGCTGTGATTTGCGGTACTGAAATTGTTCCAGCGCTTTACTTACTGCTTTTTCAAAGCGTTCAAGACCAATGGGTTTCAGCAGATAATCAACTGCTTCCAGCTCAAACCCTTCGTGCGCAAAATTCTTATGCGCCGTTGTAAAAATAACCATGGGCCTGTTTTCGAGCCTTGATACAATTTCAAGTCCGGAAAGATCGGGCATATGGATGTCAATAAACAACAGATCAACGGCATGCGTTTTCAGGTAAAGCGCGCCTTCCACGGCATCGTCAAAAGTCTGCTGCAAATCAAGCGCCGGAAATTTTGCAATGTACTTGCGCAAAATATTCAGCGCAAGCGGCTCATCGTCAATGGCTATGCACTTCATCGGACGTCAGTTTTAAATTCACCGTGAATACTTTCCCGTCATTTTCAATATGCAGTTCATGCCGTTGCGGATACAGAAAATCAAGTCGTTTTCTTGTATTTGCAATGCCCACTCCTATCCGGTTATTCTCTTTATTGAGATCAAAAATCGTGTTCCGGCAAAACAAGGAAACAGTACGCGGCGTCTGTTCGACCCGGATTACAATCGTCGATTCATGGTGATTGCTGATGCCGTACTTAAACGCATTTTCAACAAAAGTCATCAGGATCAAAGGCGCTATTCTGGTCTGATGGCCGTTTCCTGTAAACGTAAATTCAACACTCGTTTTTGCGTTCATTCGCAGTTTCTGAAGATCTATGTAATTTTCCAGACAAGTAATTTCATCTTCCAGCGGCACATCGTTTTCCGTCGCTTCTTCTGTAATGTACCGCATCATCCCGGATAA
This sequence comes from Dyadobacter flavalbus, assembly GCF_006149045.1. Taxonomy (GTDB): domain Bacteria; phylum Bacteroidota; class Bacteroidia; order Cytophagales; family Spirosomataceae; genus Dyadobacter; species Dyadobacter flavalbus. The sequence goes on from NZ_VBSN01000035.1 coordinate 22,901, forward strand.
TTTCAGGATACTCGGCGCCGTATGTTCACTTTGGCTGACGGCAAGCGAATAAATGTTGTTGAGCGTATTGAAAAGAAAATGCGGATTAATCTGTGCCTTGAAAAACGACAGCTCTGCCTGCGCTTTATCCGCTTCCGACATGATTACTTTCTTTTCTGAAAGCCGCCATTGCTCCGAAATCTTTATCGCCATCGAAACAATCCAGACAATGAAGAACAGCACAAGACTGACAAAATCCACTGCCGGCGCTGTTCTTTCCGGCGATGGCGGCGGAGGAAATTCAGGATGAAAATTGACTGGCGGCGGTTCGGGAAATCTGTTTGTCTGCGGGATTTGCTGCTGATGATGAAACCTCTGGAAAATCAGGTTTTCAAAGGGCTGGCTGAAAAAAACGGCGGTAATTCCGATGAAAAAGAATCCTGTATAAAGAATATGTTTCTGTTTCAGGAAAAACTGCGGGATCAGAATCCAAAGATTCAGATAAAAAAGCAGAAAGTAAATCAGGAAAAACAACCAGAAATAGCCCGATGAAAGCAGCGTAAATTCCAGTTCCGGATCGCGTTCTCTGGACAGGATCGTCAGTGGCAAACTGATAAACAGCAGCCATCCGAGCAGATGAAAGATCCATAGCTTTTTTGTCTGAAACATATCTGAGCCGCACATTTATTCCAACAACATGTAAATCATTACGAATATAGAAGTTACAAAAAGAAAAACTTTTCCTATTTTCGAGAGATACAGAAATCTTCCCTTATGCAACAACCCGCTGCCAGAAACGAGTTATTCAAGATTTTAGGTGTAGGCTTCGGCATCGCTGTAACCGTTGGCGGCACGGTCGGTACCGGAATTCTCAGAAAACCCGGCCCCATTGCTGCACAGCTCGGCGATCCGTGGCTCATTATGGGGCTTTGGCTGGCCGTAAGCCTGTATGCATTTCTGGGAACGCTTTGTACCATTGAACTGGGCACTTCCATGCCCAGAGCCGGCGCGTGGTATGTATATGCAAGAAGGGCTTTCGGCGATTACGCAGGCTTTGTAGTGGGCATAAACAGCTGGCTCGGAACCTGCTCCGCTTTGGGTTTTGGCGTTTATACCATGAGTGAATACCTGGCTTTGCTCCTTTCTCCTCTTGCCGGCTACGAGCCTTATGTTGCAGCCGCCATACTACTGATACTGACGATTATTCACTGGATCGGGCTTGCGCTGGCAAGCAGTTTTCAGAATGTCATGAGTGTTTTGAAAGGCGTCGGACTGTTCATTTTTGTGGCGGTTTGCTACATCTACGGCGATGAAATCACATCCGAACAGGCGCATGCAACTACAAGCCGGATTATAAGCACCGGAAGCTGGATAGCACCGGTTGTTTTTTCACTTCAGGCGATTTTTTATACTTACGACGGCTGGCATACGGCCGCCTATTTTTCCGAAGAAGACCGCGATCCTTCCAGAAATCTGCCGCGTTCCATGATCGGAGGCGTTTTACTGATCATTGCCATTTACCTGCTTTGCAACCTTGCTATCCTGCATATTTTGCCCATGAACGAGCTTTCGCAATCCAAGCTTGCCGCTGCGGATGCCATCAGGCTGATTTTTGGTGAAGGCTCGGGCAAAATCGTTACACTGTTTCTGATGATTTCCATTCTGGGGATTGTCAATGCGCAGCTGCTTTTTAATCCGCGCGTACTGTATTCCATGAGCCGCGACGGACTTTTCCTGAAAGCCGGAACTACAGTCAACAAAGGCGGAACGCCAGCTGTTGCCATGCTCATTACGTCCGGAATTGCCATACTGCTGATCCTGATCGGGAAAGATGCATGTGAAAAACTTTCGGATATCGCTACTTTTTTCTTCGTGCTGGGTTATGCTTCCGGCTTTGCATCGCTGCTGGCATTGCGGAAGAAAGAACCGCTTCTGCCCCGCCCGTGGAAAGTTCCGGCCTACCCTTTTCTGCCGGTTTTGATGCTGATTGTTTCACTTGCATTTCTTGTAAGCGCCGTAATTCAGGATTTGCCAAGCAGCCAGTTTGCACTGCTTTTCATGATCATCAGTTATCCCGCCTATTTACTTGTGAGCCGTTTGAACCGTTAAATAAGTCGATATCGCTGTGATCTAAAAATCAATAAATTGCATTAAACGTATGTAAACAGAAACTATGCAATTGACCAGATATCTGCAAAAAAGTATGCTTGTTGCTGCTCTTCTTATGGCTTTGATGGCTTTAAAATGGGCGGACGAAGATTTTACCAGACAGATTACTTCCAAATTGCAGCTTTACCGGCATCAGTTTCCATATGAAAAAGCCTATTTGCATACAGACAAACCTTACTATGTAACCGGTGATACTTTGTGGTTTAAAGGGTATCTTGTGGACGGTTCCATGCACCTTCCCGACAGCGCAAGCAATCTTTTGTATGTAGATTTCATTGAACAGCAGACAGGTAAAAACGTGGCCTTGCGCCGCGTTCAGATGAGCGGAGGAATCGGTCATGGTGAAATTACACTGGATTCCCTGCCTGCCGGCGCTTATACAATCCGTGCTTATACAAACTGGATGCGTAATTTTTCAGATGTTTTTTTCTTCCAGAAAAGCATTCATCTTTTTGATACAGAAAGTACTACGGCCAACGCTTCTTCCGATCTCACCGACGTCCAGTTCTTTCCTGAAGGCGGCCAGCTTGTAGCGGGCATCAACACACGCGTTGCGTTCAAGGCCGTGAACGGAAACGGGCTGGGAACGGATGTAAAAGGTTTTGTACTGAACCGGAACAACGATACCGTTTCTTCTTTTAACAGCGAATATCTTGGAATGGGCCGGTTTCAGTTTGAACCCAGATCCGGCGAGCGTTACACGGCTTTTATCAGAACAAAAGACGAAAAAGCAACCCGGTTCAACTTTCCGGAAGTGCAGGAAAACGGCTTTACGCTGCTTGTGGATAATTTGTCCAATCCTTTGAAAATGAGGATCATTGCTTATTGTAAAACACCCGAAAAGAAAGAAGTTCCCGTGCATATTGTCGGCCATTCCAGAGGAATCATTTCATTTGCTGCAAGAGGCGTGATTTCAGGTAAAGGTTTGACCGTGAGCCTTCCCACAGCAGAATTGCCCGACGGAATTACGCACCTGACCCTTTTTGATGATCAGAACAAGCCGGTTTGCGAAAGACTCGTTTTTATCAATCATCAGAGAAGTCTGAACCTGAAAGTCAATTTGTCCAAAACGGCCTTTGCGCCGCGAGAACAAACCGAAATAGAAATTGTTGCAACCGATTCTGCAGGCAAGCCGGCGGAAGCAAACCTTTCGGTAGCCGTAACAGATGCCGGACAGATCAAACAGCAGCCCTATGACGCAAACATTGTTTCTTACCTGCTTTTATCATCCGATCTGAAAGGGTTTATCGAGCAGCCCGGCTATTATTTTGACCCTGAGAAAAAACAGCGGAAAATCCATGCAGATTATCTCATGATGACGCAGGGATGGAGCAGGTTCCGGTGGGAAGATGTGCTGCGCGATTCGCTTGAAGCGCCCGGCCGTTTTCTGGAACAAGGCATTACGCTGACTGGCGAAGTATTGCGCAATGACAAACCGGTGAACAGTAAAATCATGCTGTCGCTTTTTCTGAGCAACGACAGCCTGAGTAATTTCCTGAGTACGGAAACCAATGAAAACGGCAAATTTGCCGTCTATAACCTTGTATTTGCCGATTCGCTTCAGATTCGACTTCAGGGCATGAACAAAAAAGGAAACCAGAATCTTTCTTTTATTCTTAACCCCTTTGATCCGCCCAAAATGACTCTCTTGCAAGTACCTTTCTATCCTGTAACGGTTGAAGCTCAGAAATTTAAGGATTTCCTGAAAAGAGCTGGAGAAGAACAGGAACTGACGAGAAAAATTAGAGAAAACCGGGAAAGGTTATTGAAAGAAGTAACAATTAAAGCCAAAAAAGAAGCGCCGAGGGATTCCAGAAAACTGTACAACACAGCGGATGCAACGGTGAAAATAACGCCTCAGCTGGCTTCGGGAAACATGAGTGTGCTGGACATGCTGGCGGGCCGGGTTGCGGGCGTTCAGGTGAGTGGCTCGGGCATGAACGCGTCCGTGTTTATTCGCGGAAACAGAGGCGAGCCGCTTTTTGTGCTGGACGGTATGCCGGTCGATAAAGCCATGATCACGAATCTGAATGTATTTGATGTAGAATCCATTGATGTTCTGAAAGGCGCTTCTGCGGCTATTTTCGGCAGTCGCGGCGGCAATGGCGTTATTTCGGTCCTTACCAAAAGAGGCAATGCCAATTACGATTATTCGCAGGACATCGTTCCCGGCGTGCTGGTTTCAAAAATTGCAGGTTTTAACGTACCGAAAGAATTTTATGCGCCGGCATATGCCGTTAAAAAGCCGGACAATCTCCTACCCGATTTCCGCTCCACAATCCATTGGGCGCCTGTGCTGAAAACAGATAAAAACGGAAAGGTGAAATTTCAGTATTACAATACGGATGCTGCAACCAGCGTCGATGTACGTGTGGAGGCACTGAGTCCTTCCGGAATCCAGGGTACAGCAAATGCAGGCTACACCGTGCAGTAAGGATTTGCAGAAAGTGCTGAAAACTTTTCGTATATGCTGATTTCCAGACAAGAATCTTCCATTTTACACGTTACTAATTTTATTTGTACGATGCTTTGGGTAAATCATACAGACAAAATTTGATAACTTTGGCATATACACCGAAACAGCCGGTCACGTCTACGATCTGATGGCATTAGATTCAAATATGAGGACTGAATATATAAAATGGATCCTTTTCTTTTGTGTGTTTGCAAACCTGGGAATTTCTCAGCCGGCAAACGCGCAACGCCGCGGGAAAGATCGTGACAAAGAACCTCAGAAAGCTGAAAATACTGATTTTCGCCTGATAGAGGAATCGCTGGCCGCGGAAGGAATGAAGTTCATGATGAAAGATGAACCGGACCGCGCGCTTCCTGTATTTGAAAAACTGGTTCAGGCAAACGGTAACGATGCTGCAGGCCATTACCTGATGGCTACGGCGCTGGTCAAAATGGAAAAATTTGATGAAGCGATTACTGCATCCAAAAAGGCTTACGACCTGAACAAGGAAAATATTTATTATGCACAGCAGCTGGCCGAATTATATGCCAAACGCAGAAAGTACAGCGAAGCAGCCGGCATTTACGAAACACTCCTTTCCAAAAACCCTTCCAATATCCAGTACGGAATTGAACTTGCCGCTATTTACGTGTTCAATGACCAGTTTGACAAAGCCATTGACACTTACAATATTCTTGAAAAAACGCTCGGGATAACAGAAGAAATCACGCGCCAGAAACAACAGCTTTATTTAAGACAGAACAATCTTGAAAAAGCACTTGCCGAAGGTAAAAAACTGATTGCATCCGAGCCGGCAGAAGTGAGTTACAGAGTGGAACTTGCCGAAATGCTGATTGCTAACGACCGGATTGTTGAAGCAGTTGCTCCGCTGGAAGAAGCACTTAAAATCAACCCCGACGAAGCGCAGGCGCATGTATTGCTGGCCGATATTTACAGAAGGAACGGCGATGTACAGAAATGCAATCAGGAACTGAAACTTGTATTTGCCAACCCAAACCTGGATGCAGATCCCAAAATCAGGGTTCTGAGCGGTTATCTCAAAATGCTTAAAACGCCGGCCGAGCTGGGCGAAGCCGTTACACTGATCAAACAACTTTCTGAAACGCATCCCAATGAACCGCGTGCTCATGTCATTTACGGCGATTTGCTGGCGCGTCAGGACAAAAAAGCAGAAGCCCGTGAAATGTATCTGAAAGCAGCCTATGCGGACGCATCGGACTTTGCGGTATGGGGCGCTATTTTGCAGCTGGACGGCGATCTTAATCAGGTTGACAGCATGCTTGTACACTCGGAAAAAGCACTGGAAGTATTTCCCAACCAGGGTATGTTCTGGTACTCAAACGGAACAGCGCACCTGATTAAAAAGCAGTACAAAGAGGCGATTTCTTCACTGGAAGAAAGTCTGAGACTGATCAGCGACAAACCCGAAATGATCCCGTATATCAATGCGCAGCTCGGCGATGCCTACAACGGACTTGGCGAACATGCGAAGTCGGATGCAGCGTATGAACTTGCGCTGAAAGGCAATCCGGACGACGATCATGTGCTGAACAATTACAGTTATTTTCTTTCGCTCCGGCGGGAAAAACTCGATCTTGCACTCAAAATGTCCGAAAAGCTTGTGCAGCAGCATCAGAATAATCCGACATACCTGGATACGCATGCATGGGTTTTGTATATCCGGAAAGAATACAAGAAGGCAAAGGAATTCCTTGAAAAGGCCATGCTGGACAGCAACAGCGTCAGCGGAACGATTGTGGAACATTACGGCGACGTCCTCTTCAAGCTTGGAGAACGTGACAATGCGGTTGCACAATGGAAAAAGGCCAAAAGAATGGGAGAAACAACGGAACTTCTTGATAAAAAAATAGCAACTGGTGCATTACATGAGCAATAAAATCTCGATCTGGTTTGTAGCAATTGGTTTTCTATGGCTTACATCGTGTCACAAACAGCGTTCTTCAACAAGTGTCATTCAAATAGTCGCCACGGATTCCGTTGCGGTTGATTCGTTACCGGCAAACCCGGATTCTTCAGTAGCAGCCGCGGACTCTGCAGAAACAAATGCAGCGGTTAAGGTCAATGAAATCCAGTTTGATTATCTGGTAGCAAAATCCAAATTCTCCTTCAAAAGCAAAACGCAGGATTTTGACAATACGAACGTGAATATTCGTATGAAAAAAGACAGTGTTATCTGGATTTCTGTAACTGGTGTCGGCTTTGAAGTGGCCCGCGGACTGATTACGCCTGACTCCATTATTTTTATGGACAAGTTCCATAAAGATTACTTTGTGTTCAGTTACGAGCAGCTTAGCAAGCAATATAACTTCAATCTTAATTTTGCACTTCTGCAGTCCGTTATTATCGGAAACATGCCTTTTCCCCAGCCTGCAGACGCGCCGTTCGTCAGGCAGAATGATTTTTACGTTTTAAAACAAATTGTGGAAAGGCTTGAAGTTGACAATTTTATCGGGGAAAATAATCTGAAATTATCGCGGCTCAAAGCAACGGAAGTGCCGACGCAAAACACTTTTACACTGGATTATGAAGACTTCCGGGAAGTGCAGGGTTTTCTTTTTCCGTTTACGAGTATCATCAATCTTAATGTAAAATCACAAAAAGACCAGCAGGTAAATCAGACCGACATGCGCATCAGACATAGTAAAGTGGATCTTGTTCGTGAAAGTCCCGGTTTCCCGTTCAGTGTTCCGTCTGGTTACAAGCGTAAAAGGTAAATTCACAATGTCCTTGAAATCATAGGGCAAAAACCCCAAGTCTGCTTAACTTTGCCTGCTTTTTAAGGTATCTGGCCGCAAGAATTAATCGTATGCCCTTTCAAAAAATCTTTTTTCGTGCTTTATTTTTATTACTGACATTCACTTTTTGCACGCATACTGCGGTATTTGCGCAGAAAACGCGTGAACAGCTGGAACGTGAAAAGAGTGAAAACCAGAGCAAGATCAGGGAAATACAGAATATTTTAAAGCAGACGTCTTCTCAGAAAAACGTTAATCTTGGCCAGCTGAAAGCCCTGAACCAGCAGATTAATACGTACAAAAAGCAAATTGACCTGCTTTCCGATGATCTTGAACTTCTGAACGGCGAGTTGAAAGTACTTGAAAAAAAACGTCAGGTGCTGGATAATGATCTTGCCAAGTTGAAAGTCGAGTACGGCCATATGATTTATGAAGCATCCAAACGGAATGTTTATTTTAATCAGCTGGTCTTTTTGTTTTCTGCCGGAACCTTCAATCAGTTTGTACTGCGATATAAATACCTGAAACAATATACGGAAGCAAGGCAGGGACAAGTAAAGGAAATAGAAATTCTGCAAGACAAGCTTGCTGTCGAACGCAAGCGGATTACGGTCAAGAAAAACCAGCAAAAGAACGTTCTGGATACGCGGGTAAGTGAAAATACAAAGCTGGAAGGACTTAAAGTAAAGCAGAATGAAGTAATTCAGGAGCTTTCGCAGAAGGAAGTCGAGCTGAGAAAACAAATTGCTGAGAACAAAAGAGCGACTGATTTGCTGGAAGCCAATATCCGCCGGATCGCAGAAAGAGAACGCCGCGAACGTCTGGAAAGAGAACGCAGGGAAAGAGAAGAGCGCGAGGCAAGACGACGTGCGGAAAGGGAACGAATTGCACGTGAGAATGCGGAAAGAGAGAAAAAAGGAGAGGCTGCTGTCAAAGTAGAACCGAAAGTAGAGGAAGAACCGGTTATTTCAAGCGGTATGAGCGAAGAAGAAACGACACTGGCTTCTTCCTTTACAGCTTCACAATCACGCTTGCCCTGGCCGGTTAAAGGCTTTGTTTCGGGGCATTTCGGCCAGCGCCCGCATGCTATTTTGAAAGGCGTTATGGTGGATAACCTCGGCGTTGATATACAGACTTCTGCCGGAGAGCCGGTTCGTTCCGTATACGACGGCGTAGTACTGGATGTAACGGAAATGCCGGGAATGGGAAATGTAGTGGCGATCCAGCATGGCAATTACATGACTATTTATGCAAAAATGAACGGCGTTACGGTAAGAGCCGGACAAAAAGTAAAAGCAAGAGAAAACATCGGCAGAGTTGCGACGGATAGCGACGGCACCTCGGAACTGCAGTTCCAGATCTGGAAAAATACGTCACGCCTTAATCCTGAAAACTGGCTCATCAGAAGGTAAAACCAGATTGTCGGTTTGAAAAGGAATGATCGGGCCGGGTAAGTTGTTACATGGCTGAAAGCCGGACTTTGCTGTGAAGTTATCATCCTTGCTTATTTTTTACTACAAGCAACAGCCGGTAACCGGTTCCTGAAAATATTTAATTACAAATCCTGTAAATTATGTCCATACATACTCCTGATATCAAGCGTGTAACTACTCATGTCATACAGGAAATGAAAACCCGCGGTGAAAAAATATCCTGTCTTACCGCCTATGATTATTCTATGGCCGGAATTGTGGATGCCGCCGGTGTGGAGCTGATACTTGTCGGTGATTCTGCATCCAACGTAATGGCGGGGCATGAAACGACATTGCCCATTACGATTGATCAGATGATTTATCACGCTGCTTCTGTGGTAAGAGCAGTTAAAAGAGCTCTGGTTGTTGTGGATTTGCCTTTCGGTTCGTATCAGGGCAATTCGCGCGAAGCACTTAATTCTGCCATCCGGATTATGAAAGAATCCGGCGCTCATGCTGTAAAGCTGGAAGGCGGCCTCGAAATCCGGGATTCCATTACAAGGATTCTGAGTGCGGGCGTACCGGTTATGGGCCATTTGGGGCTTACGCCGCAGTCGATTTACAAATTTGGGACTTATACCGTAAGGGCAAAACAGGAAGCGGAAGCGCAGAAATTGCTGGAAGATGCCCGCATGCTGGAAGAAGTAGGCTGCTTTTCTGTTGTTCTGGAAAAAATTCCTTCTTCATTAACCAAACAGGTTTCCGAAAGTATCCAGATTCCGACTGTAGGGATCGGGGCCGGGCCGCATGCGGATGGCCAGATTCTTGTTCTGCACGATTTGCTGGGAATCAACAAGGAATTCAAGCCTCGTTTTCTACGGCGTTATGCCGATCTGAACGGCGTTATGACCGATGCCATTTCAAATTATATCAAGGATGTGAAAGCAAAATCATTTCCGAATGAAAAAGAGTCATATTGACCTTTTAAAAAGTATTTAACATATAATATGAATAAAAAGCCATTTCAAGTCATATATGAAGATAATCACCTGATTATTGTCAATAAGGAACTGGGCATTCTGGTTCAGGGTGATGCAACGGGCGATAAATGCCTGCTGGATATGGTAAAAGACTATATCAAGGAAACGTACAACAAACCCGGCGCTGTCTTTTTGGGTACAGTCCATCGTCTTGACAGACCGGTAAGCGGACTGGTGGTATTTGCGCGTACATCGAAAGCACTGGAACGCATGAACGAAATTTTCAGAAAACGCGATGTCCAGAAAACGTACTGGGCGATTGTCAAGAACAAACCGGCTGAAAAGAAAGGAAAACTGGTGCACTGGCTTTCCAAAAATGAGTCCAAGAACGTAACAACGGCATATGATTATGAGGCGCCGGGAACGCAGCGTGCAGAACTCTCCTACCGCTGGCTAGGCGAAATAAACAAGTTCCACTTGCTGGAAGTAACGCCCGTTACAGGCCGTCCGCATCAGATTCGGGTTCAGCTTGCATCCATGAACTGCCCGATCAGAGGCGATGTGAAGTACGGCTATCCAAAAGGCAACCCGGACGGAAATATTAATCTGCACGCAAGAAGGCTTTATTTTGAACATCCTGTAAAAAAAGAACCGATTATCTGCAAAGCCGGGCTGCCGAACGATCCTTTCTGGGAAGAATTTTTGACGCTGGATACAGAAGAAATCAAGCCTGAGCACCTTGGCTTTCTTTACGAATAAAAACCGGCATGATCGAAAAACTCAAACAGCGCTGGAATGTAAAAAATGGTTGGGACGTCCTGATCATTTTGGCCGTTTTTGCCTGTACGGGTTTTTCCGTTTTGTATGCCAAACGCTGGATTTTCGAATCAATCGGTCTTACAAAACAATCTCCTGCATGGATTCGCTGGACGGTTAACATTCTGATTGTACTTCCCTTGTATCAGGTTATTTTGCTGTTGTGGGGCTGGATATGGCGAAAATTTGATTTCTTTTGGGCGTTTGAAAAAAGAATGTTCAGCAGGATCGGGAGTCTGTTCAGACGGAAAAGCAGCCGGATTTGACTTCTTTTGGATGCTGACACCAACTTTACTTGCTGTCTATTATATCCCTGTACACTTTTCGGGCACTTTCATAAGCAGCTTCGGCGGATTTCTTTTCCTCGGCGCGAATATGGGGTTCTTTCATTTTCCAGCATTGATCCAGTGCCGACAAACACCATTCTGCGCTTTTTTTATCCTGAACAGGCTTGTTGTTTACTTTTACAAATACAGGATTGGAATGCGAACTCGGGTAAATCCGCAGCGCCATCCAGCTCGATTTGTTTACTTTATAAGAAAAACGAACATCCGTAACGCTGCCGTTCGCTTCCACTTCGGCTTTGTCCACCGGTTCGCCGTTTACAACAAGTTCAACGCGGACTTTTCTTGTTTTAGCTATTCTGGCCCTTTCTATATCCCAGTATGGCATTTTGGTAAGAGGCGTCTGGGCTGTTTTTTCTCCTGTTTTGTCCTGCTCAGCCGGAAGGTACGCTGCTATCTTTGCTGTTAGGTGCACATTTTGTCCTTCTTTGACCGACAGTTCACTTTCTTCAATGCCCGCTTCTTTTCCGTTAACGGCAAAATCCATGATATGCGACCGGCCGTCCGAAACGTAATTCCTGCCCTTTTTAAGTGCCTCGACAAATTCATCGTAGTTCAGCGCTTTGTTTGATGTAGCCGGTTTGAAATAGCTTCTTGCCTGCCCTACGCGCGCATCTGTAATGCATGGAAAATCCGTTTCTCCGCTTAGTCTGGTTTTAAAGCCGCAATTAAGTGTGTGATAATACATATTGAGTTCCCACGGAGCCGGCGTGTCGCCTGCACTGTAGAAATCGACAAGATGCTGTGTAACCGTTACAATGTATTCATTCGCTCCGATGCCGTCCATTTTTGGAACAATGTAATTGGGCAGTTTATCCGTAGGCTGCACGGGCTCCAACCCCCAGCCGGAATGCGCATATCCAACGACAGCACCTTGTGATTTGGCCCAGGTCAGAACCGGAGCTGTCCAGCTTGGCCATTGCTCAATGCGGGTTGTGCCGGGATAATCATCTTCTTTCACGCGCAAAAGCACAATATGCCCTGCATGAGACGATGGAAACCCGGAAACTTCCACATCGTTGCGCATGATATTTTTCTGATTGGACAACGGATCGTCTTTACCCGTAAAAAAGGTTTTCTGATGATACCAGCTTGGTCCCCAGGCCAGATTTGCAGCAATATTGAGGTCTTCACCCAATGCCTGACGCCAGATATCTTTTGGGTCAACGCCTTCTGTCGGACTGTCGTAATGGCTGCATCCGGCTGCATGAACATGATGATCTGCGCTGTGCCAGCCCAGTTCTGCCATTTTAATCCAGCGTTTCAGCTGAAAGGAAGCCTCCACCGTTTCTGCATGATCCGGAACCACAATTTCTTTGGTCTGCCTGATGTATTCAGGTCCGCGTGTGTATGAAACCGTGTATTTTCCGGGTGCAAGCAGTACATGTTCACTGTCTTTTCGATAAATCTGCGGCTGAAAAAAGAAGTCGGGATATTCATCAAATGCCGCTACGCGCCGCGATGGAAGCGGATAAACTCCGGTAAATTTTCCCGAAGCATGTTCCTGACCGTCTGTGATCAGAAACGACGCCATGGCGGGCGTTCCATCGTCATCTTTGATATTGAACTTTACTTTTACCGAAGGTTTTACATCAAACAAAATATGCGTGGAATTGCGGAAACCAAGATCCTGCGAACCTTGACCGGCGTTATAGGCAATTTCAATTTCACGCTTTCCGGCATCTTTCGAGTAAATCTGAACAATGGCATATTCCAGTTTCAATCCCGTCAGTTCAGGTTGTAAAGGCCGGTTGGTATACATCTGGATTTCAACAAACCGGTTTGCAACCTGTCCGGGCGAAAGTTCGTGTTCTTTCTTGACAATCGGTTCAAAAGACGGAGAATGAAACGGCTTGGCGGCATTCGGGCTAACGGCCTCAAGCTTCGCCGTAATGCCGGCTTCATTATGAACCTTGACCAGAAAACTTGTCCATCCGTTTTGAACCAGCAGCGCTTTTGCCTGGCCTCTTTCTACTTTTACGCGACCTTCCGGATTGATATGGACAACATTCAGGCAGTATGGATCCAGAATTTCCTGAATGCCCGCTACGGTTTCTCCATTCAGAGGCTTGTCGCTTAAAATCTTCAGACGCTTTGCATCTTCCGAAGACAAAGATGACCCCGAAAAAGTCAGCGCTTCCTGCAGACGCATTGCCTGAGCCAGCAATGGCTGTGGCTCAATACCTGTTACTGCAGAAAAAGCAGATTCATGATGCTGATGCTGCGCAAGCAAAACGCCCGGTAAAAACAAGTTAAACAAGCAAAGAATAACTACCTTTTCCATTTTACTTTTTACGTTTTACTGCTTACAGGTCACTTCTTACCTTTTACTTTTTACATCTTTCCTGTTCATTTTCCACGCTGTAAAGCCGATGTACAGCATACTTCCTTTTGCGCCACGTTTTTTAAACAAACCATTTACATTGCTGAACCCCAGAAAGAGAGGCCCGAAATGTCCGAAAGCGCCCAGCGAAGGTCGTTTGTTTCCCTCCACAAAGGATACCGGAAAAGCAAAATCGGAATCTTCATCTTCAAAACGCGGCGTAATTGTAAATAAGTTTGGCCTGTATATATCCAATGGCCTGTCCATTTGGCTTCTGTATCTTCGGGTTTGTTCAAGATGGAGGAAAAACCCTTTTACAAGCTGTATATCTGCTTCCAGATGAACAGCTTGCGGAAGTTGGACATTTTTTCTGAAAATGGTATCTGTTTTAGCCGGAAAAAGATTCATAAAACCTTCGGGCCCAAAGTCACTGATTGTTTCCAGCTCATTCTGCCCGATAACAGCTTCCGTTTTCATTCCGGATATAACCCTGCTTTGCAAAGTTTTGTACTTGATGAAGCCTATGTCCGTCAGAGACGCACCTAAACGGATCAAATACTCGGGGCTCTTATCAAATTCCTCCTTTTTTCTGCCCCAGTATGCGCCCAGTTCATAGGAAAACCCGAAATCATATGCCCAGCCGGAACCATAATGACCTGAATCGAACAGATTTTTGAACCGCATTTTTTGTACCTGTGCACTGTAACCGCTTTCATACCTGAAATCTGACAGGACTAATTCACTGGACTTTACATTCCCGCTTGTCTGCCGAATGCCAAAGTGATCCGCAGACGCATTCATGTATGCCGTTCGTGCTCCGAAAATGCGTTTGCCGGTGACGCCCACACGCAGCTTATGCGTTCGCAGATCCAGCAGTTGCGCTCCGTACGACACATTTGCTTCCGAAAAACTCTGCTGTACAAGACTGAAATTTCCCCAGGGCTGGTTTGCCGTTACAGGCGTACTTTCGGTGTCAAGCCTTTTAAAATAAAGATTCTGAATGGCATCGGGAATGTTTTTTCCATAAAAATACCCTCTTGTCCTCAGCTGTAAGGCCAGCCCGGAATACTTTCCAAGTGAGACCATTGCAGACGGCCAGCGGATTTCGCTTGCAAGATATACCGGATTGCGTTGAATCAATGATCCCATTGTTCTGGAACGGCCGTATAATTCCCTTGTTGAATGCGGTGCCAGAATAGGATAGAGCAAGGAATTTTTTCCCAGAAAAACAAAGTACCTGTAATTGATGCTGCCGGCTGCCGTACCAATGTTTACTTGCCATTTTTGCCTTGGTGCGCCTGTAATGGCGGGATTGTAAGTTGCGCGGTAAAGACCTCCGTAATTGCTGGTCTGCATACTCGAAACCTCCTGCGTATAGGCACTCCGTAAGTTTAAAAGTAAAAAAGTGCAAAAAATAATAACTTTTTTCAAGACTGTGTTCTGTTAGTCAAAGCAAGCTTTCCAAGTGAATCATAGCGTACAATTTCATCTTCGATCAGTTGCTTTATAGTGTGTGTAAAACTGTTTTCTGAAATACTTTCAAATGCTTTCAATAAATCGCGCGGACCCATTGGCCCGTTCTGATTTAAAAACCGGATCAGAGCCTGTTCAAGCCCGGTTTCTTTTGTCAGTTCATTTTTCCTGTTCTGAATGCATATGTCGCATACACCGCATTCCTGCGCATCAAATTCGTTGAAATATTCAAGCAGGAGCAATGTTCTGCAGATTTTGGTATGTGAAGCGTAACGTGCTACTGCATAGGCTTTTTTCAGATCTCTGTCCCGTTTCTTTTCTATCTCAAAAATGTTCAGCGGCAACAAAGCTGCTTCATACCTCGGCGTCAGGAATGTAAGCTGCGGCTTGTCTCGTCTGGGTTCGTAATCAATAATGTCGCGTTCCTGCAGAAATTTCAGTTTCCGGATTATTTCTGTTTCCGGGGCAAAATAAATCTGTGCAAGTTCACTTTCTGAAATGCGGACATATTCTGTAAAAAGTTCTCCTCCGTACAACCTGAGCATGGTTTTGATAAATGAATCCAGCTCCTGATAACGAATCTGAAAGTCATAAAGCTGACGGTTATCAATGAGAAAATGAATTTTGGACAAATCATTAAAATTCTCGCTCAATTGTATAAACCCTTCTTCTTCAAGCAATTTCAAAGCATAATGCGTTTCATTGACAGGCAGTCCGAATGTTCCTGTAAATTCCTGGATATCAAAACTGAAACCTGCGAATTCGCCTCCGCCCGTCGGGATTTTGTAATAATTGGCAAGCGCCTGATAAACTCTTTTCAGGGTTTCGGCAGAAGGATATTTCCTGTTGATGCCTGCGGAAAGTTCTTCCAGATCAATTTTATTGAACAGCGCAACCGCATACGCTTTCTTTTCGTCACGTCCGGCACGGCCTGCTTCCTGATAATAAGCTTCCAGATTGTCCGGCAAATCAAAATGAATGACTGCCCGAACGTCCGGTTTGTCAATCCCCATTCCGAAAGCATTGGTAGCCACAACCGTCCGGACCTGATTTTTGATCCAGGCAGACTGCCTGTCGGAACGTTCGCGGAAAGGAAGTCCGGCGTGGTAGCCATATGCACTGATTCCCTGCCGGTTGAGCCAGTCCGCGAGTTCTTTGGCCTGCTTGCGCGTTCTGACGTATACGATTGCCGATCCCGAAACATTTTTAAGAATCTGAAGTAATTTTCTTTCTTTACTTTCTTCCAGAAAAGCAGAGTAGGAGAGGTTTGCCCTTGCAAAAGACTGTTTGAACACCCTGGCATTGCGCATCTGCAGCTTGTTCAGGATATCGGCACGCACTTCTTCGGTAGCCGTAGCGGTAAGCGCCATCACGGGAACGCCGGAAATCAGCTTTCGGAAATCAGCAATCAAAAGATAAGAAGGCCTGAAATCATATCCCCATGCAGAAATACAATGCGCTTCATCTACGGCCAGAAGACAAACTTTCATCTTCTTGACGCGTTCAATCATAATATCCGTCCGTAACCTTTCCGGTGATACGTACAGAAATTTGGTATTGCCGTGAACACAGTTGTCCAGCGTAAAGTCAATTTCGTTTCTGCTCATGCCGGAATGAATGGACGCAGCCGGAATACCCCGTTTTTTGAGCTGTTCCACCTGATCTTTCATGAGCGCAATAAGCGGCGTAACCACAATGCAGACTCCTTCTGAAACCATCACAGGCACCTGAATGCAGACGGATTTGCCGCCGCCGGTCGGAAGCAAAACAAGCGTATCCATTCCGTTGAGGACCGTCCGGATGGCTTCTTCCTGAAAAGGCCGGAACGAATCGTAACCCCAATATTGGTTCAGAACGGAGTGAAGATCAATCATCAGATTTTTAACAGTTGCAGTGTGCTTGTTGATGTGCAAAGTAACAGGATAATGTTTGTTAAGTAAAGAAATTGTGCTTGCCGGCTTGTGCCGGACAATCCAGATTTGACGTCAGAACGAATAAAATCATACATTATAAAAAGATAAATCTGCATAAACCGGAAATAAAAGAGGTAAAATACAGTTTTCTTCAAATCATCAATTTACTTTGATGACTTAACGTAAAAGCCGGTTTAAATTTGCAAAATAGTACCTTTGACGGTATCAATCCCAACTTATTTCCATGCGCACGCTTCTTTTCCTTATCAGTATTCTGGCATTATCCGGCTGTTCCGTTTCGCATTATATGAAACGTGAGCTGAAAAACTCAACAGTATTTACCCAGCAGCATACGGGAATTTCCATTCGGGAAGTAAACGGCAAAAAAGCCATTGCTTCTTACCAGGATGACAAATATTTTACGCCTGCTTCCAATACGAAACTGTTTAGCTTTTACGCCGGCTTGTGCGCACTCGGAGATTCTGTTCCCGGGCTGGAATATCTGGAATGGGGCGAGTTACTGATCATCCGCGGAACAGGCGACCCTTCTTTATTGCATCCCGATTTGCCTCACAGCAAGGTTTTTGATTTTTTAAAGAACAGGAAAGACCAGATTTTTCTCACACCTTTCAACTTTGAAAACAAACGTTTCGGGCCGGGCTGGGCATGGAGCGATTACAATGATTATTATCAGCCGGAAGTTTCTCCGATGCCGGTTTACGGAAACATTGCAAGATTTAAGGGCCAGGCTTCACAGCAATTTCAGGTTAGTCCGGGCATCTGGAACAAGTCTATGGTTTTTGACAGTACCGTTTCAGGCATTGAAAGAGATGAATTCCAGAATTTATTCCGCCATTCACGGCTTGTGGTGCCGGAAGGACTGATGCAGGATGTTCCCGTTCATATGTCGGATGATTTAACCGCACAGCTTTTAAGCGATACATTGAAAAAGGAAATTAAACTAATTAATATTCCGCTGGATGTGGAATTACAGAAAGTGTACAGCATTCCGTCCGATTCCCTTTATGCCCGAATGATGCAGACAAGCGACAACATGCTTGCGGAACAGCTTATGCTGCTTTACGCTTCGGAAAATGGCTTGCCGTTGAACACAGAAAAAGCCATTGCACATGCCGTAGAACATCATATGGACGATCTGCCGGATCGTCCGGTATGGAAAGACGGCTCGGGGCTCAGCCGGTATAATCTGTTTACGCCGAGAACAATCGTGGCTTTGCTTCAAAAAATATATATAAAAGTTCCGCAGGAAAGGTTGTTTGCCATACTGCCGCAGGGCGGAAAAACAGGCACATTAAGCAATTTGTTCAAAGGTGAAAAACCGTTTGTATTTGCCAAAACAGGAAGTCTGAGCAACATCTACAATCTGAGCGGATACCTTGTCACCAGAAAAGGAAAGATACTTGCATTCAGTTTTATGAACAACAATTTTATCCGGCCGACAGGCGATATCCGGAAAGAAGCAGAACGTATCCTGACAGGATTGCATCAGAAATTTTAACCTTACTTTATTTTATTCCAAGATTTGCCTGTGCAATAAATTCTGTTTTGTCCGTTTTCGCGCATAAGCAGATAAAAATCATATCGGCCGGGTGCAATTGTTGACACGTGAAAAACGGAGAATAATCCTTTTGCAAAATATATCTGGCGGCGTATAACCGTTTTTAAAGGAACCGGAAACTGGCTGGACGAACATGCATAAACGTGGTCTGCGGATTTCAACAATACATAGGCACCGTCAGAAAAGTCCTTTTCAGTCTTAAAATTTATTTCCGGAAAACGGATGTAAACAGATTCTCCAGATTTTGTAATTTCCACTGGCTGATTTAAAGTCTCACAAGAAATTTTCTCGGATTTCGAAAGTACGTTCCAGCCTTCTGCAAGCGGATCTTTAGAGTGATAATAAGCCCTGATTTTTTCAAAGTGCTTCTGCGTTATGGAAAACATTCTCGTTCCAAACCAGTCAGCATTATACCTTGCATTAAACTCCTGGGCAATTGCAGCACGACGATTATTTACGGCTTCCGCAAAGCAATTATGTAAAATAACCTGATTTAAAGCAATGGCCAGGAACAGAATGAAAGGATAAAGCTTATGCCGGAATCTGCTTTCCTGAGAAATAAACGCAAAATATAATGCTATACACCATAAGGTCGAATACATTCTGTACCGGCCTTTAAACATTCCCAGAAGTGTGTCCGTCAGAATCCGTTTATAAGCAAGCACAAGTGTTGTTATGCCTACAAAAATAATTACTGACAAGGCAAAAAGTGCAGTCATATTTCTGTATTCGGTTTTTAGCAAAATAGCATTCCAGAATTGAAGAAGCTGTCCTCTAAACAGAGAAATAAAAATTATAACTAACAAAATACCTGTTATAACCGCCTGATATATTTTCATATCTGTAATACTGTAAGCAGTGATTGTTGCAATTGAGCCAATGAATCCGAATGATCCCAGAAATCCTTCTTTTACTTGCCGAGGATCGGAAAAATCAAGATTTTGTGTAATAGGAGCGAAGTCTGAAAAATAGATTACTGATGTAACAAGCGCAATTGTCAGAGTAATCAGAAACTGTCTGTGCCGTCCCATAATCAGATACAATAACCCGATTACCGGAAAAACCATCAACCCGTTTCCGTAGGTAAAAGTGGCTGTAATTGCGAAAAAGAGCGATATAATAGTCTGTTGCTGATGATAACAGGTGAAATAAAGCGCTGACAGCACAAATAAAATCACTCCGAAATTGCATAAAGAGCTTACTCCCCAGAAGATGTTTTCAAAAGACTGGATATTGAACCAGAGCCATATTACCGGTACAAAATACCAGAATGACAACTTGTTCTTTTCAAATGCTTTGTAAAAAATGAAAGCGCACAATCCCCAGCATACGCTGGCAATAATCATTGGCCAAACAAGATTAACTTTTCCACAAGTATAATAAAGCAGAAGAATTACAGATCTGGAAAAAATCAGTCGGTGCTCAGGAAAAAGTTCGGTAAGCTGCTTCCAGCGTTGCAGCCAGGAAGCGTTTTTGAATTTGGGTATTATTCCCAGAATAACAATATCATCAAATGCTACATAATTGGCATTTAACGCAATCGAATGAAAAACCAGAATGTAAATGGCAACAGGAAGGGCACAAAATAAAAGTGCAAGCCAGATTTTGAATCTGACGTAATTCAGAAAGGTAACGAACATGATAAAATTCTTGCATGCCCGAATTCAGCATGCTTATTAGTGTGTGTAATGAAAATTCTTTTGAGACTGTCAGTTTTCAGTCTCTTCCTCTACCGAGGCGCGCGGATCTTTGGTGTAGTCGTAAAGAAGTTTGCCTTTATCGTCCCATTCTCTTAAAACAAATGGCTCAAATTCTTCTTCCCATGCTGTTTTCGGATACTGGATTTCTTTTTTGCGCTGACGACGGAACTGGTAATACTCCACCCAGCGGCCTACTTTCTGTCCGTTGTCGTACTTGCCGTTCAGCATGAGCTGTCCTTCCTTGTAGAATTTCATGTATTCTCCTTCTACTTTACCGAACACAACGGGAACAACTTCCATAATCTGCGTATGAGCGGAATCATAGTATGCAATGCGTGATTCGGCAGGAAATCCCCTGTTCCAGACTACTTTGTCAATAAGGTTGTATTTTGCGTCGTATTTAACCCAGCGGCCGTCCTTTGCGCCCATGTAATAGTAACCTTCTTCCATCAGGTTTTCGCCCGTGTATTTTTTATAAGAGCCGTGAAGCGGAAGTGCCTGTTCTTTTTCCTTGACGACTGCCGAGCTTAATTTTTTGCCTTTTTTATCATACCAGCGTGTTTCTGTTGCCCGTACGTAAGGATTGATCGGTTTGTACTCTTTAAGCACATGAAAATATTCTACGGTCGCCCTGTCGCCGCTGCCGTATTTTACCGACATGCTTTGCATCGGGATACCTTCGTACTGAACTTTGGCCAGTTTGGCTTTTTCTTTCTTTAACTTCCTGTCCTTCTTCTGGCTTTTGTATTCTTTAACCCTTAACCCAAGATCAGGAATTGTTTCTCCGAAAAGCGTTGAAAGGCTTGTAGATTTGCCATTTGCGCCGGGAAGCGATGATCCTGCAACCGGATCAAGTCCGCTGATAAACGATTTAAGGTCTTTGGAGCGGGTGGCTGTATCTTTTTTGACGGTTTCCTTTGGCAGCCATGAAGGCGGCGGTGTGGTTTCCTTCTGTTCTGATTGTGCAGAAACGCTTTTAATCAGATAAAGGAGAAAAAAACAGCAGATCGAAGTTACTCTTTGCATGTGTATAAGTTTTTCTTCAAAGCAAGATGATTACTTTTGTAACGAACAGGTTTTTTCTATATTGATTTTCAACACACAAATTTAAAAAACACAGTGGAAAAAAGTGCTAAAATTTATATTGCCGGACATCGCGGAATGGTTGGCTCTGCTATTCATCGAAAATTGATAAAAGAAGGATATGAAAACTTTGTTTTAAAAACTTCTTCCGAACTGGATTTACGGAATCAGAGTGCTGTAAAGGATTTCTTTGAGAAAGAACGCCCGGAATATGTTTTCCTGGCCGCAGCAAAAGTAGGCGGAATTATGGCCAATAACATTTACCGCGCTGAATTTTTAAATGACAATTTGCTGATTCAGAACAATGTAATTGACAGTGCTTACAGAACAGATGCAAAAAAACTGATGTTTCTGGGATCAAGCTGCATTTATCCGAAACTGGCTCCGCAGCCTTTGCGTGAAGAATCGCTCCTGACAGGATTGCTCGAACCAACCAATGAACCTTATGCCATTGCCAAAATTGCGGGTATCAAAATGTGTGAAGCTTACCGCGCGCAGTATGGCTGCAATTTTATCTCTGTCATGCCAACCAATTTATACGGCCCGAATGACAATTATGACCTTAACAATTCTCACGTGCTGCCCGCCATGATCCGGAAATTTCATACGGCAAAGGAAGAAAACAAGCCTTTTGTCGAATTGTGGGGTACAGGTTCGCCTTTGAGGGAATTCCTCCATGCCGACGACCTTGCGGATGCATGTTATTTCCTGATGCAGAATTACAATGAACCGGAATTCCTGAACATTGGCGTAGGCTCCGATGTAACGATCAAATCGCTGGCCGAACTGATCATGAATGTAACGGGATATGAAGGTGAAATCCGCTGGAATACAGACAAGCCGGACGGCACTCCGCGAAAACTGATGGACGTAAGCAAGCTGCACAGCCTGGGCTGGAAACACCGTACAGAACTGGAAGAAGGCATAAAAATGACGTATCAGGATTTTCTGCAGAAAATCGAAACGTATGCTTCGTAAGCTAATTGAAGTTAATGCATTACAAGATACGTAAGCCTAATATTTCCAAACTAAATTGAATTTTTGCCTACGATAATTCTTTTTTTTTGACAAATTTCAGTATATAATTATAAGATTCTTCGGGAAACTAATTAGTTTTGCATCGTCTTAAAAAAGGCGCTATACGAAACCTTAGTCATAGAGAAATGTCGGCCATTATTAAGTTAGACCAGATCGACCGTAAAGTACTGGAAATCTTACAAACGAATGCAAAAATAACAAATGCACAATTATCCAAGGAAATAGGGCTTTCTCCTGCACCCACGTTGGAACGTGTAAAGAAACTTGAGCAATCCGGAATTATCAAGAGCTATCATGCTCAGCTTGAACCTGAAAAGGTAGGATTGGGTGTAAGCACATTTGTACAGATTTCCTTGGTCGGACACAGAAAAGCAGTTACCGAATCTTTTGTTGAAAAAATACATGCAATTCCAGAAGTCGTTGAGTGTCACCATATAACCGGAACCGGAGATTTCCTGCTAAGGGTCATTTCGAAAGACATAAGTACTTATCAGAAGCTGATGCTCGAAAAAATCAATGAAATTGAGGAAGTAGCAAGTACGCAGACCATGGTTATTTTGTCTACTTTCAAAGAAAGCAAAGTACTGCCTATTCCTTGATTTTTTCCGATCACTTTATAAAAAAGGCGCAGAAACCGGTTTCTGCGCCTTTTTTGTTATTTAAAACTGATTGATACCTAACTTTTATTTATCCTCAGCTTTTATTTCTCCTCAATTTAATTTTACTGATGCTGTTCGCGGAGAAGATCGTTAACGGTTTTTACAGGATTGAAAGTAATCAGCGGAACTTCAACAAAAAGCGTGTTCCAGTCGGCCATGGCGCCATTCCACAAACCCGGCAATTCCTGTGCTTTCAGCTCTTTTCCGTCCTTTGATTTTCCTGTAATAAAGCCGGTTAAAGGATCCCGGAATTTTTTCAGGTCAAACAATTCACCTTTGCTGTTTTTTACTGCGCAAACCAGATCGACAGGATTAAAATGCGTTGAATTCTTGAAAATACTGTTTTGTGCCTCGTCATCGACATCCACCTGAGCAGATTCAACAATTTGTAAAGAAGAAGATCCGTCCGCATTTTCAGCCCAGAACGGTCCGCCGCCAGGTTCTCCCTGATTTTTCACCATTCCGCATGCACGCAAAGGCCTGTCCAGTTTCTGGACAAAATATTCTTTTTTCTTTTCGTCATTCCAGCTATCAAATCCGGCAGGCGGAACAACACACAATTCATTTCTGAAAAATGAATCCAGTTCGCTTAATAACGCGGCATCACTTTCTTCATTCAATTTTTTAAGATACCCGAAAATCTGTTTCTGGTATTTAAGAACAATTCCGGCCAGTGCTTTTTTGTAAGTAATGGTTTCTTCCTTAATGCGATCCGGAACGACATTGTCGATGTTTTTGATAAAAATAATATCGGCATCCAGTTGTCCGAGATTTTCAAGAAGTGCGCCGTGGCCCGCCGGACGGAACAACAAACTTTCGTCTTTTTCGCGGAAAGGCGTATTGTCCAGATTGACTGCAATCGTATCTGTGGAACTTTTTTGCTCGGAAAAGGAGACAATGTACCTTACTCCGAATTCACTCTGATAAGTCGGAAGCACTTCTACAACCAGTTTTTCGAACTTGTCGCGGTGTTCCGGAGAAACCGTAAAATGGATCTGCACGTTGCCGCCGGCATTTGCATATTTTGCGCCTTCCACCAGATGTTCTTCCAGCGGAGTGCGGGAGCGGTCTTCGTAATTATGGAATTTCAGCAATCCTTTCGGCAGTTCACCGTAACCCAGGCCTTTATTCGTCAGGAAATAGGAAACAATTGTATTTTCATCGGCCGTTTCAATATTGAAATTGTCCGAAGCCATACTTGTTTTCAGATCTTCATAAAAAGCGAAATCCGGAAGTTTGGCAAAAAATTCCTCAACCGATTTATCCTTTTTTCCTTCCTGAAGAAACCCGAACAAGGATTTGAACATGCGGGTTGCAGCGCCGGAGGCCGGCACAAATTTCAGCAGGGCAATTTCACCTTCTGCGGCACTTTTGTCAAATTCACTGATAACTTCTTTGATCTGATCGTCAGTAAGACGGATAATTCCGTCACCAACTGTTGCAGCTTTTGAAAGCTGCAGAAATGGAAAGCCATTGATAAAATAGCGAACTTGTTCTTCCACAGTTGCTATGTCACTTCCGCGCTCTTGTATTTGTAATATATCTTTTTCAATAAACATAAATTATAATTTTATCAGTGAAGTTTTAGAGTAATTTATTTGATCTGGATTTGTACTAATATTATTAATAATAAGCGGTGTAAGTACCTGCTATAATCATCCTAATAAATTTATTTAAGTACCCGAAGTTTGGCAAAGCTCAGCAACAGCGTTTTTTCTCCTACAAGGTCGAATTTAACCGTTGCTTTCCGGTCGGAGCCGTTTACTTCTATTTTTGTAACCTCTCCAAAACCGAATTTCAAATGTTCCACTTTGTCACCTTCTGCAAGGTCAAAAGTATCGGTTGGTACAAAACCATCGGACGGAACATGCGGCGCCATGCTTGAAGCCGGCTTGTACTCTGTTGATTTACGTTGCGTCAAATTCCGTGCCGAGGAAAGCGGAGACGGAGAGCTGTCTCTTTCCGGACCATGCAGAATTCTGGAAGCATTCAGGTAACGCGGATCGACTTCCAGTAAAAAGCGGCTCGGCTCGCACATTTTCAAACGTCCCCACTGATACCGGCTTTCCGCATACGAAAATGAAAGCCTTTTTTCAGCGCGCGTAATGGCAACATAAAACAACCTTCTTTCTTCTTCCAGATCCTGCCTGCTTTCCAGCATCATCTGGCTCGGAAATAAGTCTTCTTCCAGCCCGACGATGAATACATTCCGGAATTCAAGCCCTTTTGCTGAGTGAATGGTCATCATCGTAACCCGGTCATTGTCATTGTTGTCATCCGGCTCGTCGGCATTCGTCAACAAGGAAACAGATTGCAGAAAAGCGCTCAGGGTTTTGTCTTCACTTTCGGGATTATCAACAAATTCCTTGATACCGTTCAGCAATTCCTGTACGTTTTCGTAGCGCGACAAACCTTCCACCGTTTTGTCTTCATACAATTCACGCAGTATGCCCGAAGCTTTTGCAATGTGCGCGGCAACTTCGTAGGCATCTTTTCCTTCTTCCACCAGAATTTTAAAACTCTTGATTAAAGTTGCAAACTGATCAATCGGCGTAATCGTACGACCGCTTGCATAATTTCCGATGTTTGCCACTACGTCCCAGATCGGAAGATCATTTTCGGAAGCCGCAACGGCTATTTTAGCTACCGTTGAGTCACCGATTCCTCTTTTTGGAAGATTTATAATGCGCTTGAAAGCTTCCTCGTCTCTCTGATTAACCGTAAACCGAAGGTAAGCAAGCAAATCCTTGATTTCTTTTCGCTGGTAAAATGACTGCCCGCCGATAATCCGGTATTTGATTCCAAGCTTGCGCAAAGCTTCTTCAAACGAACGTGACTGCGCGTTGGTACGATAAAGAATGGCAAAGTTTTCGTTGCGCAGCGCTTTCTGCATTTTTTCTTCAAAGATTGCAGTTGCCACCAGCCTGCCTTCTTCATTATCGGAACCTGCTTTAAGCACATCAATCAAAGATCCTTCTTCATTTGCTGTAAAGGTTTCTTTTTTGAGCTGCGATTTGTTTCGTGCAATGACGGAATTGGCTGCATTTACAATGGTGCCCGTAGAACGGTAATTTTGTTCCAGCTTGATCGTCCTTACATCCGGAAAATCCTTTTCAAAGTTCAGGATATTCTCAATATTGGCTCCGCGGAACGCATAAATACTCTGCGCATCGTCGCCAACGACACAAATGTTACGGTGAACAGCAGAAAGTTTGCGTGTAATCAGATATTGCGAAACGTTGGTATCCTGAAACTCGTCTACCATGACATGCTGGAACTTGTGCTGATATTTATACAATACATCAGGAAAATCGCGGAAAAGGACATTGGTATTAAATAACAGATCATCAAAATCCATTGCATTGGCCTGAAAACAGCGCGTTGCATACGTCTTGTACAGCCTGCCGATTTCTTTCATTTTAGCCGCTTCGTCATCCGCCTGAATCGCTGCATTGTTGATGTAATCGTCTGCGGACACAAGCCGGTTTTTTGCTCCCGATATTCTGTTGAAGACTACATTTGCCTTGTAGATCTTGTCATCCAGGTTGTACTCCTTGATAATGCTTCTTAGTAATGACTTGGAATCATCGGTATCATAAATGGAAAAATCACTTGTATAACCCAGATACCTGGCTTCAATTCTTAATATTTTGGCAAATACAGAGTGAAAAGTACCCATCCAGATATTCCGTGCTTCCGTACCGACAGCACCTTCAATACGATGGCGCATTTCGCCGGATGCTTTGTTGGTAAAAGTCAGCGATAAAATCCGGAACGGGTCAACTCCATTTTCAATCAAATGGGCAATGCGGTAAGTCAGTACCCTGGTTTTTCCGGAGCCTGCGCCTGCAATAATCATCAAAGGACCCTCTCCATGCAATACCGCTTCCCGCTGAGGGTCATTCAGAGTTGACAAATAATCGTTATGATTCAAAATTGTATGCTTTTCTAATTGATTCATCTTATTACAGCAAAAGCCAAAGTTAGGAAAAAGCATTAAAAGCCTACTTTCAATGTGTTATATAATCGGATATAAAGGTCCGGGCTGCCGTGAAATTTGTTTTAAATAAAGAACGCATAGAAAACTTTAAGAGTTAAAACCAAATCATTCATGCTGGATTCCTGTTTGTATTTTCAGGAAAGGCGCAAATTGAGTATATAAATAAATAAAGCCGTTATGGACAAAATAGATATAGAAGATCAGCCATTGGAAGTTCAGTGGAATCATTTACTGGATAAAGTTGAAAAGATGATTGGCAAAAGGCCGGCTGATTTAAATGGCGTATTGTTCCTGATCGGCGTTCAGGAACTTGGCCAGGGAGCAAAGCGCTTTACAAAAGAGCAGAAACAGGATCTGATGCATATAGGCATATGTAAAGTATTAAGCTTGTCTTCCTATTACGTTTTGGAATATACAGATAATGACGGCTGGCCGCATTATCGTTTAAATCGTGCTTTGCCTATGGGAGACATCATGAAGCAGGAAAATTTGTTAAAGATGCATGTGCTGGAATATTTTCGTGAATAAAGCAGAAATCGGCTGGAAAATGGTGTTTTGAAGGCTTTTGTAAAAATCTGGAAAGTATCTGCCAGGTATTTGAATAATTATTAAACTATTTTCCGTTAGCTAATATTGATTATCAACCGGTTAAGGAGATTTGGGAAAAAATGCGATAAATATTTTCATTCTGTGCTTGCGTATAAAAAGTTAATGTTGCACTTTTGCACTCCCAATCGGGAATAATGGGTTTTGCAGTTGGCAAGGCCACCAGTTCTGAGGCAATCAGAGCC
>NZ_VBSN01000036.1 GCF_006149045.1 Dyadobacter flavalbus
TATATCAACTACTACAACAAAGACAGGATCAGGCTTAATTTAAATGGAATGAGCCCGGTACAATACCGAGCTCATCACACTAATCGTTAATTCTTAAACTCGTCCAACTTTTGGGGTGCAGTCTATTTCCGGTGCATTTTTTATTTAAACTCAAATTAGTATGCTTGCATAATAGTATGCTGTTTCCTTACATTTGCAGACAGGCTGTAAAATCAGATGTAATTGCTTGTAATCCGTTGAGATGATGAGTTTTTGCAATTTGCTCTTTATTGAACATTTATCTTCCTAACAGCTGAAAGCGCATTGCTGCCAGCTACTTACATGAATAAGGATGCGTAAGGAAAAGACGATCGATTTCCAGATAAAATGGGCATGGCATTCCATTTCCAGAATGTACAATGCCTATGCTGCGCGCCATGATACCACAATGGCAGTCGGCTATGTGCTGCTGAACATTGACATTGAAAAAGGAACTCCGGCAACCAAAATTGCGCCTTTGCTCGGAATGGAGCCAAGAAGCCTTGTCAGGATGCTAAAAAACCTGGAAGAACGCGGCCTGATCAAAAGAGAAGTAAGTGAAAGTGACAAACGCTTTGTCCGAATTGTACTGACCGATCTGGGAAAGGAAAAAAGAGAAGTGGCGCGCGAAGGCGTCATATCATTTAATACAATGATCCGCGATAAAATCCCGCTTGAAAAACTGGTTACTTTTTTTGAAGTAATAAAAGAAGTAAATAAACTCGTTGAAGAAGAAAACCAGAAACTAAAAGCCGGAGAAATAACAGACGATTTTGAATAGGAAAAGCTTTTTGGCAGTTAGCGACTAGCTTTTAGCCGTTAGCTTTTGGTCATTAATAAATTTTCATTTTTGTCAGCCGTTGGCTTCTGCGTTTGATCATTAATAAAGAAAGAATAGTTCTGTAAAAAAAATCCAGTAAAAGCTTACAGCTAATCGCTAACAGCTAAATAGCTAACAGCCAAAAACCATAAACCCATGAATCGTTCCATCCGTAAAGTTGCCGTACTTGGCTCGGGTATAATGGGCTCCCGCATTGCATGCCACTTTGCCAATATAGGAGTCGAAGTTTTGTTACTTGACATTGTTCCCAGGGAAGTTTCCGAAGCCGAAGCTGCAAAAGGCATTACAGCCAGCCATCCGGCTTTCCGCAACAGAATCGTCAGCGACTCTTTTCAGCAGACTTTGAAAGCAATGCCGGCTTCCTTGTACAGCCCTTCGTTTGCTTCCCGGATAAAGCTTGGGAATTTTGAAGACAATCTTCCGGAAATCAAGAATTACGACTGGGTTATTGAAGTGGTTGTAGAAAGGCTGGACATCAAAAAAAGCCTTTACGAGAAAGTAGATGCGCTCCGCAAACCGGGCACGCTTGTGACTTCCAATACCTCCGGGATTCACATTCACCTCATGGCAGAAGGCAGAAGCGAGGATTTCAGAAAGAATTTTTGCGGAACCCATTTTTTCAATCCGCCCAGATACCTTCGTTTGCTGGAAATTATTCCAACGGCCGAAACCGAACAGTCTGTCATTGATTTTCTGATGCATTACGGGGATCTTTTCCTGGGAAAAACAACCGTTCTGTGCAAGGATACGCCCGGTTTCATTGCAAACCGGCTGGGAATCTATGCATTGATCCAGACCATTCGTGTAGCATCGGAGATGAATCTGAGTGTGGATGAAGTCGATAAACTGACCGGGCCTGTTGCCGGACGTCCAAAATCAGGAACATACCGCTTGTCGGACGTTGTGGGTTTGGATACAACCGTACATGTTGCCAATAATCTGTACGCATCCGGCGAAGGGAATGACGAGTCCCGCGATGCCTTTGTACTTCCTGAGGTTATACAAAAGCTTTATGACAACAAATGGCTGGGCGATAAAACCGGACAGGGTTTCTATAAAAAAATAAAAGACGAAAAAGGCAAATCGGTTATTCTTGCGCTGGACTTTGATTCTTTTGAGTACAAGCCTTCGGAAAAAGTAAAGTTTGCTACGCTGGAAAGCACAAAGGCAATCGGTGATGTTTCCAAAAGGTTTGCAGTACTCATCGCAGGCCAGGACAAAGCCGGAGAATTTTACAGAAGAACGTTTGCCGATATATTCCGTTATGCAACGCTGCGGATTCCGGAGATTTCGGATGAAATTTTCAGGATCGATCAGGCCATATCGGCCGGGTTTGGCTGGCAGCTCGGACTTTTTGAAACCTGGGATGCCATCGGCTTGAAAGATATGCTTTCCGTTATGGAAGCACTTGATCTGAAACCGGCTTCATGGGTTTACGAAATGATTGAGAACGGCCATTCTTCTTTTTATAAAGTGGAAAACGGCAAGCGTTTTTACTACGATGTTCTTTCAAAATCCTATAAAAAAATACCCGGTCAGGAAAGCTTTGTTATACTTGGCAACCTTTCCGAAAATGTGGTTTGGAAAAATGCCGGAGCAAATCTGTACGACATTGGTGATGGCATTCTGAATCTCGAGTTCAGGTCCAAAATGAACACCATGGGCTCCGAAGTGATTGAAGGAATACAGAAAGGAATCAGTCTGGCCGAAAAGGATTTTCGCGGGCTTGTGATCGGCAATGAATCCAGCGAGGCATTTTCAGCGGGAGCCAATCTGGCCATGCTGTTTATGTTCGCCATCGAGCAGGAATTTGACGAAATCAATATGGTTATCGGGCAGTTTCAGCAAACGATGATGCGTGCACGTTATTCTTCAATCCCGGTTATTACTGCGCCGCATACGCTTGCACTGGGCGGCGGCTGTGAACTGAATCTGCACGCAGACAAAGTTGTGGCACACGCAGAAACGTACATGGGACTCGTGGAATTCGGTGTCGGGATTATTCCGGCAGGAGGAGGAACAAAGGAAATGGCACTGAGATGCTCGGATATGTATCAGTCGGGAGATCCGGAACTGAATATCCTGCAGGCTGCATTCATGAATATTGCACAGGCAAAAGTTTCAACGTCGGCCCGTGAAGCCAGAGAAATGAATTATCTTCAGGATAAAGACCAGATCGTCCTGAACCGGTCGCGGCTTATAGCGGAAGCAAAACAGGCTGGAATAGATCTTTCAGAGAACGGTTATACGCAGCCCAAGCAGCGAAATGACATCAAAGTTCAGGGAAAAACCGGTATTGCGCTCTTTATGGCCGGCATTGCGCAGATGCGCCTGGCCGGTTACATTACGGATCACGATGCAAAAATTGCGAACAAACTGGCTTATGTGATCAATGGCGGAGATTTGAGTTACCCCCAGAATGTAACGGAACAATATCTTCTGGATCTGGAACGGGAAGCTTTTTTATCGTTGTGCGGAGAAAAGAAAACACTTGAAAGAATGCAGGGACTGCTCAACGGAGGAAAGCCGCCAAGAAATTAGGAAAAGCATGATATAGCGTACGTATGTGGCTTTTATGGAATTATTGTTTAATGAAATTATGTTCTAAAATCAATAAAATTCGGTGAATAGTTATATACTGGTATTAATATGCCAGAAATTTTCCGGATTCAGTTCATCATCAGACAAACTAAGTTCTTTAAAAGAAGGATTAATAAACAATGATTTCAAAAAAAGCCAAATATGCTCTGAAAGCCTTGAAAGTGTTGGCGGAACAATACGGGAAGGGCCCGGTTCTGATATCGTATATTGCTGAAAAAGAAAAGATTCCCAAGAAATTTCTGGAAGCAATTTTACTTGATCTCAGAAACAACGGCGTACTTCAGAGCCAAAAAGGGAAAGGTGGCGGTTACTTGCTGAGAATGTCCCCGGCAGAAGTGAATTTTTCAAAAGTGCTCAGGATTATAGACGGCCCGATTGCGCCGGCGTTATGCGTTTCCATGTTCTTTTACGGTAAATGCGATGACTGTAAAGATGAGGAAACATGCAGCTTGCGGTCTGTTCTGGAAAGATGGAGAGATGCAAACCTTGCGGTTCTGGACAAAACCACACTGAATGATCTGCTTCAGGCAGAAAATACTTCTAAAACAAATCTCTTATCTCAGTTGTAAGCGGTCTTTTCTGATATAAAGTTTTGTATCATCGAAGCTGCCTGCATAGCTGTAATTTTTTTGGATGTAAGTATTGATTTCCGGAAAGTTTTCAAGGCTCTGGGTTTTCTTGTCCTGAAGCCATAGGCTGTTCTTGCCAACGGCATCTATAATAATGGCCGGTTTGGTCCTTTCCATATTTTTCATGTAACGACTGAAGTATTTCTGTCGCATCGAATGATTGAATATAGAGCGTTCCGAATGACTTTCAGCTGTTCCCTGAGGCAACTGCGCTTCTACATAATACGCGCTCTGCCAGCCCCATACAACCAAACAGTCATCGGGTTTACTGTATTTTTTCAAGGCTTTTACAACGGCGCTTTCTTCAAATGCATTCTTTTCCGAAGATATGTAGTTATTTAACGTACGTTCTTTTTTATAGTTATAAGCACTATTGGCGGCAAACCACATTAACAGCAAAACGGAAGGTACAATGCTCCATTGTCTGAAATTGGCCAAGCCGTAAGCCACAAGCAAAGTCCAGGGAATAATGCAGAAATTCAGGTAATGAATGAAATTATTTCCTGATTTGGTGACGGCATAAATGCTGGAAAAAGCCATAAAAAGAACTACAAACCGAACGACATGATCCTCTTTTTTATCAATTGATTTCTGGAAAATTCTGATTACGGCTGCAATAAAAGGAATAAGAGAAATGATTGTAAAGGCCCTGAAGTCTGCACTCAGATTGATTATTTGTAAAAACAGGGCTGAAATAGATATTGCTTCATTTCCACTTGCATAAATAACATTCCCGAACAGATAAAAATCAACAAGATCCGTCAGAACATGAAAGGAATAAGCCCAGATGAAAGTGATAACCGGAAAAGTAAGCCCGCCAAGTAAAAGTACTTTCAATGGTCTGGAATCTCTTTTGAGCTCGAACCAGCGGTAACAAACCCAAAATGCAGCCAGCACTGTAACAATGGCTTGCGGAACAGCCTGAAGTTTGGCAAACGGAATAGTTCCGGCTGTCAATCCGAGGAATAAGGCATTCCATTTTAAAGAGCCAGAATGGTTCGTGATCCTTGACAGCAGCCACATTGATAAAGAAAGCAGAAATACAGGCAACTGTTCACTGGAATAATGAACAAAATCTTTTTCCTGCGTAAATGACAGAAACAGAAGCGGAAAGATGAATGCTGTACGTGCGGTAACATTGCCAAACCAGTTTTTCAGTGTAAAAAACAGCAATAGCAGCGAACCGCATGAACAAAGAATTCCTATCAGTCTGGCGGAAATATAATTAAGCTGAAAGCCCAGAATGCGCGGAACAACGAGCAGGTAATTATCCAGCGGCCCGATTGTAGTGCCGTCAACAGAACGCCAGTAAAGCGGATCTCTGAACAGCGTAATGGCGTGACTGAGCATCTGGCTTTCATCCGCATTCAGCTCCCGGTTGAAAACGATGACGGGCAAACGCATAAAAACCAACAGCAGAATACTCAGGCAAATAAAAACCCTTTCAGGAACAAGCCGGAAAACGCCTGCAGCGATGACAATTTCTGCCAGAATGTAACCGGCAAACCAGTACACTATGGGAGCGTTATCAAAGCTGATCATACAATTAGCTGAAAGTATCTACTTTTTCTACAAAATCCCGGTAATGAACTGCCGGAATGAAATGTTGCTGCGAGCGGTACTGCAAAACCATAAATACCAGAAACAGGGATATCAGAAATGATTGCAGCATCAGAATAGTTAAAGTACTTCCCAGCGTTGAGGCCCAGCCGGGCGTCGCGTTCCCGATCAGTTTGAGGAACAGGATTACTACAATGAATGTGATGGCAATTCCTGACATAAACATGGAGAATATCAATATCCTGACTGCAGTGGTGTCGATCATAACGGAAATGGAACTTAACCCATGCAGGATCAGCGAAACAAAGTTCATCTTGCTTTCTCCTGCAAGCCGTTTTGCACGGTTTGTAAGTACAGAATCGTAAGGAATTTTCGATTTGATAATCCCGCCGGGATAATTGTTCCAGATTTCCGAAACACGGACCAGATTCTGTAATCTTTGTTTTGGAACCAGACTGAAATTGCCGAATGTAATTACTTTTCCGGTCAGCAGTTTGAAAACGGATTTATATATTACATAAAAGAACCTGAACAGGAGGTTTTCTGTACGTTTGTTCCTCTCAGCAAATATAATTTTATCAGGTTCTTGTAAAGACTTGCCTATGAGCTTATTAATGTCGTCGGGGGCATCTTCTCCGTCAGCATCCATTACAATTACCTTGTCGGCCTCCATATTTTCTGCAATGTAGGACAACCCGATTGCGATGGCTCTCTGATGTCCGAGATTGCGGTACAGCTTCAACACCTTGATTGCTTTTCCTTTAAAACCGACAAACGGGTTTACTCTGGCTTTGGTTGAACAGTCGTCCACAATAAGTATCGTTGACTGCTGCAGAATAACCGGGTCAAGATCCGCATTGATCTTTTCTATCAGTAAATTCAGCGCCTCCCAGTCGTTGAATTGGGGAATTATAATAACATAATTTTCTGTCATAGGAGGAATTTAAAAAAACCTCCGCAATCCTTTTTGATCGGCGGAGGTCACTGAACTTCTTAGACCATTTTCGCTCCTAACCTGGAAGAAATGCCGTCATGAATCTGTGTAAGTGTTTCGACCAGCCCGAATTCCCAGTTCCAGCCGGGATAATGGGACTTGAATTTGGTAAGGTCGCTTACATACCAGATGTGGTCTCCGATCCGGTTTGTTTCCGAATAGGAGTAAGACAATTTATTTCCGGTGATCTGCTCGCATAATGCAATGGCTTCCAGCATGGAACAGTTTGCAAAACGGCCGCCTCCGGCATTGTAGACTTCGCCGGGACGAGGATTCTGATAATAATGCCAGAACATATTTACAAGGTCATGGCTGTGAATATTATCACGAACCTGCTTGCCTTTATAGCCGAAAATGGTGTAATGATTTCCTGTAATTGCACATTTCATCAGATATGCCAGAAATCCGTGCAGCTGAGCACCCGAATGGTTCGGGCCGGTAAGGCATCCGCCGCGGAACACAGCCGTTTTCATTCCGAAATAACGTCCGTATTCCTGCACCATAATATCTGCTGCAACTTTGGACGCGCCAAAAACAGAATGCTTTGTATGGTCTATGCTGTGGCTTTCGTCAATGCCGTTTTCAAAATAAGGATGGTTTTCATCAATTTCCCAGCGTGTTTCCAGTTCGATCAAAGGAAGGTAATTAGGATTGTCGCCGTAAACCTTGTTTGTTGAAGTAAATATAAAAACAGCTTCCGGCGTATGAAGCCGGGTCATTTCCAGCATGTTCAAGGTTCCGACGGCATTTACGCCAAAGTCAGTAAACGGCTCTTTGGCGGCCCAGTCATGGCTTGGCTGTGCAGCAGCATGTATAATGAGCTTGATATCTGTTCCGTATTCCCTGAAAATAGGTTCAAGCTGGCTTACTTCACGGATATCTGCCGAGTAATGCTTGTAATTATCAAAGGCATTCTGAATTCTGTTGCGGTTCCATTCCGTGTTTCCGTCAGCCCCGAAGAAATATTCCCTGAGATTATTATCAATGCCGATTACGATATCAAATTTATCCGCTAGAAAAGCGACCGATTCACTTCCAATCAGTCCGGCTGAGCCGGTAACCAAAGCTATATTCATGTTGATTTTATATTTAACAGCTTATACATTCCGCAGAATATACACCTGCATTACCTATGTGGTGTAAAGTAAATTAAAATTGTTCAATTGTAATAATGCAATTATCCTGCGGAAAGCCGACACGGAGATTATACGCAGAAACGAATATTAAAATTATTCAATATCCGCATAAATAAAAAAAGATACCTCTTTGTAAAGAGATACCTTTTCTATTTATGTCAGGGAAATATTATTGCTTTACGACAGCATTACTTATGCCGCTGTATAGTTTTTCACGGATGGCATTAACGCGCGTATCCAGTTCCGGTTTTGGCTCATATTTGTTTGCCAGCTGGCGAGGCAATGAATCCGGGCTTACACCATAAACATAGTCATTGCCAGAATTCACATCTTTTTGCTCTATATGATTGTATTTCTGGTATTCGCAGGAAGTCATCAAAGCCAGGCCTGCAACAAACGCCACTATTTTATTGAATTTCATTTCTCGATCGTTCATAAGTAATACCCACAAAAATAACCGCCATTTTCATAACCACCAAATTGAATGGAAATGAAATATCAATTTTTTAACTGCGCGAGTTCATCATGAACAAACTGCATCAGCTCGGTTATATGCTGTTCTGAAAAGTCAAAGGGAATATTGGCAGCCTGATAAATCTCTCCGATCGTAGCTGTATAACCCAGTTTCAGTGCATCCAGATAGCCTTTCAGCCCCTGTTCCGGATTGTTCCTGTAATTTTTCCATACACCGATGGCACCGAGCTGCGCAATCCCGTATTCAATATAGTAAAACGGAACTTCATAGATGTGAAGCTGGCGCTGCCACAGGTATTTGCGGTATTCTTCCAGTCCGGACCAATCCATGACGTTGTCCGTAAATGCTCCGTAAATGTCAATCCATGCTTTTTTCCGCTGCTCTGCATCGTGCTGCGGGTTTTCATACATCCAGTGCTGGAACTTGTCCACGGTTGCAACCCACGGCAATGTTTCTATAATCGATTCAAGATGCTGGATTTTGGCGCGTTTCAGGTCATTTTCATTTTCAAAAAACTCATCCCAGAAATCCATGGTAATGAGTTCCATGGACATGGAA
Organism: Dyadobacter flavalbus; assembly: GCF_006149045.1. Taxonomy (GTDB): domain Bacteria; phylum Bacteroidota; class Bacteroidia; order Cytophagales; family Spirosomataceae; genus Dyadobacter; species Dyadobacter flavalbus. Next base: position 8,813 of record NZ_VBSN01000036.1, read on the forward strand.
GCAAGTTCGGCAACTTCCGAAGGCGTATGCTTGAATGAATTAAGCGCCAGGTTACGCGTCACAAGCGAATGCACGGCATGGCCGCCTTCGTGCAGAAGCGTGATCATATCGCGGAGGTTGGAAGTAGCGTTCATGAAAATGAAAGGCACGCCAATTTCGTCCAGCGGATAATTATAGCCGCCCGGCGCTTTTCCTTTTCTGGATTCCAGGTCCAGGTGTTTCATCGTTTTCATTGTCCGCAGACAATCGCCCAGAAACGGATCCAGACGCGAAAAGCAGCGAATGGTTTTATCCAGCAGATCGTCGCCATTTTCAAAAGGTTTCAAGGGTGCCAGTCCGTGCGGGTCCACTTTGGTATCCCACGGACGCAGTGCATCTACTTTCAAGGCTTCTTTTCTACTGGCAGCCATTTCGTCCAGCATGGGAACAACGGCTTTTTTTACAGAATCATGAAAGTTGAAACAATCCTGAGGCGTGTAATCGAACCTGCCCATGGCGGCAAACATGTAGTCGCGGTAATTACTGAAACCTGCATTTTTCCCGACTTTGTCACGCAGACTTACAAGCTTGTTCAGCAATTCGTCCAGCTGTTCATGATCTTCATAACGCCTGTTGCTGATTGCCCGCCACGCTTCTTCGCGCACAGTACGGTCTGTTGACTGAAGCCGGTCCGAAGCCTTTTGCAAAGTCATTTCTTCGCCGTCAATTGTAACCGTCATCGCTCCGGCAATGGCGCTGTAACGGCGTTCCTCCGTCTGCATTTCGGTTATAACCGGAATATTCTCTTCGCGGAATATCTCGATTGCTTTTTTCATCCCGCGCAACGTAATTGCATAACCTGGTTCTTTTAGTTCGCTCAGGAACGGGTTTTCAACCACTTTTTTGTCCAGCGCATTTCCGTATTCGGCCAGTTTCGGCTGTATTTCAGTGATAAAAAACTGCAGTGCATTGATCAGGCTTGTGTTGGCCGTATCGCAGGTCTGGCGGATATAGCGCCATGCAAAATTTTCTGATAAGTAGGATTCAATTTCGCTGCGGTCCGAAAACCATTGCCTTAGTTCTTCGGCAGAATTGATTTCTCGGTTTTTAAGGTTTTCAAAAAACGGCTCAACGTCTTCCCACTTTTTAAGGTCAAATTCTTCTCCGATAAATACCCTTGCGGCGCGGGTCGGAACTGCTATGTTTTCTTGATTGGTCATAAGTTTCTTGGTGCAATTGGAATGCTCAAAGTTAAGATTGAATCCGTAAAAAGTACAATGCCGCGCCGCAATGGATCAGGAATGGCCCTGCTGCGTTACATCCGTCAGATTATCTGTAACTACGTTTTCAGTTTCCTTAACGTTTGCAAAGGCGAAATGCATTTTTTCTCTGTCAAATTCCTTTTCATTGCTGGCGAGCCATATCGTAGCCACTCCGTTCCCGATAAAATTGGTAATGGCACGCGCTTCGGACATAAACCGGTCGACGCCCAGCAGCAAAGCCAGGCCTTCCAGCGGAATAACCTTTATGGCCGTCAAAGTAGAAGCCAGAACGACAAAACCGCTGCCCGTTACGCCGGCGGCTCCTTTGGAAGTAACCATTAAAATACCGATCAGTGAAAAAATCTGTGCAAGCGTAAGGTGAACGTTGAAAACCTGCGCAAGAAATATCGTAGCCATTGAAAGGTAAATCGTGGTTCCGTCCAGATTAAAGGAATAACCGGCGGGAACAACAAGGCCGACAACCGGTTTGGAGCAGCCCATCCTTTCCAGTTTTCCCATCAGAGACGGCAGTGCAGCTTCGGAGGAAGAAGTCCCGAGTACAATCAGCAGTTCTTCACGGATGTATTTCAGGTACGACCACAAACTGATTTTGTAAGTTCTCAGCACAAGTCCCAGCACGCCGAAAATGAAAATGGCCATTGTGGCATAAACCGTTCCCATCAGTTTGGCAAGCGGCAGCAGCGTATGGATTCCGTATTTTCCGATTGTATACGCCATTCCGCCGAACGCTCCGACCGGTGCAAAGATCATGACAAAGTGCAGGGCGCGGAAAACGTATTTGGAAGCAAAATTCAGCCAGTGAATAATCTTGTCTTTTCCGGAATATTTGCTCAGTACCGTTCCCAGAACAAGCGAGAAAAGCAATACCTGCAGCGTAACATTATCGAAAAAGAATTGAAGCCAGCTGAAATCATGGACCTTGCTGGCATAAACCGAAATATCGCCTTTTTCAAGGTTGCTCGTCACAACGCCTTCTCCCGGCCGGATGATATTGGCGACGATTACGCCAACGATTAATGCCAGCGTTGTAATTACTTCAAAATAGATTAATGCCTTTGCGCCGACTTTTCCTACTTTTTTCAGGTCGCCCATTCCGATAATTCCCAGCGTAATGGTCAGGAAAATGATAGGATTGATGAAAATCTTGACAATCTGAATAAACCCTTTCCCAAGAAAGTCCATTTTCACTGCTGTTTCCGGATCATAATGCCCGAGAAGCGCTCCGGCCGTAATCGCAGTCAGAACCCAGAAAGTGAGGTTGGTAAATAACTTTTTCAAAATTTAAGATGTCTAAAAGTATAGGATCGGAAAGGAAGCTGATGTTACGCCGTTCAGGAACAGTGTAATTTTTGAATATACAATAATAAAAATGTCGAGACCGAATTTAGGGTTACAAAGTAAAATAATGCGTATTATTTATACCAATTCTAAATTATAATTTATATTTGCCTTTATAACGATCCATATCAAAAGAAGCAGACCAGATTATTTTACACGATGCACATTTTACATTGACTGTTGAAAAGAATTTTTGGTCCGAAAGGAAATTGTATGCATTTCAACACATTGCAATTTCAGTAAAGCATTGATTATTATTTGTAACAAGCATTGAAGATAAAATAAATTTCGCCATAGTAATCTTAAAGAGCCGGGTTGTATTGACCGGCTCTTTTTTGTTTGATTAAAAAAATATCTGAATGAAAAAATGATTAAAGCAGATTTTAAATTTTGTAAACTTTTCAAAAAATTATTTTAATTAATTATCTCACATTTAGCATCTTACATCTAACAATTTGTAAACATTATTTTTTAATCCGTACTCCAGAATTAATTTTTGTAAATTGCCATCCTTTAAAACCTGTCAACTTACTTAGCGGCGCCAATGGAAAAAATAGAAGAATTTACACAGGAAAAGCGTACTTATACGAGCGATGAAGCATATCAGGCTTCTCTGGAATACTTCAAAGGTGATGATCTGGCGGCCCGCGTCTGGGTTAATAAATATGCATTGAAAGATTCTTACGGAGCGATTTACGAAGCTACTCCCGACGATATGCACCGCAGGATTGCAAAGGAAATTGCGCGCATTGAACAGCTATATACCAATCCGCTATCCGAAAACGAGATCTTTGATCTTATAAAGAACTTTAAATACATCATTCCGCAGGGAAGCCCGATGACGGGTATCGGAAATCCTTTTCAGATTGCTTCTTTGTCCAACTGTTTTGTGATCGGGAACAACGGCTCTTCAGATTCGTACGGAGGCATCATGAAAATAGATCAGGAACAGGTGCAGCTGATGAAAAGACGCGGCGGCGTCGGCCACGATCTGTCGCATATCCGTCCGAAAGGTTCGCCGGTAAAAAATTCTGCACTGACCTCAACCGGCATTGTGCCTTTTATGGAGCGTTTTTCAAACTCCACGCGTGAAGTGGCGCAGGACGGCCGCCGCGGCGCATTGATGCTCTCAGTTGCCATCCGCCATCCGGATTCCGAGGATTTTATCAATGCCAAAATGGAGCAGGGCAAAGTGACAGGCGCGAATGTTTCGGTACGGATTGATGACGAGTTCATGAAATCTGTAGAGTCGGGAATTCCATACATACAGCAATATCCGGTCAAAAGCGATAATCCGACGCATCAGAAGGAAGTTGACGCCAGTGCACTCTGGAAAAAAATCGTGCATAATGCATGGCAATCGGCTGAGCCGGGCATATTGTTCTGGGATACAATCATTCGTGAGTCAGTGCCGGACAGCTATGCGGATCTTGGCTATCAAACCATTTCGACCAATCCGTGCGGCGAAATTCCATTGTGTGCATATGATTCCTGCCGTTTGCTGGCTATCAACCTGTTTTCTTATGTAGAAGAAGCTTTTACGCCGCAGGCAAAGTTCAACTGGGAACTGTTTAAAAAGCATATTGGCGCTGCACAGCGCATGATGGACGACATTATTGATCTTGAACTGGAAAAAATAGATGCCATTCTGCAGAAAATTGATGAAGATCCGGAAGAGGAAGAAGTAAAGCGTGTAGAACGGAACTTATGGCTTAATATCCAGAAAAAAGCCAAAGAAGGCAGAAGAACCGGCATCGGCATTACAGCAGAAGGCGACATGCTTGCCGCGCTTGGTCTGCGTTACGGAAGTGACGAAGGAAGCGAATTTGCCGTCGAGATCCATAAAACCGTTGCGCTGGAAGCATACCGGAGTTCTGTTCACACGGCAAAGGAAAGAGGCGCTTTTACCATTTATGATTCTGAAAGGGAAAAAAATAATCCGTTCATCCAAAGGCTGAAAGAAGCGGATGCGCAGCTTTATTATGAAATGCTGGAATACGGAAGAAGAAACATTGCGCTGCTGACTATTGCACCGACAGGAACCACAAGCCTGATGTCGCAGACGACTTCCGGAATCGAGCCTGTTTTTATGCCTGTTTACAAGCGCCGAAGAAAAGTAAATCCGAACGATAAAGATGTGCGGGTTGATTTTGTTGACGATATTGGTGATTCCTGGGAAGAATACGTTGTTTTCCATCACCGTTTCAAGCAATGGATGGAGGTGAACGGCTATGAAACAGACAGAAATTACGCTCAGAAAGAACTGGATGAACTGGTTAAAAAATCTCCTTATTACAAAGCCACTTCAAACGACGTCGATTACCTTAAAAAAGTGAAAATGCAGGGCGCAATCCAGAAATGGGTTGATCATTCCATCAGCGTAACCATTAATATGCCGGCTGACGTAACAGAAGAACTGGTTGGCGAATGTTACATGGAAGCTTGGAAAGCCGGTTGCAAAGGCGTTACCGTATATCGGGACGGCTCGCGTTCAGGCGTTCTGATTGCCAATACAGAGAAAAAAGAAGAAACCGGAACAACAATCAACGTTCCGTTTCCAACCATCAGGCCGCAGGTGCTGGAAGCTGATATTGTCCGTTTTCAGAATAAAAAAGATAAATGGATCGCGTTTATAGGCATTATTGACGGAAGACCATATGAAATTTTCACCGGTATGGCCGATGATGACGACGGCATTTTATTGCCAAGATGGGTTAATCATGGCCTGATCATCAAAAACCGTGAAGCGGACGGCAGTTCAAGATACGATTTCCAGTACAAGAATACACGCGGTTATAAAACGACCATTGAAGGATTGTCCTACAAGTTTAATCCGGAATACTGGAATTATGCAAAACTGATTTCCAGTACCTTACGTCACGGCATGCCGATTGAAAAAGTCGTTGATCTGATCAGTAGTCTTCAGCTTGACGAATCCATCAATACATGGAAAAACGGTGTGGCGCGTGCATTGAAACATTATATTCCCGACGGAACGGAAGCTGTGAAACAAAAATGCCAGAACTGCAATTCTACGAATCTGCTATATCAGGAAGGTTGCCTGACGTGCAAGGATTGCGGTTCTTCCAAATGCGGATAAGCAAACCGAAATGAAAACAAAAGAGCCTTGCAGGGTTGGATTCCGGCAAGGCTCTTTTCTGTTTTTACAAAAATCAGTAAGTATCCTCTATAATTCCAAGGTAATTGAACGGCGACAATGCGCGCAGCTCTTCGCGGATTTTTTCAGGAACGTCCAGTGTTTCGATGAAGCGGGAAATGGACTCACGCGTAATTTTTTCGTTGGTACGCGTCAGTTCTTTCAACGCTTCATACGGTTTCGGGTAACTTTCCCTTCTCAGGATTGTCTGGATTGCTTCCGAAATGACTGCCCAGTTGTCTTCCAGATCCGCTTTCAGGACTTCCCCGTTCAGTTCCAGTTTTCCAAGGCCTTTCAGTAAAGAGTTGAGCGCAATGGCCAGATGCGCAAGCGGAACACCGATGTTTCTTAACACAGTAGAATCCGTTAAGTCACGCTGCATGCGCGAAATCGGAAGCTTGGCTGCAAAGTGTTCAAACAATGCCGAAGCAAGGCCAAGGTTTCCTTCCGAATTTTCAAAATCGATCGGATTTACTTTATGCGGCATCGCAGAAGAACCCACTTCGCCCGCTTTGATCTTTTGTTTGAAATAACCCATGGAAATGTAAGTCCACATATCCCGGTTAAGGTCCGTAAGAATTGTATTCAGCCTTTTCAAGCAGTCAAAAGTAGCCGCCAGATTGTCATAATGCTCAATCTGAGTAGTATGACGGCTTCTTTTCAGTCCGAGCCCTTCCACAAAATGATTGGCAAAAGCCATCCAGTCCTGTTTGGGATAAGCTGCATGATGTGCATTGAAATTACCTGTTGCACCGCCGAATTTTGCCGATGGCGGTATTTTGTCAAGCATTTCCAGCTGACGTTCCAGTCTTTCCACAAAAACCATGAATTCTTTTCCGACACGCGTCGGCGATGCAGGCTGGCCGTGCGTATAAGCAAGCATCGGCACATTTTTCCATTCAATGGACATCCTTCGCAGCACAAAAAGAACCTGGCGGAACAAGGGCTTGATCTGCCGTTCCATTGCATCTTTCAGTGAAAGCGGAATAGCCGTATTGTTGATATCCTGTGAAGTAAGGCCAAAGTGAATAAATTCCTGGCAGGACTCGATTCCAAGCTTTTCAAATTGTTCTTTTATAAAATACTCGACAGCCTTGACATCGTGGTTTGTTACTTTTTCAATATCCTTGATGTGAAGCGCGTCCTGTTCGCTGAAATCTTCATAAATTTTTCGCAGTGAGGCATATTTCTTCTTATCAAATTCTGCCAGTTGCGGCAAAGGGATTTCACAAAGCGCAATGAAATATTCAATCTCTACGTATACTCTGTAATATATAAGTGCATATTCAGAGAAATAGGCAGATAGTTCGGATACTTGTTTGTAATAACGGCCGTCAACAGGTGATATAGCCGTAAGTTGATTTAAAGACATGATTTTCAATACAAAATAAATTATTCGGCAAAGTTAGTAGAATTCGTCTTCCAAAAATGGTATAAACGGCATGAAATATTCTTTTTGGTATTTGTAACAGAACTAATAAAACAATTCGCATATTCGCTGAATTAACCTGATCTTTTCAAATCATGCAGCCTTCCCCTTTTATCGGAGAATTAGTAGGAACAATGGTTCTCATTTTACTTGGCAATGGCGTTGTTGCCAATGTTGTGCTTAAAAAAACAAAGGGTGAAAGCGCCGGCTGGATTGTAATTACTGCCGGCTGGGGATTTGCAGTCATGATCGGGATTTTTACAGCCAATGCATTCGGCAGCGCCGCTGCTCATCTGAATCCTGCGGTAACCATTGCATTTGCCGTTTTAAGACAAGATTACAGCCTGATTGCCAGTTATATTCCTGCACAACTGATTGGAGCATTTTTTGGTGCCGTTCTGGTATGGCTGCAGTATTTTCCGCATTGGCGTGCAACGGAAGACAAAGGTTCGAAACTGGCCTGCTTTGCAACCAATCCCGCCATCAGAACGGCTCCGTATAACTTTCTGAGCGAGTTTATAGCCACATTTTTACTTATTGTCGGTGTAGTTGCCATTGGCTATGCAGGCACTTCTGATCCGGAAAGAGGCGGAATTCCATCGGGAATATCACCGTATCTTGTTGGCATGCTGGTATGGAGTATCGGATTGTCACTGGGCGGAACAACGGGTTATGCCATCAATCCGGTTCGTGATCTCGGCCCCAGAATGGCACATGCTATTCTGCCGATTCATGATAAAGGAAGTTCAGAATGGGAATACGGCTGGATTCCTGTAATAGCACCCGTTCTGGGTGCTATCGCAAGCGGTCTTGTTCTGCGCTTCTTTTATTTCTGATTACTCTACTTTGATTTTCCCGCCGCCGGAGTAACTTCTGTATTCACCTTCATACATTGCATCGGCAGCAGCCGGTCCAACGGTGAATGTGCCTTTTGAAATAATCCTGGCCTGATAATAAAACGTTTTTGGCTGGCTTTCAGCAGTTGTAAAAAAGTGAATACGATCGTCGCGAATGTCATAATATTCCGGCACAGCTGCATTTTTAATCCATGGCATGTCGCGTGGTTCCGTAATGCGGGGATTTTCAATTTCAAAGCCGGCCGGAAGCAAATCCGTTACAACTACGTTTTCGATCGGCAAACCATGAATGCTTGAAAGGGTTAATTTGACAACGACAAGATCATTTTGCCGGAATGTCTGTGCCGTACTTCCGTCACGTGTCAGAAATTCCCGACGTATGCTTAAACCCTGATCTTCTTCCAGATAAGAGCCCGTAGCCGACATTCCTTCAGATTGTGAAAACCAGTACAGACTGCCATTTCCCTGCGTTGCAACCGCCAGTTTTTTATTGGCAATGCCTTTTGCAAGTTTCAGTTCTTTTCCGCTAAATGTGGATAAGGCTTTTCCGTTGGCAGAAATGGTTGCTGTTACGGTTGAAGCGGATGTGCTTTTAGCCGTCTTTCCCAATGCCAGCACTGCAAAAGCTGCTTCCTGCGTGTTGATATAAGCTGTTGACTGGATTGCTTTTGAAAGTTGCCTTGCCAGTACCGGAATCTGCGGATTGTCAGGATCGCTTTCCAGCAAAGTATTTAAAACCAGTGAGATATTCCTTAAAGGAGAAGAATAGCTGTCATCAGCAAATTGCGAACTGCTTTCCGCCACGTATTTCTTTGGCAGCATGGAAGCAAAACTTCTCGCATCGCCGGAAAGCTGAAATGCGCCGGCAAGCAAATATTTTGAATCAATTGTAAGCAGCTGAGGATTTTGCTTGTAATAATTCATGGATGCACGATTGGGATGGCCGGTTAATGCCAGTACATAAAGCGAGTAAATAGCCTCGCGGCGAACAACCGTTTTCCTGATCTGCGAACCCGATGAAGGCTCGCTGCCATAAGCCAGATCGTTTTTGGTACTGGCAAGCACAATTTCCCTGTTTGCCGTTGTTCCGGTCTGTAAAGTCAGGTAATCCAGTGCGCGGCTCATTGTTTTGGCATTTGTTTCAAAACCTGCTTTGCGTGCTTCTTCAAGAAAATGGACTGCATACGCCGTTGTCCACCAATCTTCCTGCGTTGCGCCGGGCCACATGCCCATACCGCCGTTGAAAAGCTGCTGGGATTCTATTTTGCGGATAGCCTGCTGCACATTGGTCATCGGATTAAAATCGCTTTCACCGCTTTTGACCATGTAAACCGGCGCTGCCATAGCTTTGGCCAGATCAGAAAAGTAAATCTGCGGAAATGCCTTCGAAATCGTTTGTTCCAGACAACCGTACGGATAACCAAGCAAAGTGGCAAGCGCTTTCCCGCCGCCTTGCACCAAAGGTGAGCGGCTGAACACAACCTGACTCCGGCTTGTTGCCGGAATGAAAGAAGTGGTCAGATCGATCAAACCTTGTTTTCCGCCGGCAATGGTGCCGGAATTGCTGGTTTTTAAAAGCGGTGATGCCGGCCGTATGGTTAATTGTGTCTGATTTACAAAGGTTTCCCCAAAAGCATTTACCTTGATTGTAACATTCCCAATGCCCATTGCGAGCAATGCTTTGACCGAAAATACAGCGCGTGTTTCTTTGCCCGCAGGAATTACAATCTTTTGTGTTGAAGATGCTTTATCAGAAGTTAACGGCCCGTTTAATTGCAATGTTACGGTTGCCGGAGCCGCTTTCTGCTCCGTATTGCTGATATTGACGGGCAGCGTCAGTTCATCGCCGGGACTCAGAAAGCGCGGTAACCCGGCACTGATCACAATCGGATCGGCTACTTTCATGTTTTTTGCTGCTGAGCCGAAAGCATTGTTTTTATACGCAACAGCCGTTATGCGCAAGTCGCCGCTGAACTGCGGAATATCCACGTCGAAAGTCGCTTCTCCGTTTCCGTTTGCTTTCAGAATGCCGCTCCAGAAAGAAACCAGTTCCGTACGTCCGTTGCTTAACGGATTTATTCTCCGTTCCAGGTCATAGCCATCACCGCCAAAGCTGGATGTGCCGGTTATTGTCAGTTCCGGAAACAATTGAGCGTATAAATCGTGACTGGTAACTTCCAGCGCCCGCTTGCTGTAAAAATATCCGTGAATGTCTGGTGTTTTTGAGTTTTTGATCTGTAAAATTCCTTCATCCACAACGGCCAGTGTAACCTGTGCGCCGGGCTGCGTTTTTATCTTGATATGCTGTCTGGTTTTGGATCTTGATTTTTCAATTGAAGTAATATCGACAGACAGTTTGCGGTCGGGATCTTCTACAAAAACAGGTGTAAATCCATGCGCTACGGTAAGCGGCAAGTCCGAAGCATCAAACGGGCGGATCAATGTGGCTGTCACAAACACATTCGGCAAATGCTCTTCTTTAAGACTGATTTTCAGTTCGGCGGCTTTTTTTTCGGTTGTAAGAATATGCTGTTCGAGTACACTGTTGCGCTCGACCGTAACGAGCAGCCTTCCGTCAAATGGCGTTTTGAACAATATCGTGGCATTTTCTCCGACTTTGTATTTCTCCTTATCGGTTTTCATGATCACCCTTCCTTCATTGCTCACCTCAAATGACGAGTACTGCGTATAGCCATAGCCATAAGCATAGAAATTTGCCAAAGTAGAATGTTCCGCGCCGGGACGTCTTACACGAATTTCATATTCGCCCGAAACCGTCGGAACGTACTGAAAAAGTGTTTTTCCATTCGTCAGATTCAGTGTATTGGAATAAACTGTTTTTTCACTCTTTTTGGAAGTATACTGAAGCTGGTCATATTTTTTTTCAACAACGGTCTGATATTCCAGTCGCACGACTTCCACTTTTGCCGAAGCGCCTTTTTGTAAAAGCCCTTTGCTGTTTACGCCGATAATCTCAACCGGCACAGGCGCATTGGTGCCTACATACAAATCCGGAAGTTTGATTCCATAAAATACAGGCTGTGTAAAAACTTCAAAGCGGTGCAAACGATTAACCGGACGGCCGTTTTCATCAAAAACCGTTACATAAATTTTACCTTCAAGCAAGCCTTTGTCTTTCAGCTCGGGAGAAAGTTCAAATTTTTCAGTGGCTTGTCCCTGTTCATTCGTAACGCCCTGACGCCTTTCCGACATAAGAGAGGTTTCAGCAGGAATGTTAAATGTATATTCAGAAAATTCGGCGGCATCAAAAGTCTTACTTGTCAGCTGTGACTGCATTTCATAAGTCCGGCCGGCTGCAGGCGGGCCAAAAAGGTTTACGGCAGTTGCTGTCAAGGCAATAGTTGCTCCGGAAGTATATTTCTTTGCAGCGCCGCTCAGGTCTACTTTGATCCGGTCCGGCATAAATTCCTCAACACTGACCGCCTGTGAAGTCAGCAGAACGTCGTTCGCATTGTAAACTTCGAATACGTAAGTGCCCGTCAGTACCGCAGCGTCCATTTTTACTTCCGTTTCCACTGCACCCTGCTCATTTGTATTTTTTCGCCAGGTCCGGTATTCACGTCCGTTCGGCGTAAGCATGCGCATTTTCAATGGGATATTTTCTGCATTCTGCCAGCTTTGCGTTCTCAGCACCGTATTGAAATGCATGGTTTCACCCGGTCTGTAAATATCGCGCTGGCCATAAATGAATGCCTGAAAACCGGAAGCATTATCCCGCCGGCCTTCTACCTCAAAACGGGATGTTTCAACTTTTGTATCATTCAGGATAAGGTAATTGAAATCTTCCTTGCCTTCGGCAGTAATCATGGCTACTTTAAAACCCGGCGCTTTTTCGCTCAACTGTTCAACATGCGCAATGCCCTCTCCGTCCGTAGTGACCGTCTGAATATGCTGGTTATTGGAGCTGACGAGCGTAATTTCAAGATCGGAAAGCGGTTCATTGGTTTTGATGGAATTGGCAAATATCCATAGTTCGTCTTTTCCCTGCTTGGCAATCAGTCCGATATCCGAAATAGAAACCAGTTTGGTGGCACCCTGATACCTTTCTTCATTGGAATTAACCGAAACCAGATATATTCCCCGCCGTTGGTTGTCGTCAGGAAGCGCAATGTTCAATGCAGAAATTCCTTTGTTTTTCGGCAGGTTCTCCGTTTCAACAACCTTATCCACAAGTACATCGCTGAAATTGCCGTCTGTGTCATCACTGAAATTGAAAGATCCCGTCGGAAGCCATTCTTCATCCACATAGTCATAATTGTTCCAGCGGTTGTTTCGGATATATGCAAGAATGTTGTTGGCATACAGCTTGGATATACGTACCTGAACTTTCGGGATATTTACGATCTGAACACCGACATTTTTCGAGCTTTTCGGCGTCATGTAAAGTGCCTTTTTGTTGACAAATGAAATTCCCGGAGGCATTTTACCAAAAAATAAATCCCGGGAAGTTTCTTCTTCAAGCGTTTGTCCAAGCATGCCTTTCAAGGATTTATTGACAAGCAGCGCGTACGTATCCGTTTCATTGAAATCAGCTCTGATGATAAAACCGTTTTCCATTGCTTCCGTTTTGGGTGTAACTGCAGGATTTATACTGAATCCGTTTTCAATACTTTCCCGGTTAAGTTCCTGCGTTGTCACAATCCTGACAAAAGGCGTATTGTTTTCAAAACCCGTTTCAATATCTGTAATTTCCAGATGCAACGGAGAAGGCAGGCTTGCTGTATGCGTCAGGGCTTCCTGCGTTACATAGGTTGTATTTTGCGCTTTCAGCCCTTTATCCAGCGTTAAACTGATCGATGCAGGATTGTTGTCGGCTTTGCCCGTATTGGCCAGTGCAAGCATTACAATATGATCATTGACCGAAGGCAGTATTCTGTAATCAACCGCTTTTCCGGCCAGTGAAAGCTTTAACTTTTCGGCTACATGCTGCGTATTGACCGGATAATTGAAAATCAGTTTCAGCCTTGCTTCCTGCCTTCCGCTTTCCTGAGAAATGGTCCACCAGCTTTCGGTTTCGCTCAGCCGGAGATAAGGCGTGTGAAAATCAACAGGTTCCGAAGAAATCCCCAGCTTTTTGTCTTTATCCGTTTTGGAAATCAGAAATTCAGTCAGTTTTGCTTTGTAAGCAGTAGCAGCACCGAATCCTGTAACCGGAGAAAAGACCAGTTCATTCGGAGCCGTCCATTTGAATTTTCCGCGTACAGCCGGTTCGAACGCGATATATTGTGTCGAATCCCAGTTATTCAGCTCGTTCTGAGGTACAAGGTCCTTGTTAAATGTAAAAATCAGGTTCTGCGACTGACTGATTTCATTGGTAAAATTAGTACCGGAAACCCGCACTTCATTTACGGAAGAACAACTGCCCAGCAGCAATGAAACAAATGCAAGAATGCAAAAGGCAACAGTATGATTTTTCATAAAGAGGAGAAAGCGTAACGGCACGAAGAATTCATTTGTTTATAACCCGCGCAAAAAACCAATGCAACAAAAAAGGATGAATTTTGAAAAATCCATCCTCCGAAATTAATCTTTATAAATCAAACCGGTCAAATTGTATACGTAAAATGAGCAATCGGCATTTGTGACCATTTTTACGGTCAGATTAAAATGCCTGCATTACTTCTTCAACGGGTTTGGTACCTTCAAAGAAAGAAAGCAGTCGCATCAAAATCGCTTCCACAACCGCGTCCGGACAAGAAGCGCCGCAAGTAAGCATGATGCGGGCCGGAGCAGTTTGCGGAAGATAATTTTCCGTTACAATTTCTTCTTTTTTGGCAAGGTCAAAATGTCTTATTAATTGGTTATCAAGAATTTTATTAACTGATTCAATGAAGTAAGTCGGAAATTTCTGCTCGCAAAGCTCCACAAGATGCGATGTGTTGGAGCTGTTGTATCCGCCGGCTACAATCACAAGGTCCGCCTGATGGGTCAGCAGGGCATAAGTAGCGTCCTGATTATCGTTGGTTGCATAGCAAAGCGTGTCGCGGGTATTTGCAAAGCGTTCTTCCACCTGTTCCGGTTTCAGTGCATAATGTCTGATCATCACATTTTTGAGATAATCCGCAATGCCTTGTGTGTCGGAAGCAAGCATAGTCGTTTGATTGACAACGCCAATGCGTTGCAAATCTTTTTGAGGATCAAAACCTTCCGAAAACTGGCCTTTGAAATCAATGGCAAAGCCGGAAAGTGGAACTTCGCCTGTAATGTATTTTGCAAGCTGTATGGCCTGTTTCAGATCTTTAATCACAATTGTCGGGGCATTTTCCTTGCTGTGCGAGAAAGTAGCCCTTGTTTCTTCATGATTGGGCTTGCCGTGAACAATAATCGTATAATCCTTTTCCCCGATCTGCGCAGCGCGGTTCCATACTTTTTCTACAAAAGGACAGGTTGTATCGTAAACATAGGAATTGATCCCGAGCTCGGCGAGCTTGTGCTGGTTTTCTACGGTTGTACCAAATGCAGGCACGATCACGATATCTTCAGGCGTAAGTTCTTCCCAAGGTATAAGCTGGTTTCCTTTGGTATCCATCATAAAACGCACGCCGCGGTCGGTAAGATCACGGTTTACATCCGGGTTATGGATCATTTCACTCAGCAGAAAAATACGTCTGTCCGGATTTTCATGAATGGCCTTGTAGGCGATATCAATGGCGTTTTCAACGCCGTAACAAAATCCGAAATGACGTGCAATCAGGAATTGAACCGGGCCGAAATCCAGCAATGTAGGAGCATAATCACGTTTTAGCTTATCGTTTTTACGACGGAACTCCTTTATCGGCGTGATGATCCGGCTCCGGTAAAAATCAGGAATATTAAACGTTTTCATTTACTAAATCGATAGATTGCAGATAACAGATCAGGATATTTCATTGTCAATATTCAAAAATTACATTCACCTTTTCAAGAACAACAGCTTATTAAACTTTGTTCAGCCGCAACATATTGCAAAAATATCTTTTCAGTTCGTGCAACATGTAAATAAAAAGATTGTCTTTATCCGGAACGTTCAAATTAAACCTTCTGCTTGAAAACACAATTGTACCCCGACCGGCATGTCGAACTGGTAGAGCGTTGTAAACTCGGCGAGCGTAAGGCTCAGTACGAACTTTACAAATGTTACTCGAAAGCCATGTTCAACATTTGCATGCGGATCTTGAACCATATGGGTGAAGCAGAAGACGCTTTGCAGGAGGCGTTTGTGGATGCATTCACAAACCTTCATCAGTTCAGGCACCAGTCCACAATCGGTGCATGGCTGAAGCAGATCGTTGTGAACAAGGCGATTAACCATATGAGAAGCAGAAAAGTAAAATGGGTGGAAATTGAGGAGCATCAGGAGGCCATTGAAGCATACAGCAGTTTGGAAGAAAGTACCGGGCTTTCCGAAAACGAACTGACGCTGGAAGTGGAACGGGTCCGCAACATGATGCAGAAACTTCCCGACGGTTACAGAGTGGTGCTGAGCCTTTACTTGTTCGAAGGTTATGACCATGAAGAAATCGGGGAAGTGCTCGGGATCAGTGAAACAACGTCGCGAACGCAGTACATGCGGGCTAAAAGAAAATTGACCGAAATGCTGGTCCGGTAATTATTGCAGTTTCAAAGTAATGCCGGGCCTGAGTTTTTACTTAAAAAATGAATGATTTGAAACAATTATTTACACTTGACAAGTTAATGAATCTATGAAAAGTTCTTCTGATAAAAAGGATCGATTGGAGCGGTTTGTGCGAGATAACAGGGATGGATTTGATACTTTCTTACCGCAGGATTCTTTATGGAGCCAGATTGAGAGTAAACTTCACAATGAAATTCCGGTTGTATCCGAGAAATCAAGAAAAAAGATCCGACGACTGAATAATCCTTATTTTGACTGGCGCATTGCAGCCGGCGTGTTCCTTGCGCTCGGAGTCGGGTTTCTGGTATATCTGAATAATGAATACGGCATCACGCGCGACCCGCGTGTAGCACTGAAAGTTCCTACTTATGCACGCGAATTCAATCAGTACAACAATGCAATAGAGCAGAAAAGGGAGGAGATTATCAAGCTGGCGCGTAACAATCCCGAGATTTACAAGGATTTCTCTACGGATCTGGAAAGTCTGGAAGTGAGTTACCGGAACCTGCGTTCCAGCTTGTCCAATGCACCGAACCAGGAAGCATTGCTGGAAGCCATGGTCCGGAACTTACAATTACAGGTTGATTTGCTCAACCAACAACTTCATATTCTGCAACGCATTAACAAAGTAAAAGATGATAACGATAAAGAAAATAAAAATACACCTGTTATTTAACCTGATTGCCTTGCTGCCCACGCTGGCATTCGCAATGCATACCGATCCGGAACAGAATGCGCTGATTGAAAAAAGAAGGAATGTCGTAAAGGTTTTTGATGTAAAGAAAGACGATATGCTGGTTGTCGATAATCAGTTCGGGCAGGTCAAGATCAATTTGTGGAGCAAGGAAGAAATCAAGGTTGAAATCGTCATTACCGCCAACGCAGCTACCGACGGAAGGGCTTCGGAATACCTCAGTGCGGTGAATATTGATGAAAAAAGAGCAAGAGGACAGATTACGCTTACAACGGACATCGACAGAAGGCAGTTTGGCAACAATGGCTGGAACAATAAAAAAGGCGAGAAGAACTTTATAAAAATCGATTATACCGTTTACATGCCCAAGGAAAATGCCTTGGTCGTCCGCAACAAATTCGGAGATACGGACATTCCGTCTTTTCATGCGCCGCTGACAATCGATTCCAAATATGGCAATTTTGTTGCCAACCTTCTTGAAAATACAGACAATACAATTGATGTGCGTTACGGAAGTGCAAAAATCGGGAAAATGGATGGCGGGAAGCTTGAATTCCAATACTCAGACCTGAAACTGGATCATGCAAAAAAGTTGTTTCTCAGCAACAAATTCGGAGAACTGAACATTGGCGACGTTATTAATCTGGATGCGGATATTGACTATTCCGGTGCGAAAATCGGTTCCATTCGCGGATCAGGAAAAATCAAGCTGAATTATTCGGGAAATTTCAGGATTGACGAACTGACCAATTCTGCGGAAAACGTCGATATTCAGGCTTCTTATTCTTCCGTAGTTCTTCCGGCGGAAGCCAACCAGTTCAATGTAACGGTTACTTACGGGAAGTTCAGTTATCCTTCCAGTAACGTCAACTTTTCGGTGCAGCCGGCAAAAGGTGAAACAGCTTCGTATAAAGTAAGGCAGTACCAGGGAAAAGTAGGAGCGGGCTCCGGTACAAAAATCACTGTAAATTCCCGTTTCGGCGATGTAAAGCTGAAAGATTAATGAAATTCGAGGCTTATTCTTCCAGCAGGATATTATACCTGAAATCCAGCGGATCAAATGCCTTGAACAGTTTCTGAATAAATTCAGGGTCGTTGATATAAAAATTCAGAAAGTTATCATAGCGTTCCTGGGCACTTCTGCCTGGGAACAGCTTGTTTTTAAGGTTTAGTAACTGGCTGATATTCGATTCTTGGTTGCGTTCCTCGGCTTTGATGATCCGTTTTTCCAGCTTTTGCAGCGAATTACAAAGCCTTGCATGTTCTGCTTCCACTGCGCCTTTCATTGTAGGGTCCACCTGAACGGCCTGTGCCACAACTTCATCCATTATTGTCCTGAAAGCATCTTTCTGTGATTGCAGGCTCAGCTTGTTTTCTGTATTTTGAAGAACGTAATTTCTGCGCAGTGAAAATTCATCCTTGAAAAGTTCTTCCCAGTCTGCTTTGAGTTTCTTTGCTTTTTTTACCTGTTCGTTCGTTACGTACATGGCAAAGTTTCTCGGGATCAGCATCGGATAAGGAACGTTGTGATAGTCAAAAATCCCTTTCAGCGACATCCAGTAAGGAAGTTCTGACGGCCCGCCGATATACGCCAGATTGGGTAAAATGATTTCTTCGTACAACGGTCTGAGAATGACATTCGGGCTGAACATTTCGGGACTTTTTTCAGCAAGATCCAGAATTTCCTCTTCTGTAAATGTCAGTTCTGTGTTCAGGACTTTGTAAATGCCGTCTTCTTTGACAATGCGTTCCCGTAGATTGGTATCGAGGTAAAAAAGGTTTATTTCCCTGACGTGCAAGCCCGGATCATAACCCAGTTTTTCAAGTTTTGCAGCGGTTTCGGTAAACTGTTTTTCAGCAGAAGATTGCGTAAGCTCGTCTTTGATAACCGGAAGAAAATGCCTTTTCAGTTCAGGATGATCGGCGTCAACAGAAATCAGTCCGTATTGCCCGAACAACTCGTGCATGTAACATCGGGCGGCATCGGCAAGCGTACTGTTTTCAAGGTATGCTTTTGCAAATAAAAGCGGCTTGGAAGGCAGCTGTTTGATAATGCTTTCGAGTTCGCGCGGATCAAGCCTGCCGACTGCGCCTTTATGCGCGCCGGCCCATCTGTGCGTTTGCCCGAAAAGATGAAATGAAGCAATTTCTTCAAAGTCGTGGTCTTCGGACGCCATCCAGTAAACCGGGACAAAATTATACTCGGGATATGCTTTTTTCAGCGCCTGCGCCAGATTGATCGTCGTAACGATTTTGTAAATAACATAAAGCGGCCCGGTAAAAATGTTGAGCTGATGGCCGGTCGTTACGGTAAATGTATTTTCATCCAGCAGAACGGAGAAATCCGGCAGTCCGGGAAGTCCTTTGTATTGGCTTGTCAGTACGTCAACAAGCGTTTTGCGTTTTTCCGGATCAAAATCTTTTTTCTGCAAAATGGCTTCCTTCGCATTTTCCAGCGTGGGGTAGATACTGTAAAATTCTTTCAGTTCCGTTTTTCCGTCCAGATAATCCAGAAGGAAAAGGGGAAATTGTCCTGTTTTGCGCAGATCCAGCGATTGCAGACTCATGAAAGCGGATTTTTCAGTAGCGGGTATAGAAGCCAACGTTGTTAATTTTGCTATATGGAGATCAAAAAAACCTTTTAACCGTAACGAGAAAGTTTCTGATTTTGGTTTCCCAAATTTGCGTAATTTGAGGTAGAATAAAAAACCTTTCAGGCGTATTAAAAAAGCCGGACCTGAGGCAGATTCGGCTTTCTTGATATTCTGTATTGATTTTCTGTACGGTTGATAATGACCTCAGCTTTCTTTTTGTTTCAGAAAACGTAGTCATTTTTTGTAATCAGCTCATCTGCAATACGGCGGCGTGCATCTTTAAGGTTTACAGGCTCTGTTTTTGTAAACCGTTTCAGTCCCATCAGCATTACACGGAGTTCGTCGCCTTCTGCAAAACTTGTAATGGCCGATCTTCCGGCGTTGTTTACTTTTTCAACGGCTTTGTTGAGGTAAACGATCGCCATGTCCTTCTGAAGTGCATTGGCATCGGTTCCCAAAAGCCCGATCCGCTTTTCCACACGCAGCAACACCGATTCCGCAACGTACGTTTCTATGATCATATCGGCCAGATTCATGATAATTTCCTGCTCTTCCGAAAGCTTCATCATAAATTTCTGAACGGCAGCTCCGGCAATCATCAACACGGCTTTTTTAAGATTTCTGATTACCTTCTTTTCGGCTGCAAACAGCGATTCGTCTTCATCCGCGCTGAAATCCGGAATCGACATGATTTCTTTTCCGACGGCCATTGCCGGGCCCATCAGATCCAGCTGTCCTTTCATCGTTCTTTTCAGGAGCATGTCCACAACCAGCAAACGGTTGATTTCATTCGTTCCTTCAAAAATGCGGTTGATCCGGCTGTCGCGGTAAGCACGGTCCATAGGCGCATCTGCAGAAAAACCCATTCCGCCGTAAATCTGAACGCCTTCATCCACAACATAATCAAGTACTTCGGAGCCGTGTACTTTCATAATGGCGCATTCTATGGCCAGTTCTTCCAGCGCTTTGAGCTTGGATTCCGAATCCGGCATTCCTTTTTCCTGAAATGCGGTAATCAGGTCATCAATATTTTGTCCGACGCGGTACGATGCCGATTCTGTTGCAAACATGCCGACTGCCATTTCTGCAAGCTTGTATTTTATTGCGCCAAAACCGGAAATGGCCGTTCCGAACTGCTTGCGTTCGTTGGCATATTGTACCGCTTGTCCTGCAACCTTTTTCGCTCCTCCGAGTGCAGCCGCTGCCAGTTTGATCCTGCCGATATTCAGGATATTAACCGCAATTTTGAAACCGTTTCCTCTTTCCGAAAGCATGTTTTCAGCCGGAACCAGGCAATCATTGAAAAATATCTGACGCGTGTCGGAACCTTTGATGCCCATTTTATGCTCGGGCTCATTCATTGTAATGCCGTTTGAAGACTTCTCAATGATGAATGCCGTCAGGTTTTTATCCGTCTGGCCGTTTTCTTCTATTTTGGCAAAAACAATAAAAACATCTGCAAACCCGCCGTTCGTAATCCACATTTTCTGACCTGTTACAGCGTAGTGTTTTCCGTCTTCAGTAAGCCGGGCTTTTGTTTTTCCTGAATTGGCGTCCGATCCGGAATCCGGTTCTGTCAGGCAGTAAGCCGCTTTCCATTCGCCTGTTGCGAGTTTTGGCAGGTATTTTGACTTTTGTTCTTCATTTCCATAATAAAGGATCGGCAAGGTGCCAATTCCGGTATGTGCAGACAGTGCAACGGAAAATGAATTTCCTGCGCCGGTTGCTTCCGCCACCAGCATGGAAGTATTGAAATTCATACCGAAACCGCCATATTCTTCCGGAACTGCTGTTCCGAGCAATCCCAGTTCGCCGGCTTTATCCATCAGGCCCGATATCAGATCAGGACTTTTTGCATTGTCAATTTCATCCAGCCTCGGCCAGATTTCCCTGCTCAGAAAATCCCTGCAGGTATCTGCAATCATACGCTGCTCTTCGGTAAACTCCTCAGGAATAAAAATTTGTGAGGCGGAAGTTTCTTTAATCAAAAATTCACCGCCTTTGATAGACGTTTTTTTATCTTCTGCAACAGCCATATTTTTTATTGATCAAGGTTGAATTAAAAGGTATGCGTGCATACTATTGTTATGATTACAAATATAAATTTTATTCATTATGCAAGCATAACAACCGGGAAATAAATATTGGCAAACGGCAGCGCAAGCGCATTACTTTTTGAAGACTTTGAACTGTTTCAGCAGCATTCCGTTGCTTTCGACATGAATAAAATAAATGCCGGCTGAAAGGCTTGCTGCGGAAAGGTCAATGCTGGCGAGATTGTCAGAAACTGTTATAAGATTCCCGGGAATGGTTATCCTGTTTCCTGAAACATTGATGAGGACAAAATTCAATTCTTCCTGAGATTGTTGCTCCGGCAACTTGATATTGAAGATGTTTTCGACCGGATTCGGGTAAAACTGCCATGTTTCAAGGTCCTTTGTGATATTCACCGAATCTCCGTATGAAATGCTGAACTGTACTGAATTGGTTACAACGGCGGAATCTCCTTTGAATGCTGTGACATTCAGGGTATAACGGCCGATATAAGGTGCAAAGCCGGAGCCATTCTCGTAAAGCGCATATGGGAATTTGGAAGTTGTTGACTGCCTGCGGTAGGGTCCGTTCAGGTTAAAAGTTACATGGTCATATTCAAAATTGCCGTATGCATAAATGTTCAGCAGCGAAGGCATTTCACTATATGGAAAAACGTCATCCGCATGGAGTTTCTGTATGACCTGCTGCTCAACTTTACTACCGCCTTTTACCAGTTCAAAACGAAGTTCCGGAATTTCAACGATCAGGATAAACGGAATTTCAACATAAGCGCCGGCATTGTCATACGCCCGTACAATCAGGCGGTATTCGCCTTCCTCGGTTGGCGTTCCCGAAAGCACATTCAGCGAAAAATCCAGCCATGAGGGTCTGTTCTGAATGGAAATGGATGAAATATAGCCGTCGGGATCACCAAAAATATTGACCGGCAGCATGTAATTGAACGGCATATTCACCTGTGCATATTTGACCGGAAGCGTATTGCTTGCAAACGGAGGCGCATTCAGATATTGCGGTTCAACAACCCGGATCGTAAAGTACGTTTCCACAAAAGCATTCTGATTGTCATATGCTTTCAGGATAATGCGGCTTTCGCCGAGTTTTGAAGGCATGCCGCTGAGCACGGCGCCGTCGAATTTTACCCATTCGGGAAGCTCGCTGGCTTCTATTTTCGTTATCTGTCCGTCGCTGTCTTTGAACGCACCTTTTGGAATGGGAAGGCTGAAAGGCGTATTTACCGCAACAAGCTGATTGGAAAAGTTGCTGTCCACAGTCGGCGGACGGTTGGTATTTTCACTCGCATCTACGCGTATGGTAAAAAATGCTTCCGCAGAGCCGCCTTCATCATCAGTTCCTCTGACTGTAATCCGGAAATCGCCCAAAGCAGCAGGTTTGCCTCTCAGTTGGCCGGCTTCATACCGCAGCCAGCCCGGCAATGCCGTAACTTCCGTTCTGACGATGGTTCCGTCCACATCCGAAAAAGTGTCCGTTGGCAGTTTGTATATAAATTCCTTATTCACGGCAATGATCTGCATCGGAACCGGCCTGAATACGTACGGGGCATAATTGGATGCATCTTTCCAGTAATCTGGCGAAAGCAGGTCTTCATTCAGCCGTATCAGTACCGGTTTCGGATTGGCCGGATCAGCGTAGGCCCTTTTTGCCCATTCGTTGTAAATTACATTGCTTGCACCCGATTTTTCAACGGCTGCAGACAGCCGGTAGCCAACAGAATCCGTATAAACAATCGGAGGTATGGGCTTGTCAAGCCAGTTGGAAGCGGCCTGTCTCAGGAAGTTTTCAGCTCTTGCCAGCTGATCTGTAGTTGAAATTACAACCGCTACGATATTGGCGCCCTGGTCAAAGTTTTCGTTGATCTGTTTCAAATGTGCATTGCTGTCAAAAAACGAATTGACAAACAGCTCGTTGGCGGTAATGAAACCGGCCCGGGAAGTGCTTTTGATAATATCCACAGACCACCGGTGATCGTAACCAACCAAAGCGTCATTTACCTTGATACCGTCCGATTTTTCGTTGAGGCTGCGGAAGCCCAGCGTTCCTCTGGAAACAGAAGCTTCATCAAAAATGGAGCCGTAATCGGAAACAAACTTGATATCCGGATCAATGGATTTTACGGCAGCGATCATCTGTTCTGTATAATTCTTGAATACCAGATGCCTGTAAATATACCAGTCTTTGCCATAACGCTGCTTGAAAGAGCTGGTTGGCTCCCAGGGAGTAGAAGGGGCGGGCGCATTGTCAAACGACTTGTAGGCAGTTCCCCACAGAAAGTTGAGGCGTTCTATTTTCTTGTAATTGCTTTTAAGCCATGCCTGAAAACCTTTCACCATGGATTCGGAGTAATCATATACGGCCGGAATTTCCTTTCCATCGGTGATCAGTACGCTGGGGAATTCGCCTTCCTGCGACGGCGTGTTGGTGACAGACACAAATAAAAGGTTGTTGCTGGTCTGAAGGTGTTTGTAATGCGCTACAACTTCCTTAACAAATCCGATGCCTTTGTTTACAATCGGTTGGTTATCAAACCCGAAAAAAGTATCTCCGTAACCGCCCTGCAAAGGTTTGCCCTGCTGACTGATCTGGCTGTCCGACACTTCCCAATATCCTTTGATCCGGGAATTGTGACGTGCGATGTTGATCCGCAGCGCCACTTTCATGCCAAGGTCTGTGGCAATCTTGATCTGCTCGTCGTATTTTGCCCAGTTCGGTGCATCAGTGGGAGATTTATCATAAACCTTGTCCCAGGGAATATTTAAATAAACCGCATTCAATCCGATTTGCCGCGAAGTTTTTATCAGATCCGGTTCAGGGCCGCGGTTATTGGCTTCGGTAAGGTTCAGAAGCATCAAAGCAAGATAACGCTGCGGATCAGCTTCCGTAGTTGACTGGCTGGTCTGTGCATAAGCCGTTTGTACAGAAATAATCCCGCAAAAAAGGCAAAGCAGGATTCTGGCCGGCAAGTAGAAAGCGTGTATCTGTTTGTACATCTAGTAATTTTTATCAATTAATTCAATCCAGTTTTTATATCCGTTTTCCACGTTGAACCGGCTGGCCACTTCTATGCTTTTGGTGCGGTCTGTAACTGTTTGCCCGTTCATGACCGAGCGCATTGCATTTACAAGCTGTTTTACACTGATATCTTCTGTTACAATTCCCATTCCTTCCTGAACGAACTCGGACGCGCCGCCGGAAGGAAAAGAAACGATCGGTTTGCCGAGCAATGCAGCTTCAATCATGACAAGCGGAAAAGGATCCTGCCTCGAAGTGAGCAGAAATCCGTTTCCCATATTCAGGTAATTGTAATAATCTTCCTTTTGTTCACCGGCAAAATGGATTCTGGTTGCAGCCGTTAAATGCTTGCTGCGCTGTTCTGTGTAATAAACAAGGCCGTCTTCCAGCTTTTTTCCAACCCATACCAGGTGAACGCCGGTTTCATTCAATTCTTGCGCTATGTCGGGCAGCATATCGAATCCCTTTCGCTCGGAAGTTATTCCGGACAATATCCATACAAAATCATCTTTCGGAATTCCCAGTTTTTCTTTCAGCCCGGCCGTGCGCTTTTCATCTTTTTTTACTTTGTTATGATCTATGAATGAATACAGCAGGCTTACATTTTTACCGCCGGAATCCTGCAGTGCTTTACAGGTTGCCTGCGAGCATCCGATCAGCAAATCCGAATCGTCGATAATGCTTTTGAATTCCGGTTTTTTCAGATAAGCGTAGGTTAATGGCAGTTCATGAAAGTGCGTAACCATTTTTATGGAAAATTCCCTGGCTATGGCTACGGCTTCGGGAATCATGGTTGTGTTGATATACCAGAAATCAGCTTTGAACGATTTGGCCAGTTTTCTGAGAAATTCCAGCGTCGGGTTGACGCCGAGCTGAAACGAGATCTTCTGAAACAGGTTAAAATTTTTCGGAACGATGTAAACGGGAATATCGTCAGGAAATTCTTTCAGCAATTCGCCATCTGCAAAACTGACGATCCCAGCATCGAAGCGGGTGCGGTCCAGTTTTTCAAGAATATAAAGCAGCATCATTTCCGATCCTGTTCGCGTGGCATAAGGGGTAAAAAAGAGAATTTTTTTCTTGGTACTATTCATTTAGCGGAAGTTAACAAGTCTATATTCTCGTTTGGACTGATCTTGAAAAGTTCATTTTTCAGGCGTACTGTTTTTACGAAATATTTTAAAAGTACGCGTATTTTCCTTACATAGATGTGCTGTGTGCGGAGTTCGGAAAACGGGTTTCTGCTTTGCCGGAAGTTCATGACCATCTTCCAGATATAAATAACCGGGATCATCAGAATATAATTGGCAATGAGCAGCAGGTACTGAAATATGCCGTATTGCTTCCGGACCCACAGAAAATTGGAAACCTGCATTTGCGTGCTGAAACGGTTGATCCAGGAAATATTGGTCCGCCGGAAAGGGTTTTTGTTTTCCAGATGAATGAAAGTACAATCTTTGAAATAACAGAGTTTACCCCATTTTCCCAGCCGTGCAGACCATTCCACATCTTCGCCGTACATAAAGAAATGACTGCTGAAACCGCCTGTTTTTTCGAATCCTTCTTTCCTTAGAAATATGAATGCGCCAACAAGCCAGTCGTGCTGTTCGGGATCAGCGTACTGAGGCTCGGGATATATCTTGTTCAGGATTTTTGTAAAAAGCGCGCTTGGCGGAAGGATAAAAAAGGTCTTTCTGAATTCATTGAAACTTTTGTAAAAAGGCATGGGCGTGCCGTCTGCATAATACTGAAGTGCGCCGCAGGCAATGATGTCATGTCTTTCGTTCATCCTGACAAAACACCGGCCGATCACATTATCCGTAACGAGCGTATCGGCATTCAGCAGTAAGAAATACTTGCCTTTTGCCTCCGACATTCCTCTGTTATTGGCTCTGCCGAAACCGGCATTGTATTCCATGTCAATCCAGTGAATATCCGGATGGGCTTTCCGGATCATTGCGCCGTTGCCGTTTTCAGGATCATTATCAACTACAATTACTTCAAAAGTTACGCCGGATGTAAACCTGTAAATGGAGTCCAGACAGTTCAGTATGAGCTCCGGCGTTCGGTAATTGATAATAATAATGGATACATCCATGAAAAATCCGGCATGATTGACGGGCAAAAATAAAGAATCTCCCGGGAAGAATGATTTATCTTCCCGGGAGACCCTCAAATATGTATATCCTGTTTATCCTCCGGCTTAATTCAGTCTTTCATAAATTCCGGCTACGCCCTGTCCGCCGCCGACACATGCCGTCACCATGCCGTACTTCTGGTTTCTGCGTTCCATTTCATTGAAAAGCTGTACGGAAAGCCTTGCTCCGGTTGATCCCAGCGCATGGCCCAATGCAATGGCGCCGCCGTTGGGATTGACAATTTCCGGGTTAATGTCCAGTTCCTGAATCACTGCCAGCGACTGTGCAGCAAATGCTTCATTCAACTCGATCTGCTCTATATCATTTAGTTTCAAACCAGCTTGTTTCAACGCAATCGGAATGGCGGCAACCGGACCGATTCCCATTACTCTCGGGTCCACTCCTGCAGTTGCATAAGACAGCATTCTTGCTATCGGTTTCAAATTAAGTTCGTTCACCATGCTTTCCGACATCACCATAACAAATGCTGCTCCGTCGGAAGTCTGGGAAGAATTTCCCGCCGTAACCGTTCCGCCGGCAGCAAAAACCGGTTTCAGTCTGTTTAAAGCATCAATGGTTGTATCCGCGCGCGGACCTTCATCGTGGCTTACAACAATTTCTTTTGTCTTTTTCTTGCCGCTTGCAGCGTCAAAATAGGTTTCTTTAACTGTTACCGGCACGATGCCGTCTGCAAACCAGCCTTCTTTTTGTGCACGCAATGCTTTTTGATGCGACTGGAATGAAAATTCATCCTGTTTTTTCCTGCTGATGTTAAAATCCTTCGCAACCTGTTCCGCGGTCAGTCCCATGCTCAGGTAATAATCCGGGTTGCTATGCGCAATTTCGTAATTCAGCGCCGTTTTCCAGCCCATGGTTGGCACCAGCGACATGGATTCCGTTCCGCCTGCAATAATGCAGTCGGCCATTCCGCAGTGAATTTTGGCAGCTGCCATTGCAATGGCTTCCACGCCGGAGCCGCAGTAACGGTTGATTGTAATGCCGGACACGTTTTTGGGCAATGCAAGCAAAGCCACATACCGGCCCATCTGCATGCCCTGTTCTGCTTCCGGAACGGCATTGCCTACAATGACATCGTTGACTCTGGCCGGGTCCAGAGCAGGCAATTTTTCCAGAAGATGCCTGATTACGGTTGCGCCAAGGTCATCGGGACGGGTAAACCGGAAGCCGCCTTTTGAAGCTTTTCCAACTGCACTGCGGTATCCGGCAACTATGTATGCATTCATATTTTATAATTTTTTTGTTCGGTTGAAAGGTGCAGAATGATACGGTAG
This sequence comes from Dyadobacter flavalbus, assembly GCF_006149045.1. Taxonomy (GTDB): domain Bacteria; phylum Bacteroidota; class Bacteroidia; order Cytophagales; family Spirosomataceae; genus Dyadobacter; species Dyadobacter flavalbus. The sequence continues at coordinate 36,292 of NZ_VBSN01000036.1, forward strand.
TATGTCTGCATACCATTGTAAAAATAGCAATTACATCTAAAACAACAAACCGCCGGAATTTGTTTTCCGGCGGTTAAGGACTTGTGGTATTTATTTGACTGACAGATTATTTCAGGAAGGAATATGGCTGTTTTGCAGTATTTTGGGGCGTTTTGCAATATCGGGCATTACGATCCATAATATGATGTAAAGCAAAACGACCGGGAAATTAAGCGGAATAAAAACGGCAAGTACAAAAAGTACCCTCATGATCGTTACATCTGTTTGCAGGTACTCGGCAAGTCCTGCCGCAACCCCGCCAATCATTTTATGGTTGGTATCGCGAAATAATCTGTTGTTGTTCATGGCTATGGCTATTTGTTTTGTTTAATGATCCAAAGGTACTGTGTAATGCATAGTAGTTATTGTTTTTTAGTACAAACGGTTATTCTGGATTAGAATGGGCGATATAATTATATGAGTTTTGATGAAAAATGATTAGAGTTGTATGACGGATTATCAAAGAAGTTGCACAATACTATTGGCAATGAATTACCTTTGGGACTGAAAATGATATTGTTGCTGACAATCTGACATTCAAATTTGTGCAGGATCAATATTTTGATTAAAATGTAAGGTTAAAACATATATAAGAATCATGTTTAAAATATTTTCCAAGCTATTTGGCACAAAGTCAGAACGGGATCTGAAAGAATTGACCCCGTATGTTGATAAAGTTAATGCCGAATATGCGTTACTGGCTTCACTATCCAACGATGAACTCCGCGCACAGTCCGAAGGGCTGAAACAACATATCTCGGAAAAGCTCAAATCCATTGACGACCAGATTGGTGCCTTAAGACAGCAGGCAAATGATGAGCCGAATGTTGATGCGAAGGAAGCCGTTTTCAAGCGAATTGATGCCCTGGAACTGGATCGTAACAAGGAACTGGAAAAAATACTTCTGGATATTCTGCCAAAGGCTTTTGCCATTGTAAAGGAAACAGCACGCCGTTTTAAGGAAAATGATAAACTGGAAGTAACAGCCAGCTATTTTGACCGTGAAGTTGCAGCAAGAAAATCTCACGTAGTAATAGAAGGCGATAAAGCATACTGGAATACAACCTGGGATGTGATCGGGCAGCCGATTAAATGGAATATGCTGCATTACGATGTGCAGCTGATCGGTGGTGTGGTTTTGCATCAGGGAAAAATTTCCGAAATGGCCACGGGTGAAGGTAAAACGCTGGTTGCAACGCTTCCTGCGTTCCTGAATGCGCTGGCCGGTCAAGGCGTTCACATCGTCACCGTCAACGATTATCTTGCAAAAAGGGATGCGGAATGGAATGCGCCGCTTTTTGAGTTCCATGGCATGAGCGTCGACTGTATTGACCGGCATCAGCCTAATACAACTGCCCGCAGGAATGCCTACAAAGCAGATCTTACTTACGGAACGAATAACGAATTCGGTTTTGATTACCTGCGTGACAATATGTCACGTACGCCGGAAGAACTGGTTCAGCGCAAACACCATTTTGCCATGGTCGATGAAGTGGACTCCGTTCTGATTGACGACGCACGTACGCCGTTGATCATCAGTGGCCCTGTACCCCGCGGTGACGAGCAGGAATATCTGGAACTGAAACCGCGTGTTGCAAGAATCGTGGAAGCTCAGAAAAAACTGGCTATGGATTTTCTGAATGATGCCAAAAAGAAAATTGCAGCTGGTGATAAAAAAGAAGGAGCACTGGCATTGTTCCGTGCACACCGCGGTATGCCGAAATACAAGCCGCTGATCAAATACCTCAGTGAGTCAGGTATCAAGGCAACGATGCAGGAGGCAGAATCCATTTATCTGGCGGAAAACCAGAAACTGATGCCTGTCGCAGATGCGCCTCTTTATTTTACAATTGATGAGCGCCATAACAGCATTGAACTGACAGAAAAAGGGATCGATTTCCTTACCGGTGAGTCTGATGAAACCAATTTCTTTATTTTACCGGATATAGCCGTTGATCTCGATGCTATTGAAAAAGATTCTTCTTTGAATGAACAGGAAAGGGTTATCAAAAAAGAAGCACTGATCCGTGACTATTCTGTAAAAACAGCGCGTATTCACACTGTAAACCAGCTTCTGAAAGCATTTACGCTTTTTGAAAAAGACGTGGAATATGTGATTATGGACGGAAAGGTCAAAATCGTTGACGAACAAACCGGCCGTATCATGGATGGCCGCCGCTATTCCGACGGTTTGCACCAGGCCATCGAAGCAAAAGAAAATGTAAGGGTTGAAGACGCCACACAAACGTACGCAACGATTACACTGCAGAATTACTTCCGGATGTATCATAAACTGGCCGGTATGACCGGTACAGCGGAAACGGAAGCAGGCGAATTCTGGGAAATCTACAAACTGGACGTTGTGTCCATCCCTACGAACGTAACAGCCGTTCGTAAGGATCATGAAGATAAAGTCTATCGTTCGGTCCGTGAAAAATACAATGCGGTTACGGATGAAATCGTGGAGCTTGTGGAAGCAGGCCGCCCGGTTCTGGTAGGTACGACTTCTGTTGAAAATTCCGAGATTATCAGCCGGATGCTTACACTCCGTAAAATCCAGCATCAGGTTCTGAACGCCAAGCAGCATCAGCGTGAAGCGGAAGTGGTGGCAGAAGCTGGAAAGCCGGGAACGGTTACGATTGCAACGAACATGGCGGGACGCGGTACGGATATCAAACTGACTCCCGAAGCAAAAAAAGCAGGCGGTCTGGCCATTATCGGTACCGAGCGTCATGAAAGCCGTCGTGTTGACAGGCAGTTGCGCGGACGTTCCGGACGTCAGGGCGATCCGGGTTCATCGCAGTTCTTTGTTTCGCTGGAAGATAACCTGATGCGTCTTTTCGGTTCCGACCGGATGGCGAAAGTAATGGACAGAATGGGCCTTGAAGAAGGAGAAGTGATCCAGAGCGGTATGATCACCAAATCCATTGAAAGAGCGCAGAAGAAAGTGGAGGAAAACAACTTCGGAATGCGCAAGCGTCTTTTAGAATATGATGATGTTATGAACTATCAGCGCGATGCCATTTATACGCGCCGCCGCAATGCGTTGTTCGGAGACCGTCTGGCAGTGGATATTGCCAATACCTTATACGACGTTTGCGACGAAATTGTTACAAATGCCGGTACTTATACTGAACTGGAACTGGCCGTGATCACCACGCTTGGAATGGAGCTTCCGTTTACAGAAACAGAATACGGATCATTTAAGCCTGCCGACCGCTCTCAGAAACTTTACGAAGCAGCTGAAAAACATTATCAGGACAAAAACAATGCGATTTCACAGAAAGCATTGCCTGTACTGACATCCATTCTGGAAGACCGCGGCGCTACGATTTCGGAAATTATGATTCCTTTCAGTGACGGAATCCGTCAGGCAGGCGTTGTGGTCAATCTGAAAAAGGCAATTGCCAATGAAGGCCACGAAATCACGCATGAGATGGAAAAAGCCATTGTGCTTTCTCTGATCGATCAGGAATGGAAAGAACATTTGCGTGAAATGGACGATCTTAAGCAATCCGTGCAGAACGCCGTTTTTGAACAGAAAGATCCTTTGCTGATTTACAAGTTTGAATCCGTAGAACTTTTCAAGCGGTTTTTGAGCAAGGTTAACTTTGACATGATTTCATTCCTGATGAAAGCGGATATTCCTCAGGAAGAAGCTGTGCCGGCTACCGCAGTTCAGCAAACAGTACGTCGTCCTGCCCCGGTCCCTGCGCCGGCTTTGCATACAAACCGGGAAGAGGAATTTGATGCCGAACTGGACGGCCCGAATGAATATGCCCGCCAGATGGAATCGACAACCAAAGCACAGCCTGTGCGTACGATTAAAGTAGCGGACAGAAATCAGAAAGTTTCGGTTCAGTACCGCGACGGACGGATTTTACGTGATGTCAAATTCAAAAAAGTAGAGCAGGAAGTTAAAAACGGAGAATGCGTAGTAATTGAATAATCCGTAATTAACTTTGTCAGGAACGATCAGAGGTACTTCTATTGGTTTGAAATGAAGTATTCTGATTAAAATAAAGTTTCTGACCATGCTTTCATATACCTGATTAAATACAAAGCCCTGCCTTTCAAAATCGGATTGGCAGGGCTTTTGATTGAAAGTAAACCAGGATTTATACGATATTTGTACCCGTAAGATTGATACTCACCAAAAATTGCCCTGAATGAAATTACACAAAGAAGGTTATACGATTATGGCAGTAACTGCCATTGTATTGATATTGATAAACTTAGGTGTTCATTATCTCCTTCCTGACGGTTATTGGATTCCAAGATTGGTATTGATCGGGAGCATTATTGCTTTTTTACTCGTTGTCCAGTTTTTCAGGGTTCCCAAAAGAATTGTTCATAAAAGCGACCGGCAGATTGTTGCACCGTGTGACGGCAAAGTCGTGGTTATAGAAGAAGTTGTAGAAAGCGAGTACTTTAAAGGTCCCAGAAGACAGATAAGCATTTTTATGTCACCACTTAATGTGCATATCAACTGGAACCCGGTAAGTGGTGTTATCCAGTATTTTAAATATCATCCCGGTCTGTATTTGGTGGCATGGCATCCGAAATCAAGTACGGACAATGAGCGCACAACGGTTGTAATCAGAACAGTGGAAGGCATCGACGTACTTTTTCGCCAGATAGCCGGAGCCGCTGCCCGCCGGATCCGCTGGTACGTAAAAGAAGGCGATCAGGTAGAGCAGAGTACCGAAATGGGCTTTATCAAGTTTGGCTCCAGAGTGGATATTTTTGTACCGCTGGACGCAGATATTAAAGTGAACCTTCAGGATAAAACGATAGGCAGCGTAACGGTCCTGGCCGAATTGAAATAAATCACGGCCTTAGCGTTCCTATCCATTCACCGATCTGCGCAAAAAAGCCGGGAACGGACGCCGGATAAACAACTGCCATAAATACCATTCCAAAAATTGCGCCGTACATGTGCGCGCTGTGATTGACATAACTTGTGCCTTTTTTAGCTTCGTAAAACGAATACCCCAGAAACAAAATCCCGAAAATGAATGCCTTCATTCTGATGAAAAAGTACAGGGAAATTGTCATGGTGGGGGCAAAGAGAATGGCAGCAAACAAAACGGCCGAAACGCCTCCCGATGCACCCAGCGAATTGTAGCTTGAACTGTTACGGTGCTTCAGGAATGTAGGAATGTCTGAAACGATAATTCCGACTAGGTACAGAAATAAAAAGTACAAGGAGCCGCCGGAGCCGAACAGCATTCCAAAAAGCCGTTCAATTCCTTCACCTACAAACCACAAGCTCAGCATGTTGAATATCAGGTGGCCAAAATCTGCATGGATAAATCCGGATGTTACAAAACGGTAATATTCGTTGCGGCTCGTAATTCGGTATGGATTCAGGATCAGCCTGTCCATCAAAGAAGGATTGTTGAAGGCATAATAGCTGATTCCGCACGTAATGATGATCAGTAATAGTGTAATGGACATAAATTTGGTCAGCTTTGAAGTAAGTTATTTTTCACGCTCTACAAGCTGTTGAACAAACCCGAGCAGAAAAGTTTTTCCGTCATTGTCAATGTCCAGCTGTTTGAGGCTGTCTATGCCGCGTGTAAAATATGCTTTGATTTTTTGTTCGGTAAAGCTACGGATATCCAGTGTTTCATAAATATTCCGGACGGCATTAACTTTATCATTTTTTTCAAAAGTTTCCATCGCAATCCATTTCTGCAGTTCGGCAAGTGTGTCGCCGCTTGCTCTGGAAAGTGCTTCAATCAGCAGGAAAGTCTTTTTATTGGAAATAATATCACCGCCGACCTGCTTTCCGAACTTGGAAGGATCGCCGTATACATCCAGCAGATCGTCTTTCAGCTGAAACCCGATTCCAATATTTTCTCCTGCCGAATACAGCAGTTTTATGGATTTCTCATCAGCTCCGCCGATTATTCCACCCAGTTCCAGCGCAAAGCCAAGCAGTACAGAAGTTTTCAAACGGATCATTTCAAGATATTCCTCTTCGCTCACATCCCAGCGCGTTTCAAAGTTCATGTCGAGCTGCTGGCCTTCGCAAACTTCGCCTGCCGTGCAGTTGAACCGTTCCAGAACAAGCCTCAAACGTTCTTTCGGGGTATCCAGCAACAAGTCGTAAGCACGGATCAGCATGACATCGCCGGACAATATTGCCGTATTGGCATTCCATTTTTCATGCACGGTCAGCTCGCCACGGCGCAGAGGCGCACGGTCCATTATGTCGTCGTGCATTAAAGTAAAGTTGTGAAAAACCTCTACTGCCATGGCCGGCTTGATGGCTGTTTCCCAGTCTTTGGTATAAATGGAGGCAGCAATCAGCGTAAGTAGCGGGCGAAAACGCTTTCCGCCCAGAGACATCATGTATTTTATGGGATTATAAAGCTCTGCCGGATTTTCGCCGTAGGAATGACTTTCAATTTCAGCCTGAAGCTTTTCAAGTAGTTGCTCGGTATTAATCATTTTAATTTGTAAAAATCTGCCGCGAGTTGTTCTGCCGGATAAAAATTAACGCTGCAATTCCGGCCAGCGTTTGTGCAAAGTAGGAAAATTTAATAACCGAATTTGTAATAATGTGCCATAACTTTCGTCATTGCATCCGATTTATATTAGTTTCGGAGTGGAAAAGCAGCCTTTTGGTGTTTTCTGCCCTGAACAATTTACATTCCTGCATTTAAATTATGGCATTTTACCAGTATTTCAACGGAGAAATTTTTCCGGTCGACAGCCCGCTTTTTAAAACCAACGATCTTGGATTGCTGCGCGGTTACGGCTTGTTTGATTATTTCAGGACGTATAATGGCATTCCGTTCCGCTGGAATGATTACTGGCAGCGGTTCGAAAATTCAGCCCGGTTACTAAAACTTCCTTTGCCGGTTTCGCAGGAAGAAACAGCAAAAATACTGGCCGATCTGCATGCCATGTGCGGTGAGCAGGAAGTTGCCTTCCGCTTTGTACTTACCGGGGGCTATGCACCGGACAGCGTAAATGTAGTCCAGCCCAATTTTCTGATCAGAACGGAAGCATTGCCGCAGGACAATCCGGCCGGCCGGCTCAAAGGTATAAAAGTACTGCCGTATGAATACGTACGTGACCTGCCGGAAATCAAAACGACCAATTACATGCATATGGTGCTGATGGCCGACGAAATGAAGCGTACGCAGGCATCCGATCTGCTTTTTTACCAAAACGGGGAAGTAAGCGAGCTGACGAGAAGCAATGTTTTTATTTTCCGTGAAAACAAGCTCATTACTTCCGACCGGAACATTCTGAACGGCATTACACGACGTGTCGTTATGGAACTTGCAGCGCCTTATTTTGAAGTGGAAACAAGGACCGTATCGTATGAAGAAGTGCTTTCGGCAGATGAAGTTTTTACGACCAGCACAACCAAATGGGTTATGCCCATTGTTCAGATCGGGGATGCGGCCGTAGGAAACGGGCTTGCAGGAAAACAGACGCTCTTTTTACAAAAACTGTTTGAAGATATGGTTGCAGACTGGGGTAAATAAAAAACGGCTGATCAAATGGCCAGCCGTTTTTGGGATTACATGTAATAAATCAGAATTAGTCAGGTGCATTTGGTGATTCCTTGTTGACAATCGGCCAGACGCCCGGCCTGGGAACACTCACTCCTTTTGTCATTCCTCTTGTTTTACTATCAGGTCCGAAATAGTATAAAGGCCAACCTTTGTAAGTCAGCTGTTTTTTGCCAAAAACATCAATAACTGCAAAAAGCGATTTATCAATGGTAGAAGGAAGCGACTTTATATCCGCATAGTAAATCGGCCAGAAATCGTCGTTGCTGAAATCTGCTTTGGTATACTTGTTCACGTTCTTCTTGTCATTGATAAAAGCATAGAGCGTACGTCCGAGCGAATCCACCAGAAACTGCGTATCTGCAGTTCCTTCGGTATAGTCGGATTTGTAGGATTTTCCGTCATTTCCAACGAGCTGCGCATTGCCCAGCATCATGGTATAATCCGTTTTGGCAACGAACCAGACGCCGTTCACATTTTCTCCTTTCACGTCGCCTGCCGCCGTGTCATCCTTGTAATAATATAAAGGCCAGCCTTTGTAAGTAGCCTGCTTCTGGCCGTCTGCCCGGGTAATTGTACTGAAATCGGCGGCGTTCAGGCCGGCATTAAGGCGCGGGCTGGCAACGGAGAAAACAGGCCATACCGTCAGACAACCTCCGGTACATGCCGAAGTTCCGGCAACATCTTTTGTAAAGAAGTAAAGCGTTTTTCCGCTTCCGTCCGTAAGCACTTTTCCAAGGGTTGTTTCTTTGATCATCACATCCACTGTCGGAACAGGCGGCGTATTGTCATCGTTGTCGTCATCGGAGCAGGAAATACTGACGGCAAGCAAAAGCCCCATTGCAAAGAGCAAGCGCGTAATTTTCAAGATTGTCATTGTAATGATTATTTATTGTTAGAGATGAATTGGTTGTTAGCCATTACGATGGAACCGGCGAAGAGGTTGCGTGAGGTTGTAAACGAAAAAAGCACAACCGGCGGGTGCACTGCCCCCAAAAAGTTAGACACTTCTTGGGGGCATTTTTTATGGGTAAAAACAGAAAATTCAGTGTAGAGTTCAGACTAACGATTGTAAATGCTTATCTGAACGGAGATAGTATTAAAGGAT
>NZ_VBSN01000037.1 GCF_006149045.1 Dyadobacter flavalbus
GGCCTCAACGGCAACCATCGCCTTGAACTTTGCTGTAAATTTTCTCCGGCTTTGTTTCATTTTGTTCATCGGTTTTATGTCAAGTTACTAAACTTAACCGATGGTCTCAATTTTGGGGAGTATTACATCTCCGCTAGGAAAATACCTACTTCGATAGTTTTTCCCAAGCCAACACCATCAGCTATCAAGATACGTGGCCGCGGTAAATTAAAAGCTTTAAGGGTAGGCTCCAACTGGTAAGTAGCCAGGTTAAACGCAGCTTTGTGAGCAATGGTTATCTGTTTGCTGTACACAGATGCATTACGCATTTGATTCTCAATGAAGAGCTTTGTTTTTCGATAACCGTAATCAATATCCGGTATAAGTTTAGTATCGATCGGATCGAGCACCTTTATTTCCTTATCAATATTGGTGTCAAAGACAAATCGCTTGCCTTTTACCAACTCTGAAATACCTTCAACTTTCAGAATCCAGCCATTATTGTTGTTAAGGGCATCATTTATAATAAAATCTTCATCACGATTGGTGATTCGCTGACCAGAGGTAAAATTCATTAATTTAAGAGGTAATCGGGCTGTGAAAAAAGTTGAAAATAAGGATTAGCTAGAGTAAATCGAGATACACATATTTGGAGTGTTCAATATGAACAAGTTTTGTTAAACGGATGAATATTTAGAAGATCATCCAATGCTACGCGCTCTTATCACTCCCTTTTAACTCCTCCTTAAGCAGATTCAGAAAGGTTGAATTTCTTACCTCGGCATCCCTAAGAAATGCTTCAAAGGATAATACATACAAACCAACAGGAATTTCTGTCCTCTTGTCTAAATCTGTAATTATTGACTGTTCCTTATAAAATACGGTTCCACAAGAAAACAGTTCAACGTACTTGTCCTCCAACAAAGACACCTTGAACTCATCATCTATATCAACGATTCCATAAAACCAAATACGCTGAATCTTATCAGGAAAATATTGCAACAACTTCCTAGCCCTTTGTCTCAACTGACTTGTAACCTCTTCCCTTTTCGCTAAGCCTAAACCCAATTTCTTCAATTCCACAATAACTACATCAACTTTCTCTACTTGATCTGGATTGTTAGAAAATATTATTGTAATGTCCGGGCGTTTGTTACTCTTTTCTAATTCCTGGTCAACCGAATCTTCATCGCTGATAACAAGATGGCTTAAAACCTCTGACATATGCCTTTCGCTTAAAATAGTTTTGTAAGACATATATTTGTCATCCAATAACCAAGCATTATTTGTAAAAAGATCATTGTGAAAGTTACTCTTGGATAGGGTTGATCTCTTTGGAACAATTAAGTTGTGAATCTCATCTTCATTATTCTCTTTATCAACCTTTTTTAATTTTTCAATTACAATATTTCTGTAAAGAATATATTCTGTTAGAATTCTAGCTGATAATTGTAGTGACTTTTCATACACTTCATCTGTCAATGACACTGCGTCCAGTACTTCTTTCTGTTCTTGAAAAAACCTTCGTTGAGCGATTTCTAATGATTGATTTCGATCAACTAATCCCACAGAATTGCTTTCAAAAAGCCCATTTAAATGAGGATACCTATTTTCTAACGATTTTGTTGTAACCTCATTTATAGTTTTTATTGATGGTATTTTTATATCCAGAATTTCAATTATTTTTTCACCAAAAATTCTCTTAATCACTTTCAGTTCAGCATCATCCATATCTAATTCCTGCCGAGAAATATTTACCTTTCCAGCAAATAAGTTAGAATATAGTAAAAAAATTATTTCATATCCCTGTGGAATTCCCCCTTTTGAAATAACATCTACGGGAATAGTCCTTCCATCTACACTTAATGCTGTTATCGTTGTTGATATGGCACCTTCCCTCTGTTCAACTGAATAGTATAAATCCAAATTTTCATACAAGTCTATTTCCTCAGATTTAAAACTTGTTAGTTTTAGGTCTGGTATTTGACTAACATTTATTTCCTTTACATCTGGATAAAAATTATATTGAGGGTTTGGATTATTTGTTTTAAGCTCGATGGATATTCGCAATTCTTTGGCATTAACCTTGTATTGATATAATTGAGGATAAAAATGTTCCATTAAAGCTTTTTTAATTGCCTCTGGCTTGACGTAATCATAAGAATTAATTTTATTTTTAACGTAATTCTTGAATAGTAAGCTAGTTCTTTTCAAAATTCCATGTCCTTTACTTAAAATATTATCTCCGTCAAATGTATTACTCAACGTAAAAACTCTTTTCTGATCTTGGTAAATGCTATTTACATACACTTCTTCGAAATAATTCAAGAAAACTAGTCGACCGACTCCTTTATGTCCCTTTTCTTCGATTTCTAATAATTTAGAGAATTTCTCAAAGTTCTTATCTGTAAATCCATCTCCATTATCAACTATTTCAATTGTGTAGGTTTCTGTCTTTGATAAGGAATCAATATTTATAAATATTTCAATAAGGGAAGCATTAGCATCCATCGCATTAGCAACAGCTTCGAAATAAACCATTTCCAAAGAAGGATTTGGGAAGAATATTTTTACAGCATTCTTTAAGTTAATTCTCATAATTTGGAGGTATTAAAGTTCAATCCTGTCAGCAGGTATCTAATCTATTGTTTCGGCTAATACAACATTCAATCCCAAAGATGTTGTCAATTTTAGAAGCGCATCAATGTTATACCCCTGCCCTTCTTCTATCACCTTTACTTGATTTTGAAGGATCCCGGAACTCTTTGCAGCAGCATAAACTGTTAAACCAAGTCGCTCACGTTTTCGCTTACAGTGTGCTCCCAGGTTCAATTTCAACTCGGGGAGTTCCTTTACTTCTCCTGGCTCCTGTGACTTCGCCGCTTGAACTTTACCCAACTTAATAGCCAAGAGATTGTACATATCTTCCATTTCAACTTCTGTTAAAATAGAAATAAGACGGTTGGTAATGGAATTTTGCATTACGGTGTTTGTGGTATATACATTTTTGGCTAATGTACTAATAATAATTTACCTATACAGTAAAAATTGTTAGTACAGGGTGAAACTACTGAGAAACATCTCGTTCAGCATGTATCGTCAATTGACGGATCTCACGAATGACAAGATTCAGATCTGTAACCGGCTCCGGAAGCACTTTGCTATGAAAACTATGATACTCCCAAATTTCAAGAACATCTGAAAAGTCAACATGGTAGTCATCATAAAGCTTATTAAATGAATGCAGCGATAATCCTTGTGCTAAAACCGTGATTTCCTTAAAAACAAAATCTTGCTCGCCCTTCAAGATAACAATACCTAAACTCCCGGATCTTAGCTCTTTCCAGTTTTGAACGTACCTGGCTAGGATATCACTCCCTTCCGGAATTGGCAGCATGGAGTCACCAGTAGTTGGGAACATTCTGAAGGTTCCACCTGCTGGAAGGTTAGGAAAGCTAAATTTCGGTAGCGTTGCCAAATATTCCGGATCACTATATCCGGTACGATAGCCTGCTTTTGCTTTTATCGGTACATACTCGACATTTTCCTTTTCCTCCTGATTAACAGTAATAGCCAGGACTCTTACGTTTTTACCTGTCAGGTATACATCCGTTCCGGATTCAAGTTCCCGCAACTTCAATTCACCTAACCGCATTAGGTTCACAGTCAACAGCGTATCTGTTGCTAGCTTAAAATATTTTGCAATTTTAATTACATCCCCTATAACTGGATTTACGGTCTTTCCACTTTCAATTGCATGAAGTTTGACCCTCGTCATTCCCAAGTTTTCTGCAAGATCTTCCTGAATAAGATTTTTCCGCTTCCGGAGAAATCTCAAATTCTCCTTCAAAAATATTTCTTGTTCTTCCATTTTTAATTTGTTACAATTAGAATCATAAAAATGATACCATTAGAAACAAAGTTAAAAATTATAGTGAACTACTTGTCATTTAAGTAACATGCTTTTAAATCTCCACTCCTATTTCAGTTTGCGTTATGGCACCATTAGCCTGGATGACCTGACCGATCTTATCATAAGCCATGGGCATGACACAGCAGTCCTGACAGACATTAATAACTCTTCCGCTATATTCCCATTTATTAAGAAATGTAGAGAAAAGGGTATCAATGGTCTTGTTGGGATGGAATACAGAAATGGAGATACGCTATTGTATATCGGAATAGCAAGGAATGAAGCTGGCTTTGCAGAGCTCAATGAGCACATGACAACTGCAAACAGAAACAAGCAACCACTTCCAAAATTTGCACCTGCATTCAATCAGGCATTTATAGTATATCCTCTCGGTACAATAGAAATCAGGCGTCTGCGCGAAAATGAGTTTATCGGTATCAGACCTGATCAGGTTAACAAAATAAGTCTTGAACCAAGATCTAATTTTGACAGGTACGTAATCTTGTGGCCAGTCACTGTAAAAAATGAAAATGATTATAGGCTCCATCAGCAACTAAGGGCAGTTGACCGCAATATTATCTATTCAAAAGTCACAAAATCCATGGTGGCCAATTCCTGGGAAAAGATGCCGGAAAGAAGAGATATGATCAACAAATTTTATCTATTTCCGGAAATACTTGTTGCAACCGAGAAATTGCTATCACAGTGCAGTTTCAGCTTTGACTTCACCATTGTGCGGAACAAAAAATACTTTACTGGAAATGCCTATGACGATAAGCTCTTGCTCGAAAAGTTAGCAGTTTCTGGTATGCAGCGCCGGTATGGCAATAATAATAAGGAAGCAAAGCAGCGGGTTGCCAAAGAGCTGCGCATCATTGATGAACTATGCTTTTCCTCTTATTTCCTGATTACTCATGACATCATTCGTTACACAACCTCTCGGAATTTCTACCATGTTGGTCGTGGATCCGGAGCAAACAGCATCGTCGCATACTGCCTCGGGATCACAGATGTATGTCCAATTAAACTTGATCTATATTTTGAAAGATTCCTGAATCCAAAACGGCAAACACCACCGGACTTCGATATCGATTTTTCCTGGCAGGATCGAAAGGAGGTATTCACTTATATTTTTACCCGCTACCAATCAAAACATACTGCCATGATGGGTGCAATGAGCACTTTCCGGGACAGAAGTATCATAAGAGAACTCGGCAAAGTTTATGGTTTGCCAAAATCCGAAATTGACGAATTAATCCGAAATCCAGGATCTCCACATAATTCGGAAGAAGCTGTGGCTCTTATCAAAAGTCTTTATGGATTGGTAGAAGACTTCCCGAACTTACGGACACCCCATGCCTGCGGAGTACTCATTTCAGAGGATCCTATAACAAACTTCACCGCGCTGGATTTTCCTCCAATGGATTTCCCTTGTGCCCAGTTTGATATGTATGTTGCCGAAGACATTAAATTTGAAAAGTTCGATATTCTGAGTCAGCGTGGCCTTGGCGCAATAAAAGATTGTGTTCAAATTATTGAGCAGAATCGGGGACAAAAAGTAGATATCTCTAATCCGGATAAATTTTTTACGGACCCACGTATAAGCCAACAACTCAAATCTTCCAAGACAGTAGGCTGTTTTTACATTGAATCTCCTGCGATGAGACAGCTTATCACAAAGCTTCAATGTGACAATTATCTAACTCTTGTTGCTGCAAGCTCCGTTATCCGCCCAGGGGTTGGAAGTTCCGGGATGATGGATGTCTATATTAAAAGACACCGGGATCCTGAATCAACGATTTACCTGCATCCAGTCATGGAGGAACAGCTGGCTGAAACTTATGGTGTAATGGTTTACCAGGAAGATGTTATTAAGGTAGGTCATTTTTTCGGAGGTTTGGATCTTGCCGATGCCGATGTACTAAGGCGTATGATGTCAGGAAAACACCGGAGCGCTTCACACCTGCAAGAAATTGAATCCAAATTCTTTAAAAACTGTGAGGAACTAGGCCGTCCGGCTGAAATAGCAAAAGAAGTTTGGAGACAAATGGAAAGCTTTGCCGGTTACAGTTTCAGCAAGGCACATTCGGCATCCTTCGCAGTTGAAAGTTATCAGAGCTTATATCTGAAGACTTACTACCCTTTGGAATTTATGACCGCCACAATCAATAACCACGGTGGCTTTTATTCTCCCCAAGTTTATATCAACGAAGCAAAGAAGGATGGAGCTGTGATACATAATCCTTGTGTGAACATGAGCCATTGGACTACTACGATCTATGGAATTGACCTCTACATAGGATTTGACCTGGTAAAAGATCTGGAAGTGAAAACTGTCAAACAAATTCTTGAAGAGCGCCAAATAAACGGAAAATATAAGAGTCTTGAGAATTTCATAATGCGTACAGGAGTATCCCAAACACAGATCTCAATTCTCATTAGGATTGGCGCATTCAATTTTACAAATACAGTTAAGACTAACCTACAATGGGAATCTTTGTATATCTGTTCTGAGATTAAAGACCGATCCCTTCCAGTTGGACTTTTTGACGAAGCTGTTAAGGTTCCGGAGGTTCCGAAGTTTGAATACTCACTCCCAGAGCACTTATATGACGAAATAAGGTATTTGAACTTTCCCATTACTGCTTCCTGGTTTAGCTTAATTCGAAGTACGTTCCGCGGTGTGTATGCCAATGACATGGATAAGCACGTCGGAAAAACAGTTCGTATGGTGGGAGATTTTGTGACTTATAAACCAGTTAGAACGAAAAAGGGAGAAATGATGATGTTCGGTACATTCCTCGATGACCAAGGTAACTTTTTCAATACTGTACATTTCCCAAATTCTCTAAGAGGTTATAGGTTCCAGGGCATGGGGGTCTATCTGGTCGAAGGCCTGATTACTATGGAATTTGGATATTGCAGCATCACTGTAAGCCGGTGTGCGAAGATTCCCCTTTTGCCAAATCCATGGGAGCATGAAACAGTAAATAGGAAATTGTTACCTTAGTTGAGATTATCACCTAACTAAAATGCAAAAAGCTTTCCTCTATATTGATATCCTAGCCTTTGAGAGCTTAGTACGGTCGAAATCAGCTAAGGTCGAAAGAATCTTCAAGATTTTTGATTCTTTAAAAGTTTTCCAACACCACGCCCTTGAAACAATTGTTTTTTCGGACACCATCATAGTTTTTAGCAAAGATGAAGGAAATCCTATACACTACTATTTCACATTCCTAACTGAATATTCACAACAGCTATTCTATAAGCTCTCTGAAATAAACATCTATTTTAAAGCAATCCTTTGTACTGGTGAGTTCAATTTTAAAAAATTGACAAATTTCCAGGCCTATCATGGACAAGCCTTAATTGACGCTTATAAAGATGAAAAGTGTTTACCAGGATTTGGGCTATTTGTCAAAAAACAGGATACTGGAAATATCAATGCATTTATTGAGGTACCGCTTAGCGAAGAATACAATTTTGTTATTCTATGCCAATCATTTTCAAATCTTTACAGAACGACCAGTGGTTTTCTACCGGTTGATGACGTTAGTATATTTGAAGAAACAGATACATTTTTTAGGATTGAAGAAGATATTAGATTTCTGAGAGAAATCAACTACTATCGACTTAATATTCCCAGTGAGCGCATTCGTGAAAAATATGAAAAAGTATATTCAATTTACAAATCCACATTTCCATTATTTTTTGAAAAATTTGAAACATACGGATTCGACCCATTTATACTGCACACAGATTTTATACCTAGTTTAAATCCAGAAGAAATCGATGCAATGAGAGACGTCGCTGAAATGAACAAACATTAGGTTCTACATTTAAAATCAATCTTTCCTTAAAACTCAATGCTCTGGCGATTACACCTTAAACCCTCTCCAACTCCACCAAATACTCATCTACAAGTAGTAGATTATTGCTTTAAAAATAACGTCGCCGGAATTGGTTGGCCGGTTGAGAAATTCCCTTCCTCGGTCACAGAATACCAAGAACTGGCAAAAAAGAGGTATGACAGTAAGCCGAGCTCAGTAAATTTCGCTTTAAGGCCAGTAATAGGAGAATATATATGGGCTCGGGATCGTGTGGGACAATACTATCTTGGTAAGATAATGAGTGATTGGTATTACTCTGACAACCAAGATCATTTAGATTTAGACATTCCCAATCAAAGAAAATGTAACTGGTTAATTATTGGCAACGAACAGAATGTTCCAGGTAAAATTGTAGCCAGCTTCAGGGCCAGACGAACATTTCAATCCATTGCAACTTCTTCACATGATTCAGCAATGGAGGAATTCTCAGCATGGAGATTTAATAATATGGGTTAAATTAAAAGTTAGAACCAAAAGTACCGCGGGTTTCGCGTAGCAAAATTGACGGGGAGTAGATCAGCTGTATTCAAATCTCAGCGCCATCTTTGAAGATTTCATCGAGATTGAAGGCTTGAAAATCTACTTTTTCTGAAAAGTCATATTCTCCAAGCATATTGATATGTTCCCAGCTGTGGGTAGATGTGGCCAGTATGTTTTTTAATAATACTTCCCGGTCTGCCGGTTTCTTACATTCTGCCAGACTTCCTGATAAGTGAAGCAGGTTCCAACAGTTAATTGAATTGGCGATCAACCTTTTGCAGCCTTCTGCCGTAAGCTGTTCGCGGTATGTGGCCCCGATCAGCTGTTGATTGTTGCCGTGGGATATTGCTTTGGCGAACTTATTACTGTTCTCAACTTTGCTCAAAACCCTTTCAACGGATTTACGGACAGCTGGCTGATCCATATACTGAAGTATATAAAGGGTTTTGTAAATCCTGCCAAGTTCTTTAAGTGCTTTATAAAGTGGGTGCTGCCTGGAATAGGAATTCAGTCTCCTAATCAATGTGGACGCTTTTGAGTAGCCCAGCTTTATCGTTGTAATAAACCTTAAAATCTCATCCCAGTGCTCGATAATCAGTTCAAAGTTTATCTTTGAATCTGGCTTTACCTGGTATCCAAAGTCCCGGTAGGTTGTGACTGAATCAATCGAGAACAAATTATGCTCATGGATTTTGGCAAGCCTGGGGCGGAAGGCTATTCCGAGCAAAGCAGTAATAGCAAATATGATCTCAGAAAACCCGCCTGTATCTGTCGAATGTGCGTCGGATTGGATCACACGGTTATGCATCAGGCCATCAATCATATAGGGTGCTTCATGATCCGATGAACTGAATGCTGTTGAATAGAAAAGCTGACCTGCTTCGTCCAAATGAGAGTATACGGTTACACCTTTTCCATTACCAAAATATTTAAATGACCATGCTGCTCTTAACGATGCAACGGAAACGTCATATTTTTGCCCGTCACTGCTCGTATGGATAAAACCAGGGTGAATCCGGAACTTGTCAGTCAAAGGCAGCTTGTTGCTGAATTCGACAACCAGGTCATTGGCCTTCAAAGTCATATCAGGTGAAAAGTACTGAACCGAAGTCGTTTGTAATGCATTGGCTGCTATATTCTTAGAAATCATTGACATTTTAGGGATGCCAATGTTGCAGCCCAATCCGATAATAGTAGCAAAAAATAGCTTTTCCGCTGGTCTAGGCGGCAAATAATCAATACCCTTATGCTGAAA
This sequence comes from Dyadobacter flavalbus, assembly GCF_006149045.1. Taxonomy (GTDB): domain Bacteria; phylum Bacteroidota; class Bacteroidia; order Cytophagales; family Spirosomataceae; genus Dyadobacter; species Dyadobacter flavalbus. The sequence goes on from NZ_VBSN01000037.1 coordinate 9,518, forward strand.
AGCAGTATTGAATCCGCTAATCTGGTCAATTGTTGTTAAAACTTCCAACAACGACACAGCCCTGGTTTGTGGGTATAGGTTCTGTGGATCCTCAATTTCATTTTCGTCAGGTTTGTACCGGTGCATATGCCATTGCCCTTCTGCATCAACATATACCTGCTGGTTCTGTCCATTACCTATGTGTTGATTGACAAGCCTAAACTGAAAATTTAATTCTTCATTCAGTTTTAACAAAATTGGAGCAGGCTTTTGCAGATGGCTTAGTGATGCCCGTTTTAAAAGAAAATCCTTATCCTTAACCCATTGTAGTTTTGTAATCATGTATTCTTCAAAAGACCGGTACAAATACGAGGATCGGACATTTAAAGCACCTGCCCGGATATGGTCACGCATTTCTCTGAACAACAATACTTTATAAAGTGATATCCTGATCTTTCCATCCGGTGTTATCACGCGTTGTTTCTCTTCAAGAGATAAAAAATCAATCGGTACACTGTTGTGTTGCTGTATATTGCCATCCTTCTTTTGAAAATAATCAATGGCTTCCAGCAATTGTTTCTGGGACGTTTCAAAATCAAATGCCAGGACTTTGATTAAGTCAGATACGCGGATTTGTAGACGCAATGACCCTTTTTCGAGCGCTTGGTAATAGTCCTCCCGGTCACTGATCCGCTGATTGACCAGTTTCAAATTATTCAACCTTTGCTGATCTTCCAAAAGTACCTGAGAAGAAACCTTCCGTTTTCTTAATAGCTCATCAATCAGTTCTACTTTCTGGCTTGCTTCCATTACCTGATCATGGATAATCCGCTCCACTTCGCTCAAAACATCAATATGCGTAACGCTTCGGATAGAAACGGAGCTCACTAAACGTGAGGTATTCATCCTGTTTTCAAACAGGCTTTCCTTGATTTTATTCTCACAATCGTTTACGGCACTGGTAACAGCCTGGTTAAAAGTGAGCACAAGCGCGTCACCCAATTGGTAGTACTGGTGGATTATGAATGAGACCAGCAGCAGGTAGCGGGTATTGTCCCGGTCGGCAACCTGGAATATCTGGTTATCAATCACATATTCAGCATAAAACTTTATTGTTTCTTCCGGAAGATTAAGCCTGGTGATGATGGGCAATAGTTGGAAGTACATTTCCTTCAACCGGACAAAATTGTCTATTCTTCCTTTGATTACGGATGGCTGCATGGACTGGGTAATCCTTTTAAAAAATGTAAGCTGATATCTCTGGACTTTCACATGTTTTTTCTCTTCCTGTTGATAAGAATCATGTTGCACAAGCAAAGAATCCAGTAAATTTTTGTCCTCCTGTTGAAGATACTGAACCATAATTGCCTCCAAATCTTGCTCAAATTGCCTAAATGACTTTTCAAGTAAAGCTCTTAGTGTGGCATATGGCGGTATTTCGATACGATGTCCATCCAAAAAGGTTATTACTGATTCCATTATAAGAACCGGTTCGGTCCGGAGCGAAACCAGCCTTTTCATTTCCTGGGATATCAGCTGAGAAGCATCTTTATCATAACCTGTATAGCCTAGTTGCTTGAGTATCTCTTCTTGATGGCGGAAATAGGTGGTTCTGAAATAATCTGTAAAATCAATCTGATTAGGATCAACCATTATTCCACTGACGATATAGTTAATGTCAGCCTGAATAAATCTGTTAGACAGAAAAAAGCGACTAACTACACGGAAATACCCGAGCTGCAACAGAAAACCGACCTGTGTTGTTGGCGTTTGCAAAGTTTTTAGATAGGCGCTTGCCCATTCCGGAATTTGAAGAAACAGTCCCTTTTGCTCGCTCAGGAGTTGGGGCGGGTTATCAAACCTGGTTCGTTCTTCCGGTGTCAGATATTCTTTTCTAGCCATATCACCTATGTATTTTAACGACCGTATTTTTACATAACTCCAAACCCCGATATTTCTTACAATTCAATTATTTATATTGCCATATAATTAAACTAAATGTAATATATTTGATTTTAACAAGTTTTGTAAACAAATGATCAAATTAGGATACGCCCGGGTCTCTACCCAGGAACAAAATCTGGACCTTCAGCTGGACGCCCTAAAAAAAGAGGGATGCAAGCAGGTCTTTACCGATAAGGTCTCCGGAGTAAAGGCTACCAAGCCAAACTTTGAAAAATTGATGGAGTATGCACGGCCAGGTGACACCATTGTAATTTGGAAACTGGACCGGCTTGGGCGCAGCACCATTAAGCTCATTGAGCTAATAGAAGAGTTGAAAAATAAAGGAGTAAATCTTAAATCACTTTCTGAATCTATTGACACCAGCACGGCCACTGGTAATCTATTTTTTCAATTTATGTGTGTGCTTGCCGAACACGAGCGCAACATTATCCGCGAGAGAACAAAAGCTGGTCTGGAGTCAGCCCGTGCACGTGGCAGATCCGGGGGAAGGCCAGAAGGATTAAGTGAGCGCTATCGAAAAATCGCACCTGAGGTCAAGGAGATTTATGAAAAGAACAACCGGAGTACGGATGAAATCCGAGAGATGTTCAAAATAAAAAGCCAACCTACACTTTACAAGATTTTAAAGTACGCTGGGGTAGATATAAAAGGGTTTTTAAAGAAACGGGTGTAATATTCTAATGAAATTCACACCGTCAAACTTTCTCCAAAATTGACCATTACCTTAGCAAAAAACCGTAGATGAAATTACTGGTTATCGAAGATGAAGAAAGCTTGCTGCAAAGTATTGTTGAATACTTTACGCAGGAAGACTTTTTATGTGAAGGAGCGGGTTCTTATAGGCAAGGTATTGAAAAAATAGAGGACTTTCAATATGATTGTATTATCCTGGACATTAACCTTCCTGGTGGTAGCGGCCTAGAGCTTCTAAAATATCTTAGAAAAAACAAGAAAAGTGAAGGTGTAATCATTATTTCTGCCCGAAGCTCACTGGACGATAAAATTGCTGGCCTGGATCTGGGCGCGGATGACTATCTCACGAAACCTTTTCATTTGTCCGAACTGTTTGCCAGGGTGAAATCACTGATACGGCGTCAATATGCGTCCGGTTCGGATACACTTGAAATCAGCCATATGAAAGTAAATTTACTTTTAAAAACGGTTGAATGGGGTGGAAAACAAGTAGTTCTTACCAAAAACGAGTATGACCTGCTGCTTTTTATGCTCACCAATAAAAACCGTGTAGTAAGCAGACAAGCCATTGCTGAACATATATATGGAGAAGAAACAGACAATCTCGCCTCCTTTGATTTTGTATACTCACATGTAAAAAATCTGAAGAAAAAAATGAAAGAAAAAGGTTGTGGAGATTTGCTTCAAACGGTGTACGGACTAGGTTATAAGCTTTCTATATGACCAAAACGCTGGAACAAAAAAACACCCGGTATCTTTTCATATGGCTGCCACTTGTGCTGCTTGTTGGCTCGGCACTATTTTATGTTATGCTTGTTTTCCATGCGCACCACATGCGGGAAAAGCAGCTGGATCTAAAACAAGCTAACATATGGAAAGCTTTCACGCTACACCCTGAATCTATGGTTCTGCATATTGCAGGCGAGTATGATATCGATGCCAATAAGCGTGTTATTAACGACTTGCCTAATCAGCCACGCGATACCAGTTTATTTGATCACGAAAAAAAACAGTTCGTCGAATTTGCAATACTGACAAGACAAATGAATTGGAAGGGGGAGCCCTATAGGCTAACGACTTATGTTTCTTCCAAAGAAGTTTCACACTTAATTATTAAGGTCTTTCTTGCAGAAATCGCTATCCTTTTATTTCTGCTTTTAGCCATCGTAATTGTCAACCGAAGGAGCTCGCGTGTGCTTTGGCAACCATTTTTTCTTACACTGAAAAAAGCCGCTGCGTATGATTTGGTACGTAACCCTTCAATGCATCTGGACTCCCAGACTGGAATTGCCGAATTCAATCAACTGAATCATGAGCTGAATGACCTGGTGGGAAAAGTGAACAAAGTATATACGAATCAAAAACAATTTGTTGAGAATGCATCCCATGAGATGCAGACCCCTGTGGCTATTATCCGATCAAAAATTGAGTTTCTTATCAATGATCCGGCTTTAACCGAAAGAACGGCAGTTTTATTGGCCGACATAACAGCGGCTAACGAGAGATTGAGCCAATTAAACAAAAGCCTATTATTACTGGCCAAGATCGATAACAATCAGTTCCCACAAGTGGAACAGGTCGATGTTTCACAGGTCATTGAAAAAATTCTTGAAAATTATCATGAACACTATGAACATTTCCCGAAATTGACAAAATCCATTCAACCACAAATAATCATTGTAGCGAATCTTTCTCTTTTTGAAATCCTACTTAGCAACCTGGTAGGTAACGCCGTAATACATAATATCCCTAATGGCAGGATTCATGTGGAGTTGAACACCGAAAAACTGATGATTGTTAACACAGGTAATGAAATCAAAGATGATCCTGAGAAGCTTTTTGAAAGGTTTAAAAAAGGTGACGATGCATCTAAAACCACGGGACTAGGGCTTGCATTAGTCAAACAAATTACCCAGTTATACCAGCTCAAAATTCAATATGAATATGAAAATGCAGAACACCGCATCACAGTATTTTTTTGTTAAACCAAAGCCTACAAAGTTTCTCCAAAATCAATAAATAGTTTCGCGTTCGTTTCACAGAACGCTTACTATTTATGCCATATCTAAAAATAACGAGCACATTTTTTTTGTTGTTCCTTTCCTATTTAGTCTATGGACAAAAACCAGACACGACTGTCTCCCTGCGCGAAGCGCTGCTACTGGCCGAAAAAAACTACCCGCTGCTTAAATCCAAGTACTATGAATCAGAAGCGGCAAAGAAGGACGTAGCGCTGAGCCGAAATACCATTATCCCATCGTTGGATCTAAGTTACCAGGCCAATCTGGCGACCTACAATAATATTACGGGAATGCTTGATCCATCCGGTATTTTTCCAATAAGCGGGCCACCTTCCGCCGAGAATAAATATCAGCCTGTCTTTGGCAGCGCAGCAGGATTTTCCATGAACTGGCAGGCAATCACCTTCGGGCATCGCGATGCCCAAACCGCATATGCAACAGCCGGAGTAAATCAAAAGGAATCGGACTCAAAAATGGAATTGTTCAGACATCTGGCCAAAGTGACCAATACTTATCTGGATGTTGCATTGGCAAAGCAGCTGATTGCTATAAACCAGAAAAATATTAAAAGAGTTGAATTTGCATTGATCCAGTCGCGCACACTCACAAGTAAAGGACTCAAGCCCGGTGTGGATACGGCTTTGTTTCAATCGGAACTTTCTAAAAGCAAGATTGAATTACTGAATGCCACAGAAAAATTTGAAACCCAAAAAATATTACTTTCCCAATTTTTGGCGGTTAATGAGGCAATTAATACAAAGGACAGCCTATTCTTTGAAAAGTTCCCACAGGCGCACGCAGCTATTTCCTCTGATTTTAGCAGTCATCCTTATATCAGCTATCCGAAAAGTATTTTAGAATACAGCCTGGCGAAGGAAAAATTAATCAAACGATCCTATCTGCCTAAGATAAATATATGGAGCACGGCTTATGCCCGAGGTTCAGGGATCAAGTATGATGGCACCGTAAAGGCAAGTGATGGTTTGGGATTTAGTCGTTTCAATTACGGCTTGGGATTTCAGATTGTTTACCCAATATTAAAATTTTCGGATAAAAATATACAAATCCAGCAGCAAAGCCTGATGACGCAATCTATCCAGCAAAAAGTGGAAGAGAATCTGCTTATTCTGGATAAGAAAGACCAGATCAGCCAGCTGACCTACAACAATGCTTATCTGATCGCCACTGAAACAGCTACGCAATTACAATCTGCACAGTATGCTTTCAAGGCAATGCAAATCAGATATAATACCGGTCTGGTGAATTTCAGTGACCTTATTCAAGCCCAGTATAATCTTTTGAAAGCCGAAACCGATTCACAGCAGTCTTATTGGTACATCTGGAAAGCGCTATTGAATAAGGCTGTCACAAAGGGTGATATCAACATATTTTTAAATGAACTGAAATAGAAAGTTATGCTTCAACTCATACGTTTTGCATTAAGGAAGCCCGTTTTTATAGTGGTTGCCATTGTAGGGATGCTATTCTTTTCTATTCTGGCCATAAGGAAATTGCCCATCGATATATTTCCAAAAATGGGAACGCCCACTATTTATGTGGCACAGACCTATGGCGGATTATCGCCACAACAAATGGAAGGTTTTCTTGCTTCGTACTACGAGTATCATTTCCTGTACATCACCGGAATCAAATTTGTTGAAAGCAAATCAGTCCAGGGTGTATCGCTCATTAAATTGCAATTTCACGAAGGGACGGATATGGCAACTGCCATGGCTGAAACCATTTCCTATGTCAACCGTGCCCGCTCCTTTATGCCCGCCGGTACGTTTCCGCCCTTCGTTATGCGTTACGATGCAGGCTCACTTCCGGTTGGTCAGCTGGTTTTCAGCAGTGCTACCCGTTCACTGAATGAAATCCAGGATCTGGCATTGTTTAAAGTGCGGCCCATGTTTGGTGCGTTGCCAGGCGTTTCTGCTCCCCCGCCATTAGGAGGGAATCAGCGCACGATTCTGATCAAAGCAAACCCTGAACGGCTAAGAAGCTACAATATTTCACCCGACGAACTGGTGGCATCCATTGCCAAAAACAACGTGCTCTTACCCGCCGGGAACGTGCGTATTGGTGATCAAACACTGATTACGCCTTCCAACAGTGTGGTTGACAATTTTAAGGAACTAGAACAGATCGCGGTTAAAGAGGTAAACGGAACATCTGTTTTTGTCCGGGATGTGGCCAGTGTGGAAAATGGAGCAGACATTACATCCGGCTATGCGCTCATCAATGGGAAGCGTTCCATTTACATTCCGGTTACCAAACGGGCCGATGCTTCAACCTGGGATGTTGTGCAACGCATTAAAGAAAATCTTCCACAAATGCAGGCTGCCATTCCCGATGACATCAAAGTATCCTACGAGTTTGACCAGTCAGGGTATGTGATCAATTCCTTGAAAAGCCTGCTTTTCGAAGGCGGCTTGGGGGCTATACTAACCGGACTTGTGGTTCTGCTATTTCTACGCGATGTCAGAAGCGCGCTCATTGTCGTACTCACAATTCCGCTGGCTCTGCTTGCAGCTGTCGTGGGACTTTATTTGGCTGGGCAGACCATCAATATGATGACATTGGGTGGACTGGCACTGGCAGTGGGAATTTTAGTTGATGAAGCGACGGTAACCATTGAAAATATCCATCGGCATCAGCAAATGTCCAAATCAACATCAAGGGCAATCCTGGATGCATGCTTGGAAATTGCGGCTCCCAAACTACTGATCTTGCTTAGCGTACTTGTAGTGTTTTTACCCGCTATATTTATGACAGGCGTGCCTAAGGCGATGTTTATCCCCTTGTCCTTATCGGTTGGGTTTGCCATGACCGCATCCTTTCTGTTGTCACAGACATTGGTCCCCATTCTAGCTAACTGGCTTCTTAAAAATGAAACAGCAACAAAATCAGAATCTTCCTTTGATCGGTTTAGTGAAAAATATGGTAAAACGGTGATGCATTTTGGTGCTATAAAATTTATCGCTCCTTTGATTACCTTACTTTTCGTTGGTACTACGGTTCTTTTATACAATGCATCGGGGAGAGATATTTTTCCGAAAATTGATGGTGGCCAGTTTCAGCTACGTTTAAGGATGCCAACAGGGACCAGGATCGAAAGAACAGAGGATGCTACAAAAAAAATACTGGGACTGATTAACAGCTTAGCGGGAAAAGAGAATATTGCCATCACTTCCTGCTTTGTAGGTTTACAGCCATCTACGTACGCGATCAATTCGATTTTTCTTTGGACAAGTGGGCCGCATGAAGCCCTCTTAAAAGTTAATCTTTTGAAAGGGTCAGCCATAAACATTGAAACTTTGAAAGAACAGATCAGGGATAAGGTAGTAAACGAGATCCCCAATGCTGTAATTTCTTTCGAACCGGCCGACCTGGTTGATCAGGTGATGAGCCAGGGATCCAATACACCTGTTGAAGTGCTGGTTCAGGGGAAGGATCTAACGCAAGGCAGAGTATTTGCAGAACGGTTAAAATCTCAAATGAAAAGAATTGGGTTTTTACGGGATGTACAAATTGGCATCCCGCTAGATTACCCTAGTATCCAAATCAATTATGACCGGGTCCGAATGGGACAAATGGGCCTTTCTATCGAACAGGCCGGAAAGGCGGTCACTGCTGCCGTATCATCAAGCCGAAATACCCAGCCCGTTTACTGGCTTGACAAGGCGGGTGGTAATTCCTTCCAGGTGCAGGTAGAATATCCGCAATATATGATGAACAGCCCTGAGCAGATCGAACAGATTCCTATCAGTAGTGACAAGGGGGACAATCTGTACCTACGCGATATTGCCGATTGGAAAAAAACCATTTCAGTGGGCGAATACGACCGGATGAACCAACAGCGGTTTATCACTATAACAGCAAATATTTACAACCAGGATCTGGGAGAAGCTGTAACGCATGTGAACCAGGCCATATCCAAGCTTGGTGAACAACCGCATGGTATGAAAGTTTATATGCGTGGCCAGTCTGATTTATTGACCCAAACTTTAAGGGAACTGTCCATCGGTCTGCTGCTGGCAGTGACTGTAATTTTCCTGATGCTATCGGCTTATTTTCAATCACTGAGAATACCGATGATCGTCTTATCGGTTATTCCTGCTGTGGTAACCGGCTCGTTGTTGCTACTTTTTGTGGCGGGACATAGTTTAAATATTCAGTCTTTTATGGGTTGTATTATGGCCATCGGGGTTTCCGTGGCTAATGTCATCCTCTTGGTCACCAATGCAGAAGCCATTCGAAAGCAAAGGCTGTCTGGTCAAGATATAGGTATCCAGGCTGCAAAAACCAGGCTTCGTCCGATCCTGATGACCGCTATTGCCATGGTAGCCGGTATGATACCGATGGCGATGGGCGTTGGTGAAGGCGGCCAGCAAACTGCACCTTTGGGTGTGGCCGTTATCGGCGGTTTGATATTTTCAACGCTAAGTACATTATTGATCACTCCCCTGATCTATAACGCCTGGATTGGCAACAAAAATTACGTAGGCGTTTCTCTTGATCCTGATGACAATGAAAGCAAAAACTTTGGCCAGTAAAACAACGAATGATATGCTTAGAATTTTCTTTTTCAGCTGTGTCTGCATGTTTCTCTTTTATTCTTGCAACAGCAAAGAGCAGTCCGGTGCCAAAACCACTGAAACCAACCCGGATGGTAAAGATTCGGTAGCGATTTACATTGCAAAAAGCGATTCTGTCGAAAAAAAAATTACTTTACCCAGTGAATTGCTGCCTTATGAACGCGTAGAAATCCGTTCAAAGATTCAGGGTTATTTGAAAAAAATAAATGTTGACATCGGAAGCAGGGTGCGTAAAGGGCAGTTACTAGCTCTTATCGATGCGCCGGAAATTGCTTCGCGTCTAAGCGAGGTAACCGAAAAGATCCAGTCTGCAAAAGCTAAATATTTAGCCAGCAAAGACAATTTTGACCGTATTTATTCTGCTTCTCAAACCGAAGGTGTCATTGCAGCCAGTGAACTGGATAAAGTTAAAAATCTCTTTATGGCCGACAGTGCGGATTATAAAGCCGCTATCTTCACCGCTGCTACCTATAAGCAAATGGGAAATTACCTGGCGATCACCGCACCTTTTAACGGAGTGGTAACCAAACGAAATGTGCATGAAGGTACTTTTGTGGGAAACCCCGGTGAGCTTCCACTTTTGGAAATTGAAGATAATTCCCGGCTAAGACTTCGGGTAGCTGTTCCAGAGATATATACCGGCACCAGTTTGAAAAAGCAAAGCATCAAATTTACAACCAAAGCGATGCCTGAAAAAGTATTTGACGCCAAACTGGTCCGTAAATCAGAAAATATAGACAATGCCACGCGGAGTGAAATTTGGGAATTTGAAGTAACCAACACGAAAAAGTTACTGAAAACGGGTATGTATGCGGATGCCAGACTAGAGGTTCAGCGTTCACAACCAGGCGTTACATTACCATCATCCGCTATTGTGACCACTTTGGAAAAAAAGTTTGCCATTAAAATAAAGCAGGGGAAAACGCAGTGGATTGACATAAACCAGGGGCTTAACCTGGGAGACAAAATTGAAGTATTTGGCAATATCATGCCCGGAGATACGCTGATACTAAAAGCCAATGAGGAATTAAAAGCAGATGTTTCGGTTATCGCAAAGCCTGTAAAAAATTAGTTTACATACTTCTAAAATCAAAAACAATATTAGCCCTTTATTCAGCTTAAAAAATAATTAAATCGCACTTTTATAAACCAAGTTATGAACTACTTTTCACGAAGAGACTGGTTTAAAGCCAGCACTTATTTTACTGTTGCCGGATTGGCAAGTATGAACGCTGTGAAAGCTTCGACGATTGCCAAAACACCTGCACTTACCAAGGAAGAGATTGCAGCTATTGAAGCTGCTATGGGTAAAAAGGGCAACTATAATGAAGGACAAGCGGTTCATACCACTCCGCTTCCACGCAACGATTTGAAAGTCACTGTCAAAGGTGAACCTGTTCCAATTCCATTTGGGTTTGGGGGATGGGCGTCTATCAAAAAAACAGTAGATGGGAAATCAGCCGTTTTAATGAGCGATACAGTTCTGCTGGAAGAAGAAGTGAATCCCTTGATTTCAGCGGCGCATGCCAACGGCCTTGAAATCGGGGCTATTCACAATCATTTTTTCTATGAGCAGCCACGCATATTCTACATGCACATGCATGGCATGGGTACGCCACAAGAGCTTGCCAAAAAGTTTGCTGCCACCATTAAAGATGCCAAAATCTCCCCGGCTAACCAGCCTGTGCCTTCTGCGCCACCCACCACTACGGGCAAGGAACTCTTTGATATACCAGCCCTTGACGGCATTGTCAAGTATACCGGCGTAGTAAACGGCCCAACTTATAAATATACTGTTGGCCGTGACGATCTGACGGTTATGGCCATGGGTGCAGAAATGACAGCTGCCATAGGACTTAACTCCTGGGCAAGCTTTGCTGGAAACAAAGACAGCGCCCATATAGCGGGTGACATTGCCATGCTGGAAGATGAAGTTAATACGGTCATCAAAGCGCTTCGGGCCAATAACCTAGAAGTAGTGGCATTGCATAATCATATGTTTGGTGAGAACCCAAGGATCATATTTCTGCATTATTATGGACGTGGACCGGCCACTACGCTTGCAAAAGGGTTCAGATCGGCCCTGGATGTTCTAGGAAAACCTGTTAAAGCGACGCATTCAACGCACTAGGAAATGGACTGGATTACCCGCGAACGCCCCAAAATCGATAGGATCGCCTGCCCGTGGCTGATCAAAAACTTTGTGGACAAGGAAGCCACATTCCACCTCGGGATACCAACAGCCACGGAGGGCGCTAAGGCTAATTTTGTCAACATCGGGGGCGTATCGCAGGGTTGAAAAAGGATATCCAGCCCAACATAACTCTGGTCCCCGAAGTGGGCGCGTATTGGTACGATAGGAAAATCCTCGGTGTGCCCAAGCGGGGGCCTGGGTTTCAGTACGGCCAGATGCTGGCAACTAGTTTTTGAGTAGTGGTGTTTGTAAAGGAGGCCAGAAGCGCCCGTAGAATGACTTTGAAAACAGTTTTACCCTTCCTTTTCCTGCTGTTGAGCAGCCGTTTGTTTGCCCAGTCACTCGGCGTGAACGAAGCCGACTATGGTCTGAATGTCCGCCGGTCCATCGGACCGATTGTGCTAGACGGACGTCTGGATGAAGCCGCCTGGGACAAAGCGGACACGGTGTCTAACTTTTGGCAGTTTTTTCCGTATGACACCGTCCGGGCCGGTGCCCGAACCCGCGTACGGGTGTTGTTCGACTCGGAGTTCCTATACATAGCCGCCGAATGTTATCAACCCCGCCGGTACGTGGTCACTTCGCTCAAACGCGACTTTGCCCGCGGGCAGTCAGACCTGTTTGAGGTTAACATTGACCCCTTCGGCGATAAGCTTAACGGCTTCAATTTTGCGGCAAGCCCGTACGGCGTGCAACGCGAGGGCCTGATCACCAATGGACAGGAGTTTGCCACCGATTGGGACAACAAGTGGTACGTCCGGGTAGGCAACGCCGCCGATCGCTACACCGTCGAGATGGCCATCCCCTTCAAAACGCTCCGCTACAAGCAACGGCAGACTGGGGACGGGCCAGACGTGTGGCTGATCAACTTCATCCGCAGCGACATCGCCCGCAACGAGCAATCGGCCTGGGCACCCATACCCCTTAATTTTACCGGACAGGCGCTGGCGTTCTCGGGCCGGCTGATCTGGGAGCAGCCCCCCCCCAGGCCCGGTGCCAACGTCTCGCTGATTCCGTACGGGCTGGCCGAAACGGGCCGGGATTACCCGTCGGGGATACCTCCCCGACGGGGCGTCAACGCCGGATTCGATGTGAAGGTGGCCGTCACCCCTTCGCTCAATCTGGACCTGACCGTAAACCCAGACTTCGCGCAGGTAGAAGTCGATCAGCAAGTGACGAACCTGAGTCGGTTTGAGTTGTTTTTCCCCGAACGGCGGCAGTTTTTCCTGGAAAACAGCGACCTCTTCGGCTCATTCGGCACGAGCGTCACCAACCCGTTTTTCTCCCGGCGCATCGGCCTTGTCCGCAATCCCCGCACTGGGTTCAACGAGCGGGTGCCGATTCTGGCCGGGTTACGGCTGAGCGGCCGGTTGGACCGGAACTGGCGGGTCGGGGTGCTGAACATGCAGACGGGCCGGCGGTCGCTGGCCGATTCTGTCACGCTGCCACCGATCAACTACGGGATGCTGGCCGTGCAGCGCCGGATTTCGACCCGTTCGTTTTTGAGCGCACTGCTGGTAAACAAGGACCCCGTAGGGATAATGCCAGCCGGTGCCGCCCAACCGTATAACCGGGTCGCCGGCCTGGAGTATGCCCTGGCTTCGGCCAATAACCAGTGGCGGGGCAAAGCGTTCTACCACCGCTCGTTCAGCCCGGACCGGCCGGCTCAGCCCTACGCGGTGGGCGCCCTGCTGTTCGTTGACAAGCCAGCGGTCAACGGGCGGGTTGGCGTTTACGACATTGGCGATAACTTCCGGGCCGACGTGGGGTACGTCCCCCGCGCGAGCCTGCTGAAATTCCATGGCGAGGTCTTTAGGGTGCTTTTCCCGAAAGGGCGGCTGGGCCGGCACATCAACCGGTTTTACCTGGGACCAAACTGGGATTTTATTTATGGGAAACGGCAGAACCGCCTGATTGACTGGGACGCGGGACTGTTCGGGGGCATCACGATGCAAAACCAGTCGCAGCTGAGTTTTGTGTTTCTGCGCTGGGATTACACCTACCTTTTCTCGCCCTTCGACCCATCCAACACCGGCGGGATTGCCCTTCCCGCCAACACCTCGTACATGTACTTCAGCCACAGGCTGACCTACGTGTCCAACGTTAGGAAGCCTTTTTTCTATAGTTTCAACGGTCGATACGGGCAGTACTTCAACGGTCGGATCACGCAGTTGCACACCGTCATGAGTTACCGGCAGCAACCTTACGGTGTTTTCTCGCTTGATTTCACCTATAACGGTATTCGGCTGCCCGCGCCCCACAGTCAATCGGACCTGCTGCTGATCGGCCCCAAGGTCGATCTGTCCTTCACCCGGTCGTTGTTTCTAACGGCCTACGTCCAGTATAACAACCAGATAAACAATGTCAACACCAACATCCGGTTCCAGTGGCGGTACAAACCCGTCTCGGACCTGTTCGTGGTGTACACCGATAACTACTTTGCGTACGAAGCCCTCGATGATGACAACCGGCTGATGCGGGCCTGGCAACCTAAAAATCGGGCTTTGGTGATCAAATTCACGTATTGGCTGAATCTGTAACCAAAAACCTCTTTTGTCATGATGTCGGGTTAGGCTAAAAATTGTACATAAATGACGGCCAGCCTTTTGAAAGCTTTTCTAAGAAGCAAATATGAGCATCAATATAGTTGAAAGAAATGTGTCTATGCTTTATGGCAGCCAGTTCCAGAGAGCATGTTTGAGAAAAGGTAAATTTTAAATCGTCAATATTTAAAGATGGCGGTGAGATTTACACGTAGCAAACGGCTCACTAGAAAAACAGCTCTACCGAACCCGCGGTACTTTCGGTTCAATCTTTTAATTTAACCCTAATATACCAGAAAGTGGTAGAAACAATCAAATCATTAAGTTACCTGATGCGCATACTTTCTTTCAAATGATCAGTTCCTATGACTGTGAGGATCTTGTCGGACTCTATCTACAAAGTCAATACGGGTATTGCCTAATTCCTAGTTCATGCAAGATTGACACTTCTGCTTACGAATATTTATTGAAAGATCCTGAAACAGGTGAGTCTGTTGGTGTTCAAGTAAAGCAGGGAAAAAACAGCTTAGATAACTCACTTAGTAAGTCAGCAGACAAAATTTTTCTGTTTACGACCCAAGGTAGTGTCAGTCCAGTTGACGAAAATGTAACTGTTATTCAACCAGAAGATCTTTTTGTGTTTGTAATGACAAATGAAAATCTGATTCCTGACAGTATCAAGATGTGGTTATACTTTAAGCAAAAATCAGGTAGTTAAGAAGGATATCGGTGATCTTAATTGTAAGTCACCAAAAGTTACTTACGAGCCGGTCTAGGATACTTTTTAAGCGTTTCAGCCATTTCAAGGGTCTTCCTTACGATGTTACTCGCCGCATAATCAATCTCGTAACCCACGTTTACTACCTTTTCTTTTTTAGTAGCTCTCTTACCTATTTTCACAATTGTAGTTGGCATATTGTCAATCTTGTTATATCAAATTTACAAATCATTTAGCTGATAACAAAAACGCATCAAAATTTATTCCCTTTCGGAAATCAACAAACCCGATCTGCGAGATAAGCCCTTCAATTCTAAGGCCATCAGGAACTTCATTTATGATTTTACCTATTTCCATCTGATAAAGTCTGGTACGAGATGCAGTGCTTCCTTTGGCGAAAATCTCAGCCTCCGGATATCTCGACAAAAACTCCAAAGCTCTTTTTGCGACTGTGGCCAGAATCCGCTGCATATCGCCATTTCTCGTTTCGATACCGTCATCTATATCTCTAGCTTCTTCGTTCCACACTCCAAATCCAAGGTTAAGATCTTTAAAACCTGAATCACCCTTCGCTCTGGTGATCAGCATACGAAGCTCAAAATTTCCACTTTTTCCGATACTGTAAAACTTGCACGAGTCAAGTATATCAACATAGTTCAGATAATCTCTATATTCCTCTAATCCAACAGAATGTATTTTATATTGGGGTACCTTCATTAAAATCTTAATTATTCATGATATAAAAGATGAAAATAAATGGCTTTATCTCAACTCAAATTCAACTTTCAAACTTAGTTTTTCACAAAGGTACTCGGTTGAAAATTAAAAAATTTCACACTGAGTATTTCTTGACTATTATAGCATATTTTACTCTCTCCAACTATTTACAATCTTTTGATGCTCTTCCCAATCCTTTTCATTTAAAACCCTTTTGAGATATTCAGACATACCGAAATCTCGTTTCTCCAAACTGTAACGGCGGAGTGGTACTGATCCCATACAAGCATCATATCCCCTTTTCATTTCGCTAAAACGGATATTATCTGGTAGTCCCGTTAACCATTCCTCATAATCCTCTTTTGTCGGATTAGATTCGAGTTCTTGATAATATCGGTACGAAGCATTTCCAAATCGAAAATTTTGAGCCATACTCTCTCTCATTTCATCGGGAAGATTTACCAGAGCTTCAATCTGATTGTTATGTTGTTCGTCAAACGGATGACGAACGTAGAGTAACCTTGCAATGTCAATCATCTAAAATGCATTATCGTTGTTTTGTGGTGGGACATTATTGCCATGCCCTCCCCAATGATCCTTTCTTGTTTGCCGCCTGGTTGTTTGACTACTGACAGGAGAAATGAACCAAATAAATGCCAGTAAAACTCCTACCCCGGCACAAGCTAACAAACTTTCAATCAATTGTTCTATACCACCAAATAACAATCCGATCAATCCGAAAAACAATATCAAGATTCCAACTAATTTAACTGGTTTCATAACTTTTCTCGTTTAAATGACCACTAACTCCGCTACATCATTTACTATCCTGAAACTATGCCCTGGCGGTATTAAACCCTTCACGATACCATGCGCTTCGGCTTTAATTCTCTCGTAACAAATCTGAACGTCATAATCAAGATTGAACTCAGGGACCTTCTCAATGCCAGCATTTTCTTCATATTTAACACGAAGAAAAAACTCAGGATTTTCAGCGTCCACTGTAAAGCCTAAAACTTCCCCACTCTTCAAACCTGTTATATCCTCCGACCGTAAAAGACTTTTGCGCTGTACTGACATATTCTCTCCGGATCCGATATTTGATTTCCCGAATGAAAACATCTCGCTATGGCTACTTATATTCCTGTTCTGAGAACGGCTCGCTTCCTCCCTATCACCAAACAGATTGATAATCCGCTTAATACTACCTTCCTCCGATGAACGACCATAAATCTGATTATTAAGATTGGCAATGATCTTTTTGGCCTCGGTTTCACCATACTGTGCTACCATCTGAACATAATCCTGGGCAATGTAAAAAACACAAATTTTATTGGACCGACCAGTCGCAGGAATATCCGCTAGATTCGGAATGTACATTTGGGGTGCTTCATCCAACAAAACTATCGCATGCTGTTTGTCCGGCTCATTCATTCTATTCAGTGACATCGTAACCACCAGACTTAAAAGCGGAGAAATAACGGAGTTCAGTTTATGCTGAGTACCAAGACATAAACAAACCGGCTTATCTAGGTCATTAAGATCCAATCCAAAATCATCACCAGATAAAACATAGCAGGCCTCAGGAGTGGTAACGGTTGGCAGAATAGACTGTAATGTGCCAAACACGCCGGACAACTGTCCTTCGGCCTTCGATTCGTAGGCTGTCAAAACTGTACGCATATACATCGAGGCATCATAGTCTGTTTCTATCAATTTAATTACATCACTGTACTTATGCCCCAGAATGATGTGCATGATATGTGGAATTGTACAGAATGCAGGGTGATTGTTTCTGAGGTAAATCATCACTGCAGTAACGATACAGGCGCTACTCCTTATCCAGTAATCCTTATTTTCGATTGTTTCAGGAGCCAGATTGCTTATTAAGGCCTGTGAACAGACCGCGGCAAAACTGTTATGGCTTATATAACTAGGCTTAATTGGGTTGATCCTATTAGTCCTGGATAAATCAGTGAAATTGATAATTTTGAAATCAATATCATCCTGATCCTTGTAATGGGTGTAGGCAAAGTCAGTAAGGGTAGGAAACTTATAGTCATAAATAATCCCACAATATCGCTTCTCAGCTGCCTGCTTGATGACCCACTCAGCAATAACTGACTTTCCGCTACCACTACCGGCCATCATGAAAATGCCACGGAAAGGATTCGGAATATTTAAAAATCGGTTATCAGTAGATGGTATGTTAAAAGAGTATTGATTCCGTAAAGGAGATATATCTGTTTTGATAATATCATATTTCAAATACGAAGGGCGAAGTAAATTGCCCACCAAATACCCCCCAACCAGTACCATTACCATTGCCAAGGGATAAAGCAATTCAAAAAATATAAAATTCTCAATTGTACCTAAAATCGCTCCGCCAATAATAAAAGCTGAAATACCATAGTATTTATAGCGTTCAAGAAAAGAACTTTTCACCTCCTTTTTCCACTTCAACTTCCCTTCAACAGATTGATCAACAACATAAAAACATAGGAAGTAAAATAAGACAAATAGAATTCTGATGATAGTTCCCACCCTTGAATATCCTGTTAAAACACTTCTTAACAGTCCATTACCCTCAGCCGAAGTGGTGATACTCAACCAATATTCTCCAATTAATGCCAGGAATAGAATCAGTGTTACTCCAAATATCAACATTTGGTTTCTCTTTGAATTTTCCATAGACGTAGTTTATGATGGATACTATTCCTTGACAAAAAAATCTGCTTCCGTAGCACTTGAACTAATTCTCAAGTCATTACCGGAAATGGTGTAGACCTTCCGGGTAGCTGTACTTAGCATGTCTGGACTCGACAAAGTAAACGATACTGTCTCATTCGTCTGAGGATCATATGTCAGCCAATAATTCACTCCCTTTGCCCCTTGCAGATCTGTATACTGAGAATTATCTTGAATGGTTTTATCTCCGCTTTTTGTAAAATTTATAAATCCAGAATGGAGGGATAAGATCTGCTCTCCCCTCCTACTCTCCTTATATTTCCATTTACCATACATTGACTGGTACGAATCTGGAAAAAATGTTCTGAGCGAATGCTCAGCAAGGTACTCAGTCTCCTTTGTTCCAATTTCATCTGATAAGTCTTCCTTTTCACAAGCTACAAGGCTCAAAAAAAATAGAAAGAGCAAAATTTTCATCTTACATTTCATATCTATTATTTTCTTCAAGGTGATTTGCTTTCTTATAATTCCGTCGATCTAATTCCGGAATGTATAGAGACCTAATCATAGGCTGCTTAGTTTGATAATGTAATGGATCTCCTTTCGAATTTTTTAGCTTTTCGAAGGTTGAAGAATCAAAGCTCTTATTTTTGTCGGCGTTCCTCTTACTCCGATTTAACTCATTATAAAATTCTCGAGAGTATCCTTTCTCGCGGGAGATATTATCGATCCTTTGAGCCTGGTCTTTATTTATATAACCCTTATTTTTAAGATCATTAACAATATACTCGCACCTTCGGATCCGTTTGTATAAGTCGTCCTTCTTAAATTTTGTGACTCCTTTCTCAAAGTCAAACATTTTTTGAAACCTCTCAGCATTAGCTTCCGCCCAATTTACCTGAGAAAATCGCTTGGTGCTTTTTGTCTGCGGATTCAATACGATTTTCTGACTGACGTCCCTGGCAGAAACAATAATGTGAATGTGTGTATTAAGACCATCCTTTTTATCTCCCTGCCTCTTTTCACCTGAAACAACCTTTTCATCGTTTCCCTTGTAGGTTCGATCGTTGTGAATTGTTCCATACCACAGCAAGTCAGATTCAACTAAGGTCTTACCCTTGATCTTATAGTTGCTAGCGTAATTCACCATACACTCTCTTGCAAAGTCTTCCAGCTTCAAATGACTATTCCCTATATGTTTAAGTTCTTCCTGAGATGGAGAAATCAAAAGGGAATAAAATTTATCATCTG
This sequence comes from Dyadobacter flavalbus, assembly GCF_006149045.1. Taxonomy (GTDB): domain Bacteria; phylum Bacteroidota; class Bacteroidia; order Cytophagales; family Spirosomataceae; genus Dyadobacter; species Dyadobacter flavalbus. The sequence continues at coordinate 28,885 of NZ_VBSN01000037.1, forward strand.
ATTCCTTCAACCCTTTTACGTTAAAATCAATCCGACAAATTACTTCATCAGATTCATAATAGACTCCATGTTCCCGATTGAAAAATAGAATTTCCTGCTCATCCTCTTTCGCTTCATGAGCTAGATAATTAACAAGTCTCTTAACCGAAGACTTATTGTTGTACTCCACTTTTCCGTGTCGTTCTGGATCTATTACCTTTGAATACATTAGTCAGTTGTTGAGTTGACGTAAATATTTTCTATTTCCTTCCTTATCCGCACGATATCGTCAGGACTCTTAGAACTAGTATCATAAACAGCCTCAAACAAAAGTTTCAACAGAAGCTTTGTCTCACTAACATCATTATTAATCCTTTCAAAATTTGATAGCATCGGCCCCAGATACTTGGCCTCATTCAATTTAAGATATGAAATTGTAGTATTTTTAACCTCTTGAATTTGCTCAGGAATTGCTTTCTGTTTCTTAAGATCCGAAGGTATAATTTCGTGATCAAGGAAATATCGAATTGAATCTTCAACGAAATCCTTCACCTTAATCTTCTCCCCTACCCTTGTCAAAAGATATCGCTTCAACTCATCATAAAGCTCATTGTTAACTTTAACATTTTTCAGTTCTATTTTCATAACATCTTTGAATTAGACCTACTTATCTACAAGGTACAATTAATAACTACAAAAATAAATACTTTTTATATACAAAAAAGTAAAAAATATCTTTTATATATCTCTATCAAACTTATTATCAATTAGTTAAAATAATTTAGGATACTTTTCAATAACTATGTTATTGATTAACAGTGATTTATCATTGTCCTTCTTGCTAAGATATTATATTTGGATAAAAAGTGAAGTATTCTATCAATAGATTACATCAATTCTCACTAAAATACCAATCGAAAATTCTCTTATCATATAATTATATAGGAATATAGAAGTATAGAATCAACAACCAGTTCCACAAAACAGACCTAATAAAATATAGCTATATACAAGTATAGTTATATAGGAATATAGAAGTATATAATCAACAATCAGTTCCGCAAACAGACAAACTAAATATAGCTATATACAAGTATAATTATATAGGAATATAGAAGTATAGAATCAACAACCAGTTCCACAAAACAGACCTAATAAAATATAGCTATATACAAGTATAGTTATATAGGAATATAGAAGTATATAATCAACAATCAGTTCCGCAAACAGACAAACTAAATATAGCTATATACAAGTATAATTATATAGGAATATAGAAGTATAGAATCAACAACCAGTTCCACAAGACAGACCAACTAAAATATAGTTATATAGAAGTATAGTTATATAGGAATATAGAGGTATAGAATCAACAACCAGTTCCGCAAACAGACCAACTAAATTATAGCCAACTAATAATAAAATTAATACTTTTATTATTAGTATAATATTTTTATTATTACTATCTTTAATAAATCAAACAGGTGGACAGACCTGAATTTATTAACCTCAAACAATAGTAATTATGAAAAAGCAACAAAAATTTGATGTTTATGATTTTGTAACAGACCTAGTTTGCAAAAAATTAGAAACTGGGGTGGCACCCTGGAGAAGAACCTGGGGTAACAAAGCTGCTCATAAAACAAATTATGGCGGCCCTCAAAATTACATGACAAAAAAGCCATATAATGGAGTAAACTATGTATTACTTTCATGCACTCCATATGAATCACCCTACTTTTTAACCTTCAAACAAGTAGGAGAGTGTAACGGATGTGTAAAGCAAGGTGAAAAGGCTCTTCCAGTAGTTTATTGGAACATAAATGAAAAAGAAGTAAAGGATCCGAAATCCGGAGAGACCGAGAAGAAAAAATATGGATTCCTGAAGATGTACTATGTTTTCAATCTGGATCAAACGACAATTGAACAACCTAAGTCTTTACCAAGTGTCTCAAATGAGAATAATCAAGATAACAATTCACTTGAAAACTGTGAAAACATAATTTCACAAATGCCTAATCCCCCCAAATTAGAGTCAAAAGACAGAAGCAAAGCATATTACAGTCCTGTAATGGATTTAGTGAATATGCCAACAATAATGGACTTTGATTCTTCTGAGGAATATTATGCAACCTATTATCATGAGCTTATCCATTCAACAGGCCATGAAAAAAGACTCAACAGAAAAGAAATGAACCAGATATCAAATTTCAACTCACAAGAGTATTCAAAGGAAGAACTAACAGCCGAAATGGGAGCTGCATATCTCTGTACAATTAGCGGTATAGAGAACGTCATAATCGATAATGCCGCAGCTTACCTAAAAGGATGGTTGCACAAACTAATGCTCTTTCCGCTTAAAAACTGGACTGATTATGCAGCGATTTGAAAGTTAAAATATTCTTTTGGTGTTTTCATTTTTAGAGCTGAATGGGGAGCAAAATTATTATATTCATCTACCCAGCTTTGTATTTGTGCCATCACAACCCTTGGATTGTCAAGGCAATTTTCAAAGACGTAATCTCTTTTAAATGTGCCATTAAGTGCCTCACACATCCCATTTGATTGAGGCGAATATGTTGGTGTATTGCAATCTTGAATATTCCATTTTTTGAGGCTTTTTCTCAGGTTTTTTTCTATGTATTCCGATCCATTGTCATGAAGTAATTGAAGTTGTCCTTTAGGCGGCAGACTTTCACCAAATCTTTCAAAAATAGCATCCTGTACCATTATTTCGATATCACATCCCTGAATATGCAAGCCAGCTTTCCAGCTAATAATTGATCTGTCACAACAGTCAATCACAAAGGCAAGTCGAAGTTTTTGTCCATTCCAGCACTTGATCGAGGTTATATCACTTGCCCATCTTGTATTAGATTTATCCACAGCAATTTTTCCAGTATGAGTCCGACTATTACCTCTTGTTCGAAACCGTTTTAACAGTAAATCTTCCTCTTTCATAAAGCGGTGAACCATGTATTTCGATAATGTAACACCATAATCCCTTTTCAAAATAGCTCGCACACGAGGTGTTCCGTAGGTTGATTTTTTGGTTGATATTGACCGGATATGAGCTTTAACTGTATCTGAAAGGCATTTTTTTACGATTTTCTTTCTCTTAGGATAAGGCCTGGATTGGTAATAGATGCTCGATTTGGCAACTCCCAATATTTTAATGATCCGGTTCATACTTAATCCGAATTCCCTGGATAGCGATTCAACTGCCGGTTTCGTTGTTGATCCATCTCCAGCTTTTTTTTTAGAACCTTGATATCCAAAGTGGCTTCTCCCAAAGCCTTCTTGAGTTCATCATTTTCTCTACGTAGCACTTCTATCTCCGTTCTAGAGTGTAGCTGACCATCGTTTTTTATACTCATAACTGCTCCTGATTTTGCATCCTTACGCCATTTATATAATTGGCTTGATATTAAACCGTGCTGACGACAAAACTCAGGACAAGATGAGCCAGAGGATTCCCATTCTTCCACTAAGTAAGCTTTTTGTTGCGAAGTAAGCAACTTTCTTCCCGAGGAGCTCAGGCGTGCATTTTTAATCATTTCGGATACCATATCAGTTTCTCGTTTGAGGCCACAAACTGGTCCAAGAATTCAAGCGGTTAGGAACACTAAAATCTGATAACAAATTCTTGTTTGAAGCATCAAGTAAAGCTAAAAGTGCTACCAAGTATATTCTAAATGAAATTAACTGAAAGGGGAGGGGGAGGCTTAGGTCTCCCTTTTTAAATAAATGTCAAAAAACAGCCAGTATCCAGGTGTCAACAAAATAAAATTCGGTGTAACTAAACACTTAGTTTTGGGCGCAAATTTTACCTCTTTGATAATAGCTTACCTTTGAACCAAATAAAATTTCGATAACTAAATCCTTAGTTTTATTTTTTCCCTTTAATTGAAAACAAGATAGTTGTTTATGTTATTTTCTTAATTTTTTATTTTATTTTCTTTAATTTAGGTCTCCGTAACTACCTGATTTAGTGAATTTTATGTGGTATAAAACCAACTAATTATATGCTAAAGTCAACATTTAATAAGTTAACTCAAACAAATTATAAGTTTAGTCGGTACAAATTATAAGCTAAAACCAACAAATCATAAGCTAACTCCAACACTGCTTATCCACACTTGGTTTTAATACCCAAAACACTTCATCTTTGTGGTTTGAAAAATTAAAACCAACAGTTTGTTTTACTAGTTTGTTTTGCTAAGTTTACGACAGGAGTAAATGTTAGAACAAAGATTTGTCCATGAGAGAGGAAACACCGTCACTAGAAAAGGTTGTATTACAGCACAATGCGATAACATCAGGCAGGTACGAGTATAATGCAACACAGCTTGACATTATGTTTATGCTTATTGCACAGCTTGGGAAGGACGATCTACCAGACAAGATATATAAAATCTACATTAAGGACATTGAGAGCCTTACGGGGAAGCAGTGGAACCACCAACAATTCAAACTTGCAACAGAAGGCCTTGGTAGTAGGACGTTTTCAATACAGCTCGAAAACAGATTCCGCCAGATGTGGATGTTTCAGCACGTAGATTACATAGATGGTGCAGCACACATTGAAGTACGCCTAAGTGAGTCTATGAGGCCATATCTCTTTGATTTAAAGAACAATTACACTAGATACAAGTTAAAAGCGGCGCTGGCATGTACCAGTAAACATTCTAAACGCCTTTATCAGTTTGCATGCCAATGGAGATCAGTAGGTGTCGCGACAATGCGTATAGGTGAACTCAAGGAAATGTTATATCTGAAAGATCCGAAGGGAATAGAAAAGGAAGAATATACAGATATAAGCACTTTCAAAAAGAGGGTCCTGGATGTTGCGAAAAGAGAAATTAACCAAAGCACTGATATCAACTTTGATTATAAACTCATTAAAGAGGGTAGGGCATATACCAAAATAAAGATATTGGTGAATTTGCAGGAAGTGTCACAAACGCTGATAGATTTTAACGAACCTATTGACTATCAGTTGAATGTTAAGGCAATTATGGCCTATGGCATTAATGAACAAATCGCTAAAATAATTGCCAAGAAAAACTTCAAAGAATTCGAAAAGGTGGTTTCCGAAGTAAAAGAGGGTGTTCGAACCAAAAAAATCAAACTAGACAAGGATTTACCTTCCTACATTATAGGAACGCTTCAAAAAAAAGGAATCTTAAAAACAAAGATTTAAGACAATATATCTAAAACCAACATTTGATAAGTGCAAATAATATGTTGGAATTGGCATTCAAGTAGCCACTTCCAGTAGGATAATGCAATTTAAACCAACATTTTATAAGTAAAAGCCACTTGTCTGAAATCTTGTCAAAACCAACATTTAATAAGTAAAACAACAACTTAACAGTCTCATATACAGTAGTATATAAGATTAACATTTTAGTGTACTTACCGATCCCCATTCAACTCCAACATTTTATAAGCGAAGTTTTGGCATGTGTAATATACCAAAACCAACATTTTATAAGTTGCACCTTGCACTAAAACCAACAAATTATAACCAATTCACCACTTTTTAGCTAAATGCGACTCTTGGTAAAACCAACATTTTATAAGTAGTCCAGAATTAATTTACTAGCAATTCCAGACTATCATGCCCCAGGTAAAGCAAGACTTTACAATGCTATCAAAAAAGGAAAGATCTATGTACAATCCTCTGTCCTTTAAGCACAATGTAAGTGAATCCAATAATTAGTTTATAAGGAAATATTATAGCTGGTCGGATCACCAATTTACCCAACTTAAATAGGGTGGGTGGGTTGGCCAGGAATGCTGCTGTTTGCGCCTGAGCACTGCCGGATCATTAAAATTCCTCTTTCCAGGATTTTAGTGATCCGGCAGAAAGTATTTGTATGCGCTATGGGAAGGCTCTGCTGTAACATTTTTCTGTTTCAGCAGTGCATTCCGGCTTGCGAAGTGAAAAATACAATTACTTTGAGCGGTGGGATAACTTGTAAGCAATCCGAAGCGGTGAGCCTGGGTGGGTAAACGCATATCATATAAAACTGCAATGGCGACGGCTTTTTTTGTAGCCCGTTCATTCCTTTGTTATCTTCCAAAACCAACATTTTATAAGCAAATAGGGCTAGGTGGATAAACGCATATCCATATAAAACTGCAATGGCGACGGCTTATTTAAGTAGCCCGTTCATTCCCTTGTTATCTTCCAAAACCAACATTTTATAAGCGAAATCATTAGGTAATATTACTCTGAGCACTTGTAAACATTCCGACCCGTAGGGCTAGGTGGGTAAAAGCAGAGGTTTTCGTTACAAATGGGCGAAAACATACGCTAAGAAACTAAGTTACTAGTTTATACCGCTGCCATTTAACATCTGAGCTTTACAGTCAATCCGTTATTATCTACAATTGTCAGCCGATTTTTGGGATCTTCAATATTTCAGAAAAATCATATTTAAGCAAATACTTAAATATGATTATATTTGTCTAAAATCATAGGCAAATATGGAAAAAGAGTTAGATCAAGCCAATAGCTGTATCCGTTTGTTCGCTGATCAGGTGCAGATCCAGGTATGTAAGGAAATATTATTTGAAAATGAAGACGCTTTTACCCGATTATCTCAGGTCTATGCACTTGCTGGAAATGATGCCCGCCTAAAAATACTTTATCTTCTCCAGCAGCAGAATGAGCTTTGTCCTTGCGATTTAAGCGATATTTTGCATATGACGGTTCCGGCTGTTTCTCAGCATCTTCGTAAATTAAAAGATGCCAGCTTAGTACGTACCCGAAAATCCGGACAAACCATCTTTTATTCGATCATACCTGATCAGGCAGATGTCATTAACCAATTATTTATGCATATTCCCAATCAAGAAAGTATAGCAGTATGAAAGCACCCAAAGTTACCGCTAATGCCGGTATTCTTACTGCATTGGCAAGTTCTGTTTGTTGTATCACACCGTTACTGGCCATGGTGGCCGGGACAAGCAGCCTGGCAACAACTTTTGATTGGATTGTGCCTGCTCGTCCTTATTTTATTGTTGGTACTGTATTGATTTTAGGTTTTGCCTGGTATCAGCAGTTAAAACCAGTTTCCGAAGCCTCATGTAATTGCGAACCTGAAAACAAACCATTTATGCAAACCAAAAAGTTTTTAAGCATGGTAACCCTTGCAGCAGTATTACTCATTACTTTCCCGAGTTATTCTGGACTAGTCTATCATCAGAAACAGGAAGTAAAACAACCCATTTCCAAGAAAGGGCAAACAGCCATTATAAAAATTAAAGGGATGACCTGTGAAGGGTGTGAACATCATGTCACACAGGAAGTCAATAAGTTAAAAGGCATACAGCAGGTTCAGGTGTCGTACAAAAAAGGCAATGCAACCGTTAAGTATGACAGTACAAAAACATCACTGGCAGCAATTAAAAAAGCAGTCGATGCTACCGGATATAAAGTCGTTGAAACAAACTAGGCAGTTATGAATGTAATATTAGAATCTGTAATTTCCTGCCCGCACTGCAATACCAAATACGCTGAAACGATGCCGGTTAATGCATGTATGTACTTTTACGAGTGCACAAATTGCAAGACATTGCTAAGGCCAGCTGCGGGTGATTGCTGTGTATTTTGCACCTATGGAACGGTGAAGTGCCCACCGATACAAATGAACAAGTCATGCTGTGCCTAACAATATAATATCAATGCCATGAAAATGATGAAAACAATTCCGGCCCTTCCTGTTCAAAATATTGAAGAGTCCGTAAAATTTTATTCTGAAAAATTGGGTTTCACGGCACCATATTATGACGACGGCTTTGCCAAGGTAGTCCGCGATGAAATTGAGATCCATTTATGGGCATCTTCGGATGAGAGCTGGAAGAACAAGGGCTTAGCCTTGGTTGCAGATCCAATCTGCAGTGGGGCCGAGAGCTTTCTGGCAGGCACGGCCAGTTGCCGGATTGAAGTCCAAGGTATTGATGAGTTGTACGACGAATATAAAAAGCAAGGCGTTATATATGACGCCGAAACTGTTGTGGAAGAGCAACCATGGGGAGACCGGGAATTTCCAGCACTTGACCTCCATCGTAATCTGTTAACTTTTTATGAGGAGATTTAGAAAAACCCACGCCAACATTGAGCTTAAAGTAACGGGATCAAACTGTATCTTTTGATCTTGATAGGTAGTTGTAAACAGTTCCATAGGCTATCCCTAGCTGTTTAGAAATCTTGTTCATTGATAACCCTGACTTTTGTAATTCAAAAATTTCATTTTGCCGATCTATTGATATAGTCGGCCGCGAAATACGTTTTCCTTGTGCTTTTGCCCTAGCCATACCCGCTTTTACCCTTTGACTGATCAGCGAACTTTCGAATTGAGCCAGGGAAGCCATCACATGAAATATCAGCTCACCGGTTGGTGTGGTGGTGTCAATATTTTCCTGATAGGATATAAAGTCGATACCCATGCTTTGAAATTCTTTCATTGCATTAACCAGTGCCTGGGTAGAACGTGCAAACCGATCATACCGCCAAACCAAAACTACATCCAGTTTTCTCTTTTTGGCCGCGGCCATCATTAATTTATACTGGATCCTGTCCTGGGTTGTTCCGGATGCATAGTCTATAAATTCCCCAATGACATCAAAGTTACGCTTGGATGCGTATTCTCTTAACTGGGTTAACTGAGTTTCCGGATCCTGTCCTTTATCCTGGGTGGATACCCTTGCATATAGTGCTACCCGTTTGGTTTGAATTACCTGGTTTTTCATTTAATTGCCTATCAAAAAGGAGTTCCTTTACAAAGATAGTTTTTGATATCAAAAAACAAGCTTTAAACCTATTTCAAGCGTGGTAGATTTTGATACCCTTTTTGATAACTGTTTTTCATATGGCATCACTATTTTTAAACCAGGCGCAGCGTGAACGCTACGAGCGGGTACCCATGGAAATATCTGAATATGATTTGATGCAATTTTTTCAGATTTCGCATCATGATAAAATTTTTCTTAAATCATTCAGAGGGGAACATAACCGGCTAGCGATTGCCCTTCAAACAGGTATTGTCCGCTTCATGGGTTTTCTTCCCGACAAATGGCAAGTACAGATTCCGGCAAATGTAGCTGCAATGGTATGTGATCATCTAAATATCAATATTGAACGATTAGCACTATACGGAAACAGGGATGCAACCAGAACAGAACACTTGAATCTGGTACTAAGATATTTAAAGTTCCGCAGATGGCAACCCATGGATGAACTCTGGCTAGCGCCATGGCTTTTAAACAAAGGTATGGAGCATGATAATGAAGCCATATTGCTCGAACAAGTTTGTTTAAAGCTTGGACAGGAAAGAATTTTGAGACCATCGATTGGAACATTGGAACGAATTGTAGGGAGTCTGGATGAACAGCTGCACCAGGAAACATACCGCAGGTTCAGTTTGCTTTTGACCGAAGATATGAAATCCAGGCTGACTCAAATTTTAGAATTGGATATTCTCCGTGGTATTACTTTGCATCGATGGCTTTGCCAGGTACCTACCAGTAATACCCCAAGATCAATCAATCAAACGCTGGAGAAGATAAGCTTTTTGAAATCATTTAACGTCCATGAATGGGACTTGTCGGTCATAAGCCTAAACCGGAGAAAAAGATTAACACAAATAGCCAGGAATGTTTCAAACAAGTATTTACAAAGATTGAACGCTACCAGAAGGTACCCGATTTTAATCTGTTTTCTGTATGAAAGCCTGATGGATACAAATGATAAAGTGCTGGAAATGTTTGATGATTATTGGGAGCACATTGTTAATGGCTCAAAAAAGGAACTGGATATCTACCAGCAGTCCTTGTTCAAATCGCAGAACGAAGCAATGAAAACTTTGTCCCAGGCAGTCAGCATCATTGTTAACGATACTGTTACAGACGACCAGTTACGGAGTTTAATTTTTGAGATATATCCAAAGGAAGTTCTCATGGAGGCATTACTTGTTACAAGGTCCGCACTACGTCCCATCAGGCAGACCCATTTATACTACCTCAATAATTATTATGGCAATTTGAAACAGTTTACACCGAACCTTCTCAAAACCTTTGATTTTCAAATTGCACATTCGAAAGATGGTTTTCAGAAAGTTATCGAGATACTAACTGATTTACAATCTGGAAAGAAAAGGAAATTACCTGATGACACACCGGTCGATTTTATAACGCCTTCCTGGAATAAACTGGTTTTTGAAAACGATCAGCAGCAGCCCGAAATTTTCCCACAACGCCAGCCTTACGAATTATGTGCCTTGGCTAACTTACGTGACCGGCTCCGTTCCGGGGATGTATTTATAAATATTTCCCGAAAATATGCTGACTTCAATTCGCTGCTTCTTTCAAAAACTCAATGGGAATTGCTACGGAAGGATTTTTGTAGTCAAATGTCAATGCCTTCTCTACCCACCGAGCGTATTGATCAGCGTTTACATGAACTGGAATCACTGTTAAAACCACTTGATGAACTGCTTAATGCCGGCGGAGAAATACGGCTTGAAGAAGGTGTATTGGTAGTGCCAGCACTTCCGGCAGAAAATATTCCCCTTTCAGCAAAAGCCCTTAGAGAGCAGATTAATCAGCGGCTCCCGAAAGTCAATATTACTGATATCATAAAAGAAGTAGATGCATGGATAAACTTTTCAGAACATCTTCACGGCCTGGAAAACGAACCGCGCAACCCGGAGCACCAGTCCCTTTTATACGCTGCTGTGTTTGCTGCGGGTTGTAATTTACCCTTATCGGATCTAGCCAGGTCTTGTGAACTTGACTATCAATCACTTTGGTGGACAAGCAATAACTATCTGTCAGAAGAAAATCTTAAAAAGGCAAATGATACTCTTGTTAATTTTCATTACCAGCAATGGCTAAGCGGTTATTGGGGAGGGGGTACACTTTCATCTTCAGACGGACAGCGCTTCCCGACCAGTGGAAAAATCCGTAATGCGAAAGCACTACCCAATTACTTTGGATACGGTAAAGGCATTACCTTTTATACGCATACTTCTGATCAGTATAGCCAGTATGGCAGCCGTAGCATCTCTTCAACTGAAAGGGATGCCACATATGTCTTGGATGAAATTATTGGAAATGAAACCGATTTGCCCATTCTCGAACATACCACTGATACAGCTGGTTATTCAGATTTGATCTTTGCCTTGTTTGATTTGCTAGGAATGGATTTTTGCCCAAGGATCCGGGACATAAAAGATCAGAGGTTGTGTAAAATAAAGGATAAGGAATGGGAATATCCTGCATTGAAATTTACCGGACGTGTTAATCCGGAATATTTAAAACAACATTTTGACGAACTTTTAAAAGTCGCTGCCTCTATTAAATCGGGACGAGTGACTGCTTCATTATTGATTTCAAAACTCCAGTCTTATCCACGTCAAAACAACTTGATGTATGTTTTGCAAGCTTACGGCCAGCTGATTAAAACCAACTTTATCCTCAAATACCTGCTTAACCTGCCTTTACGCAGAAAGATAAATACACAGCTGATCAAAGGAGAACAGCTTCATAACCTAAGGCTTTACCTGTGGTTTGGCAGTGATGGGATTGTCCGCAGAAAACAAGAAGAGCAACAACAAAAAATTGTCAGGAGCCTGAATCTGATAACGAATATTATCCTGGTCTGGAACACAGTGTATCAGCAGGAAATTATCAAGCAATTACACCAGGAAGGATATGTTGTTGACGAAAATGACTTTGAGTTTATCTCCCCTGCACCCTTTGAGCATATCATCCGATTGGGCAAATATTCCTTTAATACAAATCCAGAGCTTGGAGACAACGGTTTACGACCATTAAGAAAGCCGAAACTAAGTAACTAGTTACTTAGCGTATGTTTTCGCCCATTTGTAACGAAAACCTCAAGCATATCCATAAAAATTACAATCGGGACGGCTTTTCAATTAACTCACGCAATCCATTTATCTCCAAAACCAACATATTATAAGCGAAATAACTAGGTAACCATACCAGGTAAAATCGAATTACATTATATATTTTTATACTTCTATATATTATTAATATATAGAAGTATAGGATAATAGAATATTGATTATTACATTTACATTGATGCTGTTAGATTGATCGGCACAATGAACTATTAATTACAATGGACAAAGCAACTAAGATCATAAGCTTCGCCAATATGAAAGGTGGAGTGGGAAAATCAATGTTAACAATAAAAACAGCGTTGTTGTTGGCATCAGAACCATACAACTACACTGTTGCCGTAATTGATGCCGATGCGCAAGGAACAATCGTTAAGCGTCGTAAACTTGAAGAAAGTAAAGGCATAAAGGATTTCAAACTGGAAATTTATCAGTCATCCTTTGACGATGTGAAGCAGATAACGAGGGATTTGTATTCTTCCGAAAAATATGATTATATATTCATCGACATTCCGCGCTCAACCACCGGCTATGATGCTGAAACTCTTTCTAAAATTCTGGTCTTTACTGAGACAGTGATAGTACCACTACTAGCATCGGAATCTGAACTTACATCTTCCATTGAGTTCATCAAAATATTGAAGTCGTTGCAGGAAGCTAAGGAGAAAAAAGGTTTGGTATTGAACATCTTTGGCCTCGCTAATAAGAAGAGAGCAAGTTTAAAGATGAATGACAAGGTGGGGCAGATTATAAAAGGACTTAAAATTGACCGCTTCAATACCGAAATTCGAGAGGTTCCTACGGTGTTTAATAATTTTAACACCAATGACTCTGAATACAATAACGAAAAGGTTCAAACCTATTTGGTACCGTTTATTAATGAATTTGTTGAAAAGGTATAATCATCAGAACTATGGAAAATTCAAAAAAAGGTAAAAACTCAGATATTGATCCTTTTGACTTAGATCTTACTTCTGATACTAATGGTTTTGGGCTGACATCACCAGTTCAAAAGGAGAAAGCGCCGAGTCCACAAAAAGAATCGAAACCAAAAGAAAAGGTAGCTTCCTCCAAATCTTTCCCAGAAAAAGTATCAAAAAAGGAGATAAAATACGCTTCAAATACCCAAAAAGCGGTACCAATAGATGAAGCCGTGCACAGAAAAGCTTCATTGATAGCGCGAGGGCTAAATACCTCCATAAAATCGGTTATCCAGGAAGGAATAAATATTCTGTATCAAAACCACCTAAAAGAGATACAGGAATATCATAAAGCGGAGCAAGCTAGGCTTAAGGATTTGATGAATGAGTAGACATATAGGTTTTTATCTCATTTTCAACTAGTTGAAGCACTTCGAAAGACGTTAAAGAAAGGATTGAGCCCAAGGAGATTAACTCTCCAACAGTTAAACGACTTAACTTAGTCCTTCTTTTAAACCATCCATCTCTGGTGACGTTGAGTTCCTGAAATATCGCTTTGTGCTTGATTGCTCTGCGATCAATATATTGGGTCAAAGTTTCTCCCTGAATGATTTCTTTCATTATACAGCATTATTAACATGATAGTGGGGTTAAGCAGTATAAATATGGCAAAATCTTTATCAAAAGCCAAAAATACCCCATTCTACAACCCCATACCTTTGTCTTTCTTATACTGTTGATTGTCCAGATCTACACTCCCTTTTTTACCACTTATGGCTTCATTAACGTCTTTATTAATGCTGGTTTGAATATCTTTTCCGCCTGTTCTATGCCGGGTTAGTTGCTCTTGGTCATAATTAGTCTCCCTTTTAATTTCCACATGACCTTTGCCATCTGTTTCTACCTTATAATCAGTTCTTGCCAGGTTATTCTCCTGTTTATCAACAACTAACACATCTCCATTTTTTACATTTGACTTGGCCGCTTCAATTTTTTGTGTAATCGCATCATTTTCAAATCCTTTATCAAACTGAATTTTCTTATCCGGACCAGTCTCCGCAAGCCTTATCTCTCTTCCCATGTAACTCGTGACGAGCAACAACTTGTTATTACTATCCTCTTTCCCAAGAGTGTTTTGTCTTTCAATAGCTTCTTTCGCCTCAGAAGCCAAAGCGTACTTGCCTATTAATTCCCTTTGGTCACCCTTTTCTTTTATGAGACTAAACGGGCGTGAATTTTGAAGATCCTCGTTAAAATCTTTACCAAAAGGCCGATGGATAACTACTTGATTCTCTAAGCCCTTTTCGCGGATTAAGTGTTCTTCAATCTTTTGAAAATATTCTATTTTTTTGGGGAACTGTATCTCCGCTGTTGTATCGCCAGTTCTCCTAGCCTGGGCTACTTTAAAGTCGTCACCCTGGTTTAAAGTATTTTCAAGACGAGCTGCTGCGTCATCTATATTTGGGCTTTTAAGTATGGCTAAGGCACTGTACTTTTCATTAGTCACAAGGCCTATTTCTAAATCATTTTTCTTCCCTTCCAACTTGTCCAGAATTTGAATGTTGGATTTAACACCTCCAAGGTCATTATCATTGGCCAAGACCACCTTCTCAGGTTTTAATTGGTAGATTTCATTTTGTAAGATAATCGGTTGATTGCTGCTAGGGCTTCCTCCAGTAGAATAATAGATCGCCTTCTCTGGTTTGTGCAACTGATAATGGCTTAATGAGTCAATAGGGCTTTCGGTGATGATAATGGATTTGGGAGCTTCAACATGAGACGAGCTCCAAAGGCCGATGTCCCGGAATCCATCAATCTCTTTTAGATTCTTGTTCCTTACAATCAATCCGATAGTTCCATCTTCACTATTTAAAGGAAATGCAGTATTTACAATCTTACGATCGTCGGATTTGTCAAAATGTGCTTTTGTAATGGATAATCTTTCAATCTTTTCAGAATCTGTAAGAGGGGACTGCTGAGAATTAAAGCTCTTGATCGTCGATATGTAATCCCCCGAATAGTTTTTGGCATTGGCTAAGTCAATAGCTTTATTATGAAGTTCCTTAGAGCTTCCGGAAGGAAACTTTTCTTCTATCAGTTTATTTGTATACTCTTTTAAGTCAAATGTCTTATTAAAGACCCTGTTTTTAAAAGACTCGCTATCAATTGTTTCATCAGAAATTCCTCGTTCATGAAGGTATTTTCTGTCCTTCAATTCCTTCAATTGAAAATCCCGACTTAAAGCGATGTGGCGATCCTCCGAAACCTCGATCATTCGGTTATCCCTCGATACCGTATGGGGCTGCTCTAAATATTTATCTATTCGTTCAAAAGTATCTTTCCAGTTATTAGAACGATTGAACGCAAATTTCACTGCGTTGCCTTTATCACTTGGATCATTGACGTTATAATAAAAATCTCCGTCCTTCCCATTTCCAATAATGATTCTCTCATCGTCCTTAACTAAGGTCGGCCAACGTCTGGATGTCTTTTCATGATCTGTTTTATAACCAAACTCAGACTTAGCAAAGTCTTCTAAACTGATGCGAGATGCCAGTTCATTTAAGTCTCTTTTCATAATAGTTTACATTTTTTCAAAAATAATGAATACTTTGCGTATGTATAAATGAATACTAAATATATTTATTATTAATTTCTACTGTTATGAAATACGCTCAAAAACTTGACAAACCTAAGGTTATAAGGATTTTAACTAGTGCATTCATTAACAATCCCAGTGTAAATTACATAATTAAACAGGATCGTAAAAAAAGAGAACGTGCTCTTTCCGCTTAAAACCTGGACTAGTTAAGCAGCGATTTTAAAGATAAAATATTCTTTTGGTGTCTTCATTTTTAGAGCTGAATGGGGAGCGAAATTATTGTAGTCATCTACCCAATCTTGAA
>NZ_VBSN01000049.1 GCF_006149045.1 Dyadobacter flavalbus
AATCCTTTAATACTATCTCCGTTCAGATAAGCATTTACAATCGTTAGTCTGAACTCTACACTGAATTTTCTGTTTTTACCCATAAAAAATGCCCCCAAGAAGTGTCTAACTTTTTGGGGGCAGTGCAAATACAGATGTGCTTTCACCGCAAAGACAAAAGGAAATCGCCGCCCTTGTGGAACGGGTTCGGAAATTCCAGCCGGATATGATCGCCATTGAGCGGCTGCCCGAAGAACAGGCGGAGCTGGACAGCATTTATAATCTGTTTGCAAGTAACCAGTTGCAGCTAAGTACGCTTCCGGACGGAAGATCGGAGTCCTATCAACTGGCGTTTAACCTTGCGAAAAACCTGAAACTGAAAAAAGTATACGGCGTGAATGCACCCGGCGGAACTTCACAAAGTATCCTGAGCAATGGCGAGAATATTGATATGTACAAGGAAGAAGGCATGCAGGTCAGAAATATGGCCAGGGCGCAACTTGCAAAAATTCAGGACGGCAGCCTTTCCATCCGGGATTATATTCTTTTTCTGAACCAGCCTGAAATTATCCAGAAAACGCATCATCTGCGTTACATCATGCCTTCGCGTGTAACCAACGGGAAATTTACCAATCCGGATGCAATGGTGGATACCGCATTTGTAAACCCGAAATACATTGGCGCCGAACTGACTTCCGTGTTCAAGAACCGGGATTATAAAATCTATTCAAACATTGTGACGACACAATTGAAGCAGCAGTCCAAACGCATCCTGGTTGTAATCGGACAGGCGCACATCGGTTCGCTGCAAAGTATTTTCCGTGACGATCCGGCATTCAAAATCATCGAAGCCACGCAGTACCTCAGATAAATGGAAATAGAACAAACCACAAATAACCGCCGGCAAACTTCAACCCCACTCATCATCCTATAACAACTATCAATGACCGTTTCCGAAAATTAACGGCAATCAATGACTACATACCGGCAATCCCCGACCACGAATGACCTATTTGCCTTGTCCGCCATCCTGAACGCAGTTAAAGAACATCATGCAGAAACGATTTGCCTGAAACAAATACAACTGACATAAGCTTCAACTACGCTCAGTCCGGCAACTTTTTTACTAAACCTTGAAGATACATTCCGCAATATTCGCCGATGCCTGTTCACAGAAATCCAGTCCCGAATAATCAGGATTGTACCCGCCGATGTAAGGAACCGCCATCATGAACACCCGGTCGTTTGCTTTTCCGTCATGGCCTACAACCTGAAAATAGTCGTTGATTGTAATGCCAGGAACTTTAAGGTAAAATGCGCCGTCCGCATCTTTTACCACCTTTTCATTGCCCTGTTTCAATTCCGTACTGCCAGCTTCATCCGACTTGAACCTGATTTGTGCCGGACTTACCGTACGGTTTGCAACCAGACTTTTAAACGGAAAGGCATCAAAGGACAAATGCGGCTGACCGACACAATTAACGAACGTATTGTAATATACTGCCTGCTCACGATCTGATTCATCGGCATAATGGTATGTGACGCCGCCTTTGTTTTCAGGCACTGCATTGCTGTCTTGTTCCACCGGAATAATGTCCAGCTTTCCCGCATCATGCAAGGCAAGCAGCTCCTCGCATGAGCTTTGCGGAACAAAAGCAATTACAATGGAAATCAGCGGCATAAGCACTTTCTGATGCCGCTGCATGTCTTCGGCTGAAAAGTACTTGGCCGGATAATTGATGGCAAAACTGAGCACGGCAAGCATTTCTTTCCAGTAAATGGATTTTTCCCTTTTAATGGATTGCTCTGCTTCCAGATATTCGGCTTTGAAAAGCGCAAAAGGCTCGGCATGTTCCCTGTATGCCATCATGGATTCTACAAATTCTTCCAGGTTCTTATCTTTGATGAAATTGTAAAATTTGGCGTCCTTTTTCCTGAAACGATCTTTAAAATCTTTTTCAAACAAAAAATCCAGCGAAAGAAACCCGCCGTTTTCTGCCATGTTCTCTTCGATCTCTTTATGGCTGAGCAGTGAATCGCCGGATAACAACGGTTCTTCCAGGTGGAAACGGACTGCCGGAAGCAGGCCGCCTACGGAATGCATAACCAGCTTAAATTCAGGACTATCGACAGCCGGCTCATAAGAAACCCTGCCATTATCCTGTTTATGAAAACTGCCGTTGCTGCGCGCAAGAGTCCGTATGGCATCAATAGCCGTCAGTGAAGAACCTTTAAGCGCAACTGCGTGATTCAGTTTGAGTTTCAGCTTGGAAGGCGGGTACGGCGAATCAAAATAACCTGAAATTTTACCTTCATGCTCAACAGGCCAATTGTGCCCTGTACAAACGATTACACAGTCGAACTCCTGATGCCCTTTTCCGCTTAACTCGATTTTCACTTTTCCACAGGCGGGATCATCGGCAATATCCACAACTTTACTTTCAAAATGGACTACTGTTTCCATGCCGGCATTTCCTGCATTTTCCAGCAGTAAATCGAACTGCGCCGCAAGGTACTGCCCGAACAGCAGCCGGGGCAGCACTTTCATTTCGTTGAATTCTTTCTTTTTCACGTTGAACTTCGCCAGCTCCTTGTCCGGGACAGTCTGGATCCATTTTTTCACCGAAGTGACAATTTCCGGTATTTCACTATCGGAAACATTTGTAACATGCTCTTCGTTAGCACCTTCTGCACTGTAAGGCATTCCGGCGCCGAGCGCTTTCCGTGATTCAAAAATATGTACTTCCAGATCATTCCTGTTTGCTTCAACGATTCTTTTGTACATAAACAGCGCACTGGGACCGCCGCCCAGAATAGCGATACGCTTCTTAACTTTTTCTATGATCATGAGGTTTTTTAGTAACTGCAATGCCGGTATGCAAGCGTTTCACAGACCAAATCTTTTGCTGTTCTCGCTTACCGTATCGACATTGCTGCTTTATTTGTATACTGTTATTTTCATTAATCTTATGGATGCTAATTCTGTGCCAATAGTGCTGACCGAAATATGGATTTATCCGGTAAAATCGCTTGGCGGAATTCGTCTTACAGAATCTTATGCTGAAGAAAAAGGATTGCAATACGACCGTCGTTGGATGATTGTGGATGAAAACGGGATTTTTCTTACGCAGCGCACCAATCCGAAAATGGCCACGATAACTGTATTTTTTCATGATCTCGGCCTGCTGCTTTCATCCCGTTCCGATCCGTCGAATCAAATTCCGGTTCCTTTTAAACGTGTTTCGGATGAAGCCTTGCTGGTAAAAGTCTGGAATGATTCCGTTACAGCCTATACGGTTTGTCATGAAGCGGATGTCTGGCTTTCCGAAATGCTCGAAAAGAAAGTCCGGATTGTAGAAATGACCGCTTCCTCAGACCGCCGGATGAACGCGCAGGATGCAGAACCGGACACAACGCTCAGCTTTGCGGACGATTTTCCTTATCTGCTCATTTCAGAAGCATCGCTTCATGAGCTGAACCGCAGACTGGAGCAGCCTGTCGAAATGAACCGCTTCCGGCCCAATTTCGTGGTTTCGGGCACGGAACCCTTTGCAGAAGATGCATGGAAGTATATTCAGATCGGAAACGTGGGATTTCATGTGGCTAAGCCATGCGAACGTTGTGTTCTCACAACCGTAGACCAGCAAACCGGCATCAAAGGCCGCGAACCTTTAAAAACCCTTGCAACTTTCAGAAAGCACGAACGCAGTGTCCTCTTCGGCCAGAACCTCATCGGACTGCAGACCGGAAACGTACGTGAAGGCAATCAGATTATCGTTTCGGATTATAAATGGATAAAAGGCGATTAGCTTTTAGCGGTTAGCTTTTAGCGGTTAGCTTTTCGTTAAAACCGAGATACAACCAACTGCCAATAACTCTTCCAAAGCTACCAATGCCCGCAGAGCAGTCACTTGTTTGCAATGACCGCAGAGCGGTCCCCTGTTTGTAGAAAATTTGTTATACATGAAAATTGATATCAACCCCGGACGTGGTTCCCTTTCCAATTATGAGGCTGCTCCTCCAACGCTACCAATGACCGCAGAGCGGTCCCCTGTTTGTAGAAAATTTATTATACATGAAAATTGATTCCAACCCCGGAAGGGGTTCCCTTTCCGATTATCAGGCTGCTCCCTTAAAACAAAAATTTCACATTTACCCCTTTGCTGCAAACAAAAGCCCACAACTAAAAGCCCACCGGCCTTGACTTTCCGTTAAAACCAGTTACCCTCACATTTCGGAGTCCTTTTCTGGGAATAAAGATTTTCCGCGTCGATTGCGACAAATAGCCTGTTCCGTAATGAAGCTCGTATTGCATTGTTTTTCCATTGGCATAACTTGCTTCCAGCCATGCATCATGACTTTCAGGTTCAATCAAAAGCATGGAAGCCGGAACCTGATCAGCAAAGGACCGAAGCGCTGCATTGTTCTGGGCTGCCAGGATCATCAGGCCCTGTTTGCCGGTTGTAATTTCCGCAAGCCCCTTGCCATCGCCTTCCACCAGAAATCCGCTTTCAGCAGCCTTGACAGGAGTAAAATCTCCTTTACCATTTCCGGTCAGCAACAATCCGCTGAACGCATCCAGCCTTCCGCTGATTGATTCCGTTGCATAGGTGTTTCCGGAAAGCAAAAGATCAAGATGACCGTCATGGTTATAATCCGCGGCACAGATTCCGTATACTGATCCCAATTGAGCCGCAGCCGGAAGCGGTTTCACCTCAAACTTGCCATTGCCTTTGTTGATAATCAGAACAGACTGCATGGCTTCACAAACCATTTTTTTCGCATCCTTTAATTCTTCCTTTGAAAACACTTTGCCGATATCCGCTTTGGAATAATCGGCATAATAGATGAAACGCTTTTTCAGAAAATTCATCTGGCTCGTCATTTCGTCACGCGGGTGCACCGGGTAAAGTTCATTTCCGAAATACCGGCACAGAACCGGGTCCATCGTTCCGCTTCTGTCAAAATCCTTTGCAAATAACGTCAGCGGCTTGTCCTGCGACGGATGCCCTTCCGTATTCAGCCCGACGTTTCCGACTACATAGTCAAAATCACCGTCTTCGTCGAAATCTCCCGAAGCAATGCTGTTCCACCAGCCGTGCATGCCAGTCAGTCCCGTACCTTTCGTTACATTTTCCAGCTTTCCTTTGTTGTTTTTAAAAAAAATAACCGGCATCCATTCGCCTGTCACAATCAGGTCCGTCCAGCCGTCCTGGTCAAAATCGCTCCATATGGCTGAAGTAACTATTCCTGCGTTCCTGATATCCGGACAAACCACAGCAGTTGCATCGGTAAATTTCCCGTTGTCATTTCGCAAAATATAGCTTTCACCGGCAAGCGGGTACTGGCCGGGTGAAAGCCTTCCGCCAACAAAAAGATCCAGGTCGCCGTCTCTGTCAAAATCCGCTGCATTCACCGTGGAGCCGCTGCCCGTAACAGCCGGAAGTGCGTCAGGGTCTTTTTTAAAATTCCCTTTTCCGTCATTTTTGTAAAGTCTGTCCTGATAATACGGTGAACCGGCTTCAAATTCGTTGCTGCCGCTGACAATGTACAAATCCAGGTCGCCGTCGTTATCCGCATCAAAAAGCAGCGGAGCCATATCTTCTTCATACTTGCGACCGGTTTCCAGCAGTTTGGGAATAAATTTCTTGTCACGGTTCTGAATAAAAAAGCTGCCCGACTGATTGAAAGCGCCTCCGATATAAAAATCTTCCAGCCCGTCACCATTGATATCACCCACTGCAATGCCCGGCCCGTCCTGCGAAAGCAAATGCGGAAGCAAAGGCTGTATTTTAAAATCAATATAAAGCTCGTCTTGGTGTAAAAATGGGATTTCCTTTGCCGGCAATTCAGAAAAAAGCGGTTTTACCATTTTGTCAAAAACCGCATTCGGAATCTGTTTCGCGGCATCTTTGTAATCCAGTTTGCAAAACTGATCCGCTTTTACATGCACGAGCAGCTGCGTTTTTTCATCCGGCCAGATAATCCGTACCGAATCCACAACCGTGGTTTTGCCAAGTCCGAAATGCAGTGTGTTTTCCACCGTAGACTGATACCCGCGGTAAGGCGAATGCTCCGAATACTGCGTGTTCTCTTTACTGTAAACCCATACTTTTGCCCCATAACCAAACGGGTTTTCTTTGGTACCTGTCAGTTTGAGGTTAATGAAATGATGATCCGGAAGCTTGTCCGAATGGTTCTGGTAAATAAATGCTTCCTGATCTATATTGTTCATGACCAGATCAAGATCGCCGTCGTTATCCAGATCAGCATAAGCGGCTCCGTTGGAAAAAGACGGAATATCAAAGCCCCATTCAGCCGACTTGTCCGAAAAAGTAAGGTCATGATTATTACCAAATAAGTAGTTCGGGATATGCGCTCCTTCCACTTGTTTCAGCGCTTTGGACAAACGGCTGTTATCCCTGCTTCCCGACTGCATTTGCTGCTGATGCTCGGCCATTCTGTAAATCACGAAATCGCGGTTGGTAATGTCTTTCGGGTAACCGTTCGTAATCATCAGATCGCGGAATCCGTCGTTGTCATAATCCGCAAAGAGCGGCGCCCAGCTCCAGTCCGTAGCCTGTATGCCGGCATACCGACCGGTTTCACTGAAAAACGGATGACGGGTGCCCGGACGGTTTCCGTTGTTATGCTGCAACGTATTCCGCATGAACTGCGGCTCGTATCCCATTTTAAGCTCCGACAAATGCCGGTCGTAATTCATCAGCCCGAACATGTTTTTACGGCGTATGTTGCCTTCCGGAAGCATATCCACGGTTATGAAATCCACAAGCCCGTCATTGTCAATATCTGCAGCATCGTTGCCCATGGCCGAGTAACTCTGATGACGGAAATAGTCTTTTATTTCATTCCTGAAACTTCCGTCTTTCTGATTGATATACAGCAAGTCATTGGAAACATAGTCGTTAGAAACATACACATCCGGCCAGCCGTCACTATTGACATCTACGATGGAAATACCCAGCCCGTAACCTTCAATCAAAATATTGGCTTCCCTTGAAACGTCCGTAAAAGTTTTGTTACCGTTGTTTCTGAACAGTTTGTCGGAATTGGCGGAAGAGCCGTCTGTTGCTTTTTTACGGATGTTGTTCGGGCCGCTGTAATCCATTACATTGGTAACGAGATACACATCCAGATCGCCGTCACGGTCATAGTCAAAGAAGGCGGCCTGCGTTGTATTTCCGCTGTAATCCAGCCCGTACGATTTCCCTTCTTCTTTGAATGTATTGTCTTTTTGATTGACAAACAAAAGGTTGGAAAGCAGCCCGGCCTGTTTGGGTCCGGCGCGGCAAACGTAAATATCCAGATAACCGTCTGCATTGATGTCCGTAAGCGCAACACCGCGCGCCCATCCGCCGGGAACTTTTATACCTGACTTTTCTGTAAAATCCTCAAACCGGATCGGCTTGTTTTTTCCTTTGGTCTGGTTAAGGTACAAAGGGCTTCCGGTCATGTTCCCGGCAAAGAAAAGGTCCGTAAGCCCGTCGTTATTGAAATCGCCGGCTCCCACGCCGCCGCCATTGTAGAAATATTCGTAAGTTAGAATGTTAAGCTGATCGTTCTCCTGCAATTTGTTTGCAAAATGCACGCCGGTCTGTTCAGCAGGAAGCCGCTCGAATAATGTTTGCTTTTTATTGCTGTGGCATGCCGCTACAATGGCGATGAGGATGAATAAAATCGGCTTCCGGATCATTCTTTTGCTCACAATTATTTGCCGTCAGCAATTTTGGTAAAAAAGCGCACTTCAAACAATTCCTGATTCTTTCCCGGCAGATAAGGTTTCTGTGCTTTTTTGAGCACGAGCTGTTTGTCCGTCAGTTTCAGAATCAGAAAACTGCTCAGCTGTTGCCCGGAAGAATCGGCGTATACAAGCGAATCGGAAGCGGGAATACGGTAACGGTACTTTCTGAATTTTTCCTTTCTCCGTTCCAGCAGAATGCCGTCCGGCTGATACTCAAATGTAGACCAGTGTTCGTCAAAAGTATTGTTGGTAAAACTGAACCCATTGACAAAGTTGTTGATGGAATCCGTACGCCAAACCCCTTCCAGCTCTTTTTCCTGCATGTACACCGGCACATTGCACCCTGTAAGTCCGGCCAGCATTGTCAATATGATCAGTAATTGCTTCAAGTAACAGAAATTGGTTTAAGCCCGATATTTTAATCAATACAATAAAAAACAATTCTCCGGCTGCAACACAGCCGAAGAATGAAAATATATCAATAACACCTCACAAATTAAATTTCACGTTTCACGTTTTACATTTCACGTTTTACAGCAAACATCTCACCCGTTTCAATAATTCGGATTCTGCACCAGAACGCCGTTGCTCAGATCCACTTCGCGCTGCGGAAGCGGAAAATAGTAATGTTTCGGCTTAATGAAATTACGGCTTGGCTTGTACGGGCCTCTTGGAATTTTATAATGCGCAGCAATATCGATCAAACCCGCTTTGTCCCAGCGTAACAGATCCTGATGACGTTCGTTTTCGCCGGAAAGTTCTACGCGGCGTTCATGCATGATATCGGCCATTTTCGCACCCGTTTTGGCAGGAAGCCCTGCCCTTTTCCTCACCGCATTCAGCTCTGCGTCTCCGTTTTGTCCTGAACGGATTTTAGCTTCCGCCGCCAGCAGGTAAACGTCCGAAGAACGCAGAAACGGCGCATTAAGGCTTTGGCTCATGTCGCCGGATTCGGTAAATTCCGTATATTTTTTGAAGGAATAACCGGTTACACGCGTCATATCGGCAGTAAAAGTCGTTGTACCCTGCGTACCGCGCCTGACTGTATCGCCCGGGCTGTAAATGGAATAGGAACGGCGCGGGTCGCCGGTTTCGAATTCTTTCACCAGATCTTCGATCGGTTCGTGAAATCCCCAGCCTCCGAAAGCCTGCGGCGTGTGGTAAAAAGTAGGCGAATTGTCCGTTGTCCAGCCCGTTTCATATTGCAGTGAGAACAACACTTCCGGGTTATTTTCTGTCGGGAGACTAAAATTCTCGTTGTAGCTGCCGGCCAGTTTGTAAGCTGCATTGCCCGTTACTTTCGCGCTCATTTCAATGGCTTTTGCCCAGTTTTCCTGATAAACGTACAATTTGGTCAGAAAACCGTATGCCGAACCCTGCGTAGCCCTTCCCGTTTCCGAAGCATCGTACGAAACCGGCAGCAATGAAGCGGCTTTCAGGAAATCGGATTCAGCCTGCGCACGAACCTGCTCGACCGTTGATTTCGGCTTGTTGTAATTTTGATCCAAAGCATCTTCTTCCAGCAGAATCGGCACTTCGCCGTAGATCAGCGAAAGCCGCCAGTAAATGAAACCTCTTAGAAAATAAGCTTCGCCCATGCTCCGGTTGCGTAGCGTTTCATCCATATTCACTTTCGGCGCATTGATCAGAACGGCATTTGCTCTGGAAATCACTTCATATTTCGTCGCCCATGTCGCCAGAATATGCGAGTTGGAAGGGTCGAACGTGAACATTTCCAATGCAGTTTCATCTGAATGGTCACCGGCCCGGATCATGTCATCGGAACAGTTATCGAACGTGTATTCGGTATGTGCAAAGCCGTCTTCATTCAGCAGCGGTGCGTACACCGCATTTGTAGCCGCCACCACGTCGTCGCCGTTGCGCCAGTATTGCTGTGAAGTAACCTGTCCGTAAGGCGTACTTTCCAGTAAATCGTCTTTACAACCCGTTATAGTTACCAGAAATAAATATCCGGCGAGTATGATTATCTTTTTCATAGGAATGTTTTCAACTGATAAAAACCTGAACTTTCGTTTAGAATGACAAGGTTGCGCCTATGGTCCACGTACGGGCCAACGGATACTGCGCATAATCGACGTTCAGCTGTCTGCCCGTATCGCCCACGTAGCCAAGTTCCGGGTTAAGTCCTTTGTATTTGGTAAACGTTACGATGTTCTGGCCGGTGATGTAAAAGCGGGCATTGGAAAGCTTCACTTTGTCCGTCACTGACTTCGGAATCGCGTAACCCAGCGTAAAGTTTTTCAGACGGAGAAAATCGCCTTTTTCCACAAAAAGATCGGACGGCCGGAAATTGCGGTTGGAATTGTCGATGCTTACGCGCGGAACCGTATTGCTTGTTCCTTCGCCGTTCCAGCGGTTATTTTCCTCGGCATACAAGTTGAAGGAATAGCTGGCATCCAGTCCCTGCATGCGGTCGGCATTGTAGATTTTGCTTCCGCCTACGCCTACGAAGAAGACCGTCAGGTCAAACCCTTTGTAAGCAGCGCCTGCGCTGAAACCGTAATTGATCTTGGGCTGCGGGCTTCCGATAATGGTCCGGTCCTGATCGTCCACGATTCCGTCGTTGTTAAGGTCCAGAAAACGCACGTCGCCCGGCTTGATCTGTCCGTCTGTTTTGCGGGAATCGTTGGCGATGTTCGGATCGGAATCGATTTCACCCTGATTCTGGTAAAGTCCGTTTGTTTTGTAGCCATAGAAAGTACCGTAAGGCTGGCCTTCGTACGTACGGACGATTTCCTGCTGTCCCCGGCCGTAAAGCTGCGTGGCCAGAAACCCGCCCGGCGTTGCCAGCTTTGTAATCCGGTTTTTGATCATCGTGGCATTTCCGCTTACGTTGAACGTAACCGCGCCAACGGTATGCCGGTAAGAAGCTTCGATTTCAAGACCTTTGTTCAGCAGCTGCCCGATATTCTGGTCCGGAATGGTGGAAGTTCCGATAGTACCCACCGAAGGCGGCGCCAGCAGCATGTCTTTTGTTTTTTTGACAAAGTAATTCAAAGAGAAATAAAGGCTGTTTTTCCACAACCCTGCTTCCAGTCCGAAGTTGCTCATTTCAGCTGTTTCCCAGCCGATGCGCGTGTTGGCAAGCCTGCTTTGTGCCGCGCCCGTAACATAATTCTGATTGCCTCCGCTGCCGAGTGCATAGCGGTAAGACGGATTGATCAAAGCGAGATATTGCAGAGAATTAACATTCTGGTTTCCCAGCTGTCCCCAGCCGCCCGTCAGCTTGAAGTTGCTGAAAACAGGCAATGCGTTTTTAAAGAAATCCTCCTCGGAAATGCGCCATCCCAGCGAGAATGCAGGAAAATAGCCCCAGCGGTTTCCGGGAGCAAACTTGGACGATCCGTCCGCACGGAACGTAGCGGTTAACAGATAACGGTCTTTAAGCGAGTAATTGGCACGTCCGAACCAGGATGCCAATGCATCGTAGCTGCGGTTTCCGTTTTCACCTGCCACTGAAACGATGGTTCCGGCATACTGAAGATAACGCAGTGTCGGGTCTTCGCTCGGGAAATCCCTGCCGCGCTGCCTTGCGGTAATGCTGTTGAAAGTCTGTGAAGTGTAGCCGCCGACCAGACTCAGACTGCTGGCACCGAACTTCTTGTCGTAGGAAAGAAAATATTCCTGCAGAAAGGACCAGTATTTGCCGTGTGTCAGGTTCAGTTCATTGTAGGAATTGGTACGGAACTGATCGGTAACCTTGATGTCAAAGCTGTAATTTTCCGAGAAAGTAGCGTCGGTTGCGAGATTGGCGCGCAATTTGAGTCCTTTTGCAATTTCATATTCTCCTGTCAGGCTTCCCAGAAAACGGTTGCGTATGTTGTTCTGGTCCTGATTATCGACTGTGAAAACCGGATTGTTAATATCGCCGAAAGCTCCGATTCCCTGCGTCGAGCTGTAAGTTCCGTCCGCATTCCGTACAGGCAGTCCGGGATGAAAACGGATGGCGCTCCACAAAAGCCCGGTTTGTGAAGAAGTTGTATTGGGTGCCGTGTTATGTGTATTGGTGAATTGCAGGTTCTGCCCTATTTTCAGCCTGGAACCAATCTTGTGATCCGAATTGACGCGGAATGTATACCTTTTGTAATAGGATTTTCCGATAATCCCTTTTTCATTGTAATAGCCGCCGGAAATCGAAAAAGAAGAATATTTGCCCCCGCCCCGAATAGCTGCATCGTAGTTCTGCGTAACACCCTGCTGCAGCAGCTCTTCCTGCCAGTTGGTTTTCTGCGTCTGATACTGCGGGTCCTGCCAGATGGCCGGAACGGGAAGGCCGTCATTTTCGTAAGCTTCTCTTTTTAAAGCCGACAACGAAGGCGCATCCAGTACATCCAGCGTTTTGATCCGGTTGGTAACCCCGGCATAGCCATTCACCGTCAGCCCGATCGGGTTGTCGAAAGAGCCGCGTTTGGTTGTAATGATGATTACACCGTTTGCCGCACGCGTTCCGTAAATGGCGGAAGCAGAAGCATCTTTCAGGATTTCGATGGATTCGATGTCATTGGGGTTCACATCGTTCATGGAACCGGCAGGAACACCGTCAATGACGACAAGCGGATCGGCATTGTTTACCGTTCCAAACCCACGGATCTGAATGGAGCCTGCATCGCCGGGCGCACCGCCATTGCGGATGATATTTACGCCGGCCGCTCTTCCCTGAAGTGCCTGCTGCGCGCCGCCTGATGGCAAATTCTGAAAATCAGCCCCTTTTACCGAAGAAACGGCGCCGGTAACGTCCTTTTTTTCCTGCGTTCCGTAACCGACAACCACTACTTCGCTCAAAGAGTTGACATCGGGCACCAGCGTAACATCAATAACCGAACTGTTTCCGACGGTTGCATCCTGACTTACAAAACCGATAAAAGAAAACCTCAGAACCACATTTCCTTCCGGCACCGACAAGGTATACTGTCCGTTCTGGTCCGTGGAAGTTCCTGTCTGGCTGCCGGTAACCAGTACATTCACGCCGGGCAAGCCTTCGCCTTTGTCGTCAACGACTTTGCCTTTAATGACACGATCCGGAATGTTCTGCATGGCCGACAGGCCGGCAGGAACGGTTTTCTGCTGTTCACTTTTTTTCCTCAGCAGGATGCGCGTGCTGCCCACGACCTCGTACGAAACGTTCATCGGCGCAAGAAGCTGGTCGAGTACTTTGTTGAGCGAGCCGTGAACGTATTTTACATTTACCGTGCTTTTTCCCTGAATGCTGTTGGTACTGTACACGAATTTCACATCGGCCTGCTTTTCGATCTGCCTGAGTACCTGACGTATGTCCATGGATTCCACTTTCAGGGAAATTTCCTTGTTCAGTAACTCCTGACTATACACGCCGTGCGCCATGGAAATGCCGCAACAGATCATAATCAATAAAAGTTGTTTGACCATCGTGTTCAAAACCTTGGAAACAACCCTTTTCACGGGTATTCTTTGATGCATAATCAGTGGGTTATTTGTGAAATAATAATTTTGAGAACATACTGCATTTTACATTTAAATAATTCATATCCGGCTATTAATCAGTTTACTTGCTTTTCCGGGCATCCTTCTCCGAAAACAAATACGGAAGTTCCGCGCTCCTCATATTCCACATTCACAGATTTGCAAATGAGCTGCAATTGCTGGAACATGGACAAATCGTTCAGGTCTCCGGTAAAAAGGCAGTTTTTAAGCATGTCGCCTTCCACTACAATGTTGATTCCGTAAGTACTTTCCAGCGTTTCCATGATTTCTGCAACCGGCACTTCCGTAAAGTTGAATGCAGGCGTGAGAGCCGCTGTTTTCAGCATCAAGGGGTTTTTCACGATCCCGAGCTCCATTTTTCTGGAAGCCTTGTCAAAAATGATCTTCTGATTGGGGGTCAGGATTACACCGTTCTTGCTGGCGGCATGGCTTTCGCCGACTTCATAAACCGAAACCTTCCCGGTTGCTACCTGAACTTCCACCGAGCCGGCATGTGACCTTACATTAAAACTGGTACCCAGAACCTGCGTGGCAAGATTGTCCGTAGAAACAACAAACGGTTTGGCCGGATTTCGTTTAACCTTGAAAAATGCTTCTCCTTTGAGATAAACGATTCTTTTTCGGTCACCGAAATGTTCGGGATAACCAAGTCTGCTGTTGGGTTGAAGAATGATTTCACTGCCGTCTTCCAGCGTAACGCGCTGCGGTTTTCTGGACGTGTTTTTCACTTCAAAGGCTTCATTTTTGTCGCTTAAAGCAGCTTTTGCCGCCGTCATGTAGCTGTTTTTATCCCGAACAAAATACAGAACCAATCCTGAAATGATCAAAAAGACTGCCGCTGCAAGCATCTGGAAATACATGGGCCGGAGCGGTTTCCGGATCGTATTGGCAAACAGTCTTCTCTTTATTCTATTGCCGATTTCCGCTTTTTCATACGGCAGCACTTCCGGCGAGTCAACAGGGTTTTCTTCCAGATACTTTTCCAGCATGGCCTCTTCTTCCAGCGTCACAGTTCCAGACAAATATTTTTCAACCAGCAAATTATATTCAAAACCGTTCATGGCGCGCAAGTGTGTTCCTGTTTTCAGTTACTGGATTGATACATCCAAAGGCCGTCTTTCAGCGCTTTGAGGGATTTTGTAATATGGTACTCCACGGCTTTTTCCGAAATGTTGAGCTCTTCGGCAATGGCCTTCACCGACTGGTGCTCAAACCGGCTGAGCTGGAAAATCCTGCTTGTCTTTTCAGGAAGGCGGCTCATGACCTGATCAATCGCCTTGGACAAATCTGAAAAATCCACAATTTCATCCGTTGCATAATTTTCCTGTATCTTGTTCAAAATGAGATATTCCCGGTATTTCCTCCAGGTAATCCGCGATTTTATAAAATTGGCGATCCGGTATTTCATGGATATGACCAGATATGTATTCAGATTTCGTATGCCGGATTCCTGCCGCCGGTTCCAAAGGCTTTCGAAAATGTCATGGACAAGTTCTTCCGCTTCTTCCCGCGAGCCAACCTGATGATAGGAAATACAGAACAGCTTGTACCAGTAACGCTCATATATCTCCTCAAAAGCACGTTTGCTGCTTTCATGAAGCTGCGTAACCAGTTGTTCATCGGTTAAAGACTTACTCATCGGATGCCTCGGTATCAGGGGAATTAATGTATAGTCAATTATCCAGGGGCAAACCCTAAACAATTTATAAAATTTCTTAAAAATAATTTACGGGAAAATCCGGAATGCAGATTTAATCAAAAGTTAATTTTCAAATGGGTTTCTGGAGAAGGATTTGCATCCTTCCGGCATGCTGCTGGAACGATCTTTGTTTTCATACCAACTGTAATTCATCAAATCCCCAAAACGCCAGATATGGACAGCATCAATCAACAACAGCCAGAGAAAAACCATGAAGATCTATCCGGCCAGGAGGCAGGAAAAAAAATCAAAGAACTGACGGAAAATGCAGATACCTGTTATTTCTGCACGAAAATAACAACCGGGCAACCGCTGAAAGTAAGACCGATGTCGGTAAGAAAAGTGGACGAAGACGGAAACTTCTGGTTTCTGAGTTCAGACGACAGCACCAAGAATGCCGATATTTCACAGGACCCGGGCGTTCATTTACTGTTTCAGGGTTCCGCACATTCCGATTTCCTGAGCGTATACGGCCATGCATCGATTTCCAAAGACAAAGCCATGATCAAAGAACTCTGGGAGCCGATCCTGAAAGCCTGGTTTACAGAAGGTGAAGATGATCCGCGGATTACCGTTGTAAAAGTAGAAGCAAAAGAAGGATATTACTGGGACAACAAACACGGCAATGCCATTGCATTTGCCAAAACCGTAGTCGGTGCCGTTGTAGGCAAAACGCTCGATGATTCCATTGAGGGCAAACTGATCAACCCGTAAAAAAATCAGGACTGCATGGATAAAATCAGGCCATGCCCGGTGTATCCGTGCAGTTTAAAATCAAATGCTTCTTCCCGTTCTGGAACCGTAAATAATTTATAGTATTTTGCCGGCCATTTTCACCTTAAGATTTGGCTTGCAATGTTCCGAACTTTTACTGTTTTCCGCTGGATTGCCCCTCTTTTTGTCTTTTTACTTTCTTCACATTTCGTATTTGCCCAGTTTCTGACCGAAGCATCTGCCGAAAGTGCCGGCATGAGCAGTGAAAGACTCAGACGCATTGATGCCGTTTTGCAGCAATATGTCGATAAAAAAGAAATTGCCGGCGCCGTCGGAATTGTAGTCAGAAACGGAAAAATCGTTTACTACAAAGGCTTTGGCAATGATGACACGGACGCTAAAACGCCCCTGAAAAAAGACGCGATTTTCCGCATTGCCTCGCAGACAAAAGCCATTACGAGCACGGCCGTCATGATGCTGTACGAAGAAGGCAAATTCCTGCTGGACGATCCGATTTCGAAATATATTCCGTCGTTTAAAAATCCGCAGATCATTGAGAAATTTAATGAAGCAGATTCCAGCTATACCGTAAAACCTGCAAAACGGGAAATTACAATCCGTCAGTTGCTTACGCATACTTCGGGCATCAGTTATGCCATGATCGGCTCGCCGGAAGCCAATGCCATTTACGCCAAAAACAATATTCCAAGCGGAATAGGAACGCCGGATTATAAACTTTCCGATGTAATTACACGTCTGGGAAAATTGCCGCTGGTGCATGAGCCGGGCGAAAAATTTACGTACGGTCTGAATTCGGATGTGCTGGGTTACCTTGTGGAAGTATTGTCCGGCAAGTCACTGGATACTTTTCTAAGGGAACGTATTTTTGAACCGCTCGGCATGACAGACACTTACTTTTACCTGCCTGAAAATAAAAAAAACCGTCTTGCCAGACTCTACACGCAAGATAAAGAAGGAAAAATGATCAAGGCTGAAAACAGGCCGGATTTCAACACCGATTATCCAAAGCAAAACGGGACTTTTTACGCAGGCGGAGCGGGACTTTCTTCAACAGCTTACGACTATGCCATCTTTTTGCAGACTTTCATCAACGGCGGACAGTATAACGGAAAGCGGATTTTAAGCCCTGCCATTGTTAACCTGATGACTCAGAACCAGATCGGAGATGTGAATATGGGAAACAAAAAATTCGGGCTGGGATTTGCCATCACTACCGAAAAGGAAGCAGCACGCATTCCGGTTCCGGCCGGTTCTTTCGACTGGGGCGGCATATTCGGAACTACTTACTGGGCAGATCCGAAAGACAAAATCGTGGCTTTACTAATGACCCAGAAATATCCGAGCAACGTTTGGGGAGAAATGCAGGACAAATTCAAAGTACTTGTTTATCAGTCCGTTCTGGAACCCTGATTGAATTTGTGGAGTAACCAGAAAAAAATCCGATGCATGGCAGACAAAGATTTCTGTTCTGAAATCGTTGTCTGCTGAAATGGCCGATCAGGCATTTTTTCTGTCAGATACTATTCCGGTCCGTACGGATTCCGGCAGGCTTGGCTATGCACCCGGGTCGGCAAATAGCGGAATCTCGGAAAATCTATCCGTTTCCTAATGCAGCTTTGCGGCAAATAACAGCGTTGCGCCGGCATCAACAATAAACACAATGCCATTCGGCCCGCCGGTGAGATTGAAATGATCGAAAGCACCCGTATTAATCTTAGAAATCCCGATTTCCAGCAAAAGTACTGACCTCTTCTGTTTCGGTTTCCAAGCCTGCAAAGGCACCGGTTAAATACCGAAGGATAACCAAAACCTGCCGCTTGCTGATTGCCTGAATGCCTTGCTTGCAGAAGCAAAATGGGTAAGTGTTTTTTGTAAAAACTTAAAACGCTAATCAAATTATTTGAGCTATGTTAAAACATTCCGTAAAAGTATTTTGCATTCTTCTGGCACTTCTGGGCAGCAGCTGTTCATTGCAGGACCATACGATACCCGAGCCGGAAAATCCGGATCCCGGAACACCGGTTACCAATGAATTCAAGGTTTCTACTACGGGTGTGAAACAGGAAGGAGATAAATTGTATCTGCAAGGAAATGTTGATCAGGTTGATTTTACGCATCAAATTGATCCTAATGATGATGGAGATATAGGTATCGTTGGCTTTCTTGTAAGTTCTCGAGTTACTAATGATACTCCTATTAATCCTGATCCTCGTTATGATACTGATCCTTCAGTAAGGTTTTACTTTTTAAAGGATTTTGTTGATTATCCATCTGGATACTTAGAAATTGGACCTGTTAGCATATTAGAGCCATTTGCATTTACTGAAATTTATTTTAGGACGGTTTTGATACTAAAAGACAAAGTTATTTATGGTAATGTATTTCATCAATCTGGTTTATCTCTTCCTGCTAATATAACACCTTGGAAATTAACTACTAACTCATACGTTGCTGATGGATCGCTACATCTTTCACTTACAGAACAGGGCCAAATTCCAGGACAAGAAGTTGGTTTTGTTGTAAGTTATAAGGAGAAAGATTCTGATAAAATAAAAGATACACCTACAATTTTGGACAAAAGGATAGTAATTGACTGGAGAAATGGAAGCAAAGGTTCTTACTTGAAAAAAAGTGGTTATTTACAAAAGATCAATTTCAACTACACAGAACTTTACTTCCGCTCTTACTTGATTTTACAGGACGGCAGTATTGTTTATGGTAATGTTGTTCACGTGAAAAAATGATTTTGTCAGTTTTGTTTAAACTGAATAATGCAAAACGACCTTCTTATGCAATTTAAGAAGGTCGTTTCATAAGTAATTGCTCTGTGATTTGCTCGTTGGTTACTTTTTTTTAATCCTAGTTTAGTATTCTTCTATGTATCATATTTGCCGAGCGACTTACACAAATTTATTCCCTGCAATTTCCTTACAAACTTACCTGTCACTACTCTCATTCGGAATCTGAAATCTTAAATCAAATGGCTTTGTGATCCTAGCAGAATTCCCTGACGTTGAGTTTTTTACTATCCATAAATGATCAAATTAAGTTGTACCTGATCCTGTGAAGACACAGGACCAAAGCAAACCACTATGCAGCTTTGGCTCTTGTGAAATTAAGCTGTCCTGGCAAATTCAACTGGCATTGCCGGATCTTGTTGCTGTCCGGTTCACTGAGAAGAATTTCCTTTATACATCCATTCGTCCTGCCTCCTACTTCCAGCCTGATTCGCAGTTGTTCGTTATCATCAAAAACAGCATCTTTTGTTAACTCAACCGGCATCATTATAATCGGATGAGGCTTTGGAAACTGAAAAATCAGGATCGGAACGTTACAGATTATTTCCAGACTTAAAATCAGCTGCTGCAATGCAGTTTCATTAATCCCGTCTTCATTGATCCTGACCACAAACCCGCTTGAATTCAATATCATTCTTTTTTCTTCACTAGTTTTCATATTGCAAAGTGTCATTGTAACTGACAAAAAAATTATACAGATTATAATTTACGTTCAAAACAGGCTTGATATTGTAAATATCATTCTGATGTTGAAAATAATATCAATGTTAGGGATAATTATGGTAAATGTCAAGTAGTTAACAAAAATTTACAATCCGGGCAGAGCCATCCGGCAAAACCTGCGGGAAATAGCCGGTTCAGCTGCATTACACAAAATAGCTTTGGCTGAGAAAACGTTTGAAACAGACCGTTTAGCTATTGGCAGCCGTATTCTTGAACGGAAAAAAATGGGTCCGAACGGTGACCCAAACAGCACGGGCATAAAAAAACGGACCTTCATGTTCAGGGCCGTTTTTCTAAGCAGAATTTGAGATATGATTATTACCGCATAAATCCGGGCAACAGGCATAACTGCCAGTATTTCAGTATTATAGACAAGTCCTCTTTGAGCTTCGGATAGTTACTGGATTTTACAAAATATCCTTGAACCGTTGTTTTAAATGCTTCCTGAACTGTCTTGCTGTGGTCCGATGTTGTAAAAAACAGGAAAGGCACTGCCCTTTCTTTCAGAAGCGGTGAATTTTCTATGTAATTTCTGATTTCTATTCCGTTCATTAAAGGCAGGTTGATGTCGCAGATAATCAGAAACGGCTGTTCGTGACTGGATCCAAGGTATTCAATCACCTGAATTCCGTCCTGAAAAAAAAGCACACGGTTTGTAATTCCTATTTCCCGTAATGCTTGCGTAATGAGCAGTTGATCGTCTTCATCGTCTTCAACTAAAAAAATGGGTCCTGAATGTGACATATAATCCTGATAAGCGGTATTCGCTATTCTTTTATGTTAGAACGGGCGATTAGACATCTGATTGATCCCGTTTTGAAAGATTCCAAATTTGCAGGATAAATGGCCGTTTATATAACCAAAACCATCATATAAATCAGCCCAGCCTGACCGCTTTAAAGGTTATCTCGGCAAAATCTGTTCCATCTGTCTGGTTCTCTATGGTTACCGGTTCCGAAGTTATCAGATAATCATAACCCTCATGCCGGAAAAATGCACCGGGTTTCACTTCATCGCAAGCATTAGCAACAAATTCGTAGCCATTAGTTAAATCCTTGATTTTGCTGTATACTTTTATTTCAATCATTTTACTGTTTAAACATGTTTTCATAGCTAAATTACATGTATTTATACGAACTAACAATTGCTAAATAGAATTATTTTGTAGAAATAAATCTATTTTTGGTGAATTAGTCTACATAAACAGACAGCATCAGGCATAAAGCCTGATGCTGTTGAAAATTCCACGATTTCGCTGAACATGCTTTTAATATGATCCTTTCTTATCCAGAAGTTCAGGGAACATCCAGATTGGCCTTTTGACCCAGGTTTTCTTCATCCTGCATCACTTCCTTGATGGCCGATTTGGAATGAGGCTGACTTTCATCTTCCCCCAGTAATATTCCCCACGGATTAAGCCCTTCCACTCTGTCGAAAATAACCTTGAAAATGGCAATAATCGGAATCGACAGAAACATGCCTGTGATTCCCCAGATCATTTCGCCCAGTACAAGCCCGATCAGCGCGATCAGTGTATTGATCTTTACTTTGGAGCCTACGATTTTCGGCATAATGTAATTGCTGTCCACAAGGTGAATCCCGACAAGGGCAAGTAGTACAAAAAGAACCTGGCCGGTACCCGCCGTTGCAAAAGTGATCAGACTGGCCAGCAGCAAAGCAGTCAGGATTCCGATGTACGGAATCAGGTTCAATATGCCGGTGATCAATCCGAGAAGGAATGCGTATTTCACACCTATCGCCCAGAAAGCAACGCACGTAAGCCCGGTCACCAGCAGCATCTGGAGAAAAAGCCCGACAATGTATTTTTTTACGATATACTGAATCTGGCTTACGATATCGTAAACGATCACGCTGTGCTGCTCAAACAGCGCAACTATAAAACGCAGCAGCAGTCTCCGGTGAAGCAGTATGAAAAAAGTATACAGAAATATAAAAAGCATTGACAGCAAAATCGACGAAACGGACAGCAGCGTATTTCCGATCAGCGTCGTACCGGTATTGACGGCCTTTGTTGCAGAGCCGTTGATATAATTCATCTGCTCCTTGCTGTCTACATGAAAAGTAACTTCTATCCAGTTCTGCAGACTTTTCGTAGTATCCAGAACTTGCTCTTTAAATGCAGGCCAGTCCTGCGCGAGTGCAGTTAACTGGGCACCAAGAATCGTAAAAACGGCAGCGATACCAACAATCAAACTCAGCAGAGCGGTCATCGAGGATAGTGCCCGCGGAAAATGCAGACGGTATTCAAGAAACGTTGCGAAAGGAAGCAGCAGCAATGAAAACAGAAGTGCAAAAATCAGCGGAGCCAGCAGGGACTGGCCGATTACAGCGATGTAAACGAGGCAAATTATACTGATCAGGACCTGGGCAAGTCGCGTGTAAAATGGTACAGAACGGATCATCGGATTGTTAACGGGATTAATATACGGTATACCGGATGCATAACATAATCATGCCGGATTATACCTGTAAACGTTCTGTTCAAAAAATAATGATGTTGTCTATTTATTTAGAGGTCAAACCGGGAATTAATTCACCTTTTTCAAGATCCAGTCTGACATTTCAGACAATGCCTCAGGTGAAAAAGTCTGTTCAATCACCTTGTATTCAGCCGGCGAACCGGTTTCACATTCTTGAAAAAGATGGTTCAGCCGTGGAAATTCCTTGACGGTAACTTTTTCATTTCCACCTTTGATCAGTGCATTGCGTATCGCGGGTAAATTGTCTTTGGATGTTACCTGCAGATCCTTTGCTCCGTTCAACGCAAGCACGGGACATTTCACTTTTTCCAGTGCAGTGGCGGGATCATATCTGAACAGGTATTGTGCCCATTGGGACGAAAGCATGGAAATCTGGGCGGCAATGTACTGTTCTCTGCTCGTACCCGGCGGTAATAATTGCACCGGAACATTCTTTACCTTCTCATTTGCTGCATAGCGGGTAAGATCCGCTTTAAGCGTAGCCGTACCTTCTGAAACCGATATCATTTCATAAATATCCGAATTGATGGTTTTCAGCGTCACAATTTCATTTTCAGGAACACCGAACGCTCTTGCAATCAGTTCACTCTGAATCAACATCATTTTCCGCAGCGGAATCGCAGGTGCCGCCAGTAAAACCATAAAACGGACGTCTTCCGACTTTGAAGCGATCATCGGCGCAATGATTCCGCCTTCGCTGTGCCCGGCAAGACCTATTTTTTCTTTATTGATTTCCTTTCTTGTTTTCAGATAATCAATTGCACTGCTTACATCCGTAGCGAAATCCTCCGAAGTTGCTATCATGAAATTCCCCGTCGATTTGCCGCAACCTCTGTCATCAAATCTCAGAACGGCAATTCCCTTTCTGGTCAGATAATCCGAAATAACAAGGAAAGGTTTGTGACCAAGTATTTCTTCATCCCTGTTTTGAGGGCCGCTGCCGCTTATCAGGATGACAACCGGAAAATTTCCTTTTTTGGAAGGTAAAGTCAATGTTCCTGCAAGCGTGATTTTTGCCGTAGTATTTTCAAATGTTACGTTTTCGCTGTGATACGGATAGGGTTCCTGTGGTTCCTGTGATCGTTTCTGCGGCTTGTCCAGCCAGAAAGTCAGCATGATCACTGAGGCAATAAACAAAGAAACGATCAGAAGTATAGCTGTCTTTTTCACATCAGAGATTTTAGCAGTTGCAGGAATCCTCAAATAAAAATAGCTGAATTAAATTGATTCATTATCAGAAAATTATCCTAAAATCTGTTAAATAAAAGCAATTTGATTTTATACAAGAAAACCGGAGCAATCCCGATAACAGGAATTACTCCGGCTGCAAATCCGGTAAATTTCAGGACAAGCTCAGAAAGAATACTTTTAAATTCCAGCAGACCATTTCGTCCGTTTCAAAACAAGCGGGCTTAATTGATCTTAGTTCCTTCCCGATAGAATACGTAGCCGCCGTGATGCAGGATATTTTCTCCTTCAAAGTCGCCGTCGGCTGTAAATCCGGTATCATCCCAGTATTCGATATGCGTGCCGCTGATTTCGTAACGGCCGGTATAGGCACTTTTTCTGGCACCGCGCTGCTCGTCATAACGACCGCCCGGCAGCAATTCCTGCCGGATATAGCCATCGGCAGTTACCCACATGCCAATGAAGCTGTTTTCAGGATTGTTTGCCATTATATGTTTTTTTGTGCCGTCGGACGAACGACCAGTTCATTCACATCCACATCATCCGGCTGCGATACGGCGAATGCCACTGCGCGCGCAATTGCTTCTGCGGGCAGCAGGTCAAGCCGAAACTGTTCCACAGCCTGTTTTTTCAGCGAAGGGTCCGAAATGGTTTCCGCCAGCTCGGATTCCGTTGCGCCGGGTGCCACAAGCGTCACACGGATGTTTCTGCCCACTTCCTGCCGCAGTCCGTCCGAAATGGCACGAACGGCAAATTTGGTGGCGCTGTAAACAACGGAAGTCGGCCCCACCCAGCGGTCGCCAACGGATGTAATGTTCACAAACTGTCCGCTGTTTTTAGCTTCAAATACGGGCAGCGCAGCCGCAATCCCATGCAGAACACCTTTGATGTTCACATCGATCATGCGGTGCCATTCGTCAATTTTATAGGCATTGATGTAAGAAAGCGGCATCAGGCCGGCATTATTTACCATCACATCCAGATCACCGAACGTATCCCTTGCAAACTGTACGAATTTCTTTGCATCATCGGGCTGCGTTACGTCCAGTGAAGTAAACGCCGCTTCACCGCCTGCATTTTGAATGCCTTTTACTATTTGTTCCAGTTTTTCTGTTCGCCTGGCTCCTAAAATTACTTTTGCTCCCTCTTTGGC
This sequence comes from Dyadobacter flavalbus, assembly GCF_006149045.1. Lineage (GTDB taxonomy): Bacteria > Bacteroidota > Bacteroidia > Cytophagales > Spirosomataceae > Dyadobacter > Dyadobacter flavalbus. The sequence goes on from NZ_VBSN01000049.1 coordinate 24,020, forward strand.
CAGATAACGTGCAATAGCTTCTCCGATGCCGCTGCTTGCGCCTGTAATGGCCACTACTTTTCCTTTTATTCCTGAATTGTTCATAATTAAGTTTTGATAATCAGCTTAGAAATTTTGGTTCTGTTATTTGCATTTTTTGTGTTGCAAATGTCAGAAAAGCCGTTTTTTCCAGATTGCCGAGATCAAACCAAAAATGTGAAAAATCAAGCAACAGCCGTTTTACGGAAGATTCCGGGCGTCTGGTTTACCGTTTTCTTGAAAAAAGAGATAAAATGCGATGGCTCTTCAAAGCCCAGACAATAACCGATTTCGGAAATATTCCAGTCCGTGTATTTCAGCAGGATCATGGCTTCCTGCATAATCCGTTCGGCAATGAACTCCGAAGTGGTTTTTCCCGTAACCGACTTCAATGCGCGGTTCAGATGATTCGTATGAATGGAAAGATGCGTTGCAAAGTCGGCCGGATTTCTCAGCTGCATCCTGTTTTCACTGGACTCAATGGGAAACTGGCGTTCGAGCAGGTCCGAAAACAACGAAGAAATACGCGCATTGGCATTGCTGTCCTGAGCGGAAGTTGCCTCGGCCGGCTTCATTTTAATGGCTTTGTGAACTAGTTGCAGCACCAGGGTCCTGATCAGATCATACTTGTACGCATATCCGGAATTTATTTCGGTAAATATGTTCTCAAAAACGGATCGGAGTTCTTCCAATTCCGCTTGGTTCAGCGGATAAACCGGATCTGCGCCAAGCTGAAAAACGGGGTAATCCTTTATATTTCCGAAATTGGAAAAGAATGCATCCGTAAAAACACAGAAACAACCGTCCTGCTGCATTTCCAAAGGTTCCCATTTATAAGGAACCAGCGGGTTGGCAAACAATAAGGCGGCGTCGTTTACTTCAATGATTTTATCGGCATACGAAAACCGGTTGCGGCCGATGATCAGCGCGATTTTATAATATTCTTTTCTGTTGTAAGGAACTTCCCTGGCGTCCGGCCCGACAAAATCATGGTTCCGGAAAATATTGAAATGCCCGATTTCCTTTTTCAGGTTTTCCGGTACTGCATTCAGTTTTTTCAGGTAAAAATCCTCGATCCTTTCCGTTTTTTCCATTGTACAGCCGTTTGCTTTTTGGTTAGAACAAAAATAACAAAATTCAGCAACGACCGTTCCCGTGACGGCTCTCAGGAATCCGGCAAGTTTCCTCGCTTTTGCAGGATTCAGAAAAAAAAAGCGCTTTCAGGCTTTGGCTGCGACTTTAAACTGCAGATAATCGCAGAACTGCCTTACGGTCTGAAGCTGCAGATAATCTTCGTCCGGGATCGTGATGTGAAACCGGTCTTCGATATCAATAACCAGATCCACGGTATCCAGACTGTCCAGACCAAGATCGCGTTCAAGATGTGCATCTGCGGTAATTGCGTGAAAAGGTAAACCGGAGTTGGCCGCCAACAAGGCCAGAAGCTGCTCATTCATATGAATTCCGTTTGGTAAAATGGAGTTATTTCCAGTAGAATTTCACTGCATAGCCCGGACCCGAATTGTTTGTTAAAGATGATGGACAAAAAACAGCCTCAAAGCAAAGCTGTCTGATTTCTGTACATAAGTACTGCGGAAATACGGGAAACGTGTCAGTCCAACGCAGATTTTATGATTTTTTAACTTTGCCGGAATGGGCTTATGCGCTTTAAAGCATTGAAATTCCTGCCTGAAATCAAGTCCGGAAATAACAGACCTGACCGTATTTCCGATGCATTGCCAGCGCCTTATAATAAGTTGCAGAAAGCATTTTCTGCCGGTTACTATATATTACATCAGGAATATACCACGAAATGTAACCAAACGTTAACAGGTTTTAACTTACGCTCGAAGTATGCACAAATTGCTTTATCAGCTTTTATTTTGCCTGTGTGCTTGTTTTCAGGGTTTTGCGCAGCAGCAAATCACCATAAGCGGGTTTGTACGGGAAAAAGGCAGCCTCGAACTGTTGCCGGGCGTAAATGTTTACATCCGCAATTCCGCCATCGGGACGGTGACGAACACGTATGGATTTTACTCTGTTACCGTTCCGAAATCCGATTCCATTTTTGTGACGTATTCCTTTGTAGGTTATGAAAAACAGGATGTACGCATTGCATCCGCGGCAGATCAGCAGATGGACATTATGCTTTCTTCTGTAAATCAGCTGGATGAAGTGATTGTTTCCGGTACAAGACAAAATGAAAAAGTGAGCGAATCCGTGCAGATGAGCCAGATTGAAGTTCCTGTTTCCCAGATCAAGAAAATACCCGCTTTTTTTGGCGAAAAAGATGTGATCCGTGTATTGCAGCTGATGCCCGGCGTCCAGAAAGGCACCGAAGGACAAACAGGTCTGTACGTACGCGGCGGCGGTCCGGACCAGAACCTGATTATTCTGGATGATGCCGTGGTTTACAATGCAAGCCATCTTTTCGGTTTTTTCTCCGTATTCAACAGCGATGCGCTGAAAAGCGTTGAACTGACAAAAGGCGGATTTCCTGCGCGTTATGGCGGACGGCTGTCGTCGGTCGTGGAAATGAACATGAAAGAAGGCAGCAAAGAGAAACTGCATGGCGAAGGCGGTATCGGGCTGATTTCCTCAAGACTGACGCTGGAAGGCCCGCTGGCCGGTAAAAAATCGTCTTTTCTGGTTTCTGCGCGACGTACATACATTGACGTTCTTGCAGCTCCGCTGATTGCGCAGCAGCAAATCGGCAACAACAGCAAAGTAAAGCCGGGCTATTTCTTTTATGACCTGAATGCCAAAGTGAACTACGATTTTGGCGCCAGAAACAAACTGTATGTCAGCGGTTATTTCGGTCAGGATAAATTCAGTATCCGGGAAAAAAGCGAAAACAGCGAAAACAGGTCGGGCCTGAACTGGGGCAATGCCACGGCAACGCTCCGCTGGAACCATCTGATCAACCAAAAACTGTTTGTCAATACTTCTTTCATTTACAGCCATTTCAATTTCCGTATTTTTTCCAATGACAAGGAATTTGACAAAGGCGAAGTTATAGAGGAATTCAGTTTGAAATACAACAGCCTCATCCGCGATTTCAGCCTGAAAACGGATTTTGATTATTATCCCAGTTCAAAACACAGCATCAGGTTCGGTGCACAGGCCATAGCGCACCGTTTTATTCCATCCGCACTCGGGCTGGACGGCGATTTTTCGGAAAGTGAAATCGAATTGCAGGCCAAACCCATCAATACAATGGAAGCCGGCGTGTATGCAGAAGATACCTGGCAGCCTTTTACGGCTTTGAAAGTAAATGCCGGTTTCAGGCTGAGTTTGTTTGAAACCAGATCAAAAGTGTATGTAAGGCCGGAGCCGAGGTTTTCTGCCGCCCTTACGCTCGCCAAAGATTTTTCCATGAAAGCTTCTTATGCCAAAATGAACCAGTATGTGCATCTGCTGAGCAATACCGGGCTTGGACTGCCTACGGACCTCTGGGTTCCGACAACGGACCGGGTAGCTCCGCAACAATCCAGTCAGGCTGCGTTCGGTTTTGCCAAAGATCTTGCAAAGCCCGGACTTGCGCTGACGCTGGAAGGTTATTATAAAAGAATGGACAATATCATCAGTTACCGTGAAGGGTCTTCCTTTATCAGTCTGAACGGAGAAAACGCCAATGAACTGAACTGGGAAGACAATGTGACAATCGGGAAAGGCTGGTCTTACGGCGCCGAATTTATGGTGCAGAAGAAAACGGGCAAATTGTCGGGATGGATCGGCTATACCTTGTCATGGACCAAATGGAAATTTCCGGAACTGAACTTTGGCGAAACGTTCTATCCGCGCTACGACCGCCGTCATGACATTTCCGTAGTCGGGATTTATGAACTGAGTCCGCGCATTACGCTTTCGGCGACGTGGGTTTACGGAACCGGAAACGCACTTACAATCCCGGTTTCCAAGTTTTCGACCTTTGGCAACAGTTTTGTTCCGAACCCTTACGGTTATTCGTACAGCTACGGAAATGTCACGAATGAATACGGCAGGAAAAATGCCTTCCGCGCCGAAGCATATCACCGCATGGACCTTGCGATCCAGTTTCACAAAAAGAAAAAAAGGCATGAAAGAACATGGGAGTTCGGACTGTTCAATGCATATAACCGCCGAAACCCGTTTTTCTATAACATAGACAGCAAAGAGGACAAGAACAATCCCAATCAAAGGATTAACGTGCTGACACGATATTCGCTTTTTCCCGTACTCCCTTCATTCAGTTACAACTTCAAATTCTGATCGCCCTGAATTAATGAATGCTTCCAAACATATGAATAGCAGAATTGCGGTGCTGCTGATCGCATGCCTTACTTTCCTGTCCGGTTGTGAAAGTCTGGTCAACGATCTGGATCAGGATAAACTTCCGAAAACCGAATCCAGGCTGGCCGTGGAATGCTACATTTCGCCCCAATCGCCCCGACTGGAGGCGGTCATAACGCAGTCGCAGCCTTTGTTCGGACCTGCAACCTACAATCCTGAATTTGTAAAAAATGCGCAGGTATTTTTGTCAGACGGACAAAACCGCGTTCAGCTGATGTTCCAGGATTCGGCATTCAATTATATGGCCGATACAACCGCATTCAGGATTGTGGCCGGGAAAACCTATACATTGACGGTCGATGACGGAAAAAGATTTGTGAAGGCCACCTGCACCGTTCCGGTAAAATCGCCGGTGATCAAAAGCTTTACCGTTGAAAAAATCTATTCCGGTTTCGGAACGGATTCACTTGCTTCCATCAAACTTTCTTGGGAAGACATAAAAGGTGAAAGCAACTACTACGACATCCGCGGCTATTCCGTTTTAGAGCAGACTACACTCCGTTTCGACAATGAAACAAATGATGCCGTTCCGTTTCGCTCCATCAATAAATTACAATTGTATTTCGGAGAAAAAAATATTTACAATGATATCAATCTGGACGGAATTACTTTCAACATTCCGGAAAGCAAAATTTATCTGCAGCCAAATACTGAATTTACTTATCAGGATAAAGACGGAGTGAAAAAATCATTTTATACAAATCCCAAAATCAGCGAAGTCCGCCTGGAAGTACTGCACATTGATGAAAATTATTACAAGTTTTACCGCTCACTGGCAAACACGGATTTTCAGGATAACCCGTTTGTTGAACCTACTTTGATTTACAGTAATATAGAAGGCGGCCTGGGCTGTTTCGGCGCTTTTAACAGCAGCGGAAAAACGGCAAATCCCGATTTTTGAATGACATTTTCAGACTGACAAACGGGCAATTCAGAAAAATTCCTGTTCAGAACTACAACCAAAACAGCCGTTTAATAAAGTTGTAATTTCAGGAAGCTTTTGCCTGTTCCATTTATCAATATGGCCACTTTACCGAATTTCAGCCCGTTATTTGCATTTTAAAAGCCATATTTAACCCTTGTTTATTGCAGGCATTGTAGTTTCAGGAAATAATATTCGGTTGCTATTCAACCAATTGTTCAGATTTAGAAAATCGTTCTCAATGATTTGGTTGACACATCGCTTTTAAAAACCATACTATTTTAATCCTTTATAAAAAGCCATTTGCAGAAATTCAAACATCAGCTTGCCATGCCGGGTTCTGCAAATGTTAATCTGCACAGATTAACTTTTTTAGTTTTATTACATCCTATTTTACTTGCAAAAGCAAAATATATCATAAAATCAAATTTTAAAACCGGCCCTTGAAAACCGGATCAGACCAGAATTAATTGATTAGCGAAGAACGGCATGATTCCATAGTCATTCCTGTAACTACTTTACAGGCCACGTCTTCCGAAACGAGCTGATATGACAAAAAAATTACAGAAAGGACCAATATTAACTACTGAAAATCATTACCAGCGTATACAGGTTGTCGATGTACTTCGCGGATTTGCATTGTTTGGTATTTTACTGATTCATTCGCTGCAAAAATTTCTGAATCATACCACCATGGGGCTTCTTGAGCTTGGGCCCAAAAACAGATTTGTTAAAAGTTCGGTGGAATTCCTGATTGAGGACAAGTTCTTTATTATTTTTTCGCTGCTGTTTGGATGGAGCTTTTATGTAATGCATCAGAGTGCCATTCGGAAACAAATTCCGTTTATCCGGCTTTACATCTGGCGGCTGGTTATTCTGCTGGCCATCGGGACTTTTCACACGCTTTTTTTTGAATCGGACATTCTTCAGGTTTACGCCGTTATTGGTTTGATACTGATTTTTTGCCGTGATTTTTCTAGCCGGAATATGCTTGCACTCGGCATTATGCTGTTTTTGGGAAGTATACCCTGTATCATATTCAGGGAAGAAATCTGGGGTGCCATCATCAGCATGAAAAACCTTGGCATTCCGCTCCCGAATAAACTGGGTTATTACATATTTACCGGCAGACTTTTCACCACCAGCTCCATGTTTGTACTTGGACTTTATGCTGGAAAAATCAATTTGTTCAGCAACATTTCTGCCAAGCAGAACCTGTTAAAAAAAGTAGTTATTTTTAGCTGCTGCATTTTCCTGATTACGCTTACTGTACTTACAATCGGTAAATTTACGATTGACCTGCCGGGACATTCCGCCGACAAAATACTGCAGGTTATCTGTTTTGCCCTGCAGAATATTTCACTTTCCTGCCTGTATGTTTCCGCCTTGACATTATTATATTATCAGACCAAGCTGATGAAATCCCTGAGCTGGTTAATACCATTGGGCAGGATCGGGCTTACGGCTTATCTCATGCAGTCCATTTTTTTCCAGCTGTATTATAATCTTTATGACGGCATGGAAATGGGTTTGCCAGGCGCCATGGCCATTACTTTGCTTTTCTTTTCCGGCCAGATATTTTTCGCGAATATCTGGTTATCCAGGTTCCGGTTTGGGCCGGTAGAATGGATCTGGCGTTCACTGACTTCACTTGCTGCACCACCCAAATAGGCGTTTTTGCCGATGCTCATTCGTGCTGATGCCATGGATGGCCTGCATCGGCATGGCACGGAATTATCTGCTTGTCATGCAACACCTGACTTATAATTGTTAAACTAAATTCTATGATGAACAAATACCTGCTTACCATCGGATTACTGATTCTTTCCAATGCTTTCATGACCGTTGCATGGTATGGACACCTGAAATTTTTCGGCAAGGAAAACGGACATAGCGCCACACCATTGTGGACTATTATTCTGGTCAGTTGGGGACTGGCTTTCTTTGAATACTGCTTTCAGGTTCCTGCAAACCGGATCGGCTCTTCAGAAACCGGAGGCCCGTTTTCACTGGTACAACTGAAAATAATTCAGGAAGTGATTACGCTGATCGTGTTCGTCATATTCTCTCTGACTTTCTTCAAAGGCACGTCTTTAAATATTAATCACCTGATCGGATTTGCGTTACTGGTCGGAGCCGTTTATTTTATTTTCAAAGCCTGACAAAACGAATTACAACTGCTCACAGAAGAAAATACCAAACTGTATTTCAACACAAATGCCGTCCGAAATCCGGACGGCATTTGTTGTTAATATAAAATTATTAAATCCTGCTATTTCAAATCAATTGCCGACGAACGGAATAGCCCAGAATACGCTGGCCTGAATGACACTGTTTTTAAAATCAGGGTTAAGGTTCTGACCGGAAAAATCCCCTACTTTGGAAATTCCGGCAATATAACGGACACCGACTCCAAGCCCTATTTTGGTTTGGTAACCAATACCCACTGCGCCGGAAAGGTCCAGGTTTTTAGCAAAATTGTTAATCGTCTGATCCGGAACATCCGAAGAAGTCCTGAAACCGACCTGCGGTCCGAACTCCGCATAAAAGCCACCGTTTGTTTTGAATTTAAACATTACCGGAATAGTCAGATAACTGATTTTGAAATCCGCTTTATTGCCATTGTTCTGGACTTTTGCGCCCTGCGTTGAAAATAAAACTTCGGGCTGAATGGAAAAAACATTGCCGAAACCGTAATTCAGCAAACCGCCAAGATGGTACCCGACCAATGCATCGGATTCAATATTCCCACCGGAATAATTGCTGATGTTCAAACCTGCTTTCGGACCCAGACTAAACTTCTGGGCAAAGGAAAATTGTGCAGCTGTTACTAAAAAAAGGGTAACCAGAATTTTTTTCATGATTTGGACGGTAAATGGATTAATGATAAGTTCATGATCGACATGAAACCAGAATGACTGATCTGATAACCTGCCGTATGTATACGTTCAAATACCATACCATTTAAATCATTCCTGCTGATCCTATTCCAATTCTAAACTTTTTCTAATCAAGCAAATTGTGAATTCTACCCATTTCAAATTTAATATTCAGTTTCAAAAGCTGCTTTATTCGGTTATAAGGGAATTGTGAAACCCAACTTTTCATTCATTATTTATCGCGGTTCAGCTCATAATACAAAACCACAATTCCACAATCAAACGAAGTGGATTTAATTAAATTCAGCTTTTGCCGGGAATCCAATTCATTGAAAATGCTCATTCCTTTTCCAATGGCAGCCGGATTGATAAACAGATGAAATTCATCAATCAATTCCTGCTTGATTAGAGACGAAACAAAAGCAGCTCCGCCGTAAGCAATGATATCATTTCCGTCCTGACTTTTCAGCCGGTTAATTTCTTCAGAAAGTTCATTTTCTGCCAGAACCGTATTGTTCCATTCCGATTTTTCCAGCGTTCTTGTAAAAACGACTTTATGTGTATCCGTAAATTTTTGGCCGGCTTCAAACTGCGGGTCTTCCGGATTTTCAGCCACACTGCCCCAGTAAGGAATAAAACCCTCAGCCAGTTTTCGACCCAGCACAATGCAATCCACAGGATCTGTAATTTCCTGTACATAATTTTTAAGTTCTTCATCCCAATCCATCACCAGCCAATCCATTTCACCGTTTGGGCCTGCAATGTAACCGTCAACGGTCATCTGTACCTGAAGTTTTAACTTTCTCATATTTCCATGATTTTTTTACAAATGTAAAATGCCGGTCCCGTACAAACGGGTTGTCAGCAGAACTTAAAAAGGGGGCGTTCAGGACAATCTGAAAAGCTTCCGGAACGCCGAATCCTGCATTAAATAAATCAGCAACGAAAAATACATGCTTCAAGCTTACAAGTACCAAATACATGAGATTTACTTCACAAAACTGCAACCTTGGAACGTTTCAAATAGATGACGGCATCTCAAAACAGCCATTCGGTACTGTTTCCGGCACTGTAAATTTTCAAAAGAATTCAATCAGACATTTTAAAAAACTATCATTATTTAGACTAGTTATTATTAAGTTTGTGATGTTACTTGAAGTTTCATGAAAATGTCGCAGGTAACGGGCATCTCCATAACTATGTTTTTATGAAAAAACTCTTAATCGCCGTTTCTACATTACTTTCCTTTGCTGTTCATGCACAGCAAAATGCATTATTGGATCAGTCCTTCTGGAAATCTTCTCCGGATGTAAATGCAGTCAAAGCGGAAATTCAGAAAGGCAGCAACCCTGCACAACTGAACCCGATGAGCTTTGATCCCGTTGTGATGGCGATCAATGCGCAGGCACCAAGAGAAACGATTGAATTTCTTCTCACGCAGCCCGGCAATACGGTTGATAAACTGACACACGACGGCCGTACTTATCTGCATTGGGCAGCCAATCGCGGTAATGCCGAAATCATGGAGTATCTGGTTTCAAAAGGAGCAAAAGCCGATGTAATCGACAGTCACGGCGCTACCCCGCTCAATTTTGCAGCCGGCGGCGGTCAGCTCAATACAAAAATTTATGATATCTGCCTAGCGCATGGCGCCGACCTGAAAAAGGACCTTAACCACGACGGGGCAAATGCGCTGCTGCTGGCGGTTGCCAATGATAAAGACCTTACGCTAACCAACTACTTCATTTCCAAAGGACTTGATCTGAAAAGTACAGACGCAGCCGGCAACAATGCATTCAGCTATGCGGCAAGAGGCGGAAATATAGAAGTGCTCAAAACACTTTTGCAAAAGGGCGTTCCGGCCAACGGAAATGCCATGCTGATGGCGGCGCAGGGAACGCGCCGCGGTGCCAACCCCATTGAAGTGTACCAATACCTTGAAAGCCTGAACATCAGGCCGGATTTTACGGGCAAAAACGGTGAAAATGCCTTGCATTCCATCGTTCGCAAACCCAAACAGGCTGAAATCATCTGGTATTTTCTGGGCAAAGGCGTGGATGTAAATCAGGCGGATGAAGATGGAAATACGGTGTTCATGAATGCAGCAGCTTCCAATGCCGACACCGCAGTGCTCGGAATGCTTGCTTCCAAAGTGAAAGATATCAATCTGAAAAATCAGAAGGGCGTTTCGGCGCTGGCCATGGCCGTTCGCAGCAATTCCCCGGAAGTCGTTGACTATCTGATCCGTAAAGGTGCCGATATGAAAACCACTGATAAAAATGGCGACAATCTGGCCTATTACCTTGTACAGTCTTACAGTCCGCAGAAAGCTGCTGATTTTGATGCCAAACTGAAAGTTCTTCAGGATAAAGGTTTCAAACTGACGGAGCCGCAAAGCAACGGAAATACGCTGTATCACCTGGCCGTTGCAAAAAATGACCTTTCGCTTGTAAAAAGACTGGAAGGCTACTCCATCGATATCAACAGCAAAAACAAGGAAGGCCTGACTGCGCTGCACAAAGCCGCCATGATTTCCAAAGATGATACCATGCTGAAATACCTGATTTCCATCGGTGCTAAAAAAGATATTGTGACCAACTTTGAAGAAACTGCTTTTGACCTTGCCGGTGAAAACGAATCACTGTCGAAAAACAATGTAACTGTTAATTTCCTGAAATAATTTTCATGTCCGATCTAATTAAAACGGTGCTGGTTTTCATGGTACTGACCTTTGCACGGCCTGCTTCTTCCATCGCCCAGACAGCCGGTACCAGCAAGTACAAATGCATGATCCAGATGACCAACTACATGGGCGAAGGTGCTTACATCGTTGTGTCGCTGATTAATCCCAAAAACGCTTACGACAAGACTTTGTACGTCATGGGCCAGGATAAGAAATGGTACAACAGCCTGAAAGAATGGCACAAGTTCCAATCCAAAAAGCCGGTCAACATCAGTGCCATTACGGGTGCTTCGGTAACCGGCGGCGACCGCAGCGTAAACGTGCTGGAAATTGAAAGCGCCAAAATCAATGCAGGCTACAAACTTCGTTTTGAAAGCGCGGTGGAAGACAAAAACTATTATGTAAAGGACCTGGAAATTCCGCTGACCACCGAAGCACTTTCCGGCAAGAGCGAGGGTACCGGATTCATCCGCTACGTCCGGTTCAGCCCCAACTAACGCTCCACGTTTCTTATGACTATTTCGATATGGAGATACAGCCATCTGGCATTGGCTGTATCTTCTTTTCTTTTGCTGACACTCGCATCCGTAACCGGCATTGTGCTGTCCTTTCAGCCGATTTCCGAAAAAATCCAGCCTTACCGGTCTGATCGTTTCAATGAAATAAACCTTGCACAATCGCTCCCTTTGCTTCGGAAACAATATCCGGGTATCAGCGAACTTACCGTGGATGCCAATCAGTTTGTACAGATTAAAGGAAGCGATGCAGACGGTAAAAACCTGCTGGCCCTTGTGGATCCGGAAACGGGCAGAATCCTTGGAACACCGCAGCCAAAATCCGGATTTTTTGAATGGGTAACGGCATTGCACCGCTCGCTTTTCCTGCATGAAACCGGCCGGTTTTTTATCGGTATCACGGCATTTCTGTTGTTGATGATTGCTGTTTCGGGAACCATCCTGATCATTCAGCGGCAACGCGGACTGAAGCGCTTCTTTACACGCATTGTACGCAACAATTTTGCGCAGTATTATCATGTGGTGCTCGGCCGGCTTTCACTCATTCCGATCATTATCATTGCACTCACGGGCACTTACCTCTCTCTCGCCCGTTTCGGGCTGATCAGCACACCGGAATTTTCAAACGAAATCGATTTTAATGAAATCAAGTCCGAACCCGTAAAAAGCCCGGATCAGTTTGATGTTTTCAGGCGTGTCAGCCTTTCCGAAGTCCAATCTGTAGAGTTTCCGTTTTCTGAAGATCCGGAAGATTATTATACTTTGAAACTCAGCGACCGGGAAATTACGGTTAATCAGATCACGGGTGAAATCCTGGGCGAAGTGAAATATCCGGCTGCGGTGCTGCTCACCAATCTGAGCCTCGACCTGCACACAGGCCGGACCAATGCAGCCTGGGCGGTTGTGCTGGCCGTTGCTTCGGCAAATATTCTTTTCTTCATTTATTCCGGCTTTACGATTACGTTGAAGCGGCGTGCAAACCGCGTAAAAAACAAATACACAGCGGATGAAAGTGAATTTATAATACTCGTCGGCTCTGAAAACGGCAGTACGTTCCGCTTCGCCAGTGCCATTCACGAGCAGCTGGTCAGCTCGGGAAAAGCTGCTTATGTAACCGAAATGGACAATTATACCGCTTTTCCGAAAGCAACGCATATGATTGTAATGACGGCGACCTACGGCCTGGGCAATGCGCCGACAAATGCTTCCAGGTTTGAAACACTGCTTGAAAGAAATCCGCAGCCGCAGCCAGTCCGTTTTTCCGTGGTAGGATTCGGATCGCACAGTTATCCGGATTTTTGCAAATACGCTTTTGAAGTGGACAATCTGTTTGCCAAACAGCAGTGGGCCGTTCCTATGCTGGAAATTCATACTGTAAATGATAAATCGCCCGACGAATTCAGTCACTGGGCAGCGAACTGGTCGCAGCATGCAGATGTTCCGCTGATTGTTTCAGCGGGATTGGTGACGCCCAGGCTGCATCGGCCGCATGCGTTGACGGTTATCAGTAAAACCACTGTTTCCAATGCAGAAGAAGCGTTTTTAATCCGGATGCGGCCTGAAAAGCAACTTGATTTTACCTCCGGCGACTTGCTCGCCATTTATCCTGCGGACGATCACCGCGAACGCCTTTATTCGGTCGGCAAAGTTGGAAATGATGTGCAGCTCAGCGTAAAACTGCACGTGAACGGACTGGGCTCGGAGTATCTTTACGGTTTGCAGCTTGGCGAAACGATTGATGCGCGTATCGACAGCAATGCACATTTCCATTTTCCCGAAAACGCAGGCACTGTTGTCATGATTTCGAACGGAACGGGCATTGCGCCGTTTCTGGGGATGATTGATCAGCAGCCTGTATATACGGATTGTCACCTTTACTGCGGCTTCCGGAATGAGGCTTCTTTTGCTTTATATAAAAATGCACTGGACCGGAATCTGGCTGACAAAAAGTTGAGCAGCCTGCATGTGGCCTTTTCACGCGAAGGCGAAAAGCAGTATGTAAGGGATTTACTGGCCAGAGACGAAGCCTTTCTTATGGATGTTTTATCAAGAGAAGGTGTCATAATGCTCTGCGGATCGCTTTCCATGCAGAATAATGTAGTCGCGTTGCTGGAAGAAATCTGTCAGAAACATCTTGAAAAAAGCGTCAGTTATTTCCAGTCCCGGAGTCAGGTCTTGATGGACTGTTATTAAATTGAAAGTTACTCTTTTGTTTCCGGCTGTTCAGAGTATCTGTATTCGGATATATCGAAGTTTGCGGAAGTAAATACCTTTTCGTCGTCGGTGATCATGACGCAGCTGTAATCCGGAAAACGGTTGATCAGCGCCAAACCGGCTTTTTTGCCCAAAACCATTAAAGATGTGCTGAACCCGTTCGCTTTTTCCGCACCGGGACCAAAAACAGTCACACTCATCAGTCCGGTGGCCGGATAGCCGGTGGCCGGATTGATGATATGCGAATAACGCCTGCCGTTAAGAATGACAAATTTTTCGTAACTGCCCGAAGTCACAACAGCGCCCTGCCGGAGCGGCACAACCGCAAAAAGTTCACCTGAATGCTGCGGATCGTTGATACCGATCATCCAGTCGCTGCCGTCCGGCTGCTTTCCCCACGCACTCATATCGCCGGAAGCATTCACAATACCCGCTTTAATGCCTTTTTTCAGCATCATATCCCGGCACCGATCGGTTGCATAACCTTCTCCCAACGCGCCGAAGCCGATTTTCATGCCTTTCCGTTTCAGGAAAATGGTGGAACGTGCTTTGTCCAGAATGACATTTTTATAACCCACTTTTTCAACAGATTTTTTTACGGCTTCCGGCGACGGCAAAGCAGTCATGGAACCGTCAAATTTCCAGATACGCTCCATTGCGGCAAAGCTGATGTCAAAGGCTCCGTTTGTCAGCTCCGAAAGTTCCAGCGCCCTTTCGGTCAGCTCAAAAACCTCTTTATCCACTTTTACAGGCCGGATGCCGGCATTTGCATTCACCTGTGAAACCTGTGATGAAGGCTTCCAGTCGGAAATGAGGTTTTCAATGCGTGTAATTTCGGCGATGACGGTATCAATGTTCATTTCAGCAGAAGCCGAATCAGGGGCCACAATCGTGATGTCAAACCGTCCGCCCATGAGCATGGTCGTTCTTTTCCGCAGCACCTGCGCCGTTGCAATGCATGTAAGGAAGACAAGAAAAAGCGTCAGAATGGTTTTCATGGATCAGACTGTATGCTGTAAAAACGAAAAAGCCGGAAAGGATTGTTTCCTTTCCGGCTGTAAAGAACAGAAAATATCAGAACCGGTAGGAAACCGTTGCCGCAAACATGCGCGGCGGAATCGGGTTGATGCTGTAACGGTCGTGAACAATATAGTTCATGGTATTGAAAATATTGGAAACTTTCACGAGCAGCGACACACCACGCAGGCTGTAACCGGCCGACAGGTCCACAGTTGAAAAACCGGTCAGCGGCAATTGTGCATTGTACGAAGTCAGGTTCGGTGTCGTATTGTTCAGGCCGCCTTCCAGTCCGACCACGTTGTTGTTGCCGCCCATTCTTTTTCCCGTATAGAATGCCGAAGCCCCGAGTTTAAGACCTTTTACGCTGCCTTTGTCAAAAGTATAGAACACCGATCCGTTGGCCGTATGCGCAGGATTATTGATCAGACGTTCGCCTTCCACCTGTGAACCAACGATGCCCGTAGTGTTGGTGTAACGCATATAGTTATATCCGTAGCCGGCCAGAAAGTAGAAATTTCTCGAAAGTGTACCGTTGAAATCCACTTCAAACCCATCGCTTGTAGTTTCGCCGTTCAGCTCTTTGATGTTGCTGTTTGTATTCGGATTGCCGTTCTGATCGACCAGTGCCATTTGCGCAAAGTTGCTGTTCTGGATGCGGTAAACGCTTACATTGGCTGTAACGCGTCCGTTCAGGAACTCGTTTTTCATACCGAGTTCGTACTGGTTAATGATCGAAGGTTTCAGATTGTCCCCGTAAATGTCCGTTCCGGAATTGATCGTGAAATTGTTGGTATAACTGGCATAAACCGAACTGGTTTGTACCGGCTGATAAATCAGGGCAACTTTGGGTGAAAATGCATGATCCGATTTGTCCGGCGCCGTTCCTCTTCTTTCCTGTTGTTTTTCCTGATTGAAAATGGTTGTCTGGAAAGCTTTCTGATGCGACCAGCGAACGCCGGCCAGTACTTTGAACTTGCTTGTTACGCTGATCAGGTCCTGTACATAAATGCCCAGACGGTTTTGCGGCGTAGTTGTTCTTGCTGTATCGGCAACCGAAGGTATGTCTGTGCGGAGGTAATAGCTGGCCGGCTCATAAATGTTGATCTTGTCGTAGGCCGTTCCCACAACGCCGTTTGCAGAAGTATACCGGAAGGAATTGTTCTCGCTCACAATCCGCGTAAAATCCGCTCCGAAAAGCAGCTGATGCTGGATGCCGGCCGTTTTGAAGTTGCCGTTCAGGTTGATTTGCCCGGTATAATCGTTTTCACCGGACCTTACCGCGCTCAGATTACGGTTCCAGTCGCCGTTTGCAGCAATGGTCGTCGGAACGCCTACACCAAAGCCGTTCACCCGCGTATGCTGGGCCGAACCGATGGCTGTCAGTTTCCAGCTGTCGTTGAAACGGTGATTAATTGTCACAAAGGCGGATTTCTGATTGGTGTTGTTGAATGCCCACGCGGGATAAATAAAACGGTTGCGCGGTGCATCCGGCACTTCGGTAACGGTAATGCGATTGTTGGGAATGCCTACGCCGGCGTCCGGTACAAGGTTGGATTTAAGATAATCGACCTGTAAAAGAACGTCCGTTTTGTCGCTGATTTTGTAAAGCAATGACGGGTTGATGTACGTGCGGTTGGTATTGACGACATCGCGGTAACTTTTGGCATCCTCGTGCGTACCGATTACTCTGAAAGCCAGCTTTTTGGAAATCGGGCCGTAAACGTCCACAGTCGGTTTGTACTGACCATAGCTACCAAACAGCATGGAAACCTGACCGCCCCAGTCGAAAACGGGTTTTTTGGTTACCATATTGATGATTACACCGCCGGAAACGTTGCCGTATAACAAAGCAGAGCTTCCTTTCAGCACTTCAATGGATTCCAGCGTGCTGGCATCCGGAAATCCCTGCGTATTGGAAATTACACCATTCTTGAAAATACTTCCGCCCGAGCCTGCGATTCCGATGCTGTAACCGCGTGCGGAGAACGTTTCTGCCACGCCGCCGCGGCTTTGTGTCAGCGAAACACCGCTTACGTTTTTTACCACATCGCCCAGACGGACGGCCTGCTGATCGGCAATGACCCTGCTCTGGATCACGCCTACACTTTGCGGCAGATCCAGCGGCCGGATGTCGGCTTTTCCAAGGGAAACGGGCTTGTTGCTGCTTGCGCCGCCTGTAACAATTACTTCATTGAGCTGCGATGAACTTTCCGTCAGTGTAAAATCCCGCTGAATGCGCTCGCGGGCCGACACATTTACCTGTTGTTCCTGCGTTTGCAGCCCAACAAATGACACCTTCAAGGTGTAGCTTCCCGGCTTGATATCCGTTAACAGAAAATTTCCATCTTCGTCTGTCGTAGTGCCTTTGTTGGAGTGCGTAATGCCGACGCTGACGTACGCTGCCGGCTTGCCGTCACTGGTTTTCACACGGCCTTTGATGGTACCATTCTGGGTTTGTGCAAAAGCTGCCTGCATAAAAAGGCAGCAGAGGATGAGAAGAGCAGTATAAAAACGATGCATATAATTTATTTAGATTAATTCTAATCGGGGCAAAGATAGCAAGGAATACAAAAAATAAAATTTCTATTAAGAATTAATTTAAATAGCAACAACACTTAGCCGGATGTCACAAAAGACCTTTTGCCGGAAGTTTCTATTACAATCCAGTTGTACTTATTCTGGAATTCAGCGTGTTGTATGATCATGCGGCTGTTTTGTGCGGGAACCGGCATGAGTCGGTAAAGAACCGCCGTTTTAAGGATCAGAAAAGTATGTTTAATATTACGACCGGAATCAGCAGCCGTTTTGTATAGCATTTATTTATCATTTCCGATCATGCATTCTGAAATACCGAAATTTGATATATGTTCGCTTTCGGAGTACGGCCGGGATGATATTCTGATCAGCCGGTTTTCTCCGTATCTGAAACAGCATCTGAACCTCGCGGCACCGCACCGGCACAGTTTCTATCATATGGTATTTTTTACCGAAGGAGCCGGCAGGCATACGATCGACTTCAACCGGTTTTTTGTGAAGCCTTTCCAGAGTTACTTTATGATTCCCGGGCAAGTGCATTCCTGGAATTTTGAAGGAAAAGTAGACGGTTTTGTTGTCAATTTTTCAGCCGAATTCTTTAAGTCATTTTTGCTGAGGTCTGATTACATCGATTCGTTTTCATTTTTTACCGGCCGCCCTCAAAGCAGTGTAATTGACTGTTCCGATAAAAAGGACATCATCATTTCTCTTTTTGAAAACCTGCTGACGCACGCACAATCCGGTTCTGTTCTGGACAAGGACATGATCCGGCTTTTACTGTTGCAGATTTTCATCCATACCGAACAAGGCAATTACGACAGACAGGAAGCCGGCACTTTGTTCCATAAAAATCCAGTCATCAGGAATTTTCAGGCGCTTATTGAGCGTCATTATCTTAAACTGAGATTGCCGGGCGAGTACGCGGAACTGCTCAACATCACACCCAATCATCTGAACGCGCTTTGTAATGAACATCTTGGCATGCAGGCCGGAAAACTGATCCGGGAAAGGGTGCTGCTGGAATCAAAAAGGCTTCTGGTGAACATGGATCTCAGCGTGTCGGAAATTGCATACAAGCTGAACTTCAGTGATAATTCCTATTTTACAAAATTCTTCAAAAAGGAAGTCGGCATGACGCCGGAAGTTTTCAGGCAAAGCCTTCGCAGTGAAAGTCCGTTATAGGCAGTTCCGGCTGAAATCAATGCGTGCATGAAAACCGGGATCAATGCGTGCATAAAAACCGGGATCGTTGATTAATACCATAAAAGGCATTATTGGTATCGTGATCCATCCTGCGGTTTATTGCAATTTTGTACATCATTAACAGTCCTTAAACGGGTGAGAAATCACTTTTTGATATGTCGGCTCCCAATCGGTTATATACAGTTCTTTTCAACAAATGTCCGCGCTGCGGCGCAGGAGATTTCTTTATTACCAAAAGTGCATACAATTTGAAAAATTTTGACAAGATGAACAGGCAATGTACGCATTGCGGGGAAAATCTTGTTCCGGAACCCGGTTTTTATCAGGGTGCGTTATACATGAGCTATGCTTTTTATGTGATCTTTATGCTCATTTATTTTTTGGTGTTCGTTCATTTCTTTGAAGCCTATCTGGATTACTTTCTGATCAGTATTATTCCGGTTCTGATTATTCTGACGCCTTACTTTTACAGACTGGCAAGACGTTCATGGCTGGCTTTGTTTATTGCACCTGAGGCGCGCACGGAACGGTGAGGATTGTGAGATGCTCCGTGTGAGAAGTAAAATGTGCGATGTTACAGGTTAACTTGCTGGTATATACGTAATATCAAGAAATTAATAAAAAAAGCTGCCATGTCACCTTTTATTGACATGGCAGCTTTTTTTATGATTGGGATCAAGGCTGGCCGCTTCCGCCCGCAGCGCCGTATATCTGGCCTGTGGAAAAGCTGGCGTCATTGGCTGCAAGCTGGACAAAAATAGAACCCAGCTCTGCCGGCTGCCCTGCCCTGCCGATCGGCGTATCGCCACCGAAATTTTTAAGTTTTTCCATGGTCTGTCCGCCACTGACCTGCAATGGCGTCCAGATCGGGCCGGGTGAAACACCGTTTACCCGGATGCCTTTTGGCCCCAGCTGCTTGGCAAGTGACTTGACATAACTTACCGTTGCAGCCTTTGTTTGTGCGTAATCATACAGATTTTCAGAAGGATCATAAGCCTGTACCGACGTTGTTCCGATAATGGATGAACCCGGCTGCAGATGCGGCAACGCTGCCTTGATAATCCAGAAAGGAGCATAGATATTGGTCTTCATGGTCCAGTCAAACTGCTCGGTGGAAATATCCAGAATAGACGGATGCGATTGTTGTCTTGCCGCGTTGCTTACCAGAATATCCAGTCCGCCCAAACCTTTTACCGCATCTGCAACCAGTTTCTGACAAAATGCTTCGTCACGCAAGTCACCGGGAATGGCAATGGCTTTGCGGCCTTCCGCCTTGATCAGCGCAATGACTTCACGTGCATCCGGCTCTTCATCCGGCAGATAATTGATGGCTACATCTGCGCCTTCGCGGGCGTAAGCAATGGCGGCTGCACGGCCGATACCCGAGTCGCCTCCGGTGATCAATGCTTTGCGGCCTGTCAAACGGCCTGAACCTTTATAACTTTTTTCACCATGATCAGGAACCGGATCCATTTTGCTGCCCAATCCGGGCCATGGCTGCGTTTGTTCCTTGTATGGAGGCTTGGGATATTTGCTGACCGGATCTACCAGTTTTACAGGATCAGAAACCGTGTTGTTTGTCGCTGCCTGTACGGATATAACCGGTGCAACGGCTGCCACGGCGAAACCTGCTCCGATCTGATCCAGTACTTTACGTCTGCTGATGATATTTTCTTCACTCATGATAACTACATTTAATAATTTGCCATGTCTGACTGAAACCTGAAAGCGATAATCGATCTGACTGACTCATTTTTCAGGATTCAACCGTTGATGGATTTGTTTTACTGAGACAACACATTCAGATATTATGCCATCGGCTGTTTGGACGGAAACAGGGTTTTAATTGTAGAATCTTTTTCTTGATCCTGCTTATAATTCCCGCATCTGATGAATTCATTGCCAAGCCAACTTTATGCTTAGTGCCTGAATATTAGTATATTATAATTTAATTCTTGAATAATTACAATCCTCTTGTTCTGTAAATCATTGCACAGGTTACAAGAATACAGGTACAGCGGTTTTAGATTTCCGGAAGCGGAAAAGAAATGGTTAACGGGTAAATTCAGACGGCTTCTGCAGCCGCAGCTAATGCGGTTTGACCGAATCAGTACTTGGGCAGCATGATTTTCATCGCGTTATTATGGTTCGTATTAAAAACCAGATGAATGATGATGCAGTTACCGGAAAATTCAATGTAGTCAACTTTCCAGTCTCTTCTCAGAACGGCTAGGGTTGCATGATATTCTTCGCTGTCTTTTTTATACCAGTAATTGGGGGCATTGTGTATCTCAGCCTTTTCCAGGTTTACAATGTCACCGGCCTGCGGTACCAGTTCGTGATCGAACACGATATAAGATCCGGCAAAGTCATTCAAAATCTCATCATCAAATAGCACTGTCTGATCATCGTCGTAAATCAGGTCGAGGTACATTCTTATCGAGTCCATAATTTTAGATAGTATTATTTTTGTGTAAGACTATCAAATTATTATACCAAAATCAATGCATAAAGACCTGCGTTTTTATTACAAAATTGAAAAAAGGTGAATGCATTCGCCCAATGATCGTTTTGGCAGCATTTACGTTAAATAAATAGTTTTAAAATGTAAATAAATATTTGATCTGTAGCCATTTAACCTTTACTGAAGTACTTTGTCCCAGTCTTTCCAGACCGGCTCATAACCTTTTGCCCGGATCATTTCCGCGATTTCCAGCGAGCTGCGTTCGTCTGAAATTTCAAACTGCTCCAGCGAACCGGGTTCAACGGCATATCCGCCCGGATTTGTTCTGGAACCGGCGCTAATGGAAGTAATTCCCAATGGCACGCAATGATTTCTGAACTGTTCGGTTTCCCTTGTCGACAAGGAAATTTCGAGTTCTTCATTAAACAGGCGGTAGGCACAGATCAACTGGACCAGTTCTCTGTTGTTCATTTCCATTTTCGGCTGCAATCCGCCTGAAAATGGCCGAAGACGCGGAAATGACAGACTGTAACGCGTCTGCCAGTATGTTCGTTCGAGATAATGAAGATGCAATGCGGTGAAGAAACTGTCCGTACGCCAGTCTTCCAGACCGATCAGAACACCCAGTCCCATTTTATTGATCCCGGCGCGCCCAAGCCTGTCCGGCGTTTCGAGCCGGTAATCAAAGCTGGATTTCTTTCCCTTCGGATGATGCTTTCTGTAATCCGCCTTATGATAGGTTTCCTGATAAACCAGAACGGACGTGAGCCCCAGCGGGATCAGCTCGGTATATTCATCGGTGTCCAGCGGCTGCACTTCCATCGAAACCTGAGCGAAAAAAGGCCGGATGAGTTTCAGTACTTTTTTGAAATATTCCACGTGCACGGTCTGATTGGCCTCGCCCGTAACCAGCAGTACGTGCTCGTAACCCATTTTTTTGATTACCGCCACTTCCTGCAGGATTTCGTTTTCCGTCAGGGTCCGCCTTTTCACCTTATTGTCCAGACTGAACCCGCAATAGGTACAGATATTCGTGCATTCGTTGGAAAGATAAAGCGGAATGAACAACTGCACCGTTTTGCCAAAACGCTTCTGCGTAAGTCTGTGACTGAGCTGAGCCATGGGTTCCAGGTACGGAGCCGCAGCAGGAGAAACAAGCGCCTTGAAATCTTCCAGTGTTCGTTTGGGCGAATTCAGCGCTTGCTCTACGTCGTTTTTTGTCTTGGAATAAATGCTTTCCTTCGCCTCGTCCCAATGGTATGTTTCAAACAAATCTTTAAAATTCTTCATCCAGAAAGGCGGTTAAGGGACTGCTGGCAACAGCGTAATTTTCCTGTTTTGCAAGTCTGGCCATAAAAGCCATCCTGCCTGCTTCCACGGCCATTTTAAAAGCGCTGGCCATTTGCACCGGATTTTCGGAAACAGCAATGGCCGTATTCACCAGCACGGCATCCGCGCCGATTTCCATGGCCCGGGCAGCATCCGAAGGCGAACCGATGCCGGCATCGACAATGACCGGAATAGTACTTTGTTCGATGATGATTTCCAGAAAGTCAATGGTTTTCAGTCCTTTGTTGCTGCCGATCGGAGAACCCAGCGGCATGACCGCAGCAGCTCCTGCATTTTCAAGGCGCTTGCACAAAACAGGGTCCGCGTGGATGTAAGGCAAAATGATAAAACCTGCTTTGGCCAGTTCTTCGGTAGCCAGCAAGGTTTCAACCGCATCGGGCATGAGGTATTTGGGGTCCGGATGGATTTCCAGTTTCAGCCAGTTTGTTTCCAGCGCTTCCCTTGCAAGCTGTGCCGCAAAAACAGCTTCTTTCGCCGTTCGTACGCCGGAAGTATTGGGCAGTAAATTTATTCTCGGATGCTTAAGGTACGACAGTAAATCGTCCTTCCGGTTGTTTACATCCACTCGCCGCAACGCAACCGTAACCAGTTCGGATTCAGAAGCAAACAACGCTTCCTGCATCAACGGCAATGAACTGAACTTTCCGGTTCCGGTAAAAAGACGCGACGAAAATTCCTTGTCTGCTATTTTCAACATAGTAAATTATTTATGGTACTGATCAGATCTTTCTTGTTTTCGGCAAGCTGAATGGCGCCCGACATGGCCACCCCGTAAATGCCCGTTTCCAGAATTTCCGGAATGTCTTCCGCAGTAATGCCGCCGATGGCAATTACAGGAACCGCGTAGCCGAGCTGCCGGAGCATTTCCATCTGGCTTTTATATCCTTCCAGGCCCAGAACCGGACTGAGATTCTGTTTGGTCGGGGTAAAACGGAACGGGCCCAAACCTACGTAATCGGCTCCTTCTTTTATCCGGTTTAAAATGTCGTCCAGCGTATTGGCCGTGCCGCCAATGATCGTGTTGCTTCCTGTGATTTTTCTTGCAGCTGGAATCGGCATATCACTCAGGCCCAGGTGCAGGCCGTAAGCATTTACCGCTTTGGCAACGGACGCATAGTCATTGATGATCAGTTTGGCCTGATAGCGTTTACAAAGGTTTTGAGCTTCATAAGCAATTTGTAAAACAACTTCCGCAGGCTGGTTTTTAATGCGCAGCTGTATCCATCGGCAGCCGGCTTCCAGCGCATTTTGTATGCTGTCGATGTGCGTTATGCCGCTGCTTTCACTGGATATAAATTGCAGTTTGTCTATCATTTTTCAGGTTGGCAATTAATTTCACTAAGCTGTTCCATTTCCTTTTGCAGGCTTATAAAATGCGCTGCTGCATGCGCAGGGTTTTGCCATAAAGCACCTAAAACCGCTACGCCGTCCAGATTCATTTTTTTTGCTTTTTCAAGGTTTGTTATATCCACTCCGCCCAGCCCGATCACCGGAATTTTCTTCAACGCTTTATCAAAATAAAAGGGATCCGGCAATGAAGTGTGGTACCCTTTCTTTGAAATACTGTCAAATACCGGCCCGAAAAATGTGTAGCTGAAATGCGGAGAAAGCTTACCGATGTCAATCACATGGTGAACCGAAGTACTCAGAACAAACTTTTTTTCAATAAACAATTCAAGCTGATCCGGCGAGGTCTGCATCCGGTTTTGTTCTGTAAGATGCAGTCTTTTGATCCCGAATTTTTCTGCCAGTTGGTGATGCTGGTGAATGGCCGTTTTGCCAAGAAAACCGGGATCGATCTGTTCCAGCAATGCGCTTAATTCCGCTTCGTTACTTTCCGGTTTGCGGACATGCAAACAGGCCATGCCGTTCCGGAAAAGATGATTGATAATCTTGGCTTCATCCGGAATAAATTCCGGGCCGGTAATAATGATCAGCTTCATTTTACATGATGTTCCGTTTTGATAATTTTCCTCGCGTCCGGTAATTCCTTTTCGGTTTACCCGCCTTGTGTAGCCTTGATCAGAATGATTTTATCGTCCGGACGGAGCATGTGAACGGGCCATTGTTTTCTGGGAATAATGGCCTGGTTGATGGCAATGGCCATGCCGGAAGCGGAACCTGTAAACAGCATGTTCAAAAGTTCTTCAACTGAAAAATGCTCGGGGATTTCCGTACGCTGCTGATTAATGCTGATTTCCATTCTGAATGAATTTTGATGAAAAAAAACTTCAGGAATGGACCTTGTGAAAGATTGATAAAGATACCGTGAAAGTATCTTTTACTTTTCCCTACCGGCAGTACTGGCTGCATCAGGTTCAAAGGGTATTATCTCAGTCCGCATCCGGGACACCCCTAAAGTGGATGTAAAGCTATTCCTAAAACCGGATTTTAAAAAATATTAATTCAGGATATCCAACCCGCAACAAAAAACCGGACTGCATGGAACCGCTTCATTATACTGGCTTTTAAGGAGTTCATGAATGGAAAAAGAATGCCCAAAATTATCATATTGTTAAGCCCTTAGCTGCGTATACTTCATTGTATAAATTTGTGTTTTAAAGTAAAAGATCAGAAATGAAACTGGAAAAAATATATAGCCTGGCAGCAGGACGTGAAGCCAAAGTCATTGTAAGTGAGGAACATTCGCCGGCTTTTACAAAAAGCGGAATCAAAATTGAAGTACTGATCAAAGATCCCCGGGAAAATGATTTCCACCTTCCCATTACAGAAACACATCCCCAGTTCTGGAAGCTGAAAAGGCTGGATCCCGATCAGTGCAGCATGCTGCAGTACCAGTACAGCGGCATAACGGAAAAACAGGTCAGAAAAGCCATTAAGGAATACAGACAACTGAGCAGTCAGGCGCTGGTATCCTGAATATGTTCCGGAAATCAGGAAGTGAACATCATTCAAAGTTTATCGCTAAACCCCTGACCGTTTATGAAAAGAAATACAAAACGGGTGTCACTGCTGATCCTGGCCGGCATCGTAGTTCACTGGCTTCTGGAATGGATTAAAATCCAGTCCGGAGGCCGGCTGTTTTTTCCCTGATGATCCTGAATCTGATCCATAAGCATTTCTCTGGCGCGATTTTTACCGGGAAATGCTTACTCGTTATAATCTGATCCATAACCGGCCAGGGATGTACATTTCGCAAGGCAATGTTGCTTCCCTGATTTTTTAATTAAACTGACATCCGATGACCAGATAATTAAAAAGCAAAATGGCAAGCTGAAAGAATTGCATTAATCCTGAAATAAAATCCCGTCAAACCCGCACCTATCCTTTTCATGAATCCGTATTGCTGAACAAACCAATTATCCCTGATGAAAAAGTATACTTATTTCAACCGTGACCTGAGCTGGCTTTCTTTTAACGAGCGCGTTTTGATGGAAGCCTCAAACGAAAGGGTACCGCTGATGGAAAGGATCAAGTTTCTGTCCATTTTTTCATCCAATCTGGATGAATTTTACCGGGTACGCATGCCGGTGATGCTGAGGAACAAGCAGCAGGATTCACAAAACAGTATATATGATCAGGCAACGGAAATTATCAGCAGCCAGCAAGACCGGTTTGGAAAAACATTGAATGAATTTATTATTCCCGAACTGCGCCAGGCCGGCATTCATTTCTGTTATCAGGAAAAAATCCCTGAAAACCTTTTTGCGCAGACAACCGAGTACTTTTATTGTCAGGTTGCCGGACTTTTACAGCCTGTTTTGCTGAAAGAACACAGTTCCTTTTTTCTGGAAAACGATATGCTTTATATTCTTGTCATTTACAAAAACGAGGATGAGCAGGAACATCTGGCCGTAGTCAATATCCCGACTGACAATCTGGACCGCTTTGTAAAATTCAGGCTTGACGGTGAAGATTACGTTATTTTTCTGGATGAAATCATCAAACAGAATTTAAAGAGCCTCTTTCCAAAAGCCGCGCATATTGAATCGTACAACATAAAGGTAAACCGGGATGCCGAACTGGATCTGCTGGACGATGAAGGTCCGGATATGACGGAAATCCTGGAAAGGCAGCTCCGCAAACGAAAATACGGACTGCCTACCCGCTTCTTGTATGAGCCCGGTTTGCCGCCGCACCATCTGGAAACCATTATTGATATATTTGAACTGAGACATGCGTCCGTACTGCAGGGCGGGAAATACCATAACTCCAAAGACCTTGCTTCATTGCCCGTTAAAAATCAGCTGCATGCTTATCCCGAATGGCCAATGATCCGCAAACTGGGCGGAATCGATCAGTATACAACCTTATTTGACACCATGGCGAGGCAGGATCTGATGGTGCATGCGCCTTACCAGACCTACGATACCATATTAAGGTTTTTCAACGAAGCCGCCATTGATCCGGAAGTGGAGGAAGTGTATACAACCATGTACCGCGTTGCGCATGATTCCAAAATCGCGCTTGCACTGATCAGCGCGGCCAAAAACGGCAAAAAGGTCGTAGTCCTTGTGGAGCTGAAAGCCAGGTTTGACGAAGCCAATAACATCCGCTGGTCGAAAAAAATGAAAGCGGCGGGCGTAAGGATCGTGCACAGCGTCAACTCCATAAAAGTACATGCAAAACTTGCACTGGTAAAAAGAAGGCACGCCGAGTTTCCGCTGCTCGGTCTGCTCGCTACGGGCAACCTGAACGAAGGCACAGCCCGGTTTTATACGGATCATATCTTACTGACGGCACACCAGCCGATGCTGAAAGAGGTGAAAAAGCTGTTTCGGTTTTTAAGTAAAAAGAAGAGGCCGGAGATAACCGACAAGCTTTCATTTCACCATCTGCTCGTTGCACAGTTCAACCTTCAGATCAAATTTCTGCAGTTGCTGGACCGCGAAATCGTCAATGCCAAAAACGGCCTGAAAAGCGGGGTAACCATCAAACTGAACAATCTGGAAGAAGAAGTATTGATCAACAGACTTTATGAAGCGTCCAATGCGGGCGTAAAAATCAACCTGATTGTCCGAAGCATATGCCGGCTGGTGCCGGGCGTTGCCGGCCAGAGCGAAAACATTACGGTGAAGCGGATTGTGGACCGTTTTCTGGAACACGGGCGTATTTTCATTTTTACCAACGGCGGCGATCATGAAGTGTACATGGGTTCGGCGGACTGGATGAACCGCAATATCTACAAACGCATCGAAGTCAGTTTTCCGGTTTATGATGAAAAACTCAAAAAAGAGATCATGCAGATCGTTTCCATGCAGTGGGAAGATACGCTGCAGGCCGTCCGCATTGATAAAGACCTGAAAAATGTTCCGCTGAAAGTTTCCCAGGACGGCATCCGGTCGCAGGAAGCCATTTACAAGCTTTTGTCGGAAATGAATAGCTGAAAGTTAACTATCTGATAACGTGTGCATCATATCTGGGTAATATGAAATAAGAATATTTGTGGCATGACACATGCAACAAGTTTTCAAACGATCATCATTTCCGATTTACACCTGGGCGCCAGTGCTGCAAAGGCGGATGAAGTAACCAGTTTCCTTAAAAGGTACTCCTGCAAAAAACTCATCCTGAACGGTGACATTATTGATGCATGGCAGCTGAAAAAATACGGTACCTGGAAAAGAAAGCATACGCTCTTTTTCAAAAGGGTGCTGAAAATGATCGAAAACGATAAAACCAAGGTCATTTACATACGCGGAAACCATGACGATTTTCTGGATCAGGTTGTACCGCTGCGCCTTGGAAAGCATTTCCAGATCAGAAAGGACTACATTCTTCATTCCGGCGACAAGCGCTTTTACATCACGCACGGCGATGTTTTTGATTCCGTTACAACGCACCTGAAATGGCTGGCTTATCTGGGCGACATCGGCTATACTTTTTTGCTGATGCTGAATAAATTTTACAATAGATACCGGGAATACCGCGGCCTGCCCTACTTTTCGTTGTCGCAGCGCATCAAGCATTCAGTAAAGATGGCGGTGAATTACATGACCGATTTCGAAGAAAAACTCACCGAGCTGGCCAGGGCAAAAAATTGTGACGGCGTAATCTACGGCCATATCCATCATCCTGCAATCCGTGAAATAAACGGGATCAGATACATGAACTCGGGCGACTGGGTGGAGACCATGAGCGCGCTGGTCGAGGATTTCGACGGAAACTGGAGCCTGCTTCATTACGGTCAGCAACAACTTGAGCCAAAAGGCAAAAACACCGGACCTGACACAAAAACCGGCCACGAGCATTTTCCGGAAGCCGGACGAATGGTTGCATTCACAGGCATATTCAGGTAAATATCCGTAAGCTTCATTACTTAAATCCTTTCATACTGCCCGGAAAAACGCTTCATATACGTTGCGAGCTTTCCTTAACGATTTCATAACATTTGGTTAGCACAATGGTAACACCTCACGGAGACCTTTGTGGCTGAATCAAAAAAGAAGTTATGAAAAAAGTTTTACTGCCAAAGTCTCAGCTGACGCTGCTGTTTGCATTGCTGTTGAGCATTTCAGCATTTGGCCAGAAAGGATTGATTACCGGAAGCATTATGGATGCGCAGAAATTGTCCCTTCCCGGTGCAACGCTGAAAATCACACCCGGCAACCAGTATACCATTTCGGATGTGCACGGCAAGTTCGAGTTCCTCAACGTGGCGCCCGGCACTTACAAACTGGAAGCTACTTACATCGGCTATCAGAACTATTTTCAGGACATAACATTGGAGGCAGGCCAGAATGCTTCAGTAATTCTTGTGATGCAGGAAGGCGGTCTGGACATGAAAGAAGTGGTCGTACTGGGCGACAGGCTCAAAGGACAGGCGCGGGCACTTAACCAGCAGCGCAACAATGAAAACATCAGCAACATCATTTCATCGGATCAGGTCGGACGTTTTCCGGATGCCAACATTGGCGACGCGTTAAAGCGCGTTTCGGGCGTCACGATGCAGAATGATCAGGGCGAAGCAAGAAATATTATCATACGCGGACTTGCACCGGAACTCAATTCCGTCACCATGAACGGTGACCGCATTCCGTCGGCAGAAGGCGATAACCGCCGAGTGCAAATGGACCTGATCCCGTCGGATATGATCTCGACGATTGAAGTCAACAAAACGCTTACGTCGGATATGGATGCGGATGCCATCGGCGGTTCGGTCAATCTGATCACGCGCTCGGCACCAAACGGCCAGCGTTTTTCAGGAACACTTTCCGGGGGCCTGAACCCGATCCGCGGCAAAGCGCTGTATACCGGCGGGTTTGTATATGCCAACCGTTTTGCGAAAAGTAAGATCGGAATGGTTCTGAGCGGATCGTACAACAACAACAATTACGGTTCCGACGATGTAGAAGCTTCCTGGGCCAAAGATGATTTCGGAAATGTTTATATCAATGAAAGCGATATCAGGAAATACGATGTCCAGAGGATCAGAAGAAGCCTGTCCGCAGCATTTGATTTCAAGCTGGGCAAGAACAGCACCATAACGGCCAATGCGATGTACAACTGGCGCGACGACCGTGAAAACCGGTACCGCCTGCGGATTGACAATATTGAACCGGTATACAATGACGACAATCAGATTACAGGTTTTGAGGGCCGCATTGGAAGACAGACCAAAGGCGGGATCGACAACAGCCGTAACAACGGTTCAAGACTGGAAGACCAGCGCGTACAGAATTATTCACTGAAAGGCGACCATTTGCTGGGCCCGAAAGTGGACCTGGACTGGAGTGTAAGCTATTCCACGGCGAGTGAAGACCGTCCGAACGAGCGTTATATCAACTTCCGTGAAGGCGGAAATGCACTGATTTACAACGGCAACAGCCGCGCGCCGCTTTTTACAGCAACCGATTCGGACCCGCTTGCATTGGGACTTCAGGAAATTTCCGAAAACCATGATTTTACCAAAGAAACCGAACTCGGAGCCAAAGTAAATGTGCGCTTTCCGTTTTCTGTAATCGAAGGCCGGAAAGGACGATTGAGACTGGGCGGCCGGCTGAGGCTGAAAACCAAAGACCGCGACAATATCTTCTACGAGTATTCACCTGTAAATGAAGATGAGATCAGTAACCTTGGAAGCACCGGAACCGTAAACTGGGCCGGCAATAATTTCCAAGCCGGATCGCACCTGATTCCGGGTGTATTTGCCAGCAAAAGTTTTCTGGGCGGACTGAATCTTACGAATACTGCCCTTTTCGAGTCGGAAGCTGTGCCGAGTGAATACCTTGGCGTCAATTACCATGCAAATGAAAACATCGTGGCGGGTTACGTGCGCTGGGACCAGGATTTTACAGACAAACTGACGATGATCCTCGGTGCCAGACTGGAAAATACGGGCATTGATTATACCGGAAACGTCATTCTGGACGAAGAAGAACTGACTGGACAGCGTAACGTCAAAAACAGTTACCTGAACGTAATGCCCAATCTTTCCTTCAAGTACAACGCAACTGAAAACTTTATCCTGAGAGCTGCGGCCACTACGGCACTGGCGCGTCCCAATTACTATGCCCTCGCCCCTACCCTGAGCACCATTCCGGGCGACAAGGAAATCAGGGCGGGAAATCCGGACCTGAAAGCTACTTATTCATGGAACTATGATTTCATGGCTGAAAACTATTTTGAATCGGTCGGTCTGATTTCAGGCGGGGTGTTTTATAAAAACCTGAAAAACTTCATCTACACATACCGGAACCAGCAGTACACCACAGCCGACTTTGCAAATGATTTTCCGGGCAGCACGAACCCGGTTGCAGCCGGTGAACAATGGGATTTTTTCCAATCGCGCAACGGTGAAAACGTGAACGTCTTCGGCTTTGAACTGGCATTTCAGCGTCAGCTGGATTTCCTTCCCGGCTTTTTGAAAAACTTCGGGATTTATGCCAATTATACCTTTACCAAATCTTTTGCCGACGGCGTTTACAATGAAGACGGCGAAGCCCGCACCAATGTGACGCTGCCGGGAACCGCGCCGCACATGTTCAATGCGTCCCTTTCGTGGGAAGACAAGCGTTTTACGGCGCGTGTTTCGGCCAACTATACCGCTGCTTACCTGGATGCACTGGGCGGAAGCGATTTTGACGATATTTATTATGACAAACAGTTTTTTCTGGATGCAAACGCCGCATTTAAAATTACCAAAAACCTCCGGCTTTTTGCAGAAGCAAACAACCTGACAAACCAGCCGCTGCGTTATTACCAGAGCATTTCATCCAGAACCGTTCAGGCGGAATATTATCGTCCGAGATTTAACCTGGGCCTTAAATTTGACCTTACCAAATAGGTTCTCAAAAATTAATCAAAAGAAAACAGACCCGTCTGTCCGGAAAACCGGGCAGACGATTTTTAGTATTTATCCCCAAAAAGCATGCAGTCATTTTCAGTAAGTACAATCCTTTTTATTCTGGCATTAACCGCCTGCAACCGTCAGAACTCCGGAAAAACGGCCGATTCGAAACCGGCAGCAGACAGCACTGTTGTACAGCCAGTGGTTATCACCGATTCCGTTGTACATGACACGGATGATCCTGCCATCTGGCTTAACCAGGCGAACCCTTCCGGAAGCCTCATCATCGGGACGGACAAAGATCAGGATGGCGCATTGTATGTTTATGATATGAAAGGCAAAGTTCTGAATGACAAAGTGGTAAGAAACCTCAAACGACCCAATAACGTAGACATCGCATACGGACTCACGCTCGGCGGAAAGACCGTGGATATCGCCGTAGTAACAGAGCGGGAAGCCAACCGGATACGCATTTTTTCTTTGCCCGACATGAAAGCTGTTGACAATGGCGGCATTGAAGTTTTTAAAGGTGATTCCATGCAGGCACCGATGGGGATTTCGCTTTATACACGTCCGTCCGACAAGGCCATTTTCGCAATTGTAGGCCGCAAGACCGGCCCGGCCGACGGGTACCTCTGGCAATACCGCCTGCAGGACGACGGAACAGGAAATGTAAAAGGCACGGTTGTGCGCAAGTTTGGAAAATACAGCGGCAAAAAGGAAATAGAATCCATCGCCGTAGATAACGAACTGGGGTTTGTTTATTATTCCGACGAGCAAGTGGGCGTACGCAAGTACCATGCCGATCCGGATAGTGCGGACAAACAGCTTGCACTGATTCCGAACAAAGGTTTTACAGAAGACAACGAAGGAATTTCCATTTACAAAACAGGACCGAAAACCGGATTTATCCTGATTTCAGATCAGGGTGCCGACCAGTTCCATATTTTCAGGCGCGAAGGGGAAGCGAATAATCCGAACATGCATCCGCTGGTGAAAATTGTAAAGGTAGCCGCCCATCAGAGTGACGGTTCCGAGGTCACCAGCACACCCATTCTGCCGCAGTTCCCGAAAGGCCTGTTCGTAGTGATGTCGGAAGGCAAGGTTTTTCATTATTACCGTTGGGAAGATATCATCGGCAATCACAAATAGCACTTACTTTTTCGGGAGTATTTACGTGCTAACAACTTTCCGGAAATAAAATACGGCTATTTATTCCTGACAATGAGCGCCTTGCAAATGATAATATAAGTAATGCAGAATCATACCCTATCTTTACGGATACGATAAACTAAAATTATTAACATCATAAAGAAGGTTATGAAAAAAAGTGAAAAGCAGCTGGCAGCCAATATCGCCAGTGCAGTACATATCAAGCTCGATCTGACAGGCGAACAGTCGGAAAAAGTAGAAAAGGCAATCAAAAAATCGGCTAAAAAACTCGCCAAGAAGCTTCTGAAGATTGCTTCGGATGAAAATAACAGCCAGGAAAAGGATCAAGAGGATTCAGACGATAACGGATAATCCGAATCAATACTGACGATCATTTTTAATGCCGGCTTAAAGCCTGCATTCGGCCAAAGCATATTTTCCCTCGATACCAAAAGTGACATCCCGGTTTCTTTTCTGAAACACCTGCCAGAAAAAGGTTTTCAGGAAAAAGGCCGGGATGCTTTTTTAAAGACTAATTCGTTTTGTAGCATTCATTCTGAAACTTTGGTTTTCATTTTATAAACGCCTTCGGAAATCCGGGAAGTACTTTCGAAACCGCTGCAATTTTGCAGTTTCCTGTATTCGGCAAAAACTGTCCTGAAACATAACCGGACATGATTTTCTCCAACCTGAAACTGACTGCAGGAAGCCGTTTCGCTTCAGTAAGGTTTTTCGTTCATGCAGAACGCCGGAACTTCTTCGATGAGTACCTCTTTTCTGGCTTTGATCAGTCTTACGACGGAGTTGAATTTAAGAAGGTCAGACGCTTCGAATATCAGGATGCCGGCTACATTCTTGCCTTTACTGATAAAGTCAAGATGCTGAATCCGGACACCGTTCACAGATTCAACCAGCGAAGTAATATTATACAGGTTGAAGGTTTTAGGGTAAGTCAGCTTCAATTGGTAAGTATTGTTCATGACAATTCTATTTAAGCCATTATACTTCGTTAAACTCTACCAAATTTATAGAGTATACAAATGTAAGCATCGATAGAATGATATAAAAGCGCATGAAGTCATTGGCTGCTATATAAACCGAAAAGTTGCAGAACGTACCACCAAAACCGGAATGCGGATCAAACCGGCGCGGAAACCGGCTGCATGAATGTAATTTCAAATCAGCGGATCTGAGGTCTTAAATAACGCCCGTGCTTTGAAGGATAGTCCGTAAACTCAGACCAATGACCAGAATTCCGATACTGAGCATCAATGCCTTGCGGTTGATTTTTCCAACCAGAAGTGCTCCAAACGGGGCAGCAATCACGCCGCCGATGATGAGGCCCAGAACGACCTGCCAGCTGTTGATTCCGTTGAAGATCAGAAAGGTAACGCCGCTCGAAAATGTAATAATGAATTCGGCAGCGTTGACGGAGCCAATGGTGTAGCGCGGATCACGGCCCTGGCCCAGCAGTGTGGAAGTGACGATCGGCCCCCAGCCTCCGCCGCCCACAGAATCAAGAAATCCGCCTGCGGCCGCCAGGATGCCTATGCGTCTGGTTTTATTCTTGACCAGTTTTTTCTGAACGGCCTTTCTGATGATTACAATGCCGAGAACAAGCATATAAAAGGCAA
Organism: Dyadobacter flavalbus; assembly: GCF_006149045.1. Taxonomy (GTDB): domain Bacteria; phylum Bacteroidota; class Bacteroidia; order Cytophagales; family Spirosomataceae; genus Dyadobacter; species Dyadobacter flavalbus. The sequence goes on from NZ_VBSN01000049.1 coordinate 58,191, forward strand.
TATAAGGTTTGATCACATTTCCGTCAATGACATCGGAAAGCAGATAGGCACCGGTAACCGAACCCGCCACGCCGGCAATCAGTAAACTTTTGAATAACTTTTTATTGATGTTTCTGAATTTGAAATGGGAAATCGCGGAAGCGCCTGTCGTAAACATTTCAGCCACATGAACGCTTGTGCTGCTGACCGCCGGGGAAATGCCCATACCCAGCAGAAAAGAGGTGGAAGTAATGCCGTATGCCATTCCCAAAGCCCCGTCAACAAGCTGCGCCGCCAGCCCGACCAGCAGGTACAAAGCAAAGTCACTGTCCAGAAAAGACCTGACCGATTCATTGTCAGTCAGAAAGGCACTATTGAAAAACAGGATACCAAAAGTGATTAAAAGAAGCCCGGCAGGTACTATATACCATAATTTTGAAACGGGCCTGAGCGAAAGGACTTTTGAAAACATGAGTTCTGTATGGCAGATTGTACGTACAAAAGTAACAAAACTATTTAATCTACAAATTTTATAGACTTGCTAGTTGACACAATTTGCTCGTAAACACGTTTTTTATGCAGGCTTCCGGAAAGTACAACACGACTTTCAGAAAGTAAACAGGACCAGAAAAACAGAACTTAACTTACGCTGCTGCTGTCCATGTTCATTCTGGATTCACTCTCCGCTTTCAGCACGTCTGCCAGCGTCGTATTATCAAGAACGGCCAGGTTTGCATCCCGCCATTTTGCCAGTACGCTTCTCAGGCTGCAAGTTTCCTCCTCTTTGCAATCATCGCATTTGCCGTAAAAAAACATGGACACGCATAGTGCCGGTGCAATGGGCCCGTCGATGATCCTCAGCACTTTTGAAAAACTTACTTCTTCGGGCGGAATGCGCAGCATGTATCCACCGCCCTTTCCTTTCTGGCTTTGCAATACTCCGTTGTTCCTCAAATCCAGCAGGATAGCTTCCAGAAACTTTTTAGGAATTCTTTCCTGCATGGCAATTTCAGAAATAAGAACCGGTCCCTTTGCGTATCTTTCTGCCAATACTTTCAGGGCTTTCAATGCGTATTTTGCTTTTTTCGATATCATATATCAAATATATAGGAATTTTAAATTGCTTCATGTACATATCCTGATGCATTTCCGCCTGCATGCACGCCGCTCCCGGCCGGCCTGTTTCCTCGTGTGCCGCTGCCCTGCTTCCTTGCCTGCGTTCCTGCAGGAAACCGGATTACAGCCAAGATCATTCCGCCTTATTATTATACTAATTTGATAGACTTTATATTCTTTATTCCAAAATGTTCGTAATTTCAGGCCTGAGTACTTATAGAAATCAGGCGTATGCTTTCAAATGATGTTTTAGAAATTTACAGGAACGAACAACTGGCGGCTGAAGCATTTAAGGAATACCGGTTAAAAAAAGGAGTAATCTGTAAAAAATGCGGAAGCAGCCACCATTACTGGTTATCGCCAAAACGGCAGTTCCAATGCAAAAGCTGTAAGTTCCGGACCACCCTGCAAAGCGGAACATTACTGGAAGGCAGCAAGTTACCGGTTTCGTATTTTTTCATTGCATTGTATTTGCTGAAAAGCAGCGACAATAACCTGACGGTTGCCCATCTGCAGCAGCAAACCGGCCATAAATACAGCGAGCCTTTGTACGATTTTCTCAGGAAGATAAAAGGCCAGCTGAAAACCGGGGAACAGAACGAGCTACTTGCTGCTTTTTCGGAAGCAGCCGGCAAAATACGCCTGATGCCATGACAACCCTGCATTCCAATCCTATGACAACCGCTTTTACACCATGGCTCCAACCGGTTCGGAATCTATGAAAACACTTTTTTACCGTTATTTTTTACTTGTAACTGTATTGACCGGAATGGCAACTTCTAAAAATATCTGGGCGCAGGTTCCGTCGGGCGCTTCATCTTCAGAAATTCTTCAGGGCATTCAAAAGCTGAAAGTACTCGGAAATATCCTGTACTTCGGAGCGCATCCCGATGATGAAAACCCGACTTTCATCGCCTACATGGCCAATGAAAAACACTATAATACTGCCTACTTTTCACTGACACGCGGCGACGGAGGACAAAATGCAATCGGTACCGAAATCAGGGAAAACCTGGGCATACTTCGAACGCAGGAGCTTTTGCAGGCAAGAAGGATTGACGGCGGGCATCAGTTTTTTTCCAGAGCCATAGACTTCGGATTTTCCAAGAGTGCAGAAGAGGTTTTCACGATCTGGGACAAGGAAAAGCTGCTTTCCGACGCGGTCTGGATCATTCGTAAATTCAGGCCGGATGTGATTGTAACCCGGTTTCCGCCGGATGAAAGAGCAGGCCACGGGCAGCATATTGCTTCGGCAATGCTGGCCGAGGAAGCTTTTGAAGCAGCAGCAGACCCGGATCGTTTTCCCGAACAGCTGAAATACGTAAAGCCCTGGAAAACAACCCGACTGGTATGGAATGCAGGCATGTGGTGGAACCAGCGGCGCGATGAAGTGGATGAAAAAGACGCCAGGGAATGCCTCCGGATTGACCTCGGCACTTTCAATCCGCTGCTTGGAAAATCATACGGAGAAATTGCAGCAGAAAGCAGAAGTGTTCACAAGACACAGGGCTTCGGAACGGTTGGCTTCCGCGGCAGCCTGACCGAATATTTCAAGCATGTGAAAGGTGAAAAAGCAACGGACGATTTGTTCAGCCACATCGACACAAGCTGGGGCAGAGTCAGGAACTCAGGAAAGATAAACGCGCTGGTTACCAAAGCAATCCGTTCTTACAACTGTATCAATCCTTCGGCATCGGTTCCTGCATTGCTGGAAATCAAGTCCGAACTTGAAAAATTGCCGGACGGCTACTGGAAAGCGGAAAAGCTGAAAGATCTGAATAAAGTAATTCAGGAAGCACTGGGATTGTTTTTGTCGGTAAAATCAGACGATTACACCTACACGCCGGGTGAAAAGATCCGCATTACAGTTGAAGCAACAAACCGTTCTCCGGTTCCTGTTATTATCAAAAAAGTGCATTTTCCGTTTGAAGGCAAGGATACTTTAACCAGTATTAAAATCGTAAATAACGAAAAAACCGAACTTTCGGGCACCGCTGTAATTCCGCTGGATACAAAATATTCGCAGCCCTACTGGCTGGAAAAAGAAAGCGGCCCCGGCCTTTTTGACGTCAGGAACCAGCAGGAAATCGGGATGGCGGAAAACAGACCGGTGGCAGAAGTCGGCTTTGAACTCGAAATCAATACGCATCAAATAAGGTATGCCGTTCCGGTTGTATTCCAGAAGACAGACCCGATTCTTGGAGAAATTTATCAGCCGGTTTCTGTAACTCCGCCGGTCTTTGTTGCGCTGGACAACAAAGTTTATGTATTCAATGAAAATAAAAGTAAAAAGGTAAAAGTGAACGTAAAGTCCGGCGCCGAGAATCTGACGGGCACATTACAACTGAAACTGCCGGACGGGTGGCACGCTGAACCCTTTTCCGTTCCGGTAAATCTGAAAGCGAAAGGAGACGAGCAAAATGCTGATTTTGAGCTGTTCCCGCCTGCTTATGCGGACGAAACTGAAATCAGTGCCGTTGTAAATGTGGCGGGCAGGGAATATAATCAAAGCCTCAATGTAATCAGTTACGCCCACATCCCGACGCAGATCAGTTTTCCGAAGGCAAAGGCAAAGGCGGTCAAGGTAGAAATCCATAAAAACGGCCAGCTGATCGGCTACATCAAAGGCGCCGGCGACATGGTCCCGGCAAGTCTGCAGCAGATCGGCTATGAAGTGATCCTTTTGGAAGACCATGATATTGCAGCCGAAAAACTGCAAAGGTATGATGCTGTCATTATAGGCGTAAAAGCGTATAACATGGTGGAAAGACTCAAAATCATTAACCCGATCTTGCTGAAATACGTTGAAAACGGCGGAAATCTGATCGTTCAGTACAATTCGGATCAGGGTTTGTTGATGAAGAATTTCGGCCCCTACCCTTTTACCGTTTCGAGCAAACGGGTTACCGTGGAAGGTTCGGAAGTGCGGTTCCTGAATAAAGAATCCAAGGCACTGAATTATCCCAACAAAATCACGCAGAAAGACTTTGAAGGCTGGGTTCAGGAACGCAGTCTGTACCAGCCCGAAAACTGGTCGGACCAGTACGAAACAGTCATTTCCTGCAACGATCCGGGCTGTGAAAAGCTGGACGGCGGCATACTCATCGCCAAGTACGGCAAAGGCAACTACGTATACACGACCATGAGCTGGTTCCGCCAGTTGCCCGCCGGAGTGCCAGGCGCATACCGCGTATTTTCAAACCTGATTTCATTGGGAAGATAGCTGGCTTTTAGCGATTAGCGGTTAGCTGCTAGCGGTCAGATCAAAAAATCCTTCAACCAAACCCGTTTTATCCATGCATTCAAACAACGTCTTTGCCAGACACGCATTCCTTCTGATTTGCCTGTTTCCTTCATTATTACAAGCCCAAAGCGTCCAAAAAGACCGTCCGAATGTTATTTTTATTTATGCGGATGATCTGGGTTACGGAGATTTGAGTGCATACGGCGCAACCAAAATCAGCACGCCCAACGTAGACCGGCTGGCGCGCGAAGGAATGCTTTTTACCAACGCACATACGACGTCGGGAACCTGTACACCGTCCCGATATGCGTTGATGACTGGCCAGTATCCGTGGCGGAAACCGGGCACAAACATCCTTCCCGGCGACGCGGCATTAATCGTCCCGACAGAAAATGCGACTTTGCCTTCAGTTTTCCAAAAAGCAGGCTACAAAACAGGCGCAGTCGGCAAATGGCATCTGGGATTGGGTGAAAACGGCAAGAAGATCAACTGGAACCAGCCCATAGCAAAAGGCCCGGATGCTGTCGGGTTTGATTATTCTTTTATATTTCCGGCTACCGGCGACAGGGTTCCAACTGTATTTATTGAAAATCAGGAAGTTGTCGGCTTAGAAGCTTCCGATCCGATTGAAGTGAATTACCAGCAGAAAATAGGCACTGAACCCACCGGAAAGGAAAACCCCGAACTGCTGAAACTGCATGCTTCTCCGGATCACGGCCATAACAACACGATCGTGAACGGCATCGGAAGGATCGGATTTATGACCGGCGGGAAAAAAGCGCGCTGGACCGATGAAGAAATCGCGCATGTTTTTGCGGATCGTGCAGAAAATTTTATTGAACAACACAGCAAGCAGCCTTTTTTCCTGTATTTCTCGCTTAATGACATTCACGTGCCGCGCATGCCGAGTACGCAGTTTAAAGGTAAAAGCGGCCTCGGATTACGCGGCGACGCCATTTTGCAGCTGGACTGGACTGTCGGCAGAATCCTGAAAAAACTGGAAGCACTGGGCATTGCCAAAAACACGCTGATCCTTTTTTCAAGTGACAACGGGCCTGTTCTGGACGACGGCTATGACGACGGCGCCGTAACGCAACTGAACGGACATAATCCGCGCGGGCCGCTACGGGGCGGAAAAAGCAGTGCTTTTGAAGCGGGCACAAGGGTTCCTTTTCTTGTAAGATGGCCGGGCGTTGTCAAGCTGGGTACCAGATCGGACGCGCTGGTTTGCCAGATGGATCTTATTGCGTCGTTTGCTTCCTTTTTCAATCAGAAACTGTCGCAGGAAGATGCGCCGGACAGCCAGGATTTGTTTGCCGCTTTTACCGGAAAGTCTGCCAATGGCCGTGAAATACTTGTGGAACAAGGCGGCGGTTTTTCGCTGGTAAAAGGTTCCTGGAAATACATTGAACCATCCGAAGGGCCGAAAGTCCAGAAACTCACCGGAACCGAAACGGGCAGAGATTCGCTGCCGCAACTGTATGATCTGAAAAACGATATCGGTGAAAAAACTAACCTGGCCAAGACGCATCCCGAAATTGTAAAAGAGCTGGCCGCTGCATTGAAAAAGATCAGGGAAGACGGCAGAAGTCGATGATTACGCAAAAAATTCCCCGATCTGAATTACAGGCCGGGGAATGAAAAAGACTGTTTCTGCCTTCATTACAATGCCTGTTCTTTCAGGATCTTCTCAATTTCTGCTTTGCTGGCACCGCCTTTTTTCTCCCAGATGGCCTGATTGTTCCGGTAAAGGATCAGCGTCGGAAGGCCCACTACGCCCAGTTCTTTCACCAGCGATTTGTTCTCGTATGCTTCGATTTTGATGACTTTTACATTTGCCGCCTGTTCCGTTTTAATCGAATCAATCGTTGGGTCCAGACGCTTGCAGCCCGGGCAGTAACGCGATCCGAAATCGACCAGAACCAGTTTGTCGCTTTTTAAGGTGGCCGTGTATTCATCCAGCGAAAGCCCTTTTCCTACGGTGGAAATAACCGGCCGGCCCAGACCGATCCATTTGCTGAGGCCGCCGGGAATTTCAGTAACGTCTTTAAAACCTGCTTTTCTCAGATCCTCAGCCAGTATGCCGCTGCGCCCGTTGCCAATGGAATAGATAAAAACCGGCTTGTCTTTATTCAGTCCGGCACTTTTCTTTTCAAAATCCGCCTGATCGGCAATGTTGAAACTGACGGCACCTTCAAGATGATTCTGTACATACTCTTCCGGCAGGCGTGCATCCAAAATTTGTGCATCCTTGCCGGCCGCTTTCAGCTTGGCTTCAAATGCTTCAAAGGACAGCAATTCTCTTTTTGGTGCTTTTTGTGCAAATCCGGTTGTACTCAGAAACAAGGCAAAAAACAGTACGGATAACAAGGTCAGATTTTTCATTCGCTATGGATTAAAATGTTGGAAAATTATTTTTGGAACATACCTAAACCAATAAACTCACTGGCATATACGTAATCAAAGACCCAGCGCCGCCTGCCGGTTGGGACGCTGGACAGGCGCTCCGATCGGAGTTGCAGGTTTGATCTTTTCATAATCCACAACGCCTGTCTTTTCAGCCCAGCGGAAATAATCGGCTGACAATTCGTTTACAATATCCGTCCTGCCTGCAGCCAGGTTGCTCGTTTCACCCCTGTCGTTTTCCAGATCGTACAATTCCCACGCATAAGAAGGATAACTGGACACGATTTTCCATTTTCCTTTTCTCACTGCCCTGTTTCCCGCACGTTCCCAGAATAACGGCTCGGCCCGTTCCACCTGCTCCGTTTTGCCCGTAAGTACCGGCACAAGGCTTTTTCCCGGAAGCGGGTTCGTGTTCACGCCGGCATTTGTTGCAGGATAGGCAGCTCTCGCCAGCTCATAAAACGTAGGTGCAAGATCGATCAGATGTCCCGTGCCTTTCACAATGCTGTTTGCTTTGATCTGTTTCGGAAACCATGCGATAAATGGTGCACTGATGCCGCCTTCATGCATGTTGTTTTTATAGCTGGAATGCGGCGTATTGGAAACATATGCCCACGGCTGATCCTGATACACATACGAACCGGCTGTTCCGGCAGGACCAGAATTGCGCTGCGGCTTGCGTGGCGAAGCACCCGAATAGCCTCCCTGCGCACCATTGTCAGAAATAAAGACGATCAATGTATTCTGGTCTTTTTGCAGGGCTTTCAGTTTATCACGCAGCTTTCCGATGTTCTGATCCACGCGGTCGACCATAGCAGCATAGATTTCCATTTTGGTTTGCCAAAGCTGTTTTTCGTCATAAGGCACATTTTCCCACGGCACAACTTCGGAATCCCTGCCGGCGACCGACTGTTTCGGATCGGCAATGCCGAGTTCGATTTGCCGCCTGATGCGTTCTTTTCGCAGCGAGTCCCAGCCGATGTTGTAGCGGCCTTTGTATTTGGCAATATCGGCTTCATGCGCCTGCAACGGCCAGTGCGGTGCGTTGAATGCAAGGTACAGAAAGAAAGGCTTTGAAGTTTTGCTTTGCTCGTCCAGGAAAGTAATGGCATGATCCGCAATTTCGTCCGTCAGGTATTTGTCAGGCGGCAAATGGATGCGTTTGTTGTTCTCGACAAGTTCAACCGGAGGTGCCTGGCCGTATTTCCCGATATCAAAATAATTGCTGGCTCCGTTGATAAAACCGTAAAACCGGTCAAATCCCCGCTGGTTTGGCCAGGCCAGACTGTCATTTCCGACGTGCCATTTTCCGCTCAGAAGCGTACTGTAACCCGCATTCCGCAAAACCTCCCCGAAAGTAAGCGACTCTTTATTCAGATATCCCTGATATGCAGGCAGGCCGAGGTTTACATTGAAATAACCCACTCCGGCCTTGTGCGGATACTGGCCGGTAATCAGCGAGGCACGCGTTGGCGCACAAATGGAATTGTTGTAAAATTCACGGAAACGGATGCCCTCAGCCGCCAGCTGATCCAGATTCGGCGTTTTGATCTCGGAACCGTAAGCGCCGATATCCGAGTAACCCAGATCGTCCACCATAATCAGGATGATATTCGGCCGGGAATCATTTGCCTGTTTTTTCTGTGCATGAGCCTCAGAAAAACCCATTAAAGCAAGGAAAGCAGATACATATATTTTCATAGGAAGATTAAGAAAGTTAAAGCCGTAAACAGTCCGGAAGACTGCATGTAGAATGCAGCTGAAAACAGGAAATATGCTGAACGCGGAGCGGCAAAAAGTGCCTTACCGGATCAACAACAGCTATTTTGAGCGAATGGAATAATTGCAGAAGAAGCCACCATAAAATCAGCTGAAGTTATCTTTTCAGAATTGGAATTCATAACCGGAAAAATTTAAAATACCTGAGCATAATCCGCCGGTGGCTGACAGATTACTCTATTAAATTGATAGACAAAGTAAAGACATAGTCGTCATATAAAAAAGGGAATACCGATAATTTTTAAGGCTTTGTTTTATGAATACTTTCTCTCCGTTGACGCTGAGGTTTTCTTACTTGCTGGAACTTCTCTTTTCAGTTAAAAAAAAGTCATGAAAGCGCCTTACTTGATTGAATCCCAATCCGCCACGCCTACTTTCTGCGCCCACATAAGAAATTCCTTTTCCAGTTCTTTTACACGTTCCGGATGCTTTTTTGCAAGGTCCTGCGTTTCGGTCCGGTCGGTTTCAAGGTTGTACAATTCCCATGGCTGATGAATTTCCGAAACCAGCTTCCATTTTCCTTTCCGGACGGCGCGACTGCCTTCATGTTCCCAGAATAAAGTTCTTTCAGCGGATTGGCCCGGGTTCCTGAATGTTTCCAGCAGACTTTTTCCTTCATTCGGAATCAGCGTTTTTCCATGAAAATTCAACGGATAAGTCACTTTTGCAAGGTCCAGGAAAGTAGGCAGAATATCAATCAAATGGCTCGTCTGATCGCTGTATGTTCCGCCTTTGATCAATTTGGGAAACCATGCGATAAACGGCGAAGCAATTCCGCCTTCATGCGTGTTCTTTTTGAAAAGGCGAAAGGGCGTGTTGCTTACATTTCCCCATTCCGGATAATAGCTGTCGATGGAAGCAACCGAGCCCGGCGTTCCGTTTTTCTGCGTCACATAATCCCAATCTTTCACCGTATCCGCACTGCCGCCATTGTCCGAAACAAAAAGGATGAGCGTGTTTTTATCCTTTTTCAATGCTTTCAGTCTGGCAAGCACTTCGCCGATTCCGCGGTCCATCCGGTCGATCATGGCTGCATATATCGCCATCCGTAAATCCCAGCTTTCCTTTTCGGCAGCTGAAAGTGATTCCCATTGGTCTGCCGGTGAATAGGGTTCGGACAGTTTCCAGTCATTTCTGATAACACCGAGCTTTTTCTGTTTTTCAAAACGCTGCTTCCTGATTTCCTTCCAGCCTTTCAGGTACTTTCCTTTATATCTCGCAATATCCTCGGGCAAAGCCTGGATCGGCCAGTGCGGCGCGGTATAAGCCAGATACAAAAAGAACGGATCGGAACTGGTTTTCAGCTCATCGAGCGACTTGATGGCAAAATCCGTGATCGCCTGCGTAAGATAAACCGAAGTATCCTGCCGCTGGATTTCTGTTCCGTTCAGCATGAAAGTTACCTTCCGGCCGTCATTGTAAATCGGCTCCGAGTTGAAATAACTGCTGCCGTTGTTCTGCATGGTAAAAGATTGGTCAAAACCCCGGTTATTCGCAAATGCCGACGGCACAAGCCCGACGTGCCATTTCCCCGATACAATCGTCCGGTACCCTTTTGTTTTCAGAAGCTGTGCAATCGTGACGCTGTTTTCGCTCAGGAAACCCTGATATGCCGGCAGGCCTTTGTCCTGCACCATATCGCCGATCCCGGCCTGATGCGGATACAATCCGGTCAGTAAGGCAGCGCGTGACGGACAGCATCGGCCGCTGTTATAGAACGACGTCAGCCTCAATCCTTCTTTTGCAAGCCGGTCCAGATTGGGCGTACTGATCTCCGAACCAAAACAGCCCAGATCGGAAAAGCCCAGATCATCGGCAAGGATGAGGATGATGTTGGGGCTTTCGTCAGAACTTTGTGCATGAATCTGTCCTGAAAGCAGGAACAGAAACAATGCGTAAAAAGCAGCTTTTCTCATTGTCCGGCCTTTTTTGCCCTTGCGGCACGTTTTGTAATGTGACTGTTGTCGGCAGGCATGCGCTGCACGAGTGCAGTCGGTGTTTCGCCTATGTTCTTTTCATACGCTTTCCATGCAGCAAGCAGTTCTTTTATTTTTTCAGGATTGGTTTTTACGAGATTGTTCTTTTCGCCTGCATCCGTTCTGAGGTTAAAAAGAAGCGTGTCCGTTGCCGGAACCAGTACAACATCGTTTTGCCTGATATCGGCCTGCGGCAAACGCAGCTTCCAGTCGCCTTTTCGGAATGCTTCGATGATGCCGTTGGAATAATATGCAAACTCCGTTCCTTTCCGCTTTCCCGTCCCGAACAAAACCGGGCTGATATCCTCTCCGTCCAGCTGTTTCTGTGTTTGTGTTTTCTGGCTGCCCGTCAGGCTGATGATCGTCGGATATAAATCAAGCTGTGTCGCCAGATCGTCGTAAACGCTTCCCGCTTTGATCTTTCCCGGCCAGTACGCCAAAGTCGGGACGCGCTGCCCGCCTTCGAACGTAGTGCCTTTTCCCTGACGCAACGGACCCGCCGAACCGCCTTCCACATCAAAGATCAGCCAAGGGCCGTTGTCGCTGGTGAAAATGACCAGCGTATTTTCTTCCAGTCCGTTTGCCTTGATGGATTTTACAATTTCACCCACGCTCCAGTCCAGTTCCTCAATGACATCGCCATACAGTCCTCTTTTCGATTTTCCCTCGAATTCCGGTGAAGCGTACAGCGGCACGTGCGGCATATTATGCGTTACATACAGGAAAAAGGGCTGATTTTTATTCTGTGCAATAAACCGCGTTGCTTCTTTCGTGTACGTTCTGGTTATGTATTTCTGATTGACTTTCATGCTGTCCACCTCGTTTCCGCGCAGATAAACCACGCCCTGCATATCGTTGCTGTACGGGATTCCGTAATATTCGTCGAAGCCATTTTGTAATGGTAAAAACTGCCTGTGATGCCCCAGATGCCATTTTCCGAAAATGGCCGTTTTATAGCCATTGCCTTTCAATGCTTCCGCAATCGTTACTTCGTCGGACGGGATTCCGGTAAAGCTTTCAGGAAAAAACACGTGTTCAATGCCCATTCTTTTGGGGTAACGCCCGGTAATCAGCGCAGCCCGCGTGGGGCTGCATACCGGAGACGCTGAGTAAAAGGAAGTAAGTTTCAGACCTTTGGCTGCGAGGTTGTCAATATTCGGCGTGCGGATATCCGTTGCGCCGAATGCGCCTATATCGCCGTAGCCAAGGTCGTCGGCCAGGATTACGACAATATTCGGCTTGCTCTTTTGCTGGCCGGATTGGGCAAAGATTATACCTGCCGTCAGCACCAGCAGGAATGTATTAAAGATAGTAAATATTCTTTTCATGTTTTCAGTTGGTTAAACAGCGTATTTTCTGATCAGCTCGTAATTCAGTTCATGGCCGAGGCCGGGAGTTTCGGGTACATGAATGTATCCGTCCTTGAAATTCTCAACCGGGTTCAGCAGTTCTGCGCGCCACGGCACTTCACCGTATGCATATTCCAGGATGGAAAAATTGGGAATGGCAGCACAAACCTGCACACTCGCTGCCGTCGAAACCGGCCCGCTCGGATTGTGGGGCGCCACGGTGATGTTACCCGCTGTTTCGGCCTGCGCAGCAATAAAACGCAGTTCCTGTATGCCGCCGCAATGCTTTACATCCGGCATAATCATGTCCAGCGCTCTTGTATTGATCAGTTTTTCAAAGCCTTGCCGTCCAAAAATAGATTCTCCGCCTGCCGAAGCCTGCATGATTGCATCGGTGATTTCTTTGGTGTCGCCCGGATACTTTTCCGGATCAACGGCCTCTTCAAACCAGTAAAGATTAGATGGTTGCAGACGTTTTGCCGTGGCAATCGCAAGTTTTTTATCCAAATGGCTATGCACATCAATCAGCAGGTCCGTTTCCGTCCCGATCGTTTTCCTTACGGCCTCAATGCAGTTCACAGCATAATCCAGGTCGGATGCAATCTGTTTTTCATCAGCGGTTTGTAATGGCTTCATTTCGTCGAAAGGTGCCAGCTTCACGGCTTTAAATCCGTTTTTCATGGCACTTTCCGCATTGGACTGAAATGACGAAACGAGCCTTCTGCCATTTGCATCGCGTTCGTTAGTGGCGCGATTTATATTGGCATATACTTTCAGTTTTTCCCTCAGTTTTCCGCCCAGTAGATTATAAACCGGAACGCCGAGCGCTTTGCCGTTCAGGTCCCACAATGCCTGCTCGATTGCGCTGAATGCGGTAATTGCCACTTTTCCTTTTTGCGCCGCTTTCTGCAGACCACGCTGACGGAATTGTTCTACGGCAAACGGAGATTCATTTTTTACCAGTTCAAAAAACGCTTTCAGTTCCGTTTTCAACTGATTTTTCCCGTCCGTAACCGATGCCGAAAATCCATGCGATGCTTCGCCGAGGCCGCTGATTCCTTTATTGGTTTTCAGTTCGATAAAAAACCAGTTACCGCGTGCATTTACCTTGATCTCGTGCACGTCCAGCGCAGTTACGACCAGTTTTTCATCCGATTTGCTTCTGTTTTTAGCAAAAACATCAGTCCATGCCAATGCAGGCAGCAGGCTTGCAGCGTTCAGGAAATTTCTTCTGTTCATCGTTTTGTTTTCGATCATCAGGATAATTTGAAAAGATCAGGGGGCAACGGCTTTCGGTTCAATGGGCAAGGGCAGATAATCGCGGTTCAGGATCATCCATTCCTGCAGAAGTGTTTTCAGCCGGTGTTCCGTTTCACGGATTTCAGGCTTTCCGGCCAGATTGTCGGTTTCATCCGGATCTTTTTCTTCATCATAAATCTCGAACATCGGACGGCGCTCTGCAAAAAGCAGTCTGTCGTATTTTTCTTCCAGTTTGCCTTCGGTGTGTTTCTGTTTCAGGTCAAGCCAGAAAGGCTGTGCGGCAAAATCGACCGGATGATAAGGAATTTGCCAGATGGCGTTGTAAATCAGTTTGTATTTCTTGTTAAAAACCGTCCTGCCCAGATCAAAATCGGCTGAATTATAAGGAAGGTTCTGTCCATGCGCCCCGCGAACGGCATAAATGTAGTCGTGGCCTTCAAATGCAGCGCCCTGAAAGGAAGGCACTAGGCTTTTTCCTGTTATCTCCTTTGGAATGGCAATGCCCGCCATATGCAGTAAAGTAGGCGCAATATCGATACCCGAAACCAGCGCATCGCTTGTTTGTCCGGCTTTGATAAGCTCCGGATGGCGCATGATCAGCGGCACATTCAGGCCCAGATTATAGAGCGTTCCTTTTCCTCTCAGCAATGCACCGCCGTTATCCCCAATAAAGACGACCAGTGTATTTTCAGTCAGCCCGCGCTTCTGCAGATCATCCAGCACACGCCCGACATCTCCGTCCAGCCGCTGGATTTCACCGAGATAGGAAGCAAAATCTTCCCGAAGCTGCCTGGTGTCCGGCCAGTGTTTCGGCAAGGAAATTTCGTTCGGGTTGGGCTCAAATTCCTTTGCATTGAAAACCCGGTGCGGATCGCTGTAACCGACCTGCACAAAAAACGGCTTTCCTTTCGGCGCCTGATCCAGAAATTCCGAGTATTGCTGATAAATGCTGTCGCGGTTTCCTGTTGTTTTCAGGTAATCAACCCGGTTTTTAAAGGTTTCCAGATCGTATTTTTCAAGAATATCCACCGTCTCGGGTACACGGCGGTTGCCGTCCAGATGAAAGTTGCGGCCCAGAATTCCCGTATGATACCCGGCTTTCCGGAGCAGCTCCGGATATGCCATAACGGATTTATCAAGCGGTGCCGAAAAGCGTGTCATCTGAATGTCCAGTGTATTGCGGCCGGTCATGATCGCTGCACGGGACAGCACGCATTGCGGCGCGGTCGTGTAGGCACGGCGGTACAGAATGCCTTCTTTTGCCAGCTTGTCGATATTCGGCGTTTTGATTTCGGGGTAACCATAACTGCCCAGAAAAGGCGCACTATGGTCGTCGGACACAATCAGGACAATGTTCGGAGGCTGCGGCTTTTTCTTCTGCGCCTGAACGGCCGGCGCAAAAACGGCCAGCAGCGATAAAGCCGTAACGGTACTTTTAAAGATGTTCATTTTTGTAGAATGGTAAATTGGACACTGGATTTGAAGTCTTTATTTCGACTCTTGTTTTTTGGCATACACTTTGTCAATGGCTGCGCCTTCATCACCTTGCTGCTTCATCCATGCTTCCAGTTCTTTTCTGAATTTCGTGATCATTTGCCTGTATGCAGGATCACCGGCAAGATTGTCCAGCTCAAAAGGATCTTTTTGTATATCGTAAAATTCCTCGGGCGGACGGTTGACAAAGCGGTTTGTCAGCTTTCCGGAAGTTGAATCCGTTTCGGCTTTTTCAGTCCAGGAAAACCATACCGTATTGCGGTCCGGCTTTTCACGGTTCATCATAAAGCGATTATAATACGCAGCGCCCGGCGACAGGTTAAGGATCAGTTTGTAGCGGTTGTCACGAATGCTCCTGATCGGGTACGGATCGCCTTCGGGAATGTTGTTATGGATGCCGAAAGCATAGTTTCTGGCCACTTTGCTTTTTCCCGAGAGTACAGGCAAAAAGCTTTTTCCATCCAGCCCTGGCATTGCTTTGCCGCCTGCCATTTCGATCAGCGTCGGTGTAATGTCTTCATACTGAACCATAACGCTTGTTTCCGAAGAGGCTTTTACTTTTCCCGGCCATTTCACGATCATCGAACTTTTTTGTCCCGAATCCCAAAGGTTCCATTTCGCACCGGGAAACTGGGCGCCTTGTTCGCCCAGAAAAATAACAATTGTGTTCTTGTCCTGACCCGTTTCGCGCAGCAGACCGGTTATTTCACCCACCTGGTTATCCAGCCGCCGGACTTCCGCAAGGTACTTGACGTACTGACTTCTTGTAACGGGCGTATCCACCCAGTCGGCGGGCAATTGCAGCTTGTTCTTGTCAAGCTCGGTCGTATCGCCAGATGTCCACGGCGTATGCGGGTTAATGCTCATAACAAAAAGGCAATAAGGTTTTTCACTAGCCGTCATGTACTTTTTCACATCGTCCAGCCGGTAATCGTCCGTCGGCGATACGCAGTTTGGCTCGAACCCTTCGATGATGTCAAACGGAAAAACGCTTTTGGGCTTTGTAACATGATCTTTTCCCGTCAAACCGACGCGGTAACCCAGATCAGCCAGATAATGGCCGACGCTTTTCAGATGGTCATAAACGGGTTTGTGGTTTTGAAAAGAACCGTGGCGCACCGGATAAAGCCCGGTGAAAAGCGACGCACGCGTCGGTACGCACATGGCTTCCGAAGCATACATATTGCTGAATTTCAAACCTTGTGCTGCAAGATTATCAATGTGCGTCGTTTTGAGATTTTGTCCGCCATAGCAGCTCAGTTGCCTGCTGTCGAGGTCATCGGCCATGATGATGACCATGTTTGGCTTTGCGGGATTTTGCTGTATTTCAGCCACCGGCTTTTGAGAAATACGGAACGCAAGCAAAGCAAAAGCCGGCAAAAGAACGGGTAACGACTTTCTGGCAATCGGAAGAAAATGCATATCGGATTTAAGCTACTTGTGATATTCGCCGGCTCAATGCGGTTGTACGCATTCCTTTCAGGTATTTTGTCTTCTCTTCAATCGGGATTTTGAAAGATACATCTACATCCGCTCCTACCTGCACTTTGAATGCTGAAATGGCTTCCCTGAGTTGCTTGCGGGAAATTCCGCTGTATTCGAGCTGTAATAACCGGGACCTTCCGGAATCGGATTTTTTAAGTTTCCAGTACTTCGGATGATTTTCGCCGATCGGCTGCCGGAAATCCGTATCGTTTTTTTCTTTGATCAGAAACTCAAAATCCAGCGCTACTTCATTTCGGCTCCTGGTAAACCTTCCCCGGACAATAATTTTGGCGACTCTGCCCCCGCCCACGTAAAATGCTTTTTCTAAAACCATAGGACTCCTGCTAATGGAATATCATGTTTAAAACGGCATTCCGGCAAATGGGTGGTTCAATGCGGAACATTAATCTATTAAACTTATAGACAAAATAAATTTAAAGAGTTTGAAATTGCAAAAGGAAAGTGGGAATGCAGTGGAATTATGTTTTTGGGGATTGTCATGAATTGTTATTTATAGTCATGAATTGTCATGAATTGTCATGAATTGTCATGGGTAGTTATGTATTGTCATTTTTTGTTGGGATTGTTATTTGTGGTGGAGGATTGTCATGAATGTCATGAATTGTATTTATAGTCATGAATTGTCATGGGTAGTTATGTATTGTCGTTTTTTGTTGGGATTGTTATTTGTGGTGAAGGGCTTTTTCTGATGGATGGGTTTTGATTTTGGGTTATTTTCAATAGCTGCAAACAATAAGCTGAATATCAGTTTTTTATATCAAAACATATTGAAATCCGGATAAACAGTTATTTACAGATTTGGATTGTTTGCGTGAAATCTCTTTACTTTGTCTATATAATTAATAGAGTTAATAGTTTATATCACCACAATCATTCATGTATTCAACCCTGTTATAAAACCATGTTGAAAATAACTTTACGACGATTTGACGGAACTGGTTTTCGATGGTCCTTACTTCTATCTGTAATCGTTTCCCTTTATGGCTACGGACAATCCGTAACTGTTACCGGTCTGGTAAAATCCCAAAATGAACAGGCAGCGATTCCCGGGATTAACATTCTGGTAAAAAACACGTTAACCGGAACTGCAACGGATGCGCAGGGAAAGTTTACGATCAATGTATCGCCGGACGCTGTGCTTGTCTTTTCAGGAATCGGTTTTCTTTCGCAGGAAGTGCCGGTAAATAACCGGAGCACTATTGATGTGACTTTGCAGGAAGACACCAAACAGCTTAACGAACTGGTTGTCATTGGCTACGGCGTGCAGAAAAAAAGTGACCTGACCGGCTCCGTATCTTCCATCTCGGAAGCGCAGTTCAAGAAAACGCCGGTTGCTTCGCTGGATAACGGCTTGCGCGGACGGGCTGCGGGCGTGCAGGTTACAAGTACTTCCAATCAGCCCGGCGGCGCTACGAGCATCCGCATACGCGGCAGCAATTCGGTCAATACCGGCAGCGAACCGTTGTATGTGATCGACGGGTTTCCGGTTTTTAATGACAACAGCGCCACAGCGGGCGGCGCCACGGTCGGCCCGAAGCTGAATGCACTTTCGCTCATCAACCCGAATGATATCGTATCGATTGAAGTTCTGAAAGACGCTTCTGCTGCCGCCATTTACGGTGCACGCGGTGCAAACGGCGTGGTGCTGATCACCACTAAAAAAGGTCAGGAAGGTAAAATGAAAATCGACCTGAATGCATATTACGGCGTCCAGAAAGTTTCCAAAACGCTGCCGCTCCTGAATGCAACTGAATACGCGCAACTGGTGAATGATGCCAACGGAAAAGTTATTTACACGCCGGAGCAAATCGCTTCTTTCGGCGAAGGCACCAACTGGCAGGATGAAATTTTCAGGTCTGCGCCGATGCAGAATTACCAAGTTACGGCTTCGGGCGGCGATGCAAAAACAAAGTATTCGCTATCGCTCAACTATTTTGACCAGGCCGGGATCATCATCAACTCCAATTTTAAGCGTTACTCGGCCCGCTTCAATTTTGAAAAGCAGGCTAATACCAAATTGACGCTCGGCTCCAATCTGAGTATCGCCAATACCAATGCCAATCAGGCGCTGAGCAGCACGGGCGGTGGCGAAGGAACGCAGGGCGTGATCGTTTCTGCTCTGGATTTTAACCCGATCCTGAAAGTACGGAATCCGGACGGTACGTATGTCTTGGAAAATGACCGCGGCATACCCATCGGAAATCCGGTTGCAACGGCGCTGGAACTCACCAACAAATCGGTCAGCACGCGTTTTCTTGGAAATGTTTTTGCCAACTACAAAATTCTGGACGGTCTGGAATTCAGGACGAGCGTCGGTGCGGATATTACCAATACGGGAGAAAAATACTATGCGCCGCGCACGATTCTTGCGGGTGCAAGTGCGCAGGGCATCGGTCGTGCCTCGACGGCAAGCGGCACTTCCTGGCTGAACGAAAACACGCTTACGTACAACAAGTCATTCGACAAACATGCCCTTACGGTTCTTGCCGGTTTTTCGGCGCAGAAGTACACGCGCAATCTGCTGACTTCCGCTGCGTCGGGTTTTGTCAATGATTTGCTGGGCGCAGACAATCTGGGTTCGGGTGCGATCATCAGCTCACCCGTAACCAACGTGCTGGACTGGAGCCTGATTTCCTACATCGGCCGCATCAATTACGGTTTTAATGACAAGTATTTGCTGACCTTAACCGGCCGCGCAGACGGTTCTTCCAAATTCGGGAACAACAACAAATACGGATTTTTCCCTTCCGGTTCCGTTGCATGGAAATTGTCCGAGGAGGAATTTATCAAAAACATCAGCGCCATTGACGAACTGAAACTGCGTCTGAGCTATGGAAAAATCGGTAATCAGGAAATTAACAGTTATCAGTCACTCGCCGGCCTGGCGGGTGCGAGTTACATCATCGGCGACAAGGTTATGAAAGGGTTTCTGCCGGGCAACATTTCCAATCCGAACCTGAAATGGGAAACGACGGCACAAACGGACCTGGGTCTGGACCTTGGCCTTTTCCGGAACCGTCTGAACCTGACTTTTGATGCCTATTACAAAAAAACAACCGACATGCTCCTGAACATCAATGTTCCGTGGTCAACCGGATTTTCGACGGCACTGCAGAATATCGGAAGCATTGAAAACAAAGGAATCGAGTTAGGCATTCAGGCCAATGTGCTGACCAAAGACCTGAAATGGAACATCAACTTCAACATTGCGGCCAATAAAAACAAAGTGCTGGACCTTGGCCCAGTTTCGCAGATCCTGACGGGTGAAATCAACGGTTATCTGAAAATCAATGATCCCGTAGTGATTGTGCCGGGCAGGCCGCTCAACTCGTTTTACGGTTATGTAAGCGACGGCATTTTCCAGAATGGTGAAAACATTGCAGCCAGTGCACAGAAAACAGCCGTTCCCGGCGACAGGAAATACAAAGACCTGAACGGCGACGGCGTGCTCGATGCAAAAGACCGCACGTTTATCGGCAATGCACAGCCCAAATTCTTCGGCGGCTTCACCAACGATTTCAGTTACAAAGGTTTTGATCTGAGCGCATCGTTTAATTATGTTTACGGAAATAAAATCCTGAACAGCACGCGTGCAGACCTCGATTTGCCAACGGGACAAAAGAACAGTTCGGCACGCGTAAAAGACCGCTGGACGCCGACAAACCCGAGTAACACAATCCCGAGAGCGACATTGAACCGCGCATTTCTGTTCTCCGACGCACAGATTGAAGACGGTTCGTTCCTGAGATTAGGCTCGCTTTCGCTCGGATATAATTTCCCGTCTTCATGGCTGTCAAAAACCGGCATAAGCAATGCAAAACTGTATGTTTCAGGTCAAAACCTGTTTATAATCACCCATTATACCGGCTTTGATCCGGAAACAAACCAGTCGGGGCAAAACAACATCCTGCGCGGGATTGATTCTGATTCCTATCCCAATTCAAGATCCTTTCTGGTGGGTGTAAACCTCAGCTTTTAAGTAAAGCACATCATTATTCTATCCATTTATCCGATGAAAAAAATCATATATCTTCTCATTTCACTGCTGGCTACAACATCCTGCAAAGACTTCCTTCAGGAAGACCCTGCTTCGCTGATGGTGGACAACAGCTTTTACAAAACAGAAGCCGACGCTGATGCCGCAATTGTAGCCGTTTACGACGGTCTGAACGATCAGTCAAGCATATTTTACCGGGGCATTTACCTCCTGGCCGAACTGCCGACCGACAATGCGGAATGCGGACAGGGCGTTGCCAATGCTAATATTTTTGCACTTAAAAACTATACATACGGACCCGTAAACGACCGTATTTACGTGCTGTATACCGCGGTTTACAAAACCATAGCCAGCGCCAATGTCGCCATCGACAAAATTCCGTCCATACCTTTTGCCGATGCCAAGAAAAACAGGCTGGTCGCGGAAGCAAGGTTTGTACGCGCATTGTTGTATTTCAATATGGTGCGGTTATTCGGCGATGTTCCGCTGGTTCTGAATCAGGTTACGTCACTGGATGAAGTGAATACGCCGAGAACGCCTGCTGCAAAAGTTTACGAACAGATCATCGCCGATCTTGAATTTGCTGAACAGAACCTGGATGCAACCAATGCAACGGG
The DNA here is from genome assembly GCF_006149045.1 of Dyadobacter flavalbus. Lineage (GTDB taxonomy): Bacteria > Bacteroidota > Bacteroidia > Cytophagales > Spirosomataceae > Dyadobacter > Dyadobacter flavalbus. Next base: position 78,914 of record NZ_VBSN01000049.1, read on the forward strand.
AAATCAGGGAAGGGCTACCAAAGCAGCTGCATCGGGCTTACTTGCCAAAGTTTATCTGACGTTGAAAGATTATCCGAAAGCTCGGGACAAAGCGAAACTGGTCCTTGATGACGCCCAGTTCGGACTGCTGGAAAGCTATTTTGACATTTTTACACCGCAGAACCGGTTTAACAAAGAGCTGATTTTCGCCATTCAGAACAAGGGAAATACGGGAACATCCAACGGTTTTGCGATGGCATTGTTCCTGCCGAGATCGACCATTCCGCTTGCAGGCGGCGGAACCGTTGCGGGTAACAGCGCGGACGTTCCTACGGAAGAATTTTACAACAGTTTTAAAGCGGGTGATTTAAGAAAAGACCGTACTTTTTTCACGGAATACGATGCAGGCGGCGGAAAAGTGACTTTCAGGCCGCATTGGTACAAGTTCTTTGATCCATCGTCTATCGCCAACCTTTCCGAAGGAACGCTGAACTTCCCGATTCTCCGCTATTCCGACATGCTGCTGACTTACGCCGAAGCATTGAACGAAATAGACGGGCCTTCCGCTGAATCGCTGGAAGCTGTCAACAAGGTGCGCCGCAGAGCGTACGGTAAACCGTTGGCTACTGCCAATGCGGCTGTTGATTTGAAAGGTTTGACCAAAAAAGCCTTGCAGGACGCCATTCTCGAAGAACGCCGATGGGAATTCGGCTTTGAAAATCACCGCTGGTTTGATCTGGTACGGACCGAAAAATTGCTGAACATATTAAAGGAAAAAGGCTACACGGCCATCAAGGATTACAATATTCTGTACCCGCTGCCGCAGCGTGAACTGGATGTGAATAAAAACCTTGTGCAGAATCAGGGTTATACCAATTAGTATTTTTTGGAGCAATGCGTTTCTGAGTTTATTCAGAACGCATTGCTTATTATCTGAAATCCATTTTTTTATCCATGAAAAAACTGACCTTCATCGCGTTCTGTTTGCTGAGCCTGTCTTCCGGCATTTTCGCGCAGACCAAGGAACGTCCCAACATCATTTTCATTTTCTCGGACGATCATGCTTATCAGGCAATCGGCGCTTACGGAAACAAACTTGCAAAAACGCCGAACATTGACCGCATTGCCAGAGAAGGCGCTTTGCTGACGAACAATCTCGTTACAAATTCCATATGCGGGCCCAGCCGCGCCACGTTGCTGACCGGAAAATACAGCCATATCAACGGGTACAGAAATAACGACCGAACCAAATTTGACATCACGCAGCTACTGTTTCCTGACCTGCTGCAAAAAGGCGGTTATCAAACCGCGTGGATCGGAAAACTGCATCTGAACAGCCTTCCTACGGGTTTTGATTACTGGAATATTCTGCCCGGACAAGGAATTTATTACAATCCCGAATTCATCACTGCCCCGAACGATACCGTCAGAAAACAGGGCTATGTAGCGGATATTATCACGGAATCTTCATTGGACTGGATCAACAAACGCGATCAGAAAAAGCCGTTTTTTCTGGTGGTCGGCCAGAAATCGGTTCACCGCGAGTGGCACCCGGATTTGCAGGATCTCGGCGCATACGACGACATTGACTTTCCGCTTCCTGAAACGTTTTACGATAATTACGCCGGCCGGTCAGCAGCAAAAGATCAGGATATGAGCATTGAAAAAACGATGCGCCTGAAAGAAGACCTGAAAGTGCATCTGGATTATGAAAAAGTGCCGGGTTACAAGTTTTTCTCCGATGAAAAAAAGAAAATCTTCAAAGATTATTACGACAAGATCACCAAAGAATTTGACGATAAAAAACTGACCGGCAAAGCCTTGACCGAATGGAAATACCAGCGTTACATCAAGGATTATCTCGCGACGGCAAACGGTCTGGACCGGAACATCGGCAAAATCCTGGATTATCTGGATAAAACCGGTTTGTCTAAAAACACAGTTGTCATTTACGCTTCCGATCAGGGTTTTTACATGGGCGAACACGGCTGGTTTGACAAGCGTTTTATTTATGAGGAATCGCTCAAAACGCCTTTTGTAATCCGTTATCCGGGCGTTATCAAGCCGGGCACGAAAGTGGATCAGCTCGTTTCAAACATCGACTGGGCGCCGACGGTTCTTGATCTGGCCGGAGCCAAAATTCCGGCCGAGATTCAGGGAAAATCGTTCCTGCCTTTGCTGGATAAAAATGCCAAACCAAATACGCCGTGGCGGGAAGCTGCTTATTATCATTATTACGAATTTCCTTTCCCGCACCACGTTTACCCGCATTTCGGCGTAAGGACGAAGCGCTACAAACTGGTGAGATTTTACGGCGGAAACGATTCATGGGAATTGTTTGATCTGGAAAAAGATCCGCGCGAGCTCAAAAATGTTTATGCCGACAAGTCCAGTGAAGCCATTGTAAAAACGCTTAAACAACAGCTAAAATCGCTGATCATAGAGTACAAAGACGATGAAGCGCTGAAACTTTTCGACAGCCCGATTTGAAGCTGCCGAATTGCTGCCAGCTTGCGGCAATCAATCGGCAATAAATGCCCGCCTGATTAAGCCCATCAAACAGAAAGCTTTTTATACAAACCGAAGTCCGCTTCCATTGTATCGAAAGCTTTTCTTTTTTAATCTATCTTACCTTTCACTTCTTACAAATCTCATTTTACATACTAAATCCTGACCTGAATTATTTCTAATTTGATCATTATATAGTTCGGCACGCTGTCTTTTGCTGATGTAAGGATAATTATTTCATTCAATAATCCTAAAAACCGCCACAATGCACTTGTACAGCACTTATTCCGAAGAAGCTTTGATGAAGCTGATTTGTCAATGCGACGAAGAACTTGCTTTTCGTGAGCTGTACCGGCGTAACGTGCGGTTACTTGTACATACCGCCATCCGCAAAACGGGCCTGAAATCAACGGCGGAAGACCTTGTGCAGGAAACTTTTGTGAAGTTCTGGCTGGGCCGGCATAAGTTCGACATTCAGAAAAATATTCAGGCTTACCTGAACGGCATGCTGAAAAACAATATCATCAATTATTTCCATCAGGAACAAAAGAAAAAAACCATCGCTTTTCACGACGATGAAGAAGTGCTCGACAATGAAACCAGTGAATATCTGGAATTCAATAACCTGCACGAATTCTATGAACAGTCGCTGCTCAAACTTCCCCAGAAATGCCGCGAGGTTTTCATCCTGAGCCGCAAAGGTTACTCGCTGAAGGAAATCTCGGCTTCCATGCAGATTTCCGAAAAAACCGTGGAAGCGCACATCAGCAAAGCGTTGAAAATACTCCGTGTGGAAATGAAGGATTACATTGCATTTGCCGTGCTGTTTCTTCCTGCGATTTGAGTTATACAATTTTTTAAAAAAATATTCACATTAGACTAAGGGTTCGGAAGCAATTTTGCAGACTGTATTGTTGAAACTGATTATAAGTGTAAAACCTACACCTAATGAAGCACCCGATACCGTCACCCGAAACGCTGCATAGATACCTTTCCGGTACATGCACCGAAACCGAGCGTCAGCTTGTCAATGAATGGTACCGGCAACTGGAATCCGAACATGCAGCGGAGGCGGATACGGACGAGGAAGATTTGTACGGCCGTATCCAGAATCGTATTGCTGAACAGGAAAGCGGAGAAAGCAGAGTCGAGCTGTTTGTCGTATTCCGTAACTATGCACTCCGAGTCGCAGCGGCACTTTTCATCGGATTGGGAATCCTTTATTTTTTCTATTACAAGCCTTCTGAAAATCTTTCTTACATTCAAAATACAGTTCCAAACCAGGTTAGCTTTCACAATCAGGACAAAAAAATCATACGCTATATTTTGCCGGACAGCACGCTGGTCTGGCTCAATCCCGGTGCAAGGATTTCTTATCAAAAATCCTTTTCCGTACGTAATGTGCAGTTTTCCGGAGAAGCTTTTTTTGACGTGAAGCCCGACAAATCCCGGCCGTTTACGATTTATTCCGGCGAGCTGAAAACGCGTGTGCTGGGCACCAGCTTCCATGTCCGTGCCAATGCCAATGATAAAACATGCAGTGTTACCGTAGCCACGGGCATGGTCGAAGTGGGCACTGTGAAAAAAGGCAAACCGGTTATTCTGCGCCCCCGACAGCAAGCGGTTTTTGCAAAAAAAGACCAGAAAATGACCGTTCAGACGCTTCCTGAAAAGCCGTTTTACAATGAAAGCTGGGAAGCGGTATCGCTTGTTTTTGACGAAATACTCATGTCGGAAGTGGCGGAAAAGCTCAACCGCATTTTCCAAGTAAACATTGAATTTGAAGATCCCGCTATAAAAAAGTGCCGCCTGAAAGTGGATTTTAATAACCAGCGGTTGCCGGAAATCCTGGAAATGATCGATGCCTTGCTGGGGACAACTTATCAGATGGAAGGCGGAAAAATTACGCTTCGTGGTGAAGGCTGCCACTAGATCCGGCCTTGCTGTAACAATACAAAACCTGTTATTTACACCTAATTCCTAGCTCCGATGGTTACCTGAAACGCCGATTAGAAGACTTTTTTAATCAAAAATAAAATCAGGAGCGGGCAAACACTCCTGACGTAAACGGATTAAAAAATATCCCGGAACATGCAGTTCATTAACTCGCTGGCAGGCAGTTAAGCAGGATCGCTATTGCTAACATTTTAACCAATTCACTGTAAACTTATGAAAAAACATTATCATCCACGGCATGGATTGCTACCCAAAATCATGCGTCTGACATTTTACCAGCTAATGTGCATAGGTCTGTTCTCGGCAATGGCTTTTGCACGCAATTCGCCGGCACAGGAGCTTCTGAACAAAGATGTTACGATGGAGCTGAAAAATGTAACCCTGAACAGGGCATTACAGAAAATCGAACAGGAAGCGAAGGTGAAATTTGCTTACAGCAGCAACTTGCTGAGCCTTAAACAAACCGTAAGCATTGAAGCGCGTCAGGAAAAACTTGAAAAAGTGCTCAACAAACTGCTTACGCCGCTTGAAATCGGTTACAGCGTCCGGAATAACCAGATTCTTTTATCCAAAACTTCCAGAAAAACCAGCGCGCAGGAAACACCCTCGGAACCCGCCGCAACGCAGGCTCATGCCGAGCTGACCATCAAAGGAACCGTGACAACGCCGGAAACCAGCGAACCGCTGCCGGGCGTAAGCATCATCCTGAAAGGAACACAGCGCGGAACCACAACGGACGTATCGGGCAATTTCCAGCTCGATGTTCCGGATGGCAGCGCCGTGCTGATCTTTTCGTTTGTGGGTTATTTGTCTCAGGAAATTACAGTCGGCAACCGTACTTCGCTGAATGTGGCGCTGCAGCTGGATACAAAAGCTTTGGACGAAGTCGTGGTGGTTGGCTACGGAACGCAGAAAAAATCCACGCTGACCGGCTCGATTGCTTCGGTAAAAGGAAGTGAAATCGCAGAAAATCCGGTTCCCAATATTTCCAATTCTATTGCAGGCCGCGTGGCTGGCGTAAGCATGCGTCCAAACGGAGGCCAGCCCGGAAGCGACTCGCCGCAGATCTACATCCGCGGCATCGGCACCACGGGAAACAACAAGCCGCTCGTGGTTGTGGACGGCATTATCCGCGACAATATCGGCCAGATCGACCCGGGTTCGATTGAGACGGTGACGGTACTGAAAGATGCAGCCGCAGTGGCGCCTTACGGTCTGGGCGGCGCAAACGGCGTGCTTCTGATTACCACCAAAAAAGGCGCAGCAGGCGCTCCTACCCTGTCTTTCAGCAACTATTACGGCACGCAGACGCCCACTTATTATCCCAAGCTGCTGAGTGCGCAGGATTACATGCGGCTGAAAAACGAAGCTTATCTGAACGAAAACCCGGCGGGCACGGAACTTCCTTTTGCACCGGATATGGTCGAAAATTACATCAACCTCAACCGCGAAGATCCCGACCGGTACCCGATCAGCAATACGAAGGAACTGGTGAACATGAAAGCGCCCATGCAGAATTACACGCTGCAGCTGAGCGGCGGAAGCGAACGCATCCGGTATCAGGCCGGACTGGGTTTTCTGAAACAGAACGGTATGTTTGATCCGGTGAAATATGCGCGTTACAGCTACAATATGAACATCACGGCGGAAGCAACCAAAACGACCTCTGTTTCCCTTTCGCTGATCGGATCAGTGGAACGTGTTTCTTCGGTGGATACCGCGGTTTCCGCAGGCAATCTTTTCAGGAACGGCTTCAAGTATATTCCGATCCGAAGTTTGTATTACAGCAACGGGCTATGGGGAGAATTTGCAGGCAATTCGCCGGTGGGCATCCTCAATGCGGGTTACACGCGCAATACGAGCAACACGCTGCTCACGACTATCGCCATTGAACAAAAGCTGCCGTTTATCAAAGGACTTAGTATAAAAGGAACATTCAGCTACGACCCCAACCAGCGCACAAAGAAGGGTTATCACAAACCTTTTTACTACTACACGCAGGACCTGAACACAACGCCTTACACGTACAAACGGGAAATTTCCACTTCCGAAGGCGGTGCGGCGGCATTTTCCTGGCTTGCGCAGCAGTTTATCAAAACTCAGACGTTTACATATCAGGGTTACCTTAATTACCATAACACATTCGGCAAACATGACGTTACCGGCTTGCTGGTTGCCGAGGCGCGGAACAATACGTACGAGCTGTTTACGGCACGCCGCAACAACTTTGCCGTGGATGTGGACGAGCTGAACATGGGCAGTTCCAACAAAAACGATTTTGACAACGGCGGAACCTCTTCCACCGGCAGCCAGATCGGATATGTGTACCGCATCGGCTATGCGTATGCAGGCAAGTACTTGCTGGAAGCATCGGGCCGGTACGATGGCCATTACTACTTTGCGCCGGGCAAAAGATGGGGTTATTTCCCGGCATTCTCGGCAGGCTGGGTTTTATCGGAAGAAGGTTTTATCAAACAGATCAACTGGATCGACAACCTGAAAATGCGAGGCTCATGGGGAAAATCCGGGAACCTTGCCGGAACCGCTTTTCAGTATCTGACTGGTTACAACCTCAACGGAAATGCCTATGCTTTCGGCACGGGTTCCATGGTGCAGGGCGCCGTTGTCCCGAACGAACCCAATACCAATATCACCTGGGAAATCGCCACAAAAACAGACATCGGTATGGAAGCATCTTTCTGGCGCGGACTGCTGACGCTCGAAGCCGATTACTTTCATGAAAAACGGACGGACATGCTGCTGCCTCCGGCCGTGAGCGTGCCGGTGGAATACGGACTGGCGCTTGCAGATGAAAATGGCGGGATTATGGAAAACAACGGTTTTGAAGTCAGTGCGGGTACTAACTACAATTTCCAGAACAATCTGCGGCTCGGGATTACGGCAAATGTGAGTTTTGCCAAAAACAAAATGATCAAGGTATATGAAACAGCCGCGACCCGCAACAACCCGAACAGGAGCCGCACGGGACGTCCGCTCGGAACACAGTTTGGTTATAAAACGCTCGGGATTTTCAGTACTGAAGATGACACCAATGACGACGGCATCATCAATTCCGCCGACGGTTACAACATCACGCAGTTCGGAACGCTGCATCCCGGCGATATCCGCTATGCCGACATCAGCGGGCCGGCCGGCGTTCCCGACGGCAAAATTGATTCCAATGATGAAACCGTGATCGGAAATCCGGTTTATCCGTTCCTCAGCTACGGACTGAATGCCAATGCAGGCTGGAAGGGATTTGACCTGAACCTGTTTTTTCAGGGATCGTCCATGGCCGATCTGGATATCCGCCAGTTCCAGACGATTCCGTTCAACAACAACAACAGCAATTCCAGCTACGAATATTACGACAACCGCTGGACGCCGGCTACACAGGATGCGCGTTACCCGCGTGCTACGCAGGCACCTTATGCGAACAACACGCAGCTTTCCGATTTCTGGATGCAGAACATGAATCATATCCGGCTTAAAACGGCCATTATCGGCTACACGCTTCCGTCCCGTCTGACCAAATCGATCAAAATCCAGAACGTGCGGGTTTATGCTTCGGGACAAAACCTTTTTACGCTCAGCAAAATGAAGTTTATGGACCCGGAAGTGGGTTATACCGATCGTGAAACCGCTTATCCAAACCAGAAAATCTATGTTTTCGGGCTTAACGTGACATTCTGATTTATCAAAAGCATTGAACAAACTATGAAAAATATCAAACAGCTCATTTTTGCCACGGCACTGGGAATCTGCTTTTTTACCACTTCCTGCAAAGAGGATTTCCTGGATAATCAGATCAAAAGCCGGCTGACGGATGACATTCAGTGGGCATCGGAAGGGAATGCGGACCTTTTCCTGAACGACATTTACAGTGCGCTTTCCAATAAATGGAATTCACCCGATAATCTCGACAACTTTACCGACAATAACGACGCAGGATTTTACTGGAAATCGTACAGCTGGCGGCAGGGAATCGTGGACCCGGCCGTAAACCTCGGCACGCCGATGGACCATGCAAACGGCAATGCTACGGATTACGCAACGTGGAGCGCAGGCTTTCTGAAAATCAGAAAATGCAACCTGTTTATCCAGAAAGTGACCGAAAACAAAGCCAATTTCTCCGAAGCCTACATGAAAAAACGCTTTGACGAAGTCCGGTTTCTTCGCGCTTATTATTACTCCGAAATGTTCATGCATCTGGGCGGTCTGCCGATTATCACGGATGTGCTGGACAGAAATACGATGACAGAAGATGAACTGTACCGCGAGCGGAGCACGTTTGAGGAAACTTTCAATTTTATCATCAAAGAACTGGATGAAATCGTAAACAATAATGCACTGGCAGTAAAATACAACGCCGGCGATGCCGATGCAGGCAGGGCAACGCTCGGTGCTGCACTGGCTTTGAAAGGATGGCTGGAACTGTATACGGCGAGCCCGGCATTCAATACGGCGACACCGCCGGTAGGAAGCGATCCCAACAAACTGGTCGCATTCGGCAATTTTGATCCGAAAAGATGGGAAAATGCAGCGGCTACGAACAAAAAGTTTATGGATACGTTTGGCGGGCAGTACGGTCTGTTCCCGGACATCAATGCGCTTTGGTGGGAGAAAAATGAATACAACCCGGAAATCATCTGGGACAGACAAATCGTTCCGGTGATTATGGGTTCCAACTATGAACAATATGGCGGCCCGGTATGGATTGACGGGGTATATTACACGTGGGGAAATTACTGTCCGACGCAGGAACTCGTGGATCAGTTTGCCATGGCCAACGGAAAACCCATTTCAGATCCGACTTCGGGATACGATCCGCAAAACCCTTATAAAAACCGGGAAAAGCGTTTCTATGATTTTATTGTGTACGACGGCGCACCTTACAAACAGGACTGGATGGCGAAAGTGGATACCATTTATACGCGGATTGACAAGGTGAGGCCTTCCAAAAACCAGATTGATTTCGGAACGGACGATGTCGGAAATACGGGTTATTATTTCAAGAAAAAGATCAATCCGCTGAAACCGAGAGGCGGTGCGGCGAGCGGACAGAATTATGTTTACTACCGTTATGCCGAGGTTTTACTCAATTACGCCGAAGCCCAGAATGAAGCCAAAGGCCCGGACGCAAGCGTCTATGCAGCGATCAACGCCATCCGCAAGCGCTCGAACCTGCCCGATCTGCCGGCCGGCCTGACCAAGGATACCATGCGTACCGCCATTCGTCGCGAAAGGCGTGTGGAGCTTTGCTTTGAAACCAAAAGATTTTACGACATCATCCGCTGGGCTATTGCGGAAGACGTCATGAACAAGGATTTCCACGGCATGAAAATCACCAACAGTTCGCCGAATGACAACAAAGGCAAATGGATTTATGAAGTCGTCGGGCTGAATCACCCGCACGTTTTTACCAAGAAAATGTACATGAACCCGATCCCGCAGCCGGTTATTGACCAGAACAAGAAGATTCTGCAGAACCCGGGTTACTGATTTCCAAAGCTTATTTTTCATTAAAAAAGCTTGTTGTGCTTCCGGTCATGACAAGCTTTTTTATTTTCAGTTTATAACAAACCACATTTGGCTACAGCAATCATTGATCAGACTAAAGGCAATTGTCCGGCGCTGCGCAACTTTGCATAAAAAACAGAAAAATGAAAATCATAATAACAGGTTCATTGGGAAATATAAGCAGGCCGCTCACCGAAGCACTGGTGCAAAAAGGACATGCCGTTACGGTAATCAGCAGCAAGCCCGAAAAGCAGAAAGACATTGAGGCAATGGGTGCAACAGCCGCAATCGGCTCGCTGGAAAATGAAGGGTTTCTTGCCGGTACCTTTGCGGATGCGGATGCCGTTTATTGCATGGTTCCGCCCAATTATACCGCTCCCGATCAACTGGCCTATTACCGCCTGATCGGCAATTGCTATGCGGAAGCCATCACGCAGAGCGGCGTGAAGCGTGTCATTCATTTAAGCAGTTACGGCGCGCATCTGGAAAAAGGCAGCGGCATAATCCTTGGCTCGCATCAGGTTGAAAACATTCTGAACGCCGTTCCGGAATTGGATATCACGCATATGCGGCCCGGCTATTTTAACTATAACCTGTTCAGCTTCATTGGAATGATTAAGCATGCCGGCATGATGGCGGCCAATTACGGAGGCAACGACCGGATCATTCTGGTTTCCCCGGCTGACATTGCTACGGCCATTGCGGACGAACTGGAAACGCCGGTTACGGGCATGAAAGTACGCTATGTAGTAAGTGAAGAGCTTACGGGAAATGAAATTGCTGGAATTTTGGGCGAAGCCATTGGAAAGCCGGATTTAAAATGGGAAATTATATCCGACGAACAGATGCTCAACAACCTGCTTTCACACGGCATGCCGGAAACGCTTGCCGGAAAAATGGTGGAAATGTTTGCCAGCATCCACAGCGGCGCATTGTCGGAAGATTATTTCCGGAACAAACCGGCCGAAACGGGAAAAGTAAAGCTGAAAGATTTTGCCCGTGAATTTGCCGCAGCCTTTGAACAAAAATAAAGTGATTTTGCCATGACCAACATGCAGCCGTATACGATCCGGACGATCCGTGAATTTCATCAGTTCAGAAGATTGCCGAAGCCCGAACATCCGCTGATCAGCCTGATCAATTTTGCGGACATGAAGATGCTGAAAAAGGACGAACCGAAAAGTTTTGTAAACAACTTTTACTCCATTGCGCTGAAACGGAATTTCAATGCAAAGATGAAATACGGCCAGCAGGAATATGACTTTGACGAAGGCATCATGATCTTTATTTCGCCCGGACAGGTTATTTCAATCGAGGCGGATGAAGAAATCCGGCATTCGGGTTGGCTGCTGCTCGTTCATCCCGATTTCCTCTGGAACACGCCTTTGGCCAATGCCATGCGGCGCTACGAATATTTCAGCTACTCGGTAAGCGAAGGTCTGCATTTGTCGGAAAAAGAGGAAAACACGATTATCGGCATCATGCAGAACATCGAGCAGGAATATCATGCCAGTATCGACCAGTTCAGCCAGACGGTCATGATTGCCCAGCTTGAACTGCTGCTGACTTATTCGGAGCGGTTTTATCACCGGCAGTTTATTACCAGAAGAGTCGCCAATCATCAGATCCTGAACCGTCTGGAAACCAACCTTGCAGATTATTTCAACAACGGATCGCTGGTAAATAAAGGTTTGCCTACGGTTCAGTTCATTGCTGATGCGCTGAACGTTTCGCCCAATTACCTGAGCAGCCTGCTGAAAGTACTGACGGGCCGGAGCACGCAGCAGCATATTCACGACAAACTGATTGAGAGCGCCAAGCAAAAATTATCGACTACGAATCGGACGGTCAGTGAAATCGCCTACGAACTGGGTTTCGAACATCCGCAGTCGTTCAGCAAGTTGTTCAAGACAAAAACGAATGTATCGCCGCTGGAATTCCGGCAGTCGTTCAATTGAGAAAAGGGATAAGGGAAACAGGAGAAAGGAATAAGGGAAGATTTGGAATGATGATGGGCATTTGGGCTGGAATGATATTTTTCCGCCAGCATCAGACTTTAACATGTTCATTAAAATTTCAAGGTTATGAAAAATATACTGATGATTCTGACTTCGCACGAGGATATGGAAAATACGGACAGTAAAACCGGTGTCTGGCTGGGGGAATTTACTGATCCTTATTACGAGTTCATCGATCAGGGTTACAAAATAGAGCTGGCAAGTCCGCAGGGTGGCAAGCCGCCGGTTGATCCGATGAGCCTGCTTACTGAAAATATTACGGCTTCCAACCGCAGGTTTCAGGATGACCAAGCGGCACAGCATGCATTTAACAGCACAAAGCGGCTGGAAGAAGTGGATGCTTCGGCGTTTGATGCCATTTTTTATCCCGGCGGCCACGGCCCGATCTGGGATCTGGCGACCAATCATACAAGCGGACGTATGATACTGAATACATTGGATGCGGGAAAGCCTGTGGCTGCTGTTTGCCACGGCCCGGCCGCACTGCTCGCTGCCGAATTGCTGAGACCAAGTTTTCTTGCCGGCAAAAGGGTTACCGGTTTCACCAATACAGAAGAAACGTTATCGCTTCGGGCCAGCAATGTGCCTTATGAACTGGAAACCCGTTTGAAAGATAACAATGCCGATTTTCATTCTGCAACCATTCCGTTTACAGCGCACGTTGAAGTGGACGGACTTCTTGTAACCGGGCAGAATCCGTTATCCGCTGGTCCGGCAGCCAAAGCTTTGATTAAAATCCTGGAAGGCCAGCCGGTCGGAGTAAGCTGATCAAAACAAAGCATATGAAGCATTTCAGCAGAAAGCAGCCATCCGGCTGCTTTTCTGTTTTGTATTAAAATCCATCGATAAATAAAATGACGCATGACAGATTTCAGATTTTGGTACAGTAAACCGATTCTGCCAGCATGCCGGAATGAACGGAAAAACACGTCCGAAGCAACTGCTTTTCTTTAAATGCAACAATGTTGCAAATAAAAAAACTTTCATTAATTTTACGGCATTACATAAAAGCTGGCGGCCTTCTGCTGCCTGCCGGATTAAAGCAGTAAGAAAATGAACAGAACAGATTTTGAAGTGATTATTGTCGGCGGAAGTTATGCCGGCCTTTCCGCTGCCATGAGCCTCGGCAGGTCACTCAGACAAGCATTGGTGATCGACAGCGGAAAACCGTGCAATGCGCAGACACCGCATTCACATAATTTCCTGACGCATGACGGTGAAACACCGAAACAGATTGCAGCTTCCGGCAAATCGCAGGTAGAGAAATATCCGACCGTGCATTTTTATGACGGAATGGCTGTAACCGGAAACCAGACGGAAAACGGGTTTGAAATTACAACTGCCAGAGGGGACCGTTTTACTTCCAGAAAACTCATTTTCACAACCGGGCTGAAAGATCGGATGCCTGAGCTGGAAGGTTTTGCGGATTGCTGGGGAATTTCCATTCTGCATTGTCCGTATTGTCATGGTTACGAGGTTAAAAATGAAAAAACCGGCATTATCGGAAATGGTGATGCGGGGTTTGAAACAGCCAAAATGATCCTGAACTGGACCAAAGACCTGACCGTATTCACCAACGGAAAATCAACATTCACGCAGCAGCAGGCTGAAAAACTTGCCAGGCACGGAATCGGCATTGTTGAAAATGAAATAGCTGCTTTATCGCACGAAAAGGGAAAAATCCGGCGCATTGTTTTTAAGGATAACAGCGAGTCCGCCGTTTCCGCCATCTATGCAAGGCCGCCGTTTGCACAGCATTGTGACATTCCGGAACAGCTTGGCTGCGAACTTTCTGAAAATGGCTTGCTTAAAGTAGACCTGTTCCAGCAAACCACCGTGCCCGGCGTTTATGCAGCAGGTGACAATTCCAGTTTCGGAAGAGCTGTTTCCGTATCAGTTTCGTCCGGAGCCATGGTTGGCGCTTTTGTCAATAAGGCGTTAATTGATGAGGCATTCTGAGTAACGCCGCCGTAAAACATAGCAAAAAATAGCCTGTTTCAGCCATAGAGCCCAGCCTGAACGCGGACTTTGAAGTTACGGTATCCGGGTCGGGTGTGGAAATGACAAAGAATGAAATGCATTATACGCAGACGGTATTTTTTGGTTTGGGACAAAAGCATATCTTTAAAAGTTTAGTAACAGACCACCATCAAAAAACCCAAACAACATGAGCAAGATCACTGTAAAAGACGGCACCGAGATTTATTACAAAGACTGGGGAACAGGACAGCCCATTGTTTTTCATCACGGCTGGCCATTGTCCGGAGACGACTGGGATGCACAAATGATGTTTTTCCTGAAAGAAGGATTCCGGGTTATTGCGCATGATCGCCGGGGACACGGACGGTCCGGCCAGAGCGCGGAAGGACATGAAATGGAAACCTACGCAGCAGACGTTGCCGAGCTTGCAGAAGCACTTGATCTGAAAGATGCCATTCATGTCGGACATTCCACCGGCGGTGGCGAAGTGATCCGGTATGTTGCCAAATACGGACAGGGCCGCGTTGCAAAAGCCGTGCTGGTCAGTGCAGTTACGCCTGTAATGGCACAATCCGAAAGTAATCCGGACGGCATTCCGATGTCCGTTTTTGATGAAATCCGCGAAGGTACCGCCACGCAGCGGCCCCAATATTTCCAGGATTTTACAATGGCTTTTTACGGCTATAACCGCGAGGGTGCGAAAGTTTCGGAAGGCATCAGACATAACTGGTGGCGCCAGGGAATGATGGGCTCCATCAAAGCACATTACGATTGTGTCAAGGCTTTTTCGGAAACGGATTTCACCGAAGACCTTAAAAGCGTGGATGTGCCGGTGCTGATTTTGCACGGCGAAGACGATCAGATCGTACCGTTTGAGCTTACGGCAGTAAAAGCGGCAAAACTGGTCAAAAACGGCAAGCTGATCTCCTACCCCGGCTTCCCGCACGGCATGCCGACCACGGAAGCGGCAACCATCAATGCGGATATTCTGGCATTTATTAAATCGTAACAAGAAAACATGAATTAAACCTAATAATCAGAAAGCTGTCATCTATATTGACAGCTTTCTTTATAAATAAACAGTCTAATTCGGCTTTTAACATGACGTCTGATCATAAAAGGTATTCAGGAAAAAAAACGGTTCTGCAGTCCTACATGGATGAATACCTTGTGGAATGTCCGAAATGTAAACAGGCGGCATTTGTAAGGACAGACAAATCTTATCATTATAAAGATGCGAAGCTGACCTGCTACCATTGTCATTTTGTTGAAAAACGAAGTGAAAGAATCAGGTATCAAGTAATCGTGAAAAGAAATTGTGACAATTGCGGAAATGCCATTGAGGAACATATCCCGAATAATAATCAGAAAGTAAGTAGCATCCTTATCTCATGTCCACATTGCGGCATTGTCAGAACTTTGCAGCCGCGCAATGAGGAATATTTTATCAAATACAACAGTTGCGGCGTATCCGATCCGATTTTCGGATTACCGTTATGGCTGCAATGTGAAGTCAAGGGAAATGCTTTTTGGGCATTGAACAGAAGGCATCTGAATGAAATCCAAGATTACGTGTCATCGACATTGAGGGAACGGCTTACAACGAATTACACGACCATGGTTAAAAAGCTGCCCAACTTCATCAAAGACCGCAAAAACAGAGCAGCAATCCTGAAAGCGATCGGCAAACTTTCCGTAAAATAGAACGCTCGCATCCAATAACAGTTCCCGGTTTAACAATCTCGTTTTCTGAAATACATGCGCATTCAAATCCCGGCCTGAATCCGGAATTTAAACAGGATCAGATTTTCAGACTAAATTTTTCCTGCCAGAATATTTATTTCTCCTGCACATCCCGCTCTTCCCGGTTCAGGAAACTTTATACAAATGTAATTCCATGAATGCAGCCCAGCTTCACTCCGGAAATAATCAACTAGATAACGAACAGTAAAAATAACCGAATAATCCTTTTTTTACTGTAATCCTTGTTTGCAGCCCGGTTACGCCTGCTTATGCGCACAAAGGAATTTGACGGATAAGAAAATCAGTTTGCGCATGTAAGCAACAGTTCAGTAAACGGGCTGCCAACGATCAGTAAAATCATTACCTAAACCCAAAATGCATGAGAAAGTTACCGGCTATGTATAGCCTCGTTTTATTGTTGTTCATTACATTCCTTTGCAATCCGGCCCGGGCCCAGAACCAGCCGGCAAGTACATCCGTCGACAAAGCCGGATTTGATTTAAAAAATGGCGACCGTGTTGTGTTTCTCGGCAATTCGCTGTTTGAAAACGACTTCCAGTTTGGTTATCTGGAACTTGCACTGACTACGCGTTTTCCTGACCGCAATGTAACCTTTCGCAACCTTGGCTGGTCGGGAGATAATGTCTGGGGCGATGCCCGCAGCACGTTCACCAATCCGCCTACTGCCTATCAGCATCTGATGCGGAACATTGCCGATGCCAAACCCACCGTCGTTTTTCTCGGTTACGGCGGCATTGAAGCGCAGGAAGGAGAAGCCGGCCTGGCCAATTTCAGGAACGGCCTGAACAGCCTGCTCAATAAAATAGATTCGCTGGGTGCGAAAACCATTTTGCTGTCAACAATCCCGGTATTTTCGGAAGACACATCCATTAATCTTTCGAAGCGCAACGCCGATCTGGAACTGTACAGCAATGCCATTTCCAAAATCGCAGCCGAACGCGGCAAGCAGTTTATTGACATTTACAAACCTGTTCAGGAAATCAGTAAAAAGGAAAATATCATTGAAAACGGCGTTCACCTGAATGAAACCGGATATTATTATCTGGCCAATGTGCTGGAAAAAGGATTGGGCCTGAAAGCAGAGAAAGAAACAGCCGCCATCACTGTTTCCAAAAAGGAAACAGTTGCTTCCGGCAATGCCAAAATGCTTGGCTCGGGCAATGATCTGAAATTTACGATCCATGAAAAGTTCCTTCCGCTTCCGGCTCCGGCATCAGCTGCCAAAATGCCTGATGATGCGCCGGTACTAAAAGTTACCGGTTTGAAAAAAGGCTTTTACACGCTCACTGCCAACGGCATCCAGATTGCCACAGCTTCTGCCGGTGACTGGGAAAAAGGGGTCGAAATAAAGCAGGGCCCGTCTTATACACAAGCGACTGAAATCCGGGAAATGATCAATCAGAAAAACGAGCTTCATTTTTTTCAGTACCGGCCCATTAATGAAACATACATCATCGGATTCCGTTCCTACGAGCAAGGCAAACACGTTAAAGATCTTGAAGATCAGAGTATTCTGATTAAATATCTCGAAGGGCAAATTGCTCTGAACCGCATGCCGAAGGAGACAGTTTACCAGCTTAGTGTTTTGAAGTGAAAAAAGGGACATGAGATGGTCATGGATTGCCATGGTCAGGTGATAAGTGACGTGAATTGGTTATGGGTTGTGATGGCCCGTATGACTATAAGCGTGAGTGGAGTTGGATTATTGGGCAGTGTAAAGTTTGATTTTGCTTGATTTGACAGTCATTAACACACATCAGGCAAGGTTAAATTAAATTTCAAGAACAAAACGGAAAGAAAAACATCATTTAATAACAAAGCAAACTGCTAAAAGCTAAAAGCCAATAGCTAGCAGCCAACCGCAAGACAAACATGAAAGCAATAAATCTATTTTACGGAACCCTGATTTTGCCGCTGATCGTGCTGATGACCTCATCGGTAAACCAGCGAAATGTATATGAAGATCCGGATCCTGCCAAGGAACTTGCTTCCTTCAAGGTGGCCGAAGGTTTTGAAGTGTCGCTTTGGGCAGCAGAGCCTTTGGTGGCAAAACCGATCCAGATGAACTGGGACGCCGATGGCCGCCTCTGGGTGGTAAGCAGTACCGCCTATCCGCACCTTAAAACCGGTGAAGTGGCCAATGACAAAATATTTGTCATTGAAGATACGGATAACGACGGCAAGGCCGACAAGACGACCATTTTTGCAGAAGGCCTGACCACACCGACCGGCATCCTTCCGGGCGATGGCGGCGTATATGTTGCCAACTCAACCGAAATACTGCATTTTGCCGATACCGACGGTGATGGAAAAGCGGATAAAAGACGCCGTATCCTGAGCGGCTTCGGTACCGGCGATGCGCACCATCTGATCCATACTTTCAGATGGGGGCCGGAAGGAAAGTTGTATTTCAACCAGTCCATTTACATTTTCAGCCATGTGGAAACGCCTTTCGGCATTAAAAGACTGGAAGCAGGCGGCGCCTGGCAGCTGAACCCGAAAACGCTGGAACTGGACGTGTATTCCAGAGGACTTGTGAACCCGTGGGGACTTCAGTTTGATCAGTGGGGACAATCTTTCATGACAGATGGCGCCGGCGGAGAAGGCATCAACTATGCATTTCCGGGTGCTACATTTGTGACTGCACAGGGTGCCGAAAGGATTATCCGCGGCCTCAATCCCGGCCAGCCGAAGCACAGCGGACTGGATGTGGTTTCGGGCAGGCATTTGCCGGATGCATGGCAGGGAAGAATGATCACCAATGATTTCCGGGCAAACCGGGTGAACAGTTTCAAGCTGAGCGAACAGGGAAGCGGCTTTTCATCCAAACAAATGGAAGACCTGATCTGGACAGATGATGTTGCATTCAGGCCGGTTGACATTAATGTAGGCCCGGACGGTGCCATTTATATTGCCGACTGGTACAATCCGATTATCCAGCACGGAGAAGTGGACTTTTTTGATCCGCGCCGCGATCAGGAACACGGGCGAATCTGGAAAGTAGTGGCTAAAAACCGTCCTCTCGTAAAAACGCCGAAACTGAACAAGGCTCCTGTCAGCGAGCTGCTCGAATCTTTGAAAGTACCGGAAGACCTTACACGCGCCAATGCAAGACAGGTGCTGAAAGAACGCGGCTCGAAGGAAGTAATTCCGGCATTGCAGGCCTGGGTTGGCAGTCTGGACAAAAAGGATAAAAACTATGAACACCATCTGCTGGAAGCACTTTGGGTATATCAGGCACTGGATGTTGTGAATGAGCCGCTGTTACTGAACGTGATCAACGCTGAAAGTCACAATGCGCGTGCAGCCGGCTTGCGTGCGCTGGAATTCTGGCATACCCGAATTGCCAATGTACCGGCTATTCTTGCCAAAGCCGTGAAAGACAAACATGCGCAGGTCAGGCTGGAAGCGGTTATTGCACTTCGTAAAACCAAAACGCCGGAAGCAGCACGCGAAGCACTTTCTGTTCTTGACTCCCAAATGGACGAGTTTCTGGACTTCGCGCTTTGGCAGACTGTCCGTGAACTGGAACCGGTATGGGTATCGCGCGTGAAAACACAGCCTGATTTTCTGGGCGATGCCAGAAAGACGGTTTATGCTCTGAAATCTGTGAGTTCGCCAGATGCAGTTTCACAACTGATTAGTTTATACGGGAAAAACCAGGTTCCGGAAGAATATCAGAAAGATGTGCTCAGTTCCATTGCCAAATATGGCCAGACTGCAGACCTGAACATGCTGCTTGACCTGACGGTACAGAACAAGGACAAAAATGTGAATGCACAACTGGCAACCTTGGTGGATGCAGCCAGCCAGCGGAAAGTAAATCCGGACAAAAACCCTGAACGCATTGCTGAATTTATCGGAAACGAAGATGAAACGACGAGTTTCAGCGCCATTCGCCTGGCCGGTTTATGGAAACTGCAACAATTGAACGGCCGCCTGACCAGCCTTGTCCAGACCGGAACACCCGGCACCAAAAAAGCGGCATTGGGCGCGCTGGGCATGATCGACAGGGAAAAAGCAATAAAGCTCATAACCGAAATGACAGGCCCGAAAAACACGCCTGAAGTACGCATCATTGCAGCTTCGCAGCTAGCCGCTTACAATCCCGCCGAAGGCGCTCGCATTGCCACGGAACTGATGCGGACTTTGCCGGCGGATACCGATATGCGTGATCTTTTCATGGCATTCATCCCAAGCAATCCGGCAGCAGCGGCATTGGCTGACGCGATTGCAGCCAATAAAATCCCGGAAGCAACCGCAAAAATCGGAAGACAGCTAGTACAGACGCGCGCGGGCTGGACACGTCAGCGAATTACGGAAATTACGGCACTCAACAAAGCACTGGAAGCTTCCGGCGGAACGCTGCCTGTTCAGAACATGCCTCAGGAACTCAGTGACAGGGATATTGCAAGCCTGGCCGCAGTAGTGGCGGATAAAGCGGACCCTGCAAAAGGCGAACTCATTTTCCGCAGAGCCGGCACAAGCTGTACAACATGCCACGCCATCGGCGGCGCGGGCGGACGTATCGGCCCCGATTTGAGCAGCCTCGGCACCAGTTCACCGGCAGAAACCATTATCCGTTCCATTCTTTATCCAAACCTTTCCATCAAAGAAGGGTACGACCTGAAACGGGTAGTCAAGAAGGATGGCTCCGAATTGATGGGTTATCTCATCAGCGACGGTAATTCGGAAATCACTATACGCGACGTTACCGGCAAGGAAGTTTCCGTTGCCAAAAGTCAGGTTCAGGTGATGGAAAAAGTTCCGGGATCGCTGATGCCTCCGGGACTGACTGCCAGCCTGAGCAAGCAGGAATTTGTGGATCTTGTCGGGTTTCTTTCCAAAATGGGAGAATCGGGCGACTTTCGAGTGTCAAATACACGCTTTGTAAGAAACTGGGAATATGTAAGTGCTGATAAACAAACGGCTGCCAAAATGCTGAGCACCGGATCTTTCATGACCGGAAAGGGAGCAAAAGTAACTACGCAGCCGATTTACAGTAAAGTAGCCGGCACGTTGCCGATGGACGAAATCCCGGAAATGGTAAATGAAAACGGCAAACGTTTCAGCATGGTCCGGTTTGAAATTGAAATTTTGACCAAAGGAAATGTAAACCTCGGCTTTAACTCGACAGACGGCATTACGGCCTGGATTGACAAAAAACCGGTCAAGCTAAGCGAAAACGGCATCGTTGCTGATCTTCCGCAAGGAATTCATGTTTTTACCCTGGCCATTGACCGGCAGTTGTTCAGGCAGAATGCGCTGAGCGTGCAACTGCAGGATGCAGAGAACGGAGGTGCGCAAACGCGTCTGGTTATGGGAAGATAAACTGAAAACGGAAGTATTCTTTAAAAAAACAGCCCTGACAAAGCAGCATGCAACCCGTTTGCTGCCATGTCAGGGCTATTTTTATATTGTTATTTTGTAGCTGTTAAATTTAAGCTGTCAGCTGATCGCTTAAAGCTAACAGCTACTTCTTCCTTTTGAATTTGGGCGGCTGAATGTACAGGTCGAAAGTCATGGCGAAGCCGGAAGTGCGGAGCGGAACAGCGCCTTCAATCAGTCTGGTACTTAAATTTTTTCTATACCCGGCCGAAACTTCCATTCCGATCAGACTGCCCAGTTTTCTGTTATAGGTTATGCCCATATCCACATCCACCCGCCTGCACACGTCAGGAACTTCGCTTGCCCAGTGATTTGTATAATACGTTCTTGTAACGGATTCAGCTTTCAGATAAAGAATATCGTTTGCCGAAAGATTTCTCCGCCAGGCTATTTTCTTTGGAAGCATGATTTCAAGACCGGCGTTTTCAGCATAGTTATGATTATAGATCAGAACAGGCAGAATAGTCAGTTTATAACTTTGATTAAACAAAATACCAAAACCCAGTTCCTTGTTCAGCGACTTTTTCCGGAGATAGGAAGCGGACAACGTATAATTGACCGGAATTTGTTTCAGAGACAATTCGGCTGTATTTCCGCTTTTATTGAAGTGCGAAGTTGCAATCAGCCATGAGCTGCTGTCCAGTCTGATCACCGAATTAATGTCCACCGCGTAAGAACGCAGGTTCCAGTTACTCATCCTGCTGATCGGGTTTTCACCCGTTGTTTTCAGTTCAAACTGCTCGGTACGATAGCTTGGGCCCATCAAAACCGTCACCTTTTCGCTGTGTACAACCGGCAGCCATACTCTTGCGAAATATTCCTCATGCGTGTACCGCCGGGAACCGGCATTCGGGAAACTGTATACTTTTCCCGGAGCATGCGTATTCCTGAAAGTCAGCCATTTGGACGGCGCCATGCCGGACAGTCCGGGTTTCAGTGCCTGGCAAAAAGCGTCAGCATGCAACAGGCAGCAGCAAACGGCGGCCGCTTTCCAGTAGCGAAACAGCATAAGGTTATGTATTGAATGGAAAATTCTTTAAAAATGTACGCGCATTTCAAAAAACCCCGAACTTTGAACGGAACCAATGAGATTATGCAGCCTGATTTTATCTGCCAATGATCTTTCCGGTATGCTGCGTGAACATTGTTTGTTTGCAATTAAGTTCCTGACAACAAGCGTCTGAACCCAAGCAAAATTCGCAACGTTCATCCGGGTACACGGAACTGTACAAAATCCTGCATGCTGACTAACCGGCATAAACTTTTTGACAGACCATCATTCGTTAATCTGCCTTTACAGGCTTTCCGATGATCAGATTGCGGTGTGCCAGTCCCCAGAAGTGCAGTTCTTCCATTACCTTTTCAAGCGACATTCCATGTTCCGTAATGGCGTACTCCACGGTAGGCGGAAAAGTATCATAAACATTTCTCGTGATCAGCTTATTGGCTTCCAGATTTTTCAGTTCTTTCGACAGCGTTTTATCGGTTATACCCGGAACCGCCTTTGAAATCTGCCCGAAGCGTTTTTTACCCGTCGATAACGCAAACAGGATCAGCAGCTTCCACCTTCCTTCCAGTACTTCCAGCGCATCTTTGATGGAAAGCGCATTTTTCGGACATCCGCCTTTGGTCAACATTCTTGCTTCTTGAATATAAGGTTTTTACGATACTATCCAACTGGATAGTGCTATCCGGAATGGAAGTACTACCGGGCGGAAAGCAAAGATAAATACGTTTGCATGACAAAAATTTATACTGACATGACCAAACAAAAAAAATCTTCAGGAACAATGCATTATGCGCTTTGGACAGCACAGGTATTACTTGCCGGCAGCCTGGCCTGGGGAGGCATGATGAAACTCTTTTATCCCGCTGAAAAATTATCTATCATGTGGCCGTGGACCGGCGAGGTCTCTGCCGCGCTGCTGAATTTCACCGGAGTCATTGATCTCCTGGCAGCAACCGGACTGATACTGCCTGCGCTGATCCGTATCCAGCCGAAACTGACGCCGGTTACAGCATGCGGGGTTATTATACTGATGGTATGCGCAAGTACTTTTCATATCCTGAGAAATGAAAGTCAGGTCATCGGGGCGAATGTTTTCTTTGCCATTACTGCCGCATTTATTGCCTGGGGAAGATTCAGGAAAGTCCCCGTTTTACCCAAATAACAGATTGTAAATGGTGGATTGTAAAAACTGTAAAAATGGCTGTTTGGTAGAAAGCACGCCTTTATTAATTTTGGCTGATTAATTACAGCTGAAAATAGCCGATGTTCACGAAATGGAATTTGTTGCTTGATAGTATCGCGGATGGCATTCTGATGCTCGACAAAGATGGCTATATCACCTACTGTAACCCGATGGTTACGCATATTACTGGCTATGAGCAACATCAACTGCTTAATCAATCATTTTCAAAGTTAAACGATGAAGAAGCCGACAGCATCAAAACGGAATATGTGCTGAACATGGCTTTCAAAACGGGCCGGTTCGTATCAGAAGGCTGGAAATCCCAAAAAGAGCATGGCCGTTTCTGGGGACAGGCGATTCTGGCGCCTATGTTTGACGATGCACGGGAATTTCAGGGCTACAGTTGTGTTTTGCGTGACAACAACGAGAAGAAAAAAGAAGAAATAAGCCTGCGGCAAAGTGAAGAGCGCTACCGCCTCATGGTGGAAGGCGTAAAGGATTACTCCATATTCATGCTCGATACGGAAGGCCATATTGTTACCTGGAACGATGGAGGCAGGTACATTCAGGGCTATTCTGCCGGCGAAATCACAGGCAAGCATTTTTCGGTTTTTTATACTTCGGATGACCTTGCCAGTAAAAAGCCGGAAATGGAACTCCGGATTGCCAGAGAATCCGGTATGTATCAGGAAGAAGGCTGGCGGGTAAAAAAGAACGGTTCTGTTTTCTGGGCAAGTATCGTACTCACTGCGCTCTATAATGAGCATAATGCACTGATCGGCTTTTCGAAAGTAACCCGCGACTTGTCCGAACGCCAGCGGAATGCCGAATCGCTGCGGGAAAGTGAAGAGCGCTATCGTTCCATTGTAGAGCAGGTCAGCGACTATGGAATTTTTATGATGGACGAAAAAGGCAGGATCGTGAGCTGGAACGAAGGTGCAAAAAGGATCAAAGGATATGACGCGCAGGAAATTATAGGCAAGTATTTTTCTATATTTTATCAGGAAGAAGATATTCTCAACGGCAAGCCGGCTTATGAACTTACCGTGGCAAGAGCTGTTGGCAAATATGAGGAAGAAGGCTGGAGGCTGAGAAAAGACGGAGAACGTTTCTGGGCGAACATTGTCATTACGGCCATTTACAATACGGACAAAAACCTGATAGGCTTTTCAAAAGTTACAAGGGACCTGACCGAAAGAAAAAAAACGGAACAGGCACTTAAGGAAAGTTACCAGAGTTCTCGCCAGCTGGCCAGAGAGCTGACTGCCACCAACGCCGAGTTGTCGGCTGCCAATCAGGAACTCGAACAGTTTACTTCCATTGTTTCCCATGATCTTCAGGAGCCGGTCCGGACGCTGAAAAGCTTTCTGCAGCTGATGAACATGAAGCTGGATCAAGGAAAGTTTCAGGACCTGAAAACGTATCTTGAAAAGTCGATCAATGCTGCAAACAGGATGAAGGACCTGATTGCCAATCTGCTGGATTATTCACAGATCAGTAAAAATGAACTGGTTAAAGAAAAAATAAGTGTAACCAATCTCATCGATCATGCGCTGCAGAACCTGAAAGGTTCCATTGATGCCTCAGATGCCAGGATTACAGTGGCAATTGATCCGGCAATCCGGGATATCGAGGCTGACCGCATCCAGCTTGTTCAGCTTCTTCAAAACCTGCTGAGCAATGCGCTGAAGTACACCGACGACAAGGTGCCGCAGATAACAATCCGGTGCAAGGCGGAAAACGGATATGTCAAATTTGAAGTAGCCGATAACGGAATCGGGATCGAACATCATGATCTGAGCAAAGTGTTTGATGTTTTCAGAAGGCTGCATACCGTAAAGGATTATCCGGGAACCGGAATGGGACTGGCCATTTCCAAAAAGGTAGTGGAACGTCATCAGGGGCAAATCTGGCTCGAATCGGAACCGGGACAAGGAACGACTTTCTATTTTACAATCAGGGAAAGCTAGGATAAACGATTTGGAATATGCGAAAATACAGGATATTGATTGTGGAAAATGATGAGGACGAGCTGTTCTTTATGAAGGAGTCTTTTAATGAGTCCGGTTTGTTTGATATCATCGGCGATGTAAAAAACGGAAATACATTGTTCGAATGGCTTTCGGGCAAGCCAGCCGAGGCTTTGCCCGATCTTATTTTGTCAGACCTGAACATGCCGGGCAAAAACGGCTATGATATTCTTGCCGAAATCAGGGAAAATGAACACTATGCCCATATTCCTGTTGTAATTACTTCCACTTCCTCCATAAAGTCAGTAATGGAAAAATGTCTTCAGATGGGTGCTTCGGATTACCTTGTAAAGCCGGAAAGCTTTATTGACTATTCATCCTATGCAAAAGATTTGTACTACAGGTGCAGTTTGAAGGTCCCGGACTGACCTTTGCATTTTTGATTTAGATATTTATAACCAAACAATAGATATCAAATACGCACTTTAATTCAAATGGAACAGCTCTGATTTGCGGTCGATCAACGTTTCATTTTTAATCAGTCCCAGAATAACCAGTCCGACAACCACACATACAGCAATGAGCAGCATGAAAATAATGAATCCGCCGGCCGCCTGGCGATGTGCGCTCTTGACGGCTTTTCTTCCGATATCCGACTGAATGTCTGCAATGGCGTGCAGTGTGGAAACGCCATCCTGAAAAATTTTCCCGCCCTGGTTTTCAAACAGCACAATGGCCTCTTTACGCCTGCTGGTTTGTTCCAGCTGCAGAACCGAATTTTCCAGCTTTACATACGCCGTCATATCCGCCTTGAACACATCCAGTTTTTCTTCCTCTGCACCGATCAGCCGGGTCTTTTCAAAACTGCTGATCAGGCTGTCGCTTTGCGCATTGTCTTTTACAAGCTCCATTTTCAGCTCCTGAATCATTAAGGGAGACTGTCCGGTCAGAAAACTTTGCATCAGCAGCCTTTTGCGGTGAAAAAGTTCGCTCAGATGGACAAGGTCCACAGCCGGCTTCAGCCTGTCTGCATACACCGATTCTATGCTTTGCTCCATGTACTGAATAGCCTGGATCATACTCAGCGAAGCCAGCGCAACAACAACCAGAATACCGGTCAGCAGTGCGGCTGCTTTAACTTTCTGACGGATGAAGTAAGACCATTTCATAGCTTCGGTTCATTTAAAAAGAGTAATGGATTGATACTGAATCAGGTTAATAAATTTTATAACAACTTCATAAACAAGTGAACATCATATTAAAAGCTTCAAGCTGACTGCCAACAGCTGTTTGATGTTTATGCAAACGGGAAAAGATCCGAACGGTGAAAACCGGGAATAAAGTAACCGGCCCGGGCACGGATACTTTCGGCCTGCTTTCACTCTTTCTTCCATAAAGTTTGTTAATTATCTTTATAATTGTAAATTTACAACTGTAAAAATTAGAAAACAAAGGTATGACCTATATAAGTGCTCAGCCGCAACTCAGTAATTCCTGGGATGACATCTGTTATCCGGTTCATCCGGTTTGGCTTGCCGACATCCTGCCTGATTATGACATTATGGCTACGGATCGCCAGCAGCTGATTGTCGGGGAACCTCATCACGGAAGAAAAACGGTTTTTGGCATCCAGAGCGCCGATTACGCCATTATTCCCAACATACTGATCCGCGAAGTAGTTGACAAACTGTTTTCAGATTACTCCCTGCAGATCAAACACACCACGACAGGCGAATTCAGCATCAGCATTATATTTCCTCAGGAACTTTCAATCGGCGGTGAACGCCTTCAGCGAAGCATGATCCTGACCAACAGCTACAATGGAAAAACGCCGTTCAGCATACAGGGACAAACCATGACGACCATGCTGGACGATGACTTTGTACCTGGCAGCAGCATGTACAGGGATATTTGCAAAAACGGCTTGATGGGCTGGGCGGATATATTTGTCGAGTTGCCGGCTTACCGCCAATGGTTGCTACAGGGAAAACAGGGAAAAGCAAAAAAGCAGGCGCCGAAAAGCCGTCCGCTGATCCGGCAGGTTCAGAAAGACCCGAAGATCCGCAAGATTCATCACAGCCGCCTGACGCCTGAATTGTTTAAGGAGCAGCTATACGACATACTTGTTGCTCAGAAGGAAACAAAGCCCACGCTTACGGCCACTGTTTATGAGCATTTTCAAAGGAAACCTGTAACAAAGGCTGATGAAAATCTGCTGAAAGCACTGCCGATCCCGGTTCAGCTTGCCAAACAGGCACAGGAGCGCTTGCGGCTTGAAGAACGTCTGCTGGGTTCCAGCCCGTCTTACTGGCTTATGTACAATGCTGTGAATCACGCACTTTTCAATGCCCGCAGCAGTCTCACGCTCAATGACCGCTACAAGCTTGATGAACAGGTTTTTCACCAGCTGGCAGCCAGTTCTTTTGCCTGAAAAGTTTTTTAACACGTGTGCACTGCAGCACCGGACATGTTTTAACTCGTAAAAAGAAATTCAATGTATTCGCCTCAAATCGACCTGAAATCAGCAGCAATTGCAAGCGCCCTTTCACGGATGGAAGGTATTTTCCAAAATGAAGAAACCCCTGACATCAAACTGCATTACACCAGCGAAAAAGATTCCGAATTGTCGGTGTACGCCAATTTCATTCAGGAGAATACAATTTTATCCGGACAAATACTGAATGTTGCCCCGAAACAGGAACCAGCCAAAAAGTTGTCAGCTTTCAATGAAATGTCCAGAAAAAGGTTTTTCAACATACTAAGACGTGCAGCAAAGGCGCAGGACGGCATATCAAGACAAGAACGCCTGTTTGTTCAGCAATTCTGGTCCGGAATGACGGAAATGGATGACAGGAAGATATAAGTTGTGAAATGTGAAATGTAAAATGTGAGAAGTGAAAGACAGGTTGGATGATTAAAAACAAGAACAGATCATGAAAAGGACAGTAACAGAACATCATGAGAAGAGACCGGGTGAAGAATTACTTTCTGCAATGCTCTGCGCCTTTGCCCTGATTGTCGTGTACATTGTTTTTTGTCTGATCACATCAGCGATATAAAATTGCCATCAAACCCTTAACCAATAAGTTCATAACCTGTTCGTAAACCCCTCCTTTATCAAACCCTTAACCACTCACTTTTCACTATTTACTTTTTACTTTTTACATTTCACTTTTCACTTTTCACTTTTTACTTTTTACTTTTCACAAACCAGAAAGCTGTTCCATACGAGAAGACAAGCGCCCGGCAGCCCGACATTCAGTTCAAGGTTCAGAATAATCTTGATTGGATCTGGAATAATTGATCAAAAGTATGTTGTCTTTTTCAACAGTTCATTACTGATTTTCAAAATACATCCAGTCTACATGGAACAAAGGGCCTTTTTGATTTTCATTTCTGAATACAAAAAATAAATCATGCATTCCCGTTGCAGCACGAAGTGGCAGCAGAAGCTCTTTCCAGTCCGTTTTGGGATCGGTTACTTTTCCTGCTGCCACATGTAGGCTGCCGAGCAAAGCGCCGTCTTTTGCATCCTGCCTTACTTCAATGATCCCGCCGGCACCCTGCTCCTGGACACGCAGGCGGATGGCCTTGATCCGGTTGAGATCAATGGCGTGGAAACGGGTAAATTTCCCGTCCGTAATGCTGGCGATGTACGAAATATAGCCCGTGTTCCGGGTTGCGGGCACGACACTCACATTGCCTTCATGATAATCTTCCAGTTGTATCAAAGGATTTCGGAGCACGATATGACGGCCGGTTTTTAAAGGTTCAATACCGTTTGCGCCTTTATCGGCGTAGGAAGCCTGCAGAATGTAAGCGCCTTCATTTCCCTTTCCGATATGTTCCGTAAGCGCAATACTGCCGGCAAGCGGCGTTTTTTCCTGCTCCGTTCCCAGGGATAAAATATAGCCGGCAATTTCCCTAGCATCTTTTTCAGAAAGGTCCGCGTGCGGCGGCATCGGGTAAGAGCCCCAGTTGCCGCTGCCGCCTGTAATGATCTTCCGGCCGAGCATTGCTTCCGCACCTTCCTTGCCTGCGTACCTTTTGGCTACATCCTTCAGTGCCGGGCCAATGGATTTGGTTTCGATCGTATGGCAGGCTTTGCAATCCAGCGAAGCATACAACTTTGCTGTGCCGGCAAACCGGAGATCCGTTTCACCGCCAGCAGTAAGTGCACCCGCAAGATCTTTCCCGAAAGGCAGGTAATCAAAGCTAACTTTGATTTTTTCCGGGTCAATTTTCCCGTCTTCCTTGTCCGTCACCTTGATATTGTAGTCCAGTGTGGCATTGTCCCAGTAAAAACTGCGGTTCGCTTTGGTTTCAATAATCACGTCGGGCGGCGTATTGCCTACTTTCACCTGAGTCGTTGCCGTTCCTTTTCCGCCGTGCTGATCCGCAACCGTAAGTACGACATTGTAAACGCCCGGCTTGGTGAAAGTATGCTTGATGTCTTTTCCGGCCACTGATCTGGTCCCGATTTTCCAGACATACGAAAGCTTGTCGCCGGCATCATAATCCCTGGAATCTCCGGCTGAAAGTGCAACAGTCAACGGCGCTGCGCCAATCGTCTTTTCAATTTTCAGCGAAGCAACCGGGTTGCGGTTCCCTTCCGAATACTCGACCCGGATAATTCCCGAATCCGTATTTCTGGCAAACCAGTTGGTTCCGTAAGCCAAAAGGTAAACAGCACCATCGGGAGCAATTTGCATGTCCATCGGAGCCACTACTTTAAGCTGCGGCAAAAAAGGCTCCATACTCACATAATTCCCGTCTTTATCCAGCGTGACAGCCATGATCCATTTTCGTATCCAGTCAAAAATAAACAGCTTTCCATGGTAATATCCGGGCAGTTTGTACGGGGCGTCCGGGTAAAGGTCGCTGTAATAAACCGGACCGGCCATGGCGCTGGCACCGCCTTTTCCTACTTCCGGCCATTTTCCGGAAGGTCCTTTTCCATACCAGATAAAGGCAGGCTGCGCCGGCGGCAGTTCTTTAACACCGGTATTATTGGGCGAATCGTTAATCGGACGTTTCGGATCTTTCCCCGGGCCTTCCTTCTTGGTTTCAAAATCATAATCCGGAAACACTTCATTGTCTCCCAGAAAATAGGGATATCCGAAAAAGCCCGGCTTCCGTGCCTGATTAATTTCATCGTAGCTCAGTTTTCCTTCGCTGGCTGCAATTTCGGTGTCCGGGCCTACATCTCCCCAGTATACGTATTTAGTTTTGGGGTCAACCGAAATCCTGAACGGGTTCCGCAGACCCATTGCAAAGATTTCGGGCCGGCCGACTGATCCGTCTTTTGGAAACAGATTGCCATCCGGAATACTGTAAGTTCCGTCTGCCTCGGGGCGGATGCGCAATATTTTGCCGCGCAGGTCATTGCTGTTTGCCGTTGCAGCCTGATCATCCGCCAGTTCCCTTCCGGGCCTTTCATCAGTCGGATTGTGGCCTTCAATTTCCTCCGCATTCGTGTTGTCACCAATTGACAGATATAAAAGACCGTCCGAATCAAAAGTAATGTAACCGGCTGAATGACAGCAGTACTGGCGCTGCGTGGGAACTTCCAGCAATACTTTTCCGGATGACTGGATTATTTTCCGGTCTTTCAGCTCAAAACGTGTCAGATGACTTACATTTTTGTCCCCCGCAACGCCGTAGTAAAAGTATATCCAGTTATTGTTTTTAAAATCAGGGTCAGCAGCTACGCCCAGCAGACCGTCCTCAATCCCGCTGAAAACATTGAACTGCGAAATGGTGGACAGCTCTTTCGTGCTGTTATCAAAGTAGCGGACGGCTCCTTTCCTTTCTGCTACAACAATGTCGTAATTGGGTAAAACAGCCATTTCCATCGGCTCGTCCAGCCCGGAAACCAGTGTACTGTATGTAAACCGGCTCGAATCCGGTCCTTTGCCCAAAGCGGCAGTATGACCTGAACCCGAATTATTCTGCTGAATTTCTGCCTGCCATCCATGATCCACAGCTCTGAACAACGGCTTTTCATACCTTGAAACAGTAGCAATGTAGCACGTGCCGATCAGCAGAAGTCCGATAAAAGATCTGATTTTTTCCACCTGATACACTTAAAAAATTGATTTTACTTTATAAAAGCATCTATTCAATAGATTTTACTAAGTAATCAAAAACAGGCTTGCAGACTCCGGAACTCGGCAAATCTGCCCTTATCCGTAATTTGGATTTTTGGCAACGGAGTCGCCTGAACAATCGATTTCACCGTTTGCAGGATTGAAAAAACTTCATTTCTCACCTGTGAACAGCTTCCACCTCTTATTCCGGACTATCCGAATATCATCTTTTACAATCCGGTTTTATCAAAAATTGCCGGAAACGCCGGCGTGCACAAAACAGTAGAATACAAAAACCGGATTCTTATGTTATAATCTCCAAAACGGCCAGATTTTAGTATAAAACCCTGTTTCAACACTTTCTGCAATGTTTTACCTTACGGCCATGCATCATGAAAGTGAAACTTTACAGCAGTTTCTCCAGAGGAATGAAAAGGCATTTGCGGCACCTTTCAATCATGATCCTCCGCGGATTTATCCGAATCCGATTTCACATTGGCATTCAGGCATAAACGGCAGGCAATGCTGCCTCAAACCGCACCGTATCAGGCAAATCCGGATTATCCTTTCTGATTTTATAATTAAAAATTGACAACTCATGAACAGTAATGCATTTTTGCGCACGTTTCTTGTCCTTTTCATTTCAATCAATTTCGGTTATTCCAAAGCAGTAAAAGCCTGCACTGCCGAGCAAAACCTAAAAACGGACAGCCTTGTTGCGCCGAAGGTTTTTGTCAATACCGGCTTCGAAAATGCTTCGCCCATGAACTGGGAAATCGATTCGGCCGGAAGGATCATCGCCAGTCTGGTTTACGATCATGAACGGTTTTCACAAAACCGCGCCAACGGCCACTGGCATTTCAAGGTAGAAGCACCGGCAGGAACAGACGTTACGATTATTCTTCAGAATTTTGACAACATCTGGAACAACACGCATGCAAGCCAGGTTTCCAAACATACGCCTTATGTAATTTCCTTCGACAATAAAACATGGGAAAGCCGTCCCGCCGAGCTGCTGCCGGGCAATCGTCTGCAGATCAGGCTGAAAATGACCGGCCCAAACGCTTACTTTGCCGGCGTGGAACCCTACCGGATCAGCGATCTGGCCAAATTTCTGACTGATATAAAAACTAGTAAACTCGTTGCGGTAACCCAGATCGGTAAAACTTCCGAAGGACGCTCACTGGAAATCATCAGGATCGGGAATGAGAAAGCGCCTAAACGGATTTTTCTCAGGGCGCGGGCGCATGCGTTTGAATCCGGCGGTAACTGGACCGTCGAGGGACTGGTGCAGCGTTTGATTCAGAATGACGAGCAGTCAAAAACCTGGCTGAAAAGATATTGTGTGTACATTTTGCCTATGGCCAACAAGGATGGCGTTGCACGCGGAAAAACACGTTTCAACAGCAACGGCTACGACCTCAACCGCAAATGGGACAAAGAAGCCGACTCACTGATTGCTCCTGAAAATTATTATCTCGAAAAATGGATGCGCAGGATGATCGCTGAAAACAGGAAACCCGATTTGGGCCTCGACCTGCATAATGACGCAGGCGGGAATCTGCATATAAGCCGTCCGGACGGCGACATTCGCGCTTATCTGGCGAACATGGAAAAGCTGGAAATGCTTTTAAGAAAACACACCTGGTTCACGGAAGGCTCCACGCGGCCCGGGTTCCGGAACCCGGGTACGCTCGGTGAAGGATTCATGGAGCGGTTCGGTATTGAAGCTGCCGTATACGAGCTGAATTACGAATGGGTGGAAGGATTGAAAAAGGCGCCGCTTGCAGCAGACTGGATTTCCCTCGGAGGCATGCTGCCGAAAGTATTTTACGATTATTTTGAAAATCCGTAAGCCACGATCACAGGCGAGTACATTGTTTTCATTATAAAATCGGCAGGCTGCGCGTTGCGTGCGCTTTGCCGGTTTTTTATTTATGGGGCCCTGTGAAAATCCACGACTTATTTCTTTGGCACAGTATAATTTACCGGTTTAGCCCTGCTCAACATTTTCCGTTTCTTTCAGAAAATCCACGACATCCGGCACGGTTATTTTTCACGCCAACAGCATTGAAAATGGCATTGAAATTTACAGGATACAATTCACGGACAATTATTTACCGGTTTTATAAAAAGTACGATTCATTTGCCGGATTGTAAAAGTTTATCAGCATTAAACAAAGTGTTTTATATAAAATAAGGGATCGACGTTTGGACATCCTGGACAAACAGAACGAAATCAGCAAAAGCATAAAGTTATGGAAAAAAGAAAGTTAGGAAGCTCGGATATTGAAATTGCGCCATTGGTTTTCGGTGGAAACGTGTTTGGCTGGACGATTGATGATAACAAAACGTTTGAATTGCTGGACGCTTTTGTGGATGCAGGTTTTAATGCCATCGATACGGCCGATGTATATTCGGTGTGGGTTCCGGGCAACAAAGGCGGAGAATCGGAGACGGCAATCGGAAAATGGTTCAGAAAAAGCGGTAAAAGAGACAAAGTTGTGCTTGCTACCAAAGTAGGCGGTGAAATGGGTCCCGGCCAGAAAGGATTAAGCAGGAAATACATTATTTCCCAGGTGGAAACTTCGCTGCAAAGGCTGCAAACCGATTACATTGACCTTTACCAATCGCATTACGACGACCCTGAAACGCCGGTCGAAGAAACGATGGAAGCTTATGACCAGCTCATTCAGGAAGGTAAAGTGAGGATTATAGGGGTTTCAAACTTTGAGATTCCGCGGCTTGAAGAAGCGATCAAATTCAGTCTTAAGCACGAAATGCCAAGTTACCAGACTTTCCAGCCGGAATTCAACCTGTTCGACAGACAGGTTTTCGAGGAAGAAATTGCTCCGTTCACCATGGGAATTAACCTCAGCGTAATCAGCTATTTTTCGTTGGCAAGCGGGTTTCTGACCGGAAAATACCGCTCAAAAGACGATCTTCAGGGCAGCAAAAGAAGCGGCATGGTTGAAAAATACCTGAATGACAGAGGTTTCAGAATCCTGGCTGCACTCGACGAGCTTGCTGCAGAATATAATGTTACTCCGGCAACCATATCGCTGGCCTGGCTCATGGCACATCCGGCTGTTGCCGCGCCTATTGCCAGCGCCACCAGTCTTGAACAGCTTCACGAACTGATGCAGGCCGCAACGATTACACTGGAAGATGCCGCCATTGAAAAACTGGACGAAGCGAGTGCGTATTAAATGGCTGTTGGCTATTAGCTTTTAGCTGTTGGCTTTAAAATGATAATATTTTGATAGAAAGCAGCATACAGAAAGCGACAATTTCTAATCTTTCTAATCACAAAATTTACATTTAACAAAAATCAGCTGATATACATGAAGTGTATCAGCTGATTTCTATGGGGTGAAAACCGGAATATCGCCGTCCTTGATTCAGTTTATTTCAATTTCAAAACGGTCCCATAAAGACGAAATTCGCTCCTCTTCGTTACCGACATCAATGTGATGGGAAATGGCGTAATACGAACCGGTGAGTGTAAGTCTGTTATCCTTTTTCTCGATGCTAATTTTCAGAAAACCGTGCTGGTTATCGCAAAAGCATTCCAGTGTTACGTCTTTCAGCAAAGGATTCTCGGTATAAAAATTTTCATCGTTTATGTGAACTATTTCGTGCAAGCCATCATACCCACCTGCTCCGGCTACAACAAAAGGAATTTCTTTTCCGTCTGCGTATTTTTTGATAAACCTTTGGTAATTATGCACATGCCCGCTGAATACAATATCCGGGCGAATTCCGGTTTCTTCAAAAACACCTTCCAGCATTTCAATCATCGGCAGGCTGGAACCGTGGTTGATATCGGCGGAATAAGGCGCATGGTGCAGACAAATGATCAGCGCTTTTCGGGGCAATTCCTGCCGGGCGGCCTTTAATTCTTCCACCAGCCAGTTTCGCTGCTCAGCAGTAATGATGCCGTATTTAGGCACATTGCTGTGAGGTCCGATTATAGTAGCCAAAGGCGTTTCAAGTGTCCAGAATACATTGGGCTGGATCATACTTTTCCTGCGGGAATTTCCGCTGAACGGCACGGTCCTTGGCTCGGTATCACAAAAAACGGCTTTGAATGCGCTCAGACTGTCGTATGGCTCGGAACTGTCCGGATTGACGTCACTGTCATGGTTGCCGGCAATCGCAAATATGGAAGACGGATAATTCTCAAACGGTTCGAAAAATTGCCTTGCATATTGTGTCGCCTCGCCATGATTATAAACGATATCACCCAGATGGTACAGAAATCCTGGCTTGTCTTCATCGCTTTCCGAATTTTCAAACTGCCTGACCATTTCAGCCGCAACCTCACGCAGGAAATCAGCATGATGGATGCTTCCGGTATCGCCCAGCATATGGAATACCATCTTTTTTTCCAGGTTTCCGGTTGGCTGAACATCCTGCAGGTTCAGATGAAACGGATAGGTACCGCTGGGCTCCGGTGCCATTCTGAACTTGTAATTTTCATCCGGCTGGTTCTTTTTCAGTACCGGGATATTATATTTCTGAACCTTGTCTGACATACCTGATTATCAATTTCTGTAATGTTTCGGTCAACAGCAATTCCTGCACCAATCCTGCGAAATATAGAAGAATAGGCTGCCTTTAACAAAATTCAGGAAAATGGGAATGTAAGAAGTGAAATGTGAGAAGTGAAAATAACATGTAAGGTGCGTCTTGGGCGGGATTTGCTTTTTCCAATCCGGAAGAATCTTAATCGGCTTGCTGCTAATGCAATATGGCTGCACATGTGGCAGCCATATTGCGTCAGAAAACATACCTTACAGCGTATTTCCGGATGAATTCGGAACGGATTATTTTTTCGCTTCCTTCACAGCCACAATCGGGAAATCTCCGTACTGCGTTGAAACGGAACCGCTGAGCGAATCCCCTTTTTGCGTCAGGCTGTACTTGATCAATCCGCCTTCGAAATCGGTTGCAAAAGAAACTTTTCCCTGATCAACAGTGAGTTCCTTCATTTCTTTCTTGTCGGTTTGTCCCATGTACCCCACCATTTTGTTATCTTTTTGCTCAAAGGTCATATACCCGGATTCGTATTCCGGCGGCACATTGGAAATCGTGTACTTCCAGGTACCCAACAGCTCATCGGCTATCATCACACTTTGTGCAGCAATGGAAATCATGGCCATTGCAACGATCATTGTCAACAAGTACTTTGCTTTCATCATTTGGTCAAAAAGGATTAAAATGTTACATAAATAAGGAACCGCATTCGTTTCCAAATTTATACAAATACATGAATTGTGCAATCTGTCGGACACAAATGTATTCCTTTATCCAAGAATGAATATTAAATTACTGTTATCAGAAATCCTGACACGCTTTACATTTTCTTAACACGGATTTTGTCAGAAGCGCCTGCTATTCCTGTAACATTGTCTTTCAAACCATTTATTCCGTCATCATGCACCCCGGCATAAAGCCCTTTGCTCTTGTTCTGTTACTGATTAGTCTGGTTCCCGCAGTTGTGTCTGCACAGGTGAACAAAGCCTACCCGGCCTCGCGTTTTCCCGACCGCATTATTCTGGGATTCAAAGGGGATGCTTCCCGTACGCAGGCCGTAAACTGGCGGACGGACTCTACGGTGACCCATGCAGTTGTGGCCGTTCATGAAGCCGATCCTTCGCCTGATTTTCAGGAAAATGCACGAATTGTAAATGCTCTGACGCAGCACGTCACGATGGATGGCAGGAAAATCAGTTACCATGAAGCTGCTTTAACCGACCTTAAACCCGCAACGCAGTATATTTACAGAGTTGGCGACGGCACGTACTGGAGTGAATGGTTTCATTTCAAAACGGCTTCGGATAAAACCGAACCCGTTTC
Source organism: Dyadobacter flavalbus (assembly GCF_006149045.1). Classification (GTDB taxonomy): domain Bacteria; phylum Bacteroidota; class Bacteroidia; order Cytophagales; family Spirosomataceae; genus Dyadobacter; species Dyadobacter flavalbus. The sequence goes on from NZ_VBSN01000049.1 coordinate 116,140, forward strand.
TTTTCTTTACTTCGGTGATGCACAGAATGACATTCGCTCGCTGTGGTCAAGGACGGTACGCGGGGCATATTCCGCCCTTCCGGATGCCGATTTCATGATCCATGCCGGCGATCTGATCAACCGGGCCAATGCGGATTACGAATGGGGCGAATGGTTTGAAGCCGGCGGCTGGGTAAACGGAATGATCCCCAGCCTTGCAGTGCCCGGCAACCATGAATATTTTAAAGGTGAAAACCAGAAAGGAATTTTGTCCCGGCACTGGCGGCCGCAGTTTGCACTGCCGGAAAACGGACCGGAAGGCTTGACGGAAACGACTTATTACATGGATTACCAGGGCATAAGATTCATTTCACTGAACTCGCAGGAAGCCATATCCGATCCCGAAGTGATGGAAAAACAAGCGGCCTGGTTTGAAAAAACCGCAAGGGAAAATCCAAACCGCTGGACCATTGTTTTCCATCATCACCCGATTTATTCCACTGCCAACGGCCGCGACAACGATCACTGGCGGGCAAAAATGGAACCGCTTTATAAACAGTATCACGTTGATCTTGTTCTTCAGGGACACGACCATACGTATGCCCGGGGTATAAATATGCCGCTGGGACAAAGCAGGAAAAAACCGGACGGCCCCATCTATGTAGTTTCGGTAAGCGGCCCAAAAATGTACGCGCTCGGCCTCGAAAACTGGATGGACCGTGCCGCTTCCAACACGCAGCTTTACCAGACCGTGCACATAGACGAAAACAAGTTATCTTTCAAGGCATTTACCGTTAACGGCGACACTTACGATGCCTTCGACCTGTTAAAAGACAAAAACGGCCGCAATACACTCGTGGAACTTTCCGGCTCACTGCAAATGCAGGAACGCCTTGATCTTCCCAAAGAACTGCAGAAACGCTTCAAAGAAGCAGAGCTGAAAGAATACAACGAACGCTTCCAGAGATACAAACAAAGAAAAAACCTGAAATAACCGCCGGAGCATTCATTCAACCCGCATCTTACAAAAACACATCTTGCATTTCACTGATTACCATTCCGCTGCGCTGCCGTCATCATGTTTCCAGAGCGGGTTTTTCCAGTTATGGCCTATTTCCGCCATTCTGCGCACCTGCTCCTCATCGATTTCAATACCGAGTCCGGGGCCGGAAGGGATTTTTACAAAACCGTCTTCATAGCTGAACACCGTCTTATCCGCAAGGTAATCCATCAGGTCACTTCCCTGATTATAGTGAATGCCCAGACTTTGTTCCTGGATAAATGCGTTGTGACAAGTAGCGTCAACCTGTAAGCACGCGGCCAGCGCAATAGGCCCGAGCGGACAGTGCGGCGCAGCGGCCACGTCAAAAGCTTCGGCCATGGACAATATTTTTTTACATTCCGTAATACCGCCGGCATGCGAAAGATCGGGCTGGATAATATCGGCGTAACCTTTTGTCAGCAAATCCTTGAAATGCCAGCGGCTGAACATGCGCTCGCCCGTTGCAATAGGAATGCAGGTATGCTGCGCAATTTCCCTCAGCGCCTCGTTGTTTTCAGGCAAAACGGGTTCTTCAATAAACATCGGACGGAACTGTTCCAGCTCTTTGGCCAGCACCTTGGCCATCGGCTTGTGCAGACGTCCGTGAAAATCAACGCCGATATCCAGCGCATACCCTACAACTTCACGGATGGAAGCCACACGAAGCAGCACATGATCAATCTTTTCATAGGAATCAACATACTGCATTTCATCGGTCGCATTCATTTTAATGGCTTTGAAACCAATGTCCAGCGAAAGTTTGGCAGCATTTGCCACATCCGACGGACGGTCCCCGCCTATCCATGAATAAACCTTGATCTTGTCGCGGCATTTCCCGCCAATTAACTGATAAACAGGTGCATTGTAAAACTTGCCTTTGATATCCCAGAGCGCCTGATCAATACCCGCAATGGCACTCATTAAAATGGGTCCGCCGCGGTAAAATCCACCTCTGTACATCGTATTCCAGTGACCTTCAATGTCCATCGGATCTTTCCCGATCAGCGTATCCATCAGTTCAATGACCGCCGCCTTCACCGTTGCAGCCTTTCCTTCTATAACCGGTTCCCCCCAGCCAATCAGTCCTTCATCCGTTTCTATCTTCAAAAACAGCCATCTCGGCGGAACCTGGAACAATTCGTAACTTCTGATTTTCATTTTTGCTTTCAGTTAATTCCTAAAATTACTTTCTAAGCGTACAAATCCAAGTGCATGCATGCGTTCAGCGGTGTTTTTACCTTAATAAAGCCGTATTTTTCTTTTTGCCTCAGAATATTCTGCCTTGCAGACAAGTTGGCTAAAACCCTTTATTTCAGAAACATGCCGACCATTTCGGCAGCAGAAATTCATAACGGGCGCAGCTGAAAATTTCAGCCGCAATGCAGACTTTTATTGGAACCGGTATCAGTGAGACAAACACCAAAACCGGCTTTCTGCACAGACATTTTCATTAGAAAAAACCTGAAAACAGGCCGTTTCGGCATCATTGGTATGATATTATATACAGTTACCGGTATGTTTACCGTAATTCACAGCACATTGGTTAACATTTGCCTGAAACTGGTAAAAACTGCAAAGCACATGGAATAACCTGCTGAAAATACAAGTGTCATTTTGCGGATCTGTCCGTGGAATACGATGAAATGTTTATCTTTTAATTACACAACCAATACTGGAAACAGGAATTGAAAACAGGGTGCATTTTGTAGTGACGGAAAGCATATTTGGCGTACTTCGCTTTGATGCTTTTTATTCCCGTGAAGCGGAATAGATATATGCTTGTCAAAGTACTTGCGATTTTGCTTTATAAAAGATTATCAACAGTTATGGAAGAGGAATTTGAAGCAATGAAGGTATTCCGGAATCATGACCTGATTCTGTTCACGATGGAAGAAGGCCTGAACAGCAGAATTATTTCCAATATGAAAATTCTGGAAACACAGCGTATGGTTGTTTTGTCATGGTCCACAAACCTGGAATCGCTGATTTACGGCCGGCTTACGAAAGAAGGACTGGACTTGCGCAATTACCTGAAACAGCACGAATGGGAATAATGCGGTTTTCAGCATTTTAAGCAACGGCTTTTTAGAAACTAAAATGCCTGAGCAGCCTTATCCTGTAAACTGCTATCCATATACGATGAGATTATTTTCGGGCTTCGTTCATCGGGGCTGCTGACGTACTTCGTACTTGTTTTATTATACAGATTCCGGATCACCTTTTCCCCGACGATGAAACATGCACGGCTTCGTTGATCCCGTATTTCAAGCAGCTGCCTTTGCCGGATCAGAACAGCATACTACAACAATCCGGACGAGTCCCGCCGTGAGATCATCCTCAGCCTTACGGCTCCATACCTAAAAAAGCACCGTTTTGTTATAAAAGGCCGTTTGCCGACTGAACCCATATGCCGGACAAAATGGTTGTACGTTTCAGTATAGAGCTGAAATCATTTTTGTAAGATGACAGTTTAAAACAGAAAGGACCATCTTTGGTAAACAGGATTGTAATACAGGCATGGATCTCCACTACACTGCGCGGATTTCCGAGGTGAAAAATCGGATGAGAATCGATGTTCAGGACGTAGCTGGAATTGCCTGTGACCGGGCTTTGAAAATGCCTCCTGATTTACCGAGATTATGTAAAAAACAACCCGGACAAAATCCTTTGAAGTACAGAAAAACAGAATTGAACTAATTAAATAAATAATCAGGAACAGATGAAAGCCATTGTTACAGAACAGCCCGGAGGCGTTGAAAATCTTCGGCTTGTAAATATTGAAAGCCCCGAAATCCAGGCAGAAGAAGTCCTTGTACAGGTAAAAGCCATCAGCATTAACCCCGTGGATGTGAAAAGCCGTGCAGGAAAAGGCATGTACGGACGCATTAAAGATCAAAGCCCGCTGATACTCGGCTGGGACATTTCCGGTGTCGTAACTGAAACAAAAAGCGATGCATTCAAAGTCGGCGACGAGGTTTTTGGTATGGTCAATTTTCCCGGCCATGGAAAGGCATATGCCGAGTTTGTGGCAGCGCCTGCATCGCAGCTTGCCGGAAAGCCCGGCACTATTTCGCATGAAGAAGCGGCTTCCGCAACATTGGCGGCACTGACCGCATGGCAGGCGCTGGTTAAAAAGGCAAAAGTAGAGGCTGGCCAGAAAGTACTGATCCATGCGGCGGCCGGCGGCGTCGGGCATTTTGCAGTGCAGCTGGCCAAACATCTGGGCATTCACGTAACAGGAACCTCTTCGGCCGGAAACAAGGACTTTGTACTTGCACTCGGTGCAGACGAACACATTGATTATCATGGGTACGACTGGCAGAAAAGTTCGCTTGAATTTGACTTTGTTTTCGATACGGTTGGTGGCGACAACATTGACAATTCCCTTGAAGTGACCAAACCCGGCGGAACACTGATCAGCATTCCTACCGGCCTGAACGAATTGGTTACCGAAAAGGCAAAGGCAAAAGGTGTGAACGGATATTTCTTTCTGGTACAGTCGGACGGCGAGGATATGCAGCAAATTGCGGCATTAATGGAAAAAGGCATTTTAAAAGCGCATGTTTCACAAACTTTCCCGTTTGCGGACATGGCGGCAGCACACCTTCAGGTAGAAAGCGGCAGAACGGTCGGGAAGGTGATTGTTACTTTGTAGCGTATTGCTGGCTTTTAGGGAGAAGGGGGAACGGAGGAAGGGAGAAGGGGGAATGGATAATAATAATAATAATAATAATAATATAAAGCCATTACTTACTTGTAAAACGGATGATTACAAGTAAGTAATGGCTTTGTGTTTGCTGCGGCAGTTATTTTTTTGATATGCTTGTTTCCAACCATTCCGTTTTCCCAAAGCCTGACACTGATTGCCAACAGGTGCGTGACCGGCTTTTACAATCGGATGTAAACGATTGCTCAGCAACACATTTTTGGAACCGTGTTTATTGCTTGGCTATTTTTCCGGTGTAAGTATTTTGTCCGTGCCTGAGCTGATAAATATAAAGCCCGGCGGGAAGTTTTTCTGCGTTGAATTCCACCTTGTATTTCCCGGCTGCCTGCATGCCATTCACAAGTACGGCCTGCTGCTTTCCTTCAGGTGTAAAAATGGCTAGATTTACTTCTTCCGGCTGCGCCAGTTCGTAAGATATGGTTGTTTGAACCTGAAACGGATTCGGATAAGCATACAAGTTATCTTCACGGGCTGTTGACGCTGCAGATTCCTGTGCGCTTAATCTTGCTAAAGAGTTGGCTGTTACCAAATCGGCATTATCGGATACAAAGTTCAGGCTCAGAAAATCGATATTCGGGCCGCTGGTGCCTGTCGCCGTTAACCGGATTTTGTGTGTTCCTGCCTTTAAAAACACTTTTTGACCAGAATAAAAAGCCCAGTTATCCCAGCTCGCCAGAGGTAAAAAAACAGAATTGCCCGCCGGAACGCCGTCCACAGTCAATGCCAGTGAACGCTCGTTTCTGGTATTCGCAAAGATGTAACCCACGCTGTATGTGCCGGGCAAAGCAATCTGTGCCGTCCATTCGATATAATCGCTTCTGTTATTGATAAAATCAGCATAGCCTTTTCCGCTGAAACCCGGATGGTCACTGGCCGCAACGGCTCCCGAAAGTTTTGCATTTTCTGCTTCCAGGTTCATACTTGCCGGCAGCTCCACGGCAGCCACCAGGTAATTCATTTTTGTACCTGATGCGGGACTGGCCAGATTCGCCCCCAAAATGAATGGCCTTGGATAAACCTGCCAGATATCAGCCTGCCTGCTGTAAATTTCCAGATACTGTGAACCCGGATCATTCGTGCCGATGATGTCACCCGTTTTGTGCCATCCTGCCAGCCAGGCCGGCAATACACCGGCCCTTGGATCATAGGCGACATAAACCACCACCTGCTTTTTCATAAAAGTTGTAAGCCAGCTTGCCTGTGTCTGGTTCTTGTCTTCCATGGCCGTCTGGACAAATGACGCACCTTTCAGATAGCCGGGCAGCGAAGTAACCTGATAATCCCGGTCGGTATAAATCCGGGAACCTGCATTTAACTTTGAAACCGTGTATGAACGGCCGTTTGGAACTGAAACCTGTGTGATCAGATTATCTTCCTCCGGCTTTTCCGGTACAGCAGGCTTTTCGGTACCGGGCTTGCATGCCCCGATCCAGTCTACGAAAAAGTCTTTACCCGCAGTCTGCGTAGAAACCTTCCAGCCAAAATGACCTAATTGTTTGTACGTCAGATCAATTGTTTCCAGCACGGGCCATTTTGAATAACCCTGCCCTTTGTCCAGGTAAACCTGAATCAGGCCGCTTTTATAACGTGCTATCTTAAACTTGTACCATCTTGTATCTTCTAGTGCCGGATAAATGCTGAACTCGTCGAGCACACGCGGATGATAAATATTGTCGGTTGCAATGCCAAGGGTAAGGTTTCCGCCGGAATCAGGATAATAAGTCAGGACATACGCTTTTGATTCGGCGGAATTTGCCTGCCCGAATATCAGCCTGAACTCCCGCCAGTAGCTGCCGGTAAGCCCTTTGGCGGATGTTTCGATTACATAGGACTCCGCAGCAAATTTTCCGGCAGTTACAAGCGAGCCAATATCCGATGCGTTGAAAGCGGCGCCGTTCCGTATAGACCATGAATTGTTTATTTTCCAGTTTGCGCCGAGGACGCTCCGGTTGAAATCATCGCGAAAAGGCAGTTCAGTTTGTGCAAAAGCAGTCGTCAGACTGGCGAAAAAAAGCAGGAACATGACGAACATGCCATGCAGTAAAACTGATTTTAGTGAGGTCAACTGTACATGTTTTTTCATATTAAATATTTATATATACATAATGTAAATATAAGAAGTATAATTTAAAGTGACATTTTAACTTTGGCATTAAAATCAGCTAATTAAAATCTGAATTCAGAGTACTGGAATCAGTTAGTAGTTGAATTGTAATCTGGAACTTGCTTACAGCATCAAAAGCGTTTTCTTTCCCATTTCACTGACACTTCGGAGCCTTCTGCTAAAAAAACAGAATGCGGCTCTACTTTGTTTAAAATATTGAATTCAGGCCCGTACATGAATTCGAAATCACACTTTATTTCATAGTAATTAACCTGATTGACCATCCATCTGATGTGATTGACAGTGTACTCTTCTGTTGCAGTATCATTGATTTTAGTGTAACCGTAATAGTGCTCCAATATAAACTCTTCAAAACTGGCTGTTGCTATTTCAGAAGTTACTGCCTCTGCTTCAACATAAATTTTGTTCCAGTCCTTCCCTGTTTTCCATTCGTATCCGATTTTTTTCACCCTGCTGTTTGTTTCCCATCGACGTTTTGTTGGCATAGACTTGTAATGTTCTTTGTACAAGTGATTTGCAAGCCAGGCAACGATTTTGCCGGGAACTACTTCATTGATGAAGACAACGCCTCTCTTGGTTTCTTGTCCTTGCTGCCTTGTTACATAAAATCTAAGGTTAACTTCCTCAAAAGTCCCGAAGTATGGAATGGGTATGTTAAAAACCCTGGTATCGCTGAATAAAAAACCAACCAAGCTCACGAAAGTTTTACCATTGTAAAAGTCCAGTTTTGTACCCTTGGGAATATAAGGCAAAAGCAGTTCAGGTTCAATTTCATAATTGGCCATGATTAGGTTTTTCCAACTTGCTTCCAAGAAATTTGTCATCATGCTTGATTTACTTAACAATGGAGTGATATATATCGATTTATCCTAGACTTTCTTGCTTGTTACCAAGTTATTTACGCACGTTTGCAAAGGTTATTATTACAAAAAGGAACTGCCAACTTATACGAAATAACGCAATTGTTATAAGCTGGCTTACCTTGCGGCAGAAGGCAGCTTTCATTTGGTATATTTAATATCGTACAGGTTCATGCTGTAACAGTAAATGGATTTGATAAAATGCTGCAGGTTGTTTTTATATGCACTTACATAAGTTTGATTATTGAATGATTGTATTACAACCAAAAAGGAGAAACACTCCACGATTGCAAAGTGCTTCTCCTTTTTGGTTTATAAATCTTCAGGCTTTTCAGGCCATAAAGGTGAATGCTTTCCGGAGCAGTTCGAGGCTTTTGGGTACGGATACGTCCGGATTTTCCTTTCCTTCCATTTCAAGGGAAACAAATCCTTTGTAATTCGCTTTCTGGAAAATTTTCCCGATGCGCGTATAATCCATTTCCTTGTCATAAAAAGTCCCGCCGCCATAGTAAGTCTTGGCCTGGACGATGGTGGCATAAGGGGCCAGTTTCTCAAGACCGGCGTATGGTTCGCCTACAAAATTCCCCGTATCCACGTTCAGCCCCATCGAAGGCGAGCTTTTGAGTGCGTTGTACATGCGCAGCAGATAGTCTATATTTGAGGAAAGCCCCCAGTGATTTTCCAGTGCGAGCACAATGCCTTCTTTTTCGGCATATTTCAGGCACTCGCCCATTCCGTCGATTGTCCATTTGATGCCGTCTTCATCCGTATAACCCTCTATCGGCGGTTCAATGCCGTGTGTGTAATAATCAGTCTGTCTTTTATTCTTGATCGTTCCCCACGATCCGGTATTCATTCGCACGCACGGAATGCCCATTTGTGAAGCCATGTTGATGCATTTGTAAGTATGCTCAATGTCGGCCTTTCTTTTGGCCACGTCGGGCTGCAGAAAGTTCTGGTGAATGGAAAGCAGCGGCAGGGCCAGTCCGTTATCAAAAGCCAGCCGTTTCAGTTTATTCTGATAGCCGACCGATTCTTCGGCCATCTGGCGGTGGAGGATTTCAACCCCGTCAAAACCGATACGCGCCGCATTTTCGATTACTTTTTCAATCGGGTACTTATCGCCTGTAAGCGGCCAGTACGAATACGAAGATACGCTGATCGGCAGCCTTCTGATTACCTGAGGTTTCGCCGCTTCGGGCTTTGCATCTGCCAGCGATCCGGTCAGTAAAGCTGATCCCAGCAAGGATGTTTTTTTAAGCCAGTTCCTTCTTGATCCCGAAGTTTCAAGGGCTGTAGAATTTTCCATGATGAAAGGTGAATGGTTAGTAATAGGGCTGTTAATTTAAGTTTATAATCGGTTAAGTAAAACTATTTGCCCGTATAAAGTGGAATTCTGGCTGATTTTCGGCATTTGGCGGTTGGCGGCTGGCAGTTGGCTTAAATCTTGCAGCCCATGGTTGTTGACCATCAGCAAACCGTAAAAATCCGAAGCGCAGACAACTGAAAACTGCTTGCATTTAACTAAAAACCAATTGCATTGAGCCGCCGGCCAAAGGATGATAGCCAAAAGCCAACCGCCGGTTCCGGCAACAATTCAGATTCTTATTTGTAATGCCGGGCAAATAATCAGAAATTGCACCCCCAATTTTTGAAATGATGACAACTTCTGTTTTTTGCGGTATTGATTTCGGCACTTCCAATTCCAGTCTGGCAGTTGCAGATCAAGATAATGTTTTCCTGGTTCCGGTTGAAAACGACAATATTACTATTCCAAGCGCCATGTTCTTTGCACGAAAGGACAATCAGGCATTCTTCGGCCGCGAGGCAACCGAACGCTTTCTTGCCCGGCAGCCGGGAAGACTGATGCGTAGCCTGAAACGGGTGCTGGGCACGCCCGCCATGCGACAGGGAACAATGGTGAACGGTGAACTGATGAAATTTGATCAGATCATTGCTGCATTTCTGGACCAGATGAAGCGCAAGGCAGAAGCGGACTGCGGAACAGAGCTCAGGCATGTCGTAATGGGACGGCCTGTTCATTTTGTTGATAACGATCCGGCAGCCGACCAGCGCGCAGAAAACGAGCTGAAAGCGGTGGGGATGCATCTTGGTTTCGAGCATGTAGGATTTCAGTTTGAGCCGATCGCAGCGGCATTTGCACATGAGGCTAGGGTTACAGGCGAAAAACTGGCCATCGTTGTGGACCTCGGCGGCGGAACTTCGGATTTTACCATCATCCGTTTATCCAGGGAAAATGCCCGCAGGCATGACAGAAGCAGCGATATACTTGCCAATACCGGCGTACGGCTTGGCGGAAACGATTTTGACAAGGATCTGAGCCTTGCCGAAATGATGCCGCAGCTTGGCTTCCGGTCTACTTACGGAGCCAAAAACCTGGAAGTGCCGTCTTACCACTATTTTGATCTTTCCGAATGGAGCAAAGTGAATTTTCTTTATACCAACCGGACTATATTTCAGGCCAAACAACTGCTCCGCGAAACGCACGATCCGGTACGTTATGGCAGGCTGATCAGCGTTCTTGAACAGGAAACCGGCCATGCCGTTCTGGCACAGACAGAAAAAATAAAAATCGGGCTGGCAAACAGTGAAAATTACGGTGCCGCGCTTGATTTTATTGATCAGGACCTGCGGGTTGAAGTTGCAAGGGAAGATTTCAATGCGGCAATTACCACAAAAACGCAGCGCATTTTACAGGCGGCCAGAGAATGTCTGCAAGCTGCCGGAATAGCGCCGGAAGCAATCGGTCTGGTTATTATGACGGGCGGTTCCACCGAAATTCCGCTTATTCAGGAGCAGTTCAGGCTGCTGTTCCCCTCGGCTGAATGGTCTGAGGAAAACAAACTTTCCAGCGTCGGACTCGGCCTTGCCTATGACGCCCGGAACCGTTTTTCATAAGCTTATAGCTTTTAGCTGTTAGCTGTTAGCTTTTAGCTTTTGGTCAGAAACGAACAAGCAACTTAAAGTAATTATCAACTGAAAATCAAGAACTTACATTTCACAACTACAAACTAATCGCTAAACGCTAACAGCTAATAGCTAACAGCTTATAGCTAAAAGCCAACAGCTTCCAAACGATTTGTTCTACTTTCTGCCTGCAACCGGAAACTGCGAAATCCTGAGCTCGGTACAGCCATATGGAACGAGGATTATTTCCTCTTCCGGTCCCGGTGCCACGTTATCAATCATACTGAACGGAACCGGGCCGGCCATTTCATTATATATCTGCCAGGACGGAATGCGCTTGGCCTTTGTTTTCAGGAGAATAGGCGCATTTTCAAGATTCCATGGAAAATCACTTCCTTTTCCTGAATGCTCGACCTTGTAATTTTCGGACAATTTACTTTCCTGCATTTCAAATATCCCGTAATTCCAAGGGGTAGTCGGCCGTACTTCGTAAAAAGAAGCCCCGTATCGAACCGGATCCGTTTCATTTGTGACTTTCTTCGTTTCCTCTCCTATTTTCAAGGCAAAAGTAAGTGGTCCGCGTTCTACGGACATGGAGTTCTCATACCATCTTTCGGTAGAAAGATGCATGGGCAACAGCAATTCCACGACATCGCCGGACGTCCATTCACGTGTCATCTTTACGATCTGGTTTCCTTCTGCTTCCTGAAGATTTTTACCATTGATTCTGACCGTTGCTTTTTTGCACCATCCGGGAACACGCAGGTGAAACGGGAAATGGACTGACTTTCCTTTTTCCATCTGAATGGTAAACCTGATGTTTTCGCCAAACGGATAGGTTGTTTCTTCCTTTATATTCACATGGGTATCATCAGCAACAACCGCCTGAACTTCGCTGGGTGAATAAATCAGGGCAGCAATTCCTTTATCAGCCGTAGCATACCAGAGGTTCTGTGTAAATTTCGGCCAACCCTGATGCATATTGGACGTACAGCACGGATAACCGGTAAGCAGTCCGAAAGCCACATCCGTACCGCCGTGATTCTGATCAAAATTCCGGATATGCCTTGTCGCCATGATCTGGTTTGCCTGCTGGAAATACTGCCGTTCCATGTAATCGTCGGACGTCTGGGCGGGCAATGCATTAAATGCTATTTTCTCCAGCCTGTCGGCATAAGCAACGTCACCCGTAATTTCCAGCGTACTTTCCAGACTGAACATCATTTCCACGGCGCTGCACAGCTCCGAACCCTGGGTAGGATTGTTTCCGTGGAGTGCCTCATCCCCGCCATACAGGCCGTGCGCCATGCCGTTGTATTTGCGAAGATCCGCGTAACCCTTCTGCAAGGCTGACAAATATTTTTGTTCCGGATGATGCTGATAATAAATGGCAGGCGTTTTCATGCCTTGTGCAAGATTTACACAGTGAATGCTTCCGGTCGTTGACAGCAGATCGGTGTTCAGGAAAGCGTCACCATAATTGAACGTCTGCTTGTAAAGCAAATCTGCGAGTTCCAGCAAAAATGGATCACCGGTAATATTGTAAAGCCAGTAAACCGTCATGAGGTTATCGCCGCCCCAGTATTTAGCCCAGAATGTCCAGTGATCCAGCGGTTTTGACGGAAGTTCTTTCAGCTGATATTTAAAATAACCGGTCATCAATCTGATCACTCTCTGGTCACTGGTTGCAGAATAGTATTGTTTCAGGACTTTCAGCATCACCATTTTCGGCCACCAGTCACGACTGTTGTCTCTCTGGATTCCCGGCTCACCCGGATAATCCTGCGAAGGCCCGAAATAGCCGTCCGGAGTTTGGGATTTTATGGCCCACTCTATCCAGGGCTGCGCCTTTGCAATCAGTTCTTTGTCGTTCAGAATGTAAGCCAGCGGCAGCAGCCCGTCAATCCAGTAAGGGCCACGTTCCCACTGGTCGCCGTCTCCGCCGAGCCAGCCATTTCTTTCGTTCATCACCAGCGGATAAAGCTTGTCAAGATGGCCGGTTGCGCCGTTTTTCTGGCGAACCAGCATTTCCTTCAGCCAGCCCCGAGGCTTGATGGCGCCCAACGGCAGCTCGATATAGGGATTGGGCCTTAAAGGTGCGCGGTTTGTTCGGTAGCGCTCAGCAGGAGTCGTTTGCCCGAAAGCCGTCATTACAGGAATGAGTAACAAAACCAGAAAAAAATAGGACAGGTGCATGGCGGCTGCACAACTCCGGTATCCGTTCAGTAGCATTGGTCTATTCATTTTTACAACCTGAAAACCTTCTGATTTCTCATCGAAAACCCATCTCACATTTCACAAAAAACATCTCACCCAAAACTAAACCGGCAAGTAAATGACAAATGTGGCTCCCTGCCCTACCCGGCCGGCCGCACTGATGGCCCCGCCATGGTTGGAAACTACTTTCTCGCAAATAGCCAGTCCGATACCCGTACCGGCATACTCGTTTTTGCCATGCAGCCGCTGAAATACCTGAAAAATGCGGTTTGCGTATTTTTCATCAAAACCGATCCCGTTGTCTGTAATTTCAATGCGGTGGTATTTTCCGGCAAGCCGCGTCGGTTTTACCAATGGCGGCAACTCACTATGTCTGACAGTACCGGAACTCACCTGAATCACAGGCAGCTGATCGGGACGGCGAAACTTAAGTGCATTGCTCAGCAGGTTCTGGAAAAGCTGACCCAATTGCAGGGCATTTCCCTGTATGACGGGCAACATGCCCACCTGAAGCCGGGCCCCTGTTTCAACAATGGTCAGCTCCAGATCTGAAAGAACTGTTATCACAACTTCATTGAGGTCTACTGGTTTGGGATTATCGCGGTAGGTGGAAATACTGGAAAAATCAAGCAGGTCCCGGATCAGCGCAGACATGCGGCTGGCTGCTGCCTGCATGCGCTGCAGATAGCCTGCCCCTTCTCCGATTTCGCCTATATACCGGTTCTTCAGAATATCACCGAACTGCTGGATTTTCCGGAGCGGCTCCTGAAGGTCATGACTGGCTACGTAAGCAAATTGCTGCAGGTTCTCGTTCGAGCGCGTCAGTAGCCGGTTTGCTTCTTCAAGCTCTTCATTAATGGCCAGGTATTCTTCATTATGGGTTGCCAGTTCTTCATTGAGTGTTGCCAGCTCTTCATTGACTGCTGCCAGCTCCCTGGTCCTTAGCTGCACAAGGTGCTCCAGTTCCTCTTCACGCCGACGCTCTGCAGTAACATCCTGAGCCGTGCCTGCAAGCTTATAGGCCTGACCCTGACTATCGTACAAAACTTTGCCCCGGGCATGAACAACACGCTCAACATCGGTAAGGTATGTCACCAGCCGGTATTCTGCATCATATACTCCCGAAGAACCTGCTTCCAGTGCTTTATTGATGGCTTGCTCCACTGTTTCCCTGTCCTGCGGATGGATCGGATTATAAACCTGGGATAAAGCCGTGGAAGCCTGGTCAAAGCCGAACCACGACCGGATTACTTCAGAGTAGCTCACCTGTCCCGTACGCAGGTCCAGCTCCCAGGAGCCCAGCTGGGCGAGTTCAATAGCACCTCTCAAACCGGCATCCGCTTCCTGCAGCTGCTGCTGGGCAACGACCAGATCCGTAACATCTGCGGCGGTGTTCATTACTCCGTACACTTTTCCGTCACTGTCAAAAAGCGGTGTAAAGGTGTATTTAAAGTAAAAAGGCTTCAGCTCGCCGTCGATCATCAGTTCCACATGCTGGTTATGCGCGTAGTAAGCCTGTCCGGTGCGGTAAACGGAGTCCAGCTGTTCATAGATGCCTTTGCCTTCGAGCTCGGGCAAAACCTCGGCATACCGTTTGCCGACAATATCCGGTCCTTTGCCCCAAATATCAATAATGGTCTGGTTAACAAGCCGGATCACCATTTCCGGTCCTACATATACACCAATCGGAAAAGGGGCGCTTTCCACCAGACTGCGCAGACGAGCCTCGCTTCTCAGCAGTTTCTGACTGTCCAGAACCTGCCGCGTTACGTCATTACAGGTTACCGACACGCCGGTAATTTGCCCCTCGTGCCCTTTGTATGGCTGAAATACCAGATCCAGAAACCCTTCTTCCGCTGCCTCTCCGGTTAAAGCGGAATACGGCTGAGCAAAAAGAGACTGTGGCGTGCCTGTTGAAAATACCTTGTTAATCAACTCCGGAAAGCTGTCGTGCATTTCCGGGAGGACTTCAGGCAGGTGTTGGCCCTGAAGCTCATTTACTTGCCGGCCGGTAAGCCGTGCAAAAGCTTCATTCACAATTGTAATCCTCATATCAGGCATACTTAAAACCATGATACCTGAAGATGCATTGCCGATCAGGTTCTGCAGGCATTCCTGCGTACGACCAAACGGACCCGTACTTTCCTTATCATCTTCCGTCTCCGAACAAGTAACCAGAACGCCGTTTATTGTGTCGGTATCGTCAGCAAGCGGGCTGAAAGTATAAGTCCGGTTGCTTACAGTTGAATTATGGTCAAACGGTTGCTGATGATCTTGAAAGGTTGCCGCTTCACCGCCCGCCATGACCGATTGTATGACAGTTTTGAAGTCTGAACGGAACTCGGCCCAGCTTTCCTTACCATACTTTCCGAGCCAAGAAGAATGTTCGCTGCCGCCGGCATGACCCTGCCCGAATGCATCGTTGTAAAAGGTAATCAGCTCGGTACCCCACAGGATAGCCGTCGGAACAGGACTCGCCAGCATCATGCGGATGAGTGTACGCAGGCTCCGCGGCCATTCATCAGGTACGCCAATGGGCGAAGCTGACCAGTTACAGTTCCGGATAAGCTCTCCTGCCCGGCCGCCGCCGGCTAAAAACGGGTACAATCTAGTATGAGACAATTCTGACAACAGATTACTTAGTTAGTGAATGGCAAGTTAAGCAATCTAATGTAAGTCTGCAGAAATCGGCAAAGGCTAAAAGCAGAAATAATCTTGTATTTCTGTTCCTGGCAAAAGCCAGCTCATTATTTTTTCTGATCATTTTAATAAAAACGAAAACGCAGGTTGCAGGAAAACACGCAGCTTCTGAAACTCGGCTCAACTAGTTATTTTCACCAACCTGCTATCTATCAAGTATTTATTTTTCAAAACAGCTAAAAGCCGGTTGGCAACTGCCGTAAATCAGCATGGAAATTGGTCCGCCTGCCGCATGACAGCAGTTGAGTTTGGCATATTCAGATTGCAGGCGTGACGGATACGGAAGACTGCGTATTCAGCGTTTCGGGCATTGCTTTCCAAAGCAGTACGAGTGCTCCCAATGCAAGCGCAGACAAAAACATAAACCCCATTCTGAAACCCGCGGCGTCTACAATCAATCCGGCTGCCAGGTTGCTCAGGGTAGAACCGAAACTGAGTGATGCCGCCAGCATTCCCTGTGCAAAACTGGCACGTCCGGAAGTACCCATGAGGTCATTAACCACCATGATTGCCACGACGCTGAACGTTCCTGCCGCCATTCCGTCCAGGATCTGAAAAGCAAGTAAATGAACGACATTGTCCGTGATCGTGTAAAGAATGCCTCTTGCCGCCAGAAGGATAAAAGCAGCCACAAGCAGCTTTTTACGGCCTTTTTGCGCTAGTTTGCCACATATAAAAACCGTGGGCACCATGACAAGCTGGGCAATGATGATGCAGGCGGCCAGATACAATGTTGAATTTTCCGGCCTCGCTTTCGCAATTTCCTGTCCGACCAGCGGAAGCATGGCACCATTGGAAAAATAGAAAATGATCGTCAGCAGCAGAAACATCAAAAAAGCCCTGTTGCCAATGACATCCTTGAAAAGACCTTTCTGATTTTCTAAACTCTGAGACGGTTCTTCCGGCGCAGCCGCCTTTTGTGAAATGGACAAAGCACTCACTGTACACAGAACAGCCAGCGCCATCATGCAGTAAAATATGCCGGCATTATTGGTAAATCGCGCCACTACCCCGGTAAAAACGGCTGCAGCAACATTTCCGGCGTGATTAAAGCTCTGGTTTTTGCTGATCACGTGATCAAATCCTGCCTTTTCTGATACGACCGAAGCCAGCGCAACCAGCGTAGGCATATAAAACGAAGCGGCCAGACCGATAATGACCTGACAGGCAAGAAGAACAGGAAAACTCCTGAGCGAAGGCAAAAGCAGTGCGGTAGCACCCACCACCAGCGAAGCAACTATTATCGGGTATCTTTTCTGACGGATAATATCAACAATATAGCCGGCAGGTGCCTGTCCGACGACCATCGCGAAGGTTGTAGCCGCGATGGCCATGCCGATATCGCCGGAGTTCCATTTCAGGTTGGTCGCCAGATATACTGCCAGAAACGGGCCGACGCCGTCACTGATATCTGCTGCAAAGAAGTTTAACCAGTTTAATGCGGTCAGGTTCCGGCTGGAAGGCTGTTTGGACATGGCAAGTCATGATTTTAAAAGAGAAAAAGGAAAAAGGAAGAAACAACACCGAAACCGATGCTCATTTTACTTCTAGCCTTTCACCATTTGCCCAGATCTGAAACGGAACCGGGACTTTATAAAATCTGTGCCAGACGAATGTCCTGAGACTTAAAGCATTCACCACATTATTTTACCCTGAAATTCCTGACCTGCATGAACACAGGCCAATCCGGGACGAACAGGGAAATGAGCTTAGCCATTCAGAATAAAAGGCAGTGAAACGTTCCTGTATTTACTCAGCTTCAACTGTTCTTTCATATTTTTAAACGTTTCCAGTGGTCCCTGTGCAGCAAACAAATTAACGGCCCAAGCCGGAATGGCACCGCCCGGATCTACATGCAGGGTATACACGAGTTTTATCTGTCCGTTATTCACCGGCGTGATCACCCACATGCCTTTGGAACTCATGACCCTGACAGTCCCTTCCTTGTTCTGAACCATACCGGCAACAACCGGCCCGTCCACAGTCACTACCTTTGTTGCTTTGTCCTGCAATACCCGGAGATGTGCTACAAAATCGCGGTCTTCCAGCGGCCACGGCAGGCTGACCTCGGAGTAATAATAAAGTTCGGAGGGTGAAACTTTACGCAGCAGTTTGCACGATTTGGTTTTGTAAACCCAGTCCGTGGCAGCTTCCACGTCCAGCAGCAGCGCAACCAGTTCCGATGCCTTTGCTTTCAGCACACATTCCACTTTAAGGGCCTTGATTTTCGATCCGGGCATGTACCGCGAAAAAACCCTGATCTCATCTTTTTCAGTAACCTTTTTCCAATTGTCTTCAGCGAACAGCGGGACAAAAAGAAAACAGAAAAACACGGTATGAACAAGGGTCTTTAACATACCGGTTTGAGTCTAAAACATCCTTTGCAATGACGGGTCATTCTGTTGCTGATTTATATTTAAGAATACTGTGAACGTGCCACTCAACGAATTTAATCTATTTTATCCGGGCTACCGGTTTATTTCCGTTTTTGCTGCGTTTTTTATCAAAGACAAAATGACGGCCGGCTTAGTCTGAACGTTTTTTTGCATGAAACCTGAAACTCTTTTCCTAGCTGTAAATCAGCAAAATACTGATGCATTCATTTCATTTTCCCCTGTTTGGTTTGTAACTTTATTCAGTAAACTTTATCCATTTCTTATGCTTGCAAAAAGAACCCCTGCGCTGATTTTTGTATGCGCCGTAACGCTGTCGTACTACGGCTTGATACGGTGGAAGCACAAGTATGACCGGCCGTGGGCCTATGCAGCGGACCATGCTGCTCCGTTGCTGGTGGGCAAATGGCAGGGCCGGTTTAATGATCCCGATGGTGTCAGCAAGCAGATGGATCTGGAAATCACAGAACCGGAAGTAGATGACGACATCCTGAACCAGAGCAAAAGCAGAGGAAGGCGCGGGAACAGATCATTGAACTTTACCGGATCAGCCGTAATCACCAGCAGCCTCGGGACAGAAAAGAACCGGCTGGAAGGAAAGCTGGGGAATTCGGACGGACATGAAATCACCCGAATCAACTTTATTCCGGTGAATGAGAAAAAGCAGATCCGGGAGTCATTCAATGTAGCCGATACGGAGCCGGGCGGATTATGGCAGGGCGACAGTATTCAGCTCAAACTGGTATTCAACTATATTACAAAAACCGGGTCCGCTTTCTGGAGTTCGGGAGACGCCCGGTTTACGAAGCATACGCCCGTTACCTTGTACAGGAAAAATCCCTGACCGTATCAGATTACCGTATTTTACCGATAAACAATTGCCCCGGCTTACTGTTTTCCACACACTGGTTTTTACAGGATAACGTCTGCTTCCTGCCCTCCGGAACATCGCCCCCTCCTATTCTTGCCGCTTGCTAAAAACCGGTTTCATTATGCCGGCAAAAAGAAGTATCCTATTCATTTCAAAGACTTTACAATGAAGTAACTTTTAACCATCCAGACTCACATGCTTATGAAAAAATTACGATCGTTTTGGGTCATATGTCTGATCAGTATACAATCCCTGCTGGCGCAGCAAGGTGCTCTGGTAAAAGACATTAACGTAACGGGATCGGCAAGCGGGTTCCGAATTTACGAATCAATCGTGGTAGGTGATCTGATTTACATGATTGCCGATGACAGCTTTCAGAACAAAGGATTATGGAAAAGTGACGGTACGGCCGAGGGAACAGTACTTGTAAAGGAAATAGAAGGCATGAACCCTGCCAATCTGATCAGTGCCGGCAACATGATCTATTTTGTTGTTTCCAATTCCATCGGGGCCGCCTATTTGTGGAAAAGCGATGGTACTCCGGAAGGCACCGCCTCTTTGCAGCAAGTAGACAGTGATGTTGTTAATGTACAAACGGGCACCAGGTTTCTTGTCAATGTAAATGGTACGCTTTACTTTTTTGGTCAGGGCGGATTGATGAAAACAGATGGAACGACTGCCGGGACTGTACTGCTGAAACCGCTGGACAGATGGGAACAAGCCAGGATTATAGACATGGCCAATGTGAATGGCAAGTTGTTTCTGATTTTATACGAGAATCAGGTCCGTCGACTTTACAAATCGGATGGCACTGCGGCAGGAACGGTTCCCGTGCAAACCAATACTGATTTTCAGATTTACGAACCACTGGCAGCCGTAGGCAGTAATCTCTATTTCAGAGGGCTGGCTGGTGAGAGCAGAGGATTATTCAAGGCCAGCGATACGAGTCCGGTGACTAAGGTTAAAGAATTCAGTTTTTTCTTATCAAACTTTACGGACGCAGGGAACATCTTTTATTTTACGCATGACCAGAGAGAACTCTGGAAATCGGACGGAACGGCTGCCGGCACGGTACTCGTCAAAAACATCAATACAGGTGCACCTTCTGATCCTTCCATGTTTACTGCGGTGAACGGGCAACTTTATTTTGTAATAAATGACAGTACTTACGGCCGCGAACTATGGAAAAGCGAAGGTACGGCTTCTACGACTGCAATGGTCAAAGACATCCGGCCGGGCGTTACAGGCTCCGGTATCAGGGAACTAACCGCCGTGGGCAGCAAGGTTGCCTTTGTAGCCAATGACGGTTCCGGTGAAAAGCTGTGGCAGAGCAACGGAACGGCAAGTGGTACCAAGGTGCTGGCCGACATGCCTGCTTCCAGGCTTCTGAATGTTCATGGCACTTTATACTTCAACGGCAATGCAGGCGGCGGTCTGGAACTTTTCAAAAGCACCATGGTCACAGGCGGAACCAGCCAGGTCACCGACATTGCCAAACCGGAATCCATACCGCTTGGTTTTACAGAAATAAACGGCATTTCGTACTTCTCTGCGGATGACGGTATTCATGGCCGCGAGTTATGGAAAACGGATGGCACTGCGGCCGGTACGGTACTGGTCAGTGATGTAACCAGTGGAAAAAGCGGCTCCAGTCCCGAGCTGATCACCAATGTAGGCGGAACCGCTTTCTTTACAGCCGGCAACGGCTCACAGGTGCACAGCCTGTGGAAAAGCAACGGAACAGCTGCCACAACCGTCAAGGTCAAGGATTTTACCAAGGCAGACATCCTGAAAGGGCTGATCAATGTGAACGGTACGCTGTTTTTCGGCGTGCTCAACAGCAGCGGCCTGCAGCTATGGAAAAGCAACGGCACCACAGCCGGAACTCAGCTGATCAAAACCATTCCGCAGACAACCGATTTTGCACCGGTAACCATGAACGGCCAGATTTTCTTCGGTGCATACGACGGCATCAACAGTGTCGAACTCTGGAAAAGCGACGGAACAACCGCAGGTACCACGCTGATCAAGGATGTAGCGCCCAACAGCGGACAAAGCATATACACTTCCATTGCCGTAGCCGGTAATTATGTTTATTATATTTCCATAGCTTATACCAACGGGCCAAAAATCATTCTGGTAAAAAGCGACGGCACTGCCGCAGGGACAACAGTGGTCAGGAACATCAAAGAACATCTCACCTCCCGACTTACGGCAGTTAACAATCTAGTTTATTTTATTGAATTCAACGGCAGTGCCTTTGATGATTACCCGGGCGAGGAATTATGGCGGACAGACGGCACCGAGCAAGGCACCTTCCTGTTGACGACAATGCGAACGTACGACTATGAAAACCTTCTGACCCATAACATGACGGCTGTGAACGGCATCTTCTACTTTGTACCTCATGAAGAAGAACAACTCTGGAAAAGCGACGGCACGGTGGAAGGTACCCAGCCAGTCAGAACCATCGGGTCGATGGAAAACGGCGCATCCATCCGGCATACGGCTGGCATAGGAAATACTTTGTACTTTACTACTTCGGACGGGGTCAACGGCCTTGAACTCTGGAAAACGCAGGGCACATCCGAATCCACCAGCCTGGCCTACGAAATGACTCCGAACGGTTCCACGATATTCTACGAGCTGGCAGCCCTGAATAACCAGCTTCTGATTTCGGCCGACAACGGCATGTACGGTGCCGAGCTGTTCAAATACCAGGATGCGGCAGTCCAAGCCGCAGTCCGCATCAATGCTGGCGGACAGGCCTATGCTGCTTCCAGCTCGCGGCAGTTTACTGCCGACGCGTATTACGACGGCACAACCCGTATCTCCCATGCAGCCAGCGGCGATATTCTCAATACCACGGATGACCAGCTCTACAAAGAACAGCGGCTCGGGCAGGCGTTCAGCTACCAAATCCCCGGGGTAAACGGAACGGTGAACGTGGTGCTGCATTTTGCCGAGATTTACTGGGGCGTGCCGGCCCGCACCAGCTCGCCCGGCGCAGGAAAGCGCCGCTTCAACGTAGACATTGAAGGAAGCCGAAAGCTGACCAACTACGACATCTTTACGGCAGCCGGCGGGGCCATGCGCGCCAGAACGGAAACATTCACCGTCCATGTAACGGACGGAACACTCAACATCAATTTCCAGAGCGGCGCAGCCGACCAGCCCATCATTGCTGCCATTGAAGTAGTGCCGGCCCGGCAGGTGACACTTGGCCCGGTTGCCGATGCGTATGTGCGCAATACGCCCTATGAAGCAGCCAACTTCGGCAAGGAAACGGTTCTGGACGTAAAAACAGGCAGTCTGCCGAGCTATCAGCGCCATGCATTCCTGAAATTCTCGCTGGCCAGTGTCAGTCAGGTCCATTCGGCAAAGCTCAGGATTTATGGTTCCAATGTGCAAAGCAGTACTTCAGGCAGCATTTCGGCTTATGGCGTCACCAATGATGCCTGGACAGAAACGGGCATCAACTGGTCGAATGCGCCGGCAGGCTCGGGCGCTGCATTGGGGACCGTGAATGTAAACGGTACGGCCAAATACTATGAAATAGACGTCACTTCCTTTGTAAAGTCCCAGCTGGCAACAGATAAAACAGTAAGCCTGATGCTGACCAATCCGGCAAACCAGAACCTGCAGTTCTCTTTCAACAGCCGGGAAAACACGGCCAACAAACCTCAGCTTCTGATCCGTCTGACAAACCCGGATGCAAGGCTAAACAGTGGAGACGAGCCTCTAACAGCCGCAACACAGGAATCAGCATCGGGCATTTACCCGAACCCGGCAGCAAAACGGTTTACAGTCAGCATATCAGAAAACCACAAAGGAAATGTAAGTCTTCAGCTGACCAGCCTGACCGGAAACAGCTTCCCGGTCACTACACCGGAACCGGTCCGGCCGGCTTCAAAAATCGAAGTGGATATTTCTGCCATATCTGTAGCAAACGGCATGTACATCATGCAGATTCAGTCGGAAGCATTGACAGAAACGGTCAAGGTGTTTATCAAAGAGTAAAACCTGAAATCAATATCCTATAGGGCAGCGGAGCACGAATGCTCCGCTGCCCTATTTTTTTACAAACCCTTTTCCTGACTTTGATATACCGTGAAATGCATTTCACAGATAAAACTTCTCACTTTTCACAAAAGACTTCTCACCCTTTTCCTGACTTTGAAATACCGTGAAATGCATTTCACAGATAAAACTTCTCACTTTTCACAAAAGACTTCTCACAAAAACAAAAAAACAATTTTTCCGCACATCCATACAACCTTTTCCGCTTCTTGCGGCCTCTTTCATACAGATCAACCAAAAGATTGAATATGACCTCGGAGGCAGAACTCATTTCCGGATGCCTTTTACATGACCGGGCTGCCCAGCGGCAGTTGTACGACCGGTACAAAAATGCGATGTATACGCTTGCGTACCGGATTACAGGCGATTTTGATGATGCCAACGATGTACTTCAGGATTCTTTTATGGACGTGTTCCGGCATCTGGACCAGTTTCGCGGGGAAGCTGCGCTGGGCGCATGGATCAAACAGATCGTAATAAGAAAATCGACTAAAAAGAAAAAAATGGTGCTCTGGCAAAACCTGGATGAATACACCGGCGAAAGCATTGACTGGAATGAAATAGAAATCAATACGGCGCACCTGGAATCGGCGGTACTTTCCCTTCCGGACGGGTTCAGGGCCATTTTCGTGCTGGCGGAAGTGGAAGGTTACACGCACCGCGAAATTGCAGTGATGCTGAATATTTCGGAAGGAACGTCCAAATCCCAATTGTTCCATGCCAAAAGAAAGCTGCGCAGAATGCTTTCACCAAAATGAATAACCTTTATGGAAAAGAATAACCACTTGTTAAAAAATGCACTGGCAAAGCTTCCGGATTATACTCCAGATGAAAGTTGCTGGGATTCGCTGAGCCGGAATCTGGATGAGCTTCCATTGAAAACGGCGCTGAAAAAGCTTCCGGAATATGAACCCGACGAAATGCTTTGGGAAATGATCGGCAGCAAACCGGCGGTAAAAAAGAATTTGAACATCCGGCAATATGCCGCAGCTGTCATTTTGATTGCCGGTATGGCCGGCGTATGGCTGCTGGGAAAAGACAATGAAAAACAGATTGCATTCTCACAGGAAAAGCAGGACAAACGCCTGCAGGCCACTGCAGAACAAATTACCGATCAGGAATATCAGAAGCTGAAAGCCTATTGTGAAACGGAAACGCTGATCTGCACCAGCAAGGATTACCGGCAGCTGCAGCATGAATATGAAAAGCTGGCAGGAGCCGCGGCGGAACTGCAGGAAGCCATTGGTGCATACAACACCGAACCGGAACTGGTGCGCCAGTTTGCAACCATTGAACAGCAGAAGGCCGAAGTATTGAACAAAATGGCCGAAATGATCTAAATCGTAAAAACATGAAACCATTTTCATATCCAAAATCCCTGACATGCTGCTTTCTGCTGGTCTGCCTGGCAGTCGGGAGCGTGAGCGCGCAGGGCGTTCTTCAGGTTGCTACCAAAACCATTGAAAAGACAGTTAAAGCTTCTTCGGTACGCACATTGTACATCAGCGCAGAAAAAGCGGATGTTGAAATCACAGCCTGGGACAAAACAGAAATTTCAATCGTCATGGAATTATCGGCCCGGCATCCCGATAAAAATACAGCCGCTACCGATCTTTTCAAGGTAAAGTATATAGCAGACCGTAACGGCAAGGATTACTTTTTACGGAATTATATCGTGTTGAAAAACGGCGAACAAAAGCCGGTTTCCAATCTCAGAACGCGTTACACGATCCACCTTCCGGCGGCATGTGCCGTGGACCTGAAAAATTCCTTTGGGACGGTCAAGCTGAAAGGCCTGACAAATAACTTGCAGCTCAAAGCCGATTTCTGCACAACCAATCTTGCGGACTTGCGGGGAAAAGGGCAGATGAATACCGCTTTCGGTGAGCTGAAAGGCGATGAACTGTCCGGTGAATTTTCCTTTTCAAGCGATCATACCAGACTGTTACTGGAACGCCTTGCGGGCAGTATCAAAGTAAATGCGGAGTACGGAAATGTTGAAATGCATCCGACCGGCGAACTATCGAGCCTTTCAATCCGGTCCAAAAAAGCGGAAATTGCCTTGATGACAAAGAACTGGCAGCACTTCGACTATGCCATTAACAGCGCCTACGCCACGATGAAACTTCCGAACGGCTTCAAATGGAAACGCAATACGGCCGACTTTAAAGAAGCATTTTTCTCTAAAAACCAGTTGGCCAACGTTGACATCAATGCTGAATTCGGGCAGGTGACCATCAAGTAAACACAGTCTCAAACCTTTATGAAAAACATTCTGAGCCCTCTTCTGTTTTTGTTCTTTTACCAGTTATCCTATGCGCAGGACAGCATTCCGATTACATTCCGGCAGGAAACCGACACGCTGGTGAAGCAGCATTTCATCGACCGTTATGAAAATGTTTTTATGACCAAAGTCCCTACAAGGCAAATGTTCAAGGCCACAGCGGCCGGATCGGAAATACAGGGCAGCGGAATCAACTTTGGTTATGAGTACAAACTGCTTCCTTCATTGTCGGTGGAAGCGTCCGTTTATTCCCAGCTCAGTCCGTTCAATACCGGCGTTGCAAGTGAATTGCTGCATTTCAACTGGAAACAGGTTAATTTGTGGGGAAATGCCAAAGCGCGCTGGTATTACAATATGAACAAGCGGATCGAAAAAGGACTGAATGCGAACAATTTCAGCGGTGCTTACATCGGCTTTACCTATGAACAATCGCTGTATCTCCGGAATTCGTACTCCAATAAAAACACGGGCAGACTAGGCTTGCTTTACGGATTTCAGAGCCGGTTTTTCAATCATGGTTTTATAGACTTTGCTGTGGGGCTTTACAATAAAGAAGCCGGTCAGTTTACTTTCTTTGAGCAGCACCAGGGCTTTTTCAGGTTCAACAATTTTGTACTCGGCACGCAGGCCAACATCGGCATTGCACTCGGCGACTGGAAAAAATCAGCAACATCGCCTTTATGCGACGTGATCGTTTGCGACGAACTGATCCATGATCAATTCAAGATGGAAATGCCGAATATCGCAATCGGTCTCCAGCACCAGATCGCAAGAGGAAGCTTCGCCTATGAGCGGAAACTCGGAGACAGCCCGCTTTCCCTTCAGGCCAATCTGGTATATTCATTCTACAACCACAATCAAACCGGCCTCTACCACGATCAGTTTACGTATGCCAGTGCCGGTCTGGAATTCCGGTATTATTTCCTGCAGAAATACAGGATGCGGCGCGGCAAGGCAGGAGGCAATTTTTCCGGGCCGTATGCCGGGCTGAAAAGCAATTACGGCATTAACGTGTACAAGTCAGGATCTGCTTTCCAGCCAGAATTTCATCGGGATGAAACCTTCCGCAGCCTTACCAATGCATTGACATTGGGTTATCAGCAAAGGCTTTTCAAGAGAATTTATATAGACGGCTCCCTCTCTTACCAGAAAACACGTAATTACGGCTACCGCTACTCCGGCGATTCACGACCGGTATTGATGTCGAAAATAGCGGTCGGATTTACGTTCTGAGGTTTTCACTTATTGCAGTTCATTAAAAAGAACAAACGATGCCCATGCCAATTTAAAAGCAATTTTCACATTGGTCATCAAGCATTTTAGTCAACTGCAATATACTTGATCTGGTTAAATTGCAGTTTTTTCAAAGATAATTATTATATTGCTGACACAAAGAAGGACTTGCAACCGGGATTATTTTGTGATCTTTTATCTGAATAGACCTTGTTACAACGCTGTTTTGACGGGTCCTTCCTGTTTCATTCTGTATTCTTGATATGGCCTTGAGAAACTTAGTCGTACTGTTTTGCCTGTTTGCTTTTCCTGCCATTTCGCAACCGATTTATCAGGTCAATGAAGTTGAAAAAGCAGCGGAGCCTGCGGGCGGACTGGCGATGTTCAACCGGTTTGTACTGGCTAACCTGCGAATCCCCATTCAGTCTGCGGCCAGAGGAATGAACGCGCGGGTACTGATCAAAGGCGTGGTGGAAACAGACGGCACCATGTCCGGCCTTGCCATTGCACGCCCGCTCGACAGCCTGTGCGATGCGGAGGCACTCCGCGTGATGAATTTGTATAAAGCCTGGAAACCGGCATCTTTAAAAAATCAGCCCGTCCGGCAGGCAGTAGTATATCCGATCCAGTTCCGCACCGCTCCCATTCCCGCGTATGACAGTGCCCGGCATGCAATGATCGAATATTTTGACAAAAATTACCAGATGGTTTCCGATGAAAAAAAATTCAGATACCGGAACATTATACCCGTGGATCGCTACGGTGATGTGCGCGCAGATATTTTGTTTCAGGAAAAAAGAAGCGGTGACTGGAAAACGGTGAAGGCTTTCCCGTTTGTAAAAAACGAAATCTGGGTACAATTATCAGGGCCGGTGAAACTGGACTCCATAAAAGCGTACCGCATTTCGGCCAACATGGGCAACTGGGAAAGTCCTTCGGAAGAAATTACCGTACAGCCTGACGGAAGACTGCTGTCTTTTGTAGCCTATCCCGGCAGCGGCAAACTGCCTGCGGTGCGCAAATCCTATTACCAGAGCGGCATGTTGAAAGAAGAGCGGATTGCAGCCGACAGCCTCGTTCAGGTAACCAGCTGGTATGATAACGGCCAGCTTGGCAGCGTAATCCTGATCGACAACAAAAACCGTATTTCGGTAAAGGAGAATCGGGACACCGATGGCAATGTGCTGGTAAAAGAGGGTAACGGCATGGCCCGCATTCATGCGGGCACTTACCGGGGTAAAACGGTTTATGAGGAAGGAATGGTTGAAAACGGGTTCAAAACCGGCCGCTGGACAGGAAAACTGGCGGTCAGTGACCTTGTTTATGAAGAATTTTATGAAGGCGGAAAGCTTACCAAAGGCGTGCGGCATACCGGTGAGCAGCCGTTGGAATACACCGTGGACATCGTTCAGCCGAAGTTCAGGGCAGGACCAAAAGAATTTTTCAAACTGCTGCGCGACCATGTTAATTACATGCCGCCGATGAACCCTTCCATCGGACGGCCCGAAGGAAAGCTGCTGATTTCATTTCTGGTCAGTGAAGAAGGCAGATTAAGTGACTTTTCCATAGACCGCGGTGTGGCAAAACACATTGATCAGCAGGTATTGGAAGTAATCAAAATGACCGACGGCTTGTGGGACCCGTGTATTCAGAAAGGGCTGAAAATAAGCTCCCGGCATACATTCCCGATTAATTTCGAGACAAACTGACAAACGGGTTTTGCCTGCCAAACCAACGCCTTTTTAACAAAACAATTTCTGCAGATAATCGCAATCCGAAGAAATCAAAATCCTTTCGATAAGGGCATAAAATGGAATCGCCGGATTGAATTGTTGCCCAATAACAAACACCGGCAGCATGGCTGTTCAACGCCTTGATGCTTTATAAAAAAGGCCGGAAAAAGATTTTCCGGCCTTTAAATGCAACCACTCGTACTTAAAAATCAGATAGCTAGAAAGTATAGGTAATGTTTGCCAGCAAAGCCCGGGGCATTTGCGGCGCAATGGTAGACCAGCCTTTGTAATATTCTTTGTTGAATGCATTGTTGAGCTTGACGCCGATGCGATAATTTTCAGCCTGGTAAAAGAGCGATGCATTGGCAACGGTATAAGCCGGCAGCATAAAGTCTCCCGTAGAAGCATAATTGATCGCGTATCTTTCGCTTGCGCCGTTCACCCCGGCACCGACGCCGAAACCCTGCAGTTTTCCGCCGGGCACTTCATAGTTTGCCCATGCATTGTAAATGTGTTTCGAACCGGCGTCCAGCGGCCTTCTGTTCAGGATGTCAGGATTGTCCGAACGGGTCGTTTTGCTGTCGTTATGGCTGTATCCGCCCCGGATATTCAATCCGTTTACAGGGTTGGCATTCAGTTCTACCTCAAAACCTTTGCTGAATATTTCACCGCCCTGAATTTTGTTGAAAGGCGATGCCGGGTCCGTAATAACCTGATCCGTTACCCGGATATCATAATAGCTGATTGTAGCATTTAGCTTGTTTTTGATGATGTTGGTTTTTATACCGAATTCAATCTGGTTTGCCTGCTCGGGCCGGAATGTCTTGATCGTTTGCGGTCCGTCCTGCGGGTTCCCGACCAGCGACGGCGCCACATTTGTAAATCCGTTCTGGTAATTGGCAAAAACGGAAACCTTATCGGCGACCGGCTGGTACAGAATTCCGAATTTGGGCGACAAAGTTGTCTGTTTATAATCATCTTCAGAAGTCGCTACACTGCCAGCGTTGTCAAAATGATCCAGACGCAGGCCGATCATCAGGGATAAAGTATTGGTAAGATTCAGAACGTCCGAAGCGTAAGCGCTGTAAATGTTATATCTGGATTTTGAATTGGAGACCGGCTGTTTTGCCAGTACGGCATCCACAGCTGCGGTGGAAAGCGGGTAAGCTGTTGTTTCCACATCAGTCGTAAACGGATCATCACCGCTGGAACCGCCTTCAGGCGTTACATTGCCGTAAAATGCATAGCCCGTTCCGTTGCTGGTGGAAGTAGCCGAGAAATAATCCAGACCGATGACAACCCGGTTTCGCAGCGAACCCATTCTGAAATCACCGATGAAGTTCTGCTGAATGTCCGACGTGCCGGTATATTCGTTCTGCTTGTTCAGAAAACGTGAAAAGGTATCGTTTCCTAGAATGCCGTAATCAAATAAATAGGAATAATAACCCCGCGTTGAAGTAGCGCTTTTGGAAATCAGCGTTTGAGATTCCCACGTGTCCGACAGTTTGTAATCCATTTCGACGCGGTAATTCTGCGTAGGGTTCTGAAGCGTCAGATCATTGCTTGTGAACGAGAGTTTATTGTTATACCCAAGCTCTTTCAGGTTTTTAGATGCTGTGGGTGCACTCCGGTTCAGGAAAAGGAACATCGGGTTGGTCTGCTCGGCCTGCGTGATTTCCCCGTAAAATGAAAACGACAGATTGTTGTTTACTTTATACGAAAGCGAAGGCGCCACAAAAAAGGATTTTCTGAAACCTGCATCCTGAAAGCTCCTTTCCGTTGCGTATGAAGTATTAAGCCTGAAATACAGGTTTTTTTCCTTGTTTAAAGCCGTATTGAAATCACCCGTGACCTGGTTCAGGCCGAAAGAACCGGTTGTAAATGAAAGCTCGCCGCCCGTTCCGACATAGGGTTTTTTGGTTACCACATTAATGAGTCCGCCATAGGAACTTACCGCATTTCCGAACAAGGTTGCGGACGGCCCTTTCAGTACTTCAATGCGCTCGATATTCGCCGGATTGATCGTGCCGTTTGTAAGGCCGGGCAAGCCGTTCACCAGTTTGGGCTGCACGGAAAACCCTCTTAATGAAAAATATCCTGCTCCGTCGCCGCCACGGCCTGTGGAAGTCCAGAGGTTTTCCACGCCGGTCGCGTTTTTCAGTGCATCGTCAAAGCTGGTTACAATCTGCGACTTTAAAAGGTAATTCGTTATCGTGCTGTAAACCTGCGTATTTTCAAAATCTTTCAGCGGCAGTTTGGAAACATAGGCTGTCTTGCTCCTCAAAAACTTGTTCTCCCGCTCGCCTTCCACGACTACTTCACGCAATATTTCATCACCCGCATACAAGGTTATCGTGTTAAGGTCCACTTCGTTTTGTGCAATCGTGAAAGGCAATTCTTTGGTTTTAAAGCCCAGCGAAGAAACGGACAGCACATAATGGCCGTCCTGGATACCCGAAAGTTCGAAAAGTCCCGAGTTGTCGGTATGCGTGCCGAGGCCGGTTCCTTTAATCAGAATGTTTACACCGGGCAGGCCGTTTTTCGTGTTGTCCATCACAGTTCCTTTTATCTTGCCGGTCTGGGCAAAACAATGGATTGACAGAAGCAGGGAAATGGATAGAAGAAGTTTCATTAAGTTAATTTAGACAAATTACAAACTATTGCGCAAATGTATTTGGCCAAAGGAACACTTCCAAGCTATTTTTTACCTTTTTGCAAATAACACGATTGTATTCTGTGAAGGATAGTAAAGAAAGCAATTGTTAATTTCCCGGCTTATGCAACCAGTACGTATAGTATCTACAAGCTGTTGCCCAACAGGCACTCATATTTTCAGACATGCTGATTACAACTATTTTAGCCTTGCATTCTGAATGGATATTCTGTGTTCAGCTTTGTTTCCGGCTGCTCTTCCTGATTTAAAAATTTATGATGAAAATCATTTTTTGAGAATCAGAAAGTTGCACTATTTTTGTATTCTAGACTTAGATAAAATGATAGCCAGAATTTTTACATTCATTGCCCTCGCATCTTCAAACATCCTGCTTTATTATTTTCTGATTTTACTTGGACCGGAGCCGGATTTCAGATTGCTTTTTGTACTGGTCCGTGCCGTTCTCGTCACCAGTATACTGATGCAGGTTTTAACAGCATGTGGTTTCTTTAAAAATCAGAAACTCTGGACGTGGTAACGGATTGATCCGGTTTTAACCAAAACGGTTTGCTGTACTGTTTCTGTCCGGTGCAAAACATCGGATTGGCTTTGTATTGCTTTATGTAAAAACAGGCTTACTCTATGCCCGTTTTTACATAAATACGCCTGCATTCAGTAAATACGCAATTATATATGGAAATTCCTGTCCGCAATTTGGAAATCAGCCATTTTATTTTCATATTCATGCAACAACAAACTGCGCTGTTCATGAATAAACTATCCTGGGTAAAATACCTGTTCAGCATCTGGATCGTCGCCATTTCTGTTAGTATGGTTGCCAGATTTCTAACAAACGAAATTTTTCTTCTTGTGCCGCTTTCTCTTGGAATTTACTGGATTTCGGTAAGAAGTCTGGCCAAAATAAAAGGTTATCAATAACAGGATATTCAATTAACGTATAGCAGCAAACGTCAAAAATTCTGCTCTTTTCCCATCCCTCCTTTCCGGTCATTGCCAGTTAGCAGCCGTTGACAATGGCTCATAAACGCTACTTTTCTGTACTGCATAATAAATCAGTTTTTGAAGCCGGCTTTCAGAAATCCTCAGCATTTCAGCTTGTGCCATTCACGACCGTTCACATCCAATCCGGCGACGCCGCTCAGGTTACAGTTCATCCATGTTGATTTTGGGCAGGCTTTTATAAAGCAGGTGCCTCATTTGCGGAGACACACATGATCAGCAATCAAAAGCGCAGCGCATATCTGTGTCTTCACATATGCCGGGCACCACCCATTCACCCGGGGAATAAGCAGGAATCAAAGACAAATTTGGCTTATGGCTCGATTATTTTGTCAAGCAAACATTTGCTAAAATCAGCCCTGAACGTCGATATAGACACATTGTCGCAATGGTTTTACATACCTTTGGTACTTGCAATGACTAACCGGGATTATCAGATCAGTCGAATGGAAAAACAGAATATCATTGTTATGGGAGCTTCAACAGGCGGCTTTGAGGCGTTTAAAAAAATTGTTTCCGATTTGCCACCGGATCTGGACGCAGCCATTTTTATTGTCTGGCATATGGCGCCCACCATTCGTGGAGTACTCCCGCATGTACTGAGTCAGGTGAATTCCATTCCGGCTGCCCATGCTGTAGATGGCGAACCCATTGTGATGAACCGCATTTATGTTGCTCCGCCGGATCATCACATGCTTCTGGAACCAGGACATGTTCGCGTGACCCGCGGCCCGAAGGAAAACCGCTTCCGTCCTGCCGTTGATCCGCTTTTCCGTTCAGCAGCCTATGCGTATCAAAGCAGAGTGGTCGGCGTTATTTTGTCCGGCGCCCTTGATGACGGAACATCCGGTTTGTGGAACATCAAATACCGCGGCGGCAAAGCCATTGCACAAGATCCGAATGATTCCCAGGTTCCATCCATGCCCGAAAGCGCAATTCGTCAGGTGGATGTTGATTACACAGTTCCCCTTGCTGAGATAGGTCCGTTACTTACCAGGCTGGCCAGCGAGCCTGCCGGTGTTAAAAAACAGGTAACCATGAAGGAAGATGAAAAAACAAAAGCTGAAATCAAGATAGCGGCCGATGACGATGCATTCGGCATTAATATTCTTGGATATGGCGAGTTAAGCCCTTTTGCATGCCCGGAATGTCATGGCGTGCTCACTTTGCTGAAAGATGGCAACATCAGTCGCTTCCGCTGTCATACCGGGCACGCCTATTCCGCTGATGTGCTGCTGGAAACCATTACGGAGAAAATTGAAGAAAGCCTTTACAGCGCAATCCGGGGAGTAGATGAAAGCATCATGCTCCTTAACCACCTTGGAGACCATTTTGCCGAGGCTAACCATTCCGCGCTTGCGGCGCGGTATTTTCAGCAGGCGCAAAAAGCGCAGCAGCGATCAGAGCTTGTGCGGAAAGCTGTCCTTCTCCAGGGGCAAATGAACATGGAAGACCTCATCCCGCCCGACGAAGACAAAAGTTGAACATCCGGACGAAATAACGGACTATTTAATCCTGAACAATACATTAACAAACTTACAACGCTGAAAAAAGGACCAGTACGTGAGCAAGAAACAATCCAGTAAAGAAAAGACCAGTGTAATACCGGATGCCCTCCAAAAAGAAGACCAGACACTTATTGTAGGCATCGGAGCCTCGGCTGGCGGCGTGGAAACATTGATCGAATTTTTTGAACAGGTAGATGCCGGTTCAGATATGGCCTATGTCGTCATCCTGCACTTATCGCCTGACTATGACAGCCGGTTGGCCGAAATCCTTGGCCAGGTTGCACCGATACCGGTTATTAAGGTTACTGAAAACGTCCGGATTCAGCCTAATCATGTGTATGTTGTACCGCCCAACCAGCATTTGCAGATCCAGGTTAACCAGATTACGGTATCCCCCAATTTGAACCAGGAAGAACGCAGGGCACCGGTGGATATTTTTTTCCGTTCACTCGCCGATTCCCATGGTTCCAGGGCAGTCGGAGTAATTTTGTCCGGCACAGGTGCCAACGGATCAATGGGTCTTAAGCGGATCAAGGAAAACGGCGGGGCTGTTTTTGTGCAAAACCCGCGCGAAGCTGCATTCAATGAAATGCCGCGTCATGCCATCGCAACGAACCTGGTTGATGATATTCTGTCAGTAGCACAGATTCCGGCAAAACTGATTTCCTATCGCGATAGTCTTGGGTCGGTATCCATCCGGGCAGAAGCACAGATGCGTCCCGAAGATCAGCAGCAGGCACTGCGCGAGGTGTTCACGCACCTGCGCCTGCGCACCGGCCACGACTTTTCCAATTACAAACGGCCAACGCTCATGCGTCGTCTGGAAAGGCGCATCAACGTCCGCAACCTCTCCGATCTTCCTGCTTATGCAGCATTTCTGAGAGAGCATCCGGAGGAAACCCAGGCTTTGCTGAAAGACTTGCTGATTTCGGTCACCAACTTTTTCCGGGACAGCAAGGCGTTTCTGGCCCTCGAACAGGACATTCTGCCCGTGCTTACCCGGGAACAGGATATGGACGGCGTTGTCAGAATCTGGGTGGCCGGCTGCGCTACGGGTGAAGAGGCATACTCGCTGGCCATGCTCATGGCAGAACGCACTATGGACATGATCGATGCGCCCAAAGTGCAGATTTTCGCCACGGATATTGACGAGGCAGCAATAGCCGTAGCCCGGGAAGGGCGTTATACGATAAACGACGCTGCTGATATTTCACCTGAGCGGCTGCGCCGGTTTATGGTACCGGACGGTGATAATTTCAGGGTAAGACAGGAAATCCGTGAAATGGTACTGTTTGCTCATCACAATGTATTGAAAGACCCGCCTTTTTCAAAAATTGACCTGATCACTTGCCGTAACCTGCTTATTTATTTCAATAATGCGGCGCAGGAACGGGTGATGGAAACTTTTCACTTTGCTCTGAAACCCGGAGGTTACCTCCTGCTTGGCCTTTCGGAGACTACCGACGGCGCAGGTGATCTGTTTGCTACTGTCAGCCGTGAAAACCATATTTATCAGAGCCGGCCGGTTTCAATCCGTTCCTATCCCGTTCCGGAAAACACCTTTCTGGTACCGGCCGGGAAAAAGGAAACGCCTGAAATTGCCTTGCCCAAAGACAGCCGGTCACTGCAAAGCAGGCTTAATTTCGGAGATCTGCACCAGCAGCTTCTGGAACAGTATGCCCCGCCGTCAATCATTGTCAACGAGGATTATGATATTCTGCATTTATCGGAGCGCGCCGGTATTTACCTGCACATTGCAGGCGGCGAGCCTTCCAAAAACCTGCTCAAACTTATCAGGCCGGAGCTTCGGCTGGAACTCAGAACAGCTTTCTACCAGGCTGTTCAGCAAAGAACCAATGTAGAAGCGCCCAATCTTCGGGTCAGGATTGACGATAAAACACAGACGCTGACGCTGCATGTACGTCCGGTGCTGGATGAAGCAGATTCCGGCAGAAACAATCCGGCCAAAGGTTTTTTACTGGTCATTTTTGAACCGACCGGACAGCATACCGGCCCCGCAGCCAGTATCCTTGCCTCTGAGGAACCTATGGCACGGCAACTGGAAGAAGAACTGGTCCGGATCAAGGCACAGCTGCGTACTTCAAGTGAACAGCATGAAACCCAGGCCGAAGAGCTGAAAGCCTCCAATGAAGAACTGCAGGCCATGAATGAGGAACTTCGCTCGGCAGCCGAGGAACTGGAAACCAGCAAGGAGGAACTGCAGTCGATCAATGAGGAGCTGACAACGGTCAATCAGGAACTTAAGGTAAAACTGGAAGAAATTTCATTTACCCGGAATAATCTGCAGAACCTGATTAATTCCACAGACCTTGCCACGCTCTTTCTGGACCGAAGCCTGAGGGTCATTCTGTTTACACCGGCTGCACGCACCATTTTCAATCTGATCTCATCCGACAGCGGCCGCCCTTTGACGGATATTACCAACCGGCTCAGCGATGATGACCTGCTAAGGGATGCTGAAAGTGTACTGGAAAAGCTGCAGCCTGTAGAACGCGAAGTTCAGACCAGCGACGGACAGCTGTTCCTGATGCGGGTCTTGCCCTACCGTACGGCCGAAGACCGCATCAACGGTGTTGTATTAACTTTTGTGGATATTTCAAGGCGCAAAGCCGCAGAAGAAGCAGTGCGGCAGTCGGAAGAGCGCATGCGTCTGGTGTTTGAAAGTGCCAAGGATTATGCAATTCTCACCCAGGATCTGGACCGCAACGTCACCAGCTGGAGTCCGGGCGCACACAGCATAACCGGCTATTCGGAAGCAGACATTCTGGGCCAGTCCGCCGATATTCTTTTTACGCCCGAAGACCGGAAAAACGGCGTACCTGAAAGTGAGGAACAAACGACACGGAAGCAGGGATATGCCATTAATGAACGCTGGCATGTCCGAAAAGACGGAACACGCTTCTGGGGCTCAGGCTCTGTCTGGCCATTGAAAGACGGACAAGGCAAACTGCTGGGATTTGTCAAGATCATGCGTGACCTGACCGAACAGCGTGCCGCCGAAGAAGCCCGCTCCTTTCTGGCTGCCATCGTTGAATCTTCACAGGATGCGATCATGACCGTCAATTTTGAAGGCATTATTACCAGCTGGAATCAGGCTTCTCAGGAACTGTACGGCTATTCTTCTTCTCAGGCCATCGGGCATCCGCTAAGCATGCTGACCTTGCCCAAGGATCTGGACCAGTTGCTGAAAGACACTGAAAAGATCAAGATTTCTGAGAAAGTTGAAATCTTTGATACCATCCGGGTCAATAAGGATGGCCGGGAAATGCAACTGGAAGTCATCATGTCGCCTGTCAAGAATTCAGCCGGACAGGTGATCGGTGTTTCTACCATTGCCCGTGACATCACGCTACGCAAGCAGACTGAGCGGGTACAAGCGCTTAAAAACCTGACGTGGCAGCAGCAAACCGAATTGCTGGCCCGCACAGGAAGCTGGGAGTATGACCGTACAAGCGGAGAGTTTATCTGGTCGGAAGGTATGTATCAATTGTTTAATCTGCCTGTGGGCACACCGGTTCATGACAGTATTTATCAGGATTTCACTTCAGGTAACGATAAGGAAGTTGCGCAGCAGTTTACCAACTGGCTCAAAGAAGGAACAGAGCCTATTGAACAGATCCTGCGCATTCATACCGGAAATTCAATCAAGTATTTGAAGGTAAGAGGCGTGCCGTTGATTTCGGAAAGCGGGGCGATCATCAAAATGCTGGGAACCGACTGGGACATTACGGAGCAGGTACTGGCTCAGGAACAGATCAGGCAGAGTGAAGCACAGCTCAGGACACTTGTTGAAAATACTCCCGATGTGATTACCCGATGGGACACAAATCTCCGCCTGCTTTTTGCCAACAGTGCCTTCATCAATAAATCCGGACAGACGCTCGAAAATCTGTTAGGCAAAACAAACATTCAGATGGGACAGCCGGACGACATTGCCGGTCCGTACATGAACAAGCTTCAGCGGACTTTTGATACCGGCAAGCCGCAGGAGCATTATAACTCATTTCCCACGCCAAAGGGCCGCTTTGACTATTATTCCCGGATGGTTCCCGAGCATGGACCGGATGGTTCCGTTCACAGTGTACTGGCCATTGCCCGTGATATTACGGAATTGCAAAAGGCACAGCAGCAAACCCGCGAAACGGCTGAAAACCTGCAGGCTGTACTGGATGCTTCGCCTGCCTGTATCGGCCTGCTGAAAGCCGTAAGGGATGAGGCAAATAATGATATAGTTACCGGATTTCAACTGGCCGTAGGAAACCAGAAACTGGCCGAATTTTTCGGTGAGCCGCTTTATGAGCTGCTGGGCAAGCCGGCCAACCATTTTGAAACATTGCTGTGGGGACCTCAGACATCTGATTTTCTGATGGAGGTTTACAACGCTAACAATCCCCGTTATGATGAAAAATACCTTACTTCAGAAGGACAGGAAAGATGGCTCGCAGTAGCCATCAGCCGGCAGGATGACGGCGTGGTACTGACCGGACTGGACATTACAGAGCTGAAACAAGCCCAGAATCAGCAGCAGTTCTGGCTGGGCGAACTGGAAAATGCCAGTCAGAATGCGCAAGCTGTTGCCCAGCTCCGCGAGGCGCTGAAGGAACGCGGCGAACTGCTCCGGTCTGCATCGCATGACCTGCGGGGGCAGGTTGGCGTTATTGCTTCTGCTGCCCAGCTGCTGGGCATGTCGGGCAATGAAGCCGACAATAACGTGCTGATCCAGATGATCCAGCGCAATACCAAGCAGATGACGCAGCTGATGAGCAGCCTGCTGGATTTTGCCCGGCTGGAAGCTGCTCAGGAAATAATTCACATCAGCCGCTTTGATGTGGCAGGACTTTTGCAGGAGCTGGTACACAATACACAGCCTATGGCAGATCAACAGGGATTGTGGCTGAAGGCGCAAGGACCAGATAACATGGAAGTGGAGAGCGATCCGGTACAAATCCGGCGTGTTGCACAAAACCTGTTGTTGAATGCTCTGAAATATACCCGGGAAGGCGGCGTAACAATAACCTGGGAAAGACTTACGGATGTGCCGGGCTGGTACTTTACCGTAGCGGATACCGGGCCGGGACTGTCGGCCAGACTGCTTGCCCGTCTGAAAGGAGAACCCGAAGAGTCGATGCCGGGAGAGATTGCAATGGTGCATAAGTCAGGAGGAGAAGGCATTGGCCTGGCCATTGTCAACCGCCTTTGCAAGCTGCTGGGTTGTCAGCTTCTGGTGGAAAGTGATCCGGAACAGGGAACCCGTTTTGAAATCCGTTTATTGAAAAAATCCGGAATGGATGATTGTTAAAAGAAATTAAGATTACCGATTATCATATAATACTGATTTACTGATGCCACATCCGCACTTGATTTATTTGGTAGACGACGACGCCGATTATCGCTTTCTGGTCCAGCAGGTCTTTAAAATGTTTTTACCAAACCATCAGGTGCGGTTCTTTTCCGATGGCTCCGAGCTTGCCGGCAATCTCGAAGCGCTCGCAAACGGACAAACTGCTTCGCCCCGGGTGATCATACTGGACATTGATATGCCCGGGCTTAATGGTTTTCAGACCCTTGGCAAACTGAAACAGCATCCTTACTGGCAGACAGTACCTGTCATTATGATGACCAACCGCGATCAGGCCGAGTTCAGGCAGGAAAGCTTCCGGCTGGGTGCCGATGCATTTTCATTGAAACCCATGAGCCTGCCCGACATTAAAGCCGCCATGACAGAAATTTGCGAACACGAAGGTGATTTCATCAAACTATACAGCGAATAATAAACTGGCAGCTTTCAGCAATCAGTTATATTTTAAAAAAAAACAAACCACAGCCACAAACAACTGCAAATCTCTATAAATAACTATAAACACCTATAAATGACAACAAATGACTATAAATGACCATAAATAACTACAAACACCTATAAAGGACAACAAATAACCATAAATGACCATAAATGACTATAGATGTCTATAAATAACTATAAACACCTATAAATGACAATAAATGTCCATAAATAACTACAAACACCTATAAAGGACTATAAATGACAACAAATGACTACAAATGCCAATAAACCCAAAAACAACCCAAACCTCTGAACAACCCATACTACCCTACAAACACCCCCCAATCCCCTGCCCCATTATCAACAAATCCTTACCCAAAAACCATTGAGCGACAAGCTTTCATACCTTCATTTCGACAAGCCTGCATATGCCTGGAAACCTGATATCGATTACAGGGCGCAGTCGGAACTTTACCGGGTCGGAAAAGGCGAACAGGGCGTTCTGATCTGTGAACCATACAAGTCGGAAATCGGTCAGTACTGGCGGTTTAAAACAAAAGCCATTGCGGAGGAAAGCAGTCGTAAAATCTATGAACTCTTCATCGCTTATCTGGATAAGGATGATTTTGTAGGAGCCGATATGGCGCGCAAATACCTGCAAATGGGCTATACGCGCGCACGTCGCTATGCTAATTACAAAGGCGGTAAAAAATACGACAAGGACAATGACTATCAGCAGCTGGAAAGAGGTACCGGCGAGCAGGAAAAAGCGGATGCTGCAGCTGTGTTTTTTGAAAAGTGGAAAGAAGCGGAAAGCAATGCCAGATACAGGGACCTTAAAAGTAACTGGAAACGCACGTTAGGCTAAGCTGCCCATAATCTCTCCAAGCAGCAAAGCTTTATATTCCTGACTGCGGAAAGTTCACAGCCGGCACTCGCCCGGGTTTCCTATTTCAGCTTTCTGAAAATGTTCAGCATTGTTTCGCGGTCAAGTGCATTCATATCCACCAGTTTCAACGACTTTACCATTTTCAGGGTTGAAGTTTTGTAATGCTGAAAATGCGGTGTTTTCAAATGCGAACGATAAGCCGCACTGTCGGCATAAATTTCTACGATCCTGATCTGGTTCGGCTGCTCTTTCAGGCTCATTGGAAAAATGGCAATTACGCCGGGCTCCTTTTCGACGGATGCAGCCGCTTCTTCTTTCAGGATGGTATTGTATTCGCCCAGATGTTCCGGCAGGATGTCAATTTCTGAAATTCGCACCATCATACCGGATTCAATGGCCGGAGTTCCCGATTTTGCAGTAGCCTTTTTCAGTGTACTTGCCTGCGTTCTGCTATTTTCAGTCTGGCTGTATGCTGCAATGGATAATTGTGTCAGCATAAACAACATGATTGTAACCGATTTAAGAATATACTTCATTGCTGGGAATTGCTTTACATCCATTTGATTGTATTGTTTTCTCCGGCCGGGGCTTTCTTACTATGCTATCTTCTTGTCAGCTTAAATTTAGCTGCCAGCAGCCAATTCCTAAATTTAGCCTTATCTCTGGTAACAAAGACCGGTTATACAGCCTGAACCGCTTTATACAGATTACAGCTTTATTTACCCGTTTTATACATCAGGCCCAGGAAATGGTTACTGGCATTGCACTTCATGGATACTAGAATTTTACCTGATTCAGAATCAGTTATTTTAATTATCAGGAATTCCGTTTTCATTCTGCCGCCCTTTTTTGCGAACCAAGTGCGTGGTGTGCTTCTGTGGGAAAATCCGAAATAAGTATATCCAGTTGCTGATTTTTTACTTTCGTGCGGTATCCGTCTGCAGAAAGCGGTTTTCCACCATTCTTTGAATCTTCGCTTACATCTGCCATGATGCGCACTTTTTGCTGCCTTAGCCTGGTGATCAGTTCCGCCGGGGTTTTTGCAGTGATGTACGCAATGCGTTTACCGGGCCGCACCGGGATTTGTTCAAAAGCTTTCCATGCCTGTTCTGTTTCTATCAGCGCAGACAGCAAAACATTCTGATTGGTTTCAGCGACGAGACGGGTAAATTCGTCTTTGAATGTCAGTACCAGCATCCGGTTTTCCATATTGTGCCTCTTCACTTGTTCCAGCGCTTCCTTGTGAACCGGCGCCTTGATATCCAGCATCAGGTTGATATTCCGGTTGCTTATGAATGTCAGTACCTCATCAAAGGAAGGTATATGCTCGTCTGTGATTTTTCCGTCCTTTGTTTTAAGACGAAGGGCATTCAGGTACTGATCGCTCCGTTCTTCCAGCTGGCCAGTGCCCGTTGTAGTACGGTCTACGGTCGGGTCGTGCATCAGATACAGGCTGCCGTCCTTGCTTTTTCGCAAATCGATTTCAATGCATACGGTGTCTTTTCCGAATGACGCTGCGGTAGCATTAAAAAGCTTTATGGAGCTTTCGGGATACGGCGCATACAAGCCGCCCCTGTGGCCAACAATCGCAACCTGCGCCTGAACTGTACCGGTTGCACAGAACATAAAAAACAAAAAAACATAATTAAAGCCTGGGCCCAAAAATGCGGCGAACTTCCTGTCTGTAAACATAAATTTTGATTTTTTCTTACTAATGCGGAAAGAGTACGAGAGTAATACTGCAAACTTAACCACTCAGATTAATTGTAAAAAGCGTATAAACAAAACCTTTTCCCGGTCCTGCTTGCGTTAACAAAGAAGCTGGACATTAGCTTGCGACGGGCACCGGGCCATTCTGCATTATGATTGCTTTTATATGTGCATATCCGGAAGTAGCCTGTATCAATGACGACGAATAGGTTTTTTGAAATGAGTTATGAATATATAAACTCACATTTACTCACTTTGCTGGCTTTTAAACCAGATTTTTCAGTGTCGCCTTAATGCTCTGAAAGCTGACGTCAGCAATGCTGTGAGCCCCGGTATTGTGATTCGCGCATTTCTACACAATTGTAGAATTTGCATGACCATTTATAGCAAAATCCCAGGTTGTTTCAGGAATTTCACAATATTTATTGACGTATATACAGGTATGATTTTATACTATTTCCATGCATATACCAATGTACTTAACCAGGATACCTCCATAAATACCGCCCAAATGAACAAGTCCATCCTCTTTACTGAAAATGAACTGGTTACACTTTTGAAAACGAACAATAAAGCAGCTTACGAATATCTTTACGACCATTATGCGCCTGCGTTGTACGGCATCGTGCGGAAAATTGTAAAAGACGACAGCAGAGCCGATGATGTCATGCAGGATTCCTTTATCAAAATCTGGAAGCACATGGCAAGCTACGATGCAGAAAAAGGAAGTTTGTTTACATGGATGCTGAATATCACCAGACGAACGGCGATTGACAAATTAAGGGCCGATTGTAAATTTGAAAATGATCTGAAATGGGAAGCGGTCAGGGAAAATGACCTTGGCAATCATGCTGTTTTCACCCCTGCGCCAGCCACGCTTGATCTGAAATCCATTGTGGAAAAACTGCTGCCGGAAAAAAAGCAGCTTATCGAACTGGTTTATTTTGAAGGGTACACGCATGAAGAAGCTTCGGAACATTTGTGCTTGCCGCTGGGAACCGTAAAATCAAGAATCCGCAATGCCATGAAAGAATTGAGAAAAGTATTTGACGTTTCATCACCAACAGCCCAGTTCGCCTGAA
Source organism: Dyadobacter flavalbus (assembly GCF_006149045.1). Lineage (GTDB taxonomy): Bacteria > Bacteroidota > Bacteroidia > Cytophagales > Spirosomataceae > Dyadobacter > Dyadobacter flavalbus. Next base: position 158,977 of record NZ_VBSN01000049.1, read on the forward strand.
CAACCCTTAATCAAATCATGACAATACATAACAACACATAACAACTCATGACAACACATGACAACTCATGACAATCCATAACAACTCATGACAACCCCCCAACTCCTGAAATAAAATCAACATTTGGCAAAAACATTTACATACCCTAAGTTCGCAGATTGCAGATAACGAAATATCATCATGCTTGATATAGTCATACAATCCCGAAAAGCAGCGATAGTCCCCGGTTTTGAAGTAAAGCGCATCCTGCCCTATCAGCTGCGAAGAATGGTGGGACCGTTCATTTTTATGGACCATGGCGGACCGGTAAATATGCCCGCAGCGACAGCAACCAACCTGGATGTGCTGCCGCATCCGCATATTGGCCTTTCTACGGTAAGTTACCTTTTCAGCGGAAATGTCACGCACAGAGACAGCCTTGGCGTGGAGCAGGTTATCAAGCCGGGCGAGGTAAACTGGATGACGGCCGGAAGAGGCATTGCACACAGTGAACGGTTTGAAGATCCCGCCATGCTGGCCGGCGGTGAGCTGGAAATGATACAAACGTGGGTTGCACTTCCTGAAAAAGACGAAGAAGGCGAACCTTCATTTAAAAACTATACAGCAGGGCAATTGCCCGTATTTACCGACCCGGGTATCTGGATGCGGCTGATAGCCGGTGATGCATACGGACTGAAGAGTAATGTGCATACTACCTCTCCGCTGTTTTATCTCCATGTCGTACTGGATAACGGAGCCCGGTTTGGCTTGCCTCAGGAACACAGCGAAAGAGGTGTATACATCGTCAGAGGCAGTGTTGAGGTAAACGGAATTACTTACACGGCGGGAAAACTGCTGGTTTTTACAAAAGGAGCAGATCCCGTAATGATCGCCATGGAAAAGACTACACTGATGATGCTGGGCGGCGAGCATTTGGGAGAACGTTACATCTGGTGGAATTTCGTATCCAGCCGCAAGGAAAGGATTGAACAGGCCAAGGAAGACTGGAAACAGGGACGAATTCATTTGCCTCCAACGGACAACGAAGAGTTTGTCCCGCTTCCGAAAGATAATTCCCGTCCTGCCGGCGGGCCGCCACCGGAAGCTCTGTCATAAAATCACCATTGCCATTAGCCAACAGCCAGCAGCTAACAGCTAGCAGCCAACAGCCAAAAAAAACATCAACCGGATACACTTACACGGTAATGCTGCGGACTCTGGCCGGTTATTTCCTTGAACCTCCGGTGAAAACAACTGAAATTCAGAAACCCGCTTTCATAACATACTTCTTTGATGTTGATGTTGTCGTTCATCAGCAGCTTGCAGGCGTGCCCGACACGGATTTCGGTCAGAAACTGCAGGTAAGTCTTGCCCGTCCTGGATTTGAAGTAACGGCAAAAAGAATTGGGGACCAGCCCGGAAATACTGGCCACCTGATCAAGATAAATCTTCTTGTTGAAATTATTGAATGTAAATTCATAAATGTCGTTGATCCGGTCGTTTTCGGAATCCAGCAGCATGTTCTGATAGCCAACAGATGACAAGACCGTAAATTCTTCGGAATGGTAAATGGCGTTCAGGATTTTCATCAGCACCATAATACGTTCCGGACCTTCTGCATGATTCAGGCTTTCGATTTCGCCAGCCACTTTTTCCTTTAAAGAACCTGTTAAAAGCAGGCCCCTCGCCGCCTTCTCAAGAACCGATTTGATGGGCTTGTTTTCGGTAAGATCCAGAAACTTCTGTCCCCAGAAGTCCGGCATGAAATGCACAACTGAAGAAACCAGCGAACTGCATGTTTCGTCCTGATCCACATCCGTATCAAATCGCCAGTAATGAGGCAGATTGCTGCCGACAAGCACAATTTCATTCGGAAAAAACCTTTTGATGTGATCTCCGACAAACTGGGTTCCTGAACCTTTATGAAAATGAACAAGCTCGATTTCCGGATGATAATGCCAGCGGTTATTGATGTTGGTCATTTTATCCTGTCGCGTACTGAATGAGTAAGCCTGTACATTCGGGACTTTAAGCAACTGCGGTTTCATGTCTGAAATCTATACAACGAAAATTAACTGAGGCAGAACAAAGATGTTAAAATCTCTTATACATCCGTTAATTTCCGAACCATTCTTTAATTAAAAATATAATTCCTTTGCATTGTTAAATTCACACGAAGGAGTTTTAATCCAGTCTCACACCCGTCTTCCCAATAAACAGATTTCAAAAACAACCAAAAGTATGAGCAACTTCAAATTGAACAATACTTGCATAATATATAAACATATCTAAAAAACGGATTTCACAAGTAAGGTCTCATTTCGTGTAAAAACCTTTTTAATAAACTCCAACTGTTCCACTAAACCAAACATGTAAAACCAGAGACGCGATGACAAGAACAAGCTTTACCCTTAAACCATTTGTGAGATTTACATGCATGCAATTGCTTTTTGCATGTTTATGGATCGCTCACACGCATGCCGGCGTTGCATATGCCGTCGCAGACCGCCTGATTACAGGTAAAATCGTGGATGAAAAAGGCGAAGGATTACCCAGCGTGAGCGTGATACTGAAAGGTACGCAGCGCGGTACGACGTCTGATCTGGAAGGAAAATACAGCATTTCAGTTCCGGAGGAAGCGGCCACGCTGACTTTTTCATTTGTCGGATTTGCTTCACAGGAAGTTGTGGTCGGCAATCAGGCCACCATCGACATTACCCTGAAAACCGACCAGAAAGCGTTGGACGAAGTAATTGTTGTAGGTTATAATTCCCAGAGCAAGCGCAACATCATCAGCGCCGTTACGACCATTTCGGGAGAAACCATCAATAAACGGATTGCGACGGACCCGGTTACGTTACTTCAGGGACAGCTTCCCGGGTTGCAGGTGATTCAGAACTCGGGCGAGCCCGGCAATGAAGGTACCCAATTACGTATAAGGGGTACGGGTACGTTCAGCGGCGCGGGAAATGACCCGCTGGTGATCGTGGATGGACTTCCGGGAAACCTCAACATCATCAATCCGAACAACATTGAATCCGTCACGGTTTTGAAAGATGCTGCCTCGGCTGCTATTTACGGCGCAAGAGGGGCCAATGGCGTGATTCTGGTCAAAACAAAAAAAGGAAGCGGCGGCGGATTTGCATTTGGCTATAACTTCAACCTCGGTATTTCCAACCCGACAGCCATTCCCGAAACCATCGCGAATTCAGCAGAATACATGGAGCTTTCCAATGAAGCAAGGACCAATTCCAACCTGGCGCCTTTGTACACCCAATCCCAAATTGACCTGTACAGAAACGCTACCGACCGGGTAAAATATCCGAACCATAACTGGCTCGACGACCTTTTCCGGCCCGCCTATGTTAAAAACCATTATCTGAGTATGTCCGGCGGAAGCAAGGAAGGCACTACGTTCAATGTGGGTGTCGGAATTACCGATCAGCCGGGCGTCATGATCGGATTTGATTATAAAAAATACACGATGAACCTTGGCTTGTCCGCCAAAGTACATAAAAGAGTTACAATGGGTACCGACCTGCAGTTCCGTGTAGGTGACCAGAAAGCGCCGAGCAACGGAAGCACCGATATGTTCCTTTCCACCATGGCTCAATCGCCGCTTTATCCGCCGCAGACTGCCGATGGGAAATGGATCAAAAGAGCGTATCCCAACGAACTGGGAAATAAAAACACCATTGCAACGGTTTATGAAAACTCCACAACCAAAACAAAGGATTATTACGCACAGGGAAATATGTCGGTTGACATCGACATTGTGGACGGGCTCAGACTGGAAAACAGGGCGGGATTCAATTTTCAGAATACCCGAATCAGTACTTTCCGGCCTGTTGTTCCCACTTATTATTACAATGATTTAAGTGCGGCTGGCGGGCTGGATGTGGGAACGCCGGGGCTTACAGCGCAGCGGAACGATCTGGTTTACACGGTCTTTTACAGCCAGTTAAATTATAACAAAACGTTCGGAAGCCATACCTTGTCCGTACTTGGAGGATTTCAGCAGGAACAGAACCAGTCGAGCACACTTTCCGCTGCCAGAAGACAATTCCCGACAAACTCCCTGACCGAACTGGATGCCGGCCCGCTGGACGGACAAACCAATTCCGGAACTTCTGCACAATGGGCAATCCAGTCATTCTATGGAAACGCCAATTACAGTCTGTTGGATAAATATCTGCTCGGCGCAAGCGTACGTTACGACGGGACTTCGCGGCTGCCAAACGATACGCGCTGGGGCTTGTTTTACTCTTTTTCAGGAGGATGGCGTGTTTCCAAAGAGCAGTTTATGCAAAATATCAAATGGATCAACGACCTCAAACTCCGGGCATCGTGGGGACAGCTGGGTAACCAGAACATCGGAAATTATCCTTATCAGTCCACGCTGACCAACAGAAATTATGCTTTTGGAGGCATTTCAACAGGTTTTGCGGCCTCTGCTTTGGTAGATCCAAATCTGACTTGGGAAACGACCAGATCCGTGAATGCCGGTCTTGACCTGACAGCGTTCAATAACAAAATCACCTTTTCAGCCGATGTGTTCAACAAATATACTTTCGACATTTTGAGAAGTTCACAGGTTCCGCTCTGGCTCGGGCTCGATGCGCCGGTTATCAACAACGGAGCGGTGCGCAACAAAGGAATTGAACTTGCCTTGCAGTACAATGGCCGTGCAGGAAGTGACTTTACGTACTCCATCGGAGGAAATATCCAGGCTTACAAGAACATTCTCGAAGAATTCGGAAAGACAGAAATCAGCAGCAACACGATCCGGGAGGAAGGCCATGCGCTGGATGAATTCTACGTGTACATCTGGGACGGCATTTTCCAGAACCAGTCTGAAATTGACGCCTGGGCCAAGCAGCCGGTTACGCCTACCCCCGGTGATCTGAAGATCAGAGATATAAATGGTGACGGCATCATCAACGATCAGGACAGAACGTATCAGAAAGGCCGGTATCCGGCCATGCAGATGGGCCTCAACCTGTCGGCCAACTGGAAAGGATTTGACTTGTCGGCGCAGGTTTTCGGGTCGGTGGGACAGAAAATTTATGTAAACGGCTGGGGCATCGAGCCATTCAGGCAAGGTTCCGTACCGACAACAGACTGGAGAAATCGCTGGACGCCTTCCAATCCGACCAACTCGATGCCTAAAATATACGTGGCAGACGGCTATGCACCGGTTCAGAATTACAATTCGACCTATTTTCTCAAAGATGCTTCCTTTGTACGTCTGAAAAATGTTCAGATCGGATACAGTGTTCCAAAAAGCCTTCTTGACAAAATAAAAATCAATACGGTAAGATTGTACGTATCCGCAGACAATGTACTGACTGCAAGCAAATTTCCGGGCCTTGATCCGGAACGTGTAAACAGCGGCAATTATCTGGCTTATCCTCAAAACAGGACATTCACATTTGGTATCAACGCTCAATTCTAATCCTGACAACCATTTCAAGAGATGAAAAAATATATTAAAACCTTTGCTTCCGCATTACTTGTATCCACGCTTTCGCTCACATCCTGCAACGATGTGCTGGATGTAAGCCCGCCGGATAAACTCTCGACAGGTATTTTCTGGAAAACAGAATCGGATGCAGACCTTGCCCTGACAGGCCTGTATAATTACTTGTATGCTTCCGGCGGCGGTTACGCTACTTCCCAATATCAGGTTTTTGCCTGGGATACTTTCAGTGACGATGCGTACGGACAGTATAATTACGGCGGCGGCAATTCGGCCCTTTCTTCCGGCATTACCCCGCAGTCCGGCGACTTTGTACTGAATTACTATACCAATAATTACAAAGCCATTGCAGCAATCAACTCTTTTCTTGCGAACGTCGGCAAGGTTCTGACGGACGAAAAGCTGGCACGGTATCAGGGCGAAGCGTATTTCCTGCGCGCATTCAATTACTTCTGGCTTGCGCAGCTTTACGGCAACGTTGTAATCACGACCGAAGATCCGTTTACAATTGATTTCAAATCGACCCGGGCAAAATCGGAAAAAGCGGATGTATTGAAACTGATTGAAGAAGACCTTGCCAAAGCCATTGCCAGTTTGCCGGATAATGCCTACAAAGACGGACATGCCGTAAAGACAACCGCACAGGGTTATCTGGTACGTGTGCTGCTTTATGAAAAGAAATACGCCGAAGCGGCTGCACTGGCCAAAACCATTATCGCAGGTAACAAATATTCTTTGTGGCCGAATTATGCCGGCAACTTTTACAAGCCCGACCAGAACAGCAGCACCGAAATTATGTTTTCGGTTAAATATCTTCAGCCCAACTTGCTGCATCAGGATGTAGCCGTGGCCGTTTCCCTTCAGCGCTGGAAAGGCGAACAGGGAACGCAGGACCTGATCAACGAGTACGAAGCCATTGACGGCAAACCCATTGCAACCTCGGCGGTGTACAACCCTGCCAAACCGTTTGAAAACAGAGATCCGAGAATGCGTCAGACTTTCTTTTTTCCGGGAGACACCAAGGCGCAAGGCTGGCCGTTCACCGGAGACCTTTCGGTAGCTACGCCCGGAAAAGACAGCTGGACGGTAGGGTTTTATCCGGTAAAAAAATGGCTTGATCCCGCTCAGGTAAATCCGGATTACGGCGCTATCGACGACAATGACTTTGTGTTGCTGCGCTATGCGGATATTTTACTCATGTATGCCGAAGCCGAAAACGAAGCAAACGGCCCGGCCGCAGCTGTTGCTCCGGTGAACCTCGTGCGAAAAAGAGCGGGTATGCCGGCGTTGGCAGCGGGTGTTTCACAAAGTCAGTTGCGCGAGATGATCCGTCATGAAAGGCGTGTGGAATTCGCCATGGAAGGCCAGCGCTATTTTGACCTGAGAAGATGGGGAATTGCCGAGCAAAAGCTGAACGGCTTTGTTCAGAACCCGCTGGCTCCGACGATCAAGTCCAAATATGAAGCAAAATATGATCTGTGGCCGATTCCGCAAACTGAAATCGACCGCAATGCACCGGTACTGACGCAGAATCCCGGTTATTGATGAAAGAAATCATTTTATATGTAAAATAACCCAGGGAATGGAAAGCGGCATTCACAACGCTTTCCATTCCCTGAAAAACGAGTTTTATTTGCAACAAAAAATTTCAGCATGGATTTACATTTTGAGAATAAAGTCATCATTGTCACTGGCGGAGCCAAGGGAATCGGTGAAGGAATTACAAGGGTCCTGGCCGGAGAAGGCGCCATTCCCATAATAGTAGGAAGAAATATGGATGACAACCGGAAACTGGCGGACGAACTGACCGGCCAGGGTCTTCAGGCTTTTCCGGTGCAGGCGGAGCTGACGCAGCCGGAGGCTTGCGAAGAGGCGGTGAAAGAAGTACTGGCTGCATACGGCCGTATCGACGGTCTGGTTAATAACGCCGGCGTTAATGACGGTGTCGGACTGGAATCGGGAAGTTATGAAGGCTTCATTGCGTCGCTTCACAAAAATCTGGTGCATTATTATCTGATGGCGCATCATGCATTGCCTGCCTTGAAAGCATCAAAGGGTTCCATTGTCAATATCACTTCCAAAACGGCTGATACCGGTCAGGGCGGCACATCCGCTTATGCGGCATCGAACGGCGGACGCAACGCGCTGACACGTGAATGGGCTGTTGAACTTTTGCCTTACGGCATCCGCGTAAACGCCGTGGTTGTAGCCGAATGCTGGACACCGCTTTACGAACGCTGGATCGAAATGCTTCCGAACCCGCAACAGAAACTGGCCTCCATTACCGCAAATATTCCGCTGGAAAAGCGCATGACCACAGCCGAAGAAATAGCCAACATGACGGTTTTTCTACTGTCCGACAAATCCAGCCATACAACCGGCCAGCTTATTTATGTAGACGGCGGTTATGTGCATCTGGATCGTGCGCTTGAATATTGACCTTTACTTACAGGATTACATAAACAGGATTACATAAACTGATTTTTACACGCTGAAATTACGCTTTACACGATTATGAAAACACTGGTTTGCGAGGCACCCGGAAATTTTGTTTATCAGGATTCAGACATGCCTTCCTTAACGGAAAACCACACCATTTTAAAAATAAAAAACATCGGCATTTGCGGAACCGACCTGCACGCATTTGAAGGAAAACAGCCTTTTTTCAATTATCCCAGAATTCTTGGGCATGAACTTGCCGGCGAAATCGCAGCGACCGATGCCGAGGGTTTTTCCGTTGGCGATGCGGTTACTTTCCTGCCCTATTTCAACTGCGGCCATTGCATCGCATGCCGGAAAGGCAAAACAAACTGCTGTACCCGGATGAAAGTATTCGGCGTGCATATAGACGGCGGCATGTCGGAATATGTTTCCATTCCTTCAGACAAACTGGTTCATTCGCAAGGCCTTACGTTTGAGCAACTGGCGCTTGTGGAACCGCTGGCTATCGGCGCACATGCCATTCAGCGTGCCGGGGTTTCTGCTGACGATACCGTTCTGGTCATGGGCGCCGGCCCGATCGGCCTGGGCGTAATGGAATTTGCAAGGATTGCAGGCGCCCGGGTTATTGCGCTGGATATCAATGAAAAACGGCTGAATTTTTCCGAAGAAAAAATCAGGGTACCGCATTGTATCAATGGATTGACCCAAAATGTGTCCGAAGAGCTGGCAAAAATAACGGACGGCGATATGCCGACGGTTGTGATCGACGCTACGGGAAACCTGAAAGCCATTAATACAGGATTTCAGTATATTTCACACGGCGGAAAATACGTTCTGGTTGGCCTGCAGGGCGGAGAAATCAGTTTTATTCATCCCGAATTCCACAAGCGCGAAGCCACTTTGATGAGCAGCCGGAACGCTGTAAGGCCCGATTTCGAATATGTCATAAAATGCATCAAAAACGGATGGATTGATCCCGAAAACTACATTACGCACCGCGTCGCTTTCGGTGAAGTCAAAACTGATTTTGAAAGCTGGCTCGATCCGGCAACAGGCGTTATCAAAGCAATGGTTTCATTAAAATGACCTTTTGCCGCCATGTTTAACAAATATCAAATCCTAATTCCCGCTTGAATGAAAATAATCAAAAAAACAGTTTTTCCCGCATTGGTCACAATGCTGTCATTCAGCTCGTTTGCACAAAAAACGGCTGATCTGAAGTTATGGTACAATCAGCCTGCAAGCCAGTGGGTGGAAGCTTTGCCGGTCGGGAACGGGCACATTGGCGCCATGGTTTTCGGCGGCGTGGAACAGGAGCTTTTACAACTCAATGAAAGTACGCTATGGTCAGGAGGGCCGGTAAAAACAAATGTAAATCCTGCTTCCGCGTCGTATCTGCCACAAGTCAGAACGGCACTTCTGCAGGAAGGCGATTATCAGAAAGCCAATGAACTGCTCAAAAAAATGCAGGGGCTTTACACCGAATCCTACATGCCGATGGGCGACCTCAAAATTGTCCAGGACCTGAAAGCTCAGAAACCCACCGATTATTACCGCGACCTCGACATCGCCAATTCGGTTGCAACAACCCGTTTTACAGCCGGCGGTGTCGTTTATAAAAGAGAAATTTTCACTTCTGCGCCGGATAACATTCTTGTGATCCGGATTTCGGCATCCAGTCCAAAACAGCTGAATTTTACCGTATCCGCAAACAGTCCGCTGCGTTACAAGCGCGAAGCAACTGCATCCAAAGAGCTGGTGATCAATGGAAAAGCACCTGCACACGTCAATCCGAACTATTATAATCCGCCCGGTCAGGAGCCGATCATTTACGAAGACCCAAACGGCTGCAACGGCACCCGCTTCCAGTTCAGGATGAAAGCCGTGAGTAAAGACGGCGTTATTGTAACGGACACGTCCGGAATCCATGTAAGCAACGCGAGCGAGGTATTCGTGTACTTGTCGGCAGCAACGAGCTTCAACGGTTTTGATAAATGTCCCGACAAAGAGGGCAAGGATGAAAAGTCGCTGGCAAAAAGTTATCTGGACAAGGCGCTGGCCAAATCCTATGCTGTTTTGAAAAAGCGTCATCAGGATGATTTCCGTACTTATTTCAACCGCGTTACTTTCGATGTAACGGACAGCACGGCAAATAACCCGAATGTAAAACTGCCTTCCGACGAACGCCTGATGGCTTATTCCAGGGGAAGTTACGATCCCGGCCTCGAGACACTTTATTATCAGTATGGCCGCTATCTCCTGGTTTCATCGTCACGCGCGGCTTTGCCCGGCGTTCCGGCCGGTCCGCCAGCGAATCTGCAGGGTATCTGGAACAAGGAAATGCGGGCGCCGTGGAGTTCCAATTATACCATCAACATCAATACCCAGATGAATTACTGGCCTTCGGAAGTCACGAACCTGTCGGAAATGCATACGCCTTTGCTTTCCTGGATCAAAGATCTTTCGCAGACCGGCAAAGTCACTGCCAGGGAATTCTATGGCACAAAGGGCTGGGTTGCACACCATAATGCCGATATCTGGGGACAGTCAAATCCGGTAGGAAACGTCGGGGACGGCGATCCGCTCTGGGCAAACTGGTATATGGGCGGAAACTGGCTTTCGCAGCATTTGTGGGAACATTACCGTTTTACCGGAGATAAAATGTTTTTGAAGGAAAAAGCATACCCAATCATGAAAGAAGCCGCTTTGTTTACGCTGGACTGGCTTGTGGAAGACAAGGACGGCTTTCTGGTTACGGCTCCATCTACATCGCCGGAAAACAAATTCAAAGATCCGAAAGGCGGCGAAGCAGCCGTTTCCATCGCCACGACCATGGATATGTCCATCATTTACGATCTTTTTTCCAACCTCATTGAAGCGGCGGATGTACTGGGCAATGACCCGGAATTTAAAAAACTGCTCGTTGAAAAACGCGCCAGACTTTACCCGCTGAAAATAGATAAAAGAGGCAGGATTCAGGAATGGTACAAGGATTTTGAAGAAACTGATACGTTGCACCGCCATGTATCGCATTTGTTCGGGCTTCATCCCGGACGCCAGATTTCACAGGATACGCCGGAATTCTTTCAGGCCGCAAAGAAAACGCTGGAAGTTCGGGGAGATCATGGAACGGGATGGAGTAAAGGCTGGAAAATCAATTTCTGGGCCAGACTGCTGGATGGCGATCATGCCTACACGCTTATCCGTCAGCTGATGAGGTATACCAATGAAAATAAAGGAGATTACAAAGGCGGCGGCACATATCCGAATTTCTTTGATGCACATCCTCCTTTCCAGATCGACGGAAATTTTGCCGGAACAGCCGGTATGTCCGAAATGCTGATCCAGAGCCATCTGAAAGAGATTTACCTTTTGCCTGCATTGCCTTCCGCCTGGAAAAACGGCCGGATCAAAGGACTTCGTGCAAGGGGCGGATTCGAGGTGGACATGGACTGGAAAAACGGAAAACTGACCGGCTCGGTTATAAAATCGCTGAACGGGGAACCGTGCATTATCAAGACCAATACGCCTGTAAAAGTAACCGGCATAGCTTCCACAACGGAGAAAACAGATTCCGGCTATATCAGTAAATTCCAGACGGAGAAAGGAAAAAGTTACAGGATTGTGGGTGAAATGTGAGAAGGCTGGTGCAAGATGTTTTTGATGGAATATCTTGGCCGATATTGAATATAATTCCTGAATCAGCTTTTACAGAAAAAACAGAATTACTTGTTTTCTCAAAGTTGATTCAGGAATTTTTATTTTAGAATACGAATCCTTTTAATACTTTAAAAATGTTAATAGCGGCCAAAAGACCGGCAACCTTACTCCTGCTGTTCCGGTTTTAGTTCCGGAATGGTCCACGCCGTTTTACGGCCGGCGCTCTCTTCTCTTATTTTCCTGACCTCTTCGGCAGTTACAACCGGCGAAGAAATTTTTCTCACCGGAAAGCCGGATTCATTGCTGGTTGCCGCGGGTGCCATTCCCGGAATTTCTCCTTTTTTTCTTGGAGGTCTGCCGCCGAAATCGTGACGGATGTAGCTGACGACAGAAGCAATCCATTCGTCGCTGTTTGCTTCCATAACGGGCATAATGCTTGTATATTCCTTGCCTTCAACCGGCCCGGTAAGACCTTTGAGCACGATGCGGATCAGGTTATTCTTTTCTGTAAATTCCAGTCGGGGCGAGCCGGCGAGCGGAGGCGCAGCCATACCTGCTCCGCCGATGGCCAGTCCTTTGGCATCTGCTCCGTGACAGCTTGCGCACAACGATTTGAAAATGCCGGCTCCATTGATAATCAGCTTTCTGGACGCTTCGTCCATTTGTCCCAGCCTGCTTCCGAATGTCCGTACGTTTTCATTTTTGTCGAGGGCGGTTTTTGTTGCCAGCAGCATTTCATGCGATTGTCCATTTTCCAGGATTTGGTTCACGATCGTCTTCGCCTGCTCAGACTTGCTGTTATACAATGACAGCAGCAACTGCACCCGCACATCGTCATCGGTATCCTGCACCAGCTTTCCGGCGTGTTCGAGCAGGACAGGATTGCCGGATCGCAAAAGCGGCTCGCTGATCCAGACAGCCGTTTTTCTCACCCGTGCATCCGGATCGTTCATCGCTGTGGCAAGCAGATCCGTATCAATCGATTGCATTCCTTCCAAAGTCCACAATGCGTGTATTTTTGCAAGATGTCCGGTTTCTTTTCCTGCAACAGTCCGCTTGCCTGCTGCAATTTCCTTCAATGCAGGAACAACGGACTGATCAGCGCGGGTAATCAGCTCTTTCTGTGCATTGTCGCGCCACCAGCCATTGGCATGTCCCAGATAAGCCAGCAGTTCGGCAGGTTTCTGGTTTAACATTTTTGGTTTTTCAACTCGTTTGGAACCCTCATGCACAATGCGGTAAATGCGTCCGTGCCCCACATTTGCGGCAAGGCCGAGGCTGTCAATTTTTTGTCTCAGATAAGATCCCGGCTGCGTCCAGTTGCCCTGCTGAATGATTCCGCGGTGCATATCCACAATGTACAGATGGCCGTCCGGCCCCGTAGCCGAATTGACCGGCCTGAAATTCATATCCGAAGACGACAGAAATTCCTTGTTCTGATATACATTCCGAAGGGTGGTCTTTCCATTCTGATGCACCACTTCTGCCCGCCTTACAGCCCTTGCCACGGGTTCGCAGACGAGGTAATCGCCGGAGAAATCAGCCGGAAACTGATCGCCTCTGTAAATGGATTGCCCGGTCGGGGCTGTAAAATGGTTCAGTGTCTGGTTGGGACGCAGCCTTGGAAGTCCGCCCTGTACGTCCGGTGTGGCAATGATCGGCCACACTTCTGCGAATGCTGCATTGTACTGGTCCGGAAAGTCCAGCGTTCCGTATTTCGGGTTGATCTGGAAGCCCAGTGCCGGAATTTCACCGCCCGCCCGTGAATAGAAGAGCCGGCCATAATCATCGTGCGTCATGCCCCACTGTCCGCTCGATCCGCTTACGATTGTATCTGCAAGCATTTTGCCATTCGTATACCTGAAACGCACGGCATCATAAGTAAGGTACATCCAGTTGTCGAGGTTCCAGTCCAGACCGCTCCGCTGATGTTCCATGTTCATGTCATTGACCACGTATTTGTCATTCCGGTAAACAGGGATTTTAACATCCGCTTTTCCGTCGCCGTTTGTGTCGCGGTAACTGTACATGTCAATGGTATTGCTTTCATTTACAAGCAACTCATTTCCGACGGGCTGCATCATTCTGGGAAGCAGCAGGCTGTCAATAAAAACAGTGCTTTTGTCCATGACGCCGTCACCATCGGTATCTTCCAGCAGTGAAATCCGGCTGGTTTTTTCCTGCTCGTGCGACGCATCGGCATCCTGCATATACGTGCGCATTTCCATTACAAACATTCTTCCGTTGCCGTCCCAGGCAATTGCAACCGGCTCCTTGATCATTGGCTCACTGGCAACAAGCTGCAAACGATAGCCCGGCGGAAGATGCATGGTCTGCATGCTTTCCTTTGGAGACAAAAATGTACTGGCCGGGTCCGGTTTGAATTCCGGAATCTTGAAGTCTTGAGATACAGCGCTTTTTTTTACCCCCGAACAATTGTAAATCAGTGAAGAAATAAATATCAGTCCCAAAAACGCTATTGTGCTTTTCATACGCATAGGAATCATTGCAGGCTTGTTGCAGGTTAAAGAGCCAGAATTTCTTGTCAGCTTACCAAAGCACCAGATCAGCAGAAACTAATGATATTGCTAAAAGAAACAAGAAAAATCCAAAGCCCCTTCCTCCTCTTCCCTTCCTCCCTTCACCCCTTCCTCCCCAAAAACTACTTCTTCAAAGAAAGCAACCCGCCGATCAGTTCTTCATTGAACCCGCCTATCGTGGTGCGGTGCAGTAAATCGGATATCTGGCCGCGAATGGATTTGAACTGGTCGTGCAACGGACAAGGGTTGATTTCCGAGCATTGTTTCAATCCCAGCGCACAGCCGTGAAAAAGTCCTTGACCATCCACTGCCTCTACAATGTCGCTCAATGGTCTGGCGAGTGAATCCGCATCCACGTAAAATCCGCCGTTCGGACCCTTTACGGAACGGATCAGTCCTTTTCTGCTGAGATCCTGAAGAATTTTGGCCAGATACAGTTCCGGCGAATCAATGCCGGCTGCAATATCTTTGAGTCCTGCCCGGTCGCCGGAAGCCGATTTATGCGCGATGTAAAACACAGCGCGGATTGCATACTCGCATGTTTTGGAAAATATGGCCATTGTATTTGATAGTAGAAACAAAGTTAAAAATAATAAAAGGATATTCTTGTCCTTTATTCAATAAATACCCACCTTTACATAAAGGATAAAAAGATATTTATATATTAAATTATAGCAATGACAAACGAGCAAAAAGAACTGGTAAAAGGAACCGTTCCCGTTTTGAAAGAACATGGCGTGGCTTTAACCACTTATTTCTACAACCGGATGCTTACACAAAACCCGGAATTAAAGAATGTATTCAACAGTGCCAACCAGCACACCGGCGCACAGCCCACTGCTCTGGCCTTGTCCGTACTGGCTTATGCAGAGCACATCGACAACCCTTCCGTACTGGCATACGCTGTGAACCGCATCGCCAACAAACACGTAAGCCTGGATATAAGGCCGGAACATTATGCCATTGTAGGCAAACATCTGCTGGCTTCCATCCGTGAAGTGCTGGGTGAAGCCGCAAGTCCTGCGCTGATTGATGCGTGGGCCGAAGCATACGGACAGCTTGCCGAAATCATGATCGGCGCGGAAGCCGGACTGTACAGCAACTCCGTAGCAAAAGAAGGCGGATGGAGCGGCTGGCGCCCGTTTGTGGTGAAACAAAAAGTAAAAGAATCGCAGGAAATCACTTCTTTTTACCTGTACCCTTCCGACGAAGGCCATGTCGCCGCTTTCCTTCCCGGACAGTATATTACGGTTCGGTTATTTGTACCCGAACTCCACGTGTTTCAGCCGCGGCAGTATAGTATTTCGTGTGCGCCCAATGGCAGATATTACCGGATTTCAGTAAAAAGGGAGCACGGCCATCCGGATCGTCCGGAAGGCTATGTAAGCAATCTGCTGCATGAACAGATTCAGGAAGGAACTGTTATCGAGGTTTCGCCTCCGTCCGGTGACTTTGTTCTGGATCTTGACGATACCAATCCGGTTGTATTTATCAGCGGCGGTGTCGGGCTTACCCCGTTTATGAGTATGCTGGAATATATGACCGGATCCGGCAAAAACAGACCGGTAACCTGGATTCATGGCTGCCGAGGATACGAAGTACATGCATTCAGGGACACGGTAAAGGAACTGGGCAGCAAACATGGCACCATGTCCGTGCATACTTTTTATGACAAAATGGAGAATAACACGGAAGACAACTACTATGAAGGCTATGTTGATCTGTGCAGGATAAAAGATGCCATCGTTCCGGATGCAGCGTATTACATCTGCGGTCCGGGCGTATTTATCAAAAAGCACTTTGCCTATCTGTGTGCTCAGGGCATTGATCCACAGGCTATTCACTTTGAGGAGTTCGGACCTGCCGTTCTGGTGATGTAATAAAACAGCAAAAGCCCGTTACGGGCTTTTGCTGTTTTATTTGTAAAGCCGTAGCAACTCCGGAAATCAAACTTCCGAAAAACGGTTTTTTAGCTTACAGTATTATGGACAGCAGGCTTGTAGGTATATACCGAATAAGGGAAAATATACTGCGCAACGGCCCACGAAATCAGACTGGCAACGGCAATCGGGATGAAAAGCACGTAATTGTCAGCAATTGCGCAAACCAGGAAGATGGATGTGAGCGGCGCATGAATGCTTACACTTAAAACCGCCGCCATTCCGATCACAATAAAATTCAGCGGAATCAGTCCCAGCCCGAAAAAATGGTTTAATGTTACACAAACGATCATGCCCAGAAATGCGCCGATAAACAGACTGGGTGCAAATACTCCGCCATCACCTCCGACGCCCAACGTTACAGAAGTGACCAAAGGTTTCAGCAAAAGCACCAGAAGCATGGGCAGCATCACGGCAAGGGCGGGCAACGGCCGAGAAGCAGCGATGGTTTTTATACCGGCATAACCTTCGCCGTACAAACTCGGAAAAGCATACAGGATGACAGAAATGGCCAGTGAGCCGCCTATGATTTTCAGGTATTCATTGGAAATGGACTGAAAGAATTTTTTATAAAAGAGCACGCACTTTGTGAGATAAACCGCATTGAAACCTGCTATAACCCCCAGTAAAACCATGTACGGCAAAGCCGAAGCATTCCAGTTTGATATATTAAAGTGAAAAATCTGTTTGTAAAAGAAATAGTTGGTCAGCAAAGAGGAAGCCAGCACGGCAGTAATGACCGAAACGGTATGCAGCTTGCTTTTTCTTTTTGTAAAAACCTCAAAAGCAAACAGAAACCCGGCAACCGGCGCATTAAAAAGAGCCGTTACGCCTGCCGCCAGCCCGGCACAGACCAGGTCCGTTTTATACTTATGCAGAAAGCCCGCCTTTCTGCTGGAAAGCGCACCGATAGCCGCCGTAGAAACTACGGTAGAAACCTCGATGCCCGTTGAACCGCCGAAAATAACGGTCAGAAAACCGTTCAGATAATGAGACGGGATTTTGTAGGCAGGCAGGGAATTTGACTTTTTATTGACCACATCCAGTACTTCCTTAATGCCTTTGTTTGCTTTATTTTTAAATAAAAAACGTCTCAGCAAATGGATCAGGGAAAGTCCGGCCAGCGGCAGCAGAAAAACGAGATACTGCTCTTCATGCAGCTTTTCAAGGAACTGCTCTTCATAATGTTCGGTTATTACTTTGAGAGAATCTGCCAGCAGGGCGGACAGCACTCCTGTAAATGCAGCAGCAGCCAGGACGCCGCCGACTCTTCTGATTTTTAATACCTGATAATAAGTAAGTTTCATGCGATAATTGTAATAAAAACAGACTTTTGCAAAAGAATCGGCAAATGAAGCGTATAAGCCTGGCAGTTGCGCAGAGAAAACTTTAAAACCGGCTTTCCCACTTTTACAGATTGTACCTTCTGAAAAACGAATGGCCGCCCTGAATAGTTTCTGACAAGGATTGCATGCCAGCTTCAATCCAACGGCTTTGACAGCATGCAGGCTCCGCATATCGCATTTCACGGGCATGCAGACGGGATTACAACGGTGACTTTTACACAATACCCTGCCGGATCCAATCCGTAATTTCTTTAATTTAATGACTTGTACATATGAATTCAAAATCTAAAACTCCGTTTAACCTCTCCAATGAAATTAAAAATGCCGTATTGATCCTTCTGGGAATCCTCTCGGCCAGTATGGGCCTGAAAGGGTTTTTGTTGTCCAGTCATTTCATTGATGGCGGCGTAACGGGTATTTCCATGCTGCTCACGCATATTTTCGGCATTCCGCTGCCTTACCTGCTGATCGTTATCAATCTGCCGTTCATCTTTATGGGTTACAAATTTATGGGAAAGACATTTGCCATTAAAAGTGCGCTGGCCATTATCGGCTTGTCTGTATGCCTTGCCACCATTTCGTTTCCCGACATTACGCCCGACAAATTGCTGACGGCCATTTTCGGCGGAGTTTTTATCGGTGTAGGAATTGGGCTGGCCATGCGCGGCGGGGCTGTTCTGGACGGAACCGAAATTGCAGCCATGCTCGTCAGTAAAAGCACCCAGATCCTGAAAGTAAGCGACGTGATCCTGATTGTTAACATCATCATATTTGCCACCGCAGCCTTTTTCCTGGGTATTGAAGTAGCCCTTTATTCGATTCTGACCTATTTTGCCGCTGCCAAAATGATTGACTTTCTGCTGCACGGCATTGAACAGTACACCGGCGTAACGATTATTTCAGAGCAAAGCGAAAACATCCGTCAGGTTATTACCGAAAAGCTGGGCCGCGGCGCAACGATTTATCAGGGAAAAAGAGGTTACGGCAAACGCGGCGACCGCAACATCAACATGGACATTATTTTTACGGTTGTTACCCGGCTGGAGATCCCGCAGCTCCGGAAGGAAATCAAACTGCTGGACGCGCAGGCCTTCATTATTCAGCATAGCATCGATGATACGGAAGGCGGCATGATCAAGAAAAGACCGTTGCATTAGCATACAAATACCGCAGATGCTTTGCAAAAAGCAGCCGCTTATTTGCTGTTTATAAAAAAAGGACGCCTTTGCGAAGACGTCCTTTTTTATGCATAAGTTTCAAGCCGGCATGGTGCCGCTCAGGCCGAAAATGAGCTGTTTGGCCAGTTGCAGCAACTCATTTATTTTGGTCGGTTTTAAAAAATAATTTGCTGCACCAAGCTTTTTTGCCGATTCCATTAATTCCGATTTACTGGATGTAGATACCATAACAGCCGGTATGGCAGCCAGGTCGGGAATGCCGCGTAATCTGGCCAGTGTTTCCAGACCGTTCATTTTCGGCATGTTAACGTCCAGGATAATCAGGCTTTGCTGCGTCGGGGCATCGGATTGCAGAATATCCAGAAGTTCCTTACCATCCTCTGCCTCAATGATTTCAATGCTCGGATCAATGCTTTTGATTGCATCTATCAATAACATGCGATCATCATAGTCATCATCTGCCAAATATAACGTCTTGCTTTTTACCATTTACGAAGATAAACATTTTCGTAATCTACCAAACCGATAGATAAATTTAGCAAACAAATTTAATCAACACGCTGCAAGAATTTCCGGGCCGCTTTACTCGTAACCGACTGTAATTCAAGCGCCTGTATACCCATGCAATGAAATCATGACATTCACAACTTCAAACGCCTTCACTTTCTGTTTCAAAACGGAAAGTGGTCAGGAAATTCCATTTTGCAGTTTGTTCACATAATTGGAAGGGCTTACTCCGAACTGCTTCTGAAAATCCCTGGAAAAATTGGTAGGCACACTGTAACCGATCATATCCGCAACCTCGTTGATCTTGTATTTGTTCTCGGCAAGCAGTTCAGCGGCCCGTTTCAGTCGTGATAAATTGATCAGCTCGTTTGGCGTCAGGTCCGATATGCCCTTGATCTTGCGGTACAAGGTCGGGCGGCTCATGTTCATAAGCGATGAGAGCAGATCCACATCCAGGTTGCTGTCTGCGATATGTCTGGAAATAATCGCGTTCAGCTTTTCCAGAAACTTCTTGTCAGCCGTCGAGAAAGCAATTCCTTTAATGTGCGTCAGCGGCGAGCGGGCAAAATATTCCTTGATGATATTCCGGTTGTTCATCAGGTTCGTGATCTGGGCAGCCAGATGATCCAGCGAAAACGGCTTTTCAATGTAAGCGTCCGCTCCTACTTCCAGTCCTTCAATTTTGGAATTGATCGAACTCTTGGCAGTCAGAAGAATGATCGGAATGTGGCTAAACTGCACGTCGCTTTTCATTTTCCTGCACAGCTCGATTCCGTCCATGACGGGCATCATGATATCGCTGATCACGAGCTGGATATTATCACGCTGCATCACTTCAACTGCCTGCTGACCATCCAGTGCCCGCATGACGTTATAGGAAGCACCCAGTTCCTTGCCTAGGTAATTCAGGATTTCCACATTATCCTCCACGATCAGAATCATCGGCTTGGCGGGATCGGCCGTTTCAGTGGCCTCATTATCTGCAAAAAAATCGGCCGGTGTGTCCTCCTCCGTTCCTTTCAGGTCCATTTCATAATCCTGATGGATCGGCAGCGAAAGCAGGAATATATTCTCCTGCATGGCATTGCCTTTAAGTTCCAGCTTGCCTTTGTGCAGCTCGGCCAGCGAACGGGCAAGCGGCAGGCCTATGCCCGTACCTTCCTGTTTCTGGTTGGATTCCAGACGGTAGAACGGTTCGAAAATCTTTTCCCTGTTTTCACTCCCGATTGCAAAACCGTCGTTCCGGAACTCGATATGAAAGAGCAGGTCGTCACTGTTGAAAGGCAAAAGCTTTACCTTTACGCTGCTATCCGCATATTTCACCGCATTGTTGATCAGGTTGCTGATGATCTTTTTGCATGCTTCGATGTCAACATACGCGTGCAGGGTTATTCTGGGAAGCTCAATTTTATAATTCAGGTTCTTCTGTTCAGCTGCCGGCCGGAACGTGGCAAATACGTCGCCCAGCAGCTCGTTGATGTCCGTTTTTGTAAAGTTCAGACTGAAATTATTAGCCTCGGCCTTGCGGAAATCGAGCAGCTGATTGGTCAGATCAATCAGGCGGTTGGCATTTTTATTGATCATAGTCAGGTTATCCAGTGTTTCCGCATCGGCATTTTTATTGGCCAGCATCTTGTCGAGCGGCATTTTGATAAGCGTCAGCGGCGTTCTTATTTCGTGTGCAACGTTGGTAAAAAAATCAATCTTGGCATTGTAAATCTCACGCTCTTTCCCGATCTCGATGGCTTCAATTTCCCTTTTGTTCTTTTCGCCCATAGCCAGATGGTAGTAACGGAAGAGGATAACTGCGATCGCGGTCACAGCCGAGGCATAAAGCAGATAAGCCCATACCGTAGCCCACCAGGGCGGCAGGACATCAATATTCAGCCTTGTTTCCCGGGCATTCCAGACCTGATCGTTATTGGATCCTTTGATTCTTAACACATAACGGCCCGGCGGAAGTTTTGAAAAGGTGATTTTTCTGTTACTCGTCAGATCAGACCATTGATTGTCAAGACCTTTCATCTGATATTTATAACGGTTCATTTCCGGGATTACGTAGCTGAGCGCGGCCACGTCAAAGCTCAGGCTGGAACGGTCGTATGGAATCCTGATCCATCCGGTATGGATCGGCGATCCGGTCAAAGGCGAGTCTTTGCCGCCGATGGGAAGTTCCTGGTTATTGGCCTGGATGCCTGTAATGTACACCGGCGGGACATACGTATTCTTGATAAACGAACCCGGCCTGAAGCTGATCATTCCGGCTACGGTGCCGAAAAACAGCGTTCCGTCTTCATTTTTATAGGACGAGTTGTAGTTGAACTGTTCGCTGGGCAGTCCGTTTGCTTCATTGTAATTCGTAAATTTTCCTGTTCTGGAATCCAGCATCGACAAGCCCCGTGAAGTTGAAATCCAGAAATTGCCCATATCGTCTTCCAGCACCCGGAAAACCTGATTGTCCGGCAGCCCGTTTTCGATGCGGTAATTCCGGAATCGACCCGTAACGGCATTGTATCTGGAAAGTCCGTGTTCGGTGCAGAACCAGAAATCGCCGTTTTTACTTTGGTACAGACTGTTGATGTAGTTGTCCAGCAGCCAGTCGGTTTTTCCGGCCACATACTGAATCCTGCCTTTCCTGCCGGTTTTCGGGTTATAATAAAAGATTCCTCCGCCGTAGCTCGCTGCCCAGATTGTTCCTTGTTCATCTTCATGAATGCTCTGCACCTGCGCATTGAAAAACGGCATCGGCGTAAAATCGTCTGTCTTGCGGTTGTACCTGAACAATCCCGACCATGTCCCGACCAGAATATCCGATGCACGGGTTTTGTATAAAGTCACGATGAAATTGCTGCCGAAAGTGTGCGGCATACGGGTGCTGTAATGCCGTATCACTTTATTGGTTTTCAGGTCCATTACATCCAGGCCATGCTCATAGGTCCCGATCCACAGTTCATTGCCGTCGGCTACCAGCCCGTGCAGGTTGCGGTACGAAATACTCCCTTTCTTGCCGTCGGGTAAAAAGGACCTGAATTTTCCGGTCTGCAAATCAAGCTGGTTAAGCCCCGCATCCTCGGTACCGATCCATAGTTTGCCATATTGGTCCTTGATAATTTCATGGACCAGATTTCCGCTGATGCTGTTGCCGGGCTGCGGAAAATACTTCTGAAAACGGTTGTATTCCGAGGAGTAATAATTGACACCGCCGAACTGTGTACTGATCCAGATCCCGCCTTCGCGGTCCTTGAATATGGCATTGATGATGTTGTCGGTAATGGCATACGGGTTATATTTTTCCTTGACAATCTGGTTCATTTTCCTGCTTTTCAGATTCAGAATGAACAAACCCGATTCGGAACCCAGCCAGTACTCGTCCTTGCCGTTTTCAAAAAACGTATGGATATAAATGTCTTCCTTCTGCCCTGTTTGTTCGGAAATGTCTGTGATCCTGTCGCTTTTGAAGTTGAACAGCAGCAAACGTTTCATGTTGCCGATCAGCAGAGCGGAATCTGAAACCGACTGCATCCGCATATTGGAAAAAATCTCCTGTACCCGACCCGAAAGGTTGTATTCGAAAACCTGGCCTGTTTCAGGATTGTAGCGCCGGATGATGCCGTTGTTACTGGCCGCCCAGACTTTCCCATTGGCCGAAATGTGGATTGAAACCGTGTTTGCAGCGTCGGGAAGCGTTTTTACTGTGTTTTTTTCTGAGTCAAACCGGTACAGCTGATTATCAGAAATGATCCAGATGCCGCCTGCCTTGTCGCCGCGTATCGTCCGTACTTCGCCCGGCGGGATCAGTTTGAAAGGAGCAAACTGATCACTGACCGGATTATACAAGTAAATTCCCTTATGTGTACCGATCCAGAGTTTTTCATTTTGGTCTTCATACAACGAAAAAACCGAATTGCTTCCCAGACTGGTGGAATCGCCCTGCCTGCTCCTGAAAATCTTGAACGAATTGCCGTCAAACCGGTTAAGTCCGTTGCGGCTTGCGATCCAGATGAATCCTTTTTTATCCTGGATAATATCGCCCGTCGCATTGCCCGATAAGCCGTCGGAGACCTTGTAACTTTTGAAATAGTAAGATGCATTCTGGGCCGGACAGGCCAGATGTAAAAACAGGCAGCAAAGTGTTACAAGCAGATTTTTCACTCCATCAATCGAACATATACCGGGACTTTGCTGTCCGGTTTTCTTTTATCATTTATAAATATATCCCTGTAAAATCATTGCTAATTAACAAATATAAATGTTGAGACAGTTTGATCTGAAATTGAGACACAGAGATCATTCCATTAATCAGCAAAGAAGGAACTTCGCAACGCTTTAAATAAATCCAATAATTTAATCAGAAAGTAACAAGAACGGACCTAACTGATCCGCTTAAACAACAATGTTAATGAAAAATAATTTGTACAAACCGGCACAAACTGCTAAAAAGCCCCTGTCCATGCTGTGGTCTGCAAAGACTATGCTGGCCATGCTTTTAGGCATTTTCGTAGCCATGTCCGGAGTGGCCCAGGTTCAGACCGGAACTCAGCTTTCGGGAAAAGTTTCTGACAAACAAGGCGCACTGCCCGGCGTTTCTGTTGTCGAAAAAGGCACAAGCAACGGAACCACGACCGATGCGGAAGGAAAATTCACATTACAACTTTCGGCAGGTGCCAAAACAATTACCGTTTCCAGCGTAGGCTATACCTCTCAGGATGTGGACGTAAGCAACAAATCCACCGTGAATGTCACCTTGCTGGAAGATCAGAAAACCCTGAACGAAGTGGTTGTGATCGGGTATGGATCTTTGAACAAAAAAGAAGTTTCCAGCGCCATCACGCACTTGTCAGGCAAGGATTTGCTGCGCGTAGGCGGCAATAACCCGATGATGGCGATTCAGGGCAAGGTTGCCGGGCTTACGGTAACCAACACGTCAACGGCCGATCCGAACTCTTCGCCGAACATTCAGCTGCGCGGTGCATCTTCACGCAGTGCCGGTCTCGGGCCATTGTTTGTCGTGAACGGAATTCCGGGCGGTAACATCGACAACATCAACCAGAACGAGATCGAATCCATTGACGTGCTGAAAGGCGGCGCAGCTTCGGCTATCTACGGTACGCGCGGAAGCAACGGGGTCATTGTGATTACAACCAAGAAAGGCTCCGCCGAGCCGCGCCTGTTCTATGACGGCTATACTACTTTTGACTTTCTGGCCAACCAGCTGTCGGTGCTTTCCAAAGATGAGTTCCTGGCCAACAAACGGGGTTATGATTTCGGAGGAAATACCGACTGGCTGAAAGAAGTGAGCCGCCAGCCATCGTTCTCCCACAAGCATACCCTGCAGTTTTCAGGAGGAACCGGGCAGACCAACTATTTCACTTCCGTGGATTTCCGCGATGCAAACGGAATTGACCTGCGTTCGGGAAAAAGAGAATATGGCGGCCGGGTGAACATCAATCATACTACTGCCAACAACCTTCTGGCACTTACATTCAGTGTTGCGCCGCGTTATGCAAAGGTCAGCGAGGCTGATTACAGTGCATTCAACTATGCACTGACGCTGAACCCGACGATATCGGTGCGGGACTCTACCGGCAAGTACAGTTACATCAACTCGGGCTTTTTTGCCAACAACCCGGTTGAGAATGCCAAAATGGTGGTTCGGGACCGTGAGCGCAAATCGCTGGACCTGAACGGCTCGGTGAAGCTGAACATTCTTGAAAACCTGAACACGACACTGACATTCGGAGAAGTAAGCACATCCTATCGCCTGATGGACTTTACACCTTCCAACATCACGCCGGTCATCAACGGAACCGGACGCAATTCGGCATCGCAGCGGCTGGAAGAGAACGACCAGAAAAGCCTTGAATGGCTGGGAAATTATTTCCTTGACCGCGGCAAACATTCTGTAAAGCTGCTGGCAGGTTATTCTTTCCAGTATTTCACTGCATCCGGATTTAACGCAGGCAATGAAAATTTTCCTTCCAATGTACTTACTTACAACGGACTCGGAACCGGATTATGGAACCTGGAAAAAGGAGTTAACGGCGTAGGTTCTTACAAAAACAGCTCGAAACTGATCGCCTTCTTCGGACGTCTGAACTACGATTTTGATCAGAAATATTATTTGTCTGCCAGTCTTCGCCGTGAAGGTTCTTCCAAGTTCGGTTATGACAACAAATGGGGCTATTTTCCGGCAGCATCTTTTGCATGGCGCATCACACAGGAAGGTTTCCTGAAAGACAATCCCTGGCTTAACGAGCTGAAACTGCGCGCGGATTACGGTGAAACGGGAAACCAGGATTTCGGCAACTACTTGTCGCTGGATACGTACGGCGGCTACGGCTACTATCCTTACAACGGAAGCTCCTATCAGGTTTGGGGACCCAACCAGAACACCAACTACAACCTGCGCTGGGAAAAAGCGGCCAACTTCAATGCCGGTGTTGACTTTGAACTGTTCAGCAGCAAGATCAGCGGTAGTGTGAACTACTACGTTCGTACCAACAAGGATCTTCTGGGTAACTACAATGTATCCAATCCCCCCAATATCCAGGGACAAACGTTTGCCAACGTGGGAACCATGCGCAATACGGGTGTGGAACTGCAGTTGAGTGCAGCGGTGGTCAATAAAGGTGCATTCAGCTATAACCTGTCCGTTACCGGCGCGTTCAATGACAATAAATTCGTTTCGTTTTCCAACAACCTTTTCAAAGGCCAGAGCTACATTGATGTCGTAGGCATGCCGGCACCCGGAAGCCCGGGAACACTTCAGCGCTTGCAGGAAGACAGACGTATCGGAGGTTTCTATGCGCTGAAATCTGCCGGAGTAAATGATGCCGGTGCATTGCTGGTGTATAACAAAAATGGTGAAATCGTGCCTGCCAATGAAGCCAACAACGATGACAAGCAATTCATCGGAAACGGGCTTCCCAAGTTCACAACGGGGATCACCAACAATTTCACGTATAAAAACTGGGATCTGAGCGTGTTTCTCCGCGGTGCATTTGGCTACAAGCTGTTCAACACCTACGCCTTTTACCTCGGAACACCGGCTGCCCAGGAAAATGCCAACCTGCTGACCTCGGCTTTCGACGGCGGAAAATATTCCAAGCTGACGAGTACCTCCACGTACTCTTCCTTGTCGGATTATTTTCTGGAACCGGGTGGATTCCTGAAAATAGACAACATTACGCTCAGCTACACACAGCCGCTGAAATCGAAATTCATGAAATCGGCACGTATTTATGCTACCACGCGAAACCTGGCCACATTCACCAAGTTCACAGGCGGCGATCCCGACCTGATCCAGATCAACGGTTTGTACCCGGGCGTAAATACAAACTCGGACAACAACGGTACGCTCAACTACTATCCGTCAACAACGCAGCTGTTGCTGGGATTACAACTTACTTTTTAATATCCTGATTTGATTCAAAAATGAAAAGAAATCATATTTCAAAATACGTATTCAGGTTTGCTGCCTGCGCGCTGCTCTCGGTGACGGCGGGCTGCACCAATCTGGACGAAGAATTATACGACCGGATCACTTCCGAAAACTTTCTGCAGACACGTGAAGACGTTACGCGCGACTTTCTGAGAGCATTTGAACACAGTTACTGGAGCATTCAGGGCGGCAATACATTCATGCTGCAGGAAAACAGCTCCGATGAAATGATGACCATCAACCGGCAGGGCGACTGGTTTGACGGCGGGCAGTTTCAGCGTGTGCATTATCATACCTGGACGCCTCAGGACGGTTTTACCAGCGATCCCTGGAACGCGCTTTACGGCGGCGTAACGCTGGCGACCAACTCGCTGGAAGATCTGGAAGGCATTACCGATCCTTCCAAGTTCGAAATGACGCGTGAAGAGCTGGACGGCATGATCGCCGAGCTGAAAGTACTCCGTGCATGGCTGAACATCCGTTTGCTGGACTTTTACAGAAATATTGTAATTGTTACCAAAGTGAAAGGCCAGACAGAAGGCGGCCCGCAGGTTTCGCCGCAGGAAGCATTTGCTTTTATCGAGCAGGAACTGAAAGATGCGCTTCCAAAGCTTTCGACCAATACAACTTTGGGCGACAATGTAGTGGGGCGCTGGACGCAGGGCGGCGCAGCTTCGCTTCTGGTGCGGCTTTACCTGAATTCAAAGGTTTACACCGGCACGGACCGCTATGCAGATTGTGCAAAAATGGCTCAGGACATCATTGATGGAAAATACGGCAACTATGCACTTGAAAGTCGCTGGGATGCACCATTTGATTACACCAATCCGGCATCCAAAGAAACGATCTTCGGTTTTCCGGGAAGTTTCGCGCAGACGCACTGGCAGTATGACGGCGGTATGTATTTCTGGATGCTTCCCAACCTCGCGCCAAGCTATTTCGGGTTCACCGATTTCGGTAATGCCAACCCCAAGTACGCCATGCAGCCGGGCCGTGACGTGGACAGCGTGGAATACAACTTTGCTCTGGGAAAACCATTTATCAAATTCCAGAAATACAAGGATGATGTCCGTTTGAAAAAGTATAAAAATCTGGGCAACAGCAAACGCGAGGGAATGTTCCTGTACGGCTATCTGCCTTATACCAATTCGGCGGGCAAACAGGATACCGTAAGAGGTTTCAAAGGCCCCTACCCGCTGTTCCTGCGTGACCAGGTGGGTAAATTCCTCGATGCCAAGCCCGGAACCAAAATTGCTGACAAAGTTTCCAACATGAACAATGGAGACAACAATTCTGGTCTGTATCCGGTAAAGTACCCCTACTATCCAAGTGACGATCCGAACAAGATTTCTTCGGCTTATGCAGAAGTACGCTTTGCCGAAATCTATTATTCTCTGGCTGAATGTAAATACCGCGCCGGCGATAAGGCAGGTGCCGCAGCATTGCTGAACACCGTGCGCAAGCGCTACTATCCGGCCGGCTCGCCAAGTCTTTACAAGGCAGACGGAAGCCAGCTGACCGACCAGGAAATGCTTGATGAATGGATGCGCGAGTTTCTGGCAGAAGGCAGAAGAAGAACGGACCTGGTTCGCTGGGGCGTGTTCAGTACCGGTACATGGTGGGATAAAAAACCGGATGCAGACAACCACACGGACATTTTCCCGATCGGACAGAATGTGCTGAACTCTTCGCCTCAATTGAAGCAAAATCCCGGATACTAAACTTAATCAAATGAAATTTCACAAGCCTTTGGCCGTGCTGGGTGCCGCAACTTTGTTTGCGGTACTTGGCGCAGTCGGGCCGCGTTCGGTCGGGCCGAACGCGGCCAATACTTTTATTAACCCGGAGCCGTCTGATGTAAAACGTCCGCGTGAAGCATGGGTACTGCGTTCGGTGCTCGATGCCCGGCCGAGAATTCTCAGCATTGCCTTGCATGATAACCTGTGGCTCGCCTACAACACCAAAACAGCAGCATTGTACAAAGCCTGGACGGGAAAAATCAACTTCGGCGGTCCGGTCTATACCTCTTCACATGGTCCGCAGCCGGTTTCTGCCGGAACGACCTATATGGAAGAACCTGATGAAAATCCATGGCGGATTGAGGCGGACGGCAAGCAGGTTACGCCTGAAATCAGCTACAAAGGCCATACGATCCTGAACAATCAGGTTACTTTAAAATACGAGCTGGATTATCAGGGCAAGAAAATCGCGGTGGAGGAAAAACCGGAATTTTTTGACGCTGAAAACGGAAAAGCCGGTTATGAACGCGTTTTTACGGTTTCCAATGTGCCTGCCGGCGCTTCCTTGTCACTGAATATGCATTTGAATTCTTTGTCAAATGCAACAGATTACAAGACGGACGGAAAATTTTCTGTAACCGAACAACGTGACGAAAATGCCGGAAGCCAGTCTTTCAAGGCAATAGACGGGAAACTGGTGCTGAACAACAATGGAAAGACTACCTTTTCTGTTAACCTGACCAAAAAACCCGAACAGCCGCAAACAGAGCAAAGGGTAAGCAGATCGGAAATGGTGGCGGGTCTTTTTGCCAAAAGCGACTGCAATACATGCCATAACCAGGATGTAAAAACGGTTGGTCCGGCTTACAAGGCCATTGCCGAACGTTACGAAAATAACGATCAGAACAAGAATGCGCTGGTTACCAAAGTGATCACCGGCGGCGCGGGCAACTGGGGGCAAATCGCCATGTCGCCTCATCCGGACCTGAAAAAAGAAGATGCCGAAACCATGGTTTCCTACATTCTGAACCTGGATGCCGAAAAGGAAAGAGCGCAGGCAGCCAGCAAACTGATGCCCAAGCCGGCCTATCCGATAAGCATAAAACCGGTTGTTCCTTCCAAAGTTGCTACCGCTACGGAAAAGCCCGGCATTGCCGTGAACATTTACCAGTTTGCAGGCGGCATCGGCAACGTACCAGAAGTCAATGACGAAATGCTTCCCGTAAAATCCGGATCAATCAATGCGCTGCATCTGGACGATAAGGATTTCGGTGATCTGAAAGACAACTTTGCAATTTATGCAAGCGGCTACATCAACATCAAAAAGACAACGAACATCGTTTTCCGGCTGGTTTGTGACGATGGCGGCAAGCTGTTTATTGATAACAAACTCGTTGCGGACAATGGCGTTAACCACGGACTTCAGCCTACGGACGGCGAAGTGATCCTGAAAGCAGGCAAGCACCCTTTTAAAGTAGAATATTATCAGGGCTCCTTCGGCAAAGGTCTTTCGCTGCAATGGCGGCCATACGGCAGCAAGGAATTTACCGTAGTGCCGCCTTCGGTTTTCACTTACAAAGGTGCCGACATTAAAAGAACGGGACAAACTGCGATTGAAGTAAAGAAAAACGACGTTCCCGGCGACCAGTCACCGCTTGTTGCCGTGCACCCGAGCTTTACATTGTCACAGGCACGGCCGGATGATTTCCAGCCGAGAGTGGGCGGAATGGATTTTCTGGCTGACGGAAGAATGGTTGTAAGCACCTGGGATTCCCTTGGCTCTGTGTACATCGTAGATGGACGGAAAGCCGCTTCTCCAAGTGATATCAAAGTAAAACGCATTGCCTACGGACTGGCCGAGCCTTTGGGACTGAAAGTTGTGGACGATGAAATATATGTGATGCAAAAACAGGAACTGACCAAACTGGTTGACCTGAACAAAGATGAGCTTATTGACGAATACCAGACCATTTGCAACGGATGGAAGGTTTCTGCCAACTTTCATGAATTCGCGTTCGGGCTGGTATACAAAGACGGTTACTTTTATGGCACACTTGCAACGGCCATTAACCC
Organism: Dyadobacter flavalbus; assembly: GCF_006149045.1. GTDB lineage: Bacteria > Bacteroidota > Bacteroidia > Cytophagales > Spirosomataceae > Dyadobacter > Dyadobacter flavalbus. The sequence goes on from NZ_VBSN01000049.1 coordinate 189,301, forward strand.
GGGTGGCGCCAGTACCAAACCGCAAATTCCGGACCGCGGGAAAGTAGTAAAAATTTCTAAAAAAGACGGCTCATTTACTTTTGTAGCATCAGGTTTACGTACGCCGAACGGTATCGGCCTCGGAGTGGATAATGAAATATTCATTGCTGACAATCAGGGTGACTGGCTGCCTGCCAATAAAATCATTCATCTTCAGGAAGGCGCATGGTATGGCTCGCGCTCGGTGGATTTTGAAGGAACGGCAAATAAAAAGGAAACACAGCCGGTCGTATGGCTTACTCAGGATGAAATCGGCAATTCGCCCAGTCAGCCTGCCAGGCTGAACGTAGGGCCTTATCAGAACCAGATGATCCACGGAGATGTAACGCACGGCGGTATCAAGCGGGTATTTGCAGAAAAAGTAAATGGCGCTTACCAGGGAGCTGCATTCCGGTTTACACAAGGTCTGGAAGCAGGCGTTAACCGTCTGGTTTGGGGCCCTGACGGCTCGCTGTACATCGGCGGCGTTGGTTCCACGGGTAATTGGGGACATACCGGCAAGCTGGGTTACGGCTTGCAAAAGCTGACTTTCAATGACAAGGTGGCTTTTGAAATGCTGGCAGTAAGGGCCAGACCGGATGGCGTGGAAATTGAATTTACAGAACCTTTGAAAGAAGGCGTTGGTGAAAAAGCATCCGACTATGAAATCCGTCAGTGGTGGTTTAAACCAACTGGTGATTACGGCGGCCCCAAGCTGGATAATGAAAGTCTAGCCGTGAAATCGGTCAAGGTATCCGCAGACCGGAAGAAAGTGTCACTGCAGCTGGCCGGCATGAAAAGCAGACATGTCGTCTACATTCATCTGAACCGCAAAACCATCACCAGCCAGAACGGCAACAGCCTCTGGAGCACAGAAGCCTGGTATAACATGAACGAGATACCGGAGAATATCTGAATGATCCGTTGATAAATCGCAAGGGCTATACCCGGAGTGTTGTTCAACTCTGGTTATAGCCCTTTGTTTATTGATTTGCTGTTTTTGGCTGTTTGTTTTTAGCGATGAGCTTTTGGCTTTTAGAAAGACAGCGTTTCCTAATTGACAGATTGCGAAAAGCCGTTAGCCTCAACTTGTTTCAGGCAATGACCCGACTTCAGCATTTCAATTTACAATCCATCTGTTAACGGTATTGTATTTTCCTTCAATAACGATTTTGAAAAAACCTTTCGGAAGCTTTGAAATGTCAATAACCGCATTTTCCGCGGTAACCGGAAGCTGCTGCATCAGCATGTAATTGTCACTGCCGCCTTCTTCGAAATGATTTGTTACAGCCAGCCAGATTCTGACATTTCCTTCTTTTTCCACTGATTTCCAGCTTACACTGATTTTTTCTTCTTCCATTTTTGCAGCTGGACTTATAACCGACAGTTTTCCTGTTAACGGAATACCGTCCAGTTCAAAAGCCTGTTCTTTCGGGAAAGGAATCTGCAGATGCCTTCCGATTGTCGGCATAATGTCCACAATACCGGGAAACTGTTTTGTCTCCGAAGATTTCAGGAAATAATTGTTTAATCCGGCTGTGTTGGTCACGATCCAGGTACTGCGTTCAGCGTCTGACTGGCCGCCATGATTTTTTCCCGTGGGCTCGCTCCTGCCGTGATCCGTAGTGATGAAAATCTGCCATTTTTCACCTGATTTCTTCTGCCTGTTTTTTACAGCCTCCCACAGCCGTCCCATCTGTGCATCCATTTTCCGGATGGCATCGTTGAACTGCTCGCTGTTTCCGTATTTGTGCCCCATATCGTCCGTATATTCCAGATAAACCCAAGAAAGATCCGGTGCCTGTTCCTGAATGTAGTCACTGGCTTCGTTTACAACCATTTCATCAATGCGGTTTATGTATGCTGCATTTTTGTCATGCGGAAAGTTGACGGTATCCAGTTCAAAACCATCGTAGTAATAATCCATCTGCATACGGCCCGTCTGCGGCAGCCCCGTCCCGATCAGTTTGGTGCGGTTATCCAGCCAGGTTGAAAAAACAGCCGTTCGTTTATTCGGGTAAGCTTGTTTGAAAAACCTGAAGATGGTCCAGTAATTGTAATTGGGTGCTTTGATTTTGTTGTCCCAGACATTGTGCTTATTGACCCAGGTACCTGTCAGCAGGCTGTTGTAGCCTACTGCCGAAATGGTTGGCGTTTGTGAATAAGTATTTTTTTCACCGCCGACAAAAGCCCGTGAAAAACCGCCGGCTTTGGCAATGGCATCCAGATTGGGCGTCGGGACTTTCTTTAACTGCTCGTAAGATATTCCGTCAACAATGACGAACAATGCTTTGTTTTTATCATTTTGCGCGGCACAGATGCTGCTGACAAACAAAAAGGAAAACAGAAAACTGCGGTAGTAACGAATTGACATAAATTTTGATTTTCGATAATAAAAAAGACCGGCAGCAGTTTCTACCCGTTGCCAGCCATTAACAAAAGCAGATATTAACGTGAACCTGGTATTTTGAAACGTTCAGAAATGCCTTCTTCATGGGCAATCATGATAATGAAATGAAGCAAACTGTCATCTCAAACACCGGAAACTTTTACAAAATTGCCGAATGCTTGCTACTTACGTTTTAAGTCAATGTTAAGAAATGAACAGCATTATATTTGAACACCGGATGAACGGTGTACCGCGAATAAGACTTGCTTGCTGCAGCAGTTTGTTTGTGTGATCCTGTTCAAGCACCTTACCGGGACCTGACAACCGTTCAGGCGGCCCCGCCGGGGCCAAACATGGCAAATGCTATGAACCCTACAAACAGAGGGCCGCAGAGCGCCCAGCATGGCTGCGCGCCTGCAGAAATTGACAACTTAATAAAGTAAATGCTGCTCCGGAGGAGCACCCTGTTTGTAGAAATCCGAAATCCGGCAAAACAAATGCGGCTCCGGAGGAGCCTTCTGAAATCAGGCATTAAGCAGGCGGCCCCGCCGGGGCCAAACATGGCAAATGCTATGATCTCTACAAACAGAGGGCCGCAGAGCGCCCAGCATGGCTGCGCGCCTGCAGAAATTGACAACTCAATAAAGTAAACGCTGCTCCGGAGGAGCACCCTGTTTGTAGAAATCCGCCAGTTGATCAATAAGTTCATCAGATTGGTCGAGGTATTGTGCTTCGTCGAGCAGGCCCTGCTGGTAGGAACGATAGAGCACATCCAAATCCGCCTTGATCTCGCGCCGACGTCTTGGACGTGGCGGCTTTTGTTTGCGGGGAAATTGCATTTCTATCCATTCAGCAATTTTACTGACGATAAAAACAAACGTCCCGATGAAAATAAAAAGAAGCAGTTCTAGTAGCAACACGGTAAAAGCCTGTTTTCTGATCACTATAACCCTGACCGGGTACCAGATGTAAACTTAACAAAAACAGTTGGTGCTGCAATAGTTAAATCCATCTCATTACCCGATGCAATGATACTTTTTATTTATTATATCCATCAATAATTGTAATTACAGCTTTAAATAACGGCTGCCGGCTATGTAGCCGCATGGTCAGGCGAGCTGGAATTGATTGAAATATAAAATGCCTAAAGTCATAATTGAGTATTTCGGCACTGAAGCAATGGCTGTTTGTAAAATTAGCAAATGTGCATTTTTATATACCTGATGCAAACTGGTTTATGATGCCTGTTATATCCTATATCTTGGTCATTGCCTGTGTATATTCCTTTGGAGTGAGTGCAGATACTTGATTGACAACCACACCTCCCAATGGCATCCAGCCTTCTTTGATGTACGCATTTACGATTTGAGCCAATCTGGTCAGACCATTCGATTCGACTATCAGGTATTTGGTATCATCATCAATAGGTGAGCTTTTTACATTATAGTTGAAAATCATAGGTGAAAGGAATTGGATGTCAGAACTTACTATCAAAAAAGCTGTATTCAGTGAATGCTTCGTCCTCAATTTTCAGAATATGTATTACTGTCTCGTTTGTACTTGTAAACGCGAAATACATTCGGATAAATTCTTCCTGCTTTCTTTTTACCTCAGCCAAATATGCCAAGATACCACTTTGTAAGGGCAGCTATAAACTTGTCAAACTCATTTATTAACCCAAAAAAAAACGCCTGATTGCTAATGGATTACGAGTTTCTAATGAATTGTGCTGAATGATTATTTACTATTTAAAATGTACTGAACAGATTACTTCCTGCAATAGTAACCATTTGGATATCTAATGCCAATCCTGACTTATTTAACGGTATTCTTCAACATTTCAAATGCAGATAAAACGTTGTCATCATTTAAAAGTTTGTCAGTTGATCCGTACGTTGGCGCCACGTGGGCCAGCGGTAGTTGCATCCGGACTCTCCTGTCGTCGCGGTACATTAGTTAGCTGAAAATCACCAAAGTTTCCCGTTATCAAACAGGTTTCTTTGCAGCAGAAATCTGATGGGAATGATTGTTAGCTGTTTTATCTGCGCCGGCACACCGAACAACAAAAGCCGGACCTTCTTTAACGCACTTGACTATACGTTTAACATATTGCAGCGATGCATCTGAGTTGATCCTTTTGATAGGCTTGTTTCGGAATTTGTAGACCTGTACCGATGCCTGCCCGGCTTCCTGGATGGCCTTCCGATGACTTTCATAAGCCTTGGCGCATGTTGAAATGTATTTAGGGTAATGGTTCAGAGAGTGTGCCGGATCAAAAACAGGAAGCAGCACTTTAAACAGGTTGTAACGGACTTTATCCGAATTTTCATTTAACCTTCATGGGTGCATGCCTTTTTGTACAGAATTGGGATGTTTCAAATAATTAATGAATTAATAATAAACGGGCAACTTGGAGTGTGGTATTGTTTTTCTTTCTTTAAAGTAACAACTTAGGACATTACTCACATATTCATTTACTAAAAGCCATGACTATTATGAAAAAAACGGTATTGCAATTATCACTGTTGATATTTTGTTGTTTTTCAACCGCTGATTCCTGGGCACAGCTGAGCCTGGGGCTCAGAACAGGCATTAACTTCGCAAATCTGGCAGTAACGGATGAGGAAAGTTTTCCTTTTAAGCCAAAATCAGGCCTGAGTTTTGCTTTATTGTTTCATTTGCCCCTTGGTGCTTCAACCGCCATTCAGATTGAACCGGGATTTTCTCAGCGTGGTGGCCGGATTTCAACAAAGACCAATGAATTTATCAATAATCAACAGATTAAAGCCGACATTGAAGGCAAGTTACTGGTGAATTATATTGAAATGCCTGTTTTGTTCCAGTATAAACCAAAGCTGGGAAAAATGGAAGGGCTTCTTTCCATCGGACCTGAATTTCGTTTGATGACCGGCAATTTAAGGGCAAAATCCAGTTCCAGGGTTTATGTTGACGGCGTACTTATTACCAGTACAAGCGGAGATGAATCGTATGCGTCGGGCAATGATACCCGTAAGTTTGATATTGGTCTGGCTGGCGGTGCCGGACTGGCTTATCCCCTCGGAACAGTGAAATTTTTTGCAGAGGGGCGTTACCATTTGGGACTGGCAAATCTTGCGACGCCCATAGAAGGCGGCAATTCCAAAGTGCATAACCGCGGGGCGTCCGTTCATATCGGCGTACTTGTTCCGGTTGGAAAGTAATACCGAGAAAGCAGCATGTGTTTGGACTGCTTCAAGAAGTGTCCAACTTTTTTGGGACAGTGCACAGCCGCAGAGCGGCTTCCTGTTTGTAGAAAGGGTTATTTCGTTTACAATGTCGGGCCCCGGCGGGGCCGCCTGAACAAATGCCATGCTTCAGGAGGCTCCTCCGGAGCCGCACTTCTTTATGCTGGATTGGTTTCTACAAACAGGAAGCTCTTCCTGAGCGGCTTTGATTAGCGGAGTTTTTTTTGCTGGATTGTACTTTTAAAAATCCGGCGAAGTAAACCGTATTTTTTTGAAGGGATCAATGGTCCGCTTCAGTCTGGTGCCCTCTTCCCTTCTTGCCGGCAAGTAGATTAATTGCATTCTCCAGTTTGGTATTTACCAAAAAAAACCTTCGGTATTTAATAAACTGGCGAATGTCTTTAACGATTACCCTCACCGGTATTTTGGCGCTGATTGCGCTTATCTCTATTGTCCGGCTCAATACTTTCCTGTCTTTTCTTGCCGTAACGACTGGCGTCGGTCTGGCTCTCGGGCTTCCTGTGCTGTCGATTGTTGATTCCATCCAGAAAGGCATCGGCGGCACACTGGGTTCCATTACGGCCATTATCGCGCTGGGCGCCATGCTGGGCAAACTGGTTGCCCAGAGCGGTGCTGCCGAACGCATTGCCTTCAAACTGATGGAAGTGGTCGGAACTTCCAATGCGCGGTGGGCATTTATGCTGACCGGTTTTATTGTCGGTCTGCCCTTGTTCTACTCCGTCGGATTTATGCTGCTGACACCTGTTGTCATTACGGTTGCATACCGTTACAAGTTGCCGGCGCTGTACATCGGGCTGCCCATGCTGGCATCTTTGTCTGTCACACAAGGGTACCTGCCGCCGCATCCGGCACCGCTGGCCATTCTGAAGCAATTCAATGCGTCCATGGGCACGACCCTTTTTTATGGAATTCTCATTTCGGTGCCCGCCATACTGATTTCAGGAGCATTGTTCGGGTCAACACTGAAAAAATATACCAATCTGCCCAATCCGGCATTCATTGCGCCGGATCTGAATCTTGATAAAGTGCCTTCCACTTTCACCAGTTTTTTCACCCTTCTGTTTCCGCTTTTACTGATCGGGATCAGTACATTGACGAGTCCTTTTTTACCTGCCGATTTATGGATCACCAAAACTTTGCTTTTTACCGGTGAGCCGATTATCAGCATGTTTCTGGCCGTGATGCTGGCCATTTTCACGCTTGGCTTGCGACTGGGAAAATCCATGCAGGAAGTAACGGATCTGCTTACCGGTTCGATGAAGGACGTGGCCATGCTTTTTCTGATCTTTGGCGGAGCAGGCGCTTTCAAACAGGTTTTAACAGACGGAGGCGTAAACCAGTCCATTGCAGATATGATGGAACATTCAACGCTTCATCCTTATGTTCTTGGCTGGGGTATGGCCGCGCTGATCCGCGTTTGTGTGGGGTCATCGACGGTTTCAGGCATTACGACTGCTGGCTTTATGGCCCCGCTGCTTGAATCGACCGGCGCAGACCCGAACCTGATGGTTCTGGGCATCGGTGCCGGCAGTATGATGTTCTCACATGTAAATGATACCGGTTTCTGGCTTTTCCGGGAGTATTTCCAGATTTCCATGACGGACACACTGAAAACGTGGTCCATCATGGAAACACTGGTTTCGGTCACCGGGCTGGCCGGAGTCATGGCGCTTCACTGGTTTCTTTCCCTGTTATAATCAAAGCTTCTGCAAGGTGCTTTAATTGCAAGTGCAGTTTTATTAAATAGTTTATTTTCAACTAATTAAATATTCACAAACCTAAACATAAGCTTTATTTTGTCACAGGATGTGCAACTGCTGTGATCCTGGTGGATTACCGAATAATAAGTTTTGTATATGAAAAATAATTATATGTATAACTGTTTCAGGCTAAACGTGCTTTTTTGCGTTTTATGAGCAAGGAATCAAATCCTGTTTCTATTTAAAACTTCAAGCAACTGCTCAACTTTAAGCAAAAAAACATGAAAAAATCGATATTGTATTTAGCCTTGTTCCTGATGAGTTTGCAATCCCTGCTGGCGCAGCAAGGCTCATTAGTAAAAGACATTAATGTGACGGGATCTGCTAACGGGTTCCGCATTTACGAATCAATTTCAGTCGGCAATATGATCTACATGATTGCGGATGATGGATTTCTGCAAAAAGGAATCTGGAAAAGTGACGGCACAGCCCAGGGTACCGTGCTTGTCAAGGAACTAACCGATGCCACTTTTGTCGGCAGGCTGACCAGTTCCGGAAAACTCGTTTATTTTGCCGTTACTTCACGATTTGATTATGATTATAAAACCTATTTATGGAAAAGTGACGGTACTTCCCAGGGCACTGTTCCTGTTATGGAAATACGAAGTAATATTGTCGGACCAGACGGAAGACATCTTGTCGATGTGAATGGCACACTCTACTTTAATGGTATCAATGGATTGATGAAGACAGATGGGACAACACAAGGAACAGTACTGCTTCTTCCAAGCCAAAGCGCAATTGAAGACATGGTCAATGCAAACGGCAAATTGTTCATGATCATGTACCTGAATGGCAACTATCGCCTCTACAAATCGGATGGTACCCCAGCTGGAACAGTAGCCGTTGAAAATAAAGCGAATGGAGGGGTTATTTGGCCATTGGGTGTCCTGGGCAACGAAGTATATTTCAGATACAGTTCCAGTGTGGACGGTCTGTACAAAGCCAGTGATATCCTGCCTGTAACTCCTGTTAAGGAGCGGTTTTCCGATAGTCAATTTACTTTCTATTCCGTAGGCAGCACCCTTTACTTCACCGTACGCAACGGCAGCATCAATGGAAATGAACTCTGGAAAACCGATGGTACTACGGCGGGTACGACGCTGGTCAAAGACATCAATCCGGGCGCAGCATCTTCAGATCCCGTGCTGATGGCAGCAGTAAATGGACAGCTGTATTTTACGGCAAACGACGGAGTAAATGGCCGGGAACTCTGGAAAACCAGCGGTACTGCATCCACTACGACCCTGGTCAAAGACATTCGTCCGGGTAGTGCAGATGCTAATATAAGCGAAATCACGGCTGTGGGCAGCAAGGTTGCCTTTGTGGCCAACGATGGCACCGGCGACAAATTGTGGCAGAGCAACGGAAGCCTGAGCGGGACCAGCATACTGGCTGATTTTCAGGCCTCGGCATTGCTCAATGTCAACGGGACTTTGTACTTCAACGGAAATGCTGGCGGCGGAAGGGAACTGTTTAAAACTACGATGCTGGCAGGTGGCACCAGCGCAGTCACCGATATTGCCAGGCCTGAATCCATTCCGGTTGGCTTTACGAAGGTCAACTCGGAATCTTACTTTTCGGCCGATGACGGCATCCATGGCCGCGAGCTCTGGAAAACAGACGGAAGTACGGCCGGTACCATGCTGGTCAGGGATGCAACAACCGGTGCAAACAGCACAAATCCCGAGCAGATCACCAACGTAAACGGAACGGCTTTCTTTGTTGGTGGAAACGGGTCACAGGTACATAGCTTGTGGAAAAGCAATGGAACGACTGCTACAACTGTCAAGGTCAAGGATTTTACCAAAGCAGACACATTGCAGGGATTGATCAATGTGAACGGAACCCTGTTTTTTGGAATTATCAACGGCAGCGGCAGCATGCAGCTCTGGAAAAGCGACGGCAGCACGGCGGGAACACAGCTGGTTAAAACTTTTCCGCAAACTTCTACTTTCTCACCGGTCACGATGAACGGGCAGGTATACTTTGGTGCCTGGGACGGCATCAACAGTGTGGACCTCTGGAAAAGCAATGGAACGGCCCAGGGTACTGTGCTGGTCAAGGACGTAACTCCTAACTGGGGCGAGAGCATGTACACTTCTATTGCAGTAAAGGGTAATTTTATTTACTATATCTTATCAGAAGATACTCCGTCAAGTATTGATTATTTTCTGGTGAAAAGCGACGGTACGGCCCAGGGAACAACTGTTATCAAAGAATTTGATGCCTATAATAATCTTTTTTCCAAGTTCACAGCCGTCAACGATCTGCTATTTTTTGTTGTCTGGGATGGTGCTGCTTTTGATGATATTTTTGGGGAGGTTGTATGGAGAACCGACGGTACGGAGCAGGGCACCTTTCCAGTAAAAAAGTTGCGTTCTGACGATGGAGACCCTTCGATTCATACGCATGATTTGGTGGCTCTGGATGGTTTCTTTTACTTTGTACCTGATCTTCAGGAAGAACTATGGAGAAGTGACGGGACAGAAGCAGGCACTCAGCAGGTCACAAACATTGGTTCGCAGGCAAACGGAGTAAACATCCAGTACGCAACGGTCGTAGGAAACACGTTGTATTTCAGTGCTTCTGACGGGAAAAGCGGTCGCGAACTGTGGAAAACGAATGGAACTGCCGAAACAACCAGTCTGGCCTTCGACATGACACCGAACGGCTCTACTAAATTCTACGAACTTGCAGCCCTGAACAACCAGCTTCTGATTTCTGCCGACAACGGCATGTACGGCGCTGAGCTCTTTAAGTATCAGGAAACCAATACGGCTAACACCATCCGGATCAATGCCGGCGGGCAGGATTTCACGACCGCTACCAAAAAACTGTTCATTGCAGACAAGTATTATGCAGGTATTGACCGGACCAGCTCGGTTGCAAGCGGAGATATCCTGAATACGACCAATGACGTGCTTTATCAGTCAGCACGCTGCTCGCCTTCGTTCAGCTACAACATTCCGGTTCCCAATGGCACCTTTGATGTATACCTGCACTTTGCTGAAACCTACTTCGGGGCTCCGGGCAAAAAGGGCGGAAAAGGCAGCAGGCAGTTTCACGTCAACATGGAAGGCAGCCGCAAACTGACCAACTATGATATCTTTGTCAAAGCCGGCGGGGCCATGCGCGCCACGGCAGAGACCTTTACCGTCAACGTTACAGACGGCATGCTCAACATCGACTTTCTGACCGGCGCAGCCGATCTCCCCCGCGTTTCAGCCATTGAAGTCATTGCAGCCAGCCAGACCTTGAATGCCGTTGCAGATGCCTATGTGCGGGATGGCAGTTACAGTGCCACAAACTACGGCAACCTGCCTGAGCTGAATGTCAAGAATGCAGCCGGTGATGCTTCCATTAAACGCTCGTCTTACGTGCGCTTTCAGCTGCCGCAAACGGTTAACGCAGGCTCGGCCAAGCTGCGCATCTATGGTCATAACCATGAAAACAGCAAGGATATTTACCTGCATGCATACGGTGTGGATAATGACAGCTGGACTGAAAACGGCATCAGCAAAAACAACGCACCGGCTGCTTCGACTGCTTCACTGGGCTCGGTGGCTGTGAATGACAAATACAAATATTACGAGATCGATGTGACCAGTTATGTAAAAGCGCAGCAAGCGTCCGGCAGTAATCTTGTGACTTTGCTTCTGGCTGACCCGAACAACCGGAACACCAGACTGGTTTTTAACAGCAAGGAAAACAGTGCCAATCCGCCGCAGTTGGTTATTCAGCCTGCATCTGTCAGCAACAGCTCGGCCCGCTTAAATCAGGAAGGGATCATGGCAGAAAACGCGCAGGCTGAACAGGGATCAAGCATTTACCCCAACCCGGTTAAGAAACAGTTTACGGTTTCACTTTCCATGCAGCATGCAGGCCCAATTTCCTTTGAGCTGGTCAGCAGCGCAGGAAAAGGGTATGCAGTCCGGACAACTCAGGATGCAAAAGCAGGAGAAAAAGCGGAGGTGAATATTTCTGATCTGACTTTGAGCACAGGCATTTACATGCTGAAAATACAGTCGCAAGCAACAACCGAAGTCATCAAAATGCTCGTTACTGAATAAAAAAGTCCGAAGTTAAAATCAAGAAAGCCGCTTATCTTGTCAGATAAGCGGCTTTCTTGATTCCGGAATAAAGCGATCCAGTTACTTTTCCCGCACCAGTGAAGTATAGGTTCCTTTGCAGGTTTCAATCAGCAGGTTGTCTGCGGCCGGTGTCGTTATGGCCATTTCAGGGCAGCCGGCACAATATACATTTTGACAGGCCGGATCGAATTCAACGGGCTTAAGAGGTTTTGCCTCAAAAAATTTTCCGTTTAAAAAGTAGTTTTGTGGAAGGCAGCACGGTCTGAAACCTTTTTCGTTCACAAGAACGCCGTCATACCGGAACATATAAAAAACAGCATTTTCTCTGGCAACTGTGTCGGTGATCAAGGAATCGCCGGAAGCCCGGGAATACCCAATAACCCGCCATTTGCCTGCAATGGCTGCAATTTCCGGAAGCGGTTCAGGATCAGCTTTCCTGCTTTCCCTGCATTGTACGAATGCAAGAAAAATCAAAATGAATAATGGTTTTTTCATAAGTTTTTGTGTTTGATGTTCAGACTCCGGACGGCGGATATTGGTTGTAAAAGACACAGCTAACTGTTTTCAAAACTTCGCTTTTCCAGTTTTGCTGCCGCTTCATCTTTCATATTGCGATTAAAAAAATGGTAAAGGCACTTTCGGGTAAAAGCAGTCCACTTAGGTTCTTCAAACAACCGGTTAAGGATTTCAAACTAAAAACAACTTTAAACTCAGCATTGAGGTTGAAGGACTGAAGCAGCCGCATTTTACAAAGGCCGTTTACAAATGTCATGGAATTCTTAATTTTGTGTAATGGAAAATACAAAGCAACGCCCGGTATCGGAATTCAACAGTCAGTTAAAGCTGAAAGGGTTCAATGCCTTTGAACTTGAACGGGACACCAATGCCACACGCATTTACAGCCGAAAGGATTTTTATAAAATCTGTCTCACAACCGGCAAAAGCAAAATTCACTACTCGGACAGAAGTTTCGAGACAGAAGGAACCGTGCTCTTTTTCGGGAATCCGCATATTCCGTATTCCTGGGAAACGCTTTCGACTACTTATGTCGGCTACACATGCCTGTTTTCGGAAGAATTCCTTTTAGCCTCGGAGCGTACCGAAAGTCTTCAGCAATCCCCGTTTTTCAAAATCGGCGGAACGCCGATTCTGAACATTTCGGACAAGCAGCGGGAATTTGTTAATACCTTGTTCCAACGCATGATTGAAGAACAGAAAACGGATTATTCGTTCAAGGACGAACTGATTCGCAATTACATCAACCTGATTATCCATGAAGCGCTGAAACTGCAGCCGTCCGAAAACTATAGCCAGCATAAAAATGCTGCCGGCCGCATCACATCCGTATTTCTGGAACTGCTGGAAAGACAATTTCCAATTGAAAGTGCCGATCGTCCGCTGCAACTGAAGACGGCGCAGGATTATGCCAAAAACCTGAATATGCATGTCAATTACCTGAACCGCGCTGTAAAACAAGTTACAGGAAAACCCACGACAAGCCATATTACCGAGCGGATTGTAAGCGAAGCCAGATCACTTTTGCAGCATACGGACTGGAACATTTCCGAGATCGCCTACGCGCTGGGCTTTGAATATCCAACCTATTTCAACAACTTTTTCAAGCGGATAACCGGAACGAATCCAAAAGCTGTCCGAATGGAAGAAGTTTGAAATTCTTAATGATTGGTTTGATTGTCTTTATCTGAACGGCCTGCCGATTGAGGAAATTTGTCATGGATTCAAATTATGAATATCTATGACAAATCATCTTCATTTCAGACTGCTTGGTATTTCTGCAAAACAAATCCTGGTCATTGCACTGCTGGCCATGCTTGCAGTGCCGTGCATGGCGCAGCGCAATGAAGAGGCATCAGCTGCAAGCAACGGCATTTTCCCAAAAGGCAAGTTGGGTCCTTCCGACAATTTCACCGGAAAAGCCTGGAACTACGGCCTTGTCGCCGCCGACAGCACACTCACAACCGTATTAGGCAACGTATACTTTGAACCGGGAGCGCGGAGCCACTGGCATACGCATCCCGCCGGGCAAATCCTTGTGATCACTGACGGCTCCGGTTATCATCAGATCAAAGGCCAGCCACGGAAGACACTCAAAAAAGGCGATGTGGTCACCTGTCCGCCTGACGTACTGCACTGGCACGGAGCCGGCCCGCAGACGGGCATGCAGCAACTCTACATTGTACCCAATACCGAAAAAGGAATCGTAAAATGGATGCAGGCGGTTACAGACGAAGAATATAACAATCCGAAATAACAGCAACATGGAAAAACACAGTCACAGCAAACCCGTTCCTTCCAGAAGAAAATTCATTCTTCAAACTGCAATGGCCGACGCGGGATTAACGCTGGCCAGCCGGTCCGGGCTCTTTTCCCAAGCTGGCGAACATTCTCCGGTTTTGAAAAACATAAAATCAAAAGGCTACGCTGCAAAAGATACATCGGACAAACTCAGTCTCTGGAAATTTGAACGCAGGCCCGTTGGCGACAACGACATTCTTATTGATGTAAAATTCGCCAGCATCTGCCATTCGGACATTCACCAGCTGAAAGGTGACTGGGGCCGGCATCAGTATCCGCAGGTGCCGGGCCATGAGATTGCCGGGATCGTGGCGGCAGTCGGCAGGAATGTTACCAAATTCGAAGTTGAAAACAAGATTTTTTTGCAGATTCAGATAACCAAGGCAGCAGACGAGAACGATGCATGGGATAAAGTAACAGATAAAAAGGCGCGGTACAGATTTGTTATTGATGCAGCGACCATTTAGAACGATCTGCCGAAAAAGGCAAAATCACCGATTTATATGAATGCATCCGATACTGAAAAAACGATTTTTGACCGGATGAAGGCCGGCGAGCTGATCAGAATGGACGATCCGGGGTATGAAGATTTCAGTAAAGCCGTTGCCCGCACCATTCAGTTATGTGTGGAAATGAATGCCGGCGCAACGGACACGGACGAAGTGCGGCGACGGTTGGGTGAAATTACCGGAAGACCTGTTGACCAATCGACAACCGTTTTTCCGCCGTTTTATACGAACTTCGGCCATTTCATCAGTCTGGGTAAAAATGTGTTCATTAATCATGCCTGCTCGTTTCTGGATATTGGTGGCATTGTTATTGAAGATGACGTCATGATCGGACCGCGGGTGAATATTACATCCGAAACCCACCCGCTTGAACCGGCAGACAGAAAGACACTGATTCCAAAAACGGTTTTCATCCGGCGAAATGCCTGGATCGGTGCAGGTGCCACGATCCTGCCCGGCGTAACAGTTGGCGAGAATGCCGTGATAGCAGCCGGAGCGGTCGTAAACCGCGATGTGCCCGCGAACTCGGTTGTAGCCGGAATACCCGCAAAAGTTATAAAAGAACATATATAAACACCCAATCACAACCAATTTACAACATGACAGAAACAACAAACATCAAGGCATACGGTACGGAAGCAGCCGAAGCCCCTTTAAACCAACTTGGCATTGACCGCAGAAAACCGACCGCACACGATGTGGAAATTGACATTCTTTACTGCGGAGTATGTCACTCCGACCTGCATACCGCAAGAAACGAATGGCACGGCACAATTTACCCCTGCGTACCCGGTCACGAGATCGTAGGCAGGATCGTCAGCGTTGGTGACCACGTGAGCAAGTTCAAAGTAGGCGATGTTGTAGGTGTCGGATGTATGGTGGATTCCTGCCGTGAGTGCCAGTATTGTCAGGAAGGCCTGGAACAGTATTGTGAACCCGGCATGACCGGAACCTACAATTCTCCGGATAAATACCTCGATACGCCCACATTCGGCGGCTACTCCGAAAGCGTTGTCGTTGACGAAAATTTCGTACTCCGCGTTCCTGAAAACCTCGAACTTGCTGCAACGGCACCATTGCTATGCGCAGGCATCACAACTTATTCGCCATTAAGGCACTGGAATGTCGGTCCCGGCAAAAAAGTAGGGATTGTCGGCATTGGCGGTCTGGGCCATATGGGGATTAAAATTGCAAAAGCCATGGGTGCCGAAGTAGTTGCATTTACAACATCAGAATCCAAATTCGCCGAAGCAAAACGCCTGGGAGCAGACGAAGTGGTTATGTCCAAAGACGCCGGGCAAATGGCCGCTTATCAGGGAAAACTGCATTTTATTCTGGATGCGGTTTCTGCCGAGCATGACATCAATGCATATCTGGGCCTGCTTCGTGTGGACGGTTCGCTGGCGCTGGTGGGTGCACCGGAAAATCCGCTTCCTGTCGCCGCATTCAGCCTCATTGCCGGACGCAAAAGCTTTTCAGGTTCCATGATCGGCGGAATTGCCGAAACACAGGAAATGCTGGACTTCTGCGGCGAGCACAATATTGTTGCAGATATTGAAATGATCGACATCAGGCAAATCAACGATGCCTACGAACGCCTGCTGAAAGGCGACGTGAAATACCGCTTCGTCATTGACATGGCCTCGCTGAAAAATCAGGATTGAGGAAGGCAGGATTGAAGGAGGAAGGATGAAAGGAGGAAGGATTGAAGGAGGAAGAATTGAAGGAGAAGGGAGGAAGGATTGAAGGAGGTAGGATAAAAGGACTGTAACTGGCCCCCTTTCTTTCCTCCGTCCTCCCTTTTTCCCTTCCTTCCCTCCTACCTCCTCCCTTTCCTCCATTTTCCCTTTCTTCCTTCCTCCCTCTTTCCTTCCCACCTTTTCCTCGCTCCGCCGCCCGTATCTGCTTCATTGAACAGGCATTGCAATGCGAGGGTATTTTTTTATCTTACAGAAAAAATATTCCTCTATGAAGCGGACACTCCACCTTATCCTGTGCCTGGCCTGCCTTTGCTGGCAATGTAAAGAGACGAAAGAACCCGTACCCCAAACCGGTGAGATAAAAAAAATCAATGTGCTGGAGTTTACGATTCCCGGAGTAGACCCGAAAAATATCAGCATCGGGAAAGATCTGATTGTAATAAACCTTCCTGAAAATTATGCAGCGGGCGACTATATCAAACCGGAAGTCATACCGGAAGCCGGCTATACTTGTACGTCGCCAGCGCTGGATGGATTCAAATATGAAAATCAGGAAGTTAGCATTTCACTGCATAGCGCCAATGATACCAGAAACTTCAATATTATTGTTATTCCATTCAAAGCGATTCAGATCGCAGAACCTCCGAAAAACCTGCAGCTGACGCTTGAACCGGAAACGCAAATCAAAACGGCCATTAAGCTGAAAGGAACAGTGGCCACCGTTTTTGAAGGCGAAAAGCTGATTTATGCACCTAAGATCCGTTTTACAAGCAAGGTAACGGGGGAAATAGCGTATGAGCTGTATGCTGATCCTAATTATAGCCGTTTTCAGGATTCCATGTCCGTTACATTGCCGGCTACAATAGTACCTGGTGAATACAAGGCGGAAGTAGTGTGGGGCCCGAAAGCGGAATTGCTGTCTTCACAAATCACTGTCAAGCCCGGAGCAGTTTCTTTTAAAAGGGGTTCCTGGCATATGCTGGAACCGGACCGCTATTTTGAGGTAAACGGATTTAATTTTTCGCCCGCAGGCAAGTACGAAGCCATTGTTGAGAATGATTTCATAGTGCCGGAACGCATTGCTCTGAAATACGAAAAACCGGGATCCTTGTCCGGCAATCTGCCGGAAAGCATCGGTTTGGGCAATTACAAAATCACTTATCTGGAAAACGGAAAAGAAAAGAAGCCTTACTCTGAAAAACAATGGCTGCTTCAATATTCCGGTGAAGATCACTTTTTCATAACCAAGACCCGCACCCAGCCTATTGCAAGAATTGTGACGCAACCTTCACGCCGCAGTTCATTTGAAACTTACCTGAATTCCAGCCTGCACTATTTTCCATCTGTTACCGAAATCAGCCGGAAGGAACCAATATTGGTTTACAGCGAAACATGGGGTCCAACGCCAAACAAGATCGAACTGATTCTCGTTGATCATCGAAGCAGAAAAGAATATGTATTACCTTTTTCAGGCAGTGTTTACGGGATTTTTGATGGCTTTCTCTCGTTTCCGGCATTTGCTGTCACCGAAGACGTTCCCGACGGAGCCTATGAAATGTACATTGTTCGCGGAACGGAGAAAACAGAGCGGTACAGCCGGATTATTACTTTGAGGTGATTTTTTGTGAGATGTGAGTTGTGAAATGTAAGATGTAAATTGTGAAAAGCTGGACGTGAGATGTTTGGTTGTTTTTACAGGTTTTTATGTTTTTCTCCCCATTTTTCCAGTTCCTTAATGACCGGCTTCAGATCGTAGCCGATGGGTGTCAGTTCGTATTCAACGCGTGGCGGGACTTCCGCGTAAACCGTGCGTTTTACAATATGGTTTGCTTCCAGCCTTCGCAGCTGCAGCGTCAGCATTCTTTCGGTTATGTTTGGCAATAGCTTCTTCAGCTCGCTAAATCTGAGTTTTCCCTGCAGTAACCAGGAACATATCACCAAAGCCCATTGGCCGCCGATGAGGTTGGCCGTATACACTTCCGGACATTCATCGGACAGGGCTGTTTTGTTGGCGAAATTGGTCGACGTTTCTTTGATTTTAGACATTACTTACATTTCTTATAGTACCGCACAATGGGTTGCCAATGTACGAAATTGATGTTATGCCCTATACTTTTGCATCATGAAATAGGCAAGTTTTAACAAAATGAAAACATTGATAATCGTTGTTCATCCGGATATAGCGCATTCGGCTGTGAATAAAAGATGGATTGAAGCACTGAACCAATTCCCTGAAAAGTACGTCGTTCATCCGTTGTACGAAGTTTATCCCAATGAAAAAATCGATGTCGAAGCAGAACAGAAATTGGTGGAGCAATATGAGAAGATTATTTTCCAGTTTCCTTATTACTGGTTCAATTGTCCTCCGCTTTTCAAGAAATGGCTGGATGAAGTACTGACGCACGGCTGGGCTTATGGCAGCAAAAGCGGCTACAAACTTGCGGGCAAAAAAATAGCGCTTGCGATCTCGCTGGGCGCTGATGAACAGGAGTACGGGCCATCAAAAATATTCAAGTATTCCCTTACAGAATTGACCCGGCCTTTTGAGCTTACGTTTGAATACGTAAAGGCGGATTATAAACCTCCGTTTGCTGTCTACGGAATTGAATACAATGCTTCGGCTGAATGGATTGAAAACAGTGTTGTGCAGTATCTGGATTTCCTGAACGCTTTTTGAGACAACTTTTCAGTTTATAAACTTTTCTTAAATATTCTTTCCGTTTTTACCGGCTTGTTATAAAAGCATAATCGCTGGTCCGGCCAATGATCCGGTTTTGTTCAAAAGTATTTTTTCCGGTGCATGGTGACATGATGATAAGTGCATTGTGGTTTCTGCTTTCGTCATTATACGGAAAACGTTCGTCTCAACTTTATTCAATGGGCACTTTGCTCCTAGCAGCATCCTGATCGTAGAAAGCAGAATATATATAATTCATAGCTCCGAAGGAGCACCGTGTTTGTAGAAATTGCAAAACAAGCAGAAATCATCGCTCCGGAGGAGCACCCTGTTTGTAGAAAATGCGAAACAAGCAGAAATCATCGCTCCGGAGGAGCACCCTGTTTATAGAAATTGCAAAACAAGCAGAAATCATCGCTCCGGAGGAGCACCCTGTTTATAGAAATTGCAAAACAAGCAGAAATCATCGCTCCGGAGGAGCACCCTATTGGTAGAAATCAGAGAATACAATCAAAAAATAATTGCCAATCCATCAAAGCAAGGAAAGGTGGCGCTGAAATGAGGATGACAACACAAGGCAAAGCAAACAATAGATTTTCTTTTTGGAAACCACAACCTGAATTGCATTGCAGGTAAAGTTTTATTTAATTGCAAATCAGGAACATAAACAAGTATTTCAATGGAAAATTTTGATTTGAGCTGGAACCTTACGGAATATGACAGGATCTTCAATCTGCTGCCAGACCAACCTGAACATAACCAAACCATGGAACTTGCTGTTCATCTCATAAAACACTTGCGTACTTCCCCGCATGAACCCGCCCTTTACAATCCCGGCAGTACAACACAGGAAGTTGTAACTTTTGTATATGATAAAAGTAAAGACAAGTGGCTGTCTTATTTACACGGGGTTGAAAAAGAAATACTTGTAAACTGATCCGGAATAAAGACCGTAAACCTTTCCATTTTACTTTTTCCGGAAGCAAATAGGACCAAAAAACAAGCGTTCTGAACTTGCTTCCTGATTACAAAGCTATCATAATCAAACCCTCTGGCCAGGCAGGATAGCACGTTCCCAATATCCGCATATAGACTGAAGCTGATCTTTCAAGCCGTCATAAGTAGGCGCTTTTACGTAAAATCCTTGAACCAGCGACATATAGGCTTCTTCCACATCCCTGGGATTAACAGACTCGGACAAGAATATAAACGGTATGGAATGCTTCTTCAGCTTGATATCGGAATTGATTTCTTCTTTTAGTTCCATGCCCGACATTCCGGTAAGATGAAAGTCGCAAAGGATCATAAAAGGTCTGCTCTTACTGTTATTAAGATAATCGATCAGGGCATTGCCGTTATCAAAATTGACTACCTGATTTGTGCATCCAATGTCTCTTAATGCATCCGTTACCAGGTAACGATCGTCTTCATCTCCTCCAACATAGAGGATTGGGCCATTTTCCATCATTTACTTTACGTATATCAATATAAAAATCCAGCCGGTAAACGTCATTATTGACTTGAATCAGATATTTATTTTATAGCCTGTGCTGTTTCAGGGCAGATTTAACAAGGATATAAAAACGAATGCCAG
The DNA here is from genome assembly GCF_006149045.1 of Dyadobacter flavalbus. GTDB lineage: Bacteria > Bacteroidota > Bacteroidia > Cytophagales > Spirosomataceae > Dyadobacter > Dyadobacter flavalbus. The sequence goes on from NZ_VBSN01000049.1 coordinate 209,603, forward strand.
GGATGACGTCACAGGCTGCTTTAATTCACACCGGATCATCAGCGTATAGTACCAATCGATGTGCCATATAGGTCTGATAATTCGACTGATATGTTTTTCTGCAATTTCTAAAACAACGATGACCTTTCAGCAAAGCCGGTTGCGCACGCAGTTCTTAGCCATTTGAAAAACTATTTTTATTCAAGTCAGGTGACCCGGTCCGGCAACAGGCAAAGTTGCCAGTACTTGAAAATGATAGACAGATCTTCTTTGAGCTTGTTGTAATTGTTGGTCTTGACAAAAAATCCCTGAACGGTATACTTGTATGCTTCCTTAACCGTAAGAACATGATTCGAGGTTGTAAAAAACAAAAACGGTATGGATCTTTCTTTCAAGAGCGGAGAATTTTCAATGTATTCTCTGGTTTCCAACCCGTTCATGGATGGCAGATTAATATCGCAGATAATCAGAAAAGGCTGCTGCATACTTGATCCAAGGTATTTGATCACCTCAACGCCGTCCTGAAAATAAACGACCCGGTTTGTAATCCCCAGCTCCCGTAATGCTTGCGTAATCATCAATTGATCATCTTCATCGTCTTCAACTAAAAAAATAGGTCCTGAATGTGGCATAAGTTAATATGTCGTGCTGTTTTCTTGTTCTGATCAAACTGCTTTTTAGGTTGTGATATACGTTCCCAGCCTGACTGCCATGAAAACTGCTTCAACAATACCTGGTTTATCATCTTTGCTGCTGCGATATACCGGATCCGACGTAATCAGATACTCGTACCCGTTGTACCGGAAATACTCCCCTGCTTTCAGCCCTTCATCACAATAGGCCGTAAATTCATAAGCATTGGTCAAATCATTGAATTTGCTGTAAAGTTTTATATCAATCATTCCGCTGTTTTGAGTTAAACAATGCCGCCAAATTGCTTAAATAATCTGGTATTTTTTACAATAACGTAGACTTTATACGTAAATTAATTTATATTTTAAATAAACATATAATCATAATCAGGTCACATATAAATTAAACTAGTTCTACAATGCAAATACTTACATCCAGGCGGTTCTTTGCAGCGGGCTGAAGGTTTGGAGAACATTCCGCTTTTTACCGGATTAAACCGTTTTCCATGCAAATCAATACCAGTAAAAGCAGCCGGTTTTTCGTTTGTTTACCGGCATTTCTCGTTGGAAAAGTTTATAAGACAGGCTGGTACATTTATTTAAAGACAGTAAGATAGTAACCTCACCATACTGTAATCAACCAATGGAATTTGACTGGAATGAAGTGTTTATCAATGATCTTGACTGGAATTTTACCTTACAGATTATTGTCCGCACCCTGATCATGTTTTCGGTCATTCTCATTTTTCTGAGAATGACTGGCAAAAAAGGAGTACGCCAGCTCTCGATTTTTGAAGTAGCCATTATCATTGGATTAGGCTCTGCGGCGGGCGACCCCATGTCCAACAAGGATAACGCCATCATTCCTGCGTTGATCGTATTTCTTACCGTTCTGGGCCTTTACCGGCTGATTACCTGGATCGCAGCCAGGAACGAAGCCTTTGAAAGTGTTCTGGAAGGAGATCCCGTTTACATCATTGAAGACGGCATGTTCAACCTCGACACCGGTGAAAGAACCTTTGCCAAAGACGAATTTTTCTCTGAAATGAGGCAGCAGAACATTGAACATCTGGGGCAGGTAAGAACGGCAATTCTGGAAACAAACGGAAATGTAAGCTTTTATTACTTTGAAGACAGCGATGTGAAACCCGGACTGCCCGTAATGCCCAAGTTGTACCAAAAGAAAAGCAGTATCATCAAAAGCACCGGAAATCACGCCTGTACATACTGCGGTAATGTGGAAGAATTAAAAGGTAAATCAAAAAATTGCAGCCGGTGCGGAAAAAACGAATGGGTGCAGGCAATCCGGTCTGCCAGACTTACCTGACCGGTCATGTTGCAGTATTCTTAAGACTCTGCATGCATCTTTCCTGCAATCCAAATCAGTACGGTTGCCAGCAGTATGGCCAGTCCGCAAACCATCCCGATAGCCGGCGCAGAAAAGCGAATGAACAAGAGTCCGGACATATAAATACCCAGTACATCCGCCTGATTGCTGAGGGCCATGTAAAACCCGAACTGTGCAGCAGCTATCTTTCGCCGGCAAACACTCATGAGTACAGGCAAGGCTGCTATACTGAACAGAGACTCAAACATCTGCCGCAGAAGCAGACCTGACGTAGATACCATGGAATGCGTCCACGAAGCCCGAAACAGGGAAAAGCAAACAAAGCCCGCGCCCATAACCAATGTTACGCCGAATAACATGCGCAATGCCCCGATACGGTCCGACAGCCAGCCGCCGATTAATGCAATGGTTACAGCCGTCATGGTGCCGTAAGTTCCGCTGAGTACCGACACCGATGTATCGCTCCAGTTTAGTTTCTGTATCAGATGAAGTGTAAAGATGCGCTGGAACAGACGCTCGCTGATAAACACAGCAGCTACTGCACAAAAGAGAAACAGGCTCCTGCGTACCAATATGGCATTTACAAGTTCCTTTGCCAGTTTGAAAAAAGGCTGTTTGCCAGAAGAATCCGTATGCTGCGAACTTGCAGCCCGGAATGACAAAAAAGCATGCTGCGGTTTTTCCCTGATAAAAAAAGTAAGTACGGTAAGCACCAGCAAAACAGCAGATTGAACAACAGCGGCAGTCTGGAAGCCGGAATGATGCATTACTACCGCAAGACCGGCCGAACCTATGGCCTGGCCACTTACCATGCCGCTCTTCATCAGCGCGTTGGTCCGCCCTCTCTCCGGTTCCGGCACTACCGTAATGGCCATGGCATCCACGCTGATATCCTGCAAAGAAGCAAACACACCATGCAGTACAAACGCACTGACCAGCACATTGAATTCAGTTACCGGATCTGTAAAGAAAAGCAGCAGAAGGGAAGCCAGAAAAGCCATCACCTGCGAGAAAAGCACCCAGGGACGCCGCCTGCCCATGCCGGAATCCTGGAATTTATCCACCAACGGCCCCCAAACGAACTTGAATGCCCAGGGCAATCCGACAAGAACGCCGAAATTAGCCAGTAACCTGGCATCTATCTGCTTTGCTGCAAGGTAATTTGTCACCGCGATCAGGGCAAAACCGGCAGGTATGCCCTGCATCACGTACAGGTAAAAAAAATAGAAATAACGCAGCTTTTGACTTTCTGTAAGCGTTTTCATGCAGGTAAGCTACGTAATTTTTGCTGTAGTTATAAGTTTTTCAAAAAAACGCAGCACCTGTTTGCGTAAGGTTTCGGCTGATTTTCAGCAAATACCAGTGACAGTTTACCTTTCTGCAATGGACCCTACCGAATAGTAAAGCTGCGCAACGGCTTTCTGATACCCGGTTACAAGTTCGGCCATTTTAATTTTCATGTCAATCAGTTTGGTTTCACGGCTGTTTATCAGGAACAATGTACTCTCTCCCAGATCAAATTTGGCAAGTTCGCCATTGAGCAGGGTTTGCTGGTTTTCAATGCTCAGGTTCTGGATCGCCAGCTGTGATTCGTAAGCTACGAGATTGTTATAAGCATTGAGAATATTGGTGTTTATCTCGCGTCCGGTCTGTTTTACATCATACTGCAGGGCAAGTTGCTTTACTTTTATTTCCTGCAGTTTACCGCGCTGGGCTCTTAGGAACAACGGAAAAGAAAAGTCTACACCGAGCTTGTAATTACTCCATTGCAGGTCATAATATTCCGGAACGTAATTGCTGAAATCGGTTCTGCTGGTGATCAGTGAAGCACTGAGGTTGAGCTTGGGTTTTAGCATTTCCCGCCGGTAATTTCTTTCGAGCTGAAGCTGCAGGCTCTTACTCTTCAGCAACAGGAGTTCCGGATGTGTGCTGGCTGCATTGCCGATCAGTGTCTCAAGCTGGTTTCTGTAATAAGCGGAAGCAGGCGGCTCGGTGTTCTGGGGAATTGTATTTTCGGCCAGTTCTACCGGTTCTTCCCGGTCATTCCAGAGATGATTGGACATCAGCAGGCGCGAGTTGTTCAGTTCCACTTTAATTTTTTCAAGCTGAAGACTGCGCTCCTGAAAAGTAATGGCAGCTTCTACCGAATCGATGGCGGGCTTGTCACCGAGCAGCGTTTGGTTTTTCACAGCCACAAACCTTTTGTATGCCAGATCGGCGCCTTCACGGATCAGTTCAAACTGGCGGTAAGCATAAAACCAGTTCCAGTAATCTTTCACTGCGGCAAACCAGACCTGATTGATCTGTTTGATCTTCTCGGCTTCTGCATAATTCACCATTACTTTAGACTGCCTCAGCGTATTTCTTCTCGAATCAATCAGAAATCCCTGTCCGATGGGAATGCTCAGCCCGAGCCCGGTAAGACCGGGTACGCCCGTCCGGGTTTCCGGGTTTGTATAAGTCCCTACAAAGCGGTCATATCCAACCTTCAGGTCTGCTCCTCCAAGCCAAACAGGAACTTTAAGTTCGTTCGACCAATTGTTGTAATACTCCGTATTGCCGAATGTTTTCCTGCCAAAATAGCTTTTCAGGGCCGGATCAAAATCGCCCCAGGCCTGCTGTACTTTGGCCCTCGCCTCATCGGTCAGCAGTCCGGCCTGCTTCACAACAGGATGATTGGCAAGAACAATCTGCTCGAAATCCTGCAATGCAAATACCCGCCCGGAACGGTTCAATGTGTCAGTTTGTGCATGACATGTCACAAAATGGATAACAAGCAGGAAAACCAAAGGAAGTACCGGCCTGTTTTTCGTTAATTGCTTTATGCTGAACATTATTACTGCCCCTTTTATTGTCATCATTTATTTGTTGCCTGTTCCTTCGGCTCGGCATTCAGGCTCGGCGGAAATCCGTTAAGCAGTCGCCAGATTTCGTACCATAACGGAACAGACCTGAGAATAACACGGCCATAAACCCCCGATCCCTGCCGCAGCTGCTTGGGCCAGGGCTGATCTTTTTCAGGAACGGGATATGTTGGCTTCACCAGCAGACGGTACTTGCCGCCTTCGCTGCTCACAAGATCAATGACCGACACTTTTCCTGCAAAAGTACCCACAGCAACAGACGGCCAGCCGGAAAACTGGACGGACGGCCAGCCTTCAAACTGCAGACGTACGTCACTGTTGTTCAGGATCAAAGGAACATCCATCCCGTCCACATAAATTTCTGCTGCTACCATCGGCGCCTCAGGCTGAAGCGTTGCAATGGATTCACCTTCCTTTATATTCTCACCGATCCCCGCCTTAAGCGTTTTGACCACAAATCCGCTCTGAGGCGCACGGACGACATACAGGCCGCGACGGATGTTGATATTTGAAATCTCATTGCGCAGTTTGGAGATTTCGCCCTGCACACTTACCCTGCTGGAAACCGCCGAGCTCATATCAGACTGTGCCTTCGCCAGCGACTGTTCATATTCCGCTCTGATATTGTCCAGCTCGATGCGCGCATTCTGCAGCGACTGAATGGAATTGTTGAGCTTGTTTTGCTGACTGACCACTTTGGCATTGTCTTCCTGCAGTTTAAGCCTGCGGGATTCAATATCGGTCAATGAAAAAAGACCGTTGCGGTAACCGGTTTCGTACCGTTCAAGGCGCGCTTTGGCAATTTCATAAAACCGCTCAACCGCCACAAGCTCCGCACTGTCAATTTTCACGTAATTTTCAGCCTGCCGGACTTTGTTCTGCGCTGCATTGAGCTTGATCGTCAGACCTTTGTTCAATGCATTCATCTGAGCTGTTGTGGCTGCCATTTTCTGGGCTGCCGCTTCTTCGCTTCCCTGCTTGGCCCTGAGCTGTTCCTGCAGACGCAGCGGCAGTTCAGGGTCAAAATAGGACTGGCTGGTTTCCGAAATAATCAGGATTGTATCCCCTTTGTTTACCTGCTGTCCTTCCCTTACGGCCCAGTGTTCAATGCGGCCACCAATCTGGTTCTGAACCGTCTGCGGCCTGTCTTCCGGCCTGAGTGCGGTAATATGCCCGCGGCCGGAAATGGTTTGCCGCCATGGCAAAAACAGAACTATGATGAAGAGCAGAAGCAGCACCAGCATGATCCTGCCCAGAAGCTTCGGCCCTCTCGTTTTCAGGATCTCGTTCCTGGAAAGAACGCTCATGTCCTCCCAAGTCTCATTTTCCAACAGATTACCAGTCATTGTTCACCTCGCTTTCTTCCAGTTCAAGATCCGTAACAACCGCGAGCTTTTCGCTTCCTGTTACCATATCAAAGATTGTGTTCAGACTTGTCATAAATTTTTCAACGGCATAACTGATTTGTACTATAATGACCTCTGCGGCTACAAACTGGCCCAGCGTCATCTGTCGCTCGATCACATAATAAGAGCCCAGCAGCAAGAGTCCGCCCATCAGGATGGTGCGTAAAACGACCGAACTTGCAAAGAACTTTCTCAAAATCAGAAAATGGGCATTTCTGGCTTTCAGGTATTTGGACGTGATCTTGTCGGTTTCCAGAATCACTTTTGAGAGCTGTTCTGACCGGTACCGGTACTGGTCGAGATCCGCAGCTACGGATTCAAGATAGGCTACAACTTCATACTTGTACTCCGACTCATCTATGCTGGTAAGCACACCTCTTTTGTAAAACAGAGCCAGCATCAGGAGAATGACCAGCACCGTAAACACCCCGAAAACGACAAAAATCGGATGATAAAAGGAAAGCAGGATTGCCGCAAAGAAAATCTGGACGGTGGATGCAACTACGTCCACAAGCAATTTGGTGAGCCCTTTCTGGATGGTGATCACATCAAAAAAACGGTTTACAAGTTCCGGCGGGTTTTCACCGCTGAGCTCTTTCTTTTTGATCCTCGGAAAACGGTAGGCAAATTCAAGTGCTGCTTTTGCAAAAATCTTTTGCTCGATTACTTCAACCAGTGTCAGCTGGCCGATCAGCAACAAGCCACCTGTTATAACGCCAAGCAGCACAACACCAATCAATATATACGTAGAACTGTAGAGCGCGCCGTTGGACAGAAAATTAAAAACAGCAGTTGTTCCCAGCGGGAGCGTAAGTCCGATCAGACCAATCAGTATGGCATAAATAAAAATATAGTTGATTGTAGTTCTTTCTACATAAAGTATCCCCATTAACCGTTCCCAGGGAGTTGGAGTTTCGACATGATGTCCTTTCTTCATCAGTTAGTATTTGTTTGTTTTCATTACATCTGCCTTTTAGTTCAAAAAGACCTTTTACAGCCAGGAAACCGGCCAGCGACTTTGTAATCTCAGAATTTTTAACTAAGCACCGGTACGTTTACAACTACGGTTTCCATACGTTGCCGGCTTCATTGATATAACTTTGTATTTACTTAAAAACCAAAGCATTGGAAATACGAAAAAAACTTTAACCGCTGAAAACATCCATGCAGCCGGAATACTTTGTAAGGAATGCAACAAGTAAATATTTAAAAAAAGACTGATATGGAAGGCGGCAAAGTCTACACTTCCTTGACGCTGGATAATTTTAATCATAATTTAATGTGTTGAAACTTCATGTTCGTTTCACAAAAATATTGTGCCCGGCAAAGTGCATTGCCGGTTCAGAACAGACCGTCTGAACATCATAAAACAGGGCCTTACAGCGTTAAAACGGCCTAAAAACCTGCATTTAAGTAACTGATATGCCTGTTTTCGAATACAGCCATATTGTCAGGTTATGTGCCAATATTTCGTAAAAGTTCCGGGAAAATTACAGATTCAACCTTCCAGTGTTCTGAATAACCTTTTATTCTTCATTCGCAGGTAAACCCCGTTTGTCCAGCCAAAACCTTCCTGGACTTCGTATTCTCCGCCGCCGGCGATGAGGTTGGTGTCAGAGACATTGTATTTTTCGAGCATCTTTCCGGAATGTCTGAATTCCTTATCGATCAGTCCGAGCCATTCTGCCGACAGTTCGTCAGCAATCTGGTGAAAATCATAATTCCGCAGTCCTTTGTAAACAATCCATTGCAAAGGCGCCCATCCGTTCGGGGCATCCCATTGCTGCCCTGATTTCACCCGGGATGTTAACAAGCCGCCGGATTTCATAAAACTCAGACGGATATATGCCTTCACAAAGCGCGCCTGCGGTTTGGAAGCCAGTTTGAAAAACAAGGGAAATGCACCGGCAAGCGTCACTGCTTTCGTAAAATCACGCTTTCTGAAATCATAGTCCATGTAATACCGCTTGCTGGCGTCCCAGAAGTAAGTCCGGATGGCACCGGCTCGTTTCCCCGCCTTTGTTTCGTAAGCATGTTGCAATTCCGTATTTTCTTCAAGCCGGTATGCTTCTGCAAGCGTTTTTTCCAGAAAATACATCAGGCAGTTCAGGTCAACCGGCAGAATATCCGTTGTGTGGATCGTTGCAAAATCATTTTCATCGGCAAACCAGCGACTGCTGAAATCCCAGCCGGATTCCGCCGCCGCCCTGATGTGGCGACAAGTAACTTCGGGCTGCACCTTGTGCTTTGTAAATGCTTCATGGCCAAGTTCCACATCTTCGATGTAGGATTCCGGCCTCGGTGTGCATTTATCATCCCAGTATCTGTTCAGGACATTTCCGTCAGGAAGTTTTACAAGCCTCCGGTGCGCACTGAAATCCCCGTTTGTATCGCCTGCATCCATCCAGTAATCGTATTCGCGCTGCATGTGCGGAAGGTATTTTTTCAGGATCTGCTTTCCTGCCACTTCGCTGTACAGCTTCACCATCAGGGAAAAGAAAGGCGGCTGCGAACGGCTCAGATAATATGTACGGTTGGCAGTAGGAATAAAGCCGAAACTCTCGATCAGATAGGCAAAATTATTGATCATATGCCCCATCAGTTCTGTCTTTCCGGATTCTTTCAGTCCCAGCATTGTGAAATAAGTATCCCAGTAATAAATTTCCCGGAAACGTCCGCCCGGCACCACATAAGGTTCGGGCAACGGGATCAGGGAACCGCCGCGTTCCTGCTCTTCCGGCTGCCTTGTCAGCACAGGCCATAATCTTTCGATATGTTCTGAAACGGAACGGCTATGGTCGGGTTCAAACGGAGAGAGAATGTGGGCGGATATGCGAAAATATTTGTTGACAAAACCGGCGAGATCAAATTCCGGGTGATCCTTTTCCTGTTGATATTTTTCATTGATCCATGCCGGATCCTGTAATGGAACAGCATCGGCAAAAGTTTTGGAGTCTTCAAAAATATGGCTGTTCTGAACGTCCTGGAACAAACTTCCGTACAAATCTTCCGGAGAAACAGGCGTATTTCCATAAGTAAATGAAGGTTCGGCAAGTGGGTACAATCTTGTTCTGTTTAGGTTGGAAACGGGAGTATAAAAAGCATCAGACCAGGCTTGCGCAACGCTCTCTTTTCAACCAGCAATTCACTTTTTCGATTCGGATCCAATCCTTTGAAAAAGTTAAAAGCCTGCTTTTCAACAAGCTTGTTTGCCGTACTCTTCCTGGCATGCACCGGTATTACATTTACAGACCCGTAATTATCATGCCACTTGTTTGCCAATGCGCTCTTTCCGGCTTACCTCGCCAGAACATGTAAAACTGAAAAACAAGCCGGATCACCGCCGGGTCGACTTCCGTTTAATAACTTTCCCCAAAGTTTATAGTAAACGGCAGCAGACATATGGATTATCTTTGATAAAAGTCAAACCAGCTCACGTTCTATGTCAATACATTTACTTTACCGATGCCTTGCAGACAGGAAACTTCTCTTCTTGTCCTTTTTTCTTTTCACAGCGGCAGTTGCCTTTGCACAGCCCGGCATTGAGTGGGGATGGCTGTACCCGAAAGCGGGCGTAGATAAATTAAGGTCTGTAACCGCAACCCGGGATGGCGGGTATATCGTTGCAGGTACTTTTTCTGCAATTCCCCCGTCTTCAGACTTTCAAAATTTTGATGATTTCCGGGTCATAAAAATAGGATCATCCGGAATCGTTGAGTGGGAAAAGACATTGGGCGGCGCAGGATCGGAATACGAACCGCGCATCATTCAGACAACAGACGGCGGCTATCTGGTCGGAGGTACTTCGGGCTCCGATAAAAGTGCGGATAAATCGGAAAATGACCGCTCTGCAGTAGAACACGAACGCGGGGATTTCTGGGTTATCAGGCTTGCCGCCAACGGAACGATGCAATGGGAAAAAACCATTGGAGGCAACAAGTCGGACCGCTTGGCAGTAATAAGACAAACTGCTGACGGCGGTTTTTTGCTGGGCGGTTCATCCTTTTCGGATATCAGCGCGGATAAAACAACAGCTGCAAGAGGCTGGGATGATTTCTGGATTGTCAAGATCAATGCGAACGGAGCGATACAATGGGACAAAACTTTCGGAGGCAGCGGACAGGAAGGACTGGGCGGCTTGCTGATTACCCGTGACGGTATTCTTTTGGGAGGCTACTCGGATTCCAATGCAAGCGGCGACAAAAGCGAAAATGCGAAGGGTATCTGGGATTACTGGCTTGTAAAACTTTCACCCGACGGAACGAAGCTTTGGGACAAAACAATCGGCGGTGACCAATTTGACGAAATGGTCGATATGCAGGCTACCTCTGACGGCGGAGTAATCATCGGCGGAAACTCTGAATCAGGGATAAGCGGAGACAAAAGTGAAAAAAGCGGTGGAGAATGGTACGACTACTGGATTGTGAAAACCGATGGTTTGGGGAATATACAGTGGGACAAAACCCTTGGAGGTTCAAAAGCGGAAAGTCTGGGATCGGTCAGACAAACTCCGGATGGAGGCTACATCATAAGCGGCGTGTCCAAATCAGGCATAAGCGGCAGTAAAACACTGCCCAGCAGAGGCACTTTCAGCGCATGGCTTGTGAGGCTGGATGCAACGGGTAAAAAGCTTTGGGAAAAGACCCCGGGCGGAGACGGAAGTGATGATTTTGCAAGAGGAACACGCACGATCCCTACCGCAGATGGCGGCTATCTGATGATCGGATCGGCAGGCGGCTCTACCGGATCGGGTGACATCATGCAGAAACCTTTGCAGGAAGACGGATGGATTGTCAAGCTGCAACCGGAAGGAAATACCCGGAAGCTGGCATTTTCTGCCGATTCACTGAATTTTAACCTCCTGAGTACAACGCCTGATTCTGCTCAAAACGTAAGCATTTATGCCGACTCAGGTGTGCCCGCAATTACGCTTCGTACAACTACTGCCGACTGGCTTGATCTGCCTGCACCGGCTTTGGGATCGTTGCCGATTACGGTTAAAACATCAGGTATTACGCCAAACCGGTATAGCGCCATGGTTACAGCCATAGCTCCCGGGTATGTAAGGGCGTTTCTGAAAGTTAAACTGGTACTTAAAGAGGCATCAATGCCTCCGAATCTCAGCCCGATTGAAGACAAGGCAGTGCTGCCGGGCGGGACACTCCGGTTTACTGTATTTGCGACTACAAGATATGGACAAACCAAGACATTTTCGCTTCTGAACCCGTTACCGGGTGCCACGATTAACGCCTCCACAGGTGCTTTCAGCTGGGCTGCATCTTCTGAGTTAGGATCCTATCCGTTTACCGTGAGAGTCAGTGACGTAAATTTCCCACATCTTTATGAAGACGAAACTTTTACAGTGCAGGTTGTGGAAGCCGCAGATATGAATGTCATCCGGATCAATGCAGGCGGCAAGGCTTTCACGACTGCCGACGGCCATGTGTTCCAGGCCGACACGTTCTATGTCAGCAATACCCGCACCAGCTCGATTAAGGGTGTCGATATCCTGAACACACAGGAAGACGAGCTGTATCGGACCGGCCGTTGCGATCATTCTTTCAGTTACCGGATTCCTGTGCAAAGCGGTATTTACAGGGTTACACTGCATTTTGCCGAAATATACTGGGGCGTTTCTCCCAACCGTCCTGCCAATATTTACCGGCGACGGTTCCACGTTGATGCAGAAGGCCAGAGAAAACTGGATGATTACAAAATTTTACAGAAAGCAGGCGCGCCGCTCACAGCGGTGCAGGAATCTTTTGAAGTAGGCGTTACTGACGGTTTTCTAGATCTGGATTTCCTGGAAGGCCGCAGTGACCTGCCCAGGGTTTCGGCCATTGAAGTAAGAGCCATTAAACCGTTGACAGTGCTGTCAGCAGCGCCGGTTGCGGATGCCTATGTACGCTACGGAAACAGCTCGCAGACCAATTATGGCCTTGAACAAACCATTGACCTGAAAGCGACCACAAAGGACGAACTTGCCCGTACGGCATATATCAAGTTTTCAATGGCAAGTGTAAGAGATGTTATCGGTGCAAGGCTTCGCATTTATGGGCGAAACTACGAAGGCACCAACTACGTCCAGGTCGGACTAACCGGCATTGACAACGATAACTGGTCTGAAACCGGCATTACCGGAAGCAATGCACCAACCGGTCCTTCCACATTTCTGAATTCGTTTGTTATAAATGACTACAGACACAGGGCCAAGTTTTTTGAAATCGACATTACCGAGTTTGCAAAAGCGCAGTTTGATCAGGACAAAACACTGACTTTGATGCTTGCGGATATGTCTTCTGCCAATAAAAGGATCATTTTCAACAGCAGGGAAAATACGGTAAACCCGCCTGAGCTACTCTTATTTTCATCTTTGCCGGCAATTACCAATACGAGAACAGGTGAAGCGAAGAATTCAGACGAAGTAAAAGTGGATACCGAAAGCGAACGAACTGCTTCCACTATTTTCCCGAACCCGGCACAGAAACATGTTACCATCCAGATCGGCAACAAGCATCAGGAAAATATTTCCTTGGAGCTGATCAATGCAGCGGGCATCAGTTATCCGGTCAATACAAAGGAAGAACTGCATGCCGGCAGCAAAGTGGAAGCGGATATTTCCGGTTTGTCTTTAAGCAAAGGAATTTATCTGCTGAAAGTACATTCCAGTAATACTTCTGAAATACTGAAAGTGTTGATTACAGAGTAATCTGACTGCTGAAATGCCCGGTTTTATCCGGACATTTATTTCATTTTGATAGAAATAAATCTTTTCTACTTAACCCTTAACTGCTCACATCACATGCATTTACATTTATCTGCTCACAATCCTTTACCCAAAAACTGTTTTCACCGGACTTTTTTGAAGTACCTGAAACCCTACATGATTTTCATCCTAGCTGCTTTTTTTACAGGAAACCTGCTGGCGCAGCCAGCGGTGGAATGGGACAAGCTGCAAACACTGTCTGAGAACTTTGGACCTTATGTCCGAGTAGCATGCCCTACTGCGGATGGCGGATTGCTTGTTGGATTATATCCCCAAAGTAATGTTGGCTCAAATTACTTTATTGTTAAGCTGGACAGTAAAGGAAACAAAGAATGGGAAAAAACATATGGAGGAAATAAAGAAGACGAATTGCAGTCTGTTATCCCGACATCCGATGGCGGATACCTGATTGGAGGCCAGTCCGATTCTGATGCCAGTGGTGATAAGACAGATTCGGCCTACTCGATTAGTACTGATTACTGGATTATCAAGATTACCGCAGACGGAACCAAACAATGGGACAAAACGTATGGCGGAACAGGCACTGACAATCTGGCAACAGCAATACAGACTTCTGACGGAGGGTATCTCATTGGCGGTTTGTCAAGTTCTCCTGCAAATGGGATTAAATCCGAAAATTCGTATGGAGAATTTGATTACTGGGTGATCAAACTTGACGCAAACGGAAACAAGCAATGGGACAAAACCCTGGGTGGATCCTTGCGAGATCGTGTTTCATCGTTAATACAGGCACCGGATGGAGGTTTTATCGTAGCTGGCGAATCCGATTCAGAAATAGGTGGAAATAAAACAGCAGATTCCAAGGGTTCGTATGATTACTGGATTGTAAAACTTTCAGCCAGCGGCACCAAACTCTGGGACAAAACCTATGGCGGCAGATACTTTGACCGTGATCCTATTATCACGCGTACCGAAGACAACGGTTTTTTGCTTGCCGGAATATCTTCATCTGAAGTTGAAGGAGACAAAACAGCTCCCGTTTTCGGCGATTATGATGTATGGGTGGTCAAAATCAATTCGGAAGGAGAAAAGCTGTGGGATAAAAGCTATGGAGGAAGCGATTTTGATTTGATTAAATCCATTCAGCCAACCTCTGACGGCGGGTATTTGATTGGTGGAATAGGCGGAACATCTTTATCTGATCCCCACACAGATCCGGAATTGCAGGGATACGGTTTCTGGGCCGTGAAAATTGATGCCAGCGGATCAAAAATATGGGACAGGAATATTGGTGGAGGAATTGTTGAATTAGCCGGGGCTTTCCCTACGTCTGATGGCGGATACTTCCTTACCGGGCATGCATTAACCGATAATGTAGAAGGCGGTAAAACCGAATACGGACAAGGTATCTGGACTGTAAAGCTGCTTTCTGAATCAAATGACAGAAAGCTCACATTTTCTCCCGGAGCACTCGATTTCACGCTTCCAAACATGCCTGCTGACTCTTCCCGAATTGCAAACCTGTCTGCCAGCACAGGCTCACCAGATATCTCGCTTCGCAAATCTGCCGCCAAATGGCCGGATTTGCCTTCGCCCGCACTGGGCTCCCTGGCCTTCCATGTGAATACGGAAGGTTTTGCGCCCGGCAGGTATATTTCCGTCATTTCTGCAACAGCACCCGGATATGCCAGAGCATTGCTGAAAGTCAACCTGACGGTTAATGAAGTCACCAATCCTCCGGTACTCAGCCCGATTGGTAACAAATTACTGCAGCCGGGCGAAATACTGAAGTTTACAGCGGATGCAACAGCAGGATTTGGACAAACCAAGATCTTTTCGCTTGTAAACGCGCCTGCCGGCGCTGCCATTGATGCTTCTACTGGCGCTTTCAGCTGGAACACGCCGTGGGAATCCGGTACTTATCAGTTTAATGTCAGGGTCAGTATTGCCGGTTTTCCGAACCTTTATGATGAAGAAACCATTACAGTTATCCTGAAGCTTACTGATCCGGCAGATGTTCCTGCTATCCGCATCAATGCGGGCGGCGATGATTTCACAACTGCCGACGGACGTGTTTTTCAGGCTGATGCATTTTTTAACGGTAGGCGCACAAGCTTTGTGGGGCAAGTTGATATCCTGAACACACCGGATGACGATTTGTACCGCAACACCCGCAGTGATGATTCTTTTAGTTACGACATTCCGGTACAAACCGGCGTATACAAGGTTACGCTTCATTTTGCAGAAATATACTGGGGCGTTTTTCCCAACAGGCCGGCCATTGATATCAGGAGGAAGTTCAATGTGGAGGCTGAAGGCCAGATAAAACTGGATAATTACAGCATTCTCCGGAAAGCAGGCGCGCCGCTCACAGCAGTGACAGAAACTTTCGAAGTAGACGTCCGGGATGGTTTTCTTAGCCTGTATTTCAGGAAAAATGCAGACCGGGCTTCCGTAGCAGCCATAGAAGTTGAATTTATCAAACCATTGGTAGAACTGTCGACTAAACCTGTTGCAGATGCTTACATACGTTTTGGAAGCAGCTCGCAGACCAACTTCGGACTTGAACAAACCATTGACCTGAAAGCAAATACAAACGCCGATTATGACCGTGCGGCATATATGAAGTTTTCACTGGCCGGGTTGAGCAGTATCAATAGTGCAAGGATCCGCATTTACGGGCGTAACTATGAAGGCAGCAAAACCGTTCAGGTTGGCCTCACCGGTATTGACAACGATAACTGGACGGAAACCGGAATTACGGCGAGCAATGCGCCAACCGGCACTTCTGTATTTCTTGGAAAATTCAATTCGATGCGGAAGGCCCGGTTTTATGAAATTGATATTACCGACTTTGCAAAATCGCAGCTTGCACAGGACAAGACGCTGACGCTGATCCTGGCCGATATGTTCGCGGCCAATAACAGGGTCATTTTCAACAGCAGGGAAAATGCCGTAAATCCGCCCGAACTGATTGTAACGACTACTGAACCGGTAATTTCATCAGCAAGAATGGCCGAGTCAGAAACAGCAGACGATGCTGAAAAGGAAACGGAAAGCTCAATCATTTATCCAAATCCAGTAAAAGACCGCTTTACGATCCGCGTGGGAAGCCGGCATCAGAATGCTATCGGCTTGTCGCTTGTCAGTGAAACGGGCAACATGATCCCGATCGGTACGCCTGAAGGTCTGCATGCGGGTTCTGTTTCCGATATTGATATAAGTCGCTTTCGGCTTCCGGCAGGCATTTATTTGTTACATGTGCAGTCGGCTTCCAACTCGGAAACGCTGAAAGTGCTGCTTGCAAATTAGAATAATTTTATTTTGTATTTAGCAAAAACGGGTGCCTGACAAGCACCCGTTTTGGTTGAAAAACGTATGAATAATTACGGAATTCCGTACAAGCTTTTATAAAAAATCCTTCAACCAGTTTCCAAAACAGTTTAATTACCAATCAATCAACCCAAAACCTTTCTTCCCTTTCTCCTTCTTCCTTCCTCCTTCCTCCATTTCCCAACTACCGCGTCACCATTTCAATTTCCCCGCCATTGAGAAAAAGGCTGTGCGGCACAAAATAGCCGTTCGTCTTCTGCCCGTTTACTTTGATGGCCGTCAGGTTCCTGCCTTTTGCCGGTTTTTTGATGGTAAGCATTTTGCCGCTGCTGGTTTTCCATTTCACCTCGTCAAAAAGCGGAACGGTCACAATGTACTCCGGATCGGTAGCCGAAAACGGGTATAATCCCAATGCGCTGAACACATACCACGCCGACATTTCGCCTGCATCGTCCATCCCGCAAAGCGCCAGCCCTTCGTCACCGATACCGTACAGATTATTGAGAATATGGTCAATGATTTTCTGCGACTTTTCTGGTTTTCCGATGAAATGGTAAGCAAATGGCGCCTCGTGGTCGGGCTGGTTTCCGTGGCAGTACTGGCCGATCATCGTTTCCACATTGCGTGCAATGTAGGACGGGTTCCAGGGAACCGTAAAAAGCGAATCCAGTTTCGACTCAAAGCCTTTCGGGCCGCCGTAAAGTGCAATCAGTCCGGGCATATCGTGCGGCGCAAAAAATGACACCTGCCACGCATTGGCTTCACGGTACATGTATTCATAATAAGGGTATTGCGGATTGAACGGCTTGATCCAGTCACCGTTTTCGAGCCTGCCGCGCATAAACCGGGTGGAAGCATCGAACATGTTTTTATAATTTCCGGACCGTGCCATCAGCACCTTGTAATTGGCCGTATCGCCCAGACTTTTCGCAAGCTGCGCCACCGAGTAATCATCATATGCATATTCCAGTGTTTTGGAAACGCCTGCTCTGGCTTTGGTTTCCACATGCGGATTGGGCACGTCCGGGTCCGAGATATAGCCTTTCTGAATGTACTCGGCAACGTACGGCCGGGCGCCGTCTGGATTGTTCGCATTTTTCAGCAGGATTTCATAAGTACCTTTTATATCAAAATCCTTGATTCCCCGAAGGTAAGCACCTGCAATGGATGACGATCCGTGATCCCCGTGAAAAAAGGTGGGAATGAAGCCCGTTTTATCACCGACATCCTTCATGGATTTGATCACATCCCGCGTTACATCCGGCGAAATCAGTCCGAGCAGCACATCCTTGTTCCGGTAAGTATCCCAGAGCGAAGGCTCTGTGTAATAACGAAAATCAGCTTTGACGACATTTTTCTTTGCATCTGTAAACGAGCCATTTACATCGCTGCGCAGCGCAGGCCACAAAAACGACCTGTAAAGGCTGGAATAAAGCATCTGTTTTTGCTTCTCCGTACCGCCTCTGACCTGCACCGATGACAACAGTGTTTCCCACGTACGGGTAGCTTCCGCGCGGACACTTTCGAATGTCTTGCTGCCTATTTCCTTTTCCAGATTCTCTTTTGCATTAGCCGTACTTACAAATGAAATCCCGATTTTAAGTTCCACAGGCTCTTTGCTCCCGTCGGCCAGATGCACGATTGCATAACCGCCCGTTGCGCCTTCTTCTTTCTTTTCCAGTTTCTGAACAGGTGTATTCAGCACGGCATAAAAGTAAATTTTTTCGCCTGTCTGCTGAAATCCCTGAACGGCATGGACTCCTGCCTGTTCCATGCTCCAGTTGGAAATTTTGTTATTGGCCTTTGCAAGATCGAAAAGAATCTGACGGTCCTTGCTGTTCTGGTATTCATACCGGTGATACCCGGCGCGGAGCGTGGAAGTAAGGCTTACCTTTACATGATAATCATCCAAATAAACCTGATAAAATCCCGGCGCGGCACTTTCCTTATCGTGACTGAACTTTGACCCGAATTTCCCGCCCGGATTGGAAAGCGGCAAAACCGGAATATTGCACAGGTTCCAGTGGCCTTTGTTGGTGTGGGTAAAACCCAGGATTATGTCGTCTTCATACTCATAGCCCGCGCCCGAGCCATATTCTGTCATAGGGCTCAGCTGCACCATGGCATTAGGCAGCGAACTGCCGGGGAAAGTCAGTCCGGCCCATGAACGCCAGCCTTCGGGCAACTTGTACCCGAGTATTTCCGGATCAGTAAGTGGTGCCGTACCGATGAACGTATTGACGTACTTTGTGTATTGCTGGCTTTGTCCGGGAACAGAGGCCATCAGGATCATTAAAAAACCGTACAGGGTCTTTGGAAGCTTCATTAAAATATAGTTTTGTTTAAGTAAATACGTTAAGTAAGAGCTGGTTAGATTTTGTGCCTGCATATCCTGAAAAGACAGCCTGCCGTATGCTTCCGGAACGCCTTCAACGAACAGGAATTGTTCCTTAACCGCTTGTTGTTAATGATTTTGCTAAGTAGGACATCTTTTTACAATATTGAAAGTTTATGTTCAAATATTGCATACTGCTGCTGCCTCCGCAAGGCATGAGCATGTACCGGCTGCCTGAAAAGCTCAGGATTTCCGTGATTTTCCGATGCGGTGAGCCGGGGCATGGCCGGGAAAACATTAAATGTGTATCTTGAAGAGGAAAAAGCAAGACGGCCATTTTTATCAACCGCCGAATTCCGGATTCCCGGCAGGATGCGACGTATATCTTCCTGTCGCGCAAAGCAAAATCAGTTTTGCAAAAGGATTATATAATCAAAATCCGGGCTTTTAGTTTTTAGCCGTTAGCTTTCAGCAGATAGCGGCCTGACATTTGCTGTACAGCCAGAAGCAATAAATCAAAAACTGACATTTATAATCCCCAATTCAACATTTCAAAAGCCAACAGCCAAAAACATCCAGCTCATACATGAAAAAAATAACGATCATCCTGTTTTACATTTCTGCATTAACCGCAATTCAGGTTATGGCGCAGGAATTTAAGGAAAAGTACCGGCCGCAGTTTCATTTTACACCAAAAGCCAACTGGATGAACGATCCGAACGGCATGGTCTTTCACAACGGGACTTATCACCTTTTTTATCAGTATTATCCTCATGACAAAATCTGGGGGCCCATGCATTGGGGCCATGCGACAAGCAAGGATATGGTTTCGTGGAAAGAACAGCCGATTGCCCTGTATCCCGACAGTCTGGGTTATATTTTTTCAGGAAGCGCAGTGGTTGACAAAAACAATACGGCCGGATTCGGGAAAGATGCGCTGGTTGCCATTTTCACGCATCACGATCCCGTGCAGGAAAAGCAGAAAACCGGCAAACATGAATCCCAAAGCATTGCTTACAGCCTCGACGAAGGCAAAACATGGACCAAATACAAGGGAAATCCCGTTGTAAAAAATCCGGGCATCAGCGATTTTCGTGATCCGAAAGTAAGATGGTTTGAGCCTCAGAAAAAATGGATCATGACGCTGGCAACAAAGGACCGGATCACCTTTTATTCTTCCCCCGACCTTAAAACATGGACTCGCGAAAGTGACTTTGGTGCAAATGAAGGCGGGCATGGCGGCGTATGGGAATGTCCGGATCTGTTTCCGATCATGCACGAGGGAAAAGAAACCTGGGTTCTGATCGTCAACATCAATCCGGGCGGGCCCAACAAAGGTTCTGCGGGACAGTATTTCCTGGGAAATTTTGACGGAAAGACTTTCACGTCCAATTCAAAGGAAACCAAATGGCTGGATTTCGGAGCAGACAACTATGCAGCCGTTACATTTTCCAATACAGGCAGCCGCAACATTCTGATGGGCTGGATGAGCAACTGGCAATATGCCAATCAGGTCCCGACCGATCCATGGCGGAGCGCAAATACCATTGCACGTGAGCTAGGCCTGAAAACGGTCGGAAAAGAGCTTTATCTTACTTCTGTTCCTGTAAAAGAGCTGGATGCGCTGAACGCAGCAGGGTTTTCAATGAAGCATGTACGGGTCAAAGATCAGCTGGACCTGACGGAAAAAGCAAAAAACAAAACAGGTTTGTTCCGGCTAGATCTAAGCACTGAAAACACGGCGGATTTTTCCGTTTTGCTGGCCAATGAAGCGGGCAATGAACTCATTGTAGGATACGATAAAGCTGCAAACCAGTATTACATAGACCGTTCAAAATCCGGCAAAACCGACTTTGAAAAAGGTTTTGGCGAAAGGCACAAAGCGCCCAGATTTGCAACAGAAGAAAAAATTTCATTCACATTGATTGCGGACGTTGCTTCGGTGGAGCTTTTTGCGGATAACGGGCTTACGGTCATGACCGATATTTTCTTTCCTGAAAGCGAAATGTCAAAGCTTTACATCAAATCGGCATCCGGAATTGCATTGGACAACCTGAAATATACCGTATTGAAAAGTGCTGTAAAATAAACTGCTGCGACGTTCCCAAAATGCTGTAAATCCAGAAAGGCCTTAACCGGTTTGTAAGGTGTGAAATCAGCTGAAATCCATGTCTGTATAATAAACCGGACATGGATTTTTAGTTAAGGCTGTGTCAGGGCTGTTCAGATGGTTTGGGCATGTTTTTTACCATCCCGGTTACCATTGTATTTTGACAAACCCTGCTGGATCGGTTTTTTATAATATATTCGCGCAAGATAAAATAGAATATGGCATCAGGATTTTTTGCGATTTTAGACGATATAGCATTCTTAATGGATGATGTTGCGCTGGCAACAAAAGTGGCAACACGTAAAACGGCGGGTATTCTGGGCGACGACCTGGCTGTGAATGCGGAGAAAGCAACCGGTTTTTTGTCCGAGCGGGAATTGCCGGTTTTGTGGGCCATTACAAAAGGCTCACTGCTTAACAAGCTCATTATCGTCCCTTTGGCCTTGCTGCTGAATGTGTTCTTACCGTCGGCCATCACGTACATTCTGCTTTTGGGAGGACTTTATCTGGCCTATGAAGGTGTCGAAAAAATAATCGAGTACTTTTTTCATCATCCCAAAAGCGAACATTCCGTCATAAAAGAAGTGGAACCCGAAACGCAGACGATTGACGTTGATACCGAAAAGGCAAAAATCAAATCGGCCGTAACAACCGACTTTATCCTGTCCATAGAAATCGTGATCATTGCGCTGGGCAGTGTTATAGATGAAAATCTCACCATACAGATTCTGACGGTTTCAGTAGTTGCATTGCTGGCGACCGTTGGCGTTTACGGCATTGTTGCGCTGATTGTAAGATCGGACGATGCCGGCTACAAGCTGATTAAAAAGTCGAACGATAAAGGGTTCTTTTCAAAACTGGGCCATTTACTGGTCAAGGCACTTCCTGTCATGATCAAGGTGCTGGGTGCGGTGGGAACCGTAGCCTTATTGTTGGTGTCAGGCGGAATCTTTGTCCATAATATCGAATATTTTCACCATCTTTTTCCCGGGCTTCCGACTACGATCAAAGAACTGGGAATCGGCATCGTTGCCGGACTGATCGCTTTCGTGGTTATTACGGGTTTCAAGAAACTGGTTTCCCTCGCAAAGTAGAATTGCAGAGTCTTTTTATGAAAACTTTCATGCTGCTGATCCGCGGCTGATGCCTTGTGTATCTGCAGCAAGATTTTTATCCGGTGCGCGCAGGTCTTTTCCTGCTTAACAGCATTGATAATCAATTTTTTTTGCCAGCAGAAATTCATTACTGAATCCCTTAATAATGTGAATTCATTTTTGATACAATAAAACGATTTTTACATTTGCAGGGATGAGGTGTACATGATCATGTACGTATACAACTCAATTTCCAAACCTGTTAACTTCCAAAAACAATGACAAAATATGTTTTGCTGATTGCGGCAGCTGCTGCTTTTTCTCTTGCATCCTGCCAGAAAGAATCATCGGAGACTTCCGAAACTGCACAAAAGGACAGCACCGGTGCACCCGTTGAAACCCAGAAAGCCAATTCGGACTATAAACCCTCATTTGAAGGCCAGACCCGGATCGGAAGTGTGAAATCCGCTACTGCCTACGAAGGCAAAGTCCTGAGCAGCGAACTCCAGAATCCATGGGGCATAACCACTTTACCTGACGGCCGACTGATCATTACCGAAAAAGCCGGAACCATGCGCATTGCGACCACGGACGGGAAAGTCAGTGCGCCCATCACCGGGATTCCTGCCGTAAATTCCGAAGGCCAGGGAGGCTTGCTGGGCATCCGCGTTGATCCCGAATTTGAAAAGAACAGAATGGTTTACTGGGTATTCTCACAGGCGCTGCCCGACGGCAACCTCACGGCCGTAGCCAAGGGCAAGTTATCTGCAGATGAAAAGAAAATAGAAGGCGCCAAGGTTATTTATCAGGCCACGCCGGCATATGCCAGCAATCTTCACTACGGCGGACGTATTCTTTTTGACAAAAATGGCGACCTTATCATTAGTACCGGAGAACGTTCCGACACGGTTACCAGGCCGCAGGCACAGCATCTGAACTCCGCCCTGGGAAAAGTGATCCGGATTACCAAAGAGGGCAAGCCTGTTTCAGGCAATCCGTTTGAAGGAAAATCCGGCGCCAGACCGGAGCTGTATTCTTACGGACACCGCAATGTACAGGGACTCGCTTTTCATCCGGAAACCGGAGATTTGTGGGAAGTGGAATTCGGACCGAGAGGCGGCGATGAACTTAACCGCATTGAGCCGGGAAAAAATTACGGCTGGCCAACAATCACTTACGGTATCGAGTACAGCGGCAAGAAAATCGGTGACTCTATTCAGGTAAAAGAAGGAATGGAACAGCCTGTTTATTACTGGGACCCGGTTATTTCTCCGAGCGGAATCACCTTTTACAGCGGCGACAGCATTCCGGAGTGGAAAAACAATCTGTTCATCGGCGGACTGAGCAGCATGCACATAGCCAGGCTTGTCATCGAAAACAATAAAGTCGTAGGGGAAGAAAGGCTTCTTGCCAGTGAAGGACAACGTTTCCGCGACATCACGGAAGGAAAAGACGGCGCCTTGTATGCCGTTACGGACCAGGGAAGATTATACCGCGTTTACAAAAAGTAAGCAGTTTTTTGGTATAAATAAAAAGCCATTTACTGTAAACAGATCCTGCATGAGAATCTGCTTGCAGTAAATGGCTTTTTTAATCAGAGCGGATCATAACTTTTAAAATTATATAACCATTCAGAAACAGCTGCTACTGCACGTCAATCAGCAAGGTGGCGCTTCTCCAGATGGATTTGTATGGCTTGCCGAAATGATCGCCCTCCGCTTTTTCACTGGCCGAGGCCTCGATTTTGTAAGTACCGGGCCATACCGGTACAAATTCCGCCGCTCCGCCTGCATCCGAACGGACATGCCTGTTCCAGCCGCTCGGAGATGCAATGCTTACCTGCATTTTTTCAGCGGGCTTGTTCTTCAACAGGGTCGTAAGATTTACAGACTGGTTTGTTCTGAACGTTCCGGAGGCATCGGCAAAGACGTTGATCTCGTTTTCATTAAAGGAAGCTTCATTTCCGGTCAGCGATTTTCCTACTTTAACGACGGCACTGGCATTGAACTGGTAAACCGTGGAACCGCCCAGCTCCCTGGCCGCCTTGCTGATCGTCAGGGTATATACGCCGTCCTGTTTCGGAGTAAATTCCGAAGTAAAGTGATCCCCGGCCGCTACGGTCGCCAGCTTTGTCTTTTGCTTGTCGGGCGCAATGAGCCAAAGCTCGAACTCTTTCACATCCGAATACCAGTCACCGATTTTTTCCGGTTTGTCGTCCGGCTCGGCATAAATGATTTTCACCGTCTGCTTCTGTCCGGCTTTTCCAACGGTGTTGGTTTCTATCCAGAGTGCATGGGCAAAAAGGCTGCCGGCACTCGACAGCAATACGATAACAAACACTATCAGATTTTTCAGGGTAGTCATATGTACTGTATTTTTTTAATCAATTGAATTGTAAACAAAACTGGTCTTATGCATTTCCGGGGTTATTTCCCGTCGGAGCTATTTTAGTAAATGCCACCGTATTCTGAACTTTGGGCCTGAAAGCCAGCTTCGCAGCAACAGGTTCATTCAAAGAAACCCCATTGTCCCTACTCCCTTTCTCCTTTCTCCCCTTCTCCCGCTTCTTCTTGCTTTTCCCGAATCCCTTGCGGTTCCACCAGATTATAAAACCGGTTACAGGCAGGCTGGCACCGATCAAAGTAGAGAGAAACGCCAGCACTTTCCCCGGAAACCCCAGGATGCTTCCGACATGAATATCGTAATTCATGCGGCGGAGCTTCGATCCGAAAGCCGCTTCTTCATACGGGCCGCCGAAAACCTTGTCACGCGGAAGTTCTTTTAATGTATGCTGGTCAAAAACATAACCGCGGTTGTTATAGAACTGGCCGCTGTTCGGATAAACCGTTACATATATGGGCGAAGTGGCTTTTGCAGCCTCCGGAAATGTATAGTAAAACCCTTCTGATTTCGGATGTTTGGAAATGACGTGGTTCCAGGCTTTGTCCATGGCCTGCTGCGGCGTATAATATTTGCCGGCCATCAGCGAGTCCGACTTTGTATCACGCGCTCTTCCCGGCAGAGAATCACCGCCGGAAGTAACCCAGTACAGCCCTTCACTGTACCACTGGATGCCGTAAACCATGCCGGTTAAAGCAATAGCCAGCAAAAATAAGAGCGAGTAAAACCCAAGTACATTGTGCAGATCAAGGTTTACACGCTTGAAAGAAGCACCCCATTTGATTTTAAAGCTTTTATCAACCGTACTTTGCGTCCATTTTTTGGGATACCACCAGATCAGCCCGGTAATGAGCAGAATGACAAACACCAGCGTACCGTAATTGACAACCGGACGGCCGATTTCGAAAGGCAGCCACAAGAAGCGGTGTCCGTTCAGCACCCAGCGAAAGAAATTGGTTTCACCTTTCCTGTGCACTTCCCTGCTGATCACTTTTCCGGTATAAGGGTTTATTTTCAGCGTTATGTTCGGCCCGCGCCGCTCGCCGAGGGCCAGATAAATGCTGCGCCCCTGCTGGTAAGTAGCGTACGAAACTTTCATATCCGGGTAGGAAGCAGCGGCTATTTGCATCAGTCGGGACGGCATGATTACGGGTTTATCCTGCCTTTCGATTTTGGTTTCAGGTTCCAGCATCCCGGTGATTTCTTCATTAAAAACCCAGACACAACCGGTGATGCAGACAATAAAAACGATTATTCCGGAAATCAGGCCCAGCCATAAATGAAGCCAGTTATTTACTTTTTTAAATGTTGTCATAAAAGGAACGGCAAATGATCAGAAGATTTAAATACGCGCCATGAAAACAAACTGCTATTATAAAGCCCGTCGCCGGAAAAGCGGAAAGGCTTTATGATGACAATGGCAAATCTTTACTTTACTTTCACAATGGCCGTGATGGCGCCGCCTTCCACTTTAAGGCCCTGCCTGGCCGTTGCAGTAGCAATGTCAATGGCATATACCCAGCTTCCCGCGTCCGTATTTATTCCTACGAATATCGTTTTGCCGTCGGCGCTGACCGTGTTGTTGTTGTAAGATGCCGATCTGGAAGCGATGCTTTCAGGCGTGCCCGTTACCCATGTAAAAGTCTGATTGTATAAATCGGAAATGGCCAGCCTCGTCGGACCGTACTGGTTTGCAGCGTCGGTCAGCATATAAAGCAACGATTTTCCTTTGCCGAGGTACGTTTGCCCGATCACTTTTTTACCGCCCGATTTTTCCTGCACATTGAAGTAATAGCTTTGATCAAACTCTGTTGTGCCTTTTTTGATCCTTACAAAAGCCGACGGTTTGGTACCGGCCGGCTTTCCGCTGCTGGTGGCAACAGCCGGTGAAAATGCATATGTGTCGCCGTTTTCATCTACGAGAAGTCCATTGTTGAAATAAGATCCGATGAAACTGGTGCGGTTGTCTTTGATTACTTTTTCAAGCTGCATGGCCGGGTAAGAGAAAACGGCAATCCAGCTGCTGTCGGGATAAGCCGTTCCGAATACATCCGGTGCCGCTCCTTTGATGCTCATGTAAGGCGCGAATATTTTATCCCCGACTTGCGTAGCCCATGTAAAATGTGCCCGTTCCCCGTTTCCGGCCAGCCTGACGATATTGATCTGTCCTTCGCCCACAATTTTGGACTGGTCTGCATTGATCCGGAACCACGATGCGCTTTCATTGCCGCTTCTCGGCACTTTGATCGTCAGGATGTCATCGCCCGCCGGAGCAAATACCTGTACTGTCTCGCTCTGGAAATCGGATGATTTGACAAGCTCTCCGGCTTCGCTGAGCGTGTAGGTTGTGACTGCGCCGGGATTTCCCTGCCCGTACAACAGACTGAAAAATTTGCCTTTATGCGTTATATAATAACGGTACGAACCGTCCTGCTCAATTCCTTTTCCAACGGTGCTGATGGTGCCCTGCGAAAGGTCGCTCGTCGTCAGCAGGTAATCCGCCACGCCTGACGAACCGACGGGCGCCGAAGCGACTACATACCGGGAAGGAGCTGTTGCGACCGGATCTGTAATGATGGGAGGCTCTATGGTTTTATCATCGCTGCATGCACTTAAAAACAGGCCCGTTCCCAGTACAAAGAACCAGTGTAAATATGGCTTTTTCATAATCTGTTAAAATTGAGTTTTGAACTTATTGAATTGATTGCTGATTACTTGCTGATAAAATACCTGAGCTTGACGTAGAAGCCGCGGCTGGGTTTCTGAAGGCTGAAATTGTCGTAGAGTTTGCTGTCGAGCATATTTTTGCACTCGAACGCCACATTGTATTTCCCGTTGGCCATGGCATATACAACATTGACGTCATGGCTCAGCTGGCGCGGAATATCCAGCTTGTCACTTCCCAGGCTCGGCCAGTACAAATAGTAGGCATGCACGAAGAGCAGGTTGTAGCCGAGTGTCAGCGTGTTTCCTTCCCTGCCGAAATTTTTCAGAAAAAGGGCAGCATCGGCATTGCCGAACATGAAAGGCATATTGGGAATGCGGTCGCGGTACAGCGGGCTTTCGGTCGTGTAACCGTCTTCAAACCGGGTGTTATTCCGAAGGTCCTGATATGTAAGATTTATACCCGCCGTCAGCAATTGCCGGAAAGAATAGCGCACTTCTCCGTCCACCCCGAAGTTGGTAACGTCGGCCAGGTTGTCCATCACCTGTTTGGTCTGGTTTGCATTCAGCCTGGGCCGGATAAATCCTTGGGCATCACGGTACAGGAAATTGGCATCCACGCTGAACCGGTGAACTTTGCTAATACTGCCCTGATAACTGAAACCCAGATTGTAATTGTTGCTCGTTTCCGGATCCAGATCAATATTGCCTTCCAGATTCAGCAGATCGCCGAATAGCTCATCGGTTTCGGGCAAACGGTAACTTTTTTCAAAAGAGCCTTTTAACTGCAGGTTTTTATAAATGAAGTAAGTAGAAGCAACGCCGTATCCCAGTTTGCTGAAATTGTTTTTTTGTTCCAAGTAAGCGACATCGCCGTAGTTCCCGCTCGGGTTGTAGGTGACCGAATACTTGTTGCGCTGCGTAAACTGCTTTACAAAAACGGACGTATTCCAGCGGTCGCTGTAATCAAACTTGTAACCCAGGCCGAGTACATTTTTGGCGTTGATGCGCGGCTGCTCGTATTTGTCTGCATCGGGGTAAAGTTCGTCCCTGCCTTTCCGGTTGAAGGTATTGTAAACATTGTTGATGGTCAGAGCGTGTTTCTCATCAATCTGGTAAGTCAGATTGGCCGTGGCCAGACCGTTGTTGTTGCGGAACTTGTAAAGCGAGCGTTCCCGTTCGCTGCCTGTGCCTTCGTACTGTTTGAACTGCTGAAACCAGTTGTAACGGCGGTAAACGGTATCAATGTTCTGTTCCTGTCCGAGATTGTAGTTGGCAGAAATGTTCAGGTTCAGACCTTTGATCAGCAGATCCTTTTTCTGGTATTTCAGGCTCGGCATGACAATATTCCCTTTGCGGTGCCATTGGCCAAACACGCTGACCATCCGTGCGCCGGTCTGGATTTCGGCCCGGTTCTGGCCGAGTGTGATCCCGATCAGAAGTCGGTCCGCAAACTTTTTGCCCACCAGTCCGACATTTGCAATGAGCGTTTCATTATGGTACGTATCATGAAATCTCCGTAAACGCTGGTTTTTGAAGTACTCGCCCGTGTTAACGTCTGCAACATCCACATCAATCCAGTAATTGTTGTCCGAATAGTTCTGAAAAGCATTGATCTGTGCTGTAAAACCGTTTTTTGCCGTATAGCCCGCATTGATGGCAGTCCGGTGCGTGTTGAAAGAACCGTAGGAATACGATGCGTCCAGGTAACTGTTTTGTCTGGTGTTCGTTACAATGTTCACGGCTCCGCCCAGCGCATCGGAACCCAGTCCGATCGGCACGACGCCTTTGTATACTTCTACCCTTTCGGCCAGATTGATGGGAATATTGTTGAGCTGAAAAGAGGATCCGAAATTATCCATCGGAATGCCGTCCAGAAAGAACTTTACCTGTCTTCCTGTAAAGCCGTTCAGGGAAAAATTCATATTGGAACCCACCCCGCCGCTTTCCCGCACCCTTACCCCCGAAACCCGGTCCAGGGCGTGTGACAGATCAAGCGTTGAATTCTGAAGTTTTTTTGCATCGATGGCTGTGACATTGTAAGCCTGCCGGTTGATTTCCTTCGCTTCGGAACGTCCGATCACAGAAACGGATTCAAGGTCCTGCGTTGCTGGTTTGAGGCTGAAATGCGCGCTGACATTTTCACCCGCTTTTACATTTACTTCTTTTGACTGCGTTTCATATCCGAGAAACGAAACCAGCAGTGTGTACCGTTCCGGATGCAGGTTATCAAGAATAAAATGTCCTTTGAAATCCGAGAAAACACCTTGTGAAGTGCCTGAAAGAGAGACAGAAGCACCGGGGAGCGGTTCGCCGTTCGCTGTTCTGACCGTACCTTTTACAGAAGCATTCTGGGCGAACGATAATAATGTACAGGCACAGAGTATACCTGTAATGAAAATTTTTCTAATTTGCATTACTTTTAATTTTTGACGACTTTAAAAGTACCACACTCCAGTGTGGTTGGCCGTACGGTTGGCGCCGTGCGGCCTTTTTGTTTTATAACGGTTTTTTTAGAAAGACATACGGTAAGGAGGACGAATAAACATACGGCTTATTTAGACTAATTATAATATACCGCAAATGTAGACGGTAAATCTTACAATCCAAACTTTACCGATCTTTAAAGTAACAAAATGGCCGTATCCCTGAAATCCGGCTGGCAGCACGTACCGCCGCGTTGATCCAGAAAAATGGCTGAACATGCGGGCCAGTCCGCCTCCGCACGCCCTCCTTTTGCCCTTTCACAGAACCAGAATTCCGGCTTGTAACATTTCCCGAGTGAATGCTCCGGAAATACCTATTTAGCGGTAAAGTAAATTCATTATCCGCACAACTTATCCCCGTATTGATCGCGCCTGCTCCATGGATCGCACAGTTAGTATGTTCATTTACAGCAAAAT
This sequence comes from Dyadobacter flavalbus, assembly GCF_006149045.1. Lineage (GTDB taxonomy): Bacteria > Bacteroidota > Bacteroidia > Cytophagales > Spirosomataceae > Dyadobacter > Dyadobacter flavalbus. Next base: position 239,398 of record NZ_VBSN01000049.1, read on the forward strand.
ATTAATTAATCCTAAAAACCAATCCATGCTTATGAACACTTCTTTACACGCCTTGTCCGACAGCCCGCAACGCTGCCCGGCTCATCGGCTTTCCACATTAGAACAAAAAGCCGGCAGGCTTTCGACGGCTGAAAAACAGCTGGCAAAATGCCCAGTCCTGCTGCTGCTGCTGCTTCAATTTTCATTGAGTACACGGGCACAGCCGGCCATTGAATGGAACAAAACACTCGGCGGCAACCTGAGAGAATATTTATATGCTGTAAAACAAACCGCAGACGGCGGGTATATCGCAGCCGGAAAGTCCAATTCGGCCATCGGCGGCGACAAAACGCAGGCCGGTAATGGAAATGATGATTACTGGGTGGTAAAAGTGGCGCCGGACGGTACCAAGCAGTGGGACCAAACGTACGGAGGAAATGGTGTTGATGAGCTGAAAGAAGTTTTTCAGACTGCTGACGGCGGTTATTTGCTGGCCGGAAATTCCACATCGGATGCGGGCAGTGACAAAAGCCAGAACGACAAAGCCGCGTCCGGAGGTATCCGCGGTGATTACTGGATCGTCAAAACTGATGCGGATGGTGAAATTGAATGGGACAAGACCATTGGCGGTACCAGAGAAGAAATCCTGACAGATGCCAAACAGACTCCGGATGGTGGTTATGTGCTTGTTGGCACATCGAATTCCGGGGTAAGCGGTGACAAGACCAAGGCAGGTACGGAATCATGGGTTGTAAAGTTAAGGGCTGACGGCAGCATTCAGTGGGACAATCCCGTTGAATATATTCATAAAACTAAAATTGACCCTACGCAGGATGGCGGATATATTGTAGGCGGCAATACCGTCAACGTTCCAGGACAGGATTATTCCGACAGTTACATTATTAAACTTTCCCCGAACGGAAGGATTGAATGGGGTACCGTATTCAACCTTCATCAAAGTGAACTCATGGACGTTCACCAGACCCGCGAAGGGCAGTATATTGTGGCTATAAAGACTGAAACGCCTGATTCCGGCATTCCTTATCTGGTTGTCAAACTGGAAAACACAGGCATAGAAATATGGCGCAAGATTTTCACTGCTTCCGCTGCAAACGATGATTTTAAACTCGCCAATATCAGGCAGGTCATTCAGACTGCGGATGGCGGCTTTCTGGCCGGAGGTTACTCGGACTCTCCTGCCGGCGCGGACAAAAGCGAAGATTCAAAAGGAGGAGACGATTACTGGCTGGTAAAAATGGATGCGGATGGCAACAAACAATGGGACAAAACCATCGGCGGACCGGGCTCGGATTTTCTTCAATCCATAGAACTGACGCGTGACGGCGGCTATATACTGGGCGGCAATTCCGATTCACCAACAGGGCAAGACAAGACAGAAGCTTCCAGAGGCGAAGCCGATTTCTGGATTGTGAAGCTGGCTCCGGAATTCAATATCAGGGTGCTCAGCTTTTCAGCCAGTAATCTCGGCTTTACCGTCACTGCGGATTCATCCGCCCCGGCACAGTCCGTTTTGCTTGTGGCAAGCAGCGGTTTGCCTCAGGTTACACTTTCCAAATCGGCCAACAGTTCCTGGCTTACGCTTCCTTCGTCTGCACTGGGAAATTTGTCTTTTAACGTCGATGCAGCCGGCCTGGCACCGGGCACGTACAATGCCACCGTGAATGCAATAGCGCCGGGATATGCCGGTGCAACGCTGAACGTACTGCTGACGGTAGTTCCGGGCAACCAGCTGACAACCGTCCGTATCAATGCCGGCGGGCCGAGTTTTACCACTTCGGACGGGCGCCTGTTCAGCGAAGACCGGTACTTTGGCGGCTTCGACCGGATTTATTACATTCCCGGCCGGGAAATCCTGTATACGACGGATGACGTGCTTTACCGTACCGAGCGAAGCGCGCCTTCTTTCAGCTACGATATTCCGGTTGTCAACGGCGATTATGTTGTCGTGCTGCATTTCGCTGAAATATGGTTTGATTCACCAAAAGGCAACGCAGGCAAACGCTTGTTCAACGTGGATATGGAAGGAAACCGGAAGCTGGAAAACTATGATATTTATGCCAAAGCAGACGATGCACTCGCAGCCTTGGAGGAAGAATTTCAACTGACGGTTACGGACGGCGTTTTAAATATCAATTTTTCAAAAGGCGCTGCCGATCTGCCCACGGTAGCCGCCATTGAGGTCATCCCGAAGTCGGATTTTACCAAATCAACACTTACATTACCCGCTGTTGCAGATGCCTATGTGCATACCTATTTTCCCGATGAAAATTTCGGCACGGAGGATCAGCTGATCGTCAAGTCGGGAGGGATCAACATCAGCCGTCAGACATACCTGAAATTTCTGCTGACCGGCATCAGTGATGTAACCTCGGCCAGGCTCCGGATTTACGGCTATAATGTGGAAAGTACAAGGAAAGTCAATACGTCTGCGTACAGCGTGGACAACGATGCCTGGACTGAAACAGGCATTACTTATAACAACGCCCCGGCAAGCAGTGCTTGGCCCCTGACCCGCAAAGCAGCGGGCAATGTGCCAGAATATCATATTCTGGATGTGACCGCCTTTGTGCAATCGCAGACGGAAGGTGACAAGGTTGTCAGCATCATGCTCAGAAATCCGACGTCCGCCAACAAAAAACTTGTTTTTCACAGCAGGGAAAACCCTTCGGGCATGGCTCCCGAGCTTGTCGTTACAACACAAAAACCTGTTGCTAACAGTTCCCGCCTCAGTGCGAAACCTGAGGTGAAAGATGAATTGTTGCATCAGAAAAGCACTGTATCCTCGGTTTATCCCAATCCGGTAAAAAAACACTTTACACTCAGTCTTTCCAGCAGGCATGAAGGTGCAGTTTCCCTGCAGCTGATTACCCGGTCGGGCAGATCGTATGATGTGAAGGCATCTGAACAAAGTGCGGCTTCCGCCCTGAAGCAGGTTGACCTTTCCGGATTTTCGCTTGACAAAGGAATTTACCTGCTGAAAATACGTTCCGGTACAGCCACAGAAGTTTTGAAAGTCCTCGTGGCCGAATAAACGAGGATGTAAAATCTTGTTTCGCTAACAGCCTTTCAGAAATATAAAAGTTTTTTCCCGCTTCCCGCCCCCGAAAATGCCATATAGGCTTCGGGGGCATTTTTATGAAACGGGCTTGATTAGTACGGGTAACCGTATCCGGTTGTGAAACAAATGTTTGTTGATATTTAACATTCCGGTAACTGCTGTTATGGTGAACAGGGCTAAATTGTCCGGAAAACCTTTCACCTCGCTTTCCAAAGAAAATGTTATCAAAACCAATTCGGAACCTCATTCTTTTACTGATTCTGTTCCTCTTTATAGACATCACCGGATCGTGGATACCCGTGTATTTTATGAACCCGGATCATGCATCGGTTCCTCTGACAATCAGTTCCGTATTTCTGACAATCGGATTTCGTCTGTTTTTTGCCTTGTGGTACTGGATAGCAATTTACTCCGTTTGGATGCTTGCCAACATCGGTATCTTCCTGATTTTCCCCCGGTCTGTAATGAGGTCCGTTGCCGTCAGTTCCGTTATACCGCTTTTTGTCATTTGCACGGTTCCTGATGCCGTTCCTGTGGTTATCTGGTATTGTCTCCTGAGTATTGCTTTCGGTTTTATGTTTCATAAATACGCTGACACTACCGCCCCGGTGAACGGAATGTAGGGTATGGCTGACTGTTGCCTTATTTTAATTTTTTTCGTTTTTCCGAGAATCAATATTTTCAGTTACTCGGGTGCGGGTATTTTCACAGTAATGTAATTCTTGCTGATCTGTGCGGTTGAAGCCGGCTTTCTTCCAGTTCCGGATTACATGCTTTTATTAGAAAAGGTAAAAACCCTTTTAAAGATGCTTTTGTGCATACCGGAAATCCAGTGCAGGCAATGTGAGTTGACAAGAAAGCAGAAACACACTTGCCGGAGCAAGGAAACAGGAATAAAGAAAAATAACGCTACCCTGATAAAAATTCATGGCATCCGAAGAACCCAAGAAAACAGGAAAAATCAATATTGAAGTATTACTCGGCTTATCCGCGACTTTCCTGAGCTTTGCCGCCCTGATCGTTTCTGTATTTCAAACCAAAATTGCACGGGAGCAGCAGCATGCTTCGGTATGGCCATATCTTTCGGCTTCTTTTTCCAATGCAGAACATTCCTATTCATACAATGTCAATAATTTCGGGATCGGGCCGGCCATCATCCGGAATGTAAGCTGGGAAATGGGAGATTCCGTTTATAGCAGCACTTTCGATTTTATCCGCAACGAAATAGGTTTTCCAAAAGGTCTCGGAAGAAGTGAAATGGAAAGCGGCTATGTGGTGCCTGCAAACAATGGTTTATCCCTGATTGAGGTCAATGACAACGATTCTTTGTCCCGGATAATGGAAAAGAAATTAACCAGCAATTCGTTCCGGCTTCGCGTGATCTATTCCGACGTGTACGGAAACTGCTGGGAAATGGGAACGGGCAAGACCAAACCTTTGTCCGAATGTCCGGAATGATGCCTGCTTTATCAAACAGCCAACCGGGTTGAAGGCCTGATATCGATCATTTATTTGCCGGATTCACTCGGGAAACACAAGGATGCCAGGGAAAAACTGACTGGTCACAAAAAATCGGATCGCTTCATTGAACCTCTTTTCCGGTTCAGCCCGTACATATTACGCTTCAAGGCACAACAGGTTTACCGCTGCCGTTTTTCTGCTGAATTTTGATGAGTCAAATCAAAAAAAGATATCAAAAATCAGCCATGAAAACAATTACAAAAATGAACACGCTCGAAAAACCGGCACGGACCATCACCAATCCATTGATGAAAGATGAAGTTGTATTTCTCGAAACCAGCCGTGAAAGTGGCGGCAGGTACACACTGGTAGAAGTAAGCCTGGCAGCGGGAGCCGGCAACCCGCTTCATTATCACGATCATTTTTCAGAAGAATTCACCTGTCTTTCCGGAGAACTGAGCATCGAACTGAATGGAAAAATCATCCGTTTGTCAGCAGGTGAAACCATAATTGCACCGGCCCGCAGCAAACACCGGTTTTTCAACCAGAGCAAATCGGAATGCCGGTTTCAATGCCGCATTGCTCCCGGCTGCCCGGGATTTGAGCAAACTTTACAAATTACCTACGGACTGGCGCACGACGGAAAAACCAATAAACAAGGTGTTCCGCAAAGCCCGCTGATCCTGGGTTACATGTTCCTGATCAGCGGTACCCGGCTTACGGGAATCATGTCGGCAATGGAACCGCTGCTGAGATGGTTTGGCCGGCGCGCAATCGCCAAAGGCATTGCAGCGGAATTACAACGACAATATGTTACAATTCACTGATTACGGGTGTTTCATTGCCGCATCCATTCCGTATATTCGTTTTGTAAATCCTGCATGCGCATCATGAAACAATGGGCCAAGTTTGACCGGTACGACGTCCTGGTTTATCTGCTGAACTCTCCGGCAATCATTATCGTAAATTACATTCTTTTTGGCGGCATGTATTTTCAGAACACCGGCCTGTTTATCAAAGTTACCGTACTGGCCAACTTGTGGGGAGCAATGGTGTTCCTGATGCTGACATTATGGATGAAGTTCATGCGCTACCGCTTCGGCAAACCCGATGATTTCGGTTCGCGGCTGATGTATTCGATGCTCATGTACGTGGCAGTCATGATGGCCATGATGCTGCTGCTGGTTTACTGCTACGGTTTGCTGAAACTGCCCTACAAGCCGGAAAATGTGCTGTGGGTGCTCGTCATAGGCTTCGTGACCAACGTTATTTCGGCGGGCTGTCACGAAGCCATTTTCACCTATTATCAGTTGCAGGCAAGTACAAAGCGTGAATTCGAGCTGAAAGAAATGCATATGCAGCGACAGATGGACGTGCTCAAACAGCAGATCAACCCGCATTTTCTGTTCAACAGCCTTAACTCGCTCATGGCGCTGATCGGTGAGGACGCCGAGCTTGCCGAACGTTTTGTGGAAGAGCTCAGCTCGGTGTACCGTTATGTGCTGCGCGCCAATGAGCAAAACCTGATTAACCTGTCCGACGAGCTGGAATTCATCCGTTCGTACTCCCATTTGCTGGCGACCCGGCATGGCAAGGGCTTTAACCTGACGATTGAAGTGGACCCTGCATGGGCGCATCACCAGCTTCCGCCGTTAACTCTGCAGCTGCTGATCGAGAATGCCGTCAAACACAATATTGTCATGAACGATATGCCGCTGAACGTAAAAATCCATACAGACGATCTGGCGAACCTGCACGTCAGCAATAATCTGCAGAAGAAAAATATACGTGTGGCTTCCAATGGCGTCGGACTGTCCAATATTCTGGCAAGGTACCAGATGCTGGGACAGCCGACACCTGTGATCAGGCAGGAAGCGGGCTGGTTTTTCGTTGCCGTACCGCTGATCTCCGCCTGACAAACAATCTTATTCCGAGCATTATTTTCTTGACTTACCGATGAATGTATTAATAGTAGAAGACGAACAACTGGCGGTTCTTAAGCTCACCAAACTGCTGGCAGAAGTAGCACCGGCATTGAAAGTGGCTGGTACCACGGCAAGTGTCACCGGTACGGTTTCCTATCTTCAGAACAATCCCGCGCCTGACCTTATTTTTATGGATATCGAGCTGGCAGACGGACAAAGCTTCGAGATTTTCGAGCGGATCAGCGTTCCGGCACCGGTCATTTTCACGACTTCGTACGACGAATACGCAATCAAGGCATTCAAGGTCAACAGTATTGATTATTTGCTCAAACCGGTTAAAAAACAGGATCTTGCCGCAAGCCTGCAAAAGCACGGGGAACTCTACGGTGATAAAAAAACAGCATCTTCCCCTATTGCAATTGACTCGCTGATCGAACAGCTCCGCAAGCAGGTACAGCCCACTGAATACCGGTTGCGGTTTCTGGTCCGGCATTTATCCCAATGGCTGCCCGTGAATGTAAGTGAAATTGCATTTTTTTATTCAGAGGAAGGAATGACGCTTTTCCGCACATCAAACAATCAGAAATTTCCGCTCGATTATGCGCTGGACGAACTGGAAAACATGCTCGATCCCAAACTGTTTTTCAGGGCAAACCGGCAATTTCTGGTCAATGTCTCCGCCGTGCAGCAAATCCACTCCTACTTCAACAACAAACTTAAACTGACGCTCAAACCCGCATCCGACGACGAAGTGCTGGTCAGCAGGGAAAGAGCTACGGATTTCAAGAAATGGATGGGCAAGTAAGTGCACCCGTCAATATGTTATCCTCAGTTCAGGCTGCGGAATTCAACGGGCGTTTTTCCGGTTTTCTGCTTGAAAAGTTTATTGAAATACTGCGGATACTCAAATCCAAGAACATAGGCAATTTCGCCAACGGACTTGTCCGTACCGAGCAGCAGATTCTTGGCTTCCTCAATCAGGTAATAATGGATATAGTCCTGCGCGTTCCTGCCGGTTTCTTTTTTAAGCAGATCACTCAGATAGCCCGGCGACAAGAATACCTGCTCCGCCAGATCCCTGACCGTAGGCAGGCGTTTTTCGGCACGGTCCTGAAAATAGGAAGCCAGCAATTTTTCAATCTGCGTGACGACTCCGTTGCCCGAGTGCTTGCGGGTAATAAACTGCCGGCTGTAAAAACGGGTGCAGTAATTGAGCAGCAGTTCAATTTGTGAAACGATGATAGGCTGGCTGTGTTCGTCTATGTTCTCATGCAGTTCCGCTTCTATTTTTGACACGCAATCTTTTAGAATCTGATTCTCCTTATCCGACAGATGCAGCGCCTCCGCAATTTCGTACGTAAAAAAGCTGTAATCCTTCATTTTTTCAAATAACGAAGTTGCCCTGATCAGGTCCGGATGAAAGAATAAGCCCCAGCCGCTTATGACCGCACCGGGGTCAAAGTCGTTATCCAGTTCCATGACCTGATTGGGCGCCATGCAGATCAGACTGCCATCCTGAAAATCGACGACTTTACGGCCGTACCTGACGTTGTTGCGGTTATAGCTTTTGCAGATCAGCGAATAGAAATCACAGGAAAGCAAGGTCTTTTCCGTAATATCTTCCCGGACTTTGCCGAAATCAATCACGGCCGCCAGCGGGTGCTGCACAGCCTGTTCCAGCCGAAAGAACCGGAACAGGTCTGAAATGCCTTGTAAATGGAGGAACGCGCTCATTACTGTAAATATAACTTAAATCCCGAACTGCGATTTCATACCGGCCATAAACGTGGCATCATCGGTTTCCCTGCGCTGCGCAATAATGGCTTTGGCATCTTCGCCTGCCGTATAACGCAGCTGGTCTGTGCCGTCCGTTGCCGCTTCGAATACCACATCCGCAACCACACTCGCCGGAGATGCATTTCTGAAAAATTCCGGCATTCCGGTCATCACTTGCTGGACAATATGCTGGTATTCGGCCATACTTTCATCATTGCTGAAATCCAGCGAACGGCCGCCAAAATCCGTAGCAATGGCACCCGGCTCAACGATCTTTACTTGCCCGCCAAACTGTTCCACTTCAAAGCGCAGCGATTCTGAAATGCCTTCCACCGCGAATTTCGTTCCGTGATACAAGGTTCCAAGGGGAAAAGTCATCTTGCCGCCGATGGAGGAAATATTGATGATGATCCCGCTTTTGTTTTCACGAAAATGCGGCAATACGGCCCTGGTCACATCCAGTAACCCGATGACATTGGTATTAAACTGACGGATAATCTGCTCCCTGCTGAAAGATTCCAGAATCCCGTAAGCGCCGTAACCGGCATTGTTGAGCAGTACATCGATCCGGCCGAATTTGCGAATACCTTCCTTTACGGCATTTTCAATGGATACCGGATCCTGTACATCAAGCCTTGTCACCAGGGTTTGTTCCGAATTAATCAAGGCAGTTTCCTTTTCAGGATTGCGCATGGTAGCCACCACATTCCAGCCTTTACTTAAAAATAACTGCGCAGTAGCGCGCCGATCCCGCTGCTGGCGCCTGTAATCAAAATGGTCTTTTTCATTTTTTCAGTTGTTTAATGATGCATCAAAGGTCCCTTTAAAAGCAGGCTGGCGGGTAATACAAATGCAGGATGTTTGTATGCTTTTTACGGTTTTGGCTAAATCAAACGCGGATTTGGATAAATCCAGCCGGTAAAAGCCTCCGATCTTTGCACAAACAAAAGAAAAATCAATCATGCATGTATTTGTAACAGGAGCCACAGGCTTCATCGGTACTGCCATTGTGCAGGAATTACTCAGCGCAGGCCATCAGGTATCGGGCTTGGCGCGTTCGGATGCATCTGCCCGAAAACTGATCGATGCGGGTGCAGCCGTTCACCGCGGCGATCTGGAAGATCTGGAAAGCCTGCGCAGCGGCGCAGCGTCTGCCGACGCCGTGATCCATGCGGGGTTCATTCACGACTTTACCCGGTTCCCGGAGGTTTGCCGGGTGGATCAAACAGCCATCGAAACCATCGGTAAAGTATTGGCCGGATCTGACCGCCCGTTTGTAGTGACTTCGGGTACGGCGCTGGTCAGCCCGGGAAAACTGGCTACCGAAGATATTATTCCTTCGTTCAATCCGGCCTGGCCACGCGCTTCCGAACAGGCAGCGGATGCCGTTGCGGCAACGGGCGTCCGGACATCCGTCATCCGCTTGTCACCATCGGTGCACGGCGATGGGGACCAGTACGGATTTATACCCATTCTGGTCAATATCGCGCGTGAAAAAGGCGTTTCGGCTTACGTCGGTGAAGGTCTTAATCAATGGAGTGCTGTACACCGGCTGGATGCTGCGCGTTTGTACAGACTGGCTCTGGAAAATACGGCATCGGATGACCTTGCATCGAACACAGCTATACAAAGTGCCCGTTTTCACGGTTCGGCCGAAAAAGCCATTACAGTCAGAAAGATTGCGGAAGCCATTGGCAGACAACTTCATATTCCAACCGTTTCGGTAGCGCCGGAAGCGGCCGCTGAACATTTTGGCTGGTTCGCACACATGGCAGCGATTGACTGTCCGGCATCGAGCAGCCGGACGCAGGAACAGTTAAGCTGGCACCCGGCGCATGCCGCTTTGCTGGACGATATTGAAAGCGGCATTTATACCCGGTAAAAAGCTGTGAAAGCCGCGGCGGGTCAGCAGATCTGGTGAAAGGCGGCTTCGGCTTATCATAAAAAATAACGAACTTTATGAGTGCTATGAACAATCACCCGCTTCACCGTTTCCATACCATTACGGAATATCACCGGGCCGCGGGCCTGCCCAAGCCGGCACACCCGCTGGTCAGTCTGGTGCATATGGACGAACTGAACAGGCCGCTATACGAAGGCCCGTTCAGTCTGATCTATGATTTTTATTCGATATCATTGAAAAAGGCAAAAAACACCAAATACAGATATGGCCAGCAGGCCAGCGATTTTGATGAAGGCGTTTTGTTTTTTATGGCACCCGGACAGGTTTTTGGCGTGGAAACTGATAAAGGCAACGTCCTGCACCGACCGGAAGGCTGGATGATCCTGATCCACCCGGATTTCTTATGGAACACGCCGCTGGCCAAAACCATCAAGCAGTATGAATTCTTCAGTTACTCGGTTTATGAAGCGCTTTACTTGTCGGACAAGGAAGAAACGATGCTGACAACCCTGGCACAAAACATCGAGCAGGAGTATCATGCCAATATTGACAGATTCAGTCAGAATGTGATTATTGCACAGCTGGAACTGATGCTGACCTACTCGGAACGGTTTTACCAGCGCCAGTTTATCACGCGCAAGATCGCCAGCCATGAAATCCTGGCCAAACTGGAAGATTTGCTCACCCGTTACTTCCACAGCGGCGAACTGGCCCAGAAAGGATTGCCAAGTGTTACTTACATTGCTGAAAACCTGAACATCTCGCCCGGTTACCTGAGCAGCCTGCTCAAATCCCTGACCGGACAGAACACCCAGCAGCATCTTCACAACAAACTGATTGAACTGGCCAAGGAAAAACTCACAACTACCAATCTGTCTGTCAGCGAAATTGCCTATGAACTGGGTTTTGAACACCTGCAATCTTTCAGTAAACTTTTCAAGACCAAGACCAGCGTCTCACCAATGGAATTCCGGCAGTCATTTAACTGAAAAGTTAAACCGCCGGGATTTTTTACAGGGTCAGGAAATGCGTTTTATAATCTGACAAGTATTCATTTCCCGGCTCTTTGCCTGCGATCCGGATTTTAAAATGAAATGGCATTTCCGGCAAGATTACATACATTGCCACGTTTACTTGCTGTATATATTCCGGTAAAAATTCACTACTTTCCACCTGGGTGTATAAGGCGGTTTTTTTACCACATCAGAACGGCCGTCCCAGCATCATACGCATCCGTATAAAACAAGTTGTTTGTATTAAAGAAGTCAGGGCTGACGTAAGTAATTGCCGGTTTATATTTTAAATACGCTTTATTCAACGTGTAATTTACATCCGATCCAGACTATGAAATTAAAATATAACATCAGTAGTACAGATGCCGGGGATGACGTCAAATACCTTATTATTGAATCCAATGATATGAGTAAACTGGCTGTAATCGTAAATGATTATATCAAAAAAGGCTGGCTGCCCTCAGGAAGTGTTGTAGTTAATCAGAACTCGGAACTTGCTTCAAAAGAATACACACAGGCCATGACTAAAATGGAGGATACGCCCCGGAAATCATCCTGAACTTATTGAAATTTATCACCTGCTCCATTTCGCCCTGATTGCATATCAGCTGTATATATAAAGTTAATTTTCAAACAATTGTGCATTTATTTCAGAACCTAATTCGTTCAGTCGGACAAGATTGAAATCCGGCTGTAATCACAAAAAAATGAACAGGTATGACCTGCTCATTTTTCATTTACTCCTCAGTTAATTTATATATGGGAATCAATATACTAAGTCTGCAAATGCCAACTCTATATACCATAACTGGACTCTATGACGATGCAAAACTAGACAAAAACAAAGCTGGCACTGTTTCCTTACGGTTAAGCAATGGTTAAATGATCTCACAAAAAAAGGAGCAGATAATCCCCGCTCCAAGCTAAACTTCAACATTATTCACCAATCAAAAAACCGGAACAAACCCCCGACAACTATAAATAACAATCCATTACTACAAATCATTATTCATAACTATAAATAACAACACATGACTAAAAATCATTATTCATAACTATAAATGACAATCCATGACTATAAATGACAATTCATAACTATAACTGACAACCCACGACTACAAATCATTATTCATAACTATAAATGACAACCCATAATCACGTCAGTATCGGCTTTACAACCTTGCCCGCCACATCTGTAAGGCGATAGCGGCGGCCCTGATGCTTGAACACAAGCTGCTCATGGTCCACGCCGAGCAAATGCATAACAGTAGCCTGAAAATCATGTACATGCACCGGATCTTTGATGACATTGTACCCGAATTCGTCTGTTTCTCCAAACACAAAACCCTTCTTGACGCCGGCTCCCGCCATCCAGATCGTAAAGCTTCTCGGATGGTGATCGCGGCCGTAATTATCTTTGGTGAGCTTGCCCTGGGAGTAAGCGCCGCGGCCAAACTCTCCGCCCCAGATCACCAGCGTTTCGTCCAGTAAACCACGCTGTTTCAAGTCTTTGATCAGTGCAGCGGATGCTTGGTCCACACTTTTGGCCATGGTTTTGATGTCATCCGGCAGGTTGCCATGCTGGTCCCAGCCCTGATGATAAAGCTGCACGAATTTTACGTCCTTTTCAATAAGTTTCCTTGCCAGCAGGCAGTTGGCGGCGAATGTACCGGGCTTGCGCGATTCTTCACCGTACAAGTCGAAAATGTAATCCGGTTCTTTGGAAATGTCCATCGTTTCGGGCACGGCGGTTTGCATGCGGTAAGCCATTTCGTACTGCGCCATGCGGTAATTGATTTCCGGATCAAGGATTTTCTCAAACTGCGCCTGCTGCAACTTTGCCAGCGAATTCAGCATTCTTCTGCGGCTGGTTTTATCAATGCCGTCCGGATTGTTCAGGTAAAAAACCGGGTCCGGGCCCGAGCGGAAAACAACGCCCTGATGTACGGAAGGCAGAAAACCATTGCTCCACAATTTGGCATAAAGCGGCTGGTCGCCGCTCCGTCCCTTGGAAAGCAGCACGACAAAAGACGGCATATTCTGGTTGTCGGAACCAAGCCCGTAACTGATCCACGAGCCCCATGACGGACGGCCGCCCTGCTGGCTTCCGGTCTGAAAAAAAGTCACTGCCGGGTCATGGTTAATGGCTTCCGTATGCATGCTGCGAATGAATGTCACATCATCCACAATGCTGGATGTAAACGGCATCAGTTCGCTGATCATCATATCATTGCTGCCGTGCCTTGCAAACTTGTATTTGGATGCCGCCAGCGGAAAACTGCTTTGTCCGGCCGTCATACCCGTCAGCCGCTGTCCTTTCCTGACCGATTCGGGCAGATCCTGGCCCCACATCTGTTCCAGTTTCGGCTTGTAATCGAACAGTTCCAGCTGCGAAGGCGCACCGCTTTGAAACAGATAAATGATCCGCTTTGCCTTGGGCGCAAAATGTGGTTTTCCCAATGGCAGCGAGGCGCCTTCCGGTGTTCCAGCGGTTATTTTCTTGGCCATCGAATCATCTGCATTCAGCAAGGAGGCCATGGCGGCAGCTCCCAGTCCGAGGCTTGTTTTTGACAGGAAATTTCGCCGGCTCAACTGCTCGTGCACATGATTTTCAAGTTCTCTGTAAAAGCTCATAACTGTTTTCCTTTATCTCTTGATCAAAAATTCATCAAAATTCATTACCGTACTCGCCACGATGGTGCCTGCGGCTACTTGTGCAGGATTAAGCATTTTGTCTGCCGGATATTCCCCTACACCCAGTATTTCCTTGACACGTTTCGGGTTCCTGCTGAAATCGGAATATTCCTCTTCGTACAGCTCTTTCAGAATCGACATTTCCCTGTTGTTCGGCGGCCTGCTCGTAAGCGCCGTAAAGGCATAGGAAATCTGTTCGTCCAGCGTTTTGCCTTTCCTGAACATCTGCTGCGCCAGTACTCGGGATGCTTCTACAAACTGCGGATCATTCATGACCACCAGCGCCTGCAGCGGCGTACTGGTTTTTTGTCTTTTGGTAATACAGAAATGCCTTTCCGCAGCATCAAAATTCAGCATCATCGGCGGCGGCGAGCTGCGTTTCCAGACCGTATACAAGCTTCGTCTGTACAAACTGTCGCCGTGCTGCTGCTTGTAAACCACTTCGTTCCGGGTTGCCAGTGCTTCCCACAGTCCGCTGGGCTGGTACGGATAAGCGCTTTTGCCTCCGATCCGCTGCGTGAGCAGGCTGCTGGAAGCCAGTGCATTGTCACGGATCTGCTCGGCACTCATGCGGTAACTCGGGCCGCGTGCGTAAAGCCGGTTATCCGGATCGCTTTCACGCATTTCCTGCGTTCCGTTCGAAGACTGCCGGTAAGTGGCACTCATCACGATCATTTTCTGCATTGCTTTTACATTCCATTTGGACTGCCGGAATGTTGCCGACAGATAATCAAGCAGTTGCGGATGCGTAGGCAGTTCGCCCTGATTACCGAAATCGTCGCTGGAAACCACAAGCCCTTTTCCGAAATACATCATCCAGAAACGGTTCACCGTTACGCGCGTAAAAAGCGGATGATCTTCGTGCAACAGCCATTTGGCCAGTCCAAGCCTGTTTTTGGGATAATTTTCGGGTATTTTAAAAAAGCTGTCGGGCGTATCCGGATTGACCGCCTTGCCCGGCGCATCATAGGCACCGCGGTTCAGGATGAATGACTTGCGCGGAAACCTGCGCTCTTTCATCACCATGACATCAATTTCCTTGTCCAGAATCTCGGTTTCCTCCCCGATCAGTTTCCGTCTTTCCGCAAGGTGTTTTGCATACTCAGGGTCCATGTTGCTGAAGTAATATTCTTTCAATGCATTCAGCTGAGCCGGTGTGCGGGATGCTGCGGGTGTTTTTATCGCTGCGGCCAGCTCGTTTTTCAATGTGTAAAGTCCTAGCATTTCCATGCTTGTGAGCGGACGGGTATAAATTTTCAGTTCGTCCACTTCGAAATTTTTCGTCCGCTGATCCGATAACCGGCCGATATTCAGCTTGTCTACGTACCAGTTCGTTTTATTCTTTCCGTAGAGAATGCTTTCTGTCAGGTTGTCGTTGTATACCACCACTTTTGCAGGCAGGCCATTGATGTACAATTTCAGACCGCTCGCTTTGCTCAATCCGTCGTAAGAAAACCCGATCTGTGTCCATTTGTTCATCGGGAATTTCTCAACGGTTTGTACTTCAATGGCGTTTTCAGGCCATACATGGCTCATGGTCAGTTTGATGCGGCCATCTTTTTCGCGGAAAATATTCCAGCCGCGGTAACCGTTCATGACACCGTTCGATTTGTGAATAAGCGAGCCGCTGACTGCCGGATCATGCAGATTAAGCCAGATGCTGATGCTGAAAGGCTGGTTCCGTTCGAAAAAAGCAAATTTATCCCCGAACCCTACCGCATTCTCGCCGTACATATACCGTGCTTTCCCGATTTTTCCGGGACGGGATGCCACGTTGGACAAGCTGTCGTCGCCTTCTGAAATGGCTTTGTGTTTGGGATCAGCAAGATTCCGGAACGCTTTGCCTTTCGGCTCATCGAATGTAAAATGCCCCAGCAAATCTTTCGAGTCCGGAAGCAATGCTTTTTCAGGGTGAACCTCGGCGGCAGCAAGCCATTTCCTGAAATCCTGATCACCGCCTGCAACGCGCTGCTGTCCTTCCGTGCTTGCTTTATTGAGACTGGTATGGATGAATTTCAGCCTGGCCTCGGCTTCCGGCGTTGGCAAAGTAATACTCGGGCTCGCCTCGCCATTGTACGGAATCTGCCCGTTTTCATTGTTGTTGTTGAAATACGAATACAGCGAATAGTAATCCTTGTGGCTGATCGGGTCGTATTTATGGTCGTGGCAGCGCGCGCATTCTACGGTAATGCCCAGGAATGTTTTTCCAAAAGTATCCACCCGGTCTGTAACATAAGCCGTTCTGTATTCCTCGGGAATAATCCCGCCTTCCTGACTTTGCTGGTGCATGCGGTTGAATCCGGTTGCTACCATCTGGTCGCGCGTTGGATTCGGCAACATATCGCCTGCAAGCTGCCAGGTTACAAACTGGTCGTAAGGCTGGTTCCGGTTAAAGGACTTGATTACCCAGTCGCGGAACGGCCAGGCTGTGCGCATGCCGTCGTCCTGATAGCCGTGCGTATCCGCATAACGTGCCGCATCGAGCCAGGCAACCGCCATGTGTTCACCGTAATGCGGCGAAGCAAGCAGTTTGTCAATTACCTTTTCATATGCTTTGGGAGACTGGTCGGCCAGAAATGCGGTTACTTCTTCCGGCGTTGGCGGCAGGCCTGTAAGGTCAAGGTAAGCGCGGCGGAGCAATGTGGTTTTATCCGCTTCGGGTGCGGGACTGATGTTTTTTTCTTCCAGCTTGTTCAGGATAAACCGGTCAATGTCATTTCTGACCCAGCTTTCATTTTTGACTTCCGGAAGTTTCGGTTTTTCCACTTTTGTAAAAGCCCAGTGCGGCTTGTACTCCGCTCCCTCTTCGACCCATTTTACCAGAATTGCTTTTTCACGCGCGGTAAGGGACAAATGCGATTCCGGCGTTGGCATCATTACTTCCGGGTCGTTTGACAATATGCGATGCACGAGTTCACTTTTACCGGGCTTGCCGGGCAGAATGGCTTTCAGGCCGCTTTCCGTTTCCTTCTCGTAAGCCACTTTTGCAATGTCGAGCCGCAGGCCTGCTTTCTGATGGTTGGCATCGGGGCCGTGACATGCAAAGCACCGGTCGGAAAGAATGGGTTTCACGTCATAGGTATAGTCGATCGGCTGCGCCAAAGTGGACATTTCCGCAGCGACGTCATCCGGCAGATCAACCTTGCCGCCGCAGGAAGCCAGTACGGCTCCTGCAAGCGGCAATAAAAGGCCGTATGTAAACAAGCTTTTGAACATCAATGAGTTATTTAAATTCATCACTTACAAAACAAAACCAAATATTTGAATATTCGGTTCTTTGTTGTCATTTTTTTAATATCCCGGGTTTTGCTGCAAGGTTGCCTGGCCGTTTTTTGTACTGTATACAATGGCCTGCTGCGGAATAGGATAATACTGGTGCTTTTCTTCAAATTTAGCTCCGCTGAGGTATGTTCGCAATGTTTTTTCCTTATCCAGATACTTGTTCAGAACGGTGACTGCAATGCCCCATCGCACCAGATCAAAAAACCGGTGGCCTTCCATGGCAAACTCGAGTCTGTTCTCAAAACGAACCGCTTCCCTCGCATCTGCCGCGCTGGTCCAGGGATTCGTGTAAAGACCCACTACATAATTGGCGGCCGGCTTGCCTGCATCCGTTTTTACAAACCCGTCCGGATTCGCCGCACGTTTTCGGATCATGTTCACATATTCACGCGCCTTTTCAAGGTTTCCCAATTCCACTTCACATTCTGCCAGCCAGAGTAACACATGGTCGTAGCGAATCAGGCGGTAATTGTTTGTGCTTTGTCTCGGGTTACCGGTTTTGCCGGATTCGGCTTTGCTGACGATCTGTTTTTTGGAAGAATAAGGTCCTGCATAGGATTGGTCGCGAATCCAGAAACGTCCCGGATGTACTCCCCAGTCAATAAACGGAATGCCGCGGCGTCCAACGGTCCAGTCGAGCCGGGCATCGAGCCTGCCCGTATAAGGTTCAAACGGCGCCGACGAAAGCAGCCCTTCATCATTTTTCACATCCACATCATTGAAGGTCTTGATCAAAGGCAATCCTTTTTCATCCGTTTTATAGGCATTGACCAGATTCTGCGAAGCCTGATAAAATCCGCAGCAGCCGCCCGGGCCGTTGGGATACATATAAGTAAGCTCATCGCCCTGATTGCCGCCCGAACCGTCCGCTGCCGTTACGGAATACTGCACCTCGAAAACAGATTCGGGATTGTTGCGGGTTTCGGCAGCAAAGTTGTCGTGAAAATGATCGACCAAACGGTATTTACCGCTGTTGACCACCTGAACAAGTGCCGCTTTTGCCGCAGTAAGATGCGCAATATCGGGCTGGCCTTTCGGAAATCCCTGATGCATGTGGCATTTGCCGAGGTAAGCCAGCGCCGACCATTTTGTGGGCCTTCCGGCCTGCGCCTGGGTTTCGGGCAGGTTTTCGGCAGCAAACTGAAAATCAGCTTCAATCTTGGGCCATGCATCTTCCGTGTTGGGAACCTGCACGCTCGCCGGGTCGCTCGTATCCCAAAGCTGCTCGTCAATGTAAGAAATGTTTCCCCACATTTTTTTAGCCTCGAAATGATAATGTCCGCGCAGAAAACGCGCTTCTGCCTGAATCTGAATTTTGCGGGCGTCGTCAAGGCCGGTCACTTCCGGCAACGTTTTCAGCACGTCGTTAGAGCGTGCCACACCGTCATACAAAGTCCGCCATTTGCCGTAAATGTGCGTGTTGGTCGTAAGCCATACATACCGTTCCATGAACGTCTGCTCCGGCTGGTCGCCCGCGTCGGAACCTTTATACGCATCGTCGGATACCACGCTGCCGAAAATCCAGTTGGAAGCCGCGCCGTGCCACGAAGTCACACCGCTGGTTCCGATGCCGTCCAGCAAGGCGTAAGCGCCGGTAAGCGCGCCCTCAATGCCGGATGCGGTTTTGATAATGTCCGGACTGTATTGTCCCAAAGGCTTTTTTTCCAGAAAGCTGTCGCCGCACGAAGTTGCTATAAGTAAAGAAATAAATAGGAATATCTTTTTCATGTCAGTTCTGTTTAGAATCCAAGACTAAGCCCTACGATAATTGATTTCGGAGTGGGATAAACACCTTCATCCACGCCGATCTGACGGTCGGAGCCGCTGTTGAAATTTCTCAGGTTCACTTCCGGATCAAGGCCGGAGTATTTGGTAAAAGTGAACAGGTTCTGCGCCTGCACATACACTTTCAAATGATCGGTGCCGATTTTGTTCAGAACGGATTTCGGCAGTGTGTAGCCCAGCTGAATGTTCTTGAACCGCAGATAGGAACCGTTTTCAACGAAATAAGTGGAAGGTTCTCCGCTTTGCGCGTCGTTGGCATCCAGAATCGGCAGCTTGGCATCCGGATTGTCCGGGCGCCACGATTCATAGAGCATCCGCTTGGTCCGGTTACCCTGAAAAACCTCGAAGTCAGTCCAGTAACGAACATGGTTAAAGATTTCATTGCCCTGTACGCCTTGCGCAAAAATGGTCAGGTCAAAGTTTTTAAAAGCGACATTGGCATTGATTCCATACGTAAAATCCGGGTGCGGACTGCCGATGTAAGTCTGGTCGTTTGCATTGATTATGCCGTCATTATTGATATCCCGATAGTCAAATTTGCCTACGCCCTGCGTTTTTTTGCCATTGATATAAATGTTGGAATCGTAATATCCGGGAAACTTCGCATGTGCGGCAACCTCTTCTTCATTCTGCAGAATGCCGTCGATAATGTAACCGTAAAATGACGAGATCGGGCGGCCCGCAATGGAACGCGTCACGGCCGGCGTGCGTAGGGAAAATCCGGGCAGGAAGTCGTTCGGGTTTTGCGGATCGAGCGCCAGGATTTTGTTGCGGTAAGTTGAAAAGTTGACGCCGATGCTGTAAGTCAGCTGTCCGTCCATCACCGCATCATTGTAATTCAGGCCGAGGTCTATGCCCCGGTTTTGCAGCGAAGCGATGTTCTGGGCAGGAATGGCTGCGTCTCCAAGCCGCGGATCGTATGCCTTTGTATAAAGTAAATCTTTGGTCTGCCGGTCGTAAACATCCAGGCTGAGATCGAATTTTCCTTTGAACAGATTGGCATCAAGGCCCACATTGACCGTCGTTGTGGTTTCCCATTTCGCATTGGGATTGCCGAACCGGGCCAGATCAAAGCCCTGCACATAACCGATCGGTGCGCCCCCTATTCCGTAACCGCTGCTGTTCGGGTTGCTCTGGTAGGTTGAATAAGCATTGAAGTCGCCTATTTCCTGATTGCCCGTCTGGCCCCAGCCCGCCCTCAGTTTCAGATCCGTAATAAAGCCGACATTGGCCAGAAAAGCTTCTTTCGAAAGCCGCCAGCCGACGCTTGCTGCCGGAAAAGTAGCATAGCGGGAAGCTGCCTGAAAACGGGAGGACGCATCCCGCCTGACCGTTCCCTGAAGCAGATACTTGTCCTGAAATGCGTAATCGACTCTTCCAAAATAAGAAAACAGTGACCATGACGAGGTCGCGTAACCGCTGTTGGTGGAAGTGGACGGGTTACCGGCATCAATATATCGGAGATCTTCCACATTGGAAAAAAATCCCTGACGGTATGCGTTGACAAAGTTCCCGTATGAATCAATAGATTCCAGACCGGCGAAAACATTCAGATGGTGACCGCCGAATGTTTTGTCATAGGTCAATGAATTGGTCCAGGTCCATGCGTAGCTGTAACTTCTGTTTTCGCTCAGGCTGTTCACATTTGTACCATGCGCAAGCTCGATTTCCACCGGCGTGAAATAGGTTCCTGCAGAAACCGTAGCATCCATTCCGAAGCTGGTTTTTGCCGTCAGGTTTTTGAGAATGTCCACTTCCGCGTATGCATTGCCGAAGATCCGGAGATCCTTATAACCATTGTTTTTGTTTCGGACCAATTGCCCCACGGGATTGTTGGCATTGCCGAGATTACTGCCCAAAGTTCCTGCGAAGTTCCCGCCGATGTCGTAAACCGGAATGATCGGCTGTGCGCGGTACGTGTTGGAAACCTGGCTTGTCTCGCTGTTATTGCCGTAATTCCCCTGCCGCTGGCCGTATGCAACCTGCAGGTTTTCTCCGATCCTCAGTCTTTTCCTGATCGTAAATTCCGTGTTGGCACGAACCGAATAGCGTTTGTACCCATTGTAGATCAGAATGCCCTGCTGATTGAAATAATTTGTTGAAAAGGCATACCTGCTTTTTTCCGAACCGCCCGAAACGCCAAGCTGGTAATTCTGGATCGGTGCCGGGTCAAAAACCTCGTTCTGCCAGTCGGTTCCTCCCTTGTTTGCTTTGGTGATGGAGAATTTGGTTTTGCCAAACTGCGGATCATTATACCGGTTGAAACTGTAATTGGCAGGGTTTACGCGCGGATCGTCTGCAGAAGCGCCGTCCGGGATAATGTAGTCGGGAATCACCGGCTCGGCGCCGCGGCCAAACTGTGCATGCTCGGGATTGCCTGTGGTCGGGTTTACGACATTGGCATTTCTTTTACTTTGCCAGAGGTACTGGCCATATTCGGCCGTATTAAGCAGATCCATCGTTCTGGCAAGCCGCTGCACACCGTAATAGGCATCAAAAGTGAATTTCGGAACACCTGTTTTCCCTCTTTTTGTCGTAATGATCACCACGCCGTTTGCTGCACGTGAACCGTAAATGGACGCGGAGGAAGCATCTTTCAGGATCTGTATGGACTCAATGTCATTCTGGTTAATTGTGTTCAGGCTGCCCTTCGTCGGCACACCGTCGATCACGTATAAAGGATCATTGTTTCCCAGTGTGCCGTAGCCGCGCACACGCACTGCTACGCCTCCGCCGGGCGTATTGTCGGTCCCTACGGTAACGCCTGCCGCGCGTCCCTGCAACTGCTGTGCAAGGTTGGTGGCCGGAACTGCCAGCAGCTTATCCGCATCGATCACACTGACAGAACCTGTAATATCCCTCCGCGACTGGGTTGTGTAACCGGTTACAACCACTTCGCTCAACGCCTTGATGTCGGCTTCCAGCGTAACATGGATCAATGACCGGTTGGCAACCTGTATTTCCTGTGATACGTAACCGACAAAGCTGAAAACCAGAACAGCACTTTCGTCCGGCACCACCAGGCTGTACGATCCGTCGCCGCTTGTGATCGCTCCCTGCTGTGTACCTTTTACAACCACGCTAACGCCCGGCAGCGGTTCTTTGCTGTCGCTTGCCGTTACCTTGCCTTTTATGGTCAGATCCGCCTGGTCCGTGTAAGGCAGCGGCGCCAGTAATCCCTGCTGCCTGGCTGCATCAGGCGTTTCTTCTTTCTTTTTGTTTAAAATAATATAATCACCCGAAACCGAAAACCGGATCTGCAGCGGAACAAGCAGCTCCTTTAACACTACTTTAAGCGTCTGGTTGGTTGCGGAAAAAGTAACTTTCTGATTTTTAATCAAGGACGGAACGTATGAAAATTTCACATTGGCGGATTTTTCGATACTGGCCAGAACGCTCTTCAGTTCCTGCTGATCTGCCTGTATGCTGACTTCGCGGTTCAGGAGTTCCTGCGCCAGTCCGCTGCTTGCAAAGGACAGATTCGTGCAGATCAGCGAAACAAGAAATGGAATGCATGTGAATTTTATCACAGTTACCAGAATTTTAAATGGTATACTATTTTTTTTCATAATACTTGCATTGGTTTAGGTGTAAACGAACGGCAATACCCTCCCTCCATCGTCCGGAAGGAACTTGAAATAATGGATTAAACGGAACGGAGCATTCGAGCCGGCAACGCTTGGGTCTGTTGCCCGCCTGTTCTTGATTCAGACGCAGGATTTAGTCATAGGAAGTCGGTTTAAAAGATTATATACAGGTCAGGAATATCAGGTTTTACTCGCACCCTTCGCTGGAAACAATAACCTGCCCGTCGCTGATGCGGTAACTGGCACCGATTGTCTGGCTGATGATGTCGAGTTTTGTAAAAAAGGGTTCGTTGTCCAGTTCCACGTGCAGTGCGCATTTCTCCATCAGCAGGCTGTCGTAGACGATGGGAATGCCGTACACTTTTTGGAGCGTGGCAAAAACCTTGTGAATGGGCTGGTCCCGGAACGCAAAACCGCTCTGCGTTTCTGGCTTGATGAGTTCCAGCGGCATGCTTGATATGGACTTTGAAATCAGGTGATCCCGGGTTGAGAAAATGGCCTGCTGGTTTGGTGTAAGCAGCAGCTCGGTGTTGCGGTCGCGCTGGTTATCCATGTCCTTCATGGCCAGAACGGAAACCCGGCCGCTGTGTACCAGCACTTCTACTTTTGATGCCGTGGTTTTTACAAGAAAACGGGTCCCGACAACGCGTGTGACCAGCCCGTGTGCGTATACAAAGAACGGATTGGAAGCATCTTTCTTTACATCAAAAAACGCTTCACCGGACAAATACACTTCTCTTTTCCTGTTGCGGATGAATTGGGCAGCATAACTGATGCGGCCGGCAGGCGAAAGCGAAACCACGCTGCCGTCGGGCAGGCTGATCTTCATTTTCCGGTCCGACCTGTTGACCACTTCTTTCATGGGAACGGCCGCTGCGGTCACATACTGGCTGTAATCGGAAGCGGGCTGTTTGCGCTGCATTTTCCGGGAAACGGTCCAGCCAAGGCCGATTATGATGATGAATAAAGCGGCAACGGAAATCCAGGTCTGGGTAAATGTGAAGGCAAAGGGATGTTTTGAGGAAGTTTCGGTGCTGTGAAGAATGCGTGTAACCTGCTGTTCCAGGTCATCATCAGTAAGTTCCGAACGGGCCTGGTTCCAGGTCAGCAGCAATTCGCGGGCCTGCTGCATGATCAACTTTTTGTCCGGATACTGCCTTCCGAGCTCCGTCCAGAATTCATCGGAAGCGGGTTCAGGCTGCACGGCCCAAAGTCTGAACTGCTCATCCAGCAGAAAGTCTTCCAGTTTGTAATTTTCATAATATTTCATAACCAAGTACCATCATTGCGGCACTTACACAGGCATAATCCGGAAGCCAGTAAAAAATCATGGAAAAAGTTGAATTATTTTTTGAATTTTCTTTTCAACTTCAATAATGTCCTGTAAATCAGAGAGAAGCTATAAAAAGAA
Organism: Dyadobacter flavalbus; assembly: GCF_006149045.1. GTDB lineage: Bacteria > Bacteroidota > Bacteroidia > Cytophagales > Spirosomataceae > Dyadobacter > Dyadobacter flavalbus. Next base: position 263,293 of record NZ_VBSN01000049.1, read on the forward strand.
CAACGGTGTGCAGAAGCGTTTCCCATTTTTCGCGGAACAGCCTGAGCGTAGCGTGCAGCAAATTGGCAACGGCCGGACGGCTGATTGCAAGTACGGTTGCGATCTGGTCATTTGTGAGATTTTCGTAAAATTTGAGGTAAATAATTTCCTGCTGCCGGGGCGTCAGCGTATGCAGCACATAGCCGATCTGCTTTTTCTTTTCCTCCGTGTACTCCGAGGTGATGATCTTTGATTCAATGTCTTCTTCGTTCAGGAACAGCTCATCGTCATTATCAATAAAAATAAATTGATTGCTGCGCTGCTTTTCCTTGATGATGCGGTTCCGTAAACTTTTAAGCAGATAAGGCTTGATCTGGTCCGTACTTCCCAGAAACTGGTGCCGCTCCCAAAGCGAAGTGAAAAGGTCGTGAATGCAGTCGGTGAGCGCATCGCGGTCTGAAAGGAATTTTTTGCCATAATCAAACAAGGTGCGGTAATGTTCCCTGATAATCAATTCAAATACAGCCCGGTCGCCGTTTCTAAATTTTTGCCATAGCAGCAAATCCTTTTCCATTTTTTGGCAGGTGAATGAAAGCTAAGTTCGCATCTTCTTTATTAAGTATAATTATAACCTTTATTACTGCAAATATTCACATAAATGCACATCTTGTAATTTAATCCGTATCCAGGCAAAGCTTGTCATTATTCGCTATCCGGTAAACTGCCTAAACGTATACCTGTATACGGCGACATTACCTTAAATTTCAACATTCCTGTCCATTTCAACAGCAAAACCCAAAGGCTGCAAGGCAGTTTTCCGGTTCATAAATTGGCATTTTACCGTACGCCGGCTTTACTGTTGACGGCAACCTAATCAGAAATTCAGTTGAATCGTATGCATAATTTTCAGCTGAATTTGTATGGTTTCTTTCAATCCCGCCAATTTGATAAAGGATAACGGCGGCACCCAGTTCAACCTGAAAATCGCAGTCGGTTTTGACACCATGCGTGTGAAAAGCAGGCTTGCAAAGAAAATGCAGCGCCTATTTTCAGTTCCTGATAAATGAACGGCTTTTTTCCTGACTGCTTTTCTTCAAACCCGGTTGCAAGCACTAGGTTTTTACGAGGCCAACTAGTTCAGCACTCTGCAAAAATCCGACTTTAATCGACTATACGATATGGACAACCGTTCAGAACAGAAGTACTGTTCTAAACTGATAAATTGTAAATTAATCTTGCTATTCATGCCACGTCTGATAAAGCTTTCAGGAAACTGATTCCCGGGCACTGATTTCTTGTTCCGTACCGAGTTCGGTATAACGGCTGATAAAATCAGGTTTGCTGAATGCTTTCGGGATAAGAAACATTATAAAATGCTTTATGCTTATGACAAAAGCCAGGCAACCTTTCGGATCGCCTGGCTTTTTCGGGGTACTCAACGTGGCAGCAGAATCAGATTAAAACCGGAATCCGATGCATCAGTAACCGGGATTTTGCACCAGCAGCGGGTTCAGCTGCAGGGCAACTCTCGGGATCGGGAAAATACGGTGGTTCACATCCGAATCGGTTTTGAAGCCCCATTTGCCTTCATATTTCCCAAACCGGATCATGTCATTTCTTCGCCATCCTTCCCATGCAAATTCACGCGCTCTTTCAGCGTAAATGAATTCAAGGTCAACAGCAGACAAAGGCGCCGAAGTTGTTCGCTGTGCTCTCAGCTGGTTTACAAGCGACAATGCTGTCTGGCCCATCGTTGGTGCTCCGCCCCGCAAGATTGCTTCCGCTTTCATCAAAATAACGTCCGAATACCTGAAAATCGGGATGTCATTGTTCTGGTTCCGGTTCAGCGAAGTGGCGTCCGGATAAAATTTCATGTTGCGGTAACCCATGTGCCAGGCGATTTCATCATTACCCGCATCAAAAGCCGATACGCTTTGACGAAGTACAACGTCCGGCGTCAGATTGACCTGATAAGTCTTCGGGGCCGAAGGGCTGTCGCCGCTATAAAACTGATCGTATCCGATGTTGGTCGTTGTAACCATTACCGGGGTAACGCCATCGTTCATAAACTGCAGGCCGGTAAGCCACTGCCCGTTCCGGATGTCCCCTTTGTCATTGAAATTGGCGTAATATTCCGGCAATGTGCTTGCGCTTCCCGCCGGCGTGAACGGCAGACCGAACTTTTTGACCTCACTTCTTGGAATGTCGTAACGGGAACGGTTGTTGACACTGCGGAAAGGAAACGTGTTGGTTTGCGCCGGATCGTAAGGGATTGCAAAAATAAACTCTTTCATCTGCGGCCCGTTCGTCGGGTAAAACATGCTCAGGTAACTGCTTCTTGGTTCCAGCGCATACAATCCTGACGCCATAATCTTGTCGCAGGCGGCAATACAATCATCGTAGCGCTTTGTGCCGGTGTAATACTCGGCGTTCAGGTACATTTTAGCCAGCAAGGCATAGGCAGTCCATTTATTGGCCCGGCCGTAAGTGGAAACACCCGATACTTCACTCAGATTCGGCAATGCTTCCTGTATTTCTTTTTCAATGAAATTGAAAACTTCCAGCCGGGTCGAGTTTGGCTTCGGTGAAAAATCACCGTATTCCGTATAAATGGGCACATTTCCGAAGGCATCCATCATCATGAAATAGGCAAATGCACGCACCATTTTGATCTCGGAAATGTTGGTGTTTTTCGCTGCTCCTTCCGGTTGCTTGTCTTCCAGAATGGAAATCGTCTGGTTTGCAACGCCGATAATCGTCGAGAGCCACGACCAGTGCCCGTTGAGGTACGTGTTGTCCACCGTCCAGGTATGGTAATGGAGCGTCTGGTTTTGTCCGCCGTCGTACCAGTTTCCGCCTCTTGCGGGCATAATGCCTTCATCGGTACTGTACGATGCGATCTGAAATGCTTCTGCTCCGAAATTTCCTCTCAAGGCAACGTAAACAGGTCCCGAAGCTGAAATGAACTGCTCGTCCGTACTCGGAAATACGTCGGTGGTCAGTTCGGTGGTTACCGGTACATCCAGGTCATGACAAGAAGCCATGGCGGCCATCACCAGCGTGGAAAGGAATATATTTTTGTATGATTTTTTCATAGTTGTTTCAAAAAATTAGATAGATATATTCAGGCCAAAAAGAATCGTGCGGGTCTTCGGGTAGAAATTGTTGTAATCCACTCCCGGCGCAATGCCGCCCTGATTTACTTCCGGATCAATGCCTGTGTATTTGGTAATGACAAACAGGTTATTCACGGAAGTATAAACCCGCAGGTTTTTGACAAATGGCCCCAGTTTCCTGAAATTATACGCCAGCGTGGCATTGTCAAGCCGGATAAAACTTCCGTTTTCCAGAAAGCGCGAGGAATAAACGTATGCATTGAAATCTTTGACAGACTCCTCGGCAGCGTCCACAAGGATGTTGCTGTACTGCGCTGTGCTCGGCCTGAACAGATCGGCACGCGTTGCATTGAAGATTTTGTTCCCGAATGCGCCTCTGATGAATACATTCAGATCAAAGTTCCCGTATCTCAGGCTGTTGTTCCAGCCCATCAGCAATTTGGGCTGCGAGCTTCCGAGATAATGATAATCCTTTCCAACGACCGGCGTGGTGGTGAGGCTTCCGTCGGCGGCCACAAACTGCGATACACCGCTTTCATCTTTTCCTGCATAAAGAAAGGCAAAGTACTGCCCCAAAGGACGGCCCGATTTCAGGATCTGCAAGGATCTTCCGGACTGGCCGCCGCCCTCCGGACGTGACAACAACACCGAATCTCCGCCTGCAAATAACGGGTTGGTCAGGCTTGTGATCACGTTTTTGTTATGCGCAAGATTGACGCCGCTTGTCCAGCTGAAATTAGTCTTGTCAACCATTTTTGCGCTCAGATTGAATTCAATTCCCTTGTTGTTAACGCTTCCGCCATTGGCCACAATGCTGCCGGACGGAACAATAATGCGGTCCACGGTATAGGAATAAATCATGCCAGTCGTGTTCTTTTCATACAGTTCCAGTGATCCGTTGATCCTGCTTCCAAATACTGAAAAGTCCAGACCGATGTTGGAAGTAGCCGTTTTTTCCCATTTCAGATCCGGGTTTTCGGATTTTGTAGGGCCGAAAGCACCTGTAAGTGCGCCGTTGTAATAGTACGTTCCCAAACTTCCGGATATAAACTGTGCGGTGTAAGCATTAAAGCCGGTCGCATTTCCGGTAACGCCGTAGCTTGCTCTCAGTTTCAGGTCGCTGAGCACATGCTGGTTTTCCATGAAACTTTCCTGACTGATCCGCCATGCAGCGCCGACCGACGGAAAATACCCCCACTGGTTATTGGCCCCGAAAACCGAGCTGCCGTCTCTCCGGATCGAGCCCTGCAGTAAATACTTGCTTTTGTAATTGTAATTGAATCTTGCAAAATCCGAAATCAGCTGGGTTTCCTGATAAATACCATCGGGCCCGAAACTGATCTGATAGCCCGCCGTTCCGTAAGGATTGCTCAGCGCCAGGTTGTTGTAAGTGATATTGTCGACAGGCAGGTTGCTTGTAGTTACCTGAAACCCTTCGCCGATCCTATTATTTTGCCAGGAATAACCAATTACCGCGTTCAGGGAATGATCACCGAACTCCTTGTTCCAGGTCAGGTACGTTTCCAGGATCTTGTTGGTATTCTGATAAGAACTTCTGCTTGCCTGACCGTTTTTCCCGAACGACTGCACGGCATGAAAACCAAGGCCCGGATCGGGATTGTCGTACATGTTATTGTAGTTGTTCGTAAAATATTTGTTGTAATACGAACCCTGCAATGCGGTTGAATTGAGGTAGGAAATATCCAGGTTGTAAGTAAGCCCGAAAGGCAGTTCCAGCTGTGTTTTGAAGCTTCCGATGAGATTGTTCGTCTTGGTGTTCATCTCACTGTTGTTGATCATCGCCACCGGATTGTAGTAATTCGTATTCTGGAAATTTTCGAAATAGGAACCGTCTTCATTTTTGACCGGCGAAACTGGCAGATAGGAAGCCGACTGAAGCAGCACGGTATTGCAGTACGGAATATCGTCGGCATTGCTCTGGGAATTCGTAACAGAAAAGCCGAATTTCAGCTTGTCTTTCAAGGCACGCTGTTCGATGGACAGACGCCCGATAAACCTGCTCAGCGAACTGTTGAGCAAAATACCGTCCTTCCTGACATAATTCAGACTGGCACTGTAGGTCGTGTGCTCGCCTCCGCCGTTGAAAGACAGGTTATGGTTTGTTGAAATGGCTGTTTTTTTCTGAATGGACGATTGCCAGTCGGTATTGGCACCTTTGTCGTCGGCGGGCGAGAAGCCCACATCATTTTTTTCCAGAAAAGACCTTAACTGATCGGCCGACATCATATCGAGCTTGCTGGAAACTTTTTCAATGCCGATGTATGAATTATACGAAATCTGCATCTGGCCTGCTTTTCCTTTTTTGGTTGTGACCATAATCACGCCGTTTGCTGCACGGTTTCCGTATATGGCCGTGGCAGCCGCATCCTTTAATACGTCAATGGAAGCGATGTCGTCCGGCGCAATGGTGGAAATGTCCGCACCGGGCACGCCGTCAATCACGTAAAACGGACCCTGCGCACTGTTGATTGTGGATGCACCGCGCATGACGACTGCTGCGGGCCGGTTCGGGTCACCGCTTGCCGTAATGTTCAGGCCCGGCACTTTGCCCTGAAGCAGCTGGCCTACGTCCGTGATCGCTCCGCGGTTAAGCTCTTCAGTTTTGATGGTGCTTACCGCGCTCGTCAGGTTTTTGCGGGATTGCTGGCCGTAACCCACAACGGCTACTTCGTTCAGTGTCGTATTACTTTCCGAAAGTGTAACGGAAATAGTGCTTTGCTTGCCAACCGGAATTTCCCTGGTATCAAACCCGATGTAGGAAAAAACAAGTACGTCCGTTTCAGCGGCATTCACGGAGAAATTACCTTCCATGTCCGTCGTCGTTCCCAGTTTGCTGGCTTTCACGATGACCGTCACGCCGATCAGCGGCTTTCCGTCGGAGCCGAGCACCTGACCTTTGATGATTTCGAGGAGCTGCTTTACAGGCGCTATGACCTTTGTTTCCTTTCTGGCCTGCAAAACCACGGTCTGGTCTACAATAGAATATTCCATCGGCTGGTTTTTCAATACTTTTGAAAGCGCATTTTCCAGATCGCTGTCCTTGATGGAAACCGTGATCTTTCCGGCCTTCAGCATCAGCTCCGATTTGTACCAGAACGAATAGCCGCTCTGCCTTTCTATGTCTTTCAAAACCCTTTCCAGCGGTGCATTCTGCGCAACCAGCGTAATTTTCTGGGCTGCGGTGTTGGCACTCACCTGCATGCAGAAAGCAAGGCAAAAAATAAAGATCAGTTTCATTACCAAAAATGTTCTGGTGGCCCGGAGACTCCGATAACAGTCTGCTATACATGACAGTCCGTGTCTCTTTTGGATAAGAGAGTTGTGATTCATACTTTTGTTTTGAGTTGGTACTAAACGGTTTGCGAATAATTGTTGGGTAATGCCGGCTCTTTACAGGCGGGAGCGGTTGCAACGTTCCCGTTCTTTTTTCAGAGACAGCACCTGTTTTTTTGGGTTTCTGCGGGTGTCTATGCTGTCATATTGGCTGCCTTGGTTTACGGGGTTACGATAATTGATTTTCCTTCAATTCTGAATTTCACGCCGCTGAGCGAGAGTATTTTCAATACGCGGGAAACATTGCCGCAGCGGGGCAGCTTTCCTGTAAAGGTTTCCTTGCCCGGATTACCTTCGTAAGTCACCTCCACATCGTACCATCTGGAAATCTGCCGCATGATATTTTCAAGATTATCGTCTTCAAACTGGAAATAACCGTTTTTCCAGGCCATTTCCTTTTCCGTGTCTACGCCGCTGGCCACCACGATACGGTCCGAAACAGCTGTTACACGCGCCTGCTGACCGGGAGCCAGCATGGCCGATTTTCCTGCACGGCTTACTTTTACGGAACCTTCCATCAAAGTGGTTTTGATCGCCTTTTCATCTGCATAAGCCATTACGTTGAAGTGCGTTCCGAGGACGGCAATCCTAGTTTCACCCGCTTTTACAAAAAATGGCATTTTCGCATTGTGCGCCACTTCAAAATACACCTCGCCGGTGATTTCAACGCTCCGCTCCTTTCCGCTGAACGCAGTCGGGAATTTCAGACTGGAGGCGGCATTGAGCCAAACCCTGGAACCGTCCGGCAAAACAATGTGATACTGGCCGCCTTTGGGCGTTGTAATGGTGTTGAAGACAGCGGCTTTGTCAGCATTTCCGGAAATGTTGTAAACCAGTTCCCCGGCTGCGGACTTTGTAATGCTGGTATTGCCCTGACTGGCCAGACTGCCGTTTTTGGCGCTGTCGAGCATAATGCTGGAACCGTCGCCCAGCGTAAGCATGGCCTTGTTTCCGCCGGGCGGAATGTCGGCCAGTTCAGGCTTTGGAACCGGTTGCTGCGCAAGCCGGTTCTGATCCCCGCGTGACCACCAGTATAACCCGATGGTTAAAATGATCACGGCCGCCGCAGCCATTTTCGGCCAGAGGTAACGACGTACAGGCGTATCGTTTTCAGCTGTTTCCTCCGAAGTTTCTTCCGGAACGGCAGGGATAATGTTGCCCAGAATCCTGTCAGAAACCTGCACGGGCATTTTGGTTTCACTTTCAAACCCGTTCCATTCTTTTTCGAGCGCCTCTGTGATCACCTCGTCCGGGTTCTGCTTTATCCATACTGCCAGTTCCTGCTTTTCAGCTTCACTGCAGTTTCCGGCAAAGAATTTCCCCGTCAGATATTTTATCCTTTCTGTATACATAAATAATATTTCTATTCCGTGGAAGCAGTTGAATTCTATTTCGCCTTTTGCTAATCAGGCAAACGTTTATGATGCAGAAATCAGCTATGACCAAATAAAAGACAAACGGGAACGACGCAGGGACTAGCCGTATGTAAAAAAAATCTGAAATTATTTTCTGAGGAAGGCTGCAAGCGCCAGAAAAAGGAATGTATCGGAGTGCCGCCGAAGCTGCGTACGAATGGTCGACATGGCCTGTACGATGTGGTTTTTAACGGTATTCGGAGAAATTTTCAGCAATTCCGCGATCTCTTCATGGCTCCTGCCCTCCTGCCGGCTGAGCTGGTAAATCGTCTTTTGCTGCGCGGGAAGTTTGTCAATAATCGCACTGAGCAGCTTTTCGGTTTCATTCAGAGCAACCAGATCTTCCGTTGCATTGTGCGAGGGATCGGCCTGGAACAGTTCAGAAATCAGCAGCGTTTCGTGAGACATTCTCCGAAAATGATTGATCGCATGGTTTTTGGACATCCGGAACAGGTAACTTCCGAAATTGTCAATGCCAGCAAGTGACGCATGCTCGTTCCACAACTTCATGAAAACGTCCTGAACAATGTCTTCGGCAAGCATTTCCGATTCCGTAAGCCGGAGCACATACGCGTATAACTTGTTTTTATACAGATGAAAAAGCAAAGTAAAAGCGCTTTCGTCACCTGTTGATGACAGAGTCAGTAATGCTTTCTCGGAACCTGCAGGCTGTTCGGACACTTGGCTTCTTACAATATTTTATTCAATTATATATTAAAAATAAGACAATTATATATTTTACAACGGATAAAAACACATATAATATTTGAATACGCTTCACCACTTGCCCGACTGCTCCGGCTCCGTGCCTGATACCAAAACCAGGAATGCCATTGAAAAAGAATCCGGCGGGGTTCCGGTGGCAAGTCAGCAATGAACTGGGTGCATTTATGAAATATCTTGAAAACATACTAAATTGAGCAAATTGAAAATCTTTACTGATGCAAAAAACCAAAATCACCATACTGGGTGCCGGTTTCATTTCCGATATCCATCTTGAAAGTTATCACCGGTTTGTACCCGAGGCAGAAGTCGTGGCCGTGTATACCCGCGATCCTGAAAAAGCGAAGGCGTTTTCGGAAAAGCACCAGATCGGCCAGTGGTATGATGATATGGAACGGGCGATCAGCGAATCGGGATGCGACATTGTGGATATCTGTCTTCCCAATTTCCTGCATGCCCAAGCAACCCTGCTCGCTGCCAAAGCCGGAAAGCACATCATTATCGAAAAGCCGCTGGCCGTTACGCTGGAAGAGGCCGACCAGATGCTGGCTGCCTGCCGCAATGCAGGCGTGAAACTGATGTATGCCGAAGAATTATGCTTTGCGCCCAAATACGAGCGTGTCCGTCAGCTGGTGACAGAAGGAGCCGTAGGGCAGATTTACATGATGAAACAATCCGAAAAGCATTCCGGGCCGCATTCCGACTGGTTTTATGACATCAATCTGTCCGGGGGCGGGGTACTGATGGATATGGGATGCCATGCGCTGGCGTGGTTCCGGTGGATGCTGGGCAATAATCCGGCCGTAAGCGTTTATGCAACCATGAAAACGGTTCTGCATCAAGGCCGTACGCTCGGCGAGGATAATTCCGTAGTGATCGTCGAGTTTGAGAATGGCGTGACGGCCGTGGCCGAAGACAGCTGGGCCAAACACGGCGGCATGGACGACAAATGCGAAGTACATGGCCTGGGCGGTGTCGTTTATGCAGATTTGTTTATGGGCAATGCAGCCGTGGCATACAGCCGCGAAGGTTACGGCTATGCCATGGAAAAAGCCGACACGACAAAGGGATGGAGCTATGCGGTTTTTGAAGAAGCTTTTAACCAGGGTTATCCGCAGGAGCTGAAACATTTTGTGGATTGTGTACGCCATGATCAAGAGCCTCTGGTAACCGGAGAAGACGGACGGGCCGTACTGGAACTGATTTACGCAGCGTATGCATCGGCAGGAACAGGCAGGAAAGTAACGCTTCCGTTTGCACCGAAAGTAGAAAAGCCGGTCGATCTCTGGCTGTCGCACCGGTAATTTTCAGCTTCATCGTTTTTAGTTTTAAAATACAAAATTCAGGATGCAGGAAAATACATTTGATGCGATTGTGATCGGTTCGGGCATCAGCGGCGGATGGGCTGCCAAGGAACTTTGTGAAAAAGGAATGAAAACCCTCGTTCTGGAAAGAGGAAGAAACATCGTACACAATCAGGATTATCCCACCGCCCACAAAGCGCCTTGGGAACTGGAACACCGGGGACGTATGCCGCGCCGGTTTCTGGATGAAAATCCGCTGATTTCCAAAGCAGCTGGCTTCGAAGAAGCGACTGCGCATTTTTTTATCAGAGACAAAGACCATCCGTATGTTCAGGAAAAGCCTTTTGACTGGATTCGCGGCTATCAGGTTGGAGGCAAGTCACTGACATGGGGCCGGGCAACGCAGCGGTGGAGCGATTTCGAGTTTTCGGCCCCGGCGCGTTTCGGGTACGGGCTTGACTGGCCGATCCGGTATGCCGACGTTGCGCCGTGGTACTCACACGTGGAGAAATTCATCGGCATTTGCGGCAGCAAAGATGGCATTGAAGCCATGCCGGACGGCGAATTCCTTCCGCCTTTTGATTTCAACTGCGTCGAATCCGCCATTCAGCAATCCATCCGAAAAAACTATCCCGACCGGTTTATGGTGCATGCCCGCTGGGCACATCTGACGCAGCCAAAAGAGATTCATCTCAAACAGGGACGCGGACAATGTCAGGCGCGCAACATGTGCATGCGCGGATGTCCGTATGGCGGCTATTTCAGTTCGGTTTCCTCCACTTTGCCCTGGGCACAAAATACCGGCAACCTCACGGTCCGGCCTCATTCCGTGGTGCATTCCATTATGTATGATGAAAAAGCAGGCAAGGCCAAAGGTGTCCGGATTATCGATGCCGAAACGCATGAAGCGACCGAATTTTTTGCCAAGATCGTTTTTGTAAATGCGTCCGCGCTGAACTCCAACCTGATCCTGCTGAACTCCACTTCCGCAAGGTTTCCGGACGGACTGGGCAACGACAACGGCCTGCTGGGCAAATACATCTGTTTTCACAATTACCGCGGGTCGGTCAGTGCGGGTATGGACGGGTTTCTGGATAAATACTATTACGGACGCAACCCAACGGAACCGATTATTGCCAATTACCGGAACCTTCATAAACAGGAAACGGACTATTTTGGCGGTTTTACCACATTCACAGGCGCTTACCGCGCGCGCCAGAATGCCGGGTCAACCGAAGTGCCTTTCGGACAGGAACTGAAAGAAGCTTTTACCAGACCGGGAGGCTGGCGGACGTACATGTACATGCAGGGCGAGACCGTTCCCAAAGCGGAAAACCACGTCAGGCTAAGCGCCGACAAAGTCGATGAATGGGGAATTCCGCTGCTGGTTACTTCCGTTGGCTACGACGATAATGACGAAAGAATGCTGAAAGACTTCCTGAAAGAAAGTACGGAAATGCTGGAAAAAGCAGGCTGCAAGGATATAGAAGCGCATGACAGCAAACAGCCTCCCGGCTTGGACATTCATGAAATGGGCGGTGTAAGGATGGGAAAAGATCCGAAAACTTCGCTTCTTAACGAATGGAACCAGCTGCACCATTGCAAAAACGTATTTGTAACGGACGGCGCCTGCATGACCAGCACAGGAAACCAGAGCCCTTCCATCCTTTACATGGCGCTTACGGCAAGGGCTGTGGATCATGCAGCCGGTGAATTAAGAAAAGGAAATCTGTAGTACTTCGACAACATTAATTCCGGTTAAACCATAAGCATATGATTGTGGAATTTGCTTTATGGAATCCTGTATACAGCGGATCTAAAAATTTTAATAACGCTCTATTACAATGATTCAATTAAAACTGGCTCTGAATTCCAGCGGAGATAACTGTGTCTTGGACTTGAAAAACTTATTGAACGACTGCGGATGCTCGAAGCCCAGCTGATACGCAATTTCTCCGACCGTAAGATTGCTGATCGTCAGGTTTTCTTTCGCTTTTTCAATCAGCCGCATATGAATGTGCTGCTGTGTATTGTGGCCTGTCAGCGTCCGCAGCAGGTCACCCAAATATTTTGGCGAAATATTCAGCTGCCCGGCAAGAAACTGCACCGTCGGCAAGCCTTTCAGCAATGCGGTCTGATCATCAAAATAGGCATCCAGTATTTTGTCCAGCTTTTCGAGTAATGCGTTGTTCAGGGGTTTTCGGGTAATAAATTGTCGCTTATAAAATCGCTGACTGTAACTCAGCAGCAATTCAATCTGCGAAATCAGCACGTCCTGACTCACGTCATCTATGGCCGTTTCCAGTTCGTCGTCAATGTTCCTTCCGATTGTGCTGATGATGGCTCTTTCCCTGCCGGCAAGATGCAGCGACTCATTGACAGCATAACCAAAAAAACCGTACGTTTTGATTTTGGCATCCAGCGGATAATTCCGCAGAAAATCGGGGTGAACGAGCAAGGTAAAACCCGAACCGGCAGCAGCCGTTTCCAGGCCCGTCAGCGGCTGACCGGGCGACGTAAAGAACATGCCGCCTTCTTCAAAATCGTAAGTCGTCTGCCCGTACCGCATCCGGCAGCCCGCCGATTCATTATAGGTAATGTTGTAGAAATCCATGACAAACGGAAGTGCCAGCATCTCACGCGTAATTTCCACTTTACTGTAATCCAGCATGCTGATCAGCGGATGCAAAGGACGCGGCAACCCGAAAGCGAGCTGCATTTCTGCAATAGAATGAAAAACCCGGATTTTATTTCTCTGTTCCATAATAGGATTTTATAGATGCCGGAAAATATGGAAATGATTTTACCGGCATGTCATCATGGTGTTCGAATGTAATTAATTATGCAAGCATTTTTTTCATTGTCTCCCTGAACGCCTCGTCACCTCCGGCAAGCCGCTGCGCATACAGGCTTTTTGCATCTTCGCCGCATACATAACGCAGGGTATTCCGGCCATCGGTCGCCGCGCCATATACGACTTCTGCAATCTGTTCTGCAGTGGTTACGTTTTCGCCATATGCGATCAGTGCCATAAACCGGTTCATCAAATTTTCGTAGGCAGGATGGGAAACAGTCACCGACCGGTCCCCGATTTCCGTTGCAACCAGGCCGGGTTCAATCGTTTTGATGCCGATGCCCACTTCGTTTAACTCGTATGACAGGCTTTCGCTCCATCCTTCCAGTGCCCATTTGCTTGCATCATACATGGAACTTACGGGAAATCCCATCAGCCCCGCCGATGATCCCGTCGTGATGAAAAGCCCGTAGCCTTTTTCACGGAAATAAGGAATAAAAGCCTGTGTTACCCGCACCACACCGAAGAAGTTCGTTTCCATCTGTGCCACCAGCTGCTCGTCGGCCATGGCTTCCAGCACGCCCAGCAGCGCATATCCTGCATTGTTGAAGACCACATCTATGTCATTTTGTGCCAGCGCCTGCTGCACGGTTTCCCTGATTTGCGCCGGATTGTTTACATCCAGCGGCAGCAGGGTTACATTTTCAAGCAGATTCAGTTCTTTCTCGTTTTCCGGCTTACGCATGGTAGCGATTACATTCCAGCCTTTTGCAGCAAAAAGTTTTGCAGTTGCCTTACCTATTCCGGCCGATGCGCCTGTAATAAAAATGGTCTTTTTCATTTCTGTTTATCTGATATTGAGATGCAAATCTCCTTAAATAACGCAGGTTGTTTGTAGCGAAACCGGAGTATATTGTAGCCAAAATGATAAGCTGAACCTTTCTTCTGAAATCTTTTTAACTGCTCCCGCCTTAAAGCAGCGGACAACAGGAATAAGTTCCGCCCTGCATTCGATGCATGTGAATTCCGTAACGTGCGGCGGGTAGATTCCTGGCTGAAACCAAATCGGGCCATTCGGGCATTATTTAACAATTCATTAATAATCCGGAACCATCCGGGTGATATCTGAATGCTAATTTTGGCCAAACCTAAACATAAAGGAATGCCGGCCTCAACAATCAGAATCAGGTACAACAAGCTTGCTGCATGGTCTTTGTTCATTTTACTTATATTATGGTCCGGCACGGAATCGACCAACGGCTCGGGCATTCCAGGTTTCCTGAAACCCGAAAATGCATCCGGCCTGAAAGTAGCAGAAGCCGGTGAATTCTCCGTCATCACGTATAACATTGCCGGTTTGCCCGCCATTATTTCCAGCGCTGCAACAGAAAGATCATCCAGCATTGCCGAAATCGGGCTGCGGTTAAACCGTTTTGACATTGTCCATGTTCAGGAGGACTTCAACTATCATGAAAATCTGTACGCTCAGGGAAACACCCATGCTTTCCGCACCGAAACCAAAGGCGGCGTGCCGCTCGGGGATGGCCTGAATACCCTTTCCAGATACCCGGTCCGGGATCTGCGCCGGATTACGTGGAATGATTGCACCGGAGCCGACTGCCTCACGCCGAAAGGTTTTACGTTCAGCCGTATAGAAGTGGCAAAAAATGTATTCATTGACTTTTACAACATTCATGCAAATGCCTATAATGATCTGCCGGCAGCTGCGGCAAGAAGAAAAAACATGGCGCAGTTTTCGGAGTATATCAAAATTCACTCCCATGACAATGCAGTAATTGTCATGGGCGATCTTAACGGGCATTACAGTTATTTTTATGACAATATCAAACTGCTCAATACAGAAAACAAACTGGAAGATGTATGGACATCATTCGTGCATAAAAACAGGTTTCCTCCGGTTCATAAAGATTTGCCCGTCAGCAACATTCTTTCCATAAATGAAAGCAGTGAAACGATTGACAAAATCCTTTTCCGCAGCAGCAGACTGCTTGAAATTCATGTAAGTGATTATCAATTGCAAAATTTGCTTTTCCTGAATCAGGACGGCATTCCATTGTCCGATCATCACCCGGTCAGCGCGCAGTTCAGCTGGAATCTGAAAAAGAATACCGGGAAAGAAAAAGAAACAAGCAAGCCCTGACAAGCCTTCAATTGACAAACACGGTAATCAGAGAACCGAATTCAATTGTCCGGCTGGCTGCATTCAGGTTCCGCTTAAACCATTGCCGCCTTATCAACATTTCAAAGGATTTTCCAGGCATTATTCCAGCGTATGAAAAAAATCAAAATTGCCTTTTTTGCAGAAATACTGATTGAAGACTTTGACGGAGCATCGCGTACCATGTTTCAGATCATTAAAAGAATTCCAGACGAACAGTTCGAATTTCTGTTTATATGCGGCAAGGGACCTGAAAAGATTTCCGGCTTTGATTGCATTGCAGTTCCGACAGTAACTTTGCCCGTTAACCATCATTACACGATGGCGCTGCCTTATCTGGCAGAAGAAAAACTAAACCGGAAACTGGCCGGTTTTGGTCCGGATATCATTCACATTGCAACGCCGTCGCTGCTTGGCAGTTTTGCATTGAAATACGCACGTGAAAATCATTTGCCGGTCCTCACCATTTACCATACCCATTTTATTTCCTATCTGGATTATTACCTCAGCAAAACACCGTTTCTGATAAACTTTGCAAAATCAAAAATGATTTCAACACAGAGAAATTTTTATAATTACTGCGACATCATCTATGTGCCTTCTGAAAGTATTGCCTTTGAAATGCAGCATATGGGCATAGAACAACACAGAATAAAAATATGGAAGCGCGGCATCGATACAACGCTTTTCTCACCCCATAAACGCAATGTCGGTTCATTAAGGCTTTTAACAAAAAATAACCGCATCAATATCTTATTTGCGAGCAGGCTGGTCTGGGAAAAAAACCTGGAAACCCTGATCAGGATTTATGATTATTGTGAAAGCAAAAACCTGGATTTCAACTTTATCATTGCCGGCAGCGGAACTGCAATGAAAGCCTGCCGGCAGCGCATGAAAAATGCTTTTTTCACAGGCAGTCTTTCGCATGAAAAACTGTCGGAACTGTATGCGTCAGCCGATATTTTCCTTTTCACATCTGTAACCGAGACTTACGGCAACGTTGTTCTGGAAGCGATGGCGTCGGGCCTGCCCTGCGTAATTGCAGACGGCGGCGGTTCTCAGGACTTTATCAATCAGGGCATTAACGGATTCAAATGCCAGCCGGAGAATGAAGCGGATTATGTTGAGAAAATCCAGACGCTGATCCGGAATAATGCATTGAGGGAAATGATCTCGGATAACGGACGCCGGTACAGTCTTGGATTCGACTGGAACAAACTGACGAATATTTACTTTGATGAGCTGCATAATCTGGCCGGAATCCTGCATGCCTGATTAACGGAAAGTATGAAACCTGGAAAGAGAATTTTGAAGATTGTTATTACAATTGCAATACTGATTTCATTTGCCGTTCTTATTAAAACAACAGATCTGCATAAAGTAATTTCATCGATCCGTCTGATCGGTTTTCGCTTTACTTTACTGTTGCTTTTAACGTTTGTTGCGTACCTGTTTGCTGCAATCGGCTGGAAATACTGTTTCAGAAAAGAAGCCAGAATTCTGGCAGTCCGTGATTTGTTTATCATTCGGCACATCGGCGAAATGCTGAGCCTTGTCAATCCGGCCAGTGTCATCGGCGGAGAAGCAATGAAGATTTACATGCTTCAGAATAAAGGCATTGAAAAGACCGATATTGTTGCTTCCGTTCTGATTGCAAGAGTCATGATGGCCCTAACGCAGGTTGCGGTTTTTCTGGTTTCACTTGCAGTTGTTTATTCATCCAATACGCCGTTATTTGATTTTTTTCCAACTGCCGGATTACAGCCTGCTGCTGTATTTATAGTATTAACGATGCTGATTGTCCTTTCTGGTAACCGTATATACATGCAGCCATTGTATAAAAATTCCGGACTTTATTCCTTCATGAAAAACCTTGTCCGGAAATGGGAAATAAAGCAGATCATAAAAGCCATGAACCACTTTTTCCGGAACGATTCAAAAGGGCTTGCATGCTGCACCTTATTCTTTTTCATGCACTGGATAATCGGCTCGCTGGAAATATATTTTATTTTGCTTTTTCTCGGTATAAAAGCGGGCATATTTCAGATTATTCTTGTGGATATGGGTATTGTGCTGTTTAAAGCTGCCGGCGCTTTCATTCCGGGGCAAATCGGAGTGGAAGAAATAGGAAATAAAATCATGCTCGGGTTTATCGGCATTACGGATTATGAAATCTGGATTACGGTTTCCATTCTGAGACGGACACGCCAGCTTTTCTGGATCGTAACCGGATTAACGGCGTACATGATTTACAGTAAAAAACCCGGAAACCTGCCGGATCTTTCCTGATGGAAATATTATTTGTAAGCCATAAATTCCCTCCGTCTGTTGGCGGAATGGAAAAGCAAAGTTTTGAACTTGTTAACGGAATGAAACAGTTTGCAACCGTACATTCCATTGTTTACAGCGGGCAGGAAAGCAGGGCTGTTTTCTTTTTTTCCCTTGAAAGAAGGATTCTGGAAACGCTCCGGAAATTTCCTTCCATTTCCGTTATCCATTTTAATGATGCGCTGATAGCTTCCTTTTGTTTACGGCATAAAAGTTACAATCATTTGTTCCGGGCGGTCACTGTACACGGTCTGGATGTCGTATTTCCAAGTGCCATTTACCAGAAGTTTATACTTCCGGCATTTAACCGGTTTGATCTGATCATTGCTGTAAGCCAGGCATGTGCGTCGGCCTGCATTGCTCGCGGAATTGCACCGGAAAAAGTAGCGGTTATCCCCAACGGCGCAGACCATTCCCTTCTGAACACAAAACAGAATGAAAATTTCCATGAAACCTTCAGGCAGGAATATGGCATTGATCTTGATGGAAAAACCATACTGACTGCGCTCGGAAGGCCGGTTAAAAGAAAAGGGTTTTCATGGTTTATTCAGCATGTCCTGCCGCAGCTGAAAGGAAATTTCGTATTCCTGCTCATTGGTCCATTTGAAAAAACAAGATCCTGGAGCGACCGCCTTTTTTACTGCCTTCCTGAAATTGTACGTTCAAAAGTGGAGTTGTTTCTGGGTTATCCTTCGGATGAAAACCGGATCCGGAATCTTTTGCACAGAAAAACGGATAGCAAAGTATTTCACCTGGGGAAGCTTTCCCATGAAGGTTTACATCAGGTTCTGGCAGCAACCGATGCATTTGTAATGCCGAATATTCGGGTTGCAGGCGATATGGAAGGGTTCGGTCTGGTTTGTCTGGAAGCAAGCTTGTGCGGTGCATGGGTATTTGCATCGCGGATTGACGGCATTCCGGATGCGGTTCATCATTCCAAAAACGGCACTTTGATCAACCCGGGAAATGCTCCGGACTGGGCTGCCGCGCTGAATGCCTTCATCAGCGATCCGGCCGGATTCAACAGCCAGTCACAGACAGCAAGGACTTACACAGCAGAAAATTTCGGATGGACAAAAATGGTGGAATGCTACCTGAAGTTTTTTCAGGATTTGAATTCTGGCCAGAAAGGATAAGCATTTAGAGGCTGATCCTGCGTCTGGACGCAGCAGATTTACCGTTAAATAAGTTTGTATTGCCGGTAGCATGATTTTTCTAATTTACATTCTGTAACTATGAATCTACTTAACCGACAATCAGATGAAGAATCCTTTACTTCGTAACCATCTTATCAAATCCCTGCTTGCCTTCGTCGTCTTTGCTCAGGCAAGCGTTTTTGCGCAGCCGGTAATTCAATGGGACAAAACCATTGGCAGCAACGGTTACGATGATCTCAAATCGATTATGCAGGATGCTAACGGTGAATACTTGCTGACTGGTACCGGCGCATGGGCACAAATCAGCGGTGACCGCACGGAGGCCGGCCTTGAGGAAGATCCCTGGATCGTTAAACTCAGGCCCGACGGGACAAAGAAATGGGATGATATTGTTACGCCGCTCTCCGGCCCGGACTGGGTTTACATGGCAGTAAGGACGAGTGACGGCGGACTGGCAATTGCCGGCAGCACGGAAACGGCCTATTTTATACGAAAGCTCGACTACCAGCGAAACGTACAATGGGCTAAATACTTTTCTTCAGATTCCGATGCCGGGATTGAAATTGGTTTTGGTGAAATTCATGAAACGGCAGACGGAGGCATTATCGTGGGCATGAGCAGTACAGGCGGGGCAAAGCCGGCGCAGGGAAAAGACGAAGCAAGTGTTGGCGGTTATGATTACTGGATTATCAAGTTTTCAGCGGACGGCCAGGTTCAATGGAACAACACGATCGGAGGAACCGGATCGGATATCTGCAGAACGGTCCGGCAAACAACGGATGGTGGCTACATTGTGGGCGGCTCCTCCAATTCCGGAATAGGCTTTGACAAAACAGAAGCACCCGTTACCGGCAGTGATATGTGGATTGTGAAACTGGATGCCAACGGAGTGGTTAGCTGGGACAAGACAATCGGTGGTCCCGCTCCTACCAGCCTTATACAAACCGCTGATGGCGGATACGTTGCGGGGGGTTATTCATCGGCAAATGCCGGCGGTGACAAATCCGAGAATTCAAAGGGCGGGGTTGACATGTGGATCGTCAAACTTACTTCGTACGGGTCAGTTATCTGGGACCGGACTATAGGCGGTACCGGCGATGACTACTGTCTTGCAGTAATCGAACAGCCCGATGGCAGCATCATTGCAAGCGGCCAGACGGGATCAGGAGCCGGCGCTGACAAGACAGAGGCAAGCTGGGGCTTAACGGACCTGTGGGTTGTAAAATTGAGCGGAAGCGGAGTAAAAGTTTGGGACAAGACATTAGGCGGATCGCTGATAGACCGCGCAGAAAGAAATTCGCTGATTTCAACTTTGGACGGCGGGTTTATTGTCGGAGGAACGTCAGGCTCCAATGCCAGCGGAAACAAAACGGAAAATTCAAGAGGAGGTGATGACTACTGGGTTGTAAAATTTGCTCCAGAACCGTCACTTGCTGCAAGCCCAATCCGGATCAATGCCGGCGGACAGGCATTTACTACCGCTACCAAAAAACTGTTCATTGCTGATCAGTACTACGCCGGCCTGGACCGCACCAGTTCCATTGCAAGCGGCGATATTTTGAACACAAGCAATGACGTATTGTACCGTTCAGCCCGCTGTTCTCCATCATTCAGCTATAACATTCCGGTTCCTAATGGTGAAGTAAGTGTATACCTGCATTTTGCCGAAACGTACTATGGCGCTCCGGGCAAAAAAGGCGGAAAAGGCAGCAGACAGTTTCACGTCAACATGGAAGGCAGCCGGAAGCTGACCAACTACGATATCTTTGCCAAAGCTGGCGGAGCCATGCTTGCCACAGCAGAAACCTTTACCGTCAACGTCACAGACGGCATGCTCAACATCGACTTTCTGACCGGAGCTGCGGATCTGCCTAGGGTTTCAGCCATTGAAGTCCTGCCTTCCCCGCAGCGCACGCTGACCTTTACTCCTCAGGCTGATGCCACCGTCCGCGATGGAATTTACCAGAATCAGAACTTTGGTTCAGATCCCTTGCTTGGTACCAAAGGTTATGTCGGCACACCCCGTGACCTTCAGCGGGTAAGTTACTTGAAATTTGCCATACCCGGAATTACTAATGTCAAGTCGGCAAAACTTCGGGTATATGGGAAAAATCACGAGAACATGGAAGGAATAACGCTGGTTGCCGGGGGGGTTTTGGATGACTCCTGGACCGAAAACGGAATTACCAAGGCGAATGCTCCTTCCTATTTAGATCCAACTGCAGAAGCAAGGGTGCTGGTCAACGGTGAATTGAAATACCGGGATCTGGATGTAACTGAATTTGTCAGAATGCAAGCGACCGGTGACAAAGTTGTGAGCCTGGCATTGGCTACGCGTTCCATCCGGCTATTGAATTTTCACAGCAAAGAGAATCCATCCGGCTTTGTGCCGCAGCTGGTGATTGTGACGGATAACACGATCAATCAGGTTACACGGTTAGGAAATGAAATTGAAGCTGAACCGAAGGCCGAAGATGCCCTGAGCTCTGTCATATACCCCAACCCTGCCAAAGACCACATCATGCTGGAAGTCTCTTCCGGCCACAAGAGCGAAGTGGATCTGGAATTAACAAACTTGGCAGGCAGCCGGTTCCGGTTGCAGCGCCCTGAGATCGAAGCCAATTCATCCAGACTGAAAGTTGGCCTGCCCGCCCAATTGCCAGCAGGTATGTATCTTTTGAAAGTCCGGTCCAAGGAGTTTTCGGAAGTGCTTAAAGTGCTCGTAAAGGAGTAGTATGGCCTAAAAGACATAGTTTATGAGAAAGCCGCCTGTCCTTGTGGATGCACCAAGTAACTTTTACTTTGAAAGATTCCGGAATACTCCTGACATTATTAAGTTGTAACTACGAATTTACCTAACCAAATATCTAATGAAAAATAATATACGTTTTAAGCGTCTTATCAAGTTTCTGCTTGCATTAATTGTCTTCGCTCATGCAAGTGTTCTTGCCCAGCCTGCTATTCAGTGGCAGAAAACGATTGGAGGGAACCAGTATGATCAGGTCAATGCGATTATTTCAACTTCTGATGGCGGGTATATTCTTGGAGGGTATTCAAATTCTCTAATTAGCGGTGATAAAAGTGAAGAAATCCCTTATGGTCAATCCTACTGGATTGTTAAAGTTACTGCTGATGGTATCAAAGAGTGGGACAAAACCATAGGACAAGGTAACAATGGTGATGATCAATTAACCAGCGTTTTGGAAACCGATGACGGAGGTTAACTTTTAGGAGGAGCATCAAATTACAGTGCCTGGGTTGTAAAACTTGACCATAACAAGGAAAAGCAATGGGAGAAATTTCTTTCTGGCCCGGAAGGAACCGGAACCGGCTTTGCTTCTATGCAAAAAACCACTGACGGTGGCTATATTCTGGGATTAAGTTCAGACGGTGATAAAAGTTCAACAAAAAGTGAGGATAATATAGGTGGCTATGGTGATTATGATTACTGGGTAGTTAAGCTTAGCGTAGATGGAAACGTTGAATGGGATAATACTATCGGAGGCATCAATAATGAGCGGTTAGTAAATATTCAGCAAACCTCTGATGGTGGGTATATACTGGGTGGATGGTCAGTTTCAGGAATCAGTGGTGATAAATCAGAAGCATCCAAAGGGAACTCCGATTATTGGATAGTAAAACTTAACCAACGTGGAACAGCTGAGTGGAATAAAACGATTGGAGGAAGTGGATATGATGATTATGGTTTAATTCTTAATGCATCTGATGGTGGGTACATTATTGCAGGCAATTCTGATTCTCCCGTAAGTGGAAATAAAACAAAAGATGCTGTGGGATATTGGGTCGTTAAAGTGTCTGTAAATGGCCAGGTTGAATGGGATCAGGTTTTAACTGGCGGTACTTTTTTGAATTCGTTTATTAATACGTTGGATGGAGGCTATATACTTGGCGGTTATGCTAAGGGAGCTGCTTTTGGAGATAGATCCCAGGGAACACAAGGCGATTTTGATATGTGGATTATCAAAATATCGGCTAATGGAACAAAGATCTGGGACAAAACAATAGGTGGCAGCAGTACAGACATGCTACCAACAATCTTGCAAACCCCAGATGGAGGTTATTTGCTGGGAGGTACTTCCAATTCAAATGTAAGCGGGGAGAAGACTGAAAGTTCTAAAGGTGAATACGACTACTGGATTGTAAAACTTGCTCCCGAAAACCCAACACTCCCATCAACCCCGATCCGCATCAACGCAGGTGGTCCTGCTTTTACAACTGCCACAAAAAAGCTGTTCATAGCCGATAAATATTACGCCGGCATCGATCGTGTCAGCTCCATTGCAACCAGCGATATTACAAATACAAGCAATGACATACTGTATCAGTCCGCACGGTGTTCGCCTTCGTTCAGCTACAATATACCGGTTCCCAATGGCGAGGTAAGCGTATACTTACACTTTGCTGAAACGTACTTCGGGGCTCCGGGCAAAAAAGGCGGAAAAGGCAGCAGACAGTTTCATGTCAACATGGAAGGCGTCCGCAAGCTGACCAACTATGACATCTTTGCCAAAGCAGGCGGAGCCATGCTTGCCACGGCAGAAACCTTCACCGTCAACGTTACAGACGGCATGCTCAACATCGACTTTCTGAGCGGAGCTGCGGATCTGCCACGGGTTTCAGCCATTGAAGTCCTGCCTTCCCCGCAGCGTACCCTGACTTTTACCCCTGAGGCCGATGCCACCGTCCGCAATGGAATTTACCAGAATCAGAACTTTGGTTCAGACCCCTTGCTGGGTACCAAAAGCTTTATCGGTTCACCCCGTGACTCCCGGGACCTTGAGCGGGTAAGTTATTTGAAATTTGCTATACCCGGGATTACTAATGTCAAGTCGGCAAAACTTCGGGTATATGGAAATAATCATGAGAACATGCAAGGGATAACGCTGGTTGCCGGGGGTGTTTTGGATGACTCATGGACTGAAAATGGAATTACCAAGGCAAATGCTCCTTCTTATCTGAACCCAGCTACGGAGACAAGGGTGCAAGTCAACAGTGAATTAAAATACCGGGATTTGGACGTAACTGAATTTGTCAGATCTCAGGCATCTGGCGACAAAGTTGTGAGCTTGGCAATGGCTACGCGTTCCATGCGGCTATTGAATTTTCACAGCAAAGAAAACCCGTCCGGCTTTGCGCCGCAGCTGGTGATTGTAACGGATAACACGATCAATCAGGTTACACGGTTAGGAAATGAAATTGAAGCTGAACCGAAGGCCGAAGATGCCCTGAGCTCTGTCATATACCCCAACCCTGCCAAAGACCACATCATGCTGGAAATTTCTTCCGCCCACAAGAGCGAAGTGGATCTGGAATTAACAAACTTGGCAGGCAGCCGGTTCCGGTTGCAGTGCCCTGAGATCGAAGCCAATTCATCCAGACTGAAAGTTGGCCTGCCCGGCCAGTTGCCAGCGGGTATGTATCTTTTGAAAGTTCGGTCCAAAGAGTTTTCAGAAGTGCTTAAAGTGCTTGTAACGGAGTAGCCAGACGCTAAATGCAGCATAAACAAAAAAGCCGCCGATCCTGATGGATGAGCGGCTTTTTTGTAGCTGTTTATTTCGCAAAGAAAGTAGTTTTCGTAAGTACAGGAAGCTGCTATTTATTACTTATTAAGTAAAAAATCTATTCACATCCGTTAACCAATATATTCAGAAGCGACAAGGGAAACAATCAAATTTTTTGTGACTGAACAATGCGTCATTAAGCGCAAAACTCAGTTGAAGGATTGCCGGAAAGCCAGCGGAGAAAAATTTGTTTTTGTTTTGAACAGACGGCTGAAAGACTGCGGATAATCAAAACCCAGTTCAAATGCGATTTCAGAAACCGACAAGTTTGAAGTAGACAATTTCTCCTTGGCTTTCTCCACAAGCTTTTCGTGGATATGATGCAAAGCATTTTCTCCGGTCAGCGAACGCAGCATGTCGCTCAGATAACTGGCGGACATGCCCAGCTTTTCTGCCAGAAATTGCACAGTCGGAATTCCGTTTTCGGATGACTTTCCGCTATTCATATAGTCATCCAAAACAGCTTCCATTCTTTGCAGCAGGTCATTGGCGGCGGGTTTTCTGGTGATGAACTGACGCCCGTAAAAACGGTTGCTGTAATGGAGCAGCAGTTCAATCTGGGATATAAGCACGTCCTGACTGAAATGGTCAATCCTGCTGTTAAGCTCTTCTTCGATGATATTGAAAACAGAAAATACAACCGTCCGTTCTTTGTCAGAAAGATGCAATGCTTCATTGGCTGCATAGGTAAAGAAACTGTACTGCCTGATTGTCCCGGCAAGCGGGTAAGACAGGAAAAAGTCGGGATGAACAAGCAGGATATAGCCTGAACTTGCCTGACCGCCGGGACTTTCAAAAATCTGACCGGGTGCTGTAAATACAAGCCCGCCTTCGCCGAAGTCATAATAATTTTGTCCGTATCTGGCTTTGCCGCACAGGCTGGTTTTGTAGGCAATCTTGTAAAACGGCAGAACAATCGACGGAGGTAACGCATCCGGACTGATCGTCATGTCCTCAATCTTTATAAAACTGACCATCGGATGAACGGGCTTCGGCAGCCCGAACACACGGTGGAAATCATTCAGTGATTCAAATCTGTATAAGGCCGGAACTTCTGTTTTCATGACGTAAATATACTGAACTTTAAGCTGATATAACTCACCAGGGCGTTACGCCTGTCTCCGGGTTATATTCCTCACTGAAAAACTGACCCGTAGGCCCTTCTTCGCCGATCATGGCATATCGGGCAATGCGCATGCCGCCTTCTTCTGCGGTGCCCGTGCCACGGTGCCCGTTGAAATCAGTCGCTACAAAGCCGGGGCACACGGCGTTGACCTTAAACGGTGTGCCGCGCAGCTCGTAAGCCAGCGTGATGGTGAACATGTTCAATGCAGCCTTGGAAGCCGGGTAAACGGCCGCCTTGTGGCTGTAATATTTCCAGCCGGGATCGCTGTGCAAGGTTAAAGAGCAGCCGCTCGAAGATACATTCACAATACGCGGCTGCGGCGAGTTACGGAGCAAATCGATAAATGCCTGCGTTACCCGCACCACTCCATACAAATTGGTATCGAATACCTCGCGAAACTGATCCATATTGGCTTCCAGAGCCGACTGCGGCAATCCGCCGTTGATCCCGGCATTGTTAATCAGTACATCCAGCACCTGCGTCTTTTCTCCGATTGCAAGGCGGGCAGCCTGCACCGATACCGAATCGGTTACATTCAGCTGTATTGCCTCAGCATTTTCCAGACCTTCCTCTTTCAGCATTTCCAATGCTTTCAAACCGTTTTCCAGATTGCGGCTTCCCAGATATACATAATATCCCTGCCGAAGAAGCTGGCGGGCTGTTTCGAAACCAACACCTTTGTTGGCCCCGGTAATCAGAACTGTTTTCATAATTCGGATGAATTATTTATGGTATTCTCTTGCAAACTCCTTGATAAAATCCGTCAGCTTTACTTTGCCCAGCTTCGGTCTGTTGCGGTAATAATCTTCGTACAGACTGCCGCTTTGCTGCGCTGCCTGCATTTGAACCATACCGTTAGCGATCCATTCGTTCATACCGGCATCCAGCATGCCTTTCAGCATTTGTTCAGGCGGAATGACCTTCCATTTCAGATCAGGCATTCCGATTGCTTTTCCCAAGGCCGCGGCGATTTCATTCGGGGATATTTCTTCACTGGCCAGATAATGGACTGTTCTTCCTTCAAAAGGCTTTTCCATTTCTTCAGTGATGACGGCGGCAATGTCCAGCGGAGAAACCCAGGGCTCTTTCTGATCCCCTCCGTAGCTCTGAACAATAGCCCCTTGTGTTTTTATGGAATGTACGTATCTGTAGAGGTTGGTAAAAAAACCGACCGGCCGCATGAATTTTATGGCAGTGTCCGCAGGCAACTGTTTCAGGATGTTCTCGACGGTGTTGTGTAAATGAAGGCTGCCTGTTCCCTGATCCGTATGGGCGCCGATGCTGCTTAAATGTACAATACGCTTTACTCCTGCCCGTTCCACTGCCTGCCGGTAGTTATTTCCGATCCGGGTAAAAGCGGCAACAAAATCCACATCTTTGTCAAACAGGCTGCCGATGCCTTCCCATGCTTCCATCAGGTAAACGATGTCGGCCTCCTTGAAGGTGGCTGCTAGAAAATCTGCATCCTGTATGGTACCGATGGCTGCCTTTGCGCCTAGTGCTTCAATAGCTTTTTGCCGTTCAGCCTTGCTGCTGATAATGGTTACTTCATGTCCTTTTTGTATCAATTGCTCCGCCAGAGGCTTACTGATGTTCCCGAGGGAACCTGTTATTACAATGTTCATTTTAATGCTGTTTTTTGATGTTGCAAAGTTGTGCAGTCGTCAAAAAACAGATTTAACCAAATTGAGGAAGTTCATAACAAAATTGAAAAAAAGGTGCCCATAACAATTCTCGAACGACTTTCGCAGGCCGGTGCTTCCAGCAATCCGTTATGCCCGGATTCATCAGAACGTACGATACACAACCGGGCTCCGTTACACCGGATGATGATTTTACCCGGGAAAGCAGACTCATGCTTTTGCAAAAAAAGGCGGTGCAGATTTTTCCAAATCTGCACCGCCTCAATAAATTCAGTCAATGATAATCCAGCCTGGTCTTAACCGATTTTATGGGTATTGTGTTCGAAAGCATGACGGGAAGTAAAAAGGCCCGCACCCATCTCGAATATCCCCAGAATCAGGTGCGGAAGGTACACCTGGTCCGCAAAGCCAAGCAGCCAGGGCGACGCAGCCAGAAACAAGCCGGCGATCAGATCCATTGTCAGGTGGGTTGACATGGCCACTTTCCGGATCAGGCCGCCTTCATAGTCAGTCAGGGCCGAAAGCAGTATAATCATAAGCCCGATAATGATCATAACCCATGATGCATTCTCAATTTCATTGAAATGAAACAGCCAGGGCGACGCAATAAAAAGTACTCCGCTCAGATAGTCGAGTACGCCGTGAAATTTTGTGTTGATGAATCTCATAGTCAATTTGATGTTTAAGAATTAACAGTTAATCCGTTTCAGAAAAAAGCTGCTTTTAACATACTTGTTTTTCCAAGTGCATCTCGACTATAAATTACATGCCAGCGCATGACGATCTCATCAGGAAAGCATGATTTGCAACAAGATTTTTCATTTATCAGAAAGAAAATAAAAAAATTCAGCTTACGCCGTCACATTCCCGACCATTTCCAGCTTGGTTTTAACAAGTTCCGTAATTTTACAGGTTGCCTTCGGAAACACCTTTCTAAGGTCAATATCTTCGTTATACGTCAGTTCGGCTTTCAGTGAAGCCATAAATATATTTTTGATTTCAGTCGCGAGGTTTACCTTGCAAATTCCGTTGGAAATTGCCTGCTGTACCTGATTATGCGGCACGCCTGAGCTTCCGTGCAGGACAAGAGTTGCCGGGGTTTTCTCGGCAATGCTTCGCAGAAGACTGATATCCAGCTTTGGTTCCTGTTTATAAAATCCGTGTGCCGTACCGATTGCCACAGCAAGTGCGTCCACGCCCGTTTCTTCTACGAACGCCGCGGCTTCGTCCGGCTGCGTAAAACCTGTTGTGTGATGCGACTGGCCCAGTTTGGCAACGTATCCCAGTTCCGCTTCCACATGTGCATCATACCGTTTGGCACGCTCGACAACTTCTCTGGTCAGGCTGACATTCTGCTCAAAGGGAAGCTCGCTGCCATCAATCATCACTGAATCAAAACCCGCATCCAGACAACGCTGCACAAGTTCCACCGACCCGCCATGATCCAGATGTATCCAGCCTTCCACGCCAAATTCTTCCAGTCCGTTACGTCCGAGGTTCACTGCCGTTTTAAGGCCCATGTAGTCAATTGAGCTCTGGGTAAGTTGCAGAATAACAGGCTGTTTCATTTCCGCCGCCGCCTGCAGAACACCGTGCAGGGTTTCCAGATCGTAGTAATTTGTGGCCAGTAAGCCCTTTTTCAGCTGTGTTAGTTCGCGTAGTTTCTCTTTCAGTTTCATGACAGGCTTAATTCTATTCCCCAATAATCTTTTATGTTCTCATTTATTTTGTCAAGGTTACAAAATGCACCCGTGCCTCCGGCAGCCGTTGTATTCAGGGCACCCATCAGATTGCCTTCCCGCAGGCAGTCTTCCAGCGCAGCACCGGCCATGTATTTCTGGATAAATCCTGCATTAAAGGAATCGCCTGCGCCGATGGCATCCACAAAGTGCGTTACTTCAAAGGCCGGCATCGTTATCTGCTGCGTACTGCTAATACCGATACTGCCCTTTTTACCCATTTTCAGGGCAAGCGTATTCAGGTATGGCCTTATCTTTTCAATGGCATCGCTGATCGAATCCGTCCTTGTAAGTGCCATTAACTCCGATTCATTCGGCATGAACACATCCACGTACGGCAGGCAACGGGCATAATCGAACGCCCATTGCTCGGCGGGGTCCCACTGCATGTCCAGCGAAGTGGTCATGCCGGCACTCCGGGCTTTTATAAAAAGCTGCTCAATATCATTCTGAATCCCTTTCTGAAGAAAAAGACTCGATACATGCAGATGCTGGTAACCGACAGGCTCGTCAAAGGGAACATCGCTGATCGTCAGTGCATTCATGGCACCTGGATACGTTACATTGGCGCGATCCTGTCCATAGTTCAATATCAGGGTACATCCTGTCTTCTGATCCTGAAGTCTTTTTATATGGCGGCAGCTGACGGATTTCCGTTCGAGTTCCCGCAGTATGAAATCACCGAAATAATCCTGTCCCACAACCCCGCAAAAAGTAGTATCCGCACCCATTGCGGCACTGTTGGCAGCCATAATGGCCGACGAGCTGCCCAGGCACAAATCCATTTCATCTGCGATGATCTCCTTTCCCAATTGCGGAAAAGTCTGAATTTGATTTAAAAGAAGATCGACG
Source organism: Dyadobacter flavalbus (assembly GCF_006149045.1). Classification (GTDB taxonomy): domain Bacteria; phylum Bacteroidota; class Bacteroidia; order Cytophagales; family Spirosomataceae; genus Dyadobacter; species Dyadobacter flavalbus. Next base: position 292,584 of record NZ_VBSN01000049.1, read on the forward strand.
TTCAGTTCGCCTACGACGAGTAATCTGGGATTTGCCATATGCTGTTCCTAACTATTGTATTCCGTATAAATATTCACTCCCTGCACGACCCTGCTGATGGATCCGGACAAGGACGGGCTGTCCGGATCAATGCCCCGGTGTACCGCGCTGTAATAGCCCAGCAACTGCCCGACAAGCGTTGCCGGAACGATCTGATAAGGGTTTTCCGGATCAATGTCCAGTTCTATCTTACTGCTGTGCGGCAATGCCAGCTCGTTTACACCCCCGATCTGCAGAGACTGGATTTCCCGTGCATCCCTTGAAATATCTTCCACCAGGTCCCGCTCGTAACGCATGATGTGCGGCTTTCTCGAAAACAGATAAACCATAAGCGTATGATCATTTACAATGGCCCTTGGTCCGTGCCTGAACCCCAGAAAAGAATCCGACATACACACCTGTTTCCCGTCTGTGAGTTCGAGCAGTTTCAGCTGACATTCTCTGGCTATGCCAAGGAATTCTCCCGAGCCCAGAAATACGACCCGTTCAAAGCCTTTCAGAACCAGCGCTTCCAGCAAGGACTTTTCTTCCAGAATTGTATTTCCCTGATCCACAATGCGTTGGATTTTATCCAGTTCCTTATCAAGAACGTCTACGTGAGCGACCAGCAGCACGCTTAGCAGCATACATGTAAAACTGCTTGTCATGGCCAGGCTCTTGTCATTTGTAGCCTCCGGCAGGATAATCCGGTATATAGTGCCAGGGGCTGCTGCGTTCATGTTTGCCAGCGCACCCTCGCTGTTACAGGTAATAATCAAATGATAAATTTCATCACAGAAAGCATCGGCCAATCTGACCGTTTCAACACTTTCGGGGCTGTTTCCCGAGCGCGCAAAAGAGATCAGCAGCGTAGGAACCGACCGGAGAAAAACCGTTTCCGGCTGAGTGACGATCTCCGTTGTCGGCACGGCCTGAACAGGTCTGCGCCATACTTTCTGCAAAGTTCCCTGCGCTGCATCGCCGATGTATCCCGAAGTGCCGGCCCCGGTCAGCAAAACGCGGAGGTTTTCCTTCTGCAGAATAGGATTTAGAAAACCGGCTATGCCTGCACTTTCCTGCCCGACTAAGTGATATACCTCTTGCCAAAGCTCGGGCTGTGACAGAATTTCTCTTTGCGTGTGTGCTTCCCCACCGCTTGTAAACTCACTTACTTGATTTTTTTGCATTATTCCTGCGGTAATTAGAAGACGGTTATTTTGTTCATAACTGAAAACTTTGTTACGACATTTCAAATTAAACATCATAAAACGAAAGTAAAAAGTATTTTTAAAGCTTTCATTTAATTTATTTATTCTTACTTATATATTGCGAGAAAAATAATAGCGTACTTTTAGCATGCAAGCGGCCGGAATGCCGGAATATCTTGCAAAAACAACTGCTACCTAAACCCCTTTTATGACCCCGACGGAATTGAATGCCTCATCACGAGGCCTCGTGACAGAAGACTTGTGCAAAATCAGAAAAGTAGGCGCAGCGTTGCTGTCTCCGGCAGGCAACAATCTCGTATACCACGTATCGGTAGCCGACATCGTTCAAAATGATTATCAAGACTTGATCATCCTATTGTCAGAGGACAGATCCACGAAAACTGTTTTAGGCCGGGGCACCGCACATGCATGGTCGCCGGACGGCAGCGAACTCCTGTATGAAACCGACAACGGAGAACTGCATATTTATACGGTACAAACTGCAACAAGCCGGTTTCTTGCACAACGCCATGATTCTTCATTCTTTTCCAATCATCTGGCACTGAAAAACTGCATCTGGTCGCCGGACGGACAGTATATTGCCTACCTGAGTGCTGACCTTTCACTAGCTGAGACAGAAAATAATGATGTCCGAGTAATTGATGACCTGCTCTACAAATCCAAAGGCGGACGGGGCAGGCCGGCATATTCCGACCATGCCTGTACGCACATATACCTTGTTCCGGCTGCGGGAGGATCACCGGCACTGCTCACTCCCGGTCCCTTTAACGAGCATTCCATTACATGGGCACCCGACAGCCGTCACATTGCATTCATCAGCAACAGAACAAGCCGGCCCGATGACATTCAGCAGAGCGATGTCTGGACGGTTGCTATCCAGACACTGGAAATCACCCGCCTTACACAACATACGGGCATGACTTACCAGCCTGCATGGTCGCCGGATGGCAGCCATATTGCCTTTCTGGCAGTTTCGGGGTACCTGGGCACCAATGACAGTACCGCCGAGGATACGCACATAGGCATGATTTCCGCTGGCGGCAGCCACTTCCGGTACCTGACCAAATCATTGGACCGAAGAATCGAGCATATCCGCTGGCACCCATCAGGAAAGCACCTTTTTTTCATAGCAGGCGACCACGGCGATACATCCATTTATCAGGTAAACATTGACAAAGAAGAAATCACAATGGTTCAGGGCGGCGCAGGCTGCATTTACGAGTTCTACCTCAACGGCTCCGGTGAAGATCTCGTGTTTATAAAGGCTGACACGAACCGGCCGGCCGAAATTTTTGCAACAAGCAGCCAGGGTACCGTCATTGAGCAGATAACGCAGGAAAATACAGCATGGATGGAAAATAAAACCCTGCAGCAAGCCGGAACTTTCCGGTTTCAGAGCTTTGATAACCTTTCCGTGCAAGGCTGGCTGATACCGCCTGTTGGCTTTACAGAAACACAAAAGTACCCGCTTATCCTTGTTATCCACGGCGGCCCGCATAATATGTTTGGCCACGATTTCGACGAACGCATGCATTTGCTGTCACAGGCTGGCTATGCCGTTCTGTACATCAATCCGCGAGGCAGCCACGGCTACGGACAATCGTTCTCAAACGGCACCATTATGAACTGGGGCGGCGGCGATTATCAGGATTTGATGGCCGGCGTTGACTTTGCATTGAAAGAAAACCCGTGGCTGGACGAAGAAAGACTTGGCGTGACAGGCCAGAGCTACGGCGGCTACATGACCAACTGGATCATTACCCAGACTTCCCGTTTCAAGGCAGCGGTGACGGACGGCGGGATAAGCAATCTGGTAAGTTTTGCAGGGACATCCCTGTATCATTCCCTCATGGAATCGGAATTTGGCGGCCGCGCTTACGAACGGTTCGATCTGCTGTGGCAGTGGTCGCCGCTGCGGAACGCAGGCCGGGCAGGCACGCCAACGTTACTCCTGCACGGCGAGACCGACAACGAGGTGCCTTTTTCCCAGGCCGAAGAAATGTATACAGCCCTTAAAAAACAGGGTGTGGACACCATACTTGTACAATATACAGGCGAAGGGCACGGCTGGCGGCCGGATTTGAGCCCCCGCAGCAAAGCCGACCTGAACGAACGCATGATCCGCTGGTTTGACACTTATGTAAAAGCAGCGGTATCCTGAATTTCAGGCTGTCATTTCAAATTTTACCCGACAAGAAATTTACAAAACAGAAGGAAATCAGCATTTCATGAGCAGCAGCAAAAACCATTGGCCAATTTACGTAATCATTCATGTCCTATTCATCGGAATATGGGGCGCAGTTACCGAAATTCCTGAGAAAAACGGCTTCCCTCCTACCCTTGGCTATGTCGTTTGGGCATTAACCATGATTCCGGCTGCCCTTGCCGCTCTGAAACTGAAGAACTGGAAGCTGGATTTCAATAAAGGCGCTGTGCTCTGGGGCAGTGCTGTCGGCCTTCTGGGAGCTGTCGGACAACTGGTACTTTTCTTTACCCTGCGCATTGCCCCCGCTTACCTTGTTTTCCCGATCCTCTCGCTGACGCCGGTCGTAACCATTCTGCTGGCGGTCGTGTTACTTCATGAAAAAACGGGTAAAAAAGGCTGGATCGGGATCATACTGGCGCTGCTTTCCATTTTCATGCTTTCCTACCAGCCTGCCGGTGCTGCACGTGCGAGTGGCTACACCTGGCTGCTGTTCACGGCCATACCGTTGCTTGCCTGGGGTGCACAGGGATGTATCATGCGGTTTGCCAATGAAATCATGTCTGCCGAAAGCCTGTATTTTTATATGATGGTATCCTCCATACTGCTTATTCCATTTGCTTTATACATGACCAACTTTGATCAGCCGATCAACTGGGGATTCAAGGGGCCTTATTTATCGGCCATCCTGCAATCGCTCAATGCCTTTGGAGCCCTGTGCCTGGTTTATGCCTTTCGCTACGGCAAGGCTATCATCATTGCGCCCATCACCACGGCACTTGCGCCGGTACTCACGGTTACCTTGTCGCTGGTCTTGTACCAGACCATTCCTCATCCAGTCATTATTGCGGGTATCGTACTCACCATTGCAGCAGCCCTGCTCATGGGATTTGAAGAAGCCAGCAACGCATAACGCGATTTAGACCAAGGTTGTTTTTTCGCGGCAAAAAAGGTTAATTAAAGGTCACAAAATTCGGCAATTATTACTATTAAAGCTATAATGAAAGAAAAAAGAAATAAAATGAAAATAAATACATTTCATAATTATTTCATTTTCGGCAAGTTTTATTTACATTAGCATAATCATAATGCAATGTATTCCTAAACCCTTATCCTTCATGGCATGTACCTCACTTATCCGGCCGTTTTTTACAAGCGCCGGATTGAAATGGCTTGCGGAGAAAGCTACTTTGTCATCCTTTCGGCTTTCCGGTACCCGTCTTGTACAACGATTGATCAATGAAAATGCCCCGTTTCCGGGTGAGGCCGCTTTTGCGGATGCATGGATCGTTGTAAAAGTCCCAACGCACAAGAAGTTTTCAGTAATGTAAATCTTCCGGATACCCCGGAAGCCTTATTGCATTGTTGTGACAAGATAAAACCAGTACCCGTTACCTAAACCCGCTTTTTATGAATTTTTGCTTTCTGAATGGATTGCGCTCAGCATCCTGGATTGCTGGCCTGCTGCTGATGGCAGGAACGGAAATGCTTTTTGCCCAGGCGCCTGCCGCTACCGACAAGCACGTTGCTTTTATTGAATACCCGGATTTTCCGGAGGCGCATTCCACCTGGGGTTCAATCGGGTACAATGCAGCTTCCAACACCGTACATATCGGCGTCACCAATCACCGCAACAACGTAGCCCTGTATACGTTTGATCCTGCGAAAAACACGATGACGCAAAACGGGTTCATCCGGGAAATGGCCAATCTGCGCACGTTTCAGTGGCAGGGAAAAATCCATTCCAAGATCGTAGCGTCACCCGACGGTTCCATTTATTTTACAACCGATGGCGGCGAGTCGCGTGAAGAATACCTGATGGAGCATCCGCAGGGCTACGCCGGAGGTTTTTTCATGAAATGGGACCCCAAAACGGGCGATCTGAAAAACCTTGGGCTGGGCATGCAATACGAAAGTATCAAGGATATTGACATAGACCCAAAAACAGGAACGCTCTATGGCATCACTTATCCGCAGGCGCATTTCCTCGTTTACGATCCGGCCAAAAACAAACTGCGCGACATGGGCCGCCTCGCCAGTTCGCACGTCCCCCGCGTACTGTTTACCGACTGGTGGGGAAACTGCTATTATGTAGACTGGCGGCAGCGTCTGGTCAAATACGAAAAAGACAGCGACAGCCTGGTATTTGCGCGGGAAAGCCTGCCTGCTTTTGAAGGCACACCCGGCTCAAAAATCATTACCGGCGTAACGGCTTATGCCAAAGACGAAGCGAAGGGAATCATTTACCTCGTCACCTACGGCGCCAAAGTAATCGCATTTCATCCGCAGAAAGAAGGCATTGGCAAAGTGGAAGACCTGGGCGGCGTCATCGATACCGGCAAGGGAGCAGCATGGGGGCCTTATGTGCCGAACCTGAACATCGGCAACAATGGCAAGCTGTACTACGTCATCGGCGGGCATGGCAACTATGTCCTGAAAGATAAAACGGTTTTGGTAGAACTCGATCCTGCCACGAAGAAAAAGACCATTCTGAGAGAATATCCGATCACTTCCATGACCGAAGCAACGGGCTCTGATATCAAAGACAAAGACGGGAATATGTACTTCGCCGGCCGGCGCGTCATTTCTGTCAAGGACGATTCCAGTGCACCCTTTCTGATCAAGTTCAATCCTGAAAAAGACATCCGGAAATGAAAAACCTGACTAAAAAAATACTTTTGCCGGCTTTAACTCTGACCTGTTCGGGCCCGCTGCTTGCCCAGTATACCTTTTTCACGCCCAAAGACGCATTTGCCATTGAAATTTCGCTGCCTAACAGTGCCGAAAAACGCTTGCCGATGTACCGCAATGCAATTACTTCCCTGCACGTGGATGGCGACCGGGTGCTGGGCGGGACTACTGCAAAAGAGGGACTATCGCCGTATCTGTTCATTGCATCCATCTCAAAGCGGACACTTGCAACCACGAAAGATCTTGGGGAAGCAGTTCCGGGCCAAAAGAGCATTGCCACGGGTTTTTGCAAGGGAACCGGCAATCAGCTGTATGCCGGCACACTGGCGCATCTGAAAAACAATCAGCAGACCGGGCATCTTTTACAGATCCGTATCGGCAACGGGGATGCCATCGAAGTGAAAGACCTGGGCACGCCTGTTCCGGGCGAAGGAATTTTTACGCTGCTCAGTAACAGCCAAGGCACTGAACTGTACGGGATCAGCTATCCGGGCGGACGGTTTTTCACCTACAACATAGCTTCGGGAAAAGTGCAGCTGTTTGACGAGATTTCCCCAAAAGCAGAAGAACTGAAAAACCTGCATGACTTTGCTTCCGAGCCGGACGGTTACCTGTGCAAAGCCCTTGTTCAGGACAATCAGGGGCTTGTTTACGGAAGTGCGCCGGGCAACAGGATGTTTGCATTCGATCCGGCCAAAAAGAGCTTTCAGTTTCTGGAAACGCCTTTGCCAAGCGTATGGGGACGGGAAGTACTCGGACAGGTGGAAGCCTGGGCCAAAGCACCCGACGGAAAACTGTACGGCGGCAATGCCGGTGACGGTCAGCTGTTTGTGCTGGACCCGGCCACCAAAAAAATCAAAAACCTGGGCAAACCGGTTATGATGAACCGGTTGCGGGCACTGGCTTTCGGGCGCGACGGCAAGCTGTACGGACTGGCCGGCGGCGCACCGGGTTACTCGCATTTGTTTTATTATGATGAAAAAGGCGCCGGTTTTGTGGATCTGGGCAATCCTGAATTCAAAATGGTGGAGCCCGGTATCGAGCAGGGCATATTGTGGCGCGGCTTTCAGTTGAGCACCCTGGCTGCCTCAGCCGACGGAAAATACATGGTTATAGGCGAAGACGAAGCACTCAGCCAGCTCATGATCTTTCCTGTTGCACAGTAAAAGCGGTAAGTCAAAAATTCCTGAACCAATTTAAATATGATCCGATTTGCAAAAGTAATCCTCTGTTTTATTGCCCTCACCGCATTAAACTGCGGGAATAAAACTTTCGGTGCTGATCCGTGGCGCCTGCGGGCACTGCCTTCGTCTGTCCGGCTCGATCCTGTCAACAATGAAATCATTGAACACCGTTTCAAAGGGGTTCCGTCCGGCCAGTCCGGGAAAAACAACCTGCTGGATAAAAACTGGATATACGACGGAAATGAAGTTGCACTGCACGGTGCACGCGGGGAATATGTGTCGTTTCAGCTGGTACTGACGAATGAATCAAACGAAGAACTGACCGGGATCAAACTCGATATGGCGCCGTTTAAAAACGAAAATACGGAGTTAAACATCAAGCCGGAGCTGTTTCTGGAATGGTCGGTGAATGTACAGAGCACCAGCACAGGATATCCCAAATCCACGCTGGGAAAAGGCTGGTACCCCGACGCTTTGATCCCGTTCAAATACATTCAGACCGACTCGGCGAATGTCCGGGGACGCTGGGTTTATCCGTTTACTTTGCCCGATTTCAACAACCGGATCAGCAACCAGCGTTCACAGATTATATGGGTGGATCAGTTTATTCCGCTGGATGCGCAGAAAGCACGGCCCGGTACGTACAAGAGCGTCATTACCGCTACTATCGGCGGCATGTCAAAACAGATTCCGGTCAGCCTCACCATCTGGAATTTCGAACTCCCGAATGAGAATCTTTTCAAAGCCAGTCTGCAGCACGAAGGTTTTCTGAGCCGGATGGATGAGAAGCAGGAACTGGCCGTTTATCAGCTGTTCAAAAGAAACCGCATTTCGCTCATGGACCCGACTTACGACCCGGAAATACAGGTGCTGAAAAACGGCAAGGTGGAAATACAATGGGAAAAATTTGACAAACGGCTGAAAAAATACCTTACCGGCCAGGCATTCACCAGGGCGCACGGATACAGCGACGGCCCGGGCTACGGCGAACCGCTTGAAACGTTTGCGCTTCCGTTCGACGTATACGGCAAGCACGACACAAAGGGCTGGCCGGATACCGGCAAACCGGAAGTAGAACGCAACGCTTCCAATCTGGCCATTTACACGAGCAGCATCCGGCAGGTACGACAGCATTTGTTGCCAATGGTCAATCCTGAAAAAACCGAACTGATGGTTTATCTGAACGGCCTGGATGAATCGTATTTTCCCGAAGCGTGGTCACGGATGGTTTTTTACGGTGATCTGTTCAAAAAGGAATATCCCGAAGCCAAATTCCGGGTGGACGGCGGTTACACCAAAGAAGCCATGGACGTAATCGGGAAATCCATTACCGACTGGGCATCCCATACGATCAACTATAATATCGACGAGGTAAAACAATATCAGCAAATGGGCATCAAAGACTGGCTTTACGGTCCGTTGCTGTACGAACACAAACTCAACAGCTGGGTGGGAAGCTCAACATTCATCGATCTGCCCCTGATTAATGACCGCGCGATCAGCTGGAGTTGCTGGAAATACAAAACCTATTCATGGATCAGCTGGGGTGTCGGCGCTGGCTGGGAAAGAGGCTGGTACGATCCCGAATCCTGGAAAGACTTTTACAAGGAAGCATCCGAGGCAGACGCAGAATTCACTTACCGGACATTCAACGGAAACGGTTCTGTCATCTACAAGCCCGGCATGGTGCCCAACGTATCGGAACCTTGCCCGTCCATCCGGCTGAAAACGATGCGCGACGGTGTGCAGGACTATGAATACCTGCGTCTGCTTGCGAAACTGGACGGCAATTCCAAACGTGCCGACGCGCTTGTCGATCAATTAATCAAAGAGCCGTTTGGCGACAAATCAATTGGGCAGCTGGATGTATGGAGCTACGATCAGGAACAATGGTACAAAGTCCGTATGGAACTGGCCGGGCTTATTTCCGAAAGCAAAAAATAACACAGACAATATTCCTAAAACCTCCATTTTTCTGCGTGAAGGCCCTTTCTCATTTCTCATTGTCACCATCAACTGCCGGAGTAGTACGTTCTGTACTGGCGCTGCTGGTCTTTTCACCTGCTTTACAAGCGCAAAAAGCCAGCATTACGGAAAAAGTACAGGTTATGAAAACCTACCCCTTTTCGGACCCGAACCCGGTGCCGGTCATGGGTGTTGGCAAAAAAGTCTCGCCTTTTTACCCTTACTACGTTTTTGATGGCTACACGGACAAGGGCACGGCCAAAAACTGGAAAATAGTAGAGCTGGAAAACCCCTACATCAAAGTTCAGGTACTGCCGGAAGTAGGCGGTAAAGTCATGGGTGCAACGGAGAAGTCGACCGGCGAGGAATTTGTTTATACCAATCACGTCATGAAATTCCGTTCCATCGGCATCCGCGGGCCCTGGACGAGCGGCGGCATCGAGCACAACTTCGGACTGGACCTCGGCCATGCGCCGTGGGCAGCCGCGCCGGTCGATTATGTCATGCAGAACAACCCCGACGGAAGTGTAACCTGCGTGGTGGGCGGCCTGGACCTGGCATCGCGTACGCAGTGGCGGGTTAAAATCGTATTGCCGAAAGACAAAGCTTATTTTGAAACGCAAAGTCTCTGGTATAACCCCTCGCCGCTTCATGACGCTTATCTTTCCTGGGAAAATGCGGCGTTCCGGGCTTCGGACGATATGCAGTTTTTCTTCCCGGGTACGCACCATATAGGTCATGACGGAAGTGCCGGCACCTGGCCGATTGATGAAAAGGGCGTTGATTTGTCGTATTACAAAAATGTCAATTCCGGCGGTGACAAGTCGTATCACGTCATGGGCACGCATACCAACTGGTTTGGCGGATACTGGCACGATCGTAAATTTGGTTTCGGTCACTGGGCTCCTTATTCCGATGCGCCGGGCAAAAAGTTGTGGATCTGGTCACGGGCACGGGAAGGTGCCATCTGGGAAGATCTGCTTACGGACAAAGACGGACAGTACATTGAGGCCCAATCGGGAGTAACATTCAATCAGGCCGCAGAAAGAAGCGGGTTTCACAGCCCGTTCAACCAGAAATCACTCGGGCCTTTTTATTCTGAAACAAAAACCGAATACTGGTTTCCGGTAAAAGCCACAGGCGGAATGGTCGATGCTTCGCCTTACGGCACGCTCCATGTCGAAACGCACGGTGACAGTATGAAAATCATTATCAATCCAATTTCCGCTATTCAGGATACCCTCAAAGTAACTGTGTCCGGGCAAAGTGTTTATCAGTCTCCGCTTGAACTCAAACCGATGGAACTGTATGTTAAAACAATTGCATTGGCCGGCAGTCAGAAACCTGTGAGAGTAACTGTTGGCAAAGACAGACTTGTCTATTCCTCGCAGCCGGAAAAAGTACTCGACCGCCCGTTGCTGTCTGCCGACAAACAGGATTTTCGCTCAGCGGAACGCCTTTTTGAACTCGGCGAAGATGCGCGGTCCATGCGCGATTACGTGCTGGCGCGTCAGTATTATCTGGATTGCCTTGAAAAAGAAGCCACGCACAGCGGTGCACGGATCCGGCTGGCCGAATTTCATTACAGAAAAGGAGATTATGCAAAAGGGCTGGAATTTGCCCGGCAGGTACTGGCCGAAAACACTTACCACGGGGGCGCCAATTACCTTTATGGTGCACTTTACCGCAAGCTGGGTGATCTGACAAAAGCGGAAGAAGCCATGGCGGTTGCCTCGTGGACCATGGAATACCGTTCAGGCGCCCATGCACAGCTGGCAGGTATCGCATTGCAGAAGCAGGATTTTGAAAAAGCCGAAAACGACGCCCGGAAAGCGCTGGACTACAACCGCAATAATCTTGTTGCATACCAGCTGCTGGGTACCGCGCTCCGGAAGCTGCATAAAACGGATCAGGCGGCACAGGTCTGGACGGATCTGCTGCATGTGGACCCACTGAATCATTATGCCCACTTCGAACAGTATTTACTTCAACCGTCCAAAGAAAAGCAGGCTGTTTTTCAGGATGCGATCCGCAACGAGCTGCCGCATGAAACGTATCTGGAACTGGCCATGGATTACATCAATCAGGGACAAAATCAAGAAGCGATGAAGGTGCTGCAACTGGCTCCCGCCTACCCTACGGTTTCCTACTGGCTGGCGTACCTCAACCGGGATTCGGCACCAGCAGAAAGCAGAAGATTCCTGAAACAGGCTGTTGATATGTCGTCTGAGCTGGTTTTTCCTTTTCGTCTGGAAACCATTCCGGTTCTTCAGTGGGCAGAAAAACAACTTCCTTTCTGGAAAAACCGCTATTATCTGGGACTGATTTACTGGCACATCGGCGATCCGGAAAATGCAAAAATGCAGTACATGGCCTGCAAAGACGAGCCGGACTATGCGCCTTTCTACATGGCCAGAGGGATTTTATTCCAGAACGATGCAGCCGCTGCGGCACAGGCGCAGCTTGATTTTGTAAAGGCCAATCAGCTTGATCCGAAAGAATGGCGCAGCTGGCATTATCTTACCGGTTTTTTCAATGCCCGGAAAATGCAGGACAAAGGACTGGAAAACGCCAGAACAGCTTACGAAAGATTTACGGAAAATCCGGTCATCGGGATCGATTATGCCAGGTCTCTGCTGCAAGCGGGTAATTTCAAAACCTGTCTGCAGGTGCTGGATAAAATCCGGGTCCTGCCGCAGGAAGGTGCGCGGGAAGGACATAACCTGTACGTCGTGGCCAACCTCGCGAGTGCGCTTGCAATGGCAGAAAACAAAAAATACACCGATGCCCTGAAGTCACTTGAAAAGGCGCGGTTATGGCCTGAAAACCTCGGCTCCGGCAAACCGCATGCACCGGACAACCGGCTTATTGACTATCTGGCCGCTTACTGCGAAACCCGGCTCGGCCACATACAGAAAGCCGGCCAGCATGCACAGGAAATTATGGATTATACGCTGAATCCGGATAAAGAGAGCAACCGCAATGCGCTGAACAATTACCTGGGCATACACTTGCTTCAAAATACAGGCAAACAGGCATTGGCAACCGAATTTCTGAACAACTGGAAAACGGAACAGGATTCACTGCGAAACTGGGAAATCACGCCGGGAACGGATGCGCCGGAAGTGAAATGGGTGATCGCCAGAGCACAAGACGACAACGTGCATGCGGACAGGCTGAAACAGGAATTATCGGAAAATAAAAAACTCAGCCTGACCACGCTCTTTTTCAGCATACTGGATCTGTCGGATACCGGCAAAAAGGAAGATTAAACCGTGCATCATGATTTTGACAAACCGCTTTACTAATTTGATAAAAAAGTGTAAATATCACCTGAACCGGAGCTCGCTACTCACGGGTTTGATGTTTGCTTTAGTGCTCGTAAATGCGCATGCCCAGCAGCTGCGGCCCAAAGGCATCATCGAAGACGGAATGCATTACAGCAAGGTATTCAGGGAAAACCGCCATTTCCGCCTGATCCTTCCGGCTGATTATCACCGGCATCCCGAGCGGCGCTATCCTGTGATTTACTATTTTCATGGCAATGCAGGCCGGTACAATGGCCCCGAAGAAGGCGAAGTTTCCCGTTCCGGCGAAGCACGCTACTATGATGATTTTAACGGAAATTTTGAACGCTGCGGGCCCGATTCGCTGGATAATTTTGCAAGTTATGTAGCCGATAATGATGTGATTATTGCCAAATGGGACGGATATGTGCCCGCGCAGTATCCGCGCCCGTACGACATTGCGCCGGTGAAAGAAGACAGGCAGTTTGCAGATTACTTTCCTGAATTCGTACAGTATGTGGATTCGCATTACCGTACAAAAGCTTACCGGGAAGCGCGGGCGGTGTCGGGACTGAGCATGGGCGGGTTTATGTCCATGCTGATTGCTTCCAAATATCCGCACCTGCTGTCGAGCGCTTCGTTTTTCTGTCCTTCTGCTTCGTTTACCGTCGGGCCGAAGGCTTTGCAGGTTTACACACCGTTCAAAGAAATGGGCCGCAATTTTGTGGGCTTGCCGATACGGATGCATCTGGGAAGCAAAGACTTTCTGCGGCAGCACGATCAGGAGATTGATCAGGCCTACAAAACCCTCGAACTGAACTACGAAAGCTGGCATTACGGAATAGGTTATTTCAGAGGTTTTCACAATGCAGTCAATATCAAAGGGCAGTTTGATTTTCATATGAAGTATTTCCGGATGCCGCTCGCGCGGCCTGAGAAATGGCATCATATTGATCTGTACCCGAGTTTCTCGGTCTGGAATTATGATGTAAGTACAAACCGGGACATCCCCGGATTCACCGTTCTGGACGATGTGCGAAAGGAAGGGTTCAGCTTGCAGACCAGAAAGTGGCTGCCCGACGGCCCGGCGGTTCCGAACCTGTCCGTACAAATCACAACCGACAGCATTTATCCGGCCAACACTCTTTTTGAATTGATCCAACTGGATGTACCCGTACGCAAAACCTTCCGGACAAGCGTGCGCAGCGACAGGAAAGGACGCATTCAGTGGCAGGGAACCGGCCAGCACAGCAACATCGGATTGTACCGTGCCGGCGATCCGGGCCACATCACCATGGCTGCCTATACGCTCGACTGGAAGATGCCGGGCATCGGCGATATAGTTTCGATTAGTCCGTTACTGTTTAATAAAGGCGGCGCTGCCGTAGACTCCGTCCGTATGGAACTGATCGCGCAGGATGAAGACGTGGAAGTAATGGACCCGGCCATTTCTGTCGGAAAACTGGGCCAGGGCGCCTTGCACGAAAAAACCGCTTTCCGCATTCGTTCCCGGCATGCCGGTCTGGATCGGGCCAAGCTGAAATTGCTGGTGAGTTATAACGGCAGAAAAGATCTGTTTTTACTGGAAGTACCTTTTTATTCGCCGGAAGCAACACTGTCCCATTTTGAAATTGCCGATGGCCGTCCTGTCAATCTGGAAGTGGAAGGAAAAACGCAAGTCGGAGAAGGAAATGGCAACGGGATCGCCAATCCCGGCGAATGGATCAGTATTTTCACCAGATCCGAACTGGATTCGCTGCATGATTTCGGGCTGCAGTTGTATACGGAAGATCCATATATAGCCACGGACGACCGGCAGATGCGCTACTTCGCCCGCAATGACTGGTCGGGCGCACAGCGATTGACTTCGCAGGTCAGGATCAGACCGGATTGCCCGGACGGACACGAAATCGCCTTTTACGGCACTTATGAATACCCTAAAAACGGCAACACGCGGCGCGACAGCCACGGGGCACATTCGTTTATCCGCGAGACAAAACGGGTTTCATTGATCGTAAAAGTGAAGAAATAAATCAGCCGGTTACGAATGCCGATTTCATGCCGGAACTAAATTATTGATTATGAAAAACCAGTTTCCCGATACATGCCGGATATCGGTTTATGCTTATGACGAAAACCTTGTGCTGGCCAGGATCTTGCAGATGTTCAGTAAAAGCCGGTTTGCGGTCAACTACATTCAGATTTTTGATATACAGGATGAGGAGCTGAAACTGATCATGATAGATGCGTCTTTTCCGAAAGAAATGGTGCCACTGATGCTGGAACGGATCGAGAAAATCATGGAAGTTCACAAAGCAGTTCCGCATTATTTTGAACAGAAAAAACGGTTCCTGGGACTTTACACGGTGCCCGCAGACTTCCGGGAAACGGCTCTTTTTCTTACTTTAAAAAACAGAGGCGTACAAATAAGCGCTGCGGCGGAGCATGTACTGGTTTTGCAACGGATTGGCGACGAAGAAGAAATAGCGGAAATATATCAGCTGCTGTCGGATGCCTGTGCAACCGTTTTTCACAAAAGCATGTGGCCGGATCTCGCCCGGCTTCCGGTCATTTCCGCCGGGCTGCCCGATGGCGCCGGAAGCTAGGCACACAAACTGCCCGTAGGCAAAATAGTAATATTATTGAATGTTGCTACCTTTACAACCTGGTCCGGGCAGCCGGAAGTTTCAGGCGCAAAAGATCAGTGAATTAATAAAAAGTAACCGAATAAACGGGTTGGTACCATGAAAAAGACTGCGCAACGTCGTTCGCTTATACTGCAGAAACTCGATGAGCTGGGCGAAGTGAATGTGAATGATTTGAGTGAGTTGCTGGAAGTAAGTGAAGTGACTATCCGCAATGATCTGGATAAGCTGGAAAACAGCAATTTACTGGTGAGGGCACACGGCGGCGCCTTCAAAACCAACAACATTGCCCTGACGGTTACTGAAAAAAGGAAGATCAATCATGACATCAAGCGGCTGATCGGCAGAAAGGCCGTGTCGCTGATCAATGAAGATGACAGCATTATACTGGATTCCGGCACCACTACTTTTGAAATTTCGAACAATCTTGAAAAATTCAAGAACCTGACGGTGATCAGCAATGCGCTGGACATTGTCAATAATCTGGCTCAATACGAAAACCTGCAGGTGCATATGCCGGGTGGATACCTGAAAGAATTTTCCATGTCGCTGGTCGGACCGATGGCCGAAAGGAATTTCAAGCAACTGTACTGCAACAAACTTTTTCTGGGTATTGACGGCATGAAGGCGAACACCGGTTTTTTCACCCACTACATGGAGGAAGCTCACCTGAACCAGATCATGATCGACATTGCCGAAGAGGTCATTATCGTCACCGACTCATCCAAGTTCAAGAAATCCGGCCTGGCGTTCATTTGCGGTTTTGACAAAATCAACAAAGTCGTTACCGACGACAAGATTGAAGATGCAGACGTAAAAATGCTCAGGCAGCACAATGTGGAAGTAATCATTGCGCATAGCTGATCTGAAATACGGTTTTAAAACCTGCAACTGCCGGTGTTATATAAAAAGGGATACAGCCCGGAAAATAGCCGTATCCCTTTTTGATTTACTGTCCTGCTGCCGCTTGTATGGATAGACGCATTATACACCAATCCTACGGATTTTATAACAATGATTCTTAACGGCACTAGGCATTTATATTTCCGGACTGTATCTTGAAGCGAATAAATAAATACAGAACAGCTACTGCTTATGATGATCGAAAAGGCTATACGGGACTATCTTCAGGCTTATAACGACAAAAATGTTCCGGCCATGCTAGAAGTTCTGGATGAGAAGATTGTTTTTGAAAATATCTCCAACAGCACAGGAATTGTTATCACAACAACCATTCAGGAATTTGAACAACTGGCAACGCAAAGCCTTGATTATTTTACCGAACGCCGGCAATTGATCCGGTTTCTGGTGATTGGCGGAGATTCGGCTGCGGTTGAAATTGATTATCAGGCTCGTTTGGCTGTGGATTTTCCGAACGGAATGAAAGCCGGCGATATGCTGCAACTGCGGGGCGTAAGCATTTTTGAAATGAAAAAGAACAGATTCACCCGGATCAGTGATTACAGTTGAGCGCAAGCGGAACAGTCATATTCCGCCTGAACAACATCATGCTCATTCCGGATGGTTAAAACCTGCACTGCACAAACCGGCTGTACTTCTTCGGCACTGCTGCTGTATACACGACTTTTGCGGTTGGTCAGCTGACGTTCATGGCTGATCGTTTGAGCAACAGGACCTTTACAACCTGTCATGAAAATTCAGGCATTCATGCCGCTGATGTTCACATACTCATAACATTGGGTGCATGATACCTTAATATACGGGATCTAGCTTTGCATTTTTATTCCATGTAAAAACAGACCCTATGATTAAGTATTCTACCATTCTAAAGGCGGGAATTCTTCAGATGCTGCTGCTCGGTACCATTCAGGTAATGGGACAAATCAGCATAAGCGGAAAAGTCACCGACCAGCAAACCGGCGAAGCCATTCCCGGCGCAAGTGTCATTGTAAAAGGAACCAGTTCAGGAACCGGAACCAATGCAGAAGGAACCTATGAACTGTCGGTTCCGGATGCCAGATCTGTGCTCATTTTTTCTTTCGTAGGATTTTCTACGCAGGAAATTGCGGTAAACGGGCAGTCCAAAATTGATGTCGCACTGAGTACAGACCTGAAACAACTGAATGAAGTGGTGGTAACGGCACTTGGAATTAAAAAAGATGTACGCAGAATAGGCGTTGCCATTCAGACCGTGGATGGAACGTCAACTGTCAAGGCCAGGGAACCGAATGCCATCAATGCGCTGGCGGGTAAAGTGGCTGGGCTTACAATCGGAGCGCAGCCTGAACTGCTGAGAAGGCCCAATATTCAGTTGCGCGGAAATACCGATGTATTGTTTGTCGTCGATGGGGTTCCTGTAAACTCGGATACCTGGAACGTAAGTCCGGATGATATCGAAACCTATTCGGTTCTGAAAGGAGCGAGTGCATCCGCATTGTACGGTTTCCGTGGAAAAAACGGCGCCATCCTGATTACGACCAAAAGAGGCACAAAAGACAAGCGCGGGTTCTCCGTGGACGTCAATTCATCCACGATGATGGACAAGGGTTTTTATTCCATTCCCAAAGTTCAGGATGAATACGGGCCGGGCGACCACGGCCGTTATGCCTTCGTTAACGGAGCGGGCGGCGGCCTGAATGACGGTGACTATGACGGCGGATGGGGCCCCCGGTTTGAAGGACAGCCGATTACGCAGTACGACAGCCCTGTGGACCCGGTTACGGGAGTAAGATCGCCCACGCCCTGGATCAACCGCGGAAAAGACAATTTGAGACGGTTTCTGAGACCCGGAATTCTTTCAACCAACAACGTGTCCGTTTCATCCACAGGCGACAAGTACAACCTCCGTTTTTCTGCATCGAATACTTTTCAGAAAGGGATTGTGCCCAACACAAAGCTGAACATTACAAACTTTAACGTTACCGGCGATTTCAGGTTTTCAAACAAACTGAGCTTTACTTCCAATCTTCAGTACAACCGTCAGTATTCCCCGAATATTCCGGACGTGAATTACGGGCCTAATTCCATCATATACAACATGGTATTCTGGGCAGGCGCCGACTGGAATGTGGACGATATGCGCAACTACTGGCAGCCGGGCAAAGAAGGCGTACAGCAGATTTATGCAGAATACCAGCGTTACAACAACCCGTATTTCATGAGCTATGAATGGCTGCGCGGCCATCAGAAATCGGATATTATCGGGCAGGCGGCCATGACTTACAAGATCAACGATTTCCTGGAAGCGACATTGCGGACACAGATAACCACCTGGAATTTATTCAGAAATGAAAAGATGCCTTATTCTGCCGGGTCTTACGGACGCGAGGAACGCAGGGGCGATTACCGGGAAGACCGCCGGAACCTGTTTGAGAACAACACAGACATTCTTGTAAAATTCGACAAAGACCTTTTTGAAGGTTTCAATACCAAGATCTGGGCCGGCGGAAACATCCGCAGCTTTGAGTACAGCTCGCAGTACGGCTCCACGGATTACCTGAACGTGCCCGGCCTTTACAATTTCAACAACTCGTACCGGCCGGTTAAAACATCCAATTTCAATTCCGCCATGCGAGTGAATTCTGCGTATTACTCAGCGGATTTTACCTTCAGGGATTATTTTACCGTATCCACAACCGGACGTGTTGACAAGCTTTCTACCCTGCCCGCAGGAAACAACACCTTCTTTTATCCGTCTGTGGCCGGCTCTACCGTACTTTCGGATTACCTTCCTGTTCCGGAAGTTATTTCATTCCTTAAATTACGCGCATCTTATGCCAACGTAAAAGATGGTCTGACCCGCTCAACGATCGGTACCACGCCTGCTTTGGGCGACGGCAATCCGCTCGGGTACGGAGATCAGTACTATTCGCCTTATGACGGTCCTACTTACCAGAATGCCGCTGTATATTCCACGCCGTTTGCTTACAACAACACCCCGGCGGCTTATTTTACCAATACGCTTAACAATCCGGGCCTGAAACCAAGCACAACTTCCCAAACGGAAATCGGACTGGATGTGCGTGTGCTGAGAAACAGGCTCGGGCTGGATATGACTTATTTTGTATCGCACGAGGGCCCGAGAATATTTGCCTTGCCGATATCTTCCACAACCGGCTACGAATCGTATCTGGTGAACGGTATCCAAACCAAAAAGACCGGCTTTGAACTGGCATTGACCGGCTCCGTTCTGGCAAACCCCAACGGCCTGAACTGGGATGTGGTGGCAAATTATTCCACTTTCAAGGAAGTACTTACGGACATTTATCCGGGTGTCAACGCATTGAATACGTTCTTCAGGGCAGGTGACCGGCTGGATAAATTCTACGGCAGGGCATTTGCCAGAACGCAGGACGGACAAATCATCAATGATGAATCGGGAAGACCTGTTTATCTGCCTGTTAACCAGTATCTCGGAAATATCAATCCGAAGTTTGTTTTCGGTATCAACAACAAGTTTGCCTACAAAAATGTAAATGTAAGCTTTCAGTTTGACGGCCGTATCGGCGGCGTTATTTCCAATTACGTGCAGAAACAGACTTTCCGTGGCGGCAGAAACGCCAAACTGGCTGAGGGTGCGCTGGGAGATGCAAGATACCAGGACTGGCTCGGGTTCAAAAACGGAGATCCTGACAATAAAAACTACATCGGAGAAGGCGTTCAGATCAGTAACGGCAAAGCGCTCAATTACGATGTGGACGGCAAAATCACCAACCTTGCCGAACTGCAGTTCGCTCCCAACACAACCAAACAGTATGTTCAGGACTGGGTAAGCCGGTATTACAACTCTGATGAAGGAAACCTGATGAGCCGTTCGTTTGCCATGCTGAGGGAAGTCGTTATCGGATATACCATTCCTTCCAAATGGCTTGTAAAAAGCAGGTTCATCCGAAATGCTTCCGTTTCGCTCGTCGGAAGAAACCTGCTATATTTTGCTGAAAGCAAGGATATTGACCTGAATCAGTATATATCCGGCGGAGAGTCCAGCCCGCAGACGCCTTCCATGCGCCGCTACGGAGTCAACGTTAATTTATCATTCTAATCAAGAATCAAAGAAAATTGAAATACTATGCTGACCATACGTGGAAACAAGATAAAATACCTCCTTTTTACACTGACTGCCCTCATAGCGACCAGTTGTAACCGGAGTTTCGAAGAACTGGAAAAAGATCCCAACCGGGCCATTTCGGCACCCGCTTCTCTGATCCTGCAGGGAATTGAATGGGACATGTACAACAATACCGGAAGACCGTTCTCCGCAGAAATGCGCTGGAACCAGTTTTATGCCATCAATTACAACTATTACGGCAACAATGAGTACCAGTGGTCATCGTTTACAAACCATTATTCCACGCTGAAAAACGTGGTGCAAATGGAGCTGGAACATAAGAAAACCGGCGCGGCAGACGTCAACGGGTATGCTGCACTGGGCAAATTTTTCCGGGCATTTTTTATGGACCAGATGTCGGCCAGAGCAGGTGATCTTCCCATGACCGAAGCCCTGACCGGCAGGACGAACCTGAATCCGAAATACGATTCCCAGAAGCAGATTTATACTCAGATCCTGTCCTTGCTGAATGAAGCCAACAGCGACATTACCGCACTGATTGCCAAAGGCGAAACAACAGTTGAAGGTGACTTTTACTTTGCCGGAAAACTCGCCAACTGGCAGAAAGTGATCAATGCCTTCAGACTGCGGATACTCATTCGCCTGAGCAAAAAACAGGCGGATGCCGATCTGAACGTGAAAGGACAGTTTGCAGAAATCATAAACAACCCGACCCAATATCCGTTATTGTCCGGCATGAACGACAATCTGCAGTTCGTGTCAAACAATTACAACAAGTATCCTTCCAATCCCGACAACTTCGGTTTTGATGCAACCCGCCAGAATATGGCTGCCACTTATGTCGGATTATTGTCTGCCCGCAAAGATCCGCGGGTGATGATCACCACGGAGCCGGCAGGAGCCCAGCTGAAAGCAGGAAAATCTCCGTCGGATTATTCTGCTTACGTTGGTGCGAGTTCCGGTGAAGACCTTTCAGACATGTCTGCAAAGGCGGGGATCAACAATGGTCCCGGGTATGCGCCGGGAGCCTATTCGTTTCAGAGCCGGTCGCGTTACTATTCCACTTACACGGGAGAAAATGTATTCATTGTGGGTTACCCTGAAATGTGTTTCAATATTGCAGAAGGGATCAATCGTGGCTGGACAACCGGTAACTCCGAACAGTGGTATCAGAACGGGATAAAAGCCTCCATGAATTTTTATGGCATCAAGGATGGCACCAACACGATGCAGTATTCGCGTACCGGAGGCAAGGAAGCCGGTGATTTCACAAGCTATACGGTTGATTTTAATTTTGATACTTACTATGCGCAACCTTTGGTGAAGTACAGCGGAAACAATGTGGCCGGTCTGGAACAGATCATAACGCAAAAATACCTTGCTTTCTTCATGAATTCGGGGCTGGAAGCCTACCTGAATTACCGCCGGACCGGTTTTCCCAAGTTCATGACAGGCGTTGGAACAGGCAATTCAGGAAGGATCGCCACGCGCTGGCAGTACCCGATTTCTGAACGTACAACCAATGCTGCCAATTACAAAGCGGCCATCGACAGCCAGTACGGAGGCAAAGACGACATCAACGATGCGGTATGGCTGGAAAAATAGCCGGTTAAAGTATAGAAAAATGTTGTCTCAGGCGCAGCTTTTCAAAGGCCTGCCTTGGACAAGCCGAAATACAGCAAACGGATGCGTTTGCTGTATTTTTTTGTAATAAAAGGCAAAAACTGATGATCACAAATACGTCTCAGTAGCATCAGAAAGCCCTTACATTGAAAAGCCGGTTTAAACTTTTCAGCAGGAAAACCCGGGGCCAGCTCAGTTGTCGTTCAGTGATTCAATTCCCTGTTCTTTAAGTTTCGCCAAAGCGTCTTTCATGACTTTTACTTGTTCTGCCGGATGGGATTGCCATACGGTAACTTCACCCACGACTTTAAACGGATGTTGCGAACGATACGATTTTGTCGGATTTCCCGGAAATTTTCTGTCCGTGAGATCCGGATCGTCTTCAATGGGCCCTGTTGCCTCCACCAGATAAATTCTCCCGCCCCCTTCTCCAAAGGCCAGCTCAGCGCCCCAGACAGCCGCATCCAGCGTTGCTGTCAGAAAAATATACGCGGCATTTTTTCTCTGGCCAAAGTTGGAATTAAAACCGGTTTGAATAAAGTCCCCGATTTTCAGGTCCGCTTTGGTTCCGTGAAAGTAGGTCTGAACAAACGGGCTTTGGGCATTTTTGTGTTCACCATTATTTTGTTCCATAGTCATTCAGCTGTTCCTGTTTGTTTTGTAAAACTAAACCATTTCATTTTGTTCCCGGCCAGAACTGCGCACATACAAGCCTTTATAATCCCGGAATTCATTTGTATGTTCCAAGTATAAGTTCGGTCACATAAATACCCTATCTTGCACTCAGATCCGGATAGTACCTGTTAGGAACATCAAAAAACCGCTTCAAAGCAAAGCAGCAGTAGATTCAGGTGCTGCGGCCTGTAACTTTGCAGCTGGCTCACCCGTTTCATTTGTATGAAGATCTTATTTTCAACAGTAATCATCATGATCATGCTTGCCTGTAACAAACCTGCGGATAAAGCATCAGTCAACACGGATACGACCGCTTCAGTTTCTGTAGAATCTGAAGTAAAACCGGATCAGCTGATAACGCCGGGAAAAGGCATCGGGCACCTGACGATCGGTTTGCCCGTTGACAGTGCCATTACGAGGCTGGGCCGTCCGGATTCATCGGACGCAGCCATGGGCAGTGCGCTGATGGCGTGGTATAGCAAAGATGCCGGCAAACATCGTACAGCCGTTTTTGCAGGCCGCAATATGGGCAACGAAGACATTAGCCGCATAAAAAAGATCATGGTAAGCTCGCCCTGGTTCAGAACCGGCGATGGCGTTGCAACCGGTACATTACTGACTGACATAAAGAGAAGTTACACGCTGAAACAAGTAGACGATCTCACTGCCCGGCAGAAAGGATTACAGGTTTTTGATGATAATGAAAAAGGAATCACCTTTGATATTGACAGTGCCAGCGGGAAATGTACGGCAATAACCGTGCATACAGCACACGAAAGCCCGCAAAGCTACATCAACATGCATTGAAATGCATTCTATTTATTTCAGCAAAATATGATTGGGCAAACTGCTTCCGGAAAGTGTACGGCTTTTTCAGCTTCATTCAGGTAAGCGTAAGTTTATTTTCAATTTACTAAAAACCCGTTAAAAAAGCACCCGGATGATTCCGGATGCTTTTTTAACGGATATGCTAAACTGCTTTATTTCACCACCACTACTTTCAGTACTTCCGACTTTGAAACGGACTGTACTTTCAGAAGATAAATTCCTTCATTCAAGGAAAGATCCGCAATGCTGATTTCGGCTTTTGTTCCTGCGTGCAGCAACTCATGCATTTTGATGTTGTACGCCCTTCCGGCTTCATTGAAAAGCTGCAAAGCAACAGCTTCCTGATGCTGGTTTCCGACCTGAAGCGTGAACTGTGTACGCACCGGATTGGGGTAAATGACAGAACTTTCCGCGCCTGATTCAGCAGTATTGTTGTCCACTTCTTCCGCGGCCAGCCTTGTAACAGAACTCACGGGCTCACTCGTATTGATGACCAGTTCCGGCCTGAATTGGGCATTCTCCCTGCTGTTGAATATGATCCTTTTGCCGCCGAATGTCTGATCAATCCGCAAGGTCAGCGTTTTGTCCCGGGCAAGCTGGGTTTTGGCAAATTCCGTTATACCGACTTCAAAGTATTCCGGTTTGCGGGTCACGCTCAACGTTCCCAATGCAGTTGTCACGCCGGTTGGCGCATTACTGGCAGTGATGCCGGTCTCGGTCCAGTCGTCATTATCCAGTCCTGCCACATTCAGACTGACCCTCGTATTCGCCTGATGGTTATAGCCGTAGATGCGAAATCTTGCACTGGTTATATCGCTGAAATTAGCCAGTGAGAATTTGAGAAATGATACCCGCTGCAGCTCCGGAACGCTCGTAGCTTTGACACTTAATGTAGGTTCATTTCCATAATTGGTATTGGCATTGATGCCATAACTTACATCCGCATCCGCAACCGGCGATAAAGTAGCTGTTGACATCGATCCAAGAAATTCCACCTCAATGGCCGACACGCGCGGCTTGTCACGCCTCTCCGATGTGGACCTGAAAGCCAGATTAAGAACACCGTCCATCACTTCTACTTCGAAAGTTTCCTGTACGGCACGCAAAGCCCTGCCTGCACGGCCGATGATGCTGTAATTGTTCAGTTTTACCGCTCCTTCGGCACTCACATTGAACAGGCGCCTGTTTATCTCGGCCGGACGGTTGGCATATACGCCCCAGTATACTTCGGCAAAATGGAGTGTCACTTTGACGATGCCGTTTGTAACCGGAATGTTGTAGTTGAAGTAATCCGAACTGCGTCCCGAACGGTACAGCTCGTCGTCCGTCGTGTTCAGAATGTCCACGTCAGCAATCGTGCTGGTGCGGTCTACACCGTCATAATAATTGTCCGCCTCAAAAACACGTCCGTCCGATGCAGTGTAAGCACTACCGCCTGCATTGATGCGGACGGAATTTACACCGCCCGAATTCACGACTTTCACCGTAACGGTTTCCTCATCATATAATTCCGGTACAGCAGCAACGCTGATTCTGACTACAAACTTGTAAATACCCGAACTTTGAGGTACCCAGCTGAAAACGCCACTGGATTTCCCGATCGTTGCACCTTTCGGTGCGCCTATCAGCGAAAACCGTTTTGTTTGTCCGATAGCCATTGTAGCCCTTGCCGTAAATGTAAGTGTATCGCCGGCTTTCAATTCCTGGTAAGGAATAGGATTCAGTACTGGCGGTGTGGTTACATCATTCACGTGAAGATTGACGTTCAATATTGCCCGTGCATAACCGGGAGAAGTTGCCGCCACATAGGAGGTATATTTAGCGGGTAAAAGACCTGCCGGATCCACTGTAAACGGTAAAGAACCACGCGAAGGTGCAGGAATCGTCAGCCAGTCAGCCTGTGACTTCCTGAGCTTTACAGCAGGCGTTCCTGTGTTGGCTGAAAGATTAACAGATTGCTCCGGCGTAGTGATGTTACCGTCATTGGTAAACTTGAGTAACCTGGAAGAAAATGCCAGTGCCTTGGTGTTGGTTTCTGAAACCAGCTTCACTACCCACAATTCCGTTTCATTGGATAAAGCCTCTATTCGGTCATTACCGGCAATGATGCCTGCCGCAGTTCCGCACAGCAGGTATCCGCCGTCCCATGCAGGAAAAGCAGCAATCAGCTGACTGTTGGTTTCTTTTGCTCCGCCAACGGTTTTGTCCCACACGATGGTTCCGGCCGGGTTTAGTTTTACAATCCAGTAGTCATTGAGTCCTTTTTTTGCTTCTGTCTTGTTGCCGCTTGCATTTGATGGGGAATTGCCACCGACTATATAGCCGCCGTCAGGAGTCTGCTTGACTGATTTAAGAACCTCGACCATTTCTCCTCCAAGCGTTCTGTCCCACTCTTTCTCTCCGTTTGCATTTATTTTAACGACCCAAAAATCATTGAAGCCGTTTCGGGGTTCGGTTTTGCTCATGCCAGCATTGGAATTAGAAATGCCGCCCAGGATGTATCCGCCGTCGGAAGTACGGTCCATAGACTGTAATGTTTCATCATTGGGACCACCGTAAGTCTTGTCCCACAGTTTCGCACCGTCCGGTGCCAATTGTACGATCCAGTAATCACTATATCCTTTGGCATCTGTTTTATCTCCGCTTTTCATGGAAGAAGAGGTACCGCCCAGGATGTAATTTCCGCTGGCAGTCTGATCCACATAAACCAAAGCATCTCTTCCCCTTCCTCCAATGGTTTTATCCCATTCTTTGGTGCCGTCTGACGCGACTTTAATAACCCAGTAATCGTAATCGCCTCTTCTGGCTTCAGACTTCATACCATCATTGGATGAAAGAGAAGTTCCACCAAGAATGTATCCGCCATCTTTTGTCTGCCTCAATGAATTCAGCGCATCTTCATTTTTTCCTCCATAGGTTTTGTCCCATTGTTTGGTGCCATTGGCCGAAATTTTGATAACCCAGTAATCTATAGAGGATGAATAAGCATTATTTGTTTTATCCTGGCCGTCATTGGAGTTGGAAGATCCACCCAGTAAATAGCCTCCGTCTGTGGTTTGAATAATTGCCTTCAGAATATCCTGTTTATTTCCGGAAAATGTTTTGTCCCACTCTTTATTTCCATCTATATCATATTTCGCAACATTGTAGTCTGAAAAGCTGATATAAGAAAGTGATCGTCCCACAATGATACCGCCATCATCCGTTGCGCATACGATGCTAGGTATGAAATCAGGAACAGGCCCGTAACTTTTATCCCATTCAATGGCAGGCTGTGCTACGAGTGAAGATGCGGCAAGCAGCAAAATGCCTAATTTTATCAAACAAAAATTCCAAAATCCGGATTGCTTTTGCCTGTGCCCGACAATTTCAATAATCCGTAAGTCAATGCGCCCGATGATCTGACTCAGGTCGGGAAAACAGAAAGTTGGTAAATGTAAATGCATAAATATTAACCGGTTATAATTTCAGGTGAGTATGTAACCATCATAAAGGCAAGCGTAAGTCTATCTCTGTTTACTACAAATCAATGAATAAAAGCACCCGGAAAATCCGGGTGCTTTTGAAAGAAAATAATCATTAATTTATTTATTTCACCACCACTACTTTCAGCACTTCCGACTTGGATACGGACTGTACTTTCAGAAGATAAATTCCTTCATTCAAGGAAAGATCCGCAATGCTGATTTCGGCCTTTGTTCCTGCGTGCAGCAACTCAGTTGTTTTGATGTTATAAGCCCTTCCGGCTTCATTGAAAAGCTGCAAAGAAACTCCTTCCTGATGCTGGTTTCCTATATTTAGCGTGAATTGCGTACGTACCGGATTCGGGTAAATAACAGAACTTTCCGCGCCAGTTTTAGCAGTTTCATTTGTCATTTCTTCCGCAGCAAGCCTTGTAACAGAATTCACGGGCTCACTCGTATTGATGACCAGTTCCGGCCTGAACACGGCATTTTCCCTGCTGTTGAATATGATTCTTTTGCCGCCGAATGTCTGATCAATCCGTAAAGTCAGCGTTTTGTCACGGGCAAGCTGGGCTTTGGCAAAATCGGTGATACTGACTTCAAAGTATTCCGGTTTGCGGGTCACGCTCAACGTTCCCAGTGCAGTCGATACGCCGGATGGCGCATTATTGGCAGTGATGCCGGTCTCGGTCCAGTTGTCATTATCCAGTCCGATCAAGTTCAGATTAACCCTGGTGTCGGCCTGGTAATTATAACCGTAGATGCGGAACTTTGCATTGGTTATGTCGCTGAAACCGGCCAGCGAGAATTTAAGAAAGGATACCCGGCGAAGCTCCGGTACGCTCGTCGCTTTGACATCCAATGTGGGCTCTTTTCCATAATTTGTATTGGCATTGACGCCATAACTGACGTAAGAATCCGCAACCGGCGTGATGATTGTTGGTATGGAATTAACAAATTCCACTTCAATGGCCGATACCCGCGGCTTGTCGCGCATTTCAGCTGTTGACCGGAAAGCCAGATTAAGAACACCGTCAATAACCACTACTTCGAAAGTTTCCTGTACGGCATTTAAAGGCTGGCCTGCGTGACCGATGATACTGTAATTGTCCAGCTTCACCACACCTTCCGCACTTACATTGAACCGGCGCCTGTCCTTATCGCCCGGACGGCCGGGATATACACCCCAGTAGGTTTCTGCAAAATGGAGTGTCACTTTTACAATGCCGTTTTTGACCGGAATGTTGTAGTTGAAATAATCCGAACTACGGCCTGAACGGTACAGTTCATCGTCCGTTGTGCTCAGAATATCCACGTCAGCACCAATCGTGCTGGTGCGGTCGATGCCACTGTAATAGTTATCCGCCTCAAAAATACGCCCGTCGGAGGTGGCGTAAGCACCGCCGCCTGCATTGATGCGGACGGAAGTTGCAGCGGCCGGATTCAGTACTCTTACGGAAATCGTTTCCTCATCATACAGTTCCGGTACCTGAGCAACGCTGATCCTGACTACAAACTGGTAAGTGCCCGCAACAAGAGGAGCCCAGCTGAAAACCCCGCTGGATTCGCCGATCGTTGCTCCTTCAGGCGCGCCAATCAGTGAAAACCGTTTGGTTTGGCCGTTTGCTGTTGTAGCCTTTGCTGTAAATGTAAGGGTATCCGGGGCAGTTACTTCCTTGTCTCCGATGGAATGTAATACAGGCGGTGTCGTTACATCATTAACATGCAGATTGACTTTCAGCAAAGCCCGTGCATAACCGGAAGCCGTTGCTGCAACGAGGGAGGTATATTTTTCAGGAGAAAGACCTTCGGGATTTACCGTAAAAGACAAAGAACCCCGTGCAGGTGCAGGAAGCGTCAGCCAGCTGACTTTGGAATTACTGAGGGTTACAGCAGGCGTTCCGGTATTTGCCGAAAGCGTAACGGATTGCGTTTGAGTCGTGCTGTTTCCGTTGCTAATAAACTTGAGTGAGCCGGAAGAAAATGCCAGTGCATTGGTGTTGGATTCTGAAACCAGCTTTACGACCCATAATTCGGTTGAATGGGTCATAGCCACCGTTCTGTCATTGCCGGGAACTATCCCTGCCGAAGTTCCGCACAGCAGGTATCCGCCATCCCATGCAGGAAAAGCACCAATCAGCTGATTGTTGGTATCCCTTGCCCCGCCAATGGTTTTGTCCCAGGCTATGCTGCCATCCGAATTTAATTTTACAATCCAGTAATCCGTAGATCCTTTACGTGCTTCTGTCTTGTTGCCACTTTTATCTGAACTGGAACTGCCCCCGACAATATAACCGCCGTCCGGGGTTTGCTTCACTGAAGCTAGAAGCTCTCTCCCTGTTCCTCCGAGTGTTTTGTCCCACTGTTTGTCTCCGTCTGCATTGATCTTTATCACCCAGTAATCAAGATAACCGAATCCATTTTCCGTTTTGTCCCCGCCGATCGGGGAAGCAGACTCGCCGGCGATGATGTAGCCTCCGTCGGAAGTACGGTCCATAGATTTCATGTTATCATAATTATAGCCGTTAAATGTCTTGTCCCATAACTTCGAACCGTTTGGTGCCAATTGCACAACCCAGAATTCATGATTGATTGCGTCACCATCCGTTTTATCTCCACTGATGCCTGAAAGTGAGGTACCGCCCAGAATGTAATTTCCGCTGGCAGTCTGATCCACATAAACCAGGCTGTCCGCCATATTTCCTCCGATGGTTTTATCCCATTCCTTGGTGCCGTCTGAAGTAGTTTTAATAACCCAGAAATCATGAGCACCTCTGCTGGATTCTGACTTTACGCCATCCCTGGATGAAAGAGAAATACCGCCAACCAGATAACCGCCATCCTTTGTCTGCTTCAGGGATCTTACATTATCAGCACGGCTTCCGCCATAGGTTTTGTCCCACTCTTTGCTGCCATTGGCCGAGATCTTGACAATCCAGTAATCCACAGAAGATGCAAAAGCATTATCGGTTTTATCCTGGCCACTATCCGAGTTGGAAGAGCCGCCAAGTAAATAGCCTCCGTCTGTGGTCTGAATGATTGTGTTCAGATTATCCCGTTTATTTCCGGAAAATGTTTTGTCCCATTCTTTATTTCCATTTACATTGTATTTTACAACAATGTAATTTGCATCGTCTGAAGGATACAGTGCCCGCCCTACAATGATACCGCCGTCATCGGTAGGACATACAATTTTGGGCTGCAGACCCGGAACGGGTTCATAAGCTTTGTCCCATTCAATGCCGGGCTGTGCCATAAGTGAAGATGCAGCAAACAACAGAACGCCTGATATCATCAAACACAGATTCCAAAAACCGGACCGCCTTAGCCGGTACACGGTGCTTTTTATCATTTGTAAATCAGGCTGCTGCCGGCTGATCAGGCCCGTATGGGCAAAACAGGAAGTTGATAAATGTAAATACATATTGATTAATTGGTTATAATTTCAGGTGAGTACGTAATGATTATAAAGGTAAGCGTAAGTTTATCTTTGTTTACTACAAATCAATGAATAAAAGCACCCGCAAAAATTCGGGTACTTTTAAAGAAAACAATCATTAGTTCATTTATTTAACGACCATCAATTTCAGCACTTCCGACCTGGAAACGGATTGTACTTTCAGAAGATAAATTCCTTTATCCAGCGAAAGATCCGCAATGCTGATTTCAGCCTTTGTTCCTGCGTGCAGCACTTCAGGCGTTTTCAGATTGTACGCCCTTCCGGCTTCATTGAAAAGCTGCAAAGTAACAGCTTCCTGATGCTGGTTTCCGATGTGAAGTGTAAACTGCGTACGAACCGGATTGGGGTAAATGACAGAACTTTCAGCACCAGCTTCGGCAGTTTCTTTTGGCATTTCTTCCGCGGCAAGCCTTGTAACGGAGCTGACTGGGCTGGTTGTTGCGATGATCAGCTCTGGCGGATAAACCGCATTTTCCCTGCTGTTGAATTCTACCTTAAATTCTCGATTCTTGTTATCCTGTACTCTGAAAGTTACTGTTTTATCACTTGCAAGTTGGGCCATGGCAAAAGTGGAAACATCCAGTTCAAAATACTTAGCCTTTCTCGACAAGTCAATCTGACCTAATGTTGTCTGAACACCTTTTGGCGCATTGTCCCATGTAATGCCTGTTTCTGTCCAGTTGTCATTATCCAGACCGATTACATCAACAAATAAGTTATTTCTGTTCACAGCACTTTGCGTGTATATACGAATCTTTGCACTGGTTATGTCAGTAAAAGCAGCTAATGAGAATTTGATATAGGCATGTCGTTTTTCAGAAGGTATGTAATAATATGATTCAACTTGTAAATTAGGCTCTTTGCCAAAATTTGCACCTCCTTGAGTACTTACTACATAGGAATCTGCAACCGGAGATAAGGGTGTTACATAAAGCGGCTGAAGCATTTCCACTTCAATGGCTGAAACACTTGGCTGGTCACTGATTTTAATAAAATCAAGGTTCAAACGGCCATCTGTAACAATAACTTCAAAAGTCTGCTTTACGGCAATCAACGGCCCTCCTGTTTTGGTTAGAATACTGTAATTACTAATTCTGCTCAGTCCTTCGGCAAGTACGCTAAACTTACGCCGGTCTGGCCTGGCAATACGTCCTGGATAAACGCCCCAGTATATTTCCGCAAAATGGAGTGTCACTTTCATTTTACCGCTGTAAACCGGAATGTTATAACTGAAACTTTCTGAACTGCGTGCAGACCGGTACAGTTCGTCATCCGCCGTATTCCGAATATCCACATTTGCAACGGAACTGGTGCGGTCAACTCCTTCAAAATACCGGTCGGCTTCAAAGAAATGGCCGTCGGCCGTCGTGTAGTCACCACCGCCTGCATTGATCCGGATCGGGACTACTTGCTCTGGTTCTGTTACTTTTACAGTTATCGTTTCCTCATCGGTTAATACCGGCGTAGTGTTACTGCTTACTTTAACGTTAAACTGATAAGTGCCTGAAACCTGCGGAGTTACCCATCTGAAGACACCGGTTGATGTATCGATTGCTGCTCCTTGCGGCGCATTTACCAATGAAAACTTTTTTGTTTGCCCCAAAGCCGACGTTGCCAAAGCTGTAAATCTCAGCACTTGTCCGGCGAGCAATTCTTTATTGCCAATCGGATCAAGCGTCGGCGGCGTAGTCACATCGTTAACCTGAAGATTGACCGTAATGATGGCCCTTGCATATCCGGGTGCTGTCGCATGAACAACCGCTTTGTATTTGCCGGGCTGAATACCGGTAGGATTTACTTTAAAAGGCAAAGAACCCAGCGACGATGTCGGCACAGGCAGCCAGCTGGCCAGTGATTTGTTAAGGGTTACAACGGGCGTGCCGGAACTGGCCCTGAGATTGACGGATTGCGTAGGCGTAGTCGTGTTTCCAGAATTGATAAATTGCAGTGAAGAAGCAGAAAATATCAGCTTTTTGGTGTTTGATTCCGAAACCAGCTTCACGATCCATGCACCAGATCCGGATGCGGTTTTATTGTTACCAAAGTCATAAATGTCTATATTTCCAATTAACAGCAACCCGCCATCCTTTGCCGGAAGCACCGAAACCAGATTGCTGGAAGAACGGGCAGCGGCACCAATAGACTTGTCCCATATCTTAGTGCCGTTTGCATTCAGTTTTACCAGCCAGTAATCCGTTTGCGATTTGAGCACCGTAGTTTTATTACCATTTTTGCCTGATACCGAATGGCCAGCAATTATATATCCGCCATCAGAAGTCTGTCTGGCTGTTCTCAACGTTTCATTATCGGTTCCTCCAAGCGTTTTGTCCCATTGCTTGATCCCGTCTGAATTTATCTTGACAATCCAGAAATCTGTTTCACCTAATCCCGGTTCTGATTTATCTCCTCCTTTTCCGGAATTCGAAGTTCCGCTCAGTAAATAGCCGCCATCGGTGGTGTGTTCCAGTGATACCAGCCGATCCTCATAGTTTCCACCGATTGTTCTGTCCCATTGCTGAGAACCATTCGGGGATAATTTTACAATCCAGTAATCTCCATAGCCCTTGGAATCTGATGTTTTGTCTCCGCTTCTTGGGGACATGGAAATTCCTCCAAGAATATACCCTCCGCCGGCAGTCTGGTCTACAACGGACAATTCATCATAGTTTGATCCGCCAATGGTTTTATCCCACTGCCTTGCTCCCGTTGAACTGATTTTAATTACCCAGTAATCCTGGTACTCCCCTTTTGGATCCTCCGTTTTAACATCGCTAGGTCCTGAGATAGAACTGCCACCAATGATATAGCCGCCGTCCGTGGTCTGCTTCATTGATTTCAGGATATCGGTACGGGTGCCGCCATACGTTTTGTCCCATTGCTTGGTACCGTTGGCGGAAATCTTTATTATCCAGAAATCGACATCCTCGTTGGAGTACGCATTTTGCGACTTGTCAAAACCGGCGTTCGAACCCGAAGTGCCGCCAAGCAAATACCCGCCGTCGGAAGTCTGGATAATGGATACGAGTTCGTCCGTACGGTTTCCGACAAATGTTTTTTCCCATTCCTTTACACCCGCCGCATTAACCTTGGTAATAAAATAATCGGTATCCGTTACACCAAACTGCACATTGCTTCCCAGCATGGCTCCGCCGTCGGAAGTACTGCATGAAGTGACAATGCTTGTTCCCGCAATCTTGTCCCATTCAATGGCAGGCTGTGCCAGTAGCGAAGATGCTGAAAGCAGCAAAATGCCTAATTTCATCAAACAAATATTCCGGAATCCGGATTGCTTTTGCCTGTGTCTGACACTCTTAATAATCCGTAAGTCGATGCGCCGCCGACTGATCAGGCGCGTATGGGTAAAACAGGAAGTTGGTAAATGTAAATGCATCATAATTAACCGGTTATAATTTCAGATGAGCATGGAATGATTATGAATGTAAGCGTAAGTTTATCTCTGTTTACTACAAATCAATGAATAAAAGCACCCGAAAAATCCGGATGCCTTCACAAGGAAATTTTTATTAACCTGCTTATTTGACCACCACTACTTTTAGCACTTCCGACTTTGAAACGGACTGTACTTTCAGAAGATAAATTCCTTCATTCAAAGAAAGATCCGCAATGCTGATTTCGGCTTTTGTTCCTGCGTGCAGCGATTCATGCGTTTTGATGTTGTAAGCCCTTCCGGCTTCATTGAAAAGCTGCAAAGCAATGGCTTCCTGATGCTGGTTTCCAACATGTAGCGTGAAATGCGTACGTACCGGATTCGGGTAAATGACAGAACTTTCCTCGCCGGATTCAGCAGTTTCATTTGGTACTTCTTCCGCAGCAAGCCTTGTAACAGAACCCACAGGCCCGATTGTATTGATGATCAGTTCCGGTCTGTTCACAGCATTTTCCCTGCTGTTGAATATGATCCTTTTGCCGCCGAATGTCTGATCAATCCGCAAGGTCAGCGTTTTGTCACGCGCAAGCTGGGCTTTGGCAAATTCTGTAATGCCGAGTTCAAAGTATTCCGGTTTGCGGGTCACGCTCAACGTTCCCAATGCAGTTGTCACGCCGGCTGGGGCATTACTGGCAGTGATGCCGGTCTCGGTCCAGTCGTCATTATCCAGTCCTGCCACATTCAGACTCACCCTCGTATCCGCCTGATGATTATAGCCGTAGATGCGGAATTTTGCACCGGTTATATCGCTGAAACCGGCCAGCGAGAATTTAAGAAAGGATACCCGGTGAAGCTCCGGTACGCTCGTCGCTTTAACGCTTAATGTGGGTTCATTTCCATAGTTTGTATTGGCATTCACACCATAACTGACATCCGCATCTGCAACCGGCGATATTGAAGTAGTATTGACAAACTCCACTTCAATGGCCGACACGCGCGGCTTGTCGCGCATTTCAGCTGTTGACCTGAAAGCCAGATTGAGAACACCGTCAATCACTTCCACTTCGAAAGTTTCCTGTACGGCACGCAAAGCCCCGCCTGCACGGCCGATGATACTGTAATTGTTCAGTTTGACCGCTCCTTCCGCACTCACATTGAACAGGCGTCTGTTTATCTCGGCCGGACGGTCGGCAAACACGCCCCAGTATATTTCGGCAAAATGAAGCGTAACTTTGACGATGCCGTTTGTAACCGGAATGTTGTAGTTGAAATAATCCGAACTGCGTCCCGAACGGTACAGCTCATCGTCCGTCGTGTTTAATATATCCACGTCAGCAATCGTGCTGGTGCGGTCGATGCCTTCATAATACTGATCAGCTTCAAAAACACGCCCGTCCGATGCCGTGTAAATACCGCCGCCTGCATTAATGCGGATGGCGGGCAGACTGGACGGGTCCGGTACTTTCACCGTAATGGTTTCCTCATCGGATAATTGCGGCAAATTGACGATACTTACTTTAACGACAAACTGATAAGTTCCCGGACTTTGAGGTACCCAGCTGAATACGCCGCTGGATGCCCCGATCGTTGCACCTTGCGGCGCGCCCACCAGTGAAAACACTTTTGTTTGCCCAAATGCGGAAGTAGCATTGGCCGTAAATGCAAGTGTATCGCCACGACTCAGTTCTTTGTCACCGATGGGTTCGAGCACAGGCAGCGTGGTTGCATCGTTTACGACAAGATTGATTTTCAGCAAAGCCCGCGCATAACCGGGAGACGTTGCCGTAACTACAGTTGAATAATTACCTGTTGAAAGACCTTTCGGTTTAACCGAAAACGGCAAAGTACCCCGTGAGGGTGCAGGAAGCGTCAGCCATTCGGCTCTGGTCTTTTTAAGGTTTACAGCAGGCGTTCCTGTATTGGCCGAAAGGGTTACGGATTGCGGTGGCGTAGTTGTACTTCCCGTATTCACATAATCCAGTGCTCCGGAAGAAAAAGCCAGGGCTTTGGTGTTGGTTTCCGAAAGCAGCTTAACCACCCATAAACCGCCTCCTGTCGAGAAAGCCGTTTTATCATTGCCTGACACTTCACTCGTCGTATTTCCGCACAGCAGGTATCCGCCGCCCCATGCAGGAATGGCGGCAAGCAGTTCACTGGAAGAATTTGCTGCACCACCAATGGTTTTTTCCCAGTCCAGTTTACCGGCCGAGGTTAGTTTTACAACCCAGTAATCACGGATTCCTTTCAGTCCTTCCTTCTTGTTGCCGCCTTTGCCCGATTCTGAGTCGCCACCAATAATATAACCTCCGTCAGATGTTTGTTTAATTGATTTTAGCAAATCATTCGCTTTTCCTCCAATGGTTTTGTCCCACAGCTTTTTCCCGTTTGCGTTTATCTTAACTACCCAGAAATCATCCCCGCCTATGCCTTTTTCCGACTTGTCCAAGCCAGGGCTTGGTGAAGCAGACTGGCCGCCCAATATGTACCCTCCGTCTGAAGTGCGCTGCATGGAAGTTAGTATGTCAAGATCAGGGCTTCCAATGGTCTTGTCCCAAAGCTTCAAACCATCTTTGGACAATTGTACAATCCAGTAATTATAATAATAGTACTTATTACCCCCTGTATAATCCGAGTTTTCACCACTGCTGGAAGAAACAGAGTATCCGCCCAGTATATAATTTCCGTTTGCAGTCTGGTCAACATAAACCAATTGATCATAATTTGATCCGCCAATGGTTTTATCCCATTCCTTTGTTCCGTTTGAAGTGATTTTAACAACCCAGTAATCGTATTCTCCTTTATTAATTTCTGATTTTACGCCACTTTCAGGTGAAAGGGAACTGCCGCCAACAATATAGCCGCCATCCGTTGTCTGTTTTAATGTAGTTAAATTATCTATACCGCTGCCGCCAAGCGTTTTGTCCCATTGCCTGGTACCATTGGCCGAAATTTTGATGATCCAGTAATCAGCACCTGAATAGCTGTTCTCAGACTTATCCGGGCCTTTGTTGGAGCCGGAAGTGCCGCCAAGCAAGTAGCCTCCGTCGCTTGTCTGAATAATCGCACTCAGCACATCGCGTCCTTCCCCTCCGTATACTTTATTCCATTCCTTTTCACCAGCAGCATTGTATTTGGTGACGGCATAATTCGAGGCCGTCGAGTTAACTGATTGCCCTACAATGATACCGCCATCATCGGTAGCGCATACCGTATTGGGTGTAAAATCAGAGCCGGGTTCATAGGTTCGGTCCCATTCAATAGCTGGCTGCGCAATCAGAATGGATGTTACAAGAAAGAACAATGCAACTGTTAAGAGCAATTTCTGCTTCTTTATTGCCTTGATGCAGACCGTTCCGCAAAGCTCTGAATAACGCAATTTTTCATGGAAAAGTAGATTCATAAGACAGGTTGAGTTTGATAACGAAAATAATTAATCGTAAAAAACATTAAGCTACAAGCATTTACCCATAATTGTATCTTTCCGTTTACTAAACGGAGCAAATACTACAAATATATTTTTGACATTAGAATGAGTTGGTAAAAGCTTTAAAAGGAGTTTAAGCTGAAAGCATTTTTCATTGCTGATGCGACTAGAAGTCTTTTCATTGGTTATCCATTGGGTTCAAGTAAAACTTGAAAGATTCCCGGCATGTCAAGAATGGTTCCGCTACCTGCATTACATGTTCAGGCGGCCCCGCCGGGGCCAACAAAGATCAAAAATGCATATTGCTACAAACAGGGAGCCGCTCTGCAGCCAGGCTGGATTCTTTTTGTTGAATTATATTCAAAAGATGCCAGTGCTTGTCCCGTAAACTTTTGGCACTTCTAAACAGCAGAAAATCAGCTTTCCTGCTCCGCAGGAGCTATCTGTTTGTAGAAAAAACAAGGCAACGGATTTTGTTGGCTCCTGCGGAGCCTCCTTGAATTTACCAGCCAATCAGGCGGCCCCGCCGGGGCCAACAAATACCAAAAATGCACATTGCTACAAACTGGGAGCCGCTCTGCGGCTGGGATGGATTTGTTTTGCCAAATTATATTAAACAAAACGCTGGTGCTTCTTTGAAAACATCAACAAACAATTTCAACTTCATGGCACTTCTAAACGCAGGAAAACCAGCTCCCAAGCTCCGCAGGAGCTACCTGTTTGTAGAAAAAACAAGGCAACGGATTTTGTTGGCTCCAGAGGAGCCTCCTTGAATTTGCCAGCCTATCAGGCGGCCCCGCCGGGGCCAACAAATACCAAAAATGCACATTGCTACAAACTGGGAGCCGCTCTGCAGCTGGACTGGATTTGTTTTGTACGCTGGCATTTAATGACTAGTATAGCTGCATAAGCTGCGATTTGCTCCAAAATTCTAAAGCCAGTTTCAAGCCGCTACTCACCCGATTATTGAACACAACAAACCGACTTCTGAATACAAGTTGTTTTGCGGTAGCGCGGACCTTTGCATTATCAAATCAATGCAGAAAAAAATATGAAATACACGTTAATAACCGGAGCATCGGGCGGGATTGGTGAAGCCCTGGCCAGAAAGCTGGCAGCAAGAAAGCACAACCTCGTGCTGGTTGCCCGCAGTGCACAGAAACTTGCTATACTCAGTAAAGAATTAATGGAAAAATACGGCATGCAGGCAGAATTTATAACCGCTGACCTCACCAAGCCGGAAGCCTGCTTTCAAGTTTTTGAAGAAACCCAGAGACAAAACTGGGAAATTGAAATGCTGGTAAACAATGCAGGAGTCGGTTCAGGCGGCGAATTTGCAGCACTTTCTCTGCAGTCGGAACTGGATTTGCTGCAATTGAACAATGCATCATTACTTGCGATGACACATCTTTTCCTGCAACCCATGCGCAGGCGTAAAAGCGGAACGATCATCAATGTTGCTTCAATGGCCTCCTTTATACCTGTTCCTTACATGGCTACCTATGCAGCCAGCAAGGCATTTGTGCGTTCGTTCACAGAGGCATTAACGCAGGAATGCAAGCCCTTGAACATCCGGGTTATGCTGTTTGCGCCCGGACTGACCAGAACAAATTTCAATGAATCCGCCGGTATCAATAATGAAAAGGGAGCTGGTCTGAGTTCTGATTATCAGACAGCTCCGACGCAAACACCGCAAGAAGTTGCTGACGAATTGCTGAAAGCTCTGGATTCAAAAAAACAGTTTCACATTTCCGGAAGCAGGAACCGTTTTGGCGCACGTCTGGCCGCATTACTGCCTAATTCGCTGATTACCCGTTTTATGGCCCGTTCGTACAGGAAAAAGTTGGGTTATTTGTAATTAACTTTGATGCACATGGAAACGACAGCAACAGTTCACATACAATCGATCAGTCAGCTGCACCAGCTTTTGCAGATGCCGAAGCCCAGGCACCCGCTGGTCAGTCTGATCCGGTTTGAAGATTTTCCGGAAATAAAAATTGAACAGCGGACAAGGCTCATTACGGATTTTTATCAGGTGACATTGAAAACAGAATGCCCCTGCAAAATACAATACGGCCAAAGCATATTCGACTTTGACGAGGGCGTGATGTCGTGCTTTGCGCCAAAGCAAGTAAGCTTTATTGAAAAGGATTTCACTTTTGCCAAAGCGGGCTGGCAGCTATCCATCCATCCGGATTTCCTGAGAACGTTTCCGTTAGGCAGCCGGATCAAATCGTATGGCTATTTTGATTATGCTGTCAATGAAGCGCTAATCCTTTCCGAAGATGAGCAGGAAACGATGAAAACCATTTTCCGGCAGTTACAAAAAGAATCCTTGCTGCCGATTGACAAGTTTAGCCAGGAAGTATGGATTGCCAATATTGAGCTGATGCTGACTTACTGCGATCGTTATTACAACAGGCAGTTTATCACACGCAAAGCCGCAGGCAATGATCTTCTGGAAAAAGTGGAAAAATTGCTGAACAGCTACTATGAATCCGACCAGCTCAACACCGGTTTGCCAACAGCCCAATTTGTAGCCGAATCATTGCATTTGTCGTCAAAATACCTGAGCGACTGCCTGAAGCAGCTTACGGGCAGCACCACCCAGCAACTGATCCACGAAAAACTGATCGAGCGTGCCAAGGAAAAATTATCGACCACGCAGAGTTCTGTCAGCGAGATTGCCTATGCATTGGGATTCGAGTATCCGCAATCATTCAGCAAGCTTTTCAAGACCAAAACCCGGCAGACTCCACTGCAATTCAGGGCGGGGTATAACTGAAACGTAAATAGTCCCGAATCCCCACTGTATTTGGTCAGAATGACTTCTTAAAACGGTGTTGCGCTGACTTATTTTTGCTGTGTTCCAAAGTGTATTCACTAAATGCAAACAGGATGAGAAAAATAGTTGCAGCAATCAACATGACACTCGACGGGTATTGCGACCACACGGCAGGATTATTTTTCATCCGGCAAAAAACGGTTTGCCGTTTTGATTACTAAACGCTGTCGTTTAATTTATTTCCCAGAAATAAAAATCAGGAAACTTGTAACGGATATTTTACCGAAATAAATCCCGGCATGCGAAGACAAGATGAACGTTTCACGACAGTACTTTGAACGTTTCAGGAAAACTTCCTTTTGGAACCCAAACTAACTTTGCATCATACAAAATTCAAAAGAAATATGACAAAGACAGTTTTGGTTACAGGCGCTTCGGCAGGGATCGGTAAAGCAACCGCTATTTATCTGGCACAAAGCGGTTACAACGTTTATGGTGCTGCTCGCAGGACAGAAAAAATGCAAGACCTTGTAAATTACGGCATCAAGCCCATTGCGCTGGACGTTACAAAAGATGAAAGTGTTGTCGCCTGTGTTGAACAGATTTTTAAAGAAGCCGGAAGCATTGACGTTCTCATAAATAATGCAGGCTTCGGTTCGTATGGGGCTATCGAAGACGTTACGATGCAGGATGCAAAATATCAGCTGGATGTAAACGTATTTGGTGCAATGCGATTGACTCAGCTGGCACTTCCGAAAATGCGGGAAAATAATTACGGCAAAGTTGTAAATATTTCTTCTGTCGGCGGCAAAATCGCTTTTCCGTTCGGCGGCTGGTATCACGCAAGCAAATTTGCGATGGAAGCGTTGAGCGATGCCATGCGGGCAGAAGTCAAACAATTCGGCATCGACGTCATTGTTGTGGAACCGGGCGGCACAAAATCGGAATGGGGCGATATTGCGGTTGAAAGTCTGATGCGTGTTTCGGGCAAAACAGCATATGCAAGGCTGGCAGCAGCTTTCAGGAAATCATTTACGCAAATGGCAGGAAATGTTCCCGGCCCGATTGTCATTGCAAAATTGATCAAGAAAGGAATAGAAGCAAACAAGCCGAAAACACGGTACGTCGGCGGTTATATGGCAAAACCCATGTTGTTTTTAAGAAAAATCCTGTCCGACAAAATGCTGGAGAGCGTAATCATGAGCCAGGTAAAATAAAGTATCTTTATCGTCATGCAAAAAGAGCAGACCAACCGTAATATCATACTGCAGGCCTGTGAAGGCGAAAACTATTTCGGACACACCCAATTTGTGCATGAACATGTACTGGGACTGATTACATCGGGTGTTGCTGAACACTATACGCCAGACGGTGTTACCATTTACAGCGAAGGGACATTATGTCTGTTCAGGCGGACCCAGCTCATGAAAACGATCAAAAAACCTGCTGAGGGAAAACCT
Organism: Dyadobacter flavalbus; assembly: GCF_006149045.1. Taxonomy (GTDB): domain Bacteria; phylum Bacteroidota; class Bacteroidia; order Cytophagales; family Spirosomataceae; genus Dyadobacter; species Dyadobacter flavalbus. Next base: position 333,942 of record NZ_VBSN01000049.1, read on the forward strand.
TTTACAACCATCAATATTTTTTTAAGCCAGGAAATCCTCAAAAGATACAGCCTGGAACACCAAGTAAAAGCCGACCGGGTTTACCTCGGCGAATCAAATGTAATCCTGGAAAACGATGCGTTTATGAAGGGCTATTTCAATTCCTTACTGCCCTATTTTGCACAGCCTGAAAAGCTGACGCCGACATTGGAATACGCCAAAACCATTGAAGCTATTGAGCTGTTGTTACGCAATCCTGCCTTGAAAAATTACCTGTTTGATTTCAGCGAACCACATAAAATAGACCTGGAAGCATATATGAACAGGTATTTTTCCTACAATATTCCGCTGGCACAATTTGCAAAACTGACTGGAAGGAGCCTTTCTTCATTCAAAAGGGATTTTGATAAAATCTTCCGCTCAACGCCTGAAAAATGGCTGCAAAAACAAAGACTGGAACACGCACATTTTCTGATGAAGCAAAAAAACAAACGCCCGTCTGAAATATACCTGGAAGTCGGTTTTGAAAGTTTTTCACATTTTTCTCATGCTTTTAAAAAGCAGTTTGGAATAACACCGACGGAGCTGCATAATAAATAAGGATGTAATCGGACCGGTTCTTCACCTGCCGCCGTGCTCTTTCAACACCCATTGCTAAATATCCGGTCGGCTTGTGCCCGTCAATTATTTCCGGCGGAGCGGGCCGGCCTTTGCCGCAATGCTCTGCGGTTGGTTGCTGTGCATCTGCGATTTGCATCCGGTTGCGTTAAAGTCAAAAAAATAGCAGGCGCACCTCATCAGTGTTCAGACTTTTGTCATGATAGCAATTTAAGTCCAGCTTTTTTTATATTGCTGCCCTGGATAATTCACTTCACCTTAAACCCGCACACCATGCTACGACTTCGAACCGGCTTCTCAGGTTTTTTGCTAAGCTGTATGCTGCTCCTTTCATGCCAGAACGACCAGAGAGAACAGCATCTTGCCCGGCGTGAACAGGCCATCAGCAGGAAGGAAAGTGAATTTGCACTCAAGGAAGCTGATTACAAGTCTCTGGTAAGAATGCGGGACAGCCTGCGGACCAGCAAGGACACTGTTGTCATCCAGAGCTGGCCGGAGACAATTGCCGGTGTCTGGAACAGCAAGGCCGTGTGCCGTGAATCCAATTGCAGTGAATATGTGATCGGCGATCAGCGTGCCAACGTTTGGGAGTTCATAAGCGACTCGACAGGTTTGTTCACCCGCGTTCTGGATGCAGACAAAAAGCTGGTCCGTGTTTATACCGCCCGGCTGGACAGTTCCGGTATCCGATTGCATTATCTGAGTGACTCGTCGGCAACCAAAAAACTGGACATCCGTTTTGATCTCAGCCAGGTAAATCCCGAATTGTTAAAAGGAACACAGGCCATCACGATCAATCAGGCATGTAATGCGACATTCATTGTAGAACTTACCCGGACAACCACACGCTGAGCTATGCAGTTACTGAATATTCCTGTTGGCAGCCTGCCCATTGAAGACCCTGTTTTGAAGTTTCTGCTTGAACTGGTGATTATCCTGAGCGCGCCGCTTCTGCTTAACAAAATCAAGGTTCCGCATTTACTGGGACTGCTCATTGCCGGCGCAGTAGTGGGCCCGAACGGCCTGAACCTGCTCGCCCGCGACAGCAGCGTTGTGGTCACCGGAACAACCGGGCTGCTCTACATCATGTTTCTGGCCGGACTGGAAATTGATCTGGGAGATTTCAAGAAGAACAAGTGGAAAAGCCTCACTTTTACGCTGTACACCTTTGCCATTCCATTCATTCTGGGCTTTACGGGTGGCTACTATCTTCTGCACTTCTCCGTTTTAACTTCCGTGCTCTTTGCCAGCTTGTTCTCTTCCCATACCTTGATCGCATATCCGCTGGTCAGCAAACTTGGAATTGCCAAGAACCTTTCCGTCAACATTACAGTCGGTGGCACCATGATCACCGATGTATTATCCCTGCTGGTACTGGCCGTTTGCGTGGGAATGACACAGGGCGAGGTCAACACGGCCTTTTGGACACGTCTGACATTGTCCATGCTGGCATTCAGCCTGACTGTCCTTTTTGTTTTCCCCATCATAGCAAGATGGTTTTTCAAAAAAGTGGATGACAAGATTTCCCAATACATTTTTGTACTTGTCATGATTTATCTGGCTGCTGTCCTGGCGGAACTTGCCGGCATTGAGGCCATAATCGGCGCCTTTTTTGCGGGCCTTGCCTTAAACAGGTTAATTCCCCACGCTTCGGCCATGATGAACCGCGTCGAGTTTGTCGGAAATGCTATTTTCATTCCCTTCTTTCTGATCAGCGTAGGCATGCTGATAGACTTTACGGTATTTTTCAAGAGTCTGGAAACCCTTTTAGTTGCATCCGTCATGCTTGTTGCTTCTATCGGCGGAAAATACCTTGCGGCCGTTTTAACGCAAAAAACATTTCGTTTAAGCAAAGACGAAGGCATGCTCATTTTTGGCATGAGCTCCGCCTCGGCTGCTGCCACCCTTGCTGCGGTTCTGGTAGGTTACAATATCATCGTTTCTGAAACGGCCAGCGGTGAATCGGTCCGGCTGCTCAGTGAGCACGTTCTGAATGGCAGCATTCTGCTCATCCTGATTTCCTGTACCGTCTCCTCTTTTGTATCCATGTCGAGCGGCCAGCGTATTGCCGAAGCAGACCGGGAGGATACGGCATCGGGAATCAACCGTGAAAATGAAAACATACTCATAGCCGTCAACTACGAAAAAACAGTTGAAAAGCTGGTGAACCTGAGTCTGCTTGTGAAAGCAAGACATAACGACGACCGCCTCTGGGCATTGAATGTGGTCAATGATGAAAAAAATGAATCTTCAGTCAAAAACGCAAAGAAAAACCTGCACATCGCAATGGATACCGCTGCCGCAGCCGATGTGACCATACTGCCGCTTACACGTTACGATAATGATGTGGCTACCGGTATCAGCAATGTGATTAAGGAACAGCAAATTACGGATCTGATCATCGGATTGCAACCTGACAAAGGCCTGACACCTTCATTTGTTTACAATCTGCACAATGGTTACCTGCAAAATGAAAGTGTAAACACGCTGATCTATCATGCCGGACAACCTATTTCTACTGTAAAACGCTACGTTGTACTGATACCGGCAAGAGCCGAAAAAGAAGCCGGCTTTTTCAGTTCATTGCTTCGTGTCTGGAATATCGCCAAGAATTCCGGTGCGAAAATGAGCTTTTTTGCCAACCAGCAAACCATTGAGATTTTAAAGAAAGTCGTCAGTAAATCCGCTATTGATTTATCGCTCCATATCATTGACAACTGGAAGGAAGCAGAAAAAGCAGCAACCGGTCTGCGGAATGATGAAGGCCTGATTGTGTTTATGGCCAGACGCGGGATGATTTCCTACTTTCCGCAAATGGGGTCCATACCGGATTTCCTGAACCAGCATGTGCAGGAAAACAATTTCCTTCTTATCTATCCTTTTTGTGACCAGACAGCAGAGCAGTCCGAAAAGCGGTCGGTTAACAGTCATGACGACTTTGCCGAAATCGGGCAGATCATCGGAAAGGTTTTTGCCCGTTAAGAAAAGCGGACCCTTGCTAACGGAACATCACAGAGATTTAATTCAACGATGAAGATCTATTTGACTTTAATCCTATTCATTACCTCTTTCGCTGCCCATGCGCAATGGAAAGGCCTTACCGGTATTGCGGACACATCTTTTACCGTTCGTAGCGCATTTCAGAAAGCAAAAAAAGATTTTCCGGACATCCAAATGCCGGCCGGCACCTTACCCGCAGATGTAACTATAGTAAAGGATCTGGAATACAAAAAAACGGCACAGCGGAGCCTGAAGCTGGACGTTTTTTCACCTGTGAATACAAGCGGCAAGCGGCCTGCGGTGTTACTGATATTCGGAGGCGGATGGCGGTCGGGCGATAAGACGCAGTTGCATGCGATTGCCGCACAACTGGCAAAAAACGGCTTTGTGTCATTTACCGCAGATTACCGGTTGTCTACGGAAGCATTGTATCCGGCGGCGGTCGAGGATTTGAAAGAGGCTGTCATCTGGATCAGGGAAAATGCTGAAACATTCAATGTTGATACCAGCCGCGTTGCAACGCTGGGCTTTTCGGCAGGCGGGCAACTGGCCGCACTGGTGGGAAATACCGGCCATTCCGGGATTTTCAATACGGGCCGAAAACAGAACGGACCGTCCGATGCCATTCAGGCGGTTGTAGACATTGATGGTGTGCTGGCTTACATTCATCCGGAGTCGGGCGAGGGCGATGACAGCAAATCGGTTTCGGCAGCAACCAACTGGTTTGGCGGAAACAAAGTGGAGAAAAAAGCGATGTGGGAACAAGCTTCACCGCTCCGTTATGTAACGGCCCAAAGTCCGCCGATCCTTTTCATCAACAGCTCCGTCGAGCGTATGCATGCCGGCCGCGAGGACATGCGCAAGAAGCTGGATGCTTTCGGCATTTATTCAGAAGTACGCACTTTTCCCGAAGCGCCTCATGTGTTCCCGCTGTTCCATCCCTGGTTTGAGCCGACTGTTGGATATGCTGCGGGATTTTTAAAGAAAGTCTTTGGTGAGTAAAACCGGATTTACGGAATATACGGCCTTCGGATTTATTACAGATTGCGGATGATTGCTTGTATTTCCAAGGCCGCAGCCCGGCCCTTTTCAATGGCTTGCCTAACGGCGCTTTACAGAAGTTACTTCAAATGGCAAAGGAATCAGGTTCATTCCTTCAAGATCGTCAGAAGTCAAAAAATATCCGGTTACAAATATGGGCAGGCTATCCTGTAAAAACGGCTCAGGCAAATGGCATCCACCCCAACTTACACCATTTGAAGCAACTAACTGGCTGCCAGCAGCCAATCCACCACTCATTTGCACGATTACAGGCGCATCAACTATGTATTGGCCCCGCCTCAAACCTTTAAACCCGGAGTAGCAATCCGATGCTGTGGTGCTGATTTTATCCTCCCGGCAGCTCAGTAAAGCCAGTCCAAATGTGAAAAACAGGAAATAGCGTATCATAGTTGGCTGTTTGTTATTTTTGATTAATCAAAGTATAGGCATGTCCCGGTTCAACTCTGTCTTTTGTACTGACATTTTAAGCAGAAGTTTCGTTGGAAGCCTTTTTACGGAATGCTTAAGAAACAAATCGGAAAGGAGATGCTTCGAGCTTCATGACACGACGCTTTTAAAAAGAAATCAATTATGAACACCTACCATTTACCCGAGGATCTGCTGGAAGGCTCCTCTGCCGGACAGAATGAAATAATCATCCGGCATTATACTTCCGGTCATGACTCCGTCAAGAACAGGATCATTCTGAACCGGAATATGATAAACCTGCTGATTAGCGGAACCAAAACAATTGTTTATCCCGATTCGACCGCAGTTGTCCGGGCAGGTGAACTGGTGGTATTATCTACCGGCAATGTACTGACCTCGGAACTGCTTGCCGGAGCAGAACATTTTACCAGCATCCTTTTTTATTTCAGCAACGAAGTCTTCAATCAGTTCCTGATCAAATATGATCACCTGCTGAACAAAATTACACCGCAGCGTACCAAACAGCCTTTTCTGATCTTCAGGCAGGACAGTTTCATAAAACAGTTTATTTTATCGATACAGGCATTAATGCACAAAGGAAACATCTTGTCCGCCGAAGTCCGGCTGCTTAAAATTGAAGAGCTGTTGCTGTATCTGCTGCATGCCGACCCCGAGCGCTTCTGTTCCATCCAGATACTTACCAGCGACAAGCAGGAATTACAAATCAGGAAAGTAGTGGAAAGTCATGTCGGGCAGCTGATTACCGTGGAGGAACTGGCCTTTCTCTGCCATATGAGTACCTCTACTTTCAAAAGAAAGTTCAACGACATTTACCAGACCACGCCCCGGAAATGGCTGCTTGCCAGAAAGCTGGAACTAGCGGCAGAAATGCTGAGAATATCCGATGAGAGTCCTTCGGCTGTTTATATGAAAGTGGGTTATCAGAACCATTCCAGCTTCTCGGAAGCATTTCGCAACCATTTTGGCTGCACGCCCAGCGATTACCAGCAAATGCACTTGAACGTTGTGCCGTAATACCTGAACGTCTATCCTTAACACTGGGCTTCACATTGCAGCTACCTTTGGGTCATTAAACATGATAACAATGGAAACAATGACCGAAAACAACAAAGAAGTAGTACGCCGATTTAACCGGGAAGTGATCGCGGAAGGAAATCCGGAAAGTTTCAATGAACTGATGGACCAGCATTTTATAAACCGATCTGCTCCTGCGGGAATGAACAATGGACCGCAGGGTATGAACTATTTTTTCAACCAGATCTTACGTCCGGCCATGCCTGATATCAAGGTAACCATTCACCACCAGGTTGCGGAAGACGATCTGGTAACTACCCGCAAAACCATCAGCGGCACACACACGGGATCTTTGCTCGGCATCGCGCCGTCAAATCAGGCAATCAGCATTGATGTGATTGATATGGTCCGGGTAAAAGATGGAAAATACTTTGAGCATTGGGGGATTACCTCATTACCTGAAGTTCTGGCCAACTTGCAGAAATAATCCCGTTTTAAAAGCTTTCACAAGCCATGCATTTTGACGATTCTGTTTACGGCGGGGCCAGGATTGAAGAGCCTGCGCTGATCAATCTGATAAATACAGAGGCATTTGAAGGCTTGGGCCACTTAGGGCAGCATGGCATTACCGGTTTTCTGAACATCACGCAGCCTGTTACGCGTCAGCAGCATTTTGTGGGTGTCATGCTGCTCACTCGCTTTTTGGGGAGCCTCTTTAAAAGAACAGATTGCCGCGTAGCTTCCTGGTACCAGCCACACCGCTTTTTTACTGATCGCCAGCTGTAAGTGTTTTTTGATGACCTACTTCACCCAAATGGGTATATTTGAACCCTTTGCTGTATTTCAGGCCGTAACCCATCATGCGATCCATGGAAGAGTGACCGAAAAGAAGAATACCGGCGAGCATCAAATAATCGTTGTGAAAAAACAATCCGGTAACGCCGGTTAAAACAGCCAGGGCCTTGTGATGAAACAGGTTGTATGTCAAGGCACCCACTCGGTCATTGATCAGATAACCGATCATACTGAGGTCAGGCAGTAAAAACAAAGCTGGATACAGCCACCAGCTAAAGGGCAGTTTACTGAATAAAATAATGGAGAGAGCAAACTCAGCTGCTTCTTCGGTTTTAAGGAGCGTTTTCATATTTGCAAGTGGTTTGTTTTAAGTACTTGACAAAGGTATCGTAATGACCACGTGCAACTTCTTAACAAAAGATAACGAATCAGGAAGAGATGATCCGACGACGAATACGGCTTAATGAAACAGGAGTGATGCCCAGATAGGAAGCGATGTACTGCTGAGGAATGCGTTCTGTAATTTTACGTTTGGCCGGCGATCCGAGGAATTTCAGATAACGTTCTTCAGGGCTTAACATAAGCTGTTCGGCCAACCGCACATCGAGGCCCATAAACAGGTACTCGGCCAGTTTACGGGCAAATGTTTCATAAACCGGAAACTGCCTGTAAAGTGCTGCCAGAGTCTCGTACTTGAAAAAAAGAAGTTCGCAGTCTTCCAAAGCCTGGATATTCAGCGTGCTGGGCTGGCCGGTCAGGCAGCTTGCGTAAGCGGCAACCAGGTTGTTCTCAAAGCAGAAATAAGTAGTCCACTCCTCTCCGTCTTTATCATAGAAAACCCGGCACGATCCACTCAGCAGAAAACCGATTTCGGTAGCCTTTTCTCCTTGTTGCACCAAAAAATCTTTCCGGCTGATTGTCTTGACCTGCAGATGACTTTCCAGAGCCTGCCATTCGGGATCGGTCAGATCAGTAAAGAATTTGAGGTGCTGACGCAGTCTGTCCGTCATAGGTTCAGGTTTTTGGGTCAGTTTAAATACTTGTTTGTAACATAAAAGTACATGAAGCCGGTAATATCCGGTGATCCCTGTTGCAATATTTTACATACTACGTATAAAACCTCCCCTTTTCTGCTCCTTCCGGGCTACATTTCCAGCTGACATGCCGTTTTCATTTTCTATTTCCTCCTTTCTGTTTTGCTTTTCAGCCCGGCTTGACTCTCAGGCAAATAACTTACTGCTACCGATAGTCTTTTTTCATCTTGCCTGATTGCTGTTGCTGGATTAACTATGAACCACCGAAACTGATGCCGCCCGGGTTACGGTCAGTTTTTGACAATAATCGGTCAAAGCATTGTCGGCAAAGTCATTCAGGCAAATGAGCAGCTGTTCATTCAGGAACCGGCCCGGCAAATTGGCAGCCAGCCACGGATAGGTATTGCTGTCAAACCGTGCTTTGGTCGACATCAGTGGAGATGACGCGTCGCTCATGCTTGCCACAGAGCCGAAAATTCCGCCGCCGGCTCCGGAGGCGGTTCCCTGCAACTGCAGCACGGTATAGTCATTTCCGTTTTGGCCTGCCGCGTTCATATTGTTCAATGCATTCATGATCACATTTACATCCGTGGTTTGGTAACTATCGGCGTAAGAATCATATTTGGCTGCATCGTAAACCAGCGCCGGCTCAGGGCTTTGCGACGGATCGGAAGGGAAGCCGTACTGGCCGAGGATAATCAGCCGTTTGTTGCTGGCGATCAGGTCGTGATACGATGAATTCAAATCCAGTTTGTTCCCGATGGCCACGTGGCTGCCCGTCGCATTTAGGGCATTCCTGACATATGATTCCAGTGTTGCAGTTGAAGGCTTCATGTAATCCTGGTAAAAACCGGAATGTCCCAGGGCAACGACCACAACCTCGGAAGGGTGCTGCCCCAGATAGGACAGGATATCATTTAAAAAGCTGCTGAACGGGTATCCGGGGATGAAATTATGCTGATGGTACAATGGCCCCGTGGCTCCCTGATCGGTGGCGCAGTATCCGGGGCGGAAATCAAAGTACCGGATGCCCAGGTTCAGCATGGTTGATATGGTGTCCTTTTGCGTCATGGACAAGTTGACGACGATCCTGGTGATTACATCCGGTGCCAGTGCCTGGGCAATGGTTATCCCGATTCCGGCAGCAGTACTCAGCACATTCAGGAATGTGTAATTGTTCTGGATCGTTTTCACACAGGTTGTATCGAACATGCCGGCATCATGCGCTCCCGGAAGTACAAAGCTGCTGAAAGGTGCGTTTCCGGCTTGTCCTGCGATGTCGCCCATCCAGTTAGCCTTGCTTCCCGTGGCATAAACATATGACTGGTCCTGATTGGTAAGCGAGCCTTCCCCGAAACTTGAATCATAAAATCCGTAGGAAACGGCATAGTCATTAGTCCCGAACGATTGTGTGTTAAACATGCTTGTAAGGTTTGAATCACCGATCACACCGTCGGAAGGGGCAATTTCCGCATACTTGTTTACCAAAGGATTGCCTTCATAATCCAGCGTCCATTGAAACCTTCCGGTATGTGATGTAAACCCGATATCGCTTTCCGATATCTGCAGGTTACCCACCAGCATCTGATTCGGGCTTCCCCAAGAAGTTGTGTCGGTGCTGTCGCCCCAGCTTTTGGGCTTTTGAAACCGGACACTGAAACGATTATCGCCCAGATAGGCATAGTAATCAACTCCTTTGCTTGTGCTCATGTTATGAGAATTTAAATGATGATAATCGCTTGAATTTTTTCGTTAAAAACAGTAATACAGGTAGGCTTTCACGGAAACATCACTGCCGTCGACAATGAATTTGAAATGATTGATCCTGCGGTACAAATGCGTTACCTGCCGCTGGTGCAACTCAGAGAGCTGCCTGGCATCAGAAGGTTCAAGCAGGGTACGGCCGCTCCATTTCAGCAGCAGCTCCTGCTGCTGGCCGGTGATCATACCCGAAGCAGCAAGATCAGGAACAATACGGTGCATACCGGCACCCAGCATTTCGATTCCGATCCGCTGGCTGCACAGCCCGCCGTAATCCACGGACAGAAGCATTCTTTCCGTACTACGCGAAAAGTTGTCGAGAATGCCGGATACGATGCCGAAGTCACCCTGCCAGCCAAGAAGCTTCAGTGCTTCCGTCAATCTCCCGCCCTGCACATTGTCAATGGTCATCCTCACTGCCTTTGCTGCTCTTGAAAACATCAGGCCGAAATGGATGGCATTAAAATCATGAGCATCGAGTCTGGCCAGCATTTCGGAAAACGCTTCTGACAGCGGATATTCAAACAGGCTGCAAACTTCGAGCAGATCATGCCTTTTTGCATCCGCACGGATGCCCGTCCGTTTATGCAGGTCAAAAAATACCGCAGGATCATTGAGGACCGGGAAATCGTATTCGAAAAATACGTTTTCAATGCCATACCGGAACTGCGTCCTGGCGTCATTAACCAGCTTCCTGTATCCACGGCTGATCACCGCATCCTGTCCGCCGGGCAGGGGATCAAAACTTAGCAAGGGCGTATCATAAATGGTATTGATGCGGTAAATGTAGTCGAGGACACCGGTCGTTTTGCCCAGATGCCATTCCAGAAAGTTGCCCGAATACGCCGGAATGCTTTGTGCCAGTTCCAGGATCGGGTCCAGGTGGCCGGCCAGCAGTCCGCCCGGATCCTTCCGGATGGTTTTCAGCAGCGTATCGGCCCGGACACCACTTGTGGCGCAGTACTTTTGCACAACGGGCATTACCAGTTTGACGGATTGATTTTGTTCCAGACCTCCGACGCAAAGTTTGCAAAATCGCCTCCGAGCGACTCAAAGGCATTTTTGATGTCGTCAGCCACATAACCAGCCTGTTTCATGGCATCCGAAACGGCACTGACACTGATGTTGAAGGTATTTTTGATACTGGAAGCTACGTCCTGAGCAGCATAGCCGGCAGTTTTCATTGCCGAAGTAATATCGTCTACACCGCTGTTGAACGTTGCCTGCAAAGCATTGGAAGCATCCTGTGCAGCGTAGCCTGCATTTTTAAGTATAACCGCCGTACCTGCTGACGCCTGCCCGTATACGCTCTTGGCCACACCGGCTACATCATTGGCCGTATACGATAAAGCTTTATAAGCATTGGCAACATCCTGATCGGCTGCATTGAAAGCCTTTTGCATTCCTGCTGCGATATCCTGCGGCGAAAAGCCGGCGGCGCGCATGGCGTAAGTGACGTCGGTAATTCCGCACTTCCAGGCATTTTTGATATTACCGGCAATTTCGTCCGCTGCAAAGCCGGCTGCTTTCATAATGCCGGCAACCACTGATGCGTCATCCTTTTTGAATGCGCGGTACAGCACCGTGCCCACTTCATCGCATCCTGTAATGAAGCCCGATTTGACCCTGGAAGCCCATTTCCCTGCATCGCCCAGAAACTCGCCGAAGAGCTGTGTAGCCTGCGCTTCAATCCAGGAAATGCCCGCCCCGATCAGGTCTGTCATTTTTTTGATGTTTATGTCCGCATTGAAGTCTCCGAATGTGCGCTTCAGCCCTTCGAAGTCGAAGCTGCCGCCGAATTTCATGGTGATATCGGACAAGGATGTTTGAATTGCCAGATGCGCCTCCACGTCAGCAGCCAGCGTAAATGAGCCCATCTTTACGCCTCCGACCGGCGGGATCGTAATGGTTGTGTTCATATAATATTCAAAAGAAGCAGCCAGGTTATGGAAATCCGACAGCGTTACAGACATTTTTTCCTTCAGAACTGCCCCGTAATCCAGCAAAAATCTGATGCCCGTTTTGTCAATGTCCGCCTCGATGGCTACGCCGGCCAGTTCAAACAGACTTGCGTTTGCCTTGACATGCAGAAAGGGAGAAGAAAAAGTCTGGATGGCCAGAACCGGTCCGCCGGGCGCGACCATCTGCTTGTCCACAGCAGCGGCAAGTGCGTCCTGCAGCACTTTCGAGTCACGGATCTGGTTGTTTTTGATCGGGTTGCCGCTGGCGTCTACCTTTATCGTTACGCCCGGCCCGTCGCCCGATAGCTTGAATACATTGCCCAAGGCAACCGGAGACGCCTGAATATTGGCAGTGAGGCCATTGTTCATGTCGACTTCCACATCACCGAAGAACTGAAATGCAAACACGCTGGCGGCTGCACTGAACCCATAGGCCATTTCCGACAGCGTTCCGTCGGGGAGCACGAAAGGCTCCATCGGGTTTTCAGCCCATTTAAAAGAAAGGTCGGTAAAAGTTACAGGCACATCCAGATTGGACCCGGCATTGGTAAACATGGCCAAAACCTGATTGATGTCCATTTTGGGAACATAAAAAGACGCGTAAACAGGCTCAGGCACTTCCGAGTCAAATTTGCAGACGACCGCAAAGGTATCGTCAGCGATGTCGACCGGCATGTCAGCTCCGTCACCGATGTGAAATTTACCCTGTAAGCCCAATGCAAATGCAGGCGGAGAGAAAATGATGCCCATGCCCACCCCGAATTCATTGAAATGCACACCTTTGATCACCGGCGGCGCAGGCAGCGAGGCATGATCACCTGCAATAACAACCCCGATGGCAGCTTCCACGTTGTCAACGGTCAGAGAGAGGTTTGCATCAAATGATTTGCTGAATACATTAAAGGGAATGGTCCCGGTCAGGGTAAAAACCACGAATTTGAACAGCGGATTGATGTCTATCGTAATCGTTGGTTTCGTGATGTGTACCTGGCTGCTGCCCGCAGGAATGTCAATCGTATCCAACAACAGGATAAGCCTTGTGCCGAATATGCCAACGTTGACACCGTGGTTGAAAATCAGATCGAAGGTCAGTACTTTTTTGTCACCCAGTATCCTGGCGACATTGGCTGATATTTGTGGCGATTCAAAACTCAAAGTGCTGATGTCGATGTCGCCCGATATGACGAGTACGCTGTTTTTGTCGGTAACCTTGAAATTCGATACGGCTACATCCGGTAATCCGCCCGGCCAGGTGGCGCCCATCATTGCAGCCATTTTGCTGAGCGAATAATAAGTTACGGCTGGCGTCGCCGGAGCCGGCGGCAGGGTGGCCAGGTAAGTTACCGCCATCATATACGTCTGGAAAGTACAGCTTGCATAAGCAGGTTGCTGCTGAAAAAAAGCGTTCATATCCGTAACGATATCATCGCTGCTCAGGATCTTTTTGAATGCAGCCGCAACAGGGTCAGCCGGCGTATTGTTGACCAGATTGATCAGCTGGAAGGTAGCTGTCATGGCATCTTCGTCGGCTTTGGCAATCTCAAAGGAAGTAAGCGTTTTGTTGCTGCCCAGCTTGGTACAGCGCTTCACCGGCTTTTTGTCGGCTGCACTTTCAATGATAAATGCAGATGATCTGTGAATAGGCTGAATGTTGACCGTGGAGTTGGCACCGACGGTCCCAAGCGAAGTGAGTGTACCGAAAAAACTGGCATTGGCGTCGTCGTCCGAGTCTTCGTCATCGAAGGAATCATAAATGACGATATCATACGTCAGGTCGTTTTTGAACGCAATGGTTGGAATGGAGGTATCTGCCATGATAATTGCTTTGGGGATTGGAGAACAGAGTGCAGCTGCCTGAGCAGCTGCACTCGTTCTGGTGGAAGTTTCGGGATTAAGCATCGAATTCTTTGGGTTGTGTAAAGTCGGTCTCGCTTTCTTTCGTGTCACCGGTTTCAGCCTGCTCGCCCTCCTTCTCGATATTATCGGCCTCGCTTTTCGCATCGTCACTGATTTTTTTGCCCTCGGCCAGTTCTGACGCGGCATCCCCCTTCGCATTCTTGATAGCAGTGCTGTAGGTTACATCCACTTTAATCTTCAGGCCGCCAAAATCCAGCGTAATGGAATCGAGCAGGCCCGGCAGTTCCTCAGCTGATGCCGAGTCAAGGCTCGTCAGGTCACTATCGATCGCGTCATCTTCATTATCGAGGTCTTTGTTGTTCACGCCTGCATCCAGTGCCCCCTGCAATTCTTCTTCCATGGCTTCACCCTCGTCTTCCAGTTCAGCCTTTTTATCCTGTTTAAGCTGTTCCTGGATCTCTGCCTGAGTGGCTTTCATGCTTTCCAGCAGATCCTGGTTAAGTTTGTACTCGGACTGGATTTTGTCGAGCATGGCCTGCATTCTTGTTTCGACCGGCGTCATCTCCGTTTTAACATCGGTTTTTGCATCCTGAACCTGCTGCGGTGTCAACTCCACATCATCTGGACTGTCGAGTCCCTGCTGGTCGGCCGTTTCCACTTTCTTGTCAAACAGTTTGTCTTTGAGCGCTTTGGCATACTTCTCAATCACCTCGACGCCCATTACGAGCCCGATAAAGGTAGAGAAAAGGGCCAGGTAGCCTGCTGCATTTTTAGGGTGCAGAAGCGAGTACAAACCGGACCAGTCGCCATCCGGGTTCTGAGTTGCTTTGGTTTCATAACCCAGCACTTTGGCATTGTTGATTGTGCCAGTCAGGATCGGAATGATCGTGTTGTCAGTTGCTACCTTGGTCAATGTGCTTTTCAAAGCAAACAGTCCGCTCAGCGCGATCGCCGGCACATCCGAGGTTTTGTCGTCCACAAACATGCCGTTGACGAAATACAATGGTTTGGTTGCGTTACTGGCATCCGTGAATGTGAACGAGAAGCCCGGCAGACTTTTGTCGACCGAAGCGGCAGCCGGAACGGTTATCGTGATTGATCCTTCATAGGTGACATTGGACCCATCGCTGGAATAGAAGTACAGCGTTTTGCTAGGCTGGTAGCCGGTCCATACAAACGGGTAGGTCTTGTAATAAGTGCTTACGGTTGTAATCGCATCCAGCGTAACACTTTGAAAACCGTTTGTTGCCGCAAAAAACCTGGTTACCGCATCATCAACATCTGTGTCGGAACTGGCTGCATTCTGCGCGGCCTGCATGGCTGCGGCATAGTTCTGAGCCAGCGTCGATGTGGGATTGGCCATGATCGTTTGCAGGAACTGCTCGGTTTGCGTCATTACGGCCGCATCGTCGTCTGTGACGGTAACCGGCGCAAAGTCCTGCGTTTTGAATGCGAGCAGTGAACCTTTGATTTTTACCGGAAAAAGGTTGGACGGCATCGCATAGATAATACTGTACGCCTTCGAGTAGGTAGGCGTGCCATTGTTATCGTGGGTGTCGTCGAGCACAATGGTGCCGGTGCCTTTTGCCGGGATCGATTTCTGGCCGTCGGCAGTTGTGTACTGCGTCAGGTTTTGTTCGTAGGCCATCTGGCTGTCGTCCGTACCCACACCGTCCAGCATGGTGATTGCAACGGACGAGCTGTTGGTGATGGAGAGGTTTTTATTGATCGCAGGGGTAGTACCCAGCAAGGTTGGAGATGCTGTTGATTGTGACATTTTATTACGTTTTTTGTATTACAGTTTAAAAATTCCTATCAGCGTTCATTTTGGCCGGCTTCTTCCAAATTCGCTTCAACGGCCTCACGCTGCTCCCTTTCGGCATTTTCTCTTGCATCTGCCATTTCTTCGGCCCGGGTCGTATAATCAAGCGCGACGTCACGTGCCGCATCCAGGCCCTGGCTGTTTTGGTCATTGATCTTGCGTACATTTGCCTGCTGTATACCCTGCAAAGTGTAAGTGTTCTGGCGTAGTATATTAGATACCTGCCCTATTTCAGGTAAAAGCTGCTCATACGGCAATTCCAGTCTTGTAGCCAGCAGATCAAGCGAATCAGCTACGGGCTGCACTGCATTTCCATTCAGCGCTGCTACTTTCTCGAGATACAGGGATTGGTTGTTCAGGAGTTCAGTTAGCGTAATACGTTCTTTTTCAATTGCGATCCGTTTGTTGCGGGCAGCAACGCGCACCTGCACACTGGGTATTTCGTCAGGTTGAGGAATCTCTGCTCCCAACGCGTCAGGAGCATTTGCAGGCACCGGCGGGCGCAGCTCATTGATCCGGCGCAAAACAGTTGTCATATCCTGACCAATCTTATTCTTTATTTCTGTCAGCGCCGTTTCGATTTTTTCCTGATCGGACGGTATATCATTCTTCCAGTTTTTATATGCAGTCTTGATTTTATATCCGATGACAATCAGGAATTCCAAACCGATTGCCAGCCCGATCACATAGGCGAATACGTCGCAATAATCCCGAAAGTTGTCAAATTGCATCAGATCGTAAAATCCAGCGTCCTGATCCTTGGGGTCCGGTTCCTTGTCGCTGATCCCGAACATCTTATTTCCATTAACAACGCCCATAAAGCAACTTACCATTTTGTCATCACTGCTCCGCTGAGTCAGTTCACCCAAAATCCGGAATGAACCGGCAAGCATGATTTTGGGCGTCTGATTGTCTGCACTGTCGACAAACATTCCGTTATGATAGATAAGCTTGGTGCCATCGTATTCGGCCGTGAAGTCCGGCAACGCTTTATCATAATTCATGGGGGAAGTCCCGGTGTAGTTCAATTCAAACTTTGCAACGGGCTTACCTGTCTTTTGATCAATCTCATAGAAGTTGTAAGTTTTGCTGTCCTGATAATCCAGCCAACCAAAAGGATAGACTTTATAGTAGCTGCTGACAACGACGACCGATTCGGACGTAACGTTTTTAAAATCAGTAGTCGTTTTGAACCAGGCATCGGTTTTTGTCTGGTCCTGCAATTGCAATACGTCCGCATATCCCGTTCCAAGCTCCGAAGTGGGAAATGACTCTACGGTCCGCTTGAACGTCTCTGTTGCAGTATAGATTTTAGCATCACTTTCGGTTACCTCTGTCTGGGCAAATGAGCCCGGATTGCCGGCCATAGCGAGCGTCACAACCTTCACAGGAAACAAAGTGCGCGCTTCGGCGATAATCATCAGATAGTCCAGGCCGGCCTTGGTATCTTTATCGGTATGCACTTCTGTCAGAAGTATCTCAACGGTCTTGCCATTAGGTATGATTGTTTGGGTCTGGGTAACCCCGCTGATTTGATAGAGGAGCGTCTTTAAGGAAAGGCCATAAAAATGTTCTGCCGGCAGCGTTACATCAGCATATGCGTCCAGGACAATCAGGTCTTTTCCACTGCTGTTTTTTACAGACCAGGTTTTACTTAAATCAGGCATGATTTCTCTTTTTTAAAGTTTGAATAGATTGTTATTTGAATTTTTCAGGTCATGCACTGCTCAGCTGACGAGTTGTGGCGCAGCTGCGGGTGCCGGCGCGGCAGGCTGGCTTTCTGGTGCGCTTTGCGGAATTTGCTGCGCGGGCGGACTGTTTTCCTGGCTTTTCAACGTCAGGTAAGTCGCGCTGCTGATGCCGGTCAGTGCAAGCAATGTGTCGCTTAGTTCGGGAAGTTCGCAACCTGTCCTGATCTCGGAAACTTTGTAGAGATAAACAGTAATTGCAATAATGGTCCAGGCAAAATTCTGAAACCGGTGCAGGCTGATCCCATTGTCGTCAGATAAAATATCCACGAAAAAACCCTGCGACGGCGTATTCTGGTGGCGGTCGCGGTTGTCGTTCATTTCATTTTTATCAATAATCGTCGAGGCCACAGCGGTTCCTGCGAAAATTCCCATGAGCACCAGCGCCGTTTTGTTGATCGTTCCGACGGCACAGTCGCCTTTGATCAGTGACAGGTAAATGTAAACCGACGATATAATCACCGTCCATAGTCCAAACTGCACTTTGGTCAGGCTGAAGGGCGCGGTTTTGTCCAGTGGCATCCACTTACGCGTCTGCTGTAACTGGGCGGCATTCGCATTGAAGGCGGCCAGGTCACTGATTTCGTCCCGGATCAGGTTGCTGTACCTGGCAAGTCCCAGGAACAGAAGGCTGATAAGTCCGATGACTGAATAAGCGATGATATGGCGATCGTCATAGCCTGCAATGCTGCTGCAACCGGTCATGGATATACCGCAGGCCATCAGGCCCAGAATTTTGATTCGATTTTTCATAATCACTCTGCCATTTTATCGTTTTCGGTAAATTCTGTATCCTTGGTATCACCAGTCTCTTCCTCTTCCTTCTCTTTTTCAATATTGTCTTCTTCGGCTTCCATCTCTTTGAGCTCGTTGCTGACCTCGGTCAACTCCGTCTTTGCATCACCTTCTGCCTCTGAAAGCGCTTTCTTGTAATTGGCGTCCACATCAGCCTTCACTTCATCCATGGATGGCTGCTCGGTCTGCAGTACGCCGGCAAGCTCTTCCGGAGTCGCCGCATCGATTTTTTCAAGCGCGCTTTCGATGGTATCTTCGTCATCCTGAAGTTCGGTGCTGTTTACGCCGGCATCCAGCTCCTCGCCCAGTTCCGTCTGGATAGTCCCGGCCTCATCTTCAAAAAGGTTTTTTTCTTCCTCGTTATACATTTTATCAACTTGCGGCTCATATTCTTTAAAAAGATCCGCGAGTTCGCCGTCCAGCCCGAAATCGGCCTGTACATCATCCAGCTGTTTCTGCAGCTTTTCTTTCAAGGGCGCGGTGTCCGATTCGGCTTCTGATTTTAATTCGGCAAGCTTTTCTCCGGTCAGCAATTCCGAAAAGTCAGGATCATCTGATTCCGAAGATTCTTTGACAGACTCTTTGTATTCTTCGATTTTTTCCTTGATTGCCGTTACGACGCTGGCGCCCAGCGCCAGCGCAAAGGAAAGCCCGAGCCATGAGCCGATGGCAATTAAAAATATATCGAAGCCGTCAAGCCCGGAATGAGGGCCGCTGCCATCCGTGCCGTTACTTGCAGTTGCTACGTTGTCAGCAGCATATCCCAGCACCTTTTTATTGCTGATCACGCCTGTCAGTACGGGAACTATGGCATTGTCTGCCGCCACCCGCGTAATAGTGCTTTTCAACATAAAAGTCCCTGACAGGCAAATGTCCGCAGTTCCACTTTTGCTGTCTACAAACTGACCGTTGATAAAATACAGCGGCTTCGATGCTCCGGCCGGGTCTGTGAAGGTCAGCCCGTATCCCGGCAGACTTTTATCAGCCGATGCAACAGCAGGCAAAGTTATGGTGACGGAGCCGGCATAATCTGCAGTGTTCTTGTCGTTGCTGCAATACAGGTCATGCTTCATGCTGGGCTGGTATGCTGCCCATACATTCGGAAACTGGGTGTAGTATGTTCCGACGGCGGAAATTGCTTCCATGCTGACTTTCGGATAGCTGGTCGGCGCGAAAAACCGGGCGAAAGCCGAGTCAATATCCGTGTCTGTGCCGGTCGCATTGCGGGTATCCTGCAACAGTTGCGCATAATTCCTGGCGAGTGACGATGTCGGGTATGCCGTAATGGTCTGAAGAAACCTTTCCGCCTGCGCCATGGCAGCAGCATCGTCGTCCGTAACGGTAACCGGATCATATGCACCGGAACGGTAAGAAGGTGCGGAACCTGTGATTTTAACAGGAAAAAGATTGGACGATCTGGCAAAAATGGTGGTGTAAACCTGCGAATAGGAAGGCCCAATTCCCGTTGTATCCAGCGCGACAGTCGCCGTACTTCCCGCCGGAAGGCTTTTCCGGCCATTCGTATCAGTCATCAAGGTGAGATTTTCTTCATAGGCATGAAGGCCCGGGTCCTCCGAAGCGCTGTTCAACAGGACTATCTCAGCGGACGAACTGTTGGTGATCGAAAGCGTTTTGACGATAGGAATGCTTCCCACCTGCATGGCGGATGTATTGGTTTCAGACATTTTATAAGGGATGTTATGTGGTTAATTAGAGGAAATATCAGGTTTGCGTCACTGCGGGCTGCGTTGCATTTACTGGCAGCAATGCCGCCGCACCCTGAATATACCGGTGCAGGCGGTCGGGCAACCCGTTGTACCCGCCGTTAACGCCCTTTGTTATACGTTTAAAAAATTCGAGGTTCGCGCCGGAATCAACGGGTTGTTTTGAATTGATTTTGTCGGCAAATGCATTCAGCCCGGCGCGGTCCCAGAACCAGCCCGCACTCAGCGCGGCATATCTGAGCTGATCCGGACTGCAGAGGGTTATGTTTTTACCGCCAAGCAGCTGCGGATGCGTTATAAAATCGGCTTGCAGCGCCTCGCTGACCAGGCGGTAGTTGTTGCGGCCCGTGATCTGGATCAGTCCGCGGCCTTTGAATCGGACCCCATCGCCCGGCTGGGTATTTCCCAATGATTCGCGGCCTTCGTAAGCCGCACCGGTTGCGAGCTCTTCGGTATAAAACAATCCCCCGCTTTCATGCGCCACCTGCGCCATAAAACACAGTTGCCGCTCGGGCGTATTGATCCCGTACCGCTCGAACGCCGCGCTTATATAAGGCAAAAAAATCCTGGCATTGGCCGCAGTGGAGCATGCCACGGCCTGTAATTGTGAACTGGTCATACAATGGGTAAGGATTATAAATTGACAGCGTAATATTGTTCGAGGTTCATCAGCACATTGGCATAGGGCTGCCGGCTTACCTGGATCACTTTTCCAAACGGACGGTCGAGGGTATAAATCAGGAACATGCACATGGCCAGATAGCCGGTGAAAAAGCCCAGACTGACCCTTTTGATCCTGCCTGAAGGTGCTGTAAGAAAATAGGAAAACACGATCAGCATCATGCTGCCCACCTGCAGTGTAAACCAAACCAGGTCCGGAATGTGCGATTTGGCATAACCCAGCCGTTTTCTCCTGAGATCGCTGATGCTGCTCAGTTCCTGGTCCACCACCGTATAAATATTTTCTTCCCGCTTGCTCGAAGGCTCCACGCGCAGCAGCGCCAGCCGCAGGCTGGGGATTGCACTCGGGCGCTCGGGGACGTTCCTGCCATTCATTTGCCACTCTTCCTGTAAAACCTGTCTGCAATAGGTGATCATGGCTGTTTTCATGGAGATTTGCATGTCCGCGGGCAGGGTACCCGTATGTGCCATAATCCCGTTCAGCTTATCCGTTTCTTCTTCGATGGTCTTGCTCAGGTCATCATAATCGTCCCACACTGCAACGATTACAAAGGCCAGGATCAATGAATAGATCAGTCCTATGGTGCTGAACATGATTCCGGTAAGGTCATTGTCGACAACATCCAGGTGTAATCTGAAAAACTTTTCGAAGAGGGTCAGGCCGATCTGGCCCAGCACCACACATAAAAGCACAAAAAGCAGGCAAAGTACAGGAGCAGGCAGCCATCCGGCCACTTGCGTTTCTAAGATATAGCTAACCATGGTGGCTATACTTTAACGGAACCGGTAACCGTACTGATGATCATATTAATCAGTCCATTGCGGAATTTGTCGATCTGCACCGCTGCAAGCCCCGCCTCTTTCAGGCTCGTCAGTTCATCGAGAGCCGTTTCTTCCTGCAGCAGGAACTGAAGGTCTTCCTTGGTTAGCGCGCCGGTTTCCACCTCGACCGCCCAGCGCTGAAGGTTTGTCTTAATATCCTGCAAGGCATTTTTTCCGTCTTTGGTCGCCTGGCTGACGTAGCTGTTCAGCGATTCTTTGGCGACAGTCTCCACACCACTTTTCAGACTGTCGTAGAGCTGGTTAAAATCAATAGCATTCATTTTTATAGCTGGTTTTATAAGAACCTGAAGGGATTAATTGGCAACCTGTTTGATCTTGCCGCTTTCAAGCTGGGAAATCTGGTCAAATGATTCGCTTACAAGCTGTTGCGACTCCTTGATAAATGCGGGATCGAGTGTTTTTTCCGCTTGCCATCGTTTGATAAATCCGCCGAATGAATGCCCGCTTGAATCACGGACCACAAGCCACATCTTTTCGGAAATGACATTTTTTGGACGGTTCTTTTCGTACTCGTACATCTTATCAATGGCTGTCTTGACTTTATTCACTTCGTCCAGGTGATTGTCGAATGGCTGAGTGGCAGTGGCCATGAGGTTTACGGCATCCACTTTTAACGAAGTGGCCTGTGCATACGAATACTGGTCAAATCTGGAAATCGTAGAGCAGCCGGTGCCTGCCAGCATTAAAACCGGAATGCAAAAAGCCCCCAGTTTTGCCGGAACAAAATTTTTCATACAGCAAAATGTATTTAAAAAAATTAGAAAAATCTGTGATGAAGTGAACAGAGCAGCGCCAGGCTGTCACCTTGTTTCTTATAGTTACTGATTATGCAATACTGTAATTGATGATACAAAAATAATAGTACCAATTCATGTACACAATCCCCTATTTAGGGTATTTTTCAATTTATTTTGACAAACAATCCGGCAAATGATTCCATGCCGTCATGGAAAATAATTAACATTCATGATGAGCCCTGAAGCCTTTTATCAAACATTTGAATTTTAAATAGAAAGTAGGCTTTAAAAGATTTATACAGCTGCATTTTTATAAACAGAAATAAACCAGGCGCAGCAAATATGGACTTTGGCAAAATGTAATTGGCATTCAAAAAAAGGCAATAGTACAGGGTTATCAACAACGTACTATCGATGTAATAACGGAACATTTCATGGATGATTATTCCTATTCATCAAATGCTAAATAATCTGGTTTTGTAAAGCTATTGCAACTGCTTCGGACGCGCTGTGCACGTGCAGTTTCCTGTAAATATTCTTGATATGACGATCGATTGTGTGTACTGACAGCAGCAGCTCATATGCCATTAATTTATGGCTCATTCCCTTTGATAATCTGGTCAAAATATCGAGTTCCCTCGGTGAAAGTTCATACTCCGCTCCTTTCGTCACCGGCTTTCTTTTGTTGAAGTAATTTAAAACCCGGGCTGCAACATACGGGGTCATCGGCGCTCCTCCATCCATGACTTCCAGTATCGCCTCAATAATTTTTTCATTCGGTGCTTTTTTTAAAATATAGCCGTGCGCACCGGCAAGTATGGATTCAAAGATGGATTCGTCATTCTCAAATACAGTCTGCATAATTACACAAGTATCCGGAAAATGTTTTCGCAGAAGCTTTACACCGTCAATTCCGCCAACCCTCGGCATATTGATGTCCATTAATACAACTGACGGTATATTTTTAGCCAGATCGCGAACAAGATTTGAGCAATCTTCGTAAGCACCTGTGCATATCATACCGGGCTGAATATTGACAAGTAATTCAAGCGCTTCCCGTCTGGATTTATGATCGTCGAATACAACAACTTTTATCATAGCGTTTTGTAAAGGGTCTAATTGATCCCAAAATTACTTCGCAATGAGGTAGATTGGCAATACCCTATTTAGGGTATTTTTAGGCTGAAACAACTTTCCTTTGCGCTCGCCTGCAGTATGGTTTGCAATCGGTTCCGGCACATTCAAAAACTTAATCTGGTTAACAATAACTTTCACAGACAAAACCGGAGACATGAATCCATGTATTCTTACCGACAAGCAGGTTATTCCAGTAGTTGAATTATATAATTCCAAATGAATCAGCAGCTGAATTTAAAAAGAATTTTAAATAATAACTTCCGCAATAACCAATGCTACATCAACGAGGGCTATAATGTCCGGCGTGTTTTTAAAATGACAAAAAGTTTAACAGAAAAACCAGAACAGGCAATTGAATTCATTTAACTATTATTTTACAGAAAGCTCCGTTATAATACACAGTATCTGAGTTGTGAAACGGGATCTCTTTTGCGCGGCTGCATTCAGGAATTTACGAAATTTCTACTCCCTATTATGATCAGCTGAGCAGGAACGAAACAGCTTCTGATGCCAAGAAAGCATTCCATTGTTTTTACCTGTTAAATCTTTAACTTACGATCTCTAAATTTTCCTGCCCCGGACAAACTTAAACATTGAACTATCCCTGAAATGGAATCATTCTTGCCACTGCCTAAACAAAGTTATGTAACAGGAATAACTGAGTCCAACAGGCAGATCATTCGTAATAATGAAAGCGGAAAGGATAAGCATAAAGCGTTCACAGGGGTTTACAAACCTAAACTGCTCAAAACACCTGCTCTTAAAAACAAATCTTCTGCTATGAATGGCAAAATTCCAACAGAAAAAAACTCCGATTCTTCCGTAAAATTTCGCACAGTATTCCCCGGGGTAATCCTGACCATTATACTGCCTGGGCTGTTCAAGTTCCGGCCGGTATTATAAAAGACGTATTATTTTCAGGTTGCATATCAAACTTTAATCATTCTGATCATGAAAAAGAAAAAACCATCTAAATTCTGGATTAAACTTGCCAGTGCATCCTTCGATATTCTAAGCCTGATCAAAATGGCTTTTTTCTGAAAGTCGAAGACAGGTATATTCCAAATACTTTCCGGTAAATGAGTATTAAAAAGCATCATCTTTAATCTTCAGGTTTTGTCAGTGCGTACGGTTATGGATGGTACAGACAGTGAATTCACTACATATGGAGGTTACTGCCGTCAATGTGACAGTTATTTCTCATAATTTCTCGGCTGCTTCCCTTTAATCTGACTTATCATACCAAGTATTATTCCAAGATAACACATGATTGATCATTCAGACTGAAACTTACTGGATTTTAATGCTGATTCCCCTGAGTGTTTGCCAGCCTTCCTTGTCAGTCAGCCGGATCATAAAATGGTAATCGCCGGGATCGATGTCGGCTGGCACTTCAATTTCCTGAGTTGCTGTGTAAGCTCTCTGGTTTTCGGGAATGTCGAAGCTTTTGATTAACAGAAAAGGGTTAACCGGCTTTTTGACCGGATCGGTACTGCAGTCGCTTACCTCTGTACTGTGGGTATGGTGATCAAAGTTGTGATGAATGTCCAGACTGTAAGATCCCAGTGCCATGTTGTCGGAAAATGCAGCCCTGAACGTGAATTTTTCACCTCTTTTCACCGTGCTGCATTGAACCGGAAAAGTGCCTGCGGCCGTGGCATCAATAACCGGATATGCGGTATCGACCGTCGGTTCGTCCTTGTCACAAGCGACGGTGAATAATGCAATGACTGTCAGCAGAATAAATTGGCTTATTTGTTTCATCGTATTTTAAAATCAGGCCGGCACATGGCTTGCCGGCCCGACGGTTTTTGTTATTGCTGATTATTGAAGTAATTCCATTTAAACAAAGCTTTTAATTGTAGTCGATGCCGAATGGAATCGTCTTGTGAATTGTCTGGCCTGACGTGAAATTTTTATAAATCACCACCAGATTGTATTCACCCGTCTGCCATGCCTTGCTGCCGGTAATCGCATTTTTGTCTGGTGCGTTGTTATCCTTTTCTGCCCCGATGACCAGATCCGGAATGTTCCGGATCACCGTATAGCTTTCCATATCAAATTCCGAATTGCCGAAATCATACACGCTATGCTCATTTTTGTGTTCATGCACGTCATAGACAATGGCTTTGCTTAAATCCACTTCTTCCATCGTCTGCGGGTTGTAACTGGCCGACTTTCTGATCAGCAGCAGATACAGTTTTCCATCGCCTTTTACGTAGGAGATATTGGCCTGCACCTGAATCGTATCGCCTTTTCCGTAACGCTGGGTTGGATAATTGTCCTTGTCAGCATGAAAATCGTACATGGGCGTCCAGTTTTTATGCATCCATAATCCCGAAATCATGGGCCTTACCGGCAGGTTGGCACGGGCGTAAATTTCAAAATCCCTTCTGACTTCCAGTCTTGAGCCATTCTCATCATAGACAATGACCCAGAAGTCGTACTGGCCCTCGGCCGCATCCTCAGGAATGTTGAAATGCTTGTGTATGTTCGCATTTTTCAGGCCCTTGTACTGGTCCCAGGTGATTTCATGTTTCCACGGCTTGCTGTATGTTTCACCTTCTTTGGGCAGGATCTTTACTTCTACTTTGTCGATCTTGTCAACGGCCAGCATGTCGCCCTCAAAGTGAAAATCTTCTCCGATTACGCCGATTCCGGCATTGCCCAGGCCCAGTTCCAGATTTTCCAGAACCGGTTTGGGCAGTTCGGGTTCCGGCATCGGCTCCGGCTCTTTTTTATCACAGGCCGCCAAGGTGAGCAGGATCAGGATTAAGGCTGCCAGCAACACGGACCGGCTTTTCGGCTTCCGATTCCCTACATCATTAGCTTATTTGTCGAAATGTTCTTCGTATTCATTTTTCTTTCCGGCCTGGTCCGTCACTTTCAGGTGCACATGATAATGACCGGCAGGTGCCGCCGTGATGTCCAAATGCTTGTGAAAGTCAAAGGCCGTTTGCCCGACCATGGCGGCGTCTTTGAACTCAAACTCCTTTTCCCATTTTTCGCCATGCACTTCCACGGTCACAGCGGCAATTTTGTTCGGTGCAGCAATAGCAGCCTCCAAATGCAGGCCTTTGCCGGCATCTTCCGCTTCCACGGCAAACCCGGTTACCGCAGGCAATGACGGGTCGTTGGTCACATCCAGCTCCGAGCCGATCTCGGCTTTGTTGCCGTTCTTGTCCGTTACCGTCAAATGAAGGTCATATTTTCCCAAAGCGGCACTGGCGGGCACGTCAATATGCTTGTGAAGCTCGGCATTTTTCAGTCCGGCCAGCCCTTCGGTGTAAACCGTGTCCAGTTTCCAGCCACTGCCATTTACAGGATGGATTTCCAGCTGCACACGCTCGATGCTGCCCGGTGCCACGATCTGCGCCTCGATGTGAAAGTCACTGCCCGGATGCGCTTGTTTGTTGTTGCCCGAACCGATTTCCACACCAGAAAGGGTCGGTGCGGCCACGTTTACATCGTCGTCATCGTTACAGGAAGCAAAAAGGGTCCCGGCCAGCAGCAGGGCAAGCATTGATTTGATTTGCATGGTATTAGAAATTATGGTGAGTATTCGAATTTGCAGGGTATCAGCTTGTGGATTTTCCTTTAATGAAAAAAGGTATCTTTACAGCCAGGATGACATTGCGGCCTGCTTCGGGCAGGCCGATCAGCCGGTAAAAACTGGTATGGCTCAAATAGCGTGTGTTCAATGCGTTCTGCACCTGCAGGCTCACTGAAATGTATTGTGCGCCTGTTTTCACTTTGCCGCCTGCACTGAAACTGAAAATCTGGTATGCAGGCGTGGGCCTTTCCGGGGGCACGATCCGGTTCTGGCGTGCGGTAAGCCTGCAATCCAACGTGAAATAGGCATCCGTCAGCAGCCTTTCCCAGTTTGGCTCGTAGGTCATGCCGGCCAGTGCAGAAGCCGGCGGCGAAAAAGGCAGTGCATAGCCCCGTTTGGCACCCGAAAGCTGGCGGGTATACAGGTATTCGCCGGCCAGTGATGCATTCCAGTTATTCAGAAAACGGTATGACAGCTGCAACTCCGATCCGTAACGCAGCACACGGCTTTGGGCATAGTTGAAAACCTGGTTGCCGGCGCCATAGAAATAATCGTGACGTGCAGTTGGGTTCAGGTAAATGTAGCTGGGAAAATAATTCAGAAACGGCGTAAGTGCTACGGTAAACTTTTCAGCATTGATGCCTGTTCCCAGATCGAGCTGGTAAGACTTTTCGGCTGACAGGGAAGGATCGCCTTTTTCATACCGGAAATAATGATAGTTGACCCCGTTCGCAGCCAGCTCTTTGGCAATCGGCATCCGGAAACCACTGCCTGCATTGAATTTCAGAAAGAACGCTCCCGGCGTATAATTCAGTCCTGCCGACCAGTTTACATTCTTGAATGTGCGTGTAATCGCTTCCGCGCGCGTCAGATATGTGCTGTTTCCGTTTTCAGACTGCGAAGTAAACCAGTCTTTATATTCCCTGATACTGATTCTTCCCAGATCGTACCGCAGCGCGGCTTGCAGAAGCAGCTTTTCACTGACTTTCAATTTATCGAATACAAAAGCACCGGCACTGGTCTGCGTGAATGCCGGGATCAGAAACCCCCAGCCGCCGATGGTATTGTGCTGCTGCTCGCCGCTTGCTCCAATCGTCAGCGTGTGGTTTTTATAAACCAGCTCATTTTTGATATTGGCCGAAAAAACCGTTTTGTCATACTCACGTTCCAGCGTCTGGGGCGCAGACTGCTCCGAAGGATAAACCGGCGGCATATACCCGTGATTGACATACCGGCTGTGCTCCTGACGGAAATTGCGCTGATAACCCAGCTCCAAATCGAACCTGTTTTGCCCGTAGCGGAATTCATTTTGGCTGATGATTTTAGTGTGTGAAACCTGCTGGGAAGGCAGCTGCCTGTCTCTTGAAGAGCGGTCATGCAAGTCCAGATCAACGCGCCTTGGTTCCAGTCCATGTGCATTGGCAAAAAAGCCGCTTTGGCTGAATGTCTGGCTAAGATAAAATACCGATTGAAACTGCGATGTAAGCCATCCTGTACGCAGGTGCACGTTCCGCTCCTGCCCTGTCGTATTGCGCAGGCGGTTTTCATGAAGCGGCACTGCATAGTCGTACACAAAAATGGTATCGGCCGGCACGCCGTAATCGCCGTACTCCTGCCAGGTCATGCGGGAATCGGCAAAGACGCGCTGCTTGCGGGCATACAGATTCACTGATCCGCCGTAAAGCCCGTTGTTGCTTTTGGCCGTAAGGTCTGCACTGCCGCCTGCCGTATGTGCGGCCGGCAGTGCAGCAGGCTTGATGTCAATGGCGCCGCCTATGGCTTCGGAACCATACAAAAACGCGGACGGACCTTTGATGACCTCTACCCTGCCGGCAGCAAACTGATCGATTTCCAGCGCATGGTCGGCGCCCCACTGCTGGCCTTCATGCCGGATGCCGTTTTCCACGACCACCACCTGATTGAACCCCAATCCCCGGATCAGCGGTTTGGAGCCGCCGGAGCCGATGCCGATGGTTTTGATTCCGGACAGCTTTTCCAGCGACTGCATCAGGCTTCCGCCCAGATTGCGCCGCAGGTAATCAGCGCCGACAATATCCATGCTGAGTGAAACCTGCTGCCGGCGCAGCTGCTGGTAATCTTCTTTGATTGTAATTTCCTGCAACTGACCTTCTTCTGCCCTGAGTATGATATCTTTCAGAAGCAAAGAATCCGAAGACATGATAAACGAGCTGGCGACGGTTTTGAAACCCACAAAAGAAATCCTTAAACTGTGCCTTCCCTTCTTCACAGCCTCAAACCGGAAAGTGCCGTTGACACCGCTTGGCCGGGTAATTTTTTCAGGCATCACTGTGATCGTTGCACCGGTAAGCGGCTGACCTGTACTGCTGACGACCTTGCCGGATAACGTTTGTCCCACCAGCTTCGCAGGAAGTGCAAACATCAATGCCGCCAAACAAACAAGTACACGTATCTTCATCAAACCGGTTTTCTGACCGGCAAAAGCACCGGCCTACATGAAACAATGTTGCAAATAAAGGATTAACAATTTAAACTTGCAACCATGTTGCAAAAAAAAATATTAGATTAGCAGTCCAGTCAGTTATCGTTACGCATCATGAAATACTTCACCTTATTTTTATCCGCCGTATTGTCCATGCCCATCTCAGATGCGGCAGCCCAGCTGGCGGAAAAACTGGATTTTAACATACAGTCCGCTTCAACTTCCGAGCAGGTATTGGCAGTAAGCAATGGCATTGACACCGCCAGTTTGCCAGTTAAAATCATCAGAGGGAAAATGGACGGGCCTGTTTTTTCCATCGTTGCCGGGATTCATGGCTACGAGTACCCGCCTATTATGGCAACTCAGCAGATCATGGCCGAAATTGATCCTGACAAACTCAAAGGAACACTGCTGATTGTGCCCGTTGCCAATACCGCTGCCTTTTTTGGCAGGACTGTTTTCTACAACCCTGCGGACGGCAAAAACCTGAACCGTGTATTTCCCGGAAAGCCGGAAGGCACCGTTTCCGAGCGGCTGGCCCATTTGATCACCACACAGATCATAGTCCGGTCGACGGTTTTCCTGGATGTGCATGCAGGCGATGCAGGAGAAGACCTGACAGACTTTGTATGTTACTATGACAATCAAAATACGCCCGAGCAGACTGCCCTGGCCAGTCGTCTGGCGGAACGAGCAGGGTTCCCGCTTCTGGTGGTTTACCCTTTTAATTTATCAAAGACAGAGCCGGCTGAATACGCTTTCAAACATGCTACCCAGCAAGGCATCACTGCGCTGAGTATGGAAGCAGGAAAACTGGGCGGTGTTCAGCATAAATCCGTGCAGCGAATCAAAACCGGCATTTATAACATACTCCGGGAGCTTGGTATGTATCCCTCTGCGGACAAGCCTGCACCCCGGCCCGTCATTCTGAACAGGCAGCATTACATCAAATCGCCGGAGAAAGGAATATTTTACAGTGATCTGAAAAGCGGGGATACCGTTTCGAAAGGACAAAAGATCGGCATGATAACCGATGTATTCGGCAAAATCATAGCTGATGTAAATGCAGAACAGGCCGGGATCATCCTGTACAAGATCGGGACGCCGCCGGTCAACAAAGGAGAAACCGTCTTATGCATCGGATATCATGCCAGAGTCAAATGACAGAGGGCTTTGAAGTACATTTTAACCTGCATTGGAATGATGTAACCGAACCATAATGTACTTGAAGCGAATGGCTGTTGATCAAATCGGGACTCACATGAATGCTGATTTGGCCACCTGTTTTTTCAGCATATAAAAGTTCAGTTCTGACATCAGTTAACAGCCGGATCTACTTGTCCGGCTGTTAAAGTTTACATTTTGTTAACATAGTATTTCTGCTGACATAACAGTGGAAAAGTACTTTTGTGCCAAAATCCGGCTCTTTTTGTCGTGTGCAACCGGTTACCAGCGCAAGAGCCCCTGTTAAACTTTTAACTTCCACCCAGTTTATGAAAAAAATTATTTTACCGATCATTCCCGCAATGATTGCCGGCTTGATGGTTTTCAGCCCGTGCTTTGCATTGAAGGCAGCACCGGCCAAAACCCACATTCCGGACTATTACCCGGAAAGCCGGCATGCGCCGAAGATCACCATTACCGGAAAGGTTGTGGACGAAACCGGCGAGCCGCTTCTGGGCGTTACCGTTCTTGAAAAAGGCGACAGCAGCAAAGGGTCCGTCACAAATGAGTCGGGTGAATTCACGATGGAGACCGAAGCAGGCAGAATACTTGTTTTTTCGTTTGTGGGATTCATAGCACAGGAAGTAACCGTTTCGGATGACAAGCCTTTGAACATCCAGCTGAAGCAGGATGCTTTAATGCTCAACGAGGTCGTGGCAGTAGGTTACCAGACCTTGCGCAAGAGCGATCTGACGGGGGCAATTTCCAGTGTGAAGGCCAAGGAACTGAACCTGACCACACCCACAGTCGGACAGGCACTGGTGGGTAAAGTTGCCGGCGTTCAGATTTCCCAGGTGAGCGGCGCTCCGTACGTGGGTACAAAAATCAGGGTGCGGGGCGTGGGCTCGATCAATGCGAGTTCAGACCCGCTTTATGTCATTGATGGCTATCCTGCCGGCAATGATATTTTTATCAATCCCAATGATATTGAATCCATTGATATCCTGAAAGATGCCGCTTCGGCTGCCATTTACGGCTCGCGTGCCGCTGGCGGCGTGGTGCTCATCACCACCAAACGCGGAAAAGAAGGAAAAGGCAAACTCGAATATGATTACCAGTTCGGCGTACATCAGCTGAGCAAAAAGATAGACATGCTGAATGCTTCGGAATTTGCTCAGCTGCTGATTGACGGCCGTAACAATGCGTACCGTGACTTAATGGTGAACGGAGGAAAAACCTGGAACGATGCCATGTTTTCGGACGATAATGCTACACGGATCAAAAACCTGGGCGGCAGCGCCGGTTCCGTAAGCATCCCGACGGATCTTTACGATTTTGCAAACCAGAAGCTGATTACGCCTAAATACAACACCGACTGGCAGGACGAACTTTACCGCAATGCGCCGGTAAGCAGGCATAACCTCAGTTTTTCAGGCGGACAAAAAGGACTGCGGTATGCGATCAGCGGCGGATACCTCAGCCAGCAGGGTATTATACTCAGTACCAATCAGGAACGCACCAACTTCCGGGCCAATATAGATGCGGATGTAAACCGTAAAGTAAAGGTAGGTGCAAACCTTGCCTTTACGTATAATACCAACCGTGAAGTTCAGGAAGGACGTTTCAATCAGGGACCAATTCTTGGCGCACTGGTTTACATGCCGATATTCAGGGCGTATAATGAAAATGGAAGCCTGGTAAAAAACGAGGCTGCGGCGCTGAGTTCCGGTTACGGCCTTCAGTCGATTGAAAACCCGGTAGCGCTGGCCACTGAAACGCATATCAACCGCAGGGGCCAGCGCGGCACTTACAATGGTTTTGCAATTTTTGAAATTGTGAAAGACCTGAACTTCAAGGTCAACCTGGGCTTGCAGACTTACAATGAAAAGTACGAATACTACCTGCCGACCAGCCTGAGCAGCGGCGCCAATCCGCCGGGATCACCGCAGGCAATCGCGGCTGCCAATGCGCTGGCGAGAACGGTAAACTACATCGATAAGCTGGCCGAATTTACGCTGGATTACAAAAAGACATGGGGAAAGCATCACCTTGACGGGCTGATCGGTTACACCGCACAGGAAAATAACCGCGATGTGATTTCTGTAACGTCACGCGGTTTTCAGAACGACCGTATTGAAGAAATTACAGGAAAAGGAGCTGATGCCATTTACTTTTCGCTGAACTCCGGCAATCCGGAAAACGAAGGCACAGGAAAAACCAACTGGACACTGCTCTCCTATCTGGCACGTGCTGTTTACAATTTTGACAACAAATATTACCTCACGGCATCCTTCCGTACCGACGGATCTTCACGCTTCGGGCCACGGAACCGCTGGGGTAATTTCCCTTCCGTTTCGGCAGGATGGAATATCTCCAACGAACCATTTTATGGTGATTTCCTGGGCAAGTCCTCTACCATGAAGCTGCGTGCAAGCTGGGGACTGAGCGGCAACAACAACATCGGAAATTACAGCTTCCTGCAAACGATGGCTGCGCCGGGCGGAGTGGTTTTGGGAAATGGAACCGTCAATACGGCTTTGTGGGCCGAAAGTGTGAAAGATCCGAACCTGGGCTGGGAATCAACTTCTCAATACAATGTAGGACTTGACCTTGGCTTGCTCAACGACCGTCTGTCGATCATGGCCAACTATTATCTGAGCCGTTCCTTTAATTTATTGTTCAATCAGCCTTTGTCAGCCATTTCGGGAACTACGACAATCCTGACAAACCTGAGCAATTCGAAAGTCCAGAACACCGGATTTGACATTCAGGCCGATGCAAGGGTCATTTCCAGAAGTGATTTCCATCTGAATATCAGCGGTAACTTTTCATTGAACCGGAACAAAGTACTGGATATGGGCGGGGCCAATACCATTTTGTCCACCGGCGCCGAGCGTTCCTACATCACGCATGTTACACAGGAAGGTCAGCCGATTGGTATGTTCTATGGCTTCAAGGTAAAAGGAATGGTGCGCGAGTCGGACATGGAAAACCTGGCTGCTGATAACGCGGTATACAATGCTTCAACCCAGAAGTTTCCACAAGGCTATGTCATCAAAGGCCCAGCCCGCAGCACGGCTTCCACCAACCCGCTCCGTCCGGGTGATCTGTATTTTGAGGACCTGAATGGCGACGGTGTTGTAAACGATGCGGACAAGGCTGTGATCGGCAGCCCGATGCCGAAATTCACCTATGGCTTTGCCGTTTCTGCCAGCTACAAAAACCTGGATTTCAGCTCTTCGTTCAACGGAGTTTATGGCAATCAGGTGCTGGACGGACAGGATTACTATATTTTCAACATGGAAGGTTCCGGAAACCAGTATTCCAAAGTGCTGAACCGTTACCGTTCGGAAGCTGAGCCGGGAGATGGAAAAATTTATCGTGCTTCCCGCGGAGGAACGCAGAGCAACAGCACACGCCTTTCCAGCTTTTATCTGCAGGACGGCTCGTTCCTGAGATGTACGAACCTGACACTGGCTTACAATTTTCCGCAGATTGCGCAGATCAGCAAAAACGCAATCAGCAATCTGAGGGTTTACGTCGGCGTTGACAATGCATTTACCCTGACCAAATACCTGGGATACAACCCGGAAGTAGATTACAACAATGGTTCCAACCTGACCCCGGGAGTAGATTACGGTAAATATCCGCTTGCCCGAGCCTACAACATCGGAGCCCGTATCACATTTTAATCTGAAGCAATATGTTTTATACCAAATACAGACTGAACCACATTTTTACCGCACTGGCACTTTCCCTGCTTGGGGCCTGTTCTTCCGACTTTATTGATCTGCAGGATCCCAATGCTGTATCCAGCGAGTCTTATTACCAATCCGAAAGCGATGTCCAGGCTGCGGTAAACGGGATTTACAATGCATTGCGGAACGGCAACGGCGTTGGAGAAAGCAGCGGGCTCTTCAATGAAGAACGCTCGGACAATACCGGAAGAAACGACAACCAGTCGAATGCCGGCGAGCCTTTTCAGTTCAATGATTTTTCACTCCTGCCCAGCAACACTTATCTGAAAGCCCACTGGCTGGCGTTATACCAGATTATTTCCCGCAGCAATCAGGTACTGGCAGGAATCGAGCGCGTGACTTTTACCAATAATGATCTGAAAGAGCAGTACAAGGCGGAAGCCAAGTACCTGCGTGCCATGATCTATTTTGACCTGGTCCGGAAATGGGGCGATGTGCCGCTTGTAACCAAACCTTTAAACTCGCTGGAAGACGTAAAAGCAAACACGTTCAGGGAAAAAAAGGAAGTGGTTTACCAGCAGATCGTAGCCGATTTAAAAGATGCTCTGGCAAGTACTTTACCTGATGTACAGACTGCCGCGACCAAAGGCAAAGTGACAAAGGCAGCCGCCAATGCATTGCTCGGACAAGTATACCTGACAATGGCCAGTACGCTGGATGCTGCCAATCGAGCCGCTAACCTGAATGAGGCAAAAACGTACCTGATGGCCTGCTACAATCTCCGCACTTTCGGGTTATTAAAAGAAATCCCGTACGCGGATGTCTTTGATGTAGCCAAGAAATCGACCGTGCCGGAGATTATTTTTCAGGTTGTAAACCGTCAGGGCGACATTAACTTTTCCTCGGCGATTGCACGGAACAACCAGGCCAAAGGCGAGACGATCAATTCGCTGGTAACATCAACCGGCGCAGGCGGCAATGTTACGCCTGACCTAGTTTCGGACTATGAAGAAAAAGACGTCAGAAAAGACTTTTCGGTCAAGTTTGCCAATGATCCGATTGTCCGTGATTACTTTATTACCAAGTTCAGGGATGCGAGCCCGGCTGCCACGACAAACGGTTACGGCGGCAATGACTGGATTCTGATGCGTTATGCAGACGTAATCCTGATGCTTGCAGAAGTGAACATGCATCTGGGCAATACGGATGAAGCAACCGGTTTTCTGGATCAGGTCAGGGAAAGGGCCGGCTTGCCCGGATATGCCGCTTCCATGCAGAATGCCGCTTACCGGACCAAATACCCAACCTTGAAACTGGCTATCTTACACGAGCGCCGGGTAGAACTGGCATTTGAAAACCAGCGCTGGTTTGATCTGCTCCGCTTTTTTACAACCCAGGAACTGGTAACCTATTTTAAAAGCAAGGACCAGGCCAGCTTCGGACTTGCCAAGCTATCCAACTTCGGAGCAAAAGACAGGTACTACCCGATTCCTTTTGACGAGTACAAACTGGATCCTGCAAAAATGTATCAGAACGAAGGCTATTAAGCCGGAAAAAGAAAGAAAGAAAGGCTGTCCGGAACTAGATCTCCGGGCAGCCTTTCGTGTTTCAGACCCTTGAAACTGACTTTTGTGATCTGTCAGGCATTTTACTGCAACTTTATTTCTCTACCTACCCAACCACGCAGCCATATCGTGCAGTTAATTAAATTGACAGATTTCCAGTCTTTTAATCAACCTCAATCATTTTTGTCATGAAAACAGAGAAGTTAGTAGTACTATGCATGATCCTGCTG
Organism: Dyadobacter flavalbus; assembly: GCF_006149045.1. Classification (GTDB taxonomy): domain Bacteria; phylum Bacteroidota; class Bacteroidia; order Cytophagales; family Spirosomataceae; genus Dyadobacter; species Dyadobacter flavalbus. The sequence goes on from NZ_VBSN01000049.1 coordinate 369,610, forward strand.
TTTGTGCAATTGGTAGCTTGTGAAAAAACAAGTATTGAAACCCGCAATCCTGAAAAGTCAGGGTTACGCAGCAGCAACGACTCCATTGATGATCAGTCGCAGACGAGATACATCACCACGGACACAATCAGGGATATCAGCCAACAAAGCCCTGCCTTGTTTACGCTCATTAATGGCATCAGCCCGTATGTCATGTGGCGCGTAATCCCGTCGGCCAGCGTTAACAACAACGGTACCAGTGCGATCATATATTTCCAGAAAGAAGGCAAGCACCGGGTATTTGCAATCGACAGCATGAGCTTTGATACCACTTACATTGATGTGGAAGTTGCTCCTTTTCGCGTTGTTGAGCCCAAAATTCACGAGCAGTCGTTTTATAACGACGATGAAGTGTACATAACACCGTTTGCCGATGCAGATACGGCCGAGGTCCTGCAATTGAAATTTGTTACCAAAAGAAGTTATGATTGCACAAATAACCGACTGATCATGAATACACTGCAGAAAGGAAGCAACTATGAAGTCGGTTTTGAAAAGGTAGCTTCCGGCACGTATTGTTCTCCCGGCGAGAAGAAGGCACAAAACAGCACCACTTACCTGACAAAAGGTAATAAGGGAAATATTCAGATTACTTTCAACGGAAAAATATACAACGGTTCTTTTGAACGGAAAGGATTCAAATACACCTTCAACTGGCCTTATGAATCAGGCGCCGTATTTACCACAAAAAGCCTTTAAGCAGCATCAGATACGGAACAGTTGGCCGGCTTGCAGTTAACTGTTCCCGGACCGTACTGACCTGTTTTCAAGCGGATGGAGCTTGTCCGGTCATAAAAGGCGCAGCTGTCAGGGCCGCTGCGCCTTTTCTTTTATGTTTTGATACGCATGTAAAATCCTTTATCCTGAACTGAAAAGACCGGAAACTGTATCATGCTTAACCGACGGCAGGAATCTTATTTATTTCCTGATCATTGGTTTTGTTTGGCATGACATAAGTATTTCTCAGATATTCCAGCCTTCCCTGCCTGGTGGCATAATCCGCAAGCAGGCGGAACAGAGGTTCAGCTACTTTCTGCAAGCCAATCATATGTGAATCATTCAGGCGGATAAACAATGCCAGGTCCAGCAATTTTTTCGGTGTTCCGCTCTCACTCGCCAACCCGTCTCCGGCCAGTCCCTTTGAAATGAGCAGGGCTTCTTCGAAATCATGGTTTCCGGGTGAAATCGTTACTTTAACCAGACATTCCTGACCGGACGTATTATGAAAAAAGTGCTTTTGTCCCGGCTGGATCGTGGCCGTCTGCCCTGCACTTAATACAAGCGTCTGCTCACCCCGGCCAACAGTCAGTTCCCCTTTCAGCACCTCGAAGGTTTCTGAAAATAACCGGTGATAATGCCAGGGCGTACTTTCCCCGGGCAGAATGCTGAATTCCAGTACACTATTTTTTCCTTCAGATACCGACGAGATCCGTTTTACGTAAGCATCGGCATGGACCGATGTGCCGGTTTTTGTTTCCGGCGCTGACTGTCCCAAAAAATAACAGAGTATCCAAAGCATAAGGACTGTACCGCCATGAATAAGCATGGCCCACAGGTTACTGCCGGGCGTATGCCAGACCGTGAGCATATCGGCAAAGGGAATAATGGAACCGGCCAGTAAGGTCAGGAACAAGGGCCTGCGGTAATGATGCCAGGCGAACAGCACAATGATCAGTCCCGAGAAAAGATCCCGGATCCCTTTAATCGTGTGAAAAGCGTAGTTGGGCTGGTTATAATCAAGTCCGAATCCGGCTTCACCCTGTTCAGGAGCCAGCAAAAAACGGGTGCCGATAAAGAGCATCCCCAAACCAATCAGCAGGCTTGTCAGCCTGAGCGAAAACGAAATATGCTGCGTTGTCATCATCTTGTGCGTTTTAAAGTACAGCACAAAATTCAGCAGCAGGAAGCACCTGTGCATTCACTCAGGTGAAGAAAGCAGGATTTTTGAGTCAGCTGTAATCCTTACCTGCCCATCGCGCCCGGATGCGGCTTAAAGACTGCGGCTTAACCCCCACGTAAGAAGCAATGTGATATTGGGTGATCCTGCCCGGAAGCGCAGGATATTCATCCAGAAATGCCTGATAACGAAGCTCCGGAGAATCCGTGTAAAGGGAAACCAGCTGCCCGATCGTTTTGACGAAGATCTGTTCAATCGCGACCCGGCCAAAGCGTTCACCGTGCGTCAATTCGGAAAACAGACGTTGCAGGTTTGACCATGAAATCACCCATAAGCCCGTATGCTCGATAGCCTGAATAGCTCGTCGGCAGGGCCTTTGGGGAAGAAAGCTTTCGTAGTCACAGACAAAATCATTTTCCAGACCGAAATCGTAAATTTTTTCATTCCCATCCTGATTGACAAAATACCGCAACAGGCCGGAATGTATAAACCCCACATACTGGCAAACCTGCCCCGGCTGCACAAAATAATCGCCCTTTTCCAGTACCCGGGGCTGGAACAAATGACCGATCAGCTGGATGTCTGTTTCACTAAGTGGCACAAAATAACGTATCGTTTCAATAAGGGCAGTCAGTGGATAATGCATGATGGTTTCTGTTGAAGAATAAAGCAAATGCAAGGTAGACAACTAAATTCCTATTTCCTTTTCAAAAAACCACACTCCTCCCGAATCAATAAATATTAATTAATTATCAAAAAATATTTATTGATTATCAATAAATTTACTTTCCTTTGTGGAGTTAACAAAATCCCGATGCACATGGAAACCAAGTCACCTTACTGGGTATTTCCTGCCGTCAAGCGGCTGGTTACCCTTTTCTATTATCTGGTGCTGGCCGCTCTGGTCATTTTTGCAGCTATGAGCAGCCTGAAACTTTTGAACGCACAAACCGGTCCTTTTCCACTTGGCGAGGGACAACCCAACTATGTATCTGTCCCGGTAGCCTGGGCACCGCAGAGCGATAAAACCATCGTGACCGCCGGAGAACCTCGATTGTTTTTAACTCCCCAAAAACAGACAGGCCAGCTTCAGGTCCCGATCCGGTCCGGGCCCGGTCTGTTGATGAGCATTCTGGGACTGGTCGGTTTGGCAGGCGCCTTATGGATGTTCTTTTTACTGCGCCGGATTTTTAGCTCGGTTCAGGCCGACTCGCCTTTCCAGCCGGCTATTGCCCGGCGAATTGCTGCAATGGGCTTCCTGTTTTTAGGCCAGACGGTCGTTGAACTGCTTATCAAACTGGCGCTGTGGCAACAAACCAGACCTTATTTCAAGCAGATAACAATCGCCAGCCAAACATCGCTGAGCGTGGACATTCAACTGGACAGCCCCTGGTTGCTGGGTTTGATTATGTTGGCACTGGCGCAAGTTTACCGGCGGGGAATTGAAATGCAACTTGAAAACGAATTAACCGTTTAAACCATGCCCATAATTGTTAACCTGGATGTGATGATGGCTAAACGGAAGATGTCGCTTTCCGAGCTCGCCCAGAAAGTAGACCTTACCCTTGCCAATCTCTCGATTTTGAAGACGGGCAAAGCCAAAGCGATTCGCTTCAGCACCCTGGAAGCGATTTGTCATGCGCTGGACTGCAAGCCGGGGGACATCCTCGATTTTGAATCCGACAGCCGCTCCCCTTCCGTTCCGGCCGAAGAAAACTCCTTATAATGAATTATTGCACACGGCTTTATTACCGGCAGATTATTACCCGGCAAGACGTCAATACGGCGGTTATAGAAAGGTTTGAGGTCCTGTTAAAAATTATTTTCAATCCGAGAAGCCGCAAACCATTGGTCTGCTGCCTGTACGTTACGGCGCCGATCAGCTGCATTTTTCAGCGAATTATTTCGCCAAATGATTACCGGATGCTGAATTAATCATCAGGCAGATTCCTTCTAACAAACAGCGGAGTGTGTTCATGCACTGTATGAAAAAATCAAATCGCAAAATGAGTCAGGCACAAGAATAGCAGTGACCGGAAATATTACAGAACCGGATTACAACTTGCTGGAACATTAACTGAGGACTCAAATATGAAACTGATTGCAATAGGCGATATTCACGGAAGAAACGCATGGAAAGAGATCATCAAATCAACAGATGCAGACAAGATTGTTTTTGTAGGGGATTATTTTGACTCCAAGGATCTTGTCCTGGCAAAAGAACAGATTGACAATTTCAATCAAATACTTGCATTGAAAAGAAATAATCCGAATAAAGTTGTGCTCCTGTTTGGAAACCATGATTTTCACTACCTGAGCGAAGCAGGCGAACAGTATTCAGGGTTTCAGTTCGGAAATCAATATGAAATTAAAGAAGTGCTCAACGAAGCTTTCCGGGAAAAACTGGTTCAGATGGCCTATATCCGGAACGGATTTCTATTTTCTCATGCCGGAGTAACAAATACCTGGCTGACAAAACATGGGTATGCTGGTCAGCCACTTGATGAATTTATTAATGATTTATTCTATTTTCAACCCCAACGGTTCCGGTTTCAGGCCGGGAAAAACGGCTCGTCATCCGGTGATGATGTCACGCAAAGTCCTATATGGGTGCGCCCGGAGAGTTTAAGAACAGATGCAGTGAATGGCTTTGTTCAGGTGGCCGGCCACACGCAGCAAAGATCATTAACAATCACTGACGATCTTGTCCTGATTGATACATTGAGAACATCAGGTGAATATCTGGTAATAGAAAATGATCAACCAGCTGCTGTACATATTGGCTAAAAAGGCATGTCACATTCTGGAAGTACTTTTAAAGTAGTGATTGCCGGTCAAAAGCATGCGGATCAGTAAATCAGGGCGAGATATTGCCCGTGGTGACTTACGCAGGCCGGATTTTTTGAAGCATATGCCGGCATCTCGCCAAGGTAATGAATGATTTCAATCCTTATATCAGCCAGCTGACCGGAATGAAGGGCCGCAGTTGTATGGATGTAATTGTCGGTAGTATCCGTACAGGTATAAAATTTCAAACCATCCGTCAGTACGGTTCCGTAATGGTGCTCACCCGGGGTGCAGCAAAGTTTCGGCGGCGCAAAATTTCTTATGCCTGTCATCCGGGAATATATTTTATAGGCTGCTTCTTTCATCGTCCAGTACTTCCATACCTGCAGAAACGGGTCTGCACCGGAATGGATATGTGCTTTTTCGGTGGCTGTAAAAAGCTTGTCGAGAAAGCCTTTTCTTTCCCAGTTGCTTTCGATGGAAGCACAGTGAAGATCGACAAGGTCATTGCCGATCATTTTTCGCTGAGCTTGGCTTCGATAACTTCCATGGAAGCTTTTACCGTAAGCATCTTTTCCATCGCATCGTTATCGATGACGATATCAAACGCCTCTTCCACATCGAGAATGACATCAACCAGATTTGCTGAATTTATTTTCAGGTCATTGATAAAATCAGTCTCTTCATGAATGGAATCCAGCGCTTCCTTGTTTTGGGCATACGGACTTACAATAGTTTTAAGCCGGTTTATCAAATCTTCTTTAAGCATCAGGTTCAGCATATTTTTTTAAAACAACACAAGCATTGATATCACCAAAGCCAAAGCTGGCTTTGATCAGGATACGCGATTGCCGGTTCAACGTTTCCCTCGGAATTTTCTCACTGTCTATCAAATTCAGGATTTCAGGATGCGGCTCTTCACAGTTGACATTTGGAAATACAAAATTGCTGTATAACTGTAAAACTGAAGCTACACATTCGATGCTTCCTGCGGCCGTCAGACAGTGCCCTGTCATTCCCTTTAATGTATTAATGAGCGGAAAATCCGTTCCGCATCTGTCGAGTGCCTCCACCCAGTTACGGATTTCCAGAGCGTCCATAGCTGTTGCAGTAAGGTGCCCGTTGATCAGATCCACTTCATCTGCCGAAACACCTGCATGGTGCAGTGCCTCCCGGATGCAACGCTGAACAGCCACAGGATTGGGTGCGGTCATGGAACCTTTGCCACGTTGCCCGCCGGAATTTACATGTCCGCCCAGCACTTCTGCATAAATCCGGGCGCCTCTTGCCAGTGCATGATCCAGTGATTCCACCACAAGCGCGCCGGCACCGCTGCCGGGGACGAAACCGCTGGCATTGCTGCTCATCGGTCTGGACCCGTGTTCAGGTTCCTGGTTATATTTATAAGTACATACTTTCATGGCATCAAATCCGCCCCAGATGTAAGGACCGCTGTCACTCGTAGCGCCGGAAAGGACCACACTGGCTTTCCCGCTGCGGATGCGTTCATAGGCCATTAACAAGCTTTCTGTACCCGTGCTGCATGCTGAAGAATTGGTAATCACCTGATTGCCAAGCCCAAGCTTTCCGGAAAGATAGGCAGATACGCCACTGTTCATCGTCTGAAGCACAACGGTACTTCCCAGCCTTCTGACATTGAGCGCATCGATGTCGTAGATAGCTTCCCTGAACCTGTCTATTCCGGATGTTCCGGAACCAAATACCATACCATAGTCCCACGATGGCTCATCCTTCTCAGAGAGCGGCAATCCGGCATCTTTCCAGGAGTCCATACCGGCCATTACACCGTACATGATCCCCTTGCTGTTGAAATTACGGAGTTCCAGTGTGCTGAAATAAGGTGCAATGTCCGGCTCACCGAGCTGGGGCTTACCGGAAATCTGACAAGAAAATTTAAGTTCTTCCAGTTCCCTGTCGAACCGGATTCCCGACCGGCCTGCGCGCAGTGCTGATTCAAACGCTTCCAGCCCGACACCATTTGGCGCTACAACACCCAGTCCGGTAATAACCACTCTGTTATCCATTGAGCTTTGAAGTAACCATTCCAGAGAGTGTACCATTACATACGGTTTCTCCCGCGGCATTGGTCATGCTAACTGTGCAATGTAGTTTTTTGAACCTAAAATACACCTTTTTAGAAACAACCGTAACCTTTTCGCCCGGAAAAACAGGTTTCAGGAAATCGATAGCTGCCGAAGTCAGCATAACCTGGCCAGTTTCCTGTTCTTCCGCATCCCCTGCCAGGTAAATTCCCAGACAGACCAGGCCAATCTGTGCCATTGTCTCGATCAGGATCACACCCGGCGTTACAGGTTTATCCTTGAAATGGCCTTTATAAATTTCCAGCTCCGGATTGAATGTATACGACCCAGTTGCCCCGTTTTCATGGACTGCTGTTAACTCGTCTACAAACAGGAACGGATGGGAATAAGGCAATGCTTCAAGTATTTCTTGTTGGTTCATATTACTGTATTTTTTCGCCGCCGTCCACAGGGATTACAGCCCCGTTTATCCATGCAGCTTCGTCTTTACACAACAGGTAAACAACATCGGCGACATCTTGTGGTGTAGTCAGGCGTTTAAAAGGGTTTTTGTCCTGTGTATGTTTGATCAACTGCTCATTTCCGGGAATTTTACGCAGAGACGGCGTATCGGTTACACCCGCCTGAATGCAGTTGGCACGGATTCCAAACGGCGCATATTCCAGCGCAATCTGCCGGCTGATTGCTTCAAGTGCGGCTTTTGCTGCGGACACTGCCCCGTAATAGGGCCATGCACGGGATGAGCCGTTGCTCGTAAAGGAAATTACCCTGGCATCCTGCGCAAATAATCCTGCCCGATGAATATCGGCTACCCAGTCGACCAGACTGAATGCCATGTTCTGGAGAGTTATCATCATGTCTTCGGAAGACAGGAGCGGTTCCGTTACCATTGATTTCAGGTTTCCTTTGGCAATGCTGTGGACCAGGCAGCGCAACTTCTCGCGTGTTCCCAGCCGCTCCCGGAGCGCAGACAAGACTACTGCCCTGTTTTCTGTTTTCACCACGTCAAGGTTAAAGGTGATCAGTTCGGCACCGGCAGCTCTGATGAAGCCAAACTGCTGTTCAAGTTCCGGTATGTCCATCCTGGGGTTCCGGTGCAGGATACAGATATGCATTCCTTTTTGCGCAAGTGCAAGGGCTGTTGCAAATCCAAGACCGCTGCTGCCGCCCAGAATCAATGCCCAATATCCTTTTCCTTCAAACTCTTTTATCATTATAATATAATCTGCCAAGCAGAAAGCACCGGCCGTAATTTCAGTTCATCATCGTCATATGCAGGTTAGGAGACAATAATCGTTCCATCACGTTGCCGGCAACATGTATCGAAAAATGGAAACATCAGTCAAAGTTTTCTTTAAGGAAATTCAAATGAAGCATTTAGCACTATTTCGGATCACCTGACTATTTTTCCTGCTGAACAAATAGAACACTGAACTTTATTACAAAACAAATGCAGAGCATATTTATACCGATTTTCCGGGGTAATTTAAACGAATGCATGCAGATCTTTCGGTTATTGCGTCAAAATCAATTTACGAATTACTGCTTTCTGTTTTGAGCGAAAATAATTTCAGATTAAGTTATGCATCGGTGAGTTCGGGACCGCCCAATATGGGCTGGATCAATATTTATAGGATGTTGTACATATTCCCTGCTGTATCGCGCCCCTTCAGAATGCTATATTCTGACGACAGTTGATTCAGCACGCTTAATGAATTCCCGATGCGGCAATAATGCGTATGGGCATAAAAAAACTATTTCCAACAGCATCCTAAATGATCATCAATACAACAAGAAGAAGCAATAAGGCAGAAATCATGGATGACTTTTCCATGGAAGGTGAAATACTAAGAGATGCGCTGGACAAAATTGCCAATATCAACCAGCTTCTTGGGGGGAACAAAGTTACCTTGCAAGGGGTCAAGCTGTTAACCAAAGATCTGGATGCCGGTAAAGTGCTGACCATTGCGGATTTTGGCTGCGGAAACGGAGACATGCTGAGAATGCTTGCAGATTTCGGCCGGAAGCAGGGATTGAAAATGAAGCTGATCGGAATAGATGCCAATGATTTTACAGTTCATTATGCAAGGTCACTTTCCACAGCTTACGAGAATATCAGTTACCAATGCTCCGACATATTTTCAGAACATAGTCCGGAAAATGAATATGACATCATCCTGTGTACACTGACACTGCATCATTTCAGTGATCAGGACATAGAACAATTGATTTCCGGGTCTTTGTCAAAGGCGAAAATCGGATTTGTAGTGAACGATTTACACAGAAGCTCCATCGCCTATTATCTTTTCAAGGCGCTTTGCCTTGTGTTCGGTTTGAACGAAATGTCTGAAAAAGATGGTTTAATCTCTATATTGCGGGGATTTAAGAAAGAAGACCTTGAACGTTTTTCAAAGAAATTCAGGTTTAAAAATTACAGCATCAAGTGGAAATGGGCATTCCGGTACCAATGGATCGTTAAGACAGTATGAGCGTAAAAGTCAAAGCAGTAAGCAAAGCAATACCGGATTATTCAAAAACCACCGGAGAAATCATTGGATTTCTGGACATTTGGCTGGCAGGACAAGAGGAGCGTTTTATCCGGAAGGTCAAAAAGATATTTGAAAATGCAGCCGTAGACAAACGATACTCGATTATGTCTCCGGAAGACGTTTTTACTTCGACCTCTTTTGAAGACAAAAACAACATCTACATCAAGGAAGGTATCAAGCTCGGAACAAAATGCCTCGAAAGCGCATTGCATAAAGCAGACTGGGAACCAAAAGATATTGATTACCTGATCACGGTGAGTTGTACAGGGATTATGATTCCTTCTCTGGATGCTTTTCTGATCAATAAGCTGGAAATGCGTCAGGATGTAGTTCGTTTGCCTGTAACGGAAATGGGCTGTGCGGCAGGTATTTCCGGCATGATTTACGCGAAAAACTTTCTGAAATCCAATCCGGGCAAAAGAGCGGCCGTGGTTGCCGTTGAATCGCCAAGCGCAACTTTTCAGCTTCATGACTTTTCCATGGCAAACATTGTGAGTGCTGCCATCTTCGGAGACGGAGCGGCGTGTGTGCTGCTTTCTTCCTGTGAAGAAGACGAAGGCCCGGAGATAGTTGCCGAGGAAATGTATCATTTTTTCGATGCCGAACATATGATGGGCTTCAATTTAACCAACACGGGATTGCAGATGGTGCTTGATATTGAAGTTCCAAATGCCATTGCGTCCCATTTTCCTGACATTATTCATCCGTTTCTGGCAAAACAAAATCTGGACATTGCGGATGTTGATCACCTGATTTTTCATCCGGGAGGAAAGAAAATCATTCAGGTTGTGGAAGAACTGTTTGGTAAAACGGGTAAAGACATCAACGAGACCAAGGAAGTTCTGAAACAGTACGGAAATATGTCCAGCGCCACCGTTCTGTACGTTCTTGAAAGATTCATGAGTACGGTCAGAAAGCAGGGCGAAACAGGACTGATGCTCAGTTTCGGTCCCGGCTTTTCAGCACAAAAAATATTACTGCAATGGTAAAATCCTGTCGCCGGATCAGGATCCGAACAGGCAGGAAATACCTCAGCACTTTCATAAATTCCTGACGGCAGCATTTTGTTTTCACCGACGGCTTACGCATCCGAAGTAAATTGTATCGACTTCATGGAACCGGAACATGCTGAATCGTTTGTACCGGCCAAACCTGAGTTTCTGTAGCCGGCACTTCCAACTCATCTTTGGCATCGAAATGCGGGACATTGTATTTTCCTATCCGTGCTGGCATCTGCCGGCAAACCATACACCTCACGAACTTTCATATCCAGAATTCCGCCCCTTGAAAATGGCCTGTTTTACATCTGTAAACCAATTTTTTGTCATTGCCTGACATAAACTGCTTTGATTACCCGGGATAACCTCAAATAGACAGGAATATGCAATTGCAATGATCCGAAACACCTGCTGCACTGCCAGACCGCCGGTTTATCCGGCCAAGTTCCGTACCGGCTTTTACCTGATCGAAGAAATCAGTTTGAAATTCCTGACAAAATTAATTAATTCGCTTTATAGTAATAGTAATTTGATAATTCATGAATCGGTATCAGGAAATTGAAATTGCGGTGGATAAAACCGAAGTTGAAAGATTAAAAGCAGTTCACTCGTTCCTGGAAATTGATTTCGAAAAGCGAAAAGAATTTCAGGATATCGTGGATCTGGCTGCCAGATTATGCAACAAGCCAGTGGCGCTGATCACACTTCTGGATGAAAATGAAAACTGGATCAAAGTCAGATCAGGGGTAAACCATCAGGTTATGCCCCGCAGGACATCATTCTGCCAGTATGCTATCAATCAGGATGAGATGACGATTATTCCGGATACTGTACAGGATCACAGGTTTGATGACAATGATCTGGTGCACCAGGACCCAAACGTACGGTTTTATGCCGGAGCACCGCTGGCACTTGGCAGCGGGTTAAAACTGGGAACGCTTTGTCTTTTTGATGTCACGCCGGGCAATCTGGATGAAATACAGAAAAGTACCCTGACTGTTCTTGCAAGGCAGGTTGTATTTTTGATGGAACTGGAACTAAGCAGGCAATTGCTAGAAAAGCAAATGCAGGATATCAAGGCAAAAAATGAGTCTCTGATAAAAATAGCCTATATTCAGTCGCATAACATCCGGCAGCCGCTGACATCGATTATGGCGCTTGTAAATCTGATCAAGGACGGTTATCAGGAAGTCAACGAGGAATGGATCCATATGATCTCTGAGGCTACCAATACGCTCGACCAGAGAATCCATGAGATTGTCAAGGAATCCCTGGCTGAAAAAGATATCAAAGCACTGCGTTTCAACAAAATGGTGGAAGAAATTGAAGATTATGCCATTTTGCTGCTGGACAGGAACGGCAATGTGGAGAACTGGAATAAAGGAGCCGAAATCCTGAAAGGCTATAAGGCCCACGAGATTATTGGCAAGAATTTCAGCGTGTTTTATACACATCCTGACCTGGTGAATAAAGTGCCTGAAAGCCTGATCCAACAAGCAGTAATGTCCGGTGTTGCAAAGAACGAAGGCTGGCGCTTGCGAAAAGACGGTTCCAGGTTCTGGGGCAGCATACTGATTACTGCCATTCACAATGATTCAGGCGAGGTTATCGGATTTACCAAAGTCACAAGATTGCTGGCAAACGATAACAGTGATACTGGTTTATAAACCTGTGTTATGCGTCATGTTTTTAGCACAGCCTGCATGTAAAAATGGCCATCTGGCAAGTAATTCCAGGAATACACATGATGCTTGCCTTCATCCTGAAAACATAAATCATTTACCTTATATGATATGCCGGATTGCTGAACCGGGCACCAATCACGGCTGACTTTAAGGGTATTGCCGGTTCAGGTGGCAACAGTTGTTGTTTTAAAAACATGTATATGAAAGTTCAGTTCGGTTCGGGCATTGCTTTGCTGGTTATGCTGCTAACAAGCGGTGTCAGCAAAGGCCAAAGTCTTCTCAAATACGTTGATCCTGATATTGGAACAGCACACAGCCGGTGGTTTTTTTACACACCCGCCGCAGTACCTTATGGCATGGCGAAGCTGGCGCCGTCCACAAACGGGCATTATGGCAACCCGTCGGGATGGGAAGCGGTCGGCTACGATACCCGGCAAAATTCAATTGAAGGCTTTGTACACTTTCACGAATGGCAGATAGGCGGTGTAAGTTACATGCCAACCACAGGTATAATAAAAACCAGGCCCGGAGATCTGGAAGGGCCTGAGACGGGTTACCGCTCCAAATTCGACAGGAAAAACCAGGTGGCAGAACCCGGTTACTACAAGGTCCTGCTGGACAATTACAACATTACCGCAGAGCTTACCGCTACCAGAAGAGTGGGCTTTCAGCGCTATACTTTTCCTGAGAACGATCAATCCCATATCATCCTGGATATTGGCAACAAGCAGGGAGAAAGCGATATAGTTACCGATGCCAGCATAAAAATGCTGGATGATACCCACTTTGAAGGCTATGTCATTACATATCCGAAATATGTAAAAATATACGATCCGAAGGGTAAGATAGCCATGTACTTTTATGGTGAAGTCAGTAAAAAGCCGACTTCCGTTACCGCCTTTACTGCGGATGATCTGACAAATAACAAAGACAGTTCAACAGGCAAAGGTGCAGGGCTGGTACTGAACTATCAAACCATGGACAAGGAAAAGGTTGAAGTTAAAACCGGCCTGTCGTACACTTCCATGACCAATGCAAAACAGAACTTTATGGCCGAAGCCAGCGGCCTTTCGTTTGAGCAGGCAAAGGTTCAGGCACAAAATACCTGGCAGCAGCAGTTAGGCAAAATACGGGTAGAGGATGGGGATGAACCTGACAAAATCAAGTTTTATACTGGCCTGTTCCATGCCTTGCTGGGCAGAGGGATCGCCAGCGATGTGAACGGCGCTTACCCGAAACACGGCGTAAAAACAGGCCAGTTACCAGTCCGGAAAGGCAAAAACCCCGGCTTCGAATTCATGAACACCGATGCAATTTGGGGCGGTTTCTGGAACATCACCCAACTGTGGGCACTCGCCTACCCGGAATGGTACGGCAGCTTTGTGAATACACAGTTACAGATTTATAAAGATAAAGGCTGGTTTGGGGATGGCATTGCCAACAGCGAATATGTATCGGGCGTAGGGACCAACTTTGTCGGTCTCGCCATAGCAGGCGCTTATCAGGCAGGCATCCGCAACTGTGATGCGGATCTGGCTTATAAAGCTGTAAGAGCCAATGAACTGAACTATAAAAACCGTCCTGTAGGTGCGGGCAAGCTGGATACGAAAGCTTTTGCAGACTACGGCTATGTGCCTTTTTTCGACCAGAAAGGCCAGGACTTTGTCACCGATTCTACCGGGTCCAACTTTGCAGGCTCACATACTCTGGAGTATAGTTACAGTGCATTCGCTGCCGCGCAAATGGCCAAGGCAATGGGTAAAATTCAGGATTATGACAAGCTGATCAAATTATCAAACGGCTGGCGGCAACTATTCAATCCGGAAAACAAGCTGATGCAGCCTAAAAGGGCCAATGGCAGCTTCATAGAGAAGTTTGACCCGTATCAGCCATGGAGAGGTTTTCAGGAGGGCAACTCGGTACAATATACTTTCTATGTACCTCAAAACCCGGCAGGACTGATTGATGCGATCGGTAAAGACCGGTTTAACTCAAGACTGGACAGCATCTTCACCGTATCTGAAAAACTGGGCTTTGGCGGAGGTAAAACAATTGATGCATTTGCAGGCATCCATTCGATATATAATCATGGCAATCAGCCGAACCTGCATACCAGCTGGCTGTTCAACTTCTCCGGAAAACCCTGGCTAACCCAGAAGTGGACAAGGCTGATCGGAAGTGAATTTTACGGAACGGAGCCCATACACGGTTATGGCTATGGACAGGATGAAGACCAGGGCCAGCTTGGGTCATGGTATGTGATGAATGCCCTGGGCCTGTTTGATGTGAAGGGCTTTACGGATCTAAGGCCAGTCATCGAACTGGGCATTCCGTTGTTTGACAAGGTGACCATTGCTTTGGGCAACGGGAAAACACTGGTGATTGAAACGAAAAACAATTCAAAAAATAATGTTTACATCCAGTCGGCCAGGTTCAACGGAGCCGCGCTTGATAACTGCTGGCTGTACCGGGATAAATTGATGAAAGGGGGCACGCTAACGTTTGTAATGGGTGAAAAGCCCAATACCAGCTGGGGCACCAAAACGCCTCCGCCTTCCGTGCAGTAAATACGCGAATGCGGCTGAAAGGAGCTGCTGATCCGGGCAATCCATTTTGAAGGGCAGGAAAATAACTGCTGGAATTGAAATCAAACCTTTTGCCCGGGCAAAACGGCACGTTCCCAGTACCCGCAAATAGAGCCAAGCTGATCTTTCAAGCCCTCGTAGCTGGGTGCTTTTACATAGAATCCTTGTACCAGTGACATGTAAGCTTCTTCCACATCCTTGGAGTTAACAGATTCTGACAGAAAAATAAACGGAATGGAGTACTTTTTCAGTTTGGCATCCGCATTGATTTCTTCTTTCAGTTCCATACCCGTCATTCCGTGAAGATGAAAGTCGCAAAGGATCAAAAAAGGCCTGTTTTTGATATTGTTAAGATATGCGATCAATGCTTCGCCGTTATCAAAGTTAATCACCTCGTTTGTGCATCCGACATCTGCCAGCGCGGATGTAACCAGATGACGGTCATCTTCATCACCACCAACATACAATATGGTTTTATTTGTCATTTCGTTTTCAGGAATTATGTTAAAAATACATGTCCTTCTTGAATGTATTCGGCCGCATGCTTTTCACCGGAAGATCAGTCTGCTAATGAGTAACCAAAATATCTTCTATGGAGTTGACGAGTAATAATCAGGCCAGAGCAAGGAATTCAGCAGCCTTTGCTGCTGAATCCAGCTGTTTCCAGCCAAAACTTTAAAACAAATGGCTCAGACAAACCTGAAAAGTTATCATACCGGTATACTATAAACTTTCACGCTTGTAAAACAGATATGCACTGCGAACTAGTTTGATGATTATATTCCCTGTATTTTACACAAAATCTTTCTTCAACTAGTAAATTTGTCTACAATACGATTGGAACAATAAGTCTTTTTAAACTGACTTTATACAGATACAATCGGTCCCAATTCCACCTACTAACCAAATCGTTCCGGCAAAACACAAAGCTGCCAGTACTTTAAAATAGTGGACAAATCATCTTTAAGCTTCTTGTAATTATTGGATTTGACAAAGTAACCCTGAACGGTAAGCCTGTAAGCCTGCTGCACGGTAAGTTGATGATCCGAGGTTGTAAAAAACAGGAACGGAATAGATCTTTCTTTTAAAACCGGTGAATTTTCTATGTAATCCCTTGTTTCCAAGCCATTCATTGATGGCAGATTAATATCGCAGATGATCAGAAAAGGCTGCTGCATGCTTGATCCCAGGTATTTGATGATCTCGACGCCATCCTGAAAATACATAACCCGGTTTGTGACACCCAATTCTCTTAAAGCCTGTGTAATAAGCAATTGATCATCTTCATCGTCTTCAACTAAAAAAATAGGTCCTGAATGTGGCATAAAAAACAAATAAGCACTATGCTTTGCTTTAAAAATTATGTTATCAATTAATAGCTCGGATATAATTAAAAAAAACAGCAATCCGGATTACGGTTGTTTCCTGGCTTTCTGTTTCAGCAAAAGGACTTTTTAAGCCCTGATCACGTATTTTGCCTGCCTCACTGCCGCAAAAGCAGCTGTAACTGTACCGGATTCATTTTATCTGCTAGTGTGATATACCGGACTTGATGTCGTCAAACATGCATGACCTTTCTACTGAAACCAGACACCCGCTTGCAGCGCTTCTCAGCAACAGGCAGTGAATGCGTAAGCATTGGTCAAACAATGTATTTTTTGTAAAGTTTTACATCATCATGTTACCTTCTGAAACAAATACTTTGACCCGGTTGCCAATACAATCCGGCAATTCTGTCAACTGGGCATATAATGCAGTCCCGACATCTGCTCTGTCTTATTTTTAAATTGAAATAAAATGCCATGCCAGAAATCACACCGGGCAAATCAGCACAGCAGCATTACTTGCGGATGCATTGCTGCCAAGGCTAGGTTACAGACGTATAAACACAGGATGATGAGAACACATGCAGATCAACGCTTTGCAGGAAATGAATTTATTTGTTTTACGAACACCTGCTTCCTTTTGTTCCGGCCTGCCCGTGAAGGTACTTATGAAGTCCGGATAACCATTGCCGGCAAAATATTTCTTCATTACACAGAAGAAATAACCAGTGCTTTCGTGTCATGCATTTTCAACTTTCCATGAAGGATGACCGGCGGCATAATCTTTTAATGAAGCACCTTAGAAAATTTTTACATTCATAAGATTTTAGGACGTATTCTAAATGAAGGATTTACCCGGCAGTAGTAGTAGTAACATACTGCTTTTTTCCGGATCAGGGGAAATGCAGACGGTTTGCAGAACACTGAACTGGTCTCAAACCAGCCTTGGTCCGGTTTCTTTGTGGCCCGCAAGCCTGCAGACCATCGTTCAGACGGTCCTGGCTTTTCCACTGCCCGGCATTGTTTTATGGGGTTCTGATCTGATCCAGATCTACAACGATGGCTACCGGAAACTGATCGGAAGTAAACATCCTGATGCACTTGGCCGGTCAGCACGTGAATACTGGCCTGAACCCTGGGATGATCTGGTTTCAATTTATCAACGTGTACAAACCGGAGCGTCATTTCTGGCCGATTCCTTCGTCCATGCAGAAGAACACGGTGAAAATCCGGCAGCCGGAAATTTTAAAGTTGTTTACAGCCCGGTATATGTTCAAAAAGGAGAAGTGGGTGGCATGCTGGTCACATTTTCTGAAATAACCGCCCAGGTTCCTGCACAAAAGCAGTTACAGCCAAGTCCACAAAGCAAGGATTTTCTGCTTCTTTTAAGCGATGTGCTCCGGCCACTGGCCGATCCGCAGGCTATCCAGTTTGAGGCAGTCCGTGCATTGGGTGAGTTTTTGGGCGCCAACCGTGCAGGCTACGCAGAAACCCAGCAAAACAAAGAACTGGTTGCGGTCACAAAAAATTATACGCATCAGGTTCCAAGCCTGGAAGGCGTGTACAGTTATGCCGATTATGGTGCTGACTTACTGGAACAACTGATGGCCGGGCAGACTGTGGTCCGTCCTGACATTGCCAATAATCCGGACCTTACCGCGGATGAAAAAGAGGCGCATGCAGTTCTGCAACTGGGTGCTACGCTGAATGTTCCTCTGGTTAAAGAAGGCCATCTGATAGCCATTCTGTTTGTACATTTTCAGCAGGCCCGGAATTTCACGGCACAGGAAGTGGCGCTGGCCGAAGAGACCGCAGAGCGTACGTGGGCTGCCGTGGAACGGGCACGCCTTGAAGCAGACCTGCGCAAATCGGAGCAGCAGTTAAGCGCCATCGTTAATCAGGCAATGACCGGACTTGCGCGCGGCAACAACGACGGCACACTCACTTTCGTCAACCAAAGATACTGTCAGATGCTGGGTTATGACGCTTCCGAAATCCTGGGCAGGAAAATGCAGGATCTTACCCACCCGGACGATAAAGAACGAAATGTTGAGCTGTATATGAATCTGGTGCGTACCGGCGAGCCTTTCAATATCGAAAAGCGTTACATTCACAAGAACGGCACGGCATTCTGGGT
The DNA here is from genome assembly GCF_006149045.1 of Dyadobacter flavalbus. Taxonomy (GTDB): domain Bacteria; phylum Bacteroidota; class Bacteroidia; order Cytophagales; family Spirosomataceae; genus Dyadobacter; species Dyadobacter flavalbus. The sequence goes on from NZ_VBSN01000049.1 coordinate 387,675, forward strand.
GCACAACAGCGTTTCAGCTTTACGGGACAGTGATGGCAGCATTAATCAGTTACTGGCGGTATGTACCGATATTACAGACCGGAAACATGCAGAATCGGCTTTAAAGGCCAGTGAGCAAAAATATCGCCAGTTGACGATACAGCTTGAAGCCCGGGTTGAGGAACGCACCAGACAGCTGGAATCCATGGTCACCAACTTGAAACAATCCAATGATAACCTGCAACAGTTTGCCTTCATTGCCTCTCATGACTTGCAGGAACCGCTGCGCAAAATCCAGCAGTTTGGCGATCGCCTGAAAGCCGCCTACGCCAATTCGGAGAAGAACGGAATACTGTATCTGGAACGCATGTTGTCTGCTGCCGGCCGCATGTCAACGCTGATCAATGACCTGCTGAATTTTTCGCACGTCAGTACCCAAGTGAGTCATACTGCACTTGTTCCATTGGATGATCTGGTAAAAGATGTACTGATTACGCTGGAATTTACCATTAACGAGCAAAAAGCGCAGGTTTATACAGGTGCCTTGCCAACGATTGCCGGAGATGCTTCACAGTTGAACCAGCTTTTCCAGAATCTGATTTCGAATGCGCTCAAATTTCATCGTCCGGGCATACCGCCGGTCGTTGAAATCAAAGCTGGTCAGGTAAGTGCCAGCGAACTTCCTGATTGGGCCAGATCATCTACGTCAGCTTCCAGCTATCACAAAATCGAGGTCACAGATAACGGCATAGGGTTTGACGAGCAATATTTGGACCGCATCTTCAAAATGTTTCAGCGGCTGCACAGCAAAAGCGAGTTTGAAGGCACGGGAATCGGTCTGGCCATTTGCGAAAAGGTAGTTGTGAACCATGGCGGTGCCATATTTGCCCATAGTTCGCCGGGTCAGGGTTCAACATTTATCATTTTTTTACCAGTAACCGGTACGGAGTATACGGGTAGTTGAAGCAGGAAACGGAGACATGAAGTTCTTGACATGCCCCGGAAATCTGTTGACAGTTATTCCGTTTTTACAGATCCGGCAGGATGTTGCACGTTCCTCAAACGGACTTTTTATCCGGGTACCGCTTTACAGGGAATATTCTGGTGATAACCTTTATAGCCAGAAGTTCGTTAATTTTTCTTTCAGCTTTCCGTTCTGGTCGTACCGGGAGTCACCGGTTGCCTTAGCCATAACAGCACCCCTAGCAGAATCAGGGCCACCAAAGCCGGAATGCCACCAGCAAGACCACCCGGAATTTTCGTTGCATGCATAAATACGGCGCCAACCATGATGATAAGCAGGCCCATTGCAGCCAGCCGGGTCAGGCGGGGCACCAGCAGGCCGATGCCGCCCAGTAATTCGGCACCTCCCACCACGTAGGCTAATAAGCCGGGCAGCCCCAGGTTACCAAACATGTTTACCGTGGCAGACATGTCACGAAGTTTGTTAAAGCCTGCAAAAATGAAAAACAAGCCGAGTAATACTTGTAGAATCCAGGCAATTGTGTTGCGAAGAGAAGCAGACATCGTTAAACCGGTTGAAGTTATTTATCAATTTGAAAGATACTGAAATAAAAATTATGCTGAATACGATCAACCGAAATTTATAACTGTGTTAAAAGTTAAAACATACGCAGGAACCAGAAAGATAATCTGGCCGCAGGAAACAGGAGCCGTTACAGGAAATCAGAAAGTTTCACAACCATGCAGAAGATGCCGGGAACCCAGACTTCAGAAACGAATCTGCCGGTACAACTTCAGTGACGCCGGTAACCTGAAAATTCTGTTGATTGTCAACCCGGATTATTTGTCAGCTGAATTTATGCTTTCAAAAATGTTCAGATTAAAACGGCAAGTAAACGTGTTTGAAGACAACACGGTTTTATTGCAGGCTGCATCCATGTAACGCTGCCAAAAATTCAAATAAAAATAATAGGTACTCAAACAACAGGTAAAGCCTTGCCGGTTTGATCTTCTTAAGCTGGAATCCCAAAGCTGACAACGTTTTTCACCTGATCCGATCCAGCGCTTATGAATAAAATTTATTTAATTCTACCGGGTACTGTATTCCTGGCTCTGATACTCAGTATTTCTTCTCTGGCACAGAAAGCAGGGACCAGCCACCTTCCCATTATTGACGTACACGTACATGCGATGAAGGTGAATCCGGCTTTCAGCGCCGATTTATGTCCCTGGTTTTTGAGTAACATGCCCGGCGCTAACCCGAACAGTCCGGCGCCGCCTCTTTTTAATACGGATTGTGCCCAGCCTCTCAAAGCGGCCAGATCCGATAAAGAATTTCAGGATTCCCTGATTGCCACCATGAAGCGGCTGAATATGGCCATTATCGCCAGCGGAGATGCAGGTATCATCCGTAACTGGCAAAAAGCAGCGGCACCGGGCCGCGTCATTCCCAGCCTCAGTATAAGTTCTTCCGAGGAGATGTCCGTCGTTGCATTTACCGATTCATTGTCCAAGGGATTTTATAAAGTAATGGGCGAAGTAGCCCCGCAGTATCAGGGATTTTCACCCAGTGACAAATCGCTGGACGGCTATTTTGCCGCTGCCGAAAAACTCAATATTCCGGTGGGCATTCACATGGGTACCGGTGGCAATGGCAACATCAATATCAACAATCCAAAATACAGGGCATCACTGGGAAATCCGTTTTTGCTGGAAGACTTGCTGGCCCGTCATCCCAAATTGCAGGTGTGGGTAATGCATGCCGGTTATCCTATGATGGATGAAATGCTTGCTTTAATGGGGGCAAATGCTTACGTGTATGTAGACATAGCGGGTATGATCTGGAGTTATCCGTTAGAGGAAGTAAATAACTATATAAAGCGGCTTGTGCAGGCAGGTTTCGGCAAGCGGATCATGTATGGTACCGACCTGATGGTATGGCCCAAACTTCTGGAAACATCCATCGGGGTCATTGAAAATGCTTCTTATTTATCCTTCGACCAGAAACGCGATATTTTATTTAATAACGCCGTCCGTTTTTTCCGGCTGGATGAAAGCAAGTTTAAGTAAATGAATCGGAAACATTGGCCGGCTGACGTACTGCGCTCGGATCCGGCCGGGAATTCATATGCTTGGACGGATAAATCAGATGAGGGTTGCATCGGCTCTGAAGATTGTCGGAAAAGCCCTGTATGGAAGCATTGTTGGCCTACAGGTTGATCTTGTTGCTTTTTGTGGATTTTTTACGATGCGGACGGCATAGCAGGCATCGTAGTATATATCCTGAAAAACTGGTCCTCTTTCTTTGATTGTAAAATCCAGTCGTTGGTTTAAAGCCTGCTGAATGGAAACGAAAAGAGCTGCCTTATTCAAGACAGCTCCTGAGGATACATTCCCGGATTAAGATTTGGCAATATCTCTCAAAACTTTGATCCTGTCATGTGCCGCATTGATTCCGGTTGCCTGGCTGCTTAGTATTGACTGCGCATTATGGTCAAGTTCGTTATTCGCCAAAGCATCTTTATAAGCCTTTTTGATTGCATCTTCGCCTCGTTCAGCTTCGGACAAAATGCTTGCACGGTCACTGCCGCCGAATAGCGACTTCACATCAATCCAGACGCGGTGCAGGGTGCCACTTACACTTTTATCCGTTTCAAGATGCGGCGCAGAGCCTGTTACAGCGGATAGTTCCTGCACGTTTTTACGGCTTTGCTGGGCATATTCTTCAAATAACTCCTTAAGATCCGTGTTTTCATCCTTGATGTCGGCGATGGCCTTTTCAAAACCAGCTACACGGTCGTTATTTATTTCAATCAGATCATTGATTATACCGGTTGTATTTCCTGTACTTGCCATAGGGATTATTGAGGTTTGTTTAAAAAATACTTTTAAGAAAACTGTGCCATAAAGCCACAGAGCTCCTCAGGAAATACCGGACGTCACTTGCCGGCAGCCTTTTTCAGGATACCGCGTTCCGGCTGTGCAACATGGAGTTTTTTCCTCGGTTCAATGCGCGCCAGTTTGAACTCCTTAGCGGATAGGTTTTTCTCCGGATATTAAGTATCAGGTTGTAAAATTTTCTATTAACGCAATGTTCAATTAAAAGCAGCAGGTAAAGACCACTACTACCTTCCAGAATTGGTGGTGTGTGAAAGGGTAGCATAGTTTTTTAAGGCAGAATGCGGCGGTTGCAAAAGCGGCCGTAAAATCAATATTATCCATGCCAATCATTTATTTGCGGATATCTGTGCTTTTGTCGAACTCGAATGCTTAAATTAGTGGGGAAAACAAACCACTTTGCCCCGAAAACCAAACTTTATATCAAGGTTACTCAGACTGCTCTCAAAGAATCAGCTTAGTTTAAACTCAAACTTGTGTAACATCAGTTACAAACTCAACTTTCCCAAACTTCAAACGGATTACATGATGGATAAAAACTTTACTGCCGTACCACAACAAGAAAAGCTGTTATCTTTTAAATGGTGGGTGCTCCTGATCATTGGTTTTTTAATCAGTAGTCACGGGCAAGCTCTGAACCTGGCTTCGGTTACTGCAGAACCTGTCCATAAAAAGGATGTCTCCGGAACAGGTCCGGATAATATCCTGGCAGGTGAGCAGATCACGAGCTTTACTTTGATTAACTCAGTCACAAAGGCAACCATACAAACACTAACCAATGGCAGTACGCTTAATTTAGCTGCCCTGCCTACTAAAAATATCAATATCAGGGCAAATACCAGCCCTGGTGTTGTCGGAAGTGTTGTATTCACCCTAAGTGGTACCCAAAGCCGGACACAGATTGAATCGCAGGCCCCCTACGATTTGTTTGGCGACGATCTGGACTGGACCCCGGCGGTAGGAAGCTATAACTTAAGCGCGACTCCTTATTCAGCGGCCAAAGGCCTGGGCACGGCCGGCACAGCCCGATCCATCTCTTTCAAGGTTGTAAATCCGCAGACAGTCCAGGTAAACTTTCAGGATCCCGCCACAGTTCCGCCTGCGGGCTGGGTGCGGGATTATGGCCAGGCTTATGGCCTGCGGACCGGCACCAACCAGGGAAAAAACCTGCGCTATGGCTGGAAAAAACGTCTGGATGGCAGCTTGCTTGATATTTCTGTTGGCGGCGACACGCCCGGCAACGGCAGAAATCGCAACTGGTCGGCCAATGTACTGCAAGGTACTTTAATGCACATGCAATCCGATGATATTGTCGGCAACTTCAATGGTATCAAGGCAGAAGGTTACTGGGAGATCGAAGTACCCAATGGCCCCTACGACGTAACGGTTTCGGCGGGTGACGCTGGTATCTATCCTTTTCCCGAAAAACACAGTCTGAATGTAGAGGGAGTTGAGGCAATAAACGACTTTATTCCCAGCGGATTGGCTAATTCTGCCACACGCTTTGAATCGGCTACAGTACGGGTAATGGTTTCGGATGGCAACCTGACCATTAATGCGGATGGCGGTATCAATACTAAAATCAATTCTGCCCGCATTGTGCCCGCTGCCAGTGGTCCTTATGCGTACTGGTCTGTAAATGAACAGCAGCTGGCCATCGAGAAAGGCAGCTCCACCGTCAGCAAAACCTTTTCTCTGGAACTAAGCAACTCTGGAAACACCAATGCTTCCTATACCTTATCGGCGGCATACGAGGCAGGCGGCAGTGGCTGGCTTAGCTTCAGTACCACGCATGGCGGCACGGAGCCGAACGTTACGTTTAATTATGCTGCTGCCGAAAAGCTGCCGGTTGGCACGTATAAAGCGACGGTCAAAGCGGTGGCTGCAGGTATAGACAGCGGTAACTTCAGCGTACAGGTAAAAGTAACTGCTCCCCGCCCCTACGTAATTTCCTCCACACCGGTGGATGGCGCCACCAATGTAAGCGTAAATACTTCCAGTATTGCCGCCAATAACCTTTTTGTTCCCGAGGTTGAGGGATATACAGGCGGCGTAGACAACAGTACGATTACAAACAGCACGGTAAAGCTGCTGAAAGTAGTGGACGGCACGACCACCCAGATTCAGGGCGTGGTACAAGGTACCGGCGGCGGGGATGCCATCAGCTTTTCGCCTACGTTTGCCCTGGAAGCGAATACGACTTACAAGTTTATGGTAACGGATGGTGTAAAATCATATAGTAAAGCTTCTTTTGTTCCGTATACGGCTACTTTTACCACAGGTGCCGCCCTTGAGCCAACCGATCCTCTATCCGTTGAATTCACCAAGGTGGCCATTGCCGGAACCCAGCATAAAGTATATGCTTCTTTGGTTATTGGTCCGGACGACAAGTTTTACGCCCTGCGGCTGGATGGTGTAATTGAAAAATTTACAATTGACCGCACCAGCGGTATGCTTGGCAATCCGCAGTTAATTACCACGCTGGTGAATAAATACGGAGCCCGTTCGGCAATAGGATTGGTCTTCGATCCGGCTTCTACTGCCACCAACCTGATCGCTTATGTTTCTCATTGCTCTTCCAAACTGGTAAATGCGCCCGAGTTTGATGGTAAAATTTCCAAACTGACGGGAACAGGCCTGGCTACCGAGCAGCTACTGGTCACCAATCTGCCCCGCTCCACAAAAGACCACCTGGTGAACAGCCTGGCGTTTGGTCCTGACAAGGCTTTGTATTTCAATCAGGGCAGCAACAGTTCCATGGGGGCTTATGATGGCTCCTGGCAGCGCACGGAAAGCTTGCTTTCCGGGGCGATACTGCGTCTGGATTTAACAAAACTGAACGGAACCACGCTGAATGTTAAAACAACTTCCAATCAGAGCTTGATCAATTCAGCCGGTACAAGCCAGCTGCATCTCTCCGACAGTACTTATAATCCGTATGCTACAAATGCTCCGCTTAAAATCTATGCTTCAGGTATCCGAAATGCCTATGATCTGGTGTGGCACACTAACGGACAGTTATATGCTCCGGCTAACGGCTCCGCAGCCGGGGGCAATACGCCCGCTTCCATAGCAGGAACCCGGCGGCCGGATGGCACTTTCTATAATGGCCCGTCCATACCCGCTACTTCGGGGGTTCAGGTCCAGAATGACTGGTTATTCCGTATCAAGCCGAACGGTTATTATGGTCACCCCAATCCGCTGCGCGGCGAATACGTTTCCAACCGGGGGAATAAAGACAACAGCAAATACCCCACTACCGTGGGCGCGGATATAAATTACCGGGGAGCAGCCTTCGACTTCGACCTGAACCGATCACCTAATGGCGTTATTGAATACAAGAGCAATACCTTTAATGGAGCCTTGAAAGGTAAATTGCTGGTGTGCCGCTTCAGCGGAGGAGGCGATATCATTGTGCTGGAACCAGGCTCGCTGGTGAAAGGCAGTACGGAAAGCCTTTACGATATCAAAAGATCCTATACAGGGGCTGGTACCAACGGTTTGGTGGGGATGTCCGGTTTTATCAATCCGCTGGATATTGTGGAAGACGTGAAAACAGGAAACTTGTACGTAATTGAGTTTAACTGGAACAACATACCCGACAGAACTTCCCAGATTACGTTATTAAAGGTGAGCAGCCTGTCTGACAGCGAAGGGTTTGCTACCGCTTTCCCAAGTAAAATATCGGCAGTAGAAGTAGTAGGAGTTACTTCCACTGCTACTTCCACGACAAACACTGCTACCACCTCCAGCTTCGCCGCAAGTCCTTCTCAAACCATTGCCATGAGAACAGCCGGCGGTGATGACGACAATAACGGTAATGATGATAAAGACGATGATGATGATCACAATGACGAGGATGGTATTATACGTGATTTCTCCACAGTGGCGCTGCACACCGTTACGATCTCCAATACCGGCCGGGGCAACCTGGTACTAAAAGGACTGGCCATTACCGGTGCTGATGCCGGCGAATTCAAGATGTTTGGTGAGCCTGGTGTTAACCCGAATAAACCTGTAAAAATCCGAAAGAACAGTTCTGTAACTTTTAACATTGCTTTTTATCCAAAATCCAAAGGAGAGAAATTGGCAAAACTGGAAGCTGTCGGCAAGAAAAAGAAAAAGGATCAGGTGGTATCCGTCGAGCTGTCCGGCCTGGGGATTTCTTACGAAGCTGATTCTTCCATGGCCGGTGCTCGGCAGGCAAGTACCCAAAAGCAGGTTACCGCCAGAACCACCGATCAGACAACGGCAGACGCACCCGTCCTGAAGATTTATCCAAATCCAATACAGAACGGAGAGAAAATCTATATTGACCTGTCAAATTTCGCAAAAAACGAGCCGGTAACCATCACCATGCACGACCGGTATGGACAGCTGTATCAGGCAAAAACCGTTGACACCGATGCACAAGGAGGTACATCCGTGGAAATGCCTGTTATCAAGGCCATGAGACCGGGTATTTACATTATTAAAGCGCATACCGCCTCCGGTGTGGAGCAGTCGAAATTTATTATGGAGTAGTTTATTCAATTGCTGTATAAAAAACAGGGTGCCTCATTTTTGAAATGAGGCACCCTGTTTTTTATACTATTGCTTTATCAGGAAGGCACCTTTCTTGGTTTTTCACGTTCCCAGAAACGGTGCATGGCAATGGCCAGAATGAATTTATCCGCCAGTTCAGATGCGTTTTCACTGATAACAATGCCTTCTCTGAGCACGTTTTTATCAGAGAAGTCTGCCGGCAGTTTACTGCTGAAATACGTCGCTTCAATCACCTGCATGGCCGAGCTGTCTGCTGCTATGGGTTTGCAGTGCCGGAACGCTTCATTAAGAAAATGTACAGCATCTGCTTCGGCTTCAATGCTGGCGACACTGTTTGTTCCTCCCGGTACATACACCGCATCATATAAAACCGATGCAGCATTCAGAAAGCTGTAATCAACGGCAATTTGTGTATCATTTTCAGAAATGATAAATCCCTGATGCGGAGCAATGATTTCAACTACGGCCCCTGCACTGGTCAATGCGGACCTGACTGCATTCAGGGACTTTTCGTTCACACCGTCAGCCGCCAGAAATGCTATTTTTCTGGTTTTGATGCTGTCCTTTGGTGTATTGGCCATGCTCAGGGCAGCAGAAGCTGTAAGCTTTCCTTCTGTAATGACCGGCTGATAGTCCTTCGGATCTGCGTCGGCAGGATAGCTGTGGTTTATGGGTTGTTCAGGCTGCTGAGGCACGGTCAGTCCCAATGCATATCCAACGCCGGAAGCAAGGGATTTATCAATAAGGGACAAAATCCCCAGCATGCGCTCACGGATTGCAACCGTTTTAACCTTGCCAAGTTCAAAGCTCAGTGCATCAATGATATGATTTTTTTCAGGATCGGACTGGCTGTTGAAAAACAACCTGGCCTGACTGAAATGATCAAAAAAGCTCTTGCTTCTTGCACGCACTTTACGGGCATCAATTTTCTCCGGATAGGATGTATACCCACCTTCCTGAGCCTTTGCCTGGTACGGCGCGCCATCGCCAAGAGAATTGGGACTGTAGCTTACCTTCCCGCGGTTGATGGTCTGGCGCATGTAGCCGTCCCTTTGATTATTATGTACGCTGACAATCGGCCGGTTGATCGGGATCTCCTGAAAATTGGGGCCACCCAGACGGATCAGCTGTGTATCGGTATAGGAAAACAGCCTTCCCTGCAACAGGGGATCATTTGTAAAATCAATACCCGGAACAACATGTCCGATATGGAATGCAACCTGTTCGGTTTCGGCAAAGAAATTATCCGGGTTACGGTTCAGTGTCAATTTGCCCACGCGCTGTACCGGCACAAGTTCTTCGGGGATGATCTTGGTGGAATCAAGCAGGTCAAAATCGAATTTGTGCTCATCGGCTTCCGGCACCACCTGAATGCCCAGTTCCCATTCCGGGAAATTTCCGCTCTCAATCGCATCCCAAAGGTCCCTGCGGTGAAAATCGGGATCCTTGCCCGAGATTTTTTGTGCTTCGTCCCAGGCTACGGAATGTACGCCCAACAGTGGTTTCCAGTGGAATTTGACAAAGTTAGACTCGCCTTTGGCATTGATCAGCCGGAATGTATGTACGCCGAAACCTTCCATCATCCGGTAACTGCGCGGAATAGCCCGGTCGCTCATCACCCACATGATCATATGTGCCGATTCCGGCATAAGGGAGATAAAATCCCAGAACGTGTCGTGGGCAGAAGCTGCCTGTGGAATTTCGTTGTCAGGTTCAGGCTTTACGGCATGGACAAGGTCCGGGAATTTGATGGCATCCTGAATAAAAAAGACAGGCATGTTATTTCCCACCAGGTCAAAATTGCCTTCCTGTGTGTAAAACTTGACGGCAAATCCCCTTACATCACGTGCCAGATCCGTAGAGCCCCGCGATCCGGCAACCGTTGAAAAACGGACAAATACCGGTGTTTCCAAAGAAGGGTCTGAAAGAAAATGCGCTTTTGTAATTTCTGACAATGATTCATATACTTTAAAGACGCCATGTGCGCCGGAACCACGCGCGTGCACAACACGCTCCGGAATCCGTTCGTGGTCAAAGTGCGTAATCTTTTCTCTCAGTATGAAGTCTTCCAGCAAGGATGCGCCGCGTTCACCGGATTTCAGTGAATTCTGATCATCATTGATTTTTACGCCGTGGTTTGTAGTCATAAACGCACCCGCTGCTTCCTCCTTGTGAGGTTCGAGATGGTCTAATTTATCATTATCAGGTTGGTTAACTGGTATTTCGGAGTCTTTATTAGTCGCCATTGATAGGTATTTTTAATGAGATTTTTCAGGCTTCATGGGAAGCTTTGTAGTTTACATTGTTTTCTGCAATTTCGGTCAGCAGGCTGTCTGCCTCTTTTTCCTCACTTAATGTCTGGGCCAGTATTTCTGCCACATCATCATGGCCGAGTGTCTGAGCCAGCTGCGTGAGTCCTCCGTATGTTGCAATTTCATAATGTTCTACTTTCTGAGATGCCAGGATGATTCCCACATCCCTGGTAGCAGTGCCGGCCTCGGTGCTCTCCACAATGCTTTCACCTTCTTTGGCCAGACCTCCCATCGCATCACATTTCTTGGCAATGGCTTTTTCTCCCAGTATGTCAAAAATCTGTTCAAGTCTTTTCACATGCGTTTTTGTAACTGTAAGGTGTTCCTGAAGCGCACTGCTTAAAGCACTGGAAGTTGCGGAAGAAATCATTTTGGGAAGGGTTTTTACCAGATGGTTTTCTGCCCAGTATATGTCCCGGACAGAATCCAGAAACAATTCATTTAATGCTGGGTCTGCTTTACCCGAGGTTTTGGTTTTGAACTTTGGTTCTGTTCCAGATTCGTTTTTCATAAATTTTGGTATTAGGATGTTAATTTTTTGTAACCGGCAAGAACTGTTTTTGGGGAATGACACTTTTAAATTGGCCATTCAGTGGTTACAGTCAGTTGTTCAATTATTGTACCAGATGTACTTTGGTCTTTAAAAATTACCTCTTCATCCCATCCCGGCTATGACATAACAGTCCATACGGACGCCTGTTTCTTGCGACCGGTTCTTTACAGGCATTGACTGCACGAACGCAGTGCTGCCGCTGTTTGCAAAAAGCATCAAAATCAACAGAAAGCTTGTTTACGAGATCGGGGTTTCAAAACAATACCCTGCAATCTGCGATTTGCCGGGTATTGTTTTGAAATTTTGCTGCGTAGAATCTACGGTGCGGCAAACTCTAACTTCTGCTTGTCTTTGAGAAGCTGTGCACGCAACCGGGCATAATCCACGTCCTGCACGGCGATTTTGGAATCAATTGCCTGAACAGCAGCCGATGCGGCGCTTTGGCCCAGTATCATAAATACAGGTTCCATCCGGATTGATCCGTAAGCAATGTGTGAAGCCGAAAGGCAGACCGGCACGAGCAAATTCTGGCATTCTTCCTTTTTCGGCACCAGCGATGCATACGAAATCGCATAAGGCGTTTTGGGGTGCACGCCGATGTCACCTTCATTTTGCACAAAGCCATCCTCTTTTACATAACGTTGTGCATTATGTGCATCCAGCGAATACGAACCCATTCCTACGGACTGATTCACCGCTTTTTTTCCCAGCGTTTCATTTTCGGTCATTACTTCCTTGCCCAGCATCCGGCGCGCTTCCCGAACGTAAATCTGGTGCGGCCAGCCGCCATTGTCTTTAAATTCATCCTTCGGCAAGCCCCATTTCTGCATTTCCGTACGTACATCCTGCGGAACGTGTTCATCATTTTGAAGATAATACATCAGGCCTTTCTGGTAAAGCTCGTGCTCCCGGATGATCTGCCTGCGCCTTTCATAGGTAGCATCGGGATAGTCGTAATTCTGTCCGATAAAATCCGTGCTGAACGGACCGTGGTTGTTGGTGTCCGTTTTTTTGTTCGGGATCGGGTCATATTTATTGAAAGTCTCCGTCCAGCCGGCCTTGTAAACGCGTGCCAGCAGTTCGTACTTCGAAGGATCGTAACCAACCGGTCTGGCAAAAGGAATGCGGTTTTCAGGGTTTTCAGAAAGGCACATCCGGAAGCAGTAAGCCTGAATTTTGTTATCGCCTTCACCGTTCCTGCCGATTTTCTCAGCATTGACATAAGGCAGCAGGCCGCTTTTCGGATCGCCTTCAATTTTGTACGGACTGATATTTTTCTGGAAATAGTGCCCGTGTTGGAAAACCCCCGCCTGAATGCCGTTCCATTCTTCACCATAAACACTATTGGCTTCCCGTCCTACGTGGTATTTCACGCCTGCCGCCGCCATGAGATCGCCCTCGTAAGTGGCATCAATGAACACTTTTCCGGTAAAGGTTTTACCCTTTAAAGTTTTGATGGAAACAATGCGGCTGTCTTTTTTCACGACGCCGCTTTGGCGGTCGAGCCATTCATCGCGGTAAATTTTCAGGTTATTTTCCTTGACAAAATCTTCAAATACCTGCTCGGCAACGTGTGGCTCGAAAATCCACATGGTCCGCTCGGCTCCGTCCATGGCGGGCGTGCCCTGCCCTTTGTTGCCGTACGCTTCCTTTTTTTGCCATTTCCAAGTTTCCGGCTTGTCGTAATACATGTAAATTCGGTGGTAAAACTCACGCGCAAGTCCGCCAATTACGGACTTGTTGCCTGTGTCCGTAAAGCCCAGCCCGCCGGATGTAAGTCCGCCCAAATGCTTGTCGGGCGAAACAACAATAACCGTCTTGCCTTGCCTGACCGTCTGTACAGCCGCCGTAACAGCCGCGGAAGTGCCTCCGTAAACGATTACGTCCGCCCGGTATTGATTTGCGTTTTGTGCATTCGCGGCAAAAGCAATTGCGCACGAAAACAGCATGAAGATCATTTTTTTCATTCCAAAAAAATTAAATGGTTAGGTTTAGTTTGACTGCGGCACAAGCATCACGGCATCCGCCAGGATCTGTCCGTCCGCACCCTTTGTGGAAACTTCGACATAAGCCGCATTGCCTTTGCGCAATGCATAGGTCCCGATGGATACCCACTCGCCCGAAGTCTGCCCGACGACCACGATATCCGACGTTTTCAGACTTGCATCCCTGCTGTTTTTTCCGTCAAAGAATGTGATCGGGTACTTGGAGGACAGGCCGGGTTGTTTGGCAAAATAGTAATAGGCTGTATAAGTTCCATCGGCTGGTACTACTGGCGTAAACCGTACGGTCTGCACCGTCTTGCCCGTACTGTCCGACAAAAGCAGCGAAGGTCCGTAACTGCCGCGCTTCCCCGGTTGCCAGTTGCCTGTCGTCTTTACATTTGTTTTGTTCTCGTTATCAACTACTACCTGCTGAATTTTACCCGTCGCAAGCGGATCGGCGGCCAGCTTTGCAATCAGCTTTTGCGTGTCGACTTTCTGCACAGGCACTTTTGCATCAATTGCCATCACAGCCGCAGCCGCTGCCGATTGACCCAAAACCATGAATACCGGCTCCATCCGGATCGATCCGTAAGCGATGTGCGTGGCTGAAAGACATACCGGCACCAGCAGGTTCGTACATTCTTTCTCTTTCGGGATGATGGAGCGGTAAGATACCGGATAAGGCCAGAGCGGCCCGATTTCCACATTGCCCTCATTCCGGGCCTGGCCGTCCACTACAAGCCGCTGAATGTTATGCGAATCCATCTGATACGCTGCCATGCCTACGCCGTCGTTCACCGTTTCCTTACCCTGGCAATGCGCCTGTGTCATCACCAGCTCACCCACCATCCGGCGCGCCTCGCGGATGTAAAGCTGCGGCGACCAGTTGCCTGTTTCCACGTATTCATCTCTGGGGTAACCCCATTTCAGCATCGACTCGCGCAGCTCCTGCGGAACACGCGGATCATGCCCAATGAAGTACAGCAACCCTTTAGTATAAACTTCGTGCTCCCTGATAATCTTCTCGCGCGTGGCATAATCCGCATCCGGGTAAGCATGGTTCATCCCGATCATGTCTGACGAAAATCCATTTCTGTTATTGATGTCCGTTTTTTTATTGGGCATGCCACTCCATATGAAATAATCGTGAAGCGACGTGCGGTTTGGCTGCTGCCGCATCAATCTGACGAGCAATTCGTAGCGGGTTGAATCATAACCTTCCGGGCGTGTAATATCAATACGGTTGGCAGGATCGGACGTCAGGCAGATGCGGTAATTATAAGCCTGTACTTTTTTGTCACCAGAACCGGCCGGCGCAAGCTTTTCATTAGAAACACCCCATACCAGTCCGCTTTCGGGCTTGCCAGGAACCTTATAAGGATCAATGCCGTGCGGAAGCTGGTGACCTTCCATGACCTGTACGCCATTATAGGTTTCATTGTAATCCGAATTGGCTTCCCGGCCTACGACATAGGAAACGCCCGCTTTGGCCATCAGGTCTCCTTCGTAAGAGCAGTCGATAAACATTTTGGCGGCCACCTGCATTTGATCCGCTTGTCCGGGCTTTTCACTGTTTTCCAAAACAATGGACGCAATCGCCTGTCTGTCTTTTTGGGCCGAAACAATCCTGCGGTTGTAAGTCACTTTAATGCCGGCTTCATCCAGATATTGCTGTAAATACTTTTTAGCTACGTGCGGCTCAAAAATCCATTGTTCAAACTTGCCGTAATGCTTGCCGAGGCGCCGGTAAAAATCGAGCGATAGACCTGTAATCGCGTATTTATTCCCGATATCCGTCTGTCCGAGTCCTCCTGACGTCATGCCGCCCAGGTGCCCGCCCGGCTCGATCAGGATCACCGTTTTACCCATTTTCCTAGCTGTGTAGGCAGCGATTACGCCCGAGGCGGTAGCGCCGTAAATGCACACATCAGCTTGTTCCGCAGCAGCCGGCCGCACTTCCGGTCTGAATCCGGATATGATGGAGGCCAGTATGCAAATGCTGAACCCCAGTACTTTTTTTATGATCATGTCTCTGTAAAATATGGACTCGTTAACATTTCAATAGCCCGGATTCTGCTCCGATGCTGTGATAGCTTTGTTATACAAAAGCTCCGAATTCGGGATCGGCCAAAGCATGTGCTTGTCGGCCACCACAATGTTTTTTACTTCCAGAATACGCTGCTTGGCGATGCCCAGGCGTTTGAGGTCGTTCCACCGCTTGCCTTCATACATGGTTTCATACCCGCGTTCCTGCACTACTTTGTCGATGAAGGAAGCCAGCGTAGGAAAGTCAGAAAGCTTGAAATCAATGGCAGAAACAGCATTCGAGTTCATGCCGTAGGCGCGGCGGTGTACTTTGTTGAGGCTTTCCAGTCCCTCGGCAGTAACTGCTTTGGCTGCACGCGCGTCGGCTTCTGCATGAAAAAGAAGCAGGTCGGCATAACGGTACCAGGGATAATCGTTGCCCGCTCCGGCTGTAGCCAGCGGATCGCGGTATTTGCGGAACAGGCAGGAAGTTGCACCCAGACCGATGTCCACATTGTACAGAATGTGCGGCTTTCTGAGGTCTTTATAATCCCAGTTTTTGATTACGGAGTTGCTTACAGAATCGGTGTACTGCGCGTAGACGCCGCCGGGTCCATAGTAGTTGTAAGGACCAATTTTCCGGTGCGCATAACTCACCAGCCCGAAACCCTGCTGACGCGAGAATTTGAAATAGAAAATCTCTTCGCTCGTGGTGACCACTTCGGGCCCGTATATTTTCTGGAAATCCTCAGCAACAGCTACTTCCACAAGTGCATACTTTTTTGAATCAATTACTTCCTTTGCCCTTGCTTTTGCAGAAGCCCAGTCTTCCTGATACAGGTAAATCTCCGAAAGAAGTGTCTTTGCGGCCCACTTGGTCGGCCGGCCGATTTCTGACGGATTGTCCGGCAGGTTTTGCTCGGCTTCCAAAGCATCGGCCAGAATGAGGGCGTAAACGTCGGGCACACTCGCACGCGGGATGTCGGCGACGGTCATGTTTTCCTCCGTCCGGAGCGGCACGCCGGCCCAGTTGCGCACCATGGCGAAATAGATCAATGCACGCAGATATTTGGCCTCAGCGACAAAAGACGTCTTTTCCGCATCGGTCATGCTGGTTCCTTTCGGCACGTTGCTGATCACCAGGTTGGCATTCCGGATGGATTGGTAAAAGCTTGTCCAGATGGAGCCCACACGGTTGATGTTGGTGTTATCCAGCCCCTGATACAGGCTCACGGGCGTCTGCGTACCGCGCGAGTTGCCGTAATCGGCAAGGCCTTCCAACTGGGCCGGATAATTGATCCCGACCCCGCCGTCCGAGCGCATCGGACCGTATATGGCATTTACTGCCGCTTTGGCTTCGGCGGCTGTGTTGTAAAAATTTTCGGAAGCAAGCGACTTCGGCTTTTCTTCCAGGATGTCCGAGCAGGACGAAAGCATGGCCGCCAGCATAAGGCAGCTTATTAATTTATGCATAAGAATATATCTGATTCTGGATGAAATACTGATTTAGAACCCGAGCCTGATGCCGACAGTAGTCGTTTTTGCTGTTGGATAAACATAATGGTCGATACCCTGCACAAAGGAATTGGAGCCGCCGTAGGAATTCACTTCCGGATCGTACCACGAGTATTTGGTAAATGTGATCAGATTTTGTCCGCTTACGTAAATCTGCGCCTGACGCATCCACTTGATATTGAGACTCGACACGGGCAGGTTATAACTTAGCTGAATGTTACGCACCCGGAGATAGGACCCGTCTTCCACAAACCGGTCCGACATTTGTGCCTGGGAAGATGTTTTGATGACCGGGTACTTTGCATTCGTGTTGGTCGGTGTCCAGTGATTCAGGTAAATATCGCGCGGCATGTTGAGCGCCTGGCCGTAATCATAGCCCTGGCCCTGCGCACTCAGGTTGAAAATATCATTGCCCTCCGACCCCTGCACAAAAATCGAGAGGTCAAAGTTTTTGAAAGTCATGGACGAATTGATCCCGTAAGTGTATTTCGGGTTCGGGTCACCAATGATCTTTTTGTCGCCGGTGTCGCGTGTGCCATTGTTGTTAAAGTCTTCATAAGCGATGAGCCCTTTCTCGTCATACCCTTTTTCAACATAACCATAGAAAGAACCCAGCGGGAAACCTTCACGAAGGATATTCACATTATCGCTCACCGCTGCACCGATCTCGCGGCCGAGGATGTCGCTGCCGCCATAAAGTTTGACAACCCGGTTTCTGTTGATGGAAATATTTCCGCCCAGGTTCCATTTGAATGCACCTTCCAGCACCGTACCGTTGATGCCGAGTTCAAATCCCTTGTTCTGTATCTTGCCGATATTCTGAACCGTGAAAGTGTAGCCGAGTGACGAAGGAAGGGCCACGTTATTTAGCAGGTCTCGCGTGTTTTTAATGTAATAATCTGCTGTCAGACTAATGCGGTTGTTCAGCATTCCCAGATCAATACCGAAATCTGTCTGGGCCGTGGTTTCCCATTTCAATGGCCCGGCAAGACGCTGGCCCGGCGCATACGAAACTGTAAGTGCATCGCCAAAAACGACCTGACCCGACGCCAGCTGGTTCAATGTAAAATAGGGATTAATGGAAGTATTGCCGGTTTCTCCGTAACCTACCCGCACTTTAAGATCTGAAATGAAGGAAATATCCTGGATGAATTTCTCCTCGCTCAGACGCCACGCCAGGGCTGCGGAAGGAAAATACCCCCATTTTTGTCCTTCACTGTACCTCGATGAACCATCCGCACGGAAGCTGATCGTGGCCAGTATCTTGTCATTGAATGTATAATTGACCCGGCCCAGATAGGAAAGCAATTTCCAGTTCAAATACGAGGAGCTCGGCACGCCCTGTGTTGCGGCTGCGCCGATGTCGTAGGTTTCCTGATTATCACTGATAAAACCCGTTGCGGAGGTCCGGAACGAAGTTGCCGTATAATCCTGATAAGTAAAACCGGCGACTGCGGAAATACGGTGCTTACCATAATCTTTCAGATAACTTACGGTATTTTCACTCAACAAGCTTACGACCTCATCTCTTCCCAATGCAGCAGAGCCTTTTGAATTGACAAACTGCGTGGTGGTATATGTATCCGTCCTGTCATTGGTTGTTTCCACTCCTGCGAGCGTTTTGATCTGCAGGCCTTTAACAGGCTCGAAAGTCACAGCCGCATTGGTCAGTATTTTATTGGAGCGGATTTTATCAGAATACCGGTTCAGGTAATTCAGCGGATTGATGATCACATTGGAACCCCAGGCATAAGCTTCTGCGAGTTTGCTGTAACTCCCGTCTTCCAGGATGGGCGCGATGGTCGGGTATGCGGAAAGGAACCCCGACATGAGCGTGCCGCCGCGGTTTCCGCCTTCCGAATTTTTACGGTCCGAGTCAATGCGGCTCAGAATGGAGCTGAGCTCAAATTTGAACATTTTACTGATGTCCGAGCTCAGGTTCAGACGCAATGCATTGCGCACATAATCGGAATTTTTGATAATCCCGTCCTGACTAAAATTACTCACAGAAGCCGAGAAACGCGTTTTTTCGCTTCCGCCGCTCACGCTCAATGCATGGTTCTGAATGGGCGCGCTTTGGAAAACCTGGTCCTGCCAGTCGGTTCCTTCGCCGAAACTGTTGATCTGATCCTGCGTAAAATGAGGTGCCAGGCCGTCATTGGCGGCTTGTTCATTGTAAAAGTTTGCATATTCCGTGGCATTCATCAGATCCAGCTTTTTCCTGATTTTCTGCACACCATAATAACCGTCGTAATCCACGGTGACTTTGCCCGCCTTACCGCGCTTGGTCGTGATCAGGACCACGCCGTTTGCGCCGCGCGAACCATAAATGGCCGTGGCGGATGCATCTTTCAAGACTTCAATGGACTCAATGTCCGCATTGTTAAGCAGCGTCGGGTTGCCCGAATACGGAAAGCCATCGACTACATACAGCGGCTCATTGCTGCCCTGGATTGAGTTGGTACCGCGCACACGCACGCTGATGGGGCTGCCGGGCGCACCGGTATTTTGTGAAACATAAACGCCGGCAGCACGTCCGGCCAGTGATTGCACAAGGTTCGTCACGGGATAGGCATTCAGTTCGGCGGATTTAATGGAAGCCACGGACCCGGTCAAATCACTTTTTTTTACCTGACCGTAACCAATGACCACGATCTCCTGCAGTGACTTATCTTCCAGTGCCATGCTGACCGTCAGCGCCGACTGCGTGCCCGGAACGACTTCCTGCGACTGATAACCGACGAAGCTGAAAACAAGCACCGCACCGGGCTCCGAATCCGGGATTTCGAGCTGAAAAACGCCTTCGCCATCGGTGCTAGTGCCGGTTTGCGTACCTTTCAGCACCACGCTCACGCCGGGAAGGCCATTCTGGGATTCGTCAAGGACTTTCCCCGTAACGATTTTCTTCGGGGCTGCGGACGGTGCTGTTTCTTCCGGGGTACTACCCTGCCGTTTCAGGATAATGATGTTTCCGGAGACTTCATACTCGAGGGCAAGCGGTGTAAGCACATGGTCAAGCACTTCATAAAGCGGCCTGTTCTGTACATTCAGCGTCACTTTACGCATCGACTGGATCAGCTTTGAACTGAATACGAACCTGACTTCGACCTGCTTTTCAATCTGGCTCAGCACTTTACGGATTTCAGAACCCGAGGCGGATACCGAAATTTTCTGAGACAAAAGCGATTGCGCGCTGCCCTCACGCGCATAGCCGGTTCCAAGACATAAAAGGGCGAACATGAGTTGGATAGCTGTTATTCTCATCGTCCACAAGAGCACCTTTCGGTACATCAATTTTTTTTTCATAGATTTGAACGTTTTGTTTTTTAGGAAAAAATTGGCAAAACAAACCCCTGCCTTCTTTCCGAGAAGGTCCATGACGCCAATCATTCAGGGGAATTCATGAACCGGTGATGCGGGAACATCGCCGGTTCTTTTTCAGGTAAGGCGGATCAGCTGGTTCGGGCTATTTTCATACACAGGGTTTATAGGTGATTTAATTCTTGCATCCTTTGCTCTGGACCACAATCTGTCCATCCACAATCTCATAAGTTGCTTCCACGGCCAGACAGATTATGCTCAGCTTTTCGCGTAGGGTCTGAGTATCCAGTTTGGCCGTCAGCGGACAGTCTGAAAGCAAATGCTTATCATAGCGGATTTCGATCCCATAAGCCTTTGCGATGGCGTCAAATGCTTCACTGACAGGAACATCTTCAAATTCAAAATGCAGCGCAGCCGCATCCGGCACAATGATCTCGGGCTCGGCGACGAGTGTTTTAACCAGCCGTACCTCGTTTTTTTCAAAAATTACTTTCTGGTTTGGCGACAAGATCATCCCGTTTGCTTCATGCCGGTCATTCAGCGCCTGGGAAGCTTTTCCGTATGCAGAAACGGATACCAGGCCGGTTTTTACTTCCACCGTCACTTCCCGGTTAGCCGGATAAGCCCGGATCAGAAAACTGGTACCCAGCACTTTGGTAACAAGCTCGCCGGCATACACGATAAAAGGTCTTTCGGGCGCTTTCTGAATATCAAAGAAAGCTTCACCGACCATGGAAACTTCACGAACCGACTGATCAAAATGCTCGGGGTAAGAAATCCGGCTGCCTTTCATCAAGGTAATGCGGCTGCCGTCTGGCAGCAGAACCAGCAATGGTGAAACGCCGTGGTTGGTTCGCTCCACCATCTGTTGCGCGTTGTGGCTGCCGGCACCGACGGTAGTTCCGGTTGATGATGTGACAGCCTGGTTTGTCTTCTTATGATTAACCATCCAGCCGACTGCCAGCAGCAGCAGTACGGAGGCAGCCACCCGGACCCATCGGGCATGGCCGATGTAATGGCTGATGTTCCATCTGCGCTCTTCCGGTTTAGGCGAGCCGATGCGCTGCAGAGTGGTATCCACCATCGACTTTATCTCCTCTTCGGACAGGCTGCTTTCTTTGATCTGCAGCGATTGTACGATCTGACGGGCACGGTGCAGAACCTCCGCCCGGGAAGGATTTTTGGCAAGCCATTCATTCCATGCCGCATGACTTTCCCGGGTGGGATGGAGCACCCACTGGCGGAAGTATTCGTCCCATACAAAATCGTCAACCTCAAAGTTTTTATAGTGCTCCATAGCCTGGTGAATGCGTCTGAATCACTATAGACAAAATCAGGTGCGGGATACCAACGGTTTATTAAATTTTTTCTTTGAAAAGATAAAAAAAAACAGGAAAACATCACGCCCAGAAGAAAAATCCGAGCAGGGCTGACACCAGATGCCAGCTTTTTCTGAGCTGTTTCAATGCAATTTGAAGCAGATTGGAAACTGTCTGGGGGGAGACGTCCATAATATGGGCGATCTGGCTGCGGTCGAGGTCCTGAAAAAAACGCAGATAAACAACCTCCTTCTGACGCGCGGGCAGCAAGTCCACAAAATGTTTGACACGCTGCGCCATCATCATCGTCGCTTCATTTTCAATGAATTCCTGCTCCACCGAAAACAAAATATCGAACTCCGCATCCTGCTCGTAAGCAGCAGTTTCCAAATTGAAGTTTTTGCTCGTCCGGTGCATGTGCCGTCGCAGGGAGGCCATGAGATAAGGCTTTACAGCTACGTCCGAAGCAAGGTAAGCACGTCGTTCCCAAAGATTAAGAAAAACATCCTGTATACAATCCTTCACAAATTCAGGGTCACGGGAAAACTTGTTGCCGTAGTGGAAAAGAATCTGGAAATGCTGCGACATGAGCTTGCCAAAAGCAGGCATATCGCCGGCCAGAAACAGCTTCCAGTTTGTCAGAACATCGAGTGGATCGGCAGATAAGGAGTTCTGCTTCATGAAATCCGTGTGTTAAGATTCGAATAAACAACCATTCATATGCAAATCACAACATTTTTTATTTAATTATTTCAAATCTGTGTTATTATAAGTTAAAATAATGAAAGGAGCCGAAAAGCCGCTTTTTACGTAATCCTGTTTGTTGTGAAACAGGATATTTTTTAACTAGTAGCTCCCGATCTAATAACAAACAGAATGGAAATCCTGGAAAGCCCTGATTTCCTCCTATAAAAGTTATTTCAGGCATTCTCGGGTAAAGATCATTTTCGCTGAACCACAACCTCCGCTTTTCTGGATTTCTTTACCGGAAAGTCTTACGAAGCTTCATAAACATTAAAATACCAGACCATACGTGCTTCAATCAGAAAGCTGGTATCTTAAAGCGACAATGCCCTGAAGATATCCGATGAATGGATCCGACTGAGCAGACCCTGCGCCAGGCTGGTAATTACGCTCTCGTCTCCCCAGATAATTGTTCTCCCGAATAACAAACGATTTTTGGAATCCCCAGTCCAGTATAAGAAAACGGGCCAGGTTATGCTGAAATCCGATGGTGGCAGCAGGAAACAGAACCATTCCTTTTTGTGAGACGGGCATATAGGTGTCCGAAAATTCGAAATTTTCAGACAGCTTTTGCTGTAAAGCTGTCTGCCGATACTTTGACAAGACCAGAAATGCTCCTAGGAAGAAACGGTTATTTTTCTGCTTTCCTGAAATTGATGCGGGATAGAGCCTTGCCCCGGCTTTAAGAAAAGTTCCGGATGTTCTTCTCTGACTAACCCCGTCATACACTTTGTAATTTATCAATCCGGTGTGGCCTGTTCCGAAAGTATGTCCGAAATTCAGGTTCAGTGAATATCCCGGATGACGCCGGAATTCGGAGCTGATCTCTGCCGACCTGGCTATGACAGGCGGAATGTTAATGCCTGCACTGGTTTTCCATTGAGCCTGACTTATTGCCGGAATTAAAAAGAACAGTGATAAGAAGAAAAGCCTCATTATGGAAGTTGTTTTGCAATTATGACATTAAAATAGGCATTCTCAGAAAACGGCTGTTTTCGTACCTGCACAATTCCATTTTCCGCGACAGTAATCAGGATAACAGGCCGGTACTTGGTTTTCAGCCTACATTCCGGGCAGTGAATAAAGATATAAAAAACCATTGTATGCTGCTCAGAAGAAACAAGATTCTTTACAGCACGATAACTTCCCATTATAAACACGGTTTTGACCCGAAGTCAGCTGCATCCGCACTCGGTTTGATCCAGTGCAAAGGGCTTTAAAAATCAGCCAGTCCGCTATGGATTGGCTGATTTCTGTTTGGAGCCAATATTCGGAAAATAATGACCACAGCCATATTTGTTGAAAATATTTTTTACATTGTGTTTTCAATCTGACATTCTGATACGAAGCCGCTTTCATCATTCTGACTGCATGGATGGCTTTTTTCGATTTGAATGGACTTCAATTTACATCCTGAATCTTAATGAAAAGAAGAGATTTTATGCAAATGGCCGGGCTCGGCACGGGCGCTTTGATGCTTGCCTCCGTTCCGGTTACCGGCAATCCCGTGAGCGCAGCACATTTGCTCGAACCGTGGATCGACGCCGCTGCCAAGAAAAAGTTTTCGGAAATTGCGCTGAATGCGGCCAGAAGCAAAGGTGCAACGTACACGGACGTCCGGATCGGGCGCTATTTGCAGCAGTATCTTTTCACCCGCGAAAAACAGGTTCAGAACATCGTCAATGCGGAATCCTATGGCGTCGGCATCCGTGTGATTGCAAATGGGACCTGGGGATTTTCGGCCACCAGCGATGTGACCGCGGAAGGCATTGCCAGATGTGCTGCAACGGCTGTTGAAATTGCCAAAGCAAATTCAAAGTTTCAGAAAGAGCCGGTTGTACTGGCTGAGCAAAAAGGAGTCGGCGATAAAACATGGAAGACGCCGATCCGGAAAAATGCATTCGAAATTCCGATTCAGGAAAAAATAGACCTTTTAATGAATGTGAACGGAGAGGCGATGAAAAATGGTGCCGGTTTCGTGACATCCAATTTGTTCTTTGTAAACGAACAAAAATACTTTGCCTCATCCGACGGGTCGTTTATTGACCAGGATGTGCACCGGATCTGGCCCACATTCACCGTTACCGTAACGGACAAGGCTGCCGGCAAATTCAAGACACGCGACGCTATCAGCTCACCGATGGGTATGGGCTACGAGTATCTGGACGGTCTGGCTTCCGAAAAAATTGCCGGCCCCAATGGGCTGGTTGGCTACCGGAATTCTTACGACATGGTGGAAGATGCCATGATGGCTGCCAGGCAGGCGAAGGAAAAAATGACTGCCAAATCGGTACTGGCAGGCAAATATGACCTTGTTCTGGACCCCAATCACCTTGGATTGACCATTCATGAATCGGTTGGTCACCCTACGGAACTTGACCGCGTGCTGGGTTATGAAGCCAATTATGCCGGAACGAGCTTTGCAACGCTGGATAAATGGGAGTCAAAAAACTTTGCTTACGGAAGCAAGCTGGTGAACATTGTTGCGGACAAAACACAGCCTAACACGCTTGGAGCCGTCGGCTATGACGACGAAGGCGTTCCCTGCAAGGAATGGGACATCATCAAAGACGGTGTTCTGGTCAATTATCAGGCCATCCGCGATCAAGCAAAGATCATCGGCGAAAAAGAATCGCATGGCTGCTGTTATGCTGATAACTGGAATTCGGTTCAGTTTCAGCGCATGCCCAACATTTCATTAAAGCCGGGCACCGAAAAACGCAGCGTGCTGGACATGATCAAAGGCGTTGAAAAAGGCATTTACATCATTGGCCGGGGCTCCTACTCGATTGACCAGCAGCGTTATAATTTTCAGTTTGGCGGTCAGGTCTTTTATGAGATCAAAAACGGAGAAATTGCGGGCATGCTGGACGATGTGGCTTACCAGTCCAACACACAGGAATTCTGGAATTCGTGTTCACAGCTTTGTGACAAAGACGATTACCGCACATTCGGCTCGTTTTTCGATGGAAAAGGCCAGCCTGCACAGGTGAGCGCAGTTTCCCACGGAAGCGCGACTTCCCGGTTCGACGGCGTCAATGTCATCAACACGGGACGCAAAATTTGATTAAAACGCAAACAGCAGTAAATTCTCTGCTGATCAGCCACATTTTTTTAAGCAAATCATTTTCGAAAAATGGCCATTTTATCCAAGGAAGAAGCGAAAAAAATCATCGATAAAGTTCTGGCATTTTCAAAGGCCGACGAAATCAGCGTGGGTTTGGACGGTAACCGGACCGGCAACATTCGTTATGCAAGAAATTCTGTTTCAACAAGCGGAGAAACGACCGATTTGTCCCTCTCGGTGACTTCGGTTTTCGGCAAAAAATCCGGAACGTCAACGATCAACGAGTTCGACGACGCCTCTCTGGAAAAAACGGTCCGCAGAGCCGAAGAAATAGCAAAACTGGCTCCCGACAACCCCGAATACGTGCCCATGCTCGGGCCGCAACAATATACGGACACCCATTCTTTTGCCGAAGCAACCGCTGCGATCAACCCGGATTACCGCGCAAAAGCAGCTTTTGACAGCATCGATCCCTGCGCAAAGAAAAACCTGACAGCCGCGGGTTACATGGAAGACACGGCCGGATTTTCGGCCATGGGGAACAACAAAGGTCTTTTTGGTTACAATAAGGCCACATCGGTTGACTTTTCGATTACCGTACGCACGGCAGATGGCAGAGGTTCCGGTTATGCCGCACGGGATTACAATGACTCCTCCAAGTTAAGTACGGCTTCCGCAACGGAAGTGGCCATGCAGAAAGCGCTTGCATCTGCATCGGCAAAGGCACTGGAACCGGGAAAATACACTGTAATCCTCGAACCAACGGCCGGCGTGGACCTTTTGCAAAACATGATGCGCAGCATGGACGCACGGAATGCAGATGAAGGCCGGAGTTTTCTGGGCAAAAAAGGAGGCGGAACAAGACTTGGCGAAAAGCTTTTTGACGAACGCGTAAACATTTATTCAGATCCGCAGAATATGGAGATTCCCGGCTCGCCGTTCAGCGGTGACGGACGCCCGCAGGAGAAAGTGATGTGGGTGGAAAACGGCGTTGTGAAAAACATGTACTACTCCCGCTTCTGGGCTCAGAAACAAGGCGTCAAGGCAATTCCGGCTCCTTCCGGATTTATCTTTCAGGGCGGAACAGAGTCGCTGGCCGATCTGATCAAGGGAACAGAAAAAGGCATTCTGGTTACAAGACTCTGGTATATCCGCGCCGTAGACCCGCAAACGTTGCTTTACACCGGTCTTACGCGGGACGGCACTTTTTACATTGAAAACGGGCAGATCAAATATCCGGTGAAAAATTTCCGGTTCAACGAAAGTCCGGTTATCATGCTCAACAATCTGGAAGCAGTTGGCAAGCCGGTGCGTGCAAGCGGGAACCTCGTGCCTCCGCTGAAAATCCGTGACTTTACATTTACGAGCCTTTCGGATGCTGTTTAGAGGCCGCCGCTCAAACGCGTAATGATCCTCCGGTAAAAAGAACGTGGATTCTCAGGAATCTTTTCGCCAGATTATGCTGTGCGCTTTTTTGCCAAAAAAATCAATTCGTCACGATCAGTAAACATATATATTTTGAAACGCAGGGACTTTATACAATTGGCCGGATTGGGAACGGGAGCGTTCATGATGCCTGCCTTTGCCATGGGCAGGAATGTTTCACCCGAGGCATTTCTTGAAAAAAGCGTTGATGTGGCCGTCAAAAAAAGGCTTGCCGATGCCGCGCTGAATGCTGCAAAATCCGGAGGTGCTTCTTATGCCGACGTCCGGATTGGCCGTTATCTCAATCAGTTTGTGGTTACGCGCGAGGATAAAGTTCAGAACATTGTGAATACGGAATCCTATGGCGTGGGCGTGCGGGTCATTGCAGACGGTTGCTGGGGCTTTGCCGCGGTAGTGGATGTGCACAATGAGGCGCAGATGGCAAAAGCCGCCGAAGATGCCGTAGCCATTGCCAAAGCAAATGCCAGACTGATGAAAGAACCCGTTCAGTTAGCACCTCAAAAGGGTTTTGGCGAAGTAAGCTGGAAAGCGCCGATCAAGAAAAATGCATTTGAAGTGCCCATCAAAGAAAAGGTTGACCTGTTGCTTTCCGTCAATGATGCCGCATTGAAAAACGGTGCCAATTATGTCAATTCAGTGCTTTTTCTGGTGAATGAACAAAAATATTTTGCTTCTACGGACGGCTCTTACATTGATCAAGACGTGCACCGCATCTGGCCGATTTTCAACATCACGGCCATTGACCCGAAAAGCGGCAAATTTGAAACCAGAAACGCATTAAGTGCGCCGATGGGCATGGGTTATGATTATCTGCAATCCAATCCTTCGGACAAAATCACCGGCGTAACCACACGTTACAACAAAGGTTATGACATGCTGGAAGACGCCATAGCGGCGGCCAGGCAAGCCAAGGAAAAGCTGACCGCAAAATCCGTAGAAGCCGGAAAATACGATCTGGTCCTGGATCCGTCACACCTTTGGCTGACCATTCACGAATCTGTCGGTCACCCGCTGGAACTGGACCGCGTACTCGGATATGAGGCCAATTTTGCAGGCACTTCTTTTGCAACACTGGACAAATGGCAATCCAAAAACTTCCAGTACGGCAGCAAGCAGGTGAACCTCGTTGCCGACAAATTGCAGGAAGGTTCTCTTGGCGCAGTAGGCTGGGATGACGAAGGAGTGAATACAAAGAAATGGGATCTGGTAAAAGACGGCGTTCTGGTAAATTACCAGGCCATCCGCGATCAGGCGCACATCATTGGTGAAAAAGAGTCGCATGGCTGCTGCTATGCCGACAGCTGGTCGTCTGTGCAGTTCCAGCGAATGCCGAATGTTTCACTGGCTGCGGGCAAAACGCCGTTGTCTGTGGACGAGATGATCAAGGATGTTAAAAAAGGCATTTACATCATTGGCGACGGTTCTTTCTCCATTGACCAGCAGCGCTACAACTTCCAGTTTGGCGGACAGCTGTTTTATGAGATCAAGGACGGCAAGATCGCGGGAATGCTGAAAGACGTTGCCTATCAGTCGAATACACAGGAATTCTGGAATTCCTGCACGCAGGTTTGTGATGAAAAGGATTACCGTCTCGGCGGTTCGTTCTTCGACGGAAAAGGTCAGCCTTCACAGTCAAGCGCCGTGTCGCACGGCAGTTCCACCACGCGTTTCAATGGCGTGAATGTCATCAATACAGCCCGCAAAATCTAACCCGTTCAGCCATGTCAATCATACTATCTGAAACTGAAGCGAAAGCATTGTTGCAAAAAGTGCTGGCTTACTCCAAAGCGGATGAATGCGAAATAAACCTTCTGGGCGAAGAGCGTGGAAACCTGCGTTATGCACGAAATGAAGTCTCGACAAGCGGATCGCTCGTTAACCAGAATTTATCTGTTCAATCCGCCTTTGGCAAAAAAGTAGGCGTTGCGACCATTGATGAATTCAGCGATGAATCTCTGGAAAAAGTGGTGCGGCGTTCCGAAGAACTTGCCAAACTTGCTCCTGAAAATCCTGAATATATGAGCGTTCTGGAACCGCAGACTTATCTCAAATCATCCGGTTTCTTTGAATCCACCGCTGGCATTGATGCCGGTAAGCGCGCGGATGCGGTTGCGAATAGCCTGGAATTATCAAGAGGGAAAAACCTGACTGCCGCGGGATTTCTGGACAATCAGAAAGGCTATTCGGCCATCATGAATTCCAAAGGTTTATTTGCTTATTATCCGAGCACGAGCGTCAACTTTTCGCTTACTGTCCGCACGCCGGACGGAACGGGCTCGGGTTACATTGCGCGGGGTTACAGTGATATAAACAAGCTGGATACGGCCGCAGCGACAACCATTGCAATCCAGAAAGCCATGGGCTCCATGCATGCAAAAGCACTGGAACCCGGAAAATACACCGTGATTCTGGAACCAACGGCGGCAGCGGTTTTGCTGGAAAATATCTATTTTAATTTCGATGCCAGAAGTGCAGACGAAGGTCGCTCGTTCCTGAGTAAGCCGGGCGGAAAAACAAAACTGGGAGATAAAATCGTGGACGAGCGCGTGAACATTTATTCGGACCCTACGCATCCCGACTTACCCGCATCGCCGTGGTCGGGTGACGGGCAGCCTTTGCAGAAAGTGAGCTGGATTGAAAAAGGTGTTGTCAAAAACATGGTTTATTCGCGTTACTGGGCACAAAAGAACAATGTGCAGCCCGTTCCGCAGCCGAGCAATGTCATTATGGAAGGCGGCACGGCGACGATGGAAGAATTGATCAGATCCACCAAACAAGGCATTTTGGTGACGAAACTCTGGTATATCCGCGAAGTGGACCCGCAAACCTTGCTGCTCACCGGACTCACGCGCGACGGCACGTTTTACATTGAAAACGGTGTCATCAAGCATCCCGTCAAAAATTTCCGTTTCAACGAAAGTCCGGTCATTATGCTGAACAATCTGGAAGCACTGGGGAAATCCGAGCGGGTTGTGAGCACGGAATCGGACCAGAATTACCTCGTTCCGCCGATGAAAATCAGGGAGTTTACATTTTCATCACTTTCCGACGCAGTTTGAAGCCTTTTTTCTTTACACGGATTCAGTACACGTCCGGAAACTGGGACACCGACCAGCGAATGCCGTCCAATTTGCTGCATTCGCTGGTTGAATATACCACCATTCCCATTGACGAGCAGGAGAAAGTGGTACAACTGGATAGTAACGAGATCTTTAAAAGTCCCTTTTGCTATCTGAGCGGGCACAAGCTCGTCGAGTTCTCCACACAGGAAAGGGATCATTTCAAAAGGTATGTGCAGAATGGCGGCTTCGTTTTTGTGGACGACTGCAACCATGATATCGACGGTCTTTTTGCCAAATCATTTGAGCAGGAAATGGAGCGCACATTTGGTCCGCGCGCTTTGCAGAAAATACCAAACAACCATCCGATTTATCACAGCTTTTTCAAA
This sequence comes from Dyadobacter flavalbus, assembly GCF_006149045.1. GTDB lineage: Bacteria > Bacteroidota > Bacteroidia > Cytophagales > Spirosomataceae > Dyadobacter > Dyadobacter flavalbus. The sequence continues at coordinate 417,795 of NZ_VBSN01000049.1, forward strand.
TTTGAAGATGGCCCGCCCACCACTTCTTTCGAGCTGAATGGCTGGGGCGATGATCTTGTGCACGATTATCTGAAAGCCGTTACGATCAATGGCAGGATCGGTGTCCTTTACAGCAACAAGGATTACGGCTGTGAGTGGGATTACGATTTCAGGAACAAGCGTTTTCTGGCCGTTGACAATACTCGTTTCGGGGTGAATATCGTGGTTTATGCATTGAATGCATAATATGCCGGTGAACGCTGTAACTCCGGAAACCAATTTGAAATTTTGACTTTTAACGAACAAAAACTGCATTCTGAGGTTTGGAAAAACTGGAATTGAGCCATTATAAAACGCTGGTAGCCAAGCTGCCTCTTCTTAAAAAGGAAATTGCCAAAGTGATTGTCGGGCAGCAGGAAGCGATTGACGAAATATTGATTTCCCTGCTCGCATCAGGACACTGCCTGCTGGAAGGCGTGCCCGGTCTGGCAAAGACATTGATGGTAAAAACCATGTCGGAGGCGCTGCATATGAGTTTCAAACGAATTCAGTTCACACCCGACCTGATGCCCGGAGACATTGTCGGGACGGAGATTCTGGAAGAAGATCACGAAACGGGCAGGAAGTTTTTCAAATTCAATCAGGGGCCGGTTTTTGCCAATGTGGTTCTGGCTGATGAGATAAACCGGACGCCGCCCAAAACGCAGGCCGCATTACTGGAAGCCATGCAGGAAAAATCGGTCACGTACGGCGGAACGAATTACGAGCTGCCAGGCCCGTTCCTGATCATCGCCACGCAAAACCCCATCGAGCAGGCCGGAACATATCCACTGCCCGAAGCCCAGCTCGACCGGTTTTTGCTTTACATCAAGCTGAGTTACCCCGGCGAGCAGGAAGAACTGGACATTTTAAAAGGGACAACCGGATCATTCAAAGCAAACGTAAACCGCGTTCTGGCAGACATTGAAATCGTGGAATTGCAAAAACTGACGAGGCAAGTGCATATCAGCGACGATTTGATTCAATGGATCAACAAACTGGTTCGTGCAACAAGGCCGGATGGAAGCCCGTCCGATTTTGTAAAAGAATGGTGCGACTGGGGAGCGGGCCCGCGCGCAGGCCAGGCGCTCGTTTTGTGTGCAAAAGCCCGTGCAGTCCTGAATGAGCGATTCGCCGTAATCCCGGAAGACATTCAGACGTTGGCTTATCCGGTGCTAAGACACCGGATTGCCATGAATTTCCGCGCCGAAGCCGAAAACATCAGCACGGATCAGGTGATTGACCAGTTGTTGCGAACGGTGAAAAACTGAGATTTTTACTTCATCTGCATGACAAAAAGCACCGGCCTCCTGGCCTCTCAACTGATCAAGCTCAAAAACCTTCAACTGACCGGCAAGCTGGTGAGCGAAGAGCTGATGCTGGGCATTCATTCCAGCAGGCGGTCGGGAATCGGTGTGGAATTTGAACAATACCGGCATTATGAACCCGGCGACGATCCGAAACGGATTGACTGGAAACTCTTTGCGCGTACGGACAAACATCTGATCCGGGAATCTTCCACGGAAAGTGACAAGCAAGTGCGGTTTGTGCTGGACCTTTCGGGATCCATGAATTATGGTGAAAATGGCGTTACGCGCCTTCAGTACGCACAGATTTTGCTGGCTTCACTGAGTTATCTCTGTTATATTCAGAATGACCAGATGAGTTTGTACACATTGAAAAACAGCACAATACAAACCATTTCCGCGGCCGGTGCTTCTTCTTCCGGCAGGCAGACTTTCCAGAAAATACTGGTTGGTCTGGAGAAAACCGTAGCCGAAGGCCCCTGGCGAATACCGGGTGAGTCAGGCGCCGGGATCCGGTTTCCGGAACTGCAATCCAAGAAAAAGGAGCAGCTGATCTTCGTCAGCGATTTTTTGCAGGCGCAGGACGAGTGGCTGCAACTGATCCGGTCGCTTGCCAGTTCGCAGCGTGAAATTGTGGTTTTTCAGATTCTCGGTGATCAGGAAATCGATTTTAATCTGGACGGATTTTACCGGTTCAAAGATTTGGAAACGGGAAAAGAAATGGAGCTGGACGCAGGTTCGGTGAGAGAAAAGTTCCGCGAATCGGCAGAACTATATTTGCAGCAACTGAAAGAAGCATTGCAGATTCCGCATGTGCAGCTGGTCCGGGCGCGCATGAGTGATCCGGTCGGAATGGTGCTGAAGAACTATTTAATCAAAAGAAAAGGATAGATGGAATTTTTGAATCCAGATTTGCTTTGGGGAATGCTGGCGGTAACAGTGCCGGTTATGATCCATTTCTGGTATCAGAAAAAAGGCAAAACAATAGCATGGGCAGCCTCCCAATGGCTTACGGAGAAAACAGCTCTGCAGCACCGCGGGCTTCGTCTGGACGAAATTCCGTTGCTTTTGATCCGGTGTCTGCTGGTTATGCTGTTGTCAATGATTTTAAGCAGGCCCATTTTGAACTGGATGAAAAGCAAGCCTGTTCAGGAGCAAGTTCATCTGGTTCAAAGCCATGAAAAAGTGGCCGGCAACTTCCGGTTCGAACTGGAAAACGCCATGAAAAAAGGCGAAAAAGTTTTCTGGATAGCGCCGGCAACTGTGGAAATGAAGGACATAAACACAGTTCCACAAAATAGCGGCGGCCTGCTTTTCCTGCAACAAACCATTAACGGGCTAGCGAATAAAAAGGCAGACATCCATTTGTATATTAGTGATGTACAAGATTTTAGCCAAATTCCTAAAATTTACATTCCAGATTCTTTTGAAATTCACAGCATGACAGATTCGGTGCGGAAACCGGAAAATCCGTTTTCCGGATTAATGGAAAAAACCGGAAAAGATAAAATTCATGTACTGGCCGACTACAAAAATGCAGGCGAACAGCTGACCGTTCAGGCCGGGCTTCTGGCTTTGATGGAAGTGTATAAAATCCCGTTCACAATCGATCTGAAAAAGCAGCCTGAAACGGCATATGACTGGATCCTGATGGATAAGTCCGTGGATGAATACAATCCGAAAACGCTCTACGTGATTCCAGCGGAAAATAGCACGGCTCACGCTGCCACGAACGTTATTATGGTTCCCGATTCTTTGCGGCTCTCGACATCCGATATTGTAAGAAACGGGCAGTTGCCTGAATGGCTGGGAAATCTGATGATTGCGCATTTCAGGTTAAGTAAGCCCGATATCAAGCTTAGTAACAAACAATTAGCAGCTCACTTCGAATTGGCAAAGCCGGATAAGAACAGAGAGAAAAGTATTTTCAGCCAGTGGATCATTTTATTTTTTGTGCTGTCGCTCCTGGTGGAACGCTGGATTGCATTGCGCAAAACGATTCGTACAAACCATGCATGAACTTAGAAAACTGATCGGCTCGGTGACCAGCCAGCTTTATGCCAGCGCGCTTTTGCGTTGTGTGCTGCTGGCTGCTTCGGCTTATCTTCTGGTTTCTGCCTTCGCCGGTTCTGAGCACATTTTCAGCATGTTGTCCGGCGTTGCCGGTTTTGCAGTTGGCATTGGATCAACGCGCGTATTTCAAAACAAAAAACGGACGGCCATATCGCTCATTCATCAGTATGTGGGCGGCACGGAGCATAGTTTGCATTTGCTGGATAAGGCGGAGCTCAACCTGGCAGAACAATTGCAAATGGAGCGGATTGCAGGAAGGCAGTTTGATTTTCCTTTTTTTCAATTATACCGCGGGTTAGGCCCCTATGCTGGATTCCTGTTGTTTGCGGCGGCATTTCATTTTATTTATCCGAAAATAAATTTTGATAAAAAAGGTAAGGAAGCAGTTGCCAATAAGCGTTTGACAGGACAAAAAGAGAACGCGCCTGTCGCTCCTGAATTTGAATCTGCCAGTGTTTTGATCACGCCGCCTGCCTACACAAAACTGCCGAAGCGTGAATCCGTTGACCTCAACGTGAGCACCATATCCGGTTCATCGCTGCAATGGAAGCTGGCTTTCACACACTCGGAAAATCTCGAAGTCCGTTTGGCCAATAATCGCGGTGAAGAAATTTCATTCCGTAAACAACAAGGTTCTTTTATACATTCCGACCGACTGACGGGCTCTGGTTTGTATGCCATTAAAGGTTACTGGAATGATTCGCTCGTTTATCAATCTGAGTTTTACAGGCTGGAAGCCGTTCCGGATCTCGCTCCGAAAATAGAGCCTGCTTCCAAAGAACTTTACAAATATCATTTTCTGAAAGATAAAAAAACCATCCGGATTTCGGCCAGCGTTTCTGACGATTTCCTGGTCAGGCAAGCATTCATTGTAGCGACGGTGGCCAGGGGTTCGGGTGAAAATGTGAAGTTCCGCGAAGTGAAATTTCCGCTGTCGCCTTCGGATTTCAAACAGGCCCGTTTGCAAAAAGAGATTGACCTGAACGAATTGAACTTCGCGCCCGGCGATGAATTGTATTACTACTGGGCCGCCATTGACAACAAAATCCCGCAAGCCAATTTTAGCAAATCGGACACCTATTTTCTTGTTTTCAAAGACACTGCGCAGGTTGAAGAAGCCGAACTGGCAACGATGGCGGTGAACATCATGCCGGAATATTTCCGGAGTCAGCGGCAGATTATCATCGATACGGAAAAGTTGATCGCCAGACGTAAAAAGCTGACGCAGAAAGCATTTGCTTCGGTATCCAATGAAATCGGTTTTGACCAGAAAGTACTCCGGCTGCGTTACGGACAGTATCTGGGCGAGGAATTTGAAACCAGCATTGGCGGTGGCGGGGCGCCGCCCGCGGGAACGGACGGCGGGAATATGCTCGATGCATTCACGCATAAGTCGGACGGCGAAGGCGAAGCGGCCGAGCGGAGGGCGTCGGAGCCGGCGCATCAGGACACGCATGATCACGGAGAAGAGCATGACGACGCAGCTGAAAAAGATCCGATTGCTGCTCTTATGGAGCAATATGTGCATGCGCATGACGACGCAGAGACAAATACTTTTTATGAGCAGTCTACGCGCAGCTTGTTGAAAATGGCATTGGAACAAATGTGGCAATCCGAGCTGCATCTGCGCATGTATGAGCCTGAGAAAGCATTGCCTTTTGAGCATAAAGCACTTGAATACCTGAAATCTGCACAGCATAAAGCGCGCACATATGTGAAGAAAAGCGGCTACGATCCACCGCCCATTAAAGAAAAAGAAAAGCGACTGAGTGGAGAACTGAAAGAAATCAGCAGCGATTTGAACCGTACAAAGTTTTTTAATGATAAAAGCACCGCGCAGCTGGCAGCCGAGATTTCAGGTTTTCTGGAAATGACTACGCGCTCTGAAAATCGGCAATTTAACTTGCAGCAAATCGGGGCAGCACTCAGCGACCGCCTCATTAACAGCGGGCCTTTTAACGGCGGCCTGAAGAATTGGGAAATGATCGGACTGCTGCAGAAGCTCGTCAGCAGGAAACCGCTTACGGTAAAAGAAATGCAGCATTTGAAAGCAGACCTTGCCAAATATACGGATCGTTCCGAGCAGAGCAAACGCGGCTATTCAAGCGAAAAGAAACTGGAACAAGCGTTCTGGAAAAAAATGCAATGAACAAAACAAAAGCCGCCTACTGAAAACCTGCGCATGATTGAATTTGATTTTAACTGGTCTGAACCGCTTAACCTGCTCTTGCTGGCATTAACCGCCGCCATGCTTCCGCTGCAGTTGTGGTTATTGTTTCGTCAAAAGTCAAGTGTTTCGGGTCAAAGATTCCGGATAAGGACCGGATTGAATGTGCTCCTGTGGCTTGCCGTAATCGCGTTTGTTGTTCAGCCTTATGTAGTTGGGAAAGCGAAAACTCCGGTAGGCTTTATTGCCGGAAAAGATTTGCCTCGTGCGGTTGTCGATTCGTTGCTGGACAGTTTATCCGAATCGGGAAATGTTGTTGCAGATGATCCGGAAGCAAGCATGTCCGATACATTGATTCTGGCCGGCCAGGATTTTGATCCTGCACTTTTTCCGAAAATCATGCAGTCACAGCAGCCGCCGGGTCTGATCCGGTGGATTCCTTATTTCCAGAAGGATTTGCCTTACGATCTGCAGTGGAAAGGACTGGTCCGGAATGGTGAAATGCAGGTTCTGCACGGGCGGATCGAGTCAACCCAAAAGCATTTTATCAAGCTCAAATACGGCAGCCAAACGCTGGATAGTGTTTCGCTGGATGCCGGAAGCAATCATTTCAGACTGCAATTTCCAGGTTTTACTTTGGGGAGAACAGTTGTTGAACTAACGCTCAATGAAAAAGTTACGGATACGCTGCATTATTTCTCCCGTTCCGCAGCACCAATGACGGTGCAGTTTATTCTGGACAGTCCGGATTTTGAAAGCCGGGCATTGGCAAACTGGTTGGGAAAGGCTGGCCATTCCGTGATTTACACGACTACTTTGTCCAAAGACATCAAAAGCAAACTGACGATCAACAAAGGCAAGGAACCGGATGTGATTATTACGGATGCGGCAAACGCAGCCAGTCCACTGGTCAAGAAGTCGTTGCTGAACGGAAAAAGTATCCTGTTCCTTTATCTCACTAATCCGCTCAGCGAAGTTTCGGCCATCAATGCTGCATTGGGAACTACTTTTCAAGTGACAAAATCTTCTTCCGGGGAATTCGTTGCGATTCAGTCCGGACTTACGGCATTACCGTATCGTTTTGTGCCGTCCAACCGTTATTTTCAGGTTGCCGGTTATCCTTTTGCAGTTCAGAAAACTTCTGGAATTGTCGGCGTAAGCCTCTTGAACGAGACTTTTCCTTTGCAATTGTCAGGCGATTCCCTTGCCTATCAGAAGATCTGGAACACCCTTTTGGCGCCGATCCGCCCTTTGTCAAAATCCGGTATTGAAGTTACGGCCCCAGTTTTTCAAGGCTTGGGTTCGGAAGTTGCTCTGAACAATTTCCCGGAAGCGGTCAGGATGCTTGGCATAGGCACCGACACGATCTTTCCGGTTTCCTCGGCATTGAACCCGCAATCCGGAAATGCCATTTTCAAACCGGCCGAGTCCGGCTGGATCGCATTTAACGACACACTTGAAACAGAATTATACGTAGAAAATCAGTCTGTTCCTGCTGTACATTACCATACTGCGCTCGTCAGGGACTTTGTCAGATCCTACCATGTTTACAGAGAAAAACTAGCTGAAAACGCACCCGGTCCAGTTGCAAAAACAAATGGAGTAAATCGCAAGCTTCCGGACTGGATGTGGTTTGGTCTGATCCTGTGCTGCCTGCTGGCTGTCTGGATTGAAAGTAAATGATGATTTTTGCATTTCAATGTCGTCCATTGTCACCTGTTCGGGAGAGAATTACGGAAGCTGCGTCGGGCTCGTTAAGCTTACCGGTATGAACCATGGCAACCGGTTTCAGAAAAATTACGTAATGCTACTTTCTGAAAGCATGGTTATAAGCATTTCAGGTCTGGCAAGTTAAGACCATCTTTTTCAATGCGCTTACTGCATGCGATACCCATCCCTTTGAAATGGAATAAATTTATAAAAATTCCCATTTTTCAGAATTTTTGTTAGTTTTGCCAAAATCATTTTCCTCCTCCTCTCAAAAAGATCATGATACGATCTTTTTACCAATAGCATCCATGAAGTATTAGTGGAGCTTCTGAATAATGTATTTAAACTAGTTCTTACTTCGGTAAGTTATGAATTAGAATCTGAATTAAACATTCGCATAAATAATCTGATCGTTTGAGTTTCTCTTTTGATATATCATACGGGAACCCAATAAAATCCGGCTGCTTTCTGAATTTCTCAGAAAGCAATTGATCAGTTATTTGATAATGTCTATCCATTTGAAAACTGCAGTATTGACCTGGTTGGTTATACCGCAACAAAACCTTGTGCCTATTCAAAAGATCTACAAGTCGATTTACTATTATTCCGGCTAGCATGCATTATGCAAGTTCAATCATGTATTCAGGAAACTATGATCATTGAAGAAACATCTTCCCCGCTTAGAGTATTTGACTTCAGAGTAATGCCGAAGTCTGCGAACACCAACCTTTCCGTTACCCGGAAAAGTGAAGCGTCCTTTTTTGGACAGGACGGATACCTGCACTTCGCCCAGCCCGGCCAGAACTGGCTTACTTACAGCGAAAATGCTACAAACAGCGCTTGGATCAAGGTAGGAACATCCGTCTCGATACCCGGCAGTATAACGGCCATTGATGGCTCAGAAACAGGCAACAAAATCATTGAGAGCAGTACCTCCGGTGAACATCGTATTACCAGAGAGCTGAATGTTGCACGGAACGTACCCATAACGGTCAGTATTTACCTGAAAGCAGCTACCTGCAGCCGGGTACAGCTTAGTTTTTCAAACGGATCGTCTTTCAAAGGCGGCAATCCGGGTGTAAAGTTCAATCTTTCCAACGGCACATTTATTTCTACAAGCTCGAATGTAACCAGTTATCAGGCTATTGACTGTGGAAATGGCTGGTGGAGGCTCAAACTTAGCGGCGTTCCGGACCTGGGCACACAATCGGGATTTCATCTATACATGCTAAATGATAGCAATAATACCAGCTACTCGGGCAGTACTTCAAAATTCCTGTACGCATGGGGTGCCCAGTTTGAACAAGGTACTAATTTGTCTACATATACACCTACTACGGTAGCTCCTTACCTGGGACTTAGATTTAATTATGACCTTGCCAACCAGTCGCTGACAGGTGCTTTGATAGAACCTGCTACAACTAATTTAGTACGCTACTCCCAAGTATTTGACAATTCCTTCTGGCGCAAAGAGAACGCATCGGCAGTGCGGTCAGGCAGCCGCTCCCCGGATGGAAAAACCTACGCTTTCAAGATCAAAGAGAATTCGAACAGTTCTGTCCATTACATTGCCCCGGCGAGCAACTTGCCAACGACTACGGACAGCGTTTATACATTTAGTGCATTTCTTAAATACTCCGAACGTAAATGGGCCTACTTCAACATCATCGGACACACGGTACATTTTGATCTGGCAAACAAGGTAATAGGTAACCGAAGCGATGTCATTACATCCGCATCCATTAAAAGTGCCGGGAATGGTTGGGTAAGATGTTCTGCCACTTTTAAAGCAAAATCATCGGAAAGTTCTGTTAAAATAGGCACCGAGATTTCCAATGGCGCCACCTCTTACCGGGGCGACGGCAGCAGCGGTATCCTCATCTGGGGCGCTCAGCTGGAAAAAGGAAGCCAGATGACCTCTTACATCCGTACCAACGGAAGCACAGTAACCCGCAGCGCTGATATCGTAACACTTGCCAAACCTTCTTCCAGTTCGGAATGTGATGTCTTAGTTCAGCGGAAAGACGGAAGGACTTGGGTTAACGATATTTCCGGAAGCTACCAGGTAGCCCCTTCTGGAACCGAGGTACAGTATGTCAACTTTTACGATAGCTCGGAAATATCTACAGGTGGTGATGACGATGAACCTACTGCTGTCGAACCGAAACTGGATTATACCAGCATCGGCCCGACCGGAACGCTGCTGGACATCCTTTCCAATTCATACATGTCACAAACCCCAAGCAAATCCTGGTCACTGCAGAAGGCAACAAACACAAGAGCTCCGATCTATCGCATGCAGCTGAACGCCGGTGACAGGTGGTCGGGCGATGCAAACAACCAAAACAGGGAACGCTCCGAATTTTATGCCAAAAACAACAATCTGCCCTTTGGCAAGGATGTATGGCTTTCCTTTTCCGTCAGGCTTGCAGAGGGTAGTTCATTAAACCTAGCTTCCGGCGAGTTTTGTTATCTTGGTCAGTTCCACGCGAGCGAAGATGACCGGGACATCAGTTCTGCACCTGTTTTAGGCTTTAAACTATCAGACGATGATACGATATCCATTTGTACCTGTTCCACCACATCCAACCCGCATACTGTAAGCCCGAAGGCGGTCGTTCGCGGAACGACCCGGTTTAACCGTGGTGTCTGGCAAAAGATCGTTGTACGTATACGGTTCTCTACTACAAACGGGCAACTTCAATGGTGGCAGAATGGCAAGCAGCTGCTTAATTTGTCCGGAATTGGGATTGGCTATCCTGATGCATCAGGGCCTTACTGGAAATTTGGCATTTACCGCTCCCCCATGTCTTTTACAACAGCAGTAGAATACGCCAATATGGAGCTGGAACACGAATCGTCACTGTATTCCAGAGTTGCTAACCCTTTATCGATCGCCTAGAAATCCGTCAGCCCGGAATGGTACCGTATGATGTGACTGGCTATTAATTGATCTCCAAACCAGGTTTGGCGGCACCTTGCCGGGCTCTTGTTGTACAACGCCATTACCAGGTGTTTTAAGGAGCAGCAACAGCACGGTCATGGCTATGAACTAATACGTAAACCACCGAATATGCCAGGCAATCAAACAGGCAGTTCAGTCAAATTGTTGGGTCAGTTTGTACTTAACTGCTTGTTTGATGCAGCATTTTATCATGCAGGAGGTGAATTATATGCAGTCAGAAAATGGTACCACTTTTCTGCACAGCCGGATGCATACTGTAAAGCCAGAAATCGTATGGTACTGAACAAGATTTAAAAATTGCTATTCCCATTGTTCCAGTTTTTCACAGAAAACCGGATACTACCTGTTTGTACTTTTGCAAGCTGTATTCCGCGGGCAGAGGATAATCCTAAAAAATTCATCTGATTTTGTATCCTCTGTATTCATAAAAAGCCGAATCAGGTCCGCTACTCATAATCAATTCACCTTTTTCGAAATATAAAGTGGTAAAAAGACCATAATAAGAGTCACGATCCAAAACCTTTAAAACCGGAAGCTGGATCTTTTTAGCACTGGAAAGCTGTACTTCCTTTCTGCCTGATTTTGTAATCATGATTGTATCAACATAAGATCTCAATAGTGTATTTGTTGTATAGTTTTCCACCTTGACATCACAAACATACGTACCTACGCTACTATCACGTTGATCAATGACAGGTACTTTATCATCCGATTTACAGCCGGATATAAACAGTGAAATGAGGTAAGTAAAAATATAAAGCTTTTTCATTTGCATACACTTAAGATTTAAGGTTCAGCTTGATTTGAATATAGTAATTTAATCCGAAAGTTTTAAATAATATTCATTTAGTCCAGTAATCAAGATTCCGCATCTACATAAAATTACCAAACCATAAGAAGCCAGTAGTTGAGATTGGCTTTTTACACTGCGCCAACTTTTTCTTTTCTATTCCATTATGCTTTTTGCTTTTTTGATCTTGCTGGCTCCACGTTGCAGGTGTCACTGAAAACCGGACAGAATGTGCATATAAAATCCGGATTACTTGATACGGCAATGGCCTGTACTGTTGTCAGAGGAAGGCACAAGGTACAATCTAAGTGAGCTACAAATAAATCTTATTAACAATAAAATTAACTTATACATATTTTAGAATTTATTTTATAGCTTAGTACAAAATAGTATATAGCATTTGAATACTAAAAATGTTGTTTATCAATTTGCATAGTGTCATCATTCTATTCTGCAGTTCAGGATCCGGATACAACGAAAAACAGGCGCCGGATTCAAATCAGAAATTGGAACGGGAAGTACATTCTTTATAAAAACAACAATCCGTTTTATTTGAAGCGTGCGGGCGGAATGGCCGATCTGAATTTGCTGAAACAATGCGGAGAAAATGTCAAAAGGATTCGGGGTAACTTTTTTAGCCGCAATGGAGAACTCCAACTTTATTAATCAGTAATCACTTAATGAAAAATAGCAAAATATTTTATCTGGCTGCTTTCCTGACCGGTGCTGCCGTTATCCTGATTGGCATATATAAACTAAGACCTTTGGTTAACAATGCGCATGTCGAAACAGAAAACGGATACAAATGGAATGAACATGTTATTGGGGTATACGACCGGGGACAGGAAACCAGTCATCCCGGTTTTGATTCCTTACAGTTTATTGCTGTAAAACTCGATAAAGGCACTCATCAGAACGATTTTCAAAGTCTGTTGCGGGATTTAAACCCCAAGTATCCGGTATTGCTGACAATCGAAACGCTGCCCTCTGCCGGGGACAATATTCTGGAAAATTGTATTGACGGAGATTACGATTCCAAAATCAAAGCATTGTGCAGTGCTATAAGTTCGAAAAACAATGTTTTTTATGTAAGGTGGAACCCGGAAATGGAAGTACCGGTAACTTTGTATCCCTGGCAGTACCAGTCTTCTGAAACATACATCAGGGCTTTTCGTCACTTTACCGCACTCTGCCGCTCCATATCCCCTGAAATTAAAATAGTATGGGGAACGGCCGGCTATCCGGGAGCCGATGAATACTGGCCGGGCAGGGATGTTGTGGACCTGATAAGCATTACCTTAAACACTAAATCAGAAGGGCTTACTTCCGCTTATCCGCCTGAGAAAGATATGACGAAAGTTATCAGGCGGAAAATACTTCGTATGAGGTTCATGCATAAACCGGTACTTGTCCTGGAAGCACCCGGCGCCGTCGCCGATCTGCTTCTGACAAGCAAGCTGGCAGCTTCTATCCGTGGGATAAAAGAAGAGGATTCAACAATTTATTCCTTTATAAATACTGAAAATAACATCCGCCCATACAATCCTGAAACAGCCCGCATGCCGCTAATTGGTGTTTATGACCCTAAACTATTGCTGGCCTTGTCCCCTTCCGTCAGTGTGGAGCACCTGTTTATAGACCTGGACAATTTCAGGGACGGCACATTCGAAAAGTTATTTAATGAAGTTATAGCCCGCAACCATGACGTAATTATCACCTTTGAACCATGGAAAGACGAAAGGTATGATGAATCCACCGTGTTGTCCAATACGATTCAGGGCGTTTATGACAATCAGTTCAGAGAATTGTACCGCATCATTTCAAATGTGAAACAAACCGTTTATCTGAGGTTTGCACACGAAATGGAAATTCCGATTCACCGCTATCCGTGGCAGAGCCAGGACCCGGTTTCTTACATCAAAGCTTTCCGCTATTTTATGAATTTCAATAAAACAAAGGCTGAAAACATCAAAAAGGTCTGGGGACCTGCAGGTGACCGTGGTTCCATGGAATGGTGGCCTGGTGATGATGTGGTCGATTATGTGAGTATGGCAATTTACGGATTGCCGGACAAAAATATTACCGATCCCAACCAGCAGGAGCAGTTTGGTACCATCTACAAGAGGAAATATCATAGAATGCGCTTTACGGACAAACCGGTTTTTATAACGGAATTCGGAGTAACGGGGCCTGAGGAATTTCAAAAAAAATGGCTTGAAGATGCTGCCGCTGTTATTAACAGCCACAGGGAAATATATGGAATCAATTACTTCAATCTGGCAGACAATCCCAAAGTATGGGGTGACATTCCCACTCCGGTGTGGAGTATCAGTAAAGAAACCTTTAACCATTTTGTGCTGATTTTATCGGAAAGAAAGTAATTACAACTTTCGCATACAACTTAGAAAGCTTGACCATTTCATAGCGGTATGCAGCCAAAAAAAATAGTAAAATAACAAAGTAAATAACCATCCTTCCCCGTGTATTAACAACATCATTGTAATAATCCGGATAAGTTTTTGCAAGGTTTGAAACGTTTGTTTTGTAAACATCCTTCCCTGCAATTCTATTCGGTTTACACCCGTCAAATATAAAACTCGCAGTAAAACGTTAGTCATCACGGCATTTGGAGAGCTGACCTTTCTGTTTTCCGTAAGAGAACCGTACGTTCTGCTTGAAACACCCATGTAATCAATTTGCATATGCTGCGGCATGCTGATGAATAGAAGCGCGTCAATCTACAGGTTGGCATCCATGATAGGACGACCTGCCAAACGGACAATCCTGACCGACCTTTGAACATTGTGACAAAAAAATTAAAAATAAACTTTGGAAACCGGTTGGTTGCATATATATTTGCAACCAACCGGTTTCATGATATTAAAATTCAGATATGAGAAGAGACATTTTTCAGGCTATTGCAGATCCGACAAGACGAGCCATAATCGTCTTAATTGCATTGCAGGCAATGACACCAAACGCCATTGCTGAACATTTTGACACCACACGGCAAGCCATTTCAAAACATTTACGCATACTTACCGAATGCGAACTTGTAAAACAGGAACCGCAGGGCAGAGAAATTTACTACTCTCTTGAAATTGAAAAAATGAAAGAAATTGAAAAATGGCTAGAACAATTCAAAAAGATCTGGGAAAGCCGGTTTAATCAATTAGACAACTTGTTAACAACCATAAAAAAGTAAAAAGATGAGCAATTTACAATTTGACTTCACGGTTGACAAATCCACCAATTCCGTAATCATAAACAGAGAATTCAACGCAGGGCAATCTCTGGTCTGGGATGCATTTACAAAACAAGAACTACTTGACCAGTGGTGGGCTCCCAAACCCTGGGAATCAAGAACAAAGTTTATGGACTTCAAAGTCGGCGGACGGAGATTTTATGCAATGGCAAGCCCCGAAGGTCAAGAGCATTGGTCTATTCAGAAATATACTTCCATCAGTCCAGAAACCAATTTCAAGTTTTTCAGCGCTTTTGCAGACAAAGATGAAAACCCGCAGTTACCCGGTTCTGAGTGGGATTTGAATTTTAGTGAACAAAACGGAACAACAAGAGTCCGTATTACTATTTATAATGAATCCCTTGAACGCATGGAGAAAATGATTGAAATGGGCTTTCAGGGAGGATTTACAATGACCTTGAACTTCCTGGAAAATCTATTGACAACTTTATCGCAACGGCAATAAGAGAAAACGGATGCTAAAACAATAGCATTCTCATTTCCGGATGATGGTAAAACCTTGCATTCTTGTCGTCTGGCCTTGCCCAAGCTGGCCGATGTAATGGCACCCTGGTAAAAAGCGGTGACCGGCAATATAGCTGCTTTGTTAAGTTCTGCCATTGTTTGGTTAAAATCCGCGTCTTTGAGCTTTCAGTCTTATATTGATAGCTTCTGCGGTTACCTCCTGTGGCTTTGTAGCAAATGAAGAAAAATCAGTTATCCATGCAGAATGTATTTACACATAAACTGTATTTTCATGCACATGTTCTCTGACCAATTAACTCTGAATTTACTTGATAGACAATCTTTCTTTTTTTTCTCTCACTTAAACGTTCGTATGGCTTTCGACTTCTGACCGTCAATTTCTTCCCTTTTATGTTCATACTTTTTGCTTTTGTGTAAAGCTATATCAGGGCCATAGCTGGTTGATTAAGTCTGTTTGTCGGATGGTTAATTTAATTGTAGACACTATAATTTTTATCTTCCGGTAAAGTGGCGACCGTCTGCCTCTTTTTGATTTCTGATATTAATTTATTCGTAAAAACCCTTGCCCCCTTTACATTTAAATGAATCGGATCACTAAAATATTCATTGTTATTAATAAAGGTAGTATCCTCTGAATAATCCAGAAATGGAACATTTTCTTTGTCCGCAATTTCCCGGGCAACAATGTCGTAATTGGGCTTGTTAATAAAATACCGGTACAATGGAGAGTTTACCATATAAAGCTCAATATTATTACTCTTGCAATACTGTATAATTGATTTGTATTCAGCTATGCAATTGGAATCCAAAGGACTTAATTCCTTGCGGCGGTACTTCACTATTTTGTGCTCCCATGTTTTACGAAGCGGAATAAATCCCTTGACCGTTTTGCCTTTGTGAGGATTTTTGTAAAAATTCATTACCCTGTTAAAACTGTAAATAATAGTGGAATTATAGGGATAGATTTTTGATAACATTTTATATTTTTCAAAAGGGCTTCTTAAATTTACAATCGGCCTTATTTCATCGTGATCTTCATAATGAGGCAAGATGGCACTTAATTGAAAATATGTAACCGGATCATTTTTCAGGCCGCTGTAATAATCCCAGATAATAACTTTTGGATGATATCTTTTGAAGATACTTTTCATAAGGGCACATTGATGTAAAAAGTGCGCCCCTTCTCCGCCTGCGTTATAAGTAGATATTTGTAAACTATCCTCTATTTTCTGGCTGACATAATGATGGGTTGCTTTCGAAGAACCGATAATCAGCAGGTCTGCTTTTGTCGATTCAAATGCATAGGTCTGATCATAGAATTTACCCTCTTTTGCTTTAAAATATAATGTTTTAAGACCCGTTCCAACCGCATAGTCTAAGAGAAATATTATCAAGCCAAACAAAGTTAGTTTTATCAAAAACTGCTTGAACGCTTTTTTCTGTTTACCCGTTTCCATATTATTTAACCAAAAATTAAAGATGCTTTAAGAATTCCGGAAAGAATTTTAATGTTAATTTTTAAAACTGAAAGTAAATGAACTGGCCTCCGTCGAATACGCCAATGGAGAGTATCAGCAAAATAATAAGTGCGTAAGAGCCGATCCTTATTGCCGCATTTTCACTCCTGAGGGCAAGCTTATATTGAGGGAAATATTCCGGAACAAATTCTGAAATGAAGAGAATTCCAATGGCCATCAGTCCATAAAACATGGTTTCATTCTTATACAAGCTTCCTTCGAACCGGCTTATTCTGCCAATAATCTTAAAGGCATCGCTTATACTGTTCGCCCTGAAGAAAATCCATGTAAAGCATATAAGGATAAATGTGGTGACGATTTGGACAAAAAGATATATTCTTGGAAAACCTGTAATTCCAATCCAGTTGTTAAACGCAGCTTTGGGTTTCGCCAGGATAATTGCTGCGACTAAGTATATTCCATTAAGCGCTCCCCATATAATATAGGTCCAATTGGCCCCATGCCATAAACCACTTACAACAAAAACAATGAACAGATTCAGGTACCATCTGGGCACCGAAACCCGGTTGCCGCCAAGTGAAATATATAAATAATCTTTAAACCATGTTGACAGGGATATGTGCCAGCGGGACCAGAATTCCGAGATGGTTTTAGAAAAATACGGCCGTTTGAAATTTTCCATCAAGGTAAATCCCATTACCTGTGCCGAGCCTAATGCGATATCAGCATAACCGGAGAAGTCACAATAGATTTGAATGGCGAAAAATATGGTAGCAACAATTAAAGTACTGGAAGAATGATGCCCAATATTATTATAAACGGCGTCGACATATAATGAAAGCCTGTCAGCAACAACCAGCTTTTTAAACAACCCCCATAACATCCTTTTCAGACCTTCTTTGACGCGGAAATAATCGAAATTGTGTTTTTCATAAAACTGATACAATAAGTTCTGTGGTCTTTCAATTGGCCCGGCAACGAGTTGAGGATAAAACATTACATACAACGAATAAATGCCAAACTCTTTTACTGCTTTCTGATTGCCTCTGTACACTTCTATGGTGTAACTCATTGCCTGGAATGTGTGAAAAGAAAGACCAATCGGCAGCAGAATTGTTAAAAGAGGTACAGAAATATCCAATCCCAGTGCCTGTAACAAATTTGTTAAATTCTCTGAAATGAAATTGTAGTATTTGAATACAGCAAGAATACCAATGTTGGCTACAAGACTGACGGTTAACAAAAGCTTTCGCCTGGCCCCAATGGCGTTTTCAATATAAATACCGGCGTAATAGTCAATTACAATTGTGAAGCCGAGAATAAGTATATAAATCGGCACAAACGCCATATAAAATATACAACTTGCAACCAGCAGTAAAAACCATCGGTATTTATGCGGTAACAGGAAATATAAAGAAGTGACTATTAGAAAGAAAAAAACAAAAGAGATGGAATTAAAAAGCATTTCTCAAAGTGTTAATATGTATAAAATTCAAAATGACAACTTCCAGGCAATTGCACTATTTCAGATTATTAAATAGTTTCCTTGCTCTTCTAATCTTTTTCGAAGAGCATTGATTTTCTTATTGTATAATATCTTCCATTTTTCATCTTATATAATTTTTTCTGATTGTAGAAACAGTTGAATCCTAAATTTCCTAAGCGTATGAAGAAAGGATATTTATTCATGTCAACTTAGTTTCAAATCAAAGGTTTCCTGATCATACTGGAATACTGATATTAGATATTTCAATGTCAATAAAGGATGAAACATCCAATTGTTGGTTCAAAAACCTCATCATTGCAATAGAATAGTTCTTATAACGGTACCTGTTATACGTAAAACTCTTTTATTATATGATGCTACCTATTTCTACGCCCGTCTGTCCTATTTTCAATTTTACAAAGTATACCTGTAACTGTACATAAGCCATTATATTGATCTTGCACCGTTTGTTTTTCGCTGTGGGAACCATCGTTTGTGTAATGTATTTTTTACTGGTTTTCATCGCATCCAGTTGCCTGAATGCAATATGTTATGTGTCACTGTTTTTCTTTTTTAAATTTCTTTTATGAATACCCTTAGAAGTAAAAAATGTTTCTGCTCACATATTGTTAATTATCAGATCAGAAATATAGATCCGATAAAGATCTTTACGGTTTTTCTCTTCTGCTGCGCATCTGAGCATGAATCCTACTTCACCCGCGCTACAACTATCCTTAGCCAACAAGTCATGAAAAATGCAGCACAAGTGCATCTGCTGAATTGTAAAAATGTTTTGTTATTATATTTAAATCAGCTAATAAGCTTAGAAATAATAAATCAATTTGAATGCAGACCTATTAAGTTAATTGATATTATTGGTAGTAATTTATTATTTTACAGGTAATGAATGCTCCTGTTTACTCCGTTAAATTACTTATGTTACAATCTATTTACGTCTTCAAATATACTTAATGTATTACCTGACCCCTCTTTTCAAATTATAATTTTGAAAATATTTAGTTAACGGTAACAAAAAAACAACAAGTATTCGCTGTAACAATCAATATATAAACTTGTATGTGTATGCTTTTTAGACGGATAGCAGCAACCCTTGTTCGCATTCCAGCTGCTGCAATACTTGTATGACTTTACTGACAGGAATCAAATAATCCGCATGTGCTGCGAATGCTTCTCTGCCAGTAAATCCATGACAACTAATGTTCGCACACGTCTGCCGGAGGGAAGAGCATCACCGACAAAGTCCATACCGTGCGGCGGACCTTTTTCGCTGACCACTTTTGCGGATCTGTGATCAAGAGCCAATTCGGCCAGCTCAGATGCTCTCATGATGATGTATTTCCGGCGCCAGTTGTACAGTGTAGCTTTGTAGACCAGGTTATCCCTGCATGAATAGCTCACAAAAATGCCTGGCCGGGCGCAGCCAGTATTAATGACCCAGATTCAAGAAGATTCTGTTGACAGCATTCTTAAATACTGTATGTTTTAGGGTGTGGGAAGGTACCTGCTATCTGGCATCCATTTCCGGTGGCCAGATTTCGGTTATGTTCAGCTGGTAAATGATGTCAACCAGGCTTTCTACCTGATGGTAAGACAGTCCGTTTTGACTTTTACAAGCTTTTCTGACCCGTGCTGAATCCTGAACTGAAAGCTGTATGGCCTTTACACATACGACTTCCTTCCTGATGGAAGCATCGGAGATAAAGAGCATAAAGGTCAGCTTTTCGGCTTTAAGCCAGCAAGTAGCATTCAAATGAGTTAAAAGCACATGATTCAGGTGTATCAGTGTATTGCAGCCGCCGTTTTCCGGGCTGAATAACAGTACCGGAACTGAGCAGAAAATCTTCAGCCTGTAAGTCCAGTTTTGCGATGCTGCCAGCTCCGGAGTGGTTTTCCTTAGTTTGACATGCACATCTAAGTGGGTCCGGGTAGGCTGAAAATAACTTTCTTCTTTGTCAAAGTTTGCAAAATCCCTCATGGCAGTTCAATCTTTTTTATGGCAGCATTCCGGTTAAAGGGCAGCCTGTCTGGACATGCCCCTTAAATCACGTTGAGTAAATCCTTATCAATTTACCGCTGAACCGGCAACTCACAAAGGGCCCTGCTGTTTATTGACGTAAAGTCCTGCTTTACAGGGGTAGCGGCAATATACCTTGGGGTGAAGAAAGCAGCGGCTTCACGGCGGTAATCATCTCAAATGCCTTCCGAGTGCTGTCTAAGGATGTGACTATGGCATTTACGGTTGATCTGGCAAGTTCGGAAAATAACCCGGGGCGTGCCGCCGGCCAGTCTGCACAAAAACAAAAAGCCGAGATGCCACCGCTCCTAAAAGATTAATCCCGGATAAATTGTTGTAAAATCCGGATTTGCACTTTTTTAAGCAGTACTACATGAGATGTAAAAAATTTATTACTATTTTAGCTAAATAATCCACTTTATAATATAGAATGATTGATATAAAACTTTACAGCAAATCAAGTAATCTCAGGAATGTATACGAGTTTACGGCTTATTGTTACAAGAACCTTCAGGCGGGAGCGTACTTTCGGCATAACGGCCATGAGTATCTTATTACATCCGATCCGGTGTACCAGGAAGATAAAGAAACTGAACCCAGTATCAGTGAAGCCAACTTTATGGCTGTCCAGATAGGTTCTTACCTGATGGCATAAGGGTTTTAATCTTTCACGTTACTGGAGGTCCTATCTTCACTTTTTTCTAATCTATTCACCAAGGCGCAGCAAAGTGTCTGATTTTACTTTATGCCACGTTCAGGCCTTATTCTTTGGTGAAGATGAGGATGATCAGCTGTTCATCACTCCGGCATTAAGAGAGATTGGAATTGTAAACGAAAAGACAGATTGCCAAAATGAATTCTGTCAATCTCAGAAACTCCATATTCCTGAGCATTTCGTTATTGACAGCATTCTGAAAAACAACTGTATAAAGATATCAAGATGCATCAATCCGGTTTCTTTTCCTGCTCCGTAAGATCAATCCACTGATTAAAAAATTGCTGTGACAAGTGACTCAATTCGCATGCATGCCGCAAAAGCATTTTGGATTTAAAATCTTCACTTTCGTTATTGAGCTCACTTGCCAAGACTTCCGCTTTGTGCTTTTCAAGCAGGGCATCGCTTCTTAGCTGATGTTTTTCAGCAAGTAGCTTTTCTTCTTCGTTAGGGTTGTCAGCTGGTTGCATAGGACAAGGTTTATACCCTGCAACTGCATAACTATCATTCCAGTTGCAGGGATTTTTCGGGCTGAAATTGCACCATCCGATCCAGGCACCGAATGCCGGTTACCCTTGGGAAAAGTCTGAAGATATTATCCGTTATCGTAAGGAATGAGAACCCATAAAATATGCATTGTAAAAAGCAAAAACGATGTTTTTACTTTTTACAATGCATACATCATTAACAAATACTATACAAATATTTTTTTAATCATTAAAATTTATGTTGATATTCAATAGATTACATCCACTCAGGCACAATATTTATAAAGTCCGACTGGACAATGCAAGTAAGCAGAATTCCCCATTATGAGAAAGGCGGATCCGTTTTGATATCCAGATTATGAAGCAAGAAAGATACCGCTGCCAAATTTGGCATTACATACAGGCCGGTTTTACACAATTAACAATGGGTTTGCAATACGGGATTGCAGCGACGAACTATGCTGTACTTCCATGTTTGCATATTGAATGACTACTTTCTCGGGCATAGGCGACCTGTAAACACCAAACTTCCAGTAAGGACCGGTTGCATCCGGATAGCCCAGCCCGATGTTGGCAATGTTGACGAGTTCCTTTCCGTCCTTCCACCATTGCAGCTGCCCTTTTGTCGGAGAGAAGCGGATACGCATGACATTTTTATGCCAGATTCCGCGCGTAAACTGCGTGGTCCCTCTCAATACGGACTTCGGGCTTTTTGTATGTGGGTTCTCCGTTGTCGCACAGGTATAGACGTTTGCAGTGTCAAGGCCATCCAGCCTCAGCCCGAGTACAGGCGGCGAGCTGATGTCGCCCGGGTCTTCACTGGCATGGAACTGACCAATGTAGCAGAATTCGGATGGTTCCAGGGTCAGCGGCGCGCCGGGTTCAATTTTGATGGCAAACGAAAGCCAGACATCTCTGTCGTAAGGCATCTGGTAATTTTTCAGATAAAACTCTGAACGCTCCCTGTACTGATTGGTATAATCGCCTGTCCAGACTTCTTTTGCATTTACTTCTACGCGGTACACCGGTGAAGTCTTGTTGATTGCTTTCTGAAGAGACCATTGCTTGTTAGGCGTTTGGGTATTATAGAGTTTGTCGAACATGGTCAGCATGGTTCCGCTGGCTCCTACCGAAACAAACTCTTCCGGAAACAGCGTCAGTGCTGTTTCTTCATGAGCATTGCTTATTTCATTTGTATCATAAAAACTGATCAGCTGGATCTCGTTTTCAGAAGGTACCACTTCATAGTCAGCAACTGTCTGTTTTGCCCAGTCACCGCCATTTTTCCTTTGTATGAAAACATCGAATGTACCCTCGGTACTTGGTCTGGCGAGTTTGACGATGTCCGCCTTGCGTGTAGCAGCACCTGCGCCGGTCCGGATATAACTGGTGGCCACCTCACTTTTTTCGAGTTGTACGCCCCATACCAGAATTCCGCTTGATCCATTTCCGGCATAAGATTGCTGGCCGTTGCTTATTTCAGGCCCGATAACTGTCGAAGTTGCCGACTTTGTGGCAATAAAAGTAGCAGAACATCTCAGCCATCCGTTCCCGGCCCGTTCAATGGCTGAATTAATGAAGACGCTGCTTTTGTTACCGATGATTCCTGTGGAAAGATCAAAGTGGATCGTCAGGCCATTCACGTTGAAATAAGCCCATTTGCGTTCAGCTGCTTTAAAGAATGCACTTAAGGTATAGGTGTTCCCCAGGTCTGTTGCAATCGTTGGGTTCGGGACAATGTAATGAGAGGAAGTATTGCTGCTTTCCCTGATCTTGAATCCATTGGTTATGCCATCCGGTGATTTGATACCCGTCGCGACAATCGTTGCATACTGCTTGCGCCATCCGGCTTCATCCAGCTGCTGCGAAAAAGGGACCAGGTTCGTTGCTTCCGGTTCTATCAAAGCGCCCATTAACTCAGGAGCAGATCCTGCAAGACTGTAATTATATCTTAAACCTATATAAGCCGCATTCAGCGTAGGCGTATAAGCGGTCATTGTACTTCCGGGCTCCATTTGAGCTCCCCATGCATAAATGTATTTGTCCGGGCTTCCCAGATAACTGGTATTGTTACTGTCATTAAGTATATAAATATGAAAACCGGATGCAATGCCAAGATCGGGCATTGCCGTAATCTGAAGTCTCCACCAGCCGTTTCCACTGTCTACTGCCTTACAGCTAACCAGGTTAGAGCTTTTGGAAATAAAAGTGCCGGTGGCAAGATTGAATTTTATGGTCGGATTGCCGCCTGTATAAGTAGTGGCATTGGAAAAGCTGAACTGAACCCGGCTGCGTGTGCCGGCTTTCAGGTAAACGCTGACGGTAACCGGCTGCCCAAGCGGAACATTCAGGTTCCGTGAAATCCTGTGTTCTCCCTTTGTGGAAGTTTCCGATATCCTGTTTGCCGTAGACGTTCCGTCGGCTGCCATCACTTCACTCGTTACGGAAGGTGTAACCCGTACATTAATCCAGGGATTATTGGCGCAGTTCTGACTTTGTGCCAGCCAGTTTATGCCGGATTGGGCAAAGTGCAAATAGCCATCAGCGCCGTAATACGATGCTTCACTTTCTCTTGAAAATAAAATACTGCTATTGAATGCGGATGGCTCTTGCCTGAAATCGAAGGTTTGTGCAGGTGTTGGCATATTTGGATCATGAATAGGATAATGTGCAGTAACGGGTATTTACCTTGATTACTATAATCATCCGGGTTAAACAGATTACCAAAATTAGGTAAGCACCTGAACCTGTAATATGACCTTTGTCAGTTTAGAAATTGACATTTGAGTAATAAAACGGATACTACGCCAAGGGCTGCTGCATAAAGCTGCCTTGTGAACCGGGCAGCAAGTGCAGTCCGGATGCATCCTGATCGATGTGAACGGTCAAAGGCGTAAAACCGTCTTCGGCCATATACCTGATTTCACAGGAATGTGACGGCGTTTTAAGCTTTCCCTTTTTATTGACAAGGTTTACAACCTGTTTGATACCATCCACATGAAATTCGTAGCTGCCGTTCTTGCAGGGCATTTCAATAGTCAATGATCTTGTATAGGAACCGGCAAGCTGTTGCTGGTTTTCAGGCATTTTGAATCCGGTCACGATTGTACCCAATCCCAATGAAACCGCCTGGATAAAGTTTCTGCGTTTGATGGCCATTTTATTGCTGATATAAGATGGTTATACAATCAGTAAAGGATCTGTTATTCTGGATTCGAGCGAAGTATTGTATTGTACTTCCATGTTTGCGTATTCTACCGCAACCGTCTGCGGCATGGGGGAACGATAGATGCCGAACTTCCAGTAAGGGCCGACGGCATCCGGATAGCCGATTCCGATTCCGGAAATATTCACCAGTTCCACGCCGTCTTTCCACCATTGAAACTGCCCGTCGGTCGGAGAAAAGCGGATTCGCATGACGTTTTTGTGCCATATTCCGCGGGTAAACTGGCCGCTTGCCCTCAGAAAAGCTTTCGGGCTTATTGTATGCGGCGTAATGGTAGTAGAACAAGTGTAGGCTTTGATCGTATCCAGACCTTCCAGCCGGAAGCCCAGAACGGGCGGTGAACTGATGTCGCCTTCGTCTTCGCTGGCATGGAACTGGCCGAGGTAACAGAAATCGGAAGGATCCAGGTTCAGCGCTTCACCCGGCTCGATCTTGATGGCAAACGAAAGCCACACATCCTGATCATAAGGCATCTGCGCGTTTTTCATGTAAAATTCGGAACGCTCGCGGTACTTGTTGGTATAATCGCCCGACCAGACTTCACCGGCATTTACCTGTGCACGGTAAAGCGGAGATGATTTGTTGATTGCTTTTTGCAGAGACCATTGCTTGTTTGGCGTCTGTATCATAAACGTTTTGTCAAACATGCTGAGCATGGTGCCCGAACTGCCAACAGAAACGAAGTTTTCAGGGAACAATTCCACGGCTATATCTTCATGCTCCGTACTGATCACATCGGAATCATAGAAATTGATGATCTGGATTTCGTTTTCAGATTGTTCAATCTGGTAATTGGCACTGGTTTGTTTGATCCAGTTTCCGCCATTGATTCTTTGTGTAAAAATATCCGATGCAGCGCTGGCGGATGGCCTGTTCAAAATGACGATATCTGCATTCCGCGTCGCTGCGGTGGCGTTGGTGCGGATATAGCTGGTCATGGCCGCCGCTTTTTCCAGCTGAATACCCCAAATCAGCACGCCGCTTGTGCCGTCGCCTGCATAGGATTGCTTGCCATTGCTGATTTCACAACCGATTACCGTGGATGTATTGGATGAAGATGCAATGAAAGTGGCCGCACAGCGGTACCAGCCGTTCCCAGCATTTTCAATGGCAGCATCGATGAAAATACTACTCTTGTTTCCAAGAATTCCGTTTAATACATCGTAATGAATTGTGAGCCCACTTACATTGAAATAGACCCATGTGCGTTCGGCCGCTTTGAAAAATGCACTGATCGTATAAACATTTCCTGCTTCGGTAGCAATGACAGGATTGGGTACAATATAGTGTGCTGAACTGGCGGTGCTTTCCTTGATCTTATAACCAAATGTCACGCCGTCCGGAGATTTTACGGTAGCAAGCGGTGTGCTGGCTGCCTGCTTGCGCCATGGAGTTCCTTCCAGCTTTTGAGAATACGGCACCAGATTGGTGCTTTCCGGTTCAATCAATGCACCAGCCAGTACAGGCGCGGCATCCGAAAGCCTGTAATTATAACGCAAACCCAGGTAAGCATCTTCAGCAGTCGGCGTATAGGCAGTCATATCCATACCTGGTTCCACCTGAGCGCCCCACGCGTACATATAATGATCTACACTCCCTTCATAGCTGATACTACCGTTCTCATTGAGCATGTAAATATGAAAACCGGTTGTGGAACCCAGATCCGGAATGGCAGTCAGCTGAACTCTCCACCAGCCGTTACCGCTGCTTACCGCCTGATAACGGATCACGTTGGAACTTGCAGCCATCACTGTTCCGGCGGCAAGATCAAATTGTATAGTAGGATTGCCTCCTGTAAAAGAAGCTGATTCGCTGAAACTGATCTGTACTTTGCTGCGTGTTCCTTCTTTGAGGTACAGGCTGATAGTAACCGGCTGACCTTGCGGAACCTGAATGCTTCGGGAAAGCCTGTGTTCGCCGGGCGTATATTCTTCAGAAACCTTGCAGGTTGTGTCCGAACCATCCGGAGCCGGAATATTGCTGACGGTTGACACAAAGGCCAACACCTGAACCCACGGACTAACGGCCAGGTTCTGGCTCTGCGATAACCAGTTTCTTCCCGGTTTGGCAAAGTGCAGGTATCCGTCCGAGCCGTAGTAAGAGGCTTCACTTTCTCTTGAAAAAGAAAGGTTGTTGTTAAGCGTGGAAGTCTCTGCTCTGAAATCAAAGGCTTGTACAGGTGCTAGCATTGTTAAATTGTTGTTTTCCAGTAATCATTTACAACAATCAGGATTGGTCCCGATCATAGTAAATATTAGATTTGAGTTGAACCGCAAAATTATACAGGCACCTACACCTAAAACATGACATTTGTCAGGATGAAAATTGATATAAGTTGAGTTTTATGAATCTTAAAAGTTTAATAATGCTCTGAAAAAACCTGGAAAGGCCATTGTAATTGCTGTTTCAGCAAAATACACCGATGAGAGCTTTGAGATATACGGACGTACACGGGGCACTTCCCCCGCTAAGAATCTAATTTTATTCTATTGAATCTTTTTAAAAATTCAGTCTGCATTCCGGGGACAGAGCGTTAATTTAAACACCCTTTTGACTACATCATCAAGCCATTTGGCTATTCCTGTCCTGTCCTTGCTGATGCACTTTGCATTAACAAAACAGCAGACAAATGCAGTTAAGAAACAGCCAATCGGGATCACAATAAAGCAATGTTACCTGATATGTAGTTTGTAATGCCCATTGAAAATGCTTGAATACGGAAAATCGTGTCAAAAAGATTTGGCACGTACTTCGTGGCTTCGGACTGGTGACTTTTTCTTTTTATTCCACCAAATGTAAAAACCGGTGACGGGTAACGTGGAGCATGCCAGAGCGGCAAGGAAAGAAAGGACTTTACCAAACAAACCCATGTACGCGCCCGTATGTAAATCGAAATTGAGCTGATAAACCTTGTCACCGTTATTAAGGCTTTGAAAGGAGTTGCTGGAAAGTATTTTTCCCGAGTACCGGTCATAAACGATCAGCACGCGGTCGAAGCGGTTCCAGTCTTTTTTATATACCAGTGTGTTGATTGCAGACGTGGCTTTGACAGGTAATAATACGAGGTATGCATACGCATCCGGGTAGCGGGTGACGGTTGTCGCGAATGCCTTGTCCAACCCTGAAACAGCCTGTGAATGCAGTGTATCTGAAACCAGAAGAGCAGGCGCTTCTATATGTTTGCCACCGTTTGCAACAAAACGCACGGTATCCTGCACCCAGTCAAATGCCCATACAAGGCCGGTCAGGGAGGTTAGTAACAGGATAAAAAATGCATACAGTCCAAGGATCTGATGCAGGTCATAGTTTAGCCTTTTCCATTTTGCACCCCATTTAATCGTGAAATTCTTCCTAATGCTTTTGGCTGACCATTTCCTGGGAAACCAGAGGAAAAAGCCGGAGAGCAATACGACAACAAAGCTGAGCACGGAATACCCGACAACATAATGCCCGACTTTTTCTCCGAATAGCATTCGCATGTGCAATGCAAGCACAAGCTGAAAAAACTCGTTTTCCGAATCTTCCACATAAATTACCTTCCCGGAATACGGATTGATGTATACCCGGTAATAATACTCGAAATAGTCCCAGTGGGTCAATCCATCGGGGTTATTCTTTTGCGACCTGAAAGTCACGGACCGGTCCGGAGCATTGCCCATCTCGATTCTGGTGATGATCTTGTCCTTTCCGAGTGTATGTTGGGCAATGCTCAGCAGTTGGGTCAAAGGAAGTTTTTCCTTGTTTTCCGGGTTTACAAAAAGGCGCTCACGGTAAACGATGGGTTTAAGCTCGTCGACAAAAACATAGAGGCAGCCGCTGACCGCAATCAAAAACACAAAAAGCCCGGACACAAGTCCGAGCCAAAGGTGTAAAAATCCGATCCCTTTTTTGATTTTCATAAAAGCTAAAAACGATACCCAACGGTTAAATTAAATCTGCGCCCGTTTCCTCTCCGGTAATCGATGGCTGTTCCGTAAAACTGTGCAATAGCCGGGTAATAAACTGTGTTAAGCAAATTTTCAATACCCAGATCAGCTTTCAGGCTTTGCGTAATTTTGTATCCCAAAGACAAATTAAAGGTGTTATAAGATTCGATTGGCCCTTCCCCGATTGGATAAACACCTTTTTCGTTGGGTACAAACCGGTCCCTTTTACCTACGTACAACCAGTTCAGGTCTGCGTTAAACCGGGCCTTGTTATACCTGGCGTAAGTGGCGATTTTCGCGGGCGTGATGCGGTTCGAATTCAGGTATTTATCGGTTGGGCCATTGAAATTGCCGTCGCCGTCTTTATCCCCTTTGCCTTCCACAAAAGCATAGTTGCCCCCTAAAACAAAGTTGTCAGTTAATTGATAGTCAACCTGGAATTCGTAACCCCAAACCCGCTCCGGCAATCTTTCGGCAACGTATTTACCATCCACCAGAAGTAAATTGGAACCCAGTTTCGATGTACTGTAATAATAGGCAGCCGACACATTCAATGGTCCCAATGCACTGCTGAAACCAACTTCATAATTGTTTACAATAATCGGTTCGGTTTGCAGACCTGCCACCGTGTTTTCGTTTGCAGCCCTTAATATTCTGCCCAGATCAAAAATAGAAAATGACTGGGAATAGCTGAAAAACGGATTGAACCGCTTGAACTTTGAATACCTAAGTCCTGCATTGAATACGAACGCATTGTAATCCAGCTTTCCGCCCGTTACGTCAATGCTTCCTGCACCGTCGGGACCAGTAGCCAAAGTGGCATAATCGGCAATATCCATCTTGATATTTTCCGCACGCAAACCCGTTTTCAGGTTCAGGTAATCAAACCATTGTGTCGTAAGCTGTGCATAAGGCGCAAGGTTGTTCATATTGATGCGCGGCACCCAGGAACGGCCGTCAACCAGATTTTGTTCCGTCTTATCGTTCAGTATATCCACTCCGTAAGTTACGTCTCCCGACAGTTTCGGCGATATGGTAAAAGGAGTATTCAGGTTGAGCCTGAAACCTTTCTTGGTTGAAATAATAGCCGATTGACCGCTGCCAAAAAATGATTCTGAATTGGAATAAACCGTCCAGAAATCCTGCAAATACACATTGGCAGCCAGAGAAGTCCGTCCAAAAATGTTTTTGTTCGTATACTGGATATTGGCATTGTGATTGTAGCGCGTACCCTCGTCGATTCCTTTCCGGGTTCCCCACACACCTATTGCGGGAGACTGTCTGTAAATACCGGCCTTGGCAATGTAAGCCGAATGCTGATTGGAGCTGTAATAGTTATACATCGCCTCGATGCGCTGAGAACCGCTGATATTATAACCTGCCTTTGCAAATGCATTGTATATTTTGGTTTCTCCCAGTCCATAATCAGGAGATATCACCAATCCTTCCGGGTCCCGGTAAACGCCTGTTTTTTCGTACATTCCGCTTACCACGTAATCAAATTTAGCTATCCGTCCGTACAGTTGCTGTGAAGCCCGGAAACCCAGCGTACTGTCTCCCCTGGTATTGCCTGTGAGACTCAATTGACTGTACCCATTGATTTTCTGGTCTGTTTTTGGTGTTTTCGTAATGTAGTTAATCAATCCGCCGTCGGCACCATTTCCGTAGATTGCCGTCGCGCCTTTAATCACTTCCACCCGCTCGATCACCGAGGGATCAATCGTGCGGATATCCCGTCCTCCGGCTCTTAGCGGTGTTGATTGCGGTATTCCATCAATCAGGACCAGCAGGTTACGGCCGCGCAATGTTTGTCCCGAGTTCCCGGTTTGATTGGTAGATGCTCCCAAACCGGGAACCGAAAACGCCAGAATGTTAGCGATGTTGGGGCTTATGGTAGAGAGTGCGCCTATTTCCTTTGCGTTCACAACGGTCACGGACGACGGCGTTTCAGCCAGCGACTCTACCCTGCGTCCTGCGGAAACAATGACTTCGTCGAGCTGGGAAGAACTTTCTTTTAATTCAAAATCCAGGCTTTGTTCCGTATCAGCGTCAAGCATAATTTCTTTTTCCTGAATCGTATATCCGATAAAAGAAGCTCTGATCGAAACGTTTCCTTTGGGTAAATTATCAAGCCGGTAACTTCCGTCACGGTTTGCAGTAGTACCTATATTAGTCCCTTTCACGATGATGGAAGCGAACGGGACAGGCTGCCTGTTGTTATCCATCACGATACCCCGGATATCCCCCGAAGCAGCTGACTGGGCGCAGGCAAGGTTGAAAGAACAAACGGAAACGGCAAAGAATAGTACTGATTGTAATTTTATTTTCATCAGGGAACATTTTGTTTTCCGCAAAAGTAATATTATTTATACTAATTAAAAATAGTATTAATATGGTCTCCAAATGCCTGAACTCTGGTTTCAGGTTTGAACCCGTGAGAAGGAAACTGGTTACAACAGTTAACCCATGAATGTTAAGAGGCGAGTACTACGCTGAGGGCCTTGAGTGCCACCCGGTTTTACAAGTGAAATGGACCATATAAAGCGCAATATTGAGCAACCTGGGAACCGTAGGCATCAGCTATGAGTATGGCAAGATGGTAAATTGGCAAATCAAACAAGGTCCTGACTTTTCACGCGACTTTTCAACGGATAGCCTCGCCATGATCATCAACGAAAGTGCCGCCAGGTTCATGGGGCTCAAACAAGCCGTTGGGACGGTTGTCCAGTGGAACGGAGCACCATCAGAGTGAATGTATCCATCCGCACGTTTTGAAATTAAAAATAATGGTGGTTTCAGCCTTCTTTACGGTTTTCAAAGTCGTTTTTTCAACCATTGGTTTATTGATTTTGCACTGGGCATTTATCAGAAAGAGATTAGTAAAGATTCCTATCTGGATTATCGTTCAGGTATTTCTGGTATCAACAATTTTGTTTTAGGCACGCAGGCGCGAATCGGGATTGCACTGGGTGATTGGAAAAGAAGCCGGACCAGCCCGTTATGTGATGTAATGATCTGCGATGAGCTGATACAGGATCAGCTTAAAATTGAAATGCCGAATATTGCAATCGGCTTTAAGCAGCAAACATTCAACCCGGGTCTGGCTTACGAAATCAAACTGGCCAACAGCCCTTTTTCGATCCAGGCCAATGCTGCGCTTTTTTATCGTAAAGACGGCATGTCGGGCGCCGGCCTTACATTTCTTTCCACCGGAGCCGGACTCGAATTGCGTTACTATTACCTGCAGAAACTAATGATCAGGCTTGGCAGGGCAGGCGGCAATTTATCCGGCCTTTATACCGGGATCAAAGGAAGTTACGACATTACAACACTGAAACGAAGGGATGATTTACTGCGTTATCCAATCATTTCAACAGCGCGGGATTTCAATACGGCACTATCCCTTGGATATCAGCAGCGCCTCTTCAGAAGAATCTACATCGACGGATCTGTATTCTATAATAAAACATCTCCAACGGCTGAAAAATTTACTGTTTTCCCATTTCCTCTGGGTTACCGGACTTTTGGAATTTCGCGCGGCTTTATATCATCAAAAATGTCCATCGGGTTTACATTTTAACAGCATGACTCTCGTTAAACCAACTTCCGAATGCTAGTCTGGTGCCTAATCCCTTGGTTACTCGAGGTCCACTATTCATAAATTTGGCGTTATTCTGCAAGCGTCCTCTTGAAGTGATCATTTGAAAAAAGAATTTTCCTATTAATTTTCACAAAAGGGAAGAAAAATGAAGAAGAACCGATTTAGTGAGCTCAGATCGCGGCCGTTCCGAAACAGCTGGAAAACGGGCAAACAGTTGTCCAGATTACCCGTGAACATGGAATCAGCAAAGCCACTTTTTACAACCACGCGGCGGTCGCCTGAGTTAATCAGCATTGCGTTGACGGAATGGTGCGAATCAAATGAAACAGCATTGCGTTGGATACAACCCGGTAAACCGGCACAAAATGGGTACATTGAACGATTTAATGGCACTTTTCGCCGTGAAGTTCTGAATGCTTACTTATTCCGGAGTTTGCAACAAGTTCGGGAAGTGGTTGACCGCTGGATCAACGATTACAATACGCAAAGACCCCATCAAGCACTTGGCTTTTTAATACCAAATGCGTTTAGACAAACGGGATAAGCTCTATTCAGCCATTGATCGCCAAAGGGGAAAAACATCCCATTAACTTCCTTATTCCGCAAAGGCCTTTAATCGTCTAAATTGCGGTCAATTAAAACTTTCGCGGAATTCCATCGGCGACATGTTCGTCTTGTTCTTGAACAGCTTGTGAAAGGACTGTGGATATTCAAAGCCCATTTGATAGGCAATTTCACTCACCTGTAAATTGGTGGTTGTCAGCAGCTCCTTGGCCTTTTCTATTACTCTGGCCTGGATGTGCTGCTGGGCAGTCTGGCCGGATACCGCGCGCAGCATATCGCTCAGATAATCGGCCGACACGTTCAGTTCCCTGGCGATCTGTTGTACAGTCGGCAGCCCTTTTTGCGCATCCAGAAACTGGTTAAGGACATTTTCAAGGCGAACCAAAATCTCGTCGGTGGCCACCTTCCGGGTGATGAACTGCCGGGCATAGAACCTGCTGCTGTACTGCAGCAGAAGCTCGATGTGGGCAATCATCACTTCGTGGCTGAAACGGTCTATCCCGCTTTGATATTCGGTTTCTATGCTGGAAAACAAGTCTTTAATCTTCACCTCTTCCTGCTCGGACAAATGAAGGGCTTCATGAAGCTCATAGGAGAAAAACCCCAGGCTCCGGATTTTGGTAGCCAGTGGTGTGCCGGCGATGAAATCGGGATGGAACATGAGCGTCATACCGCCCGGCGGTTTTGTGCCGGGGTCGAGCTTCATCAGCAGTTGATTGGGCGATATAAAGGCCATCATGCCCCCATCAAAGTCATAATGGCGGTGCCCGTACTTGAGCTTACCGTCGTAATCCGTTTTGATGGAAATACAGTAGAAGTTCAGCGTAAAATGCTGCAATTCCACCAGGCTGGCGTAATCGGCATCTTCGTGCCGGAATACGCTGATCAGTGGATGTTTGGGCCCGGTCAATCCGAGCAGGCGGTGCTGCTCGGAGATGGAATTGATGAGGTACGGCTTGTTCATTGATTAAAATTACAGGGTTTTCATATCAATGACAAAACGGTACCGGACATCGCCTTTCTGCATCCGGTCGTAAGCGGTATGGATATCCTTGATATCGATCAGTTCGATGTCAGAGACGATACCATGCTCTGCACAAAAATCCAGCATCTGCTGCGTTTCCGGAAGGCCGCCCGCACCAGACCCGGCAATGACCTTGTTACCGGTCGCCAGCGTAAAGGAGCTTACTTCCCAAGGTTTGGCGGGCATACCGACATTGACGTAAATGCCATTGGTTTTTAAAATAGCCAGGTAAGGGTTGACATCGCTGTTGCCCGAAACCGTATCGAGCACAAAATCGAACGTTTTAAATGCCGCTTTCATTTCGGACTCTTCCCTGGAAATGATAAAATGGTCTGCTCCGAGCTGCTTTGCAGCTTCTTTTTTACTCGGAGAAGTGCTTATAACCGTTACCTCTGCCCCTAAGGCCTTACCGAATTTGACGCCCATATGGCCCAATCCGCCCAGACCGACCACCGCCAGCTTGTGTCCTTTGCCAACGTTCCATCTTTTCAGCGGAGAATAGGTCGTGATGCCCGCGCAAAGCAAGGGCGCTACTCCTGCCAGGTCAAGCTTTTCGGAGATATGGTGCACAAAATCTTCGTTGACAACGAGGATGTTGGAATAACCGCCATACACCGGCAGGCCGTCATGGCCCAGGTTATTGTAGGTCTGGACCGGGGCAACACTGCAAAACTGCTCCTGACCGTTTTTGCAGTCGGCGCACTCCCGGCAGGAATCCACCATGACGCCGACACCGCCCAGATCGCCGATCCTGAACTTTCGGGCATCGGAACCAATGGCACTGATCCGTCCAACAATCTCGTGACCGGGAACCATCGGGAAGATTCCGGGAAACCATTCGTTGCGGGTCAGGTGGATGTCGGTGTGACAGACACCGCAGTACAGAATTTCGATCTGCACATCGTGCGCGCCGACCTCGCGTCTTTCAAATTGCCAGGGCGCTAGCGGGCTCTCTGCCGTTTGCGCCGCATATCCTTTTGCTGCTATCATATTTTCTTTTTTTAATGCAAACTTAGAAAGCAACCCGCAGCGGCAGTTATCCAAATCCGGGGAAAAGGTATCCGGATTTTCCGGTTCCGTACAGGATTCTGGAAACCCCTGATACCCTGTTCACGATACTTGGCTGCAGTACTCGTTTCACCAGTTCTGCGGGCCGGCTCAGGTTCATAAAGAATTGAATACACTTTACGGGCTTGTTGTCGGTGCCGGTGGACCCAGTGTACATATTCGAAGGTCTTTACTTTAATCAAGACGGTCGCTTCGCTCTAGGAGAGCAAATGCCGGGAGATTTGTATAAATTGCTTTTTTTAACCAAACATCCTTTCCACATGGCACATACTACCTCCAATCCGAAGATCCACGAAGGCCGTAATTTGAAGCGTTTCAGAGAAATGATGTCCGTAAAGCAAGACGCGCTGGCGTTTGAGCTTGGCGAAGACTGGAACCAGCAAAAAATCTCGCTGCTCGAACAAAAAGAAAAAATCGATTCCGACATTTTGGAGCAAGTGGCCGCGATTTTGAAAATTCCGGCCGAGGCGATCCGAAATTTCAATGAAGATCAAGCTATTAATATTATTACGAATACTTTCAATGATAGCCCCTTTGGCAATTCTACCAATTACGGAGCTGTACACTTTAATCCGCTTGACAAGATTATTCAGCTTCATGAAGAGAAAATTGCTTTGTATGAGCGGATGTTAAAGGAGAAGGATGAGATGATGACGAGGTTGGAGCGGTTGATTGGTTAAATCCTTTTCTACAAATTGGGCATAAATCTTAGAGCAATTAGCTGCAAATTATATAATATATTTAAGGTAGTTTTACAAGACTAGCCCATATAACTTAGCCGACCTGTTCCGTATAAAAAGTCTAACCATCTTGCTAATCATAATAAGTTGGGAGGGTTATTGTTGGTCTGTAAGATTCTATTAAGATTTACCAATCAATGAATATCACAGCAATACTTGATTTCGTTAGATATATTCATCATCCGAAAACGAACAAAACCCTTCCACCATCACGATCAAACGACCCAAAACCCAAATATTCAGTAACTCACCAGCCTTTCTCATATTTTCAGTAACATACTTAACAGCATCACTCGGTACAAACTGGGCCGAAAGGGTAATTTTGTACCAGAATAATCCCTCTTGCATTGGCTTTCAAAGCAGCTGCAAAAACGATCCTTACATCGGCACTTGCACCTGAAATTTTAACTAATCAGGGAGCTGTCCAGATCAGAACTTACAATTTGTTTCAAAATTACATTCCGCAACCGTTTTTCGTGTTCATCGCTCCATTGCCCCAGTGCGGCAATCACGGGGATTAATGTCTTGCCAAATTCGGTAAGGCTGTATTCTACTTTGGGCGGTACAACGGGATAAATTTTTTTCGTGATCAGTTCGTGTTCTTCCAACTCTTTCAACTGAACATTCAGAACCCTGCGTGACGCATCGGGGATTTTGCGCTGCAGTTCGCTCGGGCGCTGATGCCCTTCATTGATAAACCACAGCAAACGGATTTTCCATTTGCCATAAAGCACTTCACCGATCAGGTCAAGTCCGCAGTTCAGGTTCGGAGTTGTTTTTCTCTCATACATATAGCAAATCTAAACGTATGTCTCAATGCGTGCAATAGGGGATCAATTTATCCCTATATGAATCGTAATTCCGTACTTGTAGGAACTGCTTTTACCATCCAATTTTGTCCTATCATTCATTCTTAAAAGTACGACAATAAAATGGAACAGTTTAATTTCAACAATGAGTTATCAGGCCAGATTGCGCTGGTAACAGGAGGTACAAAAGGGGCCGGACAAGCCATTGCAGAAAGGCTTTTACAAGCTGGTGCAACGGTTATTGTTACCGCAAGAAACGCACCGGAAAATGAAAACAGCCAATTGCATTTCATTGCGTCCGATTTAAGCAAAAAAGAAGGGGCGCAAAAGGTCGTCAGCGAGGTGCTGTCGACATATGGAAGGCTGGATATTCTGGTGAATAACCTGGGGTCTTCCGTAACACCGGCTGGCGGTTTCGCCGCATTATCCGATGAAGACTGGGAATCAACGCTGCAGGCCAACTTGCTTGCTCCGGTTCGGCTGGACAGAGGATTTTTACCACAGATGGTGGATCGAAAAAGTGGCGTTATCATTCACATCGCTTCCATACAGGGCAAGCTCCCGTTGTACGATTCTACTTTGCCTTACGCAGCTGCAAAAGCAGGATTGAGAAACTACAGTAAAAGTTTATCGAATGAAGTGACCCCCAAGGGTGTCCGGGTGCTAACGGTTTCGCCGGGCTGGATCAATACGACCGCATCGGAAGCCTGGCTGGGCGAAATTGCAAGAAACGCGAATACGACTGTAGAAGAAGCACAACAAGGTGTCATGGATGCATTGGGCGGAATACCATTCGGAAGACCGGCTGAACCCAAAGAAGTTGCAGAGCTGGTTGGCTTTCTGGTTTCGCCAAGGGCAAAGTACCTCACAGGGACGGAATTTGTGATTGACGGCGGAACAGTACCCACGATTTAACAGCTAAAAAAAATGAACTTACCGAAAATAGTAGCAGATTTAGTAAAAACGCAGAACAGCTTTGACAGCGTTGCGTACGCGAATTGCTTTTCCGAAACAGCCGTAGTCTTTGACGAAGGCAGAACGCATAATGGACGAAAGGAAATTGAGCACTGGATTGCCGATTCCAACGAGCGGTACAAGGCAACTATAAAGCCGGTCAGCTTTGAAGAAAAAGAAACGGAGAGCCTTTTGAAGGCTGAAACCTCCGGAAATTTTGAAGGAAGTCCTATCATACTGAATTATCATTTAGTGATAGCGAATGAATTGATACAATCCCTGAAGGTTTCAGGGTAACTGGGAATGGCTAGATTTAGCCGTTTTCAGTTAAAATTGGCTGATTGTATAAATATAATCCGTTCCAAAGGCCGTAAAATCGTAAACGAATTGTAGTGAACATTGGCTACTGGCGTGCAGGATCCGGCCGCGGCATCTTGCCATCTTTAAGTCTCAAAGATCGCATTGCCTGTTTAGAAGATTTTACAGCCAGGATGGTCAGCAGGCGCGACGGATATCATTTGGCTTATTGTCTGGGGAGTAGGAAAAGCATTCCCGATGCTGGAAAGGAGTTCGACCGCACTGTTGATTCTATCCGGAAATGATCTTGTCAGCAAAGAGCCTTCGTAACTGCAATATCTTTTTTGATACACGACAGCATTTTATTGGTCAGACAAAGGAAGTACCGCACGGTACAGTGCGCTGTATGGGTCCGTTTGACTATCCATCAAATGAAACTTTTACAACGCTGATCTAATGTCAGGATCAAACAACAAATCATATCGGCCAGCCTTTCAAGCCGGCCCGATAGCCAGTAAATCGGATCGTTTCCGAAGGAACCCAGCCCGTCATGTCTTAGAAAAACAGGCCATTACCGAATAAAACGGCACCATTCGGATTGTAAATTTCAGCGGCTATTTTAACCGATGGTCTCCATTTTGGGGAGTATTACCGTTTAGCTTGGGCTACAAACCAGTCCAAAGATTAAAGCGGTCCAGGAACTTTGCCCGATGACAGCGCCCAGAATATCCAGAGTGAAACACAGATTGCAATAGCCGCAGCGGGATAAACAAAAGAAATGGCAAATGCAGCCAGGTAGGTAGGCAAACCATACAGATAGTTTCTACTTATTCTTAAGATCGCCGCATCGGTCATGCCCGGCCTGAGCAGTTCCTTATCCCGGCTTGCAGCATACCATAACAGGTTGTAGGAAAGGTTGATCAGCACGAATATGCCTGTGTAAAGTGCCACGACCAACCCGGCAGACGAGGTGTTGTAAAACCGTGACAACAGCGCCGTAGGGTACGATACAGAGGTAACCAGAAACAGGATCAAACCATTGGCAAACATCACGGTTGAATTGCGTTTGTAGATCTGCTTGAAAATCTTATGATGATTGACCCACATGATAAAAATACTGGAAAATGAGATTGTAAAGGCCATATAGGAAGGCCAGGCTTGCTGCAACCGACTGATTAACATGGAAGTGTTTTTGATATCTTCCGGTTTAGGCACATGAAGGTCCAGCACCAGCAGTGTAATTGCAATAGCAAAAACCCCGTCACTAAAAGCCTCAATCCGGGCTGTTTCTTTTTCCATCGTAATTTTAGTCAGGTTTGTCAGCTATCGTCTGTCGCCAGGGTCGCTTTGACTCTTGTTTCCTGCATCAGGCAGCATCTGTCAAAGTTTCAATCGGATAAACCTCTGAAACAAAGAAATCAGGAATGCTCCAAAGGTGAGCAAATTTACTTACTTAGAACTTTGGGTAAATTTATAACATGTGACCATCCCCAGCCCTGGTAAAATGATAGCGGCCAGCCCGTAATCTTTGCCAAGCAAAGCACCTAACAGACAGCCGATCAGAAATCCTGAGATTGTTGACAGCTGCTTTTTGAAACTTAAAAAAACGGCAGCATCTTTAAAGCCGCCCGTCAAGAGTCCACCCAGATCCAGCGAAGCCTGGGTTACGTTTCCTGTCATCATCGTTGTCGGGCCATGCGTTTCTTTTGCGTATAATTTCCCAAAGGCATTTTGAAGTCCCATCGCAAACACCACCAACATGGCCAGCAAATAAAGCATCCAGCTGTACGCATCCATCATTTCCAAAACGGTCAGTACCATAAAGGCAATACCGGAAAGAATCAGGATCATCCCTTCTGTAAAAAGTAAGGTATAACGGTTGTTCACCCGTGCTGCCATCCATCCGCCAACCATAACGGACAGGACAAATACGGGAAACGTAAGCAATTTTACCCAGGCCTGTGCATCGGAACCTTTTACCATTTGGTAGGCAAACACGATAAAGTTTCCTGTCACATGGGCTGAAAAAACAGAGTCCGCAGCAACGAAAGTTACCGTGTCGCAAAATCCGGCAACGGATGAGAGAAGCAGTGTAACGTACCAGATATTCTTTTGCTGTTCCATAGGTTTGTAGCGGTTGCATTAAGCTATGGGCGGTCAGCCCAACAATTAATCGATTGCCGATTCATTAATGAAGTAACATATACCGGATTTTGGTCATATACGTTTCAGGTTAAATGTGCCCTGAGCATCCAGGCCATTTTTTCGTGTTTTTCCATCAGGCCGGTAATAAAATCGCTGCTGCCCATGTCATGCAGGGCAACTCCATAACCATTGATATTTTCACGTAAACGGATCAGAATACTTTCATGATCGGCCAGCAGGTCTTTGATAAAACCCATGCTGCTGTTTTCTTCCCTGGACTGCTCGGACAAATGCGTAAGTGCCAGAAATTCCTTTAACGTAGCCGGAGCGTAATGTCCGAGCGTGCGGATACGTTCGGCCACATCGTCTGTAATCTGCTCCAGCTGGGTATACTGATCTTCGAAAAACTTGTGTTTGTTATAAAAATCAGGGCCTTCAATATTCCAGTGTGCTTTTCTGCTTTTGGTATAAAGTACAAATTCGTCAGCCAGAATACTATTGAGCGAATGTGCTACCTCAGACAACTGATCCGGTTTGATGCCAATTTTAGCGTCCATCGTTTTTCTTTTCATTTAGTTCAACAAATACTTAAGAATATAATAATCAACAGAATACGTACCGCTTCCGATTGCCAGCAAAAACAGAAAGCACAACGTATACATGTAAGGAACATCCCGGACTTCGGCAGAGTCGTTCCGGTGAACAACAAAATATCCAATTGCCGTAACACCGATTGTGGGCAAAACAGCAAACCGGGTTCCTGATCCCAGAATGACCAGAAAGGGCACGACAGTATCTGAAAAAGCGGCAACAAGTCCGTTCAGTTTATCGGGTAAATGCAACGGATTAGGAACATGCTCTTTTTGTCCGTTCTGTACCCGGAATTTTTTCATACCATGCACCCTGAAAAGCTCAATGGACAGCAGAATCCTGAAAACCATTAATGCCAGATTGTTGACCGTACTGCCTGCATCCGAGTAGAGAATCGATTTTATAATTTCCATGGCGGTATTTAAAATGCAAAACAGGAACAGCCCAGCGCACCCCAGAAAGCGGTATAATGATTGACCGGCACATTACTAAGCCTGGCTTTATCATGGTCGTGCCCGTGAATATCACAGCTACCCGTGCAGCAATGGACAGCATTTGTAATTTCCGAAGCAGCTGAATTTTCGCCTGAAATACTGCCTGAAGCATTCTTTCCGTGGCTCTTTCCGGAGTAAAACCCATTGTAAATCCTGGTTGGTGACCAGTCCGGAAGAATAGGAACAGGTTCGGGTGAGAGGGAAGAAAAATCATCTTTTGCATAGACAATCCGCCCGCCAACGATCGTGAGAACCGATTCGATACTTTGGATACTTTCTTCATCCACGGTGAAATAATCCTGATCCAGCACGGCCAGATCGGCCAGCATACCTATTTTTATATCTCCTTTTTTACCCTGCTCACTGGAAAACCAGGCTCCGCCTCTTGTATATAACTCCAGTGCGGTTTCCCGGCTCAGTCGTGTTTCCTGATTGTATAACTGCAAACCACCAACTGTACGTCCGGCCGAAAGCCAGTACATGGAAACCCATGGATTATAACTGCTTACCCGCGTGGCATCGGAACCGCCGCCGACGGGCACACCCATTTCCAGCATCCGTTTTACGGGCGGTGTATGCAGTGCAGCGGATGCACCATAGCGATCTGTAAAATATTCGCCCTGATAAGCCATTCTGCTTTGGATGGCAATGCCGCCACCCAGTGCTTTTACACGGTCGATATTGCGCTCGTCAATCGTTTCTGCGTGATCAAATATCCAGTGCAAACCGTTGAACGGAATTTCGCTGTTCACTTTTTCGAACACGTTCAGAAACCGCGTAATACTTTCGTTGTAAGTCGCATGCAGACGGAACGGCCAGCGTTTTTCCACCAGATGCCTCACCACTTTTTCGAGTTCGGCTTCCATATTTTCATGCAGATCCGGACGCGGCTGCAAAAAATCTTCAAAATCTGCTGCTGAAAAAACCAGCATCTCCCCCGCCCCGTTGTGCCGGTACATGTCATTGCCCTGATGCAGTTTTACGGAGCCGGTCCAGTTTTCAAAATCTTCCAGTTCATGTTTTGGCCGCTGTGTAAACAGGTTGTAGGCAATGCGGACAGTCAGTTGCTTCTGCTCATTCAATTCACTTACAACCTGATAATCCTGTGGGAAATTCTGAAAACCGCCACCGGCATCAATGACGCTTGTTATGCCAAAACGGTTGAGTTCTGTCATAAAATGACGCGTGGAATTGATCTGGTGTTCCAGCGAAAGTTTGGGTCCTTTTGCCAGTGTGGCATACAATATCATCGCATTCGGTGTAGCGATGATCAGTCCGGTCGGTTCTCCGTTGGCATCCCTTTGGATTTCACTACCGGCAGGCGCCGGTGTATCTCTGGTAAACCCTACTGCTTTCAACGCTGCGCGGTTCAAAAGTGCCCGGTCATATAAATGAAGAATAAATACCGGTGTTTCGGGTGCAATCGCATTGATTTCATCCAAAGTCGGCAGGCGTCTTTCAGCAAACTGGAATTCGTACCAGCCTCCCACCACACGCACCCACTGCGGCGAGGGTGTCCGGTAAACCTGCTCTTTAAGCATTCTTAAAGCATCGGCCAGTGAAGGCACTCCGTCCCACCGGAGTTCCAGATTGTAATTCAGCCCGCCGCGGATCAGGTGAATGTGCGAATCATTGATTCCGGGAATGACCCGTTTCTTTTTCAGATCAATACTTTTGGTGCCTTCTGAGATATAGGGCATGATTTCACTGTCACTTCCAACGGCTATAAATTTTCCGTCCTGAATGGCAACGGCCGTAATGCCTGAGGTTTGATTTTCAATGATATGTATTTTACCGTTGTACAGAACAAGGTCAGCTTTCATAAGACAATACCGGTTTTATTGAAAGACATTCACCTGGAAGCAAAGTCTTTGAAGATTTAATTATGGAATGTGGCAATGGCTTCTTTGATCCCTTCTCCGGCTACGGTATAAAATGCAGGTCCGGCAAGCAGCGTGATTTTGGCAAGCGGTTTATAAGCGGCCATCTTTTTGCTTTTCAGATAAGCCTGCGTGCGGTAAGCTTCAAAAGATCCTTTTACGACATTGGCTGCAACAAGCGCCGTGGGAGAATCAATACCTGCATCCTTCAGATCACTGGCAAATGCGTAACTGCTCACACCAAGCCGCAATGCTTCGCGCATGGCTGCAGCACCAATGGCTGTCATCAGATCCGGACTAAATTTGTTTCTGTCTCCCAAACCAATCAGTAAAACCTGCCTGGGCGAAACCATGCCTGCGGGCGGCGTGATCAGCAGTGTCTCAAAGGCATGACCTGTAAATTTGCCGCTTTTACGAAGATCCGTAATGATGCCTTTCAGGTCATGGTCCAGGTGTACCATGCCGTTGATGGCAGCCGGTAAAGCGGGCGGAGAATTAAAAATATCCCCTTCGGTATATTCAAAAACACAGGCGATCTGCAGAGGCGTTGATTCGGTGGAAGGGCCTTGTACCATACCTTCAATCTGAACGCCGTCAATCGTTCCCCAGATCGTGTGTGTTCCAACGGCACTTGCGGTCTGCTTTTCAGTTGTTGTTTCTTGTGCGATTGCCAGTGAAAAGAGCATCACTGACAGAAAGCAGATCAAAACGGACTGTCTTGACAAAATCAGTATTTTCATCTTAACATGGATTTGGAAAAAGGTTGATAATTTTTTGCGCGCATGTCTCAGAATTTGAAAACAGCGCGGGTATTGATAAAAAGACCATCTTTGGAACCGGGAATGATATCATCAATAAAACCGCCTGTTTTGAAATACTGAATTCCTGTATTCAATGAAATGAACCTGTTCAATCCGTACATAAGACTGGCCAGACAGGCCGTACCGATGTATCTTTTTTTTGAACCGGACCCCGCCAGATTGAACGTACCGCTGGGCCTGTAAACGCCATCGCTGAGCGAGTAGCGCCAGTTACAAACCACATCCAGCTGAAGGTTCAGCCTGGTGGACAGTGCCATGGTTCCATAAGGATGAATATCCATGAGGTTAACCGGTCCGACCTGCGGGCTGAACCCGAAATAACCTCCTTTGGGATAAAGCGGATTAAAGGTCTGCAGATTTCCGTCGCCTGCCTTTTTATCACCGGAAATGTAATCGTGGCGAAGGTTGATGCTGGGCTTGAACCTTACGTTCTCAAACAAGTAACCTATGTCCAGCGAACCTGTCCAGGCTTTGATATGCCCTTCACCGAATTTACCAAACTGATAAGCTGCTTCCAGATTATAGATAAACCCACCGCCGTATTTCCAAAACCGGCCACCAAGCGTATGGCGCAGCTCCTTTTCATTTCCCTCTTCAAAAATGGAATGATCTCTTCTGATACCCAGGTAATACAGGTCCAGATTGCCTGCTTTGGGGACGATTGTTTTGGAATATGCACCCCACAGGTTTGCCTGTTTTACGGTTATGTTGTCAAATACACCGGTTCGTATTATATCAGCCATCATGATAAACCCGTCCAGAAACAGCCGTTCAGAAGCATACATTACTTTGGCTCCGGTAAAATATAACCGTGCATTGGGACCTTCACGAACCGAAATCAGACGACCAGATCCATAATCCATTTCCTGTCTCCCGGCCCGGCCTGTCAACGTCCTTTTCTGATCATGCCCAACTCTGAACTCCAGAAACAGATTCTGGATATTAAGCTGATCTTCGTCAATCGGCCTCGGACCGTTTTTTCTTCCGCCCTGCAAGGCACTTCTCAATTGACCGAATATCCTGAACCGTTCACCAAGATGAAGATCCCCATGCAGATCGTAACGCTGAAGGAGAAAGTTATTGCTTCCGATTTTCAGTCTTCCCCAGTCTTCATTATCAAAATTCACAACTTCCAGCCGGGCTTCTCCTCCGAAGGATGCATACGCATTTTTATCGGATGCGAGCGGAACGTATTTAATCCGGTTGTAAACGGTCCGTGCTGAATCCTGCCAGGATTTATAATTTTCATCATAACGCATAAGCTTATACGTCTGCGCCTGCAATCCCT
This sequence comes from Dyadobacter flavalbus, assembly GCF_006149045.1. Taxonomy (GTDB): domain Bacteria; phylum Bacteroidota; class Bacteroidia; order Cytophagales; family Spirosomataceae; genus Dyadobacter; species Dyadobacter flavalbus. The sequence goes on from NZ_VBSN01000049.1 coordinate 462,185, forward strand.
TCCTTACGCAACAGCAGCAGAGCATCAGCAATACAACCCGGGACAACCCGGACAAAGAACGGCGATGATTCAAGGGACAGCTTACTCTCCGGCAGACCGGGCTGTACGGTAAAATAAGGTTAATGTTTAAGCATGTTGTGGGCATAATGTATACCTAAACCGTAAGAACCGCCGTATTTTTTCATCAGATCCGTGACGGCCACATAGCTTTCCTGTCTTGCCCAGTCGCGCTGCAGTTCCAGAAGATACTGAACAGAAGTGACCGGCTTCACCCCGGCATGCACCATGCGCTGAATGGCCCGTTCATGTGCCTCGACCGACACATCACCACAAGCATCGGTAATTACAAAAACTTCGTAACCCTCCGTTAGTGCAGATAAGGCAGGTCCCACAATGCAAACACCCGTCCATAATCCGGCCAGTACCAGCTTTTGTTTTCCGGTACCGACAATGGCATTATAAGCCGCTTCGTCCTCCCAGGTATTCATGGTAGTCCGGTCAAGGTACCCGGAAGTTGCCACAGGATAAAATTCTTCCACATCCGGAAAAACTGGTCCTGAAAAACTTTCCTCTGCAACGGTCGTGACAATGGTAGGAACGTTGAAAATTTTGGAAGCGCCTGCGATGATGGCTACATTGGTTCTCAGCTCGCTGATGTCGATGCTGTGTGTCGCAAAGGCCATCTGGCCTTCGAAATCAATCAATACCAAGGCATGGTTTTCCGGAGAGAGTAAATTTGGAGATGGTTTCATACAAAAAACACCAATTTTAAATGACATATTTATTAATCAACAAGATGATTACGCTATAACATACCGACACCGATAAGAACCAATGTCGGAAGTCATTAACACGTTCATTCATCAAAAAGCATTGGCTGATCAGGATTCAATAAAAGCCAACAGATCGGCATTGATCGTAGCCGCTTCGGTGGTGGGCATACCATGCGGAAAGCCTGGGTAAGAAATCAGTTTTCCATTTTTCAATAATTTAACAGCCTTGGCACCGGAGATCGAAAACGGAACGATCTGGTCATCCTCACCATGCAATACCAAAACCGGAATATCCACACTTTGAAGGTCTTCGGTAAAGTCCGTTTCGGAAAAAGCCCTGATTCCGTCATAATGCGCTTTAATGCTACCCATCATGCCCTGACGCCACCAGTTATCCCGAATGCCTTGCGACACATTGGCTCCTTCCCGATTGTAGCCATAAAAGGGCAGCGTAAAATCCTGGAAATATTGTGGGCGATGGGTCGCCGTACCTTCCCGTATTTCATCGAAAACCGACATCGGAATACCGTCGGGGTTCGTTTCAGTTTGAACCATGAGCGGTGTAACCGCGCTAATTAAAACAGCTTTAACAACCCTTTCCCCGCCATATTTGGCTACATAACGGATCACTTCACCGCCTCCGGTTGAGTGGCCGATGTGAATGGCATCTTTTATATCAAGAAACTCCATCAGCTCTGCGACATCAGCTACATACGTTTCCATGTTATGCCCCTGGGACGTTTGGGACGAACGTCCATGCCCACGTCGGTCATGGGCAATTACACGAAATCCCTTGTTTACAAAAAACATCATCTGCGCATCCCAGTCATCGCTTGACAAAGGCCAGCCATGATGAAAAACAATGGGTTGCCCTGTTCCCCAATCCTTGTAATAAATTTCTGTTCCGTCAGTTACCGTGATCTTGCTCATAATTGTAAAGATTAAATGTTGATTGTCATTAAAAGTCAGCTACATGCATTCCGCATTTTCACAGGCATACCTTTACGCATCGTTTGCTTGCTATTGCGGCGTATGGATAACCTTATCAAATAGTTGGAAGAAGTAATGATTGAATCTCTTTTGCCGGAACAAACTTACAGGATGCAGGGAGGCTCATTGCAGTACAAATTGATGATATTCCAGTAAAAACAGGGGATTTCATCCTTGACCAGGCCCGGCGGAAGGTAGCCAGTTCAATAAAAACATAAGTATAGAAGCACCATTTCTGATGGATGCACGGCAGGCACTACGGGTTATCGGGACCACTGCTCCATATATGCTGCCCGTTTGGGAGAAAATCCGGTCTGTTCCCTTCCGGCTGCAGGCGGTACAGGAGTTTGGCAGAGTTCCAGTAAAATACCCTTAGTTCAACAACTTTCTCAGCCTTTATTTGCCAGGAATGCACAAAAGGTAACACGCTTGGCTCGTTGTCAATTCTTAGAATACCTTCAAACAAACCAGTTGTAATGATGGAATCTTGTTGATCATCTTCCGGGGTGAAATAGATCAGCGAGTGAACACGCAGGTTCTCACAGATTGTATAGAGTTGCGACATCATGGTTAAGAATCCGCTTCTGCCCTGGTATTCACGATCCGTTGGCCCGTGTCCAACGATATATATCGCGATTTTCTCATCCAGTAGCGGCAGAATTCGACTTAAATTATTGTCTGTAAAAACACTGTAAACATTTTCAACAATTTGCTTGGGATCTGCCATAGGACAACAAGAGTAAATAGATTTACCAAAGGGGTTATCAAGAGGAATGCCAGGCTGTTCAACGAACCAAAAAATGGGTTTTATATTAGAATTACGGCCTCAATATGCTCATTATCAGCCCAGCCTGGACCTTGCTTAATGCTGACTGACCTGCTTGTATCACATCTTATTCTGGAGGAATCCAAAATAACTGGAGTTTTTAGAATTTTCCGTAGAAAATACCAGTGCTAGGCAGGTCTGCTCCATTTACACCCGTGTTTTATTCGCATTATTTTTGTTCATTTGCCACCGTTATATGTCCTAATTTTGAGCTGAGAACAGAATTAGCGGCGCTGGCCTGCAGCACACTGCCGCTTGTACAAACCCCGGTACGAAAGGGTATAATTCTTGTATTCCCCTGACGATGCATTCTGTACATGCTTTCTTTAATCGATTTTGAGCTATGCAACCAATCATCAATACTTCTCTTTCCTCCACTTCATCCTGTAAAATTCTCATTGTAGAAGACGAATACATCATTGCAAATGATCTGGAATTGATTTTAAGCGAGGCGGGCTACCCGGTCATCGGCATTGCTGACTCCTTTGGAGAAGCTTTGTCTCTTATAGCGGAGCAAAGACCCGATATGATCTTGCTGGACATTTATCTGAAGGGACGTGAAACAGGGATTGATCTGGCCAAGCGACTGGAAGAGCTTGGCATTCCATTTATTTATATATCTGCAAACGACAACAGAAGTGTGCTGGAAGCGGTAAAAGCTACGCAGCCAATTGGCTATATTGTTAAACCATTTCGGGAAAAAGATCTTCTTACGACTCTGGAAATCAGCCGCTACCGCCACGCTCACAGTGTTGAGATGAAATTAAGGGAAGAAAAGGCTCTTCAGATTGCCCTCACTGACGCTATGTCGGGTACAGGAAATTGGGAGCAGAAGCTTCTGAAGGCGGCCAAGGTCTTCCAGCCACATATCTCGTTTGATTTCATATCGATTCGATACCAAAAGAAGGACAACGTCACCTTTTATAATTACTATCGTGTCGGCTCCGACGAGTATGAAATCATTAACATGCCTGCTATCGGACAAATGACGAATGAAGCTCCGGAGCCTCTATTATCTGAAACCAAGGACGCACCTTCCGGCCCTGTACTCTATACCAGGGAAACTTTCCCTATCTTCTTTGAACAATCTCCTTTGGGACAGTTACTGGTTAAAACATTCCGACTGGAATCGGCCATAGTCATGCCACTGAAAGTGGGGCAAATGGAAACATTCTATCTCACGTTTCTAAGTCGCAAGCCTCATACTTATTCTTTGGGGCATATCCGGTTACTGGAGCGGCTCGAACAACCCATTGTGCTGATCATGGAGCGGGTTCTGGCCTTTGAGGAAGTGGCCCGACTCAGCGAAAAACTAAGACAGGAAAACAACTATTTACAGGAAGAGGTAAAAACGTTTGCTAATTTCGAAGAGATCATTGGCCGGAGCCAACAGCTGCTGCACGTTTTTGATCAGGTAACCCAGGTGGCCAATACGGATACGACTGTACTTGTGTTAGGTGAAAGCGGGACCGGAAAGGAACTGATAGCCCGTGCACTCCATAACCTGTCGGCAAGGAAAGATAAGATTCTGGTGAAGATCAACTGCGCAACCCTGCCGGCCAATTTAATCGAATCCGAGCTTTTTGGCCATGAGAAGGGCGCATTTACCGGCGCTTTTGAAAAACGGATCGGCAAGTTTGAGTTAGCGCATGGCGGAACCATTTTTCTGGATGAAGTGGGCGAGCTGCCGCTTGAGTTACAAGCCAAACTTCTGCGTGTACTTCAGGAAAAAGAGATTGAACGAGTCGGCGGCAAGACGATTATCAAAACGGATGTACGCGTGCTGGCCGCTACAAACCGGTATCTTGAAAAGGAAGTAGCCGAAGGCCGGTTCAGGATGGATCTGTACTTTCGGCTGGCTACATTTCCGATTACCCTGCCTTCCTTACGGGAAAGGCCTGGTGACATACCTCTTCTAGCTCAGTTTTTTGCCCAGCGGTCGGCCCGTAAATTAGGTAAACCGTTTATCGGAATGAGTGAATCTCTCTTGAATGAGCTGGTTAAATACAGCTGGCCGGGCAACATTCGTGAACTGGAGAATGTGATTGAACAGGCTGTCATTATCAATGATGGCCAGACAACGCTGAAACTGGGCCGTCCATTGGTCAATACCCTGTTCGCTACGACTTTTTCAGCTTCCGTACTTCAGCCGGATGCCGGTTTCAAAACTGGCAGTTCAACGCCAAAGGATTTGCATGACGTTAAACAGATTCAGCAGGATACAGAACGGGAATATATCCTGGCAATTCTGAAACAAACTAATGGCCGGATCCGGGGAAGCGGCGGAGCTGCCGAGCTAATGAATCTAAAGCCAACAACACTCGAATATCGAATGGATAAACTAGGTATCCGGAAAGTACTTTCAGTGCAGCCGCCCAAGGCTCATTCTGACATTGCCTGAATGCCGTTTATTCAGGCGAGCAGAAATGCAGAAGCTTGAAACGGTCGTGCTTCCAGTTGGTCAATACCTAATTTTCCGAATTCATCTGATGTATATTCCGCTGTTCTTCCCGCAACGAATCACCGTGTCAACTTCTGTGCGTTCAGCCAGAATGGCTTGTTTATGCCTGTTGGGAATTGCCTGTCAATGGTTGCTGCCTTTTCCTGTTTCAGCGCAAAACATCACCCGGACTATGGCTAATCAGTTGCTGGCCGGTTTGCAGAAAAATACGGCCGATACAACCCGGATTTCTGCGCTAATCGAACTCGGTAAATTTCAGATTTACAAAGCCGGCGAAGTCCGGTCGGACTTGGACAGTGCGATTGCCTATTTACAGGAAGCCAAGGATTTAAGCAGAAAACTGATGCTGCAAAGAAAGCTGCACAAAGTGGAAAGCTTGTTAAGTGTTGCTTATGTAGAGCGTGGTGATTTTCAAACCGGAAAAGCCCATTTTGATAACCTGATTGCGGAATGCCGGGTCAGCGGGGATAAAGAAGCAGAAGCTGAAGCGAACTATCGGTTTGCAACTTGTATACGCTATATCCTCCAGAATTACCCTGATGCCTTTTCTTACTATCATGAAGCCGAAAATCTTTATAAAGCTTTACACGATCAGGAGAAGGAAATTCAGGTGGCTGAACAGATTGCTTCACTCCATGAAGACCTCGGCCATCTGGACCTGGCAGAAGCAAAATTTCTGGTTGTCCTAAACCGGTACAAAGCAATTAAGTTTCCCCGGTTACATTATATCTACAGCAGTTTGGCCAGCGTAAACCGGTTAAAAGGAAATTATGATAAAGCTCTTTTTTATTCCCTGCAATGCCTGGAAAGTATGAACCGGACGCAGGACACATTGTCAGCGGCGGCTTTTTATGGCACGCTGGCAGAAATTTACGGGGATTTGAATAAGCCTGCTGAAAGTGTTTACTGGTATAAAAAAACCCTCCAGCAATGGCGCTATGAAAAGCTGCCGAATTTTTCCTTATACAATGCTGCCTATCATATTGTTCAGGATTTGGTAGCTCATCACAAAACACAGGAAGCACTGCGTTTGCTAGCCAGCCTTGTTCGTGAAATTAAGCCTATCAACAATATCCAGAAAGGCTGTGTGGCGCAGGCGCAGGCTTTTTGTTATGAAGATTTGAAAAACTATGCGCTGGCCGAAAAATATTATCTGGAATCCGTTGATTGGTTTGATCAGTCGGGCAGCGATTTCGAAATGTCACAAAAGGTGCAGGTGGATGTTGGTGCGTTCTATCTCAAACGCAACAACTATAAGAAAGCCGGTTTATTTCTCCGGAAAGCACTGAGCTATTCGCCCGTAAAAAACTCCCTGTCAACGATCAAGGATGTTCATTTCATGTTATTCAAAGTGGACTCGACCGCTGGAAATTACACCTCGGCGATAAATCACTTCAGACAGCATAAAATCCTGAATGACAGCATCTTCAATGAAACTAAATCAAGGCAGCTAGCTGAACTGGAGGTGCGGTATGCTACTGCCCAGAAGGAACAGCAAATTCAGCGTCAGCAACATGAGCTGGAAAAAGGGAAAACAATGCGTAACAGTATTCTGGCCGGGGCGACACTGCTTTTAGGCCTTCTGGCTATTAGTTATAACCAATACCGCCTGAAACAACAGAGTAACAAGCTCCTGGAAGCCAAACAGCAGGAAATCAATCAAAAAAATGAATCGCTTCAACACATTCTGATAGATAAAGATTCGCTGCTGAAAGAAAAGGAAGAACTGTTGGAAGAAAAGGAGTGGATGCTGAAAGAGATTCATCACAGGGTTAAAAACAATTTACAGATCATTACCAGCCTGCTTCATTCGCAGGGCGTTTATCTGAAAGACAAAGCTGCGCTTTCAGCCATTCGCGAGAGTCAGAACCGGGTGCATGTGATGGCACTGATCCATCAGAAGCTATACCAGTCAGACAGACTTGCAACGATTTCAATGGCTGAATACATTGACGAAATTGTCGATTATTTACTGGTTACGTTTGACCGGCAAAACTCGGTTATAAAAAAAGTAACCGTCACGCCTGTGAATCTGGATATTATTCTGGCAGTTCCCATTGGACTTATCCTTAACGAGGTCGTTACCAACTCTTTGAAATACGCCTTTCCCGCCGGTCAAAAAGGAACGATTGGTATTGAACTGATCGAAGTGGCCAGCCAAACCTACCGACTCACGCTCAGTGATGATGGCGTAGGTTTCCCCCCCGACTTGAATCCAAACCGCAGTCGTACGCTGGGAATGAGCCTCATCCGCGGGCTCAGTAAACAACTTGGGGGCAAACTTGAGATCAATCAGGAATCAGGCGTGGTAATCAGTCTGCTGTTTAATGAAGAAAAAGTTGGTGTGACAGAAACTGCCTGCATCTAGTACCAGCGTCTTTTGGAAAACGCGTCAATCGCAGGTTATGATGTAGCTTTTTACCAAGGGTCAGAAATGGCTTGTAAGTAACTGCTTCCGGCGCGGTTTTGAACAAGTAAGCTTCGCCGGTATTCCGTTGGCGTAGTCTGATAATAGCGTTTGAAAAGTTTGTTAAGATGACAGATATCGGTGAAGCCAAATTCGTCCGCTATCTGCGAGATACTCATACTACTGCGTCGTAACCTGGTTTCAACGAGCTGAAGCTTGTAGCGGATAATATACTGACTGATCGATTCACCAGCCTGTTGCCTGAAAAGCGCACACAAATGACTCTGCGAGTAATTGAATACCTCTGCAATCCTTTCCATTCGCAGGTGATCCGGCATGGTAATATGATGGCAGATATACATACTGATCCGGTGCATGAGTGACGCTGCCGCAACACTCGATGCGCTGATTCCCTGTTGCTCGGCAAGCTGGCGGTCCACTAAACCCAGAATCGTTTTCATCAAGGTATCAACTATTTGATTTGAAGCGAGTTGCCGCATGTTATTCTGTTCCGCCAAAATGATTTCAATAAGCGCATTCAGATTTTGCTGTTCTCTGGCATTGGTTAAAATACTCTCTGCCAGGTGCCTGCTTGCCCTTTGGCCTCTTTGCCGAATCTGTGACCAGGAGTCTGTACCCGGATTGGTTAGCTTCCCCATGTACAGCTCTGTGAAGGAAAGACAGCAGAAACAAGTGAGGTTATCGACTTCAAAATAATGATTATCCAAAGGTCCGAGGAAAAACACATCACCAGCCTGATAGGTGTAACGATTCCCGTTAACGATATGCCGACCACTTCCTTTCCGAGTCAAAATCAATTCAAAGTGGTTGTGGTCATGAATAGGATAAGGCCATTGGCTGGTTTCGAAGAGTTGAACGGTGAGGAGTTCATGCTGAATGTTACGTTTCATTTTGAGCGTCATTTTAGAGAGCAGTCTGGAGAATCAACAACAATGAACTACTTCACCAATAAAATGCCAATCTGAAAACCCGTTAAAGTCAACAGCAGAATCGTCTTAAATCATTAAATATTAGTAATTTATATAATTATCAATAGCATATTCCACCTACGGATAAATTGGAGTGTCCATTATATCTGGAGGCATACTTTGGAGCCTTAGCTCGTTAACTTGGTGCAAAACTGGTATAATGCGGTATAGCGCTTGCTGCCGGAGCAGTAAAGGCAAGTACCTGGAATCCGGACATCGCAATGGGTTGTTTACTCCGGCATCGCAGTGCATTGGTAATTGTCACACATAAAAGGAAGAAAGCCAGAAGCATGAGAATTCTTTTGATTGCAGCTACTTTTTCCTGCTTGGCCTGCATGGCGACATGGCTGGATTTTAATTTGATGGCAGCTGCGTTCAGTTTTTTGACCAACGGCCGTTCCGGATCGGGAGTAATCATGCGATCATTGGCTGCCATCACGTACCGAACTTTTAAAAGCTTTCTGATCAAAGTCATGATGTTCGTAATCGCTTCTACCTTTAACAAAATAGCATGTAACTAACAACTTGCATTATTTATTCTCCTTTGATTCCTGAATTGCAAAATCGAACTTACAAGAAATAGCAGGAATAGTGTGAGTAGCGTTTTGGCAATCAACGGATCTGCCGGCCCGCTTGCCAGAGGATGTCCTACCGGCACACGAGTAAACGTTTCATTTACGGCCGGAAGCAGCGAGAGAAAGAAGCTGAATGATAGAAAAAAGTTTTCAAAAAAACGTGAACGATTGTTTCCCGGCTTCCTGACATGTAAATAGTAGGCCCATAAAATCAGGATCACAATTAAAAGTGCAAGAATATGCCCGGGGTTGACACCTTTGACACTGGAAAGCCCCAAAGCAGACAGCGAAGCAATCAGTGTGAAGTAGAAATATATTTTTCCGGACAATTTGCCTAAATCTATTTTGGCGCTTCTGAACAGAGATACACATGCGGCGATAATTGCAACGACACCAATAATGGTATGAAAAATACCTAAATGCGAGAGTCCCATAGTTTTTGTGTTTAGTTAACAACACAAAGTTGGGGTAATCAGAAAAGATTGGTTTTGCGGATCGGGTCAGATATTTGGCAATTCGGATCACTGAAACAACACTTCCTACTGTAGACGATATACATCCAGCTATTCTTGTTGTGTTGACCGGTAATTGGAAGGAGAAGTGCCGTATTTGTCATGAAAGCTTTTGGTAAAATTTGCCAGATCATTGAAGCCGCAATCAAAAGCAATATCGGTAATACGCTCGCCGGAAGCACAGAGCAGCTCCGCCGCTTTCTCCAGACGCCTGTTTCTGATATAATTGGCAGGGGAGTCGTTATATAGCTTCTTGAATTCCCGTTTAAACGAAGAAACACTCAGATTGCTTTGCTGTGCCAGGTCTTCTATGCCGACCTGGGAGAACAAATTGGCTTCTATGATCTGTTTAAAGGTATAGGTTGTTGAAGAAAAAAGCTGAGACAGTATGACTTGCACGATCTCCGCATCCTGCGTTTGTGCCAGAAGAAGGATAATTTCTTTCAGCTTCAAAACCAGAATTTCGTCACTGACCAGGGATGGATTCTCAAAATAGAAAAGAAGCCCGTCGATATACTTCTGAATCAGGAAATCATTGTTAACCGCGGCTCGTGACTGATTACTTATGCGGCTGTTCGGTTTTAAGATCTGAGGGATTTCTCGTTCGTAAATTTTTTTCAGGATGTCTGTATGAAACGTAACAATTACAATCTCACCGTTGCTGTCTGCATGACTGTTTTGAATTTGTTTTCCGGAATTCAAACAATTTAGCAACAAGGACTGATGCGTTTTTATTTTCAAGTGATCATCTCCTGATTGATAATCTATTTCTCCCTTCAACATATACAAGAAGCAAGCTTGCTCCGCCACCGGAAATGCAAATTCAAAAGGTGGCTTTAAATCCACCTTTTGAATAAGCGTCTTCCCGAACAAATCAAATTTTTTATAGTCTGTGATCATTTGAAAACAAGTACCGCTTCTGATGTTACAGGGATCTTCAATACTTTCGCAATTAAGCAATTCTGTTCTGCGCCTTTCGCGATTGAACCAGATTCTTCTGAACTGACGCCCGGAACATTTCGGGTTACTGAAAGATGTACTCCGGTAATCCCTGTTCCATCCATGGATACAATCGCTTCCGTATCCAGTGAAGCCGGGATTATTCCCTTCTCTTCGTATTGCATAAAAGAAAGATATCTTTTTCGAAATGTATACTCATGACAGAGGGTCTGATTCTTTTAAAATAGGATTTGAATGCTTAAAGTTCTTTTAAATTTAAAAATCTTAGCCAAGGGTGCATTATGAAATAGCTTTCTGATCAACAGCATTCTGCCAACTACCAGGCCTTTCTTGGAATCCATACATAGAGCTTATAAAGTACCGTTCTCTCATACAAAGTTAGAACATAGTAAGAAATGCTATTACCATACTGGTCATGACAGCTGATCTGGCTTAGCGCTGCGGCATTGTTTCAACGAGCCTTGGTATAGGATTGCTGCAACAATGCCACCATCATTGCCTGAAATTGGGACCTTTAATAAATTACATCAAAATAATTAATAGCAGATCGTATTTTTTTACGCATCGCGGAGCCTTGTACCAGTGTGTGTGAATATGTACTTCCAACCGTTTGTTAATAAATGGCATAGTTTTAATCGCAATTGATCAACTCATCAGCTGCACTTTATGGAAAATTTAAGTTCTAAGCTATTCAAAACAAATTTTGTGAATACCTTCCCAGGTGATCACAGCGGTAATCTGCAGCCACGTCAAACTCCCGGAGTTTTATATAGCAAGGCAGTACCCACACCCGTACAGAGACCCGAACTTTTAGCCTGGTCCGCCGAACTGGCAGACAGCCTGGGCATCGCAGAACCTGGTCCGGACGACATACAAATTCTGGGCGGCAACCTGGTTACCCCGTCCATGTACCCCTATGCAGCCTGCTATGCCGGCCACCAATTTGGCAACTGGGCAGGGCAACTTGGTGACGGTCGGGCTATTACTTTAGGCGAATGGGAAACCCCTATGGGTAATACCTGGGAGTTGCAGTTAAAGGGCGCCGGCCCTACGGCATATTCACGGAGAGCCGACGGCCGGGCAGTTTTACGCTCATCCGTACGGGAATACCTCATGAGCGAAGCGATGCATTACCTGGGTGTCCCTACTACGCGGGCATTGGCGCTAGTTACCACGGGCGACAAGGTGGTACGTGATATGTTTTACGACGGGCGACCTGCTGATGAGCCGGGTGCCATTGTAATGCGTGCAGCCCCAAGCTTTTTACGTTTTGGTAACTTTCAAATGCTTGCCGCCAGAGGCGAGATCGACAACCTCACGCAATTGGTGAACTGGACGATCGAGCAATTTTATCCGCATATTGAAGGCGAGGACAAAGTCCTGCGCTGGTTTGGCGAAGTCGTCGAACGTACAGCCACGATGATCGTTGAGTGGCTGAGGGTAGGCTTTGTGCATGGGGTTATGAACACGGATAATATGTCGGTGCTTGGTTTAACCATTGACTATGGCCCGTATTCTTTTCTTGACAACTACGACCCTAAATTTACGCCTAACACCACCGACCTGCCAGGCAAGCGATATGCGTTCGGCAAACAGGCCAATATAGCTTACTGGAACCTCAGCCGGCTGGCTAATGCGTTGGTACCATTGATTCCGGAAACGGACAAACTAGAAATTCAACTGAAAGCCTATAAAGATGATTTTTCGCGTAAGTACTACGCCATGATGGCAAATAAGCTGGGTTTGGACGGTATAAACGATGAGGATGATGTGAAACTTGTGGCCGAATTCGAAAAAGTATTGACGGCAATCCAGCCAGATATGACGATCTTTTATCAGCTACTGATCGATCTGCCGACAGAATTAGCCACCGAGCAGGACATGCTCAGTTATTTTAAGAGCAGCCTGTATAATGACCCTGAACCGGGAGGTGCCACTCAGCTTTACACGCTTTTGAAGAGCTATCAGGCTCGTTTAAGTACGAACACCTGCACAAGGGAAGATAGCTTACAGCGTATGCGCAAAGCCAACCCAAGGTTTATTCTAAGGAATTACCTGCTTCATATGGCGATTGAAGAATTGCAAAAAGGAGAGAACCAACTTTTTTTGAAACTTCAGCAGGCCATTAAGGATCCATACTCGACAAGCCATGATGAGTTCTTTGAAATGCGCCCCGGCTGGGCGGCCACGAAGCCTGGCTCCTCAACCTTGTCATGCAGCTCATAAATCTGGTCTAAGTCAACACCACTAAATAAAGTTGAAACGATATGTAACGAACATTACGACCGGCAGGACCGGTTCACGTGATATAACCAAGGCTATCCATAAGTTTTCAGAACCCGGCACCAATTTCCCGATGCTTGGGGTTTAAGCTTGCCACTACCTGCTTTGAAACTCGGGATTTCTTTAACTCGTCCACTGGAATAAGGGGCGAGTAACTTTCAACCATTTAACCTTTTCCTCCCAATCGAGAAAGGGATCGGGTTGAATAGAGGCTATGCGACGTTGTTAGCCTTCAGAATAATGGTTTGCTGTACCCGAATATGCTTTAATTGAAGGAACGCCTGAAATCCAAAGGCGACACACTGGTTTTGAGCTTGAAAAGTTTACTAAAGGATTGGGGATGTTCGAACCCCAATTCATACGCTATTTCGCTGATTGAGGCATCACCCGCTGATAACTGTTCCTTTGCCTTATCAATCAGATGGTTATGAATATGCTGCTGTGTATTTTGCCCGGTAAGTGATCGCAGCATATCACTTAAATAACTTGCACTGACGTTTAACTGCTCAGACATAAACTGGACAGTTGGAAGCCCCTGCCTTTTCGCGTGTGGTGACTGAAAGTAGGCGTGTAAGATGTCTTCTACCTTTTGAAGGAGATCGCTGCTTACCGCCTTCCGGGTAATGAATTGCCGGTTGTAGAAACGGTTCGCATAATTCAGCAGCAGTTCGATCTGAGAAATAACAACGTCCTGGCTGAAATTATCCATTCTGTCCTTTAATTCTTCTTCAATACTTTCAAAAACAGAAATGATCGTGGTTTTTTCTTTTTCCGATAAGTGCAGCGCTTCATTAATAGAATAGGAAAAAAATCCGTACGCCTTGATTTTCCTGGCGAGTTCGTAACCCAATAAAAAATCCGGGTGGAAAAGTAACGTATAACCCGATTGATCACTGAGTGGTGCATGGCCTCCTGTGATCTGATTAGGCGAAACAAAGAACATTCCACCTTCATCGAAATCGTAGTAATGCTGGCCGTATTTGAACTTCCCCTGGAAGTTCATCTTATAGGAAATCTTATAGAAGTTCAGGATATGCGGATTAGGTAATTTTCCCAACGGAACAGCACCATCTGCATTATTTATTAAACTTACCAATGGGTGCATAGGTGCCGGTATGTCCAGCGCCTTATGCAGCCTTGATAAGGAATGGAATCTATGGTTAGACATCTCATCCTTCATATTGTCTGTTTTTTATTTACTTTCAATGCTGCCCAATGCACCCGGTACGCCGTTCAGCGCTTTCTTGGCTTCTTCCCAACTTAAATCGTTCGGATCGAATGTACTCCGAATATACGCCAGAATGCTTTCGCATACAAAGGCAACACGCTCCGGATTCTCATCACTTGTCTCGCGGGCATCATACCCTGATATGCCACCAAAGATGTGTTCGGCGCCAAATACGGTCAGCAGGTCCTTCGGGCCGGGACTTTGATAATAGGCGTCTGCGCGCCAGTTGTCTACATCAGAGAACATGAGGTTTTTGTCCTGGTCCCCGTTCACAACGAGCGCTGGCAAATCCATGGTGCTGAAATGGCCGGCCGCCAATACCGGATAGTGCTGTCTGTTTACTCCGTTAAATCCTTCGGGCCCACCGCTCGCGCCAATCAGCACCCGGGCCTTTAATCTTGGTTCTGCGGCATTCACTATGTTACCTGTTGCAGGATCTGTTACTTCCATACCTGCCAGCATCGCTACGGTGTGGCCGCCCATGGAATGGCCGATGGCAGCAACTTTTGCTTTATCGACTCTTCCGGTTAACCCGGGTACAGTTGCAATAATTTCGTCTAAATGATCCAGGATAAATTTCATGTCCGTTGCCCGTGAACTCCAAAACAAGGGTGCTTCAGGAAGGGATGACGAAAGCCCAAGTGCTCTGGAATTTTGATGAGTTGGCTGAATGACGACAAACCCTTCTGCCGCAAAAAAATCTACAATGGGACCATATCCTCTGTACGAAGAGAGAAAATTAGAGGGGCCGTGCCCATGCGAAAGAAGAATGACCGGCAGGTTGTTTCCGCTGGCAGGAGCAGAAACTTTTATTTCAAGATCTACGTGACGGCCGGAAACCGGTAATACAACCGGACTGAAGCTGATGATGGGTGTTTGTGACTGTTTCATTTTATTACTGGTTAAATTTTGATACAGCAAAGTTCATCAGCCTTCAGCACTTCGGCGTAGTGAAATCGGGGCATTGCGTAGCCAAACTCCGGAAAAAGAATCCATCAATTGATGTAGCATGTCAGAGGGAAAGTAAAAAGCATGACAAGCATTCACGTCTAAACGCGAATTTTACAGATTCAGGCGCATATAGTACTCAATGGACTGGCTACGACGGCTGTTTCTATTGCGCAGGATAAGTTGTTCTCACGTCACCGATATGCTCTGGAAAGCCCTTAAAATTCATAGCCTGACTTTCTTAATTAAAGCTCGCTCTGAATTCCAGAGGGGAAAAGTTTGTCTTTGATTTAAATAACTTACTAAAAGACTGCGGATGCTCGAAACCGAGCTGATAGGCGATCTCCCCTACCGACAAATCGCTGAATGTCAATATTTCCTTTGCTTTTTCGATCAGCTTGTTGTGAATGTGCTGCTGCGTGTTCTGGCCGGTCAGTGCGCGGAGCATGTCGCCCAGATAGCGGGGCGAAACGTGGAGTTCGTCCGAAAGGTACTGGACGCTCGGCAGCCCTTTCAGCAGGGCGGTTTCGTCGTTGAAATAGTTGTTCAGCAGCTGATCAAACTTTTCCAGCAATGCATTATTGATCGACTTGCGGGTCATAAACTGGCGTTTGTAAAAGCGCTGACTGTAATTCAGCATCAGTTCCAGCTGCGAAATCAGCACATCCTGGCTCAGGTCGTCGATGGCCGTTTCGAGCTCGTCGCCGATGTTGGCGGCAATGCCCTCGATGATCAACTGTTCTTTGTCCGACAAATGCAGCGACTCGTTAACAGCGTAAGAGAAAAAGCCATACTGTTTGATTTTGGCGTCCAGTGGATAGTTCCGCAGAAAATCAGGATGGACCAGCAAGGTAAATCCCAGGGTCGATTCGGCCATCTCAATGCCTGTCAGCGGCTGCCCCGGCGAGGTAAAAAACATTCCGGCTTGCTGAAAATCGTAGGTTGTTTGCCCGTACCGCATCCGGCAGCCCGCCGATTCGTTGTAGGTGATGTTATAAAAATCCATGGCAAAAGTGTCGGTCAGCATTTTGGCCGTGATCTGCACCTTATTGAAATCCAGCAGGCTGATCAGCGGGTGCAAAGGTTGCGGCAGGCCGAATGCGCTCTGCATTTCGGATATAGTATGGTACACGCGCGGTTTGAGATGTTCCCTTTTCATAATCACATAATAGGCTGCCGGCGCAAATCGTTCCAGCCTGCGCCGGCACGCCGTCTGATTTTTAAACAGCGGCTAACAATTGTTTGATCCCGTCCCTGAAAGCCTCGTCGCCTTCAGCCAGGCGCCGGGCATAGAGTTCTTTGGCATCCTCGCCACAGACGTACCTTAGTGTGTTGGTACCATCGGTAGCCGCGCCGTACACCACTTCGGCGATTTGCTGCGAAGTCGACGCAGCATTGTCAGGTTCCATCATGGCCATGAATTTGCTGGTCAATGCTTCATAAGCCGGGTGCATGGCAAACACCGACTTCGCACCAATTTCCGTCGCCACCAATCCGGGTTCAATGGTTTTAATCCCGATTCCAAATTCATTCAGCTCATAAGACAAGCTTTCCGCCCAGCCTTCCAGCGCAAATTTACTGGCATCGTACATCGAGCTTACCGGGAAAGCCATCAGCCCTGCCGAGGAGCCGGTCGTGATAAAAAGTCCCGCTTTTCGCTCACGGAAATAGGGAATAAAGGCCTGCGTCACCCGCACGACACCGAAAAAATTGGTTTCCATTTGCTGTACCAGCTGCTCGTCAGTGATCGCTTCCAATGCGCCGAACAATCCATAACCCGCATTGTTGAATACCACATCAATATCGCCCAAAGCCAACACTTGCTGCACGGTTTCACGGATTTGCGCCGGGTTGGTCACGTCCAGGGGCAGCACCGTTATATTGTCCAGCGCATGGAGTTCTGTTTCATTTTCAGGCTTGCGCATGGTCGCGATCACCTTCCAGCCTTTGGCCGCAAACAATTGGGCAGTAGCCCTTCCGATACCTGTTGAAGCACCGGTAATAAAAATCGTCTTTGTCATTTACCTTGTTTGTTAATTTCGGAAGACAAATTTCTGCGGCGCGCGGCTGGCGCTTGTAGCGGATATGGAGATTTTTGTAGCCAAAATGGCCCTGGCTATCCTTTGCGTCTCGCTAACCGGTGCCAGCCCTTATTGCGTATTTTCATCCAATCCCATCCTGAGCAGCGCGGGCGGAAATCGATCCTATCCATGATGGCCCAAAACGGAATAGGACGTTACCTCTTACTTAAGCCACTTACCAACAGGAGACTAAGCTTGCTATCACTGACAAGTATTTAAAAGGTATCATTAGCAATTAAGTCAGAGGAAAGATTTTTGTACCAGTGATCTCTTTCACTTTGGAATAAATCAGACGAACCATATTTATTAACGATATTTGCCTTTGAAGGCCATTCAGCTACTTTTTAAGGCATGCGAAATAAAAATTTGTTTCCAGAGAAATTCAGTCAGAATAATCAACTGCCAATAAGGCTTGTCACCCCGGACTTTGGACATTTATCTACCGAAACTGCTGCTAAACTCGGCCTTACGCATCGTTTGAAATATTACTTTTTCCTTTTTGTTTTAGATGGCCATAGCCAACATACAATAGATCTGGATACAATTGAGATTGGAAAGCATGAATTGTTTTTCGCTCTACCCCATCAAATCCAACAGTACCCTGCAACCACACATGGCTCCAACTATTACAAACTTAGATTTGATGAAGAATGCTTCTCACGGTTACCTAAACAATTTCCTTTCCTGCTTAACCCGTTGAACCATCAAAAGATCAGCTTTTCATCTGCGGCGGCTGGCAGGCTTACAGCCATTTTTGAAATTCTTCTTAGCCTGTTGAGCATTGCCGATACCGATCCAGAACTGATTCTGGCTCATGTGAATAGCCTTTTGACAGAAATGAATACAGCTTATTTCGCGGCTGACAGAAAGCTTGGGGATGACAAAATTGAGAAGTTTATCGGATTTAAGGTGTTTGTTGAAAACAACCTGACAGATCACCCGAGTATCCGAAGCATTGCGGAAGAACTTGCGGTAAGTACAGACAGCTTATATCAGATCGTTAAACATTTCTCGGGTCTTTCACCGAAAGAATTTATAACGAACCGTTTGATACTGGAAGCCCGAAGGCGCTTGTATTACAATGAACGGACTTCGGTGAAAGAACTGGCCTTCGATCTCGGATTTAATGACCCGGATTATTTTTCCCGCTTGTTCAAGAAGGTAACTGGCAAAACCATTGCCGGTTTTTTTCAGGATTTGTCCTGAGCACATCGTTTTTCGTCCAGTTTTCCCGCTAACATTCTTCCGAGCTTTGTTGTAAAAAAACAGGAAGATATGAACAAAGAATTGAAGCCCATATTGATAACGGGCGTGACTGGGCTGGTTGGCGCCCGCCTTGTGCCGCGTCTTGTTGACGCCGGTTTTTACTGCCGGGCCTTGGTACGCGACGGGAAGGATGCTCCGGCCGGGGCCACCGTCATAGAAGCGGATCTGCTGAATGCGGCGTCTCTGGCTGCGGCAGTAAAAAATGTTTCAGCAATCATCCATCTGGCAGCAGTGTTCCGCACGCAAGACGTTGATCTAATCTGGAAAAGTAATCTGGAAGGCACCCGCAACCTGATTCAAGCAGCAAAGGCTTATGCACCCGGTGCCCGCTTCATTTTGGCAAGCACAACGCATGTCTACAATAAATCCAATCCGCATCCGGGCCGCGAGAGTGATCCTGCAGATCCGCATCATGCGTATCCGGCCAGTAAAGCCGCAGCTGAAAAGGAACTCCGTGAAAGCGGGCTTAACTGGTCAATTCTGCGATTTCCTTTTGTGTATGGTGATAGCGACAAACATCTGGAAACCATACCTGAGCACTTCATTGCAGCCAAATGGCATCCCGCTATGAGAATGAGCACCATTCATCATCGTGACATAGCCACCGCTGTGAACATTGCGCTGGAAGGAACCATGGATAGCCGGATCGTAAATATTGCGGACGAAGCCCCGACTACGCTTTATGAATTATGCAAACTTGTCGGCGTTACAATGGAATCATCATCGGAGCCTCTTACAGACCCCTGGTATCTGCATTCCGACAGTTCGCTTGCACGTAGCCTAGGTTTTCAGCCAGTAGTAAGGACAGTTTACCAGGCAGTGCAGGAAAAGCTGCTTTGATTCAGATGTTCGGAAATTCATCTGGCCACGAATTCTGCCGAAACGGACATTTCACGGCCAGATGATACTGACTTGCTGCATAGAGCCCTTCAACTTAAAAGTCAATCCTTACCCCACATCCGGTTTTAACAATATCTGTAATGGATAATGAATTTCGATCGTAAAATTAACGTTTATGATTAGACCGTTAGCAATGAAAATGTCTCAAAAAACCCTCCTTACGGAGATAAAAATGGAAAATATTGATCTTTACCGGGTTCAGGAGCCGCAACGGTTTCTCCTTTATCAGTCTATCTCGTAATGAGAAGGTTTTCCTGACCGACAATATCAGAAGGCCAATAAGCAAAAGAGCCTTTTGGAAAATACCTGTATCACTCCAGCCTCAGATTATCTACAGGATTAGTATTGGCAGCCTTCCAAGTTTGAGAGAAGATGGTCGTCAGTCCAAGGGCTAACACGAGGGCCAGGCTGGTGACGACTTCAAAGGCGCCAATGGGTGCGTTGTAATACTGTGCCTCCTGCAGCGTCAGCTCCATTAGGAAATAGACACCTGGAATGGTGAGGATGCCCGCGATGACCAGCAGCATAATGAAGTCCCTGGATAACATGTATACCAGACTTCCCGAAGAAGCGCCCATCACCTTCCGGATGCTCACTTCCTTGACGCGGTTTTTGATCGTGAACACGACCGTGCCCAAAAGCCCCAGACAAGCGATAGTGACGGCCAGCAGTCCCATGAATCCCCATAGCTTCATAATTTTGTTGTAAAACGAATAGGTATCGCGGATCTGGTCGGCGAGGAATTCGGCCTTAAACTTTTCGCCTTTCCCGACAGCTTTCCAGGCTGCCCCCATTTCCTGAAAAGCATGGCGCCCGTTGGTTGATTGAAGGTGAAAATTCGCATAGTTAAATTTTTCAGGTGCATATTCGAAGAAAAAGTTTCCAATGGGTGATTGCAGGCTCGCGTAATGGAAATCTTTCAAGATACCCACTACGTTCACCTCTCTTTTATCGGGCAGGATGAGCACCTGATCAATGGCTCCCGAAGCATCACCCGGGCTCAATTTTTTTGCAAA
The DNA here is from genome assembly GCF_006149045.1 of Dyadobacter flavalbus. Taxonomy (GTDB): domain Bacteria; phylum Bacteroidota; class Bacteroidia; order Cytophagales; family Spirosomataceae; genus Dyadobacter; species Dyadobacter flavalbus. Next base: position 482,400 of record NZ_VBSN01000049.1, read on the forward strand.
TACTTCATTGATGATGATCCGACGCGAGTTTTCGACGGCATCGTTGCTGAAATTCCTTCCCAGCACAAGATGCAAACCCATGTTTGTAATAAAGTTCTCATCGATAGCCATCCTGCTCGTGTTTATGGAATCCGATTGGGCCATCCGCCTCACATACAACCCCGGTACACTTTTGGCGCCCAGTGGATGTGACGACATAGAGATCAGCGAAACGAAGGAAAGCTTTCCAAATTCATTTTTGACCAATTGCGGATCCGCCTGTTGAAGGTCAACATTCAGTATTTTCTCCTGGTCAAATCCAAAATCATAATTGATGGAGTATTGATACTGTTGACCCATAATCAGCACGGCAAAAGTAAAACCAAGAGACAGGATGAATTGCAGTGTAATTACAAGCTTACGTAAGGAAAACAGGCCGCCCGTTTTTGTTTGCAGCTCCTTGCCTTTCAGTGCCAGTAAGGGACTGGTCTTTGAAAAATAAAGTGCCGGAACAATGCCGGAAACAAAACCAACAAGGATGGCGAAAGTGACGAAACCGGCAAACGTCCCAGGAGTAGGATTCAGATCGATCCAATCCAGTTCGGTGGTAAGCGACAGGGTTTCACCCCGGATGATCTCAAAGAAAAAATACGACAGAGTCACAGCCAGCAGCATCGTGATCGTGCTTTCCATCACAAACTGCATAAAGATATGTCTCTTTCGTGCACCCATTACCTTCCGCACACCGATCTCTTTCATTCGTTTGAGCGACAGGGATATAGCAAGGCTAACGTAGTTGCTGCACGCCGCGAGCAATATAATCATGGGCAGAACGCCCATCAGCAGCATTTCCTGATAGCTCCATTCGTTGCCCATGTCATTGTCAAGCTCAGGACCGGGAACAATCTTATCGAACCGCTGAAGTTCGAACGAAGCCTGGAACTCAGGATTCTTGTATTTTTCTTTTGCCATGCCGTTGAGGAACGCTTCAAGGGCAACGGGATTCAAATTGTCTGAGAGTTGCAGATAAGCATATGAATTATAGAAGTTGTTCCAATTTTTTTCATCATCCGTAAAAGACGCACCATGATGAGATGTGAGCGTGGCGAATGAGACCAGGGCTTCGGTCCTCAGGTGCGAGTTCTTCGGCATGTTTTTCGCTACACCCGTGACCATCACTTCACCATATGGTTCTATCGATACCCGTTGGCCTATCGGGTCCTTTTTCCCGAAAATCCTGGCAGCTGCTGCCTCGGTAATGACCATCGTGTTAGGATTTGCAAGCGACGTAGCGGCATTGCCCTGCAGCAGCGGAAAGTTGAACATCGAAAGATACGCTGCATCCACAAAATATCCGTTTAAAGGCATTTTGACATCCGCATAACGAACATCGCGGGGAAGCGACTGGTGGATGCGGACAACCTTTTCCACTCCGGCGAAATTGCTTTTCAGAAGTTGGGCGGCACCGACAGGCACGGATGCGAACGAGGGGTTGTCATGCCGATCCCGGACGTGCGTGATAACCCGGTACATGTGCTCGCTATTCGGATGGAAGTTGTCGAACTGGTAGATGAACACAACCATGGCAACAAACAGCAGGTTGAGCGACATGCCCAGTGCCAGGCCAAAGACATTTAGAGTGGTGAAGAATGTGTTTTTTAAAAGGTTTCGGGTAGCAGTCTTGAAATAATTTGCCAACATATCGAAGTTGAAGAATGCTCCTGACGGAAGGGATGAATTTCGTCTGGCAATAATGGATGGCCGTACCAGCCCCAGTACTTCTTTCATATAAAAACAGTTTGCTTTCTTAACACCGAAACGGGTCACACGCAGTGCATACCGTTCATGAAGATCACCCATCACCGTTTCACGGACATGTGGAGCACATAGGCGCATGGCAATGCGATTGAGCCAGCTGGGCGGAGATGGTGCAGGAGGCGTTGTTTGTTTGGGTGGCATACAGCGGTTGGAAAAAGCGTTACGAAAGGCCAAAACTTAACTTAGATAAAACCTCGGGTAAAATTCGGTCCCATAGATTGTTACGTATGGTCCTGGTTTCTGTCAAAGTGCGGACCCCAAAAGCAGTGATTGCAAAAAGCCTCTTCCTGCGTCCTCCTCGTTCAGGAGTTGCCTCCCCGAACGCGGAATTCAGATAACCCTTTTCTTCAAGCCGTTGCAGGGCAGCGTGGACTGCTCCGGTGCTCACAGAGCGGTTTGTTTCCTTCTCCAGTTCATCAGCTATTACTGCCGCATATGCCCGGGGCGACAGCGCAGCAACGGCAAGTAGCACGACCTCTTCAAATTCACCCAGATCGCTTCGTCTCATAACATATCGTCTATCACATTTTTTTATATTATCTATTTCTGTATATAAAATAAGTACCAGGCTGAGAAAATCATCAATCTGACCTCACAAGGCCATTATCAAACTCGGTCGCAGTGATTCAATGTTCATTTTCGAACAGAAATGGTACGTTTTTGAACAGCAATCAGGGTATAGGCATTTTAATACTCGACTGTACAAGAATCTACTCGGGACGATCATTCCGAGGTTAGCAGGTAATATAGCCTGTCACCATCTCTTCTAAAAATGTGCAAACAAAAGGTATTTAGATAACTGCAGGAATGGCCTAAGGAACTCTTGTTCGCGCGTTGATCCGCCACTGCGCGTACTGTTCAACAAATAAATTAATCACGGACAGGTCAGGAAAAAAAGACTACCATTTGCCTGACACACCTGCTCCGGGAAATGCAAGTTCATACCAAATAGTACCATTCTGATTTCAGGGTAGGATTACTAAACCTCAGTCGTAGTTATAGCCACATAAGACTAAACCTTAATGGCTTCTATTTCAATCCTAACCATTTTCTCATGAAAGAAAGATTATTTACCAGACGGCTTTTTATTTTTTATAAGCGTTTTGGAATGACACAGTTTGTATTGGCCATATTCGTATACGGGGTTACATTCGACAGCCGCTTACATGCAGGAATACTGTCAGGAATCGATCGGAACATTTCAGGAACTGTTAAAGATGATAAAGGAGAAGTACTCCCTGGCGTAAGCGTGGTGGTTAAAGGATCCCAGCGCGGGACATCCACGAATGTGGACGGCTCATACCAGCTGAGCGTTCCCGATGGTTCAAATACATTGATTTTCAGTTTTGTGGGCTATCTTCCTCAGGAAATTGCGGTGTCTGACCAGACTGTACTGGACGTTGTTCTCCAGACAGACACAAAATCCCTGGAAGAGGTGGTTGTGGTGGGTTACGGCACGCAGAAAAGAGCCAATGTAACGGCCGCTATCTCTTCGGTTCCCATGAGTGAGGTCAAGGACATGCCTGTATCCAACGTTGCTACGGCTCTTCAGGGTAAGATTCCGGGGGTAGTTATTCAGCAAAACACTGGAACACCCGGCAGTACGCCAGCAATTAAAGTACGTGGATTTGGATCGATCAGCGCCGGGAATGCCCCTTTGATTGTTGTAGATGGCAATATCGTCAATGCCAGTATTTTCAGCAACCTAAGCCCCAATGATATCGAGAGTATTGATGTGTTGAAAGATGCATCTTCCACAGCCATTTATGGTTCAAAAGGCTCTAACGGCGTAATACTGGTTACAACCAAAAGGGGAAAAAGCGGAAAGCCAAGTGTCAATCTGGATGTTTTTACCGGTTTTCAGCAGGTAAGCAAAAAAATTGACCTGATCAATTCGCAGCAGTTTGCCGAATTTGGTAAAGATGCTTCCAATAATGCTTATCTGGATAACATCCCAGGCGCCAACATCACGGACCCGAACAGCGCAAGACCTACGGATTATTTACGCTACCGTTATCCGAGAGGTGAGGTATTTGACTGGCTGAATTTTGACGATCCCGCCAAAGTTGCAGCACTTCCCTACACCGATTATCAGGATAAGATTTTCAGGACGGCTAAAATGAACAGCTATCAGCTCTCTGCATCCGGCGGAAGCGAAAAGGCACGGTACAGCATCAGTGGCGGCTACTTGCAGCAGGACGGGATCATTCGCAGGTCTTCCCTGGACCGTTATACATTACGCGCCAATGTGGAAGTTGATGTTTTGCCAATACTTAAAATCGGATTGAACCTGAACCCTACTTACAGAATCCAGCAGGAAGTAAGAGATGCAGGCCACTGGGCGGACAACGCAGTAATTAACGCTGCTTTGTCGGTGATGCCCATGATACCGATTTATGCGGCAGATGGCTCTTATACTTCACAAGCGGCTTTTGCAGCGCCCTACAATTACCCGGGCATTACCAATCCGGTTGCCAATATCACCGAGTACAACAGCCAGTATCTAACGACTAATTTACTGGGCAATACGTATGCCGAACTCAAACTCTTTAAAGACCTTAATTACCGGATTTCGGGAAACATCAATTTTAGTGGCAACCGGCGGAATGCATACCGTACTTCCAGGATGCCGCTAAACCAGATCCTGCCACCCACGGTATCCACCGGAACAGCCTACTCCGATCAGAGCCTGAGCTGGCTTTTTAACCAGACGCTGAATTACAGCAAATCACTGAACGATATTCATAATTTCGACATTCTGATCGGGATGGAATCCACCAAATTTCAGTTTCAGGATAGCCAGGGAACCGGCAGCTCCTACCCCAACGACGTCGTGGAAACTTTAAACGGAAGCGCTAGCGGCACCACGACAACCGCAGTTTCCTCCAAACTGGAAAATGCCTCGGCTTCCTATTTTGCAAGGGCGAATTACAATTACAGGGGAAAATACCTGATTAATGTTTCAGTCCGCCGTGACGGGTCGTCGATCTTTGGGGCGGATAACCGCTGGGGAACATTTCCGGCAGGATCCCTGGGATGGCGCATCAGTGAGGAGGGATTTATGAAAAGCATCGCAGCTGTATCCGAAGCCAAGTTACGGGTAAGTTATGGATTGGCCGGAAACAATGCGTTTACCAACAATTATCCCTATGTCGCTACGCTTAGATCGGATAATTACAGCTTTAACAACAATCTGGTCAATGGGCTGGCACCATCATCCCTGGCCAACCCGCAACTTGGCTGGGAACGCAGCCAGCAGCTGGATGCCGGCATTGATCTGGGCCTTTTCAGCAATCGTGTTTTCCTTATTGTTGATTATTACCAGCGTACGACCAAAGACCTGCTGCTTTCTGTAAATGTGCCAACTGTAACCGGTTTCAGCACTGCAGTAAAGAATATCGGCAAAATGGAGAATAAAGGTTGGGAATTTGCAGTAAATACCCGGAACCTGACCAAAGCCCTGACCTGGAACACCAGTCTGAACCTATCTTTTAACCGAAACAAAGTTGTTGCACTGGGACCAACCGGCGATCCGATCCGCAGTGGCAGCGGAATCGGCGAAACAAACATTACACAGATCGGCTCACCGATCGGCAGCTTTTACGGGTACAAACAACTGGGTGTTTTTAAAGATCAGGCCGACCTGGACAGCCATCCGCATGATCCTACCTCCAGGCCCGGAGATGTAAAATATGAAGATGTAAATGGGGACAAAAAAATAGATGCCAATGACCGTACGATCATTGGCAACAACCAGCCGGACTTTATTTACGGAATGACAAATACATTCAGTTACAAAGGCTTTGACCTGAGCATTGCCATACAGGGATCACAGGGAGGAGAAATCCTGAACCTGAGCCGTCGTTTTTTTGAAAACCTGGAAGGAAATGCCAATCAGCTGACCACGGTTCTGAACCGGTGGCGCTCACCGGCAGATCCTGGTGATGGTGTGACGCCCCGTGCCAATGCCCGTACAACCGGCAACAACAATGCTGTTTCAACACGCTGGATAGAAGACGGTTCTTACCTGCGAATCCAGAATGTCAGTCTGGGCTATCAGCTTCCTGCATCTTTCATTAATAAAGCCAGATTGTCACAGGTAAGGATCTACGCGTCGGCACAGAACCTGTTTACTTTCACCAAATACCTTAATTTCAATCCGGAAGTAAGCAATTATGAGGGCCCGCTCACCGGTGGGGTCGATTATGGTGTATATCCATTGGCCAAGACTTTTACAATCGGGATCAACATTGGCCTGTAAGAAAAGGCCGGGCAACTATTTACAATTTTAAAGCTAAATACCGCAATGAAAATCATTAAGCCATATATAGTCCTTTTAACTACTGTTTTACTTAGTTCCTGCAGCGAGGAATTTCTGGATTTAAAACCGATTTCAACAGCAACCAGTGACATTTTTTATAAAACCGCTGATGATTTCAAAAATGCATTGAACGGAGGTTATGCAGGTCTGCAGGCTGGCGGGCTGGCAGGAAACAGTTATGTTTTTGGAGAAATTACCTCGGATAATACCGTTGCCGTTGCTTCCGGATCGGTTACGGATCAGGATGAATTTGACCGTTTTTATATTAAAACGACCAATCCGTTTATTTCGGGCCGCTGGAATGACGCTTACAATGTAATTGCCCGGTACAATACCATTCTGGACAAAATTGACGAAGTCACCATGGATGAAACGCTGAAAACCAGATACATCGCCGAGACCAAATTCCTGCGGGCAGTAGTTTACTTTACATTGGTACAAACTTTCGGGGATGTTCCGCTAATACTCAAACCCGTATCAACACCCGATGAAGGCTATTCCTTTGGGCGCACGCCAAAAGCCGAAGTTTATGCACAAATTGAAAAAGACCTTACCGATGCTGAAAATGTTCTGCCCGTCACCTATGCGGCGGCCGACATGGGAAGAGCTACAAAAGGAGCTGCAAAAGCATACCTGGGCAAAGTGTATTTAACTCAGAAGAAATATGCTGATGCTGCCTCAAAGCTCAAAGAAGTCATTGATCTGGGCGTTTATGAATTGCTGCCTTCCTATGCAGATGTATTCAAGGTCGCCAATAAAAACAATAAAGAATCTGTGTTTGATGTTCAGTACAAATCGGGCGGTGCCGGAGAGGGAAATGCATGGCCCAATTCCTTTGCCCCGCAAAACTCGGGCAATGCGGTGATCGCATTTGGAGGCGATGGCAACAACCAGCCTACTAACGACATCATCAATGCTTATGAAGCCGGCGATCTGCGCAAGGATGTTTCTGTTGCCACTTCTTATACCAATGCGGCGGGTCAGGTTATTCCCGATAAGTATATCAAAAAGTATTACGACGTTCCGGTTGCCAAAAATGACAACGGCAACAACATTCCGCTGATCCGTTATGCAGATGTTTTATTGATGTACGCCGAGGCATTGAACGAAGTAGGTTACCAGCCCAACGCAGCTGCATTCACGTACCTGAACATGGTCCGCACAAGGGCCGGCCTGGCAAAGAAAACGGCAGCAGATCTGCCCACACAGCAGGCTTTCCGCCTGGCAATCGAACAGGAAAGACGTGTTGAACTGGCATTTGAAGGCCACCGCTGGTTTGACCTGGTTCGTACAGGCCGGGCGATACCTGTGCTAAACAGCAAAAAAGAGCAGATCAGGCTGGTTTCCGATCTCACAGAAAACAATCTTGTTTTCCCTGTTCCGCAAAGTCAGATTGATATCAACAAAGATAAGATTAAACAAAACCCTGGCTATTAGTAACCATTGTCCAACCGGAGTCGTAAAGATAATTCAGTACTTCTCCGGTTGGATAAACCGTAGGATTATACAGGCATGCAACATTTTCTCAGCCTATCATTTTCACAAACTATGCCATGTTGGTGGCTTTCCTGCTAAATTTGATTCAACCCTGCCCGTCTCCTTTTTACATTAACCGAGTTGCCGGATATCCAATATCAGAAGTCGGCAGGCAAAATACATTATGCCTTCAAACAGTGATTTAAATGTCGCATACACGCCTGGATGATCCTCGTACGACTAATTCTGTTTTAAGTATTTTTTGTGTTGGCATTGCAATCTCTGTTTCCGAATCCACCATTTGTAAAATCCATTCCGCAGTGGTTGCTCCCATTTCCAGAGTGGGCTGGCGGACTGTTGTAAGACCGGGCCCGATATAAGCAGATTCCGGATTATCGCTAAACCCGACTACACCAAGCTCTTCGGGTATTCTGATCCCTTTTTCCATGGCCAGTAACATGATTTCTATAGCCGCAGAATCATTGACGGCAAAGATTGCATCCGGACGGTTTTCAAGTTCCAGTAAATATTTTCCGTAAATCCGGGCTTTCTGCTGAGAGAACATCCCTTGAATGATCATATTTTCCTCAATGCTCTTGCCATGCTTTTCCATTGCGGCCCTGTAGCCGCGCAAACGTTCCCGGCTGACAAGCAACGTGAGCGGCCCACCCAGATGAGCAATGCGTTCATAACCATTCAAAATCAAGTGTTCGACAGCCGAAAACGATGCGTCAAAATCATTGACTACTACTTTGGGAACTTCTACATGATCGCAAACCCGGTTAAAAAGAATCAGCGGGATGCCTCTTTTTTCAAAGACTTTTAGATGATCGAAATTATTGGTTTCCTGCGTCATGGATATAAGCAAGCCATCAATCCGGTTTGCCAGCATGGCCTTCGTATTGGACACTTCTACCGGGTATGATTCATTGGACTGCATAATGGTGAGATTGTAACCCGCCTCTGTCAGCACATGATGCGCTCCGATGATCACATTCGGGAAAAATGGATTATGAAACTCCGGCACGATCATTCCGATGGTGTTCGTCCTGCTTTTTACCAGATTATACGCCAGCTGATTGGGCTGGTAATCCATCTGAGAAGCCATGTTCAGTACAGCCTGCCGTGTTTCCGGACTAATATCTGCATGCCCGTGCAAAGCTCTGGAAACCGTTGAGTTTGAAACGCCGATGGAACGGGCGATATCAATAATCGTCGTTTGGTGCCGCCTTGCCTTTTTCCTGGGAACCGGACTTTCCGGATTGGTGAGTGTGAAAAAATAGTTACAATCCTTGCAAACGTACCGCTGTTTATTGCGGACGTACCCGGCCTTCATAATCGATCCCACCTCGGAACATTTCGGACAGCTTATCATTGTACTTTTTTAATATTTGTTACATATTCCCAAAAACAGGATTACAAAACTAGCGATAATCCGAATGAAAATATTTTCATATTTAAAATAATCATAACCATATATCGGTAACGTATTCGCAAACGTTACCGATACTTTTTGTTTTAATTCTATACTTAATTGGCTTTATTCACTCTTGACAGCTTATCCCGGTACCTGTATCTTCAACATAGTTATCGGTTAAAGCAGCTAATCAGCCCATTTTTGAACTTCGGCTACTATTTAAAATTTGCGGCAAACATTTGAAAATATTGGTACTATTTCAATAACAAACCCTTTTTACCCTTACTATTTATGCAAAAAAAAATACTCGGTTTATTTTTACTGATGTTCCTGCAGTTGAGCTTGGTAAATAAAGGTCTGGCGCAGAACAGCACCGTTACGGGCAAAGTAACAGACGAAAAAGGCGAAGGAATTCCCGGCGCAAGTGTTGCCGTTAAAGGGACCCAGCAGGGGACGCTTACGAATGTTGAAGGTGTTTATACACTGGAAGTTTCACCTTCCGCTACGCTGGTCATTTCGTTTGTAGGTTATTTACGCGAAGAAACCGGCATCAACAATCGCTCTGAGGTAAATGTTACATTGAAAGCGGATACCAAAGCGCTGGAAGAAGTGGTGGTGGTAGGTTACGGCACACAGCGGAAAATTGAGACAACCGGATCCATTGCTTCCGTAAAATCAGATGAACTTACCCAGTTACCGATTACGAATGTGGCGCAGGGATTGCAATCCCGGGTTTCGGGTGTGCAGATCAGCCAGAACTCCGGCTCGCCGGGCGGTAACATCAGCGTCAGGATACGGGGCACGAACTCCATCAACGGAAATGCAGAGCCTCTGTATGTAATCGACGGAATCCAGATCTCCAACAGCGGCGGAATCAATGACGTAAGCCCTCTTTCAACCATTAACCCCAATGATATTGAATCGGTTGAAGTATTAAAGGACGCCTCTGCCTCTGCCATTTACGGCGCACGGGCAGCCAATGGCGTGATCCTGATCACGACCAAACGCGGAAAGGCCGGCAAGACGAATGTGTCGCTGGAAAGTTATTACGGCGTACAGCAGGTTACCAAAAAGCTGGACGTTCTGAATGCCGCCGAATTTGCGCAGCTCGAAAATGAGACCTTCAAAAACAATACGTATCCGGATCCGGCCAGCCTTGGAGAAGGTGTGGACTGGCAGGACCTGATTTTCCAGAAAGCGCCGATCCAGAATCATCAGCTTACGATCAGCGGAGGTTCTGAAAAAACGCAGCTTTCGCTCTCCGCCAATTACTTTGATCAGGATGGCGTGATCATTAATTCGGACTTCAAACGTTTTACATACCGCCTCAATATTGACCATACTGTCAGCAAACGAATTCGGGTAGGCACGAGCGTAATGGGCAGCTTTTCCAATAACAACGGAATAGAGGCCGCAAGTACCACGATAGGCGATGCTGCGGTCGTAACCGGCAGTGTGCTGGGTGCGGCGATTGGCGCTCCGCCGACTTTGCAGCCTTATAAAGAAGACGGCTCCATTTTCCCGTTTGCAGAACAGGGCAACGGCCAGTACCGCGAGGTCATTAACCCGCTGAACTACACCTCTATCATGCGGAAACGGAATATCAAACGGGCGCTGATCAACCTTTACGGAGAATACACGATCCTTCCCGGCCTTACTTACCGCGCTTCCTTTAACGCGGATGTGGATTCCAGACTTTACGATACCTATCTGCCGATTTCGATCATTGCACTGAAAGACCGCAACGATAATTCGGGAACTGCCGCGAAGTTCAACTCCAATTTCCTTGGCCTGCTGCATGAGAGTGTGCTTTCATACAGTACCAAAATTGCTGCCAACCATAGTTTAAAATTCACAGGCTTGTTTGCAACACAAACTGAGAAATACAACAGTAATCAGATCAATGCAACGGGCTTCCCGAATGATGCGACCAGAAACGAAGCATTACAATTGGCATTGAACCGTACTATTTCGAGCAGCCGGAACATGCAGCGGCTGGACTCGTACATGGGCAGGATCAATTATGGTTTCAAAGACCGGTATTTTATTGATGTTACTGCCCGCGTCGATGGTTCGAGCAAGTTTGGGGCAAACCACAAGTATGGATTTTTCCCGGCCGTTTCGGCAGCATGGCGCATCATTGAAGAACCGTTTATGAAAGATGTTTCGTGGCTTTCGGATATGAAAGTGCGTGGAAGCTATGGAATTACCGGAAATGCCGGCGGCATTGATCCTTATCAGTCCCTGGCCACGGTGGAATCGGGCGGCGGTTACAACATTAACCATACGTATTTCACGGCTATCCGTCCTTCCGGCATTTCAAACCCCGACCTTCGCTGGGAAAAGTCGACGCAGACCAACATCGGTATCGATGCCAGCTTGCTCAACAACCAATTCTCACTGATTGTTGATTATTACATCAAGAAAACTGAAGATCTTCTGTATATCAAGACGCTGCCGCTTTCATCGGGTTACAGCAGCATAACCGGAAATTATGGTTCTCTTGAAAATAAAGGACTTGAAATCGCGGTCAATGCAAACCTGCTCAACGGCCCTTTGAAATGGAGCATCAATGGCAATCTTACGCTGAACCGCAACAAAGTACTTGATCTGGACGGAGGCACTACCAACGAAAGATTTATTACCAACTACACCATTCTTAAAGTCGGCGAGCCGCTGGGTGTTTTCAAAACGTATGTTTTCGACGGCATCAACCAGACCGGCGAAACGATTGTGCCGGGCTATGACGGAAGATTAGGCGGACATAAGGTAAAAGATATCAACAGCGACGGCGTTATCAACTCGGCTGATCAGGTGATTACCGGAAATCCCAATCCGAAGTTCATTTACGGTTTTTCAACCAATGTCACTTTTAAAAACTTTGATCTGAGCGCGTTTTTCTCGGGAACACAGGGCAATGACATTTACAACATCAGCAGGCTTTCGTTCGAAAATCCGCTGGGCCAGCGCAATCTGTTGCAAGGCGTTGAAAACCGCTGGACCCCGGAAAACCCGAGCAACCAATACGTAAGTCCTGCCGTTGCAGGCCGTCTGCCGATTTCATCCTACGCAGTTGAAGACGGCTCCTATCTGCGCTTCAAAAACCTGATGCTCGGCTACACGCTTCCAGCGATCAAGGGAATAAGCAGGCTGCGGATTTATGTGAGCGGCAATAACCTGTTTACGTTTACGAAATACTCCGGCTTTGATCCTGAGGTCAATACATATGCCGGTTCCAACACGACTATCGGAATTGACAACCTGGTTTATCCGCAGTCGAAATCATTTCTGGGAGGCATTCAGCTGACTTTCTAAAAGCCCTAAACAATTTGAAACATGAAACTTCTGAAAAATACATTCAAGAAAATAATTCCGATTGCGGCATTAACACTGGGACTGGGTTCCTGTCAGCTTGACGAAGAAATTTACTCTTCCATCTTTGTGGAGTCTTTCTATAAAACAGCTTCGGACGCTGAAAAAGGTCTGCTGGCCGTATACGATGCGCTGGGCGGATTATACGGCGGCCCGGCAGCGACCATGGTGCCCGATTACAGCGCCGATCAGGTTTATCCGAGAGGTGTTGTGGGCCGCAATTCATTGACGTTGTTTACAGTAGAGCCGACTTATACCGTTCAGAAAAGTGCCGGCCGGACAAACGAGTCACCTCAGCAGCTCTGGATTTCCTCATACAGCGGCATTGAAAAGGCCAACTGGATTATTGCCAAAGTTCCGGATGCGGCCATGGATGAAACCCGCAAGAAGCAGATCATCGGAGAAGCTTATTTTCTGAGGGCATTTTACCTGTGGACACTGGCAAAAAACTTTGGAGACGTGGTAATTAAAACCGAACCGAGTGTAACGGAAGCGAAAGCCTATTTCCCGAAAAGCCCGAAAGCGGATGTTTACAGGCAGATTTACAGCGATCTGGATGCAGCTTCACAGGCAGGATTGCCTTCCTATCCGGCCAATGAAAAAGGACGCCCGTCGAAAGAAGCCGTGGACGCGCTTTATGCCAAAGCCGCACTTTACAATGAAGACTGGGCCAGGGCGCTGGAAAAAGCACAGGCAGTAATTGCATCCGGGAAATATGCACTCATGCCCAATGTAATGGATGTATACAGTTACCTGAAAGAAGATGAGGCACGTGTGGAAAATATCTGGGCCTTTGAGGCAGATCCCATCACGCCCGGCAACAGTCATCAGCTCGTGGGGCTGACCGGCCCGGTCGGAAGCGCCGGCGTGGAATATGCCAAAACTTCGTACGGCTCCATGTTCGCGTACATGTCATTCTTCAATTCCTTTGATCCCAAAGACAAGCGCAGGCAATTGCTGGACACCACATTTCTTGACAAAGCGGGAAAATGGGTTCCGCAGAAAAGCATTACGCCCATTACAACGGACGCTGTTTTGATCAAGAAATACCAGGACCCGGTTTCCAGCACCGGTTTGATCCCGAACATTCCTATTCTTCGGATGGCCGATATGTACCTCATTGCAGCAGAAGCGGAAGCACGATTGAACGGTCCGTCTGCGAAAGCTTACGAGTACATGAATGTCGTTCGCACAAGAGCAAGCCTTCCGGAGCTAACCAAAGGGCTGGGCAAAGATGCCTTTCTGGATGCAGTGATTCAGGAACGTTCGTGGGAATTTTTTGCAGAAGGCGATCGCTGGTATGATCTCACCAGGACAAACAAATACCTTACCGTGATTCCCAAAGCCATAAATTCGGTTTATCCCAGCCGTCCGGTTCAGGCCAAACACAAGTATTTCCCAATTCCGCAGGACGAGATCAATGCCAATCCGCAGCTGGAACAAAATCCCGACTGGAAGTAGCAAGAACAAAAGCTGAAACTTAAAAAGTAGCCGATGAAGTCGCTTCGTGTATTTATTTTTTACACAGATAAAGCGGGCAAACTGAATACGTATGTTACGGATGGAATAAAAGATCTGATTTTATGAAATGTTCCCTTACCCTGTTACTAAGCATTATTTTTCTGTCGAACGTTGCTGCACAGCGCCGCCCTGCCGCCAGCCTGATGAATGATCACATTCATGTAAGCTGGACCAGCGCCAATAAACCTGACTGGAATGTGGATCAGCTTCAGGTAAAAAAAGACGGCAAGTGGGTTAACGTGGCGGCTCCTTCCGGAGCCTATACATTGCTTTTCAGCGAGACAAAACCTTCATCTGAACCCAGGGAAACCTTTGAAAAGATCACAGGCGGCAAGTTTCCCGAAGATAATTACCACTATCAGCAGGCGCAATGGAAGGAAAGCACTACCGAAGTTTCCCTGAACACGGCCGGTACCGCCTATCATTTTTTTCCCTCGTCGGTTTTGATCAAAAAAAACGAGCTGGAATTTAAAAAGGAAACCGAAGCAGCAACGGTAATCGCCAACTGGAAACTGGACCCGGAATTCCCGACTGATATTCAGGTCACATTGACTTTAATCCCGAAGAAGAAAGGATTTTTCTCACTGGCTACTCCTACCCTTGCCGCCATTTCTACTGAAAACATGGCCTGGGCTTCGGTTCCGGGCTACTTTCAGGGAAATTTCATGCAGGAGAATTTTGCACTGGCATATGCGTACGGCCACGGCATTCCGGGCCGGCCGGCCATTTACAGAGAACGCTGCGCTTCTACACTGAGCCCGCTGGTCAGCACAAAAAATGGGATTACGATTTCGGTGATTCCTCAACCGGGTTTGGCGCGCGATCCATGGGAATCGGATAAAATCACGCAGACCGACTGGCATCTGGGCTTGTCGCACATGAACCGGAAAGCGGAGCTTTCGCCTACGCTGTATTATCCGGTTTTGGGAGAAGAAAACTCGGAAAGGAACATCGGGGAGAAAATCAGTTATTCGTTCCGTTACAGCCTCATTGCAGGGGACTGGTTTGCAGCAATCAAGCATGCGGCCTATGACATTTACAAGTTTAACGAAACACTTGCGCTGCGCCAGAGCAAGCAGTCATTGACGGACCGCATCGAAAAAATGCATCATTATCTGACCGATCCTGAAACTTCACTCTGGAACACGGAGGAGTTTAAAGGCAAACAGATCGGCGCACAATCTTACCTCGGCGGTGTGGTGGGATCCAATAAGGATGCGATGAAAAATTCGGATTACGGTGCCATGTGGATGCTTGCGAAGGCTACTGATGATCCTGAACTGACCCAAAAAGTGCTTCCGCCGGCAGAAAACTTCAAGCTCGTTCAGCAGCAGACTGAAAACGGCTTTTTCAAGGGAGCTGTGGAAGGACAGTATTATCTGGCGAAAAGCAAAAAGTTTGTTGAAGAATGGGGCGAGCTCGTCGAGCCGATCGCACTGACTTACTATGTGATGCTCGACATCGGCAACATGCTTTTGTTTGATCCGGCCAACATGGAATTGAAAGAACGCCTGAAACTCGGAGCTGAAAAATTGCTGAGCTGGCAAAATGCGGATGGAAGCTGGGCTGTGGCTTACGACCGCAAAACCGAGCAGGAACTATTCAGGGATATCAAAGATGTGCGTCCGACTTTTTACGGCATGATCGTCGCTTACCGGATGCTGAAAGATGAAAAATACCTGAAAGCTGCCCAGAAAGGAGCTGACTGGATGATTGAAAATGCCGTCGAAACCGGCGCTTTCCTTGGGGTTTGCGGCGATGCCCGTTATGCTCCGGACTTTGCAACGGGACAATCGGCTCAGGCGTTTCTGGATCTTTATGATTTTACCAAAGACGAAAAATACAAGGAAGCAGCCATTTCCTGCGCGAAAATCTATACGGCTTCCATCTACACGCATCCGATTGCAGATACGAAAGTCAAACATGTGAATGGCACCGAAAGGCAGGACTGGGAGATCAGCCAAACCGGGCTCAGCTTCGAACACGGCGGCATTTTCGGTTCGGCCACGCGTCACGGGCCTATTCAGCTGGCAAGCCATGCGGGCATGTTCATCCGGATGTTTCAGCTAACGGGCGAGCCGGTGTTCGCCGACATGGCCCGTTCTGCTGCCATGGGCAGGGATGCTTTTGTAGACAGCAAAACAAGCGTGGCTTCCTATTACTGGAACGCAATGAACAAAGGCGCCGGCCCTTATCCGCATCACGCCTGGTGGCAGGTCGGCTGGATCACAGATTATTTACTGGCCGAGGCCGAACTCAGATCCAATGGAAAAGTGACATTCCCGAGAGGATTTGTAACGCCAAAAGTCGGCCCGCACCAGACCTACGGATTTGCAGACGGAACCATCTATGGCCGAAAAGCAAAGCTGGTGATAAAGGAAGGCTTTGCATCGGGAAACCCGCCGGTAACAGACATAATCCTGGCAGAAAATGCAGGCAGCAAAGAGGCTTTTGTAACAATCCTGAACAACCGGGTTCAGCCAACGGAAGGCAAAATCACCTTTGATCCCGAAAAATGGGCAGCAGGAAAAAAGATCAAATCCATAATCCATGCAGAAACCGGCAAATCGCTTGCAAATGCAAATCAGCCGGTTTCTTTTCAGCTAAAAGGATTTGGAATAGAAACCTACAAAATCATTTTCAACTGAAAAACGAAACAGTCCAAAGCTAACAGCCAATAAGCCAACAGCCAAAAAGCTAACAGCCAAATCCCATATGAATACTACTGTTGATACCATTGTAATTGTTGTTTTTTCCGCTTTTGTACTGGCCATCGGACTGCTTTTTGCCCGTACCGGACGAAACCTTAAGTCGTTTTTCGCAGGCGGAGAGGCCGTTCCGTGGTTTATCGGCGGGCTGTCTTTATTTATGAGCTTCTTTTCGGCGGGCACATTTGTGGCGTGGGGTTCCATCGCTTATAAACATGGCTGGGTTGCCATTACGATCCAGTGGACCATGTGCATCGGTGCGCTCGTCACGGGTCTGTATCTGGCTCCGCGCTGGAAACGGACCGGCGCGCTTACCGCCGCCGAGTTCATTCGTGAAAGGCTGGGTATGCCCGTTCAGAAAACGTACATTTTCATTTTTACGCTTGTTTCGGTTTTTATAAAAGGCTCGGTGCTTTATCCGGTTGCAAGATTGGTCAGCGCCTCGCTGGATTTGCCGCTTGTGCCCTGCACCATTGGACTGGGTTTGTTTATGATCGCCTACACGGCAGTTGGCGGACTTTGGGCTGTCATGGTCACTGACATACTGCAATTTGTGGTGCTGTGCGCAGCCGTTTTCATTTTATTACCGCTGTCATTCGACCGCGTTGGCGGCTGGAATGGCTTCACGCAGAATGTTCCCGATGACTTTTTCAATCTGCTCAACGGTGAATACACCTTTGGCTTTGTGCTGGCTTTTATCATTTATCACATTTGTTACATTGGCGGAAACTGGACCATGGTGCAGCGTTACACCAGTGTAGACAGCGAAAAATCGGCCAAAAAAGTTGCTTACCTGTTTGCAGGATTGTATCTGATCAGTCCGGTGATCTGGATGTTTCCGCCGATGATCTATAAAGCCATCAATCCTGCGCTGACCGGCCTTGATACGGAGAATGCTTACCTGATGATCTGCAAACTGGTGCTTCCTCCGGGTTTACTGGGCCTGATGCTGACGGGTATGTATTTCTCCACTTCTGCCAGTGCCAACACGGCGCTTAATGTTGTTTCGGCTGTTTTCACCAATGACATTTACAAAGGCATGATCAATCCGGCAGCCTCCGACAAGCAGTTGATTCTGGTGGCGCGCACGTCATCTTGGTTTTTTGGACTGGGAATGATCGGCATTGCATTAATGGTGCCGGCAGCTGGCGGGATTGTGGAAGTAGTGCTCAGCATTTCTGCCATTTCTGGCGGGCCGCTGCTTGCTCCGCCACTCTGGGCATTGTTTTCCAAAAGGCTGAACAGTAAAGTAACACTTTGGGTTTCCTGCACCGGACTTGCTGTAAACCTGATTTTTAAGGTATTAGCACCGCTTCTGCTCGATTTCAAACTGTCCCGGGGAATGGAAACCATTGTGGGCGTAGGCCTTCCATTGCTGCTGCTGCTGGCTTATGAACTGTGGGCACGCTCCAGAGGAGTTATTGCCGAGGAATACCGCACTTATCTTATTTCCCGCGAACAAAAAAGAATAGATAATCTGATCGAAGCCAGTATGGAAGAAGCAACGGAAATACGGCGGCAAAACCGTTTCGGGTTACGCGTGATTGCTGCTGCACTGCTATTCACGGCCGTAATGCTGTATATCCTGAGCACGTTTGCAACGTCAGGTGCCACCGTAACGGCCATAATCGCGACCGTTGTCCTGATCGCAACCCTTATTCCTTACAATGCTTCCCGGAAAATCAAAGTAGAACCGGAAGTGATCAACGCCTGACAATTTTTCATTTGAGCCAAACATCCATGAAACGAATTCCTTTATTCCTGATTTTAATTCTGGCATTTTGCATCTCCGAACCTGCATCTTCCCAATACACCATCAAGCAGCCCAATGCCATTCCATTGCATGGAGAATGGTCATTTGCACTGGACCCTGCGGAAATGGGCGTCCCCGGAAAGTGGTTTACGGATAAGGTTGCGCAAGGCAGCCGGTTTGACAAAGTAACCGTTCCGCATTGCTTTTCGGCAGATCCGCGCTATGGATTTTACACGGGAACGGTTTGGTACCGAAAGCCTTTTTCCTGGAAAGTAACCGGCGGAAAGCGTGTGATCCTGCATTTTGATGCGGCTTATTATAAAACACACATTTGGCTCAACAATCAGAAGGTGGGTAATCACGAAGGCGGCTATACGCCGTTCAGTTTTGATGTGACTGATTTTCTGAAAGACGGCGATAACCTGCTTGCCGTTTCGGTGAACAACAATACATGGAAGACCGGCACCATTCCCGGCGCAAAGGATAACAATGATGTCAATGATGCTTTTATGGGATGGCTCAACTACGGCGGGCTTGTGCGTCCGGTTTACCTGACGATTGAACCCGAAGTTTATGCCGAAAACATCAAAATCGAAGCAACGCCTGATCTTGAAAAAGGAACAGCCGTTTTAAAGACCAGACTACGGATCCGAAATGCATCAAAACAGGCTTATTCTGCTAAATCCAGTCACATTGTTTTGTTTCAGAACAAACCGGTTTCTTTAAACTGGAAAAGCAGATCAGCAAGCATTCCGGCGGGACAAACGGGTTTTCTGGAATCGGAAACCACGCTTTCTGCGGCGCAGGTGAAGCTCTGGAACCTGGATGACCCCAACCTGTATCAGTTAAAAGCATCGGCAGGAACAGACACCATTGCATCCGGCTTTGGCATCAGAAAAATAGAGATCCGGAACACCCGGCTGCTGCTGAACGGAAAGCCGCTGAAACTGGCGGGCGGAAACCGCGTAGTGGATTATCCCGGCCTGGGTTCGCTCGAACCAGACTGGCTTGTAGAGAAAGATTTCAGGTTGATGAAAGAAGCCGGAATGGAATTTCAAAGGCTGACACATTACACACCTTCCGAGTATTTTTATGAGCTGGCCGACCGGTACGGCATGCTGATCATCAGCGAAGCCGGCAACTGGCAGCTCACGCCAAACCAGATGGACAATGATTCGATGCGGACCAAATTCCGCTTGCAGTTCCGGGAAATGGCCGAGCGTGACTGGAACCATCCAAGCATTATCGCGTACAGTGTAGGAAACGAATATTTGTCCGAGCAGCCTGCCGGTCAGCGCTGGACAAAAGACATGATCGCTTATGCACGCGAGCTGGATGCCACGCGGCTCTACACTTTTGCCACCATGCGCCTGAATACTTTACCCAAAAAGCCGGAAGACGAAGCAAGCCAGTATGTCGACTTTGTTTCGACCAACACTTATGGAAATCACGCAAAAGCACTGGATCACATTCACGCACTGTATCCGGAAAAACCAATCCTGATCAGCGAATGGGGTATTCGGGCTGACAACAAATCAGAAAACTGGCTGAACAATACTGCCTTAAAAGCACATCATTTTGGCGAAAGTGAAGTTAATCAGGCAAAGCACATTTCCGACATCGCAGCCGAGATCCGCAAACGGGATTATGTGATCGGGGCTTCCTGGTGGACCTACAATGATTATCAAAGCCGCTTTCACGGTACGAACCCGAATGGTTACCGGCCCTGGGGAATTGTGCGCCCCGACCGCGAGCTGCGGCCTGCCTACAAAACACATCAGCATGAAATGGCTCCGGTGACGCTCGAAAAAGCAAGCTTTCAAGCCGGCGGACAAGGCGAGCAGCAACTTACGGTTCGTGTCACCGCGCGAAAAGATTTCCCTTCTTATGCCGTAAACGGATATTATTTAATGGCCAATGGCAAAAAGATCCCGATTGCAAATCTGAATCCGGGGGAAAGCAAAGAGATAACCATTCCAACTACAGGGTTTGATAAAAACCTTCCCATTAGCATTTACAAACCAACCGGATTTAAGATCGTTGACGAGATTTTAGAATTGAAGTAATCATGATAACAGAAAAATACACTTATAAAAGAACGCCAAAAACCATTGCGCTTTCCGCTGATCTGGTCATCGTCGGCGGCGGGTTGACGGGAACGTGCTCGGCAATTACGGCTGCCAGAGCCGGGATGAAAGTAATTCTGGTGCAGGACCGGCCGGTTTTAGGCGGAAACTGTTCGAGCGAAGTCCGGTTATGGATTCTGGGAGCGACTTCGCACATGGGCAATAATAACCGCTGGGCACGCGAAAGCGGCGTGATCGATGAGATCATGCTGGAAAATATCTACCGCAATCCAGACGGAAATCCGCTGATTTTCGACACGGTTTTATTGGAAAAAATAGTAGAGGAAAAGAACATTACGCTTCTGCTGAATACCAGCGTTTATGATCTGGACAAGAATCCTGCCGGCAGTCCGGACGAGGACATTATTACAGCGGTACATGCATTTTGCAGCCAGAACAGCACGCAATACCGCTTGGCTGCTCCTCTTTTTTGTGATGCTTCGGGCGACGGCATTGTCGGGTTTCTTTCAGGTGCAGCCTTCCGGATGGGCGCAGAATCTATGGAAGAATTTGGCGAGAAATTTGCTCCGGACAAATCTTATGGCGAGCTGCTGGGACATTCCATGTACTTCTACTCCAAAGACATCGGAAGACCCGTAAAGTTTGTGCCGCCTTCTTTTGCATTGCAGGACATCACTGAAATTCCGCGTTACAAAACCTTTAATCCAAAAGATTTCGGTTGCAGGCTCTGGTGGCTGGAATATGGCGGAAGGCTTGATACCGTGCATGATACGGAGAAAATCAAATGGGAATTGTGGAAAGTCGTTTACGGCGCCTGGAATTATATTAAAAATTCCGGCTCGTTTCCCGAAGCTGAAACTATGACGCTCGAATGGGTGGGCACCATTCCCGGCAAGCGGGAAAGCCGCCGTTTTGAAGGCGATTACATGCTGAAACAACAGGACATTGTAGAGCAAAGAACGTTTGATGATACGGTTGCATTCGGCGGCTGGAGCATAGACCTGCATCCGGCAGATGGCGTTTACAGCGACCAGTCGGGTTGCAACCAGTGGCATAGCAAAGGCGTTTACCCGATTCCTTACCGTTGTTATTACAGCAAAAACATCAGCAATCTCTTCATTGCAGGCCGCATTATCAGCGCTACGCACGTTGCCTTTGCATCCACCCGCGTAATGGCAACATCTGCTGCCGGCGGGCAGGCTGTTGGCATAGCGGCTGCTTTATGCAAAAAATACAACTGTTCACCTCGCGAGCTTGGCCAATTGTATTTGCAGGAACTTCAACTTGAACTCTGGCGGGCAGGCCAATACTTGCCACAAACTGAAATTACGGACCCCGAGAATCTGGTTAATCACGCTGTGCAGATCACGGCTTCGTCCACATTGCAACTGAAAGAACTTGCACCTTCTGATTTCTGGGCTCCGGTCAAAGATTCGGTGGCGCAAATGCTTCCTGTTACTCCGGGGAAAATGCCTGCTGTTTCTTTTTGGATCGAAGCAGACAAGGAAACAGATTTCGAGGTGGAACTGCGGAAAAGCAGCAAGTCGTTCAATCACACGCCGGATGTGATTCTGGAGAAAAAAAGCTTTCATCTGGAAAAAGGAAAACAGGAAATCACAACTGAATGGGACGCAGTTTTTGAGGAGCCCTGTTATGCCTTTGTCTGTTTCATGAAAAATGCAGATGTAAAAATCCAGTATTCAGAAATACGGATTTCGGGCGTTGTTTCACTTTTCAATGCGACCAATCCTGCCGTTTCGAATTACGGCAAACAGGAACCAACCGAGGATATTGGTGTGGATACATTTGAATTCTGGTGTCCGCAACGCCGTCCAGAAGGCCGCAATATAGCTATGAAACTGAGTGAGCCATTAGACGCTTTTAATACAAGAAATCTTGTAAACAACTATCACCGGCCTGTTTCCCAGCCGAATGCATGGGCTGCTGAGCTAAGCGACCGTAATCCAATGCTAACCATCAGCTGGGCACAGCCTGAGCTTGTTTCCCGCATCGATCTGGTGTTTGATACCGATTATGATCATCCGATGGAAAACGTGATATACGTTCACCCGGAAACAGTAATGCCATTTTGTGTAACGAATGTGGAAGTTACCAACTGCAATGATCAGGTCATCGGCAGAATTATCGACAATCACCTGAGCCGAAGAACAATCTTGCTGGAAAAACCGATTACAACCCAGCATTTAAAACTACGGCTTTCAGGATCAAATCCGAATGTTCCTATATCGTTGATGGAAGTGAGGTGTTATCATTAGAAGGAACTTTGTATTGATTTTAACGATGCGCCGTTATGCCTTTCTCGTCAATTCAGGAACAATTCTTTGTCAGGCGGCTGTCCAAGGCCTACCGCTACATTCTCGACCAGCGGGATATGGCGCTGGTGCCAATCAAGGTGGAGCTGGATTTTATCGATTCCTACACATTCCTGCTGCAAATGCGGTTTGAAGGTAAATTTCATGTAAATGGCTCGGGCGGTAAATTTCATCCGTCGACGAATGCATATTGAATGTTTAGCCGCAGAGCGGCTCCCTGTTTGTAGAAGGAACGACGTAAATTTTATAGCAACGCCCCGGCGGAGCCGCCTAATTGCCAATTTGCAGGCGGCCCCGCCGGGGCCGACATATTCATGAAAATCGCATTTCTATAGCAGGATGCTCCTTCGGAGCTATGAATGCTTAGCCGCAGAGCAGCTCCCTGTTTGTAGAAGGAACGACGTAAATTTTATAGCAACGGCCCGGCGGGGCCGCCTAATTGCCAATTTGCAGGCGGCCCCGCCGGGGCCGACATATTCATGAAAATTGAATTCCTATAAACAGGATGCTCCTTCGGAGCTATGAATGCTTAGCCGCAGAGCGGCTCCCTGTTTGTAGAAGGAACGACGTAAATTTTATAGCAACGGCCCCAGCGGGGCCGCCTGATTGCCAATTTGCAGGCGGCCCCGCCGGGGCAGACATATTCATGAAAACCGAATTTCTATAAACAGGATGCTCCTTCGGAGCTATGAAGTTTACCTATTTATTTCCCCAATCAACCGCTCCAACCGCCCCATCATCTCATCCTTCTCCTTCAACATCCGCTCGTATAAGGCAATCTTCTCCTCGTGAAGCTGAATGATCTTGTCTATTGGATTAATGTGCTGAATATTTACACCATTGTTGTTTACGGCATTGCCTGAGAAATTGCAGGCTATATTATTGATCGCCTGATCCTCATCAAAATTCCGAATCGCCTCGGCCGGGATTTTAAGAATCGCCGAAACTTGCTCTAAAATATTGGCATCAATCTTTTCTTTCAGTTCGAGTAGTGAAACTTTCTGCTGGTTCCAGTCTTCACCAAGCTCAAACGCCAGGAAGTCCTGCTTGATACCCAGCATTTCACGAAATCTTTTAAGGTTGCGGCCTTCGTGGATCTTCGGGTTGGAGGTAGTATGTGTCATACGGCGACGGGTTTTGTTAAAAAGGCAATTTATACAAATCCGCCGGGAAGTGTGGCGGTAATTTACAGACGATGTGATGCGGGTTACCAGACTCGGGCATTTTCACCACCAGCCGCCTCCCAATGCACGATAAAGTTGTACGACGGCCTGCAATTGTTGCAGCCGGTCGCTCACCCCATTCAGCTGGGCAGACAGCAGATTTTGCTCGGCCGTCAGCATGTCGGTGTAATTGGTATTGGAGGTGTAGCGCAAAAGCTCTTTTGTGAAAGAAACAGCCTTTTCCAGTTCTGCTGTCTGCTGCTGGCGGCTTTCCGCTTTTTCTACGGCCATCTGGTAGGAATACAGCGCATTGGATACTTCCTGACCGGCCGTCAGCAATGTAGATTTGTAGGTAAAAAAAGCCTCCGCCTGCGTAGCTTCCGCTGCCCGGAGGCGACACCGGTTCTCACCTTTACTCAAAATCGGCTGGGTAAGTCCCGATATCAGGCTTCCGTAAAAGGTATGGGCAAAAAATCCAGCCAATGTATTCGCCGTCGCAAAGCCGGCCGATGCCGTGATGGTCAGTGACGGATAAAAATAGGTACAGGCCACATTGGTAAGCTCGAAGGCATTCCGAAAGCTCAGCTCCGCCTGCTGTACATCCGGGCGAACTGCCAGCAGCTGCGCCGGGACGCCCGTTTGGTGGTTGCATGTGCCTGGGCAATAAAAGCAGGAAATAATCCCAGGTTGATCTATCGAATAATGTAACTTACTCATTAAGAAGAGATCGTGCCAGATCGATTTGGGACGATCTCTTTCTTTTGCTGGGCACTACTACTTCACAGCTGATCCTTCAGAGATTTCATATACATATTTCAGAACAGCACCCGTGCTAACGTAGGTCTGGGTGATCGGTAACCCTTGCGTATTGTAGGTATATTTTCTTAGCTGTGGTGAATTGTTATTGAACTGCGTACTCACTACATTATTGCGGCTGCAATGTAGTGCGGGGTCAAACAGGTAGGATTTCTGATAAAACGGATTGACCTTGTCATCATATTTATAACTGATTGTAAACTCCGTCTGACCTTGGGCATTCACCATCTTTTGCCTCACAACGTTGCCGTTTTCATAGGTATACACAACTCGCTGGCTGGTCTCAGAGCCATACCGGATAATACCTTCCTGAATCTGTTCGATGATCTGGCCCTGCCCGTTTATATGGTAAGTTGTTTTTAGGTTGGGTTCCAGATAGGGAGGCAGTAGCTGTCCATTAGCCTGCACCCGTGCATAGGATTGCACTATCTTGCCTGTACTACGAGTAAAATTACTCTGTGTGCCCACATAACCTTCATTATTAGAATTTTCATTAAGTACCCGGTATACACTCAGGCGGCCCTGTTGGTCATAGGTGTATTCATAAGTCAGCTTACCTGCCATTGTATTGGTGGGAGCAGTGGCCTTTTCAAGTTGATTGCCTTGGTTATACTGAAAGTAGGTTGTGGTAAACATAGGCCCTAAACCTCCGTTGTTCCCGCTGACAAGCATTTGCTTAAGCCGCAGATTTGTCGTTGAAACTCGTGCTGTGCTGGAAGACGATGCTTCCTGATCAGGCATAACTGTTCCATTTTCTTTTTGACAGCCCAATGCCGTTAGCAGCAGAAGGCAACTCAATAGCCGATAAGTAAACTTCATACAATAATGATTTGGAATGTTGAGAAATGATGGATGACGACTGTTCCAAAAATTTATTATCCGGGTAAATCGCCCTTCATTCAATTGACAAGATTTGATATGCTCCGGGTTGCTTCAGTGAGAGAATATTATGATCCGGCCTGAGCTCTGATCTGGCTCATAGTTGCTTTTCCTGATCTGCCATTATTGTAAAGCATCTTAACAGGAACCTGTACTAACTGATGAGTAAGAAAACACATCCTGGAAAGACAAATAGTAACCTTTCAGAACGAAAAGACCGCCCGGAGTAAATGCAGGGCGGTCTTCTGATATGATATGGACTGGCAGCTACATTGCAGCAGAGAAATACATTATCTGATCCTGAAATGGAGGGAAACTCCGAACTGGTAAGGCCTGTATTTCCAGCTCTTCCCTGCTACATTGCGTTTGGCAAAACTGTACTGGACAAATGGTCCTGCTTCCAGCACATTTCTGTCTGATTGGTAAATTCGTTTGTAAAAACCCAGGTTACCCCAAACCATATCCTGACCAATTGGTACAACACGGGTATAGTCCACACCTAAATGCAAGCTGGAAGTTGCCAGAATTTGCCGCGGAACCATAAACCTTTGCCGGATCCCGATTCCAATCAGATGCGAACGGTCATCTGCTATGTGGCCTTCCCCGAGACGAATCATGCTGTACTGATGCATATCATTTTGTGCAGCAATCACCTGATCGGTCCCTATCTCATACTCGTTCCAGCTCCTTAAATATTGATAGCTGAGTAAAAGCTGCGTATGCTTTTTTTCCACGCCGGCTGTCAGTTTGTAAGAAAGGGATCTGTTAGACAACAATGGCGCAAACTGAAAATTCTGGATACGTTCAGAACCGGAATGGCCCAGGTCTACCAGCTGAAAACTTTGAAGCGCGGCAGCAGAAAAAATGGCTGTTACGCCATGCATGATCCCCGGCCTTTTAACCGGCTTGCTGCCTTTGTCTGGAAGAACGTTCGGGATAGCGGGCAGTTTGGAGGAGCTGCCAGGCGCGATCTGATCAATCGCCGGCAAAAACGCCAGATCAACGGGCAATTGAATCGTTTTGGCTCCTGCTTCTATGCTAACTTCTGCATCAGATTTCCGAATGTCTTTTTTAACTGTATCTTCAAAAGTTTGTAAAGGAATTAATTTGTATCGTCGGGAAATATAAGGTTTAACAAGGGCCAGCGGCCGGCATTTTTTAGAATCTGCTTTTTTGCTGTTTTGTTTTTGAATGCCTGCTTTCTTTTCTGAAATTCCAGACGTGGTTGCTGCAGCTGAATTTGCCTCAGAAAGCGTTTTGTCACTATTTTGATGCGTATCTTTTATAACTGATTTTGCATCATCTTTCCTTCTGATTACAATCCTGGTTTTACCTGACGTAGATAAGGCCCCTTTTTGGTCAGTGTAGCGATCCTTCAACCTTTCACCAAGAAAAAATGCGGCTATTATAAGCAATATACCAAGCGCGGCGAACCAGTACCATTTATTTAGAGATCTATCCAGAGCCGCAAAAACATTCAACCGCACCTGTTCATTCACAGGTGCTTCGTAATTTTCAAGTTTTTCCCGCAGCTTTTTGCCGAGTTCATGATCAGCTTCTTCTTCCGGTGACTTCATAGGATTCAATGCCCAATTCCCTTAATTTTTTTATTAATAATTTTTTCCCCCGGTTCAGCTGGGATTTAGATGTGCCTTCTGAAATTGAAAGCATCTGTCCAATTTCTGCATGGCTGTATCCATCAATCAAATACATGTTGATTATTGCCCGGTATCCATCGGGAAGGCTGCTGATCACGGATAATAAAATGTCTGTATCCAGCTGATCAATGATTGCAACTGATTTATCCACTTCAATTGCTGCCTGCAAGTTTTCAATAGATGAATGCAGCAATTCTTTTTTTGTAATTCTATGGTAATAATTAATTGCCGTTCTGATAACAGCGGATTTTACCCATCTGTCTACCAACTCCGGTTGTGAAACCTGTTCTATGTTCCTGAAAATCTTTATAAAAGCTTCCTGCAAAATATCGTCTGCCTCTGCTTCTGTTTTGGCATACCTGACGCAAACCCCTTTCAAGCTGTTTTTGTACCGGTCATAAAACAGATTCTGCGCCTTTCGCTCCTGGCGCTGGCATCCTTCCACAAGCTCGGTCAGGGAGACGTAATTCCGCCATTTAAATAATCTCATCAGGGGCGTTTTAAATTCGGGTCGGCAGACCTGTATACTTTGCGTTAAAAATTATTCTTAATAGCGTGTACAGGAATAGTAGCTCAGCAAAGGTTTTGCATTTTGATCCAATAGGATGTACCAGGTGTCTGTATTGTCCGGTAATTTCGGCTGATGCAAAATAAGGACATAACTTTTCACACCATCCAGCTCACTTCTGCTCATCCCCGTAATTTCGGCCTCAAACCCGTAGTCCTTGTTCGCATTGGCACTGCTGATATAGGACCTTATATTTTCAGGCAGTTCACGTACGTCATCGACGCGGACAGACTGGTCTGAGCCGGCAATCAAATTACAATCCTGATCAAAGAGCAACTGAAAATCAGCATTTGTTTTATGCAACCATACCTGATATGTTTTTCTGAAATCCGTATCCATAAAAACAGTTGCACGCAGGAACTGAAATCCCTTTTTCTGAAAATACTGCTTCAATAATTCCGGCATATCATCCAGATCGGCAGTGGGAAATCTTGACTTGAACGGAGACATTTCCAGATCGTAAACCATCTTTGGCCCACCGCGAAATGTAGCTCCCCATTTCAATACATAAGGTTTACCCTTCCATATATAATCGGCCAAATAAGTTTTTTCATAACTAAAATCACTAAACGAAATATATTCTTCCTGTTTGAAACCGGAAAGAGTGCCGCCTTTTATTACGCTCGTATTCAGAAGATTTCGCAGGCTGTCGGGCACATCGGTTCCAGTAAGGCGGTAAGAGACTTTAATGCTGTTCGGGCTTAAAACCGAATTGTACTTTTTTGCCCGGGATTCAAGTTCAACATTCCAGATTTTGTTTTCCAGGATTTCGGTGAATACCACGTTTTCAGGATTATCAAAAGACTTTTCGACCAATTGCATGACGCTGGCAGGAACCAGGGGATCCTCAGGTGCCGGATCGGTTATCGCGTTACAAGCAGATAAGAGAATTGTAATCGTCAATGAGATTAAAAGGGCTTTCATAGATGGAACGCGCTTCTGATTACGGGTAATAAGTGGATGTTAAAATTATGACTGCATAGCGGAATCATTCGCGATGCTTTATTTTTCTGTTTATGACGGCTAGCATATCAGCGAGGTTGCATGTATTGAGGAGCCATCTGATAAACGAGCTTAAAACCTTTGACACTACATGGAGAGCAAGAGGTTGCATCTGTTTCAAGAAAATTACGTTTATAGAAAATAAATCGGCAACTGGCTTTTTATGCAGCCTGTATGTCGGGCAGTATGTAATACTCCCCAAAATTGAGACCATCGGTTAAGTTTATTAACTTAATTCAACCTTCTTAAACTGGACAAAGCAAAGATTTGGGTAAATGCTGAATTCTTGCTACATTGGTTGTTTCAAGCATTTTCAGATGAAGCCTGTTTAAATGGACACTGATGGCCTGTCCCGGAGAACGGCCCTTTTGTAAGGTAAGTGTGTGTTGTGATCTTTAACCATATCGTTCAATTCATTTGTCCCGAAAACTAAAAATGCCCCTCCTGACACCAAGAAGGGCATTAAGCAGAGAGAGGGAGTTAAACTCACCTTCAATACTACTTTAAATCAGCAACTTATAACATCTTAAAAAGTCTGCTCACCGAATTGCTCAACAAGAATTTTTTGACTGCAACTTGGCTTAAATTTAATACTGAAACTTATGAAAACAAAGGATTTTCATCAGCCCGATTAGTTGTTTAAAATCAATAATGGTAAGGGGAGAATTTTAACAATTGAAATACAATAACGCTACGAAATGAACCAACTCTAAATTGGCTGTAATTCAGAGACACTTACACTTGACAATAGGATTCAGTTTGATTAGCATTGTCTCAATAATTTAGGCGCATAGTTAGCATTGAGATATTGATTTGTGAAATAACAGGCTATCTGCAAGTAGCATCCTGGTAAATGGTAAATTTATATGAATTTCCTTGTTTTTAGCTTAGAATTCGCAGAACAGAATAGGTAGACCAACTGATAACGCCTTCATTGCCGCAATGGAATTGAGCGTTGGTTCCGGACGATTAACCGAGGGCCCCGGGCGACAAAATACAACTATTTGAATCCTGAAAAAATGGTCTTGACCTATATCAAGGATCAATCATTTTATTAAATGTTGCAATTTCAGGAAGTATCAAGGTATCTGTCGTAAAAAACCAGTAAATATTTATCTGAAGGCCGCTTAAATTTAATTATCAATGATCAACTGATGGTCCGAAAAGTAGGAAGTACTTCAGATACATATTGCCTGGTCATTCGACACTTTCCTTTAACCCATCCGGTTTGCAAAAGATAATTACCTGCCGGGCCTCTGGCTGCCTCCGGCAATGGTAACCATTGAACTTGTTGTAAACAACGTGCTTTTTGTTCCATCCGTATAGTTTCCAGCCGAAAACAGTCCGTTGTAATCGATGCCGCTGGCTACACTTCCGCCAGTGTACACATTGTAAGATGTATTCAGTTTCAGCTTTGGACTTGAAAAAAGCATCGTTGTAAAGGTTCTCGGAACGGTAAAAGTCAGCGCTTCGGCACCGTTCACCGAACGGATATGGTAGATCTGGTTTGCCGATCCGCCACCCAGGATCACAGACGGCTGCGTACTCGCATTCGCCGTAGGCGAGCTGGTGCTCCCTCCTATCCCCACCATGATCCCACCAGTTACTTTAAATGCATTGCGGTCGCAGTCAAATCCTTCTTCCGGCGATGCCGCACCAATTGAAATGATTTTCCCACCCGTAATCGTCATCGGTCCGTTACTGTCAATTCCGTCGTTGGAAGTACTGTACACGTACAAATTGCCGCCATTGATATTTAGCTTCGTTCCGGCATTTAATCCATCGTCGGCGGTTTTGATTGTAAAACTCCCATCGTTGATCGTTAATGTACTCTTGCTTTCAATGCCCTCACCTGCCGAAGAATTGATTACAAATGTGCCACCATTAATGGTCACGTAGGGATCGATACTGGTATCTGTATCCCAATTAGCC
Organism: Dyadobacter flavalbus; assembly: GCF_006149045.1. Lineage (GTDB taxonomy): Bacteria > Bacteroidota > Bacteroidia > Cytophagales > Spirosomataceae > Dyadobacter > Dyadobacter flavalbus. Next base: position 513,203 of record NZ_VBSN01000049.1, read on the forward strand.
GTTATGGCTTTGTCGGCCACGTTAATTGCAAAGCTGCCGTTATTGATAACAATAAATCCTTCTTCACACTGGATCCCGTCGCCGGAAGTGGTGATATTTAATGTACCTCCGTCAGCAATAAATGCGTCGTTTGCATGGATACCGTCTGATGCGGCGCCGGTTACATTAATGATGCCACCGATTACCCGGATATAGTCATCGCTGCAAATAGCGTGTTTGTAATTTCCTTTTACATTCAGCGTTCCGGTTCCGCTGAAAATCAACTGGCCCTCGCTGAACAAGGTACTTTTCATATCCTCGTCACCACTGGCCACATAGCTAGTCCCGTCGGTTAGTGTGTTGGTTGTATTTTCATTCAGTACAACGAATGCTCTTTTTTTGGACTGAATATTAATGGCCGGTCCGTCCGTGTTGGTGATGGCAGCGCCATTAAAAGTTAGTTTAAACTTCTTGTCACTGTAAATTTTCAGCGAACCATTCGCAGTTGTGCCTGAAACCAAATATTCGACTTCCGCAGCGGTTGAAGTAATTGTGACATCGCCATTAACTTGCGTAACACTCACTCCGGCACCGGCCAGCGGATTTGTTATGGTTATGGCTGTCCCATATTGAATGGAGACAATGGAAGAAAATGTAGAATTTGCCAGAATGTCTTCCTCGTCTGCGGCCGGATCCGTATTTCCTTCCATTGCGGCAGAGACCGTGGAAACACTGTCGATGCTTGCGGAATCGTCCGCATTCGTGCCGGCGGGCGTTACCGATTCGTCTTCTTTCGAGCAGGAAATGAGAAAAGTGGCCAAAAGAAAAGCAATGATGCGGACGTTGACGAAGTGGGTTAATCTGAAAGTGGAAGTCATAATAAGGTAGATTGGTGCCGTTGTTGTTGTTATTCTCACAACATTTTACGCCATCAGACAGCTATCTGATGCAAAATTTAAAAATGATTTTGCACAATTCATGGCTTGCTATCATTCCAACTCCGTTCAGCGTAAAGCTGATCTGTTCCAGGTCAAGCTCAAACTCTTTTGCCGGATTAATTTCTTGCTATAAACATGCCTACTTCAATGCATATCCAATTCCTGCCGGCGTAGGGCAATGATGTCGTGCCTTTTGGGTTTATTATTTAAGTAAATTTACCGCACCTGTATAATCGCGCAAGTTTCCACTATTCAGCTCTACTTTAATTTTGTAGGGATACACGCCTGACGGCGTGAACTTCCCGTGATAAGTTCCATTCCAACCCTGAGCAGGATCCGAAGCGTTAAAATTGCTGTTACGAAAAACAACTTCACCCCAGCGATTGTAGATAATCATTTCTTTGATCCGCCTGACACAAGCGTCTCCGAAAACATAAAATACTTCATTGACCTGATCCTGATTCGGTGAAAAAGCATCGGGTATGGAGATACCGCAGGGCTTTACCAGAACTTTAACGGATGCATTCACATGACAGGTTTGGTCTTCACTGCCTATACTTACATTATACACCGTGGAAGCATCCGGAGAAGACCAGGGCTGAGGACAATCTGTACAGGAAAGATTTGCCGGCGGACTCCATACAAAGGTGTAATTCCCGGAAGGTTCCAGCAAAGTTTTTATCTGAACACTGTCACCCTGTATGATTGAAAGGATCGGATCTACTGAAAGCCCGATTTTTATTACTTCCAGATTGGTCGTTACGATACTGTCACAGCCGGTGCTCTGCGGGATATTTTTAATATATGTACCGGTATCAGCATAAGCTGTATCTCCGACAATGATGCTGTCACCTTCACAAATGCGAATATTTTGCGTGTATTTTACAGCTTTGTTAACGGTAAGCGTAAGTGTAACGGTGCTGTCGCAAACATTACTTTTACTTACATTCCTTACAAAAGTACCGCTGGTTTTGTAAACCGTATCTCCTACTGCCACCTGCCCGCCTTCACAAATGGTCCTTGAAATGGAAGCACTGCTTTGTTTAAAATTAATGGTATAATCCAGGTTAAGCGCACAGGATTCATTCAGGCTTCCGAGCGGAATCAGGCTTACATGATAGGTATCACCAAGATTGGCCTTTACACTGATATTCTGGCCGGTTTGTCCGTTACTCCATGTATATTTTGCAAATCCTGTCGGTGCCATTAAGGTCAGATTGCCGTTTTCATCCGGACAGGAGGTAGCCGCCTGAATTTCCGATTTCAGACATTCTGCATCAAAATAAGCATAGCCAAAGTGCCTTCTGCGCGTGCATCCGTGTGCAGTAACCACAATAGTCAGTGATTTGCCGACGTAGTTTCTGAGATCAATTGCACCGGTTGTCCAGTTTCTGTACTGAATATCTTCGGAAGTAGAAAAGCCATCAACGGTATTGCTTCCCTGAAGCTGAATGTCATAATTGCTGCAAGATAATTCAGCACCGTTACTATCGTAGATCAGTATGTTGAATCCGGGTTTCTGGTAGGGTTCATGCGTAGCCGCCCCTCCGTTCTCGGTTGTATTCTGTAGAATAACAGCAAATTTGTACTGAAACAATGTATTGACCTCAGTGACCAGATAACTGGATCGAATTCTTGAAAAATGACTTCCTTCTGTCACGTTTCCAATACGGATCGAATGTGTGCTGCCGGGTGCAACCATTGGAACTGCCGGAACCTTCGGATCGTTCCCGTCACTCAGACTGGTAACAAAATGTTCATTATTTTGTGTCCCGTTGACCTCATTCTGATATATCGTCTTCTGATTCAGATCTGTAACGGTTCCGTAACTGGTAATCCATCCCGTCAAGTTTCCCTGTTCAAAACCGATGTTATCACAATTTACTTGTCCAAAAACAAGAGCAGTACCCAGCCATAAACAAAACAAGAAGTGTAACAGTAGTTTCATCAATTACCTTATTTTAAATGCCATAATTTGATTTCAAAACAAATGATACACCATTAGGTTATGCAGTTAGAATGGACAATTTCAGTATGGAACAGAAAACTACAGCTGCCATGTCGTTTTGTTTTTGGAAACCTGTTACCAATGCACAATATTTAATTATAGTACCGCTCAGATCCAAACTCCTGCTAGTATACGTTGTACTTTGACTCAAAAAAACCGCGTGTATCTTACCTGTTAAAAGCAACTCCTAATTTATAAGTCACCAACTAAACCGCGGATGACAGGCGCTATGAAACGTTATACGTACATTCCTGAATCTGTGTTGCATCCACTTTACATTATACCTGAATTCATTTGGGCGTAAGTGATTACAGTATATTCAAAATACATATTTTTCATCCATGATCATCATGCAAATGAAAGCATGAATAAGCATAATATTTTCTACTCCTTTCAGATCAGTTGTATAAAATACCTTCAAACAAACACAATGCGGATCTTTATAGATAAACCTGTATTTTTTATTAAAGGCCTGAGCATTGCCATGCAGACTACCCCAAAGTGATGCGGCACCTGCATAGATTTAATGACTGGTTTAGGCCAGGATGTAAAATTTTATTCAACTGGATGAGACCATATGAGTAATTATGCTGGCCACTCAATCTGTAAAGTAACAGCATGTAGTATTTGCCCATCCGGTCACCATATAAAATAGACATCCTGTTGTTGCTTGGTCCATGAAATTGATTTTAACCACAACATTCCCTTTATTAGTCACTTCTTTTCCCTACCCCATTGCCTTAGCAGCTAAACTTGCATACGTATTAAAAAAGGAAGTTTTATGCATGGTTTTATGCTCAGGGTCATCTTTGATCCTAATAATGTCGACTCTGTTTTAGATGCCTGCATCCAGGGCAACCAATCAGCCCAGCGTGAGCTTTTCAAAAGATACTTTGGATACAGCAAAAGCATTTGCCAGCGCTACACCAACTGCTCGCAAGATGCAGATGAAGTCCTTAATGAAGGATTTTTGAAGGTTTTTAAAAATCTTGACAAATACGACCGTTTACAACCTTTTAAGGCCTGGCTTCGGACCATTCTCGTTAATACGGCCATTAGCCATTACCGAAAAAACCGAAAATACCTGGATTACCAAACTGGTTATGATGATTTTATTGACTGCAGTATTGATGACGATGTAATTGGGGACATCGCTGCCCAGGAAATCATGGAAGTGATTCAGCAGCTTAAACCCATTTATAAAACAGTATTCTTATTGAATGTCGTGGATGGCTACTCTTTGAAAGAAATTGCTGTCTTATTGCAAATTAATGCTGCCACGGTAAGATCGCATTTTTCACGGGCCCGATTGCAGCTGCAAGATTTAATAACCGTCCAATATCCGCACCTGCGGCAAAGATGTAAGTAACATTTTATAATTTGATCTCCAGTAGCCAATTCAAAAACAGAAATTCAGACTGCTGGACCGTTTATGACTGATTTGTACGAATGGAATTCTTAAAAAAAATAGGCACACCGCTGTTAATCGGGGCAGCTTTAGGAATTCTTCCTATCCTGTATTTTGTAAGTACAGGGGCGAGCTGGCAGCCGCTGGCCCCCCATGAACATTTGGTGCAGAATGCAATAGCTTATGTTTTCCTGATCCTGTTCACCTATTACAACCATACGGTTTTTGTTCCGCGCTGGTTTTTAAACAAGCAATACCGGCGCTACATTCTTATTACCATATGTTGTATTTTGGGGGCAGTGTACCTGCCCTACCGTATTGAGCAATGGGTATTTTTCCAGTCGCCGCAGGAAAATACAATCGGTGCCTGGGCACGGCAAATTTTTGTAGCTGAAATGATGTTTGGTGATTCAAACGGCAAACCTCTGAATATGCGCGAAAATAAAAGCAGGATGCCCGGCGGGCCGCCTGACTTTTTCAGTGATTATCCTTCAAAGAAGCCTTTCCGGCCACAAGGCCCGCCCGGCGGGGGTCGACCCCGTGGAGAACCGCCAACTATGTCCTGGATTTTACCGTCAAAACTGGCCATCTTTTTTCTCATAGGCAGTGTAAGTTCGCTGATATCGATTCTTATCCAGGCAACCAACCGGCTTCACAAGGTTGAAAATGACCAGCTGCAGGCCGAGCTTCGGCAACTGAAAGCCCAGATCCAGCCCCATTTTCTATTTAATACCCTCAACAGTATTTATGCTTTGGCAATCCGGAATGATGAGCGTACGGCAGATACAATCGTGCAGCTTTCCGAATTTCTCCGGTACATTATCCGTGATGCCAACCGTGAGCACGTGGCACTGGTGACGGAATTAAACTATATCCATAACTACATCGGGCTGCAAAAAGCCAGGTTAAGGGATGCTGTAAAGGTGAACTACCGGCTGGATGGGGATACAAACGGGCTTCAGATCGCCCCATTGATCCTTTTTTCTTTTATTGAAAATGCTTTTAAATATGGTGTCAATCCTGAAGAAGATTCTCCGATTGACATTCATATTAAGATGGATGAAAGCGGCTTGCAATTGTTAGTAGCAAACAACAAAGTACAGGTAAATGAGATGGAAGCCTCCACCGGCATTGGCCTGGCGAACACAAAAGAACGGCTTAGACTGATCTATCCGGCTGCGCATGAGCTGGCTATTGATGATACAGGCAGACAGTTCCGCGTCACCTTAAATCTCACACTGACATGATAAAAGCCATTGCGCTGGATGATGAGCGGCCTGCACTGGACGTCATCGATGCTTTTTGCAGCAGATTGGAAACCATTACTTCCCTAAAAACCTTTACCCGCACCGGCGAAGCCCGTTTGTACATGGAAAGCAACCCGGTTGACCTGATTTTCCTGGATATCAACATGCCCAAAGAATCCGGCTTGCAATTTGCAAAAACCGTTGGCCGGCAAACCGCAGTTATTTTCACGACCGCGTACAGCGAATTTGCCGTTGAAAGTTACGAAGTGCAGGCAGTGGATTACCTTCTTAAACCTTTTACATTTGAGCGTTTTACGGCGGCTGTCCAAAGGGCACAACAGCGTTTACAGGCATTGCGGCAGACGGCTGGCACAGCCACTGACGGTGAACCGGCTCATGTTTTTTTCCGGGTGGATTATGGCCTGGTAAAAGTCGGGCTTAATGATATTCTTTTTATTGAAGGCCTGGATAATTATCTCAAAATCCATATCCGTAACACGCGTCCCCTGGTGGTGCGTATGACCATGAAAGCGATGCTGGATAAATTGCCTCACACAAACTTTTTGCGCGTGCACCGTTCCTACATTGTTGCATTGGACAAAATCCAGGGTGTCCGCAGCAAGATCATCGCCATTGGAGATGAAGAGATCCCAATCGGCAACAGCTACGAAAACGATTTTACTACAAGATTTCTTAACTAATACCTGCCCCAGATTTTGCTTCATTGATAACAATGCAATCTTCTTGGCCACCACATTCGCCTGATTAGCCACAACTTTCTCACACTTTTGTCCTCACCTGCGAAATTTGAATCATAGATAAACAGCGAACTATTATTCACTTATCAATCAGACAGATGAAAGCAATTCTAAAATCAGGATGGGGCCTGATCTTTTTTACCATTTTTACGTTGGCCTGCAGCTCAGATGATACCGGCGTTACGCCGGAAACCGGCAGCACTTCGTCTTCAATCACAGCGGCATTGCTTACAACAACCAGCGGTAACACCGCTTGCAGTACTTCCACTGGCGTGGCCAGAGCCGTTTGCCTTGCCGAAGCCTTCAAGGCAACGCTGAGCAGCAGCCAGGTTGCCACCATGCAGCTGACTTACAGCCAAACCAATGCTAAAAAATGGTCCAATCTTCCGGCAGGCTTGTCGAGCCGGATCGGGATTAAGCTGGGATCACTCAATGACTCACAATTGGCTGCATTTCGGGACCTGATGGTGGCTTTGCTGGATGTAAGCACAAGCAATGAAGGCTATGACGAAATGCTGGGCAACCTGGTAGCGGACGATTATCTGAACACCATCGGTGGCGGTTCCGATTACGGGGCGGGTGAATATTATCTGGCATTTCTGGGGACGCCAAGCGCAACAGGGCTCTGGGAAATCCTTTTTACAGGCCATCACTATACACAACCCTATACTTTCAACAGCGGCAAGCTGACTGGCGTGACACCTGCTTTCCGTGGCGTTGAACCGGCAAGCGCGGTAACAGCAAATGGTAATACCTACCAGCCTTTCGAGCAGGAAAGAGCCGTATTTGCTACGATGCTGGGCGGACTAAGTACTGCTGAGCAGGCAACAGCAAAACTTTCCAGCACCTTTTCGGATATATTGCTGGGTCCGGGCAAGGACGGATCTTTCCCTTCAACCAAATCAGGGTTACAGGTCGGCTCCCTGACTGCGGCCAAACAGGAACTCGTTCTGAATGCTATCAGGCTTTATGTCAATGACCTGGATCAGGCTTCTGCTGCATCGATACTGGCTACCTACACCAACGAACTGGCCGACACCTACATTTCCTACTCGGGAACAACAACCGTTGCATCACAAAATGACTACGTACGTATCGACGGCCCCAGTGTTTGGATCGAATTCTCCTATCAGGGAGGCGTTATTGTACGCAATACCCCGCACCCACATTCTGTCTGGCGTGACCGGAGCAGGGATTACGGAGGGAACTAACCTTTTGTTCTAAAGTCAATGGCTGCTTTGTAGCATTTGCACCGGAACGCTTGTCCGGTGCAAGAAGTAAAATTTAGTATCACTTAACAAACCTGTAAATATCAAACAACTATGAATAGACTATTTTCAATTTTCACACTTCTGCTCGGCTTCTTTCTGGCGACGATGATTGCCTGCGACGACCATGTAACGCCAGATCCGGATCCGGAGGTGCCAGGTGACTCGACAGGAACAGGCATGCCCGGAGATTCGGCCGGAAGCCCGGGTGGTCCCGGCGGAAATGGTGGCCCGGGCGGCAGTGGTTCGGGTGCATCCGTGGATACTTCTACGGCTATAACCGCTGCCATGTATACGATGACGATGACCAATACGAGCTGTGCAGGTGCTACTGGCCTGGCAAAAGTCGTTTGTCTCACACAGGCTTTTGAAGCAACACTGAGTGACAGCCTTTTATCTGCTGTACAACTTCCGTACACCCTGGCCAATGCGCAAAAGTGGTCTAATTTACCTGCCGGATTGTCTGCACGTTATGGTATCAGCCTGGCCTCGCTTAATGGAACCCAGCGCACCGCTTTTAAAGATTTGATGCTGGCGGTACTTGCCTTGAACGGAACCGATGAAGGCTATGATGAGATGATCGGGAGTATGGTTGCCGACAATTACCTGGCAGTAAACGGAGGTGGGACTACTTACGGCGCAGGTAACTTTTATGTATCAATCCTGGGCACACCAAGCACAACAGGCCTTTGGGAGCTACTTTTTACCGGGCATCACTACACGCAGCCGTATACGTTCAATGGTTCTGCCGGCAGTGGCTATACGCCGGCATTCCGGGCAATTGAGCCTACATACACGGTGACTGAAAATGGCAAGACTTACCAACCCATGGAGCAGGAGCGCCTGGCATTTGCAGCCTTGCTCACCAGTTTGAGCAGCAGCGAACAGACGACGGCCAAGCTGAGTTCTACATTTGGGGACGTAGTACTGGGTCCGGGGCAGGACTGGAAATTCCCGGCCACAAAGGTTGGCTTAAAAGTGGGCAGCCTGACTGCCGATAAGCAGACCCTTGTCCTGAATGCCATTAAGCTTTATGTCAATGACCTGGATGCGGCTTCAGCAGCGGCAGTTTTGGCCAAATATACCAGCGAGCTGGCCGATACCTATTTATCTTACGCGGGAAACACGAGCGTGACTGCTGCCAATGATTATATTCGCATTGACGGGCCAAACGTATGGATTGAATTCTCCTATCAGGGAGGGGTCATTATCAAAAATATGCCACATCCGCACTCAGTTTGGCGTGACCATACCACCGACTATGGCGGAACTAAATAAATCTATTTTGAAAAACCCGTTAATGATCATCAGTCACGCAAGAAAGTGGCTGATGACCCTGGTAATTTCTGCTACATGCTGCTTGAATGCCTATAACACGGTGGCGCATCCGATGCCAAACTCGGTTGTATTATTAACCGTACATTCCGATTACATCAGTGCCGAATTGCAGATACCACTTAGTGAATTGCAAGCTGCCATCGGTTTGGCAGTCAATGATTCTTCCGCACAGCTGATCGGCAGGCATGCTCCCCAGCTCCGAGCTTATTTAGTTCAACATATCAGGCCGAAAACAAGAGATGGAAAGCTTTGGCGCGTAACTGTCGGAGCATTAAAAGTGCATGAAACGCAAAATGCCATTCATGGTGTTTACCGCGAGCTTACTGCGCAGCTGGACCTTATCCCACCAGCTGATGCAGATGTCAGAAAATTCATTTTTGACTACGATGCAGTACTTCACCAGGTCGTAACGCATAAGATATTAGTATCAGTAAGCCAGGATTGGGCTGCCGGCAAACTTGCAGAAGAATCTCCCAATCAGGTAGGGGTAATCGAGCTCGATATTGTCAACAACAGGATATTACCCCTGCTAGTTAACCTTGAACCCGGAAATAGCTGGAAAGGCTTTCTATCCATGGTCAGGCTTGGCATACAGCATATTGCCGAAGGTACAGACCACTTGCTTTTTTTATTGGTGCTGCTACTTCCCGCACCGCTGCTATACACACGCAGGCGCTGGACTGGTTTTGGAGGTACCCGGTACAGCCTGTCACGTCTTTTGTGGATTGTAACAGCTTTTACAGCCGGGCATTCTATAACATTATTGCTTGGCGCATTTGGCTGGGTCAGACTGCCGGGGCAACCTGTTGAAATACTGATTGCCTTGTCTATTCTGATTTCTGCCTTACATGCCATGCGGCCATTTTTTCCAGGCAAGGAAACCTGGATCGCTGCCGGTTTTGGGCTGATCCATGGGCTGGCTTTTGCAAACACACTGGAAAATCTATCCCTTGATGCCGGCAGCATGGCACTCAGCATTTTGGGGTTCAATGCAGGTATCGAGCTGATGCAGCTGCTGATTATTTTGGTTACCATTCCCTGGCTGATTTTATTAAGCCGCACACCTGTTTATCGATCTGTCCGGCTTACAGGTGCCGTATTGGCTGCGGTGGCTGCCATTGCCTGGACGGCCGAACGTGTGACCGGAAATGCAAATGCCGGGGGCGCAGTAATCGAACGTATCGCGGATTATGCCCCTTTTATACTTTTGGCTCTGGCTGTGTCGGCGGTTTATTTTACGTTAAAAACCAGGCAAGCAAATAAAGCCTGACTTCCATATGAAATCGTTATTACTCTCATTTTTGCTTTTGATCATCCGCATAGCTGCTTATGCGCACCTGGGTTCGCTGGAAGGGCGCGTGACAGACGCAGCAAGCGGCCTTCCGCTTCGCGGGGTAAGCGTGCAGCTGGCAGGAACAGGTAAGGCAACCTTGACCAATGAACTGGGTCAATATCGGTTTAGTGAGCTGGTGGCATCGGCTTACAAGCTGGAATTCTCATACATTGGCTATGCGCCCCACATTCAGGAGGTGACAGTAACTGATGAATTGACTACAAAAGTCCAAACTAAAATGACCGTAGCGCCTGTTATGCTGAGCACCGTTACAGTATCGGGTTTGAAAGCACATGATCAGCAGTTGATCAGCAGCCTGGATATCCGACTGCGCCCTGTTACCAATTCTCAGGAAATACTCCGGATTGTGCCTGGCCTTTTTATTGGGCAGCATGCAGGTGGTGGGAAAGCCGAGCAAATTTTTCTGCGCGGGTTCGATATTGACCATGGGACTGACATTCGTCTAAGCTTGGATGGCATGCCGGTCAACATGGTCTCGCATGCACACGGGCAAGGTTATGCTGACCTGCATTTTGTGATTCCGGAGCTTGTCGAAACGGTTAATTTCAAAAAAGGCCCCTACACCACCGATATAGGCAATTTTACGACTGCGGGTTGGGCCAATCTGAAAACAAAAACAACTTTGGATAACAGCTTTATAAAACTCGAAGGAGGCCAGTTCGGGACATTTAGGGCGGTGGGCGGACTAGATTTGTTGAGGCGAAAAGACAAAAATCAATCGGCTTACCTGGCTTCGGAATATTCCTATTCGGATTCCTATTTTGACAATCCTCAGAACTTTAAGCGGTTCAACCTGCAAGGAAAATACCACGGCCATTTATCTGCAAATACCAATCTGACTGTAACTGGCTCAACATTCTGGAGTAAATGGAACCACTCCGGGCAAATCCCGAACCGGGCAGTTGCATCCGGGCTCACCGGCTTTTTCGGATCGGTGGACCCTACGGAGGGTGGCCAGACCAGCCGGACCAATTTCAATGCTGAAACAGTAACCGTCACGTCAAGCGGCTATACCTTAAAAAATCAGCTCTTTTACAGCAATTACCATTTTGAGCTTTATTCCAATTTTACATTTTTCCTCAAAGATTCTATCAATGGCGATCAGATCCGCCAAAAAGAAATGCGCGACCTTTTTGGTTATCAGGGCAGCATTGCACGCACCAATTACGTCGGGAATGTAGCCTTGATCTCTACCGCCGGCTTGCAGTACCGCCAGGACCTAACTCGAGGAACTGAACTTTCGCATACCAAAAACCGCACAGAAACACTTGAACGCCAGCAGTACGGCAAAATCAATGAGCTTAATGCAAGTGCTTATCTGGACGAAGTGATCCAATTTTCAGATCGCTTTTCTGCCAATGCCGGCATACGGTTTGATTATTTCCGAAACCAGTATGAAGACTTGCTGCTAACCCCGGCAGCCAAAAGGCGAAGTACATCGGCTATCATTTCGCCGAAATTAAACCTTTACTATACCGCCAATCCCGGCCTGCAATTGTATCTGAACTCGGGCAAGAGTTTTCACTCCAATGATACCAGGGTTGTAGTGGCAGATAATGGCCGCAAAACCCTTCCCCCGGCTTACGGGTTTGATGCCGGTACGATTTTCAAGCCATTTCCGAAGCTTCTGGTCAACGCGGCTGCCTGGTATTTGTGGCTTGCGCAGGAGTTTGTGTATGTGGGCGACGAAGGTGTTGTAGAGCCGAGTGGCAAAACAAGGCGCTACGGCCTGGACCTTTCCATACGCTACGAGCTGACCCGGCATTTGTATGCGGACCTGGATCTGAATGCTGCCAAACCGCGGACAATTGGTGTTGAGGCGGGCCAGGACTATCTGCCCCTTGCCCCTACCCTGACTTCTGTCGGCGGATTATCGCTTCGCAATGCCGGTGCATGGAGTGGATCACTGCGCTACCGTTATATGGGTACAAGGCCTGCCAATGAAGACAACAGCATCGTTGCCAAAGGTTATTTTGTAAATGATTTACAGCTCAATTACACCAGGCCCAGCTATGCGCTGGGACTTTCCGTACAAAACCTTTTTAACACACGCTGGAAGGAAACACAGTTTGCAACCGAAAGCCGGCTGCGAGGCGAGACTGCATCCGTTGAAGAAATCCATTTCACTCCCGGCACGCCATTGGCTGCCAAGCTTAGCTTTACCTATTTTCTTAAATGAGAAAATACCAGATGAATAGCTTGATAGGTGTTCAAGGTAATTAAATAAACCATTTTTCAATTAAAGTTCACGGTTCCGGAATCCCGGTGATCCTTGCTGATTTTTGTTATTTATTACAATCCAGAAAAGGAATGCTTTTAAATAAAATGAAAGCAATAGTCAGGTTAATCAACCGGACGGCGGTCGCATCGTCTGTAAAAAGACGGGAATGGTAGTAACTTTTCCAATTTTCGGCCAGGGCCACTCAATTTGTATTTCCATTTTTATAGGTACGCCTTTAGTACTGATCTTAATAAAATCCGTAAATTCCTGTATACGCTAAATTTACTATATGACTGCTATCTTGTCCAATGCCGATCCCTTTCGTCTGGAAGCTGCCATCGCTCAAAATCACAGCGACCTGTTTTATTTGGATGCCCTTGCGAAAGGAGGAATGGTGCGGCAGGAAACCGGTTGCAGCTGGACCTACATACCCGAAGAACAGTGTGGGGACATCCTTTTTCCTAAGCAGCTTAATGGCACTGCTGCGCTGGATGCAATGTTCGACTTCTATCGGACGCACCCGGTGCGCGACCTGTGCTGCTGGTCCCTGAATCCTCCTGAGACAACCGATCTGGATGTTCTGCTCCTGGCAAGGGGATTTCAGCCAGGATGGAAGCCATGCTGGATGGCGCTTGAGATTTCCGCAATTCGCCCCAGCTTTGTTGCGCCAGCAGATCTTGTGATAAAACCAGATAATGAAATGTCGCTGAGCGCCATTGCCGGTCTTCCTTATGCTGGAAACAATGATCTTGGAAACAAGAACCTACCGCAGCTAAATCCCAAACAGGTGCAGCGTTTCGTAGCCCTGAAACAGGGACGGGTCGTGGCGCAGACCTTGATGCTATTTGGTGGCGGTGTCGCAGGTATCTACAATGTCGGTGTAGTACCCGAGTACAGTAGGCAAGGCATAGGTAAAGCCATTGTTACAGCAGCTTGCCTACATGCCTTTCAGGAAGGCTATCATTATGTGACGCTGAACGCCAACTCCAATGGTCGACCATTATATGAGCAGTTGGGTTTTAAATGGATCAATGATGGCCTTACCTGGTCCATCACTGATGACCGACTGAATACCCGTTCCCCCGGCCCCGCACAGGTGGCCTTGGCAGAGGCCATAGGCAAAGGCGATTTAACCATGCTTGACAGTCTTCCGGCTACTGACTTGAATGTGCCGCTTTGCAATGGCATGCGACCATTAGAGCTGGCTGCACATTTCAGGCAAACGATCTGTGCTGAATGGCTGATCGCGCACGGAGCTTTGTGCAGCGTTCTCGATGCTTGGGATATGGGATGGAGAGATCGCAGTGCCGCCCTGCTTGCCGACGATCCCGAAGCGGTAAATCAATTGTATGGAGTCTATCAGTATACCCTGCTGCATGTCGCTGCAGAAAGAAATGATAGTGTGCTGGCGCAATTAGTCTTGTCCTTTGATCCTAACCTGCAGCTTCGGGACATGGTATACCAAGGCACCGCATTGGAATGGGCTAGGCACCTGCAACGAAAGGAGATAGAAGCATTAATCGGCATCCATATGTCAGGGGTAAGCGACTGAGGAGGCAAATGCTGTTGCACAACTTTTACTGGCAATTACTATCTCACTTGGCTCGTCACCTTACACGTTGAGAATTGTACTGACGATAGAGAAGAATTTTCGATTGACCACCTATGGAAACCTCGTAGGCTTTAACGCCAGTAGGATTGTTACCGATTAGCAGTATTCGAGTTGTGCAACAGCTACGGGAGTATTTCAGAACAATTGCTTTTTATCAACCTAAACTCTGGACAGTAGAATTTTTAATGAATTTGGCCTATGAAGAAGTGTCGGCTTTTCAAACTGAAACATCCTGTGCAGTCCTGCCGGTCAGGACTATTCTTTTATCCAGATATTCAGATTCTTAACATGTTGGCAGTACTATAAGGGAGCTTAACAGACATGCTTTTTGCAAAAAAGTTTAACATTAGATTAAGAGCAATTTTCAGACTGCAACATTTCCTCTCATTTTAATATGATGAGTCCGTGTAAACACTCTTTCAAATAATGCCTGGCAGGCTGGTTCACCAAATCTGACTGCATGGAAGGCTGGAAAAAATGGCAGCTATTTTTGCCCTTGAAATACCCTGTTAAAAGGTGTTTCGGCAACTCTTGTAAAGCTGCTGAATCCGGCCAGGATTGCAACCTCTTCTAACGCATCATCACTGGCAACGGTTCCTAAAGCGTAAGGCCCAAAGGCAATGGCATTCGGCGTACAACATAATACGGATGCTCCCGAGTACACACGGCCGACCGGATTGAAGTTTTCTTCCGTCTTTCTTCCGGCCATAGGTTCTATCACCATTACCGCCCCATCCTGTGAGAGCGCTTTATAAGCCTGCTTCAAGGAGCTGACAGGATCACCCATGTCGTGAAGGCAGTCAAAATAAGTGATCAGATCATTGTTCTCACCAGAAAATTCCTAGGCGCTGGCTACATTGAATTTGACCCTGTTTTCCACCCCTTGCTCTTTGGCAATCTGATTGGCACGCTCAATGGAAGGCTGATGATTATCAAAACCAAAGAAAAGAGAGTCAGGAAATGCCTGGGCCATGATCATAGTAGAAATACCATGCCCGTGCCAATGTCGGCAACCTTAGCGCCTGTTTGAAGTTTTTGTACGGCTCCTTCTACTGCCGGTAACCAGTTCTGTAATAAATTTCTGATGTAACTGGGTTTGGAAAAAGCGTTCGGTACCCTGAAATAAATCATGGTGGTGCTCACCCCATAGCATTCCTTTTCCGGTACGAAAGCCGTCTATGATCCGCTCATTTGCCTTGTTCATCGCGTTCACAATCTGAAACCCGCCTACAACATAAAACGGGCTGTCCTCTACCGTCAGGGCCATAGCGTGCTCATCAGGCAAAGTGTATTTTTTGCTCGGCGGATCATAGTCCAAGTATCCCCCGGCTGCCTGGTTAACAAGCCATTCCCGCACATAGCGCGGATCAGTATTGGTTTTCTGAGCCAGTTCTTCGCTGGAAAGTGGGCCGGCAAAAGCCATCGCTTTGTATAAACCCAATTTATCGCCAATGTAGCATAGTGGAGCACTGAAGGCAGCGCCGAAGTCTGTTACTACCTCCCCCAGAAAAGCTTCTATTTTCTGATTATCCATGGTAGGCACTTCGGCCCAATAAAAGGTTTCGGGTTCTTTGATATTAACTCGTAATCAAGATAGCCGAGCAACTGGTTAGAATGATTTCCTCCAATGGAACAAATTATGGCACTTATGCTGGAATCCGAAAACATCTCGTGGATATCATCAACTCTGGCCTTTATGGAGTCCGAAACATATCCAGTAGAGCTGAGGGCATTTTGCGCTGGCCTAACATTCAGCCCCATTCTTTTAAGGCAATCCACACTTTGCTTGTAGCGATGCGGAAACGCTCCGGCGCCACCAAAAGACGGAGAGATCACTCCGATTGTGTCGCCAATATGAAGGCATCTTGGTGTAAACATTAAATCTTTTTGGTTTTGTAGTGATCTTCTTTCAGATTATAAGACAGTTTGAATTTGAGTTTGCGGTGTATTTGGTGATCTTCCAAATTCCGGACAATCAAAGCTGGAAAATCGGGCTTTTTTTCTTCTCTTTTCACCAGCAACCCGACTTCATTTGATGCCGTCCGCGGTTAAATTCCCAAGTGAACTGTGTGGCCGAAAACTGTTAATTTGATTCGCCAACTAATTAAATGAACTAATCGCACCGGCTACCAGGCTGTTTTTACAATTTTGTCCAACTGTTCAGAGCTCTAAGACAGGACGAAACTCGAACCGCATTATTTGCCCTATGCAAAACCAGCTTAGAGCGGAATGATTGTCAAGGGTTCTGACGAAGGAGGAACTTGCAAAGCCCTTGACAATCATGGAGCGAAGGCTAGCTTTGCATTGGTAAATAAGACGCATAGTCTTCTAAACTGATTTGCCAAAACAGTCCGAATAATAGGGGGTCGAAACAGTTGGACAACTGCCATCCAACGATATAGCGGCTATACAGATCAATTGTGGCTGTCAGATACTTAAACCATGCTTCATTGGTATATAGCTGATGTCCAAAGCCCAAACCTGATTGGGACGGTTAATTTGAAGGCCTCTGAGTAAATATGGGTGAATGTATTTTGCTTTTCCCAAACGGCTAAGGTTACGTTTTGGATAAATCGGCTAAATAGCCATCTTCCTCATCAGCCGACGGATGCGCTTGACATTGTAGTCCAGCCCTTTTTCACTCAGCTCATCCTGCATTCCCAGCACACCCAGGGTTGGATCAGAAAGGAACAGCTTATCCATAGTCTTCATCAGCACCAGGTTTTCTTTCGCTTCGGCGATCCGATTTTTCACCAGCAGGCCTGTAATACAACTGGCTGCGGTTAATGCTCAGAATTTCTGACTGCCGACGAATGCTCAATGGGTGGCTAGTATCGATCAATGCTATGCGCTCTTTCATAGACTGGCTTATTTTAAGCTTTTTTTTAAATAGTCGTTCTCCACCTGTAGCTGACCAATCTGCTTAAAAAGATTGTCAACATCCACGGATTTTTCCTCATTGGCTGTTTCATCTCCGAAAGCCTTCTCAGCCCGTTCCAGAAATTCACGCTTCCATGCAGAGACCTGCGTCGGGTGGATTTCAAATCTGGTTGCCAATTCAGTCAGTGACTGCCGCTCTTTTAAGGCTTCAACGGCTACTATCGCCTTAAACTTTGATGTAAACTTTCTCCGGCTTTGTTTCATTTTGTTCATCGGTTTTATGTTAAGTTACTAAACTTAACCGATGGTCTCAATTTTGGGGAGTATTACACAGTTTCTTCCTCGCTGACTGTTTCATCTCCGAAAGCCTTCTCAGCCCGTTCCAGAAATTCACGCTTCCATGCTGATACCTGGGTTGGATGAATCGCCAGGCGACCCTGTTCAAATCTGGTCGCCAATTCGCTTAGCGATTGCCGCTCTTTCAAGGCTTCAACGGCTACCATCGCCTTGAACTTTGCTGTAAATTTTCACCGGCTCTGTTTCATTTTGTTCATCGGTTTTATGTCAAGTTAATAAACTTAATCGATGGTCTCAATTTTGGGGAGTATTACAGCAGAGATCTTTGCTTACATAATACTAAATATGTATATGTGACACTCCTTTTCTGCTGCTCTCCATGAAACACCTTTTATCACTAATCGTTTGGTTAATTAACTGGATGCCAGCTGGTGCGCAGTCCACTTCGTACTCCAGAGATGTGAATGAAAAAATTCGGCAGGTCGAGCAACGCTTAGCCTCAGGTATACGCCTGCCTGCCGATAAAGACTGGACCATCCAGGAACGAATGCAGTACTATGACGTGCCCGGGATCAGTATTGCAGTAGTGAATAATTACCAGATCGAATGGGCCAAAGCCTACGGATGGGCTGATGCTGATCAGCGCCGGCCTCTCACTACCCAAACCCGTTTTCAGGCAGGTCGGATCAATCAGGCCGTACATGGAACAGGCGTCATGGTCCAGGTACAAAACAAAAAAATCGATCTTTTTGCCGACATTAATACTTACCTGACCAGCTGGAAGTTTCCTTATGATTCGGTTGCAAAAGGGAAGCGGATCAACCTTATGCAGTTGCTGACTCACCGGGCAGGCCTTGTGCCCGTTCTATTTTCAGGTTACCCGGTGGGAGTACCTTTGCCTACTGTCGTACAAATTCTAGAGGGTCGCAAACCGGCCAGTACGCCGGCTATCCGGTCTGTTTCCGAGCCCGGCGTCAGGACAAAGTACTCTGGTGGCGGCCTGATGATTTCCCAACAGCTGCTCATGGACGTGACCGGCCAGACCTATGATCCATATATGTCAGAGAATGTGTTCAAGCCGCTAGGAATGATAAACAGTTCTTATATCCTGGCTTCTGGTAAGGACGATGACTTAGCCAGTGGCCACGACTTTACCGGTCAGGTAATAGAAGGGCACTACAAAATTTATCCTGAACAGGCTGCTACGGGCTTGTGGACTACCCCCAGCGATCTGGCCCGTTATATGATCGAAATGCAACTGGCATATGGAGGAAAGTCAGGTCAGGTGCTGACACCAGAAACCGCTCGGCTGCAGTTGATGCCCTATGAGGGTAGCTCAAACGCTGTGGGCCTGAATACATTTCCCGATGCGCAGCCTCCGCTCTTCACCGATTCATATGGCCCGTCTACGGCAGGATTCAACGTTTCCTTTGTAGAAAGCCTGACACAAGGCTATGGCGCCGTAATCCTGATGAATTCCGTTAACGGCTTTATTGCCGATGAAATCCTGAATAGCATTGCACGCGTTTATCAATGGCCAAATTTTTACAAGCCTACGGTCCGGCAAACAGTAGTTGTTCCTGAGTCAGTTTTGGAAGCCTATGTTGGCAATTATCAGGAAGACAATCTCATTTATACTATTACACGAGAAAACAACAGGCTGTTTGAGCACGTCAAGGGTAGCAGTCGGGCTGAACTATTCCCCAAGTCCCCCACCCAGTTTTTCTTTCGCAGCTTTGACGCAGAGGTTGAGTTTGTCCGGGATGCGTCGGGAAAGGTTGTCAAGCGGACGATGGTATACAATGGGCAAAAAAGTGAAGCAAAGCGGATCAATTAATTGAATTACTTGTAGGGGTTCATAGTTCCGCTGCATCGAATAGCCGGTAAAATTCAGGGCAATGCTACGTTTTATTTTTCATTGCTGACTTTACCATCCATAGGTCTCACTACCAGGCCTGTTCCCTGATGCGTTCTTTTGTTCAAGTGCAGCGAATGTTATGAACCAGCACACATTAATGCATTTAATTCTTCTGTGTCGCCATGCTTGCTCTACTCTCGCTTCAACACAAAATATCCATAAACCTCATCCATGCTTAGTCCTGTAACCTGACCTTTTTGTTCTTGAAACAAATAATTGCTATTCCCATCCGACCACATATTTCCCTTGCTATAATTAAGCGTTTGAGGCTTTTCCTTTTCAAGTGCTACAAGAAGAGAGAGGCCGTTTTTACTAATTTTTACATTCATGTCCTGGCCACGTCCTCTGCCTTTGTAGCTACCTGTAAATTTTGTTAGGTCATCCCGAAACTGAACAGGCTCATTGAATTGGAAATCCTTTAAAACAAGATCTGCTATTTTATCAGCAACCTCCCTTGCACCAACACTGGTGGTGTTGATCAAAACAATGATGCTTACATCTTCATCCGGAAAATAACTGTTCTGGGAAAGAAAGCCGTTAATTCCCCCACCATGTTCCACAAGGCGTTTTCCCTTCCAATTTGTTACTGTAATGCCCTTTGCATACCGAGTCACCGTATCGTCGTTCAGGCTTACAGGTGTTAAAAATTCATTATAACTTTTCTTATTAAGGATTTTCCCATGATGCAGAGCATTGTTCCACTTCTCCAGATCTTCTACAGTAGAGCACAATGAACCTGCTGAAAAAGGCCAGGTATGATCAAGATATGCGGCTCTCACCAACCCTTTTTCGGCTTTGTCATAACCGTGAGCCCTGTTTTTGGTAATCTTCTGTTCGCTGCAGTAATAGGAGTTTGTCATCTGTGCCTTATCGAACAAATTCTTTTTAACATATTCTTCGTAGGACATTCCACTCACCTTTTCGATGATCAGGCCCAACATGAAAAATCCCGTATTATTATAAATCAATGCTTCACCGGGTTCGAAATCAAATTGTTCTTTTTCGACAATGCGTAAATGGGTATCTCTGCTATGTTTTTGAACCGATAACATTTCAAAACTGGGTAGCTCAGTGTATCCTTTAATGCCGGAGGTGTGACTCAGTAACTGTCGTATCGTAACTTTCCTGTTACGGGTATTAAAATCCAGATACTTTTCTATATCATCATCCAATGTTATTTTCCCTTGTTCGGCAAGCTGCAAAATGGCTACTCCGGTAAATTGTTTCGTAACCGAGCCAATTTCGAATGAAGCATTAATCGGAAGCTTGACATCCAACTCCAGATCAGCGAACCCATAGGCCTTATGAAACAAAGGTTTGTGGTTTTTAAAAACACCGATGGCCATGCCTGCCGCTTCAGTTTTGTCGATGTGCGGTTTGACAATACCATCAATCTTGGCTTCCAGGCCGGAGTCAGTTGAGGACTTGTTTTGGTTCTTCTCGCAGGAAAGAATTAACAACAATGGAAGCAAACCAAGTAAGTATTTCATAAAGCCAAAATATTGAGGTTGACTAGGATACAAATTAAAGATTTAATAGATTTTTAAACCTTGATTATCTCCAAATAATCCGGTTCATTTTAAAATGTTAATTAAGCTAGCTTTTTATTAATGAGATGAATTTGAATCCGCAACGCCCTATTTTATTCGCAACCCTCCGAATCTGCCAGTGGGAATTGCGATAAAAAATAAGCATCAAGTTAACGAATATCCAGCACCATCAAAGATGCAATTAAAATGCTTTATAGAATTGATGAGTGGCTGTAAGTGTAGCGAATGTAATGAACCATCAAAGCTAAGAAGTGCATTGCTCTATCAGGGTCATACGCTATTTAGCAACCTGTTTCTTTTCTCCGGATTTTAGATATTTATCCAAAAATACAAGTGTCCTGCTGTCCGTAGTGATCTGGTTCTTCTTCTTTACAAAGCCATGGCCTTCATCGGGATATAGGACATATTCCACAGGCACACCATTCTTTTTGACACCGGCTACAATTTCGTCACTTTCTATTTGCAACACACGCACATCATTGGAACCCTGAAATACGATCAGCGGTTTTTTGATTTTTGTGTAATTGTATAATGGCGATGTGTTTTTTAGCATGACGCTGTCCTTTGAATCGGGATCGCCCATTTCGTCATACAAAGCCTTTTTCGCCGACTCCCAATAAGGAGGTATACTGCGCAGCGTACGCAGCCAATTGGCAACACCAAACAAATTCACCCCGACCTTGAATTCGTCCGGATGGAGCGAAAGAGCATTCAGCACCATGTTACCTCCATAGCTGCCGCCCAAGATTCCAATTGCATTGCTATCTATATACGCTTGTTGGCTCAGCCATTTTTTTCCCCAAATACAGTCTTTCAGGTCACCATAGCCATGGTCTTTATTGTCGAGTTTGTAAAATTCCTTTCCATAGCCACTGCTACCGCGGTTATTAACAGCGAGTACCGCATAGCCATGGTTAACCAAAAACTGAATACTGTTGCTGAAATCGGTCCGACTCTGGCCACCAGGACCGCCGTGTACCCAAACCAGGGCCGGCACCGGATGATCCTTGTCGGCCTGAAGGGGTTTATAATAAATTGCAGGAATCTTCCGGCCGTCAAAAGAGGTAAACCGGACTACTTCTGCAGGAACCAGATCCTGCTGGTCAACCGCTTTGTTAAGCGTGCTGGTGAGCTGCTTTACGTTTTTGGCTTCTGCATTATACACATATAAATTAGAAGGGCTCGTGCTGCTGCCTACAGTGAGCAGGAAATTCTTTTCACTCCTGCTGATGGCCACATCCTGGATCTCTCCACCTTTGATATCCGGAAAACTGACCGGCTTGATCGTGGCATGGTCAAACAGGAGCACTTTATTCTTGCCATCTTCATTGATGTAAATGGTATGGTACTTTTCATTTTCGCTTAATCCGAAACCAACCACGTCCCATTGGGTTTCAAACATTTTTTGGCCTTTACCACTGGCTATGTTGTACCTGACCAGATAAGCAAATTCTGCTTCGTCATTGGTGATGTAGTACAATGTACTGTCGTTTTTTTCAAAGCCCGAAGCGTACCAAACCGCCTCATGATCATTGCTTATAGCCTTGATGGATTTATCGGTGCGGTCAAATAGATACAAATCTTCCTTATCCGTTGTAATGCTTTTGCCCAGTGCAATGTATCGTTCGCTTTTGCTGACAGAGGAAATGTTGTAAGCCTGATCATTTTTAAAAAGCAACACCGGCTCCCATTGAAGCGTATCGAGCTTCCACAAATCAAATACCTTGGGATCTCGTTTGTTGCTCACCACATACATGGCCTTTTTGTCTTCGCTCCACCCGAAGAAATTGTTTTTACTGCCTGGCCACGGCGTGATGTCCTTTGGCCTGGTGCTTCCTTTTTTACTCAGATATAAATGGTTGTTTTCATCGCCGTTATTGTCAGCTGAATAGATGAACGCATCCTGGCCCGGAAGATAGTCAACCGAAAAAAAGGACTCCTTGCCAGATTCTGTTAACGGCATGCTGACAGAGTCGGCCATGTTGATCTGGTATACATTGTAAATTCCGGTCACATTGCTGCTCAGCAGCACTCCGGATTCATCTGCATTAAACCCTGATCCGAATACGTTTACATTATTTCGCAGCTGCTCTGCGGAATATTGTTTCGGGATTCTCAATTTCTGTGTATCGCGTTGGCAGATGCCAAGTGCCGCAAACAGGACAGGAAGTACATACAGGAGTTGGTAGTTGCTTTTCATATTCATTAGGTTTAAAAATGTTTGATAAGACATAAGACATATGAAAATTGAGCTTTCCAGTTATAAAAGGCGTTTTGCTTAGTCGGTAGTGGGCTATCGTCGCTAAAATCACACATTCCTTGTAGATAATATGTTGCCCAGTGTGGGTGTTAGCTTGCAAAATGGCTTCCAACAATACCTTGTATTTCGTCGGATTCGTACAGCGCCTAAGCTGTTCACTTAAATGCAAAAAACTTTAATAACTAATGGTGTTCATGATTAAACGCTTTCGCCCCCGCCCGGCTCATGCGCAGCATAATTAGAGCCGAGTAGCGTGTGAAATCTGGCTTGCTCACCGGAAACGGTCATTGCATTCACAAAGCCGCCAATCCGCTTAATGTCTTTCAGAGCATTTGGATTCAAGAGCATAGACGCGTTCTGTGCCAGGAATGCCATGCCGGATAAGCTGCCCGCGCGTACCCAAAGCAGGAAAAAGCAATGTTTTTTCATGGGAAAAAGGATACTTTGACCAAACATAACAGGTAATTCCAATACCTTGGTCACTGGCTGATCACCTTGTCCCAAACTTTATAGTTTTTGTCTCAAACCAGCTGGTTACACGCTCCATAAGCAGAGATCTTTGCTTCCATTCAACTCAGTTGCTACGATCCTTTACGCCCATTTCTTCCATGAAACATTTGGCTTCAATGGTTTTTTCACCCCTTTACCTGGTCGCAGCAACCTATCCTGCTCCTGGGCAAAATCCCTCATCCACCCAAATGCCTACTCTGAATGGCCAGACAGGCAAGGATGTCAGGAAAGACTCCATGATCTCCGGGCAGATGCTGTTTTCCCTGGCGCGGCTAAATCCGGAGAAGCCGGCGCCTATCCGGCCACGATTTGGCAGGACACCATTTCATTTATTGATAAAACCTATTCCACTTTATTCTACCCATGGCAACCTTGAAACGAACCTGGAAATACTGGATATCCCGCTCGTTATTGCTGATTCTGTTGATCGCTGCCGGCTGGCTTATCAATCTGATCTGGTTTCGCCCGTTTAATATTCGGCATTTCTACGACCGCGTTTTTATTACCGGCATGCTGCGTAGTCCGGAAACAATCACCTATCTGGGTCTGCCTGTCCTGTATGACTGGACCAAAGACAAATGGGATGATGCAACGGATGCTCAGCAATGGCGCAGTTTTGAACAAATGAAAGACGATTTCCAGATGCTGCAGCACTATGATTTTGAGAGTCAGTCGCCGGAGAATAAGTTAAACACCAAAATTCTAAGCTGGTATTTGGAAAGTAACACAGACGGCAAAGTATTCTTCTACTATAATTACCCGCTCAACCAGATGGATGGAGCCCAGCTTGAAGTTGTCGATCTGCTACTGAACAAGCACAAGCTACGGAACCGAAGCGACATGGATGCCTATATTACCCGACTTAAAGGCATTGCCACCAAGTTTGATCAGGTATTGCAAGGGCTGATCATCAGAGAGCATAAAGGCATTGTCCCACCCAGGATTATTGTGCAGCGAGTGCTGGAACAGATGAAAGCATTTATAAATGGTGAAATTAGCAAGAACGTACTTTACACCAATTTCAATCAAAAGATAGCACGCATCAGGGATGTATCAGCGGAAGAAAAAAAGATCTATTCCAACCGGGTTGCCAAGGTTATCCGGACATCCGTTTTTGGCGCTTATCAAAAACTAATCCGCTACAACCAGTTCTTATACCAGCGTACTTCTCCGGATGAGGGCGTCTGGAAGCATCCTTATGGTGATGACTATTATAGTCATCAGCTAAGAATTCATACCACGACCGATCTAAGCCCGGAGCAAATACATCAGATTGGTTTACGCGAGGTTCGCCGGATTACGCAGGAAATGAGGGCCATTTTGAAAAGTCAGGGTTATGCCGATACCAGCCATACGATTGGAACGGTTCTTCAGCGGCTGGCTAAAGAACGTCGCTTTTTGTATCCAGATACACCCGCTGGCAAAGGGTTGATTCTGGCTGAATATAAACGCATTATTGACGACGCCAGTAAGCGGGTGGATGTCGCCTTTACCCTTCGCCCGAAAGCCTCCATAACGGTTGAGCCAATGCCCGTGTTTCAGCAAAATACAGGCGCTCTCGGTAAGTATGATCTGCCTGCCCTGGATGGCTCGAAAGGAGGAGTTTTTGTGGCGAATCTGCGAACGGCATCCGAACACCCGAAATTTTCCATGAAGACGCTTGCCTATCACGAAGCTATCCCCGGCCATCATTTCCAATTGGGTATACAGACCGAACTAAAAGGCTTGCCCATCTTCCGTACTGTCATTCCCTTTAACGCGTATATCGAAGGATGGGCTTTGTACAGCGAGCAACTGGCTTATGAAATGGGCTTTTACCAGCATGATCCGTTCGGAAACCTAGGCCGTTTGCGTGATGAGCTATTTCGAGCCGTCCGACTCGTGGTCGATACAGGAATTCATTATAAACGCTGGTCACGAGAGCAGGCCATTACCTATATGGTTGCCAATACGGGCTGGGCTACCAGTGCCATAACAACTGAAGTCGAGCGGTATATAGTCTGGCCGGGTCAGGCCTGCTCGTACAAGATTGGAATGATGAAGATTCTGGAACTACGTGAAAAGGCCAGACAAGCACTTGGTTCCCGGTTCGATTTAAAGCAGTTTCATCAAGCCGTGTTGGCCAATGGCTCTGTGCCACTGCCCATTTTAGAAGAAATTGTCAATACTTACATCCAGCAGACAAAACCTTGATTGAATATTAAGAAATAAACCCAACCTATTTTTTACTTACCTCTAATCCCATGTTTATGCCATTTGCTACCAAAATGATTCCGCTAGGGATGCTCATCCTGACTCTGACAGCCTGTCAGTCCGGCGAAAAGTCCGACCCAATAATGCAGCAATCCAACTATCCTCCCCCTCCGACTGTGACCAGCAAACCGCAGACGTTCACCGAACACGGCTACTCCCGTGTAGATAATTACTTCTGGCTCAAAGATAAAACCAACCCGGAAGTAATCAACTATCTGAAAGCCGAAAACACTTATACAGACACCGTACTGGCGCATACGAAGGCCTTGCAGGATAGGTTATTTGCCGAACTGAAGGGTCGGATCAAAGAGGAAGATGAGTCGGTGCCTACTCTTAATAATGGCTACTATTATTACTCGCGCGACCAAAAAGGCAAGCAGTACAGTATTTTTTGCCGAAAGAAAGGAGCGCTTACTGCCCCGGAAGAAGTTCTGCTGGATTGCAATAAAGTATCCGAAGGCAAATCAGCGTTCATTTTTGCAGGATATCAGATTTCTGACGATAACAACATCTTTGCCTACGCCAGCAATTTCACCGGCTCTTATGCAGAGTTTACACTTAAGTTTATTGACCTGCGCACCGGTAAGCCGCTGCCCGACGTGGTGGATAAGGTCGTGGGATTTGCTTGGTCGGCCGACAACAAGACATTTTTTTACACGACCTATACCCCAGCTTTAAGGCCGTATCGAGTGATGCGCCAGCAGCTTGGCGCGAAGGCACCAGCCTCGCTGGTGTATGAAGAAGAAAATGAGCTATTCAATGTGTATGTAAGCCGCAGTAAATCGAAGAAGCTTATTTACGTGACAACGGAGAGTTTCACGAGTTCGGAAACCCGGTTGCTGCCCGCCGATCAGCCCACGACTACGCCTGTCATATTTCTACCTCGCCAGAAGGACATACAGTACAATTTGAACGATCACCCGGACCATTTTTTTCTGATGTGGAAAGACCCGCGGAATAAAAACAAGAAAGTATATGCGCTACCCAAAACGGGTTATCAGGACCGCAAAACATGGCAGGAAGTCATTCCACATAATCCTAAAACACTCATAGAGCGCATAGATGTGTACCAGACGTTTATGGTGATTCAGTCGCGGAGCAACGGGTTAGTAAATATTCAGGTGCGCGATTTACAAAATGGCCAGACGAAAAATGTTGATTTTCCGGAACCGGTCTATGCTGCTTCAGAGGTCAGACTACCCGAATTTGATGCGAAGCAGATCCGGTATGCCTATACCTCGCTGAACCGTCCAAACTCGACTTTTGAGTACGACGTTGCAACAGGCATAAGCAAACTGCTCAAGCAACAGGAAATTCCTAGTGGCTTCGATCCTGATAAGTACGAGGTAAAACGGCTGTGGGCACCCGCTAAAGATGCACGGTCCGGCGTAACGGTGAAAATACCGATGGCAATTGTCTACAAAAAAGGGCTGGACCTAAACGGCCAGAATCCAACGCTGCTGTACGCATATGGATCGTACGGGGTCACTATGGATGCCAACTTCAACCGCAACGTGTTTAGTCTGGTGGACCGTGGATTTTTGTATGCCATTGCGCAGATTCGGGGCGGTTCTGACCTGGGCGAAGCATGGTATGAAGACGGTAAACTACAAAAGAAATTGAACACGTTTACGGACTTCATTGCCTGTGCCGAGCATTTGATCGCCGAGAAATACACCAACCCCAAAAAGCTGGCCATCGAAGGTGGCTCAGCAGGTGGGCTTCTCATGGGTGCGGTAACGAACCTACGGCCTGACCTTTTTCAGGTAGTAGTTGCTAAAGTGCCGTTTGTAGACGTCATCAACACGATGCTGGACACGAGTCTGCCGCTAACCACGCAAGAATACGAGCAGTGGGGCAATCCGAACGTCAAGGCCGATTACGACTATATCCGGCAGTATTCGCCTTACGATAATGTGGACAAAAAGGCCTATCCGAATATCCTTGCTACTGGCGGATTGAACGACTCGCAGGTCGGCTTTCAGGAACCCACCAAATGGGTGGCGAAGCTACGTTCGTACAAAACCGATCAGAATCTGGTTTTACTGAAAACTAATATGGAATCGGGGCACGGCGGGGCTACAGGCCGCTTTGATTACCTGAAAGAAGAAGCACTGATTTACGCCTTCATCCTGGATCGCTTGGGATTAACAAAGTAAGGTAACAAACCTAGCGCCTGTTTCAAACTTTACAGTATTTGTCTCAAATGACATGGCCTCTCTATGCATAAGCCACTTATTTAAGAGTGGCTTATGCATTTAGTCACTGGATTTTTGATTCTGTACACACCATGAATTACCACCGTTTACCCTTCCTCTTTTTTATAAGCCTCATAGTTCTGTCCAAAGGGTTGCCTTAGCAGCCTACTCCTAACCACCGGATCACTCGAACGCATCTGCTTCGACCATATTACCGTAGATTATGGGCTTAATCCAGAGTTGGTAAATAGAAAGATTTTCCAGCTTTTCTTCATCACCAAGCCGACAGGCGAGGTAACGGAGTTAAATTTGTTATAAAGAAATGCCTTACGCTGTTTCAGAACAAACCAGACAACACACCATTTCTGGCTATCTGCCAATGATTTAGATTTAAAAGCAGCATCTGACGAATACCGGAATGATCCAAGTTTGGCACAACGGCAAGTATTCCCGACTCGGTAAAGCCTAAAATATTCCAACCATTTTTCACTACTAAGCCTACGACGGGCGAGGGTACCGGCTTGGGCTTGTTCATGAGCTATAACATCATCACCAAAGGACATAGAGGAAGCTTAACAGTTGACAGCACGTCCAACGGGGAGACCAATTTATGATTACCCTGCCGCTTTTATATTTCAACGGTTAACGATTGCAAAACATGAATCAACTTGTCAGTCGTCCAAAGTTTTACCGTTAAATATCAGGTTATTGACAAGCCGGAATATTCGATTATTTTTGTTTGCCACCCTAAGACCTTACTCCTTTGATGACGACCAAAATTCTACTGGCCGATGATGAAACAGATCTGGAAGACTTATTCCGTCAGCAGTTTCGTCAACAAATTCAAGCAAAAACCTACGAATTTATTTTTGCCACGGACGGCCAGCAGGCTCTGGCCATTCTCGAGCAACATCCCGACATTGATGTGCTGCTGAGTGATATTAACATGCCCATTGTCGATGGCTTGACCTTGCTCACCAAAGTACCGCAAGTAAACCCCAGATTACGAACGGTTATTATCACCGCTTATGGCGACATGAGTAATATTCGTACCGCCATGAATGAGGGCGCCTTCGACTTTTTGACCAAGCCCATTAAGTTCTCTGACCTGAAAAAAACGCTGGAAAAAGCCATTCACTCCGCTGCACAACAACGTGAACTGGTTGAATTGAAAGTGATGGATGAGATGAAAACACGTTTTTTTGCCAACATCACCCATGAACTCCGCACCCCACTCTCGTTAATAGTTGCTCCCGTAGACAATCTGCTGGAAACGGCTGAGCTTCCACCCGCCCACCAATACCAGTTGGCTACTGTACAACGCAACGCTCGTCAATTACTGCGGTTATTCAATCAATTGCTGGATATCAACAAACTCGAAGCCCAACAGATGAAACTGGCCAACGAGGTAGGCGATTTGCCCGAATTCGTCCGTCAAATCGTTGAGCTGTTCCGCCCCTCAGCCAATATTAAACAACTGTCACTAAGTTATCAGACCGATTTTCCAACCGGCAACTATGTTTTCGATGCCGATAAATGGGAGAAGATCCTGTACAATTTACTGGCAAACGCCATCAAATTTACCGAGGCCGGGGGAATTTGTGTAAGTCTATTTAAAACATCAGCAACGGCCCAGTTGCTGGTGAGTGATAGCGGTATTGGTATTGATGCTGAACAGCTGCCCCATATTTTCAACCGGTTTTATC
Source organism: Dyadobacter flavalbus (assembly GCF_006149045.1). Taxonomy (GTDB): domain Bacteria; phylum Bacteroidota; class Bacteroidia; order Cytophagales; family Spirosomataceae; genus Dyadobacter; species Dyadobacter flavalbus. The sequence continues at coordinate 542,906 of NZ_VBSN01000049.1, forward strand.
AGGTCAATCAGTCATCCAGCCGAACCCCAATTGGTACCGGCATTGGCCTGGCACTGGTACACGAATTAGTCGTCCGACTGGGCGGTACTATTCGGGCCTACCAGCAGGAAACCGGTTCGGGTACCCACTTCCTGGTGGAGCTACCCATCCAATCAGCAGGCGCTGAAGGAGCTTCGTTCAACCTGAGCTCACTTCCCCAGCCCGATTTATTAGCAGCACCACCTATAACAGTCAGTTCTCACGCTGAATGGGTATCCGAACAGCCCGAAACGGCCCCTCTGCTCCTGATCGTCGAGGACAATTCTGAACTGCGGGAGTTTATGATGACTGAATTAATTACTACGTTTCGGATTCGGTCAGCCGCCAATGGGTATGATGGCTGGTTGATCGCCAAAGACGAAATGCCCGACCTCATCGTGACGGATCTTGTGATGCCCGTCCAGACCGGTCCGCACCTGGATGGCTACGCGCTAATTGAGCAACTCCGGCTTCATCCAGAAACCGATCATATTCCAGTTGTGCTGTTAACGGCAAGTCATGATCCGGCAAAGCGGCTGCACGGCTTACGGGCTGGCGTCGACGACTACCTGACCAAACCGTTTAGTATGGGTGAGTTGCGGTTACGTCTACGTAACATTCTGAACCGGCAGGATAAACTGCGGGAAGCGTATCGCCGACAACTTTCTGAGCTCCAAGCTAATCAAAGATCCGAGCCAATGGAAACGGTTCAGGACCAGTTTCTAAATCAGCTGTATCAAATCCTGGAAAGCCGACTCGATGATTCGACGCTGAGTGTCGAATGGCTAGCCGACGAATTAGCCATGAGCCGTCGAAAGTTACACCGTAAGCTTCAGAGTTTGCTGCAATTATCTCCTCACGATGTGATGCGTCAATATCGGCTACGGAAAGCTGTTGATCTACTGCGAGTAGGCTATAATGTATCGGAAACGGCGTATAAAGTAGGCTTTGAGTCTCCCTCCTATTTTACGAAGCTTTTCAAAGAGTTCTACCATCAGACGCCTACCGATTATACGCAGCATTAATGGAAAATCTATTCTTTTCAAACAAAGCATGAACGACGTAATGGTTACAGCTAGTCCTCTTATAAAAACTGTCTTGTATTAATATTAAGTATCCATTACACTTGTCCACAAGAATCATAGTCTAGTTTCAAGCGTGACAGAAAGGCCAACTCCAAAATACGTGTCCCAACACATGGAAAACGGAGCCAAACAGGAAAATGTAACTTGTTAACTCCCGCTTGTCCTAAACGAGACAGGCTTTGTCCCAAACGAGCTAGGTACGGCCAAAGCCACCAGGCTATCTTTGGTCTATTCGAACACCTATCCCCTTTCTAACGCCATGAAACGCTCCGTAGACACAATCTTTACGCTGGTAGTAATCGCTTTCGTTGGGATCTTTTGCATTACCTTGTTGATATCTACATCACGCTTAATTAGAAGCGTAGAAATTCCTCAGATCGTACTTCCAACTGACTTCTAGCCTCCCGAATCAGTGTTCAATTCCAAGTCCAAATTTCCTTTCACCATAAACCTATTCTCTATGAGCATGCCAGTAACTGAGGCTGCCCCAGCCAACATCACTGCACCACGTCCCGTAGCGCAAGCCGAACGTATCCAGATTATCGACATCCTGCGAGGTGTAGCCCTGCTGGGCATCCTGATGATGAACATTCCCGTGTTTTCTATGGCCGACCGATTTTCGGATACCTTCCGCAACGATCCGACCAACGTCAATTTCTGGGTCAGTGCTGTCATTACCGTGCTTTTTGAAGGTAAGATGCGAGCTTTGTTCTCCATGATCTTCGGAGTAGGTATCATCTTGTTTATCGCTCGGAAAGAGCAATCGGGTCAGGCAGTAACGGGCCTGTTTTTCCGGCGCATGGGCTGGCTGGTACTGTTCGGCCTGATTGATTCACACGTGCTGCTCTGGATGGGTGACATTCTATATTTCTATGGGATCATCGGGATGATTGCCTTCTGGTTCCGAAAAATCAAACCGGGCTATCTGGCGTTGGGCGTAATTCTGGTCGCCATCTTTGACAATGTGATGTATGTATCCTTTTATCAGGATATGCGCAACAAACGGCTGGCTTACGTGGCTGTTGAACAGCAGCAGAAGCAGGGGCATAAACTGACGGCGGCCCAGGAGCAGACCGTTAAAGACTGGCAAGACGTACAAAAATCGTTTTTACCCAACAAAGTCGAAGCTGCCGAGCATACCCGGCTCATGAAGTCGCCCGATTATTTGACAGTTGCTTCACGTTATCGAAAAGAGGTATGGGATTTTCAAACCAAATACCTGCTTCATGGAATCTGGGACCCGCTCGCGCTGATGTTACTGGGTATGGCGCTTTACAAATGGGGGTTCGTGACAGGCCAATGGCCACGACGACGTTATATTCAAACCATGCTATTGGGCTACGGGCTGGGCCTGCCGCTGGTAATGTTTAGTTTTTATTACGGCTACAGTCGGCACATCACCGATTCAGAGGCCTTCATCCGGTATATGGAAAAGCATTCAATTATCTGGGCCAATCTGATTTATCCATTCCAGCGCATTCTGCTGGTGATGGCCCATGCCAGTTTAATAATTCTGATTATACAATCCCATAAGGGACAGGGGCTCCAGTATCGGCTGGGTGCAATCGGCCAGATGGCCTTTACCAACTACGTCATGCACACGGTAATCTGTACACTGGTATTCTACGGCTATGGCCTCAACCAATATGCCGAGTGGGAATTCTATCAACTGTATTTTCTGGTAGCTGCTATCTGGGTTCTGCAATTGATTGTCAGCCCTATCTGGCTGCGTCACTTCCAGTTTGGGCCCCTCGAATGGGTATGGCGAAGCTTGACCTATTGGCAACGGCAGCCATTCCGCCGAACTATACCGGTTTCAAAGCTTTAAAATCAAGAAAGCCTGAGAATGGAATTTATATTATCCATCTCAGGCTTAACGCTCATCGCATGAAATTGTTTCTACTCTTTATTTTTATGAATCGAATTCACCTGGTAGCCTGAGGGCAACCTATTTTCCGCCTTGACAATTTATCTCAACAAGGGAATCATTCTCAACTAACAAGTATTTATTTGCTTACATTTAATTCGTATCTTGGCTTTGCTATCTTTCACTGCCATGCATCGATGTGTAGTAACTTGTTTGCTCTTTTGGTTCACTATTCAGGTGGTACTGGCCCAGTCTCAGCCAATTAACAGCACTTTGAAGGCTAGAATTGATAGTCTGCAGAGATTGCTGACCAAACCGTCTTCCTCTGATACGCTGAAAGTTATCCGATTACATGCACTTGCCCGACTATGCTTTGCTGATTTACAATTTAAGCGTGGACTACTGGCCACCAGACAAGCCCAAATGCTTACCAAACAAGTACAATATGCCAATGGAGTGGGACTATATCAGCAAACATTAGCCGCCTTTACTTATACAACAAGTCTGTGGTATTATTACGAGTTCCAGTCGGGCATAGCTGCTGACAAGCATCAGCTGGCTCCACCCTTCAAATCTGGAATGAGTTTTAGTCTCGGTTATCCGCTTAGCCTAGATTATTCAGCCGTAAATCGACAGTTGGAGACGGCCTTAACTTACTTTACCGCGGAACAGGATGCCGAGATGATGGCCGTTATCCTATGTTTTATCAGTACAAACTATCGCTATCTGCATAAAGTTGATGAAAGCTTAAAGTACTTAGACCGTTCCATCCAAGCTTTCCGGCAAGCCCATCAATTTGAAGCTTTTTATTACTTATTAGCCTATAAAACCCGGCTGCTCCAAGGACCGAATCGGTTGCCAGAAGCCAAACGTTTAGAAGGTCTCGTCAACCAATTTATGACCAGGCACGCCAACAGCCGGCAAGCCGCCCTGATTGCCTATCAACTGAGCTGGTATTACGTAACCAGGAACCAACTAGTTCGCTCTTTTGAGGTATCCTTTAAGGCCAATGCTGTGTTGGAGCGCCAAGGTGAAGTGCATCTTCGCCCATTTATCCTTGAAAATTTAGGATATATATATACCACTCTGAAGGCACCTAAAAAAGCATTGGCTTACTATAAACAAGCAGCCTGGCTATTGGAAAAAACCAATAACCAGTCAAGGCTGGCCTGGATGTACAATAAAGTAGCGTTCACCTTAATCGAATTAAAACGCTTCGATGAGGCCAACGACTACATTATCAAAGCAAAACGTCTTGCAGATACCGGACTCGGGTCCTTGCAGCCCAAAGTAGATTTAGCAAAATATTATGACGCTACAGGACAGCGGTTGATGGGCCTGGGGCATTATCAGCAAGCGGTGCCTAACCTCTTAAAAGCACTCCAGATTGACCATACACCAGGTGGCAATGGTCTAGCGTTCTATTTTAATTTTTATCTCGCCCAATGTTACCAAAAGCTGGGTAATTTCCCGGCTAGTATCAGCTACGGCCTGAAAAGCTATCAAAAAGCCATTGGCGATAGCAGTAGTGACGGCCGGGTAATCACGTTGAAATCAAGCCAACTTTTGGTTGAAAATTACCAGCGACAAGGGCAGCCTATGGCCGCTTATCCATATCTGAAAACATATTACTTGTTTCGCAAGGCAATGGACGACCAAAATGCGGCCAATCGCCTAGCGGAAATTGAAATTCAGACGATTATCCAGAAAGCTGAGCAGGACAAAGCTCGTTTAGAACAATCTCGTTTGTTGAAAGAGAAAGAAAACCTGCAGCAGCGCTGGTGGTTGTTTAGCAGTGCAGCGGCCCTCGTCTGCACACTGATTTTACTGAGCTTGCTTTACCGAAACAATCAGCACAAGCAGCGAGCCAACAGCTTATTAAACCAGCAAAAGCAGGAAATAGAGCGTCATCGATCCAAGGCGGAAAAAGCATTGCAGGACTTAAAAGTGACGCAAGACCAACTTATCCAAAAGGAAAAACTGGCTAACCTGGGCGAACTAACGGCAGGCATCGCTCACGAGATTCAAAATCCCTTAAACTTTGTTATTAATTACTCGGAAGTCAGTGCCGACCTGCTCAACGACCAAAAGCTGGCGTTAGTTAAAAGTGATTTTCAGGGAGCGCAATTGATAGCTGACGACTTAATACATACCCTGCACAAGATTCTTCATCACGGAAACCGGGCTAGTAGTATCGTTAATGGCATGCTGGAGCACAGTCGCCTAGATTCTGGAGAGAAGCGGCCGATTAATCTCAACGCTTTGGCCAATGAATGTTTCAAGCTGGCTTTTCACGGCCTGCGGGCTAAGGACACCGCCTTTAATTGTCAATTGGTAACCGAATTAGACACTCACCTGGACCCGGTAACAGTAGATCCACAGGAAATTGGGCGGGTCCTGCTCAACCTTTATAACAATGCCTTCTATGCAGTCCGAGCGCGTCAACAGCAATCCGACGCTACTTATCAACCGACAGTCATAGTTACCACCGCGAAGACCAAAGAAGGGGTTCAGATAAGCGTTAGTGATAATGGTATCGGAATGCCCGAAAGCGTTATGCAGAAAATATTCCAGCCTTTCTTCACCACCAAACCCAATGGGGAAGGCACAGGGTTAGGGTTGTCTTTGAGTTATGATATTGTTACTAAAGGGCATGGGGGCTTGCTGAGGGTGGAGAGCCAAATGGGCGTTGGGAGCGTCTTTACCATCCAGTTGCCCCAAGCAGATCAATCGAATGTCTTGATTTGAGGCAGAGTTCCTTAAGATGAAACGCCCCATGAGTTTACCACAGGAATTGGTTGTTGGAAATACTACATCAAAGATCCAGATTTGCTGCTAAACGAAATACTGAAATCTCACTCCTTTCTAACTTTTCTCCCATCTAGTTTAATGGTTATCTCCAAGCCAAAGGCTTCTACTTGCCATATAATGGTATTATGGAATAAAATACTACTTGGCAAATATTCAAGTGTAATACTCCCCAAAATTGAGACCATCGGTTAAGTTTATTAACCTAATATTGAGGGTCTCCCAAATTTTGGACAATCAAAGCTGGAAAATCGGACATTTATGAGGGTCTCCCAAATTCTGGACAATCAAAGCTGAAAAATCGGGCTTTTATTTTCTTCTTTTTTCACCCGCAACCCGACTTCATCCGGGGTTAGATTTCCCAGTGAACTGTGCGGCCGAAAGCTGTTATACTCTTGTCGCCAACTTTCAATTTTTTTCTGTGCATCTTCTAAGGACAAAAATCAATGAGCATTCAAACATTCATCCGCGCGGCGTCCGCTCTGAGGCTTCCATTAAATGATTCAATAAATGGATTATCTGTTGGTTTTCCAGGCCTGGAAAAATCAAGTGTGACACCGTTATCATAACACCATTTATCTAGCACTTTGGAAATAAATTCTGCACCATTGTCGACCGCCAAGCGGCTATAATACTCCCAAAAATCTGGACAGCTACTTAAATTTCTAATTTAGTAGTTGACTATGAAAAAGGAACGTAGAAAATTCAGCGCGAGCTTTAAAGCCAAGGTGGCCATTGAAGCAATCAAAGAGGTTCAAACCGTCCAGGAACTGGCCTCTAAGTATGAGATTCATCCAACGCAGATAGCGGCCTGGAAGAGAGAGTTTCTGGAAAAGGCGGAGCTAGTGTTCAGTAAGGAATCTCCACCGACTGGGCATGACGCTGAAAATACAAAGGAGAAGGAATTATATTCCAAAATCGGAGAGCTGCAAGTCCAAGTGGATTTTTTAAAAAAGGTAAATGCAATAGGTCGCCTTGCCGACTTTCATGTTACAACATACCTTTAAACAGATACTCAGGTGTCTGTTTGACGAAGCACAATATGGATTTGGGTTTGTGTAAGTTTCATTGTTTTCACAAGTGATTTTTTAATAGTTAAGTTATCAAATTCATTCGATTTTTTTATAATTATCGATTGTCCAGCTTTGTAGGGAATGTCAAGTTTGCTACTAATTGGAAATATATGATTTTCAACTTGAATAATTGTTTTTTGTTTAATCAAAATATGTAATTTCATAGAGTAAACATAACAATGACAACAACTTGATAATCTGAAACATTATGAAAATACGTCTATTGTTTGGCATATTATTTGTTCTGCCCGGGATTATAAATGCCCAGCGCATTGAACTGTTGAAAGATATCAACCAGACTCCAACCGGCATTCAGGTTTATTCCAGTGTTACTGCCAATAATCTGCTGTTTTTTAGTCTCTCGGTAAGAAATGCCGGCCAGCTCTGGCGAACGGATGGTACTGACGAGGGCACCATTCAGCTGACGGACAATCAGGCAAATGAGAATGATTATCTTACAGATGCGGGTAGTTACATGGTTTATACCACCTATAACGGGAATGAAACCTGGCTTTACCGTAGTGACGGTACGGTCGGGGGTACTTTCTTAATTCATAAAACGGGTGTTTATTCAAGAATTACTGCGATTGCAAATGTAAACGGGACCGCCTTTTTCTCTGTTGAAGTACCGGTTTCCGAAGAGGTTGTCCGGCATCAGCTATGGAAAACCGACGGATCTGTTGCCGGAACAATGCTGGTAAAAGACTTTGGCACCACTCCGGCCGGCGAATCCGGGCTAAGCAGTCTTTTCAACTTTAATGGAAAGCTCTCTTTTATAGTCCAGGGATCACCAGCCATGCTATGGCTCAGTGACGGAACCGAAGCAGGCACACAGCCCGTAGGTACATTGACAGAAAACAATATCCAGCCTGCTGTTTTGGGTAATTACCTGTATTTCGACCAGGGCAGCGGCTTTTACAGAACCGATGGCAAAACAATCTCATTGATCAAAGATGGTTTTGTTTTCATCCGGGAGGGTCTGGTAATCGGCAATACCATCTACTTTGCTGCACGGAACACAACGTACGGAGCAGAGCTCTGGAAGTCCGACGGTACTACGGAAGGAACTGTTCTTGTAAAGGATATTTATCCCGGGCCCAGCAATTCATCCGACCCTGCTGATTTGTCCAACCTGAACGGAACCCTTTTTTTCAGGGTAAAGACTGCGGAAGGGTTCCGGCTCTGGAAAAGTGACGGCACACCGGAAGGAACCATTCAGGTATCCAGTACAGAACTCAACGTTGGCAGTTACTTTCCATCCGGATTTCGCACCGTAGGCAATCAGATTGCATTTCCTGATGAAACCGATAAACTTTACAAATCAGACGGAACAGAAGCAGGAACAAAGCAGCTTACAACATTTAGCGTCCGGATTCATGGTCAGCTCGGAAATGAAATCTATTTCTCCGGCTCGGATGGAAGCGGTACCCAACTTTACAAAAGTGACCTTACAGAAGCTGGCACAAAAGCGGTTACAAACCGGTCTGTTACCGCAGGCTCCAACCCACGACAACTGACCGATGTGAACGGCAATGCCTTTTTTATAGCTTCTCCTCAGAGCGGTCAGTTTGAGCTTTGGAAAAGTGACGGCACGCCGGATGGCACCGTGAAGATCAAAGATACCAGCACGAAAAAAAGCGATTATCCTCCGGGCTTATTAACCAATGTCAATGGAACCCTGTATTTTGTGGTAAACCAGAATGAAATCTGGAAGAGCAATGGCACTACTGAAGGTACCGTGCAGGTTTACAAGGAAAACGATCCTGATTTTATCAATCCGATTAATGAATTGATTCAGACGGACAAGATCCTTATCTACAACCAGAATTTCTTCAGAAATCATTTATGGAGAACAGATGGTACCACAGCGGGAACACGCCGCTTTACGGGCAGCAATGCAGTTGAATTGGGTACCATTACCGGGTTGACCAACGTGAATGAAACCGTATTCTTTGGCTCCCGAAGAAGTAAGTATAATGATGCTACGGATGAATTTGAATATTTTACTGACTTGTGGAAAACAAACGGTGAAACTCAGAACACAATCCTGCTGCGGACATTTAACCCGCACCTGACTTTCAATCCGGTTGCATTCAAAGGAGAACTGTATTTTGGAGCCTGGGACGAAACCAACAGTGTGGAACTCTGGAAGAGCGACGGCACCGTAACAGGCACCAAGGTCGTAAGCCAGGTTACGGACAGCCTGGGTACCATTCTGGAACAGGCGGGAACAATCGTCACTGCCGGAAATTACCTGTACTACATTACCAATGCTGCGGGAAGTTACCCGCTGGTCAGAACGGACGGAACACAGGCCGGTACAAAGGTGATCAAAAACCTGTTCCCCGGTGGAAATCTGAAAGACTTTAATCTTTACACGGCTATGGGACTCGTGTATCTCACGGCACATGATTCTGACAATAACCAGGAACTCCTCTGGAGAACGGACGGAACTGCGGAAGGAACTTATCAGCTTGGCACTTTTGATGCATTTGAGTCCAGTGATTTTGGAAAACCAAGGCCGGCCATCCGCATAAAAGGGGAAGTGAACGGTAAGCTTTTGTTTGTGCCGTTCAGCCGGCAACTCGGCGATCAGCTCTGGACTACGGACGGAACATCAGAAGGCACCATCATGCTCACGCCGCCTGTTTCAACACCCTATGATTTTACCATTTCTCCAACAGTCCGCTACGGCAATCTTTTCTATTTTGTCATGCATGATCCGCAAACCGGAACAGAGCTCTGGCAAAGCGACGGCACGCCGGAAGGCACGCACCTTGCCGCAGAACTGAACCCGAAAGGCAACGCAGTGATCACCGAATTGGCCCTCATAGGCGGTACGCTGTTCATGTCGGCAGGTGATGGCAATACAGGCGTGGAACTTTATAAATATATCCAGTCACCCGCTGAGGATCAAACACTATATCCCGTGGCAGATGCATTTATACGCAATGTGCCTTTTGAGAAAACCAACTTTGGTACCAGTCAGGAACTGGGCGTAAAAGCCGGCAGCCGAGAAGGGTATCAACGGAAAACATACTTAAAGTTCCCGCTTGTCAGCAAAGGCAACGTAACGTCGGCCAGGCTCAGGATCTACGGTTTTAATTACCAGAATGAACAGCAAGTCCAAATGGCCGTGACAGGCATTGAAAACGACAATTGGACAGAAACGGGCATTATCTGGCCGAATGCACCTTCGGTTTCGGGCGAACTGCTGGATTCGGTATTTGTAAATGATCAGCAACGGTACCACGAACTGGATGTAACCAGCTTTGTGCAAGCGCAGCTTGCGGGTGACAAGACGGCTACTTTTGTCCTGACCAATCCTACGGAAAGCAACATACGCCTGTTTTTGAGCAGCCGTGAAAACAAAGTGAACCCGCCGGAGCTGATCATATCCAGCCACAACGACTCTGATGCAAGAAGGTCAGCTATGAATGAACCGGAAAAAAAGCGCAGAGAAGCCTCTGTTCTCTATCCCAATCCGGTGCGGGACCGGTTTTCCGTTCAGCTTTCAGAACAGCATAAAGGGAATGCACAGCTCCTGCTCACCTATCCGAACGGCAAAACACAAAAGCTCCATACGGCTGGCAGCACACCACAGATGCAAGTTGATATTTCCTCCATGAAGCTCACAACCGGAAAATACCTGCTTCAGGTAAAATCCGACTCACATCAGGAAACTTTCAGCGTGATTGTTTCCAACTGAGAATGCGTATAGCAATTTTTTAAATTTTATTTCTTACAGCTATTTTTCTGAAAGTTACTGTAAGAAATAAAATGATATAGCAAAGGGCATTGAAAGAAGTTGAAAAGCCAAAACGAAACAAACAAATAGACTGTCACTTACTCTGCCACCATTACCTTGATTGTTTCAACAGCCTGCTCGGACTGAATCTGCAGCAAGTAAATGCCCGGTTTCAAAGACAGGTTTGAAATGTCAATGACATCAGTACTCGCCTGTTGAATAGACCTTTTGACAGCAAAAGATCTTCCTGACCGATCAATCAGTTTCATGGCCATGTCACCTTCATGCCTGCCGGAAAGTTTTAGTCTGATCTGCTTTTTCACAGGGTTCGGAAAAACAACGGAACCGCTTTCTTCTTTCCGGAACGCTTCTGCCACAAGCTGCGGTTCTGCCGACGCTCTGGCAGCGTTGCCGACCGGCCTGTGCGAGGTAACAAGCAGTTGCGGGGCAAAACCGGATGCATTTTCCTTGCTGTGAAATACCAGTTTTTTGTTTACAAAAAAAGGATTTTTCAGCACCAGACTGACTACTTTATCGCCGGCAACTTGCGACTGAACAAAATCGGTTACGTCTACTTCTCTGTATCCCGGGTCATCGTTGATCGTCGTATGGGACAGTTCCTGTGGATTGTTCTGCGGTGCATTGTTGTAAGTAATGCCTGTTTCTGTCCATGAATCATTATCAACGCTGTATACAAACGTGCCTACCTTCATCGTGCTTTGCACATTTACCCCGTAAATCCTGAGCCTCGCGGAAGTAATCTGCTCGAAGCCGTTCAACTGGAATTTCAGATAGGTATTTCTGGTGATGTTTAATTCACCGGATTTCACGATCAGCTCGGGCGCCGTACCAAAATTTTCGTCTGGAAAGTAGGTATGTACATAGGCATCAGCGACGACAGGCAATGTGCTGATGGTCTTGACATATTCATTTTGCGGAACAATTTCAATGGCTGAAACCGAAGGCAGGTTTGCAGCTCCGCTGATAAAATCAATGTTGATTGTGCCGTCCGTAACGCTCACCGGAAATGTTTCTTCGATGGCAGTCAAAGGACCGTTTCCCTTGGCATAAATATCATAGTCGGCCAGCTTTCTTTCTCCTTCCACATCGACATGAAAACGCCTTGAACCCGGCCCGTAATTGTACCCGTCGGGAACACCAAACCAGATTTCGGCAAAGTGCAGCACAACCACATAGTCGCCATTGTTGACAGGAATATTGTACTGAAAGGAAGTTGCGCTGCGTTCGGTCCGGTAAAGTTCATCGTCGGCTGTGTATTGAATTCCGTTTGCGTCCGAAGTCTTGTAAGTACGGTCCACTCCGCTATAATATTGATCGGCACTAAAAACGCGGCCGTCAGAAGTTGTAAATCCGCTGCCCCCTGCATCTATGCGGATGGTCACCAGCGATTCAAGCGGTTTTACAATCAAATTTACTTCCAATGTATCACTGGTATAACCGGAGGCTCTGGCAATGACTGACGTTGTATAAGTACCTGGAAGCAATCCTGCGGCGTTAATACCAAATGAAAGGGTACCTGCGGAAGGTGCAGGCAAAACCAGCCATGAATTATCAAGGGACTTTGTCAGCGTAACAACCGGGTTTCCCTGAAAAGCTTTCAGATAAACAGTCTTTGGTACCGTGGAAGCACCCTGTACGAGATTGAAATCCAGTTTTGATTCTGAAAAAACAAGGCGGTTATCAACGGGTGGCGCTGCCAGTTTTACCAACCAGAAATCCTCATAGAATCCATGGCCTGGTTCGGACTTGTCTGCGCCTGCATCCGAGGCAGAAAACCCTCCCAAAATAAAGCCTCCGTCCGCAGTTGGTTCCAGATGGTAAAGGACATCGCCAGACAACCCTCCGATTGTTTTATCCCATTGCCGGACGCCATTTGCATCTGTCTTAATGATCCAGTAATCATCACCGCCCCTGCCCTTCCGGTCTTCGGATTTGTCATTCCCGGCATGTTCATTGGATCCACCCCCTATTAAAAAGCCGCCGTCCGGAGTGGGCCGCACTGCATAGAGCGTCGCTGTGGGCGCCGGGTCTGAAATTGGATTGGTGACCGGGCCGCCCACATACGTTTTCCGCCAGACCAATGTTCCCGTACTGTCTAATTTAACCAGCACATACGGCGCATCCGATACGGACTGATCCTGAACCGCTGCCAGATAGCCTCCATCGCTGCTCGGAATGATATCGTTTATTTCTGTGCTGAGCATGCCCAGGTTTCTGGTCCAAAGAATGCTGCCTGTGGCAGAAAGTCGGGCTACGAATGCTTCGGCACTGCTGGCATTCAGTGCCCTTACGCCGCCACCCAGTATGTAGCCGCCATCCGGCGTGATATCAATTCTTGTAAACCGCTCCGAATGGCTGCCTCCGATGCTCTGCGTCCATTGTATGTTTCCAGCCGAGTTGATACGAACCACCCAGATATCGCGCGAACCGGCAGAAGGCTGCGTCTTGTCGGCCCCGGTCCCAGATAGGGAAGAACCGGCAAGAATGTATCCGCCGTCTGCAGTCTGTTTGGCATCTTCCAGCAGATCTTCACTGGTGCCGCCAATGGTTTTGTCCCAGATCTTATTTCCGTTTGCGTCAATTTTAACAATCCAGAAATCGCCGCGCCTTCCATTGCCGGCAACTTTATCGTTTGCACCCTTCTCGGATCCTGCATCAGATTTGGAATAACCTGCAAGCACATAGCCGCCATCAGCAGCCTGAAACGTCTGAACAAGCCGGTCGTCCATTGCTCCGCCAAAAGTTTTATCCCATTGCTTGGTTCCGTCCGAAGAGATTTTAACAACCCAGTAATCAAAGTCCCCCCGGCCAGCCTGTGTTTTGTCGCCACTTACCGGTCCGCCAGAGAATCCGCCTGCAATAAAGCCGCCATCCGAAGTAGGCCTTACACTTGTAAGAACGTCACTGGAGGTGCTTCCCAGGGTCTTTTCCCATTGCAGCAAAGGCTGCGCAATTAAACTTGTATTCAAGTGCAAAAACACAATGGCAATCATGCACCGGGTGAAGGTTTCCAGGATCGCACGGAAATATAGATTTGTTTTCATAGGGCTGGTTTAAAATTTTGAAAGACAGGCACTTAGTTAGAAGCTACTACCATATTAGATCTACTGTGTATACTTAAAAAATTGGATTTCAGCTAACGAGCTCTTACATAATCAGCCAGTGGTTTATATTGGCTTTGCAAGACATCGATAAGACAGCCAATCCTATGTTGCTGAACATGTACCTTGCTTAAGCCGGAAGGATTCGCTAGCTACCAGGTGGCTTGTATTACTCCTCTGCAAAAAAATAGAAAGAAGCAATGGTTTGTGACAGAATCATATTGAAAGAAGTATACTACTAGAAAGAAGCTGAGAGTATAATAATCTATAACAAGTATTGTATTAATCTCGCTTTCTTTTATTGCTTGGTAAGATCAATCCGCTGATTAAAGTATTGTTGTGACAAGTGAATCAACTCTCATGCATAGTAAAAAAGCATTTTGGATTTAAAATCTTCACTTTCCTTGTTTAGCTCACTTGCCAAGACTTCTGCTTTGTACTTTTCAATTAACGCATTGCTTCTTAGCTGGTGTTTTTCAGCAAGTTGCTTTTCTTCTTCATTAAGGTTATTAGCTGTTTTTATTGGTATAAATGTATATCTTTTAAACGCGTAACAATAATTTCATTAACTGACCTCCCCCCGCAAAACTGGACAATTGATAACTAGAGAAAATCTGGCGATTTTGATAACTTAACCATTAGAAAAATCGCTTATGAAAACAACAAAATTCACGGAAGCGCAGATCATTTTTGCGCTTCGACAGGCGGACACCGGAGTGCCCGTTTCAGAGGTTTGCCGTAAAATGGGAGTCAGCGAGGCAACCTATTACAATTGGAACCGCGGCGGCGGACCGCAAGAAGTACGCCGGTTTAGGTGTACCTGAACTGCGGAAACTCCGGCAACTCGAGGAGGAAAACCAAAAATTGAAACAACTTGTGGCCGACCTAAGTTTGGACAAGCAGATGTTACAGGATGTGCTCAAAAAAAAGCTTTAAGGCCGGCCCAGAAGCGGGTGCTGGCCGCAAGCTTAATGAAAAACTACCGGGTTGCTACCATGCGTGCATGTTCAGTCGTTTGCCTGCAAAGATCCTGTTGGTATTATAAACCGCACCGGCGTGATTGTTTCGAACCCCTATTATTCGGACTATTTTAGCAAATCAGTTTAGAAGACTTTGCACCTTATTTACCAACGCAAAGGTAGCCTTCGCTCCATGATTGTCAAGGGCTTCGCAAGTTCCTCCTGCGTCGGAACCCTTGACAATCATTCCACTCTCAGCTGTTTTTGCATTGGGCAAATAATTCTAGAAAAATAATTGCCAGTATTTTTCCGGACTCATCATTTTGATAGATCCATGCCTTCGTTTACTGTTATAAAAGCGGTAATAATCTGCAATTTTCCACTTTGCATAATGGTAGGTATCAAACCAGTAATGCCTAATCACTTCTCGATCCAAGATACTATGCAGCGCTTCAATATGGCCGTTCTCTTCTGGTGTTGCCACATGTGTGAACTCCTGCACAACATCATTTTCTTTTAAATATTCCCTTACTAAATGAGCTATAAATTGACTGCCATTATCATTTCTTAATCGAATGCCCTTTACCTGGTATTCCTGCAACACGCCGTCCAGCAGTAAAACTACATCGTGCTTTTTGATACTCGGCTTTAAAACATGGCCTAGCACCTTACGGGTACAGATATCAATGACCGTTAGCAAAAATACATTCCGTTTTTCTCCATGGATGTACACGTATTTGATGTCCATAGCTAAAAACTGCATTGGGTACTTAGCTTCTACCTTCCGAACCTTGACAAACTCCCGTTTTCCAGAAGTCAAAATAGCTTTTTTGTTTAAGAGCAGTTTCTCATCAGCCATCAACCTGTAAGTCTTTTTTGGATTGATAATAAAGCCTGCGTCCCTGAGCTCTGACGTGGTTTTCTGATAACCATAGCAAATGAATTCTTCATTCAAGATCTTCCTGATAGCTCCAACAACTTCTTGGTTAGGTACCGAACTGCCAGTAACAGTCATCGTATGCGTGCTGGGCTTTCTGCCAGGCCTATTTTCAGACTGTCGATAATACCAGCTGCTCTTATGCTCTGAGAACCAGGCAAGTAAACGGCTGAGCCTAACTTTGCACTTGAACTTTTCGACTGTCATCTTCCTTGCATGCGCATCTGTTCCGTTTTTTTTAAAAGCTCAGTTTTAACAGCCAGCTCTAAAGCCTGGTCAGCAACAATCCTTTTCAAGCGTTCATTTTCCTGCTGGATGGCCCGTAGTTCCGGATTAATGGTTTTGTACTGCGGTAGAAGCCCGTCCTTACCCTTGAGCTCGAACTGGTGCTTCCAGCGGTAAAACAAAGCCTGTGATAATTCGAATTTGCGGCAGGTCGTCAACATGCCCTCAGATTCAGCCTCCCGTAGAATCTGCATTTTTTGCTCTAATGTAAATTGTCTGCGTTTTCCCATTTGAAATCTAATTTAACTCTACTAAATCTTTTTTAAAATTTAGTCCGGTTAATTTGGGGGCTAGAACACTTTTGCTGACGCAGATAAATTTGACATTATCATCTATGGCCACTCCTGTTCAAATACTGATCGAACACTCTTAAACACGTTGTTTGAACATCCAAACTGTATTTCAATTCAGCCATTTTTACGTAAACCAGAAAGCGCCTCGATCTATACTAATATATACAGATGTTTTAAAGATAAGGCATTAATGCGCAAACGTGTAGTAGATGCAACAAATACGATAAGAGGTTTCTAGCTCTTATTTTAATTTCAATTATGCTATGATTATAATCAGGTTTTAGCATTGTTACGACCTAATTGCTTTTAGCTTGTCATACGTTTATTACATTTGCATATCTAATTTGATTCATGGAAAGACTATATATTGTTGCCCTTATCTGGGCCGTTGCAAACTTGATCCTTTTTGGCTTAATGATGTTCATTAAAAAAAATGCAGGTTCACACGATCTGTTTGTTGTTTGCCGGATTGCTTTGTCTGCCAGTATGATCATGATGCTACTTTATGGTTTGGGTTTTTACAAACTCGACAAAAGCGGAATCCTTTTTTCTTCAATACATACACACTTAAATATTAAAATTCATGAAACTTGAAATTCCTTTTGAGCCGCACGTTTACAAATTCTTGACTTCTCTGGAAATGTACGGAGCCAAGTTGCCACTCAAAGCAAAAAAGGATAATATCTTAGGTCTGGTTATTATTATGCTTGCCACAAAAGGAACCATCGAGTTAGGGGACTACTACCATGACCGGTTGTTGCCGGTTGAATCCACTTTATCATCGAGAAGGAATTCATTAAGGAAGAGAACTTAATGTATGACGACCAGCTGCTTTCCATGATGTTTGAAATGAAAGTAATTTTTTACGCGCTTGGCTACATGGCTTGTCAAGGTAGTGAGCGTGGTGCCATTTCAAAACTTTAGGAGTTAATCACCACTTGTAAGTATGCAAGTTAGGATCCGTTCTCAGGCCTAATGATTTCAGGTAAATATCTGTAATCTGCACGGATGAATGACGAAGAAAGTTTTGAAGCTCCTTCAATCCGATACCTGCCAAATAAGCATTTACAGCACCGGTATGCTTCCAGGAATAAAACGTATATCCTTTATTATCTAATCCCAATTCCTTCAATGCTTTTTCATGTCTTCTGAATGGTACCTGTTTTCCAGACACCTTAATTCCTGGCTTCAAACCGGATGAGAACAGCAGTAAATTCGGTTTCTTGTCTTTGAGAATTCCGGAATCATCCATGTGCTTCATAAGTGGCGGAATGATCGGAGCTGTTTCAGTTTTGCCGTTTTTGCTTATCATACCTTTTATTGTAATGTACCTGTTTGCTGTACTTACATCTTCAATCCGGATGTTGAGAAGTTCACCCGGCCGGATAAAAGCGTAATAAATAAAACGGGTAAAAAGAAACACTTCCGGTTCGTGCTCCATCAGGTAAGATTCAATGATTGCCCTGTCCTCATCGGTTATCGCGATATTCTTGTTGGTAGCTTGTTGTTTCAGCTTGTTAATCTTGAACGGGCTTTCTTTTAAGGCCGTCCGGCTTTTCATGTGACCATATACCGTGTTCAAATGAACCAATGTGTTGTTGGCTGTCCGCGGCGAGTTCTTCAACGTAATAATCAAATGATCCCTGAACCGGATGGCATCCTGTGTAGTGTAGGCTGAAACATCTACCGGATCAACCAGAAAATCCTTCAGTTTGGCAATTGCAGAATTATAGGTAACCACGGATTTTGGCCGCAAAGTCGGGCTGATTGTGGAAAGTGTTGCTTCCAGACTTAGGATCAGTTCATTTTTAGATTCTGTTACAATGTCGGTTGCTGGTGAAGGCTTTTTAGGTGCAAAGTGGAATCCTTGTTCCAGAAGTTTGTTGGCTTTTGCAATAAGCTTGTTGGCATGCTCTACCCTACTCTTTTTGTCCCGAAATGACATCGGGATCTTGATCCGCTTACGGACCAGCTTTTCTTCCAGCTCGGACCAGGCGTAAAATTCAACAAACCATTCTTTGGAAAGATCGCCTTTCCTGTCCCTGAGAACGGCTCTTTTATAAGGTAAGTGTGTGTTGTGATCTTTAACCATATCGTTCAATACATTTGTCCCGATATTTGTCCCGAAAACTAAAAATGCCCCTACTGAGTACAGTAAGGGCATTCTGCAGAGAGAGAGGGATTCGAACCCCCGGACCTGTTACAGTCAACGGTTTTCAAGACCGTCGCAATCGACCACTCTGCCATCTCTCTAAAAATCATTTCGCCAAATGCGAAACGTGGTGCAAAGGTAAAAACAAATTTTATAAGTGCAACAAGTGACCCTATATTTTTAAATCTTTAACTTGATCCGTAATTGTACCGGATGCCCGTTTTTCCTACTTTTGATTTTGCGAGATTATAATAACTTGTCTTGTATAATCCTGAATACGAAAGCGTTCGTCTGATCTTACGCCTACAACCCAGATGATTTCGCCATTCCTATTTTCCAGTATATAAATATTTTCTTTTTGAAATAAATCGAATTTAAGGTCAACCAACAGATCACTGATTTTCTTCTTTTTCCCTTTCATCCCAAAAGGCATAAAATAATCTCCTGTTTTCCATTTTCTGATCGTCAATGGAAAAATCAGTTTAACAGCATCTATGTATGCAGTGTGTTTTTCTTTACTGATCACTAACTCATCAACGTCCAGAACCTTGCTGAAAGTAAGCGAATAATACGGCAAAACAATATTAGTATCCGGTTCTGTAACGTATATATTGTTTACATCCTCAGCACCCTGTTTCGGTTTAAGAATCAGCTCACTCCTGTCCATCAGCAGGCTGTGTGTGGATGATGAAAACAGTCTTCCTGAAATGCCGCTGAGATTATTTCCTATTTGCCGGACCTGACTATATGTAAATCCAAAATCCTGCAAAATTGACCATAGTCTGTAAATCGGTTCATTTGCGGAGATTATTTTGCTGATCGGTATGCGTACAAGTTCATTTTCAATGTGCAATACCTCCTTTTTCCAATCTTCAAGATACACCCTGAGCAAATTGTCTGCTGCTTTTAGCCGTTCAGAGCTTGAAACAAAAGTTGATTCCAGTGACGGATTCATTTCCCTGAATACCGGAATTACTTTGTGCCTGATCAAATTGCGCTTGTAATCATCCGAATCATTGGAGCGATCTTCCCGCCATTTCAAATCGTGCGCTGCTGCATAATTCATTATTTCTTCACGGCTTGCAAAAAGAAGCGGCCGGATGACAAAATTATTTCTGGAAGAAATTCCGTACAAACCGGAAATACCCGTTCCTCTTACGAGATTTAACAAACTGGTTTCCAAAGAGTCATTGATATGATGAGCCGTGGCAATCCATTCCAGGTTGTAAGATTTCCTGACCTCTTCAAACCAGCTGTACCTTAGCTCCCGAGCCGCCATCTGTGTAGATACAGATTGTTCCCCAGCAAACAACCTGGTATCAAATTTCTTTGAAACAAACGCAAATCCATAGGCTTCTGCAAGTTGATTTACAAAGGTCTCGTCACCATCAGACTCCGCTCCTCTCAAACTAAAATTACAATGTGCGACAACCGCAGCATATCCCATTTTGTAGAATAAATGCGTCATAACCACAGAATCGACCCCCCCGCTTACCGCAAGTAAACAAGATTGGTCTCGGAGATCAAGCCCCTGCTGGTTAATAAAAGTTAAAAAAGAATCCAACATGAACCTTGAAGAGGTATTTGATGTAATTTTGCGTATATAAGTAAACTTTATCTTTTACAGTGCAATGGTACAACGGGCACAACCAAAGGTAAAAGAAAGAACACCAACATGAATAAAAAAATATATATAACAAACTGCAACCCTTTAAAACTTTTGTGCGTCTTCGGTATTAAAGGAAATTTATCCTTTGCAGTGTTCTTTGTCATCATGATTGTCTCATCTTTTCCGGGCGTGCAGCAGGTCTTGGCGCAAGTTAAGCCGGCACAAAGTGAGGATCTGGTGGAAATACTTAAATCGGATGAGCTGGAACTTATCAATGAAAACGGTATTGATTCCAGGCGTGTAACCAACGGCGTTTTCAGGCACAAAGGTGCTCTTTTATACAGTAATCTGGCCATTCAGAATATCAGCACCAACGTGATTGAAGCTTTTGGAAATGTAAAAATTGTTCAGGGCGATACGGTGACGGTTACAGGCGATACGCTTTATTATTACGGAAATACGCGCCTCGCTATTGTCAGCGGTCGAAAAACAGTACTTAAAGACCGCAAACGTACGCTTACTACGCAGAAAATAGAATATAATATGGCTCAGGGAATAGCCAGTTACAAGGTTCCCGGCCGCACGGTGGATGAAGAAAATATTCTGACCAGTACAGAAGGTTTTTACAATACGGCAACAAAGGAATTTACTTATTATAAAAATGTAAAACTGGTCAATAAAAAATATACGCTTACAACCGATACGCTGCTCTATCATTCGCTGACAAAATGGTCCTATTTTAACGGAGACACCAAAATCACGAACAAAGACGGTACCGTTAAAGGCACAAAGGGCCGCTATAACACCGAATCTGCAGAGTCCGCATTTCAGAACAGAACAACGGTTGACAATGAAACGTATACACTGACCGCAGATTCGCTGGAAGTAGACGGAAAGAGCAACAATGGAAAAGGAAAAGGAAATGTTGTAATCGTTGCAAAAAAAGATAAAACCATACTGAACGGCGACGAAGGATATTATTGGAAAACGGCAGGTTATTCAAAAATATTCGGCCATGCATACGTCAGAAATGTAGTTGCCGAGGATACCCTTTACATTCGTGCCGACACTTTGTATTCTTATGAAAACAGCAGGGACAGCACAAGAAAGCTGATCGGAAACAAAAATGTTTTTATCTATAAATCTGATTTTCAGGGCAAATGCGACTCCATAAGCTACAATACAGCAGATTCTGTCATCCGTTTTTTTCAGAAACCGATACTCTGGAGCGAGCAGCATTATCAGATGGAAGCCGATTCGATCACTGCATTTCTTGTAAACAACCAGATTAACCGGATGCTGCTGAAAGGAAAATCTTTTGTGATTACCGAAGATACGCTTGTAAAACAGTTTAATCAGGTCAAAGGCCGTACAATCAATGCGTATTTTCAAACGGGCAACAAGCTGAAACAAGTGCTGGTGGATGGAAATGGAGAAAGTGCTTATTATGCAGTTGACGATAAGGAAAAGAATATCGGGCTTAACCGGGTGGAATGCGGAAGAATGAATCTTTTGTTTGAAGACAACCGGGTCCAGGGAATTTCCTTCATTGGAAAGCCGGACGGAAGACTGATTCCCCCGTCAAAAATAAAGCTGACAGAGAGACAATTAGAAGGATTTAACTGGCGGATCACGGAAAAACCAACCCGCGAAAAAACGATTTGGGCGGAGTTATAAAAAACATTTAAAAATATTACAAAAAACTTTTCAAACGGCATGGTTTTTTATTTGGAAAAATAAAGACAGACGTTCACACAATATATTTTGAATATACAATTATTTCTCTATATTTTTGTAGTGTACTTTAACTATGTTGATGAAAATATTAGTCAAAAGTATCCTGATTATCAGCTATGAAAAGAACTATACTTTATTTTATTATATTGATCGCATTAACCTGGCAAGGGCTTAGTGCACAAACGGTTTCGAATGGAAGCCGGCTGAATATGGTCGGCAAGAAAAAACCGGCTTCTGGTGAAAACATGAAATTTGCAGGCCTTGCATCGGGTCTGACTTACAAGCCTTTGTCGTTGCAAAATCCGAAAGCGCTTAACAGTTTTTACCGTTCATTTCTTTTTTCGACACCAAGCGCTTCGGAAAGCACCAGTGTTCAGGTCACTGAAATCGTTGAAAAAAATCCTGAAAAAAGAAGCCCGGCAATAGAAGCACCTGTAAAAGTAGAAGAGCAGTTGTTTGTTAATGAAAAGATTTCTGTTTCCAACATGTATCCAAATCCGGCCAGCGAATATGCTGATCTTGATTTCAACATAGCTTCGGGCATCAGAGATGCAAAAGTAATTATCTACAATGTCCTTGGCTCTCAAATGGTTGAGCTGCCACTAAACAAGAATGAAAGAAAGATAAGGGTAAATACCAAAGATATGCCGACAGGACTCTACTTTTATCAGCTGTCGCTCGACGGCAAAAAGGTAGCAACAAAAAAAATGCTTGTACGTCATCAGCAATAAGCTCATTCTAACACTATATAAGCTACGCATTCGTTAGGAATGGTGTAGCTTTTTTTTATTACCTTTGCAGTTAATATGCGAAAAAACAGTTTAGCAAGTTATTTCTTGCTTTTTATCACGCTTCTTGTTTTTACTTCCTGCAGTAAATTTTCTAAATTACAGAAAACCGGTACGGACCAGGAAAAGTATGATGCTGCCATGTCATACTACAAAAAAGGGGATTTTTACAAATCCGGCCTGTTGTTCGAAGAGCTGATTCCGCTGCTTAAAGGAAGTACCGAATCCGAACTGGCGCAGTTCTATTATGCCTATACGCAGTATCAGCAGAGCCAGTATAATACGAGCCAGTTTCTGTTTAAAAAGTTTTATGATACTTATGCGCGCAGTGATTATGCTCAGGAAGCATTGTATATGCATGCATTTTCTCTTTACAAGGATTCCTCGCCTTACAATCTCGATCAGACAAGTACATTTACGGCCATTTCTGCCATGCAGGATTTTATCAATACTTATCCTGAAAGCGCGTTCCGTGAAGAATGTACAAAATACATACTGGAACTGCGGTCAAAGCTGGAAAGAAAAGCTTACGAAAGAGCCAAGCTTTATCATAAGGTCAGCGATTTTAACATGATGTCCCTGAAATCGGCTGTTATTTCCATTGAGAATTTCCGTAAGGATTTTCCGGATTCGCAGTACAATGAAGAGCTTGCATTTTTGAAAGTCGAATCGCAGTACAATCTGGCTTCCAACAGTTTTACCGGCAAGCAAAAAGATCGTTATCAGGACGTTATCAAATTTTATCAGGAACTGATCGACAAATATCCGACCGGCAAATTCAACAGGGATGCGGAAAGGATGTTTGAAGACAGTCAGAAACAATTAGAAGTTATTGCAAAGGCTGATCTGGAAAGACAGAAATTACTGCAAACCGAGCCCGAGCCGGATAATAAACCGACGAAAGTAACTGCTCCGACTACTCCGGAAGCAAAAGCGCAGTAAACCGGACTTAATCACTACATTAAAAAATTCAACTAGATAAAACCAATTATGGCAACGAATCCATCAATTATCACGCGGGATACGGACAAAATAGCGGACGTAACCGGAAATTTATATGAGTCGGTATCAGTAATTTCAAAAAGAGCACGTCAGATATCCAGCAAAATGAAAGAAGAGCTGAATAACAAGCTGGCAGAATTTGCATCCGGCGTAGATAACCTTGAAGAAGTTTTTGAAAACAGAGAGCAAATCGAAATCTCCAAATTTTACGAACGCATGCCGAAAGCAGGCAGCATTGCTATCGATGAATTCATAGAAGGCAAAACGTATCACAGCTACCGCGAGAATTCGGAAGAATAATCGGAAACATAAAAAAGCAGCCGCAAGAGTATTTTG
Organism: Dyadobacter flavalbus; assembly: GCF_006149045.1. Taxonomy (GTDB): domain Bacteria; phylum Bacteroidota; class Bacteroidia; order Cytophagales; family Spirosomataceae; genus Dyadobacter; species Dyadobacter flavalbus. Next base: position 566,725 of record NZ_VBSN01000049.1, read on the forward strand.
CGGCTGCTTTTTTATGTATGAACCAAAATAAATCTGAATGTAAAAGGTAACTTTATACCTTCATAATCCGTTCCACTTCAATAATCAGAATACGAGTTGAATCTTAAAGGAAAGAAAATACTGCTCGGCGTTTCCGGAAGTATTGCTGCATACAAGGCTGCATTGCTTGTCAGGCTGCTGGTTAAGCAGGAAGCGGAAGTTAAAGTGGTCATGACCGAGTCGGCAAAAGACTTTATTACGCCGCTTACTTTGTCCGTGTTGTCCAAAAATCCGGTTTTCAGTTCATTTTCCAACGATGCGGACGGCACATGGAATAATCATGTCGAACTTGGGCTTTGGGCCGATGCAATCATCATTGCGCCTGCAACCGCAAAAACTTTGTCCAAATGCGCAACCGGAAATTGTGATGACTTGCTTACAGCCGTTTACCTGTCTGCAAGATGCCCGGTTTTTTTTGCACCCGCCATGGATGCGGATATGTTTCAGCATGGAACGACCAAACAGAATATCCATACTTTAATTTCATTTGGAAACCATTTCATAGATCCGGATCATGGCGAACTGGCCAGCGGGCTCACCGGTGAAGGGCGGCTTGCGGAGCCGGAAAAGATCATTCACGAGCTTTCGGTATTCTTTTCCAGAGTTCCGGTTGCTGCGCGGAAAAAAGTACTGATCACTGCCGGCCCGACGCTGGAAGCAATTGATCCGGTGCGCTATATCGGCAATCGTTCCTCGGGAAAAATGGGTTATGCCATTGCCTCGGCCTTTTCAGCTGCCGGCGCATCCGTAACGCTGATCAGCGGCCCGACCAGTCTGAAATCTGCGGATCAGTCGATTAAGCTGCATTCGGTGCAAAGTGCAAAGGAAATGTTTGAGGCTGCAAGTGCGGAATTTGACCAGCATGATGTTGTCATTTTTGCTGCTGCTGTTGCCGATTACACACCCAAATACGTTGCCGGACAAAAGATCAAAAAACAGGGTTCCGAAATGAGCCTTGAACTGACGCGTACGCCGGACATTGCCGGAACACTCGGAAAGCTGAAAAAAGAAAATCAGCTGCTCATCGGTTTTGCGCTGGAAACAGAAAATGAACTGCAATATGCCATCGACAAGCTGGAACGGAAAAATTTTGACTACATTATTTTGAACTCGCTGAACGATCCCGGCGCTGGCTTTGCACACGATACGAACAAAATTACCGTTATTGACAAAGACAAAAATGTGAGCCATTTCAACCTTAAATCAAAGGAAGATGTTGCCCGTGATATTTTAAATATTGTTTTAGCCAAATGGATGGAGGCATGAAAAAGATACTTTTTTTACTGTTGCTGTTTTTCTTTTTAAAAGCTCCTGAAAGTTTATACGCACAGGAATTTCAGTTTACGGTTAACCTGAATTATGAGCAGCTCGTTGCCCAGCAAAAAACAGATCCGCAGTCGATGAGTCAATTGCAGACTTACATGAACGATTTTCTCAACAATACGCGCTGGACAAACGACGAGTTTAACAAAGAAGAAAAAATCAAATGCAAGCTCAACGTGAACCTCACGCGTTCCCTGAACCAGGGAAGTTATGAAGGGAACGCACAGCTTGTGGTTTCAAGGCCGGTTTACAATTCCAGTTACGAAACGGTACTTTTTACTTATGTAGACAAGAATTTTACATTCTCCTATTTGCCGAGTACGCAGCTGTATTTCAATGAAAACAGTTACACTGAAGAACTGCCTTATATTCTGGCATTTTATGCAAATGTCGCACTTATCTTTGATTACGATTCTTTCAGCAGAATGGGCGGCTCGCCTTATGTTCAGAAAGCCTTTAACCTTGTAAATCAGGCACGTAATTCTTCTCCGAACAAAAGAGGATGGGACTCCAACGGCGACACGCGCAACCGCTACTGGCTGATTGAAAACCTGATGAGCCAGCAATTCACGCCTTTCCGGGAAGGAATGTACAAGTATTACCGCGAAGGCCTTGATATTGCCATTCAGAACCCTGCTGGAACACGTGCAAGCGTACTGGAATTTCTGGATATCCTGAGCAGTGTAAATCAGCTCAGACCGGCAAGCGTGGTGATCAATTCGTTTTTTGATGCAAAATCGGATGAACTGTATAAAATCCTGATTGAAGGTTTACCTGAAGAAAGGGCGCAGGCATACAATATCCTCGTAAGCCTCGACCCTTCCAAAACACAGCTTTATCAAAGGCTCACGCTTTAACCCGGTAACAAGCATTTTCCAGATCATTTTATGAGTAAAAGATTGACGCGCGTCCGTGCGGGTAAAATTCATCCTTTATCCGAAAAACTGCTTGGCTGCGACATTCATGCCGTCCTGCAAAATGGAAATACACATTTCGGGAAACTGGAATCCCTGACTGAAAATCACCTGTTGATCCGTGATCCGCGCAATCATCTGCACAATCTGGCTGTAACCGATCTGTATGAAATTGTTTATGATGCCGTGCAGCTTAAACAATAAAATTACTTTTACGAACAGGATTGATTTTCTATTTGTTGATATCGTAACTATATTCGTATCGGAGACATTATTATGACTTTCCTTCTTGAAGGCATGATTGCTCGATCTCCGGTAATCTGCCTGAAATAGTCATGCTTTCTAATTTACTGATAAAAAATTACGCATTGATCAAGCAACTGGAGATGTCACCTGATCCGGGGCTTAATATCATAACCGGTGAAACCGGTGCTGGAAAATCCATTATGCTTGGTGCCATCGGCTTGCTTCTGGGCAATCGTGCCGATGTAAAATCACTTTATGATGCCAGTCAAAAATGCATTATAGAAGGAAGTTTCAACCTTTCCGGCTATGATCTGGCACCCAATTTCGAGGATGAAAATCTGGACTTTTCGGATGAATGTATTATCCGAAGGGAAATTTCGGTTGCCGGAAAATCACGTGCTTTCATTAACGACACGCCTGTTAATCTGGATGCGCTGCGGCGGATTGGTGGCCAGCTCCTGGATATTCATTCGCAGCATGATTCCGTTATGCTCGGAAACAATGAATTTCAGCTGAAAGTGGTCGATTCCTATGCGGATAATTCAGGTTTGCTGAAAACTTATACGACGCATTATCAGGCTTACCGCGAGGCTGTAAAATCTTTCGAAGACCTTCGGAAAAGAGCACTTCAGCTTCGCAAGGAATTTGATTATGACCAGTTTTTGTTTCAGGAATTAAGCAATGCAAATCTCGAGGCGGATGAACAGGACAGACTGGAACAGGAACTGACAATTCTCGAAAACGCCGTTGAAATCCGGGAAAAGCTTCAACTTGCGCATGCCTATTTTGATAATCCTGAAAATTCAATTCTGGAATTGCTGAAAAGTGCAATCGGTGTACTCGGGCAAGCTGCAAAACTGGTTCCGGCATACGATTCGCTCAGACAAAGAGCGCAAAGTTCATTGATCGAACTGCGTGATCTTGCCGATGAAATTGATCAGGTCAACAGTTCCGTGGAAGTGGACCGCAGCCGGAGCGAAATTGTACAGGAACGGCTGGATTTGATTTATTCCTTATCCAAAAAGCATCAGGCATCTTCGGTAAGCCAGTTGCTGCAAATACAGGAAGAGCTGCAAAACAAGCTGAGCCTGGTGATGAACCTCGACGACGAATTGATAAAAGCGGAAAAAGCGGCTTTGCAGACGAAAGAAAAAATGCTGAAAAGTGCAGGCACGCTTTCCGCCAAACGGCATAAAGTAACGGCGGCAATTGAATCGCTGATTCTGAACCGGCTTGCGGAACTTGGAATCCCCAATGCTACTTTGTCCATTCAGATTTCTGAAATACCGCCGTCCGTCAACGGCATAGATTCTGTTGTTTTTATGTTTTCCGGCAACAAGGGAATTGTCCCGCAGGAGCTTAAAAACGTCGCTTCCGGCGGGGAATTCAGCCGGCTGATGATGGTGATCAAATACATTCTGGCGGACAAGCGGAAACTTCCTACGATTATTTTTGACGAAATTGATACGGGCGTTTCCGGGGAAACGGCAAAAAAAATGGGAAAAATGATGCTGAAAATGTCCCATAATCACCAGATTATTGCCATCACGCATTTGCATCAGATTGCGAGCAGCGGAAATGCGCATTACTTCGTTTATAAAGATCATTCTTCTGACAAAACGGTAAGCAAGATCAAAAAGCTTTCGGTTGACGAGCGCGTTCAGGAAATAGCACAAATGATCGGCGGACATAATCCTTCGGAAGCCGTTCTGATCAATGCAAGGGAAATGATTTCAAAGGAATAAAATTTTCAATATAACCCTCAGTTTAACAGAATAAACCTCATAAAATGAAAAAGTATTTACTGGCTGCTGCTGCTTTGTTTCTTGTTTACGGATGTAACAGCGATGCAGAGAAAGATAAAATTACAGGCCTTGAAACTGAAGTACTGACTTTGCACGATGAAGTAATGCCTAAAATGGATGAGATTATGACTTTAAAGTCACAGCTTTCCAGAAAAATCCAGCATATGGACAGTCTTCAGAACGAAGGAATCAGCAGCATTACCTTTGCCGAAGAGAGAATAAAAGCCGTTGACCTGAACCAGAAACTGAACGAATCGGATAAACTGATGATGAAGTGGATGCATGAATACCGCGGAGATTCTGCAAAGAAGCTCAAATCAGATCAGGCATTGGCCTACTTTGAAAAAGAGAAGGAAAAGATACTGAACGTAAAACAAACAACATTAAAATCAATACAGGAAGCTGAAACATTCCTGAAGTAAGTTATGGCATACAACTCAAGGTTCAATTTGATATACCTATTTATTCTGACCGTTTTTGTGGCAGGATTCTCAGCATGCTCCGATAGTGAAAGGAAACTTCCGATTTACGGAGAAAGAGATACCGTTACCAAAACGGTTGACGGAAAAGAAGTTGTCGATACAATTTACAATACGATTCCGCCCTTTTCTTTTGTAAATCAGGAAGGCGATACCGTTTCGGAAAAACTGGTGGAAGGAAAAATTTATGTAACGGACTTTTTCTTCACAACCTGCCCGACGATTTGCCCGGTAATGAAACGTCAGATGATCAAGGTTTTCAATGACATAAAAGGAAAACCGGATGTTATGATCCTCTCCCACTCTATTGATCCGGAACATGATACGCCGCAAGTGCTCAAAAAATATGCGCAGGATCTCGGCGTTGAAGGTTCGCAATGGCAGTTTCTGACCGGCCAGAAAGAGAAAATCTATGAAATTGGCCAGAAAAGTTATCTTTCAACGGCCAAGGAAGACAAATCTGCCGAAGGCGGTTATATTCACAGCGGCGCATTTATTCTTGTTGACAAGGAAAAGCATGTAAGAGGCATGTATGACGGAACAACGGAAGAAGGCACACAAAAGCTGATTGCCGATATCAAAACATTGCAGGAAGAATACAACACCAAGTAAATGTTCCGATTTGCAATGATAAAACAAGCTGCTGCCTTCATGGCTCTGTGCGTACTGGCCTCCTGCCAGAATGCCGAGGAATTAAAAAGCGAGCAATACTTTGTCGAAGGTTATCATTTGTACACGGCCAATTGTTCCAATTGTCATCAGCCAGACGGTAAAGGAATGTCCAATCTTTACCCGCCGCTTGCAGGCTCCAAAAAACTGGCTGACCGATCAGGTATTGCCTGTATTATCAGAAACGGAATGAAAGGAACCATTCTGGTTAACGGAAAAGAATTCAACCGTCCAATGCCTGCGAATGCAAAGCTGACTGAAATCGAGATTGCAGAGATTGTAAGCTATGTAAGTATGAAATGGGGAAAAGACAGCCTGTATACGCCGATTACTTACGTGCAGAATGCGTTGCAGAACTGCAAGCCGGATTAAGGTCCTGTAAACTTGTAAATACCCGTTGCCTTCCTGAATTTTATCCGCGTAAAATCCTGTTCGGCGTCCATCCCGATTGCATTGGTTATTTCCGAAGTTCTGGTATTTTTAACGGCAAGCGGCTTGTCTGTAAAAACCTTTCTGGTTCTCGGACTCCAGTTTAATTCCGTTGTAGTCAGCGTTTCCTGCGTTTCGGATTTCACAACGCGGACATTTCCTTTCACAATGTAAACGTCCGCATTCTGGTCGTATCTTCCCGAATCGGAACGGAGGCGCGTTACAACAGTTCCCAGAGAATCATAAAAACTGATATTGATGGTATCCGGAAAAATTTTGGTTTCATTCTGATATCGAAACGACTTCGGCGTCTTCATCAGTACTTTGAGCCTTCCCTGCTCGCTGTACTTTACTTCCACATTATTGACAATTTCCAGCGGACCCGTATAAAGCGCACCGATTTTGTTCTTCTTACTTTCACAGGCAGTTACAAGCAGGAAGCTGCACAGCAATACACAAAAAGGAGATAAAAATTTATCTCCTTTTTTCCAGATTTTATATTTAAGTCTGCTGAACATAAACTCCGGCTTAATCGATTTTTTGTTTTACAAACCATCTTTCAAGCAAAGTAATGCCAAGCACGGCTCTTCCGTATCTTTCGCGGATCATGCCGTTGCCTGTATTTCCTCTTTGTCCTGCCACAAGGGCAATGGAAAGAAAATTCTGATAACCGCGTCCCATTGGGAAAGTGAAGCCGAGACTTACATTGGTGTCATTTACATCCCGGTTATTGATGGAATAAGGCGTTTTGCCATGACTGAAACCGATGCGGTACCTTACCAGATCAAAATAGTTCAATGAAGTAAAACGCGGTAAGTATTCGAGGCCAACATTAACACGGCCTACATCTTTAAGACCATCATTGGTTCCGGCAATGCTTCTGTATTTGGACCACGACTGACGATTGTAATCCGCAGAAATCACAAGCTTGAACGGCCATTCAAGGCTTGCACCAACCTGATACTGTTCCGGGGTTTTCAGTCCGCCGCCGGCATTATTGATCAATGTGTCGGGATCTACGATATTAAATGTATTTTGTGTAACATCAAACGAAGTTGTCTGACTTGCATTGATGCTTGTACTTAAACTGTAAGCACCGCCCAGATTCAGGTTCAGCTTATTGTTCTTTTTAATCGGAATCCGCAGAGCCGCGCCGCCGCGAAAAGAAATATCCGAATAAGTGGTACGCTCATTCAAACTTACGAGATAATCATTCTCCAGATTAACTTGTGTCCCTTGTGGCAAAACCACTTCAGAAGCTTTGCGCACGTTTCCGAAAAAGTATGAACTCTCCAGACCGATGCTCAGGTATTTGCCAATCTGAAATGAATTGGTAAGAGAAGCTTTGTTGATGCCGCCCTTTCCGGTAGTACTGTAATGTGCAGTAGCCGGCGTCCCGGGTACGGCGCGCGTAGAAGTGTTCTCGTAATCTACAAAAGTGTAAGGCTTAAGGCTTACACCCAGTGCCCATCTGGGACTTACCGGGAAAGACAAAGATACATAACCCAGATTGCCGCCCGAGTTACGCTGGTTTTTACTTCCCGAAACAATGTCCTTGTACTGACCGATCAAGCCGATATCCAGCGTTGTAAACCGGTTTCGTACCCATAAGGCAGGATTCAGGTTATTGACCTGAAAACCCGAACTGGTACTTACGCCGGACTGGCCCATTCCTGTATTATCAGAATATGACTCACCATAAAATTCACCCATACCCAGAGAAGAGTAAGGAGAATTGCCCAAACCTTGCGCTTGGAGCGCCGAAGTCAGGAAAGTACAGCTGCAGGTGAGTGTAATTGCAAATGTGAGTATTCTGAATCTACTGTAAAGAGACATTATATGTTAAAATTCTGTTCAATCCTATTAAAACCAATTCCGGTACAAAGATGGCTTGTTTCATGCTACTTTCAAAAAAAGCAGCATCCCCGCCACATAGTACTACGCGTAAAGATGGTGATTTGTGCCGGTACCTTTCAATTATTCCGTTCATTTCTGCTAAAATGCCGTTCATTACGCCGCTTTGAAGCGCTGCCGCAGTACTTTTCCCGATCAGTTCCGGATTTTCCTCGGGCTGCACAAGCGGAAGCCTTTTAGTAAACGTATGCATGGCATTAAATCGCATCTTTACACCGGGAGAAATCAGTCCGCCCTGAAAAGTTGCGGTACTGTCAATCAGGTCATAAGTAATGCAGGTTCCCATATCCACAACAACGACATCTTCATTCGGGTAAAGAAAATTGGCACCTGCCGAAGCAGCAATCCGGTCTGCTCCCAGTGTATGCGGCGTATCGTAATTTTTTATGATCGGCAAAGGCGTTTCGGCCGAAAGATCATAAACCCGCACCAGCAGCCCGAGTGCTTCTCTGAATTCCTCCACCGGACGGTTTACGGACGAATAAAAAATATTATCCGGAACATTGGAGCGCACGGTCCGGACCAGTTCTTCAAAACTTAGGCCTTTCGTATAGCGTATCAGTTTTTCTTCCTGAAACCAGCCGATCTTTGAATACGTATTACCTGAATCAATTACAACATTCATATTGCATGCAAAAATCATACATTCTGTCAATAAATACTAATTGCCTGATGCAGACACTTTTTGGCTCATTTTCTATTATAATGCGCGGATAACGGCTTTTTTTCTTCAATTTAGAGGCAAAATCCCTAGCCTGAATTTTTTTAGCCTGAAAATTTGCAATTACACTTTTATTTAGTTACCTTCGTCACACTGAGTCCAGTATCGACTTGTAAATCCAAATTCCATCTCGCGGTAATCTTCAACGTTATCGAGGTTTTAAAAATCTTGCCGATTTATTGTCTTTACTTCCTGTATTATTTTGCAAACTTTTCATAGTTGATCCAACAAAGTTTTTCATTTTGTAAAGCCTTATACCCTAGCTTTCACAAAAAAATTCTTATTCTGATATCAATGACCAACACGTGACCCTCGAGACAGACTTCTCGCATTTGTCTAACCAAATACACAAACTTATTATCCATTTGGTAAAGCCCTTGCTTTACTTTCCATTTTATGTATGCCTACAATTGATGATTTAAACATTAAGCTTCTATCAGAGCTTAGAGAAATAGCAGGTAACTTGGGAATACCTGATCACACGAAACTTCCTAAAAAAGAGATAATCAACAGAATTCTGACGCAACAGGACGCCGCTCAGGCTGCCGGCACAATGCCTTCGGAACAGGCTGTACGCAATTCCGGTGACGGAGTTCAGGTTGATGGTGTTTCAGCGGCCGCTGTTGCCGATACTTCCGTGGAAGAACCCAAGAAAAAAAGAATCCGCCGGCCGTCCGATGTTGCCGAGCCTGCGGTGAAGCAAGGAAATAACCGTCCTGCACGTAATAAAAAAGATCAGGCTGCTGCGTCATCCGCACCGTTGTTTGATGCTCCTGCCAAGACAGAACTTCCGGCCAAAAATGACGAAAGGCCTCAAAATATAGATATTTCCGGAGAAAATGATTCGGATAGTGACACACTGAACGACTTAGGCAAAGCAGAAGCCGACAGCCAGCCGGAAAACGAGCAAACACCGGTTTCTGAAAATAATCAGGAAAAAACCGGTGAAAATGTTCAGGAAAGTTCGCCTGCTCCAAAAGCAGAAAGAGAATTCCGCCAGAACAATGAAAATACGGAACGTACGCCTCAGCAGCAAAATCACCGCGATGATCCTTCTTCAAAAATCAAGCGCAACTATAACAATTACGTTAGAGAGTTTGATGGTCTGATCGTCAATGAAGGTGTACTTGAAATCATGCAGGACGGCGGATACGGTTTCCTTCGCTCGGCGGATTACAATTATCTTGCAAGTCCGGATGATATATATGTGTCACCGTCACAAATAAAATTGTTTGGTCTTAAAACAGGCGATACTGTAAAGGGCCAGATCCGTCCGCCCAAGGAAGGTGAAAAATATTTCGCCCTGCTCCGGGTTGAAACCGTTAACGGCAAAACAACTGAAGAAATCAGGGACCGCATTCCTTTTGAATACCTTACCCCGCTTTTCCCGGATGAATGCCTTAAACTAAGCTCCCGTCCGGATCAGTATTCCACCAGGATTCTGGATCTTTTTGCACCGATCGGGAAAGGACAGCGTGGTATGATTGTGGCGCAGCCTAAAACCGGTAAAACGGTTTTGCTGAAAGAGATCGCCAATGCAATCACCCGTAATCACCCGGAGGTTTTTCTGCTTATACTTCTGATTGACGAACGTCCGGAAGAAGTTACTGACATGCAGCGCAGCGTGCGTGCCGAAGTAATTGCTTCCACATTTGACGAACAGGCTGACCGCCATGTGAAAGTGGCCAGTATCGTTCTGGAAAAAGCAAAAAGAATGGTTGAATGCGGTCATGATGTTGTGATTTTGCTGGATTCAATAACCCGTCTGGCGCGTGCGTACAATACGGTTGTTCCGTCTTCCGGTAAAATACTTTCCGGTGGTGTGGATGCCAATGCACTGCATAAGCCAAAACGTTTCTTCGGTGCTGCCAGAAACGTGGAACACGGCGGATCTTTAACCATCATTGCAACGGCCCTGATTGATACAGGTTCCAAAATGGACGAAGTTATCTTTGAAGAATTCAAAGGTACCGGTAACATGGAACTGCAGCTTGACCGCAAACTTTCAAACAAACGCGTATTCCCGGCCATTGATGTAATGGCATCCGGAACACGCCGCGAAGATCTGCTTCTGGATAAGGAAACGCTTAAGAAAGTCTGGATTCTCCGAAAACATATGTCGGATATGAATGCCATGGAATCCATGGATTTCCTGCTCGAACATATGAAAGGAACCCGGAACAATGAAGAGTTTCTGATTTCCATGAACCGATAAGTAAAGAAGCCCGGGTATATATCCGGGCTTTTTTGCTTTTTAGTATGTACTGTTGCAAGTTACAGGCAGGAAAGTTATTTTTAGAAAAGCAATAACAACTTTCAGGGTACATAAAATTTACTCTCAGGGAAAATGTTTAAAAGCAGGGCGTTCTGGTGGATACTTCTGGTTGCCTGGATGACTGGGGCAACTTACTGGCATGTCTGCAAAATAAAACAGCTTTGCGGCGTTACGCCTTATTACCGTTCCACAACTGTGGATGAATCCTCGCTCAACATCACGGACGGAAACAAACTGAACCTGGAATCTACCGGCAATATTACCTTTGCAAAATCACAGGCAGCCGCCAATTATGATGCCGCCAAACCGGAACTTGATTCCCTGGTCAGATACCTGAAAGCAAATCCGGCGAAATACGTGATGATAAAAGGTGCTTATCTGCCGGACGAAAAGAACTATACAACTTTTTCCAACCTCGGGCTGGCCCGCGCCTCCAACATTAAAAAATACCTGATCATTCAGGGTTTGCCCGATTCCATATTCACGATTTCAAGTCAGGTACGATCGAATAACGGAAACAGGAAAGATGCCATAGTCGGAGGAATCGAATTTCAGTTTTCCAGCCGCCGCTTACCCTCGCTCGTTCAATAATCCATTTTAAATTTCTGAGACCATGTTTGATCTTAATCCATACGGAAATTCCAGCGCTCCCTGGCAACATATCATGATGATCGCCGTTACGGCTTGCCTAGGTTTTCTTGCTGCCTATATGCCCGGCAAAAAGAAAGTGAGTGAAATGGAACATAAACTCAAACGCATCAGCAGCGAACTGGAAAGCTATCAATAAACAGCAATATCTTTTACAATGGAACTAAATCCCCAGAGCTTGTCAGGAGCAATTGCAGAAATACTGATCTTGCTATTCATTGCAGCAAGTACCGGATGGCTGTGCGCCAGAGCGATTATCAACAAACAGCTTTACAAGATCAATCTGGAAATCACGCAGAAAAAAGCGGATCTTGCCCATTACAAAATCACGCATCATGAACACACGTTTGAACCGACCGTAGCCAAAGTTTCCAAAACTGTTTATCCCGATCATATCAAAACAATTGCTGAACCCGATAATTTTCTGCTCATTGAAGGCATCGGACCAAAAACAGTAGAACTGCTGAACAAGGAAGGAATACTCACTTTTGAACAGCTGGCAGGAACTTCGGCCATTATGCTTTCCGGAATCCTGAAAAAGGCCGGCCCCAGGTTTCAGATTCAGGACCCGACGTACTGGCCGCAGCAGGCAAGTTTTGCAAAAGACGGGCAATGGGAAGAGCTGAAAGAGTATCAAACCTATCTGACAGCAGGAAAAAGCAACTAATTAGAACCAAAAAGGCCCGCACGCAAATGCAGGCCTTTTTTGCTAATATCAATTAGAACTTACAAACTTGTAACGGTTCTCTGGATAAACTTGGTCAGATCATTTCCTGTCAGCAATCCTTGTGAAAGCAATGCAAGATCGTAAACCTGTTTTGCAAGTGATTTCTGATCTTCTTCACCTTCCGTTTGAAGAATACGGCTGATCACCGGATGATTGGAGTTCAGGGAAACAGTATACATCAGCGGCATGTCACCAAACATAGAACGCTGTCCGGAACTTGCCTGCATGTCCGTCATACGGCGCATGAATTCAGGAAATGTAATGACAACCGGCAGCTCGTCAACCGGCATGGCTTCCACCTGAACGTGTGCACTTTTGCTTCCGGCCACTTCTTCAAACACTTTCTTCACTTTTTCCTGATCGTCACTCGAAAGGATGCTTTCCAGCTTGACATCTTTTTCAACCAGTTTGTCGAGCGTATCGGCATCCACACGTTTGATGCTGATTTTTTCAAGTTTCTGTTCCAGTGCGTTGATAAAGTGCGAATCAATGACGCTGTTTAGTGTCAGTACGTCATAACTTCTTTTCTTTGCCGACTGGATAAATGCATCCTGCTTGTTTTCGTCCGTGGTGTAAAGGAAAATCTGCGTGTCATTTTTGTCGGTCTGATTTTCCTTGATGTGTTCGCGGTATTCTTCAAAAGTGAAGTATTTGCCGTCTGTATTTTTCAGCAAACAGAAATCTTTGGCTTTTTCGTAGAATTTGTCATCGCTAATGATTCCGTATTTGACAAACAGGCCGATGTCATCGAATTTTTTCTCAAAACCTTCACGGTCATTCTTGAAAATTTCGGATAACTTGTCAGCCACCTTACGCGTAATGTAACCGTTTATTTTTTTCACATTTCCGTCGGCCTGCAGGTAACTTCTGGAAACGTTCAGAGGAATATCCGGCGAATCGATCACACCGTGCAACAACTGAAGAAAATCGGGAACAATGTCTTTAACTTCGTCCGTAATGAAAACCTGACGGCTGTAAAGCTGGATTTTTTCACGCTGTCCCTGAAAGTCGTTTTTCAGTTTCGGGAAGTACAGAACGCCGGTCAGATTAAACGGATAATCCACATTCAGGTGAATCCAGAAAAGCGGATCTTCGCTGAACGGATAAAGTTCTTTATAGAAAGCCAGATAATCTTCATCGCTCAGATCGGAAGGGTTTTTGGTCCAGATCGGGCTCGGATTGTTGATTATCTTATCTTCAAATTCAATTTCAACAGGCAGGAATTTGCCGTATTTTTCAAGAATGCCGCGCAGACGGTGTTCATCAAGGAATTCTTCGGAATCCGCAGCAATGTGTAGGATTATATCAGAACCGCGTTCCGTTTTGTCGGCTGCCGACAGTTCAAATTCGGTAGAACCGTCGCATTGCCAGCGAACGGCTTCGCTGCCTTCTTTATAGGATTTGGTTACGATTTCAACATTTTCCGCAACCATATAGGCCGAATAGAAACCTAGACCAAAATGGCCGATAATGCCTTTATCTCCTTTTCCGTCTTCGCCTTTGTCCTTGTATTTTTCAACAAACTCGGTCGCACCGGAAAAAGCAATCTGATTAATATATTTCTTGATCTCGTCCGCCGTCATACCGATCCCATTGTCGCTGATGGTGATCGTTTTGGCTTCTTTGTCAAGTTTTACAACAACTTTAAGATCGCCCAGTTCGCCGTTGAATTCGCCATACGAAGCCAGTTTTTTGATTTTCTGCGTAGCATCAACAGCGTTGGAAACCAATTCTCTTAAAAAAATTTCGTGGTCCGAATAAAGGAATTTTTTAATTATCGGAAATATGTTCTCGGTATGAATGCTTAAGTTCCCTTTTTCCTGAATCACTGATTCCATAGTTATTCTGTTTTGGTTTTATATTTTAGAATTGCTTTCTGTGTTGCAATACTGCGTAAAAATATGCGTTCCAATTACAATCATATTTCCGGTAAGCTGACACATTGTCAGGAATGCATCATTATGAAGAACGACAGGCAACAGACTGGTAACTGACTTGCTTTTTTCTTAATATTGCGGCGAGGAAACTGCTCAATCAAATTTTCAAACAAGTTCTTAAGAACACGAATTACAAGTATGAACCTGATTAAAAAACTTATTGCCGGCGTGCTGTTGTTCAGCGGGATATCTGCATGTACTACAATGAATTCCGTTCCTTTGTCCAATTACACTGTCTTTACAGAAGATTTGCGGAGAGACCTGGAAGCCGCCAATATTCCAATCAGTAAGGTTCAGTTTTTCAATGACAAAGCCATCAATATCCGCCGGGAAGTTTCCGACCCGAACGATATCAAGGTCAATCCGGAAGGCCAGATTACCATGAGCAACGGCAAAAGCATCCAGACGATCAATGTGCTTCCGTTTACGCCCGGCGTTGCACTGAGTTCGGATAACGGCGTTATAAACGTTTCCTGGGACGATACGCAACAGGATACCAAAGGAATGAAGTTCAACCTGAGTGGCCAGCACTATTTTCTGGACATTCTGCCAAACAATAAATTTGAATACAAAGAGCGTACATTCGATTTGCAGGGCGGAAGCGGAACGCGTCTCTTCGTAAAAAAAGACCTTTTGAAGCAGGTTAAAAATGAAAGGGAAACGCTGAAAGGAAGAAAAGTAAATCAGTAATTTATATAAAAGATAACGAAAAAAGTCCGGAACGTACGCTCCGGACTTTTTTCGTTAACAGAAGTGAAATAAAGTTATTTCTGCGCATCGCCGCCGCCAACAACATCCGTATTGTCTACCGATTTTGTCTTTTTCTTAGGCGCATTGAAGTTCATTTTTCCGATGGAATAATTGAAAGTGATTTTGAAGTTCCGGTTGTAAAGCTGCGTCTGTCCGGTTTGTATAAACTGTGCCGAATTCAGGTCAGAAGTGAAACGCACGCCTTTGGTAGCAAAGTTTTCAGCAGCAAATCCGATGCTTCCTTTTTTGTTTGCGAAATCCTTCTTGAAGCCCAGCGAATACATGTAAAAACCTGTACGCGTTCCCTGTAACTGGATTTCCTTGCCTCGGTAAAAGCCGAACGCCTGCAAACCCCAACCCTGCGGCAGTGAAAGTTGCGACATCAGCCTTCCGCCATAATTGAAACCTGAATTGCTGATGAGTTCTGAAGTGCCGGATTCCGTGACAGCCTGTCCTTCCAGGTACGAATGCAGGACGTCAACGCTTCCGTTCAGAGTCCATTTGGGAGTCAGATATACGTTTGCAAAAACGTTCATACCGTATGCCTGCTGCTTTCCGATATTCTCAAAAGTGGTTACAATGGCGCCTTGCAGCGTATCCACGGCCATTCTGACCTGCGTAATGGAGTTGTTGGTCTGCCGCATGAAAACGGACGCATTTACATATGTTTTCTTGATATTCGTACTCATTGCAAGTTCAAAATTATCCGTCAGTTCCGGGCTCAGAGCCGGATTTCCCGTACTGATACTTTGCGGATTGGAAAGGTTCACGTTCGGGTTCAGCTGCTGGATTCCCGGCCGCTGGATTCTGCGGTTATAAGCGGCTTTCAGCGTTGTACTTTCCGAAATGCTTTTGGATACGTTGATACTCGGAACGATGTTTCCGTAATTCGGAATGGCTACACTGCCTTTTTCACCCAGATCAGCCGCTATTCCTGTAAATTCATACCTTGTTCCCACCTTGAAAGTATACTTGTTTTTGGTCGAAAGCGAGTAGGAAACATAGCCCGCCGCTACATTCTGGTTGTAATTCAAAACGCCCGACGGATTGTTTGTGCTTAGCGAAAAATCACCCGATTCCGTCGCAGTCAAGTATTTAAAGTTGCTGTTTACCGTACGGAAAATGCCTTTTACACCAAACTCCACAAGCTGATTTTTACCTACCGGCGTTTGATAATCTGTTTGTAAAGTAAATTCTGTATTGTAATTCTTGTTATCGTTTTTCAGTCTGCCGCTGATCGCGCCGGATTCGTTCAGCAAGTCTGTGTTGAAATTGTTGGTTAAATTCGTTCTGCTGTAAAGTGTTGAAATGCTCCACTCCTGCTGCGGTTTGAACGTCCGGATGTAATCCACGTTCATATCCACGGTTCCGGACAAATCCTTGCGGTCTACTTTCCGCTGCGAGTTTTGGTCCAGAATGCTGTTTTCAAACTGGCTGATGTAAAGATTCTGTTTTTGAATAAAGTTTCGGGTTCCGTAACGCAGCCCGGCGGACAATGCCTGATTTTTGCCCAGATCATAATCCCAGCCCAGCGTATACTGCCCGAACAACCCTCTGTCTTTGGCATCCGAAGTCTGCTTAGTCAGATATGCATTGCCGTTTGAAAAAGTAGTCTGATCCAGCAACGATTCTGCTTTATTGTAAAATGCACGCCCAAATCCGCCGAGTGTAAAACCCATTTTACCTTTGCGGTAACTGCCGTTCAGGCCGAGGTTGGTGCCGCGGTTGCCGACGCCGGAATCAATGTTCAGCGTAAGTCCCTGCAGATTGTTTTTCTTGGTTATAATGTTGATGATCCCGCCCGAGCCCTCTGCATCGTATTTGGCCGAAGGCGAAGTAATGACTTCAACCGATTTGATCATATCGGCCGGAATCTGCTTCAATGCATCCGCTACGTTGCTGGCAATGATGGTTGAAGGCTTGTTGTTGATGAGTACGCGGATGTTGGAACTCCCTCTCAATGACACATTTCCGTCCAGATCTACGGAAAGCATCGGGACTTTTCTCAACAAATCGGAAGCATCGCCGCCTTTGGAGGTAATGTCTTTTTCAGCATTGAAAACCAGCCGGTCCACTTTTTCCTCGATCAGCGATTTCTCACCCGTAATCGTAACTTCTTTCAGGTTCTGGATGCTCGATGACAACTGAATGGAACCCAGTTCAATGTCTTTGCCTTTTTCAACTTTGATGTTGTCGATGGTTTTGTCCTTGAAACCGATAAAGGAAATAAGCAGCTTGTAATTGCCGGGAGCAACTTTCGTAATGGAGAATTTACCGGTTTCGTCAGCCGTGTTTCCGTCAATGGCCTTGTTGTCGGAAGCACTGAATAATGCAACACTTGCAAACTCAACGCCTTTGGCAGCAGCTGAATCCAGTACAATTCCCGAGATTCTGGAACTGCCTTTTACGGCCTGCTCACTTGTTTCCTGCGCGGGAGCCTGCGCCATTGTTTTGCCTGCACAAACTGTCAGCATGACTGTCAGCAAAACAATCCGGAATTTTGATAAAAACGTTCTTTTCATAATACAGACTGGAAGGAAAGAGGGCTTATTTGTTGTCTCCTGTTTAAATACAATTTTCATTACAAAGAAATAACAACTTTGAAACTTCAAATTTTATAATAGACAGAAAAGACGTTTTTGTCTGCGAAAAGGCATTTTCAGCATTTCGGTACCGGATCAGTCAACCGGACTTTGCGTAATTATTTGAATATTTGCAAACTGGTATAATTTTATTGCAGCTCCTTGCAGCCACCGATTTGTTCACTTCTTACTCAAAAAAACGCCTCAGTACATGAATGATGTTGCCATTGATTTCAGCAAGGTTCATCAGATCCAGGTTTTCGGAATTACCATTTTAGAACCTTCGACTGTTATCTCAAGCCTGATGATGACTGTCATTTGTATCTATGCGTTTGTTCAACTTGGCAAGCTGCAGCGTACGCACCGCATGTACAAACAGCTTCAGTACTTTTTTCTTTTTATGGGAATTGCTACGGCCATTGGCGGCGTTCTGGGACATGGCTTTTTGTATATGACCGGCATGCGGGGCAAAATCCCGGGCTGGTTTGCCAGTATGATCGCTGTCGCATTGATGGAACGCGCTGCTATCTGGCATGTAAAACCTCTGCTGCAACGAAGAGGCGGACTGATCCTCGGCTGGCTGAATTATGTGGAACTGGCCATTTTCTTTATACTGACTTTTGTTACGCTCAACTTTCTGATTGTCGAGATACATGCATTTTACGGACTGTTCCTGATGCTTTTTATGATTGAGATCTATGTTTACAAACGAAAGAAAGATCCGGGCAGCAAAGATGTATTCATCGCCACCTTTTTAGGGGCTGCATCCGCCGGCCTGCACGCGCTCAAATTCAGTTTCGGGCCGTGGTTCAACTATAATGACATCAGCCATATTACAATGGGCGCTTCCATCTGGTTCTATTATCAGGCAGCCAGGCATATGGTTTATTATGGTGAAGAGGTAACCAAGCCGGAAGAAGTAATTGAAAACTGATTTCCGTATAATATATAAACAAAAATGAGGGTGTCCGCTTGGACATCCTCATTTTTGTTTACCGCTTTTCAGCAGAATTATTTATTAGGCTGAGGCGTATAACGCAGATAAGGTTTAACGATATTCAGACCTTTCGTAAATTTCTTTTCAGCATCTTCGGTACTTACAGCAGGCACAACGATCACGTCGTCACCGTCATTCCAGTCGGCCGGCGTGGCAACGGAATAATTGGCAGTAAGCTGAAGAGAATCTATTACACGGAGAATTTCAGTGAAATTACGGCCTGTGGATGCCGGGTATGTCAGCGTAAGTTTGATCTTTTTATCCGGCCCGATGATAAATACCGAACGTACGGTGGCTCTTTCACTCGCATTCGGATGGATCATATCGTAAAGCTCGGCCACTTTACGGTTTTCATCCGCAATAATCGGGTAATTGACTTCTGTATTGTTAACTTCATTGATATCCGGAATCCACCGATTATGGGAATCAATGTCATCCACACTTACCGCAAGGACTTTTACATTACGTTTTTCGAACTCGCCTGTCAAAAGGGCTGTTTTTCCCAGTTCGGTGGTACATACCGGCGTAAAATCACCCGGATGTGAAAACAGCAATCCCCAGCTGTTACCCAACCATTCATGAAATTTAATAGGCCCTTGTGTGGTGTTTGCCTCAAAATCCGGTGCAATATCTCCTAGTCGAAGTGACATAATCTTAATATTTAAATGAAACAATTAATCTACTAACCTTGTAGGGTTTAACACAAAAATAATTAATAAGTTTCAATTTAGATACCAATTTATTTACCATTCCTGCATTCCGGGAAGTATTGGCACTTTTTACCTGCCCCGACCGGGAAAGTTACGTCTTCTCAACTTTAACCGCATTTTAAGTCGCATTTAATTGCGTTTTAATTGCCTGTAAGCTCCTTTGGGTATCAATTGAAAATCAGGGTAAATTCTGGTTTACGGTTACAAAAACCGGATTGTCCGGGCATCGTTTAATGCGTCAGATTTTATCACAGACGTACTTGCCATTATTCTGATTGATATCCATACAATGTAAAACCAGAAGCCGTCTCAGTGAAGGAAATGGCTGAAGATCTTCATAATTGTAGTTAACCTGTTCGTTTTAGTTTCAGAAACCATCTCATGCTTAAAATGGGATGGTTTTTTGTTTATATTGAACTATAAATAATGTTTTTGCTTTCTTGAATCAGAACAACATTGCAACCGAATGGCCCTGAAACTGCCCGTATATCTTGACAATAATGCAACAACGCCGATGGACCCGAGGGTTCTGGAAGCAATGCTGCCTTATTTTACAGAGAAGTTCGGCAATGCCGCCAGCCGTACGCATTCGTATGGCTGGGAAGCGGAAGAAGCCGTTGATATCGCACGTGAAAATGTGGCCGCGCTGATCGGTGCGCATCCACATGAAATCGTATTCACATCGGGCGCTACGGAAGCTGTCAATCTCGCCGTCAAAGGCGTTTTGGAAAATTTCTCCGGTCAGAACAAACACATCATTACCGTTGCCACCGAGCATAAAGCCGTTTTGGATACATGCAGGCATCTTGAAAAAACAGGAACCCGCGTTACTTATCTGCCCGTTTCCGAACAGGGCACCGTTGATCTTGATGCACTGGAAAAGGCAATTACGGACCAAACCGTTCTCATTTCGGTGATGTATGCCAACAATGAAACCGGCGTCATCCAGCCTGTTCAGGAAATCGGAAATATGGCCAGACAATACCGGATTCCGTTTATGACCGATGCAACGCAGGCTGTGGGCAAAATTCCTGTCGATGTAAATTCAGACAACATTGATCTGCTGACGTTCAGTGCACATAAAATATATGGCCCCAAAGGTACAGGCGTGCTTTTTGTCAGAAAAAAACATCCGGCAGTTTCCATTATATCACAGATCGATGGCGGAGGCCATGAACGCAACATGCGCAGCGGTACGCTTAATGTACCCGGGATAGTTGGTCTTGGCAAAGCCTGTGAATTATGCAACGAAGAAATGGATGCTGAAAACGAAAGGTTGATGCTGCTCCGCAATACTTTTGAAAATCAGTTGCTTGCGTTAAGCGACGTTCACATCAACGGGAAAGACAGCCTGCGGCTTCCGCATGCAACTAACATTTCATTCCGTTATATAGATGGTGAAAAGCTGATTTTCGAAGCCGGCAGCAACATGGCTTTTTCAAGAAGTTCTGCATGTACGTCTGCAACGCTTGAACCCAGTTATGTACTGAAAGCAATGGGCTTGTCGGATGAAATGATCCATAATTCCTTTCGTTTCAGCTTCGGCAGGTTTTCGACTGATGACGAGCTTTCGCATGCCGTTCAAATCATTTCCAAACTAGTAAAAGAACATCGCAATGAAAGAAATTACGGACATCATAAAATCCTATGAACGTGCCGTAACCGCCGGAAAAAGAATGGCGCTTGCAACCGTTGTACATGTGGAAGGTTCCTCCTATCGCCGCCCCGGCGCACGCATGCTCGTTACGGACGACGGACAGCTTACCGGCGCGATCAGCGGCGGGTGTCTGGAAGGCGATGCATTGCGGAAGGCACTGCTTGCCATTTCGCAGCAGAAAAACAAACTGGTTACTTACGATACAACCGACGAAACGGACACAACGCTTGGCGTTCAGCTTGGCTGCAACGGCATCGTACATATTCTGTTCGAACCCATTCTTCCCGATCAGCCGAATCATCCGGTTGCCCTGCTGAAAAGAATTACCGAAAAAAGGCAGAATGCGGTACTGATTACTTTATTTTCACTTCAATCCAGAAACGGAAATCAGCCGGGAACCTGTTATCTGGATCTTGAAACAGATCGAATTACGGTCAGCAATGTAGCGGAAACAGACTTTGACTCAATACTGCAGCAAGAAGCAAATCTGGCAAAAGAAAGACAGGAATCAGCTTTCAGGACATTCAGTTTCAAGAACCAGAAACTCACCGGATTCGTAGAATACCTGAAAATTCCGCCGTTGCTTGTGATTGCCGGAGCCGGAAACGACATTATTCCGCTGATGGAAATGGCTGCTGTGCTGGGTTGGGAAATCACCATTGTGGACGGCCGCGCCGGACATGCAACCACACAGCGTTTTCCAAAAGCCAAACATGTCTTTGTAACCAAATCATCCGGCGTTCTGGACTTGATCAGCGTGGATTCCCGTACGTTTTTTGTGCTGATGACACATAATTACAACTACGATCTGGCTTTGCTGAAAGAACTCATTGCATTGGAAGAATGCATTTACATCGGGGCTTTGGGACCCAGGAAAAAGCTGGAAAGGATGTTTGATGAACTGGAAAATAGCGGAATGACAATTACTGAACAGCAAAAGTCAAAAGTATTCGGGCCGGTCGGGCTGGACATCGGGGCTGAAACTTCCGAAGAAATTGCCTTGTCCGTACTGGCTGAAATCAAGGCGGTTTTGAACGGACGGACCGGTATTTCGTTACGCGGAAAGTCAGAGCCTATTCACAGCCGTACGGACCAGAAAGTAGATTATGCAAAAACGGCACGCGAAGATTTTCTTTGTGCGATCCAAACATCGGAATCCTGATGATGCAGTCAAATTCACAATACGGCATCGTTATTCTTGCAGCTGGCAATTCGTCCCGCCTCGGTGAGCCCAAACAGCTGCTGAAATATCAGGATAAAACCCTGATCTGTCATATTGCAGAAGCTGCGGTTGAAGCTGCCAGCCGGGAAGTTGTTGTCGTAACGGGTTCCGGCGCAACTTTAATCGAAAAAGAGCTCGAACCATTAACATTTCATCAGGCCTTCAATGCAAACTGGGAAATGGGCATGGGCTCATCCGTAGCGGCAGGAATTGCAAAGCTGCTGGAAGTAAATCCTTTGGGCAAAGGCGCTATTATTGCAGTCAGCGATCAGCCGTTTGTTACTTCCGATTTATTCAATGCATTGTTTCAAAAGTCGGAAGAAACCGGTGCCGGCATTGCGGCCTGTGCTTATGACGATACAATCGGAACACCCGTTTTTTTCAGTAAAAAATACTTTGATATACTGCTGAAACTAAACGGTGCAGATGGTGCCAAAAAGCTTTTAAAAAAATATGAAAGTGACGTTACAACGGTTTCTTTCCCCGCGGGAAGCATCGATATTGACACCGCTGCGGATTATCAGAAATTGCTGAAAAGCGGTTTAATTAACTAATGCGGGCTGTGATAAAACAAAAAAGCGCGCCTTATGTTAAGCGCGCTTTTTTATAATCTGAATTGTTCAGCTTCCGAAAAAATTCATTTTCCGGATTGATACAAACTTGCAGCTGCTTCATCGACAAACCAATGCAGTTGCCCGTTTTCAGGGTTTATGATTTGTGACGGATAAAGATCAATGTTTCTTTCTCCTTGGAGCACATTTTTCAAAGTTTCCGCTTTTCCGGAACCTGCCGCAAGAAAAACCACACACGCCGATTGATTAACCAGCGGAGCCGTCAGCGTAATCCGGTACATGTCCTGTGCAGGCAGAAAAAACGAAGTCGCCCATGCATTCTGCTCGTGAATCACATCCGTTCCCGGAAACAATGATAACGTATGACCGTCGTCGCCCATTCCAAGCAGCACCAGATCAAAAGTTGTTTCAGAATCCTGAAAATACGTTTTCAAAATACTTTCATACGCCTTTGCCGAAGAATCCGGATCAAGGTCCGTACGCATGACATGGATGTTTTCTGCAACGACAGGCACTTTGTCCAGCAGTTCTTCGAAACACATTCTGGCATTGTTCCGCGAATCCTCAAAAGGCACAGCCCGTTCGTCGCCCCAGAAGAAATGTATCCTGTTCCAGGGAATGGATTTCTTATAAGGCATTTCTGCCAGTTTGGAATACAGCAGTTTCGGAGTGCTGCCGCCGGACAGCACAAAGGTAAAGCGTTCCTTCTTTTCCAGAACCTGCTGAATGTAATGGCTTATCCATTCGGCCAGTTCATTACTCAGCTGTTCTGTATCTTTTGAAATGTGAATTTCCATAAATCAGGGAACTGGCGGTAAATTAATCCACGTATGTCCGTCGCGTGCAATCAATGCATCGGCATCGTCAGGGCCCCATGAATCCGGCGCATAGTTCGGAAAATCCTGAGGTGTTCTGCTTTCCCATGTTTCCAGAATCGGCATGATCACTTTCCATGCCGCATCCACCTGATCATTCCGCATAAACAAAGTCGCATCGCCTTCCATTACGTCCAGCAGCAAGGTTTCATATGCTTCGGGCGCATGGTCTCCGGCAATGGCGTCATAATCAAAAGTCATGTCAACGGGATCGAGCGTCATGGTCTGGCCGGGACGCTTGGACTGAAAACGGATGCTTATGTCCATGTTCGGTTGGATACTGATCGTCAGCCTGTTTGAACGCCACGTTTCAGCTGCTTCCGCCGGAAATGCATAGTGCGGCGCCGGTTTGAACTGCAACGTTATATGCGTTGCTTTCTGGTTCAGGTATTTTCCGGTACGCACATAAAACGGTACGCCCTGCCAGCGCCAGTTGTCAATATAGAATTTGGCGGCAGCAAAAGTATCAATGTTGGAATGCGGATCCACGCCTTCTTCCTGACGGTAGCCGACTACTTTCTCCCCTTTTTTCCAACCACCTGAATATTGTCCGCGGACGGCAAAGTCATGCACCTGATCCTTGGTAATACGGCGGATCGCGTTCAGTACATCCACTTTTTTATTACGGATTTCGTTGGCATCAAAGGAAACCGGCGGTTCCATGGCGATCATGCAAAGGATCTGCAGAATATGGTTCTGAACCATATCCCGCAATGCGCCGGCATGCTCGAAATAACCGCCCCGTCCTTCCAGACCCACACTTTCAGCGGCTGTAATCTGGATATGATCAATGTAATTCCTGTTCCATAAAGGTTCAAAGAGAGCATTTGCAAAGCGCAGGGCGAGAATGTTCTGCACTGTTTCCTTTCCGAGATAATGATCAATCCTGAAAATCTGCTCTTCGGCAAACATGCTGGAAAGCAAGGTATTCAGTTGATGTGCGCTTTCCAGATCATGCCCGAAAGGTTTTTCCACCACAATCCGCGTTGTGCTTTTTTCCGAGCAGATTTTAAGCGTACCCAGTTTTTGCGCAATGGAAGGCACAAGCTGCGGTGCAACGGCCAGATAAAAAATCACATTAGGGTGTACGCCCCACTCCTCTTCCTTCTGTTTGACCAGATCCGTAATCAGATGATAAGCCTCGGCATTGTCGGCATCCATCTGCAGGTAAGTTACATGCTGGCTGAATTCCTGCCAGTGACCGTTCTGCTGTCCTTTTCTGCGCGAAAAACGTGTGACGCCATCCAGCAAATGTTCATAATAAGCTTCATTGGTATAAGGACTTCTTCCAATGCCGGCAATGGCGAATTTTTCCGGCATCCAGTTGTCCAGAAACAGGTTATAAAGTGCAGGCGTTAACTTTCTGAAGTTAAGGTCTCCGCTTCCGCCAAAAATAAAAAGGATTGAAGCAGGCGGACGTTTATTGATTTGCATAGGATATCTGATTTATTGTGGCCCCCACTCTGTATGAAAAATACCGGGGATATCGATACGTTGATAAGTATGCGCTCCGAAATAATCACGCTGCGCCTGAATCAGATTGGTCGGCATGCTTTCCGTACGGAATGCGTCAAAATACGAAAGTGACGACATCAGACCGGCAGCCGGAATCCCTGAATTTGCAGCAAACGCAACCAGCGAACGCGTATTCTTTTCTACAGACTTAACGAGCGTGGCAACCTCTTGGTTCAACAGAATATTGGACAATTCCACCTCTTCCTTATACGCTTTGGCGAATGTTTCCAGTAAAGAAGAACGGATGATACAACCGCCGCGCCACACGCTGACTACATCCGGCAAAGGAATTTCCATGCTCAGATATTTGGAAGCCTGAAACAACATGGCCAGACCTTGTGCATAGCTTAATATCGTTGCAAAATAAAGCGCATCGTGAACCTGCTGAATGAATTCTTCGGTTGCAACCGGCACTTCGGTATTGTTCTCAGCATATAACTGGGAAGCTTTTACTCTTTCGTCCTTGTAACCGGACAAAGTACGCATGGCAACTGCAGTATCAATAACAGGCACGGCCACGGGCAGTTCCATGGAATCCTGCGAAGTCCATTTACCCGTACCTTTGGAACCTGCTTTGTCCGAAATTACATCCACAAGATCGGCAGCGGACTGATCATCTTTCTGCAGGAAAATATCAGCTGTAATTTCAACCAGAAAAGACTGCAGCTTGCCTTCATTCCAGCTTTTGAATACTTCATGCAATTGCTGGTTACTCAATCCGGCGTGCTTAAGAATGGCGTAAGTTTCACTGATGAGCTGCATAATGGCATATTCAATGCCGTTGTGGACCATTTTTACATAATGTCCGGCACCGGATCTGCCGAGGTATGCCACACACGGCGTGCCGTCTACTTTGGCTGCAATGGCTTCCAGCATCGGTTTTACATTCTTATATGCAGTCTGATCGCCGCCGGGCATGATACTCGGGCCTGAACGTGCGCCCTGCTCACCACCGGATACGCCCATCCCCATAAAGTGGATTCCTCTCTCACCCAGGTACTGCACCCGGCGCAATGTATCCGTATAATGGGAATTCCCTCCGTCAATGATGATATCCTCTTTTTCAACAAGCGGCAGCAGCGAATCGATCACATCATCAACCGGTTTGCCGGCAGGAACAAGCATCATTATTTTGCGGGGAGGCTGTAAAAGCTGAATCATCTGCGCAAGTTCGGGCACTCCCTTTACCGTAGTTCCCGGAGTAGCTGCCGATTCAAGCGCAGCGTTCTTGACTGCATCCTTATCAAAGCCGATGACAGAAAAGCCATGATCAGCCATATTGAGCAACAGGTTCCTACCCATTACACCAAGCCCGATCATTCCAAAATCGAATAGGTTATTTGACATAATTGAAGCGTCTTAAAAGAATAAAGAAGTTGCAATAATAAAGGAATTTACGCTACGGATTCGCTTTCAGCGTAATTTGTTGGGCTTTATCCTGAAATTAAATAACATCAGACATTTTGCACCTTTGCATATTGAAAAACGGAGGAAGCAAATAATAAATGCCTTTCGTTTTCTGTACTGCGATTACGAAAGGCATTTTCAGTAGATAAACATCCTGTAAAAATAACAGGCAATTATCCGCGGCTTATATCAAACCCGTGCGACCGGATCAGATCCACAAATCTGAATGGATTGGGCAAATCCCAGATTGCACCGTCGGCTTCAAAAAATGTCTTGCCGCTTTTATAGATAACAAGCTTGCGGTCATCGTTGAAAATAACAATACCTTCGCCGTCGTCAGTCAATTTTGTGTTGTAATTTGTTCCTTCCTTCTCACAGACAAAGTCAAAAACTTCCTGACAAGCTTCTTTATTCTCGGCAAGTGCTATCAATGGTTTACTTTCTGATGTGTTCATACAGATTATTGTTGGTATATGCAGCGGACCTAAAAAAGCCGTACCCGTACGAACATCTCATTATTTTTATGCGTATTAAAGCAGTTCAGGACGCTTGAATTTTGTTAAAAATACTGCTTTCAAACTGCTGATTTCGTAAAATCATGTTTTTACGAGCGTCTTCATTCTTTATTCCAGACATTGCTTTTCAGGTGTTCCCGCAGGTAAAATCCCTTTTCGGTCAATTCGCAATCCATAGGATATTCCTGATTTTTTTCCCAGGCACAGGCAATTGTATTATCCTGTTCAAGTCTTTTCAATGCCGAAATGATATTCGGCTGCAGTTTTCTGTCGGACAAAAATGAGTAACGGTCTTCATCCTTGAAAAACTTCATAGCTTCCAATTCGTCTTCCATCGCTTTTTCTAAATTGTTACAGGTTATTGTTAAGCTTTCCAATTAGTGCATTTCTTTGCAAAAATCCACATTTACCAAAAATATTTTAGCAAAAAAAGTAGGCCATTAACAAGTATTCCGGAATCGGATATAATCAGAAGTATTTACTTCATTTCCCGATTAACACCTTTTTTACCGAAGAGCTCCCGTCAGCCAGCGTAACCCGGACAAAGTAAATCCCGGTTGAAAAATCCTTAACAAACACACTCTGAACGGGCTTTTTACCAGAAATATATACTATATCAGAACGGCTGTTCAGCAGCTCCACGGTTTTAACCTTATGCCAGTCGGCCATTTCAATGTTCAAAACATCTGATGCCGGATTCGGGAAAATGTTCAATGCAACATCTGAATCAAAGTGCAGGCTTTGAATCTTGCTGTAAGTGAAACTGCCGTCTATGTCGATCATTTTAAGCCGGTAAAGGTTATCAACGCCATGTACGGGTTTGTTGTCAACCAGCATGTAATTGGCCGGCTTGTTTACATCACCATTGGATTTGACAGTAGCGATCAAATCCCAAGTTTTGCCGTTGAAGCTGCGCTGCACCTCAAAGCGGTCATTGCGGGTTTCGGAAGATGTGGACCAAGTAAGAAGCGCAGTTGTGTTTTCCTTTTGTGCGGTGAAGCTGGTGAGGGTAACGGGGAGTGGTTCGGGAGCGAGTTTAACTATCCAGTAGTCCTCATATCCGCGACTGTTTTCTGACTTTTCCCCACTCACAGGCGAATCAGAAAAACTGGCTAGGATAACACCTCCATCCTTGGTTGGCGCCAGTGATTGCAACCTATCTGTTTGTGACCCTCCAATTGTTCTGTCCCAAACTTTTGTCCTGTTTGAATCCAGCTTGACTACCCATACGTCCCGGCGTCCTCCTCTTGAAGGTTCTGATTTATCTCGCCCTGCACTGCTTCGGGAGCTTCCTCCCAGTAAATAGCCTCCATCACTGGTTTTGACTGCGGAAGTAAGAAAATTAAGATTGTATCCCTGAGCATCGTATCCGGATCCAATGGTTTTATCCCATAGTTTATTTCCCTGTGCATCGATTCTGACAATCCAGAAATCCTGACAAGACGCACAAATGTATTCACCTTGATCGTCTAAGGTAGTAGTTATAGCCTCTCCTCCAAGTAAAAAACTGCCATCATTTAATTGTTGTATAGATTTCAGGATATTATCACCAGCACCAGCAATGGTTTTTTCCCATTGTACAGCACCATTTTGACTTAATCTGGCGAGATAAAAGTCTTCTACATATTCATACAGAGGATTGGGGCCTTGGGAGCCGCCAATCAGATAGCCGCCATCCGATGTAAGCTCGACGATTGCACCTTCATTTCTGTAATGCATCCCATCCTGCCGTCTTCCCAGTACAACATCCCATTGCACTGTTCGGGATGCAGAAAGTTTCACAATCCAATGATCCGTATAGCCTTTATCCAAAGGTGCTTTTGTTTTGTTGTTACCAATTTCAGATTCAGAGCTTCCTGCCAGAATATAACCTCCGTCTTTTGTCGGTTTCACAGAGGTAAGCAGATCTATATCCGGACCTCCAATGGTTTTGTCCCACTCTACTGCTCCACTGGCACTGAGCTTAATGATCCAGTAATCAAGCTTATCTTCGGGGTATATGCCATACGCAGGCTCACTCTTTATGGGACCCACACCGGAATTGGAAGAAGTACCCACAATATATCCGCCATCAGGTGTTAGTTCAATAAAAGTATTTTGCTCTGTGCCTTCGCCTCCCAGGATTTTGTCCCATTGTTTGCTTCCATCAGCTGCTAATTTGATAATCCAAATATCACTGCTGCCATAACCCACCTGATTTTTGTCACCACTTAGGGTGGTTGTGCCACTAATAATGAACCCACCGTCTGCGGTTTGCTTGATAGAATTGGGCACATCGCCTCCGGTACCTCCATAAATCTTTTCCCACTCAATTTTGGGTTGCGCGAATACACTTGCCTGCACAAAGACCAGTAAGGCAAGCAGAAATTTGAAGATGTGCTGAGGAAGTAGAATTCTATTCATATCATGATAGGTTAGGCAATCTGTAGTTACAAATACAATTGTAAGTACAATTTTCTTCTATCTACTTCGCGAACTTATTTAACGGTAGCTATATGGTGCGACGAAAAATTTCTGACAAACAGTCAATATCGTAATTCTTGGTATTTTCTCAAATGGCGCCAAAACAAAAATGGCCTTTTGGTAATTAAACCAAAAGGCCATTTCATATGTAAAAAAATGTGGAGAATATCGGATTCGAACCGACGACCTCTTGCATGCCATGCAAGCGCTCTAGCCAACTGAGCTAATCCCCCGGGTTTAATCATGCCGGCAAAAACCTTTATTATGCCGGCCGGATTTTTTTATGGTGTGCAAAGATTAAACAGAGAACTTTGATAAACAAGCATACGCGCTAATTTTCTATCTGAAAACGGAAAACTTTATCCGCGCCGCCCTCCGCCAAATACTCTGGAAAGTGCCCATATTACGATTGCAATGATGGCAACAACAAGTATAACTCCCGTCCAGACTCCCGTTTTGAATATATCACCAATTGCTGCACAGCTGGTAAACATGACGGATATAAGAAGAATAACAAGGCAATTGATATAAGCTTTCATCGGGAAGAATAATTTAGTTTAGCAATTTTTAACTAAACTTCTAAAAAATCATTCCACGAAAAGGTCCGGCCTGCTGCTATACGAAGGTTCTACCGGAATCAGCTTCTTGCTGTCATTCGAAAGTAATTTTTCAAACAATCGTACGGTTGCTTCTGCATCGCCATGCGCGCGGTGCCGGTTTTCAATGTTGATCCCAAGGCTTTCACACAGCTTTCCCAGACTATACGATTTCAAACCGGGGAATATTTTTCTGCTGAGCTGAACCGTGCATAAAATATCACGCTGATAATATTCTTCCAAGGCGCCGTATTCCCTTTTTATAAATCCGTAATCAAACCTTGCGTTGTGCGCTACAAACCATGCGTCTTTGGTTATCGCCCGCAAAGCATCCTGAACGTCAAAAAATGTGGGTGAATCCCGTACCATTTCATTATCAATTCCGGTCAGGCGTGTAATGAACGGCGGAATGTAAATCTCCGGGTTTATCAGTGAATGAAAAGTGTCAACAACTTTTGAACCATCATGTCTGAAAACAGCTATTTCCGTTATGCGCGCTGTTCCTCCTCCTCCGGTCGTCTCTATATCAATGATGGCGTACATTAAATTTGCAGAATAAAATAAATATCAGGAAAGTTGAGCAGTAAATTTTATAGTACAAAAAAAAGAAAAAATCCCCGTTTTAACGAGGATTTTCTGTTATACAGGACGGTATTTACGCGATATACAGTATTTCAATTAAGCTGGAATGCAATCGGCAATGTAAAACGGACACGGACCGGAGCGCCTGACTGCTTGCCCGGAATCCAGTTCTGCATAAGTTTTACAACCCGCACTGCTTCTTCATCACACCCGAACCCGATTCCTTTGATTGCAGTAACGTTTTCAATCTTCCCATCCGTCCCCACTGTAAATTCGACGAAAACCCTTCCCTGAATTCCGGCTGCGGCAGCCGGGGACGGATATTTCAGGTTTTTCTGCAGAAATGCGCTCATGGCAGCAATTCCGCCTCTGTATTCCGGTGCCTGTTCCACAATCCGGAAAATTTCATCGTTCTTTGGCTTTACTTCCACGGCAACCGCCTTATCATTTGCAACCGGTGCCGACGGCGGCACGATGAAACCCATATCTTCAATCCCTTTTATATCTTCCTGTCCCGGCAACGCGGATTCCAGCTCTTCCTTTGTAGGCGGAATATTTTCAATCTCTACTTGATTGTCAGGCAATACAACCGGCGGCAGCGACCTTACCGTTTTTACCGACGGAGCAGCTTTTTCTGCTGGCGGCGGAGGTAACGGAACTTCCATCTTGATATCCACCGGATGAGCTTCCACAACATAGGCAATATCGGAGGCCTTCGGCTCCGGCACAAGCCGCGCATACAAATTCGGCAGCATCACCATCAGCAAAAACAGGGTAACCCCCATCAGCACTGAACGCTGGATGGTTTGTCCGTAACTTTTCCTCAGGTCATAGGCTCCGTAAAGCTTGTTTCTTCCTTCAAAAACGATGTCATTCAGTGATTTTTCCATGGCTAACAGATTTTTATGATCAACACTCAAATTCAGGAGCAATTGCGCATCAGCAGTTTCCGTGATTTCCTTGTATACCTGCTCAAACGGCTTACCGTTCCAAAGACATTCTTCTGCCTCGCAAGCCAGATGATCCAGTATTTCGGGAATCAGTTCCGGGTCCAGCTTGCTTGCCTGCAAATAGTTATTAATCAAATCAATGCGATTTTCCTGAAGGCGTTTCATCGGATTATCTGTTTAGATTTCAGCCATGTAAAGAATTTATTCTGAGGTCAGGACTCTTGGAGCCAACAATAATCTTACTGCTTCTATAAATCTTTCCAAATCAGTGGTTTTATCCCGTGCGGCTTCATTGCCGGGCGTAGTAAGTGAATAATATTTTCTCAGCCTTCCGTCCACTTCCACCGATTCCGTAATCAGCAAGCCTTCCTGTTCCAGCTTGTGCAGCACCGGGTACAATGCCCCGAATGTAAGCGCAATAGCTCCTCCCGTCCTGTCTTTAACTTCCTGCGTGATCTCGTATCCGTACATCCGACTATGTTCAGCAAGTAAATTCAATACGATCGTTTTCAATGTACCGCGTACATATTCGTTACTGGTTGCGTTGTTATCCATAAGTCATAATTTTCTTTACAAATATATATAAGTTTTTTATATATCAAACAAAGAACAAGAAATTTTGTTTTTAATATAAACATAAAGTTTCAGGATTCGGCAAGCGGAATGGAGCGGTTGATACGTTCTTCAAGTGAAATAAATGTTTCGGTCCGCTGGATGCCGTTCACTTTCTGAATCTTATCATGAAGAATTTCCCTTAAATGCCCTGTATCGCGGCAGACGATTTTTATAAAAATACTGTAAATACCCGTTGTATAATGAATATTGACTACTTCCGGAATGCTTTCCAGCTCGGTTGCTACTTGCTCATACAAAGAACTTTTTTCGAGGTAAATCCCTAAAAACGCGCTGATGTCCCAGCCGAGCTTTGCAGGATCGATAATCAGCTGGGAACCGCGTACAATTCCCATCTGTTCCAGCTTTTTCATACGCACATGCACAGTACCGCCGGAAACAAAAACCCTCTTGCCGATCTCGGTATAAGGCAGCGCAGCGTTCTCCATCAGCAGAGAAAGAATGCGCAAGTCTGTATTATCAATATCAGAATATTTTTGCATTTAGCCTGATTTGTTTGAATAATTTACAATAATAATAACCAAATTATGGAAAAATTGTAAATTTTGACAATTTTAAATGAAAAAATTTTATATTTAAGATGAGAAGTTTTAGTTTTGCACAATCAAATCGAGAAAGCAGTTTAAATGCTTTTCTGAATTGATTATCACATTGTAGGGTGATGAAATTGGCAGCCATGCCCTCCTGTCTCGGGGGTGGTGAATAAGGGATAAACGCGGCATAATGCCGACGCAAGTCGACTGGGGTGGACCACCAACAGTATTTGTACCGTAGCTAACCGCACCGTGGGTGGTTCGAATCCCCCTCCTACAGCAAAAAAAACTTGACAAGCGAATTTTTTCGTATTAGTTTTATTTGGTTTTTAGTTTGTTGATGAAGTGTAATTTGACACGCGGGTTCATTTTGAAACCTGCGTGTTTTTTATTTGCCACCATACAATCCGTAAAGGCCGTCTTTCCAAGCAATACAAATAAGGTTCTGCCCGCTCCTGCCCTATCCAAAACTGACCTTGTATTGAATGAAGCAATTGCCTGAAGCAAAGAACGCCGGGCAAAACTGCTGCCCGGCGTAAAAAATTCAAATCAACAAGCTGCAATTCTAATAACCTGAATTCTGCGTCAGAACCGAAGTTCCATTCTGGTTACTAAGGTCAATCTGCCGCTGCGGAATCGGGAAATAATCGTTTTTGTTGGCCGTGAAATTGGCTCCGCGGATATCCGTTGTTATGGTGCTTTCGTAAGCGAAGTAAGCATTCAATGTGCTCTGTGCAATTCCCCAGCGTACCAGATCAAAAAAGCGGTGACCTTCCATGGCCAGTTCCAGCTTTCTTTCAAAGTAAATGGCATTCAGAGCCCCGGCCTTACCCATTCCGGCAAAGGCACCTGCGGGATAAACCGCAATCTTGTAATTGGCAGCCGGCGTTGTGGAGAAACCCGCCAGCGGATTATTGTCATTGATGTACTTTTTAAGGTAATTAATCGGATCTGCCGCTCTTGCGCGTACCAGATTTACATAGGTCTGTGCCTGCGCCAGATTGTTGAGCTGTGCTTCTGCTTCGGCAGCCATCAGCAGCACATCCGCAAACCGGATGACATTATAATTGATGGCAGTTCCCGGCGCCCACACGCTCTGATCGGAATAAATATCCTGCGTTGCCTGCCAGTAAATGTTCTTTTTAGGCGAATAAGGTCCGGCATACGTCTGCCCCGGGCTGCGGATCCACTTTGCTCCGGGATGATACCCCCAGTCATGGTATGGAAGTCCGCGGCGTCCCACGGTCCAGTCAAGCCGCGGATCGAGCGGGCCGGGATCGGGTGTAAACGGCTGATTGGATGAAATTCCCTGATCGCTTTTTACCGGATGCAGATTGTAATCATTCAGATAAGGCAAACCCGCTTCTGTTGTTCTGTACGAGTTCACCAGATCCTGACTTGGCTGATAAAAACCGCAGCACCGGAACGGACTGTCGCCATACGGAAAATTAAGCATATCGCCCTGATTGCCGTTTGCAATGCTGTTTGTCCCGTCGTGTACCGCCATCTGAATGGCAAAAACCGTTTCGGAATTATTCTCCGTCGCTGCGTCAAAGTTATCTTCAAATCTTTTTGTAAGCGCGTATTTCAGTCCGTTCGTAGTAATGCCCTGCGCAACAACAACGTCAAAAAGCGTTTTGGCTTCCTGATATTTTTTCTCGTACAGATACGTTTTGGCAAGATAGGAAGCAGCCGCCCATTTATTAACTTTTCCAACTTCCGGCTGTGTGGCGGGAAGATTGTCATAAGCAAACTGAAAATCAGCTTCAATTCTCGGCCAGATATTTTCTGTGTTGGTCTGCAAAGGCGCTTCTGCGCTTGGCGTCGTTTCATCAATCCAGGGAACATTGTTCCACATTTTTTTCAGTTCAAAATAATAATGGCCCCGCAGAAAACGCGCTTGTGCGTTCAGGTTTGCGCGGTCGGCTTCCGAAATCTCAGGAACCTGCGCAAGTACCCGGATAACTGTATTGGTCCGGTTTACACCTTCATAAAGCGACCGCCATTTGCTGTTAAAAAAACTGTTGCTCGGATCGGCTGTAAATTTGGCAATGGCATCGATGCCCGGCTGGTCGCTGCCGTCACTTCCCTTGTGTGCCTCTCCGCCTGCAATACTGCCGAAAACCCAGTTGGTCGGCGACGCTTCCCATGCGTTTGTCCCGCTCAGGTTCTGCGCCGCGCCGTTCGTATACTGCTGCGCATCAAGGGCTGCATAAGCGCCGGTCAAAAGCGCGTCAACGCCTGCGCGATTAAGCAGTTGCTGTTCGCTCAGCGCACCCTGCGCTCCGATATCAAGATCATCTTTGCAGGAATCGAGTAAAATCCCGCTCAGTAGAAGTGCAATTAATATGTATGGTTTAAGCTTCATGATTTTAATTTTTTATGGATCAGAATGATAAATTAAGCCCGAAAATGAACTGGCGCTGGTTTGGATAAACGCCCTCGTCGATGCCGAATGAGGTTGATGAAGAAAACGACTGGTTCAGGCTGCCTCCGGATGTATTATTGGTATTGGCCGTCGTTCCGATTTCCGGGTCCAGACCTGAGTACTTCGTTATGGTGAACAAATTGGCCGCCTGCACATAGACGCGCATACGATCGATTTTCCATTTTTTAAGCATGTCCGGAGAAATGGTGTATCCGATCTGGGCATTTCTCGCCCGCAGATAAGATCCGTTTTCGACAAAATAGGAATTCGGCACATTGGCAGTACTGAACGAACCCACCGTTTCCTGAATCGGTGCTTTTGCATTGTGATTTTCCGGGGTCCAGGAATCGTACAGTGCCGTTTTGCTTTTTGCTCCCTGGAAATTGGCATTGAAATCCGTCCACCATCTTACGTTGTTCCAGATGTCATTTCCCTGCGATCCGTACAGAAAAATACTGAAATCAAAGCTTTTGTAGTTTCCGCCAAGGTTAAGGCCATAGGTAAAATCAGGATTCGGATTGCCCAGATAGGTTCTGTCGTCTGCCGTTACCAAACCGTCGCCATTTACATCTGCATAACGGAACCGGCCAACGGCCACATCGGCCTGATACAATGCCGAAGCATTTCCGGAAGCCTGCTGTGCAGCCGTATTGGCAGCCGTTATTTCCTCTTGCGAATTCCAGAACCCATCGACTTTGTATCCGAAAAACTGTCCGATCGAGTGGCCAACCGAATTCCGGACGATGTAGCTTCCGTTAAATCTCCTTCCCTCCTGATCAAAATAATCCACGCCTTCCGCCAGCGAAACAATCTTGTTGTTATAGGTAGTGAAAGTCAGTGTGGCGTTCAGTTTCAGATTATCGCTGACATCCAGATTGGTCGTTGCCGAAAGGTCAATACCGTGGTTTTTCATCCGGGCAATGTTCACATAAGGTACGGCGCCGAGGCCGGAAGTTCCCGCCAGCTCGGGATTGTAAAGCAGGTCGCGGATTTCCTTGCTGTAATAATCAACGGTAAGTTCCAGTTTGCCTTTGAAAAGCGCCGCATCAATACCGATGTTGCTGTTGATGTTCTTCTCCCACTTGGCGTCCGGATTTCCGATCCTTGTCCGCTGAAGTCCCATCATGGTAGTCTGGTTGGTTCCGTTGATGTCATAAAAAGAAGATGTCCGGTCCTGGCCGTAAGTTGTGTACGCATTGGAAGGATCAACATTCAGCTGATTTCCCATTACGCCGTACCCTCCTCTTATTTTCAGGTCGTCAATCCATGTAAGATTTTCCATAAACCCTTCTTTTGAAATACGCCAGCCCGCGCTTACAGACGGAAACCATCCGTAACGGTAAGTAAGGAAGCGGGACGATCCGTCGCGGCGGATTGTAGCACCGATCAGATATTTGTCTCTCAGTGAATAGTCAATCCGTCCGATCAGTGAAGCGAGTGCATCCTTGAAACGCGCACTGTAGTTGGTCGGCGTTCCGGAACCGGTTGACAAGGTTGTAAAATCAGGGTCAAACGTAAAATACCCCGTTGTGGTGCCTCCGACATAGTTTCCGCTGTTCTTGTAATTTTCAGTACCGATCAAAACCTTTACATCGTGGATATCGCCGAATACATGCTGGTAATTGATCGTATTGGTCCAGGTCCAGTTGAAGCCGCTGAATGAGTTTTCCGTATAGGAATTGATCGTGTTATTTTCCTGATTTTCATATTCAGGATACGCAAATGACCGGAAAGCACCAGTGTACAGTTCGCCTCCGAAACTGGTCCGCAACGTAAAATCCTTGAACAGATCCACTTCGGCATACATGTTCCCGAAAAGGCGGTTCCGCAATCCCTGATTATTTCTGGAACGCTGCTGAATCGCAACCGGATTTTCGGCATTTCCCAGACCCTGACCAAATCCGCCGCCATAATTTCCCATAATGTCATAAACGGGTATGATCGGCTGTTCCCGGAATGCCATCCCGATCGCGCTTCCTTCTGTCAAGGCGTTAACGCGCGGGTTATCTGACACGGAAAAAGCAATATTTTCACCGATCCGGACATGATTTCCTACGTTATACTGGCTGTTTGCACGGATTGTGTAACGTTTCAGATATGTATTGATCAGCGTGCCCTGCTGATTGAAATAGTTGAATGAAAACAGGTAATTACCCTGCGGACCGCCGCCGCTTGCGCTCAGGTTGTGGCTGGTGATCATGGCCGGCTTGAAAATCTCATGAAACCAGTCGGTACCTTCTTTGTTGGCGCGGGTAATCCTGTAAAAGTTATTATACTGATCCGTAGTCGTAAAATTCGGATTGACATTATACAAGGACTGATTTACGGAAGGATCGCCCTCGCTTGCGCCCTGCGGCGTGATATAATCCGGCAGCACAGGCACCGTGCCGCTTCCGTACAACGGATCATTGATCGGATCATTCGGGTTGACGTTCCTGAGCGCGTTGAATTTCAATTGTGCGGTTTCCTGCGGATTCAGCAGGTTCCATACATTGCCGGCTTTGGGAACCTGCACGCCGACATAGGCATCGTACTGGACTTTTATTTTTCCGCTTCCCCGGCGAGTCGTGATTACAATTACGCCGTTTGCTGCCCTGGAACCATAAATAGAAGCAGAACCGGCATCTTTCAACACCTGCATGGTTGCTACGTCATTCGGGTTTATATCATTGATATTCTGCGTAGGAACGCCGTCAACGATATACAAAGGCGAATTGTTTCCAAAAGTATTGATACCCCGGATCCTGATCTGCGGCGCTTCGCCGGGCTGTCCGGAACCCAGCACGGTTACGCCCGAAGCACGTCCCTGAAGCTGGCTCGTAATCTGTGAAGTCGGCTGCTGCTGCAGTTCGGAAACGTTGACGACAGCTACTGCGCCTGTCAGGTCTTTTTTCCGCTGTGTACCATAGCCCACAACCACAACCTCGCTCAATGCTTTCACATCCGACGCCAGTACAACGTCCTGCGTGGCATTGTTCCCCGGCTGGATTTCCTGAGTAGCATATCCTACAAATGAAAAAACGAGTGTAAAATTGGGGTCATCGGGAATATTGAGCGAATACTTGCCGTCTGCATCTGTCGTAGTTCCGTTCTGGGAACCTTTGAGCACTACGCTTACACCTGGCAACGCTTCATTATTATCGCCGCGGACCGTACCGGAAATAATCCTGTCTGCATCATTTACAGATTTTGCATCCATATGATTACCGGAAAGAATACGAAAATGGGCGCTGCCGGGCATTGCCATGGCCGCCCCTGTCATGCCTAAAGAAACTGCCAGATGAAGCAGCGGAATCCTTAGCGTAAAAAGGGAATTGTAAGTTTTTTTCATATGCTGTAAAACTTTGGAAGTTGCAGTTACCCGTCGCCAAGATGGAGTAACATACTGTTTCGGAATGATTGCATTTGGTACCGCACTGGGATTTTCAGGAACTGGTTCAGATTGGAGCACTATCCCATACCGGATGATTTTGACTTGATCATAATGTTTATTTTAGATGAAATTAGATTTTATTAATTCCGGCGGCTCAACAAAAAATATTCCATGTGTGCTTTTCAGGACTTTGAAATGCCAAACATTGTAAAAGGATCAGGAGACAGCCAGAAGAATTGATTTAAAATGATTGTTGCGGGAATGTGTGTATGTCACCAGGAATATACGGTGTAAAAAATCTACAAATTATTCCAAAGTACATTGAGTGGCATCAAAGAAGTAGTATGATCCGCATAGTTATTGTCTGTTTTACCGGCTTTCCGAAATTGAAATACAGGATAAACAGGAAGCTATTATATTCCGGAGGTGACATGGCAGCGTAAATGCCGCATGGCTTGTCAGATCAGCAGCATGTCCTTTTAAAGGTTTACGAATCCAAACAGGCCAGTTTTATTTACATGCAAGGGCCAGTCTTTTGAATTCAGGTATGGAATGTAATCAAGACAGCTGTTTTGCAGAGTTCCTGAAATGTGTTTATGTACTTTATCTGTTAAAAATGCTGCTTTATTGCAGTATATGACCTATACGCCCCAGACGCAGCAAACCTCTTGTAAATAATCAAAGCATAATAATTATTTTCGTTTCTGTATTACCCTTCATGATCCTACGAATGCATTATACCAGAGATCAGGTCCTGAAAATGGCACCTGACGATGCTTCTGCCAAGGCCGGGCAACAATTGGCAAACAACGCAAAATGGGCAGCTAAAAGCGTACACGACAAAGCACTCTGGGGCGATTGCCAGGGCAGCGGCAAAACGCCCTATAAAACCATTGTTGATCTTCAGAATATTGCTTTCAAGTGTTCTTGCCCCAGCAGGAAATTTCCCTGCAAGCACGGATTGGGACTGTTGCTGCTTTACACGCAACAGCCTGATGTGTTTACTGCATCAGAAATGCCGCAGCATGTATGCGAATGGCTGAGCAAACGGGAAGAAAAAGAAGTCACAAAGGAAATAAAAGAAGCCAGGCCGACGGATGAAGCAGCTCAGGCGAAACGGGCGGCTTCCCGGGAAAGAAAGGTGGATGCAGGCATTGAAGAATTGCGGTTATGGATTAAGGACGTTGTCAGAGCGGGTATTAGGAATGTACCGCAAAACAGCTATCAGTTCAATCAGCATATTACGGCACGTATGGTCGATGCGCAGGCCGGCGGACTTGCGAATCAGTTAAGGCAGATCAATAACATCCATTTTTTTAAGGAAGGCTGGCAACGCCTCCTGATCAAAAGGCTAGCCGGCATTTACCTGATTACAGAAGCATTCAGGCATGTGGACGGTCTGTCGCCGGAAATGGCGAGAGAATTACAAACGCTGATCGGCTGGACTACACCAAAAGAAGAAGTACTGCAAAGCATTCCGGTTCGGGATACATGGGTTGTGCTGTCCGTTACTATCACTGAAGAAAATAATTTAAGTACGGAAAGAATATGGCTTTACGGCTTGGCGAACAGCCGGTTTGCACTGCTGCTAAATTTCTATGCAGGCAGCCAAATGCCGCAGCACATGCTTTTTCCGGGTTTGCAACTGGAAGCGGATGTTGTCTACTTCCCAGGCATTACTTTCCGGGCCTTGCTCAAAGAACAGCGTGCATTGCCTGCTGCCGGAATCCCTATTGAATCCGGATGTTCCCTGCAATCCGTATTCAGCGGAATCACATCGCAACTGGCCCGAAATCCATTTACAGAACGGATTCCCTTTTTACTGAGCGAAGTACGGGTAACTTTTCAGGATAATACATGGCTGCTGTTTGATCAGGACAAACAAGGCTGCGCCTTAGCCAATCCGGAAGAAGCGTGCTGGCGGATGCTTGCATTTACAAAAGGCAAACCCTGCTCCTGCTTCGGTATTTATGAAAATGAGCAGTTCCGGATTCATACACTTTGGTCGGATGATAAAACCTATTTTATAAAATGACAGCCAACGAAATCCTGAAAGCTGCCTTGCTGGGAACAGATAATTACATGCCGCAGCCTTCGCTATCGTTACAGGAAACCGGCGAAAAGATAGCATTACAAAACACGGACAAAGAAGACCGCTTCCTTAAACTTGCCATTACTGCGCTTTTATACGAAGAAGCCGGCAGAAATCCGCTACGGGTCGAAAGTTGCATGCCGGAATGTCCGGCGGAAACATTGCCGCTGATCGGTGAAAAGATGCATGGCAGCATCATGGCCGCGCTGACGGCAAAAGATGAAGTATTGTTTCAATACCTTGTTTATGTTGTCAATAAAAGCAACCAGGTACTGACTTCCGAGCTGATCCCGCTGATTTTGAACAAGGCACTGGAACACAAAAAAGCAGCATTCCCGCTCATCAAAGCCTGTGGAGAAACAGGCAAATGGCTTTGTCAGCTTAATGAGAACTGGCGTATCTTTTTTGAAAACAGCGATGAAGAAAATGTATGGGAAACCGGAAGCTTTGAAAGCCGGAAAGCATTCCTGAAAAACATACGCAACAGTGATCCGCAAAGAGCCATCGAACTGCTGGAACAGACCTTTTCCACTGAAAATGCGGCAAATCGTCAGGCGTTCCTTGAACTGCTGGAGCAGAATCTTTCCATTGCCGATGAACCGTTTCTGCAAAGTCTGCTGAAAGACAAAAGCCAGAAAGTGCGGGAAACTGCCACTGAATTTTTGCGGAAAATCCAGGGATCGGCTATTAATAAAAGTTATCTGGAGTACGTACTGAATGTCATCAGCATTAAAGAAGAAAGACATTTACTGGTTACAAAAAAGAAAGTTTTAAGCATCAGGAACGATGTTTTGCCCGACGAAAACCTTTTTAAAACCGGCATTGAGAAAGTCAGTTCCTGCAAAGAAGTACCCGATTACATTTACATTACCGGCCAGGCGCTGCAATATGTTGACCCCGTTATATTGGCACAGCAGCTGGCAGTAACGGAGCCGGAACTGATTCGGTTGTTTATTCAGCACAAGGATTCCAAATACCTGCTCCGGCACCTGGCTTTTTCAGCTTCCTGTTTCAAGAGTAAAACCTGGGCATTGGCTTTGCTTCATACTCAGGAAGTGCAGGATATTATTTTGCTGAATGTCTTGACGGAGCCCGAACGTATGCCCTTTTACGAACAGTTTATAGAAGGAAATCTGCAACAGTTACTGACTTATCTGCTGGATGACAATTACAGCATCTTGCCGGAATCCTTGTCACAACGCCTGCTTGGATTTCTTCTCCAAAATCCGTATGAAATCACTCAGCCGGTTTATCATAGGCTGGCGCTGCACTTGCCTGTTCAGATTTTACCAAAATTAAAACACTATGCAGAAGATGCCGGCGAAGGTTATCAGCACAGGTATTTCAAAGTTCAGGCGCTGGAAATGATGCGAATAATTGATTTAAAAAATAATATAATCTGAAAACTCCTTATGTCATCAACTATTTTAAGAGCCTCCGCCGAACAGCAGTTTGCACAGGAAATAGAAGAACTTGCAAAACAGGATACAGTTACCCGACCGGCCAACTGGCTGCTCTCTCCGCAAGCCGTAGTAACCTACCTGATGGGCGGCACGTTAAAGAACGGTTTTACTGTAAGCCCGAAATACATAGGCAACAGAAGATTAATGGAAATAGCTGTGGCTACGCTTACAACAGACAGGGCTCTGCTGCTTTATGGATTGCCGGGCACTGCCAAATCCTGGGTTTCCGAACACCTGAGCGCCGCCATTTCCGGCAGTTCCGCACTAGTTATACAGGGAACAGCCGGCACAAGCGAAGAATCCGTACGGTATGGCTGGAACTATGCACAACTGCTTTCTTCCGGGCCTACCATGCAGGCAATTGTAGAAACGCCGGTCATGCGCGGCATGAAAGAAGGCAAAATCGTGAGAATAGAAGAGCTTACCCGCATCGGATCCGATGTTCAGGATACACTCATTACCATTTTATCCGAAAAGATCCTGCCCGTTCCGGAACTCAATACGCAGATACAGGCAGTTCGGGGCTTTAACATCATTGCTACTGCCAATAACCGAGACAAAGGCGTGAATGACTTGTCCAGCGCGTTGAAACGGAGATTCAATACCGTTATACTTCCGGTGCCGGTCACGATAGAAGAAGAAGTGCAGATCGTGCAGCAACGTGTTGCCAGTTTCAGCAAAGGCATAGACTTGCCTGTTGAAAAGCCGATTCTGGAAGAAATAAACCGGATTGTAACCATATTCCGTGAACTAAGGAACGGCGTATCTGCAGACGGCAAAACAAAGCTCAAATCGCCCTCGGGCACGCTCAGCACGGCCGAGGCCATATCCGTGATGAACAACGGCTTGTCGCTTGCCTATCATTTTGGTGACGCCAGCCTGAAAGCGGATGACCTTGCCAGCAGCCTTGTCGGTGCCATTATCAAAGATCCGGTGCAGGATAAAATTGTTTTTCAGGAATATATGGAAACAGTGCTGAAGCAGCGGGACGGCTGGAAGGATATTTACCGGGCATGCCGGGATATTGTTTGACAACCTGACCTTTTTCAGCCATAAACCCGTTAAACAGCAAAGTACATGTCGCTTCATCTTTTAGGCATCCGGCATCATGGGCCTGGCTCTTCCAGGCATGTGCTCAATGCACTTCACGCCATTCGCCCGGACATTATATTAATAGAAGGCCCTCCCGAAGGTGAGAACATGCTGCCATGGGTCATGCATGCGGACATGAAACCTCCGGTAGCCCTGCTCGCCTATGTTCCTGATAACCCGGATCAGGCCGTCTTTTATCCGTTTGCCGCTTTTAGTCCCGAATGGAACGCTGTCAGGTATGCATTGCAGCATAAAATTCCGGTCCGGTTTATTGATATGCCGCTTGCACACAGCCTGGCGAAAGCACAACAGCCTGAAATACAGATTGTAC
Source organism: Dyadobacter flavalbus (assembly GCF_006149045.1). Lineage (GTDB taxonomy): Bacteria > Bacteroidota > Bacteroidia > Cytophagales > Spirosomataceae > Dyadobacter > Dyadobacter flavalbus. The sequence continues at coordinate 610,189 of NZ_VBSN01000049.1, forward strand.
CTGCATTGGAAAGTTCAGAGGAAAATCAGGTACCAGACCATGCAGACATACTGACGATCAGAAAAAATCCGATTGCTTATCTGGCTGAGATCGCAGGCTTTGAAGATGCCGAAGAATGGTGGGAACACAAGTTTGAAATTGCAGATCATCCATCTGAGGTATTTAGCGCCATAGCCAGCGCTATGGAGGCTCTGCGGAAAGATTTGCCCCAGAACAAAAATGATGAAGAAGCGGTGCGGGAAGCCTTTATGCGTAAAGCCATACGGACGGCGCAAAAGGAAATGTACACGAATATAGCCGTAATATGCGGTGCATGGCATGTGCCTGCATTAAGCAACATGCCAAAGCAGAAAGAGGACGATGTGCTTTTGAAAAACCTGCCGAAAGTAAAAGTGGAAACCACGTGGATACCCTGGACCAATGACCGCTTGTCATTTGCAAGCTGGTACGGTGCGGGACTGGAATCGCCCGGCTGGTATCATCATGCCTGGCATCATCCGGAAGACAATGGCGCTTTATGGCTATCGCATGCAGCCCGCGTATTTCGTGATCATCAAATGGATATTTCGTCTGCACACATCATCGAGTCGGTTCGTCTTGCCAATGCGCTTGCAGGATTAAGACAATTGCAAAGGCCCGGATTAAAAGAATTCAATGAATCCATTCTGGCAGTAATGTGTATGGGTGATCCTATTTTCATGAAGCTTGTTCATCAGGAACTGATTGTAGGAAAGGAGTTGGGACAAATTCCGGAAGGCACACCGCAGGTGCCTGTTCAGAGAGATCTGGAGCAACTCATTAAAAAGCTGAGGTTAAAAATCAGTCCTGATGAAAAAAATATCAAACTGGACCTGAGAGATGAAAATGATCTGCAGAAGAGCATACTGTTCCATCGGCTTATCGTATTGAATGTGGATTGGGCCGGCTTGCAGCACAGCAGCGGAAAAGGCACTTTCAGGGAAGAATGGCGTTTGCTCTGGTATCCCGAACTGACCATTAAATTACTGGAAAAAGCGCCTTGGGGCAATACCATAGAAGAAGCTGCCAATAAATATCTGGAGCATGAAGCTCGCAGCTGTACCCGTCTGGATGAAATTACGGTTCTGGTACAAAAAGCTTTGCCGTCTGACCTGCAAAATGCCGCTGCATCTGCCATGAAACGGATGGATGAACTGGCTGCCAGTACTGCCGACACGACTGTCCTTATGAATGCATTCGTTCCGCTCGTACGGATCAGCCGTTATGGCAATGTACGCAAAACCGATCTGGATGCTGTGAATTTAATTTTAAAGGCAATTTTTTACAGAATTTCAGCCGGGCTTCCGCTGAGCTGTACGGGTATTGACGAAGAACAGGCCGCTGTGATTACTGAAAAAATAAAGGATGTAAACCAATCTGTACTCCTGCTGGATGACGAAGAACTGAAAACTGCCTGGATAGAAACCATAAGGAAAATGACAGCATTAACGCATGCGGCACCTAAGGTGCAGGGTTACTGCTGTAAAACATTGTACGATGCCCATGTACTGGACAATGAAGCAATGAGCGCTGAATTCTCCAAAGCTTTATCAATAAACAACAACCCTGATTTTTCGGCCGCCTGGCTGGAAGGCTTTTTAAATGATGCTGCAACAGTACTGATCCTTGACGACAACATCTGGAATATCGTAAACAAGTGGCTGCTTGGTCTTGAAGAAGCTGTTTTTCTGCAGATCATACCATTGCTGCGGCGCACTTTTTCCATATACAGTAATGTAGAAAAACGCAAGATCGCACAACGGGTAAATCAGGTAAAAGCAGAAACAGGCCATATACCCACACAGACGGAGATAGATGAAGAAAGAGCAAAGCAGGTGTTGCCATTGCTGGAAAAACTTATGGGCGTATAATCAAAAACGATGGACAATAAAGATGCAGTCAAACGCTGGCGCTTGATACTGGGTAAAGAGACGCACGAAGAATTGAATACGACATTTAGCAAAGAAGAAAATGGCATCGATAAAACATTGGAGGCGCTTTATAATAGCGAAAGAAAAGGCGGACTTGGCGCTTCTTCTCCCAATGTTTCCCGCTGGCTGGGCGACATACGGGAGTATTTCCCTGCTTCCGTAGTAAAAATAATGCAGCAGGACGCATTAAAACGGCTAAACCTCACCGCCATGCTCACGGAGCCGGAAATGCTGGAAACAGTAGTGCCGGATATTCATTTGGTAGCCAACCTGATGACGCTGGGAAAACTGATTCCTGAAAAAACAAAATCAACGGCAAGGCAAGTAGTTAAAAAGGTAGTGGATGAATTGATTCAGAAACTCTCCGGTCCGACACAGCAGGCTATTACGGGTATGCTGAACCGCGCGGCAAGAAATATTCGGCCTCGCCACAATGAAATAAACTGGAACGAAACGATCCGGAAAAATCTTAAACACTACCAGCCGGAATACAAAACCATTATTCCTGAAATCCGGATCGGATTTGGCCGCAAACGCAAAGCAATGAAAGATGTGGTACTTTGCATTGACCAAAGCGGTTCTATGGGCACTTCGGTAATTTACTCCGGCATTTTCGGCGCTGTAATAGCATCCATTCCTGCCATACAGACCAAAATGGTTGTTTTTGACACAGCCGTAGTTGATCTGACGGAAGAACTTAGGGATCCGGTGGAATTGTTGTTTGGTGTACAGCTGGGCGGCGGCACGGATATACACAAAGCCCTGAGCTACTGCCAGCAAATCATAAGCCGGCCTCTGGATACTGTACTGGTTCTGATCAGTGACTTATATGAAGGCGGCAATCAGGAAGAAATGCGAAAAAAGGCCGTTCAGCTTGTAAGCAGCGGTGTGCAGATCATTGCATTGCTGGCATTAAATGACGATGGCGCTCCTTTTTACGACCATCAGAATGCCGAATTTTTTGCAGCTGCAGGTATTCCTGTCTTTGCCTGTACTCCCGACAAATTTCCGGGTTTAATGGCTGCCGCGTTAAGCAAACAAAACCTGGCTAGCTGGGCGGGAAGCAATGACATCAAGTTGTAGCGACGCAAGCTGAAAAGTTTAGCACAAAGATTACATAATTGATATGTTCATATTGCTGCCAAATTTGACTATTTATGAAAACTTGAAGATCATATTACAACAAAAACGAGGGTGTCTCAAAAAAAGAGTGAGGCACCCTCTTTTTGTTATTTCAGGATAAAGTCAAACTACACTTTGATTTTGTGTGATTAATCCTCACAAAGTTTGTTATACGTTATAAGCCTTAGGGACCTTCTTTATGCGGCCTTTTTCCTAAGATTTTGGGCTATTGCAATTAATCCCCATTCGATTTCAACTTTTTTCCTACCGCGGAGCATGAACCTGCGGAAGCCATGGTTATTTTTGATGTTCCCAAAGACAGGTTCTACATCGAAGCATCGCTTCTTTCGTTTTCGTATCCCTTCTTCACTTTTTAATAGCTGATCTGCCTGTTGCTTTTGCCTTTCCAGTTTCACATTCACCTGTATAATCCGGTTTCCTTTTGATTTGTGGCAAGCGCCATTTAGTGGACATGTTTCGCAGTTGCTAGCTTTGTACATCCGGGCAGTTTGAAGGAAGCCAGTTACGGTCTTATTAGTCCTGTTACCGATGTAATGCATTTTCTGGCCCATTGGGCAGATATAATGATCACCTTGCTGATTGTAGAAGAGCTTGTCGGCGCTGAATGGGTGCTTTTTATTAAAGCTTTTATTCTGATGCTTGTCAAAGAGGCCATACTTCACATAGGCTGCGATTTGCTTTTCTTTCAAAAGGGTGTAGTTATCTTCCGAACCATAACCCGCATCCGCAGTCAATGATTTTAATGAACTACCAAAGCTCTTTTCATATTGGTCAAGATGGTTAGCTAGTGTATTAGTATCAGTTGGGTCCGAGTGGATTGTATAATTAACAATGAACTGGTTTGAAGTAGAAATTTGTACATTATAGGCTGGTTTTAACTGGCCATTCCGCATGTGGTCCTCCTTCAAACGCATAAAGGTTGCATCCGGATCGGTTTTGCTATAACTATTGCGGTTATCCAAAATAGCTTCCTGCTGCTCATAACGGGCCATGTTGGCAGGATAATGCTTGGTCACATAGTCCAGCCTGGCCTTCATCTTCTTGTCGACATTCTCCTTTTTACCTAATACCTCATTGAGCTTATCAACTGTATCCTTGACTTTCTCTTTGTTAATCCTGGTAAAGTCCGGCGGGTCAGGTAAATCATCTTCGGCAGCAGCCATACTCTGGGCATACTGCCAAATCTGGGCAAGCTGCTTCTTGATCTTTTCCTTGTTGGTAGCAATCGCCTTTCTCCAAACGAAAGTGTATTTATTGGCATTGACTTCGATCTTAGTGCCGTCCGTGTAGACTTCTTCAATGCTCAAAAGCCCTTCCTGAGCCAATAGCAGCACCACTTCTTCGAAAATCTTGCGAAATGCATCCTTCAAACGCACGCTTCTGAACCGGTTGATGGTGTTGTGGTCAGGGTAGCTCATTGAGCTCAGAAACATGAAATAAATACTCTCTTTACATGCTGCTTCCAACTTGCGACTTGAATAGATGTTGCTTACATAGCCGTAGACCAGCACTTTCAAAAGCATCTGAGGATGGTAGCTCGATGATCCTTTTATATGATAGGCCGCATTCAGCGGCTCTAAATTGATGTTATTGATTACTTCATTGACTACACGGCAAGCATGCTCTTTGGGGATCAATTCGTCTAAACTGGGAGGAAGCAGCATTAATTGATGCTGGTGATAGGGCTTAAAGATCGGTTGTCGTCTGGCCATCGGGTCCTGTATTGCTGTTAGCTAAAGATAACCAATTCCAAGAAATATGGCAAGGCCATTAATGCAAAAGAGGCTGCCTTTTTGAGACAGCCTCGTTTACTTAAACTTGAAGCGGTCTGGACGGGACTCGAACCGGGCGGCGTTCCGTCCGCGACCCCATGCGTGACACCCTGCGCAGGCCGGGCCATCGTAGCGCGGCATGTATTCTAACCAACCGAACTACCAATCCAGTACTTGTAAAGAACTTTATTTTAACCGACGGTATAAATGAAATTCGAACCGGACGGAAGTAGATAATCACTTGCAAAATGCAAGATCAAAGACATTCCTTTAATGGATTATTACTGGAAATAAAAAAAGCCCATAAAATATATTACGGGCTTTTACTTAAACTTGAAGCGGTCTGGACGGGACTCGAACCCGCGACCCCATGCGTGACAGGCATGTATTCTAACCAACTGAACTACCAAACCAATACTTGTAAAGAACTAAAATAAATTTGCCACTTCATTCTGCAAGTCCCCATGCGTGACACCCTGCGCGGGCCGGGCATGTATTCTAACCAACTGAACTACCAAACCAATACTTGTAAAGAACTTTAAACTTTCTGTTGTCTATTATAGACAAAACTTAAAACTGGCGGTCTGGACGGGACTCGAACCCGCGACCCCATGCGTGACAGGCATGTATTCTAACCAACTGAACTACCAAACCAGTTTATTTCACAGCTTTTCTGTAAAACGTGGTGCAAAACTACTATTATTATTTTCCGTTGCAATACTTACGACACCAATTTAGTTATTTTATTTGCAAATAAAAATAGATGAAGAAAGGAATATATTGAAAATGAAATAGTTGTAGCAAATAAAAAAATGACATATATAAGTGAAGTAATTCAGGAGCTGGAAAAACTGGCTCCGCCTGCGTATCAGGAAAGCTATGATAATGCAGGCCTTTTGGTAGGTTCCGCGCAAACCGGAGTATCAGGCGTGCTTTTCACACTGGACGTGACCGAAAAAGTGGTGGAAGAAGCCATTGAAAAAAAATGCAATCTGATTGTAGCGCATCATCCCATTATTTTCAAAGGTTTGAAAAAATTCAATGGAAACAATTATGTGGAAAGAACGGTAATCAAAGCTATAAAGAACGATATTGCCATTTACGCGATCCATACCAATCTTGATCATGTTGAAAAAGGAGTAAACTGGAAAATAGCCGAACGACTCGGACTTGAAAACGTCCGCGTACTTGCTCCCAAAAAAAATCTGCTGATGAAACTGGCTTTTTTTGTTCCGGTCAAGGATACAAAATCGGTTCTTGATGCTCTTTTTGCAGCTGGTGCAGGCCAAATCGGCCAGTATAAAAATTGCAGTTTCAGGACTGAAGGAACCGGAACTTTTTTGCCCGGCGAGTCGGCACATCCTGTAATCGGCACGGCAGGAAAGTTGGAAGAAGTGGAGGAACATCGCATTGAAGTCATGTTTCCGGCACACATGCAGTCAAAAGTCCTTTCGGCATTGCGTCAGGCTCATCCGTATGAAGAAGTTGCCTATTATCTGACTTCTCTTGAAAATGAAAATCAGGAAGTCGGAGCCGGCGCGGTCGGGGAATTGCCGGATGCGGTTGATCCAGCTGACTTTTTGGCCCTGCTGAAAGAAAAAATGCAGCTCAAAGTGATCAAACATACTGCCGCAGCCAGAAGTACGATCAAACGGGTTGCTGTGTGCGGAGGCGCGGGAAGCTTTCTTTTACCGGATGCAATCCGGGCAAACGCGGATGTTTTTATAACCTCGGATTACAAATATCATGAATATTTCGACGCAGAAAATAAAATTATGATCTGTGATATAGGACATTATGAGAGTGAAGTCTTTACTAAAGATTTACTCTTTAACTATTTATCAGGAAAATTTAGTAATTTCGCACGCTGTTTGTCAGAAGTCAATACCAATCCGGTACAATATTTTGTTTAGAAAGCAATTTCATCTCAACTTATTTAACTGATATTCTGTTAAAATTTAGGGCTGACTACCTTCACTTATTACGCATTGAAACAAGTCCATTAAAGACATACATGGAAAATACAATCGCACAAAAATTAGACGCACTCCTGAAGCTGCAGGAAATTGATTCAAGCCTTGACGAAATATTGAAAACACGCGGCGACCTTCCTGAAGAAGTCCGGGACCTTGAAGATGAAATCATTGGTTTCGAAACCCGCCTGGGAAAATTCAAAAGTGAAATTGCCACTTTGAATTCTGAAATAGACAACTTCAAAAATGCGCAGAAAGAAGGTGAAAAACTGATCAAAAAATACAAGGATCAGCAAATGAATGTCCGCAATAACCGCGAATATGATGCCATCACCAAAGAAATAGAATTGCAGGAACTGGATATGCAGCTGGCCGACAAGAAAATAAATGAAGCCAGGGCACGTATCCGCCTGATCGAAGAAGATGCCAATCGTGCCGAATCCGTTCTGAATGAAAGAAACGAAGATCTGAAGGCGAAAAAAGGCGAACTGTCCGTCATCACAAGTGAAAGCGAAGCCGAAGAAAAAGCCCTGATTGCGGAAAGAGAAAAACACGTTAAGAAAATTGAAGAACGCCTTCTGAAATCATATCAGAAAATCCGGGATAATTCCATGAACGGCCTTGCAGTGGTGCATGTGTCGCGCGGTGCCTGCGGCGGCTGTTTCAGCATTGTTCCGCCACAGCGTCAGGCTGACATTCGTGAACGCAAAAAACTGATTGTTTGTGAACATTGCGGTCGTATTCTTGCCGATGTGGAAAGCGTTGAACCAGTTCATCAGCGTCGCTAAAATTTTAAAAATATAGATTGTAAGGTTGTCTTGCCGGACAACCTTTTTTTGTGCCCGTAAAATGACACTCCGGAAACTGCTTTTTTACCCGAAGTATGCTTATTTAATAACAGGATTGCTGTTGCTGGTTTTTACCGGAAATCAGTCATTGGCTGAGAAAAACGATTACAAGGCAAGTTTTACTCCGAAGCTGCAAAAAGCATACTCCGACATTCAGAAGCTGCGCCTCCAGCCTGCACGCGCGTTACTGAATGCAGAACGTAAAACCCAGCCGGACAATGCGTTCGTACCTTATCTTGACAATTACGCAGACTTGCATTACCTGCTGATTTCGGAGGATAAAAATGCTTATAAACAACTGTCCCGGCTTGAAGAAGAACGTCTGGATAAAATAGCAAAGCTTCCGGACAACTCGCCGTACAAACGGTTTCTTCAGGCGGAAATACGGATGCACTGGGCATTTGCCAAGTTAAAGTTCGGAAATGAAATCAGCGGGTCATGGGAAATTATCAAAGCCTACAAACTGCTGGAAGAAAACCAGAAGAAATTCCCGAAGTTCCTTCCTACCCTTAAATCGCTCGGACTTTTGCACGTGCTGATCGGCTCCATACCGGAAAATTATACATGGGTTACCCGGATGCTGGGACTGAAAGGCAATATTCAGACGGGTATCCAGGAACTGCGCCGGGTTGCTGAAGAAGAACCTGTTTTCCGGCAGGAAGCCGAACTGATCGATCTTTTGCTGCATGCCTATACTTTGCATCTGTCTCCGGCGCAGCTTGCCAGAATGCGCCAGTTGCCGGAAGAACAGCCAGATAATCTGCTTTATCACTTTTTTGCTACAACCATTTTTCTGAAAGAAAACAAAGGTGAAGAAGCTGCCGGATTTCTGTCCAAGGCACCTTCCGGCCCTGCTTACATTCCGTTTCCGTTCCTGGATTATCTGCGCGGAGAAATAAAACTGCAAAAGGGCGATTACGAAAATGCTCTGGAGTCGTATCAACTTTTTCAGAGAAAATACAGCGGTTTCAATTACATCAAAGACAGCAGCCTGAAACTTTTCATGTGTCTTTGGCTGGATAACAAAGACAAGGAAGCGGTCAGGTTTATAAATAAAATAAATGCAGGCGGAAGTACGATTGTAGAAGCCGACCAGTCGGCGCAACGCTTTGCGGAGGATTTTCTTGCAGGAAAAATAAGCCCGTCAAACAAAACTTTGTATAAAGCAAGATATGCAACAGACGGCGGATACCTGCTGCAAGCCATGAACATCATGGATGCAGTTTCTGAAAATTCTTTTGGTTCAATGCCTGAAAAAGCAGAATTCAATTACCGAAAAGCGAGGATTTTTCAGAAATCGGGAAAAATAAACCAGTCCGTCCCTTATTATGAACGTGCTTTAACGTTGTCGCATAAAGCGGCACCCGGCTTTGGAGCTTCTGCTGCATTACAGCTCGGGTACATTTGCATGGATAAAAAAGATAAAGTCAAAGCTGCCGGATATTTCAAAACGGCCATGTCGTTCAAAAAACATGAATACAAGAACAGCATTGATAACAAGGCACGTGCCGCATTGACGCTGCTCGGCGAGTAAAAGTGACTTTACCGTTTCCGGAACGTCTAATCAGTAGCAATCCTGAAAACAGGCGTTATGTCACAGAAAAATTACAACAGTACAAGAAAAATCCGCAGCTGGTTTGAAGAAGACAGACCACGTGAAAAGTTGCTTCTGAAAGGAAGGGCAGCCCTATCCGATGCCGAGCTTATTGCAATCCTAATCGGTTCCGGAACAGTCGATCTTTCCGCAGTCGATGTTGGTAAACAGATCATGAACTCGGTCGGAAATAATATCAATGAACTAGCCAAACTGAGTGTTACCGATCTTACCAAAATCAGAGGAATCGGAGAAGCCAAGGCCATTACGATTGTTGCTGCTCTTGAACTCGGACGAAGAAGAAACGATATAACAAAAACCCAGAAGCGGAAAATAACGGCACCCGCTGATGTTTACGAAGAAATGAAGCAGTATCTGCTGGATAAAGCGCATGAAGAATTCTGGATCATGCTGCTGAACCGCGCCAACGATGTAACGCGTACAATTCAGGTCAGCGTCGGAGGCGTTTCAGGTACGGTCGTGGATGTAAAAGTAATTTTCAAACTGGCCATTGATCATCTTGCAAGTTCGGTAATTCTGGTTCACAACCACCCTTCCGGCCAGTTACAGCCCAGCCATGCGGACCGGCAGCTTACGATGCAGGTTAAAGAAGCAGGACGTTTGCTGGACATTCCTGTTCTGGATCATATGATCTTTACGGACAGCGGCTTTTACAGCTTTCTGGACTCGGGTGAAATCTAGAAGAATATTGCTTTATCCATCACGTTTTCCAGTTCGGAATAGGGAATGACAAACTGAATTGCGCCGCGTGCATAAGGCGCAATTTCGTACGGATTATAATAGAACAGAATGCCTTCGCGCGTCAAAGCGTAACTTGCGGGAATAAAAAACTTATGGTCGGAAAGGAAATAGCCGGCTTTTTCAAGGTCCATATCCGGCGCAAGATTTTCCGTTTTCCTGAAATGCTTTTCAACCAGTTTTAAAAAGGAAACCGAATCCGTTATACACTTTTTTATATCTGTTTCCTCGCCTGTTGTACGGTCAAAAATATGAAAAGACCGGAAGCTGTTCGGGTGTGCGCCGCCGGTAAATGCATAATGATCGAGCCGGTACTGCAGCACTTTCGGAGTTGTCATAACGGTATCCCCTTTCAGCTCTACTTCCCAGCAGCCGGGCGCATCGGGAAAATCCTTTTTAAAGTCGTTGTAATTCTTCTGGAATAACTTAAAAGCGTCATCAACACTTCCGGAAGCAGACGGCATGGAAGCCAGCGTCGCCGAATCCAGATACGAGTTGATCCTCTGCAATGACTTTGCGGTCAGAATGTTACTTATCGCTCCGGTTGCGCTGTTTGAATCCGAGGGTGTCCAAAGATTTATTTTCAAAGAAACGCCGCTATTGCTGACCGTATCGCATTTCCCGTAAGATGACCGGATCATTTTACCATGCACAGGTTCAGGTTTAACTTTTTCACCGGAATTTCCGGGAGTCCCGCATCCTGTAAACCAAACTGCCAACAACAGTAAAATGCAACCCGCAGCAATACGCATCATTTTTATTCAGGTTTGACCAATGAAATGTTAAAGGCTCATCAATTCTTTAAACCGGATCGCCTGACGACGGGAGATCTCGATTTTATCTCCGCCCTGCAGTGTAACGAGCAGCCCGCCGCTAAACCAGGGTTCAATTTTCTCGATCCAGTGAAGATTGATGATATGCTTGCGGTTGGCACGGAAGTATGTGTTCGGGTCCAGCCGTTCTTCCAGATTGTTTAACGATTTTAGAACCAACGGTTTCTGATCGTCAAAATGAAGCCTTACATAATTGCCCATGGATTCAAAAAGCCGGATTTTGCCCAATTTTACAAACCAGCATTTTTCTCCGTCCTTTACAAAAACCTGATCATTTTCGCCCAGCACTTTTTCTGCACGTTCCTGCGCATGCGCAGATGTTTCGGGCGGCGCCTGATTTTCTTCAATCCGGTGAATGGTTTCTTTCAGCCGCTCATTATCAATCGGTTTCAGAAGATAATCCAGTGCATTAAATTCAAATGCTTTAATTGCGTATGCGTCGTATGCAGTTGTAAAAATTACTTCGGGGCTTTTTCCTTCAATGGACGAAAGCAGCTCAAACCCGTTTTTTCCGGGCATCTGAATATCCAGAAACAGCAGTTCCGGCTGCATTTCCTCAATCATCACCAACGCTTCTTCCGCATTGGCGGCCTCGCCGATAATTTCAATTTTGGTATACGGTTCAAGCAGCCTTTTCAATTCGTTTCTTGCAAGGCGCTCATCGTCAACAATTAAAGTTCTCATGACCAATAAAATTAGGAATAATTAAGGTTAATGTTTAAACAGCTTTTTACCGGTTGCTCTCCTCTCCTGCCATCATAACATCTTCTGACAGCATCGGAATTTTTACTTCGGAGCATACGACATCTTCTTTTTCCTGAAAAATCCGGAAAGCAGCTCCTTTTCCGTATAGAATAGACAATCTTTCAGCGGTATTTTTCAGCCCTACGCCTCCGGAATCGGTATTTCCAAGATTGCCGGAATTCATGATTGTAATTACCAGCAAGTCATTGATGATTTCTGATCTTACTTCCACAAATCCGCCTTTGATTTCCTTGGAAACTCCGTGCTTGATGCCGTTTTCAACCAGCGTCTGCAGCATCATCGGCGGTACCTGCCAGTAAATGGCCTGTGGATTGGTAACAATGGAATAGCGCAAACGATCTTCATAACGGACTTTTTCCAGTTCTAGATAATCTTCAACGGTTCTGAGCTCTTCCTGCAGATCGACGGTTTTGCGCCTGTCGGCAAGCAATGAATTGCGCAGAATATTGGAAAGCTGCGTAATGCTTAGCTGGGCTTTGGTCGGATCTTCAAAAACAAGCGCCCGGATGCTGTTCAATGCATTAAAGGTAAAATGCGGATTAAGCTGTGAACGCAAAACTTTTGATTCGGCTTCACGCATGGACATTTTGAGCATGATTCTTTCATAGCCCGCCAGCCTTGTCTGTTCTACGTAATGATAAACCGTATAGGATAAAATCCACGCAAGCAGGTTTTTACACCAGTTTGAATAATATCCCCAGAAAAGCAATGGCTGATTCAGCAGATTTTCCTGCAGTACCTGCCGGTCCAGCGGCAGATTAACCATTGTCATGATCAGCCCAAGCAACAAAACCGATCCTATTACCCGAAGCGCCAGCCTTGGCAGCGGCAGCGAAGACCAGTTCCACTTTCTGATTACTAGTCTGTAAAAATGCGTGAGGCAAATGCCCAGAAGAATATTGGCAAGTGCGGTATAAAAAACGCCCAACTCAAACCCGAATTCCATGGTATATGGAATAAACTCAAACATCATGATTAATGTCCAGCCCAGGATTTGCAAAGTCCAATAAATATGCCTTTTGGACATGTAGTTTTATGTTCGCTGAGAATATGGATGTCAAAAGACAAATGTATGGATGCGTTATGATGTCCGGCTTATAAATACACCAAAGGAAACGAATCCACACAAACGGCTTTTATAATATCTGGGGAATTTCGAGGGAAAGCAAATGCGTAATGTCATTGGAAACCTCCAGTTCAAACTTGTTGGTTTCGTAGGAATAGCCGATTTTATACAGGCACAGATTGCTGTGCTCGTAATTATCCATATTTACAAGCGGCTCACCGAAAATGGTTGTAAGGAAAACGCGCATGGCACGGCCGTGCATGGCAATCAGGATGTTTCTTTCGTGCGGGCGCGATAAAATGGTTTCAATAACCGGAATCTGGCGTTCTCTTACCTGCACCGGGCTTTCTCCTTCTTCTGCTGCCAGATCCACCTGTCCGTTTTTCCAGGCCGTCACCAGTTCGCGGTAGTAATTGTTGTCACCCGTATTTGGCTCCCTTCCTTCCCGTGCTCCCCAAGAAATTTCGTTCAGTCCCGAATAACTTTCATGCGGTATGCCCAGTTTGATGAACCCGCGAACAGTTTGATGTGTTCGTTTTAAGTCAGAGGTGTAAATTTTATCGAAAGGAACATGTTGATAAGCATTGAAAAAAGCGGCTGCCTGCGCTTCACCCCATTCATTAAGCAAGGAATCAACACCACTTCCCTGTACAACTCCTCTGCGGTTAAAATCCGTTTCACCGTGACGAATGAGGTATATAGACTTTTTTTTCAAAATATAGGATTATTTAAATATAAATTTTGCAAATACCTTGTTTTCAGCCAATGAAGCCGTTACAAATTTATACATTTTTTAGATATGTTTATCAAATCCGTTACACTTCAGGCCATTCAGTCTTTAAGCCAGAACACACTTTCTGATCATCTCGGAATAGAGTTCACGGAAATCGGGCCGGATCATATTACGGCGCGCATGCCGGTCGACAAACGAACGCATCAGCCATTCGGAATTCTGCACGGCGGCGCATCGGTTGTGCTGGCCGAAACGCTGGGAAGCATTGCCTCTTTTCTCTGTCTTCCCGATTCTGAAAAACAACATGCGGTCGGTTTGGAAATTAATGCCAATCATTTACGTTCTGTTAAAGAAGGTTTTGTTTACGGTACAGTAAAACCGGTTCATGTAGGCCGTTCCACGCATGTGTGGGAAATCAGGATCGTGAACGAACTGGACAAGCCGGTTTGCATCAGCCGGCTCACAGTGGCTGTTGTGAATGCAGACCGCTGAGTTTAATTTGCAGGAAAATTAAAATACACGATTATCAGTAAAAAAATAATGCTTTCGGTTCAAACAGATTCCCAACTTTCCATCTTTGAAGGACTGCAGATTGACGAACTGTGGGAAGCATCGGTAAAGCTTGGATTTCCATCCGCCTTATGGAGGCTTCCGCATAAAAATGAGATCAAGCTACTGATTTCGATTCAGGACGGGATACGCAAATGCCAGCCCGATCTTGAAAAACTTTCACCGGGTTTTATCATCAGTGCCTTTCACTGGCGTGACGATCAGGAAGTGCTTTTTCTGGAAGGCGATATCATACTTACTTTTTCAGAAGACAGTAAAATCCGGGGCGTGGAAAATACGGTTGGCGAAGAACATCCGGAAGTTCAGAAACTGGTAAAACTGGCTGAGGAAATTTTAGAAGAAGAACCGCAAACATCCAGAGACATTTCCCTGACCATTCCGGAACTGCCCAATACGGATGCAAAACTGCGGTTTCAGCGTACGGTTGAACTTGCCATTGCAGCCATCCGGCAGAACCAGTTCAAAAAGGTGGTTTTGTCGCGTACCAAAGAACTGGCCTATTCCGAAAATTTCCAGCCTGCCAGAGCATTTTGCAAGCTTTCGAAAGTTTATCCGCATGCCTTTGTATCGCTCGTAAATCTTCCCGAACAAAATGAACTGTGGCTAGGCGCAACCCCGGAAGTGCTTGTACAGCAAACCGCAGATGGGATTTTCAGAACCATGTCGCTCGCAGGCACGCAGCATGCAAGAAATGAATCCGGCGAACTGATTCCTCGCTACGATATCCGCTGGGGAGAAAAGGAAATTGAAGAACAGGCGCTCGTAAGCCGTTACATTGTTGAATGTTTCAAAAAAATCCGTTTGCGGGAATATACCGAAACCGGCCCCAAAACTTTGCTGGCGGGCAATCTGTATCACCTGAAAACCGATTTTGAAGTAAATACCGTCCAGCTTCATTTTCCCGAACTTGCATCGGTTATGGTGCGGTTGCTGCATCCCACTTCGGCCGTGTGTGGAGTCCCCAAAGTTCCCAGTCTTGAATTCCTCACAAACATTGAAGGTTACGACAGATCTTTTTACAGCGGATTTCTCGGACCCACACAGGTGGATGCCGAAACCAGTCTTTTTGTAAACCTTCGTACAGTCCGCTTCAAAGACGGGAAAGCGACATTTTATGCCGGAGCAGGAATAACAGAAGACTCTGTACCTGAGCGCGAATGGGACGAAACGGAAATGAAGTGCGATACCTTGCTGAAAGTCATTGCAGATGAATTCTGAAAAAAAGTTTCTGGCACAGAACTTTTAAAAGTAGAAATCAGGCTAAACGGTTTTAGTTTAGTATATAATTTTGCAGACGCATCCTGAATACAACTTTTGTCAACCTAAATCTTTAAGCCCGGAATATAATCATCTGTATGAATTCTACCCAAAATTCTTCATTTCCTGACCTGCTTCTATTAAAAAAATCCTTCGCATCAGTTTTAATTACGGGTACGCTCCTCGCTGCATTTTCGTGCGGAGAAAAAAAAGATACGTTTCAACAAAAAGGGGGTGGCGGTCCTACAATCGTTGATGTAATCATTGCCAAAGCAGAAAAGGTCGATGACAAAGTTGAAGTAAACGGAACCGTTATTGCCAATGAATTTGCCGAACTCCGTCCGGAGGTCAGCGGACTGCTTACTTTCCTAGATGTTCCCGAAGGCAAAACGGTCCAGAAGGGAACTATAATTGCCAGGATCAACAATGCGGATCTTGTCGCACAGCTCAACAAGACCAAAATCCAGCTGGACCTTGCGCAAACCACCGAGCAAAGATTAAACAAGCTCGTGGCCATTAACGGCATTAATCAGGCTGATTATGATCTGGCCGTCAATCAGGTAAATACATTAAAAGCAGATCTTGTTTATACGCAGGCGCTTATTGACAAAACAATTGTACGGGCGCCTTTTACAGGAGTTATCGGGCTCAGAAAAGTAAGTGAAGGCACTTTTGTGACGCCAAACTCTGTCATTTCCACCATGCAGCAGCTTTCCAATCTGAGAATCGATTTTACCGTACCCGAAACTTATCAGAAATACATTTCCAAAGGCGGCAACGTGGAAGTGCTGCTGGATCAGAATGGCGGGAAAAGAGTGAATGCAAGAATTATTGCCATTGAACCCCAGGTTAACCAGACAACCCGCAACATTACAGCAAGGGCCGTACTGAATTCAGGATCAACGAGTCCGGGTTCATTTGCAAAAGTATACCTGAATGCCAACGCCGAAAAAAGCAGCATACTGATTCCTGCCAACAGTATAATTCCCGAAGCACAAAGTAAAAAAGCAATCGTTGTAAAAGGCGGAAAGTCCGTTTTCGTTACAATAGAAACCGGAGAACGCCAGGAAGCTTATGTCGAGGTTACGAAAGGTCTGAATGTCGGAGACTCCGTTGTTGTCTCAGGGGTTTTGTTCGCCCGTCCTAATGCACCCGTGAAGGTGAGAAGCGTAAGAAGCTTGAAAGTTGCAAGTAAGTAGCATGATGACATCCAGTTTGAGATACAATCTATGAACATTTCAGAATTATCCTTGAAACGACCGGTTCTTGCCATTGTCATGAACCTGCTTATTATCCTGTTCGGTGTAGTCGGCTATAACTTTCTCTCCCTGCGCGATTATCCGGCTATTGACCCTCCTATCGTAAACGTGCGTACGAGTTACACGGGTGCCAATGCGGATATTATTGAAAGTCAGATTACCGAGCCGCTGGAAAAAAGCATCAACGGAATTCCGGGTATCAAAAGCATCAGTTCTTCCAGCCAGATCGGTTCCAGCAATATTACGGTGGAATTCAACTTGGAAGCGGATCTGGAAGGCGCTGCCAATGACGTGCGGGACAAAGTAAGCCAGGCACAGCGGAACCTTCCGCAGGATATTGATGCGCCGCCGGTTGTAAGCAAAGCGGATGCAAACAGTGATTTTATTTTGCTGCTGGCCGTTCAGAGTCCGTCCAAAGGGCTTCTTGAACTCAGCGATTATGCAGAAAACGTTTTGCAGCAAAGCCTTCAGACGATTGACGGCGTAAGTGCCATCAACATTTTCGGGCAGAAAAGATATGCGATGCGCATCTGGCTGGACCCGGATCAGATGAGTGCCTACAATGTTTCCTTCAATGATATTTCAACTACATTAAGCGCTGAAAACGTAGAGCTTCCGGCTGGTAAAATCTACGGGAACAACACGGAACTGACGATCCGGACAATGGGCCGGCTCACCAGTGAAAAGGAATTCAGTGATCTTGTAATCCGCAACGACAGCTCCGGAATCGTGCGCCTCGCCAACGTTGCCAAAGTAGAACTGGGTCCTGAAAATGAAGAACAAAGCTGGAAATACAATGGCATGTACGCCGTAGGGCTTGCCGTCATTCCGCAGCCCGGTGCCAATTATGTGGAAATTTCAGACGAGTTCAACAAACGTCTGGCCGAAATCCAGAGATCCAACAAATCCGATATTACGTTCAATGTACTGATTGATAACACTCGGCTGGTGCGGCAGTCCATTGAAGAAGTGGAAGAAACGCTGATGATTGCTTTTGCACTTGTTGTAATAGTAATCCTTTTCTTTTTCCGGAACTTTCTCGTTGCTGTGCGTCCGCTTATTGATATTCCCATATCGCTCGTCGCTACGTTCTTTATCATGTACATGTTCGGTTTCTCGATCAATATCCTGACGCTGCTCGGCATTGTGCTCGCCACAGGGCTCGTGGTCGATGACGGTATTGTGGTGACGGAAAACATTTTCCGAAAGCTTGAAAGCGGACTTCCGATCCGGCAGGCCGCACTCGAAGGAAGCCGGGAAATTTTCTTTGCGGTTATTTCAACATCTCTGACGCTTGCCGTCGTGTTCCTGCCCGTCATCTTTCTGGAAGGGTTTGTCGGCAGCCTTTTCCGCGAATTTGGGATTGTGGTTGCATCCGCCGTATTGATCTCTGCTTTCGTATCGCTTACAATCACACCGGTTCTGAACGTTCTGCTGAACCGTAAAAACTCCGGTCATGGCTGGTTTTATAATAAAACGGAGCCTTTTTTCACGGGAATGGAAGATGGTTACAACCGTATTTTAAAGGGTCTTATGAAAGTGCGCTGGGCGGCGTGGGTGCTTGTAGTAGCCTGCGGCGTGCTGATCTGGTTTACTTACGGAAATCTTCAGAGCGAACTGGCGCCTATGGAAGACAGAAACAGCATCCGTTTCAACCTTTCCGCGCCGGAAGGAACAAGTTACGATCAGATGCAGAGTGTTGCAGACGAACTTGGCAATTTCCTGAACGACTCCATTCCTGAAAAAGCATTTACGTTTTCGGCCACGCCGGGATTTGGCGGCGGCGGTGTCAACAGCGCGACAGGCCGTATCGGGCTTGTGCCGGCGGAACAAAGGGTGAAAAGCCAGAACCAGATTGCGCAGGAAATCAATAAAAAACTGGCCCGGTTCAACGATGCACGGATATTTGCAACGCAGGAACAGACCATCTCCGTAGGTATCGGATCAAGAGGTTCGCTGCCGGTGCAATTCGTACTTCAGAATCTGGACTTCCGCAAGTTAAGCGAGGTTTTGCCCAAATTCCTGGATGAAGCCCGGCAAGATCCTACTTTCCAGAATGTGGATGTAAACCTGAAATTTAACAAACCGGAAGTGCAGCTTACAATCGACCGTTTGAAAGCACGCGACCTCGGACTTTCCACTGCCGACATTGCCGCTACGATCCAGTCTGCATTCAGTGGCAGAAGGCTTGCTTATTTTATCATGAACGGACAGCAGTATCAGGTTATCGGACAGGTTGAACGCGCGGAAAGGAACAAGCCGGCCGATATTTCGAAATTATACGTCCGTAACAACCGCGGAGAAAGCATTCCGTTAACTTCTGTCGTAAACATGGCCGAAGAAAGCGGACCGCCAACCATTTATCACTACAACCGTTACAAAAGTGCGACGATTTCGGCTTCGCTTGTGGAAGGAAAAACAATCGGTGACGGTGTGGCCGCAATGGAAAAAATCGGTTCCAAACTGCTGGACGAAACATTCCAGACTTCACTGACCGGGCCTTCGCGTGACTTTGAAGAAAGCTCATCCAATACAAGCTTTGCATTCGGGCTGGCGCTTTTACTGGTTTACCTTGTTCTGGCCGGTCAGTTTGAAAGCTTTACCGATCCTTTTATCATCATGATTACGGTACCCCTTGCACTTGCGGGCGCATTGCTGAGCCTTTATATTTTCGGGCTCACGATCAATATCTTTTCGCAGATCGGTATGATCATGCTCATCGGGCTGGTTACCAAAAACGGGATTCTGATCGTGGAATTTGCCAATCAGAAAAGGGAACAGGGAATGGAAAGAACCGCGGCAGCTATTGAATCCGCAACGCAGCGCCTCAGACCGATATTAATGACCAGCCTGGCAACTGCATTCGGCGCTTTGCCGATTGCGCTGAGCCTAGGCGCCGCCGCTACAAGCCGTGTTCCATTAGGTGTTGTTATTGTTGGCGGACTGATGTTTTCGCTGATCCTTACGCTGTTTGTAATCCCTGCGGTTTATACATTCATTTCTCCTAAAAAACATAAGGTAACCGAAGAACAGAAAATGGCAGAAGAACTTGCTGTCTAGCGTTCACTGAAGTTTACTGTTCTGAAGAAATTGTCCATATAAATCATTATTGTTTTTGCATGAACCTGCTTTCTCTTTTCACAAACAAAAAAAGTACACTTCTGTTTTTTCTGCTTTGCGGCAGTCAGGCGCTTTGTCAGCAAACGGTAGACAGTCTGACGATTACGCTGGATAATGCCATTGCCCTTGCCTTGAAAAACAGTTATGACATAGAAATTGCAAAAAACAATGTAGAGGCCAATACAATCCTGAACAACTATGGCGTTGCCGGCGGTTTGCCGCTGGTGACCGCAACGGCCACCAATACAGAACAAATTACAGAGATTAATCAGAGACTGACGGACGGCACGGTAATCAACCGCAATGCAGCTGCGGGTAACAATACACAGGCAAGCCTGGCGGCGGGGATTCTGCTTTATAACGGCAAACGCGTTGTTTCCACCAAAAAGCGCCTTGCGGAACAGCAATTCCAAAGCACCGAAGTGCTTAATTCACTGGTTCAGAATACAATTGCACTCGTTATGACGAGCTATTATGATGTGGTGCGGCAGTTGAGTTACGTGAATACAGTCAGAACTTCGATTCAGGCTTCTGAAAAGCGGCTGGAAATTCTTAAAGTCAGAAAGGAAGCCGGAATGGCGAATAATGCCGATATTTTTCAGGCACAAATTGACCTGAATACGCTGAACCAGACTTTACTGGACCAGCAAATGATTGCGCAGGTTGCCAAAACGGAGCTGCTGAGAATTCTGACGCTTGACCCAAAGTCTGCAGTAACCATCAAAGACACGATTACGGTGGACAACAACCTGAATCTGGATACCATTCTGGAACGCATAACGCTGAATGCCGACGTAAAGGCAGCCGATCACCAGATTCGTATCAATGAACTGATTACGAGAGAAACGGCTGCGCTGCGGTATCCAACGGTACGTTTCAATACGGCATACAATTACTCACGGAACCAGAGTGCGGCGGGATTTACGCTGCTGAACAGGACCGTTGGGCCCAATGCAGGAATCAGCCTCATTGTTCCGATTTACAACGGCTCTGCCTATAAAAGGCAGCAGCAGGTGGCGGAAATCAATACGTCCAGTGCAAAATTGCAGAAAAGTTCACTGGTAAGGGACTACAATGCAGTTGCCGTTAAAATGTATCAGACTTATCTGAGCTCGCTGCAGCAGCTGGAAACGCAAAAGCTGAATTATGCACTCAGCAAGCAGTTGCTGGATCTTACATTGCAAAGGTTCGAGCTTATTCAGGCCACCATTATTGATGTTCGCGAAGCGCAGAGAAGTTTCGAAGATGCCGGTTTCAGAATGATCAATCTAAACTACGCAGCAAAGGCAGCCGAAATTGAACTGAAAAGACTGAGCAATATTCTTCAGTAAACAAAGGAACATGCATCCGGAATAGTTTTAGCGATTTGGCAAGCCCGGAAAAAGTACATCAAACTTTGTTTCAAATCAGGCAGAAGCTCAAAAAATCCGATTGTAACCCGAAAGCGTTACCTTTACACCAAACTACAGAAGAATAACGAATGCTTTTTATAGGAAAATATAATAACCTTACTATCCAGCGCCTGACGAGCGTAGGCATGTTCCTGAGTGATGTGGAAGGTGAAGAAGTGCTGCTGCCCAATCAATATATTACAGACGAGATGCAGATCGACGATACAATCCGCGTATTTGTATACCTCGACTCCGAAGACCGGCCGGTAGCTACAACTGAAACCCCGAAAATCATTCGCAACGAATTTGCCTTTCTGGAAGTCAAAGATGTGACGGAACACGGCGCTTTTATGGACTGGGGTTTGATCAAAGACCTTTTTGTCCCGTTCCGCGAGCAAAGTACGCCGATGCAGCCGGGCGAATGGCATGTCGTTTTTCTTTATCTGGACCAGAAATCATCCCGTTTGATTGCTTCTACCAAAATTGACCGCTTTCTGGAAAATGAAAGGCTTACGGTAAAAGAAGGCGATGAAGTGGATCTTCTGATCTGGCAAAAAACGGATCTTGGATACAATGCGATTGTAAACCAGTACCATAAAGGCCTAATTTATGCCAATGAAATTTTCAGGGAAATCAAAGTCGGCGATTCCCTGAAAGGCTATGTTAAAAAAATCAGGGAAGAAAACAAGTTGGATATCAGCCTTCAGAAAAGCGGTTACGAAGTGGTGGAACCGACTGCGCGGCAAATTCTGGATGAACTGAAAAAAAGCGGCGGGTTTCTGAATCTTTCGGACAACAGTTCCCCGGAAGAAATTTATAAGAGACTTCAGATCAGCAAAAAGGTTTTCAAAAAGGCCATCGGAGGCTTGTACAGACAAGGACAAATTAAAATTTCCGATGACGGAATACGTCTGATCAGCGAAGATTGAACCTTATAATGAACTATCAAAACGAACCATGCCGGAGCTTTCCGGCATGGTTCGTTTTATTTATTTCTGGTTGTATTTTACTTTGTACTTCTCGTAAAGCCGCTTCTGCTTATCGTCCAGATTAACCTTTCCGCCTTTCACAAAAACCATTTTCACCACGTTGCCGCGCATATCGAGGATATCGCCTTCTGCCACGAGCAAAGATGCATGTTTTCCCTTTTCCAACGTCCCGACTGTATTTTCAGCACCGATAATTTCCGCTGCATTGCTGGTTATAAACTGCAATGCTTCTTCCGGGGTTACATTACCGAATCCTGCCGAAGTTCCGGACAGAAAAGCAAGGTTTCTGGTGCGCCACCATTCGTCTGTGTATGTAATGGCCACTTTAACGCCGGCTTTTTGCAGCATGCCCGGCAATTCGTAAGGCAAATATACATTTTCATCAACACGGTTTGGAAGGCGGTGCGTCGGGTTCAGAATGACAGGAACCTGATTTTCTTTCAGGAAACTGGCCACTTTGTACGATTCATCCCCGCCTGCAATCACGACTTTTTTGACACCAAACTCACGCGCAAATTTTACAGCCTCCACAATATCTTTTGCGTATTCCGCACGAATATAAAGGTTTGCAGAACCATCGAATAACGGTTTCATAGCCGCCAGTCTGAGATTTGCAACGGCAGGCTGCTGAATTTCCGCATAAGCTTTTGCATCGGAGAAAGTAGCCCGGAACACTTCAAGTGCTTCCTGGCGCTTTTCATTTCTTTTTACCGTAACTCTGAAATCCTCGCTGCTAAAACTGCTTTCCAGGAACGGCGACCAGCTCAGCCATATTCCGTCGTCTTTTTTCAGAACGGCATCTTCCCAGTTCCAGCCGTCGGTGTAAAAAACGGATGAAGAACCCGAAATGATACCGCCCTGCGGAACAGCCTGGGAAAGCAGGACTCCGTTTCCACGCAAGGTCGGGATTACTTCCGAATCCGTGTTGTAAGCAATTAATGCGCGTACGTGCGGGTTAATTTGTCCGACTTCATTATAATCCAGCGTAGCACGTACGGAGGCAACTTCCTGCAGGCCAACAGTCGTATTCAGCGAAATAATGCCCGGATAAATATGCTTGCCGCTTACATCGATTGTTTCGGCGCCGGTTACAGCAGATACAGAACCCGCAGCGCCGATCTGCGTGATGATTCCTTTGTCAAAAGCAATGGCGCCGTTTGTCAGTACCTGTCCGTTTCCGATGTGAATGGTTGCACCCGTCAGAATCACGGGCTTTGTCTGCGCAGTTGCCGGTACCGGGTTTTGCGCAAAGCTGCTGCTGCTGATCAGCATACAGGAAACCAGCAAACTGTATGCTGAGAAAATAAACTTACTTTTTATCATGATATACCTTGAAGAATTTTACTGAATATTACCTCGACGCCTCATGTTCTGCATGCATGCCGACAACATCCTCGCAATGCCACATGCGCGGCTGCGACGATTGCGGTTTCTGAACCGGCTTGCCTTCCGCCTTGTCGCTGATCATTTTCTGGATCAGTCTTTCCCGTTCGGCTGCGATGGACTTTTGCTTTTCCTCGTCTTTTTTACGGTCGAAATAAACAGTGCCTTCAATCATTGTAAATTCAGGACGTGCATAAATGGACAGCGGATTGGTATTCCAGAGAACAAGATCAGCATCTTTTCCGGACTTGATACTTCCGGTACGATTGTCAATATGCAGTAATTTGGCAGGGTTTAAAGTAACCATTTTCCAGGCTTCGGCTTCGGGAACACCGCCGTACTCAACCGTTTTGGCTGCTTCCTGATTCAGGCGCCGTGCCATTTCCGCATCATCCGAATTGATTGCAACCGTAATTCCTTCATGATACATCAGAGCGGCATTGTAAGGAATGGCTTCTTTTACTTCCATTTTATAAGCCCACCAATCTGCAAATGTCGAACCGCCGATTCCGCGTTTGGCCATTTTGTCCGCTACTTTATAACCTTCCAGAATATGCGTGAACGTGTTGATTTTAAAGTTAAGCGAATCCGCTACGTGCATCAGCATGTTTATTTCGGACTGCACATAGGAATGGCATGTTATAAAACGCTCGCTGGCAAGGATTTCAGCGAGTGCGTCCAGTTCAATATCACGTCTGGGCGCGCCGGAAGCTGTTTTTTTCGATGCTGCATTGTAGGCTTTCCATCTGTTTGCATATTCCTTTGCCCTCAGAAAATGGTCAAAATAAACTTGCTCCACGCCCATTCTGGTTTGCGGAAAACGGGTTCTGACGATATCGCCCCAGTTGGATTGCTTCACATTTTCGCCGAGTGCAAACTTGATCGTTTTTACTTCCGGCAACAGCATTTCATTCTGGCTTGCGCCCCATTTTAGTTTGATCAGTGCACTTTGCCCGCCGATGGAATTGGCGGAACCGTGCAGCAAATGTGAAGCCGTAACACCGCCGGCCAACTGACGGTAAATGTTGATATCATCGGGATTAATGACGTCGCTCATGCGTACTTCCGCCGAACTGGATTGCCCGCCTTCGTTGATTGTAAACAGTGCGATATGCGAATGTTCGTCTATAATTCCGCTCGTCAGGTGCTTGCCGGAACCGTCCACGGTACGTGCGCCGGAAGGCGCTGTCAATGATTTCCCGATTTTTGAAATTTTACCATTCTGAACAATAACGTCTGTATTCTGTAAAATGCCGTCGTTTTCATTGGTCCAGACCGTTGCATTTCGGATCAGTACGGTTTCCGGTTTTGGCAGTTCTTCATTTCCGTAGCCTACAAACGGGTAAAGTATTTTCCCGGTTTGTACCGAATCCGCCTTTGTGGAATCTTTGGCTGTGCTTGCCTGAAATTTCTCAGACAAAACGGCTGTCCACGGTACAACGGAGCCATCCGGCAGTTTGCCTTCACCGGTTAATCCTTTATCCGATTTCCAGCCTGTAAGCCGAATGGTTTCCGACTTGCTTTTGTCCGGCTGATAAGTAAGCGTAAGCAGTTCATCCGTAAGAATCGTTTTCGGGGTAATTTTTACTGAATCACGAAGGATCACTTTATAATCGGGCTTTTCCAAAGAACCTGTAATCTGAATTTTTCCCGTCGGCTGATTATTCAGTGATAAATTATAGGTTCCGCGGATATCCGGCGCATCGATCGGCGCCAGAATGAATTTTTTGCCTTGTACCCAGTTTTCGTAAATGACGTTGTTCTTATCAAAAAGATCCTGGGAAGTAATGATAAAATTCGCCAGCATGCCCGTTTTCAGACTGCCGATTTTATCTTCTGCCTTGATTAATCTGGCCGGCAAAGTGGTCATTGCTTCGAGTGCCTTTTCCTTTGGCAAGCCGTAATTTATAGCCGTTTTGATATTTTTCCAGAAGTCCGATCTGCTTTTCATACCTGCGGAAGTCAGCACGAACGGTATTCCTGCTTTGGCAATTTCCGCCGGGTTTTTGGGAGCCAGTTCCCAGTGCTTCAATTCCGACATGCTCACCAGATCCGCATCCCAGGGATCGGCTACGTCGTAAGCATCGGGAAAATTCAAAGGTATAATTAGCGTTGCTTTTGTAGCCTTGATCTCGTTCAGACGCTGGTATTCATCGCCTCCGCCACGGATAATATACTGCACTCCGAACTCATCCCCTACTTTGTCCGCACGCAGCAAACTGTATTTGTCATTGGTCTCAAAAAACGACGGCAGTGTTTTGATCTGGTTAAATGCTTCGAGAGAAATGTTTGTTTCCCTTGATTTTTCCGCTTTTGCATACCAGTCGGCATCGTAATAATTCTGGCGCAGCAAAGCCACAACGCCCATTGTTGACGAAGGATACGTCTGCGAGGAAGAACCTTTGCTAAATGAAAAATGTGCTGATGCCTTGCGGATCAGCAAAGCCTTGTTTGCCGGACCTTCGTTCAATGTTACGACCGAGCCGTTTCCACGCACAATGCCGTCATGATCATGCACCAGAACGGTTCCGAAACCCAGTTTGCGCAGATCAGCCGCTTTTTTGGTATCGGGCACAAACAGTTCACTCGCATCGTTTTCCGCCTGAATGGCCTGGTTCCAGCCGAAAGCACCTTTTTTATTGGATTCCAGCTGCGGAGTCTGGCGGCCGCCGGCTGATGGCGTTCTTCTAACCTCAGGCATTCCGTAATCCGAATCCAGATCGATCAGTGAAGGATAAATGTATTTTCCCTTTAAATCCGTTATAACAGTTCCGGAAGGTATTTTAACCTGTTTGCCAGCTTCCCGAATGATTCCGTTTTCTATCAGCAATGTGCCGTTGGTTATCGTAGTTTTGGAATCCACAACAATAACGGCGTTTGTAAATGCATAGCGCCCCGGCCGTTCGTCGTAAGCACCGTTTTGAGGAAATGTTTCCTGCCCGTAACAAAAAATACTTAGTGAAATGCCGGCAAGTAATGTTGATAATCGTTTAAACATAATTGTCAGTTTGATTGCAAATAGAATGTACAATATACAATGAAAAACCAAAAAGCCCGGCTGACGGCATGTAATCAGAAGAAGTTACAATCAGCTTATAAAATCTTTATGTAAATTTCATTTTTTTGCAACAGTTATTCCGTTTACGTTTATTCAGGCATATAGTATGACATACGATCAATTCAAAGAATCACTTTCCGGAGCTACGCCGCCGGCAGGAATTCCGGTACTGCTGGAAGCGCTCTGGCATGATGCAAAGGGAAACTGGGAAGCAGCGCATAACATTGCGCAAAGCAAGGAAGGAACCCGTCCGTACGACCGCCTGCATGCCTATCTGCACCGGGTGGAAGGCGATAACTGGAATGCCGGTTACTGGTACAGAAGGGCTGGCGCGGATGTTTTCAAGGGTTCACTGCAGGAAGAATGGAAAACGCTTGTGGAATCTTTGATCTAAAATTAAAATCAGTTTAAAAAAGAAGGTTTTGCCAATTTCATCTTACCGGTTAAACCTTTTGACAACAATCTTCTCTAACCGTTGTAACAAAACCAAAAAACCATGAGAAAAGGACTTTTTGCCCTGATACTGACACTCGCAAGCTTCGCTGCGTTTGCACAAGGCCGTAATTCTGACCTGACGCCGGAACAGCGTGCCGAAAACCAGACCAAAACAATGACGGAAAGGCTTGATCTTTCAGACGAACAGCAAAAGCAGGTTTATGCGCTGAACCTTGCAAGAGTTCAGAAAATGCAGGAAATGAGGGAGTCACAAACGCAGGACCGTGCGCAAATGCGTGCTTCCATGGAAGCTTTCAATACGGAAATTGCAAAAATCCTGACAGTTGAACAACAGGAAAAATACAAAACCATGCTGGAAGACAGAAGGAATAACGGAGGAAGGGGACCAAGTGACGATTCACCGGTGAAGCCTTGAAGTCAGGGTGAAGGGAGGAAAGGACGAGGGATGGATTGTCAGGAAAACCTTGGATTTTGGATAAATGGGAAAAATGGAGGAAAGGACGAGGAAAGAATTGCTTCTGAAACTTGAAACGATTTTTTTATAAAAAAGCCCTTTACTGTTGCCAAACCATAACTAAAAAACAACCTCTGACCAAAAATGACTCATTGACTATAAATGACTTCATTGACCACCAATGACTTTTAACCAAAAACAACCCTTAACTATAAATGACTTATTGACTATAAATGACATTTAATAAACTGATTTCATTTGTTACAGGCATACAATCCACACGAATACGGACTGCATGCCTGTTCTTTTTTTAAACTGCCATTTCAGTTTTGAATTCGGAGGTAAAATGGAAATGAATGGCCGGATTGTTTTCGCGGTTCATTCGGATCATCCATTCCGATTCGGCCAGAAATACCGGATTGCGGTCTTTATCGTAGGCAATCTGATTTCCTTTCAGGCGCACAAACTGATCCATAGCCGCTTTATCATCCGCAGTAAGCCAGCATGCACGCGAAATATTCATCGGAACCCAGCGGCATTTGGCACCGTATTCATGCTCAAGACGATACTGAATTACATCAAACTGCAGTTCACCAACCGTTCCGACCACTTTCCGGTTTCCAAGATCCAGCGTGAAAAGCTGGGCGACGCCTTCGTCCGTAAGCTGCTGGATGCCTTTTTCCAGCTGCTTGGACTTCATCGGGTCCATATTGATCAGCTCCTTGAAAATTTCCGGCGAAAAACTCGGGATTCCTGAAAACTGAAGATTTTCACCCTCTGTCAAAGTATCGCCAATCTTGAAACTTCCGGTATCATACAACCCGACTACATCGCCGGGAAATCCTTCGTCCAGCACACTTTTATCGGAAGCCATAAAGGTAAACGGACTTGAAAACCGCACTTCCTTGCCGAGACGGACATGCTTGTAAAACTTGCCGCGTTCGAATTTACCCGAACAAATCCTTAAAAATGCAATCCGGTCGCGGTGGCGCGGATCCAGGTTTGCGTGTATTTTAAATACAAAACCGGTAAATTTAGGCTCTGTCGGCTCCACTTCACGTACGTCAGTCGGGCGTGGCTGGGGAATCGGGGAAATCTGGCAGAAAGTATCAAGCAATTCCTTGATTCCAAAGTTATTGATCGCGCTTCCAAAAAACACCGGCGCAAGCTGTCCTTTCTGATAAGCATCTTCTGAAAACGCATCGTAAACGCCTTCCACCAGTTCCACATCTTCAATCAGCTGCAAAGCATCGCGCTCGCCGACCAGCGATTCCAGATTTTCATCATCCAGCCCTACTTTGGCAACATCCCTTTCAATCTTGGTTTTATTGATTTTAAAGAAATACAGCATTTGCTCGTACAGGCTGTACACGCCTTTAAATTCAGCGCCCATATTGATCGGCCATGTGAGCGGCCTTACGCGGATGCCCAGCTTGGTTTCCAGCTCGTCCAGCAGTTCAAACGGGTTGCGGCCTTCGCGGTCGAGTTTGTTAACAAATACAATTACCGGCGTATTGCGCATGCGGCACACTTCCATAAGCCTTTCCGTCTGCTCTTCAACGCCTTTTACACAGTCAATGACGAGAATAACACTGTCCACGGCGGTAAGCGTGCGGTACGTATCTTCTGCAAAATCCTTGTGACCGGGCGTATCCAGAATATTGATCAGCAAATCATGGTATTCGAATGTCATGACGGACGTAGCGACCGAAATACCTCTCTGCTTTTCAATTTCCATGAAATCGGAAGTCGCCGTCTTTTTGATTTTATTGGATTTTACCGCACCCGCCGTCTGGATTGCGCCTCCAAAAAGCAGCAATTTTTCCGTAAGCGTCGTTTTCCCGGCATCCGGGTGACTGATGATCGCAAACGTGCGGCGTTTTTTTATTTCTTGTATATTACTCATATCAGACCGATAAACAGCTTCCAATATCTTTCCGGCAGGATTTATAAGCGCTTTTCATTCAGCTTTTTGATTATGCCTGCCGGCGATACCGATTATATAAAAATTTGCACAAAGATAAGAATAAACAAAAGCCGTCCCTAGCGGGGACGGCTCAAAATTCCGGATCAAACGGCATTAAACCTGATGTAAATTATATTTTCAGTAATACGAATGCTTGTAATCTTCAACAGACGTCAGAATTACTTCATGCGCCTCTTCTTTTCCGTAAACATTGGTGATTTCAATGTGTGCTTTTTCGCCCGGCAGGTTTTTGTAAGTCAGGAAATAATGCTTCAGACGCTCGATGATTCCTTCCGGAAGTTCGCTCAGGTCCGAAAATGCACCGTATACTTCATCTCCTTTCAGTACGGCAATGATTTTATCATCTGCTTCGCCGCCGTCTATCAAACGGATTCCGCCGATCGGCTTGGCTTCGCACATAATGTTACCGTGAGAAATGATTTTTTCGCACAATACAATGATATCCAGCGGATCACCGTCTCCTTCGGTCACATCGCGTCCGGAACGTTCTCTGGCCAGCAATGCGATTTTTTCGGCACAATACGTTTTGGGAATGAATCCGTAAAGTGCGGGAACAATGTTTGAATATTTCTGAGGACGGTCAATTTTCAGATAGCCTGTCGCCTTGTCAATTTCGTATTTTACAGTATCAGTCGGAACGATTTCAATAAATGCAGTTACAAGTTCGGGTGCATTTTCACCCATTGGAATCCCGTGCCAGGGATGTGCTTTGTGTACGTTAGCTATCATTATTTATATAGAATGTAATATCTTTTAATTTTTTTAATGTGTTTAAGTGTTCTAACTGCCAACCCGACTGGAAATGTTGTAATCACCGGTTTTCGATACAGACTGCTTTACAAACAGCTCTCCAAGGAAACCGGCTAAAAATAATTGCGAACCCACCATGATTGCTACCAGCGCCAGAAAGAAAAGCGGATTTTCAGTAACATTCCGGTAAGGCTGCAGATGATAAATATTATATAGCTTTTTACCTAAAAGCCAGAATGCTATGATGCTTCCAAGAAAAAACATGAGCGTTCCAAGACTGCCAAACAAATGCATGGGTCTTCGCCCAAACTTATTCACAAAGGCAATCGAAAGCAAATCCAGAAAGCCAAAAATAAATCTTTCAAGGCCAAACTTGGTGTAACCGTATTTGCGGGCCCGGTGCTGAACTACTTTTTCGCCTATTTTCCTGAAACCGTTCCACTTGGCGATAACCGGGATATAGCGGTGCATTTCGCCGTAAATCGTGATGTTTTTCACCACATCTTTACGGTATGCCTTTAAGCCGCAGTTGAAATCGTGCAGCGACACACCGGAAATACTTCTGGTGGCCGCATTGAAAATTTTGGTAGGAACAGTCTTGGAAAGCGGGTCGTAACGCTTCTTTTTCCAGCCCGAAACCAGATCGTATTTTTCCTGCGTGATCATGCGGTACAAATCCGGGATTTCGTCCGGGCTGTCCTGCAAATCGGCATCCATTGTAATCACGACTTCGCCTCTTGTCGCCTGAAATCCGGTCTGCAATGCAGCGGTTTTTCCGTAATTGCGGACAAAGCGAAACCCGCGGATGTGCGGATTTACGGAAGAAAGCCGGGTAATGACCGACCAAGACGAATCGCTGCTGCCGTCGTCAATAAACAGGATTTCGTATGAAAAACCATTTTCGTCCATGACCCTTTCAATCCATTCGGCTAGCTCGGGAAGCGACTCTTCTTCATTGTAAAGAGGGACAACTACGGAAATCTGAATTACTGAATCGGTCATGAATAAAGTTCAATGGCAAAGCACGGGGCCGGTATTGCAGCAAAGTTCGTATTTTTCCTGATCAAAATATTAAATAAAAGTCTTTCATTAAATCCCGGAAAGACGGATGATATGTAACTCCGTCATTTTCATATATATACAATACACTTTCATTTACAGGAGCAGCATATTTTTCTGTCTTTTGAAATTCCATGAGCAGCCGGAAAGGATTTTTGCCCGAGTGGTGACAAAGCGTTAGCTTACGGTTTAAAATCAAGCCGGCAGTTTTTGCTTTTTGCTGAAACCTTGTCCCTTCTTCCACCGGAAACAGAACCTGAAATTTCCCTGAAGGTAAAAGCAGCCTGTTAATAGCAACAACAAGTTCTTCAAAGTCAAGCGAATGCGCATGATGCGCAAGGTTTTTCTTTTTGTCCGGCGATTTCAGGTCATCCTGAAAAAAAGGCGGGTTACTAATGATCACATCGTATTGTAAATGCGGGTCAAATTCCTGTATGGCAGTATGATACAGTTTTATGCGGTTATGAAAAGGGCTTTTTGCAACGTTTTCACCGGCCTGCCCGAAAGCATCGGCGTCAATTTCCACTGCATCGATCAAAGCATTTGAATTTCTTTGCGCGGACATCAGCGAAAGCAAACCCGTTCCGGCACCAATATCGAGCACACGGCCCGCATTTTCCAGATCCGCCCACGCTCCGAGTACGCAGGCATCCGTACATACTTTCATGGCACATTTGTCCTGCCAGATTGTAAACTGCTTGAACTGAAAAGTTGAATTCCGGGCCATATGCGTCTATTTTCGTCCGAAATCAGCCGGATTTTCGCCCCAGTATTCCGTTTCCCATTTCAGAATCTTATTGGAAAACTGGTTAGTGGCCAGCCAGCGTTCGGCTCTTTGCAGCATTTCAAAAACCGGCTTGTTCCGGGGCGTCAGTTCAAGCTTTGTGTTGGCATGTTTTTTCCTGATCCAGCTGATCGCCGTTCTGGAATCGCTGTAAATGGGCAAATCACTTTCTTTTTTCTGCAAATACGCAAGCGCATGGACAATGGCCAGAAATTCGCCGATGTTGTTCGTTGCATCTTTAAAAGGGCCCTGTAAAAAAAGCCGTTCGCCGGTAGCATAGTAAATACCCTGATATTCCATATCGCCCGAAGCCGTGTTCCAGGCGGCATCCACGGCAATGCTGTTTTTGATCGGCCGGCCGATATTGGCCGGCGCTTCTTTGGTTACAGCCGGTTTGTTATTTTCTTTTTTGGCAACAAATTCCCAGTAATTACGCTGAATGGCGGCTTCCGCTTCCTGAATGGATTCAAAGGATTTGTAACGGGCGTCATCAAAACCTTTGATCTGTGCTTCGCATTCTTTCCAGTCTGTAAAAACGCCGGTTTTTCTTCCTTGCCAGACTACGTAATACTTGGTCTTTTTTGCCATGTTCAATTGATTCTTTGTGTATCAGTAATTGTTTAAAATCCGTTTTCAGGCTTTTTCTTCCCAGATCCGGCATATATTTACAATCACTTCCACGGCTTTTTCCATATCCTGAACCGAAACCCATTCCAGCCTGGAATGAAAAGCATGCTCTCCGGCAAAAATATTCGGGCACGGAAGTCCCATAAATGACAAACGCGACCCGTCCGTACCGCCGCGTATGCTTCGCTGAACGGGGTTCATGCCAAGCCGTTTCATAGCCAGAAATGCATTTTCCGTCACTTCCGGATGCAGGTCCAGCACTTCTTTCATGTTTCTGTACTGTTCCGTAACCTTGAATTCGGCCGTGGAATTGGGAAATTGCCTCAGAACGTCATCCGTAATTTCTTTCAGCAATGCTTCTTTCTCATGCAGGCCTGTTGCGGTGAAATCGCGTATGATAAAGCTCAGCACGGCTTTTTCCTGAATGCCTTCCATTTGTACGGGATGAATAAACCCTTCCTTGTCCTTGGTGGCTTCCGGTGAAATGGCCCGGGGCAATGCGGCCAAAATATTTCCGGCAATTTTCAGCGCATTTTCAAGCTTATCCAGCGCATAGCCGGGATGCGTGCTCACGCCGTGAATCGTAATCTTTACGCCGTCAGCAGAAAAGGTTTCATCTTCCAGCGTTCCCACCGCCTCACCGTCCACGGTATACCCGAAATCGGCACCCAGTTTTTCAAGATCGACTTTCTCGGTTCCGCGGCCTACTTCTTCGTCCGGCGTAAAAAGGATCTTGATCGTGCCGTGTTTAATTTCAGGATGCGTCTGCAGGAATTCAACGGCTGCCATGATTTCGGCAACGCCCGCTTTATTGTCCGCGCCAAGCAACGTAGTGCCGCTCGCCGTTACAATGTCATGGCCGATCTGCTGATCCAGATCGTGCAGTTCGCCGATCCGCAAAACCTGCGTCGGGTCGTCGGGCAGAATGATATCGGCACCGTTCCAGTTTTTGTGCACAATCGGTTTTACATTGGCTCCGGTTACATCCGGCGATGTGTCCACATGCGAGCAAAAGCAGATTACGGGAATGCCTGTTTTATCCGAATTGGAAGGAACCGTTGCATAGACATAGCCGTGTTCATCCAGATGTGCATCCTGAACGCCCAGTTCCAGCAGCTGTGAAACAAGCAATTCGCTCAGGTCTTTTTGTTTGGACGTACTGGGAAAAGTATCCGAATCAGGGTCCGATTGGGTATCGATCTTTACGTATTGAAGAAAACGGTCAAGAACAGATGACATAAATAAAAGTGATTTAAAATAATTTATCAGCCCAGAATCGAAGCTAAGTCGGCGGGAGAGTAGTTGATGTTTTTCAGCGTTTTGTCATCCGCCGTTCTGTAAACGAGGTATTTGCCATTATCTTCCTTGTAATAGCAATCCGTTCCTTTTGCCTTGTAATGCGCCACGGTTGCTTCGGCTTCTTCTACATTCAGACAGGCTTTCGACATGTTGGAACGCTGCACTTCGTCAAAAAGCGCTCTGAATTTTTCACCAAGACCAAATTCCAGCACTGCGCCCGACAATACATACTGCAGATCGCAAAGTGCGTCGGCTACTTCTACAATGTCTTTTTCCAGAATGGCTACTTCCAGTTCTTTCAGCTCCTCGGCAAGCAAGGCCACGCGAAGCCGTGAACGTTCTTCCGAAGGGATGGCAGGCGTTTCCAGAATCGGATGCCTGAAAGTAGTATGAAATTCTGCGACCTGATTAAGGCTGTCCAGCTGCTGCATGTTGTGTTGATTTAAATATTTATCCTGATTGCCTGCATTTTTACCGGCTAAATAATCAGGTTTGTTTTGAATAATTTAATGGAAATGGCCAGAAGTATAATCCCGAAAACCTTTCTGAGTATGTCCGTTCCGCCGGTTCCGAGTTTGTTTTCGATCCAGTTGGACGATTTCAGGACCAGATATACAAAGAACAGATTCAGTAAAATTCCGATCAGGATGTTCTGGATCTGATACGTGGAGCGCAGGGCAAGCAAGGTTGTCATGGTGGCGGCGCCGGCAATGATCGGAAAGGCAATGGGTACAATGGAAGCGGTTCCCACATCCAGGTCGTCGTGCTTGAAAATATTCCTTCCCAGAATCATTTCCATTCCCAAAAGAAAAAGGATAATGGCGCCTGCAATGGCAAAGGAAGCGACATCAACACCAAAGAGAGACAGCAGTCTTTCGCCCAGAAACAGAAACACAATCATGATGAATCCTGCTGCCAGCGTTGCTTTTTCGGACTCGATTTTCCCCAGCTTTTTCCTGAAATCAACAATAACCGGCAATGAACCAAGCACATCGATCACAGAAAAAAGAATAAGCGTAACAGAAACGATTTCCTTGACGTTGAACATGAGGTTTTCTCGGGCATGTATGTGCCGCAAAGTTGCTCAAAACCGCTTGCTTACACAACTGTTGACCATTTCTTTCTGAAAAATTACCAATGTCAGGACGCATTTCCGGGCAGGAAATTGAGGAATGTATTGAATTGCTTGCGGTATTTTTCTTCGTTGATTTTATAAAAATAGGCGCCTTTTTTGGAATAGCCTTTTTGCTTTTCGTCCAGCTTTACAAGCAGATTGGTCGAAAGCAGTTTCCGGCTGAAATTGCGTTTGTCAAGGTCTGTTCCGAAAATGGCTTCGTAGAGTTTTTGCAGCTGCGGAATCGTGAATTTTTCAGGAAGCAGCTCAAAGCCAATCGGATGCTGCGAGGCTTTGTACCGTAAATGCTGAATGGCCATTTCCACCATGGAAGCATGGTCAAAAAGCAGATTGGGCAGCTCCTGCATGGAAAACCATTGCGCTTCGTAGCTTTTGGAAATCTTGTGATCGTAATCCTCCACGTTGATCAGCGCAAAATAAGCAACGGAAACGGTGCGTTCCACCGGATCGCGTTCAGGGCTGCCGAATGTATGCAGCTGTTCAAGATAAATGTCGGTCAGGTTCGTGAGTTCAAACAGGATTCTGGAAGAAGCACTTTCCAGGCTTTCGTCGGGCTGCATCCAGCCGCCCATTAATGACCACGTATGATGCTCCTGCTCGATCCCTCTTTTTACAAGCAGCAATTTCAGCTCTTCACCGTCAAAACCGAAAATGATGGAATCCAGCGCAACCAGGTATTTAGTCTGAGCCTGATACTGTTTTAATATATCTAATCGCACAACTTGTAAACTGCAGAAATGAGTTAATTAATGTTTAGTTAATAAATGCAAATAACCATCAATAATACTCATTCGCTACTTATTTGAAGCCGCCCGGATCAGAAATCCCTCCAGAACTGCAATCTCTTCGTCACTTATTGCCGGAAAATTGGCGATCCGGAAACTCGTTTCCTTGTCTTTTCCGTAGCCGTTGCCCAGCGTAATCCCGTCCTGTTTTGCTGCTTTTTTCAATTCCGCAATCCTTGTCTTTTCTGCTTGTACGGCAATAACGGTATCGGAACGCACGGCTTCATTTTTGACCAGCAGCTCGTATCCGTTTGAGGCCAGAAATTGATACCAGTTTTTCGCTCTTTGTTGTATGTTTTCTGAAATAACCTCAATCTGCGCCACCTGCTCCATGACTTTACCCATGAGATAAATGCCAAGCGTGTTGGGCGTATACGGCGTCTGGAATTTGAGAAAGTTATCCCTGATGAAAAGCAGACTGTTGTAATGCTCATTTTCCCCGATTTCTTCTGCCCTGCGAACGGCACGCGGCGAAACGATCATGACGCCCAGCCCGGCCGGAAGCCCGAAACATTTCTGAACTGAAGCATACCAGACATCGGCATTTTGCCACGGCAGCGCAACGCCCGCCATGGAAGAAGTAGCGTCCACGGCAATCAGGTTTTCAGTTCGGGAACGAAGTTCAGGGAGAAATGAAGAAGGAAGGAAAGTACCGTTGGAAGTTTCGCTGTGCGTGACGCAGATTACTTCATTTTCCTGAAAATCCAGTTTGTTCAAGTCCGGAACCGCTTCGGGATCAAAATAAAAAGCTTTGGCACCGGATGTGATTTTATGCGTATACTGCATCCATTTCTCACCGAAAGCGCCGTTGTAAATATGCGTACTGGAAGCGGAAACGAGCGATTGCGCGATAATTTCCCAGCATTCGGTTGCCGATGATACAAAATACACTTCATAATCATCCGGAACGTCCAGCTTTGTTTTCAGTGACAAAATCGTACGCTGAAGCATTTGCATAAACGCTTCGCTTCTGTGATTGGCGCTGATCAGTCCGCTTTCGACAGCTTCCTGAAGATACAACCCGACCTGCGGATAAACTTTGGACGGACCCGGATAAAACGTGATCATACTCAAAGAAATCCTTCTCTTATCATGGCTTTTTCAAGCTTTTGGCCCAGCTCGTCGGATGCTTTCAGCAACGGCAAGCGAACGTCGGAGCGGCATATGCCTTTTATTTCCAGACATTTTTTAATGCCGACCGGATTGGATTCTATATAAAGCAGCGTATCGAATTCAAGAAATGCAAGCTGCAAGCGGGCGGCTTCCTGAAACCTTCCTTCCAGCGCATGCCACGTAAGGTCTCTGAACTGCGTCGGAAATGCATTGGCAATCACGGAAATAACGCCATGCCAGCCTACACTGATCATCGTCGTAACCAGATTGTCGTCACCGGATAGCAGCAGAAAATCGTCGGGCACGCGCGAAGCCAGTTCCATGCTTTGTTCGATGCTTCCGCCCGCATCTTTGATCCCGATGATGTTCGGATGCGCCGCCAGTTTAACAATTGTATCCGGCTTCATGTTTACGACCGTGCGGCCGGGCACATTGTATAAAATAACCGGAACCGGAGAAGCGTCTGCAATGGCTGTAAAATGTGCTGTAATTCCTTCCTGAGTCGGTTTGTTGTAATAAGGACAAACGGAAAGAATGGCGTCCACACCGCTGAAATCCGTTTCCTTTATGGAATCGAGTACAGTCTGCGTGTTGTTACCGCCAAGACCGTAAACAATGGGCAGCGACTTGGTGTTATTTTTGATGGTAAATGCCAGGATCTCCGTTTTTTCCTGCTTGGATACAGTCGGAGATTCGCCTGTTGTCCCTTGTACAACGAGGTAATCCGATCCGCCCTCGGTTACGAGGTCGATCAGTCTTTTCAAACCCGGATAATCAATTTTGTTCTGCTCATCAAAAGGTGTAATCAACGCAGCTCCTACCCCTTTGAAACGTTGGTCCAATGGCATTATTCCTGTATAAATGTTAGATTTTAAAACACAAAGTTAGCTTTCTGAGGCATTTTTCTTTATTTATTACGGATCATTGCCAAAAATTCTTGTTCGGCTAAAATCGTAACGCCCAGTTTTCTTGCTTTTTCGAGCTTGGCCGGACCCATATTTTCACCTGCCAGCAGATAATTCAGTTTGCCTGAAACGCCGCTGAGAATCCGGCCGCCGTTCGCTTCTATTTTATCCTTCAGATCATCCCGGTCAAAATTTTCGAACACACCGGAAATGACAAACGTTTTGCCTTCCAGAACATTGCTTTCCAGCACCACCGGTTTTTCATCACTTTCCATCTGAAGGCCGGCCCTTTGCAGACGCTCCACAAGAAGCTGATTTTCAGGTACGCTGAAATAAGACACGATACTCTGTGCAATCCTGCCGCCGATTTCAGGAACGGCCACAAGCTGATCGTAACTGGCCGTGCGCAATGCATCGATGGATTTGAAATAAACCGCCAGCTTTTCGGCAACCGTTGCGCCCACAAAGCGGATTCCCAATGCAAAAAGCACATTTTTAAAAGGTACCGTTTTGGAAAGCGCAATGCCGTTCAGGATATTTTCAACCGTTTTTTCCCGGAAACTGATTTTTTTGATCTTGCCCGTTTCTTCATTAAGAATATTCTTTTCCAAGCCAAGCAGACTTTCATACGTAAGATCGTACAGATCGGCCGGCGTGCGCACGAGATTGATGTCAAAAAGGAGTTCAACTTTTCCTTCGCCCAGACTTTCGATGTTCATGGCTTTGCGATGGATAAAGTGCTCGATACGGCCTTTCAGCTGCGGCGGGCAATGGCTGTCGTTCGGACAGAAAAAAGCCACTTCGCCTTCGTTCCGTTGCAGAGGCGAGCCGCATTCGGGGCAATTTACCGGGAAATCAATCGGTACTGTCAGGAAGTTTTCTCGTTGCGTAATGTCTACGCCCGTTATTTTCGGAATGATTTCCCCGCTTTTTTCTACAAAAACGGTATCGCCGATGCGTATGCCCAATCGTATGAGTTCGTTGGCATTGTGCAGCGTCGCGCGTTTCACATACGTTCCGGAAAGATGCACGCCCCGGACTTGGTTATAAGGAAGCATGCGCTCGCTTTCGGCGCACAGATTGGCAACCGGCGTAATTGTTCCGATCCTTCCGACCTGAAAATTGACCGAGCGCAGAATGGCCGGCTTGTTCTCCGCTTTGTACTTGAAGGAAATAGCCCAGCGCGGGCTTTTGGCCGTAAAACCGAGTTCTCGCTGCTGTTCAAAGGAATTTACCTTAATCACAATCCCGTCCGTTGCCAGCGGAAGCGTCATGCGTTTTTCCTCCCATTCATGAATGTATGCAATCACTTCGTCGATGGTCTGCACTTTGCGCCAGCCGGGCGAAACGTTAAAGCCCCAGGATTTCAGTTCCAGCAGACTTTCTTCATGGCTTTTGAATACTTCGTTGTCCGTGATAAAAGAGTAAATATAGCAGTCGAGCGCACGCCTTGCCGTTTCAGCCGAATCCTGTAATTTGAAAGAACCCGAAGCGGCATTTCTCGGATTGGCGTACAGGTTTTCACCCAACGTTTCCATTTCCTCGTTCAGCTTCTGAAAGGATGAAATAGGCATAAAACCTTCGCCGCGTACCTCGAACAGCTCGGGCAACCCGGCTGTTTTTACGCGCAGCGGCAAAGTCCGGATGGTTTTGATGTTGTTGGTGATTTCATCTCCGCGTGTTCCGTCGCCTCGCGTTACGCCTCGCACGAGCACGCCGTTTTCATATGTAAAGCTGAGCGAAATACCGTCAAATTTCAGTTCGCAGATGTATTCATAAGCTTCCCCGTTCAGCCCTTTTCTGACACGGTCGTCAAAGTTGCGCAGCTCCTGTTCGTTGTATGTATTGTCCAGCGACAGCATCGGGTAACGGTGATAAACCGTATTGAACGACTTCGTTACCGTGCCTCCTACCCTCTGCGTCGGAGAATCGCTTTGCCTGAATTCGGGATACTGGTTTTCCAGCGCTTTCAGCTGGTTTAAAAGCTGGTCAAATTCAAAATCGGATATTTCGGATACACTATCCTGGTAATAGCGATCATTGTAATAATTGATTTTCTGAATAAGGTCAAGAATCTGCTGTTCCGGCGTCATGGTCATTGCGGCTGCTTTTTGTTTCCTTCAAATTTAGGAGCAAAATAAGTGATTTATCCCGATTATGTTTTTTGTCTTTCCAACAATAAAGCATTGCGTTTACAGCTTCCGCCAACCTAAGCGGCTATATTATAGCAAGGTAAATACTTACATTTCATCTGCTTGACCGGCATGTACATAAATTCACTAATTTCGGCCTCATTAAACCGTTATATCCGACCGAATCATGCCTGAAATTGCCCCATCCATACTCGCCGCCGACTTTGCGAATCTTCAGCGTGACGTTGAAATGCTGAATGCCAGTGAAGCGGATTATATTCATGTTGATATCATGGACGGCATGTTTGTACCGAATATCTCCTTTGGCATTCCCGTTTGCGAAGCCATTCACAAACATGCCCGAAAACCGCTTGACGTTCACCTCATGATCGAACAGCCGGACCGGTATCTGGAAGCATTCAGCAAGGCAGGCGCATGGGGATTGACAGTCCATTATGAAGCATGTCCGCATCTGCACAGTACTGTTCAGCATATCAGGCAGCTTGGCGTGCAGCCGGGGGTTGCCATCAATCCGCATACGCCTGTCGATGTGCTTTCTGAAATACTTTCCGATTTGTCACTCGTGCTGGTGATGTCCGTCAATCCGGGATTCGGCGGCCAGAAATTTATTGAAAACACGTATAAAAAAGTGTCTGCGCTGAAAGCCTTAAAAGAAAAATTCGGCTATGATTTCAAGATTGAGGTCGATGGAGGCGTTAATCTGGATAATGCTACTTCGCTGATTCAGAACGGCGCGGATATTTTGGTGGCAGGAAGTTTTGTTTTCGGATCAGTGAATCCGGCGGAGACCATTGCTAATTTAAAGAACAAGTAATTTTTCAGGGTTTGATTTACACTAAAGATAACTTTAATCTTCAGGCTTTTTTTTCAGGAACGGCCAAATGCCTTTTGGGTATTTTAATGCTGTTTATCCTGCCGAATACAACGCTGGCTGCTGAAGAGGACAATGCCCGGAATGCGTTTCCTCTAAAAATCAGTCCGAACGGCCGTCATATCACGGATGCAAACGGCACTCCTTTTC
The DNA here is from genome assembly GCF_006149045.1 of Dyadobacter flavalbus. Classification (GTDB taxonomy): domain Bacteria; phylum Bacteroidota; class Bacteroidia; order Cytophagales; family Spirosomataceae; genus Dyadobacter; species Dyadobacter flavalbus. The sequence continues at coordinate 651,179 of NZ_VBSN01000049.1, forward strand.
TGATGGTTGCGGACGTTGCCTGGCAGCTTCTGCGCAAGCTGAGCTATCCCGAAGCACTGCAATATATGAATGTGCGGAAGTCACAGTCGTTCAACACCCTTCTGGTTGAGCTGCTGCCGGCTTTGCCCAACCAGAAAAATTATCACAAAATCCCGCCATTCCAGAACAACAATCTTTCAAAACCCAACGCGGCTTACTTCGATTATCTTGAAAAAATGATTGCAGCGGCAAAGGAACGAAATCTTGTCGTCGGAATTGTAGTCTCACGCAAAAGCTGGAACGTCGTTTTTGATGCGCACAATGAAGAAAGCTGGAAAGAGTACGGTGCCTTTGTAGCAAAGCGCTATGCGAAATACAGCAACATCATCTGGATTGTAAGTGAGGAGGAATATCAGAGTGCTTCCCAGTTCAAAGCCATTGCTGACGGCATCCGTTCCGGCTTTGACGGACAGATTATTGCATCGTTAAGTACTTGTTCGCCAACCAATAACAGCAGTTCGCCAAACCGCTCGGATCTCAAATTCATTATTCCGGATTCCACAGTAACGTATTCGGAATATGCGGCGCTGGCCAACTGGCAGAAAAATTCGGCAGAAGCTGCGCTACGGCCGTTTCTGATCGCCAATTCGGAATTCCCGAAAGAGATTGCCGATCAGTCGGGACTGATCCGAAATCAGGCATATCAGTCGATTATGAGTTCCGCAGCCGGTTTTTGCCATCTGAGCACCATCCGTAATTTCAATCCGACCTGGAAAATGAACATTACCAAAGACGGAGCGGAATACATTCATCAGCTTGTGAAAATCCTGAAAGGGATTCCTTGGGAATACATGCAGCCGGAGGCTTCTCCGCAACTGCTTGCGGATTCCCTGGACCAAAGCGAAATCGGCATTCTTTCCTTGTCGAACAAACGCATGGCCATGCTGTACGTGCCTTCTTCCAAGCCTGTAACACTTGATCTCACGCACCTGAACGGCACGGAATTTGAAACGGTCTGGTATAGTCCGCGTACAGGCAGACGGTGGACAGGCGGCAGTTTCCAGACAGCAGCCAATGCCATTGTGCAGCCGCCGGATTCGCAGCCCGGCTGGGACTGGGTGTTGCTGGTGGGTGCAAAAAAATAGATGCTACTGTTTTTTTACTTCCTACTATTTTCCCTGTACAGGCATTTAAGTTTGATATTCATTCATATTCTTAATAATATTACTTTGTGTTGAATTTACATGAAGTTTTAAATCAGCGTTCTCATCTTCATCTTTCGTTAATAGTTTGGAATTGCCTTTCCGGCAAGCAGAAGCACCCATGAACTTAATTGGAAAAAGTATTGCAATTTGCCTGTTATCGGTATTGATATGGAGTAATGGTTATGGTCAGGAAGTTCTTTGGGCAAATAAGGTTCTTGGCTTTTCTTCCGAGTTACGGCCGGCTCAGTACGGCTTTGCTTTCCGGGCCAAACAAATTCTCGGAGTGCCCAACAAACTGCCCGATTTCGGAAGCAGTCCGTGCGCATGGTCGCCGGCAGAAGCGGACGGCAGAAATGAGGAATGGATCAAGGTCGGTTTTGAAAAATCCATTCCGCTTAAACAAATTGCCATTGCAGAAAACTTCAATCCGGGCGCTATTACGCGTGTTTATGCTTATGATGAATCCGGCAAGGAATTTCTGATCACGGAGGCGGTATCATCACAGCCGGCCAAGCAAGCACAATCCGGAACCAGGGCGGCGGAGACACAGCCTGCCGCCAAAGGAAGAATGCTGCGAATTTTCCCAAAGCAGAACATAACAGCCAATGCCGTCAAGATCGTACTTCAGCCGGGTAAAGTAGCCGGATTTAACCAGATTGATGCCATCGCAATTTCAGAATCAACCGTTCCGGTGGAAGCGCTGATCAACGTTACGGCCAACATACAGGCCAATATGCAGAAAGAGAATATCGGCAAGGCCATCAACAGCAAAGGACAGGAAGTAGCACCCATTATTTCACCGGACGGCAAAACGCTTTTTTTTACAAGAAGCAATTTTGAAGGAAACACAGGCTCGCCCCAGAAACAGGATGTCTGGTTTTCGACATTAAACGATAAAAATCAGTGGGGCCAGGCCATGAACATCGGGCCGCCGATCAACAATGCCGGCGATAACGCCATCACCAGCATATCGGCAGACGGGAAAACCATTTACCTGATCAATGTATACCGGCCGGACGGCAGCATGTATTTCGGGCTGTCGCGTTCCTTTAAAACAAAAACCGGATGGAGCTTTCCGAAAGAGTACCGCATCAATAACCTTTCCGGCTACATTGGCAGCATGGAACTTACCGTTTCACCATTCGGCAATGTCATGATTATTTCCGTGCAGCGCAGCGATACCGAAGGCGGAAAAGATCTGTATGTTTCGTTTCTGCAGGGCGACGACAGCTGGTCGGAGCCGAAGCATTTGGGTAATGTGATCAATACGGCGGATTATGAAGGAACACCGTTTCTTGCGCTGGACAACAAAACCCTTTATTTTTCTTCACAAGGCCACAGCGGATACGGCGAAGGCGATCTTTTCCTGACGCGGCGGCTGGACGATACATGGGTGAACTGGTCCAAACCTGAAAATCTGGGCCCGGCTATCAATACGCCTTTGTGGGACGCATACATCAACATCCCGGCTACGGGCGACTATGCCTATTTCAGTGCAAGTGAAAAAACGGTGGGTCAGGAAGATATTTACCGCATCAGGATGGTACCGGAAATCAAGCCGGAACCCGTTGCAATCATTACAGGAACTGTTTACGAAGCGGAAACGACCAAGCCGGTCCGTTCCGAAATCGTGGCGGATATCAAAAAGAACAATGCCGTTTTCACCCATGCGACTTTCGATCCTGAAACCGGAGAATACCGGCTCATTCTGCCTTTGAAGGAAATTTACCGCATAACAGCTTCCGGCGAAAACTATTTTCCGTTTACCGAGGAAATTGACCTGAACGAAGAATCCGGTTTCAGAACGATCAAGAAAAACCTGTATCTGCAGCCGATCAAGGCCGGACAGCAGATCCGGCTGAGCAATACCATGTTTTCGCAGAGCAGCGCAGAAGTGATCCCCTCCTCTTTTTCGGAACTGGACCGGATTGTGGCTACCATGAATACGTATCCGACAATGGAAATTCTCCTGGAAGGCCATACCGACAATCAGGGTGAAGTGAAGCAGAACGTGAAACTTTCGGAAGACCGGGTGCAACAGGTTAAAAAATACCTGCTTTCAAAAGGCATCAGCCCGGACAGAATCCAGACAAAAGCATGGGGCCCGGCCAAACCGATTGCCAGTAATCTGACCGAACAAACCCGTAAAAAGAACCGCAGGGTAGAGTTCACCATCCTTAAAATCTGAAAAATCACCTGTAAAAGGAAATTTGTTTAATTTCGCGCAACTTGATTTGCCGGTGTAGCATTCATTCCGGTACAAAAAATCATTGGCGAACATTCATAAACTGATGTCCTTGAAACACACAAGCGAAAACCTGCAGTCCCGGCTGATCCTTTTTGTCATCTTGATTGCAGGTTGCGTACTAAGAATTTATCAACTTGACACGTACAGCATTTTCTTTGACGAGAAAAGCACGATGGTTGTAAGTCAGGGGATTGTACTGGAAGGCGCCAATCAGAAGAAAGTTTTTTCCGAAAGAAAATTATCCATTCCTGCTTTCTGGAAAGCGCCGGCGCTGCCTTATCCGCCTGCAAATGTGGTGAGGTCATTTACCTACCAGGAAACATTCATTCCGCGGGCATTCACACCGGCAGAATTCTGGTCTCCGAAAACCATGGCGGATTACTACGAAGCCATGACCAGAAGCGACATCGGCAACAGTCCGTTTTACTATCTGCTGCTGCATATATGGATGGAAATCTTTGGCCTTTCTGACTTTTCGGCGCGGTTATTGTCCGTTGTTTTCAGTGTTTTGATAATCGGGCTGACGTATGTTTTCGGAAAACGCTTTTTCAGTGTCAGAACCGGACTCATTGCCGCTGCTATCGTTGCCATTGAACCTTTTTTTATTGCTTACAGCCATCAGGCGCGCAATTATTCGCTTACCTTTTTACTGACGTTGCTTGCAACCTATTTCTTTCTGCGGATCATTGAAAACCAGAACGGAAAACAAAAAATCTCTTTATACATCGGCTATATCCTTGCTGCAGGGTTAAGCCTTTTATCCCATTTCCTTACGATTTCTGTATTGCTGGCGCATGCGATTTATGCATTGTTTTTCCTGAGAACGGTTAAAGGCTGGATCAGAATGGCCATATCGGCGGTACTTGCTTTGACCGGCGTTACATGGTGGATGGTTTTTGGCGGTGGGCAGTATACCTTGTACTCATTGAATTATCAGGCGGATTTGTATAAAAGAATGGCCGACACCATGCCATACAACAATCCGTTCGGGATTATACTGCCGGCTACACCGCTGAATGTGTTCAACAAGTCGCTGCCGATCTTCACGGACCTTGTCTTTTTTACCAATGGATTAACAGATGCGCTCGCTGGAAAAAGGAATATTCTTTTTTCCATACTTACGGGTATATTGCTCATTGTTTGGTACCGCTTTAAAGACAGGATTGCAATGCCCGGCTGGCTCAAAATGAGTGTTCCTTTTATTCTGGTTCTCTCCGGACTGGCTTTTTATACAAACCACCGGCTGCAGTTTTGTATTCTGTCGGTGAGCTTGTTTGCGCTTTCGTTCATTCCGGACTTTCATCGTCAATCTGATCTGAAGCAGAGAAAAAAATTATGGATGCTTTATAGCATGGCGCTGATCCCTACTTTATTCCTGATCCTGATGTCTTTTAAAAACGGGCATACTTTCGGGCTTACGCAGCGGTATTCGGGATTTTCCTTTCCGTATGTCATTATTCTTTTGTCGCTGCTTTTACAGTTTTATACCAGAATGAAGCCGGAATTCAGGATAATCATTTTTGTCTTTCTTGCTGTACAGTTATATTTTGTAAGTACGCGCCTTAAAGAATTCTATGAAGACCGGTCGCTGAAATACGGCTATTTTGCAACGCCGCGGGCTCCAAACCCCTATTACAAAGCTGCGCAGAAAATAAGTGCGTTATACCAGGAAGGAGACACGATTATGTACCCGGCACCGCGCTTTCAGATCCTGTCGGAAATGGACCGCACATTTTTACCCTATTCAGTTCAGGATGCGCAGCTTACCAATCTGTATTTTCCAAAAGATGCGCAATATATTCAGGTTATGGACACCACGCAGACTTCCAGTATCCTGCTGAAGAAAGCCGGAAGAAAGACGCCGGTTGAGATTATAAAACTGAAAGGATTACGCTACGGATCGGAATAAGGCAGCCATTCATTGAAAAAGCCGTCCAATAAGATTTCGTATATTGCGCACCTGAAACTGAAATTGACCGTTATTCTGAATTAACCTCTTACATATATACACATCACATCAGGCATGACAGCAGAAGAAATATTGAATGACCCCAGACAGATCAGCGGCGAGCTCAGGCTGAAAATCCTGAACTTGTACCACAAGGCAAATGCCGGACATATCGGTTGTTCTCTGAGCTGCATTGACCTGATGATCGCCGTTCTTTTTACCCAGAAATCACAGGAAGATACTTTTATTTTGTCCAAAGGACATGCCGCAGCTGCATTATATGCCTGCCTCAATGCTTCCGGCGAAATTACCGACGAAGAACTGGATTCATTCTACGCAGACGGAACGACGCTTCCGGCACATCCGGCCCCGCAGCAATACAAAGGCATTCCGTTTGCTACCGGTTCGCTGGGCCACGGCCTGCCGATTTCTGCCGGAATTGCGCATGCGGCAAAAATCAGCGAAGAAGACAGTTATGCGTTCGCGCTTTTGTCTGACGGCGAAACCAATGAAGGAACAACCTGGGAAGCAGCCAATTACGCCATTCAGAACAAGCTGGATAATCTTTTTATGATTATTGATAAAAACGGTCTTCAGGGTTTCGGATTTACAGACCAGGTCATGGGCGAAACGGCATCTGCAGAGAAATGGAACGCGATCGGTTTTGAAACCATTGAACTGGACGGGCATGATATAACAGCCATCAGCAAGACCATCAGCAAATTGAAATCCCACAAAAACGGATTACCCAAAGCCATTATTGCCAATACAGTAAAGGGCAAAGGGGTTTCCTATATGGAAAACAAACTTGAGTGGCACTATTTACCCATGAACAAAGACCAGTATGAACAGGCCACGCTTGAAATAAAGGAACGCTACTTTAATGAATTGACGAATGCTTGACCATTTACCGGTATACCGTGATAAAATTGAACAGTTAAAGGGTCCGGTATTTGTTTTTGGTGCCAGCGGTTTCATCGGCGCCAATCTTTTTAACGACATTTTCAAGATCAGGAAAGATTGTTACGCGCTGACGCATGACGCGACCAAGGCATGGCGGCTGAAACTGCTGAATGTTCCTTTTGAAAACATCATTCACTGCGATATACTTTCCAATAATTCGGTTCAGGAAGTTTTCGACAAGTACAAGCCGCAGACCATTTTTAACCTGGCCGCTTACGGTGCTTACAGCAAGCAGAGCAATGTTAACCTTACTTATGAAACAAATGTTCTGGGAACGGTCAATATTCTGCAGAACTGTACGCGGGAAATGGTTTACATCCATGCCGGCAGCAGTTCGGAATACGGTTTCAACTGTACTTCGCCGAAAGAAACGGATCGTGTGGAACCCAATAGCCATTACGCCGTATCGAAAGTTTCCGCAGCTTATCTGCTGGAATACTACGCGAAAGTTGCTGATCTTAAAACCTTGAATTTAAGATTATACTCCATATACGGCTACTGGGAAGAACCCGACCGGCTCATTCCCAAACTGATTGAGAATGCCCGGAAAAAGCAGCTTCCTTCGCTCGTATCGCCGGACATAAGCCGTGATTTCGTGTTTATTGAAGACTGTGTGGAAGCTTTTCTGGATGCTGCACTGCATATCAGCAGCAGCACGGCCGGAAAATCCTACAACATTGCAACCGGCGTAAAAACCACGATGGGAAATCTCGTGGATACTTCGCGGAAAACGTTCGGTATTACACAGGAACCGCAGTGGGGCAGCATGTCGAACCGGAAATGGGACCTGGCGGAATGGTTTGGCGATCCGGGTGCTTTTGAAAAAGACTTCGGCTGGAAAGCACGTACAACGCTGGAAAGCGGGCTTTTGAAATACAGCAACTGGCAGGAAGCCATAGAATACGAAGAACGTGTCATTCCAGCCTTTGAAAACCCGAAATTAAATCCGGTTATAACCGCCATTATTGCCTGCTACAAGGATGCACAGGCCATTCCGTTTATGTACGACAGACTTGTCAAGACATTCAACGGGCTGAAAGTACGGTATGAAATTATTTTTGTAAACGACAATTCGCCTGATAATCAGGAAGAAGTTATCAATGCCATTTGTGACAAAGACCCGAATGTGGTCGGAATAAGCCATTCACGGAACTTTGGCTCACAGTCTGCTTTTCTGAGCGGAATGGAAATTGCCACGGGTGACTGCGTCGTGCTGATGGACGGCGATTTGCAGGACCCGCCCGAGGTAATCCCGGCTTTTTACGAAAAATGGATGGAAGGGTTTGACGTGGTTTACGGTGTGCGCGTACAGCGTGAAATGAAGCCGCATATCCATTTCTTTTACAAAACCTTCTACAAAATTTTCCAGGGACTCAGCTACATTCCAATCCCGCGCGATGCAGGCGACTTTTCAATGATCGACCGCAAGGTTGTGAAGGAACTCGTCGATCTTCCCGAAACGGAACAGTTTCTGCGCGGACTGCGGGCGTGGGTCGGCTTTAAGCAAACGGGCGTTCCTTACATCAGGCCGGAACGAATGTTTGGCGTTTCTACGAACAACTGGACAAAAAATATCTGGTGGGCAAAAAAAGCCATATTCTCGTTCAGCTTTGCACCGCTGGAACTCATGAGTTACGCCGGTTTTGCACTGACGGGCTTATCTATTCTCGGTATCGTCTGGCAGATTCTGGCCAAACTGTTCTTTTTCCCGGATACGCCGCGAGGCATCAGCACGGTTATTGTGCTGATCGTATTTTTTGGCGGACTGACGATCCTCGGCATTTCATTTCTGGGCGAATACATTACCAAGATATTTGAAGAAACCAAAAAACGTCCGAAATACATCCGTACCCGGATCCGGCGCGGTTCAAAATCGTATAAAACCGCAGACGAAATCAGAACGCTGGTAAAACAGCTCAGAAAATGATAATATGAGAAAAGAATTTTCAAATGCCATGGAACAACTGGCGACGGAAGATGATTCCATCGTTTTTATAACGGGCGACCTGGGCTATAATGCGCTTGAAAACCTGCAGGAAAAGCTGGGCAAACGATTTATCAATGCAGGTGTTGCCGAACAGAATATGGTCGGCGTGGCTGCGGGGTTTGCGCATAAAGGTTACAAAGTGTTCTGTTACAGCATTGCGCCATTTATCGTTTATCGTTGTCTGGAACAATTCCGGAATGATGTATGCTTCAACAATCTGCCCGTTTTTCTGGTTGGAAACGGCGGCGGATACGGATACGGAATCATGGGAAGCAGCCATCATGCGATTGAAGATCTGGCTTGCCTGAGCGGACTGCAGAATGCCAATGTGTGGGTTCCGGCATTTTCGGATGAAGTGGAACCGGTAATCCGGCAGATCAGAAATAACGCACGTCCGGCTTATTTGCGGCTCGGAGCCGGGAAAACGGCACCTGAAAATGCAGTTTTATCCGGATCTTTTAAAATAATACATCAGGGAAATGCCGCTGAAATTACGGTTTTTGCACTTGGCCCGATTGCGAACAATGTCATGACCGCTTTGTCATTGTCAGCGGAGCTGGCATCCAGAGTGAACGTTGTGACAGCTTTGCATTTTCCTCTTCAACTCGGCAGTGAACTCACTGATCTTGTTAGAAAAGCACCTTCCGTTCTGGTAGCGGAGGAACATGTAAGTACGGGCGGACTTGCGCAGCAGCTTTCGGTTCAATTGCTCGAAAACGGCGTTTTTCCGCGCAGTTTCCGTAGCCTGAAAGCGGAAGGTTATCCAAACAGAAAATACGGAAGCCAGACTTATCACCAAAAAATATCCGGCCTAGACGCGGATTCCATCTTATCAGAAATCAGCCAGCTACTCATTCCGGCATGACAAATAAGGCTTTAACCATTATTGTAAGCCTCATTCTTTTGTTACCGTTAGTCATTTATTTTACGGTATGGGATTACTATGCCATCAATATTCCCAAATGGGATGACCACGCACTGAAAACCTTTATCCTGGAATATGCCGGTGCCGAAAACTGGCAGCAAAAATGCAAAGCACTTTTCAGGCAGCATAATGAACACCGCATTGCACTCACACGGTTTATTACCTGGATCGACTTTTCCGTAGCGGGCGGTGTAAATTACAGACATCTTATGCTTGCCGGAAACCTGTTGCTGCTGGGAATCATTCCGCTTTGGCATGACATCCTGAAGAAAAGCAAAAAGCCTCTTTTTGCATTGGTACCGATTCCGTTCCTCTGGCTTACACTCGCTTTCTGGGAAAATATGTACTGGGGAATGGCCGCTATTCAGAATTTCGGCGTGGTGACGCTGGCATTATGGACGTTGTACCTTTGCATCAACCCCAAAATCGTTCCGTTCATTTTCTCGTTTTTTCTGGCAGGCCTTACCATCCTGACGAGCGGAAACGGGCTGTTGGTCCTGCCGGTCGGTGCAGTGCTGCTTTTTCTTACACAAAACCGGAAAAGATTTGCAAGCTGGATGATTGTCAGTGCTGCAATGATTGCCGTTTACTTTTACTCTTATACCAAAACCGAGTCCAATCCGGAGTCCAAGGCTTCTCTTTTCCAGCTTGTAAAGGGCTATATGGCTTTTTTAGGTTCTTTTGCTGAATCCTTTCCGGTACTGAACCATTTTCAGGTCTGCTTTTTTCTGGGCATTGTACTTTTTCTTGTCGCTGTTTCCATCATTTCCGCCACTTTGTTCAGGCTGATCCGGAATAAATACGGCAATAAATTTGAGCGGATTACAGATCTTTTTTGTCTTGGAGCCATTCTTTTTATTCTCGGAACCGCACTGATCGTCGTTTACGGACGTGCGGGTTTTGGCCTGGAAGGACTGATCACCAGCCGGTACAAGATTTACTCCGTGCTGCTGCTCATCGTTGCTTATCTGTATGTGGTCATTCCGATCCGCGGCAGTTTTTTGTCGCCCTATATTACAGCGATCATATTTCTGGCCGTTACTTTTAATGTTTTCAGCTATCATTATCATCTGGTGGATGCCTATAACCTGCGTAAAATGCTGGTTACTGATCAGTTTAACTGGACTTTTGAAGATAAAGAACTGAAATACCCTTCGGACACTTCCTTTGCTTCCCGGATCGTGGCCAAAACGCCTGTTTTCTACGATCAATGGCTTCCGCTGATTTCCATTGCAGACAGACAGCATTATGCCGGCAACTCGCCCGGCATGACAGCACTTTTTGACGAAACCAGTTTCAATGCCGGAAAGAACAGCCTTACGATCAATAACAGCAATTTTACCAGTCAGCGGTTGCAGGACAGCGGCGTGTATATTTTACTAAGTTCCAAAAAACGATATTATGTATTTCCGGCTTACCGCACACGCAACAAGAGCCGGAAAGAGCTGTTTCTGAAGCAGTATTACTTTGCGCCCGGTTTCCATTCGGAAATTCCTTACGCAGGTCTGGAAAAAGGAACTTACCAGATTGCACTTATCAGACAGCAAGGCGAGCAAACCGGAATGCTGTTCAAAGGAAAGAAAATAATCGTTCGGGAAACCCGGGAAAACAAAGTAAAGGTAAACTGGTAACTATGCGCGCCACAGCTCAGGGACATATCATTCAGCTTGACGGGATTCGTTTCATTGCGATTGCACTGGTGCTCATTGATCATTTGTTTGTAGCAGTGAACGTCATTCCGTTCGGAGCACTGGGCGTTACGATTTTCTTTGTTCTGAGCGGTTTTCTGATTTCCCGGATTCTTTTAAAAAGCAAGGAAAAAACCTTCGGAACGCCGGGCGGTTTCAAAAAATACTTACGCAAGTTCCTGATAAGAAGAACGATACGCATTTTCCCGGTTTATTATCTGACCATATTTTTACTTTATATATTCAATGTACCTCCGGTCAGAGACAAGCTTGCATGGCTCGCACTTTACGGAACCAACATTTACATGGCCTTTAACAAGACCTGGATGGGTTCCGTGGATCACTTGTGGTCACTTGCTGTGGAAGAACAAGTTTACTTATTCTTTCCATTTCTTATATTTTTTATACCAAAACGCAAATTGGTGCCGGTTTTGGGCATGATGGGTATACTAAGCCTTGCATTCCGTTTCGTTTACTTCTTTATGAGAAAAGATTTTACAAGCGATGACTGGATTGTGACTTATGTAAGCACGCCCGCTTGCCTCGACTCCTTTGCGCTTGGTGGTTTGATGGCGTGGATGCAGCTCTATAAAAATGACTTTTTTATAAAACTTTTTAACAAATCCTGGCCGGTACTGATCGGCTTGCTGGTCTGGGTGCTGTTGCAGTTCTGGGCTAAAACCTTTGAAAATAAGTCCAATTTTGCCTTTGTCGTGCTGGACCGGACGGTTTCATCCGCATTCGGTTTTTTCCTGATCGGAAGAGCGGTAATGGGTTATAACGGGTTGATGGCTGCATTTCTGGAAAATCCTGTGAGTATTTATCTGGGCAAAATCAGCTATGGCCTTTATCTGTATCACAATTTTGTCTATAACCATTTTCACAGCGGCCCTACGCATCCGACGGTGCGTCTGTTCAATAAAATTTATCAGTATATCCCGGATTTAAGAGGTTCTGTAACCTTTGAAGCACTGGTTGTCATTGCGCTGACAATTGCCGCAGCTTCCATTTCCTGGCATTTTTTTGAAAAACCGATTAACGCAATAAAAGATAAGTATGCCAACTAATTTAAAATTTGCGATAGCCCGGTTACAGCCTTTATTTATTAATTTCGCCAAACATACCAAATAAGATTCTGCATGTCGTACCTGCTAAGTATTGTAATGCCAGCTTACAACGAACAAGATTGTATCGAGAAAGTAGTATATAACTGGACTGATTTTCTGAAAAATAAATTCCCGAACGATAACACAACCCTCATTGTAATCAACGACGGATCAAAGGATAAAACCAAAGAACTTCTGGATCAATTAATCCCGAAGATTTCAAATTTAACCGTTATTCATCAGAAAAACGGCGGGCACGGCAATGCAGTTGTGAACGGCTACCGCAAGGCGCTGGAAGTTGGTTCCGAGTATGTTTTTCAGACGGACAGTGACGACCAGTTTGTTTCCAGTGATTTTGACAAGTTGTGGGAAAAGCGAAATCAGTCACAGTTCATTCTGGGTTACCGGCAAGTACGGCATGATGCGGGTGTGCGCCTGTTCATAACATCTTTTCTGCGCGGGACCATTTCGATGATTTACGGTACTTATATCATGGACAGCAACATTCCGTTCCGGCTGATAAAAGGCACTTTTCTGCAAAAGCTGATGAATCAGTTACCAAATCCGGAACCGTTTGCTCCGAATATATTTTTATCCGTCATGGCCAAGAAATCCGGGCAGCAGCTTTTTGATATTCCGATTACGCACAAGGACCGGGAAACAGGAACCGTTTCTATCGTAAAATGGAACCTCTGGAAAGTTTGTATCCGAAGCTTTAATGAACTGCTGCGGTTCCGGCTTGAACTGAACAGAAAAGTGAAGGCGATCCGTGCTTAAAATTCAGGTTTGTGTCTATTAAAAAAATAGTTGTTTTTCTGCTGGCATTAGGAATCCTTTCAGGAGGATATTTTCTGTACCGATGGTCGCGTGGTTCTTCGGCTGCATGGAAATTCATTCCTTCCAATGCCGTTGTCGTTATTACAAGCGAGCATCTTCAGGATTCGTCCTATACCGCAACAGAGGCTGGCGTAGATCTGAAAAGACTTCCGTTTCTGGATATAGCCAGCGATAATCTTTCGCTTTTAAACCTGCTCGCACCGGATCGTAAACAACTTTCCGATTTTCTGAAAGAGAAAGTACTCTCCTATTCCTATCATCCCAGAACGAGCACGGAATGGGGTGTAATCATGTACATTCCCGTTAAGAATGACGAAGAAGCCAAATGGCTGGGAAGTCCGCAGCGGCCGGGAATCCGAGCTTTGCACCATACTTTTCAGAATCAGCGGATTACGGATATTATTGACAGCAACTCGCGGCCATTATTTTCTTATCTTGTCAAAGACAACTTTCTGATTGTCAGCTATTATGGTGATCTGATTGAAGATGTTGTGCGCGCGTCATCTCTGAACCTGGAATCATTCCGGCTGAAATCGGAATTTTCACAAATTCATGATTCGGATTACGGAACAAGTCTGTATCTGAACAGTGAAGCCTGGAACTCCGTAATTTCTTCCGAGCATTCAGACGGCGTTTTGAAAGAATTTTCAAGAAACTTCGGCCGTTATCAGGATTTTCACATTGAAAAAAGCAAGGAAAAAGGGCCGCTTGCGCTTAAATCCACAGGAACGGATTCTCCGGATTATTATCTTGCCGGCATCACCAACGGGATTCCAGGTGCGCCGTTTGCAGGTCACAGGCATATTTCACAGCAAACCTCATTTCTGTACAGAACAGCCGTCGTAGATAAGGAGGCTTTTCAGAAAAATTTCCTGAAATGGCATAAAAGCTACAAATCCGAAGCCTGGAACAAGCTTAATTATTACATTTCCGGAGAAAGCAATCTGCTGATCGAAAATCTCGGATCAGAGTTGATTCTTTGTCAGCTGGAAGAAAACAACAGCATCAGTGACGGGAAAATCCTGCTTGCGGAATTCTCCAATTATGAAAAACTGAGGCCGGTCCTGCAAAAACTGGCAAAGCTGGCCACGCAGGAATCCAGTGTTTCGGCAGACCAATATCAGGGTTACGACATTTATTCCGTACCGCTGCCCGAATTGCCTGCGGGACTGTACGGGCCTATGTTCAAGGGATTTCCGAGGAGTTATATTACTTATATTGCACCTTATCTGGTCATCAGCAACAATTCACAGGTTCTGCAAAACTACATTGTAGACTATGAAAACCAGATTACATGGAAACAGTCGCCGGAATATGACAGTGTGTTGACAACTTCAAAAAATGAAGCCCAGCTTTCCCTGATCGTTAACCTGCGCAAGGCGCAGACAAGAGCCGGAAAACAGGCTGCAAAAAACTATAATGATCTTACTTCCAAAATTGAATCCGTTGTTTTTCAGTGCCATTTTGATGGAAACAAAGCGTATCCCGAGATAACACTTTATCCGAAAAAAAGACAGACAGCCAGTAAAGTGCTGAACCGTACTTTTCTAAATATCAATATAGAATGGCCGGTAATTTATGATACGGAACTTGCCGCGCTTCAGAACCCGGTTGACGGCAGTTCAGAAATACTGCTTACGGATCAGAATAACAACTTACTGAGAAGCAGTAATTTATACGAAGGCAAAACGAAAGCGGTCGCCAGACTCAATGGACCGATCGTTACTGCTGCTTACAAGCTGGATTTTCTCAACATCGGCAGGCAGCAAAGGATATTTGCCACAAAAAGAAGCATTTACGTACTGGATGAAGACGATTCCACAAGGATTTCGACCTTTACCGGAACCTTGCCTTCTGCTCAGCCCATCACCGCGCTGTATTCCATTGACGGCGGCAACGAAGGAAGTAACCGTTTGATTATCAAGAATGAAGCAGAAGAATTGTTTTTGTGGGAAAATGTCATGAAGCCGGTCAAAAGGCTGAACCGTTCCATTCAGTTTGAAAGCATACAAAGTCCGGTTGTAGCATTGAACCAAATTGGAAACAGAGGTTTTATTGTCACGCAGAAAAACGGAAAAATCTACTTGCTGAAAGAAAACGGCACTGTACGGCCCGGCTTCCCGACTGACATTCTTACACGGACTGAAAGTGCATTCACTTGGGCACAAAATTCGGAAAGCGGTCAGCCTGAACTAGTTGGCGTAAGTGTTTCCGGCGAACTGATCCGGATCGGGCTTGACGGCAATATTACATCGCGAAAGCAGCTTTTACGCCCTGAACCCGGTTCCAGGTTCCGTACGCTTTTTGACAGAAACTCGTTGGACTGGATTCTTGTCCGTTCGCTCAATTCCAAAACAGCCATCATCACCAAAGACGGCAATGAACTGTTCGAGATCAAAGACATTCTGCCGAATTCAATCATCCAGTATCATTTCTTTGGCGTTGACAACCGTTTTATCAGCATCAAATCGGGAAATTACACGACGGTTTTTGATATGACAGGCAAAAGACTGGGTGACAAAGCCATTCCGTCGGAAATGCCGGTTCAGCTTACTTATCAGCCGGGTTACTATAAATTGCTTATATTCAGCAGATCAGAAGAAAAAGTACAGGTTTGGTCGGTTAAGCTGCGATAGTGTTTTATATGAAATTTCTTAAATACGCATTTCTTTTCCTTGGAAGTCTGATCTGGGCTGTCGGATTAAGCCCGGGGCTATTGTCGGAAGCCGGGAAGCTGAATCTGATCAAAGACAGTTACCGGTTTGGCGACCTTTACCGTTTGTCCAACCTGGCTCAGTTCAAAGATCCAAGAACCGAATGCGCCGCTTACAAAACGCCTGCAAAAGCCGCTTCACAGAAAATCCATTTATACATCATCGGTGACAGCTTTACGGAAAAACAACGCATAGGCAAAAAGGACTTTGCAGTGGATGCCTACACGTATGTACACTGGAATGAATTTCTGCATCTGAAAACAGATCCTTCCGAAACCAATATTCTGCTGCTGGAATCGGTGGAAAGGCATTTCAGGGAAAAGATGAAGGATACAATCCGGAACCTGATTCCGGATGAGACAACATTTGTGTCCGAAGGCACTCCGCCACGTTTCATGAACCGGCTTGACAATGCTTTCAGATCCAGATCAACAGAAGACCGGCTGGACGAACTGCTGTTCCAGAATGACCTCATCCTGACGTTAAAGGAATGGAAATCTGCTTTTAATTACCGTTTTTTCAGCCGTGTGAACAAAGGCGTTACGCTCGTGAACAATGACGAAAACATTGTTTATTACATGGATACGGATACGCCCAACATAACTTCTTCTTTTTCCAGAATAAATGAAACGGAAATTGACAGCATTGTACAGAATATCAATGGCTCGCAGGATTTTGCCAGAAATCTGGGTTTTGACCACGTTATACTGTCCGTTATTCCAAACAAGGTTTCTGTTTTAACAACTGAATCCGCAGAATACAACAACCTGATCAATAGAGTTTATGCACATCCTGAACTGAAAGTACCGTTTATAGATGTTCTCACGGATTTTCGGAAAATGGGCAGCAGCGCTTATCTGAAAGGTGATTCGCACTGGACATGTGAAGGTCAGTACCTTTGGCTTGACAAGGTCAATGCATTTATAAAAAATATTGAAAAACCCGGAAATTCCTAGTTTGCTTCTTCGGTCACTTCGCTCATTTTGGCCGTCAGTTTGCCAACCGTAAGCCCCTGAACAATAATGGAAAAGAGCACTACAAAGTACGTAATGGCCAGAAGCAGGTCTTTGTTAAGGTCCTGATCTATCGACAAGGCAAGTGCAATGGAAACGCCGCCCCGCAAACCGCCCCAAACAAGAATGGTGATGGACTTTTTACCAAAACGCGTACGGAACGGAATGATCCTGACCGGAATGTAAATGGAAATAAACCTTGCAAAAAGCACAACCGCAATCGCCGCTATTCCAATAAAACCATACTGCTTCAAATCGGGAATCAGCAGCAGTTCGAAACCGATGATGAGAAACAGAATGGCATTCAGGATTTCATCGATCAGCTCCCAGAACTTGTCAATGTAATCCCGCTCCATTTCAGAAACGCCGCCAAGATTTTTTCCATAGTTGCCTACAACCAGTCCGGCTGCGACCATCGCCAGCGGGCCCGACATATGCATGGCCTGCGCTGCAAGATGCCCGCCCATAACAATAGCAAGCGTAATCAGAACGTGAACATTGTAGCCGTCCACCCGGTAAATCATCTGCGAACCAATAAATCCAAGCACAAGCCCGAGGACAATTCCGCCGAGCGCCTCTTTGACAAGCAGTGAAGTAATGCCTCCGAACGAAGTATTTACCTCCTCGCCTCTCGCCAGTGCAAGCATCAGAATGAACACTACAACGGCCATACCGTCATTGAACAGGGATTCTCCGGCAATTTTGGTTTCCAGTGATTTCGGAACGCCGGCCTGTTTCAGGATTCCCAAAACTGCAATGGGATCAGTCGGTGATATTAAAGCACCGAAAACCAGACACTGGATCATTGGAATCTGCATTCCGGCAAAATTCAGTAAATTGTACATCAGAAATCCGATCACAAAAGTGGAAATGACCACGCTGACCGTAGAAAATATAATAACGGGCGCACGCTGTTCCCTTAAATCTTCCAGGTGAATGTGAATGGCGCCTGCGAAAAGCAGAAAATTAAGCATGGCTCCCATCAGGATTTCGGTGAGATCGACACTGGCGATCAGGGAAGAAATCCGGAAAAATATCCTTGGGAAAATGCTGTCAGTTGCTATTAATCCAACGGAAACAATCAGTGCGATCACCATTACGCCGATGGATGCAGGCAGTTTCAGGAACCGTGCATTGAGGTAAGCAAAGATGGCGGAAAGGACGATTAATGCCGAAAAAGAATAATATAATTCCATAAAAATATTTTTAGACCAGCCAAAAATAAGAAACTCAGATTTAAAATGGCCCTTTGAACAGGCTGATTCGCAAACTCTAATGGTATTCTAATGACCTGAACAGCTGTCAAATTTTCAAAAAAAGCATCCTTCGGGATGAAACCGGACATTAAACCGGGAGATTTCCTACATTTAGAAAATGATCGTTTTACTGTTTCTCTCATTAACCAATACGCATCTGAAATGACAAAAATCCCCATGGCATTCAGAAAACTGCATGCACGGTTCTTGACCGGCACTGCGCTTGTATTTTGCTTTTCACTTGCATTGCATGCACAAAACGGCTTGTTAAAACCCGGGTTTGACAAAGTCGAATATGAAGAGCTGTTGCGTATGCACGTGCTGCTTTACGATCCGCTCATGACAGATTCCGCAAAAACGCCTGTTCCGAAGCCTGCCGTTTTCAAGTCCGTTTACAAATCGCCCGTTATGGGACTGGACAATCGCTGGGAACTCTGGAAAAGTGACGGTCAGGTGGCGGCCATCAATATCCGCGGTACCACCAAAAATCCGGTTGGCTGGCTGGAAAATTTCTATGCAGCCATGGTTCCAGCACGCGGCGAACTTAAACTTTCTTCCTCTTTTTCGTTTCCTTATCACCTTGCAGACCATCCGAAAGCGGCGGTACATATCGGCTGGCTTATCGGAACCGCTTATCTGGCGAAAGACATTCTTCCAAAAATCGATTCGTGTTACAAAGCCGGAATAAAAGATTTTCTGGTAATGGGGCATAGTCAGGGCGGCGCCATTTCTTACCTGATGACTTCGTATTTATATCATCTTCAGAAACAGAACCAGCTTCCGAAAGACATTCGTTTTAAAACTTACAGCAGTGCTAGCCCAAAAGCCGGCAACACGTATTATGCTTACGAGTACGAAGCCATGGTTGCCAACGGATGGGCAACGAACGTTGTAAATGCCGCAGACTGGGTTACGGAAGTGCCGTTTTCCGTGCAGACGCTGGATGATTTCAATGAAACCAATCCTTTCAAAAACATCGACGGCGTAATAAAAAAGCAGAAGTTCTTTGCGCGAATTGCATTACGGCATGCTTACCGGAAAATGAAAAAGCCGAGTGAAAAGGCAAGAAGCAACTACGAAAAATATCTGGGCAACTACGCTTCCAAAATGGTCAGAAAAACGTTGCCGGAGTTTGAACCTCCTGTTTACTTCAAAAGCAGCAATTATGTTCGCATCGGGCCGACGATCGTATTAATGCCGGATCAGGCTTATTACAATATATATCCCGATTCCAAAGACAAGATATTTATACATCATCTTCCCGAACCGTATTTATATTTGCTGAAAAAGTACAATGCCGGTCCGGCTGAAACGGGCACGTCAAGATAATTTTATATCATGCTCATTCTGAATCCATTTGTCCGTATAGTTTTTGTTATTTTCAGCTTTCTGTTTTCTTTCTCTGTTCATGCGCAGTATGAAACAAGATTTGAAAAATCGGGCGGCACGCAAACTCCTGAGTACGAAGAAGGAATTGCTTTTTACAAGCTGCTGGCAAAAAATTTCCCGCAGGTCCGGATTACCGAAGAAGGACTGACCGACAGCGGCAAACCGCTGCATCTCGTTTTATATTCCAGCAATAAGAACTTTGATATAAAAAAACTGAAAGCGGAGGGAAAAGCCATTCTGTTTGTCAACAACGCCATTCATCCCGGCGAACCCGACGGCGTGGATGCTTCCATGATGCTTTTGAGGGATATCTTGTTGAATCCGGAAAAATTTCCTGAAACGGAGCATGTTGTGCTTGCTTTTATTCCATTTTACAACATCGGCGGAACGCTGAACCGCAACAACACGACTCGTACCAATCAGAACGGTCCGGAAGAATACGGTTTCAGGGGAAATGCCCGGAATTTTGATCTTAACCGCGATTTTATAAAAAATGACACTAAAAATGCACGGAGTTTTGCAGCCATTTTTCATAAACTTGATCCTGATCTTTTTGCCGATACACACGTCAGCAACGGTGCGGATTATCAGTATGTAATGACACTCGATTATGCACAGAAAGACAAGCTGGGCGGAAAACTCGGTGAATTCAACAATGCGGTTTTTCTTCCTTACATGTACAAACACCTTAAAAACGCCGGTTACGAAGCAACGCCGTACGTCAATGCATGGGGCCAGACGCCCGACAAAGGTTTTGTGCAGTTTCCCGACTGGCCGCGTTATTCAACCGGCTATGCAGCTCTGTTTCATACGATTGGCGTCATGACGGAAACGCATATGCTTAAACCTTATGATCAGCGCGTGAAAGCAACTTATGCATATCTGCATGGAAATGTTCTGTTTCTGGCCAAATACCGTAAAGAACTGCTGCAATTGCGTAAAGAGACCAAAGAATCCGTGAAAGTTCAGGAAAAGTTTGCGGTCACGTGGCAGGTTAACAAAGAGAAAAATACACAGATCGAGTTCAAAGGCTATGAACCTGAATACATTACAAGTAAAGTAAGCGGTCAGGAGCGACTGTACTACAACCGTTCAAAACCGTTTACCAAAAGCATTCCTTTTTACGATACGTACGTGCCGCAGGATGAAGTTAAAAAGCCGGCAGCTTACCTGATTCCGCAAGGCTGGCACAACATCATTGAACTGCTGAAACTGAACGGTGTGGAAATGAAACAGCTGGAAAAAGATGCTGAAATGGAAGTGGAAACGTATTTTATTGAAAATTACGAATCACCCAAACAGCCGTTTGAAGGACATTACTGGCATACGGGCGTAAATCTCAGGACCGAAAAAACGAAAGTCAGTTTCAGAAAAGGCGATTGGTATATTCCTGTAAATCAATGGACAAACCGCTACATCATCGAAACGCTGGAACCCAAAGCGGTTGATTCTTTTTTCAAATGGAATTTCTTTGACACCATTCTTCAGGCCAAGGAACATTATTCCGCCTATGTATTTGAAGACCTTGCAGCCGAACTTCTGGAAAAATCGCCTGAACTGAAAAAGCAGCTGGAAGAAAAAAGAAAATCCGAGCCGGAATTTGCAAAAAGCGCCAATGCCCAGCTCGAATTTATCTATGACCATTCACCTTACCGCGAAAAAGAATATTTGCGCTACCCGGTTTACAGGCTGATGAAATGACGTTCTATCAATTGGTCAGAAACGCAGGCCGAGGTTAAACATAAATTCCCCGGTTAACTCGATGCCACGCATTCTGTTGTTGACATTCAGATACTTTTCGTTTTCGATATATCTGGACCCAAGTCCTGCATTCAGACCAAGCTGGAACCTTGGCGTAATCTGAAAATTGATGTAATTGTTCACCATCAGACCAAATCTGAAAATTTTCGCTTTTCCTTCTGTATTCGTATAACTTCCGGTTCTCGGGTCATAGTAGTTGCCATAAACCCAGCGATGTCCGAAGCCGGTAAATAAATTAGGTCCCACCGCATACGTGACGCGTCTTTGTCCGGCCGGATAAATTTTAAGTCCGGGCGAGAAATAGAATACCTCCGTACCACTTCGGTTATCGTATGTAAAAGAGCTTGAATAACTTTCCGGAAGAACAAGCGTAAAAGGCACAATAATCCCAAAGTAGCCTTGTTTGTCAATAATTCTTTCATAACTGATCCCTAAACCCGCACCGCTGTCCAATGCCTTGAATGGAGAAAAATTGATGAGGTTAGCACCAAATGCCATTTCCCGTCTTCTGTTCTTTTCATTTTCGGCTTCCTGCCGTTCGTTCATGTAAACCGTTTCTCCGCTTCCGAACCGGATACTGCTCAGTTCATTTTTCCGGATGATAAAGTTGGCGCTGGTTTCTTCCTTGCCGAGCTTGTAGGTAACACGGTCAACACCTACTTCGATGACCTTGCATTCAATGATTTTGCCATTTCTGCGGATGATTACATCCTGTGCATTTGCAACAATAAAAATGGCTGAAAATAAAATGGTTAAAGTAATGGCTCTGATCATAAATTTACTGATTTAATGAAGGTTGATTAAATTTACGCATTCCGGAAAACTTTTACGCAGTATACCCACTGAACGTTTAAAAAGTTACTTCTGTTATACTTTCGGCCTCCTTGGTCAATAATTATTCAGGCTGTCTTATATCATGATGTTAAAAGCAGCCACTCTAAAAAAAACTAATGATATTTCAGGATTTAAAACTCATTGAGCCCATTACAAAGGCGCTCCGGGAAGAAGGTTACACTACTCCCACCCCAATTCAGGCAAAAGCAATTCCCATTATTTTAGAACAGCGAGATTTACTGGGCTGTGCGCAAACAGGAACCGGAAAAACAGCCGCGTTTGCCATTCCTATGCTTCAGCTGCTTCAGAATAATCCGGTTGGTAAATTTGAAAGAAGCCGTATCCGTGCTCTGATACTTACTCCGACGCGCGAATTGGCTATTCAGATTGGTGAAAGCTTTGCCGCTTATGGAAGATATACCGATATAAAACATACCGTCATTTTTGGCGGCGTTGGCCAGAAGCCGCAGACCGATGCCATCCAGAAAGGCGTGGACGTACTGATTGCAACACCCGGCCGTTTGCTGGACCTGATCAATCAGGGCTTTATCAAGCTGAACCAGCTTGAATTTTTCGTGCTCGACGAAGCAGACCGCATGCTCGACATGGGATTTGTACATGATGTTAAAAAAGTGATCAAGCTGCTGCCTGCCAAAAGACAGTCACTTTTCTTTTCGGCCACCATGCCGCCAGCGATTGTTACGCTTGCCGATACGATTCTAAGAAACCCGTCCAAAGTAGAAGTGACACCCGTTTCTTCTACGGCGGACACGATCAAGCAATCGGTTTTCTTTGTGGATAAATCGGATAAAAATTCGCTTTTACTGCACATTTTGCAGGATTCTTCCATTGCTACGGCGCTGGTTTTTACCAGAACCAAACATGGCGCGGACAAAGTTGTGAAAGTACTGCGGAAAGCGGGCGTAACGTCAGAAGCGATTCATGGCAACAAGTCACAGAACGCACGTCAGAATGCTTTGAAAAATTTTAAGAGTCAGGCTACGAGGGTCTTGGTCGCAACGGATATTGCAGCAAGAGGAATCGATGTAGACGATCTGACGCATGTGATCAACTATGAAATCCCGAATATCCCGGAAACGTATGTTCACAGAATCGGACGAACAGGCCGCGCGGGGGCAAAAGGAACGGCTTTTTCATTCTGCGATATGGAAGAAAAAGCATATCTGAAGGACATTCACAAGCTGATTGCCAAAAATATTCCGGTGGTTAACGACCATCCTTATGCTGCAAGAAGATAAAATTTTTAATTGTTTGTGAATTTTCGTTACCGTTTTATCCTTTATGGAAAACCGGTAACGATTTTTTTTAACGGTATGACAAAGAATACTTACACCGATATTGATCTCCACGAGGCGCTGAAACTCAAAAATGAAGCCAATTCAGTTTTGGTAGACGTTCGGGAAACATGGGAATTCGAAGAATTCAATGAAGGCGGGATCAATATTCCTTTATCCGAAATCAGGGATAAAAGAAATTTGCTGACTTCTTATAAAAATATTGTCGTGATCTGTACAAACGGCGTGCGGAGCAAAGTCGCGGCAATGGATTACTGCCGCGTTCCGGAATGGCTGGATAAATCGATTTTCCATGTAAAAGGCGGAATCATCGAGTCGGCATAACTGGCTGAAATCACTCCGGCAAATTCAAATTTCCTTCAAACACGCGTACGGCTGGCCCGATTAAATAAACATCGTCAAATTCGCCCGGCTGTTTTTCTTGAAATGCAACTTCCAGCGCGCCGCCGATTGTTTTGACATGGATCGGACTTTCCCAGCCTTCACGTAAATGCGCTGAAAGTGCACAGGCCGTTACGCCCGTTCCGCAGGAAAAAGTTTCATCTTCCACACCGCGTTCATACGTACGGACGCTTAATTGATTCTGATCTTTTACCTCTACAAAGTTGACATTCACACCGCCTTTCGGCCCGTAAACGGAACCATACCGAATGCCGCTTCCGATACTCACAACGTCAACTTCCTCGATATGCTCCACATACGTAACATAATGCGGAGAACCCGTGTTCATGAAATCATGTTCGTCCAATTTTTGAACATCACGGACCGAGGACATTTTCAAGCGGATAATATCTTCTGAAACCGTGGCTTCATGCAAACCGTCTACGGCAATAAAAGTGGTTTTTTCAGTAAAAAGGCCGAGATCATGCGCAAACCGCACGACGCAGCGGCCACCGTTTCCGCACATGCTTCCTTCTCCGCCGTCTGCATTAAAATAAACCATCCTGAAATCGTAACCCGTTTCATTCTGAAGTAATATCAGTCCGTCCGCTCCGATGCCGAACCTGCGGTGACAGAGCGATGCAATGAGTTCTTTGGAAACCGGAAAGGTTTTTTCCCGGTCATCAATCATTACAAAATCATTTCCGGTACCCTGATATTTATAAAATACGGTATTCATAAAAAGTAAAAAGTTTGCAGCATTCCAACGCCTGTAAAAATAGCGGATATTAAATCCAGTTGAAACAGGCGGTTGTTTTAAACAACAAAACCCTGCAAGAAATAATTACTTGCAGGGTTCCGAATCAAGCCCGAAAGACAATAAATCTTATTTCGAAGCTTTAAGCTCTTTGATACGAGCGGCTTTACCCTGACGTCCACGCAGGTAGAACAAACGGGCACGACGCACTTTACCGCGGCGAACCAGCTCAATCTTTGCAATACTTGGAGAAAGAATAGGGAAAACACGTTCAACAGCTATGCCGTTTGATATCTTGCGTACTGTAAATGTTTCACCGCTTGCGCTAAGGTTACGGCGCTGCATAACAGTACCCTGAAATTGCTGGATACGTTCTTTGTTACCTTCGCGGATCTTAACGTGTACGTTGATCGTGTCGCCTGAATTGAATTCAGGGTACTCGGATTTACGATTTTCAATCGTAGCTTCTACGAGTTTAATAAGTTCGCTCATGACGAATGCTTTTTATGAATTTAAATAATGACTGTTTTCAGCGGATTGGGTGACGCCCATTCATTCAAAACAGCTTTTGCGAAAACGAGTGCAAAGCTACGGTTATTCTGCTGCATTTAAAAGCTTTGGCTGTATATAATGCATAAAAATTACGCGCTTTTACGATCATTTATATTTGCAGTAAATGCACTGGTATAATGATTTAGGCAAATGATACATTGCCACACCTTTTACCGAACCTTGAATTACTATGAAAATCCTGAATGTAGAACAAATACGCCAGCTTGATGTATACACAATTGAAAACGAGCCAATTTCATCCGTCGATTTAATGGAACGCGCTTCAAACGGCTTTGTAAGATGGTTCTGTAATCAGTTTGTCAATACAAGGCCGGTTTGCATCTTTTGCGGCAAAGGCAACAACGGCGGCGACGGTCTGGCCATTGCGCGCATACTTGCTTCGATGGATTATCATGTAAATGTTTACATAGTTGAACACAGCACCGACGCTTCGGCTGACTTTCAGGCAAATCTGGAAAGACTGAAAAATACTGTGCAGCCAAACAGCATTCAAACCCCGGCAGATTTTCCTGAAATTGCTCCCGAAACTGTTTTGATCGATGCCATGCTGGGTTCGGGATTATCCAGACCGGCCCAGGGAATTCTGGCTGAAATTATCAAGGCAATCAATGATTTGCCAAACAAAACCGTTTCGGTTGACATCGCCAGCGGACTTTATGCCGATAAAGCCAACGAAAAAGACGACGTCATTATCAAGCCGGATTACACCGTAACTTTTCAGTTTCCAAAGCTTGCGTTTATGCTGCCGCAGAATGCCTTGTTTGCCGGCGAATGGCATATGGCGGACATCGGGCTTAGCAAGGATTTTATCCTGGAAGCGCAAACACCTTATTATTTTACCGAAAAACAAAATGCAGAAGCAATCATAAAGCCCCGGGAAAAATTTTCGCACAAAGGAACATTCGGGCATGCGTTGCTGATCGCGGGAAGTTTTGGTAAAATGGGCGCGGCAGTTTTGTCCGGAAAGGCTTGTTTGCGTTCAGGCGTCGGTTTGCTGACAATGCATTTTCCGGCTTGTGGTTACGATATTATGCAGATTTCCATTCCTGAAGCGATGGCGGTTCCGGACGAAAATGAAAAATACATCAGTGAACTGCCTGATCTGGAAAGTTATACTGCTATTGGCATCGGGCCGGGGCTCAGCAAGGATGCAGCGACTGTAAAGGTTCTGGAAAAGTTACTGGATTCCGTAAAAGTTCCTTTGATTATCGACGCCGATGCATTGAATATGTTATCCGAAAACCGCTTTTTACTCGATAAATTACCTGAAAATACCATTCTGACGCCGCATCCGAAAGAATTTCAGCGACTGGCGGGCGATAGCAAAAACGAATACGAACGGCTGGAAAACGGCAGACAATTTGCCATGAAACACAAAGTCATTATTTGCCTGAAAGGCGCGAACACGGCTGTAATCCTTCCAAATGGCGAGGTACATTTCAATTCAACAGGCAATGCCGGCATGGCAACGGGCGGAACCGGCGATGTGCTGACAGGCATTATCACCAGTCTGCTTGCACAGAAGTATGCGCCTGCCGATGCTGCCATTCTGGGCGTTTACGAACACGGGCTTGCCGGTGACCGTGCAGCCGGGAAAAAAGGACAAAGCGCACTGATTGCTTCGGACGTGGTGGATTGTCTCGGCTGGTAAAAAACCGGTTGTTTTGTCAGAAGCAGTTCTGCAAGATCAGCTCAGCAACTGAAAAGTAGCAAATGCGGATACATAAGCCAGTGCCATCAGATACACAAGCTGGATTAAAGGCCATTTCCATCCGTGTGTCTCGCGGTACACGACGGCAATCGTGCTCATGCACATCATGGCAAAAACATAAAACATCAGCAATGAATAGCAGACTGCCGGCGTAAACATGGCCGCGCCCGTATACGGATTTTTCTCGTTCAGCAACTTTTCCTTTACGGTAAGCACATCTTCGGAATCGCCGCCGATGCTGTAAATAGTGGCCATTGTACCCACAAAAACTTCCCTTGCCGCAAAGGAAGCCAGCAATGCAATCCCGATTTTCCAGTCGTAGCCGAGCGGACGGATAACCGGTTCAATGAAATGCCCGAACTGGCCGGCATACGAATTTTCAAGTTTTGCGGAAGCAACGGCAACATTAATTTCTTCCTGCGGCTTCGTGCCCATTTCTGCAATCACCCTGTTTTCGGCATTGCGCATCGAATCGCCGGGACCGTAAGAAGCCAGCACCCAGAGAATAATGGATATGGCCATGATGACTTTCCCGGCTTCCAGCACAAACGATTTGACACTTTCATACATGGAAAAACCGACGTGCCCCCAGCGCGGCCATTTGTAAGTTGGCATTTCGAGCATGAAATAACCCGGCTCTTTTCTTGGAATAAAAAGGGATAACAGCCACGCCGAGCCAAGCGCCCCGACCAGCCCGAGCACATACAACCCGAAAAGTACAAGTCCCTGCATATTGAAAAAACCGAAAACCTTTGTAGTCGGCACGACTAATGCGATCAGAATCGTATAAATAGGCAGACGTGCCGAACAGCTCATCAGCGGCGTAACCAGAATCGTGAGCAAACGTTCGTAGCGGCTGCTGATGCTTCTGGTCGTCATAATGGCCGGAACGGCGCATGCTACGCCTGAAATAAGCGGAACCACACTCCGTCCGTTCAGGCCGAAGCGGCGCATGAGCTTGTCCATAATCACCATTACACGCGCCATGTAGCCCGATTCTTCCAGTACGGAAACGAGCGCAAAAAGGATGGCAATCTGCGGAATAAAAATAATGATACCGCCTATTCCGGCCAGGATTCCATCCGTAATCAGATCATTGAGCACGCCTTTGGGCAGTACTTCCTTGGTCCATTCAATGGTTTGGGCCGTGGCTGCATCCAGCATGTCCATCGGATAGGAAGCCCAAGCAAAAATGGCCTGAAAAACGACAAGCAGCACAAAGGCAAACGTTACATAACCCCAAACCGAATGCAGTAAAATGCTGTCCAGCTTTCTGGTCCAGTATGGCTGTTCGGTAATTCCCTGAGATTTTACCGCTTTGGAAACAATCGGCTTTATTTTTTCATAACGGGCAACGGTTTCCGAAGCCAGGAAATGATTTTCATCAAATCCGTACTTTTCAATGAGCGTGTCGAGCTTGGCCCTGACGGGTTGTTCAAGAAAAGAAAAATTATCGTGCTGACAAACGTATTGCAGTGCGACATAATCATTGTCAAGCTGATAAAGTTCACGCACTTCTTCGATCATCTCGACTTCCTTTCCTTTGGGTTCGTAAAAATACTGCAGAGCCGGCTTTTCGCTTTTTTCAACAATCTGTTTTACCGCTTCTTTCAGATTGCCGATGCCTTCGCCGGTACGTGCATTGATCCGGATAACGGGAACATTCAGCTGCATGGCAAGCTGAACCGCATTGACCGTAAGGTTCATGCTGGAAGCCACATCCAGCATGTTAAGCGCCAGAATGGAAGGAACGCCGAGGTCGCTTACTTCCGTAAAAAGAAGCAGGTTCCGCTGCAAATTGGAAGCATCTGCCACAATAATGACAACATCTGGATAATCGGGATGTTTTGGATTGGCAAGGATATCCATGACAACCGTTTCATCCTTTGATTTGGGATAAATGCTGTAAGTTCCCGGAAGATCCACAACCGTTACGGCTGTATCCGGCTGTCCTTCCAAGCCGGACAAGCGGAATGTACCTGATTTTTTCTCAACTGTTACACCGGGAAAATTTCCTGTTTTCTGCCGTAATCCGGTTAATGCATTAAATAATGTAGACTTGCCGGCATTTGGATTTCCTACTAGCGCAACTTTTATATGAACTTGTTTCAATGGACAGGCTTATAAACGGAACGTATTAGTTATTCAAGCTCGATGACGGCCGCTTCGTTCAATCTTAATGATAAGGAATAACAACCGCCTACATTAATACAAATCGGATCGCCAAAAGGTGCAATTGCATCCAGACGCACTTCGCTGCCCGGAAGACAGCCCATTTCCAGCAATTTCAAAGACATTTCACGATTTGTGAATGACTTGATAACCCCTTTTTCACCTTTTCGAAGACTGCAAACCGTACGAGCTGACATACGCTCCTTATTTAGATTCATTTTATTTAAAGTACAAATAAAGCACTATCAGTCCGTAATTCAAACATTACTTTTGCAATTGTATACTGCTTCCGACAATTACTGCAAATTCGTGCCCGATTTATTATTTCCCTCAGCCTTTATGTCGTATTTTTGCATTGCGAAAGGAATCCGACAAGCAAAGGATTTGATTTAGTAAGTACAATCACCGAGCTGCAAGCAAGCAGCCGATTGCCCGTAATCTTGAACGAAATAAAAACCCTGATCTGGAAAGAAGTAACACTGGAATGGCGTCAGAAATATGCGCTGAGCGGCATGTTGCTTTATGTGGTAAGCACTGTTTTTGTTTGTTACCTTAGTTTTAATCTCAGAAGAAACCAGCTTACGCCCATCGTATGGAATACGCTTTTCTGGATTATCATCTTGTTTACGGCAGTGAATGCGATCGCCAAAAGTTTCTCGCAGGAAAGGTTTGGCCGGTTGTTATACTACTATAATCTTTGCAGTCCGCAGGCCATCATCATATCAAAAATCGTTTACAATTCTTTGATCATGCTGCTGCTGTCCGGCTTCGGATTTGTTTTTTATGCTTTCGTCATGGGAAATCCGGTTGGCGACATGGGGCTTTACCTGATCTGTATCCTGCTGGCTGCCATCGGTTTTGCTTCGGTGCTTACGTTGGTTGCCGGCATTGCTTCCAAGGCGGACAACAGCGCTACGCTGATGGCCGTTCTGAGTTTCCCGATCATACTGCCCATGCTGCTGATGACGATCAGGCTGGCCAAAAATGCGCTGGACGGTCTGGACTGGTCGGTAAGTTCGGATGAAATCACCACACTATTATCTATTGATCTCATAGTAATTACGCTCAGCTATTTGCTTTTTCCTTATCTATGGAGAAGTTGAAACCTGCATCTGGCCTGACAAAAGATTAAAAGTTAAAATATTAAAAATGAGAAAGATCTGGTGGAAAATCCTATGCATTGTTCTTATATTCTACGTGATTGTAATGGGCATCATGGGTCCTGTTCCGCATCTTGCGATTATCAATGAAAGTATCCGCAACACGTATTATCACGTGGCGCTCTGGCTGGCCATGACTACTTTGCTCTTTGCATCCATGGTTTTTTCCATCCGCTACCTGAGTAAAGGACGCATTAACGATGATGATATTGCCAGCGAACTTGCAAAATCGGCTATATTCTTTGGTATACTGGGCTGCCTTACCGGCTCGGTCTGGGCCAATTATACCTGGGGCGATCCATGGCCAAACGATCCGAAACTGAACGGAGCGGCTGTCGGAATTCTGATTTATCTTGCGTATCTTTTGCTGAGAAGTTCGTTTGAAGACGAGCAGCGCAAGGCCCGTATTTCGTCCGTTTACAACATCTTTGCCTTTGCCGTTTTTATCCCGATCATTTATATCCTTCCAAGGCTTACAGATTCCCTGCATCCGGGAAGCGGCGGCAACAGCACTTTTGGTTCGTATGACTTCAACAACGACATCCGGAAAGTATTTTATCCGGCCATTATCGGTTATATTCTGCTCGGATTATGGCTTGCGGAACTTCGCGTAAGGATCAAACGGATCAACCGCGTGCGTGAAGAAAAACTTGTTTCAACGTCCAGAATATAGATTTATCACTGTTTTTTAACAGATCATAAACATTTCAATTCAAATTTTCGTTAAGATTTCAGTTCCCTTTAAATACAATGAAAAGAGTTCTTCAGATTCTGTTTTTCCTGTTTTTCATATCCGGAAATACATTTGCACAAGCTGCTGACAACGGTGTCCCGATGGCAGACAAGTTGCGAGAAGACGGCAAAATATGGGTTGTAGTTGCCGTCATAGCCATTGTGTTTCTGGGCATTGCCGTTAACATGCTCCGAATTGACTCCCGCGTAAGTAAAATTGAGAAAGAATTAAATATCAAGTAAACATTCATGAAAAAGATACAGATATTCGGTCTTATTATTGTAGCCGTTGCCATCGGAATTATTGTTTCCACAGCCGGCGATGCCAGTACTTATGTTGACTTTACCAAAGCCAGGGAAATGGCGCAGGAAGGTGACGCGGAAAGTATCCATGTAGTCGGAAAGTTGAAAAAAGACGTTTCAGGACGAATTCTGGACATGGAATACCAGCCCGAAATTGACCCCAATTACTTTGCTTTTACACTGATCGACAATAATAACGTGGAACAGAAAGTGATCTACAAAAACACCAAACCGCAGGATTTTGACAAATCGGAACAAGTTGTGGTGATAGGAAAAATGCAGGACGGCGCTTTTACAGCCGAAAAAATATTGATGAAATGCCCGTCGAAATACGATAACGGCAAAATGGAAACCACTGAACATACAGCAGCAAAATCATGATTCACAGCACAATCGGAAGTGCAGGTCACCTGCTGGTTATTATTGCGTTTGTAACGGCACTCGTTGCAACATTCGCCTATTTCAAAGCCGGCATGTCCGGCACTTTGCCGGAGGAAACACTGACCTGGAAAAAGTTCGCCCGCATTGTCTTTTACGTGCACGTGGCGGCAGTTCTGGGCGTTGTCTTTTCCTTGTACTGGATTATCGGCAACCATTACTTTGAGTACCATTACGCCTGGAAAAACTCCTCGCTATCTTTGCCGACCGGCTACACGATTTCCAGTTTCTGGCAGGATCAGGAAGGAAGTTTTCTGCTCTGGATCTTCTGGAACGTTGTGCTCGGCGTGGTACTGATTTTCTCAAACCGCTCGTGGGAAGCGCCGGTGATGACTGTTTTTGCTTTGGTTCAGGCATTTCTGACTTCCATGATCCTGGGCGTTGTCATTCCCGGGCTGGATCTTAAAATCGGCTCCACTCCTTTCCTGTTGCTGAAAGAAGTAATGCCGGACTTGCCTGTTTACCAGATGGATGCCAATTTCATTCCTAAAGACGGCAACGGACTGAACCCGCTTTTACAGAATTACTGGATGGTTATTCACCCTCCTACCCTTTTTCTGGGATTTGCCACCACGCTGATTCCTTTCTCGTTTGCCATTGCCGGGCTATGGACCAGGAAAATTCAGGACTGGATTCGCCCGGCGTTGCCGTGGGCGCTGTTTTCCGCACTTATCCTGGGCGTTGGTATTTTAATGGGCGCTTACTGGGCCTACGAAACGCTTAACTTCGGCGGTTACTGGAACTGGGACCCGGTTGAAAACTCATCCATTGTTCCCTGGCTCGTGCTTGTTGCCGCCATTCACACGATGATCATCGGAAGAAGAAATGCCACTGCGCTTAAAACTTCTTTCATCCTGACGATTGCTACTTTCATTCTCATTCTTTACTCCACGTTCATGACAAGAAGCGGGGTTCTGGGAAATGCATCGGTTCACTCGTTTACAGACCTTGGACTTTCAGGCCAGTTGCTGGTTTATCTTTTGACATTCACTATTGTAGCAACCGGCCTTCTGATTTACCGCTGGAAAGAACTTCCGGTTGACGAAGAAGAGGTTTCGACCTATTCGCAGGAATTCTGGATCTTTATCGGCGCTACTTTACTTTGCTTGTCCGGTTTCCAGATTCTTGCCACAACTTCCATTCCTGTTTATAACAAAGTTGCAGAAGCATTCGGTACCATCCTGAATATGGCTTTGCCGGCAGATCAGATCGGACATTACAACAAATTCCAGCTCTGGTTTTTCTCACTTATTATTGTATTGACCGGAATCGGACAGTTTTTCTGGTGGAAAAGAGTTGGCCAGAACCGTCTTCAGGCGCTTTACAATCCGTTATTGATTGCCTTGCTGATCAGTGCTGCAATCATTACTTATCAGGGTGTTAAGGATATTCAGTATATCGTCCTTTTAACTACGGCGGTTTTCGCAATTGTGGCAAACGGCACTATTCTGATTAACATCATCAGAGGCAATTACAACTTGTCGGGCGGCGCGATTACGCACATCGGCGTTGCGCTGATGCTGATCGGGATTTTGTTTTCTTCAGGTTATACCAAGGTTGTTTCCATCAATAATTCCGGGCTGATGATTTCCCGCAGCGAAGAATTTACCAGTAACGATAATAAGGAAAACAAGGAAAACATTACGTTATGGCTCAACAAGCCTGAGAAAATGGGCGATTACATGCTCACATGGCGCGATGTACGCGTGGAGCCGCGCCATATTCCGGGTTACATTCCCAAAAGCTGGGTTGATATTGTGGAAGGCGATTTTCATGCCGTTGCGTTGAGAGATATTGTTGTCAATGACAAAAAGTACAACTCCAAAGGCGACACCATTGAAATTTTCCCTGAGAATTTCTATTACGATATAGAATACCGCGAGCCATCCGGACGTATTTTCAACCTTTTCCCAAGGGTTCAGATCAATCCGAGAATGGGCGGAATCGTTTCATCACCGGATATTCAGCGCAAGTACAACAAGGATTTGTACACGTATGTTTCCATGGTAACCAATCCAACGGCCGAGCCGGTATGGAGCCAGACGGAAAACTTTACGGTAAACATGCGCGATACATTTTTTGTAAATGATTACGTTGCCATTCTTGATAATGTAATCCGTACAGAACAGGTTGAAGGCGTTACGCTTGGTGAAGGCGATGCAGCAGTAAAAGCCATTATCCGCGTGCTGGACAAAGATAAAGAATACGTTATTACGCCGTCATTTGTTATCCGCGACCGTATGGTGGCTCGCAAGCCGGAAGTAAGCAATGATCTTGGCATGCGCATCCAGTTTCAGGAAATCAATCCGCAGACAGGCCAGTTCTCATTTGCTGTCAACACGACGCAACGTGATTTTATTGTGATGAAAGCCATTGAAAAACCGCTGATCAATGTACTCTGGCTCGGAACATTCGTTCTAGTTATCGGCTTCATTATGGCGACAGTCAGACGTTTCAAGGATTTTGTCAAAATGAGAAATAAAGAGAATATGCCTCTTTCTGGCAAAAGCAAATCCAAAGCCAGACCGCAGGCTGTATAAAATGAACAGACCATAAAAAAGGTGCTCAAATGAAAGTTTGAGCACCTTTTTTATGTTAATATAAACCGCTTTTCTTTATTAGAATAGCTATTAAAACCGGAAACCAAGCCTGGTAAAAATAAAAGCGCCGTTGCTTCCCATCTGAACAGGGTCCCAGGCTCCGCCCGATTCCGTAAGCGCAGGCAAGGACAAGTCCGGATAAACATTGAAGATATTGCTCCCGCCTACCGACAATGAAAAATTCTTGCTCACCTTGTAATTCAAAGTAACATCCGTCTGAATTCTCGGCTTGTACACGTCCAGTTCGTAATCCCAGTTGGCCAGTTTTATTTCACCAAAACGGATGAACCGCAGCATAAAGCTGAATTTGTCCACCGAGTAATCCAGCGTCAGGTTTATTTTGGAAGGAGGCGCCGAAGCAAGTACGAACCTGCGTTCTCTTTCATCAAAATAAATATCTTCTTTTCCTGCCAGTTTCGGACTTGTGTTCACAGGTCCCAATTCCATCCAGTTGAAGTTGGCTGCCAGTGTGGAGCTAAGCCGTCCAACGCCTAACGGCGTCGTATGTGCAACAATGACATCAATTCCTTTTGTCGTCGTATAAGAAAGTGCATTGGTAAAAAACTGTGCTTTTCCAACCCGGAGCTGTTTCAGGAGATCGCCGATCTGCTCGTCCTCGTCGCTGAACTGTCCGGTTAACACAACGCGGTCTTTCACTTTTACATAGTAACCATCCACGGTAACAGAAAGGCCGGAAGCCGGTGCAAGTGTAAAACCGACGCTGGCATTCTGGGAAGTTTCCTGTTTCAGTTTCGGAATTCCCAGCGCCTGCGTAACGGCACTTTCATTGTTGGCAAGTAAAACTTCAACCGGAGTACCATTTACAAAATTGGTAAACGTGGAATTAAAATACTTCTGAGCGAGCGACGGCGCACGGAAACCTGTACTGACCGTTCCGCGTAATGAAAATGCATCGGTCACTTTGTAGCGCAAACCCACTTTCCCGTTTACCGTACTTCCGAAATCGCTGTAATTTTCATAACGTACTGCCGCATCCACCAGAAATTTCTTTGTAACATCCGCTTCTACGTCCAGATAAACGCCGACGTTTGAACGGCTTCTGTCGGTAACGTCCGTCGGGCTGTATCCCGGAAATCCTTGCGAACCGCCCGGATAAGTCGGGTCGTAGTTGTAATACGAAGCGCGCTCGCCTGCAAAAATTTTGTATTGTTCCGTTCTGTATTCTGCCCCGAATGCAAGATTAAGCCCTTGTAAAATCGTCTTGTAATACTTCGTAACATTCAGATTGTTCACATTTTGCCCTAACTGAAAGCCGCCGGCATCAAACGTTGTCTGGGACAACGGCCCGAGTGAACGGTTCAGCGAATTTTTTACATTAAAGTGAAATTTGTTAAAACCGTATGTGTTGCTCAGATCAATATCCCAGCCTTTCCATATGCCTCTTACGCCAAAGGCAAACGAACGGTCGTCAATGGTGCTGGCAATGATCGGGTCAAAGCCGTTCGGGTAAATGGAAGGAATGTTCCGCTCATCGTCAGCAAAACGCGTCCATGCGTAGGCATCGCCTTTTCTTTTGTTCAAACCGCCGAAGCTGTAAACCTGAAAATTGGTTCCGATTGGAACCTTTGCATTGTAATACACCGCAGCATTGTTGATCTTCGGATCGCCGTATTGCCTTCTGGCAAGATCCGCTTCGCTGGAAACCGTATTCGCGCGGTTGGTATGGTCCCGGAAATTGTAATCTGCCGTCACGTTCAGAAACCCTTTATTTGCGATTTTTATTCCGTAATTAAGGTTTGCATTGTAGTTCAGCCCGTCAAACTGCTTGTCGTCATAACGGTACTTTGCCTTGTACATGCCGGCATTTACGTTGGCGCTCAGCTGGTTTACCGTTTCTTTCAATACAATATTGATAACGCCTGCAATCGCATCCGAACCGTACTGTGCCGAAGCGCCGTCGCGCAGGATTTCAATTCTTTCGATGGCTGCGGCGGGAATGGCATTCAGGTCGGTTCCGGTATTTCCTCGTCCGCGCGTACCAAAAAGGTTCACAAGCGAAGACTGATGCCGTCTTTTCCCGTTGATCAGGACCAAAGTCTGGTCCGGGCCGAGACCGCGCAAAGATGCCGGGTCCACATGGTCTGCGCCGTCGGAACCGGTCTGGCGATTGGAATTGAAGGAAGGAGCTGCAAACTGAAGGAGCTGATTTACATCCAGCTGGCCCTGTTTCGTTGTAATTTCCCGGATGTCGATCACATCCACCGGCGCGGGCGTATCCGTTGAAGAACGGTTTAAATTTCTGGAACCGACAACGGTAACCTGATTCAAGACAGTCGCATTTTCAAGAACGAGATTCTGCTCGCCGCTGCCGCTGATGGCCTTTTCGATCCTGTTGTAACCGACATAAGTCGCTACGATTACAGAACTTGCACTGCTGACGGACAACGTGTAGGCGCCGTTTCCATCGGTTGTGGTTCCGTTGCTGGTGCCTTTTTCAATCACCGAAGCGCCGATCAGCGGATCGCCTTTTTCATCTGTAATCCTTCCTGAAACCTTGAAACTCTGTGCAAAACAGAAGCAGGATACCAGTGTAAAAATAAAAGTGAAGAAAGTTTTATTCATGTAGGTTGACTTTTGGATTATAAATTTTTCTCAAAAATATCAGGCCACAAATATCAAGTTAAACCAAACAATGTTTTTACTATAATCCGGATTTTAGAATTTAGTTATATTAAAAGTGCATTTAATATTATCTTCTATGCAGTTATGTCACTGAACTGCATGTATTTTCTCTCTTTCTTCATTCTTGAAATGATTATATAACAATTCCATGGAAAAGCTTTTACATTATGCTGCAGTTCAAGCCTCCGAATATGTATCTTTACAATTGTAATACATGTTTTCTTTTGTTGATTTCTTATGCTTTCTACTTTATTAAAATCAGCTTTGGGCCGCTTCCGGATCATTGCTTTCCTGGAAGGTGTCTCCTATCTGGTGCTGCTGGGTATTGCCATGCCGCTCAAATATCTGGCCGGCATTCCGCAGGCCGTTCGCGTGGTCGGAATGGCGCATGGCGTGCTGTTCGTCCTTTTTGTACTGCTGCTTGTTCAGGTTGCAACTCAATATGGCTGGTCTTTCAAAAAATCTTTTTTATCCTTCTTCTCATCCCTGATTCCGTTCGGCACTTTCTATGCCGATGCGAAATGGTTCAGAAGCCAAGCATAGCCAAACCTTCGTTATCTATCCATTCCTATACCCATCAAGCAAGTGCAACGTACTTCTATCCTGACCTTTGTCTTTTTCTGTTTAATCATTTTTCAAAGTATTGCGCAGAAACCCAATGAAAATTATCAGTATCATATCCATTCTGCTGCTGCTCCGCTGAATATCGACGGCGTGGCGGACGATCTTGCATGGTCATCTGCTGAAACAGCAACTGACTTTTTCATGATCACCCCGATGGACACCAGCTTTTCACGTGCCCAGACGGACGTTAAAATGTGCTACGACAAGAATAATCTTTACATTCTGGTCATTAATTACAAGCCGATTAAAGGTTCTATTATTGTGGAATCGCTCAAAAGGGATTTTGCATTTGGAAAAAATGACAACTTCCTGCTTTTCATGGACACTTTTGACGACCGTACCAATGGTTTTTCATTCGGGGCCAATGCAGCAGGCGCTCCGTGGGACGGACAACAAGGTGACGGCGGAACCGTGGATTTGAGCTGGGATAACAAATGGCTGAGTTCCGTCAAGAACGATAATGACAAATGGGTCTGGGAAGCAGCGATTCCGTTCAAAAGCATCCGTTATAAACCGGGCATTACGCGCTGGGGAATCAATTTCAGCCGGCAGGATCTTACCATTTCCGAAAAATCGGCGTGGGCGCCGGTTCCGAGGCAATTTCCTTCGGCATCGCTGGCATACACGGGCGTACTGGTCTGGGACGTTCCGCCGCCGAATCCGGGACCAAATATTTCCGTGATTCCGTATGCCGCCACGCGTCTTACCAAAGATTACGATAACGATACGCCAAGCAAATTCAAACCGGCTGTCGGTGGTGACGTAAAAATCGGATTAACGCCGTCTCTGAACCTCGATTTAACGGTTAACCCGGATTTTTCACAGGTGGACGTGGATGTGCAGCAAACCAACCTTACGCGATTCGAGCTGTTTTTCCCGGAACGCCGTCAGTTCTTTCTGGAAAATGCTGATCTTTTTGCCAACTTCGGGTACGCTACCATTCGCCCTTTTTTCTCCCGCCGCATTGGTCTTGGCGTGCCGATCCAGTTCGGTGCACGCATGAGCGGTAAAATCAACAAGAACTGGCGTATCGGTGTGCTGGACGTTCAGACAGGTTCTTCCGACAGCCTGACGCCCCGAAACAACTATGCTGTTTTTGCACTACAGAGACAGGTTCTGGCCCGCTCCAACATCCGCTTTATTTACGTAAACAAGGACGCAACCAATTATTCGCTTGACCGGCATGCCGCCACCAGCCGTTATAACCGCAACATCGGAGCGGAATTCAACCTGGCCAGCGCCAAAAACCTGTGGACCGGAAAAGTCATGTTCCTGAAATCGTTCACACCGGGAAAAACAACGGACGACTTTTCACATGCCGCCGATCTGAAATTCAATAAAGCCAATTTTTTCTGGCAATGGCAGCATGAGTATGTAGGCAAAAATTACAATGCAGAGGTCGGGTATGTTCCGAATGCCGTGCGGATGGGTTATTACAAAATCAGCCCGAATATCGGTTATCTGTTTTTTGTAAAATCTCCGAAAATCATCAGTCACGGCCCCAAGCTCGTCAGCAATGTATACTGGGACAAACAGTTTAATGTCAGCGACAAGGAATACATTCTTTCCTATAACCTGAATTTCATCAACCGCGCAACGGTAGCAGTTTGGGGCGCAAGCAATTATGTACGCCTTTTACGTCCTTTTGACCCGACTAACCTCGGCGGCTTCACGCTGACAACAGGCAGTGAACACAGCTACAAATCCGCCGGCTTTGATATTGTTTCCGGCCCGCAGAACCGGTTTACATACCTGATATCCGGAATAACAGGCGGCTACTATCAAAACGGAAGACGCAATAACCTGCGCGCCGAACTTGGCTATCGCGTACAGCCTTATGTGGCGATCACAATGGCCGGAAATTACAACGACATCCATTTGCCGGAACCCTGGAACCGCAAGCAGCTATGGCTCGTCGGACCGCGCGTGGACGTAACTTTTACGAACAACCTGTTTTTTACCACTTTTATGCAGTACAACAATCAGGCGGATAATATCAACCTGAACGCGCGTCTGCAATGGCGGTACAAGCCGGCGTCGGATTTGTTCATTGTTTATACCGACAATTATCTTCCTGAAAACTTCATGGTCAAAAACCGGGCGATTGTTCTGAAGTTCACTTACTGGTGGAATCTGTAATCAGTAGTACACTTCAATATTTCTGCTTTTCAGCTGTCCGAGTTGCCGGCTGTATTTCGCTTCGGCGTCGTCTTTCACAAACGGATTTCCACGGAGATAAAGCTTGTCGAGCTGCTTTATCTCCAGCAGCTGTTCAGGAAAAGCCAGGAAGTTATTGGACGAAAGATCCAGTTCCTGCAGATTGAAAAAAGCGGTAAGTTCCTTTGGGAAATCCGTAAACCAGTTGAAACCAAGATCCAGGATTTTAAGGTTCTGCATCTTTGCAATGCGTGCCGGAAGCTTGCTGATGTGATTGTGATGCGCATAAAGCGTATGAACTTTTGCAAGCCGGTCTATTTTCTTTGGCAACGACGTCAATTCATTGTGCGAAACGGCCAGATGCGTCAGTTTTTTCAGTTTGGTAATGGAAGCCGGCAACGCTTCAAGCTTGTTGTAATAAAGATCCAGCACTTCCAGATTTTTCATTTTTTTAATGCCTTTCGGCAAGACCGGAATGGCAGATTTATAAAAGTTCAGATCCTGAACGCTTTTCAGTTTTCTGAAACTTTTACCGGACAAACTAGTCATTGCATTGCCGCCAAGCCACAGACTGGAAAGCTTTCCGGATGCACGCAGCTGTTTTGGAATGTCCGTCAGTTTGTTTTCGTTCAGGTTCAGTAACGTAAGCGACTGGTTTTCAGTAATTTCCAGATCATTATTTCTGATCTGATTATTCTGCAAATGAAGCTGTTTCAGTTTTGGCAGACGCTGCATTTGAATATGAACGCTTTGTAATTCATTCCTGCCCAGATACAATTCTTCCAGATTCGGAAACCTGTAAATCACATCCGGAACCGATTTCAAATCGAGCTGATTCAGGTAAAGCCGTTTTACCTTTAATGTATCCTGAAAAACCAGCGCAGATTTCAGGTCCGTCACACTGCTGTCACCGCTACGCACTTCACGCATGACCGGCTGTTTTCCAAATGTTTTCAGAGATATGATGGCAAAGCGCGTACCGGTCGGCTTTTTTACTTTCCAGCCGTCAAAAGCGGTCAGAAAAGCTTTTCTGGTCAGTTCATTAAGTGAATCCTTGTTGTAGGCATCACTGGTTTGGAGATCAAAAATCAGGTAATCCGGACTTCCTGACTCATTGATATAAAACTGGGTAAAAACAGTAATTCCGGGGTTTGGATTTTCCGGGAAAGCAGCAGCAAGCACATCATTTGTTTTTGCCAGGATTTCCTCTGCCGCACTTTGGCCGGTACCGGTATAATCATTGGAAAGTTTTGCCTGATCTATGCCCTGCTTTTCGGCATTTCCAGAAGACAGAACACGGATTTGCGCGTAAAGGCTTTCTACGCACAGACACATTAATGCGGTCAGAATGAGTTTCATAACAACAAGGTTTTGTGGAATCACTAATATAACTAAGAACTTAGTCATATTATTTCATAACCTTGGATTTTATTCTTAAATCATAAAACTCTTCGGAGAACGGGACGATTTACTTGCTTCTTTCAATCGTATACTGCACAAGCTGTTCGAGCGATCTGCGGTGCGGTGAGTCCACAAACTCGTATAAAATTTCGTGCGCTTCTTCCACATAGCGCTGCATGACTTCCTGTGCATACCGGAGCCCGCCCGAATCCTTTACGAAAGCGATAACTTCGTTTACTTTTTTAGGTTTGTGGCTCTCATTGCGGATGATGTTGATAATCCTGCGTTTTTCGAGCCATCCGGCGTGGTTCAGCGCATAGATAAGCGGGAGCGTCATCTTTTTTTCTTTGATATCAATGCCGAGCGGCTTGCCGATTTCATCTTCGCCGTAGTCAAAAAGGTCATCTTTGATCTGAAAAGCCATGCCTACTTTTTCACCGAATGCATGCATCCGCTTCACAATGTCAGCGCCGGCACCAACGGAACTTGCGCCTACCGCGCAGCAGGAAGCAATCAGGGAAGCCGTTTTTTGCTTGATGATCTGATAATAAACTTCCTCGTTGATATCCAGCCTTCTTGCCTTTTCAATCTGTAATAACTCGCCTTCACTTAATTCACGGACAGCAGTAGAAACAATTTTCAGAATATCGAATTCCTGATGATCAACAGACAAAAGCAAACCGCGCGAAAGAAGATAATCTCCGACCAGAACGGCAATCTTATTTTTCCACAAGGCGTTAACCGAAAAAAAACCGCGGCGGTAATTGGAATCATCCACAACGTCGTCGTGTACAAGTGTCGCTGTATGCAAAAGTTCGATCAGGGCACCTCCCCGGTAAGTGGATTCGGAAATTTCGCCGCAGACGCCGGCAGAAAGAAAAACAAACATGGGACGTAGCTGTTTGCCCTTGCGCCTGACGATGTAATTCATGATCTGATCCAGCAGCATTACATCACTTTTCATAAACTGACGAAACTTGTGCTCAAAGGCTTTCATTTCATCTGCAATCGGAACCTGAATTTCCTTTATTGAAAGGGTCATATGTATTAACGAAGGACCATGCTCCTTCTGATATAAGCAGGCTGTAAATGGCAGCCGTCACATTGTTTTGTCGATTCAAATGTATTTTGAACTCCAGTCTTCAAATTTGGAATAAAATCTTCTGTTTATACCAATTTTATTTTTAAAATGTTTACAATTGAGAAAAAAGGAAACGCAGCGGAATCGAAAAATGAAATTGCAGAACGCTGATGCAGAAAACATACAGATATGAAAGCACTTGTTCTCGGAGGAGGATCCATGAAAGGCGCGTTTCAGGTGGGCGTTATTCAGGCTGTATTGGAAAACGGTTTTGAACCGGAAATGATATACGGAATTTCTGTCGGCGCACTGAACACCACATTTCTTGCCAATGAAGCCGGGCGCCAGTTTCACGAGAACAAACAAATACAATGGCCTGTTGCCGGCCGCAGACTGCTTGAATTCTGGATCAGGAACATTACGCAGCCGCAGGATATTTCCATTCTCCGCTCCCGTGTGAAGCTGGGCGTGAATACGCTGATGAGCCGTTTCGACGGAATCGTGAACCCGCAGCCGCTGCATCAGCTGATCCGGAAGCATGTAAACAAGGAAAATCTGGCCCATAATCCGGTACGCGTCAAAGTCGGGGCTGTCAATATGGCTACCGGAGAAATAAAGTATGTGGCGCCGGACAATGCCCATTTTCTGGATTATGTATTTGCCAGCTCATCCATTCCCATGCTGATGCCGGCCGTGGAAATAGAACAGCAGCTTTACCAGGATGGCGGCATGCGGGAAGTTGCGCCGGTCCGACAGGCCATTGAAGACGGCGCTACGGAAATCGTTCTCATCGCCTGTCATTCTCCGCTTTTGTACCAGCCCGAAGGCATTAACACCAAAAACCTGATCACGCTGATTGAACGCGTAAGAGACATTACTGTAAACCAGATTGTGAACAGCAATATCATCTGGGCAGAAAATTACATTGACCGCTCCGTGCTGCGTGGAAAGCCCATGAAACTTACCGTTATTCGGCCGAAAATACCGCTGTTTCTGGATCTGCAGCATTTCAATTCCGAAGATATTTCAAGACTGATTATCGAGGGCTACCGCGCAGGAACGGAGTCTGTTTTGAAACCGGAGAAAATTCAGGAAAAATAATGAACGCCGTTAAACAGCAGAAAGCCCGTCTGTACGGACGGGCTTTCTGCATTTATTCAGGAAATTACCGAACAGGCAATCAGTTGAAAATATAACGGATTCCGATCTGTGCCTGCCAAACGCTGTTGACAGTAGCGCTCGGCACAAATGAATCTCTCAGTAAAATCGTTCTGTTTACGTTATTTTCGTTGACAACCTGCGTTGCAATCCGGTAAGAAGGAGTGCCGTCCGCAGAAACACTTGCAAGCGCCAGCGGGTTTACAGTAGTTGACTGGTTTCCAAGTCCCCATTTGTCATTGATCAGGTTTCCTACGTTCAGGACATCGCCGCGAAGCTGGATCGTATTTCTTTTTCCACTTTTGCCGACAGCAACATAAAATTCCTGTATAACAGTAAGATCAAAACGGGTAAGCCAAGGAAATGCGCCGCCATTACGTTCTGCATACTGGCCGCGACGCGTTTTCAAATAATCATTTCCTTCAATGTAAGCGTCAAAGGCTCTTTGCTGTTCTTCCGGCGAGTAAATTACGGCATTTGTCCCGGTACCCACTGTAAGCGGCGCAAACGACAACTCGGAAGCATTGCGCGGAACATAAATCAGGTCGTTGGAATTTTGTCCGTCGCCATTCAGGTCCTGATTAAGCGTGTAGGAAATTTTGCTTCCGCTGTTGGAAACGGCACCAAGCGTAAAGGTGGTGGAACCGCCCGCTGTTCCGCCATAATTGATGCGGTAATTCAACAAGCCGACAATGCGGTGACGAAGGTCATTGTCTGCATAAGATAACGGCAGATAATTCTGGCCTGCTACGGACGGGATGTTGGCCTGAACCGTACTTCCTACAAATGCAATGTCTTTTGCTTCGCCATACGTATAAGATACAAATCCGCCGAAACCGCGTGATGCCGGTTTTTCCAGTTTAACCGTCGCAATGTATGAATTTCCTTTTTTCGTGTTTTTCAGTACAAAAACGTTTGAAATATTCGGATTGATAAATCGGGCAACATTCACCGTATTGGCCGCTCCGGAACCAGTGCTGGTAACGCCGGAAGCAGGATAACGCGGACGCTCGTCAGGACCTTCAAACGTACGGTCCGGTGATTTCAGGTTGGCATCAATGTAACGAAGACCGTTGATTGTCTTGTTATAAATAAATTCAACCGTTCCGATCAGGCCCAGAGGCAACCGCTGGTCAACAGCAATGTTGGATTTCCAGATCTGCGGATATTTCAGGTTCTGGTCCGATGCATTGATTACGTATGGCGGCAATGTTGTAATATCTGCTTTATCTGCTGGAATGTAACGGGTAGGATCCGTTGTAAATGCATAATCTGTTGTATTGGATTCGTTGATAACCGCTGTATTTACGCCGTTGTTACCCAATTGGTTGGAAATCAAAACTTCCGGGATACGTGAAACAAATATTCCGGTTCCTCCGCGAACCTGCGTCGTTTTGTCGCCTTTTACATCCAGGTTGAAACCGATACGCGGCGAAATCAGCAGTCTGGTTTTCGGGAAAGTTCCGGTTGTAACTTTATACGGAGCTCCGTTTTCATCCTGAAATGTCAGTGCCGCTACGATCGGGTTATTGA
Organism: Dyadobacter flavalbus; assembly: GCF_006149045.1. Classification (GTDB taxonomy): domain Bacteria; phylum Bacteroidota; class Bacteroidia; order Cytophagales; family Spirosomataceae; genus Dyadobacter; species Dyadobacter flavalbus. The sequence continues at coordinate 695,772 of NZ_VBSN01000049.1, forward strand.
AATCCGTTGCAGTAGAATTGTCGTACGCAAAAATATCGCCGCGGATACCTGCAGTCACTTTGAAGTTCGGGCTAACCTGGTATTCATCCTGCAAGTAAGCACTGTACAAATCTCTTTTCAGAACCTGCAACGGCTCGCCTCCGCCCGGAAGCAAAGAATAACGAAGGTTGTATTTGGCCACGGTAACCGGTGAAGTTGTAGCGCCGGGATTGTCCAGAGATGCCTGAGCAGCTGTTTTAAAATCCTCTATGGAATTGTAAACATATACGCCGTTAGACGATGGGAAAAAGACGTTATTGGAAGTAAAATGCTCATAAACAATACCTGCTGTAAATGTATGCTTTCCGGCAAAATAGCTCAGGTTGTTGGTAATGTTGAACGTGGAATAGTTCAGCTTGTTGTTCGGCGTAAAAGGATCGAAACCGACGGTTGTGTAAGTACTTCCGTCTTTCAGAATGTCCACGGTCGGGAACATGGCTGTTTTATAAGTCCGGTCTTCGATTTGTTTGTTATAGGTAACAATCAGGTCATTGGCCAGCTTGCCGTTAAAGTTGGAAGTCAGCTCGGCTGCGATAGAACGCGTATTGTCTGCAATAAGATAACCCGTATTTTCAGCTGAAATAGCAAGCGGGCTGTTTGTACGGTTTCCGTTACCCGCCGTGTTGCTGCTGCTGCTGTTGCTGATAACCTGACCTGATTCCGACTGATGCTGTGAATAACGTACCGAAAGCTTGTTGCGGTCATTGATGTTGTAATCCAGACGGATAAGGCCCTTTGTGCTTTTAACCTCATTGTTGAAACCGTCCAGTGCACCAAGTGAATAATTGAATTTGGTTGTAAGGAACTGGTCCAGATCGCGAAGGTCCGATTCCAGTACACGCGAAACGTTGCTGCCGCCTGTTCCTCTGTCCAGCGACCAGGTCAGTGCCGGCGTGCTGCTGGTGAATCTTTCCGCATTGACAAAGAAGAACAGTTTGTTCTTGATAATCGGGCCGCCCAGACGAAATCCGTACGTATTTTCCTTTACATTAGGCTTGGGTGTAATATCACGGCCGCCGTTTGCTTTTTTGCCGACAAGATCGTTATTCCTGAAAAGCGTGTATGCCGATCCGGAAAATTCGTTTGTTCCGGACCTGGTTACGGCATTGATACCCGCACCGGTAAAGCCCGACTGGCGAACGTCAAAAGGTGCCACGTTCACCTGCACCTGATCCAGCGCGTCTAGTGAAACCGCCGTCGTTCCGGTACGTCCGCCGGCCTGTGCCGATGAACCCAGTCCGAAACCGTTGTTGAAAACCGATCCGTCAATCGTAATGTTGTTGAAACGTGCATCCTGGCCCGCAAAGGACTGGCCGTTTCCGTACGGATTGTACTTGGTAATATCGTTGATCGTACGGCCGATTGTTGGCGTTGTGTTGATTGTTTCACGCCCGAAAGAAGAAGCTGCTCCGGTACGATCCGAGCTGAAAATGTCACTTCTTGCGGTTGAAATCACAACTTCCTGCAATTCAGTACCGTTTTCTGCCATGGCAAAGCTCACATCCGCACTGGTACCCAGTTCTGCAAAAATGTTTTCCTTGGTCTGGTCTCCGAAACCTACAAAAGATGAAGTAACCGCATACGGACCGCCGACACGAACGCCGGGGATTGTATAGAGTCCTTTTTCATTGGTAACCGTTCCGTATTTGGTTCCGGACGGCACGTGAATGGCAACGACGGTTGCACCGGGAAGAACATCTCCTTTGTTGTCTGCAACCCGGCCTGTAATTGTTGATGAAGTAACCTGCGCCCTGACTTCCGGACTGAACAAGGCAAACAGCAAGGCAACCAGCATTACACCCGCTGCTCTGAAAAGTAAACTTTTCGATTTCATAAAATTATGTTGAGTTGATTTTTAATATTAGTGGGCTCCATGAAGGAAGATAAATATTATCTGATACAAAATAATATCATTTTTAATTTATACGCAAAAACGAGAATCCTACTAAAATGCAATACTAATTAACATAACTCACTGATCTATTGGAATAATACATTTAAGTAAACCAATAATTCAATATTTTCAAAATATACAAAATGTCCGGAATCAGACAATTTTGAGATTAACAAATAAAAATTATTTCATCAGGTGTGTAAATCAACTTTTTAGGTCTGAAATAGAAAAACTTATAAAAATATGATGCCTGCCGATGTAAATTTTTTGTTAATTTTTCATCAGGTGTTCATTCTTGATTAATAAATTCCTGCGCACCTTTGCAAAAGGTCAAACGCTGGAATCGGATCTTGCCGTAAACTGCCTGCCAATGATCTGCTTGTTGAAACTAATATCTTTTTAAATGCAACTTAACTTCAAACAATTCGGGGAATCCGGAAAGCCGCTGATCATCCTGCACGGTTTGTTCGGCCTGCTGGATAACTGGCTTACGATCGGCAAAACGATTTCGGAACATGGCTATAAGGTTTTTCTTGTCGATCAGCGGAATCATGGCCGTTCACCGCATGAAGCGCCGCTTAGTTTCCCGGCTTTTGCCGCAGATCTGAAAGAATTTATCAGTCAGCAGCATATTCAGGACCCTGTTCTGATCGGGCATTCGATGGGCGGAAAAACGGTAATGGAATATGCTTTGACAAACCCCGGAACATACGGCGGACTGGTTGTTGTGGATATCGGCCCGAAACCCTATCCTGTTCATCATCAGAAAATTCTGGAAGGACTGAATGCAATGAACCTGAAAGAAGTAGAAAACCGGAACCAGGCGGATGAAATGCTGAGCCGTTATGAGCCTGCGCTGGGCGTAAGACAATTTCTGCTCAAAAACCTGTACCGGAAAGAGGAAGGAGGATTTGCATGGCGTTTTAATTTGCCGCTGCTCACCAGCGATATTGAAAACATTGGTGCGGAAGTCAGATCAGACCTGAAAGTGGAGGTTCCGGCCCTTTTTATGCGCGGCGAAAAATCAGATTATATTCTGGACGAGGACTGGGCCGGAATCCTGAAAATGTTCCCGAATGCAAGGCTGGAAACGATTGCCAATGCCGGGCACTGGATACAGGCTGATCAGCCTAAATCTTTTGTGGCTGCTTTATTGGAATTTATGGACAAAGCGGTTATCTGACAAACTTCATTCTCGGACTGTTGCAGGCTGTGACAATCATCTGGTTTCCTGTAAACTCAATTTCCCAGGTCAGGCAGTTTATGCAGTTAACCAATTCACATGCTTCATTCGTCGGAATCGGACTTTGCGGTTTTATATCCAGCAAATGATCATTGATGATCAGTGAAGTCGGGGGGCAGCATGCCGGCTTTCCGTCCGCATTCAGGATGACACCGTCGTAACGGAGAATCATTGTGTATTGCTGTGAAGCAGAAACCGGTTCCCAGATTTTCTGATCGTCAATCGTTACCTTTTCTTTTTCGGTCAGTTTCCAGCTTCCTGCAAAGGATCCGGATCCGGCATTCAGGAACTCCGCAGCGGACTGAACTTCCTGACTGTCTTTGCTACATGATAACAACACAAGGAAATACAATGGAAGATAGAGTAATCTTTTCATGACTTTGAACTTTGTTTTTCTTCAAGATTCCATTATAACCGATTTGGTTGGAACAACACTTTAAAAATCAACCCGCTTATGAACGATGCCGTTATAGCATTATACCTCATCCCGACCGTACTGGCAGAAAGCACGCAGGACAAAGTGCTGAGCCCTCAGATTCTGGATGCAGTACAGCATCTGGATATTTACTTTGTCGAAAATGTACGTACCGCCCGTCGCTTTATCAGCAGCCTGAAACTGGGCAGAATCATTGACGAACTTACGTTTATCGAGTTAAACAAGGATACGCCGGAAAGTGAAACCCGCGAGAAGCTGAAAAACCTCAAACAAAGCGCCGGGATTATCTCAGAAGCCGGCTGTCCGGGAATTGCCGATCCCGGAGCCGTCGCCGTAAACCTTGCGCACCAGATGGGCATCCGCGTCATTCCGCTGGCTGGCCCCTCTTCTATTCTGCTGGCGCTGATGTCGTCCGGCATGAGCGGCCAGTCCTTTACTTTTCACGGTTATCTTCCTATTGATAAAGTGCAGCGAAAAAAGGCCATTCAGAGCCTGGAACGTGATGCGCGACAGCGTAACCAGACGCAGATTTTTATGGAAACGCCCTTCCGGAACAATCAGTTGCTGGAAGCTGTGCTGGAAAGCTGCATGCCCGATACGCAACTCTGCATCGTATCCAATGTAACTGCAGAAGATGAATTTATAAAGGCCATGCCGGTTAAAAGCTGGAAAACCAATATGCCTGATCTTCATAAAAGGCCTACGGTTTTTCTGATTGGTTAAATGTAAAATGTCAACTTCTTCTGAATCAATTTTGAACAGAATTTTATCAGCAAAACAAGGCTGTTTTTCCAACCATCCGCTCAAAAATACACTCTTCATGGCATCAATAGATCTCTGTATTAAACTTACTAATTAACGCTATGAAAAAATGGATGATGCTCACAGGTCTGGCAATGACCCTATTTTTGTCTGCCTGTGACAATGAAGACAAACTGAATGCAATCGTTAAAGTGGATTCAGCATTTGAAACGGGCGCGGACGGCTGGACGCCGGGTTTCAGTGATTATTCAACAGATACAGACTCTACGACGCTGGAAATGGAAGCAGAACGCACAACTCTTCCGACCGGCCTGGACACAACCCGATATGGCTACATGTTGCAAGGACATAACCGCGCCGACGACATGTTCATGTATCTCAAGAAAAAAGTAACAGGCTTTGTTCCGAACCAGACTTACAGCGTCGTTTTCAACGTCAATTTTGGAACACAATATCCGGAAAACAGCTTCGGAGCCGGCGGTTCACCGGGAGGTTCGGTGTATCTGAAAGCGGGCGCTTCACCGGTTGAACCTGTCCGAAAGCTGGAAGACAAAATGTATGTTTTTAGCCTGGATAAAGGCGCTCAATCGGAAATCGGGAAAGATGCGGTGCTGCTGGGAAATGTTTCCAACGGCATGGAAACGTTTGTTTATAAACTGGTGGAAAGATCCAATGCCGACAAACCTTTTACTGTGAAAGCAAATGCACAGGGTGAAATCTGGCTTTATATAGGAACCGACTCGGGCTATGAAGGTCTGAGCGTTTTTTATTACGACAGAATAACGGTGACCTTAACGGAACAGCAGATTTAGCAAAAAGCATTGTTGTATTTCAAAATCGTCCGTGCAAGTATCCGTGCACGGACGATTTTGTTTTCCGGATTGTAGGTTTCCAAAGTTTTGTAACTTCGCCGGCGCAATCATTACTTCAGTAAAATTCCGAATGGCATGATACATATTGAAAATTTTGTCTTTAATCCGTTTGCAGAAAACACCTACCTGCTGCACGACGATACCGGCGAAGCAGTGATTATTGATCCCGGCTGTTACGACAAACAGGAATTGGCTGAAATAACAGATTATATAGAAGCAAACGGATTAAAGCCTGTTCAGATCATCAATACGCATGCACATATTGATCATGTTCTGGGTATTGCCGCTTTGAAAAGGAAATACCGTATTCCGTTTTCCCTGCATGCACTGGATGAGCCTTTGCTGAAAGCTGTCAAATCCTATGCTTCCAATTACGGCTTTTCTTCGTTCGACGAACCTGAAATCGATACATATCTGGCCGAAGGCGATACGGTACATTTTGGAAATTCGTCATTGAAAGTCATTTTCGTTCCCGGACATGCGCCCGGCCATATTGCCTTTGTAAATGAAGATCAGCGTTTTGTCATGGGCGGCGATGTGCTGTTTCACATGAGCATCGGACGTACGGATTTGCCCGGCGGCGATCATAACCAGCTGCTTTCGAGCATTCGCAGCAAATTGTTTACCTTGCCTGACGATTATACCGTTTATCCCGGCCATATGCAGTTAACGACAATCGGTTTCGAGAAGAAAAACAATCCATTTTTTTAAAACCCATTTTCTGGATAAAACTTTCAGCCATGATCCGTCGCAACATCCCGAATGCGCTTACCTGTGGAAATCTGCTGTGCGGATGTGTCGGTGTAGTCGAAGCATTTCACAACAACCTGCTTTTATCCTGCGTACTGATCGGGGTTGCACTTATTTTCGACTTTCTCGACGGTTTTCTGGCAAGACTGCTGCATGCCAGTTCGCCGATCGGCAAGGACCTGGATTCATTGGCGGATATGGTGACGTTCGGGCTTTTGCCGTCCGTTATCGTATATCAGCTTCTTATGCAGAGCATTCCGGATCTTTTCGGAATCTGGAAAGCGTATCTGTCATTTATCATCGCTATTTTTTCCGCAATCCGGCTGGCCAAATTCAACAATGACCCCAGACAATCCGATTCGTTTATCGGCGTTCCTACGCCTGCCAATGCCATGCTGATCGCTTCCCTGCCGCTGATCGTTCACACGCATGACGAAATCTGGAAAGACATTATTGTCAATACCAACAATCTGCTGATCCTTTCCGTTGTGATGTCTTATCTGCTTGTCATGGAAATGCCTTTGATCGCCCTTAAATTCAAGCATTTCGGCTGGAAAGGAAATGAAGCGCGCTTTTTGCTGATCATACTGACTATCGTTTTACTGCTTACGCTGAAAATTCTGGCAGTACCGGCCGTAATCATTCTTTATATTCTGCTTTCTGTTGCTGACAATTTCAGGAAAAAGCGTGCATGAATTGATATACGTTTGTTTTTTTGCAATTTTGAAACTTCTTCAGGCAGGGCTGAGCTGTACTGGTATAAAATTTTCTGTACATCTAATATGACAGAATCCATATACGTTCAGTCATCACCTGATTCTGGCATCAACTGAATTTAGTACAATTAATTTGAAGCGTATGGCATTGTCACGAATCACTGGTTTAGGTTATTATGTTCCCGACAATGTGATCACCAATAACGATCTCACAAAATGGATGGAAACTTCCGACGAATGGATACAGGAAAGGACCGGAATCCGTGAAAGACGTTATTTTGAGTACGGAAAAGATACCAATTACAGCATGGCCGCCGCAGCTTCCAGACAGGCGCTCGAACATGCCGGACTTACTTCCGGCGACATTGATGTGATTGTTTATGCCACTATTACACCGGATTATTTTTTTCCCGGCTCGGCCTTTCTGATGCAGCGTGAACTCGGCATGGACGGCAAGCCGGTTATTGATATCCGTGAGCAATGTTCCGGATTTGTATATGCCCTTTCCATTGCCGATCAGTTTATAAAATCGGGAATGTATAAAACGGCGCTGGTCGTCGGCTCGGAAATACAATCTTCATGGATCGATAAAAGTACGGCAGGCAGGAATACTGCGGTAATTTTCGGGGACGGAGCCGGAGCTGCCGTTCTTACCGCTACCGAAGATCCACAACATTGTATAATATCTACACACCTGCACGCAGATGGACGCTATGCTGAGGAGCTTTTTGTACGGGAACCGGGTAGCAGCCGGCCCGGACGTACTGTTACCAAAGAAATGATTGAAGAAGGCGGGTTTAATGTTTATATGAATGGCAATGCCGTTTTCAAACATGCCATTGTGCGGTTCGGGGAAGTCATCAGGGAAGCACTTGAAAAGAACGGACTGGCGGCCGGTGACATTGATTTACTGGTCCCGCATCAGGCAAACATCAGAATCAGTGATTATGTAAGGCAGCAACTGGGCCTTTCAGAATCTCAGGTAGTCAATAATATTCAGCGTTTTGGGAATACAACCGCTGCATCCGTCCCGATTGCCCTTGCGGAAGCCTTTGAACAAGGCCGGCTGCACGACGGCGACCTGATTTGTCTGGCCGCATTCGGAAGCGGCTTTACATGGGCATCTGCCCTGATCCGCTGGTAAAAATAATTTACTTCAGATTTTAGAACTATTTTAGCAATAAATCTCACTCAGGCATGATTTTTAATACTGCCCGATTGAAAGCATAACAAGTGTGCAGCCCTCTATTGGTATGATATTTTTTGCAAGTAACATACTTTTAAATTCAGGGTTTTCGGTACCGGGGTTAAAGATAACGCGGTTTGGCTTCAAAGAAATGATATACGCGTAGTAGTCGGGCTGGTGACTTGGATTGATGTATAATGTAACGGTATCCACATCCTCCCATGCTACCTGTTCGGTATGGATTTCTTCGCCCAGCGCAAAACCTTTTCTGCGCCCGAGAAGTAAAAAAGGATGACCGTAATTTCTGAGTTTTTGTGCCGCCAGATAAGCGTATCTGGATGGATTCGAGGAAGCTCCGATAATAAGAGTACGCTTCATACTTTAATGAATTTGATAAATTAATGATCAGCTATTTGCTGAACACATTGCATTAACATATTTAGTTTACAAAATCGTTTCCTGGACACAACAGAAAGCAGTATAAATACCCTTAGTTACACAAACCTTTGAAAAAATCAATATTATATCCATATCCAAATGAATGAGTCAAATGTAAGTCGGAGTTTCTGGAATGAAAAGTGGGCTAAAATTATATTCGACGAAATCGAGAATGCGCCTCATTATGAAGTGTCCAATTACGGCAGGTTGAAAAGTTTTCAGAATAACCCCAAAGAAGGCGCCATCATCAAAGGATCGGTTATTCAGGGTTACAGATCACTTAATATCCGAGTTGCCGGTGGCAAAACGATCAACCGTTATGTACATAAACTGGTTGCCGAACATTTCGTAGAGAAAGCAAGCCCGGAGCATATTTTTGTGATCCATGTTGATTTTGAGAAACAGAATAACTATTTCGAAAACTTGAAATGGGTTACAAAAGTGGAAATGATTGATCACAACCGTGAAAATCCGGCCTTCATCAATCGTGTAATACCAAAGCGTACGAAAAACTATAAACTAACGGAAAGCAAGGTTCGTATCATTAAGAAATTACTTAAAAATGATAATAACCGCCTGAAAATGATCGCAAAGCAATTCGGTATCACGCATACGCAGCTGAACAGGATCCGGTCCGGTGAAAACTGGAAACACGTAACTATAGAGGAGTAAACGCCAATTTACACTTTATCCAGCACTGAAACCGTATAACCGCTCCCGTTCGTTCCTTCTTCATAATCGACCGATACGCCGATTACGTACATCAGGTGACGCTTGTCTATGAAAATTTTGATATCCTCAATTACATAGGTCAGGTCATTCTCCGTAGCCGTATCAAACCCCAGCAGAAATGTTCCGCTGCACGCGCCGCCTCTGAGCCCGACTCGCAGGCCGTAAGTGTCGGGAATTTTATTGGACCTTAATGTTGTTTTTATTTCAAGTTTGGCTTTTTCTGTAAGCTGAACCGGACTTTCCATATTAGAATATTGCTTGATTTTGGCATATTAAGATGAACACCATTTGTCTGCAATGCATTCGTTCGTGCAATAAAAGGATGTTAAATCACGTCAATATTCTAATTTTGCAGTCATTATCCGGAATAAATTGAAATAAAAACATGGAATATTACTCGTTGCTTGTTGTCCTGATCCTGGGAGTTGTCATGGTATATGGCATGTACCTGACCATTACAACCGTAGCCGACAAGGTTTTTGAAAAACAGAGATGGGACATCCGAAGTACAAATACAGGCATTACACTTCCGCTGAGATTACAGGCTTATGAACGGATGTGCCTTTTTCTTGAAAGAATGGCGCCAAACAGCTTGCTGCTGCGTCTGGTTCCGTCTGCAATGAGCGCACTGGAACTTCAGCAGCTGCTTTTGCAGGAAATTCGCGAAGAGTACAACCACAATGTAGCCCAGCAGATGTACATCAGCAGCAATGCATGGGAACAGATCACGAACGCAATGAACGAAACCGTTGCGGTCATTAATCAGTCGGCTTCGGAAGTACCGGCGGAAGCGCCGCCTTCGGATCTGGCAAAAAAAATCTTTTCGCATGTCATTGAAAAAGAAGTGCAGCCATCGGCACATGCGCTGAAAGTGCTGAAAGAAGAAATCCGGGGGCTGTTTTAAACCCATAATTCATTAACAAACCAGAACAAACAGACACCGCATTTCCTGTGAAATGCAGAATGTCGGAAAAAGCGGACGGACCACTACCGGAAGCTAACTTTCAATAAAATGCTATATCCAAATACATTAGAACAGAAATTAGGATTTGACAAGCTCAGGGAACGCCTGAAAGAAGCTTGCATAAGCCCGCTGGGGCAGGGATTTGTAGAGAAAATCAAGTTTTCGGAGAATTTCGGCCTTGTAGAAAAACTGGTCAGCCAGACGGCCGAAATGCAGCGGATTATGGAAATCGGTGAAAACTTTCCTTCCCAGAACTATATTGACGCAACACCTTACCTGAGACGTGCCGCCATTGAAGGCATGCTGCTCACGCAGCAGGAATTTTCGGACCTGAAAGTATCGATGCAGACCATTCGGCTTTGCCTGCGGTTTTTTGACAGTCAGGAGCCGGATGCTTATCCGATTCTGGGTGAATACTCCAAAAGCATTAAAGTCGAAAAAGCAATTACAGACGCCATTGACCGCATTATTGATGACCGCGGGCAGATTCGTGATTCAGCCTCTTCAGAATTATCAAGGATCAGGAAACGCCTGATTTCCGAACAGGCCGGCATCCGTAAAAAGCTGGATACCATCCTTAAATCGGCCCGGAGCAACGGCTGGATCGGCGATGATGTTTCGCTCACGATCCGCAACGGACGTATGGTGATTCCGGTTGCAGCCGAGCATAAAAGGAAACTGAAAGGTTTTATACATGACGAATCCGCAACCGGACAAACCGTTTTCATTGAGCCGACGGATGTTTTTGAATCCAATAACGAAATACGTGAACTGGAATACGAAGAGCGCAGGGAAATAAACCGGATTTTACTGGAACTTACAAGCCAGCTCCGGCCTTACGTTCCGGATCTTCAGAAAGCATATCAGTTTCTGGGATTAATGGATTTCCTCCGGGCGAAGGCAAAGCTGGCTGCTGAAATGGGCGCCATCAATCCGCCTTTCAGCAACCGGCAGTTTATAGACTGGCGCAATGCAAGGCATCCGCTCCTGCATTTGTCTTTTCAGAAACAGGGTAAGAAAGTAGTTCCGCTGAATATTGAACTAAAAGAAAATCAGCGCATTCTGATTGTTTCCGGACCTAATGCCGGGGGTAAATCGGTTTCGCTTAAAACGGTCGGACTAATCCAGTATATGTTCCAGTGCGGGTTGCTTGTGCCGGTGGAAGAAGGCTCTTCTATGGGATTTTTCCAGAATATATTTATTGATATCGGCGACGAGCAATCGCTTGAAAATGATTTGAGTACGTACAGTTCGCACCTGACGAACATGCGCCATTTTCTGACGCTGGCCAACAAGCGTACGCTGTTTCTGATCGATGAATTCGGGACCGGAACCGAGCCCGGACTGGGCGGCGCCATTGCAGAAGCTATTCTGGAAAACCTGACAAAATCGGGTGCATACGGCGTCATCAATACGCATTATACAAACCTTAAAGTGCTCGCCGATAAAACGGAAGGATTGGTGAACGGTGCCATGCGCTTTGACGGCGAAAACCTTGAACCGATTTACCAGCTGGAAATCGGCAGGCCGGGAAGTTCCTTTGCCTTTGAAATTGCCTCGAAAATAGGTTTGCCGACGGCGGTAGTAAACCGGGCCAAGGAAAAGCTCGGAACGCAGCAGGTGAATTTTGAAAAACTGCTGAAAGAACTGGATATTGAAAGAAGGGTTTTTGCAGAAAAAAACATTGAGCTTGGCATAAAAGAAAGAAAACTGACCAAACAGCTTGCCGATTACACTTCTTTAAAGGAAAACCTGGAAAACAATGAGAAGAAAATTGTAAACGAAGCCAAGCAAAAAGCCAAAAACCTGCTTTCCGATGCCAATCAGCTGATTGAAAATACAATCCGGGAAATCAAGGAAAACAAGGCCGAAAAGGAAAAAACCAAGACGGTAAGAACAGAACTTGAAAAATTCGGGAAAGTAAACCTGGAACTTGCAGAAATAGCGGAACCAGCTCCTGAAGTAGAGGTTTTTGAGCCGGAAAGCGGTGAAATTACGCCCGGAAGTTACGTCCGCATTATTGGTCAGACGGCCATTGGCGAGGTGCTGGCGATAAAAGGGAAAGATGCTGAAATCAGGATTGGCGATCTGAAATCCACGGTTAAACTGAACCGGCTGGAAAAGGTTTCCAACAAAACCTACAAAGCAGCAACCGGTGAAAAGAAGCTGAAAACCGGTGCAAAAGGTGTGGATTTAAATGAACGTATGCTGAATTTCAGCTTTAATCTGGATATGCGGGGCAAACGCGGCGAGGAAGCGCTCGGGCTTGTGGATCAGTTTATGGACAATGCGATTATGCTTGGCTACGATGAACTGCGGATCGTGCACGGAAAAGGCGACGGAATCCTGAGAACACTGGTCAGAAATCATCTGCGCGGTTACTCGCAGGTCGCAAGCATGCAGGATGAACATCCCGATCGCGGCGGCGCCGGCGTAACGATTGTCAAACTGAAATAAAACGGGCTGATTATAAATCAAAAAAGGCAGGCGATGTTATATCGCCTGCCTTTTTTGATTTTGAAAACTAATGATTACAATTGAGGCTGTTCTGCGACTTTGATTTCATCCACAGATCCGGTTTTAGGATTTCCTGCCCAGAACCAGAGAATGATAAACAGAACGATCAGAATAATCGGGAAGGTCAGCATGGTGGATAATGTGGCTTGTCCGGCTGCCAGTTCCAATGCAGGTCCTGTAATGCCTTTTGCTGCATATTCCGCATGTGCAGAATCAATCCAGCGTCCGATAAACGGCTGAAATATAGATGTAGACAACATCCCGACGCCACCGATAATCGACATACCCAAAGCGCCGCTAAGCGGAACACGCTGCGCTACAAAACCGATCATGATCGGCCAGTTAAAACATACGCCCAAACCAAAAATCACTGCCGCCAGATAAGCAATCGGGCCGGTAACCGTACTGAACATATAAATACCGATAGCTGCAAGAATGGCTCCTCCGAACAAAACGCCCGTTTGACCAAACCGGTCCACAACCGGGCCTGTAAAAAGTCTTCCAAGCGTCATTACCCCGAAAGTCAGTGCCAGCACCAGCATGGCATCAGCGCCGCTGCTGCTTAGAACGACCGATACCCATTGGTTCGGTCCGAATTCGGTAATGGCCGTCAGCGCCATGCAGCAGAATATGAAAATGTAAAGTGGCGTAAGCATTGCCTGAAAGTTTTTGGAAAGCGAAGTAACGCCTTCTACTTTCGGGCGAGGAAAATTCTGGCCGAAAAACAGGAATGCATAGATTACAGTCGGGATCATCAGCACCCAGATCTGCGTTTGCCAGGATGCGCCTGCACTGGTCATGAATTTGGAAATCAGACTGCCGATTACAATTCCGCCCGGAAACCACATGTGAAAACGGCCCAGCATTTTGTTCAGCTTGCTGCTTGTATACATATCCGCGATCATCGGGTTACAGGCTGCTTCGGTACAACCGTTACCAAATCCGATAAAAAAAGTCGATACCAGCAAACCGGTATATCCGCCTGCATAAATCGTTAACAGAATACCCAGCGTATGTGCCACAACAGCCACCTGCATAATGATCTTCGGACCAATCGAATGGTAAACAATACCTCCAATAACCATTGAAATCGGGAAACCGAAAAAGAACATGGAATTGATAAAGCCCAGCTGCTCGGCGGTAAGGCCAAATTCCGATCCCAGCTGTGGAAGAATACCCGCCCGGATACTGAAAGAAAAGGCCGTGGTAATGATGGCAAGACAACTGGCATTAAAAAGTCTGCCGCTGTTGATTGTTTGAGTCATGTGACTAAAAGGATTTGGTTATTTGAATTAGACTGTTTAAGAGCTCGGGTTACTGATTTTTTATAAGATTTTCACAAAAAAAACAAATTAACGCTTTTTCTACTGCTTTTAATTATGCCTGAGCAGTGTTTTTTATGTGTTAAAATTATATTTGTAAGAAGTAAGAGTCATGTATACTACTCTTTATAATTGTAAAATCTTTTCAAAACTTTAAACCAACTGGAATGTCAAGAAAGATCAGGATGGGTATGGTGGGCGGTTCTCTGGAAGCCTTTATAGGCGGAGTCCATCGCCGTGCTGCTATCATGGATGGAGAAATTGAACTGGTTTGTGGCGCGTTCAGTTCCGACCCTGCCAAGTCCAAAGAAACAGGAAAAGCCTTGTATTTGCCAGAAAACCGCATTTATGACAACTACGAGGAAATGATTTTGAAAGAAAAAGAGTTGCCGGAAGGCGAACGCATGGACTTTGTGTCCATTGTAACGCCAAACCATGTACATCATGCGCCGACAAAACTTGCTCTTGAAAACGGCTTTCATGTTGTCTGCGACAAACCGATTACATTAAATACTCAGGAAGCGGAAGAAATTGTCGCACTGGCTGAAAAATCCGGTCTGGTTTTTTGCCTGACGCATAATTATACAGGTTACCCGATGGTAAAAGAAGCCCGTGAAATGATTGCTTCCGGCGCTATCGGCGAGATCAGAAAAGTAATTGTGGAATATCCGCAGGGATGGCTTTCGGCGTATGTGGAAGTAGCCGGCAACAAACAGGCTGCATGGCGTACAGACCCGAAACGCTCGGGAGCGGCCGGCGGACTGGGCGACATCGGAACACATGCCGAAAACCTTGCCGAGTATATAACCGGACTGAAAATCACAGAGCTTTGCGCCGATCTTACCATTTTTGTAAAAGGCCGGCTGCTGGACGACGATGCCAACATTCTGCTCCGCTTCAATAACGGCGCAAAAGGAATTCTTCAGAACAGCCAGATTGCCAACGGTGAAGAAAATGACCTCAATATCCGCGTATACGGCGAAACAGGCGGTCTGCAGTGGAAACAGATGGAGCCGAATACCTTGATCCATAAAACCAATGAAGGCGTAAGAATAATCCGTACGGGCGTTGGCAACTTGTCCAAAGCGGCTCAGGTCCACACACGGATCCCGGCCGGACATCCGGAAGGTTATTTCGAAGCTTTTGCCAATCTTTACAGGAACTTTGCAATCCACGTAAGGGCATACTGGGAAGGCATAACGCCTGATCCGGTGTACGATTTTCCTACGGCAAAGGACGGGCTGCGGGGCATGAAGTTCATCGATACCGTCATTGCTTCCAACAATTCGGAGACCAAATGGACTCCTTTCTGATCTAATTTAAATAACTATTTATCATACTAAACCGCGGATGCGGATTGTTTTTCACCTTTCATTCAATACCCGTTTATGAACAAAATTAAAGTTGGCGTTGTCGGTACAGGCTTCATCGGACCCGCACACATTGAAGCGCTGAGACGTCTTCCGCAAGTAGAAGTTGCCGCACTCTGTGAAGTCACTGCCGAACTCGCCAAAGAAAAGGCCGATGCACTTGGAATTGCAAGATCCTACACATTTGAAGAGCTTCTGAAACAGGACGACATTCAGGCAATCCATATTTGTACGCCCAATTTTCTTCATTATTCCCAATCCAAAGCGGCATTGCTGGCCGGCAAGCACGTCATCTGCGAAAAACCGCTTGCCAAGGACTTATCCGAAGCGGAGGAACTGGTAGAACTTGCTGCCAAAACCGGTCTCGTAAACGCCGTTCACTTTAACCTTCGTTACTATCCGCTGGCACGCCAGATGAAATCCATGCGCGAGAAAGGCGAACTGGGTGAAATCTATTCGTTCATCGGTTCTTATCTGCAGGACTGGCTTTTCTACGAAACCGATTACAACTGGCGTCTTGAGCCGGACAAATCCGGTGATTCACGTGCCATTGCAGACATCGGCTCGCACTTGATGGATATTCTGGAATACATTACAGGTTTGAAAACAGTAGCCGTTATGGCGGATTTCAATACCGTTCATAAAACGCGTAAAAAGCCGCTGAAAGCCGTAGAAACCTATTCAGGAAAAATGCTGCAGCCGGAAGATTATGCAGATGTTCCCATTACAACTGAAGACCATGCCAACGTACTGCTTCGTTTCGACAACGGCAATAAAGGCGTAATTACCGTTTCGCAGGTTTCTGCCGGACGTAAAAACCGTATGTCGCTGGAAATTTCCGGATCTAAAAAAACATTCAACTGGTGCTCCGAATCTCCGAACGAAATGTGGATCGGAAACCGTGACAAAGCCAATGAAATCCTGATGCGTGATCCTTCGCTTGTTAATGAAGACGTGCGTTCCACCATTACTTTCCCTGGCGGCCACAACGAAGGCTTTCCGGATACTTCCAAGCAGATGTTTAAAGAAGTATATGCAGCTATTGCACAAGGCAAGCAGCCTGAAAACCCAACTTTCCCGACTTTTGCCGATGGCTACCGCGAGTTGCTGATCTGCGAAAAAATCTTGGAAAGCAACAAGGCACAGGCCTGGGTAACCATTTAATTCTGAGTAAAGCAGTGAGTGAATAATGAAATGCCAAAGCAAAAGTTATTCACTCATCCGATTTATTCTTTCATCATTAACATTGACAAATCATGAAAACGATAAAAGGACCGGGTATCTTTCTTGCGCAGTTTCTGGGCGATGAAGAACCTTTCAACTCTCTTGATTCCATTGCGGGCTATATGGCCGGCCTGGGCTACAAAGGCGTGCAATTACCCATCTGGGACCCAAGAATTATTGATGTAAAACTTGCTGCTGAATCACAAACGTACGCGGATGAACTCAAAGGTAAACTGAAAGACAAAGGGCTGGAAATAACCGAACTTGCCTCGCATATCATCGGTCAGCTGGTGGCCTCCCACCCTGTTTATGATGAAATGTACGACGGTTTTGCTATTCCGGAAGTTCGCAACAACCCGAAAGCAAGAGCCGAATGGGCAACGCAGCAGCTGAAATATGCAGCCGTTGCAAGCCGCAACCTCGGGCTTACCGCAAGCGCAACCTTTTCAGGCGCACTCGCATGGCCTTTTCTTTATCCGTGGCCGCAGCGTCCTGCCGGTCTGGTGGAGACTGCTTTCAAGGAACTGGCCGCAAGGTGGAGGCCGATTCTGGACGTTTACGACGAAAACGGTGTGGACGTTGCTTACGAACTTCATCCGGGCGAAGACCTGTTCGACGGTTCTACTTTCGAGATGTTTGTGGATTACCTCGACGGACATACGCGCGCCAATATCAATTACGATCCGAGCCATTTTGTGCTGCAGCAACTGGATTATCTGCAGTTCATTGATCTGTATCACGACCGTATAAAAGCATTCCACGTAAAAGATGCCGAGTTCAATCCTTCCGGAAAGCAGGGCGTTTACAGCGGCTTTGCAGGCTGGGCCGATCGCGCAGGCCGTTTCCGTTCGTTAGGCGACGGACAGGTGGATTTCGGAAGTATATTCTCCAAATTATCACAGTACGATTACGGCAGCTGGGCAGTTCTGGAATGGGAATGCTGCATCAAGTCGCCGTCGCAGGGCGCTGCAGAAGGTGCTCCGTTCATTGAAAACCATATTATTGAAGTTACAACCAAAGCTTTTGATGATTTTGCCGGAACAGGTGCAGATGAGGCATTCAACCGCAAGGTGCTTGGTCTGTAACTATAAATTGCTATTTACAAGTATATTGAAAACCTATCTTCCTTCTGAAGTATAGGTTTTTTTTGTAGATTCAAGTATTATCGTTAATCAACAATTATATCAGGAATGCGTAATTTTCTTTATCAAACTTCATTGAAATGTTTGCAGGCTGCAAGTATGGTTATAGTCACCTGCTTCTGTCTGGAAACTTTCGCACAGACCATAACCCCGGAAAAACGTGTTCTGGTTTTCTCAAAAACAGCCGGTTTCCGGCATTCTTCCATTCCGGCAGGCAGAACTGCGATTGTGAACCTTGGACGTGAAAAAGGCTTTGCCGTAGATACTACCGAAAATGCAGCTGTTTTTACAGACAAGAATCTTCAGAAATACAGCGCAGTCATTTTCCTGAATACAACCGGAAATATCCTGAACGACAAGCAGCAGGATTCTTTTGAACGCTATATTCAGGCGGGCGGCGGTTATGTCGGGATTCATGCGGCCACCGATAACGAATATGACTGGCCGTGGTACAACAAGCTTTCGGGTGCTTATTTTGCCAGCCATCCCGGAAATCCGAATGTACAGGAAGGCGAGGCCTATGTTGTCAATGACAATCATCCGTCCATGACTGATTTCCCTAAAAAATGGAAGATCAAGGATGAATTTTACGACTTCAAAAGCTTTAACCCGAAAGTAACGGTTCTGGTTAAAATCGATGAAAAAACGTATAAAGATGGAAAAATGGGCGACGATCATCCGATGTCGTGGTATCATGAGTTTGATGGCGGAAAAGCATTTTATACCAATTTCGGACATGAAGACGCAACGTACGTGAATCCGGTTTTTGTAAAACACCTCACAGGCGGACTTAATTACGTAATGGCTTCCAAGCTGGATTATTCCAAAGCCCGTCCGGAAGAAAACCGTTTTACCAAAAAAGTACTCGTTTCCAAGCTGGACGAGCCTACCGAACTTGTCGTGCTGGACGATCAGCGCGTTCTGTTTGCTGAACGCAAGGGAAAGCTTAAACTGTACAATCCGAAAACCGGAAAAGTAAAACTTGCTGCCGAAGTGCCGGTTTATACCAAACAGGAATATGGCTTGATGGGACTGAATATTGATCCGAATTTCAAAACCAACAAGCTTGTTTACCTTTACTACTCGCCGCCGTCTTCCGAAGCCGACACTGCACAGCATTTGTCTCGATTCAAATACGACGATGTAAAAGATACGCTTTTGCTTTCCACCGAAGAAGTACTGCTGACCGTCCCGGTTAAAAGAACGGATTGCTGCCATACCGGCGGTTCTATCGCGTGGGACAATAAAGGAAACCTGTACTTATCGACCGGTGATGATGTAAATCCGTTTCAGTCCAATGGCTACGGCCCGATTGACGAACGTCCGGGCCGCGAAGGATGGGACGGACAGCATTCTTCTTCCAATACCAATTCATTAAGGGGTAAAGTACTGCGCATCAAGCCGCGTTATGGCGACCGCCGCGCCAACATGCCGGGCGGAACCAATTTGTACGATATTCCGGAAGGAAACCTTTTCCCGGCCGGAAACCCGAAAGCTCGTCCGGAAATATATGTAATGGGTACGCGTAACCCTTACCGGATTTCTGTGGATCAGCATAATGGTTATTTGTACTGGGGCGATGTGGGCCCGGATGCCTCCAATGACGATCCGAAACGCGGCCCGAGAGGTTATGACGAAGTAAATCAGGCGCGTAAAGCCGGGTATTTCGGTTATCCGCTGTTCATTGCCGACAACAAACCTTATGTTGATTTCAACTTTGCCGACAGTACTTCCGGAAAGCCTTTTGATCCGGCTGCTCCCGTAAACGACTCGCCGCACAATACAGGTCTTCAGCAATTGCCTCCTGCCCAGCCTGCATTTATATGGTACCCGTATGCGGACTCGCCGGAATTTGGTGCGATTGTAGGAAAAGGCGGCCGCAATGCCATGGCCGGGCCGGTTTATTATGCAGCGGATTACCAGAACGGCAAAGGCAAGTTTCCGGATTATTACAATGGAAAATTCTTTGCTTACGACTGGATCCGCGATTACATCAATGTGGTGACCATGAACGAGCAGGGCGATCTTGTCAACATGGAACGTTTTATGCCGAATGCAAAATTCAGCCATCCGATTGATATGCAGTTTGCCAATGACGGTTCATTATATACCCTTGAATACGGTCCGAACTGGTTTGCACAAAATGATGAGGCCAGCTTGTCACACATCACTTTCAATGCCGGAAACCGTGCGCCGGTTGCGATTGCTTCTGCTACAAACACGGTTGGAGCCGTTCCTTTGAAAGTCAGTTTCTTATCAAAAGGATCAAAGGATTACGACGGGGACGCTATCAAATATGAATGGACATTCGGAAAAGGACTGCCGAAAAGCACTGCTGCAAACCCGACCTTTACATATGCAAAGCCGGGCGAATACGTGGCAACGCTGAAAGTAACGGACAGCGCAGGAAATTCCAATACTTCCGAAGTAACGATTAAAGCAGGAAATGCGGTTCCGAAAGTGGATGTGGCGATCAAAGGCAACAAGACTTTTTACTGGAACGGAAAGCCTGTCAATTACGAAGTTTCGGTAAGCGACAAGGAAGACGGCAGCCTTGCCAACAAAAAAATCCTGGAAGAAGACGTGATGCTGACCATTGATTATCTGGAAGGTTATGACAAAACACAGCTTGCGCAAGGACATCAGGCCAATACTGGTTTTGAAACCGGCAGAAGACTGATCGAGCTCAGCGACTGCAAAGCCTGTCATTCCATTACCAAAAAATCCATTGGGCCGGCTTACATTGAAGTTGCAAAACGTTACGAGAAAGAACGTAATTCCGTGAAGACACTTGCCGAAAAAGTGATCAAAGGCGGAGGCGGAAACTGGGGCGAACAGGCCATGGCCGCGCACCCGCAGCACAAGCCGGAAGAAGCCGAAGAAATGGTGAAATACATTCTTTCCCTTGCCAAGGAAAAAACAGTTGACAAAAAGCCATTGAAAAGCAGCTATGTTACCGAAGCCAAGCAAAAAGAAGGTTCATACATTTTCTCAGCCAGCTACACGGATAAAGGAAGCAATGCCATGGGACCGTTAACCGGTTTCAAAACCGTTGCTTTACGTCCTGCCACGCTCATGGCGAATGCTGCGGATACGACCAGAAATACGGCCGCTTTCAAAGGAGAAAAAGGCACGGATGTGATCGTTGCGCTGAAAAACGACAGCTTCATCGGATTTGAAGATATTGACCTGAACGAAGTTTCCGGCCTGACTTTATCCGTGAGCCATAATGCCGCACGGACTGCCGGCGGAATAGTTGAAATTCACATGGATGCTGTAAACGGGCCTAAACTAGGGGAAGCCAAGGTTGAAAATACAGGAAATGTGGATATTCCGGTAAAAGCCACGGCTGACGGACGGCTACATAAATTGTTCTTTGTATTCAAAAATCCTTCCGCAGGCAATAAAGCACTGTTTGCTGTTGACTGGATCAAGTTTAACAATGCGGTGATGTAAAAGGACAGGCAACAGACTGTGTTACAAAGTAGAACTTTTCAGTAATTGTCACATGGAGCGTAGTCGAAATGGTGTGTTCAGTGCTCAACAACTTCGACTACGCTCGGTTTGACAATGAAATTGACATAAAAAAACAGCTTCCTAGAAAGGAAGCTGTTTTTTTATGTCCTCATTTGGCAAAACCTTCAATGCCAAGCCCGAACAAGGCAAAATCGTATTTGACGGGATCATCCGGATTCAGTAACCTTAGTGAAGCAGTAAGTTCCGTTGCGGTTTGCCAGTCAGTCACCGGCCTTTTGATCAATCCCAGAAGCCTTGCCACGCGGTCCACGTGCACATCGCAAGGACAAACAAGCTGAGCCGGCCGGATTGTATCCCAGATTCCGAAATCGACGCCTTTATCGTCTTTTCTGACCATCCAGCGCAGAAACATATTCAGTCGCTTGCACGACGATTTTCTGACAGGCGTGGCAATATGCTTGCGGGTTCGGGGCGGAAAATTTTCCGAATCGCTGAACAGATCGTGAAAACCGATCAGCCCGTTCTCAATCGTCTGATCTTCCGGTTTCATATGGCTGCTGAAAGCGTATTCCAGTGAATCGTGTTGATTGTAATAGTTTTTGAAAAAATGCAGAAAGTAAAGCGTATCCGTTGCATTGAACGTCCGGTGCTTGAAATTCAGAAATGGCCTCAAATCGCTCTCTTCATGATTTAGGACAAAATCATACGGTGCATGATCCATGAATGCGGAAAGTTCCAGACATTTACTGATAATGGTTTTACGTTGCCCCCAAGCCAGTACCGCAGCCCAGAAACCCATAATTTCAATATCCTGTTTCCGTGAAAACAAATGCGGAATACTGATCGGATCGGAAGAAATGAATTCAGGACGATTGTACTGATCGGCTTTTTCTTCCAGTAAATCAATTAAATAAGGTGAAATAGTAAATGCTTGTGTTTAGTGTTTGGCATGGCTTCCTCCGAAAATGTAAGCCAGGACTCTGGAAATGCCGGAAAAGAACATAACGATTCCGGAAAACAAAAACGTAAATATGGCAATGAATGGATACAGCATGGTGAACATAACGCTCCACATTTTATACCCGGCCGTATTTTTAAGCGCGGCTCTTTCTTCTTCTCTTTTGGAACGGAATTCTGGTGAATGTTTCATATTTGCAGGTTATTCAAAAATTATTCCAGATAGCTTACAACGGCTCTGAACCTCTTGCTGTTTGGAGAAACTTTCTCGAAAGCTCTGGAAGACAACTTGATAACAATATCGTCGTTGATGCTCGTATCCGGAATGCGGCCTATAATTCTGACAATGATTTTTTCCTGATTGTATTCATTCAGCACTTCCACCAAAGCGCCGATCGGAGCCGTGCGGTGCAGTCCCAGAAATTTGCTTGTACTTTCATCCGTCTCGATCACCTCGGCCAGTCCGGATTCCGATTTCCTTTTTCCACGGACAACTTTGGGCGCCGGCACTTCTTCAACCGGTTTTACTACTTTTTCAGGAACAACTGCTTTGGCTTTTGCAGAATCTTTTACAACTGTTGTGGTTGTAACTTTCGGCTCCGGAGGAGCCACCGAAGCAGTGACTTTTTCAGCACCTTTCTCGCTAACGATCAGTTCCTGTCCTTCCCGGATATTATCATCCGAAAGATTGTTCCATTTTCTCAGGTCCGCCATCAGAACGCCGTATTTTACAGCAACGCGGTACAAAGTCTGGCCCGGCTCCACTTTATGGATTCCGTTCGGAGCAACGGAGACAGCCGATCCGGCACTCGGAGCCGATGCAGCCGGCGCAACAGCAGCCGGTTTCGAACTTTTAACTTCCTCCTTTTTTTCCTCCTTCCTGTCTTCCTTTTTCTCTTCTCTCCTTTCCTCCTTCTTGGAATCCTTTTTACCAGCCTTTGCCATGTAAGGCACTCTGATCGTTTGTCCGGACTGGATCTGATCGCTCATTCCCGGGTTGGCTTCCCGGAGCGCCTGAATCGTAGTGCCGTACTGCCGGACTACGGCAAACATGGTCTGACCCTGATTTACTTTATGCAAAACAAAAACCTTACCTCCTACTTTTTCAACTCCCACGGAGTCTACTGCATTCATTCCATTGGCACGTATACAAACCATGCCCGTCAACAAACCTGCCAGAAAAGTCAGGCAAAAAATGTATTTCATTTATTATGAAAAAGTTAAACTCGAGAACTCGTTATTATTTTTAAGATAAACCAGCGTTGAAGCTTTCAGCATCATGGTGGAACGGCCTATTCCTTTACGTTCTTCCGACAATTGTTCGTGTAAAACAATCTGCCTGTTGTCTGTCACAATCAGAAGATATTGAATTGCTTTATCCTGCTCGTAAATATAATAAGAAAACATTATATAGGGCCTTTTCTCAAGATAATCAATATTCACAGCATCATGTCCGCCTGTAACTTTTTTAATAAACGAACTGAGCTGGTCAAAGTATGGATTTCCCTGTTTGTAACGAACGGGCTCTTTCAAAATTATTTCACCGGACTGCTCTTTGTATTCACCGGAAAGCGGCAATAATTCCCCGGTTTCCGCATTGCATGCCATATGCCTGAACTGCTCGCCCGCTTTGGTTGCAACCTCTATCCTGTCTGCCGCAAGCTTTTTTACCATCAGATAATTGGGCAGTACCCACAGCATACGCCCGTTTGCTGCATCAACGGCAAGCAGGTCGGTCGGTTCGGGAAGTTCCGGAAAGCGGTAATTATGCAAAAAAAGCTGTTTACCCGAAAAAGCCGTCAGCGAAGTCCACCAATCTGTACCTTCCGGCTGCTCATGCCATAACAATCGCTGTACAGCGACATCGGCCACTGCAAATGAGACTTTCTTTCCTTCTGCTTCCCGTAATTCGACAGCCCACAAATTGCTGTCTGCATTTGGATCGGGAAGAATTCTCCAGATATTTTGCGAAAACGGATGTGAAAAGATTTTATGCAATTTTTTAGCTTTATTTGATTCAAATTTAACAAACGGACCATACTAATAACAAAATCGTGCGAATATTAGGAATAATCCCTGCCCGCTATGCTTCAACGCGTTTTCCTGCCAAAGCGCTGGCCGATATCGGAGGAAAAAGTATGATCCGGCGGGTGTATGAACAAGCCGTAAAAGCAACGCAGCTGGATCAGGTTATTGTGGCAACGGATGATGAAAGAATCCTGAATCATGTAAAAAGCTTTGGCGGACAGGCCGTTATGACTTCCGAAAATCATCAAAGCGGAACGGACAGATGTTTTGAAGCACTTTCCAAAACAGGAGATTATGAATATGTGATCAATATACAGGGCGATGAACCCTTTATCAGTCCGGAACCGATCGACAGTCTGGCTGCCGTACTCGACGGTGTTACGGAGCTGGCAACTCTGGTGAAAATTATAGACAATGAAGATATTTTGTTCAATGTAAATGTTCCAAAGGCTGTTTTGAACAAACGAAATGAAGTCATGTATTTCAGCCGCCAGACTATTCCTTATCTACGGAATGCAGCGCAGCCTGAATGGCTGGATTCACACGTTTTCTATAAACACATCGGAATATATGCCTACCGCTCGGATGTTCTTGCCGAAATCACAAAGCTGCCGGTTTCCGGTCTGGAAAAAGCAGAGGCACTGGAACAGCTCCGCTGGCTTGAAAACGGCTATGCAATCAAGGCAGTAATTACTTCCGACGACTCGCACGGCGTGGATACGCCCGACGATCTGGAACGGGTTACAAGAAAGTTCCTGTCGTAAACCGATGACTTGGAATGCTATTTTTACGATTCAGGATAACGCTTGACAAGGGTGCGTATAGGATTAAAAAACGTTAAAACGTATATTTTTATACGACTGCTTTTGATTGTCGCGTTACCCTTGTAGAGATTTCCACTAATAAAACGAAAACAACGCTTATGCAATACAACATTCTTTGGGCCGATGACGAAATAGATCTTCTAAAACCGCACATTATGTTTTTGACCAACAAAGGATATGGCGTGACACCCGTCAACAGCGGTGCCGATGCTTTGGACCGGATCGAAAACGACCGATTTGACATTGTTTTTCTGGATGAAATGATGCCCGGCATGACCGGACTTGAAACGCTGGCCCAGATCAAACAGCAGCAGCCCAATTTACCTGTTGTAATGATAACGAAAAGTGAAGAGGAACACATTATGGAAGATGCGATTGGTTCCAAGATTGATGATTACCTTATCAAACCTCTGAATCCCAATCAGATATTGCTTTCTGTCAAAAAAATTCTTGAAAATAAAAGGCTTGTCACGGAAAAAACAACGCTTACCTATCAACAGCAATTCCGGAACCTTGCCATGCAATATCAGGATCGGATCGGTCATGAAGAATGGGCAGATATATATAAAAAACTGATTTACTGGGAACTGGAACTGGAAAGCTCCGAAGATCAGGGAATGGCGGAAGTTTTCAGCATGCAGAAAAGTGAAGCCAATGCTAACTTCTGTAAATTCATCGAGGAAGAATACGAAGACTGGCTGAACGATCCGAAGTCGGACAAGCCGATCCTTTCGCATCAGCTTATGAAACAGAAGGTTTTCCCGCACCTGAAAGGATCGGACGAACCGCTGTTTTTCCTTTTAATTGACAACTTCCGATATGATCAGTGGAAAATGATCCAGCCAATTCTGCAGGATTACTTTAATATTGAAGAAGAATCGTCTTATTATTCCATTCTGCCGACTACAACAGGTTATGCAAGAAATGCAATTTTCTCCGGACTGATGCCGAGCGAAATGGAACGCAAGCATCCGCAATGGTGGGTAAGTGACGAAAATACGCCGGAAGGTGAAGAAGGGTTGAACAACCATGAATACGAATTTCTCCAGAAACAACTGGAAATGAATCATTTCAATATCAAGTCTTCTTACAATAAAATATTAAATACCAATCAGGGCAAATCGCTGATTGATAACTTCAACAACCTTCTCAACAATCAGCTGAATGTTGTTGTTTACAACTTTGTAGATATGCTTTCGCACGCACGCACCGATGTTCAGATGATTAAAGAACTGGCGCCGGACGAAGCTGCTTACCGTTCCATTACAAGATCGTGGTTTCAGCATTCGCCGTTACTCGACTTCATTAGAAAAGTTGCCGAAAAGAAATGCCGACTGATCCTGACAACGGACCACGGCATGATCCGCGTGCAGAAGCCTGTTAAAATCATCGGTTATCGTGAAACCAATACAAACCTGCGTTACAAGCATGGGAAAAACCTTGGATTTGACGATAATCATTTGATGGTGTGCCGCAAGCCTGAGCGCATTTTCCTGCCGAAACCGCATGTTTCGACTTCATATGTATTTACAAAAGAGGATTATTTCTTTGCGTACCCAAACAATTACAATCAGTACGTTAACCTTTACCGCGACACGTTCCAGCACGGCGGCGTTTCACTCGAGGAAATGATCATTCCGATTATTGATATGAAAGCGAAATAACTTCTAAATTCACTCATATAAAAGAAGAAGCACGGAATGTGCACTGCCCCCAAAAAGTTAGACACTTCTTGGGGGCATTTTTTATGGGTAAAAACAGAAAATTCAGTGTAGAGTTCAGACTAACGATTGTAAATGCTTATCTGAACGGAGATAGTATTAAAGGATT
>NZ_VBSN01000039.1 GCF_006149045.1 Dyadobacter flavalbus
TGCTTCTTCCTTGAAGCGTTCGAAATCGAAGGATTCGTTTGTCTTCATTGTGTCTTTAAGTTAAACTAATTTACTTATTTTTTCCCTTAATCAAATTAAGAGATGACACAGTTTGGTTTACAGTCTCTCATTTCCGGTTATTTGATGAGCAGGATCATTTTCACTTCCATCAATAAAAATGAATTTTCATTTCTGGATTATTATGCAAAGAGGCTGAAACGGATTGCACCGGCATTGCTGTTCCTTGTCATCATATTAAGTATTGTCTGTTTCTTTTTTTACCTGCCGGAAGAATACAAAAGAAATCAGAAAAATGCTGCGGCAAGTCTTTTGTTTTTATCCAACTTCCTGTACTGGAAAAGCTCTAATTATTTTGATGCAGCCTCCGATACAAATATCCTTCTGCATACATGGTCTTTATCTGTTGAATGGCAGTTTTACCTGATTTATCCGGTCATTCTGTTGGTTATGAACAAGGTGTTTAAGAATAAATCAGTCTATTTCATATTCTTTACAGGCACCACAGTTGCGATATTTATTGTCTCGGTAATTGCTACAATCAAAGAACCGACGGCTTCTTTTTATCTGTTTCCAACAAGATCATGGGAAATGTTGTTTGGAGGAGTTGCTTTCTTTTCAGAGGGATTTGTTAAAGACAACAAATGGAGAAAAGCTTTATCAATAGTTGGCTACGCCACGATCTTTGCATGCTTTTTACTGCTGAATACGTCCATGTTATGGCCGGGAATGTATACGATGATTCCGGTGCTTGCCACATACCTTGTCATTGTTGCAAATTACAATGACTTTGGCATAATAAAACATCAGATCATACAGTTTATCGGCAAGATTTCTTACTCGTTATATTTATGGCACTGGCCTATATTTGTGATTGCCATGTACTTTGGAGTAAGCGTGAATGTGCAGTCCGTCATCCTGTTTACGGCATTGGCAACGACATTGGCCTATTTGTCATTCAAGTATGTTGAATCGCTCGAAATCAGAAACAGCCAATCCATTATTGCAGTTGCAACGGTCTGCATTATAGCCACTTCTGCTTTAAGTTATTTTAATACAAATCATACTTTGTTCAAGGATAAAACCCTGGAAATTGCAGATTATTCCAAAAATCATCCGCATGACACCAAAAATCGTTTGGCTGCCGGAAATTGCTTTGTAAGCTCCGGAAAATCTTCCAAAGAATACAACAAGAAAGAATGTCTTTGCATTGAAAAGAACAAAAAGAATGTATTGCTGATCGGAGACAGTCATGCCGCTCATTTATTTGTATCCCTGGAAGAAAGTCTGAGCAAGAATGGGATAAATTTGTTAAAAGCAGCAGAAAGCGGAGATTTGCCGACCGTGGAAAACAACCATAATGGAAGAAACAGAGACATTATCAATTTTGTATATCACGATTTTATCAAAAATAATGCAGACAAAATTGATGGTGTTATTATCAGCGCAGTCTGGTCAAAAGATGACAGCAATACGCCTGAACAGGTTTTAGGTTATATCAAAAAAACCATTGACTATTGCAATAAATACAATATCAAAGTAATGATCATAGGAGAAAGTGAAACCTATAATATTCCTTATCCAAGCATCGCTGCAAAAGAATATGAATACGAATCAGAAGAAAGTGAAAAATACCTGATAAGCAGTTCGTATACGTTTGATAATTATCTGAGTGAAAACCTCAAACCTTATTATGTACGTATTATCAATATGGATTCCTTTCCGCCATTATCCAAGGAAAATACACCTTACATGTTTGATGAAAACCATTTCACCAAATATGGTGCTGACCTGGCCATAAATAAAATATTATCCGATCCGATTTCCAGATCCTTTTTTGGCCTTGGCAACGGCAATGTTCTTGCTACCAATTAACCGAATACAATACCGGTTTTAAACCGGACCAACAGGATTTTCAAGAAAGAAGACGAAGAACTTTGTCCATGTAGCAGCCTAAAAGAACATATATAAAGCGCTACATGGATTTTAAAACGGTTGCAGTATGAATGGACTTAACAAGTTCCTTTATGCTGCAACCGTTTTGTTTTTTACTATGCCGCAGATTGCAAACAGCAATTTTACATTATTTTTAAATGGACCGTTACAGGTCAAAACATTTCCTCAGTTTACAGCTGGCATTCTATTTTACGGCTGTTCATCTTAACCGTTCCGAAACACGTCTGCATGTGGATTGTTTTGTACGGGAAAATGTACTTTTTACGAGACTGAGATTTTATGACTACAAAAGCTTTTATGTTTTTTGCACTGCTGTTACCGCTGTCTGTCCCGGCCCAGCAACTGCTGACAACCTCCAACAAATGTTTCAAACAGATCCAGACCGGCAACAAGCAGAATGATCAGGGGCAATATCAGGAAGCGCTGGATACTTTCACCAAGGTGCTTAAAGATTGTTCTGCAAAAGATGCCAAAATTGAGGGAAACATCGGAGTTGCAGTGGCATCCAACGGCCTCAAACAATATGAAGATGCGGTAAATTCTGCGAACAAAGCCATTAAGGCCAGCAAGCAAACCAATGTAACCGCTTTTTATGCAAGAAGTTATGCATACAGCAATCTGGGGCGCACTGAAGATGCAAAAGCGGATTTGATCAAAATCACCGACCTGACTAAAAAGAACAAGAACCTGAAGGCCCGCGCAAAGATGTTTGCACAGCTTGCACAGCTGAACTTTCAGCTTGATATGCTTGCAGATGCCGACACAAACCTCACCAAAGCCATCGAACTGGATCCCGAAAATCCTTCTTTTTTCATTCAGAAAGGTGATATGATGATCAAGATCAATAACTACGACGATGCGTTTGCAGCTTATGACAAAGTTCTGGAACTGGGGAAAAATGATCTTGACATTTATCAGATCAGGACTGAGGCGCATTTGAAACAGATGCAGCAGAAATATGTCACCACCGACATCAAGGAACTGTCCGGCAGAATGACAAAACAGGAAAAAGACAATGCCTGCGGTGATATAAAAAAGGCGCTTGAACTAGGACTGAAAAACCTGCAGCTTGACTTGTTGTCGAGCATGATTTGCGAATAAATCAATTAAACATAAAATAACCTGCATCGTGAAAAAAAATAGCTTGATGATCGTAGTACTGGCCTTCATGATTGGCTGCAAAAGTTTGAATAACACACAAAAAGGAACGGGTATCGGTGTGGCCGGCGGAGCCGCTGCCGGTGCCGCAGTGGGTGAACTGACGGGAAAAAACAGTGTAATCGGTGCTTTGATCGGTGCTGCTGTCGGAGGTTCGGCCGGATATCTTATCGGCAGGCATATGGATAAACAGGCCCAGGAATTGAAACAGGCCATTCCGGACGCTACTGTGGAAAGAGTCGGCGAAGGCATTAACCTGACTTTCAACTCAGGTCTGCTTTTCAAGCTGAACTCGTCCGATCTGAGTGAAGATGCCAAAAAGGAACTGCAAAAAGTAGCGGGGATTCTTGGCAAATATGAGGATACCCAGATTCTGCTGGAAGGCCATACCGATGATACCGGCTCTGACAAATACAATATGAAGTTATCCGAACGCCGAGCCGAAGCTGTTTCTTCTTATCTGGAATCACAAAATTTACCCTCATCCAGACTGAAAACCAAATGGTATGGCGAAGCCCAGCCTAAATTTCCAAATGACAGCGAAGTAAACCGTGAGAAAAACCGCCGGGTGGAACTTGCGATTTTTGCAAACGAAGAAATGAAAAAGGATGCTGAAAAGGGTGAATTGAAGTAAGTACAGCTTGGGATTCTGGCTTGCTAGTTACAGGAAGTGAAATAGTGTTTGTTATTTAGCTCCGGCGGAGCCTCCTTTTTAGCGTACATTTCAGGAGGCCCTGCCGGGGCCACATCCAAAATCGGTTTTGTTTTGCTAGAAACAGAAGGCCGCTCTGCGGCCAAGCCGTTGCTCCGGAGGAGCTTTCTGTTTGTAGCTAATGGAAAGTAAGTAGTAGTATTTTTGGCTCCGGAGGAGCCTTCTTTTTAGCGTAAATTTCAGGAGGCCCTGCCGGGGCCACATGCAAAATTGGTCTTGTTTTGCTAGAAACAGAAGACCGCTCTGCGGCCAGGCCTTTGCTCCGGAGGAGCTTTCTGTTTGTAGCTAATCGGAAGTAAACAGCGATAATTGTTGGCTCCGGAGCTAACTTTTTTAGCACTTGTTTCAGTACGCCCCTCCGGGGCCACATGCAAATCGATTTTGTTTTGCTAGAAACAGAAGGCCGCTCTGCGGCCAGGCCTTTGCTCCGGAGGAGCTTTCTGTTTGTAGCTAATGGAAAGTAAACAGCGATAATTGTTGGCTCCGGAGGAGCCTTCTTTTTAGCGTAAATTTCAGGAGGCGTCGCCGAGGCCATATGCAAAATCCGTTTTTATTTTACTATTGTCGCTTAACGAAGAGCATGTTAGAAAAAATAACTCATTACCAAAATCAATTTCAGCTGATTTCAGCCATGGCTTAATTCAAAAATAACGAAATAGCAGGTGACTTACGGGTATTACCAGGACGATTCCGTCTTAACTGAATATAAACCCTGACTTTATACCTGCTTTTCGTTTATGCGGATCAGTAAAAATTATATCAAGAAGCTCAAACACGTTCTTCCAGCATTTTCCCTTTTTGCATGGAGTTCGGTGATTTTACTTGGTTTTACTAGATGGTTGCTCTTCCTAGGCAAATACCCGATTCTGGAACTGGACGAGGACATCTGGAATATCTGGATTCCTTTGATTTTTCCATGGATACCTGTTTTAATATGGCTCAGACCGCGGTTCAATGCATTCACTTTCAAGAAAAACAACGACAGAGGCAGCTGGCAAATGCAGGTTTCAGGCTGGGTAACAATTACTGCCATGCTTGCATTTTCCCAAAGTTTCCTGACTACCAATACCGGCAAATTGCTTGAACTCCAGACTGTGAAGGAAATCCGCAAACATGAGCATGTAAGGTATTACCGGATCAAACAGTTTTTTGTATACAAATATATCGGAGGCGTACATTCTGCATTCCGGGCAATGGGAAGATATAATGAGAAGCTGGAAATAGATATTTATTTTGCGAATCCCATTCTGACCCACAAAACCCAGCCAATTACCATGACCCCGCTTTACTGGTATGGCGTTAAATTTAACAAGCAGATTAGCAACTGGGGCAGCAATGCCAACAAGGAAAAACGTTTCAGAAAATTTCTGGAAGAATGTATTGCCAAAATGCAGCATTATAATTTTTCCAATCTCGATCATTTTGAACACAAACCCGCATCTTATGACCGGGAAAATTTCCGGATAGCCATTCAGTATGCATTAAGGAAGCGCGTCACCAATGATTTTGTGATTCTTCAACCCAGAACCAAAACTTATGAATCCAGAAATGACTACAAAATTGCCGGGACTCTCATCAGCTTTGCAATAGGTGTTATTATTTACATGCTTTTGCTCATCGGACCCCGTTTGAAAAGTGAACCGGAAGAAAATGAATTTCAGGATGCAGTTCCGGATTAAACATTTTTTACAGATTCCTGCAATTTCCAGTCTTTACAAAGAATCGTCTTTCAGTTCAATCCATACCGGTGCATGATCGCTGGTCTTTTCCCAACCCCGGACCTGACTGTCGACGCCGGAAGCAATGAGGCTTCCCGAAATGGAAGGACTCAGCAAAAAGTGGTCGATGCGCAACCCTGCATTGCGCCCGTATGCATTTCGGAAGTAATCCCAAAACGTGTAAATAGTTTCATCCGGATGCAGTTTCCGCAAGGCATCCGTCCAGCCCTGATCCATAAGTTCCTGAAAAGCAGCACGCGTTTCGGGCAGAAACAAGGCGTCTTTCAGCCATCGTTCGGGTTTATACGCATCCATTTCCGTAGGAATTACGTTGAAGTCCCCTGCAAGAATGACGGGCAGTTCCTCGGCAAGCAAATAAGCTGCGTGTGCTTTCAGTCTTTCGAACCACCGCAGCTTATAATCGAATTTCGGTCCGGGTGCCGGATTGCCGTTTGGTAAATAAAGGCATCCAATCCTTTTTTGATCAACAATTGCTTCTATATACCGGCTCTGGTCGTCATTTTCATCGCCCGGAAGTTCATTCCGAACCTGCCGGATAACTTTTCCGTTCGTCAGGATGGCAACGCCGTTCCAGCTTTTCTGTCCATGCCAGATTGCATTGTAACCGGCATCTAACAACTCTTTTTCCGGAAACTTTTCCTGCGGTGCCTTGAGTTCCTGCAGACAAACTACATCCGGTTTTGTTTCAGCTAGCCAACGCAGCAGTACCGGCAGGCGGGCGTTCATACCGTTTATATTGTAAGTGGCGATTTTCATCAGGTGCCTTTCGGTTTTACCCGTAATTAGTTCAGAACTGGATATGTCAAATGGAATTTTACATTCATCCAAAAGTATTCCAACAATCCTGAAACGGCTTCAAAAGTTTGTCGGCACTCAGTTTTATCTGCTTTTTAAATCCTATACCAACCTGAATTTACCCTGCCTGAAATTAAAAAAGGCAAACTCCTGCAAAAGGAACAAGGATTTTTCACGATTGTTGTTTTGTATGGTATTCAGAACAGTTGGCAAAATCAGTCTTTTCTGCGGTAATCCGGATTGGGCTCAGGCATGTTGGCATTTACCTGTTTGCGCCATTCCTGCAGTGCATGAAGCAGTTCCTGCGTTTTTTCCGGCTCCGTTGCCGACAGGTCTCTGGTTTCGCCGACATCTTCCTTTACATTAAAAAGTTCGGTTTTACCGGTTTCATAAGATTCCACCAGCTTGAAATCACCATTTCGGATGGCGCCCGACGGCCTTCCTTCCTGATTGCTGAAATGCGGATAATGCCAGTAAACCGGCCCGCGTGCATAATCTTTTGATGGCTCGCGAAGTAATCCGTAAAAGCTTTTTCCGTCGGCAGTCGTTTTTAGATCACCTATTTTCAAAAGTTCAGCAAAAGTCGCAAGATAGTCAGTACCAATGATGTAGTTGTCCGTAACGGAATTAGCGGGAATGTTTCCTTTCCATGTAAAAATAAGCGGTACGCGGATTCCACCTTCGTACACATGGCCTTTCCATTTTCGAAGCGGTTCCAGGTTGGTGGGTGCAGGCCCGAGTTCGGGAAGTCCGAGCCCGCCGTTGTCTGACGTAAAAACAATAATTGTATTTTCCAGCAGGTTACTTTCCGCAAGCTGTTTTACAACGCGGCCAACGCCGTCGTCCATGCTTTCGAGCATAGCCGCATAATTGGGATTGAACTTGCCCTTATGTTCCGCAAATTTCGAGAAATAATAAGCCAGCTTATCCGCCCGCGGCACCAGCATAATATGCGGCGCAGAGTACGCAAGATATAAAAAGAAAGGTTTTGACCTGTTTTCCTGAATATACCCGACGGCGTAATCCGTGAGCTTGTCTGTCAGATAATGCTGCCCTTTATCTTCAAAAACGGTTTTTCCTTTCGAAGTGATCGTATAGTTATAGTAATCCAGTCCGTTCTTTGCAATAACGCGGTCGTAATCAAATCCCTGTTGGGCAGGCGATGTGGAATCTGCAGTGCCCAAATGCCATTTTCCGACAATACCCGTTGTATAACCCTGTTTTTTCAAAACTTCGGCCAGTGTGGTTTCAGAGGAAGGCAGATACTTCGTCCATTGCGCAGGCAGCACGGGTGATGACGGATCTTTTCTGTCTCCGGCAATGAAGTTGGTCAGATGCAGCCGCGCCGGATACTTACCCGTCATAATGGCTGCACGCGATGGAGAGCAAACCGGACAAGCCGCATAAGCCTGCGTAAATTTCAGCCCTTTTCCGGCCAGCGAATCAATGTTCGGCGTCCTGTGATACGGATTTCCGTAGCAGGAAAGATCCGTATAGCCAAGATCATCCGCCATGATGAAGACAATGTTGGGTTTGCTGTTCTGGCCAAAACTGACATCATAAACAGAAAATATAATTGCAGCAGCGAGGAGAAATCCTTTTTTCATATTCAATCAAGATTATTCTGCAAAACTGGACCGCAACTTCACAGCCCATTTTCCGTCCTCTTTGGTAAGTACATAAAGGCTTTCATACGAGGCAACTATACTTCCATCTTTTCGAAAGCGGGTGAATTTTGTATCAACATGCACCTTGTTTTCCGAAGCCTGGACAATATTCCGGTGATCCCATTTGCTGTAATCCCATCCGGCTTTTATCAACGGGCCGAATACATTGGCAGAATCCCTCAGTCCTGCTTTTTCAAGAACCGACATTTTGCCGCTAGCCAGACGATAATGCGGAAAATGATAGGTTCCCTCCCAGCCTTTCAGGTCTTTTGCATTGAAGGTACGCAGGTAAGCATCAAGCACTTCATTGACTTTGGTTACTTCGGCTGCTGCCAGCTTGTGTGTGCCGTCGCTTTGTGCGAAAGTATTCAGAACGGTTATTGCGGATAATGCAAGCGTCAGGTAAATTTTTCTGATCATCATGGTTTACAGGTTTAAAATCAAGCCAAAGAATCAAACGTATCAGCACAAATTTAAATGCAGTAAACTATTAAATTAATAGATTAAGTATATTTTCTTTTCAGAAGGTTTTATAAACCGGAAAAACGAGTAAGAATCAGAAATCAAACAATCCGTCTCAGCCAGAACCGATCCTGTTTCAAACTTTCAGGTTTTCAATCAGTTTGTAAAGCAGACTGTGTAAAACTTGTCCTTCTTCCTGTGTAATGCCGATATTGTTGGCCAAACGGCTTTGCATTTCAGGCACTCCGGACTTCAACAGTTGCCCTTTTTCCGTCAGTGAAATAATAATGCTGCGTTCGTCCTGATCGGAACGCACCCGGTTGACAAGATCCATTTCCTGCATCCGCTTCAGCAAGGGAGTCAGCGTGTTGGACTGCAACTGCAGTTTTCCGGAAAGCACACTCAGGTTTACCGAATCTTTTTCCCATAATACCAGCAAAACAAGATATTGAGGATAAGTAAGCCCCATTTCATCCAGAACAGGCTGATAACATTTTGTTACCAGCCTGGATGCTGCATAAAGCGGGAAACACAACTGGTTTTCCAGTTTCAGAAATTCATCCGTTTCCATGTTTTTGAATCCTTTTCTTCTGCACTAAGCCTGATTGAGTGCAACTTATTCAATGACTTCCAGCTGTACATCAATGTTCCCGCGGGTTGCATTGGAATACGGACATACAACATGCGCTTTTTCAACCAGTTCCTGTGCCCGGGCTTTTTCAATTCCAGGTATGTTCACAGCCAGGACAACACCCAGCGCGAACCCTCCTTCTCCATTGGACTTTAATGCAACGGTAGCTTTCACGGTCGAAGGAGATGCAGGTTTCACTTTTTCCCGGTGCATAATCAGGTTCAATGCGCTGTCGAAGCAAGCCGCATAACCTGCTGCAAATAACTGTTCAGGATTGGTATAACCTTCTTTCCCGCCCAGTTCCTTCGGCGTACGCACTTCCAGTTCGAGCACGCCGTCTTCACTTCTGACTTTTCCATTACGACCACCGGTTACCGCAACGGTCGTTTGATACAATGATTCCATATTGTTGTTTAAAAATCGTTTACGATTATATCGTGTACGATACAAATGTAAGTTAATTTTACTGCTTTCCAAATATTCCTGCAATGCCAGAAGTTAAAACCACGCATTGAAATCGGAATAACTGACGTTCCAAATCCATAAAGCCGGGCTACACCAGTGACCTGATTACGCGGCACGGGTTGCCGGCTGCAAACACATCTGCCGGAACATCTTTGGTGACAACACTGCCTGCACCGATAATAGAACGGTCGCCAATGGTTACGCCCGGGTTTATCACAGCGCTGCCGCCAACCCATACATCTTCTCCGATTGTAATCGGTTTGGCGGATTCCACGCCCGAAGCCCTCGTCACAGGATCAAGGGGATGCGTTGCCGTGTAGATCTGAACGTTAGGCCCGAAAAGCGTCCGGCTGCCGATCCGTACATAAGTAACATCCAGCACCACGCAATTGAAGTTGAAAAATACCTTTTCACCCACGATCATATTACTTCCGTAGTCACAATAAAATGGCGGCTGCAGCCACAAGTCTGCTCCTGCATTGGGAATCAGTTGTTTCAGTATCTCAATTCTTTTTTCAGGCTCGTCTTCACGGCTGTTGTTCAGTTCGAGAAGCAGCAGGCGCGTCCTTGTTCTTTCTTCGGTCAATTGCGGATCAAGGGCAACGTAGAGTTCGCCATCCAGCATTTTTTCTTTTTCAGTCTTCATCAATTGTTCGTTTTGCGGTTTTTTCAGGGTAAAGATTTTGAAGGTATAAATTCAGTACCACCGATAAAGTAAGGAATTTATCGCCATTGTCCGTTCATGCCTGAACTATAAACAGCACAATGTCCGGCTTTACGACTAATACCATTCACTTCCGGCCAGACTTGCCAGAATCACTTTTCAATCAGTAACAGATCAACGCCCTATCGGAAATCATCATTTACTTCATAAAAGTTACTTACCAGTGTTGGACAATAATACTAATAGTTAAAAATATTCCGTTTTCAGGGAAGCAGCTTCTTTGCAAGATTTCAGTCCGCATGCATTTGTCAAAAACCTGTTTCACAAGTTTAAACCCTTTTGTCATGAAGCTTTTCCAGTCCGGTCTGTTCTGTTTATTCCTGTTCTCAAATACTGAATTGTCTGCCCAGTCCATGCGGATTCCGTCAAGTCAGCTCTTATTTTTGCAACGTGCACCGGATGCCAGAAGTGCGGCCATGGGAGAAGCGGGCGTTGCGCTGAGTGCCGATGCCAATGCTACTTTCTGGAATGCGTCCAAACTTTCCTTTGCCGAAAAGGATTTTGGTGCGTCGGTATCGTATTTACCATGGCTTCGCAAGGTTGTCCCGGAAATGTGGCAGGGCTACGGAACTGCCTACAAAAAATTGGCGAAAGGGCAGGCTATGGCTTTGTCTTTCAATTACATGAACAATGCTGAAGTTGATTTTCCGGGTTATGCATTTCCGCAGCAACTTCCGCCATTTGAAGCAAATCAGTCAGCCATCAGCGGCACTTACAGCCGGCAGCTCGGAAACAATTTCTCCATGGGTTTTACGCTGAAATACATTGCTTCCCGGTTAACAGAAGACATTATATTAGGCAATATCGAAATCCGGAACGCGCAAACCATGGCCGGCGACCTGAGTGCTTATTACCGTAAACAACTCACCAATGAAACGACGGGAAAAGAGGTTTCCTGGTCGTTGGGTGCGGTACTTTCCAATGCGGGCGGTAAAATAAATTACGGTGCCGGAACAGAGACGGACGATTTTCTGCCTACAACGCTGAAAGTGGGCGGCGGATTTTCTTTTACCGAAAACGGCAAACACAGGTTTAATTTCATACTGGATGCCATCAAACTCATGGTTCCGACTCCGCAATATGCGTCAAACGTTAACAACAAGCCTTTGCTCAGCGGTGTTCTGGGATCATTTACAGATGCGCCGGGCGGATTCAGGGAAGAAATGCAGGAAGTTGCGCTGGCAGCCGGCGGTGAATACTGGTATAAGGGTGTTCTGGCGTTACGCGGAGGATATTTTGGTGAAAACAAAAACAAGGGCAACCTTAAATATTTCACAACCGGGGCAGGTCTGCGCATCCTTAAAAATTACACTGCTGATTTCGCCTGTCTTTTTCCGGTTGAGCAAGGAAGCCCGCTGGCGCAAACTTTCCGGCTAACTGCGTCTGTGCATTTATAATGTTCCTTCAACGAACATCCGCACCTTTCAGTAAGGGCAGCATGTAATCAGGTAAAACCTTTGCTACAAACAGGGCGTTCATCCGCAGCAGAATGCCCGGCCGCAGAGCGGCCTCCTGTTTGTAGCAAAAGCCATTCTGTTCATAAATGCGGCCCCGGAGGGGCATCCTGAAACGTTTGCCAGTAACAATTAACAATTCATTTACTGATTTGAAAGGCACAACTTTATTCCGATCTCGTTTTTAGTTAAATGTGCCAGGTAAATGACCATACAACTGCACGTCACTTCTATAAAATCAATAATCCAGTCCTTTTTCCAAATCAGCAGTGTAGCACAATACTTCTTGGTATCCTTTGTATACCAGTAATCCGGTGCCTGATGAAATTCTGTTGATCCCAGATCGATCATTTCGCCTGCATCCGGTATCTGTTCGTAATCGAGTGCTATGCATGATCCCGCAAAATCCTTCGTACGCTCTTTATAGGATGCTGATGTAGGTTCATATTCATAGATTAAATCAAGGTACGTCCGTATAGAGTCCATTTTTAGGTAGTATTATTTACGTATAATATTAACGCATTTTACTATACTACATGTGCACCGACTTCCAAACTTATAAAGTATTTTGACAGTGTTTAATAAAATTAATGATTGGTTCAACAAAAAGGTTAAATGGCCTCTTGGTTTCTTATGGGCTTAAAAATCTGCTGGTTTCAAAGTACCGGCAGTGCTGATATATAGACATTCGTCAGAATTCAATCTGGCATACTTATTTATCAGCAACAGAATCCACTTTCATAACTTTCTGATTATGAAAAAAGAATCTGTACCCTACTGCTTTTTAATAGCTCTTGAAATAAAGTTGTTGCAGCAGTTCAAAAATCAGGAACCAACCACATACAGCCCAGCAAATATTTTTGGTGGCGGCCAGAGGATAGACTTAAAGCCGGAATTCTAAAATCCAAATCTTTTTCCAACTCATAAACCTGTAAAAACCTGCAAACGCATGACGGAAAACGAGTATTAGAATTGTTTTTTATTTACTTACAAACAATTTTAAATATAATTACAAATTAATTTGTAAGTTTAAACATACAGACTATAATTATTTTACAAACAATACCAGAATAGATTGTCTGAAACTAATACGCCTGTACAAATTCGCTGTTGAATACTACTATTTTATCCTCTATATCTTCATGAAAAAAACACTACGCTTTCACCCTTCGTTTAGCAATTGCCGCAACATGCTGCTTTGCTTGCTAATGTTCACCACAGGTGTGCAATCCCTGTTTGCACAGTCTGACCAGCTTCTTTTAAGAGATGATTTCAATGGAAATTCTCTGAGTAAAAGCTGGAAAGCCGATGAAAACTGGTCTGTTTTAAATGGTGCTGCCTACAATCCATTTGATGCCGGTTCCTTGCTTACTGCTGAAAAATATACCGCAGAATCATACGTGATCGAAACCGCCGCAATGGGTTTGAACGGAAGTTACTGGCGGGAGTTCAGACTGACTTTTGGCCGTGCAAATACTTCAGAGCAAAAAGCGTACGTGCTCAGTTACAGTCCGGACACAGGCGGACGCCTTGTATTAGGGCTAGCAACGGACAACATTTATCATCCTGAAGTTCTTGACGAAATCAGCATTTATCCCGAACTCACGAAAACGCAATGGTATAAATTTAAAATCGCCCGCTACAAAAACGGATTGATCCAGGTCTTCCTCAACAGAGGCGCGGGCTACCGCTCCAAACCGGATCTGGAAACCATTGACTTGACATACAGGCAACTCGGGCACTTTGGCTGGATGGTATCGACACAAACAGCCAGCGATAAATTTTATGTAGACTGGATGGAAGTCCGTGTACCGCAAACCATCAAGCCGCCAGTTCCGGAAAAGCCCGAAGAAGATAACCTGATTACCCAGGTTTCGGATGCCAATGACAAATCATATAACGTTACCAAACTATGCACCGGCAGCAACATATACACCGACCGTGATTTCCGCATTACTTCGGCGCCGTCCTATTTACAGGGTGCTTCTTTTATCCAGACAGCCATGCAGGATAAAAATGAAACACAAACTTCCTGGCTCACAACTTTCATTAAAAAATCCGCCATTGTTTACATTGCCTATGACAAAAAGGCCGCAGCCTTGCCGGGCTGGTTACAAAGCTGGCATAAAACAGAAGATGTCATACGCACCACAGATCCAAATTCCAATACCCTGGAAATTTACAGCAAGCTGGTTGATTACTGGCATTTGTACCCACAGCCGTTTATTCTGGGAGCAAATATGGAAGCGCCTGCCGAAGGTGCAAAATCCAATTACCTTGTGTTTGCTGTTCCTCAGCCGGAAATCCAGAATCTGGAAGCAGAAGATGCCAAAATCTCCGGTGCACAGATTGAAAAGCATCATAGCGGATACAGCGGAAAAGGCTATGTTGATTTTATTAATCCGAAACAGGAATACATTGAATGGACAATCCGGACACAATTACCCGGTACGTATACACTGGGCTTTCAGTTTTCAAACGGCAGCAAAGATGCAAGATCCATGCGACTGACTGCAGATAATGAACTGGTTGAAATATCGGCTTTTCTGCCCGTGTACAGCTGGAACAACTGGGCATTTTACTCGGGTGCAAAGGTGTATCTGGAACCGGGAACGCATAAAATCAGATTAACTTCCATTGGTTCCAGCGGCCCGAACATGGATTACCTTTCTGTCAGTTTCAGATCCGAACACCCGGAACTTCCAAGAGCAAACAGCCTGGCGCGGAATGGTGAAAAAGAGGCTGAAACAATCAATCAGGATGCTGCCCGAATCAATTCTGCGGCTGACTTCCCTGCTGTTGCTTACCCGAACCCGTTTCAGCAAAACACAACGGTTTTCTATCAGCTGCCGGAAACAAACATGGTGAATTTAACCCTTTATACAATCCACGGACAAAAGCAGGCTGTTCTGGTTGATCAGATTCAGGCAGCCGGAAAATACCATGTTGAAATCAATGGCAGTAATCTGGCAGCCGGAACGTACATTTATCATCTGAAACAGGGAAATACTTTCAGTTTTGGCAAAATCGTAAAGCAGTAATCATCAGTCTGGATTAGATCATAAAACCAGTCAAAAAAATCATTTTACATCTCACAATTTACATTTCACATGCAGCCGTTTACCAGCTGCATGTGAAATTCTTTAATCAGCCATTCACCAACTGCATCATACCGGCATCATAACGACTTCCGGCCGTTACTCCGACTTCGACGATGGATTCCAGCCGGGCCAGTTCCTCCGCAGAAAAAGTGATTTCAGTAGCAGAGGCATTTTCTTCGATGTACCGGATCCGTTTTGTTCCCGGGATGGAAACCACGCCTTTTTCCATCACCCATGCCAGTGCAAGCTGCGAAGGCGTAACGCCTTTACTT
Source organism: Dyadobacter flavalbus (assembly GCF_006149045.1). GTDB lineage: Bacteria > Bacteroidota > Bacteroidia > Cytophagales > Spirosomataceae > Dyadobacter > Dyadobacter flavalbus. The sequence continues at coordinate 15,155 of NZ_VBSN01000039.1, forward strand.
TCTGCTACTGTACTGATTTCTTTCAGCAAGTCCAGATTTTTATAAAAATTCTCTCCCTGAAAACGCGGTATGCCGCGGCGAAAATCATTTTCCTCAAAATCGTCCGGCGATTTCAACTGACCGCTCAGAAACCCGCGGCCGAGCGGTGAATACGCTACAAAACCAACGCCCAGTTCCCGCACCGCATCCATTATGCCATTGGCCTCCGGCTCACGCTCAAAGAGTGAATACTCCGTTTGTACCGCTGTAACCGGATGCACTGCATGTGCTTTGCGCAGCGTTGCGGCCGAAACTTCCGAAAGGCCGATGTATTTCACTTTTCCGGATTTTACCAGCTCGCCCATTGCTCCTACCGTTTCTTCAATCGGAGTTTGCGGGTCTACACGGTGCAGATAGTAAAGATCAATATAATCCGTTCCGAGGTTTTGCAACGACCGGTCCACAGCTTTGGCAACATATTCCGGACGGCCGTTGATGGCCCACGTCAGCTGCTCGCGGTCATCTATTTCGAAACCGAACTTGGTCGCAACGGTGTAAGCCCCGCGATTGCCTTTGATCGCTTTGGCAACAAGCCGCTCGTTCAACAGCGGGCCGTAAAGGTCGGCTGTGTCCAGAAAATCCACTCCCAGTTCCAGCGCGCGATGGATCGTGGCAATGGATTCTTTTTCGTCGGCAAGGCCGTAAATGTTACCGCCTGCAATGGTGGTCATGCCCATACAGCCCAATCCCTGAACAGGCACTTCAAGGCCCTGGCTTCCTAATTTGGTTCTTTTCATTTTACTTTTGTTGTTTGTTTTTGACAGCAGCAAAAGTAACCGAACGCTTTCGTCAGACGACTAAACGTTTCAAACCGATTTTTATACTTTTCAAAGTGATTTCCGGAAAGTCAAAGGCGTTACACCGGAATGTTTTTTGAAAAAGTTGTTGAAATAGGAAGCATATTCAAAACCAAGGCTGAAAGCAATTTCACCTACGCTCCACTCGGTATGCGTGAGCAGCGACTTGGCCTCCGCAAGCAGACGTTCGTTGATATGCATGGTTGTAGACTTGCCCGTTACTTCCTGCACGGCCGCATTCAGATGGTTAACATGCACAGAAAGCTGGGCCGCGTAATCGCCGGCACGTTTCAAAGGCAACATTTTATCGGGAGAATCAACGGGAAACTGTTTTTCCAGCAGGTTCAGGAAAAGCTGGGCAATGCGTTCGGAAGCGTTTGCCGGTGTAAAGTAAGCCAGGGCCGGCTGCATCTTGATCGCTTCGTGAATAATGATACTCAACTGGTTACGGATGATATCATACTTGAAAACATAATCTCCGTCTGCTTCCAGCTTCATCCTTTCAAAAATACTTTTCAGGTAATCTGCCTGATTCGGGCTTAGTAAATAAATGGGTTCTCCTCCGACTTTGAAGAGCGGGGATTCCTGAAGATTTTCCGTCCTGCCGCCTGTATGCAGAAAAGTATCGCTGAAAATACAAAAGAACCCGGCTGGGCTTTCGTCCCCGCTTTCCCATGAATACGGAATCAACGGATTGGTAAAAACCAACGCCGGCGCCGGAATGTCAATGCCGCGGTGCGCATACAGGAGGCGGCTGCGGCCTTTGAGCACAAGGGAAATCTTGTAATAATCACGGCGGTTATACGACGCCAGGCTGCACTGGTTTTCACCGATGATGGAAAAACGGAACTGGGTCGGCGACCTCAACAGCTCCGGCATGCTTCTGTCGCCGCGGGTTATAACTTCAAATTGCTCCATCCTCAAAATTATGGATTTCAAAGGATTCAGCAAAGTGATGCACGACATCAAAACAAGGCGATGCTCTCCAAGATTATGTTCATTTATACAAAATCGACTTACACAAACCGAAATCCATGCCTACTTTTTTGAAGCAGCTGCTGCTTCTGTTTTGTCGGGGTCAACGCCCAGCTTTTTCAGGATCAGGTTTGTAACATTGTTTTCTTCCGAAGCTGCAAACAAGATGAACGGCGTGGTACCTTGCCCGGCATCCATATTAAAGATATAAACAAAGCCGTTTTCCTGGCCAACAGCCTGAATGGCAGCATTGATCTTCTTGAAAACCGGTTCGATCAACTGCTGCTGTTTACTTTGCAGCGATTGCTCCGCATTGGTTCTTGATTCCTGAACCCTGGCCTGCAGGCTTTCCAGTTCCTTTTCTTTGTCGGCCCGGATTACATCAGTTATTTGGGCTGCATTTTTCTGGTATGCAGCCAGCTTTTCCTGAAATTCCTTTACCGTTTCACTGATTGCTTTTTCAAGCTGTGCTTTGGTTACTTCAAGCTGACTTTGCATTACTTTGCTTTCCGGCAGCCTGCTCAGTACAATATCAATATTGGTATAACCGATTCTGGCCTGCCCGGCTGGAATGTTGGTCTGTGCATGAACGGCCGCGTGAAAAAATAAAGCAGCAAAAAAGAAAGTGAGCAGGTTGCAGTTTTTCATTGTAAATGGGATTGGAAGTTGGAATGAAGATTATTTTATCTTTTTTGCAGGAAAAGCTTTGGCTCACTGCCGGGATGATGCTCCATAAAGGCAGGATGATCAAAAAACAACAAATCCATTGACCTGTTTTTCTCTTCCAGCCTGACGATCATTTTCCGTTCTTCTCTTACCCTTTTTGCATGTTCAAACATCTGAAGCAACGGCGTGAGGGTATCATGCGGCTGCTCCGCAAAGGCTGTTTCCAAAACCGGTTTTTCTTCCTGCATTCCGGCAGCGGCCAGTACTTGCACGGAATCCGTTTCAGGCAGATTCAATGCATCATACGCTTCTTTTATCATTTCATCTGCATTCCTATTATGCGCTTGATGAAGTGCTTTGCGGTAAGTTTTATTACGTTCCCCGGATCGGACTGTATATTTTTGATGACCAGCAGCATTGCTTTGTAAAAGTGCCTGGTTCCGGACGGGTTGTGCTTTTCCGGAATGTGTCTTCACATTGTTTCCGTCGCTTACTGCTGCCGCATTTTCCTGCTTGTAAACAGCAGACCACGCCAGAAAGCCGAGGATCAATACAGCCGACGCAGCCGCATATGGCCGCCATATACTTAACGGATGCTTCTGCCGGCGTTGTTCTACTTTTGCCCAGATCTTTTCAGCATTCCAGTCCTCTGATGCGGCGGATGAGCGTTCGGCCGTCTGCCTGATTTTATCAAATAACTTTTCGTTTTGCATACACCGGGTCCAGTTCAATAATTCTTTTTTGTAACAAACTTTTTGCCTTGCTTAGCTGCGACTTGGAAGTTCCCGTGCTGATTCCCAGCAATTCAGCTATTTCTGAATGCGAGTAACCTTCAATTTCATACAGGTTGAAAACGGTGCGGTAACCGTCAGGCAGCGATTCGATAACCCTGAAAATTTCTTCGGCTGATAAATTTTCAATTGTTGCATCATCCACATAACAGGCATCTTCCTCAGCATCCATGACTATTTCAAACCGCTTTTCCTTTTTCAGGATTTTCAGGCATTCATTCACAACAATTCTTTTCATCCACATTTCAAACGGAGGAATGGCAACAAAACGGCATGTATGTATTTTCTGAAAAATGATAAATACTGCTTTGGCCACCGCATCTTCCGCCTTCACCGTATCGGGTAAATATCTCCGGGCCAGCCGGTACAGCATCTTTCCATAGCAATCGAACAATATCCGTTGTGCACAAACATCTCTGTTCTGGGCTTCATGAATGATGGAAAGTGTAATCAAGATCTTTATGGATAAACTATGGTAATAATATTCCGGAAGTCCAAACGGTTGCCTGTCCTCAAAAACTTTTCTGGATTCCTGAATATAACAGTCGCAGGAAGAGGTGGGATTTGTTGCAGAAAATTTAAAATGAAAATTACGGGTACGTTACCGTTGGTACAACAAGATAGTACAGGCGCTAATTTTGCTAAGGATCTGACGGAATTTTGTAATTGATTTACGTAGAAAAATTTCAATGCACATACTATTCATTTGACTAATGACCATTTCAAATACGACTCCCGCACTGGAGAGCATACAACATTATCTTACGCTATCGCCATTCAGCAAATTCTTACAAATCACCTTCAGAACCTTTGTTCAGAGGACATATTCAGGACTTGCAAGATGCCTTCCGAAGCATTCGATGGATATTATGCAAGCATCAATCGGATTAGCGACAAAAGTTTTCAAAGGATTATGAAGAAGTAATAATTTTTATAACAGTTGGTTTATTTTCAATGGCATCTTCACTCTGTAAACAAGACTCAGCACCAGTAAGTCATTCCTATCAGCCTATGTTTTTCCGTTTGACAAAAGTGGAAGATCAGGAAAGATTAAATTCTTTGCTTGCAGCAACTGAGGGCATTTTTTATCATGATTCTGTTTATGAACAGTTAAAAGAGTTAATCAAGATACGAAACCCGCAATCCCGGTTAGCTGAAAACGATTATAAAGAAATAATTGATTTTCACCTGAACAACTGCAGCATGGAACAATATGGAACCTGGGTTTTCTATCCCTGGTCTAAGCGACTGGTTCATATGCTGGATTATGAGGAATTTTTGGAAGTCAGGACATCGCGGAACATCTATAAAATTACACCTGAAGAGCAGCAAATTCTGATACAAAAAAGGATTGGAATAGTAGGACTTTCTGTTGGACATGCAATTGCGCTTACACTTACAACGGAAAGATGCTGTGGAGAATTGAGATTAGCGGATTTTGACAGCCTGGAACTAAGTAATTTAAACCGTGTACGCACCGGCGTTCACAATCTCGGATTACCCAAAGTAGTTATTGCAGCCCGGGAAATCATGGAAATTGACCCGTACCTAAGCGTTACATGTTTTACCGAAGGCTTAACAGAAGATAATCTGGATTCCTTTTTTCTGCATAACGGTAAAATTGATCTACTCGTGGAGGAATGTGACGGGCTGGACTGCAAGATTTTCAGCAGACAAAAAGCCCGGCAATTAGGCATTCCGGTTTTAATGGATACCAACGACCGGGGAATGCTGGACATTGAAAGATTTGATCTGGAACCGGGCCGGGCATTGTTACACGGACTGATTGAACATCTGGAACCTGAAAATCTCAAAACACTAACCAGTGCAGAAAAAGTCGCCTTGGTCGTAAAAATCCTGGGTGATGAACAAATTTCGGAACGTTGCAGGATATCCATGTCAGAAATCGGAAAATCAATAACCGCCTGGCCTCAGCTGGCCTCATCCGTTATGCTGGGCGGAGCAATGGTTACAGACGTTTCACGAAGAATTCTGCTTGGCCAGTTACATACGTCTGGAAGGTTTTATGTTGATCTTGATGAAATAGTTAAAAATCAGTAATGCATAATTTTCTTCAATAAGTAGTTAAAAGATTTCGGAAAAACACCTTCTGAAAAGTCCGGTTTTGTATAATAGTGTAAATGGCTTGGCCCAATAATAAGCATGAACTTTGTTATGAGTATTTTTAAAGCAAGCGATAATATTCCTGCTTGTTACCAGTATATTGAACATCATCAAAAAATGTTGAAAAAATATAATGCTGCAAACATCACTTCCGGTATTTCAGACTGGATCGAAAATGAGCATACTTATTTGTTACTTCTCCGGTCATATCCGGATTCAGCATTGTTTGGTGGTGCCAGGATTCAAATCAAGAATTCAGGTTTACTTCTTCCCGTCGAAAAAGCATTAAAAGATTACCAAGAAAATCTGTTAAGCAAAGTAGCTTTTTCATTCCATCGGGTTGCCGAATTATGCGGTGTTTGGTTTAAATTCAACAAAAATGCAATCGGTTGTGGTTTCAGCAGCATGCAACTGATTCGTTCGGCAGTTGCCATTGCACCGCAGCTTCAAATTGACCGGCTTTTGGCTTTTTGTTCACCAACTACTTTTCCCCTATGCCTAAATACCGGCGGACAAGTTGTGAGTGAAGTCGGTGATCAGGGAAAATTACTTTATCCGAATGCTGCTATTGTATCTACTTTGGTTGTGTACGATGATCTTGTAAATCTGAAACACGCCCGCAAACAGGAAAAGGAAATAATATTTAGTTTACGTCAAGACTCCTTCCATCCGATGACTTTTAAAGGTATTCTTGGTGAAGGAACACTGCATTTTGATTTAGATCTGATCACTGAAATGGACAAGTTGGAAGCAGTGTAATTCATGTACAAATGCCCGTTACAGAAAATGTGAAGTTCCTGGGTAACGATCAGGAACATGTAAAACGGATTTTAGCTTTTTAATGTGTCTTACACTTAATCTCTTGGTCAAAGACAAGTGAAAAAGAATCCTTATGTCTTATTAAATAAAAATGTTTTATGCATCAGCAGATTTAATTTTTACTGATGCATAAAGCATTGTTTGTTTTTTTAATTATAAAATATTACGATTGATCGGAACCCGGTTAAGCAAGTTAACCCCGCACAAATGCTTTACTCCACTATAACAATCTTCTGCGTTTCCGTTCTTGCGTCCTGGCCGGTCAACTGAAGTATATAGCTGCCCGGTGTCAGCCCTTGTACGGAAAAGCTGATTATGCCGTTTGTTGCGCTTGTGTTCATCTGCTTTGCAGTGGTGCCGTCCGTTCTGATCAGTTGCACATCAAACCGGCTTGCCTCCCAGGTCTGAATATTCAGCTGATCTCTGACCGGATTCGGGTATACCATCATGGATTGTATGTTGCTGGACGCTTTGGTACTTTCTTCTGTTTCTGCGAATTCAGCCAGCCGGCTTTCGTCATTCTTGTGTTTTCCTGCGTCCACATTCATGTAGGCTATGCCATTTACACTGAACTTCGCCCTCCGGTACATGAGCGTGCCTTTGTATTTGAACGATCCGCTCATCCCGAAATCCGCGTCCCAGCCGTTTGCACCAACGCCTAACTGAAAGCCTATACTCCTGTTGGTTGGAGAATGCGCAATAAAAAGTTTACCGGAAAGATCGCCTGTGCCTTTCAGGTAACTTTCATTGCTCAGCTCCCAGAACAGCCAGTCCTGATGGAATTTGGCAGCAGCCTGAATGGAAGCCTGACTCAATGCTGTATACGTTCTTCCTTTGGCACTCCAGCTTTTCCAGTCATGTTTATAGATCAGCTTCAAATACACCTCAAAACCGATATCCTTGTTATCGCGGTGAACGATCCTGCCCGTTATGACGGCCGTCTTTCCGTTATCCACCAGCTGCGCTTTTCTTTCCCAGACAAATTTCTGAAGTATCTTTTCATTAAAGATAAATGCCCACGGACAACTTGAACATACGGGCCGGCTTGGGCGCCAGTCTTTGAGCCAGTATTTGACAGGGTAACTACTGACCATTCCGGCACGTTCATAAGCACCCATATCTACATTCGGGCCTTGCTGCCTTGCTGCACCAGCAAAATCCGTTGTGACGCCTGTCAGGCCGTCTGCTGAATTGTTGCCTTTGTCCACCGGAGCTGCCGCCGCATTCAGCCGCAGGCCGTCATCCGAAGTGCCCGCAACATTATCTGCTCCGTCCGGATCGGCTGCATTCACAAATCCCGGATCGATATCAATGTTGCCGCCCTTATTGGTACCGGCAGTCCCGTTCCATGCGCCGCTTCCGCCCGAACTCTGAACAAGCGAGTAAGCGATGTCTATGATGCCCGTCGATGAAATCTGTGCCCCGCTTACACCGGCAGTATTTCCCCATAGAATGGAATTTTCAACATAGGTATGCAGGAATTCCACGGAATTAAGAATAAATCCCTGATTGTAAATGGCGCCTCCATTTTTGCCTGCATGGTTTCCGGTGAAAGTACAGTTTGTAATTTGCGGCGTCAGTTCCGGTATGTAGCTTCCGTTTTCTTCCAGGCCCATAACCCGGACAAAATTGGCAATGGCACCGCCCTGATCCATTGCCTGATTGCCTGAAAAAACGCAGCCGACGTAACTTGGCGTCAGTTTACCCGCATCACTCAGATGCACGGCTGCACCGCCCCAAGCTGTAACGTTGCCGCTGGCACTGTTGGCATAAAAGCCGCAGTTAACAAACTTTGGTGCTGAAATGCCGAGTATTTCTGTCTGAGACCTGTTTGTGGTCATGTATACGGCTCCGCCTCCGCCGCCTTCGTATGCGCCCGTGGGATTGCCGGTGGTTGTATTGCCAAAAAAGTAACAGTTCGTAAAGCTGGCATTGGAGGCCACCATGCCCACGCCCCCGCCTGAACCCGGAAGCGTACTGTTGTCTGGTGAAACTGCGGTCACTTTGTTGGAGCGGAAACAGACTGAATCAAGCACGGCATGGTCACCAACCAGATAGATGGCACCGCCGCGTCTGAATGCTTCATTTTCCCTGAACTCCGATCTTCTGATCTTTGGCTGGTAATTGCCGGCATTGAAGGAGCCTATATTGATTGCGCCGCCTGCAACATTCGATTTATTGGCGATGAATCTACAGTTCTCAATCAGCGAGATTACTGCACCGCCCGTCGGTGCGGAATTACAGAAAAAAGCCCCGCCTTCGGAAGCCGCATAGTTTCCCTGGAATGTGGAATTGACAATCGTCGGGCTGCTGGCGTTAATGGCTCCGCTCAGCTGATTGTACCAGCCCCCGCCATCCTGATTGGCATCGGTGATCACAGCCGGGCTCATTGCCCTGCCGGCCGTAACCACAAATCCGTCCAGCCTTGTAGCAGCGCTGACGTTACTGGTGTAAATGACATGATAAGCATTATTTCCATTGATCTGACCGGTATTTTCCGCAATGGAATTGCCGTCGGGATTGAGGTCATTGTTGTCAATGTCGCCGCTCAGAATGGTGATATTCGTTAAAAAATTCCGGTCATTCCGGTTGACTTCAGTACCGGCAAAGCCGCCGTACAAAGCAACGCCGGAAGGGATTTTGAAAGTGGCTTCCTGAGGTTCCGTGACACCGTTTCCATTCGCATCAAACAACGTACTCGGCTTGTACACTCCTTTTTTTACCCAGATTTCATCTCCATTCATCGCGGAGGCGAGCGCAGTTGATAAACTGGTGTAGGCATTGTCCCAGCTGCTGCCGTCATTGCTGCCGGAAGCAGCTGGATTCACATAAATAATAGCGGCTGCGGATAATAAATTGGGGAACAGGCATAGCAAAACTATGCGGAAGTAAAAGTTGGCTTTCATCACTGAAGTTTAAAATAAGTGAACTGTTAAACAACTTACAGTAAATCCCGATGCAGAGAACTTTCAGGAATTCCTGCAATTTTCCGCCAAAAATAAAGCGTTTGATTTGTTACCTGATCACGAAGGATATTGTAATATTCTGAATTTTTACTAAACGGCAACAAGATCCGGTTTGCTGCTAAATTTGTTCATAAATAAAGCAGTTTGTATATAAATAAAAAAACCGGCAAGTACATTGCTTGCCGGCTGCAATTTGCAATTTCCATGCAACATTCCACTCGGAAATTAAAGCCTTAATTACTGCTGGAATACTGAAAAACCAAGCTATTTATACCATGAATTGCCGGTATTATCTTTGATAAGATAAGCACCTGCAATGGCCATCAGGCCAAAGTAAAAAGGCAATGAAGTAGTGTAACCGGCTTGTCCGGATTCCGCAATAAACCCGCTCCACACACCTCTTCTCACTACATTCCTCAGCAGGTTTTTATCCAGGAAAATTTCAATCATAAAGGCTAATACGCTGATTAACGGCGGAGTTAACAATATGTACCCAACGATTTTACTGAGATTAATCTGCTTTTTGACGTCCATACTGTTGTTTTTTGAAGATTGGTTGAGTTTGTCCTTTTACCTTTTTGTACCTGAAAACTGTTGCTTTCAGGCTGTATATTACATATTTTATTTATACACCAAAACAAAACCCGCTTTAACTTTTCCGATTATTTTAATCGGGATCAATCATCATCTGCGCTGATGGCTGTCTGCCTATTTTTAAAGCCATGTATTAAACATGTAAAAAAACAGGACAAGACTCTTTCGTTTCTTTATTTAATTGTATAGTAAATCGGCATTTCATCCTTGTTAAACATTAAATTATTAAGTTGGAAACAGAGGTAAAAAGGAGTATTGTCAAAGATTTTCAAAAGCAATTTTAAACTAATAATAAAGTAACTTAAAGTTGACATTAACAGGATTTGAATAAACTGAATTTCAATAATTATAAAACCTTGTTTAAAAAATTCATAAACTGTAAAACACTTTTATATAATGCCAGAAAACCGGTTTTTTTCTTTGTCTCTTTTCATATACTTAAACACCCTGCCTACAAGAAATCAAGCATTGGAAACCTTGTTCATTCAGGATGACGGACCAGCAAGGAAATCCGGACACGGTCGGTTTGCACGCTTTTTGTGCAGTGAATGAAATCTTACTTATCAGGAACACAAACCATGAAAATTTTGAAAGCACCGTTATGGATTATCCCGGCTATTCTGTTTGTACTTACTTTGACAACAAGCTCCCAAGCGCAGCTGAGTGTGGGCCTTCGCGGCGGCGTCAATTTTGCACATTTCGGGTCCGGCGATCCGGTTCTGAATTACAAGCCGAAAACAGCCCCGGGTTTTGCCTCGTTGTTTCATTACGCCGTCAGCCCTTCGTTCAGTTTTCAGGTCGAGCCCGGCTATGCGCAGTGGAGTGCTCAGATCGCTGAAACACAAACTGCGCCCAATTACATCCGGGAATATGCGTACAGCATATTTTTAAATTACGCTGAAGTGCCTGTTCTTTTTCAGTACAAACCGAACTTCGGAAAGTTGCAGGCCATATTTTCTCTGGGCCCGGAAGCACGGTTTCTTGCGAAGCCTATGAAAGCAAAGACCAAAATAATCCAGTATTACAACGGCCAGGTTACAGACCAGCTTGACAGGACAGATCGTTATACGGGAGATTTCGGTGTGAGAAAATTTGACATCGGGCTTATGGCGGGAATCGGAATTGCCTATCCGGCAGGCCCTTTCAAGATTATCGCAGAAGGACGTTATCATTATGGTTTTACCGATATCTATGGCAATCTGACGGGCAGTTCGTCTTCAGTTTACATACGCGGAATCTCGGCTCATGCAGGTCTGCTTTATCCGATTGGCAAATAATAACAGGAAAACAGGTTCTGTACTTACTGTGTATCAATCCTCTTGATTGTAAATATTAATATAAAAAATGAGGTAAAATTCATGCCGCAAGCCTTTTGATAGAGAATACGATGTGAAAAATCAAATCAACTTCAAAGCGCATGTTTATTATCGAAAGTTATGCATCTGCGGTTATTTTTTGTGTGATCACCATGATTTGTTGGGGTTCCTGGGCGAATACACAAAAACTTGCAGCAAATACGTGGCGTTTTGAGCTTTTTTATTGGGATTATGTTGCCGGCATTTTAATCATTGCAACCTTAATCGGCCTGACCTTGGGCAGCAGCGGAGATCAGGGCCGGCCTTTTCTGGAAGATATTGGCCAGGCAAACCGGGAATCTGTCGGGCTTGCCATGCTGGGCGGTATCATTTTTAATGCCGCAAATATCCTGCTGGTTACGGCCATAGCAGTTGCAGGCATGTCGGTTGCTTTTCCGGTGGGCATCGGCATTGCCCTGGTTTGGGGCGTGGTTGTCAATTATATGAATAATCCGGTCGGCAATTCTTCTCTGCTTTTCATCGGCGTAGCACTGATTGTCGCCGCCATCATCCTGAACGCTTATGCATACCGCCGCAATACGAGTCAGGCCAAAGGCATGTCGGCACGCGGATTGCTGTTTTCGGTAGCTGCCGGCGTATTGATGGGATTTTTTTACAAATACGTTGCTGCTTCCATGTTTGCCGATTTTGCCGTTCCGCAAGCTGGCAAGTTAAGTCCTTATTCGGCTGTTTTCTTTTTTGCTGCCGGTGTTTTCCTGAGCAACTTCCTGTTCAATTCCATTATCATGAAAAAGCCCGTTGAAGGTTTGCCGGTACATTACAGGCAGTACTTTGAAGGAACTTTCCGGAACCATCTGATGGGCATGCTGGGCGGAGCCATATGGTGTATTGGCATGAGCTTCAATATTCTTGCTTCCGGCCAGGCGGGGCCGGCCATTTCGTACGGTCTGGGGCAGGGCGCTACGGTCATTGCAGCGATCTGGGGCATTGCAGTGTGGAAAGAATTCCGGAATGCACCCAAAGGAACATCGCTGATCCTGAATGCAATGCTGATTTGTTACATTGCCGGACTGGGAATTCTTATTGCCGCCAGATAAATAATCCTTTCAATCCTCAATATCCCGAAATTTCAATGAACTATTTTTTACTTGGAATACTGCTTTTCATTCATGTTTATCCGTCATCAGAAAACCGTCCGGATTCCATTGATTCTCCTGCAAAACCGGACAAAATCCGGCTTATCATTGACTCGGATGCCAACAATGAACTGGATGACCAGCATGCACTTGCTTATGCTTTTTTCAGCCGTGACCAGTTTGATCTGGAAGGAATTACAATCAATAATACCAGAAACGGAGGCACGCTGAAAGGCCATTACGACGAGGCGGTAAGAGTGGCTAAATTATGCAATGCATACAATGATGTTAAGATCTACAAAGGCGCATCCGGCAATTATGCAGACATACAAAACCATATCAATGAAGCGGATTATGACGGAAAGGAAGCCGTTGACTTTATCATAAAAAGTGCAAAATCCAGTGATTCCCGCCAGCTTGTGCTTTTACCGATCGGTAAGCTGACCAACATCGCGCTGGCGCTGAAGAAAGCGCCTGAAATAGCCGGCAAGATCCGGATTGTGTGGCTGGGCTCCAACTATCCCGATGCCGGGGAATACAATCTGGATGATGATACGACTTCCGTCAATCCGGTTATTCAGTCACAGGCACCATTTGAAATGGCCGTTGTCAGGAACGGAAAACCTTCGGGAACGGCAGCCGTGTCGGTTACGCCTGCGGAAATCAATGCACGCATGAAAGGCAAAGGCATTGAAGTGGCCAGGGCCGTGGCCGGACGGCATGGAAACAGCTTTACAACCTTTGGCGATTACTCCGCAGATCTCTTTGCACATGCTGATCTGCATGGAAATCCGCCTTCCCGCGCCCTGTACGATATGGCTGCGGTAGCCATTGTAAAAAATCCGCACTGGGCTGAAAAAACGACAATCAATGCGCCTACGCTCTCGGGAAACAAATGGATTGATCATGCCAAAACAGGCAGAAAAATAGAAATCTGGGAAAATTTTAAAAAAGATGAAATACTGGCCGATTTCTACAAAACGGTTGAAAAAAGCGCCAAATAGCGCATTCCATGTTTTACCTTAAAAAAACCCTGCGGAACAATTCCGCAGGTTTTTTTTGTGCGTACTTCAACAGTTTCATAAACAAGACTTCACTTCTCACAAGCAAAAAAGCTAATAATATATTCTACTTATTTAAAATAAAATTAGAAATATTACTACATTTCCAATTAAATATATTCATTTAACCATTTCTCTGATCCTGTAAGTTGCAGAGCGAGCCATGTTCATTGGCTGCTAAACAGTTATGAATTCTGTTGTTTTATAAATACAGCTTTGTACCAGATTCAAAGTCTTTTCATATCTATTAACCATTTCTACAAACGTTATGAAATTTTTACTCAAACTAATCTATGTATGCGGCCTTTTTGGCCTGTTTGCAGCTAAATCAGATGATAATCGCCCTGAAAACCAGTCGGCAGTGGCTTCACAGGTCATCTGTGCGGGAAGAACCTGGACGCATGATGAATTTCTGGGAAATTTTAACGGAAAAGGTGTTTATACCATTATTCATGAAAACAGGATTTACATCCGGTGGGATGGAAACAGTGACCCGTCGCGGATCCGGTCAGCGTTTGACAATACGGCCATATTGCTGCATCTGGATACAAACCGGTTCCCGAATGATGCGCAGGGAAATTACGCCGTGAATCATTGCGTCAATGGGGTTGACCCCAGCACCATGTCAACCGGTTATCTGAAACCGGCAATCGGCAATGCAATTCCATGCAATAACAAGTTAATAACGGATAATTTGCTGCTTGGAACTTACGTTGGCACCGACCGCGTAAAAACATATCAGTTTGCCAGAATTGTCGATGGGCTGCTCCGTATCAACTTTCGCCGGGATTTGAACAATTATAATCCGAACGCATTTTCTCTGGGTCTCATCCAGCAGACCATTGCAGGCGAAAACGGCAGTTATATGAACCCCGACCTCGGCTTTCAGTTAAACTATCTGGAAGTCCAGAGCTGCTTCTGGGGCGATGTGCCCAAATACCCGGATTCGGTTGTGGGCGAAATGCCGAACTGCGCATCCGGCCCCACACTGGGAACGATCAGCAATATTTCACAAACCGGATTGCGCTTTGCCTATTCAGGAAGCGGCGTTCCCAATATAGACTGGAGAATAAAGTCGAACGGCACGATAGTCAGATCGGCAAAAACGGGATCACTTGGCAGTAATACCGTCGACATCAGCTTTGCTTCACTGGCAAGCGGTAATTATGTACTGGAAATCGAGGGCGGCGATTGTGTTTCCAGCATCAGTTCCAAGTCATTTACCATCAGCACAGGGCCGGTCAACTGTCTTGCCGGGCCCAATCTCCTGTCCATTTCCAACATTACCCCCACTTCACTCCGCTTTTTGTTTCACGGAAACGGCGTTCCTACCATCGACTGGAAAATCAAATCGAACGGCACAACCGTACGGTCCGCAAGAACGCCGCAGCTGACCAGTGCGAATGTGGACATCAACTTTGCTTCACTGACCCCGGGAAATTACACCATGGAAATCCAGGGCGGAGATTGCATTTCCGGCGTAAGCAGCCAGAGTTTCAAAATAGCCGAACCGCTTCCGATCCATCTTGTAAGCTTTGAAGGAACTGCATTGCAAAACGGGATTGAACTTTCCTGGACAGTCGTTTCCGAGAAAAATGGTCAGGGTTTTGAAATCTTGCGTCTGGATGAACAGGCAAAAACTTCCGAAGTCATCGGGAAGCTGGCGCTGAGTGAAAAGCCGGCCGGCGAATACAGGTTTGTAGACGCAAATCCGCGTGCGGGCACTAATTATTATCAGTTGAAACAGATTGATACGGACGGGACATTTACAAAGAGCAGGATTATTTCGGTTGAATTTAACCACATTTACGAATTGATGGCAGCACCGAACCCGGCCAGGGATTACATTGATGTATCTTACAGCGCCCGGATAGCAGGCATGTCGGATTTTGATATTTACAACGTGGCCGGCATTCGTGTGTCTTCTTCAAAACAAAGTCTGAAAAAAGGCCATAACAGCAGCAAGATCAACATTTCCGGTCTGGCAGACGGCCATTACATTCTGAAAATATCTTACGGGGATCAAAGTCAGAACCTGCGTTTTATAAAAGTGCATTAACAAAAAGAATCAAAGCTGCCGCTTATAAATACAGTTCATACCAGCCTTTCTGATCTCGCCGGCTTCCCGAACGGAGGCTGCGTGATCAGAAAGGCTTTTTTACATACTGCCTTACAAACCGGAAATTCATGGCATCGCAAGCTTGTCATCTTGGTCGTTTGCCTGCCACTGTGAAGAGACCTCTGATAAGTTTTCCCTTCATGCTTCAGAACAACTTTGGTTAGATTCGGGCTTGTATCTCCTTATACTGGATTAGATTAATACTGTTTTACAATCCTGATTTTAAATAAAGCTCGTCAGCAATCCGGTCAATTCATGAAAAAGTGGAAATTTTCACTCGTCCTTTTATCTCTTTTATCCGTGTCGGCTGTAAAAAGTTTTGCCCAGAAACCCGGTCCCGGCTCGGCTGCCACATACCGGAATCCTGTTATTCCCGGCGACTTTGCAGATCCCTCGGTCATTCTTGTCGGTGATACGTATTATGCCTGCGGAACCTCTTCGGAATGGGGCCCGGCCTACCCTGTTTACAGCTCAAAAAACCTGATTGACTGGCAATACGTCGGTCCAGTGTTTGCCGACTTGCCGGAATGGACTATGGGAAGTTACTGGGCACCTGAGCTTTTTTTTCGTAACGGCACTTTTTACGTTTATTATACTGCCCGCCGCAAAACTGACAAACAGTCGTTTATCGGGGTTGCCAGCACAAAGGACTTGAAAAAAGGATTCAAAGATCACGGTATAATCATCGAATGGACAAAAGAGGCAATTGATGCATTCATTGTTGAAGACAGCGGGAAATTGTTCATCACATGGAAAGCATACGGGCTGGACAAAGACAGGGGAATTGAAATACTTGGAGCCGAGCTGTCAAGTGACGGCTTGAAAGTCACAGGCAAGGAATTCAGTCTGATAAAAGCGGATCCTGCGGGCTGGGAATCCGGAGGCGCGGAAGGACAGGCCATTTTCAAGAGAGGAAAATACTGGTATATGCTTTATTCCGGAAATGCCTGCTGCGGAGAAAAATGTAATTATCAGGTGGGGTTTGCAAGAGCTGAAAAACTGACGGGTCCGTGGACCAAGTATGCAGGAAATCCGGTCCTTTTCAGCGATGAATCCTGGAAATGCCCGGGGCACGGAACGGTGGTGGTGACGCCGGATAACCGGTATTTCTATCTGCATCATGCGTACAGCGGAACCGATTTTACATTTACCGGCAGACAAGGTATACTGAGTGAACTTACATGGGACGACACGACCGAATGGCCGGCTTTCAGGTACGGAAAAACGCCTCCGGTTCAGGCGGAAATGCCGTTAGCGGCAAGTGCTCAGACCAGCCCGGAACTTCGTAACAAGGGTGATAAAAATAGCATTGAACCGCGCTGGGTTTATGATGTAAGTTTTCCGAAACCGGTATTCACCGAGCAGAACGGTTCCATCCAGATTGAAAACAACAACCCTATTCCAGCCGGCAACTTTATCGGATTGACGGTTGAAAAAGGCAATTATACTTTCTCCGCAGCAGTAAAACCCGTTAAAGACCTGATGCAGAATATTGTTATTTACGGCGATGCAAATAATGCACTGGGTTACGGGATCCAGCAACATGAAATTAAATTGTGGCAGGTAAAAGAAGGCATTTTTGAAATACTCAAAACACAGGAAATTTCAGAAAAATACAATCATGTCCAACTGAATCTGCAAAGTCGTAACGGCCGCTTTTATGAATTCAGCTGGAACATAAAAGGCCAGGAAACAGGCGTTGCGGCACATGCTTTTCAGATGCAAGCGCCGTGGCTGCCGCGTTGGGACCGAGCGCCCAGAGTCGGCATTAATGTATCAGGAAACAAAGCTGGCAGGAGTGAGATAAACGCCGTGAAAATGAAATATGATTAATGGGGTCCAGACCGGTAAATGCGTAATGCCATCAGGAATTACAGGTTGTTTTACAGTAAAGGAAAATCCTTTGGCATTTAAGCACACCAAAGGATTTTTCCTGTTTATACATTCTAGAAAATGACTTTAACAAAACAGTTGGATTTACAAGCTTTGGAATGCTGCTTTGTATCAATTCCTTATTTTCCCAACAGCTCCAAGCTGAGAGCCAACTGCTTGCTGATCGCCCGCAGCTGCTCACCAGGAATTCATCTGCTCAAACAAAGCTTCACGTTTGGACCTGAGTCCCGCAGCCTGGCCGATTGCTGCTTCCAGTTCATCATTTTTTATGGCTTTCATCGCGCCTGCAATAAATTCCTGAACCGGAATCCCGCCGTGTGACTGGCTTTTATCTTCCCGCCTGTCGTGACCGAGTTCCGTATCAACAGCCGGCGGTGCAATTTCAAATACTTTGATTCCGGTTTGTTTTAACTGATGCCTGAGCGATAAAGTCAGTGAATGCATGGCAGCCTTTGTAGCGCAATAAACGGGCATAAAGGCCAGCGGCGCAAAAGCCAGCCCGGACGTTATATTAATGATTGCCGCATTTTCCTTTTCAGCAAAATGAGGCGTAAATAATGAAGCCAGATGAACCGGTGCAATAAAATTGGTTTCGGTTTCGGTACGTACTCTTTCCAGATCAACTGGTGATTTCAGATCGGTGACGAGCTGTATGCCGGCATTATTGATAAGCATGTTTGTTTCCGGGTAATTCTGAAAAACCCATTCTGCCAGCCCGGCTCTTTGCGCTGCATCCGATACGTCTGAAACCCTGGTTATAATTTCCGGTAATTTATTTTTAATGGCTTCAAGCCGGTCTTCCCGTCTGCCGGTTATGATTACACGATTTCCTTCTTTTATAAATTCTTCTGCAAATGCCAAGCCAATTCCGGATGTACCGCCGGTTATCAGAATTGTGTTTCCTGTTACGATCATTTTTTGATTGATTTATTTTAAACCGATTGCTGCAAACCTGTTTGTAGAAAATGTAATGCCATCGCAATGGACAATTTTGTTCAGGTCCATTTTTATTTTGCAGCAACCGGGTTTTGATTCTTCAACCTGGAATTATAACATGCATAAAATAGCGGCTAATCCCATTTATTTTCTTCCATATCACTTTTCAGGATCTTGTTAATGGAGACTTTGGCATCCAGCAAAACGTAAACGCTTGTGCCGCATTCACGGGCATACTGATTCCTGATTTTACCGACAAGAAATATATTTTCAAACAGTGGTTTTTCTTTTTCTCTGCTTTTATCATCGTCATCCGCAGATTGTACCAGAATAATATTTTTAACTTCTTCCTGCAACGGAAACCAGTTGATGTAATCGGCATTCATTGTAACTGCACCGATATTCCTGAATCTGGAATAATAATTGATTGCGCCGGCCTGACCGTAATTATCGCAAAGTACAAGCGTGTGTTTTTTATCACTTATTTCGGCATAACTGGAATCCACTATTTGCGCCAGCTCACGCCAGCCGAGCATATCCGCATAATCCTGGGGAAGTTTATGATCTTTTCCGTCTTCCCAGCGCAGCAGACCCAGCTTTTTGAACAACGTGGAATCACTTGCAATTGCAGACGGATCTTTTATCGGAAATGCTACGCGGAACATTGGAATGAAAAGAATTAAAATGAATATAACCGAGGCGGGACGCAGCCACAATAATCTTTTTATGAAAACTTTTTCAAGGTAAACCGATCCAAATGCAATGAAAACTGGATACAGCCCGACCGCATAATAACTTTTAGCACGTAAGTATATAAAAAGCGTCAAAGTGAATACAAAAGACCAGAAAAACACTTGATATTTTTTGAATGGCGGATAAATAAAAAAGGAAATAAATGCCGCCAGTATAATGAACAGGGATGCTGTAAAGAACAGTAACTGCTCTTTTAAAAACCCCGGTCTGCTTACATTTACAAGCTGCGTTTCAGCCAGCAGTTTCATATGGTGTATAACTGGAAAATTATTCTGAAACTGCCAGATCAGATTGGGAGAAATGATTAAAAGCGCGGTAAATGCGGCTGTGTATAAATGTTTATTGTAAAAAAGTTTCCGGTGGTTTGTTATCCAAAGTGCAGGCACAAGCCCTGCTACAAGGAAGACAATATTGTACTTATTCAGAAAGCTGAATCCAAATACAATTGCCGCAATGTAAAGCCATTTATTCCGATCAGTCTTCAGGTAATAAAGTACCGAATAGTAAAATAAAGTCCAGCCAAGTATATCCACGGAATTAGGCTGAAAAAGCATGTTCATTCTTAATAATGCAGAGAATGTAATGGCAGTTGCACCTAAAATCAGCGCAAAAACATTTCCACCCAGCAACCCGATGGTTTTCCAGATTACAACCAGTGTCAATGCTCCGTACATTGCCGGAAAAAACCTCACCCAGAATTCGGAATTTCCAGATTGCAAAATGATAAAAGAGTTCCAGGACGTAAAAGGCGGAACAGACAAATAACCCCATGCAAGATGTTTTCCCTGGTCAAGATGCAGGTATTCGTCGCGATGCAAATCATAGCCCGGCGCAATGATAAGGTAATGCAGCACAAGCTTTACAATAACAAATAAGCTGAGAATCAGTGTTCTTTTATTCAAGGCTGAACAGGTTCAAAAATCAATTCCATTTATTAAGCGGCATTGCGCCCGACTTTACTTATTCAAACAGCCGAACGGGCTTGTAATCAGGACTTCCTGCCGGGCAATAATACAAAGACAGCAGCATTCCGCATTTTGAAAACATACCCGGCAAGCTCATTCCGTTTCACAAATTGTTCAGATACCAATCATTTTATTAACCGGTAAATACGCGATCAATTCCACCGGTTTTATAAAGAATATTGATCCAAATAGACAAACTTATTCACATGGATTTTCAGGTTATTTATTATACGGCAATACACTTTGACAAGTGGATTTCATACGTCAGATTCGATTGATTTGATAACAAATAATCATGCTGTAAAATCAACTAATTACTGCAATACATCCATGTAAATATTGGCCCGGGACACTTTATATTAAACTATTTACATGGATAGATGTACTACAAATCAAGCAATTTCTAGCGAACATAAACAAGCCGTATATAAACTAATTTTACAAAATATTTATTGGTTAATTGTTTTTGATGTAGTTGCTGCGCGAAGTATATTTAAGCATCCATTGTTGTTAAAATAATTATATTTTATATTTATATCTTATTGTAAAATAATAAAATTTGTTTGCTATTTACTTACCATTATTTAATTCTTAATTAGTAAATTTGCGAGCAGTCCAGATTGCAACCCCTGATTTGATTGATAGTATCTTCTGTTAAATTGTCAGAATAAAGTAAACATCTATTTACCGATTACTTTATTCTAAAATCATAACCCATATCCATAATAATTATAAATTAGTTATTGCAGTGCATTGTGTTTATCACAATTCCTGTATACTTCGTTAACTATGTCCATGAACTTAATTTTGATTTTATGTATTTGTATATCGTTTGTGTTTGTTTGTCATTGTTCATTGTTACCTGACATTTCTTTTCATTTAAATATTACTTCAGTTTTTCAAATCATTTTACTCACTTTCTCTTCATCCTTTTCACAATATCTACTCAATTAGTTATGAAAAATGTTTTCTGTTTTTTTAATAAACACTTGCACTTATACCCCAGGTATTGGTCTTTGTTTATAAGCATCGGAGTATTGATCAGCATGCAGTCTGTTGCATGGAATTCTGTTTCCGGTGTTACAAAAAAAGAGGTAAAGAAAGGAATCAAACCTAGCCTGGCGCCCTGCTCACCGATCAGCAGCCTTACGTGTGAAGAAATCAATGTTCCATTGCCTTATGTACTGAACTTCACCGGTTCGGAAGGCGGATTAACGGATGTAAATAATTTAGGTACGGGTTTCAAAATGGCCGACGCTTATTCCGGCGTCAGGAATGCTTCGGACGGAACGCCAACTTCGGGTACGATCGGTTACGAACCTTCCCGGCTGACGATTGCACAAGGAAGACTGACCATTGCGGCAAACAGAGGGCTTGGTTTTACAACCAGCAATAACCAGATCAATGCTTTGGGTGTCGGATTCCAGGCAAATGGAAAACTGACCTTTGAGACTACAATCATAAATCCATTCAGCGGCACCGGCTCGGAACAAGCCGGTTTATGGGCCGGCCTGAACGATAAAACTTTTTTAAAGCTTTCGGTTTCGGCTAACAAAGTAGAACTGCGCAAGGAAGTAAACGATGTCACTTCTTCCAGTTCCCCTTCCACCAACCCTGACCAGCGCATTACAAGCACTATTTCCGGGCTCAACAATCAGACGGTCAGGTTACGTATTGTTCTGGACTTCAATACCAATACTGCAGAAGGTTTTTATTCAACGGACGGTGTTACTTACCAGAATGTCGGTGCAACTTATACAAGTGCTTCCAACCCGGCTGCCATCAATGTAGAAAGCATGGCTTTGTCCGGAAAAACCATGTATGCAGGTATTTATGCATCAAAACGGAATACTACGGTTTCAGCTTCGGTCGATTATACCTTTGAAAATTTTTCTGTCAACAAGCAACTTTACCCAACTGTTTCGGCGCCCTACCGGATTAATGCAGGCGGTATCAAACGTACGGTTGGATCAAGTGTTTTTAATGCCGATGATACCTATGCGATTGTTCCGGGAGTTGTTGCCAATTCCAGTTATACCCTGAGCGGCGTAACGGTTCCGGAGCTTTATTATGAGCGCCGCCTGGGAACAAAACTCAGCTATTACCTTCCGATTGCAAACGGCCGGTATACGGTCAGGCTGCATATGGTAGAAAATTATCATGCTGCCAGCGGAAAACGGATTTTTGATGTTAATCTGGAAGGTAAAACGGTTTTGGACAATCTGGATTTATTTGTTGAAGGCGGTAACAAGAATAAAGTTGTTGTTATTAAATCTCTGGAAACATATGTTACAGACGGTGCCCTGAACATTGACTTTAATGCTTCGGTTGACAACGCCATGATAAATGCGATAGAAATCCTGCCCAGTGTTTCCGCTAATCAGCCGCCGGTTATCACGGTTATTGAAAACAAACTTACTCCTGTCGGCAGCCCTTTTACATTTATAGTTCCGGCCAATACATTCATTGATCCCGAAAACGATCCTTTGACATTGAGCGCCACTCTGACAGACGGTAAACCCTTGCCTTCGTGGCTGTCCTTTAATGCCGCCAGCCGTACTTTCAGCGGCACGCCCCTTTCGGCGGCTGTTTACCCGGTACGCCTGACTGCCACCGACGGCAAGTCGCCGGCGGTGAGCACCGAGTTCACCATCACGGCCTCGGCCGTCAACCGCGCGCCTGTGGTGGTCACTGCCGCCGAGGCCCAGCCTCTGACGGCCGGACAGCTCTTCTCGTTTATGACCGGCAGCTTCTCGGACCCCGACCAGGGCGACGCTCTGACCTATACGGCCTCGCTGGCCTCGGGCGCTGCTTTGCCGGCCTGGCTTCTGTTTGATGCCCAGACCCAGACTTTCAGCGGCACGGCCCCTGAGCAGGCTACTACGCTTTCAGTCCGCATCACCGCCTCGGACAAGGCCATGGCCACCGCTTCCAGCAGCTTTACGGTGACTGTCACGGCAGCACCGGTGATTGTGGCCTGTGCGCCCATCAGCACGCTGCCCTGCGAAGAGATCGCCGTCAGTTTGCCTTTCC
>NZ_VBSN01000040.1 GCF_006149045.1 Dyadobacter flavalbus
CTTCTTCCTTGAAGCGTTCGAAATCGAAGGATTCGTTTGTCTTCATTGTGTCTTTAAGTTAAACTAATTTACTTATTTTTTCCCTTAATCAAATTAAGAGATGACACAGTTTGGTTTACAGTCTCTCTAATGATATCATTTCAATCAATGAAACACAATCGCTACTTATCACATCTAATAATGTTTTGGTTACCGAACTGGTAGGTGTAAGTTCATACCGGTGTTTACTCTTCTTCTTTTCTCACAAAAACATCACCGATTTTTTATTGAAACATTCCCATTATTTCAATCAGAATGCCTCAGATAAAAAGATAACGGATATACCTTATTTGCTTTTAGAGAAAGACAATTTTATCATCCATTATATTCAATCTCTCCAACAAATTTTTGGTTTGCAACAATCTATCTCTCAGAAGATTTTGGAACTGAAATTTGAAGAAATATTGCTTTATCTGGCGGATAAATATGGGATGGTATTTTTAAATTACTTACGTTATTTACTGATCAATGAAAGAGAATTATCATTTAAAATGGTAATTGAAAAGAACCTTTATACGAACTTGAATATTGACGAAATGGCCTTTCTGTGCAATATGAGTGCCTCTACTTTTAAGAGAAAATTTATAAGTATATACCAGGAATCTCCAGGGAAATGGTTTCAGCAAAAACGGCTTAACAAGGCCAAAGAATTGTTACATAATAACCAAGTCACACCTTCCGAAATTTTTATGGACTTTGGCTATGGCAGCTTGTCAAATTTTAGTGCAGCCTTTAAAAATGAATTTGGGTATAGCCCCAACCACATCCACTCAAATTGACCTCTTTTCATAACTTATTGAACCATACTAATAAACGAAGCAGCGCTGGTTTTTCTAATTTTGTCTGATTGAAGAATTGTTTAACTAAAAAATAAAAACAATGAAAAAATTAGGATTGTTAGTTCGGTTGGAAGCAAAGGCCGGCCAAGAAAAAAACGTTGAAGATTTTATTACAGGAGCATTACCGCTTGCTCTTGAAGAAGCCGGTACCGTTACGTGGTATGCATTCCGTATTGATGCTTCTACCTTCGGTATTTACGATACTTTTTCAAACGAAGAAGGCAGAGAGGCACACCTTGGCGGTAAGATCGCAAAAGCATTAATGGAAAATGCACCAGACCTATTGGCAACACCTCCGTCTATTGAAAAATTGGACATTTTAGCTGCCAAATAGCCTAAGATAATACCATTATATTTAAGGGAGGATTTTGCAAAAACTCAGCAAAATCCTCCCTTAATTGTTCAAAAAAATATCTTCTCTTCCTCATTTTTTTAGATCTGCTGTCCAATTGTTCAAAAGCAAACTCGACTGGATCAGTTGGCGATAATTTCGCTTTGTTAACGACGCAGGCAAAAATTCTATTGGATTGGTGAGAACGAGCAAGAACGCCGAGCGCCTCCTTTATGATATGGCAACGTTGCCCTTTATCATATTGCCGCCATATTTTCTTCCCGCCAAACATTGGGCTTCTGTGAAGCTCCAGCGGCGTAGGGTCGGCGGGATTGACGCTTGCTACTAGTTTATCAAGTTCACGGGATATTGCGGTTATGGGGATGTCTGTTGGATAATTATGGAAGGGATCTTGTAGGCTATGAGCCAGTTCCTCTAAAAAGAAAAACATTACTGAAATAGAGGTAAGTATAGCTATTTGCAATATTATGTTTAATTGAAATGTTGATGATAAGCTCAAAAAAATTGTGAATAGGTAAATTGCTACGTTTAAAATCTGTCCAAAGGTAGGCGGAAAAACGGTATTCTTTATCCTTTCGCACTTCCCCATCGATGCGACAAGCCTTGTTAATGTCTCTTCAATTTTAATTCTTGCAAATTCATTCAAAAATCCTTTTTTGAAAAGCTCTTTAATTAAAAGCGTTTGAAGTTGATTTATTGCTAAGGGAGTATTTGAATGTTTTCTTACCTTTTCGATGTCATCGATAGTTAGTATACTATTCAAAACTTCAGAAATATCTTGTCTTCTTAAAGATTTTTCCAAAGAATAACACCAGGCTATTTGGTAGTGAGAAATTTTGTAAATAAGTTTAATTTGCTCATTTAAATATAATTGAAGTTGTAAAACAAGTGAGCGGCTGTCGTTGACAATTGCTCCCCAAATAGTTCGTGCTTCCCACCATCTACTGTAAGCTTGATTTATTTTATAAGACAAAAGAATAGAAATAGCAATTCCTAAGGTTGTGGCAATGCCGACGGAATTTCGGGTAATATATTCGGGTAATATTTATGTAATATTCCAGAGATTATTCCCAATATAATAACGATTATTAGAGGCTTTTTGATTTCACTAAGTAGAAACCGAAATGGAATTTTTCTATTAATAATCATAGAGGAGCTTAATTTTTAGTACTAGGATGCTGTTCCTAACCTTTATTAATACTCATACTTTACGTAAATCAACCTGCTGTGGACTTCTCCCCTGGTCAGGTGCCGTTATTCAAGGATACTTTGAATTGTACCCATAAGCCTTTCAAAAGTGGAGTTAACGTTCCTAACGTAGTCAATTTCTAGGGAATTGACAAGAAATCTTAGTTTATAGATGAAGCTCGAACACTATTGGCGCATGTCCACCTTGCTTAGCTGGTGGTACCAATTTTCAACGAGGCACGACGTCTTGGTTGCGCTCGCTTTTTATATCTAAAAATTGCGATATTGCTTCAAATTGAGAGTGATCAGGGAAATTTACCTCCCGATTCTCTTTAAAATTTCTAGGCACTATCGAAAAGTTTTTTTTAATGGCACAGGTAATTAGCTCAGATGATCAGGAAGATATAGCAGCATCAGGTTATGTGCGCGTGCGGGGTGCGCGAGAACACAACCTCAAAAATATTGATGTCTCAATACCGCGAAACCAGTTAGTGGTTTTCAGCGGTGTTTCCGGTTCGGGCAAGTCCTCGCTTGCCTTCGGCACACTATTCGCCGAGGCACAACGACGTTATCTTGAGTCAGTTTCTCCTTATGCAAGGCGATTGATCGATCAAGTTGGCGTTCCGGATGTTGATGCTATTGATGGACTCCCGCCCGCAGTTGCCCTCCAACAGCATCGCGGAACCCCCAACGCCCGTTCGACAGTAGGCAGCCTGACGACGATCTCAAGCCTTGTGCGCATACTTTATTCGCGCGTCGGCACTTATCCTGCGCGCCAAACGATGCTGTATGCCGAGGATTTTTCCTTCAACACGCCGCAAGGGGCCTGCCCTCGCTGTCAGGGCATGGGGCGCGTGCATACGATGACGGAGGAGTCAATGGTCCCTGACCCATCGCTGACCATCCGAGAGCGGGCCATTGCTGCCTGGCCTACTGCTTGGGGCGGTCAGAACCTGCGGGATATTTTAGTCTCACTGGGCTATGACGTTGATATTCCTTGGAAAGACCTGCCTGAAAAGGACCGGGAATGGATCCTGTTTACCGACGAGCAGCCGACGGTTCCGGTCTATGCAGGGCTAACCCCGGCCGAAACACGCCAGGCTCAGCGGCAAAAGATGGAACCCAGCTATCAGGGAACTTTCAGTAGCGCCAAACGGAATCTTGAATACACGCTTGCCAATACGGAAAGTGCCTCCATGCGCAAACGCGTATTGCAGTTTATGATCAGCAGCCCGTGCCCTGTATGCAGGGGCAAGCGTTTAAAACCCGAGGCACTTTCGGTTACTTTTGCTGGCTATGACATCTCCGATTTTTCGCACCTTTCTCTTGAACAGCTTTCAGAAGTGATCAAGCCGGCTGCTGAGGGGGATCTTGTGTCCGGGACGAATCCGTCCCAATCGCTCGTAAGCCGTGAAGCTGCAAGAGCCGCAGTGGATGAGCGTGTGAATGCTGGTGGCTCGGCACACAAGGCGGCCCCTGATGTACGCCGTACGGATAATCTCTCGCTTGAAAAGCGTATCGCTGCAGAGCGCCTATGCGGTGATCTTCTAGTCCGCCTTACAACGCTGATCGACCTTGGGCTTGGTTACCTGTCGCTTGATCGCAGCACACCAACATGCTCCCCCGGTGAGCTGCAGCGCCTGCGTCTTGCAACCCAGCTCTCCTCACAGCTCTTTGGAGTTATCTATGTGCTCGACGAGCCTACGGCAGGATTGCACCCTGCCGACGGTCATGCCTTATTCGATGCACTGGACAGGCTCAAAGCGTCGGGTAACTCCCTTTTTGTCGTCGAACACGACACCGAAATGATGCGACGTGCCGACTGGCTTATCGATGTGGGTCCTGAGGCTGGCAGCGAGGGCGGGCGCATTCTGTACAGCGGGCGGCCCGATGGCCTT
Organism: Dyadobacter flavalbus; assembly: GCF_006149045.1. GTDB lineage: Bacteria > Bacteroidota > Bacteroidia > Cytophagales > Spirosomataceae > Dyadobacter > Dyadobacter flavalbus. The sequence continues at coordinate 4,317 of NZ_VBSN01000040.1, forward strand.
CTGGAAGTCAACGAGTCCCGCACCAGGCCCTACCTTTTTGAAGAAACAGCACAGCTGCCTGTGGCCAACCGCCCGCCAAAAGGCTTTTTGCGCCTGGAAGGGGTTCGCCGGAACAATCTCAACGGCGTTGACGTATCGTTCCCCCTGGGTTGTTTTATCGCCGTAACAGGTGTCTCGGGTTCTGGCAAATCCAGTCTTGTGAGCCAGTCGCTGATTGACCTTGTGGCAGAGCACCTAGGCATGAAGCGGGAAGAAGTTGAGGAAGACGTGCTCGAGGAAGCTCCTTCCGAAAAAACCATGGGACGGCTGCGAGGAGATGTCGATGCGGTACACCGTCTTATTGAGGTGGATCAAAAACCAATCGGACGAACCCCTCGGTCCAATCTGGCAACCTATACAGGGCTCTTTGACCATGTCAGAAAACTCTTCGCCGCGACGCCGGAAGCGCGCAGGAGACATTACGATGCAGGCCGCTTTTCGTTCAATGTTGCCAAAGGCCGGTGCCCGACCTGTGAGGGGGAGGGACAAGTCAGCATAGAGCTGCTTTTCATGCCGAGCGTTTATGCACCCTGTCCGACCTGCCACGGCACGCGATATAACGATAAGACGCTGGAGATTAGCTGGAACGGCAAATCTATCGCGGATGTACTTAGCATGACAGTTGACGAGGCTTGCGTGTTTTTCTCCAATGATCCTTCGGTTTTGCGGTCGCTTGAAACCCTCAGGGATATAGGTCTGGGCTATCTTAAACTTGGACAAAGCGCGACCGAACTTTCCGGGGGCGAGGCCCAGCGTATCAAGCTTTCGACCGAACTGCAACGCACGCAGCGCGGCTCAACACTGTATGTGTTGGATGAGCCGACCACAGGCCTGCATCCGCGTGATGTAGATCGTCTTCTTGTTCAGCTTAACCGCCTTGTTGATGCTGGCAATACTGTCATTGTCGTTGAGCATGATATGCGTACGGTCGCACAGTGTGATTGGGTTATCGACGTAGGACCTGGGGCAGGCGACCGCGGCGGCACTATTGTTGCGGCGGGAAGGCCCTCTGAGATTGCCGCGTATCAGGCAAGCCGTACGGCACCTTTCCTGGCCAACATCCTGGAACCGGTGCAACGTGGCAGCAAATAAATTAAGCAAACAATCAATTGGTTATTTAGGACAAATTGACCATTCTATTTTTCTTTTGGTAGCCGATTATAAATTTCGACCGAACAACGGCAGTATATCACTTAAGTATTCAGACGTATAGAAATGATGGGCAGCAATGGCATCGTACCTCTGTTCATCGTTTATTAAAACGACTTTCAGCATAGATACTAGATGGACTATCAATAAGTTTGTATAATTTTAGATATCCTAAATTGACAAAAATACTAAAAATGAGAACTGCCTCACTCAGAGTAATACAGGCCTATATCCAATTACCGGCACAGGGTAAGCTTAAGTTTTTGTAAGAAGTGAAGAAAATAGAAAAGATGCATCCGGCCGCGAGATTGAATTATGAGAAGACGCTGCTTGCAATGCCTGTTTAATGCAAGAGCGGAATTGAGGCAAAAAATTGCGTTTTTAGCGTGTCACTCAACGATTCTACCTTTTCAACATGGCTACCCAAAAGACGATCTACATTGTCGATGATGACGAAGATGACCTTTTTCTTATGCAAGAGGCCATATCTGATTTGATGCTTGATTTAGATGTGCGCCCCGCCAGAAACGGCAGCGAGCTAATGCAGATCCTGGACAAATACATAAAACCAGCGCTGATTCTGATTGATGTGAATATGCCGGTGATGAATGGGATTGAAGCATTAAATGCTGTTTACGCAGATCCGGATTGTCGTCACATTCGCTCCATACTTATGTCTACCAGTAATGCAGATGACCTGAAAGAACTTGCGCTAAATTCAGGCGCAATGAAATTTATCTGTAAGCCCATCCACTACAATGGCTATGTTGAGTTAATGAATGATGTGTATCATAAATGTTTTTAATTTTCTCCAACACTCTGCACACTTGTTTCATAGTAGATTTCTTGCAGAAAAATGCGACTGACTAAGAATAGGGGTAAACTAAAGAAAGGGAGAAAAACCGTCACGACTTCCGCGTACGGTTTTTCTCCTGGTATAGTACGGTACGTTCAATTGTCAGCCAACACACAACCCAAAATATTTGACAAAATGAATTCAATTTGGTTGTCGCAAATCCTACATCAACGAAATTGCAAAAATCATTTCATTTTCATATCCTTATGCTCGTTTTTCATTTGAAGGCAATGTAGCGCGCAGGCACCATACTGCTTGTAGTTTTCATGAACCGAAAGAACTGTGTTGCCATTTTTGTCTTTGACTTCACAAATTCCATTCATAGGATTAGATACCGTTAAGCTATCAGCGGCCCCGCTTTGGACATGGTAAAGGTATGTGCCATTTTTAGCGGCTTTACCCATGGACTTACCGGTGGTGGCATCAACGGCATTTCCCTGATCATCGATGTGGGCAATTTTCACTCCGGCAGCATCTTTGATAGTTCCATCACTGGTAACCCAGCCAATATGCTTTCCTTTCGCATCAGTAACCTTACCCTGGGCATCAATAGCGGGTATTGGCTGTTTGTAGTTTTGGGAATATACATTTCCAACCGCAAATACAAGAAATGCTATGAGGAAGATAAATTGGTGCTTTTTCATTTGACTACCGGTTTTTATAATTTATCAAATTTACCTTAAATAGCGCTGAGCAAACCTGATAAAGGTCACATATCCAGGTGCTTGTAATCAGGTAACCGGGTTTGTTTCAGGTGGCCATTGAAAAAGGGTAACCAAAATGATTACCCTTCGATTGTGTTAACCCAGGATGGTCTATTAAACTGGGGTTGCCATTTCTTCACATATTTTGGCGCAATGACGGCAAGCTTCTGCACACTGGCGGCAGTGATCCATACCCATCTCCGCATGTTTTTCACATTCATCTGCACACGCATTACATGCGTCCGCACAAACACGGCATAGGTGCGCACTAAAACTGCTTCCAAGGCTCATCACTTCGGCGGCACTTCGACAGATAGCGGCGCATTCTAAATCAAGCTGAATACACTTTGCCATATGTCCTACGTGCTCTTCTTTCAAACACTCAGTTGCACAGTGACTGCAAGCGATTGCGCATGCCACGCAAGCATCGATACATTCTTTGAATTGTTGATGTGCCATAAAATTTAAGTTTAGATTGGTGGTTACTTATTTCTGTTAGCCAGTAGCCAGGTTTGGAAATCGGCTATTTCTTTGTTCTGCTCTTCAATGATCATAGAAGACATTTCTTTCAAACCAGCATCCTTACCCATTACTAAGTGCATCTGTGCCATTTCGGTAGCACTCTTGTGATGCTCGATCATTAAGGTGGCAAAGTCCTGGTCTATGTTCCCATTGATGATTTGAAGGTCAGATTGTTTGCCCATCCGGTCCATTCCGTCCATCATTTTCATATGAAAGTCCATGTTCATGGTAGTGGGCTTAGCATTGGCAAGGAAAGAATCAAATTCTGCTATTTCTTTCTGCTGGGCATCAATGATCGCCTGGGCTTTAGCCTTCATTTCGCTACTAGTTCCGGACTTCAATTCCAGCTCTGCCATGTCAATAGCACCCATGTGGTGCATTCTCATCATACTTGCATAATCGATATCAGGATCCTGTGTCACTTTCATGGTATGCATTTCATCCATCATCTCATGCATAAGTGTCATCATTTGATTTTCATCATGGGCTTGAATGGAAATTTGATTGTTGTCGTCGTCATCCGAGCAGGCGGTTGAAAAGGCTATCAATGCAGCGAGTCCTAAAATTTTGTACGTTGGTTTCATGTGTTTGTTATTTAAATAAGTGGTTCATTTTTCTGAAATTCAGTGAGATGCATTCAAATATTTATGCCATTATGTGTTAAAATTTCCTTAATTAACTTTAAGCAGTTTTGCATTAATAGCAACCACAATCGTGGATGCGCTCATCAGGACTGCCCCCATTGCCGGGCTTAACATAAAGGAAGGGTACAAAACACCGGCGGCCAGTGGTATAGCTATTACATTGTAGCCAATTGCCCAAGCCAGGTTTTGCACCATTTTTCTGTAAGTAGCCCTGCCAAATATGATCATTTGCACTACATCCATCGGGTCACTATTTACCAGGATAATATCGGCCGTTTCGGCTGCTACGTCAGTTCCGGAGCCAACGGCAATACCCACGTCTGCTTGCGCAAGCGCGGGCGCATCATTGACCCCGTCACCTGTCATTGCTACAATCTCTCCTTTGTCTTGAAACTCCTTGACCTTATCCTGCTTCTGATGCGGCAGCACACCCGCCAGGTAACCGTCCATGTCCAGTTTTTTGCAGACCGCTTCTGCAATCTTGGCATTGTCCCCGGTTAAAAGGAACGATTTGATGTTCATTTTTTTGAGTTCAGCGATTGCCTGAGCTGCATTCTCCCGGATGGTATCGGCAAAAGTGATCAAGCCAACCAGCTTGCCATCGATCAGGATAAAGTTTACCGTGTCAGTGGCCTGGTCTATCTGGTCGGGAATGGCAGGCACCGGTTTGTTTTCCTGTGTGAAATAATTAGGTCCGGCAGCTACTATTTTCTTACCATCCACAGTACCTGTTACCCCAATGCCTTGCATATAATTGAAATCGGTGGACTTGTAAAGCTGCAATCCTTTTTCTTTCAATTTCCTGATTACGCCGTGGGCGATATGGTGCTCGGAGTTTTGTTGTACAGCCGCTGCATACTGTAAAATCTGGTCTGGTGACAGCTGCTCGTCAATGGGTATTATCTGTTGGACTTCATGGGAGCCTTTGGTAAGTGTGCCGGTTTTATCGAAAATGATTGTAGTCAATTTTCGCGCATTCTCAAAGGCAGTGCGGTTGCGGATCAACAGCCCATGCGTTGCAGAAATGGTTGTTGAAATGGCAATAACCAAAGGGATAGCGACTCCCAAGGCGTGCGGACAAGATGTTACCATAACAGTAACCATTCTTTCTAAGGCAAATGCCAGGCTTTGACCACCAGTGTACCAGATGATGAAAGTCGCAACCCCAACTGTAATGGAAACAATGGTTAGCCATCCGGCTACCTTATCTGCCAGGTTTTGGGTACTGGATTTAGCACCCTGGGCAGTCTTGACCATGTTGATGACCTTTTGCAGGTAGCTGTCATTGCCAGCCCCGGTAACCTTGACTTTGAGAACACCATCACCGTTGATAGCGCCGGCAATAACCTTATTGTCTTTCTGCTTTTGAACTGGCACACTTTCGCCAGTTAGCATGCTTTCGTTCACATAAGAACGTCCATCTGTGACCAATCCGTCGGCAGGCACCTTTTCACCTGGCTTGACAAGTAACAAATCCCCTGTGCGAAGGTCTTTTAAAGGTATATCGGTTACCTGATTGTCCTTTTCTACATGGACCACTGATGGAAGTAAAGCAACCAGGGATTCCAGGGCTTTTGAGGCGGCCATCTGCGATTTCATTTCCAGCCAATGCCCAATGAGCATAATATCAATTAGGGTAGCAAGCTCCCAAAAGAAGTCCATCCCTTCCAGCCCAAAAACCACGGCCACGCTATACACATACGCAGTAGTAATCGCAACCGCCACCAGGGTCATCATACCCAGGGTTTTGCTTTTCAGCTCCCGGACAAGGCCCGTCAGAAACGGCCAGCCCCCATAGAAGTATATGATCGTGCTTAGTGCCAAAAGCATATATTGATCACCTGGGAAGGTCCAGTTAAAACCAATCCATTGCTGGATCATATGGGATAGCAAAAGGATTGGCAAAGTAATGACCATGCAAATCCAGAAGCGCTTTAAAAAATCCTCGGTATGGTGGCCTGCGTGTTTGTCATGGCTACTGTCTTCATCGGTGTGCCCGCCGTGACCATGATGCTCATGTTCAACTCCTTTCATTCCGTGCACGGCTTCGGGTTGCTTTTCCGGATGATGCCCGTGGTGGTGGTGATTTTCCATTTGTCATTGTTTATGTGGTACTATGTAAGCTGAGATCTATTGGCTAGTAATTCAAGGTCAGCCCGACACCAAAACCCATGTCGCTGTCATAATGGGCTGTGGCACCTACATACCTGGTAAAGATATACCGAAGGGCGGCCATGTACTCCTTGTCCGTATTGACCATCAGGTTCATCCGCAGACGTTTGGAAACTGGTATATCCATCCGTTCCAATTGAAAACGCAGGTTGCCATCGGTGAATATTTCAGCTTGCGCCGTAACCAGCATGGGCAACATGTAGTTTACTCCCGCGCTAAACACGGACCTTTGATCCTTGGTGTTTCGCTGGCCAAAAAGATTGCTTTCTACTTCATCCATCCCCATTTTTCGGTACCGCCAGTCAAAGCCAATAAATGGCATCAGCCACTGCATTTTCCCAATGTAACGCCCCAGGTGTGTTTCGACTTCATAACCGTGGTGGTCGTGGTAGCCCAGTCGCCACTCACTGCCAATACTCCACCGTGTATTTTGTATCATCGCTTCACCATCGTTGCCGTTGGTGGCAATATCGTTTTCGGCCATGAAATGAAACTCCCGGTCATCGGCAAATAGTTTGCGTTGTGCTAACCGGGGGTTAGGGATCTCAGGATTTGCCGGGGAATTCTCATAGGAGAAAACTGCGCCCATGCCGCTCATCATATGGTAAAGGATATGGCAATGAAAAAACCAGTCACCACTTTCAGTTGCAGCAAATTCAAGTGTGTCAGTTTCCATGGGCATGATATCAATGATGTTTTTCAGAGGTGCATTCACTCCCTTTCCATTGAGCACCCGGAAATCGTGGCCATGAAGGTGCATTGGGTGCCGCATCATGGAATTATTGTAAATGACCATGCGGACGTTTTCACCTTTTTTAATCAGGATCTTGTCACGCTCGGAAACCACTTTATTGTCCATGCTCCATACGTACCGGTTCATGTTGCCAGTCAATACAAAACGGAGCTCTTTTACCGGTGCATCCTTAGGTAAAGATGTCTTTTCAGGCGATTGAAGCATGGCATAATTTAGCGTCGTAATCGTGGACAATGCATTACTGTTGTACATGTTATGACCAGCATGTTCGTCCGCTTTCTTGGTATCATCCATCTTCATGTTTCCCATATCCATGGCTTTGCCTGTATCCTTCTTTTTGCTTTTTAAAGCGCCGGTAATTTCCGGGTACATGACCACGTTCATATCCATCTGGTTCAGGCTCATGTTCATGCCCATATCGTCCAGGTCACCATTCATTTTCATCATGCCGTTCATCATCTTCATTCCCTCAAAGTATTTAAGCCTGGGTAGCGGTGATGCCAGTTGTTTTACACCTTCACCAAGGAACAGGGAAGTAGATTTGGTCCGGTCTTCCGATGTTGCCAAAAACTCATAAGCGGTAGGGGCAGATCCGGGTTTAACAGCTGGAATGGTAACAATCACATCATAAGTTTCTGAAACTGCTATGATCAGCCTGTCTACATCTACTGGCTCTACATCGTTTCCATCGTTAGCTACAACAGTCATTTTGCCGCCTGCATAGGTAAGCCAGAAATAGGTTGAAGCCCCGCCATTTGAAATCCTTAGACGGACTTTATCACCTGGCTTGAACTGGGAAAGCTGGCTTTCATTTTTTCCGTTAATAAGGAAGCGGTCATAATACACGTCACTTACATCCATCGCTGTCATGCGCTTCCATTCGTTTCCAACCTTTGTCTTAAAATACCCCTGACTGATCGCCTCCGAATAGCTTTGGGTTGCGCCCTTTTTTATGGCAAACCAATCACTTGCGTTGTGAAGCATCCTGTGGACGTTTTTAGGCTTCATATCCGTCCACTCACTCAATATGATTGGAACAGTAGGAATGGTTGGTTCTTTTTTCTTGTTCAGGATCATCGATCCATACATGCCGATTTGTTCCTGCAACTCAGTATGGCTATGGTACCAGTGCGTGCCGTGCTGAATAATTGCAAACCTGTATAAGTGTGTTGTATGAGGCTTAATGGGCATCTGTGTCAGATTAGGTACCCCGTCATACTTATTGGGCAAGAACAGTCCATGCCAGTGCAGGGATGTCTCTTCGTCGAGCTCATTGTGTACGTATATTTCGGCAGTGTCCCCTTCCGTAAACGTTAATGTAGGCATCGGGATTTGTCCGTTTACTGCAATGGCACGCTTAGGCGTCCCGGTAAAATTTACAGTTGTGTCTTTAACGTATAGATCATACCGTACTATTTTTTGGCCGTAAACCTGCTCAGAAATAATGATGAGCATAGCGGCCGCAGCAAGAAATCTATATATAGGGATTTTAAGAAAATCCATCATTTGTTGTTATTTAAATAAGAAGAGAAGACTGTCCTGATGACCATAAGTCATACTTACTAGCAGGTAATGTTTACGTTGCCATCAGGACAGTCGTTACTATTTGAGTGTTTCAGTGGTTTTACCACAGTTCAACATCTGCGCGCCATAATAAGGGTTTTTAATTGTCGATACCTGGCTTAGCCAGTTGGCACCTTTTCCTTCTTTGGCCATCGGGCAATGTTGATAATAAACCGCCTGAGAAGGCTTTGCCGACTTGATGAGTTTATACATATTCTCGGAAAGAGAAGAGAAATGGTCTCTTTGATGACCCAGGTCTTTGGTTTCTTCAATGTGTTCGGCATCGAAATTCAGATCTTTCATGACCTTCATCCAAACCATATGCTGCTCGCTTCCCAGCTCGTCCATCTTAACGGCTTTGAGCGCCTTTACAAGGCTTGTTGCTTTCGCAGAAGTGGCATTTCCGTCAGAGCTAACCAAGGCATCCTTCACCGCGTAATAGGCATCTAAGACAGGCTTCAATGGGTCGGCATCGGCTGACCCCGCCTTCGCAGCTGTTTCCATGGACGTGGCACCGTGTTCATGGCCACTCATTTTCTTTTGCGCTACCACTTCATTCTTGCTGGCACGCTCGTAGCGGCAGCATTCCTCCAATTTGGCATAAGCATCATCAGGTGCCAAGTAGCTTTGGTTATCGTAACCAGCCAATGCAATTTTTTTCAGGATTGCATCCAGAGAGGTCTTTTTACTATCGTAAGTGACTGCGGCAACCTTCGTTTCCTTATCCCAGTTTGCTTTGGAAATGTTTTTCTCAAATGCAGCGGCTTCAATGCCTTCCTTACACTGAGAGCATGATCCGGCAATGGTTATATTCTCGGTAGTGACATTTTTGATATCTGCATAGGATAAGAAAGTAGACAGCAATAGCAATGTTGCCATCAATATTTTAATTGATTTCATCAGAATGGAATTTTGGATTTTAAATAAGTTTTTGTCCGAAGTGAAAAGAGCTCCGGAAGGGCGTACCTGTGGCTACAGGGAACTTATCAACCTATATTAGGAGGCATCCACAGTGAAAGATACACTGGCTTTGGGGAAGTTTCCTGGAAGAACCAAGAGGGGGAATTGTCAACAACAGCAAGGGTTTTTTGGATTAACCCTGTCGGCTGTACCTTTAATGCAAAAACAGGAAGAGAGTGGGCGCAATCACAGCCAGATTCATTACAACTATGGCTACATTTCTTATTACTGTCCCCTGATCTATGGTTTCGATGCCTGGCGCAGCAGGCCTTTTTATGGGAAGCCACATGCTTTACTTCTCTTTTGATTGGAACGTGCTTGCTGCCACATGCATGACTCACTCCCGCTGGCACCAGCAGGCAAATCATTATTAGCAGTAAAAAAACACAACCTTTCATATTAAAACATACGGTTTTACGCAATACAAAGATTGCCTTTTGTTCCAGGTTTTTTCTACACAATTACTATGCCACGTTGCATAATTATGGGATACCGGTGTTCCAAAGGTAAATTGTGAGGTTAAGGCCTTTTAAAAGCGTGCATAACCTTTTTGATTAAGCTATATGATGTTGTTGAAATTTATTACCACCGTTTTCGCTTGCTTTATTTTCTTGGCAGGCCATCCTGATAACGATTTTGCATCAGAACAAAAACTGGCCGCAGGTAGCCAGCCGGAAATAAGTGTTGACCGGGAAGGTATTATACACATCGTGTACGGAGTCAAGAATGCCAATGAACGTGACTTGTACTATACATTTTCCGGTGACGGGGGCAAATCGTATTCCAAACCTGCGCTGTTAGGCAACTTTTCGCAGATGGGTCTTGGGATGGGAAGGGGGCCGCAACTTACCACAACAAAGGATTACAAGGTAGTCAGAGTCGGTGATCATCATGGAAATTTGTATGCAATGCGGTCTTTGAATGCAACAAATCAATGGTCTAAGCCTGTACGTGTTAATGACACGGATACTACCGCCAAAGAAGCATTGTCTGGCATCAGCGCTGGCAAGGATAACTTGGTCTATACTGCCTGGCTTGACAGCCGACTTGGAAATAATAATCTATATGGCGCACTTTCAAGAGACGGCGGTTTAACCTGGGGGAAAAATCAATTGATTTACAAAGGCGAGCAAAATGGTATCTGTGACTGCTGCAAGCCGTCAGTTTACATCAGTCAAACAGGACAAATTTCTGTCATGTTCCGAAACAAACTGGATGGTGCCCGTAATATGTATCTGATTTCTTCAACAGACAAAGGAGAACATTTTGGGAAAGCTCAAAAACAAGGTACTGGAAATTATATGATCAATGCATGCCCGATGGATGGCGGAGATTTGACGGTTAATTTAAGAGGTGAAGCTTCCACAGTCTGGCGTCGTCAAATGGAAGTTTATCTTGCGCAGCCTGGCAAAACTGAAATGAAATTAGGCAGTGGCCGGACACCTGTAATACTTCAAACAGCCAAGGGCAATGCTATTGCCTGGCAGCAGGAAAATTCCATACAATTTAGAAGCCCGGATGGTTTAAAGACGTCATCATTAGGCAATGGCCAATATCCTAAGCTTGCAATGGCGAAAGATCAAAAAACAGCGATTTGCACTTTTGAGCGAGAGGGGCACATTATAGTAACATCGGTTACTTTGTAGTGCATTGGCAATACAACCTTACAGTCACTTTGCCGGCCCGTTTTTTGCGGCCGCCGCTACCTGATCTTTATTATTTCCCAAATTGGGGTAAACTAAAGAAAGGGAGAAAAACCGTCACGACTTTCGCGTAGGATTTTTATTTACCATTAGTCCGGAATATTGAATTCTAAGGCGTCAGATTCAAGTCCATAATCGAGCTCAAATCAAACATTTTATAATCTTTACCATCGGAAAAGTCGTATTCTCCAACCAGGTTAATATGTGCCCAGCTGTGGGTAGAAGTAGCAAGAATTTTTTTCAACATGATTTGTCTGTCTTGTTCAGACTCAACTGCTACCAGTTTTTCGGATAACAACAACAGATTATAGGTGTTCACCGCATTTGCTATCAACCTTTTACATCCTTCCGCTGTCAATTGCTCTTTTCGGGTAGCCCAGATCAATTCCTGGTTGTTGCCAACGGTTATGGCTTTGGAAAAGTTATTGCTGCTCTCAATTTTAGAAAGTGAGCCAGACACCGATTTTCGGATTAACTCATCATCCATATATTGATAGATGTATGCTGTTTTGTAGAGCCTTCCCAAATCTTTGAGGGCTTTATAAAGCGGATGTTGTTTCGAATATGAATTTAGACGCCTGAACAACGTGGATGCCTTGGCATATCCCAGCTTGATCGTGCAAACGAGCCTCAAAATTTCATCCCAATGATTTTCCAGATGCACCAGATTAATTTTAAGGTTCGGAACAATCTTATAATTTAGCTCACGATAAGTCCGCGCTTCATCAATTGAGTAAAGCTGCTGATGGTGAAATCTTGCAAACCTGGGGCGGAATTCAATGCCTAAAAGACCAGTTACAGCAAATACAGGTTCACTGAATCCATGTGTGTCCGTTGAATGTGCATTGGGAATGATCACTTCATTGTGGGTCAGGCCATCCAAAACGTAATGTGATTCGGGTTCTGCTGCACTGAATACAGTTGAGTAAAATAACTGGCCGGATTCATCCAGAAAGGAATACATGGTCACACCCCTTCCATTACCAAAGTATTTAAATGACGGAGAAGCTACAAGTGAAGCAACTGATACATCAAATTTTTGGCCATCACTGGAAGTATGAACAAAGTCAGCATCCTTTCTAAAATGTTCGGTAAGTGGTAAGCTATTGCTAAATGCAAGTACTTTATCATTTGCCTGAATTACAGTCTCTGGCGAAAAATATTGGAGTGCTGTTGTCTCCAAAGAACTTGTCCTTATGCCTTTGGACATGAAAGAGAATTTCCGGATCCCGATATTGCAACCAAACCCAAGAATTGCCGCAAAGAACAAATTCTCATCCGGATGTTTGGGGATATGATCAATTCCTCCATGGATAAGGGAAGAAATAAAGCCGGTTGCGTTTTGGACGGTTGAGAGAACTTCAATTAGTAGAATGACATATTCTTGGGGATAAAGCGGTTCCAAATCTGTGACTTCTTCCAAACGCTTATCTTTCATCAGGTGCCAATCACCGGTGGGGTCGAAGTATACCTGCTTGTTACTGCCTGCTTCTATATGCTCATTGGTTAATTTAATCTGGGCATTCAACCTTTCATTTAATTTAACCAGGGTTTTTCGTGAATCGGTAAAAGCTGTCAAGCCGGCTTGTTCAATCAGCTTTTCCTTTTCTTTATTCCAAACCGCCGGTGGTATTTCATACTCGTCAAAACTGCGGTAATCATAGGATGAATCAATTGGGAGTGCCCCAGACTTGATATTATCGCGGATTTCCTGGAACAGGAAAACTTTATATAAACCGGTCCGTAATTTGCCTTCCGGGGTCAACACCCGCTGCTGCTGCTCCATTCCTAAAAAATCAGTTGGTACCGACGCCCGCGTTAGAATAGCTCCATTCTTTTCCTGGTAGTACCGGACCGCTGCAAGGATATCCTTCCCGGAAGAAGTGGCACTTGGGATTAGTACTTTTACAATATCGCTAACCTTACCATTTAACTTGGACGCATTTTTTTCAAGCATCTGATAGAAATCTTCCCGGTCATTTATCTTTTGGTTGACTTCCCTTAAATCTTTAAGACGCTGCTGGTCTTCCTGTAACAATTTTTGAGATAACCGTTTGTTTTTAAACAACTGTTCAATCAAGGTTACTTTGGCCAATGGTTCCATTGTCGTATCAGCAATGATTTTTTCAATAGAACCCAAAACATCAATGTGGGTATGACTACGGTGGGCAACACTGCTGACCAGCTGCGCGGTCTGCATCCTGTTTTGATAAAGTTCCTGTTTCACCAGGTTCTCACAACCGTTAACATAGTTGGTGACCGCACTATTCAAAGTAAGGATAAGTGCATCTCCCAACATATAATACTGGTGGATGATGAAGGAAATCAGAAGAAGATAACGATTTGTGCTACGTGTAGCTATTTGCGTTACCTGGTTATTGATAACGTATTCCGCATAAAAATGAACAGTGGTATCAGATAATTTTAAGCGCTTGACAATCGGTAATAACTGCAAATACATATTCTTTAAGCTTTCAAAGTTGGTTACTCGCTCACGGATCTGTTTTGTTTCCATGGATTGAGAGATCCGTTTAAAGAATGTAATCTCATAGCGTTTTACTTTCAAATGCTTCCTACTGTCCTGTTGATAAGAAGTGTGTTCAACAAGAAGCTGCTCTAAAAGCAAAATATCGGCTGTTGTCAAGTACTTATTTAAAATAGACTCTAAATTTTGCTCGAAACGAGCAAGAGATTTGTCCAAAATCGTTTTCAGGCTTTGGTAAGTTGGAATTTCGATATGATGTGACTGGAGAAAGTCTAGCATTCCTTCGAAAATCAGGTACGGCCTGGTCTGTACATGTGCCAGTCTCTGTGTTTCTTCGGCCAATGCTTCAACCGAAGATTTTTCAAAAGCTGCGAAGCCAAAATATCCAAGAATGTCCTCCCGGTGCCTGAGTGAAGTCCGTCCTTCGTAATCGGTCATTTGTACAGCATTGACATCAACAGAAATTCTTGCCGCTACAAAGTCCACGTCACTTTGGTGAAAACGGTTCGATCCAAAAAACCTGCTGACCACCCGGAAGTATCCAACCTGCAAAAGAAAGCCAACTTTATTGGATGGTGTTTGCAAAGTCTTGACATATTCTGCTGCCCACTCAGGAGCCTCTAAGAAAATAATTTTCTGGTCAACACTCAAAACAGGTGGATTGTCAAATCGTTGCCGGGCTTCGGAAGTCAGGTATTCTTTTCTTGGCATGAGACGATTTGTGTGTATAAAAAAACGTTGCTCAAAATGTACAAACCTGTCCTGCACTTTGGAGCTTAAAGAATGACAGAAAACCAGGCAGATTTAATCAATTTAGTAAAATAAACTTGTATACCAATCTAAGTACATTAAATTTGATCTCTTAGATGGATTAAAGTAGACAAAAGGTGAAAATTGGATATGCACGGGTGTCAACCCAGGATCAGAATTTGGAAATGCAACTCGACGCTTTGCAGAAGGCTGGTTGTGAAAAAGTATTTCAGGAAAAAGCTTCCGGAATAAAATCAGACAGGCCACAGCTTGCGGCCATGCAGCAAATCCTTCGTGAAGGTGATATTATTTACATTTATAAGCTGGACCGGTTAGGGCGTTCGTTAAAACACTTACTGGAAATGACCTCCGATTTTGAAAAGCGGGGAATCGGTCTGGTCTCAATTAATGATTCCATCGATACAACTACTGCCCAGGGCAGGCTCATCTTTAATATTTTTGCTTCACTGGCCGAATTTGAAAGAGACCTTATCAGGGAAAGGACTAAATCCGGTTTAGATGCGGCCCGTGCACGTGGCCGGAAAGGCGGACGTAGCCGCGGACTTTCCAAAGAAGCTGAAAAAAAAGCGATGTTAGCGCAAACATTATACAATGAACGTAAGTTGGGAGTAAATGAAATTGCAGCTGATCTGGAAATTTCTAAAATGACACTCTATAAATATTTGAGACATAGAGGAGTTCAAATAAACGGTAAAGCATGATTTGCAGCAGCATTTACTTCTCAATCTTAAACCTTAATTTAATGGTGTACTTTTCGTAGGGATCGTCTGAAGAAAGCTGTAATTTTTTACCGGTCAACTGGCGGATCAGATCGTAATTAAGATCCTGGTTTTCTGAAAAAACTTTCACTCTTCCAATAGTACTACTTTCTCCCAAATGAAACTGGATTACAACAATACTGTTTTGCTCCTGGTTATACAACACTTGCGGGTATTGAAGCATTGCCGTTAGCTGCCGGGTTATTTCATGAGATGAATTTGTGTAACCTTTTAAGTCAGGATTACCCCAATACAAAGAAAGCACTGCAGTACAAAAAATGATAGCTTTCATAACAAAAGAAAGATTAATATGCTTTTCTTAGATTATCTGCAAATGCATCAGGAAGCATGCTAAGTTCCACCGCTTGCGCTGCTTTTTCAACATCATATTTTACCCGGATAAACTCAACCTGAATACCATCAGGATTTGTTAAAGTTACCTGTTGGTCAATTGTAAGCATGACATAACAAGCCCTTGCATCACCATCTTTTGGTTTTCCCACAGATCCGGTATTGATCAGGTGATGGTAATGCCCCTTGCCACTTCCTCCCGAATTAATCACACGGTGATAAGGCTTATGTGAATGGCCAAAGCAAAGTATATCTGCTTTGAATTCTCTGACCATTTCAATCATGTACTGTTCAGGCAGGTCTTCTAACAGATATTCGTTAATGCTGCGGGGACTTCCATGCACCAGGAGCATATCCAGGATGTCATTATTGAGTGCAAATTCGAGTTTTAAATGCCTGGGTAGTGTCAATAGATAATCCCGCTCCTTAGAGCCAACAAGCTTATAAGCATGATCACTGCTTTGCTCTTTGCTGCACTCACCTTCAGACGGAAGTATTTTAGAGACTTTCAGGTCATGGTTTCCAGCAATGGTGACAATACCATGTTTGCGGATCAAGCCAATTACCTGGTTTGGCCAGACGTTATAGCCGACCAGATCACCCAGGCAGTAAACTGCATCCGGCTTTTGTCTTTCCAGATCTTCAAGCACTGCCTCGAAAGCAGGAAGATTAGCGTGGATATCCGATAAAAGCGCTATTCTCATTTGGCGATACGTAAGGATTCTGCATAGGCATTGGGAAGGATACTATCTTCCACCGCCTTGGCTGCTTTTTCAATATCATACTCAAAACGTATAAACTCTGCCGTAACACTTTCTTTGTTAGTCGTGGACGCATCAGCATTAATATGCAGGATCACATAACCACCTCTTGGATCGCCATCTTTAGGTTTGCCAACAGAACCAATATTAATCGCATGACGGAAATGATCACCGCCGTCTGGCTGAACTGAATCCAAAATTCTATGATACGGTTTGTGTGTATGACCAAAAAGCATCACATCTGCATTTGCCTGCT
This sequence comes from Dyadobacter flavalbus, assembly GCF_006149045.1. Taxonomy (GTDB): domain Bacteria; phylum Bacteroidota; class Bacteroidia; order Cytophagales; family Spirosomataceae; genus Dyadobacter; species Dyadobacter flavalbus. Next base: position 20,765 of record NZ_VBSN01000040.1, read on the forward strand.
CCATGATCCGGATCATGCTTTTCTCTTCCCGGTCTTCAAACAAATACTCATTAACCCGGCGCGGGCTTCCGTGTACCAGAAGCACTGACATCGGTTTATCATTCAGTTGAAATTCCAGGCGGATATGAGCTGGCAAAGTCCGCAGGTAGGCCCTTTGCTGATCTTTCATGATCTCATTGGTAAAGGAAATCGAAACCTTGCCATTCGCTTTCTCGTCATCGGTCTTATAAGCGCATCCGCAATCATCGCTGCTTCTTCCGATGCCAAAATCATAATTACCGGCAATAGTCGGAATACCACGTTTTCTGATTTCGTCCACAACTTCATTGGGCCAGATATTATAACCTACCAGATCACCCAGGCAGTAAATGGCATCCGTGTCGCGGGTTTCAACATCTTTAAAAAATGCTTCTAAGGCGGGAAGATTAGCGTGAATGTCCGAAAAAAGAGCAATTCTCATTGTTTCTGTATTTTTATGTACTCAATTATTTCATTAACTGTTTGACGTGCAGAACGCCCTACCCCAATCAGGGTTGCTGATGCAAAGCCGGTAAAGCTTCCGTAACCCACCAGCCAAAGACCAGCGACGTCTTCGGATCGTGTACCCCGGCAATCTGCTTTACCTTTTTCTTTCAAAATACCCAGCTCTTTCAGGTGATGGGTTGCATACCCAAACCCGGTACACCAGATGATCGCATCAAATTCCTGCCTGGTGTCATCTTGCCAGACTACACCGTGGTCATAAATTGCTTTAAAGGTTTCATGGGTTTTAAGTACTCCACGAGAGCGTGCTTCTTTGACGGATGGCACCATGACGATATTTCCGATATTATACTGCGAAGCAACAAACTCCTTTCCTTCCTTCATGGCATGGTATTTAGCCGAAGCCACATCAAAAAGCACCCTGCCGTCCACATCGTCAGGCAAGAATTCTGGCGTATTTTGTGTAGCCCACACCGTATTGGCCACCTTTGAAACTTCGGCCAAAATTTGCGCTCCCGAGTTGCCCCCGCCAACGATCAGTACCGTTTTGTTTTCAAAAGGGTCTGCATTTTTATATTGCGCCGAATGCAACTGCTTGCCTTTAAAAAGGTCCTTGCCTGCAACAGATGGTATAAACGGATTTTGAAAAGTACCGGTCGCAGAAATAACAGACCTGCTTTGATAGTCGCCCTGACTGGTTGCTAACAAAAATACATTCCCTTCTTTTTTTACATCCGTTACCGTGATGCCATGGCTGATAGGAAGATTGTACCGGCTCTGATACTGGCTCAAATAGTCCAGCACATGCTGTTTAGACGGAAATTCGTCTTCTGATTTGGGCATCATCCACCCAGGCAAGGAACTGTACTCGGCTGGCGAAAACAATGTCAGTGAATCCCAAGTATGCTGCCAGCCCCCCCCACCGTTCTGCTGATCATCCAGAATGATGTATTTCAAACCGGCGCGGCGAAGAAAATAACCACACGCCAAAGCGCTCTGGCCACCACCAATTACAATCAGATCATATACTTCCATGAGGTACCTGGATATTTTCTGTTTTGTAATATTTATCCCGCAGCCAGAAAGCCACATTCACCAGGGCTATCAATGCCGGTACTTCTACCAGCGGACCGATTACGCCGACAAATGCCTGGCCGGAGTTGATACCGAACACGCCGATAGCGACTGCAATAGCAAGTTCAAAATTGTTACCTGCTGCTGTGAAAGCAATCGAAGCATTTTGTGAGTAGTCTGCCCCCAGGGATTTTGCCATAAAGAAGCTGACCAAAAACATGATCGCAAAATAAATGACCAGTGGAATAGCGATTAAAAGCACATCACCTGGAAGCTGAACAATCAGCTCACCTTTCAAGCTGAACATGAGCATGATCGTAGCTAAAAGCGCAACCAAAGTAACAGGTGATATCAGGGGAATAAATTTTTTCTCATACCAGTCTTCCCCTTTCAAAGCAGTCAGCCCAAAACGGCTGATCATGCCGGCAGCAAAAGGAATACCCAGGTAGATGCCTACACTTTTAGCAATTTCAGCGATCGTAATATTTACATTCAGTCCTTTTAGTCCTACCAATGGGGGCAAAACCGTAATAAAGAAATAAGCATAAAAGCTGTAAAGCAGTACCTGAAACACACTGTTTAATGCTACCAGCCCGGCAGCATATTCCCGGCTGCCTTCTGCCAGCTCGTTCCAGACCAAGACCATGGCAATACACCGGGCCAGACCGATCAGAATTAATCCGATCATATAATCCGGATGATTTGGAAGAAAGATAATGGCCAGTATAAACATAAGCGCCGGCCCGATAATCCAGTTCAGTACCAGCGAAGCTGTCATCACTTTGGTATTGCGGAATACTTCGCCCATTTTATTGTATTTCACCTTGGCCAGTGGCGGGTACATCATCAGGATCAGGCCAATAGCAAGTGGGATATTGGTTGTACCACTTGAAAAAGTATTGATGTAATCAGGTAATGAGGGAACAAAGTTACCAAGGCCTACGCCAATGGCCATGGCCAGAAAAATCCATAATGTTAAGTAACGGTCCAGGAAGCCTAGCTTCTTCCGGTTTGCCGCAGGGGCACAATTATTTGCAGACATACTATATTAAGTTTTCTTTAACAAAGTTCTTACAGTAGGCTTTGACCATTTCACGTACAGTACGAAACTGTTCTGTTATTTGCTCTTCGCTGCCAGTTGCTTTGCCAGGATCCGGAAAGTTCTGATGGAATTTCTTCGCATTAGTCGGAAAATAGGGACAGCGTTCTTTGGCGTTATCACAGACCGTGAACACAAAATCAAAGTCAATGTCTTTGTATTCATCGATGTTGTTAGAGGTGTGGCCGGAGATATCAATCCCGTCTTCTGCCATGATGGAAATAGCTTTGGGGTTTACTCCATGGGTCTCAACCCCTGCACTATATACGCTTGCTTTATCACCGGCAAATTTTCTGAGATAACCTTCGGCTATCTGGCTCCGGCAACTGTTACCGGTGCAAAGCACTAATACTTTTTTCATTTTGCTTAATCTATTCCTGTTACTTTGCTTCTTCTTTCCAAAAGGTTGACGCTCCGCCAAACCCCTTTCATTTTTCCGATATTTTCACGGTATCCGATCACACGGAAACCATTCTTCTCGTGCAGTTTAATACTTGGAGCATTTTCAGCAAATATGCCTGCCTGAAGTGTCCAGTACCCTCCTTTTTCACTTTCCAGGATCAGGTGCTTTAAAAGTGCGTCACCTATTTTTTGTCCCCGGAAGCGGCTACCGACATAAACACTCACTTCGGCTACTCCCGCATAGACACATCTTCCGGACACCGGTGTCAACGCTGCCCACCCGGCAATTTCACCGCTGTCTGAAAGTGCCACAAAACGGTGCCGGACTACATGGGACTGATCCCAGACCGACCACTCGGGCGCACTGGTTTCAAGGGTGGCATCACCGGTAGCTATACCTTGTTCATAAATTTCACGGACGGCTGGCCAGTCACCAGGTTCTAAATTTCGTATCGTGATCATATTTAGCAGATTAGATTATTAACAGCATCCCCCGCCTGGCGTGCAACTTTGAGTTTCAGCACCAACCATTTCAAGTACCTGCACTTGTTTAACATCAGTTTCCTTTTTGCTGGAAGGTGTGCAGCATTCTTCACCGGAAGGTGTAGTACCACAGCTTTGTCCCCTGGTTATTGCCTTGCACTGGGTAAAATCAGCGGCCAGGTTAACAGTAAAGGAATCACCTTCAGCTATAAATTCAGAAGGGTACATCTGGCGGGTGTCAAACTTTGAATTACCAAATTCTATTTTGACCACGCCTAGCGGATTAAGTGGAAGCGATTTTTCTACCAGGCTGATGATGGAAAGCGCTTTGCTTACTTTCATGGCACGTTCAGTCTCTGCTACCGACGGCTCCCAAAGCTGCACAATGATTTCCGTCCAGCTGTTCATCACGCCACCGCAATCGACAGATACAATCGGAGCCTGTTTGATCTCGGTAATATGATATGATGCATCTACATACTCACCTTCTGCATATTGGAATTGGAGGATTTTATCCGGATTTCCCAAAAGCGTGCTTTTGAAGGCTTGCCAGTTCATTGGATTTAAATTGTTCATTGCTATGTTACGATAAAATAAAAATAAATAAATTATTTGTCCACATACTTATTTGCAGCAAGCTACTTCAATATCCGGTTCAAAGATTTCTCCAAATATAGCTTTTGCTTCCTGCCATACTGTTTCATTGATGCAATAGCAAACACGGGGCGGATTGATTTCCCCATGCAGGATACCAATGTTTTTGAGCTCCTTTAAATGCTGTGAAACCGTTGCCTGCGCAAGCGGCAGCACTTCCACCAGATCCCCGCAAACGCATGATTTCTCTTTTAAAAGATGCTGAATGATAGCAACCCGTGCCGGATGGGCCAGCGCCTTAGCCAGATCAGCAATCCGGTTTTGTTTATCCGTAAAAACTTGTGTTTTTGTAACTCCCATATCCCAAAGGTATAAATAATTTTATTCATTGCAATAATACGATAAGTATTTTTTGTGAAAATTCTCATCGTATATTTACGATTGAATCGATGCAATTTCAAGTTTAAATTAAAATAACTATGAAGCTCTTAAATCTGGTTGTGTGTTTGTTGTTGTTACCGTCTGCCATTATTCTCGCTGATGAGCCAGTTAAAAAGGTAGCTATCAATCCAACCCTTTTAACTTATATAAATAATGTAAAATCTGATTTCTCAAAAATCCCAAAGGATAGAAAAGAAGAGTTAGACAAAATCACCCTATTTATACAGAATAAAGTCAATTCAGCTGAGCCGGTGCAACTCACATATATTTGTACACATAACTCCCGACGTAGCCATTTCGGTCAGATTTGGGCTGCGACAGCTGCTGCATACTATAATATTCCAAAGGTTAAAACATTCTCGGGGGGAACTGAGTCCAGTGCCTTCAACGAAAGAGCTGTTGCTGCATGCACCCGGGCTGGATTTGAGATCACTAAAACATCCGAAGACAAAAACCCTCTTTATGAAGTGGGATACGCTACGGATGCAGAACCATTAAAGGCATTTTCAAAAAAATATGATGATCCCAGCAACCCTCAAAATGGTTTTTGTGCAATCATGACCTGCTCTCAGGCAGACAAGGCTTGCCCTGTCGTTAAAGGAGCTTCTTCACGGATAGCTGTTCCCTACGACGACCCAAAAGAATTTGATGGGAAAGCACAGGAAACCGCTAAATACGATGAACGCTGCAGGCAAATTGCAACGGAGACATTATATGTGTTTTCGAAAGTAAAGGTTCAATAGTGTATATGATCGCCATGTAGCATTTCGGACAGCCAGGTCCTCTTGATCAACGTCCAGAGATCAGCCCGCTTAGAATTGAGTGTACCAAATTATCCCAGGAGAAAAAACCTACGCAAAAGTCGTGACGGTTTTTCTCCCTTTCTTTAGTTTACCCCAGAATACGAAATTAATTACGCATTAACGATTACGCATTTACACAATTGTGCATTTGTATAAATGTGTAAATGTGCTTATTTGTCTTAGTCAGCAGTTAAGCGAATTGAATGCTTCATAGTTCTAGCTGGGAGTATTCTGCTTATACACGAGCGTTGTCTCCTACTCTATTTGATGCCAAGACTCAGTCATTAACTGGTGTATGCACATTTACGCTTATGTGTAAAAACTTATATGTGTTTTTACACATAAGTGTAAATGTGCATATATGTATTTGCATATACAGTGCATCTGCTGCTTTAAGTATTTGTTTATACAATAGCCGCTGAATAGCCTGGCAAGTACTTGGCACTTTTACGATACTCAGGAATGCGTCGCGCTTAGTATCCGCACAAGATGACTCGATAACAGCCCATCGGAATGAAGCGATATCTAGTGGTAATGTTGGTAAGAATTCAGTTCTGAATAAAAAAATATGTTGTTCTAAATGTCTTATAATAAGCAATATACTAAAATGTGCATTTGTGCTTTTGTATTTTTATGCATTAGTGTAAATATGTATTTGCGTTAATGTGTATATTTAATGAAAACAAAGTAACTAGGCTAATGATCATTTCTATATCGACGTTAAAAGGTGGTGTTGGCAAGTCAACCATAACACAGAATTTGGCAGTGTGCCTGGCAGAGTCAGGATATGATGTTTGTATTGTAGACGCTGATACGAACCAGAGCGCAATGCAATGGTGCGAGATACGCGAAAGGGAACGCCTAGCAGATGACAGTATAGCAGAGATACCGGTGTTCGGTCAGACGGATGGAGCAGAGCTAATTAAGACTGTCAAGCAACTCAACGAGAAATTTAATATCATCTTAATTGACGGTACACCATCACTCGATAAGCTTACGAGCAAAATTATCCTTCTGGCAGATCTACTGATCATACCGATTGTACCGAGTGTCTTAGATGTGTGGGCTTCTGTTAAATTTTTGGATCGCTATGAAGAATCGCAAGCGCAAAAGGGCAGAAAAATACCAGCATACTTGCTAGTCAATCAAAACCAAAATACTAACCTGGCCAAGGAGGTAAAAGAGGCATTAGATTCGATTGAAATTCCCGTTCTAAAAAACTCCCTCAAAAATCGTACAGCATACCGTGAGGCAGTGGTGAAGGGTAGGGGAGTGTATGAATGGAAAGATGTTAAAGCTAAGGCTGAAATGGTTACACTTTCCAATGAGATAACTAAGATTTTAAAGAAACTTTAAATTAGAATATAATGGCAAAAAATAAGCTAGGTATCTCTGACACTTTCAATTTGAGTCCGAAAGTCGCTGTGAAGAAATCGGAAATCGATATTGAGCGTACTGAAAAGGTCGTAAAGGAAATTCACTCATCAAAAAAGGAGATCAAGCGTGTCCCGCTAGAAATGGATATGGATTTATATACTCAAATGATGATTAAGCGAATTGTTGGAAAACAAAAGGTTAAGGGTTATCTAATCGGACTAATCAAGAAAGATCTTGGAATAGAATAATTTAATGCACAAATGTGCATTTACACATTTGTGCATGTTGTTTTCCAGCTCACGCTTTTAAATGATGTTTTGAAGACATTGATGGGATTGCTATCTTTTTTCAGGCAATGGGTTAAAAATTATGCTCGTTTGGCCGTAATCCGCGATTTTATTTTTCATAATGCCAATTACGTATGGTATTCCCATATTTTTGGCCTTGGCCTCATTTATAAAAAGGTTCAAATCACTGGCCAGGCGTTGTTCGCCAAAAAGTCTCTTGTATTCTTTAAACAACTCCAGGTTCTTTCCTTTCAGATTGATTCCCATTCTGCTACAATTGTTGACGAGATCTTTCTTGAAGTCCCAGTAAGGGCTGATTTTATTTCGCTGGACAGATAACTCGTGGGCGTTTTCTGTCTTGATGATGTTAAACCGAATCGATTCAACCGTTTTTCCCTTCTTTACCTCTTTATAGCTAAATCTTATATCGGTTAACTTGTTATCATTAAGCTGTTTCAAGGCGATCTCTAAAACACGAGCCTTGAAGTTTGCATATAGAAGATGCTTGTCCAGGCAGTCAGTTAATCTTCTCAATTCCTGAACGGAAATAATCATGAAATCTCGATCTCGCCAGCTAGCGAGAACTTCGTATAACTTGGTTGCATGAACACTTGTCAAACTATTCAAAACTCGGGCTTGAAAAATTGTATAGCCCTTGGTTAGGTCAAATAGTGTATTATAGAATACTTTATCGACGGATAGGGTAATTATTTCGGATTTGGCCGGAAGCTCCCCCCAGTTCAAGAAACCAGTGATCCGTGTCCCGTCTTTTTTTTCGATGTAAACAGCCTTCGACTTAAGGCCAACTAACGCATCACGAAGCTCTTTATATCGGTCATGCTTTACTATGTCGTTTGCACGGAACTTCATTATGATCGAATCAGCGTCTACGTTATCATTCCGATAACTGATCGCTTGGACCCGATAATTAGCCATTTCCCTAATTTCAGTGGACAAGTTATCTATGATTGCATTGACAATTCGTCGCTCATAAATATTTAACACACTCCTGGCATGTGTAATATCATTGGACTGGATAGTAATATGCTCACTCATAATAACTTATCTTGTGCATTAGTGTAATACTGAACGCAAAAAAGGCATGTTCCTACCCGTGCATTTGCGTAATATTCAAATATAGGGATAACTTTTGATTGTGTGCATTTATGTAATATGAAAAATGACTGATTTTTGATTGAATGTTTTCACTGGACTCTGTGCATTTATGTAATACAAGGAGCAAAATCGCTAACCAATTTGCAGATGACGTGTGCAATGGTGTAATACTTAAAGAGAAATATTGGATTCCGCAGGTTCCTGACCTGTGCATTTATGTAATTTTGTCTTCGCAGCGAGCTAGATCACTCGATGTGGATAACTTTGGTACTTGTGCCTATATGTAATAGTGCCTGTGCCTTTATGCAATTACTCTTGTGCCTATATGTAATAGTTGCTTGTGCCTAAAGGTAATTTATCCTGTGCCTATATGTAATGTGAATTCTTTGTATCTCACTCATATTCAATATACTACATGGTAGTACAATACAATACAATGTTTTATCAGACAAAATATTTATATCACTGTTTGTTTCTTCTACTACATCGTTAGTTTTTAAAATTTTTTAAAAACTCTGTTTTATTAAAGATTAAAATTGAAATCTGACAAATTTTAAAAAAGGAGAGGAGCCGGGGCGGCGGGCAGGTGCCTAAATGTAATATCTCAGCATATAATACTGATTTACAGTAACTTATGTCAAGTTTGTTGACTATTAGACGCACACGTTGGGCAGATCAATCATATTAGGGATGTTTAATATAACTTAACAACCTTTCTAAATTTAATTCATGCTTGTGTTCGCCGCATAAAGATCGAGGACGACCTGTATGCTTTGTAGAGTTAATAAAAGCTGCGGCATATCAATCAAATGATTGATAGTCTGTGGTACGGCATTATCAACGATTGCAAGTGTTGATGTTTTTCCTAACCGATACTTTTTTGGCCTAACAATATCAAGCCCATACTCTAACCCAAGTAAACGTACCTCAGAGCAAACCTGGTTAAGAGTTTCGATTTTCAGGTCTAAACCGCTAATCTTGATTGTGACGCGTATGTCGCTTTTAAGCCTGTTTTCAATTTGTATATATAGCTCGAAGCTTTCTGCTTTTACCCAGTGGTACCAGAAGCCGAGAAAGCCGCCTGTTGGGTTTGATACATATTTCCAGTCGGTCCATTCTGGGATAAGCTGTTGAAGCTCTACATAAAAGCCTTCTGCTGCGCTCATTTCATTGTTTACGATATCAAAGCTTGCATAAGAGGTTGTCAGCTCTTCCAATGCGCTCAGATATGCACAGAAGTCATTGAAAATATTATTATTCACCTGGTGGCTATTCAATATCTGGAGTACTGCCTTTCTGTCGATTACCGTGTAGCCATCTTGTTCCCGGATCAGGTTCAGTGTCGCCGTGCTCTCATTGCCGGTTTTCAGATAGACAAATCTTAGGATGTGAGGTTTGCCATTATAGCGTTCCAGTATAAATTCTTTATAGCGTGACAATTGGCCAGAATGTGCGCCGGTGTTAGTCTTGTCTTCTATGCAAATGAAATACTCGTCATTCACTTCTGCCCACAGGTCAATGTTCTGCAATTGTCTGCCGGCATTGACATTTAAGACCTTATAGTCTCCGGATTGCCCAACCAGCAGCTTGACAAAGTCTTGTGCAGCACGATTTAGAGCGGGGTCAATAGCGCTGTGGGCTTGATCTGCCCACAGCAAGAGCCACACGAAGAAACTGTCCTGAGTCAGCTCTTTTGTGGCTAGGCGGAATATGTTCGGCGTTATTTTTTGTATCATTAGAGAAACGACTCAAACCATTCTTCTATGTCGAATGTGGGAACCCTAAATATAAGTTCAGGATTGTTAGTTTGGATAAATAACTGATCTTTAAAGTTGCCATTCCCGAAAAATAAAAATCATTCCTTTTTTGGGTGGCGCAAAGCGGACCGGAGTAATAGAAATTTCTTCTAGCAACATATAGATCATGTAAGCTTCCCCAAAAATAGAGTGGTGATGAATTAGACAAATTTTCTAATTTTAATCTGCTATGAAGGGAAAAACATTCACAGAAACTCAGATCGTCAAAATCCTCAAAGATTTGGATTCTGGCAAGCAGGCAAATGACGTTGCTCGGGAAAATGGTATCTCCAAAGCCACATTATACAATTGGCGCAAGAGGTACAGCGGTATGGGTGCTTCGGAACTTTCCGAATTGAAAGCACTCAAGGAGGAGAACCGTCGTCTGAAGCACATGTATGCGGAATTGGCTCTGGATCACAGGCTGGCAAAAGAGATTATCGAAAAAAAGCTTTAAAGCCTGCTCAGAAGCGGCTAATTGTTTCCGACATTTCTCAGGAAACTGAATTTAGCATTGAGCGGGCGTGCAGAGTTTTACAGTTAAGTACGGGTGTCTTTTATTACAAAACTGTCAAGAACGACCTGCCTGTTGTAGACGTGCTTAATGAGCTGGCAGAAGAACATCCCACCAGAGGTTTCGATTGGTATTATGGCAATTTGCGGAACAGAGGCTTGCCTTGGAATCGCAAACGAGTGCTTCGAATCTATCGAAGTATGGATCTCAAATTAAGGCGTAAGCGAAAAAGGCGTATTCTAAAACGACCAAAGCAGCCCTTAATCGAAGCTCAAACGTTGAATGAAACCTGGAGCATGGATTTTGTGAGCGATGCGCTTAGCTCTGGCAGACGCGTGCGAACGTTAATAGTCATGGATGACGCTAGTAGAGAAGCACTTGCAGCGCATGCGGACTACTCCCTTTGTGCCGGTAAAGTCATACAAGTCTTGCAGCAGTTAGAGTTGGAGCGAGGGCTACCACTATCAATAAGAACTGATAATGGCCCGGAGTTCATCAGCAAGAAACTGGCCAAATGGTGCGAAGAAAAGCAGATCGAGCGAAAATTTATTCAGCCAGGAAAGCCGATGCAGAATGGCTACAACGAAAGACTGAACAGAACTTATCGGGAAGACGTCCTGGATGCATACTTTTTTGACTCTCTGGAACAGCTACGCATTTTATCGGACAAATGGCTTGACAACTACAACAGCAAGCACCCACACAGGTCAATGAAGGGACTAACGCCAAATCAGAAGCACATACTATTGAAAGAAAATGCCACGAAAAAAGAAGAATTAACTGTTAAAATCAACAACCAAGTCTAACTCGCCGCCCCTCTAAAAATGGGAAGCGTACAATCACGATCTGACTATCTTGTGAAAAGCCTGAAAGGTCTTTTTTGATAGTTGATGCGCCAGTTGATATCTCGTTACCAATTTCTCGAATGAGCTGGTGGCACTTTTCGTTCGCTGCCAAGATGGCTGCTAATCTTTCGGAAGAAAGCGTGTTAGTTTTTTTTGACTTAGTCATTAGATCTTACTGTATAGGAGCTGATTCCGAGCAGGTTATTCTTCTCTGTTGAGAAGCCTTACGCCTTTTTTGTCCGGCGTCACTTCATAATTTTCCTTCGGAATAAAGTATTCCCCATTGTGGTCACGAACGAACTGTCGTGTGATGAAATTCCAGCGCTTTTCTGCTAGCTCGATCTTCTCCTGATCAGTGATTGCGCCTTTAAGAATGAATGCAGCCACGCAGCAAAAAATGAAAGCAGAAAAGACCAGGCTAACAGCTACGATATTCTGGCCGATGCCGGTGGAGAGGTTACCCCACCAGACCGTCCATGCAGATGCATTATGGCCGTAATGGTTGTTATAGACGACCGGCTTGATACTGTCATTGACTTTGGCAGCAGCCTGGTCGATCTTGTTGACAGACTGCTCGACGGCCAGCATCAACGGAACGAGCTCGGGCTCAATCTGGGATTCAGAGAGATTGAAGCGGAGTGCCAGCCGGTGACGCTCCTGGATTAACTTTGAACGGTCTTCCATCAGCTGATAATTTCGTGGATTTCCTGTTGTTTCTTACGGTACATGATCTTGGACATTAGCCCCAGGCTGGCAGGATCAGGCTGGGGCTGCGAGATCAAATCAATGATATCTTTTACCGCCCCCCCGGACCCCAGGTCACCAAACTGTTTCAGCTCGATGCCCAGTTCTTTCAATTTCTCCACTGCTTTTTCAGCTGTTTCTACCCCACCAAAGGTGCCCATATTGACCAGCATCGTAAGCGGGAAATGACCGGCAAGCGCTGTCATCAATGCATTGTAATAGTTGACACAGGATGCCAGGGCATCACGGCCTGCTACTACAACAAATACGCGAAGTGTAATCCCGAGTGCAGCGAGTTCTTGCTGCAAGATGTCCGCTGGCACGTCATGCTGTAAAAGGTGTAGAAACTCTGCCGATTCGGGCGCACCAAAATCGACATAATACTTCTCGGATTTGCCGCCAGCAAGACCTTCAAAAAGCTCGACGATCTTTTCGCGTTCCAACTTCTTGTACTCGTTGAGTATTTTAAAACTCCGGACACGCTGATCACCTACGACGGCCCCCAGACGGGCAACCGAGGTCTGGGTAGACTCGTCCAGGTCAATAAAATTTGTCTTTTCTTCTTTCTGGTTTTGTGCGACAAACCAGATGAACAGGGATTTTCCGACCCCTCCCTTTGATTGTAATACCAGATTAACCTGCTTCATGCTTATCGTTGATAGTTATTGATAAAATACAATTATTAGAAATCAGTGAAATCAAGTCCTTGGTCTTTTTCCCCCTTTGGTTGTTTGGTAGCATTTTCAACGATTGAGCCCCAATCCTTATCGGGTGGGGCAAAGAGAGGACTTTGTTTAGGGAGGGTGGGGGTAGGAGTGCCTGACCCCTGAGCTGGCAGGGAGACGCTAGCCCGTTTGATCCTTTTTTTAAGCGTGTATATTGATTGCTCCGTCAATGTGATCCCAAGCTCGTCTTTGATCTGGGAAACCATGATCTGGGCAGGAACCTGGAAAAGCGTGTCACCATAATAACGGAGCAGCACATCAAAACGACCTTTCAAATTAAGCTCAAAAGCCTGAATCACATACTTTTTGTTCATAGCTCCAATATATATCTGTTATGACGCCAATATAGGTCTAATAATGGCATATTCAAAAGAAAATTGTAAAAAGTAACCGACCAACTATCTAAATTGATACATTTGGATTAAAAATGGGTATGTGTGAAGTAAAGCAAGCCATGTGTTTGTATATACAAATTCTTTGCTTTGCTCGAATCTGCATCTCCAAACACACCGGTCGTACCTCCCTTGACTTGCCGGGGCTCCGCCCCAAACCCCGGGGGACACAGTCCCCTTTTTGAACTTTATGCTATGGAAGAACCAGAGAAGAACCCGCATTATGAAGCCCGCAAGGCGGGTACTGCCAGCCGGGAAAACAAGGGCAAAATGATCCCTGTACGGGTTACCGAGCAGGAGCATGCACAGATCAAGGCGAACGCGATCCTGGCCGGCCTGAGCGTCTCAGAATACCTGCGCCGGCTCGGGACCGGCCACCAAGTGAAAGCCCGGTTTGAGAAGGAGGAAAAGCGGAACCTTCAAGGGATCGGCACGAACCTGAACCAGCTGGCGGCGTATGCGAACAAAGGGTTCTTCAATGAAAAGCCGTTGCTGGCAGTGTTGGATCAACTTAAAAAAGTACTACAATCATGATCGCTAAAACATTGATCGGATCTGACTTTTCGGGAGCCATCCATTACGGTGCAGGGTATACCGTGGAAGGAAAGGAGGTCATGAATAAGGCCGATCTTTTAATCGCGCACAACGTTGTTTCGCGCGACCCGAAAGGTATCGCTGCCGAGATGCAGCAGGAGGCCTTGTACAGTCGGTGTAAGACGCCGGTGTGGCACTCATCAATCAGTTGGAAGCCGGAAGAGAAGCCTACACGTGAGCAGATGATCGAGACGGCAAACCTATATTGTCAAAAGATGGGCGCTAACCCGAAAGACCATCAGGTCGTCGTTTATGAGCACCATGACAAGCCGCACCAGCATATCCATGTTTATATCAACCGGGTGCCCACCGATGGCGGCAAGGCGCTTGAAACCTCGCATAATTATGCACGCAATGTGCGGATCTGCAAGGAGATTACCGAGGAGCTAGGATTTGCCAAACTGGAAAAATTGGAAGAAGGAAAGCTGCGCCATGTTGCAGTTAATCAGGAGGAAGCCCAGAAAATGGTCAACCTGGCTATCAAAGCTGCTTTGAAAGAGAAGTCTGACACACCAGAAGATATGGAAGAGCGGCTCAAAAAGGAGGGGATCGAGTGTAAATACAAAGTAGAAGAAGGGAAGCTGAAATATTCGAGTTACAGCTATCAGGGCGTGCCGATCAAAGGGCAGGATGTTGGCTTTACGGCTAAGCAATTGCAGGCCAGGCTCGACAAAAACCAGCAGCTCGTTCAAGAGCAGGAGAAGAAGCCACAGCAGGAGCAGAAGCGCAGGCGTGGGTTAGGCCTTTAATATTAATAGCCAGTGGTTGCAAGGAGCTATTGGCTATTAAAGTGGTGTGGATATCGGTATTAGTATTCCGGTATGATTTAACAAAGATTATTACTCTGTTTCATCCGGATTGCTGGCTTTTGGCTTTCTTCCTCTGGGCTTACCGGTGTAAGCCGGTTTTGGCTCTTTTGTCGAAACGGCCAAGTGATAAGCCGGTGCATCTTCATACATGAAAATGGAAACCGTAAAAACATACTCCTGGGCAGCATAATCGATGCCATTCTTTGAAAGGATCAACTCCAAAGGAAGCGAATAGCCGCGGCCCATCCGGACGAGTTGAAAACCTGACTCTTCGCTGGTAGGCACCAGGTACAGGTTCTTAATTTTTCGTTTCCCTTGGTCTGTGCCAACCTGGAACCGGGTGTTTGTATCAAGGGCCAGCTCTTCCAAAGTAGCAGTAGGGAATACGATCCTTCCAGCAGATGTGATCCGCCCGCCTGGAAGCTGCTTTCCTTTTTCTGCCCGAGTGGCTTTTTCTTGATTTTCTTCAGGGGAAAAAAATTTGATGTTTTTCATTTTAATAAAGTGCTGTGTCATTGTAGCCCACCAATATACAGCGCCTATTTTAAAGATCAGCATTTATTAAGCCAATGCAGTTTTCATGACTGTCAAGTATCTTTTGTCCTATACCACCGTTCTGGCAGGCAGGAGCGACAGCAACCGGGCCCAATCCGTACCAGCCCATGTTTTGACCCGGGTAATCGGCTGGCTGGGCCTTTCGAATCAAAAAATCCTGCATCATACTATTGGCAAACGTTGTCTGGGGGAATTTACAGCCTGTTTTGTACAACTACTAAGATTCTGTGTTGGTAACCTATAAAATTACATTTTTTTATACATTTGTTTTTGAAGGCAGCCAAGAGCCAGCCAGTATAGCATGTTTATGCATTTTGTGCGGACATGCTATTTTTTTGCTCTGCC
>NZ_VBSN01000041.1 GCF_006149045.1 Dyadobacter flavalbus
GCCAACTGCAAAACCCATTATTCCCGATTGGGAGTGCAAAAGTGCAACATTAACTTTTTATACGCAAGCACAGAATGAAAATATTTATCGCATTTTTTCCCAAATCTCCTTAACCGGTTGATAATCACTATTAGCTAACGGAAAATAGTTCCAGAAAACTTCCTCAGACTGACTCTCCCGGCAAGTACCGTATTGTAACGGCTTTTATTCAGTCTGCTTTTTTAAATGGCTTGTATTTAAGGATACCAGTCGGGGCGTACAGTTATATCATCAGTTCCTTTTGGGTCACATTATATAACAGAATAAGAATTTGATGCAATAAATTGGTAAAGGATAAGCCGCGGCGTGGCAAACAAAGCAGCATGGCGGCGTTACTTCTGTAATGCAGGCAAATGTTGGTAACAAAGAAGGCATACCGCTTGAATCTGGATTTGTTCACGGAAGCAAAAGCGATGTACAAAACTTGAAAAGCTGCCGCTGTACGTTTCACAAGGAAGCTACATTTGCGGCGCTGCCGCCTGTACATATCATATTTATATACATATTATATTATAGAATAAGATATGTAATCAGCAGAGTTTGTCAGACTATTCCATGCACGATGTTAGCCCAACAAATTTTTAGTATGTTTGACCTTTACGTTAATGATGAGATGTTGCCAGATTACAGAAAAATGTCAGTATCCTTCATTCTGAACCATGCCGGGATTTTCATTTATTTCCGCTTCGGGAATGGGGCCGATACGAAAGGGATGACCAAACGGTATGTCTCCTTTGAATTGGCCATCTTTTTTTTGGATTACGCTTTGAAGGCGATTTAAATCATAAAAACGGTCTCCTTCGAATGCAAGCTCTTTTCTTCTTTCCAAAAGGATATCTTCAAGCAGGGCAAGTCCGTAAGAGCTGTACTGCTGTCCCGGATCTCGTTCTTTTATCAATTTATTCAGATAGAACAATGCTTTTTGCTCCTGATGAAGCCGAAAGGCAGATTCGGAAGCAATCAGGTAAATTTCGGATAGCCGGATTACTTTCTTGTCGTCCAGGTCACCACTTAGAAAGGTATACTTATTCACGATGAACGCCGGATTCTCGGCAGCCTCTCTTTTTCCCGCAATAACCAATTCTGCACGAATATCGGTTTTTGAGTAAAGCTTTAGCAATGACTTCGCAGCCAGCAGGTCACCGTATCCAGCTTGCTGATACATGTATGCCAGTTCATCGGGACCGGCATTTGATAATTCATCTGATGAAACCTCAAACAATGTTTCCTGCTTGTTGCCTGGTGTGTGCGGCTTTGAAGACGCCCAATAGGAAATGAAATCTGTGCGTGAAAGTAGCTTGTACTCTTCTGCGTCAATGATTTCCTGAGATAAAGCAAGGGCCATTTTATAATCTGCCCGGTAGAGACTTACTTTGGCAGAGATACCAAGGACGGCAGACTTTGAAAAACGTGCGGAACCATTATCTGCCACGATCATTTGTGCTGCGGAGTCCAGGTCGGCCATAATCTGACCGTACACCTCACGAATGCTGTTTCTTGGCGGTGTAGAAGTCGGATCGTAGGTCAGCACAAGCGGTACGCCGGGCATTTCCGGATCATATGTATATGGCCTGGCAAATGTTTTTACCAGGGTAAAATACATAAGCCCTCTCAGCGCAAAGGCTTCTCCTTTAATCTGTCTGACGGATTGATCAGGTGACAAATTTGCGTTGATGACATTATTTGCTCTCAATATTGCACTGTAACCATCATACCATATCCCCTTGTACTCGGTATTATTGGAAGTAATCAGATTTTGGTCAAAGGCAAGGTATTTCCCTGAATTACGCGTAGACATGTATACATTGTCCGAAGCCAGGTCGCCGATCAAAGGAAGCGAACGTCCGAAGAGATTACTGCTGGCAAGCTGTGCATAACATCCATTCAGTGCAGTCTGCAGGTCACTGACCGTGCGAATCGTCTTGTTGGCTGGAACTTCCGTGTATGGAGCCAGGTCAAGAAAGGATTTGCGGCATGAACCGGCAGAAAGCAGGAGCACTGTCAGAACGGTCGTGAAGTATATGTACGTCCTCGTCATATTCTTTTTTAAAATTCAATCTGTATTCCACCACTGAATGTTTTTGGAATAAAAACATCGAAATCAGTCGTGCTGTTAAGGTTAGTTTCAGGGTCATAAGGAAGCTTTTTGTCCCGCACCCAGGTGAGGATATTAGAACCTCGAAGATACAACCTGGCACTGGCCAGGCCACTGCGGACCAGGAAGGAATGGGGTATTTTGTATGCCATTGTCAAATTGCGAAACCGGAGATAATCCCCATGATACAGAAACCGGGTGGAAACGGCATTGGAAGCATTGTTACCTCCATAAACATATTTTGGCACATCGGTAATATCACCGGGCTTTTGCCACCTTTTCAGTTGCGACGATACCACATTGAAATTTGCGTTGGCACCATCGCTTTGCGTGTAACTTGCCCAGCCATCTCGTATCATATTGCCGTAGCTGTAATAGAACTGGAATTCCAGGCTTAGCCCTTTGTAATTCAAATCCGACCCGAGAGTTCCGAACCCACGTGGCGAGGCCGAGCCTGCAACAAACCGGCTTGCCGCATTATACGACTCCACGATTTCCTTTCCGGACACATCCTTGTACCATTGCGGAGCGCCGGTCTCCGGGTTTACACCTGCCCACTGGCGCAAATAAAAGGATCCCAAATCTTCACCGACCCGCCTTATAAAGGTTCCTGTGATGATGTCGCGGTTATCAGGCAATGACAAGATCCTGTTTTTGTTCCGGGCAATATTGAAAAAGATGTTCCACAAGAACGGACCGGAACGAATCACACTGCCCGCTAAGCCTATTTCCAAACCTCGGTTTCTCACAGAGCCTGCATTGTTTTTGTAGGTCGCAAATCCGGAAGTCCCCGACAATGGCTCGTCAAGCAGCAAATTGGAAGTGATCCGGCTGTACCAATCGAAGACGATTGTGAGACGCCCGCCCATCATAGCCAAATCGCATCCGATATTAAGCGGTTTGCTGAACTCCCACGTGAGATTGTTGTTTCCAGGAGTTACCGGCGCACTTCCGGCATTTCCCATGTAATTGTAAGATTTGCCGTATGCATAGGCTGCCCGCCAGTCATAATTCCCGATGGATGCATTCCCATTAAAGCCATAAGACCCTCTGATTTTCAGCTCATAAATAAAAGGAATGTCTTTGAAAAACTCCTCCCTATCCAAATGCCAGGCCATTCCGACCGACCAGAAATTGCCCTGGCGGCGTGCAGGACCAAACCGTGAAGAGCCATCGCGTCGAAAACTTCCGGAAAAAAGCCATTTACTTTTAATCGAGAAATCCATGAACGCGAGCGCCGAAATAAATGCATAATCGCTGTTACTTCCTTCACCGGACTGTGCTACTGCTCCTGCAGAAGGCACAGTGACGGTCAGGTTGGGAGGCATGCCTGATACCACCGTTCGGTTGAAGTAATGACTGGATTTTTGTGCTTCATACCCGGCAGTCAAGTGCAATGTGTAATCATTGCCGGAAAAACGGTGGTCGTATTCTGCCAGATTGCTCCATATCCAGTTAAAATATCTTGCATAACCACGGGCAGAGAGTCCTTTTTCATTGACGGCATCCCCATAGAAGGGATTGTTGTAGCTATCTTCTTCCAATGCATTGTAATCAATGCCGATTCGTGAGCTCAGTTTTAGCTGTTTCAAGATCCGGTAATCAGCAGAAAACGACGCGATGCTTTTCAGGCCGGAAGTGTTTCTCCGGTCCATTTCAGCAATAGCCAGTGGATTATACAGTCCGCCGGCAGGAAAATCAGGAGCAGATATATTAAGGTTTCCATCAGAAGTTTTTGCAGATAGTGAAGGTCGTAAAAAGTGGGCGGCCAATACCGGATTGGAAAAGGCACCACCGTTGTCAGGGCCATACTGACTGGTGTGTCCCAGCATTATGGAAGATGCCAGAGTGATTTGCTTTCCTGCCTGATGTTCCAGTGCCAGATTTCCTGTAAACCTTTTAAAACCGCTTGCTATTACATTTCCTGTTTGGGACAAATATCCGCCACTGAGGTAAAAACGGGTTTTATCATGACCTCCTGAAGCAGAAAAATAATGCTGCGAGGTTTTGCCGGTTTGTGTCACTTCTTGGAGCCAGTTGGTGTTCACTGCCGGATTTACACCAAAGGTTTCATCAACAAACCGGATCGCAGAATGGATAGAAGGATATTGATCAGGAAAACGGTTACGAACCCCTTCGGCAGTCAGTTCACGCCATTCGCCGGTATTTAACGGCCTGTTGGCAGGGCTGGAAAATGCTTGTTTAACAAAACCGGCCTCGCTGCTGAACTGAAACACTGTTTTGCCCGATTTCCCTTTTTTAAGTGTAATAATAATTACACCATTGGCGGCCCGCGAACCGTAAGCTGAGGTTGCTACAGCATCTTTCAATACGGTGATCTGCTCTATGTCATTGACATTAATGCCGCTTAACGCATTGGCATTTGAATTGTAAAGTGCAAGAACTCCCGTGTTGACGGGAATACCATTAATGACATACAACGGATCTGACCCGGCATGGATCGATCCGGTGCCACGAATGCGAATTTGCTGCAACGAACCGGGCAACCCGGAGCCTCCTGCCGACTGGAGTCCCGGTACGCTCCCCTGCAATGCTTTATCCAGTGAAATGAATGGTGAATTTTCAATTTGTCCCGATTTTATGACCGAGTATGCTCCGGTTGTTTTATCTCTGGAAGCAGAACTGTAACCTGTAATTACTACTTCCTTGAGGCTGTTTACATCGGCCGTCATTGCTATATCGAGTTCTTGCTGGTTTACGGACAATGCTGCTTCCCTGGTAACCAGTCCAACACCCTGAAAGGTAAGTGTTGCATTTCGGTGCGGTGCAAGAAGCTTGTACCGGCCCAGCGAATCGGTTATACTTCCGTGATTTAAACCTTTGAGCCAGACAGTTACTCCGGGTATGGGTGAACCGTTTTCAGCAGAAGTTACGCTGCCGAAAACGGTTATGTCCTGCGCATATAGCTGCATTACCCTTAACATCATACCGATGGACAGTAACAGTTTACCCATTTTTTAAAGGTCAGTTTGAATTCAGGATCCGGTTAGCAGCTGTTTCAATTGCCTGACTCCCTGCATACGGTATTTCGGATCGAGTATTCCATTAAAAAACATAAAATCATGCAAGTCAAAAAATGAGCGGTATTGCTGAATGAAATCGTAAAAAGAAGTGACGTCATTGTATGGAAGTTTGTCCTCATACTGCTGTTGCCGGGCAATCCGCGCAGCCATACGGAAAGACGGGTGACATATTCCGATCACCACAGCCCTGATCTGCGGATAGCGCCCGTGCCGCTCGAAAAACTGCTGTTTGAATGCATCCAACTTGTCTTTTTGTTCCGTTTTGAACTCCCTGCTGGTCCAGATACACAAGTTTGTACCCAGTGACAGCGCACGTCTGAAACTGTTATCCGAATTGCCAAGCGTCCAGAGTTCAGGAAGAAAACCCTTGTAGGGTGGCAACACAACGCCTTCGTTGCGATAGAGTTCTTCTTCATTACGTAACAGGGACACAGTCTCTTCAACTTTCTTTTCAAAGTCCAGATATGCGTCCTCTTTCTTTTTACCGGTGGAATGCAGGGCTATATTCTGATAGGGCATTCCATTTGCAAAACCCAGTTCAATGCGGTTTGGGAAAATGCTGTTGTATAATTTATACGACGATGCTACATGATAAGGATTGTGCAGGCAGATCAGCGTTCCGGCCGTACCGATGCTTATTTTTTTCGTATGGGTCGCCAGTATCGGAATGAGGTTGGTCGGATTGCTGTAGGTAAGTGCCGGTTTGGGCATATGGTGCTCACCGAGCCAGAATTTATCAAAGCCCATTTCCTCTCCTGCAATCGCATAGTCGATCACATTTTGCAGTTTCAGCATACTGTTCAGGTGCGGCGCACGCTGGCCAAAATCAATTAAACCTATTTTTATGGGTTTCATAGGACTTTTGGTTAAGGATTTAGGCAGCCAGAACGGCCTTGCCGATGAGACGCATAGCGAGGTTTCTTTCCCTGGAATCCACACTATAGTTGTAGAGTATGAATTCGTCCACGCCGTAAAGCTCCTGGTATTCAGCTATTTTCTCCTGAAAATAATTAGGGCAGCCTACCAGGTTGAGATAAGGGCCGGCAGACTTGAATTTCTCCGCGGTCTGCCGGGCTTTTTGCATGGTTTTGTCACAGATAAAGCCCACCACCAGATTCGTTTTTGGATAAAAACCATTGGCGGCAAAGTAACCTTCCCTTAGTTCCAGAAGCTGCTCTTTTGCAAAACCCTGCTCGGCATATTCATGGCAAATAGATCTTGATAAATTAATCTTCAGGTTAATAATGCGGTCTCTGGACCGGTATGCCGAGCTGGATAGTGCCCACACATCCGGTACATGGCCTTTATAAGGAGGCACTACCACGCCTTCGCCGTTGCGATACAGGTCTTCCTCATCTCTCAGGTAGTGAAGCAATGCAGTCAGTTTTTCTTCAAAGCCTGCAATTTTGTCCAGCTCATCCTGTCCGGTGGAGTACCGGATAGCCTGCTTGCTAGGCTTTCCATTGGCAATTCCCAGATCAATGCGGTTACCATAGATATTGTTGAGCATTTTAAAGAATGTAGCAATGTGATAAGGCGAGTACAGGTTCAGCAATATTCCTGCTATTCCTACCCTGATCTTTTTGGTGGAAGAGGCCAGGATCGGGAGTACAGCCTGAGGATTGGACCATGCTAGGGATTTTTGCGAAAAATGGTGCTCGCTGATCCAGTATCGGGAAAAACCCAGCTGCTCAGCAGCGGATGCAGAATTAATGACATCATCCAGCTTCAGAAGGCTGTTAAGTCCGTTTTCGCGGAAACCAAAATCCAGGATACCGCAGGTTGGCTTTTTCATTTTAAGAATCAGTTAAGAGAGTAACCAAATTTTTTCCCAATAGCCCGGTTCGCCCTGCAAAGCGTTCATCAGCACCAGCCCTGAACCTACCGAACCTTCCAGGAAATAACCCGAAACTTCGGGATATAAAGCCTTTTCTTCTTCCTTCTGGTATTCACTGAAAGCAACCTGCATCCAATGATCATAACCCGCCTGATAATCCTGCAAGCCCGAGATACGCTGCAGATAATCGTAGTAATGCGCAATTCCCGTGGCACCATGACAGAATAATGAACCATGACATCTTGCATCCCCGATGTCTTTCATGTCAAGCGTCGCCTTGCCTGTTTCCGATGCCAGATCGAACCACGTGTGTTCCTTAAGGATTTCGGCTGCCTTGTAAAGGAAGTGGGTCACATTGAGGTCGCCGTAGCACCAACGCAGTCCACCCAGATAACTGGCGTCTTCGGCCGGAGAGAAATGCCCGTCCCGCGGCACCACCGTATTCGGAAACAAGCCGTGCTTTCCTTTCTGGTATGCTCCGGTTCTTTTGTGACGGGTTATAAAATGGATATAATTTCTGATCAGCAATTCGGCAAGGTCCTGCTCAATACCGGATTCATACACATTAAGTAAGACCAGAATTGACGATGCCATTCCATGTGACAGGCTAAAATTGATCTCATCCGGCCAGCCGTTCCTGTGCATGTAAGCATTTTTGAGATAAGATCCTGTCTGATGTGGCCGGGAAACACCGGCAAGTGTGCGTACATATTCGGCTAAAAAAGCCTCTGCTTTCGGATTTTTGTTAAGGCGGTAATACAGATAGTGAAACCCGCCAGTGCCGCCATGGAGAAAATCAGTGTCTTCCTTCTGTATCTTTTTCAGGGCACTTTCGAAAACAAAGTCATCTACACGGCCAAGAAAATCGTCATATTCATCTTCTATAAACCCTTCATTGATGAGTACTTCGAGCGCCAGACCCAATCCAGCTAGTCCGCTGGACAGCATAGCGTTGACCAAACCCCTCGCTGTAAGTTCCCGGAGCAGCTTTTGAAGCCTTGTGTACGCTTCACGGGCAAGGCGCTCATCCTGAACTATCCTCGAAAGATAAAAGAAGTACATGATTACGCCCAGTTCTCCACGGGATACATTACTTTCTTCAACAGGGTTTTGCGTTATCAGATCCGTAAGCTTTGGCAAGCGTGCCTGGATCTGAGCTGTCCAGATATTTTCTTTGATCGCTATCATAGATCTAAAAGGATAAGTAAAACGGATTCAGAGTAACCAGATCAAATCATTGAAGTCTACTTTATCAGGGTTCAGGCCCTTAATCAATCCGCAGCCGATCCCGATAATGCCCTCGCCAAAAGCAAGGTTGGTATGCGTATGCCATTGATTGTTTGCTGCCTTGAATCCTGCATACCCATCAGGAGAACAATCATAACGGAGGATTTGAGAGTACCAGAATGCCGAAGTTTCTTTCATCAGCGGGTCTTTGGTGAGCCGGGCAATGCGGTCAAACATAAGTGCCAGGCCGGTAGCGCCAAAAAGGATACTGGCGTCTTGCACACCAGTGATGCCATCCTCGCGCCGCGAAGCACATTTTTTCAGCAGCACCATGCCTTCTTCGTACCAGTCTCTTCTGTTAAATACACTACCCGCCCTGAGAAGCATGTAGCCTATTCCCATATCGCCATAACAAAGCGCCAGACGGCTTTCATGTGGATCTTGCACGATATCAATGTACTGATAATGCCTGTCATGAACCCGGTGCGCCTGGATAAAGGCAATGGTATCCTGCATGATGTCCTGTAACTGGCTGGCAGAGTACAATCCCATTTCAACTGCCCTCGACAGAAAAAGTGCGACCGCAGCGGAACCATGCGGCATGCTTAGATAGGTATTTGGTTTATGGGCATGAAGCCTGGATATCCAATAACATCCCTGGTCCGTTCGAACCGCATTTCTAACAATGCCGCGGATAAGCTCGGCCACAATGCGTTCTATGCCGTCACGGTTGAAGTAGCTCCGCTGCAGGAAATAAAGCCCGTACCCAAGTGCCCCGTTGACAAAGCCACCTATATTTTTCTGATCCAGCTCAAAGCGCATTTTTTTCAGAAGAATCATATCAATGTCTTCCAGAAAAGTATTCGGTTCCATATCGGTGACACCTTCTTCATACAGATATTGCGACACGATGCCCAGCTCGGCAAAATCCTGCGGATAGCTTTTGTTCAGGTCGCTATCGATCATATCACAAGCCTTATCAAATGTCAGTCGTGCTTCATTCAGGTATTTTTTATCCCCGGAATCCACTGAGTACAAGTAATTCAGAACTGATATGCCCAGAAATCCGCGTGAAAATCCAAAGCTGGTTAGTTGTTCCTGGTGCGCGTATACAATCTCATAAATTTCATTGATCTTGTTTTTTGCCAGTTCAGCCAGAATCGTTGATGTCCCTGATAGTGTCATTGCCATACTCATTTTATAATGTACAAATGTGTACAATGAGCGCAGCGATGGCCAAGTTTATAGACCAATCTCCCACATTATCTCGACTAACCATCAAACACGCGCCTATCGTCACCTGCGGGAGTTCAACCCTGTCCTTTTCTGCAGATTAAGAACCCGATCAGGCGGTCTTGGATCTGATTAGAAGTATTTGTCGATAATAATGGATAGTTCATATAAATAATTTACATCCCCGCAAGCCATCCAGCAATTTCGTTTCAAGTTCGTTCGGGCCCCAAAGAACGCTTCGTTTTATTTATAACCTTTTATCTCGCTTTAATCATGAAAAAGAAAACAGAAACTTCAAAACTTTCCATTGACAAAGAAACCATCGCACGCCTTAACGAAGAGCAGCTTTCTACCGAGCAAGCACAAGAAGTGGAAGGAGGCGTAACAGCCTTTACAGCCACCGGGCAGTCCTGCTGCGGCATTGGCGGCGGTGGAACCTACACCTCCTGCTGCTAAAAACCCCTGTAAAATGCCTGCAAGGGCTTAAGATTCCCTGCAGGCATTTTCTCCAACTATTATTCATCCTTCCAGATCACTACAATTATGAAAAAGAAATCAACTACTTCCAAGCTTTCAATTGATAAGGAAACCATCGCCCGTTTAAATCTCGAACAACTTTCAGAAGAGCAAGCGCAGGAAGTTGAGGGAGGGGTAACCGGTTTTACTGCCCCGGGACAATCTTGTTGTGCCGGTTCTAACGGGACCTATACATCCTGCTGCTAAGCTACCGCATCCAATGTCCACAAAGGCCTGAAACCATTTGTGGACATTTCTTTTTTCCTCTCAACTTCTCACTTTTTTGATTATGAAAAAGAAAACAAATACTTCAAGGTTATGCATCGACAAGGAGACAATTGCACGCCTTAATGAAGAGCAGCTTTCGATTGAACAAACAAAAGAACTGAATGGTGGTGTAACCGCTTTTACTGTCTGTGGAATTACCCGAAACGGTGGATATACGGCCTGTTCCTGATAACAGGATCGTACAGCCTGTTTATTCTCAAATTTTATAGCAAGCCTGTTTTATTTTGGTATAAATAACATTATTTTGATATTTAATTGACCTAATCCCTAAAAGACATGCCCATCCGCTCTCAGGGTTTCTTCTTGCTCAGACGTCCCAGGCTACCACTGGATGTATTTTACGATTTCAACGCGCGGGTTCAGAATCAGCCCGAATTGTTCGAACGGGAAATTATCCGGTTTTTTCTGCAGCCGGACATTTTGGAAGCCATTTACCTGGCATCTCCCGAATTGCATGACTCTTTCATCGGATTGATCGAAGGCAGGGTCAAAACAGGTGTTGACAAACTGCTCAAAACCCTTTATAAATACCTCGTGCGTATGACCTCCCGGAGTACGCCATACGGGCTGTTTGCAGGATGTACCGTAGGCGAGTTTGGGAAAGAAACCCGGTTTGAATTCAGTAACATGGTACCATACCATACACACTCAAGACTGGACATGAACTATGTGGCTGAAATGGCTGCAGATTTGCTCAGGAAAGACGAGATCAGAGTACAATTGAAATTTTCAGTCAATACAAGCTTGTACCGCATCGGGGACACATACCGGTATGTCGAAAGTTTTCTGAAAAACAAGAAAAGATTATATGTACTGGCTGCCGTAGAATCCAGCAGCTATCTGGATGCAGTCATATCCAGGGCACGGAACGGGGCAACGATTGGAGAAATAACAGATGCTATCGTTAGTGCGGAAATCAGCCAGGATGAAGCGAGCCAATACGTAAATGAAATAATAAATGCGCAAATACTGGTTTGTGAATTGGAAGCAACGGTCACAGGCGACGAGTTTTTTAATATCATCATTCAAAAGCTGGAAAAACTGAACGGAACTGCCTCCGAAGTGCTTCAACTTAAAAAAATAGCCGGTCTCCTGCAATTGCAAGATCCGGGTATTGCAAAATACAAGGAAATCGAGTCGGTAATAGCGCAAAATTTTGCCACTACCGGAAGTAAAGATCTCATTCAGACAGACCTGTTCTACAATGCCCCGCAATGCCGGCTCAGTGAGCAAGCCATTGAAACACTGATAAAAGATTATAAAAATATTGAAATCCTGGGCTACCGGAACCGGCAGCCCGAAATGGAACAGTTTAAAAAAAGTTTTTTCGAGCGGTACGAGCAGCGTGAAATGCCTTTACTAGAAGTGCTCGACAACGAAACCGGCATTGGGTATGGCAGGGTAACGGCGGGTAAAGCGGACAACCTGCCGTTGCTGGACGGAATACATCTGCCTGCCAGTGCAAAACCCAATTCGACGGAATGGTCTCCTCTGGTCAAATTTCAGGAGAAAATATACCAGAAATCAAAGGAGGACGGAACAAAAGTGGTGAGCCTGACAGATGGAATGTTGAATGCGCTGAGGAAAGAAATGCAGACGGTGACAACTGCACCGGGCAGTTTTTATCTGTTCGTAAATCTGATCGCAGATTCGCAGGAGCAGGTCGATGACGGAAATTTCAAAGTTGCATTTCATGCCATGGGCGGGCCGTCGGGCCTGAAACTCATCGGACGCTTTTGTCATGGCAACCCAGAGTTGACAGAATGGGTGCAACAAGTTGCCAGAAAGGAAGAAAGCCATGAAAAAGATGCGATTTTTGCTGAAATAGCACATTTGCCGGAAGCCCGTGCAGGAAATGTACTCATGCGACCTCATTTTCGCGAATACGAGATCCCGTATCTGGCCGGTTCATCGCTCCCTCAGGAAAAACAGATTGCTCTGGACGATCTGATGATTTCCTGTTCCGGTGCCGGAGAAATAATATTACGCTCCAAGAGATTAAATAAACGCGTGTATCCCCGGCTGACAAACGCGCATAATTTTGCAAGCGGACTGCCTGTGTACCGGTTCCTGTGCGAACTGGCTTATCATAACGAACATCAATACTTTGCGTGGAACTGGAATTTTCTTGCCGGAAATACATTTTTGCCGCGCGTTGAATACAAGCACTGGATAATCATCAGAGCTACCTGGAACCTTGAAAAAGAACTTTTCCCACAGCTGCTGGCGAAGGATGCCTGCTTCTTACAGGAATGGAAGCAAATCAGGAAAGACCTTGACATTCCGAGGTTTGTGCAGTTACGGCAGGGCGACAGCGAATTATTGATTGATAATGAATCCGATTTTTCAGTTCAGATCCTGGCCGATGCAATGCGTAAATATGGAAAGATCAGTGTCACCGAATTCCTTGAAGGGAATGGCAAAGGCGTTCTCCGCAACGGGGAAAACCACTATGTGAATGAGATCATTATTCCTTTGCTAAACCATGAGCCTGCTATTGCACCGGTGGTGCCAGGCAAACGTATCATGCTGCCTTCGGAAGTGAAGCGCAGTTTTATGGTAGGCAGTGAATGGCTGTATGTCAAAATCTACACCGGGACCAAAACTGCTGACCGGCTTTTAACCGCCGTGATCAAACCCTTCGTTGAAAAACTGTTACAGGAAAAGGTAATTGAAAAATGGTTTTTTATACGTTATGGTGATCCGGACGATCATCTGAGACTAAGATTTTATCACGGAAGCAATCCTGAGTTCTGGAATACCGTACTCGCCGGGCTGAACCGGATCATACACCCGTTGCTTGAAAACGGAACGGTACAAAGAATACAGATCGACACCTACAAACGGGAAATTGAAAGATACGGTACACAGTGCTTTGAAGAAATTGAATCCATTTTTTTTGCTGACAGCATAGCGGCAACCGGATTACTGGATTTGCTGGGCGGTGATGAAGGAGAACGTTACCGGTGGCTTCTGGGCCTGCGAGGCGTGGATATGCTTTTGACGGACCTCAATTTCAGCCTTGCCGATAAGAAAAAATTTATGGACAGTATGCAAGAACAATTTTTTAACGAATTCGGAGGAAATACATCGCTTGCTGTCCAACTAAACGATAAATACCGGGCACATAGCAAAGAAGTCGCCAGTTTCCTGAACCCGCAGGATGATTCTCAAAACGAGATTGAAGAAGTGATTATCCTCTTTAATGAGCGTTCTGATGCAGTTAGAACCGCGCTTCGTGCCTTGCAGGGCAGGGTGGAAACAGGAACAGGTAATCTGGCCAGCAGCTTGGTCCATATGTTCCTGAACAGATTGTTTGTTTCCAGGCAGCGGGTGCATGAACTGGTGATATATCACTACTTGAAAAAATATTATGAATCTGTACTGGCAAGAAAGGAAAAGAATATTGCCAAAAAATTGCTGAATGAACAGTAATTAATGCTATTTTTAACATTAATGGTCATATTTGTGGGCCAGATGTAACCGGGAACAGGTTATTTTCTGGCTTTTTAGCATTCATTTGATTCATAATAAGGTTCTGTAAATCATAGCCCTGGATGAGTTCTAATACTACAAAAAAAATAAGTTGTCTAATCATTGACGATGAGGAACCGGCCCATGAAGTTCTTAAATTCCTGATAGCTAAAATTCCCTGGCTGAGCTACGCAGGAAGCTGTTACAATGCTGTTGATGCGCTGGACATCATTCCGGAAACTAAACCGGATATTGTATTCCTTGATGTAAACATGCCGGAACTTTCAGGTCTTGACCTGCTCAGTATCATCAAGGTACCCGACTCACACGTGATTATGACTACAGCCTATCCTGAGTACGCCGTGGACGGCTTTACATTCGACGTGACCTCTTTTCTTCTGAAGCCCATTGGATTTGACCGCTTTCTGAAGGCAGTGACCAAAGTAAGGCGGCTGATAACCGGTAATCAGGCCTTTGGCGAAAAGACGCTTGCAATACCGAGCGACGAAGTGCAAACAGAGTCATTAGCTGCCGCAAGCCCCCTGCCCGACGAGTTGGTGGGACAGGTACAGCAAGAAGTCAAGGGCGATGTAAGCGTTCAGGAAGATTACATGTGGATCAGGGCCGACAGAAAGATGCACTGCATCTGGTTTAAAGACATTTATTTTGTTGAAGGATTAAAAGACTATGTGAAGGTGCATCATTCCAATGGCCTGCTGGTTACGCTTGCGTCTATGGCCACGATGATGAGCCGTCTGCCATCGCCACAATTTGTCAGGACGCACAGATCTTATATCGTCAATCGCAACAGCATCAAAATGATCGAAGGAAATATGATTACCATGCTCAACGGCATGAAAGTTTCCATTGCTGTATCACCGACAAGAGATGAAATTTTCAGGCAGCTGACTGAGAGACAATCTTAATATGAATGAACAGCATCAATCAGAGTGAATCTTTGACGGAAAAACTCCTGTTTCCCGCCACACCCGGGAGAAGGGTTTTATATCATATCAGCTTTTGGCTGCTTTATATTTTGCTGCACTACGCCTATGCCATCCCCACACTCGCCCAAAAAGCCTCCGATTCAAGCGTTACATTCGCAGGGTTTCTTTATTTCCTGAAGATTGTTCCGGAATACTACCTATGCATTGGCCTTTATAACATTATCAGTAAATACGTCAACGGTATCCTGCTTTTTATTGTGTTGGTCATTGCTGCTATATTGCTGAATTATTTCAGTTCAAAGGCGGTGTTCTTGCTGGTAGACGAGGTATTTGAACTTAAAAATATGCCGCCCAGATTCCAGATGTTTGCCAGCCTTTATCTTTCTCCCTTCCGCTTCCGGGAGCTTAGCTCCTGGCTGGTTTTCGTAAATGATCTTTCAGAAGTGCAGTTTTTTATCCTGCCCATTGCCCTCAAAATGACAAAATTTGCAGTGAGGGAAAATATGATGAGACAAAAGTTACAGACAGATGCATTGAGTATGGAACTCAAAGTCCTGAAATCCCAGATCAATCCGCATTTTGTATTCAATGTACTCAACGCAGCTTACGCCAAAATTCTGCCTATCTCCGAAGATGCAGCAGAGTATCTGCAAAAGGCCTCCGAAATATTGCGTTTTTCGCTTTATGAGACAAACGATGAGTTTATAAAGCTCGAAAAAGAGCTCTCCTATCTTAATCAATACGTGGAACTGGAATCAATCCGCAGCAACAGGAGATGCAAAATCCGCATGGTTCAGCAAGGGAATGTAAAAGAGGAATACAAGATCCCAACGCTTTTGCTTATCACACTTGTTGAAAATGCCTTCAAGCACGGGGTACATGCCACCAGACATAATTCCTATGTTGATATCCAGATTTCCATTGCTGATGATCTGCTGGTATTTCTGATCTTGAACAGCAAACCGAATCAACCCGCCATGCGTAGCAAAAACGTCAGAAGCATCGGAGGCATTGGACTGGCCAACCTGAAAAAAAGGATGGAGATTTACTACAAAAGCAACAGCAAATTCGACAAAACTGAAACTGAGACCGAGTTCAAAGTAAGCATTGAGTTACCGCTTCTGTAACCGGTTCGACGATAAATAAGTTTTGGTCGAGAAAGGACATCATTTGGTATAGAAAAGTGAAAAAATATGTTTTAACCCATTTAGTTTGGGGTATCAATTAACATAAACACCTTCTACCCAAATGAGAAAGAAAACTACTTACCCCACCAAGCTCAACCTTAACAAATTCACAGTGGCCAGGCTGAACGAAGTTTGTGCCACCAACCATGCCCATCTGACGGACTCGGATACAGCGAGCAGCGTAGTTTGCATAGTTCTTACACTTTGATTTAAGGCCAGATTCCATCTCCAAAAAGACTTCCGGGATACTTGCAATGTTTTTCAAAAACAATGGTCGATAAAGAACCCCTTTTCGTCTAAAAACATTCTGCCTGCGAAACTTTTAAAACAGATTTGCACATCAAGTTTTACTGTAAACACAAAGGTTATGAGAAAAAGCTTCGACCAGTTTTGGATGGAACTTCTCGATGACGATGTGGCTCTGAATGCCAATGGAGCCGAAGTCATTTCGAAAGACAGCGGAGAAGAAGTAAGAGGCGGCGACAGGCCGTATATGCCCGTTATCTACGAAACGTCGACCGGAAAAACAAATATCCGGTCAACAACCTTGCTTGAAAATCTGGGACTTAATATTCATTAAACTTTCAGAAACCATGAAAGAGAAAGGACGATTTTCAATCAGTAAAAAGGACAAAAAAAGCAGCAAAAAATCGTTGGATGAGCTTAAAGAAGACGGCCGGAACCAGATTGACGGCGACGATGTACAGGGAGGCTGGCTTCAGTTTGGAGGCGGCAAGATGTCCGATGACGAAAAGGACAAGCATTGATTGCCTTTACTAATACCTGATCTCACCCATTTCTATGTCTTCTCAAAAAGGTCTTAACGGATTGGTTCTCAAAATAGTGAGTCGTTGTAACATCAACTGTTCCTATTGCTATATGTACAATATGGGCGACGAGAGCTATCGGTTATTGCCTAAGAAGATGGCCGGTAATGTAGTAGACCATATTATGGAACGGGCCGCCAGGCATTGTGATGAATTTGAAATGAAAGAATTCGAATTTATCCTGCATGGCGGAGAACCCCTGCTGGCCGGAAAATCATTTTTCAGAGAGTTCGTTGAGAAGGCAAAAAAACAATTTGAAAAGAAACAGGTGAGGCTCAGGATCGGTGTTCAAACCAACGGCATACTCCTGGACACCGAATGGTGCAGATTATTGAACACTTTGTCAGTAAACATAGGGATCAGTATAGACGGCCCGGCAGACAGGCATGATCGGTACCGGAAAGACCATCAGCTTAACGGTACCCATGCCAAAACACTGCTGGGCCTGCATACTGCCCAGCTTGAATCGTGTAAAATAGGTGTGCTGTCGGTCATGGACGCCAGTACCGATCCGCAGGCAATGTACAACTATTTCAATCAGCTGAATATTGACGATCTGGACTTCTTATGGCCTGACCACAACTATGAAAAGCTGCCAGCATTGTATCAGCATCAATCTCCCCGGCCGGATTACACGCCATTCGGAGACTGGTGGATTCGTTTGTTCGACTGCTGGTTTGCCGACCGATTTACCAGGCCCAGAATCCGGTTTCTCAATCAGGTAGTGCTGATGATCCTAGGTAGGGATGCAGGTTTCGAAAGTATCGGACAGGAAGAGAACCGCTATCTGATTGTCGAAACCGACGGGAGTATAGAAGCTTCAGATTATCTCAAAGCCTGTGGCGATGGCTTTACAAAGGAAGGCCTCAACATTGAGCGCCATGAGCTTTCGGAAGCATTCCATACACCGTTAATGAAAATGCACAGGCAAAGTCACCGTATGTTATCAGACACGTGCAGGCGATGCAGCATAAAGGAAGTATGTGGCGGCGGGCACATTGCACATCGGTTCGGCAAAGATAAAGGCTTTGCAAATCCGTCTATTTACTGCTTTGACCTGATGAAACTTTTAACGCACATTCAAAACAAAATTTTGGACAATCTGTCTGCAAAAACCATTCGTGAAGCCGGGTTAGCCAAAATGTCCTATCAGGATGCTTTGAGAAGTATAAACATGTAAAATTGCTACGGGCTATGGCTGGAAATAAATACAAATTTTTCGCGCAACTGGATTTCATGGATTGCGGCCCTACCTGCCTGAAGATGGTGACAGCTTATTTCGGCAAGGATTATTCCATTGATTTTTTAAGATCCAACGCATTCGTGTCCAGATCGGGCGTGAGCCTGGCGAATCTGAGTCTTGCTGCTGAGAAAATCGGGTTTAAAACCCTCATGGTCAGAATAAACTGCAACAAATTAAGCAATGAAGCGCCCTACCCCTGCATTTTACACTGGAATCAGGAACATTATGTGGTGTTGTACGACGTAAAGCGGCAGTTTTCGTTCACCAAAAGAAAGTTTGAAGACCGCTACATTGTTGCAGATCCCGGACATGGCCTTGTGTCATTGGACAAGGATGTTTTTCTCCGTTGCTGGGCGGGCAGCAGCACGCAGGAAGTTGGTGTGGCATTGTTGATGGAGCCGACGCCGGAATTTCATCAAATAGAAATTGAAGGGGACCAGAAACCAAATGCCGGTTTTGGATTTTTGTTTCAATACCTCTCTCCATATCGTAAATACTTGTTTCAGGTTTGCCTTGGCATGTTGTTTGGCAGCCTTGTCAGCCTGATATTCCCTTTTCTCACCCAGGCACTGGTGGATTATGGGATTCATCAGCACAACATGAATCTGATACACCTCATATTGATTGCCCAGCTCATGCTGTTTCTGGGTGGAATCGGCGTGGATATGATCCGTAACTGGATATTGTTGCATGTCAATACGCGGATAAGCCTGAGCATTATTTCACATTTCCTCATCAAGCTGATGAAACTGCCGATCAGTTTTTTTGAGAGTAAAAACATAGGCGACATTACGCAGCGGATCAGTGACCATCACCGGATCGAAACCTTCCTGACCAGCACCACGATTAATACCATGTTTTCGGTCCTGAATATTATTATTTTTTCTGTGGTTCTGGGCATTTACAGTTCACAACTGCTGCTGGTCTTTATCATAGGAAGCACGCTATCATTTGCGTGGGTTTTCCTTTTTCTGAAACAAAGGCGTGACCTGGATTACAAGCGTTTCCAAAGTATGAGAGAAAACCAAAGCGGGATTTTTGAACTCATAACCGGTATGCAGGAAATCAAGCTCAATAATTGCGAACGTGCACGCAGGTGGGAATGGGAGCGCATTCAGGCTAAATTGTTTAAAGTCAATGTAAAAAGCCTTAGCCTTGAACAGTATCAGGAAATCGGATCATCATTTTTTACCCAGCTTAAAAACATCATTGTAACCTATATCTCGGCAACGCAGGTGATCAATAATGAGATTTCACTGGGGGTTATGCTCAGCATTTCTTATATAATCGGACAACTGAATGGCCCTTTGAGCCAGATCATCGAGTTTATCAAAAGTATACAGGATTCCAAAATGAGCCTTGACAGGCTCAGTGAAATTCACAACAAACCTGATGAAGAACTGAACGAAGAATTTGTATTTGGAAAAAGAAGCGCGATAGCGACTTACAATGAAAAAGATCTGAAAGAGGCGGTCAGCGATATACGCTTCAATAGTTTACTAACCGGGTTTGACGAAGGAATCACCATCCGAAACCTTTCGTTCCGGTACGGCAGCCCGCATGTACCGCTGGTTTTGAAGAACATCAATCTGCACATTCCCAAAGGAAAAGTAACTGCCATTGTGGGTTCCAGCGGAAGCGGCAAGTCAACTTTGCTAAAATTGTTACTGAAATTCTATCCTGCGCAGGAAGGCGAAATTCTTGTTGATGGAATTGAAATGAGCGATATGCAGGCGAGTACCTGGCGTGGCATGTGCGGGACGGTTATGCAAGACGGATTTATTTTTTCCGACACACTGGCGAAAAACATAGCTGTAGATGGCCAGCGAATCAATGAAAGCAGGCTTTTAAATGCAGTAGTTACCGCCAACATTCAGGATTACGTCCGAAAGCTGCCGCTTGGTTTCTCCACTAAAATAGGAAGTGCAGGATCCGGATTAAGCGGAGGTCAGCGGCAACGGCTTTTCATTGCCCGGTCGGTTTATAAAGATCCAAGCTATATTTTCTTCGATGAGGCAACCAGTGCATTGGACGCTAACAATGAAAAGATCATTATGCAAAACCTCGAAAATTTCTTCAAGGGACGCACTGTCGTGGTTATTGCGCACAGGCTGAGCACTGTCAAGAACGCAGATCAGATCATTGTTCTCGATAGCGGGGAAGTAAAAGAGATCGGGAACCACAAGCAGCTTTGTGAGCGAAAAGGATACTATTACGAGTTAGTCAAAAACCAGCTTGAACTGGATGCTGCATAAACCCCTATCATCATGGCAGAATTAATGGAATACCATCAGCCCAATGACGAAATTCAGGAAATTATAGGTCAGGTTCCCAGCGGCGTCGTACGTTGGGGCATTACTTTTTCCCTTATTTTGTTGCTTACAGTGCTTTGGGTTTCACGATACCTTTATTTGCCGGTTGCAATCAAGGCAACGGCCATATTAAATGCCAAGGAGCAATATTTCAAGGTAGTC
The DNA here is from genome assembly GCF_006149045.1 of Dyadobacter flavalbus. Classification (GTDB taxonomy): domain Bacteria; phylum Bacteroidota; class Bacteroidia; order Cytophagales; family Spirosomataceae; genus Dyadobacter; species Dyadobacter flavalbus. The sequence goes on from NZ_VBSN01000041.1 coordinate 20,432, forward strand.
TGGATGAAGACCGACCCGGCTGTGGATTATCTGGTGAAAGTTTCCGAAAACCAGTCTGTCCGTAAAAGCGATACGCTCCTGGTGGAGGCCAATTCACAAACAGGAAAGAAAAAGTACTACACTTCCCCTACCGACGGGAAGGTTGCCATTTTTAAGGGAACTGAACAAATGCCCCGGGCATCCGTTCTCATGGTGGTACCCGCATTTTCGGACTATACCGTAGAGCTTAAAGTTCCTGTGAGTGGCGCCGGGCAGTTGCGGAAGGGACAAAAGGTAATCTTGCGCCTCGACGAGTTTCCCGAAAGCAAGTACGGCTTTTTGATCGGGAAAGTTGCCACTACTACATTGATCCCTATTGACAAGTTTTACAGGATCAAAGTGGACCTGAGTAATGGAATGACGACTAACATTGACCAGCATATTCCCCTGCAGGCCAGTATCAGTGGCACTGCCGAGATCATTACTGAAAATACTTCTGTTTTCGACAAGATATTCAAGTATCTTATTTAGAAAATAATAAAACAAGAGAGGTAATCAGTTAAATACCGGCAACCTTCCTTGTTTCAATACTGACAGCGCCGGCCCCGTTTTCAGCCACAAATTCAACAAGTCCCAGAAACAATAATTCCTTTATTTTCAGATCAATTTTGTTCAGCAACCAGGCGTGCTGTCCTTTGTTAACATACTGCGAGGCTTTGTCAGTTACTAATTGTGTCAGTGATGCTATTGTTACCGGATTTTCGGCCGCAAGCAAGATAAAGATCGAAAGATCATCCAGCGGACGATGCGCCGTATGCCTGTACCCAAATGCAAAATCGTACACAGTGGCCAGATAGTAGGTGTTGGTTTTACCGGGATAAAGAAAGCTCATGACGGGAATATCATTATTGGCAATGATGCTGCCGTCCGTACTCAGCCTGCCGCTTTCCACCAGCATCTGGTCCAGCATCGCCAGTCTTTCCTTCTGGAGCTGATGCAGTGCCTCATGCTCCGATATCAAATCTTCAAACAGGTCGTATTTCGAACGCTCGAAGCTGATGATGTTCGAAAGATCATCCTGACCCTCTTCGCGATAGCGGACTTCCAGTTCCCCGCAATTTTCAATGGTAATGACTTGCCCCGTGTCGATCTGACTGGCCATCAGGTTGCTTTCCGGAAACAGATCCTTGGTGGTCAAGTTGAATGCTGTACTGCTGTTCCAGGTGCTGTCCATAAACCGGACAACGCTTTGGAATATTTTTGGAAAACGTCTTTTCAGCTGAAATTCTACCTGTTTGCAGTAATAGAGATCCTTTTTATTATTACCAATAAGGTGGGTAATGCCATAAGACTCATCCATACAATTTGCAAGTGACCTGTAATCCTGATCCAGTTTTGAGGGAATCATTTCAGTCACAGGCCGGCTGCAGAACTCGGCGTAATGCCTGAAAAAGCATTCCTCGATCAGTGTGTTCAGAAATCCGGAATGACTGGCGCCCAAATCGGTTCTGGAAAGATATCTGTTGAAAAACAGGGTTATTTCACTGACAAAATCTTTGAAAAACAGGTAATCCGTACCACCGACAATCCCCATGTTAACTGCTTTGTACGGGCTGGCCGCATTGCCGAAAAAATGCGGTAAAGGAATTCCGGCCTCATAAAGCTGCTTTATTGCTAAATCATAACATTCAAAGCCACTCTGATCATTTTGCGCAATAACAGGCTTGTCCCACAATTCCTGAGGCAACCCGTTCCACAGAAAAGCATCCGCATCCACATGGAGAAATGGGCTGCTCGCATGTCCGTAGGAACTGATTTTACGCAAGACCCACCAATTTTTGGGGAACAATTCGGCCTTACCCTCCTGTGTCAGCTGCACCTCGTCGTAGGGTAATCCGAGGGCGTCAACCAGAATCCGGCAACCGGCGGTATCCGTATGCAGGACTGTATTGGGAAAGTGTTCGTAAAGCAGGGAAGCGCTTAAGGCCCAACTCATAAAATGAAAACGGGCATCCAGCCAGCCTCCGTTTATCTGATCTGCCGGAAGCCCGGAAGGCGCCCAGAATGTCTGAATCGCATTCATTTTTTCGTGTTTTGTTTTGGAAAATAATGTTATGAAGCTCCCGTGATTATACCTATTGTCTTCGATGAAATGGTTTTCCTTATCGACGAAACTTGGAATTTTCTTCTGTCGGGTTTTTCCTGTGATTGGTATAAGAATGTTTATCGTCTGCCCGTACAGAGATTCTTTTGTGCTCACGGATCAGTGGAAAATAGTATCACAAAAATTCTGTTGGCATGAAAAAGAACTCAACCTTATTATTCATTCTGATGTGTGTCGCTACATCGGCTATGTCCCAGTTTCGGGTCAAAGGAAGAATTTACGAGAAAGCGGACCAGGGAGCGGCCTATGCCACGATCGCATTGGTCGCATCAAAAGATTCAAGTGTTATCAAAGGGGCGGTTTCCGACGAATCCGGTGCATTCGAGATCGATAACCTTGTCCGGGGCAGCTACCTGATTAATGTGCAGTATGTGGGCTTCCAAAAAAAATGGTCATCACTGATCACGTTAAGTGACTCTTCAGCAATGGTCGACGTAGGTAATATCACGTTAGAGGAAAGCACCCAGAACCTTGCCGAAGTTACGGTAAAAGGAGAACGGAGCCTTGTGGAACAAAAGGACGACCGAATGATACTGAATGTCGATAAAAGTGTGATTGCCAAGGGTAACAAGGTAAATGATCTGCTCAAATATGCCCCACTGGTACGTGTCTCCAATGACGGCATTAAAGTAGCCAACAAAGGCAATGTGCTGATACTGGTCGACGGGCGTCAGACGGGACAGGGTGCTCTGGCGAGTTTCCTGCAAAACTTCTCCGCCGAAGATATTCTTAAAATCGAAGTGCTCACCAATCCTCCTGCCCGGTATGATGCGAGCTTCGGCGCAGTAATTGATATTATAACGAAAAAAAGCCTGGAAGTCGGCTTCAATGGCAGGGTTGCCCTGAATTACTCCCATGGCGAGTATGGAAGGTTTACCCCTGACGGATCCCTTAACTTCAGGGCAAAAAAATGGAACGTCTTTACCAGTGCCAGCGGTATGGTCAGCGACAACTACAGTGAGCAGTTCCTTGAAAGACAGTTCCCGGGCAGTTCCCTGGCCAACAATGTCAACAATCTGGAACGTAACAAAGGGATTTCATCCTTTAACGGGATTGACTTTACTCCGAATGCAAGACATTCCATGGGATTACGCCTAAATGGCTCGTGGTTCGGTAAAAATGGGGAAAACAGAACAAAAACCAGTTTCAGGGGACAATCATCGGTTTTGGATTCCTTATTGCAGGTCACTAACAGAAGTAAAGAAGATGGCCAGACTTATGATGCCAACTTTTACTATACCGGAAAACTGGATAGTGCAGGTAAAGAGCTCTCCGTTAATGTAACGCAAAGTTTTTTCAATAAATCTTCGGTCCAGAACCTTTCCTACCAGCGGCAAAGTCCGGAAGGAATGCCCACAGGAGTGCCTTCAAGACTACGTATCACCAATCCGAATGATCAGCAAAGCTTTATAGCCCAAACCGACCTGAGTATTCCATCCAAAACAGGAAAGTGGGGCACAGGCGTGAAATATATCTCGATTGGAAATGACAACGAGCTGCGCCAGGAAAATTATAATGAAGGTTTGTATGAACTGGACACTGCATTCAGCAATGCGGGGGTTTACCGGGAGCACACTTATGCCGGCTATGCGAGTTACAGCAATGCGTTCAAAAATGGCTGGTCGCTGCAGGCGGGATTACGACTGGAGCATACAAGTCAGGAACTGACCAGCGCCAGTTTGAGCAGAAAATATACCGGATTGTTCCCCAGCATGGGTTTGAGCAAAGGCTTTAAAAACAGATCCAGTTTCAGCCTTTCTTACAGCCGCAAAATATCCCGCCCAAGCCTGTACAGCCTCGTGCCCTTCAGAACAATCGTCGATCCGTATTCGATTGTGGAAGGCAACCCATTACTGAAACCTTCCTTTGCCAATACGGCTGATGTGTATTATACATTTGGAAGCATGACTCTTTTTGCCAATTATACACATACCAAAGATCTGATCTCAGATGTGCTTTTCGCAAATGAGGATACCAAAGTTTACATCCAGACCATGGGTAACCTGAACAGCGTCAATGATGCTTATGCGGGCATGAGCTGGGGACAGGATATCAGTAAATGGTGGAAATCGAGCAGTACCTTCACCCTTTCAGGAACGCGCACCAGGTCACGTGTTGCAGACGTGCCCGGAGTTAAGCTGAACGGTTATGGCGTTGTTTTGAATAGTACCAACATATTCACTCTGGCAAAAGGCTACAAGGCGGAGCTGTATTTGAATTATAGTTCTCCCAACCGTTACACGATCTGGAAAACAAAGTCGCTGTACTGGGCTTCACTGAGCATTAATAAAGATTTGTCCAGATATGGCAATATACGCGTCGCTTTTGAAGATATTTTCCGTACACAAGTGAATCGCATCCATGTGGGTTACGGGCCAGTGGACATCAGGAGCCGTTTTTACTCCGATGCGCAAAGGGTAAGGGTGTCTTTCTCATATAATTTTGGAAAGAAAACCGTAAAGGGCGCCAAATACCGCAGCCTGGGCAATGAGGCTGAGAAAAACCGCATGGGAGGACGGTAACGGATGGAAAATCAAGCAAATGTTACGGTCATTCTGACGGTTTGGAAAAGGAACCATCTGAGAGAGCAGATAGAAGCATTGTTATCCCAATCCACACCTCCGGCGCACATCTGGGTTATTCAGTGCATGCAACATTTGTCGATTAAGCACATTTTAAAAGACTATCCGCAAGTGAAGTATTTTCAGTCCGATGAAGACCTGAAATACTTTTCCAGATTCAGCATTGGAATACATGTACGTTCGGAATTTACCTGGATACTGGATGACGATATTATCCCTTCCGCCATTTGGATAGAGAAATGCATCAGTACATGCAGAAAGTATAACGCCATTGTTTCCAGTAATGGCAGGATAATTCCCAAAGACGACTTTTATCCCGAAAAAGTAAAAGGAATAGGCTACACCAGTTCCTATTTTATCGGAGACAGCGTTCATCGGGATTCGGTAAACCGCTGTGATGCAGATACGGTCATTGATTTTCCATGTAGCAGCTATTTTTTTAAAACCGAATGGCTTAGATATTTCTGGGGAATCTGGCCGCTGACACTGGAAACAGCTGAAGATATCCATTTCGCAGCAAGCTGCCGTATTCTGGGCAACATACCGGTAGTCGTGCCAAGGCAGCAGACGAAATTTGATAGTGGCAACATCCGCCCGGATTACAGCCTCGACGAGCATGCTTCATGGATGAGAGGCGGTTTTGCCGAGGCCAGGTCGGAGGTGATCAAATACTTTGTGGTTGAAAAGGGATGGAAACCGCTGCTGTGGTAACAAAGCTAAATCTTGTCAGATGAGAAAATCAGACATTACATTCATCATTCCATTTTTCGGACAGGCACCACCCTGGATGCCGTTTTTCATCAAAAGCTGTCATTCTAATCGGGATGTATCATTCCTGATTTTTGCCGATTGCCTGCAAGTCGGGATCAGCGGTAATGTCGAAGTAATAAGGTTGAATCTGGCGGATCTGAAGGTACTGGCGGAAGAAAAGTTGCGATTCCGGGTTTCACTGGACCGTCCCTACAAAATCTGTGATTTCAGACCTGCCTTCGGATTGATATTTGCAGATTATCTGAAAGGATCGCGCTTCTGGGGAACCTGCGACGTGGACATTTTGCTCGGTGACATCCGCAAGTTTATCACCGAAGACCTGCTCTCCCGGTATGATGTCATTACGGCAAAGCGGGAGTATCTGATCGGGCATTTTACATTATACCGCAATACGCGTAAAGTCAATTATCTATTTAAAAAAAGTCCGCATTACCTCCGCGTTTTTCAAAACTCACAAGCTTTCGCCTTTGATGAATGCAACTTTCTTTGGTGGAAGCTACTTGCCGGGAACCCGATTCAAGAAACCAGATCCCAGATTGAAAGCATGTCCCATGTAGTAAAGCGGCTGGCTGTGAGTGGATACATCTGTGCCTACTTCCGGTCGCATGTGATCGAACAGGATCAGTTGACCTCCGATGGGCAGCTGGAAGCATTTACCAAAACACTCATCTGGGAAAACGGAAGATTAATGGATGCCCGTGAAAATCAGGAATACATTTCATTCCACTTCCATTTTATGAAAAAGCAAACCATCTTCAACATCCCGGACTGGGAAGAAATACCCGAACGGTTTGCCATTTCTCAGGCAGGTTTTTCATACATCAATGAATGTGATACTTGTAAATAAGACCATAAAGCGATGGATATTACCTATTTGATACTAGCTCATAATAAACTGCACCAGGTGGACAGGCTCATTGGCAACCTGCTGGGAAACGATGTTTATATCTATATACACATTGATAAAAGGGTTCATTCGAGTGAAATAAAGCAGTATAACTTTGCGTCCCATAAGCGTGTGAAGGTGATCAGAAACCGTGTTGCTGTGAGCTGGGGAGGATTCAGCATGGTGCAGGCCACATTGAATCTTATGAAAGCAGCATGTACACACCATCAGGAAGGCTATTGCGTATTGCTGAGCGGCCAGGATTTTCCACTGCAGCCTGTCCATCATATTAATGCATTCCTGAATGAAAACTACGGAAAAGAATTTTTGCAGTATTGGCAGCTTCCGTATAAAAACTGGATTAATGGCGGTCTTGACAGAATCAAATATTATTGGTTTGTGGATAAGATCGGCATGGATGAGAGTAATGTGTTTTTTAATTTTCAGCGAGAAAATAAAATGGAGAGAAGCTACTTCAAGGATTATCCTCCCTATGGCGGCTCTCAATGGTGGTGCCTTACAACCAGCTGTGTACGCTATATTCTAGATTTTATCAAGCAAAACCCTATTGTCGTCGAATACTTTGAACTGACATTGATCCCGGACGAATCCTTCTTTAAAACCATTGTCCTTAATTCTCCTTTTAAGGAAAATGTTGTCAATGATAACCTTAAATACATCGTATTTGAAGGAGGAAAACCACATCCTAATCTAATGCGTCTCGATGATTTCGATTCCCTTGTAAATTCAAAAAAGTTGTGGGGAAGAAAATTTGATATGGCTTATGACAATCAGATACTGGACAAGATTGAAAACCAGATCCTGCTTGCATGATATCGTTTTATGCATATAAGAAAGTACTTTACCACAATGCATAATTTATTTGCGGAAATAAGCTCAATGTCAAGTTAATAAACTTAACCAGTGGCCTCGATCTGGAGAGTATTACACTATTGTCCGGCTCTTCTTTTTTCTATCCTCTCAAAGAGATAAAATCCCGGAAAGGATTTTCAGCAGTGGGGTTTCAATTATAATTTCCTGATGCGCGGATGGCAAAAGTTGGTAACGTATGATCGCAACGTCCATGGAAATGCTTTTATTCCTCCAAACCGGGCAGATGAATAAACGGCAGCTACCCTTCATCAATCAAACTGATGCTCCTTTACAAATTGCTTTGAGCATGTAAACAGCTGCCCCTTGTCAAAACCATCCCTGCCAGGCGGCCGGTGGTCTGAGAGATCATGGATTCCAGTGAAGCCGATGCTGTTCAGTCTCTTTTTCATTTCTGGATCAAAGCAACTTACCGGAACTTGGCTGTCAATGATATCTTTTGCAGCAAGGCCCGGGACAGCCGCAGGTCCAATATGATAATGCTGGTCTCCCAGGCATTTGTCGCACCTTTTAACAAGGTTGCAATCTGTTGAAACGGTATTGGTCAATGTAGCCGACGGGGAACGATTTGAATCATCTCTCAATACATTTTAGACAAAAAAAGCGGATGTTGAGCATGAAAAAAATACAATCCAGTAGCTTCCTCCTTCCAAGTCCAGAGCTGGATGATCAATTTTGCACCTCCAAGCATTATTTCATAACCACATCAATTTTTACTTAATTGTTATTAACTGCTATAAGTTTGATGTTCTGCATGTTTTTGCAACATAACCAACCTGCAACCAAACAGGATGTCATTCGATATAAAAAGCTACTAGTGTCTGGGGACGGTGACACTTTGCGTTTTTCGTCGGATGATCTTCAAGTTTCTCTCATTGATGTCAAAGAGAAAGGAATCAAAGTATTGTCCAAGGCTGGTTCAGGTGTCGTTCAGCATTTCAGTGAGCCGACAATCAGCATTGAAAGTTGTCCAGACACTGCATTCGCTGCGGATCTGAATGACGATGGCCGGCTGGATTTTAAAATCCTGTTCAATTTTAAAGGAGCATCGCCATTAGCATCACGAGTGAAAAGGAAAATGTACCTGTTCAGCGAGCCTGATGGTTCTTATTCAAAAGTTTCCTTTTTTGATTTTTCTGTAGAGCCCGAAACTGATTTCAATGGCGATCATCAATTTGAAATTGTTGCGAAAGATTTGGTTCAGTTTAAAAAGCACAGTTATTGGAAATATGAAGTGTTCGAATATTCCGGTAAAAAGTTGCGCAACGTAAGCTATAAATACGGCTATCCAAAACTTGTCCCCTACCGCATCAAGCCCGTCAATAAGCCGCTGTCCAATCTTGCAGATGCAGATCGGCGCAAGCTGATGTCAAAACAGCCACGGGAATATGATCAGCAGTAAAAGCTTACAGTTAAGCAGATAGTAAATCAGGAAGCTACCAGAAAACTGGCATCTGTCACTAACCAGAGATCAATCCCCGGACCGTTCAGCATCCAGCAGAGGGCTGATGCAAGACCTGTTCAGCAAGCTTTTACGGTGACAGCGACAGCCCGGAATACCGGTTTAATGCTCGTTTTGTACGAAACAAATAGGTAGTTCTTTGTGCATCCGGAAATTTATAATCAAAAGTCCATCTATGAAGTTCCGGTTCTCAGCCAGCAGTACGAAACCTTGTCTTTCAAAGAACGGCCTTGCGGTTTTGCTTACATCAGCGGTTAAGACCTTTGTACCCATTTCAGTGGCCTTTTCCTCTAATCGATTATAGATGGTCCGGGCAATGCCTTGACGGAGATAGTTTTTACCGGTGTACATAAAATCAATGTAATGGCTGTCCATAAGTGACCCAAAGCCGGCTGGTTCTCCGTTTACTTCGGCAATGATAAAGTATTGCGTATAGATCGCGGTCGTCCAACGTTCCAGGTTTTCAGTGCCTTGCTTCCATGCATCGCGCTGGTCCGGATCGTAATCGTTGATGCAGGTATGATCTATTGTTTCCTTGTAAATGGTCTGCAAGCATTCCAGGTCAATGCGTTTTGCCTGTCGTAACGTGATTTCAGAGGATAGGCTTTCCTTCGGCATAGTAGAGTTCATATTAAATTATCAATAGCATATTCAACCCACAATGACCATGCAAAGAAAACTGGTTCACATTCTATTTCTCCTCATTATCTCTATGAATGCAAATGCGCAGCAAGCGGTTGCACGCAAGGACCTTCTGGCAGTCACATTCGACAGCCGTGCGGTCGACAATGTCCAGGCAAAGGAAATTACAATGGGTGCAGCCCAGCGTGCGCCGCTTCACCGGCATCCCTGCCCGGTTGTTGGCTACATTACCGAAGGCACTCTCATTTATCAGATCCAGGGACAGCCAGCTCAGACGCTAAACAAGGGCGATGCTTTTTACGAACCTGCTGAAACAGAAATTGCACGTTTCGATAATGCATCGGCCAGTGCACCCTTGAAATTCATTGTCTTTTATTTAAGCACCGGTGAACAGCCCCTCATAGAGATCCTAACCAAAGCCAGCAATAAATAAAGCAACTGTATTCTTTAAAAACAAGGCTTTGAGTTTGATTTATCAGATGTTAATTCAGTACATATGAAACTAAGAAAAGAAATGTTTCCGGCTTTAATTTTAATTGATTTCCAAAAAGGTTTTGACGATGAAGCATATTGGGGCGGGTCCAGAAACAACCCGGATGCAGAAGAAAATGCGAAACAATTGCTGGATTACTGGAGAGCGAATAACCTGCCCGTATTTCACGTACAGCATATTTCAGCCAATCCCGACTCGAAACTTAATGGGAACAACCCCGGACATGACTTTAAAGACATAGTCAAACCTTTATCAGAAGAAATAATTGTTCAAAAATCGGTCAACAGCGCCTTCATTGGTACTGATCTGAAAGAACAACTGGATGAGAAAGGGATTCGGGCGCTGGTCATTGCAGGTTTAACAACAGATCATTGTGTGTCTACAACCACTCGAATGGCTGGTAATTATGGATACGAGACATATGTTGTAGCCGATGCAACGGCAACTTTTGGCAAAAGCGGGATTAACGGCCAGTACTATGATGGCGAAACGATGCATCAAACGGCATTGGCACAACTAAATAAGGAATTTGCTACGGTTGTTCATACGCACCAAATTATCAATAAGTAAAACACGATGATAAAACCCAGAGTAAAAATCTGCTGCATAAGTAGTATTGAAGAAGCAATGACTGCTATTGCACATGGCGCATCAGCCTTGGGCCTGGTAGGCCATATGCCAAGTGGACCAGGTATCATCAGCGATGCGCTCATCGAACAAATTGCCAGGAAAGTCCCGCCCCCTGTCTCCACTTTCTTGCTAACCAGCGAAACCCGGCCGCAGAACATTATCACACATTACAAACGGGTAAACACCACAACGATCCAAATTGTGGACGCACTGGAAAAACGGGAATATGAAGCACTTCGCAAGGAATTGCCAAATGTGAAACTGGTGCAGGTCATTCATGTAGCTGATGAAAGTTCAAAAAAAGAAGCTATTGAGATTTCACAGTATGTTGATGCCCTATTGCTGGACAGCGGAAACCCTAATTTGCCGATCAAAGAACTGGGCGGTACGGGACGAACACATAACTGGGAGATCAGCAGACAAATCAGGGAAGCAATCCAGATTCCATTATTTCTGGCTGGCGGAATCAATAAGGACAACGTAAAACAAGCCGTGCAAGTAGTTCAGCCCTTTGGTCTTGACCTTTGCAGCAGCGTTCGTACAGATGGGAAGCTGGATCCTGAAAAGCTCGAAGATTTTTTTAAGGCAATTGATTTCTAGTATGCATTTGTAAGTGAAAAGCAGGGTTCTTACTGTTTCGCCGGGATTGGCCGTTCAGTAGGAAGTACTCACATTTCAAAGTTTCATCTATGCATCCGGAAATTTTCCCGCATCCTTCCATGTATTCTTTGTTTGTAAAATATATTATTTAGCCATGAATTTCAGAAAACACGGGAAGGCATACGGCTATTACGGAGTCATCGAAAGCAGGACATTTGAAAAGGGAAACCTGCTGCAAAACATGCAAATTCCGGCCGGCCTTTTCCGGGGCGCCAGGGACGGGATTGTGTCCTTTGAAACCGGATTGGAAAGCAAGGACTTATTGAAAAACACGCAGACAACCCAGGTTACATTTGAGCAATCCTGGCATGAGCCGTTTATTACTGGAACCGCTGAGTTTGTCAACGCTGTACGGACATTTGTTGAACAGTAGCAACTTAGCGTAATGAATTTTAATTACTAAACTTGGAATCAATCGATGAAAACGATCGGGTTATTAGGCGGAATGAGCTGGGAATCAACGGCTATTTATTATAAAAAAATCAACGAGATAATTCGTCAGCAGCTCGGCGGATTACATTCGGCAAAGGTGCTGCTTTATTCCTTTGACTTTGAAGAAATTGCCAAGATGCAAACCCATGGTGACTGGCAACAAGCCGCAGCCGTGCTTTCCGACGCGGCTTTAATACTGGAAGGTGCAGGCGCTGATGCTGTACTAATTTGCTCCAACACCATGCATATGGTCTATCCTCAGCTAGCGGAAGCCCTGAAAATACCAGTTATTCACATTGCTGATCCGACAGCAGCGGCCATACAGCAACGAGGGTTGAAAAAAGTCGGTTTACTAGCTACCCGCTTTACAATGGAGCAGGATTTTTACATTCAGAGATTTAAAAATCACTATCAAATTGAAGTCATCGTCCCAGGCCATGATGATCGCAGGCTCGTTCATGATATCATTTATGACGAGTTATGTAAAGGCATCGTAAATGATACTTCAATGCATCAATATGTCCATATTATTCAAAAGCTGATTGACTCCGGCGCTCAGGCAATTGTCCTTGGCTGTACGGAAATCGGGATGCTGATTAACCAGACCAACGTTGCAGTTCCCGTTTTTGACACAACTTACCTCCATGCACAAGCAGCTGTGAAATTTTGTCTTATCTGACTTTTTACAATTTTTTGCCTTGAAATTTCAAGCTTATAAATGCCTGCTCTATCAGGCAGATTATGAGTAACAAAACTGTCTGTCTGGCTGTTGAACTTCGTAGTATTGCTGGAAACTGCTTACGCTTTTAACAATTTGCCAATCAACCGTATCGGAACGGAAGCACTAGACAGACTTAAAAGGACCAAACTAAATGTTATAAACAAAAATTCTCTCAAAAGGCCCGCATTTTTCAAACAAGCGATTTGCATGCTTCCTGCCGTTACCACTGGTGAGCGTCCGACCTGCCGTTAATGCATTCCAGGAAACCAAATGTTCAATCAAAAAACAGGTGTCACGCCTGATGATTACATGATGATAAATTGAACGGAACTGACCTCATCTTTCGGAATTTAAAATTTGCCTGCCATCCCGTCCATTATTGCTCCGTCATAGCAGCAATGAAAGCAATTTGTCTCTTCAATCAAGCCCAAAGTTTACCGAAGCATGTAATCACCAGAGCCGAAAGTATTCAGGTACCCGGAAAATAAGTCGTTTTCAGATACTCCCGCAGTGAAGTTGTCTTGCGGCCCAACAGATGCCCCACAGTGTCGTGTGTGCCGACCAGCATGCCGTGTTTGGTGGCGGCACCCCACTGGGCAAGGAAGCTGGCGACGACTTCGGGAAAGCCGGCGGCTACTTTCTGCGCGGTGTAAGGCGCCAGCTCGCTGTCTTTGTAAACGATGGGCCGGCCAGCTAACGCAGAGAATTCCCGGGCGATGTCGTGAAACGAATAGGCTTCACTTCCGGACAGCGTATACTCCCGGTTTTCATGTCCTTCGCTGGTGAGCAGGGCAGCTGTGGCGGCAGCCAGCTCGGTCCGTTTGACAAAAGCGATTTTCCCTTCTCCCGCTGGAAAAAGTATCTCCGCACGAGGCACCTCGCTGCCAATCAGGTACTCAATGCCTTCAAAGTAGTAGCCGTTTTTAAGAATGGTATATATCAGCCCAGACGCTTTAAGGTAGGCTTCTGTGGACAGGTCGCTTTCTGTGACTTCCTGCATCACGAAATTGGTACTGCGCTGGATGCTGGTATAGAAAAGGTGCTTTACCCCGGCTTCCTTAGCCGCGTCAATGACATTCCGGTGCTGGCGCACCCGGTCGGTAAAGGCCACAGCGGAAACCAGCAGTACCTTATCAATGCCCCGAAAGGCTTGCACCAGTGCAGGATAGTCAAAATAATCGGCTTGCCGGACGTCTACGCCCCGATTCACGAGTTCCTTGGCTTTGCTGACGTCGCGCACCAGGGCAGCGATTTCCCCGGCCGGGATAGAAGTGAGCAAGGATTCGATGGTTTGGCGGCCCAACCCGCCAGTGGCTCCAGTTACTAAGATCATGATAAAAAAATAAAATTCATATATTTACTTGCGATTTGCAAGTGCAAAGATAAAATAATATACTTGCAAAATGCAAGTAAAAAAAACAAGTCTTTTTTATGAAAGAGCTAAAACAGCGTTCTACCTGCCCTATCAGCACATCGCTTGATGTGCTGGGGGATAAATGGACCCTGCTCATTCTGCGGGATATGGTGTTTGCAGGCAAGTCTACTTATGGGCAATTTCTGCAGTCAGCGGAAAAAATGGCGACCAACATTCTGGCAGATCGTCTTGCGGTTCTGGAATCGCAAGGCATTTTAACCAAGGCCGTGGCTGCGGATAAGAAATCGAAGTTCACCTACCGCCTGACGGAAAAAGGTATTGACACGATCCCGATTATTATAGAGCTTGTTCTGTGGGGAGCCCGGCATTGCCCGACCGTCGTTGATTCCGCGCTGCTGGAAGAACTCCAGTCTGGTAAAGCCGCAGTCACTGAGAAGTACCAACGGCTAGCGCGCGAAAACGCCCTGGTATAAACAAGAGGCATGAGGTGCCTTTACATATAAAAAGCAATTACTTCCAATTTAAGATACACATTCTCCTGTGGAATTGCAACCTTTTGTTGGAGGAATTTAATAGGCAATTACTTTTTGACATCTTTCCGGGGAATCTTCCATTCCCCAGACCCCTTGGAACCTTTATCTAATTGAGGGCTATAAGCTCCTCAACTAGATAAAGGGCTTGATTTCACTTCTTCAATTCAGGCTATCAAGCTGCTTTTTGCTTGTTTAATAGTTTTTCTTCAAAGGCCTGAGGGCTCAAATATCCAAGCGATGAATGTCTTCTTTTTCTATTATACCGGGCGCCAGCCGCCATACTTCTATAAATTCAAAAATCGCCAGTTTTGCCTCTTGTTTACTTTTAAATTCTTGATGATAAACCATCTCTGTTTTCAGCGTCTTAAAAAAGCTCTCAGCTGGTGCATTATCCCAACAGTCACCTTTTCGACCGCCGGAATTCTAAGTTAAAAACAAACTTTAAGCATATTACTTTTTCAAGATACTGAACCTTATGCCTAGTATCGGCTCCACATTTTTTCTCACAACCCTCCATGATATTTGAGAGGGATTGCGAGAAAA
>NZ_VBSN01000042.1 GCF_006149045.1 Dyadobacter flavalbus
GGCAGAGCAAAAAAATAGCATGTCCGCACAAAATGCATAAACATGCTATACTGGCTGGCTCTTGGCTGCCTTCAAAAACAAATGTATAAAAAAATGTAATTTTATAGGTTACCAACACAGAATCTTAATAGTTGTCTCTTTATTGCCAAAAGCTTCCAAAAAAGCATAGGGAAAGTCAGCTGGGACAAACGGCTGTTCAGCTAATAATGATATCGCTTCTTCAATCTCAACTGCATTCATTCTTTAAATCTTAATAAAGGGTGTTTGGTTAATTTAATAGTTTAACCTACATATATTTAAAAGGGAGGCGTAAATCTAGTCTACACCTCCCTTTATAACTAAATTGAATTAGGCACTTATAAAATAACTAATTTGTAAGGATGCGGTGGTTTTGATACCATTCGTTTCATTAGATTTTCAAATATGCCTTCCTTCATTTTGTGACGGTTGAATCTGTAGGTGTATTCATTAATGTAAGCTTGCAAATAATGAACTGAGTGATGAACTCCTCTAAGCCAAGCCTTAAACATCATAATACTGCGGTGCAATTGCGGAAAATTCTTACCTTTTTTCTCTGATTTTTCACGGACGAGTTTTGTGAATTCTGATTCCAATCCTTTATAGCCCGTCCATCCGTCGGTACGAACCTGAGCATCTTTATTGATATGCTCTCCCATGAATTTTTTCAAGTTCTTCTTACTTGCTGTTTCAATAACACGGCCATACATGCGGGAAACGCCCTTTCCTTTTCTTTCGATTGCTACAACCACTATCTTTTTCTTGCCCTCATTGCGGCCAATAGCTTGGTCGTCTTGACCGCCGACATAAGTTTCGTCCACATCCACTTTGCCTTCCATCGGAAAATTCCGGCTGCTCTCCATTGCCTTCATCACTTTTTGCTTAAAAAGCCAACACGTTTTCTGCCGTAATGCCAGTTTCCTACTAAGTTCGGTGCTACTTATTCCATTTTTACTAGTCGCCAAATAGTAAATAATATAGAAGGCCTTTAAAATCGGTACCTTGCTTTTATGAAATAAAGTACCCGCAGTTGGTGATTCTATATAACGACAGCTGGTACATTGTCGATCATAAAGCCCGTTACCGCCGCAATATCTCCCATGACCGCATTTAGAGCATTTGAATCCACGGTGCCATTTCAAATTGGCCAAATATTCTTTACATTTATCTTCATCAGGAAATTGAGTCTGAAACTCAAATAACGATAGACTCTTGAATCTTTTCTCCATGTAACTTGCTTATTTATAAGTAAGTTAACTATTTTTATGCTCTTTATCAAGTGCCTAATTCAATAACTAAATTTGGAACAATTCAATTCGAGATACTATTCACGTTAATTGCTGTATTCGACATTTTCGAGTCTGCCTCCCACCGGGAAATATTCTTTTTGTAAGCCAATGAATAACAATTCATGTATACACTTCTTTTAATATCCCAATCAACACGAGGATTTGTCACCCATCTCTGGTACGGATCAGATTCGTCCTCATTGAAATTCAATGCTCTTTTCCCATAAAGGTTTGAGAATTCTGATTTCAAATCAGCTGACAGTATGGTATGAAAATGATGATCGGCCTTAGTTTCCCTTAATTGAATTACACCTTCTGGCATAAAGTCCACTTTAATCCAAAACCCGCGTATGTGTTTATCGTTACTTCCATGCTCATAGACGAATTCATAGGTAATCTTTAATTCTCCCTTTTCAATCAAAGTATTAAGATACTTTGTAATTAGCCGCTTACGCTCGGCAGGTTCTGAAAAATTGACATCACAGATTTTACAAAGAAAATTAACAGAATACCAGGAATATCTTACCTTATCACTGATATTTTGATGCATTGCCTTAGATAGCATAAGGTACAATGTCTTTCGACCATCTCCCCCCTTCCCTTTTCCAACTTTTGGATATCCTGTCACCTCAAAAGTGTAGTACCGGCTAATAAAGCCATTTAAAAAGTCTTCACTTAATCTGATATCATAGACTTTGCTATTACCATTTTTAGTATCTGTTGTGATCTTTAATTGCTTAATAATTTGGATACCCTCCATTTGAACTGTTCTCCCTTTATTAAGATAAGAATAAGCTTTGGAGAATATAAGGTTTCTACTCTGTAGAAGATGCAATACGTAGTCAAATACAGATATGAACTGGTGGCCTTGATATTCAACAATTTCCGCACTTTTATCCGCAAGATAAGAGTGCTTGGAAGATAACTCACGTCTATCTCGACCGACAACTCTAATAAAGTCTGACATGGTGAATCTTGTGAATCCAAACATATCAGTTTTCAGACTGGTACTAATAAATATGATAAAGTCCCTAGCAATCTCATGATCCCGTCCATAGGTCTTTTTAAGTGCATCAAGGTTATCCGCTATTGCTCTGTCAATTCTACTTATGACACGAGTCTCAGCAAGGGGCAGATCCAAAGCCAAAGATAATTCGTTCATTGCTTATCAGATAGTTGTGAATAGGTATCAATTGAGTTTGCAAAAATCGTGGTTATAGATTCAAGGCTCACATTAAAGAATTTAGATAAGGCTATAAACTCGCTAAGCTTGAATGACTCAGGGTTATTAGACTTGTAATTCGTAAAGCTTATAGGATTCTGATTCAAAGCCCGCGCGATCTCCGCTTTTGATACCTGCTCAAAGAGATCACTGAGATTATTAATCTTACCGTGACTTATCAGATGTGAAACTTTTGTGATATCCTTCATGAGTAAAATTCTAAAAACCTTTCAAATATATACATTTTTCTATACATGTATATATATTTTTATATATTATCGACATCATTTCTTACCACATCTGTCACCTTTAACTGGACACCCAACGCAGCCAGATATCTGAACAGAAATTTTGACGTATAATTGTTATTTACTTTTGGATCGCCTTCTATCGAACTGACTTGTTCCGGACGCATTTTCGCTTTTTTAGACGCAGCATATACCGTCCACCCAAAATCCTCTCGAATACCTTTAAGCACTTCTGAAAGATCCTTTTGGGCTTTTGCAGCTATATCTTCAATCTGTAATTCGTTTTTTTCAATAGCAGGAGTTTCAGTTTCTAAACTTGCATAGAATTCCCTGAGTGACCTCAGAAGCTTAATTTTAATCCTTTTCTGTTCTTCCTCCGGAAGACCTGCAATAAGCTTATTAAAGTCAAGTTCGTCTATGTTACTCATTTCAAATTCTTTTTAGCAGAACGCTTAAAAAAAGAAAGAACTATATCTCTCATGAGCATAGCGATAAAACCTAGAACAGCAGATCCCATCGCTATCAAGATTGCATTTTGTATTATTTCATTCCAGTCTCTCATATCAAAATCTGATTAAACTTATGATGAATTCTAATTTGGCATCAAACTGCCTTTGTACTCCCATGAATGATTCATTACTCCACCTCCTGCTACTTTAAAAGATTTGTTATCAATTCGTTTACCGTCTTTATAAACGTTAATAACAAACTCAGCCATTTCAGCTGGACCTTCTTTCGGTTCCGTATTAAATGTAACTTTTAACAGTTCAAGTTTTTTAGAAGACACGAATACATATTTTCCGTTAGTTAAGGCAGCATCATTTAAAACAGGACCGGTTTCAACAGCCGTACCTTCATAAACCAAAGGTTGGCTAAAACCAATCTCTTTTTTATAATCATCGAATTTTCCAGTTTGAATGTATTCAACTTTAAAAATAGAACCCGGTTCTGGTGCAACAGTTTTCGAATCATCAGAACATGCTAAAAATAAGATTGAAGCCGAAAACATTAAAAAGTACTTTCTCATGATAAGATAGTTGTAAATGTTATTAATATACAAATTTATAATTTTTGCTCAATTAATAACACCTACAATAATCTTACCTCCCTTTAACTGGCCAATGCGATCATGCTTACCCAACAAAGGCCACAAATCACGAGGCAGAAAAATATGCCGGCAATAGCATCACGATTTTTTAAAATATCCATGATATTAAAAATTAAGAGGTTTTTTTGAAAACCGGCCTGTCAACCGGAACAACACTTAAAGATATAAAATTAAATTTAATATTACATTATATTGTAATACATTATTGAGAATTATTTTCTCAGCTTTTCGTCATACGTATAATATACGTAATTGAAAGATAATGGTTGGATTAGTACCAATGAAGCCCAACTGCTGCGCGGAAATCGCTAAGGTTTTAGTGGAAGATCCCTGACCTGGGGAGGGATTTTCTTAGGTGGTGTAGCACGGATCAGGCAGGAAGCTGATCATGGTGTCACATGAAAGCTTAGTGTTCTAAGAACAGCTTACATGTAGTATTTGCGACAACCCACTTGGGAACATCTTGAGATTTAATGATTGTTGCTGGGTGACTTACAAACTTATGTAAGCGCTTTTAAGATAACCGGCTCCGACTAGAAGTAGCGCTGTCATTCCCAATAGTAATCTAAAAAAGATGATTCTTCCCTTATCGATCGGTTGTTTACTGGACCAAGCCAGATAAAATGTTACAATGAGAACCAGACCAGATATCACACCGGCTCCGAAAAGAAAAACGTGCAATTCTAATTCATTCATTTGGACTAGTAGGTTGTAGTGATGCTTTTGCCCACAAATGTTCAGTCAATACAAGTGACATTGTGTCACTTGATGACCTAGCTAATAAATCGGATATCATTATGCCCTTTAAGGATGGCATCTAAGTCTGCATAAAGGTCTAAGACTGTCTTGTCATAAGGGTAGTCAGTATTGTTAAGCAACCAAAATAGACAAAGACTCGTCGTTTTCCAATCCTCTGTCCCCATTGTGTTCATATCGGAAACAATACCCTTAATACCTACTTCATGAGCGATTTCATAAAGGGAGCGCTGCTGCAATGTTGCGAATTTTGTCCGTGCACTTGCCATTTCTTGTTTTCTTTGACTATCATCCATAATATGTATGTTAATTAAAAGAATATTTTAAATCTTAGATTTCGATGTATAGCCCGATTTAACGAAATCAGATATCCAAATTAATTCCTTCGTCCATTCACCATCTACTTTTTTAGGTTGCAGCCTAAAATGTCCTCTAACCTCAAAACCCTCTGAGCGCACAAGAGTTGTGAACCAATTTGAGTTTAAGTAAGTAATTTCAAATGGTGACTCATTCTTAATATAGCCTAAGTCAAGTTTTTTTAAAGTTTGATTTGGTTTAACAACTTTGAGTTCCGAATCAGCATAAAGTTGAAAGAGCTTGATAACAAATATCATATCTACCAACGAACAGAAGTATCCAAGAAGATCTGTTGTATCTTGTATATTAACATCTGAATCTTTACTTACCCATATCCTTCCTTCTGGTAGTGAGATATAACCGTAGGGAATTCCATTTGGTAGGAATATATAAAGAACCCCCTCAAAACCGTCAGTATTATCAAATCTGAGATCACACATAAACATGACTGATTTAACTATGTAGCTACCCTGAATAGATAAATTAAACTCTTTCTTTTCCCGAATAGATTCAACTAAATTATACAGCTTGTCCGAAGCGCGTACTGCGGCATCTTCATAGGCTTTACTAACAACAAGTACTTCCTTACCAAACAATCTAGCATGCCGACTCCAATGTTCTTCAAAAAATGACCGACCTACACTATTAGAATACGTCGAATCGATATCCATAAACTTAATTGAAGTAAGTTTATTTTTGGAAATATCATTTAAGGTTGGATAAGACTTCTTGTTGACTATCATATTCGTTAATATTTAACACGGATACCTCAATTGCTGTCCAACCTACTCTACTGGACTAATACACTATCTTTCAACATGCGAGCGTAGACAACCTTATCTGCATATACAGTTAACCTATCATTGATATAGTCACTTTCTTCATTAAATGTTAAAGTGTCCTTTATGACTTTGCCTGTAACCAATTGTAACTCATACAACTTGTAAACGGTCGTGTGTCTTGAAGGAGATTTATGATTCAAAAGATCATCAGGTGAAAATTCAAATTTGGCAATTCTATCCTGATATGCTTCATTGCTATCATCTTTACATCCACAAAGGACAAAATTTAGGAAAACAATATATATTGTAGTTCCAATGCATTTCATTTGTTTCATATTTTGTTGACTACCTATTTTGAGAAACTTTCCATGATTGCTCCCTTTTCACAATATCAATAATGGCTTAAAGCACAATTATTTAATATCAAACAACTCTTGATGCTCCTTTCTTAGACTTACTAATTCTTTATCTGATATATCTGGGTGATGAACTGCTGCATAGAATTTTAAAGCAGGAAAAACAGGTAGGTTAATGTTCACCATCTGATCCTCGAATATATTAAGGATTTTAATTAAAGAATTTTTCAATTGACTTCGTATTTCTTCCTTTGTAAATACTTTATCCAGGTATTCTGTTTGCTCTTCATTTTGAAGTAGAAATATATCAATATCAGCCATTGTTAGAGCAAAAACATCTTTTAAGCTACTTTCTCCCTTTTCTTCTTTATTAATATCGTCTTCCATAATATGTTAGAGATTTTCAACTGTATCTATAAATAGGACAACTTCATCATAAGCGGTTTTACCAAAATTTCTGAATTTTTTAAAATGACTAAGCCCATATTTTCTTTTTGCCTCTATCAAGTCTCGGACAGTACTTATATCGGCACTTTTCAAACATCGGAAAGTTCGCGTTGAAAGTGGAGTTGAGCTAATTTCTGTATCTAAGTAATTACCCTTATAATCGTTGTTACCCGTAATCGAGTTTCTAGCAACCTCAATAAGCCCCTTTTGATTTTTTACAAATTCGTGCAACACTTGTATATCCTGCTTAATGCTGACACTAGGATCATAAATTAAAGCTGTTTGAATCTGTTTCTCTAACTTCCTAATAAACAGTTCCACTCTATATGATGCTTTGAGTATTTCCTCAGTTTCATTTTTATTTTTCCCCATACATTTATTAATGGTTAGACTTGTGATGCTCCTTTTTCCGCTGATTTCAAAATTTTATAAAATGTAGTCTTTGACGAAATTTTATAAGCCTTCATTATTTCTTCAATAGTCCATTTTTTTGATTCATAAGAGGCTTTTACCAAGAACTTGATTTCTTCAAACTTACTTGTAAGACCCGCTGGCCTACCACCAGTTCTACCTCTCGAACGTGCTGCTGTTAAACCTGCCTTGGTACGCTCGCGGAGAACGTTTCGCTCATGCTCTGCTAAGACACAAAAAATTTGAACGATTAATGTTCCGGTCGCAGTGGATGTGTCAATTGGCTCGGTCAATGATCTAAGATTTATTCCCTGCGCCGTAAGATCCTCAATAAATTGAATAAGTTGTACTGTCGTCCGGCCAAGCCTGTCAAGTCTCCATACTACAAGTGTATCACCATTTCGTGCATATTTTAATAACTCATTTAATTGGGGCTTCTCTGATTTTATCCCCGACACCTTATCGGTAAAAACCTTTTTTATCCCCGCTTTGGAAAATGCATCCATTTGAAGGTCTAGGTTCTGTTCCTGGGTACTGACTCTTGCGTATCCGAATTCCATAATAATTGTACACGTTACTTAACTATTACAAATATAATGTAATTTGTTTTCGTGTACGTCAATTATGTACCACGATTTGATACAATTTTGTGTTGATTTTAGCTAAACCAGGATGTACAGCATAAGGACCGTTTACGCGTACCTTAAAATTTCCGTTTACTACATAATGGCAAAGAACAAATGGGAAGAATGACTTAAATATTCTAACCTGGGTCAGCTGCTGCTGGGCCGTTTAATTGACCTCGCAAATAGCTTACATGTAGTATTCCCGACAATCCAAATCATAACAAGTATAAAATGCAAATTGATTAACTATAATGTATATACGTTTATTGAGTTATAGCTGCGTCTAAGTTCAGGCAAGCTTTCTTCATATTTGCAGCTTCGGGATATATCTTACCATGAAACAAGTTGTCGTTTAAATGATAGAAGCATAAAAGTAAGTTATATTATAAAATATAAAATTAATATATTATAATATAACTTACAAATATTATGATGACAGATTTTTTGGAGGAAGTAGGTGGTTCGCCTAAAATGTAAATATTACAGTTTGGCTCTGTGCTATATAATGAAGTTGAAAATCTGCATACAAACTAAGCTGCTCAGATACTTGATTTGTAATTAAAGGTTGTCGTAAAAAGCTTTCATAATAAATAGTCGGTAATTAAACTCTAATCCAAACCATTCCTTGGCTGTAAAACGAAGTCTCATCTTAGGAACAAGCTCAGAGCCAGATCCACGACTATTTAAAATATTTGGCTCAAAAGCATCGCTGCCAAACTGTAATAAGATGCTTTCGACAGAATGAGAAGGGATTGAATTTCGACTATTATCAACCGCAGGTACACAGTGTAATGGCCGAAATCGTTTCGTTGCATTTTGAATTGCAGGTTCCATAAGATTAGGTAGGAAATATTGGTGGCTGAAAGTACTTCGTCAAAATTGATAGAAAACCTATTCTGTAACAATACGAAAAAAGTCTAATTTGATATTTTTTTTGAAATATTTTTAAACAAAAATGGTACGTCTTAAGACGTACCAAATAAGATAAATACCACAACAGATTAAAAAAGTACAGATTTTCCTCTAATTTTCTAATTTATGGATCAATTCAAGTCTATTTTTAACAAGCACCTTTCTGAAGATATTTTCCAAATGTTTCTTGACTGTGCCTACTTGAATACTGAGTGAATTTCCTATTTCTTCATTAGTATACCCCAATTTGAGGAGCCTGACGACTTCCTTCTCCTTAGTAGTTAGACCAAACTCATTCATGTTCGTTTCTAATCTCATACCTGGATCAAACGAGTCGCTAACTCCGACTGCTTCTTCTTCGTATGCAAATTCTAAGGGCATAACCTTTGCCTTATTTTCTTCAAGTGATACAGCAGGCAAAGCTTCTTCGGCTTCGTCGATTTCTTTTAACCTTTCAAGATCGCTTCGGACATCACGAATTGACTGCTTTACGAATAAAAGTGTAATGATAGCAAACCCACCATTAGTTAATAAAGCTTCGTTCACTTGCTCAATTCGAAAGTATGCAAGAAAGGCAAGGGTAGCATAAGGTATCACTGCAAAGTAAACTCCAATGATTTGTAGGTAATCCTTCCTTTCTACATTTTTGTATTTTTCGCGGATAGACCTAAATAGAACATACCCTAATACGATCCCATAAATTGCAGGTATGATCAGGCCATTATCAATGGCCTGATCAATATCCTTAGTTAATAAGTATGTTACCCCGGCTATCAACAAGAACGGAAGATGCAAAAAGAAGTAAATACCCCTTGTGGCATGCCATCTTAACTGGCTTATATCGTAGGCTTTATAAAAATAAAATGGAAAATATGAAGCCATAACGAATCCAGCGCCGTATGTTAATGCATACTGAACGCCAATGGGAATAAAACTTATTCCTGAGTCTGGAAATAGACCCATTGCAATATTCTTTACTATCAATAAAATGAGAAGTATCAGATAATACTTCCGCATCTTTTCCCTTTTTGCCAAATATATAGGCAACTGGAACAACAGCATTATAATTTCAAAAACTATAAAGGTTGCAGTCACCACATGCATATCTGTATTAGATATTGTCATTTGTCTTATTACTGATTAAATATAGTGTATATCCAAAATCTAGCTCTTTGTAGATTTTAAGCCCGTACCTTTCATACCAAGGAATATTTTTTAAAGTAGATGTTTCCAAGAAAACTGGACGGTGTTCAACTTCCGCATCTTCAATAATCTCCGTCAATAGCTTTCCTCCTACTCCCTTGCCCTGCGCCTGAGGCTTTACACCTATAAACCATAAGTAATAAATTGGGCTGTCTGGGTAATTAGCAGAAATCGCTTTTTCTCGTTTCATAGCTTTAAGAGCATTTTTTAGTCCTATCCCAAATAGGACCAGCCGAACTTCATGCAAGAGTCCGGAGAATGTCGTTTTCTTTTTTTCGGGAGCTGAAACCAATGCGCATGCTTGTTCATCATCGGAGAGAAATACCTTACCACTTGCCATACAAACTTCGAATGAGTATGCCATTAGCTCTGAGATTCGATTCATGCGTTTTGAATCATTTGGAATAAGGTAGTTGATACTCTTATTATCTTGGAATGAATCAGTTAGCATTTTTACAATGAGGTCTTTGTCACTACGCTTAGCTAATTTCATAATTTTATAAATGTTTAATTCTGAAATAATGACATACGTCTTAAGACGTATTTTATGCAAAAACGGAAAAAAAGTCACAAGTAACCCTTTTTTCGTACCTATCGGGCACATAAAATTCAAAAATGATAACTTAAAAAAGTGAGCCAATCGAGCTTAAATGCTGGAATAGTCAATTGCACAATTCAAAATGGGAACGGCTTTACCAGCCCCTCGGTAGCCCTAAAAATGGTATAAGTGACACCGTGTCACTTAGACCACAACTGATAGTTGTAAGATCTAGGGAACCTTTATTTATCAATTTCTGAAACAAACGAAATTACCTCCTTTAACTTTCTTGCATTTCGACGATAGCCTTCTAACTCTGCCCTTGCCTGTTCAAGCGAAGATTTGAGACTCGCTATAAGTTGTGTATTTTGTGGATATTGGCGAACGGCATACATGAATGCTTTGCTCCCACTTCCAACTGTTCCCTGTTCTATAATCTGATTCAAAATATTAACGACATCTTCGTTCTCTTCCTTATCAAGATGTTCCACGACGACGGTTTTAAATACTTTTGACATAATATTATTATAAGAGGTTTTATATAAACGGCCTGTCAGCCGAAATTCATTCAAAATAGGGATAACTGTTTTTTACTCGCAACGTACTGCTTCATCGTTTTGATAGTTGCCCTCATATTTGAAACATTGAAATTTGTCGAATCTCTTTGGGTTTTAGATTCTTCTCTTTCAATTGCACTTTGAAACTTATTCATGCAGTAATCATATTCATGATCAAACGCAGACTGTTTATCGTTGAAGGGTTTGCTGAAAATGCTGTAACTCGAGTATTCTCCACTACCGCCATAATCTATACCGTGACCTGATGCCCATTTCCCATTTTGACCCATCCCAATATTTATGGTGATCATCTCCGGTTCGGAAGTGCAGCCGAATTTTATCTCTTCATGATTTAACCAAGATGGATTAGTTAACCAACCACTTTCATTTATAGTGAAGACTTCGAAGCCGTATCTAAGTTGATAAAAGAAGCTTTTAGTATTTAGCGCGCGATGGTGTTCATCCTTGCCTAGCAAATTCAAGAATTGAACTATTGACGTGTCTTTTGCTAGGGTAAGAAGTTTGCATTTGATAGACTCGATTTCACCTTCACTGAATTTATAGCCTTCCAAAAAAGACTGAATTTGGGTACAAATGTTTTGTTCCATGATTGATAATTATAAGAGGTTTATTGTAGCGGCCTGTCAACCGATTTGATAGAATAAAGATATAAAAAAATATCAACTATTACAATATATTGTAATAGTTGATATAGAATTAAGTTTTTTTCCCACTTGTTCCAATAAGCTGGGAGTGAAATTTTAAGTTACATTCCCCTGCGGATGAAGGATCTATTTCTGAATTGTGCTTCATCCCCCGGTGGAGTATCCCCTTTGCCATTTAAGGGAATAATTCTTTCGGTCTCCGTTTCTTTCACCCCCTTTTCCTTACCGGCATTTTGCTCCTTATCCTTATTTGGATTAAGGCTCTCAGTCAGGCGCTTCTCAATAATTACCAGGCTATCCTTCAACTCCTTCAACTTTTCTTCTTTTGGCCAAGTTTTGGACAAAACATCTTTGGTCATTTCCATGTCCTTGATGTAACTGGCCTTTCGTTCTTCCATTCCTTTAATTAACTTTTCAAAGGTTTCTGGGGAAACAGATTTATTTACCCACTCCCCTGCTGTTTTCACCTTATCACTTTGCAGGTATCCCGAATTGTGTTTGTAGCCAATGTCGTTAGACGATCTCAGTTCCCATCGATGTGACATTTTTTGTGTTCCTGCATCGGTGTCTACAATAGAAGCTTGAAAAGTGTCTAGGGTAAGATCAAAGCCTTTTATATGGCTAATCAACTTTGTGCCGTGTTTCTTGTTTGTCATTTCAGCTTGTAACATTAGCCTACCTAGATCTTCCACTTTGTCCATATCGACAAATGGGATTAGTTTACCATCCTTATCATATCGAACAACGGCTTTTTGATCCGCTTTAACTTTGGAAATATTTTCTTCTGTCTTCTCCAATGATACACCCATTTGTAAGTAAACTGCCCTTTGATATGATATGTCTTTGCCAAAGATTTTTTTCTCTGCCTCCAAACCTGTTATTTGCTTTTCAATTTTAGTTTTTTCAAGTAAATCTTTGTTTCCAGACAGCAGGGCTACATATTCGGCATAATTCATACCATTGCTTTCATCAGCACTACCTTCGTCAATTCTACGAATGTTAATGTTTTGGTTCTTAATTTGGGATATAAACAGAGACTTATTTTGTACCAAATTAAACATGAAGTTATCAAGGGTTTTTTCGACCGCATAGACATAATTTTGAACTTCATTACCAAAATGATTTTTAGCAACTTCATTACCTGCTCTTGATCCACGTCCTACACGCTGTTCCAGGTCACTTGGTTTCCAGGGCACATCTAAATGATGAAGAGCCACAATGCGCTGCTGTGCATTTACACCGGTTCCCAACTTTTCAGTTGAGCCGATTAATACACGAATTGAGCCTTCATTAGTTTCTTTTATAATCTGTTGCCTTTGCTTATCATTATTCGCATCGTGAATAAACCGAATCTGCTTTTCAGGAATACCAAATTCCGTTATGAGCTTGATTTTCAGTGCATCGTATACATTAAAATTTGAGTTAGCCGAAGGAGTACCTAAATCGCAAAATACCATCTGCGTTCCCTTATAAGAATTTGACTCCTTGTAATGTTTCGCAATGATGTCGGCGCATACACTTACCTTGGAGTTGGGGTGATCAGGAAGATCTGGATTAATAAGGCGCATATCTAATGCAGCCTTTTTTGAGTAGTTAGTAGCAATCAACATTTTAGCGGTTTCTTCGGATTTGCTTAACGGTGCTCGGCCCAACAACATGCCATTTCCTGTCTGAGCAAATTCAATTAGCTTATCTGTAAAAGCTGCTTGATCTTCCGTCGGCTTCATATTCACCAATTTATGTGCCGCTTTCGGTCTGTCAACCCCTACCATTTCCGCGGTGCGATAGTCGGTAATCTGACTATACATCAAAGCGAGTTCCGGTACTTTTATAAAATTCTTAAACCTTGATTTCTCAATAAGCTGATTGGTTACAGAAAATTCATAGTCAGTCGTTTTCTTAGCAAAAACAGATAACCATGAATCAAAGTTTTCGATTTTCCTTCTCTCTAATTCCTTTGGCCGTAAGTACTTGAAGAGAAGGTACAACTCCGTTAAAGAATTGGAAATTGGTGTTCCTGAAAAAAATGTAACGCCACTATCGCTTCCCCTTTTCTCTTGAATTGTGCGAACTGCAAAAAGCATATTTAAAGCCCTTTGCGATCCAATAGGATTACCCAAGCCTGCAACACGGTCATGCCTTGTCGTAAACATCAGATTCTTGAACTTATGGCTTTCATCGACCATCAGGGAATCAATTCCCATTTTCTCAAAATCTATCACATTGTCCTTTTTGTCTTTAAGTTGGGTTACAACTTCGTTCAAGTTATTCGATAGAGAAACTTTCCTTTTTTCCAGCCCCTTCATCAATGAAGTGCCAACAGACAAACCCGATTTTTCCAATTCGCGCAAGTCCTTTTCAAGGTTATCAACTTCTTTATCTAAAATTCTTCTCTGAACATTTAAACTTTGCGGGATTTTAGAAAATTGATCATGAGTCAAAATGATTGCATCCCAATTTTCATTGGCGATAGAGCTGAACAATTTCTCCCTGTTAGGCTTTGCAAAATCGTTTTCATTGGGTGATAGTACTTTTGCATCAGGATACACTGCTCTAAATGTATCTGCAATCGCTCCTACATTAGCTTTTAAGCCAATTAACATTGGTTTAGCTGCCAAACCTAGGCGCTTCATTTCGTAAGCAGTTACGATCATTGTTAAGGTTTTCCCTGTTCCAACTTCATGATCTACTATACCTCCTGCATTTTGCAACAACATCCAAGATGTGTCTTTTTGAGAATCGTATAATTTTTCAAGACCAACATTTTGAAGCTTTAAGCCTGGGAAAGTCATATGAGAACCATCATACTTAGGCTTAGTTTCAGCATTGAAAAGATTGTTGTACGTACTCTCAATGCCCTGCTTGTCTTTTTCGGGAAGATTTTGAATCCAATCAGAGAAACCATTTCTAATCAAATCAATTTTTTGCGAAGCTAACCTTACATTTTCAGCATCCCTTACCTTTACATCTTTTCCATCCGGACCTTCAACTGTTTTTGTGATATCCGGAACATTATCTAGTAGCGCATATCTTAGTAGATCAACCCCAGTGTAAGTACGACGATCTGTTTGAACCGCATATTCTGTACCAATTTTAGAATTGTATCCAAAAGACTTAATAGCATAATCATCAATTGCCGGTGAATAGTTTACTTCGACGTCAGAAGAAAAAAAGTTGGTAGCAAACCGAGAATAGATTTTTGGATCGATCCACCTTTCACCCAAATTAAAATCTAACAAGTCAAAAGGAACTGGCTCAGGTTTAACAGTATCCAAAAATGCCAAAGTCCTTTGAATTTCTGGATCATTGTGGTTAGCCAGATCTTTTATGTTTTCTATCTTCTGCAAAATGTTTCCTGAACCTAAAACATCTTTGACCTGGTATTCGTCGTCTAATGGTGAGAAATACAGTTTATCACTTAATTCCTTTTTGAGATGGTCTGTATCAAGTCCGGAAACACTACCCATGTAATCAAAATTCACTCGACCAAACAGGTTCAAAGACGCAGCTAGTGATTCATTAGGAGTAAAAACATCAATTTTGGCCGAAGCAATATGTACCGGCTCAAAGAAAATATCTGTCTTTACATAATCATTTTTATCCTTATCAAATTTTTCCAATGAAAGCAACTCTCTCCCGGCAGGGTCGAGAAGGATCGTATCCATGTTGCTTTTATGCTTTAAAGGGCCATAAAAAGTTGTGAATAGGTCATACGACTCATTTAACTTCTGTCGTGACTCCCTATCTTCAATTTGATTATCCCTCTCACTTTTAAGAAGCCCAAAATAAGCATCACGAATATCAATTAGCGCCTCCCATTGCTTGGTTTGCTTTGGTGATAATTGAAAATCTTCAACCAGGGGATTGCCGTTATCGTCTTTACTTACCTTACCTATCCTACCGCCTTGGGACACAATACTATCATCACTTATATGGTCAAACAATTTGCCGGTAAATGGCAAAGGGTTAGTCTTTCTTACTTCAACCTCTGGTGATTGAGCAAACAAATCAAGTTGTGGAGCAAAAAAATCAAGCTGGCCAGTTGAGACTGAGTTTTTGCGTGGAAGCTTACTAATCTTGCCATATGCTTCACTATCAAAGTTGATTTGAATATCATTTGCGAGGATTCCATGCAGGGTTTTCCCTATTTCTTCTGCGCCTCCATCGTGTTTATATATAAATGCAGGTTTTCCATACTGGTTAGTATCGACAACTTTACTTGTGTGAACTATACTTTTAGGGTTGCTATCAAAGTAGTCGTTCGATAAGATATCGTTGCCATTGCTTAGGCTGGCCAAGTCAGAAGCATGTGAAGTAGTCTCCAAAAACGCTTTTTCCGTTTTACTATAAACATTGGTTGACTTGCTCCGCTTTTGGATAACAATCAAATCGGAGCCTGCTTGCGTACCAGCTGATTCAAACAAATTATGTGGGAGTCTGACAGCTGAAACAAGCTTTCCCTGCTGCAATAAACTTTCTCTGAAATCTCTGTTGGATCCCGAATCAGCAAAATTACTAGTGGTTATAAAGGCTACTAATCCACCTGGTTTAGCTTGTTCAAGCGATTTCAAAAAGAAATAATTATGAATCTGATTTACTGCGCGCGCTTCAACCGGCCCTTTCTTTTGAAAAGCAGGATCATACACCGATATTGCTCCAAAAGGAATATTGGAAGTAACTAAGTCAAAATGATTTTGATACCTCCCGCCAATATTTTCAAAGCCTTCAACCCTAGTTCTGTCATTTGATTTTACGGAAAGTACAAGGCCAGTAAGCAAATCCTTCTCAAACATGACAACATCATTAGGAGAATGGCTTTTTCTCAAACGGTCAACAAACAATCCGCTCCCTGCGGAAGGGTCAAGAATAGATTTAATATTGACCTGATTGTCTTTAAGTGCGTTTGAAATGGCATCTACAATGGGAACCGGCGTATAAAAACTTGTTAAGACGCTGTTCTTAACAGAATCAACATATCGCTTCTTTTCGTTGGGTTTGTATTGCTCAATTAAATCGTGTATTTCCTGAACGTATGGCTGTACACGATGCTTTTTTCCAGTCCATAACTGGTCAATTTTGGGATCTAGTAAAATCTCTGTTATTGAGCCAAAACCAGAATAACCAGATAGAACTTCGCGTTCTTCTGAGTTTGCTTTGCGTCCCTGTTTTGATAATTCAAAAGCAGTAGATAAAGCCGCTATATTATTAGTTAATACGTCGAACTTATTCATTAAACAAATGGGAAATTGAAACTGATTAGTTTCGTTGGAGAAGTGTCAGAGAAATTTTCCGGAGTAAATGAGCCTTAGCATCGCTTATGTCACTCGGATTTGTGGAAAATTCCACGGTTTCAATTTCCGTTTGAACAAGTGGCAGTAACTTCAATAAAACTTCTCTATCAGAAGCATCTGATATTCCGGTCAGTTGTTGGATGGTATCCTCATTCTCGATAATAAAATCACGAAGAGTTCCTATTGGTGATGATATGCTTTCAAGTGTCCTGGCTAACGATTGTTCAATAGCCTCTGTGTTTTGAAAGCCTTCCTTTTCAAGAGTAAGAACATGATCTATTGTATCTTCGGACCAGGCTTTAATCTTTTCTTCAAAATCATCTCCTTTATCAAGCAGGTCGGGATGATACTGCTGGATATAATTTCTTATACGATTCTGAAAGTAGCCGTTTTCGGCTTCGAAATTATTTTCATTTATAGTAGCCATATAATAAAGTTTAAATTATAATATATCAAATATATAATTTAAAATTTATCAAATTGCTAAAACTTAGGAAATTAAAAACTCAAAACTGATTGTAGCTCACGTTACGTGAATTTTCTTAGAGAAAACTTAACCTGAATGTTTCTTATTAAAGAAATCTGATACAATCATTGTCCAAACCCGGAGCCAAAGGCTCCGGTCGGCAAAATTAGAGTAAGTGGCGCTAGCCACTTACTCAGTAAAAATTAACAGCTTAAAACTTGCCTTGCTACACTTTTGCAGTAGTTGTAACCTTCCAGGTTTAAAATTTTAGCCCTACCAAACATGCCACTCTCATCAGCGCCTTTCAATACATGTGTGGTGTAATGAGTAACACCGCCGAAAAGTCCGTAAAGATTAAAGCCAATGTCTTCCATTTCACTACTTAGACTCTCATCAATTGAAGTAATAATATTTCTTTTTTTCGTGCTGATCTCCTTGTCACCTAGAATTTCCTCATTGCTCAGATTTGCTAAACGCGCAATTAGAGTTTGTTTAATTTCCTCTGAAACTTCAACTTTTGAGAATTCATCTAACGTTTTGTAATAACCTGACAACTCTCTTTTATAGCTTTCAAATCCTGCTAAAATCTGGTTTACGCCATTATGTAGACTGCTGCAATGTCTAACCTTTAGCATTCTAAATTGCTGTGCAAAACGATTATTGCATCGAACCATAATGTTAGAATTCCCGACAAAAAAGCCTGTGCTGCCATCGTGAGAATTGCCTAACATGAGATAGTCTTTAAACTCAAAGCCACCAACTTCAAAGGTTTCGGTACACCTAAGATACCCTAGCATTTTTTTACCTCTGTCCACTTCATAAATAGCTTCGACCGGGAAGTTGGTAACACTTGCAAACCGTTCTACTGCATCGATAAATTGTGCGTTCGTTTGTGGGGTGTAACTGTTTTTGCAAACATTCAATAAGTCTCCATTGTCACCACGAAGAATCGTTTTGTAGTCAGACAAGCCAACTACTGAATCTTGGAATTTCGTGTCCAAAGTTGATGTAACAATGTCCCAATCAGATAATGTTGTAAGAACCGAAGAACTGATTAAATTTTCCATAAAATGTTTATTTTAAGAGGTTTATAATGACGGTCTGTCAACCGTTTCAACATTATAAAGATACGGAAAAGAGTTAATTAATACAATATATTGTAATAGTAAACCTTTCTTCCCATCTGTTCTTTTCATTTTTTTCACGAATTATAAAAAGCTAGCTTTTCACTGCCTGGCCGGCCAGCTGCTGCGGGTAAATCACTAAGGTTTTGGGTAAAGATCTTCGACCAGGATAAAGATTTTCTTAGGTAAGTATTAAGTGATCAGACCAGGTGCTGACAAATGTGATTGTCAAAAGCTCGTTTCAGTTAAGCAGTTACATGTAGTATTCCCGACAACCTAAATACAAGGAATGCCTTCAATGACTTCTTGTATTCTAATTGATAACTGACTAATCTTAACTTTCTATTACAGGAAATATCAGTACCTCCTTAAATTAATTTCGAATATGTCGATACCTATTGGGCAAACAGTCTTCAATCAAAAAGACTTAAATAGTAGAGTCGATTTGCTGAGTCTTGCACATACATTTTTAAATGAAGCTGAACAATTATTTGGCCCAATAGCCGGTGGTTATGCATTAGTGGATTGCTGGTATCATGATGATGGTCCCGAAATATTCTTTCCTCGTGAACCTGGACAAATTGCAATTCGGCTAAGTGCTGATTCTAAGGGTGATCCTCGCCAAATCGTATATCAGTTAGCACATGAAGTTGTACATTGTATTTCTCCATCAGGGCCTGGACTACATGCCAACGTATTAGAAGAAGGGTTGGCTGTATACTTTTCCGTAATTACTGTAAATAAATATGGATTGATAATAACACCGAAAATGGAAAGCTATAAACAGGCTCTAAGAATCCTAGACCCTTATCTGGCTATACATCCATCTTTTATTAAAATTGTCCGTCAGCAGGAGCCATACATATGCAAAATAACAAAAGATCAACTACTTGGTCTGGACATTGACATGTCCGAACATGATGCGATATCATTATCTGAAAAATTTGTCAGATTTTAAAATACTGTTTATGCTTAGGAGATAAGACGTAGGATTAGGAATTACAATTGTAAGATCCTTACATGTAGTATTCTAGACAAAGAGAGATCATGAGAAACAGGAAATTTGTAGCGGAGCATCGAGGCGGCCCCCTAACCAAACAACAACATCAGGACTTAATTGTGTGGGCTTCAAAATGTGTAAAGCACGTATTAATCCTTATTGGACAAGATTTGAATCCTTCATTAAAAGAAATATTAGATATTGGTGAAGCATGGAAGAATGGGAATGCCTCTGTTGGTGATGCCAGAAATGCAGCATTTCGTGCGATTAATATTGCCAAAGATCTAAATGATCCCCATATCGTGTCTGCAGTGAGAGCCGTTGGTCACGTTGTGGCTGTGGCTCACATGGCTGACCATTCAATAAGAGCCTCTGATTACGCTCTTAAAGCGCTCAATGAATGTGATAGAGATTTAGAAAAGTTATGGCAAACAGAACAACTGTCTACATCAATTAGAGAGCTTGTTATAGAAGCTCGTAAATAATATTAATTGGGCAACCTATTCTAAGCAAGCAGTTTTTTATTGCCGCAAACAATTACATGTAGCATTTCGGACAACCCACTAAAATAGTTGTGGGTTACTTACATGTAGCATTCCCGACAACCCTAAAATGCTGTAAAAGTGACAGCGTGTCACTTTTACAGCATGCATTATTTACCATGAATAAGGAATTCGAGGGCTTCTCGGTCTGGCGGAAACAGGTTTGGTCAGTTTGGGATTATTGAGCTGAATCATCCTTTTTATCACAATGTCCGGAACACCTTGGTCTTTTAAATCAATCAGATCGTCCGGAGCCGTTGTAAAGCATCGACAACAATTATTGTTTATTGACGATAGCATTACATCCGTACTTACCCTATTTCGACTCATGTGCATAACATCGGTATTTGATAAACACTTAGAGACAGTATGTGGGATAACGCTTGCGCTGCATGACATTAGACAAGCTAACGCCATGCAATATACGAGACACTTCATATCAGATTAAATCAATTCGATCAACTGAAATATTTACTGAAACTTTCGCTTCTCCATCCTTGTCCGTGAATGTAGAGAAATCTGGTCTTCCCGATATGTGAAGCTTTTTTCCTTTTGTCAAGTGCTCCAATAGTGCAAGATTTGAAGTTCGACAGTTGTACCACTGCGTCAAGGATTCGCCAGCTTTATTTTTACGAGTACAAGCAACTGAGAAAGCAAGGAACGGTTTCCTATCTTTCAAATCCACCTGTTTGGCATCATCACCTAGATTTCCGATAATTGTTAGATTTTGCATAATTTTAGAAGTTAAATAGTTAAAAATTAGAGGTTTATGTTGTGGTCTATCAACCGTTTCAACACAATAAAGATATAAAATAAAATTGAGTATTACAATATATTGTAATACATTAACAGAGATATACCTTTTTTCCCAAATGTTCGACAAAAAGGCATTATGCCTTGACTGAAAACTTCTTTTCAAACTCTATTTCTAATTTTCCATCGTTAAGTACGACAAAGGCTTCGTAGGGCTTACCCTCTTTCGAATGAAAAGTCAGCTTTTTAGTTTTCCCTTTTAAAACCAAATCTTTGACATTTGCATAAGTTAGGGTGCGGCCTCTAAATTCCTTCCAGATTACATATTTGCAAGCTCCGCTCTTGTATTCGGTACAGCCAAAACCTTTTTGATTTTCTATTAAAGATCCCTTCTTGCAAGCAGGACATAAAACTTTCTCCTTATCCGTCTGAGAAGTCATAGAGATAGTATTAGGATCTACCTCATTCGTATAAACAGATAATACAGAAGTTGCAGCTAATGAAGCAATCTCATTGATGAATGTAGAATAGCTATACTCACCGGAAGCAATCAATTTTAACTTTTCTTCAAACTTGGCTGTTAGTTTGATCTTTCCGATCAACTCATTATGCGTCAACTTATAAATACTTAATCCGGCCTGAGTAGGAATAAGCTTTTTCCCTTCCCTTTTTATAAAAAACCTTTTAAGAATTGTTTCAATAATGTTAGCTCTGGTTGCCGGTGTGCCAATGCCAAATTTTTCTTCGGTATCATCCAACGTGTCACTTGCATTTTCCATTTGCTTTAACAAGCTAGCCTCAGTAAATAATTGTGGGGGTGTAGTAAATCCTTTATGGACTTCCTTCTTGTCTACGAAACAAATATCACCTTCTTTCACATCAGGTAACGGCGTGTTCTCATCGTCCGGGATCAAATCGTCATCATCCACTGCAACTTTACCAAGAATATTTATTGCCTTCCAGCCATTTTGGATAACGACTTTTCCTCCAACTCTAAACAATCCATCAATGCCAACCTTAAAGGATAGTACTGTCTTATTTTCAACACATTCATCAGAAAAAGTTTGAATAAAGCGCTCAACAACAGACAGGAATATGAGCTGCTGCTCCTTCGTCATTTTGCCGAAATCAGGTTTCACACCGGTTGGAATTATTGCATGGTGATCAGTAACCTTGCTATTATCGAAAGGCGCTCTGTTAAGCTTTTTTGAAAGAATTGAGGTTACGGGGCCAGAAAGAGAACCGAGTGTTTTCAAAAACTGAAAAGATTTAATTACATCATCTTCCATGTCGTTCGACAAGTAATTGCTGTCAGTTCGCGGATAGGTCACAAACTTTGCCTCATATAAGCTTTGAAGTGTGTCAAGCGTAGTCTGGGCAGAAATAGAAAACTTTTTGTTCGCATGTTGTTGCAGGTGTGTTAAGCTAAAAAGCTTGGGAGGTGCTGTTTTTACAATTGATTTATCAACGCCTGTACATACAATCGATCCACCGACGGACTTTAAAACAGCTTCTGCTTCTTCGTTAGTTGCGAATTGTTTGTGATACTTTACAGGAAACTTCCCTTGCTCGTGTTTTAGCAACAATGTGGGAATGAAAAAAGCGGTCTTTTTAAAATTTACATTGTCTAAATATCGCTGACAAATAAGATTTAATGTTGGCGTTTGAACCCGGCCTATGGAAACTACTTTGATGTCGCTATTTGCGTATTTTACGGTGTAAACGCGAGTCAGATTAATACCTAAGATCCAATCACTTTCACTTCTTCCTTTGGCAGCATAATAAAGATTATCATAGTCTCGTCCTTGCTTCAAATTACTAAATCCTTTTTGAAATGCTTCGTTTGTTAAGGAAGAGATCCAAAGTCGCTTAAATGGTGTCCGAGAACCCGTAAGGGCGTATATGTAGCGAAATATTAACTCTCCCTCCTGCCCTGCGTCTGTTGCAACTATAATTTCACTAGCAGACTCAAAAAGAGATTTGATTTTGAAATACTGATTTCTCAATCCAGGATCTTTTGAACAATCAAGTTTGAAGGGCGTGGGAATATATGGAAGTCGCTGGATGGAAGATGCCCAAGTTTGCTTTTGTCCATTTACTTCTCCGAAACCGGCATAAGTATCTAATTCGGCAAGAGATACAAGATGACCGATTGCCCAGGTTACTCGATACCCGTTACCCTCGAAGTACCCATCCATTTTATTTGTTGCTTCTAAAAACTCAGCAATAGAGCGAGCAACAGAAGGTTTTTCTGCGATTACAGTTTTCATGACTAATAAATAAGATAAGAATTGGATTAAATTCTCTGCTTCTTGATTGGGGTTGGAGCTTCGGGAGTAGCTGCTTTCATAGCTGGCTCATTAAATGAAGCTTTCGGAGAAACCGATGGTGATGGAGCGATACTGTTATTTTGACTTTGCTCATTCTTTTGAGCAAAGTCACTTAACAAAGGAATACGAGATAGGGACAAATTACTTGACTCAGGCAATGGTTGCCCCTTGCGGTCTTTTAAAACATCATTGAAATCATTTTGAACCGATGATGGTCTAAGAATGGCAATTAGCGGCTTTCCGTCTTTCAAAGTGATCTCCTTTGCTAAATAATCCAATGCAGAACTTAGCATTTTAGATATGTTAGGAAATTTAATCTCATAGGAACTGGAAAATGCCGAAGGTTTTTCAACAATCTTTCTACTCAAAAATGACTCCTTCGCTAATTTGGAATCATCTGTTGAATGCACATTGATAGCCGCTACCAAACGATCAATGATTGAGTCGCTTGATTTCTTAGCATTGTCTTGGCCATCCACCTTGGGGTGATTGATCTCAACTTTCAAAATGTTGTATCCAATGTCCTTTTGTGGTTTGTCTTCGACTTTTGATTTTGTAGAATTTATGTAGGAAATGTTAGGTACAATACTATTGTTCACATCCCTAAGTGGGTGATCTACTGCTAGATAGTTGAT
This sequence comes from Dyadobacter flavalbus, assembly GCF_006149045.1. GTDB lineage: Bacteria > Bacteroidota > Bacteroidia > Cytophagales > Spirosomataceae > Dyadobacter > Dyadobacter flavalbus. The sequence continues at coordinate 23,637 of NZ_VBSN01000042.1, forward strand.
TGCAAATCTGTTACCGGGTGCATTTCCATCCATCCCTATTACAAACTGAGCCTGCGGATTAGAGGAAATTAGGTTTGAGATGTGCATTTTTTGTTCCCTTGAAGGGTTTCCGGCTGGCGATATATACTGCCTGTATTCGCCTGCTTTCGGAGGGGATAGTTGATGATAAGACAGTGAGTCTATTGGAGACTCAGAGATAATAATCCGATTAGGTGGGATTTTCTCGAATTGATGCTTGTCTTTATCAACTACCAAGGAAATTGGACCATGAACTGCATGATCAGTATGAAAAGAAGCTACTCCGGCAGATCTGCTTAAAGTACCAATAGTGCCCTTTTCAAGTTGAACTGCCTTGTCCTTAAATGTGAATTCTGAATCTTTCAGCAATACAGCATGATCGTTTGTTTTCCAAACTCCATCCCATTTGCCGCCGACCGGCAAAGCTTTATAATCCTTATTTCGGATGTCAAATGAAAGAATATTTCCTTTTTGAGACGTTAAAGGAAAAGCTATATTTTCAAACTCGCTATTCTTCTTTACACTTAAAATTTGATGTTTAAATTCAGGAGCCAAAACAGTTTTAATATCTAACTGTCTCTCGTTCACTAAATACCCTGCCCTTTTTTCTCCAATATGGGTTGCATTATATTCTTTCAGGATATCTGCTTGACGTAACTTCTCGTCATTTAAAAATTGGCCTGGCGTGGCCGGCTTCATTGGCAGTATTTGAGATACAGATTGCTTGTAAGTTGGATTGCCAAGCATTGAATCCATTACAGGGAATGCTTCTTTGTATCCACCTTCTTTGAATTTAACAAATTCAATTGAGTCTCCTCTAAAATTTGTATTGTTCAAATCAACGTACATTTTATAATCCCCTTTTGGATTATTCATTACGGCTAGACGCTGGCTATCTCCTTCGATACCTGACTTATAAACGCGGTAAACGTCATTAGGCTTTGATTTATCACTTAAAGAGTACCCGTAGTGGTTTAGTACCAGCTCTAAATCCAAATCCTTTCTCAGCTGCGCGAAATCTCGCTTTTCGTATTTAGGAACAAACTCCTTTGGCTTATCTTCATGCCCAGGGTAGGAAATATAAGATTTTTTAGTTGCCATATTTGTTCGATTAGAATCTAAATATAATAAAGGATCAATGATATCAAGCTCCTGGCCTTGTTTTTTGAGATCGACCATCGTCTTGTGTAGCACATTTAAATTGTATTCTTTGGCTTGGCTTTGAGTACTTCCAACATTATGGAACAGATCCTGCAAGGACATGTGGTTTATGGAAAGTTGCTCTTTTTTAGAATCAGGATATAGTGGAGTACGGTTTTGTTCAGCTCCTTGAACAAGTACACTCCGATCATGGATTTTTTGAAACTCTTCTGATTTAAAGCCATTGATGGAAGGGTAAAAATCAATTCCAAAAGATTGAGAAGTACTTTTGTCAAGTTCACTTTTAATTGGACGTTTTATATCCGGATCAAAGTTTGTCGTAATTCTATCCTTTCCAGATTCTTTAAGTGCTTCATTAAGTTTGTTAATATTTTCGGTTGAAGGTTCAACCCAAATTTTAATTGACCCTACACTTCTTGCTTGCTCATAAGCGTCAACAGCAAAGCTTCCGAAGGCAACATACTTGACACCTTTTGCATTCATGTTATTAAACACTTCAACCTGCTCGTCGTTAACCAAATTAACTGGCTTTATAGGTGGCCGCACTACCGAATTTGCCTTGACAATCTCGCTGTCATAAACAACACCATTATCGTGGATATGGGTATTTGCACCAAGAGCTGCACCTGTACCAATAGATGAATTTGACCCTGTTATAACGCTCGACCCAATGGTTGCATTCGTTCCGATAATGCTTTCTTTACCGATACTTGCATGGCTATCAATTACAGAACTAGAACCAATGGAAGACCTTGCACCAATGTCAGAATCTTGCTTAATTAGGACCCTATCCCCTATTCTTGCTGATTCAAAAACAGTTGAATTATCACCAAACCGGCAATCAGACCCGATCTTAACGTTCTTTTCGACAACTATATCATCTCCGAATGTAGTATTTGAACCAACACTAGATCCAGACCGGATTATTGTTCTCTCACCTACGGCTATATTATTACCAAGCCTAACGTCAGTACCGATACTTGCGTTGGGTGCTATGGTAATCTTCCTTTTTTCAAATTCGCCTTTCAAGTCAGATAACTTTTCATAGCTATGAGCAACCTCCTGGTTGTTTTCAGACTGTAAATAGATAGTTTTTGACATCTGATTATATTTATTGAAATTTCATAATGAAAATTTGTGTAACAAACAGTCTAAATTCTTGTGGGAGAAGGCTCCAATCTTCATAAGACATATCTCCCCGGATCTTCGGAATAAATATGTCTTCTCCATCGTCTTCCCGTGAAGGAATAAATTGGGGTTCGAGCGCATCTGGCCCGTATGTTTCGAAAATATAATCCAGTGTTAAAATGTTTTTGGCTTTCATCGGTGTTGTGGATTAGTTCAAAGTCTTTGTTTGACAGCAGGCTTTTCCGGCGTGTCAATGGTCTTTTTGGCCTGCTCAGGTGTTTTATAACTTTCGGAGGCAGTGCTGTTTAAAAGTGATTTTTTGGCGTCTATATTATTCCCTTTCGGAAGCTCAATTCCACTTGCTTTATCGGATTCCCCTACTTTTCCACTTAGTAAATTCAGGTTCACCGTTGCTGAGTATGGCTTGTCGAGCTTTGGGTCTTTTAGACCAGACAATTCGATAGGATTGCCTATCAGTAGGTTATGAACTTGTTTTTCTGTTAACTGAACACCTTTATATTTGATTGGTAGATCAGTTACCGGAATCTCATGTTTTCGTTTGTGAATTCCCCCAGGTGCGCCATTCTCTCCTATTAGCGCAACCTTCTGTTTTTGTTCAAGCACGAATAGTTTTCCAGATTCATCCAAAAATTGCTTCTTTCCTTTTGGATCATTGGATAAGTAGTAGTCACCAACGTTATTTAACTGTTGATTAAGCTTGTGCGCTTTCTGCGTAGAAGTAGCATTGGATGATAGTGTATCTTTGATCTCCCTGACCAGCTCCTTAGTCTGGCCATCATTTGTGTGTGTCTTTTCTTTTAACAGGCTTGACAACTTAATATCAAATCGAGGATCTACTACTAAGGAGTGACTCAATCCCTTCTTGCTCTCTGACAGATTTACAGAACCGAAAGTGGAAAATCCCAACTTTAAAACAGGAATATTCGAATTAACCTGCTTATCCAGTTGGAAAAGCTTAACACCAAAAAAATGTCGCGGTTTGCCTTCCCCGTCTCTCGAAACATTCTTCACTTGTACAACTTCTCCTTGCATCAAGTTTTGATACACATTCTTCTGAGAAAGGATTTGAAGGGATTGCTTGTCCTGAGCAAGATCGTTCATAGCCTGGGAAAGGTCAACACCTTTATACATTTGTGCTATCCTAGCGATATCAATCTGAGTTTTGCTGATTTCGGCCTTTACAGTACCCGCAGACTGAATGTCTCTGGCATGCTCAATGCGGTCGTTGATAATAACACCGTCATTTGCTGCCATTCCTTTCGACGGAGCTAAACTTTCAGCTTCCTCCCTTGTAATAGGTCTTTTTGAGTCGTTTTGCTGACTAATATTCTTTTGCATCGTTATGAAAGTTATAAATTATAAATTAGCAAATATTAAATTATAAATTTATAAATTTGTTTAGACATAAAAAAATTAGCCTTGAATAAGATTATTCGATTTTGTAGCTTTTTGATAGCGATGTGCCTTTCATTGTCCGGAAAAGGGCAAGAAAAAATTTTTGTTGACCAGGAAGATGGACATTATGAAAATCAGCAGAATGATTCAGTCGATTATAAAAGTGCGGTTATTAACCTATTGAGAGACGAGCTTAATTTGAAGGAGATATTAGAATCATACATTTATCTAGGCATTGTAGACAGCACATATTTAACTGCAATACCAAGCATAAACCCTATTGAGATAAATGAAAAGCCATTTATTACAAGCCTTTATGGCTATAGAATTCATCCCATCAAAAAAAGATACATTAAACATGAAGGAATAGACCTTGCCTGTCGAAAAGGCTTCCAATTTATCTATGCGACCGCAGATGGAATTGTAAGTAAGTCTGGGTACAATGGTGGCCTAGGATTGAGTGTCTCAATAAAGCATCCAAGTGGTTTTGAAACTATCTACGGCCATTTGAGCGGATTATATGTTCGTAGCGGCTCAGAAGTAAGAATTGGAACTGTAATTGGTGTAATGGGAGAAACTGGCCTTGCAAAGGGCATCCATTTACATTACGCTGTGAAAAAAAATGGAGTACTAATTAACCCACTACCCTATCTAACACTTTATCAGGAATTTAAACAAAAAAAAGACGCTTTAAAGGCGTCTCTTTCGAGACTGTAAACCAAACTGTGTCATCTCTTAATTTGATTAAGGGAAAAAATAAGTAAATTAGTTTAACTTAAAGACACAATGAAGACAAACGAATCCTTCGATTTCGAACGCTTCAAGGAAGAAGCA
>NZ_VBSN01000043.1 GCF_006149045.1 Dyadobacter flavalbus
GCTTCAATAGCCACTCTCGCCTTAAATGATGAATCAAATTTTCTACGCATCTTTTTCATTATTTTATCCTTGTTTAAGTTACTAAGTTTTAACTAAACAAGTGGTCTGAATTTGTAGAGGTATTATAGTTAATATTACAAAGGCAGCAAACAAGGATAGTAAATGGTTCATAACAGAAAGGATATAGGTAAAGGCAATTGCCAAGTAATTTGGTACATCCCTTTACCTGTATGAATGTTATGCCAATATGTAACATTCTGTTTTATAGCAATATATCATTTTTTGGGATAGAAAATAATGTGCGTTACCGCTCTTTATGTTCGATAGCGAACAAACCTGATGCTTGAAAAATCAATTGTTTGGCAACTGTATTTTGATTTTCAATAATTATGTATGGTCACCCTGGTTGCCTGATTATATAGTTTCAATTTCTGGATATACTTTTTGACAGAACTTGATAGTTTAATCGGCATGAAAGAGAGTAAGTAACTTCTCATTGTTCCCTTTTGGTTGTAAAATCTGGTACTGCCATTATGATCAGAAATTACTTTAAAATAGCCTGGCGCAACCTGGCCAGAAGCAAGACTTACGCCGCAATCAATATAGGCGGGCTTACTGCCGGCATGACCGTTGCCATGTTGATTGGCTTGTGGATCTATGACGAATGTTCTTACAATAAATACCATTCAAATTACCCGCGTATTGCGCGCATCATGCAGCAGCAAACCCTGAATGGCGAGGTAAATACGGGCAGTAACGTTCCAGCTCCTTTATTCAAAGAATTGCAAAATAACTTTGAAGCGGATTTCAGCCATGTGGTAATTACCTCCTGGCTGCAAAGGCATGTACTGGCTTATCGTGGATCCAGTTTTACAAAGCCGGGTAATTTCATGTCTGCCGGGGCAGCAGAAATGCTTTCCTTGAAAATGATCAAAGGAAGTGCTTCCGGGTTAAAAGATCCAGCCACAATCCTGCTTTCGGCATCGACGGCAAAAGCGGTTTTCAAACATGCTGATCCTTTGGATAAAATGATGAAGATCAATAAAGACCTGGATGTGAAAGTAGTCGGGGTTTACCGGGACATTCCCTACAACTCGGAATTTCATGAACTGGCGTTCATTGCACCGTTTGATCTGTTTGTTTCCTCTACAGACTGGGTGAAAGAAGCAGTGAAAAACAGTGAGTGGGGGAACAGTTCCTTTCAAATCCTGGTGCAGCTTTCCAAGGACAACCATTTAGCAAGCGTTGCTAACAAAATCAGGGACATTAAACTTAGAAATGCGGATGAGAATGAGCTTAAATTCAAACCGCAAATCCTTTTACAACCAATGAGCCGGTGGCACTTGTATTCTGAATGGATAAACGGGCATAATGTGGGAGGACGAATACAGTTTGTCTGGCTTTTTGGCGTAATTGGTGTATTTGTATTGCTTTTGGCTTGCATTAATTTTATGAATCTGAGTACTGCACGTTCACAGAAGCGAGCCAAAGAAGTTGGGATCCGAAAAGCAATAGGTTCTATGCGCATGCAATTGGTTGGTCAGTTATTTAGTGAATCGTTTCTGGTTGTACTGATTGCATTCTGTATCTCGTTAGTGCTTGCCCGGCTTGTTTTGCCCACATTTAACGCAGTTGCCGACAAGCAAATGCTTATTCCCTGGCAAGACCCCGTTTTTCTAGTAAGCGGCCTTGCATTCGGGCTTTTGACCGGCCTTGTTGCAGGCAGTTACCCGGCTTTATACTTGTCTTCTTTTCAGCCCGTAAAAGCACTCAAAGGAAAATGGACGCCTTTGGGGTTAAGGGCAACACTGCCACGGAAAATTCTGGTTGTACTGCAATTTACCGTTTCGATCACTCTGATTATTGGAACCGTGATTGTATACAAGCAAATCCTTCATGCCAAAAACCGGCCTGTTGGTTACAACAGACAGGGCCTAGTGACTATGCTGGTAAATGGTCAGGACATTCACCAGCATTTTGATGCGGTACTCGATGATCTTGTAAAAACAGGAAGTGTGACTTCACTCGCAACTTCGGCTATGCCACCTACTGAGGTTTTTTCAGCTAACGTTGGTTTTGATTGGAAAGGCAAAGATCCGGGACTGCAGTCTAAGTTTGCAACAATCGGGATCTCGCATGATTTTGGGAAAACAGTAGGGTGGGAGTTTAGGGCAGGCCGTGACTTTTCAAAAACCTTTTCCAGTGATTCTGCCGGGTTTGTGGTAAATGAATCGGCAGTAAAGTTTATGGGCTTTGGTGGGAAGGATTTAAATACAGTGATTGGAGAAACCATAACCTGGGATGGGAAGCCGTTTAAGATCATCGGCGTGATCAAAGACATGATCATGGAATCACCCTTTGAGCCGGTCAAAAAGTCCATTTTTTTCATTCATCCCCAAGGTGGCCGGTTCATCACGGCAAGGCTCAGGCCGGGCGCCGGTGCCAGTGCAGCATTAACGAACATGGAAACAGTCTTTAAGAAATATACCCCGGACTCGCCATTTAATTACCAGTTTGTAGATCAGGAGTATGCCTTAAAGTTTGCTGCCGAGGAAAGGATCAGCAAGCTGGCAGCGGTATTTTCAGCTTTGGCCATTTTGATCAGTTGCCTCGGACTATTCGGGATAGCGTCCTTTACCGCAGAGCAGCGCACAAAAGAGATTGGTATCCGTAAAGTGCTGGGTGCATCGGTTGCCAATTTATGGCAGCTTCTTTCCACAGATTTTGTCATTCTGGTAGCCGTATCCTGCTTGTTAGCCATGCCCATAGCCTGGTATGTGATGCATAGCTGGCTAGAAAAATATGCTTATCATACCCGGATTTCAGGATGGATCTTTGCAGCTGCCTGCCTGGGGACACTAGCAATTACCCTGGTAACAGTGAGCTACCAAGCCATTCGCACAGCAATGCTTAATCCTGTGAAAAGCCTGCAAGGCGAGTAATGACCCGGGTCCTAACAATTCTTTCTTTATCCCAAGAAGGATGGATCGTGAAGATAATGTGGTGAGCATTGAACCTGATTTATTGTAACCCGCACTGTTTTAGATGATCTGTTCGTGCGACTGCATGCCAATACGGTCACGATAAAATTGGATCTTAAATAGTAAGGTTTTCTGCTCATACAATCCATTTGAGTACAACGCCTACCTGGCTTATAATTCTTACAAAATCGAACAATGATTGTTCAAAAACGTACAGTTTTCTTCAGGTTTATAGCCTTATACATAGCATTAAACAGCAATTGGCTCATGGTATGATAATTGGCTCGCTGAGTTCAATGAACAATACTGACTTGCAGCCATTATGTTAAAAAAAGTATTCTATGCTATTAAATTACTTTAAAATTGCCTGGCGTAATCTGTGCAAGAATCAGGCTTATGCGTTCATCAACATTACAGGGTTATCTTTGGGCCTGGGCTGCGCAATGCTTATTTTCGCTTTGGCCCGTTTCCATTATCAAACCGATCGGCACCACCGTAATTACAATCACATTTATCAATTTACTTCCCGGTTCAGCTCCTCTGCCAGTGACTTCAGGATTCAGGGGATCCCATATGCATTTGGTCAGGCCGTACGTAACGAACATCCAGAGCTGGAAAGCATTGCGATGCTGGATGAGTGGTACTCGCCGATGGTAACGGTACCCGACGGTAAAAAGGCGGATAAGAAAATCAAGGACAAAAACAGCAAAGGTGCATTTGTCGAAGCGGCCTATTTCCGCATTTTTGATTATACCTGGCTGGCAGGCGGCCCGCAAGATCTGGATCAGCCCGGCACAGTTGTGCTGAGCGCCGAAATGGCGCGCAGATGTTTCGGTACGACCACCAATGTCATTGGCCGGGTGGTAAAACTTGATGCCCGTGTTCCCGCCCGCGTAGTAGGGATATTTGCGGATTACAGGGATAATACGGATCTGGCATATTCTGTTATGGTTTCCTGGGGAACACTGAAAGAGCAGCTCTTCATCCGTCCTGAAAACGAGCCATTTGACAATACCAATGGAAGCACGCATTGTTTCGCTTTATTCAACGATCGCTTTACAATTGCAGACTGGGACAGGCAACTACCGTCATTTCTGCAAAAATATAACCCCAGAAAAATCAAGGAAACAACTTATCCGGCCATACCTTTTGGCCAAATGCACTTGTCGCCTGAATACGGAGGTGTAAGCCAGGTTCTGTTATTGTCGTTGATCTTGACTGGCATTTTGCTGATTGGTACGGCATGTATCAACTTTGTGAATCTTGCTACCGCGCAGGCTCTTAAACGTGCACGGGAAGTAGGCGTGCGGAAAGTACTGGGCAGCACAAAACCGCAACTGTTCTGGCAATTTATGGGAGAAACGGCGCTTATAGTACTGGTGGCTCTGGCTTTGGCAATAAGCATATTTCAATATGGCCAGACGCTGGCACATACATACCTTCATGGTTCTTTCCGCTTCACATTTTACTTTTCACCGTCTGTAATTGGATGGGTGGCACTTCTTGTTGCTTTGGTTATTGTACTTGCGGGATTGTATCCGGCCCTGATCGTAGCCGGCTTCCGGCCGGTTGTCGCATTGGCGGGAAGAATGACTGTACAGCAGGCGGGTGGTTTTTCCCTGAGGCGCGGGCTCGTTGTCATGCAATTTGCCATATCTCAGATGCTTGTCATCGGGTTGATTGTTGTGGCCAGCCAGCTGAATTACGTTCAGGAAAAAGATCTGGGTTTTCGTAAAGAGGCCATTGTAACAGTGGGTTTGCCAAACCTTCCGGTGCAGGATCTGGGTAAAATGAATGCGTTCCGAAACCTGGCTATGACGCTGCCGGATGTAGGGCAGTTCAGCTACTCTATGGGCGGGCCACCGCAGTCGGGCTGGACGAGCGAAACAACTGTGCGGTTTGATACCCGGCCTCAGGATGAACCTTATGCAACGCAGCAAACCTGGATTGATGCAAATTATGTAGTCTTATACGGGTTGAAACTGGTTACCGGACGCAACCTGCAACCTTCGGACACATTACGGGAAGTACTGATCAACGAAACATTTGCAAAGCGTTTGGGATTCATCCAACCAGCGGAAGTCGTTGGCAAGTTTCTGCACAAGCGGGTACAGGATGGAAGGGTTGTGCCTTTGGAAATTGTTGGTGTGTTAAAAGATTTCAATCAGCGGGATCTCAAACAACGGATTGGTCCGATGTTTCTGACCACCTACGCCACAGGCTATTATTCGGCCAATATCCAGCTTCGTTCTGCCAATTACAGCCGGGCTCTGAACCAATTGGAAAAAGTCTACAACCAGGTATATACGGATAATTTTTTTGAACCTGCATTTGTAGATGACCAGATCCAGGAAAACTATCAGCAAGAACAGACCATGGGCCGGCTGATCAACTTTTTTGCCGGAGTTGCGCTGCTGATTGGCTGCATGGGATTATACGGACTGGTCTTGTTTATGGTCGTACAGCGGACCAAAGAAGTCGGCGTACGCAAAGTACTGGGCGCAAGTGTAAGTAGTATTTTATGGCTGTTTAGCAGCGAGTTCATGCAATTGATCGGGATTGCTTTTTTAGTATCTGCACCCGTTGCCTGGTGGATACTTAAAGGATGGCTGCAAAACTTTGAATACAAAATTGATCTCAATCCTGCCTTTTTCCTGCTGGCACTTTTGGTAACAGTCCTTGTTGCACTGCTGACAGTAGGCTTTCAAAGTGTAAAAGCCGCCTTGGCCAACCCCGTGAAATCATTACGGAGCGAGTAAGAAGTTTACCAATGTAGCCCTTTCAACAATTGTATAATTCTCGGCAAGAACTTCAAGGGTGCATTTTATTTTTACAGTTTTAAAGTTGATTGGTATGTTCAGAAGCTTCTTTATTACAGCAATCAGGAACCTGAAAAGAAACAGGTTATACACCTTCATCAATTTGCTGGGCTTGGCCGTGGGAGTGGCTTGCTGTTTGGTCATTTTCGCAATCGTCCAATTTGAAACGTCCTTTGATGATTACCATAGCAAGGTAGACCGGATTTACCGGGTAAACTTATATCAAAAGACATCAGCTGGTGAGCGGTTTGATGGCTGCAACTACACACCCCTGGCAGAGGCTGTCCGGAATGAAGTTTCCGGGCTTGAACAGGTAACGGGTGTCTATTGCCTTAAGGCTTACCAGTTTTCCAAAGAAAATAACCTTTTTGAAGACAAATATGCCTTTTTCGCAGATCAGTACTATTTTGATGTCTTTGATGCAGTCTGGATAGCTGGCAATAAAGCACAAGCTTTAACCAGACCTAACACGGTGGTCGTTACCGACAAATTTGCCCAAAAATTCCTAGGCGGACTTAATGGAGCTTTGGGTAAAACATTTGTTTTAGAAAACAGGTTAAACCTGACTGTATCCGGAATCGTCAAGGCACCTGCTTCGAATACGGACCATCCATACAGTATGTTGATATCGTATCCTTCACTGGGCCAGTTTATGCCGGGCCAAGTCAACAATTGGGAGGCCGTAAGTGCCGCTGCAACGTATGTGGTGTTTGGCCCAAAAACTCAAAAGGGCCAGATTGATCATCAGCTTAAACAAATTGCCCGTAAATACCTGGATAATGACCTTGCAAAAAGCACAACATTCTTTTTGCTGGCACTCACAGACAACCATGACCGTAATTACGATTATACCAGTTTTACTTACGATTTTCCCATGCCGCTGCTGGTGATTTTATCTGTTATGGCCGGCATGATTGCATTGATTGCCTGTATCAATTTTGTGAATCTGGCAACGGCACAATCATTAAAAAGGGCCCGGGAAGTAGGTGTCAGAAAGACAATGGGCAGTAGCCGGCTGCACCTGATCATGCAGTATATGACCGAGGCTTTTATCATCACATTGCTGGCTGTTGCCTCAGGGGCCGTTCTGGCACAGGAAAGTTTAACTTATCTTAATCAGTTATATGGGGTAGACTACCAGTTTGACTGGATAAAAGATCCTGCTGCCTTGTTGTTTGTTGCAGGCATAACCGTTGTGGTAACCTTTTTGGCCGGCTTTTATCCTGCGTTTGTCCTGTCAGCTTACAAGCCTGTTGTGGCGCTCCAATCGCAGACGTTTACAGGAAAATCCAAAGGTTTGCACATCCGAAGGGCGCTGGTTATTACCCAATTTGCCGGCGCCCAGCTCCTGATCATCGTAACAGCCATTATGATCAACCAGGTTAACCAGTTCAAAGACCGGCCGGTAAGCTTTGATCCCAAAACAATCGTGGTCATTCCCGCGCTTCGGGGAAATGAAAAGCAGCAGCACGAAAAGCTAGGGTTTGAACTGCAAAAAGTCAAAGGACTGCTTAGCTACAGTTTTGGGAATATGGGTAACCAGACCGGTGAAATACGTACCGAAAAGCAAAACAGCTATACAAGCATTCTCAGCTACGCGGACACTTCCTACATCCATACCTTTCAGATGAAATTGCTGGCCGGAAGGAATTTGTCTTCTGTTTCTGCCGGGCCGGGTTCACAGGTTCTGGTTAATCAGACGCTTGTCAAAACGCTGGGTTTTAAAGACCCTGCATCAGTAATCGGGAAAACCTATGTTCTGAATGGCAAAACAGTAGAGATCCGGGGAGTTATCCGGGATTCTTACACCCAATCCCTGAGCAGTAAAGTGGATCCTGTCAGCATTGTTTATGACCCTTCCAAATTCGCAGGAGTTGCCATAAAGATCTCTGATCAGCATGCAGCTGAAACCCTGGCAGGCATTGAGAAGGCATGGAAAAATGTATATCCGCAATACCTGTTTAAATACCAGTATATGCAAGACATACTGAACCGGGAATACGGATCTTACCATATGATGTTTTCCATTCTGGGCACAGCCTCTTTTCTGGCCATTTTTATCGGATGCCTGGGTTTATACGGCCTTGTTTCCTTTATGGCCATTCAGCGTACAAAAGAAATCGGGGTACGGAAAGTATTCGGAGCTACTATTTCAAACATCATGATGATGTTTACCAAAGAATCCGCATTGCTGATCGGAATTTCCTTTGCCATTGCAGCCCCATTGGCCCATTTTGCAAGTATTGGATTGCTGATGGAATTTCCTGAACGCGTAGAGCCGGGAATCGGGATTTTTATAATCGGATTTATGGCTTCCTTGTTTATTGCAGTTTGTACCGTGGCTTACCGCTCTTTTATTGCAGCCATTCAGAATCCGGGTAAAAGCCTGAGAAGCGGCGACTGAAAGTGCTAAAAGAATAAAAAGTTCAGGATAGAGTATCTATGAAGTACTGCCGTATAGTATGATGCTTATTGTTTTTGATAGACTTAATATCGGGCTTTAAACCCAGTAGCATTGCCAGCATCCTTATAGAAGATATATTATTCATTTGCCTCTTAAATTCACTTTTTACTCTTGTTTATGCTTCTTCATTACTTAAAAATTGCATTCAGGCACATTCAAAGACATTATGTAATCAGCATTGTCAACATTGGTGGTTTATCCATTGGCCTGACCGCGGCTTTGCTCGTAGCCACTTATGTGGCAAATGAGTACAGCTATGACCGTTTTCATAAGCAAGGTGGCCGGATTGTGAAAGTAGAGTTTTCTCACGATGAAGGTGATAAATCTTATTACGTTCCCTGGATGTCTTATGGTTTTGGCCAGGCTGTCAAGGATCAATGCCCGGAAGTAGCGAGTTTTGGCCGCGTGACGGATGTTAGTTTTTACAGCAAGCTTGTAGAAAGCGACGCGCTTCATAAGTACTACGAGTCAGGGTTTGTTGCTGCTGACAATGCATTTCTGCAGCTATTCTCTTTTGAGTTTATAAAAGGAAACCCCAAAACGGCATTGACGCGTCCGGGCACAATGGTGCTGACCGAAAAAATGGCAGCTAAGTACTTTGGCAATAAGGACCCGGTGGGAAAAATAATTACTTATGACAAAAAGCATGTCTACGAAATCGTTGGCGTAATGAAAGATCTTCCTTTTAATTCATCGATACAGTTTGATTTTCTTGGTGACCTTATGTCTTACCGGGCAAATGAAACAGAAGAGATGAAAGGGTATCTTAATAAAAAGCAGCTTAAAGAACAGGTAAGCAGCATTGGTGCTACAGGCAGTTACAATACTTATTTTCTTTTAAACCACTCAGAGTCCAAGGATATAGTAGCCAGTAAAATCCCCTCACTGCTTACTTCCAGTCTCAGGATAAAGGATAAAAAAGACCGTTATGAACTGTTTCCTCTTTTCGACCTTCATTTTGAAAGAATTGATAAAAATGCCCGGCAGAAAGCAGTTGTTTTCTCCATGATTGGCATGCTGATTTTGTCACTGGCACTTGTAAACTACATCAATCTTACAACGGCTTCTTCTTCCGCCCGCGCAGGTGAAGTATCTGTCAGAAAAGTAGTAGGTGGCCAGCGTATTGCCTTGATTTCGCAATTTTATCTTGAGTCGGTTTTGTATGTGACCATTGCGTTTACACTGGCAATTGCAGCATTTTTTGCATTGAAGGATTACTTTTATACTTCCCTTGAACTACGCATAGATGCATCTTTTCTGACAAGTTCCTGGTTTGCTTTTCCTTTAATTGGTTTCTATGTCCTAAGTATTTTGCTATCCGGCAGTTACCCCGCATTACTACTTTCCAAATTGGCCCCGGGAAAAATTCTCAGCGGTAGTTATGGTAAATCAGGCAATGCTGCAAGTGTACGGAAAGTTTTTACAGTTTTTCAATTTACAGTTTCTATTAGTCTGATCATTGGTTCGGTTCTGATTGCAAAGCAAATGCAGCTTTTTCACAGTAAAGAGCTGGGTATTGACAGGGATAGGATTGTGACGGTTTTTCTGGATCATGAGGATGGTTTGTCCAAACATTACCAGGAAATAAGGCAAGGGATGGAGCGCATTTCTGGTGTGGAATCTGTTACCTCTTCTTCTTTGCTAATGTATCATCCTTATGGCAATATATGGGAGTTGAAACGATCAGATAGTAATAAAAAGCTTAGCGTTAACTCCTTTTTAGTTGATGAACAGTTTGTAAAAACCATGCGTATCCAGTGGTTAGCTGGCCCTCGAAAAAATTCCAGGGCAGGGATTGTACTTAACCAGACCGCAGCACGTGAATTAGGCATTAATGCCGGCAATTACAATCAAACGCTGGATTTGGGTTTTACAACAAAAGCAGACGTTATTGGCATTGTAAAGGATTTTCATTTCAGATCCCTGAATCAGAAAATAAGTCCGATGGCATTGCAAATGAGAAGCGATACATTATTCAATAACTATCTGTATATCAGGCTAAGTAAAAACGCTGACCTCAAACATACCTTATCTGAAGCAGAAAATGTTTACAATCAATATAGGGCAAACCGCGCTTTTGAATATGCGTTCCTGGATGACACTTACAATAAAATGTATATAAGTGAAGCAAAGACCGGGTACATTGTCTATTGGTTCACAGGAATTGCTATTGTGATTGCGTGCCTTGGGCTGTTTGGTCTTACAACTTTTTCAGCGGAACAGCGCAGAAAAGAAATAGGTATCAGAAAAGTGCTTGGCGCAACAGTAATGAATATTGTTACGATGCTATCCAAGGACTTTCTTATGCTGGTAGTAATCTCGGTTTTGCTGGCATCGCCGATTGCGTATGTGATTATGAAACGGTGGTTGGAAGATTTCGCTTATCATGTTCCAATCAGCTGGTGGGTTTTTGCACTTGCAGGTTTTACAGGATTGCTGATTGCTGTCATCACGATCAGTTTTCAGGGTTTTAGAGCAGCGGCAGCTAATCCGGTAAAATCTCTTAAATCAGAATAGAACACATTATTTCTACAAAAGCTAGGAAGGAAGTATTGATGAGATAATTTTGTTATATGATGCCAGGATTTTACATGCTGGATTAATGAATAATCACGAGTAGGTATGTAGGTAATTACCGGATTTTTCAATGGTATGTCGGGGTTAAAGAATCTTTTACTTTACAGCATAAAAAGGAAGAGTGTATGAACTGGTTACTGGCATCGATTGGCATTTCAATTACGCTGTTTGGATTTTGTATCTGGCGTTTTAGGCTGGTCCATTGGCTGAACAATGTGCCGGCAGGTGTACACTTAAACAAAGACAAGACAGCACGCCTGGCAGGAGGTTATTTAATTTTAATTGGTATCTGTTTCCTTCTGTTTGCCTATCTGGTGGAAAAACTTTCAGATCAGGCTATTATGGTAATTGTGGCTTGTTTTATACCAGTTAACATGGTAGTGCTGATTTCGTATCTGGTTGCTCAAAGCAAAAACATGCATTAATGGTCTTAAACTACCATTATTTGTTGCACAATATTGAACAAAAGGAATTGTCTTTGATATTAACTGTCTCATTGACTTTTGACCAATTACTTATTTTTGTCTGAAGCGGTACCGTATTCCCCAACTTCCCCGAACAATCGTTGAGCCATCCGCAATAATTGGTGCTAACTCTATATGAAATCCAAAGTTTTTTGATGAAAAAGGGAAAAAATGAGCTCCTAGAGGTATGACCAGTCCAGCTAAATTATTAGCGCGGCCACCCAATCCAACATATATTTCATGGTCTTCTTTATTGACAAACTGATAAGTAGCTACTGCTTCTACTGACATATTATTCAGGCGCGTGTCCATACCCAAGCGTAGTTCCGGAACAAACCGTTCATTTACCTCATAATTTAAACCAATAAAGGGTAAATTGGATTGATGAACACTGACTCCAAACTGTGCAAAGGAGACGTTTATAAAACAAAAGTAAAAAAAAATTATTGTCAATAGCCTATGCATACCGTGGATTAATTAGGTTGAATTTTGTTTTAAATAAAGAAATTGTAACAGTTGATTCAAATTATTGTTCCTAACAATTGCTTGTTCCTCTTTAATCTCGATTCTTTAGCTATATGCATATAAGTCCAATAAGCTGACGATATCAGAATAGCATTACTTGCTTGTTTGCGAAAACGATCATTTAAATGGTACATGGCCTTTCATTGATTTATCTTCCCATAAGGATCACTTCTTGATTTCACATTGTTGTTTGCGAAATCAAATTTCACGGAAGGAGTGAACTCCACGAGTATTGTGAAACAATTAAAACCAGGGATTACATCTGATCTAAACTATGAAATTCTGTTGGGCAGTTTTTAGCGAAACTCGGTTAGGTTCGCCTTCATCATTTGGATACTCTCTTTGATATGGATCATCTTCCCAAAAACAAACAGGGCAAATGATATAATGTCCTGGTTCTTCATCATTTGTTTTATATCCACAACACGGACACGTAAATTTGTCCATAGGCAACTTACTTTCGTTTTTGTGACTAACTAATTATTTTAAGAAACCATCTTTCTAACTTAATTCCTCAATTCTGATACTGTTTATATCGAATATCAAACAAGAAATTAATGTATCATACCCGGTCAAAGAGAATATATAGTTTACTTTTGATTTTTTCCTTCCATATGCTAAATTATAATTTGACTTTGATTCTTGCATTATCCCTCCAAATGAGGAAGCTGGCATGTAAATTCCATTCTCAACAGAAAGCACTTTTGATAGCTCTTGAATTTGAATTCTACAAGTTCTATATACGTCTTCTTTATTGTCCAGGTAAAAATTATCAAATGAAAAATTTTCTGACTTAATTAGTAACATTAGTTTTTTATCGACTTCAGTTACATTTAATGTAATTTTCAAGATTCCGTCAGAATATGAATACTTATCTATAATTGAATCCCCACTGTTAGTGATCAAATATTCTACATTTACCATATTGGACTGAATCAGTGATAAATTAATTTACACATCATTTTTAAGACGGTTACATTCATAATTTTATTTTATTACTGATACAAATTCATTGTTAACCATTGTTTCAATTAGTCCATGCAAATCAAGATCTAGTCTTTCAAAGTGGACACTTCTCTCATCATAGACCAAGAATCGACTAGAGACGAATATAGCGCTGTTTTTGGTGTTCCCTCTCCGTAAGCAATAACAGAATTTGCTTCCAGCTCAAAGAAGAAGTTTATTATTCTATCAATATCATCAGAGCTCATTTCGATAAGATAATGATTGCTTGCAAGTTCCGAAATGCTATTGTGTAGTGGTGGCTTCACAATTAGATTCTTTTGCATATTGATCTGAACTTCATCCGCAAGTTCTAATTCTCCTCCCAATAACAATTCATGAATTGTAGTTTTTAGAATTCCGTAGCTAAGAGCATTTCGAGTCTTTTTGTAATATTCCCGCGGATTCATCAATTAATATTTATTTTATCCATTTTTGAGACAAACGTTTTAGAATATAATATAAATACAAAAGCAGTATTTCATTTATAGACAATTTCAAAGGCATTTGCAATTACATAGTTATTTTCAATTAATAATAATCTGTATTGCTTTTGCTTCAAAAGGCCTGGAAAACTTTTTGTCAAGACATTATGCTTTTCGAAAACTGCGATAACCCTATTTGCTATTGTAATTGGACCTTCAAATATTCTTCCAGAACCGGAAAGCAGATTGCTTTTAAACGTTTCAATAGATGACCTACTATGCACATCTAAAAAGTAACTGTCCCAATTTCTCCATCCTTTAAGTAATTCATCTACTGCTAGTTGAATTTCAGAATTTAACTTTGCTGCGTTCTCTGGTTTTGAATTTATATACATTGATATCGATTGCTCATTGTAATTCATCAATAATGGATGTTCATCCAAGTATTGAAGTTGTCCAGACTTTCCCTTTACAAGCTTAAACTCTTGCTTATGGTCAAAATTTATACGCATTTCATTTCCATCTACCTTGACGATTACATAAGTCGTCTGGTAATTTATTACCACAACTAATTTTCCGGAAAGTTCCTCAATCTGTAATTTAGACATTATGTATATTTATAAACATTTAATGGCCTGTACTGACCGGCAAATAATGCAACCCAACCGATCATTTTTTCTTTTTGTTAAGCCAATATGAAAATAGTAACTATCTGATAAAAAGTATGCAGATGGCCGACTACACTTTCTTCCAAGAGATTAAAAGTTTCAATCTCGATCGCTATAATGCCTACATGGGTTGGATTGGAAACAAGGCCATGAAAATATATACGGATGAGCATTTCGAAAGGTTCTATCTATATGACGAAGGATGTGATAAGCTGTTTGAATTTCTAGCTAATAGCAGAAAGCTAAAAAGTAGTGAGGAATATGATAAAGTCATTCGGTCCTACCATAAGTCACATTTCACAAAGTCCAACAAATCACTGGAATAAGAAGTTAAGGCACTATCCAATTAAAAATGCAGGGTTGAATCAATTATTTCGTAACAGGCTATATTAGGCTGCAAGTGCAATTGTCTTTTAGAGAATCAAAGCTGTCACCATCGAACAAACAATGGCCTCATGACACCAAAACAGATTGAAAGGCTTCGATTAAAAATTGAAAAGGTTAAGAAAACTCTGGCCGCGGAGAAAAGGAAGTTTGGCGGTTATGATGACAGTCGTGGCCTGAGGTATTTGCCGACCACGTATTATGTGCAATTGGCGGATTATGCTGGCGGATTAAAATACACAAAATGGTTTTCAAAAAACTTTCCGGACGATGTGGGTATCCCAGACTTTCTGTTTGAGTGGACCATTTTATTATACAAAGCAGGTCAGATCAAGCAGGCAGGCCAAAAAGCTTTTCAAACCTTTTGCTCCAATAACTATGTGATCGACAAATTCCTGGAGCGGCCTATTGTTCCCATTGACATGTGGGAAGGTACGAATTTAGAAAACGAGTCATTTCTGCAATACTTTCAATACAATCACCAGCAACCAGAACTGAAAGATTTTGCTGAATGGCTACAATCGTTTCTTTCAACAGATGACTTTACCCGGGCAGCCAGCCAGTTTGTTGAGCTTCGCAAGGCTTTGGACAAGGAAGACAATATCGAAAAAAGGTCTGATCTGGTTAAGCAAATCTCAAGGTTGGAGAAAGGAGACATCTTCCTTGCTTGACCATGAGCAGGTATAGTTGTTTTTGTTAGATAGCGTACCCAGGCTAATTTAAGTTAGGATCCAGTCCTTAAGATTATAATGTTGAAATGTAATCATTGCCAACAGCACAATTGCACCTGGCAGTTTACCGAAAATGGTTTCCCACCTTTAATGTAAGCCACAGGCTTTATTGTTTTACTTTGCTCCCTACACTGGCCCGGTGAACTTAATGGCTTCAACTCAAATGTTGCGACAGTGTCACAAGAATCTGTTTTTGCTTAAATAGTGACAACTTTCGCCTTCGTTTAAAATCTATAAGCTGATATTATCATCTTCTTTTTTTAAGAAATCCATTCACATCTACGCCTGCATATTTCAAGATCTTATAGAGTGTGGGCTGGCTTTTTATTTTGAACATTTCTCTGATCTCATCCGTACTTCTGCTTTTCTTATCATAAATCTCTTTGACCTCAGGAGCAATCTTGCGATAGCGTTCACTTAAACCTGCCGGCCGACCTCCGGCCCTTCCCCGCGCACGTGCCGATTCCAATCCAGCCTTTGTCCGCTCTCTGATAATGTTACGTTCATGTTCAGCAAGCACACACATAAATTGAAAAAACAGATTGCCCGTTGCACTGCTTGTATCAATAGATTCTGAAAGTGATTTCAGATTAACTCCCCTCTGCTTCAATTCTTCAATCAGCTCGATGAGCTTAATTGTGCTCCTGCCCAGACGGTCCAATTTCCAAACTACGATGGTGTCACCTGGCCGGGCGTATTCCAGTAACTTTTCGAAATTGGGCTTACTTGCTTTTACTCCGGAGATCTTATCAGTAAAGACCTGCTTACAACCTTCCTTTTTCAAAGCATCAAGTTGCAGGTCTAGATTCTGCTCTTGTGTTGAAACCCTTGCGTAGCCAATTTTGATCATTTGTTTACATTACTTAACAAAATCAAATATAATACATTTTGTTATTTTACATAACAAAATAAACAATGAATTAAGCATGAAATCTGCGAAATCCAGTTATTTATAAAAACGTTCGTTTAAATACATAGAAGATATTAAGGAAAGGGTACTTGCCTCCTCCAAAACGAACGGTGATGACTAACTGCTCGATTTGAAAATCTACCTTAATTAATTGCCGAACAGAAAGAGCATCTATTTCAACTTTCTGAAGGAACTAAATGTTATTAGTTACAAAGAAAACTAGTCCTTCGGTTTTTGTGTCTCAGAATTACAATCGTTTTTGATGACACACAACTTTTGCTTTTAGGACGGCAACAAATAACACAATGGGAGAAAATGTATTTATTCTGTAAGAATCGGTTAACTATTCACAATGCAAAAATTTGCTTGTTAGCAAATGATGCTTTATTTGCTTAAATGATTTCTTAATCTATGGGACTCAGAATTGGCCCGGTGCTATGCCACTCCACAACAAACCTTACATGTAGTATTTACGACAACCCAATCAATCATATTTCAAGTATTCAGTTCAGTAGCTACTAGGAGAGCTCCGTAGAGCAAGTAAGGATTTCTGAACTGGGTAGATAATTACTTCTCTTTGCGGCTTGATCGGATAGGGATGCCAATAAATGATCTAATTTTTCTATTTTTCAAATGTCTAGTTTTGTGGGGGAAGGTCAAACTTAAACCAGCGTAGAGCGGGAATATTATATGCGCCTTTCTATCCAGGAAAAATATTCGGTCAAACAACTTAAACGACAAATTAGTAGTGGCACATTGAAGGTGTAATACTTAGGAACTACAACTAGCCCCGGCAGTAAACGGAATAAGCAGGAGTTGTTTATGTATTCAAAGACAGCTATTTTTTAGAATTTCTAAACATTCCGGAACAACATGAGGAAAGTACATTATAGAGGTAATGTTTTGAAAATAGCATGCATTGACAATGGAAATCAAAAAAATGCCATTGTGAATTAGGGTGCAGCGCGTTTTTTGTATCTAGCCATTGACGCAACGTATGTAAGCCATGGTAACCCTGAATCCCGACAAGGATGATAAGAATGCAGATACCCCACTGTCGCTGGATAATGATGGGGTAATTAGGCCAGATGATGAGATCCTGATCCGCAGGGCTTTTGTCGCTGACGCTTACCAGGGTTGTGATCTGCTTTTTCGGCGGTATTACCAGCCGCTTTGTAGTCAGGCAGTTCGGTTTGTCTATGACAAGGCGGTAGCGGAAGATATCGTGGCGGAACTGTTTAAGACTTTCTGGCAAAAGCGTATTTTTGAACGAATCGAATATACTTACCGGGCATATTTATACCGTGCGGTACGGCACAATTGTCTGCTCTATTTACAACGAGAAGCAAAAACAACGATCTCTGTTGAGCAATATCTTACGGAGGAATTGCTGGTCCAGGCGTCGCATCCATCCGACCAGGTTCAGTTCGACGAACTAGCGGAGCGCATTGATAAGGTAATTCTTGCGCTAAGCCCTTCCGTACGCCGCGTGTTTTTATTAAGCCGGTTTGAAGGACGCAAGAATCAGGAAATTGCAAATGAACTACATATATCACTAAAAACGGTCGAGGCGCACCTGACTAAGGCGCTCACGGTTTTTCGTAAAGCATTAAGCCATGAATGAATCACACCCTCAGATAACAAAAGAAATGGTGTTTGCCCATTTTGCACACCGGTCGACATCTATGGAACGACAGCAAATTGAGAACTGGCTGAACACGAACGAAGGGGCCGAAGCCTATTTTACTTACCTGGATGAATGGGAGAGACAATTTCCACAATTTCAGGCAGACCTGGATGGAGCCCGCGCTGACTTCGCACGCTTAGTCCATGGAAAGGATGAATGTGTTTTAATTAAATCGAACCAGGAGATAAGTCCGGTCAATCCAGTTTCAGAAACTGTCCGGCCGCATTGGCAACGGATAAAAGGTTTTCTATCGGCAGCGGCTGCATCCGCAATTTTGATCATTGGCATCTGGCTTGCCAAAGATCTTTGGTATTACAAAAACATGAGCACCCGAAATGAACAAACACTTTCTATTCATTTGAATGATGGTTCACAAGTGCAATTAGGGGCTAATTCGTCTTTAAAATATCCGCGGTTTTGGTTCGGTGAAAACACCCGCTATGTTTGGCTGGTGGGCGATGCGGAATTCAACGTGACTCACTTGCCGAATGCGGAACGTTTTATTGTTTACACACCCGACCAAACCGCTATCGAGGTTCTGGGGACTAAATTCATAGTTAGCAGCAGGCAAAAATTTACCAAGGTATTCCTTAAAACGGGCAGTATCCGGCTGACCAACCCGATGGCATCAAAACCACTGATGCTGAAACCGGGGGACCAAGTGACCGTTTCAGATGAAAAAAGAATCCAAAAAGAGACTATTCCGCACCTAGCAGATGAGCCGAAAAGTCAGTCCAGGAAGTTTATGTTTAAGAACACTTCTTTAAAAGAAGTAGCTGAGCAATTAAATAACGTATATGGCATCAACGTTCGTATTATTCAGCCTGAACTTTTGACCAGGACTGTCTCCGGAACTTTCCAAGCCGAATCAACATTGGATTTGCTGGAAGCCGTTTGTGAAATGATGGAGTTGGAATTGATACAAACAGCAGACGGTTATACTCTTCAAAAGCCCAAGCAATAGCTCAGAATAAAAAAAGACGAACGGGTTGTCAACCTTGTGATAGCTCATTGCTTTTTTGCTTGCATTTTATTACGAAAAAATAGCTCAATTCAATTAGGGTACTTCGCGGTTTTTGTATCTGTTTAGGTAGAAGCACACATCAAGTGATTCATTCCGTTTTACATTTCCTAATCCCTTAACATGTTCACGATGATGCATATTTTACGAAAAAGGCTCCGGTGCCGATCTCTGTTTCTGTGTTCCATGCTCCTAATGTTGGCCGGGAAAACACCTGTTTCCGCGCAACTAATGGCGCAATCGGATTTGAGGCCGCAAAGATCCATTCAAGCCCCAATGATTAGCCTGGTTAATGCTTTGGAAAAATTGAAGGAGCAGTATCGGGTGGATATTTTATTTGAAGAAAGAAATCTTCAAAACCTGATGGTTCCTGCCAATGCGCTGCGATTGCAAAATAACATTGAGGCCAGTCTGACAGAACTATTGCAACCACTCGGGCTTCGTTACGCCAGGAAAAAGAACAACTACATTATTCTGTCGGGCGATAATGTGCCCATGGCGCCGACAGAAACGCCAAAGCCGGAAATACCCCAGACCAAAGCGAGGAATGTAACCGGGAAAGTGACGGATAAAAATGGGGAGGGTCTGCCAGGCGTGAACATCATTATCAAAGGCACCCAGCAGGGAATGTCAACAGATGTAAAAGGGGAATTTTCAATTGATGTTCCTGATGATGAGGCGACACTTGTGTTTTCATTTGTGGGTTATATTAGTCAGGAAATGGTTATCGGAAACAGAAGCTCCATTGACGTGGTGCTGGCTGTGGACGAAAAGAGCTTGAAAGAGGTAGTTGTGGTGGGATATGGAAGCCGTCAGAAAAGGGACGTAACGACTTCTATTTCAACCATTGCATCGGAGGAAATTACCAAAAGTGTTGCTATGTCGCCCGAATTGGCGATGCAGGGCCGGATGACGGGTGTGCACATTTCAGGAAATTCGGGTAACCCCATGACACGTCCCAAAGTACGGATTCGCGGGGTAGGCACCTGGGGCGTGGCAGATCCGCTTTACGTGGTAGATGGCATTCCTATTACTGAACTTGGAGGAGGAATCGAGGGGCAGGACGCGCGGGTCAAAGACGTGCGTGGCCCGATCAACATTATGACCATGATCGACCCGAATGATATTGAATCGATTTCAGTTTTGAAAGATGCCTCAGCCGCCGCCATTTATGGTGTGCGTGCAGCAAACGGTGTCATCCTGATCACGACCAAACGTGGCCAGACCGAAAAGCCGATGATCGAATTCAATACGCGCTACGGTGTTCAGAATGTAGTAAAGAAATGGGATGTGATGGATACACAGTCATATACCAACTTTTACAAAAAATCCTACGCAGCTAATCCCGGCTTTGCATTGGACGCATGGTTTGACCCGCAAAGTCCGGGATATCTCGGCAGTACCAAGAATACCTACGACTGGCAGACACCCATAATCAACAAAAACGCAGTAACACAGGATTATTCGGTGCGGGTTTCGGGTAAAACGCAGGCGACAAATTATTATGTATCAGCTGGGTACACATCCACAGAAGGCACGCTCATCGCTGAGAAGCTGGACCGCTATTCTTTCAATGCGAAGCTGGATACGAAGATCAATAACTGGCTCAAAACCGGCATAAATTATCGGCTGGCATATGTCGAAGGTAAAGACAATATGCAATCCGGCCTGACAAGCGCCGCCGAAACACCGCCATGGCAGCCCATTTACGATCCCAACGGACTACCGATTTTGCAGGGTTTTGCACAGGTTGTAAAAGGCTACAATGAGCAGGGTGTATGGTCTACCGACAAACTCTATGGCGAAGGAACGCGCGCCAATAGCATTGCCCAAACACAGTTTAACACGCAGGATTATAATTCGATCCGGAATCTTGGCAATACATTTGTTGAAATTACGCCCATCGAAGGATTATCTGTCAAAGGTTCTGTCAGCATTGACTGGTACAAGCACGACCGCTTTTCATTTAATAACTATACGGGCCAATACTTTGTCTACGCCGGTAGCCCAACCGATAAAGGCGGCGGCAAATCGCTAGGATCTTATGAGGAGCGGTATACCACCAATTTTAATTTGATCAAAGAATTGACGGTTAATTACCATAAAGCATTCGGCGCCCACAATTTCGACCTGCTTTTGAACGGAATGGATCAGCGGTACTCAGCCAAATATGTGACCGCCTCCACCGACTACATGTCCACGATTGAAAAACACTTATTCAAGCTCGGGGGGGAAAACCAGTACACCATGGTGGAATCCGAACTGTTTCGCTGGGCGCTACAAGGCCTGCTGGGCAGGGTGAGTTATAATTACAAAAACAAATACTATGTCGATGCCACGGTCCGCCGGGACGGTAGCAACCGGTTTGCACCTAAAAACCGCTGGGGTACATTCCCGTCGGCTTCCGTGGCGTGGCGCATTACTTCCGAGCCATTTTTGGAGAATAATAAATGGCTGACGGACCTCAAATTCCGCGCAGGCTGGGGCAAGCTGGGAAATCAGGAAGTGCGTCCGCTGGCTTATCTCTCGCCGGTCGAAAAAAGGTCGACTTATGCATTCGGATCCAATCCGGGGGGCAACGGACTTGGTAATTATGGGGTAGGAGCTGCTATGTTTTCTTTTCCTAATGCGGATCTGGGATGGGAGAAAATCACGACTACAAACATTGGATTTGACGGACAATTATTGGGAAAACTTTCTTTCTCAGCAGAATATTACGACAAGAAAACGGACGGAATTTTGCAGGAAACAAACATTCCGCCAAGTGTAGGAAGTAAGGAAAATCCAGTTGATAACATTGCTTCTGTCAGGAATTCCGGATTCGAATTTTCCGCCAATTACAATGGATCAATAGGAAATCTGGGATATAATGTTGGCGCGAACCTGACGACTGTAAAAAACCGGGTACTGAGCACATTCAAAGGTATTCCGCTCAACGCCAGTGATATGCGCATTGAACCGGGTTATTCAATGAACTATGTATATGGCTATCAGGCTGGCGGGATTTTTCAAAACCAGAGTCAGGTAGACCAGTATAATAGCAAGACAAAGGATATTACCATTACACAAACATTCCAACCCGGGGACCGCTATTTCAATGATCTCAACGGCGCGCCGGATTTGAGCAAAGGCTATGAATTCTACACGCCCGGCGCAGATGGAACGGTCAATCAATACGACCGGACCTATTTGGGTAAAACGATTCCGGGATATTACTACGGTTTCAATTTGGGGCTGAATTATAAGGGATTTGACCTTTCTGTATTCTTCCTCGGTGTGGGTGATGTTAAAAAATACAACTACGCGAGGGCAACCATGGAAGGCACTGCGACCCGCGGTAACAACCGGAGTGTGGTCGTACTCAATGCCTGGACACCGGAAAATCCCAATACAGACATTGCCCGGGCGATTGTTAACGATCCGAATGGGAGTATGCGTGTTTCGTCCTATTACGTAGAAAGCGCAGCATACTTCAAACTTGGAAATGCACAGCTGGGTTATTCTTTCCCGAAGGCACTTTTGGCACCTTTAAAAAGCATTAGCTCGCTTCGGATGTATCTGAGTGTTAACAACGGCTTTATCCTAACAAAATGGAGCGGGCTGGATCCGGAAAATGATGATAGTCCCGAACCGCGTGTTTTCAACCTCGGCCTGAGTGTAAAATTTTAATCTAAAATCGAACGGTATATGAAACCCTTTGGATTTATCAAATACGTCATGGTAGCATTGATTATATGCAGCGCTTGTGACCGGAACCTGGATGTGAAACCTACAAGAGAGTTGGAGTCGGAGTACTTTTCTGATCAGGAGCGGATGCAACGTGGTGTGCTGGCTGTGTATGCAAAGATTACAGACTTATATGGGTACAATGCCAATGCGCCCAGGCACAAACTATGGCTGCTGCCAGGCGACGATCTGATGTCGAACAACCCGAGTCAAATGGACAATTTCAAGGGTTTAAATGGTTCTGATGCCGATGTTAATTTCATCTGGAACCGGCTTTACCAGCTGAATAGCCGCGCCAATACGATGCTGGAAATCATTGACGGCAACATGGATATTTATACAAACAAAGCCATGGCTGACCAGAATAAAGGCGAAATGCTTTTTCTACGGTCATGGGCTTTCTATAAACTATGGAACTGGTGGGGCAAAGCGCCAGTAATTACGGAACGCGTAAAAAGCCTGTCTGGCATTTATTACAATCCGTCGCAAGGAACGGAAATGCTCGACCAGGCGATTGTCGATCTGGAAAGTGCCGCCACACTACTGCCTGCAAGCTGGCCGCTCACCGAATCAGGACGGGTTACAAAGGATGCTGCCAATGGATTATTGGTCAAATGCTATGTGACTAAGGCTTGTTATAATGGAAAGAATGCGCAGGATTATCAAAAAGCAATCGCGGCCTTTGAACGGATTTCCAGTTCAAGAAAACTGACCAATCATTTCGGCGAAAATTTTGATTACCGTTTTGAAAACAATGAGGAATCTTTATTTGAATTCCAGGCAAGCTTGAAAACCGCAGAAAATCCTTGGCTCGACAATGACTTCACAGATGCCGTGGGCACGATGGGTGCTTTTTACAAACACTTTGAAAACAATTTTACCAATCAGGGAACGATCGTTGGCCCGACTGGAAAAATGGTGAATGTGTTTCAAAGAGGCGACCCTCGGATCGCAGAAACCTTTATTAAAGAAGCAAGCGGGGCATTTTCATTTAATGGTGGCTATCAAATGGTGAAGTACATCAATGGTGAAAGAGGGAAATATGCGGGAATTGCGAACATTAATTCCATCAATAATACGCGGATTCTTCGCTTGGCGGATGTTAAATTATTAGCGGCCGAGGCTTATTTACAAACAAATCAGGTGGGAAAGGCTCTTGTACAGGTAAACGACATCCGGGCTCGGGCGAGAAGATCAACGGCAACCGGAACGCCGGCCGCAATTCCGGCGAACTTGTCGGTTGTAACCATGCAGAACATTATGGATGAGCGGATGCGAGAGCTGGTAGGAGAGGAGGGAATTCGGTGGGCTGATCTGAAACGCTGGCATAAGGCCGGGTTCATTAATCTGGCAAACTGGAAAAAGACGGATTTCGGTATGGGGCCACAATACGACGACACGCTTTGGGGATTTGACGTAGCCGCACATTTGCTAATGCCAATTCCGGTTGCTGAAATGGACAGCAATCCTGAAATGTTAAAAAGCGGCCAAAATCCTGGTTATTGACTGTTTTGGAAGACATCAGGATCATTAATCCGACTTAATAATTAAATATGAAAAGAAGAGCATTTATCAAAAACGCCGCCGGCGCCGCAACCTCGGCGATTGCATTCCCTACATTGATTCCCGCTTCGGCACTTGGAAAAAATGGATTTGTTAGTCCCTCGGACCGGATTAACCTAGCATTTATCGGCGCGGGAAACCAGGCCGAAAATGATGTTAAAGGTTTCCTCCCCGACAAGCGGGTTCAGGTCACCACCATTTGTGATGTCAACAAAAAAAGCACAGGTTACTGGGATGGAAAGATGGGGGGGCGCGAGTATCTGATGGAGCTCGTGGATGATTTTTATTCCAAAGAGAATGGTAAAACCTACAAATCGACCAAAGGGATTCTTGATTTTAGGGAAGTTATCGATAGCAAAAACATTGATGCCGTAGCTGTGCTTACACCCGACCACTGGCACTCGATCCCAGTACTGATGGCGGCGAAAGCTGGGAAACACATGTATTGCCAGAAACCATTGTCACTGACCATTTCGGAAGGGCGTGCAATGAGCGACGCAGTAAAGAAATACGGGGTGGTGTTCCAAACAGGCAGCCAGCAGCGATCCGGACCGGAGTTTCTCCGGGCTTGCGAACTGGTGAGAAATGGCAGGATTGGCAAGCTGGAAAAAGTGGTTTGCGGCTTGCCCGGCGGAACGCCTGATTTTGGTAAGACAGGAAATCAGACTGCGCCAATTGCTGTGCCAAAGGATTTTGATTACCAAACCTGGCTGGGCCCGGCTCCCGAGGCTACATACTGTCCGGCGCGGACACATGTGAATTTCAGGTGGAACCTGGACTATTCGGGCGGGATGGTCACCGACTGGGGCGCGCACCACCTGGACATTGCGCAGTGGGGAATTGGAACGGATCATACCGGCCCCGTTCAGGTGAAAAACGCCAAGGCGAAGTGGTCGCAAGATCCGGTCTGGAATACGGCAGTGGAATTTTATTTTGAATGCATCTATGAAAATGGTGTCAAATTAATCGTAGGCTCGGACATTGCCCAGGCGCCTCGTGGCATTACATTCCACGGTTCGGAAGGTCAGATTTGGGTATCAAGAGGCAGTTATAAAGTTAATCCTGAAAAGATCGATACTACGGTAATCGGCGACCAGGAAATTCATTTATACAAAAGTGACAACCATTACCGGAACTTTGTGGATTGCGTAATCTCGAAAAAACCGACGGCTGCACCCGCCGAAATTGGCCATCGTTCGGTCACTGTCGCCCATTTGGGAAACATTGCCTTGCTGCTCAACCAGGATCTGAAATGGAATCCGGAAAAAGAAGAGTTTGTAGAAAACTTTGCTGCCAATCAGCTACGTGCCCGTGTGATGCGTGAACCCTGGGGAGCGATTTACAGGAAATACAAAGTATAAGCGCTCAGTAGGCAATAAACTTACAAATGAATCCAAACCCATTAACAAAATGAAGTTTTCCTTCATCAGCCTGCTATGCGTCATGCTTTTCTGTTCTTTAGAAAGTGCGGCGCAAAAAAAAGGCAGCTCTCATGCCATTTCTCTGCATGCGCTAACGGAATTTGAGCCTACCACCAGCAACTGGAAACTGGTGAAAAGTGTCAGTTTCAGCCCGACCTCGGACCAAAAAAGCTTTGAACCTGGTGAGGGCATTTTGCTTGCGCTGCCCGTCAAGCCAGATACGGGGCATTTGTTCACCAAAATGCAGCATAGCGATCTTGAACTGGAATTCGATTTTGCCGTAGCTAAGCAGTCCAATTCTGGCGTTTACCTGCAAGGCCGTTATGAAGTGCAGATTTTCGATAGCTGGGGCGTGGAGAAACCCGCCTTTTATGATTGCGGCGGCATTTACCAGCGGTGGGATGAAAGCCGTTCTCCCAAAAAAGGCTTCGAAGGCAATGCGCCGACGCAAAATGCATGCAAAGAGCCGGGCGCCTGGCAGCATTTCAAAATCAAGTTCCAGGCTCCACGATTTGATAAAAACGGTCAGAAAACCGCAAATGCAAAATTCATTAGAGTAGAACTGAACGGCGTAACGGTGCAAGAGAACGTAGACGTAACCGGCCCCACCAGATCCGCTGCATTTGAAGACGAACGTGCTTTGGGCCCAATTATGTTTCAGGGTGATCACGGGCCCGTTGCGATTCAGAATATTCGATATTGCTTTTTATAATAAGACTATTGCGGTCAAACGCTCATTTTATCATATGGATAATATATTGCCAATAATAAGCAACTAACAATTGACGTTGCTACATTTGTTTGGAGGCAGAAATAGGCAAATTTATAATTCAACTAAATTTGACTATGAGAATACGACCGCTGGTACTGTCGTGAAAAGCAACATATAAAATAGAATTTTTTTAATAAATTTGTCCTATGAAGGAGTGCCGGTTTTTTAAGCCGATACATCCTGTGTAGTCCTGCTGGTCGGGACTATTTTTATATCCTGATAATCAAATTCTTTAACATGTTGGGAATGATATAAAGGATCATAATTGACATCTTTTTTCCATAAGGCATAACAAAGGGTTAACAGCTTCTTCTGGACTGCAACATATCCTTTCATCTTTATGCGAGTTCGGATAGACACTCTTTCAAATAATGCCTGACAGGCTGGCTCCCCAAATCTAACTGCATTAAAGGCTGGCAGAAATAGCATTCTCCTGATTCGGCCGCACGGAATTCTAAGTTAAAAACAAACTTTAAGCATATTACTTTTTCAAGATACTGAACCTTATGCCTAGTATCGGCTCCACATTTTTTCTCACAACCCTCCATGATATTTGAGAGGGATTGCGAGAAAA
>NZ_VBSN01000044.1 GCF_006149045.1 Dyadobacter flavalbus
AGGGGACTCGCTTCGAAAAGGCATACTCAAACAGGAATAACAACGACTTTTTTTATATCATTGTATGATCTTTTAAAGTGGCACGGTTTGACCGAAATCACTGGCATGGTCCCTCCGAAATATCCAAGATCGTTCGATAAAACTATTTGATATGCGGAATGATGATGGATCTCGACGGTAAGATTGCGTGCTTTAAGGGCAAGAATAAAGGGGCTACTGTTATTTTTTTTCATAAAAATCAATCTGATGGATTGTTAATTCTGGGGAATTTACAGATTATATAGACAATTCTATCGCTGCAACTGGACAATTCATCGCAGGGCATCAGCCAGCACTTCAGTCGAAGGCCATATCATAAAATTGTCCTAACGACGACTAGCAACCTAATCTTGAAAATCAACAGGACAGCTTTCGTTTTATTGGCAAACGTGGCAATGACCTGGTCGTTAGAGAAGATTATGTGTTCAAAGCTGATTATTGTCACATCACCAAAGTCAGCGGTAAAGACATTATCGAAAAGTAGTCAATACATCGATTTTATGGTAAGTAACGCCAAAATATCCGAGGTTATTTTCGACAATTATTTGTCTCCCTTGCAAATGGAAAACAACAGTCCATTTGAATCAAACAGCAGCTCAAAATAGCTGTCCAGGTAAGAATTGCCATCTTTTACCTCGTTAGTGCTTGCGAATGCAAAACTCATGTTTCTGGACTCACTGGCATAATGGTTAATAGCCAGCCCCCGAAACTCGGAAGGCCTTGCTGATCCAAAGGCTAATTTATCTCCAATTTTGAAAATCGTTCCATTGACCTGGCCAACCCATATTCGGTCATCCAGCACATCCCAGATACTCAACTTATCTTTTAGAAAAAAAAGCTTGCTTTTTCCATACCGGTATAACTTCATTGTATCGTCATCGATCTCTGAATAGTAATCTGAGATTTCATCCGGCTTACCTAATACCCTTACACATTCCTCAGAGCTTGTGCCAATGAGAACACCTGCAAATTTGCTATCAGGGTTGATTAAAGAGATTTGATGTATATCGATCACCAACGACTGGGCCTTTAAATTTAAAGCGCCGAATAAAAACAGCAATAATAATTTATATCTCATTAGCTCGTATACAGGTTAGATATTGGTATTAACTTTTGATTTTTTTAAAGATTTAGATAATTATCGCTTCTTCTTGCTGAACAATAACTTTTCATCGAGTCTAGTGTACGCTGATTAACTTCTCTATAATCGATCGCCTTATAGACAAATATTTCTTGTTCTAGATTCTTTTTGAAAGCATCATTTTTCAGGTAAGATAAATTTGATTCTTGCATCTTATGTAAATGATTCTCTTTAGGTTTTGTACATGAAACAAAGTAAACAGCAATCAAAACAAATAAAGATGACCTCATAAACAGAAACAGTTACTACATATAATAGTAACCGTTTCTTAACATTATTTTGACATTGACTTAATAAATGGCGTAGCGTTCTTTATCTGACTGATAGCCTAATGATCTTACAAAATCTATAATGGCAAATTGGTTAGGAATTGGCGCTTCTGGACCAGGTCTTACCATGACAAAATATCCATCGTGCCCAATTACGAGACTATGCTTTAACTCTGTTATCTCGTCGCCAATCAGCTCTATAAATGAAAATTGTTTATCAACAACTTTGTATTCATACTTTACATTGTTATAAACAAACTCAAATAGCTTTTTACAAGATTCTTCATCATCACCGAGAAGTTCAATGGGCTTGTACACTTTTCCGTTTTTCAATTCGCAGTATTCGGCAGCCAATTCCTCAGCGTTCTCACCAACAAACTCGGCAACAACACTGACTGTCTGATCAAGAATTACTTAATTTTAGGCTCGGCCAATTCTGTAAAACTGTTTCATGGGTTGTTTGGTACGCAGTTCAAATTGCTTACAGATGCAATATACCCTTTATCTCGTAGATTGTAGCAGCGATTGTGATCAACCCGCAGTGTCCGCTATAAGATTTATTGCGTCGGATTCATGCATACCTGGTTCTGAACGACACCTGCCATCTGAGAAATACCAGCAGTCATTTTCTCCGCGAAACATACCTTCTTTTTCTTCAACGATTTCAATTTCTGTTTTGTGACCTTTGGTAATGGCCATCTCTGGGTCGGCAACTTTATACTTCTTACCTGACTGTAACATTGCAAATATGGTTTTAGTTAATTGATTGCAAGGTCAAAGTTAGTAAAATTATAAAATACGATTTATTTTGTTTTTCACTCAACATGGTCTTTGTTATAGGTTTATGCATTATATTATGCATGATTTAACTTCCTTGCGGGTGCAGTATAACCTTCTTTCTGAAACTCATTTATCCAAATCAATTCCTTTGTCCATTCTCCATCTTTCTTTTTTGGTTGAAAACGGAAATGTCCACGAACTTTAAAACCATCTGACTTAACTATGGTTGTAAACCACTTGCTAACAAAATGTGTAATGCCAACATTGGTGTCGTTTACATACTTGCATTGAGTGTCTTTTAACTTTTTGTTTGCTTGAATGTACTTTGTTTCCATGCTCGCGTACTTTTTGAAAAAAATCGTAATAAGCGGATAAAGCAAACTATCATTCAAAAGTTTCTTATTTTCAAGATCGCTTACCGAATTTGTTGCCCAATTCAGGTGCTTGTTACCTCCTTCGCCATAGACCGCAGTAATAAGGCAAACAGACTTATTAAACCAGAAAAACTCATGTGCCATCGTTGCCTTGCCTGCTTTCTGAAATCCAAACATTATTACCCCTTGACTTAAAACGCAGGCTCCATACATTGGTTTATTATCTTCTCGAGGCATTGGAGCATCCAAGTATGCATCCAGTAATTTTCTTGCCGCCTCTTTGGCCGCAGATTCAAATGCATCTGATACAATCATCACATTTCTGTATGTGGGATTCAAATACTTCAAATAAGCTGCCTGATTCAAACATTGCCTGGCCCAATGTTAAATCAGCCACATCTTCTTTATAGAGTAGTATGTTTTTCTTTAATGCGCCCGGTTCCAAAAACCTTAATGCAGGGTGTGATCGGTATGAAAATCTAATAATAGAATAAGCCCCGATTCTGTGGAAGTAGAACCAGGGCATGGACGGTTAAAACCGCAATAGTATAACCGCCTTCCACAACAGCAATACTATCAAATATTATTTAAATTTAGCGACGAGTGTATACAAATAAAATACATTATATACAAAAAAAAGAGGTCGAAGCCTCTCTTAGAATATCTTATTTAACCTTCCTTATTGCTATCGTTACCTAACTGTTAACGGTACTAATTCTCTTTCAAAGTAGGCCAACATCTTATGATCCTTATCCCCAATCTCCTCACAATAATAAATTCGCTTCAAGTAGTTCAGTATAATCAATTTTCGATCAGGGTTCGTAAGCAACGACACAACTGATCCCACCTTAAATTTGTTTTCCATTCTTGTAAGGTACAAAGATTAAACTGCCGTAACTAATTATTTCTTTCTCAGATGAGTCTATTTCGGCTATTGTGAAGTACTCCCTACTTTTCGGACCATCAGTTGATCATTGATAATTAAATTTAAGCAGCATTCAGGTAAAGATTTACTGGTTTCTTCCGACCAATACCTTGATGCTTTCTAGAATTATAACGTTTGACAAAACGATCAATCCCTTGGTAAAGATCCAGACCGTTTTTCTCAGGATTCAAATAAATGTATTTCTGTTTGATCGTTCGAAACCAGCGCTCAATGAATGCATTATCAGTTGCTCTACCTTTGCCATCCATACTGATTCTGATTTTAAGGTCATTCAGTGTGCTTACCCAGTGCTCGCAGGTGTATTGAGAACCTTGATCCGTATTGATTATTTCCGGTTTCCCGTATTTGCATACCGCTGCCTGTAAAAGCTCCGTTTGTGTTTCCTTTTCGAGGCTGTTGGACAGCTGCCATCCAACGATATAGCGGCTATACAAATCTATGATAGCAGTCAAATACATAAAGCCATGCTTCATTGGTATATAGCTGATATCCATAGCCCAGACTTGATTAGGGCGGTTAATTACAAGGCCCCGCAGCAAATACGGATGAATGTACTTTGCTTTTCCCAAGCGGCTAAGGTTACGTTTTGGATAAATCGGCTCAATAGCCATCTTCCTCAACAGCCGACGAATGCGTTTGACATTGTAGTCCAGCCCTTTTTCAGCCAGTTCATCTTGCATCCCCAAAACACCCAGGGTTGGATCAGAAAGAAACAGTTTATCCATGGTCTGCATCAGTGCCAAGTTTTCTTCCTTTTCACCAGCAGGCTTGTAATACAGCTGGCTGCGGTTGATGCTGAGAATCTCTGACTGCCGACGAATGCTCAACGGATGGCTGCTGTCGATCAGTGCTATGCGCTCTTTCATAGACCGGCTTTTTTCAAGTTTTTTTTTAGAAACCGGGTCGCCGGGCGATCGTTCTCTACCTGCAGCTGACCAATCTGCTTAAAAAGATTGTCAACATCCACAGACTCTTCGAAGTACTCCCTATTTTTCGGACCATCAGTTGATCATTGGTAATTAAATTTAAGCAGCATTCAGGTAAAGATTTACTGGTTTTTTACGATCGATACCTTGATGCCTCCTGGAATTGTAAAGTTTTACAAAACGATCGATTCCTTGGTATAGGTCAAGGCCGTTTTTCTCTGGATTCAGATAGATATACTTCTGTTTGATCGTCCGGAACCAGCGCTCGATAAACGCATTATCTGTTGCTCTTCCCTTGCCGTCCATACTGATTTTGATTTTAAGGTTATTCAATGTGCTTACCCAGTGCTCACAGGTATATTGAGAACCTTGATCCGTATTGATCACTTCTGGCTTGCCGTATTTGCATATCGTTGCATGTAAAAGCTCTGTTTGCGTTTCCTTTTCTAGGCTGTTGGATAATTGCCAACCGACAATGTAGCGGCTATACAGGTCCATTATGGCTGTCAAATACATAAAACCATGCTTCATCGGTATATAGCTAATATCCATAGCCCAGACTTGATTGGGGCGGTTAATTTCAAGGCCTTTGAGCAAATATGGATAAATGTATTTTGCCTTTCCCAGACGGCTAAGGTTACGTTTTGGGTAAATCGGTTCAATAACCATCTTCCTCAACAGCCGACGAATACGTTTGACGTTGTAATCCAACCCTTTTTCAGCCAGCTCGTCCTGCATTCCCAAAACACCCAAAGTTGGATCAGAGAGGAACAGTTTATCCATGGTCTCCATCAGTGCCAAGTTTTCTTCCTTTTCACCAGAAGGCTTATAATAAAGCTGACTGCGGTTGATGCTAAGGATCTCTGATTGCCGACGAATGCTCAATGAATGGCTGCTGTCAATCAGTGCTATGCGCTCTTTCATAGACCGGCTTTTTTCAAGCTTTTTTTTAGAAAGTCGTTTTCAACCTGGAGCTGACCAATCTGCTTAAAAAAATTGTCAACATCCACAGATTCTTCTTCCTTGGCTGCTTCATCTCCGAAAGCCTTCTCAGCCCGTTCCAGAAATTCCCGCTTCCATGCTGATACCTGAGTTGGGTGAATTTCGAATCTGGTTGCCAATTCGCTCAACGACTCCCGTTCTTTCAAGGCTTCAACGGCGACCATTGCCTTGAACTTTGCTGTGAATTTTCTCCGGCTCTGTTTCATTTTGTTCATCGGTTTTATGTCAATTTAATAAACTTAACCGATGGTCTTAATTTTGGGGAGTATTACACTCATTACGGCTGCTTATATTCTCGCTACAACGAACGAGTTTATAAGTATTACTGAGGCGAAGAAATTTGCCTGCTACTGTGGTGTCGCTCCTTTTGAACATACTTCAGGTATTCGTATCAAGGGTAAAAGCAGGGTATCTCATAAAGCCAACAAAGAAGTTAAAACACTCTTTCATATGGCGGCACTATCCAGTGTCCGTATTAAAGGAGATTTACAGAATTATTTTCATCGAAAGGTCGCAGAAGGAAAAAACAAAATGTCTGTACTAAATGCCATTAGAAACAAACTAATATTGCGAGTGTTCTCATGCGTCAACAGAAACAGCATTTTTCAAAAAAACTATAAGTATAATTTTGCAGAACCATAGAAATCGGAATAAGTGCCCGACTGGGCTGGCGGCTAAACTTCTTATTTCTTGTATAATAAAAAAAGCCGCCATTATGCCGTAAGCTTTTGGCGGCTTCTCACAGTCTTAGGAAATAGGGCCACTAGTTTAGCTGCCCTTTTGCCGAGTTTGTTTGTCAAATTTTAATCAATGCTTTCATAAAGGTGACCTAATATTTTGCCCCTATAATCTCCGACAATCGTTGCATATCATCACTAACCTTTTTGTCCAAGACTTTCGCGTATAGCTGGGTAGTTTTCAGGCTACGATGTCCGAGCATTCTTGAGACGGTTTCAATTGGAACTCCATTTGAAAGCGTAACAGTAGTGGCAAAAGTGTGTCTTGCAAGATGAAACGTAATTGGCTTTACTATTCCACAGACGTCCCCAATTTCCTTCAAGTAAGCATTCATCTTTTGGTTAGATAGAACAGGAAGCAGGTGTTTGTCTAGCTTTTCACATCGGCTTTCGTATTTTTTAAGCAATTTCATCGCCGGAGGTAGAAGGGGAATTCTTGAAGCCGTATCCGTTTTTTGTCTCTTTATGTTAATCCACATTTCACCGGATCGGCCTTCAACTATATCCATTTTGCTAAGCTTTGCTACGTCTGCATAAGCTAGGCCTGTGTAACAAGAAAAAAGGAATATATCTCTCACTTGTTCCAAGCGTGGGATCTCAAAGACTTTGTTTGCAACTAATAGTAACTCGTGCTCCGTCAATGCAATTCGGTCAACCTCGTGCTTGGCGAACTTGAAAGCAAAAAATGGATCTTTTGCTATAATGTCATTCTTTACACAAATGAGTACTATTTTTTTTAGATTTGCCAAATACTTCATTGTAGCATTATGACCAACCTTTTTGACCCCTTTTAAATAGAACTCAAAATCTGATATAAATTTGAAATTGAGTTTTCTGACATCGAAATCCTTTTCCTTAAAGTTCCAATTAATGAACTCTTGGGTGTGCCTGAGAGTGGTCTGATATCGCTTGTAGGTTGCATGAGCATATTCCAAATTTATCAGCTGTTTCACTTTTTCATTATGTTCTTCAAATATTGATAAGAGCCCGATAATGTTTTGACCTTCTCCTTGCCACTTTTGCTTGAAGACGTCGATGCTCATTGATAAATTTTCCTGAATGATTTGCCGCTGAATGCCGAAAGCTTTACCTGCCCAAGAGTCTAAAAAAGCGTTGACTTCTTTCGCCTCTAATGTTGCACCTTTCACTTTCCCAGAACTAGCTAACCACCGTTCCGGGGATACTGATTTACCAGTTGCTACTTCGAACCTTGCCCCCCAATTGTTACCCGAATGTAAATAGGCAGTTGGTTGTTACGATTAATTTTCGATTGCCTAACCGAAAACAAAATTGTCATGCTTGCTTCCATCCCTTTTTTTATTTAAAACTAAGTACCACATTTTGTTAAATCAAGATGTTTATTTACTAAACAAGTTACTGTTGATTAGGCAGTTACATATACAAAAGGGACTTAAAAGGGACCAAAAATATTATCGAGATTCAGTCCCGAATTTGTCCCTTTGCTTTTGTTAGACTTTAAATATTTTAAGATAGCTAGTAGCAAACAAAAAGCCCGCGCATCGTTGATCTACGGGCCTTCCAAAGCTTTGAAACTTGTTGGAATAAAGATGGAGAGAGTCGAACCCCATCTTTAAACAACTTATTATCAAACACTTACTTTCCCGTATCTTTTTCAATCCCAAATACGCCTCTCAGGTTTGCTGCGAGATTTGCGGAAAACAAAAAAGCCCGCAAATTAACTTTGCGAGCTTTTGTAAGTTTTAATTTTTTAATTGGTGGAGATGCGGGTACTTGAATTATACCGCTTCCAGTACTCTAATGGGCCATTTTTCAATAATTGATCTTGAAATGGTGGCCGATCCCTGCCGGTTTTCGTAAAACCAGCTATGACGTATCCGCAGAGTTAATTATCTCGGCCTTCGAAAGCTTTGTTGATCCAAATAGAACGATCAAGCATTTCACTGGCTCCAAGCTGATCAACCTGTGGGTGATAAGACACGCCTTTAAACTTTCCCACCAGCTTGGATACAATCGCCCTCTGTAAATTAACTTCGTCCTTCAGAAATTTCAATTCTTCTGAATCATCACCCTTCCTCCTCCCTGTAACTACATAGTTACTGTCAAAGCTTGGATATCTGTTCTGGATTTTATTAAGCAGCAATACACCCGGCAAATTCCTGCCTTGCGTCACATTTGTGAAAGTCTGAGCAGAAAAACCGATCTCCTGAGCGATCGTATTCTTCTTAACACCAAGCAAGGCAATTTCCTCGGCAAAGCGTTTCTTTATTTCTTCCTCCTCCATAATTAAATAATATAAATATGTTTGATATAAATTCAACATTATTTATATTTGCACATACAGTAACCCATATAAGCAAATAATATTTAGATTTTATTTCAACAAAGATTGAAGATTATGCTGAAAGAAACAAGAAAATTGTACGAAAGACTTGGAAAAAGGGCTAAACTCCCTGCGCGCGCACTTGAAATTCTGTCTGAGGCTAATCTTAAGACTCCTTACAAGGGCGTTCCGTACACCATCGGGAACATTTACGCTGTGCTATCCGGCAAATACGAAGACCGTCAGGTTGATGAAGCAATTATCAAAGCTGCCAAGGAGCATATCAGTAGAGAGAAAGACTCGAAGCTGGACCTGAAAGAGTTGTTAATGGATTTGGCTTAGAATATGAAAACTTATCAGTATGAACTTAGACTACAAAAACCTTGCGGAGTACGCTCATTTCATTATTGAAGAGTACGGAAATATTAAAGAGCTTGATGGGTTTAACATCCCTGTCCATTATAACGGCTTTTTAAAAAGTAAAGAAGATTTGCATAGACTGAAAGAGCTATGTGAAACACTATTGAAGGCCGTTGATAATAACTTCTCTCTTTATGATAAACATGGGGATTTCTCAGAAGAGTGGAATGAGTTACGGCTCAAAGAATATTACAAAGAAGAAAATGAAAAAAGCCGTGCTTCTCGATTAAGCAAAACAAAATCTGTTTCCATAGGATTTGTTTACTTAATGATTGATGACGCCAATAATCTGTATAAAATAGGGTTTTCGAAAGATCCGAAATACAGAGAATCAACGCTTCAAGGTGAAAAGCCATCTATAAGGCTGCTCGGTTCATTTTCTGGCACATTACAAGATGAAAAGCAACTCCATTTTGACTTTAGTGACTTTCGGGTACGTGGCGAATGGTTTAAAATTCCGGACAATATTCTGCCAAGTCTACTGATTCATTTTAATATTCCTGAGAAATGAACGGATATCTGGCAGGTAACGCATGGGCGCGGTTTGTTCGCGCCAATGGTCGGAAAGTGAAGTCTATTCATGTGTCTCTTATGTCGGCTTGCTACCAGATCGCAAATGAGGATGGATGGTCAAGTGAATTTCAGCTTCCAACCAAGGAAGCTATGGAGTTATCATGCATCAGAGATAAAGAAACTTTCTACCAAACTTTAAAGGATTTGGTTTCTTTCGGAGCAATTTCAATTATAGAGGAGTCAGTAAATAGATATACGGCTAGATGGGTTTCATTTGAAAATCTACCCTTTTACCTATCGGAAATTCCTGCCGCTAAACCTACTGCTAAGCCGACAAGTAATACTACCGCTACACCGTCTGCTACACCGACAACTAACCGACCCAATACTAAAGAATATAAAACTAAAGAATCTAATAAAACAAATGAAACCTTAAAAACAGATGTTGACGCTGATCGCGTCGGTGAAGAAAAGGTGATTGTAGTTGATCCTGTAAAAGAAGAAAAAAAAGAAACTCCCTCTCCAAAAGTTGCGCCAAAAGGTTCTCCCTCGGTCCACGAGCAGATCAGGCAGAAGATCGAAGCATTGAACGAAGGCTATTACTGGCAAGGCAAAGACGGAAAGGCGCTCAGTTCACTGATCACAAAAATAAAATTCAAGTGGAAGTCAAAGCATGGCTCCGACCCTACCGATCAGCAGATTGTTGAATCCTTTCATTACATAATCGACAATCTGCCGGACTGGTACCGGAACAAGTGGGATACCTGCACCATTGAATCAAAGTTCGAATCCATTATCAAGCAAATCAACGAAAATCGTAAAAATGGAAAACCAGCCAACCTCGCTAACGATACAAAGCCAAACGAATCAGGCATTAGCCCAAGGCTCCAACGTACATGGGAACTTATTGCTGAACATTATCAGGGAGACCCCGCCTAATAAAGTGCCGCTTGCCCTTGTTCGTGCTCAGGCTAACATGACAGTTCAGCTTGCCATGTCTCAGCCGCATCAGGTCAGCTTTCTGAAAAACAACGATCCGCAAAAACTTGAAATGGTTATTGCAATGATGGTGGAAATTATGGCCGAGCAGTTCAACGTCAAAGAAACATTCTCGGACTTGCAGATTCTGGATTGCACCCTGAGCATCATTGAAAGGTTCTGGTATCTAAGGCCGGAAGAAGTCATGTTCGCTTTCAAGCAAGCGAAACTTGGCAAGTATGGTCCGGTTTACAACAAGCTTGACACTTCCACGATTCTGAACTGGCTGCACAGGTACGATACCGAAGAACGCATGCATCAGATTGAGCAAAACCGGTCAGCTTACAAGAAACAGGAAAGTGAGCCTCAGATTGATGTTCTGGCTGCCTACAACAAAGAAATCAAGCACCTGCAGGAAAATAACGGTGTGCCTCGGCTGGTAACCGAATCAAAGGAAAAGCAGCAGCAGGAACGTGAGAAAAAGCGCGGTGAATTAAGTTTTCAGCAGTACCGGGAAGAGTACTATAAAAACCGGGTTCCTGAGGTCAGAGAAAAAGTTGCAGCCGAACAATGACCGGCACTTACCAAACCATTGACGGAAGCATTTACGA
This sequence comes from Dyadobacter flavalbus, assembly GCF_006149045.1. Lineage (GTDB taxonomy): Bacteria > Bacteroidota > Bacteroidia > Cytophagales > Spirosomataceae > Dyadobacter > Dyadobacter flavalbus. The sequence continues at coordinate 11,039 of NZ_VBSN01000044.1, forward strand.
GGTTTTTCTGCGGACAATGGGAAAGCAGGCCAAACCTGAACTGATGGCTAAGAGCATTAAGTCGCCAGTCAGAACCGGAGAAATGGTGGCGTTCACTCTCCTGACCGGGCAAATTGAACGAAATGTATTATTAAAACTTTGGACAAAAATAGAATCATGAAAAAGCCAACAGTTGATCAAATCGCAAAGACAATTTACCAGACCATGCCGCTTGCCAGACGTTCGCAGGTTATGGAAACAGCGGAGAGTATTCATGCGCTGTATGGAACTGAGAAAACTTCACGTAAAATCAAAAGTTCTGTTCAATGAGTTTAAGCATTGTTACCAACGAAGACAACATGGAAATGATGGCTCGGTACTCAGACAATTTCTTTGATTTGGCCATTGTTGATCCGCCGTATGGGATTGGTGAACATGGTGGGAAAAAGCGAGAAGGAGGCCAATCCAAGCAAAAAGGATTGAAGTCAAAAAACTATGAAAACAAGGGATGGGATAACGAAACGCCCGAGAAAAGATATTTTGATGAATTGTTTCGAGTAAGCAAAAATCAAATAATATGGGGCGGAAATTATTTTATTGATAATCTATCTCCTACGCCTTGCTTTTTAGTGTGGGATAAGAAAGGTACAGATGGGAGTGATTTTGCTGATTGTGAATTAGCGTGGACTTCATTTAAAACGTCTGTAAGAAAATTCAAATACGACTGGATTGGATTTGGATATATTAATAATCCACAAGGCGAAAGAAAGATACATCCAACACAAAAACCAGTACAGCTTTATAAATGGGTATTGCAAAACTATGCTCAACCCGGAGACAAAATCCTTGACACTCATTTAGGTTCTCAAAGCAGCCGTATTGCTGCTCATGACATGGGCTTTGACTTCTACGGTTGTGAACTTGACAAAGACTACTTTGAACAAGGCTGCGCCCGATATCAGCAACACATCAGACAACTCAATTTATTCCCGGCTTAGAACCTGACAAAACCTGACATTGAAATAAATAAACGCCTTAACAAAGCAGAGTCATGAAGCTGAAAAATAAGTACCGTGTTGTCGAAGATGAATTCAATGGTTTTGAAGCTCAGGTGAAATATTGGTTTTATCCTTTTCAATGGTTCGAGATCAACGGGAACAACAGCAGCCGATCTCTTGAACGAGCAAAGAAAATAATCGAGGCTCACAAACAAAAGGTGCATTATAAAGAATAGCCATTAACCCTTACACATACACTATACCGTTATGAGTACACACATTGTAGCAATTGACCCAGATTTGAACGCATCAGGCGTTGCAGCCTGGAATAACAAAACCCAAAAATGGACCTTTGCGAAGTCGGTCAGCATTGAAAACCTGCTTACTGAATTGAAAGATTTGGATCCTGCAGAAACAACTGTTTTCATTGAAGCAGGATGGAAAATCAAAAAAAGCAATCTTAGAGGTGGCAATTACCGGACTGCTCAGGCCAAAGCTCGGAATGTTGGCGAAAACCATGCAACTGGAATACTGATTGCCAAGATCATACGTGGAGCCGGGTACAATGTTGTTGAGTTCTCACCATTGCGGAAAGGCATCTTTAAAAAGCTGTCCGGCTCTTGGTCTGATCTTGGCAGAAGTTACATTGAAAATCAGTCTGGCTTAACACACCGGATGAATGATGATGTTCGGGATGCTATTTATTCGGTGCTGCATTTTCGGTAATGAATGCCCCATTGCATTTATAAGAATCTTAAACAAGATTAAGAAATCAAACTATTATGATAACTGACATAAAAAGGCCCGTATTGAGATATCACGGCGGTAAGTTCCTTTTAGCTCCTTGGATAATTTCGCACTTCCCAAAGCATCGTATTTATGTTGAGCCATTTGGCGGCGGTGCATCAGTGCTCATGCGTAAGCAACGTTCTTATGCGGAGGTTTACAATGATAAATGGGATACGGTTGTTAATGTATTTCAAGTTTTGAGAGATCCGGATCTTTCTGCAAATCTCAAACGACAGCTTGAACTGACACCATTTTCTCGATCTGAGTTTATGAAAACAGGTGAAATTGACATACAATCAGTTTCAGATCCTATTGAGAAAGCACGGTTAACCATATTCAGGAGTTTTGCAGGTTTTGGGTCTGCTTCTACAAATGCCAAGTACGCAACTGGATTCCGTGCTAATTCTCACCGGTCTGGTACTACTCCGGCGCAAGACTGGGTTAATTATCCTGCCAACATTGAAAGTTTTGTAGACAGGCTACGGGGAGTATGTATTGAAAATCGGGATTTCAAGGAAATATCCCTGCAACATGATAGCACGGAAACTTTGCATTTTTGGGATCCTCCTTACGTACACGAAACAAGAAATATGGCACGAGGAAATGCGGCTTACGAATGTGAAATGACAGATCAGGACCACATAGACATGATAGAATTTGCCAATACACTTACTGGTATGGTGATCATATGCGGATATGATTGTGATCTCTATCAAGTTCATTTACAAGGATGGTTGAAAGTGTCGCGAAAAGCATTTGCTGATGGAGCAGCTGAGCGTGTTGAATGTTTATGGCTTAATCCAGCTGCTCGGGCCCGACAAAATCAACTAACAATATTCAATTAGCAGTGAACCTATACCAAAAATGCCGAAGAAACCAACCAGACAAATAATCCCAGGCGAGAAGTTCGGCCGGTTGACTGTCATTAAAGAACTTGGCCGCGTTAAGTACACCTTGCGTGTTGAATGCCTATGTGACTGCGGAACTGTCAAGTCAGTTGCTTGGCAATCGTTGTTTCGTGGGTTGACACTGAGTTGCGGATGTCGCAGGAAGGAATATGCTGATTCTTTGCCGAAGGGGAAACAACATATTCCATAAACAAATAGATTGTTATATACTTAGTAAATTTCACATACCAATTTCACTATTTATTATGACACAGTTCAATCCAACACCAATGCGCGAGCCTTATATCATTGAGGATAAAAAAATGGTGAACCTAGTTCGTGAAATTTTCATAACAGTAGACCAGGGATGGACAGATGTACAGGCTTATGAAGTTTCCAAATTAATTAACGTCTATATCAGCGAAATTGGCAAAGTGGACTAAGGAATGCCTCAACTTCTATAAAAGCCCTTTCAATATGCCTTTTTAAGTAAAGTATGTTCATCCCCATGTTATATGCGACTTCATCTTGATAATTACTTCCAATAGAAAATTCTCCAGAACGAAACAAAATCCCCTTTCCTCTAATCGTATTAAATGAAAAAACTGAATCGCCGTATTGTCTTCTAAAAGAATCGTTATGGCAGGCCGCATCCCGGTAGTTACAAATTAAATCATGCACATCATAAATTTTTATTCGAGGATTTATATCCGGATATATGTCATCCGTAAAGCAAATACGATTACCTAATTTATCGGCCTTAATTAACAGATCTTTCATGTTCACTAAAACCTCAATAAGGACGGATTGTGTATACACTTGATGACTTTTCCATAATATTTGGGAGTCTAAAAGTTCTCTTGCTCTATCCAAGCCTGAACGTATTTCAGATTTCATTTTAATATCTAATTCGGGTAATTGCGCCATTTACGTTTAAATCAAATTAAATAAATCAATGTCTAACTAATAATTTTTAATGATTAAAATGCATCTTTAAAGGAATCACCAATAGCAACCACATTGGCAATTAAACCCGAATACTCAACAATATTTTTCCGGATTGTTTGTAGATCGTTTTCTGTTTTTATTCCTGCATGCTCTAACTTTTCAACTTCATACAATAGCTTTTCAATGTTTTTTTGAAGCAATTGGTATTTACCATAAAAACCGCCTTCCTGTATGAAGTCATGCGCTTCCATGTTTATAAAAAATATAATTGAATCTTTGGTACCTGGTTGAGGTTTGCCATTTCTATCAATGCTATATCTGAATAGCTTAATTCTAACAAAATGATTTATCATTTCAGCAATAGCATATTTATCTAAGCCTAGAATGTTTTGCTCCCTAGGCCATTCTATAATTTGACCAACATTGTACTCACTTACAATATGTTGGAGGAAGGCATCTTTTAATTGCGGCGTAATTAACATTTTGCTTGAGTTTGCATAATTTATTATTCAGCTAAACCGAGTATCTGTTTAATGCGCTCTAAATGCTCAGGTGGACATTTTTTCAATAGCGTGGGTAGTTTGCTTGAATTCTTAAAATAAGTATGATCAATAAAATCTGTATGATTTAAACTATACTGATTGTTATCATAGAATCGTTTTATGCGCCCATCTTCATAAAAGGTGAAATCATCATCTAATAAACCTCCAATTGAAATTCTACAAATAATTTTATCTTCCATTTGTATTTTTTTTTGATATTAATTATTACCCACCAACACCTTCCTCACTGAAGAGCCCCCATCAAACAGCCCAATCCTTAAAAAGTAAATTCCAGACGGAAGCTCCTTAACATTCACACTTTGAACCGGCTTGTCACCAGAATGGTAAACCACATCAGAACGACTGTTCAGCAGCTCAACGGTTTTAACCTTGTGCCAGTCTGCCATTTCAATGTTCAGGATCTCGGATGCCGGGTTCGGAAAGATATTCACCTCAACAGCTTCTTTCTCTGCAGCGATTTCCTCCACTCCTTCACGCGTATTGCTAACAGTAACAGGAGCAGTTTGAACGATCAACTGAGGTGGATTTGCGCCGTTTTCCTTACTGTTAAATACCAGCCTGGTATTCCGGTTGTTCGGATCTTGCAAAAGCAGAGTTACTACCTGATCGCCAGGTTGCTGCTGTGATTTCACATAGCTGGTTACGTCAATCTCATAGTACTTGTAAACGTTATTGACCGCTATGTAACCAAGTGATGCTGTGGATGCAGCTGGCGAGTTCACCTTGTTAATGGTGGATTCTATCCAAGTATCTGTATTGACGCCGTATGCATGCAGAGAGATATTGTTGCTGTTCTCATGGTTGTGGCCATAAACCCGCAGCTTGGCAGATGTAATACCAGAAGCCGCAGGAAGCTGAAACTTCAAATAAGCCGATCGGTTTGTTGATAAGTTGCTGGATGATTTTTTCACATCCAGAAAGTCTGTTGCTCCAAAGTTTGCCTTGTTGTTTGTGCCATCCTGAACGTATGCGTCTGCAAGTGGTTGTAGCGTAAAGTTTCTAACCGGAATAACTTCAATGGCTGAAACTCTTGGCAGGTCTGCGGCTCCTGTAAGAAAATCAATGTTCAGTATGCCGTCCTTAACATCAATCTGAGTCGTGTAAGCAGATGGACGCATTGCGCCACCGGCAGCAACGAAGATATCGTAATTGGTCAATTTGCGGTTGCCTTCAATGTTAACGTGAAAGCGCCTGCTGCCTGCCCCTCCTTTTTTACCAGGTGCGCCGAAGTAAGTTTCTGCAAAGTGAAGGATTACATCGACTCTGCCATTGACAACCGGAATGTTATAGCTGAATGATGGTGAGCAGCGGGCTGTCCGGTAAAGTACGTCATTGGTTGTGTTCAGGATGTCGCCGGAAGGGATTGAACTGATACGGTCAATGCCGTAATAGTACCTATCTGCACTGAAAGTCTTTTTTGTAGCGGTGGTAAATTCTGGGCCGCCCGAGTTGATGCGGACTATTGTTGGTGAGGTCGTTACGTATTCGGGCGCGAGTTTAACGATCCATAAATCTGAATTACTTTTCTTATTTTCTGTTTTTTCAAAGCTTATATCTGAATGAGATATGCCTGCTAGCAATAGTCCGCCATCAGATGTGCTAATAATGCTAATGGCAGTCTCAGAGCCAGCTCCGCCAATTGTCCTGTCCCAGACCTGAGTGCCTGATGCATTTAACTTTACAAGCCAGAAATCGGAATCTCCATTATGAGAATCTTCTGATTTATCTCCCAAGCCAGGTTCGCTTGAATAGCCAAGCACAGCATACCCGCCATCAGGAGTTTGGGTAAGATCGGCAAAGTAGTTTGAGCCTCTCATATTATTGTAGAAAAGTGTATTTAATACATTGCTCCAGGCTATACTTAGGTCCGGGTTCAACTTTACAATCCAGTAGTCGCCATGTGAGTCTTCTTTCTGATCCCCACCAGGGCCTTGAACAGAGAAGCCGCCAAGTATAAACCCATTATCAGGTGTTTGCTCTATATCATAAATTTCTGCATTGTCGGTCCCTTGAACAGTTCTTTCCCACATCTTAGTGCCATTTGCAGATACTTTCATAAGCTTATAACCACTGTCTCCATATTCGAAACGTTGATCCCCGCCTGCCAAAACAAAGCCTCCATCAGAGGTTTGTGTCATACATCGCATGAGGTCACAGTACGGCGTTCCTAAGGTTTTGTCCCAAATAATGCTACCGGTATCCGATAGCTTTACAATCCAATAATCAAACATGCTTAGATACCAATCACTATCTCCTCCTAATGATGGCCCTGTCTTCTCGCCTCCAATACCCCCAATTGACCATCCTGCCAATATATAGTTGCCGTCAGCAGTTTGCTGCACATCGACCAGGTAGTCGTCAGAAGGACTCCCAATTGTTTTGTCCCACAACTTGTTGCCGTTCTTATCTAGCTTTATTACCCAGTAGTCAGTAGTTCCACGACGATTTTCTGACTTTTCGCCGCCTATTGAAGAATTCGATGTGCCACCAATAATATAACCTCCGTCTGAAGTTTGATGGATAGAAGGGTCGTAATCTGCACCTGGACCACCTATCGTTTTGTCCCATTCCTTTGTTCCCGTGGCCGACATTTTTACTATCCAGAAATCCGATCCGCCGCGGCTGATTTCCGATTTATCACCGGCAATGCGGGAGTTGGATATGTAAATTGCAACATATCCACCATCACTAGTTTGATCGATTATTGTGTTCTTAGGTCTGCTAAACATGGCTGTATTTAATGGAGAGCCAAATGTTTTATCCCACTGTATAGCCGGCTGCGCGAATACACTTACCTGCACGAAGACAAGTAAGGAAAGCGGGAATTTAAAGAAGTGTTGAGGAAGTAAAGTTCTATTCATATTATGATAGGTTAGGTAATCTGTAGTTACAAATACAATTGTAAGTACAATTTCCTTCTATCTACTTCGCGAACTTATTTAACGGTTACTGCACCGTTGGGCTATGATCTTTCAAACGTAAGAAAATCTCACCTCTTAAATGTTTAACAAGGCAAATGAAAAGTATAATCTATTGAAAGTCAACGTTTGATCAAATTTGGCCAGGCGTAATTTGTATTCCGGAAATTTAGGAGTGCAAATTTGCAAGTCGAAATTTTCGACCTACAAATATTTATAATCAGTAGACAAGCAGAGTAACCTACTCAAATCTGAGTTCTGCTTAGCTTTCAGTTAAATAACTAAGAAATTATATATATTTGTTACATACTTAAATTTGACACACACATGAAAAGTCCGGAAGAATTATTAGTTGATGCGGAATTGGTTACGAGTAAAATAATGGTGCTACAAGATTGGCTAGAAGACATTGAATTATACAAACACATTCATTGGCTAAGGGAATCTGCAGAATTGATTAGGTTCATGACGCCTAATGATAAAAGGCTTACTCTTCATGCAAATATGCTCTCCTCGCTTGCGGATTATTTGGATTGCAACCTGAAGGTTGCAAAGAATAATCTTCTCGCTAACTAAGGTCTGGCTATTTCCCTTATTGCGCGGGGATTGCCGTGCGCATCTCTTTCTATAATCAAGGCAGGCACTACATCTAAGCTACTTGATCTCATTTCCTCGACTAAACCAAATAGGTATTTAAAATCCTCCTTTGGATTTATTAAATTAAGTAATTCCACACCAGCAGTAGTTAAAAAATATACATCTAAGCCGAAACCTCTTCTAGTCTTGTTTGACAATTCAATTAATGCGCCATAATTGATAAAGTATTGTTTAGTCACAGGCTCTACATCATCGTAATTACTCCACTTTAAATCATTAAATAAAACGAGTCCAGATTCTTGCATTTTTACTAATTCTGTAATAAGGATTTTATTATTCTCCATTGAAATAAACCCATGTTGCCCATCTGGAAATTTAAAAACCTTATGCGAATGAGACGCAAATAACTCAGCTTCTTCTTTGTTAAGCGATTTTACAACCTCTAATGTTCTAAGGGAAAAAGAACCTGGTTTTTTAATTTCTCCGGCCAATATTTTTCCCCATATCATTTGCATTTCCTCATTTGAAATACCTTTGGCATTTTCAAAGAATCGAGTAGCCCAGTCTGGATCAACTGGATCCTTTGAAACTTCAGGATCGTCGCTCAATTGCTCCGCAGCGAAAGCGGTTACACTTTCAATATTTTGTTGCTTTTTTGCTTCTTGAAGCAGAATTCTATCTTCTGTTCTTTCTGCTAAACTTACTTCGGGCAGGCTTGATAACTTATCTGCATCACTGATTGGTAATGATGAAATTTCATAGCCTTCTTGATTTATGCTTACTCCTGTCGAATTTTCTGCAGCCTCTTTGCTGGCTTTTGCTAATACCCTGATGGCGTCTGACTTTGCAGAAGCAAGCGCACGCATTTCGTATGCCTTTGCGTCCGCATCCTTTTTTATAAAGTGAGATTTTGTTAACCTGCTTCCTGTAGAAAAAATTAACTCTGCAAGTTTCACGAAGGCCTCGCTTAATCCGGCAATACCTAGCAAATCTTTAACATTAAACCCGCTCCCTGATTCTTCACCCATGTTTTCAAGATAGTTTATTTTGGCTAAGTCATAATTCTACGGAAAAGTAAAATCTTTTCATATCTCAACTGATTAACCGGTTGATTATCAACAATATTTATATAAAACATAATATTTGTTGAAAAAAAATATAAATATTGTTTGTATAATGTTTCAACAATATTTATATTTGTACAAGTCAAACGGATAACAAAAGAGAAAATGACAAAGCTACAACAACCACAAACTGAAAGACTTGCTGAGTATACTCAGGAATTGTACTTGGATCTGGTTCTTCCTTACGAAAAGGATTCAGTTGTATCAGGTAATCTGATCACTGTGGAAGTTGAGACAGAATACAAGACTTTAAAGCTGTCTGTTTTGGTTACGCTTGACGATACGGTTGAATCCGTGAAAGAACGTTTTGACGCTCAGTTATCCGAGGTGTACGATTACATCGAAAGTTTTGATCAATGGGAGCGCGACAACTACGAACATCCCTCTGTGACGCAAGGGTATGCATTTGATTCTTTAACCTGTAAATAACCATAGTCATGAACACTTACTTCAAAAACGATTCTGATCCGGCTTACGTGATTTATGAACTGGTTCCTGAGAATGGAACCGATGGATTGAGAGTTTGTATTGATCCGTTTTCCGGGTTTGCTTCTGCTGCTGTTGCTTATGTCGGCAATACTGCAAATACAAAAGGCTTTCAGCAGATCAACGAAGAAGAGTTCATGCAGGCACATGAAACGGCAATGAAGAATCTGTCTGCACTTGTGCCAGCTTACGCGTAATTCAAACCTCAATCATACATCAAAATGACTGTCCTAATCTTCCTTCTGAAGGCTTTGTTCGTGCTGATCTTGGGAATAGCTCTCGTACTTACCATTGTTATTTTTCCGGTCTTTCTTGCCGCGTCTGCGGTTTTCCTGTTCTGCTCTGCCGTTGTGAACTTTAATACTGATCACTGACATGAAAGCCATCATTTTAAGCCTGTGCATCTTACTGCTAAATGGGTTTGCCAAAGTATCACTTGTAAAGTTCTGCTCTGATCTTTTGTGGAGCGATTCAGTAGGGTTTCTTCCCTTGTTTTTGATTGTTGTTGTTGGTGGGATTTGGTTTAAACGGGTACGGGGATGAAATCAATAAGTCATTCAAAATACAGTAGCCTTTCGCCGGAGAAGCAAGCGACAAGAAGAAAAGAAAACGCAATAAAGTGTGCTCAATACTTTCACCGGCTTGGTAGAAAGCTTGTTAATGAAAAAGTTAAAGGAATAGATTTCACCAAGAAAAGCATACAAGAAATAGACTCTTGGATTGCTGAAACTACAAATGCATTAGGAATTCGTCAGTTTAATAAATAACAACCAATATGCAAACAATAGATACCTTACTCGACCAGGTACGGCTGTTCGTTCATTTCCATCACTCAGACATTTACTTCACAATGGCCGGCGCAATGATGGTTTTCTACGCTGTTCTAGCGTACAAGCTTGGCAAAAAAGAAAAGAAATAACACAATGAAAATCGGGCAAAGAATACAATACAGCCGAACGCTGTACGGAACCATCGTGAGTTTCGATCAGCAAAACGTGGTGATTAAGCTGGATATAGGCGCTACGATCTGCACTTTGATCGGCAGGAATTTACAACGTGTATAATAAACCGTTATCAACTTTAAACTAACCTGTAATCATGAGTAATGTCATTGTGCAGTCTGTAAAAGGACTGATGAATAATGCCGAAATCAAGAAGAAGTTTGCCGATATGCTGGGCGAACGTGTGCAGGGATTCTTTGTAAGTGTTTCCAACTGCGTTTCCAATAATGACCTGCTTCAAAAGGCAGATGCAAACAGTGTAATCATGGCCGCTGCCGTTGCTGCCAGTCTGGATTTGCCGATTGATCCGAATCTTGGATTTGCCTACATAGTGCCTTACAACAACAAAGTAAAGGGCACAAACGGCCAGCCAGACACATGGAAAACGGTGGCCCAGTTTCAGCTCGGCTATCGCGGGCTCATACAGCTTTCTCAAAGATCCGGACAGTTCAAGACCATCAATGTTTCTGATGTTCGTGAAGGTGAGATTGAAATGGAAGACTTTCTAACCGGTGAAATTACGTTTGCTTGGCTGCCAAGAGCGGAAAGATTGAAGTTGCCAGTCATTGGGTATGTCGCTTATTTCCGGCTCCTGAACGGCTTTGAGAAAAGCTTTTACATGAGCAAGGAAGAAGCAGACGCCCACGGAAAGAAGTACTCTCAAACTTCAAAAAAAGGGTACGGATTGTGGAAGGATGATTTTGACAGCATGGCCAAGAAAACCGTTGTTAAAATGCTCCTGTCAAAGTTCGCGCCGCTTTCCATTCAGATGCAGCGTGCAGTTATCGCTGATCAGGGAGTTGTCAAGGACGTTAACAATGACGCGATTGACGTGGATTACGTTGATAATGCGCCGGATTCGTTGAACATCGCAAACATTGAATCTGAAAAGCAGGCTGAACGCATTGCCGAACACATCCTGAAAGCCTAGAGCCTGGAAGAACTTGAAGAAGTTTATGAGCATGTTTCCGATTACAACCTGACAGACCTTTACACCGCCAAATACGATGAACTCAAATCCAAAAAGTGAAATCCTTTTCAGGTGCAGCCGTTTAGGTGACTTGGTTACAGAGCCAAGATTGAAAAGTGAAGCCATTTCCGAAACTGCTAAAACCCTTGTACGCAATGTCTGGCTTCAAAAAGAATTCGGCTACAAGGAAGACGTAATGACTGATGAAATGCTGAAAGGCCACATCTGTGAACAAGATAGCCTCGGCCTTGTCAAGCAGGTTTTAGGCGGTGAATTCAGAGTTAAAAATACGCTTCGGTTCCGGAACGATTACATTGAAGGAACACCGGATATTATCCTGAAAAAGCAGGATTTCGTTGAAGATGTAAAGACCTCCTACAATCTGAGAACATTCACCGAAGCCGAACTGATTAAGAATTACTACTGGCAGGGACAAGGCTATATGTGGCTCACTGGAAAGACAAAATACCGGCTCATGTATTGTTTGGTTCCTACACCGGAAGAAATCGTCACAGAGCAAAAAAAGCGGTGGTACTTCAAGTTCAACTGTGATGAATCAAACCCGCATTACATGGAAATGGCGGCTCAGATTGAACACAACAACAATCTGATCAGCAAACTGCCTGCCGAGAACCGGATAAAGATATTTGAATTCGACTTTGAGCCGGAAAAGATTGAAGTGCTTAAAGCTAAAATACTGGTCAGCCGACAGTATTACAATACGCTGAAATTGCCAATGGCAAAAAGACCCATTAAAGAACATGATTAAGGGTTTAGGATTGAGTTACATGCCACCCGACATTCTTCGGGTACTGCTTTGCGGTTGAAATGAATCATTCACGAATAATCAAATACATCATGACTACTCAGGAAGAAAAGAAAGAGTTTTGGGCTATTGTCAGCTTGTTAGGACATAATCAATTAGCCGGCTTTTTGGATGAATACACAATGGGCGGATGCAGCTTTTTAAGATTGACTGTTCCAGAAACATCAAAACAGCCGTCGTGGTCACGACTATTCAAAGACAATGCCATTTACTCCATTGATCCATGTACAGAAGCTGTGGCCAAATGGAAAGCAGAAAGTTTGAACATTGCACCAATGACTATCTGGGATGCCAACACCATGCTTGAAAAGAATTTGGCACTTCAAGGCAAAGTGATTGTATCAAAATCAGAGTTGCCGGAAGGATTCAGTGCCGCCCAAGAAGTTAAAGCTGTAAGCAGTCATTACGGTACTAATGACGACGACAACGATATCTACGACGACGAAAGGCCATTTTAAGATAAAGGTTAAAGGTTTAGGAAAGTAATGCATGCTGTCAGACATACTTTTGGCTCCGGTTTTCGGATAGGTTCAACTTTTAAAATCCATCGTATGCCAATAGATTATTCAAAGTATCCAGCAAATTGGCTTTCAGAGATCCGGCCGCGAATCATGAAACGCGCTGAAAGCAAATGCGAAGAATGCGGCCTTGAACATCAGTCAACTGTCTACTCAGTTAAACTGACTCTAAAAGATGAAGATGGACGCTACAAACTGAGAAGCATTTGGTTTCGGGATATAAGGGATGCCAACAGGGAAAATACAGAATGGCGCGATATTAAACCCGTAAAAGTGATTTTGACAATAGCGCATCTGGATCATGACGAATCCAATCATGAAGTTACCGATGATCGGTTAAAAGCACTTTGTCAGGCTTGCCATTGCCGGTATGATGCAAAAGAGAAATGGCGAAGGATTACAAATAAAGAATTTTAGTAATGAGAAAATAATTACCAGAATAATCTGGGAAGATACGAATTTATATTACAAATAAATATGACTAATGTAATAAAAATATAGAATATATGCATTTAGCTGTTAACATAAAGTACTCCATCTTTACAGTAACAATATAGGATTTAAATTGATATAAGGCCAGCAGCCATATTAGCAAAACTTAAAAAAACGACTACCATGAAAACATTTGAAGAATCACTTAATCAAGCTAGAGAACAGTTAGAGTATGAATCTGTTTTTCATATTCAAGATCCCATAAAATTAGCAGAGGTAGTTAATCTGGCTGCCAATATATTCGCTGCTGCAGCTATCAAAGCAGATCGCCAGCGCATCAGTCAGTTCTACCTTAATAAAGCAACTGTTCACGAGGGAGTTTCATTTTCCTGTCCGCTTGATCCAGAAATGATTCACAATTTGCCAATTCATTTATGATTTGTGAAAAAAGCTGGTAACAAATAAGAAGGGAGTTGGATATAAACCTGAACAAGGTATTCAAATCCATTTTTTAACTTTTTGCTAAAATCATGAAAAACTTGAACGAATTTAATCTCGATCCTTTAAGTTCAAAGGAATTAATTGAACTACAAGGCGGTAATGTAATTGCAGACATTGTGGATGCCGTTGCTGACGCAATAGCAAATGCAGTTAAGACAGCAGTCAAAGTTGTAATTAAGACAGTGCTTCCTGGATTGCCTGTTTAAATCCGCCTTAATGATTTAAGTAATTACTAAAAAGCCGGATGCAAATGTTCGGCTTTTTGCTGTATGTAACACCCCGAACATAATTGAACGGGGTGTAAGCACTACATCAAACAAACACGATGTTAAACATCATGGTACGGTACAGCCTTGATCATGCGTATGTTATTATACTCGGGAATTATCAGCATATTTTCTTCCGGTATGATGCCTTTTTCAATCCAGTCAGAAACAGTCTGCGTATCTTCTATTCCGAATTTTTTACAGTATTCTTTGATAGTCACCCATTGATCCGTAGGATAAGGTTTATAATACCTCTACAAATTCAGACCACTTGTTTAGTTAAAACTTAGTAACTTAAACAAGGATAAAATAATGAAAAAGATGCGTAGAAAATTTGATTCATCATTTAAGGCGAGAGTGGCTATTGAAG
>NZ_VBSN01000045.1 GCF_006149045.1 Dyadobacter flavalbus
ATTAAGCCTGCCGCTAGCGTTCATCCTGAGCCAGGATCAAACTCTCCATTGTAAATGTTGTTGTGGCTTCTGTAAACCCCTGCCCATTACAGACAGCAGCCACAGAGCCGAATTCTCCTAAACAAATAATTGCTTATTTTTCTCTTAGCTTATCTCATCACGTCAAAGAACAGGACCAATCACTCATTCTCATCTACTTTTCTTTTCTCTGTTTGCGATTGGGATTGCAAAGGTAGAAAAAGAATTCTAAGTTTCAATATGTAGATGAAAAATAATTTAAAATATTTTTACATTCTTTAATATTTTAAAAAATAAATAGAATCGATACAATCAATCTTTATTCAAGAAGGCATATTTGTAATCTACAGGCGAAACAAGCGTCTCTTTAATAGCACGAGGCGATACCCAGCGAAGCAGATTTAGAACTGAACCTGCCTTGTCGTTAGTACCAGATGCACGTGCACCGCCAAAAGGTTGCTGACCAACTACAGCACCGGTTGGCTTGTCATTAATATAAAAATTTCCGGCTGCATTAACTAAATGATCCGTTGCATACTGTATTGCATAGCGGTCCGTAGCAAAAACTGCTCCGGTCAAAGCATATGGAGAAGTCGAGTCGATAACAGGAATAATATCTTCAAACTTATCTTCTTCATATACATAAACTGTAAGTACCGGACCAAAAATTTCTTCACACAGTGTAACATAATCCGGCTGGAAAGCTCTTATAATTGTTGGTTCAACAAAGTATCCTTTGCTTTTGTCATAGTTGCCGCCAGAAATAATTTCAGTAACATCACTTTCTTTTGCCTTTTCTATATAGGATGTGATTTTATCAAATGATTTTTCATCGATTACAGCATTGACAAAATTGGAGAAATCTTCAACGCCACCCATCGTGATTTCAGCAAGATCCTTGATCATAAATTCTTTTATTTCTTCCCAGAGATTAGAAGGAATGTATGCTCTTGAAGCGGCTGAACATTTTTGTCCCTGGTATTCAAATGCTCCGCGAATCAGACCCGTTGCTACTGCTTTTGCATCCGCAGATTTGTGCGCAAGGACAAAATCTTTCCCGCCAGTTTCTCCAACTATTCTTGGGAATGATTTATAAACAGGAATATTTTCTCCGATTGTTTTCCAGATTGTCTGAAAAACTCTTGTGCTTCCAGTAAAATGAATTCCGGCGAAGTCAGCATGTTTGAATATGATTTCTCCTGCAACTGGGCCGTCTGTCAGAATCATATTGATAACACCATCGGGCAAACCGGCTTTTTTGAAAACCTTCATAATCACATGTGCAGAATAAACCTGTGTAAAAGCCGGCTTCCATAATACAACATTTCCCATTAATGCCGGAGCAGCCGGAAGGTTCCCGGAAATGGCGGTGAAATTGAAAGGTGTTATCGCAAATACAAAACCTTCCAGCGGGCGGTATTCCATCCGGTTCCAGACGCCATCGGAAGACTCAGGCTGCTGCTCGTAAATGTCTCTCATGAAATTGACATTGAGGCGCAAAAAATCGATCAGCTCACATGCGGAGTCTATTTCTGCCTGGTATGCATTCTTGGATTGCCCCAGCATGGTGGCTGCATTGATTTCGGCACGATAAGGTCCTGCAATTAATTCTGCTGCTTTTAAAAAGATCGAAGCACGCTGTTCCCAGCGCATAGTTGCCCAGTTTTCTTTGGCTTCCAAAGCTGCACCAATGGCATTCTTTACATCTTCTCCTGTTCCTTCATGAAAATAGCCCAACACATGCTGATGATCGTGCGGGGGCGAAATGGCATGTTTATTCTGCGAGAATATTTCCTTATTTCCTATATACTGAGGAATTTCTATAACCTTTGAACGTGCTTCTTCCAACGCCTTTTTTAACTCGATTCTTTCCGGACTGCCGGGCAAATAACTTTTCACCGGCTCGTTTTTTATTGCCGGAACATTAAATATTCCTTTTGACATGATTATAGCTTATTAATGACATGCATGATTCATATGCTTGAAGTAAACAAAAAAATATTTATTAGCGATCCAGAAAACAGGGATTCCTTAGAAAGTGTACTTGTATTTACTGCGCAGTTTCGTCATAAATACTTTTATAATAGCCTATTCATAGGTATTTTACTTAAATTCGCACTCCCAATTTTCTGATTCAATTTTACACAATGATATTTTACAGTACCAAAACTTCAAGCTTGAAAGCATCACTGGAAGAAGCCATTTTTAACAGCTTGCCTCCGGATAACGGGCTTTACATGCCGGAACATATTCCGACAGTTTCTGCTAAGTTTTTGGAAAATATTGAAGACAGAACTTTCAATGAAATAGCTGTCGAAATAACGTATACTTTGTTTGGAGACGAAATTTCAAGAAGCGAAATTGAGGAAATCATTCATGGTGCCTATGATTTTGAAAGTCCGGTTATACCTGTGAATCAGGATAATTACGTTCTGGAATTGTTTCATGGACCGTCCATGGCGTTCAAGGATTTCGGGGCAAGGTTTATGGCGGCTATCATGTCCTATTTTCTGCTTCGTTCCCAAAAACAGATCAATATTCTTGTTGCAACTTCGGGCGATACCGGCGGTGCCGTGGCGCAGGGATTTTACAAAATTCCCGGCATTACCGTTACTATTTTATATCCGAGCGGCAAAGTAAGCGACATTCAGGAAAAGCAGCTGACAACCCTCGGACACAATGTTACGGCTATCGAGGTGGACGGAACCTTTGACGATTGCCAGCGGCTCGTGAAAGAAGCATTTCTTGATCCTGAACTAAACCAAAAATTTCATCTGGCCTCTGCGAATTCGATTAACATTGCAAGGCTCATTCCGCAGTCGTTCTATTTCTTTTCTGCTTATGCGCAATTAAAAAAGTTCGGAAAGCCGATTGTGTTTTCTGTTCCGAGCGGAAACTTCGGAAATCTGAGTGCCGGCTTGCTGGCTTATAAAATGGGTTTGCCGGTAGAACACTTTGTGGCCTCCACAAATCTGAACAATGCAGTACCGCGATATCTTAAAACCGGAAGTTACGAACCGGCTGCTTCCGTAGAAACTATTTCCAATGCGATGGATGTCGGAAGTCCGAGCAACTTTGTCCGTTTGCAAAGATTTTTTGAAGATGACTGGACGTTGGCTACTCAAAAACTTTCCGGCTTCTTTTTTACAGATGAGCAAACAAAGCAGTCAATGCGGGAAATTTACAATCAGACCAACTACATCATGTGTCCGCATACCGCAGTTGCATACCAGGGCTTGCAGGAATACAGGAAAGTGAACGCCGCAGATTTTACCGGCATTTTCCTGGCAACGGCTCATCCGGCCAAATTTATTGATCTTGTTGAGGAAACACTTGAAAAATCGGTCGAAATACCGGAAAGGTTGAAATCTCTGCTTTCAATCAAAAAAGAAGCCATTCAAATGAATGCAGATTTTTCACAGTTCAAAAATCTGTTAATGAATAACTTAAAGTAAAATATCAATTATTTTAAGCCCTTTAGAATTCAATATTTGCGTTAAACTGGATACTGGTACGCAAATATTGAATTCTGAAAGGCACAAAAAATCAGTTGATCACGTCTCCTCTCAGAATTCTGAAGCGTTTTCTTGAGTCCGCTACAAAAATGCTTCCCGGATACTTTTCCATCAGTTCCTGATACAATTTCATAGCTTGGTCTTTGTCATTCAGTTTTTCCTGATAAAGCTTTGCCATGGCAAACAAGGCATCGTCTCCGTAAATGTCATGACCAAATTTTGAGACAAGCAACTTCAGATTTTCCATGGCCTGCTGGTTGCTGTCAAGCTTGATGTAGGTTTTTGCAGTAAGCCAGATTATTTCATCCGCAAGGCTGTGATTTTCATATTTTTTGTAAAGCTGCTTCAAAGTATCGATAGCCTCATACTTTTTATTCTGAAAGAGAAGAAGCTCCACGGCCGAGTAAGCTTTCATGGCAGCTTCCGTACTGTCCAGTCCTGTATTGTCCATGATAAGCAGTGAAAGTTCGTTGGCATCATTGGCTATTTCTCTGGACGTTGCTTTTTTCAAAATATCCAGAACGGCTTTCGCCAGTACAAATTCTCCTTTGTAATAATGAAGTTTTGCATTGCGCAATTTTGCTTCATAACCGAGAAGATCGTCTTTCTGTGATTTTTCAACCTGAGAGTAAACCAGCGTAGCTTCCCACGGCTCGCCCTGAAGAAGATAAATGTCGCCAAGATCCAGTTTGCATTTATCTACAAAGTTCTTTTCCTGTTTTCCAGCCTCAATGGCAGTTTCCAGAATGGCGATGGCCTTTTTAAAATCATCCATATAGAATGCATTCAGAGTGGCCATGTTACGAAGTGCCTCCACAGTCCGTACATTGGTTCCAAGTTCATCCACGAGCTGCTGATACTGGCCGAGCAATTTTTCGACCTCGCTTTTTTTAACCGGATACGTATTTTTAACCTGTTCTTCTCTGGCAAAAATGGCCATTCTTCTTGCAACCGGATACAGCTGACCTTTCGGATATTCTTTAACCAAATAATCAAAAATGGTTCCTGCATTGCTGTAATCCAGGTTTTGTAACGCCAGCATGCCAAGATTATATAGTCTTGATCCGTTGTGTTTGAATCGTTTATCCAGCGATCTTTCCTGTATAAATGCTTTGTAGAAATCCTTTTTCTGAATCTGATACCAG
Organism: Dyadobacter flavalbus; assembly: GCF_006149045.1. Lineage (GTDB taxonomy): Bacteria > Bacteroidota > Bacteroidia > Cytophagales > Spirosomataceae > Dyadobacter > Dyadobacter flavalbus. The sequence goes on from NZ_VBSN01000045.1 coordinate 4,679, forward strand.
ATCAAGAGTTCATTGTAGAAACCTTCATTCGGAAATTTCTGGATCTTGTCATACAAGACTTTTTCCAGCAAAGCCTGTTCTTTCTCATCTTTGGTAAAATCCTGAAGCATGTTCTGCACCACTTCTGTATTCTGATAGCGCATGCCGTAGGAAAGCAGTTCGTCTATCATTTTTTCCGGATCGTTCAGATCGCGGTATACACTGGCCAGTTCAAGCTGGAACAAATCGGTACGCTTCGCACTTTCTCTCGCCTGGAGCAATATATTTTTAGCCCATTGCGGCTGGTTTATAGCCCTGAACTCATCCGCCAGATCGCGTTTGAGCTCTATTCTGGCACCGGATGAGGCAATAGCCTGTTCATTCTTTCTGGAAGCGTCCTGAGCCTTTCCCTGCGTTTCCAGCATAACGCCCCAGTACAAATAATACCAGCTTGCATTCGCTGCATCATTTTTAATCTGCTTTTTATAAAATGATTCCGCCTCGCCCCAGCTTTTGTTCTTGATTATACAGCTTGTATAATTTTTAAGCGACCCTTTTTCAAAGGACGACTTAAGATAAGCTGTATAATATGTCAGCGCCTTGGCACAATCTCCGTTTTTAAAATATTCCTCCGCCATTTCTTTTTCACTTTGCCCGAACGCCGCCGCCGCCCCGGAACACAAAATGAATATCATAATCCATCTTGAAACCTTTTTCATAATAGAAAAAAAATTTTGTTTTTAATTATTACTATTCATTGTGCCTGTGGATAAGATGATAACTTCTTTATCCACTGTAGATTAACATAGTTATCCACAACATGTGAATAACTATGTGTATTTATCCACTTAAGATTTTTTAGTTATTAACAACTAATTTGCTGAATTACAAGTTAGGAAATTTTCTGTTCACACACGAATGTGAATAAGTAGCCTTTCTCTGCAATATAAGTTATCCACAATAACTTTAGTGAATTAACGCACTGTTAACTTCAACTTAGTCTTTAGTTATCCACTAAACGATGGATTCTCTGAATTTATCCACACAGTTTATGTTTTATCCACACAGTTGTTCACAAAATTCAGGTATTTATAAACAAAAAAAGAGGCTTATTAACATAGTTATCCACAATGAGTGTATAAGCTTTTCTAGGATTTTTATTTCGGGAGGGTTATATTAATGTCGTTCAGCTCAAAATTGCTCTTCAGCAAAATTTTGTCCTGGAGATAATATATGGCTTCTGGCTGCCTGTTCTTGTCCAGTTCGCCGGTATCCCACCGCTTGTTACGGTTGGCATCAATGATAATCCGGATCATATATTTTCCTTGTGGAACATGCCGGAACGTATAAGGAGAAGTATATACCGATTTGAAAACTTTGAATTGCTCGTCAACAAGCTCCACGATAAAGTGCGTGGAAGTATCTGCATTCAGTACGGCGCCTTTTATCTGCCCGTAATTTTCTTCATTCAGAACAGGATGTTTAAGCAACGTCCTGGCCAAGGTATCGTCTTCGACGCTTATAACAGATCCCTTTGGAAGATCCCATTTGATAGAATCTTTTGCAAACGATTTTGCATTTACAGTAAGAATATTGTGCGTAACATTCCAGCTGTAAGGAAATGAGTGAAGCGGTTCGTGCGTCAGGCTGTCCGTTATAAGCGTTATTTTTTGATCATCAAGAAACTTTATCGGTTTGTTGAGTACAAACTGGTAAACAAATTCATTGGTCAAAGGCTTGTTTTGCTCAGGCAGCGTAGTCAGCCCCAGCGGATCTTTCTGTCTTTCTTTCCCGCGTTGCGCCTGAAATGCAATTTTTTGTTCAAAATCGGTAACAGTGCCTAATGAATCAGTAGCGGTAAGTTTTACCAAAGTAGAATCCGGATGAGGATCTACATTAAAGAATTTAAGTGCAGTTCCGTTTTCAAGCAAATAGGGCAGCGTATCTTTGTTCATAAAAGTCACGCCTACTTTTTCAATCGGCTTGCTGAAAACGACGGAATAGTTATTAACCCTGGGCAGTGTCCGCTGGATTTTCAGGGGAGTGTTATCCGAAAGGAACATATTTATCTGGTAAGCAACTGAATCTGCTCCCGCCTTTATAATCTGGTTTACAAATCCGGTTCTTTCATCTTTTGCATTGTATAACATGTTACGGTTTTTGTCATCAATAGCAATCAATTTATACGCACGCGTCTGAACATTTTCAATGGAGAATGTTCCGCTGCTGTCGGTCCGGGAGAAATAGTAAGGCTTTTGCTTGGCTACATTCAGCGTGTCGCTGACATTATAAAGTCCGACCAGTGCATCAAAAATGGGTTTGTTTGTTGTAATGTCCTTTACACTGCCGTAAACGCGTCCGGAATCCAGCGTACTTCCTGTGCTGAAAACCATTTTTAGATTTTTTGCCGGATTTTTCTCTGCAAAATCCTTGATTGCATCGCCGAAATTCAGCGTGTAAGTAGTACTATCTTCAAACTGTTTTTTAAAAGTAAGCGCTACTGACATTCCGTTTTGCTTGTAAGTATAAGGATTGTCGGCTTCCGGTGTAATAATCAGTTTCTGGTTTATATTATCGACCACTACGTACTCATTGAAGTAGAGCTCGATTTTTTTGCCCTTAAAATTCAGGGTTTTGTTTACAGGAAAACTTTCAACAAGATTGGGCGGAATAGAATCTTTTTTTCCTCCGGTCGGAGCAACTTGCTGGGCGCAGCGTCCGAAAATTAACAGGCTGATAAAAGCAATTGCAAGTGTTCTGATCATGTGCATGGATTTGAAAAAGCCCTCAATACAAATGCTGTATTGAGGGCTTTCGTGTTTATGTTGCAGGCAGTTTATTGTTTCGTAACAATGTATATTAAACTGGATGTATTTAATTCCTCTTTGTTGTTTGAACGGCCTTTCAGATTCGAAATCAAGCCTGTTTTTACACTTTCAAGCAAACTTATTCTTTTCCCTTTATACTTCGTACTGAGCATTCCGACATAAAATGAGTCAAACCACATCGGAAGCGTCTTGATTACTGTCAGATTATGTTTCTGAAGAAGCTTCTGCATGGATGCTTTTGTAAAGTGATAAAGATGCCTTGGAACGTCATATGCTGCCCAGAAACGGCCGTATTTCAAGGCATCATACGACTGAGGATTCGGTACAGCAATAATTATCTTGCCATTTTCCTTCAAATGCAAGGAAAGCCAGTTGATGGTTTCGTTCAGCTTGTGTACATGCTCCAGAACATGCCATAACGTAATGATATCAAACTGCTGGTTTTCCAGCGAAGAATTGTAAATATCGCTGTAAATACGTCCTGCTGCTTTTTCATTGGCAATTGTCCTTGCTTCCTGATCAGGTTCAGTTCCGGCAATGTTCCAGCCATCCGTTTTTACAGCCTGAAGAAAAGCGCCGGTTCCGCATCCGATATCAAGCAATGCACCTTTTGAACCTGAAAGTTCATTTATCAGCTTTACTTTTTCTTTTATCGTATAATTACGGACGGATGTATAAACTTTGTTCATTACATTTTTCCCGTCATCGTGGTGCGAAATGTAATCATTTGACTGATAATACTGTCCGATATCTTCTTCCGAAGGCCTTGGATTGGTCAGTAAAAAGTAGCAGGAATTACATTGCTGAATTGTAAATTCTTTATGAGAAACCGTGTAATCCTCTACATTCAGATAGTTGCTGAAACTGGACTTACTGCAAACCGGGCAATTCTGGAGTGTTTCTAGTGGCATTTATCGTCCAATAAAGAGCATTAATACTGAAATATCCGAAGGGCTCACACCACTGATCCGGGAAGCTTGTCCTATGGTTGCCGGACGTGTCCTTTTTAGTTTTTCCCTTCCTTCAAATGACAATGAAGTGACCACGTCATAATTGAAATTCTCTACAATATTAAGGTTTTCCAGCTTGTTCATTTTTTCCACAAGCAGTATTTCCTTTTCTATATAACTGTCGTACTTGAGATTTATTTCAGCCTGCTGAATAGAATCCTGTCCGTATTCTTCCAGTAAACCGGCTACAACGGGACTTGCTTCCTTAAGCTGGTCAATTGTAATCTGAGGTCTTTTCAGCAATTGTGAAAGCGAAATTTTTTCACGCAGCAGCGCAGTTCCTATTGCTTCGAGCGTAGGATTAATTTCTTCAGGCGTCAGTTTGGTACCGGAAAATGCAGCAATGATGGCTTCTACTTCGGCTTTCTTTTTTCGTACTGCTTCTACTCTTTCCGGACCTGCCAATCCAAGTTTATACCCTTTTTCTGTCAGCCTCATGTCCGCGTTATCCTGGCGCAGCAAGGTTCTGTATTCAGCCCTTGAAGTAAACATCCGGTAAGGTTCTTCCGTCCCTTTGTTAATTAGGTCATCAATCAAAACGCCGATATAAGCTTCCGATCTTTTCAGTACAAAAGGATCAAGTTCGTATACATTCTGATGCGCATTGATTCCCGCCATCAATCCCTGGCATGCCGCTTCTTCGTAACCCGTAGTTCCATTAATCTGTCCGGCAAAAAACAGGTTCTTTACCAAGTGCGTTTCAAGCGTGGATTTAAGTTGTGTCGGGGGGAAATAGTCGTATTCGATTGCATATCCCGGGCGGAACATTTTGGCGTTTTCAAATCCAGGTATTTTTCTCAAAGCAGCATATTGCACGTCTTCGGGCAATGAAGTTGAAAATCCGTTTACATACACTTCGACCGTATCCCAACCTTCCGGCTCCACAAAAATCTGATGGCGGTCTTTATCTGCAAAACGGTTTATTTTGTCTTCTACAGAAGGGCAATACCGCGGCCCGATTCCTTTTATCCTTCCCGAAAACATCGGTGATTTTTCAAAGCCGGTTCTCAGGATTTCATGGACTTCCGAATTAGTATAAGTAATCCAGCAGCTCCTTTGCTTGGCAAGCGGCTTGGTGTCCGTATAGGAAAATTTTGCAGGGTTTTCGTCTCCGGGCTGTTCTTCCATTTTGGAATAATCCAGCGAACGTCCGTCTACGCGCGGCGGCGTTCCGGTTTTCATACGTCCTGCTTCAAAGCCCAATGTCACCAATTGTTCTGTTATTCCAGTTGCTGCTTTTTCGCCTGTACGTCCGCCTCCGAAGTTTTTCTCTCCGATATGGATCAATCCGTTCAGGAATGTTCCGTTTGTAAGAACAACCGATTTTGACTTGATCTCAATTCCCAGACTTGTTTTTACACCGCATGCTTTCCCGTCCTTGATCAGGATTTCCTTTGCGGTATCCTGCCAGAAATCCACATTGGGATTATTCTCAAGTGTGTTACGCCATTCCTGTGCAAACAATACCCTGTCGCTCTGGCAGCGCGGGCTCCACATAGCCGGGCCTTTGGATAAGTTCAGCATCCGAAACTGGATCATGGTCTTGTCGCTGATAATTCCGGACTGCCCGCCCAGCGCATCTATTTCGCGCACGATCTGTCCTTTTGCCACACCGCCCATGGCCGGGTTGCAGGACATCTGCGCAATGGTGTGCATATTCATTGTAATAAGCAGTACGGAAGAGCCCATGGTTGCTGCTGCAGCAGCAGCTTCGCAACCTGCATGTCCTGCTCCTACTACGATTACATCATATTCCTGAAACATAATTTTTGATTCACTTTACACTTCATTAAACTACTTTAATTAAAGTGTTCCACGTGGAAATTTAACTAAAAGAGCAAAAGGTGCTGATCCTCTTTTGCCCGCATTTCTTTTTTTAAGATATCGTCACTGTCGCTGTAACCCATCAGATGCAAAAGTCCATGTACAAGAACCCTGCGCAATTCGGTCGTAAAACCCACCTGAAGAGTTTCTGCATTTTCACGAACTCTGTCGATACTGACATATATATCCCCTTCCAGTTGCTTCTCTTCCTCGCTATTGTCGAACGTTATGATGTCCGTATAATAGTCGTGATCCAGATATTGTTTATTGATCTCAAGCAAGTATTCATCCGAGCAAAAAATGTAGTTGATACCTGCAATCTCAAAGCCTTCACTTTGCGCGGTATTCTTGATCCATTTTTTTGTTTTCTGCGGAAGAGGCAAACTGAAATCAATATCTTCTGAAAAGAAGTTAAGCATGCTTGAAAAAATTTAGCCGGAACTTTTGAAACTGGAAATATTCCTTACCAGGTATGCCCGGTAACAAATATGTACAAACATACTAAGTATCCCGTTAAAACAGATATACAAAAGATGACAGCATTTGAAAGACACTCTTAAAAAGTGTTAATGCTGTCATCTGTGAAATCTCTAACAAAAGGAAGCGGCAATCAGTTCTTCGCCTGGTATTTGCGGAAGTAAGTATCGACCTCCCGCTTGTAGAATGGAGAGAATGTCGGAGGAATCGTTCTGAGCAATTCGGTTTGCTTTTCCTTTTCGCGGATGTATTTTTCAAAAGCAGGCGGCGGATTGCGCGGCAGCTGTTTGGCGCTTTGTGCCTTGCGCTGCTCATCTTCGTCCTGTTCTTTCATCGCCTTTTCCGATTCAAGAAGCCTTGTTGTAATCTCCTGGTTACGCTTGATAAGCTCCGGCGTAATGCGTTTGTTTACAAGATCGGTTTCTGTCTCGTCCATTTTTTCGGCAATTTCCTGAAGTTCCTTTCCGAACTGTTTTCCTGCTTCAGAGCCTTTCTGCGATTCCATAAGGTCCTGGATCATTTTCCGGATCATGGCCTGCTCTGCGGCCATTCTGGCAAGTTGCTCCGAGTTGTTGCCCTGCCCTTCTTTGCCCTGGCCCAGTTTCTTCATTTCTCCGTTAAGCTTTTCCTGCATTTCTCCCATGCCTTTCTGCTCTCCTTTCTGCTTGCCTTTTTTGCCTTTACCGCTGCCCGGCATGGCCATGGCCATTTGCTGCTGCATCTGGTTGAATACGTCGCTAAGCATCAGCGCAAGGTTGTTCATGGAAGTCATGGCAAACTGCTGTTTGGAAGTCGCCACATTGATCTGCCGGTCTTTAATGCTTTTTACGCTTTCATCCATGTAGGATTTCATATCGTTCAGCTCGCGGGTAATAAACGACTGGATCTGGACTACGCGGTTTGCAAGGGCATACAGACTGTCCTCCACAACTTTGGCATCGTCCTTCAGTTTCAGCTGCTGCTGGCCCAGTTTTATAAAACGCGGATCCTGAAGGTTTACACCACGGAAGTCTTTCATCAGCGTTTCCTGGTCAAACGACAGCGTAATCAGATTTTCAAGAATATCCCGCAATGCATCCAGATTTTCTTCCATCTGTTCCATTTCTGCCGATTCCATTTCTGCTTCCATGGACTGCGCCATTTTCTTCATCGATTGTGCAGCCTTTTTCTGCGCTTGTGCGGCTTTGGAGTTCTGTTGTTTGTCAAGCTGCTGTTTGCTCTGTTCCATTTGCTCAGAAGCATCTTTCTGCTCTTCCTGCTGCGAGTCTATGGGCTGTTCCATTTCCTTGCTCATCTCCTCTACTTCCTTGCTGTCTTCCTGAGCCTTTTTGAATTCATCCTGGATTTTCTCCTGCTCTTTTTTCAGATCTTCATTCTTGCTTTTTTTATCGTCTGCATTTTTGTTCTTGTCGTTTTCCTGCGTTTTCTCGGCAAGAGTTTCTTCTTTTTCTGCCAGTTGGTCCAGCTTCTCAACCAGGTTTTCCATTTTCTGTTCAAGCTGCATTTGCTTGAACAGTTCCATGGTTCTTTCCAGCTCTTTTTCAAGATTGCCTTCCTTGTTCTTCAGCTTCTCCATCATGCTCGACAGGCGTTCGCTTTGCTTCTGTTCGAGCAGTTTTTTCAATTCCTGATAAAGCTTGTCCGTATTTTTGTCCATCAAATCATTCATCAGTTTCTGCAGCTGCTCAATCTTGCTCTGCAGTTCCGGACTTTGCTGATTGAATTGCTTGGACATTTCATTTGACTTCTGATGCTTTTCCTGCAAAGCCTGCAGTTCTTTCATCAGCTCTTCACGCTTTCTGATCACTTCCTCAATCTGCTTCTGCTCTTTAAAGTCGAGTTCCTTGTTACTCTTCAGACGGTTGTCAAGATTGTTTAGGTCTTTCTGCAGACTTTGTGCTTTTTTCATTGCCGACTGCATCTGGTTTTCTGTTTCCTGCTCCGTTTTCTTTATCTCAGCTTCCAGAAGATCTTTGGACGGAACCGTGAATTGAATAGAACGTGAACGCGCGCTTTTGGCACCGTTTACGCCGTCATTATCCCAGACCTGCGCATAATATTCAATTTTATCTCCCGGCTGCAACTTAAGACTGTCAACGTACCATTGGAAATAAAAGCTTTGTGTATTGACCGTTTTATTGAACGGAATAGGAATTCCTTTTGCCTGTGAAGGTTCTTTGGCATCGGCGCGCTTTACAGAATAAAACATTTTAAGCTGTGAAAATCCGTAATCATCGCTGATCGAACCGCCAAGCACCAGATAATTATACAAGGTTGTATCCTGAAAATTCTCAAGGTTCAGGATCGGGAACTTGTCCGGAATCACATTTATGTAATAGCCTATCTTGTCGGCATTGGTTGTTTCTTCATTTTTAAGCGAAACCTGGTACTGCGAAGAACGTCGTACTGCTTTGCGGATCTGGAAGTGATCACCGTTTCCTGCTTTTGCCTGATAAAGAGCTGAATCATTTTCAAAGCGTATGGCAAGCGAATTCGTCGAAGAAGTATTGAAGTCCCACTCAATGGTTGTTCCTTCCGGAACCGAAAGATTTCCTACATTATTAAGGCCTTCTGCCGGTTTATTGAGGTACGCGGGATAATGCAGGTTTACGTCAAATGAAAGCAGCGACGGTCTTTCCGCAATATGGATCCGGTATTCGTCCGAAGCAAACCCGGCCGCATCGAATGAAAAGGCAATTTCACGCTGAATATTCTTGAATGTATACGAGTAATTCTGGTTTCCTTCAGCATTCAGCTTGAACCTTGATCCGTTCTGAACAAGATAAACGGCTTCTGGCAATGCCTCGCCTTTCAGTTTCAGTTTCAATGTAAAATCTTCATTCCGGAATGCTTTCAGGTTCTTATTTTCAAGTACGAAGGAAAACGGAGCATATGTATAGTTCTTCTGAAAATGGATAATTCTGTCCGAACTGGAAGAAAAGAAAGACGGATTGAAGAGCAGAATTACCGCAATGGCTGCAAGCGGATAAATGGCATACGTTATCCGCTTTCTATTTTCATTGAATTTGATTGCATCCGAAAACCGTACAATCAGCAACTGCCCGGATTTCTGCCGGATACTTGCTTCTATAAGGTCCGACTGCATACCCGAAAGGTTTCGTAGCTGCAATGTATTAACCAGCTTATCGCCTATTTCAGGAAAATAGGCACCGATCTGCAAAGCGGCATCCTCATCGGAAAGCGGCTTTTTAAGTCCTGACAAATGGATCAATGGCTGAATGACCCACTGAAAAATCGAGAAAACCAGAACCGCCAGAAAGCCAAAGAACAGCGTTCCTCTGACCGCAGAACTGAATCGGCCGAAGTATTCTATGGTATTGAAAAACAAAAAGACGGTCAGAAGTAAAGCTGCCGAAAAGATGATTCCTTTCAGCAATTGATTTTGATAATATTTTTGACGGTATTCCTGAATGCGAAGCAACAGGCCTTCCATTGCCGGAGTGAATGGAGTCATATAAATTCTCTTTATAACTGTTGGCTTTTAGAACGTAATCGGAAGACAAAAATTACAACTTGTCCCCATGCATAAAACATTCTAATATAATGAATTTATATTGAATTTCTTACCGGCAAAATCAAAAATCCTGTTATAATTCTGTGCGTTGAAAACCTGCGTGAACTAGAACGACACCAATGCACCAACAGATGCGTAGTTGATCCAGTTGAAATTGTAAACTTCTTCCGAATCTGCCCCGCCTTCTACAACGCGGTAGCCAAGCTTGATGCCGAATTTGGGATTGATCTGATATGCAACGCCTGCAAAAATATCTTCGGCGCGTCCTTGTTTTGCAGCCAGCGCATCGCCTTCCAGAATAAGTGACCAGCGATAATTAGGCTTGTAAGAAGCATAGAAATTGACAAGCGGAACAAAACCGACATTATCGAAATGGGTGTCGCTGGATTCGTTTTTAAAGCGGACATCTGCATCACGGATTTTTCCGGTAAGCCCCGCCCCTACTCTCCAACGTGCTTTGGCAATAAAATCGTAACGATACGTAAGCCGGTATGAGTTGAATTTGTAAAAAACTTCAAGCGGCTGCGCTGCCGGAAAGTTCAAGCCATTGAAGTTGACATTTTCCCCGAAAGAACCTTTGTACTTAACCGTTAACGGAGCATACAACAAGGAAACGTTATGGCGGTTTTTGATTGTATATCCTGCTCTAATCCTGTAAAATACCTTTGGATCAATCGTAAGATCTTCCTGCAGATTCACCAATGTTCCGCCGGAATTAGGAATTCTGACTTTATTGTAATTGGTTCCAAGTACGAGCCCGCTTTCCAGATCCAGCTTTAACTGGGCGGAAGCAGGAATTGCAGCAAATGTCAGAAGTGTAAGAATGATATAGTGAAGTTTCATAACGTCTATAAATAAAAAAACAACCCGAAGTGAGTTGTTTTGTACAAAATTGATGCCTGAAGTATGGAACTATGCTTCGATTGTTTCCGGATAATTTTTGACTTCGCGCACAAAAGATTTAATGTCCTGTTCCAGATCGGTGCTTTCCTGTAACACGCGTATGAATGCACTTCCGATAATGGCGCCGGCAGCATATCCGGATGCTTTTTTGAAAGTTGCATTGTCTTTGATTCCAAAACCGATCAGACGAGGATTTTTCAGCTTCATATTATTCAGCTTGTTGAAATAAGATTCCATGTCTTCGCTGACACCCGATTTGGAGCCTGTGACGCTTGCGGAGGAAACGGTATAGATAAATCCCTGGCTTACTTCATCAATCTGCCGTATGCGTGCTTCCGAAGTCTGTGGCGTAACCAGAAAAATATTTAGCAGTCCGTACGAATCAAAAAGAGCTTTATATTCATTCAGGTAAACGTCCATCGGCATGTCCGGCAGGATAAGCCCGTCAACGCCAACCTCGGCACATTTGCGGCAGAAGTTTTCCATACCGAACTGCAATACCGGATTGACATAACCCATCAGCAGCACCGGAACAAAAATCGTTTCACGCATATTTTCAAGCTGCTCAAAAAGGATCTTTACAGACATGCCGTTTTCCAGGGCAACGTCATTGCTTTTCTGGATCGTTTCGCCGTCTGCAACCGGATCCGAGTACGGCATACCGATTTCCACAAGATCGGCGCCGCCGTCCTGCAAAGCTTTCAGGACGCGCATGGTATCATTGAGCTGTGGAAAGCCTGCTGTAAAATATACATTAAGCAGTCCGCTGCTTTCAGCGTGTGAAACGGTACTGTCAAAAAGATTTATAATCCTGTTCATTCCTGTGTCCAGTAATCTACAACCAAAACTTTGTCAAGATATGGTCCGAGCACTTTTCCGAAAGCCTTGTGATCGGGATGAGAAAGGTAAATTTCACGGCCTTTTTCATCGTCGAACGTTACGAAGAAAACGTGCGTGAAGCCTTGTGACAATCCTTCCGGACTGTTGTTTGTCCCCCACTCCAGTCCTTTGATCTCCTTGATTTTGGAAGGAAGCGCTTTGAACGCATCTTCTACTTCTTTGATCTGGGCCGGCGTTGCCGAGTCCTTGAATTTAAACATTACAACATGGCGAAGCATTTTTTTGGCAGCAGGTTGTTGAGGTGAAACAAATGCCATTGATCCGAAAAGGAGCATTCCGGCAAACAAAAGGAATTTTAGGTTCATAGGATATTTGGATTACTGTTTATTACTATGCGGAACAATTAAGGCACTCGCCTTCGTCACTGAATTTCATTCTGTCAAATTCACCCAGTTTTTCTTTCAGTTCCAGGATTTCGTCTTCCAGATCGCATCTTTCGAAAAGTGACAGCTCGCCGGAATTTACTTTTCCTTCAAGTTCCTGAATTTTGAGCCGGAGATCAAAAACTTCCGGCAATGTTAATGTAGCCATATGATTTTGGGAATAAATTGATGTGTCAGATATATCGCATGTAAGTTGCCATGTCCTTGTCGCCCCGTCCGGAAAGGTTTACAACAACCGTTTCATTCGGCGTGGCGCCAAGCTGTCCGAGTACTGCAAGCGCATGAGAAGACTCAAGCGCCGGAATAATTCCTTCGTAGCGCGTCAATTCAAATGCCGCCTGAACAGCTTCCTCATCCGTTGCCGACATGAAAATACCTCTGCCGCTGTCGTACAGATAAGCATGTTGCGGCCCGATGCCGGGGTAATCCAGACCTGCCGAAATTGAAAACGGTTCCACAACCTGTCCGTCTTCAGTCTGCATCAGAATAGTCCGGCTTCCGTGCAGTACGCCCGGCTTGCCCAGTGCCGTAGTCGCCGCAGAATGGCCGCTGTTCAAGCCTTTGCCCGCTGCCTCAATAGCAACCAGCTTTACATTTTCATCGTCAAGGAAGTGATAAAAAGCACCGGCTGCATTGCTTCCGCCGCCCACGCATGCCAGAACGTAATCCGGCGTTTCACTTCCGGTCTGTTCTTTCAGCTGCCATCTCATTTCTTCCGAAATAACGGACTGAAAACGGGCGACCATATCGGGATACGGATGCGGCCCAACAACTGAACCGATGATATAATGCGTATCGACCGGATTATTGATCCAGTGGCGCATGGCTTCATTGGTTGCATCTTTCAGTGTTTTGGAACCGCATGTGGCCGGCCTTACTTCGGCTCCGAGCATTTTCATCCTTGCCACGTTGGGAGCCTGGCGTTCGATATCCAGCTCGCCCATGTACACAATGCATTGAATGTCCATCAGCGCACATACAGTCGCCGTAGCCACGCCGTGCTGGCCTGCGCCGGTTTCTGCAACTACACGCTGTTTGCCGAGCTTTTTGGCCATCAGTATCTGGCCGATTGTATTGTTGACCTTATGCGCTCCGGTATGGCACAAATCTTCCCGTTTCAGAAAGATATTCGTTTTGTATTTTTCCGAAAGCCTGTTGGCGCGGTATAACGGCGTCGGACGGCCTACATAATTGCGGAGCAGGTCATGATATTCTTTTTGAAAAGAAGGTTCTGCAATGATCTGTAAATAGTTTTCGCGCAGTTCTTCTACGTTCGGGTACAGCATTTCGGGAATGAATGCGCCTCCGAAACTGCCGTAATAACCGCGGTTATCGACTTGATATGACTTCTTTTCTGCTGTTGCTTCCATAATAATTAAGCTTCCGCCTCTTCTTGCTCTTTGACACGAACTAGATTAAACAATTCTTCCAACTTGGCAATATCCTTTATGCCGGGCTCTGTTTCAAACTGGCTATTTACGTCAATGCCGTAGATAGGAAGCGTTTTTGACAAGGCAATGATTTCTTCAACATTTTCAATACTGATTCCGCCGCTCAGAAAAAACGGTTTTTCATTATCGTACTTCTTCAATAGTTTCCAGTCGAACGAAGTTCCGTTGCCGCCCGGATTTGCCCCTTTGGTATCAAACAAAAATAAATCGCAAAATGATTTATAATTATTGAGCATGGCAAAATTGAATTTCTCATCGATTGAAAATGCCTTGATCACGTTCACGCCCTTCTGACGGATGCTTCTGCAAATATCGGGCATTTCGTTTCCGTGAAGCTGTGCATACTGCAGATCATACTTTTTAACGGTGCTCAGAATGAAGCCCGGACTGGCATTTACAAAAACGCCTACTTTTTTGATGTTACCCGGAATACTTCTGATGTATTCTTCATTCAATTCTTCACCAACAAAACGGGGCGATTTTTCATAGAAAATAAACCCGATGAAATTAGGCTGCAATGCAACCAGTTCTTCAATGTTGCCTTGCTGGCGCATTCCGCAAACTTTAATTTTCATAGAAACTGAGGATTTAAATTGCTATGTTGAGTTAAGTTGTTTTGCAAATCTGCAAGTGCGGTTCCAGGATTTACAGTTTTCATAAATGTTTCTCCAATCAGGAAGCCTTTATAGCCATGCTTGTACAAGTGAAGTATGGTTTCGGCATCTTTTAACCCACTTTCTGATATTTTAACAAAAGAATCAGGGATCTGTTCACTCAGCGCAACAGAAGTTTCAACCGATGTTTCAAATGTTTTAAGGTTTCGGTTGTTTACGCCTACAATATCAATGTTTTCTCCAAGGCTAACTTCCAGTTCATCAGCATTATGCACTTCAAGCAGGACTTCAAGTCCAAGTTCGCGTGCTGTTTTGCCGAGCTGATTAATTTTATCAGGTTCAAGGCATGCAGCGATCAGCAGAATTACATCGGCACCTATGGATCTGGCTTCGAAAAGCTGGTATTCGTCAACAATAAAATCCTTCCGCAGCATTGGTACGGAAGGATTGGCATGACGTGCTTTCAGAAAATCATCGAATGACCCTCCGAAGAAATCATGATCCGTCAGAACAGACAAACCGGCTGCGCCCGCTTTCACATAATCCGCTGTAACCGTTTCAGGAAAAACCTGACCATTGATGACGCCTTTGGAAGGAGACCTGCGCTTGAATTCCGAAATGATCTGCGGAGATGAAGCATTCTTCAAAGCGGAGGCCATAGAAACAGTTGTACGCGAAAACAAAGGTTCCTTTTCCAGCACTGAAACTGGTCTCAACTTTTTTGACTCCGTAATTTCTTCCAGCTTTCTTGCGATGATTTTATCTAATATGTTCATTTGTAATCTGCTAGCTTCATACTTTATTTTACAGCACAATGCTGTTCATTCTTCAACAAGCTTCCGGAAACTCCTTAACGCTTTTCCGCTTTCCAAAGATTCCCGGGCTGCTTCAACCGAATCCAATAACGAAAGTTCGGGATTGGCGCAGTGCAAAGCCAGTGCAGAATTGGCCAGTACAGCCTGTTTTTGGGAAGAAGTCGCGGTATTGTTCAGGACGTTCATGAAAATCCGGGCAGAATCATCAACTGTTTTACCGCCTGAAAGATCATCGGCGCGCAGCGTCTGCAATCCCAGATGAGAAGGAGTAAGTATTTGCTCCGCCTGAGCAGTTATCATTTTAAAGGCACCTGTCAATGACACTTCGTCGTAACCGTCTAATGCGTGAAGAACCAGAAACCGCTTGTTCGTTTGTTGGTAAAGATAAGCTAAAAGCCGCGCTAATTCAAGACTGAAAACGCCTACAAGCTGTTTTTGGGGCGAAGCAGGATTTACCATCGGCCCAAGTAAATTAAAAAACGTTTTAACGCCCAGTTCGCGGCGTATGGGAGCCACGTTTTTCATGGCCGGGTGGAACAGCGGGGCATGAAGAAAACAAACACCTGCCTGCTCAATTTTGCGTTCCAGATAACTTTTGTCATTGGTAAACTTGGCACCGAGATATTCAAGAACCGTCGATGAGCCGCATAAAGAAGAAACGCCATGATTGCCGTGCTTGGCAACGCGCTGTCCCGTTCCCGCTACAACGAAGCAGGATAAAGTGGAAATATTGAAAGTATCCTTGCCGTCACCGCCCGTTCCGCATACGTCGATGGGATCGTATGCAGCCAGATCCACAGAAAGGCACAATTCCAGCATGGCGTCGCGAAATCCTTCCAGTTCTTCCACTGTAATGCTTCTCATGGCATAAATGGTGAGAAAGGATGCAATTTCAGAATTTGAATACTTTCCTGTACTGATCCCGATCAGCACATTCTTTGCTTGTTCTTTACTTAGTACATTATATTCGAAGAGGTGACTGAGAATGGCTTTCATGATTATTTTAGAAACTGAATAACAAAACAAAAACGGCTCTTATTTTAATGCTTGATCCAAGGAAAATTTACATCAATACGTAAGCCAGTTCTGTAACATTTCTTTTCCATGCTCGGTAAGTACAGACTCGGGATGGAACTGCAAGCCTTTTACATCATATTTTTTATGGGAAAGCCCCATGACTCTTCCCTGTTCATCAAGCGCAGTAATCTGAAGCTCATCCGTAAATGTTTCAGGAATGACCGTCCAGGAATGGTAGCGTCCTACTTTTATTTCAGTCGGCAAGCCTTTAAAAATCCGCTCGGTTGGATCTGTAATCAATGCCGTATCGCTGATTCCGTGCAGCACGTCCGTCATGTTTTCCAGCGCAGCACCGTATACTTCGCCAATTCCCTGATGTCCGAGGCAAATTCCAAGAATACTTTTGCTCGGGCCGTATTCCCGGATCACGTTATGCATGATACCGGCTTCAGAAGGAATTCCCGGGCCCGGAGAAAGTAAAATCTTGTCATATTGTGCTACATCTTCCAGAGCTATTTTATCGTTCCGGAAAATGTCAACCTGATCATGCAATTCACGAAGAATGTACACGAGGTTATATGTAAAAGAATCGTAATTATCGAGAACAAGGATTTTCATTTTAGGCAATATTTCAGATACAAATTATACAACAACTTTATAATCAAGGGCCAGCTCATCGCCCGGCATTCCGCGGATTGCCCAGTTATATAATGGCGTTTCGGTAAGCGTTATTTCAATGTCATTGGAAGAAATAGCTAAATCCTGTTGAAAATGCGTAAAGATCAATTGATACAAAGCTTTTTTGGCTTCTACGGAACGTCCTTCAAACAAGGATATTTCTATAATCGTATATTGACGGCTTCTGTCTTCAGGAAAATAAAAATCGCCTTCTTCCAGATAAAAGAAACGGTGAAACCTTTTACTTTCCGGGTATTCAAAAGCAGTGATTATGCAGGCATGCAGCGTATCGGATAACTTTTTCCGGATCGGATAAAGAAAGGCTTTGTTACCGTATATTTTTATCTGAGCCATGTTTACAAAAGTATTTAAATGCCTTCTGCAACCTCGATCGCTTTTCTTAACGCAGCCAGCTTGCTATTAATTTCCTGCAACTCACTTTCTACAATGGATTTGGCAACAACGCCCATTCCGGCACGGTAAAACAATGTGTTGTTTTTACTTAAAAAGGTCCGTATCGCAATGGCATGATTGAAATCCCCGTTGAAATCCATAAAACCGATTGCACCTCCGTAAATACTCCGGTTACTGCTTTCCATCTGATCAATCAGTTTCATGGCATTATGTTTGGGCGCTCCTGAAAGCGTTCCTGCCGGGAAAGTATCGGCGACCAGCTGCAAAGGATTTACATCTTTTTTCATCGTTCCAACTACTTTGGAAACCAGATGTATGACATGGGAATAATACTGAACTTCTTTGTAATTCATCACTTCTACCGCGTCGCAGCTTCTGCTCAGATCATTACGTGCCAGATCCACAAGCATGACGTGTTCAGCGGTCTCTTTGGGGTCATCCAGCAATTGCTGAGCAGCTATGGCATCGGCCTGATCATCGCCTGTTCTCCGGAAAGTACCAGCAATCGGATGAATTTCCGCCTGGCCATTTTTAATAAAGATTTGTTTTTCAGGAGAAGATCCAAAAATTTTATAGCTGCCGTAATCAAAATAAAATAAGTAAGGCGATGGATTTATGGATCTCAATGCACGGTAAACATTGAATTCATCACCTTTGAAATTTCTGCTGAATCTCCTGGAAGGCACAATCTGAAATACATCTCCTCGCATGCAATGATCAATTCCTTTCTGGATCACCGCCCGCATTTCATTATCGGAAACATTGGAAACTTCCTCAGAAGCTATTTTAAAGCCGTATTTAGGAAAGTTTCTGTTTTTGATAAGAATTTCAATCTGTTCAATGCCGCTCTCCTCGTTTGTATCGCCATACTGATGTTCAAAAATGTACAATTCATTTTTAAAATGGTTAATAGCAATTACATAGCGGTATACTTGGTAAAAAATTTGATCAATATCGGTTTCCGGGTTAGAAGGTTGAATGGAAATGTCCTCAAAGTAACTTACAGCGTCATAGGTCATATGACCAAAAAGGCCGTTAGTGATAAATGGAAATGTATTTTTTTCTGATTTAAAACTCTGGGCAAAATTGTACAGCGATCTTACCGCATCCTTTGAATGGGATAAAGTATACGTGTGGTTCTCACCATTTGGAAACTGCTCTGTAACCAAGCTGTTATTGAGCTTGAAAGATGCGACGGGATCGCAGCATATGTATGTAAAGGAATTTTCATTCCCATGATAATCAGAGCTTTCCAAAAGAATTGTATTTACAAAACGGTCTCTCAGTTTCAGATATATGGAAACGGGAGTCAGCGTATCCGCCAACAATTTTTTGTACTGAGTAGATATGGTAAATGACTGATCTGGCATTTTCATAAAAGTGAAATTTACAGGAATAAAAAAAGCGGCTCGCTGTCAGATGAACAGCGAGCCGCTTGAAAGTATATTTAATACTAAGCAATAGCTTACTCGTCCATCTTTTTAAGACGTGCACGCCACCACCGGATAGTATTGATTCTATGATCCATAATAATTCAGTACCTATTTCATTGACACTGTATTCTACAAATATAAATAAGAGAATTGTTAATTTTCAAATTATAGATAAAAGTTTTAAAAAAGCTTTCTTTTATGTGTGACAAAGATGGACAAACGATGTATTTACATGAACTCTGGTAATAGAAACTGAACAATAAATACAAAACTCCTCAAAACAAACGAAGCTTGATTAAAAACAAAAAGCTAGATATAATTCTATCCCCTCCACATTTGATTGATTTGATCCAGAAAGATCCTACGCGCTCCACAACTTATTGATTTGCTTCCCAAAGGTTGTGCTTTTCTTTTATCGGTCTGTTAACGCACGAAGCCCAGCTATACGGATGGGCTTCGTGGTGTGATGCAAAGAAAAAGACCATCTGATTGGGATGGTCTTTTTGTAATGGTATTGTGGCGGCTACCTACTTTACCGGGTTTGATCCAAGTATCATCGGCGGTTCCGGGCTTAA
>NZ_VBSN01000046.1 GCF_006149045.1 Dyadobacter flavalbus
GCTTCAATAGCCACTCTCGCCTTAAATGATGAATCAAATTTTCTACGCATCTTTTTCATTATTTTATCCTTGTTTAAGTTACTAAGTTTTAACTAAACAAGTGGTCTGAATTTGTAGAGGTATTATATTAAGCATTATGATATTGTGGAATCTTTTTAATTATATCCGAGAGATCCATTCTATGCTATTCCTTAGTAGTCGGACTTTTTGATCCTGTTCCATTTTCTTTAATAATCTTGATATGACCTCCCGTGAAGTGTTAAGATCATTAGCAATCTCCTGATGGGTAATTAAGATCTGACTGGTCTTAGAATTCCTAAACCGATTTTTCAGATAAAATTCCAGCCTTTCGTCCATGCCCTTAAATACTAC
Organism: Dyadobacter flavalbus; assembly: GCF_006149045.1. Classification (GTDB taxonomy): domain Bacteria; phylum Bacteroidota; class Bacteroidia; order Cytophagales; family Spirosomataceae; genus Dyadobacter; species Dyadobacter flavalbus. The sequence goes on from NZ_VBSN01000046.1 coordinate 373, forward strand.
ATTGTCAAATACCACCAGCAGCTCTTCAAAGCGGGCCCGGTAGTTGGCAATAACAAAGTAGTACCAGGTTTTATATTTTTGCATCAGCTCGTCCATCAATTGGATCGGGATCAGAATCGCAACCGTATCTTCCACGGCTTTGGCCATAATTTCACTGGCCTCCTGTTTGGTATTACAGATCATCGACAAGGCGCATGCGTTTCCGGGTTCCAGATCATAAACGAAAGCTTCCTGCCCATCATCACCCTGGCGGTAAAGCTTCACTCTCCCGCTTCCAATCAGCAAGGTGTGTTTAATATACTGTCCGGCCCGCATGATTACTTCTCCGGCTGGAATCTTTTTCAGGCTGCATTCCCGGATCAGGTGCTGTTTCAATTCAGGTTCGAAATCCGAGAAAACGGTATCGAGATAGTAGGAAATATTTTCACTCATAACTAGCTAAATGATTAAGCGAGGCATAAAGCCATAAAAAAAATAAGAACTAAAAGGTTCCGAAATGCTTGGAAGTAAAAGCTTGGGGATATATTAAATATTATTTCCCATATGTGACCTTTATCACTTTACCCGCGCTTGACACTTCTGATTTTTGCAGCATAAACAATGCAAAAAAATGGAAATCATCGCCTACATAGCGTCTGTATTTATTGGTATCTCATTGGGTATAATCGGCGGGGGCGGCTCCATCCTGACTGTGCCGGTCCTGGTCTATCTATTCGGCATTAGTCCTTTGGTATCGACCTCCTACTCGCTGTTCATTGTCGGATCGACCAGTCTTGTTGGGGCGTACAGCAATTATTTGAAAGGTGCAGTCAAAGTTAAGACAGCACTGCTCTTTGGAAGCACATCGATCACAACGGTTTTCTTGACGCGTAAGTATTTAATTCCGTTGGTGCCCCATGATCTTTTCAGCATGGGTGATTTCCAGGTCACTGAACCTTTACTAACGATGGTGCTTTTTGCTATCCTAATGGTAGCAGCATCGGTGGGCATGATCAAGAGCAAGGAGCGAAAACCAGGGTGTTTGGAATGTGACTTAAAAGGCAATATCGCCCGGATGCTTTTAAGCGGCATCGGCATTGGACTTACCACGGGTTTTCTGGGGGCAGGGGGCGGGTTTTTGCTGATACCGACCTTGGTGTTAATCCTGGGCATGCTAATGAAGGAAGCTGTGGGCACTTCGCTTCTGATTATTGCGCTGAATTCGCTGATTGGTTTTGCGGGGGATCTGGGACATTACGTGATTGACTGGGCTTTTCTATTGAAAATCACGGGTATTGCCATGGCAGGTATTTTAATCGGGGGCATCTTAGCCAAAAAGGTTAATGCTACTTCTTTGAAAAAGGGGTTTGGCTGGTTTGTGCTAATGATGGGAATTTACATGATATCCTCCGAGCTAATGCAGCTTAGATAAGTTAGAGGTCACTAGCAAAAAAGGTGAAAATAATTTTCATTTTCCTTGCAATGTGACTCTTGTCACTGACCAGCCAGTTAAACATCCTGAAATTTGTATCGTTAATTCAGGGAAATAGGATTGATAAATTAAAAGACTACAAATATGAAAATTCAACAAATTTATACCGGCTGCCTCTCACAGGGAGCCTATTATATCGAAAGCAATGGGGAAGCTGTGGTGATCGACCCGCTCCGTGAAGTTGAGCCCTACATCAGCCGTGCAGAACAAAATGGGGCAAAAATAAAATATGTTCTCGAAACGCATTTTCATGCAGACTTTGTATCGGGCCATATTGACCTGGCTGAAAAAACAGGTGCGCAAATCGTTTTTGGTCCGACCGCTAAGCCCGGCTTTGATGCGCTTGTAGCCGTGGACGGCCAGGTGCTGAAAGTGGGCAATGTTTCGCTTACAGTTCTGCATACGCCGGGACACACCATGGAAAGCACCTGCTATCTTTTAAGTGATCAGCACGGAAAGCAGGTTGGCATTTTTACAGGGGATACCCTGTTCATTGGCGATGTTGGCCGTCCTGACCTGGCACAGAAAGTATCTGCTGAACTCACACAAGAAAAGCTGGCAGAACATCTGTTCGATTCCCTGCGTGATAAGATTATGCCACTTGCTGATCAGATTATTGTTTATCCGGCACACGGCGCAGGAAGTGCGTGCGGTAAAAACATGAGCAAGGAAACGACCGATACATTGGGTAACCAAAAAATCTCGAACTATGCACTCAGGCCAGATATGACCAAGGCAGAATTTGTTAAAGAAGTCACCAGTGGGCTGATGCCGCCGCCGGCTTACTTCCCCGAAAATGTTTTGATGAACGTCAATGGCTATGAAAGCATTGACAGGGTCCTTGAAAGAGGAGCCCGGGCGTTGGATGCAGCAGCTTTTGAGGCGGCGGCAAACCAGACCGGCGCGGTAATGCTTGATACCCGGGATGCAGATATCTTTGCAAAAGGATTCGTACCTAACTCGATCAACATCGGGATAAATGGCGGCTTTGCTCCCTGGGTTGGAGCACTTATTCCCGACATCAAACAAAGCATATTGATAATCGCTGAGCAGGGCAGGGAAGAAGAAGTGGTGACCCGTCTTGCGCGTGTCGGTTATGATTATACGATCGGCTATTTGGAAGGCGGGATCGATGCCTGGGTTAAAGCCGGTAAAGAAACCAGCCAGATCCAGACTGTAACCGTTGACCAAATGAGTGAACGCTTGAAAACAGACCCTTCAATTGGGGTGCTTGATGTACGCAAAGCAAGTGAGTTTCTCTCTGAACATATGCTGGATGCAAAAAATCTCCCGCTGGACTATATCAACGATCATCTGGCTGGCATCGATAAAAACAAAACCTACTTCGTACACTGTGCAGGGGGTTACCGGTCTATGATTTTTAACTCCGTACTCAAAGCACGGGGATATGACAATCTGATCGATGTTCAAGGCGGTTTTAAGGCAATAAAGGATTCCGGTAAGCTTGAAGTAAGTAATTATGTTTGTCCTAGTACGCTATTATAAAAATACCATGGGAATCCTATCATTGTTTTTTGGAAATAATAAAGCAGACTTTAAAGGTCTTGTCAGGCACGGTGCACTGGTTGTTGACGTGCGCAGCCCGGAGGAATTTGCATCGGGCCATATTGATAAGAGCATCAATATTCCACTGGATAAGATCAACGCCAAAGCAGCATTCTTGAAAGCATGTGGAAAGCCTGTGATTACCTGTTGCCGTAGCGGCACGCGCAGTGGGATGGCCGAAGGGATATTAAAAGTGGCCGGAATCCAGGTTTACAACGGTGGGGCCTGGGATAAGCTCAGGCAAAAAATTCAATAATAAATTCTTGAAATTACGATGTTGGAAATGATAAAACAGCCCTGGCCATGGTATGTGGCAGGGCCCCTGATCGGGCTAACCGTGCCCGCACTTTTAATCCTGGGCAATAAGTCTTTCGGGATTTCATCCTCGCTCCGACATGTCTGCGCCATGTGCGTCCCAGCGAAAATCCCGTTTTTTCAATACGACTGGAAAAAGGAGCTGTGGAATATGTTTTTTGTGCTGGGCATCTTTTTGGGAGGGATGGTAGCGGTGACATTTCTGGCCAACACTGCACCGGTAAAGCTGAACCCATCCTTGATAAAAGAGCTCAGCGTTTATGGTGTAACTGATTTTTCATCGCTCATTCCGGTTGACCTGGTCAGTTGGAATAAGCTTTTCACAATCCCGGGATTTATTATGCTGGTTGGTGGTGGATTTCTGGTAGGGTTTGGTGCGCGCTATGCCGGTGGGTGCACCAGTGGTCATGCAATAATGGGACTGGCTACCCTGCAATGGCCCTCACTGGTCGCAACGATCTGTTTTATGATCGGTGGATTCATCATGGCAAACTGGATACTGCCTTTTATTTTGATGCTCTGACATTAAACATAGTACACCTTTTTAATAAGTGAGGGTTTTCTTTTTCAGATTTTACTAAAATAAACGACTATAACGTATGACAAACTTACCATTAGCGCCCAGAGCAGAAAGCGAGTATAAAAACCAGGCGACGGATTCGATGTCCATTAATCAAGGTCAAAAACGGCACAAATGGTATTACAACCTGAAATATCTTTGGGTCGGATTACTTTTCGGTGTGCTGTTTGTAAAAGCAGAAGTGATCAGTTGGTTTAGGATTCAGGAGATGTTCAGGCTGCAAGCCTTTCATATGTACGGCATTATCGGAAGCGCCGTGCTTGTTGGAATGATTTCAGTCTGGCTTATCAAACGTTACGGCATCAAAACCATTTCAGGAGAAGCTATCACCTTCACCAATAAGAAATTCAACAAAGGACAGATTTACGGAGGTTTATTGTTTGGGCTGGGCTGGGGTTTGACCGGCGCTTGTCCGGGCCCCTTGTTTGCACAGATTGGTATGGGTGCTACTATTGTGTTTGTCACCTTGATCAGCGCCATTGCCGGAACCTGGGTATATGGCAAGTTTAGGGATCAATTACCTCATTAGCAATGCTATTTTGTTGCTCACTTAATGGCCTAACTAATATTTGCCAGGATTTTAAGTAAGCATTGTTTACGTTCGTGAGTACAGATAAGCCTTCTCGTGAGGGTCAAATTCAAATCACTTTGTATTGGTATATTCAGCAGCTGTTACCGGTTGTAGCCACTTAACCCTTCCGTTGGCATGATTAGGCGTCACAGCCATTTGAACAAAGCCAGATTCTGGGGAAGCACCATGCCAATGTGGCATATCTGGCGGACATTTCACCGCGTCACCTTTTCGAAGTATCTGGATTGGCTTACCTTTTTCCTGATAATAGCCAACACCGTCGATGGCGATGATGCCCTGGCCACCTCCATGTGAATGCCAGTACGTCCTGGCACCTGGCTCAAATGTTACGCTGGCCACAGGGATATTGAAAGCACTATCTGCTGGTATTAATGGGTGAACCCATGCTCTTCCAGTAAAGTTGCTGGCTGGGGCCGGCTGTCCTTTTGGAAAAATCGACGTACTGATTTTTGATTCGGCGTCTTTTATCTGGGCGTTAACAAAAATGTGCGTCAGCGTCAGCAGGAATGCTAACAGCATACGAATCAGTCCTTTGGATCGCTTCATTTCTTAATGGTAGTTAATTTAGGTTATTTAAAATCCTGTATTCGTTTGGTGTTTGCCCAATCCGCTGTTTGAACAAGCGGCTAAAATGCTGGGGATATTTAAATCCCAACTCAAAGGCGATCTCGTTAACGGTTTTGTCGCTACTAAATATCCTTTCTTTTGCTGCTTCAATCACCTTCATTTGTATGTATTCCTGGGCAGTCTGGCCCGTTTCTTTCTTGATCAGGTCACCAAAGTATTTTGCTGACAAGTTGAGCTCTTCGGCACAATACGAGACAGACGGCAAGCCAATGGTCTGGGGTTTGTCTGAGCTGAAATAGCTGCTCAAAAGGGTCTCAAATTTTGCCAGGATCCCTCTGTGTATGGTATCGCGGGTAATAAATTGCCTGTCGTAAAAGCGCGTGCAATAGTCCAGAAACAATTCAAGGTTGGAGGCAATCAGTTTTCTGCTATGCTTATCAATAGCGTGTTCAAGCTCATACTTAATTTTGCCAAAACAATCCATCACAATCTGTCTTTCACGCTGTGATAAATGCAGCGCTTCATTGACCTGATAACCAAAAAAGGAAAATTCATGCATTTTCCCGTTTAGTGAAGTGCCCAACAGCAGATCGGGATGAAATACGAGTGCGTGGCCTTTTGGCTGGTACAGCTCCCCATCATTTTCTACAGTGAAAACCTGTCCGGGAGACATGAAGACCAGCGTGCCTTCCTGATAATCATAGTATTCTTTTCCGTAACGAAGATCACCGCAAACGACATCTTTCAAGAAAATTCCGTAGCAGCCCATGTATTGGCTGGTCTTCTTTCTGGGACTTGCTGTTGACAAATCGATTACAGTTACAAGCGGGTGCAGGGTTTCCTGCTGGTTAAATGCATTGTATTGATTTACATTGTCGAATCGAACGATATCTTCCATAGTCTGAGATTATTAGGTAGCCCGAAGTTACTGCTTTCATTACCTCTTGAAAAATTTAGGATGGTGAATCAGGAATATTGGTAGACAAAACGGGAATCTATATACCATACATCCCTTTGGAAGAGTGGAACTTTGCATTACCAAACAAAAACCATTATGGAAACAGTGAAATTGAATAACGGCGTGGAAATGCCAATTCTGGGGTTCGGGGTTTTTCAGGTACCCGACCTGGCAGAATGTGAGAGAAGTGTATTGGATGCAATTGATACAGGTTACCGCCTGATTGATACGGCAGCGGCCTACCAGAACGAAGAAGCCGTAGGGAATGCAATAAAGAAAAGTGGCATTGCGCGGGAAGAGCTTTTCGTTACCACCAAACTTTGGATACAATCCAATGGATACCAGGATACCAAGAAGGCATTTGAAGTGTCGCTGAAAAAGTTACAGCTGGACTACCTGGACTTGTATTTGATCCACCAGCCATTCGGCGATGTGTATGGAGCGTGGCGGGCAATGCAGGAACTATATAAGGAGGGTAAAATCAGGGCAATTGGTGTAAGTAACTTCCATCCTGACAGGCTCATTGACTTGATCATACATAACGAGATTGTCCCGGCAGTCAACCAGATTGAAACGCACCCTTTCCACCAGCAAGTTGGAACGCAACAATTCCTGCAAGAAAACAATGTTCAGATCCAGTCCTGGGGGCCATTCGCCGAAGGCAAAAACGGCTTGTTTGAAAATGAGCTTCTAGCCTCAATCGGTAAAAAATATAACAAGACCATCGCGCAGGTAGTCGTCCGTTGGCTCACCCAGCGCGGTGTCATTGCAATTCCCAAATCGGTCCGCAAAGAACGGATGGCAGAGAACCTGAACATTTTTGATTTCCAGCTAAGCGCGCAAGATATGGACGCGATCAAATCTCTTGATACCAATGCCAGCAGCTTTTTCGATCACCGCGATCCGAAAATGGTGAAATGGCTGGGTGAGAGAAAGCTCGACGACAAATAGTCTATATCAAGGTCGAGAAATTAACATTTAATCTCTAAATCAACTTATTACTCATGCAATTGCATTCTCAATCATTTTTCAAATCTATTTTGGCAGCTACGTTTCTGGGGCTATGCTCCGTGCTGGCAGGTACTCAATCGTCACTCGCACAAGGCGCAGCCGGCCAGGAGCAGCAAATCATTGACCTTTCAAAAAAGAAGTGGCAATGGATGGCTGATAAGAACGTGGACGAGCTGGCCAAGCTCTTTGATGACAAAGCAAAATTTGTCCATATGAGCGGCACCTGGAAAAAAGACGAAGAGCTCGAAATCATCAAGACCGGAAGCATCTGGTACAAAAAAGCAGACGTCAAAGATGTTGCTGTTGAGATTGTGGGTAACACGGCAATCATTTGGAGCAGGATTATGCTTTCAGCAATGGTAAGGGGCAATGAAGCCAATACAGAGTTCACGGTTACAGAGGTCTATACAAAACAGAGCAGTGACTGGAAACTACTGGCGCTTACATTTAGCAGTGTGCGCGATACGCATGTCATCAAACATTAAAACCGGAGATACAATGAAACTAAACATAAATAGAACAATCACCAGAATCCTTACCTGCCTGATGCTTGGAGCAGGTGTGATACTTGGTTCTAAGGCAGCCTTCGCGCAAGCTGAAAATAGCGCCGAGCAGAAGATCATTGCACTTTCTAAAACGAAATGGCAATGGATGGCAGACAAGAATGCAGACTCGCTTGCTGCGCTCTTTGATGAAAAGGCTGTCTTTGTTCACATGGGCGGATCATGGGGCAAACAGCAGGAAGTCAATATCATCAAGTCCGGGGGCATTCACTACAAAAAGGCAGATATCCATAAAGTATCTGTAAACATCATTGGATCAACGGCGATCCTTTTAAACAGGATCACATTGTTGGCGGTAGTTGGCGGCCGTGAAGTTACCAATGAGTTTGAAGTGACGGAAGTGTATGTGCAGCAAAAAGAAGGTTGGAAACTGGGATCACTCTCATTTACCAAGGTGGGTGGATAATAAACAGATCAGAAAACATGAAACTAACCGTTCCATTAGCACACCTGCTGCTGGCTTTTTTGTTTTTGGTTTCGGCTTGCTCTTCTACTCAAACGGAGCGGATCGATGCTGAAACGGGCCCTGAGAAAGCAGCTGGCAAGATCCTGATCGTCTACTTGTCACGCACGAAGAATACCAAGGCAGTTGCGGAAATGATCCAAAAGACCGTAGGTGGAAAACTGGTAGCGATTGAGCTGGAAAAGCCGTATCCTGAGAATTATCAGGCAACTGTCGCGCAGGTAGCCAGTGAAAACCAGTCAGGATATCTGCCACCTTTGAAAACTAAAATTGACAGCATCGACCAGTACGATATGGTCTTTGTTGGCTTCCCTACCTGGGGCATGCAGCTGCCACCGCCGATGAAAAGCTTTTTAAAGCAAAATGATTTGAGCGGTAAGACCATCATACCTTTTAATACGAATGGTGGCTACGGCATTGGCAGCACTTTTGAAACTGTCAGGCAGCTATGCCCGGGCAGTAAAATATTGGAAGGGTATTCGACCCGTGGCGGCCTTGAAAGGGACGGACAGCTGCTGATGATCAAGGATGAAAAAGCGCGGCAGACCCAGGACGAGATCAAGCAATGGCTCGGAAAGCTAAAAATGATTTAATGCGGGCAATTAGATTCAAGCAGCGCAGATTAAATGCAATAGATATGAGAAATAAAGCAATGCTGAGCCTTGTATGTGTGATATGCTCCATAGTAAGCTCGCAAGGCCAGGCACAGAAAACTAAAAGTCAGAAACCTTTAATCATCCAGGAGCAGGGTGCTTTTTCGGCTGGTGGCAGCGTAACCAAAAGTGAAGGCACATTCGACGCGCTCAAACCCTGGAATGTAGCCCAGGGCGGACAAACCCGCCACGGGGATCATGCTGACGTGCTTTACCAGATCCCGCCAAAAGCCAAGCGACTTTCTATGGTTTTTCTGCATGGCTACGGGCAATCGCGCCGCAGCTGGCAAACCACGGCTGATGGAAGGGAAGGCTTTGCCAATATCTTTCTAAGAAGAGGCTATGGAGTTTATCTGGTAGACCAACCCGGGCGTGGCCATGCAGGGCAAACGTCAAAGCCGGGGCAGATCACGGCCACACCGGATGACCAGACCTGGTTCACCCAGTTCCGGATCGGCTTGTACCCTGATTTTAATGAGGGTGTACAGTTTCCCAAAGACAGCGTATCACTCAATAATTTCTTCCGGATGATGACGCCCAACACAGGCAGTGTCGATGAAACAACGATTGTAAATGCCATGTCGGCAGTAATGGATAAATCTGGCGACGGGATCCTGTTTACCCATTCGGCCGGTGGTTCGCCGGGATGGAAGACGGCTATTAAAAACCAGCATGTTAAAGCCGTTGTGGCCTATGAGCCGGGCGGTTTTACCTTTCCCGAAGGCCAGGAGCCCAAAGGCAACCGTGGCGGTAAAGGAGTCCCCCTTGATGAGTTCAAGAAACTGACCAGGATACCCATCGTGGTTTATTTTGGTGATTTCATCCCGAAAGACGAAACGAAAGCAGCTTCACTTAATTTTTGGAGAAATGTATTGGCAACCGCGCGCCAGTGGGCAAAGGTGGTAAACAGCCACGGGGGTGATGCAACTATTGTCCATTTGCCCGAGATAGGTATTAAAGGCAATACCCATTTTCTGATGTCGGATTTAAACAGTGAGCAAGTTGCAGGTGTGTTGGAGAAATGGTTAAAAGAAAAAGGCCTGGACAAGTAATCATCAGACTATGGATTTAAGCATAATCAAATTGAGAACCATCAGGTTAAAATCACCTTTCTTTATAACGGTGTTAGCGGTGATTTTGATAGCTGTTAACAGTATGAAGGCACAAAATGTAGCCAGCTCCCAAAAAGGGTTAGACCCCAAAGCAAAGAGTATCATTATTATTTCTTCCCTGACAGCACAAGGTGAGATCCCGGAGCTAAAAAAACAGCTTGGCGGGGGCCTTGATCAAGGTTTGAGTGTCAATGAGATTAAGGAAGTCCTGGTGCATACCTATGCCTATTGCGGCTTTCCACGGAGCATCCGCGGCTTGCAAACATTCATGCAGGTCATTGAAGAAAGGAAAGCGAAGGGCATCCATGACAAAATGGGAAGAGAAGCATCGCCGGTTCCAGTTGACAGTAACAAATATGAGCGCGGCAAAAAAATATTAGGAGAGCTGACGGGAGCGCCACAGCCCGAGCAGCCTTCGGGCTACGGCGCATTTGCGCCGGTCATAGACACATTTTTAAAGGAACATTTGTTTGCAGACATCTTTGAAAGAGATGTGCTGAGCTACGGCCATAGGGAACTGGTGACCATTTCTGTAATCAGCGCCATTGGCCAGGCAGAGCCAATGCTGAAAAGCCATTTGAGCATTTCACTTCGTACAGGTTGGTCGCCTGCCCAGTTAAAAGAGTTTGTCACTGTCATTGCCCCAACAATTGGCAAGCAGAAAACCACAGCGGCAAATGCAGTTTTAAACGAAGTATTAAGCAGTAATAAATAGAATGAAAAATATAGCAATCGCAACAATGAGCCTGTTAGTATCGATGTCAGAAGTGCAGGTAGCAGACGCTCAGGCTACAATAGCTAAAAACCCGTTTACGCTGGTTTATGATGGTGCTATTTCAAAAAATATGGCAGGAAAAGTCAACATCCACCCCGTAACCTATCAGTTGAATGGGATTGATATTGCCGCCAACGTATATACCCCATCGAATTACGACCCTGCAAAAAAATATCCAGCATTAGTAATTGCCCATCCCAATGGCGGTATTAAAGAACAGACAGCTGGGCTGTATGCGCAGCGGCTGGCAGGGGCAGGATACATTACCATTGCTGCGGATGCAGCCTACCAGGGAGCTAGTGGCGGAGAACCCCGTCACACCGATAAGCCTGCCTTTCGGACCGAAGACATTCGTGGGATGGCCGACTTCATCACCCGCTACAAGGGAGTGGATGTGAACCGTGTTGGCGCTTTGGGGATTTGTGACGGTGGTGGGTATACGTTAAAAGCTGCCCAATCTGACAAAAGGCTAAAAGCAGTTGCAACCCTGAGCATGTTTAACTCGGGCGAAGTCCGGCGCAACGGCTTTCAGAATTCAGGCCTGGCAACCATTCCACAGCGTTTAAAACAGGCTTCCGATGCCCGCGCGCAGCAGGCCGCAGATAGCAAAATTATTTACGCCGGAGTGGCAAGCATCACTGATGAAGAAATTGCCAAGGTTTCCACAGATCTATATCGCGAAGGGTACATTTACTATTATAGAACGCATGCACATCCCAACTCCACTTTTCTGTACCCTATGAGCAACTTACTGGATTTGATGACCTAGGACGCTACCGAGAACATGGATTTAATTGATCAGCCCTTACTCATGATGGCTGGAAGCAAAGCGGACACAAAATACATGACCGATGAAGCATTCCCCAAAGCTACTAATTCAAAAAGCAAGGAGCTGTTTGTTATCGATGGGGCAACACACATCCAGACCTATTGGAAGCCAGAGTATGTAGATCAGGCTGTTGACAAGCTCGCTGAGTTCTATACAAAGTTTCTGTAAGTCAAATATTTGGATTGTAGTTGTTACCAGCTGTAACTGCTTTTTTTTCTAAAAATATAAGCCTAATCTCACCATCAATTAAACCTTTTCACCATGGCCAAAATCACATTGAATATCAACAAAAAGGATTACCCTTTGGACGCTGATCCACAAATGCCGCTCTTGTGGGCGATCCGCGATCTGGCTGGTCTAAAAGGGACTAAATATGGTTGTGGGGTCGCGCAGTGCGGGGCTTGTGTGGTGCATTTAGATGGCGAAGCGGTGCGCTCCTGCGTGACCAAGGTGAGCCGTGCGGCTGGGAAAAAGGTAGTAACGATCGAGGGGTTGTCTGAAACAAATTCACACCCTGTCCAGAAAGCCTGGCAGGAAATTGATGTGCCGCAATGCGGTTATTGCCATTCAGGGCAGATTATGTCGGCTGCGGTGCTGCTGCGCGAAAAGCCTAATCCGACCAACCAGGATATTGATGATGCGATGGCGGGTAATATTTGCCGCTGTGGCACCTACCTGCGGATTCGCGAGGCGATCCACACGGCTGCCGAGTTGCAGAAAAAAGCAGGTACGAAGGGTTAACAACATCCATTTTCAAACTCACCTTATGAAGCAAAAATCAGAAAATGGAATGAAACTATTTGTTCCAAAAAAGGCCGCTACCGTGCTGTCAATATTCATTTTTATCGTCGCCGTCGGGGCATCTGCATTCCGAAATGATGCGCCGGTAAAACAGATTACATTCAGCACCATTAACCGTGATAGCGTAGAATCCGTACAAGCTTTTGAGATTGTTTATAAAACGCTGATGAGCCCGCGCTGTATGAACTGCCATCCGGCTGGGGATGTGCCGCTGCAAGGGGATGACAGCCATTTGCATGCGATGGGACCCAAACGTGGCTTGGATGGAAAGGGCGTCTATGCCATGAAATGTTCGAATTGCCATCAGGAAACCAACATAGCTGGCCTTCATATGCCGCCCGGCAACCCTGAGTGGCATTTGCCGCCTGCTGCCATGAAAATGGTTTTTCAAGGAAAAAGTGCGCATGAGCTGGCTAAACAGCTGGTTGACAAAAAGCAAAATGGGAACAAGGATATCAAAAAGCTGATCGAGCATGCCGATGATGGGCTTGTGTTGGCAGGCTGGGATCCAGGAGAAGGAAGGACATTGCCACCGGTAACACATGCCGAATTTAAAAAAGCCTGGATTACCTGGCTTCAAAGCGGCGCTTACGCCCCCAAGAAGTAAGACTTTCAATTCAGGATCATCAACGACAAAGTAAGAACACAATGGAAAAAAGACAATTAGGAAAAAGCGGGCTTGAAGTGTCAGCACTTGGCCTGGGTTGCATGGGATTGAGCTTCGGCTACGGCCCGGCGATAGATAAAAATGATGGCATTGCACTAATTAGGGCTGCATTCGAGCGCGGTGTAACTTTCTTTGACACTGCCGAAGCTTACGGGCCATTTACCAATGAAGAGCTGCTGGGCGAAGCACTTGAAACTTTTCGGGATCAAGTAGTGATTGCGACAAAATTTGGTTTTGAAGGCGGCGACTCGAAAGGCGGGCTCAACAGCAAGCCTGAAAATATACGTGCATTTGTTGAAGCGTCACTCAAACGCCTTAGAACAGATCGCATTGATCTGCTGTATCAACACCGGGTCGATCCACATGTGCCAATTGAAGATGTAGCCGGAGCGGTTAAAGAGCTGATCCAGGCTGGAAAAGTCAAACACTTCGGCCTTTCAGAAGCAGGTGTGCAGACCATTCGCCGGGCACATGCCGTGCAGCCTGTTGCAGCGCTTCAAAGTGAATATTCACTCTGGTTTCGGGATCCTGAGCATGAGATCCTACCGGCCTTGGAAGAGCTCGGGATCGGCTTTGTACCATTCAGCCCGCTTGGCAAAGGGTTTTTGACCGGCAAGATCGACGAGAACACAACCTTTGACAAAAGCGATTTCAGAAATATCGTACCCCGATTCACCACAGAAGCACGTAAAGCAAACCAGGCGATGGTGGATTTGCTTAATCGTATTGCAGAGCAAAAAGGTGGAACAGGAATGCCTGCCACCGCCGCACAAATTGCATTGGCCTGGTTGCTCGCGCAAAAGCCCTGGATTGTGCCTATTCCGGGGACAACAAAGCTGCATAGATTGGAAGAGAACTTGGGCGGGGCAGCTGTTCAACTTAGCGAGCAGGACCGGGCTGAAATCGAAAGTGCAGCTTCGGAAATTAAAATTGAAGGGGCGCGTTATCCCGAAGCGTTGCAGAACCGGGTTGGAAAATAGGTTGCAGCTCGCCTGTCTGTCATAGATGTTGAATTTGCCGTTTCTATCTCCTATCAAACATAGCAATATGAACTATATCCTGTCAATATGCCTGGCGATGCTTGTTTTCATTTCATGCAAGCAGAAATCTGACAATACGCCTGAGCCTTCTGTTCCCACCGGTCCGGATACAGAGCAAGCGGCAGATTCATCTGCGGTTGAGACTAATCCGCCCAATGCTACGTATTCACCTGCTTTCAATGGACAAACACGTATTAAGGGTGTTCGCACCCAAACTGCCTATACGGCCCGGATCATAACGGATCAGCTGGATAGGCCCTGGGGGATTACAGGCTTGCCTGACGGGCGGATGCTAATTACCCAGAAGACCGGTCAAATGCGGATCGTATCAGCGTCCGGCCAGATTGGAGCTTTGATCAGCGGCCTGCCTGCTGTGAATGCTGCCGGTCAAGGCGGTTTGCTTGGTCTTTGTTTGGACAGGCAATTTGCAACAACAAGAACCGTGTTCTGGGTGTTTTCAGAGCCGGTAACAGGGGGCAACGTGACAGCCGTCGGTCGCGGTAGATTGTCTGCTGATGAAACCAGAATGGAGAATGCAACCGTCATTTACCGGGCTACACCAGCTTATTCGGGAAGCAATCATTATGGTGGACGTATCCTGGTTGACCCCACAGGGCATTTAATGGTAAGCACAGGAGAACGGGCAGATTTAGTAACAAGGCCACAGTCGCAATCGATGAGCTCAGGACTTGGCAAAATTGTCAGGATCACGACTGATGGGCATCCCGCCGCAGATAACCCGTTTTCAGGTCAAGCAACAGCACGCCCTGAAATATTTTCTCTTGGTCACCGTAATCCGCAAGGGTTGGCACTGCACCCGGTAACGAGCGAAGTTTGGCAAAGTGAGCACGGGCCACGGGGCGGTGATGAGCTCAACCATATAGAAGCCGGTAAAAATTACGGTTGGCCTACCATTACTTATGGTCTTGAATACAGTGGTCAGCGTGTCGGGGCAGGCATTCAACAGCAAAACGGATTGGAGCAACCAGCTTACTATTGGGACCCGGTCATTTCTCCAAGTGGGATGAGTTTTTTTGCAGGAAACTCGGTACCTGAATGGGAAAATAATCTGTTTATCGGATCGCTTAGTGGAATGCATATCGCCCGATTAGTGATTGAAAACAACCGGATCATCGGTGAAGAAAGATTATTGGCTGACCAAGGTCAGCGTTTCCGTGATATCACCCAGGCAATGGACGGTGCTTTATTTGCTATTACTGATGAAGGCCGTCTTTACAGGATTGGCCCAAATTGATATAAATACATGCACCTGGCCAGTTATAGATTGAAGCAAAAAATGATCCTTAGTTAACCATTTAAAGATATCCGAACATGGACAAAGATAAAACAGCCTTGAACAGACGCTCTTTCCTAAAAGCTTCAATCCTGTCTGGTGGCGGAATGATGCTTACCGTCAGCTGGTTATCCAGCTTCAAATCTGCTGACAAGACCCAGGCGCTGGGCTTGCCTGAGCAGTGGGCGACCCTGAATGGTTACATCCATATCCTGCCTGATAATAAGGTAAAACTGATTTGTCCTAACCCTGAATTTGGGCAAAATGTAATGACTTCCCTGCCGATGATGCTGGCCGAGGAATTGGATGTAGATTGGAAAAACGTGAGCGTCGAAATGGGGCCACACGATCCGGCCAAACTGGGGGCGCAGTTTACAGGTGGAAGCAATTCTGTGCGCATGTACTGGAAACCATTGCGTGAGGCTGGCGCTGCAGCCAGGCAAATGCTGCGTGAAGCTGCTGCCCAAACCTGGAATGTGCCAGCCAGCGAAGTGACAACCAAGGCAGGTGTCTTGTCGCATTCGAGCGGGAAATCTGCTAAATATGGAGATATGGCCAGTAAAGCAGCCAGCGTGCCTGTGCCAAAAGATTTGAAACTGAAAGCGCCAAAGGATTTTACCATTGTTAGCAAGTCTAAAAAGAACGTAGAAATAAAGAAGATCACTTCCGGCAAGCCTCTTTTCGGGCTGGATTATAGTGTTGACGGAATGCTGATTGCCATGATCCAGCATCCGCCCGCTTTTGGAATGAAGCTAAAATCCTTCGATGCTGCCGAAACATTGAAAATGCCAGGCATTAAAGATGTTTTCACCCTGAAATTATATGCGGACGATTTTGAACAAGGCGGTTTTGATACGCGTACGTTCAATGATCTGTTGGTTATAGTCGGAAGTAGCACCTGGGAAGTGATCAGTGCGCGTAAAAAGCTGGTTGCCAACTGGGAAGCAGCTGGTGATGTGAAAGACACAATGGGTGGAAGGGGCGGAAAGCGGGAAGTTACCGTTCCGGGAGCACTCGAAAGTACAACCACACAAATGCAGCAAATGCAGGAATATGCTGCCAAACCAGCCCAGGAATTGAGACGAGATGGTGATCCGGAAGCTGCTTTTAAAAATGCTGCCCAGGTAATAGAGCGGACATACAATGGTCCCTTTTTAGCCCATAATTGTATGGAACCGATGAATTTCTTTGCCCATGTCACAGATGAAAAGGCGCTGGTAGCGGGTCCCTTGCAAGCCCCGGGTTGGTCTGAGCCTACACTTGCAAAGCTATTGAACCTACCTGCCGACAAGATTGAGATACAAATGACGCGCATGGGCGGTGGCTTTGGCCGCAGGGCTTATGGCCATTATCTCTACGAAGCTGCGTTGATTTCCAAGAAAGTGAAAGCACCGGTGAAGCTGATGTACACAAGGGAGGACGACATGACCTACGGTATTTACCGCCCGATGTACACCGCCACTTACCGCGCGGCTTTGGACGCTAATAAAAACCTGATCGCGTTTCACGTAAAAGGAGGTGGCATTCCAGAGCATCCAATCCATGCAAACCGTTTTCCGGCCGGGGCCGTAGATAATTACCTTGCAGAAGGCTGGCAGATTGCCTCTAATATTACCATAGGTGCTTTCCGTGCGCCGCGTTCCAATTTCAACGCAGCTGCCGAGCAATCGTTTTTGGATGAAGTAGCAGAAGCAGCTGGAAAAGACCCGATCGCATTCAGGCTGGAACTTTTGAAAAGAGCAAAGGAAAAGCCTGTTGGTAAAAACAACGAATATGATGCAGAGCGTTACGCCGGCGTGCTCAAATTGGTGCGCGACAAATCAAACTGGGGCGAGGCTGGCAATGAAAAATACAACCGTGGGGTGGCCGCTTATTTTTGTCACAATTCGTATGCGGCACACGTCGTGGATATGATCACGCGAGATGGCCAGCCTTATGTCGAGCGCGTTTTCAGTGCAATGGATTGCGGGATTGTAATTAATCCGGATGCTGCTACCAACATGGTGCAAGGAGCGGTCGTGGATGGGATCGGTAATGCATTTTATGGCCAGTTGACCCATAAAGACGGTGCCGCCCAGCAGAGCAACTTTCACAATTATCGGATAATCCGGATTAACGAAGTGCCCAAAAGCATTCAAGTCCATTTTGTGCAAAACGAAATGGATCCGACCGGATTGGGTGAACCTCCATTTCCACCGGTTTTTGGGGCCGTGGCCAACGCGCTGTATAAGCTGAAAGGCAAGCGTTATTATAACCAGCCGTTCAAGGACGAAACGGAAAAAGTTATTTAAAGCATCAAATAAGAACCTGATCAAAACGATCAGGTCTTTTTTTGATATCGTCAATTATATAAGGGTTTATAACACTTTCTGTTGAAATTGTTCGGTAATGAAATGAACTGCTCTTAATCGGCCATAATGGTTAAAAAAAGTGCCTGTTAATTAATAAAAGACACTTTTTTGTTCAATAAACTCAGACAAGGGCACCTAAGTGTACACCCAAGCCAGAGGGTTATCAATGAAAGTCAAAGTTGTAAAAAGGGTGTCATACTATCCCAAACTGCATCGAAATTGACCAGGAAAACAGGATGTGGTGCATTAGGGATAATTCCCAGCTGGGCATGAGGGATCAGACGATAAGCATCAATGACTGTTTGAAGTGGCGCGTTTTGGTCCAATTCGCCAGATAGTACCAGGACAGGGCATTGGATTTGTTTAAAAATTTCATCTTTAACCTCCGTAGAATTATACGTTTTGCTAATAGAGGTAAACCATTCATCAACTCTTTCTGGCTCCGGAGTTAATTTCATTTGCTGTTTCCAATACAGACTGTCCAAACGAAAAGCCATTTCTTTGGTGACAGTAAAGTTTCGCCATCCCTTTTTCCAGGTGCCAGCGCCCATTGCGATCAGCTTTTTTACTTTCGCAGGAAATGCCGCAGCAAGATAGTAACCCGTATAAGCGCCGTCGCTAAAGCCAAGCACGGTCGCACTGTCGCTGGTCTCTGCCTGAATGATAGCATTCACGTCTTTAGCCTTTTGCTCGTAGCTAGGATCTAACTTTCCTATTTCTGATTTCCCGTGCCCTCTGGTCGATACTGCTATAACCTTATAGTTCTTGGAAAGGCCATCGATGAACCGCCCCATTTCAAGAGTTGACCCGAATATGCCTCCATGTAAAATGACAATTGGTTTGCCTTTACCATATACTTCATAATAGATCCTGGCATCACCACCTTTTAGATAATGACCAGCCTTTGGATTGTTTCCATAGGGTATGGCAGTTTCGGGCGATGGGTTTTGCTGCATGAAATGCCTAAGGTGTTTCAGATCCTGTCCAATGGCATTTATACCTGCTAGTAATAACAGACAGCATAAAAATTTAATTTTAACTTGTAATTGGTTCATTTGCAGTATGTATTAATCTTGCTTTAAAATTTTTAGATCGGTAAAAAAGCCTTCCGTGCCCACTTCGGTCCATAGAGCCACCCCGCCGGATGCATTGGGTTCTAATTTGAGGTCATTGACAACCAGCGAGGGCTGCGAATTTCCATCTATGAAGAACTTGGCATTAGCACCTTTCACTTCGATCCGCAGGGTGATCCATTTATTGAGCTCCATATCCGCATAGGATTCATACTTTTCTGGTGCCTGTTTGCGGAGCACGTCAAACTTGTAATCCGGATATGAATAATATTGGATGGAATGGTTTCTACGAACCTGATCCTGGGCCCGGCCATTGGTTGGACGGATGTAAATACTCTCATATTTTGAGTTTTGCTCATCGATACGAAAGGCAATACCAATAAAACCACGGGCATATTCAGGGGCGTCTTTCAGTAACCTACTTAGTACTTTTACCTCAATAATGCCGCTATGAAAGTCAACCCCTTTCAGTTTGACAAATGTGGGTTCATCCACCTTCTTAACCAAAGTATCCTTCAACACCCGAAGTGCTTGTTTGCCAGCAATTGTCTGTATAGACATTGATGCCTGAACCGGTTCTAGCCTTTCCAGGTCAAGCTTAACACTTTGTGCATGCGCATAACTGATTAGCAGCATGAAAGTCATTAATACTGAGATAGGGGATTTCATAGTTCTGGTTGGTTAGACTTGTTCACATGGACAGTTCAATGCCCTGGGTTTAATGTGCCACAAAGATTCCCGTTTGCCAGCAGATGTACCCATAACATATTTTAAGAAATACTCTTAAACTACTTCAAGGTTGGAGAGGGTGGAGTAGGGTGCCCAAGTCAAATTATTGGCAGTGATTTTGAATATGATCAGAAAACTTTATGTAACTAAAATCATAAAAAAGTGTTATTTCAATAATCTTAAATCACATTTTTGACTCTAAATTTGAAATTTTGGCAACATCTCAACTTATAGAATATTTCAAACAGTATTTTCCGCTTGCAGAAAAAGAGAGGGCTGAAATAAACAGATTATTTGTTGAAAAGCAGGTGAAACGCCGCCATTTCATACTGCAACAGGGCGATGTTTGCCAATACTATACCTTCGTTATTTCGGGATGCTTTAAAATGTACCATGTAGACCAGAAGGGCGTGGAGCACAACCTGCAATTTGTTGCCGAGCGCGACTGGATTGCTGATCTGAGTAGCTTTTATTCAGAAAAGCCGAGCCTAATGTATATTGAGGCTATTGAGCCATCTGTCATCCTTCAAATTAAGAAGCCAGATCTTCTTTACCTCTTTATCAACCATCATAAATTCGACCGTAATTTCCGCATCATTACTGAGCAGAAATATATTGAGTTACAAAACAGGGTTTTAGAAAATATCAGCTCTTCCGGTGAGCAGCGTTACCAGTCATTTCTGGCCCGGTATCCTCATTTGCTTAACCGTCTTCCCAATTCGCAGATTGCTTCTTACCTGGGCATTACCCCTGAATTTTTAAGTAAAATCCGAAAGTCAATCGTTTCCAGGGACAAATCTTAACATAGTTTAAGGGTTTTTCTTGCAGTTGTTTATGAGTGTGTTTCAATGCTTGGTCACAACTTTGCATAGCATTCAATCATATGCTCGCTCACCTTCAATGCAGTGAATGATTGCTTGAAGAAGATAAGATAACAACATAAACATTGACTAAGACAATGGAGAAAGACAAACTGGCAATTGAGAAATTATTAAATAACTACTCAAAAGCACTCATTGATGGTAATGCGGCTGCGATTGCAAGCTTTTATTGCAATGATGCCGAATTCATGCCCGATGGTTTTTCAACGATTCGCGGCGCGCAGCAAATTCACAGTAGTGCCCAGCGTTTCTTTCAAACCCAAACCTTGAAGGCTGAGTTTTTGCTCAAAAATCTGTCCGTGGAACGCGATTTTGCATTTGCTGAAAGCATCGCAACAGTGACAACTGAAAACAACCAAGGTCAATCCATCACCGTAAAAACGAGGGATCTCTTTGTGGTGCGAAGAGAGGCGGAAGACTGGAAGATTTTCCGGTATATTTTTAACAAGATCTGAATTAGGCATCCACACGCCTAAACTTCAAATGACCAGTATGAAAGCAGCGGTAATTTACACGGCAGGAGGACCAGAGCAGCTAATAGTTGAAGATAGAGCCATGCCCCAGGCTGACCCAGATCAGGTACTTGTGAAAGTAAAAGCTTTCGGCCTAAACCGTTCTGAGCTGATGACCCGCAAAGGCTATTCCCCCGGAGTGGTTTTCCCCAGGATATTAGGCATTGAATGTGTGGGTGAAATTGTCATTGACCCCAGCGGTAAATGGCATCCCGGGCAGCAAGTGGCTGCTTGCATGGGTGGCATGGGCCGGGATTATGATGGTAGCTACGCTGAATATGCTGTCCTGCCCAATTCCATCATCTATCCATTTACCAGTAAGCTTTCCTGGGACCTGCTCGGGGCAATCCCTGAAATGTTCCAGACCGTTTATGGCTCTTTGCACCTAGCGCTGCGCATACAAAAGAGTGAAAGCATCCTGGTTCGTGGTGGTACATCGTCCATCGGACTACTGGCCATTCAGTTGGCCCGTCATGCAGGCCTGAGTGTCATTGCAACCAGTCGCAATGAAGAAAAAAAGCAGTTTTTGCTCGAAAAAGGCGCAGAAGCCGTGCTGATTGATGATGGCAACCTAAAAGCACAGGTTGATAAGCTTTATCCGGAGGGAATCGACAAAATATTGGAGCTGATAGGTGCCAATACATTGAAGGATTCACTTTCGTGCACCAAACCAGGAGGGAGCGTATGTATGACCGGCATGCTTTCTGAAATTTGGAGCATTAAAGATTTCGCGCCAATGGACTACGTTCCTGCTGCTGTAAACCTGACTGTGTTTGATACCGGGCAGATGAAGGTGGAAGTAGATGCCTTTCAGGAGTTTATATCGATGGTGGAAAACGGCGAGATAGAATTAAGCATCGGCGGCGTCTTCAAGCTCGACGATATTGCCAGAGCGCACAAGCTGATGGATAGCAACAAGGCTAGCGGAAAAATTGTCGTGATTAACTAATCCTAGACTTTAATTGCATAAGCCCAACACGATCCTTTTTGGTAGAAATTGCAGCAACGCATTTCCTGCTAACAGGTAGATATCGTTTTTCAACGGCCTTGCCAATTAGCAGGTTCTTTGCCTTTCCAGTTACTCTTCAATGTCAGGATCAATGATTCCTGCCTGAAATTCTTCATTTAGTTTTTTGTATAAAGGGGTCGGTTCGACAGTTACAATTACCTCCAAGGTTGGGCCGACGATCAATTGCAACAAATGTCCACCTTTTACGGAGCCATCCCGAAGGGACGTAGTCATGTGCGTATGGGCAACAGGTTTATTTTTATACCAGGCAATGTCGCCAGTAAACGAAGTCACCTCGGACGAATCGACGCCAATCACAAGAAACTCTTTACGTTTATAATCAAACCAGCCCAACTCTATGTGTAGCGCATCCCCAATAGCCTGGTAATGGGCGCTTTTCACCTTATACTTTTGAGCGAATTCTGTCATTCCCGAAACAGCTTCGTCTCCTTTGGCAAAAATGATTGCATAAGTTTTAACTTCACCTGTTGTGCTAAGCAATTTTACCTTCATTCCAGGAGCTTTGCCTGGTTCTCCATAAGCTGTTGCGGACCGGTATTGCTGGGCCTGGACTCCCAGACGTAAACTTGCCATTAGTATTATAGCAAGGCAATACTTTCTGTATTTTGATTTTACGATCATATTCGTGAGAGATTAATGATTGAATTCATTTACTTATTCTGTAATCGGCAACGGTATGATATAATATATTTCCATCTTCTATGAAAAAAGTATCTGTACCTATTGGGAAAGTAAAGGTTGCTGATTCGCTGATCCAGGCTACATAGGCCACCGGGCCACTCACTGTCAGCTGTTTCATTTCAAAAGCGGATCCTGAAGGAATTACTGCAAAGTATTCTTCAAAGAAGCTCCGGATTTCTTCCAATCCTTTCAATGGCCCGTTTGGCGTTAATAATTCCGATTGCTGGGTATAATCTTTCAATATTTCTTCCAGGTCGTTGTTTCCGAAAGCAGTGAGGTGGTGCATCAGCACATCATGAGTGTTCATTTTCAACTATTTATGCGATTTGGTTACGCAAAATTGCCAGAATTGTTTCGGTTAGGCTCATAACATAGTTTAATTAAAAGCCTTAAACTATGTTAAGGATGCACTTATAGATATTGTCGATATCTATAATACCTCTACAAATTCAGACCACTTGTTTAGTTAAAACTTAGTAACTTAAACAAGGATAAAATAATGAAAAAGATGCGTAGAAAATTTGATTCATCATTTAAGGCGAGAGTGGCTATTGAAG
>NZ_VBSN01000047.1 GCF_006149045.1 Dyadobacter flavalbus
TACGAACGTGGCGCACGAGCTCGTCTCTTTCAAGCGAATCTGTCGTATAAATCAGTTCTTCTATAACCTGAAGGCCGCCGGGTTCAAAGACGGCATTTTCTTCATCTTCCACTTCATCAAGCGGTGCGCCGTTGACGAGCCTGACCGTAGTCGGAAAAAAGTACTCTGTAAAAGCTTCTACCTTTTTGTATTGCATGCGAAGCTTAAGGAATTCCGATTGCAGCTCTGCCTTGTTTTTCATAGTCCTGGCAAAGCCCAGAAACTGCTCGTTTCGGAAAATCAATGTCTTGAGATCATCATTAAACTGTACATAAAGTACCTCTTTCGGGCTTTGTGCCTTTTTACAGCAAGGCAGAAAAAAGATCAGAAATAGCAGTGTTATGATGGTGCCGGAATGACTTTTCATACGCTTATAAATAGGAAGGTAAGGCCCCGTTAAGAGCCTTACCTTTTGTACGTTCTATGGAAAAAATTACTGTTTGATACCCTGAACAATCACGGTTTGGCCGCCTTCCTTGTTGGTCGAAATACCGCTTCCGTCTGCACCCTTGTATTTTTCATCCTGCCAGGTGTGCGGATGCAGGTTCACCATGAAGGTTTCCGGGATTCCCACGACGTCAGAAATATCGATCATTGCACCGTATTCCCAGGTACTCAGCGAATTATTGCCCACTGAATTGTATTTTGCATTAAAGGCTGCATCGTCACGGCGGTGGTTCATCTGCAGCATGGCTTTACTTTGCTTGGTTGCAAGGTTGTACTGCCATATGGTCCCGTCATGATCGTTATTTTTGTAAAACGAATCCCCGTCTTCCTGAACATAGACAAAGTTCTTCGTCACACAGATATTATCCGGATTAACAATAAAGCTTCCGGGCTTATCCTGACCGTCTATGATGATTTCAAGCTTGCCTTTCAAGGGATTTGATGCGTCAAATTCTAGATGATAAACCCTTCCCCACATGTTCTTGCCTTCCACCGGTGTAACTTTATCGGCCTGACTAACGCCGGTTGCTGTGAAAAAGATGTTCCGGCCCAGTCCGTTCCCGCCTTTCAGATAATCAATATCCTCTACCCGGGCAAACTGAACCATTTTTTTATCTACCGTCTGGGCCTGAAGTTCGGTTCCGGTGCTTGTTTTAACATTGTCAAAAGGAACGAACTCGACGTCATAAACCTGTCCTTTTTGCATAGCGGTTTCCACACTTTCCTGATTGGTCCTGCGCAAGGCATACAATTTACCATTGTTCAGATCACCGACCACATCCGATACATACAGCACCAACTGGCCATTGGTATCATCTTCTCCGATCACAATAACTGTTTTTCCTGCAAATGCATCTTTGGGCAGCGGAACCGCATTTTCTGCGTTCCATTTTCCAAATGCACTGACCGTTCGCGTCTTGTTCTTTTTGTCTGCTGCTCCAAACGGATCAATGGCATGCGTCATTGACTCTGAATTACTTTCACCGGCTGTAAGGAATATCGGTCCGAAACCATGCTCCTGCGGTGTTGCCAAAGTAGCAGAACATAACCGCCATTGCCCGCCTTCCGCATCCACAATGTACTCGCCTTTTACAGGTTTCAGTTCTTTGTCGAGGTAAACCCGGGAAACAGAAAAAAGAATTTCATGATTATTGATCATCACAAACCCTTCTCCGTCAGGATTCCGCATAAATGCGCCGCCATCTGGCTGGGCACCGTAAATAAAGTCCGGCGAATCCGCAAGCTTGTCATCCGAACTGATCAAAGTGGTGATTTTCAGATCTTCAAATCCGGGCATTGACTTGATCAGCGCAGGATTTACCGATCGGTTTATCAATTTAGCCGAATCGACGGGCGCATTGTTATGGTCATCAAGACTGCAGCCTAAGGTCAGCGCGCTTAAGATCAAGGCTGCGCTGCCTGTTTTCTGTATACGGGTAAAATGCATCTTCATTGTGAGTTAATTTTGTACAAAGCAATAATCTTTACACAAAGCTATCGGAACGCGTGTAGTTGTACTTTATCTAAATGTTATGCAATTGTGAACATAAGGTACAAAGCGGCTTGCATGCATTTCAGGCCGCTTTGTACAATTCCTGATTTCAGATTATACTTATCTGGAAAGCTTCCTGTCACTTCTGAGCACTTTTTCATCGGCTTTTTTCACATCCTTCATCATTGTGAAGTGGTCACCGATCTTGCCGTCCGAACAAATCCACTTGAGATCAAGCCGGTTTCCTTCTACTTCCAGCATCACAGCGCCGCCTATCTCATTGTTGGAATAGTACATTGCATTATGCGGGTAAGTCTCCTTGTGACCACCCAATGCGCCAGCCGATCCGCTAACTACATATACGGTACCGTCTGTATTGGTCTTGCTTTTTAGATATGGTGCAGAATTTTTACTGCCATCATACAAAGCCGAGGATGTGCTGATTTCATGTTTTTTAGAATCAAAATCTGCCTCTTTTCCATAATATCCCTTGATCAGCTTTGTGCGTTCGTAAACGTGGCTGTGCCCGCAAAGCACAAGGTCTACCCCGCCATCTTCCAGCGTTTTGATGAAGTTTTCACGAATTTTAACCAGTAATGATTCCTTGTCCGAATCATGTGAACCCATTGTATACGGAGGATGATGCCAGTACGCTACAACCCATTGCTTGTTCTGGTTGGCGGCCAGATCTTTTTTCACCCATTCCACCTGCTCGCCCATCTGATCATAAATGTGCGTTCCTTTTTTGTCCGGACCGTATGAATCCAGGGCAAGAAAATGAATGTTCCCGATGTCATACGAGTAATAGGATTCTGTGTTGGATGCAACGCCTCCAGCTTCGCCCTGCATGGGTAGCGAGAAATTCTGGTAATAGGCAATTTTGTTCTGATCGGAAGCTGGTGAAGAATTAAAATCGTGATAATCATGGTTTCCCGGCACCGGATACAAAGGATACTTTTTCAGCAGGTTATCCCTGTAAAGGTTAAAGAACTTGGCCTGAAATTCAGCATCTGTCCCGTCCGAATAAGCATTGTCTCCCATCAGAATCCAGGCTGTCAGGTGTTTGTCATCCAGATATTTTTCTACCTGATCCCGGACAGCCCTTTGATTGATCGAGTTGTTTCCGCAATCGCCAAAACCGGCAATGCGCACCAGCTGTTCACTGCCTGTTTCGGGAAAGGTATAAAAATAGTTTTCTGCATCGCCCTGCAAAGTAGTGTCGGCCAGATTGCCTACTGTATAAAAATACTTGGTTGCCGGTTTAAGGCCTTTCAGCGTTACAATATGCTCATTTACCAGCGTGGAATCGTCGGTACGCATATCCAGATTATCCATTGCAAGTCCGTATTTTACCCTGCTGCGGTCATATACATTGGTTCTCCAGCGTACGGTCATGCTGGTGGGCGTGGCCATCTGCAGGTATGGTCCCCGTAGCAGATCTGCCTGTATGCCCATTAAGGGACCTTTTTTCTTTGCAACCGGTTTTTTAGCGGGTTCGGTTATCTGGGCAAAGCAAATCAGCGGGAAAAATAAAGTAATAAGTAAAAGGTTGACTGTTTTCATGTTGGATGTAATTAGGAAAATACTTTTTTAAAGATTTGAATCGGTTAAGGATTCCAGGAACAGGATAATGTCTTCGGTTTCGTGATCGGAAAGGTTCAGCGGCTTGGAAGACAAAGTCTGTTCTTCAACAGCCAGTCCCAATCCTTTACCGCCTCCTTTGTTATAGAATTCAAGCACTTTGGTTAATGTTTTAAATGAACCGTTATGCATATACGGCGCTGTTTTAGCTGCGTTCCGGACGGTCGGTGTTTTGAATGCGCCTTTGTAATAACGCATTTTGTAAAGATCAAAGCGGCCCGGATCGGGGTCCAAATAAGGTTTTGTAAAATCATCCGTAGTCGTAATTCCCAGGATTTCTACTTCCGACAAATCAAAAAGCGGCGGAAGCAGGGAATTGAAAAACGGTGGAAAATGACAGGTGCCGCATTGCGCTTTGCCCATAAAAAGATTAAAGCCGTTTACCTGCCGGTCAGTCAGTGCAGTTTGCTCACCACTGATATAATCATCAAATGATGAATTCGCAGGGCTTAATTGATTCACAAAAGCCGCCAGCGACTCGGACACTTCTGCTATACCCAGATCTGCTGTGTTTTTCTCAAGAAATGAAGCGCGGATGTACTTTTGGTATTGTTCCTTTTTCAATACATTCAAATTCAGCGACTCTTTACTTCCATTCATTTCCAATGGATTAAAAATCACATCATGGATTTGATCTTTCAGGTTCATAGCCCGGCCGTCCCAGAATTGCGTATGCTGCCAGCCTGCATACAGGAGCGTCGGCGTGTTCCTTTTCAGAATCGAATCGGAAAACAAAGACGGGCTTTTCTTAAGTTGATCCGCAAAATAATGTTGAGGCTGGTGACAAGTTGCACAGCTTGTCGAAGCATTTCCGGAAAGCGATTTGTCAAAAAACAACAGTCTTCCCAAATCAGCCAATGCTTTACTCTGAACAGAATCCATGCCTGAATTTCCCCAGCTTCTCAGCGCATTTCTGCTGTAAATATGAGGAGCTTTTTCATTTAGAAACTGCGCTGTATTAATCATCAATCCCAGTCCTGATACAAATGCACCCAGTTCTTTTTGCATGGGCAAAGCAAAGCGGGTGAGGTATTCCATGCGGTTGAAGGTATCAAAGTCCTGATGCGCTTTCAGGTAAGTCAGTGATTGTTTCAAAAGGCTATCCAACAGCTTTGCTTTGGATGGCTCCGATTCAAAATAGGGCGTCAAAATGCTTGAAAGTGCTTCGGTAGCAGCGGTTATTTCCATTATACCGGTTTTCAGCAGTGGCGCATCGTATCCCGACATATACAGGGTACTGATCCGGATCAGCTCCATCCGGACGCTTTCCAGGATTTGTGCATCATTGATTTCCAGACCAAAAAGCAAGGAATGCAAATCGCCGGCGGAAGTAAGCATGGCATCGGAATGAGCCAGAAGAATGTTTTTATTTGCGAGCACATCGTGTTCAAAAAGCAAAGCCTCTATTTGCTGCAGGCCCATTGGTTCGATCAGTTCCAATGTAGGTTCTTCTACTTCAAACTTAGGTGCCGCATTGTAAAAACGGGTTTCACTCGAAAAAAAGTAAGATGTAAAAAATGCAATGTGCTTATAACTCCGCCTGCATTCCGCCAATGCCCGCCGTGCCTGAATAATGGACGTAGCGTCTGAATTCAACCCTTCTATCGTAGCGTACAATTTCTGGTTGGAAAGCTTGAATTCACCAGCGGCGTCCTGAAAATATTCCAATCCGTTCTCAACACCAACAGACGGATCAGCCGGAAAGCTGACCCTTAACGACATAAACATGAAACCGGTAACGGCAAGTAGAAGAACAATGGTTTTCCTCATGCTAAAATCAGAATTTAGAACGGGTGATACGATGTCGTATCACCCGTTCTGCGAGGTCAATAAAGATTTAGTTTCAAACCAATGGTTGCCGTAGCGCCTGTGTAAAGCGATGAATATGTATATTCCGGCTTGTACTGATATCTGCGCTGATCCTGATTCAGAAGATTATTTGCAGTTACATAGAGCGACAATTTGGGTGTAAAGAAGTAATTGACACTCGCATCCAGATAATGTGCTTTGTCATAATATACATCGCCTTTGCTGTCTGTTCCCAGAATCGTAACAAAGTCAGAAGTATTATTATAGGAAAGACGCACATTGAACTTTTTGACTTCATACGCCAGCGAAAGGTTCAGAATATCCTTGGCTGTACCGGGAAGCTTTGGCTCTCCCTTTTTTACAAAAATAAAATTATGGGTGTAGTTCGAGTACAAAGTCAGATTATTGAGCGGCTCAGGCAGAAAAGAAAGACCTTGCTGAAAGGAGAATTCCATTCCTAAAATGTTTGCTGTTCCACCATTCCCCGGACGGGTCCTTTCCAGGTTTCCATTGCTGGCTTTCAGCTTGTCATAATCCGTTTTGTAAGACGCAACGGTGGATGGATTTGCACCTTGTTCAAGAAGCGATTCCGGCGATTCGGCTGCTCCGATCACTTCACTGAAAGGCACCAGATCTCTGGACAGAATCCGGTAATTCGTTATATTTTTAAAATAAACACCTGCTGATACAAGCCCAGTGTTTCCGGTATACAATTCTCCCAGCAAATCAAAGTTGTTGGAAAGTGTAGGCTTGATATCCGGATTTCCCTGGCTGATCACTTTATCCCGCACGTTGACACTGATGTAAGGAGAAATATCCTTGTAGTTCGGCCGGGAAATCGTGCTGGTGTAAGCAAACCTGTAAACCTGGTTTTTAGCAGGTGCATACCGTGCCAGAAATGCCGGCATAAAGTTCAGGAATTCAGATTTGGTTGATTGCTTTGCGGGTATAAAATCCGCGCGGACGTTGTAATTGTAACCTTCATATTTTACAGAGCTGTGCTCTACTCGTCCACCCAGAATCAATGAAAGCTTTTCACCAAAATTCTGGGTTGACATGATATATCCGGCCGTAATGGCTTCGTCACCATAGTAATTGTTACCCAGCACATCCTGATAAACCCTGTTGAGCATGAAGTCTTCCGTATCGCCATAGTAACTCTTGTTCAGGTTGGAAATCCATGCAGAGGAGCCGGCGTTGCCTACATTATAATCCGATTCTATATTCAGCGTTTTGCTGATGTTGGTTGAATTATTTGCAAATCCGGACCAGAATGGGGTCCAGCCTACATAATCCGCTACTTTGGGTTTATTGCCGGCTGCAAGTTCCGCCTCGTACTGTGCCCGCAAGGCAGGATCAATCTGTGGTGTCCATCTTACCCTTCTGGTCGTTTCGTTTTTCAGGGTTAACCCACGGTATTTGCCGCCGAATTTCAGGATGTTGCCAAATTTTCCTTCTACAAGTGGAACGGATATATCCAGTTGTGCAAGGTACTGGCTGGTGCTTGCCCTTTTATCGGTTCCTGTAAAATTGTCCATATACCACGTATCGGCCGAATCCGCCCGGTAAGAGGGCTTATCTTCCAGGTTTTCAAGTATGTTCTCGACTTCAAATCCGTTATTTGCTTTGATAAACCTTGTTTTGGTGTAGTCCATCTGAACACTTTTTTCATTTTCGCTTTCCAGTTCCAGCTCGATGACATCGGGCCGGTCTGTTACATTTTTCAGATAAGAGCCTTTCCAGTTTACCTTCACTTTTCCCAGAATGTGCTCGCCCTCCAGACCAAAGTTGATAATTTTCTGAATGATCTGGCTGCCATTCCGGTTGTTGAGACCCCCTTCTATATGGCGTTCCAGTTCCGGCTGATAAACCGGATGTTTAGGGTCATTTTTGACGTTCAGATAGTATTCACCGGCTACATCATCGATGTAATCGTTATTGGCATCTGTGATTTTTCTGTTTCCCTCCCAGCCTGCTGCCCGCTGCCAGTTTTTGGGATACCCCGCACCAATATCATCTACTTTCAGCGTGGAGATTTTACGCCAGTCATTGTACTTATTGTAAATTCCCGTGAAAGTGAGCGTGTTCTTTGCATTCAGCTTATAGTCAATGCCAACGGTATAGCTCTGCCGGATGCGTTCCAGGTTGTTCTGAACCATATTCAAAAAGCGTGGCATAAAGTATGTCTGCTGATCTACCCATTTAACATCCTCCCAGGTTGTCTGGTGATCATCGGACCCTAAAAATTGCTGATAGTAAGATACAGAAGCCATGACACCCAGTTTTTTGTCTTTCAGAAACCGGTCACCAAAGACAATGTTGGCATTGTAGGCAGGTTTCTGAACGATATCGCTGTAACCTGTTCCTGCCGTAACGGACAGCAACCTTGCAAAGGGCGCCTTTCTGGTTACCAGATTCACAACCCCGCCAATGGCGTCACCATCCATATCAGGTGTAATGGCCTTGGTAACTTCAACAGACTGCACCATATCCGCCGGGATTGCGCTGATTCCAACAGCACGGTTTTCGCCTGTACCCGCAATGCTTGATCCGTTAATATTGATTGTGCTTTTGGAAGGATCTGTTCCCCGGATACTGACGAGTGACGCTTCGCCCTGATCCAGCTGTACGTAAATGCCGGGAACCCTTTTAAGTGCATCTCCAATGTTGGGATCCGGAAAACGGCCCACCTGATCCGCAGATATTACATTCACTATACGGTCTGAATTCTTTTGCTGGTTAAGGGCTTTCAGTGTCGCGCTCCGGTTTCCGGTTACAACGACGGCTTGCAGGTTATTGTCGGTCAGCTTCAATTTGAAATTGGCTTTTGCATTCTGTCCGGCCACGTTCACGGATTGCTTTAATACTTCATAGCCAATGTAAGTGACTGTCAGGTTGTAGATGCCATTGGGTACATCAATTAAAGTGTAATTTCCGTTTTGATCCGAAACTGTTCCCCGGGACAACTCCTCAATTTTTACCGTTGCTCCCGGCAAGATCAGGTTGTTGTCGTCAATGATGCGGCCAGTGATCAGACTTTGTGAAAAGCTGATGCAAGGGATTGCAGTTATAAAAAGCAGTAGTAGGATTCTTCTCATAGTTCTTCTTTTGAGACGGTAAATTCAGTTGTGAGATAAGTAGTAAGTTTGCCTGGCGATATAAAGATCCATATGAAAATTCAGGATGCTAATTCTGGCCGGCTACTAAACGTCTACATGCATTCACGACGCGTAAACAGATCGTCTACATAAAGAAAAACAGGTAGTTAACATATTAATTTACAATATTTTATAGATTAATATCCTGCCATTATCTTTGTGTTAACAGTTTAAAAAACCGTTAACATAGCAGCATCAAAACCAATCAGATTACAGGTTGTGAACAAACTTCTGAAGGCTGGCATCCTCTGGCAACTGGAGCTTTTTACGCAGGCGGTACCGTGTTGTCCGAAGACTGGTCTGGGAAACGGCGAGCATGGTTGCCATGTCGGCTGAATTCAGATTCATTTTCAGAAGTGCCAGAAAACGAAGGTCGGTAGCAGTAAGCCCTCCGGTATGCATCATCAGCTTCTCGAAAAAATCCTTGTGAACATGCTCGAAAACAACACGAAAATCCTCCCAGCTTTTATCCTGACTGCTATTCAGATTGATGAATTCTACAAGCTGTTTTAATTCTTTTCGCTGGTCTCGTTTGTCCTCTTTTACGATAGATGCAAGCCTGGTTTTGAGATCTTCCAGTACTTCATTCTTCTTAATCATGTGCAGTGTGATGCTGGTGAGCTCTTTGCTTCTCAGTTCCAGTTCGGCCTTCAAGCTTTCCTGTTGTAATTGCTTGTTGTAAAGCTCCAGTTCCATGGATTGCTGCCGGGTTTCAAACAGGATTTTGCTGTTGCTAATTTTTAATCGCTGACGGCTAAGCAGACTGATTCCCAAAAACGTGGCTAACAAGCTTGAAACAAGAATCGACAAGGTAAGTATATGACTAAACCGGTTCTTACTCTCAAGTTGCTCAATTTCATTGTCTTTATGCTGAACATCAAAGAGAGTCTGGATCAAATTCAGTTGCTTTTCACTTTCTGTATTATAGCTTTTCGAGTAAGCCATTCTTGATTTTTCACTGTAATAATAGGCACTATCGTATTGTTTCAGTTGTTCAAATGTTTTTGCCAGATCGCGGTGTGCACTGCTAAGTTGCCGATTGTCGTGTAGCCTGGCAGCTAATGTCTCCGCTCGTTTGCTGTAATGGAGCGCCTGATTGTAGTTTCCTATTTTACGGTAAGTGTCACCGATATTGTTCATGATGGCAGCCAGTTCAACGCTTGCAGGCCCTTCACTGTATATTTTATGAACCAGTAAAAAGTACTTCAAAGCAGTTTGCAATTTGAGCTGATCTTCATATATACTTCCGATACGCGAATAGGTATAAGCAATCTGACTTTTATCATTCAGCCTTTTAAATTCCGCCAATGCAAGTTCCTGGTATAAATGAGAGCTGTCATATGCTTCTTTTTGTTCAAAAACCTGTCCGATGTAGCTGTAAGATTCCGCAATTCCTTTATGATCATTTCCGGTCCTGAACAGCTTCAATGCTTCCCGGAAGTTGTTTAATGCCGCAGCATTCCGCTTGTGTTTAAAATAAATTCTGCCAATTCTGTTCAGGTTATTGCCAAGATTAATATAGTTCTTGCCTTTTACGAAATAGGTATCAGCTTTGTGATAATAGGAAAGCGCGTGAGACATTGCACCTTCCTCAAAAAAGATATCCCCAATCTGCTGATAGCACAACCCCGCTGTCTTTGAATCATTATTTTTTAATGAACGATCAAGTAATCGGGTGACTTGCAGATATATAGAATCTGGCGTTGCATTACTTGCAGGTTTGCTTCCAGCTTTTAATTCAGCATAGCAAGTAAAAGCAGGCATGAGCATACATGCTATTACAATACTGAAAATCAGAGATGCAATTAGTGTTGCAGATGGTTGTAAGTAGGAAAAATAATGCTTCATTGATAGCATTTCAATTGTATAAATTCGAAAAGCCAATCAAGGTAATCTCAATTTATTATCTGGTCTTTAAGAAGATATTAACATTTAAATTGATTGTTATTTAGCATTACCATTTTGTATTCCCATAAAATCCGCTTTTAGCTTTTGACTTTGCTCCAGCCATGCTCTTTGGCTGTGACCTCCCCAAGTAAACGAGACAGCTGAAAACTAGAGTTTTTCGGTGGCAAAAGCAGATCAAAAACGTAATTTGTCATTATGAAAAAATCGAAATTTATAAAAGCACAGATTGCTTTTGCACTTAGGCAATCCGAAGCAGGAACATGCGTTGAAGAGATATGTAGCCAGTTGGGAGTTTCCCAAGCCACGTTCTTTAATTGGAACCGCGGCGGCGGACCGCAAGAAGTACGGTGGAATGGGTGTGTCAGAGCTGCACAAGTTACGGCAACTTGAAGATGAGAATGCACAGTTAAAAAACTTGTAACAAAGTGGCCTGCCACCGCGGCTTAGCTTAGATATACAAATGCTGCAGGATGTTATAAAAAAAAGCTGTGAGACCGCCATACAAAAAAGAAATGGCAAACTGGCTAGTATCCAATTATCATGTTTCAATCCAACGAGCTTGCCGCTGTGTGAAATTAGTAAGGGCTATGTATTACTATAAACGCCACCGCCGGGATGATACTTTGCTGGCGATGCGAATGAAGGAAATTGCAAATACCAGAATCAGATATGGATTCTGGAGGATCTTTGTGCTGTTGAAAAGAGAAGGTTTTAACGACAATCATAAACGAGTTTACCGCATTTACAAGGCATGCAAGCTGAATTTGCGGACTAAAAGACCAAAAAGGAACCGTAATGCCGAACATCGGTTGGAACGTTTAGATACTCAAGGAATAAACAAAGTTTGGAGCGGACTCCGCGCGGTATGGATTTTGTCCAGGATGAACTCTTCAACGGAGAACAATTCCGAGTGTTAACTGTATTGGATAATTGTACAAGGCCGCTTGGCGGTAAAATTTGCCACGGATTGCACATCGGTAAATCATTAAAAGGCATTGATGTTGTTGCAGAATTAAAGTGAATATGTTTAGTTGAGGGATGCTTTCCTGATAGGATTCAATGTGACAATGGCAGCGAATTTATATCTAAAGAATTGGATCTATGCGGGGCGGCCCGTGCCGGCATATTCGAATGGTATAACTCTGGACTTTTCACGGCAAGGAAAACCTACGGTTAACGTTTATGTGGAGTCATTTAATGAGAAGTTCCATGATGAGTGTCTTTCGGTTAACTGGTTTTTGTCTCTGGACGACGCACGAGAAAAAATCAAAGATTTCCGATGGGAATACAATCACTTTAGGCCACACAGCGCGCTGAATGATTTAACTCCGAAAGAATTTGTTAATTTACATCAAGAAACACCGGAAACTCTAATTCAAACTGTCTCATAATCCAGGAGAAGCTCAAAGTCAAGTTACTATCATTAATTGATGGTCTCGATTTTGGGGAGTATTACATTTCAACGTTTTCTAGTAATTTATTAAACTTTTTTATTTTGAAGATATTTTAAAACAGATGTGATATTGTTTATTTTGTTTACTCAAATTTTTCTAACATCACATTACGTCTTTAATTTTTAAAGGTAATTAATGCAACTTGCATTCGTAGTTAATTAAGTTAAAAAGCTCAATATCAACATATTTAGGCCAAGTATATTGATATTTTTTATCTAATTATTATGCAATGGTACATGGATTAGATGAACCACTTAATAAAATGTCTTTAAATCAAACTCCTTTTGAAAAAGGAATTACAAGAAGAACAGGCAAAGCAAGGGAAATTGCAGAGACTATAAATTCAAATGATAATTATTCTCATAGTAGTGATCTTACCTCAGGCCAAGCTCTTAGCTACGATCTAGTTTTGTTTACAAATAAAAGTGCAGTCTATTTTGATCTTATAAGGCAGTATATAGAGTTATCAGTCATCAGAAAAGACATGTTTCAAGGACAGCAATACAGTGTTAGGGCGATGGCATTGAAAATTACAAACGATCTAACTAAAATTTTACCACCAAAGTCGGATCAACGTAAGAAGGTAAGACTCATTCATGGAATTATGAGGGCACAAAATCCTGTTTCTCCACCCTATGATTTTTCAAAACCTGCATTTGATAGAGAAATGAACAGCTTCGTTAATTCTTACAGTATATTAATAAATAACTTCAAATTGCTTGTAGCTGAAGCACAAGAGTGTTCATATACACCCGATAACCCAGAATATACTATTGATAAATGCCAATCATTAATTAACCAAACAGAATTAATGACAAAAGACATAGACCTTTTACTTCAAAAAATCTATGTAATTCAGGAAGAACGCACCATTATTTTTAGTAAAATAAAAGACAGATGCAATGCTATTTATAATAGATCACGCTTTCTATTTGGTTCTTATGATCCGACTTTTAAAAAAATCTATAAATTAAAATTAGCATTACTTTAACCTCAATGAGTTAACAATTATTCAATATCAAAGACTATATATGATTGAATAATCTGGTACACCAGCTACTGTTTTCATAAGCAGTTTCTTAAAAGGGCTAGTTAACTGGCAAACTCCGTTCAAATTGAAACAGGTTAGTAATGAACTAGATATACCAGAAAAGTCTCGTTGATACTGCAAAATAATCTCAGTATACTTTACGCATATTCTTAAATAAACATTATAGAAAACAACTATTTAGTCATCCCTTGGTGTTAACAATATCTTAATATTAAGGTAATAAAGGAGTAATGCTATGACGGTAAGTTTGTGTCAAAAAATATCTGACACTAGAAATGAATTTAAAGATTACTTCCTTTTTACTTTTCCTTTTCAGCACCTCGCTGGCATTCGCCCAAACGGGCTCGATTAAAGGAAACATTGTTGACTACAAATCCAAAGAAGCAGTTATAGGAGCCAGCATTGTTTTAAAAGGCTCCACGCCTCCCATTGGAACAGCAACCGACGTTGAAGGAAATTTTGACATTCAAAATATCCCAACAGGAAAGCAAACCGTCATTGTAAGCTACGTTTCCTACAAGCCAAAAGAAATTGCCGTTGAAGTTTACCCAAACCAGGCTGTTCTCATTAATACAACTATTGAGGAAGATGTGGCGAATCTGGAAGAAGTTAAGATCGTCGGACAACGTCAATCCTTCACCGACGTTTCCGTAATCACCGAAATCAAGCAGGCTGAACAGATTGCTGTTGGTATTTCAGCCCAGCAGATCCAAAGATCACAAGATCGTGATGCTTCACAAGTGGTACGCCGTGTACCGGGTATTTCAATTCAAGACGATCGGTTCGTTATTATACGTGGTTTGAACGAGCGTTATAACACTGTCATGTTGAATGATGCAATCACGCCTTCAACCGAAGTTGACGTGAAATCTTTCTCATTTGATTTGATCCCTAGCACAGCCATTGATCGGATGATGATCTATAAATCCGGCGCACCTGAATTGCCGGGTGAATTTGCAGGGGGGATTATCAAGATATATACAAAAACAATCCCTGACGATAATGGTTTTACATTCAGTTTGACGGGCGGTTACCGCGGAAACACAACATTCAAAAATGTTCGTGACTATAATGGTTCTTCCCTTGACTGGACCGGTTTTGGTGCGTCGGACCGAGCGCTTCCAAACGGTTTTCCATCAACGAGAAGATTGCAAAGTGAAAATTCTCCATCAGATGCTTCGTTAAACGCCTTCCGTAACCTGCCTGAATTCTTTGATCTGAAATCAAAATCTGTTACGCCTGATCTTCGTGCGTCACTGGGTTTTAACCACAAATTTGAATTAGGGAATATGAAGTTGACGACATTCAATAATGTCAACTATTCTTCAAGCCACCAATTCTTGCCAACAACGCAGTTCCGTTACCTGAGCTTTAATACTGAGAAACAAAAATCAGACATTCAGAGCTATTATCAGGATGAATTATACCAGAACAATGTCCGTCTGGGTGTGATGTCCAACTGGGCTTTGATCATCAATCCAAACCATAAAATTGAATTCAGAAACCTGTTCAACCAGCTTTCAAATAAAGAAACTAACTTCCGTCAAGGCTACAATACGGATAATGATACGGAGGTTCAAAACTACGCATTTCGTTACGAGTCCAAGAGCATTTACTCTGGCCAATTGGGTGGAACACACGAACTGGGCGCTCGTACAACGGTAAAATGGCTGGGTGCCTTGGGAACAACATTCCGTAGCGAACCTGATTACCGCCGCTTTATATCAAGCCGAGCCATAGGAACCAACGGCCCATTCCGGGTTGAGCTTGTTCCTGGAAGTAACGCGAGCTTAACGAGAGGTGCAAGATTTTATTCTGAACTAACTGAATACACAAGCTCATTTCGGGCAGACATTGAACACCGCATCCAACGCAACGGCTACGAAGATGACGAAAGCATGCAGATCAAGCTTCGTGCTGGTGCTTATGGCGAAATGAAAGATAGAGCTTTCAAAGCAAGGTGGTTCAATTTGACCAACTCGGGCAGTGCTTCACAAGAATTGCTTAACCAAGCTCCAGGCCAGCTTTTCGACACGCAGAACATTGGACTTGGCAAGCTTTACTACGCTGAAAGAACTAACACGGACGATAAATACAATGCGCAAAACACATTGATGGCAGGCTACCTTGGTGCTTATGTTCCGATTAGCAAAAAGTTTAATGCTTCGGTTGGACTTAGGGTGGAAAACAATATCCAGAAACTGCAAAGCAGACAGCGTGGTGGTGGCGAGCGCATCCGCGTAAACAACCCGATCTTGCGCTTCCTGCCTTCGGCTAATTTCGCTTACAACTTCACGGAAAAATCATTAGTAAGATTGGCCTACTCTGTTTCTGTGAACCGTCCTGAATTCCGTGAGCTGGCGCCATTTACTTACTATGACTTTAACTTCGATGTATCCCGTGTTGGTAACCCCAACCTGAAAACGCCTTCGATCCAGAATGTTGACTTACGCTATGAATTTTATCCAAAAGATGGCGAGTTGATTTCAGTGGCAGCATTCTACAAACACTTCCTCAATCCAATTGAAGCACGTATTCGCTATGCAGGATCAGGGATCTCATTCTATGTGGACAATGCAAAATCTGCTTACACAGCGGGCGGTGAAATTGAACTTCGCAAATCCCTTAAAAACTTGACAGTCTCGCCATTCGTTGACAACCTGAGCGTGTTGCTGAATGCATCGGTGATCACCAGTAATGTATTGACAGGTTTTGCAGGACAAGAAAATGACCGTCAGCTGCAGGGACAATCGCCTTACCTGATCAATGCCGGAATTTACTTTAATGATGTGAATCGGGGCTGGCAGGTGAATGCACTTTATAATGTAGTAGGCCGCAGAATCTTCCTGGTGGGTGACAAGGAATTGCAGCCAACAGTTTATGAAATGGCAAGAAACGTGATTGACCTGAATGTGGTGAAAGCATTGGGTGAGCATCTTGAAATCAAATTGGGAATACAAGATTTGCTTAACCAGCGTTTCCGCCTGATTCAGGACAGCAATCTTGACCAGAAAATTACAAACGTTGACGAATCCTATCAGAGTTACAGAAGAGGGAGCTACTCTCAAATTGGAATCAACTACAGATTTTAATCAATCATTAGTCGTAATCCAACCCTTATTTCATTAAAAGACTTTAAACAGAAAAACAAACCATTATCTTATGAAAAACACAGGTAAACTTTTGAGCTTGCTAATGTTGGGGCTTACAATGTTCGGATCTATTTCTTGTACAAATGACGACGATGATGATGATGATGATCCGATAGTAGTAAACCCTGTTAGCGAAATCAAAACTGTTACAGGTAAAATCACCGCAAATACAACATGGAGTGCTTCAAACCAATATCTGGTATCAGGCTTTGTATATGTTGAGAGCGGAGCTACGCTGACAATTGAGCCAGGAACAATCATTAAGGGAGATAAAAACACAAAAGGTTCTTTAATCATCCAGCCAGGTGCAAAAATCATAGCAGTAGGAACTGCTGACAAGCCAATTATTTTCACTTCTAATCAAGCAGCAGGACAACGTAAAGCAGGTGATTGGGGAGGTTTGATTATCCTTGGAAAAGCACCGGTTAACAAGCCAAATGCGGTAATTGAAGGAGAAAACGTATCTGTTTTCGGTGGAACTGATGCAGCTGACAATTCAGGACAACTTAAATATGTTCGTATTGAGTTCGCTGGTATCGCTTTCGAAACGGATAAAGAAATCAACGGTCTTACTTTTGGTGGCGTAGGTTCAGGAACCGAAGTTGATTACGTACAGGTTTCTTATTCCGGTGACGATTCATTCGAATGGTTTGGCGGAGCAGTAAATGCAAAACATTTGATCGCTTATCGCGGTCTGGATGATGACTTTGATACAGACAATGGTTTCTCAGGAAACGTACAATATGGTTTTATCCTTCGTGATCCAGCAATAGCTGACCAAGCTGGTGACTCCAATGGTTTTGAATCTGACAACGATGCTGCGGGATCTGCTGCGACACCTCAGACTTCGGCTAAATTTGCTAACGTTACAATTGCAATGGCAGAAGGAACGCCTGATGCGAAATTTAACTCTGCAATGCGTATCAGAAGAAATTCAGCAATCTCGGTTTATAATACATTGATAACGGGTGCATGGCCACGTTCTGCTGTAAGAATTGAAGGTGATCCTGCAATTGCAAACTTCACTTCTGGCAAAATTAAAATGGACGGAAACATGGTTGCTATTACAGGAACTCCTGCCCAGGGTGTATTGGAAGGCATTACACAAGTGCTTTTTGCTCCAACCGGAAGCAAAAATATGGTTGGTGCTGTTGCTGATCTTAAATTAGCTACGGGTTACAACTCCATCACTGCTAAGCCAGGTTTGCTTCCACAAACAGGTTCTTCGGTGCTGACGAGCGGTGCTACCCTGCCAGCAGGACTTGAAGCAAATACAGTAGTTGGTGCATTCGGAACAACCGACTGGACTGACAAATGGGCTAACTGGGATCCACAGAATGCCAACTACGAAATCGTTAAATAAATAAAAATTTTATATAATTGGTGTCAGAATTTAAAAAGGCCGGAGGCAAATGCTTCCGGTTTTTTTGGTATATAGTACTAATTAAATTAGCTGGCAATCATGTCAACCGTAGCTTAAGAAGTTTATTCTGTAATTCTAATTGTGAAAAGATCTAGGATTAATATACATAACCAAGTAGTGATAAGATTTGTGGTTAAAAGTCCTGATCCAATTTGAAAGTTTACCTGAATTCCTTTTAGAACTTCATGATTTCAGCATACCGGTTCCATATTCAATACCTGTTTGCACTAACGTTTTACATAAACCCGATTGATAAATTCACTGAGTGTAGTTGGTTTTCTTCCCAGCAGTTTCATCAAAGTATCATCCTGTATATCCATTGTATTTTGTGATAATGCCATAGCCCAGGTAGTGAACATACTGATATACAGATCTGGCACCCCGGATTCTTTTAGGGTTGCTTCAAAGGCCTGGACTTCCATAGGCTGGTAAGCAACCTCTTTTCCGAGCGTAGTGGATAGCGCAGCAGCAACGTCATAAAAAGACACAGCAGTACTGTTGGTCAGCTGGTAAATCTTATTTTCATGTCCTTGTGTCGTCAATACATGCGCTGCGGCTTCTGCCAGTTCCTCCCTGAGTACAAAGCTGGCTTTTCCATCACTAGCGGGAAATAATATTACCCCTTCTTCGGCCACTTTATCGCCTGCAAATACGGGTATCATTTCCAGGTAAATACCATTTTGAAGGATGGTAAAATCTATTCCGCTGTCTTTTAGAAACGCCTCTGACTGTACATGCGAGTTTTGAAAGGCTGCTATGGCAGAATTCTCAAAGTGGGGCTTTCTGACAAAGGAAGTATAAAGGATGTGTTTAACGCCGGCCTGCTTTGCTGCTTTGATTGCATTGATGTGCTGCCCGGTCCTGTTTTCAACGGCCTGCCTGTCATTACTGGAAACCAATAGCAGCTTATCGACGCCTGTGAAAGCTTGGACCATTGAACTGTAATCCCTGTAATCTCCAATCCTTATTTGAATCCCTTTGTCTTGCAGGGCTGCCGCTTTGCCCGCATCCCTGACCATAGCAGAAATCTGTGAAGGATGGACCCATTTCCTCAGTAAATGATCAATGGCATTTGCACCAAATTGACCCGTAGCTCCGGTTACTAAAATCATTTTGAAATCCTGTTTAATGTTGAGCAAAACTACATTGATCAGTATAGAAAGTATAGTTTGTTATTAGGAAATAGTAGTATACTTTTGTATACTGAATCCTAAATGAGTCTATAATGAGCGATTTCAAAGTAATAATGGAAGGCGGTACTGTTGAGCAATGTCCAAGGCGCTATGTTCTGGCGTTAACAGATACGCTCAATGTTATCAATGGCAAATGGAAATTGCCAATTATCGCTTCACTTCTGCGCGGGGTAGTACGGTTTAAAGACCTGCTGGAAAGAACAGAGAAAATCACTCCCCGGATGTTATCCAAAGAGTTGAAGGAACTGGAAATGAACGGTATTGTAGAACGGAAAGTATTCAGTCAAACCCCGGTTCTGATTGAATACAGGTTAACTCGGTCGGGAAGACATTTGACCAGCGTGATCGATTCGATGATAGATTGGGGAGTACTGCACCGGTCGCATGTTGTTACAGACGAGCAGCCCGGGTCTGATAAAATCTAAGAGTACAGGACCAGATTGAAGCATATGTCAGGCTGCGTATAAGTTCTTTATTTTGTTCTCGGTAGAGACAACATGATCTTAAAACGATGACTGAATGCAAATGGACAAATCAAACGGATATGAAGACAATGCGGAGACATTCATTCGCTATCGCTCTAAGGGCTTCGATGGAGTCGGCGCAGCATCAGTTCGGCACTGGGCAAGGTCACTGCCTTCAAATGCGACAGTTCTGGATATAGGCTGTGGTACAGGCGACCCGATCTCTAGGGCATTGGTCGGTGAAGGTTTGAGTGTTTATGGGATTGATGCATCGCCTTCAATGGTTGAAATCTTCAGGCAAAACTTTTACAATAGTCCCGTGGCTTGTGAAGCTGTGGAAGATTCTTCATTTTTTGATCGGCAATTTGATGCGATCGTTGCCTGGGGATTAATGTTTCTTTTGCCGGAAGAAACACAGAAAGTTGTGATTCAAAAAATGGCAAATGCGCTGTATCCAGGCGGGAAGCTGTTATTTACCGCTTCTGCGCAAAAATGGAAATGGGAAGATGTTATTACAGCAAAGGAATTGATATCACTTGGAGCGGAGAAATATAAAGAGCTATTAGCTTCATCGGAACTCTGCCTCATCCAAGAATTCGAAGATGAGGCAGGGAACCATTACTATCATGCGGCCAAACGCGAATAGCTGACCTAGTCAGAGAAGAAGTTGCTCTCTTTTGGGTATAAATTGGCCACAGTTAATGTCAAATGACAAAACACAGAACAAGCATGTTAGCGACGGATTAAGAAAGTTCTTGCTTTTGTATAGGAAGGCATAACTTTACCGTTTTGTTCCGGTGTAGTACTCCCTATTTTTGGATCACCAGAATAAGCAAAATCCAGGGATTTTTCAAGAATGCAGAAAACAACTACTTTATCAAAATCAAGAGTTTTTGAGATTGTCTTAATTAATGTTCACCACAGTATTCGTTTAAAGTTAATTTAACTCTTTGGGATATAAATTTTGTAAACCTATTTTTAAAGCATAGAGTTATATGATACCTCGATTATGTTAGACCACTAATTTAGGTTTGTTAGTTGTTTTAGGCGCACATTTCAAACAGCTCTGCAGGCTTTTTTCGATCTATTCCCTGGTGCGCTCTGAAATGATATCTATCCAA
>NZ_VBSN01000048.1 GCF_006149045.1 Dyadobacter flavalbus
CAATAGCCACTCTCGCCTTAAATGATGAATCAAATTTTCTACGCATCTTTTTCATTATTTTATCCTTGTTTAAGTTACTAAGTTTTAACTAAACAAGTGGTCTGAATTTGTAGAGGTATTATATTAAATAGCACTTTCTTTTAATTACTCCGTTAAATGTTGCAATGTGGTCTGGGCTCGCGTTGGTAAAGCTGTCATGGTGGGTTAGAGCTAAAAGAAAAAAGCAATCACTTTACCAAGTGCATAGTAGGTCTGGAACAGATGGGTAGTAAAGCTGATGTCTCATTAACTCACGACAGCTATCAAAATAATATTTTGTTTTGTGAGATGACAAATTGATACAATTTTTGAGCCATTATAAGCAGTCAGATCTCGGCCGGCGCTGATCTCAGGAAAAGGAC
Organism: Dyadobacter flavalbus; assembly: GCF_006149045.1. Classification (GTDB taxonomy): domain Bacteria; phylum Bacteroidota; class Bacteroidia; order Cytophagales; family Spirosomataceae; genus Dyadobacter; species Dyadobacter flavalbus. The sequence continues at coordinate 402 of NZ_VBSN01000048.1, forward strand.
GTTTTTTGAGCTGAATGCTCAATGTAGCTTTTGGTACTTTTCCCTTTGAATATCCTTCGTTAAGGAAATAAATCGCATGACAAGATACACTACTGCGGAAAAAACTATCAAAGCAATAGAACTTAGCGATGTTAACATCTCTGCGACGAAAAACCCTCCTCCCGTTTGCTCCTCAGGGTAAAAAATTAGCCAGCTTGCAAACCAAAGTAATATCGTGACATGTATAATCGCAAGAACAATAAAAAACGTCCCTCGTTTTCCAGAATTTCTTACTTTAGAAATGATTACCCAGTGAACATATAGGATAAGGCTGTGAAAGACAAAAAAAGTAAATCCCTCCATTAAATACATTAAGTTCTACTAAGAGCGTAATTTATTATACCTGCATGACAATCAACGTCTGTCATATTGCCTTTCTTTGCAACAATATGCAGGCGGAGACATAATCTCACAAAAATGGACGTGGCTGTTGCACAACTGCTACTCTCATAATCTACCGCAGTTTGATCATCAACCAACGCGCTTAGAATTGTCCATACTATATTCGGAAACGTCATGAGCTTTCATATCGGCAATAGCATCACCTAATCTAAGCGTCCGAGTTGTGAAACAGTCTCGGATATTTAATGAGACAGGCAATCCAAGCTAACTGGGCAATTTCAGAACCAGAACACATTTACTCCATCATACTAATCAGACTTTTGCTTGCCCCACTTCTTAAAGCTTCTAAACAATTTCACTCCAATTAGCAGAGATATTGCTCCTGCCATAAGAAGAAAGCCAGTGGCGGCATCTGATTTATTCACTGAACGAAATCCCATGAAGATGAGAGTCATTGCTCCATTAAGGAAACAAATGGACCATAACAGTAGAATGTATCTGAGCATTTTAAGTATTAAGGTTCAAAGTCAACAAGAAGACTGTTCACTTTGTTTCTTCACTTTGGCTTTTCCCAGACATTCTTTTTACTGTTCTCTGGTACTTGAATTCCTTTTATCAGATTTGGCACGCCACATCCAAAGCCCAGTCAAACTGGCAATTGCTCCATAAAATGACTTAGGAATGTCTTTTTTAAAGTAATATCAATAATGAATTTAAATATCACTATTTCGGTCATTGCCCATAATCCGAATCAATCATTTAGCTTCCCATTAATTCATCTCATAATCCTTTAGGATTTAAACCATATCTGTTTGAACCGTAATTACTATTAGCGAACAGCATCCATAAACCATATAGCGGAATGAATTGATACCATCCGCTATTATCTCTGTCATGGCATCTTTTAGCACCCTGTGCGAACAGAAACCATCCTGTAGGAATTAATATTAGTATGGCCATAATTGGATGAATTTCCCTTTCTTGAATACTGGAGGAAACAAAAAGAGTTATTACGTTATATGCTAAAAATGAAAGACAAAATTCAGTTCTGCGTATCCGACCTTCAAAGGAAAAGGATTGTTTAAACATGCTAGTAAGAGGTTTACGCTGCTAATTTAACCACTTTAAAGCTTCCACTTTTTATCTTTTAAATGTTTTTTCCGGAACAAATGGAAGAAGTGAGCTGTGTTTGTACTATTATAGGAATTTCATCTAATCAACGCCTAGGCTCTTGTTCTGTGTTTTGTTACTTAACATAAAAAGGGTTATACAACAAAATATTATTTGGCAATCGTTATTAAAAAGAATTAGTTTATCTTAGTTCGATGCATGTTTTTAGCAGGTACTTCTTGTCATAGATAGCTCCTGAAGATATATTTCTAATCTCTTCATAAATTTGTCGTATTGAGGGATCAGCTCTGAAATTGCAACACTTCTGTTCCAGCTTCCTGCTTTTTCCAGGCTTGGTTCAAGGCCGGTAAATATATAAGCTGTATCCGTACAAAAACGTTGATTAATCTCAGACGGGATATTCAAAGCTATAAGTTGTTTTTCAGCATAGCCTAACCGGATCTGACCTTTTTTATCAATAGTCAGAATGCTAAGTCTTACTCCGGTTCCTGACGGGTCAGCAAATTGTAGCCCGAAGCTTGCCGTGTTCCATTCAATCAACAAACCCATTTGCTGGCTTTCTGCAATGATACTCTTTACAAAATCCACCGTAAATGCATCTGTACTTTGCAGCAGCTGTTCAAAGTAATCCAGTGCATTCAGCGTAGTGCGTCCGGATAATACTTTTGGCATATTTTCTGCCTGTATTCCCAGATCGGTATCAATGTTTAACTTCAAACCTGTGGCATAGTTCCCTTCTATGCGCACAACAGCTCTTGTAATTTCCCTGGTTCTGGTAATAACCTGAGGAAGAACCAGCAGTGAACCTTCTGCATCCCCTAACTTATAAACTTGAAGTTCAACCAAGGACAGAGTAAAATGCAGCTGCGGAGTTTGCGAGAGGTATTCAACCATTTCTTCAACACTTTCACGGATTCCATCTCCAACGATCAACAGTAAAATGCGTCCTCGTCTCAGGTTTCTGTTGATATTGTCTATCAGCGTATGTTCTTCTATATCCGGGTATCCAGCCTGTTTTTGGATCATTGCAACAATCCCTTCAGAACTCTGGTCCAGATTTCTGATCCGGGTATCAAGATCTGAAAAAGTCCATTTACTTAGTTCTTTGGCATAATCCAGGATTTGCCCGACTACTTCCCTTCTGGCCTGCGGGTTGCGCCAAAGTTTTGTCTCTACAAGCGTTATATATCCATCTGGCGAGATCAGCATGTTATCAATAAAGCCAGCATTGGTTCTTAACTCTCTTCCAATGGAAATTGCAGGAGCAAATCCTGGTTCAATTTCACTGATTGGAAGAATATCAGCATTATCATGTATAAGCTTTTGTATCCAGCTTTCATTATATTCATTGTTGTATAGTTGTACCCGTTCAATACCGCCAGCTACATGATTCTTTACTAACATGGGCTGGCCTGATTGCCTGTTTCCTTTAATGATCATAGTCTGTGATTTAGCGTAATTACTTTAATTGAAATGCCGTAAACAAATATCTGGCTTCTAATTATTAAGACTAATCATATCTGTCCTTGGGTATGTAAATCTAAATTATGGTACTAAAATGCCACCTTATATCATTACATACAAGATGCTGGTTTTGATAAATATAAAATCTGGCATTTTAGCAAGCATTTAGTATCCTTTACACAATATGGAAATCTAAGAGCATGGTACATATTTATCTGTTACTGTGTTTATGATTACTTTTGTAATATGCGAAAGAAGAATGATATCCTGCTTAAAAGTGCCTTTGAAGAAGCATTCCCGGATTTGCTGCGTTTCTTTTTTAAGGATGCAGATACAGCTTTTAACATGTCCAGGGGATTTGAGTTTCTGGACAAAGAACTGCATGAGTTGTTTCCGGAACTTGAAAAGCAAGGCGGCAGCCGTTTTGTAGATATGCTGGTGAAGGTGTTCACCAATGACGGCGGTGAAAAGTACATGCTCATCCATATTGAAATCCAGGCGCAGAATGATCCGAATTTCAGCAAACGGATGTTCCAGTACTTTTACCGGATCTATGACCGCTATAATGTCCCGATTACAGCACTAGCTGTTTTTACCGGAACCATGCCGGTTGATACAAGCAGTACCGCTTTTCAGTATTCCTACATGGATACTTCTCTGGATTACAAATTCAGGATTTACCATATTCTCGAGCATAGCGAGCAGCAACTTCTGGCTATGGACAATCCATTCAGTCTGATCGTACTGGCTGCTCAAAAAGCACTGATTGCTGACAAGGTACCGCAGCATGAACTGGCTGAACACCGGCTGACCATCGCCAAGGCACTTATCAAGAGCAAACGCTATGATAATGAGCAGATCAGACGGTTTCTATTCTTTCTGAAGACGTTCATCTTTATTGACAATACTGAAATAAACCGTAACTTTGATAAGCAAATTGCATCATTAACAGGAAACGAAATAGCTATGGGAATCATTGAAACTATAAAAATGATAACAAAGGAAGAAACCCTTGAGGAAAGCAAAAAAACCTTTGTCCTGAACTTACTTCATGACACTGATTTTAATGCTGAAAAAATTGCTACGCTTGCCGGTGTAAGTACGAGCTATGTTGAGGAAATCAGCAAAGAAATCAAAGAATAAAGGAGATTTATAGACGATATTAGAAAGCGCATTACTGCGCTTTTTTATTTAATGGAGATAAACAGTCACTTAAACTGTGTATTTCCTCTTTATCAAAAATTCAATCAGTTCATTTTGCGGTTCCCAGATGGTTTGCTAAATATCTATGTTATTCAAAATGAAATTACTGAACCCGGATTTGTCATTCAAAAACATAAATTCCAGGTCAATTATAACTTACGGATTTATATACTAGCAATAAGTTTAAAAAGTTGGTTCTAGAAATAGGTACCTAAATTCCATTTTGAACTTGCTTTTTAGACCATGTTTTGAGAAGGTAAACCAGTCATCAGGAAATAGCATGCGTCCAATCCCAAAAGGACAGGTACTTTTCTCAGCATCCCAATAAATGGCATAAGATATTTATTGCTGTTTCACCAAAATGCTCATGGGTTTGCTTCTGTAATAGGCTGTCGGAAATACTACATTAAAGATCCAGATTAGCCGTTAAACTAAATGCTGGAATCTCACTCATCTACTACTTTTCTCCCATCTAGTTAAATGATTATCTCCAAGCCCAATGCTATTTACTTCTTATTTAGTTGTACCCAAGCCAGGATTTTGTCAACATAGCTTACATTAACGTCCTTATTGCTTTCGGAACTACTTAAATAGTGATTGCAGCCTACGCAGGTATCATATACCAAATTAGTCTTTCCCAGACGCAAAAATTCAAGCCGAACATAATCCAGCCCGTATATGGGAGAACTCTCATCCTGGCTGGCAGCAATCATATAGATTGGAATCGTCAATTTGCGTAATTGCTCAAAAGGTACTACTGTACCGAAGCTGGCCCAACGCAGGTAAGAATGGCCGCCTGTCTCTTTATCTGTTCTAGCTGGGTTTTTGTAAATATCTGCAATGCGCTTGAAAGAAACATCTATACTATCCTGAGCCTGTTGCTGGGTTAGTTCACCCTTAGCTGCTTTGATGCGCCAACTCATAATTCCATCATACAATTGGTTAAGCCCACTTCCAACAACGGTAGCAATGTGAGTAACCCGCTTATCCTTTACAGCTAGCGAGGGAACTACCTGCCCGCCTTCGGAGTACCCATAGGTCACGATCTTTGTTTGATCCCAGTAGCCATGGTTAATCAAGTAACTTATAACAGCCTGGGTCGCCTGCACGCGCCAATTCAGACTAAGGCGATTTGTGTATTCTCTGGATGGCTTATAGGCGAATAAAACCTGTGACGGATTCTTTTGATATGCTGCAACACTTACATCTAGGTTCAATGTATCGCAAAAAGAGGTACCAGGTTTGCCCAGAATGATATAGTGACACCTGTCTTTGGTCTTGCTGAATAACTCTTCATTAAAGGTGACGGGTGTCGTTACAAATTTTTCCCCCTGAACATATAAGCATAAAGGAAGTCCCCCACTACCATTAACTTCAATAAACAAAGGTGCTTTTCGAAGAATATTTACAGTATCAACATAGAATTGGATCAGGCCTAATTTGTTATCTCTTATTGAAAACTCTTTTAACTCATACTCATCCGGAGTTACCGACTGAGCCATTGAAACTGTTTTAAATAATAGCAGAGCAATTGATAGTAGTATGGTTCTCATAAAAGCTAAAAATCAGGTAATTCTTTTAAAAGATGCATTTCAAAACGAATAGTTGCATTTTGGAATATCATATGCCGTTTGACATTAACGAGGCTATCTGCTATATAAAACCTTAATTTTTATCAGTCCCAGCTACAAAAGGTTATAGTTCAACAATAACAGTAATTGTTTAAAACATAACCAGGATAGATACTCTTTGATTCCTTTTCTCATCATAAGCGTCGAACAAGGCATATTTTTGCAGTAGATCAGGTTGTGCACTGCTATATTTACATGCTCCTGCTAACTACTATCCAGATCCATTCATGCGCGTTTATGCAATTTTGTTCATTCTTTTTCTATATGCGGAATGTTTAGCCCAGAACAAGGGCCTTGATTCTAGTATAATTACTGAGATAAACCGCTTGCATATACCGGGTCTGGCAGTTGCAAAAATAGAAGCAGGAAGCCTCGCCTGGACAAGCCACTACGGGTATCAGAATTTAGAAAAACAAATTTCTGTTTCAGACAGTACCATTTTTCACATTGCTTCCCTGTCAAAGACTATCACGGCTGCGGCGACCATGCAGCTGGCTGCACAGGAATATTTTTCGTTAGATGATGATATCAACCGGTTTTTACCCTTTCCGGTGAGGAATCCATTGCACCCTGAAAAACCGGTTACTTTCAGGCATTTATTAAGACACCGATCTTCTATACGTGATAACCTGGATTACCTGCTTCCATTTTGGGAAGGAGCATACCAAGGTCCGGATATTGGTTTGGATACATTCCTGCAAAATTATCTGGCAGTTAGCGGAATAAACTATCACAAGGTTGAGAACTTTATTCAGGCAGCACCCGGGGACACATTTGAATACTCCAACATGGGTTATGCGCTTTTGGGCTATCTGGTTGAAAGAATCTCCAAGATGCCTTTTGATCAATATTGTCAGCGCAAAATCTTTGCCCCTCTTGGGATGCATCAGTCCAGCTGGTTTCCAGGTAAAATGGATCAGGATATGCTAGCCATTCCCTACCTGTTTTCTGATTCTCTCCAAGTTTACCAGCCGCAGCAGCAAAGCACTTTTCCGGATTACCCTGCTGGTCAGTTGCGTTGCAGCATAAGAGATCTTGCCCGGTTTTTAGTGTGCTGGACCAACGATGGCACCTATAATGGAAAGTCTGTTATCGATAGCCTTGCAGTACAAACTTTGACGCCGAAGGACATGAGCCTTGGCTATCATACCTGGTTTATGTACTTGTTTAATACCGAGACGCCTATGTACAGCCACAATGGTCATGGCCCTGGCGTCTCAACTTACATGCTTTATGAGCCGTTTTCCAGAAATGGACTGATCATTTTGATGAATGGAGAATTGTCTTCTTACACAGACTGGCGTAAGCTGATCAACCTACTTTATCAAAAAAAGTAATAGCAGCAGCTAAACGTCTAAAATGATGTTCAGGCAATCGGCCGTATTTAGTCTGGAATAATCTATTATTTTGCTAGTCTTTTATGTTTTCCTGAATAGAAGTAATTATTCCTTCATTTAAGATCGGCTGTTTTGTTGCGCTGTCTATACGGGATCCTTGGTAAACTGCCTTGATTACTCCCGCTTTGTCAACAATAATATGATAAGGATAACTGTCAATGCCTAATGCAGTAAATAATGAACTGGCCTCGGGCAAGATGCTGTAATAAAACTTATGTTTGGCCAGTCTACTTTTAACCTTTTGAAAATCCTCCGGAGCCGGCGCCAAAAATACAACAGGCTGATTGGTATAACTGCTTACCAGTTCATTCAGCCGGGGCATCTCTTCAATACACGGCGCACAGGTTGTTGACCAGAAGTTAAACACCACCACTTTTCCATGCAAAGAAGCCTTCTGATATACTTTTCCATTTACATCTTTTATCTCAAAATCCGGGAAAGATTGGCCTACCCACTTTTTTGAAAACGCTTTAAAGGGGTTAACAGCTAAAACTTTAAATGTAAACTGAATTTCTTTATCGTTTTCTATCTGGTTATCCAGTGCAATGGCTTTACCTATGTTCGCAGCGCTAATGCTATCATATTGTGCCCTTGTAAACCGGCGGCCAGTTGAATCAATATAGATGCGCGGTTTTTCTGTTTGTGCAGAAATACTGCAAGGTGAAGCAAAAAAGAGTATTGTTAGTAACCGGAGAAAATGGTTCATAACGAAACAATGATAAGTTAGATGCGTAGCAATGTCGGATAATATTCCATAATTGATTTAATTGGATCATAAAATATTTATAGTAATTATTATATTTTTATTTTTCGGTAAACTCTTGCTAATGGGTTAATAGAACTTTGTAAATTAATGAAGCTATTAAAGCAGTTGATAATCCTTCTACTTGTGACTGTCAGTGCCAAGGGGCAGGCGCTTGATACGTTGATTGATGCACACCCCTTCAAGCTTCATTTCAAGATTTTAAAAGAAGAGAATCCACCGATACTCTTCGAATCTGGCGGTGGACTAGATGCTTCACAATGGGACTCGATTGCTGTTGCTGTGCACCGGCAAGCCAAAGCAACCGTTATCACGTATGATCGTGCCGGTTTTGGCAGTAGCAGCCTTGACACAGCAAACTTCAATATCCTCCAGGAGGTAAAAAGCCTGGAAGCTGCCCTTGAAAAATTGGGTTACCAAGAAGCCAATTTTCTTTTGGTAGGACATTCACTGGGCGCATTTTACAACCGTGTATTTGCAGCCCGGCATTCAAGACAGATAAAAGGGATTGTTTTTTTAGATCCAAGGATACCATCCTACAAGGATATGCAGTTCGCGCGAAACATCTTTCAAGCTTACAGCCGTAAAGATTTTGAACCTGATCATTTAAGTTTGTACCACCTGCTTGCCAATATGGAACGCACAAGTGATTATGTAAGACAAATACCGCTTTCTGATGACATTCCTATACTGGACATCATGGCTGAGATTGGCCCTTTTCAGGATTTAAAAGAAAACGAACGGTTCAAAGCTGACCAGCATAATTTGGTAAAAGGATACAAAAATCGCAGGCTGATACTGGCAGAAGGCAGCTCACACAATATTCCAGATAATAAGCCCGAATTGGTTATTAAAGAAGTAGTAGACTTCTATCGCAGGCACCTGTTGGGAGAGTAATTTACTGGAAGGGCTAATAATAAGTTAAGTTATACGAATTGCTATTTACCCTGATCAGTGACTTGTCAGACATGACGTACTGCTTTAGGGTTCATGCAAACAATGATCTTTTGAGAATGTTACAAGTTACTGCTGTATCAAAAAGTTAGAAATGTTATAAATGTTTTTGCAGCTATATTAGATCAAAATACCTGTTGTTCTTGTATCCAATCCGCTCGAAATTACCGTATTCATTATATCCCAAGGCCTTATGAAAGTTTAAACTCGCTATGTTTTCAGATGAAATGTTAACCAGTATACTGGATATTTTGAGTTCCCTGAGCTCACTTTCCAAAATAACATGAAGTTTGCTTCCTAACCCCTTTCTGGTAAAACCATTTTTTAACAAATAGGTAAGTTTGACTGTTTGCGAAAAAGTACTTTCGGACCTGAAATTATAGGCATACCCAAATCCGATTACTTCCCTGCCACTTTGGATTACATATCTGGGAAGTTTACTCTGCTCATTAAGCATAGCTGTGTAATACTCCCCAAAATTGAGACCATTGGTTAAGTTTATTAACTTGACATTAAGTTCTCCTAGATTATAAGACAGTTTGAATTAGAATTACTAGTAAATATCAATTTACCAGTAACATTTACTTACATACGTTCAAGCCATTGTACCTTCTGTTAAGTAACTAACTAAATGACTTCCAGGAGCTACTCTTATTCGTAATTCATTTTTTGATTACCCATATAGTCGAAAAAAACAGCAGGAAATTTCTTTTATGAAGATTTACCTCCTTCCCTTCCTATTGACCAGACAACCTTATTTCTACCGCTAAATAAATTAACTACTAATTGATTAGGAGTAATCCTAATCAATTAGTATTATTGAATAAAAAAAGCGGATATGCAAAAACTAGGAAAAAGAGAAGAACAAATCATGCAGGTAGTCTGGCAATTCCAGCATGCCTTTATCAAGGATATCATTGAGCTGCTACCCGCTCCTCAGCCGCACTACAACTCGGTCGCTACCATGGTCAAAATTCTGACTGAAAAGGGATTTCTTAGTGCTGAGAAAATAGGAAATACATACCGGTATTCACCGGTTGTTACCCTGGCTGAATACCGGCAGCAAGACGTAGCTACCATCAAGCAGAAATATTTCGGCAATTCCCTGACTAAAATGATCACGCATTTTGCCAAGGAAGAAAACTTGTCGGATCAGGAACTGGACGAGCTGATACAAGTCATAAAATCGCAAAAATCATCTTAAACTCCTTTGTTATGAATGAGTTTCTCTACAAAGCTTCTTTCATTGCGGCAGTAGCTTTCCTGTTTTACAAAGTCCTTTTGCAGCGGGAAAGCTTCTTTTCTGCCAACCGGTTTTATCTGATTGGCTGCCTTGTGCTGGCTTTTACCCTGCCTTTCGTGCGCTTGCCCGCATTGATCCGTCATCAAGGTTATTTGGCTACGGTATGGCCGCAGAACGGCACAGTGAAAGACAGCAGCACAAGTATACCTGCAACGCAGTTACCTGCTAAAAATCCATTTCAGGAAACTGCTTCCAAACCGCCGGTTACTGCCTCAAAACTGATTTATCAAGATCCGGAATCAGTACAAAAAAACAGCACGGAACCCGTTGCCAGAACCAGGTACAGCTTATCTTTTTGGCTTTTCACCTTGTATCTGTTCGGGGTAGCTGTTTTTAGCGGAAGGCTGTTGCTGCAACTCGGCATTATTCTGTTCAGGATCAGACAATCTGTGGATAAAGTTAAGGACGACAACATTGTGATTGTAAATACGGCGCAGCAGCAAGCGCCTTGTTCTTTCTTCCATTATGTTTTTATCTATGCGGATGAATACGATTTTGAGACTTACCACAACATCATCGAACACGAGAAAATACATGCACGCCTTGGTCACAGCTTTGATCTGCTACTGGCCGAAGTTGCTGCTATATTTCTTTGGATCAATCCCTTTATCTGGCTACTTAAAAAAGAAATAGAGAAGAATAACGAGTATCAAACCGATGCCTTTATGGTGGAGAAAGTACGCGTAGACAAACAACAATACCAACTCAATCTGCTTCAGATCGCCGTACCGAACCGGCCACTTTCCATTACAACCAATTATAATCAATCTTTACTTAAACAAAGAATCATGATGATGAACGCGAAAAGATCTACTCCGCATGCGTACTGGAAATACAGCTTTCTGGTACCCGTATTCTTTGGAGCGCTGCTGCTGCTCAATAAACCCGCTTCCAGTCAGGAAATCTCCGAAAAGGACACTCAAAAGAATACGTTGTCATCAGAATCTGCTGACCGGGCACAAAAAGCAATCCCGCAAATTAAAAAAGATTTGAATAGCAGCGATGAATCCAGCATCTGGAATAACCCGGATTCTAAAACCGACATGTCGTCCGGTTACTGGTACAGCCATCAGGAAAACCAGGATTATTGTCTGGAATTTAAAGGCAGTCAGGGTAATTCTCACTGGAATATGAGCCGATGTTTTCCGAAAAACAGCTTTCAAAAAACCGGAGATAAACACTTTGAGTTAACCAAAGATGCCGGTACACTGCAATTATCCGGAGACTTGCAGGCAGAAGTAAGCCAGGGAAAATACACTTTCATGGAAAATAAAGATTTTAAAAACTACCTAGCTGCTAACACTACGTTGCCGGAGGAAAAGAACTTTGTTCTCTTTTTGTTCTTTGCGGATGTGAACCGGCAGTATGTAGAATTTCTGAAAAGTCAATATCAGACGCTCGACGGGCAGCGCTTGCTGGAAGTTGCCATACACGGCATCAGTTTGACCGAATACAAAGGGTATATTGCCTTGTTTGAGCAATACAGCCAGAAAAAGCCTTCCATGTCCGAAGTAATTGAAGCAAAAATACATGGCGTAGATCAGCAATATGTACAGCAAATAGAAAAGATGGGTTTTCAGGGACTTAGTCTGAGCAAGATAATGGAAGCTAAGATTCACGGCATTGACTCAGATTATGTGCAGCGTTTAAAGGAAGCGGGCATCACAAACCTTTCCATGGATCAAGTAATTGAGGCCAAAATCCACGGCATCAATCCAAACTCGATTAAAGAATTGCGGGCATTCGGCTTTGGGGGCCTGACTCTTGCTAAAATGATCGAGCTGAACATTCACGGAATTACAGCGGCCTACATTCAGGAACTTCAATCGGCCGGTTTGAAAAACCTGACGCTGGACCAGACCCTGGAAGCCAAAATACATGGACTGGATGCCGGTTCAATCAAAGAAATCCGAGCTTTGGGATTTGCCAATATAAGTTTTGAGGAAATCAGGAACGCCCGGATACATGGCGTGGATGCCGATTTCATTAAAGGGCTTAAAGAATCAGGATTACCTAATCTGACCATCGAAAAAGCAATAGAAGCTAAAATTCACGCTATCGATGGAGCGTTTATTCAGGATGCCAAGAAAAAAGGATTCAATTTTGCCAGTATTGATAAATACATATCATTTAAAATTCACAATCAGGCTATTGAATCACTGAAAGAATAAAGTGCTATCTGGATGCATTTAAGTAATACAATTTCACATAAGAGGCTTGGTATAGGATTGCACTCGCCAAGCCTTATATGTAAAATTCCGCTTTTATAAAATTCAAACTTGCCTCTGTAAGCATTTATAATGGTGCCTATTATGTAAATCAGTTTATTTGGTGATCACCGCTAGAAAGGTCATAAGGCTACTCTATTGTATCGAAGTATATTTTAATTAGAAATGATGCGACGGCGCCGGTTTTGCTTTTGCTCTAACCAATAAGTAATCATACATTTTCTGAAAGTCCATATCAACAGAAATTGTGTCCGCAATCTGATGCAATTCAGAAGTGGTCATCGCAACCCCTATTAGGTAGCCGCTTGTTTTTTCTTGCCCAAAATATAAGACTCCCGGCTTTTGATAAAACATAAAGAACATACATGGACCATCAGACAGGACTTCAACATCGTTATGTTTTCTTTCAAACCAGCTATCTTTTACCAGATTGCTAAGTGCTTTTAAGCTTTGCCCTGCGGCTTGTTCACAGTTTTTCACCTTCACGTATTCAATGTGGCTTATTTCAAGCCTAAACCATACATAACAGGCAAAAACAAAAAGTAGAAGGCCTAGTATAAATCCTTTTAATATATTGCCTATCATCTTTTATTATGTTTACTGGATTACGATAAATCGTCTGGCCTGGCATCCAGGTTTTTTGAAGGCTTTCATCCATTTGTTGTACAATGCTAATTACCCACTTGTATAATCAACCTAGAATTCAGAATACATTCGTTAAACAGTACCTATTATACTACTGAATCGTATTTGATACAGTATAAGTGTCATTAAATAATTTTTTTATTCTCCCCACCGGCTTTTCGTCCTCCATCTTCGGCAAACTGGAAAGTGAATACTTATTGCCACGTTTAAATAAGGACATTTTGTTAAAAACACAGGATAACAGGATCTACTTGTTTTTTAATAATCCTAAAATTATTTAATCGTGCGCTTGACTTTATACGAAGTTATTTTACTTTTACGATAAATTCGTAGTTTTTATGGAAAAGTTAACTGCTCAGGAAGAAGATGCCATGCTTGCCGTCTGGAAAACCGGTGAAGCCAATGTAAAAGTATTTATGGCAGCCATGTCACCTCCGGTGCCTCCTTACACTACGGTCGCCTCAACCATCAAGAATCTCGAAAAGAAAGGTTACCTGAAAAGCAGGCTTATCGGAAACACTTACCTGTACGCACCCGCGGTCACTGAAGAGTCCTATAAGCAGAAGTTCATGGGAAATGTGGTGAAAGACTACTTTGCTAATTCCTATAAAGAGCTCGTGAGCTTCTTTGTGGAAAAGAACAAGATATCAGCTGAGGAACTCAAAGAGATCCTCGGTATTATCGAAGGTAAAAAGTAACGCTATTAACCGCCTTCCGTTATGATGCCATTTACAGAATACCTGATTAAAGTATCGCTTGGTTTTACTTTTGTGAGCCTTTTGTACATACTTGTACTGAAAAGGCTTACCTTCTATAACTGGAACCGCTTTTACCTGCTGCTGGCTTCGGCATTGTGCTTCCATATTCCTTTCATTAACATCAATACAGTACTTGAACGCTTTGAAAGCCCTGGCGGGCAGTACATCGTACAGCAGATACCAAGTGTAGGCCAACTTGCGCCCATACAAATGCCCGCATCTTTGGTCACAGGCAAAACTGTTGACTTGCCCCTAGACACTTCCATAAAAGAGCCGGTAAACTGGGTACTGATCCTTTGGGGCGTTGGTGTGGCGGTAATGTTACTACGGCTTGCATTTCACATGGTGTCCCTTAAACGCATTATGCGCAGATCTCGCCTTGTCTATAAAGATGGTGTTCGCATTTATCATTTTGAAGAGGATATCAATCCATTTTCATTCGGTAAATCAATTTTCTACAACCCTGCAATGCACAGCAGCGATGACTTGCCAGACATCATACTCCACGAACTCGCACATGTGCAGCAGTACCATACTTTTGATGTAATATGGAGCGAATTGCTTCGCATAATTAACTGGTTCAACCCGCTTGTATGGCTTCTTACAAATGCTATCCGGCAAAACCTGGAATACATTGCTGACCGGAAAGTACTTGAAAGCCATCCTGACACAAAAGCCTATCAATACTTGCTAGTTAAAACAACCCTGCGTACAGACCTGGGACTTGCAAACCAGTTTGGCTACCATTCCCTTAGACAACGCATTGTCATGATAAACCGTAAACGCAGCCCACGACTGGCCCTGGTATGCTTTCTGCTTCTGCTGCCGCTAACAGCATTGTTACTGGCAGCATTCAGGTCAGAGTTGCCAGAAAATCTTGAACAAAAGGGAATATGGTTAGCTGTAAATAATGAGCCGCGCGGCAGTCACAAGCGGTCGAATTTTATTCATATCTCCGGACTAATCCTTGATAATTTCACCGGCAAACCAGTCGCCCATATGCCCATTCGTATTGATCGGCAAACTTATGTCCCTATATCAAAAGTAAGTATTACTACAACCAGCAATCCTGAACTAGTAGATATTGTATACACTGATATAGACGGCTTCTTTGCCAAATCTATTTTCCATGACACGTTAAGCAAAGATCTTTTCAGCTACAGTTTCGGCTATGAAGGAAAGAGTTATAATAGTTTTTCTTTAAGTGCAGGCTACTTCATGCCGGATCAGGTTAACATGTCTTTTCCAGTTATTTTCGCTACAAGAAAAGGCATGCAGAATGATACAAGACCTTTTTACTGGGTTGATCCGGATGATTTCTATGAACAGTATAGCGGGCATGATCTGGATAAAGCATTTAAAAAATACTTGTTCAAACACCTGCCTCCTCTACTGGCAGAACACAAGCTCCGCATAGCATTCAAACTTCGGTACAAATTTCCTAAAAACGTGATTACCAGATTTGAAAACGGCTACTTTGACCGTGACCTGGAGCTCATGGGATACGTTAATAAGCTCCAATTCTACCTGAATGGCAAAAAGGCAAGCTATCAGCAGGTGAATGAAGCTTTTCGCAGTTACCCTTACCGGTTGGGCGTAGGCCACGAGCATCGTCAAAACCTGGGTTACTTGAATACCAAAATTGCCTACCTTACCTTTCCGCTCTACAAAGACGCCCCGCCTGCTGCCATGTTGAAGGGAAATATAGAAATTGTGGATGTCAAACACTTTGATCTCGAAAAACTTCAAAAGGAACCTTATATGCTTGATGGCTTCCGGCAGGTATCTGGCACAGGAAGTAACCTGATGCCGCTGAAAAAGGAAATCAAACAGGTAGTTTTACTAAAAGGAAGACTGGCAAGGTACTACGATAGCTCTCTGGACAGGATCTGGTGGATAGAAACCAGGCCGGTAACGGAAGTCTTTGGCCGACCTGATTTTGCGCAACAATAATATAGTTTAGTCAACTTATCAGGTCTATAAGTTAGAGCTTTTTTGGGAATTATATTTGGCAAATCGGTTCCATTCGTTGCAGCATCAGTTGGATATTTGCTAAAAGTATCCATGCTATGGAAGATGAAACGGTATATTCATAGTCCTTTACGATTCTTCGAAAGAAATTGGTCCAGGAAATTGTTCGTTCAACAACCCACCTCTTAGCTACTGGAACAAAGCCCTTGGCCGATTCTGGACGTGATGCCATTTTAAATTCAATCTCGAACTCCTTCATTTTACGAGCAAAAACACCATTATAAGCCTGATCACCGTAAATCTTTTTAAGGCGCTGATTTTGGCAAAAGATATCAGCAGAAAGAGATAGAGCGGCGGGGCCGTCATGCAGATTCCCAGCATGAACGTGAGCAAACCATATTCTTCCACCAGTATCCACTAATAGCTGTCGTTTTCGTCTATTCACTTTTTTGTTTGCATCAGTGCCACGGTTTTCGAAAACCATTGGAGATAACTTAACACTTTGGCTGTCAATACAAAAAGATGATGGGTACTCACCCTTATTCTCTCGTCTTCTGTCAATCTTATTGAGAAGACAATTGATCTCGGCAAAAATATTTTGCTTTTTCCATCGACTAATAATGTATTGAGACTGCCAAGTACCTCAATGCGTTTTATACCGATGAGGTAAACATTAGATCTAAGAAACAGCTATCTTCTATTATCATAAAAAATAAAGTTCAATTCTTCGTAAAAATTAACATAATAAGTGTGACTGTTGCAAAAGTAAATACGGCAGCTAACCGGCTGGTAAAATCTAAGATTTTTGATATAAAATAGCCATAGATTGGGTCGTAAAAGGATATAAAATTTTTGGCTGTTTTATCTACCGGACTTTTGTAACAGCCACAAGTTTTATATAACAAAATATTATATAGCGCTTTCTTCTAAAAGAATTTTAAACTATAAAGGGTAGTTATACTCTTTTAATTATTTATTCATTAGCCAGTGCTTTGACTGGATTTTCAGTTGCGGGTTTGTAAGTCCTAATGCATATGAAAAGCCCACCAGCTAACAGCAATACACCAAAACAAAGACCAAGTGTTTCTACGCCGATTGATACATGGTATGCAAAGTTGAAAAGAAAGGCATATCCTGCCATATAGCCCAATGGTAAAGCTACGGCGGCTGCAATCGTCAGCAGTTTTGCAAAATCGCTGGAAAGCAGCCACATAATCTGGTTTACATTGGCCCCCATTACCTTACGCACACCTACTTCCTTCATGCGTATCTGTACAGCGTAGGTTGTCTTAGCCCCTCATCAGTTGGACACTTCTTCATGAATGGTTTTGTCACAAACCATTGCTTTTTCCCATTTTTGTTGGGGCGTTATGAAACCGATTGAACGGTGTAATCTACTTTGGTTATAGTGCGTGATGAAACGCTGAATTGTTTCTTTGGTCTCATAGTAACTGGCAAATTCGCTACGTTCAATTACTTCACTTTCCAAAATACTATGAAAGGCTTCAATATAGGAGTTTTCTTCTGGTGTAGCAACATGGGTAAACTCTTGTTTTACTTCCGAGTTTTTCAAAAAATTTCGAACCTTGTGGGAAATAAATTGGCTTCCATTATCATTACGCAGAATGACACCTTGCAATTGATAAGAATGGTTAACTCGACGCAGTAAGTTTATTAAATCAAGCTGCCGAATGCTGCTCTGGAATATCCAATCAATAATCTTTCGAGTGCAAACGTCCAAAATACACAGCAAATAGTAATTGCGACGTTCACCATGAACCCAAACATATTTAATATCCCAACACAAGTACTCTAGTGGCTTATTAGCCTCAATACGACGAAATTGAACAAATTCACGGTTTCCACTAGGCCGAATCATTTTGTTCAGTAAAAGACTATTGGCAAGCATAAGCCTGTACACCTTCTTTTTGTTGATCAGATACTCTTTTTTCAATTCGTGCGTAGCATACTCATATCCAAATCGGCCCGCCGAAGCGGCGTTAAATTCAGTATCAATAAGCTTTCTAATGTGAATTACGACATCTTCGTTAGGCACTAAAGAGCCATTCAGCTTCATCGTTACTTGGCTGGCTTTTGCTCCTGGCTTGCCATTTCGAGCTTTGTAATAAGATACACTCCGGGGCAACCCTAGCCATTTACACAACTCCTTTCGCGTTGTAGATTGCTGATATTGAGTCATAACGGCTATCTTTTCCTGGGTGCGATAGGAGTTTTTTTAGCAGTTCACTTTTCACCTCTAGTTCGAGAGCTTGCTTGGCTACTATGCGCTTTAAGCGTTCATTTTCTTCTTCTAAGATGCGTACTTGCGGATCAATTCGTGGATAAGAATCTCGAAGGCCATCCTTGCCGCTCGCTAAATACTTTTCCTTCCACCTCCTCAAAAGAGATGGCGATAAGCTATACTTTCTGCTAATCTCGGAAGGTCCACTCTGAAGAGATTCCTGTACAATTGAGTACCGGTCTTCGGCGCTAAAAGTTCGTCTTTGTTTACTCATGATACCTAAATTAAATGGACTAAACTGTTTTTACAATTTTGTCCAACCATTCAGGGGGCTGAGACAAAAGCAACTAGATAAACTTATCAAGCTCTATGACCAACAAATTGACCAAATTACACTAGAAATACAGACTTTGCTTTCCAAAGATTCGATTCTTAAAAACAAGGTCGATCAACTCTGCAAAATAAAAGGTCTTGGTCTGTTATCTGTTACTACGCTTGTAGCAGAAACCAATGGCTTTGAAGGCTTTGAAAATCTAAGGCAGCTAGTCAGTTTTGCCGGTTATGACGTGGTAGAAAATCAATCAGGTTTAAGGTCAGGGAAAATCGCGCGGCGCCCGCAAAAATCTCTAAAAAGGGTAACACGGGGCCGCCCTTTAGATTAGCAGAATAAAGGTTAACTTTCTATTGTCCAATTAAAGATCTGAAAGTATGGAGGTGAACAATGGGGCCGCCTATTAACTAGACTTATCGCCGGAATTAGTCCTTCA
>NZ_VBSN01000059.1 GCF_006149045.1 Dyadobacter flavalbus
TCCTTTAATACTATCTCCGTTCAGATAAGCATTTACAATCGTTAGTCTGAACTCTACACTGAATTTTCTGTTTTTACCCATAAAAAATGCCCCCAAGAAGTGTCTAACTTTTTGGGGGCAGTGCACAATTACCGGTGTTTTTTCCACGATCCAAGACGCAGATAACGCATATCACGCTTTACTGGAATTTGGTTACAAACCATATGAAATAACCCTCATCATGTCAGAAGAAACGCATCAAAAGCTTTTTACTCAGCATGATATAGATTTTTACCTGAACAGCAGCTCATTCAGAGAAAACGGCAGGGAACCGGAAATTTCAAGTATTTCCGATGCACTGGATGTGTTCGGAAGGTTCGTTGCCATTCCCGGACTTTCGCTGGTTGTAGCAGGCAATTTCACCGACGGCGGTTTCCGGGCGCTCTCGGGTTCGGTCATGTCGGACGAATACGCAGCCTATTTTCAGAGCCGTATCAAGGAAGGTGAAATCCTGATTGATTTCAATTTGCATACCGTAAGTGAAAGAAATTACATTATAAACTTATGGGAATATTACGGCGGATTTCCGCTTGTACGCAAAGTCAGTCACGCTGCCTAAAAATATAAAAATAGACAGCCGGCACATGCAACTTGTGCCGGCTGTTATTTTAACTGCTCCTCAAACAACTTCAGAATCCGTTTGTATTCGTCCGTCCACGAAGAGGCTTCTGTAAATGCATGATCTTCCATCGGGTAGGAGGCAAGTTCCCAGTTATCTTTTCCCAATTCGATCAGCCTTTGCGACAATCGCACTACATCCTGATAATGCACGTTCACATCGAGCATGCCGTGACAGATCAGCAAATGGTTTTTCAGACCGGCCGCATGATAAATCGGTGAACTTCTTCTGTAAGCCAGACTGTCTGTTTGCGGGAGATTCAGGATATTGGAGGTGTATCCTTGATTATAGGCCGACCAGTCTGTTACGGGCCGCAAAGCGGCGCCGGCCCTGAAAACGTCCGGAGTTGTAAACAGGGCCATTAATGTGATAAATCCGCCGTAAGAACCGCCGTAAATCCCTATTTTTTCAGGATTGATATTGTAATTGCTGATCAGCCATTTGGCTCCGTCCGTATGATCCGTCAGATCTTTTCCGCCCATATGCCTGTAAATTCCCGTACGCCAGTCGCGTCCGTAGCCGGAACTTGCGCGGTAATCCATATCCAGCACGGTATAACCCAGATCGGTGAGAAGATTATTGAACATATATTCGCGGAAGTACTGGCTCCACCAATGGTGCGCATTCTGGAGATAGCCCGCACCGTGGACAAAAATCACCGCTTTGCCGTTTGATTTCACAGGTTCGTAAACTCTTGCATAAACCTCTTTTTCATCACTCGATTTGAAAGTCACAATTTTTGCCTTTCGCCAGGCATAAGAGTTGAATTCTGTGGAAGTGGAATGGGTAATCTGTTCCGGTTTGGCCATTTCGCCGGATTTCGGGTTTTTCATGATGTACAGTTCCCACGGCGTGTTGCTGTTGGAATAGCGAAGTGCAATGTTCCTTTCATCCGGTGACAAGGTTACTTCATGCGCGCCGGGATTATGCGTAAGGCGGGTGCGGTTTCCGCCCTTGGCCGACATTCGGTATACATGCTGCTCGCCGGGATGTACTTCATTGGTTATCAAATAGAAATGCTTTTTATTGGCAGAAAGTATCACGTTCTGTACTTCAAACTTTCCGGCTGTCAGAGCTGTTTTTACACCCGTCACAACATCCATGGCATAAAGGTGCGAATAGCCTGTTTCTTCGCTCTGGAAATAAAAAGTACGATTGTCGAGCCAGCCGGAAACGCCTGGGCTCAACGGATAATTTCCGATTCCCGGCCCGCCGATCCATGCTTCATCGCGTTGCCTGTCCAGTAATTTCAGCGAAAGCGAATCCGGGTCAAATGCCATAATCCAGCGGTCTTTGTTGTCGGTTGAACGGATGATCACCACGGCCTGCTGCCCGTTTTCAGACCAGTACGGACCGTGAAAAATGACTTTTCTGTCGATTTGGGCTGTATCCCGTTTCGGATAATCTTTAAGAAAGTCCGGCTTATTGCGGATGCCCGGAATGTCTTTTACACTAACCATCCGGGCCGTGTCTTTTTTTACATCATAAACCCAGAATTCATATTCCGAAGCCGGCGCCCCGACTTTTGTCCTGCCCGGAATATCCTCCGTAAAGCCCGATTCGGTGACGTATTCCGGAATGTTTGTGGTTTTGGCAGATTTATCCGGTTTGGTCAGGCGATACGTTACAAAGCGATTGTCCGGGCTTGCCTGCTGATTGGAAACGGTTTTTTCGCCTAAATAAATTTCTTTCAGATACGCGGGTTTTTCTGCTTCCGAAATTTTCTTGCCTGCATCTTTTTTGCTTTTTCTTTCCTGTAAAACCTTGAAAAGCGCCAGTTGTTCGGCTTCCAGAAATTTCTCAGACGCATCCGGCTTTGGTTCGGACTTTTTATGGCCGGTTTTAAAGTCCGTCAGCTGCGACAAAAGCCCGGATGCAAGCGAAATACTGAAAAGATTGTTGCCTCGCCTGAAAACCACACTTTTTTCATCGCCGCTAAATTCAGGGTCCTGTTCTTTCTCGACTGTGTTTGTAAGCTGCCGAATGCTGAAATCCTTGTAGCTGACCAGAAAAATATCGTCGTTTTTTTCATACAGTCTTGCGGTATGAAGTCGGTTATAAACACCGTTTTTCCCGGGCATTCTTTTGCGGTCTTCGAGCGTGACTTTGCTGATTTTTTTAGTGGCAAGCGAATAGTTATATAAGGAATCGTCCGGATTTTTATCCGGGTTCCAGTCAAAGTAAACCGAAGCCGAATTGTCCGCCCAGGTTATATCCGAAGGCGAGGTTCCGATCCACATTTTGGGATCTCTCATGATTTTTTCAACAGTGAGCGGAGCAAGAGACTGTGCCGAAAGCGAGGCATTTGCAAAAAGCAGGAACAGGAGAAAATGGATGCGGTAATTCATGCAGTTAAAGGATTGTATTTACGCAAAGTTCTGGGCAAAAAGATAGAAAATGCTGTTTAGTGAACGGAAAGCCTTGTTTTTAAATATTTCATCATCTTTGCCCAATATGCTGATAAATTTTCAGCAATACGGATTTTATAAAAAATTAGCCATAAACAAGGATCATTTTAACCATGAAAAAAACAATTCTGAGCCTTCTGATTATCTTCCGGGTTTTTCATTGCGGAGCACAGTCCATGCAGTTTACCTTTTCGGACAGCACCATTCTTCCTCTGAAACCCGCCGGACTGCTGCACGGCATTTCGGCCATTGAATATATTCCTTCCAAAAAACAGTGGCATCTGGCGAGTGACCGCGGAAATTATTTTGTTTTTGACAGCATTCAGAATATCCGGGATTTTGACCGGAAAAGTACGGCTTCGCTTGTGAAAAATAACCGGAACTGGTTTGAATCCGTGCGGTACGACGCCGTTACGGGCAATTATTTTTTTGCCATTGAAAACGAGTACAAGGCAAATGACGAAAATGCGGACACTACAACCTGGGTTTCTGTTTATGAATCTTTTCCGCCGACAAGACCGAACCCGTTTTACCTGGTTCCGCCCATGCCGCTTCCTGCTGATAACAAAGGCATTGAAGCCATTGCGGTTACGGAAAACGGGAACGTGTGGGTTGCGCCGGAAGTCGGCTGGAAAGGAGAAACCGAAGTCGGGAACGATACAATTCATTTCCTGAAATTCTACAGGGATTCAAATTATGAGCAGCTTCAGACTTACAGCTACGTCATTGACCGCAGCGGATGCCCGTACGGAACGGTGGAAACCCGGGGCGGAATTTCGGAAATATTAACCGTAAGTGAGGACGAGCTGCTGGTGCTGGAAAGATGTTTTGACGAAGGAAATGGTGGTACAAACAAAATTAAGGCTAAATTGTGGAAGGTTACAGCCGACGGCCTGCATCTGAAGAAAGATCCGGCGCCTGCTTTTGATTTCAATACCGGAATGAAGTTTGTGCCCGATAACCTGGAAGGAATGGCCTGGTGGCCGTCTGAAAACGGGAAAAGAAAGCTCGTTGTGATCAGTGACGACAATCCCGGCGCCAAAAACAAACAGCGGACCCAAATCATTTTACTGGAAGAAAAGGAAGCGGCTGTACGCAACAAGTAACATAATCATATCAACGATTGTTTTTTCATGAGGTTTCCTTTTAGCATCATTTTAATTGCCGGTATTTTTCTTGTTTTCAGTTGTAAAAAAAATAAGCGTTACAGGCCGGAAAAAGGGGTTTCCTACTCATTGAACGAACAGCGAAAAAAGACGATTGACAGTATTCATTATGAAATCGAGCTGGACATTCCGACTGGAAAAAACGAGCGGATCAAAGGCAAAGAACGCATTTCATTTAACCTGCATTCACTGGATTCTGCGCTTGTTCTGGATTTCAGTACCGACAGTTCACATGTGGTTTCGGTGCAGGCAAAAGGAAAAGCAATCCCTTATGAATTTGTAAATCAGCACATTGTTATTGAACCTGCCAGTCTTGTAAAAGGACGAAATGAAATCTTTGTAGAGTTTGTTGCGGGCGATCTTTCGCTGAACCGGAGCGAAGAATATTTGTACACGCTTTTTGTTCCCGACCGCGCTTCCACTTGTTTTCCGCTTTTCGATCAGCCCAACCTGAAAGCTACTTATGCGCTGACGCTGAAAACGCCTGCAAACTGGGAAGCGGTTTCCAACGGAAGCCTGCAATACAAAAGGTCGGAAAATGGCCGGAATATTTATCATTTCAATAAAACAAAGCCGATCAGTTCCTACCTTTTTGCATTTGCTGCCGGCAAGTTTTTTAAAACGGCGAAGACAATTGGCGGCCGTGAAATGACCATGTATTACCGCGAGACGGATACGGTTAAAGTCAGGAAAAACAGCGATGAAGTGTTTTCGCTGCATGCGAAAGCGTTGTCGTGGCTGGAAAATTACACGTCCGTTTCTTACCCTTTCGAAAAGTTTGACTTCGTTCTGATCCCGTCTTTTCAGTATGGCGGCATGGAGCATCCGGGTTCGGTGTTTTACAATGAATCGTCTTTGTTTCTGGATGAAAATGCATCGGTTAACAAAAAACTGTCAAGAGCCAGCGTGATTGCGCATGAATCGGCGCATATGTGGTTTGGCGATCTGGTGACGATGGACTGGTTTAACGATGTCTGGCTGAAAGAAGTTTTTGCCAATTTCATGGCAGCCAAAATCGTTCATCCGAGTTTTCCGGAAATCAATCACCGGCTGCGCTTCCTGCTGGCGCATTATCCCGGCGCATATGAAGTGGACCGAAGTGCGGGCACCAATCCTGTTCTTCAGGAACTTGGAAACCTGAAAAATGCCGGCACGCTGTACGGGGCCATTATTTACCTGAAAGCACCGGTTGTCATGCAGCATCTTGAACTCAAAATCGGGGAAAAAAGGATGCAGGAAAGTTTGCGCGAGTACCTCAAAACATTTGCCTACGGCAATGCACGCTGGGATGATCTGATCCGGATTATTGACAAGAAAACACCGCAGAATATTTCAGAATGGAGTGAAGTATGGGTGAAAACGCCCGGAATGCCCGCCTATGATTTTGTCACTAACGACGGAAAAATGCAGGTTGTTCAGGCAAATGACTCCGTTTCAGGCCGTGTATGGCAGCAGCCGCTTTCGGTAAAATGGAAAAAGGACAATACTTATCACGACACCGTTTTTGCTCTTACAGACAAGCAAATTAATACAGTTGCCATAAAACCCGGAACGTTGGTTTTTCCGAATCATAACGGCGTAAGTTATGGTTATTTCAAAATGGATACTGCGAGCAGAGCGGACTTCATCCGGAACTATAATAAAACGGCGGATACGGTCCGGACCAATCCGGTTTTCAGAGGCGCCATGCTTGTAAATATCTGGGAATCCTTTCTTCATGGTGACGGGCCTTCATCCGAAAAATTGGTAAATGATATCTTCGCCATTTTACCGAAGGAAGAAAATCCGTTGCTTGTGGATTACCTGCTTTCCGATATGCAAACAGTCTGGTGGACGTTTCTTGGTCAGGATAAGCGGTCGTTTTTACAGGATAAAGCAGAACATGTCCTTTGGGATTTACTGGAAAAAACCGGAGACAAGGGCATCAAAACATCCTATTTCCGGGCATTCAAAAACGTGGCGCTTACGCCGGACGGACTGCGTAAGCTGGAATTACTCTGGAATGACAAGCTGGTTGTGAAAGATCTCGTTTTATCGGAAGATGATAAAATTTCGCTGGCCTGCGAACTGGCCTTGAAAGGAAACGGAGACAACAATCAGATTTTGAACAAACAACTGGAAAATACCAGAAATCCGGACCGCAAAGCAAAGCTGAAATTTGTCATTCCTTCGCTGAGCAAAAATACAGCCGAGCGCAATGCATTTTTTGAGTCGCTGAAAAAACCTGAAAACCGCGAGAAAGAAGCCTGGGTGCTGGAAGCATTGGCTTACCTTCATCATCCTTTGAGGGCGAAAAGTGCCATTCCGTATTTGCGGCCTTCGCTGGACATGCTTCAGGAAATCCAGCTGACGGGTGATATTTTCTTTCCGACGCGCTGGATGAACACGACTTTTGCGGGACATCATTCCACGGAAGCCGCAGCAATTGTTCAGGATTTCTTACACGATAATCCTGATTATCCTTCTTATCTGAAAAACAAAGTCTTGCAGGCAACAGATGTGCTGAACCGTGCGGTGAGATTGCAAAGAGATGCGGATCATGAAAAGTAGCCGGGAGCCTGAATCTGCTTTTTAGTAGAAAATTCAACTTAACTCCATGGAAAGCTCCAGACGTAAATTCATACGCAACAGTGCCGCACTTGCCGCTGTTACCGTTTCCGGTCAGCCTGGCTTGAACAACACATCGCTGCTTAAAAAGGAATACGTGCAGGACGGCGGAATGCAGTTTTGTCTTGCGCATTTTTTCGGAATGGACAAGCGCCGGATCGAATTGTCGAAGCAGATGAAAGTCCTTGGCGCGGTAGGAGGGATCAATCCAAAAAGTGTCGGCCTTTCGGATGTGAATTCATGGGATTATGCTGCAGTTAAGGCTGTTAAGGAAGCGTGGGAAAATGCAGGTCTGAAGTTGAAGGTTATCGAAGGCCCGCCGGCTTTGTACGAGAAAACAAAGCTTGGACTGGAAGGAAAAGATCAGGAAATCGACAACTTCATCAGTCTGATCAAGAACCTTTCCAAAGCAGGCATTGATACGATTTGCTATAACTGGATGCCGGTGATCAGCTGGGCACGAACGACGATGGACCGG
Source organism: Dyadobacter flavalbus (assembly GCF_006149045.1). Taxonomy (GTDB): domain Bacteria; phylum Bacteroidota; class Bacteroidia; order Cytophagales; family Spirosomataceae; genus Dyadobacter; species Dyadobacter flavalbus. The sequence goes on from NZ_VBSN01000059.1 coordinate 7,318, forward strand.
CCGAGCAGAGGCGGCGCTTTGGTGAGTGCCTTCGATTATGAAGATATAAAAGATTTGTCTGTAACGGATTACGGCACGTTTACAAAGGATGTAATGTGGAAAAATCTGGAATATTTTCTTAAAGCCGTTGTGCCCGAAGCAGAAAAGCACGGTGTCAAACTGGCGCTGCATCCCGATGATCCGCCGGTGGATTCCATTCGCGGCATTGCGCGGATCATGACTTCCGCTGATGCATTCAAAAGGCTGATTGAAATTGTTCCGAGTCCGAGCAACGGCATTACGCTTTGTCAGGGCACTTTTGCAACCATGGGCGAAGATATTCCGTCCGTAATTCGATATTTCGGCAAACGCGAAAAAATCCATTTTGTGCATTTCAGGGACGTGCGCGGAAACCGTCAGAATTTCGAGGAAACGTTCCACGATGACGGAAAAACGGATATGTATGAAGCTATGAAAACGTATTATGAAATCGGGTTCAAAGGTCCGATCCGTCCGGATCACGTGCCGACCATGTCCGAAGACAGTAATGAACATCCGGGTTACAGCAATATCGGTGCATTGTTTGCAATCGGCTACATGCGCGGGCTGATCGAATCGGTGGCAAAAGGTTGAAAAGAATTATAGAAATTAATTTCCGGATCATTTCAATGGATGAAGCTAAGCCGGGCTTAACCAGTTGATTGTGGTTTTGTCTGCTGTTCCGCCTTACGGATTTACACCCACCATGCTGTGTTTGCGAAGAATCCCCGATCGTCCGGGCTGATCTGCCATTTTGATGTGCAACTGTTTGTGTGTTCTCACACATGCGTACAACGCCTGTTTTGTGTCAAATTTACTTTCTACGGAATACAGTCAGAATAAACACATTCTTGCCGTTTTTAACTTAAAACGGTTATTGAAATTAATTCCTGAACCATTTTTAGCTTTATTAAATTACGTTTTCAGAAGATGTACGCATACAATTGAGCAATGTTATTATTTAAAATGATATTCAATAGCTTCTTCAGCATTCCCGGCAATTTAAATGATCAGAAAATAGGCTGCTTCCGGTTTTATATAAAAAATCAAACCGGTATACGTTGCACAAAACGCGTTCTAGAACGGTTTTTGTAGCGTAAATGCATCTGAAAAAGGAAGCGTTGTATCCAATTCATTATTAATGTTAAGATCATGCGAAAAGTCAAACTGTTTTCCTTGTACGATACAAATTCATTATTTTACAAAATCGGCATGGAGATTAATCAAGAGATCAACAAATGGCCGCAGGAATATTTTGCAGATGATCAGATTGAAGGTCATGTAAAAAACCTGAAAACCGGCAAAGAACTCAGTATACCCGAAATCCATTTTGCCCGTTCGGAATCCAGAACGAGCAGTAAGATATTTCCCAATTCGGTACTTCGCCCCGGAAGCGGTTCTGAAATGAAAATAAAAGTGAATGTAATCGAATACCGCATCCCTTTTGAAGGCGATGTCAATCTGCTGGCATGCAGAGTTTCATCAAACAACAGCATAAAGTCCGAAGAATGGACAGTCGATCCTAAAATCGGTGAATTAACAATAGAATACCCGGTTTACGGCAAAACTTCCAAAGTTTTAATCCATGAACACAAAAACTACGTAACGGACCTTATGCAGCAGCAAAGTGATCTCAAAGCCGAACTTCTGGAGTTTAATTCCGGGCTGGAGAACATGATCCGGCAAGTAGTTGAAAAAAGGAAAAATGAAATCAGATCCCAGAACAGCTTGTTATCATCACTGGGCCTAAAATCCTGATAAATTACATCAATGAACGTTGGGAATGATCTGAAAAGGTTATTTCCAACGTTTCTGTTATACCGCATTGATAATCTCCGGTTCCGTGCGCGGAAACTGATCAAAGTCATTATAGTTCCTGATTTTAATTTGCAGTTCGAAAATCCTGAAAATGTTAATTTTGGGCGTATAATGAGGCACGTAAAAGCAAAATTCAATTAAAATCAGATGAAAAAAGATATACGTTCAGGAACAGGAATACCGGATAAAGAACTTGCCATATTAATTGTACATTTTCATGATACGACGGCGAATCAGTCCGTTATTTTTGTCACATAAAACAAACCTAATGTCTGTTTTATCAGTACATTTGTCCGTTTGAATACCTTGATATTTATAGTTGTCTCAATTCTGTGCAAATTTGATTAAATTAATTAACCTCCACATGGCATTTTGAAGTTCCTTGGTAAATTATTGAGGGACAGTTCCAACACTAAAATCAGTTTTGCTTAGCCTGATTTTCAAACCATAACGGACACAGTTGTTAATAAACAATTCTATGAACCAATTCTTCAATTTCTGGTCTTTCTCTCTTCCATCTATATTTAATACAAGCGTAAATGTCTTTCCATGTTATATTCGGACATTTGATTCTTTAATGCCTGCGCATACTGCAATTCCAAACTCACACTTCATCAGGATCGTTAGCTGATCCCGCAATTCTTTATTCATGAATGGGCGGGATTTTAGGCCAGCGGACATATAAATGCATTTTACTCATCAATCTCTTGAAAATTTACCATGATAAAATTTAGGCACACTAAACATTTTCATTTCAGGTCACGCTTTTCGCAGGAATGGGTGATTCTGGTTATTTTAAGTATCTCTTTCAATTTTATTTGCTTTATATCTGCATTTGGTAAAAATAAAGTTTCAGTAAAACCATACTTTAATTCTGAAGAAAAATCCCTTTCCCTATGGCCGGAACATCAGCCGGTTTCTGAAGATACAATAACGAATAAAGGCGTTTCCGGCCAAGAAACAAATCGTCTTTCGCAGCTTGGCAGGTCCGGTCACAACCTGGATGCATATGTTCAGAATCCGATCACTTTTGAAGAAAATGAACCCGAAGCCGTTCATACTGCTGCGGAAAAAGAGAATGATGATGAAGAGGTGAATGTGCTGGGTGTAAATGTCGTGGCTGAAAAGAAAATGCAGCTGGAAGTCCATGTGACCGATCCGGAAAGAGTTTCAGCTCAGCATGGCGGCCTTTTTTACGGACTTAAGGACAAGACATTCATCAAGCTCGGCGTTGCAGGAAACAAAATCGGACTGACGAAAGAAAAGCGTCCTTCGTCTGCTGACGCATTGAATGGCAGAAATAATGAGCGCATAACAGAAGTAGCCGGCGGGTTTGATTCAAAGACACTGCGTTTAAAAATGGTTATAGATCCCGCTGCCAAAACGGTTGAAGGTTTTTACTCGACCGACGGTGTAAATTACGTGAACACAGGTTCGTCATATTCTTCCCCGGCATTGGACATCAGTGAACTGAACATCATGGACAGTACGGTCTACGCAGGCGTGTATACTTCCGGCGGAAATACTTCACTGATGCCGGACAACCATTTTGATGACTTTGCTGTAAACAATGTAAACGTTACCTTGTTCCGGGGTATCCATGCCGATTTTCAGCCTGAAGGCATTGCGGTTTTGAACGGGCATATTGCTGATTTCGGCCTGCCGTATGATGAATCGCGGAGATACGGCTGGGTCAGCTCAAAAACTAAACAGCCGGTAAGTGTTAAAAACAAAGTGCACCCGCGCCGAAAAGGAACGGATAAAAGCATGCCGCTTGCTGCTGTGGAAATGCAGAACACGGACAATGAAGAAAAAAATGCCGCATGGGAATTTTCGGTTCCAAATGGATTTTACAGGGTTACGGTAAGCGCCGGTGACAGCGGATATTACAACAGCCGTCATCAGATCAATGTGGAAGGGCTGCCTGCAATCAGTGATTTTGCTTCCTCCAAAGCCGATCAATACCGCATCGGAACAGCTACGGTTGCGGTAAACGATGGTAAACTGACAGTGGATGCATTGGGCGGGCTCAATACCAAAATGAATTATATAACCATTAATCCGGCTGTACCGGCAGTAGATACCATTGCTCCGGTTGCCAGCGCAAGGTTTGAAGGAAAAAAGCGTTCGCGGGGTATTTACGAAAAACAGGTCAGGTTGTTTCTTTCTGCTTCCGACGAAGGCGGCTCCGGTTTAAGTGAATTTCAGTATGCGCTGAATGACAGTAAATTCCAGGATTACACCATTCCTTTTGTCATAAAAAAGAAAGGTGAATACAGCCTCAAGGTAAAAGCCGTTGATGCGAGCAATAATGAAACGGTGACCGGAACATACCACTTTACCGTCAAACCACGTGTGGCTAAAAAGCTTGCTTTTACGCAGGACAAGATCAGTTTTACAGTTTTAAAGGGCAAACCGGTTATTCCGCAGACAATCAACCTGAATGCAGGTTCCGGGAATGCCACTTTCCGTTTGTCCAAAACAAAGGCGGACTGGCTTACATTGCCACAAACCGTTTCCAATACCCTGCAGCTCGGGCCCGAAAATATCAATTCTGACCTTGAACCGGGCAATTATCAGGTTCTGGTTACGCGTACCGGAGGCGGCTTTCGTCCAGCTACGATGCTTATTGACCTGCATGTGGTGGAACCGCTTGATGCTCCGAAAGTGAGCATTGATTTTGCGGATTCAGAATCCATCCCGCCTGTGGGTTACCTTAAAGATTACGGTCAGCCGTTCGGACAAAGAAGCGGCGCGCATCAGGGTGCCGGGTTTCAGTTTGGCTGGAAAAACCGTGCCGACGGAAGCCTGCTCGATCTGACTGCAAACGGACGCAACCGCTATACGCCCGAAGATGTGCTGCTTGCGACGCTGATGCATATGCAGGCCGTGCATATCGACAATGATTACTGGCCGGGCGTAAAGGAAGAAGGTTACTGGGAAATGAAAGTGCCTAACGGGGTTTATGATGTCACGGTTTCGGTTGGCGACGGAAATCCCAATAAAAAACCTGAAAAACATTCCATTAATGTGGAAGGGAAAAAAGCCATTTCAGGATTTATACCAAACGGAAAAAAAGGTACGATCAGCCGGTTTAAAACGGTTACGGTACGGGTGAATGTAAAAGACGAGCTGCTGACCATTGATGCAGACGGCGGAACAAGTACCAAAATCACGTTTACAAACATTGTCCCTGTCAGTATTGATCCTTACGTGTACTGGGCTTCCAAAAACCAGAACATCATTGTTAAAAAAGGAATAAAGGAAAACAGTTCGACATCAATCGTTCTGGGCAGTTCCAATAATCTGGCCAGTTCATTCAAGATTTCTGTGCGGTACTGTCAGGGTTTGCCGGGCTGGCTGAAATACGATCCGAATCCGAAAGGAATCCAGCCGAATGTTGTTTTTGATTACTCAAAAGCTGAAAATCTGCCGGTTGGTATTTACAAGGCATTTGTAAAAGCCACTTCTCCGCAGTTTACAGGCCAGGAATTTGAAATACTGCTGAATGTCGTTGATCCTTCCAGACCTTACGTCGTATCGTCCAACCCGCTAAACGGGTCGGTAAAGGTGGATCTGAATACGGTAAGCATTGCGGCAAATAACCTGAATGTTCCGGAAGCAAAAGGCTTTAAAGGAGGCGTGGACAATTCCACGATCACCAACAATACTGTCAAACTTTTCAAGCTTTCTGACAATGTCTCCACTTCGGTCAACGGCGTTGTACAGGGAACGGGCGGCGGTGATGCCATCAGCTTTTCACCCGTCGGCAGCCTGGAACCGAATACAATTTACAAGTTCGTGATTACTTCCGGTGTGAAATCTTATACCGGGGCGTCATTTGCTCCGTACGAGGCTACTTTTACAACGGATGAGGCGAAGATTGATTCCAGCAATTTCCTGAATGCCCAGTTTATTAAAGTCGGGATTCCGGGTACGGAAAATAAAAAATACTGTTCGCTGACAATTGGTCCCGACGGCAGGCTCTACGCGCTCCGCCTCGACGGTATCGTAGAAAGGTTTGATATCAATCATTCAAACGGAATGCTGTCAAATCTGAAAACGATCAATACGATTGTGAAAAAGTATGGCAACCGTTCAGCGGTAGGTTTGGCTTTTGACCCAAAATCGACACCATCCAACCTGATACTCTGGATTTCACATTCATCGCCCGGTCTTTCCGTGGCACCGGCGTTCGACGGCAACATCTCCCGGCTGGAAGGACCGGAGCTGCAAAAGGAGCAGCTGGTGATCATCAGGCTCCCGAGGTCAAAACGGGATCACTTGATCAACAGTCTTGCTTTCGGGCCGGACGGCGCTTTGTACATGTCGCAGGGCAGCAACAGCTCGGCTGGTTCCTATGACGAAGACTGGCAGCGGAACGAAAGTCTTTTGTCAGGAACCATTCTGCGGCTCGACCTGAAAAAGCTGAAAGGCTTCAAACTGCCGCTGAATGTACTTACAACGTCGGATCAAAGCATTATCAACAAGGCGCCGGCAAAGGCTGCAACCATGCGGGACGGAACTTACAATCCTTACGGCAGCAGTGCGCCGCTGACAATTTACGCATCCGGCATACGCAATGCATTTGACTTGCTGTGGCATACCAACGGACAGCTTTACCTTCCAACGAACGGTTCCGGGGGCGGCGGTAATTCACCCGAATCCGTTGCTGGTACCCGAAAACCGGACGGTACTTTTTACCACGGCCCCGAAATTCCGGCAACGTTTGGTATAAAGGCGCAGAACGACTGGCTTTTCAGGATCAACCCGAACAGACCGATCGGTTACTTTGGCCATCCGAACCCGTTGAGAGGCGAGTATGTGATCAACAGAGGCCATGAAGACAATCCGCTCTACTTGCCATCGGTAACAGCCGATCCGAATTACCGTCAGGGTTATAATTTTGGCCTCAACAAGTCTCCGAATGGCGTAATCGAGTACAAAAGCAATACTTTCAACGGTGCATTGAAAGGCAAGTTACTGGTTTGCCGCTTTTCAGGCGGTGGCGATATTGCCGTCATGGAACCGGGATCCCTGGTGAAAACGGATAATCCGGCGGATGACAGTATTTATGATATTGTGAAGGTCAATACCGGTTCAGGAAATAACGGCCTTGTCGGCGCATCCGGTTTTGGAAACCCGCTGGATATTGTGGAAGATCAGGTGAACGGCAACTTGTATGTAATCGAGTACAACTGGAACGACAGCCCGAACCTTGCTGCACGGATTACCCTTTTGCGTGTGAAACCGGAACCAGTTGCAGAGCCGGAAGTGACGGCAAGCACCAAAGAGACCGGTAAAAGACGGATCAAGTAGTGAGAGGACGGTATCTAAAGTGATTTTAAACAGCAAAGAGGGCTTACAAAGCCCTCTTTTTTTATTCCTCAAAAAATAAAGTTCCGGGCTGCATTTGCCGATGTCAAGAAAGACAACGTTACTGCCGGGCCATATTTGATTTTGCTGTAAAACTCGTACAAAATCAGCGGAAAGCAGGAATTGCGAACTACTTCCGGAATCGCTCAAATTATTCTGGCATAAATATTGGTAAGCTGCAAGGTAGACAATTGAACACTGAAAACAATTAAAATCAACAGGTTATGAAATCAACTTATAAACGACGTCAGTTTCTGCATCAAGTGGGACAAGCGGCTGTTGCTGTTCCGGGATTAAGTATGTTAAGCTTTGACGCATTAAGCGAGTCTCTGATCTCCGCTGAAAACAAGCCGGCAGAAGATAACAAACAGGCCAAGAAGCTTGGCATCGCATTGGTCGGATTGGGCCAGTACAGTGAAAAGCAGCTTGCCCCCGCACTGCAGGAAACAAAAAACTGCAGGCTTGCCGGAATCGTGACCGGCACGCCCGATAAAATTGGCAAATGGAAGGAAAAATACAATATACCCGATAAAAACGTCTACAACTATCTGAATTTCGATTCTATAAAAGATAACCCGGATATTGACATTGTATACATTGTTCTGCCGAACTCCATGCATGCGGAATATACAATACGGGCAGCAAAAGCGGGCAAGCATGTAATTTGTGAAAAACCGATGGCAACATCCGTAAAGGACTGTGAGGCGATGATTAAAGCCTGCAAGGAAGCAGGCAAAATGTTGTCGATAGGTTACAGGCTTCATTTTGAACCGCATAACATAGCAATGGCAAATTACGGCAGTAAAGAAACCTTCGGAAAAGTTAAAAAAGTCATTGCCATAGACAGTCAGGAAATGGAAGCCGGAGCATGGCGGCTGGACAGGGAAAGAGCCGGCGGCGGACCTTTGATGGATCTTGGAATTTACTGCGTTCAGGGAGCTCTTTACACAGTCGGTGAAAATCCGGTCAGCGTTTCTGCCAAGGAAGGTGCGAAAACGGATGTAAGCCGGTTTGCCGAAGTTGAGCAGTCCATTGATTTTCAGCTTGAATTTCCGGGAGGAGCCGTTGCAAACTGTCATACAAGCTATGCAGAACAGGGAAATACATTGAGGGCAGAAGCGGAAAAAGGCTGGTTTGAGCTGGATCCGGCATATGGGTACGACGGGCTGAAAGGCAAAACCAGCAAGGGCGATATGGATATACAAAACGTAAATCAGCAGGCCTTGCAAATGGATGATTTTGCAGATTGCGTGGCCAACAAAAAACCGACCCGGGTACCGGGCGAAATGGGTTTGCGCGATGTGAAAATCCTGATGGCCATTTATGAAGCTGCCCGCACCGGAAAGCCTGTGCCGCTGAAATTGTCATAATTAAAATCTGTTGAAAAAATATTGTCTGATAAAAACAGGCAGCATGAATATAAAAGCATGCTGCCTGTTTTTATGGTATTATCTTATCCCTGAGGTTCCGAATTCCATAAAATTTATCAAAATGCTCACCGGTTTTCTGCTTTGAAATCGTATATGGTTATATGCAGATAAAACTGGATTACATTTTGAGCCACACAATCCGTCAATTAGTACCGCATCCCAGAAATGACGAGATACTTCCGCAATATCGGCTGTGGTTTTTGAAAGATGCTTTGAAGACTGTGTTTTCAGACGGTCCTAAACGATTAGGCAAATTCAGGATTGCCAGAATATAATATGGTCTGAACAACAAGTCTCAGAAAATTCAGGCTGAAAAAGACGCAGATGGTAAAATCGTGAAGTATATGAAAGTATTAACATCTATATAATAGCTGTAATATTTTTGTATAAATAGTATTACGTATAGTTAACTTCCGTGAGATTTATAAAATTTTAAGTTGCTCTTTGATTTGTACTATTTTAGCTGTAAGAATAATACAATTTCAATACTAACTAGGATTAAACAAAATATATTTTTGTTGGCACTTTATCGTACTTCAAGAAATAGTTAAAATAGTACTATGTTTTGGATCGAAAAAGTATCTTAATTTGTATTATAAATCACAAACCAATAACAAGTCATAAGTATGTTCAAAAGTGCATGTATGACTGTCTCACTTATTCTGGTAAGCTGGCTCATGGCCTTCTCGCAAAGCCAGAATATCAGCGGGACAGTCTCGGATGAAAAGGGGGAAGGTCTTCCCGGAGTAGGAATCGTAGTAAAAGGTACAACAATAGGAACAACCACGGATGTAGAAGGGAAATTTACCCTTGGATTGCCGGAGAATGCCACCACACTGGTATTGAGCTCGGTTGGTATGAAGTCCATGGAAGTGCCTGTGGATGGAAAAACCGTATTTGCAATTACAATGCTGTCGGATGAACGTGCATTGAATGAAGTAGTTGTAGTCGGTTACGGTACGACAAGAAAAAGTGATATTACAGGTGCTGTGGCGTCTGTAAAAGCAGAACAGATCACGCAGATTGCAACAGCAAACCCGCTTCAGGCCATTCAGGGCCGCGTGGCCGGCGTCAATATCACAAGCCAGTCCGGTGAGCCGGGTTCAGGTGTCCGTGTACGTATAAGGGGGGTCGGTACCATTAACAACAGCGATCCATTGTATGTTGTGGACGGTTTTCAGACCAACGATATCAGCTTTCTGGCTCCGGGCGACATTGCGTCCATGGAAATCCTGAAAGATGCTTCTGCAACGGCCATTTACGGTTCGCGCGGTGCAAACGGTGTGATTCTGGTTACGACCAAAAGAGGAAAAAGCGGCGCACCGAAAATTTCTTTTGATGCTTACGCAGGCGTTCAGAAAGCCTGGAACAAAGTGGATTTGCTGAACGCAAGCCAGTATGCTACGCTGAGACTGGAATCTTATGCCAATGACGGAACGGTTCTGCCGACAGACGGAACGCTTTACCAGACGCTGAACGGTTTCAAACAAAGCGGCGAAAAAGGAACCAACTGGCAGGATGAAGTGATGCAGACAGGCGTTATGCAGAATTACAGCCTGAATATCATGGGCGGTAATGAAAAACACCGTTACAGCCTTACAGGAACTTATTTTGATCAGCAGGGTATTGTGAAAAATACGCCGATGAAAAAGCTGTTCCTTCGCTTCAACAATGATTTTTACGTAACCAAATGGCTGAACGCGGGTATTTCTGCGGCATATGCGAGTACAGACAGAACGCCCTATTTCGGCGATCAGTACGGCGGCGTGCTTACAAGTGCTTTATCGGTTTCATCCCTGGCGAAAGCCTGGGACCCGGCAACCAATTTCTGGGGAAAACGTCCGGTTCCTGAAGGAGGCGCATACAACCCGGCACGTATCGTAAGCGAATACAAAAACAACAAGGCTTATCAGACGCTGGTGAATTCCAACTTCTTTCTGGATGCCAAAATCAGCAAGGATCTTTCTTTCCGCACGCAATTCGGTATGAACTGGCTTACAACGCATGACAAGCGCTATTTGCCTCAGTATTATCTTGCCAACGATGACCAGCGCCAGCACAGCAGCCTCCGCGAAGGAAGAGGCGAAACGCTTGGATGGGTATGGACCAATTATCTTACTTATAACAAGACTTTCGGAAAGCATAACATTACGGCAATGGCCGGTATTGAAAGCCAGCGTTCGACATTCAGCGATATGCGTCTGACTGTACTGGACGTTCCGAACGACAAATCGCAATGGTACCTTTCCGCAACAAAAAGCACGGATTACTTACTGGAAACCGGCCAGTCTGACGAGTCGATCCAGTCGTATTTCGGACGTGTGAACTATAACTTTGACGAGCGTCTGTTATTGACAGCCACGTTAAGAAGAGACGGTTCTTCCCGCTTTCTGCCTAATAACCGCTGGGGAACATTCCCGTCGTTTGCACTTGGGTACAACCTTGCAGAAGAATCTTTTATCAAAAGCATTCCTGCGATCAGCCAGCTGAAATTACGTGCAGGTTGGGGACAGGTTGGTAACCAGAACAGCGCAGCCAATTACGGTTATGTAACTACGGTTTCAGGAAACAACATGTACGTATTCGGTGACAATGCCGTTCAGGGATTTGCTCCGACAACCGCAAGCAACCCGGATCTTAAATGGGAAACGACCACAAGTACAAACTTTGGTATCGACGCCGGTTTCTTCAGCAACCGTCTTTCGCTTACAGCGGATTACTTCATCAAGAACACATCCGATATGATCGTGCGTGTTCCGATTCCGGTATTCGCAGGCGTAGGTCCTCCGTACGTGAATGCAGGAAGCATGAGCAACAAAGGGGTGGAACTTGCCCTGAATTACAGAAGTTCAGTAAAAGATTTTACCTATGATATCGGAGTCAATGCAAGCAAAATCCTGAACCGGGTAACGGATCTTGGCGGCGGCGAACCGATTGCAGGCGGTGATGTAAACGGATTGGGACAAACAACCCGTACGGAAGTAGGACGTGAAATCGCCGTATTTTACGGACTGAAAACAGACGGAATTTTCAGAACGCAGGCGGATCTGGATGCCTATACAAAAGAAGGAACACCGATTCAGCCGAACGCAAAGCCGGGCGACGTAAAATTTGTGGACCTGAACAATGACGGTGTGATCGATAACAAAGACCGTACGTATCTTGGAAGCGCTACGCCAAGTTTCTCATTCGGGTTCAATACCAGTCTGGGTTACAAAGGCTTTGACCTGAGCTTCTTTTTACAAGGCGTTACCGGTGTGGAGCTTGTAAACGGTCTCGGCCACTGGATGAACAATGCAAACGGTATGTTCAACTCCGTAGCAAGCCGCATGGATCGCTGGACCCCTGAAAATACCAATACAGACCAGCCCCGCATGACGCAGCTGAACCCGAACAACAACGACCAGTTCAGTGACCGTTTTGTAAGCAACGGAAATTATGTTCGTTTCCGTAACCTTACGCTGGGTTATACCTTGCCAAAAACGGTACTTGAAAAGGCACGCATCAGCAACCTGAGAATTTACGTTGCGGCAGATAACCTTTTCACATTCACCAAATACAAGGGAATGGACCCTGAAATCGGTGAATTCAACAACAATCCGCTGAACTTCGGTGTGGACATGGGTGCATACCCGCAGCCGCGCGTAGGACGTATCGGATTGAGCGTAAACTTTTAATAAATCCTTGTCTGAATCCTTTGAACGGCACTTCTATAACAATGCTGCTTAAAGGAAAAGACAAATGTTAACAGCATAATGATTTTAAAAATGAAAAAATATAAAGTTCTTGGCCTTATGTTAACAGCCACCATGCTGTTGCAGGGCTGTAATGATTTTCTTGACAAAGAGCCGCTCGGACGGGAAACGGATACCAACTATTTTTCCGATTCCACAAACACCCTGCTTGCCATCAATGCCGCCTATGACGCTGCTTCCTACGACGAAGGAAACGATGGTCTGGGGAATTACCTGCCGCACAATTACGAATGGATGTTCGGTGATGTATTGTCGGACGATGCAGAAAAAGGAAGCACGCCAAGTGACTTTCTGGATATTCAGTATATTAAAGAATGGCGCGCATTGCCTACGAACGGCCCGGTTTCCGGGGTTTGGGGAAACCTGTGGATCGGTATTTACCGTTCCAACTGGGTTCTGAAAAACATTGAAACGGCTCCGATCAGTGAAACGCTGAAAAACCGTGTAAAAGGTGAAGCGCATTTCCTGCGCGGGTACTATTACTTTTATCTTGCGCGTTTGTTCGGCGGAATGCCTTTGTTTTCAGAACCTGTAAAAACTTCTGAGTATTCCGCTACCAAAAGATCGACGCTGGCAGAAACGTATGCATTCATAGAAGCGGATCTGGAACAGGCGATTCAGTTGCTTCCTGAAAAAAACCAGTATACGGCTGTTGATCTGGGACGTGCAACCAAAGGTGCGGCCCGCGGCTATCTTGCGCGTGCCATCATGTATCAGCTTGGAATGGACAATACCAACAATCATACGTGGCAGGAAGTTTACGACCTGACCAACGCCATTTCGCAATCCGGTCAGTACGGCCTTACTGCTAACTATGCGGCCATCTTCGATGAAGAAAGCGAAAACAATATCGAATCGATCTTTGAAGTGCAGGCAAAGGAATCAGGACAAACCTGGGGAACGATCAAGACCGGAACAACGAACAACGTAATCCAGAATAACCGTTCTACATGGGGCTGGGGTTTCAACAATCCGACTGCTAACCTGGCATCCGCCTTTGAACCAAACGATCCGCGCAAAGCCATGACCTTGTACGGAAATAATGACGTACTGTTCGGCGTAGTGCAGAAAGTAAGCTATCCCGACGAAAACATGACCGGTTTCCTGAACCGCAAGGCAGCCATTGTACAGCCTGCACAGGCATCGGCATCCGGCCAGAACATCCGCAAAATGCGTTATGCGGAAGTATTGCTTATGAAAGCAGAAGCTGCTGCGCATATCGGAAACGAAACCGAAGCACGTACAGCCGTGAATATGATCCGTCAGAGGGCACGCAAATCGACTTTGCCGAAAGGCTCCAAAGTGGGAACTTCGACATACGATCCGACCAACATTCCTGCTACTGCATTGCCGGACATTACAAGCGCCGTTACAGGACAGGCTTTACTGCAGGCAATCCTGCACGAGCGTCGCGTTGAGCTGGGTATGGAGCAGCTTCGTTTCTGGGATCAGGTTCGTACGGGCACTTACATGAACTCGCTTTCAGGCGATGTCAAAACCCGTGCAATGGCGCATTCCATTCCCGGAAGCGTAAATCCGGTTCCTGTTCTGCCGATACCGCTGAACGAAGTACAAACCTGGGGACTTGAACAAAACCCCGGCTATTAATAAGCCGAAAGCATCTGATTGCTGATTTTTCAAAGTTAAAAGGCCGTTTCTTGTATTGAAACGGTCTTTTTTTGTTTACAGCCGGCAAGTGAAAAAGGTTATTTCAAAACAGACTGACAAGTTCGGAATTCGGAATTTGTACTAAATGCATCATGCATTCTAAATTACAGTCCTGGCTTTGAAACTGCTCCTGAACAACTTGTTTCCTCTGCTGGCGTGATTATTATGTGCTGCTAAAATAGAACTAAATAGGACAAAGATTTGCAAAAGCAGGTTTTAAACAATGTTTTCCATTTTATCCGGGGCGGAGGTGAAATGGGTGCGTTAATACGCGGGTTCGACTGGTCGCAAAGTTCGCTCGGAACGCCTGAGCAATGGCCGTTAAGCCTGCGCACTGCGCTTGGTATCGTATTGAATTCCGGTTTTCCAATGTTTCTTTATTGGGGAGAAGACGGAATTTGCTTTTACAACGATGCCAGTAGCCTTGTTTTAAGCAACGCGGGAAAACATCCGGCTATCGGTAAGACATACAAAGAAATCAGTCCTGAAATATGGGATATTGTGGGTATGGACATTCGGCGGGTTCTGGAAACGGGCGAACCCATGCAATTTGAAGACCGGCTCTTTCCATTATTCAGAAACGGCAAAAGGGAAAACCAGTTCTGGACTTTCAGCTATTCTCCCGTTTTTGATGTAGCTGGTAAAGTGGACGGAGTTTTGATCAGCAGTGTAGAAACAACAGAAAAGATACAGGCCGTTCATAAACTGAGAGAATCCGAAAACCGTTTTCAGAACCTGGTGCAGGAAGCAACAGTCGGGATAGTTGTGCTGACGGATGAAAACATGACGGTCGAAATTGTAAACGAAGCCTTTGGAAAATTAATCAATAAAAGTGCGGATGAACTGATCGGAAAGCCGTTGTTTGATGTAATTCCGGAATCAGAACCTTATTTCCGGCAAGTTGCAGAAAAAGCAAGGACCAAAGGTGAATCATTTTCTATATTTGACCAGCCATATAGTGTCAGCTATCACGGAAACAGAAAAGACGGTTTTCTGAATATCGTTTGTCAGCCGCATCAAGAGCCGAATGGAAAAGAAGGCGTCATGGCACTGTGTCAGGACGTAACTGAACAGGTCATCGCACAAAAGAAAATGGAAGAAAGTGAGCAGCGGGCGCGTTCTATTGTGGAAAGTGCGCCATTTCCGATTGGCGTGTATATCGGCAGAGAAATGCGTATTAACCTTGCAAATCAGGCTATCATTGATGTCTGGGGCAAAGGAAATGATGTTATCGGCAAGTTGTATTCCGAAATTTTGCCGGAGTTGGACAATCAGGAAATCTTCGGTCAGCTCGATCATGTTTTTACACAGGGAAAAGCTTTTCATGCCAGGAACCAGCGCGTTGATATTGTTGTGGACGGCCGGCTTCAGTCGTTTTATTTCAATTACAGCTTTACACCGCTTTTCGATTCCGAAGGACAGGTATACGGCGTGATGAACACGGCGGCGGAAGTTACGGACCAGGTTCTGGCCAGACACAAAATTGAAGAAATTGTGGCGGAGCGTACCAAAGAACTGGCAGAAGCAAACAGCAACCTGCAGAGATCCAATGCAGAACTTGCACAGTTTGCCTACATTGCATCGCACGATCTTCAGGAGCCGGTCCGGAAAGTAAGCACTTTTGCGCAGATGCTGGAAACGAATTTGCAGAAAACAGACGAACGTTCACTGCATTATGTAAGTAAAATCAAGGATTCGGCAGGCCGGATGCTCGTACTGATCCGGGACGTACTGGCTTATTCCCAGCTTTCCAAAAAGGCGGAAATGATAAAGGCAATCCAGCTCGGGAAGGTCATTGAGGAAGTTAAAAGCGATCTGGATCTGCTGATCGAGCAGAAAATGGCTGAAATTATTTACAACGATTTGCCGGTAATCGAAGGCGTGCCGCTTCAGATTTTACAGCTGTTTGCAAATCTTATCACCAACGCATTGAAGTTCAGCAGAAAAGATGTAAGTCCCGTTATTTCCATTTCCTGCACGGTTCTGGAAAAACAACGGTATGCACAATACCAGCTGCCTTTTACAGAAGGAACTTATTATAATCTGGAGGTAAAGGACAACGGCATCGGATTTCGTCAGGAACATGCCGAACAGATTTTCAATATATTCCAGCGGCTGCATGGCAAAAAAGAATATGAAGGGACAGGAATCGGGCTTGCCATGTGTAAAAAAATTGTCCAGAACCACCACGGTCATATTTACGCAACCTCCAATCCGGATGGCGGCGCCGTTTTTCACGTCATACTTCCTGAAAAACAAATGCAGATTTCCGAGTAGTATTTTATTCTGTATAAATTTATGAACAGGAAATAATCTTCTTCTGAAATCGCCGTAAAACAAAAATTAATAACATAGCGCAGAAAACTTCTGACAAAATGCGTTGTAAGGGTTAACTTTATAGCTTGTGAAGTAAACAAGCAATTCAAATAACATTTTTATCTCTGCTATGGCAAAGTTTAGTGACAACAACCGACGGGATTTTATTAAGAAAGTATCCGGCAGCATGCTGCTGGCTGCAAGTCCTGTCAATTCATTGTTTGCCGGAAAATCCGGCGTATCCAGGGAAATTCCGGTATCTGAACAAAAATTTTCTGCAAATGACAATATTCAGATTGCCTGCATCGGAACGGGTATTATGGGAATGGGCGATACGAAAACGGCATTGATGCTGCCGGGTGTGAAGTTGATGGCTGTTGCAGATCTTTATGACGGCCATCTTGTACGGGCCAAGGAAATGTTTGGCAATGATATACAAACCACGCGCGATTACTCTGAAATACTGAACAGAAAGGATATTGATGCCATTATTCTGGCCACGCCGGATCATTTGCATTCACAAATCGGCATAGAAGCACTGAAAGCGGGCAAAGCGGTATATTGTGAAAAACCGATGGTGCATAAAATCGAGCAGGGTTATGACATGATCAAGGCGCAGAACGATTCCAAGAAAGTTTTTCAGGTGGGCAGCCAGCGCGTGAGCTCGATTGTGTATACCAAAGTGAAAGAACTTTATCAGGCGGGCGTAATCGGTGAACTGAATTTTGTAGAGGTATTTTACGACAGACATTCCGCACAAGGTGCATGGCAATATTCCATTCCGCCGGATGCATCGCCTGCAACAGTAGACTGGAACCGTTTCCTGAGCAATAAAGCGCCTAAAATAGCTTACGATCCGCTTCGCTTTTTCCGCTGGAGAAATTATCAGGATTACGGAACGGGCGTTGCGGGCGATCTTTTTGTCCACCTTTTCTCAGGAATGCATTACATTCTGGATTCAAAAGGGCCGACGCGTATAATGACAAGCGGTGGTCTTCGTTACTGGAAAGACGGCCGTGATGTTCCGGATTTCATGGTCGGGATTTATGATTATCCGAAAACAGCTTCACATCCGGCGTTCAACCTGACGTTGCGTGTGAATTTTGCAGATGGTTCCGGCGGCGGTTCCGGATTCCGCTTTGTAGGAACAGACGGCCAGATCACGCTGATGGGCAATACGGTGACAGTAAAAAGGAAAAAGATGTCCAAAGCGCCGGGTTACACGATTGACACTTTCCCGAAAGCACTGCAGGAAAAATTCCTGGCCGATTACAACGCCAAATATCCGTCGAAGCCCGAAATGTCGGAACCGGAAACTGAAGAGTACAAAGCGCCGAACGGGTATGACGACCGTCTGGACCATTTTGCCAATTTCTTCGAATCCATGCGTACCAACAAGCCTGTGCTGGAAGATGCCGTTTTCGGGTTCCGTGCAGCCGGCCCGGCATTGCTTTCCAATAAAAGCTATTTTGAAAACACCGTCGTAAGCTGGGACCCGCAGGAAATGAAAGTGGTAAAAGCGGTATAAAAAGGCTATTATACAAGCATAAAGCTTTAAAACAGCAAAAAAATTCTGGTATAATCCGGCAAGAAATCCCCCGCCGGATTATACCATTTTTAAATTATACAAATCCGATTCCGATCAAAAACACAAAACCCGGAACGCTTCCAGTCTAACATCCAACCTTTCACATCTTACAACTAACCTTTTACCCCTTTTTGGTTAACAAACCCGATGCAAAATCCTAAATCTTCTTCGCTGCGACTGGACTCCATTGATGTTTTCCGCGCGGTCACCATGTTTCTCATGATATTTGTAAACGATTTCTGGACATTGCAGGGCGTGCCGAAATGGATGGAACACAGCAAAGGCGCAGACGATGCCATGGGACTTTCAGATGTCGTTTTTCCGGGATTTTTGTTTATTGTCGGACTTTCGCTGCCGTTTGCCATTGCCAACAGAAAATCCAAAGGCGACAGCAATGCAACCATTCTCAGGCACATTGCCGAACGAACATTTGCGTTGCTGTTGATGGGGATTTACCTCGTCAATCTGGAAAACGCAGTGGATTCCGGCATGGTCATCAGCAAGTATGTGTGGGAAATCCTTGTGGTGATTGCATTCTTTCTGATCTGGAACGTCTATCCTGAAAATCCTGAAAAAAAATCACTTTATACGGGCTTGAAAATAGGCGGATATATTTTGCTGACCGTCATGGCTGCTGTTTACAAAGGCGGGAATCCGGAAAACCCTTCGTGGATGGAAACACACTGGTACGGAATTCTCGGGCTTATCGGCTGGTCGTACCTGCTTTGTGCCGTGTGTTATCTTTTTGCCGGAGACCGTTTGCCGCTGATCATCGCGGCCTGGCTGTTTTTTGTATTGTTCAATCTGGCCGATTTTGCCGGCATACTCGACTTTCTTGATCCTGTAAAACAATATGTATGGATCGTGGGCAGCGGTTCCATGCCGGCATTCACAATGGCGGGCGTTGTCGCATCCGTTATGTACCGGCTTTATACAAAAGCCAGTGCTGTCCGCAACAGTTATCTTTTCATTCTGCTTGCGCTGGGAGTTGTTGCCTTGCTGTACGGATTCGGTACACGGCCGTTCTGGGGAATATCAAAAATCCGTGCAACGCCGGCGTGGGTAGGAATCTGCAGCGGGATCAGTTTTATTGCATTTGCTTTTATGTTCTGGCTTGTCGATATAAAAGGAAAGAAAAGCTGGGCTGCTGTCATCCGTCCGGCGGGTACGGCAACGCTCACCTGTTATCTGGTTCCTTATATCTGGTATGCATTTATTACACTGGTGCATATTGAACTTCCAATGGATTTACGCACCGGCATGATCGGGTTATTGAAATCGGCATTGTTTTCATTGCTCGTGATTGTGGTTACGGGGCTCATCAACCGGATCGGAATCAAATTAAAGATTTAAAAGGAGGTGGTAAATTCCGGTTTCCTCGTCTTTGAGTAGTATAGTGTTTTATCAAACTCGGAAATAAATGAATACAAGAAGAGGATTCGTAAAGAAGAGCATAGCAGGTCTTTTTGCAGCCAACATGATTTCAGTACCGGAAAAAAGGGTGGCTGGCAGCGTAATAAAAAAGACGCCGGATACATTCAACCTTGCCATGGCGGGATACAGTTTTGTACATTTCAATCTGGATCAGGCATTGGAAATGATGAAGAAAACGGATGTACATTATCTTTGTATCAAAGATTTCCATTTGCCACTGAACAGCACGCCGGAGCAGATCCAGGCTTTTCATGCCAAGCTAAAAGAAGCCGACGTAAAGGGTTACGCCGTCGGACCGATTTATACCAAAACCACGGCAGACATTGACAATGCATTCGAATATGCCAAGAAAGTAGGCGTAAAGCTCATTGTCGGGATTCCTTCGCATGCGGACCTGAAATATGTGGAAAAGAAAGTAAAGGAATACGATATCAAGTTTGCGATTCATAATCACGGACCGGAAGACAAACTTTACCCGAATGCGGCTTCTGTTTACAATCTGGTGAAAAATCTGGACGAAAGAGTAGGGCTTTGTTTTGATATGGGGCATAATCAGCGGGATAATCAGGATCCGTCCAATGACCTTTGGAAATACTCGAAAAGGATTTTTGATATACACCTCAAAAATGTAACCGCAGCCAACAAGGACGGAAAAACGTGCGAACTCGGACGCGGAATTATTGATATTTCTCTGTTTGTGAAAATGCTGCGTAAAATCAAATATGCGGGTGCATGCAGTCTTGAATATGAGAAAGATATGAAAGATCCGCTGGCCGGAATCGCCGAATCTGTCGGTTACTTCAGAGGGATTTGCGACGCGAGCTAGTCATAAAAAAGCGTTTAAAGTGCCGTAAAGTCATATTTTTGCAGGAAAGGTAGATTCTAAACAATAACACCATAAAACATGCTTAAAAATGTGCCCTTTGATCGGTTGGCTTCCTACAAGAAGCTGAAATCGCATCACAAGTCCATTTCCCAGAAAAATCTGAGAAGTTTGTTCGAGGAAGATCCGGACCGCCACAGAAAATTTTCCATTCGTTTTGGTGATATCCTGCTCGATTATTCCAAAAACAGAATTACGACGCGTACACGTTCCTATCTTGTGCAGCTTGCCGAAGAAGCGGGCTTGGCCGATGCTATTGAGCAGATGTTTACCGGAGAAAAAATCAATGCGACGGAAGGCCGTTCGGTTTTGCATGTGGCACTTCGTAACCGCTCCAACGAACCGATCCTTTCGGACGGAAAGGATGTTATGCCGGAAGTGAATGAAGTGCTGGCCAAAATGAAGGAGTTTTCGGGGAAAATCCGGTCAGGAAGCTGGAAAGGATATTCCGGAAAGGAAATTACGGACATTGTAAACATCGGGATCGGAGGAAGTGACCTGGGCCCGGTTATGGTCACTGAAGCGCTGAAAGCTTACAGCAAACCCGGTCTGAACGTTCATTTTGTTTCCAATGTGGATGCAACGCATATTGCCGAAACGGTGAAGTCGCTGAATCCGGAGACAACGCTTTTTATGATCGCTTCCAAAACGTTCACGACGCAGGAAACGATGGCGAATGCACACAGCGCACGCAAATGGTTTCTGGATAAGGCCGTTGACAAAGAGCATGTCAAAAAGCATTTCGTAGCCATTTCAACGAATCAGTCCGAAGTGGAGAAATTCGGTATCGATCCGGATAATATGTTTGTTTTCTGGGACTGGGTGGGCGGCCGTTACTCATTGTGGTCTGCAATCGGACTGTCGATTGCATGTTTCATTGGTTTTCAGAACTTTGAACAGCTGCTGACGGGTGCACACGAAATGGACAAGCATTTCCGTACCACAAAATTCGAGCGGAACATTCCGGTTATTCTTGCACTTTTGGGAATATGGTACAACGATTTTTATGACGCACAGACACAGGCTATTCTGCCGTATGACCAGTATATGCACCGTTTTGCCGCCTATTTCCAGCAGGGCGATATGGAAAGCAACGGTAAAAGTACAGGCCGCGACGGAAAACCGGTCGATTATCAGACGGGTCCTGTTATCTGGGGCGAGCCGGGTACAAACGGACAGCATGCTTTTTACCAGCTGATTCATCAGGGTACCAAGTTGATTCCCTGCGATTTTATTGCACCGGCCGTCAGCCATAACCAGCTTGGCGACCATCATAAAATGTTGCTTTCCAACTTTTTTGCGCAAACCGAAGCATTGATGAACGGGAAAACAGAAGAAGAGGTAAGGGCTGAACTTGAAAATTCAGGAAAAAGCAAGGAGGAAATTGATTTTCTGGTTCCTTTCAAAATGTTTTCAGGAAACCGTCCGACCAATTCCATATTGGTCAAGAAAATAACGCCCAAAGTGCTCGGAAGCCTGATCGCGATGTACGAACACAAGATTTTTGTACAGGGTATTATCTGGAATATTTTCAGTTTTGACCAATGGGGCGTAGAACTCGGCAAGCAGCTTGCCAACAAAATTTACCCTGAACTGCAAAATGACTGGCCGGTTACCAACCACGACAGTTCCACCAACGGCCTGATCAATCAGTACAAACGCTGGCGGTAACGATTCAGCAATAAAGTAGTTATTCCAAATCCGATCAAAACACCAACAGCATCTGCCACGGCGTCCCACCAGTCAAAAGTGCGGTCGAACGGCAGGAGCTGTTGGTAAAATTCAAGACCGAGTCCGTAAGCCATTCCGGTCAAAACAATGGTCCGGCTTTTGTGCGGATAGGCAAGCAGCCATAAAACGGTCCATGCGGTAAAAAGACCCGAGTGCACGAATTTATCAAATCCTACAACCGGCGCCGCAGGAATGTCTTTTCCCGGCCATGTACAGGCTACAAGTATCAGAATTGTCCATATTATTCCAAGCCAGGGTTTGCCTGAGAAGAGCCTGATCAGCGAGCCAACTAATTTTCCCATTGTTTGAAGAAAGGTTTTAAGGCAAATTTACGGTCTATTCAGCAAATGATTTCAGCAGATGTAAATTAATTATAATCAGTCCGGCAATATGGTGTACAGAAAGGTTTAATTTGTTTTATTAATTAGTGGGAAGTAATTTTTAAGATTTTTTATTAAGTTTAATCTTTTAAATTATTCCTGAACTTATCAATGAAGCGATTCTTACTTGCCCTTGTTTTACTTACCGGCCTCGGTTTTCAGGCTTATGCCCAGCAGGATTATTATTTCAAAGAAGGCCTTGGCATCGGGCCATGTCATCAGTATGGCCGGGAAGCCTTGTACAAAGATGAACTTGCGTACCAGCTTTATAACGGAACGCTTTCCAGACCGGCGGAAGGAAAGGTGCTGTTTACAAATGAAAAAGGAACGGAGGTCAAATGGCGGAAAATCAATGCGGATTCACTGAACCGTTTTCGCGGAGAAGCATTTACAAACGGCTATGTTTACCTCACTTATAACTCTGCAAAGGAACAAACGGCGGTTCTGACAATGACCGGGCATGACATGGCATTTGTGAACGGCGTTCCGCATGCAGGCGATATGTACCGGTATGGCTGGATGCATTTGCCGGTACGGTTAAAAAAAGGAAACAATGAAATCTATGCACGTGTGGCCCGTTTTGGAAGTTACGGCGGCGTAAAGGCCCAACTTTCTTTTCCCAAGAAACCCGTTTACCTCAATATCGAAGATCTGACCATTCCGGATATTGTTCCCGGTTTGAAAAACGATTCATTATGGGCCGGGCTTGTCGTTGTGAACACCAGTTCAAAAGTGTTAAAAGGCTTTCAGATAAAATCTTCCGTTTCAGGCAAAGAGACAATCACAACGATTCCTTCGGTACCGGCATACGGGTTGCGGAAAGTAGGCGTACTGATCAATGCGGCGGATGTTTCTGCTCCCGGAAAACAGGATGTTGCCGTTACATTGTTAAAAGACGGCAGACAAATAGATGAGTCCATAATGGCCATACAGTCTGTTGAACAAGGAAAACAGTATAGCCGGACGTTCATTAGCGAGCTGGACGGAAGCGTTCAGTATTATGCAGTAAGTCCGCAGCTGAAACCGACATCCGACAAAAAGCCGGCTCTGTTCTTTTCCGTTCACGGAGCGGAAGTGCAGGCGATCAGTCAGGCGAGGGCGTACAAGCCGAAAGAGTGGGGCGTGGTTGTGGCGCCAACAAACCGGCGACCAAGAGGTTTCAATTGGGAAGACTGGGGCCGGCTGGACGCACTGGAAGTACTGGAAATTGCCAAAAAGCAGTTTCAACCCGATTCTTCGCGCATTTATCTGACAGGCCATTCCATGGGCGGGCACGGAACCTGGTTCCTGGGGGCTACTTATCCCGAAAAATGGGCAGCCATTGCGCCGTCGGCCGGTTATCCGACATTGTCTTCATACGGCTCGCACGACGGTGTCATTCCCGATAGCGCGGGTTCGCCGATGGAATCCATCCTGTTAAGATCGAGCAATGCAAGCAATGTGCTCGCATTGACTTCCAACTATAAAAGTCTGGGCGTTTATGTAGCGCACGGCGATGCGGACAAAACCGTTTCTGTAAAATACGCTCGGCAAATGCGGGATATTCTGGGGAAATTTCACCGTGATTTTAGTTATTACGAACACATAGGCGGCGAGCACTGGTACGGCGACATCAGCGTAGACTGGCCGCCGATCTTCGACTTTTTCAGCTGGCATTTTATTCCTGCGGATACGGCTGTGAACTTTGTTGATTTTATTACGGCTAATCCCGGCATCTCTTCCAAAATGCGGTGGGCAGAAATTCAGCAGCAAGTAACGCCTTTGAAGTACAGCAGAATTCAGATCAGCCTGAATAAAAAAGCAAACAAAATTTCTGGCTCAACAAGCAACGTTGCGGCCATCTCATTCAATCTCGGCGCATTTGCAACGGGAACAGAAGTGCAGATTGCGCTGGATAGCCTTGCTGCTGTGAATTATAAAGTAAAACAGCGAAACGAAACAATTTACCTCAAAAAGGATTCAAACTGGACCGTTTCAACGCCTGAAAAGCAAAGTAAAAATCCGCGCAGAAACGGAACATTCAAGGAGGCTTTTAAAAACAATATGGTTTTTGTGTATGCAACCGGCGGATCAAAAGAGGAAGCTGACTGGGCTTTGGAAAAAGCAAAGTATGATGCAGAAACGTGGTATTATCGAGGCAACGGAGCAGTGGAATTAATAGCCGACAAAGACTTTAATCCAGAACAGTATAAAAACAGGGGCATAGTGCTGTACGGAAATAAAGATACCAATGCAGCCTGGAACAAGCTGCTCAGAGATTGTCCTGTAAATGTCTCAAGCGGAAAAATTACAATAAGTAATAAAAACTTTGCAGGCGATAATCTAGCGGCCTGTTTTATCTGGCCACGATCAGACAGTGAAAATGCATCCGTTGCCGTAATTTCCGGAACCGGAAAGAAAGGTTTTCAGGCTGCCAATGCAAATCAGTATTTCAGCGGTGGAAGTGGTTTCCCGGATTTAATGATCTACTCGCTGGAAATGCTTTCAGAAGGAATAAAGGATGTGAAAATGGCCGGTTTTTTCGGAAACGACTGGAGTGTGGAAAAAGGGGAATTTATATATAATTAACTCCTTCCGGATTAAAATGAATAACGCCGGATTTTCAGGTCCGGCGTTGTTTTTATTTATCGATGAAGTATAATTTGTTTTTAACCGTTGTCGGCAAATTCCGGGTATAACGTCATTCCGCCGTCAATGTATAAGGTTTCTCCATTTACATAGTCGGAATCATCAGAAGCCAGCCAGGCAACTGCCTTTGCAACATCCTGCGGCGTTCCTATTCTCTTGTATGGAATCAGATCCATTAATCCGTCGTATTTCTGCGGATCGGACCAGACTTCTTTGTTAATCGGCGTTTTGATAGCTCCCGGACTCACAGAATTGACCCTGATTTTATGAGGCGCCAGTTCCTGCGAGATTGTTTTCATGAACATCATTACACCGCCTTTTGAAGCTGCATAATTCACATGCCCTGCCCAGGGAATCACATCATGTACCGAACTCATCAGTACTATTTTTCCAATGGAAAGCTCGTTATGGCTGTTTTCCTGCGGTTTTTTTGCTTGCTCCACAAATATCCTTGCTGCTTCACGGCAACAAAGAAACTGGCCGGTAAGATTTACATCAATTACTTTCTGCCATTGTTTCAGAGTCATTTCCAGAAATGGAGCGTCCTGCTGCAGACCTGCGTTGCTTACGAGAATATCCAGCTTTCCGTATTTGCTGATAGTCTCGTTGAACATTGCTTTTACTTCCTCTTCATTGCTTACATCTGCTTTGACAAGGATACCGCTTCCGCCGTTTGAAGTAATTTCATCCACCGTTTTCTGACCTTCGTCCTTACTGGAGCTGTAATTGACAACAACGTGCGCGCCCAGACTGGCAAGATGAATGGCGCATGCTTTTCCAATTCCGGAACTTGCACCGGTAACAATGGCAACCTGATCTTTGAATTTCAGACTTGAATCGGTCATATAATTTCTTTTTCAAACGACTTTAACTTTTTCCAGACACGGCGATTAACATTTTTAACCGCCCAGTTTTTAGCAATGAGAATTGCTTTTGCAACTGCTTCACGAGGAGAAATATTATCGGCTTTTAAAAGTTCCTGTGCAATCGTAACCGCTTTTTCACGGGTCGTCGGGGATAAATACATCAACTCTGGCAATGCGATCCTTGTGTCCATTTCTGTTTGAATTTTAGTCAGTAAGGTTATTATTATTGATGATTGTGCTAGTCTGTTTTAATAAAATTTGATGCCAGTGGGGGAGCAGTTTGGATTTTTGTCGAGAAAGAATCTTATTACCCACTTTGGCCGGAATACGTGTAAAAAAAATCCCCATCTTATTCAGACGGGGATTTTTTCAGAAGCTGACTGGCTTATTTCACTTCTTCAAAATTAACGTCTGTTACATCATCAGTAGCACCGTTGCCGTCAGCTTGTGCATTGCCCTGTGCGTTGCCGCCCGGAGCACCTTGCTGAGGATCACCGCCTTGTGCGTACATTTCCTGAGATGCAGCCTGCCATGCAGCGTTCAGTTTTTCCATGGCTGAATCGATTCCGGAAATATCCTGGCTTGAATGTGCCGTTTTAAGCTCGCTCAAAGCACCTTCAATGGCGGATTTGTTTCCTGCCGAAAGTTTATCGCCGAATTCTTTCAACTGCTTGTCAGTTGAGAAAATCAGACTGTCTGCTGCATT
This sequence comes from Dyadobacter flavalbus, assembly GCF_006149045.1. Classification (GTDB taxonomy): domain Bacteria; phylum Bacteroidota; class Bacteroidia; order Cytophagales; family Spirosomataceae; genus Dyadobacter; species Dyadobacter flavalbus. Next base: position 33,915 of record NZ_VBSN01000059.1, read on the forward strand.
TATTTTTTCTATTTTTTCGCGTTCTGCCTTGTCAGCCGCTTCATTGGCTTTTGCTTCTTCGCGCATCCGGTTAATTTCGGCGTCAGTCAGTCCGCTGGAAGCCTCGATCCGGATTTTCTGTTCTTTTCCTGTTCCTTTGTCTTTTGCAGAAACATGCAGGATACCGTTTGCATCCACGTCGAATGTTACTTCGATCTGAGGCGTACCGCGTTGTGCAGGCGGTATGTCAGAAAGGTGGAAACGTCCGAGCGTACGGTTCTGGTTTGCCATCGGGCGCTCTCCCTGCAGAACATGGATCTCGACAGAAGGCTGGTTATCCGCAGCGGTTGAGAACACTTCCGTTTTCTTGCTCGGGATTGTAGTGTTTGCATCAATCAATTTGGTGAAAACACCGCCTAATGTTTCAATACCCAGAGACAATGGAATAACGTCAAGCAAAAGGACATCTTTTACTTCTCCGGTCAACACACCGCCCTGAATGGCCGCACCCACCGCAACGGCTTCATCCGGGTTGACGTTTTTGGAAGGTTTTCTGCCGAAGAATTTTTCCACTTCTTCCTGTACTCTTGGAATACGTGTAGAACCACCCACCAGAATCACTTCATTGATATCGTTGTTGGAATAACCTGCATTTTTCATGGCTCTTTTGCAAGGTTCCATCATTCTCTGGAACAAAGTATCCGCAAGCTGTTCGAATTTCGAACGTGTCAAAGTACGTACAAGGTGCTTTGGAATACCGTCGACAGGGAAAATGTAAGGCAGGTTGATTTCAGTCTGTGTAGAGCTTGACAACTCAACTTTGGCTTTTTCCGCTGCTTCTTTCAAGCGCTGCAAAGCCATGGCATCTCTTTTAAGATCTACACCTTCGTCTTTCTGGAATTCATCGGCAAGCCAGTTGATAATCACCTGGTCAAAGTCGTCACCGCCGAGATGCGTATCGCCGTCCGTGGATTTTACTTCAAAAACGCCGTCACCCAGTTCAAGGATCGAAACGTCGAAAGTACCGCCGCCAAGGTCAAAAACAGCAATTTTCATATCAATATGCTGCTTGTCCAGACCATATGCAAGCGCTGCTGCTGTCGGTTCGTTAATGATCCTTTTTACATCAAGTCCTGCAATCTGACCGGCTTCTTTTGTAGCCTGACGTTCTGCATCATTAAAATAGGCCGGAACTGTAATTACGGCTTCTGTTACTTCCTGCCCAAGATAATCTTCTGCGGTTTGTCTCATTTTTTGCAAAATGAAAGCAGAGACTTCCTGAGGTGTATATAGTCTGTCACCAATCGGAATGCGTGGTGTGTTATTCGGACCTTTTTCTACGTTGTACGCAACCGTTTTCAACTCGCTGGTTACGTCATCGTATTTTTTACCCATAAAACGTTTTATGGAACTGATAGTATGTTTGGGATTGGTGATCGCCTGACGTTTAGCTGGTGCACCGATTTTACGCTCACCGTTGTCCATGAATGCAACTACCGAAGGAGTTGTACGTGCACCTTCACTGTTTGCAATTACAACCGGCTCATTACCCTCCATGACAGCCACGCAGGAGTTCGTTGTTCCCAAGTCTATGCCAATAATTTTTCCCATCGTTCTATATATAAAGTTAAGTATGATTTGATTCTTTCAGTTTGCTGATTTGGGGTGCCAAGTCAGGCTTCTACGGGATTATTAAAAACCCCGTACCAGCATTCAGAAGGGAAAACAGAAGTGACAAAGTGTCAGGCCGAGATTCCGGCCTGACGAAGATGGAAATCAACTGAGCATTTGTCCCATATAAGGGTCGCTCTGGCTCATACTGCCCGTTTCAATGTGGCCTGCGTAGCGTTGCAGAAAATCAGGGTTGTTTGAAATTGTAACCGAGAAATCGTACCAGTTTGCGCTTTTACTTAGGTCGAAAGGAACAAGCACTTCATTGTCTGCCAATCGTTTTGACACATCAATAACCTTATTTTCAGTGCCGTATGCATTGTCTTTAATGGTCAGAACACCTTCTTCGTCCTGGTCAGAAACGGCCAGGCTAAACAGGATATATGCCTGTGATTTTTTGTTCTTGTCAACTTGATAACGCGCACCTACTTTTACCGTTCCGGATTTTTTGTTACCCATGTATTCCCTGTAAAAACCATTGGGCCCATACACGCGCAAATGGTATTTTTCATCTTCAAAATCATTGATTTGCCATGTAGCTTTAAGCATATCGCCTGCTTTTACGGCATAATTCCAGACTTTAAAATGCTCGTTTTTGTATTTGACCGGCGCATAAACGATGAAAGGAGCACCGGCAGACTGATCTTTGAACATGTCATTTTTGGCTTCCAGCGCGATTTCGAATGCACTTTTGTCAGCGTTCACTGCCCCTTCGGCATTGATTTCGTACGGTATCGGGCATGCTGGACGCGTACCTTTTTCCTGATTTGGTAAAATGGAAGAGCCAATCGGGTCCCGATTTACTTCTGCGATCTGCTCCTTCGTTAGCGTCTTGTAGCCATTCGGCAGCTTTTTAAACTTTGCATTGTAAATGCTTTCCATGAATTCATTTCTTTCCACGAACGTCGGTAAAGCCGTTTTTTCTCCGTTGTAAGGTGTAAAGGTAGAAGTAAGATCGCCGCAGATTGTCCGCCGCCATTCACTGATATTAGTTTCTTTGATCTGTTTTCCTGATTTATGGCTGACAAATTTTTCCAAAAACTGTAAAATGGACGTATGGTCAAAAACTTCGGAACAAACATTGCCGCCGCGGTTCCAGGGCGATGCAACGATCAGCGGAACGCGGTAGCCCAAACCAATCGAACTGTGCCTGGATTCTTTTTCATCCTTTTTCGTCATGTCCTGTTCCAGCGTCACAAATTCCGTTTTACAGTCAATACCATCTGAAACTGCACCGGTATCAGCTTTGTACGGATCGGGAACTGTAAATGGCGGAACATGGTCGAAGTAGCCGTCATTTTCGTCATAACATAGAATGAAAATGGTTTTTTTCCAAACCTCGGGATCCGAAGTGAGAATATCCATCACTTCGGACACATACCATGCGCCGTACCACGGGGAAGTCGGATGATCTGAAAAGTTTTCCGGTGCAACGAGCCAGGAAACCATAGGCAGATTGCCTTTTTTTACATCGATTCTGAACTGATGCAGAATATCTCCCTGGGGTGCTTTGGCTTCATTGATGATGTCGCCGTCATTGTATTTGACAGTTGTTACTTTCCTGTAATCCGGATCGTTTTTATTGGTTGTAAAAGCTTTGGAGTGAATGTTTTTTGATCGCTCGGAAAGTTTTGCATAGTTTTCAGGGCTCCATCTTTCCAGTTCCTCCTTTGCAGTCTGCAGGTCAGCCTTTTTCTTGTTAACAGATTTTTCCAGCGCTGCGCGGTCTTTTTCATCGCCGGAAAAATGTTTCAGCTTTTCTTCCTGTTCACTGATTTCAGCAGGAAGTTTTTCCAGCCTTTCTTTCAGATGTTTCTGATATCCCGTATGATAGCGCACATTATACTGTGTAAACCATTCAATCGGGTTATCCGTAAAGTTGGCAAGCCATGCATCTTCTTCCCCTGTAAGTCCTGTATCAATGCTTAGTTCATTCTGATAGATTTTCCAGGAAACATTGTTGTCTTCAAGCCTTTCCGGGAATGTTGTCCATGAAGCTTCCGCATTATCCGTCACATTTTCATTCCGGACATTTGCATAGTGCGAAGGATCCGGATTTTCGCGGATCGTTCCCGACCATAAATAAAGGCGGTTCGGTGTAGTTCCGGTTAGTGAAGAGCAGAAGTTTTGGTCACAAACGGTGAAAGCGTCAGCCAGTGCATAATAAAACGGAATGTCTTCGCGATTGTAAAAGCCTTGCGTCAAAGGCATTCTGGTGTAATCCTTATGTCCGGGCTGTTTGGCAACAAGCCACTGGTCATATTTTCCTTCATTGCGCGCATCCACCTGATTGGTCCATGAATGCGGAAGCGAACCCATCCACGTTGCCCTGGATTCCTTCATATTAAGCCGGAACGGGACGTAGGTTTCACCGAAGGCATTGGTTTGAAGCCAGACCGAATTTTTATTGGGCAGCTGGATAGCACGGGGATCGTTAAATCCCCGTACTCCGCGCAAAGTTCCGTAGCAATGGTCAAAAGAGCGGTTCTCCTGCATCAGGATAACCACGTGTTCCGCATCCAGATAAGTGCTGCCTTTTTTCGGATCGATTGCAAGTGCTTTCTGAATGGAAGCAGGCAGGGTGCTGAACAATCCGGCAGCGCCGGTAAGCATGGTTGCTTTTTTTATAAATTCTCTTCTGGACTCCATGATATCTCGGTATAAGGGCTGTTTCCGTACATTAATTTACGCAAATGTACTTTCAATTCAAATTACCAGTTTTACCGGGATATTATACTTTTATTTATTTGTTTCCAAACAGACCGCCCAGCATGCCTGTCAAATCAGTGCTTTGCTTTCCGTCTGCCATATCTCTGCCCAGATTGGAATGATTTGAACCGCCCAGAAGTCCGCCGAGCAAACCTCCGAGGTCCATACCGGAACTGTTGCTGTTGTTGTTACCTAACTTTCCGATCAATCCGCCCAGTACGCCCGGAAGTACCGAACTTACAATTCCGCCGGCAACCTGATTGCTGAGGCCGAATTTCTGCATAATGGCGCTGATTGCATTGGAAGCAATGGATGAGACCATTGGATTGTTCATCAGTGCGTTGCCCGAAGTGCCATGGCTTCCCGACAGTAAATTCGAAATTTCGGAAATATTTCCGCTTTGCGCCTGTTGCTGCAAACCGCCCGTGATGGAACCCAGTAAGGTATGCATGACATCCTCATTATGCTCATTGGGAACTTCGGGATTCTGAACGATGGCTTGCTGGGAATTTTGCTGGATAAGGCCTAATAATTGATCTAACATGGTTTTATGTCTTTATGCATGAATACTGAAACAAGCAGCAATCTTTTTGCTGCGCCTGAAGTATATGCATAAAAAAATCCCGCCAGAGAGGCGGGATGCTGTTTTATTTTACCTGATCAACGATTGCTTTGAAAGCTTCCGGATGATTCATTGCCAGGTCGGCAAGTACTTTCCGGTTTAGCTCGATGCCTTTTGAACTCAGTTTGCCGATGAAAGCAGAATACGATAATCCGTGAATGCGTGCACCTGCATTGATACGCTGAATCCACAATGCGCGGAAATTGCGTTTCTTTTGTTTACGTCCTTTGTATGCGTAAGCCAAACCGCGTTCTACCGCATTTTTAGCAACTGTCCATACATTTTTGCGACGGCCGAAATAGCCCTTCGCCAATTTTAATACTTTCTTACGTCTTGCGCGTGACGCTACGTGATTTACTGAACGTGGCATAATTTAACTGTTTTTGATGGTCGGCGCTCTTTTGAGTCTTAAAAAGCCTTCTATCGGGTGGAACAAAAAACCAGAATGGTATTTAATTTTAATGGCTTCGGAATTACTTTCCAAGCATTGCCATCACCTGCTTCACGTTGGTCACATCGATCAGACCTGTTTTAACAAGATTGCGTTTGCGCTTGTTGGATTTTTTGGTCAGGATGTGGCTGTGAAATGCGTGCTTACGTTTGATTTTGCCGGTGCCGGTAAGCGCAAAACGCTTTTTAGCGCCGGAATTTGTTTTCATTTTAGGCATGATTCAAATAAACATTAATTGATAATTATAAAACAGCGCGCAAAATTAATTAAAAGGATCGGAAAATGAAAATCGTGTTTCCAGCTATTGCCGGAAACACGATTTCACAAAGCTTTTATAACTTCAAATATATGAGTAAACTCCGGAATTATTTTTTTGCAGGTGCCGGCGCAAGAATGATTGTCATTCTTTTTCCTTCCAGTTTTGGCTCCATTTCAAGCTTGCCATAATCTGAAAGTGCTTCCGAAAATTTGTTCAGAAGGTTCACACCACGTTCCTTGAACACAATTGTACGGCCGACAAAATGAACATATGCCTTTACTTTCGAACCTTCCTTAAGGAAATTGATGGCATGTTTCAGTTTGAATTCAAAGTCATGGTCATCCGTGTTCGGACCGAAGCGAATTTCCTTGATAACCACTTTCTGTGCCTTCGCCTTGATTTCTTTCTGCTTTTTTTTCTGTTCGTATTTAAACTTTGAATAGTCTACAATTTTACAAACAGGAGGAACTGCTGTCGGTGCAATTTCTACGAGATCAAGGCTTTGCGCTTTTGCCATTGCTCTGGCAGTATTAATATCCACTATTCCCGGTTCAATGTTTTCTCCAACCAGGCGTACTTCTTTTGCTGTAATTCGTTCGTTAATTTTATAAGGTTCTTCGGGAACTCTTAACCGTCCACTCGGGGGTCTTAATGCCATATAACTTTGGATTGGTGTATTTTGGGTTTTTTGGTGAAAATCAAAAAAGACAACATTGAAGTCACAAAAATAGTGCCTTGCTGCGGGAATTATAACAAAAAGTTATAAAAACATCAACTAATACTGGCTTCTTTTTTAAAATAGTTCGTAAATTCTTCCACAGTCATGCTTCCAAGGTCGCCTTCGCCCTTTCTGCGAACGGATAATTTTCCTTCTGCCATTTCTTTTTCACCAACCACAAGCATAAACGGAACCTTTGTAACCTCGGCATCGCGTATTTTCCGTCCGATCTTTTCATCCCGGTGATCCACAAATCCACGGATGTCATGATCCTGTAACTGGAAAAACACGTCTTCCGCGTATTCGGCAAACTTTTCGGAAATCGGCAAAATGGCAATCTGGTCCGGAGACAGCCACAACGGAAACTGACCGGCTGTATTTTCGATCAAAATCGCAATAAAACGTTCCATGGAACCGAACGGCGCGCGATGGATCATAACCGGACGGTGTTTCTGATTGTCCGAACCCGTATATTCCAGATTAAAACGCTGAGGAAGCTGATAATCAACCTGAATGGTGCCAAGCTGCCATTTTCTGCCCAGTGCGTCACGCACCATAAAGTCGAGCTTCGGACCGTAAAAGGCGGCTTCGCCCAGTTCGGTTACCGTACTCAGATTCCGTTCGGCAGCGGCTTCAATGATTGCACTTTCCGCACGTTCCCAGTCTTCATCCCTGCCGATATATTTCTGTTTGTCGTTGGGGTCGCGAAGCGAAATCTGCGCGCTGTAATCTTCAAAGCCAAGCGACTTGAAAACATACAGTACAAGGTCAATAACCCGGATAAATTCTTCCTTCACCTGATCCGGACGGCAGAATATATGCGCATCGTCCTGCGTAAAACCTCTTACCCTTGTAAGCCCGTGCAATTCACCGCTCTGCTCATACCTGTAAACCGTTCCGAATTCAGCAAATCGAAGCGGAAGATCCTTGTAGGAGCGGGGAGAAGTCTTGTAAATCTCACAGTGATGCGGACAATTCATCGGTTTCAGCAGATATTCTTCACCAATATTCGGTGTTTTGATCGGCTGAAAGGAATCCTTGCCGTATTTGTCCCAGTGGCCGGAAGTTACATACAGATCCTTGCTGCCGATATGCGGTGTCACAACCGGAAGATACCCGGCTCTGGACTGCGCTTTTTTCAGGAACGATTCCAGGCGTTCGCGTATCATGGCGCCTTTCGGAAGCCATAGCGGCAAGCCTTGTCCGACTTTTTCGGAAAATGCAAACAGTTCCAGTTCTTTGCCCAAGCGCCTGTGATCGCGTTTTTTGGCCTCTTCCATCAAAGTCAGATACTCTTCGAGTTCTTTCTGCTTAGGAAAAGTAATCCCGTAAATGCGGGTTAGCATTTTATTTTCCTGCTTGTTGCGCCAGTAAGCACCACCGATGTTGGTGAGCTTAACCGCTTTTATAAAACCGGTATTCGGAATATGCGGACCGCGGCACAAATCGGTAAAGTTACCTTGTTCATACAGCGTAATGGAGCCGTCTTCCAGTCCGTCGATCAGTTCCAGTTTGTATTCGTCGCCTTTTTCGGTAAAGTATTCCACCGCATCGGCCTTGCTGATCGGCTTTCGGATGTATTCGTTTTTCTGGCGGGCCAGTTCCAGCATTTTGGCCTCGATCTTCGGAAAATCATCCTGAGACAGCGACTTTTCTCCCAGATCAACATCATAGTAAAAACCTTTTTCGATAGAAGGTCCGGTCCCGAATTTCACGCCCGGGTACAATGCTTCCAGCGCCTCGGCCAGCAAGTGCGCCGAAGAATGCCAGAATGTAGCTTTGCCGTCTTCATCATTCCATGTCAGCAGCTTCACAAGCGAATCCTGCGTTATTTCCCGGGTCGGGTCCCATACTTCATTGTTGACTTTGGCTGCAATGACATTACGTGCCAGTCCTTCGCTGATGCTGAGTGCAATGCCGTGTGCTGTAATACCTTTAGGGTAATAACGTTCACTGCCGTCGGGCAGGGTAATTTTTACTTGAGACTCGTCTTTCATTCAGAAATCATTCGATGACAATTGTTCAAAATCTTTGCGCTGTACGGCAAAGTGCAAATCTATTCAATTTTAGCTTTTCGCGTAGAATCGATTCGGATATTTGTGGTTCCTCTCGGCTGGATTTTGTTAATCTTCACCCGCGACGTATCCAGAAGCTTGTAACCCGATCCATTCTCATTGTCCGTATCATAGGCGGAATAAAGCCCGGCACCTTCCCGCTGACGGATGCGATACAGGCCGTAACGTGCATCCTGATCGCCCGGACTGAGCGCAAGTGCATCCGTATAATATACTTTTGCCCTTTCATAATCACCCGTTTTTTCATGACAGAAGCCAATCATATTGTTGATTTCCTTTGACTTCGGATTCATCCGGTACAAACGCGTTAATGCCGGAAGCGCCTGATTGTATTCTCTCAGCTCGATGCCTGTTGTAGCTACCTTGTACAATGCTTCTTCATAGTCCGGTTTCAGGGCAACCGCTTTCTTGTAATTGATCAGTGCGGTATCCGGCCTTAGTTTTGTTGCAAATATTTCGCCTCTTTCAAAGTAAAGTTCTGCCGTTTTCGGAAAACGCTGGATTGCCTTCCGGTTCACGACAAGCGCCTGATCCAGGTTGTTTAATTTCCTCAATATAAAACTGCATTGCTCGTATGCACGCAACAGCCTCGGATTTACACTGATGGCATAATTAAAGCTGGAAATACTGGCAAGCGAATCGCCTTGCCGGGCCTGCAGCATGCCTTTTACATAATAGGCCGATCCGTCGTAAGGTGCCATTTTCATGGCCTGATTAAGGTAACCGGCCGCTTCCCGGAAGTTGTTTTTTACCTGAAGAATATCCGCCAGCAGAATATAAAGATCCGGGCTGTTCTGCTGCAATGCTTCGGCGCGCTGTGCATCTTCCAGCGCGGGATCGATTTTTCCGAGTTCGCGGTTGATTTTCCCGCGCAGTAAAAAGTAATCGCTTGCATTGTTCTTTTCATAAATGGATTCATTGATATCCGCAAGCGCAAGCGTGTATTGTTCGCGTTCAAAATAGATGCGGGCCCTTTTATAATAGTTAAGGTCCACATCAATATTGCGGTTAATCAGATCGGTCAGCGAAAGGATGGCGTCGTTCTGCCATTGCGCTTTTGACTTTTTGATCACAGGCGGAATGCGCGTAGCATTTCTGGCATCACTCTGGCAGCCTGAAATCAGCACCGGCAAAGTAATCAGTAACGGATAGATGTATTTAAAACAACAGAATTTCATGCAATGCAAAAGCGCAAACTTTGACCGCCACTCATTTGGCACGCTCAACAACAAAATTGAACATTCTGAACGTAATTTAAATACTTTGATCCGAAAATCGGGAAAATACACCGAGCGGCAGGTTTTTCCCGAATGAGTCCGGAATGAACAGTTCGCCGAATTCGTGATGTATTTGCGTGCCGAAATGCGCTTTGATGAGGTTTTCAACGATAAGCGCCGAAAATCCGAGCGAGTACAAATTGATGATAAAAAAGAAGTTTTCCTTTTTCAGAAGCAGCGCACACAAACGCAGTATTTCATTCAGGCTTTCTTCCAGCAGCCATTTTTCGCCATCCGGTCCGCGCCCGTATGCCGGCGGGTCCAGTATGATTCCGTTGTACTGGTTATTGCGGCGCACTTCCCGCTGAACAAATTTCAGTGCATCTTCCACAACCCAGCGAATGTTGTCAAGCCCGCTCAGTTCCATATTTTCCCGCGACCAGCTGATAACCTGCTTTACCGAATCCACGTGCGTAACATCCGCACCGGACGCTTTGGCTGCCAGCGACGCAATGCCCGTGTAGGCAAAAAGATTCAGAACCGACGGCTTGGATTCAGGAATCTGTTTCAGCTTTTTTGAAATATAATCCCAGTTTGTCGCCTGCTCCGGAAAAAGCCCTACGTGCTTGAAAGAGGAAAGCGCCAGCTTGGCACGCAAGTGCAAGGCGTTGGTTCTGTACTGGAAAACCCATTTGTCCGGCATTCCTGCTTTTGAAATCCATTGTCCTTTTTCCTGCGAATTTTTATCACGTTTGAAAACCGCATGTGCCTGTTTTTCCCATTCCTGATCAGAAAGCGATTTATCCCAGATTGCCTGCGGCTCCGGACGTGAAAGAATATAAGGACCGAAACGTTCCAGCTTTTCAAATCCGCCGGTATCAATAAGCTGATAATCGGTATGCTGGTCGGGTGAAAGTAGTATCAAGGTGTTGTGGGGTTTTTAGCTGTTGGTTTTTAGCTGTTGGCTATTGGCGAATTATTTTGGCTTTCGGCTTCTGGCCGGAAACAAAGTGATTTGGAAATGTTACAAGAGCGGTCAGAATGCGATTTTGTTTAGATAAAATACATTTCTTCTTCCTCTTGTCTGCGGATCGCCGGCGGCATTGACGATTTTCTGTTCGCCCCATGCAAGATAAAAATTTCCATACCAGTAATCGATGTCGTCCGTGCTGGTTTTTCTTACTTTGTCGCCTTCCACATTGGTGCCGTTCGGGATCACACGGTCGCTGTCAACAACCTGATTTCCTTTAATGATTTTACTGCGTATGGCACCGTTATGGCTGTAAACCAGTTTGGAATTTCCGTTTTTGAACGTCTGTATCTTAATCTTTTCACGCAGTTCCATGCTTTTTACATGATCAAAATTAATGCTGTTGTCCCATACAAGTTTCCCGTTCTGATCCACACCTGCAATTACGGCATGCGTGTACGTAAATCCGTCAAAAACCTGCTGGTTATAGCCGCGCCCGCCATACATCGGGTTCCATAAGTACGGATTGTAAAGGCCCATTCCAAACGGATAGCTCATGATTCCGCCGTAGCCCATTCCGCCCAGCATACCCGGATTCTGGTAACGGTACTCCGGATAAAAAACTTCTGCAACGAGCAGAAAATTGTTTTCTTTCGGTACAATATCGTGTACGAGCAGCCTGTAATTCAGTTTCAGGTCATCACCGCTTTCTTTCTTTTTACGGATACGCCTTTCGATTTTTTCCTGCTGGCGCTCATTCATGAAATTAAAGAAATTCTTGAAATCGGTAAAGCTGTGATACCGGGTAAATACCGTCTCGTCATGGACTATTTTGCTGATATACAATCCCTGTGACGCTGCATTGTTGCTGCTCTGCATTTTTCTGTACCCGTAAGTACCGATTACAATCCGAACGGAATCGTTCAGCACCTGCATTCTTCCGCTCAGCAATGAATAATCATCTTCCGGATCAACGGAAACCTGCGTGTACAGCTCGCCGGTTTCTTCATAAGAGCGTGCAACAATCCGCGTTTGCCGGCCTTTTTTGACTGCAAAACTTACATTTACAAGATGATGCGCAGTGTCAACTTCCACGGTCTGAATGGCATTGGAACCTTTGATGGCAGACGGCAGCACTTTGGTCTGCGCATTGGTAAGCTGCGTGTAAATCAGCACCGGCTCATTCCGGACCATTCCGGCCATAAAAACCGAATAGCCAAGGGTTTTAAAATCAGTGATTTCAAAACGGTCCAGTGTATTGATCATAAATGTTTCCACAAACCCCGGCCCGATATTCACTTTCACGATCTGGTAAAGGGAACTGCGGTACTTGCTGAACAGCAGAAAAACAGCTTTGCCGTCAAATGAAGACGAAATATAATCCAGGTTGGATTCAATTGGACCGTCAATCGACCAGATCCGGTCGAGGTTCGCGTCAAATTTCTGCACGTTGAAAGTTCCTTTGTCAGGCTTGGAAATCAGCAGAACACCCTGTTCGCCAAGCGGAACCGTCTGGTATGCTGCGTTTCCGGATAGCGGCAATTCAATTCTTTTTACGCCTTGCGAAAGCACGCATTGCAACGATAGCGCACTGAAAAACAGCGCCAGCGTAACATTAAAAATAAATTGCCGTTTATACTTCATGCGCAAATGCCACGATTAAGTCAAATTCTTCAAGCCTTACCGGAATAACGGATAATCTGGAATTGCGGATCAGCAGCATATCCTGCAAACGTCTTTCGGCTTTTATCTCGGCAAGCGTCACCGTTTTAGGAAATTTTGCGACCGGAACAAGATTGACAACAACCCAGCCTTTTTCTTCCGTTGTCGGATCGGGATAAAATTCCTTTGAAACCTTTGCCAAACCCACAATTTCCTTTCCTTCATTGCTGTGATAAAAAAGAACGAGGTCATCCGTTTTCATATTCATCAGATTGTTTCGCGCCTGATAATTCCGGATGCCGTCCCACACAGCTTCACCTTCGGTTACAAAATGATCCCATGAATATTTAAAAGGTTCACTTTTTACAAGCCAGTAATTCATTGATTCAAATTTATATTTAAAAAGGTCTCTGGAAACAGACCTTTACAACGATCATGGAAATTTGGGAAACTTGCTGAAATCAGGTTTTCTTTTTTCAAGGAATGAATTCTGGCCTTCTTTCGCTTCTTCGCTCAGATAATACAGCAACGTTGCATTTCCGGCAAGTTCCTGAATTCCGGCCTGTCCGTCCAGTTCGGCATTGAACGAGCTTTTCAGCATCCGGATAGACAAAGGACTTTTTTCCTGAATTTTTTTACACCACGCAATTGTAGTCGTTTCGAGCTCTTCCAGCGGAACTACTTTATTAACCAATCCCATTTGCAAAGCTTCCTGTGCATCGTACTGATCGCACAAAAACCATATTTCCCTTGCTTTTTTCTGACCAACGACGCGCGCCAGATACGAAGCGCCGAAACCGCCGTCAAAACTTCCTACTTTCGGCCCGGTTTGTCCGAAACGCGCATTTTCAGCAGCTATGGACAAATCGCAGATGACATGCAGCACATGTCCGCCGCCGATTGCCCAGCCTGCAACCATGGCAATGACTGCTTTCGGGATCGAGCGGATCATGCGTTGCAGATCCAGCACGTTCAGACGCGGCACGTGATCATCGCCGATGTAACCGCCATGTCCGCGCACCGACTGATCGCCGCCCGAACAGAAAGCTTTTCCGCCTTCGCCCGTTAAAATAATCACATCAATTCTCGGATCTTCGCGGCAGATATGCATGGCATCGATCATTTCCGTCACCGTCAGCGGCGTAAATGCATTGTGCTTGTGAGGACGGTTTATGCTTATTTTTGCAATTCCTTCATGAAGTGTAAAGAGGATTTCCTCATATTCCTTGATGGTTTCCCATTGAACTGTACCGGACATAGAATCAAAATGTAGATGTAAAACCAATGCAATGAGCACCAAAAAATGCATGCAGCTCATTTGCGACAATTTGCGAAATTACAGATTGTTTGGGTTTCCTTCAAAAACAAATAAATAACTTTCAGAATGCAGTGGATTACGGATATAAACGATTTTGAACAGCAGCAAAGGCCGGAGCATCCTTATTTTGCCGCGGCATACGACTTTATTGAATCCTGGCTGGGCGGTAAAAAAGAATTCATACTGAATACATCGGGCTCGACAGGAACGCCCAAGCCCATTGCAATTTCCAGAAATCAGCTCACCAGCAGCGCGGCCATGACGGGAAATGCGCTGGCACTGGGTAGCGGAACGCGTGCTCTGGTCTGTCTCAACATTTCCTATATAGCCGGCCTGATGATGCTCGTCCGCGGAATGGAACTGGGCTGGAAACTTACTGTAATCGAACCCGCTTCCAATCCGCTGCTGAAACTGGACCATGAAAAATTTGATTTTACCGCACTGGTTCCGTTGCAGCTTTCCGGAATTCTGGAAAATCCTGAAACTGAAAGCCAGGTGTACAAACTGGGCAAAATATTACTTGGCGGCGCACCCGTCGGCATTGCGCTGCAGAGGAAAATTCTTGACCTTGCCGTTCCCGTTTACCAGAGTTACGGCATGACGGAAACCGTTTCGCATGTCGCATTGCGCCGGCTGAACGGAGAAAAACCGGAACTGCATTATACTTTTTTGCCCGGAATTGAATTTGGCCTTGATGAAAGAAACTGCCTGTATGTTTCCGGTGCGGTTACAAACGGCGAAAAAGTACAGACCAATGATCTGGTCGAAATCCATGGAAATACATTTAAATGGATCGGGCGTGCGGACAATATCATCAATTCCGGAGGCATCAAAATGGTGCTGGACGAAGTGGATGCCCGCATGGCAGAAGTATTTTACAACCTCAATATCCCGAATCCGTTTTTTGCCTGGTTCCGTCCGGACGAAAAACTGGGCCAGATGCTTATACTGATTATTGAAGGAACAATCGCTGCCATCACGCCGGAAATGCTGCTTGCTGAAATAAGGAAGCAGAATTCAGCTTATGAAACGCCCAAACATGTTTACTTTGTGGATCAGTTTACAAGAACGGCCACCGACAAAGTGGATAAACGCAGAACAGTACAATCGCTTTCAGAATCTTCACATGGATAAAAACATTCAGATACCCGGACAATATATCATTCGTTTTCAGACCGCGCCGGTTGTTCCGGCTCCGTTTTCGCACTTTTATACATTACAGCTGGAAATCGCTTCCGGAAATCAGCTGAACGTAGATTTCAGCATCGTTTATACGGATCGTGAAGAAATGGATGAAGATGACTTGCTGGACGAAGGTTTTTCCACGGATGACGATTATAAATGGAAAGGACCGCTGCCGGCAAACTGGATCAATGAATTTGAAGAAATTTTTTCCTCTTCCAAAACCATCCGGAAAAGAGAAGAAAGCGAGTTTGAAGACTTTATCGAACTGGAACTGGAAGAAAACGGAAAAATGGTAACCATTTATCCGGTCGACAAAGAACGCTGGTCTTATTTTCTTCAGGAATTCATGCAGGCGATTTTTGAAGCCAGCGGAAGAGAAAAGCCCTTTGAACTGACATTCCTGGAAATTGATGCAGATAAAAGACAGACGCAAGTAGACCTTAAAGCTTCCTTTGCCCGGAAAACCTTTACATTAAGCAAAGGCAAAAATCCTGCAAGGCAACTGGAATGGACTCAGTTGCAGCGAATTATGGACACCGTTTATAAAGCTGAATTCGTGGCGGACAATGCATCTGAATCCAGGCCATCTCAAAAGGGCCTGTATATTACGGCTGGCGACGGGCTATGGTATCAGCTGGGCGTTGCTGTTCTGGAAACAACTGCAAAAAGTAAGGATCTGCCTAAGATCGAAGCTTTGTTCAGAACTCTGGCCAAGTAGGAAGCTATTGTTTATACTGGCTTAATTCAAGCTGCAATTCATCCACAAGCCTGCTTACTCTTTCCAGAGAAGGCTGCGGAACGGGCATCTGCAAGCTTATGAATGCATTGATTTCCCAGACTTCGAGCACGTCCTGCAACGGTACTTCCAGATCGTTGACGGACGCGTCGTCGGAAGTCAACAGCAGAAAACCGGTTGTTTTTACGTGGTTAAATGCGGTTCGGTATATAAACCCGTGCTGACGCAGCACAAACACGTATTGCATGCCGTCTTTGATATCGTACCAGTTTCTTACAAACGTTCCGACAAGCAAAGAGCCCGGATACATGAAATCGTCGCCGCTTTCGAAAGCGCGGTAATAGCCTGCCGGCAAATTGGGAAGCTGGAATGAAGGCAGCTGATTCAGATACGATGGGTTCTGGCAGTTCTGAATGTAGTCAAGCTGAAGATTTTTGGCAACCCATTGAATGGTCGGATACTTTTCCGTCCTGTCCTCAGTTATATTGTTAAACTGGCTTGCCGGATACTGATTATTAAAAACCGGAATCTGCGCATTGACGTCATTTGCAGCATCCGGCTTTTTGAAAGCCGCATTGCGTTGTTCGGCAAAAAGGCTATTCGCTTGATTTGCAGCTGGCTGTACTTCGCCATTTACCGGCTTCAGATTAACCTGCCGTGAAACCATTCTGATTTCAGGTTCCGGCTGTTTATACTTGTCAATAATGGTGGAAAGCGGCTGAGGTTCAGCAAAAGTCGGAACTCTGGAAGGCGCCGCTGCCTGCACCGAACCCGAATGCGATACGGTCATCGGCCGGGCTGCATTGAGCGGCAATGATAAATCCGGCGTTTCTCTCAGCTTCCTTAAATCGTTTTTCAGCAGGTTGTCCACAGAAATGCCAAAAGCAGCCGCCATATTCTTAAGGTTCGTCAGATTGGGATTGGCACGCGCTTCTTCATAGGCTCCCAGCAACGAGCGTTTAATCGCAATTTTTCTTGCAAACTGCTCCTGTGTGAGGCCGTTAAGCCTTCTGAGATATTTGATATTATTGCTGACAATACTCATAAGATGGTCTTTCCGTGAAAGTACAACTAATTGACAAATCTTTCAGTAAAAAACGAATTCAGCAACTTTATAATGTCTTTTTTGATTTTTTATGTGAAAAATGGCTGTAAAAAGGTAAAATTACTTCGTTACTTGTAAATTTCCTTTTTGGCTGCCTTGAAAGTGTTCGTCAGCAATCCGCAGATGGTCATCAATCCGACACCGCCCGGAACCGGCGTTATATAGCTGGTTTTTGGAGCCACATCATTGAAATTGACGTCGCCTTTTATTGCAAACCCGCTCTTTTTGCTTGCGTCTACAACTCTTGAAATGCCCACATCAATAACGACCGCACCTTCTTTTACATAATCTGCTGTTACAAATTCCGGTCTTCCCAAAGCAGCAATGAGTATATCCGCAGTCTGGCAGATTTCCTTCAGATTGTGCGTTTTGCTGTGCGTTATGGTTACCGTACAATTGCCCGGATATTCGTTGCGCTGCATCAGAATACTCATCGGAAGTCCCACAATCTGGCTTCTTCCGATTACTACGCAGTGTTTTCCGCTGGTTTCTATCCCGGCCCGGATCAGCATTTCAATGATGCCGAAAGGCGTGGCAGAAATGTATGACGGAAGTCCTTTGCACATTTTCCCCACGTTTACCGGATGAAAACCGTCTACGTCCTTGGCCGGATTCACAGCTTCCATAATGGTGTTTTCGGAAATATGCTTGGGAAGCGGCAGCTGAACGATAAACCCGTCCACATCCGGATCGTTATTCAATGATTCCACCGCATCAAGTAACGCTTCTTCGGTGATTTCAGGACCAAACCGAAGCAGGGTAGAAGTGAACCCAATTTCTTCGCAGCTCCGGATTTTGGAAGCAACGTAAGTTTCGCTCGCGCCGTCCTGCCCAACGAGTATAGCCGCCAGATGCGGTTTTTTGCCGCCATCCGCAATCCATTTTTCAACCTCTGCCTTTATCTCTGATTTTATTTGGGAAGAAATAAGTTTCCCGTCAAGTAGTTGCATTCTGTTGTGTATTTTAATGTAAACAGCGGATTGTTAAAGTTAAACCTGCTGCTCGTCAATCAGTTTTTTTGTCAGGATTTCCATTCCCGTGGTTGCTTTTTCCTGAATAAAGGTCATGTTCTTTTTCAGACCGATATCGGGTTTTGCAGGATCAATAATGTAAATCGGCTTGGAAGAACCAACGTAATGAACAAGTCCGGCAGCCGGATAAACGGCCAGTGAGGTGCCGATAACCAAGAATATATCCGCTTGCTCCGTGATGTCAATGGCCGTTTCCATCATCGGGACTTCTTCTCCGAACCACACGATATGCGGTCGAAGCTGACTTCCAAGTTCGCATAAGTCGCCCTTTTTCAGTTCCCACGATTTCATTTCATAAACCAGATCCGGGTTTTTAGTACTTCTGGATTTGAATAGTTCGCCATGCAAATGGATTACGTTCGTCGATCCTGCCATTTCATGCAGGTTGTCTACATTTTGCGTAATGATCGTTACTTCAAAGTGCTTTTCCAGTTCGGCCAATGCATAATGCGCCGGATTGGGTTTTACACTCGAAGCCTGTTTTCTGCGCTGATTATAAAAATCAAGCACAAGTTCCTGATTTTTATGCCATGCTTCCGGCGTTGCTACGTCTTCAATCCTGTAATTATCCCATAATCCTCCGTTGTCGCGAAATGTACTGATCCCGCTTTCTGCACTGATGCCCGCACCGGAAAGAACGACAAGTTTCTTCATGGTTTAATTCGGTTTTTGATTTCAACGAAAACAAGTAGTTTCTGCCAATTGGCTTCAAGCGGTTGGAAAACTTTTATTGCTTATAAATTAGCTTTTAAGGCTTATTTATTCTGGGCAATTGCAGTCAGCTACTTATATCCGTGTAAATCGGTGTATTGGTGGCTTCTGAAATTCAATGTGATAAAATCAGCTTTTTTTAGTTGCTTTTTTTGCAGCCGGTTTTTTTGCGGCGGCGGTTTTTGCAGCGGTTGCTTTTGGCGCAGCTGCTTTTTTCACGGCCGCTTTCGGTGCATCCGGTTTTGGCGCAGTAACTTTTGGCTCCGGCGTTTTTGCAGCCGGTTTTTTCGCTCCGCGTCGTGCCGGCTTATCCGGTGTTTCAGCAGCAAGCTTTACGATTTCCTCGTAAGTAAGCGCGGCCGGATCTGTTCCTTTCGGGATTTTTACATTCTTTTTCCCGAAAGCGATATACGGTCCGTATTTTCCGTTAAGAACCTTTGCCTCCGCATCTTCACTGAATTCCTTGATCGTCCGGTTACTGTCCTGCTGACGTTTTTCTGTAATTATTTCTATCAGCCTTTCCTCGGTAACAGCCATCGGATCATCCGTCCGTGCAAGTGAAAAATACTTGTTATCATGTTTCACATACGGCCCGAATTTTCCGATATTGACAATCAGCTCCTTATCTTCAAAAATTCCTACTTGCCTTGGCAATTTGAAAAGTTCAAACGCCTCTTCCAAAGTAATGCTTTCCATCAGCTGGCCTTTCTGAAGACTTGCAAACTTCGGCTTTTCTTCATCTTCCACATCACCGATCTGTACATAGGGGCCATATTTCCCGATTCTTACGGAAACCTTTTTCCCTGTCGCCGGATCTTCTCCGAGTTCTCTGGAAGTCAGGCTGCGGTCAATGGCTTCTTCCCGCGCTTCGGCAACTTTTTTCTGGAAAGGGGTATAAAAATCCTTGATCATTTGCCGCCATGGAAGCTGTCCTTCTGCAATGTGATCAAAGTCTTTTTCAACACTTGCCGTAAAGGAATAATCAATGATATTGTTAAAATGGCTGACAAGAAAATCATTCACAACCATTCCGGCACTGGTTGGAAACAGTTTGGCCTTTTCCGAACCATATATTTCCTTATTAATCTTGCTTTTGATTTCATCGTTGGCAAGCGTAATTTCCTTGAAATCCCGCTCGGTTCCCTGCCGGTCTTCCTTTACGATATATTCCCGTTTTAAAATCGTTGAAATCGTCGGCGCATAAGTGGAAGGACGGCCGATACCCATTTCTTCCAGCTTTTTGACAAGGCTCGCTTCTGTATAACGCGGCGGGTTTCTCGTAAAACGTTCCGTCGCTTTCATGTCCGAAAGTTTCAGAATCTGGTTAATGTTCAAAGGCGGCAGCATTCCTTTTTGCTCTTCGTCCCCTTCGTCATCGCTGGATTCCATGTAAACTTTCAGAAATCCTTCAAATTTGATTACTTCACCCTGTGCTACAAGTTCTTCAGAAGTGGTTGAAATGCTGATTGTTGCCGTTGTCCGTTCCAGCTGGGCGTCCGACATCTGTGAAGCAATGGCACGTTTCCAGATCAGTTCATATAATCTTTGCTCATTCCGGTCGCTGCTCGCGTTCAACGTTGAAAAATCCGTTGGCCGGATGGCTTCGTGCGCTTCCTGCGCAGATTCCGATTTGGTTTTGAAAACCCTTTTGTGGTAGTAATCATTGCCGTATTCTTTGGTAATCTGCTGCTTGGCCTTGTCCAGTGCTTCCTCCGACAAATTGGTGGAGTCCGTACGCATATAGGAAATTTTCCCTGCTTCGTAAAGTCTTTGCGCAACGGACATCGTCTGTGCCACTGAAAAACTCAGCTTTCTGGAAGCTTCCTGTTGTAAAGTAGATGTTGTAAATGGCGGTGCCGGTGTCTTTTTAGCTGGTTTGACTTCCAGGTTTTTGATAGAAAACTGTGCGCCGATACATTTTTCAAGAAACTGGACTGCATCAGCTTCATTGGCAAAATTTCTGGCAAGCTCGGCATTGAGTACTTTGCCGTTGCCCAGATCAAAACGGGCTGTTACCTTATAACTGCTTTTGCTTTTAAATGCATCGATTTCCCGTTCCCTTTCCACGATAATCCGGACAGCAACAGACTGTACGCGTCCGGCAGAAAGGTTGGTTTTTCCGATACGGATTTTTTTCCATAATACCGGAGACAACTCGTAACCTACAAGCCGGTCGAGGATTCTTCTTGCCTCCTGCGCATCCACCAGATCGGCATCAATGGTTCTCGGGCTGGAAATGGCATTCTGAAGAGCGGTTTTTGTGATCTCGCGAAATACAATCCGCTTGGTGTCGTCGGGAAGTCCCAATGCTTCTTTCAGGTGCCATGAAATGGCTTCACCTTCACGGTCATCATCCGTTGCCAGCCATACTTCCGCATCCTTGGCCAGCTTCTTTAATTCAGAAATAACCTTCATTTTATCAGAAGATATCTCGTAAGAAGGCTGGAATTCATGTTCTACATCCACGCCCATATCATGTTCGGGAAGGTCACGGACATGTCCGAAACTAGACTTGACAGTGAAGTCCTGCCCTAAATAACTTTCAATGGTTTTGGCCT
Organism: Dyadobacter flavalbus; assembly: GCF_006149045.1. Lineage (GTDB taxonomy): Bacteria > Bacteroidota > Bacteroidia > Cytophagales > Spirosomataceae > Dyadobacter > Dyadobacter flavalbus. Next base: position 54,892 of record NZ_VBSN01000059.1, read on the forward strand.
TCGCCGGTGACTCTACGATCACCAGATTTTTTGACATAACTTTGGATTTAAGGGATCTGGTAGCACTTTGAATGTCCAAATATAGGTTACAATAAAGCAAAAAATCAAAGTGCTGTTAAAAAGGTATTCTAAAATATAAGCGGATCAGGGTATTCTGCCGGCTTGTTTTCGAAATAATTTCTTAAATATATCGCTTGTCAGAACAAAAAAAATTACACCACGGTTATCTTAATGATACATTAGTATATAATGATGCTAAATAGTAGTGAAAAACCGGACGGATACCTTCGGATATTCGGTAATTTCGTACTTTCGCGTGTTATTGACAACAGATAATCCAATATAGTTAATTACTATGGCTTTTGACTTAGACATGATTAAGGGCGTTTATGCCCGTATGCAGGAAAGAGTAGAAGCTGCTCGTAAAATTGAAGGGCGGCCTTTAACCTTGGCAGAGAAGATTTTATACTCCCACTTGTGGGAAGGAACGCCAACGCAGGTTTACGAGCGTGGCAAATCTTATGTGGATTTTGCCCCGGACCGTGTAGCCATGCAGGATGCTACAGCTCAGATGGCCCTTTTGCAGTTTATGCAAGCCGGAAGACCGCAGGTCGCAGTTCCTTCAACCGTGCACTGTGACCACCTTATTCAGGCGGAAGTAGGTGCATCGCAGGACTTGAAAAATGCAGTTGATAAAAATAAAGAGGTTTACGATTTTCTTTCGTCTGTCTCAAACAAATATGGTTTAGGTTTCTGGAAAGCAGGCGCCGGTATTATCCATCAGGTTGTGCTTGAAAATTATGCATTTCCCGGCGGTATGATGATCGGTACCGATTCACATACACCAAATGCAGGCGGCTTGGGAATGATCGCAATCGGTGTAGGCGGTGCAGATGCAAGTGACGTGATGTCAGGCCTTGCATGGGAGCTGAAAATGCCAAGATTGATCGGTGTGAAACTGACCGGCAAACTGAGCGGGTGGACGGCTGCGAAAGATGTAATCCTTTGGGTTGCAGGCCAGCTGACTGTAAAAGGAGGAACCGGGTACATTGTTGAGTACTTCGGCGAAGGTGCTGAAAGCATCTCGGCAACAGGTAAAGCAACCATCTGTAACATGGGTGCTGAAATCGGAGCTACAACTTCCATTTTTGCTTATGATCAGAGAAGTGCCGCTTATCTGAGAGCAACGGAAAGAGCAGATATTGCTGATGCAGCAGACGCAATAAAAGAAAATCTTCGTTCAGATGAAGAAGTTTATGCAGATCCTGCCAGATATTTTGACCAGCTGATTGAACTAGATCTTTCTGCACTTGAACCGCATATTAACGGTCCGTTTACTCCGGATCTGGCATGGCCGCTTTCCAAATTTGCAACAGCTGTCAAGGAAAACGGATGGCCGGAAGTACTTTCGGTGGGTCTGATTGGTTCCTGTACAAACTCTTCTTATGAAGATGTGAGCCGCGCGGCTTCCCTTGCTCAGCAGGCAGTGGATAAAAAGCTGGCGGTCAGCTCGGAATATACCATTACACCGGGATCAGAGCTTGTTCGTTATACAGTGGATCGCGATGGTTACCTGGATACCTTTGCACAAATTGGCGGTGTTGTACTGGCAAATGCTTGTGGACCTTGTATTGGTCAGTGGGCTCGTCATGGTGCGGAAAAAGGAGAGAAAAACTCCATTATCACTTCCTTCAACCGTAACTTCTCGAAACGTGCGGATGGAAACCCGAATACGCATTCATTTGTAGCTTCGCCGGAAATCGTAACTGCAATGGCTATTGCGGGACGGCTTACCTTCGATCCGCGTACCGATAAGCTGATCAATAAAGATGGTGAAGAAGTAATGCTGGACGAACCAAGCGGACTGGAATTGCCGATCAAAGGATATGCAGTGGAGGATGCAGGCTATCAGGCTCCGGCAGAAGATCCGAGCCAGGTTCAGGTTCTGGTAAGCCCGACTTCTGACCGTCTGCAGCTTCTTGCACCTTTTCCGGAATGGGAGGGAACTGATCTGAAAGGCTTGAAATTGCTTATCAAGGCGAAAGGCAAATGTACAACGGATCATATTTCAATGGCCGGACCCTGGCTGAAATACCGCGGACATCTTGATAATATTTCCAATAACATGCTGATCGGTGCGGTAAATTATTATAACGAGAAAACCAATACCGTTAAAAATCAGCTTACAGGCCAGTATAGCGAAGTTCCTGCTGTTCAGCGCGATTACAAAGCAAATGGAATCGGAACTATCGTAGTGGGCGATGAAAACTATGGTGAAGGTTCATCTCGTGAGCATGCAGCAATGGAGCCACGCTTCCTTGGAGTTCGTGCAATTTTGACAAAATCATTTGCCCGTATCCATGAAACAAACCTTAAAAAGCAGGGAATGCTCGCTTTGACTTTCGCCAACACAGCGGATTATGACAAGATTCAGGAAGATGATGTGATTGATATCCTGGGCCTGCAAAGTTTTTCAGAAGGTCAGCCATTGACCATCGTTCTGCATCACAGCGACGGAAGTACAGAAGAGTTCCCGGTTAACCATACCTATAACGAACAGCAAATCGAATGGTTCAAGGCGGGTTCTGCATTGAATATTATTCGCAAGTCTGTCGGCGCAAGTGTGTAGAATCGGCTTTTAAATAAAATCAGACAAAAAACCTCCTGTTTTAAAAGCAGGAGGTTTTTTGTTTGATGATTTTCATGTTTTGTAATTGGTGCATGTAAGAGAGCTCCTCGTATGTTGTTAAAGATTTGACATTTCCGATAAAGATCTTGAATTTGGAGTGTGAAGGGAAGAGAGCAGATACTCCTTGGCAACAGTCTTGTATGCCGTTCCGGAGCGATTCCTCCTTTCGCATTTCCAGATTAATCAGAACAGTACCAAAGGCCTTTCCTGGATGGAAAGCAGCCAGTATTACGAGGGAAGTTTCACTCTTTAGGATCCAAAGAAATGGAAAAGTCAAAGACATCAATTCGTCAGCATGTGGGAATTGATATGAGCAAAGATTCATTTGTTGCCGCTGTTGCTTTACAGCACGCAGATTTGACGGTGAGCATAGTGAGCACAAAGAAATTTACAAATAGTGCACCCGGTTTTGAAAGTCTGCTCAGGTGGACAAAGGTATTTACATCGCCTGAGCTTCCGTTTGGTTTTGCCATGGAAGCGACCGGGGTCTACTATGAACCTTTATGTTACTGGCTATTTGAGCGCGGCCTTCCGGTCAGTGTGCAGTTAGCCCAAAAGGTGAAACATTACGGGCAATCTTTAAATATAAAGACCAAGACAGACCGCTCGGATGCAGCGGTGATTGCCCGGATGGGCTTGGAGCGAAAACTGAAAGCCTGGAATGCAGGTAGCGCAGCTTTACGGCAGATCAAGCTGGTGCTGCGTGAAAGAGAGGCCCTGATAGAGGAAGTCAAAGGTGTGAAGAACCAGTTGCACGCGCTCAGCCATGCTCACCAGGCGCCTGTCCCTATCCTGGAGCGGTTGAAAAAACGCCTTGATTTTATGGCCCAGCAGCTGGCCGAAGTGGAAGCCGGGCTTACGGAGCTGGTAAAAGCAGATGCGCCTTTGAAAGAAAGGGTCGAGCATGTGTGCACCATCAAAGGGGTTGGCTTTATCAGCGCTATAACCGTTATTGCCGAAACAAACGGTTTTGCTTTGTTTGGCAGTCAGCGGCAACTGGTCAGTTATGCAGGCTATGATGTTGTGCAAAACCAGTCGGGTTCATCACTCAACGGCAAAACAAGGATATCCAAGAAGGGCAACAGGCGGATCCGCAAAGCGCTGTACTTCCCTGCCATCACAGCAAGCATGTACGATGCCAGGCATAAAGCGATCTTCGGGAAAATCTATCAGAAAACAGCTATAAAAATGAAGGGTTCCGTAGCCATTCAGCGCAGGCTTCTGATCCTGATTTACACACTCTATAAAAACAACGAACCCTATGATGAGCACCGACTCAACCAAGCAGCAAGAGCAACAACAAAAATTAGGCAGGACCAGATCGAAACCTGCCCTGCCTAAACAGCATAGCCAAAGATGACTTGCTTCTTGTTTGCAAAGATAAAAAACTCCCGGAATTATTGGATTTTAACACAGTACCTCCGGAGCTAAGAATTGTTTCTCACATTTTGCATTGCTACAAACAGTTTGGCTCCGGAGCTAAGAATTGTTTCTCACATTTTGCATTGCTACAAACAGTTTGGCTCCGGAGCTAAGAATTGTTTCTCACATTTTGCATTGCTACAAACAGTTTGGCTCCTCCGGAGCTTTTTTGGAATCGGCTCCAGAGGAGCCTTTTGTTTATAAAACCACGAATGTCGGCATTCACAAGCCCGCTCCGGAGCTAAGAATTGTTTCTCACATTTTGCATTGCTACAAACAGTTTGGCTCCTCCGGAGCTTTTTTGGAATCGGCTCCAGAGGAGCCTTTTGTTTATAAAACCACGAATGTCGGCATTCACAAGCCCGCTCCGGAGGAGCCCTCTGATTATAGGAAACAGGAATAGCGGCAATTCACAAGCCGGCTCCGGAGGAGCCTTTTGTTTATAGCAATAGGAATGTTGGTAATTTACAGGTCGGCTCCGGAGGAGCCCTCTGTTTATAGAAACAGGAATATCGGCAATTCACAAGCCGGCTCCAGAGGAGCCTTTTGTTTATAAAACCACGAATGTCGGCATTCACAAGCCCGCTCCGGAGGAGCCCTCTGATTATAGGAAACAGGAATACCGGCAATTCACAAGCCGGCTCCGGAGGAGCCTCCTGCTTCTGAATACCTATAAAAATCGTTTCAACTGCCGATTATAGGACTGGATCAAAAAAATAAACATTCCGGTCATAATGGAAACATCTGCCATATTGAAAATACCCGTTTGAAAAAAACCGAAATTGATATGCAGAAAATCCGTCACTGAACCATGAACAAGTCGGTCATAAATATTGCCGATCCCGCCGCCGATGGCAAAGCTGAGCGCCAGCGCACTCATTAACGTCAGATTCCTTTTCAGTAAAATGTAGGCAATGCCGAAAAACAACGCGATCAATGGAATAATGGACAAAACTAGAATCTTAATTGACTGCGGCAACGTGCTGCCGATACTCAGAAAAGCACCCGTATTTTCAACGTAAGTAATGGTGACATAATTTTCAATAACGCTGATTGTCTCGTAAAATCCAACATTCTTCCTGATGGCATTTTTGGAAATCTGGTCACATCCTATATTGGCGATTAGAATAATCAGTATGGCAATATTGCGTGCAGTACGGTCCGATTTTAACTTTTGCATTTAATTTGATAATGCTTTTATTGGTGCAACTTTCACTTCTCTGAACTCCACTTCCGATCCTTCCGACTGAAGTGCAATATTTCCTTTTTCCGCCGTGGCATTATAGCCGTAATTAACCAGTTCACCGTTCAGCCAGACCTTGATGGAGTTTTTAAGACATTCAATCGTCATGCTGTTCCATTCTCCAAGCGGCTTTTCGGTGCCGTCGGTCAGGTTCGGTATCCTGCGCAGTTTGTCGCCGTTTACGCCCCATTTTTCTTTCGGACCGCGTCTTTTTTCCATATCGGGAACCGTAATATCTTCCTGGATACACCAGAAATCGCCGGCATTCTGATTCATCATCTGGATTTCAATGGATTTTGGGAACATATCGTAAAGTGCACGCGAAGTGGAAACGAAAACCAGCGCTCCGCAATTGCCCGGCTTTCCTGCAAAACGGTACTGAAAAGTCAGCCGGAAATTTTGATATTCCTCGTCTGTAATCAAATGTCCGCCGGGTGTTCCCAAGCTCACCAACAAGCCGTTACGCACCAGAAACGGATTTCTTTGTTTCGGATCTTTGTCCATTTCCGGAACATCCGTGTGCCAGCCGGTCAGGTCTTTACCGTTAAAAAGAGATTTCGTCTGAGCCAGTAATGGATGGGCAAACAGCAAAGCAGCGAACGCACAAATACATAGAACTTTTTTCATGAATGCTTTCCGATCTTTCAGGTTTAAGATTTTTTGCTGAAAAATTAAACAATAATTCCTTTCAAAAGACTATTGCAGCATCGTTTTCATCCGATATAAAACAGATTTGACGAAATCATCAGAAATAGTGTCAGCAAAGGAACAAATTTGCCTAAGCCTGTTTTTCCGACAAATACTTCCAGTAACGTTTTGGAATATGCCGGATGTGCAGTTTCATGTTCTTTCTTGCAGGAATGTTGGTGCTGCGGAAATAATCTTTCCAGAGCAGGGAATACAATTCTTCTTTCGGGTCAAGAAGCGTTTCGGGCAATGCATTCAGCGCAGGCGACATTTCCGTTGTAAAATCAAAAACAACTTCTTCTACTTTTTCAAGATCAAAATAAAGTCCGTACTTGCGTTTCAGGTCGTAAATAATCCATTTCTGATCAGCATACCGGTTTTTGAAGTGATCTGAAATAAGCGGCAGAACGTTGAAATCCGGCTCTATATGCGCATAGAAAATACCGTCTGCAGTCTGCTGAAAACGGATGAACGCTTCCATTCTGTGCTTTTCACGATGTACTTTCTGCGCCATTTGGGAAATGGCCAGCACATGCTTGTTGCCGAAATTTTCCCCGGCACCTGCCGGATTGTCAAGAATATACCTTGAAAATTCCAGCAGGTCGTGAAACGTTTCCTGATTTTCAGATAGAAAGGATTTGTAAAACCGCAGCATCCAGTCTTTGTCCAGCTTCTTTCTCAAGCCGGCCCAGACCCGATTGGCTTTTTCATCCGCGCTGACAACTGTAAAACTTTCCTGAAATACGTCCGGATGGAAGTTTTCCTGACTGACAATCTTCACTGCACCGGATTTTCTCTGGTAACAGTCAAAAACTGCCGTCAGCAAACCTTCCAGTGTGCCGTCAAAAACATATAGTTCCATTTAAAACAGGGAAAGCTGGTTCTGAGGCGTTTTAAGATATTTGCTCGTACTTTCCGAAAGGATAACGCCTTTGAGATGGCTTGCATCGAAATCCCGCAACTGCAGAGGGCTGTCTGCATAACGGATAAAATGCCTTGCCTTTTTAAAAGCAATCCCGATCTTTTTCAGCTGATTCTGATGCAGACGCCCGAACTTTCTGGCCTGAACAATCTTTTTAGCCGAGCCGACGCCAATCCCCGGAACACGCAGTATCATTTTGTAATCAGCCGTATTCACATCCACCGGAAACTGGTCGAGGTTCCGTAAAGCCCAGCTCAATTTCGGGTCAATATCCGCATCCAGGTTCGGATGGGCGTCGTTCAGGATTTCCTGTACGTCGAAGCCGTAAAAACGCATCAGCCAGTCGGTTTGATACAAACGGTTTTCACGGATCAGCGGCGGCTGCGAACCGATTATCGGCAGCCTTGTATCGGTGCTGATCGGAATATAGCCGGAATAGTAAACCCTTTTAAGCGAAAAATCCTTGTAAAAATTACTCGCCGTATGCATGATTTCCTTGTCTGTTTCCGGCGTAGCGCCAATCACCATTTGCGTACTCTGACCGGCGGGAACAAACTTCGGAGCCGATTTGATCAGCGATTTTTCGTCTTTCAGCTGGACAATGTTCTTCTGGATAAAATCAAGCGGCTTTTTAACATCTTCATGCGACTTTTCAGGGGCCAGCAATTTAAGTCCGGATTCCGTAGGCATTTCCAGGTTGATACTCATTCTGTCGGCATAAAGGCCGGCTTCCTTAAGCAGTTCCTCGCTGGCTCCGGGAATGGTTTTCAGATGTATATAACCGTTAAAACGCTCTTCAATACGCAGTTTCTTAACAATCCGGACAAGCCGTTCCATCGTATAATCGGCATTCTTGAAAATACCCGAACTCAGGAAAAGACCTTCAATGTAATTTCTCCGGTAGAAGTTCATGGTAAGTTCCACAACTTCCTCCACCGTAAAGGCAGCACGCTTGATGTCATTGCTCTTGCGCGAAACACAAAACGCACAGTCGTAAATACAATGATTGGTTAAAAGAATTTTAAGCAGTGAAACGCAACGGCCGTCTTCGGTGTACGAATGGCAGATTCCGCTGCCTTCGCTGTCGCCCAGACCTTTGTTGGTATTTTTCCGGTTACTTCCACTTGATGAACATGAAACATCATATTTTGCGGCATCAGCCAATATTTCCAGCTTTTCGCGGATCCGTTCAAACATAGATAAATATTAAGTTGTTTGGCTTAAAATATCAGGCAGGATTAGTAGTTATATTAACACCGGACGCACACTTTTAGTGCTTCAAAAACGGTCTTTTTGCCCATTTTAACAGTTAATTTCCTACATCATTTTTCAAGATGAATTTCAGCAGAACCTTGATTTTTATCCTGCCATTTTACCTGCTTTTTTCCGCCGCCGTATGCGCCCAGACGCAGGAACCTAAAGTCACACGATACAACGGAAAGGTAAGTCAGCAGTTCGCAATGAACCGCGAAACGCCGATCATTGATCATGCAACGGGCCGAAAAATCAGCTATGAAGCCTATAATGAAATCCTCAGAAAAAATCCGGGCGCGTATAAAACGCAGCCGGTTTTTGATAAATACGGAAAGCCGTCATCTTTTGAACTGATCAAAAAAAGCCAGCTGCTGATACAAAGTAACGGTGCCGTTATGCAGAATCCGGATCTGATGCCGGAAGTAGGAGAGCCGTTGCCGCCGTTCGTCATGACGGGACTGGACGGAAAGGAATACAATTCGGAAAAGCTCCGGGGCAAATACATTCTGCTGGGTTTCTGGATAAAATATGAAAAACCGCTTTACACGCTGGCAAGTACCAAAGTGATTTCGGATTTTGTGGAGGAAAACCGCAGAAAAGGAGTTGAAATCATTTCGCTTGGAACCACATTGAATACCGAAGAAGAATGTCTTGAAGCAATCCCGAAGCGGAATTGCGGCTTTGTTCCCGTTCCGGAATCGTACGGCTTCAATCACCGCTATAAAATCAGTGAAACACCGTTTTTCATATTGGTCGACAGAAAAGGCGTTATAAAAGCCATGGCGCCGCATACCGAATTTTCAAAAATCAGCGAACTGAATTTAAGGTAAACGATTTCTTTTAACCAAGTTGGCCGCTGATCCAGTTGAAAACAAGATTGCTTTTCCATTCTGTTTTGTTGCCGAGAAACATGCGCCTTGAAGTTTTGTAAATTTGATAGCCGTTTGTTTTCAGAAATTCAAATGCTGTATGGCTTTCTGCGGGCACAACGGCCGTATCAAAATGCTGCATGCGTAATTTGAGCAGTTCCGTTCCGGCCGTCGGGTTTTTTGCAATCACCGGCCCGTCGCCCCAGTCCGGAATGTAAAATCCCTGTACTTCCGAATCGGAAACATACAAACGGGCATTTGTTACAAAATCGCCCAGTACGCCGCTCCGCTTTTCGCCTGAAACGAACTCGTCTGTTTCAAAAATCTGTTGCCGGTATCTTTCATCAAAGGGCACAATGCATTCGGATAAAGGAAAGCCGGGCGCTTCTTTTTCCCTGTGAAAGTGAAGGTATTCTGTTTCAACCTCAAAACCGAGTTTTTTATAAACCGGAAAGCCAAATTCAGTCGCGTCCAGATAAATGGATTTGTAAATATTCCGGTCAATATTCCCGATCAGCGCTGACGTAATCCGGTTTCCCAAACCTTTGTTCCGATGCTCCGGATGAACGACAATGCAGGCCAGCCACACGGTTTCCCTGTGCATAATGCTGCTTCCGATTGCTGCCAATTGTCCGTTCTCCATAATTTTCAAAGGCTCACAAAAAGAAGATTGTATAAAATAGCTGAAACGAGGAACCAGATTGCCCCAATCCGGCGGCTGCAAGGCAGGAAGCTGTTCGAGATCGGCGGGATGAAATGCAGTAGTAATATCAGTTGACATAAATGCAGTAAATTCTGAAACGCTAATTTATCAAGGATTCGTTTGCAAAAGATATGAATACAGATCAGAAAATGATCAGTTCAGCCATCCGGAATTTCAAACAGCAAGAAAATCGGCTTTAGATGCTTTTAACAATGGTCATATATTGTAAATATTCGGAAGATTAATGCCGCTATTGATAATTTTACGTTGAACCAAAACACATTGACCGTATGAACATTATTTCTGCACGCCAGCTCAGGGATTTACAGGAAAATAAAGATATCGTAATTGTGGATGCAAGAGGAGGCGCCGATGCTTTCGAACGTTACAGCGCCGGACACCTTGAAAATGCGCTGTTTGCTGATCTTGAAACGGACCTTTCCCAAAAGACGGACAATCCGGCAAATGGCGGAAGGCATCCTTTGCCCGAGCCTGCAGAGTTCGGAAAGTTGCTTGGCAGACTGGGAATTTCACCGGAAAAAACGGTCATTACATACGATGATAAAAAAGGTGCAAACGCAGCCGCCCGATTCTGGTGGATGCTGAAAGCCGCCGGACATGAAAAAGCATATGTTGTAAGCGGCGGACTGGATGCTTTGGTCAGTGCAGGATTTCGTGTTACGCAGGATATTCCGGAAGTACGCGCTGCGGATGATTATCCCGTTTCTGAATGGGTTCGGCCGACTGTCAATGCCGATTTCGTTTCGGAAGCCGCTTCCAATCCCGATTTCCTGGTTATTGATGTGCGTGAGAATTACCGCTACATCGGTGAAAGCGAGCCAATTGATCTGGTTGCAGGTCATATTCCGGGCGCAGTTAATATTCCATTCATGTCCAATCTGGAAGCGGACGGAACGTTCAGTTCAGCAGAAAAACTGACTGAAAAATACAGCAGTGCAATAGCCGGAAGAAATCCTGAAAAAGTAATTGTTCACTGCGGTTCCGGTGTAACGGCATGCCATACTTTGCTCGCGCTTGAAGAAGCAGGATTTGCAGGTGCGGGCCTGTATGTAGGATCGTGGAGCGAGTGGTCCAGAAATGACCGGCCGATAGCAACCGCAAATTCCTGATTTTTATATTTTGAAAGCCACTGCAGACTGATTGAATTCATGCAGTGGCTTTTGTATTTACCGGATGGAACTCAGGTATCGATAAAGCGACTGCAGTTCCGGTTTGGTATATTGAGCGGTCATTTTCCAGGGCATATCTTCATTTTTCAGCGTATGGCCTTCCGGTGTTTTTCCCGTCGTAAGCGTTGTCAGAAAATCCTTTTCCGACCATTTGCCTACATGTCCCGAGCTTGTAATGTCCGGAACCGGCGGAAAGCCCGGGGCTAATGGCTCGCCGCCTTTCAGATCGGAACGGTGACAGCCGGTACACGAAACAGCAAGGTATTTTCCCTGTGCAGCGCCGGTAACGGTATCTGCTTTTGCGATCATCGGTTTGCTGTGATCTATTTTTTCAACGGACAGCAAGGGCATTTTGTCAAAATGGGTCATGATTATGGCTACCGGGCCGAGTTCGTTGGTCGGCAGCATACGGTCAATTTTCGGAACCTGTTCGCAATAGGCGATCAAGGCCGACATATCCTGTTGGGAAAGCAGCGTGGTTTCATGGGAAGGCATAAAAATAAGCGGTGTTCCGTTATGGTTTATGCCGTGGCGCAAGGCAGCAAGCCAATCCGCAGTGTTGTAATCCTGCGGCAATCCGCCGTTTCCTTTTGTAAGATTGCTGGCGACAAGCCTTCCCAATGCGCCGTCGTCGTTCATTACTTTTCCTCCGAGATCGCTTCCATGACAATCCTGGCAGCCTTTGATGGCGACAAGATGCCTGCCGCGCGCTAATGTTGAACTGTCTCTTGAAAAACGGATTTCTTCTTTTGCAAAAGAATAATTTTTCCCGATCCGTGCTTTAACACGCATGGCAACTACCGCATACCCGACCAGTAAGAGCAGAGCAACGGCTCCCAGAATGATACTGGTCCATTTAAAAAATTTTTTCATGGCTTATGTTTTAACTTTTATGTTGCAGCGTCCTGGGTCGCAGGAGTTAAACAAGCCTGCTCAGAACGGCTGTAAAAATACGTAAAAAACATTGCCCAAAAGCCTGATAATCAACCGTTCAATAAATCGTGGAATCCGGATTTCATATTAATATCTGCTACCGGATCCTTTCCGTTAAAACAAGCCGGTAAATGCCCGGTTTCATCACCGGAATAGCAGCGGGCTGCGCGTTTGATTCTACAACTGTGGAAGTAAATGTTTCGGTAATCTCAGAATAACGGTTGTTTACCCCGTTTCCGGACTGATTTACTACAAAGCAGCTGCAAAAAGCAGAATTGGAAAAAATTGGTATGATATTTTGTTAGTCACTAGAAGAAAAATACAGATTACAGCCATGAAAAAGCACATTGATTGCCATTATAAAGACGGAGCTCTTGTTTTTTGCACCACAGAGAATTACTCATATCAGACTGCCAGCAAAATTCTGGATATATTCAAGGTGCTTGGACTTGTATCTGCTGTGCGGGAAAAATCAAATAATGTGTTTAATGTAGTGGGCAAACTGCATGTTAATTATGATCCGTTCCTTAAACAGGAAAATAAATGGAACGAACTGCTTTCGCAGCTGGTCCGGACAAAGAACATGCTTGAAAATAATCTTAAATCCTTTACTGAAGACCAGATCAGCTCTTTCTGAGCGCATTCAGTTCGTTGATCAGTTCATCAAGTTCTTTTTCAGATTTTGCCAGTGATTTTACTTCACCTTTGTCCACCGCATTTTCAATCGGGTCATTGAAGTTTTTGGCTTCTTCCATTATATCCGGACTTTCTCTGTTTTCATCGGAAAGTTGAGCAGCGTTGACCAGGTTCAGCCTTTCAAAATCGATTTGCTGCCTTTTGGAAAGTATTCTTTCCTGTAATTCTCGGATTCGTGCGTTGATGTCTTCAGTCATATGTTTGAGGTTTCAGGTAAAAACGCCAATCTGCAAAAATTGCGCCATTTAAAAAAAAGCACAATGATCCGGTATAACTAAAATGATTGCCCATACTGGTATTCTTTATTCCGTATTGATTGCCCGTTTCAAAAACGATCCGAGAAAGCTTGCGGCGAAAGTCAGGATTACGGAACCGTAAAGACTGAAATTTTCTACTTCCTGTCTGCCGCCGCTTTCGGGCAGCCTGGTAAACAAAAAATAGCCTGAAACCAGAAACAGGGATTGCAAAACAGCCAGCAGCCAGCCTTTGCGGGGTTCCACAAAACCAATGCAGATGGCAGAGAAAACAGCTACCAGGTATGGCAGGTGAATGCTTTCAGCCTGTTTGATCACTGCAATCAGCATGGCGCTTGTAAAGATAATCAGGATCATATTGACAAGAAACCTGCGGTTGAGAAACGGATCACTGATGGAGCCGGGAGTGGAAAGCTGCTTCTTTTTATCGTCAATAATCTGCTGTTCCTGAACAAAGTCACTTTCTGCTTCTGCATGGCGGCTCAGCTTCCGGTATGTTAGTCCGCGCCAGCGGTAAGTCTCCGGGTCGAGGTTTCCGGCATGTAACACGGCTTTGTCAAAGGAAGCCAATGCACGATCCAGTTCACCTTTTTCATAATACAACTTGCCGGTTTCAAGGTGCAGCGTGTAAAGCGAATCGTCGTAGCTCATTCCCGTCTGCAGGTCTCTGAATGCAGCTTCCGTATTGCCCTGATCTTTATAACAAAGTGCCCTGTACAGATAAGCCGCACAGGAATCCGGCCTCGACTTAATACGCTGGTCAAAATATGCAAAAGCCGCATTCAGCTGTCCGCTTTCATAAAGTGCAATGCCTTCCTGCAAGGCCGCGAGCTCTTTTTCCGTTTTGGTTCTAAGGTCTGCGTAGTTTTTCAGGTAATATATATAACCAAAAAATGCGAGTACAATCAGAAATTCCATTCTTCAAGGTTCATTGTTTTAGTTTCAACAATGATTTGTACGCATTTATTTAGTTATCGTCAGAAATTATTGTAAACCCCTTCGTCCGGCAGCGGGATTTTATACCAGAATGGCCATATCCGGTTCCTGCAATGTATTTTCAATCGTTTGAGAATAGCCGAGTTCAATTCTTTTTCCTGTATTTTCTGCAAGTTCAAGCAACTGAAAAAGTTTTTCCTCGCCTTCAAGGCGAAGGGCCTGAAACAAAATATTGCCGTAATGGAATTCCCGGGAGCCGAGTCCGTTTCTGAGAGCAGCCGATTGGTAGCGGTCAAATAGTTCTTTTCCTGTCATTGGAGTGCAGTTTTGATTAAATCGGACATGTAGTAAGGAAAAGATGTCCAGATTTAATCAAAAGTTGCATTCGTCAGCGCAAATGTTTGGGCAAAGGAATATTTTTGCTCGATTCATCCGCAATTGCCGGCATTCTGGAATTGTTCAGAGGAATTATTCCGGACCAGATCGGCAGTTCCTGATCTTCCGGCTCATCTTTTGGCATTCCTGAACGCGTTTTTGCAGAAGCTTCTTCCAGTGAAAATGCCAGAACAGCCGTTTTTCGGATTTCTGATTCGGTTACAGGACGCAAATAATCCCAGCTGCCGGGGACAATCTTGTTGGTCAGCCATTCAAATGACGCTGTTTTTAATTCCCGGTCTTCCACTTTTTCTGCATTGGAGAAAATAATGACCGAACGGTAATTTACGGAATGGCTGAATGCGGATTTGGCAACAACAAGCGAGTCCGTGAGCATCACCGTAATGCAAACAGGAATTCCTTTTTCAATTTCACGTATGAAATGGCTGCCTACCGATCCGTGAATATAGATTTTGTCTTCATGCCGTACAAAAGAAGTAGGAATGGAAAACGGCCTGTTTTCGCTGCAGAAGCTGATGGTGCAAAATAAGGCTTCATCCAGAATCGGATGGATCGTTTCAGCATCATAAACGACGCGCTTTGCCAGTCGGCTTGGAACAAGATAAGATGGAGCTGGTTGCATTGTAAATTGTTTTTTTGCAAAACTAGGTTTTAATTGGAGCGTCATAATGATCCAATTTCGAAATTTACAGTAGTCCAATTATGGAAAATTTACTTACTGGGTTGTTGTCCGTCGAGAAAGGAGGCCGGCTGCCCGTTTATCTGCAGATAGCCCATCAGATTGCTGTTCTGGTGCGTGCCGGTACTTTGCAGCCGGGTTATAAGTTGCCGAGTACAAGGCAGCTGGCCGCGGCGCTGCAAGTGCACAGAAGGATCATTGTTCAGGCATATGAAGAATTGCTGGCACAGGGCTGGCTGGAAAGCCACGTCGGAAACGGTACTTTTGTTGCCCGGCATTTACCCGGAATACAAATCAGAAAACCAGAAAGCGAATTGCCGGAAGCATCCAATGCGCTTACGAAAGCCGGTTTCAGCTTCAAAACAGCTTCTCATTTAAACAAACCTGTTCTGAAATCAGGAACCCGGCTGCATCTGGACGATGGCTTTCCGGATGCAAGGCTCGCACCGCTTGAAGCACTTTCGCGAGCTTACCGGAGCCAGTTGCTGAACGGAAATCCTTATGTCCGTCTGGGTTACGGCGATACCAAAGGTTCTTACTGGCTAAGACAGGAATTTTCGGCTTATCTGAACGAAACCCGCGGACTGAAGACCAAACCGGAAAATATTCTCATTACACGCGGTGTCATTATGGGTGTTTTCCTGATCAGTACGGGTTTGCTGCAGCCCGGCGATCATGTTGTTGCGGATGCGGCCGGCTGGCACGGGGCAAACATGAATTTTGTTCAGGCCGGCGCAAAGGTCCTGCATGTGCCGGTTGACGAATTTGGCATGAACGTAAATGCTTTGGAGGAATTGTGTAAAAAACAACCGATCCGTCTGGTCTACATTACATCGCATCATCATTATCCTACAACCGTGGCACTTCGTGCAGACCGGCGGATTGCATTGATGGAACTTTCTGTAAAATTTGGATTTATTGTCCTGGAAGACGATTATGACTACGATTTTCATTACCTGAGCAAACCGCTGCTTCCACTGGCCGGAACCGATTCTGCCGGAATGGTGCTGTACTGCGGCTCATTTACCAAAACGATTTCACCCGCTTTCCGCGTCGGATACCTTGTCGGGCCTGAAGATGTCATCGGTCATCTGGCCGCATACCGCAGGATTATAGACCGGCAGGGCGATCAGATGCTCGAAAACGCCATGGCGGAATTGCTGCATAACGGCATTATTCAGCGTCATTTGAGAAAATCGGTCAGGGTTTACCGACAACGGCGCGACTTATTCTGTGAGTTGATGAAAATACATTTGCAGGACTATACGGACTTTCAGGTTCCTGACGGCGGCATGGCGGTATGGACCAGATTCGATCCGGGCATTGACCTTGTCAGGCTGGCAGAAAAGGCACTGGCCCGGGATCTTTATTTCGCAAATGGCGCTGCAAATGCGCTGCTCGGACAGCCGCGAAATGCTGTAAGGCTTGGATTTGCATCGTCCACGCCGGAAGAACTGGAAGAGAGTGTCAGGATAATCAGGAATTTGTTGTGAGATTTGTGCCTGCAAACAGATTGGTTCGTATGGTTTACAAAATTTCACAAAGTTATAAAGTAGCATTCAGCGGGCTAAGCCGGGAAACATGGCTGCTGAGTGCCGTTATTCTTATAAACCGCTGCGGCTACATGGCTGTGCCGTTCATGAGCATGTACATTACGCAAAGTTTGCACCGGAGCATTGCCGATGCCGGTCTTGTCATTACCTTGTTCGGCGTGGGTTCGGTGCTGGGCGCTATGGCCGGCGGGTATCTTACCGATCAATGGGGTTTTCGTCCGGTCCAGATCATCAGTCTGCTGGTCAGCGGAATGTTGTTTGTACTTTTCAGTTTCGTTACCGATTTTACCGGCATTTGTATATTGATTCTTGTATTAAGCTTTTTTGTGGAAGCATTCAAGCCAGCCAATAATACGGCCGTTGCATCTTACTCGTCGCCCGTTAATCTGACCCGTTCCTATGCGCTCAACCGCCTGGCCATGAACATCGGCTTCGGCTTCGGGACTTCGGTAGGAGGGATTCTGGCTGCAATAAATTACGGATTGCTGTTCTGGGTTGACGGGCTGGTTTACATACTGGCCGGACTGCTGATCCTTGTATTGTTACCAAAAGGAAGAAAGATCAGCAAGAATGCGCATGAGGTCAGTCAGTCTGCAGGTCAGTCGCCCTGGAAAGATGCCTATTTTGTTCGTTTTCTGATGTTGGTCACCATGTACATGATTTGCTTTGTGCTGCTGTTCAGGCTTGTTCCGGTTTACTGGAAAGAAGAAATGCACATCGGAGAATCTGTAATCGGCATGCTGCTCGGCATGAACGGAATCATCATTGCACTTTTTGAAATGGTCATTATCCAGAACTTTGCACACCGCAAACCCGATTCGTTCTTCATCATTTCCGGAACCGTATTCAGTGCATTTGCTTTTCTGGCGCTCGTCGTTCCGGCCGTGATGCCGCTTGTGCTGGCTGCCGTGGCCGTACTTTTATTTACAGCCGGAGAAATGCTTGCTCTGCCGTATATCAGCACTTTTGTTATCAACCGGGCAAGCGAAACGAACCGTGGAAAATATTCCGCGGCATATTCCGTTTCGCAGGCGGCGGCTTCCATTATAGGGCCGGCTGCGGGCGGTTTTATTGCAGCAAACTGGGGATATGATGTACTCTGGCTGGCGCTCGTACTGCTAAGTTTTGGCTGTGCGCTGGGGTTCAGATTGTTGTTTCAAAGTAGTGTGCGGTTAGGTTGATATGGTTTTATTCCTGCTGATCTGCCTTTTTAGAATTTTCAAGCAGTTCTTTAAGTTCCCGGTTTCTTTCGGATTCTCTTTCCAGTGCTTTTCGCTGCAGTTCGATCAGATCGTCCTTTTTTACCAGAACGTAATTTTCTCGGGGCTCTTCAAACATCGGCGTTTCTCCGATCAGATGAGAAACAGTTGTTTTTAACACCTCCGCCAGTTTTTTGAACTCCGTAAGTGTCGGTTCGTTCCTGCCCGTTTCCCAGTTGGAGATCGTCGCTTTGCCCGCTTTCTCCATAATGGCTGCCAGCTGTTCCTGACTTAAATTACAATTTTCCCGGCATTTTTTGATTCTTTTACCAACTGTACTCATTTTCTTAACTTAAAGTATAAAATTACTTGACTTTATGTTCATAAAACTATACTTTTGTATATAGTGTTTTTTGTAATACGCAAATTACAAAACTATCATCTTGCAGCAAAAAGCCGGGCGCCTATTGTTGCCGTACAGAGGTCCCGGTTTAATGCAGCATGATTTTTAACTCATTTTATTTTTTATACACACAACTAAATGTCGATGGAAGAATTACAATCAAGAGTCGCAGAGTTCGGAAGACTTACCATTAAGGAACGCCTTTTACAGCGGTTCATCAGGGCAAGGAACGTGGTCGGAAAAAACTGGCGCGGTGTACTCGCCGCCAATGACCCGTTTTTCAACACCAAGCTCGGGAATGATTACCTTACTTCTGTAGCCCAGTCCGTTTCGGACCACAGCCGGGGAAATGTGGATCGTATTGAAAGGGTAACGATCGCACTGGAAAAAATGGCCGGTATCAGTTCGAGGCCGATTGTGTAAGAAAAGGGGAATCAGGTAACTGCGCTGGTTCTTGTTGTGAATAGCGCAGTTACTTGTTGTCAGATGATTGTCAATTCAGGTTATTGAAATTAACGTCATGAGGTTGTCATGAGGTTGTCAGGTGATTGTTAATTTTTGTTGTTGAAATTAACGTCATGGGGTTGTCGTTTTTTTGTCATGATGTTGTTTTGGACTTTGCTTTTGCGGCAGTTATTCCAAGTTTGAAATTCTTGATTTACTCAACGTTATCATTCTTCTTGTTTCATTGATTTGAATGCATTTTATATCCATTATAAATGCATTTTTACCAGTGGCCTTATGGCTTTGAGGCTGTTCAGGATGTGGAATTTGCTTTCTTACAATCTGATTTTGATGCCGCCGTTGAAAACAAATCCGTCCAGCGGCGCGTAAATGTCGCGGAAAACGGGATTGGTGACCGAACCGGTGTAAATGGTATCAAAACGCGTTTGTCTTGCATCCAGAAAGTTCTCAAAGTTGATATAAACAGAAAACCGCTCCCACAAACGCTCAGCCATAAATCCCAGAATTACGTATTCCTTGCCGGTTCTGCCGTCGCTGAGTTCCTGCTTGCTGAAATAATATGCTTCCAGGCCTACTTTCCATTTTTCTTCCGCTTCATAAAAAAGCACTGAATTGATCCGGTGCCGCGAATTCAGGTAATTTTCCCGGTGCAGTCCGCTTTCGCTGATTCTGGAATCGGTAAAAGTATAGCCCAGAAAAAGTTTAAAATCCGCATAGCCAAGCTTGATGTTCGTTTCGGTCCCGCGTGTATCGATATGGCCGTCAATATTTCTGAACTGGTATAAACCGGAGCCTGCATTTTTCAGGATCAGCGGCCTGGTCAGATACGTATAAAAGAACAGTTGGTTTATGCTTACGGAAAGGCGCTCGTCAAAAAGGGAAGTCTGGTAATTGACGTCCCAGTTTCCGCCGTAACTGTGTTCCAGGCTGTTTGTGTTTTTATTGATCGGCAAAATTCCATGATACTGAATGCGTTCGCTTTCTTCCGTGAAAATAGTCGGTGCTTTGTAACCGATTCCGCCGCCCAAGCGCGAAGTGAATGCCGGTCCGAATTTGAAAAGCGCGGAAACCCTCGGCAGAAATGCAAAACCGTAATCCATGACATAATCAGTGCGAACGCCGGTCTCAATATGCAGCCATTTTGTAGCTTTCAGCGTATTTTGTACAAATGCACCAAAAGTATTCAGCGAATAATCCCGGTCTACAGTTCCCGGAAATGCTTTTTCCCGGAATTGGTCCGTCCAGAGATTTGCGCCGGCAATCCATTCCAGTTTGTCGCCGTGATTGGCATAGGAAGCTTCTGTAAAGGAAGAATACTGTGTTCCGTTGAACTGGTAACCGGGTGTTGTCAGCTTTCTGTTGAAGTAACTGAGGCTGTTTTTTACAATGAAATGCTCGTGGTTTCCAAAAATATGGTCCAGCACAAACTGCGTGCTTATTCTGCCGGTTTTGTTCTTTTCAAAATAGGTATGGCCGTTTTCCTGTTTTCCTTTGATGTAATGGATGTCTCCGCCGGTTCGGTCTTCAAGCGTTGTATTGACGCCTAGACTGACGGTTGTATTTTCTTGTGGGTAAAAAAACAGCTTCGGATTGAATGTAAAACGCTGAAATTTCGGAATGGCCGTAAGGTCAATGCCGGCAGGATCGTACGGTGCATTGCGGTTGTGCGAAGCAAAAAGCGTCAGTCCTGTTTTACCGAATTTTTTAGAGTAAAAGCCGTTGGCATCAAACCCGCCCGCGCTCGTGCCGTTCAGATGAAAACGCAGTTCCCGTTCTTCTTTGGGTGTTTTTGAAATCAGATTGACAAGGCCGGCAATGGCACCGCCGCCATAAAGCGTGGAAGCGGAGCCTTTGATCACTTCAACCTGTTTCAGGTCAAGCGGTGGAATCTGAAGCAGCCCCAGTCCGCTGGAAGCCCCGGAATAAAGCGGAAATCCGTCTTTAAGAATCTGCGTGTAACGTCCGTCCAGACCCTGAATCCGGATACTAGCGTTTGCGCTGGTCGCCGAAGTGGTCTGTACCTGAATGCCTGTACTTTCACTCAGGATCATGCGGATATCGCCGGGCTTCATATTTGCTTTTTCGTCCAGTTCTTCTCCGGCGATGAACTCGACACGCGTAGGAATATCCTGAATGGTTCTGGAACTTCTTGTGGACGAAATCACGACTTCTTCCATTTCCTCGGCATCGCTTTCGAGCAGTACTGTAAGCGTATCGGCCATTGGAAGACGGATTTCATCAGTCCGTTTGCGGTAACCGACAAATGAGCTTTCAATAGTTACAGCTTCATTCTGAATTCCTGAAATTGCGGCAAATCCGTTTCCATCAGTAACGGAACCCGATGTGCTTTCCCTGATTTTTACCGTTGCGCCGGGAAGCGGCAAATTGGTTTGCTTGTCTTTGATTAGGACGGATAACGTATTTTGCGCCTGTGAAAAGCATGCGTATAGCATGGCCAGCACAAGCAATATGGATTTTTGCATTGCGGAAATTAAATCTTGTGAAAAACTTTAAATGTTCAGACGTTGAGATTTAAGTCCGTTTGCGGCGGCTGCCAGATTGCAGAAGGTAGAAGGCCGGAGTAGAAATCCTGATAAAAAGCTTTGCAGATAGCGGGCAAAGCAACCGTTTTTACCAGAAAAGCATGTGCAGTAAATGTACTCAGAAACTGTCCGCAGCATGTGCAGCTGCAAAATGGCGGACAGTTTTCCGAATGATTATCGTGATCGGCATGCGTGTTTTGACTGAAAGCGACGGGCTGTTTTTCATCCTTGCATTCCGCCGGATCGCCGCAGGGAAGCAGCGAAAGCAAAAGCATGTAAACAGACAATATGACGATCAGATTTTTCAAATGATATGCAGCCGGATCTTTTATCAAATTTTTTTTCCCTGAATCCTGAAAGCGTTCAGAATGGCGAGCAAAGCTACACCAACATCTGCAAAAACCGCTTCCCATAGCGTGGCAATTCCGCCTGCGCCAAGCAGCATTACAACGATTTTGACTCCCATTGCAAGGCCTATATTCTGATACACAACCTGTTTTGTAATTTTCCCTGCTCTGATCGCAGACAAAATTTTTGAAGGCTGATCATTTTGAATGACGATATCGGCGGTTTCAATGGTGGCATCGGAACCAAGTGCGCCCATGGCAATGCCCACATCCGCGAGTGCAATAACAGGCGCGTCGTTTACGCCGTCGCCGGCAAATGCAATTCGTTTTCCTTCGTCTTTCAGTTTCCGGACAACAGTTACCTTGTCTTCGGGAAGCAGGTTTCCGTAAACTTTATCCATATGCAGCTGTTCACCGACATGCGAAACAACGGCCTGTTTGTCACCGGAAAGCATGATGGTTTCAATGCCCAGTTTTTTGAGGTTCGCAATCGTTTCAGCCGCATCGTCTTTGATTTCATCCGCAATGGTCAGATAGCCGGCATAGGAATGACCGACGGCAACGGCTACGATGGTTTCGGCAATCTCATGAAGTTCTTTCGGATATGGGATGGAGAATTTGTCAAGCAGTTTCAGATTGCCTGCGAGTACGGTTTTGCCGTTGACAATTCCTTTTAGTCCGTGCCCGGAAATTTCTTCCACGTCCTCGGGCTTCTGCAGGCTGAGATGGCCAGCGTGCTGTACAACGGCTTTCGCAACGGGATGTGTAGAGTAACTTTCCAGCGAAGCCGCCGCAGTGAGAAAGTCATTTTCGTCAAGGGCAGTCTGCACTTTTTGAACCTTGAAAACACCTTTTGTCAGCGTTCCGGTTTTATCAGAAACCAGCGTATTGATTCGCGTCATTACATCGAGGAAATTGGCGCCTTTGATCAGGATTCCGTTTCGGGATGCCAGGCCGATTCCGCCGAAGTAACCCAGCGGAATGGAAACCGTCAATGCGCACGGACAGGCAATGACCAGAAACACCATACCGCGGTAAAGCCATTGATTGAAATGGTAATCAGCAACAAAAAAGTACGGCAGAAGGATGATCAGAACGGCCAGCAGAAAAACGATCGGTGTATAAATTTTGGCAAGCCTGCTGATCATCAGCTGCGTAGGAGCCTTGCGGGCCGTAGCATCCTGAACCATTTCCAGAATGCGCGACAGCTTGGAATCCTTGAATAACGTTTTTACCTCAATCTGAACCGTTTTGGACATATTGATCATACCCGCAAGAACCTGCTCATTCTGTTCCTTGTCGTCGGGTCTGGATTCGCCGGTGAGTGCGGCCGTATTAAATGTACCGGCTGCCGATTTCAGAATGCCGTCGAGCGCCACTTTTTCGCCTGCTTTCACCACAATTGTTTCCCCGATCTGAACCGAGCCCGGTGCTACCGGCTGATCTTTTCCGTCCCGGATCACCGTTACGGCTTCTGGCCGGATGTCGAGCAGTGCTTTTATGGAACGTTTGGAACGGCTTACGGCCAAATCCTGGAAAAGTTCTCCGATTTCATAAAAGATCATCACCGCTACGCCTTCGCTGAATTCTCCGATGTAAAATGCGCCCATTGTTGCAATGGTCATCAAGGTAAATTCATTAAAAAAATCGCCGCGTGCTGCTTTTCTGAATGCAATGGCTACGGTTTTGTTGCCGGCAAGTACATAGGCAGCAAGCATCATGCAGATTTCCGCAGTCCGGTTGATCTTTACTCCGAACAAAAAAGTGGTGATCAGATAAACGGCAAGGATCAGCAGGCTCAGCCAAAGCATCCAGCGGCTTTTCAGTATACCGGAATCTTCGATGTCGCCATGACTGTGATCGCCGTGATCGTGATCGTGGTCGTGATCATGATCATCATGCTTGTGTTCCTGCACGTTATCAGCGGGTGCATCCGATGAACAGCATTCGTCTTCATGGTGGTGTTTTATATGCTTGTTACTGTCAGTTATCATCTTTTAATCACATTGCTGCAACCGGTAAGTTGTAAATAATAATATGGATTGCCGTTGCCGGGACCAGAACAAAGATAGCTGCTAAACGTGTGCAACAGGGTTACAAGTACTGAATATCAGTAATTTGCAATGTTGTTGCATGCGTTTTGAAGGTAGGAGCCAGCCATTTAGCTTTTTTCTTCCGCAACGGTATTATGCAATTAATGCACTTACAGTTGTGTAAAAATGGTATATCCGGCATGTTTTTGCCTTTTGGTTTTAAATAATCATGATATAAATGAAAAAGCAGTTTTTGACGGCAGGCCTTCTTTTGTGCTGCCTGTCTGTAAATGCACAGAAGCCGTTTTCAAACGGGCGCCTGAAAGTTTCGGAAAATCAGCGTTACCTTGTACATCAGGACGGAAAACCGTTTTTCTGGCTGGGCGATACTGCGTGGGAGCTTTTTCACCGGCTGGATAAAGAAGAAGCAGATGCCTACCTGAAACGGCGTTCTGAACAGGGGTTTACGGTGGTGCAGGCCGTTGCACTGGCCGAACTCGACGGATTGAACACGCCGAATGCGCTCGGCGACCGGCCTTTGACAGACAATGATCCTTCCAAACCGAACGAAGCCTATTTCAGGCATGTGGATTACATTATAGATAAAGCGGCTGAGTACGGGATTGTTATCGCGCTGCTGCCGACATGGGGCGACAAGCTAAATAAAGATTCCTGGGGGAAAGGTCCGGAAATTTTCAATGTAAATAATGCCGCCGCTTACGGAGCGTGGATCGGAAAGCGGTATCAGAACCGCGGGAATGTAGTATGGGTGCTGGGCGGCGACCGTACACCGCGAAAAGATTCGGACGATGTCAAGGTTTGGAGGCAAATGGCGGAAGGAATCGCCAGCGGAGCCGGCGGCAACAGCCAGGCACTGATGAGTTTCCATCCCCAGCCGAACGGTGTTCAAATGGGCGGTTCTTCCAACTGGTTTCATCAGGATGAATGGCTGGATTTCAATATGCTGCAGGACGGCCATTGCCGGGACGAAATTACGTATGATAAAGTTTCTTTTGTTTACAACCGCAAACCCGTCAAGCCTGTAATTGATTCAGAACCAATCTATGAAGACCATCCGGTATGCTTCAACGCCGCGGACCTGGGAATTTCCAATGCTTATGATGTAAGAAAATTTGCCTATCTTGATCTTTTTGCAGGCGCTTTCGGGCACACATACGGCTGCCATCCTGTCTGGCAGATGTTTGATACAGACAAGGAACCTGTAAACGGGCCGCATTTTACGTGGAAAGAGGCGCTGGATTTGCCGGGTGCAAAACAGATGACTTTTGTAAGAAAGCTGATGGAATCAAGGCCGTTGCTCGACCGGGTTCCCGATCAATCCCTTGTCGTGGAAAACAACCTGGGGCCTGCGGAACGGATACAGGCCACACACGGCAAGGATTATGCGTTTGTCTACTCCGCTGCGGGCAGGCCGTTCAGTGTGAATACCGGAAAAATTACAGGAAAAGAATTAAATGCATACTGGTTTGATCCGAGAACCGGAAAAAGCAGTCTGATCGGGAAATTTCCCAATACAGGGCGTCATCTTTTCAAGCCGCCGACTTCCGGTTACGGAAAAGACTGGATTCTGGTGCTGGACGATGCATCCAAAGGCTATCAGTTTGAACACAGCGAACCGTAAAACTTCAGAAGGTGAATTATATAGAAGTTGTATTACTTTTTTCAACAATATATTACATAAATAACCTAAATAAATTCTATATTGCGTATATACACTTGCGTTTTTAGTTACGATTCCGGATGAAAAATATTTCTGACCGGATGCACAACCCTGAAAGTAATTTTACTTCACTATTGAAATAAGCCGGGCACATTAAATTGTGTAAACCAATCTACAAACCAGTGCCTGTTCGGCATGCAGGCTGTGGATTAAGTGTGGTTTTTCCGGCACCGGAAGATAATTTAGGTATTTAGCAATCTGGCATAATTGTTTTTTACAAATTCTGTCTGAATTTAAAATTCAGTATAAAGCTGTTTCACTTTCACGAAATATATACATATGGGTTTTTCAAACATCGCAACCAGTGATCATTTATCTTTAGACGCCCAGTCCAATCTGGAGTCGTTACCAAAAAACCTGTTGTGCTTTTCGCATCTTCGGTGGGATTTCGTATACCAACGTCCACAACATTTACTTACCCGTTTTTCAGACATCTCAGCGGTCTATTTTCTGGAAGAGCCGATTTTCGGATCAACGGATATTCCTTATCTGACATTTTCCCAGCGTCTTCCCGACCTTTGGGTTTGTGTTCCGCATCTTTCTCATGGACTGAGCAAGGAAGAAATAAACCTGCAGCTGAAAGAATTGCTTAAGGTTTTCTTTATCAATAAAAATGCTGAGGAATTCATTTTCTGGTATTACACACCAATGGCTCTTCAGTTTTCCAGTCATATTACGCCGGGTCTGATGGTTTACGATTGTATGGATGAACTATCTGCATTCAAATTTGCACCGGAAGAACTTAAATCGCTGGAAAAAGACCTTATCAACAATGCCGATATCGTTTTCACAGGCGGCCATTCCTTGTATGAGCATAAAAAACATCTACATTCCAACATTCACCCGTTTCCAAGCAGTATAGATAAAAAGCATTTCGGCAAAGCGCGCAAGCAGAAGTCGGAACCGGCTGACCAGGCATGCATTGCAGGTCCTAAAATCGGTTTTTACGGCGTTATTGATGAGCGGTTTGACATCAACCTGATCCGGGCAGTTGCCGATGCAAGACCTGACTGGAACATTATCCTGATCGGGCCGGTTGTGAAAATTGATCCGGGCGCACTGCCGAGAAACCCGAATATCCATTATCTCGGTTCAAAATCGTATGACGAACTTCCGCAGTATTTGTCCGGATGGGACGTTGCCATGGTTCCGTTCATGCTGAATGAATCGACCCGCTTTATCAGCCCGACCAAAACACCGGAATATCTGTGTGCCGGAAAACCGGTGGTTTCCACGGCCATCCGCGATGTGATCAATCCTTACGAGAAAAACAAACTGGTTACCATTGCGCATAATGAAGAGGAATTTGTAGCAGCCATCGAAAACTGGCTTGTTCTGGAAGATAAAGTGAACTGGCTGACAGAAGTAGACCGGTTCCTGCTGACGAATTCATGGGATCTGACTTGCGCGGATATGGTGGATTATATGACTACAACATTCAAAAACAAGAAAGTTGTGACAATGCCTAGAAGCAGTGTTTCGAAAGCACAGGGTAACATGCAGAACTTACTTAAAAATTCATAAATCAGCCAAAATACTCCTGGAATAAAAGACCCTTATGACAATTATAGAAAATCCATTTAAATCATTCTGGATGGGCGGATTTGAGTGTACCGATCAGCTCAATTTTTATGGCAACAGAGTGGATTTATTAAATGAAACAGTGCATTTCAAGTTTATTCATGAAGATTATGAATTGTTGAAAACACTGAATATCAATACAGTTCGTGAGGGGATACGATGGAGCAAGGTGGAATACGAACCATATCAGTACGATTTTTCTGATGTGAAGGAAATGATTCTGGCCGGAAAAACGTGCGGAATCCAGCAAGTTTGGGACATTTGCCACTTTGGTTATCCGGACGACCTGAGCCCGCTGCATCCGCATTTTACACGCCGGTTTGTAGCGCTTTGTGAAGCATTCGCTGCTTTTTACAACGACGTTGCTCCGGAACAGACACTGATTGTTACGCCGATCAATGAAGTGAGCTTTATATCCTGGCTCGGCGGCGACGCTGCCGCTACTTCTCCGTATTGCAGGCATAACGGCTGGGAAGTGAAGTATGGTCTGATGCGTGCATACATTGCAGGGGTAAAAGCGCTGAAAGCTTTTGATCCGAGCATCCGGATCATGACTACGGAACCTTTGATTAATGTGGTGCCGCCGTTGAACGCAACGCAGGAACAGATAGAAAGAGCGCGGTGGGAACATGAACTGCAATATCAGTCTGTAGATATGCTGTGCGGAAGAATTTGTCCCGAGCTGGGCGGCAGTCCCGAATGCATGGATATTCTGGGCTTCAACTTTTATTATGACAATCAGTGGGTTGCCGGTTCGCATCAGGTTCTGGGCTGGAACGACAAATATCCGGATACGCGTCTGAGATCCTTGTCGGAGCTGATAAAAGAGGCACATTTGCGGTATGACGTTCCGGTGGTACTGACAGAAACCAGTCATCCGCTGGAAGACAGACCGGTGTGGATCAAAATGGTTGCGGAAGAAACCGGCAAGCTGATTCAGGACGATGTGCCGCTGTGGGGAGTATGCTATTACCCGATCATTGACCGTCCGGACTGGGATCATCTTCATCACTGGCACCATTCAGGGATTTGGGATACCGATCCGTCGGGCGATATTTCCGTGAGGATTCTGCACGAACCTTCTGCAAACGCTTTGCTGAAAGGGCAGATAAAAGTTGAAAAAGTGGTTGAAAATGCAGGCAGCAACAAATTCGTTTATATAAGGAAAAATCCGGAAGTTGTTACTGCGGAACAGGAAACCAGTCTGGTATAAACACCAGGTATAAATCATAAAATGCGATAGGTACTGGCCGGTTTGACCCGGAATGTATCCATCGCATTTTTGTTTTATTTACAACTACCTGTGCTCAGGAAGATATTTCGTTGGGGGAAGGCTTTATAAAAAGTGCAAGCCATGCCCTGCGTGCAAGACGATAAAAATAAGGCGTCAGAATAATCAGGATCGGTATGATGCTGATCAGAAAATAGTCGATGTATTTTTCAAAAAAATTGACGAAGATCAGAAAGTAAATGACCATAAAAGCTACGTAAAAAGAGTAACTCATATACAGTGCGCCCTGATAAAAACCCGGTTCAGGAACAAGGTTTTCGTTGCAATGCGGACAGCGCTTGTGCATCTTGTCAAAGTTTTTCAGATTGTATGCATTTTTTGTAATAAAAAAATCCCCGATACCGCATCTTGGGCATTTATTGAAAAATACACTGTATAATTTGCTATGCCTGGACATATCGCTAATGGTTAATGACTGATGGTGAAACTTTTCCGAAGAAAACAGACTGTTCTTTCAAAGAAGTTCTTAGATATACAAAAAAGATGTGCCGTTTACACTTGCCCTTCCATCCGGAAGTGAATTTTTACCTGAGGTTATTGATAAAATCGGCCATTTCCCGGATATCATGAATGTAATCCGCAGCATGATTGCTGATTGCATGCTGCGGCATGAAAGGCATTTGCGCGGTTTCGGGATTTTGCACGACCGTTTTTCCACCCATTTTCTTTATTGTTAAAAGTCCACGGGTACCGTCCTCGTTGGCGCCGGAAAGCAGCATTCCGACCAGTGAAGGACCATAAATCTCGGCAGCGGATTCAAAAGTAACATCAATGCTCGGACGACTGAAATTGATTTTTTCGGAATAATCCAGTGAAAAGGTTTCGTTTTTTTCAATCAGCAGATGGTAATCGGCAGGAGCCAGGTAAAATTTTCCGGGAAGTATCGGGTCCTTGTCCTCAGCTTCCAGCGTATGTGCAAGCGTTTTGGTGGAAAGCAGTTCGGAAAGCGCCGAATCTCCCGAATTGCGGCGGTGAAGTACAATGATAACCGCAAAAGTAAAATCAGGCCTTATAGCCGGGAACAGGCTGAACAATACCTGCAGACTTCCGGCCGATCCACCGATCAGCAAAGCTTTGCATGCGTTTTTCAAATTATTTTCTTCCATATTTTTTCACGGTTCAGCTGCTTGAATTTGCTCTGTACAGCTGAAAATTTGAGGGTTTCTTTTGTACCGAGTGCAAGGTAGCCCAACGTTCCGAGACTTTCATCAAACAGCTTCAGTACCCTGTCCTGCAATTCCTTGTCAAAGTAGATCAGCACATTCCTGCAGAGGATCAGATCAAATTCATTGAAAGAACTGTCGGAAACCAGGTTGTGTGTGGAAATAATGATTTTTTCAGCCAGCTCCCTGTTGAATTTTGCCTGGCCGTAATTGGCTGTATAATACATGGAAAAATCGTGAATGCCGCCGGAGGCAATGTAGCTTTCCGAGTATTGCTTCATCTGGTTCAGAGGAAAAATGCCTTTTCTCACCTTTTCCAGTACGCTGGGGTTCAGGTCAGTAGCATACAAAAGTGATTTCCGCAGCAGGTTTGCTTCTTTCAGCAGAATGGCCATGGAGTAAACTTCTTCACCGGTAGAACATCCCGCATGCCATATACGGATAAAAGGCTTCGTGCCGAGCACGGGCAGGATATCGTCCCGCAGGGATTTGTAAAAGGAAGGATCACGGAACATTTCTGTCACATTGACCGTAATTTCCTCCACAAAACGTTTGAAGTAAGTTTCATCCGTCCTGACCTTGTAACGCAGTTCGGCATAGCTCGGGATTTTATCCAGCGCACAAAGTCTGATAATACGTCTTTTGAGCGATGCCTTGGAGTAGCGCGTGAAATCGTACCCGTAAATATCGAACAAGTCGTTCAGCAAAATAGCTATATCTTCATCTTCAATCATTGCGCACAGTTATATATCGCCAAGCAGCTGCAGAAGTTTTTCCACATCAATCGGTTTTGAAATATATTCGTTTGCACCGGCCTGAAGGCATTTTTCACGATCTCCAACCATTGCCTGCGCAGTGACTGCAAAAACAGGCGTGTTTTTTCTGTGTTCCATGCCCTTGATCAAAGGAATGGCTTCATAACCATCCATTTCAGGCATCATCATATCAATCAGAACAGCGTCGATTTCTTCATTGGTGCGCAGAAGATCCAGTGCTTCGGGAGCGCCGGTACATGAAATGCAGTCGTACGATTTTGCTTTTAAAGTAGCTTTAAGGGCAAAAATATTCCTTGCATCATCGTCAATTATCAGTATTCTTTTTTTACCCATAACCGTCAGCTTCGTTTGCGGAAGTTTTCGTTGTATATATATTGGTTTATGCAATTGGCAGCTGTTGGCTGTTAGCTGTTGGCTGTCGGCTTTTTGGAATAATGTTCATTAAACAAAATAATTCAAACTGTTCATTCTTCCTTTTTTCCGGCAATTGCTTTGGTTTAATACTTTTCATAAAGCCATACGCGTAACAGGGAAATCAGCTGATCGATATCCACCGGTTTGGTAATATAATCAGAAGCGCCGGCATTAATGCATTTTTCCCTGTCGCCCGTCATGGCTTTGGCGGTAACGGCAATAACCGGCAGGTTGCGCCACTGGAAATTCTCGCGGATGCGTTTGGCCGTTTCATAGCCGTCCATCTGCGGCATCATCATATCCAGCAGTACAACGTCCACATCAGGGTTTTCTTCCAGTTTCTGCAAAGCCTCTTTTCCGTCCAGCGCGGTAATGACGTTCATTTTGTAATTTTCCAGCGATTTGGTCAGCGAGAAAATATTCCTGACATCGTCATCCGCGATCAGTACGGTTTTGTTGCTCAGGATTTCACTAAGGCCGCCCAGCTTTTTCTGCTCACTGGCTTTTTTGGAAGCGTTTTTATTTTCTTCCACCACATGCAGGAACAGCGAAACCTCATCCAGCATGCGCTGATAGGAGTGGGCCGTCTTGACGATAATGGAATCAGCATATTGTTTTATCCTGAGTTCTTCCGGCATGGAAAGGCTTTTTCCGGTAAAAATAATAATCGGAATATTTTCCAGCCCGGGATTCTTTTTAGCTTCTTCCAGCGTATCGTAAGCCTTCTTGTCAGGAATGCCCATATCCAGGATTACACAGTCTACCTGATTGTTTTTCAGTGCCTGCACGCCTTCATTGATGTTGCTTTTCAGTTCGGAGTGGATATTGAAAGTCCCCAGAAAGTAGGCGAGTGCCTTGGCATGCATGGGATTGTCTTCCACAATGAGCACCTTGCTGGTTTTTCTGCTGATGATGTATTCGATTTTTTTAAATACTTCCTGCATTTTGTCCAGTGCAACAGGCTTGTCAATAAAATCCACCGCACCTTTCAACAGACTTTCATTTTTCATGCGGTGTGACGACATGATGTGGACCGGAATATGACGTGTTTTCGGGTTTTCCTTTAACTTGTCCATTACTTCCCAGCCACTCATAACCGGCAGCTGTATATCCAGCAGAATGCCCATTGGCCTGAACTTCTCGGCAAGTAAAAGCCCTTCATCGCCTCTTACCGACACAATACCCTTGTACTTGTGCCTGCGGGTGTATTCAAGCAAGGATTTGGCAAAAACCGTATCGTCCTCAATGATCAGGATTACCTTGTCATTTTCTTCAATATTGTCCCGGTCGTCCGCGATGGCGGCCGGTATAACAGAACTTCTGAACTGTGACTGCAGGTCCGGTATTATTCTGGTCTGCGGCTCATCTTTGTGGCTGATCGGGAAAGTGGTTTTTTCGGGTGCAGCTTCTTCCGTTTCATCCCTTCTTTCGAGCGGAATGCAGACGGTAAAGTCGCTGCCTTCGTTCACGGCGCTTGTAAGGGTAATTTCACCGCCAAGCAGTTTTACAAGTTCGCGGCTGATGGACAAGCCCAGTCCGGTGCCGCCATATTTGCGTTTTGTAGAACCGTCTGCCTGCTGGAATGCTTCAAAAATATGCAGTTGTTTTTCGGGTGCAACACCAATTCCGGAATCAATTACGGAAATGCAGAGAATTCCATGATCTTCTTCCCTGAGCTGCATATTAACTTTGACAAACCCCGCCGAGGTGAATTTAAGTGCATTGGAAATCAGATTTTTCAGTATCTGTTCCAGACGCATTTTATCTGTTTCGATAACTTGCGGAACTTCGGGCGCAACAGCAATGCTGAATTCAAGTCCTTTCTGCCGGGCAACCGGAGCAAACAACGCACTCATATCCGAACTGATCTCATGGACCGAAACCTTGGCATATTCCAGGTCCATTTTGCCGGCTTCGATTTTTGAGAGGTCCAGAATTTCGTCAATCAGCCCGAGCAACCCATTGCCTGACGACTGGATTACGGTTGCATACTCAATCTGTTCTTCGTTCAGGTTTTCCTCATTGTTTTCGGCCAGCAATCTGCTCAGGAGCAAAATGGAATTCAGCGGCGTACGGAGTTCGTGCGACATATTGGCCAGAAACTCCGATTTGTAGCGGGTTGTGAGTTCAAGCTCTTCGGCTTTTTTCTGGATTTCGAAATTCTTTTCTTCCAGCAGACCGCTTCTTTCTTCCAGTTCTTCATTGGTTTGCTGAAGTTCTTCCTGCTGCACGCGGAGTTCTTCTTCGGAAGCCTGCAGTTTCTGCGATTGGGCCTCGAGTTCGGCATTCAGGTTTTCGAGCTCGTTATGCTGCGTCTGAAGTTCTTCTGCCTGCGTCTGCGTTTCTTCCAGAAAGTTCTGCAGCTTCAGATAGTCCAGTGCCGAATTTACTCCGGTTGCAATGGATTCAAGGTTGTCTTCCAGAAACTTCATCACAATCGGTTCAGGCATTTTCAGGAAACCCAGTTCAATGATCCCGATGCATTCGTAAGCATAAGTAAGCGGCAAGATGGCAATGGCAGCAGGCTTTGAATCTCCGAGCGTGGAAGTCACTTTCAGATAATCATCCGGAATTTGCTGTATAAACAACGGCTTCTTGCTTTCAATCACTTGTCCGGCAAGCCCTTCGCCTGTTTTCAGGTTTTCAGGTGCGTGCTGAATGGCGTACGAACCGGTGAGTTTATAGTTCCACGTATTTTCCACGATATAGATTGTACCAATCTGTGCACCGGCATATTCCGTCATCGTTTTCATAAGGTTGGAAGCCAGTTTTTTAAGTACCCGTTCACCGCGGATTGCATCGCTGATGCTTACGGCGCCTTTCTGAAGCCAGTTCTGACGGCTGAGGTCATCAAAAGTTACTTTCAGCGATTCCGTCATGGTATTCAGCGCAAAGGAAATCCGGCCGAGTTCGTCCTCATTTTCATCCAGGCTTTTTGCATCATAATTCCCGGCGGAAACTTCCTGGGTAACTTGTTCGATATGCGCGATCCTTTTTTGCGTTTCCCGGTATTTTTCTTCTTCAACCTTCTGGATGGCAATGCGTTTGTCCATATCATTCTTGATACGGACGTACGCAAAAAAGGAAATCAGTATGGAAATCAGGGCGGCAATAATCAGCAGAACCGGTGTATATGTAATGTAGATCTGCTGTTGTTCCAGCCTGGCCTGTAAAATCTTGTTTTCCTCCTTTTTGATCCTGTCAATCATCAACCGAAGGTCATCCATCAGTTTTTTACCTTTCAGCATTTCCCTCAGACGGTCGTCGGTATTATCGACATAAGAGGAATTTTTGCTTGCCTGATCAATGATGTATTGCATCTGGCCGAATTTGGCTTCATAAAGTGCCTTTACTTCTCGCAGGTTTTTTTGCTGTACAGGACTTTCAGCAGTCAGTTCCTGCAGGTTGTTATAACTATTGGTGGTTTTTTCATAAGCGCCTTTGTAAGGATCAAGAAATGCCGGTTCGGATGTGATCAGAAAGCCGCGCTGACCGGTTTCTGCATCTTTCATGTGCGAGATGATACTTTCTGCTTCAATCAAAACCTCGTTTGTATGATTCACCAGCCGGGAATTATTGATCAGTTTCTGTGTGCTGTAATACGACGCCAGAAGACTGAAAAACAAAAGCAGAATGGAAAAGGAAAATACAATTCTTAATTGCTGTATGATTGAATTAGAAGTTTTCGTCATAGGTAATGTAATGCTGAATTTCAATTTGTTTTAAGATTCTGATAGGTCATTTTCCTGAACCAGCGGCAGTACGAGGATAAACTGCGAACCTTCATTTTCCACGCTCTGGGCAGAAATCAGACCGTTGTGTTTGTCAATAATTTTCTTTGCAATGGCCAGTCCGATTCCGGTACCTTCATAGGTGCTGATGTTGTTGAGCCGCTGAAAGATTACAAATATCCTGTCCAAAAACTTTTCATCAAACCCGATCCCGTTATCAGCGATGACAATCCGGCAGAAAAGGCCGTCTGCAACCGCAGGCTCATCCATTCCTTTGGATCCGATCAGCGTTGATGAAATGGTGATCAGCGGTGGCGTGCCCGGTTTGGAAAACTTGAGTGCGTTGCCGATCAGATTTTGGAATACTTGCCTGATCTGGCTTGGAATGGTATCTGTAACGGGTAAAGGATGAACCCGAACCACTGCATTTTTTTCTTCAATAACTTCATCGAAGTCAACTAATATCTCATCGATCAGGGAGTTAAGGTTTGTTTGTTGAAAGTTTGCTTTAACAGAAAGCCTTGAATATTCCAGCAGATCGGTGATCAGCCGCGACATTCTTGCCGAGGAATTAATGGACCGGTTCAGGTAAGCAGTAGCTTCTTCGTTTCCGGTCAGGTATTTTTCCTTGATCAGATGGCTGAACGTCTGAATTTTTCTGAGGGGTTCTTTAAGGTCGTGTGATACAACCCATGCAAACTGCTGAAGTTCGTGATTGGTAGTTTCCAGTTCCGTATTCTTGTCAAGCAGCTCGCGCGTACGCAGTTCCACTTTATGTTCCAGCAGTTCGTTCGCCATTTTCTGCTCATGAATATCGGTAAATGTACCGACCCACCGCACGATGGCGCCATTCTGGGTGATCGGAATAATTTTCAGCAAAAAATATTTGTATTCATCAGATTCAAGGGCCTTAAGCCTGGCTTCGCGCGTAAATTCCTGGCCGGCTGCGAAATGCTCAGACCAGCGCTCCGTGAAAAAATCGTCGGGATGCATTTCGGGGAATACATGGGCACTGGACGAATACTGAAACCAGTGTTCATTTACAAATTCAATATCTCCTTCAACATTGACGGTAAATGCGATTTGGGGCAAAGATTCAAGTATAAACTGCATTTCATGCATTCGGAATGCAAGTTCTTCCTGCGCATTTTTCCTGATCTCGATTTCATTCTGAAGCGAATGCTGAATGGCTTTTAGTTCCTGCTGCTGCTGGAAAAGCTTATAGAATGTTTTCACTTTCAGCAACAGGATGTCGGGATCAACAGGCTTGGTAAGATAGTCGATTCCGCCTGAGGAATAGCCCTTTGTAATGAATTTTTTCTCTTTATTTACCGCTGATAGAAAAATGATCGGTGTGTCTTTTGCCTTGCTGAACCCTGAAATTGCTTCTGCTACTTCAAATCCGTCCATGCCGGGCATCTGCACGTCCATAATAATAACGGAGTAGCTGTTGTTCAGGATTTTTTTAAGAGCTTCTTCACCTGAGCCTGCGCTGTCCGTTTTGAACTGGTGCAGTTCAAGTATTTTTTTTAAAGGAAGAATGTTTTCCGGCCTGTCGTCGACAATCAGAATCATAAATTGTTGGTAAAAATGCTAACTTCTTAAAATCGATGACTGCGATAAACTGCGAAAGTAGCAAATTAGGAAGCTATCATACCAAGTAAAAGGCAAAATTTGCCCAGGCATTATGAACCTCGTTTGTATATGTACAGTAAAAATCGATTTCTTGAAATCAGGATATGCAGGTTCTGTAATTATTTAGAACCTTTCAAAATGTCATAAAAACCATACCAAAAAGCACTTATCCGGGTCGTTGTGACCATATCGGCATGGGCCGGATTAATGCGGGTTTTCCAGTAAAGTTTCCCTGACTGTGGTTTTTAGTTCTTCCACCCATTTCTGAACAGTGATCATCGGATGAACAAAAGGCGTTTCGAAATCCTCGTCGATGGAAGTAAGTCCTTTTTCCTTAACAAGTTGTTTGATGGCCTCCACAAGATATTCTTTTGAATGATCATATTCGGTATCCTCGTTTACTTCACTTACTTGTTCCAGAAACAGGTACATTTCCGAAAGAAGGTCTTCTGAAAGGCTGGTCGGCTCGGGCATATGGGAAAAGGTTTATGTTTTTAGTTGATGGCCTGCAATGCTTCTTCGCCTTCTTCCGTCAGGCTTGCAGTCCTGTTTTTCAGCGTAATTTCGGACTTGTGAACGCTTGCCAGTCCGTGTTCTGCAAGTAATTCCGTTGCATTGTGATATTCATCTTCTGTGCAGTCCGGTAAATGCGACAGCATGAGCGGATTGGCTACTTTGAACAATTTAAGCGCTTCCTGTACTTCCTGGGTCATTTCTCGTATTCGTTACTGGTTAGTTGTGGAATTTCTTCCCTGCGATCTTTTCCGACCGTTGGCATAATTTTATAGCAAAAGGTGTACTCAAAGAATTTTCACTCACAAATAATGTGAACAAGCTATTTGGAAAAGCAGATTTGGACACTTGGTCGAAATCGTTTTTTTGGGATTAAAACTATATAAAATGAGAAAAATTTCTAACAAGAAAGTAGTTGATCAATCAGTACTGGACAATGTAATTGTTTATCCCGGCCAGCCTTACCCATTGGGTGCAACTTATGACGGAATAGGAGTAAACTTTGCCTTGTACTCAGAAAATGCAACAGGTGTGGATTTGTGTCTGTTTGATAGCCCGGAAAGCCTGTCTGAGAATATTAAAATTGAGATTGGGGAAGTCTCGCATCATGTATGGCATGTTTACGTGCCAGGCCTTAAACCCGGACAATTGTACGGTTACCGCGTACACGGACCGTTTGAACCCGAGCAGGGCCACCGTTTTAACCCGAATAAATTACTGATTGATCCGTATGCAAAAGCCATTTCCGGAACAATCCAGTGGCACGATGCACTTTTTGGCTATGTAATCGGAGATGAGAACGAAGATCTGAGTTACAGCGAACTGGACAGCGCGCCTTATATCCCGAAATCGGTTGTAGTGGATCCTGAATTTGACTGGGAAGGCGTGCAGTCGCCCAATATTCCTTACCATGATACCATTATTTATGAAACCCATGTAAAAGGTTTTACTTACCTGAACCCGGAAATACCCGAGGAAATCAGAGGTTCTTACGCAGCTATGGGACATCCCGCTACGATTACTTACCTTAAAAATCTGGGAGTAAATGCCGTTGAGCTGATGCCTGTGCATCATTTCATTGCAGACCGCCATCTGAAAGAACGTGAACTTACCAATTACTGGGGATACAATTCCATCGGCTTTTTCTCGCCGGATGTACGTTACAGCAGTTCCGGAACACACGGCGATCAGGTGCTGGAATTTAAAAATATGGTGAAAGAACTTCACAGGGCAGGAATTGAAGTGATTCTGGACGTAGTTTACAACCATACCGGCGAAGGAAATCACATGGGCCCGACGCTTTCGTTCAAAGGTGTGGACAATGCATCCTATTACCGGCTCATGGACGGACGTTACTATATGGACTATACCGGAACCGGCAATACGCTCAATGCAAGGCTTCCAAGCGTACTGCGCCTGATTATGGACAGCCTGCGTTACTGGATCACGGAAATGCATGTAGACGGATTCCGTTTTGACCTTGCTTCCACGCTGGCAAGAGAGCTTCATGAAGTGGACAGACTGAGTGCTTTCTTCGATATTATTCATCAGGACCCCATTATTTCGCAGGTGAAACTGATTGCCGAACCGTGGGACGTTGGCCATAACGGATATCAGGTGGGTAAATTCCCGATCGGCTGGGCGGAGTGGAATGGTCTTTACCGCGATTGCATGCGTGATTTCTGGCGCGGAGCAGACAGCATGCTTGCTGAATTTGCAGAACGTTTTACAGGAAGTTCAGATCTCTACAAAGGTGAATACAGACGTCCGACGGCGAGTATAAATTTTATCACGGCACACGACGGTTTTACACTCAACGATCTGGTTTCGTATAATGAAAAGCGTAATTCTGCAAACGGGGAGAACAATCAGGATGGTGACAGCCATAACCGTTCATGGAACTGCGGCGTGGAAGGCCCGACGGACGATCCCGAAATTATTGAACTGAGAAACAAGCAGAAACGGAATTTCCTGACTACGCTCTTCTTGTCACAAGGCGTTCCGATGCTGGTTGCCGGTGACGAATGGGGACGTACCCAGCAGGGCAATAACAACGCTTACTGCCAGGATAACGAGATTTCGTGGCTCAACTGGGAACATGTGGACCCCAAATTACTTGAGTTCTCGCAAAAACTGGTTGCATTCAGTAAAGCACACCGTTCGTTCCGGCGTAAAGACTGGTTCAGAGGTTTGCCGATCAAGGGGGTTGGACTGGAAGACATCGCCTGGTTCCTGCCCGAAGGTGCCGAGATGCCAGACGAAAACTGGAACCATGATTATGCCAAATCACTTGGAATCTATCTGAACGGCAAAGGAATCCGCCACGTAAATAAAAAAGGCGAGCCTATTTACGATGACAACTTTTATCTTGTCTTCAATGCGCACTACGAACCCGTTACTTATGTTTTGCCTCCTGAAAAATACGGTCAGGAATGGCATAAGGTAATTGATACCAGCGAAGGAACAATCGATGAGAACGGGCCGGTATTTAATGCCGGTGCAGAAGTGACCGTTGACAGCAGATCAGTTATGGTTTTTAAAAATATCCTGGCTTAAAAATGAATTCAGAGCAATTACTATTCAAGATACCCGGGGTAAGGTTTGATGAGGATGGACAGGCAATCCTAACCGTGTGGGCCCCGGAAGCAGAGCAGGTTCAGATCCAACTTGAGAATAAAGAGCTGAAATTACCGCTTCAGAAAGAAAGTTACGGTTACTGGCAGCTGGAAACAGAAAGGATACGGCCCGGTGACTTGTACCGGTTTATCATTGACGGAAAAGACCCGCTTCCCGATCCGGCAACGCTTTCCCAGCCGGAAGGCGTTCATGGCCCGTCGGAAGCGATTGACATTCAGGCATACAAATGGCATGACAATGACTGGGAAAACCCATTCCTGAAGGATTATATCACGTACGAACTGCATACCGGCACTTTCACACCGGAAGGCACCTTTGCAGCCATGGAAGAAAAGCTGGATCATTTGGTGGAACTCGGCATTACAGCCATTGAAATCATGCCGGTTTCACAGTTTGCAGGAGGAAGAAACTGGGGCTATGACGGCGTTTTTCCTTATTGCGTGCAGGATTCGTATGGCGGGGCAAAAGGTCTGCAGCAATTGGTGGATGCCTGTCACCGGAAAGGGCTGGCTGTTATTCTGGATGTTGTTTACAACCATATTGGGCCGGAAGGGAATGTTCTTTCGCAGTACGGACCTTACTTTACAGATAAATACAATACGCCGTGGGGAAAT
Organism: Dyadobacter flavalbus; assembly: GCF_006149045.1. Lineage (GTDB taxonomy): Bacteria > Bacteroidota > Bacteroidia > Cytophagales > Spirosomataceae > Dyadobacter > Dyadobacter flavalbus. The sequence goes on from NZ_VBSN01000059.1 coordinate 94,404, forward strand.
GCCATCAACTTCGATGACGCTTGGTGTGATGGCGTAAGACAGTATTTTATCGAGAATGCGCTGATGTGGTTCCGTGATTTTCATATTGACGCACTGCGAATGGATGCCGTTCATGCCATCAAGGATTTCAGTCCGGTGCATCTGCTGGAAGAAATCAGGGCGAGGCTGGACGAATACATGGAAGAATCCGGAAAAACGCATTACCTGATTGTGGAAATGGACCTGAACGATACCCGCTTCATCAATCCGGTTTCAAAAGGCGGCTACGGAATGGATGCACAATGGATTGACGAATTTCATCATGCACTGCGTGTTTCCTCGGGTCAGGAACGGAATGGGTATTATTCCGATTTCGAACCCATCACTTCTCTAGCCAAATCGTACAAAGATGCATACGTATTTGACGGAATATTTTCGGAACACCGCAAAAGGAAGTTCGGGGTAAAAGCAGAAGGAAATCCGGGCAGCCAGTTTGTGGTTTTTTCACAGAACCATGATCATGTCGGTAACCGCATGCTTGGCGAAAGAACGAGCCAGCTTGTGAGTTATGATATGCAGAAACTGCTGGCCGGCGCTGTGATTGTAAGTCCATATCAGCCGTTTTTCTTTATGGGCGAGGAGTGGAGCGAAAGCAACCCGTTCCAGTACTTTGTAAGCCATACGGATCAGGAACTGGCAGAAGCCGTCAGAAAAGGCAGAAAAAGTGAATTCGCCGCATTTCATCTGGAAGGGGAAGCGCCGGACCCGGTTTCGGAAGAGACGTTCAACAACTCGAAGCTTCAGTGGGAATTGCTGGAAAAGGAAAGTCATCAAACGATGTTCCGGTACTATAAAAAGCTGATTGAGCTGAGAAAGGAAATGCCGGCACTGAACAGCCCCGACCGTAATGCCATGGAAGTAGAAGCAAATCCTGAAGAGGAAACAATTACCATTCATCGCTGGTCCGGAGATACGCATATTGCCGGAATTCTCAATTTTTCAAAATCTGTTCGTTCCGTTATTTTGCCGGAAGCGGTAGATCAGTGGCAGAAGCTGATTGCCTCGTCGGATGAAGAATGGAACGGCCCTGGAACCTTGCCGGATGAGGAAGATACCAATGCTGTAAATGTGCAGCCGGAATCATTCACATTGTTTTCAGGCGTATAAAATCAAAGTCTGGAAATCTGAAAGGTGTGTACTGTTAAAGGCGCATCTTTCAGATCTTCCCTGAATTCCTTCACATCTTTAAATGTCAGCTTGGAAACCAGTTTCGATTCGTAAGTAATCCTGAAACTATCTGTAATAAAAGGCCATGGCTCGATTGTAAGTTCGGATTCGTTCTTGGACCACAATTGATATTGCAGATTGTCCGGCCCGCCGCTGATTTCAATTTTTCTGTTTTCAGGCTGGATCTGCTGCTGGCAGATCAATAGCGAAAGTGCGTCGCACCATTCCAGAATGGCATAAGCCCGTGTAATTTCCTCTTTTTTTATACCTGTCTCTTTCAGCCATTTTCGGTCCCATTTTTCCAGCATTTTACAAAATGCCCTTGCATTTTTTTGTTCCGAATTCTGGTATAAAAACTGGATATGGCGCGAAGTAAGCAAGGCGATGTAACGGCTTTTTGATAACGCAAGTTGCAGCAGTTCATCGCATTTTGCCTCTTCAAACACACGCATTTTGAAATTGATCGGACCGCCGTTCTCATTGATCAGGTTATCGTCATTCACAAATTCGTTGAATGCATCATCGTGTTCCGTTGTGGCAATAATGGTTTCAAGCCAGCGTTCCGGACGCATGTCATTTTTCCAGTGATAACAGAATTGTCCGGCAAGCAATCCGTGCGCACGCTGCGAGATAATCTGCCAGCCTTTTTCCTGATAATTAACGATCATGTTATTTGAAAAGTGAGATGTGAAAGGGGGTAAGTAAAATGGAAGTAAAATGTAAAATGGTTGGTTTTTGAAATGAGGTTACAAAAAGAACCGGGCAGATGAAATTTATGCCCGGTTCTTTTATTTATCCAATTCCCGTATATACTTTTTCGTTTAGCTTTGCTGCTGTTTCTGGCTTTTGCCGGAACTATGTTGCTCTTGCTTGTTATGCGTAATATGATCGCCTTTTACGGTTTCTTCTTCCTGATGTCTGCTGTCCAGATTATCCTTGTTTTCAGTTCTGGTTTGGGAACTCTGGCTTTGCTGTCCGTTTCCCGATTGTGACTGTTTCATGAGTTCAGAATTTGATTCTGAATGATAAACAAAAAATATTGTGCCAGTTAGCTTTCCTTTGCCATTTCTCTTCTGGTGCCTTCGTACAGTTCATATTCCAGCAGGCGGCAGTCAATGGTGCTTGTATAGAATTCAATTCTGCGCTTTGTCTTTAACCCAATTTTTTTGGCGAGTTCCAGATTTCCGGTAAATACATAACCAAAATAGCCGCCGCATTTCTTTTTCATAAAATCGCCGATTCTTGCATAGGTATCTTCCAGTTCGTCCAGATTTCCCAGCCGGTCGCCGTATTCTGGATTAATAAAAAATACGCCTCTGTTTTCAGCCGGCACTTCGGTTTCTGCAAAATCACAAACTTCAAATTCGATCAAATTCGCAACGCCTGCAGCAATGGCATTTTTTTTGGCATTGGCAATGGCTACATTGCTGTAATCCGTGGCGATGATCCGCAGGCCGGGAACGTCAATAATCTGCTCGTCCAGCAAATCCTGTTCGGCAAAATAAACCTCTTCGTCAAATCCCTGAATGTGCATAAATGCATAGTTGTTGCGGAACAGGCCCGGGCGGCTGTTGGTGGCAATCAAAGCGGCTTCAATCGCCAGCGTACCCGAACCGCACATCGGGTTGATAAAAGCGGAAGTCCGGTCCCAGCGGCTTGCCAGGATGGTGGCCGAAGCAAGGGCTTCCAGCATCGGTGCGCGTCCGGGAATCTTGCGGTAGCCATGCCGGGCCAGTGAATCGCCGGAAGTATCCATAAAAAGTTCGGCATGTTCATTTTTCCAGAACAAGTGGACAACAGCGCCTGTAAGGTCGGAGCCGGTGGAAGGACGCGTTCCTTTCTGTTCGCGGAAACGGTCTACAATAGCATCTTTCACGCGCAGGTTGGCAAACATGCTGTTGTTGATGGTCGGATTCTGAACGTTGCTCGTTACCGAAAAATAACCTTCATTTTCAAGAATGTCTTCCCATTTTACGTTCAGGACATACTTGTAAACATCGTCCGGATGGCTGGCAGTGAAACTTCCCAGACTGTACAAAACCTGACTGGCGCAGTAAAGATTAAGGTTCAGCTTGATGCAGTCGTTGATGGTTCCTTTGATCCGTACGCCTGTTACAAATGCTTCCTCGACAGCAAATCCCAGGTTTTTAACTTCCTGTTCCAGATACGGCGCAAGACGTTTGTGGCAAGTAATGGTGATCGGGGCGGAAGTTGTAAAAAAAGACATGTGAAATCTGCTAAATGGCTGTTGGCAATCAGCTTTAAGCTGTTAAAAAGAGCAGGTTCGGAAAAGGGCAAATTACAAAAATGAATAAGCTCGGTTCATTCGAATCAGTTACTAACTAACGAAAAGCTGCGTTTATACCGGCAAACTTAGCAGTTTAGAAAACCATAATTATTAAACGAAGCAGAATTTATAGCCGATAATTCGCAAATGCATGGCTGAAAAATAATGAAGGCTGCTCCCTTTTGAAAAGAAACAGCCTAATCAAGTTACTCCTGAATCTAGATTCCGTTCAGTTCGGCTTCCGTGAAGGCTTTTTCACGGCCTGTCAGTTTCTGGCGTGTGCGGGCGACTTCTTCGGTCGTAACCTTGTCCGCATTGTTCCGCCATGATTTCCGGATAAAGCTCAGAAGCTGCGCAATGTCTTCGTTCGGCATGTCCTTGTCGTATCCGATGCCCGGCATGTCGCCGCTTACCTCCGGCGTCTGGTACACATGGCCGTTTACTTTTACCGGTCCGGTCAGCCCGAAAAGTACAATGGAAATCAGTTTATCCTTGTTTCCCGTTACCCATTCCGACTGGTTCAACGGAGGTGCAAGCGACCGGATACCGCCGCCGTCCGCACCGTGACATGTCTGGCAAATGGAAGTAAATAACGCTTCGCCTTTCGGAAATTCCTTTTTCAGCGTTTCCGGGTTTCGGTTGCCCTGCGCATTTTTCACACCGGCAATTACTTTCTGAAGCTGCTTGTTCAAAGTTACGTTCTGATCTGTCAGAGAAGCTGTGATTTCATTTTGAAACAATTCTTCCTTGTCCTGTAAGTTACTGATCACGGCATCGGAAACATAACGGTTGGAAGGATATTTGACAGCCAGTTTCGTCAGCAGGTTATGCGAAGCAGTAGAATCAAACGTCTCCATTGATCTGCAGATAAAAGCAATGTACGGCGCTGCAAGCGTGTCATTTTCGTTTACCATATTTTCAAAAGCCGAAGCAAACTGCCGGTACGATGACGGATTCATCATGTAAGGCGCAACGGAAAGTGCCTGCATCCGGTATGTCCATTCCGGCGAAGAAAGCCAGGCCAGAACCTCTTCCGTTTTAAGCGAATTAAGTCCTTCCAGCGTCCATAATGCATGAATGGCGAGTAACGGATTGTTCTTTTGCTTTACAGCTTCGCGCAAGGCAGGAAGCGTCTGGTTGTATTTTCCGTCAATCAGTTTCTGCTGCGCCCTGTCGCGCACCCAGCCGTTTGCATGTCCGAGCAGCTTTACGAGTTCATCTGCTTTGTCAGGAATGGTTACTGGCCGGGATTCTGTATTTTTCGGAACGATCTTGTAAATGCGTCCGCTGGAAAGGGGCTGCGTAAGGTCTCTTTTTCCAATCTGGTCTTTCAGGTAAGGCGTAAGGTATGTTTTATGCTGGATGATTCCGCGGTACATATCCAGCACATACATGGCGCCGTCGGGTGCGTTGTAAAGGCTTACAGGCCGGAAGCGTTCGTCGGTACTGGCCAAGAATTCCTTTCCTTTGTAAGCCTGTTCTCCTTTTACTATATAGCCTCTTTCATCCAGAATATTCCTTTTAATAAGATTGGCAGACGGCTCGGGCACGAATGCGTTGAACTCGTAAGACGGCCCGAACAACGCGCCGCGGTAAATAACAGGGCCGGCAGCTGCCGTAAAGTCGTTCAGTCGCAGGCTGTCGTCGAGGATATTTTTCATGTACCCGCGGTTTACGCCGGGAGTCGGATGGATCGGATAAACCTTGTTATTGGCTACGGATTTTTCATTGTAGCCGGCAACGCCTTTCTGGTTTTTGTTGGAAGCGCCAAGTCCGGCCGGAAAGTAATCTCCGAGCAGGTTCTGCGAATTGTTGTTATAATAAAGCCTTCCGTAATTATCCTGCGTAATACCCCACTGGCCGCGGAAATGGGTATGCTCGATTTCCCATTTACTGCCTCTTTTGCGATAGCGTTTATCCGACTTGGCGTTGTAAATCCAGTTATCCATGGCACGAAGCAGGCCGTTTGGCTGATGCTCTACATTACCGCCTTCCGTATATTTGGCATCCACCAGAGTCTTCTTGACCGCTTTGTCATTTTTGATTTCATAAAACCACAGATTCGTAGGTTCCGCAACCAGAATGCCGTTTTCAATGAGGCAAATTGCTCTCGGAAGCACCAGTGAATCCACGACAACAGTCCGTTCATCGTACACGCCGTCCTTGTTCTTGTCGTCCAGGATCACGATGTTTCCGTTCGGGATATCTTCGCCGGTTCCGATGGTATCCGGCATGTAACCGGTCATTTCCACGACCCACATTCTGGCCTTGTCGTCAAACTGCATGGCTACGGGCGCACTTACGAGCGGTTCTGCTGCGACGAGCTTTACTTCAAACCCGTTTTCAACCTGCATTTTTGCAATCGTGTTTTCAGGCCGTATGAAAGGTGATTTTCCCTGAACCGTTACGATTGTATCGGGTTTAACTGTTTCCGTATTAGCTGTTGTCTGCTGCGTAACAACCTTCTTGTTTGTTTTACAGTAAAACAGGGTGATGGAAATGGCAAGGAAAAGAAAATGAGAACCGTACTTTTTCATTGTTGAAATTGATCTGTCAGGCAGTGGTTAATGAAGCTGCGAATCAGGTTGAAAGTTACTTACAGGAACGTTAATCTTTTATAGATTCTTCAACCGGTTTCATGTTGGAAGTCAGAAAATGAATGATAAGCCATGCGACCAGATAAGCCAGGCCGGATATTATGAACAAAACGTTGTATCCTGCGCTAATATTTCCTGCTGCTTTGTAATAATCCAGCAGAGAACCAACGAGTAACGGAAACAAAGTGGAGCCGATAGACCCAGCCATTCCGCCGATCCCGACAACGGAACTGACGGCTCTTTTCGGGAAAATATCGGAAACAATCGTAAAAATATTGGCGCTCCACGCCTGATGCGCAGCTGCTGCAATACTGATGATGCCCACTGCAACCCAGATATCCGTTGCATATTTGGCCAGAATGATCGGCATGACTGCAAAAGCAACAATCAGCAAAGTCGTTTTTCTTGCCCTTAAAGGTGCCCAGCCGCTTTTGATCAGATATGAAGACAGATAACCGCCGCCGATGCTGCCGAAAGTAGTGGCCGTATAAACGATTGCCAGATGCAGGCTCGGCTTTTTCAGGTCAAGCGAAAAAGTGGTTGCAAAGTAGGACGGAAGCCAGAACAGAAAAAACCACCAGATCGGGTCGGTAAGTATCTTGCCGATGATAAATACCCACGCCTGACGCAGTTGGAGCAGTTTTGACCATGGAATCGGTGCCTTGTCTTCTCCGTCGGACAGTTCATTATCGCTGTGAATGTAGGCATTTTCTTCTGCGGTCAGTTTCTTGTGCCGTGACGGAATTTCATATAGCAGCCACCAGAATACGAGCCATACAAAACCAAGCGCGCCCGTAATCAGAAATGCTTCCTGCCAGCCATATGCGCCCAGCAGCCACGGAACCAGAATGGGCGCGGCCACGGCGCCGATGCTTGTTCCTGAATTGAAAATGCCTGTTGCCAGTGCACGTTCGCGTTTTGGAAACCATTCTGCCGTTGCTTTTACAGCTGCCGGGAAATTGCCCGATTCGCCCAAGCCCAGAAGCGCCCGTACAGCCCCGAACCCGAATGTACTTTTTACAAATGCATGTAGAATGGCCGCAATGCTCCAGACGATAATGGAAATGGAGTAACCCATTTTGGAACCGATCTTGTCTATGAAATTTCCGAAAATAAGATAACCCAATGCATAACAGCCGGCAAATACCATGACAATATTGGCGTAATCCGATTCCGACCAGTTGAATTCAAGTTCCAGCGTAGGTTTCAGTAACCCGAGAATTTGCCGGTCGATGTAATTGATTGTAGTTGCAAAGAATAATAAAGCACAGATTACCCAACGATAGTTGCCGATTTTGGTTTGTTTCATAGTGAGGATTAAAAATTTCTTCGGGTTCAGATGTAAAATAAATGTCTGTCACCGAAGAAGACGGGCTTTTCAGGTTTCTACCCCTTAAACGAGCCGGAAAGACAGCAATAAAATTAATCCGGTTAATTAGATTCCGGTCTGCAGGCAGGATATTTTATACAAACAGCCGCTTGTTAAATACCGCATTCTGCACAATCCGAAAATCTGCTGGAATGCCATTCTCCATAACCTCAGGTTATGGAAGATAACCAATTGTGATTAGAACCGATGCGGTTCACAAGGTATTTTTGCAACATAATATTCCGGAATTCATACAGAAACTGAACATGATAACCACAGATATTTGCATCATAGGAGCGGGGCCCGTCGGCCTGTTTGCTGTTTTTGAAGCGGGATTGCTGAAGATGCGCTGCCATTTGATAGATGCGTTGCCTGTTATCGGCGGCCAGCTTGCCGAAATCTATCCTCAGAAACCCATTTATGACATTCCGGGCGCACCGGGAATCATTGCAGAGGATCTTGTCAAAAACCTGTACATGCAGATTGAAGAATTCAAGCCGGGTTTTACGCTGGGCGAAAGGGTGGAATCTCTGGAAAAGCAGGAAGATGAAAGTTATATTGTAAAAACAAACGAAGGCACCGCAGTTCATTGTCAGGTGGTTGTGATTGCAGCGGGGTTGGGCAGTTTCGAGCCCAGAAAACCGGCCGTTGAAAAACTGGAATACTTTGAAGGAAAAGGCGTTCATTACATGGTCAAGAAACCGGAACAGTTCAGAGATCAGAACGTTGTGCTTGCGGGCGGCGGCGATTCGGCGCTGGACTGGACGATTTTTCTGGCCGACATTGCTTCACGCGTAACGCTTGTACACCGCGGCGACACATTCCGCGGCGCTCCGGACTCAGCTGAAAAAGTGTTTGAACTTGCTGAAAAAGGAAAAATCGATCTGATCCTGCAATCGCAGGTCAGCAGCCTTGGGGGTAATGGTGTTTTAAAGGAAGTTTCAATTACTGGGAATGACAAATCGGTTATCAAAGTCCCGACGGATCATTTCATTCCACTCTTTGGATTAAGCCCGAAACTCGGCCCGATTGCGGACTGGAACCTGGGCGTGGAAAAATCAGCGGTTGTTGTCGATACACTGGATTACTCGACAAACATCGAGCGCATTTATGCAATCGGTGACATCAATACGTATCCGGGAAAGCTGAAACTGATCCTCTGTGGTTTTCATGAAGCGGCGATTATGATGCAGAGTGCTTTCAAATACGTTTATCCCGATCAGAAATTAAGCTTTAAATACACGACCGTTAACGGGGTCAATCCATTTTAGTCATGATCAATATAACAGTTGAAGAACATAACGGTGAAAGGCGGAATCTGGAAGTTCCTGTTGATATGGGATTGAACCTGATGGAAGTTCTTAAAGCGTATGAATATGACATTCAGGCCACTTGCGGCGGAATGGCACTCTGCGCAACTTGCCATATTGAAGTGCTGGAAGGAACAGACAAACTGCCGGAACCAAACGACAACGAACTGGATACGCTGGATACGTTGCCGGATGCGGATATGAACAGCCGTCTTTCCTGCCAGCTCAGGCCGGACGATACTATGGACGGACTTGTGATCCGGATAAAAGCATTACAGGAAAGTTAATTGAGGTTTTAGAATTTTGGAATAATAGTACATAAACCTTCGCTGATCCTCTGCGAAGGTTTTTAGTTTTCAAAGGAAACTGGAAATTCACTTTCATCCGGAAAAATGCCTGGAATAAATAATTCGGGTGAATAATGTTTGAATTTATAAATTTTACTATTCTAAAATGTTTAGAGTTAAACGTCTGATTAGAAGCAACATAAAACATTTCACGATTTACATTTTACCAAAACATAAAAACTAAGCACGGGGATTTTCAATCCAGACCGCTCATTTTGGTACTTTTGAACCGGATTCAAGTAGTTACAAGTAGTGTCGTCTGGACAGAAAACAGACATTGCTTTAACCTAATCAGAGATAAAAATGACTTATTGCCTGGGAATAAAAGTAAAAGAAGGACTGGTTGCGCTGGCTGATACCCGCATTACAGCAGGAACCAACACGACGGTCAAAAAGAAAATGTATGTAACGCAAAAAGATAATTACTCGCTGTTTATCATGACGAGCGGACTTCGTTCCGTGCGGGATAAAGCGGTGCATTATTTTGAAGAGCTCATCAGCGAAGGCGTTGTTTACAACAAACTGTATAAAGCTGTAAATGCCTTTGGCGAGCAGATCAAACGGGTTGCAGAAGAGGACAGGGCCAATCTGGAACGCTCGGGTTTTAAATTCAACCTGAACACGATTGTCGGCGGACAGCTCAAAGACGATGCCGAACACAAACTGTTCCTGCTTTATTCGGAAGGAAACTGGGTGGAGCTGGATGAAGGTTCGCCTTATGTGATCATTGGAAATTCAGGTCAGGGCAAAGCAATCCTGAACCGGGTGCTGAACGAGTACTCGACAATGAAACAGGCACTTAAAGCCGGATTTCTGTCTTTTGATTCCACGCGTGTAAGCAATAACGACGTTGATTTCCCGATTGACATTGTACTTTACAAAAAAGACAGCTTTTCCATTATTGAGCACCGGTACGAGAAAAAAGATATGGAAAAAATATCCGAGATATGGGCCGATAAATTAAAGCAGGCACTCGACGATATTCCGGAAGACTGGATGGACAAGCCTTTTGAGATCATTGATAAAGGTTAAAATGGAATTCTTATTACTTCATTAAACAAAAAGAACTGGTCAGCGCCAGTTCTTTTTGTTTAATGAAACTTGTTTAATGAAACGTAGTCAATTTATTGTTTATGAAGGTTTTACGTTCTTGCCTTGTCTTTTTGCAATGGATAAAAGCAATGCCGGCAGCAAAATAAGGTTGGTGCACATGGCTACAAGCAACGTAATGGAAACCATAACGCCCATGGCAGCCGTTCCGCCGAAGCTGGATGCTGCAAAAATGATAAAACCGCAGAACAGAATAACAGCCGTATAAATCATGCTGAGCCCGGTCCCGAAAATGGATTGCGTAACGGCTTGTGACGGCGTCAAACCATTTTTATAAAGTTCTTGTCTGTAACGCGTCAGGAAATAAACCGTTCCGTCGGATGCAATCCCGAATGTGATGCTGAAAATAAGGATGGTGGTCGGCTTGAAGTAAATCCCAAAATAACCCATTATACCGGCTGTCAAGGCAAGCGGAATCAGACAAGGCAATTTGGAAAGCAGGATAATCGGAATGGAACGGAACAGTACCATGCCCACAATGGCAATGAGTAAAATGGCAATCAGCAGACTTTCATATAAATTGCTGAGCAGATAATCGTTGCTTTTCAGGAAAACAAGGCTGTGGCCTGTCAGGCTCACTTTGTATTGCGCAGGACTGAAAATGGAATCCACTTTCGGCCTGATTTTCTGCATGAGTTCCTGAATGCGCTCGGAGCCAACGTCGGCCATCTGAAAACTGACTCTCGTGATGCTCTTGTCTTCGTTGAGGAAGGTGTTCAGCTGTTTGGATGCATTCTGTTTTCCTTGTACATAATTGGTCAGTTTGTTCAGTTCAAGTGCGCCCGGCAAAGCAAAATACCTCGCATCGCCGCCGCGGAATGCCTGATAAAGAAAACGGGAAGCTTCAACGACTGAAATCGGTTTTGAAAATTCCGGCATTTTTGCCATTTCGTTCTGGAACGCCTTGATCTTGTATAAAGTCTGCGCCTGGTCCGCAAAAACGCCGTTCGGTTTTTTAGTATTGATCATGACTTCAAACGGCAGCACGCCATTGAAGTTTTTTTCAAAGAAGCGCAAATCGGTATAAACCACGTCCTTTTTCGGAAGGTCGTCCACAACGTACCCGATTGTTTTGATCTTTGTCATGCCAATGGCCGAGATGATAATCAGCAGCACCATGGCCATGTAAATCTGTTTGCGGCGGTTATGAACCAGAAAATCTATTTTTTTCAGAAAACCGGATGCCCATTTTCCTTCCAGGTGTTTGAGATGCCGCGGCTTCGGCGTACTCATGTAATGCAGCGTTATCGGAATCAGCAGCAGACACAATACGTAAGTTACCATTACGCTGATGGCAGCCACGACGCCGAATTCGACCAGCAGAATGCTGTTTGTAAAATAAAAAACCCCGAACCCGATTGCTGTTGTCATGTTGGCCAGAAAGGTTGACAGCCCGATCTGGCGGATCATTTCCAGCAACGCTTCGTCCTTGTCATTGTGCGATTTGAGTTCGGCCTGGTATTTATTGATCAGAAAAACGCAGTTCGGAACGCCGATTACAATCAGCAGCGGCGGAAGCAGGCCGGTTAATGCCGTAATTTTATAGTCAAAAAGGTGTAAAATCCCGACGGAAAATATCACCCCGATGAGCACAACGACAATGGAAAGTAAGGTAAGCCGCAGCGAACGAAAAAATGCCCACAGGATCAGCAGCGTTACGAACACGGCCAGTCCCATGAACAGCTTCATTTCGCCCGATATTTTTTTCATGTTCACCGTCCGGATATAGGGCATTCCGGAATAGTGCAGGTCTGTATTGTATTTCTCGGCAAACTTTTCAGCCATGGCTTCAATGTCGCTTACAATCGTAAGCCGCCTTTTGCTGTTCAGTTCTTTGTCGTTGAAAGTAACGACAATCAGTGTTGCGTTCGATTTGCTGTTGAGCACCAATCCTTCATAAATCGGCAGATTTGCAATTTCTTTTTTCAGGCTGTCCACTTCCTGCTGTGTAGACGGAATTTGCCGGATTACGGGTGAAAAATCAAATTGCTGAAGGCTGTCGTTTCTGACGATTTTATAAACATTGGCAAGTGAAAGGACATTTTTAATGCCTTGTGTTTCCTTGATTTCCTGTGAAAGCCTGCACCAGTCACGGAACTTATTGATTTCGAAAAGCTGCGGGTCCTGCCAGCCTATTACCATGACACTGCCGTCTTCACCGAATAATTTCCGGAAATCCTGATATTCTTTTTCGACCGGATCGCTGGAAGGAAGTATTCTCGCAAACTGATAGGAGAGTTCGATTTTGCTGGCCTCATAAGCCATGAAGATTGTTGATACCAACACTAATGCAACCCACAAAAGCCGGTAGCGGATAATGTAAGTCGCTATTTTATTCCACATATAAATAAATCAGGTTTCCACAAAAAGTTGCAAATATACGCACGAGGCAGGTATTTAAAGATTTAAAAGGGTTTTTAATCCATCACAAGCCTGAACCTGCAAATTATGATCCAGAATGGGAGATAAGTTGAATGGTATGAAAAAGTACTTCGGAAAGACTTTTTCAGATCCCGGTCATTTTCTCCAGATGATGATAATCAATCCCGAAATACTGTTTGGCATCCTGTAGCTTTTTCAGGATCAGCTCCCGGTCCGGCAAATCCCGCTGGTTTCTGATTCCAACGATCATGACGTTTTTAGGCGTATGCGCATCGGATATAAATTCAAAAACTTTCGTTTTGTAACCGAAATATTCGAGGATCAAAGCCCGGATTCCGTCCGTGACCATCTCGGCCTGCCTTTCCAGAAATATTCCGTACCGGGTAAGAAAGCCGATATCGTTCTCAGCTTTGTTCTTTTCTATTTCTCTGCGTATCTGCTTGTGACAGCACGGCGCAACCACAATCAGGTCGGACCCTGCCGAAATTCCCTTGTAAATGGCATCGTCCGTCGCGGTATCGCAGGCATGGAGCGCAATCAGAATATTCGTTCCGCTGCTGTTGAAATCTGCAATGGTTCCTTCCTCAAAATGCAGCTGCTCAAAACTGCTTTCCTGAGCAATCTGATTGCAGAGATCCACAAGGTCTTTACGGAATTCGATTCCGGTAACGTCGGCATCCAGCTTCAGTACATTGCTGAGGTAATCGTATAATGCAAAAGTAAGGTAACCTTTTCCCGAGCCCATATCGGCTACTTTCAGCTTTCCTGCGGTCGGAATGTCCCGAATGAGGCTGCTCAGGATTTCTACATAATGATTGATCTGGCGGTATTTGTCCTGTGCATTTTTGTAAACATTCCCGTCTTCATCCGTAATTTTAAGCTGGTGCAGATATGGTTTGTTTCGGGAGGCAAGCAGGCGGTTTTTGGCTTTGTCGTGTTCGAGTGAAGGCCGTGTCCTAACGGCCGTATCCGACTTTTTCAACAAAATTTTCTGGTTTTTCAGCAGTTCAAATTGCAGGTCAGAAGAAATAGTCTGCAGTGTTGCTGCATGGAAGTCGGTTGCGAGTTTGTTCAGTACATACGCCACCGTTTCCTGCCGACTGAAATTTTTAACAATGTCCTTGGTTTTGTACCGGAATGTAAAGCTGAACTTCTCTTCCCTTTTGATCAGCGTTTTTTTAATGTAAATATTTTTGAGATTTTCTTCTGCGCCTTTGTAATTGCCGAGCGATAATTTGATAAAGGTATCATTTTGAAGACTTTGCTCGAATGCAGTTATAAAATCCTGTTTCTTTTCCGCAATATTCATTGGTTGTATTTTACTTTCTTTTACTAACATCAAAAGCAGCTGTACAGTTTTACTTGTACGCGGATTTCATCTTACAACCGGCTTGGGAATCTCTATTTCCACTTTGATGCCTACATATTTTTCCGAGGTTATATTCAGTCTTCCGCGCAGACTGTCGAGTCTGTTTTTGATATTACGCAGTCCGATTCCCTGTTTGGATTGATCCATCATTCCGTTGCCGTTATCGGTGATCACCAAGTGTATGCTTTTATGGTTTTCTTTGAGCATAACGGTAGCCTCGGTCGCCCCTGAATGTTTGATGATGTTGTTTGTCAGTTCAAGGACAATGCTGTAAAGTTCAAATTCAATTTTATTGTTCAGCCGCCGGTCCATTCCGGAAATGTTCAGAATGAATGAAATGTTCTTGTTTTCGTTCAGCTTGTCGATAAGCCGGTACATGGCCATTACAAGCCCGTGTTCTTCCAGTTCCTGCGGCATCAGGTTGTGCGACAAACTTCTTACTTCCCTGTATGCCGACCGGACCATTTGATGCACGCTTTCATAAATCTTTTCTTCCTCCTGCGAAAGCACTTTTTTATCAATTCCGTACAAATACCAGTTCAGTGAAGCCAGCGTACCGCCCAGATTGTCGTGAAGTTCGGCGGCCACTCGTTTTCTTTCAATAGCCTGCCCGCGGATCAGCGCTTCCTTGATCTCCGCATTTTTTCTTCTCAGCTTCTTGTTGTTAAACCATAAAAAAGCCGCAAAGCCAATGATCAGAAAGGAAAATCCGATCAGAATCTGCAGTAAAGTGCGCTGTTCGCTGACAAGCTTTTCCTGATATTTGGAATCCATCAGCTGATTGTCATAGCTAAGCTGGTACATGGTATATTGCCGCTGGACGGTTTCGTTATGAAGCATCCTCCGGTTAAAAATGACTTTTTCCAGATAGTCCAGTGCTTCCACGTACATATGTTTACCCTTATACCCTTTTGAAAGCGATAACAATGCCCAGTTTGTCTGCTGGGAAGAGTGATAAATATTGGAGTAGTCCAGTGCTTTCAGGGAAGTTTCAATTGCTTCATCATACTTGCCGCTAAGCGCATACGTGTTTGCAAGATCATTCAGTACGTTCAGCTCGCCGTACAGATTATTTATTTTCTGGAACAAAAGCAGCGATTTTTCAAAGTATTCCTCAGCCTGGGCATGTTCGCTTTGAAGGACGTGCAGATAACCTTTGCTTTGAAGTACCGTGGCTTTTCCCCAGTCCGAATGCAGCGTATCGAATAATGCATAGGCATGATCGTAATAAGGCATCGCTTCATCATACATTTTTTTTTCCCGGAAGCTGTTGCCCAGGTTTTCCAGACAGATGGCTCTTGCGCTGTCAGCACCCAGTGTTTTAAAAATACGGATGGCATGATTGTAATTGATCCGTGCAGAATCCCACTGGCGGTATTCCGAATAGCTGTCGGCCAGAAAACGCTTTGCCTGCGCCGTATAGAACGGCATGCCGATCTCCTTGGACAGAATCATTGTTTCATTGGAAAGCTCCCGCAGTACATCGTAGCTTCCGTCCAGTAGATAATAGGTACTCAGTAAGTTATATGCCAGAATTTTACCCTTGCTCCATTCGTGTTTCTGCGACAGGCGCAAAACGTACTTGGCGTAAAACATGGCTCTTTCTGCATCCTGAAAAAGGTAAGTCGAGGAGAGTTTATGATATTTCAGGATCAGTACGGTATCCTCCGCAAAATTTTCTCGCGGAAGCGCAGCCACAACGTTTGACTTTTTTGCAGCGTTGTCCTCATCCTTTCCAAAGAAGCTGCATTGGCTTCCTGAAAGTAAAAGGGTTAACAGAAAAAAAGAAATCAGCCTGTAGAGATTAGCCATAAAAATGAAAACCGTATCGGGCAGGCTTGAAGGCAAACCGCATAAAGTAAAAGATTTTCATGGTACACATCCGGTATTTAATTTAACAAGTCAAAGATAGAAAATGAATTGATAACATGATACGCAATTTCACCGTGTCCTGAATCAAGGATTACTGATTGTTAATTACAAAAAAATACGTGGAAGTCTGTCTGAACGGTACCTTTAAAAATAACAGAAATAAACGCAAATAAATGCTTTTTCCCGAAAAGGCTAGATGATATTCATCGTTTGTTCCTTGATCTTTTCAAGTTCGTCTTTCATTTGAACCACAAAATGCTGGATCGTTGCATCGTTGGCCTTTGATCCGATTGTATTGATTTCCCTCCCAATTTCCTGTGCAATGAAGTTCAGTTTCTTGCCGTTGCTTTCACTTGCTTTCAGCGTTTCGGTAAAATAGGTGAGGTGATTGGCAAGCCGTATTTTTTCTTCTGAAATATCAAATTTTTCAACATAATAAATCAGTTCCTGTTCAAAACGGTTTGTATCGAAATTGTCGTCCGCCAGCAATTCCCTTACATGCTTCTCAAGTCGTTCACGAACGGCAGGAATCCGCAGTTTATCCTGTTCGGAAACGCTGTCCAGCAAACCGCTGATCGTTTTGATGTACTCCACAAACTTGTCGGAAGTCATTTTGCCCTCCTGCTCACGGAAAACATTGCATTTCCGGAGTGCTTCCATAACCGCCACTTTAATCTGTACCCAGTCATTTTCCTTGTCCGAATCTTCTGCAGCTTCGTTATTATAGGCATTAGGCATTTGCAGCGCAATACGGAACAGCTCGGTTGTGTCGGGTACAAACCCCAGATCCGTTGCTGTGGACGAAAGATCCGCAAAATAAGCATTGACAAGCGGCCTGTTTACAGACGTTGAAGCTACGGTTTTGCCGACCGGCTGTACGGAAAGCGTAAATTCAACTTTTCCCCTTTCCAGCGACTGCGTGATCAGGTTTCGTATTTCTATTTCCTTATCCGAGTAATTTCTGGGAATACGGCAGTAAATATCCAGAAACTTGGAATTAAGGGTTTTGATTTCAACGGTTACATTTATTGAGTCGGACTCGATGTTGGATACACCGTACCCGGTCATTGATTTTAACATTATAAATCGCTTTTAATAAAAGAAGTTGTTAGTTACTGAAGTTCTGCAGCAGAAATCCATCAGTTTAAAACCTTTGCTTGCCGCCTGCTTTTGCAGGATGCTGGCTTTCTGAAGGCTGCGGTTTCGAGATCAGCGCATTTTTATTTAATTCACTGTTTACGATCCTGAACCGCGAAACGTCGCATGCAAGGTAAATGGCCTGTAACAATGAGCCCGGCTCGGCCATGTTTTTTCCGGCAATGTTATATGCCGTTCCGTGATCCGGCGATGTACGCACAATGGACAGTCCGGCGGTAAAGTTGACGCCTTCATTGAAAGCCAGCGTTTTGAAAGGAACAAGCCCCTGATCGTGATACATGGCCAGCACGGCGTCGTACTGCTTGTAAGTGCCGGCTGCGAAAAAGCCATCCGCCGGAAACGGCCCGATTACAAGATGGCCTTTTTCCTTAAACTGTCTGATTACCGGCTGGATGATTTCAATTTCCTCACTTCCCAGCAAACCGTTTTCACCCGCATGCGGATTCAGTCCGAGCACCGCCAGCTTAGGCTTTTTAATGCCGAAATCACCTTTCAACGATTGCAGGATCTGTTCGATCTTGGCGCTCAGTTTTTCTGGAGTAACCTGCGAAGCTACTTTTCCGAGCGGAATGTGGCCCGTCAGAACACCGACTCTCAATTCTCCTGCGACCATAAACATCAATGCTTCATTCTTGTTAAAAGCTTCGGCAAGATATTCCGTATGGCCGGGAAACTTGAATGTCTCGCTTTGTATATTGTCTTTATTGATCGGACCCGTAACCAACGCCTGAATGCTGCCCGATTTAAGGTCTTCAACGGCGCGGTTCAATGCTGCAAGGGAACCTTGTCCGGCTTCGGCTGTAATCTTGCCCGGCTGGATTTCCGTTTGCTGATCCGGCCAGCAGGTAATGACATTCGTTAATTTCGGATTAGCCTGTTCCGGCCGCTGGATACCGTGGAGAGTCCAGTCTTTCATTTCAAACAGGTGCCTGTACTGATTGAGAACTCTGAGCGAACCATAAATAACGGGCGTGCATAATCTTGCGAGCTGGTTTCCTTCCAGTGCTTTCAGGATTACTTCGGGTCCGATGCCGTTATAATCGCCAATGGTAATTCCTATAATTGGTTTATCTGTATTTTGATCGCTCATGGAGGTAAAATGCGGTTGTAACTGTGCTTCTGAGTAATTCTGTATTACTTTTGCCGAACGTTTGACCGGCAAGTTACAAAAAATCCTGTGCTCCCATGAAAATCCTGATAGCAGACACGATGCATTCTTCTCTTTTTACAATGCTGGAGGAGCAAGGCTGGGAATATGCATATCATCCTGAATACCGCCGGGAAGACATCAAAGCAACAATTTCCGGCTATGAAGGGATCGTAATCCGGAGTAAAACTTTTCTGGACGAAGAAATGCTGGCCCCCGCCCGTAAGCTGCGGTTTATTGCAAGGGCAGGAGCGGGCCTGGACCTTATTGACCTGAATGTGGCCAAAGCACGCGGTATACAGGTTTTTCATGCAGGAAAAGGAAACCGCGACGCAGTGGCTGAGCATGCGCTTGGAATGCTGCTGAATCTTTTTAATAACATCACGAAAGCAGACCGGGAAGTGCGTCAGGGCATCTGGGACAGAGAGGGAAACCGCGGCGTAGAATTGATGAACAAAACAGTCGGCATTGTCGGATACGGTAACAATGGTTCGGCTACTGCAAAAAGACTAAGTGGGTTCGGGTGCCGCGTTCTGGCTTATGACAAATACCGTGATCGCTACGGCGATGAATTTGCAACGGAATGTACGCTTGAACAAATCACAAAAGAAGCGGATATACTCAGTCTTCACATTCCGTTGTCTGAAGAAACCCGTTATCTGATCGATGAGCATTTTATCGATAACTTCTCAAAACCGTTTTACCTGCTGAATCTTTCACGCGGGGAAATCGTGAAACTGGATGCGGTTGTACACGGACTTCAGTCCGGAAAAATAAAGGGAGCCTGTCTGGACGTTTTTGAAAACGAAAAAATCAGCAGGCTGTCTCCGGCACAGCAAACCGCATTCGATTACCTGCGTACTTCGGATAAAGTTGTGCTGACACCGCATGTCGGCGGCTGGACGCATGAAAGTTATGTCCGGATCAATGAAGTACTTGTACAGCAGATTACGGAATGGCTGAAAGCTTCCTATTCTGTACTCTGATCCAATTATCCGGAACCTGATCGTTGTAAAACAAAAATGCCGACCAAAGGTCGGCACGTTTGCATCTATTAGCCATGAAAAATAAAATACTTATTTGCCAAGTGTACCGCGAAGTGCACGAGGGATTTCTACCGAAGCAATCGGATTGCTTCCGGCTGTTAATATAACAAAATTTTCTGCTTTAATAGCTCCCACTTTCACAGATTTTCCTAAATCCAGTTCTGTTACATCAACATCAACATAGTCCGGAATGTTCTCGGCCAGACCTTGTACGCGCAATTTACGCAATTTTTGATTCATTTTACCACCTTTCATTACACCGGTGGAAGTACCTGTCAATTTTACCGGTACCTCTACTTTTATCTCTTTTCCGTCAACGATTTCCAGAAA
Organism: Dyadobacter flavalbus; assembly: GCF_006149045.1. Classification (GTDB taxonomy): domain Bacteria; phylum Bacteroidota; class Bacteroidia; order Cytophagales; family Spirosomataceae; genus Dyadobacter; species Dyadobacter flavalbus. The sequence goes on from NZ_VBSN01000059.1 coordinate 113,934, forward strand.
ATCCGCGTGAATTAAAGAATCGTTAACCGGATGAAATTGTTTTTCCTGAAGAATGGCGTTATACAACGTGCCTTCTATATTAAGCGTCACATTAAAAATATCCGGTGTGAAAAGCAATTCACGGAACAACATGGCCGGTGCATAAAAATGTACCTGCTCATTACCTCCGTACAGCACAGACGGAACATAACCCTGCGAACGTAACTCCTGGGCTTCCATCTTGCCGAGATTCGCTCTTTTAAACCCTACAATCTCATGCTTTTTCATAAGAATATTAAATTAAAATATAATTAAAAATAAATTTACTGATGATTTATAAACAATGAACTAATAGATTCATGATCACGGATACGACCGATTGCTTTTGCAAAAAGCTCAGCAACGGACAGTACGCGTATTTTTGCATTCTGTTGCTTCAGAGGAATCGTATCCGTAATGATCAACTCCTCAAGAACAGAATTTGCAATATTTTCGTGCGCTTTGCCGGACATAATTGCGTGAGTACTAATGGCTCTTACCGAATTGGCGCCTTTTTCAAGAATTATTTCGGCCGCTTTGCAGAGCGTGCCGCCGGTATCAATAAGATCATCGACAAGCACGACGTCCATACCTTCCACATCCCCGATTACCTGCATGCTGGCTATTTCATTGGCTCTTTTCCTGTGTTTGTCACAAAGGATCATGTCCACATTCAGGAATTTAGCAAAGTTCCTGGCCCTTGCGGCGCCGCCCATATCCGGCGAGGCAATCAGCAGGTTTTTAAGGTTCAGGGATTTGATATAGGGAACAAAAATGGAAGTTCCTTCCAGATGGTCCACAGGCAAATCAAAAAAGCCCTGGATTTGTCCGGCATGCAGATCGACGGTCATCAGTCGGTCCACACCAACGGAAGTCAGCAGGTTAGCCACTACTTTTGCAGCAATAGCTACTCTTGGCTTGTCTTTTCTGTCCTGCCTTGCATAGCCGAAATAAGGGATTACAACGGTTACGTAATGAGCAGAAGCACGGCGGGCCGCATCGACCATCAGCAACAATTCGAGTAAATTGTCGGCCGGAGGAAATGTGGACTGGATCAGAAAAACATCGCAGCCTCTGATGGATTCCTCAAAACTTGGTGATAACTCTCCGTCGCTGAATTTTCTTAGCGTATATCCACCCAGTTCCTTGCCATAATACCTGGCTATGTCTTTGGCCAAATACTCGGATTGACTTCCCGAGAATATTTTTACTGTATTGAATGAACCCATTGGCCAATCTAAAATTTGCGCAAAATTAAGTAAAATCAGTTAATTGCGGTAATATTTTATTAAAAAAGTATTGTAGAGCTGCACACAAAGCCATCCGACCAGCATTCCGATCAAAGCGCCGGTGAGGATATCGCCCGGATAATGCACGCCTACATATACTCTGCTGTATGAATATACGATTGCCCATAAAAAAATCAGGCCCATATACCGGACTTTTGTTTTCAGAAAAGCAAACCATGTAAAAGCCACTGCAAAACTTGTGGAAGCATGTGAGGAAGCAAACCCGTACAGGCCGCCGCAGTCCGTTACCTGATTAAACATCCCCTGTAAAGTAGGTTCATGGCATGGCCGGAAGCGGATAAAATACGGCTTCATAAACCCTGACGTAATTTTATCTGCAATGATCACAGCAATCAGAACCATTGCAATCGTTGCAAAGCCTTCTTTTCTGTTATATCGCATGGTAATAACGACCAAAAAAAGATAAAGCGGAATCCATGTATATTTGAACGTAATCCAGTACATCAGCGTGTCCAGCCATGGCGTATGCATGCTGTTCAGCAAGAGAAACAATTCCTGATCGGAACGGATTAACATTTCAACCATATGCATCATGAGCTGAATCCGAGTATTTTACGGACTTTGGTAATGGTTTGCTGTGCGATGGCCCTTGCTTTTTCTTCGCCTTCGGTCAAGATGTTTTCAAGCTCACTTTCATTTTCCATATAGTAATTGAAAATCCTGCGCGGCTCGGCAAATTTTTCCAGCAGGCATTCGAACAATGCCTGTTTGGCATGGCCGTAACCATAGCCGCCCTTTTCGTAATTCTGACGCATGGCAGCTACGTCGGACGGCGATGCAACGAGGCTGTACAATTTAAACGTAATGTCCGCATCCGGATCTTTCGGGTCTTCCAGTGGCGTGGAATCGGAGACAATCTTTTTAGTAATTTTTTTCAGTTCATTTTCCGGCACGAAAATGTCAATGTAATTATGATACGACTTGCTCATTTTCTGTCCGTCTATGCCCGGAACGGTCATGACTGCTTCGTCAATTTGTGGTTCCGGCAGTACCAGAATTTCTGCTCCGGCGAGTTGGTTGAAACGGTTTGCAATGTCTTTGGTCATTTCCAGATGCTGCTTCTGGTCTTTTCCGACGGGAATGATATTGGCATCATAAAGCAGGATATCGGCTGCCTGAAGCGCAGGATATGTAAACAGTCCGGCATTTACATCCGCCAGTTTTTCAGATTTTTCCTTGAACGAAGTCGCATTGGCCAGCATGGGAAAAGGCGTGAAGCAGTTCAGGTACCAGGCCAGTTCGGTATGTTCCTGAACCCGCGACTGCCGCCAGAATACATTCTTCTTGTAATCGAACCCGAGTGCAAGCCAGGCAGCCGCCACAGCACGGACATATTCCGTTCTCAGCGCTCCGTCTTTCAGTGAAGTAAGGGAATGAAGGTCTGCAATGAAGAAAAACGACTCGTTTTCAGGATTTTTTGATAATTCGATTCCGGGCAGGATTGCTCCTAAAATGTTCCCCAGATGAGGACGCCCGCTGCTTTGAATGCCGGTAAGGACTCTGGCCATTTATATCTAAAAAAATTACTTGTTTTGTTTTTGAAAGTTTCTGATCGGCTTTCTGCGATTATCCCAGAAAAAAAGCAGTACAATGGTATCTTCATTGATTTCATAGAAGAGCGAACATTGTTTGGCAATAAACCCCTTCCTTACTTTTGGATTGTAAACTGAAGCCTCATACATATAAGGAAATTCTGCTATTTGCTTCAATGCGTTGTTTACAATCTTAATAAATTTCTTAACCTGATTTTCAGACCATTTTTCCTCCAAATGGCAGATAATGTGTGCAAAGCTTTCTTCAGCTTCCTGAGTCCAGCGAATATTTTTACTCATCTAATTATAAATACTTGTTGTACTTCTGCATTACTTCGTCATGCGATCTGGTTTCGCCATCAAGGGATTGTCTTTGTCCTTTTGCAATGCCGTCTTTGACATGATCCGGAAGCTCTTCCCAAAAGTCTTCTTCTTTATTCAGCTTTTTCTGAATTTCTTCCCAATCCTTGATCGGTATCACAACGGCGGTCTTTTTTCCTTCTTCGTTTGACAAAAATTGGACATTCATATCTTTCAGTCAGTTAGCGTTTTTAAGGAATACCTTCCTGTTTCTATTTGCCAAAATTCGTTAAATTGAACAAGAAAACGTAGTAGATTTGAATTTTATCGTTGCAATAAATCACAATGGAATCCCAAACACTTCACTTCCTCAGCCAATTAGCAGAAAATAACAACAGAGACTGGTTTCAGGAGCACCGCAAAGATTATGACGCCGCCAAAGCAGATATGGAAAATCTCGTAGGTTTTCTGATTCAGCAGATCGGAAAGTTTCAGGACCTTGGAAATCTTCAGATAAAAGAATGCCTTTTGCGCATAAACCGTGATATCCGGTTTTCCAAAAACAAGGCGCCGTATAAGAATAACCTGAGCGCAGGAATCGGTCCGGGCGGTAAAAGTTCGGGTAAAATCGATTATTATATCCAGATTCAGCCGCATGACCAGACTTTTCTGGGCGGAGGAATGTGGGAAACCACTTCCGAGCAGATTGCCCGTTACCGGCAGGAAATTGATTACAATGCCGGCGAACTGAAAGCGATTATCGAAAACAAGGAATTCAGAACTTTTTTCCCTGAGATATCCGGCGAATCCCTTAAGACCATGCCCAAAGGTTACCCGAAAGATCACCCGGAAATCGGGCTTCTTAAACGTAAACAGCTTTTCTTTATGCACCGTTTTACGGATAAGGAAGTGGCTTCCAAAGATTTTGGTGAAAAAGTGTTAAAAGGTGTCAGGATTCTTAAACCTTTTACCGACTATATGAATTATATATTATATGAACAGCATGCGGAACAATGATTTCAGGTCATTGAAATTTCGCGTTGAAAGTCCATTGTTCAATCACTTTATCTGATCACATGCAGTTTTCCCACTTACATTGCCATACCCAGTTTTCACTGCTGGACGGTGCGGCGGATATAAAAAAACTATTTAAAAAGGCAAAGGAAGACAACATGCCGGCCGTTGCCATTACCGACCACGGCAATATGTTCGGTGTGTTCGAGTTTGTTGCGGAAGGGAACAAGCAGGGCATCAAGCCGATCGTCGGCTGCGAGTTTTACGTCGTGGAAGACAGGCATGTCCGTCAGTTTACAAAAGATAAAAAAGACGTTCGCCATCACCAGCTGCTGCTTGCAAAAGATGAAATCGGCTATAAAAACCTTGTGAAAATGTGTTCGCTGGGCTTTATGGAAGGCATGTACGGCAAGTACCCGCGGATTGACAAGGAGCTGATCGTCAAATACCATCAGGGACTGATTGCAACGACTTGCTGCATTGGTGCCATTATCCCGAAGACCATTCTTAAAAAAGGCGAAGAAGAAGCGGAAAAGGAATTCAGATGGTGGCTGAATCTTTTTGGCGATGATTTTTACGTAGAATTGCAGCGTCATGAAATCCGCGATCAGTACATTGTGAATGAAGTGCTTGTACGGTTTGCCAAGAAATATAACGTCAAGATTATTGCTTCAAATGATTCGCATTATGTAGATCAGGAAGACTGGAATGCGCACGATATTCTGCTTTGTATCAATACCGGTGACAAGCAGAGTACGCCTTCGGCCAAGGATTTTGATGACGATAAAGGAATTCCGAAAGGCTCGCGTTTTGCGTTTTTCAACGACCAGTTTTATTTCAAGAATACCAGTGAAATGATGAAGCTGTTTAACGACCTGCCGGAGTCGCTGGACAATACAAACGAGATCGTCGATAAGATAAAAACCCTTGATTTAAGAAAAGACATTCTGCTTCCGAATTTCCCGATTCCGGAGGAATTCAAAACGCATACCCTGTCGGAAATGGCTGGTAAAAAAGAACTTACAGCGGACGTTCTGAACCAGTGGGAATATCTAAAGCATTTAACCTTTGAAGGCGCGCGCAGAAAGTACGGCACCGTTACACCCGAAATTGAAGAACGCCTCAACTTTGAGCTGAATACGATCCGGAACATGGGCTTTCCCGGTTACTTCCTGATTGTTGCGGATTTTATTGAAGCGGGCAGAAATATGGGCGTATTCATAGGTCCGGGCCGTGGTTCCGCGGCGGGCTCCGTCGTTGCCTATTGTACGGGAATCACGAACATTGACCCGATCAAGTACGACCTGCTGTTTGAGCGTTTTCTGAATCCGGACCGGATTTCATTGCCCGATATTGATACCGATTTTGATGATGAAGGCCGTCAGAAAGTCATTGATTATGTTGTTAAAAAATATGGCTACAATCAGGTTGCGCAGATTGTAACATACGGTACGATGGCTGCCAAATCGGCGATCAAGGATGTTGCACGCGTTATGGATCTTCCGCTTGCCGACGCCAATGCACTGGCCAAGCTGGTTCCGGACAAGCCGACTTATAACATGACGCTGAACCGCATATTTACAGCGCCGCTGGAAGGAGAGGGCAGTTTGCTGAAAAAAGAAGGCATTGCGCCGGACGAGCTGGACAATGTAAAGAAAATGCGTGCCATTGCATCCGGTACTGATTTGCAGGCGAGTGTTTTACAGGAAGCAAGGCGGCTGGAAGGAACCGTCCGCAACACCGGTATCCACGCTGCGGGGATTATCATTGCGCCAAGTGATCTTACCGAAATTATACCGGTGAGTACTTCCAAGGATTCCGATTTTCTGATTACCCAATATCAGGGAAAAATCATTGAAGATGCCGGTGTAATCAAAATGGACTTTCTGGGGCTCCGAAACCTGACCATTATAAAGGAAGCATTGCGGCTGATCAAACAGAATCACAATAAAGATATTGTTATTGACGACATTCCGCTGGACGACCCGAAAGTTTTTGAACTGTTCCAGCGTGGTGAAACCAATGCCATTTTCCAGTTTGAATCGGACGGAATGAAAAAGCACATGCGCGACCTTATTCCAGACCGTTTTGAGCACCTGATCGCCATGAACGCCTTGTACCGTCCCGGCCCGATTGCATACATTCCGAACTTCATACGAAGAAAGAACGGACAGGAGGAAATTACGTACGATCTGCCCGAGCTGGAAGAATACCTTGCCGATACATACGGAATTACGGTTTATCAGGAACAGGTTATGCTTTTGTCCCAGAAACTGGGCGGCTTTACAAAAGGACAAGCCGATACCTTGCGTAAGGCCATGGGTAAAAAGCAGATTGAAACGCTGAACAAAATGAAGGGCGATTTCATGAAAGGCGGAACGGCAAAAGGTCTGGATGCCAAGAAGCTGGAAAAGATCTGGACGGACTGGGAAGCATTTGCATCGTATGCCTTCAACAAGTCGCATTCAACGTGTTACGCTTTTGTTGCGTATCAGACTGCATACCTCAAAGCGCATTATACGGCAGAATACATGTCGGCGGTACTCACCAGCTCACTTGGAAACATTGAAAAGATCACCTTCTTTATGGAAGAGTGCAAGGCGCAGGGAATCAAGGTACTTGGGCCGGATATCAATGAGTCGGACCGGCAGTTCAATGCCAACAACAGGAATGAGATACGCTTCGGGCTTGCGGGTGTAAAAGGTAGCGGAGACGCTGCAGTGGAATCGATTATTGAAGAACGCAACCTGAACGGACCTTACAAGGATATATTTGACTTTATAACCCGCGTCAATTTAAGAACGGTTAACAAGAAAACGATTGAAAGTCTGGCCTATGCGGGCAGCTTCGACTGTTTTCCGGAATATCACCGTGCACAGTATTTTGCAACCGAACCCGGAGAAAACGGAACATTTATCGAGCGCCTGATCAAATATGCCAACAATTATCATGCAGAAAAATCTTCCGCACAGGCTTCGTTGTTCGGTTCGATGGGAATGGGCAGTTCCATGCTGGCGAAGCCAAGAGCTGCCGAAGTAATGCCCTGGGACGATCTGACAAAGCTTCGTTACGAACAGGAAGTGGTCGGATTTTATATTTCAGGCCATCCGCTGGATACTTTCCGCGTGGAACTTGACAATTTCTGCAACTGTACGCTGGACAAGGTGATGGAAATAGCAGAAGGCGAGAAGTCACCCAAATATTTTGGCAAGGAAATCAGCGTCGGCGGGATTGTTACAAGCGCCATGGAAAGAATGTCGCGAAACGGAAGTCTTTTCATGATCTTTAAATTGGAAGATTACCGCGGTTCCATGGAAATGCTTTTGGGCGGCGAGGATTACATCCGTTTCAAGAATTATCTTCAGGTCGGACAGTTTCTGTACATCAAAGGAAAAGTCCAGAACCGCTGGAAACAGGAAGATCAGTTTGAGTTTAAAATCACACAGATTCAGCTGCTGCCTGAAATACGTGAAAAAATGTGCAGGAAAATAAAGATCAATCTGGCACTGGATCAGATCGACGCCCAGTTTATTCATTTGCTGAATGATACTTTCGGTAATCATCCCGGCCAGTGTTCTGTGAATATGGTGGTTACCGATCCTGAAACACATCTTGAAGTAGAGATGCTATCGCGCGGATACAGGGTTTCACCATCCAATGAACTCTTTAAAGTGCTCAGCGGATTTCACGGCGTAAAATTCTCTTTAAACTAGTTTGTAATTAAAGGAATCCGGAACTTTTAGTACGTATAATTCCTTATAGCATCAGATTAATAAAAAACATTAGACAATTTTTGACATGGGAAAAGCAATTGAAATTACCGATAGCACCTTTGAAGAACTTATCCAGGGCGACAAACCAGTACTTGTAGATTTTTGGGCAGAATGGTGTGGCCCATGTAAAATGATCGGACCTGTTGTAGAGCAGCTGGCCGGCGAGTATGATGGAAAAGCCGTTGTTGGTAAAATGGACGTGGATATGAACTCATCGATACCTGCTAAATTCGGTATTCGCAGCATCCCGACATTAATGATTTTCAAAGGCGGACAATTGGTTGATAAAGTTGTTGGCGTTGTTCCTAAAACAACTTTGGAAGATAAATTAAATGCTCAGATCGCGGCTACTGTATAAGTATTGCGATTGAAGATAATGAAAAAGGCTCCGCTTGGAGCCTTTTTTTGTTTTATGCATTATTAGTTTCTACTCATATATCGCAATCGAAAAAGAAGCCTCGAAAGTCTGGCCGGAAGCTAGTTTTAAAATACCTTCCTTTGTTTCAAAGTTCTGGTCAGAATCGGTACTGTCGGCGATGCCGAGCCAGGGTTCGATGCAAACAAATTCCGCCTGCGGCTTTGCCCAAATCCCAAGGTATGGAAAGTCATTAAAGCGCATGGTTACAACTTCCGGCGACTTTGTACTGCGCAGACTTACAGTTTTGGAAATAAGGTGTTTGAATATCAGTGCATCCTGATCGAACAGATGTTTGTGCAAATGCAGCACATTGGTATTTTCAAGAACGGGCTTTGTATTTTTGCTAACCAGGCCATCTTCAAGCAGCCACGTTGAATCCGTTTCCACCGCTTCAAATTCAAGATAATAATCTTCATAAACTTCGTCTTCATGCAAAGGGCATTTAAACGCCGGATGTCCGCCCAGCGAAAACAGCATTTCCTCCTTGCCGTGATTGATGACCTGATGGTTAACGATTATTTCATGAGATTCCAACTGATAAGTTATCAGGAACTCAAAATCAAAAGGGTAAATCTTTAAGGTTTCCTCGCTGAATTTAAGTCCGAAAGTCAGACTGTTTTCCGTTTGTTTTACCAATTCAACGTTGGCATTGTTTCTGATCATACCATGCCGCGGAACAGCAAAATCATTGCCTTTATATTTTACAAAACCATTTTTGACTGCTCCAATCACCGGAAAAAGGACGGGTGCGGAACTTGCCCAAACATTCGGGTCTGCATCCCACATAAAATCTTTTTCGGTTTTCACAGATTGTATTTTGCAAAGTTCAGCTCCGGTTTGTTTTACTGAAATCCTCAGAAAGTCATTTTCAATTGAATATTCCATTTTAAGGTCAAAGGTTTAAAGCTTGTTAATTTATGCGTTTTGGGTTTCCGACATGTTGATAAAATATTTAATCCCATAAAATTATTTCACAATCATTGATTCAAAACACTTAGAATAACAGCACACGCTTCGGTAATCTGTTCTTCTGAAATGGTGAGCGGCGGTGCGATCCGCATGGCATTGTCGCAAAATAAAAACCAGTCTATAACCACACCCTTTTCAATGCATTTATCAATTGTATCTTTTAAAACTTCAAAGGAATCCATTTGGGCTGCAAGCATAAGTCCTTTTCCTCTTACTTCACTGATTTTGGGGTGAACAAGCAGGGATTTGAAAAGCGCACCTTTTTCAATGGCTTTTGCTGCAAGGTTTTCTTCCAGCGTTACATTCAGGGCAGCGAGTGAAGACGCGCAGCTTACCGGATGGCCGCCGAAAGTGGTAATATGTCCAAGAATGGGTCTGGATTTTAAAACCTGCATGATATCATGCGAAGCCATAAACGCACCGATCGGCATACCGCCGCCCATTCCTTTGGCACTTAACAGAATATCAGGGTAAAAACCGAATTGCTCAAACGCCCAGAAACTGCCTGTTCGTCCGAATCCTGTCTGGATTTCATCCACGATCAGCAACGTGCCGGTTTGAGTACATTTTTCACGCAATGCCGGAAAATACGCATCAGAAGGAACTCTCACACCCGATTCGCCGCCAATTACTTCAATGACAACGGCTGCTGTTTTTTCACTGATTTTTTCAATATCCGGTAAATACCCGTGCCTGATATGTTTGATTCCCGGAAGCAGCGGACGAAAGCTGTTTTTTAAGAACTCGGCGCCTGCAAGGCTCAGTGCGCCTTGCGTTGCGCCGTGATAGGCATTGTAGCAGGAAATAAATTCCGAACGTCTGGTAAAACGCTTGGCCAGTTTCATGGCGCCTTCTACCGCTTCGGTACCCGAATTGGTAAAATAAACATTGTTAATGGCTCCAAACGGCGACAAAGTTGCCTGTGCAAGATGCAACGTATTGGCCAGCGATGCGGCAAGCTGAACTTGTGAACTTTGTACAAATTCGCCGTAAACCAGCAAATGCATGTGTTTATCAAGCTGATTGTGAATGGCTTCAATTACTTTCGGATGTCTGTGGCCGACATTGCTGACGGCAATTCCGGAGATAAGGTCCATGTACCGCTTGCCATCCGGACTGTACATGTAAATGCCTTCGGCTTTATCAATTTCCAGTGCCAGCGGATAATCAGAAGTTTGAGCTAGGTGATCAAAAAAATGCTGGCGATGTGTAATGTGCATGATGTTACTTTTCAAAAAATGTAGCGCTTCCTCCGACCCAGGTGAAGTTTTTGTTATAATCCACACCAATCATTTCTCCACGACTCAAACGGCTTAAACTAATCAGTAATTCAGGTTTTTCTGCGGAATCGTTCCAGCCGTACATCATCCTGATCTCGCATTTAACCAGTCCGTCCGGAGCCTGGATAACCGGTTCGTAGTTTACTTTTCTCTGCAGAATATAATTTTCAGGGTCCGGGATGGTTTTGAGCAGTTCTTCCGAAACATGCAGCTGAACACCCGAACCGGCAAAGGAAAACAATGGTTTCAACACATAATTTTCAAGATCAGCAGGATAATGGCCGTTGAAATTGCTTACAAAATCGGTTTTCGGCACAAAACTGCTTTTCAGGAACGGCAAGGCAAATTTACTGATCCGGTAAAACCAGTTGGGATGGCCGACCCATTTCACGTCGACATCATCAGTAAAGTGATAGCTGGTTTCCAGACCGGAATATTTCTTCAGATCATCAAAAATCAGGCGGTTATAAATCCTTTTGACCTGAATTTTTCTGCCGTTATCTTCATAATACAACTTTCTTCCTTCGCGGATCAGTTTGGTATAACAAACGGCTTTGACGCCCAGCATTTGCTCCGTAATGGCAAAATCAATGCGCGTTTTCTGCTTTTCGGGAAAAATTTCAAGCAAAATAACCTGTTCAGGATTATCGCCGGCAACGATCAGGCTGCGGAGCTTGTTTACATATTCTTCATAAGAATCCGCACCAAAACAATAGTGGAAATCGGCAGGAATATCAAAGTATTTACGAAACAGTTCAGACAAGTAAGCCTGATAACCAAATATGGAGGGAAAGCCTTGTAACTCAATCAACTGAGGATGCAATTCTCCGGATTCGTTCCTGCAGACTGCAAAATCAATGGCCAGAAAAGAAGTATGCGCGTTTTCATTCGGCACCGATTCATTTTCAGGAACCGCACGGTCCGTTTTCTCCTTGAAATCCGGCGACAGCAGCGAATCAATAATTTCTCCGGAAGCCTGAATGATTTTGTTTTTTAGCTCAGCCGGAATGAAAACAGGCGTTTCTGCTATCCGGAAATCAAGCTGTCCGGGAAAATCGACTTCAAAAGCTTTCAGGAACTCCTGATATTTGTTTTCTGTAAATGATTGATTGTAAGCTTCGCGTGCTTCTTTTTGCATGTTAAATGCTGGATTTGATTACTATGTTTAGGCTAAATCTGCTGTTACTGCCTGCGTAAAAGTTTTCTGGTAAGCATTCTTCAGAAAGGACGGAATGATAACTGCTTCTGTCCGCATGATTTTTTCGGAATCATTCAGATTACGGATCATGTCATTGTATTTGGCTTCACCGTAATTGGCAATTATACTTGTTTTTTTATCTTCTCTAAGAAAATAACGGAGCATTCCTTCGGCATCTGCTTCGGGATGAAACTGCGTTCCGACAATTTCATTGCTGAACCGGATCGCCATAACGGCGCGTTCAAGCGGGACATGCGGACGGATTTTTTCAAGGCAAAGCAGCTTGGCACCCATGCTTTCAAACATTTGCTGATTCGGCTGCGTCACCTGAAAATCCCTTGAATCGACGATATAAAAAGGGTCTTCAAGTGCGTTCAGAAGCGGATCTTTTCTGCCCGAAAGCGTTTTATGCACGGGAAAAGTACCGAATGACGTTTTTCTTCTTTTACTCACCGCCGCAAGCTGCCAGTGAATGCATGCCATCTGAAAAGAATGACAAATCAGAAACAGATGTTTTTTGGTGCGGTTGCGGCGATTTTGGTTAAAATGCAGAAGCTGGTCCAGAAAACTGAAGAACTTTCGTTCCCAGGCTTCCCCGACAGGTGCCGGATTTCCGGGCCCGCCGGTTGAAATGTAAGCATCGAATTCCATTCCCGGAACTTCAAGCTTCTGGCGTACGTCGAAAATGGTATAAGTTACAGGAATGGCTTCCTGTTCACCGAATGCCGTAATGATCTTTTTGATGCAGCGCATTCCTTCATTGTCCACCCCGCTGTACATGTCGAGGATTGCAATATGGAAATGTTTATGATTCGTGTTCATTTTATAATAGCTGAATACAATGCACTCAGCTTTTAGTTTTAAGAAAGTGTAAATTAAGTTAACATATTTACTGTCAATAAATTCACACTCAAATTGAATTTTAATACAACCCGACCTTGGTTTCGGAAACAATGTAATCCACAACGGCGCTCATATTTCCGGTTTGTTCAAATACGGCAAGCTGGCGGTCTGCACCGGTTCCCATTCGCATGATCTCGTGAATGTAACTTATTTCATGTCTGCTGCCGAGTTCATCTACAACATCGTCAATAAATTCCAGCAGTTCTTCCACCAGAATACTGTACTCGACTTCCTCCTGTTTACCAAAATCAATGAGTTTGCCGTGAATGCCATACCGTGCGGCGCGCCATTTGTTTTCATTGATCAGCATCCGGTGATAGGGCCGGAAGCTGAGGTTCATGCGGTGCAGTTTATGGATTTTGGCTACAAGCGCCTGCATAATGGCGGCCAGGCAAATGGTTTCGTCCGTTCGCATGGGCACATCGCACATGCGGAATTCAATGGTATTGAAAAACGGGTGAAGCCGGATATCCCACCAGATTTTCTTGCCGTTGTCAATGCATTTGGTCTTGATCAGCAATGCGACATATTCATCGTATTCCGAAGCACTTGCAAAAAAGTCCGGGATTCCGGTTCTCGGAAATTTATCAAAAACCTTGGAACGGTAGGATTTGAAACCGGTATTTCTGCCGCACCAGAAAGGCGAGTTGGTCGACAATGCATAAATATGCGGCAGAAAATACCGCACGGCGTTCATGATTTCGATGCCTTCGTTCCGGCTTTCAATCCCGACATGCACATGCAGACCGAAAATGAGATTTCCGCGAGCTACATCACGCATTTCGTCAATAATCTCATCATAGCGCGGATCCGGCGTAATGAGCTGTTCCACCCAGTCGGCAAAAGGATGCGTTCCGGCTGCGGCGACCTGCAGATTCTGTTTTTCCGCAAGGTCCAGAATCATTTTCCTTAAATAAGTGACCTCTTCACGCGCTTCCTGAATATTATGGCAGATATTTGTCCCTACTTCCACAACCGCCTGATGCATTTCTGCTTTTACTCTTTCCTTAAGTGTGATTTTCCCGTCCTCCACAAGTTTGGACATATGCGACCGCAGATTGCGCGTAACGGGATCAATGGTCTGAAATTCTTCTTCAATTCCCAGAGTGAAAGTTGCCATAATAAAAAGCTGCGCTGAAATGATTGGTTAAGATTTATCCAATTTGGAATTTTTGGCCGGCGCTTTGGTTGCAGCCGCTTTTTTGGTTGGTATTTTGGGAGCCGGTTCCAGGATTGTTTCAAATCCTTTGTCTTCAACCGGCTTCAGTGCTTTTTTAGGCGCGACAGATTTTACTTTAACTTCCTTTGCAGACGTAACCGGTGCAGCTGGCGCAGACGGTACCGATGCAGGTTCGGCAGCCATCTGCGGCGTACCGATTGCATCTTTTACAAATGTTCCCCACGTCAGGTTTGATTGTCCGGGAACATGCTTTTGAGCACGTTCAATGGCCATGTTTGCCGCAGCTTCCACAACCCATTCAAAATTGTCGGGTCCGACGGAATAAATGTCTGCGTCCGGCGCAGGATTACAGAAATCAATGGCAACCGGAATGCCGTCGCGTACTGCAAATTCGACGGTATTGAAGTCGTAACCCAAGGCAACGTTCAGCTTTAAAGTGTAGTCACGAACCGTTTCCAGCAACTTTTCTCTTTCTTCACCCGTGGCTTTTATTTCGGCAGCATACCTCAGATGATGCGGATTTCTGGGCTCGTAAGGCATAATGAGCACATCTTTCTGCCCGATGCAGTAGCAGCGGAAATAATCGTCAAAGACAACTTCTTCCTGCAACATCATAACAAGATGTCCGGTTTCCTGGTGTTTGTGCCACATATCCTGCGGGTTCACGACTTTATAAACGCTTTTCCAGCCTCCGCCGTCATGTGGTTTCATGTATGCCGGAAAACCTACATACTGGAATATTTCTTCCCAGGCCATCGGATACGCAAGGTTGCGGAAAGAGGTTTCGGAAGTATTTTCAGGACGTTCCCTTGAAGGCAGCAGTACGGTCTTCGGAACCGGAACCCCGATTTTCTCGGCGAGTGCATTATTGAAAAACTTTTCATCAGCGCTCCACCAGAACGGATTATTGATTACAGCAGTCCCGGACAAAGCTGCATTTTTGAGGTATGCTCTGTAAAAGGGCACATCTTGTGAAATACGGTCAATGATAACGGCATATTCCGTGGGATCGGCCTGAACAACTTTGTCAATGGATACAGCTTCTGCAATAATGCCGTCCACTGCTTTACTGTTCACTCTTTCAATAAAAGCGTTCGGAAACGTATTTTCCATTCCAAACAATATTCCAATTTTTTTCATACTATATTACTGTTATGTTTAAGCCAGCATTTTCATTTTTTAACGGAAATATCTGTAAATACGGATTTACATAATACGGGATAAGTAATCCGGAAACATTTTGTGCCAGAGCGGCCAGTCATGCTTTTCCCAGCCGCGCACATCCAGCCAGTGGTCAATTCCGTTGTTGCTGAGAATGCCTGACATTTTCAAATTGCTGTCCAGACAAATATCCCAGTCTGATGTTCCGAGCACGATTTTCATATGCCCGTACCGCCAGCCCTGTTCATTCGGCATAAAATCAACCGGATTATTGAAATAAACCGTATCGTCGTAAAATCCGTCGGTAAAGCTCCTGATGTCAAATGCACCGCTCATGCTGATCAGATAGGCGACCATGTCCGGATGACGGAAGGCATAATTGGCAGCATGAAAGCCTCCGAAGCTGCATCCGGCAACCCCGATTTTATCGACTTTGCATTCATTTTTGATAAAAGGAACCAGTTCGTTGTTCAGGAACTTGTCGTACTGAATATGGTTCAGGACCCGGTATTGCGGGTTGAGATGCTTTGCATACCAGGAATCTGCATCAATGGAATCTACACAGTAAAGCTTGTATTTCCCGGATTCAATCTGCATGCGTACACTTTCGGTCAGGCCCATGTCCTTAGCCTGATAAAACCGCCCGAGCGTTGTCGGAAAAAGCAGAATCGGATAGCCCCAGCTTCCGTAAACAAGCAAATCAACGTTTCTGTCGAGATGATGAGAATAATATTTAATGTGCTTCTCTTCCAATATGTGTCAAATTTTACAGAATACGACGATAAATGAAATATACAAAACAAATCATAGGAAGCAAATTAATAACTTGCCGTCCGTTTTTCAAGTATCATTAACCGGCCAGTGCGTTTGAATTCTTCTGAACAGCAAATCTTATTCCAGCATAAATGCCTGTATTCTTTTTTTCTGGAAAGGGAAATGGCGATTTCCGTTTTTCTTCCTTTTGAATATAACCCGTCTGAAAGCTATCCTTTGCTGCTGTTCAACGACGGTCAGGATTTCGGGGCGCTGCACATGCATGAAATCCTGAACCGGATGCAGGCGGAAAACCGGATGACTCCGGTGCTTGTCGCAGGGATTCATGCCGGGCCGGAAAGGATATTTGAATACGGAACGGCTTTGATGTCCGATTATGCCGGGCGGGGCAACAAAGCGCAGGCAACTACGGACTTTGTTTTGCAGGAACTGCTTCCGTATCTGAACGAAAATTACAGTGTAAGATTATCGGAAGTAACATACGCCGGGTTTTCGCTCGGCGGATTAATGGCGCTGGATATGGCGTGGAACCATTCCGGTATTTTCTCGAAAGCCGGCGTATTTTCGGGTGCGTTATGGTGGCGGCAGAAAGCACTGCACGAAGGTTACAGTGATGCCGACCGCATTATGCATGCGCAGATCAGAAACACTGCATTAAAACCTGAACTGAAAATCTGGTTTCAATGCGGGTCGCTGGATGAATATGATGACCGTGATAATGACGGCGTCATTGATTCCATTCAGGATACGCTGGAATGCATTTCAGAACTGGAAAGAAAAGGCTTTGTCTGGCAAAAAGATGTGTTTTATACAGAAGTGGAACTCGGGGAACATAACCAGAAAACCTGGTCAGCGGTTCTGCCCGAGTTTTTGCAATGGGCTTTTGGAAAGGAAAACCGGTAATCAGCAATCAGCCAGAAACGCCATCGTATCCACGGCATCCGCGTAATCAAAAAGGCCGGGACTCTGTGCTTTGCCGAAATCCACGGTTTGCGGCAGAGCCGGATTGCTGCTTCCGACAATGCACTGGATTTTTTCCGAAGATGCTGCAAGTTTTTCCTTTACATCTTCAATAGAGCGGTAAGTTTCATAATGCAGCACGCTTATTGCCGACACAAGCACTTCACTTTCTCTGAGTAACAGGAATCCGTTATCATAATGCGGAACGGCGTTTACAAGAAAAATGGACTTGTTATAATCGTAATTATTGAAGTATTTATGATGATGCAGGTATAATTTATCCGTAGGCTGAATGGCTTCATAAAACCTGGTAAAATCATATTCTGCTGGAACATACAACTTGGAAACATTGCGGCAGCCAAGACCAAAATACTGTAAAACGTCACGGCCGAGTGCACTCAGTTCTGCTTCGGTTTCGTTCCCGGTCAGTACGGCAACAGAAGTCCGGTTTTTACGGATAATGTGCGGTTTTTTGGCAAAATAATAGTGAAAATAGCGTGCGGTATTGTCACTTCCCGTGGCGATGAAAGCATCCGCATCATTCAGGCGTTCCACAAAGCGGATGTAATCTTCAAATGCGGGTTCCAGATCAGTCAGTTTGTTCAGGATGGCATTGATCAGTACAAAATCGTCCGAACTCGGTTTGGCCAGCAGAATGTGTCCGCTGATGAGTACACATAGCGCGTCCTGAAAACCTACGGCAGGAATATTTCCGGCCATGACAATGCCGATTTTTTTTGCCGATTCGGGTTCCGGATATTGCGAAGCCCATTGCGTCAGCTTGTCTTCATCCAGATATTGTGAAGCAATTGCATTCAGCGACTGCGCAGTATTTTCAGGCGTAAACCAGTTGTTCTTGCTTTTGGCATGATCAATCCAGTTTTCGATGACAGATGAATTTTGCGGGTTACTGATGAATTTTCCGAGCTTTACAAAGGCATTTATTCGTTGGTTTCTTGATATCATTATAGGGTAACTCTGAATTGTTTAATTAAAAACGGCATGTTAAATTTTGTGATTGCCGGGAAACTATAAATATTTATATTTGTTATTCTAAACAGAAGAAATAGCAACAAATATAAACAATCCGGCGACTATGGCTATAATGATAACCGATGAATGCATAAATTGTGGGGCGTGCGAGCCAGAATGCCCGAATACGGCAATTTATGAAGGAGGCGTGGAATGGACCTGGGGAGATGGAACAAGTTTGGATGAAGTTGATTTTGGTGAAGGAACCGTTGTCAGCGGTAAAGAAAAACAATCTCCGGTATCTGACGAGTTCTACTATATAGTTTCAGATAAATGTACCGAATGCGTCGGTTTTCATGAAGAACCGCAATGTGCGGCTGTTTGCCCGGTAGATTGCTGTGTTCCCGATCCGGATAATGAAGAAGAAGAAGATACGCTGCTTGCCAAGAAAGCATGGATGCACGGTGAATAAAACCTGCTGAACAATCAAGATTTTAAAGCCTGCTGATCAGCAGGCTTTTTTTTTGCCCTCAGCTTCCGGAAATGTAAATAAATTAATAAAATTTCTTAATAACTGGTAGCTGTCATTTGTAATAATATTTTGTTTTGGTTACAAAATACAAAATATTAATTTCTGTATGTAATCAGGTGATTTTTGCTTATTTTAGTTTTATAGACATAAAAAAGAGTAAAAAACCATGATTTTTAGAGGAAAACACATTAATTCTGTTCTTTATATTTGAAAAATATAATTTAAGTACAATATTTGATCTGATAATCCTGCCGGAGCGTAATATTAACTTAAACAGAATATAATTATGAGAAAAGTCTATTGTACAGAATTATCTTTGATGTTTCCCTTACTTGGTTTTGCCAAGACAGAGGAAGACAAAAAAGCAATTAAAGCAGATACGACAGTAGTAGTGGAGGTAAAGGAAGATGAAGAAGCCAAAGGTGCATTTGCCTTTACAGGTTACCTGGACTCCTATTATATGGCCAACTTCAACAAGCCCGCTTCACGTTCCAATATGGGTGTTGCAGGAACAGCGCGGGTTTTTGACCGCAAAGCCGGCCAGTTTTCACTCGGACTTGTTCAGGCAAGAGTTGCATATGCAAACGCTAAATCGGAAGCAGTAGTAGACCTTACTTTCGGCCCCAACGCAGATTACGGCAATTATGGAAATGTGCTGAGCCCGATGGATGGCATCAGTACAAGTACGGCGCTTGCGATCAAACAGGCCTATTTTACTTATAAATTCACAGACAAGTTTTCCATGACCGCGGGCCAGTTCGGAACGCATATTGGTTATGAAGTCATTGATGCCCCAGCCAATTTCAACTATTCGCTTTCCAATCTTTTTAACAATGGCCCGTTTTATCATGCGGGTGTGAAGGCGACCTATGCTTTTACCGACAAGGCATCTTTAATGCTCGGTGTTGTAAACAATGTAGACGGACTCGGCGATAACAACCGCAAAAAGGGAATTATCGGACAGTTTTATTTTTCTCCTGCAAGCAACTGGAACGTTTACCTGAATTTCATTAACAGCAATGAAGCCAATCCGGACACCGCCGGTAACCAGCCGGATGCGCATTACCGCCTTTTTGATATTACAACCAGTTACCAGATCACTGAAAAGTTCCTGCTGGGTCTGAATGCCGCTTACGGTTCGCAAAAAGGAGATTATCAGGGGTACGGCGGACCTGCTGATGCACAAACCTGGGGCGGCGTAGCGGTTTATGCCAATACGGCTCTTACGGATCATTTCGGGATCGGGGCACGTTATGAATACTTTAACAATGACAACGGCGTACGCGGACTGGTTACAGGTTCGGGTGCCGGAACAAGCGTAAATTCAGTAACCCTGACAGGAAACATCAGCCTTGCAGACGGACACATTCTGTTGAAACCGGAATTCCGTCTGGATGCATATCCAAAAGTTAACGGATCAGGAGAAGTTCAGCAGTTTCAGGATTCCAAAGGATTTTATACCAAAAACAGCCAGACCACATTCGGACTCGCATTTATCTACAAATTTTAATCATATACCTTCTTAATCTATTATTATAATAACAATTTACTACAATGAAAAAACGTAATTTAGTTCCACTAATTATTCTTCTCGTAATCAGCATGTTAGGTGCATTTGCGGGAGATGTCCCCACCAAGATTGTTACTGAAGGCATCAATTCAGGCGACACTGCGTGGCTGCTTGTTTCAGCTGCACTTGTATTGTTGATGACTCCGGGACTTGCTTACTTTTACGGAGGTATGGTCAATAACAAAAACGTTATTTCCACCATGCTCCAGAGTTTTATTGCAATGGGTGTCATCAGTGTACTTTGGGTTGTAATCGGTTTCAGCCTTGCGTTTGGTGATGACATCGGCGGTTTTGTCGGCAGTCCGACGACACACTTCATGTTCAAAGGCGTTCTGGACGGGCCGGTTTTCGGAACCATTCCTTTCGCTTTGTTTGCCATGTTCCAGATGAAGTTCGCGGTAATCACGCCGGCACTCGTTACAGGTTCAATGGCCGAACGTATCAATTTCCGCTCCTATGTATTGTTTATAATTCTCTTTTGTATCTTCATTTACTCGCCACTGGCGCACATGACATGGCATGCAGAAGGCATTCTTTTCAAAATGGGCGTACTTGACTTTGCCGGCGGAACGGTTGTACATATGTCTGCTGGCTGGGCTGCACTCGCCGGTGCACTTTACCTGAAAAGACGCAGATCTTTAATGGAAGATCATGTATTGCCGCCTGCAAACATTCCGTTTGTACTGCTTGGAACAGGTTTGCTATGGTTTGGTTGGTTCGGTTTCAATGCAGGTTCCGCACTATCTGCTTCTCCGCTTGCCGTTTCCGCTTTTGCAACAACAAATACAGCTGCCGGCGCCGCTGGTCTGGCGTGGGTGTTGTTTGACGTGGCAAGAGGTAAAAAAGTATCCGCACTTGGTTTTTGCATCGGGGCAGTTGTTGGTCTGGTTGCCATTACGCCTGCTGCGGGTTTTGTAACCGTTCCTGCCGCATTATTTATCGGAACAATTGCAGCGGTAATCAGTAATTATATAGCTCACCTGCGCACCCGTTCCACACTGGATGACACGCTGGACGTATTTCCATGCCACGGAGTTGGCGGTATGGTCGGTATGCTGATGACAGGCGTTTTCGCGACAAGCGGCGTTAATGGACTGGTTACAGATCAGGGACTTGCATTTGGAGAAACTACTTTGTTCATCAATCACGTAATTGCATTGGTCGGCGTTTCGGTATTTGCGTTTGTCGGATCACTGGCATTGCTTAAAATTACAGACCTGATCCTGCCGCTTCGTGTTTCTGAAATGGACGAAAAAGCAGGTCTGGATATCAGCCAGCATGATGAGTTTCTTGTAGAAGCCTAATTTACTTGACGTTAAATGCAGAAAGCCCGGATTTTCCGGGCTTTCTGCATTTAATAACCAATTGAAAATCGTATCAGTAATCAGGCCTTTATGCATGGAAAAGCACTTCGTCCACTTCCTGAACTTCCATCAATCCGTTTTCATTCAGGCTGCTGTAAAGCACTTCCTTGGTTTCATTGATCAGCAAAGGATCATATTTGACGGCAACGCGGATGTAATTTTCTGTAAACCCGAGCATCTGGCCGTTTTCAACTTCATCCTCAAAAAGTACGGTCCCTTTTTTATTGATTTGATTTTCATAGAAATGGCGCTTCTTCTTTTCAGACAGAATGTGAAGCATTTTTGAACGTTCACTTCTTACTGCTTTGGGGACAACCGGGCGAATGGCCAGTGCAGCCGTATTTTCTCTTTCCGAATAAGTGAAAACATGCAGATAGGAAATGTCCAGTTCGTTCAGGAACCTGTAACTTTCTTCAAAATATTCCTGCGTTTCGCCGGCATGCCCGACAATTACATCCACACCGATGCAACAATCCGGCATGAGTGATTTTATTTTGGCAATTCGTTCGGCATACAGTTCACGTTTGTAACGTCGCTTCATCAGTCCCAGCACTTTGTTAGAGCCCGATTGCAGCGGAATGTGAAAATGCGGTGCAAAACGTCTGGACTGCGCTACAAATTCAATGATCTGGTCCGTCAGCAAATTGGGTTCAATGGAAGAAATCCGGAAACGTTCAATGCCTTCCACTTCGTCCAGAGCTTTCACAAGATCCAGGAATGTTTCTTTCCGTTCACCTCCATGCAGGCCAAAATCCCCGATGTTAACGCCGGTAAGTACAATTTCCTTCACATTGCGCTCAGCAATTTCACGGGCCGCTTTTACAATATTTTCAATCGTATCGGAACGGCTCTTTCCGCGCGCCAGCGGAATGGTACAGTAAGAACACGGATAATCACAGCCGTCCTGTACTTTCAGAAATGTACGCGTGCGGTCGTTTAAAGAATAGGAAGTATGGTAATCAACAGCATTGTCGATATGCGAGGCAAGAACCTGCGCGGCTTGGCCGGAAGGCGTTTTTTCGAATGTCTCGATCAGATCGGCCAGACGAAATTTTTCAGCAGCACCCAGAACCGCGTCAACGCCCGGAATTTCTGAAATTTCCTTTGGTTTCAGCTGTGCATAGCAGCCGATAATGGCCACATAGCCGTCCGGATTGATCTTTTGTGCCTCTCTTACAATCTTGCGGCATTTTTTATCTGCATTTTCGGTAACAGAACACGTATTGATTATAAAAATATCGGGCGACTCGTTGAATTCAACTTTGGAATATCCTTTCTGTTCAAACATTCTTGCAATGGAAGAACTTTCGGAATAATTGAGTTTGCAGCCTAATGTATAAAAAGCGACTTTTTTCATTGTTTTCAAATATTCTGCAAAATTACATCTTTTATAATCAACGCTTTAAATAATCCGTAAAAGAAGCTTGCAAATAAGCTTTTCCCAAAGCTTCTTCGGACTTCCCCGGTTTCCCATTTTCTTCGGTAATATTCCCTCCGAGGTTGTCACGCACCAGAAAACCGGCCGGCATCATCCAGCCCAGCCCGTTATTAAACGCGAAATAGGCAAACGGAATCCTGTTTTTACGAAAAATATCATTGCTCCACATAAACCCGGTAGAAGGCAAACCAAACTGGTTCAGCAAAGTGGCGGCCAGGTCCGTTTGGGAAGCCAATGTATCAATCCTTGTATTCCTTTTTTCCAGCACGCCGCCGAGCCACAGCATCGGAATATGAAATTCACTGGGTTTCGTTTTCTGCGTTTCCGGCATCGGATGGCCATGGTCCGCAATGATGACGACAAGCGTATTTTTCCACCACGGTTTCTTTTTGGCCTGTTCAATAAACCGGCCGATGGATGCGTCGGTATAATGATGCGCATTCAGGAAAAGGTGTTCGGGGTCGTTGCCTTCAATAACCGTTTTTACCGGAACTTCAAAAGGTTCGTGGCTGCTCAGCGTAAAAAGCGTTGAAAAGAACGGCTGCTTCTGCGTGTCGAGATCGCTCAGCAGGCGGTTTAAAACAACATGATCGTGCGCACCCCATTTGGAATTCATTTCCGATTCGTCAAAGCTTTCCTTGTCCGTGATTTTATCAAAACCCTGCTGAAGAAAATAGGATTTCATATTCGCAAACTCCGTTTCGCCGCCGTAATAAAATGAAGTGTTCCAGCCGCTTCTGTGAAATACGCCGGGCAAAGACGGAAGTGTAACGGTCTTTTTCGGTATTTTGATAATCGAAGTAGTGGGCTGCGCCGGGTAACCGCTGAGAATGGCGACCATTCCTTTGTCACTGCGGTTGCCGCTTGCATAGATGTTTGTAAACAAAATTCCTTCCTTCGACAATCTTTCAAATTCCGGCGTAACATTTTTCATGCCGTCCAGATTGCCGGCGACTTTGGCCGTAAAACTTTCCCAGATAATGAGAATGATATTCACATCTTTTCCGGTTCTGATAATTTTTTCAGTTTCCCCGCCGGCGCCGTACAAGGAAGAAACCATTTTTTCTGCTTCATTTTCCTTGAAGTAAACAAATGGGTTTTTCGTACTGTATGTAGCGTTTATAACCGAGCTCATGAAATTCCAAGGCACGTTCACAGCCGCATAGTTTGCAAAGCTTTTGTTGCTGAAAAAAACCGCGCTTTCATTCATCGGAGCAAGCTGAAATCCTCCGCGGATCGGAACAATAAGGCTGGCTGTCAGGAGAATAAATGCAGGAATCGTGAAGTAAAAGCCGGACCGTTCAAATGCACTTACACTTCTGCGGATGACGGTTGTTAAAAGACTTGAAATAAGCACAAAGATGAATGCAAACAAAAGCACAAGCGGAAATACGGGCGCAGCGCCCATGGATGCAAACGCTTCAGTCGGCGTTTTGAGATACTGCAGAATGGAACCTTCGATCCGGAATCCCCACGCACGAAAAAGTTCGAGATCGGCAACGGCAAGCAATGTAATCAGAAACGAAATGACGATGCTGTAAACAATGGCTGTTTTTTTATACCAGTTCCACTTTCCTGCGGTGAATGCAATGAGCAAGGCCGGTATCACCAGAATGTATGCGGCAAAAGAAATGTCCATTCTCAAACCGTGAAAAGCGCTGCTGACCCATAAAGAGGACGAAAGTTCAAGCGCTTTTTTGTAATGATAGGCAAAGAATATAACCCGCAGAAACTGAAAGAAGACAATCCAGGTCAATCCGTATATAAAAAGGAACTTTAATCTTTTAATCATGGCAAATCAACGAATCTGCAAAGTTCCGAAAAATGCTTAATCAAATGATAACACAAAAGACAATAAATGAAAATGTACCGCATAATTGTTGTTCGTACGGTTAAATAAATAATTTTGAGGAGAATTAATATAAATCAATACATAATGACTTTTCGATCCAAAGCTTTTGAGATTGCTCAGGGACGTGTTTCCCCCGTTTTAACCCCTCCCGCCGAAAAAGTTGCGGACCTTTATGGAAGCAATACATTCAGTGACGATGTGATGCGGACCTTGCTTTCCGCAGAGGCTTATACAAAGATCTCGAATGCCATCCGTTCCGGTTCCACGATCGACAGGGAAGTCGCCGACGAAGTTTCCGCAGCCATGAAATCCTGGGCTATTTCCAAGGGCGCGACACATTATACACACTGGTTTCAGCCGTTAACGGGCACAACTGCCGAAAAACACGATTCATTTTTTGATCTGACGATTGACGGAAAAGCCGTAGAAAAATTTAAGGGAAGCGCATTGGTGCAGCAGGAGCCGGACGCGTCCTCTTTTCCGAGCGGAGGACTTCGTGCAACTTTTGAAGCCCGGGGCTACACCGGCTGGGACCCGAGTTCGCCGGCTTTTCTGATGGATAACGGGGCAGGAGGGAAGACGCTCTGCATTCCGTCCGTTTTTATTTCCTATACCGGCGAGGCGCTGGATTACAAGGCACCGCTGCTTCGTTCGCTGGTTATGCTGGATAAAGCTGCAACGGCCGTATGCCAGTTTTTCAACCGCGATGTAGATAAAGTGACGCCGACATTAGGCATTGAGCAGGAATATTTTCTAGTTGATAAAGCGCTTTATTATGCACGTCCGGACCTTCTGATGGCCGGCAGGACGGTTTTCGGACACAGTCCGGCACGCGGACAGCAGCTGGACGATCATTATTTCGGTTCCATTTCGCCGCGTGTAAATGCCTTTATGGTTGATTTTGAATTTGAGGCACTCAAACTAGGAATTCCGGTACGTACAAGACATAACGAAGTGGCACCGGGGCAGTTTGAATGTGCGCCGACTTTTGAAGAAATCAATCTGGCCATTGACCATAATGCCCTGTTAATGGACCTGATGCAGAAAGTCGGCGACAAACATAATTTTCAGGTGCTTTTTCATGAAAAACCATTTGCAGGAATAAATGGCAGCGGCAAGCATAATAACTGGTCACTTTCCACGGATACGGGCATCAATCTGCTTGCGCCCACGTCCAAGCCGAAGGAAAATCTGCGGTTCCTTACTTTTCTGATGAATGTGGTTAAAGCAGTACACGATCATGCGGATCTGCTCCGGGCTTCCATTTCTTCTGCGGGCAATGAACACCGTCTCGGCGCCAATGAAGCGCCGCCGTCCATTGTTTCTGTTTTCCTAGGCAAAGACCTTACGGCCATGCTGGAAGAACTCGTCAGCAAAGGCGAAATAACGCTGGAAAAAGGCGAAAATTTCTATTACAAGCTCGGCATTACGCGTATTCCGCATCTGCAGCGTGACAATACGGACCGAAACCGGACGTCTCCGTTCTGCTTTACCGGAAATAAGTTTGAATACCGCGCAGTCGGGAGTTCGCAGAACAGTGCTTCGCCAATGATTGTGCTGAACACGATTGTTGCGGCGCAATTGATGGAGTTCCGGAAAGAAATGGATGAAAGGCTTGCGGCGGGAGAAGAGAAAAAAGTAGCAACGGTTGAAATCCTGAAAAGATATTTTACCGAATCCAAAAATATACTGTTTGAAGGAAACGGCTATTCTGAAGAGTGGATTGAACTGGCGAAAAAGCGGGGTTTGAGCAACATCAGCGCAACGTACGAGGCATTGCATGCTTATATTTCAGACAAGACGGTGCATGTGTTTGAAAGAATGGGCATTCTGAGTTCGAGGGAATTGCATGCCAGGTATGAGATCGAACTTGAAAATTACATTAAAAAACTTCAGATCGAATCGCGTGTCATCGGTGATCTGGCGTTGAACCATATTGTATCGACGGTTGTAAAATACCAGTTCAAGCTGGCGCAAACGGCGCGTTCGCTGACCGATCTGGAAATGCTGGAAGAAGCGGAGCCGATCAAGGAAATCATCAAGGATATTTCTTCGCACGTCGTGATTATCAAGCGACTTGTGCATGAAATGACGGAAAGCAGGAAAACGGCAAACAGCATGGAGGATCTGCTTGAAAAAGCCAAATTCTACGGATCGGAGGTAAAAGGCTACTTCGAGAATATCCGGTATCATGTGGATAAGCTGGAATTATTGATCGATGACGAAGACTGGCCTTTGGCAAAGTACCGTGAAATGTTATTTTTGGAGTAATTTTACGGAGATTCTTTAAAACAAACTATAACAACTATTATGAATCCGGGATTTGATCCAGAAGAAATTGCCCAGCTTAAAAACGAATGCAAGGCAGAGCGGTTGAACTTTATTTATGTTGATGACGAGCTGGAAGAGGAAGAAGATGAAAACAGCGAACACGCGCATGTTCAGTTTGTCGGTTTTTACAAGGAAAAGGAAGTCATTTATGATGCCCTGATCTATACACTAAGACTGCATCATTCCACACTTGTTTATGACGCTGCGCTGGAAAGGGTACAAAAGGAAATTCCCGGCTATGTTTCCAGAGACGAAAGGACCGGAAATGAGAACATCAGCGAGGAAGACGACGAGGAAGCAGAATTGCTGCTGACCGAATTTATTGAAGAAATCGAGGAAAATGAAGAAATTACCGTTCGTGAGCACGTTGAAGTGGACGACGAATTTGAATACGGCATCGGCCTGGAAGTAGGATTGAACAAAACCGAAATCAACGAGAAAGTGATCAATGATTTCATTCTCCGTTTCAATACCGGCAGATTACAGCTTGATCCGACCTTGTATTCTTTTTCAGGAAGTGAAGACGAAGACTGATCCCGAAGTCCAAGTTGTAAAAAAAGCCACGCTAGCGTGGCTTTTTTTATAATATATCTTAAAACTTGTATTACAAAGCAGATTTAACAGTTTTAATAATACGCGCTGCCACTTTGTAAGGATCGGCAGCAGAGTTCGGACGACGGTCTTCAAGGTAGCCGTTCCATCCTTTTGCAGGAACTGTTACGGGTATACGAATGGATGCACCGCGGTCAGAAACGCCGTAGCTGAAATCATGAATACTTGCAGTTTCATGCTTTCCGGTCAGACGCAAATGGTTATCGGCACCATAAACTTCAATATGTTCTTTTACAACAGGGCGGAAAGATTCACAAACTTTATCGAATACTTCCTTGCTTCCTGCGGTTCTCAATGCTGAGTTTGAGAAATTGGCGTGCATGCCGCTTCCGTTCCAGTCAAGAGCTCCAAGCGGTTTCGGGTGCCAGTTGATTGAAACACCGTATTTTTCACCGATTCTTTCCAGCAGGTAACGTCCAAGCCAGATCTGGTCACCCGCTTCTTTTGCACCTTTTGAGAAAATCTGGAATTCCCACTGACCTGCAGCAACTTCTGCATTAATACCTTCCACGTTCAGACCGGCTTCCAGGCAGGCATCGAGGTGTTCTTCAATTATATCACGTCCAAACGCGTTTTTAGCGCCCACCGAGCAGTAATAAGGGCCTTGCGGAGCCGGATATCCGTTAGCCGGGAAGCCAAGTGGTTTGTTGGTTTCAACATCCCAAAGGAAATATTCTTGTTCGAAACCGAACCAGAAATCATTATCATCATCTTCGATTGTAGCACGGCCGTTGGACTCATGCGGAGTTCCATCAGCATTTAATACTTCACACATTACCAGATAGCCGTTTTTGCGTTGCGGATCCGGAATAATGTAAACAGGTTTTAGCAAACAGTCTGAAGAACCACCAGGAGCTTGTTCAGTGGATGAACCATCAAACGACCACATTCCGCAATCTTCCAGTTTGCCACTGAAATCATTTTCAATTTTGGTTTTGCTGCGTAAACTTTGGGTCGGCTTATAGCCATCCAACCAAATATATTCCAGCTTGGATTTTGACATAACAGTACTAAATAAAGTGGTGACGAATATTTATAACGGCACAATATTAATGTAAAAATGTATTTCCCAAAAACAAATAATAAGAAAAATTAACTTTATGCAGAATAATATTAGGAGTATATCAGTATTTGCATTAAAATCTGTATTATTTTAATAATCCCGTATTTGGAACTGTAAAATGCCAAAAAACCTTAGATTGCGCATCCCTGCGTTTATTGACAAAATTTTAATTGTAGCGCTTTTTTGTTGAAATAAGTCACAGGAATGTGCTTGAAAGCATGCATTTTTGAAATTTAAGTAATTCTGGCATTGCGGTATAATTAACTGTTTTATTATTCCCTATTTTTGATTAAAGATTGTTCTTAGTTGCAGTAAATTATTACTACTTTTCTATGCATTTATTCTATCAGCCAAATAAAAATCTTTATGAATTAGATGAAGAGGAAACAAGGCACAGTTCAAAAGTTCTGAGGCTTAATTCCGGTGATATCATTCATGTCACGGACGGAAAAGGACTGCTCCAGAAATGTGTTCTGAATATGCACAAGAATAAAGCAGGTTATGAAGTGATCGGATCGGAAATGATCCCGAAAAGAAGCTTTTCGGTTCACATCGCGATTGCTCCGACGCGAAAAGCGGAACGCAATGAATGGATGATAGAAAAAATGACGGAAATAGGCGTGGAGCGCATTGATTTTCTGATTACGGAACATACCAATCCGGAAACGCTGAACCGCGTTGTGAACCTGAGCAGACTGAACCGTATTGCGGCGGCTGCCATGAAACAGTCACAGCAATTTTATCTTCCCGAGATTACAGTAAATAACAAATATGATTCGTTTATCAGAAGCAGGCAGGAAGATGTGAAACTGATTGCCTATGTTCCGGATCAGAATACGGTGGAACACGTTTTTAGCAAGGTTAGAAAGGACAGCAGCACGTCTTTGTTCATTGGCCCCGAAGGTGATTTCAGCGAAAAGGAAATTGCCCTCGCCACGGAAAACGGCTTTTCGACCGTTTCACTCGGGCCGACAAAATTACGGACAGAAACTGCTGCCATTGCCGGCTGCCATGCCATCAATCTGGCGCAGATTTTAATTTAAACCTGAATTTTTATGCTCCGATCATTTTCTGCTATAACATTTATATTAATAGTCATTATTACCGGTTTTTTAAAACATGCGAATGCGCAGTCTTCCCTTAAAATTGCCAAGCTGAAATACGGCGGCGGCGGTGACTGGTATGCCAATAAAACTTCACTTCCCAATCTGATCCGTTTTTGCAATTCGGAACTGAAAATGAACATCAATCCGGTTGAAGATGTCGTGGAAGTCGGAAGCCCGGATATTTTCACGTACCCGTTCGTTCACATGACGGGGCACGGCAATGTGGTTTTCACCGATGCGGAGGCCCAGAACCTGCGTAATTATCTGTTGTCCGGCGGTTTTCTGCATATTGATGACAACTACGGTCTGGATCAGTTCATTCGCCGGGAAATGAAAAAAGTGTTTCCGGAATTGTCGTTTGTGGAGCTGCCGTACGATCATCAGGTTTATCATATCAAGTACAATTTTCAGGAAGGGCTTCCGAAAGTACATGAGCATGACGGCAAGCAGCCGCAGGGCTTCGGACTGATCTGGCAGGGCAGGCTGGTATGCTATTACAGCTACGAAACCGATCTTGGAAACGGCTGGGAAGATCAGAGCGTTTATGGCGATCCGGAGGAGATGCGCAGAAAAGCATTGCAGATGGGCGCTAATCTTTTGAGCTATGCGTTTATGATATTGTAATCCGGTTGCGGTTCAGTGTTTTAAATGCAAGAAAGAATTCAGTCAGGTTATAAATATATTACAAATTTGGCTTTCCTTATTTCGTTTTTCTGACTGCATACGCTTACTTTTGTACAAAGTTTAATATCCTAAAATTTCATCCGCATATGTATATAGTTCTTGCTGTATTTTTTTTACACTGGTATTTATCCCTATTCTGTCAAACCTTTTTCCTGCATCGTTATTCCGCGCATAAAATGTTCATAATGAGCAAGCCGTGGGAGCGGTTTTTTTACCTTCTTACTTATCTTTCACAAGGTTCTTCCTATCTGAGCCCGAGAGCGTACGCGATTTTGCACCGCATGCACCATGCTTTCAGCGACACCGAACGTGATCCGCATTCACCGCATCATACAAAAAACGTTTTTACAATGATGTGGGAAACCAAGAATATTTATAATGCCGTTCTGAACCGGAAAAGAGCGATTGAATCGCAGTTCGAAAGAAATTATCCGGAATGGAGGTTTATTGAGAAACTGGGCGATTCATGGTTTTCAAGAGCCGGATGGGCTTTGCTTTATCTTGCATTTTACGTGCTTGCGTATATTTATCTGGATATGCACTGGGCATTTTTCTTCCTGCTGCCGATCCATTTCCTGATGGGCCCGATTCATGGTGCTATTGTAAACTGGAGTGGCCATAAATACGGTTATCAGAATTTTGATAATGACGACAAATCGAAGAATTCACTCATTTTTGATTTTCTGATGATGGGCGAGCTTTTCCAGAATAATCATCATAAAAAGCCTAACTCCATCAATTTTGGTGCGAAATGGTTTGAAGTGGACCCGACTTATCCGGTTATCAAGCTGCTGAACAAGCTTAAAATTATTGAAATTCGAAAGAAGCATTAATACATAACTTCGTACGAAAAACCCTTTGATCATCCGCTAATCGAAGGGTTTTTTTATGATCAAATTTTTGTTCCGATGTTAAAAAAGGCTTTTGCTGCAAAAAGATTTTAATCCAGACCGGCTGTTCAGTACAAATGGATATACCCTGTATAAAACTTTGGCAGATGTGAGAAACACCTGCCAAGTTTGCTTATTAACACCACAAAAAATGAAATCTCTTAAAGCCTTTTGCAACGCTAGCGCTGCTTACAATACAAATTAACTTTGCAATACTTAAAATGGAGTTAATACAAGGTTAGAATTTACTTAGAGACGGGAAAAAGTAACCAGAAATGTAGTGCCTTTCGGCTGATTGCTGTTAATCGTTACGGTTCCGTTATGCAGTTTGACGATCCGCTCCACCAATGAAAGCCCGATTCCGTAACCTTTGATGTTGGCCGTGTTATCGCTTCTGTAAAAGGGCTGAAAAACAAGGTTCTGGTCTTCACTCGGAATGCCTTTGCCGTTGTCAGAAAAACGGAGTTTTAAAGAGTTTCCCAACGACTGCAGACCGACATTTACCGTATTGTTATCCGAAAATTTACACGCATTGTCCATCAGATTGATAAATGCCGTTTTCAGCAGAGTGGAGTTTCCGGTTATTTCCAGCCATGTATCGTCTTCGGGCAGTTCGTCAAAGTTCAGCAGGATGTTGTAATTCGGGTTGGCCTCCGCCAGATTTTGCCGGCAATCCAGAATAAGGTCATCAACGCGTACGGTTTCCGTCAGCAGATCACGCTGGTCTTCGCTGACTTTGGCAAGTTCGAGCAAAGTATTTGACAATTGCGCAAGTTCCTGAATATCTTCCAGTACCGACCGGATCGTCAGTTGATAATCCGCTGTATTACGCTCTTTCAGCATACTTACTTCCAGCTGCGACCTGATTTTTGTTAAAGGGTTCTTGAGTTCATGCGAAACATTGGCAACAAAAATTTTCTGCATCTGAAAAGCCGTTTCAATCCGGTCGAGCAGCTTGTTGAAAGTAGTTGTCAGACGACCGATTTCGTCTTTCTGGTTCGGAACTTCCAGCCTTGTATCCAGTTTCTGAGGCAGAATTCCTTCCACGGCATTCATCACTTTTGAAATGGGCCTTAATGCACGTTTGGAAAAAATCCAGCCAACAATGGCTACGATAATGGTGACAATGAAATACAGAACCGTCAGCAGCGTACTCAGGTTGGAAAGGTTTGCCTGGCCGTACAAGTCCTTGGCGCCGAGCATAACGACCGCCCTGTTGAAAGGATATTTATAATAAAGCCCTACAACTTTGTAATCGCCGTCTTTATAGCGGATCTGTCCGGATTTCCTGATTTCGTCCAGCCAGTAATTGGAGACATGAATGGATTTTTTGTCCGCGTTGGTCAGATTGCTGTAAATCAGGCGGTTTTTTTCGTCAAATATGAATGTGTTTTCATCGTAGATCAGATCGCGGTTCGTTTCATCCAGTGCTTTGAGTACTTCGGTATTGACCTGCGGGACTTTCAGCAGCAGCTCGGCCTGTGACTTCGCCTTGGAACGCAAGCGGTCGTAGAAATCTTCGGTAACGTTGTAATAGGAGAAAAAGTAAATGGCCAGAAATGTAATCAGCAGAATCCCGCTCACCAACAGGGAAAACTGGACCGTAAGTCGGGTGCGGATCTGCATACTACTCTATTTTAAGCACATAGCCCATTCCAAACTGTGTATGGATCAGTTTGACAGGATAATCTTTATCGATTTTCTTACGAAGATAATTTACATAGACTTCGATCACATTGGTGCCTGTATCAAAACCGATATCCCAGACCTGCTCCGCAATCTCGACTTTGGAAATGACACGTCCCTGATTTCTGATGAGATAAACCAAAAGATTGAATTCCCTTGCTGTCAGATTGATTTTGTTTCCGGATCTGTGAACCGTCTTGGCATCCAGCGAAACTTCCAGATCGGCAAAACGCAGAACTTGTGCCGTATGTGAAACAGTTGTTCCGCGTTTGGTTAGGGCGCGCACGCGGGCCAGAAGTTCCTTGAATTCAAATGGTTTTACAAGGTAATCGTCTGCTCCGGCATCCAGTCCTGTCACCTTGTCGTCTGTCGTTCCCAGCGCGGTAAGCATGAGAATTGGCGTTTCATCGCCCCAGCTGCGAATTTCCCTGCAAAGCTCGATGCCGTTAATGCCGGGAATGATAATATCGCTGATGATGAGCTGATACGTGTTATTTTTGGCCAGTTGCCTGCCGATCAGCCCGTCATATGCAATGTCTACTTCGTATCCATTTTCTTCAAGTCCCTGTTTGACAGACTGTAATGTTTTGGGCTCGTCTTCGATCAGCAGTAATTTCATGAAATCGGGAGAAAAAGTTCAGAAACGTCGTTCCAGCTGGAAACGCGTTGGAAAGATGTTTCCTTGAGGTTATGCGGTGCTGTAAACAGAATACCTTTGCCTTTGAATGCAGTCAGGTTCCGTACATGGTCATCAATCAGGTAATCGGACTGGATAATGCTTTTGTAGCCGCAGAAAACAATATTTGTCCATGGAACAAACGGAAAATGCCGGTGCAGCCATGTGAATTTATCATGGAAAGAGGTCGGGAATTCCATGCATGCGGTTGCGATGAATATCTCGTAAAATTTCGAAAGCTGTGCGACCGTTTCCACTGCGCCTTCCTTCACTTTGATATCTGCAAAAAAGCCCGCTGTATCCATGATCTTGTGCAGTTTGGCAAGCTGCTTGGGATGCAGCAGCTCGCGTAACGGCTTGGATTTTAACTCTTTTTCGGTACGGATTGTTGCGAAGTCATTGAGAATGATCTCCACAAGCTTTTCGTGGGTGTCTGCCAGCACGTCATCCATATCCAGAGTAAGTCTCAGCATCAGATTAAAGATCTGTGAATGTCAAAATTTTCCAGATAATCATTGACTCTTTTCAGAAACATGCCGCCAAGGGAACCGTCCACAACACGGTGATCATAGGAATGTGAAATGAACATCATGCTCCGGATCCCGATCAGGTCACCCTGCGGGGTTTCGAGAACAGCCGGTTTCTTTTTGATGGCGCCGAATGCCATGATTGCAACCTGCGGCTGAACAATCACCGGCGTTCCCATCAGATTGGAAAAAGCACCGATATTGGAAACCGAATAAGTGCCACCGGCAAGGTCATCCGCTTTCAGCTTGTTTTCCCTTGCTCTTCTGGCGAGCTCATTGACCTTGCGTGCGAGGCCCGGCAGATCGTACTGGTCGGCATGGTGAATTACCGGAACGATCAGGTTTCCGTCCGGCAGGGCAACGGCCATTCCGATGTTGATATCCTTTTTACGAATGATCTTTTCACCATCTACTGAAATGTTGATCATCGGATAATCCCTGATTGCTTTCGCAACAGCCTCAATCAGAATCGGCGTGAAAGTAATGCTGTCACCCGTTTTTTTCCTGAATTCCGACTTCACCTGTTCCCGCCAGTTAACGATGGGCGTCATATCCGTTTCGATAAAAGAAGTAACATGCGCCGAAATCCTTTTTGACTCGATCATGCGCTGGGAAATCATTTTGCGCATGCGGTCCATTTCAATGATTTCACTGCTTCCATTTAATGAAACAGCAGCCGGAGCCGGCTTTACAGGTATGCTTTTACGATTACTGATATATGTGATGATATCATTTTTGGTAACGCGGTTTTCAGCGCCGGTGCCCGGAATGCCGGCAAGTTCGCTGGCAGTGATATTTTCTTCACGTGCAATGCTCAAAACCAGCGGTGAGTAAAAAGTATTTCCCTGCAGATCGTTTTTTGCAAGTCCGGAAACCGGTTCGGGATTTTTGTCAACGGCTTTCAGGAAGTCATTTTCCAGCATGGCAGCCATGGTTTCCGCATCCGGGATTTCTTCCTGCATTTCAGGAGCTGCCGGTTGCTTGCCGGATGCCGGCACATCGTCTTCTACTTCAAAGTGTGCCACAACGCTGCCAATCGCCACCACATCATTTTCCCTGACAAGCCATTCCGTCAGTTTGCCGTTAAAAGGGCACGGCACTTCCGTATCCACTTTATCCGTTGCAACCTCCAGTACGGAATCGTCTGCTGACACGGTTTCGCCTGCTTTCTTAAGCAGGTTGAGCACGGTGCATTCCATTATACTTTCTCCCATCGGAGGCATTACCATTTCAACTATTTTCATACTTGCATATTTTCGCAGGCAACCATACGGTGGGCAAGCTGCCTGTATTTGTAACTTTCGATCAGCTTTTGACAGCCGGATTATATCTTAAAATGGTTTTTCTGAGCAAATTCAACGCGTATGAATTTGTAAGCTCCATATTGATTTTTCTGTCATTTCTTAAAGTCAGCAGCTGTGTGAATGTTTCATCCGGCGTTGCACATGCAATCCATACGGTTCCTACCGGCTTTTCAGCAGTGCCGCCGTCCGGGCCGGCAATGCCGGTTGTCGAAATTGCAAAAGTTGTATTTAAAACCTTTCTTGCACCTTCCGCCATTTCACGTGCAGTCTGCTCGCTTACTGCGCCGTAGCGTTCAAGCGTTTCTGCTGAAACGCCCAATACGTTTATTTTGATTGCATTGCTGTAACTCACAACCGATCCTTCAAAATAGCGCGAGGAACCCGGCACACTCGTGATCTGACTGGCTACATATCCGCCTGTACAGCTTTCCGAAGTGGCCAGCGTGGCGTTGCTGTTCATCAGTAACGATCCGATAACGGTTTCCAGTTCATCTTTATCAAATCCGAAAACGTATTCTTCAATGAGCGGCATCAGCAAATCCACTTGTTGCTGAAGTTGCGCATCAATAAGCTGCTGATCCGTTCCGGTTGCTGTCAGGCGGAGTTTTACCTGACCAAAATGCGGCAAATAGGCGAGCTTTATATGCTCCGGTAGTGCATCTTCCCAGGATGCTATGGTTTCTGCCAGAAAAGATTCACCGATTCCGATGGTACGAACCGATTTATGCTGGATGATATTCGTAACAAATCGAGATTTCAGCCTGGGCAGGATTTCAAATTCCATCAGGTTTTTCATCTCATACGGAACCCCCGGAAGCGAAACGTAAATTACATTATCTTTTTCAAACCACATGCCGGGCGCAGTTCCCCACAGGTTTGGAATGTAAGTGCAATTCTGCGGAAGTGCAGCCTGCTGAATATTCAGCTCGGTCATGGCTCTGCCTCGTTTGTTAAAGAATTCTGTTATCAATTTCAGTGCATCTTCATTAATCTGCAGTTCTGTACCGAAATATTCACAAAATGTATGTTTGGTAATATCGTCCCGGGTAGGGCCGAGGCCGCCTGTAACAATGATTACATCGACTCTTTGGCTTGCTTCTTTAAATGCATCCAGGATATCCTGTCTTTTATCGCCGACGGATGTTTTTCTGACCGGACGGATGCCGATATCAGTTAACTGAGCACCAATCCATTGCGTGTTGGTATCTGTAATTTGCCCGAAAAGAATTTCGTCCCCGATCGTTAATATTTCTGCCCGGATTGTGGAAACCATAGTGCAACGTTGATTGAATGAGACCGTTATTTTCTCAAAAATAAGTAAAATTAATCGTTATTGAGTACGTTTAAACCGTACTGCAGCATTAACAAACTGAATCGTAATGAAACAAAAAATCATATCTGTTACCTTGTTTTGGCTCTTTTGCAGCACGCTGGCGCATGCCCAGTTCAATTTGGGAAGAGTAATGGAGTCCTTTGGAAAGAAATCCGGAAAACTCAGTGAAAATGAAATTGTGAACGGCTTGAAAGAAGCATTGAATGTAGGCATAACCAACGGTTCGGCAGAAGCTTCGAAAGTGGACGGTTTTTTTAAAAATGAACTGATTAAAATTGCAGTTCCGCCTGAGGCGCAGAAAGTGGCAGAAACATTGCGTAAAATGGGCCTGGGCGAGCAGGTGGATAAGTTTACCTTGTCACTCAATCGGGCGGCTGAAGATGCTGCCAAAAAATCCAGACCGATTTTTGTCAAATCCATCACTTCCATGACGGTTCCGGATGCACTGGGTATTCTGAAAGGCTCTGACGATGCAGCCACGCAGTATCTGAAAAAATCAACGAATGATGAATTGTTCAAAACATTTTTCCCGGTTGTGGATAGTACGCTGAACCTGAACAAAACGACGGAGTATTACACGGATATTGTAAATACCTACAACAAACTGCCGTTTGTCAAAAAGGTAAATCCGAACCTGAAAGAATATGCAACTCAAAAAACCATTGACGGTTTGTACACGCTGATTGCACAGGAGGAAAAAAAGATACGCGAAGATCCCGGTGCAAGGGTAAGCGCTTTGCTTAAAAAAGTTTTCAGTCAGGCAGGAAAGTAACTTGCAGCAGCTATTTATCGCTCATTTGGTTACTTTTGTGGAAAATAAAACACTTTATGAAAAAGTCAGAGATACATTTTACAGTTGAGCTGGACGAACAGAATATACCCGATAAAATTTTCTGGGATGCAACAGACAATCCGAACGAAGGAATAAATGACACCAGAGCCATTGCCATTGCCGTCTGGGATCATTATCACAGAGGTACGCTGAAAATAGATCTCTGGACAAAAGATATGGAAGTGTTCGATATGAAGCGTTTTTACATTGAATTGATGAGCGGCATAGCAGATACTTTACTGACAGCAACCAATGACAACGCCATGGCAGAAGCCATAGAAGGAGTTTGTGAAACGCTTAGCAAACGTCTGGACGAGGAAATGAAAGCTGCAAAGTAGTGAGCGGTTAGCTTTTAGCTTTTAGCTTTGAATTAAGATTGAAATTCTATAGTTAAAAGCTAAAAGCGAAACACTCGTAACGAACAGCTTATATAAATCCAGTTGCTAATCGCCAACCGCTCATAGCTAGCCACCAGCTGCCAGTTCTTCTCTCTGCTTTTTCGGCAGGTTACTTACCACAAGATCATAAGAATCTTTTACCCAGCTGAACAGTAAGTCACCGGGAATACTTCCGTTTACGAAGATGGTATTCCAATGCTTTTTGTTCATATGATAGCCCGGTTTTACATCCGGATAGCGGGATCTCAGTTCATCTGCTTTTTCAGGATGGCATTTGGCATTAAACTGCAATTCTGCTGAATCCAGCGGAGCGAGCAGAAAAACTTTGCCCATTACTTTAAACACCAGGGTATCCGGGCCGAACGGAAGCTCTTCTGTTACGCCCGGCAAAGCAAGTGCATAATCGCGCAGTGATTCCAGATTCATCGCATGAATGCTCTTACGATCATTACAATAACGCAAATCAGGAACATAATGATGGAGATCCGGTTGATACCATGCATCATGCGCAGGTTAAATGAATTCGGTGCATTGGGGTCTCTTTTTTTAAACACCCGTATGAAATAGTAAAATACTGCACCTAGCTGAAAGTATTTTTTCATAAGATCAAATTGTAAAGTTAACTGTGAACAAACAACGCTAAACCAGAATTTCGCGTTCTTCCGGTTCAATCCATCTTCCGTCTTCCCGGATCAGCTCAATCAGTTCTTCTACTGCTTTTGCTGCCGTAACCGATCTTTTAATCACTTCCTGACCGCGGTACAAGGCAATTTTATCCTTGCCCATACCCACATATCCGTAATCTGCGTCAGCCATTTCACCGGGACCGTTCACGATA
The DNA here is from genome assembly GCF_006149045.1 of Dyadobacter flavalbus. Lineage (GTDB taxonomy): Bacteria > Bacteroidota > Bacteroidia > Cytophagales > Spirosomataceae > Dyadobacter > Dyadobacter flavalbus. Next base: position 152,732 of record NZ_VBSN01000059.1, read on the forward strand.
CAGCCCATGATGCCGATTTTCACACCTTTCAGATGCTCGGTATGCTTGCGGATCATGGCTGTTGTTTCCTGTAAATCAAACAATGTTCTGCCGCATGAAGGACAGGAGATGTATTCGGTTTTGGACATCCGGGTTCTGGCGGCCTGCAAAATTCCGAATGCAATGCTGTTGAAACCGGCAGCATAGCCCAGCTTTTCTGCATGATCCTCAAAGCCATCGAACTGTGGCATTAAAAGTGTGCCGTCGCCAAAGCCGTCCACAAGTAATCCGCCAATATCCGTTGCAGCATACAGCGTCAGCTTATCAGGCATGGAAACCGGGTATTTTCTCTGAATGATAACCGGAACCCTGATTTTCCTTTCAGCCAGTTTGTAAAAAAAACGCCGCAGTTCGGGCATGGCATGTTCGTTGTCCGTAAACGCGATCAAAACGACATGATCTGCGGAGCGGACACTTTCCAGAAATTCAGATTGAAAGGTATGGATGTTTCCTCTGATGAAATTGAGTGATTCCGAAACTTGATCCGGATCAGCTTCAATCCACTCCTTGACAGAAAACAACGGGAATTTGTTGCTGCGTTCCGGATGAACAAGCCATTGATCCTGATCCAGAATTTCCTTCAGGCCGTTTGGCAGCATAAAAGGAACCGGGTTTTTTCCTGTATAAATAAAATCCGCACCCTGATCGTTCATGGCCCATTTATCGGGAACCGGCAGAAAAAAATGGCCGATGCTTTTCAGATCGCTTAATTCCTGAACCGGAATACCAGAATAATCTGCAACAACCCGTGGCACATTCATATGGCCGAGATTGTACACTTCATCCGTATCACGGCGGGCATACTGAAACGGGTTGATCGGTATATGTTCAACAGGTTCTATGAAATCGTGCGGCGTGCGTACCGTATATCTTTCTATTAATGCGCGTGCTACAGGTGCTTCTTTCTCCGGTGCTTCGGTCAGTGAAACCCGCACCGTATCGCCAAGTCCGTCTTCGAGCAAAGTTCCGATGCCGACCGCCGATTTGATCCGACCGTCTTCAGCTTCGCCTGCCTCTGTAACGCCCAGATGCAGCGGATAGGGTTTCAGTCCTTCTTCGTCCAGCCTTTGGACAAGCAGGCGGTAAGCTTCCACCATCACCTGTGTATTGCTGGATTTCATGGACAAGGCAATGTTGAAGTAATTGAACTCTTCACAAATCCGCAGAAACTCCAGTGCCGATTCCACCATGCCGAGCGGCGTATCTCCGTAGCGGCTCAGAATCCGGTCGGAAAGAGAACCGTGATTGGTACCGATGCGCATGGCCGTGCCGTATTCCTTGCAGATTTTGACAAGCGGAATAAATTTTTCCCGGATCCTTTCCAATTCGGCGGCGTAGGATGCATCCGTATAATCGATGATCTCAAACCGTTTGCGGTCCGCATAATTTCCGGGATTGATCCTTACTTTTTCCACGATGCGGGCAGCCAGTTCAGCCGCATTGGGCGTAAAATGAATATCCGCAATCAGCGGAACCTGAATGCCCGATCTGCGCAATCCGTTCCGAATGTTTTCCAGATTTTGTGCCTCTTTAACGCTGGGCGCTGTAATCCGCACGTATTCACATCCCGAATCGACCATTCTGATCACTTCATCAATAGAACCCTGCGTATCCATGGTATCCACGGTTGTCATGGACTGCACCCGGATCGGATAGGCAGAACCCATCGGAATATCACCGATGTTTATTGTGATTGTTTCACGTCTTTGATAAGCTGTCAGAGATGGGCAGTACAGATTTGACTTTTGTTCAGGAGCTGTGTTCACTTTCATGGAATTGTCATAAATGGTTTACGTCCGGCATCAAAATATGTTTATTGATGGTCAAACGTAATGTATGCAAATGTCATAAAAGTAAAACACAATCGGAATTACATTCGTGCATTTTAATGCTTCAAAATTCAATTCTTGTACCTGAATCCACGGTGATAATGTAGCTTTTTCCGCCTTCCTTTTCAATCGCTTCCGCCACTTCCTCTGCTTTCGACGGCGCATAGGCAAACATGCAGCCGCCACCGCCGGAACCGTTGATTTTTCCGCCCAGCGCACCGGCATTCAGCGCGGCGTTCATCATGCGTTCAATTTTCGGGGTTGAAGTCCTTTTATGGTCGCGCAGGTTTTTGTAATGTGCATAAAGCAGGTTTCCGAACTGATCATCAAACTCTTCATTAACTGAGGAATAGCTGCTTTTCGTTAACAAAGCTTTCCCTTCAATCAGAATATCGCGGTCTTCTACATTGGCTCTTAAAAGGCTCATTTCGTCTTCCGAGAGCTCGTGTAAATAGTCTGCCGTTTTTTCAAGCGGTGTGGTGAAAATGGAAAATTCCGGATCGTATGCTTTTACTTTCCGGATCACATCTTCCATTCCGTAGCGGCATCTGGCCAGGATTCCAAGCGTGTCTTTAGGTTCGAGTGAATCGCCGAGCACGAACGTTCCCAGTTTGGGCGTCAGTGCTTCGACCTTGATTTCCGGTGTGGATTCCAGATAAATCACGTTTCCGATGGCCGTAGAATAATGATCCATCATTCCGCCGGGCTCGCCAAATTCCAGCACTTCCGCCGCATTCGCGATTTCACCCAGTTCCTTTTGGGAAAAATTGAACGGATTATCGCTCATTTTATCCAGAAAATGAGCCCATGAAACAATCAGCGCAGACGAACTCGAAGTGCCGGAGTTGATCGGAATATTTCCGCGGATCACGCATTCAAACCCTTTTGAAAAAGTAAGCCCTTTCCGTTTCAGTACATTGATGGTGCTGCGGAAATAATCACGCTGGATTACATACGGGAAAGTTTCTTTTAATGAAAACTGAACCTTAAGGCCCAGATCAGGCAAATGCAGAATAATATTTTCATCATGGCGGTATGCACCGTCAATACCAATTCGGCGCGAAATTGCAGCCGCTATGACGGGCAATCCAAGATAATCCTGATGCTCGCCAAACAAACAAATACGGCCCGGAGTCGAAATCCTCATGAATTACCAGCTTTTCTTTTTATGGCCGACAAGACCGAAATAAAGTATAAATAAATAAAGCGGAACCAGAATCCAGTATGCTTTCTGCGTGCTGCCAATGGAGTCGGCAATACCGCCGTAAATGAGCGGAACAACGGCACCGCCGGAAATACCCATTACAAGCAGTGCGGAAGCGATTTTGGTAAATTTGCCCAATCCGCTCAGCGCAAGCGGCCACAAAGCCGGCCAGATTACCGCATTGGCAAAACCCAGAACGGCAATGCACATAACCGAAGTAAAACCGCTTGTAAAAATGGCAATAAGAGTAACTGCTACGCCCAGAAATGCGGAGAAGATCATGTATGCCTGCTGGGAAACAAATTTTGGAATAAGCACAATGCCCAGTACATAGCCGAACATCATTCCGCCCAGCGTATAAGCTCCGAATATCCTGGCTTCATCTTCCGGAATGCCGAGCGAAACGCCGTAATTGATAATGGTATCCGCCGCAACTACTTCCACGCCAACATAGCAAAACAATGCAAGAACACCCAGGACAAGGTTTGGATATTGAAATACACTTGTTTTCTGAACCGCGGTTTGTTGCGTTGCCGAAGGCTCGTCCTCTTCTTCGCTCACTTCCACAAGCCCTTTTGTAAACCAGATCAGAAGCGCAAAACCGACAAGAACTGCCGTTAGGATCAGATATGGAACGACTACTTTATCCAGCTGCTCTTTCGGATCTCCGGAAGTGGCGCCGGCCAGCAGCAGTTTTCCGATGACAATCTGACTGATGATTCCGGCTCCTTTGTTGGCAATCCCCATGATACTGATCCGCTGCGCGGCACTTTCACGCGGTCCGAGAATCGTTGCATACGGGTTGGAGGCCGTCTGCAGAACGGTAAGTCCGATTCCGATCGTGAAAAGCCCGACGAGGAAAAGCGGGTAAGAAGCCATTTCCGCGGCAGGAATAAAAATCAGCGTTCCGGCAGCCATTACCAGCAGCGCCAGCGACATGCCGTTTTTAAAACCTGTCTTTTTTACAACCATGGAACACGGAATTGCCATGACCGTATAGGAAATGAAAAAGGCAAAGGTGACGAGGTAAGAACTCGTATTGTCCAGTGAAAATGCTTTTTTAAAGAATGTTATGAGCGTACCGTTTACCCAGGTAATAAAACCCATAACAAAAAATAAAAGTCCGATGATTAGAAGAGGGCCAAGGTAGTTGTTGTTCTTGTTGTTCATTTAATTTGATAAATTGAATTGGTCAGGGTTAAAAAGTATGAAGAATATTTTATGATTTTACTACTTAAAAGGCATCATTCAGTCCGAAAATACGCGGATTGGTTTTCCATTTTCCACGTGTGAAATCCGGGATTTCAACCGGCGCGTTACCGCGTGCAATAGACATTTCGGAAAGCGGGCTTATGGCGCTCCATACCGCCGCATCGTACACATCGATCGGCGGGGCTGTCTTGTTTTTGATGGCCTCCACAAAGCCGCGCAAAACAAAATAGTCTATTCCGCCATGTCCGGCATTTTCAGCTTCCCGGGCATGCTTTTTCCAGAGCGGATGATCATTTTTTTCAAGATATTTCTTGTCCGGTTCGGCAGTATGTTCTTCCGGCGAAACGCCTTCCAGATAAATGCTATTGCCGTCGTTCATCCAGATTCCTTTCGTTCCCTGCGCACGGAAGCCCAGCGAGTAGGGGCGCGGCGAGTTCGTATCGTGGATCAGTACGATATTTTCACCGTTATGGCACTGGATAACCGTTGTAACAATATCGCCAAGTTTGAAATTGACTTTGGCATTCGGATGATCTTTTCCGCCATGGTCCACAACGTATTTATGCAAGCCGCGCGATTTTGTAGCTGTGGAAGTAAGGGAAGTAAAATAGTTGCCGCGATTGATATCCAGCCAGTGCGCAACGGGTCCGAGTCCGTGTGTCGGGTAAATGTCACCGTTGCGGTCCACGGAATGCTGTGTACGCCATTTTGCTTCCGAAAATCCCTTTTCACCAAATTCCGCGCCTACGCCACCGTCACTTTTTCCGTTATTGAACTTGACGCTCCGCAAGTCATGCTGATAACCGCAATGCGCGTAAGTCATTTCACCGAACATTCCTTCACGCACCATTTTCAGGACGGCCATGACATCCCGGCGGTAACATACATTTTCCAGGATCATGCAATGAGAACCGGTTTTTTCAAATGTATTAACCAGGTCCCAAGATTCCTGCAGCGTCACCGTTGCGGAAACTTCCACAGCGGCGTATTTGCCGGCGTTCATAACGGCCAGCGCCATGGGTACGTGCCAGTGCCACGGCGTCGCGATGAGAATGCCGTCCAGATCGTCGCGTTTGACAAGGTTCAGGAAATCTTCATCGCCCTTCGAATATACCGCAGGCGCTTTTTTACCGGCTTTTTTGATCAGGTTCAGCGTAATATCAACAGCGGAAGCGTCAATATCGCAAATGGCATTGATTTCAATATCCGGACGGTATAATGCCTGCTGAACGTGACTGCGCCCCCGGAGCCCCACGCCGATAAAGCCCATGCGGACTTTGTCAAGCGGTTTGTTTTCCTTGTATATAAACGATGGAAAGATTCCTGCGGCGGATCCTGCCAGAGTAGCTTTTTGAATAAAATTGCGTCTATCCATAAAAAGTTTGAAATAGGAATACGGAAAAGCCGTGGACAAAATCTTTCCAGCTTTGCAATTTACACTCAATAACGAGATTTTTAAATTTTTTTAATTTATTAAAACAGATTGGCTGCCGCCGGATGATGGAATGAATTCGCGGTACAGTGAACAAATTGAAATCGTATGGCGTTACAGGAAAGCAAGTGACTTCCATGGGCATTTCTTTTGCGCTCAATGGCTTTAAGTGTGTTGAACACATACTTTGTTACGACATTTAAGGCAGCATTATACATAAGTGGTTTGAAATATGGCACATAAAGTGGCGGTGTTCCGCAAAGAACATTTTAATGCGGCTCATCGTCTGCATCATCCGCAATGGTCGGAAGAAAAGAACGATGCTGTTTTTGGCAAATGCAATAATCCCAATTTTCATGGTCATAACTATGAACTGATTGTGCAGGTGACCGGGGAAGTTGATCCGGAAACGGGTTTTGTGATGGATATGAAACTGCTGAGTGCGTATATCAAGGAACTGGTTCTGGACAGGCTGGATCATAAAAACCTGAATCTGGATGTGGAGGAATTTCGTGAACTGAACCCGACAGCGGAAAATATCGCCATTGTCATTTATACTATTTTGAGAAATAAAATTGATCCGGGGCTTGCTCTGAAAATTAGATTATATGAAACCGAACGGAACTTTGTCGAATATCCAGTTGAATGATATGGTCGAAACAGAAGAAATCGGCGACGATCATGTACAGTCTTCTACAGACACGCCAATGCGGAAAGACGCATTTGCAATGGAAGATGAGGTAAAAATGGAGCTGATTGAAAAGCATTTCCGGCACATTATGGAAATTATGGGCCTCGACCTGAACGACGACAGCCTCAAAGGCACGCCGAAACGGGTTGCCAAAATGTATATCAAAGAAGTTTTCAGTGGACTTGATCCCAAAAACAAGCCTTCTGTCACGTTGTTTGATAATAAATACAAGTATGATCAGATGCTTGTTGAAAAAGATATTACCGTTTTTTCCAATTGCGAGCACCATTTTGTTCCCATTTACGGAAAAGCGCACATCGCGTATATTTCCAGCGGAAAAGTGATCGGTTTGTCCAAGCTGAACCGGATCGTGGAATATTTTTCCAAACGCCCGCAGGTGCAGGAAAGGCTTACTGTCCAGATTGCCGATGAACTGAAGCGCGCACTCAAAACGGAAGATGTTGCCGTTGTAATTGATGCGCAGCATATGTGCGTCCAGTCCCGCGGAATCCGTGATTCGGGAAGTTCAACGGTTACAGCCTTTTATGGCGGAAAATTTCAGGACGAAATGACCCGGAAAGAGTTTCTGAGTTATCTTGGCAGGTAAAAAAATGTCAGCTCAGGAACATATTCCACTCCTGAGCTGACATTTTTATAACAGAGTCCGTATTTTACTAGACGGTCGGCGCTATTCTTTCAAGCAATGCTTTGGTAGCTTTGATGCCGTCGTATTCGGAAAGTTTGCTTCCTTCGTATTCAATTCCGGCAATTCCCTTGAAGCCGCTGTCTTTCACAATTTTCAGGATTTTGGTATAATCCGTTTCAATGCAGTTTCCTTTTTCGTCAAAATCATACGTTTTCGCACTGACACCTTTTGCAAACGGCATCAGTTCCTTTGTGCCCTGATAACGGTCGTAAGATTCTGCGCAGCCGCCTTCTTTTCTCACAATACAGAAGTTGCCGAAATCCGGAAGCGTACCCACATTTTTCAGATTTACCTGCTTCATTACGCCTGAAAGCCATTGTCCGTTGGACGAAGAACCGCCGTGATTTTCCACGATTACATTGATGCCCGTTTTGGCGGCAAATTCTCCGAGCTTGCTCAAACCGTCCACGGCAGCTTTGGCAATTTCTTCATCCGAACCTTTTCCGAATGCATTCACACGAATGGTTTTGCAGCCCAGGAATTTTGCAGCTTCCACCCATTTGTAATGGTTTTCAACGGCTTTGTTTCTAACAGCAGCATCCAGCTCACCGAGTCCGCCTTCACCGTCGATCATGATCAGGTTATTGGTTACGCCATTATCTTTTGATCTTTTCAGCAAGTCATTAAGATATGTTTTATCCTCCGCTTTGTCCTTGAAAAACTGGTTTACATATTCCACGATTGAGATTCCGAACTCTTTTCTGGCCAGTTCGGGGAAGTCAAGGTTCGTCAGTTTTTTTGCAAAGAGTGCTTTGTGCAGCGACCATTCGGCCAGAGAAATATCAAACCACATTTTTTTTGCTGCAGATTCTGCCAGCAAATCGGTCATTGTCGTAGCGGCAAGTGCGGTAACGCCTGCTTTTTTCAGAAAATCGCGTCGCGAAAAGTACATTTTGGTTAGAATTTAGATTGATTATTATTCCTGAATATGAATGCTTGCTTCGGTATATAATTTTTCATTTTTGACCAGATTGGCTGCATCCCATTCAATATCCTGAATGAAATTGTGCTGCCGTACGGGACAATTCTCAATGCGGCAGAAGTAACAGCACTGGTACAGACACGGATCGGCATGAACAAAGACCTCCGTTTCGCCGTTATGGCTGTTTTTTAAAATATTTTCCAGGTCATGAATCGTTTCATGCACTTTCTGCAGTTCCCAATAATACGGCAAAGTAAGATGACAATCAATATGCAGGTCGGAGCCGTATTGCTGTACGCGAAGATTATGAACGTCGATCCATGCCGGATTCTTGTGGCTGCGGAGTGTATTGACAACTTTTTCCAGCAAATGCTCGTCACTGGCGTCCATCAGACCGGCTACCGATTTGCTGACGAGCTTGAACCCGTTGTAAGCCAGAAACATGCCAAAAAGCAGTGAAGCAACGCTGTCGATCCAGACAAATCCGGTTAGCAAGATTAGCCCGACGCTGACGATCAGCACAAGACTGCTGATGCTGTCGGTCATCAGATGTCTTCCGTCTGCAACAAGCGCAAGCGAATTTGCTTTTTTCCCTTCGGTCAAAAGTTTGTAGCCGATGGCCGTATTGACCAGAATCGTAAAAAGGATGAAGCCCGAACCCTGCGCAAGATTCTGGATAGGAGCGGGGTCCATCAATCTTTTTACCGCTTCAAGAATAATGAACAGCGAGGCAATCATGATCAACGCTCCTTCAAAGCCTGCTGAAAAAAATTCTATTTTTCCATGTCCGTACGGATGATTTCTGTCTTTCGGCTGTGAAGAAAGGTAAATGCTGTAAAAGGCAAAACCACTTGCAATCACATTGATAATGGATTCCAGCGCATCGCTCAGAATGGCATTGGAAGAAGTAAGGTAATACGCAAAAAACTTCAAACCCGTCAGCAGAATACTGGCTATAAAAGACAGCAGAATGAGACGTTGTTTAAGCTTATTTTGGTTTATTTGCATTTGGGATTTGTTATTCAGGCGTTAAAAATACTAAGAAAATACGGGTTATGTCCACAGAAAATAATTGGAAGACGCTTTCTTCCGAAACTGTATATGAAAATGCGTGGCTGGAACTCAGTCACCGTGATGTCATTAACCCGTCTGGAAATAAAGGTATTTACGGGCTTGTAAAGTTCAAAAATCAGGCAATCGGTGTTATTCCGATGGATGAAGAAGGGAATATTTATCTGGTCGGACAGTTTCGTTATGCCATTGACGAGTATTCCTGGGAAATTCCTGAAGGCGGCGGTTTGCTGGGCACCGATCCGCTGGAAGCTGCCAGGCGGGAACTGAAGGAAGAAACAGGGCTTTTTGCAAACAAATGGACCAAGCTTGCACGGATTCATACTTCCAATTCCGCAACCAACGAAGAAGGGTTCCTGTACATTGCCGAAGAACTGACTCAAAAAGAAGCCGAGCCGGAAGACACGGAAGACCTTCAGATCCGGAAAGTACCGCTGAAAGAAGCCGTGGAAATGGTCATGCGCTCTGAAATAACTGATTCGCTTTCCGTTTGTGCCATCTTAATGACAGCAAGGCTGAGGGGAATCTGATATGCTGGAATCTTTGTTTTACGGTACGCTCACAGGAATTGCCTTGTGTCTGACGTTTGGAACCGTGTTTTTTTCGCTGGTCCAGAACAGCGTTGACAATGGCTACAAAACAGGGATCAAAATTGCAGCCGGTGTATTTGTATGCGATCTGATCTTTGTGTTTTTTGCGATTTTCGGAACCTCGCTGCTTCCCGACATTCCGGATTTTAAAAAATGGATGGCCGGTGCCGGCATCGTTTTTCTGCTGATTCTGGGATTAAGTAATTTAATCAAGGGCCAGCCGAAGATTGCTTACCCAAAGACCAGCCTTGGAAATCTGCTTTATTATTTTACAACCGGTTTTTTGTTGAACGGCCTCAATCCGGTCAATTTTATCAGCTGGGTTACGATTGCATCCTATATCCGCACCAATCTGCATTACAATTACAATCAGGTTCTGCTTTTTTTCGGTGCGAGCGTGATTGCCGTTTTTCTGGTCGAATGCGCCATTGCAGTATTTGCGCACCGCCTTAAGCGTATTTTTACACCCAGAGTCGTCACGATTTTCAACAAAGTGACAGGCATCATATTTATCCTGATTGCCTGCCAGATTGCCTATGCGAATTTTATAAAATAGGTATTATCAACTAAGTTGTATAACCGTTGCTCTTCAGAAAGCCTTTCCAGTCATTGATCAGGAAGTTTTTGAAAACCCTTGGAAACTTGTGCTGTCCGCCCATTTTTCCCTTTGCTTTCATCCAGTCGTAAAATGCTTTATTCGGAAGTACAGTAACGAAAATTTCTTTCAGCGCATGCCTGCGCTCTACGGCATAATCATCGTTCAGTTCCGCCAGTCTTGCATCCAGCCTTGATTTTAGAACTTCGGCGTCCACATCATTTTCTTCCACGCCGATATACCAGTGATGTGCGAACAGACTTTCGTACTCTACGCCGCAAACCGTGAACTCCTTGACAGTAACGCCCATTTCATCCGCAACAAGGTCAACAGCTTTGTTCATATTGTCAACAGAAAGGTGCTCGCCGCAAAGACTTAAATAATGTTTGGTTCTTCCGGTAATGACGATTTCACCTTTGGCTTTATCCACAAATTTGACCGTATCGCCGATCAGATACCGCCATGCTCCTGCACAGGTTGACAGCAGCAGTGCATATTCCTTGCCTTCTTCCACCTGATCCACCATCAGCGTTTCGGGATCGGCCTGAAGCGTTCCTTCCGAATCGAAGTTTTTTTCATTAAAAGGAATAAACTCGAAAAACAGGCCGTTGTCGCAAACAAGCTCCATTCCCGTCGCACCCGGACGTGTCTGATACGCGATAAAACCTTCCGAGGCAAGGTACGTATTGATGTAAATCAGCGGTCGTGCAAGCAGTTTTTCAAAACCTTTGCGGTACGGCTCGAAAGAAACACCGCCATGCGCAAAAACCTGAAGATTAGGCCAGATGTCGTGGATCGTTTTTACATTGTAATGTGCAATGATCTTTTCCATCAGCAGCTGGATCCACGCCGGGACGCCTACGATAAAGCCGATATCCCATTCATGTGCCTGTTTCGTAATTTCTTCCAGTTTCAGGCCCCAGTCTTTCTGGGCGGCTATTTTTTCACCGGGTTTGTAATAAGGCCGGAACCAGTAGGGAATCTGTTTGGCCTGAATACCGCTGAGATCGCCTTCAAAATGCTTGTCCTGATTGTTCAGGTTCGTGCTTCCGCTCAGCATCAGAAATCCTTTTTCATACAGATTGTCCGGAAGGTTTTTATAATGGCCAAGCGAAAGAATCTGGCGGATGCTTGTTTTCTGAATGGCCCTCGACATGGCCTTTGTTACCGGAATATGTTTGGTAGAGGCTTCGGACGTTCCGGAACTCAGCGCATAATACTTGATCTGACCGGGCCAGCAAATGTCTTTTTGCCCTTCAAGCGACTTATGCCACCATTCATTGAATATCTTGTTGTAATCGTAAACAGGTACTGACTTTTTATAAAGTTCATAAAACGCGCCCTTTTCACCGAACAAAATGGATGAAAGCAATTCGTCAAAATTATACTTTTCTCCGAATTCCGTGTATCTCGCCTTGGCAAGAAGCTTGGCAAGCGTTTTTTTCTGCTGCTGATGAAGTCCCGCCTTTCTGCGGTTGGCAACAATATTGCTGAAATGGATTCCTCTTTTTAATAAACTGCCTACTAATGCCATAGCTGATTATTTAATTATAAATCCCACGTCGAGAGCTGTTCCAGTGCCTTGTACTCGGTGAGGTCATACTGACACGGAACTACCGAAATATAGTTGTTGTCCAAAGCCCATACGTCGGTATCTTCCTTTTCAGTGTCAAAATTGACAAAATTCCCGGCCATCCAGAGGTATCCTCTTCCGTTCGGGTCTACTCTGTAATCAAATTTTTCCTGCCATTTTGCGTGTGCCTGACGACAAACTTTAACGCCTTTCAGCGGCAGGCTGGTTTTCTCCGGAATATTTACATTCAGTGCGATGCCGTTCGGAATCCCGTTTTTCAGCGCCGATTCCGTTATGGATTTAATGTAAGGTATTGCATGACTGAAATCAGCATCTTCGCGGAAATCGCATAAAGAAAATCCGATTGCCGGAATGCCTTCAATGGCTGCTTCTATGGCTGCCGACATCGTACCCGAATAAAGCACGCTGATGGAACTGTTGCTTCCGTGATTGATGCCGCTTACGACAAGGTCGGGTTTTCTGTCCTGAAGAACGTAATTTTTTGCAAGTTTGACACAATCAGCCGGTGTTCCGGAGCATTCATATTCGGTAACGCCTTCAAAAATGTGCGTGGAATAAAGCCGTAGCGGTTCACCGATTGTAATGGCGTGGCCCATGCCGGATTGCGGACTGTTCGGGGCAACAACAATGACTTCACCGATTGTCTGCATGGTTTCTACCAGTGTCCGAATTCCTTTGGATGTTATTCCATCGTCATTTGTAACTAAAATAAGGGGTTTCATATATTTCTACTTGTCAGCTTGCAGGCTCGTAACAGCTAAGTTCCGATTTGCTGAAAAGCCGTGTGGTTTTTAAGAGTGAAAACTATTTATTTGCATTCCTTGTACGCCAAAATTAAGCAATATGCCTTCATTCGCAATAAAGCATGCATCCGTTGATGATATTCCTGACATTATTAGAATACAGGAAAAGACCTGGGAAACTACTTACAAGGATATTCTCAGCAAAGAGCAGATTGATTATATGTTTGAAAAAATATATTCGCATGATTCGCTGAACCATCAGATGCTCAACGACAAGCACCAGTTTCTGATGCTTGAAAATAACGGAAATCCCGAAGGTTTTGCATCTGTTTCCAAAGAAAGCCCCGAAACTTTCAAATTACATAAAATCTATGTACTTCCGTCACTGCAAGGTTCCGGGGCCGGAAAATATATGCTGAACGAAATTGAAAATTACATCCGGTCAGAAGGAGGAAACAAGCTGATACTTAACGTAAATAGGTTTAACAAAGCCCGAGCTTTTTACGAGAAAATGGGTTTTTACGTAACGGAAGAAAAGGACATTCCTTTCGGCCCGTACTGGATGAATGATTACATTCTGGAAAAAGACCTGCGCTGATTGCTACGCTCCGGTTTTGGTAGCCAGTTTCATTTTTTTCAAGTTTTTCTTCTGACTTTTCAATCCCTGCAATGGGTGATAATGATTGCTGTTGCTTACATAATATCCTGTTCCGTCGTAGGCGCGCTTGCCGGGATGTGCCTTGCATTCAGGCGAGCATGCACCTTCCATCTGCTCCGCGCAGCTATGGCAAACCGGCACGTGCGTGTTGCATTCCGCATTGGAGCAATTGATCATCCGATCACAAGGCTCGCCGCAGATATAGCATTTTGAAATGATGGTCGGATTAACGCTGTTTACGTCAACTGTAATCCTGTTGTCAAACACATAGCATTTTCCGTCAAAATTCTCACCACCTTCTTCCAGTCCGTAGCGGATGATGCCGCCATGCAGCTGGTAAACGTCTTTAAACCCCTGTTCCAGCAGATAAGCGCTTGCTTTCTCGCATTTGATACCGCCCGTGCAGTAAGTAACTATCTTTTTATCTTTAAGATGCTCGATTTCATGGACATGATCCGGAAGTTCGCGCAGGTTATGCATGTTGAAAGTAACAGCGCCTTTGAATTTCCCGACCTCATGTTCATAATCCGAACGCATATCCACCAGCACCACATCCGGATCATTTATTATCTGTTTGAATTCAGAAGGTTCCAGATGTTTTCCCGTACGCACGAGCGGGTTTACATTCAGATCGGAATTGACAATTTCATCTTTTACACGGACATGCAGTTTCTGGAAAGCAATTTTATCATGCTCTTCCACCTTGAACTGCACATTCCTGAACCGCTCATCGGAACGGATGTAATTCATGTACGCTTCGCAGTCTTCCGGTGTTCCGGAAACAGTACCGTTAAGTCCTTCGGGAGCAATGATAATCCTTCCCAGCAGATTATGCTCCACACAAAATAAATGATGCTCGTCGCGGTAAGTTTCAGTATCCGCGATGGGTGCATAGTAATAATATAGTATAACCCTGAAAGGCTTCATTAGTTTAATCCTGATATATTGAACAAAGAAAAAGAGCTTCGTTTAACGAAATTCCCATTCCGGAATGAACCGCAAATATATAAATTGCTGCGCTTTATAGGAAATCAAAAAACAGGCTGCGTCAAGGGAAAATCTGTTGTGAAATCCATACTTTTGCAATCATCCGTTCCGAAATTTCATTAACTTTTTCAAACAGTATGCACATAGCGATCATTGGCAACATCGGTGCGGGAAAAACGACTTTGACCCAGATGCTCGGAGAGTATTTCAAGTGGGAAGTCATGTACGAAGCAGTGGAAGGCAATCCTTATCTGGCCGATTTTTACCAGGATATGGAGCGCTGGGCTTTTAATCTGCAGATTTATTTTCTGAACAGCAGGTTTGCGCAAGTTCAGAAAATTCGTTCTGCAACTTACTCGACCATTATTCAGGACCGGACCATTTATGAAGATGCTTATATATTTGCGAGAAACCTGCATGATTCCGGCGTTCTGACAGAGCGTGATTATCAGACTTATTTGTTGCTTTTTGAAACCATTATCAAAACAGTTTCACAGCCGGATCTTCTGATTTACCTTAAAGCAGATATTCCCAAGCTGGTCGCGCAGATCAAGAAAAGAGGAAGAGAATTCGAGTCGGATATTTCAGTTGATTACCTGCAGAACCTGAACAATTATTACGAAGATTTTGCAAAAAATTACGATCACGGAAAGATCATTGAAATAGACGTAAACCGGATGGATTTTGCTTCCAATCCGGATGATTTTCAATTTATCGTATCTAAACTCAATAAAGAACTTTTTTATATCTGAGTCAAATACATCGTCGGTCAATTAAATAATGCACTGTAAAGCTTTATTAAGCAGCTTGTTTTTCTGGCTGCTGATGGAGTAGATTTTGGTTTCTTCCGGAAGTATGATTTCGATCTTGACAGTTCCTTTCATTTTTTCCATTTCCTCAGGCGTTACCGGTGAAGAAAGTGTAAAGGAACTATTCCAGAAATTCCGGTTTGACGCCGTGGTAAACAGCGTAAAATTGCCTTTCGTGGAGGTAAATTTTATTTCAGTAAACGTCTGAACATGAAAGATAAGCTCGATCAGTTTATTATTATAGGTAAATATTTTTTCTTCTCCGGTTTTGGAAAGCGTCACAAATTCATGCGTACCTGAAAGGATAACATCCTGAAAATAAATCTTTTGTTTGGTCGCTCTGCTAATTTTTTCCTGACATTGTGCATGGGCAGTATGGAACGCAAACAGCAGCAGGAAGCCGGATAAATGAAGTATTTTCATGGAGAAATGTTCCTTCTGGCTTTTGATTGTTAAAAGGGTGGATACAAATTATAAAATTATTTCTGCAAAATAGAAATACATGGTCAAACTTCAATGTATTTAGTTGAATTGATGAATCAGGATTTGGATTGTTTTCTATTTTGACACAACCTTTACAAAAGCCAATTCACTTCCTGAATACATCAACATCAGTAATTTGAAACTGGTGGTTGCCGATAATGGAGCAGAATGCAACATAAAAAAACCGCGCAGGGGAAATTCCCGACGCGGTTTGTGACCAGAAGGAGAGTCGAACTCCTATACCCGAACGGGCACTACCCCCTCAAAGTAGCGTGTCTACCAATTCCACCACCTGGCCGTGATTTGTGATGCAAAACTACAATTTAAATTAAATGCCGCAAGTCGCAGGTAAATCTTTTTTAACGAAAAACGGATCATTAACCAACGCAGCGCAGTTCTTAGAGGTCGCCCGGCTTCATCAGTTGACATTTACATATCTAAATTATTAATGTTTAAAATCATGAAAAGGACAAAGACCGGGATAGTATTCCGGGACAGAAAAGATGCCGGAGAAAAGCTGGGCATGTATCTGGAAGCAGAATACAAGCGTTTTGATCCGCTTGTTTTAGGGATTCCAAGAGGCGGTATGGAAGTAGCGTATTACGTTGCCAAACACATGAAAGCCCCTTTGTCCATGCTCATTTCCAAGAAATTGCCATATCCAAACAACAAAGAAGTAGGTTTCGGAGCCATTGCAGAAGACCTGTCGGTTTATATAGCTGCCAATTTGCGCAAGACACCTGATCGCGAAATAATCGGGCAGGTCATTGATGAGCAGACTGATGAAATTAACAGGAGAATAAAAGCATACCGGAAGGGGGGATCATTTCCTGATGTAACAGGCAGAACTGTAATTCTTGTAGATGACGGAATTGCAACCGGTGTAACGCTTGTGCCGGCCTTAAGGCTTTGTAAAAATAAAGGCGCTTTGAAAATAGTTGTTGCAGTTCCGGTATGCGGTCCGAATTATGATAAACACTTAAACGAGGCGGACGGGTTTGAGGTAATGGTCCAGCCAAAAGATTTTTATGCAGTCGGGCAGGTTTATGAATCATTTTACGATTTAAGTGAAGACGAGTTCATGTCTATTCTCGAAAGAGGATCCATTATATAAATTGTTTTATTAAAATGTATATCGCAGTTATAGGGAAATATCATTGCCGCGGAGCGGCTTCCTGTTTGTAGCAATGCAGGATTTTCAGGATAATTTTCAGGCCCCGGAGGGGCCAACTGAATATTTGTCAGGATGCAATGCCCCGCTAAATTCGACCCGGAACTGATCATTAAAATGAATATACGTTTTTTATAACAATTTGAATTGTACACGATATATTTGCTTAAATACGCTATTATTCATTAACTATGTCGTACGAACCTACAAAACTCAATCCCTATCTTTTCTTCGGAGGAAATTGCCGGGAAGCAATGGAATTTTACCAGAATGTGTTTGGTGGTGAATTGACTTTCTCTACCTATGGTGAAGGCCCTGCTGATGCTCATCAGGATCCGAAAGCCAATAGTGACGAGATGAAGGACAAAATCATGTACTCAAAACTGAATGGCGACTTGGTGATACTGGCGAGCGACAGTCCATACATTGAATCAAACCCGGGTACGAATCAGTTCAGTTTATCAATTGAAGGCACGAATGTGTCTGTATTAACAGGTTATTTTGAAAAGTTATCCGTAAACGGGCGGGTAAATGCTCCGCTTGTTAAACAATTTTGGGGTGATTTCTTCGGAATGCTTACGGATCAGTTTGGAGTAAACTGGATGATAAGTATTACAGCCGGAGCGCATTAAGATTTAAATCATGGATTGTTTGATATTTGATTTAATACCAACACTCCTGCAAGCTGACAATGCAAATTGAAATCTTGAACAAGTAACTATTGTAAATGCAAACTGTCGCAAACAGCCCGTCATTTGCGAAGAAAAGGAATGTTGGAAAACGGCGCTTTTCTGTGTGAAATTGATGATGATTAAAGCCTTCTATAACTTATTCTATTTCTTTCAGATAAAGCATAACACGTCTTTCTGCCGGCAGATTACGCTCAACGGAATCGGGCATAACGGCTTCGCGCAACATTTTGTAACAGGCAACGATCTGGTGTATTGCAGTCAGGCAGGATTGCCGGTCATAATCCGCCAAAGTTGATTTTATGGCAAGGAAATCTGCTTCGGGCAAGTGCATTTCCAGCTTGCGTACACCTTTGGGCAAGTGCCCGTTTTTTATCAATGCCAATGGGCCCAGCACATTTTGTTGCATAAAGGAAATAAAAGTCAACGTTTCAAAGAGTTCACCTCGGCCGATCTTGGAAGCGGCATAATGGATCCAGACCCAAAATCGATCTTCAATCCACTGATAGTCAGGATATGGAAATGCTGCTTTGGAGTTTTGTAAGATAGCCGTAAGCGCCATGTCTCGTTCCCAGATGATCACCGGATCCTCCACTCGGGTATGCAGGTCAGACAAGGAAACAAATTTTAGATCAACATGAAGAAGCGGATCATCGTACAGGCAAATCAGTAATCTTGGCTCACCGACATGTTCACCTGTAAAACCGGCCAGCAAATTGCCCGCCGATCCGGCCAGCGACTTGCGTTTCGAAAGAGAAAGAAAATCGGCTTTGTGAACGATAACCAGATCCACATCCGAGAAATGATCCATTTGGCCGTCAATCCAGGAGCCGCCTGCTGCCAGTCCGATGTATTGAGGATCATTAACAAGTATTTCAGCCAGTGAATCGACGAATTTTTGGTGCTCAGCCGGAATCATAAAGGAATTATCTGAAGTTGGAAGTATATACGCAAATTAAATATTATTTCCTTACTCTCGCCAGATAACCCGGTAAATAGATAGCACAAAATGGCATCCACAGCCCGGGTTAACACATTCGGTTACCTTAACTTACCTGCCCGGCCATCCATGATTGATCAGGAGTTTGTTCAGCAGCAAAGCATAGCGCAACCTGCGCAGCGGGCATTTGAAATGAAGGTATAGTTTTTGATAGGAGGATGGAACATTCCTGTTTACAACAACGACGGGTTATTGAATGGGTTCTGCGGAAGACGGAAACAAGATCCGTGTTCACGAAAATCAAAAAAGTACGCTGCCGAACAAAAGAATGGATTGTACAAAAGAAGAATCAACCCAAGCAGTAAAGGAAGCTGAAAACTTGGTAAAAACGGTTCGGGTATATTCAGGAAATAAAACTTTGATGAGCTTAAAAAAAATACTTTATACATTAAATATTCACTTTGTAATTCAGGATATATGGAAAAATGGATAATGGCTGGCTTCTGGGGACTTTTATCCGGCTCGGCTCTTGTTGTAGGCTCATTGGCCGGCTATTATTTGAACATTTCCCAGAAATTCATAGCCATCATCATGGGCTTTGGCGCAGGCGTGTTAATTTCTGCATTGTCTTTTGAACTGATGGACGAAGCATATCAAACAGGCGGGTTTTATTCAACTGCAGTCGGGTTTTTGTCCGGGGCCATTATTTATTCCGCAGCTAATTACGCATTATCCAGAAACGGGGCGAAGCATCGCAAGCGTTCAAGCAAAGAACATCAATCCTCCGAAGAAAGCCAGTCCGGAAGCGGCTTGGCCATTGCACTGGGTGCACTGCTCGACGGCATTCCGGAAGCCATTGCGATCGGCATCAGCATGATTGAAGGCGGCGCAGTGAGTATTGCTACGGTCATAGCCATTTTCATTTCCAATATTCCGGAAGGGCTGTCAAGCTCTGCCGGTATGAAGGATGCCGGAAGGTCGAAGCTGTTTATATTCAGCGTTTGGGGAATTATCGCAATTCTGACAGGCATTGCTTCCATTTTGGGCTACACGGTTTTCAGTCAGTTGCCGGACACGGTCGTTGCCGCTACCATTGCCGTTGCGGCAGGAGCAATCCTGACCATGCTTGCTGACACGATGATTCCGGAAGCTTTTGAAAAAGGACATAATATCATCGGTATCATTACGGTAATCGGGTTTCTTTCCGCTTTCGTATTGTCCAAACTGGCTGAGCCTTGATTGGCTGTTTAAGGGAAGTTCCTGACTTGGTTACAGGTTATCAAACAGATCATTTTCAACTTTTGTTAAGCTCTTTTGTAAAGTCAGAATGTCTGACTGAAATTGTATAAACTTCCAAATCAGCCTCTGCATACCAATCCGGTTTGATCCATGATCAAACAAAAGCAAAAAAACATTTGCTAATCAAAAAGCAATAAACTTACTTTGTCTATCAATATAGTAGGGTAATGTTCTTCCTATTAGCCACCAATACGAAAGAACGTTCCGGAATTCGTTTAAAAAAAGACAACGATGAATACATATTCTTCGCAGCTGATGCTTGCGCCCCGGGTGGTTTTACATTTCAGACTTTTCTGCACCGGCTGTTGTTGCTGAAATCCAGCCTTTGCCCGTTTCTGCGGTTTGATTTATAATCCATTTAACCGGTCAGTTGTAAAGCGGCCGGTCCCAGTCACATATCCTATTTTTATCTGCTAAAACATCATGAAAAAGTTAAATTCACTCCTGTTTGCAACCGGCCTGGCCATTGTATCAAGTCCATTCCTGTTTGCGCAGGAATCGTCACAGAACAAAGTAGTCGTTACAGGCGTCCGTTTTGCGTATCCGTTACTTGAAAAATGGATCAAAGGGTATTCTGCCGAAAATCCTCAGGCGCAGGTTATTATTGAAACACGGACGATTACGGATCCCGAAAAATACGACGTGCTGATTGAAGCTTACGACCAGGAACGTATTGTAAAAGAAAACAGAGAAGTGATTTCGATCGGCCGTTATGCATTGCTTCCCGTTGCTAATTCAAAGTCTGAATTTGCAAAAGAGTATGCCGAAAAAGGATTGAATGAAAAGACTTACAAACAAATATTTTTTCATGATATCTATGCTGAAAAGGATCAATCAATCACAACTCCTTTTACGGTTTATACACGTCTGCAGAAAGCCGGGGCGCCGGTGACATTTGCAAAGTACTTTGGCTACGAACAGCAGCAGATCAAAGGAAAAACCATTGCAGGAGCCGACGAGCATTTGATCAAAGCGCTGTTGAAAGATGAAACCGGCATCACTTATACGGTTCCGGGACTTGCTTATGATCTCAATACCCGCAAACCTGTGGACGGAATTACGATCATTCCGGTTGATCTGGACAACAATGGCCGGATTACAAAAGAAGAAAAGCAGATCGACAATCTTGATCAGGTAATTGACAAGCTTGAAACCGAAAAAGTCAGAAATGTGCCCGTTGAATACATTCATTTGTCCATTGCCAAAAACAACAGCAATCCGGAAGCCAAAAAATTTCTGCTATGGGTTGCATCACACGGTGAGCAGGATTTGCGCCAGTTTGGTTATCTGAAACCGGAGCCAAAACGTCTGCAGGATGAAAAGGAAAAGCTGGAAAGATTCTCGGCTGTGAAATAAGACTTGTTTTGTTCTGGAAATTCCTGCCATGTTGCTGCTGATCAAGTTGTTCTCGCGTGCTGCGTATAGGGACTTGCGGAAGTAATGGAAAAGTATGCGCAGAAAAATGAAGCTATAGAGCAATTTAGTTATAGTCAAAATCAAGATCAGACTTAAGGAATCAAATCAAATTATGAAATGAAGAAATTTGCGGACATTATTACCGTTGCGCTAGGGATCCTTGCATTGTTTTTATTTCCGTGTTCAGAAATTTCGGCACAGCAAAAGGCAGCGGAACCCAAAAAGAAATACAACATTCTCTTCATTGCTGCAGACGATTTGAACAATGATATCGGATGCTACGGGAATACATTTGTAAAAACACCCAATATTGACAGGCTCGCGAAAATGGGCGTCCGATTTAACCGGGCATATAACCAGTTTCCGCTTTGCAGTCCCAGCCGGTCTTCACTTCTCACGGGCCAGCGGCCGGATGTTACAGGGATTTATGAACTGCAAACCCATTTCCGCAAAAACCTTCCGGACGTTGTAACTTTGCCTCAGCTATTTAAAAACAACAATTATTATAGTGCGCGGGTCGGCAAAATTTATCACTACGGCGTGCCGGGACAAATCGGAACCGACGGGCTGGACGATCCGATTTCATGGGACCATAAAGTAAACCCGAAAGGAAGAGATAAAACCGAAGAATCGCTTGTCAAGAATATGACGGCTGCGCGCCCGCTTGGCAGCGCGCTTGCCTACCTTGCCACAGAAGGAACTGACGACGAGCATACCGACGGCATGGTTGCCAATGAAGCCATCAAGATCATGGAGGAAAAGAAGTCAGAACCGTTCTTTCTGGCCGTTGGCTTTTACCGTCCGCATTCGCCTTATGTTGCCCCGAAAAAATACTTTGATATGTATCCCGTCGACAAGGTTCCGTTACCGAAAGAAATTGCCAATGACCTGGACGATGTTCCGGAAGCTGCCTTATTTACCAAACCGGCGCATTGGGGGCTGGGCGAACCGGAAAGAAGAGAAGCGCTGCGTGCTTACTATGCAACCATTTCCTTTATGGATGCGCAAGTCGGCAAATTGCTGGACGCACTGGAAAAAAACAAGCTTGCAAACAACACGATTATCGTTTTCTGGAGCGATCATGGATATAACGTCGGGCAGCACGGACAATGGATGAAGCAAAGCCTTTTTGAAAATTCGGCCCGGGTTCCGCTGATTATCTCCGTTCCGGGCGGAACAAAAGGAAAAGCTTCCGGGCGTACGGTTGAGCTGCTGGATATTTACCCGACATTGGCCGAACTTTGCGGACTTGCTCCGCCTCAAAAATTACAGGGAAAAAGCCTGGTCCCTCTGCTGAAAGATCCCGAAGCCGCCTGGGACAAACCGGCTTACACGCAGGTCAGAAGAAATCAGATTTTTGGCCGCAGCGTACGTACAGAACGTTTCAGGTATACGGAATGGGACGAAGGCAGGGCAGGAGCAGAGCTGTATGATCACCAGAAAGATCCGGATGAATTTAATAATCTGGCCAGGGAAAGTTCTTATGCAGACACAGTAAGTGAACTGGCGATTTTATTGAAAAAGGGTTTTCCACCGGCAGAATAACAAAACAGAGAAATGAAAAAATCGGCTGTAATTTCTGGACCTTCAGAAATTACAGCCGATTTTTTATTGGATAAATTGACGGATAAAGTAATTAAAAAATTACAAACCCGATGTCAGAAACATTTGGTTAAAAGCTGTAACGCAATCCAAGCTGAAACTGATACGGATTTCCTGACGGCGTAACAATGCCCGCCGTGTTCACCCGGTAAACAAATTTCTGATTGGTTTTATCAAATGCCGGGATCGCAGGCGAACTGGTTGTTGCAGGAATTCCAAGCGCATAAAGTGCCTGATTTCCAAGAGATTCGTTTACGCCCCAGCTTTTATTCAGCAAATTGGCAACATTGAAAATATCCGCAGAAAGTTCGATGTTCTGGCTTTTGTGAATTCTGAATCTTTTTGTCGCCCTGATGTCAAAAATGCCGTAAAAACGATTGATACCTCCGTTTCTGGCTGCCATTTTTCCCGAGTACTCATTAATGTAATCTTTCACGCTCTGGCTTGCTTTCGGGTTGTCCATAATTGCCTGCAAACCGTTTCTTACATTTTCAGGAACAGACGGATTGTTTCTGTCGAAAATAAAGGCAAGATCATTGGTTCCGGATACAAAGTCCGCATTGCTGTTGGCACCGGACAAAAGCGTATAACGCGTTCCACCAATTCCTGAATAACGGATACCGACATTGATGCCGTAAAAAGATGGCAAAGAACCATAGAACACGATTTTGTGACGGAAATGGTTGTCGGAATAGCTCATGCGGCTCAGATCACGCGGATCATCTTTTACCGGTAATGACAAAGTAGCAGTGTTAGCCACGTTTCCATTGTAAGAAGTATTGTCCCTTGTATCGTTATAAGTATAGCTCATTGTAATTTCTCCATCCCGGAAATACTGATAAGTGGCATCGGCTACAAAGGCAAACTGATTTACTTTTCCTTCGCTGTTCAGTTCCAGAACACGTCCGAACTTCTGGCTTTTGCGGCCCTGCAGCCAGTCACCGGCGCCGTTTGCCGGCATCGAATTCAGTGGCACGTACACACCACGGTTGTCTTCATCGGCCAGCCTGAAAAAAGGCTCGTCAACCATGTTTCTGTCCACATAAAAATAATTGTTGCGGCCTAATGTCATGTAACCGGCAACGCCGACTCTCAGCTTGTCTGTAAAATAATGGCTGTAAGAAGCATTTGCCTTGTACATAACCGGAACACGTGCATCCGGGCCGTTGGTATTGATGGTCGGAAGCTGGAATGCGGCCAGGCTTGGAATGTTGGCGTAATTGTTGCGGTATGCGGCAAAATCGGGCGTTGGGATGTTCGGGGCACGTACATCGACCGTGGCCAGATGTTTTCCGTCAAATGTCAGGTTATTGATCAGGACATAATTGTTGATGTCTGAGGCAAAAATCCCGGCACCGGCCCGGATGATGTCCGTATGTCTTTCATTAACATCCCACGTAAACTGCACGCGGGGCTGCACGACAAACGACTTCAATCGGTGATCCGTACGAATGTTCAGTTCCTGTAAAACCGTCTCGTTCAGCGGCGAAGTCGGATAATGTGCATAATCCAGGCGCAGACCTGCAACCATATCCAGCCCTGTGGCCAGACGGGTTTTCAATTGACCGTAAATTCCTGCATTCAGGATATTTCCGTCAACGGACCAATCGTCCATTAATGGAACTTCGCGGTAATAACGGTACGGCTGAAGGTTTTCAAACTTTTCAAGTGAAGTATTGGCCGCATCCGAAATGTAATGGAAACGCCCGTTCACTTCGCTGCCGTAACGCGAATGCGCCCGCGTGTACATCAGATCAATCCCGAACGTGTATTCTACTTTATCCGTATTGTAATACAGATTATCCACCAGTTGAATTACATTGTTTTTGAAACCTTCCTGTGCAAAACGGTGCCCGCCCATTTGAATGTTCGTGGATTTGGAAGTTCCGTCACTCAGCGTAGAAACGACGTTTTCAACAATGGCACGGGGAATGTTGGCAGATGGAAGCTGATCGCCCGGGCTGCTTTTCTGATACGTATATAAATGCTGAACCTTCAGTTCGTTCGTGAGGCGTGGATTGATGGAAGAACGAAGCGAAGCCAGCAGACTGTTATCCACGTTGTAATCATTTCCTGTGGACTCGTAAATATTAATGGCCGTGTTATCCTGAAGACCCAGTTTGTTTCTGTCATTGGTATAATTGTCACGGATCGTCAGCAGGTTTTTGCTGTTTATTTGCCAGTCAATCCTTGCGAATACCGCATCCGAGCCGCGACTTTTGTCAAAGGTTCCGTATTGGGGCGTGTTGGCAACGCCGTATCTGGAGCGTGCAATGTCAACATATTTATCCAGCGTTGTTTTGGTGATGTTAAACCGGTTTTCATCTGCGGCCGTTTGCACATCGGCAATAACGAACGGACGCGTATCCTGCTGATGATCCCAGGCAACAAAAAAATGCAGCTTGTCCTTGATGATCGGGCCGCCCAGTGAGAATCCAAACTGATTGGTTGAAAACTTGGTGTTCAGCTTATTGCCGCGAATATCATAAGGGCTTGATAGCCAGCTGGCTCTGCTGTAATTGAATGCACTTCCGCTCAGCCGGTTGGTTCCGGATTTGGTAACGGCACTTACCGTTCCTCCGCCGCTACGGCCGTAAGTTACATCATACTGGTTTGTAACAACCTGAAATTCACGTACTGCTTCAATAGAAATGGAGTAAGGAGCACCGCTGCGGCTTGTCGTGGATCCTGCCGAAGTCGGGTTTTTGGCATTCATACCGTCAATGGTATAATTGGTGGAAGATCCAAGCTGACCGGAAATATTGCCGCCGCGGCTTAACGGAGAAAGATCCATCAGCGAAGTGAAGTTACGGCCGTTCACGGGAAGGCGCGTAATATCTTTGGCCGAAATAGCCGTAGAAGCACCGATGTTCTCGATTTTGTTTTTGATACCGGAAGCAACAACCTGCACAACTTCAAGCGTCTGGTCATTTTCCTTCATGCTCGTTTTGATGCGGATGGCATCACCCTGATGGAGAATATAACCGGTTTGTTTCTGTTCGCCAAAGCCGATATAAGTTACAATCACTGTATACGGCCCGCCGAGCGGCAGTTCCTTGAAGGCATATTCACCTTTTGCGTTGGTGGCCGTACCCGTTGTAAAGCCGGTGGATTCATTTTTGACCTGGATCGTGGCACCGGCAAGTTCAGCGTTCTGATTGTCGGTAACTGTACCCGAAATAGATGCCTGTGTAGTCTGGGCATTAACATCAATGCTGTTAAAAGCACCAAAGGAAATCAGGAAGGCAGAAAGTAAAAGTTTTTTTAGCATGTTCTGTTTTTTGCATTTAGGGTGCAAAAAACAGAAATTAGCTTCACCTGAAAGTTACGCGATTGTTAACGAATTGTGAAAAAACGGATCAGATTGTAAATGGTCAATTTTCTGTTTTCAATAGTATAGTCAGGTTTTCAGGTGAATGGTTTTGGTTGATTGCTTTTCAGAAATGCGGTTTAAGGCATTCATGCTTACTGATAATCTAAATAAGTAGAGGAGGGTAATACTTAGTAGAGGAGGATAATACAAAAAATAATGTCAGAAATTTTTAATTCCGGTGCATGTAACTGTTCCAGTTGTTTGCAGCGTAAAATTCGTTTATAGCCGATTTGATATGCTTTTTCTTGATGCCGCTGTACAGGATTTGTAACTTGCTGGCATGCTCACGATCTAATCTCCGGAGCTTCCAGTATTGCGGATGACTATGGTGAATAGGCCGTCTGAATTCCGGTTCGTTGGGTTCTTTGATCAACACGTCAATATTTAACTCCGAAATTTCCGTTTGCTTTACATCATGGATGATAACCTTCACCGATCTGCCGGTTTTAAGGTTAAATATCTTTTCGTGAATCATGGTTGTTGCTTGTGATGAGTTGGATACCTGTACAATTTTCCGGATTTTCAGTACCTTCAAACCCTGTTAAGTATGCATCAAAATTAGTCAGGCAGATGTGTTGAGATTATGACCTGGATCAGTTTCAAAACTAATATTGATTATCTTTTTGAAGCGGCTCAACTTCTGCCGATTGAATTTACTTGTTCATATGAATCTGCGTAAAAATGGTCGGGAGATAATTTTGGGCATGGAAGTAATTTTGGCACAAGCAATTTTGACAAGAGACAATTTTGATGCCGATCAAATTCCGGCACGAAATGCAATTTCAGGCATGAAAGCAACTCGGACATTGCAGGCAATTTTCAACCTGAAAGATAGCTTCCGGCAAATCACCATTGTTCGTAACAAACCGCAAATTATGCAGTCCTGAACGGGTAATTTCCAATATACAATTTTGGCATTGTTGTGGCTTGTTTTATAAAAATAACTGTATTTATTGTAGAATATATTGTATAAAAGTTGACACTTTGTAATTATATGTAGTACAATATTTAACTTGTGTATTCAATACATACATACTCAACATGAACATATCAGTACCATTTTTTCTCAGGTCTGCAGGCAGATCATTTACTCACGTTTTATTACCGCTCTTCTTTTTGTTTCTGGTTTACGGAAAAAGTTTCGGGCAGACATGGCAGCTTGCAGGCAAAGCCGGTTTTTCCACAGGTGAGGCATACTATACATCGTTGGTTCTGGATAATTCCGGTACGCCATACGTGGCTTACTCCGACGAGGGCGACAGCTATAAAGTGACTGTTATGAAATTTGACGGCTCCAAATGGTACCCGGTCGGAACACCCGGATTTTCCATCGGCGAGACGTATTTTACATCACTTGCACTCGACAAATCCGGAATGCCTTATGTGGCATTTACGGATGCGGGCAATGACAACAAGGCTACGGTAATGAGGTTTAACGGTTCGGATTGGGAGTCGGTGGGGCCGGCTGGTTTTTCCAACGGCAATGCTTCCAGTACATCGCTGGTTCTGGACAATAACGGCACACCTTACGTCGCTTATACGGATGCAGGAAACGGTTACAAGGCAACAGTTATGAAATTTGATGGTGAAGCCTGGGTTCCGGTGGGCATGGCGGGCTTTTCTGAAAATTATGCCGGCTATGTTTCGCTGAAACTGGATGGTTCCGGCACACCGTATGTTGCTTATTTTGATTATGGCAACAACAATAAAGCTACCGTTATGAAGTTCAACGGTACCGATTGGGAAATAGTGGGCAAGGCTGGATTCTCTGCAGGCAGCTCACCTTATACTTCGTTGGTGCTGGACAATTCAGGCAAGCCTTATATTTCTTTTAAAGATGACGCCAACGAAAGCAAGGTGACCGTCATGCAGTTTGACGGTAACAGCTGGCAAACGGTAGGAACACCCGGCTTTTCGGAAGGAGACGTGGATTATCCTGTACTTGCGCTTGACAACGCAGGCGTACCTTATGTTGCTTATACCGAAGTGACCAATGACTACAAAGCAACGGTAATGAAGTACAACGGAGCAGATTGGGAAACGGTAGGAGGAGCCGGGTTTTCAGCAGGTGAAGCTTACTACTTTTCACTTGTGATCAACAATTCAAACATTCCTTATGTAGCTTATTCGGATTACGGTAACGGCGGAAAGGCAACGGTCATGAAACTGGTAATGCCGGTTATGCCGGCCATTACTGCACAGCCGGCTGCCAGAACCATTACAGGCGGGCAAGCTGCCAGCTTTTCTGTTAATGCAACGGCGGACGATGAAGCATTAACTTATCAGTGGCAGGTGAGCTACGACAACAGCAATACTTTTACCAACGTCACCAACGGCGGCATTTACAGCGGGGCCAATCTTCCCACCCTCAATGTAATCAACGCACCGGTTTCGCTGAACGGGTATCAGTTTCGTGTACAGGTAAGCAACGGTAATGTTTTGATTTCAGATACAGCGGCATTAACCGTAAATACACCGGCTTTTGACAATGTCAGGACGTGGCAGGTAACCGGAAATGCAGGTTTTTCCAAAGGAACAGCACTGTATACCTCCCTGGCGCTGGATGCTTCCGGCACACCTTACATGGCGTATTCCGATCAGGGAAATGGCTACAAGGCAACCGTCATGAAGTTCAGCGAAAATGCATGGGGGCCGGTAGGAACACCGGGTATCTCCATTGATTCCGCAGGTTATACAACACTGGCGCTGAATGCGTCAGGTACACCGTACGTGGCATTTACCGATGCCGGAAACGATAACAAGGTCACCGTTATGCAGTATGGCGGCAGCAACTGGGAAGCAGTCGGTACACCGGGATTCTCGACCGGCTCTGCTTCCAGAACCTTGCTGGTTCTTGACAATTCAGGAATACCTTATGTGGCCTACACAGATGCAGCGGACAATAACCGGATCCATATCATGAAGTTTGACGGTACAGCCTGGCTTCCGGTCGGCAACGCCGATTTTTCGGCAGGAAACGCCAATTATGTGTCGCTTTCTGTCAACAGCTTTGGAATGCCGTTCCTGGCTTACTCCGATGCAGCAAACGGAAGCAAGGTAACCGTTGCCAAATTTAGCGGTACCGATTGGGAAACATTGGGCAAAGCAGGCTTGTCGGCCGACAGCGCTTCTTACATCACAATGGTTCTGGACATTTCCGGCACACCTTACGTATCTTTCAAGGATTATGGAAATGACGGTAAAGTTACGGTACTGAAATACAGCGGAACAGCGTGGACGGCAGTAGGCGCACAGGGAATCTCCGAAGGAAGCGCAGATTTTTCAACGCTTGCTCTGGACGCTTCCGGCACACCGTTTGTTGCTTACACCGAAGTAAGCAATGCATCCAAGGCAACTGTGAAAAGATTTAACGGCACAAACTGGCAAACCGTTGCTTCGGCCGCCTTTACGGCCGGAGAAGCCGATTATTTATCCATGTCAATAAACAGTACGGGCACCCCGTATGTAGCCTATGCGGATTACGGCAATAATGGAAAAGCCACGGTTCTGAGGCTGGACGGACAGCCGCTTCCGGTTACATGGATTTCATTCGAAGGCCGTTCTTCGGTGGAAGGAAATATTCTGAACTGGTCAACAGCAACGGAGGAAAATGCGGATGTCTATGTGATTGAACGTTCGGCTAATGGCAGAGTCTTTTCAGAAATCGGACGGGTGAAGTCGGTTGGGAACAGCAGTCAGGTGCAGAATTACAGGTTTATGGACAGCCAGCTTCCACAAGAAACCGCAACGCTTTATTACAGAATCAAGCAGCAGGATACAGACGGAAAGCTGGATTACACAAAAATTATAGCAATCAGATCGAATGATTTTCTTGCGGATCATGCCATTTCTGTTTCTCCGAATCCATTCGGCAGCAGCAGCATACTTACCTTGCGCTTTGCACAGACGCCCGCAGCCGCAAAAGGTCAGGTATGGCTTACCGCAATGAACGGGCGCGAGCTTTTCCGGCATGATATTTCCGGTATCTCAGCCTCCGGCGAAGCCGTACTGAACGGTTTACCGCAGCTTGCGCCGGGAATGTATCTGCTGAATGTAAGGATCGGTGAAGAAATGAAAGTGATGAAAGTGGTAAAAGAATAGCCGCGATCCCGGGATTTACTGTATAAAAAAGAGACTGCTTTTATTTGAAAAAGCAGTCTCTTTTTTGTTTGAACATCCGGTTTAATAACTCGTTTTACTGAATAAACATCAACCTTGTTCAGTGAATTACTTTTTATAATTATTGGAAATATATCCTTCTTCATTTTCAGTACTTGAAACATAAATATTTTTGATTTCGGTATAAGACAGGATCGTCCAGGGAATTTGTCTTGGAAAATAAATCAGAAACTGGGTCGGCATCAAAAGACACAGTGCCGCAGTAATCAGAAAAATCCGTTGGTGAACTTTGGTGCGGTTTAATGAAACATAAATGCCGGAAATGATAAATACAGGAAATGCATATGACAGGCTTCTTGTAATATCAAATACACTGTAAGCGACAATAATATGAAGCATTAAAATACCCGAAAGCAATACGAGAAGTAATGATTTGCGCTGATTATACATGAGCAGTGCGGCCGACAAAAGCAAAAGCCACAATCCTTCAAATGCAAGAAAAATCCCGATCAGCCGGTGTTTAAACTGGTATGGAATCAGGCTTAATGCCACGCCCGAATTCTCTCCAAAAGGGGTATGCAAATCAAATTGATAAGCAAGAAGCATACGGACAATTCCATATGCCAGGCCGGCGAGTACGACTACAAAAGACCGCTGTTTTAAACTTTCACGATTCAATAGCTGCCGCAGGCTTGATATGCTGAAACTGTTTTCCTGAAGCAAATGAAAAAGGTAAATGGAAGACAATGCAATGACGGCACGTTCATCTGTCCAGCAGGCCAGCTGCAATGCAATGAATATGCCCGCCTTATTACGGAAATACATGCCGAGCAACAGGAAAAAATAAGCAAATCCGTCAAACCAGAAGTCGTAATCCCAAAAGAATGCCTTTGATAAATAAACCGAAGAGCAGGCAATGGAAAAATAGAGTAAAGTAGAAGAATTCGTAAATCTTTTCAACAGCTTGATCAGTATGTAAAAGAATGGAATCAGCAGAAAAGACTGGATAAGATATAAAATAACAATCCTGCGGCCGCTGCCGAAATCTCCGGGATAAAGCAACTTCGCAAGCAACGGTACCGTTAGCCGGAATGCAATTTTGGAACCGTGTGTATCCGGCGCAATCGGAACGGCTTTCAACGGCTCGCTTACTTTATGAAAAAAATAGGAATAAGTATTATACGGAGAAGGATCGGCAAGGATTTCCAGATATTTCGGAAAAGTGGTCAGTAATACAAAGGCAAACAGAATAACAGACAATAATAAAATACCCCGGCTGGATGTAAGTAAGTTTGCCAAAATAAACGTTGAGTGATTTTCAGAATAAACATAATAATAAAAAAGCTATCTGCAATTGAATTTTTCATATGAATTATTGAAAAAGTAATAATTCTACATAGTATAAAACTTCTTGTATAAGGCATTTGTTAAATAGTTTGGAAAGATCACTGGCTTTAATTGTGCATGACAGCGATGAATGTATTTTGTGAAATGTGAAATGTAAAAAGTGAAATGTTTTGGCTGGTTTGAGCAATCTTTGTATTGTTGGAAAGAGCTTTCCGGTTTGCAGAATTTTTATTTTCCAATTTCAACGTTAACATTTTAAGATTGAAGACGATATTAATCATTGATGACGAGGACAAACTCCGGTCTCTGCTTGCAAGGATTATCAAAGGAGAAGGCTTTGAGGTAGTGGAAGCTGCGGATGGCCATTCGGGCCTGAAGCAGATTGAAAATCAGGAAATAGACGCTGTGCTTTGCGATGTAAGGCTGCCGGACAGGAATGGCGTCGAAATGATCGGCTTGCTGAAAGCGAAAAACCCGCTTGCTGAAATCATCCTTTTAACGGCCAACGGAAATATTGCGGACGGCGTAAAAGCAATGAAAAACGGTGCGATGGATTACATTGTGAAAGGGGACGACAATGATAAAATCCTGCCGTTACTGGCCAAAGCGGTGGAAAAAGCACACCTGCAGAAAAAGCTTCAGAAGCTGGAATCCCTGGTTTCGAGTAAATATTCATTTGATGCGATTATCGGCAATTCCCAGACGCTGAAAAATGTAATTGATCTTGCCAGAAA
The DNA here is from genome assembly GCF_006149045.1 of Dyadobacter flavalbus. Classification (GTDB taxonomy): domain Bacteria; phylum Bacteroidota; class Bacteroidia; order Cytophagales; family Spirosomataceae; genus Dyadobacter; species Dyadobacter flavalbus. The sequence goes on from NZ_VBSN01000059.1 coordinate 184,987, forward strand.
AGTTGCGCATACCGATACCGTAGTGTTGCTGACCGGGGAAACGGGAACGGGAAAGGAAGTATTTGCGCAGGCCATTCATCACAGCAGCTCCCGTGCGGACAAGAATTTCGTTGCGCTCAATTGCAGCGCCTTCGGTCGGGAAATGATGGAAAGCGAACTGTTTGGTTACAAGCAGGGCGCTTTTACCGGCGCACTCAAAGACAAAAAAGGACTTCTGGAAGAAGCGCATAACGGCACATTGTTTCTGGACGAAATCGGGGAACTTCCGCTTGAACTGCAGGCGCGGCTGCTTCGTGTGCTGGAAACGCACGAGTTCATAAAACTGGGTGATACAAAGCCGGTTAAATCCAATTTTCGCCTGATCGCCGCTACTAACCGTGATTTAAAGGCTGAATCCGAACAGAAAAGATTCAGGTCAGACCTGTATTTCCGGCTCAACGTGTTCCAGATCCTGCTGCCGCCGCTCAGGGAAAGGGTGAAAGATATTCCGCTGCTTGTGGAGTACTATCTGAATTATTTTGCCAGACAAACCAATAAAAAGAATCCGGGTTATTCAGGGGAATTTCTCAAACTGCTGGAAAACTATGCTTGGGTCGGAAACATTCGCGAACTGAAAAACGTCATCGAACGGTCCATTATCATCAGCGACGGCGAACTGCAGCCTGAAAGCCTGCCGTTTGAAATCCAGCAGTCCGTTCCTTCCAAAAACACATACATGTCTGCTTTCTCCATGGCAAGTGCCGAAAAACTGCATATACAGAAAGTCCTGAATCATTGCAAGGGAAACAAGGCGGAAACGGCGCGTTTGCTGGAAATCGGCATTGCCACGCTTTACCGCAAGATCGAGGAATACGGCATTTAGTAACTTGGTGAAAAAGCTTTAATTTGGTTGTTTCTGTTCGGAATAAGATTCTCAGTTTGCGTTAGATGTTTCCTGACCTGAAAACGGCATGGCATTAAAGTCTTTTACTTTCAGAGTTTGCAAACATGGCCATGACTGCGAAAAAGGACAGCATAAATGCACACATTACAAAGTAGACTTCAGTATAATACTGGCGAAAGAACAACCGGATCGGGTCCGATAGGGAGTTGATGATCTGCATGGGTAAATTTGTTGAAAAGAGGATTTACAGAAAGTTTGCCTGTGGTTTACTTCTAGAAAGATATTGCAATATTTGTTCAAACCTGTAATTACTGTGGTGACTGCCGGAATTAATGGGGTTAACCCGGTAAAGTATATTATCAAAGTAAAAAGCCGGCATTCGGAGCCGGCTTTCATGAAAATAACTGGAAAAACAGGAACATGGATAACGGAAAGCTGGATTCCAATCGTTACGCCAGCAAGTCCATCACAGGCAATCCTTTTCCGTCAGGAGTGGTATAAAATGGCCGTTTTTCAACTTCGTAATGCGTATCGCCCGTAATACCCAGCGCATGATAAATCGTCTGATGCACCTGATCTATTTTGATCGGGTTTTCGATGGTTTTGCACGGACGTTCGTCTGCGGTCTTTCCGTATACAAACCCTTTTTTAATCCCGCCTCCAAATAGCAGCATGGAACCTGCATCCGTAAAATGACGGTGCATGCCGTAAAATTTCAGGTCCGATAAAATGTCCGGCTGGTTAACCTGTTCCAGCACTTTGGCGTCCGGCTTTCCTTCCACCATCATGTCGCGGCTGAACTCACTGGCGAGTACAATCATGGTTCTGTCGAGAAGTCCTTTCTGATCGAGGTCTTTAACCAGCTGCGCAATCGGGCCGTCAATCTGCTTTTTCATTTCTATCAGCCGCGTGTAGCCGTTTTCGTGCGTATCCCAGCCTTTGAACGGCTCGTATTCGGTAGTCACGCTGATAAATCGGGCTCCTTGTTCGGTCAGTCGGCGCGCAAGCAGACAGCCCAGCCCGAACTTTCCGGTATTGTAAATTTGATAGCTCTCCTTGGGTTCCGAACTCAGGTCAAAAGCCTTGGACTCCGGTGAATTGAGTAATGCATAAGCCTGTTCCATCGAACGTTTGAGGGATTCACGCTGGTAATCGCTGCCAAATTCCCCGATCGGGCTGTTATTGACCAGTTCGTTGTACAACTGATTTCTTCTTTCAAAACGCTTGGCATCCATTCCGACGGGCGGACGTACGCTGTCGAGGCCCTGGCTCGGATCGGGAATAAAGAAAGGCCCGAACTCATTTCCAAGGAATCCCGCTGTGTGAAAAGCTTTGAGTTCTTCGGCTTCGCCAACGGTAAAGCGCTGACCAATATCTACAAAAGCCGGAATCACAGGGTTCTTCGGCCCGAGTTCTTTTGCGATCCACGAACCGATGTGCGGCGCGGCAACCGTTTGCGGCGGTTCATAGCACGTATGCCAGTGATACTGATGCCGGGAATGCAAGATATGGCCCATATCGGCCGCTACGTACGAGCGGATCAGCGTTCCTTTATCCATTACTTTCCCGATGGATTGCAGCCCGTCCGAAAAATGGATTCCGTCCAGAATAGTCGGCATGGATTTGAACGTACTCAGCACGCGGTTGCCTTCCATGTCTTTTTCAAAAGGCGTATAACGCTTCGGGTCAAAAGTTTCGGTATGCGCCATGCCGCCGGCCATCCATAACAGGATAACGGTATCGGCCGTGGAATCAGGTCCGGAAAAACGCTTGCAGCCGGAAAGCAGGCCCGAAACGGGAGCGCCTGCCGCCAGTGCCGCCATGGTCGCTGCGCTGGCACGCTGTAAAAATTCTCTTCGGTTCCAGTTGGTATTCATGATGGTGAATGCTTGAAAGTCAGCTAAAAGTCTTTATTATTTCTGCATTTAATAAATCAGTTGAAACTCCGGAATGAGTGCAATGGCCCACATCAGATCCTGAATCCCTTCTTCACTCGGCACCGGCCCCAGCATTTTTTTCGCTACGGCAATTTCCTTGGGCAGTGGCGTTCGTCCCAGTGATTTCCTGTACAGTTCCGTCACAAGCAGCTCGGAAGTCGGGTATTTTTCACGCCATTGTTTCGAACCCGTTTTCAGCGTTTCGGTAAATTTATTGCCGTTGGTGAGTTCCAGCGCCTGCAACAAATTAGCCTGCGAAGTGCGGCTTGTGCTTACGGTTTCACGGTTCGGCCTTCCGAGTGAAGTCAGGAACGGATCGTTCTTGACAAATCCGGCACGCGGAAAAGGCAGTTTTTTCTTGATATCTTTTGGCAAAAGGTCGGTAACAATGGCGGTGTCCGCATACATCGGATTGAATGCAAAACTGATCGCATCCGTAAACTGCTCCGCGGTAAGCCTGCGCCGGACCATGCCCGTGAATTTGTATTCATTGGCCATGATATCGCCGGCTTCTTTGACAGAAGTAGAAGGCAATTGATATGTTTTGGAAGTAACAATCGTGTAAATCAGTTTTTTGATGTCATAGCCGTTCGCAGCAAAATCGGAAGCCAGCCAGTCGAGCAAGTCTTCGCTCCAAGGCATGTTGTCCATCATATCGACGGGCTCCACGATGCCGCGGCCCATCAATTGCGCCCAGATCCGGTTCGTAACCGTTCTGTAAAGCCGTCCGTCTTTCGGCTGCACCAGAAAATCGGCCAGCTGGCGCAGCCGTTTCTCCGTACTTTCATTAACGCTGATTTCGCCAAGTTCGGGAAACAGTATTCTGGTGCCTGCAATTTTTCCGGTCGGTTTGTCGCAGCGGTTGATTTCCAGCAAAGTATCCGCAAAAATATTGGCGAATGCATAGGAATCTTCCAGTTTCCAGTCGCTGATAAAACTGTCGTGGCAGGAAGCGCATTTTAGATTGAGTCCCAGCAAAACCTGCGAAACGTTCTGCGCCGCCTGCATTTCGGTCCGCTGACTGGAATTGATCGTACCACGCCATTTGATGCCTTTTATAAATCCTTCAGATTCTTTATTAGGGCTGATCAGTTCTTTTACAAACCAGTTATAAGGTTTATTGACCTGCAGGGATCTGTAAAGCCATTTGGTAATGTCGAATCTTCCGCCTGTAATGTAGCCCGTTCCGGAATAATCGTTCCGTAACGCATCGTTCCAGAACGACATCCAGTGCTGGGCATAATCGTCATTCCTGTTCAGCAATTCTTTTGCAAGGGTTTCGCGCTTGTCCGGGCGGGTATCGGCAACAAATGCTTCCACTTTTTCCGGCGGCGGCGGCAATCCGATGATGTCAAGATAAACCCTGCGGATATAGATACGGTCGTCCACAACCGGTTTCCAGCCGATTTTGTTTTTGACAAAATAAGCATTTACAAACAAGTCAACGGGTTTTACAAGATCACCCGTCGGCACCGGAACCTGCGGCATGCGCGGTTCGAGCGCAGCTACGCGGTAGATGCTTTTTTCCTTTCCTTCCGGCCACACAGCGCCTTTCTCAATCCAGTACTGAAGAACCTTGATTTCCTGTTCCGTGAGGCGTTTGCCTTTGGTCGGCATGGCTTCCTTGTCGCTTTTGGGAAGTGAAACCCTGCGGATCAGCTCACTTTGTTCCGGATGGCCTTTTACGACTACAAACCCGTTTTCTCCGCCTTTCATAATGCCGTCCCTGGAATCCAGCCGCAGGTCGCCCTTGCTTTTGCCTTCACCATGACAGCTGTAACAGTTATGCGCCAGGATCGTCCGTACCTGTACATTCAGGTCCTGAATCTGCTGCTCGCTCATCGGGCCGGAATTGTTTGCGACAAAATCGACTTCGGTTGTTGCCGCCAGGTATTTTTGCGAAGAAGGCAGCACGCTTGAAATATAATCGTCGCCGTGCGTCAGCATGGCGCCGTAATGTCCGGCAAAGGAAACGCCGAAAACAGTCAGAAAAAGCAGTGAACGATAGATTCCAAAAAGATTGGTTCGAAGTGAAAAAGCGGTTATTATGGACAAAACCATCGTGGCAATTCCCGCCCAGCGGTGAATTTCGAGACTGTCGCCGCTGTATTCGCCTTCACCGGCGAGCAGCCAGCCGAAAATCACGGCAAGCACGGAACTTCCCGCACCGACCCAGACCAGGATCCGGATGCCATCACGCAATCGGCCCGATTTGCCTCTCCAGTCCAGTATTTCAAGTAAAAGCACGACGCACAGAAGTCCGATCGGAAAATGCACAAACAGCGGGTGTAATCTTCCGAAAAGTTGCCAGAGCCAGAAAGTTTCATTTGCCTGAAGTAACACAATTATAAAAGTTAAGGGTTTTAGGATTTCAATGAATTTGTCTGCAAATAATTAATTCTCAGACAGCTATTTAAATAATATAAATTATTAACGAATCAATTTCATTATAGTTTGAAAAACCGGGAGAAATCCGGAACGGCGAAATTTCTCCCGGCTATATCCATTCAAAAGCATTTTTATGCGTAATCTAATCAAAATGAGCGTCCTATCAGTAACCCGGATTCTGTGTCAGTTTGGAATTGATCAGAATCTGAGGTGCAGGAATCGGCAGGTAATATTCGTTTTCGGTATACACATAATCCGTTGTATTAAAAGGCACATTTCCTCTTGCAATGGTCGGGTTCGCTCTTTCCCTGGCGCCATGTGCATTCATGAACGCAGCCCATTCAGCCGGTGTCATCGTTCTTTTCAGGTCAAACCATCTATGGTTTTCAAAAGCCAGTTCCACTCTTCTTTCTTTTAAAACAGCCGTTCTGAAAGTTGTTTTGTCAAGTCCGGTCAGATCTGCAAGTCCTGCACGTTTACGGACCTGATTCAGATAACCGTAAGCCTCGGCTGTCGGGCCGGATTGTTCGTTGATGGCTTCGGCAAGCATCAAAAGCACGTCGGCATAACGCAGCACCGGCCAGTTCGTATTGGTGCGCTGTACAATCGTATGCGGATAATTGTATTTGCTTACATAAGTCACAGGATAAAAGACGCCGTCGAGCGTAAATCCGGTTTTCAGCGACAGGTCTTTTCTCAGATCCCCTTTTTCATAAGCCGCGATAATGTCGTTTGTCGGTGCATTTCTGCCGCCGTTGGCCCCGGCAGAATAACCCGTAACGGCACCTTTGGAAACCCTCGGTGCAAATACATACTCAAATGAACTTTGTTCGCCAAGGTCGTTATCGCCCTGATACTGAATTTCAAACAACGATTCCGGACCGTTCTTTTTGGCCGGGGACGGATCGAAGTTGTCCGCATAGTTCGCATTCAGGGAATAGCCCAGTGTCGTAACTTCTTTCAGGGTCGTTACGGCTTCGGCGTATTTCTTGTTGGTGAGATATACTTTGCCGAGCAGACCGAGCGCAGCGCCTTTTGTAGCCCTTCCTTTGTCAGCCGCATTGGTGTAAGCAGCAGGAAGTGCAGCAACAGCTTCGGAAAGGTCTTTCTCAATCAATGCCCATGCTTCGGCCTGCGGCGAACGAACCAGATCAAATGCAGGATCGGGCACGGCCAAAGTAGAAGTAACAATCACGACGTCACCGAAATACTGAACAAGGTTGAAGTAAAGGTATGCCCGCAGGAATTTCAGCTGCCCTTCAATTTCCTTTTTCGGGGTATCTTCAATTGTGGCGGTTGCCAGTTTTTCCAGCGTTAGGTTCAGGTTGTACAGCGCCGCATAATAGGAATTCCAGAGCGTTGCGATTTCACCGTTTCCGGAGTTTACGGTTGAAAATTCAAATGCTTCCCAGCCGCCGGCACCTCCGCGGTCGGAAGGGTTGAGGTCCACGGTGGTGTTGTCCGTCTGGAATTCGCCGAACAGATACGCGTTGTTTGTAATATTCTGAAGCGAGCCGTAAACGCCGTTCAGCGCCTGTTTTGCCTGTGCTTCATTTTTGTAAAACAGATCAACGCCCACTTTCGTCGGATCGGTCTGATCCAGAAAATCCTCACTGCATGAAGTATGAAGCAGCATCAATGCAATGATACCAATGGCGGTTATATTTTTCATGTTCATCAAGGTTAGAAATTAAGTTTGATACCGGCAGAAAATGTTCTTGGAACAGGGTAGGACTCGTCGTCATTGTTAAGCTCCGTTCCGCCTCTTACGCCCGCATCCGGGTTGTTTCCGGGATATTTGGTTACGATCAGCAGGTTTGCCGCATTCACGAACACACGCGCATCGGACAATACATTTGCCAGTTTCGGCAGCGTATAGCCGATTGTAACGTTTTTGATCCACATGTGCGTGCCGTCGTAAACATACCGCTCGCTGCTTTCACGCGACCATTTGAAGTAATCCGTTCCGCCCTGCGAGTTTTTGGCATTCGGGTTGGAGCCCGGGTTTTCAGGCGATCTCCAGCGGTCTTTGGCTTTTTCCAGCACGTTGAAAACGCCGTCCATGTTCATCGTGGAGGCTTCAATGTTCCGGTAAATGTCAAATTTGTAAGCGCCCATCAAAAGGACATTCAGGTCAAAACGCTTGTAATCTGCGCCTACGGTCCAGGCCCAGTTGAATTTGGGATTCGGGTTACCGATCTCGGTCATATCCTTCGTGTCATAGGAAACAATCCCGTCCGGTCCGCCGTCGGGTGCGCCGTGCAGATCGGCAAATTTCATGGCACCCGGAACCGCACCGTCCTGTTTTGGCGCAGCGTCGATTTCAGCCTGCGTGTTGAATATGCCCAGTTTTTTATAACCGAAAAGCATTCCGATCGGACGTCCGACCTGCTGGATATTGTACCCTCCGTACTGGCTTCCCTGAAGAATAAAGTCGTTCTGGCCTCTGATCGCAAGTACTTTGTTTCGGTTGAAAGTAATGTTCGCATTGGTTCTCAGGTTTACTTGTCCGACTTTGATACGGTACGTTGCCGCAATTTCAACGCCCTGATTCTGAACTTTACCCAGATTTTTCAGAGTAGTTGTAAATCCTGAAACAGCGGGAATGTTGTAACCCAGCAGCATGTCGTCCGTAATCTTTTTATAATATTCCACGGTAAATACCAGCCGGTTGTTGAAGGTGGAAAGGTCGAAGCCGACGTCCAGCTGATCCGATTTTTCCCACGTAAGTTCCGAATTTGCAAAGCGTGTCACCGTTTTTCCCGATGCAAGCGTATTTCCGAGAATGTAGTTGTTGATTCCCAGAAAAGCCAGACTTGCATAGTTTCCGTCGTCGCCGGCATTTTGCCCAATGCCGAAGTTGTTGTTTGCACTGACGGAGTAGCTGTTGTTTCCGGTCATACCCCAGCTGGCCCTGAGTTTGAAATCTGTAAGCCAGGCTGCTTTTGGAATAAAGGGTTCTTCCGAAAGTCTCCATCCGAGTGAAACCGCCGGGAAATTCCCGAATTTATGTCCTTCGCTGAACCTTGAACTTCCTTCCCGGCGCATGGTGGCGGAAAGCAGGTATTTATCCTTGAAGGAATAATTCAGACGAGCTACGTAAGCAATCATCGTCCATTTTCTTTCGATGGAATTGGAAGAGCGGATGGTTGCATTGCCGAGATAGGGTGTAAGGTCGTCGGGAAAAGTATTGCCCGAGCCGTAAAGTCCTTTTACCGTTTCCTGCTGTGCGGTATAACCCAGCAATGCATCAAAATGGTGATTCTCGCCAAAATTCGTATTGTAAGTAAGCAGCTGGTCGGCAGAATAATTGATCAGTTCTTCGGAATCGTCCCGTTCGGTGGCAATTCTGGGCGGGGCGCCGGCGCTACCCGTTGCGATGGCCAGTCCGATGGTGGAAGGCACGTATTCCTTGTAAGTATTGTAATTGATCTTGGTATTCAGCGATGACCTGAATTTCAGCCCTTTGGCAATATTGACTTCCACATACCCATTGGCAAGAACGTCCGCGATATAGCGGTTTCTCTTGATGTTTTTCAGCATGTACAAAGGGTTTGGAAATCCGAAAATGTCGCCGACGCCGTTGTAGTACGGGATCAGTTCCCCTTTTTCATCATACGCCGGATAACGCGGGTCACTGATGAGCGTCAGACCGACTACATTGCTGCGGCCGTCCGTATTGGCAAGACTCGATTTGGAGTAACTTCCGGCAACATTCAGGCCCAGCGTAATGAATTTGTTCACATCGCCGGCCAGGTTTGCACGCACGGAAGCGCGGTCATACCCGGTGTATTGCAGCGAGCCTGCCTCTTTATAATAACCGGCGGAAATCATCGACTTGACCGGTCCGCTTCCCGAAGTCAGCGTTACGTTGATGTCCTTGTAAGGCGCATTGTTATTCAGAATAAGGTCGTACCAGTTTGTGGAGTACCTTGTGTTTTCAGGATTTCTGAAATCTTCGGGAATCTGGTCGTTGGTCGGCTGCACTTTGTTGGCAAGCACGTATCTTCCGATAAATACCTCCTTTTTAAACTGCGCAAAATCCCGTCCGTTCAGAACATGCGTTTTTCTGGAATCCGGAACATTCTGGACGCCGTAATCAAAGGAAACATTCAGGCTTGTTTTTCCGGCTTTTGCGCCTTTTGTTGTAATCAGCACTACCCCGTTGGAGCCTCTCGCACCGTAAATGGCCGTGGAAGCAGCATCTTTCAGGATTGTAATTGTTTCAATATCATTGGGGTTAAGGTTTTGCCCGACTGAAATCCCGACCGGAAAGCCGTCGATAACATACAGCGGATCGCTGCCCGCTCCCAATGAGCTGATCCCGCGAACCTTTACTTCAAACTGCTGGCCGGGCGTGCCACTTTTCTGCTTGATAATGACGCCCGGAGCCTGTCCCTGAATCATTCTGGTAACGTTGGATTTGGGAACTTCGCCGATATCTTCCATACTGATGACCGAAACAGCGGCCGTAATATCCCGTTTCCGCTGCGTTCCGTAACCGACCACCACGACTTCTTCCAATGCCTTGTTATCCACGGCCATCTGGATATCCATGGTGGATCCGCTGCCGACCGGAACTTCTCTGGGTAGGTACCCGACGAACGAAAAAACAAGAACCGGGCTGCCGGTTTCGGGGACTTGAATCGAGTAGTTTCCTTCCGCATCGGTTACAGTTCCTGTACTGGTGCCTTTTAAAATCACACTGACACCCGGCAATCCCGTTGCCTTTTCATCACTGACTTTCCCGGAAATGGGTTTGTCAACGTTCAGGTTTATACGCTCCGTGCTTTTGGTGCCGGAATTTTCTTTTGCAGCGCTTGCCTGTATAGAAGTAATCAACAGCCAAATGAACGGCAGGACAGATTGGGCTGTGATCTTAACGGACCGTCTGAATTTTAAGAGTCGATGTGAATTCATACGCTTGAAAGGTTAGAGTTTGACAAACATGAATACTTGTTCTTGAAATAATGATAATTTCATTAAAAACTAATTTTGATCTGAACACGTTTTTATTCATTATGGATGGTTTAGGTAAACTAAAATGAAAATTCGATGCGGAAGTAATTATGGATAAATCATTAAATAATGATATTATTCAGGTAATAAATAAATATAGTTCTATTTAAGATTAGAATTATATTATTTGTAATTATATTGGTATAAAGTTATCCGACTGTCCTGCTGTATCCGGTATGGCGGTAAATAGCAGAAACAAAATGCCTGCGGAACTTGCAGCAATAAAAATCCGGAATTAAAAAAGAGCAGGATAAAACGGGTATAAACAGGAATGACCTGTTAAATCATGTTAAAAACGGCCTTTATAACTGCTCAGCTGCGGATACCGGATTGGATATATTTATCATTGTATGCAGACTGAATTTAAAAATGATCCAAAAAAATGATAAAGAATTACATTCGAATTGCAATCCGGAATCTGCGCATAAACAAATCCTATTTTCTGCTGAATGTACTGGGCCTGAGTATGGGAATGTGCGGCGCCGTTCTCATCTTTTTATTTCTGCAGTTTCATTTAAAAACAGACAGGCATCAGCCTGACTTTGATCGTATATACCGGGTCGTTCTGGATATGATGCTGGATGAAGGAATACAGCGCGGAACGGATTCGTCTGTTCCGTTAGCCATGTCATTATCGCAGGATTATCCCCAGATTGAACAGGCCGGTTTGATCCGGAAATTGCCGGATGCCACGCTTTCTTCAGTTCAGGAAAATGGTGTTCATCGCTTTATTGAAAAGGATAAAATTGCTTTCGCCAATCAGGATTTCATGGATATGTTCGCCTTTGAATGGCTGGAAAAGTCTGGTCCTGCAATCATGAAAGAACCGTATCATATTGTCATCAGTGAAAGGCAGGCTGAGAAATATTTCGGAAAAAAAACGCAGCGGGCCTGATTTTACGACTTAATAATAAACTGGATCTGAAAGTTGCGGGCATTATTAAAAACAATGCATTTCCAACTGACCTGAACGATGAAATTTACATTTCCCTGCCCACATTGAAAAAGTTTGATCCATCGTATGAAATGGATAATTTCAGCTGGTTAAGTGCGCGCAACGAAACGTTTATAAAACTGAAAAATGCAGAACAAGCTGCACGCACGGAAAGGCAGATCCGTGTAAATGGGAAAAAATATTACGGTGAAATTGCAAAATATTACAATCACAAATTACAGCCTTTGTCCGAAGTCCATTTTGATGAAAGATATGACGGAAAAATACGTCGTTCCATCCTGTGGATTCTGGCCGGTGTCGGCGGATTTCTGCTGCTGATCGCATGCATTAATTTTGTGAATCTGGCAACGGCGCAGGCATTAAAACGTTCGAGGGAAATCGGCGTCAGAAAGGTTCTGGGCGGAACCAGAAGTCAGCTATTCTGGCAATTCATGCTGGAAACAGCCATTCTGACGATGTGTTCGGCCTTGCTTGCATTCGCATTTTCAGCCGTATTTTTACCATTGCTGAATGATTGGACAAATACACATGCATTTAATATTGAAGTATTGTTCCAGCCCGGACTTCTGCTATTCTGGTTTTTAACAATGTCCATGGTGATGATGGCTGCCGGGTTTTATCCGGCCGTAATCATTTCCGGTTTTAACCCGGTTATTGCATTGAAAAATAAAACTGGAATGCAGCAATCGGGAAGTTTCGGATTAAGACGTTCGCTTATTGCATTCCAATTAATTATCGCACAAATTCTGGTTATTGGTACATTGGTATTAGTTCTTCAGCTGAATTTTTTCCGGAATGCAGATCCGGGTTTTAACCAGAATGCGGTGATTACAATTCCGCTTCCTGCAAGTGATTCCACTCAGCAGGTCCGGTCATTATTAAAGAACAGTTTGCTGCATTTTCCGGATATTAAAACGGTCAGTTATCAGTATGAAGCGCCTATGTCCACAATGGGTTACGGCGGTTCTGTCCGGTTTGATAATCGTGCAGATTGGGAAAAGTTTATGATCAGCGACCGCTTTGGCGATGAAAGTTATCTGGATACTTATAAAATCCCTTTGCTTGCCGGACGTAATTTCATCATTCGTGATTCCGTCACCGAATTTTTGGTGAACAGGGAATTGATGCAAAAGGCAGGAATCCGTAATCCGGAGCACATGATCGGAAAGCAGTTTGTGGATGGAAATTCCGGTTTGGAAGGTAAAATTGTGGGCGTTGTAAACAACTTTCATCTGAAATCATTGCAGGAAGAAATTAAGCCATGTGCCCTATTTCATCATCCCAAACTATACAAGGAAGTTGCGGTCAGGCTGGATACTGAAGATTTTTCCAGATCAATACTTCGCATTCAAAATGCCTGGCAGAAAATTTACCCGGAAGAGGTTTTTACCTATCAGTTTGTAGACGAAAAAATCGAAAAATTTTACGAAAAGGAAGACCAGCTTGCCACATTGATCCGATCCTTTGCCATGATTGCCATTTTAATTTGCTGCCTCGGTTTATACGGAATGATTTCTTTTATGGTTACGCATAAAACAAAGGAAATCGGTGTCAGGAAAGTGCTTGGCGCGGGCGTTAACAATATTATTTTACTATTTGGAAAAGAGTTTTTGATTCTTGTTTCAACAGCCTTCATCATTGCTGCGCCAATTGCCTGGTATGTGATGAAAAACTGGCTTGACGGCTTTGCATACCGCATTCATTTTCACTGGTGGATTTTGGCTTCGGGCGGAATTATAATTTTATCCGTAACTTTTTTGACGGTCGGTTTCAAGGTAATCAAAGCAGCATGGATGAATCCTGTAAAAAGTTTAGCGACGGATTAACAAACATGGATTTTTTCAGTCATTATCCGGTTTTCCGTATTTGCAATAAACTTTTCAATTACCGGGCATATCCGTGTAACGCATCCGTTTTCCGCCGGCTTCCGGTGAACGGCCCAGCCTGTCGCCGGATGCCATATCTACCGAATGGCCTCTTCCTTGCTCCGTTCTGCCTTTGATCGGGCGGTTTCTGTCAAGGTCATTTTTCTCGTGCATATAACGCAGCTGTTGAATTTCGCTTTCAAAAGCAAAATCCGTCGATAAGTCTATCGCTTCAATTTAAAAATTACACTGGAATAAAAATTGTTGATGCCAAGTCCTGAATTTTGAAGTCATTTGTAAAAGCGAATCATGTTCAGGTCCGAATTTGTTATATCATCCAAAAAGTTGCCAATGAACGTTCCAATAAAGAACAAGCTCCATGAAAACGAGCTTTTCAGGATCAAAAGAATGAAGGAAGTTATCAAAACGACCGATCCGCACGGGCATAAGGATTATCTTGAAATCATTTACCTTCAGCAGGGAGCAGGAATTCACCAGATTGATTTTAACCGCTTTCCTGTTCAGCCGAACAGCCTTTACCTTGTGATGCCCGGGCAGATTCACAGCTGGGAGTTAACGGAAATTCCGAAAGGTTATGTGGCCATGATGCAAAAGGATTTTTTACTGGATCATCCGCTGTATAATGCCTTGTTTCAGACTTTCCCGCTTCCTTTTCCAAGCGGTTTTCAGATAGGGGACGAAAATGAAACATTTACCCGGATTTTCAATGATATGGAAGCGGAGTATAACCGGCGCGAGTTCAATTATCAGGCGGTTATCCAAACCTATTTGCTGCTGTTGTTCAATCTTCTAAAAAGGCATACGGGATCGGATGAAGCACTGCCTTATCCTTTCTTGCTGCAGAAGTTTTTTGATATGCTTGAAACGGAATTCAGGACCCGGCACGAAATCGGTTTTTATGCGGATCAATTGAATGTAACGGCCAAGACACTGAATGCCGGATGTAAAAAATTTCTGGGAAAAACGGCCGGTGCCATTATCAATGAAAGGTTGACTGCAGAATCAAAAAAGCAGCTTTTGTACTCCCACAAAAATCTGACCGAGCTTGCGTACGAACTTGGATTTACTGATCCTTCGCACTTCAACAAGTTTTTCAAACGACAAACGGGCGTATTGCCGGGCATTTACCGCAAAGGAATTTCCTGAATATACCAGAAATCGGCACGAATGTACAAAGTCTAGCGGTTTGGTAGGGTTATATTTGCCATTTTATAAAACATCCTAAAAGGCAACTTACCCGCAATGAAATTACTTCTGCTGATCCTTGGCATTTTTGTTTCCGCTTTATCCGTCCGCGCACAGGAAAATTTTACCATAACCGGAAAAGTAACCGATCACCGGTCCGGACAGCCGCTGCCGTTCTGCTCCGTCGCGCTTTTTAATCCGCTGGACTCTGCCATTGTGAACGGCCTGCTTGCCAACGAAAACGGCGGGTTTGCATTTAAAAACATTCCTTCGGGAAAATACTATATAGTAGCACAGTATATCGGATACAGCAAATCCGTTGTCGCATTGCCTGAAATGTCAGCTGGAAAATCGATCATTGATCTGCAGACCATTGCCCTGGAACCGGATGTAAGAACACTTCAGGAACTGAATGTTACGTCGGAACGGCAAACGGTTGAAAACAAAATAGACCGGCAGGTTTACCGTGCAGATAAATTCCTGAACAGTCAGGGCGGTACAGCGATTGACGTGCTCAGAAATACGCCTTCAGTGACGGTTAACAGTGAAGGTGAAATTACTTTGCGCGGATCTTCCGGATTTCTGGTTCTGGTGAACGGAAAGCCCGTTCAGGCCGATGCGGCAACCATTCTGAACCAGATTCCGGCCAATACGATTGAAAATGTTGAAGTGATCACATCGCCTTCGGCACGTTTTGATCCGGACGGAAAAGCAGGAATCATCAATATTTCCACGAAAACGGCGCAGGCCGGCAGACGTTCGTTTTCAGCGGGGATAACAGGCGGGCTGCCTGCGGTATATACGTACAACAACCTTCATCATCCGCTTCGCTTCGGTGCGGATGCTGCTTTTAATGTCCGTTCTGAAAAATGGGATTTCAGCGCAAGCGCCAATTACCTTCGCAACGACATTGCCGGACGCCGGATCGGGGACGTGCATACGACAATCCAAAATGTATTTACCGCTTTTCCATCCGAGGGCGAAAGAAGTTTTATTAGATATAACTACACTGCGCGCGCTGCTGTTTCCTTTACGCCCGATTCGCGCAATGCTTTTTCCGCCGGTTTATACAAAGGCTTCCGTTCACAATCGCGGCGTGCGGACATTGTTTATAACAATACCAAAACGGACCTTTTGACCGGCAAAACCATCGGACAGATTACCTATTTCAATTCCAATGTAGCCGAAAAATCAGGCGATATCATGCTGGGAAATCTGGACTACACCCACTTTTTTGCCAATAAATCAGCGCTGACATTTTCCGGCTTATTTGAAAAAGCGGATCTGGACGGGCTGACAACCAATCAGAATCTTTCCCTCCCCGGCCGGCAGGAAATACTGCAGAGCAGCAGAAACCCGAGCCGGAATCCGCTGAATGCGTGGAGGCTCCGGGCGGATTACACGGTGAATTTGGGAAAAGGCAGGCTGGAAACAGGTTACCAGTTCAGAAATCAGGTTCAGAAAGGAAATTTTCAATATCTCGACCTGGATACGGAAAGCGGTTTGTTTCAGATTGTTCCGGAGTTCAGCAGCAACACCGAAGTTGTCAATCAAATCCATTCGCTTTACGGCCAGTATTCTGCCAAACCGGGAAAACTGGAATATATCGCCGGACTTCGTTATGAATATGCCACACGCGCATTTACAGCCGGAAGTGAGCCCGCGCGCAATCTTGATCTGTCCAATCTTTTTCCGACGCTTAATTTACAATATCAGTTCAGCAATTCGTTCAGGGCCAAGGCCGGGTACAGCAAAAGAGTACAGCGCTCGACAAACAGTGAGCTCAATCCGTTTCCCGAACGCGAACATTCCGAAACGCTCGAATCCGGCGATCCCAATGTCCTGCCGGAATTCATTGACCTGAGCGAAGTGGGCATAACCAAGGATTTCGGCAAAGGAAGCGTTTTTGCAACCGTTTATAACCAGCGCATAAAAAACGTTGTAAACCGTGTGAATTCGGTTTATAACGACACCATTCTGAACCGGATTTATACCAATGCCGGCCTGGCCACCTCGTGGGGGCTGGAAGCGGGCAGCACGCTGAATATTGCAAAATGGTGGCAGTTTTATGCGGGTGCAAATGTGTATCAATACCGGATAAAAGGTTCTTTGTTCAATAATGATGTTCAGGTGAATACGGCCAGTCTGGTTTATACGGTCAATGCCAATACCACGTTCCGGATTTCGCCGTCTTTTCAGCTTCAGGCATCGTATAATTACCTTTCCAAACGAGTGACCGCACAGGGTGAAGATTCACGGTTTATTACACCGGGCATGTCGGCCAGAAAAACGTTTCTGAACGGAAAACTTGCCGCAACGCTGCAATGGCAAAATATAGACCTCGGATTGCTCGGCACCAACAGGCAGCGGATTACAACATCCGGAAGGGATTTTTTTACAACAACCAATTACATTCAGGAAATAGATATTTTTCAGCTGAACCTTGTTTTCAACCTGAACCAGACTTCTAAAAAGTCAAAGCTGCCAGCCAGCGAATTCGGAGAAAAAGAATTCTGAGCGGCTTTTTGTAATTTATTTTATATAAAAGGATTTCCCTGATTTGTCAGCCGATAGATCAGGGAAATTTTTTTATAATCCTGTTTTTCAGCTTGTATGCATGCCTGTATTATTTATCAACTTTTCGGTTCGTTTTTGCAAAAGATATAAAATGGCCGTTTTTAACATGCGCTTTACCGGCAGGATTTTACCGTAAAATCTTCCTGTGCCGGATTTTAAAATGATAAACAAAGATCGTTTTGAGGCTGAAATCCGTAAATGGAAACAATACAGACGGCGCCAATTTGTAAAAGATTAAACCGGAACAAATTGCTTTTATTACCAGAAATAAACCGCTGTATGTGAAATATGAATTGTTTATTTCGGAATCATTCTGGCGGATATATTTTACTTTTGTTTTTTGAAATACATTTTTTGGCTTCCTGCGCTTTGTAATCAGAAAGGGAATGATTTTTTAGTCTGATTATGAATGCATTAGAAGTAAATAATACATGTAAAATAATCTTTATAATTTATTAAAAACTAAAATTATATGTTGTAAAAATAGTACTAGTTGTAATACTAACTAGTTTGATAATGCAGTACATTTCATTAAATGTTTAAAGTTTAGTTTAATTAAAAGACACATTAAATTCAGTTTAACAGCTTTTAAAAAGTACATCATTCAAGGTAATATATGGCAAATTAAATAGCCTGCTATTTTAAATTGTCAATCAACAATTAACCAACATGCGTTTCAGATTAAGATATTTAAAGTATATCATTTCATTGTTAATAATGCTGGGCTTTATTGTCTGGCTTTTTGTGCGGCCTACTGTGCTGGAAATGGCAAAAGACAAGCTGAGTGAGGCAAGATCATACGGAGAAATAAAAGGGGTATGGCAGCAATATGAAGAAGATCTTGTAGACAATCCGGAATGGAAAAATGTAATCGAGCAGAAACTTTCAGCAACTGGATTGAACGACAAGCAAAAGCAGGATCTGAAAACATGGCTTCCAGAAGAAGAGCAGATCGCGTCGCTGACGTCTGTTGAGCGTCCCGCAGAAAAGCCGGATGCGGTCAAAACGGAAAGTGTAAAACAAAATGCGGTAAAAACAGCAAGTGAAAAACAGGATGCAGTGAAAATGGAAAGCAAGGAAAATGGAGTGAAAGCTCCGGTCGGGAGCGGGATCAGTTCCATTGAAGAATCCAATAAAAGCCTTTCGAAAAAAGAACTGGCTGAACTTTACAACAAACAGGGAGATGAGAAATGTCAGGCATTTAAAGCTGCAAATGCGCCGCATCTGTATCATATCGCAAATGAATATTACGAATATGCAGCTTCTTTAACCAATTCTGAACCGAAAGTATGCGAGTAGTAATGTACGTGATTGCCGGAATGTTTTTGTGGATTCATTCGGGTATGGCGCAAAAGCCGGTTAACAAATCCGGCGAATTGTGGGCAGTCTGGGAAGAAGCCGAAAAGAAGCTGGAAGCCGGTCAGTTTGACAATGCGATTGTTTTATACCGCGCTTACGAACCCAGTTTTTCGTACCGGCTGAAACAGGCCGAAGGGTTGAAAAAACTTTACATCGAAGGACAAAGACTTCAGAAAGCAGGCAAATATCCGGAGGCCATTAATGTGTATAAAAAGCACAGGAGTTTTGAAGGCGTAGGCAGCCTGACGGCATTTGACACGAAAATTGACGAATGCATTGCGCAAATGGCGGGCTCCAACAATTCGGGTACAAAAGATTTTGAAAGAAGAATCCTGGCCAGCGAACTGGCTTATAAAGGCCAGAAAAAGCTGCGTGATCTGGATACGCTGGGCGCGGAAAGGGATTACAGCATGGCTAAAAAGTACGGCGGCAATTTTTCAGCAACGTTAAAGGAGCAGTATGAAGAAGGCCTGAAAATTACGAAGGAACTGCGGGAATGGGGACGGAAATACAGGATGTCAAAGTCGCAGAAATTGTCGCTTGAACAGGAAAAGGAACTGCTGGAAAGTTACCGCAGAATCAAGGGAGTTCCGGTAATCAATACCGTTGAAACAAAGACCAAGGAAATTATTGCAAAAATAGAAGGCAGCAATTCCATGCTGAGCTATGCGCAGAACTGCGAAACGGATCTGCTGCTGAATTACATCAGCCAAAACCAGTCGCAGCTTGCGTATTCCCAATCGCTTGTCAGTACACTAAGCCAGTACAAAAGCATCCAGTATAAAATCGGCATGTTAAAGTCCAGCGCGGAAAATTCCAGAACCGTAAAAAGTGCCTATTACAGTATTGACAGCATGGTGAGGTCCATCAAGGAACTGCCGGAAGATGTAAAAGCCAGTCTTGAGGAATGTATCCGAAATGATAAAACCAGAACCTTTGAAGCCTATGCGGATCAGGCACGGAAATCGGGCAATGTAAGTGTTGCCAGAAAGTATGAAGCCATTGCGCAAGGCCAGGAAGTCAATATCGATGCAGCGCCGGCACCCTGTGCAGGAGCACCGGCTTTCAACCGCGGAATCATCATTGTAAGAGAGCACCTGAAAGCATGCAAACCGTCTGAAGCCAAAAGGATATGGGACAATATTTCACGGCAGCTTGGAAATTGTGAACAGAAAAACGACATACTCGAATCTTACCAGAGTCTGCAGGATTCCATCCATCAGATGAGTGCCGATGCGCGTACGCTGGAGGGTTATCTGGCAGACGCAAAAAAACTTACCCAGGACAAAAAGTTTGAAGATGCCAGGCTTAAATATCAGCAAATGGCTGCGCTGGATGTCTGCAATGTGACGGAACGGGATCAGGAAGTACGAAGAGGACTGGCAGAAATCAAATCCAGAGAAATTCGTCCGATGTACCGCATCGGACTGACGGGGAGCGTGGGTACCAATAAACCGGCGTACTCGAATAAAAGACTGAGTTACGGCCTGGTTACAACAGGCGGAATTGATGCGTCGTTTATTGATCATCATAATCCGATTGACGTAGTGGCCGGAGCTGAATATTTCAATTCCTTTTATTATGCACTGGATAATGAAGCATACACAACGGCGCGGTACAAGCTGGAAGGCGTAAGTTTGTCACTGGCTGTAAAACTTCATCTTTCCAACACCAATCCGAATAAAATAAGACCTTATATCAAAATCGGAAGAGAGGAAATCATTCCGGTAAATTATGAATTTGAGAATTATGCCACTTCGGTTATTGTCAAGGACAGAAAGCAATTAAAGAAAACCGTATCTTCTATTATCGGCGGGTTCGGACTGGAAATGCAAAGAAAACATTTCGGTTTTTTTATTGAGGGAAGTCTGAATTACGGAATAGGAGGGTTGTATAATAAAAGTATTGCAAATCAGAATATCAATACCACTACGCCGAGCGGAGCCTATTTCCGCAGGGCGGCAGGCCGTTTCGGATTCCGTTTCTGGTAAAATGCATGCGCTGGTTTTTCTATAAAAATGAAATGCCGTACAACAAAATGTTTTAAAACAGGAACGTTTACTGTAAAAGGATTTCAAAAGCCTTTTACAGTAAACGTTCCTGTTTATTCCGGTTCTTCCGGCTTTACTTTCATGGATTCGCACCAGTGATTCCATGTACTTGCGCCGAAGTTACTGATGGTCCAGGTGCGGAGTTTGATGACTTCACGGAGCACAAACTTATGCCACCAGCCTTTGGGATAAGATAATAATAGCCACTTGTATTTTTTAACAGCTGCTTCAATTCGGTTCATTATTTATGAGGTAATTTCAGGTTCAGAATCTTTGCTACAAAAAAAAGAGAATACCTGAACAGGGCATTCTCTTGATGGGTTACAACAAAGATCTTTTATGACTTGCAGAGTGTAAACCCGGTATTGTGTCCCGATTTATTTCAGCAATATATTGAAAATCATATAATCAAATAGCAATTAGTACGAAAAAAGCTGCAAATTAGCTGATTGTTGCACAGATAGCTAATTACTGAACATTTGTTCAACTATTTTGAATAAAGTCAAACCGTTAAATAAATTCATTCGGGTTTTTATTCCGAAAAACATTTATCACAATGTTGTGAATTCCATATACGCTTCTGTGAATTTCCAAATAAAATAATGCCAGACAAAAGACAGATTGCACGAAATGCATTTGTTCTGACAGCCATTTGCTTCAGGCTTACAGCTATTGGCTCAGAGTGAACGGCTGCATGCTGAATGCTTAAAGCCAGCAGCTAACAGCCTTTGCTCTGAATTTAAGTGACAAAGAAAGTGCTCCGGAAAAAAGGAAATATCATGATGTAAAAAAAGGTAACCCAACTTTTGAAAAAGCTTTCATCAGCATGTTGACATTTGCCTTTTTCAGCAATTAAAAATGAATATATGGGAAAGTACAATCCCGGTTTTGCAGAACAGTAAACGTCGGTATACGTAAATAGAGGAAAATATGCCTCAACTGGAAATTTATTTACGGGTTACAGCTTGTATTTAATAAGGTACAGTAATTGAATCATGCTTTTGAAATTAACAATTATTCAACAGCAAATTCATGAAAATCAGATTTAACCCGCGTAAAAGCTCAGTCCGAATTTTTTATTACCTCCTTGTTTCCGGTTTGTTTTTCAGTCTGGTTTCCTGCTCACTGGAAGACCACAATCCGCAGGCGCCGGGGACAGTAACACCGGTTGGTGCCAAGCCGGCATGGGCCCCGGATATTGACAATGAAATGTGGGCCGTTGTGGAGCAGTTACTAAGTTACGGCGACAAACCGATTCCGACGCTTACACCTCAACAGGCACGTATGAACCATACGGTCAAGGATGCCGTAATGGATCTTGTAGCCAAATTCAACATTGCTGTGCCGGCTCCGCAGGTGGATACGGCCGGAAAAGATATTCCGGTAACCGGCGGATCCATTCATGCACGTGTTTATACGCCGAAAACTGGCAGCGCACCGTTTCCGGTCATTGTCTATTACCATGGCGGCGGCTGGGTCATTGCCAATATTGACGTGTACGATGCTTCTGCCAGTGCGCTGGCCGAGCAGACCGGTGCGATTGTGGTTTCCGTAGGTTACAGAAAAGGTCCGGAAAGAAAATTCCCGACAGCGCATAACGACGCATTTCAGGCTTATCAATGGGTAATGAACAATGCGGCAACTTTCCGGGGCGATACCACCAAAATTGGCGTGGCCGGTGAAAGTGCAGGCGGAAACCTTGCGGCAAACGTAAGCATCATGGCGCGTGACAGCAATGTGAGTCTGCCTGTTCATGAACTTCTGGTTTATCCGATTGCCAATTCGGACACGACATCGGCTTCTTATACGAAATATGCTGCGGCCAAACCGCTTGACAAGCCGTCTATGCAATGGTTTTTCAGAAATTACCTGAACACCATTTCCGAAGTAACGAACCCGAAGATTTCAATTGTGAATGCGGATCTGAGCGGACTTCCGTCTACAACCATTATTCTGGCTGAAATTGATCCGTTGCAGAGTGAAGGAAGTTTGCTGGCCGAAAGAATGAAAGCTGCGGGCGTGGAAGTGACTTCCAGGCTGTATACAGGCGTAACGCATGAATTTTTTGGTGCGGCAGCCGTTGTGCCGGATGCAAAAGATGCGCAGGCTTTTGCCGCGGCTGAATTTAAAAAGGCATTCAATAAGTAAGCTGACAAAAATCGTATTGCAGCCGGATTCCGTTTGGGAGTCCGGCTGTTTTTTTAGCTAACAAAAATGTGAAAAGGCATTATCGGAGTTCCCCCGATGCTCTAAACGCAGCATTGCTGAAAATTTCATTACCTCAACCCTTCAAATACAGCCGGAAAAGGAAAGCCTGACATGTCCCATGGCTTGAATCCTTTAATCTCGAACTGCGTTCCACTCTGATTGTAAAGCCAGAAAGGATCAGAATTAAAACGGGCATAATCTGCTTTCAGGGCTTTTTCAAGCGCATTGATTTTTTCCTGTTCTGCAACGGGAAGCGAACTGAAATAAGAGGCCTTGTTTTTCCGGACCGATTTCATGCGGTAAATATATTCCAGCAGGTTGTAGCAGGTTGTAAACTGGCCGCAGGCAATCAGTGCCGGCAATTTTCCCGACTGCTGGCTGGATGCATCAAACCAGAGCGTTGTACCCGTTTCGAATGCAGCCTGGGCAACAATCTGAACCGCTCTGCCGGGCTTTAACGAAGGAATATTCTGCCTGACATAATCATTGGAAAATGAAAGATCGTAAATATGGTTTGTTTTGAGGCGGTAAATGTACTTCTTGCTTTCATAGGCATTGTGATAAAGCAAATAACGGATGCGCTTTAAAAATACGTCATTGTTCAGCAGCAGAACCGAGCTGATCCGTTCCTGAAACATCCGGACAATCACCAGCAGCGGCGTGGCACCAAAGTGACTGAACAGATTGGTGACAATGTTTCTGGAAAAGTTCTTGTCCAGGTTCAGGCCGCCGATCAAATGAATATTTCCCTTGATGTAAGACCGGACCAGCAACAGTGCGGCCAGCACAATTGCGCTCACCAGAAAACAGGCCGTTCCGGCTGCAATCGCGATTTTGGCCTGGTTTATTGGTTGTATATACAAAAATCCGGATGCCGTCAGAGCAGCGGAAAGCGTGCCTGCAATCAGAAGCAAGATGATGATGCTATGGATTGTAATGCCTTTGATACCCGTGTATGCGTCCTTTTTTGCATCAGGAATGTACGGGTCTATAAAATCGCTTCCGACATCGTTGATCAGCATCAAATCAAAGGGTTTGAAAACCGTTTTTCCCGACTTCCTTCTTTCCTGTGCATCCAGAATGCTTTCCAGCGCCTGATTATCCGTAATGCCGCCATCCATCATGCCGATTTTGAAATCGTCCACAAAAGGAAACTGGCTTGCAAGCCGGATGATATCATCCGGTTCCGGGCCGGGCGGAAGGGAAGCAATGATCTGTTCGGCAGCAGGTTTTCCATACAGTCTTTCCAGTTCGGTTTTGTCATATTCTTTCAGCCTGACAAATAGCCCGTCCAGCAATTCTCTTTTGTTCAACTCCGGCAAAGCGGTTTTTACATGGGATGAATAGGCATTGTAAGTGAAATCGTCCGGAAAAACAACGGGTTCAAAGCCAGCCGGGAAGCACGAGGAAGCAGCCAGCAAATCCGAAAGTTTCAGCCTTTTAGCCGATTTATAAGAAAGGCTGATATTCCTGTTTCCGAACCGGAACTGCTCGTCCGATTTGTAAAGCGGGTCGGGCTGCATTTTGATATTCTGCCTGAATAAAAGCCCTTTGTAAAATTCGGTTGCGTTGAAACAGATTTCCTGAATATGTGCCGGCGATCCGGACTGGTAAAGATCGCCGAGCAAGGCTGCATCAAAGAGTGCCGAGTCGTAGGCAAGTGCAAATGCGTTTATGATATTCCGTTGCTTGTTCGGCCTGAGTTCCCATTGTTTGTCATCGTTCAGAATTCCAAAAACCTTGTCCAGCAGGTCGGTACCTTCCAGATTTTCCAGAAGCGATTTATAAAAAGTGCCAAAAGGAAGTCCCCGGGCATTGTTCAGCGTATACATGGCGCCAGCCATTGTTCCGCCGGATGCCGATGAAATGTAAGTGACCCGGCTCAGTAGCGTTGAGCCGCTTTCCAGCTTCAATGTATCCAGATAACTGAGTACGCCCAGGCTGAAAGAAGCGGCCCGGAAACCTCCGCCGGATAACGCCAGTGCAATGTTGTCAAAAGGGTTGTGCGTTCGTTCGGAATCCTGCCGGATGCTGTTTTCCATGCTTGAAAATAGGGGATTTCGTCATTGTCTGTTTACGGCATCTTTCAGTCATGGGAACACAACCTGTTTATTCGGCATGATCCCGTTATACCTTTTCAGCTGCGGCTTTTCATGGCTGCTATTCTTTTACTTCAAACAGTATGCCTGAACGAATTGGAACTTCTTGAATATATTGCGGCAAATTAATTGGTAAAAACCAGTCCTGCTTGAAATCTTAACCTTTTTACATGAACAAACGATTTGTACCTGTATTGTTGCTGAGTGCCATGGCGCTTGGCATCCTGCTGATCGCTTCGCCGGGCTTTACGCCCTCCGGCCGGCCTGTAAAAGCACCCGAACGCCCGAATGTCATTTTCATCATTTCCGACGACCATACTTCCCAGGCCATCAGCGCTTACGGCAGCAAACTTGCCAAAACGCCGAACATCGACCGCATAGCCAGAGAAGGCGCCATTCTTTACAATAATGTGGTGGTCAATTCCATTTGCGGCCCGAGCCGTGCCACGCTGCTGACGGGCAAGTTCAGCCATATGAACGGCTACAAACTGAATGAAAAGCAATTCAATATCGATCAGCCGGTATTTACGGAAGAACTGCAGAAAAACGGTTATCAGACAGCATGGATCGGGAAAATGCACCTTGGCTCGCTGCCGCACGGGTTTGATTACCTGAATGTACTGCCCGGTCACGGCAGTTACTATAATTCGGATTTTGTCAATTCGGACAACAAAACCGTTCGCTATCCGGGCTATGTTACGGATGTGATTACGGATCTATCAACCGAGTGGCTGCAAAAACGGGATAACTCCAAGCCTTTCTTTCTCGTTGTGGGGCACAAGGCAACGCACCGCGAATGGCTGCCTGCCCTGGAAGACCTCGGTGCTTACGACCATGTTGATTTCCCGATTCCGCCCACTTTTTACGATCAGTATGAAGGAAGGCTTGCCGCCCAGAAACAGGATATGAGCATTGAAAAAACCATGATCCTGAAAACGGACCTGAAAATACATGCCGATTACGACAACGCCAATCCGAACGGAACGTACAGCCGCCTGTCACCCGAACAGAAAAAGGCTTATTACGACTATTATGAAAACAAGATCAGCAAGGAATTTGATGAAAAGAAACTCAGCGGCAAAGCGTTGGTGGAATGGAAGTATCAGCGTTATCTGAAAGATTATCTGGCAACGGCCAATTCGCTTGACCGCAACATCGGAAAACTGCTTGACTATCTGGATAAAAGCGGCCTTGCGAAAAATACGGTCGTTATTTACACTTCCGATCAGGGTTTTTACCTCGGCGAGCACGGCTGGTTTGACAAGCGCTGGATTTATGAAGAATCTTTGAAAACACCGTTTGTGATCCGTTATCCCGGCATGATCAAGCCCGGCAGTCAAGTTCGGAATGTAGTTTCCAACATCGACTGGGCTCCGACCATACTGGATATGACAGGCACTGCCGTTCCGAAAGATATTCAGGGCGAATCGTTTCTGCCGTTGCTGGCGGGCAAAAAAGCGCCGTGGCGGGAACAGGCTTATTACCATTATTATGAATTTCCGCAGCCGCATCATGTAGCGCCGCATTTTGGTCTGCGCACAAGCCGTTACACGCTTGCACGTTTTTACGGACCGGAAGATTTCTGGGAATTATACGATATTCAGAAAGATCCCCAGAACCTTAAAAACATGTATGGCGCAAAAGGTTACGAGAAAATAACGGCTTCGTTGAAAGCACAGCTGAAAGCGGATATCATCAAGTACAAGGATGACGAAGCGCTGAAACTTTTTGAAAGCAGCCCGCAATAAGCGCTCGGTTGTTCAGGCAGTTAGTCGCTTCTGGTTGCCTGAACACCTTTATTCACTTCCTTTCTGATTTCAGGAAAGATTTATTCAATGCCTTTTCTGATCAGACTGTATTCTTCATTTGCCAGCACATCCAGTTCGCCGTTCGTAGCCGCCCTGATCGAATCCCTGAATTTCCGGACACGTGAAAGCATGGGTTCAATAATGGCATTGCTGTGATTGACAAAATCGTAGAGATCCGCTTCACTGGCCGGCAGCTTGTAACCTCTTGAACTGCTTGCAATGAGCACGCCTGCATCACGCAGCGGCGCAATCACTTTGGTTTGAAAATAATGCAGCGAAACCGGACGGCTGTGCCGGGTTTTTATGTGCTCCATAAGCTCGAAACTGGAAATGTAACGCAATGGATTGATATGCCGGAAATGGAACAGAAGATAACTCAGCGTCGTGAGCTGATCCATGATATGCAGCGTCTGGCTCGGCGCTTTCCGCTGCAGGAAGTCACTGGCTTTATTAATGCTCAGTTCCGCCAGTATTTTGTTAAATCCTGAACCTTCCGCATTGGTCTTGACAAGATCGGGAAGAAAAACATCAGGCCAGAAACGGATCGTAAGCAGCCGGGGCTGCAGCACATTCACGAATTCCCGCCGCTGATCGGAAAGTACCGATTCGTCATAGCAGCGGGCGAGCGTGTCCGCAATGTAGCCGGCAGCCTGCAGGACTTCTTCATGGCTGACCTGTACAAATCCGAAAGCCGATTCGTTGAAAAGATTGGGAATATGCGTTTGCTGAACAAAATGAATGAATCCCGACATGAATGAATCGCTTTCCTGCTCCGCCGCCGCCATCATTTCCAGATCCGGAAAAACCCGGAACAGTTCTCGGTCTGCAAGTCCGTGTATAAACTTGTAAAAAGAGCCTTTATAACGCAAACCTTCAGAAACGAGCTGCCGCTTGTCCACGATCAATGCAAAAACCTGAAACGGCGCAGTTACAAGTTCTTCCAGAATCTGTTTCCGCAGCTTGGGATTGTTGCCTGTAATCCGGGTATCGATCCGGCCGTTTGTAAAATACTTTTGCTGTACATTGCGCACAACCTCACTTACTTCGGAAAGCTGCTGTCTGGGAATGATTAAAGCCGTGACGATGAAATGGGTTGAAACTTTCTTGCGCGTATTGCTTTTATTTTTAAAATCCAGATTGTTATTTCCCCAATGATCCAGAAAAGCAAGATGGTTGTGCATATGTAATCGGCTGTTTTCTTGAAATGTAAAGGAAAAAAACATTCTCCAGAAAGTAAGGATGCATGGATTATTTTCCTTGCCCGGAACCGATCCGACGCATAGAAATGGCTGAAATGGATCAAGGTCCGCAAGCAAGCCGCTGTTTGTTCCGTACAAGCCATTATCCTGGTTTACCGGCCGGGTATTATTCAAAAGTTCCGGTTATCTGGAATGAGATTTTTAGAATTCAGCGCATTTTTGCTGCATGCGAACTGAGCGGCAGACAATCATACAAATTTTAAAGTAAGAGAAAATGGATTTTGGTATTGAACAAAAAGATTTATACAGCATGCTGATGTCCGTGCTTTGCGGCGGCATAATCGGATTCGAAAGGGAGTTTAAAAACAAGTCGGCCGGATTCAGAACGATTGTGCTCATTACGCTGGGTTCCACTATTTTCACCATTGTTTCCGGGCACGGGTCCAACACGGACGACCGTATTGCAGCCAACATCATTACCGGAATCGGTTTTATCGGTGCAGGTGTGATCTTCAAAGACCGGTTTACAGTCTGGGGCCTCACAACGGCTGCCGTCATCTGGACTTCCGCTGCCATTGGAATGACAACCGGCATTGGTTATCACGCACTTGCATTTTTATTTACGATTATTACACTGATTATCCTTTTGCTTGTCAGCAAAATTGAGCGGCTGATCGGGAAACTGCAGAAGCATAAAATGCTGACCGTGACTTTCAGGAACGCGGATTTCAGGCAAATCAAAATGCTGGAAGACAAGCTGACGAACAATCATGTTCAGATGGAGCAGATACATGTGAGCAAAGAGCAGGATATGCTGACGGTCATCTGGCAGATTTCAGCGAAAAAACAGTATCTGATGTCGCTCAATGAAATTCTGGCAAATACAAAGGAAATCATCAGCTTCAAGTAAAATCGCATTTCTGCATCGGCCAACAGGAAATATCCACGCCCGAAATATGTTGCAGGCATGTTGTTTGTAGCAGTTGCGCCATATGTCCGGTGTATTTATTGCAGAAACTGCCGCATAAGGCATATTCTGAACTTAACGACTTGTAATTCAATAAACTGTGATTCCTATCAAGAATTATTTATATCCTTTGCTCATTTTGCTGGCTGCCAGCATGTGGATTCCTTGCCATGCCCAGAAAAAGTATGAGCGCGAATATGCAATCAGGCAAAGTGCAGTTCCTGAGAAAGCTGTGGAATTTGTAAGATCGGTGTTCAAAAAGGAAAAAATACATTGGTACGGCGAAGAAAGCCTGAAAGAAACCACGATTGAAGCCAAACTGAAAAGCGGCGGCAAACATTACAGCATTGAATTTGACAAGTCAGGCGAAATCCAGGACGTGGAACTGCTCAGCAGGTTCAGCCGGATTGATGCGGAAACGAGGGAAACAATCCATAAAAAACTGGAAAAGGAATTTACAAAGTACAAAGTCGTGAAAACGCAGATTCAGTATAAAGGAAGTAAAAGCGATCTGAAAAAAGCCATGCAGTCGGACAAAGTCCCTGACGATGTTGAAATTCATTATGAATTGATACTGAACGCGGTCAGGAAAAAAGCAATGAATTATTTTGAAGTCCTTTGCAATCAGAAAGGCTCCGTCATAAGCATTCATGAAGTTGTACAACGTAACTCTGATAACCTGATTTACTGATGTATAAATCTGTTTTACCTGTTTTCCTGCTGATCTGTATTCCGGCTGCGGTATTTTCCCAGGCAGTTTACAGGGCGGGCACGCTTCCGCAGCTCAACGTAAACATCAAGATCTCGGACAATCTGAAACTGAACAACAAACTGGAATCCCGTCAGATTTTTTCGGAAAAGGAAGAGGAGCAGCAGGCCCGTAACAGGTTCCGGTACGAACGGGCGGACCTTACCATGATTCTTACACGCAAATTGTCGGCTGCCAACACCCTTGGCGGCGGCTATCTAATCCGGCTGGAAGAAGGACGGTTTGCCCACAGACTCATACAGCAGTTCAATAATGTAACCAATCATGAATATGCCCGGATTGCACACCGCATTGTGACGGACGAAACGTTCCGAAGAGACAGTGCGGTTCAGGTAAGGCTGCGGTACCGGATAGGCTTTGAAAAGGCACTGAACGGAGTCAACATTGACCCGAAGGAATTTTATGCCAAATTAAATAACGAGTACCTGGGCATTTATGAAGACAAATCGGCTGACCTTGAAATCCGTGCGTTGCTGGCGCTGGGTTACAATGCCACGGATAACAACCGGATCGAAATGGGGTTTGAATACCGCGTCAATGAATTCAACAAATCGGTTCAGTCACAGCAATACTGGCTGGCCGTCAGCTGGTTTATCAGCATATGACCGTTCTGGCCGGGTTTCAGGAAAGTTGTTTTTGAAAATCAAAAATTTGCATTGTTCCTGCGGATGAATTCTGGATAACATCTTCGATCTTTACGTAAGTGAAAGCTTACAGATAGAAGCAGTTATGGCCAAAGTTCTGAACCCTTCCGTTACTCCGCAGACAAGCAGCCGGAGATTGACAAAAATCAGCAGTATTTTATTGAACTGGTCAGGCAAAATGCTGGTCATTACTGTCTGGACGAGTGCCGCGTTGTTTGGTCTGTACATTCTGGCGTTTTATGCAGCCGCACTTTATGAAGACGATATGCAGCGCTGGAACAAGGTTCTGCCGGGACTTTACAACAGGAATTCCGTTGCTGCAACTTCCGGGATCGGCTTTCATTTTGCTGCAGGCGGGATTATTCTTGTCCTCGGAAGTATTCAGTTGATAGAAAAAGTAAGGCTTCAATATCCCGCGGTTCATCGTTGGCTCGGGCGGGTTTACATTGTTGCATCATTGCTTGCAGCCGCCGGCGGAATTGCATTTATCCTGCTGAAAGGAACCATCGGCGGTACGGCGATGGACATCGGTTTCGGGTTATACGGCGCGCTGATGTTCGTGGCAGCCATCCAGACTTTCCGTTATGCCGTTGCCAGGCGTCTGGAACTTCACCGTGCATGGGCGCTGCGCTTGTATGCACTGGCAATCGGTTCGTGGCTATACCGGATGGATTATGGTTTCTGGCTGCTGCTGACGGACGGACTGGGACATACTCCTCATTTTAACGGGCCGTTCGATACGGTCATGTTTTTCTTCTTTTATATTCCGAATCTTGTTGTGGCCGAAGCGTTTATCAGAGCGCGTAAATACAATGCTTCGGCGTTACTGAGGATTTCTGCTTCATTTTTACTTTTTCTTGCAACGGCATTCATTTTGGTGGGTACTTATTTTTTCACGATTTATTACTGGGGCCCGGCTATTTTGAAATGGCTGCCGGTTTGAAAGGGCGGGAGGGAAGTTGTGACACTTATTGTCAGGTGTTGTCATTGATAGTCAATGATTGTTGATTTTTGTCATGTATAGTTATGGATCGGGACTTGGAAGATCTTTGATCTTCTGATGATTTTCAGACTGAGCGGCATCGGGTTTTTGTCAATAAGTTGTTTGTACAGGCTTCTGGTTACCCGGCAGTTCGCTCAGTCTGATTTAATTTGGTGAAGAATTTCAAATGTTACCTGCGTGCAGAAAGCAGTTCCCGCACATTCGTCCATTTTATTTCCGGATAGCGGTCGTTGTCCGTGGTCCGGTTTTGTGCGCTGAACATGCCGTAAAGGTATTGCGCCTGCTGCCAGCGCGGATAAACTTCATTTTCGCCTTCCGGATTGGCCGCACGGTCCTGTTTGTTCCGGGCAGCCAGTTCTTCACGGCTTCCGAGCCGGATCAGTTTAAACTCTTCATTAGTTATTTCATTGGCAACCGTCTGCATTTCCTTTGCACTGATCTGAAAACTCGCAATGCGCAGAATTCTTGGCGTCATGGAGTCCAGTGCGGCGGCAGCAGTAAATTCAGCCGTGTTGTCTTTGGTTGTAAAATCAATACGCCATTCAGGATCTTCAAAATAACCGACACTTTTGTTTTTGAAATCAAGAAAAGGAAGGTTGTAATGCAGCAGCTCCGCAAATCCTCCGTTGAAAATCGTCGTTGCTGCAATCGGCGACTGGTCAATGTGTTCGAAAAATGTACGTCTCAGATCAAAATTGCGGTTGTCGCCGGGCAGAAGCTGCGTATAATCCGTGGAAAAATCGGAAGGAATGAAGCGCGGGACGCCTGCGTTTACGGCCGCCCGGAGTAAAAGTGACTGCATGTCAACAATTACATCATGCAAACCCTGAAGTGCCGAAACCACACAGGAAACGTCTTTACAAGCCTTTTCAAGATCAGCGATATGGTTCATATCCGCTTCAAAGACCGTTGCGCCAAGCTGTTTAAGCTTTTCGACCTTTTCACGATCTGTCCCGCTGCGCACCAGTGCCCGTACGTCAGCCCCTTTTTCAATCAGTGATTTTACAATCCTGCCGCCCAGATCGCCCGTGGCGCCTGCAACCAGTATTATCGTTTTCATACCGTTTTGGTTTATAGTTCGTCCATTACAATTGCCTGCTGCTGCCTCTGTTTGACATCACAAGCAAACAAATGTAAACAATGTTTATTATCTAGTAATAAATGTTTACTAAATTAATTTTTATATTTACATAAAAACGATGATATGGACGAGCCGAAGAAAGCCGGTATTCTGCAGTATGACGATGAGAAACACTGGGGAAGATTGATTTATATAGCAAAAAAGCATCTGGATATCTGGTCTCACCGGAACATCAGGCCGGACTACGGGCAAATGAAACTGTCGTATATGCCGTTGATTTTCAATGTGCAGCAGAACGGAATAACGAATACCGAAATATCAAAAAAAGCGCTCATTGCCAAGCAGGCAATGAGCAGGACCGTGAAAGAACTGGAAGAAAAAGGACTGATAACTTCACAGCCTCTGAAGAAAGACAAAAGAAGCTACAAAATTCACTTGACGGACGATGGCAAAAAGTTTGTAAACGATTCCAATACCAAAATGCTGGGCCTCATTGATGAATATCGCAAGCTTGTCGGCGACAAGGAATTTGATATAACCGTTGACGTGCTGAGCAAGATCATCCGGTATCATGAAAAGCTGAATATGGAAACGGATGATGCGGATGAATAAACTCCGGCTACTTTCCGAATCTGAATCCGGCGGTCAGTTCCAGCCGGGACAAACCTTCATACTGCCCTTTTTCCAGCTTGATCTTCTGTTTGTTTGAACCTTGTCCGACGTTGATGTTGTAAAGCGTTGCCGTCGTATACGACAATCCAAAATGAACAGCCGTGCCCGCACTCAGCTGATGTGTGAATCCTGCATCCAGACCAAATCCGGCCGTTCCGCCGGTCATATCCAGCGCAGTGCCCATAAGAACGGTTTTATCCTTGTAGGACTGATAACCCAGATTGATGCCGAGTAAAATGCTGCTTTTCGGATTGGCAAGGATGTACCGGTTGAGCATGGAGGCTGCAATGTAATGCATGGAAATATCGTCCTTCAAATCGGTTCCGTCATCATGTTTATGCTTGTTGAAACTGTATTTCAGTCCAAATCCCAACGGTTCGGAAATGAAGTAATGCAAGTCGCCTCCAAGTACAAAACCTGATTTCAGTTTTTTGATATAATCCTTGTACTGGGAAGAAACCTGATCACTGACCTTTGCGGTACGGTAAGCATAGCCCGCGCGTATGCCGAATTGCCATTGGCTGTAACTTTTTCCGGAAAGCGGCTGCATGCCTTCGGGAAGTTGTGAACTGCCGTAAAACGCTTTTTTTACAGACGAAACCTTGCTGGCAGGAAGCAGCGTATTGCCGGGCTGGCCGTCTTTTGCAAAGGTAAAATAAACAAACTGTGCATTCTGTTTGGTTATGCGGCAGTTCAGCGAATCTCCGTCCGACGTAACAATCAGATCCTGAGCCTGAATACGGTTACAGATCAATGTAAAAAGGATAAAGAGGGTACATAGTTTTTTCATTTGGATTTGGTTTTTGCTAATTCATACTCGCGGCTGCCTGCTTTTTTGCTCATCAGTTCAAGGCCCGGACGGCCGATTGTAATGCCGGGAATGACGGAACATCTTACGTAATAGCTTCTGCCTTTCTGTATATCAATCGGAATCACCGATTTTGCTTCTGTTTTTGCAGAAAGTTCGGTCGGGCCTTGCTTGTAGATTTTGATCGCCTGACTGAACCGGTTTGTCACCCGGCAGATCACCGAATCGCCGAGGCTGAGGTTATAGTTGATGATCATGCCCGCGCCGCCCGTTCGGTATACGTAAAGTACGGCATAGTCAATGCCCGGATCAACTTCTTCATTGTCAGCTTTCAATGCAGCAAGCGCTGCTGCATCTATTCGCAGGACTTCGGCGGAAATGCGGTGACAGCTGCTCATAAAATCCGGCGTTTTATGTGCTGTGATCCGGATCGCGTTCCCTCCGGCTTTGCGTGCTTCTTCTTTTGCCTTTTCAAGCACCTGTGCATAGCTGCACTGAACGCTCATACCGGCATCGCCGATTTTCACTGTTCCCAGCGATTCGGCAGATTCCGGCGCTTTATCCTGTAATTCAATGACCAGCACAGCTTCCTTATAATCCAGCGGCTCGTATTTCTGAGTTACATTGGTGCGGACCTTGGGAGCACAGGCAGCCGCAAACAGCAACAAAAGATAACCTGACAACAACAGCGACTTTTGCATAGGAAGTTAATTATGCAGTTGGAACAATTGGAACTTTGCCTTGTCAAATGGAATGATCAAATGGAAAGCAAAGTAATGGAAAGGAAAAAGATATTTTAATTAGTAGCTAAATTATTCCATATAAATGTAGAATAACTTAGTGACCGGTTAAAAGCGGACTTTTCAACGAGGCTGTATGAAGTTATTTTGATATCCCGTAGGAATGCATTGTTACCAGAATGGCGGCCTTACCGTCGTTCCGCCCTGCGTACGGCAATCGGCGCAGCTGGGAGGCGCACCCAGCAGATATTCGGATCTTTGTCCGCCGTAGGAAAGCATCAAGGCACTGGTTTCCAGCGCACATTGCCGGTTGCTGATAGGCATGCACACAATATCAAAAGTATCCGGCGGCATGCAGGTCGGGTAACTTCCCAGTTTCGGCGTAATGGTGATTCGCTTTGCCGTTTCTGTGGAAGCACTGAAATATCCGAAAACAAGGTCTCCGGAATCGGTTGTGCTGGTGATGTTTCCTGTAACCTGCGATGGTTGCGGATCAAAAAGACTTCCGGTTCCCTGCGTGGTTTTGGCAAGGCTGGTCCAGTATTCGAATGCCTCTCTGGAAAGTCCGTACTGTTTTACAAGCACGCTGTATTTGATATAAAGTTTGTTGGTCGGAACCGGTACCTTGAAAAGCGGAAGGTCCTTGATGACATCACTGCTCAGCTTGACGGTGCTGCCGAGTAAAATCCCGCCTGATTTCTGGTTTCCCCAGCACTGGTTAATGTCCTGGCTTCTGGTTACAATTTTTTTGTTAATAACTTCCAGTGCTGAAAAATAGGCCGCCCGGTATTCCCACGTTTCATCAAATTTCCAGCGGTAGAACTGCGTTTTGTTGGCTGGATCGTGCGTATTGACGTAAAAAATCATGGCATTCTGAACTTCATCCAGTTTATACGTCAGGCTGTCGATGGCCGGTGTTACATTTACGGAAACGTATTCGGAAAGATATTCCTTTTGATCCGTTGTCCGGATTCGCAGCCTGTACTTGCCCGCCGTATTATATTGTTTAGGGGCTAGAAGATAAAGGCCTGATCCCGCTTCGCTGAACGCATAACTTTCGCCGGATTCTGCCTCGACGGAAATGGATGCACCTGTTTCATAATTCGGATTCTGCTCTGCATTTACATTTTGTGTTCTTCTCAGTTCAATTCTGCTGGTATCCGTACCCACATTCAGAAAACCGTCCACAACCAGAAAATTTTCAACGGAACTTACTTCCGGTGGTGAAAACGGCTCAATGCAACTGTCCAGAAAAAGCAGCAGGGCAAAGAACAGGACTTTCAGCAAACAATATTTCATACCGACAATCAGAATATAGAACTGGAAAGAAGGGAATTAAACAGCAAGCGTCCGGAACAGGGCCGGAGCAGTACAAAGTTAGCCGGTTTTTATCTATTTGCCGGCCATCCGGCCTGCTGCGACGTGTTTTTCAGCTGCACCTTGTCACTCTGGTTTTATTAAGACAGCCAGGTTTAAAACTTACTTGCTTTCCGTTCAAATTTCAGGTCCAGACGTCGTCGGAAATCAGTTCGTGGTGAATGCATGCACCGGCTTTGGAACCGGACGCAACGGCCGCTGCCACAGAACGTAACGCAGAAGTATTGTCACCGGCAGCATAAATGCCCGGCACCGTGGTTTTCTGGTAATTGTCAATTTCGATATACCCGCTTTCAATAACGGCACAACCCATTTTTTCCGGAATGTCACAATGCTGTTCCACCGGAAATAGGGTGTAAAGTGCATCGAGTTCACAAGTTTCATCATCTGAAAATTCAACTGCCCGGAGCCTGCCTTCATCATGGATCAGCTGTTTGATTTCTTTTTCAATAATGGTTATGTTCCTGTCCAGCAGCTGCTGTGTGTACGTTTCGCTGATGGTGGATTTCCCGTTGGTAAAAATAATAAGCTTGTCCGACCAGTTCCGGATCAAACGCACAAAATCCACGGCTGAGTCTCCATTGGCAAGCAGGCCGGTTTGCTGCCCGTTGTATTCATAGCCATGGCAGTAAGGACAATGAATGACGGAAATTCCCCAGCATTCGGCCAGGCCGGGAATATTGTCGATCTGATCGGTGACACCGGTTGCAAACAGGATTTTTTTAGCAGAAGCCTGCTTGCCTGCCAGCGTGGAAACGGTAAAATCATTGTTTTCACCATCCGCCGCAATAACGGTATCATCCCAGATTTCAACAGTCGGGTACGCCAGAACCTGTGATCGGGCCAGGTCGCCAATGGCTGCGGGCGTGCTGCCGTCCTGCGTTAGGAAATTATGCGAGTAAGGCGTTTGCCGGTTACAGGGTTTTCCGCTGTCGATAACCAGCACTGTCCGGATGGATCTGGCCAGTGCCATTGCTCCTGAAAGCCCGGCATAACTTCCGCCGACAATAACAACATCGTATTTTTGAATCGCTTGCATAAGTTTCATAATCAGGTATACATTCGGCATCCATCCATAAGCCCGGACTATTGATTTATAAAGCAAAAGTCATTGGAAACGGCTTAACCTTGATCCGCCGAATTAAAATGGAATCCAGCTCTAAAAACTTCATACCTGAAAAGAACCCAGTTTCCCAGGTTTCCTGAAAAAAATGTATTCTGAAGATTGTTATAACTGACAAAAACAGCATCCCAGGAGCAAGAAGGCTATTTTCCGTGCTGTTGAATGGCAAGCTTAAGAAAAAGCCTTAATACGGTACGCAGATAAAAACATTTCTTATTGACCCGTATCCGGCCTGGAAAAATCAGCCTGTATTTCTCAGGCCGGATACGGAAACATGCTTCTCAATAAAACTTCGGAGGCGGGTTCAGGGTAAGATTCTGGCGCTGGTGCCAGTACGGATAAACAGGGGGGATTTTACTTGCTTCATCAAGTCTTTTAACCTGATCCACGGAAAGGTTCCAGCCCACCGCTTCCAGGTTCTGCATCAATTGCTCTTCGTTTCTTGCACCGATAATAATGTTTGCGACGGCCGGCCGCTGAAGCAGCCAGTTGATAGCAACCTGTGAAACCGTTTTTCCCGTTTCCTCCGCAATGGCCTCCAATGCATCCGTAATCCGGAAAAGGTGTTCTTTTTCAACTGCCGTTTCCGGCACCGGGCTTCCGCCTTCCGCAACACGTCCGGTGTCGGGCCATTCCTTCTTTCGGCTGAACTTGCCGCCCAGACGGCCGCCTGCAAGCGGGCTCCATACAATAGCGCCCACTTTCTGGTCAATGCCGAGCGGCATGAGTTCCCATTCGTATTCCCTGTTGGTCAGCGAGTAATAAACCTGATGCGCAACGTAGCGGTTCCAGCCGTATTTCTCGGAAACCGCCAGTGATTTCATCAGATGCCATCCCGAAAAATTGGATGCAGCAATGTATCTTACTTTTCCGCTCTGAACCAGATCGTCCAGCGTTCTCAGCGTTTCTTCAACCGGCGTATTTCCGTCAAACCCATGCATATGGTAAATGTCGATATAATCCGTCTGCAATCTTTTCAGGCTTCCTTCCACCTATTTCAGCATGTGAATGCGCGACGAACCCTGATTGTTCGGTGCTTCCCCGAAAGTAAAAGTGGACTTGGTCGAAAGGATGATTTTGTCCCTTTGTCTGTGTGCCAGCGATTGTCCCAGCACCTCTTCGGAAAGTCCTTCGGAGTAAATATCTGCGGTATCAAACATATTGATGCCGGCATCCATGCAGATATCCACCAGTCTTGTGGCTTCTTTGGTTTGTGTATTTCCCCAGGCTTTAAAGGATTCACTGCCGCCAAACGTGGCGGTTCCGAAAGATAATACGGGCACCATAATGCCCGAAGCGCCCAATTGTCTGTATTCCATAGTCAGTCGTCAGGTTGTTTTTTTTCAGATATGATTTTAAATTGTTGGATTTATTGCTGTACAAACTTGTAAACAGCGCCTTTTCCATCCTCCAGAAGCTGTGTAAGCACGTACATTTCACCGGAAACGTCTTCACCGAAACTGTAAACATGCCAGTAACCGGGATCTCTTGAAACGGAAAGCTTCGTCCGTGTCCATTTATTTCCGCTTTGCGGTGCAAGTGCCCATATCGGACCCATCATGTCGCCGTAAACATACTTGCCCGCAAGCGCAGGAATGGCCTTGCCGCGGTATACAAAGCCGCCCGTAATGCTGATGCCATCGGTATGCGGGTATTCATAAATCGGTTTGATCGCTTTTGCGGGCTGCGGATCGGAGGGTTTGAATGCGTGAAAACCTTCTATTGCACGCCATCCGTAATTTCCTCCGTTGGTGATAATATCCACTTCTTCATACTTGTCCTGCCCGACTTCGCCTGCAAAAAGCTGATTGGTTTGACGGTCAAAACTGATGCGCCACGGATTGCGCAGCCCGTATGCAAAAATTTCCGGACGTGCATCTTTCCGGTTTACAAACGGATTGTCTTTCGGAATGCCGTACGGCGTCTGGTTTACATCAATTCTCAGGATTTTACCCAGCAACGTATTCAGGTTCTGCCCATTGCCGTATTCACCGTGCCGGTCGCCGCCGCCGCCGCCGTCACCGCTGGAAATATACAGATAACCGTCTGCGCCGAATTTAAGATCGCCACCGTTATGGTTGGATTCCGGCTGGTTAAATGTCAGTACTTTCCGCATGCCGGTTTTCTCGGCAACCAGCGCATTGTTTTTACTGACTTTGTATTCGCGGATTTCCGAATGGTGGTCAACGTCTTTTTCGCCGTTTGCTGCAACGCTGATATAAACAAAAAACTTTCCGTTGGAAGCATAATCCGGATGAAAAGCCAGTCCGAGCAAACCGCGTTCGTCATACCCTTCTTTTTTCAGAACGACGTCTGTAATGTCCAGAAATGGCGTTTTGACCAGTTTTTCATTCTGGATAACCCGGATGCGGCCTTCCTGTTCGCACACAAAAAGCAGTTCGGGATTTTTCTTGGTTACTGCCAAGGCAGTCGGGTGCGTAAGCGCATCGCTGA
This sequence comes from Dyadobacter flavalbus, assembly GCF_006149045.1. Classification (GTDB taxonomy): domain Bacteria; phylum Bacteroidota; class Bacteroidia; order Cytophagales; family Spirosomataceae; genus Dyadobacter; species Dyadobacter flavalbus. The sequence continues at coordinate 224,179 of NZ_VBSN01000059.1, forward strand.
TGAGTTTCAGGCTTACATTGGGTGCTGCCGGCCCGGTTTGCGCATAAACGGACCTGGCGAAGAAAATCAGTAAAAATACCGGTGCAAGAAATTTTTTTAACATAATCTGTGAAGTGAATGAATGCTGGTTATTGATGGACAAAAAATGGATGGTTGTTGTAAAATCGGGGAATTCTGGTGTCATGTTTTATCCGGATTATGCTAACAATTTCCACGCCAGCGCAAACGACCGCATGCAGTCAGATTCGATCTGCTGCCTCAGCATCACGTATGATTACTGGAAATCAAAGCCATAATCCTCTTTTTCCGGCATCAGAAAGATGCAGCGGGATTGGGAAAGAATTTTCTTTTTACAGATCGGGCACTTGAAAATTCCGGAAACGGGAAATAATAATTTCCGGTATATGCTACATTAATTCAAATAAATAATAATATTACATACAATTTTTACTACTTTATGTAAAAATAAGTCGTATAATGAATTTTAAAAACGCTATATGTAAGCGCTGGCTGTACACATTAGCCATTTATCCTGCCATGCTTTTCGCGCAGGAGCCAGGCTTCAGGCAGCTTTCTACCAATCAGGGTTTATCGCAGAATCATGTCAGTTCCATACTCATGGACAAGCAGGGTTTTATGTGGTTCGGAACTGAAGACGGCCTGAATTTATACGATGGTTATACTTTCAAACACTACAAGCATGTCGTGTCCGACAGCACCAGCATCAATGACAGCTATATCCTGGATTTGCTGGAAGACCGGGCAGGAAATCTTTGGATCGGGACTTCATCGGGGCTTAACAAGTTTGACCGGGATGCAAACCGTTTCAGACAATATACTTTCGGCAGCCGGAACATTGGCATCAACGATATCTTTCAGGACAGTAAAGGAAGGATGTGGCTTGGTTCCGATAAAGGGCTGATCCTGTTTGATCCGGTTAACGGTTCGATTCGGATTTATCCGCCGTTTAAAGAAGCCGGCAAAAATAAAGGTGCTTCCTTTGTTACGCGCATTGCAGAAGACAATGCAGGCAGCCTTTGGGTAGGAACGGAATACGGCCTTTATCAGCTGAATCCTGAAAACGGCCGGTATAAAAGTTATTTCAAAGGCGCGGGCGACAGACAGCTGTATTCGGACTGGATCAAAGCATTGTATAAGGATAAAAAAGGCAACATCTGGATCGGAACGCATGGCGGCGGAATGTCTCTGTATTTGCCGGAAAGCAATACGTTCCGGAGTTTCCTGAACAGCCGGAACGACAGCAGCAGCATAGCGCATAACGATGTGCTGAGCATTACCCAGAACAGCGACGGCAACTTGTGGATCGGTACGGAAAACGGCGGAATCAGTGTTTATGACATGACGGCAAACCGTTTTACAACCTATCAGCAGAACGAGGACGACAATACTTCCCTGAGCAACAATTCGGTTTATTGCATTTATCCGGACAAGGCTGGAAATATCTGGATCGGGACTTTTGCAGGCGGAATCAGTTTCCTGCCCAGATTCGGTAAAAAGTTCCGGTCGTACCGGCAGGTTCCGCACGACCCGAACAGTTTGAGCAACAACATCATACTTGCCATTTGCGGCGACAGCAATCCGGATTATGTGTGGCTGGGAACGGACGGCGGCGGACTGAATCTTTTCAACAGAAAAACCAGGAAATTTACACATTACAAGCACAGCAAAACCAATCCGAATTCCGTCAGTAACAATTATGTGATTGCGGTTATTCAGGTTTCCGAGGATGTTCTCGGGCTGGGTTATCACAACGGCGGATTCGATTTTTTCAATGTCAGGACGGGAACGTTCGAGCATCATATGCCGCGCCCCAATGATCCGAACAGCCTTTCGAGTTCGGATGTAAACAACATGTTCCGCGACCGTGACGGCAACATCTGGCTGGGCATGTGGAAAGGCGGACTGGAATTCTATGACGTGAAAAGCAGAAAATTCACGCATTACCGCAATAATCCCGACGACAAAACCAGTCTGAGCTCCGACATTGTAACGGAAGTTTTTCAGGACCGTGACGGCAACATCTGGGCCGGAACGTACGAAGGGCTGAACATGCTGAACGCAGACCGGAAGCATTTCACAAGGTTCGGGTTTGACAGCAAAAACAAGCATTCCCTTTCAAGCAACAAAGTCCAGTCGATACATGAAGCCGATAACGGCGATCTGTGGATCGGAACACTGGGCGGCGGACTCAATTATTTTGACCGGAAAAAGAAGGTTTTTACGGCTTACACCGAACAGGACGGGCTTGCGAGCAATGTCATTTACGGCGTTGCCAAAGATAAAAAGAACAATCTCTGGCTGAGTACGAACAGCGGACTTTCCAGGTTCGATTACCTTTCCAAAACATTCCGTAACTACGGTGTGGAGGATGGGTTGCAGGGCACCGAATTCAGGAGCAATGCTGTATTTCAGGCAGGCGACGGGGAAATGTTCTTTGGCGGCGTACGCGGTTTCAGTACTTTTTATCCGGACCGCCTTGTGGACAATCATTATATTCCGCCGGTATACATTACAGATTTTCTGATTTTTAACAAACAGGTAGCAATCGGGGGTAAAAATGCCGTGCTGACCAAACACATCAGTCAGTCGGAAAGCATCCGGCTTTCTTACAAGCAGTCTGTCATTTCATTTGAATTTGCCGCACTGAACTACACAATGCCGGAAAAGAACCAGTATGCTTACCGGTTACAGGGTTTTGACGACGACTGGATTTACAGCGGAACGATGCGCAGGGCCACTTATACCAATCTGGATGCCGGTGACTACGTTTTTGAAGTGAAAGCATCCAATAACGACGGTGTCTGGAACCCGAAAATAACGCGTTTACAGCTGCATATCTGGCCTCCGTACTGGCGTACTTCGTGGTTTCGCATCCTTGCCGTTTTGCTTGTGATCGGATTGTTATACGGCGTTCACAGGCTGCGAATGCGTGTGATCCGGGCACAGAAAAGGATGCTTGTAAAACAGGTTCACGATAGAACTGAAGAAATAAGCAGGCAGAAGCATGAACTTCAGGCGCAGTCGGAGCATCTGCAGGAACTTAACAAGGAACTGCAGGTCCGAAACGATCAGGAACAGCTAGCCAGAAAAGAGGCCGAAAAAGCCAATATGGCCAAAAGCGTTTTTCTGGCGACCATGAGCCACGAAATCCGTACGCCGATGAATGGCGTGATCGGAATGGCCATGCTGCTTTCTCAGACAAAGATGACGCCGGAACAGGCAGAATATACCGAAACGATCATCAGCAGCGGCGACAGTCTGCTGACGGTGATCAACGACATTCTGGATTTCTCCAAAATCGAATCCGGCAATATGGAGCTTGAACTCATCAGTTTTGACCTCCGCGAATGCATTGAAGGCGTTCTGGACCTGTTTTCGTCCAAAGCGGCTGCTATCGGCCTGGACCTGGTTTATGAAATCGATGCGCTGGTTCCGAGCCAGATTATCGCTGACAGTCAGCGGCTGCGACAAATTCTGATCAATCTGGTCGGCAATGCGATCAAGTTTACGCATCAGGGCGAAGTCTTTATTCATGTACGCCTTTTACGGCAGATCAACGCACAGGATATAGAAATCCGTTTTGACATACAGGATACCGGCATCGGCATTCCGGCCGACAAGCTCGACCGGCTTTTTGTGGCCTTTTCACAGGTTGATTCCTCCCATACGCGTAAATACGGCGGTACGGGTCTGGGGCTCATCATCAGCCAGAGACTTGTCAATCTGATGGGCGGATCCATTGGCGTGGAAAGTGTTGTGGACAAAGGCACCAATTTCCATTTTACGATCATTGCACAGATCAGCACGCAGCCGACACGCCAGTATGTATTTTTTAATACAACCGAAAATCAGGGAAAATCCATTCTGATTGTAGACGACAATGATACCAACCTGCGGATTTTACAGGTTCAGATGGAACAATGGAAACTCATTCCGACGCTGGCCTCATCCGGAAAACAGGCGCTTCAGATACTCGACAGCGGCGCCAGGTTTGATCTGGTGATTTCAGATCAGCAAATGCCGGAAATGGACGGAATCGATCTTGCAGCCATTATAAAAAGCAAATATCCCGCGCTTCCCATTTTCCTGCTGAGTTCGGTCGGTGATGAAGCCGGGCGTAACCATAAGGACCTTTTTGCTGCCATCCTGACCAAGCCCGTCCGGCATAACCAGCTTGGAAAGCTGATCCAGATGGAACTGAAGGCGCAGAAGGAAACGGATGTAAGCGAGCGCCAGCCTTCGCCTTCCAGTCTTTCAAAAGAATTTGCCGGCCATTTTCCATTGCATATTCTGATGGCGGAAGACAATCCGGTGAACGAAAAACTTTTTATCAATATCCTCAGCAAGCTGGGCTACGTGCCCGTCGTTACCCGGAACGGGCGGGAAGCTTTTGAAAAAACGTTGGAGGAAAGATTCGATGCCGTTTTTATGGATGTGCAAATGCCCGAACTGGACGGACTGGAAGCGACACGCCGGATTCGCAGCCAGCCAATGGAACAGCCTTACATCGTAGCCATGACTGCCAATGCCATGCGTGAAGATCAGGAGGATTGTCTGCAGGCGGGTATGGATTATTATATCTCCAAGCCGCTCAGGTTAAACGAGATAAAAACGGCACTTCAGAAGGCTTACGACAGCAGAAAACAAAATGCAGCACACGCCGGAAACTGATGCCGGGTTTGTCCGGCACTTCAGCTTTTCTTGCTAGGCAGGATATCTTGCTTCAAACTTTCCGGTTGCATGCAGAAACCGGAAAGTTCTTTCTCATTTCCCGGAACCGCATTGAACGCAACAGATGAATTTTTGTTTAGTTATCATTGCATTGGTTCTCCTGCCGGTACGAAACAGGCACCTGAACAAACCTGAAAACAGCATACTGGTATTTTACAGATTTTTGCAGGAAAAAGATGATAATAAAAATGCCCTGAATAGTATGCAGCGCGATTTCTTTGTTTTTATTAAAGTAAACTGCTTTGCATATTTGAAAAGCTTTTCCTTAGCTGATGATTAAAAATACAACCATAGAGGATTTTCTTCAATTTAAAGGCAGCATCCCGCTTGCCGACGTTCGTACGCCTGCCGAGTTTGCGCACGGGCATATTCCCGGCGCGTTCAATCTGCCTTTGTTCAGTAACGACGAAAGGGTGCTGGTCGGGACAACTTACAAGCAGGTTGGGAGGGAAGAAGCCATCATGCTGGGATTTGACCTGACAGGTCCCAAATGGTCGGGTTTTATACGGCAGGCGCTGGAAATGGCTCCCGACAAAAAAATAGGCGTTCATTGCTGGCGCGGCGGCATGCGCAGCGGAGCCATGGCCTGGGCGCTGAACCTTTACGGTTTTGAAGTATATCTGATCGAAGGCGGTTATAAAAACTATCGCAGATGGGTTCACCGGCAGTTTGAAGTGCCCTGTCAGCTCTGGATTCTGGGCGGCAGAACGGGGTCCGGTAAAACGCGTATCCTGCATGAACTCCGGTCGGCGGGTGAGCAGATTATTGACCTGGAACAGCTTGCGCAGCATCAGGGTTCGTCGTATGGCACCATGAACAGGCTGGTGCAGCCCACGCAGGAACAGTTTGAAAACAATCTGGCCGATGAGCTGAAAGAACTGGATGCAAACCGTAAAATATGGGTGGAAGATGAAAGTCTGAATATCGGCAAAATACTGATTCCAAACGGCTTCAGGCAGCAAATGAAAACGGCCATGCTCATTGAAGTTAAAGTAAGTACGGAACAGCGGGTCAGTGATCTTGTGAAAGAATACGGCGTGCTGGACAAGGATTTTCTGGCGGCCTGTACCGAACGGATTCATAAAAGGCTCGGCCCGTTGCAGACCAAGCAGGCCATAGCTGCTATATATGATGACAGAATGGAGGATTTTATCCGTCTCGTTCTGGTTTATTATGACAAAACATATCAGACGTGCCTCCATAACCGGAATGCGGAACACGTTTTTTCCTTAACGCTGACCGACGGCAATGTGCCGGAAAACGCATTGCAGATTTTAAATTTTACCAGTTCAATTGCTGTAACCAGTCCGTTATAGCGCTCAATTATGAATACAGACGACATTAAACTTACGCAATATTCCCACGGTGCGGGCTGCGGCTGCAAGATCAGCCCGGCGGTTCTTGACAAAATACTGCATAGTTCCGTAGCCATGCAGCCCGATGCGCGACTGCTTGTCGGAAATGACAAACGGGACGATGCTGCTGTGCTGGACCTGGGCAACGGAACGGCACTTATTTCCACAACCGATTTTTTTATGCCCATTGTGGACGATGCCTTCGATTTCGGACGCATTGCATCCGCCAATGCCATCAGTGATGTATATGCCATGGGCGGCAAGCCTGTGCTGGCCATTGCAATTCTCGGATGGCCTATTGACAAGATTGCGCCGGAAGTAGCCCGGAAAGTGCTGGAAGGATCAAGGGCTGTTTGCGCCGAAGCAGGCATCACGCTGGCGGGCGGCCACAGCATAGACTGTCCGGAACCTGTATTCGGGCTGGCTGTCAACGGGATGGTGAATATTCCGCAGCTTAAACAGAACTCAACGGCAACGGCCGGATGCAGGCTTTATCTTACCAAAGCACTTGGTGTCGGCATCTTGTCCACTGCGCAGAAAAGAGGCTTACTGCTGAAAGAAGATGCAGCCATTGCGCTGAAAAGCATGGTTACACTGAACAAACCCGGAGAAATTTTCGGGCAGCTTGAATTTGTGAAGGCCATGACCGATGTTACCGGATTCGGCTTGCTCGGGCACCTTTCCGAAATGTGCGACGGAAGCGGTTTGTCAGCCGTTGTTGAATTTGACAAGGTTCCGGTGATTGATTCTTTGCCTTATTATCTTGAAAAAAGCTGTTTTCCCGGCGGAACGCAGCGCAACTGGAACAGCTACGGGCATAAAATCGGACCGGTAAGCGATCACCAGAAATACATACTGGCCGATCCGCAGACCAGCGGCGGTTTGCTCGTTGCAGTTACGGAAGAACATACGGCTGCGTTTGAAGCAAAGCTGGAAGTACTCGGTCTCAATGCGGTTTCATTCGGCTGGCTGAAACCCAAGGACGACGGGCCGGTAATAACCGTTGTATAAAATGATTCGAGGAGCAGACGGCGGAATGTTTTCCCTGCCTGTTTCCATTTTTAACTCACATTTCAACCAAATCAGATCATGAAAAACAGAATTCAGCAATTCGGGTTTATTTTACTGCTGTTATTTTCCATCACCACGCAGGCACAGGAAAAACAGGAACCCTGGACAGATGCTCAACTCATGCCGACACAGGAACTGGCCGATAAAATCAACAATTCAGGCAAAGATAAACCATTGATTATCAATATCGGCCCGCAATCGGTCATTAAAGGTTCGGTGGATGTTGGCCCGGGAAAGGAAAAAGAAAATATCGGCAAGCTGGACAAGACGCTTGCCAAGGTGGATAAAAAACGTGAAGTTGTCATTTATTGCGGCTGCTGCCCGTTCGACAGATGCCCGAATATCAGGCCGGCTTTCAATGAGCTGAAAGAGCTGGGATTCGTCAATGCAAAACTTTTGAACGTACCAAAAAACATTAAAGTAGACTGGATCGACAAAGGGTATCCGGTAAACCAGTAAACCCGATATATGAAAAGGCCCGCTTCAATTATACTGATGCTGATTGTGCTGAGCTGCGGTTACCGTGCCGAGGCTCAGGAAAATGAAATAAAAGTAGGCGTAATGGCGCCTGAAATTTCCCTGCCTACACCGCAGGGAAAAATGGTTTCTCTTTCTTCGCTGCGCGGAAATCTGGTGCTGATCGATTTCTGGGCCAGTTGGTGTGCACCGTGCGTGGAGGAACAGCCGGAGCTGAAAAGGCTGTACGATACCTACCATCAATCCATAAAAAAGGGTAAAAAGCTGGAAATTTACGGCGTATCGCTCGACAGTAAAAAACCGGCCTGGGAAAAAGCAATCCGGAGATTCGATATAAAATGGCCGCAAGTGAGTGATCTTAAATTCTGGTCTTCGCCCGTAGCAAAAACGTACAACCTGGAAGGAATTCCTTATAACGTGGTGGTTGACGGCGATGGCTATATTATTGCGTTAAATCTCCACGGGAAAGAGCTGGAAGATTTTGTCAGGGCAGGGCTGGAGGAGAAGTAAGGGGTAGTGCTGGTTGTTATTGGCTCCGATTGATTGTTACTGGTTGTCATTTATGGTCAATGGCTGTCATTTATAGCTAATGGTTGTCATTAATAGTCATTGGTTGTTATTGGTTTTTTTTGATTTGGATTGTCATTTTGAGCGATGTGAAGGGCCGGGTTTATTGGCTTTTACAGCTGTTTTGCTCAATATGACAATCCTTATTTTATGAGGCAATTTCATTTCTTGAAACGCCCTGAATATAGATGCACGAAATTATTCTGCGTAATAACGCCCGATTAGTTCATAGGTGGCGTCCTTGTATTTCAGAGTGATCACTGATTCCCGGCCAAATTCCCTGGTGATGCATATCTGGAATTTGACCCCCTTATCGTCCATCGCTTCAATATTGCATTCCGGCTCGTCGGGGCGGCGCAGCAGAATCTTGTAATTCTGCATGGTGCCGTTTCGGTAGTCCAGCGTCCATACGCTGCGGTTTCCTACATAAAAATAGGCAGGCGTAAGCAACTTCTTTCCATAAGCTTCTGTAATGACGTACCGCCCGGCAAATGAAGCCGTTGAGATCAGAAGAAATAAGATAACAGAGATCGATTTTTTCATTGAGTAATTGTGATTATAAGGCATTGTACCGAAAGCAGGCCGGCAGAATTCTTTGCCATAATTAATAAAACTACGCTTAACGGCCAAGAAAAACGGCTTACTTATTACCGTTAAATAAGTGAGATCTTCCTTTCGTCCTTTATTCAAGTCAAACCTAAACGGCAATGTTACGGTAAATATTCCATCCGGGACAATGAAATCTGTTGCAGTCGAAAGCACGTCGGATGCACGTTGCCGCCTGTTCCACAGCATACACCATCCATAAATGCCCTTTAAAAATGATTGCAGCAGCCATTTGCCAAAGCCGGATCAGAACGGGGGCAGCTGATTATCCCGGCTGTAAATGATTGCTATTCCAATATAATTCTATTGCTTGATAAATTAGTTTTATATAAGTTTAGAACAATTTTGTAAATTAATGCAGTATCAATCAGTACTTGGATGTTCAAGGCATTACTTAGCTGTTTGTTCGTAACCATCATGTTTTCCGGCTGTTCCGAATCAAGATACAATCAGACTGAACGTCGCGTTCACATCAGAAAACAGAACGGAAAGTATGTTCTGTACAAAAACAACAAACCGTTTTTTATAAAAGGAGCCGGCGGATCTGCTAACCTGAATTTGCTGAAACAGCTGGGAGGCAATGCTATCCGAATCTGGGATACAACCAATCTGGGTGTTGTGCTGGACAGTGCGCATGCCAACAATATATCTGTAATCGTGGGTTTGCCGGTACAAAACAGCAATGTTGCTGACATGTATCAAGATCCGGATCGGATTGCAGCGCAGCATAGGGCTTTTAAAAAAATCGTAAACCGCTTCAGAAAGCATCCGGCCGTGCTGATGTGGTGCGTAGGCAATGAACTGGATTTTCCCTATGGCTTGTCCTATAACCGTTTTTACAGGGCGTACAACGATCTTACGGACATGATCCATCAGGACGACCCGCATCATCCGGTTACGACTACCGTACTGAACTTCAATCCCAAATACATCGCAACCCTGCAGATCCGCTGTGATATTGATCTGATTTCATTCAATATATTCAGTTTGCTGGACACTTTCAGAGAAAACCTGAAACATCACCTCTGGCTCTGGAACGGGCCGTACATGGTTCTGGAATGGGGAATAGACGGGCCCTGGCAGGGAACCATGCAAACTGCATGGGGTGCGTACATTGAAAAGACAAGTACTGAAAAAGCGGCCATTTACGGGGAACGTTATCTGCGTTACATGCCGCTGGAAAGCCAGCGGTTTCTGGGCGGATTTGTCTTTTTCTGGGGGAATAAACAGGAAACCACGCATACATGGTTCAGTATATTCGATGCCGAGGGAAGGAAAACGGCTGCTGTGAAAACGATGAAATATCTGTGGACCGGAAAAACATTGAACGAAACCTTTCCCGAAATAAAACACATGCGCGTCGAAAACAGAGATGCATATCAGAATATTATTCTTGTCCCCAACCGGAAATCACAAGCGGAAGTCACGTTGCTGAGCAGTGCAGACAGTATCAAAACGATCAAATGGCAGATTTTCAAGGAAGACTGGTTTAAAAAGAACAACGAGAACAGTACCCGGTTGCTGAAGCCGCTAAGCCAGCTTATGAAAGCAGACCAAGGCTTGAAAGCCGTTTTCACTACGCCCGCGCAGGAAGGCCCGTACCGGATATTCGCGACAGTTTACGATCACAAAGGCAACCTCGCGACGTGTAACACGCCTTTTTATGTACTAAGCACCAGATGAGACACACGCCCAACGTTCAGCCGCCGACAGGAAGGCAGATGCTAACGCTCAGACTGATGATCTTTCTGGGGGTGGCTTCCATGATCATTTTTCTGGAAAGCATACTTTCGGAAGCTGTGCGCGGCTACGGCCCTTTGTACTGGATGCTGATGTTTAGCTTCTTTTTTACCTGTCTACAGCTGCTGCACGAATGGTACCATTACCTTCATATCACAGTGCCGGAAACGCCGCCCGAAAAGAAAGTATTCACAGTGGATATATTCACCACTTTCTGTGCAGGAGAGCCTTATGAAATGATCGTCGAAACGCTGACCGCCATTCAGGCGATCACCTATCCGCACAAAACCTACCTGTGCGATGAAGCCGACGACCCATTTTTAAGAAATTTTTGCAGGGAAATCGGTGTATATCATGTGACGCGGACAAAAAAGATCGATGCAAAAGCCGGCAACATCAACAATGCACTGAACCTTTCCTCGGGTGAACTCTGCGTTGTTCTGGACCCCGACCATGTTCCGTTCCCGAATTTTCTTGACCCGATTGTTACGCATTTCAACAATCCGGAAATCGGGTTTGTACAAGTTGTTCAGGCTTATAAAAACAATGATGAAGGGCTGATTGCCAAAGGCGCCGCCCAGCAGACTTATCAGTTTTACGGTCCGATGATGATGACCATGAACCATTACGGAACCGTGCTGGCCATCGGGGCAAACTGTACGTTCCGCCGCAAGGCACTGGAATCAATCGGCGGACATGCCGCTGGTCTGGCGGAAGACATGCATACGTCCATGCAGCTGCATGCCAGAGGCTGGAAATCGGTGTATGTGCCGGCGGTGCTCGCGCGCGGGCTGGTTCCGTCAACGCTTTCGGCTTACTACAAACAGCAGCTTAAATGGTCGCGCGGCGTTTTTGACCTGTTTGTAACGGCATACCCGGCACTTTACAGGAATTTTACATGGCGCCAGAAACTTCATTATGCCACGATTCCGCTGCATTATCTGTCAGGAATCGTGTTCCTGATCAACTTTCTCATTCCCATTGTGGCCCTGTTTTCCGGCGTTTCACCCATGCATATGGGTATTCATGATTTTGCAGCAACCGTACTGCCGCTTGTGACGGCCACACTGCTGATCCGGCATTTTGTTCAATGGTGGGTAATGGAAGACGAGGAACGGGGTTTTCACGTAGTTGGCGGTTTTCTGCAGATCGGGACGTGGTGGGTTTTCATTCTTGGATTTGTATATACGCTGCTCCGGAAAGATGTGCCTTACGTACCTACGCCAAAGGATGGAAATGAAGATAACAACTGGCCGCTGAACGTTCCAAACCTCATTATTCTGGTTCTTTCCCTGTTTGCAGCGACATACGGACTCTATACCGACAGAAACCCGTATAACCTGATCATGGCCTTATACGCAGTAATGAACAGCATGTTTATGGCATTCACCGTGGCGGCCAGCAGACAGCAGCAGTTCAGGACGGTTGTATCCCGAAATAAAGGGCTGAGCAGCGTCATGAACTGGATAAAACACGTTAAAGGAAGCTTCTGGATCATACGCAGAAAGGTTTATACCGGCGTACGGAGCACTGCATTGCTTACTGCCGTTGTGCTGTTTTCCGCAATGGTCTATTTCAGGGAAACAAAGCATGCCGTAACTTATAATTCACTTGGTGATAACAAAGAGAACCTGTTTTATACCGGAGCCTTTTTGCCCGACGCGGATCACGGGGCATCTTCCTTGAAACCGGTTCAGGAATTCCAGCAGAGAAATCATGTACGTTTTGATTTGGTCTCGCTTGATCTGCCGTGGGGATCAGAAAAGGAATGCAGGTTGCCGATGCAGACCATTGAATCCATCTATGAAAACGGCTCGGTTCCCATGATCAACTGGGAACCTCGGCAGGATTTGTTTGAACAAAATGAAGCGGAGAAACGTGGAAGGGTTTTCAGCCGCATCACCAACGGCGAATACGATGCTTATCTCGGACAATTTTCGGATGAGGTGAAAAAGCTGCATCGACCTGTTTACATCTGTTTTGCCCGTGAAGCCGGCAACCCTGAAAAGCAATGGTCTGAAAAGAACAGGAACACGCCGGAAGAATTCAGAGCGGCATGGAAATATATTCACCGTTTCTTTTCCGGTAAAGAGATTTACAATGTCATATGGGTGTGGAATCCGTGGGAAGCGGCAGCTATTGACGATTACTTTCCGGGCTGGCAATATGTAGACTGGATCGCCGTATCACATCCGGACGCGGATCTGAAAGCAGACATTTCAGTTTCCATCACAGAATCTTATGCGCCGTATCACCGGAATCATGTTTTCAGATCCGGCTTGCCCGTTATGCTGACTTTTTCAAAGACTCCCGACTTTGAAAATAGGAAGCAGCATTACTTTCAACATGCACTTGCCGATGCGAGGCGCAGGTTTCCCGAGATCAAAGCCGTTGTATTCGACACCCTTCTGCCAAAAGGGAACATACCCGCTTTCCTTGCTGCTTTGCAGCTGAATGCTGAGGAAAGTACGCCGATAAAACGCTTTTCGAATTTTCGGAAACTTCAAAATAAAACAGCGCCTGAATTGCTTGACGAATCTTTGAACATCCCTGAAAAAAGGAAAACGAAAAATAACCCGGCATTTTACCTGAGCGGCATAAAAGGAATCAATTACAACAAAGGGCTTGACTGGACCGAAGATTATCATGCACTGACCAGGAATGAACTGGAAAGTGACTTACAGGAAATAAAGGGGTTGGGTGCCAATGCCATCAAATTCTACGGTTCGGATTTCTATGATTACAACATGCTGAAAGCGGCAGGAAACCTGCAGCTTCAGGTACATTACAGCTTCTGGATTGATCCGGAAATCAATTTTATAAATGACTCGGATCAGCTGGAAACACTGAAAAAACAGATCCTGAATGCCGTGGAGGATTTGAAAGACCGTCCGGAAATCCGTTCCTGGAATTTCGGAAGTCCGGTGTTCAGACAACTGGAAACCCAGTTTTACAAACCGGAACTGCTATATCAGGAGCAGGCGTACATGCTGTGGCTCAAAGACGTCGTGCAGCAGATCAGGAAAATTGATCCGGAAAGAATCATCACTTCCGACCTATATTTATCGCATAAAACACCCGGACTGCTTCGCCGGGTAAGCCGGTTTATTCCTGAAATCAACTCATTCGGCCTGCAGATCGCGGAAACAAATCCGGAGATACTTGCCCGCATCAGGGAACTTCAGATTCCGTTTTTCATCAGCTATGCGGAAGTGCCTGTTATTGCCGCCATGCAAACTGCCGGAACTGGCACTTTTGTATCTGGCTGGCAGGATGCGAGAATGGCGAACAGCGTGAATTTTTCGGGATTGAAAGATCATAACGGCCGTAAGAAACGGAATTACCTTCAGCTCAGCCATATCTGGAAAGGTACGCCTTCGCCCAGACAATTACCGGAAATCAAGATACTGAAACCTGCACTGGTGACGATTCCAGGCTATAATCTTGCATATCATGCATTGATTTTCAAAAATGGCCGATGGGAATTGCCGGAAGGCAACACAGGCACGATGCATTTTGAATGGAAACTGGTGAAGAACAACCGGTTCGGAATGCCTGTCGAAATCAATGCTGTCGGAGAAGGGCCGCGTTTAAACCTTATCGTTCCGGCCGATCCTGCACAATATCAGCTTTATCTTTACACCATTGTTGATTCCATGGTCTACGGAATCAGCAAATCCACGCTGAATACACCGCTTTCAGTGAATGCACAATAGGTATTTTCCAGCATTATTACACGGCACCTCTAAAATAATTTGCTGAATGACCGCCGTGCAATCGCCACTGGCTCGAAAATTGTTCTGGTTTATTTATTGACTTTTGGCACAGTTCAAAAAACGGGAATTTCTCCGTTTTCTGTCTGGATTGAAAGATTCGATTCACTTATTTATAAACGAACAGAACGCTAAATTAATGAACTTACTTTTATGAACAGTTTACCCTTAACCGTAAAACGGTCTATCGAACTTTTAGGTATCGTACTTATAATCAGCATTTTATCAATAGGTAAAGATATTATAATGCCCATTATTCTGGCATTTTTTATCAGCATTGTACTGCTTCCGGTTTACCGGTTCAACAAAAGGCACAAAGTGCCCGAAGCGCTGGCAATCGTAGTGCCCATTTTATTGCTGATTGTTATTCTGGGAAGTATCATCTGGTTTTTTTCTTCTCAAGTCAGTTTGCTTGTTGCCGATTTTCCGAAAATCAGGAGCAATGTGAACATACACCTGAAATCGCTGAGTAACTGGATTTCTTCTATAAGCAGTTATTCTACGAAGGAACAAGTGGACTTTATCAATAAAAATGCCAACGATCTTCTGGGGATTGCAGGTAAAACAGCCAGCGGCGCGGCGGTGACACTGAGCGGGCTTTTTGTTTTTGTCGGGCTTCTGCCGATCTACATTTACCTGATCCTGTTTTACAAGGACATTCTGCTGCGGTTTATTTTCATGTGGTTTGCCGTTGATTATCATCCGCGTGTAAAGGAAGCCATTTATGAAACCGAATCGATCATTAAAAATTATCTGGTCGGATTGCTGATCCAGGTTACTTACATGACTATTCTGGTAGGAGGGATCCTGATGCTGATCGGCATTAAGCATGCTTTTCTCATCGGCGTTATTTTTGCTTTTTTGAATCTGATTCCATACATCGGTGCCCTGCTTGGGAATGTAATCGGTGCGTTGCTTACGCTTACTTCTTCAACGGAACTGTGGCCTGTTGTAACGGTACTGGGTGTTATTGCTGCCGTGCAGTTTCTGGACAACAATATCCTGATGCCGCGTATTGTCGGTTCAAAAGTCAAGATCAATGCCTTTTTTTCCATACTTGGCGTGATCATCGGCGGAAATATTGCCGGCGTTTCGGGCATGTTTTTATCCATGCCGATCATTGCGGTGCTCAAAGTCATTTTTGACCGTACGGACATGTTCAAACAATGGGGCGTATTACTGGGTGATGAAAGGCCGGCCCGGAGTCCGATGACATTTCCTGTTTTCCGCAAGAAAGTGCCTGTAACTACCAAACCCGGCCTTCAGAAATGATTTCGGACTTTACTCGACAGCGAACTTGTAAACGGCATTGCCATTGGTTATGACATACAATCCGGGCGCAAGCCGCTGCTTCGGGACGATCTGCAGGATACCGTTCTGAAGCGGGATTTTTGAAAAAGGAATTTCTTTGCCTGAAATATCCAGCAACCGGATCTGCGCTGATCCGGTTGCCCGGATGTTGAGCAGATTGCCCGTCAGAGGATTTGGATAAGGAGCGTCTTTTCCGGGAACCCGTACGGCAACCGCGCGGTACAACACTTCTGTCCCGTCCGTATCTGTCTGCCGCAGCCGGTAATAGCTCAGGTTATTGAAAGGAAATTCATCCAGGTAAGTATAGGTTTCAAGCGTATCGGACCGGCCGGCTGCTTCCAGCTGTGCAACGGGTTCAAATGTTCGCATGTCTGTGCTGCGTTCAATGCTGAAATAGGCGGCGTTCAGTTCCCGGGCCGTACGCCAGGTCAGTTCCACTTTGTTCTCAGGTGTAAGGTCTGCTTTGAAGTAAACCAGAGATACCGGCAATGGTCCGGAAATAATTTCTATCTGATAATCTTCAGTTTCGCCGTAACCTATATTTCCGCAATCCGTCGCTTCCTGAAAATACCGCGACTGAATCCGCATCCTTGTAGTCTGTTCGGCAATGTTACTTGCAATTGTAAAAGTACATTCCTGTGCAGACGACGCGGTTGAATCTGTTTTGAAAATAACTTCATCTTCTGTAAAAACGCCGTTGTTGTTATAATCTATCCATGCTTTCACAGTTTGGGCATTGTAGTAGCCGAGCAAGTCTATCGTCAGTTTATTGGTTGCTCCCTTGCTTACTTTGGGCGTACTGATATCCGAAAAAAAGTTATAGCCGTTTGCTGAACATCCCGAAGCATTACTCAGATAATCATCATTCAGTTTTATTGAACTCAAACCAATTCCGTAACCTTCGCAATTGCCGCTGGCCAGGCAGTATTCGGGCGGATTGCTGTTGGTCGTAAAAGATTTTGAACCCGAAAATCCGGAACATTCAGCACCCACCCTGCATTCGTATTTTGTGTTTGGTCTCAGCCCGAAGATGGAAACGGAATTGGTTGGTGTTTTTACTTCAGTCCATTTTTTTGTAGCTGCCATGCGGTACTGAAGCTTGTGCAGCGTATTGCTGCCGGTATATTTCCATTTGATCCGGGCGCCGGATGCAAACACATGATCAATCTGCAAGCCCGACGGTTTGCTATCCGAAACCGGCAGGCATTCTGCCGAATGTATACGGTTACGGATCAGATTTCCCGGTAACGGGCCAAAGCCGTTTGCAAGCTTGCGGTAAGGACAGTAACTCATGATGGAGCCGCCGTTTACCGGCGCAGGCCCGCGTTCACAATTTCCTTCTTCCACAGCGGCACAATTATCAATCGGTCCGCCGGGCCATGTACAGCTTTGCGTATGAAGGCTGCCGAAGCTGTGGCCAAGCTCGTGACAGATTACATCCACATCGCCGTAAATATCCGGATAGCTGACAAATGAATATTTTGCATTGATGGTGCTGAGACCGTAATTATAACTGCGGCTGCAAACATCGCTGGGTACGTAAGCGAGTCCGCTGTTATTGCCCATTTTAAGCAAATGTGCAAAATGGCCTGGAAAATTATCCGATTTCGTATTCCATAAATCCCTGAAGATATTGAGTGATTCATCATCATTCTTGCCGGCATAAGGATCCGTTGTCGTCCACATGCTCAATCCCGACAAGCGCACCGCAATTCCTTCAATGCTGAAAGTAGTGGAAACGGCATTGACAAGATTCATGATATAATGTTCAACAGACGTCAGATTGCCAAGGGAATCCAAAGTGGCTTTATCCGTTTCTATATATATGCCGACCCATCGGCACGAAGTATTTTCCTGAAACTGATTCTGCTGCTGCATTATTTTTCCTTCGGGTATTTTGAGGCCGTCGGTTCCGCAGGAAAAACTGGAAGTTTTAACAAGGTCATGGTCATAATACATGCTGTAATTTTCTGCCTTGCTGCCGGGTTTTTTGTTTTTGCCCAGAATCCTGGTGCCTGTATGATCCGATATCAGGCCCGAAATTTCATCATTTACAATCGTCAGGGAAACAACAGAATTAGCCTCACCTGAAACGACACCGCGGAAAAACCGTACATATGGCAATTCCCGTGCAGTATTTCCCTGTGCGGACAAAACGGAAATACTGAAATCCGGAGCAAGTACCGTTACGGGAAAAATATCCAGCGTCAGCATGGAGCCGTTTGCAGTGGGCAGTACAAACTCATACAATGGACTCTGATCCGATGATTTTAACCGTTCCAGTTTGAGCCGGTCCAGTTCCAGGTTTGTCACAGCCGCCCCCGGCTTTATTCCCTTTTCTACTGCATTGTTCAGCTTGGGTGTGCTGAGTATCTGGATTCTGTCGGACGATACACCCGTTTTTTTAAGATCGGCAACCGTTTCAAAAGGCATCTGCTGGGCCAGTACAGCAGTTTGGAAAAAAATACACAGTACACAAACAAGGGCATTGTAAAGTATTCTCATAGAAGCAGGGTTTTTTGTAAATAAGGTTATGTAAATGGTGCAAAAGGTTGCTGAAAGATGCCATGTAAAGTGTGCTGAACCGACTGATTCCCGTTGCCGGAAATGCAATTTTTAGTAAAAATAAGCGGCTTTTACACTATTTGTGCACTATTTCAATATTAATTTGTACGTAGTTTATTTTGTGGTATATTCTTGTAATTTGATCGAATAAATTCAATTCCGGGCTAGTTGCACAGGGTTCCCAATGTAGTTGTAATTGCAGCAATAATGTTTTTGGCAATTCGACTTGAACAAAACCGTGTTTTCTCTGCCAAGGAGGAATAATTTCGACAAGTCAATCAAAGTTAGTTTTCAGTATGATGTAGGTCATGTTTTCAGGTCGGGCTTGTGCCTAATTTTGAATCATCAAATCAAACAACACCTGCTAATATTACTGACATGAACACTGCACGTAAAAACCTCCTCTTCATTGTTTTATTGATCGTTACAGCTGTATCCTCCTCTTTCAGTGCTCCTTTATTTACCAAAACAAAACCGCTGACCATCCAGATGCCCGTAGCTGACGGCAAGTACGCCTTCGTGGTAGACGGCAAAAAACAGGTTGTCGAAATCAGCAATGAAACCGGCAAACTGCAAATACCGGCGGAACCCTGCGTGATCCGCTACACGGCCGAAGACGGTGTTACGAACCTGACGGTTTTCATTGAGCAGGAAACATCCAGATCCTTTCTTTTGCCGGCCGTTCAGGCCAATGAAAGCGAAGTAGAGGCAGAGTGGGAAGCCGTGATCCTGGGCAATCCGGTACGTGCAGGAAAAGTAATGACGCAGATCACAGGCCCGATGAACAGCAACCCGACCATCGAAATCTACGATTTGCAGGGACGTTCACTGGTGAAAAAACAGGTTGCAAAAAACCAGGCAACCGAATCTTACACACTGGATGTACCGCAGCTTTCGACCGGCATCCTGCTTGTAAAAGTAAGCTGCGACAACTTCTCGCAGACATTGAAAGTATTGCACACAAACTGAAATACACACAGAATCCTGAAAATAATGCGGCAAAAGCCGGCATAACACACCTGATTAAAATATAAAAAGCAGTCGGAAAGTATCATAATAGCAGTTTGTTTGAATTGATGAGTCACATACTATAATCGAATAGCGGGTCCATTTTGGACCCGCTATTTTTGTTTAAGCCGGAAATTAAATTAAAACGTCACATTGCCGGAAAGAAGCAGTGCCTGGAATAATTATTGATAACAACGGTGCCGAAAAGATTTGAAAATTATAAAAGTGCATCTATGAAATCAGTAGAAATAACTGCAATTGATCAGTTTATACGGGAAATAGTGGGATTGAGGAAGAATGATTTTGATTTCCTGATATTCAGAGGTCAGCGCGTAGATGCGCCGCTGGTTCCGTCCATAGCCAGGTATTTTCATAATGATGACATTACTGCTATCGAAAAAAGGATGCTTATGGAATTGAAAAACAGAGGCAAACTGCTTCTGCCCAATACCATGGCCGAAGAATGGGAGCTTCTGATTCTGGCACAGCATTACGGACTTAAAACGAGACTGCTGGATTGGTCAAGTAATCCGCTGGTGGCCTTGTATTTTGCCATCCGGGATATAGACGATTCAGAGACACCGTCATTTGTGTACGCTTTTATGGGTAACAATGATCAGGTGATTGATAAGGATCAGGTGCCGGCACAGGAAGAATTCAGTTCGCCATTTAACATTACGGAGCTTAAAGTGCTGAGGCCTTCCTTTAATAACGAACGGATTATTGCACAGTCGGGCTGGTTTACGGTACATCCGTATTCAGAAGAAAACAAAGGATTTATCCCCATGCAGATCGACGAGGATGTGAAGCTGAATGTCATTGAGTTCACCATTGTTCCGGGTATCAAACGCATGCTGATGGATCATCTGAATATGCTCGGGTTCAATGCGCATACGCTTTTTCCTGAACTGTCGGGTTTGTGCCATTACCTGAACTGGGAATATTTGTACCAGCGCGCAAGCGTGCAGGATCTGTGTGCCATTGATAAACATGTGGAAATAAATAACGAATAATGAATGAGTAACATAACAGCCATAATTGAAAGTCCGAAAGGCAGCGGTCAGAAATATGATTTTGATCCGGAAATGAAGTTATTCAAACTTGTGAAAATTTTACCTGCCGGAATGGTGTTTCCGTTCGATTTCGGTTTTATACCGGACACACTCGGAGAAGACGGTGACCCGCTGGATATTGTTGTAATTTCGGAATTCCGGAGTTTTCCCGGTTGTGCCATGGAATGCAGGATTGTTGGTGCCATAAAGGCATTTCAGACGGAAAGAAATGGAGAAAAGATGCGTAATGACCGGTTTTTAGGGGTTCCGGTTGTTTCGGAATTGTTCAGAGACGTAACCAGTGTCGATCAGTTGCCCGAGCGTATTATTGAACAGCTGAGAAATTTCTTCAAAAACTATAATGAGCAGGCCGGAAAAGAATTTGATCCGTTTGAGACAATAACTTCCGAAGAATCCATAAAGCTGATTGCGAAGCAGAAAAATTGAAAAGTCAATTCATCGTATTGACATGAAATCTTTGTTTATCAAAAACTTTGGTGAACAAAGATTTTTTATTGAAAATCATATAGGTGCTCTTCATGTATTTTTTAATTGATTTCTTTTTATTCCAAGGCGCAAAAGCCTGTAAAACCGTACGTATGCTGGTATAATAATTTTTATTTTTGAGTAAACACTTAAATACATTTCTAAAAACAAACTATATGTGCAATCACGATTCGCATAACCCGGTTAGATGTATTATACCACCTTATATTTCAGAAAAATTGCTGTCGGAGGCCAGTAAAAGGAAACTTCCGGATGTAGTCAATGATGCATTGCGGAATTCCAGATTTCGCAGTGACCGGTCTTTTTTCAGTAAGCTCAATGAAACGCAGCGTTCGGTATTCAATCCACCGTCAAAGCCGTTGAAAAAACCGGCCATGAAAATGCATGTTTATGATATGCAGCATGATACGGTTTTGGGCGATGCGAAATTAATCTGGCAAAACGGAAAATCAAGAACAGGTCTGGACAAAGATGCAACGAATGTAATTGAGGCAGGTACTGCTACCTGGAAACTGTATTTCGAGATTTTTGGCCGGAATTCCGTGGATAATCTTGGCATGATACTGAAGCATTATATCCATTACGGCAATCAATACGACAATGCATTCTGGGATGGGATGAGAATGGTTTATGGCGACGGCGACGGAAAAATTTTTGACAGCTTTACCGCTGATGCAGATATTATCGGTCATGAACTGACACACGGCGTTACACAGTACGAATCCAATCTGGAATACCATAATCAGAGCGGAGCCCTTAATGAATCGGTTTCGGATGTATTCGGGATAATGATCAAACAGCGCTTACTGAATCAGGACGTAAAGCAATCGGACTGGCTGATAGGAGAAAATGTTTTGAAAGGAACCAAATATGCACTCCGCAGCCTCAAAGCACCGGGAACTGCATACGTGGATCATCCGGACCTCGGAACCGACCCGCAACCTGCCACTTATGACCACTTTGTGTCGCTGCCTGACACGGAACGGGGTGACTGGGGCGGCGTGCACATCAATTCCGGTATTCCAAATTTTGCCTTTTATGTTACAGCCTTTAATATGGGAGGTTTTTCATGGGAAAAGGCCGGAAAGATCTGGTATGCAGCATTGACTGACCGCACATTGGTATCGGAAAATACAGATTTTGCTGCTTTTAAAGAGGCAACTTTGCAAAAAGCGGATGAGTTATTTGGTGCCGGAAGTCTGGAATCCAAAGCTGTGGTTGATGGCTGGAAAGAAGCAAAAGTTTAACCATTGAAAGTCATGCAAATAAAACTGCAGCGTTTTGGAGGCTTGTTGCCGGTAATGAAAGAAGCAACCGCAGAAGTGGATTGGTCGGAGCAGGAGATACATAATCTGCTCGAAAGTATTATCAGAAATGAAAATGCAGATCCGGGTGCAAGGGATGCTACAAGCCATTATCTGGAAGTAAATGGCCATTCTGTTCCGGTAGATCTTCAAAAAATTCCCGCCCCTTATAAAAAGACATTCGAGGAATTGAAAGAAAATTTAAAATTTAGAAAAGGATAAATCAAGTTAAAACAGGCAACCAATTTGCGGCTTATAAGGTGCTCCGGAGAAGCAATCTGTTTGTAGCCAGTCTCATGTGGTATTTTGATTGTTTGCTCCGAGGAGCATCCTGATTAATGACAAAAGGAAACCCCGTCCGGGGTTGCGAAATCCATTTTGATTTATGATTATTTTCTACAAACAGGTAACCGCTCTGCGGTAACAAAGTGCTCCGGAGGAGCAATCTGTTTGTAGCCAATGCCATGTTGTATTTTAATTGTTTGCTCCGAAGGAGCATCCTGATTAATGACAAAGGGAAAACCTCGCCGAGGTTCCTAAAATCAATTTCATGCAATATCATTTTTCTGCAAACAGGTAACCGCGCTGCGGTTCTCGTGCTATGTGAAGCTTTTTGACCATTGGAAATTGGATGCATTACACAGGTGTGGAAAATTTCCTTGAAGAATTGTTGAAAAAAGGGATGAAACTTTATTGTTCGGAATGTATCGATAAGATTTTAGTTTTCAGCAAGTTACTTATGATGTGGCTCGCTATTTTAATTTAAAATCATTTAAGACGAAAAAAACAGTTAAAAAAATCCTGGAAAAATTAATTGAACAGGCTTGCAGAAATAGTACAGGCACGGTTTTATAAATAATCCAGGTATAAAACAAAACAACAAACAAATGGAATTTACAAATAAGACTACAAACTTAGGCATGGGCGATTTCGCTGACAGCATGAACCAATACAAAGAAAGCACTAACCCGTTTCTTTCAACTTATTCTACTCAGCCGGTAAAAAAAGAAGGCAAAAGACCACGTATTCTTAAGCCGATTTATTCTGTAAGATTATCCTGATCCGGACATAATAAATTACACTTGATTGCATTGCCTCAGATCAAGTTTATCAAGCCTGTATAGATTACCGTTATTTCGTATTTCTGTATTTTAATACATCATAAAATTCGAATGTATCAGCATAAAATATGTGTCTGAAATAAAATCCGGATAACGAAATTATACAAATAAATAATGAACATGGAAGATTTAGCTGATATTACGGCATTGCTGGAAGAAACGATTTCTCAGTTGATGGCGGGAACTGAAACACTTACTGCAGAAAAAGGAATTTTGCTTGCAGATCAATGGATTGGGCCGCTGCAAAGTTCCGAGAATACCAAACCGATTGCAGAAGAAGTTCAGAAATTAAAGTCTCTGCTGCAGGCACAGCCAGTTAATGAGGAAAATGTAACAGCTCAGCTTAACCATATTGCCGAAAAGGTTGCTGTTCTGGCACCAGACATGGGTACGGAAGGTGAAATGCCGTCTTTGCTCGCCGCATTAGCAACTGCTTTAAGAATGTCAGGAGAAACGACCGGCGAATAAAGGCCGTAATGTGTTCAGGTTACAGTTTAAAGCACGGATGGCAAGTTGATTGTTTCCAGCCACAAATGGCACAAGTTGGAAAAATATGAACGCCACGTTTGAAGGTCCTGCGACTTGATCATATAGGCATTGGCGTTATGTCTGTAACATTCGGTAATGTCATCAGGATGGTCTGAATTGCTCAATACAATAATCGGAACGTTAAGCAGATTCTGTGATTTCAGGAAATTTCGGATCAGTTCAAGTAAATGGAGGCCGTTCTGCCGGTTCGGAAGGTACAGATCCAGAAGAATCAGATGCGGCAGCGGGGCAAGGTTATTCCAAACCGAAGTGAAAAAGTCAATTGTATCCGTTTCATCCTTGACACTGGTTATTTGTGCCAATGGTAAATTATCTTTCAGTGCCATATTGATCAAAGTCCGGTGATCGAAGTTATCCTCTATAACCAGGATATTCTTTTCCCGCATATATTTTCCGGCAGACTTGACTATGGCAGAAGAATGATCGTTGAGATAACAATGGTTTATTACATTGGCAATTTTCTGGTATTCATTTGCGAAAAGCGGTTTGGTCATATAAGCATTAATCCCCTGATCATAAGCTCTTTTTACCAGTACGGGGCTTGATGCCGTCGATACCATAATGACCGGAATATGCCGCGTGCCGTCATTCGATTTGATAACGGCAAGTGTCTCCAGCCCGCTCATCCCCGGCATGTTCATATCCATAATAACAAGCTGTCTTCCCGTTTCTTCACTACTCAGAAAAGACAGAAGCTGATTGCCGTCAGCTGCTTCTATAATGGTTACATTTTGTACTACATTTTCAATTGCCACCCGTATGAGCATACGGTCATCTTCATCATCATCGGCAATGTAAATTTTGGTATTTTTTAGCTCTGAAATCATCAGGAGACCAGCCGTTATGGATGTGGAAATAACTTTACTAATTGAACCGTAGTAATCAGACGCAAGTTAAAACATTCAAAATGATTTGACAGAATGTGTTTACTTAATTTAACAAAGGAAAAAGTAATTTAACATCCTCTTGCAATATCAAAGGAAATTTCTGGCCGTAAATTTGTAATACAGCATGTATTGGATAACCCAATTAATCTGGCATGGCAGTTTAAAAAATATGGGAAGAACGGTGTAGGTGTTATTATTTATATGATAATTGTCGAAAGGAGTTGTCAGGCATCTGTTTTGAATAGAGAATCCGCAGCATTATATTTCAGTTTTACACAGCTTAAAAAATAAATCAAAAGCTAATCATGGCTAAAACCAAATCAGATAACGAGAATGAAATTGGTAAATTGGTCGAGTTTCTGCGGAGCAGGCGGGAAATCCTGCTGATCCGATGGCGAAATGTATGCGAGGAAGATCCTGCCCTGAGCAGTAAAAGCAGCTTTACCCGTGAGGAATTTAATGACCAGATGCCTATTTTGCTCAACGTTTTACATCAGCGTCTGAACAATGAACCTGTGCTTTCTGATCCGGTTGAAATAGCAAACGAGCATGGCCTGCACCGCTGGCAGTCGGGATATCCGCTTTCGGATCTGGTCATTGAAATGGAACATCTTTTTTCCGTGCTGCTTGAAGAGATTCAGCTTTTTAATCAAACCGTCACAAGCCTGCATCCGGATGCTTTTTCCAAAGTTTACAGGGAAGTATTCCGCATTTATTCCGAGTCTACGCGCGGAAGCGTAACCTATTATCAGGAACTCAGGCAGGCAACCGCTGCGGAACAGGCGGCCAGCCTGCAGAATGCACTGGATCAGTTGCTTGAACTCGGCAAACAGCGAAGCGAACATCTGCGGCACAGTTCGCACGATCTGCGTTCCAGTTTCAGTATACTGATGATGGCTTCGCAGCTGCTTGAAATGCCGGGTACGGAAAACGAGCGGGACCAGCTGATGAATATGCTGAACAAAAACCTGTCTTCCATAAGGGATATGCTCATGCAGCTGACCGATTTTGCCCGGATTGAGGCAGGCCAGGAAATGCTGGATATCAAAAAATTTGATGTTGCCAGTCTGATCCGGAAAACCGTTGAAAGTGCCCGCCCGCTGGCTGAAAACCGCAAATTGTTTTTGCAGGCAGAAGGTTCCGAGATTTTTGAAATCAGCAGTGATCCGGTAAAAGTGCAGCGTATACTGCAAAACCTGCTTCATAATGCGTTGAAATACACCGAAAAGGGTGGGATATATGTTACATGGACCCAGGAAAATGAATCGCGATGGATCATGAGCGTGCAGGATACAGGTCCGGGTTTTTCCGCCAATAGCCGGACTGCATTGCTGGCAGAACACCTCAAACCCGTTATCATAAACAGCGCCAACCATCAGGAATCTCAGATGATTCAGCCGCCGCCAAACAGCAATCCGGCAGAAAAAGCACAGGAAAGCAATATGAAGGAAAGTGAAGGGCTTGGATTATATATTGTCAAGAAAATCTGTGAACTGATGAAAGCCACAATGGATATAGAAAGCGCTCCGGGAAAAGGAACACTGGTAAGGATCAAATTTTTATCCAAGCAGGAACCTACAACGGTGATCTAGAACGGGTTTATGTTCCTTAAAAATACATTTGATAAAATTTTTTATTACTTCAATGAAAGAGTACATGCTAAAAACATGTACTCTTTCATTGATCATTTCAGAATGAAAAAATTTCCTCTGTTCCGGTATGCATGCACAGCGGTGTTTAGAACAAGAAATGCTGCTGCAATTACGGCGGTATAGGCAACAGACTGCGCTTCATTCCAGTTAACCACAGCTACCGCAGTGATACCCCAGGCACCTGCAAGTGCCGTTTCCCGCATATTCCTGTTCCAGATCAGATAAAGGTTTATAACTGCGGCAAGACAAATCATGATGATCGTCCAGCTTTCCCCTGAAATGCCGAAACCGTTCCAATTTATTTTGGTAAGATAAGCCGCAATATTGGCAATTATAGCCACAAGGATCCAACCGGTGTAAATGGAAAAAGGCCACCATTCCAGCGCTACTTTTTTAAAAGGAACCGTATCCAGTTCCATCCGTGTGGTAATCACAATGCGTAAAAGGGAAAACAGCAGGATTGCCATGATTATGACCGAAAGTCCTGTAAAATCATAAAGCCACGCAAGGATCCAGGCGCAGTTGGCCGCACAGGAAATAACAAAAAGCCAGCCGATGCTCGTGACAACGGACGGCGATTCAACTTTTTTAAATAATCCCTTGCTTTGGTGAATAGCAAATGCTGCTAATCCCAGATAAATAATTCCCCAGATTGAAAATGCATATCCGGAAGGTGTAAAAGAATTCTGGTATTTTGCTGAAACGGTTGCCATGGTATTTCCATTGAAAATACCCGTGTTGGACAGGTAATTCATAACAACCGTAATAATGAGCGCAATGATGTTGGAAAACTGAAGTGTTTTTTTCATTATCTTTTTTAATGTCCTGCCAGTATGAAGTCACTATTGATTGAAACTATAATTTTCCTGCCATAGATATTGGCTGCATGGTGATTTAATCCGGAGTAAATACTGGCCTCAGGCATCCTTTACGGGATAAGGTTTATTGCATATGAAAAAAGACCGGTCAAATCCGGTCTTTTTTCATTGCTTAATAATTTTATTCAGTGCAGTTTATTCTGCAAACCGCAAGGCATTTCTCAGCTCAGAAAGTCTTTTACCTGATCAATAAAACCGCTGTCGGGCTTTACGCCCTGCTCAACCTGCGCATGTACTTCCTTGTCGGCAGGTGACAGCACAGGTTTTCCGCCGGTAGGAACTGCCCGTTCCATACGGAATACGCCTTTTCCGTCGATGGAAGTACCTTGTGTCCAGCGGCCTTGTGCCGAAGTGTTTCCGTCTACACTTGTACTGAAGAATGTATAGCTGACATCGTTGTTCTGCAGACTTTCAGGGAAGCTGTTAGGAATCGGGTGCGAGGCATTGACGCCAAGTTCTTCCAATACGGCCATCCATTGATTCTGGTGCATGGTATCTCTTGCAATAAGGAAAGAAAGCATGTCTTTCATACCGGAATCGTCGGTAAGTTCGTATAAACGGGTAGCCAGTACACGTCCGGTTGCCTCGGCCATTACGTTTGCATACATATCTGCTGCAATGTTTCCGCTGCTTACAACCCATGAACCGTTAAACGGTACTCCGTTCGCATCGGATGCCATTGCACCAAGTCCGGCAGACAGAATATGACGCGGATCGCGGCCACCCATTACAGCTTCAATCATTGGATTGCTCATCGCCATTTCGTCTTTTACCGCAGTAGACGAGCCTTCCAGATTCAGACAAACAGCTGTTGCCAGCATTTCAATGTGAGCAATCTCCTCTGTTCCGGTTTCCATCAGCATATCCCTGTATTTTACCGGGCCTCTTGAATTCCAGGATTGAAAAAGGTATTGAAGACAAACACGCATTTCGCCTTCAATGCCGCCGATCGCCTGCTGAAGTAACCTTGCAAACTGAGGGTTCGGTTTATCTACTCTTACATTGTACTGAAGCTTTCCGTCATGATAAAACATATGATTAACAGTTAAGGTGATAAAAATTTTAGGTAATGGCTTGATAAAAAATTGTACCACCTCGGGAAGGTTTAAAATGAACTTTATGTGAAGTTTTTTCAGGCACACCAAAAAGAACCGCGAAGAAACAAGGCAAAACAAAATTTATTTATCTGCTGGAACAGTTTTTATAACCATCATGGCATCAACAAATTAATTATTACTTCCATTATAAAATTTAGGAATAAAATGAAAAAGATAACCATAAGCATCGCAACATTTTTGATGGTACTTACCGGAACTGTTTACGCACAGACAAGTACTTCGGGCAGCTCGTCTCAACAAGGGACTACGCAGGGAACGGGTTCCACAACAGGATCACAGGGTACTTCCGGACAGTCTCAAAGTTCAGGCGCGGGAACGAGCGGGGTACAGTCAGACAACAGCTCATCGGGAACAACGGGTAGCAGTGCAACACAATCAGGTGTGAATTCGTCAACCGGATCATTGCAGGGTACAAGTTCTCAGGGAACCGGTTCTCAAAACCAGGGAACATCCAATTCAGAAAGTTCAATCCAGTCACAAGGAACCAGCGGTCAGTCACAAGGAACCAGCGGCCAGCCTCGTAGCAGCACCGGTCAGTCCTCATCCACAGGTTCTACCGGCTCGGGCACTTCGGGCTCTACAGGAACATCAGGTTCCGGCTCTACGGGTTCAGCAGGTACATCGACCGGATCAGGAAGTGTGAATTCTTCATCAGGAACCAGCACAGACATGGATTCCAACAAGAAAAGCTCCAAAAAGCAACGTAGAAACCAAAGCGGTTCTTCCAGCTCTACTTCCGGTTCGGGAACTTCTGGTTCGGGCACATCGGGTTCTACTTCAAATCCATAATATTACCGGATTTCAGCTTAAAGAACACCAATAAAAAATGCGGACGGAATTAAAATTTCTGCCCGCATTTTTTATGCTGTTTTATAAATCAAAGATAGAATCAATCAATCCTGTTCAAGCAGGCCGTTAGTAAGGTTTTTCCACTGAATTTTGGAAAAAGTGGCAATGCCCGCGGTGCCGACAAGCACGTCCCGGATTTTATCAATAATTCCCTCCGATTCCGCATTGGCCTTTGTATTTCGGTCATAAACAGCAGCAGTCACTTTGTTTCCTTCCCTTGTAACAGTGAATGTGCTTGTGGAATCACTGGAATAAAAATGGGCTGTTTCATCGTTGTCCGTAGTAGGGTTGGAGGCCGGCCTTACGCGTATGCCTATGCTTTCTATATCGCCGGAGTTATATTCTTCCATTTTTTCAACAGTAACCCAGTCAAAGCCTTCTCCTGCTTTGGATCCCGGTCCGGGGACATCAATTTTGAAATGATATCCTTCTTTCACGGGGCCCGCCACATCATTTCCTTCTGCATCGGTAAGCTGAAATGCCGCCAGAGCTTCACCAGCCTGTTTCTGCCAGTTGTTAACATCCATCAATTTCAGCTTGGCACGCTCAAACAACTTTTTTGCCGTATGGATGTTTTCGGTTTCTACGGAGCTTTCAGCATTGATGACTTCGCCTTCCTGTTGTCCGGGGATGACGTTTGTGTAATTCTTCTCTTCCATTGTTTCGGGTAATTAAGGCCGTCAGTTTCTTGCGGCGTGACAATAATCAGTTAGTTGTTATCTTTCTCGTCATTCTTCTTGTATTTTACTTTCAGAAACAGCATTGCAATATTCAGCAGCAAGGTGAAAATGTTGGTTGAAATAATGGGAATATCCTTTTTGTCAATCCCGTAATAAACCCACAGTGCGTTGCCTGTGAGCAAAACGATAAACATAAGTGCTGAAACATCGCTCGCTTTTTTCTTTTTTATGGTAGTAACCAGTTGTGGAATAATTGCTGAAGATGTACAAATTCCTGCGGCCAATCCCAGTACTTCTATAAAATCCATTTATCATTTGTTTAATACCTTGTTGTCCGTTCCATATGACATTTACAATACGGAAATGTGCAACAATGCAGGTTGAAAGTTCCTATTTTGGTCAGCATCTGTTAAAAATGCATACCAGAAGAAACCCGTAAATCCGCTGGTTATAGCGGTATTCAGAAAGAACGAAACTGGAAAGTAAGTAAACGATTTGCTGGACAAACAACCCGGTTGGTAACCTGCCCAGTTATACGTAGTCCCCACAACAATTTGGCAATATATCAAACTCCCGGATTTGTATCTGTCTTGTTTTTGAGAATAAAGGCTGGTCCCGGAAAGTTAAAATGACGTGTATGCATGATTCCAGGTCATAGGAACCGGTACAAAACAGGACTTTATGAGCAGAAGAATGAAAGCAAATTCAGCAGATGTTGTTTTTGCCACAAATTGCTGATTTATGGGGAGTTATAGGTTGTGGCGTCAAATCCACAGTATAAATAAAATGGAATTATTCAATTTAACTTTAAAATTGTTAAATGTTTTTTACACCTGATATTAATACTTTGCGGGTAATGTTACGGTAAATTCCGAACCGGCACCGGGGCTGCTTTTGAGTACGATATTGGCTCCCAGCAATTGTCCAAGTTGTCTTACAATTCTCAGCCCGATTCCTTCTCCGTGCAAAGGTGTCCAGGAAATATTCGGGTCCGGCAATTCATTTTCAGCATTCCGAACCGGGCTGCTGGCCAGCTGGCCGTTTTTATGCTGGTCCCATTCCTTTACAAACGCCTCCGGAAAACCCGGCCCGCTGTCCTTTACCCTGAACCACCAGAATTCTTTTGTTTCTCCGAATCCCCAGCTTAACTCAACAAAACCCGATTCTGTATATTTGATTGCATTGAGAAGCAGGTTTTGGGCAATCCTGAGCACATTGAGCTCGTCGCCTTCAACCGTAATTTCCGGATTTTCATTGATACGCACGTCCAGATTGCGTTCGCTGGCAAACGGCCTGATGCTTTCTCCCAAATTGGTCAATACTTCGGATGCGTTAAAAATACCGATGTTCCGGGCCTCCTTGCCGGATTCCAGACGGGCATAGTTCAAAAGATCTGTAAGCATTTTGGTCGTCTGAGTAATGGTACTCTGCAGCATTCCAAGCATTTTTGCACGGTCTTCATCCGAAGAGGACATCATCAGAAGGCTGGCAAGACTGGCAATAGCTCCGAAATTTCCCCGGAGGTCGTGAGAAGTTGCACGAAGCAGTTCGCCGCGCTGCTTCAGGTATTCTTTAAGTTCATCCAGTGATTTCAGATTTGTATCGGATTGCTCCAGTTGCTGCAGCCATTGTTCCTGCCCGTGTTTCAGGGTTGTAATGTCCAGTCCGGTCAGTATCACGCCTTCCTGCTGCCGCGTAATGGAAACAGCAAGCCATTGATCTTCGCCATTTTCAGAAATGATCTGATACTCGATGTACATCGTTTCCCTCGAAAGGTAAACCGAGCGCATGTTGTTAACCGTTTTTTCCTGCCACAGTTTTCCTGCCAGGTTGCTCACACGCATTCCCACCAGTTGCGGCAAAGGCATATTGTAAAATTCAGCCAGTTTCTGGTTTCCGACCACAAGTTCAAAATCAACTATTTCTGCATGGTCGCCAGGATGATGGATGGCTTTCAGCATGCCGATAAATGCCGGTGAGGAATTCAGGACTGCCTGCAGATTGTCTGCAATTCTCGTAATCCTGTTTTGTGTTTCAATCAGCTGCGTAATGTCAAGGTCAACACCCAGGGAGCAGACCGTTACGTCTTTTTCCATGTTGACAGCCTCGCCCTTGACCTTTATAATTTTTTTTGAATCACCTACTTTGACGGTCAGTACTTCTTCAAACGCCTGCATGCCATGCCGCATCTGGTTTACGATCCGGTTTGCAATGTCACGGTCTTCCTCAATGGCTAGGGAAGTGTAGATGTCTGGCGTCACCTCCGTTCCGGGCGTCAGTCCGAATAACCGGTACATTCCCGGAGACCATGTGTGGATTCCGGTGGTTCGATTGAATTCCCAGCTTCCTGCATTGGCCAGATCCTCAGTCTGCTGAAGTAATATCAGGTTCTTGAATTTTTCCTGTTCCGCTTTCTTTCTTTTGGTAATATCAATGAAAGTAAGCCTTAAAAGGTTGGAAGCATTGCTTTTTTCATAAGTCCGGCTCGCCGTAACTTCATACCAGACTTCGGTTTCCTGCCATTGAAAATGCCGTTCAAAGCGCCGGAACCTGCCGGTTTCAACAACTTCCTTGAAAATCGGGTAAAGTTCGCTCCGGTTTCCGTCAGGCAAAAAGGTTTGTACAAACTGGTCAGAAAGAAAAGCGCCGGACGCTTCCTGATTGGAGGCCAGCATTTCAAAATCCGTAATATGTTTTTTGCCATCATAAACCGGACGGTACAATATAACCCCGGACTGAGTAGAATCAAGTACAAACTGCAGGGCCGCTGCATTGCGGTGCGCTTCCAGTTCGGCCTGTTTATAAGTTGTTGCGTCCGTAAAAGAGCAAAACAGGTCTTCATCCAGCAATTCAATATGGACGTCGATCCAGCGGGCAGCTGCTGAAAAACCATTGTAAGCTGCGTAATTGCGTTCCCAGGAAAAGGAAATGGATTGCCGGTTGTTGGCTGCCAGCCTGCAATGTTCGAGCAAAAGCCTGAAGTCCGCATCCAGCTCGCTCAGATTGCTGTTCAGGATACGATCCACAGGCAGACCAAAAATGTCCTCCGATTTTAAATTGGCATAAATTCCTCTGAAATCCCAAGGCATGTCCGTTTCGTTACAAAGTACCTTGTACAGAATAATTCCATTGGGCAAGCGATTAAAAAGTTGACTGAGCCTCTGATATTTCTGATCTTCTATGTCCATATGGAATGGAATAAAGGTTACTTTTTACATTAGCCGATTAACTTCGGGGTCATTTTGCTATAAAATCAATGCCATATTTACGATTTCAGATTTCAATTTACAGCCTGAATCCTGTTTTACAATCCGTTTGTCGCTTCAATAACAGCAAAATATTTATACTTTCTGCCATGTAAGTGTATTTTACAACAGAAACGCAGCGGATAATCTTCGGACGAAACACCGCTATAACGGGTTATTTGCGGAACAAGTCCGTTAAAACAGCGCTGCTGCATTCGCCGTTCAGGTATTTGACGGCCAGTACGGCAACAGCTTTTCCCTTTGTACCGGCCAGTGCCGGATTGATTTCGTCATAACTGTTTTTACGGGAAGTCAGCAGTCGTTCTGCTTCTTCGTAGCCTTATAGCAAATCTTTGTTTTCGGAGTGAAATGTTTCGGATGAGGAAAGTAACCCGCTGATCACTGCAATGGTGGCGTCAATTTCCTCTTCGGTAGGTGTAATATATTCAAAATCTTTTTGTTCTGCAGAATTCATAGTCCAAGATTGCATGTTACAGGTGGTTGCTGAAAAATCGTACCAGTTACATCGACATCAATCTTTATTTACACACAACAGGAAACTTCCGTTACTTTCCGGGCAACAGTGCAGGCTGCTGAAAAAGACAGAAAGGAAGCCCTCATGGAGAACTTCCTTTATATAATACTACCTAAAATTATGAATCAGGCACTTCCATGTCGTTCAATCATCAAAATCTGATTTACAGGATTGAATAACAAAAGGAACTACCAAAGTCATCCGAAATTTAAATCATATGAACTAATAATACTACAATTAAATAGAATTAATTTTTTATCGTATCAAATAAGTATCACTATTTTTCTTGTCATTCTGACTGCTGAAATTACGTGCCGTAATGCGTATGAAGGTGTGCAAATCCGGCTTCTGTACTTGTTTTTAATTATTCAATAAAGGCGATTACCGTAAAAAGCACGATTTTTTTATGTGAATGTTCCTTCCGGTTAATCCTGAAATGTGCTCTGAATTAATCTGTGGGAAAATAACAGCAGAATGGAAATACCGAACCTGTTTCGATAGGATAATCTGAATTGCTTTTTAACTGAAAAATGGTTCCATGCGTATATTCCTGCTTTTTTTACCGGCAGGATATTTAAAAATATAAATTTGATTTTAGAAGTACTTCTACTCATTTGTTAATAGCTTGCAATGACTTTTTTATCCGATTTCGCACCAAACTGACGTCATAATGGATTATTGTATTGTATATCTCAGTTCATCAACAGACTTGCTTTCCCAGGAAGAACTGTTAACGATTTTACAGAAAAGCCGCGTTAATAATGCTTCATACAATATCACCGGCGTACTGCTCTATTTCAACGGCAGCATTATTCAGGTGCTGGAAGGCGACGAGGAAAATGTCAGATCACTTTACAACGTCATCAGCCGAGACCGCAGGCATACGCAGGTTATGCCCTTATATATGCAAAACATACCGGAGCGATCATTTGAAAACTGGTCTATGGGTTACAGTACACTGACTGCAAGGGAATTCAGCCATATCAAAGAAATTGCCCCGATTGTAAAAAACCCGTATGCAAAAGATCCCGGCAACCAGAATGTAGTCATCGACCTGATCAAAACATTCTATAAAAACAATTACCGGAATTAGGCTGCAGCCTTATTTAAGGCTGCCTACAACGGCCATCACCAGAATAGCGGCATTTTCGGCAGCGATCTTGTAAAATGCCTGCATATCGTTTCTGGCCTTGTCATTGGCATTGTCGCTCAGGCTGCGGATGATGAGAAAAGGCGTGTGTTGCTGAAAACAGGTTTGCGCAATGGCGGCACCTTCCATTTCGGTGGCTGCTGCATTCAGGTCTTTCCGCAATCGCTGCGTGGCTATGACGGACGATACAAACACGTCGCCGGTAACAATAACTCCTTTTTTTACAGCCGGAGCAAAGCTTCCGTTTTCCCGTTTTATTTTGGTAAATGTCAGGCTTTGGGAAACAGCGACTGCTTTTTGTACCAGCACTGAATCGCAGCTGAAAACCACCGGATTTGCCTCCATGCTGAACGGATTGCGGGTAGGGGTGTACTGCATGCCGCGGTCTTCAATGGCACCGTAATCATGGTATGTAACCTGCGTCCCGATCACGATGTCTCCCGGAAAAAGCGCAGGATCAATGCCGCCGGCAATGCCTGAAAAAACAATTTCTCTGGGTTTGAAATGTTCCAGCATCAGCGTAGTGGCGATTGCTGCATTCACTTTCCCGATGCCGGTTTGCGCCAGTACGACGGATTTGCCGTTCAAGGTGCCTTTTATAAACCGCATTTGTCCGATCAGCGTGTCTTTTTTGTGCTCCATTTTACTTTCGAGCAGTACGAGTTCGGGCGGAAAAGCGCCGAGTATGCCTGTAATATCCTGAGCGTGAAGAATGGAAGTGCTGATAAAAAATAAAATAAGCAGTAAATTCTTTTTCATGTTGGTTTAAAAAATGAGCGCGAGAACCGCAAATACGTTAATAATCCACAAAGCAAGGCTGATTTCCCTGATTTTTCCGGTTGCAATATGCAGCGCCGTCCAGCTCAGAAATCCCCAGATGATACCCTGCGTGATGGAATAAGTGAAAGGTATAAGCACCATGGCAATAAAAGCAGGAAACGCTTCTTCAAGCTGGTTCCAGTTTATTTTGACAACCGGTTTCATCATGAACACGCCGACCAGTACCAGAGCCGGTGCCGTTGCAATGGCAGGAACCGCGCTGATCAGAGGCGACAAAAACAGAAACGGAAGAAATAAAATAGCACCTGTTACGGCTGTAAGCCCGGTTTTTCCGCCTTGTTCTATTCCTACTGCGGACTCGATGTAAGCGGTGCCCGGACTGCTGCCGACCAGTCCGGCGACGGTTGTGGAAAATGCATCCACAATCAGTGACTTCTGCAGGTTGCGCGGTTCCCCGTTTTCATCCAGCAGATCGGCCGCTTCTGCCAGTCCGACGAAAGTGGACAGACTGTCGAACATGTCGGTAAATACAAATGCAAGTATAATCGGCGCCAGGCTCCATTTGAGTGAATTCACCATATCAAGCTCAAACAAAAGGCTGAAATCCGGTCTGGAAACAATATGATTGATTGTAACAACAGCTTCCGGGCCGCCCCACCATCGGCCGATCGGCCATGCGAGCAGGCTTGTCAGCACGATCCCGATCAGAATGCTGCCTTTTACTTTTCGGATCAGTAAAACAACCGTCAGGAGCAAACCGGCGATAAACGTAAGCGTGGAAGCATTCAGGCTGCCGTGACTGATCATCGTGGCCGGATTGGCAACGATAAACCGGGCATTGGCAAAACCGATCAGTGTAATAAACAACCCGATTCCGGCTGCTATTGCAAACCGGAGCGCTTTGGGAATAGCCTTGACAATATAGGACCGGATGTTGAAAACAGACAGCAGCAGAAAGAAAACACCCGACCAGAAAACGGTTCCAAGCGCAACCTGCCAGCTCAGTTTTTCGGTAAATACCGCCGTAAAAGTAAAAAATGCATTGAGCCCCATGCCGGGCGCAACAAGAATGGGATTGTTTGCATAAACGCCCATCATCAGACTGCTGAAAAAAGAAACCAGTACTGTTGCCGTAAGAACGGCCGAAAACGGCATGCCGGTCTGACTTAAAATGGACGGATTGACGACGATGATATACGCTGTTGCCAGAAATGACGAAATGCCGGCCAGGATTTCTGTGGATAGTGAAACATTATTTTTCTTCAGTTCAAAAAAGGAGAACATAGCAGCGGGTTTCTTCCAAATATACCGGTTAGCGCCTGTTTTTAAAAATTGCCGGCTATGCAAACCGGAATTTGCCATGCTGTTTCAATGGCATTTGCTATTTAAATAGTATTTTGGCGGGGCTTTCCAGTAAGAACAAAAGCGTTCCGGACTTTTAAGCTTATTCCTAAATTCCTTATAATAATATGTTTTCCTATTTTAAAAGCAACTACAAAAATCTGGGTATAATCTGGCTCGGGATGCTGTTTCTGGCTTCGGTATTTCTGTTTGGTTACACCGGCTGCAAAAACGGCAGTTTCAATGCGGCTGATTCCCTTGACCTGAACTCGTTTACAGAACCCGGTTTTCCTTTTATTTCGACTTCCATTGATGCAAGAAAACTTGGAACGCATTTTCCGGACGACAACATCGCAGCCAGAACGCTTGCATTGCCGCTGGGCGACAGCGCTTATATCTGTTTTGATACCGATCTGTTAAGATGGTCCGTGGCATGGACGGGCAAGTTTCTGCCTATGGTTCTGATGGCGCAGATTTCATACAAGGACTTTTTCAATAAAAATAATCAGATCCCGACTGTGACCGGCAACCCTGCCATTGCAACGGGTTCATATCCCGGCTGGACAAGCGGCAAACCGGATTTCACAGGCAGAATTTCAGCATCGGGTAGCACAACCCAGCCGCTCTGGAGAGCGATGCCGGCGGAAAAAGGCAGATGGAGTGGGGTTTTTGTTTATGGAAACAAGGCCATACTCAGTTACACCGTCGGAAATGCGGAAGTGTACGAAATGCCGGGCAGCGCAAAGTTTGCGGATCAGACGGTTTTTACAAGAGCTTTCCGGATTAACAATGTAAAAAATGAACTTTACCTGACTGCTGCCGAGGTTGTGAACGGAAATTCCGGTGCTACAAAAGGCAGCATGGCCTACATTTATCACGGCTCCGGCAAAGATACGGTTACGGCCATCGGCATTCTCGGGAAAGATCATTCCATGCTGAAACCCGAAGTAACTGCTGACCGTTACCTGACCGTTCGCGTTGCTTCGGGTAAAAAACCGGAAGCTGCCCTGGCCATCTGGAAAGGACCTGCAGGCCAGCTTGCTGCTTTTGAAAAATGGTGTGCTAAAACACGTATAAACCTGCCTGAATTCCGCAATGGCGGAACAGCGCATTGGGGCGAGGCTGCTGTGACTAAGGGGAAATTATCGCCGGATACGGCTGCATTCGTAACGGACCAGCTTGCATTGCCGCTTCCAAACCGCTGGAAACGAAACGTCCGGGTTGCAGATATCGCTTTTTTCGGCAACGGCCGGGCTGCCGCCGTAACGTTTGAAGGGGACGTCTGGACGATTGAAGGCATTAACCGCGATCTTCAGAATATCAAATGGCGCAGGTTTGCATCCGGGCTGCACGAGCCGATGAGCGTGGAAGTAATAAAAGATACGATCTATGTTTTCGGAAGGGAAGGCATTGTTCGTCTGCATGATCTGAACAAAGACGGCGAAGCCGATTTTTATGAGAATTTCTCCAATGTAATGGATCAGTCGCCGGAGTCGAGGGAATGGGCTGCGGATATGGTTTATGCGCCGGACAAAAGCTTTTACATCGCAAAGGGCGGCAGCCTGGACAACGGTCCGGGCATGACGGACAAGGCCGGAAAAGGCTTTCGTACAGGATCGCAGCATAATGGAACCGTACTTCGTATTTCGCCGGACGGAAAGCAGTTTGAAGTCATTGCAACCGGCTTCAGGGGACCTTATCTCGGAATTCATCCAGAAAAGGGAATTTTGACAGCTACCGACCAGCAGGGTAATTTTGTGCCTTCCTCTCCGATTTTCTGGATTAAAAAGGGCGATTATTACGGCGTGGAGCCTACAATGCATCGTACGGATCATCCCGAAGTTGCGCCTCCGCTTACATGGATTCCGCATAGCGTGGATCGTTCGAGTCTTGGGCAGGCGTGGGTTACGGGAAATAAAATGGGGCCGCTGAACGGCAGCCTTGTCCATTTTTCATTCGGGCGGCCGGGATTGTTCAGGGTTTTGATCGACAGTTCTTCCAGTATCATTCAGGGCGGAGTTGCTGTCATTCATGCCGACTATCCGGCCCCGACATCCAAAGGTGCAATCAATCCGGCTGACGGTCAGTTGTATATTGCCGGTTTCAATCTCTGGGGTTCCAGTTCCAACGGCATCAGTGCATTGCTGAGGCTGCGTTATACGGGAAAACAGAGTTACATGCCTAACGAATTCCGGGCCGTAAAGCAGGGAATTGTTCTTGGCTTTGATGCGGAGCTAGACGCCGAAAGCGCGGTTAACCCTTCCAGTTTTGATGTGAAAAGATGGAATTATCAACGCACGGAAGAGTACGGATCGGGCCATTTTAAAACAAACGGCAGTTCGGGTGAAGAATCGATGAAGGTTGCAGCTTCCTACTTGTCGGCCGACCGTAAGAAAATACTGCTGCTTGTGCCGGATATGACCGAAATCATGCAAATGGACGTCGCTTACCGGCTGAAAGCCAAAGATGGCAAGATAATGCACGACGGTTTCTGGTTTACGGTAAATAATTTGTCTGAACTGAATGCAAAAGATTTCGGATTTCAGAATGTGGATCTGGCGCTGCTATCGGTAAAAAAACAGGAAGAGCCGGCTGCAACAGAAAAGGAAGAAGCTGTTTCGGCAGCAAGAGGAAAAGCATTGTTCCAGAAAATGGCATGCTCGGGCTGTCATTCTGAAGGACTGAAAACAGACGGTATGTACGGCCCGCCGTTTCAGCATCTGTATAAGTCGGAAAGGCATTTTGAAGACGGCACAACGGCCATTGCAGATGAAAATTACATCCGCGAATCCATCCTGACACCGGGTAAAAAAATCGTAAAAGGTTATAATGAAGAAATGCCTTCGTTCGTCGGCGTCCTGTCAGATTCCGACATTGAATCCGTTACATTGTTTATTAAATCGTTGAAATAAGCTGTTAGCTTTTAGCTATTGGCTTTCAGTCATTGGTTGTTACTGGTTATAATCAGTGGTCTTTGGCCATTTTTGTCCGTTTTTGCTGGTTTTTAACTTGGTCATTTCTGACCATTTACTGATATTTTCAATTAGTCATCGGTTTTTATCTATTGCAAGTCATTTATTGTCAGAAATTGGGTAGAGGCAATTAGTTAAATGGTTAGTTGGCAGTTAAAAGCTGTTAGGCCAAAGCTCCTCCGGAGCTGCAAATAACCGCAGAGTGGTTGCCTGTTTGTAGAAAAGGAAATGTGTAATCGTAAAAATTAAAACCCCGGATGGGGTTCCCTTTTGCATTCAATTGGATGCTCCTCCGGAGCAAAAACAAATACCGCATGCAATTTTCTATAAACAGGGTGCTCCTCCGGAGCTGCAAATAACCGCAGCAAAAACAAAAATACCGCATGCAAATTCCTACAAACAGAATACTCCCCCAGAGCTGCAAATAACCGCAGAGCGGTTTCCTGTTTATAGAAAAGGAAATGTGTAATTGTAAAAATTAAAACCCCGGATGGGGTTCCCTTTTGCATTCAACCGGATGCTCCTCCGGAGCAAAAACAAATACCACATGCAATTTTCTATAAACAGGGTGCTCCTCCGGAGCTGCAAATTACCGGAGCAAAAACAAAAATACCGGATGCAATTCCAATAAACAGAATGCTCCGGAGCTGCAAAGAACCGCAGAGCGGTTGCCTGTTTGTAGAAAAAGGAAATGCATAATTATGAATTGTAAAACCTGGACGGGGTTTCCTTTTGCATTCAACCGGATGCTCCTCCGAAGCAAAAACAAAAATACTGCAGGCAACTTCCTATAACCAGAATGCTCCTCGTATGTTGTTAAAGATTTGACATTTCCGATAAAGATCTTGAATTTGGAGTGTGAAGGGAAGAGAGCAGATACTCCTTGGCAACAGTCTTGTATGCCGTTCCGGAGCTGCTAATTACCGTAGCAAAAACAAAAATAATGTATGCAGCTTGTTAAAAAGGGAATGCTAAAAGTTAACCGCTTGATTTAATTTTTCTCCAGATAACCGCTGTCGTTGAGCCAGTCTGCCATTCTTTGAGGCCAGGATTTAATGCTCTGGAGTTCAGAGCGGTTTCCCATGTTGAACCCGTGATCGCCTTTGGTGTAAAGATGCGCTTCAACGGGCCGCCTGGCTTCCCTGTATTTAATCAGGAGACTGGCCGTTGTTACGCCGCAGCACGGATCGTCGTTGGCTGCCAGTAAAAATACAGGCGGCGCATCCGCGGGCACGACGTCCGGAATCCCGAGCGGGCCGGGATAAACAAGCATCTGAAAATCAGGTTTTCCATTTAGCCTGTCAATCGGGTCTTTCGCAGCCGGATCACCTTTGCCGGAAGCATAGGCCACAGCAGCAACGACTTCCCCGCCGGCCGAAAAGCCGAGCATTCCGACACGTGCTGTATCAATGCCGTATTCTTTGGCGCGGCTGCGAACCATGCGTACCGCTCGCAGTGCGTCTTCGCGCGGATGCCTGTCGAGCGAGTAGGGCGAGCCTTCTTCCCGCGGAAGCCGGTACTTCAATACAAAAACGGTGATGCCGAGTTTTGCAAGATATTCTGCCGGCTCAATGCCTTCTGCGTTGTAAACCAGCAGCCGGAAACCGCCGCCGGGACAAACAACAACAGCGGTTCCATTGGCCTTTCCGGCAGGCGGCAGGAAAACCTGAAGAGAAGGATTATGGATGTTTTTAACCCAGTAATCCTTGGCTGATTCCGGCTCTGCCGACTTTTTCTCAAATCCGGGAGGTCCGTTTTTCCATAAGGGAATGATGTTCGAAGCAGTTTGTGAAAAGCCCGAAGCTGGCAGTAAAAAGAAAACGGATAATGCAAGAATCCGGACCAGCGCGGCATGCCGCATTTTTGTAAATTTCATAAAAGAATTCTGTGTTATAGGTGTATAAAACAGAAAAGCGGAATCTGCTTTTATTATACCGATGCCATTTATATCCTGGAAACAGAATCGATTATGTATTCAAAATGCGCGGCTTGCTGTACAAAATACAAGCATTACTGCTCCTCGTCGCCTGCAAATTTATTCACAACGCTGTTTAGTGTAAGGCCCTGGACAATGACGGAAAAGATCACAATAAAGTAACAGCATGACAAAATCGCTTCCCGGTACGGAG
The DNA here is from genome assembly GCF_006149045.1 of Dyadobacter flavalbus. Lineage (GTDB taxonomy): Bacteria > Bacteroidota > Bacteroidia > Cytophagales > Spirosomataceae > Dyadobacter > Dyadobacter flavalbus. Next base: position 266,153 of record NZ_VBSN01000059.1, read on the forward strand.
AAGCCGGAAGCAGCAACGCCATGGCAACGGATATGCCGCCGCGCAGTCCGGCCCACGTCAGGATGGCAAGGTTGTCCGGGTTCAGTCTGCGCAAAATGAAAATAGCAGGAATAGAAATACTGATCATTCTGGCAAAGAGAACGATAAGAACCGAAACACAGCCAATCAGCAGGTAATTGCTGAAAAAAGGAAGCAGGATAAGCTGCAAACCGATCATGACAAACAGAATCGTGTTCAGAACTTCATCCAGCAGCTGCCAAACCTTGCTAAGTGACTGTTCTGCCGGATGCGATTTTCCAAAACGGTTATTCCCGATGATGAGGCCGGCAGTTACAGCCGATAATGGAACAGACGCATGAAAACGTCCGGCTACAACCGAAAGCCCCAGGACAAGCGCAACCGAAATCAGAAATATTGTCTGAAAATCGCTGATTGATTTCATAAGCCGGTAACCCGTATAACCTGCCATCAGACCGATTACAATACCGCCGATGACTTCCTGTGAAAAAAGTACCAGCGATTGCATGAGCGATAAGCTTTCCTGCGACTGATCGGCAATGCTGAGCAAGGTGACAAACAGAATAAGACCCACGGCGTCATTGAACATGGATTCACCCGAAATGATGGTTTCCAGCCGGGCAGGAATTCTGGACTGTTTCAAAATGGATGCAACGGCAATCGGGTCTGTGGGTGAAATCAGCGCTCCGAAAACGAATGAATAAACCAGCGGAACTTCAACATTCAACAAGACGGTTGCCAGATGAAAAAGTCCGCCGAATACACCGGCGGAAACAATAACACCCATGGTGCTTAGCAAAATGACAGGCGCTCTCAGCTTTTTAAGATCCTCATAATCAAAATGCATGGCCATGGCAAACAGCAGAAATCCCAGCATGACATCCAGCAGTACCTTTGAAAAATCAATGTTATAGGTCAGCGTTTGGATCAGTCCGGAGTTTTCAGAACCTGTTTTACCGATCAGTATGATAAAAAGCGAAACCACCTTGGTAATCGTCATGACGCCGATGGTTCCCGGAAGCCTGAGAAAACGTTGGTTGAGGTAGGAAAATGCCGCACTGGTTATGATCAGCGCTGTAACAATAGTCAGTATATCCATCAGGTGATTCTTGAAAATTTCGGGAACAAATTGCGCAGTTTTAAGGAATAGGCCGAGCCCGTTTATTTCATTAAAACACCATTCCGGTTGATACGTTAACAGTCACCGCGAATGAAGTTTTATTCCGTGTGCCTGAAATCCTATTGATTTCTCAAACCAATTCCTTCTTAATTTACCGGACTTTCAGACTTGTATTTTCTGATATATCCGGATGGTGTGGTTCCTTCATATTTCTTAAAAACCTGATTGAATGTAGCTTTTGAATTAAAGCCGCATTCCAGCGCAATACCCAGCAGCGACAAATGATTATTCGCCGGATTGACAGCTTCCCGCTTGAATTCCTGTAAACGATACTGATTGACAAACTCAAAAAAGTTGCAGTTAAATGCAGAATTGATAACCTGCGATAACTGATGTCTGGGCAAATTGATCAGCACACTCAGTTCTGTAATGTTCAAATCAGGATCAAGGTAAGGTTTTTCAGCTGACATGAAATCGCGCAGTTGTACGGCAATCGTCTTTGTAGCTTCGTCGGAAAGCCCGCTTTTGGAATATTTTACAGGTTTGGCAATCTGATCTTCATCTTGTAATTCCGTTGCCGGAACAACTTCAACCTGCCATTCGGTTTTTCCCTGGATCATTTTGTAGGCTATCCAGTAAATCAGCAGTACGACCAGAATAAAATGGGACGGGTATATTCCTGAAAAATAAGGAAGCTGGTATTTGCGTGCATAAAAAGTGAAAAGCGAGAAAACCAGAACGCCCAGAACAAGCCAGAGGAACGTTTCCAGCCAGCGAACATGGACATGCGTATCGTCGGAAAAGAAAAGAACACGCTTTTTTTTGCTCTGATAAAAAAACAGCAAAGCCGCCGTTACAAAAGCAATATGCAGATACGTGGTTAAATGATTCATCCAGCCGAAATCCGCTTGCGCAAGCCGGACGGGATCTGTTAAAATGTCTAGCTTATAGGAAGCGGAGGCAGTGAAATAGGGGAGAAGCAGGATCAAATAAATTGCGAAGGGTACAAGATATGCAAGATGCCGGGGCTTGAAGGAAAAATCAATATCAACAACACTCTGCGTAAGAATCAACAGGAGCGGCCCGTACAAAACCGGAAGCAGCCACGATAACCTGCTTAAATGCGGGAATTGCAGAAACAGATCTTTTACATCCAGATAAATCAGCGATAAATGTCCGATCAGCACTGCAATCAGGACAGACAGGATGCGGTTTGGAACCTTGTTCAGCCCTTTGTTATAAAGCAGAAAAATCAGAAATATTCCCTGCAGGATTCCGGAAATCAAAATGGCAGAAATCAATTTGTCAGCGCTTTAAAGGAATGAATAATAAGGTCTGAGCTTGTCGGGAAAGACGATCAGACCGTTTTCTTTGATCAAAATTGCGGAAAAATCAGGGAAATGAATCACCGCTTGCACATTGCCGCTGCTTTGCTTCTGCCCGGGGTTTTTTATGCATGCACAGCGCTTTGCCGTGCCTGAAAAATCATGTTTTTACAAGCATTTACAATCCAATCAATCATAAGCCATGAAAATCAGGAAGTCTGTTTTATTACTCTTTGCCGTTTGCGCCTGTTTCAATTTATCCGCTCAGGATACGTCGCGTTACCAGCTCAGGATTTCGGTCCCGTTGCTGGATTTTCCCCAGAACAAGGATCTGCCGCAGCGTTATGTTTCCATGAACCAGTCCATCGAATTGGCCAACGGCATGTATGAACTTTCCTTTGCCGGAATAGACAAGCTGGGCAATTGGATCGTCCGTCCGAAGTCCGGCGCAGTGGGCAGAAATGTACTGAACGGCGTTTTGAAATATGCCATGAGCCTGGGATTTTCCAGGTACGGAAGTGAGTTGCCGATACCGCTTGGCGTGTGGGCGCATGAGGAATTTCACCGTTCCGTTCTCGGCGTAAACGGTATTGCTTCCAAAAACGGCAACTGGTTTCTGAGCCGATGGGACGGAACGGTGTACGGCATCAGCGACGAAGCGCTTGGTAATCTTAAACGCTCAGACCCGAATGCGTTGCTTTATGCTTATACGGCAGGCATACAGTCCGAAGTGCTAATGAACCAAAGAAATACAACTGACAATTTTTACAGGAAACGTACTTTCTATAAAAATGCGCTGCTGCTTTACAATGCCTGGTATGTTCACAATTATTTCAGGTTTTCAACAAGTCCGGAAAGTGATTCAGTGAAGATCTGGGCAGCGCCGCATGAAAGTCCGGTTGCTTCCGAACGGGATTTTGCCGGTGCGGACCTTACGGCATGGGCTTATGACATGTTCAGCCCGAAAACAGCCTTTACCGAGCGTGCTAAATTTCCGGACGGCGAAGGCGTAAACAGAAGAATCGGGTTTTCAGAACTGTCTGCCGGAGCACAGGATTATTTATTGAAACAGAAAAAACTTTCCTTGCTGAACTTCATCAATCCGGCCATATTTTTTATCAACCGCATCAGGATCAATTCGCATTTTGCTTTTAATTTCTTTACCCAATATGCGCCCACACATTTCGGGAACGATGTGGCACTGTTTATACCCGTACAGCTGAAAAGGCGCGATCTGCTGTTCGCGTTCCACCGGTACAGCAATCTGGAAAAACGCCGTTTTGGTGCGGAGTTAGGCATTCTAAACCATGCTGTTGCCCAAAGAGTGGAAGCAGACATCATACTTCATGCCTGGGAACAACCTGAAAATTTTCTGGAAAACAACTACGCAGCCGGCGGAGCCGTGGATATGATAACAAGGTATGCAATGACCAGAAGCCTGTCGGGATTCGTCCGGGTAAATGCAAAAACAAAAGGCTGGGTTATCGGGAATCCATACCTGAAATCCAATATCTCCGTTCAGACCGGGCTCCGGATTGATCTGGAAAAATAGCTGGAAATAGAGACGTGATTTGTAAATATGAGATGCCATACAAACTTATCCATAGCAGCCGGAAATCTGCTGGTATTCCGTCTGTTATGAAAAAGTCTAACGGTTTAAAATGAATTTGAAAAATCAAAAGAGTAACAAACCAAATGTGTGAAACAGGATTCGAACCTGACCGTTTGCACGGTTTCTACCAGAAGAAGTAACACATTCGTACGACATCTTTCAAATAACAAAAAGGGTAAAAATCAATGCGTGACATGCACCTTGCGGTGCCCTGCTCTACCAACTGAGCTACCTGCAGCTTGCGCAACAGAGCCGGACTCGAACCGGCGACCCGGGATGTGACAGATCGAAGTAACACGCATTTACGACACCTTTTTTCTTTCAAGGAGCAACAGGCAAAACAGGCCGGGGAACCGCTTTGAGGACTCGAACCTCCATCCTGGCTTTCACCATAATGCCCACCCCGTAAGTGCAGCGAAGTATCCTGTTTCTACGGCATCCTTAATGGTTGTTGATCCGCTTTTGGCCGTTAGCTTTTAGCTGTCAGGGTTTTAATTTTGGGCTATTTGTCATTTTAAAATATTTTAGTTGAAACGTATACATATTTATCAGGTATCCGCAATTCAAAGCATGACTGAATTGATTTCGTGCAAAGCGGAATGGCCGTTTTCAAGCGCATGCAGGACGTCAAAAATCTTGTCACTCCATCCGGCAAGCAAGTACACGTCATTCTGCACAAGCTGCAAAGGCGGTTGGCCGTAACCTCTTAAATCGAAAAGGTACAATTTTGCATCGGGTGCAATTTCACGTTTATACCGGATCCAGAGCGCATGGATATGCTCCGGGCTGCCGTTGCTGTTCCAGAGCTGACAGTCGGTAAACAGCATGACTTTATCCATGATTATTTTCCTTTTCAGCAAATCCTTTATCACCAGATAGCCGTTTGTCGCGTACCCGACTTCACCCGTGCGTTTGTAAAATTCCTGCACATTGGCCAGAATGCTGTTTTTAGGTACGGTAATGGTTTTCCACTTGTCACCAAACATTCCGACAACCACATTTTTACTGCGCGAGCGCAGCAGCATGGCAAGCATCAGCCCGATGTCGAAAAGCTGGATTTTAGATTTGGGTGAAACCGGCATTTGCATGGAGCCCGAAACGTCACACGCAAGCAGAACCCTTGTATGCTGGTCAAAGCCGGCCATGGAAGCCGCGCTGCGGGCGGCGGCTTTTTCAAGAGCTTCCAGCAAATCACCCGTATAACCCGTGTTTCCAAACAAAAGATTTTTGATCTTATCTGAAAAGTGCGGTGCCGTTACCTGCATTTCGGCCTGTAATTCGCGGTAGGCAGCCAGATACCGAAAAGGAAACTGCTTTGCTTTGGCCACTTTTTCAGCTGATGAAATGATTTCACAAACTTTTTGCAGATGTCCGTACGAAACGCCTGCCTGAAGGATATTCCGCAGGTTCCGCAGCATGGCCATATAGCCGACTTTATTACTATCGATCAGTTCTTCCCATTTATGCTTGAAAGCTTCGGCACGGGAGGTTTCATTCTCAAAATGATTCTGGCCCAGTGCAGACAATTCCGTTTCCCACGTATAAGCGGTTTCCAGTTTGTTTCCTGCAATTTTGTCAAAAAGCATTTGCTGCATTTCATCCTTGGCTTTCGGATGGACCAGAAACAATGCATCGCGTAACTTGACATCTCCGTTGCGGTTGTACTTTGAAAACTGGTATTCATCAAAGCGGTTGAATGCAGCCGACAATCCTTTCTGTAACTGCTTGGAAAACCGGTTCAGCTTTTTCAGACCGGTACGTTCGTTCAGGAGCTGATAGCAGGCGAGCAGTTCCGTAATTTCATCAGCACGGGCGATTACTTTTTCCGTTGTTCGGGCAATCAGGTTATCGCCGGAGTGAATCCGGGCCAGTTCGGTCAGCAGTACGAGCGGAGCAGAGCGCATGTACATTTTATGACGGGCATATACGGCAAGTCTGGCTACAAATAACGGGTCGCATGAAGCAATCAGCGCCCGAACCCGGTGAAGCCGTTCGTCGTTTTTTTCATAGAAGGTATCATTCAGCGACCAGGTTACTACGGCGGTATAAAGCTGCATTTCAGGATTCATTACAAATGCTTTTGCTCCTTCGTGATTTCTGGTCTGCCGCGTGCTGCTTTTCTGCGTATTGAATTTCATAGTAACCTCCTTTCGTTAATTTGCTGTGTACATTTTCTCTTTGACAATGCAAACCAAAAGCCCGGCTGCGCAGTCTTTTTGCGCAGAAGGATTTATTTTTATATTTTCCGAAAATATTTTTTATGCCTGTAAACCGCAACGCACTGATTCGTTACCGTACGATTGACAATTGTCTGCAGAACCGTTTTCGCAAATGGACGCTGGACGATCTGATTGAAGCTTGTTCCGCTGCACTTTACGAGTTTGAAGGCATTGACAAAGGCGTAAGCCGCCGGTCTGTTCAGGCGGATATTGAAATGATGCGGAGTGACAAGCTTGGTTACGAAGCACCGATTGTGGTCGTTGATAAAAAATATTATACGTATTCCGACAGGCATTACAGCATTACCAATATTCCTCTGAGCCATGAAGATCTGAAAGTGCTCGGTGAAGTTTCGGGCTTGTTGAAACAATTTAAAGGATTCAGCCATTTTAGCGATCTGTCGGAAATGGTCAGCAAGCTGGAAGACCGGATTTATGCGCAGAAAACCCACAGTTTTCCTGTGGTTGAATTTGAGAAAAACGATCATCTGAAAGGGCTGGAATTTATTGAAGGAATTCGCAAAGCCATTATTTCAAAAACGGTGCTTTGTGTAACTTATCAGTCGTTCAAGGCAAAGCAGCCAAATACATTCTGTTTTAGTCCGTATCTTCTGAAAGAATACAGAAACCGGTGGTTTGTACTCGGGCAACCGCATCAGCGGCATGCGCCGTTGCTTACGCTGGCACTGGACAGGTTCCAGTCACTGGAAAACAGCCTTCATGAAAATTACCGTGAAAACCGGACCATTGATCTTGCGACCTACTATGCGGATGTTTTGGGTGTTACTAAAACCCCCGGCCAGCGCAGCATGGAAGTGACTTTCTGGATGAGCCACACCGAAGCGCCATATGTAATCACCAAGCCGCTGCATGCCACGCAAAAAATAGTGAGCAACAACGATGAAGGCATTGTTTTCAGCATTCAGGTAATTTACAATTATGAGCTCGAACGGGAGCTGCTTGGCTTTGGGCCCAAACTCCGGATTTTAGGCCCGCCAAGTCTGCAGAAGCGCATTTCGGAACAGCTTTCGGAGGCGTTAAAATATTATGCAGTGCCGGTTACGGCTATTGACAATCAGTTGTAAGCCGGTTCGGAGCTTAATGATCTGATAGCGGTTAAAATACAAAAGCTGATGATTCCGGCCTTTTTGCCGCAAATACCGGTATACCTCGGAATAAAATTACATTGCATCTTGTACACTTATCTGATTGGTTTTCAGCAGGGCATAAAGTGGATTAATCAGGATGTAAATGCATTTATCAAAAATAAATATCCAAACGCTTGCAATTTAAAATGCATTAACATTACTTTGTCTATCAATTTTATAGACTTATAGTTCTGAACCACCCTGCACTATAAGTAAACCTGAAATCATTTATATATGAAAGCGGTTATTTTACATTCTTCAGATTTGTCTGTCATGACAAATACGGTGGTTTTCTTACAATCCAATCCATTCAGCGCGGATTGTTGTAGCATGTAATATCTTTTTGTTTCGGTTATATCCTGGAATATCCCATTTGGCAGTACCGCCATTCAGGTAAATTTTCGGTGGTTGTCAATTTGCGTTAACTGGCGGACTGTCCGTGGGGTATTCTGGTATTCATATTCAATATAGCTATTTCAGTTATGACATTTGCTGACGTAATACTTCTTGCCAAAAAAATCGCAGTCGGTATCCTGCTCACCATCGTTCCGTTTGTTCTGATAGCCGGAGGAATCTGGCTTGCGTATAGCATTATCCGGTAATCATTTTCAATCCAGTTATCCTTGTCAATCATGAAAATTGAAAAAGAGGTCGTGCAGAAAATCAGGCGCGATGCATTGATCAGTATATTACTATATCTGACACCCGTGTTTTTAATGTTTGCCGCATTTTATCTTACGGATTACAAACCCTGGGCCGGCAGCAACGCACTGCCTTTCAAAGTTCCTCACTTTATCGAAGGCGTTTTTACGCATCTGAGTTCGTGGGGGCTTCCGGTTATTGTACTTGTGCTCGGCATTATTGAATTCATTGCCGGTCTTTACGAAAACAAATGGACCAAAAACGAACGCTTTCTGGATATTGCATGCTATGTGCTTCCCAAAATCATCATTGCGCCGCTGGTAACGTATTTCAGTCTGGAACTGCTTCCGAAAGTTCTGCCCGGTATCAAAGATAACTTTTCATGGGTGCCTTTCTGGTGGGCATTTGCGATCATAGCCGTAGCCGACGACCTCACGCAATACTGGTATCACCGCCTGCATCATCAATTGCCCTGGTTATGGCGTTTCCACAGGACACATCACAGCGCTCCGTACATGGGTATGGCGATGGCCGGCAGACAGAACATCATCTACACCATTTTCTTTTCCCAGACCTATCTGACCGTAGCGCTGACCTACGTCGGACTTGGCTATGCGGCTTTGTTTGTAAAAGTGGTCAAATCGCTGATTGTAACCGGTGCGCATTCCAGTATTCCATGGGATAAACCGTTTTATACGATCAAATGGCTCAGCCCGATTGGCTGGGTTCTGGAACGATTTATATCAACGCCTGCCACGCACTATGCGCATCATGCGGATACAACCGATGACGGCGTAGGTTATTACAAAGGCAATTTCGGCAACATGTTTTTTCTCTGGGACATTATTTTCGGAACCGGCATTATTACCCGCAGATACCCGACTTCATTCGGTATCAAGCATTACAAGGAAGAAGAATGGTATGCACAATTGTTGTGGCCAATACTGAAATCCAAGAAAAGCGGCAGTGAACTGGCTGCTGACGGCCCTATGGTCGGAGATGAAGTCAAAAACGAAAAACTTCCTGAAAACCTGCCATCACCCATTCGCATCTGAAACAGTTCAGAGCAGTTATTTTAAAAAAAGTCATCATGAAAAACATTTACCTGATAGCAGTATTGGGCACCTTGCTCTTTGCCTCTACTTTCGCAAATGCGCAGGATATCATCACCGGAGTTGTAAAGGATGAAACCGGAATGGGATTGCCCGGCGCTACCATCATTGAAAAAGGCACGTCCAAAAACACCGTTACCGACCTGGATGGAAAGTTCAGTATTCCTGCTTCCAAAGAATTTCCGTTTACATTACAAATCAATATTACCGGTTTTCAGCAGCAGGAAATTGAAATTTATGAACTGTCGGAGGAGCCGGTGGAAGTGGTCCTGAAAACGGCCAATTTGCTGAATGAAGTGGTGGTGATCGGTTATGGCGAGCAAAAAAGAAAGGACATTACCGGTTCCGTTTCTTCCGTTCCCATTGAAATCAAATCGCAGCCTGTTGTTTCCGTAGAAAGGTTACTTCAGGGTTCCATTGCGGGTGCAACCGTAACGCAGACCTCCGGGCAGCCGGGCGGTGGCGTCAGCGTCCAGATCAGAGGGAGCAACTCCATTACTGCAGGAAGCGATCCGTTGTATGTAATCGACGGCTTTCCGATCAATAATGATTACGGTGTGAGCGATGCCGGTGTAACGGCCGGTTCCAAAATCAATCCGCTTTCCTTTCTGAACACGGCTGATATTGAATCCATTGACGTACTGAAAGATGCTTCGGCAACCGCAATTTACGGATCAAGAGGAGCAAACGGCGTTGTAATTATCACAACAAAAGGCGGTTCCAAAAACAAGTCTTCGATTACTTATGAATCCTATTTCGGAAGACAGGAAGTGATCCGGACTTTGCCCTTGATGAATGCAGGCGAGTGGTGGCAGCTCCGGAAAGATGCAGCCTTTAACTCGGGCAAAACGCCGGTTCTGCCCAGCGTAATCGGGTTTTCACTGGATACAACGGGAGCGGGGACCGACTGGCAGGCGGCAGCTTTCAGAAAGGCGACGCAGCAAAGTCACAGCATTTCCATTCTTTCCGGTTCGGACAAAACAAGGCTCGGGATTTCAGCCAATTACCTGAAACAGAATGGCGTTCTTCAGAATACCGATTTCAACAGGCTTTCGGCCCGCTTCAACATTGATCACAGTTACAGCGATAAGTTAAGGTTTACGTCCAGCATTACCGGGAGCCATACCAAAGCCAACGTGGCTCCCGCATCGGTCGTTTCCGCGCTGGTCCTGACGCCGCCGTCTCTGCCGATTTATCAGGAAGACGGAAAATTCGTCAAGTTCAGTCCGTTTGAAACCGTTTATGCCAACCCGATCAATTCACTTTACAATCAGCTGAACCAAACCATTACCAATCGTTTTTTAGGAAATATTTCGGCTGAATATACGATTATTGAAGGCCTCAAAGCCAAAGTGCTGGTCGGGGCGGATGTCGTGGACAACAAGCAGAACCGCTATTTGCCGATTTCGACTTACGAAGGCACGGCTCTGAACGGAAATGCTTTGGTAGGTTCCATTTTTACGACGAACTGGCTGAATGAAAATATATTAAGTTACGATAAAGAGCTTAATGATAAAAACAGGATCAACGCCGTAATCGGTTTTACTGCCCAGCAGTCACAGTCAAAAGGAGCCATTGCCGAGGCAGCCGGGTTTTCATCCGACGCTTTCGGCTACAATAATCTTGGAACAGGAATCACCAACAGAACGCCGGGCTCATCTTCGACCGACTTTGCGCTGGCATCTTATCTGGGCCGTATCAATTATGTTTTTGACGACCGTTATCTGGTGACGTTCACGCTTCGTGCAGACGGTTCTTCCAAATTCGGGGCCGGAAATAAATGGGGTTACTTTCCTTCCGCAGCATTGGGCTGGAACATTGCCAATGAACAATTTTTCAAAAATATCACGAAAGTCAGCCTGCTGAAACTGCGGTTGAGCGCCGGATCGACCGGGAACCAGAGCATTCCGCCGTATCAGTCGCTTGCGCAGCTGACTTATTATCCGTATAATTTTTCATCGAGTACAGTTTCAGGTTATGCGCCGAGTACGGTATCCAACAAAAATCTGGGATGGGAAAAGACTTTTCAGGTGGATGCCGGACTGGACATCGGTTTGTACAAAGACCGCCTGAACATTACTGCGGATTATTATTACAAGAAAACCACGGATCTGCTGCTTACGAGAACGGTACCGGGAACATCAGGATTATCCGATTTCTATTCCGGGCAAGGTTCCACGATTTACCAGAATGTAGGCGCGGTTTCAAACAAGGGTTTTGAATTGGCCATTAATTCCCAGAATCTGACGGGTGATCTGAAATGGAATTCGATCTTCATTTTTGCACGCAATACAAACAAAATCCTGGATCTGGGCGCAGGCGTAAACCAGTATATTCCTTCCAGTTCGGCGCCATCCATCGCGAAAGTCGGCCATCCGCTGGGTTCATTCATCGTGTATAAAACCGACGGCGTGATTCAGGATGGTGAAACCGCACTGACGCCGCAGGCCAACAAAGGGCCGGGCGGACAGCAGTTCAAAGATCTGGACGGCGACGGCAAAATCACGCAGGCCGGCGACAGAGAAGTCATTGACAACCAGATCAAATTCACTGCCGGACTGACCAACACTTTCAATTACAAAGGATTTGATCTGGCCGTTTTCTTCCAGACTTCCGTTGGCGGCAAACTGTACAATGTAAACCGTGCAAACCTTGAACTGGGAACGGGTTACACCAATGCATCGCGTGAACTTCTGAACCGCTATTCCCCGACAAACACCGATACGGACGTGAAAGAAGCTTATCAGGACCCTGCGATCACCATTTCGGACCGCTTCATTGAAGATGCTACCTATTACAGGCTGAAAAATATTTCATTCGGTTATTCACTGCCAAAAGCATTGCTTTCGCAAGTGCGCATTCAGTCGCTGCGGATTTATGTGTCTGCCCAGAATGCCATCACCTGGACCAAATACACCGGTTTTGATCCGGAAGTGAGTTCCAACGGACAAAGCCTGATCAACAAAGGCGTGGACGACAGTGTGTACCCGAACAACAAATCTTATCAGGTCGGTTTATCGCTGACATTCTGATAGCCATTCCAATTGATTTTTAAAATGAAAAAATATTCTTACCTCGCTCTCGCGCTCAGCACGCTGTTCATTGCTTCCTGCAAAGAATTCCTGACCGAAGAACCCGCTTCGGTAATAACCGAAGAACAGTATTACAAAACGGAATCCGATGCCAATACCGCGATTAATGCCGTATACTTTTTCCTGAATTCCGGAAGGATTCAGACGCCCTACAATACTTTGTTCAACACGGGCATGAACATGGGCAGCGATGACGAAGATCCGGGACCCGGCGCAACGAATCCGGACGTACGGTCGCTGGCGGTGCAGTCGCATTCTTCCAGTAATCTGCGGGTTTATGAAATCTGGCAGCAGCATTATGCCGCTATCCGTAAGGACAATGTGGTTTTGAACAAAATTCCGGCAATCAGTTTCAGTATTCCGGGCAATAAGGAAAGGATTCTGGGCGAAGCCAAATTTCTCAGAGCATTGTTTTACTTCAACCTTGTACGGCTTTACGGCGATGTGCCTCTGGTTACCGAATATCAGAATTACGTTTCACCGTCTGATTATGCCATTGCAAAAAGCCCGTCCGCTGATGTATATGCACAGATTGAGAAAGATTTAACCGAAGCCGCAGCCGTTTTGCCTGCTTCTTACAGTTCGCCGGATTTGGGAAGAGCAACTTCCGGAGCTGCCAAAGCGCTGCTGGCAAAAGTATATCTGATCAAGGCATCGCTTCCCTTAAAGCTGGCGGAAAATTACCAAAAGGCCATTTCCAAAGCGGAAGAAGCCTTGTCGCCGGCCGACGGCGGAACGGGGGTTTACGGTTATGATCTGGCAACGGATTATGCAAAGGTTTTCCTGCCGGCTTTTAAAAACGGCACGGAGCACATATTTTCTGCGCAGATGAAAGCAAATTCCTATAATCAGGGAAATAATGAAATGTCCCGTGCGATTTTCTCCGCCATTCCCGGCCTGACCGGAAACTATGCGCATATGGTTCGTTACTACACGGAAGGAGAGGATAAGTTTTTCAGTATTTACAAACTTTTCAAACCTACGGACAAGCGCAGGGCTGTAACTTTTGTAAGAAGTTTTACCAGTCCGGCCAATGGAAAAAAATACGCATTGCCGCTTGTGAACCCGGCTGTTCCAAATGATTCCACGCCATTCTGGAACAAATGGTGGGACCCGAACAACACGGCTGTAACCTCAAACTCCGAAGCCAACGTGCCGATCATCCGTTATGCGGAACTGCTGCTGATCCACGCCGAAGCTGAAAATGAAGTAAACGGCCCGACTGTAAAAGCCTATAAATCAATCAACAGAGTGCGGGCAAGAGCCGGTCTGCCAAACCTGACGGCTGGGTTAACAAAAAACCAGTTTCGTGATTCGGTTTATTTTGAGAGAAGGCTGGAACTCGTATATGAATACCAGAGATGGTTTGACCTGATCCGTGAGAAAGACGCAGACGGCAACGGAATTTTATTGAAAAGCCTGCAAAAAGTAGGTAAAACCAATGCGACCGAGAAAAATTACCTGTACCCGATCCCGCAGACGGAGCTTGATAACAACCCGCTATTAAAGCAGAATGTTCTCTGGGAGTAACAGATCAATTTTTTTAAAATAAATATTAAAACGGACTTAAACGCAGGGAACATGCATACAAAATTGAAATCAGTATTACTGTTGATGCTTTTTACAACTTATACCTCTTTTGCCCAGCAAAAGCCGAACGTCATTGTCATTCTAGCAGATGATCTCGGTTACGCCGATCTTGGATGTTACGGAAGTGAAATCCCGACGCCGAACCTGGATAATCTTGCCCGGAACGGAGTACGGCTGACCAGTTTTTATAACACGGCACGCTGCTGCCCGACCCGTGCTGCGTTGCTGACAGGCGTATACAGCCATCAGGCCGGGATCGGCCACATGATGGAAGACAAAGGCGCAGATCATCCCGCTTACCGTGCACAGCTGAACGATAAAAGTGTGACCATTGCCGAAGTGATGAAAAGCGCAGGTTACTTTACGGCCATGACGGGAAAATGGCATGTAGGGCAGCCGCACGGAACCGTTCCGTGGAAGCGCGGTTTTGACCGTTCGCTGAATGCGCCCGCAGGCGGATTTTATTACGGTGCCGGAAAAGGAGCCAAGCTGTTTCTGAACGGCGAAGAGCTGGCCAATGATTCGGACAAGCTGCCTGCAAAATGGTACACAACCGATCTCTGGACCGACTTCGGGCTCCGGTTTATCGATGAAGGAATTGCTGCCAAAAAGCCGTTTATGCTGTATCTGGCGCACAATGCACCGCATTTTCCTTTACAGGCTCCGGAAGAAGACATAGCCAGATTCAGAGGAAAATATCTGAAAGGTTATGAAAAACTTCGTCAGGAGCGCTATGAAAAGCAGATCCGGCTCGGCCTTATTGATCCGTCATGGAAACTGCCGCCGATTAATCCCAATGTGCCGAAATGGGAAAGTCTGAGCCAGGCAGAGAAGGAAAAATACGACCATATGATGGCAATTTATGCCGCTGTGATTTACAGGCTCGACAAGAGTATCGGGGATCTGGTCAACGGTTTGAAAAAGAGAGGCGTTTTTGATAATACCGTCATCCTTTTTGTTTCGGACAACGGCGGCAATGCAGAGCCGGGCATTGAAGGGAAGTTTGAAGGAGAAAAACCGGGTTCGGCAGAGTCCGCGGTGTTTATCGGTCAGGGCTGGGCAGAAGCAGCTTGTACACCATTCTGGGCTTACAAGCATCATACGCATGAAGGCGGCATTTCGTCGCCGGGCATCATTTCCTGGCCGGCAGGAATACCGGCAAGCCGGAACGGGAAATTTGAAAAACAGCCCGCACACATCATTGATATCATGGCTACGTTGGTTGATCTTGGCGGTGCAAAATATCCGGCAACATACAATAACCAGCCCATTCAGCCACTGGAAGGCGCCAGTCTGAGGCCGGCATTTACCGGAAAACCGATTAGCCGGAAAAACCCGATTTTCTGGGAGCATGAAGGCAACCGGGCCATCCGGGACGGAAAATGGAAACTGGTCGCCGAACGTTCGGAAAAATGGCAGTTGTATGACATAGAAAAAGACCGCACCGAGCTGGCCGATCTTTCTTCAAAATATCCGGAAGTGGTTAAAGAGCTGGAAGAAAAGTATGCAGCGTGGTACAAAAGAGTGGGCGCGGAACCCTATGACAAGGATTTCAAATGGTTTTATGATTACGAAAAAGCAAAAAACGAAGCAGCGTCAATAAAGTAAATTATTCTGGTTTTAGCGTTAATAAAGACCTTCCTGTGAAGGTCTTTATTTTTTTATTTATGTATAAATGATATCGAATCGGAGATAAGTAACAATAACCGCGGAGCGGTATCCTGTTTGTAGAAAATACGGAATACATGAAAATGGTTTTTAACCCCGGACGGGGTTTCCTTAAGCAAGAAACAGGATGCTCCTCCGGAGCAAAAAAATCAAAATACCGCATTGAATTGCTACAAACAGAGGGCTCCTCCGGAGCAACCAATAACTGCGGAGCGGTTTCCTGTTTATAGAAAATGTGAAATCCATGAAAAAAGATTTTAACCCCGGACGGGGTTTCCTTAAGCAAGAAACAGGATGCTCCTCCGGAACAAAAAAATCAAAATACCGCATTGAATTGCTACAAACAGAGAGCTCCTCCGGAGCAACCAATAACCGCAGAGCGGTTTCCTGTTTGTAGAAAATGTGAAATACATGAAAAAAGATTTTAACCCCGGACGGGGTTTCCTTATGCAAAAAACAGAATGCTCCTCCGGAGCAAGAATAAATTACCATATGTAATTTGCCGGAACAAAAAGCTGACAACCAAATACAAATTGCCAATAACAGCATATAATAATTAACTTAGCCATTTTATATTCCAGGCACAAATGGCGCACTTTCCGGTAACCAATTCCAATCTCTCTGCCGAACATCTCGGGCTGTTTATACAAACAAAATATGCATTGGGTAAAAACACCAGATGCAGGCTGATCCGGGCGGGCATCAATGACACATATCTCGTTAATGATGATTTGCAGCAGTTTGTTTTCAGGGTTTACAGCGCAGGCTGGCGGACAAGGATTGAAATCGAGGAAGAACTGAATTTACTGAACTTGCTACGTGTCAATCAGATTTCTGTTTCTTATCCGGTTGCGGATCATGCAGACAATTTCATTCAAATACTGAATGCACCGGAAGGTGACAGGTTTGCTGTTTTATTTAGTTATGCAAAAGGTGAAAAGCTGCACGATGTTCCGGCAGAAACCCATTATAAAATAGGACAGTTAATAGGCCGTTTTCATGAAATTACGCTTAACCGGACATTGAAAAGGGTTCATTACACACCGGAAATCGTACTTGTGGATGCACTGAAAAAACTGGAATTGTTTCTACCGCCGGAAACAGCGGAAATGCAGTTCATGAAGTCGATGCAAAAGTATTTGCTGCATGAATTTTCAAAAGTAAACGGCGATACAATCCGTAATGGAATTGTGCATCTGGATATCTGGTTTGACAACCTGAATGTGACGGATAAAAACGAAATAACAATCTTTGATTTTGATTTTTGCGGAAACGGCTGGCTTTGTTTTGACATTGCTTACTATGTCATGCAACTGCACAATATTGAAAAGTATGAAGCAAAGGATTACACGCCTAAAATTGAGAACTTCTTTTCTGGGTATGAATCGGTTACAAAAATCAGCACAAATGAAAAAGCGCTTGTTCCGGTGCTGGGATTAAGCTTGTATTTTTTTTATCTGGGTGTTCAATGCGAGCGGTTTGAAAACTATTCAAATGTCTTTCTGAATGAGAATTATCTGAAAAGATTTATTAACGGATTGGTAAAAAGGTATTACGAGATTACAAAAGTGGCTTGAAAAGCTTTGATATTTTTCAGGCATATCAATAAAACGAAAAGTGTTTGTGTAACAGCGGGCAATTACATGGAAAAACTACTTCATTTTGTAAAAAAATACATGGCTGTTGTACATATTGTTCCCATGCAATTATATTAATCCCAAACGACTTTGCTGCCTCTGAAATTTCCCGAATTAAATTCAGTATTTATTGAATAGTTATACTATCTGCACATATATCATAATTATATTTGGTTGAGCTATGCAGATGTTAATGACGAAGCCAAATATTATGAACTGGATGTGACCGAACATGTCCGTGCGCAGTTTGGATCTGATCGGATCGTGAGCATTATTTTGAAAAACCCTACGGCCAGAAACCGGAAAATGTATTTTCACAGCAAGGAAAAACATGAAGGCGCCGTTTCGTTGCAGCTGATCAGCAAGCCGGGAAGAACTTATGATCTTGCATTGCCTGAACAAAAATCGGCGAAGACCGAAGTAGACATTTCCGGGCTATCGCTGAGCAAAGGGCTGTATTTGTTGAAAGTCCGTTCTGCCGCCACAATTGAAGTGTTGAAAGTGCTTGTTACGGAATGAATGTAATTTTTGAAGTTTTTTGTGAGATGTGAGATGTAAAATGTGAAATTTGATTTTTGATTGCATGCAAATTTTGTTAATGAAAAAGGCCCGGCTAATTGAAAATCAGTTCGCCGGGCCTTTTGAATATGAATTTATGCAATGAACCAAAAGCGTATCCGTTGCATCGAATTACTTATTTATCTGCTTTTCCGATGATTGTTAAAATGCTTTTCGGATTAACTGAAATTCCTTTTGAAAAGCCGGTTGTATTTACCGGTTCAAGGCTGGCGTTACCGGAAGTCTGGTATGCACTTTTAACCTGAAAATTTTCCTGACCCGATTTCAGGGTAAATTCCCTGGCTTGTGTTCCGGAATTGATGATGACGCTGACAAGTTCTCCGTTCGTATTTAAAAAGGAAGAGACCAGCAGATCCTTTTCATCTCCGGCCACCGTAACGGCTGTTCTTACCGCACCCGGACGTACAAATCGGCTGTATTGGCCCAGTGCCCAGAGCATTTTGGTAGGCTGAAGATTTCCGTCTGTTTTGTTTCTATCAATCGAGATCAGCCCGTCTTTATAATCATACGGCGAAATGGCCAGCCACCAGTGCCAGGCAGAAGCGTTGGCATTTACAAGATCATTGTGTATTACTTTTGCTATGTACAATCCGGCGTCTATGCCCAGATCTTTTCCTTCTCCTTTAATTTCGCCTTCATTGTCGCCCAAAATACAATATTCCGACATCCAGTATTTCAGACCGTCAACGTTTCTCAGGCTTTCGGCCAGCTTGGTTCTTTTGTCAGCCGCGGCTTTGTACGGTGATGTAGTGAAATAGCTGTGTCCCGAAATGGATCTGGAAAGATTCGGCAGGTCGCCGACATAATTTGCCGAGGCTTTGTCAAAAAATGCATAAATCTGATTCTGACGATCCTGTTTGTTATGCTCTGAATAGAGGTATTCAATTTGTCCCGCTTCGGCGATGTCAATCTTTGTGCTGAGTTTTTGTCCGGATAAAGCGGAACTGAGCGACCGGGTAATCTGCGCAATTTCATTGTTGTAAAAAGGCGTTCCTTCCTGGCCGCCGTCACTCCAGTCCCATTGCGGTTCATTGACCGGGCTGATGTGATTGAAAGTGATGCCCGTTTTCTTGCTGACACCCGTGATTACATCGGCAAGATACGTTGCAAATTGAGGAAAGTTAGAGGCCGCAAGGTTGGGCTTTCCGTTATGCGCATATCCTTTTTTGTTGACCGTAAGCTGCACCGGCGGACTGTTCGGAAAGGCAAGAAATTCATTGACGCCCCGCGCCTTGGCTGCATTCAGGAACCAGATCTGGCCGGCTTGTTTATCCCAGTTATAAGTTCCATCGTTATTCAGAAAGGATTCGGCCCGGCGCCATTCGTCCCGGATACCGCTTTGCTCGCCCTGTTCGGCTGTGCCTGCTCCGATATTGAAGCGCCAGATTGACAGGCCAATGCCTTTTGGCTGGCCGTCCGCGCCTGATTCCTGACTGAAAAGAAGATCCGCAATGGCATTTCTTTTTGCATCCGGCCAGTTGCCTACAAACTGGCACGCCCATGCATCCGAGGCACCGAAATGATCTATGGACTGATACGTTCTGGCAGGATTGATGGTGATGGTCAGTGCCTGGTCCGTTTTCGGGATCCCGGCTGTTTTTTCGGCGGACTTGCAGGAAACGACGGTCAGGAAAAAACATAAAAAAGTTAAATTTCTGTAAATGCTGTCTGATGGCATGGCTGAGGTATATAAAAAGCCCTTTTCCCGGTTAGAGAAAAGGGCCGTTTTTATTCAATTAATATCCCTGATTTTGTGTAAGCTTATTGTTCGATGCCTGAATTTCCGCGCGGGGAATCGGCAGCCAGTATTGCTTTTCGGTAAAGCTTTTGCCTGTCAGCGCTTCTTTTTGCTTGTAGGTATAAGCTGTTCCATTCTTGCCGATTTCGATGCCGTAAGCAGGTTTGTTCTCTTTTTCCAGCGCAATTTTCCAGCGGCGCACGTCATAAAAACGATGCTCTTCAAAAGCCAGCTCAATGCGGCGCTCGTTGCGGATGCGTTCTCTCATCTGAGCCTGTGTAAGTCCGGCAGGAAGCGCCGGCATGGCAACCCCGATCCGCTGACGAATTGCATTGATCGCTGCATATACAGAAGCATCCGGCCCAACCGCTTCATTTTGTGCCTCGGCATAATTCAGCAGGATTTCTGCATAACGGAAGTAAATCCATGTTTGTGTCCCGGCTACGTCCCACGGATTGTCAATGGGAAGATTGTCGTTCATGAATTTTCTGAGATAATAGCCCGTTTTGGAAGTATTCCAGTTGGAAGGGCCGTCTTTACTGTCTTTGCCGCCCGGCGTATAAGTCTCGATGATGCTGTTTCTGTACGTTGCACCGTTGTACAAAATGGTTGCGTAAAACCTCGGATCACGGTTTTTGTACGGATTCTGCGGGTCGTAACTTGTTTTTGCATCGGTGATTTTGGTGCCGTCCATCATTTCGTAATCATCCACGATGTTCTGCAAAGGCACATTGCCGCCCCATGCATTATAGCTGTTCGGACCGTTGGCTATTTCCAGACATACGTGGCGCGCACCGACGGCATACAATCTTCCGAAGATGATTTCCGGATTATCCGTTGTGGTGAAAAGGCTGCCATAACCGCCTGTGTACAGGCTGTATTTATTCATATCCATTACTGCCTTGGCTGCCGCAGCCGCTTGTTGCCATGTGCCGGCATTGTACAACGGACTGGCTGCATAAAGCAATAATCTTGATTTTAACGCCATGGCTGCGCCTTTTGTCGCCCGGCCCAGTTTCCATGTATTGTTGTCATTGGACTCCGGCAGCAATGCAGCCGCTTCATCAAGCTGCGCCGTTGCGTAGTCGATGCTGGCTTTGATGTCTGCACGGTTGAAAAGATCCTGGCTTGTCAGGTCATCGCTGATCTCGCTCACCTTGTCGCCCATCAGCACCACACCGCCGTAATTGCGGATAAGGTCATGATAACGGAATGCGCGGATAAACTGCAGTTCGCCCCGGAGCATCTTCTTTTTCCCTTCACTCATCGGGACCTTGTCTATATTGGCAAGCGCATAATTTACTTCGCGGATACTGCGGTAGCTTCTTCCCCAGAAAGTACCTGCAATGCCGGTGTTTTCGGGAGCGATCTGTCCGCGCTGGATCAGCCAGGTGTTGTCGTCGTTATTGTAAATGGATTCATCTGTCAGCGATGACCACATGGCGTATTCAAAACCGCGTCCAAAACCGGGCAATGTTCCTTCGGCTTCTTTGTCTGTAAGCCTGGTTCCCATATAACGGTTGGTTACAAAAGCCTCAAACAGCACCGAGTCCGACAGGATGGAAGCATCTGATACGCGGTCGGTAGGAACTACATCCAGGAAATTTTCCTTGCAGGATACCAGGCACATCGACGCAGCAAGCGCTGATAAAACGGTCATTCTTTTTATATACTTCATTTTTCTTTTCAATTAAAACTTGATATTCAGTCCAAGGTTCATGATTCGTTGCTGCGGGTAAAACTGTCCGCTTCCCTGACTTCCTTCCGGATCGTAATCTTTTACACCGGTCAGGGTGAACAGGTTGAATCCGCTGGCATATATTCTTAATGACGAGATTTTGATTTTGGACAAAGCCGCTTTCGGAAGCGTATAGCCCAGTTCCACGTTTTTAAGCCTTACAAACGAGGCATTGTTCAGCCAGAAATCGTTCTGGTTCAACCCGCCGTTGATCGACGACGAAGCACGGGTATCGGCGCGCGGAAAACTTCCTTCCGGGTTCGACGGGCTCCATCTGTTATCGGCCCAGCTGCTGTAAAAGTTGCCGACCTGGCCCGATTCGGGAAGTACATACTGGCTTACCATCCCTTGTCCTGAAAAAACAACGGAAAGATCAAATGCCTTGTATCCGCCATTGAAAACCACACCGTATGTAAGCAAAGGCACATTTCCGTATTCCGTTCTTACTTTGTCGTCTGCCGTGATCTTGCCGTCCTTATTGTAATCTTCCAGAATCAGGTCACCCGGCTGGGCGCCTTCCAGATGCGGGTACTGGTCCAGATCAGCCTGCGTGCGGTAAATGCCCGTTGTTTTATAAACAAGATACGTATAAAGCGGTCCGCCTGTTTCGCGCTGGTAATCCAGTGCGCCGGGCGCTTCATCTTTGAAAATGATCTTGCTTTTGGCGTAAGTGATGTTTCCCGAAATGTTATATCTGAATGTTCCGGCATGATTGTAGCCCAGCGTTGCTTCAAAGCCGCTGCTGTTCACCTTTCCAAGGTTTTCATCCGGCACCAGAGCACCGGAGCCGTGCGGGTTTACAATTCCGGAAGTGTTCGGGATCGATGCATTGCGCGCAGCCAGGATATTGGAACGTTTCTGATTAAAATAGATGACTTCAACATTGAAGTTTTTCAGGAATATGGCGTTCAGGCCGATATCCATTTTCTTGGCCGTTTCCCATGTAATGTTCGGGTTCGCCAGTTTGGTCAGGTCAATTCCAGGCGTAATAACGTTATTGCCAAGTACATACTGATTGTTGAAAGAATAGTTGTTGTAGAACTGAAACTGTCCCACGTTGTCATTACCCAGTGATCCGTAGGAAGCGCGGAATTTCAGGTCATCGATAAAACGGACCGTATTCTTGAACCAGTCTTCTTCCGAAATGCGGTACCCGGCAGAAACCGAAGGGAAAAAGCCATATTGCTTGCCTTTCGGGAAAATAGACGATCCGTCTACGCGAGCCTGTACTTCCGCCAGGTATTTTTCACTGAAATCATATGCAAAACGTCCGATAAAGCTTTTCCGGGTAAAATTGTAACTGCTTCCGGAATTGTTCTTGTCCGTTGCAGCAGCGCCGCCCTGCGAAAGTTCGGGCGTTGATACCGTCGGATAGTTGATCCTCGATGCCTCGAAAGTGATTTCATTTCTCTTGTTCTGCTCGTAAGCCACAAACGTATTGATGTTGTGCTTGCCAATGTGTTTCAGATAACTCAGCCTGATATTCTGCGTAATGTTGGTCAGGTTAATCTGCTTCTGGGCAAGTGATGCCTTGCCCGCAGAACCGCCCGTTACAACCTGCGAATAGCTGTCAGCGGTTTTGTTGTAATTATAAAGCGTATACGGAACGGAGAAAGTCTTTGTGAAATTGAACGATTTGTCTACCGAGTAAAAACCGTCCACCGACAAGCCGTCTATGAAAGGCAGGTTGTAACTCGCTCTCACAATCCCGTTGAAAATCGAAGTCGGATTGCTGCTGGTACCGCCTATATCGGTTCCCAGGACAGCCGGATTGCTGTTTTCGACACCCGTTGAGTAATTTCCGTTCGGGAAACGGTCAATGACAGTAGGGTAGGCGCGGTAAATGGAACGGAATGTATTTTCAGCGGAAGAAATCGGGAAATTTCTGTTTTCCTGCCGTCCTGACAACCCGAGGCTCACTTTGAAATCTTTTGTGATGTTGGCGTCGATATTCGAGCGGAAGTTGTATTGCTTGTATTTCGTAGCGCCGCTGCGGTAAAGCCCGTCCTGATAAATCGTTCCGAGCGAGACGTAGTATTTAACATTTTCGGTACCGCCGTTGATACCCAGATTGTGCTGGTTTTGTAGTGCAAAGTTTTTCAGCGCCACTTTTTGCCAGTCGGTATTCGGATAATTCACAGGGTCCGATCCGTTCCTGAATT
Source organism: Dyadobacter flavalbus (assembly GCF_006149045.1). Lineage (GTDB taxonomy): Bacteria > Bacteroidota > Bacteroidia > Cytophagales > Spirosomataceae > Dyadobacter > Dyadobacter flavalbus. Next base: position 289,553 of record NZ_VBSN01000059.1, read on the forward strand.
TTTCAATTTCCTCAGCCGAATAATACTGGTTCATTCCGCCGTCTGGATTATTGTAATAATCGATTTCGTTCAGGATCGTTGCATAAGTTGCTGCATCGGCCAGTTTGGGCAAACGGGTAGGAGAGGAGAAGCCCTGATTGAAACTGTACGAGATAACAGGTTTTCCGGTTGTTCCGCGTTTGGTAGTTACCAGAATAACGCCGTTAGCAGCGCGGCTGCCATATACGGCTGCCGAAGCATCTTTAAGAATGGAAATGCTTTCGATATCATTCGGGTCAAGGCGATCCAGACCGCCGACCTGTCCGGGAATTCCGTCCACCACGATCAGTACGTCATTGTTGCCCGTCGAAGCAAAACCGCGTATCGTATAGCTCGACCCGTCATATCCCGGTTCGCCGCCGCGGTTGTTGGCCACAAAACCGGAAAATCGTCCAGCCAGTGAATTGGAAAGATTGGGCTGGGGACTTTTCACGATGTCGGCCCCTTTTACTTCTGACACCGAACCCGTCAGCGTTGCTTTTTTCTGCGTTCCGTATCCGACAACGACGATCTCGTTCAGCGTCTTGTCGTTTGCGGCCAGCTTGATGTCGATCTGGCTGCGGTTTGCAACGGCCACTTCCTGCGCCACATAGCCGATGTAGGTGAATACAAGCGTGCCGTTGCCGTCGGCAAGGTTAATCGCATATTTTCCGTCCACATCCGTAGTGGTACCGGTGGAGGTTCCTTTCAGGATCACACTGGCTCCGGGAAGCGTTTCGCCGTTCTCGGCGGTGATTACTCCTTTTACTGTAAATGCCTGTCCATAGGAAAATGCAGACAGCGCTGAGAGCAGCATGGTTAACAGCGCGGCCGATCTGAGTTTTCCGTAAGACAGCTGACAATATACAGCGTGTTTATGAAAAATTTTTTTCATACGTAAATGATTTTGATGGGTAAATAATGGGCTTGTGAATCAGCAATAATCCCGGGTGAGGCTCTTTTTTCTTGACAGGAGCGGCTGGACAAATGCCGATCTTGGAATAATAATCATTTCCTGAAACCGGATCCGGATTTATTAACTGACCAACCAAAAGTAGGATTATTTGAATGTTGCCGGCAGGGGGCATTTTCACATTAAAAGGGGGGTATATCAATAAAAATGCCTGATTTTATTGGAATCAGGCATTTGTAACTTAACATATTTCAATATTCTGGTGACAAACCTTCATTTTGGTTTGAAAATTTCCTTGCTGAGCGGATGTTGTCGGTGGAAAGGTTTTCTGTATTTTTTTATATATTCAGAAGGCTTCATGCCGAACAGGTTGCTGAATTGTTCCCGGAAATACTTGATGTCGTTGATGCCCACCTGTTCCGCCGTTTCCATAATCGTCATGTCGCTGCTGATCATTATTTCAGCCGCGCGCCGCAATCGGATAAACCGTATAAACCCGTTTGTAGACTGACCTGAAATGGACTTGATCCGGTTGTATAAAGTAGAATGGCTCATCCCGATTTCCGATGCCAGCACTTTGATGTTGAATTCAGGATTGGTTATGTGGCTTTCTACAATGGCAATGCAGCGCTGCAGGAATTCCTTGTACTCCGGCGAAATCTTGGTATCACCGGATTGCAGCGTGATCTCATTATAAAAATACTTCTGAAGATCGTTCCTGTTTTTCAGAATGGAAGCAACTTTGGCAATTAAAAGGTCCTTGTCAAAAGGTTTGCTGATGTAATCGTCCGCTCCGCCTTCAATCCCTTTCAGCCTTGATTCCGGCGATGAACTTGCTGTCAGCAATACAATCGGGATGTGGCTTACCGCCATGTCCTCTTTCATTTTCGAGCACATTTCTATGCCCGACATGCCGCCCATCATCACATCGCTGATGACAATGTCCGGCGCATGTTTTTTGATCTGCAGCAATCCCTGTTCGCCGCTTCCGGCCTCGATGAGCCTGTATTTTTCCTGAAACATTCCGGCCAGGTATTTGAGCATTTCGTCATCGTCGTCCACGATCAGCATGGTGGGCTTTTTCGCATTCAGTTGTTCGGTAACTGGTTTTGTATTTTCCGATTCGCTGTCCGTTTCGCCGGAAGGTACCATGTCCGGAACGGATAATTCTTCCAGGAAAACCGAGAAATGGTGCAAGTGATTTTCTTCGGCTTTGCTTAATTTCAACTCGGGGTGATTTTTCCAGAGCCGCATTTTAAAAGTGGTTCCTTCCGATGGTCGGGATGTGTACGTGAGTTCACCAAAATGGTTATGTACAAAGGTTTTTGCCAGAAAAAGACCGATGCCGAATCCGCCTTTGGATACGGCCCGCTTGTCGGGATACTGATGAAACACAGAGAAAATCTGATCGCCGGCGTCAGCAGGAATTCCTATGCCCGTATCTTCTACCCGAATCTCGATCTGCTCGCCTTTATCCGAAAGCCTGACCGTCACACGGCCATGGTCGGGTGTGAATTTAATGGCATTGGAAATGAGATTGAACAGTGCAATTTCCAGTTTTTCGATGTCCGCTGTGATTTCCAGATCTTCTTTTTCGCATACGAATTCATACTGAATATTCTTCTGTTCAGCCTGGTGCAGAAAGCATTGAAACACATCTTTGATCAGCACGGGCAGGGCGTGAACGCCCAGGTTCAGCTCGTCTTGTTTCTGGTCGGCTTTACGGAAAAGCAGCAGCTGGTCCACAAGGCTAAGCAGCCTTTTTGCATTCCGGTGAATGATATTGAGGTTTGCTGCATCCTGGTTCGGGTCATTGTTGAGTAATTCTCTTACCGGATTGATTATCAAGGTAAGCGGCGTCCGGAATTCATGCGAGATGTTGGTGAAATACGAAATCTTGCGTTCGTTCAGTTCCTTTTCCTTTTGCGTTTCAAAATGCGCCAGCTGGATTTCATATTTCAGTTTTGCCTGTCGGTCCTGGTATTTCCGGTAATAATAGATCATTGCGCCGACAGCCGTTACATAAAGCAGGTAAGCCCACCAGGTCTGGTACCAGGGAGGCAGAATGCGGATGTACAGGCTGCTGTAATCTTCAAACCAGACACCATCCTGATTGGCAGATTTTACCTTGAATTCATAATCGCCCGCGGGCAAATATCTGTAAGTGGCAGTGCGTTCATACTGCACGTAGTTCCAGTCTTTATCCAGGCCTTCGAGCTTGTAGGCAAACTGGCTTTTTTCGGGATAAGCGTAATTCAGGGCAGCATACTGGATGGAAAAAACCGACTGGTCCGGTTCCAGCGTAATTCTGGTTTTATCCCCGATTGGTTCATTGAGAAGGACTTTGCCGTTTTGTCTGCTGCCGACTTCCACTTTTTTCCCAAACAACTGAATGCCGGTAACCAATACGGAAGGCTTGTATTTGGAAGTAATGATCTGTTTTGGATAAAATAAATTCCAGCCCTCGGTTCCTCCAAAGCAGATATAGCCCTCTTTGGCATTATGCAGCACCGAGCCCGGATTAAACTGGCCTGACTGCAGTCCGTCACTTTGGTCAAAGTTTTCTATTTTATTGCTGGAAAGGTCAATCCTGGAAAGTCCCTTGTTGGTACTGACCCAGATTTTATCCGTGCTCTCCGGCTGAATTGCATTGATTACATTATTGGCCAGACCATTCTTTTCCAGATATTGTACTGCTGTTTTCCTGTTCGTATCATATATCAGAAGACCGTTTCCTTCCGATCCTACAAACAGCCTGTCGCGGGCATCGAGATACAGCGAAAATATGATCTGGTTTGACAGGTAAATGCTCTGACGCGGATTGTTGAAGAACGGGGTGAACTGCATGGTGCGGGTATCCAGATAGTTCAGGCCGCCGCCGTACGTTCCGATCCAGAGATTGCCTTTTTTGTCCTCCGTAATGGCCCTGATGTCGTTTGAGTTGATGCTGCTGTTGGACGGGATAAACCATGTAAAATTTCCTGTACGGCGATCCAGGCGCGCCAGTCCGCCGCCGTTCGTCCCCACCCAGATTGTTTTTCTGGAATCTTCAAAAATTACCCTTACATCATTGGCCGGAATGCTTTCCGGTTTTTCAGGATCGTTCAAAAATGGTGTAAATGAGTCGCTGAATGGATTGTACAGCAACAAACCTTTGGAATAAGTACCAAACCAGAGATTGCCGCCGCTGTCCCTGTATGCCGAAATGACGGCGCCGTCGGTAATGCTTCCGGGGCTGCCGTCGGCACGGTAATGTTTGAGCACCTGACCGGACGAACTGGTTTTGTAAATCCCGTCACCGTCCGTTCCCAGCCAGAGATTTCCTTCATTGTCGGCACACATGCCGTAATACCTGAGGTAAGTTTCTGCCCGGCTGTCGGTCACTTTTTTTTCAAACAGACGAAATTTTTCGGGTATGCTGCCGATCAGATACACGCCTTCGCCGTAAGTCCCCAGCCAGATATTATCGTCCTTGTCCAGATAAAGAGATTGGACCGAGCGTTGGGTAATTCCCTGATTACGGGTGTTCTTGACCTGTTCGAACAAATAATTTTCAGGGGCTGTCTGCTGTGCGGCTTTGAGGTCCAGGCTGTATACGCCGCCGTCCTGAACGCCGACCAGCAGCTTTCCCGACTGATTTTCAACCAGCGACAGATAAATATTGCTGTTATGAAAGGTGCTGATATGCAGCGTATAGAATTTGGCCTCGTTTCTCTTGTAGAAAAAAAGTCCTTTGCCCGAAGCTATCCATATGTTGTGAAAATGGTCCTCATAAATCTGGTTGATACGGCCTTTTGGAAGTAAACTGAAATCAATACCCGATTTTTTTAATTTTCTATCATTATCTATTTCAAAAAGCTCGATACCGGAGTCACGGGTCCCGAGCCAGAGCAGTCCGCGGGAATCCTCAAAAACATTCAGGATGGAATTGGTGCGTAGTCCCGGAAGCGTTTTCTGGTCATAATACCGGAATTTTTTACTTTTCTTATTGAAAGCAGCAAACCCGGAACCGTTCAGCGACACCCACAGATCACCGTTTCCTGCATGGGAAATATCACTTACATCATCCGAAATGCCGTGTTTTTGCCGGGATGGAACGTAGTGCGCAAAGTTTTCTTTTGCAGCAATAAATTCATTAAGCCCGCTGCGTGATGAAACCCAGATGGTACCATTGCGGTCTTTCAGTACAGATTTGACGTAATTTCCCGAAAGGCTGGATTTGTCTTCCGGATTGTGCCTGAACACCTTGAATGAGTAGCCGTCAAACCGGTTCAGTCCATCGCCGGTGGCAAACCACAGGAAACCCTTGTTGTCCTGGGCGATACTGTTTACGACACCAAACGAAAGGCCATTCTGAATGGAATATCTTGTTATCCGGCCCAAACCTTGTCCGTAAGTCAAACCGGGTAAAGCCAGGCCAAGTAACAAGCCGATCACGATGGTGAGTATCCCCGCATATTTTTTCTCCACGATCCTTCTTCTGTTTATCATCCCTGCAAGTCCGACCTGTAAGGATCAGTTTAATTAGGCTGCCCTGAAGTGCATTTCTAAATTCACTCCTTTACAAGAACATCGTTGTGCATTTTCAGGAAAAGTTTGACAATTTATAACATAATCCCTTTTGGTATTCACTTTCTGCAAATTGCGAGTGCCGCAAGACCCGAGACAGGCCCTCGTATACAATCCTATCAAAGCAGGCATTTGATCCAAGTGCCTGCTTTGATCATCATCTGCGTTTATACAAGTTCGTCGAGGTCGATTATTTTTCCGGCTCGTACCTGTTCCAGAAAATAAGTATCATGTGACACAATCAGCAGCGCTCCCTGGTATTCATTAACCGCGCTGGTCAGGATTTCAATATTCTGCATGTCGAGGTTGTTCGTGGGTTCATCCAGTATGATCATGTCCGGCGCCTGGTTGCCAATGGTGAGTGTACAAAGCATCAATCGCATTTTTTCACCGCCACTAAGTGCAGAGCAGGGTTTGTCCCAGTATTCCCTGGTAAATAAAAACCGGTTCAGGCGCGTTCTGATTTCATGTTCCTGCAATGCAGTCGTATTGCATCGTTGAGCCTGCTCATAAACGCTCAGATGATTGTCAATCCCTGAATAATCCTGATCGATGTAAATGGCTCTGAAGTCCGCGCGTTCCAGGGTTCCTGTAACCGGTAAGATATCGCCCAGAATCATTTTGATCAAGGTGGTCTTTCCGGTTCCGTTGAGTCCTTTTATCACCATCCGGTCACCGCTCAGGATCTGAAAGTTCAGGAGTTTTCTCCAAAGTAAATGTTCAAAGCCTGCATTCAGATTTTCTGCGGTCACCAGGATTTTTCCTTTGTGCAGGGCGGAATTGTCGAGATCCAGTTTCATTTTCCCGGTATCAGGAAGCTGGCTGCGCAACTGACCGAGATCTCTGGCTATGGCTTCTGTCTTTTCCGCATGAACACCCTTGATTCTTGAGGTACTTTTCTCGGCATTGTTTTTCAAAGTGTTCATTACAATGGTTGGCAGGCCGGCTTTTTCCTGCTTTTTCCTGCCACGGGCATCCAGTTTTTGTTGTCGCTGCATGGTTTCACGTTCCGTTTCCCGGGCTCTGCGCAAAGCTTTTTCCGTACTTTTCAGGTCCTGGTTTAAAGCGTCACTTTCAATGGCTTTTTGACCGGCATAAAAATCATAATTGCCCCCATAAACCGAAATGCCGCGTTTGTCAAGCTCGAAAACGATATGCAGCAGATTAAGCAAGGTGCGGTCATGGCTTACCACCAGCAGTGCATCCGGAGTGGATGTAATGTAATCATACAATATGTTCCTTCCTTGCCGGTCCAGATGATTGCTGGGTTCATCCAGCAGCACCATTTCAGGATTATGGATCATAATGCCTGACAGGAAAACCCTGGTTTTTTGCCCGCCGCTCAATGTTTCCATACGCTGGTTCAGGTCCAGCCCATCCAGTTTCCAGTGCGCCAGCGCCTGCTCGCAACGCTCCTGAATTGCCCAGTCATCCGCCAGCAATGAAAGGTTTGAATCCGTAAGTTCACCTTCCAGTATGGCTTTCAGTGCATTCAGTTTGTCGGAAACGCACAGTGCCTGTGCAACGGTGTAATCGTTAAACTGCCCAAAAAGCTGCGGTACATAATAAGGCTTTGAACCGGCGATTACCCTTCCTTCTGTTGGTACTAACGCTCCGGCCAGTATCTTCAAAAGAGTGGATTTGCCCGTACCGTTGTGGCCTACAAGCGCAATTTTATCCTGCCTGTTGACAGCAAGGTTTATATCAGAGAATAAAAGGTCACGGTTCGGATGTGCGTAAGCGACATCTTGAAGAAAAAGCATGATTTCTTTCTTTTGTTAGCGTAAATGAATAGGGCTGCCGCAGTTGGTGGCGCCATTTGATTTTTCCAGAAAGAAAGATGCTCTTACATGAAGCTTGCAATGGTTTGAGAGTGCAAAGATAAATAAAATGCCAATATTACGAGCAGGATGCTTTTTGCATTTGAAATTCAACGGAAGTTACGCAACTTATCCGGCACATTGTAAATTCGGGTCCATACGGTTTGGAATGAATATGAAGAATCGGATTATTCCATGGCTTAACAGCAAATCAAACCGGAATGCTGCCGTTAATGAAAAGCCGACCGGAATTGCAGCGGTGCGGATGCTCCGGTTTGATGTTTCATAAATTTGTCAATTGGTAAATGAACAATGCAACATTCGGGAATCTGCATTGTTCAGCTGTAACCGGATCAAGGACATTCGTAGCCAAAATAAAACAAACGCCATGCCTGTTTTGTTCGTGTGGAAAGCTTTTAGTCAGCACTTTATCCCGAACATGTGTATAGGAAAATTCCATTTACAGTTCTTGAAGTTAATGGGACAGACTTGTTGTCAATTCAAGAACGATGCATGGCAGTTGTTTATCAAGAGACCGTTTTACAATGAAGATCCAGCTTTCAGGACAAATTTTATTGTTATATCAAAGGAGTAAAAGTAAAAGACCACCCAAAGAAAAATGGATGCTGGCAAACCGGAAAAATCAGTAAAGTTGCCGGGCTTGTAATCTGAAGATTCGGAAACCTGTTAAAAGCAAAAACGGAACTTTTGACGATTTTCAGTCTAAGTTCCGTTTCGTACCCGGAGCCGGAGTACCATACTTTTTTAACTGCTTTTAACAAGGTTTAATCATCTATATATCAGTATATTTGAGTATTGTAGGGTTTTTGGTAGGGGGCTTAGCATTGGTTTCATCTACTTTTGATTTACATTTAGCCACCCTTTTGACCACCCTTTAACTACACTTAACTGGTTTTAATAGAGATGAAAGTAAGTTTTGAGCTTAGAAAAGAAAAAGTTAGTTCAAGTGGATTAATACCTGTGCAGTTTGTTCTGCGGGCTGATAGCGTCCGAATCCGGCGTAATGTAGGTGTATCGGTTCAAGAAAAATATTGGGACGGATCCAGGGTTAAACCAAACCTTAAAAAAGAACCGAGCAATAACTATCATCACATCAATGATGAATTGCAGAAAGTAGAGGAGAGGATAAATGATATCTTTTTCTTTTTCCGAGCAAACAAACTACCATTCTCAAAGGAGCTGTTCCTGAGTAAGTTCGACAGTGAGGTTGAAATTAAAGCAGTTACGATTGAGTTCTTCGAATGCTTTCGTGAGTTTATTGATGGTGGAAAGCTTACCAAAACCTATAATACCGTAAAGGCGCAAACCTCAGTAATGAATTTCTTGAAGCAGTTTGAAACGGATTTCGCATCGAAAATTTTGTTTGATTCCATTAATGACGTCTTTTTTGAAGAGCTTTCAAGATACGCTATTAAAGAGAGGAAAATCAAAAACAACTATTTCGCAAAAATAGTAGCGGTTATGAAAAGCATGCTCAGGTGGAGCATCAAGAAGGGCTATAACGGGAATCGGAATTTTGAGGATTTTCGGGCTTCGGAACATGATGTAGACATCGTTTACCTTACTTTCGAGGAGCTGATGTGCTTGTACAATCATGATTTTGAAAATAATAGACTGGCACATGTGCGTGACTTTTACTGCATGGGATGTTTCACCGGATTAAGATTTTCAGACCTATCCAAGCTGCATTTAGCAAATATCAGTGATGAGCACATTGTGATATCTATTCAAAAGACAAAAACTCAAAATCACGCTATCAAGCTGAATAGATATGCCAAGGCAATCCTTGAGAAGTATAAAAATACTGTTTATGAGCCCTTGCCCACTATATCCTCTCAGAAATTCAATGATTATATTAAGGAGTGTTGCGAGTTAGCAGGTATTGACCAGCAATTCACTGCACACTGGTTTGTTGGGGTGGAGAAGAAATCAATCACGCAGCCCAAGTACAAATTTATTACCAGTCATACTGCCCGTAAAACTTTTATTACGAACTCTTTACTTCTAGGTATGGAGCCGAAAGCGATCAAGAAGATTGCAAACATCAAGAGAGATGCGGTTCTAGATAAATATATGAAAGTCACAGAAGCATTTACTGATTCTCAAATGGACAACGCATGGAAATGACGAGTTACATTGTGATAGGAATAGCAGTGACAGTGCTGACTTTTTTTGTACAAAAATATTTTATGTATTTGAGCAGAGGTGTTTTTGAGATTGAATCTCAGAAAATCATGAACTTCTTGTTCTTTCGTTCCTTTGGTTGGTTTCGTTACAGTTTTCCTGGATTTAACATTCTTGTTAATGTTTTTGTCGTATATAGCCTCCTGAATATCAGCGCAAACTGGGTAACAATTTGTTTTTCTGCGGGTCTGTTTTGTTGTTCTATCATATTATCGTATAAATTACACTTAGTGATCAGTGCAGATAAGGACTTCTTCCTATTTTATAAATACTCATCGAGTATTAGATATTATAATTCACTTACAGAAGCTGAGCGCAGAGAGGTCTACGGAGTTGTTTTACGAAGGCTTAGTAAGCTAGATATTAGACATTTAGGGCAGGGTGGGCTCGTTGACTTTTTTCAGGAAAATTATATCGCCAGGCTTGGTTTAGCAATAAGTTTTGAAAGGTTCGATTATTGGTTGGAAAACTCAGAATCTCGGCACTATACTGGAACGCTCTTCTATTCAAAATTCAGAAAGAACATTTACTCTGAGCTGCGTGAAATACAATTATTGAATGAGGCGGTTGATCTTCATGATTATCATCTTTCTCTTTTAGTATCCACACTATTAAAACCCAGCTCTATTAAATTCGATGACAACTTTGGATTGCATTATGAATCTAGTTTGGTAAGTGATCAATTCAGTAAAATAGTAGCCTTAAACCGGCAAGAAAGTGCATCTAAAATCTTGGATGATAGGTTATGTGAAATAGAGCGTCGCCTACAAAGCATCGCCCAAAATAGTAACCGTGCCTTGAAGATTTCCGACGTAAAGGAGTATGTGGAAAATTCCGTTAAAACAAATCAGTCCAATCAGGATTTGACAATTTTCGTTGAAAGGTTGGACGAGATCTTGGAAGACATTAGAATGATTAAACTGAATAGCGCTACTGAGGAGAATCTGGTAGAGTTGAATCGATCAATCTCTGATTTGATCAATGAACCTTCTAGGCGCCAGAATTTTGCGACAGCCGAAGAACTCCGCAAAGTAGAGGCAGGTATTAGTAATCTACTTGAAGGAAAGCTGGATGTTCTAGCTCAAAAGAATGATAAGATCGAAAAATTATTGTACACTCTTACTCCCAGGATTATTTGTGAAATAGACGAGTGTAAGAAAGAGAATATTTCTGAATACCTTATCACGCAGTTGGAGAGTGACAAAATCGTGGTGCTCAAAAGCAATAATATATCTGATATCCGAAAACTAGTTAATGACCACTTTGTTGAAAAAGGCAGTAAAAAATATAACATGCCAACCGGCCCGTATAAGGATGAGGAATTTTTCAAAAACAATAGGGATAGCATTTATACAGCCTTTGCAGCACTATCCAATGAATTTAAGTCAATCACTAAGACAAAACTGGCCGAAATTCTTTTCCACGCACTTCCAAATTCCTTTAATTCTGAAAAGACAATTAAAAATGGTTTAAGTAAATGGGATAACAAAAACCATTGATTATTAATTTAAATGCTGATTTCCAAGGTTTTAGTTCGCCACTTTGGGTCCCAAGTCAAATCTGACTGGTTTCACTAGAAATTTGCATTGATCATTAAGGTCATGCATGTTTCATTTAAACCAGTTAAAAATCATGTCAGTCCAACTTTATTCCCACGCTAAGGGAGACTTAGAAAAGGCCGTTGAAATCATCCTTCAAAAGGCAAACAGCTTATCGCTTGTAAAAGAAAAAAAATCAGCGGAAGAACTTGATGAACTGATCCCACAGGCGGAGGCAGCAAAAGTTATGCAGATTTCTGTCGCTACCATTATAGAGTGGCGCAAGCATAAAGCCTTACCGCATTATAACTTTAACGGTAGATACCTTTATTCAAAGGCAGAGTTACTCGAATATGGGAGAAAACGGGGTCAAAAAAAAGCGTAACCACCGCCATGGTTACGCCAGATAATCTTTTTTCTAACAACTCTGTGTAACGAAGTTACGGAGTTAAAATCACATTTTTCTAATGAATGATGAAATTCCATATGTAAGGGTAGGTATAAACTACTACCGAGAAATACGACGGCCGTCCATAGCAGGGGAGACACTGGCAACTTTGGTCAAGTGGTCAAGGGATACAATCGTACACGATCATAAAAAGTCTTATCTCCTAAAGGTCCCCAAGTATCTTGGATTTTGCTGTATCCCAAACCATACCGATTACCAAAAGGTTATTGGCGATTTTTATAATACGTATAGTCAAATAGGTTACCTTCCAACTAGTGAAGAGTTGACGCTTTCAGATCTGATGCAGCGATGCAGTTTATCGTTGACTTTCGTCCGACATATCTTCGGGTCGCAGTTTGAACTTGGTTTAGACTATCTGAAGGTTCTGTTTTTGTTTCCGACTCAAACGTTGCCAATTGTGTGTCTGGTTAGTAAAGAGAGATCTACTGGGAAATCCACCTTTTTAAAGTGGTTAAAAGAAATATTTGGCTTAAATATGACTTACATAAAAGGGGATTCGTTTGCAAGTCAGTTCAATAGCGATTGGGCTTCGATGCTCCTGGTGGCGATTGATGAAGTTTTTTTCGATAAAAAGGAGATAACTGAAAGACTGAAATACCTGAGCACTACCAACAAAGATAAGCTTGAACAAAAAGGAAAGGATAGAGAGGAAATTGACTTTTTCGCCAAGTTTATACTCTGTTCAAACAACGAAGACAATTTTATCCAGATTGATGAAGAAGAGATTCGTTTTTGGATTCTTAAGATTAGTTCAATTAAGGAAGAGAACACAAATTTTTTGAATGGGTTGATTCAGGAAATTCCATATTTCCTTCGACTTCTTATGGACCGGCCTTTTTTGAGACAGAATTCAAGCAGAATGTGGTTTAAGAAAGAGGACCTTAAAACTACGGCCTTAAAAAGACTCCTTTGGAAAAACAATAACAGGTTGGAGGCCAAGCTTATTGAGCTTTTCTTTGAACTATTTGAACAGACCGACGAGCAAGCAGTTTCAGTGATTCCTCAGGATGTCTTCCAAATGGTTAATAGGCTCCATAAATCGGGATTTTGCTCTATAAATGATATTCGAAAAGTGCTCAAAGATGTCTGGAAAATCGAACCTCAGAAGAATTCGCTTACGTACGTGCGTTACACTGTTGATCATGCTGGGGGCTTTTATTCTGGAAGCGCAATAGGCCGTTATTTTTCAATAAACCGCTCATTTATCTTAGAAAAATTTGATGAATTGATGAGATAGGACGTAAGCTGGATAAAATCAATGAGTTACCTCTCATCAAAGTGCTCATCAAATTTGATCCATCGCACTTTTTGATGAGCGTTTGATGAGGCCAAATAGTGACTTTAATGATTTGATGAGTGCTTGATGAGCGTTTGATGAAGGGTAAATCTTCTAATAACGACCCAGTTAAATGCAATTCTCATCAATTCATCAAAAAAGCAAGAAATTTCAACCTTACCAAAAATGACATGAATTGCAAGCAAGCCAACGCTGTCCCGATAAGCATTATTATGGAAAGCTTCTCTCTTTTTCCAAGCAAACAGAATCGTAAGTCAGCATTCTATTTTGCATTGGATCGGGAAGAAAGGACTCCTAGTTTATTGGTCGACTATTCTAATAATACCGCATTTGATTTTGGCACCGGGAAAAAGTACGATGTCATTAGTATCGTTCAATTGATAAAACGGTGCAGTGTAGCAGAAGCCCTGAGTTTTATATCCTTGAATAACTTTTCTCAAACCTTCTCAACACCCGGTTGGGATGTCGCAGCAGACACAAATTGTATAGATGCAGTTACGGACGTAAAGCATCCTGCACTGATAGATTATTTAACCAGGCGAAAGCTCAATACGGAGATAGGGGAGCTTGTTGAAATTCGCTATTGCAATTTGGGGAAAACCTTCTTTGGAGTGGGATTTAAAAATGATTCAGGCGGCTATGAAATTTCGAATGCATTGAAGTTTAAGCGGTGCTTGGGGCGAAAGGACATTACCAGCATTTGCAATGCACAAAGCATCCTCCGGATGTTTGAAAGCTGGTCTGACTACTTATCGTTCAAGGTAATTAACAATAGTTCGAATCATGGAGATGCTGATTATGTAGTGCTTAACTCAGTGTCGATGATCCAAAGGTTTGCAAGAAATCCTATGGGCTATGCAAGTGTCGAACTTTTTTTTGACAATGATGACGCAGGTGATAGGGCAACAGAACTACTTAAACAGCAATTTACAATGGCACAAGACCAGAGATTCCTATACTCTGATCACAAGGATTTAAATGAATTCCTGAAAAGTAGAAAGTGAATAGCAGTAAGAGAGTAAACGAGAGAGCGGGTCAGCCAATTAGCATATCAAAAACAGAACAATGGACAAAAAGTTATTAAAAGAGCTATATCAGCGTGGAGACCGGAAAAGGAAGATTGCGTTGTTCAGTGTATACTCCGAGTGGATCTTAATGGATACATCGCTGAAATTTATCCGAGATCGGATTAACAAAGATTTGGGTTTTGATTTGGTTACCGAGCGGGAAATCAAATATGCGAGGCACCACTTTAAAACCCGAATTAACAAGCCATCAAAGCCAAACTTAGTTAATCATCCCAAAGCTTTCGAAAGCTTCGACCATACTCCAACAACCGAAAGTATTTCCTGGACGAACCCAGATGAAGTAGGCAGCAATCAAAATAGTTTAAAAACTAAATTTTCCCAATGATCATGAAACAAGTACATTTTATCATGCAGAGCAAAGGTGGAGTAGGCAAAAGCCTGCTAGCAGCTTTAATCGGCTTAAAAAGTCAAAATTCAGAATCCACGGCTTTCGTTGACCTGGATTGCAGCACCAAGTCCTCGATGAGACAACTGAAATTTCTGGGAGGAAACAGACTTGAGGCTGTTTCTCTTCTTAATGAAAAGGAGGTTTTGGTGCGGGATAATTTAGTATCATATCTCGAGAGCCTAGTAAACACACCGTTTGAAGAAATCATCTTTGATTTTGGAGCGCCTGAGTCAGAGCAGTTTCCTGCATTGATCGAAAGAGATTTGCCATTTGAGGAATTTATGGACATGCTTCAAATGAAAGTTAACTATCATATTGTTATTGGTGGTGGAAGCGCTTATATCCCTTCAGTCCAGTTTCTGCAGAACCTTTACCGGATCGTTGACAATAAAACATCCCTCACGGTATGGGCATCAATCACAACTTTTAATCACCAACCAATGCTCCTAAAAGAGTTGCAGCAGAACTGTGATAAGTTGGGTCTGAAATTATGCAAGTTTGGAGATTTTGACCCTCAAAGCCATTTGGGAGGACAGATTCTGGATTCTATACGACTGGGTATTCCTCTTGAAGAGTATAGCCCTGGATCGAAACTCCGAATGCGGAAAGAACTCACTGAAAACATTAATTTTTAGGATCGATGCAAGAGGTTAACCAAGAGTATCTCAACCGGATTAAAGGTCGGTATACGGAAAAATATGCCACTGTCATGGATGACTGGACTGCAATCATTTTGCACGAGGTGAACGAAGCGGTTACACTATTACGACAGGAAAACAGCTCAAAACTTTCTGAAAGTATTCAGGAAATCAGCGCTGCTTCTGAAAAAATTACAGGTCAGGTACATCAGGTCCGTTTTGATAACAAACAAGAGGCTTTTTTCTATGGATTGGGCAACCACTTACTTTATGGATTGACCGGCATTCTCGGTATCTGTTCAATTATCTGGATATACACCACCGAAAAAGATTTTTCTGAAAGGAGAGAGTTTGTTAATCAACACCCTTCCATCGAGAAATTTAAAAACATTTATCTGAATGGTAAGACTATCAGCCAAAATGGATATGAGTTTCTTGTAGTTGAACCAATCGAAGGAGATAAAGTGGAATTTGCTCGTAACTATCTGTATGACAAGAAGAACAATCGTGTATTGATCCCAATTAGACGAGAATGAAACCAATTAAACCGGTTTAAACCTAATTGATCCCGGTTGAACCATCCTATGCAAATGGTTTAAAAGCAAGCTATCGCCTGTACGTCGCGAAAAGCGAGCGTACCGGCGAGAACTTGTTGGGGAAACCCCAAACCCCAATATTCGCTTAAGCTCATATTTAAAAAAAGGAAATGGAAAAGATAAAAGGAAGACCATCATTGCCCTCTAAAAGGAAAAAGAGACTTCATTATTCTGTATGGTTAAATGAAGAACAAAAACAGAAGATTGATGAACGTATTTCAAAAAGTAATCTTTCTGCCAGTCAATATATCTTGGCGCAGCTTGAACTTGTACCAGTGAAATTACCAGCCCGCCGGGACATTCCGGATCACATTTCACGGCAGATAATTAACCTGGAAAAACTATCAGGTATCCTTGCTTTTTATGCACATCGGACAAAAGACAAGCAGTTGATTACTTCCGAATGGATGAAGAGTTCTCAGGTAATTAGACGACTATCTGAACTGGTTTCAAAGTGGCTCTTCGAACAATTCGAAATACCAGCACTAAGGAATTTTTTCGAGACCAACATCCATTCATTTGAGAAATTACTTCATTTGATTGGATCAGGGGAGGACACCGAAGAGCAAAGAATTTACCTTTCCGAAGTTTATAAACTCTACAAGATAAATGAGCTGACCTTTGGGAAGTACAAAAGCTATTATAGTCGCTTGGATCACGATCTGTCCATATTTCAAACGTACAAAGTCACGGTAGTTGAAGATGTTCATGCAGAAATTCAGAATGAGATCAAGCAAATTCTGCAATCCTTATGATTGGTAAAGCTGGATTGGGCAACTACGCAAAAGGAATTTTAGAGTACTGCTACTATGAAAAAAACAATCTTTCAGAACGCAAACGGGAGACGTTAACCATCAATGATGTCCGTGGTGAACTGGTTTATATTCAAAATCTCGGAATTGATTTCAAACCGGATGGGAGATTGAACATTGATTATCTGTCCAAGCAATTTGTTCATAACCAAAACCATAACAAAAATCTTAGCAAGTTCGTGTGGCACCAGACGTTCAGCTTTTCCCCTGAAGAGAAGGTCAAAACGGAAACGGTGCGGAGTATTTGTGAACGGTTTTCGGAAGAATTCGGGTTCGGGAATAATCAAATGATTGCTTTTATCCACCGAGATACTGCTCACCAGCATTTTCACATTGTAGCAAACCGGATTGCCGCTAGCGGAAAGAATACGGCAGATCATTTTAACAACTATCGCCGTACCGGAGATTTTTGCCGGAAGATTGAACTCGAAATGGGGTTAAGCATCACGCCAGAAATGAAGCAGCGCGGTAAAAAGGAAAAGTTAATTATGGGAATTGATTTTAAAGCTGAGCTTTTGCTGAAACTACCACAGGTGGTGAAAGAGTCTAAACATTTCAGCGAGTTTACTGCACGTATGAAAAAACAAGGAGTTAAATGTGACATTGGCCGGGGTTTGACATTCATTCATGGCCAGACAAACCAACGGATCAAGGGGTCTGACATATCAAGAGAATACAGTTTACAAAATCTAAAAAATCAGTTTGCACTTTTGAATACGGCAGTTGAAAAGGTCAAGTCTGTCAAGAAAGGATTGTCGTTATAAAAACTATCAATTTAATATTTAATAGTTAAGATATGAGGTTTGGTTCGATGGGGTACGATGATTAAAGGTTTGTGTTGAGTGTTTGTTAGTGTACATGAATACCGTCGTTTAAGTGAAATTACGAAGAATCAAGAAATCTGCATTTAACGCTAATGGATGAGCATAAGAGTACAATTTAAGCTAAGCCTGTGACGTTAAATTGTACAAGCAAATGATATAAAAGAAGTCACGCTACAAAGCTAGTTGCGAAGGTGCTTTACCGAACTGTTTTTTGAAAACGTATGAAAAATGGGACAGGTCTTCAAAGCCAACTTCCAGATAAACATCGCTTGGCCGCTGATGATGCTGGTGATCTGAAAATAGGCTTCGTCTAAACGTTTCTTTTTCAGCCAGCTTCCGGGTGTCATTCCGAAGGTCTTTTGAAAGTCACGTTTAAATGAGGACTCACTTCTTCCCGTCAGAAATGCAAAGCGCTGAATGCTGATATTGAATCGGAAATTCCTGTTCATGAATTCTTCCAGGTCGATTTTATCCGGTATTCCGAAATTGAAGAAAATATTGGCAAGATCCGGCTGAGATTTAAGTAAAATCAGCAGTAGTTCCTCCCTTTTAAGATCCGCAAAAGTTTCATCCAGCTTGAAGTTACCCAGGTAATAGGGCTCTAAAGACTGGATGTAGTGTTTCAATGAGTGGTTCTGTTTTACGAACAAAAAAGAATCCGAATAGTCCGACGGTTGGGCAACATAAGGATGCCGCTCCAAAAAACGCCTGAAAAACGGCTCGTCCAAAGCGATGATAATCTTTTCAAACTGGTCATCTTCTTTATACTTGGTATAATGGATCAAATGGTTTTTCCGGGCGACAAAGTAGTCGCCCGGAAAAACCGAGTAGCGTTTATTACCATCATACGCCTTGATAGAACCCTTCAACAGGAACATGAAAAAGTGCTCGGGTATGAAGTACTCCGGAGAAATTTCGGGGCCGAGGTAGCAGGAATATATTTTGTCGGTTTCCACTTTCCAGTAACAAATTTCAAGCAAAATTGATCACATTGGCCGGGTGTCTACACTTGCCAGGATCGCTTCTTCCTTGCTGCGCGGATGCCAGTTAAAGGTTTCAACCGCTTTTTTGTTCGACATTTTCGTGTAAGCTTCTGCGGCAGTTGGTTGCAGGTCGGCAATCAGAGAAGCGCTTTCAGGGCGCTGTTTTTTAATCAATTCTACTACATCATAAAAACTCACAGCTCCCTCCGACGTAGCCAGAAAACGTTGCCCGGCCGCATCGGGTAACAGCATCGCTTTGATATGGATATCGGCCACATCGCGAACATCCACGACGCCGAATGTGAAAGGCGGGTTTTCCGTGATCTTACCATCCAGTATTGCCTGGATTACCCCCTCAAAAGAAGCAGGATAAATGCCGCCAATGATCGGGCCAAAGATTCCAACCGGATTAATCACTGTCAGCTCCATACCTTCACCCTGATCTTTGATAAACTGCCAGGCAGCTTCTTCTGCGACGGTTTTGGATTTGATATAAGCTGGAATGGAGGCAGTTTTGTCTGTCCAGTCATTTTCGTCGAAAACATGGCCTTTGCGATCCACGCCATAACCGATCGCCGCAAAGGAGGAAGTAAGCACGACCCGTTTAACGCCGGCATCTCTGGCTGCTTTTAAGACCCGCAGGGATCCATCTCGCGCCGGGATAATTAGGTCATTCTCGTTTTCGGGTTCTGCCAGTGGAAAAGGGGAGGCAACGTGCAACACATAATCACAGCCTTCCACAGCCTGGTCCCAGCCTTCGTCGCTGGTAAGATCTGTTTTAAAAAAAGATAGTTGCGACAGATCGGTAATCCCGGTTTCTTTCAATGAGTCAATGACACTTTGCGTTTTGGATAATGTCCGGAGTGTGGTTTTAACGATATATCCTTGCTGCAAAAGTTGTAAAATGGAATGGATCCCTACAAATCCGGTCCCGCCGGTAACTAATACGGTTTGATTGTTCATAGTTTGATTCATTAGATTCTGATGCAAATTTGGTGCATTACAGCAGGCCCAGCTTTGTTGTGAAGTTCAAATTCACTTTGTTGTGACGATCAGATTAGGCGTAATTTCCAGGAACCGCTTCTTCTCGACTAGTCACACCTAGGCTTAAAATGTGTATCTAACCCCAGTCAACTGCTCTCCCAGCTGCCATAACTTGCTGGCTGCCCCCAGGTCTTTTGCCTGTTTGGGGATTGCGGCTGGACCGGGGAAACCTTTAAGCTTCATAAATCCTGCCGGTCCCCAGTAGCTGCCGTTTGTAGCGGAAGTATCTGTCGCTGCAAGCAGGGAGGACAAAGCGGCTTTGTCGGCAGATTGAGAAAGCAGTGGCGTAATGATCCTGGCCATCAAAAAACCGCTGGAACGTTGCAAATTAGTGGGAGAGCCGCCCGGATGCACTGCAATAGAAATGGTGTCAAACCGGGAAGCTTCCAACTTTCGGGCCAATTCTAATGCAAAAACCAGGTTGGCCAGCTTCGCCTGGCTGTAAGCGTCGTAGGTTCTGTATTTCTTATGCTCGCTCATGATATCGTCCAGATCAAGCTTGCCATAATTGGCACCCAAACTTGAAAGTGAGACGATCCGGGAACCTGGCGTGGCTTGCAAGAGTGGTAACAGTAAACCTGTCAAAGCATAATGCCCCAAATAATTGGTGCCGATCTGCATTTCAAAACCTTGTTTTGTTTTGGAGTACGGCGTGGCCATCACCCCGGCATTGTTAATGAGCACATCCAGCCTCTCATGCGTTTGCACAACCATTTCCGCGCATCTCCTGACCGAATCCAGATCAGCCAGGTCAAGGGTAACCAGCGTAATCCGGACATCCGGCACCAAGCGTGTCATCCGCTCTTTTGCTTCATTTCCTTTTTTCTGATCACGGCAGGCCATGATTACAGCGCTCCCTTTTGGGCTAATGCTAAACTGGTTTCAAATCCAATCCCGGAGTTTGCTCCGGTAACAAGCATAGTCTTCCCGGACAGATCCGGGATATTATCTGTAGTCCACTTCTCCATGAAAATTTTGATTATAGGTCAGCTTTAACTGACGGGGATGTGCTTAATTAAAACTTGCCCGGAATTCCAGGGGTGTCCGGTTTGTTTTGTTTTTAAATAACTTGTTGAAAGACTGAGGCCGCTCGAAACCTAGTTCATAGGCTATCTCGGCAACGGAAAGGGTTGTAGTTGAAAGCTTTTCCTTAGCCTTTTCGATAACTACTTCCTGAATGTGCTGCTGGGCGCTCTGACCCGTTAACGTACGCAGCATATCACTCATGTATCTGGGCGAAATGTTCAGTTGAGATGCAATATCTTCCAGGGACGGCAAACCTCTGTCTATTGCAATTTGAGAATCGAAATATCGGTTTACAATCTTCTCGAACTGAATTAATAGGGCGTTGCTGGCTTTTTTCCGGGTGATAAATTGTCTTTGGTAAAACCGGTCGCAGTATTGCAGCATCAGCTCAATCTGTGTCAAAATGATGTTCTGCGTATGGGCGTCGATGAATTGATATTCGCTTTCAATTTTTGTATATATCTCGGCGACGGTCTGTTCTTCCTTATCTGAAAGATGCAGCGCCTCATTGAATTCGTATGAAAAGTAGCCATAGCTTTTGATGGTGGTGCCCAATATGTGCCCGTATAAAAAATCGGGATGGAACAAAAGCATCCAGCCACTGCCACAATCCTGGATCAGCGAGTTTAAATCATCAAGCTCGACGGCCTGCACCTGTTTGGGAGAAGAAAAACTCATGACCCCTTTGTCAAAATCATAGTACTGCTGCCCGTATTTCACTTTGACTTTCACATCATGCTTAATGGAAACGGAGTAAAAATTGGCTGCGAATTTGGCCCAGACATTGCTATCTAACGGTTTTACATCCTTGACATTGATCACACTCACCAGCGGGTGTAGCGGGGCCGGGAGCGAAAGCAAACGGTGAAATTCGGAAATGGATTCTATAAGCTGCATGGCTACAAATTTATCCGATAAATGATTGTTTGATCTCCCGCATGGTTGCCAGCTGTCCAATTTCCTTGCGCCTGTCGTAAAGTGCTATGGCGTCATTTCCCGCTACGTATTTCAATTGGTCTGTGCCGTCGGTAGCAGCCTGGAAAACCGTTTCAGCAATGAATTCAGGCGTAGACGCCGACTGCATAGACTTCTCAAAAGATCCGAACATGCTTTCTGTCAAATCCGCATAATGGGGTAGCGTGTTGTATTCCAGAGAACGGCTGGCAAAGTCGGTGTAAATGCCGCCAGGAGCCACAGTCTTGATGGCGATATTCAATGTTTTCAGCTCGTACCACATACTTTCTGACCAGCCTTCCAGGGCAAATTTAGTAGCATGATAAATGGATGAAATCGGGAATGCTACCGAGCCGCCGATGGATGTCGTCGTGATGAAGGTCCCGTTTCCTTCTGCCCTGAAAGCAGGTATAAAAGCTTGGGTGACACGGATCACGCCAAGTAAATTCGTATTGACTTCTTTCACAATCTGCTCGTCTGTCAATGCTTCAAGCGGCCCCATTAACCCATATCCTGCATTATTAAAAACCACGTCAATATCGCCCAAGGCAAGCGCTTTGCCGACGGTTTCTGTGATTTGCAGCGGATCCGTCACATCCAGGGGCAGCAGTGTAATATTGTCGAGCTGGTTCAACTCTGTTTCTGACGCCGGGTTCCGCATGGTTGCGATGACCTTCCAGCCTTTGCTTTGAAATAATCTGGCAGTGGCTTTTCCTAATCCTGATGAAGCCCCGGTAATGAAAATTGTTTTTTTCATGATCTAGTCTGATTAATTTGATAATGCAAAGTTGGGCTGCAAAAAACTTGAAGATGTTTCCAGATCGAGGAAGGTTGTTTCCAAATTGACGAACAAGGAATATTGATCATCAGAAAAAACCCTACAAGCGTAAGGTAGCTGCTTTACAATGGACTATTGAGATGCAGAACAAAACATTGTTGACATTATAAGCAAAGTTACTCCCAAAAAATCGATGTATTTTTGATCTTTATCTACATCAAAAACATGGCAGAACAGCAGCAAAATAGATTTGCTAAAATCGTCTGGACCGTCACTGAGGACAATTTCTTCAAAGACGAGATTATCCTTGAATTTCACTCCTTCGTCCGGATTATTTCCGGGGAAATGAGGGTAGTCCAGGCGGATAACTCCTACACATTCGGCGCTGGTGATACGCTGCTTTTTCCGCGTAACCACCTGTCGGCCGTCATCAAGCGGCCCAAGGACGGAAGGCCCTATAAAGCCGTTGTGCTCGGGCTGACGACCGATCGATTGAAAGAGTTTTACACCACAAACAAAATCCAGAATGTTCATGCGATTCACTATGGAACCAAGAAATTCAACCAACATCCATTGTTGGACGGTTTCTTTGCATCTTTAATGTCAATTTTTGAACTAGAAGATGAATTGCCGGAGAACATCGCCTCGCTGAAATTTCAGGAAGCCGTCTCCATTTTGCGCGCGCTCGACAAAACTGTGGACGGTCTGTTGGCTGACTTTTCCCAACCCGGGAAGATTAACCTGGTAGATTTTATGGAGAAACATTATATGTTCAATATGCCGATGGAAAAGTTCGGTTACCTGACCGGGCGCAGTCTGTCAACCTTTCACCGGGATTTCAAAAAGGTTTTTTATACATCGCCACAAAAATGGCTTACTAAAAAGCGTCTGGATCTTGCCTATTATCAGCTGACTGAAAAAAATAGAAAACCGGTTGACGTGTACCTCGAAGCAGGGTTTGAAAATTTGTCCCACTTTTCATTTGCCTTTAAAAAGCAGTTTGGATATGCGCCAACCAGTCTGATCTAAATGTTCAATGAAGCACTGTAATGGGAAAAAGCATGTTCATTACCGGCCCGCATGGCCGCTACTACATTCTCCGAATAAGGCCCAAGCAGTTCTAACCGCTCAATTTTCCAATCTACTTGGTATTTGGAGGATAGTGGTTTGATCAGCTCTAAGTGGCTGAGAAAAGCTGCTTCATCGGCATAACCTTCAATGATCAGGCATTCGAAGGTTTCAAGGTCATAATAGCATTCATGTAAAAGCACCGCCTCCGGTCCCTCTTTTGCTACAATGATTTTGGTTGCAGACACCATTTGCTTGAAGGTTTCCCAGTCATTGGGATTGACCGAAGCCTTTGCATGGAGCCTAACGATGGATTGATTAGACATGACAAGTTGGATTATGGTACCACAATGATTTTCCCCACTGTATTTTTTGACTGGATGAGCGCGTGGGCTTTGTACATCTCTTCTAATGGAAAAACGTGCGAAATATGCGTTTTGACCTCGCCCGACGATAGCAGCCGTGCTACATATTCCATGTTCTCTTCATAGTTTTCATTTGGAGTTACATTTACCCGCAGCACTTTTACATTCTTTTCCCTAAGCGCTCTTTCGATAAATTCCGGTTCGGGATATACGATCAGGCTGAGCAGCGTCCCCCCCGGCTTTAATGCTTTAAAAGAACGTTCAACATGTTTGTCATCTTCGGTCCATACCGTATCGTGTACGATATCCGCGTCGGTGACAAGCTCTTCAAAAACCTGCGTTTTGTAATCGATGAATTCATCGGCTCCAAGCCCTAATACAAAATCGCGGTTTTCTTCCGAAGAAACGCCTATCACATACGCGCCGAAATGCTTGGCAAACTGCACAGCATAATGCCCGACGCCCCCGGAAGCTCCGTGGATAATGACCTTATCGCCTTTTTTTACCTTCCCAATGTTTACCAAAGATTGCCAGGCCGTCATTGCAGCCATCGTGGCGCCGGCGGCAGCTTCAAAGCTTACGTTGGCTGGCTTTATGACGAGCTCTTTTTCAGGCGCGGCCACATATTCCGCATAAGCATTGGCCTGACCAATGAATTTGAAATTTCCAAACACTTGGTCGCCTGCTTTGAATTTTGTTACATTCTTTCCGGTTTCAGTCACAATACCGGCCACGTCCCAGCCCAGGATAATGTGCTCCTCCGTACCGGTAGTCTGATAAATGATGTCCAGATAGGGCTTAGTTCTGCGGCAGTAGGCATCAACCGGATTGACACTGATCGCTTTTACTTGCACCAATACCTCGTTTTCTGATATTGTGGGAATCGGTACTTCTGCCAGGACCAAATTTTCTGGTTCACCCACTTCTTTCAAAATAATTGCTTTCATATTCAAAATTGTTTATGAAGCAAAATTATGGGGTGTAGGTGCTCTCAGTTTTGTTTAGAATGTCAAAATGGCTTTGTTCAAAATGTCACTATAATTAAATAGTGCATTTGGATTTGCATGCGTCGTAATTGAATCAGATTAATACAGCTTCCTTTACTGAAAGACAAAATCCTTCTATGAGCCATAATAGAAGTTGAGTAATAGATAGGATCTATAATTTTAATCGCAAGAATTATCCGGTGGTTTTTTATCTTAATACCAGAAATTTACAAGTTATTATTCTGTTCAAAATGAATGAGTTATAAGTGTTTTAATTTATTAAATGTGTGTGTATGACGGGTTTAAATGTAATTTTAATCGCACCACTTTTTAAAGGTACTATTACTATCTACTTTCAAATGATTGAATCAAAAACGAAGTGAAAATCAGAACAAACAGGATACATAAACAAGAAAGCTGCCCATCTTTTAAATGCGCAGCTTTCCTGATTGTCATACATTTTAGCTTCTTACCTGGTAACCAGCATTTTGATCACTTCCGTAGCGGTATCCGACTGTATTTTCAGCATGTAAATACCTGTACTGAGTGTTAAGCCGGAAATATCTACTTCTGCTTTTTTTCTCGCTCCGGTATTTTCAGCTTTGCGTAATGAATAGCTTTTTCCAGCTGGATTAATCATCTCAAAAGAAATAGAACCTGCATGCTGCATGGAAAGTGAAACCGTAAACTGATCTTTTACTGGATTAGGGAAAATGACAGATTCTTGCTCAGATTGCGCATTTTCTGCAATCTCTTCCTGATTAAACCGAGCCGCACTATTGCTTACAGATGCAGGCTGAATAACCAGTTGAGGAGCATTAACGCTGTTTTCTTTGCTGTTAAAAACAAGCCGGTTATTTCGGCTGTTTGGGTCTGCCAAAAGCAAAGTCAAAAGATCGTTGCCGAATTCCTGTTGAGCTTTTACGTAGCTGGTCACATCAATCTCGTAATACTTGTATTGATTGTTTACAGCCACATAGCCAAGCGAAGGAGTGGAGGCGACAGGCGCATTATTTTTGACAATTTCGTTTTCGGCCCAATTATCATCATCTACGCCATATGCATGCAGGTAAGTATCTTTGTTGCTTTCATGGTTATGTCCGTAGATCTGCAGTTTAGCAGATCCAATAGCAAATGTTAGCGGCAGCTTAAAACGGATGTATGCTGAACGTTTTGTGGATGCATCACCACCAGCTACATTCTTGATATCCAGCTCAGGCAAGTCTCCGTAGTTAGCCGCGCTGAAACCTCCTTCACGCACATAAGAATCAGCCACTACTTTGTAGGTCTGGCTTGTGGTAATGACTTCAATGGCAGATATTCTTGGCAAATCGGCAGCGCCGCTTGTAAAATCAATGTTCAGCATGCCATCTGTAACGGTAACCGGAATCGTTTTTTGATAGGCACGCATCGCTCCGCCTGCCGCGGCAAAGATGTCAAAGTTGGTAAGCTTGCGGCTATTTTCCATGGTGACGTTAAACTGTCTTTTCCCAGCACCGCCTGCACCTTTTCCTGGCACACCATACCAGATTTCGGCAAAGTGCAGAATCACATTCACCTTGCCATTAGGAACCGGAATGTTGTAGCTGAACGATGGCGAGCAGCGCCCCGTGCGATAGAGTTCATCATTGGTCGTATTCAAAATGTCTCCGCTTGCAACCGAGCTCGTGCGGTCAATCCCGGCATAATACTGATCGGCATTGAACAGCGTTTGGGCAGCGGAAGTGAAAGCCTGTCCGCCTGCATTAATCCGGACTGTATTGGCAGTAGTAGATCGCTGATATTTGAAGAGCTCTGTGCCGTACATGCCATTATCAGCTGAAATCAGAAGCGTGTTGTTTAAGGTTGCGAGTTCGTAAAACTGCGTAGAGCCGTTCGGGTTCATGTCGTAAGCCAGGCTGGTGGTTTCAGCGGTGCCATTTGTTTTCCAGAGTTCAACTCCTTTTGCTTGATCCAGGGTTGTAAAATATAGCGTTTTACCGATTGTTGCCATATGTTCGATTGATGCTCCGTATTCCAGCGAGCTTATATTTTCTATTGCCCTGGTGCCTTCAACGGTACCGTCGCTTTTCCATAATTGCTTTTCTAGATGAGGGGCAAAGTAGAACAGGCCGTTTGCAGCTGTGAAGTTGTGTGTATAAGTATCAGTATGCACTTTTGTTACGGGAAAAGTGCCCTTGTCCGTACCATCGGTTCTCCATACTACCTCACCGAGATTATCATCAAATGCATTCGTGTCAACTTCTATAAAAAATACCAGATCGTTTACTGCTGTGAGCCTGGAAAAATAGACATGTTCAGTAGAAAACTGTTTGATAACTGCTGTTCCATTCGTAGTTCCGTCACTTTTAACCAGAATGTAACTATCCCTTGGTTCAGTAGCTTTTTGGGATACAATGTAATACACAAAGTTGCCTGCCACTGCAATGGTTTCGTACAGAATGTTGCCTTCGTATACACTGTTGTTCCGGCTAACAGCCACATCTTTTACCAACACTGTCCCCTGGGCAGTTCCGTCACTTTTCCAAAGGTCCAGGCTGTTGATGCCGTCGTATGCGATGAAGTACAGCTGCCCGTTCAAGGTAACAGGTGAAAAATTACTGGTTTGAGGAAAGGTTTTGACCAGCTGTGTTCCGGCCGAACTGCCGTCACTTTTCCAAAGCTGCATGTTGCCGCTGTAACTATACAATCCAAAAAACAGTGTGCCGTTTACATTAATCAGCCCTTTTATCCCATAATTTCTAAAATCCCTGACCTTAATGGTAGTGGCCGCAGTTCCGCCCGTTTTCCATAAGCTATACAACTGTGAGGGACCGACGGTAACAAAAAATGCAGTCCCGTTTACGTCGGTGATTTGCTCGGGATTGGAGCTGCTTGCCCCATTTTGTAGGTCACTGACCAGCACGCTACCTGCTGTACTGCCATCGGTTTTCCACAACTCGCGGCCATGAATTCCGTCATCGGCAGAAAAGTAGGCCACATCGTTAACTTGGGTAAAGCCAAGTGGTACGGATTGAGGTTTGGCATTATTCGTAACCTGGCCCGAAACATTAATGTCTTTGACAAGCGTACCTTCCTGTGCTAAAAGCAGCTGCGTACTTATCAGGATTAAGACTAAATACAGTACAATTCTGTTCATGGTTTGTTGATTAATAATTGAGTTAATTGTTCAGGTCTCATGTAAGATAAATAGGTTTTTTGTTAAAAGGTGTTCTGATTTTTATTGATTTAAATCCGGTATGATACTTTTATAAATTATGATAGCGGCTGCAAGGATTGAATAAATTAAAGTTGTTAAAATATCCAGTACTAAACCTGATTATGCTTTCGAAGTCCAGGCTTGTTGATCGTAAAGGGTTACCGTTTAGTACCGTGTTGCTTCTGTACTTTTACGCATTTCCCCTTTTGCATTGACACTTGTAAATCATAAGTCTTGATCAAAACCGTAAGGGTTCTGGTGTATTTGATCCGTAAAGAAGCAATCCGTCCACCTGTAAAAATGAATGGCTTGCTTCTTTATATTGCATTTTACTTCTTACATTTCACTTATTCTGTAATAAGCATCTTGACCACTTCTGTGAATGCATCCGACTTGATTTGCAGCAGGTAAATGCCTGTGCTCAGTGTTAAGCCGGAAATATTTACTTCTGCTTTTTCTCCCGCACTGGCGCTTTTATTTGCCGGCACTGCATAACTTTTTCCCGACTGGCTGATGAGTTCAAAAGAGATCTGGCCGGCATGCTGCATGGAAAGCGAAACTGTAAACTTGTCCTTGACAGGATTGGGGTAAATAGCGGATTCCTGCTTTTCTTGTACTTCTGTTTCAGTTAAAAGCTCCTGCTGGCTAAGCCGTGTATTACTTATTACAACAGGCGGAGTTTGAACGATCAGCTGAGGCGGGTAGGAGCTGTTCTCTTTGCTGTTAAAGACGACTCTGGTGTTGCGGTTATTCGGATCTGCCAACAGCAGGCTTACCAGCGTTTCGCTCGCTTGCTGCTGCGCTTTTACGTAATTGGTCACATCTATTTCATGATACTTATATTCACTATTGACAGCAACATATCCCAGCGAAGGTGTGGATGCAGCAGGAGCATTACTACTGGCAATGCCGTTTTCAGTCCAAAGGTCGTCATCCACGCCGTAAGCATGAACGGAAATATCCTGGCTGTTTTCATGATTATGGCCGTAAATACGCAGTTTAGCAGAAGTGATGGCAGCTTGCGGCAACTGAAAACGCAGGTATGATGAGCGTTTTGATGAAAGGTCGGCTGCGTTGCTTTTTACATCCAGATTTGGAGCAAAGCCAAGGTTTGTAGCATTGTAGCTACCATTGCGTACATAGGCATCAGCAAGAGGTTGCAGTGTGGAACTGGTTCTAATCACTTCAATGGCGGATATGCGTGGCAGATCGGCTGCGCCACTTGTGAAGTCAATGTTGAGCACACCGTCTGTAACGGTGACCGGAATGGATTTCTGAACAGCGCGCATCGCTCCACCGGCAGCAGAGAAGATGTCAAAGTTGGTCAGCTTGCGGCTGTTTTCCATGGTGACATTGAACTGTCTTTCTCCTGCTTCCTTAAACCATATTTCAGCAAAGTGCAGGATCACATTTACCTTGCCATTGTCAACCGGAATGTTGTAGCTGAAAGAGGGTGAGCAGCGCCCTGAACGGTAAAGTACATCATCAGCGGTATTAAGAATATCACCAGTGGCTACTGTGCTGGTGCGGTCAATGCCTTGATAGTACTGATCTGCACTGAACTTTCTTTCACCGAAGGCGGTAAAAGCCGCTCCGCCTGCATTGATACGGATTGAAGTTTTATCAAGTGGCTCAGGAGCTAGCTTGACAATCCAGAAATCAGTTCCTCCACGTCCATCTTCTGATTTTTCGTACCCCTTTGGACTGTAAGAAACACCGCCGAGGATAATGCCGCCGTCCATCGTTACTGCTATCGATCTGAGTTCATCATTACTAGGCCCTCCAATAGTCTTGTCCCAGATCTTCTTGCCATTGGCAGCTATTTTAACAACCCAGTAATCATTTCTAGCAAGGTAAAATTGTTCCACTGGTATTTCCGGGTTCCTTGAAGGTTCTGTTTTGTCCCTTCCTTCACGGCCGTATGAACTTCCACCCAGTAAAAATCCGCCGTCACTAGTCTTGGAAACGGACCATAGTCTACTTGAATTATTGATTGGATCAGTAATTAATCCTGCACTAATGGTATTGTCCCATAATTTGTTGCCATTGGCATCCACTTTTACAATCCAGTAATCAGAAAAAGGGTAACTGGCCTCACTTTTATCACCTCCAATGTCAGAAATTGACCATCCTGACAGGAGATAGCCGCCATCGTTGGTCTGAAGTACAGACCTCAGTTCGTCATAATCTGCCCCTCCATAGTTCTTCTCCCATTGTACCACGCCATTCTGGTTTAACTTGGCCAGATAGTAGTCTCCCTGATCGGGTTGCTCAGAGCCTTGAGAGCCACCCACGATATAACCTCCATCTGATGTGAGCTCAATAGTTGTATTAGTACTGTTGAAATCATAATCCTGAGGTCTTCTAAGTACAGTATCCCATTGTACTTTCCCCGACGAAGACAGCTTTACAATCCAGTGGTCAAAAAGATATGAATTAAAAGGGGCTTTTGTCTTGTCATTGCCAATGGGTGACCTGGACACACCTGCCAGAATATAACCACCATCTGTTGTTGGTTTCAGCGATTGAAGAAATTCACGCTTTGGGCCTCCAATCGTTTTGTCCCATTCAACGGTACCACTGGCACTAAGCTTAATGATCCAGTAATCATACATTTCCTCGTAGTCGGTGCCATAGGGAGGCTGGCTTTTAATTGGACCTACTCCGGAAGTGGATGTTGCACCAACAATATATCCGCCATCCGGCGTAAGTTCAATATAACCGTTGGAATCACCCCGATCACCACCTAGGGTCAGATCCCATTGTTTGGTTCCATCGGCTGCCATTTTTACAATCCAGATATCTTCATAACCTCCATAACTTGCCTGGCTTTTGTCACCGCTTTGGGCGGATTTAGAATCACCAATTGCAATGTACCCACCGTCCGGAGTTTGCCGGATAGATGAAAGATTATCATCCTGTGCACCTCCAAATGTTTTATCCCACTGAAAAGCAGGCTGGGCCATTAGATTTGAAGACGAGAGAGAAAAGAGAACTGTTGATAGCAAAAATGCATATAATACGGTTTGAAGCCTGTAAGTATGGCTATCATATTTAAAGGATTGAAGCCATGAAAATGTTATCTGGACATAGCTGGCCATGTAGCGGAAAGCAGGTTGTAAAAATGGTTGCATTAAGGTTAGCTGGAATGTAGAGTTGAATTAAATAGGATCTTCTTTTTGTAAGCTGTAATATATCAA
This sequence comes from Dyadobacter flavalbus, assembly GCF_006149045.1. GTDB lineage: Bacteria > Bacteroidota > Bacteroidia > Cytophagales > Spirosomataceae > Dyadobacter > Dyadobacter flavalbus. The sequence goes on from NZ_VBSN01000059.1 coordinate 320,331, forward strand.
GATTTGTACTGAATTTAATACAAAGTTACTTACTGAATAAATTACTACATGCTGAATTTTGGCGGCAAATAGGATAGAAAAATGATTGTACAAATTTTCTGCATTGTTCAGAGGAGCTTATTAAAATGCAGTAATAAGCAGTAGAGCTATTAAGATTGCCAAGATTTTGCCAGCAAGTAATAATAAAGCTTTTCTTTCTTGTAGTTCAAGCTTTGTTTTTGATATAGATATAATAGAATGGTTTTTAGGAGAGCTTCAGCTAAAAAGCTAAGCTATAAACAAAATCTATATAAAATGATTGTCAAAAAATTCGGTGGTATAATCGTAAAATTTAGTATTTACTTCAAAATGATATAATATTTTAATATTCAGGTAATTGTAAGTTAAAATTTACACTTACATTGATTTTGACCTGGTTTAATCGTAATTGTAAATCTGCACCCTTAAAGATTTTGATTTAGGTCGACCATTAATAAGCACCTGAGAAATTAAGGATGCTACTTTTACAAAATAAGCCCATTTTCTTCTAATGAATAGAGTTAACAACACTTGCTATTACTGACTTTAAGAATTATCTATAATCTATCAGATGCTCACAGGCCTTGATTTTTGTTATCTTCTGCCCGGATGATTAATCCTCTGAAGAGATCCAGGCAGTAAAGAGTAGTATATTTAAGTTTATATACTATAAATTATTTGTCATAACAGAAATCAATCAGGAAAACCTACAATCATGTCAACAACTCTACCTACAAGCTGCCGCTTGCCGGCAATTGCCCTTGGGCAGTTACTCTTACAAACTAAAAGTTCAACTGATAATAACAGCTTTAACAAGAAAACCTATTCTTGGATTAAACCTGTGCTGGCACTGTTACTTCTTTTCTTTTTCAAGGATAGCCTTACAGCCCAGCCTGCTATTCAATGGGACAAAACGATTGGAACAGAAAATATTGAAGTATTAGTCACTATGCAACAAACTACTGATGACGGATATATATTAGGAGGAACAATAAATTATAACACTGGTGGAACTGATTATTATGTTGTAAAACTAAGGCCGGATCGTAGCAAAGAATGGGAGAAAATCTTAGGTACAAATGGTGAAGATTATTTTACGACCGTTTTACAGACACCAGATGGCGGTTATTTAGTTGGTGGTTATACAGCTGGTTCAGGAAAGGATAAATCACAGGAAAGTAATGGCGGATTTGATTACTGGATTATAAAGCTGGCAGCAAATGGAGCAAAACAGTGGGATAGATCCATCGGTGGAACTGGGTACGAGCGTTTACTCTCAGTTATCAATACCCCGGATGGAAGCTACCAATTAGGTGGACTTTCTCCTTCTGGCATATGGCTGGTAAATGTAACAGCTGAAGGTAATGTAAAGTCAGAAGTAAACCTTGGCAAATACGATAATATCTCAGTTACTACCTTACAGCCGACCAATGACGGTGGATATATCCTTGGCGGCAATACATTAGATCCAAATGAGCCCGTAAGAATAGTGGATTACAGGGCAATCAAGATTAAATCTAATGGCACGGTAGCATGGGACAAGACTTTTGGAGGTAGTAATGATGATCAGTTAAAGCGTGTTATACAAACCAATGATGGAGGTTATATGTTGGCGGGTTCTTCATTTTCTGTTAAAAGCGGGGACAGGTCCGAAGATTCAAAAGGGCATTATGATTACTGGATTGTCAAGCTTGACAAAAACGGTTCAAAGCAGTGGGACAAATCTTTGGGAGGGTCGGATTCTGATGCTTTGAACAGTATCGTGCAACTGGCAGATGGAAGCTATATGGTAGGTGGCACGTCCTTTTCACCTAAAAGTGGTGATAAGACCGAAAATTATATAGGCAATGGAAGTCCTGATGAACGGGAGGATTTCTGGATTCTTAAACTGTCAGAGGATGGAAAGGTAATATGGGACAAAACAATCGGAGGCGGTTATATCGATCAGCTTAAATACATTCAGCAGACCAGTGACAAGGGCTTTATTTTAGGTGGGGTCTCGGCATCAGACGCTGGATTTGATAAATCAGAGACAGGTGGCTATTATGATTTCTGGATTGTCAAACTAGCTGCTGAAGTACCACAGAAAACACTCTCGCTGTCCTCACAGTCACTTTCATTTACCTATAAGCCAGGCAGTGAAACGCCTGCGCAGGTTGTCACACTCTCTGCCAGTTCAGGCACACCGGAACTAACAATTGATAAATCAGAAAAAAGTCAATGGCTTACAATCCCGGAGCCTTCTCCCGGACCTTTATCTTTCAGCATTGATGGCAGTGGCCTGGCGGCGGGTACTTATAACACTACGGTTGCTTTGTTTGCACCGGGTTACGACCGGGTAGTTCTGCCGGTAAAGCTTTTGGTGGTCAGTGAAGCAGCTGCGAATACGTATTTGCGTATCAATGCCGGTGGAGATGCTTATGCAGCATCAAACGGCAGGCAGTTCAAGGCGGATCAGTACTATGCCGGCATTGACCGCACCAGCTCGGTTGCAACAGGCGATATTCTCAACACCACTGATGATGTGCTTTACCGTACAGGCCGCTGCTCGCCATCATTCAGCTACAAGATCCCTGTTGCCAATGGCAAGGTAAATGTAGTGCTGCACTTTGCCGAGGTCTGGTTTAAGCAGGCCGGTAAAAGAAAGTTTCATGTCAATATCGAAGGCAGCCGCAAGCTGACTGACTATGATATCTATGCCCGTGCAGGCGGAAGCATGCGTGCAGTACAGCAGACAATCCAGGTAACTGTCACAGACGGCATGCTAAACATCGACTTTTTGACCGGATCCGCAGATCTGCCACGAGTTTCGGCCATTGAAGTATTGGTAAACAGTATAACCATAAAGCCAATTGAGGATACCTATGTACAAAGCGGCAGTTACCGATTCACCAATTTTGGTTCAAAACCTAACCTGGATGTGAAAAATGTAAGTGGAAGTCCGGATGCAATACGTTCATCTTATTTGAAATTCTCACTGGCTAGCGCCGGACAGGTCGGTACTGCCAAGCTGCGCTTGTATGGCTACAATTATGAGAATGCCAAAAAGATTTATATGCATGCTTATGGCATCGATGATGACCGTTGGACAGAAAAGTATATGAATTATTCATCAACTCCATTTGCATCATCACCTGTTCTAAGCTCGGTAGGAGTAACCAATGTGGCCAAATACTATGAACTGGATGTAACCGGTTATGTAAAGGCGCAGCAGCAAGCCGGTGATGTGCTGGTCAGTTTTCTTTTAAGTGATGACAATGCCCGTAATAGCAGACTAACTTTTAACAGCAGGGAAAATGCAGTCAACCCCCCGCAGCTTGTCATACAGACCGTTGAGGAAGCAAGTGCTGCGGCCAGAACAGGTCAGCAGGAAATGATAACTACTATGCAATCAGAGTCTGAGCCATCAACCGTATTTCCTAACCCGGCCACAAAGCGATTTACAGTAGAGCTGTCGAGCAAGCATAGTGAAAATATTGATCTTGACCTTACCAGCCAAAATGGCCAAAGCTACAAAATACAAATGCCAGAGAAAGTAAAAGCAGGCCAAAAGGTGGAAGTTGATATTACCAATTATTTACTAAGTACAGGAGTTTACATGCTAAAAATCAAATCAGAAGCTGTAACAGAAGTAATTATAATGCTAATTGCGGAGTGATTCTGAAAAGCATTAATTAATAGAGCAATTTTTTTAAGAGCCGTCCTTTTAAGCAAAGGGCGGCTTTTTATGATGATCTGTACTTTAAACCTGTCGATGCTTACCTGCCTTGGTTTCTTTTGCCTTCTGGCTCAATAATGAATACTGAGCATTGCAGAAGAGATCCATGTAGTAAATAGTGCTATATTTCAGGTTATAGATTACAAAGTATTTCTCGTAACAAAAAATCCATTCTAAGAAACCTACAATCATGTCAACAACTCTACTTACAAGCTGCCGCTTGCCGGCAAATGCCCCTGGGCAGTTACTCTTACAAACTAAAAGTTTTACTGATAATATCAGCTCTAACAAACAAATCTATTCTTGGATTAAACCTGTGCTGGTACTTTTACTGCTTTTTATTTTCAAGGATAGCCTTACAGCTCAGCCCGGTATCCAGTGGGACAGGACAATCGAATCGGACCTAAAACCGGGCAGTAACAGCAATATATTCGGCACTATGCAACAAACTAGTGATGGAGGCTACATTTTAGGTGGCACTACGCCGGGTCTTAATTCCCGGCGTAATTTATACATTGTAAAGCTCAGGCCAGATGGCAGCAAAGAATGGGATAAAATTTTAGCCACGACTCCTGATAACAGTCATGATGATTATTATACGACTGTTCTACAAACACCAGATGAAGGTTATTTAGTGGGAGGTTACACGGCTGGTACAGGAACGGATAAATCGCAGGAAAGCAATGGTGGTACGGATTACTGGATTATAAAGCTGGCCGCAAACGGGACAAAGCAGTGGGACAAAACCATTGGCGGAACTGGGTATGAAAGATTGCTTTCAATTAATACTACCGCTGATGGAGGTTATCAGTTAAGTGGTCAATCTCCTTTCTATTCTTCCACTCCGGATTTAGAAATTGTAAATATCACCTCAGAAGGTAATGTAAAATCGAAGTTAGCACTTGACAAGTACACGAATATAGATGTATCTATTTTAAAGCAAACAAATGATGGGGGGTATATAGTTGGTGGTAATACTATATTGCCAGAATATGATTACAGAATAATCAAGTTAACAGCTCTTGGCAAAACAGAGTGGGATAAAACATATGGAGGAAGTAGTACTGACAGTTTTAAAAGTGTGATACAAACCAGTGATGGGGGATATCTATTGGCAGGTTCTTCTTTATCTGGTAAAAGCAGGGACAAGTCCGAAGATTCCAGAGGGAGTTATGATTACTGGATTATCAAGGTCGACAAAAACGGGACAAAGCAGTGGGATAAGACTTTAGGAGGATCAGACTCTGATGGCGTAAGCAGTATTGTGCAACTGGCTGATGGAAGCTATCTAGTAGGTGGAGGGTCCTATTCACCTAAAAGCATTGATAAAACCGAAGATTATAAAGTTGAAGGAGGGACTGAGTATGGTTCAGATTTCTGGATCATCAAACTCTCACCGGATGGTAAGGCTGTATGGGACAGAACAATTGGAGCCACGTTTAATGAATCACTAAAATATGTCCAGCAGACCAGCGACAAGGGCTTTGTTTTAGGTGGACAATCAGATTCACCTGCAGGTTTTGATAAAACTGAAACCGGTTATTCCAGGTATGACCGTTATAGTTACTGGATTGTAAAGCTGGATGCAGAACAATCCCAGAAAGTACTCACAGCATCTACTCCCTCGCTTTTATTTACGTATAAATCCGGCAGTATGATCCCGGCACAGGAGATTACACTTTCTGCCGGCACAAGCAAACAAAACCTTACCTTTTTCAAACCTGAGGATAGTGACTGGCTGAAACTCCCGCAGGCTACAACGACCGGTCCATTATCTTTCAGCATTGATGCCACGGGTTTGGCTGAGGGTACTTATAGCACGCTTGTTACCATTACCGCACCAGGTTACACCAGGGTACAGATTCCGGTAAAGCTTTTGATAGTCAGCGAAGAAGCTGCTAACACATACCTGCGCATCAATGCAGGTGGAGATGCTTATGCCGCATCAAACGGTAAGCAGTTTAAAGAAGATCTGTATTATGCCGGCACCGACCGCACCAGCTCGGTTGCCACAGGTGATATCTTTAATACTATGGACGATGCGCTTTACCGCACAGGCCGCTGCTCGCCATCGTTCAGTTACAATATTCCTGTCGCCAATGGCAAGGTGAATGTCGTGCTGCACTTTGCCGAGATCTGGTTTAAGGAAGCGGGTAAAAGAAAGTTTCATGTCAATATCGAAGGCAGCCGCAAGCTGACCGATTATGATATCTATGCCCGTGCAGGCGGAACGATGCGGGCAGTAAAGCAGACAATTCCGGTGACCGTAACAGACGGCATGCTGAACATAGACTTTTTGACCGGATCAGCAGACCAGCCACGAGTTTCGGCCATAGAAGTACAGGTAAACAGTGTCAGCTTGAAGCCCATTGAAGATTCCTATGTACGGAGTGGCAGTTACCAATATAATAATTTTGGGAAGGAGACCAATCTGGATGTAAAAAATGTAGATGGAAGCCCGGATGCAAAACGTATGTCCTATCTAAGGTTTACACTGGCTAGCGTAGGGCAGGTGGGCTCTGCTAAATTGCGTTTGTATGGCTACAATTATGAAAACGCCCGGGAAGTATTCTTGCATGCTTATGGTACGGAAGAAGGCTATGATGTTCCTATGTGGGTCGAATCGCTTCTCAGGTATGCTTTTGCACCTGCTGCTTCAACGCCTTTGTTAAGCTCGGTTGGCGTCACCAATGTGGCCAAGTACTATGAGCTGGATGTAACCGGTTATGTAAAGGCCAAACAGCAGGCAGGTGACTTACTGATTAACTTTCTTCTAAGAGACGACAATGCCCGTAACAGCAGGCTAACTTTTAACAGCAGGGAAAATCCAGTCAACCCGCCGCAGCTCGTCATACAGACCGTAGAGCAGGCAAGTGCTGCGGCCAGAACAGGACAGCAGGAAATTACTGCCAATTTGGAGAAAGAGCCGGGGCAATCAACTGTATTCCCCAACCCGGCCACACAGCATTTTAACGTAGAGCTTTCCGGCAAGCATAGTGAAAATATTGATCTTAACCTGGTAAACCAAAATGGCCAAAGCTACAAAATACAGCTACCAGAGAAAGCAAGGGCTGGGCAGAAGGTAGAAGTAGATATTTCAAAGCATGTTCTAAGCACCGGAGTTTACATGCTCATGATCAAGTCGGAAGCTGTGACAGAAGTAATTAAAATGCTAATCACGGAATGATCCTGAGAAGTGGTTAAAAGAATTATTAATCATCATAAGTGCAAAAGCCGTTCTGTGAAAATAGGACGGCTTTAACGTTTTTAGCACAGGTATTAAAAAATTAATCTGATATTATAAAAATTCCAAGTTTTAGCAAAGCAAGTGTCTTGTAATAAAGGCTGCTACTAAATTGTACTATCAAGCATTCAGGCAATCATTAAATCTTTTATTTGTAAAATCTTTATGCTGGATCTCTCCAGATTATTGAGATACTATAATTTTCTTTAAAATACCGTTTAAGCAAAGGCAATTGTAAAAATAATACAATAATCTTCTGTAATATAGGTCATTATGAAAACAGTTGAGGATTGAATTATTACCGTTAAATAAGAATATGAAAATTGCATGCATTAAAGCCTACTTAAACTTGCGAATGAGTAGTTAACTAATGGTTAATTAATTACATTTATAACCGGTTACAAAAATTAGATTTCATATCTTTTCATGCTTGATGAGATCAAGGTTCTGTAAGGATTAGCTGGCTCAGCAAATAGGATTAAACTATTTTCATCCAGTTTTATAGTACTAACTCTATTATTACGTATGCTTTTTTGGATGCGGTTAATAGGCATATGGCTGTTTGCTAATGCTTGACTACTTAACACGGACTGTTAAGCGTGTGGTTTGACGCGCATCAGGAGTCATCAAGGGAATATTTGTATCAGAAGTAAAGGTTCATTTTTTCATTCATAAAGATCTATCCTGGACTAAAAAGCAGGAGATCCTATTATTTAAACTAATAATTTCAATCACTCCAATGACAAAGAGATTCAAGAATGCGGTCGACGCATTAATGTATGCGTTCTTTAATGAAACGCTGGCCAAGGGAACATGCAGTGCCTGCGCAGTAGGTACGATGGTTGCATGGGGGGCAGGGGTAAAGGTAGGAAAGTGCCTGGAGCCAGTTTATATCTCTGATTTAGTAACCAATGATCTGTGGGGAATGGCCTTTTCCACAACAGATGGTATTCAGAGCAGGGACTATAAAAAAGAGAAAGAATGGTTTGTGAAAATATGCATCAAGGAAACCGGGTATTCGGCGGATGAGTTGGCCAGAATCGAGTATGTCTTCGACACCAACACAGAAATTCACTACAAGAATTATTCGGGTCACACCAAACAGGAGATTATGGAAGACCAGTACAAGGGACTGAGCGCGGTAATGGATGTGCTTTGTGAAATAGAGATGATACAAGACCCAGCTAGCTACAAGAAACTATTTGTAGTTTAGTAAATACGTATATCTGTTAGCGTTGTGGAATTAATTCGTTTGAGTTCAATTCAAATAGTTTTGCGAATGGCATTGTTAGACAAAATGGACTAAGTACAAATTAGGTGAAGATGGCGTTTGAAAATCTTATCATAAAATTTACTTGAATCAGAATAAATAAATGCCCGGGAGCTTCCCGGGCATTTTGAATTTTCAAACTATTCTGTAATCAGCACCTTCAATACCTCGGAGGTCTTACTCGATTGTACTTTTAGTAAATAAATACCTTTGCTCAGTGACAAACCGGAAACATCCGCTTCGGCTTTGCTGCCGGCATGCAGTTCCTCATTTGTTTTGACCGGATAGCTCCGGCCAGCCGCATTGATCAGCTGTAATGAAATGTTATCCTGATGCTGGTTCCCGATCTGAACAGTGAAATGTTTTTGTACCGGATTGGGGTAAATGGTGGAAGCAGTCAGTTCGTTTTCAGTCTTGTTGTCAGTTTTAGTGAGTACCGGTGTATGGGCTATTCTGGCGGTTGGAGTTATGGGGCCTGAGGTTATAATGATCAGCTCGGGTGGGTTTACCGCATTTTCCCTGCTGTTGAAAGTTGCCCTTTTGTTAGTCTCGCCTCGGTCTGCCAGCATGAGCGTCAGCATTTTGTCCTGAGCCAGCTGCGCTTTTGCATATTCAGTAATATCAACCTCAAAAAACCGTGGCCTGTGCTTTTGGTCATTAATGTCAAAAGATCCCAGAAAGGTGGAGAAGCCCGTTGGCGCATTGCTTGCCGTAATGCCGGTTTCCGACCAGCTGTCATTGTCAATGCCTGTGAGCCCGACCCGGATCAGGTTGGTGCCTTCATAGTTCCTGCCGTAAATGCGAAGCTTGGCGCTTGTGATTTCGCTCAGACTGGCCAGGGAGAACTTGATGTAAGCCGCACGTGCGAGTTCAGCCTTTGTAGTTGCTTTCAGGTCAATGGTTTGTTCCAGGCCGTAGTTAGTCTGCGAATTGTTTCCATGTCGTACATAGGCGTCTGCAACGGGTCCTATCGAAAACTCTGTCAATGGGCTGATTACTTCCACTTCAATGGCTGCCACCTTGGCAAGATCAGCGTCCGCATAGTCGAAGTCCAGATCGAGAAAACCGTCGGTGACCTTTACTTCAAAACTTTCAGTTACTGCCCTGAGCGGTCCGCCTGCTTTTTGGATGATACTGTAAAAATTGAGTTTGGATGCACGCTCTGCTGCAACATCAAAGAGCCTGCTGGAAACGTTACCGGGTTTGCCGGGGTAAACGCCCCAGAATACCTCTGCAAAATGAAGGGTGACTTTATAAATTCCGGATTGTACCGGAATCCGGTAGCTAAAATAGCGATCGCAGCGGCTTGAACGGTACAGTTCGTCATCCTGCGTATTTACAATATCGATATCCTTGACCGTGCTGGTGCGCGTATTGCCGACAAAGAAAGTATCCGCCATAAATACCCGTCCGTCAGCAGTCGTGAAATCCTTTCCGCCCGCATTGATCCGGATAGCAGGAAAATTAGCCGGTTCTACTACCCTCACCGTGATGAGTTCCTCATCATAAAGGTTTGGGGATCCGGCGACACCAACCCGGATTGTAAGTTGATAGGAACCTGTTTCCCAAGGTGCAGTCCAGTTGAAAGCACCCGTGACAGCATCTATGACGGCACCAGCAGGCGCATTCAAAACTGAAAATGTCGTGGTTTGTCCAAATCCTGTCGTTGCGGTAGCTGTAAACCTGAGCGTTCCGCCTGGCAGCAATACTTTGTCACCTACGGGACTGAGTACCGGTGGCATGGAAACTTCATTTACATTCAGGTTGATTTTCAGCAATGCCCTGGCATAGCCGGGAGCCGTTGCGGCAACTACCGAACTATACTGACCCGACGCAATGCCTGAAGTAGTAACGGTGAACGGCAATGTGTCCAGTGCAGGCAAAGGCAAATCCAGCCAATCGGCAGCAGATTTACGAAATGTAACTTCTGGCGAGCCTGTATTAGCAGAAAGGATGGCATTTCGGGTAGAATCAGTTGGGATACTTGAAAGTGCAAAATCCAGTGAATCGGTAGAAAAAGCAAGCTTTTTGTCGTTTGATTCAGCAAGCAACTTCACAGTCCAGACACCTTGCCCAACTTCGGTCTTATCACCGCCTATGTTATTACTATATGAATTTCCGGTTGTTAGATACCCGCCATCAGAAGTAGTAAAAACACCAGCTAACGTGCTGACTGAACGAGGACTGCCTCCAATGTTTTTATCCCATAATTTGGTCCCGTTGGCATCTATTTTAATAATCCAGTTATCATCCAGGTCTCTTGTTGGATCTGCCTTGGTGTCACCGAGGTCGGAATAATATACCATGCCGATCAGAAATCCGCCATCAGGTGTTGGCTGAATGGATTGAATCAGATCAGGGTCGTTTCCGCCATAGCTCTTGTCCCATTGCTTTTCTCCTTCTGAATTGATTTTAACGATCCATAAATCGTAATAGCCGAAACCGGGAGCCGATTTGTATTCACCTGCATCGGACCAGGAGTCACCGGCAAGCAAATACCCGTTGTCTTCTGTTTGAACAATAATAGGATTGCTGTCGAATCCATTGCCGCCATAGGTTTTGTCCCATTGTTTGATGCCGCTGGCTGAAAGTTTTACAATCCAGTAATCATACGAACCCTTGGAACCTGCTGTCTTATTTCCACTGATTTCTGAATCGGAATTGCAACCTATGATAAAACTTCCATCCGGTACCTGTATTATAGATGAAACATCGTCCCTCAAGGATCCGCCCAGGGTTTTGTCCCATTGCTTGTTTCCGTTTGCATCAAGTTTAATCAACCAGCAATCGGATTCTCCAAACGAATTTTCGGTTTTAATGCCATTGGCAGGAGAAGTTGACAAACCGCCAACGAGATATCCTCCGTCATAAGTCTGTATTGCTGTTCCCAGATTGTCAGAGCCTGTTCCGCCATACGTTTTGTCCCATTGTTTGGTTCCGTCTGCGGTAATCTTGATAATCCAGTAATCAGTACTAATGGAATAGGCCGAATCTGACTTATCGCCACCGGCATCAGAATCGGACTGGCCTCCGATCAGGTATCCGCCATCGGATGTCTGGATAACAGACTTTAATTCGTCGTCTTTATTTCCACCATATGTTTTTTCCCATTCTTTGTTTCCTTTACGATCCAGTTTAAGTATAAAGTATTTAGAACCCGCATTACCACCGGCTGCTAATCCGATCATCACCCCGCCATCCGTCGTTTGACATGCTACTGTGGGATAAGGTCCAAAACCGGGCGTAAGTGTTTGCAGCTTATCCCATTCCACCGCAGGCTGCGCAAGCAGTTTTCCGGTCAAGAATGGGACTAAGATCAAAATCATACACCATTTCAGGTAATTGGGAAAAGTCCTTTGTAGAAAATTTCCTGGTAAATTCATTTTTAAGGATAAATGTAAAAGCATAAATTGCAGCAGTTAAGGGTTAAAAAGAACGGGTTAACTTCAATCAGAATAAATAAAAATGCCCGGTGATCTGGTCCGGGCATTTGAATAATTAAGCTACTCTGTAACCAGCACCTTCAATACCTCCGAGGTGTTACTCGACTGTACTTTCAGCAGATAAACTCCTTTGCTTAAAGGCAGATTTGAAATATCCACTTCTGTTTTCTGACCAGCAATCACTTTCTGAGCTGCTACAAGTTGATAGCTCTGGCCTGAATTGTTTGTAAGATCAAGCGTAACATCTGCGCTGTGTTTGCCGGAAATTTGTATCGTAAACTTGTTTCTGACCGGGTTGGGGTAAACCGATGAGGACTCAGGTTCTGCTTTCAGGTTTGTGCTGATTTCTTCTTTGCTTAACCGTGTGTTACTTATTACAACAGGTGGGGTCTGAACAATCAGCTGAGGAGGGTAGGAGCTGCTTTCTTTGCTGTTGAAGACAACGCGGGTATTCCGGCTATTCGGATCTGCCAATTGCAGACTCACCAGTGTTTCGCCTGCTTGCTGCTGGGCTTTTACATAGCTGGTCACATCTATTTCATAATACTTGTAAGCATCATTGACTGCTACATAGCCCAGTGAACGTGTGGATGCAGCAGGGGCATTGCTGTTGACAATGCCGTTTTCAGTCCAAAGGTCCTCATCTACCCCGTAAGCATGTACAGAGATATTCTTGCTGCTTTCATGATTATGGCCGTAGATCCGCAGAACGGCGGAGGAAACAGCGGTAGCCGTTGGCAGCTTAAACCGGAGATAAGTGGATCGTACGGTTGCAAGATCATTGATGTTGTTTTTGATATCCAGATTAATAGCAGCGCCAAAGTTAGTTGCATTGTAGCTTCCATCCCGTACATAGGAATCAGCAAGTGGTTTGAGCGTGGAACTTGTTCTGACGACTTCAATGGCGGATATGCGGGGCAGGTCGGCTGCGCCACTTGTAAAGTCAATGTTCAGCATACCATCCGTAACAGTGACCGGAATGGATTTCTGCACAGCGCGCATCGCCCCGCCGGCAGCAGCAAAGATGTCAAAGTTGGTCAGCTTTCGGCTGTTTTCGATGGTGACGTTGAACTGTCTTTTACCTGCTCCGCCGGCACCTTTTCCCGGAATGCCGTACCAGATTTCAGCAAAGTGCAGGATCACGTTTACCTTGCCATTAGCAACCGGGATGTTGTAGCTGAAAGAGGGTGAGCAGCGGCCTGAGCGGTAGAGTTCATCATCCGTTGTGTTCAGGATATCACCAGTAGCCACCGAGCTGGTGCGGTCAATGCCGGCATAGTACCGGTCAGCCCCGAATAGTCTTGCGCCGGAAGCGGTGAAAGCCTTGCCGCCTGCATTAATCCGGACAACAGGATAATCTACCGGGTCCAGCACTTTTACCTTAATTGTTTCCTGGTCATAAAGTTCAGAGAAGTTAACAATGCTCACTCTAACGGTGATTTCATAAGTACCCGGTTGCTGAGGTGCAACCCAGCTGAAAGCACCTGTAGCGGCATCAATCGCGGCACCTGCTGGCGCGTTCAGAAGTGAAAACGACTTGGTTTGTCCAAATCCGGTTGATGCAGTTGCAATAAACTGGAGTGAGCCGCCTGGCATGAGCTCCTTCTCACCAATAGGCCTGAGTACCGGAACCATGGTCACATCGTTTACCACCAGATTAACACTCAGCAATGCCCTGGCATACCCCGGTGCCGTTGCGGCAACAATGGCGTTATACTTGCCTGCTGTAACACCATTAGTTCTAACCGTGAATGGCAAAGATCCCAGTGCCGGTGAAGGTAAACCCAGCCAGTCTGCAGATGATTTGCTAATTGTAACGGCCGGCATACCACTATTGGAAGAAAGACTTACGTTTTGTAAAGAGTCAGGCGTTGTGTTTGTAAGGCTGAAATCCAGTGAATCAGCAGAAAATGCCAGCTTCTTGTTGTTTGACTCAGACAGGATCTTTACAATCCATATATCTGACCCGGTTTGGGTCTTATCACCACCTGTGCTATCACTATTGTTTATTCCCCATAAAGTATATCCTCCATCCGGCGCCTGAAAAGCTCCGGTTAAATAACTGCTCGACCATTTGTGACCGCCGATACTCTTGTCCCATATCTTATTTCCATTAGCATCTATTTTCACAACCCAATAATCACCACTTGATTTTGGTGCATCGGTCTTATTGCCACTCACCTCAGAAAAAGATTGTCCGCTAATCAGGTAGCCGCCGTCTGCTGTTTGTGCAAGTGTTGTAACATATTCCGGACCCGTTCCGCCAAATGCTTTATCCCATTGCTTTTCTCCATCTGAATTAATCTTGATAGCCCAAAAATCCTCATAACCATAGGGAGTTGCTGATTTGTCCCCACTAACGATGGATGTTGATCGGCCTGCTAGTATATAACCACCGCCTTTTGCACGCTGGATTTGTACAAATTCCTCATTGCTATTGCCACCATAAGTTTTGTCCCACAATTTAGAGCCCTTGGAATCCAGCTTGACTACCCAATAGTCGAAACCACCTTTGCTATTAGCGGATTTGTCCCCACCCGCATTGGAATAGGAATAACCACCCACAAGGTAGCCTCCATCTACTGTTTGGTCTACATAGGTCAGTCTATCCCAACCTGTACTTCTAATCGTCTTGTCCCATTGTTTGATTCCGGTTGCACTGATCTTAATAACCCAGTAATCAAGGTCAATTGAATTCTCTGTTTTTATGCCATTGGCAGGTGAGCTTGAAGTGCCTCCAAGGATATACCCGCCGTCCGCTGTCTGTTTCATTGAGGTAATATAGTCTAATTCAACTCCCCCGAAAGTCTTGTCCCATTGTTTGGTTCCGTCTGCGGAAATCTTGACGATCCAATAGTCAAATGTGCCAAATGAAGGATCAGACTTGTCTCCGCTTGCACCGGAATTGGAGTAACCGCCCAGCAGATAGCCTCCATCTGAGGTTGAAAGAATTTCTTGCACTGAATCATATTGGTCTCCGACAAATTTTTTCTCCCATTGCTTTGTGCCGTTCTGGTCGAATTTATTGATGAAATAACCCCAGTCTCCTGAATTTGAAGAAAACCCCATGATGGCACCGCCATCAGGCGTAGGCCTAGTCAAACTTTCAGAAAGGTTGAATTTCGGTGGCAGTGAATGAACTTTATCCCACTCTACTGCGGGCTGCGCCATAAGGCTAGGGGACGAAAAATAAAATAGAACTATAGGCCACAAAAATTTAAACCGTGCAGTTTTCGGTCTGTAAATAGGGCCAAAACCATTTAAGGATTGAAGCCATGAGAATGTCACCTGGACATAGCTGGATATAAGGTGGAAATCTGATTGTAAAAATGATTGCATTGAAGTTAGCTGAAATGTAGAGTCGAATGAATTAGGATCTTCTTTTATTAGACTGTAATATATCACGATTTGTACTGAACATTATACAAAAGTTACTTACTAGATAAATTACTGCATGCTGAATCTCGGCGGAAAATAGGATAGAAAATGATTGTACAACTTCTGCAATGTTCACAGGAGCTTATTAGTATGCAGTAATAAGGATAGAGCTATTAAGATCACCAGGATTTTGCCAACAAAAATGATTAAGCTTTTTCTTTCTCATAGTGCAGGCTTTCTTTTTGATAAAGATATAATAGAATGCTTTTCGAAACTTTCAAAATTCAGCTAAAAAGCTGAGTTATAAACAAAATCTATATAAAACGATTATCAAAAAATTCGGTGGTTAAACTGTACTCTCAGACACCTAAATTTTCTTCCCTTTTAGTTCTAAAAACTGCCATTTTTGGTACTTTGAAATTACAGATTTGTGGTACATCAAAACTATTTACTGTATATAGCAAACTACCACGTTAAACTGTACTATTTAGAATGGTGGTTGGATACATACGGGTTTCAAAGACTGAGCAAAACCAGGACCTTCAATTTGACTCCCTCAAAAAACCAGGTTGCGAGAAAATATATAATGAAAAGGTTTCGGGTGCTTCCGTGCAACGACTAGAATATATAAGGATGATCTCGGAGCTTCGGAAAGGGGATGTCATAGTTGTCTGGCGAATTGACCGACTGGGTCGAACTACTTATGAGCTGATCAAGCTCATGATTGAATGGAAGGAAATGGGAGTGGACTTCCAGAGTATTTCAGAGGGGATTGATACTTCTACCAAAATGGGCAGGCTGTGGTATATGCTCAGTTCAGTCTTTGCCGAAAATGAAAGAGAGGTTTTGATGGAACATACCCTGGCAGGTATGGAAGCGGCACGGGCCCGCGGCAGGGTAGGGGGGCGGCCAAAAGGACTCACTCAAAAATCAAAGGAACTTGTAGGCCTAGCTGCAACTCTGTACTTGAGTAAAAAATATACAACCATGCAGATTTGTGAGCAATTGAAGATAGGTAGTAAAGCGACTTTATACAATTATCTTCGACATGAAGGAATTGTGATTGAGGGTTGGGAGAGAAATAATAAAGAGAAGTTTAATTAGCATGACTCAGAATTATCAAATAGGCCTAAAGTTTCAAAAAATGTTATAATGTAACGTTATTGAATTTCATACCTCGATTGGTTTACACGCGATCTAATGTATCCATATAGATACTTACATTACTAGCTTTTATTTGGTCAAGAACAACAAACTTTACTAACCTCCCTAATATTCCAATGAAATTGGCCGAAGTAAAAATCAAAGGTTTTCGTTCTTTTGGTAAGCAAATTACCATTAAAATAAGACCGGACCTGACGGGTTTTATTGGATTGAACAGTTCCGGCAAAACATCCGCGATGGACGCACTCAGAAAAATGTTTAGTTCGACATTTTCCGAGCGCGAGTTCCAGACGAAAGATTTCCACCATTTTAAGGGCGAAGTAATCGAGGATCTAGCAGAACGTTTTTTATCCATTGAGACCCATTTTAGTTTCGGTGACAATCCCGACGCGATACCGCACTTCTTTTCTGGCATGGTAGCCGGAAACCCAGGAGAGACTCCTTATCTGAGGGTTAGGCTGGAGTCCTGCTGGAAAAAATCCCAGATTGAACCCGATGGTGAGATAGAGACAAATATGTATACCATCCGGGTACCAGAGGGAGAGGAAGTTTCAGATGGTGATAAGCTTCCCTTTCCTGGTCACCTGCGAAGCCTTATCCAAGTCATATACGTACCAGCCATCCGTCGTCCATCCGAACAGCTGAAGTATGCATCCGGCAGCCTGTTACACCGGGTTTTAAGAAAAATAAAATGGTCTGAGGCTTTTACCCAAACATTTAAGCAACAGATTAAAGAAATAAATAATGGATTTAAAGCATTGCCGGAATTCGATACAGTCGAACGCTCGATTAACCAATTCTGGCAGCAGTTTCACAGGGAAGAACGGTACCGGGAGACCTACGTTGGATTTGGTGACAGCGACTTCGATTCGATCCTGAAAAAACTCGAGATTTCCTTCGGTCCTACCGCGACAACGAATGACTTTCGGCTCGATGAACTTGGTGATGGACTCCGCTCGCTATTTTACCTGACCCTTGTATGCTCATTACTGGATATCGAAGAACAATTTGCCGCTAAGGCCGACGAAGATGAAATAGGAAAAAGCCGGCCATTGCTGACATTGTTTGCCATTGAAGAGCCTGAAAACCATATCGCTCCGCAATTGTTAGGGAGGGTTGTTCGTATTCTCGATAGGATTTCCAAAACCGGCACCTCGCAAGTAATCCTTTCATCACATACACCAGCCATCATAAAAAGGATTGACCCGGAAGCTATTAGGCATTTTCGGATAAGTAGGTCCTATCAGACGAAAGTGCGTAAGATATCTTTGCCAAAAATAAGTTCAGATGCGTATAAATATGTACGCCAAGCAGTAATTAACTATCCGGAGATATATTTCGCCAAGGTGGTGGTTATTGGTGAAGGCGATAGTGAAGGGGCTATTTTTAATCGGCTAATGCGCGTGTTCGACCTCGACTTTGACGACAATATGATTACGTTTGCTCCGCTTGGTCATAGGTTTGTGAACCATATCTGGAAGTTGCTAGATACTTTGGGTATCCCGTATGTGACATTGTTGGATTTTGACCTTGAAAGAACTGGTGGAGCATGGGGTCGGATCAAATATGCTCTTCAACAATTATTATTGATTGGGTTTGAGCGAAATGACCTGTTGTTACTTAGTGACGACAGTGTAATGTCCGAGCAAGATCTCGATACTATGCACACGTGGGATATTGGGAACGAGACAAATTTGAATGCGTGGGTAAATCGTGTTAAGAAATATGATGTATTCTACTCAGGTCCGCTCGATATCGACTTCCTGATGTTGACTAGCTATGATGAGTTTTATAAGGAGGCAATCCCAGATGGAGGTGGACCGGACATTCCTGATCCTGGCGGTGATCCGGATGCCTTTGATAAAAAAATAAAGGCCGCAGTAAAGGCTACCCTAAAGTCAGAGAAAGCGGTAGGAAAGTTGTATAGCCAGCAACAAAAGGAGCTAATGATCTGGTATAACTATCATTTTCTGGGCAGGGGAAAGCCCGCGACACATATTGAGGCGATGTCGTTGATGACGGACGAACAAATTAGGAAAGGTTTGCCATCGGTTTTTAAAGAAATATTCAAGAGGATACAAGGACTTCTTAGAACCGAAGCGGATGAGAAGAATTAAAGCAACGGATTGGGTACCGGCCGATGGTCTTCGGCTTGAACAAGCAGCTATTGACGTAATCACCCAGGCCGGGCACTTTTTGGTCGTAGCAGGTCCGGGAGCTGGAAAAACTGAATTACTTGCTCAGAAAGCAGCTTTCTTGCTACAAACCAATCAATGTCAATATCCTAGACGTATTCTGGCCATAAGCTTCAAACGGGATGCATCCTATAACTTAAAGGATCGTGTCCGCCTTCGCTGCGGCAAGGAGCTTTCATTGCGTTTTGATTCATGGACTTTTGATACGTTCGCAAAGCTACTACTCGACCACTTTCGTAACCAACTGCCTCATGACCTAAAAGTTTCGAAGGACTACCAGGTATTATTGAATGAGAAGACGATATTGGACTATTATGAAGGTGTTGATCGCGACTTTCGCTTTCAGAACCAAGACACCAAGCTAATGTCATTTCACACCCATTCAGCATTTCCTCTTCATAGTAATTCAAAAGGAGACATTGCGCGAGTAAATACCTGGCGACAAATGCTTGGCTCGACTCCTTCCAAGCTGACTTTTAAGATGATCATGCGGCTAGCCGAATATATCATCAGGAGCAATGAACCGGTAAGGTCTTTCCTTAGACAGACCTATAGTCATGTGTTTCTCGACGAGTTTCAGGATGCTACGTCCATTCAGTACGAGTTCTTTAAGAGCTGTTTTTGGGGAAGTGATTGCCAGGTTACAGCCGTGGGTGACGACAAACAGCGGATAATGTTGTGGGCAGGTGCGAAGGAAACTGTTTTTGAAGATTATCAAAAAGAACTGCAAGCGATTTTGAAAACGTTGAAAATGAATTTCCGCTGTGCACCACGCCTAGTAGCCTTGCTTAATTATTTAACCGAACATCTTTTAGGGAAAACTGACTTTGCGGAACCGGACAGCCGGAAACCGTTGGATGAGGGCGAGTGTTTTCTCTGGAATTATAGCTCAGAGAAAGCTGAAATGGCCTCCCTTCTAAAACAAGTTAAATATTGGATTGAAATTGACGGACTAAAAGCAAACGAAATCTGCATCTTGGTCAAAGGGAGCCTGCAAACATATGTGGGCAATCTAATTGCTTATTTTCAGAAAAATGGCTTAGCTGCTAGGGATGAAAGTCTATTGCAGGATTTGATTGGCCAGGAGCTGGTGCAATACTTTATTCACGCATTTTATGTCATCTATGACGAAAGGTCGGGAGAGTCAAAAAGGATCTGTCTCTCGTTTTTGGCTAATACTAGCACCGAGATGACTGACGAGCATCTGCTTTCATTAGAAAAATCGTTCTATAAATTTACCCGCAAAGTCCGGGAGACTTATAAACCTTCTAAGAAGAGTGAAATTGATCTGATTGTTAAAGAATTGATAGAATTTGCAGGAAGGAGCCGTATAAAAAATGCTTATCCAATCTATACGAATGATACCTTTCTGGACCTGACTATTACCCAGTTCATTCAAGAGCTGAAACTAACTGTGGTTCCCGGTCAAGGCATCGTAAGGGCAATACAACGTTTTGCTGGAGAAAATACAATTCCAGTAATGACGGTTCATAAAAGCAAGGGCCTGGAATATCACACAGTAATTTTTGTGGGGTTGGAAGACAGAGCATTTTGGACTTATAAAAACCAAGCTAGCGAAGATAACTGCACTTTCTTTGTGGCGCTGTCGCGGGCGAAGCAAAGGGTGGTTTTCACGTTCTCCCAATCCAGAACGGATGGCTATGGAAACATTCGTATTCAAAAGGTAAGTGCAATAAAGGAAATTGTCGACACGCTTACGCAATCCGGCTTGGTGGACGTGGCCGACATGTAAATAGCAACCGAAAACTCCAAAATACCTTGGTAGATGGACGAGCACATAATGTAAACCTTAAGACCTGATTGGCGCTGCGGAATGCTCGATTATAGTACAGGATAGATCGGTAGCCAGCCGAACGCCTCTTCAAACTTAGAGCGATATACGGTAGCAACTTTTCCAGGTGCTTTCCGAACATATTCTTCAGCTAGCTCTTGTTCTTTGAGAGACAGATTAGACAGATAATCCAATGCTTCTTCTACTGTTGCGATTCGCCCTCTTTCATCGTTAAACTTGGGCCCGAGATTTGTCCAAATAACGGCATCAATATCCTTGCTCTGAAGCCAACTATGTATTGTCTTTTTGACGGCATTTTCAGGGACTAGGTCAAGCCTCTTTAGCATACCAATTGGCTTGGCCGTCGGGCAGTTTTCTCGGTCTCTTAACGATTCAATTGCTTCCGGAATATTGCTTGTCGTCATCAATGACCAGTAGGTGAAAGTAAGGGGGAACAAATCGCAAATTACCAGCGTGAGTCTGCCGTCCTGCGACGTTCTTAGAAACTCAATAGGTAGTTGAGGCCCATCGTCGCGCCAATTTTTATCGACCAGAAGGTCGCCGGGCTTCCAGATAAGAGATCCCCACCCAATACATCCGATTTGCATAAGATTAATAAATAACAGTAACAGTTGATGATAAAGCTCTCTAAATCGGCCGCTGGATGTCAAATAATGTCGTGAGGGTAGCTTCCTGAGTGGCCGTTAGAGAAGGAACACTAATAAATAATCTATTTCTTGCCCTACTCAAAGCGACATACCTCACTCGCTGTTCCTCAGCATTCAAATCCGGAGACATCAGATAGCCAACGTCGGAGCTGCCAAGCATGGTCACAAACACATTGTCAAATTCATCACCCTTCGCCTTATGGATCGTTTTACAGGGAGACACGTCATTTTTTGTGTCCACAAATAATCCTACCTGAGCAAAAGTATTGTTCGTGTAAAAGTCTTTGATCGTTCCACGTATAAGTGAAGGGATCGAAGCATTGACATGTGTTTTTACAAGTTCGTAAAAAGAATAGAGCGGCTCATTATTATATGAGGAGTATCGGGACAGTAGCAACGACAACTGGTGGAAGGATTTTTTCCTCCGTAGCACTTTGTCCGAAATACCGCTATTGTTCTTTTCCATTTCTTTTATTGCTTCTTTATATCTGCCCTCAACGCCTAGCTCCACAGCCCTAATGCATCGAACAACTACCTTCACCCGATCGGCATTGTCCTTGGCAAAAAGCTCGTCCAAAAGATTTACGCTTGGAATAGCGGCATTGTAAAGTCGTTTCATGGCATTGACCATAACGTTGTCTCGCGAAAGACTTATAAGGGCTTCGTTCCCACAAATACTTTGTGCATAAGTGAAAGCGTGTTCTTTGGTGCCCACATAAAGTACTGGTTTTGCACCTGGAACATTTCGCAAAGGCTTTTGCCGAAGGTCAGGCCTAAGGTGGTTCAGCACCTGAACAATTTTGTCGGTGCTTCGTCTATTGTCTTCAATAAGAAAATCTTGTTGATTGACTAAAGTGAACCTGTCGAAGTCCGCAGAGGATGTTCCCTGGAAACTATAGATCGCTTGTGCCCTGTCTCCGATAACCCCTACGATGGTCTCTTTCTGTGCAATAAGCTTAATAATTTCCGTTTGTACCGGGTTTGTGTCCTGAAACTCATCGATAAAAAAGTACGGGAATTTTGCTTGCAAGACGGTGACAATGAAGGGATATTGAGTTATGAGCTTATGTCCAAAAAACAATATATCCTCATGATGTAGCCTCCCTTTACGCCAGAAGATCTTCTTATACTCGAGCAATGCCGGTGCCAGCTTATCTAGACATCCCGTTTTTCCCAGGCGTGTATTTGTTGCGATGTCATATGCTTTGGAATTATCTGCTGAGATTAGTAGGTCCCTGCTCTCGAATTTGTAATCAATGGACGACAACCAATTACCTAATGCCTTCAAATTGCCTTCCAATTTCAGCAATTGGTTTCTAGTGTATGGATTGCTTAGCCTCGCAAGGTTAGGATGAGCATCGACCCATTCCTTTATGTACTTACGGGAAATGAAATGTTCGTCGTGGCCGTCCATATACTTGACATTGAAGTCATATTGACTGGCAATGAAATGCATGTAAGGCTTGATGATATTATTGTATATAAAACTGTGTATGGTAGAAGTTTCGATCCTATCGGCGCCTTCATTAAGCCTGCTAATTATTGTGTCCGCTGCAGTGTTTGTATAGGTGATACAGGCAACTTTTCGATAAGACCCCAATCTTCTAGAGTTTGTGAGTACGTTTTTTATATGAGCTACCAACCAATGGGTTTTTCCCGCCCCTGGACCTGCTTTAACTTTGAAAGGCTTCTCAATATCAATTGCATCATCTGACGCAATGGTAGTTACTGACATATCCAATTAATTGATTCTTGTATATAGAAAGGAACATTGAATGCTTCCCTGGTGGGCATAGCCGGGCCTCCCTGAGGACTAGCAGTTACTACGGTCGGCAATTTAAGATTTGCTTCGAGGTGGTTGGCAAGTTCGAGTGCATTCTCACCTTTACCGACAGAATTTAGATATCGTGTAGCTATCAAAGCTTTCTTTTTATCCTCATCCGTCCAAGAGGGATCCACGTTGGCGCTAATTGACGCCTTTAATAGGGTGTTAGAATCGCTCCGTCCAAGTCGGTTCAAAAAATCACTCAATGGGTTCCCTTTTTGATAAAAATCTATCAGATCCACGAGCTCTTTTCTATTTGTGATTGACTTGGTTAAAAGTATTTTCGAGTTTGCGTTTGATAAGCTAAGTTCATACTCAAATGTTTTGCCCTTAGCATGGTTTTGCCCAAAGAATCGGATGTTACGGTGAGCAATGTACTTCGATATTTTCGTGGTTAAATGATCCTGATAAGTATAATTCGCGGCATCCTGTTCAAATTCGAACGGGTAGCACCTAACAAAATAAGAATCATCATTTAGCTTTCGTTCCGGATCACGATCTTTGATACAAACGACTTTTTTAGGAATAGCATAGGGGTTGTCAGTATCAAAAAGCATGAGAAAATAGTCAAAAAACCTGCCTCCGACTGGAACGACAGCAATATGGTGGTCCTCAAGGTGTTTACCGCAGTACTTTGCTAGTGTAGGGACCAGCAGCTCCTCCGCTAGTCCTTCGACCAGCATAACCTTCTGAGCAAATAGCATATCGGATCGTGTTGCATCGAGGAAACGTTGAACATACGCCTTTGCTTCTTTACCATCAGGAGTATCCGGGAATACCTTTCCCGGATACCCGGCGCTGATAATGCCATTTTCATTATGCAGGCAAATAATCTCGTCCAACGAAACAGCAGAGGTAATTTGGGTTGAATGAGTCGTCACGAATACCTGCCTTACCTTGCGTTCACTCATGTTTTCTTTCAGAAACTTGAGAAACTTATATTGCATTGAAGGGTGGAGATGAGCTTCTGGTTCTTCAATTGCCAAGACTGGAAAATTTTTTGCATTGCTGCCTAGATAATTGCCGTCGGCGTTGACTTGCATTTTGGCAAGCAAAAGGGACATAAAAATAAGATTGTTGTATCCCAGCCCATTGTGCGTTGCAGGTATGGTGATGTCCAGTCCGGAATAGCCGATAATAAGTTTTAGCGCGGAGTACAGTTCTACGTCGGAGATCGCGCCGTCGAAGTCCGGAAGCGCGTTATTGAACGTGGCTCCTGTCTGGGTAGCATACGATAAAATATGTCGTTTGCCTGCTCTCATGCGATTTTGCAGGTCCTCGATAAGTCTGCCTGCCTTTGTTGTGAACTCAGACTTTAGACCCTTAATTTCTGCGTGCTTCGCAGTTTTGCTTTTTATGCTCTCATCGGCAGATTTGATCTCATAGTCCATAAAAAAATCGAGGACGTCACGAAGCATTGTGTTTTTTCCCGTGAACATATCCCTCTCTACATCCCTAATAGCATTCAAAAATTGAAAGTCAAATTTCTGGAGCGCATTGCTGTCAGCAACTAACTTGTTGTTCGGGTCTCCGCCATAGATTTTACTAGTGTAGAATCTCAAAAAGTCATGTCTAATGGCAATCCATGCGTCATTTTTATTCGCGCATGTAGCGAGGGTGTTCTTGTAATCCTCGTGTTTCTCATAGGGAAGGAAGAACTTATAGGTCAAGACAGCCTTATAAGGCTCGTCAAGCTTAGTCAACCAATCGGCCACCGTAACCAAGTCATCGCCCGTTAGATCTTCACCGGTGGTCTGATCTATCACCATTGTGATGCTGACCTGTGGAGGTTCTGCCTGCAACTCTCCCAATGTAATATTCTTGGAAAAATCATCGATCTCTAGCCTTTTGGGCATGTTGTGATCTATGAGAAGGCCTATCGCTTTTAGTAAACTGGTTTTTCCGGCATTGTTATGGCCGATAATTACATTTACGCCATCATTAAACTCAACTGTATTGTTAGGGAAATTTCTGAATCCCTCAATAATGATTTTGGATATGTACATATAGCGATTTTTACGGTATAGAAGCAACCAGCATTAGATTTTCATATCCAACCTGTTTGCGGAAGGTTCATGCCATAAAACTAGTCTTTTCTTATCAAAAAATTATTTTATTAACGGATAACAAGTTGCCTTGGAAACGTGACAGTTAGTTGTTAGTGATTTTAGATTTTTTGAACTACCTGAATTAGTTTTTAGGAGCCTCATCATTCAGAAAAGCACTGTCAGTTTTGGGCGGCGCCAGGCTTTCGAATGGATTTAAATACACCTCAAGTAAAGGGATATATTTACCATCTCATAAGCGAACCTAGGCAAATAGATTTTCATAGAATCCATTTTATCCTATTTACTCATTGTAAGTGTCCCCATTTGTCAGACAGCCATTTCTTTAGTTTCTTCTTTTCTCATCAGTATGTGTTTCCGTTCAATTGGCGTCATGTTTTGAAGTCCTTCATGAGGCCGCCTATGATTGTATTCATCGATCCATTCTTCTGTCAGTTGCCTGACTTGGTCGAGATCAAAAACAAATATGCTCGAGCACCGCTTCCCGGTAAAGACGGTTAAAACGTTCAATATAACCGTTCTGCATTGGTTTCCCTGGCTGGATAAATTGATTTGCAATCTTTTTATCTTCACACCACAACTGAAAATTTTTTGAGGTAAATTCAGGACCATTATCGGATCTTATAGAATCAGGAGCACCTCTTTGCGCGATAACTTTCTCCAAAGTCCTGATAATACGCTTAGATGATAGGGAAGTATCAACGTCAATTACTAAGGCCTCTCTTGTACCGTCATCAATTACATTAAACGTCCTGAATTTCCGGTTTCCGACCATACTATCGCTCATGAAATCTACACTCCAGCTTTTATTAACCCGGTCTGGTTCTACCAAAGGTTGTTTAACTCTTACTGGCAACCTTCTTTTCCCTTTTCGTTTCTTAATTAGCTTTAACAGCTTATAAATCCTATACACCTTCTTATGATTCCAGGCCTTCCCTGATTTTCTCAGATAGGCAAATAGCTTCCGAAAACCATAGGATGGATGCTTAAAGGCCAGTTCCTGAAGGGAATCGATAACTAAGGTATCATTCTTTTTGCTTCTATAATAATATTGGGAGCGTACTAGTTTAACTATTTTACAGGCCCTGCTTACGGCAATATTATGCTCCTGAACAATCTCTTCCGTTAATTGCCTTTTTGCGGCAGAGCCCAGCCTTTTTTTGTAAAAAGTTCTTTAAGGATATGATTGTCCAGACTTAAATCGGCATACATCCGCAGCGGCGGCCGCTTCTTTTATCGGGCATTTTCTTCCTCCAGATCTTTAAGCCGTTTGACGTCAGAAGTTTCCATACCACCATACCGGCTTTTCCAAGTGTAAAAAGTTGCCTCAGAAATACTATGTTAGCGGCAGATTTCCTTTGTAGGAATTCCAGATTCCTGTTGTTTGAGAATTGAGACGATCTGCGTCTCTGTGAATCGCGTCTTTTTCATCAGTTTAAAATTAAGTGTTTTTCTCAACTTTTAAACTGTCTGGTTTTTAGGGACACTTACAACCCTCAGTCGAGAAATTGGGAGGCTATTATTACTGACGCAACAGGGGAGATTTTCACTTATTTATTTTAAATTTATAAATACAAGTTTTTAACAAAAACAGCCCACTCAGTTATGTGCAGGCTGTAAGTACTACTTCAAACAAACACGATGTCAGACATCATGGTATGGTACTACCTTAATCAGGTGTATGTCATTGTACTCCGGAATTATCACTATGTTTTCTTCAGGTATAATAGCTATTGAAAACAGAATACCGTTTTTAAGCCAGTTTTATTTGAAAATTATTCAAGCCTAGCTAACAAGTACTTTGGTTTTAACTAATGCATCTGCATTCAGATATGGCATTATGTATTTATTATAGGAAGTATTTTCCGTCTTAGCATGTAATATACCTCTGGTTGTTGCTAGTGTCAAATCTGCAAGATGCTTGACAAATGACATTGGTATTTCTACTTGTTTATCTTTGATATCAAATCTTTTCCAATCTTCAGGCTTGATAAAGTAGTAAACTGAAACGGATATTTTTATAAAAGCATTTCCATTGGACATAATACCAAAGTCCGTAAAACATCTTATAGAGTAAACTTTGGAATCTACTTGGTAATTAACACCTGCAAAAATCGACATATTTCTTTCATCAATTTCAACATCTGACATTGTGGCAAATTGATCAGTAACGACTTTTGAAATTTGATAGGTTACTTCTTTGTTCATCATGCTATATTATTGACTTTGAAGTAATTTTATATTTGGATACAACTGCATAATTCTTCCATTGTTCACTTCGTGTAATTCTTCATAATTTGAAGAAGCTATTGGCTGAGAAATTTCATACCTTTCTCTTAGCATTGCTGCATAAATGATTGTACCCATTAAAATTACGGCTTCAGATGCTCCACGAATCTCAGTTGGCTTGGATTCTACCGAGTTCAAATCAGTAGACATCAAGTTTATACCAACAGCTTTTCTCAACTTATCTACGGTTGCAAAAGTAAAATTTTCTGACCCTTTTAACCATCGATTAACTTGTTGCCGCGAAACATTCATTTTTAATGCTAGCTCATTTTGACTCATTCCAATTTTTCGAAGCTGTCGCAGAACTTGCAATGCTACTTGCTGCGAGTGGTGTAACCACTCCTTATTTTCTTCCTGAAATTTTTCATCTTCCA
This sequence comes from Dyadobacter flavalbus, assembly GCF_006149045.1. Classification (GTDB taxonomy): domain Bacteria; phylum Bacteroidota; class Bacteroidia; order Cytophagales; family Spirosomataceae; genus Dyadobacter; species Dyadobacter flavalbus. The sequence continues at coordinate 347,775 of NZ_VBSN01000059.1, forward strand.
GCCAGTCGCTCGGTTCATCCGAAATCAAATGCTGGATCTTGGTATAAAAATCTTCTTTATTGCTCATAATTATACTAGGTCTATATAGCCATAATCATCCCCTGAGTCAATATGGTTTGCTTTTAAATATGCCTGCAGAATTTTCATTTTTTTATCTTCAATTTGCAAATGGTTGCGATCCATTCGCCTAGTTAATTTTATAGCACCACCTGACACTATAAACAAATTGTAATCCAGCCTTATGGCGTATATTCTTAACCATGAATTTTTTGCCTTACTACTTTCCCTGGCTAAGCTAACAGAACTATTATGATATGGTACAAACAGCTTACTTAGGTTATTTTCATTATTACTATTTGCATGTTGAATAATAAGGTTTCGAAAACTCGTTGCCTGCTCAATCGTTTTAAAAACAGCTTCTTCAACTGAGTGTATATTATAATATTTGGCACTTAGATCAGAATAATTTTCTTCAAAAAACTCTTCTAGATGTATCACATTTCTCCATAGATTAAAAATACGAGCTAACTCGTCTTTCTCACTACCAAAAAACTGGGCGGATAAAAGCGTCTTTGGAACAACTATCTTAATCTTGTCAACCTTCAATAATGTGCTGTCACCCACTTGATGTCTTTTTACTAATACACTCCTAACATTACTGCATTTGTCACAAAGTTATATAAGTTTTAACGAAAAAGGCATCTTATAAGTTGCCTTTTTAAAATACAGTAATGTGGTACTAGGTATATAGATATGAAGTACTCCCTACTTTTCGGACCACCAGTTGATCATTGACAATTAAATTTAAGCCAATTCGCTCAGCGATTGCCGCTCTTTTAAGGCTTCAACGGCTACCATCGCCTTAAACTTTGATGTAAATTTTCTCCGGCTCTGTTTCATTTTGTTCATCGGTTTTAAATCAAGTTACTAAACTTAACCGATGGTCTCAATTTTGGGGAGTACTACAGGTGATAAATACTGGCTGAGAAGAAGACGAGTTGACAACTAGTAAAATGGAGCTTAAAATAAAACAGGATGACACAATTATATTGCAGCCAATGTTTATGGCTGGTGATATGGGGAAAATTAAGGCTCATCAGCCCAGCCCATAAACCAAAGGAGACTATCGCATTAACTGTGTAAACTTTTCAATCGGGGTTGGGCAAAGCTTACAGCCGGACCCTGTCTTCAAAAATAGTCAAAAATTGATTCAGGATCATGCCCCAATTCCGAATGGGCATGGTCCATTTTTTCGAAGCTTCTCTAAGTGCTAAATATACGGATTTCATTACTGCTTCATCAGTAGGAAACGACAGCTTATTTTTCGTGTACTTTCTTATTTTCCCATTCAGGTTCTCAATAAGGTTTGTGGTGTATATGATCTGGCGAATCTCTAATGGAAAATCAAAGAAGACTGTCAGCTCATCCCAGTTTTCCCTCCAACTTTTGATCGCGTATGAATATTTGCTATTCCATTTGCGCTCCATATTGTCCAGAGCTGCCAGGGCAGCCTGCCGGGTTGGAGCTCCGTAAATGTCTTTCAAATCACGACTAAACTCTTTCTTGTCCTTCCAAACCACGTAACGGCAGCTGTTCCGAATCTGGTGAACGACGCAGATCTGAGTGGCGGATTCAGGAAAAACAGACCGGATCGTCTGGGTAAAACCGTTGAGATTGTCGGTGGCCGTGATCAGGATGTCTTGCAGTCCGCGTGCCTTCATGTCCGTCAAAACACTCATCCAATAGGCGGCAGACTCATTTTTGCCAAGCCACATGCCCAGGATTTCCTTGTAACCGTCCCGTTTAAGTCCTACTGCTATATAAACTGTCTTGTTAACCACCTTGCTATTCTCACGCACTTTGAAGACAATTCCGGACATCGGGGACGCCTAGTCCAGACAATCAAATAAACGGGCTCCAAAGGCCGGTTTTGCCAACTGACAATATCTTCTGCTATCCGGGAAGTAATGCGACTGATCGTAGATGTCGATACTTCAAAGTTGTAAACGTCACTGATCTGGTCTTCAATATCAGCAACGCTCATTCCTTTGGCATACAGTGACACAATCACTTCTTCGATGCCATCTACCATATTCTCCCGTTTGGGAATGATCATAGGATTAAAACTAGCGTCACGGTCACGGGGAATACGTATTTCCGATTCGCCATAGCTGGTCTTAACACGCTTCTTCCCATAGCCATTCCGGGAATTACTGTTCAGCGATTGCTCATGCTTATCATAGCCCAAATGCACGTCTAGTTCCCCTTCAAGCATCTTTTCAAGGCCTCGCTTCTGCAACTGGCCAAGAAAGTCATTGAGCGTGTCACGGCTCTTAAACTGCTTCAAAAATTCATCTGTCAACAAATCCTCTGGTCTCATAAACTATGTTTTGTTAAAAGTAAAAAATCGGAGTTAAAACCCCGATTTAAACTTTACACAGATTTTGAGATAGTGTCAACCAAAGATAAATTGAAATACTGTACTACATCCCATGTTCTTCTATCCCATAGCATCAAGCCCCAGATGGCTGTAATTTTATTTTTCATCTTTAAGCTTATTTTGTTTATCTGATTCTTCTTGTATAGTATTTTTTCTGTCAATAAATGGAGCCATAAATACTTTACCTAAATGAATTTTTAATTTACTAAGTTTTGAATCTTCCCAATTGAATGGTATTGACCTAAAGCTGAATTTATCTATAACCCTGTAATTTTCTTTGTATGTTTCTGTTTCATTTTGAGGAATATATAGTTCATAATCAACTATACCGTAAGTTCTAAATTTGTCCGCAACTATGCAGCCATATTGGATACATCCACCTACAGTTGAAATATTTTCATTTTTAATGATTTCATCAAGTAAATGAAACTCAGTATATGAATGCTTGATTTTCGCTTTAAGTTGTTCTGCCATTTCAATGGCATTAGAGTCCCCAAGATATATAAATTGGTTATTGTCTAACTCAATATTTTCTCTTTGGAACTCTAAAATTCCCTCTTCACCTATTTTTGAATAAAATTTAGATAAGTTAATTTCACCAGTTTCTGGACAAACACCTGTAAAGAAAACTTCTGAAACTCCTCGTTCTCTATTTATTCCAACTAAGTGTTTAGAAATGTATTCATATAAAATAAATGATATTTCAGATATTCCATCAAAGTTGATTATTTCATCATTATATATTTTAATTTCAGAAGTTAATTCAGCAATTGTATTTGCTAGGTTACTCCCATTTAAGTAGCTACCTGCAAAACACATTCCGTAAGCAGAATCAAATACTACATCATTATTCTTTGAAACCGTAATTTTAATTGTGAAGACTTTGTTTGCGTTGTCTGTAATAACACCATTGGGTCCTGTAAGCCTTGAGTCCGACATAAGGCTTAAATTATTATTGTTCTTCCAAGCTAAACAAAGTGTCATATAGTAAGTGGTTCTAAAAAATTTCAGTCAACGGTTTAGGGCTTTGTATTGTGGTAGGAATCAGAGAACGTCAGCTTAGCCCATAGCCAAAAGCCCAATTGAAAAACTAAAGGTAAGCCTTTGTTCGTCAGTATATTATAAGCCAAAACCTATGTAAGTGGCAGGCTTGGTCTGGTCAACTGTTATGCAAGTTGAACTATTGGTTCCTGCCTGTAAATTTCTTTTGTGCCCTCAATAGGAAATGAAAACCAATATCTTTCAATTGGGTCTTCATCAGAAACGATATGAAGAAGGTTGGAAATGAAGTACGAAAATGATAAATTTCTTAGATTATACCTGATGTAACATCTTCCTATATAGTTGTCGGGCAAATTTAATCCTTGGCTATTTTTCCAATATCTAATAAATTTGTCAGCCCCTAATGAAATGTGGTTTACAAGGCCATTAGAAGCGATTAGCGCAGGTGCAACACGTTCGTTCATAAAATCTTGGTCATATTCAAAAGAGAATATTCCAACAAATTTCTTTCGTTGCTGATTGAGAGGATTAAAAGATGGAAAATCCATCAGTTTATTTATTTTGTTTATGATTTTGTTTAAAGTGTTTTGTCCATTTCCAGATTCAGGATCGCTATAATTTGTGATTTTTGTTTTTACTTCAATAACTGCCCTTACAGCAGTTTCGGTGATTATGATGAATTCGCCTTCACGAAAAATTACTGGTGTTTTATTTTCATAAATAATAATGTCGAGTTGTGTAGATATTCTCCCTGACTGACCTTGGTAATGGTCGGTATTGCCGATTATAAAACCTGTACCAATGCTCAAATTAGAAGGCAGGAACTGCGATATTGTTTTTCGCAAAATTGCTTCCTTATATCCTCCGTCAGCTCCCCAATTTGCATTACCAATTAAATCTCTAACACGGTCTTTTGTTAGTTTGAGTTCTCTTGTTATTGATTCCTGAAATCGTTTAATATTTTGATCTGGCATGATGATGGTCTTTAAGCTTGTCGCTTACGTTAAAGTGTTTATGAAGTTGTGGCAATTGAAAACCGTCAGTTGAAATTAACCCCAAAATCAAAATAATGATTTAAAGTTGAATGCTTAACGTCCAGACACAATTTTATGAACACACTACTAACGGCTGCTCAATCCGTCCGCTTAGATTTTGCAGAGAAACAAAGGGTAATTTTTTCTGATTCGCTAATTTCATCTTTCAAGTCAGAGAAATCATTCATAAATGTAAGATTCGCCTCTATAAGCAAGCAAATTGTTAATATGATTAGAGTTAAATGTTGACGGTGAAATGTCAATAATTGTTGTGTGTCTTGTGGTCGTTTTTTCATTTCTGTTGCGCCAATAATATAGAAAAGTCCGAACAATGTTCCATGAGCAATTTCAGAAGCATGTCTGTAAATATTAAAGAGTCCAATATTCAAAATATCTTTTATTTTTTGTCCATATTTTTTTGAAATTGTTTCTATTTTGTAAAAGACATTGTCACCAGTCCAAGAACGAACTTCAAATCCTTTTTTCGTAGTAAACTCTTCCAACGCGTCTTGCAAATCCTTGCTAATTATCAGATTTTTAATTCCTAAAGTCTTAACAGAAATATTAATACTCTCGATATTCAATTCTCGCTGCAGATCACGATATGATTTTTGCTGCAAATGCCTTTGTGCTTTGTCTAGAGCTTCCTTGCCGCCTGCTGCAATATATCCTATATTGAGTGTAAGTTCATAAATTGTCCTTGCAGTTAAAAAGCAATCTCTAACCTGATAATGAGGCGTTAATATTAAAATGGTTTTGCAGGAATCATAAACCGAAAATAAAAGTGTGTAAAGATTCAAAGCAAGCTCCTCATCGCTTGTCATTAACTTTTTAAACGCACTTTCAATTACTTTCAGTTGTCCTTGTAAGGCAACATATCCCTCTTTTAAGAGTTCCTTAGAGCCTAATTCAAATGTTGTATTTGTCGCCATGAGTTGCCGCTAACGTTTCAGTACTTTGCGATATTGGGGCATTCATTGAACGTCAGACCAACCAACAACAAATGCCTTTTTTTGAAAAACAAATGTACAATACTTTGTTTGTCCGCCCCAATATTTCAAAACCCATGTTGGTGGCAGTTTTACTCACTTGTCAAGAATTCTCACCTAAAAGTTCTTGTCGAAAATCATATTTTTCGTAGCGTCCGTCACTCCAAGCGTAGCCAACTTTGTAGTCATCCATTAAGTCAATTATTTCGACCAAAACTCTTATGGAATTGCTATATTAATGAGGACAAACAGTTAAGAGAATATTATTGTTTTGTACTTTCCCTTATATATGCATAAAGGGTAGGCTTGCTGATTTCAAGCATCTCGCATATCTTTTTGACTGACGTCTTTTTAGCCTCATACAGTTGGACGGCCAGTTGCTGCTTGTCTGCATTCAACTGCTTGGGGCGTCCACCCAGTCGGCCACGGGAGCGGGCAGCAGACAAACCGGTCATGGTTCGTTCCTTAATTAAATTTCGTTCGAATTCAGCCAACGCCCCAAAAAGATGAAAAACCAGTTTGCCAGTCGAAGTAGACGTGTCAATGGATTCATGCAGGCTGTGCAGGGCTATTCCATGATTTTCCAGGTAAGCAACCCAATCAATAAGGTCTTTGAGTGAACGGCCCAGCCGATCCAGCCGCCAGACTACCAATGTATCTCCGGAGCGGAGAATCTTTTTGATCTCGTGGAGCCCAGCCCTTTCGGTTGCCGTGCCACTTACTGTATCCATTATTATCTTTTCACATCCTGCAGCCCGGAATAAATCTTCCTGGGCGTCCAGCTTTTGATCAAGAGTCGAGACCCTGGCGTAACCTATCAGCATAATTAGTAAATAAACTCATTAAAATTTAAATATACTTTACGTTGATTTATTTACCAAGTTTATTAACTGTTTTTGATACAGTATTTCGTCTTTTTACTGCTAACTACCCTTAGTAAAGAAAACCCTCGTTTTTGTTACTAAAAATTTTGAGGTTCTATGACACATTAAGAAAACGGCGGAAATTAATTTGAACTATGCCAGTTTTTCAGGCCATAAAAGCATGAAGGGAGTAAAGTCAAGAATTATCAATGGATTTCAGTAGAATTCGCATGCAGCGATACTTAATTTCCTAACAGCATTTTCACTCAGTCAGCACGTCGTGATCGATTATGTTTGTTGAATAACAGGCGTTTTGTAAGGAAGTTTATGCAGGATCAGGTATAGCATTTCTGTAACCTTTAACTTGTTTGAGCATCTCAATTGACTTAATGACAAAGTACCAGTCTTTTCCACTAAAAATGAATTGAAACCACTTCTTGTTTCGGTTTTCATACTTAATGTTACAGAAAAGCCAAAACGCTACCGCCAAGAAAATAAATGTTACTATTACCTGGGCAGTTAGCCACGCCGGGTTACTAAACATTTTTTGTTGGATGCTGAAAGTTGTCCAAACCGGCGCATGTAAAAACATCAACTTATATATCCAAAGTGTAGAACTTTTCAGATAGGCCAGTCTGTACTGTGTTTTGAGCAGCGCTTCACTAAGATCTGTCTGGTAAATCAAAATAACCTGATAAATGTAAATTCCGGTTACAATAGTTAGTGTCACAGCATGTGTGGCTATCGAAAACCAGAAAAACGGGCTTGCATAAGCATATGTATTATAGAGAACAATACCCAGGAATGTAACCCAGAGTAAGCTGCCGATAATGACAAGGATTTTTATGGGAGCCATTGTGCTTAGCAAAGACTGGATTTTGATAAGCGTTATGGCACTTGCATTTTGCCGGTTTAACACAAGGTTCTCTTCCAGCTTTTGATCATAGGACCGCCATAAGGCAATCAATTCGGATTCCTGCATATTCTTAGAGTTTTAATGTGGCGAATTTTTGTTTGAGTTGTTCTTTGATCCTGGCAACCTTCGTTGATACATTTGATGGAGTGATACCCAAGATTTCCGCTATTTCATGCTGGCTTCTTTCTTCCAGAAACAGTAAAATAATTGCACGGTCAAACTCTTTCAGTTGCCGGATAAAACTGTGCAGTATGGACAAATCAAATTCAAGCTCCGACTGCTCATCGTCAGTTACCAAGCTGATTATTTCGTCAGTTAGCGGATGATTGCGCTTACTGCGGCCCGACTCCTTCCGGTAAAAGGAAATAGATACGTTTAAGGCAATGCGATACATCCAGGTCGTAATCCTAAATTGATCATCATACTTGGGAAAGGCCAGCCAGAGTTGCACCGTAATTTCTTGAATAAGGTCTTTTCTGTTTTCCTTATTCATACAGTATGCATTTGCCACTTTGTAGATAATACCCTTGTTTTCCTCGATCACATTCAGGAAATTGGTTGTATTTCGTTGAAGCAGCATCTGGTATTTATTTTGACTAATAATTACTTTATGTACAAACAATTATTCGCAGCACTGTCAGTTAAATCACAAAACTGCGATTATTTTTTATGTAAGTACCCCATTTATCAGACAGCCATTTTTTTAGTTTCTACTTTTCTCATCAGCATGTTTTTCCGTTCGATGGTCTCAATTTTGGGGACTATTACAGCCAGAAATAATTAATACGGATCAGGGTTCTCAATATACTTGTGAGCATTGGGTAAGCACACTGAATGACCTTAAAATTAGGATTAGTATGGATGGTAAAGGTAGAGCCACCAATAATGCGTTCATCGAGCGTTGGTTTCGGACAATCAAGCAAAAGTATATTTATATAAATCCCGAGTAAAACGGCCTTGATCTATACCAAGGAATTAATCGTTTTGTTAAACAATATAATTGCAGAAAGCATCAAGATATTAACTGCAAAAAACCAGTAAATCTTTACCTGAATGCTGCTTTAACTTAATTATCAATAATCAACTGATGGTCTGAAAAGTAGGGAGTACTTCAATAATGATCGTGTGGAATATAAATGCGTGTATAAAAAAACGTTCCTGTTTGGGCAAAGAGAGCAGATGCTTAGTTAATGTTCAACTTATAATGCTTTTAACTTATTATAGATCTTGGCACCCATAAATTTACAATGTAAAGTAGTGGTAATTGAGGGCTACACGGAAGGTGAGAATTGATTGTCTTACCTTAATGAATTAATAACCTCTGCTTGCAGCCAATAGATATCACCATCGCGTGAAAAGAATAGATGATTTCCATCACTTGTAACAAATGGACAAAATTCATATCCCTCTGTATTGATTACATTGCCCATATTCTTTGCCTTTTCCCATTTTCCCTCTATGTTTTTAAAGCTAATATATAGGTCACCTTTTCCAAGACCGCCTGGCCGTTCTGAACAAAAAATTATGTACTGTTCGTCAGGAGCTACAAAGACGTCAGCTTCATAGTGCTCTGAGTTAACAGCATTAGTCAGCTTGACAGAAGGCTTAAATCCACCTTCCAAAAAAGGGGATGAACGGATATCATAGTTATTACCGGTTGTTTGATCCGCATAGCCGTTTGAAGAAAAATACATCATGCCGGTTTGCGTAAATGACATATAATACTCATTTTTTTCTGTATTGATATTTGGGCCAGCGTTAATGGGAGTTTGTGACCACATGTCATTTTCCCGTTCTAAATACCATATATCAAAGTCTTTCTTTTCTCCTTTTCCGTCCTTGTTCTGGTCTGAAATGAAATACAACCGTTGTTCATCCGGTGACAGGAACGGATCATTATACTCGTAATCAGCACTGCCGATAACAGTCTTTGGAGATGTCCAGCTATTATTATCATAGCGGCTACACTGGATTTGCGGCTTTCCATTCACAATTACAGCATAGTAGAACTCCTTTCCATCTTTCGAAAACACTGATCCATATTCATACCGATCTTTCAACGAAATTAAATCCAGGGCAAAAATAACTGGGACTACACCTGGAAGTTCTTGGTTTAGATATAGGTCGTTTTTCTTGGTGGTTGTTTGTGCAAGTAATGTGTTTGTTTATGATACCTCGATTATGTTAGACCACTAATTTAGGTTTGTTAGTTGTTTTAGGCGCACATTTCAAACAGCTCTGCAGGCTTTTTTCGATCTATTCCCTGGTGCGCTCTGAAATGATATCTATCCAA
>NZ_VBSN01000050.1 GCF_006149045.1 Dyadobacter flavalbus
AAAAACACTGGCATCATTCGAACCGTAAACCAAGTAATCAACAACAGAATAAACTGGCACGTTTTGAACCGTAATGACTGGCATCATCCGACCGAAATAACTGGCACAAATCGAACCGTAGTATCCAGATCTCCCGTTTCATTCAACGATCAGCGGAAAACTTCATGAGCGTATCCACGGATTTTTAATAAAACCACACGTCCGGCATTTTTGCGTTGCCGAAAAAGGGACACTGAATATACTGAATATCGAGCCTTATTCGAATGTCGGTTTACAACTGGCAGGCAGTTTTAAGGAAAGTCAGGAGTACATCGTTTTCAATTCGCCTTCCGAAACAAATTCTTTTTTTCAAACGCCAGCAGATAACCTAGATGCGGGAATAATAGTTGATGCCCTGGTTTCTAACTTACCTTCCGCCAGTTATGATGAAAGGGTTACAAGAATCATTGAATATATCCGGTCCAACTATTCTGAGCAAAGCATCACCCCGCAAACATTTGCCGATATTGTCTTTCTTTCCCCATCCCGTTTAGCCTCACTCTTCAAGCAACAAACCGGAAGCAGCTTATCCAAATATCTGCTCTGGACCCGGCTGCGCCAGGCCATTTATTTAACATTATCCGATAAAGACAGAAGCCTTACCGACACTGCTTATGACACGGGCTTTTACGATCTTCCCCAACTCAATAAGTACATGTACGAAATGTTTGGAATGCCTCCCAAGGCCTTAAAGCATAATAGTGATCTGATTGAGATTTATTAGTCCTGCTTAATCACAAAATTGGTTAAAGAGAACACATTTTCCAGTGACAACTGTTACCGATTAGTGATCTGATACAAGTTTGGGATTGAGCATGCATGCAACTTTGTGATATCATTTAAACATGCATATCATGAAAGCCATCGTGTATAAAGAGTTTGGAACAACAGACGTGTTGCAAACCGTAGAAGAGCCAAAACCTACTATCAAAGCGGATCAGGTACTGGTCAAAGTAAAAGCATTTTCCATTAATCCAATGGATTGGAAAATCAGGAAAGGGGAAATGACATTGATGTCGGGCTCCAAATTCCCCAAACATACCGGCACTGATTTCGCCGGTATTGTTGAAGAGATTGGATCTTCGGTAAGTGGCCTTGAAATAGGCGACGAAGTTTTTGGCGTGGTAAAAAATATGAAAGATGGAGTTTCGGCCGAATATGTTGCTGTAACATCTTCCCTGATCTGGAAAAAACCTGTTAATATCAGCTTTGCCCAGGCAGCCTCTATTCCCGTAGTGGGCACGGCTGCGGTTACTGCATTGGAAAAAATGGGTGATATCAGCGCGCAAACAAGCATTTTGATTAATGGAGCGACGGGTGGCTTTGGCATGTTTTTACTTCAATTATTAAAACAAACGGGTGCGAACGTAACTGCCGTAACGAGCAGCAGGGGAGTAGCATATGCAAAAAAATGGGGAGCGACTTCTGTGATCGATTACACAAAAGAAAATGTACTTTCCAGGCAAGCCGGCTACGACATTGTCGTTGATCTATCCGGTAAAACGGGCTACGAGAACGCCAAAAAAATCATGAAATCAAGTGCGCTGTTTTTGAATCCCACCCCAAAGCCAATCCAGATCCCATTGTCGTTTATTAAAAACCTTTTTACGTCCAAAAAGCACATTGTAGTGCTTTCCAGCCCGTCTACAAAGTACACAGATACCTTGTTAGAAGCCGTCAGGAATGGTTTGGACATCGAAATCCACAAAGTTTTTCCATTTGCCCAGTACAAAGAAGCGTATCAGTATGCTGAGCAAGGCGGCTACATTGGAAAAGTTGTTGTAGAAGTCAACTAAAATGCCCTGTAAGCACCTGATAAGAAATGTTAAGCCTACCAGCTTGAAATTCTAACCTTAACAATCAATCAACAAGATCATGTTGTCTAAAATAGATAATACCATTAAATATGGTAAGCAGCACGGCGGCTTCGGGATACAGATTTTATACCCTGGACTTACCCGCCCTCAACGTAATGACAGCGGTTTTTCTACGATTGGAAGAATCGATCATGCGCGTATAACACCGGGAACACTGATCCCCATGCATCCGCATAAGGATGATGAAATCCTCACTTACCTGAGAAGCGGTAACGTGAAACACCTAGACTCGGAAGGCTACACAGACATCATCTCTAACCGGAAATTAATGATGATGAACGCAGGTGCAAACTTTTATCATCAGGAGCAGGTGCTGGAAGAGGGTGGTACCCTGGAAGGGCTGCAAATTTTTATTAGACCTGAAACCGCAGGCCTTACCCCGAAGGTCCAGTTCTTCAAATTGCATGATACGTATAGCAATAATCGTTGGAGACAAATAGCAGGCAAAGGCAGTGATTACCCGCTTCAGATAAGAAGTGATACATGGCTTCTGGATCTGCGCCTGGAAAAGGGCCAGGACATTGTCCTTCCACAAGCGCCATCTGAAAACTGTGCCTTCCTATTCTACCTGTTTGATGGAAAAGTCAGCGTGAATAAGACCATGGCCCTGGCCAGAGGCGAAAGTGTGCTGATCGAAGACGAGAGCCCAACATTCCGCGCTGTTGAAACAAGTGATATCGTACTGTTCATAACCCGGACAAACGCGGTTTATTTTGAGGAAGGGATGTATAGCGGCAATCTCCATGGATAAGCGACAGGTCACAACAGTAAGAACAGTGATCTGGTACAAGTTTACCGCCCGCAATCAGGCCAACTTTGCATAGTAGTTAATCAACAACATTTTAATATTAGTAATATGAAAACGAAAATAGTAGTACTCGGTGCCACAGGGACAGTAGGCAGCAAGATTTCAGAAATCCTTTTAAGCCAGCAACATCACGTAACATTGATCGCAAGGCACACTGACAAATTAGAAAAATTTCGTAGCCTTGGGGCTGAAATCATTGCCGGTGATATCACAAATGTGCAGTTGCTGACTGATGCTTTTAAAAAAGCGGACAGCGCTTTTGTACTGTTACCCGACAATGTAAAGGCCGAGAATACAAGAGCTTACCAGAGACAAGTTACCGGCATTTTAATCGAAGCCATCGAAAAATCCGGCATCAGATACATTGTCAATATGAGCAGTCTGGGCTCTCACATGCATGAAGGCAATGGTATCATGGCAGGGACTGGTGAACAGGAAGTCAGGCTAAACCAGTTGAATGATGTCAGTGTGTTGCACATCCGCTCTGCCTATTTCATGGAGAACTTTCTCCGGACCATAGGTGTGGTTAAAAAAATGGGCTTCAATGCTACTGTAGCAGATGGGGATCATGCCATACCGATGGTAGCCACAGCAGATGTTGCACAAATTGCGGCCGCACATTTGGCAAACCTTGACTTTAATGGCAAAAGTGTACGCGCCGTGATGGGACCAAGAGATTATACATATCGAGAATTCACCGGCATGATCGGCAGCGCCATTGGGATTCCGGAACTTACGTATGTGCAGCTGCCGGTAGAGCAGGTAAAGCAAGCTTTTTTAGGCAACGGTTTTTCTGAAGATTTCACCAACAACCTGATCGAAATGGGGACCGCCATCAAAACCGGCTTTATGAATTATCAAAAGCGGGACGGCTCGACGACCACGCCGACAACTGCGGAAGCTTTTGTAAATGACATTTACCTTCCGCTTTACAACCAGTAATTGCATAAGTGACTACTAATTACCCTCCATCAGAACAGTGATCTGATACAAGTTCATCCTGATTTATATAAGAATCTTTGCACCATACATATGGTGGCCTTAAACAATCATTATCATGAAATTATTAGAAAAAACACAGCTGGGAAAACTGGCTTTAAAGAACAAAATGGCCATGTCTGCCATGACCAGGAGCCGCGCGGATTACAACGGGATTGTAGGTGATATGACTGTTCAGTATTATACTCAAAGAGCCAGTGCAGGCTTAATCTTTACCGAAGCCATCCGAATAAGTGAGCAGGCCACCGGCAGCCCGCTTACGCCTGGTATTTACAGCAGCGACCAGATTGAGGCCTGGAAGAAAGTTACAAAATCTGTGCACGATCATGGAGGAATTATCATCGCACAGCTCTGGCACACAGGCCGGGTCGGGCACTCTATTGACAGAAATGGAGAATTGCCCCTTGCGCCATCTGCCATTCCTATTCAGGGAATGCAACATTTTACCTCGCAGGGCTTAAAAGATTATGAAACACCCCAGGAAATTACCATTGATCAGATTAGGCAAACAGTAAAAGATTACGGGCAAGCTGCCAGGAACGCAATCCAGGCAGGTTTTGATGGAGTAGAACTTCACGCTGCAAATGGCTACCTGCCTAGCCAGTTCCTGGCGGAAAGTGCAAACCAGCGAACAGATGAATATGGTGGAAGCATTCCCAACAAAGCCCGTTTCGTGCTTGAGATCATGCAGGAATTGATCAGCGCTGTTGGTGGGGATCGGGTAGGGATCAAAATATCACCTTTTCATCCGTATGGCCATATGGTTTTGGATGATCCTGCCGGCACCTATACTTACCTGGTTGAAGAGCTTGGCAAGTTGAATTTTGCTTATATAGAACTCATGAAGCGCAGCCCTTACTTCCCATCACCAGCTCATTACCCGGCAGATGATGAAATAGAACTGTTTGGCAAAATGATACGGCAAACAGTCATTGCAAATGCAGGCTATGACAAGGCTTCGGGCGAGGCAGAACTTGAAAAAGGGATCGCTGGACTCATCTCTTTTGGCACACTGTTCCTTGCAAATCCCGACTTGCCAAAACGGTTTGAAAAAGACGCAGCGCTTAACCCGCCGGATAGGGCAACCATGTTTGGCGGCGGAGAGCAGGGGTATATCGATTATCCATTTTTAAATGATTGAGTGATATCAAATTAACTTTTAAAGATTTAAAACACAGGGCAATGAAAACCATATTCAAATCATACTTGTCACTAAGTATGCTGCTGATCAGTATTACATCCGCAGCAGCGCAAAGCACCATTGCAGATAGCACCATGGCGCAGATAACCCAGGAGAGAACATTTTATGAGACCTTGGGAAAGATCTACCCGCCGGAAAGCTCTGTTACCGTCAATGAGACTACCATAGCAGGGGTCAAAAGCTATTGGTTTAACGAAAATCTGATCAGGCAAAAGCACATTGTCGTTTATCTGCATGGGGGCGTCTATGCTTTGGGCAGCATCAATTCTTACCGAGCGATGATTAGCCACTTAGCTAAGACATTGGGATTGCCCATACTGTATGTAGAGTATTCCCTGGCACCTGAAAGACCATTTCCAGCAGCTAAAAATGAAATATTCGGAGTTTACAGCTCGCTGAGAGAAAAGTATCCGGATCATCAATTCACAGTGATTGGGGACAGTGCAGGTGGCGGGCTGGCAATTACATTGGTTCATGACTGCATGGATTCAAATGTAGCTCTGCCGAACTCACTGGCATTGATATCTCCATGGGTCGATTTGAAGACTAAAAACAATTCTTATGTGACCAGACAAGCTTTGGACCCTATATTAAGCAAAAAGATGTTACACGACCATGCGCTTTTATATGCTCCGGATGATCTGAAAGAGGCTGACCCAAGCGAATTAAAGTTTAAACAATTTCCTCCTGTTATCATATTGGTTGGTACGGACGAAGTGCTGAATGATGATTCAAAAAACTTCTACGGGTACATCCAGCCAATTCAGGCAAAATCGAAGCTGAAAGAGTTTCAGGGCCAAAAGCACGTTTGGTTGATTTCCAATATTGGTTCCAAAGAATCAGTAGAAGCAATGAATGATATTAAGGAATTTATTTCAACAGAAACCTTCTGAATAAACAGCATTCACGATTTGTATCTCTGTCTCACAATGTAATGCTCAAAATTGACAGTATTTCTATGAGTTCAGTAAAATGTATAAGCATTCCCATGAATTGTCAAAGTTGATCAAGGTCATGTGGGCGAACTTTGTATCTAACAACAACTTAATTATGGACCCAAAAAACAAAACGAAAATTGTCCTGATCACCGGTGGTAGCCGTGGAATCGGAAAAAGTATTGCAATAAGCGCTGCTAAGCGTGGCATCGATGTGATCCTGACATATAATAGTAATCCTGAACAGGGGAGGGCTGTTGCAAATGAGATCAATGACAATGGTGGCAAAGCTGTTGCACTGCATTTGGATACTTCCAGAACAGATACTTTTGATGGGTTTGCCGACCAGGTTTCGCATCTTCTTAAAAGTGAATGGAGCCGGAATCACTTCGACTATCTGGTCAACAATGCAGGTATTGCACAGCGCAGCCTTATTAAGGACACTACCGAAGAAATATTTGACAAAATAGTGAATGTTAACTTCAAAGGCGTATTTTTCCTGACCCAGAAACTGAGCAGTTTGATTACAGATGGCGGCCAGATTATCAACATTTCATCGGCACTTGCACGTTTTGCGTTTCCCGGAGTTGCCGTATATGGAGCGTTAAAGTCTGCTTTGGAAGGCTTGACCCGGTATTTTGCAAAGGAATACGCAGAAAGAAAAATCAGGGTAAACAGTGTGGCCCCTGGCACAATCGACACTGATTTTGGAGGTGGCAAGGGTGATGAAAGCCACCGTAAACAGCTAGCTTCAATGAATGCCCTTGGCAGGCTTGGCCAGGCTGACGATGTAGGCGATTTTGTTGCATCGATGCTTTCTGACGACAGCCGCTTTGTAAATGCGCAGCGCATAGAAGTAGGCGGCGGCATCATGATCTGATCGGTTTTTGGGGAGATGCTTTGGTTTTTCCCCTTTATCTTTATATTAAATCAAGACTTTTACTACTTTGCCATGGGGTATATAGATATTAAGTCGATTTCAGAGCTGCTTTCGTTTTTCCGCTTTGGAAAACCAATCCATCCTTTGATAGCCATTGTGGATTTGGCCAAAGTCGACAGAACACATAGAGAGCCCGACGCTTCTTATCGTTTGGATCTATATTCGATTGCTTGTAAGAAAATAGAAGGTTCATTCAAATACGGGCGCACGGATTATGATTTTTCTGAAGGCTCACTCATGTTTACGGCACCAAACCAGGTGCTCTCGCCGGGCATTGAAAATAAGGTTGAAGGCTGGGCGATTTACATCCATCCGGATTTCTTGCATGCCAGCACGAAGGGCCGGTATCTGACCAATTACACATTTTTTGGCTATGATACCCATGAATGCCTGCACATTTCGGAGGCAGAAGAGAAAGTGCTGCAAGATTGCCTGGCAAATATAGTAAGGGAAATTTCAACCAATCTGGACGCACATTCATATAATCTTATTCTAACCAATCTGGAACTGCTGCTTTTGAACTGTTCAAGGTTTTATGACCGGCAGTTTCTTTCTAGGGCGAGGGTGAGCAATGAAATCGTTGAACGTTTTGAAAGGATTTTAAATGATTATTTTTTTCAAAGTACCCTAATAGATTCGGGGTTACCGGATGTAAAATATTTTGCGCAGCAGCTGAATTTGTCACCCAACTACCTGACGGATTTATTGACCAAATACACCGGCAAGTCGACCTACGAACATATCCATTTAAGAGTGATCGATAAAGCAAAACAATTACTGTGGAGCACCGATGCTCCGATCAGTACGATTGCCTACGAGCTAGGGTTTGAGCACCCATCCCACTTCACAAAGCTCTTTAAGAACAAAACGGGCTTCTCACCAAAGATGTACAGGAATTTAAATTAAATCCGGCTTTGTAATCATCTTATGGCAAATATGCTATTGTTCTAGCCCCCAAATTAACCGGACTAAATTTTAAAAAGATTTAGTCCGGTTAATTAGATTTCAAATGGGAACACGAAGACAATTTACATTAGAACAAAAGATTCGGACCGAAAATGCGGCAGATTTTGCGGGAGGCTGGATCTGAGGGTATGTTAAACACATACGGCATCGGGAACTTGCAAAGCCTTTGATAATCATGAAGCGAAGGCTAGCTTCGCATTGGTAAATAAGACGCAAAGTCTTCTAAACTGATTTGCCAAAACTGTCCGAATAACAATAGGGCGAAACAACTAACAAACCGACAGATTTTTCAAAGTTTTAAATTGTCCAGTTTTTTGGGAAGAGGCCAATGCAGGGAGCTCTTTCTCTTATACCACCAAATAACTAATGCTTTGAAAGATTCCACATCCTCCTTACATTAAGAGGTTGTAACTACATATTTGCCTAACCGATATTTAAATGAAAAATACTTTACGTTTTAAGCGTTTTATCAAGTCTCTGCTTGCCTTACTCGTCTTCGCTCAGGCAGGTGTTTACGCACAGCCTGCTATCCAGTGGGATAAAACAATTGGAGGTATGGCAGCCGAGCAACTTTCGGATATGCAGCAAACCTCTGACGGTGGATACATCATCGGTGGAACATCAGATTCACCTGCCGGAGGCGATAAATCGCAGGGCTCAAAGGGAGGCAAGGATTTTTGGGTAGTGAAACTATCGGCTAATGGTACCAAAGAATGGGATAAAACTTTCGGGGGATCGGGTACGGACGAGCTCACTTCTGTCCGGCAAACCGCCGACGGGGGTTACATACTTGGCGGTAACTCAAACTCACCCGTAAGTGGCAACAAGTCTGCGGGCCGAAAGGGAACTGAGTATTATAATGAAGATTATTGGGTAGTAAAAATCGATGCAAATGGCACAAAACAATGGGATAGAAGCTATGGCGGCAGCGAAAGCCAGGGGCTGAAAGTAGTGCGCCAGACCTCCGACGGCGGCTATATCCTCGGTGGTGCTTCGACATCAAACAAAAGCGGAGATAAGTCAGAAGATAACCACGGCCAATCAGAAAACGAAGACTTATGGATTGTCAAGATTGCCAGCAACGGAAACATTGAATGGGACCGGACCATTGGGTCAATAACCCCCAACGAGTCATTGACAAGCCTGAACATTGCTTCCGATGGCGGATACTTGCTCGGAGGCTGGGAAACTTACGATGGTGTCGAAGGAAGTTATGAAATAAAAAAGCTGGCAATCGATGGAACACTGCTGTGGGAAGACACGATTGGTCCCGACAACAACATCGCCTGGTTAAGTGAATTTCAGGAAACTCCGGACGGAGGCTACATTCTCGGGGGATCATCAAGTGCCAGAGCCGGTGGCGACCAGTCAGAAAATGCTGATGGAGCCGATTACTGGATTGTCAAGCTGAACGCAGCAAGAGAAGTAGAATGGGACAAAATCATTGCGACGCTTGATTTGCCACCCGTGGAGAATGGTCAGGGGGCATATAGTGAAGATTTGACATCAATCGTGCAGACACCTGATGGAGGTTATCTCGTCGGTGGCTATTCCGAATCAAAAGCGGGCGGTGACAAAACAGAAACAACAAGAGGCCAAGACGATTTCTGGATCGTAAAAGTAAGTTCAACTGGCGCAATTCTCTGGGATAAAACGATCGGGGGCAATGGTAATGACATCCTACGTGTCATGTTGAAAACCACCGACGGCGGAATCATGATCGGCGGGACTACGGCCGTTCCTTATGCTGATCCCTCACCGGAAAATGCACCTTCAGACAGAACTGAGGCAATTAATGGGAGATCTGATTATTGGATAGTCAAACTTGCACCAGAACAACCAACACTCCCGCAAGCCCCGATCCGCATCAACGCGGGCGGCCCTGCTTTTACAACTGCCACCAAAAAGCTGTTCATAGCAGATAAATATTACGCCGGCATCGACCGTGTCAGCTCCATTGCAACCGGCGATATTCCGAATACTAGCAATGACATACTATACCAGTCCGCACGCTGTTCGCCAGCTTTCAGCTACAATATACCGGTACCCAATGGCGAGTTCAGCGTATACTTACATTTTGCCGAAACATACTTCGGGGCTCCGGGCAAAAAAGGCGGAAAAGGCAGCCGTCAGTTTCATGTCAACATGGAAAGCATCCGCAAACTGACCAACTATGATATCTTTGCCAAAGCAGGCGGAGCGATGCTTGCCACGGCAGAAACCTTCACCGTCAATGTCACAGACGGCATGCTCAACATCGACTTTCTGACCGGAGCTGCGGATCTGCCCCGGGTTTCGGCCATTGAAGTCCTGCCTTCCCCGCAGCGCACGCTGACCTTTACTCCTGTGGCGGATGCATTTGTACGAGAAGAGAAGTATGCAAATCAAAATTTCGGTTCTGATCCTCTACTTTCTGCCAAATCCCGAGGACAAGTCGGACAGGTTCGCCAGGCTTACCTACGCTTTGCGATCCCTGGCATCACCAATGTGAAATCAGCGAAGCTTCGTTTGTACGGCAATAACCATGAGGCAGACACGTCAGTGGATGTGAATGCAGTGCCTGTCGATGATGACAGCTGGACTGAGAATGGGATCACCTGGAATAATGCACCAACAATGGGCCGTTTTATGGGCTCACACGTCTTTGTAAACGAAACGCTCAAATATTGGGAGATTGACGTAACCCAGTACGTTGCAGCCCAGGCAGTGGGTGATCAAATCGTAAGCTTAGGTATTCTTGCAAACCGACGGTTCCTGATGAACTTTCACAGCAAAGAAAACCCGTCCGGCTTTGTGCCTCAGCTGGTGATTGTGACGGATAATACCACTAATCAGGTTACGCGTTTGGGAAATGAAAGTGAGGAAGCATTTGAAAGTAACACAGCTCTCAGCTCGGTGATTTACCCCAACCCTGCCAAGGAACACATCATGCTAGAAGTCTCTTCCGGCCACAAAAGCGATGTTGACTTAGAGCTGACGAACATGGCAGGCAGCCGGTTTCAGTTGCAGCGCCCTGAGACCGAAGCCAACACATCCAGACTGAAAGTAGGCCTGCCCGGCCAGTTGCCAGCAGGTATGTATCTTTTGAAAGTCCAGTCCAAGGAGTTTTCGGAAGTGCTTAAAGTGCTCGTAACTGAATAATCAGGTATTATATAGGAGAGTAAACGAGAAGACCGCTGATCCATCAGGATAGGTGGTTTTCTTGTTTACAAGACAACATTAAGTTATATTCCATAACTTACTTTCTGCTATATATCACATGTTATGCCAAATGGTACATATAGTGCATTGAGTTACTTGTTTATTTAAGGTTGAAAATATTTAGATAAGTTAGTCCAGATTGTCAGCTTATTTCGACAGCATACAGTCAAGCCAAAGGTAATAATACTACTTGCCAAATCTAATCAGATCGTTTAGCCAACTTTACGAAACTAAGACAAGATAAAAGTTAAAATATGGTAACCTGATAATTAACATCCTTCACAAAGAAATGTAAGTATTAAGAAGATTTAGGATGTTTAATATTAAGAAGGCCTGTTTTTTAATCAGCTATCTTCAATCAGGTATACAATTAGTAACTATGTGTTGCCAAATGCTTTTATTTCTTGTCTCTCAAAGGTTTATCTTACTATTATGCTGAAATTTCTCCTGTGTTTTTCTTTCTCAACAAAACATTGTTTGCGGGCTACACAGCTTGTCTTTACTTCTTTCATGGTATTCGGCCCAGAGCTTTTTGCTCAGTCAGGTGATGGCTATGTTGCTTCGACTCCAGGTATCGATTGGGGTCAGGTCATCGGAGGTCCGGGCAATGACACATTATATGCCATGCAGCACACTTCAGATGGCGGCTACATGCTGGGCGGATCGTCGGGGTCCGGGATTGGCGGCTATAAAACGGCAAATGCCAGGGGACTTAACGATTACTGGATTGTAAAACTTTCTGCTATCGGCAAAAAGGAATGGGATATGACTTATGGCAGCAATGATACTGACAATCTCACCTCTCTGATGCAAACTTCGGATGGTGGCTACATTCTCGGCGGAACTTCCCGCTCCAATGCAGGCAGGGAAAAAAGCGCAGACAATAAGGGTGGATACAATGCTGATGGCATTCTGAATACGGATTACTGGATCATCAAAGTATCAGCAAACGGAATGAAGGTTTGGGATAAAACCTTTGGCGGTATGGGTCAGGATGGCTTGACTTCCATTATACAAACCGCTGACGGCGGCTATATCTTGGGCGGAACATCTGATTCGGGGGGCGGTTTGGACAAAAGCCGGTCCAGCCAGTCATCGGATTTCTGGGTTATCAAGCTGGATGCAGCCGGATTAAAGCAGTGGGACAAAACCTTCGGAGGCAGTGCAGCGGATTCATTAAGTATTGTCAGACAAACGGCGGACGGCGGATACATTCTTGGCGGCAATACACAATCCAGTGCAGGTAATGACATGAGCACGGGTACAAAAGGCGGCTCGGATTACTGGATTGTGAAAATCAGTTCATCTGGTGAAAAGCTGTGGGACAAAACGTTTGGCGGCACCGGGCAGGACCGGCTTCGCTCACTGGATGTGACTACAGACAATGGCTATATACTGGGCGGAAGTTCTAATACCAATGCAAACGGGGACAAAAGCGGCACCTCGGAAAACGGAATGACGGACTACTGGATCCTGAAACTGAATGCAAGTGGCAGCAAAGAATGGGACAGGACTTTCGGAGGTGTCACTTATCTTCAAAACAATGTGTACACAGGTTCCAGCTTTTTGGAAAGTGTTCGTCAGACCAGTGATGGAGGATATTTCCTCGGTGGCCGTTCCAGTGGCAAAAGAGGCCGGAGTAAATCTCGAAGCAGTAATTATGGCGAGGAAGTGTGGGTCATCAAGCTCTCGCCAAAAGGCAACCGGCTCTGGGATAATTCCATATTTGGATGGGTTACCGATACGCATTTAGCAATAGACGAAACCTCGGACGGCAGCTATGTAGTCGCTAGAACCTTGAGTCAACGAGGTGGTTTTCCATACAATGGAGGTCAGGATTTTAGTATCCTTAAATTGTACGCGAAGCTCGATTTTGGCAGATTTGGTTATGTTGCAGGCAAGTCTACTTTTGATTTTACAAGTAAGTCGGGTGTAGTATCGTCCCCGCAAAGTGCGTATTTTAGTGTTCCTGCTTCTGTTGAACAGTTGACCATTCTCAAGTCAGAAGGAAGTGACTGGCTTAACGCTAAATTAATAGATAACCATGAAATTACATTTAGCATTAACTCCAAGGGGCTTGCTTCCGGGAATTACCGAGCAAATGTTTTTTTGATTAGCCCCAATAATGAAAGAGGAACATACTCGTTCTGGCTGACCGTAGAGAATGAAGATGTTGCAGGAACTGAAATCCGTATCAATGCGGGTGGCAGCGCAGTCACAACCTCCAATGGAAAACAGTTTAGCGCAGACAGGTATTTTACAGGCACAAACCGTACGAGTTCCATGGCCACCGGCGATATCCTGAATACAGTGGATGACGATCTGTATCGTTCAGGCAGGTGTACACCAGACTTTAATTACAACATTCCGGTAAATAATGGATTGTTCAACGTTGTCCTTCAATTTGCCGAAACCTGGTACGGTGCGCCATCAGGTACTGCAGGCGGTGCAGGAAAGAGGCAGTTTCATATCGATATGGAAGGAAGCCGAGTACTGACCAACTTTGATATTTATGCAGCAGCAGGCGGAGCAATGAAGACGGTGCAGAAAACATTTTCTGTCATGGTCACAGACGGTATGCTGAATATCAACTTTGTCAAAGGTCTGGCTGATCTGCCGCGGGTCTCGGCAATCGAAGTGCTGCCAAGTGGATCGGTCCTGTCGCCGGTTGCAGATGCAGCGGTTGATTTCAGGAGCAAGTCGGCCAATTACGGATCAGAAACGTACCTGGACGTCAAAAACATAAATAATTACGCTTTCGGGTCACGCAATAGTTATCTTAGGTTTTCATTGCCGCAGGCCGGTGAAGTAAGTTCCGCCAAACTGCGTGTATACGGGCGAAAACATGAAAACGATAAGGAGATTTACCTTCATGCATTTGGCATTGATGACGATTCCTGGTCCGAAAACTTTATCACAAGCGTGAATGCACCAGTTGCTTCTACGCCGAAGCTGGGCTTTGTGCCTGTCAGCAACATGTTTCAGTATTATGAAATCGATGTAACTGGTTATGTGAAGGAGCAACAGCAAGCCGGAGATGCACTCGTCAGTTTTTTGCTGACCGATTCCAGTAACCGCAATACCAGACTGGTATTTAACAGCCGTGAAAATTTGGCCAACCCACCGCAACTAATCATGAAGATTGTAAGCGCCGCCAATCCTGCTGCCCGTGCCGGTACCGAGAATGCAAGTCTGCTTTCCGGCGAAGCGGACGGGCAATCATTCATCTCGCCAAATCCTGTCACCGGGCAGTTTAACTTGCTGTTATCAGACAAGCACACCGGAAATGTAGACTTGAAAATTATTAATTCGGCAGGCCAGGATTATGAGATAAAGACCACCAAACAGCCAGCAGCAGGCAGTAAGATCCATGTGGACGTATCTGAACTTTCACTGGCACCGGGAATTTACATGCTCAGGGTTGCATCAGAAAAAACCACAGAGATAGTCAAACTGATTTTGGCAGAATAAAAGGATTATTTAGCAGCATTCGATACCTATTTGCTATTATACAAATAACAACAAACGCCAGATCAAAGGAGCAACGCTTCTTGGTTTGGCATTTGTCGTTAGTTCTAACTTCTGTACTCATTGGAACTCATTTACAAATGCTTTCAAGACTGTAAGTGTGTCCTGGACCGCAGACAATTTCAAGTTCAAAAAAATCACTTTTAAAACATCTTTAAGAATTTACATATGATTTCAAACAGAAATTACTAAAACAGCTTTATTAGAAAAGGAAATTATTTTAGACAAATATCAATTAGTGATGACCAGTAACAAATTAAGAAGTGGCTTGTTGAATCTTTAACTCTATTTAAAATAGTGTAATTATAAAGTAAATAAACTTTATCATTGTTTTAAGCTATTCTGGTTGATATTACCAATTCTACTGTGTTATATTGCTATTTGTGTAATACGAAGATTGTGTTTACATATTTACCTGCAACAATGAATGGGGGAATGACGCTGAAACTCTAGACATCCATTTATTACATATAAAAACCGGGTTTTATCAAAATAGTAACAACTATTGATATTGATTAGCTGTCTTAAATTGAAAAATCCATGGACTACATGAAAGATATTAGGAAAATACTCGGCATATTTATGTTCGTATTATTCGTTGCTGGATGTAAAAATGATGAAATCGACCCACGACAAGCTATTCTTGGAAAATGGGAAGAATTTTATCTCGGTAATGGAGAATACCGACCACCCATTGTTAAACCACTTGCATCTAGGCAATTTCTCCCTGATAGCATTTTGTTGGAGTACGTATATGCTACGAAGCAAACATATACAAGAAAATACTGGATCGATACACTCCTGAATATTGGAACTCTGCGGGAGGATGGGTATTTATTAAGATTTTACTACACCCCTAAATTTTATGCGGATACTATGGAGCTTCAGGCAGAAAATAGTACGCCCATATTTTCGGTGTCAAAATGGAAGCGTATCAATTAATGTGTAAATAATATACATTCGTTAAAACGATTTTCTATCAGGATATGACCTCTACCTGCAAAACTGGCCAGTTGAAATTTGAAAATCGAAATATTTGTTGAAGCCCCGTCCTGATCAGTACGCGAAGATTAGTAAGCCTCCACTCAGTTCAGAAATCCTTACCATATATCATAAATTTTCTCAGAAGATGCTGAACGATTACTTGCAATATGAATGATTTCGGTTGTCGGGAATACTACAGGTAAGATTTGTTGCGGGTTGGGTAGATCCAAGCCAAATCTGAAATGCATAGATTAAGAAATCATTTAAAACAATAAGCCATTAATTGCTAGCGAATGGATTTTACGTAGAGAGCAGTTAACTGATTATCTTCACAAATTCATTAATTACATTGACATGCAATTTATCCAAGTGTAATTTATTTAATACTCCTAAATTACAGACATCATCTGGTTAAGTTTAGATATGTAAAAGTATCTACTCAGAAGCAGAACTTAGGACAACAATTCGACAACAAGTTCGGTACTAAGTATTTTTTGCGCTGGATAGCATTTCAAACACCTGCTTTCTGTCCTATCTCACTGCGTCGCTAACAAATACAGGTATGCCGTTCGCCGGAACCCGCGCGGATGTAAGCTGCCGTCAAACCAACAGGGTTTATATATTTTGACCGGTCATAGTAACCCCCAAACTGTCACCTTGTTTCGGTAATATACGGTGGAACTGTTCCTGTTTAAAGCCAGCCAGTAAAAGCGCCAGCCTTCCTGGACTACTTTCCCAGCTGGCTGATACAACAGGAACCTGCAACAGAATAAATATTATCTTCTTTAAAAATAAACTATTTCAATTATAGAAGTAGTGTTGTAGAATATATTTTATATTAGAGCTTGATATTAGGATCGGCTGGTTTAAGCCTGTCTTTAAATTTAGAGCTACCCACTAATTAATGGAACATCATACGACTCCTGTTCAGGAGATGGACCGCTTGAATGCACTTAGAAAATACGATATACTGGACACACATGCCCAGCAGAAGTTTGACGGGCTTTGTGAGCTGGCGTCCCTGATTTGTGAAGTGCCTGTGATGCTGATATCCTTTATAGATGAAAATAGACAATGGTATAAATCCAAACGGGGAATAGATGCCTGTGAAACAGCCCTTGATCTAACTTTCTGCCGGTATACCATTCAGCAGAAAACCATTCTGGAAGTGGAGGATACTACTCTGGACAGCAGGTTTAAGGACCACGTCTTTGTCACTGATCAGCCTTATATCCGGTTTTACGTCGGTGTACCGCTGATTGATCCGGACGGACATGTGCTGGGAACCATCTGTGCGACAGACACAAAAGTCAGAAAGCTGAACGATAATCAAAAAAGGGCTTTGGAGCTGTTAGCGGATCAGGTCATGGTATTGCTCATCGAACAAACCAGGATCAGACAGCTCAGGCAATTTGAAAGCATGGCCCAGTTGTCTGCGGATATCATTGTGGTTGCATCCCTGGAAGGGTATTTTAAAGAGGTTAACCCTTCTTTCACCCAACTTTTGGGATGGCCGCGGGAATCAATTCTGACAACCTCCATACTATCGCTGGTGCATCCGGATGATCTTCAAACGGCACGCGAATTACTGGTGCGTTTGTCAGCGGGAGAATCACGAAGTAATGCAGAGATCAGGTTTAAAAATCAAGCTGGCGAATATCTCCAGGTCCAATGGAGCATAAACTCAGATCCGGAAACGGGTACGCTTCTGGCTATCGGCCGTGATATTACCGCAGATAAGGAAAGAGAAAAAAAGTTAAGGAACAGCGAGGATAATTTCAGGTCATTCTTCGAGAATGCACAAGGCCTGATGTGTACGCATGATCTGGACGGCCGCTTCCTGGAAGTCA
>NZ_VBSN01000051.1 GCF_006149045.1 Dyadobacter flavalbus
TGTGGAAGGCAATGTTAATAAACTAAAGACTATAAAAAGGCAGATGTATGGAAGAGCAAGCTTTGAATTGCTCAGAAAAAGATTGGTACTTGCTCCTGCTTAACCACCAAAAGTGGGGAAGAACCAGCATCAACAGAATATCTATTCTTGCCACAAAACAACTTCATGGAATGACATTCAGGGGGTGGGTTTTTATAAACACCATTAAAATATTTTGACTAAGCTACCAAAGGATGAATTAACAATATAAAACGTAAATACAAGCATCCAGTCACCACCAGTCGTTTGTCGCCAGCATCAAACCGGAATATGACAGAGCCCTGAGTATATGTTGACAAGTCTGTACCAAACAGTTGACCAACCTTCAAAATGTGAAATTAAATGGAGCATATCCGCCATAGCTCAGAAACCAGGCAGCCGCGAGTGTAATTTCAACCGGTGAATAATTTGGTTCTGCATCCATCATCAGGGATCCAATCAAAACTCCAAGCATACCTTCGACTGCGAAGGCTCTAAAAAACACTATACGGATTCTAAGCTTTCCAAGCTAAAAATAGGTTGAAAACCCGAACTGAAAACCGCCAGTCTGTGAAGCTGGGTTCCTAAGCAGATCTCTATGCCGTTCATAGCGGTAGTTGGCCCGAATAACCGTTTGTGCAGATGGCCTGAAACTGATTGCTGGCACCAATGCATACACATGGTCAGCAATCCTGAGCCCCAGTTCCTGAAAATTCCCAACATTATAGTCTGCATATTCCAGGCGCAGCGCAACATTAAGGACACTTTCAGACCAGCCAAGCATTTTGCCTTTTTTTATAGGCTGGACGATATCTAAAAACCCGCCTTGCTGACGGTTACCAAATTGCTGAATGTAGGTATCGGGAACATCCACATACGCCCAAACCCATTCCCCATTTAAGTAAGTGTCTTTTAGAATAGTTGAATTGATATCCAGGGCAATGAAATTTAGACGCCTTTTTTTATCAAGTACAAGGCCATCATCCTTGAACTTATTATACACGCCCCCCATCCAGGATACTCCTATTTCCGCGACTTTTCTATGCCTAATGGCCATTTTTAAAGTCTTTAAAGGCACACCATTAAAACTTTCCTCAAACCGGTCTCTGTTGGCTTTGCTGGCAGGGAACCACGTCCGGTTCTGATTGTTGTTAATGATTTTGTCGTCAAAACCATTTGAAAGATAGGCCTCATAAGCCCATACCCAATTCTTTTTTGAGTACTTGCCAAACAGCCCAAAACCTACATTGCTCCATGTACTGGGAATGATGGTCGTCGATGAAACCGGCCGGCTTATAAATTCCCATTTGGGCCCGTCATGGTTCTGATTGAAAGAACCGATCGGGTTCATGATCACGCCGCCCCGCAAGTTAAACAGCGGGTTGAATTCCAGGTCAAGCGCAGCAAATTCGATATTGATTTCCCGCCCACCTTCCTCGAACTCTATCTCAGTCATAAACTTGATCCGCTGCCGGATACTGGCAGACATGAACATAGTCAGCCGTGGTAATTGAAAAGAGAGGCCTTCACTTATCCCATCTGTACTAAAATAGCTACTATTAGCTTCCAGGTAGCCGCCTAGTGAAACAGGCAGCTTTCCCATCTGCAAAAACGGCCGGTTGTAGACTGCGTCCATATTGAGCTTCAATTTGCTGGAATCCTGCTTAACACGGGAAAAGAAAAAACTCGTATCAGTTTGTCCGTAAAGGGCCGGGCCGCAGATTATCAGAAGATAGATTAGTAAGGATTTCTTCATGCGAGCTGGATGAATATAGTAGTCTCATTACTGCGCACACTGAACCTGCGTAAATCCTCTTTTGCCGGACCTTTGGTCACTTTCCCTGAGCGGTCGTATTCACTGCCATGCGCAGAGCACGATAGTGAGTCGCCATGGACGCTTACCTCATTACCCTGATGGCTGCATTTAAGCCAAACTGCTGTATATTTGTTGTTGCCATCGTCATATACGGCCACAGGAAATTTCAAGTTGTCTACATTAACGACCACAACCTGCCGGGCTATTTTTTCACCTGATTTCTTTGTTTCAAAAAAAGAATCCTTCGGAAAAGAAATGGTTTTGTCAGAGACGGAACCCTGGACTGAATAAACGCTGGCGCACCCGGATAGTGAAAAGGTTGCAGTTGATAATCCAAGGCATGATATACCGCAGGCTTTGATGAATTGCTTTCTGTCCATTTTATAGGGATTTCAAAAATTTGATAAGGTCTGCCTGCTCACTTTGAGCCAGCTTTTTAAAACGGCCTTTACTGCCGTCTGCTTCTCCACCATGCATTTCTATGGCCTGCTCGATACTTCTTGCCCGGCCATCGTGCATTAAAAAGTACTGACCGCCCTGAGAGTTAGGCGATAAACCAAGGCCCCAGAGTGGTGGCGTCCTCCATTCAGATGTTTTCGCACTCCCTTCGGTATAACCATCGTTAAGGCCGCTGCCCATATCATGAAGCAATAGATCTGTGTAAGGGTGGAAGGTTTTGTTTGAAAGCGCCGAGACCCGGGAAGGACCGGTTTTCAAATCCTGCTTGTGGCAGCTTTCGCAACCCAGGTCTATAAACGTTTGCTTTCCCTGCTTGACCTGCGGGTCACCTTGGTCCCTTTGAATAGGTGCCTTCAAGGTTTGCAAATAAAAGACAACGTTGTTAATGGTCAGGTTTGAGATTTCCGGATCGATTTCCAGGCCCGAATAAACATCAAAAGGGGCAAATGAGGAACTGATGCCAATGTCCTGGCTGTAAGCATTCACCGTTTGGTGCAGCAAGCTATAAGCAGCAGCCTTCTTACCAAAGCGGTGGATGTATTTGCCGTTTTGAGGGGCTGCATTTGGCAACGGGCTAACAAATGAGGGAAGATGGCCATAGTTGGGCACCCCTGAAATCCCGTCTTTATCCGTGTCGGACGGATCGGCCATTGCTAGGATATCCGCGTCAGCAACCAGCTCGATTAAGCCAAGCCCTGTATTGGCAGGTGGAGTGAACCGGGAGAATGTCGCTCCTGCCGGGATACTTTCTGGCGAATATCCGGGTATAGCCCGGTTCTGTAACTGCGGCCCACCCAGATGGAGAAATTTATTGCCACTCCCGTCAGTTTGCCCAAATCTGGTCAGGGTTGTAAACAATGTTCCTTTACCATCACCTGCATGGCAGCTTCCGCAGCTTGTGGCAACAAAAACAGAACCAAGGCCCGTTTCACTGGTAAAGATTTCATCGTTAAAGGCTGCATCACCAGCTAAAAACCGCCTTTTTTCCGCAGATGAAAGCCCGTCAACAGGACCATCCAGGATTTGATCATCAGCTGGGACCCTGGGCGTAATCCGCTCACAGGATAAGATCAAAAGGGCTTCGATAATGATTGCAAAGATAAGTAACCGTTTATTCATTTAGATTATTCTTAATAAAGATTTAGATAAGCCTAAATTTTATATAAAGGTAGTTTTAAATTTTATATTGCAAATAGTAGGGCACAAAAAAACCCTCGGATGTAGGCCGAAGGTTTTCTGTTGCATTACAGTAGGTTAGATCTTTTTACCTTGAATGCGGAAAGCGTTTAGGATCGCTAGCAGTGCTACTCCTACATCAGCGAAGACAGCTTCCCACAAAGTTGCGATACCTTCTGCACCCAAAAGAAGTACAATTGCTTTTACAGACATGGCAAGGATAATATTTTGCCAGACAATAGAGCGGGTAATTTTTCCTGCCCGGATCGCTGAAACGATCCGCGACGGCTGGTCATTCTGGATGACCACATCCGCTGTTTCAATGGTCGCATCAGAACCAAGGCCCCCCATGGCAATGCCTGCATCAGCGAGTGCGACGACTGGCGCGTCATTGACACCATCCCCGACAAAGGCCAGGTGTTTTCCTGCATCCTTGAATGCCTGTACTTTCTCGACTTTACCTTCCGGCAACAGGTCCCCGTAAGCTTCATCGATGCCCAGCTCTTTTGCGACTTTCTGGGCAACAGCAGATTTGTCGCCGGAAAGCATTACAGTCTTGATGCCCAGGGCATGCATATCTTTGATAGCTTGGGCAGCATCTTCTTTGATCTCATCGGCAATCGTAATGTAACCTGCATATTTGCCATCGACGGCCACAACAACGATTGTTTCCTGAATATCCTTGATATCACCTGGATAGGAAATGGAGAATTTATCCAGCAATTTCAAGTTACCGGCAAGCAGCTCCTTACCTGCCACTTTGCCTTTCAGACCATGCCCTGATATCTCTTCAACATCAGTTGGGTCTTCCGACTTTTTGTCCTGCTGATATTCCATCACTGCCCTTGCCACCGGGTGCGTGGAAGCGCTTTCCAGGGATGCGGTCAGACGCAGGAACTCTTCTTTGTCCATATCGGTAACAACCTGCTGTACTTTAAATACCCCCTTGGTAAGTGTGCCCGTCTTGTCCATGACAATGGTATCGACCTTGGTCATCACATCCAGGAAGTTAGAACCTTTAAAGAGGATACCGTTACGGGAAGCCAGGCCTATCCCTCCAAAGTAACCCAGGGGAATGGATATGGTCAGTGCACAAGGGCAGGAAATAACAAGGAAAACCATCCCACGGTAGAGCCACTGGTTAAACACATAGTCGTCTACAAAAAAGTATGGCAGCACTGTAATGGCCAGGGCCAAAAAGAAAACGATAGGTGTATAAATTTTTGCAAATTTGCTGATAAAAAGCTGGGTCGGGGCTTTTCTGGCCGTCGCGTCCTGCACCATTTCCAAAATCCTGGAAAGCTTTGAATCTTTGAAAGCCGTTGTCACTTTTAGTTCA
This sequence comes from Dyadobacter flavalbus, assembly GCF_006149045.1. Lineage (GTDB taxonomy): Bacteria > Bacteroidota > Bacteroidia > Cytophagales > Spirosomataceae > Dyadobacter > Dyadobacter flavalbus. Next base: position 4,809 of record NZ_VBSN01000051.1, read on the forward strand.
ATTGGCCTGTCCAGGTTGATCATACCGGCAAGGACTGCACTCCCTTTTTCTTTGGTATCCGGCTTGGACTCCCCCGTTAATGCAGCCGTGTTGAAACTGGCTGATTCTGTCAGCAGCTCACTGTCCAGGGCAACTTTCTCACCTGGCTTGACCATGATGATATCACCGATTGCAGCATCAGAGGGGTTAATGACCTTGTTGCCCTCACTTCTCTTTACCGTCACTTTGTCCGGGCGCACGTCCAGTAATGCTTTGATAGAGCGTTTAGAACGGTTGACTGCCAGATCCTGAAAAAGCTCACCTAATTCGTAAAAAATCATGACAGCAACCCCTTCGGCGAATTCACCGATATAAAAAGCGCCCAGTGTCGCCGTTGTCATGAGCGTGAACTCATTGAAAAAATCAGCTCTTTTGACCCTTCTAAAAGCGATTTGTATCGTTTTATGGCCAGCCAATACATAGGCAATGACCATTAGCCCAATCTCGACAGGTTTGGCAACGGGAAATTTAAACCCTTTGCTTATTAGGATAAAACCCAGCAGGATCAAAAGGCTAAGCCATAATGCCCACCGGCTTTTGATCAGGCTCTCGCTTCCGGCTTGCCCGCCATGATCATGCCCGTCCCCTTCACTGTGCTCAGCGTCATCTTCATGATCTTCCCCTTCGACATGGTCATGGCCTTCATGATGCTGTTTGCCAGCCAGCTGGGCAGCAACCGGGATTATCTTTTCAGGCTCATTATTTTGGTTTTTTTCCATGATATAGTCCCTTTTTAAATTTCTACAATAAAGTTTAATATGGCCAACGCTATCAGTGTAAGCCCGGTAATGAGCTGCTCATAGTGTTCCAGCCAATGAATATTTATGCTTTTAATGCCTTTGCTTCCCAAGCTCACCATCAGCATCATGCCTGACAAGGTCAGAACATTATAAATGACAACGATTGTCAGGACTGCGTACCATCCGATTGCCCCGGCGTTCAAAAAATAGGCGTTGATCTCAAAGCAAGGTGAGAGAAACATCATCACCATCAGCGAGAGCAGTATCCTGCGATGGCTGCCATATTTCAATAATTTCTCATCGATATGGCTATGGGCTTGGTGGCGGTAATGCTGCATGATAAACCAGGTTCCTAATAGCAGTAAGAACATGGGTACGATCTTACTGGCGATAATGCTTTGGTTCTCTGAGAGCTGAAAGCCTGCAAAGCTGACCATCAAACCAAAAATGGTTGTGCTTAATGTATGCGCCGCCCCTGCCAGAAATGTGGTATTTAAAACTTGCCGTCTGCTCCACCCCATAGACCTGCCGATCGTTACGAACGGAAGCCAATGGCTGGGGATCAGCGCATGGATCAGGCTAAGTGCGATACTGCCAAGAATGATCTGGTTCATAAGTTAGTGGCCTTCTTCTTCCTCTGAATTTTTTAGTTTTGATAACAGCGCATAGGCCCCTTTCAGGACAATCTTCTGGGTTTTTCCGTCAAAATCCTGCGGGAATTTGACCTGTGTGTACCCATTTTCTGATACGCCTTTGCTTACCTCTACCATCTCAAAAGCCAGGCCCTCGGACTCAGCATCTTTTGACGTACTATCCGAGTGGGCGTCGTTTGGACGCTGTATGAAAATATAGGATGCCCCTTCAAAATCGACAATGGCCTGGTTAGGTAGCGCAGTCACAGGGTTTGCACCGGTTTCAATCACTGCTTTAACAAAGTTCTGGGGCAACAGGCCCTTTTCGTCTTTCTCAAGGTGGCAATGCACGCGCACTGTGCGGTCTTCGTTGATTTTCTGGTTGATCAGGTAAACTTTGGCCAGGTACTCCTTGCCCGGGTTGTTGCTGACCGTAAATCGCACCAGTTGTCCTAATTTGATTTTAGGGATATCCTGCTCAAAAATCGAAAGCTCGACATGCAAGTGGTCCGTGTCCACAATTTCAAACATCACATCGGTCGGGTTCACGTATTTTCCCAGGTTTACATTCACGGTCGTCACCGATCCGCTGATGGGTGAACGTATCACGGCGCTGTTGACAATGGTGCCTTTTTGTAAAGTACTAAGGTTAATACCGGCCGTAACAAGCCTTTCTTTTAAACCTGCCAGCCGCGCTTTCTGTGTCTTTACCTCCGAGGCTGCTTGTTGCAATACTTTTTGGGCATTGATATTTTCTTTGCTCAACTCTACCTGACGGTTGTATTCTTGCTGTGCATATTCCAGCTTACTTTCCGTTTCCAGGTAGTCTTGCTGGATCTGGATAAAATCTGGGTTTTCAATTGTTGCCAGTACCTGTCCTTTCTTAACCTGCATGCCCTGTAAGAGCTCGGTCTTTCTGACAAACCCACCCAATGGTGCCGATATGCTCACCAGGTTCTGCGGTGGGATATCGATCACTCCATTGGCTGTGACAACAGCACTCAAATTACGGGTACTGGCTGAGCCCAGCTCGACAGCAGCCGTTTCATACTGGGCTTTGGTCAGCTCAACGACATTACTTTCTTCTTCTTCATGATGCTCCCCATCCTGGTGGGCTGGCTCCTGCTGCTTTTCTTCTTGCTTTTTACCGCAGGCCCAAATGCCTGCCAGAAGAAACAAGACAACTAATATATTTTTCATTGTATAGATCATTAGTAATGATTGATAATTAAAGCGGGTTATTGCTGTCCGGAGACCAAAAATTCGATTTCAATAACCGATTGGTTATAACTGCCGAGCAGGTCCAGGTAAGTAGACCTGATATTTAAAGCCCTTGTCAGTGCCTGCGAAAACTCGACATAACCAATCTCGCCTGCTTCATATGCCTTTGTGGCATTGCCTGCGATCAGTTCAGCTAAAACCAATGTTTTTTGTTCATACAAAACCAGGCTTTGATTTGCGCTCTGATAAGACTGAATGGCCTGCTGCAGACTACTGCCTAACTGCAAGCGGGCAAGATCCACCTGATTCTGCGCTACTTTTTCATTGAGCTCGGATGCTTTAACGCGCGCCCTGGCAGCACCACTAAAAACAGGGATGGAAACGCCCAATTGAAAGCCCTGGAAACGCTTTCCTGCGCCATAAAAGACTTCCGTGCCGTTGATGTTTTGCCCGCCAATCAACGACTGGTTAAAATACCCAATGCTGAAATCAGGTAGCAGGCTGGTGCGCGCCACGGCAGTTGCCTGTCTCTCAATAGTTATTTGCTGGCTTAAATACCGCAAATATGGATTTGAATTAATACCCGATGTATCGAGTAGTATCTGGCCAAGTCCGCGTCTTACCAGCGTATCGGTTTGGGCTTCCACGGGCTGCGCGCTATTAAGCAGCATCTGCAGCTGCTTTTGCAGCACCAGCAAACTGCCCCCGTTTTGAATAACCCGGGCCTTGATTTCACCCTGCTCACTTTCTGCTACTGAATATTCGAGCTGGCTTGTTTCGCCGGTCTTAAAGCGCAGGGCTGCTGCTTTTACAAACCGGTCGGCACGCAAGCCTTCCGCCAGTAGCAACTGCTGCTGTTGTTTTAAGAGAACCTGCTGGTAATAATTGCTTTTGATTTGCCGGATCAGCTCGGCCCTGGTCACTTCGAGCCTTGCCTGTGCGCCGTTTATTTGGGCATTCAGCAGCCCTTTTCTTTTGCTGGCCACCTTTGGGTGGGGCAGTGTTTGCGATAGGTTGAACTGGTTATCAAACCGGTTACTGTTGTACTGTCCGCCCATCCAGGAGATATCCGTCTTTGCAATCTCAGCAGAAGTCCCAAGTAGTGCACGCTGGTAATCGATCTGGTAAATACCGGCTTTGACTTCCAGGTTTTTACTGGCCGCTTCACTAATAGCTGTTTCAAGAGAAATTTTGCGGCTTACATGCGTGGAATCCTGCGCCTGAACACTTGGAGCAGAAAAGCTGCATGCGGCAAAAACAAGCAGAAGCGCCCCAGCCTGTTTGGTTGCAGCACCACCAAAACGCTTTTCAACGATCAGGTAAAGTACCGGCAGTACCAGAAGGGTTAAAAGCGTTGCAGACACAAGCCCCCCGATAACCACAGTCGCAAGCGGGCGCTGGACTTCTGCGCCTGAGCTGTTGGACAAAGCCATAGGCAAAAACCCGAGTGATGCCACCAGGGCAGTCATCAGTACCGGACGCAGACGCGTTTCGGTCCCTTGGAATATGACTTTTTTCAAATCACTCATCCCTTCTTTTCTAAGCGAATTGAATTCGGCAATCAGTACAATCCCGTTTAAGACTGCCACGCCAAAAAGTGCGATAAAGCCAATGCCAGCTGATATACTGAAAGGCATTCCACGAAGTGAAAGGGCAATGATACCTCCAATCGCCGACAGCGGGATAGCCGTAAGGATCAAAAGGCTTTGACGCAGTGAATTAAATGTAAAATACAGCAGTACAAAAATAAGCAGCAATGCAATCGGCACAGCGACGCTTAGACGGGTATTGGCCTCTTGTAGGTTTTGGAACTGGCCTCCATAAGTGGTATAATAACCCGTAGGAAGCTTGAGCTGGCTATCGATCTTGGCCTGAAGTTCCTTTACAATGCTTTCTACATCCCTGCCCCGGACATTGAATGCTACTGTTATCCGGCGCTTGGCATCCTCCCTTTGTATCTGGTTTGCGCCTGTTTTCATCTCAACAGTAGCTATCTGGCTTAGTGGCACCTGCTCGCCGTGTGATGTAGTCACAAATAATCCTTGTACGTCTTCAAGGGCTTGACGGTTTTCACTTTTAAGCCTGACTACCAGCTCATACCGTTTTTCCCCTTCATAAACCAGCCCTGCGCTGCTACCGGCAAAGCCCGTATTAATGGTGCGGTTCGCATCTTCAATGCTGATGCCAAACTGTGACATCCGCTCGCGGTCGAAAGTAACGACAATCTGTGGCAGGCCGCTAACTTCTTCCACATACAAGTCTTCGGCCCCTTCAACAGACGCTACTAGTTTGCCGATCTTTTTAGCTTGCTGGGCCAGCACGTCCAGGTCTTCTCCAAAAATCTTGATGGCCACATCTTGCTTAACCCCTGAGATCAGTTCATTAAACCGCATCTGGATGGGCTGTTGGAAACCAAATGTTACACCAGGAATGGATTCAGTGAGTAATTGCTGCATTTTACCGGCGAGTTCTTCCCTGCCTTTCGCCTTCGTCCACATAGATTTTTCCTTTAAAATGACCATCACATCACCGGCTTCTACCGGCATTGGGTCGGTCGGGATTTCAGAAGACCCTATTTTACCAACCACTTCTATTACTTCATCCGGAAAGTTTTTACGGAGCAAACCCGCAGCCTTTTGTACAGCATCGACAGATTCAGAAAGGGAACTGCCAGTCAATACGCGCAGCTCTACGGCAAAATCGCCTTCGTCGAGTTGCGGGATAAACTCGCCCCCCATATTTAAAAACATCCAAAGGCTAATCCCAAATAGTGCCAAAGCTGTCATAATCACAATAAGCCTTCGGCGTAGCGCAAAAGCCAGTGCAGGCAAATACAACTGGTGGAAAAAGGCAATGATCCGGTCTGAGATGTTGGGCTTATGCTCGTTTTGTTTACTCAAAAACAAGGCCGATACCATCGGCACGTAGGTCAGCGAAAGGATAAATGCGCCCAAAATTGCAAAACTGACCGTCTGCGCCATAGGCCGGAACATTTTCCCTTCAATACCTACAAGGGCAAGGATCGGCAGGTAAACAATCAGGATAATGATTTCACCAAAGGCTGCTGAATTCCGGATCTTGGAAGCCGACTCATAGACTTCATTGTCCATTTCCTGTTGGGACAATCGGTGCGTATATTTCTTGCCCATGATATGGTGCAGCGTGGCTTCAACAATGATCACGGCACCATCTACGATCAGGCCAAAGTCAATGGCGCCCAGGCTCATCAGGTTACCCGACACGCCGAAAAGGTTCATCATACTAACGGCAAAAAGCATGGCTAGCGGGATCACCGAGGCGACCACAAGCCCTGCACGCAGGTTGCCCAGCAAAAGGATCAGAACAAAAATAACAATAAGCGCCCCTTCGATCAGGTTTTTTGAAACCGTGCCAATCGCATTATTAACAAGTTTTGTGCGGTCTAAAAACGGCTCAATGACCACGCCCTCCGGAAGCGTTTTAGTGATCTGCTGGATCCTTTCCTTTACATTGCCTATTACCTTGGCAGCATTTGCCCCTTTCAGCATTAATACCAGCCCGCCAACCACTTCGCCTTCATCGTTGCGCGTCATCGCACCATAGCGTACCGCGGTGCCGTATTGTACTGTTGCGATATCACGGATTAGCACAGGCAGGCCGTTTGAAGTTTCTTTGACCTGGATACTTTCGATATCTTTCAGGTTTGCAATCAACCCCTCGCTCCGGATAAAATACGCATTGGGTTTTTTGTCGATGTAAGCCCCGCCCGTATTCTGGTTGTTTTTTTCAAGAGCCGAAAATATCTCGCTCATCGAAATTTGGGCACTTCTGAGCTTAAAAGGATCAATTGCGATTTCGTATTGTTTGACAAAACCACCAAAGCTACTTACATCAGCGATCCCTTCGGTACCCAACAGCTGCCGTCTGACAATCCAGTCCTGGATGCTTCTGAGTTCCATAGGAGGGTACTTTTTCTCATATCCTTTTTTGGTGTGCAATACATACTGATAAATCTCGCCAAGGCCGGTAGTGACCGGTGCAAGCTCTGGTGATCCTGCGCCAGGTGGTATCTGCTCCACCGCACTTTGCAAACGCTCGGAAACTTGCTGGCGGGCCCAGTAAACATCAATGTTGTCTTTAAAAACGATCGTAACAACTGAGAGCCCAAACCGTGAAATAGAGCGGATTTCCTCCGTGCTCGGGATCGTTGCCATGGCTGTTTCAACGGGAAACGTTACAAGGCGCTCTACTTCTTGCGCAGCCAGCGAAGGGCTGCTTGTAATGATCTGTACCTGGTTATTGGTAATGTCGGGCACAGCATCAATAGGAAGCTGCGTGAGTGAATAGATACCCCAGACAACGAGCGCAAGGGTAAATATGCCTATAACAAGCTTATTATGAATTGAAAAATGAATGACTTTATCTAACATCTGGACTTAGAATTTGTGTAGAATGAGCCTATAACCGTGACTTAAAAAGCCACAGCAACAAGGCAAACCATAATGAATGGGTTACACTAAATCCTGGGAGGTTGCCAGATAGATGCCAGGCGGCCGCCTTTACTGTCAGCAGTATAGGCGAATGCATCGTCGTTAAAAAATGATGTGGAAATGGCTTCCGGCAATGAGGCAACAGGCTCCTGAAGTGTTATGCCGGCGCAGCATGCACAAATACAAAACGGGGAGCAAAGATCCACAATGCCCTGATCCTGATGATCGGCACTGGTATTAATGGTGGCCTCGGTGCCCGCATATGAGACACGCAATACTTCATCCTGGCAGGGAATGCAGGAAAGTATCACCGTGTAAAAAGCTAATATGTAAAGAGCTAATCTCATAATACCGCAAAAGTAGCTCAATAAAAGATGCAACAGGTAGTCAGAAACAAATAAGATCTCAACCATATTTGTATTCTTCATCCATGCAGCCAAGCCATGAAAAGCAAAAAGGTCATTCCGAACTTTTCTAATCGCACAAAGCCGGTGAAGTCCCCATACCGTTCATTCATGAAGGATGTGAAGCCCGCTAAGCCATCTACCTTGCTAATGATCCTGTATTCTATAATCGGTGTGTTTTTGTTGGCTGCAATTTTCTTAAAACTTAGGCACTATTTTATCACGCATTGAAATTGGTCATGCTTGAAAGAGGAAGTCGGCAAAAAGTACAGTTTAACGTGTTCCATTGTAAAGCAAACTTGTGCTAGACCATTGATTATTAGTAGACTTACAAACAAGCTCTTACTCAACTTATAATTACGAAAATACCACCGTATTTGCGTACTCATCACTGAAAGATATCTTTATTAAAACATTGGAAATCAATTCAAAAAGTCACATAAGCATAATAGTAAAAAAGCTGCTCCCTAAGAAGCAGCTTTTTCAATTCAATATTCACTTGGTAGTAAAATCACATTATCTACCACATAGATTTTAATTTCTTTTAACGGAAAATCGGTGTATCCAATTGGTTTAGTGAAAAGTATGCGGCCGTTACCATCATCACAAGTAACAACAGCCGTAGATCGTTCAAGATCGACTTTAAGTGTCCAAACCTGAAATTCCTCGTTTTTGATCCGGGGATGATACTGCTGAAATGTAATTTCATCAATGAGCCAGTAGGCCCCAGCTTTTTGAGCAACATATTTAATTCCATCAGTATACAACGTATTTTTTACGACTGGGTGCCGGTACCATTTCTCAGTTCCTGTAAACCCGGCAAGATCCTCTTTAGTTAATTGCTTAGTATTCATATTTTTTCCCTTTAATTGCCCTTCCACCGTTGGAGAACGATACGAATAGGCACTAAGCGGAAGGCTGATTAGGCAACACCAACACGGAAGCGAAGCGAATGGAGCGGGCAGTGTGATTGCCGTTTAGACTGCTTGGTGCAACTTGTGTCGTTTCTCTCAGGTGGAAGGGAATATTAGAAGGCATTTAAAATGCTTCTCAAATTATTGGCAGTAATCTTTTCCAGTAATAAATAAACAAACTCAAATAGCGAAACTGTACCGATTTAAAGTATCATTCCCAAAAACGTACTCCTGCCGGTTTACACCACGATTTGCAAATCAAAAAAGTGTACCGATTTAAACATTAGTTTATTTCGGTACACCTTCATATCTTCACGTTCATGGAAATTCCGGAAACACAAATTCAAAAAGATAAGAGTACTTCTCCACAGGCGGTTATTTTTACGCGTGTCTCCAAGAACGTTCAAAACTATCAGCGCCAGATTGATGATCTAACTACTTACGCGACTAAGCAGGGTTGGACAGTTATAGGAGTGATTGCGGAAAAAATTTCCGGAAGCAAAAGCAATGAAGACAGGGATGGCATTGCCCAGCTGTTGGAATCGGCCAGACTTGGCAAGTTTAAAAAGGTGCTGGTTTCAGAAGTGTCTCGACTGGGGAGAAGACCCTCACAAACACACCAGGTATTAGAGCAATTGACGAGCCTTAAAATTTCGCTCTATATCCATCAATTTAACATAGAAACGCTCTTACCAAATGGCAAGCTTAATCCGGCAGCCTCTATGATTTTTTCCATTACGGCTGATATGGCTCGTCAGGAAAAAGAAACCCATGTTGAACGGGTGATCAGTGGTATGCAGTTGGCTAAAAGAAACGGACAAATGTTTGGTAGAAAATCCGGACCTCTCTATACGGAAGCGCAGTTGCTGCGGAAGTATGCCAAAGCAGTAAAAGATTTACAATTGGGGGTTAGCATACGAAAAGTAGCAAAGATTTACGGGATATCTGCTGATACCGTACAGCGGATTAAGAAGTTAACTAAAACTCCAATTCCTGAATTACCGGAGTAGTCTTAATTAGGAATCTGTCGCCATGTTTTTTCTTTTCTTTATTGGACATACGATTTGCTTCGCCAAAGCAAACGTCTTTTGCACGGAAATTCATGTAGTAATAATGAATCAAATACCAAGCAGAGAAATGTGTATATTTGACATTAGCCCATAAGACATACGAGCGGCATTTAATAAATTGAATGATAATCACTAATTTCTCTAGGCTTGAATAGAATTGACTATATAACCAAAATTAATACCTACGCAGCAAGGTTCGTATACGAAGTACAGGGATTTAGTGCTATAGGAAACTATCATATAAACATTCACGCAGAGAATTTTCTAGTCCCATTTGGATATTTCGGAGGGACCATGCCAGTGATTTCGGTCAAACCGTGCCACTTTAAAAGATCATACAATGATATAAAAAAAGTCGTTGTTATTCCTGTTTGAGTATGCCTTTTCGAAGCGAGTCCCCT
>NZ_VBSN01000052.1 GCF_006149045.1 Dyadobacter flavalbus
GCAATTTCTTAATACCAATATACTACCTGAGTTATTGAGGGGTCAATCTGCTCTCATCCTTTTATCACTTTATCTTACAAATCTAACTTTTATACTTTCGACTAAGTTAAGTTTGTAAACATAGGAGGGGTCGTTTGTAGTTGTACAAAACAAACAAAAGACATTGGTCTATCCCAAAATAGCCGAAAAAATAATGGGCTTAATAAGAACTAATGTTTAGCAGCTAACTCTTGCCCTTGAATAATCTGTTGTGTGGAATCGTGGTATAGTAATAACGTCCAATCTTTTCCCTTTGCTTGCTCTGTCCAATGCCGCCTTGAGTCCATTGCTCGCTTACCGTCATAATCATTTTATACGCAAAATTTTGCTGAATGTAGCTGGACTGTGGTAACTCATCTGCTCCAAAGAAAACGGTTTGGTCACCTTCCCGAATCAGAATAGTTTGGTGAAAGGGAGTATGCCCACCACTTACTGTAAACCTGATCTGGTCGCCAATCCAGCCCGTATCAGTGTGCAAAAAGGTTATCTGTGGATGATAGCCAGCGCAGCTAACAGTGGCTGATGATACTAGGGATGCCGGTTAGCTGCCGCGCAAAAACCAGCTCACGCTGTTGGATAAAGTAATTCGCCTTGCCAAACGTCAGCGTGAAGCAACCATCTTCCGGCCAATAACCAATCCCGCCTGTGTGGTCTTTGTGCAAATGAGACAGAATTACTTTTGTGATCTGCTCTGGATCGACACAATGCTCCTGCAGGGTTTTGACAAGAAGCAACTGATTATTTCTGGATAAACCAAGTCCGGTATCCAGGAGAATATAATCGTGCTAAGTATAGACTAAAAAAGATTGAACAGCCAACACGACACTGCGTACTGGTCGATCCGAAAATTGCTTTGAGAGAGGGGCAAACGGAATAGATGCCTTGGTGGCATCTACCGAAAATACACCTTCCAGTAAGGGGACAATCTGCATTATATCAACTTGATAAAGAACAATGTGAATATTCATTAATAAGCCGCTAACACTAGCTGCGATAAATTGCTATCAGATGAGGCTTCGCACTGCTGCGTGGTCATTCCAAAATGCCGGCGTTAGCAGCCCGTGCAGTAGCAGCTTGATGAGTTGATCTGCCCGATCCTGGGCGTTACCGGGCACGGTCTGTGCAAACGAAGCGGGAAACTGGGCTACAAAATCAGGGTCGTCGAGTTGTTCCAACGCGCCAATGTAGGCCAGAATGGCCAGGTACCGGCTCGCATCGTCACGGATATAGCCAATCCTGACCCCTTCGTCCATCATTCCGCCCAGATGGTGCATCAGCACATCCCGTCTGTAACTGCACAGGCGTTCCCAGGCTTCGGGTTCGCTGCGCTTGATGTCCTGCATAAATTCCTGGCTGATGTTGGTAAAGCTCAGGCCAATGTGCCGCAGGTATAAATTTAGTCTCTCCCGCAATGGCAGTTTCGCATTCCCAAGAATCACGTCAGCCTGCTTACGGAAAGTTTTGACAAACGAGTCAATGCATGAAAGCAGAATGGCAGATTTGTTCGGAAAATGATTATAGATCGTTTTCTTGCTCATGACTAATTCCCGGACGATATCGTCCACCGTAACGCGGCTATAACCATAGCGCAGAAAAAGGCTCATGGCAGCGGTGACGATCCGCTCACTGGTGCTGGGTTTGGTGCTCAAAATCAACTAATTTTTTTATTTTGGGAAACTAAGAAAACAAATTTAGTATAAATATATTATATTTGCAACATCATTAAACACGCCTGCTGACTTGTTGTTGGCAGCATTTGAACTTTAGCCCTTTTAATTATATGTTCAAAAAGACTTGCCCGCTCTACAACACAAAGCGCCTGTATCTGGTTTGCGTGGTGACGGTATTCTGGCTGGGCAGCTGTCAGCCGGCTGCCGACAAGAAGAAGGATGCCGCTTCCGAAAAAAATCAGCAATCCGAAGCCATACCCGTTGTGGTGGGAAGGGTATCCAATGCATCCACCAACGACCAGCTTACCCTCAGTGGTGCCACAGAAGCCGAAACAACGGTCAATCTGGGCTTTATGGTGGCTGGTAAACTAAACAGGGTGACCATTCAGGAAGGCCAGACGATCCGGGCGGGACAACTCATTGCCTCTGTTGAGCCGACAGATTATCAGCTGGGCGTAACCATCGCCAACGCCAACGTTGCGCGGGTGCAGGACGAATATGACCGGCTGACGATCCTGAAAGAACGCGGCAGCGTAACTCCCAGCGATTACGAAAAAGCGGTAACGGGGCTGGAAGAAGTAAAAGCCCGTCAGCAACTGGCGGCCAAGAATTTGAGGGAAACCAACCTGTTCTCGCCCATTTCGGGTATTGTGGCCCGTAAAGGGGCCAACGCCGGCGAAATTATCCCTCAGGGACAACCGCTGTTCCAGATTGCCGACATCCAGCCCATTAAAGTCCGCGTATCAGTACCCGAATCGGAAGTGGGGCAGCTTCGGCTGGGGCAATCGGCCCAGGTCTCGATTCCGGCTCTGGGGCAAACCTTTACCGGGAAAGTATCCTTGATCGGCGCGGTGGCCGATCCGGCGTCACGGGCCTATTCGGTGAAGATTGACCTGGCCAATCCGGCCTTGAAAATTCGCCCCGGCATGATTGCCGACGCGCAGCTCCCCTCGACCCACCGCGCCCAGGCATTAGCGATCCCCGGCAATGCCGTTCAGCGCGATGCAGACGGCTCGACTTATGTATTCGTGGTCGATATACCTAAGAAGCAGGCATTCAGGCGGAAAGTCACCATCGGGCAGCTGTACGCCAGCGACGTGCAGATTACCTCGGGGCTAAGGGCCGATGAGCTGATTGTGACGGGCGGGGCGCAGAAACTCCAGGACGGCGCATCGATTCAATTTAACCAGCCTGCCCGATGAACCCCATCAAAGCATCCCTGAAATACCCGCAGGTGACCCTGAGCGTGGTACTGCTGACGGTGGCAGTGGGCATCTACTCCCTGCTGACGATGCCCCGCCGGGAAGACCCAAAAATCACGATCCGAACCGGGCTGGTCATTGCCCTTTTCCCCGGCGCCAACTCGGCACAGGTCGAAGATCAGGTCACACGCAAACTGGAACAGTACCTGTTTGGATACGCCGAAGTGCGCAAAGAAAAAACCTACTCGACCAGCCGCGACGGGGCGGTAGTGATCAACGTCGAACTGGAAGAAAACGTCAAAAACCCTGATGTGTTCTGGTCGAAGCTGCGGCATGATCTCAACCAGGCGAAAGTGCTCGATTTGCCGCAGGGCGTGCAGGGGCCTGTTGTTAACACCGATTTTGGCGATACGGTCGCGATGCTGATCGGGCTGGAGTCCGACGAGCTGACTTATTCACAACTGGACGATTACCTCAAGCGCATTGAAGACGGTCTCAGGACCGTGAAAGCGGTGTCGAAAATCCGAAGATACGGTCAGCAAAAAGAGCAGATTACCATTACCGCCAACTCGGCGCAGATGGCCCAGTACGGGGTCAAATGGACGCAGGTCGTCCAGGTGTTGCAGGCGCAAAACGCCATCAAGGCTGCGGGCAACGTCAAGACCGACGAAAGCCAGGTGCCGCTATATGCCGAAGGATACTATAATACCGAACAGGAAGTCGCCCGTCAGGTGGTCGGCACCACGCCCATGGGGTCGGTGATCCGGCTGGGCGATGTAGCTGTCATCAAACGCGAATATGCGGAGCCAACATCACAGATTACCGTCAACGGCCACCGCTCGCTGATGTTGTCGGTAGAGATGCAGGAAGGCAACAATATCGTGAAGTTTGGCGATCAGGTAGCAGATAAATTGTCCGAGATCCAGCAGAATCTGCCCAGTTCGATCAAACTGGCTACCATTGTCAACCAGCCGCACGTAGTGCAGCACAGCGTCAGCGATTTTATCCGGGAATTTTTCCTGGCTATTGTTTCGGTCGTCATCGTCACCATCATTCTGCTGCCATTCCGCATTGCCGCCGTGGCCGCTATGGCCATTCCCGTTACGGTGGCCGTTACCTTCGCCCTGCTGCACACCTTCGGTATCGAACTCCATCAGGTGTCGCTAGCGGCTCTAATTGTCGTGCTGGGCATGGTAGTTGATGACGCCATTGTGATTGCCGACAACTACGTGGAATTGCTCGACGAAGGCATCGACCGCTGGACGGCCGCCTGGCGCAGTGCCAACGATCTGGTAGTGCCGGTATTGACCGCTACGGCTACGATCATCGCGTCGTTTCTGCCGATGGTGATTCTGAGCGGGTCGGTGGGCGAGTTTATTTTTTCGCTGCCGATTACGGTCTCCATTGCCCTGGCTTCATCGTTTGTGGTGGCTATGCTTTTGACGCCGTTCCTGTGTTACACCTTCATCAAAAAAGGCTTGCACCACGTGGCGGGTACGGACGAAAAAGCCGCACCAAAACGCAAGAAAAAATCCCTGCTCGATTACATGCAGGACGGCTACGACTCGGCCATCGGCTGGTGCGTAGACCACCGGGCCGCTACGCTGATTTTCGCCTTCATTTCTATTGCCGCTTCGGGGCTGTTGTTCAAAGGCATCCGGCAGAAGTTCTTCCCGGCCGCCGAACGCAACCAGTTCGTGCTGGAACTCTGGATGCCTACGGGTACCAAACTCGCCAAAACAAAGGAGGCTGTGGCGCGCCTGGAAAGCCTGATCAACAAAGACAAACGGGTCGAAAGTTACGCCTCGTTTATTGGTACGAGTGCGCCCCGGTTCTACTACAATTTCTCGCCCGAACCGCCGGTCACCAACTTTGGACAGATTCTGATCAACACGCATACCACTTCCGAAACCGAAGAGATGGCCCAGGAACTGACCGGCAAGGTGGCATCGGCAGCTGCTGGCGGGACACCCCGCGTGCGGCTGATGCAACAGGGGTCGCTGATGATTGCGCCCGTGGAAGTCCGTATTATCGGCAGCGATTTGACCGAACTGGAACGGATTGGTGCCCGGGTTCAGCAGATTGTCGGGAAAGCTCCGGGCAGCATGCTGGTTCGCAGCGATTTCCGCGAAGATTACTACGGTGTCGGCGTTCGGCTGAACCAGGAAGCGGCCCGGCTGGGATTTACCACCACGGGTATAGCCACCGGTCTGTACACGGGCTTTTCGGGCGCACCGGTTTCAGTGATTTATGAGGGCGATCAGCCAGTCAACCTGGTATTGCAACTCGACGAGCAAAACCGGCGGAACTTCTCCGATCTGCAGAATACGTACCTCTCCTCGCCTATTACGGGAAGCAGCGTGCCGCTCCGGCAGGTTGCCGATCTGTTACCACAGTGGCAAACAGGCCGGATCATGCACCGCAACGGGGTGCGTACCCTGACCATTCAGTCCGAGACCAGTGGCACGACGCTCCCTTCGGAAGTGTTGAAAGCCATCAAGCCGCAGATTGCGGGGATTGCACTGCCTGCGGGCTACCGCATCGAATACGGGGGCGAAGACGAAAACCGCCGGGCTACGTTCAGCCAGATGACCGTAGCGCTGGGCATTAGCCTGGTGCTGATTTTCCTGATCCTGTTGTTCCAGTTCCGCAACCTGAAAGAATCGCTGGTGGTAATGGCCTCCATTCCGTTGAGCATCTTCGGGGCCCTGCTGGGGCTGCTGCTCACCCACAATCCGTTCGGGTTTACGGCCTTTATGGGGCTCATCAGCCTGTCGGGGATTGTGGTACGGAACGCCATTATCCTGGTCGATTATGCCAACGAGCTGATCGCAAAAGGGATGGATGTCCGCACAGCGGCTATCGAAGCGGGGAAACGCCGTTTGCGGCCCATCTTTCTGACCACTATGGCTGCGGCCATTGGCGTTGTGCCGATGATCCTGTCGGGCTCGCCCATGTGGAGTCCGCTGGCGAGTGTGCTGGCGGTGGGGGTTGTTTTCTCCATGGTGATGACGCTGCTGGTAATTCCGGTATTGTTTGTAATGACAGTAAAACCAAAAGACAAAGCGCAACTGGCGCAAGAGCCAGCCTAGATCATGAAAAACAGACATTCCCTTTTCATTTTTCTGCTGACCAGTCTGGCCAGTCCTTTATGGGCGCAAACGACGCCGCTAACCTTGCCGGAGGCGCAGCAGCAGGCCATCCAGCAAAATCGCCGGCTGAAAATAGCCCGTTACAAGGTCGATGAAGCTGATGCCAAAATCGGTGACGCCCGCAGCAAACTATATCCCTATGTGCTGGCTAACGGCCTATATGCCTACAACGGCATAACCCGTGATTTGACCCTGCCGCGCGGTTCTATCGGGGTGTTGCCTGGTACGACCCCTATCCCGTTGCCGCAAAAGGATTTGACGCTGTTCGAAGCCAGGCATAACCTGTTTCTGGGTAATGTAATGGCCATACAACCCATCAGTCAGATCGGTAAAATCAAAGAAGGCATCAAAGTGGCCCGGACCGATGCAGCGCTGGCCAGAACCCAGGTCGGTCAGGCCGAACGGGCTATTCGGCAAGGCGTCGAAAAGCTTTTTATTGGGTTACTGATTGCCCAAAAGGGGCAACAACAGATTCAGGCAACGATCGAGCTGACCCAGAGCAAATTATATGATATCGAAAGTGCGTTGCTGGCGGGTAAAACCGACGCTGTGAACAAAGTGGGGCTGCAGGCCGATCTGGCCAATCAGCAGCAGCAACTGCTCCAGACCCGTAACCAGATCGAAGATTATACCGCCGATCTGAACGAGCTGCTGGGCCAGCCCGCCGAAACACCGCTGACCGTCAGCGGGGTAGACGAAGCCCCGATGGAACTGTCACCGCTGGCCACCTACCTGGAAACGGCCAAAACCAGCAGCCCCGACCAACTGGAAGCTGACCAGACGCTCCAGAAAGCGGACCTGGGGGTACACGCCGCCCGGAAAGATTACCTGCCAAACCTGAATGCGGCCGGCGGATACGTGTTCCAGAACGTTTTTTCAGATGTACCGCAGAACAACTACTTTCTGGGGCTTCAGCTGAGCTACCGCATCCTGGATTTCGGTCAACGTAAATCGACGGTGAATCAGCGGCTGGCGCAGCAAAAGCAGGCCGAAGAAAACCAGCAGTATGTGCGCGAACATCTGTCGGTCGAAGTCCGGAAAGCCTACCGCAAGGCCCTTCAGGCCCAGTCGCTGATCCCGATTGCAGCCCAGGCCGCCCAATACCGGCGCGATGAGTTGAAGCTGAAATCGGACCGATTGGTAGCTGGTTTGGCCCTCAAACGCGAAGTGCTGGAAACCCAGGCCGCGCTTGGCAAAGCCGAAGTCGACCTGTACTCGGCGCAGCTGGCCTACCGGCTGGCCGTTTCGGATCTGGAACGGTTGAGTGGGAAGTAAGATGCGGGGAGTATAATGGTTAAAGGACTCACTCTTGCCTCTTTGTAATTGTACAAAACAGGCTATGTATTCCCCAGACAACGTTTGCCGGTAGTATGATGCAGGATTTTTTGATTCGAAAGGCCCAGCCAGCCGATTACCCGGCTATTTACGAAGTGGTAGAGAAGGCGTTTGAAAATCATCCCCACAGCGATCAGACTAAACACCTGATTGTGCAACGACTCAAATGTGATGAACAACTGACGCTATCACTGGCCTAAATGAACGTATAGTGTATAATACGATCTCAATTACAGGTGCTATCAAGTAAAGAAGATGGGGAAAAACAGGCATCTGCAACTTATAATAGCATTGATGACGGAGAGTATAAGCCTGGTTTTTATATGCTAGATGAAAATCGCAATGAAGTGCTAGTTGATTTTAAAGTTCGTTGGTGGGCATATGATGACTACCTACCATATTAATTAAGCCCCATTAAGGGGCTTAATTTCTTGATATTTGAAAGAGTTTTGCTTTGTTGAATAGCAATTCGTCGAGGTCGTCTAAAGAAAGGTGTAAAAGGCTTGCCAGTTCTTGCTTGGTATAATTTAGATCGTTGACATACAACTCGACGATATCACTTAAAATTGTTGGCTTTTCAGGCTCAAAAAGTTCCGGCTCGCCGAAAGTGCGATACCCGTTGGCCGAAAAGCCCTTCATCATATAATAATATTGGTCTTGGGTTATTGTGCCCAAATCTTTTGCTTTTCGAGCAATAGAGGCCATTGATGTTTTCCAGTACCTTTTTAGATCAGTCAAGGTGCTGGAATTGAGCTTGTTTAAATACGGTTGTATGTCTTGACTTGGCATTAATAATTCGCTTGCAAATTCGTGCGCTTCCTGCTCTTCGTCACGGCCATGATCCTTCCTACCCCAGTGCAAAACTAGGTGCCCCAGCTCGTGGGCAAGCGTAAACCTAAGCCGGTCCGAGGTCCGTCTGTTATTAAGGAATATAACAGGATACTTGATGTCTGAGTATGTGCTAAAACCATCCTTTTCACCCAGATCGAGCAGCATTACTAAAATTCCATTGTCTTCGACCAATTCAGTTAAGTTGTTGATACGGCCTTTTGGTATTTTCCATTTATCCCTGACAAATAAAGCAGCCATTGCTGGACTGCCGCCATCGACATCGATATCCCAACTTGGCACGTTGGGCTCTGGCAGTTCGACAGCAGTCTGTAAGGTTGTAAAAATGCGTTCGACAATGGTCATTTTTGCCAAATACATTTTTGATGCTTTGTCTGATACAGATTGTTTTGACCGGTAATGTCCTCGAACATAGAAGTAAGGCTCCTGAGTAAAAAAGTCGACTGGATAGTTTAGTGCCTTACCAAATAATTCTATTAAGTATTCAGGAGCAGAGAGCTGTCCCAGTTCAATTTTAGAAATAGTGCCCTGGGCAACCCCTGATTTCTCAGAAAGTTGCTTTTGGGTATACCCGCGAGATTCTCGGGCGAGGGTTAATGTTTTTTCATTGAATTTCATACTTAGTCATTCGTGCCAGATTTCCTGATGTTGAGTGTTTCGTAGATTTCGTCATCGGAGAGTTTAAGCTTAACCTTTCTTTTGCGCCCTTCGTTTCTTTCGAAGACTGACAGTTGTTCGCTGCTATTGCGACGATCCAATTCATATGACTAATGTAGAACGTTCTCATTATCAGGACATAGTAAGTAAATTCCTCTGATTGAAGTCCAGTTCTCGTCAGGCAAGTATCCAGCAAAAAGTAATGTTGGACTTGCGGGAAACCCTTGAATTTCCCCTTGCCTCATATAGCTGATATACTGATTTGTTTTACGACAGCTGATTTTGCGGCTTTCATTGATTTTGTTGAACCGTATAAACACGTCATTGTTTACCTTGACGCCGAATATGTTGTTCCATTTGTCAACCTCGAACACGTTGCTATATGGAAATTTTTCAGTCACATGAGATTTTAGGTGATCATGTATGATGTTCGCCTTCGTCCTATTTTCATAGGAGACAGGCCGGCCGAATTGATTGGCCAAATCGCACATAGTCAGATGTTCAGCAAAACTACTTTGGATGCAATCAGCCAAGTCGTCATACATCGGTGATACGATTTCATGCGCTTCTGCATAGGTTAAGATTCTTCTCATTTTGGTATAAGTTCGTTTAGCACAAAGCTAGCTGAATTTCCAAAAAATGAAAGAGAAATATTCCAAAAACTTTTAATAAAATATTCCAAATTTGACTACCTAAATATTCCATGGGATGCTTAACACTGGTTTCAAATAGTTTCCTAGTGTGTGAAAGGTTTGTCCAATCTATTGAGAGGCTAGAACTTAGCGTGGAATAATTATTAGCTTGGCAGCTTCTGGATCCTGGAAGGCATTGGACTGGATTAATTGGTTTTCCATATTGAACTGGTCTTCCCCATAGATATATGAACTGAACTCAAAGGTCCTCAGAAGCATGCGAATGTAGGGGGCGGGATCATGCTGGCGGGTGAGCTTTCGTAATGCACCCATGTAGTCTTCTCGGTAAACAGTAGGAATGATGATCTTTGAAAGCCCTTCTGAAGAGAGTTCAGCGTTCATCATCACCCTTGCAATCCTACCATTTCCATCAAGAAACGGATGAACTTCACTGATCATAAACATCATGTACGCTGCCTTAGCAAAAGGATCCTTAAGAAGGGAATACCAATCGAATCCTTTTTTCAAGGTACCTGCGACCAATTGCCAATCTACAAATTCGGTGTTGCCTGCTCGGTTATTTTTATCCTTGAACTGCCCTGGCTTTTTAGATATGCGAGCTCGTAGCAATGTCGCATGCCTGTTTCTTAGTAGCTGTAATAGATCATCAGGCGAAGCGGGAGTTATCGACATTTCGTGCCTGTCTGAAACAATTTGATATGTACCTAAAATATCATGAGAGTCTTCGTCCCGTTCAGGCAAGGGAGTCTCGGTCTGAATAATTTGTTGGGCTTCATTAACCGCGAATTCAGTTCCTTCGATGTAGTTGGAAAAGTAACTTTCGAAAAACCCAAAATTTCGATATGCTGTCAGCGAGAAGTTTTTATCGGCATAAACAGGAAATGTTTTACCGCTTAAAGCTTGGTATAGTATCTCGAATAACTTGATTCTTTGTGGGTCAAATGGCTCTCCTAGTGATCGTGCTATCGCAACAGGGGAATGAAGGCTCCTAGAATCGCCAGTATTCAAGAGCGTACTTATCATAAGGTTAAGTTTGGAAAACTCTTTTTCCATGCCTAAAATGGGAGCCAGTCTTCGAGCATCGTCGCGGATAGCATTAACTGCTTCTTCGCCCCTGGATCTAATGATTAGATCGAGTCTTTCCTCGATGTCTGAGATTGGAAGCGTTTTAGAAAGATCGTTTCTCGTTCTGGTCTCTTGCATATTTTCTAAAAAGGCCCGTGCTTCCTGTGAAGCATATAGATTTTCAAAAAATACGTTGTCATTTTCTTGCCGAGCCGGCCCTTGCTGGAAGTGGATTGTGAAACCAGGTAAGTGGTTTTTTCGTGTATAGCTGTATGTAACAAAGATGTGCTCACTATTTACCGGCATAAACTCCAATGCGCTACGGTGACTTAGTATTGCGCCTGGGAACTGATTGGATAGAATCCTAAACCAATTTCTTTTAATAATGACCTCGGGACGCTCTTGTAGGTTTGATGTGTAGATGCGAGGAGCTATCTTCCGAATTATACCTTTTTTCTCCAGTGCACTGACTTTAGCAGACTCGGTTTTGTCTGAGGATCCAAAAAGCACCTCTTGTAATCTAATCATAAGAATTCTTTCTATTAACAAATGCAAAACTAGTATCGAGCCGGAAAAATTTCCAATAAAAACCTGTATTGGTAGAAAATTTTCTAATAATACAGGTTAGAGGCATTTTAGTTATTGAAATCTACGAATGCAGATGCAGACCTAGATAGAGCTGCAGAGGGGTCAGCAACTTTCCTTTTTTTGCGACCTGATCGCTTTTACCTTGCCTGTAATTCGAAGGTTAGCTGTAATGCATTGAAAAGCACTACTTGTGTATAGTCCTGAAATAGCTTTACACAGAAGCGAAAACGGATGAAAGCAAAAAAGGAGGAAGTTACGATCAAAAATCGAAAGCCTTGGGAACGACTTACTGAGGTGGAAAAGAAGCGGATTGTTCGCGAGGTAAATTCGGGGTTACTTGGTCAACGCGCAGCTGCTCGTAAATATGGCCTGAGCCGCAACAGCGTTAGTGCATGGATTGACGATTATTCATCGTTTGCTATTAAGCCTGACGATGTGGTAGAAGAAGCCGATAGCGATATGACTGAAAGCACCAAGACCCGTATTCTGGCCAAACAGGTCGAGAATCTTACAAAACAGCTTGCGAAGGCAAACCTAAAAATTAGCTCTCTGCAGACGTTAATTGAGGTAAGTGAGCAGGAGCTTCATATTAAAATCAGAAAAAAGTCTGGTACCAAACAGTTAAAAAAATGAGGCAGAAACATCCCGG
This sequence comes from Dyadobacter flavalbus, assembly GCF_006149045.1. Taxonomy (GTDB): domain Bacteria; phylum Bacteroidota; class Bacteroidia; order Cytophagales; family Spirosomataceae; genus Dyadobacter; species Dyadobacter flavalbus. The sequence continues at coordinate 11,860 of NZ_VBSN01000052.1, forward strand.
AGAGAGCCTGGGGAGTCTTTGTGAACTGTTTGGCGTCACACGTCAGGCTTATTATGAGGCAGCATCGCATGAAAGGAAGACATCGATAATCCATTCACTAGTTTTATCACTTGTGAGCGATTATCGGAACGACATTCCATTAATCGGAACTAGAAAACTACATTTCTTACTCCTGCCGGCTTTATCCGAGCATGGTGTTACAATTGGAAGAGATCAGTTGTTTGACCTACTTCGTTTCCATGGACTTCTGATACGAAGGCGAAAGCGAATGGTAAAGACCACAGATTCATCTCACTGGTTAAAAAAGTACCCTAACTTAATCAAAGATCTCATTGTAACTGGATCTAATCAATTGTGGGTTAGTGACTTGACTTACATAAAGACATTGGAGGGGTTCAGCTATTTGAGCTTAATAACAGATGCGTTTTCTAGGAAAATTGTCGGATACTGCCTTTATCCAACCCTAGAGGCGATTGGATGTATAAATGCACTACAAATGGCAGTTACCACAAGAAAACGTGACCCTACGCACTTTTTGATCCATCATTCGGATCGAGGAATTCAGTACTGTTCGGCCGAATATGTGAATATTCTCAAAGAAGAAAATATCGCCATAAGCATGACGCAGAGTGGTAGTCCTTACGATAATGCGCTTGCTGAAAGGGTAAACGGGATAATAAAAAATGAGTTTTTCCCCAAGCGTGTCTACCAGAATCACCGAGAAGCTGTCAAAGCTATCGCTAAAATCATTCATGCATACAATATGAAGCGGCCGCATGCGAGCATAGACTACTTAACCCCTGATCAGGCGCATTCGCATCAGGGCATGTTAACAAAGCGTTGGAGGCGATATCAGCGAAAAAGGAAGAATGTCAGTGAACATGCTGACTCATAAATCGCCCGATTCAGCTACCACATTTTTCTTGCATCCCCTTCAGGTGAGGGATGACAAGAAAAATGTTCAAGACAGCCAACAAGGCCTGAGCTTGAAACACTTATATTAGTGTGTAAAGTAATCTCAGAATTAAGAAAATCTTGGTGTAAAGGTATTGCAGGACTAACAAAAAGACACGTCAAGTTTTATTAGGATTATCATCAAAAACTGTAAGGTTTTTTCAGGACGACACAATATAAAAGTATAATAGGGTAGGCTAGGAGACCTCTTTCAGGTAGCGGTAAACAGTTGCCCGGCTAATGCCAAGAATATTGCCGATTTCCTGGGCCGTTTTATCCTGCTTGTCATACAAAGCTTTGGCAGCATATGCTTTCGAGCGCGCTTCTTTACTAAGCCCTTTTGGTTTTCCACCCATCCGCCCGCGGGCACGCGCGGCAGAAAGCCCAGCTTTTGTACGCTCACGTATCATGTCCCGCTCAAACTCGGCCAGCGAAGCAAAGATGTTAAAAATAAGCCTGCCCTGGGCAGTCGTCGTATCAATAGCATCGTTCAGACTTTTGAAACCGACCTTGCGCTCCTGAAATTCGTTGATCAATCCGATCAGGTCTTTAAGTGACCTGCCCAGCCGGTCCAGCTTCCAGACGACAATAGTGTCACCTTCCCTGACTGTATCCAAAAGTTTGAGTAGCTCCGGGCGCTCTTTTACCGAGGATATCTTCTCACGGAAGATCCTGGCGCAGCCGGATCTTTTCAGGTCGTCAATTTGCAGGTCAAGGTTCTGGTCTTGGGTGGAAACCCTGGCGTATCCAAAAATCATTGTAGCGTCTCACTAATTCAGTGCAAGATACAAAAAAGAGACGATGAAAAGTGAGATAACGATTTAAGACATTTATTTGCCGAAAAAGGGATCAAAATATGATCCCGGGCCTGGTCGCACGAAACGGACGTTATTTGCGACATACCATAGGCTAACCCGTCCTGAAATCGAATGATTGTGCGGGTACCATTGAATACTCAAGACAACTGGAGTAGCGTAAATTATGCTTTTTACGTATCTTGTTACAGCTTCAGAGATAAGCTCATCAACCTATATTGGTACATA
>NZ_VBSN01000053.1 GCF_006149045.1 Dyadobacter flavalbus
TACGAACGTGGCGCACGAGCTCGTCTCTTTCAAGCGAATCTGTCGTATAAATCAGTTCTTCTATAACCTGAAGGCCGCCGGGTTCAAAGACGGCATTTTCTTCATCTTCCACTTCATCAAGCGGTGCACCGTTGACGAGCCTGACCGTAGTCGGAAAAAAGTACTCTGTAAAAGCCTCTACCTTTTTGTATTGCATGCGAAGCTTAAGAAATTCCGCTTGCAGCTCTGCCTTGTTTTTCATGGTTCTGACAAAGCCCAGAAACTGCTCATTTCTAAAAATCAATGTACTCAGATCATTATTAAACTGTACATAAAGCACCTCTTTCGGGCTTTGTGCCTTTTTACAACATGGCAGTAAAAAAATCAGAAACAGCAGTATGATGATGGTGCCGGAATGACTTCTCATAGGCTTATAAATAGGAAGGTAAGGCCCTGTCTAGAGCCTTACCTTTTGGTGGTTTTCTGGAAAAATTATTGTTTGATACCCTGAACAATCACGGTTTGCCCCCCTTCCTTGTTGGTCGAAATACCGCTTCCGTCTGCACCCTTGTATTTTTCATCCTGCCAGGTATGCGGATGCAGGTTCACCATGAAGGTTTCCGGGATTCCTACTACGTCAGAAATATCGATCATTGCACCATACTCCCAGGTACTCAGCGAATTATTGCCCACTGAATTGTATTTTGCATTAAAGGCTGCATCCTCACGGCGGTGGTTCATCTGCAGCATGGCTTTACTTTGCTTGGTTGCAAGGTTATACTGCCATATGGTCCCGTCATGATCGTTGTTTTTGTAAAACGAATCCCCGTCCTCCTGAACGTAGACAAAATTCTTTGTCACACAGATATTATCCGGATTAACAATAAAGCTTCCGGGCTTATCCTGACCGTCCATGATGATTTTAAGCTTGCCTTTCAAGGGATTTGATGCGTCAAATTCAAGATGATAAACCCTTCCCCACATGTTCTTGCCTTCCACCGGTGTAACTTTATCGGCCTGACTTACGCCGGTTGCTGTAAAATAGATGTTCCGGCCCAGTCCGTTCCCGCCTTTCAGATAATCAATATCTTCTACCCGGGCAAACTGAACCATTTTTTTATCTACCGTTTGAGCCTGCAGCTCGGTTCCGGTGCTTGTTTTTACATTGTCAAAAGGAATAAATTCAACGTCATAAACCTGTCCTTTTTGCATATCGGTTTCCACACTTTCCTGATTGGTCCTGCGCAAGGCATACAATTTACCATTGTTCAGATCACCGACCACATCCGATACATACAGCACCAGCTGACCATTGGTATCATCTTCTCCGATCACAATCACTGTTTTTCCTGCAAATGCATCTTCAGGTAGCGGAACGGCATTTTCTGCGTTCCATTTTCCAAATGCACTGACTGTACGCGTCTTGTTCTTTTTGTCTGCTGCTCCAAACGGATCAATGGCATGCGTCATTGATTCGGAATTACTTTCACCGGCTGTAAGAAATACCGGCCCGAAACCATGCTCTTGTGGTGTTGCCAAAGTAGCAGAACACAGCCGCCATTGCCCGCCTTCCGCATCCACAATGTACTCGCCTTTTACAGGTTTCAATTCTTTGTCGAGGTAAACCCGGGAAACAGAAAAAAGAATTTCATGATTATTGATCATCACAAACCCTTCTCCGTCAGGATTCCGCATAAATGCTCCGCCATCAGGCTGTGCGCCGTAGATAAAGTCCGGCGAATCCGCAAGCTTGTCATCCGAACTGATCAAAGTGGTAATTTTCAAATCTTCAAATCCGGGCATTGATTTAATCAGTGCTGGGTTTACCGATCGGTTTACCAATTTAGCCGAATCCACGGGCGCATTATTGTGGTCCTCAAGACTGCAGCCTAAGGTCAGCGCGCTTAAAATTAAGGCTGCGCTGCCCGCTTTCTGTATACGGGTAAAATGCATATTCATTGTGAGTAGATTTTTTTACAAAGCTATCGGAACGCTTGTAGCTGTACTTTACCCAAATGTTATGCAATTGTGAATAAAAGATACAAAGCGGCCTGAATGCATATAAGCTACTTTATACAAATCCTTATTTCAGATTACACTTACCTGAAAAGCTTTCTGTCACTGTGAAGTACTTTCTCATCTTCTTTTTTCACAACATCGTAAAGTGGTCACCGATCCTGCCATCCAAAACAAATCCAATTGAGATCAAACCTGTTTCCTTCTACTTTCAGCATTACGGCGCCGCTTATCTCCTTGTTAAAATAAATACATTGCATCATGCGGGTAAGTCTTCTTGTGATGACAATGACATACAATATTGCTCAAAGTGCTGTATTAGCCATTCATTGAACAAACAGGTTGAAATCAGTATAAACAGCCAGTTTTAAAACAGTTGAAGCCAAAAATCCGAGCGCATCAACAGAAGTATTAGAGAGGATAGTAGAGATTCATAGTTCTCCCTGTATCGTTATGTTAAATAGATTTTATTATTCTCTAAGTCTATTTATAACACTAAATTAAATAGGTCTGATTTCCGGATCGCTTGAAGATGGTATCCATATTTTCAAAAAATTGATAATCACATAAGCATAGGTTAAAATTCTGCTTCCTGCGTACCCATATGATTCTTGTCGTCACTCATAGCAAAGGTTATTAACTTAGTTCTTGCATAATAGTACCGGAACCCTGTAAAACTGGCAGGAATATGATCATTACAGATATTTCTTCTTTAATAAAGTTCTCCTAGTATTAGTTGATTTCCATATACAAGGCTATTTCGAAAGATTTTTCATTATTTTTGCATAAAGCAGATCTAAGTTTCCTGCTTTTCTAGGGTCTATTAGCCTGAGACTCCTGCATTCCGGTCTCATTAACGATTTCGCGAATCCGGCTATCCAGAATGTAGGCAGCATTTTCCATCATCAACAGGGTTTCTTTATCTGCAACATAATCATCCAGTTTGATCAGATTGATAATGGCCATAATCGAAGTCAGGGGCTGTCTGATCTGATGCGATTGTATCTGGGCAATTTTGCTGAAAGATTCGTTCTGCCTTTCAATTTCTTCAATGTGCTGCTTTAACAGCAGCTGGCCGAGTTCCAGCTCCATGATATAGGTAACCTGTCTGGACAAAATCATCAGCGTTTCCTGCTGCATGCTGGTCAGGTGGTTGGGTTTAAGATCAAAAAGGCAAAGGGTTCCCATCTTTAAACCATTTTTCAAGGTTAAAGGAGCACCGGCATAAAACCGGACCTTAGGCGAATGATGCACCAAAGGATTGTCCTCAAATCGCTTGTCATTGCTGGCATCCGGAACAATAAGCAATCCTTCCTGCTGGATACTGTACTGACAAAATGAAGTTTCTCTGGGCATAGCTTCCTGGTCAACCCCTTTCCTGACTTTAAGCCAGTTCACTTCCTGATCCAGTAAGGTTATCAATGCCACCGGCTTTTCACATAATTGGGATGCAAGGTTTACAATGTCCTGAAGTTCTCTGTTCTTATCAAAACCAAGCTGTAAAAATAACTTTACTGCCTCAACACGTTCCGCTTCTATGTTAATCATTGCAATTTTATTTACTAAAACAATCTGGATTTAAGCTGCTGGTCAATGGCTTGTTGTCCGTTTTACTACGGTGTCAACAAGGGACAATACGAGTTCGGTTTCCCTTTCAAGTTCGTCCAGCAGCTTCTGGACTGTTTGTGGGTCATAGTGGTCCAGGTGTTCAAGCCGGGCAGCCATACCTGTGATTACCGGTATAAAAGCAGATGCTGCGGCCCCTTTCAGCTTGTGCCCCACTGCCCTGATCGCGTCCAGGTCATGGCGATTGTGATGCGCTTTCAAATCTGACATGCCATTGAGCAATGCCTGCCGGGTCAATGACAAAAATTCAGCAATAAATTCATGGTCTTGCATGTACATTTCGCCTAGTTGCTGAATATCCAGATGGCTGGATACAGGATCCGGATCAGGCTGAGCTATTTGCTGGTTAATACCAAGTTCCTCGGTTAAGATGCTGAGGTTTTCTTTTGACCGGGATTTAGAGATGTACTTCTCAAAGATGTCCCTGAGGGTTTGCTGGGCAAAAGGCTTGGTGACAAAATCATCCATTCCGGCCTGGATGCATTTCTCCTTCTCCCCTTTCAGGTTCCCGGCCGTCAGTGCAATGATCGGAATATGCCCTGACGATGGAATCTGACGAATCTGCATGGTCGCTTCATAGCCATTCATCTGCGGCATCTGCACATCCATAAAAATCAGGTCCGGCAAGTGCTGACGGCACAATGCCAGCGCTTCAACGCCATTTACCGCCTCGATAATCCTTGCATTTACCGCAATTTGCCCGATGACTGTTTTAGCCAAAAACATGTTAACGGGATTGTCTTCGGCTATCAATACCGTAAGCGGAATATCAATAATCTCCCGAACAGGTTCTTTGGCCGGAAGCTTTGGACTTTCCTTCTGGGAAAGTCGCGAAAGCGCCAGCGAGATATCCCCTAAGTTGACAGGCTTTAATAGTCGGTAATTGACCCGTAGTTCTTCACACCCTTTTATAACCATCGCATCATCGGCTGAGCTGTTCAGCAAAACAACCGGAAGCTCAGCCGGTGAGAATCCCTCCCGAATCTTCCGGATGGTTTCCAGCCCGTCCATATCCGGCATGTGATAATCCATCAGCACCGCATCGTAAACCGCTCCTTTGGAAAGTGCGTCCAATGCTTCATAGCCATCCCTGGCCAGGAACGTGTTTATTTTCAGGTATGCCAGCATCTGTTGCAGGATCATGCGGTTGGTCGCATTATCATCGACAATAAGCACATTTTTGATATGGTCTGCATTTTCCCAGATGATAGGCGCACCTGGCTCAGCCTTCATGGTCAGGTCAAAATAGAAAGTACTCCCCTTCCCGGGAACACTGCTGAGTTGCAGCCGGCTGCCCATCATGGCCAGCAGCTTGTTGGATATGGTCAGCCCCAGGCCGGTACCACCATATTTTTTGGTCGTAGAGCCGTCCTCCTGTAAAAAAGCTTCAAAGATCTTGTCCTGCTTTTCTGCCCGGATCCCGATCCCCGTATCCCGGACGGTAAAACGGCAGGTCAGCTGTCCGGTTTCTGCCGGATCATAAGCCAGCATATTGATCCGGAGCTCGATTTCACCCTGATCCGTGAATTTGGATGCATTGCTCAACAGGTTGATCAGCACCTGTTTCAGACGGACTTCATCGGTCCATATAAACCGCGGCAGGCCAGCATCCATATTCAAAAGCATTTCCAGACCTTTGCTTTGCACGGGAAAGGATATAATGGCCGCAGCCTGGGCAGCAATTTCATAGATGTCACACTTTTCCTTCTGCAGTTCCAGTTTGCCCGCTTCAATTTTGGAAAAATCCAGGATGTCATTGATAATGCCCAGCAAGGCATGGGCAGACTTATTGACAATGTCCAGATAATTTTTCTGGGTCTCATTCAGTTCTGTCTTCAACACCAGATCGGTAAACCCGATCACACCGTTCAGGGGCGTCCGGATTTCGTGGCTCATGTTGGCCAGAAACTCCGACTTGGCCATGCTGGCCTGCTCGGCATGCAACCGCGCCTGGTTTAATTCCTGCTTCTGAATGGCCATCAGCGTTACATCCTGCACAAACACCATTATCCCTCCAATAGCTGATTTATCGTACCAGGGCCTCACCTTCCAGCTCACATGCTTGTCATGCGCCCAGCCATCGGGCCTGTATACCTCTTCCCCATCGGAAACAATCCCGTCCAAAAGACATTTCTGATAGATGTCCTTCCATTTGCCCGTTCCGGCACCAAAGATCTGGTCATGGTCAAGGCCGCCAGTGTGGCCGCTTGCCAGGCTGTACTCCTGCTGCCATTTACGACTGGTGGCAATGTATTTGAATCCGGTGTCGCACATGGCCACCGCAGCGGGCGTATGCTCAACGAAGGCCCAAAGCCGGGACCTTTCTGTGGCGAGCTCCTTTTCTGCTTCTTTTCTGGCCGTTAAATCAATCGCAACGCCCAGGTACCCCATGATCTGCTGTTGATGACCGAGAATCGGGGTAACGGCGAGCAAGACTGGTCTAAGCAAACCCTCTTTTGTTCTATAAGTCCATTCCCTGGTCTCGGACCCTTCCCGCTGTGCTTTATGGATAAGAACCTGAAAGCCTTCCAGGGGCATCCCGTACTCGCTGCTTAGCTGGCTGCTACGCTCACGGAGTTCGTGCTTCACATGTACGAGGTCAACTACAGCTTTCCCGATTACCTCTTCCGGCTTGTAACCAAGGAGCTTTTCGGCACCCTGATTGAATACATTGATGATGCCTTCGGTATCGGATGCAATGATACTGACCTCGGAGGCTGCACGGAGCACGTTGCTCAGCAGGCTTCTGGACTGAATTATCTGCAACTCGGTTTTTTTCTTTTCATCAATGTCCTGAAAAGTGCCATAAAGCCGGGTGCATTTGCCTTCTTTCATCTCGGCATTTCCAATCGCCCGTACCCAGATTTCTTTGCCCTTAGCTGTGATCAACTGCAATTCCACATCATAACTCTTGCCCTGGGTTATTGCGTCCTGAACGGCCTGCCGGATCTTTTCCCTGTTCTCCCCTTCTTTAAAGAAACTGATTCCTGTCGCTACATCCGGCTCATAGTCCGCATCAATTTCATGAATTTTGCGGGTGATTTCAGTCCAGTATACTTTCTGGCTTGCAAGATCTACTTCCCAGCCTCCGATGCGTGCCACTTCATTAGTCTGAAGCAGCATATGCTGTGTAGATAATAGCTCCTTGGCCTGACGCTGGCTTTGGGTTACATCAATGGAATTGCTTAGAATATAGCCTGTACCATCCGGACTATGAAGGTGTATGTTGTTATATTTCCAGATCTTGTAAGAGCCGTCTTTATGCAGGATCGTCATCAATCCGCTGGCTTTTGTGGTCAGCTGTATCTGATGCAGGTAAGCCCTGAGCTGCTGCCGGTGTCTGGCAGGTACCAGGTCAAATAAGCTCATCTGCCGCATTTCTTCTTTGCTATATCCCAACAGCCGGGCACCTTCCGAGTTGACTTCCAGGAAGCGGCCGTCCAGATCATGCGTACACATCAGGCCTTGTGCATTCTCGAAGAATGACCTGAAATTATCCTCGCTGTTCCTTAACTTTTTTTCTCTTTCCTTATCTGCGGTAATATCGCGGCCGATAGCCAGAAGCGTACCCGTTTCCGGATCTGAGTTTATGCTCCATTGGACCCGGAGATATTCGCCAGCTTGATTTTCAAACCTGATCTCTGCATTACTTCGTGATTCCCCCGCTGACAAACGCACCAGTATTTCGCGTGCCGTTTGAAGATCATCCGGATGCACCAGCGATAGTATGGAAGTTGTCAGAATTGATTCCCGCGGCCATCCCAACAGTTGGGTGAAAGAAGGGTTAACCTCTTTGAAATACCCTTCCAGGGATGCAACCACAATGATGTCCGCAGACAACTGGGCCATGCTTTCAAATTGCCTGAGCTGCCTGATCCTGGTTTGTTCGATGAGCAATACCATGACCTGATCCGCTAACAGCTCCAAAGCCCTTTTTTGATTATCGTTCAGCTTTCTGACTCTGGTGTCTGTCGCACAGATGGTTCCCAGCACATGCCCATCCGGATCAATCAGCGGTACACCGACGTAAAACCGGATATAAGGCTGATCTGTGACAAAGACGTGATCCTTAAACCTGCTGTCCAGAGTAGTATCCTCCACTTCCAGAATGGTTTTCTGCTGAATGGTATACCGGCAGAAAGTTAGATCAAGGGCTGTTTCACAGGCATCCATTCCCCGTTTGGATTTATACCATTGTCTTTTTTCATCTATGAAGGATATCAGCATCACAGGCACTTCACAAATCAGGGACGCCAGCTCACAAAGCCCGTCAAACTTCTGCTGGGCATGTGTGTCCAGTATATCATATTTTCTAAGGGCATTTAACCGTTCCATCTCTTGATCAGGAGTCGAATGATGTTCCATTAATTAGTGGGTAGCTTTAAATTTAAAGACAGGCTTTAATCCGCCTATCACAATATCAAGCTCTAATATAAAATATATTCTACAACACTACTTCTATACGCAACATAGTTTATTTTCAAAAGGCATCTAGTTTGATGTGTTGTAGGCTTCTATTGTATACCAACTGAAAAGTGGATAAGGAAGGTAGATGCTTTTAGAGCTATCTTAGAAAGGATAGCTTCACCTCATAGCACCAATGCAAGATGAAAGTACAGTGGCGCTATCTGGGTTTATGGTATGGCATTCATTCAAAAAGTCCATAGCAATAGTACTTATACAAAATACCAGATTGCCAACACACGTTTGATCCAATTACGGATTTTTAAGCTATTGTATATAGCTGTTTGGTTAGGATAGTAAATCGTGAATACGTATGCAATTGCAACCATTTAACTACCCTGCTCTAGTATTTTAGGATAAAATAACTAGAACAAATCAAATTGTTGTACGTAGCCACTTCTGCAATGCTTCTTATACAACCAAGTGTCATTTGGTTAATTTTAAATGGTTTATCAACTACATACGTGTAGCTCCTGCATTGTAACAACTGTTAAAATGCCAAACAGAATTTGCCTCCACTTTATCAGCTATGTTCTTGGTGATTAACAGTTATTTGGCAAGCATGGTCTTTTTGTTTTGAGCATGCTTGCCATGATAAGAATTTATGCTGGTAGCTATAGGTCCATCATATGCTATAACTTTTCCCCGGGCAACGTAGCTGTTTCCCAGTACTCGCATATGATCCGGAGTTGTTTCTTCAAGCCTTCAAATGTTGGGACTTTAACATAGAAGCCTTGTACCAACGACATGTATGCATCGTCCACATCTTTTGGGTTCACCGATTCAGATAAGAAAATAAAAGGAATTGTACGTCTTTTTAACTGGTCATCAGAGTTAATATGCTCTTTGAGCTCCAGACCAGTCATCTGAGGCAGGTATAAGTCACACAGGATGATAAATGGCCTCTCCTGGTTACTTTTCAAATAATCAACCAGCACCATTCCATTGTCAAAATTGATCACTTTATTGCTGCGTCCAATTGCTTCAAGTGCATCTGTGACCAGGTAGCGGTCGTCTTCATCTCCTCCTACGTATAGGATAGGTCCGTCATTCATATCAAGTTTATAAAACCTGCTTAAAAATCCTTGCCAGCAGGTTACAAATACCATCAAGAAATGATGACTAATAAGCAGCGCCCGGCATATAGACCTGAAACGTTGCGCCTTTTCCCGGGCTGCTTTTGGCTGTGATTGCCCCGCCTAATTGGTATGCAACGCGCTCACAGATGGCCAAACCAATGCCTGTTCCCAGATACTCACTTCTGCCATGCAAACGTTGAAATACCTGAAAAATCCGGCTCAGGTAAATTTCATCAAACCCGATCCCGTTGTCTGTGACATCGATCCGGTGGTAAAAAGTCGCAGGCCGTGCCGGGCGGACCGTTTCCGGTAAATCCTCATAGCTGACCGTAGTGGAAGTAACAAGGATCACCGGAGCCATCAGGATGCCGTTTTGATCCATTTTCCGGAACTTGACTGCATTGCTGATCAGGTTCTGGAAAAGTTGTCCTAAATGCATCATGTTTCCTTCTACAACCGGCAAGTCATCAACTGAAATGGCAGCATGTGATTCACTGATTTGGGTCTCCATATCCTGGATAACCTGCTGTACAATCCAATTCAAAGACACCTGCTGGCTTGGTGATTCATGCGTGGCAATGCGTGAGAAAGTCAGCAGGTCTTTAATCAGAGCAGACATGCGCTCAGCTGCTGTACTCATGCGGCTGACATAATCCCGCGCTTTGGCCGAAGCCATTTCCTGTTCTGTTTTCAGCCGGCTTGCAAATTGCTGGATTTTGCGGAGCGGCTCCTGCAAATCGTGGGAAGCCACATATGCAAACCGGTTCAGCTCCTCATTGGAGCGGCTTAGCAAGGAGTTCGCATGCTGCAGTTTTGCATTTCCTGCTGCCAGACTTTTGTTGCTGGCCTCCAGTTCGCTGGTACGTAGCTCAACGAGCGCTTTGAGCGAGTACTGCTGGCTTCTCAGCTCGGTGATGTCCTGGGCAATGCCGGAAATCTGCACGGGCTTGCCGGATGCATCGTACCGGGTCTGCCCTTTTGAATGAATGATGTGCTGCTTGCCGGTTTGCGCATGAATGATGGCATATTCGGCTTCAAACTTTCCGTCACTGACAGGATCAAACGCGGTAAAAAACGCTTTGGCCAAATCGGCTCGCTGATCCTCGACCACATGCATGATCGCATCATGCAGGCTCATGCTGTCAGCTTCTACGCCAAACATATCCAGGTGCCGCCGGGAAAATATGGTTTTCTGACTGGCAATGTCCATGCTCCAGGTGCCAAGCCTGGCTACCTCAATTGCGTTCAGCAAGGTTTGTTGCTGCTGCTGTGACACAATCTCCTGTTCTTTTCGCTGGGAGATATCCGGACTGACTGTTGCCAGAATGGCCGGAAGGCCCGTTGCCGGATCATCAATAACGATTACGTTCCACTGGATCCAGAAAGGCTTTTTAGTTACTTCGTTCCACAGCCTGATTTCATAGCTCCCTGCTTTCTTAGCCAGAATTTCAGGCAGCAGCTGCTGCACAAGCGGGCGGTCATCGGGATAAACCGCATCGATCAGCGTCCGGCCCACGTTGTCCTTCCATCCCAATTTTTCAAGCGTATATTTATTATTGTATAGCGGAACCGTCATGTTTTCCAGATTGCTGATGCCAATGATCAACTCGCAATATTCCAGCACAGCTGTCTTGATCTGGCTGTCAAATTCGGATTCTTTCAGCGCTGCGCTGGTTTGCTGCATGGCCTGTTTCGCTGTGACATTTTCGGTGATGTCCACGGCTATGGCCATCACACCATAGGCATTTTCATTAGCATCCAGCAACGGACTGTATGTAAAATCATAATAATGCGTACGGATCACCTCATTATGCACTAGGTAACCGGGCATTGTATGAGCAGAATAAGGCTTTTTGCTTTGCAACACATGATCCAGGATCTGCATGTAAGGCTGCCGGGCAATTTCCGGTACGGCCATCCTGGCGGGTTTGTTAAGGATAGTATCTCCTTTTCCCAGCATTTGCAACATGCGCTGGTTAGCCAGTGAAATCACATGATCGCTGCCAGTCATCACCATCATGGCCACGGGTGCATCCTCAATCATGGCTTCGAGTAACCCCTGCCGGTATGTTTGAAGTTGGCTTTGCAACGCATCGGAAGCGGGCTGAAGGACGGCTGAATTCTGGCATTCGAAATCCGCAAGTTGATCCAGCAGGATCTGGTTCAAGTCAAGTATTTGTATAAAGATCTGGTCAGCCTGGCTATTTTGTCCGTTGGTCAGTAAACGGTTCACCTGAGCGGCAAGTTTGTGTATGGAGGCATTTTGCTTTTCAATCTGCTCAATAGCCGGAACCTCGCTATAAACCACCAACGCATGCGCATACAGCCATGGACCAAGTCCCAAGGAATATTGCGTCAATCCTGTCTCAGTAGTTTGATTCTCATTTTTAAATTCAGCCGTTTGCCTGCTTACTTTCAGGTGCAGCATATCAATAAATGCGTGATGATCCTTTTTGGCCTGCCAAAGATCCGGGATTGCAAGAATAATCAAATTTGAAGTAGGATTAGATATGGTTAGGCCCATCCTGAAAGTCAGACCATGTAAACCCAAAGATAATCATCTGCTTGATTGTAATACTCCCCAAAATTGAGACCATCGGTTAAGTTTATTAACTTGACATAAAACCGATGAACAAAATGAAACAGAGCCGGAGAAAGTTTACAGCAAAGTTCAAGGCGATAGTAGCCGTTGAAGCCTTAAAAGAGCGTCAATCACTGACTGAATTAGCTACTCGATTCGAAATTCACTCGACTCAGGTATCAGCGTGGAAACGAGAATTCCTAGAACGGGCTGAGAAGGCTTTTGCAGATGAAACAGCCAAGGACGAAGAATCCGTGGATGTTGACAATCTTTTTAAGCAGATTGGTCAGCTCCAAGTGGAGAATGACTTTCTAAAAAAAAGCTTGAAAAAAGCCGGTCTATGAAAGAGCGAATAGCACTGATCGACATTAGCCATCCATTGAGCATTCGTCGGCAGTCAGAGATTCTCAGTATTAACCGCAGCCAGCTGTATTACAAACCTGCTGGTGAAAAAGAAGAAAATCTGGTGCTAATGGAGACCATGGATAAATTATTTCTTTCTGATCCAACCTTAGGTGTTTTGGGGATGCAAGATGAACTGGCTGAAAAAGGGTTGGACTACAATGTCAAACGCATTCGTCGGCTGATGAGGAAGATGGCTATTGAGCCAATTTATCCAAAGCGTAACCTTAGCCGATTAGGAAAGACAAAATACATTCACCGGTATCTGTTGCGAGGACTAGATATCAACCGCCCCAATCAGGTTTGGGCAATGGATATTAGTTATATACCAATGAAACAAGGTTTTATGTATCTGACAGCCATCATAGATTTGTATAGCCGCTATATCGTTGGATGGCAGTTGTCCAACAGCCTTGAAAAGGAAACACAAACTGAGCTTTTACATGCAACGATATCCAAGTATGGAAAGCCGGAAATGATCAATACGGATCAAGGTTCTCAATATACTTGTGAGCATTGGGTAAGCACGCTGAATGACCTTAAAATCAGGATCAGTATGGATGGTAAAGGTAGAGCAACCGATAATGCATTTATCGAACGCTGGTTCCGGACGATCAAGCAGAAATACATCTATCTGAATCCGGAGAATAATGGTCTTGACTTATACCAGGGAATCGATCGTTTTGTCAAACGTTATAACTCCACAAAACATCAAGGTATCGGACGTAAAAAACCAGTAAATCTTTACCTGAATGCAGCTTGAATTTAATTATCAATGATCAACTGATGGTCTGAAAAGTAGGGAGTACTTCAGTACTCACTTTCGAGCATGCCTTTGCAGGAGATGATTTTGAGCAGGCACTTCAATTAGTGAGCAATTGGCAATCAGGACGAAAGCGAAAGAACCCTGAGCAATTGCCTATGAAATTTATGTTACCATCCTGGAAGTCGTTCGTTGAACCCGTAAAAGGCGAAATAGATCGCCCTGCTTACGAATTGAGTGTACTTGCCCGGCTCCGTGACCGGTTGCGTTCGGGTGACGTTTATGTTAGCCATTCTAGAAAATATTCAAGTCCGGATACTTATTTGATCCCGGAAGCGAACTGGAAGGCACACCGGACTGAATTGCTTGCATATCTAGGTTATAAGGACGCAACCCCTTACCGGTTGGAAGAGCAAATCTCGGAGCTGGAATCACATTTGCCGTTGATGGAACAATATAATACCTCTACAAATTCAGACCACTTGTTTAGTTAAAACTTAGTAACTTAAACAAGGATAAAATAATGAAAAAGATGCGTAGAAAATTTGATTCATCATTTAAGGCGAGAGTGGCTATTGAA
>NZ_VBSN01000054.1 GCF_006149045.1 Dyadobacter flavalbus
CTTTTTCTTGGCTCGTAAGTAATTTTCTTCCACTTGATGTTAAGCGGGCATTCTTAATTAAATTGTCTATCATTTTTGTTCTAGTTTGGGCTACAAACCAGTCCAAAGATTAAAGCGGTTAGGAACAAACGGATTGAAGCTTTAATGGATTATAGCTTCGAAGTTTGTTTCAATTCTGGAAAAGTACTCTTAAATGATAACGAAACGGCTTGTGCTCTGGTGTCCTTTCCCGACAAAAAAAAGTCATCGATATCTTCCGTTTTGAACGATATCAACTTTGTCTTTAATGCAGTAGGCCTTGGAGGTGTTACCAAAGCAATGCAACGAGAGAAAATAATCCACGCAAATTATCCTAACTCCAACATTTACTACCTCTGGTTTATCGGCGTTGACCAAGACCAACAGGGGAGGGGAGAGGGCAGTAAATTACTAACAGAAATTTTGAAAGATGCCGCAGATTATGCTCGGCCGGTATTTCTTGAAACCTCAGTATCCAGAAACATTGATTGGTATCAAAAGTTTGGATTCGAAGTTTACAACAAGATTAATTTCACTTATGATCTGTACTTACTAAAACACGCTTAAATGGGAAAGATCGCAGGAACTGACATGCATGTGGTGACATTCTTATTCGTTGTAGTGGAATTGTTAATGTTTACCTCTCAAACAATTTTGTTTTTATCAAGACCCAAGGATAGTGACAGAAAGTACTACATGATACTGCTCGGCCTACTAATAATAAAAAATATTGCAAGTGGTCTGTTTCCGGATCCTGGATTCACAACCATTCCTTTGGCGGTTCAATATGGTCTTGCCTATGGGGCCGGATTTGTTATGGCAAGCTATTTCCCTTTTTACTTTTATCGTGTATTTGAACTAAATGGCCTTAGATGGCATGCGTTGTACGGGGTTCCTTTACTAATACTCGTACCATTTTTTCTGTTTTTCTTAAGTGAGACTATAATCACTGGTAATATAGAAAGCTCTATTAATCACGGTCTTATATTACCGGCTATCTATGGATTAGTCTTATTATTCATTATCCTGAATGAAATAAGAAAAAAGTATTTAGGTCAGGTTAAGAGCAAAAACTACTTTGAGGCGATTGCTGTTTACGCTGCAATCACGCCATGGGCTTTCCTGGCATTTTGTGCGTTTTACAGAATTGAGCAAGTTAAGGAGGTATTTTTAACCAATGCTGGGTTCATTGTTATTACAGTGCTCTTCATTGGTAAAGGAGTAAAAAGGGATCGCGACTCACATCTAAGGCTTCAAGAACTCTCAAAACGCGAGTTTTTTGATAGTAATCAGGTTTTCGAACAGAACCTTACGAACTATAATTTAACAGCTAAGGAAAGAGAGATCGTTAATCACATCAGGGAAGGGAAGACCTATAAAGCCATTGCTGATGAATTGCATAGATCCGAACGTACGGTCACAACACACGCCGCCAATATATTTTTTAAGGTGGGAGTTTCGAATAAAGTTGAACTACTAACAAAGCTGGAAACAGCAGACATCAAAGAAGAAAAAGTGCCAAATTGAGTCAATTTTAAGGCCTACGTAAATATACTTAGAGAAAAATAGTATATTCTACGTAGGCATTTTTTTAATAAATACAACATTCTACGTATTGTCTCAGAGCTTTTAATCCCGGAATTTTGAAATCACAAAGCAACCAAAGAAAATCGTGTGCTTATGGATATCTCTCCCGGCTTCTACCCAGTACTGATATATTATATGATTTTTGGAATCATAGTTTTAATCATCGCGCTATTAAAATATAGGGCCGGAAATAAGACGAATAATAGAAAGATATAAGTTTCCAAAATGACCCATTAGCCCAAATTAACATTGATCGCAATGAAAGTGAGAATTCAGGGTGAAAGAGAGAATGATTATGCTATACTAAAATTTTTAAGAGGTGACAACTTGCCTGAAACACCTCTTTCTACCCCCAAGGAGGCGGTTAAAATTGAACCAGCAGCAGAGCTGTCTGAAAAACGATCACTGATTGGTGACAAGAAAACCAATCGTATCCCAATGAAGAAATTGACCGACAAAAGAAGCCCTCTTTTTGATAATGACGATTTAGAATTAGCCCTATTCACAACTGCATCGAAAAAAATTGAAGAATATAATGCTAATAACTGAAGTTTCACTTAAATCAATAGTTGCTTATGAAGGTAAAATTAAACTGGTGGGTTACTTACCTCACTCCTACGATGTTACTCTTTCAACGATTCGCATACCAATATGGTAGAGCGTTAGCAGTTTTCTCAATTATTATGCTTGTGACCAATGACCTTGCCTTGGCACAAGGTTTAAAAGGCTCTTTCACAAAATTAAAGGAACTTGCAGTTGTCCTGGGTAATCTAATATTTATCATTGCCGTTATATGGGGGCTGGTGAAAACGGTGGCAGGATTCGTCAATAATAGCCCTAACGCCGTCAAAAACCTCATCATGCTCTTTGCAGCAGTAGCTCTATGGTACGGATTCAACACCTTGGTTGAAGATGTTAAAACAAGTATGGGAGATGGAGGATCCGGGGGATTTCAAGGCGACTAAGTTATGGCAATGCAGATCCGAAAAAAACTGGAACAACCGGTTAAAATACTTTCCATGGAAATGTATAACCTGGGGTATATGCTGGCATTTGAGCTTGTATTCGCCGTCTCATTAGGAATTATTAAAATATGGTGGCCAGTACCTACATGGGTGAATATATTTCCCATTGTATTTTTGATAACGGTAATATATATACTTAAATGGGGTGCAGGTAAAAATCATCCTTCATATATCATATCTCTTATTTCATATTCTCTTTTACAACCGAGAAAACTTCGTTTCCAAAAACCGAACTGGAAGCGTGGCATTCCTAGAAATGTATAGGACATGAGTAAAAAAACATTTGCAGACTTGTTTCCAGTGTTCTCACTGGAAGACAAGAAGCTATTTTTCCAAGATGGGAGGGTAGGGATAGGTTTTCGTGTAGAGTGTCCGGAATGGGAGGAGAGAAGCGTAAGTGAAATAAACGCATTCAATGCTCAGTATTCCGCCTTTTTAAGAACGCTACCAACCGGCGCAGCATTACAAACGCTTCATTTTTACTATCCGACGAAAGATCATCTTGAGAGAAGATATAATGGTTATTTCTTTGATAAACTGGTGGACTTTTATGATGAGAAAATTGAGAAAAATCATCATGAGTGTTATAACTTCCTAAGTTTTTCACCTGAAAATGAGATTGATAGAAATGCTGCAAATACTTTTTATTCCTTGGGGAAAAATATAACATCGAATCCATTTAAGGGAATTACCCGGACAGCAAAAAACCTGGAAGACTACTCTCTGACCTTCAAAAATCAACTTGAAGCAGGAAAAGTACATCAAAAAAGATTATCGGATGAAGAACTTGAAAATGTATACTACAAGTTTTTCAATCAGGAATTCTATCCGGAACAAACGGACTTTACGCGCGAAATACACCGGGGTGGCAACCATGCATTAGTTGGAGAAAAAAAACTCCACATCATCACAATCAGCAGCCAGGCTGCACAGGTAGAAAATGCCGCTATTAATGACTTTGGAGTCAGAGTACCATTCATCAGCCCGCTGCTCATGGGATTAACAATCCCCCACGTACTCAGCGTAACGGTAAAAAAAGTCAATGACGAAAAAGTTTTAAGTAAGTATGATAGCGAAAGGAAAATTATAAATAACCTTCAATGGCTGGCATCCCAAGAAAACAAGATGTATGCGGAAGAAGCAGAAGAATTTACTGAGGAAGTCCGAAAATCGAACAAAGGAGTCTTTCGTATAAACATAAGCGTTATCATTTGTACAAATCGTGAAGATTTAATTCTCGACTTCATAAACAAGACCACTTTTGCTGTTAAAAAGATGAATGCAACTGAATGTTACGTTGAAACTTTTGATACAACAAACCTCTTTTTTTCATTGGCACCCGGCAACTCTGGGCAAATTTACCGGTGGCTTACAGTCTCAGGTGATAATGCGGCGGTCTACAATAGTTATGTAACATATTATCGTAATTCAAAAAAGGGTAAAGAACTTGTTCTAGATAGATTTCTCAACCCAGTATATTACAATTCTTTTGAAGAACATATAGCGGGTAAAAACTTTATTGTTATTGGTCCAACAGGAAGTGGGAAATCACTTACAATGGGGTATATGACCTTACAACGTTTTGAGAGAGGGGCGGTAACAATCATCCTGGACGTCGGAGGGACATATTTATCTCTTATCACAGCTCTGAATGGTACTTATAGGGAATATTCGCCAAGTAAACCACTGAATTTCAATCCATTCATTTTTGAAAGGGAGCTAGACAATACCTACAATATTTCAGGAGATACCGGAAAAGACAGGATAATTTTTATCTCATTACTTTTGAGTACAATCTGGAAGGGGACCGGCGGCATCATAAGCCCAGCTGAAAACGCTCTTCTACTTAGGTTTGTTGAAAATTACTATCATTTTTTCAATTCCAGCCAACCAACAGCTGTCCCAACATTAACAGGCTTTTGTGATTTCCTTAAAATTTACTTTAAGGATCTGAAAAAAACCAAGGAGTTTAAAGCAGTAGGGGACAATTTCAACCTTGATAATTTCCTTATCTGTATGGAGCCATTTTCAACCGGTCTATACAGTGAAATGCTCAATTCGTCTAAGTATGAAAACCTGTCTGATAGTAAGCTAATCTGTTTTGATCTGAAAAGGGTAAAGGAAAATCCAGTATTATATCCGGTTGTTACAATGCTTTTAATGCAACTCGCTTTGGATGTCTTGTCCCGGTATCCGGACATTGAAAAATACATCATGCTCGACGAAGCCTGGACGATGCTGTCTGGATCCATGGAAGGAGTCATTGAATATATGTACCGCACGATTCGAAAGGTAAAAGGATCTATTGGGATAATAACACAGGGATTCAGTGAGATAGAAAAAAGTAGTATTGGTAACACAATCATTGTTAATACGAGTACCAAATACATTTTATCGCACCATGAGGACCTAAATGGTATTGACAAATTTTCTCAGCCTCTATCATTCAGTCCTCATGAAGTTGAAAAAATAAAAGGCTTACGAAGGATGCCTGGATATCGGGAGATTTTTGTCAAACAGGGGGAAATTAGCAAAGTGTATGTGATCTATCCGAATTATCACCTCATAGCAATTCTCACCTCAGAGCCAGATGAGCGAAATAAGCTACGCGAACTACAAGCCAAGCTTGGGGATATCCACAAAGCGATTGATGAGTTTATAAAACTTAAACAAAACAACCTGATATGAACAACCTGCCTGAATCTGCCGCATACTTTGTAAGTGAGGTAGAAAACATTTTGCCCAATATCCTGAAAAGTTGTTTGCTCCTGATCCCACTGTTCCTTTTTATACAGGTTGCTTACAGCCTGGTTACCGGACTAATAGTTGAAAAAGACATAACCTATGATGTTAGGGGCTTAATTAGAGGAATTTTGATCTGGATCACTGTTGCTGGGTATATGGTGGGGATGGATGCATTCTCGTTGGCGTCCAGATATTTGGAGGAGATGGTTCCAAAAAGAAATGTTATGGAAGTCCTTACCCAAGTATCAAAAAATGTAATGACTAATGATATTGATTTGAAAAAGGAAATTCAGGATGCTGGTAACAAGGATGTTGATGAAAGCGGAAATCCCACTACCAGAATAACCGATCCGGATGCATCCAAAGACACCAGAGTAGCTTTTAATAATTCGACGGGTCAAAGTAGATATTGGTGGGACATTTTTGGTTCTATGCAAAAAATGAAACGAACGATTATTGATAGCCTTACCATGTTCCTGGCGGAAGGTTTAGCGCTTATAATCCGTTTGTCTATGGAACGGATCCGGATGGTCTTACTTGGATTTCTTTATCTGGTGGGACCAATAGCACTCAGTTTATCAATAGTTCCAGCGTTTCGCGGTTTAGCCTTGCATTGGTTTAGAATATGGCTTTCGACTTCGCTATGGGCGCTCACATTGGCAATTTTAGATAGTCTGATGATTGCATATTATATCTCAGCATCAGCTAATCCGATAACCCCAATGGATGCCAGCGGATTAATTGGGAATCTCGATTTTGTTGTTGTGATGTTCGTTTTTATTGTCTGTTATCTGCTGACTCCGGTCTTAACCAGTTATTATATTCAAGCTTCTGGTGCATCAGAAGTAGCAAGTGCGGTAGGCAGGACAGCACAAACATTGTTATTGGCAGGAATGGCAAAAATTCCAGCATTAGCCAGATTTATGGGTGGTGGTAGATCCGGAGCAAATAATAATCCCTCAAATTCGCCAGAATCATGATAGTAAATCATTTTGAAAAAAAATTCAATGCTTTGTCCATTATAGCAATCGCAGCTACTGTTGGATTCATTGGAATTAATCTCGTTTGGCTGTACTACTATAACCTGGTTAGAGAGGAGTCCATGCAATATGTATATGTGACGACGGATTTAGGAACCATCGGGGCTCAAAGAACAGCATATCTTCCAACGATTTATGAGGCAGAAAACATGGTGGAAGATTTCATGGACAAAATGTTTTCTCACAATGCGGAAAATTATAGATCCAGGATTGAGAAAGCAAGAGGACTAATTAATCTTCAGGATTGGCTAGCAATTTACAAACGATTTAAAGATGAACAGGTTATAGAAGGTTACAACAGGTATAACTCCGGAACCAATCTTGCAATTGACTCAGTAAAAGTAAACATTGGGACAGAGCCTTATCAGGGAGTTGCCTATACCCGACAAATAATAAAGTATCAGGACCAACTCATTGAAAACCCCGTTGCCGCCAAATTTGAGATAATCAGGGTGCAAAGATCTCCGGCAAACAAATATGGCTTACAAATCATCAATTTCTCTTTTATCGACTACAATATCAACAAGAAAATAGAATGAAATATTTATTCATGTTGTTAGCGTTTACCGGATTAACTGCTTACGGACAAGGAGATACTGTGTATGTTAATACCGAAGGGACAACCTATATGGTGTTCGACAATGATATCGAAATATTCAATTTTGGAAATACTCAGTATACAGGTGTAGCAGAATCAGGAAACATGTTATTCCTAAAAGCTACTAAGCCTGATGCGAAGGCAACTACACTGCTGGTTAAGTCAACCGGTGGTAAAATTTTCATGGGTTTCATTGGATTCAAAAACAGTCCGGAAAAACCTTTTTGGGATCTTCGAAAAGTTGATAAAGATGAAATAAATGATGGCCTCGTGGAAGATGTCAATATTTTGAAATACAAGGGAAAAAATACCTTAAACATTGAGAAGAAGATGTTAGCGCTTCTTGGAGAGCGTAAAAACGAGATTTCCAATGAAGCCAACAATAATATCAACCTGACTCTCAATAATGTAGCGAATGATAAAGAGGCATCATATTTCAGATTTAACCTGAGAAATAATAGTACAGTCATTTATCACATTGACTTCATTTCTCTTAGCTATAAAGATCAGCGTAAAGCAAAAAAAAGGAATAGCGTCGAAAATCAAAATACGGAAGTCCTGCCAATATCCAAAATTGTACCTGAGTCCATTCAGCCTCTTTCTAGTGAAGAATTGCTCTTTGCAGTTCCACTATACTCTCCGGGAAGGAAAGGCTTTCTGGAAGTGATCATTAGAGAGAAGAAAGGCGTTAGAGCTGTCATTATGAATGTAAAATCTAAGAAGATTGCCAAAGCTAAATTGCTGTAAAATGGAAAAGATCAAAGAATTTTTCTCAAACAAAAGGAATAAAACGGCTTTAATAATTGGAGCTGCAATTCTATTTATTTCAGCAGCGCTCGGACTCCAGTATGTAGACACCGGTGATCATAGGACTATGTACCAAAATATCCGGCTAAATCCGAAAGAAGACAAAAGAGGCCCAAAATACAGTGCAACCAGAGAAGCTGATTCCATTTTAACAGATTTATACAATAGTGGCGATAGTCTAAAAATAGAAGAAATAGATGCCAGGACAGGTAAATTTCAATTTTTTAAAGGGGTAGACCTTTTAAAATATGGAAGGAAAAGTAATCAAAAAGTCGACACTGCTGTCCGAGCACCGTTACCGACAACTCCGAAAAAAGACACCATCATTGAAAAAATAGTATACGTAAAAAACCCTTCTCCCAAAAGAAAAGCTTATCCCAAAAAGATATTCACTGAAAATGAAGAGCCCAAAGAACCTCCATTGGAATTTAACACGCATCACGCGATAGATAGATCATCTAATACAAAATCAGGTCTCTCAGGTAATTTGGTTACTGCTGCGGTATTAGGCAAACAAACTGCTAAATCGGGGCGTAAGGTTCGTTTTCGTGTAACTAAGCCCGTTCAAGCAGGAAATTACCTGATTAAAGAGAACTCAATAATAACTGCGGTTAGCCTGGTTGGAGGAAACAGGATTCTTTTTAATTCAGTGTCGGTCGCAGATAATACAGGTCAGGTACTTCCAATATCCTTATCTCTATATGACAAGGATATGTCACTAGGCCTCAATTTCGATCCAGACAATCCACAACGCGAACAACTTCGAACACAACGAAATCAAACAGCCGGTGACGTTGTAAGTGATGTTGTTGACGGTGTACCGTATGGCGAAGGACTTGTGGATAATGCCCTCATTGATGCTGGAGGCGCTTTGGTCAGAGGTGGGGTACGTGCGTTGACACAAGGGAGGTCTCAGAAAAAACGTAATGAGGTTGAGTTGCCGGACGGTTACAAAGTAATATTTAGTATTAACCACCAAAACAAAGTGCTATGAAACGGAATCTAATTCTTCTAATACTCTTCATGTTATTTCTAATACCACAAAGTCATGCTGTTATAACCATTGATGTCGCTGGTATACAAAGGCTTATTGCATTGATGAATATACTTGGAAAGAACAAAGCACAATTAAAGCAGCTTAAACAGATCCACCAACAAACCAAAGGAACAAAACTCAATACCGAAAATATATTTGAGTTGAATTTGGAAATAGAAGAGCAGCTCAGGCAGACAGGAGAATTTGGAAAGATCTTATCAAACTCCCCAGCTGGGCGAGATGTATATGCAGATCTGAGAGAGCTAGAAAAACTGGTCAAAATAAGCTATCCAAAAGCAGAGAATCTGGTTAACTGGATGGCGGTGACGGGCTGGGAAGCAATACAGTATATGGATGCAAAACAGGTTACTGAAAAAAGCGGTGTCCAAATGTATGAGGCTTTGGTAAAGAACTCGACACTTGAAACAGCTGGCAAAACTTATAGCGACGTAATCTCCTCTGTGAATTTCTCTCACATGGCCATGTACGGTGGACAAACAGCCATTCAGAAAAGAAAAATGCAGTTAGCACTGACATATCTGAAAACTGCTGATAAACTTGAACAAAAAGCACTCTCTATTTCCGAAGGTATAAAGAGTGGCCAAAACGGAACAAAGATCTCAATCAAAAACAAGGATTTTTCTATTGACGGTCTCCTGGATGGTTTTGCTGATGCAGTCAGTGGTGGCGATATCTCTCAGGTATTTTCCGGAGCAGGCAGTAAGAATGTGAATGTTGGAGGTCAGAATTTCGTTGTGGGAGGGGATGGTACTGTTATAAATTCAGCTGGCCAAATAATTGGGAAGGACATCATGTTTGGTGTCCACGAAGAAGCTGCGAGCAAATCTGAAAAAGGTGTTGATAAAGATGTCTTTAAGCAAGTAGTACAAGAACGGCAAGCGAATTTTGAAGCATTCAGAAATGCGGAGATTCAAAATGAGATTTTGAAGAAAATACAAACCTCTGACAATACTGACTATACTTCCGGCTTGGCCAATGATTATACCGGGCCGTTTAAACTGGGCACTGGCAGCAATGGGCTCCGAATGACTACCGGCGAACGAATTATGGCAAACAAAGCAAGTATCGACCTGTACACCAAGGCACAAGAGCTACGGGAAAAAGCAGACGCTCTTTTAAAGGAAGCTCTTGCTAAAACTCCTATTCAGGAAGCTGTGGATGGAGTAATATATAGAAATTATCAGTTGAACGAACTTGGCAAAATAAGGCTATGAAAAACATAATATTAGTAATTCTGCTCATTACAGGATGTAACAGGCAGGACGACAAAAAGGACCTTCAAAAATCCGAAATCGCAGGTGTGGTAGTTAAGACGTACAATGCTACACGTCAATACATGGATGGTACAAGCAAGATTGACCAGCAGAAGATCGTTTCCAATTTCAGCCAAAAATCAAGAGAATACATGAAAATTCCGGCCGTAGCCGATGTAATTTTCCATGGTGGTGCCATTTACAAAAATGTGCAGGTTATCTCTACCAATGTGAACGCGCAGCAAAATGGTGCGTTCGTCACCTGTGAGGGGGTTCTCAAAGTCACTGGGCAAAGAGAGAAATTCACGCACAACCTGGTTTTAGAAAATGGTCATTGGAAGATTGCACTACTTTGAAAATATAGTACTTTAGTACAAAGATCACTTTGTTTGAGGTTATCTTGTACCCCGTTAGCCTGTCCGCTGCGGGGTATTTTTTTACGTACCTAATTTCTCAAATAGCAATTCAATATGAAATTTTGGGCTGTTCCTGACAAAGCACTATTGAGTCTAATACTTTGTCTATTATATACGATACGCTTGATTTCCCATCAGATGGGGAAGATTGGATGGAAACACACTGTCCAGGGATGTACCTCATTTTTTCTGAAACAATAAATACAGCCAGGTCTTCACCTGTGAATGAATGACGGAAGACTATGGGAGTGTACGCTGAACTGTGTCAGGGTTTGATTTTGGGAGATTCAGCCGCCCAAGAAAAATTCTCGATCTGCCTGTAATCTGTCACCAAATTTAATATACAATTGAGACATGGTCAAGCCCCAGTT
>NZ_VBSN01000055.1 GCF_006149045.1 Dyadobacter flavalbus
CGCTTCTTCTTTGAAGCGCTGAAAATCGAAGGATTCGTTTGTCTTCATCGTGTCTATAAGTTAAACTAATTTACTTATTTTTCCCCTTAATCAAACTAAGAGGTGACACAGTTCAATTTACAGTCTCCACATTAATGGAGTAATCAGTACAACGCTAAAAGACACTCAGAGACTTATTGAATTCGTTGGCATTACATCTTCAATTGTATTAGATTTTTATATTAAAACCGTTGGAAGATCAAACTTGTATGATATTACAATTAAAAGTCTTCCTTTAGGTATTAATGCTAATTACCTTCCATCCTTATTTATTCGAACGCTTCAACTTAATTGTCTAAACAAGTATTACGCACCACTTTGGGAAGAAAATTTTGATAACGGCTTTACTCAGGACAGTTGGAGTATCTCTGATACCCGTTTGAAACCATTTAAAAGCCTTACAGCAGATTGGAACTGGAATACTCCACTGCGTAACTATTTTGAGCGTCGAATGGCTTTGGTTGAGATCGACGTCATAACCGCCATGGCGCTCAGCCTCAGTCTCGATGAACTGGTGCTGATGTATAATATCCAGTTTCCAGTATTACAGCAAAACGAAGACGATACCTGGTACGATATCAAAGGCAATATTGTATTTACATGTAGCAAGGGTCTGGCAGGAGTGGGGCTTGACCGGCCCGAATGGGAAAAGATAAGGGATATGCAGGAAGGTGAAATTACCCATACCATCACCAAGAGTGAACTCTATCACGGCCAGCAGGTAGTATTCCATGCTCCCTTCACTAAATGTGATCGCGTGGAAGATTACAAACGGGCTTGGGTGCATTTTGAGAAACGGTTTAATACAAGTGAAGACGCAGCTGGTATAGATGCCAGATCAGTGGATTTGGCCTAAGCGTAAATTGAAGATGATTTAAGTGGGGTATATTCCGGGAAGCCACTGAGCGAAGAAAATAAATGACCGGATAAATTTTGATAGAATATGCTGAGCTTACAACAGGCCATAGAGATAAAAGAGTCGATTACTTCGTATTTAAAAGCAACATTTACTTTTCGCAAAAAGGAAGTGGCTGGGGCTTTTGATACCTTTATTCATCATCCCACACAGGGCATGTTTAAGGGACCTTATATTTCACTTAAACTGCGGTTTGTAAAGGCCGATGCCGATGCTGTGGCTCAAATACCTTTAACCATTAAACCTTCCTGGCCCCCTTACGATCATCAGGTAAAATCGTGGACAAGGCTTTCTACCTTAGATAAAAAACCAGAACCAACAATTGTTACTACCGGTACCGGGTCAGGCAAAACGGAATCTTTCCTCTATCCTATGCTCGATTACTGCTACCAGCAGCAGCACCGCGCAGGTGTTAAAGTAATTATACTATATCCGATGAATGCCCTGGCCACCGATCAGGCCAAGCGCCTGGCTGAGCTGATTCATGAAGATGATCGTTTAAGAGGAAAAATAACAGCGGGATTGTTTATTGGCGAAGGGAATGGCCCGAAAGGTCAGTTCCCAAAAACCATGGGCGAAAATCATATCATTGAGCATCGCGATACGATTCTGGATTCACCGCCCGATATTTTGCTTACTAACTTTAAGATGCTTGACTATGCTTTGATGAAGCACAATTACCACAAACTATGGTTGGGCAATTTTAAAGATGCTAGTTTATTGCAGTTCCTGGTACTGGATGAATTACACACTTATGACGGAGCGCAAGGCACCGACGTAGCCAACTTGATACGTCGTTTAAAACTGAAACTAGAAATTCCTGCTGAACAACTTTGTGCTGTGGGAACATCTGCCACCATCGGTTCTGGCCCGGAGGCTCCTCAATTATTGGCAGAGTACGCCAGCAAGGTGTTTGGAGAGACCGTCACCACCGATGCCATCATTACCGAAAACCGAATAGATGTAGCTTCCTTCTTTGGAGAAGATGAAACCTTGATGGACTTCATGCCACTTCCCCACAAGCTAAAAGATTTGGTGCATCATGAAAGCGAATCTTTTGACAACTATCTGCAAGCCCATATCGATATTTGGCAACAAGACAAAAAACAGCTGGCGCAAGGTCTTATACAGCTAAAATTGGTGAAAGACCTGGTGAAAGTAGCAAATAAAGGAAAGGGTACCCGCCCTGTGGAAGATGTTGTTCGAGACTTATCTATTGCAAACGAAAACTTCAGAAAGCTGGCTCAATGGGATGCTGCTAATGAGTATAGTCCCAAAGAACGGATTTTAGAATCGTTGCTGACACTTATTGCGGCAGCAAAAGATATTGATAATCCTCGATCACCATTTATGTATCTTCAGGTGCAATTGTGGATACGGGAGTTGAGTGGCGTACAATATACTTTGGAACAACCAGCTAGCTTTACTTTCCGTGATCAGATAGCGGCCAATAGTGAAATTGCTGCATTGCCACCCTGGTACTGCCGGGAGTGTAACTCATCGGGCTGGCTTGGGGTAAAACCCGACAACCGGGATGTATTCAGCAAAGACATCAATGAAGTGTATGAAAAGTTTTTTGCACGCCATAAGAACGTCTATTTCCTGCTACCTGGCAACGAATTGAGTGCAGAAGACATACTGGCTACCGGTTATGTTTATGATGATTTTTTACAGGAAAAAATCCATCCGGTATTGTTGCATATAGTAGCCAAGGATGAAGAAGGTTTTGCCATTCAGGCATTCCGCAAGTTGAAGGACAACAAGACCGAGCATATTTGCCCTTGTTGTAATAATTCCGGTACCGTTGCCATCATTGGTACTAAAATACCAACGCTGAGTTCCATAGCCGTCAGCCAAACGCTGGCTACGGACTTGGATCCTGCCACCGACCAAAACCGCAAAGTATTGGCCTTTACCAATTCGGTACAGGATGCAGCACACCAGGCAGGTTTTATTGAGGGCCGTAATTATCGTTTTACGCTGAGGGCATCCATTCAAAAAGTTATCAATGAACTAAGGGAGCCCCAACGATTAGATTTGTTGTCCGAACAGTTTATTACTTATTGGAAACAACATGCCGATGAAACCGGTACAGATCCGCTTAGTGGTTATCTCTATCGTTTTTTCCCGAAAGACTATGTAGGAAAGGCTACTCCACTGGACTATTTTAAAGCGGAGAAATATTATCCTCACTTCCTGAAAGAGTTTGATACCCGGATCCATTGGGAAGTATTTGCAGAGTTTGGTTTTAATAGTCGGATTGGTCGTACATTGGAAAAAACTGGTGCATCTTCGGTGTATTTTGACCCGGATAGGTTAGCAAAAGCGGTTGAATTAATGCAGGATTGGTTGGCAGTAAACGACATTAGTCAGACCATTCATCAAGACGATTTACTACGGTTTACGAACCTCGTTTTACACCGGGCCCGTAATCGCGGCGCTATCGACCATACATTTTTACAAAAATTCAGAGAAGACAAATTAGGCCTTTGGGATCTGAACTGGCAAAAGGACGGCCGCCATTACCTAAATCCGAAATTTGGCACGCGTTCCAGGCTCCCAAAACTATTAACCAATCATGATTCCAAGGCAAACCTGCTCGATACCACCAGGGCAAAAACAACCAACTGGTTTCATGCTTATTTTAGAAAAACGTTTCAACAAGCAAAACCTGATCCGAATTTTGTAAACGAGTTCTTCGAGCAGTGGACACAGGCACTCACAAATGCTCAATTATTAAATAAGCGGTCAGCAGGTGATCAAAATAATTACGCCATTGTTGCCGATGCTATTTGGGTAAAGAAAAATGTGAAGGAATATCGTTGCAGTACCTGCGAAGATGTGATTTATACCAACGATGATGATTTATTGATAGCTGAGGGGCAGTGCCTTAGTTATCGTTGTACAGGCAAATATTCGTTGGAGCCCGCAGTTAGCAATAACTACTATAAAGCGGTGTACAATCGAAATCGTTTTCCCCGGGTATACGCCAGAGAGCATACCGGCCTGCTAGAACGTAGGGAGCGGGAACGGTTGGAGATTGATTTTAAACAACGAACTCGTTTCAACGCCACCAATACTTTGATAGCCACCAGCACGCTGGAAATGGGTATTGACATTGGTACGTTAAATACAGCTTATAACAATTCGGTACCACCCTTACCTGCCAATTTTTTGCAAAGAGTTGGGCGTGCAGGGCGAAGCTCCGGGGCTGCTTTGGTTGTCAATTTCGCTAAAAACCAAAACCACGACCTTTATTATTACACGGATCCGATGGAGATGATGCAAGGGGAAGTCAATACGCCCGGCTGCTATCTGGAAGCAAAAGATATTTTGCGTAGACACTTTACGGCATTCTGTGTTGACAGCTGGACATCGGCACAGCCAAATGAAAACGCTATTCCCACATTTATCCGTGATCTAAAATTAGCCTCCCGGATTCTGAGCGATGCCAGCTTTTTTGTAAACCGGCTGACTCATTTCATAGAAACCAATAAAGTGGTTTTGACCAACCAGTTTTTAAAACAATATGATCGCCATATTGCAGAGGAAGTGTTTACCGAAGTTGCAGACGCTTTGGACTCAGGTAGGTTTTATGAACAGCTGGTTAAGGTTTTTGAAAGAATAAAAAATGAGCTGCATGAAATAGACAAACGGAGGAAAGAGCTGGACGATACTGCCATTATTCTTAACCTAGCAAAAGGTGATCCGGCCTTGGAAGAAATAAATCGGGAAAAGAAAAACCTGAGTGGAATAAAGAAAGGAATCGCCGCCAGGAATACATTGGAACATCTTACAAATGTGGGCATTCTGCCAAATTATGCTTTTCCAGAGACGGGAGTGCGCCTGAATGCCCATGTACTGAGTAGCCAGGCAGAAGGCAGCGACAATATAGCATTACCCAAAGATTTTGAAATTATCCGTCCTGCTTCCCAGGCCATAAAAGAGCTGGCCCCAGAGAATTATTTTTATACGCAGGGTTATAGGTTTGAGATCACGGGCGTTAACATATTTGATTGGAGTGAGCCAATTAATTTTCATCATAAACGCTTTTGCTCAAAATGTGACCATATTGAGTTGGATAGCATGGCTGCAAAAGGCAGTTGTCCCAAATGCGCTGATCCATCATGGCAAGCCGCTTCCAATGTGCATCGCTATGCAAAACTTACAGCGGTAAAATCTTTTAATAATGCGGGTAGCGCGACATTAACTGATGCGGATGATGACAGAGAAGCGCAGAGATATTTAATGATAAACCATGTATACCTGGATAGTAAAACTTCGGAAGGTGCATGGATATTAAAAGATATCCCCTTTGGTATTGAGTACGTAAAAAATGCCACTATTACATCTGTAAACTATGGGCGCAGTGATGCCAATGATGCGCGCAAGCTTAGGATTAACGATACGGAAGTACTGACAAAGGGTTTCGTAACCTGTAAATATTGTGGCAAGTCATCGTCTGCAACGCATCTAATTACCATAGCCAAAGATTTCCATTATGGATACTGTAAGCATAAAGAGATAGCCTACCAGGCAGGTCAAAGCGAAGTTTTTGAAGAGGTTTATTTCTTTCGCGAAGTACAAACTGAAGTCTTGAAAATTGTATTACCGATTCAGGAGTTTAATAGTGAAGCGGATATCCGGATGTTTGAGGCCGGTATCGATGTTGGCCTCAAGAAATATTTCAAAGGAAATCCTGGACACATCCGAATTTTACCATATCGGGAATTCAATCATAAAACAGACAAGTTTGACCGGTTTCTCTTGCTATACGACACTATTCCCGGTGGCACTGGCTATCTAGAGCAGCTGTTTGACCACAAAGAATTCTCGTTGCTTTTGCAGTATGGTTATGAAGCGATACGCGATTGTAGTTGCCAGTTGACGGGGAAGGATGGCTGCTATAAGTGCATTTACTCTTACGGTAACCAATACACCCGGGCTGACTTGAGTAGGGCAAGAGCAGAGAAATGGTTTACCCAGATTTGTGAAAAAACAGATGCCTGGGTTCTGAATAAGGAAGGACTCTCTTCCATAACAAACAGCGGAAAAATAGAGGAATCAGAACTGGAAGAAAGGTTTATAAAACTGCTCACTGTTTTTGCCGACAAAACAGCTGGTGTGAGTTTTGAAAGTAAAAAACAGGACGGAACGGTGTATTACGAGTTGCGGCTTAAAAAAGGAGATAATGATGCACTCTATTGGGTACGGCCGCAAGTAGCCTTGGGCACTAAGGATGGCATTGCTTACAGTACCCGCACCGACTTTTTAATAATTTGTGGAAACTATTTGGTGGATGGCGTTCAATATAAAGATGAAGTTCCCCGCATAGCCATTTACCTGGATGGATACCAGTACCACGCATCGGAAACACACAATGTTTTTGAACGAGATATTGAAATAAGGAAAGCTATTGCCAAGAATTCACAATACAAATCATGGACACTCACCTGGAAGGACTTGGATGAGTGGCAGGCCGTGTTGGGTGGAGATACAACCGTAAAAGACGAAATATTCAGTCTCTACAAAACTTATTTTGCAACTAATTATACTAGTAAGCTGCTGGGTACCATTAAAGATCAACAGAAAATTAATTATAGCCAGGGCGAAACGAATGTAATACGCCTATTGGAACAACTCTGGCATCCTGTTATCAGCATATATCAAAAATCTTGGATGTTGTACGCTGCTTCCTGGACAAAAAACCTAACAGATCCCTCGTTTGATCCCGATAAGCTTGACGCGCTGTTGGCAGGAAAACTAACGACGGATAGTTATCTTAGGAATAATAAAGTCAAAAATTTTGATAGCCTTATTCCGGTTCAGGAGTTACCACAATTTGATTTTGCACTCTGGAAAATTTGGGTGAATGTTTATCGGAAAACCATATTCAACAACCTAGATTTTCACAAAACTGATTCAGTTGATAAGGCAAAATGGGAATCTTTTTGGCACATCTTCAATTTGTTTCAGTCCGATAACTTTGTAACAGCGCAGGATACTGACGACTACAACGCAGAAGCAAATGTTGATTTGCTTAGCGAAATAAAGGACTACTACCATGTAACCTTGCACACCTTGATTAAGCAAGCTATACAAAAAGGATGGGTAACTGCAGAGAATGGAGCGTATCTGGATTCTTGGATGGACGAAACTGGCAATGTTTTGGCCGATGCGGAATTGGTTTTAGTTGCACCTAAAATAGCGATCGGTCCATATTCGGATGAAAGTCGCCAAGCTTTTGAAACGGCGGGATTTACCATTTATACACTTGAACAGTTAAACGATATTAAGCTATGAAGCTATTTATATATGATAAGTTTTGGGATGCCCTGTTGAGCTTAAATAAAACGACACAGACAAAAGTGACGGAGTTTATTTCAAAGTTCAGGGCGAATTCTAAATCTGCGGCAATCCATCTAGAGTCAATCAATACATTCAAAGATCAATCTTTGAAGACAGCCCGTATCGATCAGAAATTCAGGGCAATTCTAAAAGAAGTGCAGCCATCAGAAGTTTACCTGCTAGTTTGGGTAGACAATCATGATGAAGCTATGGACTGGGCGAAGAACAAAATGATTGACTGGAACGAGCAAACACAAGCATTCCAGGTATATAGCATAGATGAAACCACAATTATCTTTCCTTCAAATACACCAACTGATCTGTTCATGAGCCAGTATGATGGCAATGCATTGACATCAATTGGTGTACCCGAAGTATTGTTACCGTCGGTGTTAAAGGTGCAGAACTTGCAGGGTTTAGAGAAACTTGAAAGCTATTTGCCAATTGATGTTTTTGAAAACCTATTTTACTTGTTGGACGGAGCCAATATCAATTCACTTTTAGCGGAAATACAGGAAGGTAAAAATGCTGCTGAGACGTTGGCAAGTAAGAACAATGCCAGGTCGTTTATTGAATTGACAGATGACGAAATTTTCAATGAAGCGTTGCAAGGATCTTTACAAAAGTGGAAGTATTATTTACATCCTTCACAATCGGCTTTTGTAAATGGCGACTTCAAAGGAAGTGTAAAACTTTCCGGAGGTGCGGGAACCGGGAAAACGATTGCAGCCCTACATCGTTTGAGACACCTGGTTCAACATAAAAAAAGTGCGCTACCTATTCTGTTTACCACATTTACGAAAGAACTTACCGAAAATCTCAAAAGCCTTGCCGCAGAACTCGAGATATCAACCGGGGCTTACCTAATCGAAAATATAGATGCACTTGCTTTCAGGCTGGCACAACAGTATCATTTAATCAAAAACACGGATAAGGTTTTTGGGCTTAGTGCTATTAAAAAACCAGTTGAGATATGGGAGCAGGTATTGGCGGAGAAACTGTCGCCTTTTGATGAAGATTTTTTACAAGAAGAGTATGAAGCTATCATTTTAGACCAAGACATTCATCTCAAAGATGATTATCTGAGGGCAAGCCGAACAGGTCGAGGCAAAGCAATTAGCAGGAGAGATCGTTTTTTAATCTGGGATATGATTGAAGATTTTAATTCTCGTAAATTGATGGAAGGACTTTTCTACAAAGAGGAGATATACAATAAAGTTAGCCAGTACCTGCAAAATAATAACCAGGATCTTTTCTCACATGTCATTGTAGATGAATTACAAGATTTTTCCAACATAGAATTGCGGTTCATTCGTTCACTAACACACGAAAATAACAATGACTTGTTTTTGGTTGGTGATCCCTTGCAAAACATCTATAATAAAAGGATCAACTTTTCGAAAGCTGGCATTAATATACGTGGAAACAGAAGCAGACGACTAAGGATTAATTATAGAACAACCGAAGAAATTAAAAACCTTGCGCTACGGGTGATCAGTGAAGAAAGCTACGATGATTTTGACGGAAGTGTTGAAGATAAGAAAGGATATCTTTCCTTATTTCATGGCGTAAAACCAGAGTACCATGTTTACAAGACAAAAAACGAAGAGTTGGATTCTGTTGCCAGCGATATCAAGCAATTAGTGGAAGAAGGTTACACTTATAACGATATTGTTGTGGCTGCGAGGACCAAGGATGCAGTAGACGATTTTAGGAACCACTTTCACAAATTGAACATTCCTTTTGTGAACAAGAACCTTCTGAGCAACCAGAGTGAAGGGGTTAGGCTCTCTACCTTCCATGGACTTAAAGGGCTAGAATTTAAACAGGTTTTTTTAGTTGACGTAAATGATCGGACGTTTCCAAAGCAACCCTATAATTTTAACAGCTTAACTGCCGAAGAACAGCAGCAAATTACAAGAACTGAAAAAGCACTTTTCTACGTGGCATGTAGTCGAGCCATACAACGGTTGATGATCAGTGGCGTTGGGGGAGGAACGAGTCTTTTGAAGATTTAAGTTTAAAATTCGATTGAAAGGCAGGAGTAGTACATGTAAGTATATCTACATGTAATAGCTGTATTTTAGCTGCATTTGATCTCCTGGATCTAGATATTTCAGAATTTCCGAGACTGTAAATTGAACTGTGTCACCTCTTAGTTTGATTAAGGGGAAAAATAAGTAAATTAGTTTAACTTATAGACACGATGAAGACAAACGAATCCTTCGATTTTCAGCGCTTCAAAGAAGAAGCG
>NZ_VBSN01000056.1:0-2573 GCF_006149045.1 Dyadobacter flavalbus
ATGCCCTGGGCGTAGGCATCCCTTCCAGCGGCAAGCTCACCATAGAGACCACTGTGATCAACCCCTACAACGGTACGGGCTCCGAGCAGGGCGGTATCTGGGCAGGCCTAAACGACAAGACCTTTGTGAAGCTGGCCATCACCGGCAACAAGGTCGAGATGCGCAAGGAGCTCAACGATGCCAGCTCGACGCTTTCGACCACGGCCAACCCTGACCAGCGGATCACGGCCGTGATCCCGGGTTTAAACACCCAGACTGTCAGACTCAGACTGGTGCTGGACCTGGTGACGAATAAAATGGAAGGCTTCTACTCCACAGATGGTGTAAACTATATCAA
Organism: Dyadobacter flavalbus; assembly: GCF_006149045.1. Taxonomy (GTDB): domain Bacteria; phylum Bacteroidota; class Bacteroidia; order Cytophagales; family Spirosomataceae; genus Dyadobacter; species Dyadobacter flavalbus. The sequence goes on from NZ_VBSN01000056.1 coordinate 338, forward strand.
TGCAGGCGCCAGCTACGCCTCGGCCGGCATTGACATCACCGACATGGCCCTGAGCGGCAAAGCGCTGTATGCAGGCCTTTATGCCACGCACCGCAATGCAAGCACCCCGGTCAGCTTTACTTTCGACAACTTCTCGGTCATCCGGGACGGCGCGGCCGGCAAGCTGCTGGCCTTTACGCCGAACGCCCTTGACTTCACAGCCGTGCAGGGACAAACCGTTACCGGCAAGTCCACGGTGCTCTCTGTCAGCGAAGGCACGCCTTCGATCACGTTGAGCAGCACGGCGGCCGGCTGGCTGACCTTGCCTTCGGCTTCTTCCGCAGGAACAATCAGCTTCGGGCCTTCCAACTTCTCGACGACCATGGCGCCGGGCATCTATGAGGCCACCGTGACGGCTTCGGCAGAAGGCTACCAGCCTGCCACGCTTTTGATCAACCTGACGGTTTCCTCGCCGGCCATCAGCCAGCAGATCCAGGTCAACTTCCAGGATGCGGCCACCGTGCCGCCTGCGGGCTGGGTCAGAGACTACGGCCAGCCTTTCGGGCTGAGGACCGGAGCCAATCAGGGCACGGGCCTGGAATACGGATGGCGCAAGCGCTCGGACGGCTCGCTGCTGGACATCTCCGTGGGCGGCACGGCCAACCTGGGCAACGGCCGCAGGCGCACCACGCCGGCCGATGTGCTGCTGGCCAGCTTTATGCACATGCAGACGGCCAGCAATACCAGCTTCAACGGCACGCGTGCCGACGGCTACTGGGAAGTAAAAGTCCCTAACGGCACCTATGACGTAACGGTCTCGGCGGGTGATTCCGATCCGGGCACCATCGCCGAGAGCCACACCATCAACGTCGAGGGCGTCAATGCGATCAGAAGCTTTGTGCCCAGCGGCACCGCCGGCACAAGCACCCGCTTCAAGTCGGGCAAGGTGCAGGTCAGTGTCACCGACGGTTTTCTGACGATCAATGCCGATGGCGGTACCAATACCAAGATCAACTCGGCTGTGATCACCCCGGTCAGCGTACAGCCTTACCTGGTCTGGTCGGCCAGCGAGCACAGTCTGGTCATCGAGAAAGGCACCAACGAGACCGGCAAGACCTTCTCGCTGGACCTGAACCATTCCACCACCCAGGACGAGCTGGCCGTCTCGCTGACGGCCGACTACGGCGCGGGCGCAGCCAACTGGCTGAGCTTTGATGCCAGCCACAACGGCAACGAGCCCAACGTGACCTTTGACTACACAGCGGCCAAGGCCCTGGCAACCGGCACCTATACGGTGACCATCACGGCTTCGGCTGCGGGCCATACCAGCGCCAGCACCCTGGTGCAGGTCACCGTGCTGGCAGCCGGCACCAACCAGCCTTACGTGATCTCATCGACGCCGGCCAACGGCGCCACCAACGTCAGCGTGAACATCGCCAGCATTGCGGCCAACAACCTGTATGTGCCCGAAGTGGCCGGCTTTAAAGGCGGCGTCAACAATGCGACCGTCTCGCTGGCGACTGTGAAGCTGCTGAAAATAGCGGGCAGTACCACCACCGAGATCCTGGGCACCGCCCAGGGCACCGGCGGCGGGGACGCCATCAGCTTCTCGCCCCGGTATGCCCTAGAGACCAATACCAAATACAAGTTCGTGATCACCGACCAGGTGCAGTCCCACAGCGGCGCCGCTTTCCTGCCCTATGAGGCGACTTTCACCACCGGCAGCACCACGACCGGCACGCCCAACCCGGTGGCCGCCGAGTTTGCACCCAAGCAGGTCATCCCCGGCACGGTCGGCAAGAAATACACCTGTCTGACCTTTGGCCCGGACGGCAAGTTCTATGCCCTCCGGCTGGACGGGGTCATCGAGCGCTTCACAGTCGATCACCAGACCGGCATGCTCTCTGAGCAGCAGGAGATCAAGTCGCTGACGGCCAAATATGGTTTGCGTTCCTCGGTGGGTCTGACCTTTGACCCCTCTTCAACAGCTACCAACCTGATCGCCTGGGTATCGCACTGCAGCGCAGGGCTGACTAATGCGCCCGAGTTTGACGGCAACATCTCCAAGCTGACCGGCGCTGACCTTCAGAACGAGCAGCTGGTACTGACCAAGCTGCCGCGTTCGAAGGCCGACCACCTGGTCAACAGCATCGCTTTCGGGCCGGACGGCGCCCTGTACTTCAACCAGGGAAGTTTGAGCTCGATGGGAAGCTACGACGGCACCTGGCAGCGTGACGAAAGCCTTCTGGCAGCGACC
>NZ_VBSN01000056.1:2663-9321 GCF_006149045.1 Dyadobacter flavalbus
GTTCAAAGGCCGACCACCTGGTCAACAGCATCGCTTTCGGGCCGGACGGCGCCCTGTACTTCAACCAGGGAAGTTTGAGCTCGATGGGAAGCTACGACGGCACCTGGCAGCGTGACGAAAGCCTTCTGGCAGCGACCGTGCTCAGGCTCGACCTGGACAAGCTTGCAGGCATCAGCCTGCCGCTGGATGTGAGAACGACTTCCAACCAGGCTTTGATCAATGCCGCACCGTCCAACAGCTACCGCATGTCAGACGGTACCTATAACCCCTATGCGAGCAACTCGCCTTTGACCATCTATGCCTCCGGCGTACGCAACGCCGTAGACCTGGTATGGCACAGCAACGGGCAGCTGTATGTGCCGGCCAACGGCTCGGCGGCAGGCGGCAACTCGCCGGCCTCGGTGGCAAACACCAGAAGGCCCGACGGCAGCTTCTATAACGGCCCTGTGGTGGTATCGACCAGCGGGGTGAAGGTGCAGAACGACTGGCTTTTCCGGGTGAACCCCTTCAAGCCGGTCGGCTACTACGGCCATCCCAACCCGCTTCGCGGCGAGTACGTGGCCAACCGCGGCTACCTGGACAACCCCAAGTACCCCGCAACGCAGGGACCCGATGCCAACTACCGCGGCGCGGCCTATAACTTCGAGCTCAACAAATCCCCTAACGGCGCCATCGAATACAAGAGCAATGCCTTCAACGGCGCTCTGAAAGGAAGATTGCTGGTGTGCCGTTTCAGCGGCGGCAGCGACATCATTGTCCTTGAACCCGGCTCGAAGGTCAAAGACCCTTCGGTCAACTCGGCCGACAGCGATGACCGCATCTACGACATCATCGGTGCGCAGACCGGCTCGGGCACAGAGGGCATCACAGGACTTTCGGGCTTTACCAACCCGCTGGACATCACCGAGGACGTCGAGACCGGCAACCTGTATGTGATCGAATACAACTGGAACAACACCACCGGCAAGACCGCGCAGATCGTGCTGCTGAAAGCCACGGCGCCATCCGCGCTGGCAGGTATTGCCGAGCTGAGCCCTTCGGAGATCACCGACAGCGACGTGGCAGGCGGTGCGGCCGGCAAGACGCACACGATCACGCTGGCCAATACCGGCAACAGCAACCTGACCGTAACGGGCATTGCCCTGGACGGCGCTGACCAGAGCCAGTTTCTGCTGACAGGTGCACCCGCAGCCAGCGTGGCCTCCCCGGTCATCATTGCCCGCGGAAGCGCCATTACCTTCAACATTGCCTTCAACCCTGGCTCAGTGGGCGTAAAAACAGCCAGCCTGCTGGTAAGCAGCACCGGCAACCCCGTGCAGGCGGTCTCCTTGAAAGGCCTGGGCACAAGCGGGCTGTCAGGTGCCAATGAGCCTTCCCTGCAGCTGGTGATGGACGTGCACGGCATCAACGTCAATGTAGGCGATGACAACAAGAATACCAACGTCATCCACAGCAATACCACCACGGCCAAGGCACCTTTGCTGGGCGAGGAAGTAGCCATCCAGGCCTTCCAGCGCGCCGGGGATGCGCCGGTCAGCATCGAGCCGCTGTCGGTGTTCGGTCCTCAGGACCCTTCCGGCACCGTGACGGGCTTTGGCTGGTACAGCTCCGGGGACGCCAATGCCAAAAACGAGCTCTTTACCGTGGGCAACGGCAGCTACCAGACCGTTGACGTACAGACCAGCGGCGTTTTGTCCTTTGACCCGGGCATCGATTCTTTCGGCTTCTACTCGCGCTGGCCGTACTTTGCCAACCGGCATCTGTACAGCGAGGATGCGCTCAATACCTTTAACGGCGCCCTGCCGCACCACGTCAGGGTATACCCGCTGAAAGATGTGGCCGGTGTGATTGTGGAACATGCCTATGTGATCGCCTTCGAGGAGACTACCTCCGGGCTGGATTACCAGGACATCGTCGTGATTGCCCGCAACATCAAGCCTTACGAGCAGGCCACCGTCCGGGAGCTTTCCCTGTCGGCTTCCTCGCTGGCCTTTACCCATACCAGCGGCAGCGCGGCACCTGCAGCGCAGGCCGTGACTTTGTCGGCCAGCTCGGGCACACCGTCTGTCAGCATCAGCAAAACGGCTAACAGCAGCTGGCTGGTGCTGCCTTCGGCCGCTTCGGCAGGCAGCGTGTCTTTGGGCATCGACCCTGCGGGCCTTGCGGCAGGCACCTACCAGGCCACCGTTACCTTTGCAGCGGAAGGCTATACCAGCGCCAGCCTGCCGGTCAGTCTGACGGTGAGCAGCCCGGTATCTTCGGCCCAGATCACTGCCAGCAGCCCCGAGCTGATCTTTGATGCGCTTAAAAACACGACGGTGACCCGCCGTCTGACGATTACCAACACCGGCACCGGCACTTTGGACCTGGGCAGCATCGGCATCACCGGCAGCAATGCCGCCAGCTTTACGGTGAAGGCCGTCAGCGTGGAAGGCCAGCCTACCGGGAACGCTTTGGCCCCTGAGCAGACCCAAATGCTGGACGTCTCCTTTACGCCGGGCAACCTGACGGTAGTGACTACCTTTGAGGCGGCCCTGGTGATCAACAGCAATGCAAACAATGCCCCCGCGCTCAGCATCGGCCTTTACGCCATGTCTCTGAACGGCTATGAGGGCAGCAACGAGCCGCCTTTGCAGACGGTGGTCAATACGCTGGGCTACAAGATCAATGTAGGCTGGACGAACCTGGCAAACGGCGTGCAAACGAGCATGAAGGGCGAGGAAGTGCCTGTGCAGCTCTTTGAGAAAGCAGGCGACGGCCCGGTGGGCATCACCCCAGTGGCGCGCTACTCGCCCAACCAGGAACTGCCTTTCGGCTTTTATACCAACAACGGCGCAGTCGACCTGAACCTGGTCGGCAAGCTCTCCGGGGTCTTTGGCCAGCACAACGCCCTGTTCCCGCAGATCGTGGCAGGCTCAGACCAGTTTACGCCTGATGCCGCCTTCGGGCTCTATGTGGTGGGACTGGAAAACCGCTTGTCCTATACCCAGGATGCGCTGAATGCCTCCGGCCCTGCGCTGCATGCCGCAAGGACCTACCCGCTCAAAGACCGTCAGGGCAACCTGGTGGCCAACAGCTACCTGGTCTGCTTTGAGGACGCCTCCAACGGCGACTACCAGGATTATGTCTTTGTGCTCAGCAACGTGATCGCTGCCGGCACGCGCAAGGAGCTGGCCTTTGAGGCCGCTTCCCTGGACTTCAACGCGCCGGTCAACGGAACGGCCGCAGCCAAGACGGTTACGCTACAGGCCCGCAACGGCACGCCCGCAGCCATCACCTTTGATAAGTCCAACACCAGCTGGCTGACGGTGCCTTCGCCTGCACTGGGCAATCTGTCTTTCGGTGTCAACACCGCAGGCCTTGCCGCAGGCAGCTACAGCACGACGGTGACCGCCCGCGCGGAAGGCTTTGCCAGCGCGGCCCTGAAAGTAAGCCTGTATGTGACCGATGTCAGTGCCAATGCCGTCAGGGTCAACTTCCAGCTGGCGACCACCGTGACGCCCCAGGGCTATCTGGCCGATGCCGGACAGCCTTACAGCGACACCCGCGGCTATGGCTGGGTCAACCCGGTCAGCAAAGAGCCCAAGGACAACACCGCCAGCATGCGCGAGCGCAGCTCGGCAACCGTGGAAACACGCATGCGGACCCTGGCGCTGATGCAGGGCACGGCCACGGGCCAGACCCCGGGCAGCTGGGAGCTGAAAGTGGCCAACGGCCTCTACAATGTGACCGTAGGCGCAGGCGATATCGGCTTCTATGACAGCAACCACCGCATCAATGCGGAAGGCACCCCGGTCATCTCAGGCTTTGTGCCCACGGCCCAGACCCCGACCCAGATCGCTACGGCGACCGTCGAGGTGACCGACGGCAAGCTGACCCTGGACGCCACAGGCGGCACCAACACCAAGATCACTTTTGTGATCGTGGACCCGGCCACCGCCGAGGGCGACTTTATCCCGCCCGTAGCTGCGGTGCAGCTGAAAGGCACGGCGCAGTCTGCCGGCACCTACCTGGGCCAGGTCGTGGCCACGGTGACGGCTACCGATGCTGGCGGCTCAGGCGTGGCCAGCACCCTTTACAGTCTGAACAACGAGGCTTTCAAGGAGTACTACGCGCCGCTGCTGATCAATACGGCGGGCACTTACAGCCTCAGGGCCAAAGCAGTGGACGGCAACGGCAACGAGGCGACCTCATCGGCCGTTTCCTTTACGGTGGTGCAGCCCCAGCCAAGCAATGCCAATATGATCGTCGAGAACCTGGACAGGTTCCCGGCCAGCGACAAGCTGACCTTCTCGCTGATCCAGTCGCCCTGGAGAAGAACCAACGAGGACGGCACCTTTACGCCTTACAACCGCAACCACGATGTGGTCAAGGTCCGCATCAGCAACAAGGGCACCGGTGTGCTCAATATCGCAGGCCTCAGCCTGACCAACACGGCCGGCTGGAAGATTGCCTCCGTGGGCGGCGCAGCCTATGATGCCAGTGCGCCGATCGTGATCAACCCGGCCGCTTCGGTGGAAGTAGCCGTGCAGTTTGTGGCGCAGTACGCCACAGGCCGCGTCAGGATCCTTAACGACACGCTCAACATTGTCTCCAACGATGATCTGGCGCCTAAGAAAAGCCTGATCCTGCGCGGGCTCTGGCAGGCAGCCGGCGAGGGGAACAACGAGCCGCGGGCCATGGAGATCATGAGCGCCTTCGGTTTGAAGACCAACGTGGGCTTCCAGCACGATGACGGCACCAATGCCGGCACGAGCATGGTGCTGAACACCGACGAGATCATGCCGTCCTTCTTTACCAGGGCAGATGCCTCCCGGCCGGTGACGGTCGTGCAGTTGGCGGCCTACCACGGCTGCTGCGCCTCGGTGGAGAACCTGGAATACTATACCAAGGGCTCTGCGACCTACTCGACCTTGTTTACCCATGATGCCCTGGACGGACAGTCGCTGCTGCCTTTGAAAAGGGGCTCGACCACCGGTGCGCTTTCGGAAGGCTCCTTTAACCCGTCGGGCGCTTTCGGCTTCCGCTCGGGCAGCTCCAACACCGACCGTACCAAGAACTCGGAAGGCAAGATCGGCATCAGGGTCTGGAAGGCCATCGATGCCAACGGCAACATCATCCCCAATACCTACCTGTTGGGACATGATTACATCGGCAACCCGGCAGTGACCAACTATGACTACCAGGACAATATCTTCTATGTGAGCAATGTGAAGCCTGAGACCGGCGCTGTGAACTACTCCGAGCTGGCATCGGTGCCTTCGGCCGTCGACTTCGGCTCGCGCCGCACCGGCCAGACCAGCACCCAGGCTATCGAGCTGACCAACCTGGGCAAGGCCTATGCCGACGGCAGCGCCGACCCGAATGTCACCATCAAGAGCATCGAGATCACCGGCGCCAACCTCAACGAGTTTACCGCCGCGCTGCCTGCGCAGCTGACGCTGGCCCCGCAGCAGACCACAAGCGTTGCCGTTACGTTCCGCCCCGGCAGTCCGGGCATCAAGAATGCGGCCCTGCTGGTCAGCTACAACAGCAGCCTTTCGCCGGTGCGCGTACCGCTGTACGGCATCGCAGACGATAACTGCAATGTGATCACCGCTGTCAAGCGCATCAAAGGCGGCGCAGACGCTAGCGTCAGCATCGGCGGCAAGGTGTGGGAAGCCGACAAGGCCTACCGCCAGGGTTCGGTGCAGCTGGACAAACCGGCAGCGACCCCGATCGCCGGCACCGACGAGGATGCGCTCTACCAGACGTATTTGTCCGCATCGGCCGACCTGGGCGAGACGCGCTACCAGGTCCCGGTGGCCAACGGCAGCTACATGGTCCGCATGCACTTTGTGGAAAACTTCTTTACAGCGGCCGGCTCGCGGGTGTTCGCCGTCAGCCTGGAAAACCAGACCCGGCTTTCCAACCTGGACATCTTCCGGGAGGCCGGCTACAAGACCGCCATCGTCAAGGACTTTGCTGTGGCAGTCACCGACGGCAAGCTGGACGTCAAATTCAACCCGAGTGTGAACCGGGTGGCACTGGCCGGCATGGAGATCTTTGCGGCCTCGGCCAGCGCAGATGCCATCAGCCTCAACCAGCAGTCCGTACAGGGTGCGCAGTGCGGGGTGGCCAACGGCCAGATCACCTTCTCGGTGAGCAACACCACGGCCACGGCTCTGCTCTACAAGATGGGGCCTTCGGGCACCTACCAGACCTCCCCGGTGTTTACCGGCCTTTCGGCAGGCGATTATACCTTCTATGTGAAGGAGAACACGGCTGCCGGCTGCGAGACTTCCAAAGTCTTCACCATTCCGGTGGTCAATAACCTGGCCTTTACCGTGACAGCGCCTGTGATGGCCTGCACCGACGCGGCGGGCACCGCCACGGTCTCCGGCATCACCGGCGGCTCGGGCAGCTACACCGTCAGCTGGGATTCCAGCCCGGCGCAGACCGGCCTGACCGCTACCGGCCTTCAGCCGGGCGTCTACAACGTGACGGTGCTGGATGCCTCCGGCTGCAGCAAGACCCAGCAGGTGACCGTAAGCCGCGCAGCCGGCTGCGGCCCGGCGGCTATCCGCATCAATACAGGCTCGACGGCTGCTTACACCACAGCCGACGGACGCCAGTTCAGCGCCGACCAGTACTACGGCAATGTGACCGGCGGAACAGG
>NZ_VBSN01000057.1 GCF_006149045.1 Dyadobacter flavalbus
ACGCCTCTAGATTATCAAAATGCACTTAAGCGCATTGATGAATTACTTATTTTAAGTCCTGCTCCTTATTCTGAATTGGACGATGAACTAGACGTAATTAGTACATTAGTGCACGCTTATGAACAAACGCACAATGCTATACCTTATCCAGATCCAATTAATGCCATTAAATATTTAATGGAAGAAAACGGTTGGAAGAATAAAGATTTGGAGCAATACATTGGGCCTAAGTCAAGAGTATCTGAAATACTTAATCGGAAGCGGTACTTTACTTTACAGCAAATTCATAATCTTCACAAGCACTTGGGATTACCCTTAGAAATATTTATTAATGAAAAAATGCTACAAGCAGCATAAGCATGCAATTCTAAAATCTTATTAGGATTATGTCTCACTAACTCAGACGCACAGTTAGAGGTGAGATATTGATTTGTGAGACAATAAATTAATACACTTTTTGGGTCTTTCAAGGCACTCAGATACAGCCGGCGCTAGTCCCAGAAAACGGAGGTTTGTTGTGATTCAGATTATAAATAATATCTATGAGGTACATCATTGGAGCTTAGCAGTGTGCATATTTGAATAAGCAGCTATGCGTGATAAACCTTATTGACCACTTCACCCAAGTCACTAATTAAGGCATTAATTGATTCGGAGTGGTTTATCAATTCGATAATTTTGTCAAAATTTCCGCCTGACGCCCAAAAGGCTTTTTCTTTATGTACATTCTTTACCATTTTTTTCTTCAAATCATTAAGTTGTATCTTTTCGATATTTGGTTCAAAGTTTAAGTCCACCAGGATAGTTTGATTTAGAAATATATTATACCCAAAAAATCGCCCTAAACCTTTCACTTTAGTAGCATTTTTCACAAAATAGGTAAAGCCGTTAGAGTCAACTATTACGATATTTTCAAAAAGCCTATTCCTAAGACCTGCAGATGTTGTTTTAGTTAGAATGTCTAAACAAGGAATAATCTCAAATGAAAAACGATCAAATTTGATTATTGGAAAAATAATTTTCTCTTTCATTATTATCTAGCTGTTTGTAGGCGTAGCTAAGTTCAGTCAAATAAACAGCAAAAAATACGTCTTTCATTCGGAGTACGAAAATCGTCCAGAATTCCCATCGCTTTCCCGCTTGTGTTAGATTTGAAGCTTTTTTCCCTGTCATGCAGGCAAAAAGCCATAGACGTAAGATATGTAATGGCCAGAAATGTTCGGCATCTAAACGTATCATAAACCATCCTTTCGTAAGACAGCCTTGCCTTGTGCATCTACTACTCCGGAGCGCAGTGGGAAAAGTGTGCTTTCTTTGTACAAAAACAAGAACTTTGGCTAAATGCCACTTTTCCTCTTGTTCTATGTTTTGTTGTTTAACATAAAATCCGTTATAAAAACTCAAGAATTTGATTCACGCTTTTGTTATATACTATACATAATTGATATTACCATTAGTTTTGTATTTTTCCAACCTATACTCGAATTAAAGCTTCATATTTAAATAATGACTCTTCCTGAATATATAGAAAAAGTAAGTGCTCGATATAAGCTTGGAAACACAACGGAACACACATTCCGAGGAGAATTAACGCAACTCATTGAGAGTCTAGTTCCGGCAATCCGAGCTACTAATGAACCCAAAAGACAGGCTTGCGGTGCTCCAGATTATATTATCACAAAAAATGACATTCCTGTTGGCTTTATTGAAGCAAAAGATATTGGTGACCGTGATCTTCTTGGGTCAAAAAAAGCAGGTAATAAAGAACAGTTTGACCGCTACAAAGCTTCTTTAAACAATCTGATATTTACTGACTACTTAGACTTTCATTTATACCAAGAAGGACAGTTTGTAAAAAAAATTTCAATTGGAGAACTAACAGATAAAGGCATAAAACCTTTGACAGAGAATTTTTCATCTTTTGAAAATCTGATCAAAAATTTTTGCATTCACATTGGGCAAACAATAAAAAGCTCAAAACAACTTGCTGAAATGATGGCTGCCAAAGCACGCCTACTTTCTGAGGTTATTGAAAAAGCTTTGACAAGTGATAAAGCTAAGGAGGAAGACAGTACGCTTAAAGACCAAATGAATGCTTTTAAAGATGTCCTAATTCATGATATTACCCCAAAAGGATTTGCTGATGTATACGCACAGACAATAGCCTATGGAATGTTTGCGGCACGTTTGCATGATGCTACTTTACCTACATTCAGCAGGCAAGAAGCAGCAGAGCTTATTCCAAAATCAAATCCATTCCTACGTAAACTGTTTGGCTACATTGCCGGACCTGATATAGACGATCGTATCAAATGGATTGTGGATAGCCTTGTGGACGTATTTTTGGCATGTGATGTTGAAAAGCTTTTAAAAAATTATGGAAAGGCTACCAAAATGGAAGATCCGATTATCCATTTTTACGAAACCTTTTTGAGTGAATATGATCCTGCTTTGCGAAAAGCTCGTGGTGTTTGGTATACGCCTGCACCTGTTGTAAATTTCATAGTGCGGGCGGTTGATGATATTTTGAAAACCGATTTTGGATTACCGGCTGGTCTTGCAGATACAAGCAAAACAATTGTAAAGTTGAAACATCAGGTAAAAGCCACTGCTGATACACGTTCCAAAATCAAGGAAGTTGAAGAAGAAAGAGAAATTCATCGAATACAGATTTTAGATCCCGCAACAGGTACTGGTACTTTTTTAGCAGAAATTGTAAAACATGTCTATAAAAGATTTGAAGGACAACAAGGCAATTGGAGCAACTATGTGGAAACACAATTGCTGCCAAGACTTAATGGCTTTGAGTTACTGATGGCCTCTTATGCAATGGCTCACCTGAAATTAGATTTACTTCTTAATGAAACAGGCTATAAAGCTACTAAAGACCAACGCCTGAAAGTATACCTGACAAATAGCTTAGAAGAACATCACCCAGACACCGGAACACTCTTTGCAAACTGGCTAAGTACAGAAGCCAATGAAGCTAACCGAATTAAACGTGATACGCCTGTTATGTGCATAATTGGAAATCCGCCGTATAGTGGAGAAAGTACCAATAAGGGCAAATGGATTATGAATTTAATGGAGGATTATAAAAAAGAACCAGGTGGAAATGAAAAGTTAAAAGAACAAAATTCAAAATTTATTAATGATGACTACGTGAAATTTTTACGTTGTGGACAGCATTTTATAGAGAAAAACGGAACCGGTGTATTGGCATTCATTAATCCTCATGGCTTTCTAGACAATCCTACTTTTCGTGGTATGCGCTGGAACTTACTAAAAACATATGATAAAATTTATACCATAGACTTGCATGGAAACGCTAAAAAAAAAGAAACTGCACCGGATGGAAGTGCAGATGTAAATATATTTGATATTGAACAAGGGGTATCAATAAATATTTTCGTAAAAACTGGTAAAAAGAAAGCAAACGAATTAGGTAAAGTATCTCACTATGAGTTATTCGGAAAAAGAGAATTAAAATATAATTTCCTTGCAGAAAATTCTCTTAAATCAATTTCATTTAACAGCTTTACTCCATTTAAAAATAGTTTTCTATTCAAAAGCATTGATGAAGATAAATTATTAAAATACAATGAAGGAATTAATCCAGTAAACTTATTTCAAATAAATGTAATGGGTTTTCAAACTCATAGAGATGAGTTTTGCATTGATGAAAATAAAAAGAATTTAATAAAAAAACTGTTTGAATTTTCTTTAGAGAATATATCTGATGAAGAAATTTCAAAAAAATATGGTGTTAAATCTTCTATTGATTTCAGTATCAAAAAAGCACAAATGGAACTTACTAAAAATGATATTAGTAAGGAAATTATAAAATGTGGTTACAGACCTTTTGAAGAAAAGTACATTTATTTTAATAAATATCTTGTTGATAGACCAAGAAAAGAACTTCTGATACATTCAAAAAATAAAGAAAATATTACACTTGGAATTGGCAGACAAGGTTTAGCAATTGGAGATATTGAGTGGTGCTTGGTGACTGTTTCAAAATATCCAGTTGATGCCAATATGTTTAGACGCGGCGGGATAAATTTATTTCCACTTTACTTGTACCCAGAAACTAGTAGCCAACAAAGCACTGGGCAAATAGTAGAAAGAACCCCAAACTTAAAATCAGAAATAGTAAAGCAAATAGCTGATAAATTAGGTATAAGCTTTGTTCCAGAGAAGGAAAACAATTCTGTGCACTTTGTCAATAATAATGATAAATTAGGAGATAATTATAAGCAAGCATTTGCACCAATTGACCTTTTGGATTATATCTACGCTATCTTACATAGTCCAGCTTATCGCAAAAAATACAAAGAATTTTTAAAAATTGATTTTCCAAGAGTTCCTTATCCAAAAGATGCTGTTACGTTCTGGCAACTGGTAAAATTAGGCGGTGAGATAAGGCAAATACATTTGTTTGAAAGTTTTATTGTTGAAAAATATATCACGCAATATCCAATAAGTGGAGATAATGAAGTTATAAAACCAAGGTTTGAAGTCTACGATTACGCTCAAACTACACTTGGCGAAGAAACTCCAGATTATTTAGGAGTAGTCCACATTAACGACACCCAGTATTTCGCAAACGTTCCAACAACTGCGTGGGAGTTTTATATCGGAGGTTATCAACCTGCCCAAAAATGGTTAAAAGATCGAAAAGGACGTAAACTAGAATTTGATGATATTTCACATTATCAAAAAATAATTGTTGCTCTTACCGAAACAGCTAGAATTATGGAGGAAATTGATGCAATTATACAGTTATAATTAAACTACATACCAAATATTAAACCCAGTATTTTTTTGTTGCTTGTGCTTAATTTTAGATTGCTGTACAAGCTCTTTTTTTCATTTTGGTTCTGCTCGACAGTCTGGCTCTGCTCTTTGGCTTGTCTGGACTGCAAGCTCCGATCAACCACAATCATATCAGTACGCTGTATCACTGTCCCTTTCAGCGTCACTTTCCGGTATTGAAAAATTTCTCTTAGCTCACGTTCATAGTTGAACGTTCGGTCAAAAGCTTTTTCATAGCGTTCTGTAAAATTCAGTCGTTTAAACTGCCCAAATTTCTGACTATTTTGCGTAATGATCCTGCAATCGTTGCTTCCCTTTTAGAAAATCATAGATAACCTTCTGATTTTTCTGTACTAACAGTAAAGCTTGTTTACTGTTAGTAGAAGCTTCCAGCAGTTCTCTGGCTAAGCTTACAAACTTGCCTCGCATCTTGTCTTCTGGAAGCAGTTCAAAGAACTCCTTAAACTCATCTCCCAATCTGTTGAGCTGCTGCTGCTGGATCTTTTGTTCGGCAAGCATTGGAGCAAGCGTATCCTTTTCTTGAACTTTGATAAAACTGATGATCCGGTTAATGCCCTGGCTAAGCTCCTTCTTTAAAACTTCGTAGTTCAAATCGGATGGATTCTTTTTGGATTTGTAAAAATGATCTGCCATTTCAGCAAGCAGATCCTGCTTGCTACGGCCTAGCTTCTCTGCTATTTACCAAATTTCCATCAGTCGCTTCCGTAAACCGAACTGACTTATTATACATATTTTCCATAGCTCAGTATATCAATTAATATATTAATTATAACCTTTGATGACTACTAATAGCTATAATTTATTACAAAATATACTGATTATATATTTATAAAAAATTATTTTTTATTTAACTTATTAAAAATAAGATTTTTAGCCTCGCAGAGCAAGAAGAATTATCGCAAAGCGTAATTCCTTCTTGCTTCTATAAATAGAACAATTGGGAAGGAAAAGAATGATAAATTTTCTCCAGAATATAGGTGAATTGCAAGAGAGAAATAGCTAGATGCTGTGAATTAAGGGGCTTACAGGGAGATATCAGGATAACACAAGAATTTTAAGTTGTTTGATCCTGACTGATTTTGAATTAGACCTCTGTATTTGGCTTAGTTCAGTTCTATAATGGAGTTATAATGGATATGTTGTCTTATTTCTGTTTTATTGTTGCTCAAGGATGGTTGTTATAACTCTAACAGTGAATTTCTAAAATGCAGGCACTATTCTCCAAAAAAATCGTAAATCCCTTAGAATATGCCACTAGAAGCCACGAAATTAAGCTGGCCTAGGATTTACCCGCCGAGCTACTTAAAAGATCGCTATGATCCAAAAAATAGACCTAAGCGTTAGTTTCTCGTATGTATTCAAGAAAAGGGAAAGTATAAACTAAGAATTGCATCACATTAGCTTACAACTAATTTATTAGTTGACCGGCCCCTTTATTTCCCTTTTAGTTTTTTGTTTTCTCTTTTTCTTCAGCTTTGTTTTTTGGCTTATTCAGGAAAAGTTCATTTAATTTTTTACTCTAAAAGATGATTTTCAAAATCACTTCTCTACACATACAAGTGATTGTGTTTTTTCAAATATCATTTGTATATCACTTGAGAGACTAAATTGTAGTACGTAACTGTTTGATTGACAATATATTACAGTGTGGATAACTTTAATAAACACGCGTTTGGTCGGTAATAAACACGCGTTTGGTCGGTGAAACTGCATAATAAACACGCGTTTGGTCGGTGAAACTGCATTAATAAACACGCGTTTGATCGGTAGAAAACATACATTTAATAAACTCTGGGTGTTTTTAAAATATGTTTTTATATTTGTCTAAAAATCAGAGAATAATGAGTAAAGCAATTGAAATTTGGCAAGATAATGTTCTAACAGTAGCTCGGTACGAAATGACTGAAGCAGAAAAGAACATTTTGTACATGGTAGTTGCTCAGGTACGCAAAGATGATGCTCCCACAAAGATGTACCAAGTATCAGTAAAAGAAATGGCCTCTATTACCGGCTCTGATGAACTAAATTTCGAAACTTATCAGAATGCCATCGAAAAGTTAATGGGACGTGTATTCCAAACAATACTGCCTAATGGAAATTTATTACAAGCTTCATTTATAGCGTCAGCAGAGTACAAAAAAGGTACAGGAATTATAGAATTAGAGTTATCCCAAAAGGTCCGGCCCTTCTATGTTGATCTGAACCAAAAGTTTACTAAAATACAATTAGTGGCTGCTATTTCTCTTAATTCGACCTACGCAAAGAGAATATATGAGCTCTTATGTATGTACAAGAACATGCAGAATAAAATGTTTAAACGTGATTTAAGGGAATTAAAGGCTATGCTCGGGATTATTGAACCTAAAACAGGAAAAGACAGCTATCCTGACTGGACAAAATTTCAAACAAGGGTATTAGACGTAGCTTCAAAGGAGATCAATGGCCATACAGACATCACATTTACCTATAAACCCATTTATGGAGATCGACCTGGAAGAGGACGCAAACCCGTCGTAGAAGTAGAATTTGAAGTATTCTATCAAGTTAAACTAGATCCGGAGCCAGTTCCAATTTCCGTTTTACATGATCGATTGATTAAACAATTTAGGCTTCGTCCAGACCAAGCTAATTCTGTACTAGCTAGCTATTCAATCGAAGTTATTAACCGTCAACTTTATGACATTCAGGTTAAATCAGCAGACGGCAAAATCAAGAATTTAGGAAGTTATACAGCTAAAACATTTGGATTATAGTAAGCTATAAACTGGTAATTAAGAACAACTTGCACAAATCAGCTAAAGAGTCGCTGCCACCATTTTCCCTTGGGCTGCTCTACTGTAGAATCTATCTTTTCCTTACGCAATTGTACTTCTTCCTGTGTGGATGATGCAGTTAGTAAGTAAGTATGCTTTTCAACAATAGTTAATAAACGAAGAACTTCTTCCTTAGCTTCTCTTTCACGTTGCTCAGCTTCACGACGGCGTGCTTCTTCAATAATTATATTTTCTTCGGCATGCTGCAGTTTTAGCTTTAAAAGCTCAATTTCTACTGTTGCATCTCCTGTTGCAGCATGTGTCGCAGCTTGTTGCATACTGTTGCTTTGCAACACTATACTACCCTGTTGCAATGCAACAGGTATTTTGAATGATTCATACACTCTGCTTAGCTCACTTGTATCAAGCAAAGAGTTATTATTATTATCAAAATGCTTACTGAGCTTCCCAGACTTAATATGACGATGCAGGGTACTACGATTCTTTCCAGTTAATTTCGCTGCTTCTGATATGCTTATTTTCGCCATGTTGCACACTGTTGCATGCAACATGGCAGCTGTTGCTGGACTGTTGCAAATTGTTGTAAGAATTATTCTCTATGTTTTAATAAAAATAGAGACTTGACAAGTAAATCTACTAGAAAATAATGAGCTAAAAGGGGAAAACATTAAATTAAAACAAAAGATTGTTACACAAAATGTAACAAATAAATTGCAAATAGTTCCCAATTATGTAACTTTGTTATAAATGGTCTTATGAGAATTATTACAACAACTCGTTTAAGAGAGTTCTATCACACACATGCAGATTCAAAAATTGCATTGGAGGTGTGGATTGCTAGAATTAAAGAAATAAGCATTCAAAATCTGAATGATCTTAAACAAGTGGCTAATTCAGTAGATATTATTGGGAACAACAGGGTAATATTTGATATAAAAGGAAATAAGTATAGAATCATTACTGTTGTTTTGGTACATCGGCAAATAGTTTATGTTAGATGGATTGGTACACATGCCGAGTACGACAAGATTGATGCACATACCATATAAATCGTCTTTGTAGTTTAAAAAAAGCTAATAAGCTAAGATTATCACTCAATGAGCACAGTAACTGTAACTCCCATAAAAACGCCTCTAGATTATCAAAATGCACTTAAGCGCATTGATGAATTACTTATTTTAAGTCCTGCTCCTTATTCTGAATTGGACGATGAACTAGACGTAATTAGTACATTAGTGCACGCTTATGAACAAA
>NZ_VBSN01000058.1 GCF_006149045.1 Dyadobacter flavalbus
GATTTTTCTGACTTATCGATTATTACTGAAGACCAGTTCGATCAGATTCAAAAGTTGTCTTATGATTTGATTGTAGTTGATACTCCACCATACTTATCAAGTCGTTTGCCTGAGCTTTTTAAAATATCCGACTATGTTTTAGTACCTACAAAAGCTGGCTTTTTTGATGTTATGGCAATTCGTTCTACGTTGCAGTTGATTGAAGAAGCAAGAAAGAAACATCATTCTTTAAAGTCAGGTATTGTACTGAATATGGTTAAGCCTCGTTCTGGTGTTACAAGTGAAGTCCAGGAGCTACTGAAAACTTTATCCATTCCTTTACTGGAAACTATTATACATGACCGGGTAAGTTTTACTCGGTCGCCTTTAACGGGAGGAGTACTAAACGGAGAAGATCCCAAAGCCAAAGAAGAGATTACTTCATTAGCAGAAGAAATAGTAGAAGCAATTTCCTAAAATAATGAAGATTATGTAAATGCATATTACATAAATACATATTTTTGCATTTACATAAATACATAAATGTAGATGTTATATGGGTAATGATTATAAAGAACGGATGGGTGGATTAGCTAACCGGTTAAAGTCAGAGCAACCAAAAATGCCTATTCAAGAAGTGAAGCCAGTATCAAAAGAGGAAGCTAAAATTGCAACTGCTCAGCTAAATGTTTGGATATCTAAAGACTTAGTAAAGCGGATGAAGTCTTATGGTATAGAGAATGAGTTGTCATTAAAGGATATTACTACTCAGGCCATTGAAGCTTATTTAAAAGAAGCTGTATCTACAAATTAATTGTAATTGCTTAAATACTATTATAACAATGAACATACAATTTTTAGCTAACAATCAAGGTAAGATAACGGCCGTTCAGCTGCCAATAAAAGACTGGAAAGAATTGGAACGTAAAGCAGAAGCTTACGATCTAGCAGCTAGTATCCGGACTGGTTTAAAGGAAGTAGAATTAATCGAAATGGGAGAAGTAAAGCCAAAGTCTTTAGAAGATTTATTGAATGAGCTTTAGTATAATTGCTACTCCTAATTTTGAGCGAGAACTCAAAAAGATTGCTAAAAAGTACCCTTCTTTAAAATCAGACCTTTTGCAATTACAAAGAAGTTTACTAGAAAATCCTATGCAAGGAGATGAGGTTTTTAAGAATTGCTATAAGGTTCGCTTTGCAATTAAGAGCAAGGGACGAGGTAAGAGTGGAGGTGGACGTTTGATTACCTATGTTAAAGTTCAGCGAGAATCCATTTACTTATTATCTATTTACGACAAGTCCGAGAAAGATACTATTCCAGATGAGATGATCCGTTATTTACTTCGTGATATCTCCTAGGTTGTTATTATAAAATCAAACTGGAGAACAGCCATAAAGCGATTATTGAACAGAAATAGATAAAAACATCCATTATAACTCCATTATAGAACAGAATTAAATCAAATAAAGAACCCAGTTAAAATCAGCCAAGATCAAACAACTTAAAACCCTTGTGTCATCCTGATATCTCCCTGTAAGCCCCTTAATTCACAGCATCTAGCTATTTCTCTCTTGCAATTCACCTATATTCTGAAGAAAATTTATCATTCTTTTTCCTTTCCCACTTGTTCTATTTATAGAAGCAAGAAGGAATTACGCTGTGCGATAATTCATTCTTGCTCTGCGAGGCTAAAATATTGATATTCAGTTTATTAAATATTTATATGAACATTATTAGTATATAATAAATATATTTTAAGACTTAATATTGCCTATATGGACTTAAATAGCTTATTTGAGTATATCAAAAGATATATTAAGCTATGGAAAAGAAGTATAATAAGTCGGTCCGTTTTACAGAGGCAACCGATGAGAAATTCGGTAAAATCGCCGAGAAGCTGGGGCGCAGCAAGCAGGATCTGCTTGCTGAGATGGTCGACTATTTTTACAAATCCAAGAAAGACCCATCAGATTTGAGCGACGAGCTTTTAAAGAAAGAGCTTGGGCAAGGCATTAACCGGATCATCAGCTTTGTCAAAGTCCAGGAGAAAGATATCCTAGCGCCTATGCTTGCTGAGCAAAAGCTTCAGCACGAGCAATTCCGTAAGCAGTCAAGGCTGCTGCGGTTTTATTTTGGTGAAAATGAAGATCAACAAGTAGCAGGTCATTTTATGGAAATGGTCCGTCTTCTACACAAGGATTCAAAAGCTTCGCTGACAGCACAGGGAAAGACCAGTGGACTAGTAGAAACACTGCTGGCAGAAGTAAAGAATTTCCAGGGTACTATTTCAGATTTGCGAAAGGAAAAGGACCGCATACGGAGTCATTTTGTCCTTCTTTTTGAGAATTATATACGTGAGCGTGAAGATCTGAATTCGGTACTGAATTCCTTTGGAAGTTCGGCAGCCGTTAAAAAGCTCCAGGATGAAACCCGGAGCCAATTCAAATCTATCTGATATGGCACATGTTAATATTACCGCCAGTGAAACGGGCGGCAATACCGGCAGCTGCGGGCAGCTGACCGATTACCTGGAAAAGGAAAACCAGAAGCTGGGCAAAAAAGAGTTGTGGTTTGACCAGGGGTGTGATGATATCGGGCCTGACCAGGTTAAAATCGGGATCGATCAGAATGTGGCCAAGCTTAAAAAGACCGAAGCCAAGTTTTACCTGATTAATATCAGCCCTTCTGGAAAGGAGCTCGACCATATTGGCAATGATCCGCAAAAGCTGAAAGTATTTGCGCGTGAAGTAATGAAAGAGTATGCAGAGAATTTTAATAAAGGGCTATCTGAGCAGGATATCAAGTACTACGGCAAGATCGAGTACAACCGTTATTACACCCATGAAGATCCGGAAGTAAAGCAGGGCCTCCGCAGGCGCGGCGAAGCAAAGGAAGGGAGCCACATGCATGCGCAGTTGATCGTGAGCCGCAAGACGGCAGACAACGGCCGGCTAATTAGCCCCATGACCAACCACCAGGGGAGCAATGCTAGTCACAGCCAGAAATTTGGGCAGTTTAACCGGCTGGATTTTACAGAGCGCTGCGAGAAAGCTTTTGACCGAACGTTTGGCTATGAACGTGAGCTATCTGAAATGTTCCAGTACCGGAAGGTAATGCTTAACGGGACTGCCATGCAGCGCGCCGATATGATTGTGGCCGAGCGGCGCCACCAAGAAAAACAAGCCAAAGAGCAGAGCCAGGCTGTCGAGCAGAACAAAAGGGAAAAGAAAGAGCTGGTGCAGCAGCCGGAAGTCAGGCCACACCAGGAACAGCAGAAAAAGAGAGGTTTTGGTTTTGGTATGTGAAAATATAGGGTGCTAGTCAGCAATCTGGAATGATTTTTTTACAGGCGGTGAATTTTCTTAATCAGCCGGATCATGAATGAAAAACAACTAATTGAAATCAGAAATGATTTGCATTTAATTGAAAATCAGTTAAATAGACTTCGGAAGTATGCTTTTAACGGTACAGTTCTGAAAGCAGCTTATCATTCAGGAATATTGCAGGATATGATAACATTGCTAGGTGAATCTACAATTGAACTTCAAAGGTTATCTGATTTGAAAAATGCAAATATGGATACCTCTAACCAAGGACCAGAAGCAGGACAAATCCCAGAAACCTACCGGTGAGTTTTTATAACGGATTTTATGTTAAACAACAAAACACAGAACAAGAGGGTAGCTAGGCTTTTGGCGAAGTTCTTGAGATTGTACAAGTAAGTGGGGCTCTGCCGTTGTGTCCCTAATCTGCCCAGGCAAAGCCGTCTCACCTTCGAGGGTTTTTTGAGAACATATATCAAACATAAAAAAGGTGAAAGACTATTTGAAAAGAGGTATTCAGTCTTTATATTTATGCTGTTATCCAACTACTTATTTAATTAGTATGACCATATTCACTTCATTGTTTGGACTCGGAAATCAGGAGCTTTTTCTGATTTCGATTTTAATCCTATTTTACTCGGTTGTGATATGGACGATCGTCGATCTATTTTCTAATAAAGATCTAGCCGCCCTCCCAAAATTACTCTGGCTAATTGTAATTCTTTTCTTCCCATTTCTAGGAACGCTGATTTACTTATATTACGGGAGGTCAGCGCAACATTTGTCGAACCAACGGTAAGGGCGTATCTACGCCAGTATCTTGAGTTTCTGGGCGAAGAAACCTCATAGTGCCCGTTTCACAAACGTCCGTTTTTTGCGACTGACGCCGACCATGATCTGAATGTCTTACACGACGTAAAAAGTGTATTAATTTGTTATCTCACAAATCAATATATTACTTATAACTGTGCACCTGAGTTAATGAGACAATGCTACTCAATCTAAATCTTATTGTCTAGGAGTGCATGCATTCCATTTTGGCTATATTTGCTTAAAAAGAGAAATGCTCAATTTTATCATAGACACCGAAGATAAGCGCATTATTGAGGCGGCCAGAGCCTTGTAAAAGGGTATGGCATGTTTCTACTCAGAAAAGCGTGAAAGAGTCCTTACAGCGCTTCTTTTGTAAAAAAGGTTAAAAAGGCCAAAACCCGTATTGCAAAAGGGAGTTAATCGAAGTAGACCCAGAAAACTTATGGAAAAGTATAGAGTCCGGATTGAAGCAGCAGCAGAAGATCTAATTAATCCAAGTAGCCAAGTATTAGAAAAATGAGAGCAGTGTAAAAATTGTGGAATGTTCACTTCCCATTTTATTTTGGAGCTTTTCTTCCCTTTTAGCTATTTCTTCATTGTGTAGCCTTTATCTATTCATCTGTCTCAAAAAACGAAAGTTGATAAAAAACTTTTTAAGATTCTAGCAATGTCTGAATAGAGTCCAATATCGTTAGTAGAATTAAATGAATTTAAGGTATGAAAGTGCAACTTTTCTATATAGGCATCTCATTTTTTATATCCTTAATATTTCTGTATTTGGTTTTAGGTTCGGCTAGTGCGTTCAATCTAATACCCTACCAATTAAACCGATCATTTGGTTCACCAAGATTCGAGTATAACTTCATTTTGATTTTTGACATCATTTTTTCAATATTAGTTTTTATCACCTCCTATTATTTATTAAGGAAGCTAAACAATAAAAAGTTATAAAATGGCTAAAATTTTGTCTTATACAAAAGGATACTACATGTTCGAAATTTTATCTATAAAATTGTCTAAAAAACGAAGGTGGCTGGCTGTTGCACAACCGCCAGGATCTACATGGCATATAATATTTGGTTATATTCTAAGTTTCCTTTTCCTTCAGTTACTTGCTTTATCTAAGTTAAAATTGCTGTTTTTGCTACCGAATGCCTAATATTTTGAGTAAAAGCCCAGCAGGGTTCTTAGCGGCTTTAACCTTACCTGTTTTTAAATCATAGTTAAATTTAAATAATGCTTCTGTAAGAGGTTTCTCAGCTAAAATTTGCTGAACAATCTTTATGTCTTTTATCCCCAAATCATTTAGGATTTGCTGGGCATTTTGCTGACGTATATCTTCTATTGGTTGATCAAAAAGAATGGGTAGCAGTTCAGGTGTCTGAGAATGGATGTAAAATCGAATGCTTTGAAAAGATCTTCCTTGCTTGATTAAGTTGTAACTGATTTTCAAGTCCGTATGTTTATTAATTTGACGGACAGCAATATCTAAAACAAACTTTTTGAAGTCACTAATTCTCTCGAACTGTTCATTGCTTTTACCAGTAGGATCTTTCAGCTTCAGCATAATTTTTAATTCTTCAAGATCATATGCTTTTGTCTCTCCAATATCCTTCCACTGGCTAGAGAGCTGATATATTCGCTTAGCATATTTGCTGGAAAGCTTCAAAGCAGAATGCAATTGAAAGGAAGTGAAATTATCTTTTAGCTCAAACAAAAATGGTCGGATATCTTCTGAAAGCTTAATTTTTAGAAATCCTTGTCCAGTCATGTATTCTACTTTTTGGAACATCCATATTTGTTTATAGCTGTTTGATGTGTTAATCTCAAACATACGAGACCCCATATCTGCTGTAGCTTCGCGCAGCTGTTGATAATTCCAGGTTCGACCAGTTATAAATTCAACTTCGTTAACATATATCTGATACTCCTGATTATAGGTGTCTTCCTTTTTGATTTTAGAAAGTAAGTAAAAGAGAATATCTAATTGACAAGCAGAGTAATCAAACCGGGCTGTAGTAATAGCATTGTGCTGCCTGATCTCGGGTGAATTTTCCTTTTTCATAAAGCAAATTTTATTACAAATAAGTTAAAAACGAGTGATAAAAACAAGTATCGTTTTTATCACTCGTTTTTAACTTATAAAAACTCGTTTTTTAACTTATAAAAACTCGTTTTTAACTTATAAAAACTCGTTTTTAACTTATAAAAACTCGTTTTTAACTTATAAAAACTCGTTTTTAAACGATGCAACATACTGATATATAAATAGTTAAGACCCCCTGCAAATAAAACAAATAATTAAAATACACAAATTGTGATGTGAAAAAATATCATTTAAGGCTAGGATTAATCCGTAAGCCAAAACATAAAATCAAAAAAGAACAAAATCAGCAAAAGCAAATTTAAACAGAGCGCGCGGCAACTAATAAATTAGTTATAGCTTATGAAAAGTGGTTTGTTTACAATCAATTTGAAATGAAGAAAAAGTAAGGTACGTATGATCAGGTTTGCAATTCCTGCCGTCAATTGTATTGCAATATTTATCGAGCCTCGTATATACAAAACCGATTGCCATGTCAGTACCAACAAAAATAAATTTCAATCATCCACTGATTAGGAGGTCATTTGCCAAAAATTATTCATTAAATCAGCTTTTTACTATAAATACATAAATCTATAATTCTATAAATATGTATTTATGTATTTAGTTTTGGAATTATGTAATAGTATAATTTATAATTCTAGTAAATTTGGCTATGGCAAAAATCATTACCATAGCCCATCAGAAAGGCGGTGTAGGAAAAAGTACACTAGCTTTAAATCTGGCTATTTGCTTTCAGGAAGAGTTATCAGTTGCTTTAGTAGACATTGATGTGCAAGGAAGTATTGCAGATCTAAAAAACGATTTTTCTGACTTATCGATTATTACTGAAGACCAGTTCGATCAGATTCAAAAGTTGTCTTATGATTTGATTGTAGTTGATACTCCACCATACTTATCAAGTCGTTTGCCTGAGCTTTTTAAAATAT
>NZ_VBSN01000066.1:0-312306 GCF_006149045.1 Dyadobacter flavalbus
ACCTCTTCCCATTCCGAACAGAGAAGTTAAGCCCGGAACCGCCGATGATACTTGGATCAAACCCGGTAAAGTAGGTAGCCGCCACAATACCATTACAAAAAGACCATCCCAATCAGATGGTCTTTTTTTTGCATTACATCACGAAGCCCATCCGTACAGATGGGCTTCGTGCGTTAACAGACCGAATAAAATATTTGTACAAGTTGCAAAATAAACGAGAGTCATAGATCCAAAAACAAGAATTAAGTAGCATCAGAAAAGTAAATAACAAGTTTGTAAATCAGGATACAAAATTTGTATATACTTGACTTGTACAGCGTAAATTGATTTTCATCATACCAAAAATACCAGCCTATCTCCAACATGATTGAGGCCTATCTTTAACTTATTCAATTTAGTTAAGTAAAAAATATGAGATAGATCCCTTATAGTGCAAACATATAAATACATATATATGGAGGCACCTTCTGTTATAAGCCAAATAAAGATTGGTAAAGCTCCTTCATCCGTAAGGCTGGCTTCAATTGATGCATTGCGCGGGTTTGACATGCTTATGATCTCCGGAGGAGGTGCATTCATTTACTTACTTGGAGGTAAAACAGGTTTTCAGCTAATTGATTCTGTTTCAGCTCAGTTTGAGCACCCGGAATGGAACGGATTTACTTTCTTTGACTTTATTTTCCCGCTGTTCTTGTTCTTGGCAGGCACTTCCCTGGCATTCAGTGTTACAGGCGGAGTTTCAAAAGGTCTTAAAGATTCAGAACTGATCAGCAAGATATTTAAAAGAATGTTAATCCTGATTGCCTTGGGAATATTGGATAAAAATGCGCCAATTGACATTTTTGATCCGGCTCACATCCGTTACGGAAGTGTACTGGGACGTATTGGCCTGGCTACTTTTATCGGGGCAATTTTATACCTGAATTTTGCATTTACTCAGAGAATTTATATAAGTCTAATTACGCTCATTACATATTACTTATGTCTTATTTTCATTCCTGTTCCGGAGTATGGAGCCGGGGATTTAACCTTTGAAGGAAATCTGGTCGGCTGGTTCGACCGCAACTTCATGCCCGGCAAATTAAAGCAGGGAACATACGATGAACTTGCTTTATTAACTCAATTCCCGGCTATTTGTCTCACTATATTTGGTACCATTGCCGGAGATATTCTTTTGCGCAAGTATACTTCTTTACAAAAGCTTCAATACCTTTTCTTATTCGGGATTACAGGGGTAATTGCCGGCCTTATATGGAATCTGACATTTCCAATTAACAAGCATTTATGGTCAAGCTCTTTTATCATGCTCACCAGCGGAATGGCTTTTATTTTTCTGGCTGTTTTTTACTGGATTATTGATGTAAAAGGTTATAAAAAATGGGCGTTTTTCTTCCGCGTTATTGGAGTAAATTCACTTGTAATTTATCTGGCTGTACGATTTGTCAATTTCAATTATTCATCCGAACTTTTGTTTGGCGGCATTTACAAGTATGCGCCGGAACCATGGCATGAAGTATATAATGCACTTGGCGGATTTGTTCTTGTTTGGCTGTTTTTATATTTTTTGTATCGCAATAAAATTTTCATAAAAGTTTAAGCCTTTTAAGAAATGAAATTCAAGCATGACGACAGGCATAATGAAAAGCAATGTAAATTCCGTAGAGAATTTATTAAAACTTCCATTTCCCTTGCGGTCATGCCATTTACATTCCCTTTAATGGATTTTATTCATAGCGATTCCAATGATCAAGCTGATCCGAATATAGCAATGGCAACAGATAAAAGTATAATAGGTGGATATGGAGGCTGGGCATCATCTTTAATTGGCGATATACCTTCATTATCTTTCCGAAACCCGCAGATATCGGATCTGAATGTATGGCGAGAAAAGGCAGTCACCAAAACACAGGAATTATTATCCAGTCCTTTAAAGGCAGAGCCAAAGGTTGTTGTTGAGAAAAAATACGTTTATGACGGTTTGGAAATAGAAGAGCTTTCATGGCAATTGCCTTACGGAAGATCTACAAAAGCCATTCTTTTAAAACCAAAAGGCGTTACAAAACCGCTTCCGGCTATTCTAGCATTGCATGATCATGCAGGAATGAAGTATTTCGGATACCGGAAAATTGTCAAAACTTCTGATGACCAGCATCCTGTATTAACAGAACATCAAAAGTCGGATTATGGCGGTAAAGCCTGGGCAAATGAAATAGCGAAGCGCGGGTATGTTGTGCTGGTTCATGATACTTTTACTTTCGGCAGCCGGAGGGTTTTCTATGAGGATGTAAACGGATTGAACTGGGGTGAGCTGGATGTTTCCAATAAAAGTGAAAATGATCCGGAAAAGCCAGAGCATATTGCAACATATAACAGATGGGCGTCTGAACATGAGCACGTTATGTCCAAGTCCTTATTTTGTGCAGGAACAACCTGGCCCGGCGTTTTCCTGTCTGAGGATCAGGTTGCACTGGATATTCTGAGCAAAAGGAATGATGTTGATCCAAATCGGATGGGATGCGGCGGTTTGTCCGGCGGTGGTTTGCGTACAGTTTATCTTGCAGGTCTTGACCACAGGATCAAATGTGCCGTGTGTGTTGGATTTATGACAACCTGGAACGATCTTATTTTAAATAAATCATTTACGCATACATGGATGACTTACACGCCTTTACTGCCGAAGTTTCTTGACTTTCCCGAGATTCTGGGATTAAGGGTTCCGCTTCCTGTAATGGTCCAGAATAACAATCAGGATGAACTTTACACATTGCCGGAAATGAAGAAAGCAGATCAGATTTTAAAAGACATATATGCGAAAGCCCAAGCTTCTGACAAATATGCATCCGGATATTACGACGGGCCGCATAAATTTGATCTGGAAATGCAAAAGGATGCATTTGAATGGTTTGATAAATGGTTATAAAACCTTGGTATTTCGTATTTAAATTTATTTTGAAAATTAACTTACAGCTTTTAGACTGATATATATTGCGTACAAAGCAAATTGCAAAAACTCATAACCTAAACTGATTTCCAGCAATTACTTTCAGTTTTTATTTTAAAAATATTTCTGCCCAAGCCAGATCTTCCGGCGTTGTGATCTTTATATTTTCATAGGCACCTTCCATCAGGTGAATGGAATAGCCCGATGCTTCCAGTACGCTTGCACAATCGGTAAAACCAGCATTATAATCCACAGAAAAAGCTTTGCGCATCCATTCCAGTCTGAATGTCTGAGGGGTTTGTATCAATCTGAAATCCGTACGTTCCATTGCTTTGTTATTTCCATTCCGGTCAGCAAAACGTATGGAATCCTTTAAATTCACACAAGTAACCGCTGTCCCGAATTCTTGTGCTGCCACAAAGCCATTCTTTATAATTTCTTTATTGATTACCGGCCTGACGCCGTCGTGAACCGCAACAATTCCGTCCATAACGGAAATCGAATCAAGACCATTTTTAACGGAATGAAAGCGTGTTTCTCCGCCTTTAACAAGGTTGTATTCGATGTCAAATGAATGTTCCTGGCATAAACGGTTCCAGAAATCAAACTGATCTTCAGGTAGAACGAGAATGATATTGATTTCAGCCGAGTATTTACGAAATGCCAGAATCGTGTGCATCAATACCGGCATTCCATTTATAGAAAGAAACTGCTTTGGAACTTCACTTTTCATGCGGGTCCCTTTTCCGCCGGCAACAATGATTACAAACTCCTGCATCAATGAAAGACAATAAAAAAGGTCATTTACGAATCAGGATTTTACAATTGCCTGACCATAAATGACCTTTAATTCATAATTATTTAAAACTATATAATCAGCATTGCATCGCCGTAAGTAAAGAACTTGTATTTTTCTTTGATAGCGATTTCATATGCTTTCATAACCAGATCAAAGCCTCCGAATGCACAGGCAGACATCAGCAAAATAGATTCCGGTAGCTGAAAATTGGAAAGCAGTGCAGTTGCAATTTTAAAGTCGTACGGAGGAAAAACAAACTTGTCCGTCCAGCCTTCCACCGCTTTAAGGTGCCCGCTGGCAGAAACCGAAGATTCAATGGCTTTCAAGGAAGTAGTTCCGACGGCACAAATGCGTTTCTTTGCATCAATGGCGGTATTGACTATATCCGCGCTGCCTTGCGTAATCCTGTAATTTTCAGAATCCGTTTTATGCTTTGTCAGATCTTCCACGTCTACGGTACGGAAAGTTCCGAGGCCGACATGAAGCGTTACCGGAGCAAAGTTCACACCTTTGATTTCCAGTCTTTTCATAATGGCTTTTGTAAAGTGCATTCCGGCCGTCGGCGCAGCAACTGCTCCGATGTGTTCAGCAAAAATAGTCTGGAAGCGGTCACGGTCGGCAGTTTCAACTTTACGGCGGGAAATGATTTCAGGAGGCAGCGGCGTTTCTCCCAGTTCATCCACAAGCTTCATAAAAGCATCATTATCACCGTCATAAAGAAAACGGATCGTACGTCCGCGGGAAGTTGTATTGTCAATTACCTCTGCTACAAGATCACTGTCTCCGAAATATAACTTGTTTCCAACCCGGATTTTCCGCGCGGGATCAACCAGAACATCCCATAAACGCATTTCACGGTTCAGTTCCCGCAAAAGGAAAACTTCGATTTTTGCTCCTGTTTTTTCTTTTTGGCCAAAAAGACGTGCCGGGAAAACTTTGGTATCATTAATTGCCATTACATCGCCGTCATCAAAGTAATTGATAAGGTCGGCAAATGTTTTATGTTCTATTTCTCCTGTTTTACGATGTACAACCATCAGTCGGGATTCGCCGCGGTCGGAAGGATGAAGTGCAATTAAACTCTGAGGAAGATCAAATTTAAATTCGGATAGCTTCATAGCTGGATAATCTGTGAATTTCTTTTAGTCGTACGACAATGTGGCAGTCAAAACAGGCTAAGCATTCCTTTATGAAGAAACTTTTTCATTCAGGTAACTTGCACAAGTATTCCAAATTGCATAAATTCTCTGTAAACAACTTTACAAAAAATTAAGACCGCAAAAGTAGGCAATTATCCTTTGAAATACAACAGAAATTTTCATTTCAAACTCCTCGGATACAGCCGTGATTTCCACTTTGAACCGGAATCGGAATGGATTGTTTCCGGAAACTCTTTTTTTGATTCCGAACCGGTTAAAATAACTGCGGAAAGAAGTGCAGCCAGTTCGGAAGCTTCGGTATTGAGTGCTGTTTTCAGCATTTCCGGTTTGAAAAATGCAGAAACAAAATTGGTATCATAACTGCCATTGATAAAGGCCGCATGCATCATTACAAACCGGCAGAAAGGAAGTGTCGTCTGAACGCCCGAAATTTGGTATTCATCAATCGCACGCGTCATTTTCCGGATCGCTTCTTCTCGGTTTTCTCCGTATGCGATCAGTTTGGCAATCATCGGATCATAATAGATCGGGATTTCCATTCCCTGTTCAAAACCATCGTCGACCCGAATCCCGTTTCCGTCCGGTTTCACGTAAGTATGCAGCGTTCCTACATCCGGAAGAAAATTATTGAAGACGTCTTCTGCATATACTCTTGCTTCAATCGCGTGGCCTTTCAAAGTAATTTTATCTTGCGTGAACGTCAGTTGTTTTCCTTCGGCAATCAGGATCATCTGCTTGACAAGATCAATGCCAGTAATCAGCTCGGTAACCGGATGCTCAACCTGTAAGCGCGTGTTCATTTCCAGAAAGTAAAAACGGGATTGCTCATCCACAATGAACTCGACTGTTCCTGCACCGTAATAACCGCAGGATTTTGCCACGTTAATGGCACAAAGGCCCATTTCTGTTCTTATTTCCGGCGTAATCGAAACGGAAGGTGCTTCTTCTATGACTTTCTGATGACGCCGCTGCACAGAACATTCGCGCTCAAACAAATGAACAATATTGCCGTGCTGATCGCCCAGAACCTGTATTTCAATGTGCTTTGGAGAAGTAATGTATTTTTCAATGAAAACGGAGCTGTCGCCGAAAGATGCCAGCGCTTCGCTGGCTGCACGGTCCATTTGTTCATCAAAATCAAATTCATTATCAACAATCCGCATTCCTTTTCCGCCACCGCCCGCGCTTGCCTTGATGAGGATCGGATAACCTATTTCCAGTGCTTTCTGTTTCGCAGCATGGCGGTCGCTGATGGCCGTATCCGTACCGGGAACCATCGGGATGTTGTAACGTGCGGCGGCCTGCTTGGCAGCAAGCTTGTTCCCCATAATCTCAATGGATTCCGGCGAAGGGCCAATGAAGATCAGTCCTTCCTTTTGTACAAGACTTGCAAATGCTGCGTTTTCGGACAAAAAACCATATCCCGGATGAATGGCGTCTACATGCAGTGCCTTGCAGACATTGATAATCTTTTCAGCATTCAGGTAAGACTCGGAAGAAGGCGCAGGCCCGATGCAAACGGCTTCGTCGGCAAAGCGTACATGCGGCGATTTCCTGTCGGTTTCACTGAATATAGCGACGGTGGAAATATTCATTTCACGCGCAGTCCGCATGATTCTCAAAGCAATTTCCCCGCGGTTGGCAACCAGTATTTTTTTTATCTGATGCATCGGAATGGTCTGAATTCGTGGTAAAGTATCAAAAAGAAGCCCTGAAGTAAATGTAGTGTATTCTATTATTTTACTAACTTACACGCTATGGGAATGTTAGCTTTGCATTAAAGTAAGCGTATTTTTTTTAATTTTGCATTTATCTAACATTACAGTAACTGATTACCCACATAAAATAAAAGCGAGTGGATATTTTCGAGAAATTGCGCAACAATTCAGGCCCGATCGGGAATCCGGCAAAAATGCTGAATAGCCATCATTATTTTTCTTTTCCGATGCTGGAAGGAGAATTGGGACCGCGCATGAAATTTATGGGACGTGAGGTACTTAACTGGAGTCTTAACAATTATTTGGGTCTGGCCAATCATCCGGAAATAAGAAAAGCAGACGCCGATGCTGCTGCGAAATGGGGACTTGCCTATCCGATGGGCGCCCGTATGATGTCCGGAAATTCTACCCTGCACGAGACGTTTGAAAAAGAGCTGGCCGAGTTTGTAGGGAAAAAAGATGCATTTCTTCTTAATTACGGTTATCAGGGCGTAATGTCTGCCATCGAATGCCTTTGTGATCACCGGGATGTAATCGTTTACGACGCAGAGTCACATGCCTGTCTGATCGACGGAATCCGCCTGCATAAAGCCAAGCTGGGCGAATACTACAAGTTCAACCATAACGACATGGCCAGCCTTGAGAAAAACCTGATCCGTGCGACCAAACTTGCCAATGAAAAGGGTGGAGGTGTTCTGGTCATTACTGAGGGTGTATTTGGAATGTCAGGGAAAGTCGGTGATCTTAAGGCCATCGTTGAGTTAAAGAAAAAATACGATTTCAGGCTGCTTGTTGATGATGCACACGGATTTGGTACCATGGGCGAAAC
This sequence comes from Dyadobacter flavalbus, assembly GCF_006149045.1. Taxonomy (GTDB): domain Bacteria; phylum Bacteroidota; class Bacteroidia; order Cytophagales; family Spirosomataceae; genus Dyadobacter; species Dyadobacter flavalbus. The sequence continues at coordinate 7,448 of NZ_VBSN01000066.1, forward strand.
CGGTGCCGGAGTAGGAGAGCTGCTGGGCGTACAAAAAGAAGTGGACCTTTATTTTTCCACCTTTGCCAAATCAATGGCCGCCATCGGTGCTTTCATCGCTTCGGATGATCCTGAAATCATTATGTTCCTGAAATATAACATGCGTTCTCAGACTTACGCGAAAGCGCTTCCGATGCCGTATGTGGAAGGATGCCGCAAGCGTTTGCAGATGGTAAAGGCCATGCCGGAACTGCGTGCAAAGCTCTGGGAAAATGTAAAAGCAATGCAGGACGGTCTGCGCGGGCGCGGATTCAATATCGGTGAAACAGAATCGCCGGTTACTCCTGTGTTTCTGCACAGCGAAGGCGGTGTTCCGGAAGTTACAAGAATGGTTCGCGACCTGCGTGAAAACATGGGCGTGTTCTGCTCTATTGTTGTGTATCCGGTTGTCCCGAAAGGACAAATCATGCTGCGTATTATTCCAACGGCAGCGCATACCCTGGAAGATGTTGAATATACCCTCAATGCCTTTACCACATTGGCTGACAAATTAAAAAACCGGGTATATCAAATAGAAGACGTTCAGGAAGTTGTAGAATAACAAAAAGTGCGTTTTTCGCTTTCAAAGGGCTTTTTTCAAAAAAAAGCCCTTTTTTTATTTTCTGGAAAATCAATTTGGTTATGAGTTAATTATCTGATAATCAAATAAGTAAGTATTTGCAAGTAATTAATTGTATTTTAGAAGTGTTTTTTTTTGTTTTTTGGATTGTGAAAATGCATTTAATTACTAAATTTCGGTCTAAACATGCGTTTTTAGCGTGTTTGAGGCATTTTTAAACTAAAAAACAAAGAAACACATGGCAAGGTTTGATGAAGTAAAAGAATTGATCCTTTCGCTTGAGGGCGATTTCGATAAGTTCTATAACAAAGGTAACCAGGCAGCTGGAACGCGTGTTCGCAAAGGCATGCAGGACCTAAAGACATTGGCTCAGGATATTCGTTCAGAAGTTCAGAACAAAAAGAATACGACCGAGGAATAGTTTAACAGCACACAATAGATTTCCAGCCCGGATCAACAAAATGATCCGGGCTTATTTTTTAGAATTTCTCCTCATTGATCATGGTTGCCACGCCTCTTGTCACGACCTTTTTGGTGCGGGCGTCAAAAATTTCAGCACCAATTTCTGCAATGTGTTTGGCCTTGTCAATGGATTTGATCGTAAAAACAACCCTGTAATCCGTTTCAACGTACATAGGCCGCAGAAATTCAAGTGTCTGTTTCAGGTAAATGGAGCCGAATCCGGGGTATTGCGTGCCCAGAACTTTGGTAAAAACAGTTGCACCCAGCATACCGTGTATGATGGGTTTTTTAAAATTTGTCGTTGCCGCATATTCCGCATCAAGATGAATCGGATTGTTATCTCCTGTCAGCTCGGCAAACCGTTCAACTTCCTCCTGGGTAAATTTAAATAAATGTTCAAATTTGGTATCAACAACCGGTTCAATATTCATGTTACTGGGGTTACATTTTCTTTCAAAGAAATTAATTTACAAGCTTACTGCAAAATATTTTTGATTGCAGTTCAAACAAAAGAAGCCGTCCTGATCAGGGCGACTTCTTTTGTTTGTTCACTTATATGGATTTTTAATCCTCCGTTTCTTCAGTCGTGACTGTCAGTGTTTCAGCTGCAATGTCGTCAGCAACTTTGGGCGCTCTTGCATTTGTCCGTTTATCCTTGAATTTTTTTACTTGCATTTTTAAAGTGTCTATTGCCAAATCAGTCGCTTCTTCAAATGTCGTTCCCTCTTCTCTGACAAACATGGTACCGCCCGGAACGTATAATTTAACTTCCAGCAGTTTGGTTTGTGTTTTGGCATTATCGCCTTTTTTGAGCTTAAGGAATACCTCTCCGCTGGTGATACGATCATAAAAGGTATCAAGTTTATCTAGTTTTTGTTGAATGAAGTTCAACAGTTTGGGATCGGCGTCAAAATGAATGGCTTGCATCTGCAGTCTCATAAGCACTTTATTTTAAGGTAAAACATATTTTATAACCGTTAATAATAATACTATGCCCGGAGGATAAATCAGACTTTGATTATCATGGAAAAATAATTACAAGTCATTTACTTCCGTGCAAAAACCGGAACTAACGATATATTAAATAAGCTAAATAATCACTTAATGTCAAGTAAACAGTACGTTTAATTATATTTACTTTTGCAGCGAAACGGACAAAATGCGCTTTTAAGCTTCCTCAAGAAGGGTTCTGAATGAAACGTACTGTCCGTTAAAAAGCGCATGGTGCCTTTCCTGAAAATCCGCCTGATGGTGCGTCTGATACGCTAGAAAATCCTCCATTGTCCTGAACGAAAACTGTGAAGTATAGGTGGAACCTTCATTTTCTATCTCTGTAAGCAGTCTGAGCAATTTGCATTCAAGCGGAATACCCGTTGCAATGATTTCGGGTATATGAATTGTTTTCATGTAATGAAGCCAATCCTTTTCCGCCTGATAACTGATATTGACTGTGATGTTATATATGATCATTGTATAATAATTTAATACTCGTCGTTACATTTGCAAACTTATACTTACTTAACCAAAACCAGGTTTTTATCATGAATATTCTTATACGTGCCCATTCCGGCCTTCGCTATGTGGTACTGGCACTTTTGATTGCCGCTGTTTTCACTGCCTATTCCAACTGGCAGAAGTCGAAAGAAGGCGACAGTAAAATCTACTCTTTCGCGCTGATCGCCACGCACATTCAGCTTCTGATCGGACTGGCGCTTTATTTTATAAGCCCAAAGGTCAATTTTGATCAGATCGGAGAGAAGCTGTTTCGTTTTTATTCCATCGAACACGTTTTCATGATGCTGATTGCCATTGTGCTGATTACTTATGGAAGAGTACGTTCAAGAAAAGCCTTCGGCAGCGACAAGCACCGCACGATTCTGTACTTCTATGCAATGGCACTGATTATCATTATTGTAGCTATTCCGTGGCCGTTCAGGAATCTGGGTGTGGGCTGGTTCTAAAAATTTTTGAATTCCGGCACAGGCATTTTACTGCTTCGTGCCGGAATTTTCTTAATCCGCTTAACCGAACAAATCGCTGGAAAGGTAACGGTCTCCGCGGTCACATATAATGCAGACTATAATTCCTTCTTTCAGTTCTCCGGCAAGTTCCACAGCTGCCCAGGCTGCGCCTCCGCTGCTCATTCCTGCAAAAACCGCTTCTTCTCTGGCCAGCCTCCGCGTCATCTGAACTGCATTCTCCTGCGTTACTTCCATAACCCGGTCAACACGTTCTTTTTCAAATATTTTCGGAAGATATGCCTCCGGCCATTTGCGTATACCCGGAATGCTGGAACCATCTGTGGGCTGGCAGCCGACAATCTGGATATCCTGATTTTTTTCTTTCATATAGCGCGATACACCCATAATGGTACCGGTTGTTCCCATGGACGATACAAAATGAGTTACTCTGCCGTTTGTGTCTTTGTAAATTTCCGGCCCGGTAGTGTTGTAGTGCGCTTTCCAGTTATCCTGGTTTGCAAACTGGTTCAGCAGAAAATATTCATTGCCTGCCGCTTTTTCTTCGGCATAGTCGCGTGCACTTTCCATCGTTTCGGTAAGAACAACCTTTGCACCGTATGCTTCCATCGTCAGCACGCGCTCTTTGGTTGAATTCTGCGGCATGATGAGTTCGATTTCCAGATCAAACAAACGTGCGATCATGGCCAGTGCAATGCCTGTGTTCCCGCTGGTTGCCTCAATAAGCTTCATTCCCGACCTGATTTCACCACGATCCAGCGCACCCTTTATCATACTGAAAGCCGCGCGGTCTTTTACGCTGCCGCCCGGATTGTTCCCTTCCAGTTTTCCGTAAATCTTTACATCCGGGTTTGGGTTAATTCGGTTGAGTTCTACAAGCGGGGTGTTGCCTACAAGTTCAAGAAGTGAGGACATTATTTTAGAAATTCGTGATGTATTCAAACAAAGGTAATCCTTAAACCTGAACAGAATCACAAAAATTCCAGAATCAAAAAACCATAGTTATACTTCGATAATCTGAAAAGTATAACTATGGTTAAAAACGGCGCCGTTATATTTTATTTCGTAGATGTAAAGAATGCCAGCGTTCCGGCAAGATAGCTTGTAATGGAAGAAGCATGATCTCCATTTGGAATCGTTTTCAGTTCCACGTTTGCGCCTAGTGCCTTCATGGTGTTGTAAGCCTTTTCCGAATTAAAATAAAAAACCAGTTTGTCCGCATTTCCGTGATACAATTGTGTCGGTGTTTTCGGTTTCCAGTTATAAACATCATTATCGCTGATTGCATTGATAAAACCGACATCCGAACCGTCGTTCAGATTTTTCTTAAACGAATCTGTTAGAATGGTACTGAAGCTCTGATTAATGGAAGTATTTATTCCGGAAGTCGCAATCTGGGTTGCAAATGGTTCCTTGAAATAATAGGTTGCAGGCCGGTTCAGCTTGTAAATACGGTCATAAGTCAGCATAACCCACAAATAAAGCGAGTTATACGAAGCATTTCCCTGTGTGGCCGTATTGATCACATACTTCATAAAAGCAGTCTTGTCATATGCGCCGGCTCCGCAGCTGGATGCGACCAGATTGAATTCTGTCGGGGCTTCTTCTTCTATTTTCTTTTGCAGCGCCATGGTTGCATAGCCGCCTTCCGAATATCCTGCCAGGTACAATTTCTCATCCCATTTTACTTCATTCTGCTTTTTCAGGAATTCCTTGGCAGCGCGAAGCATGTCCAGTGAAGCCGAAGCCAGACTTTCCCGGTGTTCATACGGATGCGGGTAATCCTTGGAAGCGCCATAACCGATATAGTCCGGATAAGCAATGATATAGCCCATCGATCCGAACAATGAACCGAAAGAGGCCGCCTCCGCTCCGTCATTGAAATTGGAAGGTGCAGAAGCATCGTCACGGATCGTTCCGTGCTGAACACTGATCATTGAAGCAGGCTGGTCTATATCCGGGAAAACCAGCGCGCCGGAAGCGGTGATTTCAGTACCGTCCGTGTTTTTTGTTTTGTAAGTTATCTTGTAAACTTTTATTCCGTTTTTGACATAAACAGCAAGCAGTGGACTCAGCATATTGGCTTTTTGAATAATCTGCGTCCTGGAAAGTTCCGTAATGACTCTGCTTTCTACAAGAACGCTGTTTGGTTCTTCCGGTGTAGCAGGCGTATTGTCGTCGTTTTTACAGGAATTAAGAAGCAGAAGACTCCAGAACAGGAGCACAGTAAATTTGTTGAGATGAAGTATTGATGTAAATTTTCGCATAAGGTTAATTAAATAGTTCAGCGTTTTGAAAGTATAACGAACGCTGAACCATTTTTGATCATTGATTAATATTTTTTACCGCTTAAATTTTGTCCATGTACCAGTTTACAATCCTGGCTGTGGCATCCGGAGATTCAACCATACCCATGTGAGCGGCTTCGCCGAGGATGAACGGATAGCTTTTTTTCGGGTACTCCGATAAGTTCAGCGCGCTTTCAAACGGGATCAGTTTGTCCTGAACGCCGATAATGAACAAAACAGGGAAAGGAACGGAAGCCAGAACGGCGGTTCTGTCGGGTCGTTTCCGCATGGCAACAAGCCCTGCGATCAATGCTTCTGCCGGCAGTTTTTTGAAATACTCAATATGGCTTTTGACTCTTTCAGGATATTGTTCCTTGTATCTTTCGCCAAACATATTCGGAGCAGAATTCTTTACAAAAGCTTCTGTTCCGTGGTTTTTAAGTAATTCGATTGTCTGATTGCGCTGATGCTTCTTGGCTTCATCGTCAGCATATGCGGTGGAATGAAAAAGTCCCAGTCCGATCAGCATTTCCGGATATTTTTCGGCAAAAGCCAGCGCAATGTAGCCGCCCATGGAGTGCCCGATCAGGCAGCATTTCTGAATATTTGCATTGGTGAGAAAACGGTATAGTTCATCGGCATATTCCTCCACAGACTGGCACGAAGTAAACAGAGAAATATTGGGCCTTATAACCGTATAAGTATCGTTGACTTCGGCGTCAAGTTTATCCCAGATGGAATCGTCTATGCCATGTCCGTGCAAAAGGACCAAAGTTTTCCGGTGTAAATTCATAATGCATATGATTTTCAGTATTGAGAACTTTTTTGGCTAATGTATACAAACCTTGTTCCAGACCGGCACTATTTGCCGACTTTGGCCATTTCTTCCTCACGCAAAGCCCTTCTGAGAATTTTTCCTACATTGGTTTTGGGCAGTTCATTCCTGAATTCTATTTTCCTGGGGCATTTGTAACCCGTCAGGTTTTCTCTGCAGAATGCCTTTACCTTGTCTTCAGTCAGTCCAGGATCTTTTTTTACAACGTATATTTTTACCATTTCGCCCGACCTCTCATCCGGTATGCCTACGCACGCCACTTCCAGCACGCCCGGACATTGCGCGACTACGTCTTCAATTTCATTGGGATAAACATTGAACCCGGAAACGAGGATCATATCCTTTTTCCGGTCCACAATCTTGAAAAATCCGTCTGTATCCTCAATTCCGATATCGCCGGTTTTAAACCATCTGCCGTTTCTGTCTTCGAAAATCACTTTTACAGTTTCATCAGGCCGGTTGTAGTAGCCAAGCATAATCTGCGGGCCTTTTGCGCATATTTCGCCTCTTTCGCCCGGGCTCGCCCAGGTTTCATCTTCACGGAGTATACGCAGTTCCGTACTCGGGAACGGCAGGCCGATGGTTCCGTTTTTATGATGGCCGTCCAGCGGATTAACCGATAGGACCGGTGAAGTTTCAGAAAGTCCGTAGCCTTCCACAAGCACGCAGCCCGTGATTTTTTCCCATCTTTCGGCCACAACTTTCTGCAAAGCCATTCCTCCGGCTATGGTAATTTTAAGATCGCTGAAATCAATCGTTGCAAAATCGGGATGATTCATCAGTCCGTTGAAAAGCGTGTTCAGTCCCGGAAAGATATGAAATCTGAATTTTTTGAGCTCTTTGATAAAAGCCGGAATATCCTTGGGATTTGTAATCAGTATATTCAGTGCGCCCCATTTGATTCCGCAAAGACTGTTGATCGTCAATGCAAATACATGATATAAAGGCAATGCACCGACCATCGTAAGCTGCCCGGAAGGCTCCGACTTTCTCATTTTGGACATGAGCCATTCGTTAATTCCTTCAACATTGGCGATCAGGTTGCGGTGCGTCAGCATGGCACCTTTGGAAATCCCGGTTGTGCCTCCGGTATACTGGATAAATGCAATGTCAAGCCCTGAAACATGCGGGCGCTTGTACGTCAAGCCCGAACCGGTTGCAAGTGCATTCGTAAAAGTAACGGCTCCTTTCAGACTGTATTTGGGAACCATCTTTTTTACATACTTTACCGCTGCATTGACAATCAGCTTTTTAGGAAAGCCAAGCATATCGCCGATTTCGGTAATGATAATATGCTGAATGCCGGTATTGGCCACAATCCTTTCGAGATTTGATGCAAAATTCGCAAGAATAACAATGGCTTTGGCACCGGAATCCCTGAACTGATGCTGCATTTCCCTGGGCGTATAAAGCGGGTTCGTATTTACAATGGTCAGTCCGGCGCGGAGTCCGCCCATCATGGCAACTGGGTACTGCAGCAGGTTGGGCATCTGAATGGCAATCTTGTCTCCATGGCGTAAACCGATGCTTTGAAGATAAGCCGCAAAATGCTTTGATAACTTATCCAGTTCACCAAAGCTGAGCGACTTTCCCATATTGGTGTACGCCGGCTTTTCTGCATTGTCCTTAAAGCTGATTTCCATCATTTCCAGCAAAGAGGAATAGGCGTCCGGATTGATTTCGTAGGGAATTCCTTCAGGATAATTTTTAAGCCAGGGATATGTATCTTTTGATATCTCAACCATAATTAAAAACGACAGGGAATTTAGAAATGCATTCAGGAATTAAAGTTATCAATTAACACAAAACATTATTAATTGAGTGCAATAAATTTAACCCTGTAAGTCTGGTAAAAAGCCGGCAAGTGCAAAAAAAGGAACGTTATTTACGCGCCAGTTCCCAACGCCATAATAGTCCTTCTTCGGGATCGTTTACGTCTTCGGTCTGTACAAATCCGATTTTTTCGAGGATGTGGGCGGACGCATTTTCTTCTGCCAATGTATGCGCAATAATCTTATGCACGCCGCTTTGCCTGAATGCGTGATCAACAAGTCCCTGTGCGATTTCGGTGCCGAGGCCTCTCAACCGGTGCGAAGGCGTGATTTCATAACCTATTTCCACCATACCGCTGGAATCCGGCTCGCCTTTATAGCCGCACGATCCGATAAGCTGGTTGTCAGGCTTGTGCACGATCAAATATACCCACCATTCTCTTAACGGCGGATGCGCTTTCCAGCGCTCGTACGACGGTGTAAACGTATCGCGGAACTCGGTCCATTTCCTGGGTACATTCACGCCCATTACGCGTGCAAGGATGTTGTTGCCCATGCGGATTGCATCGTACAATGTATCGTCGCAGGGAATGATTCTTAAATGAGGGGTTTCAATCATAATCTAAATTTAGCCTCCAATTTAAGAAACTATTATGAGTTGTTTTCGTCAAAACGATCCGTTATTGCTTTGCGGATGGCCTGGTGAGGCCGCATTCCCGTACTGCGCGTACGCGGAATGGCCCGGTCTGCGCTGGCGTTGGAACGGGCACGAAGCGCAAGGTTCAGAACGGATAAATGACTGTTGCGCCAGGAATCATATTCTTCTTCGCTCATCACATCCCGGCTGATCTGTCCATGCGCATAGCCGTCGCCAAATGATTGTATACGGCTGTCTGTCAGCGCAAGTTTACGCTCTTCTTCCAGATTGTCAATCTCAGTCCGAATCCGCGTTTCTTCCTGTTTCAGTTCCTGCAGTACAGGCATGCTGGCAATTTCATTTTCAAGGATGTTCTTTTGAATGAGATGCTGTGCCTGTGTTTTCTGCAAAGGTTCCAGTTGCTTTATAAGTTTGTTTTTTCTGCGTTTCATACTCCACAGTTTTGGGTCGGCCTGAAGCCAGCGGAACCAGAATCCCTGCAGAATAGGAAGCGCCATGCCGAGCGAAACGGCGCCTGCAATAGCGAACAGTACACCGCTGAGTACAAAGGAAAGCAATGCCCACGGACTGTTTACAAGGTCAAGGTTCAGCTGATCAGAATTGCGCAGTGCTGCTTCAATTTTGTTGGTCAGTTCAGGGCTGCTTATCGGAGCGCCGGTCATTGGGTCCACGGCGTTCAGCTGAAGATTTTTTACCGATTTGTTGATTGCTTCCTTCAGTTTGTCGGTTCTGTACGCTTCATACCGGAACCAGCCCAGCACGACGAGCGTAACAATTGCAAAAACCGACAAAATCAGTTTGAAACGTGCATACCGCGTTTTGGCTTTCGGCGATTCGTCCTGATGATACGGTTCTTCTACAAGCCGGTCGTAAGCAGGCTTCAGCAAGATAGAAAGCATGGCAAGCCCGATGGCAAAGGCCCACGCTTCATTGGAATTTCGGATATTGAGCGCATAAGCTACGATTTCATGCGAAATGATGAGGTCGCCGGCAATAAAGGATATTCCCGCAGCCAGAAATATCAGCCCGGCAATGAGGGAATAAGTAGGCGCATTGTCTGCACGTTTTTCCCGTAGCTTTTCAGAAAAGAAATCAATTTCGGAAACCGTATTCTGGATGTATTTTATTTGTCTGGAAACATTGTCCAGACTCATGGTCTCATTCTGAAGCTTGTCGTAAGCGGTTTTATGCTGCTGTATTGTAGACTGGTATTTATTCCGGACCGCATCAAGGTCTTCTTTTTTTGCCTCAAGTCTTTCCATAACCCAGTCATGATTGACATTGCTGGATAAATAAGCTTCATAAACCTGCCGGTCAATGCCTTCAATACCGCTGAAATAACCGTGCTGATAATCACCGTTCTGGTTTGGATTCTGCTCGTTCATGACCTTGTTTTTAAAATGATGTAGGATTAGTCAGAATTTGGAGGTACGGAAGGAAACTAACTTCCGCCTTTCCGGATCATGTTCAGCTGCTTTCCGGTCAGTTCGTTTTTCATTCGTCTTGCAAGAAAAAACTCGCTTTCAAAAAGTTTGATCAGCATATCCCGTTTGGCATACAGGCGGTCGCGTTCCGTTTCAGCAGCACTTTGTTCTCTCAGAACCTGCCATTTTTTTACCCTTAGCTCATCAATTTCCTGTTGTAAAGTCTGGCATTCAGATTCCCAGTTCTCAGTATTTTCAATGGCGTCTTTACGTTCGTTTTGTACTTTCAGCCAAGCCTGAAGATCATTCCGCAAGACGGTTATGTTGCTGAGAAGCAGTTTTCCCGCAAACAAAAAAAGAAAGAAAACAAACACGAAAAGCGCAAATGCCTGCCACCATTTCTGATAAGAAATCACATTGGCAAACACAAACAAGGCGGCGGCGAAAGGCAAACCGATTTCTTCCAGCAGTGATTTCCAGCTTATGCGCGATTCCTCATCGTGAAACAAGGAAATCCGCCCGAACAAACTAAACATTCCGGCCAGAAACACACCGAGTGCAATCCAGGAATTATCCGCAAATGCAGGCTTTAAAGATTCTCTGATCAGAAAAAAATTGCCGATGCACATGGCTACGCACAGCGAAATACCGATCAGCGTTCTCGGCAGCTGATGCTCGCGCTCAAACTGGACCGGAGGATTTTTCAATTTGTCGCTCAGTTCTTCAATCCTGTTGTTTTTTTGTCCGATAAACAGATTCAGTTCCTGAATCTGTTCGTTATGCTGCTCAATTTCAGCAATGCACCCGGCGGTCAGATTGGAAAAATACCTGTGGATAATGTCCGTTTTTTCTTCCGGATCCGATTCCGAAAGCCCGAACAATACGCCTTCATCGCGCAGTGCATCTTCGTCCTCAATCCAGTACGGAATGGCAACTTCTGCATTGCTGTTATCAGAAATCCCTGAATCATAACGCTTTTCCGTATCGGCCGAAATACCGGCTTGCGGTTTCACCGTTGTTTCAGAATAGCTGTTTTGTGAAATTATTTCATTCGCAGGAGAAGACATTTGCGCCGCTTCCGGTTCGTCATCATAATATTCATTTTCGTCCGATTCTCTCGGGCGGAACCAATTAGCAATATATTCAGTCCATCTGGCCATATATTTTCAGGGATTAGCCTGCGATTATCCATGAAAACAGAGAAATTCACAACATTATTGTGACAATCGGCAGTTAATAAAGTTAAGGTGCTTTTTGTGGCTTGTTCAGAACATTTGCTGCAATGCCTGCCACAGTTTTTTCTTAAGATTGCGGTCGGCTTCAATCACAGCCAGCGGGTCGGTTAGAAGAAACCAGATCCCGTCCACGTTTTTGGGCGTATAAGGCACCAGCAACAGATCAAGATTCAGTTTGATAAGCGGAACCCCGAAAGTCAGAAAATAATTGGTGCGTTTTTCTGTAAGCACTTTGCCTGCATCCTGGCCGGGAAGAAAGCTGAAATTGAGAATATCCGAGTTTTCAACCGAATTGCCGACCGCTTTGAGAATATTGTCTAAGAAAATCGCTTCTGAAGCAATCATTTCCTTCCGTTTCGGCTCGTCGATCAGGATCAGGATTTTATGCTTTAATGCAGGGAAACTTTCAGCAGGTTTTACAGGAATCGCCGGAGTTGCCGGCAATGATGCTGCGGGTGCCTGTGTTGCCGGCGGCAATACTTCTGGTTTGTGTTCCGGCTGCGGTTCCGGCTGAGGCAGATTTTGAACAATTGTTCCGGTTTTTTCTTTTGTTTCAAAAGCTTCTTCAACCTGAAACAATTGCTCGTTCTGATAAAAAACCTGATAAAATGCAGCTGACAGACTCATGGTTTTACTGAATTATTTTACTGCCGCAGAAACCTGTCCTTGCGGGCTCCATATCCCGATCTTTCGTTTCTTTGCCTGTATTTCAAGGTCGGAATATTCCTGACTGCTGGAATATTTTTTAAAATGAACAGCAAGTCCGTTCTTGACCAGTTCTTTATTCAATATTTTGCCATCAGGAAGCACTACTTCGCCCAGCAAACGGCCATACTTATCAAATTCGCCCGAATGTTTAATACTGACAATTTTATGAAAGCATCTGTCGCTTGTAAATTGTTTGGCAACTTTGTAATACGGCCTGCCGCGTTCCGGTGTATTAATATGTAAAAAACGGATACGAACGGCTTTTCCCTTCCGGAAACCCGCTTTTTTGCCGTTGTATACAAACTTCATTTCAATCGTATCGCCATCCTGAATACCGACTACCTCGGCTTTCAGCGGACTGGGCAAATCACTGCTTCTTTCAATGGGCTTTTTGTTACTTTGGGCTAATGCGCTGTTTTTAAAGGAGGTTAATCCGAAAGTAAAAATCAGGACAAGCAGATAAACGGCCATTTGCCGTGAAATCGGGAATTTTAAATTATGCACGCGAACTTTTTCAGGATTGTTGAGGCGATAAATATAAGCATTGTTTTCAACGCTTTTCTTCCAATTTATACCACTTGATGTTTTTCAGCGGTTCGCGGCGGGCTACGGTTGCTTCCGGCGCGTAGTATTTTTCCAGATAATCCAGAACCTGTTTTTCAGTTTCTCCAAGGTCCCATAAATTATGATTGGCCTGCATCCAGCGTATTTTTTGCTTCCAGCCATCCCGCGTAAACCTGTTCTGCAGGATCAGTTTGGAAGAATGACAGCTTGTACACTGCGCCTTGACCATATACAGATTCTTGTCCGTTACCAATCCTGTTTCCGAATCCTTCTTTACCGTATCCATCCGTACCATTGCGGCAGATTCGGGTTTCGGGACAATGGTGTTTTCTTTGAATATTTGCGTTGCGAGACTGAATCCGGCAAACAGCGTCACTAGTATTTTTATCATTTTATTTATTCTTCAGGCAATGCGGAAGTTTTAAAATCATTAACTCACTTTGACAGCAATCCTTTCGCATGCATTGTTCAGATAACCGCCCGGGTTCCAGGCAGGAATAACCATGGGCTGCGCATTTCCCTTATCGTCCGTTGCTCGTACCCATACTTCGTAATAGCCTTTTACCGGAAATTTCACTTTGGTATTCCAGTGCTGCCAGGCCAGCCGGTTTGCCGGCGCTTCCAGCTTGCAGTCTTTCCAGGTCGTACCGAAATCAATGGAAACCTCTACTTTTTTGACCGCATGATCGCCGGCCCACGCATGTCCGCGCAATGCAAGTTCGGCATCCGAAGCAATGATGGCGCCGGATTTCGGATAAGTAATCAGGGATTTTACCGGCATGGATTCAATAATGCGGAAATATTCGTCCGTTTGCGGAACGTCTTCACCCGGAGCAATCGGGCTTTTCGGCGTTTTGTAACTGTGCCCGTCCATTTTAGCACCGTCGTGTACTTTATTCCTGACTGAGATGCCGCTGATCCATTTGCCTGAAACCGAAGCCGGCCAGCCGCCGATCACAAGTCTTAACGGATAACCATGAAATTCGGGAATGTCTTTCCCGTTCAGCTGCCATGCAAGCAACGTTTCATTTTCCAGTGCTTTGGCCATCGGAACTCCTCTGGAAATCGATTCTTTTTTCGGGTCGCGGCTGAGGTGAATATCTTTTCCGTGATAACCGATGTAAACGGCATCATCTTTCAAACCTGCATCTGCAAGCACGTCTTTCAGGCGGACACCCGTCCATTCTGCACAATGCACGGCGCCCTGGCCCCACTGGTTGCCGGAAGTCTGCGGCTGAAACCCGGAACGGCCGTTGCCGCCGCATTCCAGTACAAGCTGATAAGTATAGTGTTTGAAGCGCTTTTTCAACTCTTCAAGCGTATAGGTTTTCTTCGTTTTTACAGATTCACCGTCAATGGTTAAGGTCCAGTTGCTTACATCAATTTTTTCAGGTACGAGCCCGTTATTGCGGATAAACATTTTTTCTACCGGCGTAATGCGGTCGTCGAGCAAATGAACAGGCGTTTCCACGTTCCAGGGTTTATCGCCCTGTACGATCATATCAGGACTTTTGCCTTTCAAAGCATCTTTTTCATCAAGCAGAAGCGGAATGTAACCTTTGGGCATTTTGCCGGCAAATACAATATTGCTGCCCAGCGCGGCGGTGAGTGCAGCAAGGCTGCTTTTTTTCAGAAAACCTCTTCTGTTAAATTCAGAATTCATGAACGGGTTCGGGAAGTTTGTAAAACTATAACGGTCAAATTTACATAAACCATATTAGTTATCCATTTAACAATGCTACTTCGAAACCATATTTATAAAAAAAGAAGCCGCCTTCCGGCAGCTCCTTTTCCCTACACATGGTGTGTGCTCTCAATTTAAAATTTTACTTCACTTATCAAGCAAAATCAACGTTCCTGATGGAGAATTTACAATCGGTTATTTTTTGATGAACGGCCCGGCAATAGCAAGAACCGCTTCTTTCGTCAATGGCTCGTCAAATGCTTCCGTTACTGCTGCATCCGATTTGGAAGCAAGTCCTTTCAGGTTTACACCGCCTTGCGTCATGTTGTCTTCACCTGCATAAATGGCCGGAACTGCGCCTGCATTACCTGTAATCCAACCTTTCATAGCGGCATTGGCAAGTACCGTTGCACCTAGTCTGCGTACAACAGCTGCGTGTCTTGCTTCCACCGAATGCACCTGAAGGGCGTATTCCAGAATCTGCGGATCGGCAAGCAATGCGCCGGCTTGTCCTTTGTATGCACGTACGCCGGTATCTTCCAGTGCGCTGGAAACGGTTACGAAAGTCTTGTAATTGGTGAATACATCTCCAAATGCACCGCCATACTGGAAATCAAATGTAGGTTTTGCAATGGCTTTGGTTCCAAGGGCTTTTACAAGAAATGCAACGTGCTGCGTTTCGTGTTTGCCTATTTGAGTGAATATTGCTTTGTCGGATGCCGGAATCAGGTTTGCGGCAGCATTTCCTGCTTTGTAGAATTCGTCTTCCAGATATTCGAGTGTAAGTGCATAGTTAAGCACGTCAACAGCTGCGGCAGACTGCGCATAAGCTTTATTTACAATAGAAGCAAATGCAGTCGGAATGGCAGCAGAAGCAATTTTACTGCCGATCCTGTTCATAAAATGACGGCGGGTAGCATACTCCAGACGGCCAGCTGCGTCTCCGTCAATTTTTTGAAAATCATCTATAATTTTGAAAATATCCATTATTTCTCGTTCAGATTAAAGTTTAGAATTATTTACCTACGTTGGCTCCTGAAATGGTATCTTTTACGTAACCTTTTACAGCAGTAAGGATGTCAGCAGGTGCAACTGCCTTGTCAAATCCGTTATTGTCTACAATGTCGTCACCAGCAAAATCAGCAGATTTCGGGTTCAGCAAATCGCGGATCACGGATGCATGACGTGCTTCTACGGAAACGATTTTTCCGGCAAGCAGTAAATAATCGCCGTTCTTGATCAGTTTTCCGGCTCCGTTGTAAGCGGCAACGCCCGTATCTTCAAACAGTTTCGCAGCGCCCAGAACAGCCGTTCTGCTGTTGAAATCAATGGCCGAGAAATTCGGCGTCAGCCCTTTGATGGCACCGTTGCCCAATGCAGCTTTAAAGAAATCGCGGTGAATAATTTCGTGGTCGCGGATATCGGTAAGGATTGTTCTTTCGGCATCCGTCATACCGGCGTATGGCGTAGCAATTACCTGTGTATAAAATGCAGCTTCCAGCTGTTCCAGTGCGTATGCATAATTTAAAACACCTACATCTCCCGAGCCCAGCTCAACCGTGTCACCTGTTCCCGGAATCTGCGGATCCGGATCATGATCGTCTGTAGTACATGCGCTGATTACGATCGTACCCAGCGAAGTTGCCAATCCGGCAGAACGCAGAAATAACCGCCTGTTTACTACTGACGTAATTTCTTCTTCCTTATTTTCGGAGTTGCTTTTGGTTTTAATGATTTTGTTCATAGCAATTAAAGGTTGTTAGATTCCTTTCGTCCGTCGAAAGACTTTTGAAATACTTACGCCGCGAAAACTGCTTTAGATCAAATGTTTTTTTATAAAAATGCAATTGGTTTTTGCCGGAACCCTTAAAAAACAAAAAGAGTCTATTGCTAGACTCCTGATGCTTTCAGACTAATGGATAATAACGTTGAGCAAATAGTGGCGCAGGTACTTACTATATATGTATGTATAGCGTTATGATCTCGTGAAGCGTAGTTTTATTACTACTGTTATTTTCAAATAACTTCTAAGGCAAATATATGAGAATAACTTGCAATACAAAAAAAATATCTAAATAATTTTTGGGTGTAAAATACACTCCTGTTGTTCAGAACCTTCTGCTTCGGAAAACATCGTACGGGCATCTGCTTTACCTATGCACATTTAATGATGATTGTAATCGGCAGCAGGAATAATCATGCATAACTTTTGTAATAAATGTTAATGGCCCGGATCAAAAAGTTGATTATCCTTCATATAGACGCATTTTATAGGGTTTATCAGGAAAAGCAGGATATTTGTCCGGCATTTTGATATTTGTTTTTATAATTTTACACTTTGCCTTCTCGTTAACTAGTATTTATTTTTGATAATTGAATAACCCATGGCTAACCTGCTACTTGTAGAAGACGACACCACATTCTCAAAACTGCTCAGCAACTTTCTTGGCAAGCACGGTCATCAGGTTCAGGTTTGTTCAAGTATCAGAGAAGCCAGAGAAGCGCTGGGAAGCGGCGAAAAACAGGTATCTTACGATGTGCTGATGCTGGATTATCGTCTGCCCGACGGAAACTCCATTGATTTTCTCAAAACGCTGAGAAGTGAAGGCAATCGTACAGCTGCATTCATTATGACCAGTTTTCATGACGTCCGCACCGCAGTTACGGCCATGCAGATCGGCGCATTTGACTACATTACAAAGCCTGTCAATCCGGAAGAGCTCCTTATGGTTCTGCGGGAGGCCCTCAGCAAAGGCGATATTACGGTTACGGCAGTGCCAAGGTCCAAGGCAAATGTAAAAGCGGAAAAGCCGTCGCTTGACTTCATTGAAGGGAAGAGCAAAATTTCCAAACAACTATACGAGTACGTGCGGCTGGTATCTCCAACGGATATGTCCGTAATCATACAGGGCGAAAGCGGAACCGGAAAAGAACACGTTGCCAAATCCATTCACCGGCTCAGCAAGCGGAGCAGCGGGCCGTTTGTAGCCATTGATTGCGGCTCATTATCCAAAGAACTCGCAGCAAGTGAGCTTTTCGGGCATAAAAAAGGCGCTTTTACCGGCGCTTTACAAGATAAGATCGGTCAGTTTGAAGCAGCAGACGGCGGAACTCTGTTCCTGGATGAAATCGGAAATCTGGGCTATGACGTTCAGATCAAGCTGCTCAGGGCACTGCAGGAAAGAATCATTGTGCCGATCGGCAGTACGCAGCCTGTCAGGGTAGATGTCCGGCTGATCGCAGCCACCAATGAAGATCTGATGACCAGTGCTGCAAAAGGCGATTTCAGGGAAGATCTTTATCACCGTCTGAATGAATTCAAGATTGAAGTGCCGCCGCTACGCAAACGTGGTGAAGACCTTGAAATATTTGTCCAGTATTTTGTAGATAAAGCCAATCAGGAGCTGGAAAGAAATGTCCGTGAACTTTCCAAAGAAGTAATGGATGTTTTCCGCAAATACGACTGGCCGGGAAACCTGCGCGAGCTGAACAATGTCATCAAGCGGCTCGTGCTGCTTTCAAAAGAAGAAGTTGCCACATTGAGCGCCTTGCCGGCAGAAATGATCACGGCCATGGAAGATCCGCAGAAGCCAGCCGGTTCCGACCTGAAAGCCATTCAGGAATCGCATGAAAAGGAAATGATCGAGAAAGTACTGCAGGAAGTGCGCTATAACAAGAGCAAAGCTGCAAAACTGCTTAATATTGACAGAAAAACGCTTTACTACAAAATTGAAAAATATCATATTGAGTGAGCCGGAGCTATTTCCTCCACTTGCTCAATAATGGATTCGGCATATTCCAGTACCTGCGTGATTTCTTCCGCAGATACCTGCGCGGCATCTTCTCTCAATGCAACTTCCAGATTTCTGAACTGAGCTGAAAGTTCCTTAGCGCCGATCTGACCCGTTCTTCCTGCCATTCTGTGAATGAGTTCAGGTACTTTTTCAAAGTCGCCGTCGTCAATCAGCAGAAAAAGGGAATCAACATCTTTGCGGCAGTCCATAACAAACTGATGCAGGATTTCGCGCAGCAGGGCTTCATCGCCAAAGGTCATTTCGTTCAATGTGCTGAGATCAAAATCATGCGCGTTCATGTTTTCCTGCTTCTGCGGTGTCTCTGAAAATAATTCCAGCAGTTCCAGCAGTTCGTTGGAATGGAAAGGCTTCATCAGAAATCCGTCAAATCCCATGTTCAGAAGATCCTGTCTTTCTTCCGGCATCGCCTGCGCAGTCAGTACAAAGAATTTTACGTCAGGGGCTGCATTCCTGCGAAGACGTTTGCACAGTTCTGCACCGTTCATGCCCGACATACGCATGTCCGTCAGGACAAATTTAACCTGATTATCCCACGGCCTGCTCAGTACTTCTTCGGCAGAGGAAAACGAAGTATGCGGAATACCGTTCATTTCCAGAACCGATGAACACCATTTCAGAATAAAAGCATCGTCATCCACCAGCCAGACTTTTCCGGTAACCTGATACTCTTTTTGGTCCGATTCGTCCGGTGCGATTTCGGTTGTTTCAGCTTTTTTAATGAGGGTGGTTACAAAAAAAGTAGTGCCTTTATTTGGCGTGCTTTTTACTTTGATGCTGCCGTTCATTCCTTCAACAAGCGCTTTTACAATGCTCAGTCCTAGCCCGGTTCCGCCGTATTTGCGTGAAATGGAAGGATCGGCCTGTTCAAACTGGTTGAAAACACGCTGCAGCTGTTCCTCCGACAATCCGATTCCGGTATCCGAAATCTGATATTCAATGCTGTATTCCTTTTCCGATTCAAAGCCGTTTACTCTTAAAGTTACATCGCCGCTGTTGGTGAATTTAATGGCATTATTGAGCAGATTGTATAGAATCTGTCTGAGTCGGAAAGGGTCGCCGCTGAGATACAGCTGTGGCGGCAGATTATTTTCCAGTTTTAATGTCAGTCCTTTCGAAACAGCAGTCGGACGCAGCATCTGGATTACTTCGTTCAGGAACGGCGTAATGGCAAAAGTCCGTTCTTCAAAAGTAAACCGGTCTGAAATAATGCGGCTGTAATCCAGTACTTCATTAACAAGGTAAAGCAAATGTTCCGATGCCGAATGCAGTATTTCCAGATCCTGCCGTTGAGGCTTTTTGCTGTTTTTAAGCGCTTCCGTGTAGCCGATAATGGATTGCAGCGGCGTCCGTATTTCATGGCTCATGTTCGACAGAAAGCGCTGTTTGGCCAGGCTGTGATATTCCGCTTCCTCTTTGGCTTCTTCCAGCTGGCTCCTGTACTCGTTGCTTCTTGCTATATCTGTAAAAATCAAATAGGCAAGCAAAGCCGTAAGAAGAAAAAATCCGAGCATAACCCATTCCAGTCCGTCTATGCTTTTGGCGACGAGGTTTTTGGAAATTCGGGTTTGTATATTTGAATCTTTGAGCACTTCACTTTCCACACCCTGCATTACTTTCAGGAGCTGCCTTACAAGTGTATTGCCGGCAATCGCCAGTTCTTGTTCACGGTCTACAAAATGGGTAGTTCTTATTTTCTGTGATTTCTCAATCGCATGGACCGCTTCGCCCACTTTTTCAATCGTGCTGTCTTCCTGCGCAACTTTCAGCGTGTCTACTTCCACATTGATTTCCTGCTTCTGATACGTTTTAGGCGCTTCCGCCACCTGATTCTTCTTGTTCTTTTTCCCGCTGAAAACGCGGTTCAGGAATCCTTTTTTTTCCTCCCTGTAAGTGGAAGTATCCGGCAGTTCGGTGTAAACGGTGGTTGTCGTCGTTTTTTTCTCCGTTTTAACAACAGTGCTTTCGGGTTTCAGCTGCGTGGTGATCAATCCGGAAATGGACTTTACTTCGTCGGAAAGCGCCTTGTTGCTGACCAGTTTGGATCTGACTTTGATATACTTGCTGTAAATCTTTTCACGCTGCTCAAGAATGGATCTCATGGAATCTATCCGTACAATCTGGGCAGGCGTATCAAAGCTCATGGCACTCAGAGAATCCAGCAGTAGCAGCAGTTCCTTGGATTGTGCCAGAACCTGTTTATCCCGGTCTTCATTTTTAAGCGTACGGGCGTTCTGCAAATGATCAAGCTGAAGAATGTTTTTAAAAATCTGATTAACCAGCCTCAGCTGATCGTTGGGCGTGGACAAAGCCTCAACTTTGTTCAGCATGTCCTCAAATGTCCTTTTACTGATAAACCAGGATAAGCCAAGTGCCAGTGAAGTCAGAAAAAAACCCAGCAACACTTTTCCGGTCACTGATTTCAAAAAATGTAGTTTGCGTAAAGCTGACATAACGTTCCGGAATTATACAGTATCAATAAACGCATTTCGAGCGGCGAAAGTTGTAAATCCATTCATTGCTATGCATTTGCAAGGTGAAGATAATGCATTTGGCAAATACTTTTCCAACTCTTTCACAAAACAGAAAAGGAGATGCCCACTTTCCGGACATCTCCTTTTCTGTTCTTTTTTACTTTTTCGTCCGGTTGAAAAACCGGTTTTACTTGCCAAGCGAATTAATCCATGATGCGATTTTTGCAGCTTCCTCTTTCGGGACCTGAGGCATCGGAGGCATTGGCGTAGCAAAATCCGGCCAGTTTTCCGGCTTCGGATTATAGATCAGATCCATGATTTTTTCATTGCTGTACTTGCGTTTTGCAACGTCCGTATAAGACGGTCCAACTACTTTTTTATCCGTGGCATGACATGCAAGACACGTATTCTTCTGAAGCAATGGTTTTACTTCATCCCAGGTCGGCGTTTTTGAAGCCGACGCAGTTGCAGTCGTTTTGCCTTTGCCGTCCGGCGAAACGTGTTCTTTCACAGAAGTTGTTGCAGCCGCAGTAGCCGTATTGCCGGATCTTGTTGTTTTCAGTTCCGAAACTTTCAGCTTTTCACCGTCCGGAATGTTGTTCAGCGTATAATATGCTTCCGGATGCACAAGCGACCAGCTGTTCGTGGCAGCACGTACGCCGTCCAGCTGAATTTTGTGTACATAATACTGACGCATGCCGTCCAGAACAATCCGTACCCTTTTGTTGTCGTCAGATACTTTTACGCCTTTTACCTTTACATCTTCCAGATTGATCTGAGGACTTCCGTACACCGGGTAATGCTTGTACAAGTAGCTGCTTACTTTATAAGAATCAAGATCTTCGGCAGACTTGCGGTCAACTGGCATTGTAAATTCCACTTCAAAACCGTCCGGCATTGCTTTTACCGTATACATTTCAAAAGGCATTTTTCCGTTCCAGACCAGACGCTGCAAACCCTGATTGGCATCGCCGGCAGAACCCCAGCCACGGTTTGTTTCTCCCACAAACATGGAGCCGTCCTTGTCAAAAGCCATACGCAGCACGCCCGACTGGAATCCGCTGCGGAAACCGATGCTCGCGCCCTGATATTCACCTTTTACTTTTTCCAGAACAATGCGCATGATGTTGCTTTGTCCCTGATCGCCAACAAAAACCTGTCCTGTAAACGGTCCGAAGCCACCCTTTGTATCATCCAGAATAAGCTCCGAAGTAGACACGCCATGAACGCCATATGGCAGCCACACAGCCGGCAACTGAACCATATTGTATTTTTCTTTCAGCTGATAAAGAAACTGCGGCGCTTCATTTCCTGTGTTTTCAGGCTTGATGGCGCGTCCCTGATCGTCTTTGTGCTGACGGTTGTCACGTTCTGCAAAAAACTGCTTTTCGGTAAGTTTAACCGGCGAGTCCGGCAAACCGGCCCATCTCAATCCGGCCGGATGGCCCATAAAGCCTCCTTTTTTAACCTGGAAAATAGCGCCGGTTCCCATCCAGTCGCCCTGGTTGTCGGTATAAAAAAGTTCGCCGTTCAGCATGCTGATACCCGCAGGGGAACGAACGCCGGTTGCATACGGCTCGTATTTTCCTTCGTTGGTAATATGAAAAATCCATCCGCGGCCCGGCACACGGCTTTCGCCTCTCCACCATTCCTCATCGCCAAATGCCACGTTGCCGCTTACAAAGAAACTTCCGTCCGGCGCCAGTTTGGGGCCAAATGAATATTCATGATAATGTCCGGACAACGGCCATGCATATACCGTTTCGTAAACATCCGCTTTGCCGTCGCCGTTTTTGTCCACCAGTTTGGTCAGTTCGCCGCGCTGCGCGCAGTACAAAGCGCCTTCTTTATAGGCAAGACCCAGAATTTCATGCAATCCGGTCGCGAATTTCCGGAAATAAGGCGTGCGGCTTGTCGGGTTGTCCACAATCCAAACTTCACCTCTTCTGGTTGAAATTGCCAGCGAACCGTTCGGCATGGTGGTCAGTCCGCCGACTTCAAGGATAATTCCTTCCGGAATCGGCGGCGTTAAAATTTTATAGAAGTCTTCTTCTTTAGGTGACTCCTGCGCTTTAAGCATTGTAAGAGTTGCCAGCAGCGCAAATGCTATGTGAGCAATTTTTTTCATTATCAATGGAATATCAAAAAGATTAAAATCAGAATAGGATCGAGTACTTTACTTCGCCGTTGCGTACCGGAACAAGCAGCTCCTGCTGACCGTTTGCGCTTCTTATTTCAGGCTTCACCGTTTTGTCGGCCAGCTGAATATAGTAGGATTTGTTGTCTACGGCATAAAGTCCGTCCGCTACTTTTTCAATAAGCGATCCGTCGGCAAGTCTTGCAACCAGGTCCGTTACAGGGTTATTTACTTTTACAATCCGTTCAAGATACTGATTATTCACAACCGAAATATAATCTGTTACCGTGGAGCCAAATGCCTGATACTGGAACGTCGGAACGTCTGTTTCATCGAGTACATAGCCTTTCGGGCGGTAGCGGCTGCCGGTTGTATCGGATTGCCATTTGGAGTTTCCTTTGGTTTTGCCAAGCAGCATATCATCGTTCAAAAGCGTAACGCTTCCGCGCGGGCGGGAAGAACCGTCGCCGCGATCGTGCCACATCGGGGTTGCATCCAGAAACTCGCCGCGCCAAACCTGCAGTACGTTTCCTTTGTCCATATCGTAAGTATAATGCAGGTTGGCCGGGCTTCCCACCGAAACTGCATGCACTACACGTTGTCTTTTCGCCTTTTCGTCCTTTTTGAAATCCATGAAACTGCGCGTAACCGTATTGGTTCCGGCTGAGATCAGAATCGGATCGTTAATTCTTCCGGACATGGCAGAGCTTTTGGCATGATGCGCAACTTCCCTGAATCCCGGGCCGCTGATCCACAGACCCAGCGCAGGACGCAGCCAGCCGTCTCTTTTGTTATTGAAAATCTCGATTTTGTGATCGCCGGCAGTAAGGTTTGTCTTTGCTTCGCGGAATTCGTTGTCAGCTTTCCATTGTGCATCAATAACATACTTGCCGTCAACTCTTAAATAGGAATTACCCGGCGCCTGTAATCTGAAATTATATTCTCCGGCAGTCGGTGCAGTGTATGTGCCCGTGTACACGTAAGAGTAATTGTTGTTCTCTTTCAGGATTTCCCAGGTCAGCACTTCTGTTTTGCCCGTTTCGGCAGGAGTCAGTTTGCCAAGGTCGTCTGTTTCCAGGATATTTCCGTAATACGTTTTGTAGCTCAGATCGGACAACGTTCCGGGCTTTTTATCAAAATTATTGATCACAATATTTTTGATCGCCAGCGAACCGTGGTCACCCTGAAAACGGAGCGGACCCATTGGAACGTCTTCGGCCGTCAGTGAACCGCGCGTAGGGCCGCTTACTTCCACATTTTCATGGATCGTTACGCCGTTCAGCACGACAGAAAGGAACACCGCATTGGAGATTTTCTTGCCGTTTGCATCAAAGCGCGGTGCCTGATAGGAGATTTTGATGTTTTGCCACAAGCCGGGCGCTTTTGCCACATTGAAACGCGGCGCATAGCCTTCGTATCCTTTTTCACCTTCCGGCTTGGTATCATTCCAGCGTTCGTAAATACCGCCGCAGTCGTTGTACTTGGCTGTTTTTTTGCCCCAGCTGTCGAAAAGCTGGACTTCGTAATTTCCCTGCAGGTAAATGCCGGAATTCGATCCTTTGGAAAGCATGAAATCCAGTTCAATGTCCAGATCTCCGTGCTTGAAATTGGAGATCAGCTCGTACTGATTGCCATACTTGCCCTTTTCATGCGTACATGCGAGAACGCCTTTGCCGGGCGTTGTTGTCATGGCGTTTTCTTTGGAAATGTCAGCCGTTGCATTGCCTACAATTTTCCAGTTGTCCGATTTTGTAGTGAATGCACTGAGGTCGTTGAGAGGAACAGTTTGCTGAGCATGAACGGATTGCGTAACAAGCGCTGCCATGCAACAGGCAAGCAGTCGCCATAAAAAAGTATTGTGTTTAAACATACAGGAAAAAAACTTATTGGTTTGGAATTAAGCACCGATTCGGCGGGCGGTGCAAATAACGTGAAGAATTAGGAAAATTGCATTTAATTAGATGAGAATCGCAATTGTTAATGCTTTTTGCTTAATGTTGTATTTTTTGTTATTTCAATGAGTTATTAGACTAAACAGTTTTTTGTTAAAATGAAAAAATTAATTCTTACCGCGTTCAGCCTTGCAACGGCATTTGCTGCACATGCACAATTGCAACCTGCCAAGCAAACGCCGGAATCCAGTGAATTGTGGAGCCCGGTTCCACGTGTTGTAACGCCAGGAAAAAATTCTACTACAGTTTCCGGATTTACTGCTCCTTCTGATGCAATCGTGTTGTTTGACGGTAAAAATCTGGATGCGTGGGTTTCCGGAAAAGACGGAAAAGCGGCTGCGCCCTGGACTGTTGCTGATGGAATTATGACCGTAGCCCCAAAATCCGGCGACATTCAGACCAAGCAGACTTTCGGCGATTATCAGCTGCATATCGAATGGCGTACGCCGGCAAAAGTAGAAGGAAGCAGCCAGGGAAGAGGAAACAGCGGTATATTCATGCAGGGTGTTTACGAACTTCAGGTGCTGGACAGCTACAATAACCCGACTTACTCCAACGGACAGGCCGGTTCTATCTACAAACAAACCATGCCGCTCGTAAATGCATCCGTAGGCCCGGGCGAATGGCAGACTTACGATGTGGTTTATACTGCACCGCATTTCAACAAAGACGGCCAAATGACGATCCCGCCTTACATTACGGTAATCCATAACGGCGTACTGGTTCAGAACCATACGATGATCCAGGGAACAACGCCTTACGTAGGACAGCCTACGATTGAACCGCATGGCCGCGGCCCGATCAAACTGCAGGATCACAACAATACAACGAGTTTCAGAAATATCTGGATCAGAGAATTGTAAGACACCGTATTTCGGTACGGGTACAATATTTTAGAGGCTTAAACGGTTTGAAAAAATCGTTTAAGCCTTTTCTTTTTTCAATACTTTAGAAATTAATTATTTATTCGTTCGAAAGGAATTGTGGTCATGCAGGAAATAGAACCCTATTACAACTGGGAAAAACATTACGTTGCCAGTCACGACGAACGTTCACCTTTTTACGGGAGAACTTACAACTTAGATTACTACGAAAATGCGATATACGGTTATTACATACATCCTTTATGGGATGAAATCGGATCGGAAACGCTTTATGTAAAAATCATTTATGCCGATTATAACAAGCATTTTGCCATTATCGAAATGTTTGGGGAATGGAATGATGCGCTGCATAACGATATCATGTTTTTCAAGCGCCAGGTTGCGGATATGCTGATTGAAGAAGGAATCAACCAGTTTATTCTTCTGGGTGAAAATGTGCTGGACTTTCATGGCGGCGATGACGATTATTACGCAGAATGGTTTGACGATATTGAAGACGGCTGGATCGCGGCGGTCAACTTCAGGGAACATGTGGAGGAACAATGGAAGCGTTTCAGGCTGGATTACTATATCAATTTCGGAGGCACACTCCAGATCGCGAACTGGCGCACTTTGCAGCCGGAGCCATTCTATGAATTAGTTAAAAAATTGATGATAAGAAGGTTAGAGTAGAGAAAAGCGTATACAATTGTTGCAACGTTGATAAGTCCTTTGTAGATTTGGTTTTAACGTATATTAATCCAACCAAACCTTGAAACTTATGGCAGACAATGTGAAATTAACCCCGGAATATTCTGAAGAACTGGATAAGAAAGCAGAAGATTTGAATGTCACAGCAAACAGTGCCACAAACGGCGTAGAGGAAGAGGTTAAGGAACTGAATGAAGAAGCCAAAGACAATGCGACTGCAGAACTGGAAGCACTTGAAGTGAATGCAGAAGAAAAAGCAGAAGATGCAAAAACAGCCGCCGACGGTATCCGGTCAGAAGTTTATGAAACAGCAGATGACCTGAAAGCAGAAGCAGATACAAAGTGGGACGAGGCCAAAGATGCAGCGCTGGAAGCAGAAGAAAAGGCTGCTGATAAATTGGAAGACCTGAAAGCCACGGCGGAAGTTAAAGCTGAGGACACAAAAGATACGGTCGCAGAAATCGGGACTGCCGCAGAGGAAAAAGCGGAAAACCTGAAAATAGCTGTTGAAGACAAAACGGAAGAAGCAAAGGAAATTGTTGCAAACATAAAAGAAGAAGCTGCTGCAAAGGCAGAAGTAGCCAAAGAAGAGGCTACTGAAACGGCGCAGGAAGTAAAATCGGGATTTGCCGTAAAAACGGAGCAACTGCAGAATGAAGTGGAGCTGAACATTGCTGCCGGCAGGGTAAAAGCGCAGGAAATCGTATCCGACCTTACTGAAAAAGCGGAAGACCTGAAAGAAGCGGCTGCCGAAAAGTTTGAAGATATCAAAGAAGATGCCGCAGAAGCATTTGAAGATGCAAAAATCATTGCTTCACAGAAAATCGCCGAAGCGCAGGTAAAAGCCGCCGAACTGAAAGTAAAAGCAACCGAAGAACTTGAAGAACTGAAAGAAACCGCTTCTGAAAAATACGAAGAAACGAAAGTGAAAGCCAAAGGTTTCTGGTCAAGGCTGTTCGGAAAATAAGATTAATGGTATGGATTGATGACGCCTGTCTGACGCAAGTCGGGCAGGCGTTTTTAATGTCGGTATGTAGAAAACGTTTATATATACGTTTATGGCATGGTTTTATAATTGTTATAAATTCAATTGAATCTGAATGACAAAGAATGTCAGTTTTTTGCTTTAACGAACTTATTGTAATTTCAAAATTCCCTGTTTAATGTCACAGCAAACTTTTTCTCTCCCATACCAGCATCCATTTACCCCGGATGAACGATACAAAAAATCAGTTGTTTATTTTTCAATGGAATTTGCCATCGATCAGGCATTGAAGATCTACTCCGGCGGACTGGGTTTTCTGGCCGGTTCGCACATGCGCAGCGTTTATGCGCTCAAACAAAACCTGATCGGCATCGGCATGCTGTGGAAACACGGTTATTACGATCAGGACAGAAAACAGGACGGAAGCATGCAGCCTGCATTTCGTGAAAAAATGTATTCTTATCTGATGGATACCAAAATCCGTTTCCAGATCCCGATACTCGGAAAAGAGGTTTGGGTGGCGGCCTATTATCTTCCGCCCGATGTATTTCAGTCGGCACCGGTGTTCCTGCTTACAACGGATACAGACGGAAACGACGAAACCACGCGCGCCATCAGTTATTCATTGTATGACGCTGACGTTACGTATAAAGTAGCGCAATGCATGGTGCTCGGCATCGGCGGTGCAAGGCTGCTGGAAGAACTGCAGTATGAACCGCAGGTTTACCATTTCAATGAAGCGCATGCCGTTTCGGCTATTTTTCATTTGTATAATAAATACAAAAGTGTTGACGAGCTCAAAAAACGGATCGTATTTACAACGCATACGCCGGAAGAAGCAGGCAATGAAAAGCACGATATTGATTTCCTGAACAGCCTCGGATTCTTTTCAGGTCTGGATCTGGAAACGGTGCGTAAAATCAGTGGCACAAAGGACAACATCTTCAATCATTCGCTTGCTGCACTCAGCCTGAGCCGAAAAGCTAACGGCGTTTCGAAACTGCATGGAGAAGTTTCCAGAAATATGTGGAAAGTTTATCCCGGAATAGCCGAAATTGATCATATCACCAATGCACAGAACAATACGTACTGGATTGATAAAGAATTTGAGCAGGCAAGGATCAGCGGCGATACGGATAAAATTGCAGCCAGAAAAAAGGAGCTGAAAAAGCTTTTGTTCAAAACGGTTGCCGATCAGTGCGGGAAGATTTTTGACCCGAATGTGCTTACAATCGTATGGGCACGCAGGTTTGCGGCTTATAAAAGACCGGATATGCTCGTCTGGGACGGCAACAGGTTTGAAAAAATGATGGCGAACAAAGAGCAGCCTGTACAGATAATCTGGGCGGGAAAACCTTATCCGAAAGATCAGGGCGCGGTGGATACATTCAATCATTTGTTTTATCTCAGCCATTTATTTCCGAATATGGCCGTACTGACGGGCTATGAACTGGCACTTTCCAAGCTGCTGAAAGACGGGTCGGACATATGGCTCAACACGCCGGTTGTAACGAGAGAAGCTTCTGGAACAAGCGGAATGACAGCGGCCATGAACGGCTCACTGAATTTGTCTACTTACGACGGCTGGATCTGTGAATTTGCCAAAGATGGTGAAAACGCCTTTATTCTGCCGGTTGCAAAAGGAGACGATATCAACAAGCAGGATTGCGACAATTTGCTGGATAAACTGGAAACAACCGTCATTCCGACTTACTACGCCGATCAGCAGAAATGGCGGCAAATGGTCCTGAACAGCTTGAACGACGTCAATGCCGATTTCAATTCGGATCGTATGGCGCGTGAATATTATGAAAAGCTTTATTAAGCCGGTCAGTTTTAAATACTGATTTGTTTTGCCAGTAATGCAATGCCTTCCCGGAATGTATGCGGTTCATAACCCAGTACATTCCGGGATTTTGTTATGTCGAAGCCTGTACGCGGCGGACGTCTGGCCGGCTGCGTAAAAGTGGAAGCATCGGTCGGGGAAATCAGTGATTTGTCGAGTGAAAAGTAATCAGCGGCCATCATGGCCATTTCATACGGCGTCATGAAATCGCTTCCTGAAATATTGAAAATGCCCTGTTCTTCCCGGTCTGCAATCAGAAAGCAGCCTTTTGCAAGGTCTTCTGCCAGCGTCGGCGTACGGAACTGATCCGTTACAACCTTTATGGCTTTTCCTTCTTCCAGCGATTTTTTTACCCAAAGGATAATGTTGCTCCGGCTCATATCATGCGCGATGCCGTATACGAGCACCGTTCTGGCGATTGCCCACTTTATACCTGAATGCATAACCGCTTTCTCCGCTGCATATTTGCTCCATCCGTAAAAACTGACCGGGTTCGGCAAGTCTTCTTCTTTATACGGTCCCGCAGTTCCGTCAAAAATAAAATCCGTAGAAACATGTTCCAGAAATACATCATATTTCCGGCATGCTCCGACCAGGATTTCAACAGCGGTGACATTCAGTTTCCAGCATGCCTCTTTTTCCATTTCGCATTGATCCACATTGGTCATGGCAGCGGTATGAATAATGACATCCGGCTTTGCAGAGCCAATAACATGATCAACCTGAACGGGATCGGTTACATCCATTTCAAGGAATTCATAGCCTTCGCTGGAATTCAGCCGGTTTTTACCTTTTGCAGTAGCGATGGTTTCACAGGTATTTTCAGAAACCAGCAATTCAATCAGCTTCTGACCCAGAAGACCGTTTGAGCCGGTTACAAGAATGCGTTTCTTTTTCAATCCCGAACGATATTAAGCTTCGTAATTCCAGCCGTACTTGCGTGTAATTTTCTTCTTTTTCATCTTTTTGACCGAAACCTTCATGGCAATGTCTTTTTCCGGACGGTCTCTTTCATCTTTGGAAACCGCGCCGATCTTATCCACGACATCCATGCCGTCAATAACTTGCCCGAACACCGTATACGCGCCGTCCAGATGCGGAGTGCCGCCGATTGTCTCGTAAACTTTTCTTTGTTCGTCGGTCAGTTTCCGGGCTGCGCGGGCAGCCTGTTTGTCCAGATCGTTTTTGCTCCATTTCCGGCCCTGTACAATGTAAAACTGGCATCCGCTCGATTCTTTTGCCGGATTATTGTCACGTGCTGCGGCCAGCGCGCCTTTCTGGTGAAACAGTTTCGGACTGAATTCCGCAGGAATTTTATAGCCGTTATCACCTTTTCCAAGCATTTCATCCGGCTTTGCATTTCTTGAATTCGGATCGCCGCCCTGAATCATGAACGCATCGATCACACGGTGAAAAAGCAGACCGTCATAAAAATTTTCATTGCTGAGTTTCAGGAAATTGGCTTTATGTTTCGGCGTTTCATCAAAAAGGATGAGTTTCATACTTCCCAAATCCGTTTCAATGGTTACAACTTCGTCTTTTTTTGATTTTTTCTGAGCCGAAACGCTCAGCGAATAAAGGCACACAAAGGCCAGAAGAATTGATTTTCTGATTTTCATAAACGTTATTTTACTGCAAGCACATTTTTGTCTGTCGGAACAAACTGGAATTTCAGACCGTAATCTTTTCCTTCAGATACGTCTTCCATATTTACCCTGACCGAATTTTTATTCCATGTTATTTTTTTCGACTCTTCTTTCGGGGCTCCATAAGCTTCATTGAAATGACTTTTGCCGGCATTCCACAGCTCCTTTGTAGCAGCCGGACTGTTGAGGTAAACGTCAACTGTAATTCTGTTGATTTTCTTGTCTGACGAAAAGAAGTACTGTACATCAATGGTTTCCAGCTTGGCTGTTTCGGAAGTGTAGCCGAGGTGATCCGCAGTTTCTTCAAACAGTTCAAATTTTTCCGTCGATTTGACTTTGCTGACCGGATCGCCGAACGCAATGCCTCTTACCGTTCCTGCTTCTTCATCGGAAGAGCCCAGGATTGCTTCCAGCAAAGTGGATTGGTCGCTGTTCAGCTCTGCGTCGGCGGGCGGTTGTGTCACCACAACCGAGTCAGAAGCAGCTTCTGTTTTTTGGTTGGTTTTCGTATCGCAGCCATTTAAAACAATTGCCGTCAGAAGAACAGCAAAGTAATTCCCGGAATATTTCATGCTTGTAAAATTTATTTTCATTCAGTTACGGATTACAATAAAATAGTTGTGCCTTTTTGATGCGAACTTAACATTTACAGCGCAATTTAGCGATAATTCCATGACCGGTAAAAAAATCAGAATTCCCGCGAGAAGTTGAAAAAGAAGCGGCGTTCGCCTTTTGCATTGTAGGTAAGATTGAACCGGGCCAGAATATTATAAAAAGTAACCACGTCCAGACCGGCTCCGGCTCCGTAAAGCATGGAATTGCCCAGCTTCGTATTGCTCAGTTCCGGATAGAAATTTTTTACATAACCGGCGTCCGCAAACGTATTGATGTAAGCCGCAAGCGGAATCGTATTGAACTGTTTTACAGGAATAAAAGGAAAATGTTTCTGTACTGAAAAAAGCCTGTATTTCAGTTCGTTCTTTAACAAGGCGTAATTCTGCCCGTCTACAACATACAGTTCATAACCTCGGACAAGATCATTTCTGTAACCCAGTCCGACGGTCTGCAGATAAGGCTGCCGTTTGGGAAAAGAAACGCGCGCGCGGACGCCTGAGTTGAAATACCAGTTTTTGCCCAGCGGAACGTACTTCCGGTAAGATCCGTACATATAAAGCGTATTCACATCGTCTGAATGCAGCAAACCTGTTTTGGAAATCTGCAGGCCGAGCGTTTGCCCGGACAAGGCATACTGTACATTATCGCGCCGGTCGTAGCTGAAAGTATAGCTTAACTGAAAATAGCGCTGGTTTCTGCGGCCGTTGAGCAGATAATTGGGATTGAGCACGGCAATCGTATCCGATATCCGGCTGTAACTGTAACGCAGATCAACGGAATGAAACGTATAATATTTGTTCCGGCGCGTAAGGCTTACATACGAATAAAACCGCCTTCGGTTAATGTTTTCGCTGCTCAGGTAATCCAGTTTGTCGCGCCATGTTCTGAAAGCCGTCGTTTTGTTTACCGAATAGGAAGTCCCGACCGTAATGCCGGTTTTCTGCGCTTTGTCAAGATACGGAAGGGTATAGGCCACTTCAAATTTTGGGATAAACCCGAATTCGGCAATAAAACGTAGCTTGTCCGCACGCCCGGAAACATTTCCGTAACTCAGATAAACACCGTAAATCGTCCGGGACAAATCCCGTTTGCGGTCATACCACCATTCGTTGAAATTGCGGTCGGCAAGCTGAAAAACAGGAAGTACAATGAAATACCAGCGTTCTTTTACAATCACGCGTACATCGGTCCGGACGGAATCCGCATTGCTGGCCGGAAGCATTTCCACAGTCACAAACAAATTGGTATTGATGATTTTACGCCGATCCGTTTCCAGGCTTTCCCTGAGCAGTGCAGCCTGCAGTGTATCTCCGCTTTTTACGGCCATTTCCCTGAGGATAATGCCGGCACGCGTTCTTGCATTTCCTTCAATCCGGATGTCGCCGATCACGACAATCCCGCTGCTGTCGGGCGTAACGAGTTGTGCGTAAATGAAATCCGGAAGGTGTATAAAAAACAGCAGAAGCGCTATTGATTTATAATGCTGGACAAACCTCATGCTTCATGGCCGAAT
Source organism: Dyadobacter flavalbus (assembly GCF_006149045.1). Taxonomy (GTDB): domain Bacteria; phylum Bacteroidota; class Bacteroidia; order Cytophagales; family Spirosomataceae; genus Dyadobacter; species Dyadobacter flavalbus. The sequence goes on from NZ_VBSN01000066.1 coordinate 40,209, forward strand.
TCAGTGTGGAATGTAATTTCAAGTATAAAGGAAAATATTTTCAAAAGTACGTTTATAGGCCGAAATGTCGGAATATTATCCTTATGTTAACTTTCGAAAATCAGCTTCCGGCAGTAGTCTTTTATACTAGCGGATCAGTATCCTTCAATAAATGATGCACTTATGAAGCGCCATTGTTTTGCAGGAAATATCCAGCGTGCAAAAAGGCAGAACGCCGGACAAAAGCTGAGTGAAAGTTTTTGATGCTTTGTCATGTAACCTTTTAACCGTTAAGTAAAAGGAAATAAACAATATGGTAATTACCTCCGCAAATTGACTTGTAAATATATGTTTCAAAACCGTTACCCAGTCGAAATATGAATTCCAACTCTACATTAAAACTTTTTGCGGTGCGAATGCTGGCGGCTGTGCTGGTTGCCGCCGCGCTGAACTCGTTTGCCGTGGCACAAGTCCTCGTCAAAGGGAAAGTGACTTCGAAAGAAGACGGTTCAGCAATGCCGGGCGTCAATGTGCTCGTAAAAGGTACGCAGACAGGAACAACTTCCAGTGCCTCGGGCGATTACGCGCTGGAAGTAAACGGCTCCGATGCGGTGCTGGTATTTTCATTTGTAGGATATGAGCAGGAAGAAGTACCGGTGGGCGGCAAAAGCATCATTGATGTTTCTATTGCACCCAGTGCCGAAAACCTGAAAGAAGTTGTGGTAACGGCATTGGGTATAAACAGGGAAACAAGGTCACTTGCCTATTCCGTCGGGGCGGTAAAAGGCGAAGAGCTTGTACGGGCCGGAAATCCCAACCTGATGAAATCACTGGACGGAAAAGTAAGCGGTGTCAACCTGACCAGTCTGAGCAGTGATCCGACTTCATCCGTTCTGGTAAATATCCGCGGGACAACGGCCATTCCTACAACCGGCGACGGCGGCGCGAATGTTGCCGTAAAAGGACAGCCGCTGTACGTCATCGACGGAATTCCTGTGGGGACACAGTCATTCACACAAAAAGACGGCGTTGATTTCGGGAACATCCTTTCGCAGCTGAACCCGAATGACATCGCTTCCATTACGATCCTGAAAGGCGGCAGCGCCGGCGCTTTGTACGGAGCCGAAGGCGGCAACGGCGTTGTGATGATCACGACAAAATCGGGCAAAGGTGCCAAAAAAGGATTGGGCGTTTCCTTTTCAACGATGGCAACCGTGGAAAAGCCGTATCAGTTTATCGAAAGCCAGATGGAATTCGGGCAGGGCGAAAGGGCGTATGAATGGCAGTACGACAACACCGATACGTGGGGCCCGAAACTGGACGGAAAATTTGTGTCGGATTACTGGGATATCAAGTCAAAAAGCTGGAAAAACGGGCCGATGGTTTCTTCCAATGAAAACCGTGTGAAAGCCTATCTGCAGACTGGAAGCACGATTACCAACAATATCAGTGTAACGGGCAATTATGACAAGGGATCTTTCCGGTTGTCGCTGTCTAATATGACGAACAAAGGCGTAATGCCGAATACCAAAACGCAGCAGAAATCGGTCAATTTCAATTCGCAGTATAACATCACAAACCGGATTACGGTTTCGGTCAATGCAAGTTACATCAATACATACAATCCGAACAAAGCCAATACAACCGGTTCCAGCAGCGTACTGAACAGCCTGCTGTTCAACATGCCGAGCAATCTGCAGCCGCTGGGCGATATGAAAAGTTACTGGCTCGACGGATTCGAAGGTTCCCGGCAAAACGGAGCCATTATGAAAGACAACGGCGTGGATGTTGCTGAAAACAATCCGTGGTGGACAACGTATGAGAAAATTCACCGTTTCAGCCGCGACAATTATTTCGGGAAATTACAGCTCAACTGGCAGTTTAACGATCATCTTTCTTTGCTTCTCCGTACCGGAATGGAAAATGTAAAGGAAAATTACGAACTGCGGAAATCGTGGGGTGAAAAAGGCGATCCTTACGGCCAGTATGTGTCAGGAAACAACAGCAGCATAGAAGCTAACTCGGATGCAATCCTTACATATAACCGGAATTTCGGAAGAATGTCGTTGACCGTTGCCGGCGGCGGAAATTACCGTTATACCAATACCAATGACATGGAAATCAATGGAAATGACTTGAATTCGCCCGCACTTTTTACTCTGGCAAACATCAGATCAGGAACCATGACCGTAGGCGGCACACCTTTTAATACTGCCCAGTCTTTCAGCGCATATGGAACGGCTACGGTTGGCTGGGACGATAAAATTTTCCTGGATGTAACCGGCCGTAATGACTGGAAAGGAATTCTGGATGAAGAAAAGATCCATTACTTCTATCCTTCGGCATCACTGAGCTGGCTCGCATCCGAAACGTTCAAGTTTCCGGAAGCATTTAACCTGGTCAAATTCCGGCTGGGGCTTGCCGACGTAGGAAACGGTCTGGTCAGAAGAAGATCCATTGATACATACAGCTATGACACCAATCCGTGGGGCCCGATCAATACCGTAAGCCTGAATGCAACGATTGTGGACCCGAACCTGAAAGCACAGCACTCCATTACGCAGGAAACCGGAATTGATCTCTGGCTGCTGCAAAACCGCATCAAATTTGATTTTACCTATTTTATAAAAGAACAGAAAAATCAGATCGATAACATTCCGCTGGTGCAGGGAACAGGCTATTCGGGATTGCTTACCAATATCGGCGATGTGCAAAGCAAAGGCTACGAATGGGGCCTGACTTTTTCACCGGTTAAAACCCGGGATTTTTCGTGGGATGTTTCCGGAAGCTTTACGCATTACAAGGCAACAATCACCCGGTTGTCAGACAGCTTTGCGCCGAACGGCTATGTATTTGCCAATTATGACGGAAAAACAAAAGTGAAAATCGCAGAAGGCGAAACCATCGGGAATATTTATGAAGAAAACCCTGTTTTAAGGGTGAAAAAAGGAAAATACGCAGGGATGCCGCTGCTGGACGGTGACGAAGGCAAAATCCAGAAATCCGCCGATGAAAGAGACCGCGGCCAGCTTGGAAACTTCAACCCGGATTTTATACTGGGACTGAATACAACATTGCGTTACAAACAGTTTACACTGAATATGGTCGGCAGCCTGCGGAAAGGCGGAAAGTACGTTTCTGTTAACCAGCAATATCTGGAATCGAACGGAAGGGCAGTAACAACATTGGGCTCGGGCGACAATAATCCGCTCTGGCAGGGCGGCCGCGATGCGGAACACGGCGGAATGGTCTGGCCGGCAGTCGGCGCAAGCCAGTATGATGCCATTAACAGCAACAATGACGATAAACGTTCTGATTTCCAGGATGCAAGTTATGTTAAAGGCGTTTTCCTGAACCCGGCTTACGAAGGCAATCCGGAAGATGCGCAGGATTCGGATTACATTGTAAACGGTGCAGACCCGAACAATACCTTTTACGATTTCCCGTATAACGGTTACGGCGACATTATATGGAACTTTACCTCTACAAGAACTTACGACGCTACCAATTTCAAAATGCGGGAAATTTCCCTTGCATACACGCTGCCGGCAGGCCTTGCAAGAACATACAAGCTGAATAACGTAACGCTTGCGCTCGTCGGCAGAAACCTTTTTCAATGGAACAAGTCCGGCCGACATGAAGATCCGGAATCTGCGTTCACCGGCGTTGGCGCCAATCAGGGCGTGCTGAGGGCTACTTTGCCGAGCATCCGTTCGTATGGCTTTAAACTTTCTCTTGATTTTTAATGACAACTTTTCTTTTGAAAAATATGAAACTGAGCGTCAGAATATTTTCCATCATGGCCATTGCCGGGCTTGTTTCGTGCAGTGACGATGAATTAAGAACTTACGATTCTCTGCAGCAAAAGAATGCTGTGGAATCCGTGAATGATCCGTATCTGCTGGCTTCCATAATCAAGAAAACAGCGCTTTTTTATCAGAAAATGGGCTTTGATAACCGGATGCTTCCCGGCGCAGTGCAGCATATGGAAAGCAATTACCAAAGCGGCGACAACTTTTATTCGGGTTTCAAATCGCCCGTGAACGACATGTACACGGCCATGGATATTCTCAAACTCATTGACGGCGGCATCGGGCTGGCCGAAACGCGGGATTCCAAAACGCATCAAGGCATTTTCAAGATTTTCCGGGTGCTGCTTTTTTCCTACATGACGGATTTTTACGGAGACGTATATTACTCTGAGGCGCTTAAAGCACGCGAAGGCATTCTTTATCCGAAATATGACAAACAAACGGACATTTATACCGGATTGCTGAAAGAACTGGATGAAGCAAATGCCCTGATGGCGGCAGGAACTGAAACCATATCCGGCAGCTATGATCTGATGTTTGCCGGAGATAAGGCAAAATGGCAGAAATTTTCAAATTCATTGAAGCTAAGACTATTGATGCGGGCATCGGCCAAGTTGCCGGATGCCGCTGCAATGATTTCCGCACTGGCAAACGAACCTGTACTTTCCGAGGCGACAGAAAATGCATCCATATCCTATATCGGGACAGTTGGCGGTGATAATGGCAATTCCTGGACAGGCGGACCTTTAAACTGGGGAACAATCGATAATTTTGATACCAGAAGACCAGCCAAAACCTTGGTCGATAAACTTACCGAACTGAATGATCCGCGTATGCAGATCTGGTTTGCGCCGGTGGAAAAACCCTGGACAAGCGATCCTGCAAAAAATGGCGTAAGTTTTACAACAACCGATCCCAACGGCTATACTTACACATCAACGTGGGAATACATCAACCGTAAAAACAAAGACATTGCAGCCTATGCCACAAAAGACATTCTGATTGATTCCAATAAAGTTTATGTCGGATTTATAGCCGGAATGCTCAGCGACTGGAAAAACGGAAACGGACATTACGATATAGCTGCCGGTGGGACTGTTGGCAATTTCAAGGTTTCCAAATTTTCCAAACTGTTTCGGGAAGATAAACATCCGTTGTTAAAAGCCATGGTCATGAACAGCGATGAAGTGCAGTTTATATTGGCCGAGGCTGCTGCAAAAGGGCTTATTTCAGGAGGTGCAGATGCTTATTACCGTAAAGGAGTCACCAATTCCCTGCTTCGCTGGGGCGTAAGCGCGGATGCTGTGGCGAAGTATCTTGCACAGCCGGCCATTGCACTTCCTGCAGACAAAGCCGGGCAGCTGGCAAAAATTGCGGATCAGAAATGGATCAGTCTTTTTATGGTTTCCGCCGAAGCATACCTCGATCTGCGCAGAACCCGGCTTCCGAATATTTTCAACAACGGACGGCTGAGTGGCTTTCCTTTTCCGGAGCGCTACCGTTATCCGGGCAATGAACTGGGCCAGAACAAATCGGCTTACGACGAGGGCGTTTCGTCACTTACGCCTGCCGTGGATGATCAGTTTTCCAAAATGTGGTTACTAAAATAAAAAGGTTTCAACAACGTGCAGTCAGCTTATTCGAATAAGGAACTGGCAATAAACGGCGGTCCGAAAACGGTGAACAAACATTTTCAATGGCCGGTTTTCAGCGACGCGGAAGTAAATGCCGTAGCTGCTGTTGTCGAAAGCGGAAAATGGGGAAATCCGGACTGCGGTGACGAAGTCCGGAAATTTGAAATTGAATTTGCGGCATTTTGCGGAAGTAAATATGCAGTAACCTGTGTAAACGGCTCCGTTTCATTACGTATTGCTCTGATGGCTTGTGGTGTAAAGGCGGGCGATGAAGTCATCGTTCCGCCTTATACTTTTATTACAACGGCCACTTCCGTAATCGAGTGCAATTGTGTGCCCGTATTCGCAGACATTGATCCTGAAACATACAATATTAGCCCGGCAGCGATTGAAGAAGCCATTACACCGCAAACAAAGGCAATTATTGCCGTGCATTTCGGAGGCTTGGCCTGCGATATGGATGCGATTATGGCTATTGCCCGGCGCTATAATCTGAAAGTAATTGAAGATGCCGCGCATGCACACGGAGCCGAGTACAAAGGCAAAAAGCTGGGAACAATCGGCGATGCAGGCAGTTTCAGTTTTCAGTCTTCCAAAAACCTTACTTCCGGAGAAGGCGGGATTGTCATTACAAATAATGACGAACTATTTAAAATGATGCATTCGCTGCGAAATGTCGGGCGCATTGAGGGCGGCCAGTGGTATGATCATTACAATCCGGGCTGCAATTACCGGATTACGCAAATGCAGGCCGTGCTGCTCTCACAGCAGCTGAAACGGCTGGATGAACAAACGCGCAAAAGAAATGAAAACGGACTTTATCTAAATGCTTTGCTTAATGAAATCAGTGGTATTTTGCCTTTAAAAAGAGGTACTAAAATTACTCTACACTGTTATCATATTTACATTTTCAAATACGACGCTTCTAGGTTCGGAAATCTTCCAAAGAACCAGTTTGCTGAAATGCTGGCTGCGGAAGGCGTTCCATGTTTCAAAGGATATCCGCATCCCTTGTACAAGCAGCCACTTTTCCGGAACAAAAACTTCATGTGCTACGCCATTCCGGAAACGGTAGATTACAGCCAGGTTTTCTGCCCTGCTGCCGAGCAGGCATGCACAACGGACGCCGTCTGGATTTTACAGCACGCCCTGTTAGGCGACAGGCAGGATATGGAAGCATTTGCGCAGGCTATTCTGAAGATACAAAGGCTGGTTTGTTGAAGCCTTGTTGTACTTAAACATTAATTGTTATTTGTTGTCATGGATTATCAATTGTTGTCATGAATTGTCATGGGTTGACATTTTCCTTTTTGTCCAAAGTTATACTTCACATCATTGAAGCGTTATGGTAAATCAATAAACGGAAGCGGTGCTTTATCAAAAGGAAAAAAGAAACTGCTGCAAAAGGAAGATAATACCGCAAATGAAAGTATAAAAGTAACTCGTTGGCACTTTATGCAATATGAAGTATCTTTAAAAAGTAGTTTTACAGAAATGTATTTACTTGACAATCAATTGCACGAAATTTATCTTAATTAATCTATGCGTACAATAATACTGGTTGCAGGGATCATTATTGTGCTCGTTTTGGGAAAGCTGTTTGTTTTTTCCAAACCCGAAAAGAATAAAATCTCCGATGATAAAAAGGGTGCTAATGGCAAGAACCTCAGTTCCGGCGCAGGCAGCGGCATTCCTGTGAATGTGTTTGTCGTGGGTCGGGAATCGATTGAAAACCAGATATTTGCTTCCGGAACAGTGCTTCCGAATGAAGAAGTAAATCTGATGTCTGAAATTTCCGGCAGGCTTGTAAAACTCGATATTCAGGAAGGATCTCTGATCAGTAAAGGACAGCTTATTGCCAAAATAAACGACCGGGAGCTTAAAGCACAGTTGCAGAAAGTCGCTTACAATCAGGAACTCAGCAAGAAAATAGAGGAACGTCAGAAAAAACTTTTGAATGTAGAAGCGATAAACCTGGAAGAATACGATGTTACTTCCAATAACATCCGGTTACTGGAAGCTGAAAAGGAAGTTATCGAAGCCCAGCTGGAAAAAACGGAAATCCGTGCGCCTTTCAGCGGCAGGATCGGGCTTAAATACATCAGCGAAGGTGCGTATCTCGCACCGGGAACTTCCATTGTGACGATCGTCCAAAGTAATCCGGTGAAAATAGATTTTACTGTTCCTGAAAAATATACGCCTAATATAAAGGTTGGAAATGTTGTAAAATTCAGTCTGGACGGCGACCCGGCAACTTATAACGCCAGCATTATTGCTATTGATCCGAAAGTGGACGAAAACATGCGTACGCTGAGAGTAAGGGCCGTAGCCAAAAACCCGGGCGGCAGGTTTGTGCCCGGCATGTTTGTGAAAGTGCTGGCGGACCTTGAAGCCAACCGATCGGCCATGATGATTCCGACCGAAGCCATTGTACCGGTTTTGAAAGGGAAAAAAGTTTTTATTGTCAAGAATGGAAAGGCACAGGAAGCACTGGTAACGACGGGCTTACGTACGGATAAAAGGATTCAGGTGATTGAAGGACTGAATCCGGGCGACTCTCTGATTACTTCGGGCATCATTGCCATCAAACCGAATACCGCAGTTAAGGTAAATTAATATCGAAAGCATATTTGCCTGCAACGGCATGTCCGCAGGTTCTAACTCTTTACTATGAGTATTTCAACACTTTCCATCAAACGCCCGGTTCTTGCCATTGTCATGAACCTGCTGATTATCCTTTTTGGATTTCTAGGGTATAAGTTTCTTGGTATGAGGGAGTTTCCTTCCATTGATCCGCCTGTGGTCTCCATTCGGACGAGTTATACCGGAGCCAATGCGGACATTATTGAATCGCAGATAACGGAGCCGCTCGAAAAACAGCTGAACAGCATTGAAGGGATCAAATCCATTAACTCGACGAGCAGCCAGGGTACAAGCCAGATTACCGTAGAATTTGATATCGGCGTGGATATGGAACGCGCTGCCAATGACGTGCGCGATAAAGTGGGTTCCGCTTCCAGAACATTGCCGCTGGATATCGACGGCCCGCCTGTCGTCAGTAAAGCCGATGCCAACTCGGAACCGATCATTGTTCTTACTTTTAAAAGTGACACCAGGTCACATCTGGAAGTGAGCGATTATGCGGAAAATGTGATTGCACAGCGTCTTCAGACGATAGAAGGCGTAAGCGAAATACGGATTTTCGGCCAGAAAAAGTATGCGATGCGCATCTGGATGGACCCTGTGAAAATGGCTTCGCTGGGCATTACTACGCAGGATGTCAAACTGGCGCTGGACAAGGAAAATGTGGAACTGCCAAGCGGAAAGCTGGCCGGAGACAATACCGAACTGACCGTAAAAACCATCGGAAGGTTTCGTACTGAAGAGGATTTCAATGAAATGATCATCAAGAGTTCGGCTACGCAGACTGTTCATTTAAAAGACATCGGAAATGCGCAGCTCGGGCCGGAAAATGAAGAAACAATCCTGCGGCTGGACAATGTCCCGATGATCGGACTTGCCATTTCACCCATGCCGGGCGCGAATTATCTGAACATTGCGGAAGAAGTGAACAAGCGCATGGCCGATATCAAAAAGGAATTGCCGAAAGATTATCAGCTGGATACGTTGATTGACAATACCATTTTTGTAGAAAGATCGATTGAGGAAGTCGGTGAAACGCTGCTGATTGCCATTGTGCTTGTCGTGATTATTATTTATCTGTTTTTCCGTGACTGGCTCATTGCTTTCCGTCCGCTGATCGATATTCCGGTTTCGCTGATCGGAACTTTTTTCGTGATGTACATCATGGGATTTTCGGTGAATGTATTGACGCTGCTTGCCATTGTACTGGCGACGGGATTGGTTGTTGACGACGGAATTGTAGTTACCGAAAATATTTTCAAGAAAATAGAGCAGGGGATGGGCCCGATCGAGGCGGCCATCAAAGGAGCGAACGAGATTATTTTTGCCGTATTGTCCACTTCCATTACGCTGGCTTCTGTTTTTCTTCCTGTGATTTTTATGGAAGGCTTTGTCGGGAAGCTGTTTAGAGAATTTGGTATTGTCATTTCAGCTGCGGTTCTGATCTCTGCCTTTGTTTCGCTGACACTGACACCGATGCTGAACGCTTACCTTGTCAGAAAGACGCATAAGAAAAGTTGGTTTTACGAGAAAACAGAACCTTTCTTTGAACGCATTACAGACAATTACGGCAATGCACTGGCACAATTCCTGAAAATGCGCTGGGTTGCTATTCCATTGGTTGCGATGACGCTGGGCATGATCTGGTTTTTCGGCAAAGGCTTGCAGTCTGAACTTGCGCCGCTGGACGACCGGAACTGGTTCCGCATCAATATGACGGCGCCGGAAGGTTCTTCTTTTGAATTTACAGACCGCTATGTGCAAAATGTAGGTCAGATGCTGATGGATTCCATGCCGGGCAGAAAAGGTTTGATGCTGATTACTTCGCCCGGAAATTCAGGACTGGGCGCTGCCAATACCGGAAGCGGCAGGATTGCACTGGTTGATAAAAAGCTGAGGAAAGAATCACAGCAGGAAATTGCCGATTACATTAACCAGAAACTGAAACAAATGCCGGATGCAAAATCCTTTGTCGTTCAGCAGCAAACCATATCCGTGGACTCGCGCGGCGGATTGCCGATCCAGTACGTCATTCAGGCTCCCGACTTTGAAAAGTTGCGCGAGTACCTGCCGAAATTCATGGAAGAAGCATCCAACGACCCGACTTTCGCAATTACGGACGTAAACCTGAAATTCAGCAAGCCGGAACTGCAGATCGTTATTGACCGTGAAAAAGCCAAGTCGCTCGGTGTTTCGGTTCAGGATGTTGCGCAAACCATGCAGTTTGCATTTGCTGGCCAGCGGTTCGGATACTTTACAATGAACGGAAGACAATATCAGGTGATCGGGCAATATGACCGTATAAACCGGGACGAGCCTTTGGATCTGAAAAGCATGTTTGTAAAAACCGGATCGGGCAGCCTTGTACAACTGGATAACATCGTCAGGGCGGAAGAAGAAAGCAGCCCGCCGCAGCTTTTTCACTATAACCGTTACATGAGTGCAACGGTACAGGCCGCACTGGCACCGGGAAAGACAATCGGTGACGGCATTGCAGCCATGGACCGTATCCGTGACAAACTGAAAGATGAGGCCATACAAACTTCGTTAAGCGGATCTTCACGGGATTATGCCGAAAGTTCTTCCAATACGATGTTTTCTTTCTTTCTGGCACTTGTGCTGATTTACTTTATTCTGGCAGCACAATTTGAAAGCTTTGTGGACCCTTTCATCATCATGTTCACTGTTCCGCTGGCTATTGGCGGCGCCGTTTTTTCACTATGGTTTTTTGATCAGACCTTGAATATTTTCAGCCAGATCGGAATGATCATGCTCATTGGACTGGTGACAAAGAACGGAATCCTGATTGTTGAATTTGCCAACCAGCTTCGTGAAAAAGGAATGGATAAACATCAGGCTGTGCTCGAAGCGGCAACGTTGCGTTTCAGGCCCATTCTGATGACAAGTCTGGCAACCATTCTCGGCGCTTTGCCGATTGCCATGGCGCTTGGTTCTGCCGGCAGGAGCCGTATGTCCATGGGAATCGTAATAATGGGCGGGCTGCTGTTTTCACTTGTATTGACGCTTTACGTCATTCCTGCCATTTATACATTCTTTTCAAGACCGAAAGATTTTGAAAAAATGAAAATGATCGAACAGATTGCCAGTGAAAGTGAACTTGTGGACCCGGCTTAAATATGCTTTTTGCCCATGCTTTTCAGCATTCTTACATGCGAGCCGAGTGCATTGGTGAAATTCCGCTTTGCATTGTAATCCAGCCCGAATTCAATCGCCGTTTGCCTGACGATCGGCGATAAGGCATGATAATGAATATGCGAGATTGACGGAAACAAATGGTGCTCGATCTGATAATCCAGCCCGCCGATATACCATGACAAAATCCGGTTTTTCCCGGCGAAATTGGATGTAGTCTGCAACTGATGAACGGCCCATGCGTTCTCTATGCTGCCGCTGTTGTCGGGAGCAGGCTGATTGGCGCCTTCCACAACGTGCGCCATCTGAAAAACAGTGCTCAGGATCATTCCTGCGGTGCAGTGCATGATGAAAAAACCTGCCAGCCATTCTCCGAAAGTCAGCGTTGTAAAACAAAGCGGAATGACGCAGATGAAAGCAACATAAGCCAGCTTTGTAAAAATCAGCCGCACCAGTTCTTTCTTCGGAAAAGGCTTGGTCATTCCTGATTTTGACATTTTATTAAATAAGGAAATTTCCTTGAAGTCTTTCCATAGAAAGGAAATGGTCATGAGGCTGTACAGAAAAAATGCATAAATATGCTGAAAGCGGTGAATGTACTTCTGCTTTTCCTGAAAAGAAAGTCTTAGCAGAAATTTGCCCGTTATGTCTTCATCCACTTCATGAATGTTGGTATACGTATGATGCAGCCTGTTGTGCTGCACTTCCCAGTTGTAGGCATTTCCGCCAAGCAGATAAATGGATGCACCAAAAAAGCGGTTCAGGATATTGGAAGTTGCCAGCGATCCGTGAATGGCATCGTGCATAACGGACATACCAACGCCGGCAACGCCAAAGCCCATTATAATAGCCAGCACAGCCATGCCCAAACCGGAAAAATAACCTGAAAGGATCAGCAAATAAGGGATGAGATAAAGACCGAGCATAAAAAAAGCCTTGTACAAAATCTTTTTTCCTCCCGATTTGCAAAGTTCATTGGAAGCAAAGTACTGGTCTACACGTTGTCGGAGTGTTGGAAAAAAGGTGCTTTTTTCTACATTGACAAACTTGATTTTTTGGTATTGCATAAGAAAGGAAACAGAAAGGTATTGGGGCTCATATATATACGTTATTAAAGAACGGTAGGAAGTCGCATTTATTAGCCTGATTATCAAAATGTAATGGGCCAGTTTAGTAAAAGCACCTTTCTGTTGAGTTAAGGGTATGTTTGGGCAATAAAAAAGTCAGGGCCGGTAATTTGCCGGCCCTGACTTTTATCAATTAAATAATCTATATCGCAAACTTTTCCTTGATGGCATCCACGAAGTCAAGCTTTTCCCAGGTAAACAATTCTACCTCAACTTCCTTTTCTTCCCCGTTTGCACCTTTGAAGGATTTCTTCACAATCTCGTTTTTTCTGCCCATATGTCCGTATGCAGCCGTTTCCGAATAAATCGGGTTGCGCAGTTTCAGGCGCTGCTCAATGGCATAAGGGCGAAGGTCAAAAATTTCACCGATTTTGGCGGCAATCTCACCATCATGATCAGCAACTTTGGATGTTCCGTAAGTATTCACATACAGTCCGCAGGGCTCGGCCACACCAATCGCATACGAAACCTGTACAAGCACTTCTTCACAAAGGCCGGAAGCAACCATATTTTTGGCAATATGGCGCGTGGCATATGCTGCCGAGCGGTCCACTTTGGAAGGATCTTTGCCCGAGAATGCACCGCCGCCATGAGCGCCTTTGCCGCCGTACGTATCCACAATAATCTTGCGGCCCGTAAGTCCCGTATCTCCGTGCGGCCCGCCGATTACAAACTTGCCGGTCGGGTTAATATGGAAAGTAATGTCGTCAGTAAACAGATGCTGCAATTCAGGCTTAAGCTTTGCTTTTACGCGGGGAATCACAAGGTTGATCACATCTTCTTTGATTTTCGCCAGCATGGTTTCTTCCGAATCAAAATCGTCGTGCTGCGTGGAAACCACAATCGTATCAATGCGCAAGGGAACGTTTTCGTCGCTGTACTCAATCGTAACCTGTGACTTTGCATCCGGACGCAGGTAAGGAATCAGAGACGGCTCATTATTCCGGATGAACGACATTTCCTGAAGGATCTTGTGTGCAAGGTCCAGCGCAAGCGGCATGTAGTTATCCGTTTCGCGGGTAGCATAGCCAAACATCATTCCCTGATCGCCGGCGCCCTGTGCATTGGCCTTTTCTTCAAAGCTTTCAGAAGCCACAGCTCTATCCACTCCCTGATTAATATCCGCGCTCTGATCATGAATGGCTGACAAAATTCCGCAGGAATTGGCTTCAAACATGTATTCGCTCTTTGTATAACCGATTTTCCTGATTACTTCACGCGTTATTTTCTGAACATCCAGATAAGTGTTGGTCTTAACTTCGCCGGCCAGAACAACTTGCCCCGTAGTTACCAAGGTTTCGCAGGCTACTTTACTGTTGGTATCCCAGGCTAAGAAATTGTCGATTAAAGCATCTGATATTTGATCGGCTACCTTGTCAGGATGTCCTTCAGACACGGACTCCGAGGTGAATAAATATGGCATAAAGTTGAAAATGTTAATTGTTCATTCCGAATGGAACTATGCTGTTAGTGTATGAATTAAAAAACAAAATTGAATTTTTTTGAGTCATTAACCAAATAAAAAGGCTGGAAAAAACCATGTCAGGTACAATGGGTGTACATACAAAATGAATTCTGACAAAATAAAAAACCCTGCTTAACAGCTTTAAGCAAGGTTTTTCATTTCAGAAGATAAGTTTCTTAGTCAGATCGGCACATTTACATGGCGTTCCGCGTGGTAACTTGAACGGACAAGCGGCCCGGATTCAACGTATTTCAAACCTCTTTTCAGACCTTCCTCTTTGTAATTTTCAAACATTTCAGGAGTAACCCATTCAATTACTTCATGGTGCATTTTTGTAGGCTGCAGGTATTGTCCCAAAGTAAGAATATCAAGTCCGTTGGCGGCAAGGTCGTCCATAGCTTTGTAAACCTCGTCACGCGTTTCGCCCAGTCCGAGCATAATACCCGATTTGGTACGTTTGCCGAATTCCTTTGTCCTTTTTATCTGTTCAAGGCTTCTGGCATATTTGGCCTGCGGACGTACCGCACGGTATAAACGTTCAACCGTTTCCATGTTGTGAGACACAACTTCCTGACCGGCTTCAATCATGCGGACCAGCGCATCCCAGTTGTTTTTCACATCCGGGATCAGGGTTTCAATCGTGGTTTCCGGTGTGTTTTCCTTTACCAGTTTTACAGTCTGATACCAGATTTCAGCACCTCTGTCTTTTAGTTCGTCCCGGTTTACCGATGTAATTACGGCATGTTTAACCTGCATCAGCTTGATTGCTTCGGCTACACGGCGGGGCTCGTCTGCGTCATATTCATTGGGACGGCCTGTTGCCACTGCACAAAAACTGCAGCTTCTCGTACACACATTTCCCAGGATCATAAAAGTCGCTGTTCCGGCTCCCCAGCACTCGCCCATGTTCGGGCAGCTTCCGCTTTCACAAATCGTATGCAGCTTATAATTATCAACCAGTTGTCTGACTTTGCGGAACTCAGGTCCGGCAGGAAGTTTGACTCTCAGCCAGTCAGGTCTTTTTTTTCTTTCCGAGGGAATTACCGGTAATTCAATCATATCTGTGTAAAATATGATAAACCGCGCAGATCGTGCCGTTCATCAATTGGAAATTATATTATCGTTTTTTACTTCCGAAATACAAAGTTAAATATCCGGATGTATAAAAGCTTCTGTTTTCGGCAAAAGCCATGATATTAACTTTTCTTGAAAAAGCTTCCGCAATGAAACCGATTTCCACACCGGTAACATTATCACGGAAAGCGCTCAGTTCAAAGCTCATGGCCGTTTTTACATGCACGCCGGGAACAATTTTGGTCTGGCCAAAGCCCTGGAAAAAGCTTCCGGCACCAACAATTCCCGTAGTGGAAGTACTTGTCATGTGTTTCTGCGGATCGAAGGGTTCTGTAACGGTGCCGTCAGCAGACTGATACTGAATCATATAAGGTTTTTCAAGGCCGATTGACGGTCCGGCTGCCAAAATTGCGCTGATGGAAATCCCTTCATCCTCATGCCTGTTGAAAAGCGTGAGTTCCCTTCCGTATTCCGGTCTGAGCACAAAAAGGTAATTTCTTTTTCCGATTACAAGCCGGGCACCGGTTGCAAAATCCTGCTGCGCAAGCTCTTTGGGGTGCTTTACATTTACAAGTTCCACGGCAAGGTAGCGGTACTGGTTTTTGCCAAACAACTTGGAAGAAAGCGCCGACGACTGCCGGAATACGGCTCCGCCAAGAATGCCGGAATTCGTGTTGGTCGTAATACCTACGGATGTAAAAGACTGGTAACTCTCTTCATTGTCCTCGACCTTTGCCCGGCGCTGGGCATATATTTCTGTTGATAGCGTAAACAGAACAAGTGTTGAAAGTAGAAATTTTATACGCATCATATATCAAAAAATCTTGGTTGTTTTGTATGTGTTGTATGAACAGTGAATGTACAAAATAAATAGCTAAGCCCACTGCATGTTTACAGTACTTTAACGGTTTTTTGTACATTTATGTTCTTTAACTAAAGAAAGAAATAAAAAAGCCCGCCAAAAATCCAGCTCCAGGTGATTTTTGATATTAATTTATTTGTATAAACTCCTGTTAATCAGAATACCTTGTTTTCATTTCTATACCAGATTGCAATTGGTCTTTTTGCCGTTATCATGCAGGTTGCGGCCTTGTTCAGCAGCAAAGTAAAGCGGGGTGTTGCCGGTCGGAAAGGCCTGCTGGACGAACTGGAAAAATCATTTCAGCAGCGCGTAAATGGCCGGCCCGTAGCCTGGTTCCATGCCGCCTCGCTTGGCGAATTCGAGCAGGGAAGGCCCGTGATGGAATCTTTCAGAAGCCGTTATCCTGAGCATTTTATTTTGCTGACGTTCTTTTCACCTTCGGGTTACGAGATCAGGAAAAATTACGCCGGAGCAGATTATATCTGCTATCTTCCGGTTGATACTTTGTCCAATGCGCGCCGGTTTATCCATGTGGTAAAACCGCAGATTGTTTTTTTTATCAAATACGAATTCTGGTTCAATTACCTGAGCCTTCTCAGGAAAAGCGGGGCTTATGTTTTATCTTTTTCTGCCATTTTCCGTCCGCAGCAAATCTTTTTCAAGCCATATGGCGGGTTTTTCCGGAAAATGCTCGGTTGCTTTGATCATATTTTTGTACAGAACAGGGAATCCCTGAATTTGCTTCATCAGGCTGGCATCCTTGATTCCTCCATAGCAGGAGATACCCGTTTCGACCGTGTAAAAATGATCGCTTCCAATGCGGCAGACCTGCCGGGATTGAATTTCTTTGTTTGTCAGAAGCCCTGCCTTGTTGCAGGTTCTGTCTGGGAAGCGGATATGCAGGTGCTTGTTCCGGTTTTAAATCATTTCAGAGGAACGCTGAAAGCCATTATTGCGCCGCACGAAATCAATGCCGAGCAGATTGAAAACTGGCGAAAAAGCCTGCATGGCACTTCCATTCTCTATTCCGAGCTGAAAACCAGACAATCCATTGAAGTTTGTGATTATCTATTTATCGATAACATCGGAATGCTGTCGTCACTTTACAAGTACGGAAATATGGCGTTCATCGGCGGCTCGTTCGGTTCCGGCCTGCACAATATCCTGGAAGCAGCAACCTTCGGATTGCCGGTTGCATTCGGCGATAAAAAATACCACAAGTTTCAGGAAGCAACCGATCTGATACAAAAAGGAGGCGCTGTTGCTGTTTCCGACTCCCGGCAGACAATAGAAGTGTTCGAGAAGTGGATCAAAAGTCCCGAGGAAAGAATAAAAGCCGGAAAAATCAATGAAGCCTACATTGCTGCCGGAACAGGATCGACGGAAACGATCATGAACGCAGTGCGGAAAGTTTTGGATTAAGCGTACCGGATTTCTGTTTACGAAAAATCCGGTACGCTTCGGATTGTAAAAATTATGAAAACTCTTTGCTGATCAAATGTTCAAACAAATGAGCCTGCGTACCCAGCAGCCTTGCTTTTGCGCCAAGTTTTGAAATATGGATCGAAAGGGAATTCTTGAAATCGGACAAGCAGTATTTATTGATCGCCTGTTCAATCGGATTGGAAATAAACGGTCCGGCTTCGGCCAGCAAACCTCCGACAATAATCACCTCCGGATTAAAAAGATGTACAGCCGTCGCAAGCCCTTTTCCCAGCTCCGTTCCCACAGTACTCAGCAGGTCAATAGAAAACTCATCGCCGGCATGAACGGCCTCGATAATATGCGAGGTATCCAGCATATCCAGATCGTTATTGACGATCTGTAACAAAATCGTTGCTTTCCCGCTGGCAATTCCTTCTTTCGCCTGCCGGATCAGCGCCATGGCCGAAGTAATTGTGTCCAGACAGCCTATTTTACCGCAGTGACAAAGCGGCCCGTCCGGTTTCACCTGAATATGTCCGAGTTCTCCGGCAAATCCCGATGCTCCGTTAAAAACCTCACCGTTAACGACAATTCCCAAACCAACTCCCCAGTCAATATTGATCGTCAGGACCTGCGATTTTTCAACGGCAAAACCGAACCTGTGCTCGCCGATAGTTGTCGCCTTCGTATCGTTGAAGAGGCACACCGGAAGCCCGAAGTGTTTTTTCAGATACGAAACCAGCGGCGTGCCCGGCGGCGTAAGGTTCGGGTAAGTAAGGTTGATACCCTGTGAAGAGTTGATCAGGCCCGGCATGGAAACGCCGATGCCCCATAACTGCTCCTTGCTGATCTGATTGGATTTCAGGAAATCGTCCGAAGCGGTAAAAAGGCCTTGGAGGAAAGTAGCGGAATCATCCAGCCGGATATCTATTTTACGTCTTACAATAAGCTGGTTGTGCAGATCAAAAATAACCAGTTGCGTATCGTGCCTGTTGATATCCATAATCAGCGTCAGATACTTTTTCGGGTTCAGGCCGTACAGAACAGGCGGCCGTCCGGCTCTTGCCGGCCCAGTGCCGGTTTCGGTAATCCAGCCTTCACGCATCAGATCATTGACAATCCCGGTTGCGGAAGGAATACTGGCGTGAAACAACTTGGCCATTTTGTTGATCGAAGTATCACCGGATTGATATAAATAAAGCAACAAATTACTTCTGATACGGTTTTTGCGGATATCAATCACCGAATTCGGTTCTTCTGCAACTAGGTCCATTCTGAGGGTAAAAGTTTTTTGTTAAAGGTAGTTTTTAATATTCTTTAATAATTTACGATTTAAATCTATGTAAAAAATAAAAATGCAGGCAATTATACTAAAAATATTATTAAATGGTTAAGTCTGCTTCATGAATAAAAAACAACCCGTTCCGGTTTTGGATTGATGAATAGTGAGGTAAATTGCTGCTGGCTATTGCATTGAAGTTTGTACCCATTCTTTATTCTGAATAAAAAACAGGGATGACAAGAAAACTACTTAATTTTATTATCCGGTTTTATACCTGACTGTTAAGTTTTATTGGCGTTGGTTATATTTCCGTAAAATTCGTTATCAGCACAAAATTTCAGAATGGGACTAGTAAAAGGATTGGTACTGCGCTCGACAGGCTCATGGTATGATGTGAGAGACAGCAGGGACGGGCACATCTGGCAATGCAGGCTGAAAGGAAAGTTCAAGGCTTTGGGACTGAAAGTCACCAACCCGATTGCGGTCGGTGATTACGTCAGGTTTGAAGAGGAAGATGAAACGCAGAATTTCGGCATTATCCATGAAATAGAACCGCGGCAGAACTATGTCGTCAGGCAGTCGGTGCATAAAAGTGCTTTTGCCCACCTGATTGCAGCCAATGTAGATCAGGCCATCCTGATTGCCACGCTGGTTTTTCCGCGTACTTCACTTGGATTTATAGACCGGTTTCTGGTTGCCATTGAATCTTTCCGCATTCCCGGCGTGCTTGTTTTCAACAAACAGGATCTGCTGAATGATGAAATGAAGGATTTTCAGACGGAACTGATGGAGCTTTACGAAAGCCTTGGCTATAAATGCATGGCCACAACGGCAGTCAGCGAAGAAGGACTGGAAGAATTTGCAGCCGTGCTGAAAGGAAAAGTTTCGCTTTTGTCCGGCCATTCCGGCGTGGGAAAATCCACACTTGTGAATGCCATCGCACCCGATCTTGACATTAAGACGCAGGAAGTTTCCACGTTTGCAAACAAAGGCGTGCACACGACTACATTTGCGGAAATGTTTGAGCTGGAAGAAGGTACTTTTATTATCGATTCGCCGGGAATCAAGGAACTCGGTCTTGCCGACATCAAACCGGAGGAAATCAGCCATTATTTTCCTGAGATGCGCGAACTGCTCAATCAGTGCCGTTACAACAATTGCCGGCACATCAATGAGCCGGGCTGTGCCGTAAAAGAATCGGTCATGGCCGGAAATATTGCCATGAGCCGCTATGAAAGTTACCTCAGCATGGTTGGAGGCAGCGACAACAGAAAATAATTCAAAAGATCGCTAAAAGCGGTTAGCTTTTAGTGGTTAGTAAAAATTTAAGCCAGTACTTGATGAAGAATGTCGAGCATATCGGAATAGCCGTAAATGAACTTGAAAAGGCCGAAGAACTGTTTTCGACACTTTTCAACATTATGCCTTACAAACGTGAAAATATTGCTTCACAAGGCGTTATTACTTCATTTTTCAGGATCAACCAGACCAAAATAGAGCTTCTGGAAGCTACTGACCCCGACAGTGTTATTGCAAAGTTTATCGAGAAAAAAGGAGAGGGGTTTCATCATCTTGCATTTGAAGTGGACGATATTGAGCTCGAAATGGAACGGTTAAAAAATGAGGGCTTCACTTTGTTAAGTGAAGCCCCGGTTATTGGTGCCGACAACAAGCTGGTTTGTTTTCTTCATCCGAAAAGTACGAATGGCATGCTGATCGAATTATGTCAGGAAATCAAATCGTAGATGCTAGAAAGGAAGCCCGACTGCAATATTTAAAATCAGGTTTTCTTTTCGCCATGTCTTGCTGCCCAAATCGATTTCTTTGAAAACCCACGGATTCCGGTAAGTCACCGTTCCTTCCGGACTGGCCGGATCCGGTTCCTGCGTATACCACGGTTTTCTGAAAGGTGTCGCAAGGTCAAGCCTGAATACCAGATAAGAGAAATCCAGACGCAAGCCGATTCCGCCGCCAACTGCAACCTGTTTTAGGAAATCATTGCTGATTATCGCGCGTCTGTCATAACCGGCCCTGGTGCTGTCACCGAATGACCAGATATTTCCGGCATCTACAAAAACAGCTCCGTTAATGATATTTGTAAATTTAATACGCATTTCGGTATTGAATTCCATCCGGATATCGCCAAATGACTGGTATCCGACGAGGTTGATATAGGTCGTATCCGGCGGATAAGCACCCGGTCCGAGTGAACGCGCCCGGAAAGCCCTGATTCCGGTACTACCGCCGCCAAAGTACTGTTTGAACTGCGGAGTCTGCATGGTAATGGAATTGCCATAAGGTTTGATTGCACCAAGTACAAGCCGGTTTGCCCACGTTAACTTCGAGCTTACCGTTCTGTAATATCTAAAGTCGCCATCCAGTTTTACATATTGAAATACGGGAACGCCCAGAAATGTTTTTGGCAAGGTTTCATCTTCTGTATCTTTCTTTGCAAACAGGCTAAGCAGGTTGCCGCCATAGTCAATGCCCCCGATTAATGCAAAACGGTTTCTTGCAAAAGGCCGGGGCGTCGGATGATATGAGATGGTGTAATTCGATCCAACTATAAAATACTTTTGGTCTACAAGTTTGTAAAGCCTGTCAATATCCAGCGGATTGGTGTTCGGATTTTCTGCAATCGCTCCCAAGCGCTCCGTATTGACGTTGGTCGGCTGCACAAAATTAATGGAAATCGGCGCCAGTGTATGCTGAACTTCAGCATTCTTGTTCCAAATATAAGACCAGTCTCCGCGGATGGAAGTAGTCGTGTAAAGTCCTCGCTGAACCCGGTTTTCATAGTTAAGTGAAAGCATGGTTTTAGGCAGAACCTGACTTCTTTCCGGCCGTATTCTTATAAAGGGAATCAGAAAGCGTGGAAAGGACAAGTTTGCATTTGCACCATATCTGACGTATTCATTGCCAATTTTATTTGGACTGTCGCTTCTGTTTCCGCCTAATTGAACGTCAAACCCGAAGTAAGCATTGACCGACAGCATTTCTGCACCTCGAAAAATGTTTCTGTTCCGCCACGTTACATCCAGCTGCGAACCACCCAGGTTATTGGATTTTGTACTGGCACTAAGAATGGTCTGCAAAGATTTCTTTTTCAACGGTGCCAGATCATAATACACGTCGAGCAAGGCGGAATCCGAGCGGGGTACAAGGTCAAAGCGGTTTCTTACGAACTTGAAGTTCTGAAGGTTCACAAGCCTTGAAAGTGACACGTCATGCATCGTATTTGTATACATGTTGCCGCGTCTGAAACCGATGGCATCGTAAAAAATTCTTCTTTTATAAAGTCTTCCGGGATCGTTTATATTAATTCCGCGCCGTATCGGGCCCCTGCGAGGGATACTGTCTGCCAGAGGATTTTCTTCTGTTCCGGTATTTACATAAATCTGGTTGATAAAATACTGTTTAAGCGAAGTCTGGGCAGTTTGCGGTTTTACCTGCAAATAAAGATTTACTTGTTGTGCAGCAAGCGTTGAATCCTGTCGTCCGATTGTAGAATCGACTTTTATAATCAGGTAATCCGGATTGAAAAAGTAATAACCTTTGCCTTTCAGTTCCTGGTCAATGCGAACGCGCTCGGTTGAAATAACGTCCAGCCGGATCGGGTCACCTTTTTTCAGTAACGTTTTCTCTTTTGCCAGTACAAGGTCGCGATTGAAAAGTGAACTGTCATTAACCACATAGTTGACTTGATTGATAACGTAACGCGGCATGATGTAGGCATCATACTCCGAAATAGCAGTTCTACGCTTCTTCTTTTTGCTTTCCACAATCTTTCCGGTTACATCCGAACGGTAATAACCTTCATTGTCCAGAAAAGAAACCATGTTGGCTGCATTGATATCCACAACGCGCTGCGATGCGAAGCGAGGAGGCTCGCCCAGCTTGTTACGGAACCAGCTGCGCAGGCCGCCCTCATCTTTCGGCGTGCCAATGAAATAATAAAACCATACTTTGTACGGAAACCCGAAAAGTGTCTTGTTCGGAACCGGCTTGATAATGGCTTCCAGCTCACTTTCCAGACCGGCAACTTTGGGTTTGGAAGTACTGTCCGGTTCTACATTTACTTTATTTCCAACATACAGGCTCTGGCCTGCAGGTACATATTTATCAACCGAGCAGCTGCTCAGCAAGATACATGTAGCCATTAAAGCCAATAAACTATTTCTCATTTTTTTGCTTTTGAAAAATTTCACGGAACAGATCATAATCAGCAGTTACAATAAAACTCACACCGGTTTCTATGATAAAACCTTCCAGAATGGACTGATACTGGTTTTTCCGGTAACCACGGAACAAATACCGTCCGTCAGGAGTGATGGAGTAATCCAGTGCGATGTTATCAACTACTTCGGATGAACTTGGCGCATTGCTCTGATTTTCTATTTCGAAGTTTTTACCAACCGAAATTTTCAATCGGTTATTCAGGAACGCCTTGCTCAGTCCTACGTTCAGGTCCGTACGTGCGCCGGTGGTCTGGTCCGCAGTTGAGTTCAGGCCAATGTTCAGGTCCACACCTTTGATCAGGTCGGAAGCAAGATTGTTCAGCTGATCGGTGAGCAGCTGGCTTACACTCTGACGGGCAACCGCTTCTGCGCTGGAACCCAGGTTAAAGCCCGGTGAAGACTGATCGGTAATAAATTTGTTGGTGATCAAAAGGGCAAATGCCTGTTTGTTCATCTCGGAGGTATTGTTGATCATGTCATTCCAGAAAGTCTGGTTCTGAATGTCATTTCTTACCTGTTCATCAATGCCCTCTCCCGGAACAATGTTGAATGAAATATTTGGCGTCGTCAGGTTTCCGGTAATAATAACCTGTACCTGAATCGGAATTTTGCTGTTACCCTGGAATTTGGAAGAAATGGAACCCGGATCGACCATTACTTCATAGCCGGCCGTAATATTCAGATCAGCTTTCATCGGATCGCCGGTCCAGAGCAGGTTACTGCCTTTCAGGATTTCAAACTGTCTTTTCAGGATCTGCAGCGTCAGGTCGTACGAACCTTCGGTCAGGTCATACGAACCAAGCAGGAACAGCTGGCCGTTCGGTGAAATTCCGGTGCTGAGCTGTGCGTTTCCTTTCAGACGGATGTTATCGCCGTTCAGCTCGTCAATTACTACTTTAAACTCCGATCTGTCATCAACGGCAATGTCCATGGAAATCTGTGATGCAAAATCGACCATGATGTTGTTCGGAGCCGCAACGGTATCCATTTTCACAAGCCTTGTAGAGTCGCTCATGTCCACAAACTCGATAATGCCTTTGCTAGCATCACCGGCTTCTGTGGCGTCATTCGGAAGGACCACTGTAATGTTGCTTCCCGGATCCACGGTAAGGCTGCCGTCCACAACGGATTTTGTACCTTGTCCTTTTACGGTGATGGATGCATCAATCGTTGCTTTTCCGTAAAACAGCTCATTTTGTTTCTGAGTGGAATTCAGAACATTAAAGTTTTTACCGTTGATCGTAAGGTTATAACCAACATCCGGAATGTTCGCAATGTTTACGTTTCCGTTAATGCTCATTTTCTGGCTCAGCGAATCCGTAAGCGTAAAGTTATCAAAGTTGATATTTTGTCCGTTAAAAAGAATTTTCTGACCTGCCAGCGAGTACCTTGAACCAAGCTGTGTGGCATTGAAAGCCACATTGTTGAAATTCACGGCTCCGTTCAGAACCGGGCTGCTTGTAGCGCCGGTAATGGCGATGTCGCCGGTAAGATCGCCTTCTGCACGCTGAAGTTCGCCAAAGCTGAATGCCTCAATTGTTTTTGCACTCAGTTTTTTAAGGTCCATTCTGAAATCCATCGGCGTTTCGGACTGCAGGTTATAGCTTCCGTCCAGATTCACTTCATTTTCTCCGCTGATCAGTCCCATGGCCACGCGGATCAGGTTTTCCGTTTCGTTGGATGCTTTCAGAGACAGGTTTCCGACCGGAATTTTCATGGCGGCAAGGCTGTCGATCGTAAGTTCGCCGGTATAGATTGGTGATGCCATGTAATCTCTGAGCAACACCTTTCCGTTCAGTATACCCGTTGCCATTGTAGAATCCTGTGTTGCAATTTCAATCAGCGGGCCGATGGAAATATTGGACATCGTTATATCCAGCGGACTGTTTGGCGCAGGGTCAGTAGAATTGACGACCAGTGACTGATCATCGCTGCGGACTGTGAAATCTTTTACAAAAAGGCTGTCCGGTGCATACTGGATATATCCGGCCGTGTCGGTTTGCCATTGGCTGTAATTCAGCAGCAGGTCTTCACGAAGATTAAAGCGGTAACTGTTGCCGGCAACAGCAACGGCACCTTTTACGGCATGGCGGTCAGTATCTACCGAATCTTTGACAATAAAATCGAATTTCACATTATTGTCTTTGATTTTACTTTGCAGGGAAGCATTCTTAAGTTTGAAACCGCCTGTGCTGACAAGCCCGACATATGCGTTCATGGCAGCATTTTCCTTTGTACTGCTCAGGTCAACAATAACCCTTTCGGTTTGCAGGCTGTCCATTTCCACTTTCGGAACGGTCAGTCTGGCCACAATGGAAGAATCCTGCTGGTTATCAAACTTGGCATGGAATGTTACCGGATTCATTTCACGGAGCTGAGGCGCAAACATCTGGAAAACCGTGTTGTTTGTAACACTTGCATCCAATGTAAAGCTCACCGGCTTTGTAACCGGGTTATATGTAAGGTTCGGAACCTTGAAGTGTTTTCCTACTTCAGTAAAGAGCGCATCGGCAATTTCGGTATAAACAAAATCACCTTCCATTTTTGCTTTCAGGAAAGGTGTTTCAATGTTCGCCTGTTTCTGTCCGCTTGAATCCGTAAGCTGTACAGTCATATCCGAAACGGAAATAGGCTTATTGCGGTAATTCAGCACAAGCCCGTTTACATTCACCGTTCCCAGCGGATTTGCCGGGTTTGTAGAAGGCATATCGACTTTAATATCTCCTTTTACCTGTAATGAATCCTGATACAAATGCAGTGCGGTCAGATTCAGGTTGTCAATCGAGACATCTGCTTTTACACTTGGAAATTCTTTGGACAAATCAGCTTGTGCCGTAAGCGCAACGTCAATATTCGCATCGTTCATGTCAGCAGTAATATTGGCAAGGCCATTGTCAACATCCCCTTTCAGGCGCAAATTGTTATAAACATAGCCGCGGATATCAGCGCTTTCAACATTTCCGTCCAGACGTGCCCTCATTGTTGAAGGCGCATAGCCGACACCTTCCAGATCCGTTCTGAGCGTCAGCTTGCCCATTTGTTCCGGCGGCTGTTTCATCAGTTTGCCGAGATCGAATTCACGGAAAGCGAGTGTGCCGTTGTATTGCGCACGCATGCTGTCTGTAATGTTTTTCAAATTTCCGGAAAACGAGCCTGTACCAAATGACGTATTGATGGTCGTAGTCAGAGTCACATTCTCCATCGTGCCTTTGACTTTACCTGTAATTTTGACCTTTTCAGGAATTTCTATGGTAGCCGGAACTGCGCTGTCGGGCAGCATTTTCATCAGATCCTGCTTGGTGGACGACATTTCATTGATCGTCATATCCAGCGATACTTTTTCCGGATCAGGCAATCCGCGTACACGGCCGTTCAGGCTCAGAACCGTTCCTCCCAGCATGCTGAACCTTGCCTTCGAAATCAGCATATCGTCCACAGTGCCGGTTATGGTTCCGGTTCCTTTCAGCATGCCGTTTGGCACTTTGTTAAAAGGCGGCGTATTGGCAAGATCGGGAACCAGCAGCAGAATGTCGGTAAATGCAACGCGTGTATCGGTAAGGTTAAGGCGGATTCTTACGTTTGCAATGTCTTTCGTAAGCTCGTCCAGATTTTTATATTTAAGTACAAGTTCATCGCGGAGCAGCGTATTGGGCGTTTTTACATACAGCCCTTTCAGGAAAGTTTCCTGTTCGCCGTATTGGAAATCGGTCCTGAATTCTTCCAGTCTGAAACCGCTTTTTTCATTAAAGGAACCCGACTTCAAAGAACCCGCAATGTTTTCAGGCGAGAAAATGAACTGTTGTAGATCAATGTTCAGATCCTTGATATCAAGGTGTGCAAAATCAAGTCCTTTCGGCTGTTTCGGCGTATTGAAATCATCATAGCGGATGTCGTTATTGGCCAGTCTGATGTTGCCGACCTTTACATTCCATCCGGAAGCAGCAGTATCTGCGGCCACAGAATCTTTTTTGACAGCCTTTTTTGCCTTTTTTGCAAATTCAGCGTACAAAGACATATCTTCCAGATTGATGTTGTCCACATTAACCTGCTGGCTGCCCATGTAAATGCTGTTTACCTTTCCTTCCAGTTTTCCGACGGTCATGCCGTTCTTAAGTCCGGAAGTTTCATCTTCAAACAGCCATTTAAACTGACGGATATCAATATCGCCTACTTTAATATCCAGCGAATCTGCCGGATCAGGCACTGTTTCCGGGGCCGTGTCGGTTTTGAGCGGCGTGTACATCCGCAATTTCGCCTGACTGTTCAGCAAGGCGACTTTTGTAGGATGGTATTGTGAAAGCGTCGGGTTGAATTTATCAAACTTTACAAGCGCGGAGTCAATGCTTGTTTCCGCATCCATTCCGGTTACGGCATCGCGGTAGGATAATCGGATATCTTTCAATGAAAGCTGATTCAGGCGCATTTCCAGCGGGCTTGAAGTCGTGTCCACTTGTGCAGTAGTATCGGCACTTGCAAATGCATCCACGATAAACTGAAAGTTGAAAACGGTATCCGGCAAAACCCGTGTGATATTGGCATTGATTCCTTCCGCCTCCACTTTGTTGATGCCTACGTTTCCTTTGATCAGACTGTACATGTCCAGATCGACATACAGCCTTTTTCCGGCAACCAGTGTGTCTCCGTGCTGATCTTCAAAATAGACGCCTTCGAGTAAAATCCAGTCGGGAACATCGAAACGTACTTTTTCGATATTGACTTTGGTTTTCAGTTTTTTGCGTAAATAGGAATTGGCCTGTGTTGTTAAAAAGTTTTGTCCAAAGGGCGTTTGAATACCCCAAATTAATACTCCGACCAGAATTAAAACTGTCAGTATTATAATCGCCAATACTTTTAGTGCTTTCTTCATTCTTAACTGTTAATTCTGCGCTGCGTTGAGTGACAGGATGATTGTAAAGTTCTTGTTATCTGATAAAAAATCTGGATAATCAAAACCCGTTATTGATTATCCAGAAAAGCATTGACATTGTATTGATTATCTTTTGAAAAGCGCAGGGTTTACCTGTTCGTTAACCGCCAGTGTGGATTTGATCGTAAGCGGTTTTTTCTCCGTGCTGTTTACAACAACCAGTTTGGACGGATACATAATGCCGTAAGCAGATTTTGTGTAATCCGACATATCCGTTGTGGTTTCCACACCGGCTTTTGTTTCTCTTTGCTTGACAAGCAAGCCGCTTTTTGCATCGAAATAAAGGTTGTATTTAATGCCTTTTCCCTGCAGTTCCACCTGATTAACCTGCGCGCCGTTCAGCGTTTCGGTGCCGACAGTAGTAGCTATAAAACCTCTTTTTTTGTAATCAATAAAAGGTACCAGGTTTTCAAAAAGCTCTAGATGCATGTTTTGCTGTTCGGCCTGGCTCAGGTCTTTTACGTCCATTTTTTGTGCAATAGGAACCTTAATCCAGCCTTCATTTCCTTTGATCGTATACACAAAGCTGCGTTTCATAATGGTTTTGGACTTGTAAAGCGACTGCTCGGGAATAGAAGCAGAGATATTGACATCATACGGCGTTGCGGCTGCAGCGGAATAGCTTCTTTTAATATTGTAGGATTTTACACCGTCCCAAAGTGCTTTTCCGCCAGTTGCTTTATAGTAATTGGCAAAAATGGAATCAACAGGAAGTTTTTGGGCAAAGGAAACGGTTGAAACCAGCAGTAGTGCTGTTAGAATATTCAATAACTTTTTCATGTTTTTATTTATTAATGTTTGATTCAGATTACTGTGTTTATGAAGATTTTGTGTTCTCCGTAATTTAGATCAGTAATGTTGTCCAAGGTTTAATTAAGCATTATAATGGCCCGCTGCAATGTAGCTGATTGCAAAAACCATTCCATCAATTGCTGTTACGCCGGATTATACCCGTTTGTTGACTTTGACAGAGTTGATCAGACGCATTCCTGCAAATGCGCCGGGCATTGTTCCCGCCGCCAGGAAAACGCTCCGGACAGATCGCTTGCAGTCGCCGGTTTACCAGTTTGCAGATTCGGTAAAATTGAACTATTCGATGTTAATGCCTTGTAAATGAAAAGGGAAGGATAATTTTTATCCTTCCCTTTTCATTTACACTTATTGATTTTCTTTACGCATCGTCGCCGGTGCCTGACGAGATTTTACCAAATCGGTACTGGAAAGTCAGGTTAACAAGCCGGTTGGTTTGCTGCCAGAGTGAGTTCTGGGAATATGTAGAAGTGTTCAGCTGGTTCTTGTATGCCCGGGACAAAAATATGTCCTGTACGTTGAATGAAATTGTAGCTTTTTTTTCCATAAGTTCTTTGCGTATGCCCATATTGGCAACGAAAATACCTTCGCGCGTTCCCTGCGCTACGGCACGCGGACCTTCATAATTCACGTAAGCCGATGCTCTGAAATCCATCGGCAAGGTCACAAACGCATTCAGGTTTCCCGAATAGCTCCATGTGCGGTTGTCAATCTGTGCAACCTGCGACACCACTTCCGTTCTGTAAACCCGCCCGCTTGCGTTTATCTTAAGCACATCTCCGATCTTTTGAGAAAAATCCGTTTCCATGCCGTAAGAAAGTTCGCGTCCTACGTTGTCAAACTGTGTGAGTGAAATGCCGCTTTCATCAATGGTCCTGATCCTTGTAATGGCATTGTTGGAATAATCCATAAACAGGGACGGACCCCAGCCGCCGTCTGCTTCGTAATTGGAATAACCCATTTCGGCCTTGTGCGTAAATTCAGGTCGCAGGTTCGGGTTTCCGGACTGTATGTTCCTCGGATCCGAAACGTCCGTATACGGGTTCAGCCAGTCTGCTTCTGGACGCTGTACACGTCTGCTGTAATTGAGTTTCAGCTGGGCCGATTCCCCGAGTTTACGCGTAACTGCAAGTGACGGGACGAGCGTAAGAAAATGAACGCTGAATTCACGGTTAATGCTGATCTGATTGATTTCCTGGTTGTAATCCGTTACACGCAATCCGGCACGCAGTCCCCAAAGGTCCGTTTTCTGGGAAAAAGTCATGAAACCGGTGTAAGTAGCATCTTTGTAACCAAAAATGTTGCTGATATTCGGGTCAAACACATAGTTGCCCGTTTCTCTGTTCAGGTTGTAAAAAGAGTTTGTATTATCGTTGGAGCTAGTCCGGGAACGCAGGCCGACTTCAAAAGTGGATTTCGGCGTTACAGGCCATGTATAATCTGTGTTCAGGAACAAGGATCTGCGGTTGTTGTCCCTGAAATTCTGCTGGTTTCGCAAAAGGCTGTCAACGGCACTTTCCTGCGTATAATACGATTCACCGTCCGATTGCCCGATGGAATAGCTGCTTGTAAAGTTAAGCTGCTGGTCTTTTTTGTTGAATTTCCTGCGGTAGTCCAGGCTGAAATTGGAGTTGCCCCCGTCGCCTTTGCTGTTGGAAATACGGTTGAAACGTTCCTGAACAGCTCCGGTCGAAAGCGTGGTTTCATTTAAAAGATTGCTGCCGTTGTTATTCTGGTTTGCTGAATAGTTAAAACCGACTTCAACCGCATTTTTTTCATTGAAATCATAATTGATCCCGACGCGGCCGAATGCGTTTTTCCCTTTGTTTTCGCCCGTTCCGGATTGTTCAAGATGAGAGCTGGTTTCAGAAATAAAGTTTTCACGGCTCAGATTTCTTTTCCAGGTCATATTTCTGTTTTGCGCATTAAGCGATGCATTAATGCTCAGTTTGCCCGCACGGTAGCTGATATTTCCGGAAGCGTTATGGTTGTTCCTGTTGCCGAGACTTACGCGCAGGGTGCCGTTTGTACCGCGGATTTTGTCCTTTTTTGTAATAATGTCAATAACGCCCGAAGCGCCTTCACCTTCATATTTGGCGGAAGGCGTCGTCATCACGTCAATGCGTTCGATCAGATTGGCCGGAAATGACTGTAAAATCGTCGGAAGGTCGCTTCCGTACAGATTGGAAGGCTTGCCGTCAATAAGAACGACCACATTTCCTTTGCCCCGGACCTGCGGATTGCCGTTTTCGTCTAGAGAAACCGCCGGAACTTTTTCCAGCAAGTCACTGAGGTTGTTGCTTGTAGCCAGCATATCCTTTCCGATGTTGACGATTTTCTTGTCAATATCGTCCACAATCATGCTTTTCTCACCTTTTACAACCACTTCATTCAGCTTTT
This sequence comes from Dyadobacter flavalbus, assembly GCF_006149045.1. GTDB lineage: Bacteria > Bacteroidota > Bacteroidia > Cytophagales > Spirosomataceae > Dyadobacter > Dyadobacter flavalbus. Next base: position 71,040 of record NZ_VBSN01000066.1, read on the forward strand.
GCGCTTCGGGAAGCAGGACGATGTTGCCAAGATCCAGGAAATTTGCTTCCGTAGCGACACTGACATTCGGTACATAGCGGGTTTGATAACCCATATTGGTTACACGCAGGATGTAATTTCCGGAAGTGACGCTGCTGATGGTGAAAACACCGTTTTCATCGGAAACGGCGCCGGTGGATAGCGTAGAATCCCTGGAAGAAAGCAATGCCACGGTTGCAAAGCTTACGCCGGCATTGCCTGGCGATTCCACGATTTTGCCCACAAGCTTGGCGCCGTCTGCGCGAACGATTGCACTTTTTTCAGAACCGGACGCCAGGACGTCTGTAAATGAAAAAGCGGAACAGGTAAACAAAACGGGTGTAATAAGTTTAAGAAAAGGGTTTATTTTCACAGGTACAGGTTTAAATATGGATCAGGAGTTAAGTTATTCGATTAAGCAGGCTTTGAAAATGAAGATGTTCAGTTTGGGTGAACACCGGAATGTAAATTCACTGCCATTTTTTTAACAGCATTTTCTGTTGAATAATTACATAAAATTATAAAAAAATAAAGATTTGCCGTATATTAAAGTGTGAAAACTTCAATTTGTGTAACATAAGCAAACCTTTTAATGGCAGCCGGATTGTAAAAATAAAATGTAATTCGCCTTTTAGGCGCCCATGTGTACTTCACACTGAAACCCTTTTTATTATATTTGTTTAGAGCTGAACGCGCATCCATACCTGCCGGAATGTGTTCCGGAAACCGGAGTGAAAAGCCGGGGACCTGTTTCAGAATAGGCAGGGTTAAAATAAAAACACCTGATTTCTCCGCCGCTTGCTTTTAAACATCATATTTTTGCAGGATGTATAAAATTCTTGTTTCCCCGATACTTTTTCTTTTTGATGCCGAGCGGATTCATTACTTTGTTTGTGAGGTATTATTGCTTGCTTTTAAAATCCCGTTTGTCCCGCAGCTGTTAAGGTCTTTGTATACTTACGAACATCCGGACCTTGTTCAGGAAGTAGCCGGGTTGCGTTTCCGTAATCCCGTGGGGCTTGCAGCAGGATTTGACAAAAATGCCGAACTCGTTGATCAGCTGGATGCGCTCGGATTCGGTTTTATAGAAATCGGGACTGTAACGCCAAAGCCGCAGCCGGGAAATGACAAGCCGAGGCTGTTTCGCCTGAAAAGTGACAAGGCGTTGATAAACCGGATGGGTTTCAACAATAAAGGGGCAGCCGTAGCAGCGGCAAAGCTGGCCAGCAGGAAATCGAAAATTCTGGTTGGAGGCAACATCGGTAAAAATAAGGATACGCCGAACGAGCAGGCATTAAGTGATTATCTGATCTGTTTCCGCGAACTTTTTGACTTTGTTGATTATTTTGTGGTGAATGTAAGCTCTCCGAATACGCCGGGACTACGCGATCTTCAGGAAAAAGCGCCGCTTACCGCGTTGCTGAAAGAACTTCAGAAAAAGAACAGGGAAAGATTCAACCCGAAACCGATTTTTCTGAAAATCGCTCCGGACCTGACATGGAACCAGCTGGATGATATTATTGACATCGTAAAAGAAACCGGAATCGCCGGTGTCATTGCAACCAATACCACGATCAGCCGCAAGAACCTGCGTACAAGTCCGGAGGAAATCGAAAAAATGGGTGCAGGAGGTTTGAGCGGAGCGCCGCTGGCACATCAGTCAACTGAAGTAATTCGTTACCTTTGTGATAAATCCGGTTACGCATTTCCAGTTATTGGCGTGGGCGGAATTGCTTCGCCGGAAGAAGCGAAGAACAAGAGAAAGGCCGGTGCGGTTCTGATACAGTTATATACAGGCTTTATTTATGAAGGGCCGGGTTTGGTAAAAAGAATATGCAAGGCGCTGGTTAACCCATGAGAAAATCGGGAGTAAAATTATACTTGACGTATCAGAATTAAAGTAAATGTCCGTAAATAAGCCAAGAGGAAATATAAACCGCCCGAAAGCAGAAGAATTGCCAGGTTCCCGATTTCGTATTTCATTCGACTGGGAACATATTTTTTCCAGTCCGAAAAATACACTGGCCTGGGGTACATTCTTTATTGTACTCGGGCTATTTCTGGAAATATCATTTCTGTCCTACATTGCCACCGGGCTTTCAGACCAAAGCGTAATCGACGGCCTCGGACATGAATCCATCCGTGATGCCGGCCGTCAGACCCGCAATTTTTTTGGCGTGCTCGGCGCTGTAATTTCCCATTTCTTTGTTTACCGCTGGTTTGGAATTGGTGCGCTGCTTGTGCCGCTGATCCCTTTTGTCACAGGCTGGAAAATGGCGTTCGGGAAAGAACTGCTGCCGCTAAGCCGAACGACAAAGGAAGTGATCTTCTTTACTTTATGGCTCAGCGTGCTGATGGGCTACGTCGTGCTGATGAGCAATTCCGAGAATTCCGGCAGCTTTATTGCAGGAGGAATCGGATACATCGTAAATGTTTTCCTGTTCGACTGGCTGAAATGGGGCAGTATTATCCCGATTATCTTTTCATTGTTTGTTTTTGCCGTTTTCTTTTACGACGCAAGATCGGCCATTGAAGCCTGGCAGCTTAAGAATGCCAAGCCTGAAGTGATGCCGGATCAGCAGCAGGAGGAAACCAGCGTTGCTGTGCCCGAAGCCGAGCCGGAAGAAAAGCCCGTTGTACCCGAAAGCGCTTTTACATCCGTTGTGAACGGGACCTATGATGATATTTATGTCGAAAAAGGAGAGGAACCGGAAGAAGAACCCGTTGAAGAAGAAGAGGATGAAGATCCGCATCTGCCGGAGGTAATTGTTCCCGCACCGATCATTTTGCCCGTTATGCCAGTTATGTCCGTAAGTCCTGCGGAACCCGCCGTGCTGGAACTGGAAGTGGAAACGCCTATGGCCGTCAGCGAGCCTATGGAAGAGTATGAGGAAGAAGACATCAGTGCGTCGATTGTCAGGGAATTCGGTCAGTATGATCCCATGCTGGATCTGCCTTCGTATCATTTTCCGGATATTACTTTGCTGAATGATGTTGTAGATAACCAGCATGAAAAAGTAAGTCAGGAAGAGCTGGAAAGCAACAAGACCAAAATTGTGGATACGCTGGGAAGTTACGGCATCAATATTTCCAAGATCAAGGCGACGATCGGGCCAACTGTAACGCTTTACGAGATTATCCCGGAGGCGGGTGTCAGGATTTCCAAGATCAAAAACCTGGAAGGCGACATTGCACTGAGCCTTGCCGCTTTGGGTATACGGATCATTGCGCCTATGCCCGGCCGCGGAACGATCGGGATTGAAGTACCCAATAAAAACCGGGAAACTGTTTTTATCCGTTCGGTTCTGGCCAATGAGCGCTTTCAGAAAGCCAATTATGATCTGCCTATTGTGCTGGGAAAAACGATTTCCAACGACATTCATATTGTCGATCTTGCCAAAATGCCGCACTTGCTGATGGCCGGTGCAACAGGTCAGGGAAAGTCGGTCGGGCTGAACGTTATTCTTGCTTCGCTTATTTACAAAAAGCATCCGGCGGAACTGAAATTTGTTCTTGTTGACCCGAAAAAGGTGGAACTAACACTGTTCAACAAGCTGGAAAGGCATTTTCTCGCCAAGCTTCCGAATGCCGAAGAAGCCATCATAACGGATACCAAAAAGGTAATTTTTACGCTGAATTCACTATGTATTGAAATGGATTCGCGCTATGACCTTCTGAAAGAAGCAGCCGTAAGGAACCTGAAAGAATACAATGCCAAATTTGCCCAACGCAGGCTGAACCCTGAAAAGGGACACCGTTTTCTGCCTTATATCGTACTGGTCATTGATGAACTTGCAGATTTGATGATGACTGCCGGCAAAGAAGTGGAAACACCGATTGCGCGTCTTGCACAGCTTGCGCGTGCCGTCGGAATACATCTTGTTGTGGCTACGCAGCGGCCTTCGGTAAAGGTCATTACAGGTCTTATCAAAGCAAACTTTCCGGCGCGTTTGTCGTTCCGGGTTACATCCAGCATCGATTCACGGACCATTCTTGATATGGGCGGCGCGGAGCAGCTTGTAGGGCAGGGAGATATGCTCCTTGCGATCAACTCCGAAGTGATCCGTCTGCAGTGTCCGTTCATTGATACCCGCGAAATTGAAGATGTGTGCGAATACATTGGTGCACAGCGTGGCTACGACGATGCCTATGCGCTTCCTGAATACGAAGGCGAAGATGCAGCGGAATCAAGAAGCGAGCTGAACCCGGACGATTTTGATGCATTGCTGCCTGACGCAGCCCGGCTGATCATTACGCATCAGCAGGGAAGTACCTCGCTGATTCAGCGCAAAATGAAGCTGGGTTATAACCGCGCCGGCCGGATTATGGATCAGCTGGAAATACTCGGCATCGTGGGCCCGTTTACGGGAAGTAAAGCTCGGGATGTCATGTTCCATGATCTGGGCGGTCTTGAAGAACATCTTCGTGTAATGGGCGTAGGCTGAGCAAACCGGTATATTGCAGTCTTTATAAATCATCTTTTAACGGTTTAAACCTTCATCCCGGATGTTGGTCTAAATTTTGTAAACAGCCTGAATAACCCATTTTACTTAACTAACTAAAAACCAAATCAATTATATGAAAAACTGGAAAATAAGTGCCTGCTGGCTAGCCATCATGGTGATTTCACTTCTGGGAACTGCAGATGTGCAGGCGCAGGGCGATAAAAAGTCAACAGCCATTCTGGAAGCCATGAGCAACAAATACCAGAAGATCAAATCCTTTAAAGCGGTATTTTCCTACATTCCGGAAGGCCAGAAACCCTTAAAGGGCGAAGCAACTGTAAAAGGGACCAAGTTCAGGCTTAAAATGGCCGGTCAGGAAATATTTAACGATGGCAAACTGATGGCTACGTACATCAAGGAAACCAATGAAGTCAATCTTCAGGATTTCGATCCCACTGCAACGGGCGACCTGGATCCGACCAAGATTTATACAGCTTATAAAAAAGGCTTCAAGTACGCTTATCTGAAAGAAAAAAAGGAAGGCAACAAAACGCTTGATGTTGTGGAACTGACTTCAACCAATAAAACCAGTCAGGTCAACAAAGTACAGATTGAAGTCAACAAGGCTGACAATGCCATCAGCAGCTGGAAAATTTTCCAGAAAAACGGACAGGTTGTTACTTACAAAGTAGAACAGTTCCTTCCTGATGTAAATGTCGCCGACAGCTTTTTTGCATTTAATTCCAAGATGTATCCCGGCGTGGAAGTTGTGGATCTGAGATAAAATACATTTTATTCTATAAAACAAACCGGGCTGAAATCAACTGATTTCAGCCCGGTTTGTTTTGCATGTTGCAAAGTAAGTTTAGAGTAACAGCTAACAGCTCAAAGCTAACAGCTATTAGCTAACAACTACTTGCTGATCAGTTGATGCAGATCACGGTATTTCTTGATCAGGTTATGCGATTCAAGCAGCTCTGCTTTCTGGTTGGCAATCAGCTGTCTTACATGCACCGGAAGGTCAACGCTTGTTGCAAGTGCATCGTCATAAGCTTCCTGTGCCGCATCTTCGCCGTATTCGCAGCTTTCCAGTGCAGAAGCTCTGTCATGGCCTGTGAATGTAGCTTTGATATCCATCCACACACGATATATTTTTCCTGAGTTGGTCGTTCCGGAGGCAACTTCGCCGCCCAGACTTCTTATTTCACTGCTTAGTTCCTTTATATTTTCACGGCTTTCATTGGCCATTTTCTGAAATATTCCTTTCAAATCAATATCAATGTCTTTTACGTCATTCAATGCCGTTTCATAGCCATCAATACGGTCATTATTTATTTTGATAAGGTCATTCAAAACCTCCACAAGATCTTCATTGGTATCCATATTTTTTATATTTAATGTTTGTGATAAATTTTTGATTGCTTACCTGAAAATGTAAAATCCTGTGCCATTCACATCCGTTTTGAAAACACAGGAATAATGCTGAAATAGTTGTGTACTTGTAGCTGTTTTTGCCCGGTAGAAAAGACAGATGTGAATCTTGACTTTTTTTTGAGTTTAGTAACAGACAGATTATCAGCAGTAAACAGGTTTTTTGTAAACGTTTGTTTACAAATTTTTCAGGCTGCAGGCAAAGCGGTTTTATGTTTAAACCTGATGTGCCAGCAGTGATTTTACATACTGTTCACTGGATGAAAAGTTTTTTATTTCTTCAACCTGTTTGTTCAGAAAGCGCTGGATTTTACCATTTTCATAAGCCCTGAAAACAGCCGGATGCACGTAGTATTTTTTACAGACGGCACGGGTATTTCCCAGATGTGCCGCAACCACGTCAAGGCAAGTATTTACAACGCGGGTATATTGCCGCTGAGACTGAAACTTTTCCTGATGACTGAGAAATTCAAAAGCCGTTACAGTTCCCATCCACGTCCTGAAATCCTTGGCAGAGAAATGCGAGCCTGTATGTTCATGAATATAGTCATTGACCTGCCGTGCATTGAGTGAACATTTGCCGCCGCTTTCACTTGTATATTGGAAAAGTCTTTTTCCTGGCATTTCCTTATACTGCTTCACAAGTCTGGCCAGCTGTGTATCACGCAGCGTTATATCTTGCTTAACGCCTTTTTTTCCTGTGAATACAAACCGGATCGTACTTCCTTTTACCGTAGCGCATTTGGAGTCCAGCGTTGTGATTCCCGATGAGCCGTGTTTCAGTTTGTACCGCTGATTACCAACGCGGATACACGTTTTATCCATCAGTTTTACTACAAGCGCAATCGTTTTGTTAAGGTCAAAATTCCTTTTGCGCAAGTCGTGTTCCACTTGCTCGCGCAGTTGCGGCAAGGCTTCGGAAAAATTAAGTAATCTGTAGTATTTGGTCTGGTTACGGATGAGGTTCCAGTGCGGATGATAACGGTATTGCTTGCGGCCGGCTTCATCAATCCCGGTGGCCTGAAGGTGTGCATCCGGGTCTTCACTGATCCAGACTTCCTTCCATGCCGGCGGAAGCACAAGCGACTTGATTCTTCTGATCGCTTCTTTGTCTTTGCACCTGTTGCCGTCTTTGTCAAGATAAAAGAAACGGGGTGATTTGCCTTTCCGGATAAAACCCGGCGCTGTACCGGACTGGATATAATTCAACCCCGCTGCTGCGGCTGTGAGCGCAGGGTCTTTTTTAAGTTTCTTGAATTGTTTTGCAGAGATAACTGGCGCTTCTGTCAACGTTCCAACTGCTACGGCTACCGACATGTTATTTACTTTAAACTGTTTTATCTGCTAATAACAAAGTGATACCAGTTTGAAAATAAATAAAACGGCCGAAGGGATTTGAAGCTATGTTGTTGAAAATTAATGAAGTACGTAATCAAAACAAGCTTTAATGCAAATGCCCGCATTCGGGAATCTTTCACTTCCGGCTTTTGCTGAGGAACATTGTACTCATTTTATGGGGAAGCCGGAATGCTTTAATCCTTGTTTACAGGGAAATAGATATTGAAAACCGAGCCTTTGTCCAGTTCGGAATCAGCTTTGATAAAACCGCCGTGATTTTCCATGATTTTCTTGCAAATAGCGAGTCCAATACCGGTTCCCGGATATTTATGAGCCGGGTGCAGCCGCTGGAATACATCAAAAATCCGGGTTGTATATTCGTTTTCAAATCCGATTCCATTGTCTTCGAATGAAAGCATGTAATATTGCTGTTCATCCGAAACCTGGTTTTTTTCCTCGGTTACAATATTTACACGGATCCGGACAACAGGACTTACATCAGTTTTGGAGAACTTGATTGCATTGCTGATCAGATTGATAAACAGCTGATGAATCTGAAACGGAATAATGCTGAGCGTTGGCAGCGGGTCGGAATGGACAACTGCTTTCTTTTCCTCTATATTTTCGTTCAGTTCGCTGAGTACGTTCCGCAGGACCAGATTAAGGTCCGTCTTTTCAAAAACCTTCTCCATGCTTCCGGCTTTTGAGTAATTCAGAATGTCTTCAATAAGAATCTGCATTTTGTGCGCAGCAAAACGCATGCGTTCCACAGAATCCTTTACCTGAACGGAAAGGTCGGGGTCTTCCCGATCCAGTACTTTTGAAGCAAATATCTGAATTTTTCTCAACGGCTCTTTCAAGTCGTGCGTACTGATCCAGTTGAGGTTTGCAAGTTCCTTGTTTGCTGTTTTAAGCTCTTCATTCAGCAGCCGGTTCTTTTTTTCCTGCGTGCGGATAATCTGAAAATTGATGTGCTTCTGCAATGCATAGGAAAAGCTCGACGCAGCGTTCAGTTCCGACTTACGCCATGGATTGCTCTTGTATTTGACCACTTCCATCCACAATTCAAAGGATTTGCGCGGTGAAAGCCTGAACCCGTTTTCACTTTGCAAGACTGCCTTTTTCGGATCGCCTGCCCAGTTTATGGTTTCAACCTTTTCGGGCCGCATCCATAAAACTCCGTTCGCATTTCCCGAATTCAGCGGATGATATATAATCCCGGAAACAAGCCTGGACAATTCATTTCCATCCGGATAAACTGTGGACAGGCTGAAAGTATCCATTCCATGATTCGGGTATTCTCCTGACAGAAAATGAAAAAGCCGGATCAGTTTTTCATCTTCAGGCATATCGCCGTTTTTATACAGCTTTCCATTATAATAAAGTGCGCTGCTGTTTGCATTGGCCAGTTTCAGAATGGAAGGTGACTGAAAATGGGTTTCAATAAAGTTTTCATTATCATGCAGCAATTCCAGCGAATCCACCAGGGCTTTGTCTACTTCCCGGCCTACTTCAAACTCTTCCGCAACTTCTCTCACAGAAATCTGCGAAGTAAGAAAATGGCCCTGAAGCAAAGCCGAAAGCCTTGTATAATGCGGCAGGATTTTGGGAGAATAATGATGACACGCAATAAGGCCCCACAATTTATGATTCTGCAGAAGTGAAATCGTAAGCGTTGCACCAACGCCCATATTCTGCAGATATTCTATATGAATCGGAGAAACGCTCCGTAAGATGGAATTGCTTAAATCAAGTGACTTGTTGCTTTTTTCTGTAGAATCGTCAAGCGTAAGAATCGGTACGGGCTTGTAATTGATATCTGCAATCATCCTTAACGGATTGCGGATGTACAGTTCCCGGGCCTGCACCGGAATATCCGAATGCGGATATTTCTGGCCGGCGAACGAGACGAAATCTTCGTTTCTGCTCTCTGCAATGACTTCGCCGTTGTAATCAGGATCAAATTTGTAGATCATTACCCGGTCATAACCGGTTATGGCGCGTGTCTCGTTTGCAATTTCCTGGCAGAGTTCGGGCAGGTAAGTGGCTCTCTCCATAATCGACACAAACTTCCGCGTCTGATTGTAAAGATTGGGCAGATTAAGTGTTCCGTCCGGAAAAGGTTCCAGTTCCAGAATAATCGTATCGCCGCTTTTGTGTACGGTTGTATTATAAGGTACCTCGCTCAGTGTAAAGACAAAAGGCTTTGCCGTATCTATGAATTCTTCATTTGCATACAGGATAAAATCAGCACTCTGGTCTGCCGGAAAAACATCGGATAATACCTTTCCCAAAACAGATTCCGGTCTGAAATCAACATATGTATGGATGTTTTCACTGCAGAAATCAATTTTATAAGAGTCTTTTTTGATGCCCAGCAGAAAACCGTGAGGCTGAATACTTCCGGGAATATGTATGGGTTCACTTTCGCAATTTGTCAAATTGACGTTGTCCCGGTTTACAATATTTTTGATATTCATAAATTCGATTACTACTTTCTAAGCCAGGTATCCGTTATATTGAATGTCTTTATTGCACTGTCGATTATCGTCTGACCTTCCCTGTTTTCAGCAGCAAACCGCGCTGTTTCTGAAATAAAGGATTTCCACATCGGGCCGGTTTCCTGTCCGTACCCCCAGAAATAGGCAGCGCCGTGTTCTGCATCCAGGCCAAGATACTGATTTATATGTTTGTACAAAATTCTTCCGCCCAGCGACGAGCCTTCCAGTACATACATAATGCCCAGTGCTTCTGCCACCGTAGAAAATTCATACTGATAATACGGCAATTCATCTATCTTCAGATCAGTAAAGCCCGTAAAAGAAAGGTCTTCTATGATTTTTCCGGATTTATACCGCTTTTCAAGCTGCGGCACAATATGGTTTAATTTCGGGAAAACCTGATCTTCACATGCAATAGTCAGACCGTATAATCCCGACAGGTATTTCTGATAATCTGCCTGCGTTACAGAAGGATTCAGGATAGCTTTTGAAAGATAGTTTTCTTCTAATTTCTGGTGACTTTCTGCTGTCTGATGTCTTAGTTCTTTAATAAATATTTCCTGTTCTTTATTAAAAACATGCGCTTCATTCATAGAATGCAAATTCAAAACTTTTTAACTTAGTTCTTTATCAAAAACTGTTCCATGTCGGAAATCCATTTTGATCCGGGATCCTTCAATAGACACTTTTTTAGAATATCAACAAGATCGGTAAAGCTCGTAGGCTTCTGGATATACAGGTTTGCTCCGCCTTTGTAAGCTGATTCCCAGAGATACTGGGCTACGGACGTGGACAGTATTACAATCGGGACGTTTCGGAATTTTTGCGACGTTCTTACTTCCTGAAGGCACTCGAGGCCGTTTTTAACGGGCATGTTCATGTCCAGAAATATAAGATCAGGCTCCACTTCTCCGTCATTCAGGATTTCCATCAGCTCCATGCCGTTTCCGGCTATAGTCAGTTCCGTGTTCAGCGGAATCTGTTCAAGTGCCTCCTGAAATAAAAACGTATCGTCGTCGTCGTCGTCAGCTAAAAATATCCGTAAAGGTTTAACGTTGCTCATTATAAAATTTGGGCGGACAGCTTATGGGTTGCGCTATTGCAGTATTGAAGATTTCATTTGGTGAATAGTTTAGAAAACAGATCAAGGCAGCAATTCACAAAATTAATATATCTTTTTCAAAAAGAATAAATTCCTGCTTCTGCCAGATTTAGAGTTTGCTTATCAGGCTTTCAGAACAGGCTGTAATCTTTCTGGCACAGTTTTTTCATTGCAGAAAATACAATATCACAAAAAAAGTAAATTGATTATGAAAAAGATATCATTAACCTCATTAGTAGTAGCATCTATATTGACGTTCTCTGCTTGTAATAGTAATCCGAACAACTCAGAAGAAAATAAAGACAGCAAGGAAGTAGCAGAAGAACAAAACGAGCAGGCGCTTGATGACACCAAAATGGAAGATGACGCCGAATTCGCAATCGCAGCAGCCGATGGCGGATTAATGGAAGTAAAGCTCGGCGAGCTGGCACAAACAAACGGTACCAGTGCAGGCGTCAAGAAGTTTGCGCAGAGCATGGTTACAGATCACGGCAAGGCAAACAGTGAACTGAAAGCGTTGGCCCAGCAAAAAAATATAACATTGCCTGTAACACTGAGTGATGACAAACAAAAGAAATTTGACGAGCTGAGCAAGAAAAAAGGCGCTGAATTCGATGAAGCTTATGCAGCCTTTATGGTTGACGATCACAAGGAAGACATCAGCGAGTTTGAGGAAGCTGCAAAAGATGCCAAGGATCCGGATGTAAAAGCATGGGCAGCCGGAAAAGTGCCGGTCCTGAAACACCACCTGGAAATGGCCGAAGCACTTAAAGACGCCAAGAAATAAGCAGTTGTTTGTTTGACTAGAAGGCCGGAACCGGAATATTGGTTTCGGCTTTTTTATTTTCCGGCTATGTAAACAGCATGCTTTTTCCTGCCGGATAACTGCCTAAAATGCAGCACTTGCAAGTAAATTGGTTCAAACACTTGTGAAATAGTATTCTGTAAGCTTATTTTGTCTATCAAATTAATAGAGTAATAAGAAGAGCGCTGTTTTTCTGTTTTGCAGAAATTGGAAAGGGTAAGACAGGCTTGAAAATTTCCGGTCATTTCATTCAGATACAAGTAATTTCCTGAGCATTGATCGTTTAAAATGTTTTACATCCGTACCGGGTTTTACTAGAAGATGAAAAGTGCATAGGACAGAGTTTGACGCCATTGTAGTGGGTTCCGGCCCGAACGGACTTGCAGCCGGCATTACATTGCAGAAAGCAGGACTTTCCGTTCTGATTGCCGAAGCAAAACCGACAATCGGCGGCGGAATGCGGACACAGGAACTTACACTTCCCGGTTATACGCATGATGTATGTTCCGCAATTCATCCGCTGGTTTTGCTTTCGCCGTTTTTTAGAAGCATACCGCTTGGGGCGTACGGACTGGAACTGATAACACCCGATATTGCAGCGGCTCATCCTTTGGATAACGGCCATGCAGCCATTTTGAACGGTTCTGTGAAGGAAACAGCAGAAAGAATGGGAAAAGATAAAGCAGCCTATCTGGATTTTATGGAACCGCTGGTCAGTATGCTGCCCGGCCTGATTCCGGATTTGCTCGGTCCGTTGGCCATGCCGGAAAAACCTCTATCTCTGGCAAAATTCGGACTGAAAGCGCTTCCTTCTTCTTTAAATACAAGCAGACTTTTTAAAACGGTTGAAGCAAAAGCACTTTGGGCAGGCATGGCCGCACATGCCATGCAGCCGCTCGAAAACATGGCGACTTCTGCCTTCGGAATCATGCTGATGGCGGCGGCACATCTGAACAGCTGGCCGGTTCCCAAAGGCGGCAGCCAGTCCATAGCCAATGCAATGGTAGCTTATTTCAGGTTTTTGGGAGGAAAAATCGAAACCGGTTTTGAGGTAAATTCTCTGGGTCAGCTGCCGTCTTCCAAAGCAGTTCTGCTGGATGTAACGCCGCGCCAGCTTCTGAAAATGGCAGGGGAAAAACTGAGTCCTGCTTACCGGAAAAAACTGGAAAAGTACCGATACGGAACGGGTGTTTTTAAAATAGACTGGGCACTGGACAACGCAATTCCTTTTACAGCAGAAGCATGCAGAAGTGCCGGAACCGTTCATATCGGCAACACAATCGAAGAAATTGCTGCTTATGAAAGAAGCGTTTTCAGGGGCAGGCACATAGAAAAGCCTTTTGTATTGCTGGCCCAGCAAAGTATATTTGATAAAAGCCGTGCTCCGGAAGGAAAACATACAGCCTGGGCATATTGTCATGTTCCGCACGGATCGCTGAAAGATATGACGGCGGAAATTGAAAATCAGGTGGAACGTTTTGCACCGGGCTTTCGGGAACTGATCAGAGAAAAACACACGATGAACTCCGCTCAGATGGAAGCTTACAATGCCAATTACATCGGCGGCGACATCAACGGCGGCGTTCAGGATATCCGGCAGCTTTATACAAGGCCGGTATTGAGCGTGTCACCGTACCGCACTGCTGCAAAAGGCATTTATATATGTTCTTCTTCCACGCCGCCGGGCGGAGGTGTACACGGAATGTGCGGATTTCATGCGGCAAAACAAGCTTTGAAAGATGTTTTTAAAATCAGTAATTTATAAGATCAGTAATCAGGGTATGAAGTTATTTTTGACGGATATCAGCAAAGTATGTGTTATTGCACTGGCAGCCATTACAAGTTTCAGCTGCGGTTCGGAAAAGCAGACTGCGGAGCAAAAGACAGCGGACAGCCTCGCGCAATGCATTGCCGACGGCATGCCTTCCCGTGCTTCGGCCATCCGGAATGTAAGTTACGCAGCAGCAAAAGGCGATACGGCAAATATGACGTGGATCGGAGGCGGAAAATTTCTGATGGGCGCTGATGAATTTCCGGATTCCCGGCCTATGCATGAAGTGACGGTGGACGGCTTTTACATGGACAAGCATGAAGTAACCAATGCAGAGTTTGCCGCCTTTGTAAAAGCAACAAATTATAAAACCATTGCCGAAAGGCCGCTGAACCCTGCCGATTATCCGGGCGTTCCTGCAGACAAGCTTGTGCCCGGCTCGGCCGTTTTTACGCCTACGCCCACGCAGGTTTCGCTGGACAATCCGCTGCAATGGTGGAATTATGTTCCCGGTGCAAGCTGGGCGCATCCCGAAGGTCCGTCCAGTTCAATCAAAGGAAGAGAAAATTATCCGGTTACGCATGTATCGTATGAAGATGCAGCTGCTTACGCAAGCTGGGCCGGAAAAAGGCTGCCGACCGAAGCAGAATGGGAATTTGCTGCGCAGGGCGGAAAAGGAAATCATACGTATTACTGGGGCGATGAGCTGAAACCCGGAAACAAATGGGTTGCCAATATATATCAGGGAAGTTTTCCGGATAAAAATACCAAAGAAGACGGTTATATTGCGGCGGCGCCCGTTGGCACTTTCCCGGCCAATCCGTACGGTTTGTACGATATGGACGGCAATGTCTGGGAATGGTGCTCGGATCTTTACCGGCCCGATTATTATCAGAAAAGTGAAAAGAACAATCCGCAAGGCCCGGCCGACAGCTATGACCCCGATGAGCCCGGCGCTGTGAAACGCGTTCAGCGCGGCGGGTCATTCCTATGCAGCGACGATTACTGCATCCGGTATAAAGCCGGAAGCCGCGGAAAAGGAGAAGTTACAAGCGGAAGCAACAATCTGGGTTTCCGTTGTGTAATGAGTAAAAAATAAATTCTATTCATCAGAATTCTTGCAATATGAGCATTGGTTTCCTGAACGTTCCCGGCCTGGCAAGTTCCGGCCCGCAGCATTGGCAGACGATATGGGAGCAGCAATATCCGGATATTTTCAGCAGGGTACAGCAGGAAAACTGGGACTGGCCGGTAAAAGACGAGTGGGTTCCGCAACTGCAGAAACAGATCAGTGAACTGCCCGGGCCGACAGTTCTGGTTGCGCACAGTCTGGGCTGCATTACGGTTGCGCATTGGGCGCAGGAATTTGCATCAGATAAAATAATAGGTGCATTGCTGGTTGCGCCCGCAGATGCGGAGTTGTCGAAAAGGCTGAATTTTGTTGTGGGATTTACACCGATTCCGGTAAAGCCGCTTCCTTTCAGAAGCATTGTCGTGGCAAGTACCAACGATATTTACGCCACTATAAGCCATTCCAGAACGTTTGCCGACAACTGGGGAAGTGAATTTATTAATATCGGTAAAAAAGGCCATATCAATGCCGTTTCGGGATTGGAAGACTGGCCGCAGGGAAAAGAAATACTGGAAAAATTAGCTGATTATAAACTTGTCAATTCCGAAGCAACAGGAATCGCATAATTTCCGTATGGTGTATAGCATTATAAAAGTTCTGTTTTAAATTTTAATATTACAACTCTTTATACACTTAAACACTTGAAATGACTATGAAGAAAATGTTTGTTTATGTAATGGCCGGTTTACTTTTCAATGCCGCAGCCATTGCCGGCCCCGACAAGCACAAGGCAGCCGATAAAACGCTGGCAGTGGATACCAAAAGCAGCAAGGTAACATGGGGTGCAAAAAAAGTAACCGGAACACATGCCGGCACCGTTCCGCTGACAAGCGGCTCATTGATTGTTGACAATGACAAACTGAAAGGCGGCAATTTCGTAGTGGATGTAAAATCACTCGTTGTAACGGATATTACCGATAAGGAAATGAACGGCAAGCTGACAGGACATTTGAAAGGCGATGATTTCTTTTCAGTTGAAAAACATCCGCAGGCCAAGCTTGTAATTACTTCGGTGACGCCAAAAGGCGGAGATGCATACGATGTGACCGGAAAACTGACGATCAAAGGAATTACCGACGAAGTGAAGTTTCCCGCAACCGTGAAGTCCGATGCTAAAAAGGTAACCGCCAATGCAAAAGTAACCGTAGACCGTACGAAATATGACATCAAGTTCCGTTCTTCCAACTTTTTTGAAAATCTGGGTGACAAAGCAATAGATAATGATTTTACGCTGGATGTAAATCTTGTTGCAAACAAGTAACAGATAACTTTACAGCACGCAGAAAATCCGGCCTGAAATCGTTCAGACCGGATTTTTTATTTGACCATTTCATTCTAAAAATGTAACCGTATGAAATGACGCTTGCAGAAAAGGTATATATTTGAAATCCTGTTTGATAAATTAAATTATATCCATGAAAAATTTTATTGGCTGCTGCTTTGTATGTATTTGCCTGTTATCGGGATTTGCGAATGCCCAGACTGAAAACAAGCTTCCCGACTGGGCTTTCGGTGGTTTTGTACGTCCGGAAGGTGTCAATCCGGTTATTTCTCCCGACAGCACTTCCACGTTTTTTTGCCCTATGAACAAAAGGCAGATCGACTGGGAATCAAACGATACGTTCAATCCGGCTGCAACCATTAAGAACGGGAAAATCGTGGTGATTTACCGTGCAGAAGACAAAGCCGGAAAAGCCATCGGCAAACGTACTTCACGGCTCGGATATGCAGAAAGTGAAGACGGAGTTACATTTAAAAGAAGAAAAGAGCCCGTTTTATATCCCGCGGAGGACAGCCAGAAAGCCATGGAATGGCCGGGTGGCTGCGAAGATCCGCGCGTTGCCGTCACCGAAGACGGAATGTACGTTATTTTTTATACGCAATGGAACCAGGACAAAGCAAGGATCGGCGTGGCGACTTCCAGGGACTTGCTGAAATGGGAAAAGCACGGGCCGGTTTTCAGGAAAGCATACAACGGAAAATTCAATGAAATCTGGTCCAAATCCGCCTCAATTGTAACAAAACTCGTTAACGGCAAGCAGGTTATTGCCAAGATAAATGGTAAATACTGGCTTTATTTCGGCGAATCGCACGTCAATGTAGCGACTTCTACGGATCTTGTAAACTGGGAACCGGTTGTGGACAAAAATGAAAATCTTGTCAACCTGATTTCTCCGCGTAAAGGTTTCTTTGACAGCAATCTGACGGAATGCGGCCCGCCGGCAATCGTTACAGACAAAGGAATCGTGCTTTTGTATAACGGCAAGAATGACAAAGGCGAAGACGGTGACAAAAGGTTTACGCCCAACAGTTACTGCGCCGGTCAGGTTTTGTTTGATAAAAACGACCCGACAAAATTACTCGCCAGAATGGACGTCCCTTTTTTTCGTCCGATGGAGCCTTTCGAGAAGAGCGGCCAGTACGTAGCCGGAACCGTGTTTATTGAAGGAATGGTTTATTTCAAGGGAAAATGGCTGCTGTATTACGGCTGCGCGGATTCGCGTGTGGGCATGGCCGTTTTTGACCCGAAAATCAAAACGCCCGGTGATCCTTTGCCGTAATATAGTTTTGTTTTTTATAATTAAAATATTATTTCCTGCTTTTGATCTGAAAATTTTTCAAAGACGTATATGGGAGTATAAAACAAAATATACTACTACCTATGAAAATGTCGATGAAAATGACAAGCTTTTTTGCAGTTGCATTCATGACTGCGCTCAGTGCTTTTGCGCAGGAAAAAACAGTGATGGTGGGCGGTGCAGAAATGTACCCTTCCAAAAACATTATTGAGAACGCGGTAAATTCCAAGGATCACACAACGCTTGTTGCCGCTGTAAAAGCAGCCGGGCTGGTTGAAACATTGTCCGGAACAGGGCCGTTTACCGTTTTTGCCCCGGTAAATTCAGCGTTTGACGCGCTGCCTGCGGGAACAGTGGATAATCTGCTCAAACCGGAGAACAAAGGAATGCTGACATCTATTCTGACTTATCATGTGATTCCGGGAAAAGTGGATTCCAGATCGGTAATCAAAATGATCAAGGACGGAAACGGCAGGGCAATGGCCAAAACTGTTCAGGGTGCAGAGCTTACTTTTTCTCTGGACGGAAAGAATGTAATTGTTACGGATTCCAAAGGAAATAAAGCACAAGTTACAACGGCGGACGTATATCAGTCCAACGGTGTGATCCATGTGATCGATAAGGTTCTGATGCCATAAATGATTGAGTGAAGATAAGTTAGTAAAGGAAGGTTGGTTGTGAAGTGGCGGGAAGGCTCAGGCTTTCCCGCTTTTTTTGTGCCTGTTTCCGTATATTGCAATTTTCCAAAAAACCCGGAAAGTCTCGTTCAAGCAGGTCAGTACAGGATAGTGTGTACAATAAATTTAGGAATTTTTGAATATTATTTTCTGCTTTTTTAAGAGTAACAAGTATCAGAATATTTCTCTTCTTATAAGGGAAACCAGCAATTCAGAAGTCACTAAACCTATAAAAGGATTGAATATGCATTTCAGATTGATCAGTACCGGAGTTAAGCTGGCAGTTTTACTGACCATTTTTGGCCACGTTTCATGCATGGCCCAGAAGAAAGAAAAAGGGTTTGTTCAGATATTTGACGGCAAGTCGCTGAAAGGCTGGGACGGCGATCCGAAATACTGGCGTGTGGAAAACGGCAATCTGGTTGGTGAAATTACACCTGAAACGCTTCTGAAAACCAATTCATTTATCATTTGGCGCGGAGGCGAACCCGGAGACTTTGAGCTGAAAGGATCATTTAAAATCGCCAAAGACGGCAATTCGGGTATCAATTACAGAAGCGAACAGCTGACAGACGTGCCTTTTGCATTAAAAGGATATCAGGCGGATATTGACGGAAAAAACAATTATACAGGCCAGAATTACGAAGAACGCAAAAGAACGACACTGGCATACCGTGGCCAGAAAACGGTAATCAAACAATATACAGGTGAAAAAACGCCGGAAGCCGTCAGAGCCGCCGTCAAGAACAATGCATGGACGGGCTTTGAAGTAACAGGTTCCCTCGGCAGTTCGGATTCCCTGAAAACACTGATCAAAAGCGAAGACTGGAACGAATTTCATCTGATCGCAAAGGGCAACCGTTTGCAGCATTATATCAACGGCGTGCTGATGAGCGATGTAACAGACAATGATACGGTAAACGGTTCCAGAAAAGGACTTTTGGGCGTTCAGGTGCATGTAGGCCCGCCTATGAGAGTAGAGTATAAGGATATTCGCATCAAGCAGTAATTTTTCAGTAAAATATACGGCATCCAAAAGCCGGTCGCCAGTAAAATGAATAAAATAGGATTCAATGTGCTTGCCTGGACGGCAGCAGTTTCAGACGATTTATTTCCGGTTATCGACAGATTGAAAAGCATCGGTTACGACGGGGCGGAATTTTATCTCGGGCCTCAGGATGCGGCCGTATACAGGCGTATGGGCGATTATACCAAAAATGTCGGTCTGGAAACCACCGCGGTAATGACTTTGGGCAAAGATGAAAATCCGGTGAGCGAATCGGTGGAAGTACGCCGGAAAGCGCTGGACAAAATCAAATGGGCCGTAGACCGCGCGCATGACCTGAATGCCCGGATCATCTGCGGGCCTTTCCATTCTGCACATACCGTTTTTGTAAACCGTCCGGCTTTGGATCAGGAATATGCGCTGGCCGGAGAAGTACTGAATGCCGCTGCCGATTATGCCGCGCAGGCCAACATCGTTTTTGCACTGGAAGCCCTGAACCGGTTTGAATGTTATCTGTGCAATACAATGGAGCAACTTTACAAGCTTGTAAAGGCGGCGGATCATCCGAATGTACGGGCGATGTTTGATACGCATCATTCCAATATCGAGGAAAAGAAATATTCAACTGCATTACAGACCATTGCGCCCGTGCTTGCACATGTGCACATCAGTGAAAACGACCGCGGAACGCCCGGAGACGGACAAGTGCTTTGGGATGATGCCTTTTCTTCATTGGCCGCAATCAACTACAAAGGCTGGCTAACGATTGAGGCTTTTTCAAGAAATGATCCTGATTTTGCCAATGCAATCGGTGTTTGGCGGGAATTTTCAGATCCGTGGGATATTGCGGAAAACGGTTACCGGTTTATCCGTGAAATGAGTCTGAAACACGGACTCTGAAGCTTACTACTTTTCCTGAATGCTTATGAAAACTTTTTTGAGATCAATGCTGCTGACGGGCATTGTCCTGATTTTATTCTGTTTCAAAACACAAAGTCAAACAGCTTCCAGTCAGAATGATGCAGCTAAATACCGCGTTGTTTACAAAGGTGAAAAAGGGCCGGGCACAGGTAAAAATATCGTTTTCATTGCTACGGATCATGAATACCGGGGTGAAGAATCGCTTCCCGCACTGGCGCGCATTCTGGCCAGAAATTATGGGTTCACTTGTACTGTCGTGTATGCGCTTGACGAACAGGGGAATATCCTGCCGGGCGGCTCCAACCTAAAAGGTCTGGACGTACTGGACAATGCCGATCTGCTGGTGATGTTCATGCGCTTTGCCGATTTTCCCGATGCGGAAATGCAGCATATTGACAAATACATCCGGCGCGGCGGTCCTGTCGTTGGTTTCCGGACTTCCACGCATGCTTTCAGTATCAAAAACAACCCGAAGTGGGCGCATTACAGCTGGGATTACAAAGGTCCGAAAACAGCGTGGAAAGACGGTTTCGGAGAATACGTACTCGGCGAAACCTGGGTTTCACATTATGGAACCAATCACAAACAATCGTCAAAACTGATTATTGAAGAAACGCAGTCGCAGCATCCGATTCTGCGCGGCGTAAAAGATATGTGGGTACAATCCGGCGGTTACACAGCCGAGCCGAAAGGTACTGTGCTGGTGCGCGGACAGGTTTTAAACGGCATGACGCCGGAATCCGAACCGGACAAAACCAAGCAGCTGCTTCCTGTCGCCTGGGTCCGCGATTATCAGATTGAATCCGGCAAGTCCGGACGTGCTTTTGCCACAACACACGGTGCATCCGAAGATTTACTGAACGAAGGATTCCGCCGCATGGTACTGAATGCATGCTTTTGGGCCGCAGGTATGGAAAACGAGATCAAACCGGATAACAACATTGCATTCGTGGGGCCTTACAAGCCGACTACATTCAATTTCAGCGGCTACAAGGCCAATGTAAAGCCGTCGGATCTGGCAGGGTGGGATTCGCTGATTATGCCGGGAGAAATTGTGAAGAAAAAGGAAAAATAGGGTTTAAATGATTTTTAAATTTTAAAAAGAACTAACACATGTCCCAACAACTTCCTTTCCGCTTCGGGTCAGAGGTTTATACCTGGTTTATGAGCAACAGCGGGCAAACGCATCAGAACCGCCTCGGGCATATGATCGAAGTGATTGCCAAAGCAGGTTTTACAGGCATACAGCCGATTTTTACCTGGATGGGCGATTTGATTGATCCTGACAAACTGGAAGCAAAATTAACCGAACAGGGCATTACACTGGCCGCACTTGCACTGGCGCTGGACTGGAACGAAGAAAAAGAAACAGAACGAGAGCGCGAAGTAGCCGATCATGCCATCCGTGTGCTGCAGCGATTTCCCGGAGCAGTTCTGAATACAGTCCAGATCCCTACCGGCCGCCATGATCTTGCAGAAAGACAAAAGCGGCTTGTCAATATTGTCAATACCGTTTCCAGAAGAGCTGCTGAAAAAGGCATTCCCTGCAGTTATCATCCCAACTCGCCGCATACATCCATTATCCGGACGGAGGAGGATTATAGAATCGTGCTCGAATCGTTGGATCCTGCAGTAACCGGCTGGACGCCCGACGTAGGACATATCATCAACGGCGGAATGGACCCGCTTTCCAAAATGAAGGAATACCAGTCTTTGATCAATCATGTTCATTTCAAGGACTGGAACGGCGAGCCGGAATTTACTTTAATGGGAAAAGGCAAAGTAGATCTGTTATCTGTGACGCAATGGCTGAAAGATATCCATTACAATGGCTGGATCATTTGTGAAGATGAAGGCGAAGAAGCACTGGAAGATCCGGATTTTGTAACGCTGCACGACGGCAAATGGATTCAGGAAGATCTGATTCCCGCATTGAAATAAGGCATTGAAGGAGGTGCCAGCGGCACATCCTGTTTATAGCAAATAGGAAATCCAGAAATTATAATGGTGCCGGAGGCACCTCCTGTTTCTAGAAAAAGGAAGTCCGGATATTAAAGGTGCCAGCGGCACCTCCTGTTTATAGCAAAGGAAAATACAAAGTTTAAAGGTGCCGGAGGCACCTCCTGTTTATAGCAAAAAGGAAATCCGGATATTAAAGGTGCCAGCGGCACCCCCTGTTTGTAGCAAAAAGGAAATCCGAAAATTGTAATGGTGCCGGAGGCACCCCCTGTTTGTAAATCCTTTCCATAACAAAAATAATTTGTAACAATGCCGACCATAAAAACCAACGGAATCAATTTTTATTATGAAGAGCGTGGCTCCGGCGAACCGTTGCTGCTCATAATGGGAATCACGGCACCGGGTTCTGTATGGAATGTTCATGTTGCAGACTGGAAGCATCATTTCCGTTGCATTATAGGCGATAACCGCGGCGTAGGCCAGACGGACAAACCGGCGGGGCCTTATACCACAGAACAAATGGCCGATGATTATGCCGGCCTGCTCGATTCGCTCGGATTGAAAAACGTGCATGTTGTAGGCTGTTCGATGGGCAGTACGATTGCGCAGCAACTTGCAATCCGGCATCCGGACAAAGTAAAGTCGCTGGTTTTGATGTGTCCGTGGGCACGGTGCGACAATTATGCCAAAGGATTGTTCCAACATATCATGAACAGCAAGGCAAGGTTCCGGCCCGAAGAATTCAGCTTGTATATTCAGCTGCTTATCTTTTCAAAATCATCCTGGGACAATGTACAGAAGCATGAAGAGTTTGAAACAGGCCGCAGGCAAGACGGGTACAATCCTTATCCGCAGCCGCTGCACGGACTGGAAGGGCAAGCCGCTGCATGCATATCGCATAACGCACTCAATGATCTTGGCAAAATAAACAAACCAACACTCGTCATCGGCGGGAAAGAGGATATTTTCACACCCGTCTGGATGGCCGAAGAAGTGGCTGGCGGCATTCCCGGCGCCGAACTTTACCTGTACGATAAGCTGGGGCATGCATTTCACTTTGAGAACACCGAAGATTTTAACGGAAGAATCAGAAACTGGCTGCAGAAAGTACCTTCTGTACATTAATAAAGGTATTTTCTGATCGATATACATTAAAACCGGCCCGATTGCGCCTTTTTTCCTTTTAGATAATTATTAGTTTAAATAATATATAATGGAGAGTGCCGATTCAATAAATCAGGACTGGAAAGACAAAGTATCAAATCATCTGCAGGTAGGAGGCATTGAAACTTCCGTGATTGATAACGGCGCCGGTAGAGGCACGCGGATCGCCTGGTTCAATACCGGAACAGGTTTGCGGTTCAAGGTTGTCATTGACAGAGCCATGGACATTGCGGATGCATTTTACAATCAGCATAGCCTGGCGTGGCTGAGCCATGGCGGCATTACTTACCCGCAGCCATTTTCCGATAAAGGCATCGACTGGCTGAGAACTTTTGGCGGAGGCTTGCTGACGACCTGCGGGCTGACGCATGTAGGCGGCCCGGAATCCGACAATTTCGGCGAACGCGGTTTGCACGGACAAATCAGTAATTCTCCTGCGGAAATCGTCTCCATCATTCAGCCCGATCTCAGGGCCGGAAAGCTGGAAATGAGCATAACAGGCATCATCCGGGAAACCAAGCCATTTGGCCCGAGTCTGGAACTGAAAAGAACCATTTCGGCAACAATCGGGCAATCCGTAATCCGTATCCATGACGAAGTAACAAACAAGGCAAATACGCCCGCTCCGCATATGCTGCTTTATCATTTCAATTTTGGCTGGCCGCTTGCCGATGAAGGTGCCGATATTTTATGGAATGGCAAATGGCATCCGCGGCACGGCGAAGAAAATGCAAAGATCTTTAAAGAAGGAAATGACTTCAAAAAATGTCCTGCCCCGCTGGAATCGCATCTGGGAACCGGCGAAGAAGTCGCGTTGATTGATGTGGAAGCGGATATTTTCGGACAAAGCATCTGCGGACTGCACAATTCGAAGCTTGGGCTTGCGGTTGCGATGAAATTTAAAAAAGAACAGCTTCCGTGGCTGGCCAACTGGCAGCATTGGGGAAAAGGCGAGTACGTCACCGGCATTGAACCCAGCACGCATCCGCTTTCCGGACAGGCACAGGCCAGAAAAGACAAAACGCTGTTATTCATTGAACCGGAAGAAAGCAGGCTGTACGAACTGGAACTGGAAATCATGACGGAAAAGGAAGCAATTGACGAGTTTGTGCTGAGTGTGAATGTGTCTTGAAGCGGGAAAGGGGTGAAAGGAGGAGGGACGAAGGGATTTTGAATTAATTAACATTAACTCGCCAACAATCACAAGCTAATTGCCAACAGCTGATAGCCAAAAGCTGCATAGTATAAATCAAAAGTTGAATCGCGTAATAATTAAAACCAAATTTCAAATTAAAAACAATGGGACTTTCAAGTATAGCTGAAAAGGCATTAGAGCAGGGAAAAGGAATACTGCGTCTGGCTCCGACATGGGTGCCGCGTTCATTCTGTGTTCCGGGCCGCAGGATTAAGTTACATCCCGATGATTATTATGTTCTGGGCGGAGAACGCGGCGGAATCGACGAGCGTTGGTTATCTTCCACAACTCCTGCAAAAAATGGCCCTTTAACCGGTGAAAATGAAGGTTTGAGCGCCATTGTTTACGATGACGGAAATGGTGAACAGCAGATATTACTGAAAGATGCCGTGGATGAACTGAAAGGTGAACTGATCGGCGACCGTCTGTGGAACGAGTATCAGAGCTGGCCGATGTATTCAAAGTTTTTTGATAACATGGGCCCTCTTCCGCACCATATTCACCACAATGACGAACATGCTGCGCTGATCGGACAAAAAGGCAAGCCGGAAGCCTATTATTTTCCGCCTCAGCTGAATAACCATGGCGGCGATTTTCCATACACCTTCTTCGGGATTGCTCCGGGAACAACAAAGGAACAGATCAAGGAATGTCTGATGAATTTTTCAAAAGGCGATAACAAGATTACAAATTACTCACAGGCATTTCGTTTAGAGCCGGGCACGGGCTGGGACGTTCCGCCGGGCATGCTGCATGCGCCGGGAAGTCTGTGCACGTACGAGCCGCAAAAAGCTTCCGATGTTTTTGCTATGTACCAGTCTCTGGTAAATGAAGCCATTATTCCGGAAGAACTGCTCTGGAACGGAACACCCGAAGACAGAAAAGGGGATTACGACCAATTGATGGAAGTAATTGACTGGGAACTGAACGTAAACCCGAATTTGCTGGAAACGCGTTTTATGCGTCCGAAGCCTGTGAAAGCAGTAGAGGAAATGGAATCTGAAGGATATGTTGAAAACTGGGTTTGTTACCTTAACGAAGCATTCAGTGCAAAAGAACTGACCGTACTTCCGGGAAAAACCGTAACCATTAAGGATGCGGCAGCTTACGGAATTATTGTTATGCAAGGCCATGGCAAATTCGGTGAATGGGATATTGAAACGCCTGCACTGATCCGTTACGGCCAGCTGACCAACGATGAATTTTTCGTAAGCGAAAAAGCGGCGATTGAAGGTGTTGTCATCAGCAATCCGTCCAAAACGGACCCAATTGTCATATTGAAGCACTTCGGTCCGGGAAACCCTGATCTGGTATTATAACGTGCGGCCCCGGAGGGGCCTCCTGTTTATAGAAAAAGATGTGTTTGAATGGTAATTGGGCTCTGGCAGAGCCTCCTTATGTCCGCAAGGTGGCTCCACAGGAGCCCAACTACGAATCCGCATTGAATATCTATAAGCAGAATGCTCCTCCGGAGCTGAAATATTAACGTGGCCCCGGAGGGGCCTCCTGTTTGTAGAAAATTGCCGGATTGAAATATTGTAATGTGCGGCCCCGGAGGGGCCTCCTGTTTCTAGATATTAAACCATTAATCCTTAAACCATGCCTGAAAATAACTATCCCAAACTCCACAATGCTACATGGCCTGGCATTGTAGGCAAAGGTTCTGATTCGGAACCCGTTATCTCATTTGATACCATGCTTGAAAAAACCGCCGCTGCAGAAGTGGACGGTGTAAAATTTGATGGCGTCGATCTTGGCCTTTTTGATCCGCACATTGATCTCGATATGAGCGATGACGGTATCAAAAAACTGGTAGATAAAATAGGAGGACTTGGCCTTGAAATCGGAAGCCTTGTTGCGCCGATCTGGGGCGGGCCTGCAATGGGCAGCAAGGAAGAACGCGACACATTTGTCGAGATGGTGCGCAAATCCTGCATTTTCGGACAGAAACTGAGAGAATACGGCATTCGCCCGCATGGCATCATTCGCATTGACTCCGCAAGCAAGCCGGAAGCCTGGGCGCTTGATCCTGTAAACAATACCAAACTCATCGCAGAAACTTTCAGGAAAGCCTGTGACGTAGCAGCAGATTATGGTGAAAAACTGGCAGCCGAAGGAGAAATCTGCTGGGGAGGAATGCACAGCTGGAGAACCATGATCGATACGCTGGAAGCAGTAGACCGTCCGAATATCGGATTCCAGGCGGATATGTCGCATACTTTCCTTTATCTGCTTGGGTACAATGCACCGGAACATCGCGTACTTCCTGAAAACTTCGATTGGGATGATCGTGCTTCACTGGAAGAAGGCCTCAAAAAAATGACTGCTGCACTGCGTCCGTGGACTATCGATTTTCACGTTGCACAAAACGATGGAACCGTTCACGGAACCGGATCTCATGACAAAACCGGCCGTCACTGCCTTGCTACTGATCCCAACGGAAAGCTGGACATTACGCATGATGCCGGTTACTGGCTAAGGGACGAAAACGGAAACATCACCAAAAAATTCGGTCATATCTGCTGGGACGGCTGCATGTTCCCGAACGATGTAATGAACAGCCAGCAAACCTGGAATGACATACTCGCAGCATTGATCCAAGTTCGTAAAGCGCATGGCTGGTATGAGCCTAATTGAATGGTTCTTAGCTGTTAGCCATTAGCTTTTACCAATTGTACTGAGTTAATGGCTGGCAGCCTGCATTTTAATCTTCCGAATAATGATAAAAGCTAAGGGCAATTAGCCAAATAGTAAAAGCCAACAGCTAAAAGCCAATAGCCACTCCCAAAACCCAACAACTATGTCAAACAAAAAAGAAATACGGATTGGACTGATCGGTACCGGATTGATGGGCCGTACGCATTCCAACGGATATAAAAGAATCGGTGACTTTTTCCCTGAACTGGAATATCGTCCGGTTTTAAAGGCAGTTTGTTCGCGTAACGAAGAAAAAGTGCGTGCATTTGCCGAACAATGGGGCTATGAATCCGTAGAAACAGATTGGAAAAAAATCATTGAACGGAATGATATTGACGCAGTGGATATCTGCACACCCAACGATACGCATGCCGAAATCGCCATTGCTGCCGCAGCTGCGGGCAAAATGATATTGTGTGAAAAACCGCTTGCACGGACTTTGGAAGAAGCCAAAACCATGGTGGATGCCATCGAAAAGGCTGACGTTAAAAATACAGTCTGGTACAACTACCGCCGCGTTCCGGCCGTTACGCTGGCCAAGCAGATTGTGGATTCAGGCAAGCTCGGCAGGATTTTTCATTATCGTGCGAATTTTCTTCAGGACTGGACGATCAATCCGGATGTTCCGCAGGGCGGAGCGGCCACATGGCGTCTGGATGTGGATGCGGCGGGTTCCGGCGTAACCGGTGATTTGCTGGCGCATTGCATTGATACGGCCATGTGGATCAACGGCGGCATCAAGGATGTATCGGCTGTAACCGAAACGTTCATCAAGGAACGTGTACATCAGGGCAGCGGACAAATCCAGAAGGTAGGAATTGACGACGCCTGTATTTTCCACTGTCATTTTGATAACGGTTCGCTTGGACTTTTTGAATCCACACGTTACGCACGCGGGCACAAGGCGCTTTATACTTTTGAGATCAACGGCGAGCATGCGTCCATCCGCTGGGATCTGCACGACCTGAACCGCCTCGAATTTTTTGACCATAACGACGAATCGATTGTCCGCGGATGGAGATCCATACTGGTTACAGACGGCGATCAGCCTTATATGAAAAGATGGTGGATTCCGGGAACAAGCATTGGTTACGAACACTCATTTATTCACCAGGCCGCTGACTTTTTTGAAAGCCTGCAAACCGGAAAACCTTGCCAGCCAACTTTCAAGGATGCTTATGAAACGCAGAAAGTGTGCGAAGCCGTTCTGGATTCCGCAGCTTCAAAAAGCTGGAAAGATACTGGTGTAATCTGGGAAGGCAATTGATTTTAATTTCCGGCTTGCTCCGTTATTTCGTTTAAACTAAAAATAAAAGGCTTTGACTGCTTCTCGATCAGACTGCAGTTAAAGCCTTTCTTCAAACCATGGCCGAAACCATCCTGCGTGTAAAACAGCTTTCCAAAGCTTTTTCAGGCATAAAAGCATTAGATAATGTTCAGCTTGACCTGAAAAAGGGGGAAGTGCATGCATTGATGGGTGAAAACGGCGCAGGGAAATCCACTTTTATGAAAATCCTGGTCGGGCTGCTTGCACCCGATTCCGGTGAAATGATTTTTGAAGGAAGCCATCTGGAAAACAGCAATGTAAGTGAAACATTGAAAAAAGGCATTTCCATGATTCATCAGGAAATGCTGGTTATTCCCGAACTTACCGTTGCACAAAATATATTTCTGGGCAGGGAAAAAGAAGTAACCCGCAGATCAGGCTGGTCGTCACTTTGGCTTGATGATTCTGAAATCAATAAAAAGGCCGCAGAACTCCTGAAACAAATGGGCGTCAGCATTGATCCCGAAGCCAGAATGAAGTTCCTCAGCGTGGCACAAATGCAAATGGTCGAAATTGCCAAAGCCATTTCCAATAATGCCAAGGTAATCATCATGGACGAGCCGACTTCCGCCATTTCCGACCGGGAAGTCGCCACGCTTTTTGGCATCATCCGGGAATTGAAAGCGAGAGGAGTAAGCATTATTTACATTTCGCATAAAATGGACGAGATTTTTGAAATTTCGGATACCATAACGGTTTTGAGAGACGGCAAATACATTGCAACCAAAGCTGCTTCGGAACTGGACAGTAATTCGCTGATTGCCATGATGGTCGGACGTGAAATAAGTCAGATGTTTCCGGAAAGTGCTGGGAATCATGGTGAAGTTGTTTTGTCTGTTCATAACCTGAGCAGTAAGGGGAAATTTTCAGACATTCATTTTCAGGTCCGTTCCGGTGAAATCCTGGGCCTGGCTGGACTGATGGGCGCGGGAAGAACGGAAATCGCAAGAGCTATTTTCGGACTTGATCCGCTGGAAAACGGAGAAATAAAAATCAGAAATCTAAGTGTACGCATCCAATCTCCGCAGGACGCCATCAGCAAGGGAATCGGGTATGTAAGCGAAGACCGGAAAGGATGGGGGTTTATTCCTGACATGTCTGTTGCGGATAATATCATCCTGTCGAGTCTACGTCAGCACCGGAAAGGAATTTTTATTGATGAAAAAAGCGAGGAACTGACAGTAAACCGGATCATCAGCGAATTAAGGATTAAAACTTCCGGGACGGATCAGAAAGCGGTTCATCTGAGCGGAGGAAACCAGCAGAAAGTCGTCATCGGAAAAGTGCTGCTTGCATCGCCTGAAATCGTTATTCTGGATGAACCGACGAGAGGCGTGGACGTAGGCGCAAAAGTTGAAATTTACAAACTCATACGAAATCTGGCCGAAAAGGGAATCGCAATCATCATGATTTCTTCCGAACTGCCCGAAATTCTGGGTATGAGCGACCGGATTCTGGTTTTATCCAAAGGCAGACAAACGGCCATGCTTTCCAAAGAAGAAGCAACGCAGGAACTGATCATGAAATATGCAGTGGCCTGAAAACCGGCTTTTGGCACAAGTAATAATTAACCGACTCAATCATTGAACGAAAAATTAAACTCCCGCTATTTGAAATCAGGCCGCTACGGAATCTTTCTGGCATTTGCGATTATCTGCATTGGACTTGCGCTGAGTACGCCCCGGTTTTTTACCGTGCCCAATCTCATGATTATCGGTACGCAGGTTTCCATTAATGCATTGCTGGCATTCGGTGTAACGTTTGTGATCATCACCGGCGGCATCGATCTTTCGCTCGGTTCCATGGTGGCGGTGACCGGCGTTGTGGCGGCCACTTTTGCACATCCGGATACGTATCCGCTGGCTGTGCCTCTGCTGGCAGGTTTGGGCGCCGGATTGCTTTTTGGCGCTTTCAACGGTTTTGTGGTTACAAAAAGCAAAGTCCCGCCTTTTATTGTTACACTCGGAACCATGACAATCGGCCGTGGACTGGCGCTGATTCTTAGCAAAGGACGTCCGGTTTCCAACTTGTCCGACCCGTTCAATTTCATAGGCGGCGGGAATGTTTTCGGGATTCCGTTTCCGATCATTATTCTGATCATCGCTTTTCTGGTTTGCTCGGTGATTTTAAAAAAAACCGTTCTGGGAAGATACATGTATGCGGTCGGCGGAAATGAACCGGCTGCAAGGGCTTCCGGAATCGGCGTGAACCGCGTTAAAATATGGGTTTATACCATTTGCGGCATCCTTTCTGCCTTGGGCGGAATTTTGCTTACTTCCCGGATTACAACCGGTCAGCCCAATGCCGGCGCAGGATTTGAACTGGACGCCATTGCCGCGGCCATCATCGGCGGCACGAGTACATCCGGCGGTACCGGAACCATGACGGGCACTCTGATCGGTGCGCTGCTGATCGGTGTCATCAGCAACAGCCTTGATCTTCTGAATGTAACATCATATTATCAGCAGGTTGTAATGGGTATCATCATCATCGGGGCAGTTGTGCTGGATAGTGCGGGGAAGAAGGAGAGGGGGTGAAAGAAGGAGAAAGGGAAGAAGGAGGAAGGGAAATTAATGTCATGTGACGTCATGTGTCGTTAATGGCTTGTGGCTGAGTTTTTTTGTTTCAAAATAGTTAAAATCAATGGCTATGAAGTTTAATGCGGTTTATGCTGTTTTTGTTGCCGGCGCAGTATTGTTTGGTTGCAATCAGTCCGGCGGTGAATCCGGTGGTGAAAGTTCGGGCAAGAAGCTTGTCGTTGGTGCAACGATGCTGAGCATGCAGAATGAATTTATTGTCAATGTAAGCGATGAAATGGGATCCCGGGCAAAGGCGCTTGATGTGGAGCTGATTACCGTTGATGCGGAACGCTCGGCTTTGAAACAGGTTGAACAAGTGGAAAGTTTTATTGCGCAGGGCGTGGACGCCATCATCATGAACCCGTGCGAAGTGGAGGCAAGTTCGCCCGCAGTAAAGCTGGCCATGAATGCCAAAATCCCGATTATTAATGTCAATTCGGAAACTTCTTCCAAACCTACGGCCTTTGTCGGTTCCGACGATACGGAATCCGCGCGCATTGCCATGAAATACATTGCTGAAAAACTGGGCGGTAAGGGAAATGTGCTGATCATGCACGGATTTATGGGCCAGGCTGCGCAGATCAAAAGAGATGCCGGTGCAAAGGAAATACTGAAAGCCAATTCCGGCCTGAAACTGCTGGCGGAACAATCCGGCGAATGGGACCGCGCCAAAGCCATGTCGCTGACTGAAAACTGGATACAATCCTACGGAAATCAGATCAATGCCATATTTGCGCATAACGATGAAATGGGGATGGGCGCCGTAAAAGCACTGGAAGCAGCAGGAATGAAAAACAAGGTGATCGTAATCAGCGTGGACGCCATTCCGGACGCTCTGCAGGCTGTAAAAAAAGGAACGCTGGACGCCACTATTTACCAGAACGCGGCACAGCAGGGCGGTACGGCTATTGAAACCGCTGTAAAAGCCGCCAAAAAAGAAGCATTCAAAGAAGAGGTTCTTGTCCCGTTTCAGCTGGTGACAAAGGAGAATGTGGAGGAATTTCTGAAATAAAATACAACTTGGATATAAGCTGATTGTTTGATAACTTACATTAAAATTATTTACACTACACTAAACTTAATATTATGTCTGTAACGTATCATCTGAGGATTAAAAAGGAATATGCTGCTGCATTAATTGAAGATTTGCAAAAAGTAGATGCAATTGAGATTATTCAGGAGCAAGACACAGAAGATATTGAAATAATGGAATGGCAGAAAGAATCAGTGCTTGCTCGCCTGAATGAAGCAAAGAATAATCCTGAAACACTTATTTCTTGGATTGATGCGAAACAGAGGCTTGAAGCATTCATCCACTAATGCCGGACTTTCAAATACTCTTATCATCTCATGCAATTCAGGATATTGAAGAATCAATGTCATATTATGAAGAAAAATTGATGGGATTGGGATTGCGATTTTATAATCAGGTAGAAAGTACAATTAATCAGATTGCCAGAAATCCGTTTATCTATTCTGTAAAATATGAAAGTATAAGATGTGCTAACGTTTGGAAGTTCCCGTTTTTAATTCATTTTAGTATTGATGAAAGCTTTAAAATAGTCACAATTCTTGCTGTGTACAATACATATCAGCGGCCATTATGGGATAAATAAAAAATCCATTTTGTAAAGTAAAGTTTAAGAATAGTAAACATTGTCAAAAACGATCTTTCTATAAGCGTCCACTCATTAAGGACGCTTTTTTTATTTTTAAAATCAATCCTAAATTCCTGATGAACAGTTTCAATATAAACCGCCGGAATTTTCTTCACGGTGCCACGGCTGCACTTGCACTTTCAACTTTCGGTGCGCAGGGAATGGACCTCATTAATCCGCCTAAAACCTGGCGTGTAGGGCTTATTGGAACCGGCTGGTACGGTAAAAGTGATTTGTTTAGATTGATACAGGTTGCTCCGGTTGAGGTAATTGCGCTTTGCGATGTAGATAAAAACCAGTTGAACGAAGCCGGCAAGCTGGTCAGTCAGCGGCAGAAATCCGGTAAAACGCCCAAACTCTACGGCGATTACCAGAAAATGCTGGCAGAAAATGAAATGGACATTGTGCTCATCGGTACGCCGGATCACTGGCATGCACTGCAGATGATCGATGCGGTGAAAGCCGGCGCGCATGTGTACGTACAGAAACCGATCAGTGTGGATGTAATGGAAGGTGAAGCAATGGTTGCAGCCGCCAGAAAGTACAAAAAGGTCGTTCAGGTGGGAACGCAGCGCAAGAGCACGCCGCATTTGATCGATGCTAAAAAGAATATCGTCGATGCCGGTTTGCTGGGCAAAATTTCGCATGTGGAAATGTGCTGTTACTTTCACATGCGCAACAACGGCAACCCGCCCGTTGAAGCGGTTCCCGCTTTTCTGGATTATGAAAAATGGACCGGCCCGGCTCCGCTGCGGCCTTATGACGGGCTGCCGCACGTGCGCTGGTGGCGGACTTTTATGGAGTACGGCAACGGAATAACCGGCGATATGTGCATACATATGTTCGATACGGTACGCTGGATGCTCAAACTCGGCTGGCCAAAGAAAATCAGTTCCACGGGCGGCATATATGTGCAGAAAGAAGGAAAATCCAATATTTCGGACACGCAGTCGGCTGTATTCGAGTACGACGGGCTGAATTGTGTGTGGCAGCACCGCACGTGGGGAACGCCGAACAATCCGGATTATCCGTGGTCATTTACACTGTACGGTGAAAAAGGGACTTTGTGGGCAAGTACGATGTCGTATGACTTTATCCCTGAAGGCAAAGGTGAAAAGATCCATAAAGATGTCGTTTTTGAAAAAGAAAAATACCCGGAAGATCTTAAAGAAGATAAAATTGAGCTGAACGCAGCGCCTGCCACCAGGCTGCACATGCTGGATTTCCTGAGTGCCATTGACAACAGCAGCAAGCCCGTAGCCGACATTGAAGAAGGCCATATTTCCACGGCAAGCTGCATTTTGGCCAATATTTCGATGAAAACCGGAAGGCCGATTGTGTACGATCCTGTAAAGCGCGAGATTGTTGGGGACCGTGAAGCAAATAACCTGCTGGCACGCCCGTACCGCGATCCGTACAAGCATCCTGATTACAAAAACGTTTAGTATTCCAGAAATTTGTGGTCCGCAATTCCAGTCAGGCGCGTCCGGTTTAAAACCCGGGCGCGTGTTTGTTTAAACCCGATTTGCAATGACTTTCAGATTACCTGTTTTTCTGTTATCAGCTTAATTCTGATTATCACAAAAGTCTTTTGCAGTAAAGGCATTTTGAGGCTTCCGACGCAGTTTTTCAATGGTTAAAAGTCGTTAAATTGTATTAAATTTTTGAACTGATATACCAAGCGTATTTGTTTATTAGTTAATGAAATATCTGAAAAAAACGATTAAACTTTTAACCATTTAAACAGTCAGATATTTAATAAATTAAAAACAGATGAAAATGAAAAACATAGTGAAGTTGATGAAGTCCACTGCATTGGTGGCTTTTGCGGGAATACTGATCATGAGTTGTAGTCAGGCACTTCAGGTTAGTTATGATTACGATTCTTCGGTGAATCTGAAACAGTTTAAAACGTTTAAAGTAGAAGCTGAACATAACATTGAACAGGATCCGCTTTTGGGAAGTGAGCTGAACAGAAGAAGACTGGGAGATGCAGTTGTTGAAGTAATGGAAGCAAAAGGCTACAAACTGGATCAGCAGAATCCTGAGATCATTGTAAGGTTTATGACAGACGTTAAAGAACGTCAGCAGGTTCGTTCCAACAACATGTACTCGCCTTATATGTGGTGGTATGGCGGTGGAAACAACATTTCTACTTATAATTATCAGGAAAGCCGTTTTATCCTGAACATTTATCAGAAAAACAGCGATCGCATGATCTGGCAGGGATGGGCAGCAGGAAAAGTAAAAGCGCCTACCAAAAAAGAAGACCGTGAAACCATGGTAAAAAATACGATGGCCGATATTCTGAGAACTTTCCCTCAGGCCACGCTGGATACTTACAGCAGAAAATAATCAGCTGAAAGTCAAGCAGAAGACTTGCCGGAATAAACCGGCAAGTCTTTTTTTATGCGGCTACTTAAAGGTTTTGTCCATTCCTGTATTCTTCCGATGCCTTTCTGACAATGGCATCGCCTTCGTTCAGATCACCGAATACTTCCACAAGCGTGTCCACAACGGTTCCTTTTTTTACCGGTACCCATTCTGCTTTCCGGTTTTTCTCACGGATTACAAATATCATTTCACTGGAATTTACGACCGATGTCACGGGCACGAACAAAGTCGGAGCGGAACGCGCCGTGTTCAGTAAAACCTGAGCATACATGCCTGCCTTCAGTTCACTGGAACGGTTTTCAACATCAAATTCGGTCATCATCGAACGGTTCTCTTCGGATAACGTCCTTGAACTTCTTGCGTAAACTGCTTTGTACTGTTTTTCAGGACTGGCAGAAACGGTAAAAGTGATTTCTCCTCTGGAAGGAACGGCACCGGACAGATTTTCAGGGATGGCCAGCGTCAGACGCAGCTTGGTATTGTCTTCCAGGATAAACAACGGTTTTGCAGCGCCTTCACCCGGTCCGACCAACGCACCCGGACTGATATTCCGTTCCGTAATAATTCCGTTAAATGGCGCCGTAACCGTAAGGTATCTTGCAATTTCCGATTTGGTTTCCAGAAACGAACGCGCTGCCTGCACATTCCCTTTGGCAACGGCCGCAGCAGAACTGTCTGTCATCACGCGGGCTTTGGCAATGTCCAGTTCATTCAGCGAAACGGCACCTTCTGTCCGATTGGTGCGGACAAGCCGGCTGTAAGTCAGTGCGCTGGTCTGAAACTTTGTATTGATCTCGCTCAGAGCTGCTTCTGCGGCAATAAGCTGCGCCTTGGCTTGGCTTAGTTCCGAAATAACTTCCGGCGCTTCCAGTACGGCCAGAACCTGTCCTTTTTTGACCATCGTTCCGCGGTCTGCGCTTACTGTTTTTACAAAACCTCTGATCTTGGGATAAATACTAACTTTATTCCACGGTTTCAATTCGCCGGGCAAACCGATCTGTTTAGCGGGTTTCATGCTTTTTACATGTGCCAGTTCTGCTGTGGCCGTAGTTGGTTCGGTGTTCTGCTTCTGCTTTTCCGTATCTCCCGCTTCGGAACTGCAGGAAGTGATGCCAACGGCTAGGGTAATCAGGATCAACAATGATTTCAGGGTATTCATGGAAACGGATGTTTGGAGTTTTTTACGGAAGAAATTACTTTCAGGATCTTCTGGATCAAGTGAAACCGAATGTACCGATGCTTTTTTCTGAACCATTGAAAATACGGCCGGAAGGATTAGCAAGGAAGTCAGCGTGGATGCAATCAGGCCGCCGATTACAGCTTGTCCAAGCGGCGCAATCTGGTCGCCGCCTTCGCCCAGTCCGCTGGCCATCGGGATCATCCCGGCGATCATGGCGATACTCGTCATCAGGATCGGGCGAATCCGGCTTCCGGCAGCAAGCAGTACGGCCTGTCTGGAATCGTTTAGCTGAAGCCGTAGATTTTCTGCATTGGTCACCATCAGAATCGCATTTGCTACGGAAACCCCGACAGACATAATCAGTCCCATATAAGACTGCAGGTTCAGCGTGGAACCGGTAATCAGCAGCAGGCCAAGCGAGCCGACAACAACGGCCGGAATGGTGGAAAGTACAACGAGCGAAAGTTTGAACGACTGATACGTAGCCGAAAGCAAAAGAAACATGATGACAACGGCAATCAGCAAGCCGGTCTGAAGGCTGCTCAGCGTTTCAGTAAGCAAATCCGACTGGCCTTTCAGTTCCACCAATACGCCTCTCGGTGGTTCGCCCGCATTTTGGATTGCTTTTTTTACGGCGGTAGTCGCTGCACCCAGATCTTTTTTGTGAATGTTTGCCGTAACAGTCACCAGCCGGTTTGGGCCGGCGCGGTCGTATTCGCCCGGAGCCGTTTTCTCGGAAAAAGTAGCAACGTCGGCCAAAAGCGGATTGCTTGCGCCGGTTTTGAGCGGAATGGTCCCAATGTCTTCTATCGAGCTCATCTGATGTTCCGGAATTTGTACCTGCACCTGATAAGCCAATCCTTTTGAATCGTCCAGCCAGAGATTTTTGTCCGTAAAACGGCTGGAAGAAGTAGCCGCCACCATGGATCTTGCCACCTGCGTGGACGTAATGCCCAGCTGTCCGGCCCTTTCCCGGTTAATCTCGACATTCAGTATTGGATACGAAAGCGGCTGTGCGATCTGCACATCGCGTAAAAAATCGATCTGCTTCATTTCGCTCTGGATTTTCTTTGCAAACCTTCCGGCTTCTTCTACGTCTTTGGCGGCAACGCTTACTTCAATGGGCGTGGAAGCGCCCTGACTCATGATTTTATCAACCAGTTCAATCGGTTCAAAGGATATTTTCAGCGCAGGGATTTCTTTGCCGATCCGTTCGCGCAGTTTTTCCTTCAATGCATCCATTCTGACGGGAAAATCTTCATGCAACGATACCTGTAGAACAGCTTCATGCGGGCCGCTGTTGAAAACAAAGATGTTGGAAGTTCCATAACTGGATGGAACGGTACCGACGTAAGCCGACGAGATTTCAACGTGTTCTTTCCCGACTTCCGATTTGATCAGGTCCAGCACTTTCAATGTGGCTTCTTCGGTACGTTCCACACGGATTCCGTCGGCAACCCGCAGCCGCATTTGAAACTGGTGACTGTTTGCTTTGGGCAAAATATCCGTTCCGATCAGAAAGAAACCGCCTATGATCAGGGCAACGGCTGCAACCAGATACACCGGCACCACAAACGAACTTTTATCCATAATACCGCCCAGGACGTTAACATATTTTCTTTTGAATTTTTCAAATCCCGTTGGCGGCAATGACGAATGATTTCCTTCCGCAATGACGTCTTTTACTTCCCGGTTGTCCAGTGCAAGCGTCAGCGCTTCATGATGCGGATGATCTTTTAAAAGCCAGTTTGACAAAACAGGAACCAGCGTTTGCGAAAGCAGAAAGGAGGCGATCATGGCAAAACCGACGGCCAGTGAAAGCGGCAGGAACATAGACCGCGGAATGCCGCTCATGACAAATGACGGCGCAAAAACGGCCAGGATCGCCAACAGAATCAGGAATTCCGGAAATGCAATTTCCTTGCACGCATCCCAAATCGCCTGTTCCTTGGGCTTGCCCATCTCCTGATGCTGGTGAATATTTTCAATGGTTACAGTCGCCTGATCCACCAGAACCCCGATTGCCAGCGCAAGCCCGCTCAGTGTCATGATGTTGATTGTCTGACCAAACAGATTCATCAGGATTACGGCAGATAAAACAGAAATCGGAATCGTGACAATCACAATGATTACGCTCCGCCAGTCTCTCAGGAAAAGCAGAACCATTAAGCCGGTCAGCAATGCGCCCAGAATACCTTCAGTAATCAGACTTTTAAGTGAATTCGTAACGTAAACGGACTGGTCAAATTCGTATGAGATCTTGACATCTTCCGGCACCGCGTTCCGCAGCTGCGGCAATGCAGCGCGAATGTTGTTCACGACGTCCAGCGTGGAAGCGTCGGATTTTTTTACAACCGGAATGTAAACGGCCCGGCGGCCATTGATCAAAGCATAACTCACCGTTACATCGGCACCGTCTTCAACCGTTCCTACATCGCGTATAAATACGGTCGGGCCTGTGCCGGTCCGGATCGGTATGTTCAGAAAATCTTCGGGTTTATGGATCAGTGAATTGACGGGCGTCATCAAAGTACGGTCGCCCATGCGTATGTTTCCGGCAGGGGACGGCTGGTTATTGGTTATAATGGATTTGATGATTTCTTCCGGCGTAAGATGATAACTCCGGATGCGCTCGGGATCTACGCGGATTACAATGGTGCGCTGGTTTCCCCCGAATGGCGGCGGGCTGGAAACGCCTTCAATCCGGCTGAACATCGGACGTACGCGCGAAGAGGCAAAATCCTGAATTTCGTTCAGCGATCGGGACGAACTTTCGAAAACCATTTGCCCGATCGGTACCGAACTGGCATCAAACCGCACAACCTGCGGCGGCACGGTTCCTTCGGGCATATACGCTTTGGCACGTGACACGTTATTGGCCACTTCGGCAGCCGCCTGCGCCATATCGGTTCCGGGGTAAAAAGACAGTTTGATCAGTGAAAGTCCCTGAATCGTTTTTACATCCACATCGCGGATCCCTGAAACGTACAGAAAATGGTCCTGATAACGGGTTGCAATGAAACCGTCCATCTGATCCGGGGCCATACCGCCGTAAGGCTGGACTACGTAAATCGTCGGAAGGTCGAGATTCGGGAAAATGTCAACCGGAATGCTGCGGATGGAAAGTACTGAAAAAAACAAAATCCCGATCACCACAACCACAATGGAAATAGGCTGTCGTAGGGCAGTTCGAATGAGTTGATACATAAAGAATTCGGTTACAGTTGAATGATTTTGGTATTACGGACGGGTTAAAAAGGCAAAAAGCTAGTTTCCGATCTGGTTCAGGAACAATGACATATCGCCTGCGGCGGCTGCTTTCATGAGCAGCGCACGCCATACATTGCCATTAGTGACAAACTTGTCAATTTCGGCCCGGTTCAGTGCATTTACGCTTTGTGCGAGTGTGAACAAATCCGTAAGTCCGCTTTGGTACCTGGCTTCTGCCTGATTGTAGGCTCTTTGTGCGGCGCCGAGCTGAACGGGCGTAAGCCGCGCCTGTTCGAGTGATAACTGAAGCTGCATTTGGGCTTCTCGCAATTGACGGTCCAGCTGTAATTTCTGTGTTTCATAAAGTTCCTTGAAACGTTCAACCTGAAACTGCTCGCTTTTGTAATCATTGCGAACTTTGGCAATGTTCGTCAGGTTCCAGCGCGTTGAAATCCCGAACAGATAATTGTAAACCTGATAACCAACGCCGCTGGCAAAATCGGTACGGTACGAGTCATCTTTATTGGAAATGCCCGAGCCGCGCGCCCAACCGGCTGCCAATAGTGAAATAGATGGAAGGTATGATTTTCGAACGGCAAGGCTCCGGGCAAGTGAAACGTCAATCTGCGCCTGCGAAAAACGCAGTGCCGGATTTTTCAGAAATGAATCCGGCTGATCATGGATTACGGGCAATTGCGAGTAAAAACCCATGCTGTCCACTTCAATACTGTCCTGTAACGTGCCGGTGAGTTCGGAAAGCCTCAGCCGCTGTGCTTTTTCGGAGCGCTGGCTTTCGAGTAAAAGCAATTGCGCTTTGGCATATTCCGCAGCAGAAAGCGAGCTGTCTACGCCGGGCCGCATGCCCGAACTGACGGCTGCATCCGTAACACGTTTGAAAACCAGTGCCCTTTCCAGGTTCTGACGCTGTGCTTCCACGAGTTTTTGATTGATCAGCAGCACAAGATAAGCATCGGCAATGCGGACCTGATGCTGAAAAAGTTCGTTTTCATAATCGGCCTGATTGCGGCTCAGTTCGGCTTTTGCAGATTTTACATTGGCTTTTACTTTCCCGAAATTAAAAAATCGCCAGTCTGCAAGTGCGGTTGTAAAGCTGCCGAAAGTACCGGTATAGATGTTTTCTGAACGGATGCCGCCCGACGGAGAAATGGCGCTGCCTTCGTTAGGCCAGTATGCGCCCGTTACGCTGTTGCTTGTTGCAAAAGTATACTGATCCTGTACAATCAAAGCGGGCAGATAATCTGTTTTTGCCGATTTGATGCGGTTTTCAGTATGCTGAATTTCAGCCTGTTTGGCTTTCAGGAAAGGATAATTCTGCTTTCCCTTTTCCAGTATTTCCTGCAATTTTACTTTTTGTGCTGCGGCTTTGTAAACGGGCGACATAAACAGCAGCAGAAAAAACAACAATGAACTCAGAAATGGAAAAGCCTGTCTGCAATGCGGTCCGGAATTCCGGCGCTTTCCGGAAATCGTGTTTTTGAGACTTGATTGATTCATGGAGTGAGAAAATAAATCCGACAAAAGAACTTTCTGCCGAAATTAGAGTCCGATTCTGGAAACATTTGGGAAAAAGGCCGCCAGCAATAGCCTCATTGGTAATTTATTGACTTCCCAAATGTTTCCAGTTTCCGGCTTTAACTTTGGCCGTTATCTTCAGAAATCTTGCATGAAAATATTAGTTGTAGAGGATGAAAAGGGATTGGCGGAAAGTATTGTGGATTTCCTGTCCAGAGAAGGTTTTGTCTGCGAAGTGGCTAATACATTCTGGCAGGCCGATGAAAAAATCAGCCTTTATCAGTACGATTGCACGATTGTGGATCTTACCTTGCCCGACGGCGATGGTTTCAGCATTATTGAAACACTGAAAAGAATAGCCGCCACAACCGGAATTATCATCATTTCCGCCAGAAACACGCTGGAAGATAAAATCAAAGGACTGGAAATAGGATCAGACGATTATATGACGAAGCCGTTCCACCTTTCCGAACTCAACGCACGCGTAAAATCGCTGATCCGGCGCCGTCATTTTGGCGGCAGCAACGACATGATATGGAGGGAAATCCGGGTGCAGTTAAAAGCCCGCAAGGTTTTCGTAAGTGAGAAGGAAACGCTTCTGTCCAGAAAAGAATACGATCTGCTGCTTTATTTTCTTTCCAATATCGACGTTGCGCTTACAAAGGAATCCATTGCGGAACATCTCTGGGGCGATCACATGGATTCGTCGGATTCGCTGGATATGGTTTATTCACACATCAAAAACCTGCGCCGGAAAATTCTGGAAAAGGACGGAAAAGATTATATTCAGTCCATTTACGGCATCGGCTATAAATTTACTGCTTCTTGAAACTGCTGCAAAAAACCAGCCGCATTTACCTGCTGGCGTCGCTCGTTATTTACTTTGTTGTGGGAATTGCCTTTTACCGGATCATCCGGACAATGATTTATGAAGAAGTCGAAAGCAGGCTTAAAGTTGAAAAAAGGGATTTTGAAACTTACATCAGCATCCATAATACATGGGAAAGCAACTCCTATTTTGTAGAAAATAAAATTGATGTGATTCCTGCCAAAGAGCATTTTACCAGAAAAGCGGTTTTTACGGATACGCTCATTCATAACCGCTATGAAGAAAGTCTGGACCCTTTCCGGCAGCTTACATTTTATACGGTAATCAACGGAAAACCGTATCGGGTGGCGATCCGGAAGTCCATGATTCAGTCTTATAAACTGATCGAAGCGGTTTCTGCGGCGATTATTATTTTCCTCGGTCTTCTGATGATTGGTATGTTCCTTTTTCACAGAAGTCTTTCCGGGAAATTATGGCAGCCGTTCTATGATTCACTGGCGCGCATCAAGGATTTTGACTGGACAAAGGATGAAAAACTGAAGCTCGCAGACAGTAACATTACGGAGTTCAACGAGCTGGGCGACGTCATGGAAAAAATGGCTTCCAAAATGCAGCACGATTATAAAAGTCTGCGCGAATTTACTGAAAATGCCTCGCACGAAATCCAGACGCCGCTGGCGCTCATCAACGCGCGCGTGGAACAATTTATCCAGTCGGGCGATCTCGGGAAAGACCATACTTACTGGATCGAGGAAATTTATCATGCGTCCAGGAGAATGTCCCGGCTTAATCAGGGGCTACTTTTACTGGCCAAAATAGAAAATCAGCAGTTTACAGAACTTGAAGAAATTGATTTTTCGGAGTTTGTCAAAAACAAGCTCGTCGATTTTGAAGACATTCTTTCACACAAGCAGATTAATGTACAGATTCAGTCTTCGGACAGCTTTTACAAAATGATGTCGCCGGCGCTTGCGGATATCATGGTTGCCAATCTGCTGAACAATGCCATTAAGCATAACCATGTAAACGGATTGCTTCAAATTGAAACCGGCCATGGATTTCTTCAGATCAGCAATTCGGGAAATGTGCTCAAAACAGATCCTGAAAGGCTGTTTGAAAGGTTTAAAAAAGAATCGTCCGGAGCGGAATCGCTGGGCCTCGGCCTTGCCATTGT
Organism: Dyadobacter flavalbus; assembly: GCF_006149045.1. GTDB lineage: Bacteria > Bacteroidota > Bacteroidia > Cytophagales > Spirosomataceae > Dyadobacter > Dyadobacter flavalbus. Next base: position 113,665 of record NZ_VBSN01000066.1, read on the forward strand.
AAAGCAGATCTGTGATAATTACGGCCTGCAGATCTGCTATGAAAATATTGATTCTATGCATATTATCCGTGTACGCGCACAGTCGGGAACTGTAAAATAAATTCCGCTTCATACCAGAAACGGCACGTGCATCACTTGTGATGAATTGCAAGCGCAGCATTACCGCCCAGATCAATAATCTGATACGTGCCGGTTTGTTTGATAGAATCCAGCATTGTTTCATTGGAATCGTCAAAATACAGGTACTTCGTTTCGTTTGGATTATAAGCGATGGATAACCGGCTATACCTTTGAAAAGAAGTGTGAATTTCAGGGTAATTCGAAATCTTGCTTGGGAGATAAATTTTTGAATTGGGCGGCACGTATCCGGAAAGTTTCTTTGCTATATCAAACATACGATCCGGTTCGGGACAGAAAAGTTTGCAGGTCATCAGGATCACGGCCATCAAAGACAAGGCATAAACCGACAAACGGGTTACAAACGGGAATTTTATTGTAATTGGTAAAAGCAGTTCAATCGTACATGCGGCAAAAAATAACCCGACGAAAGGAAGAGCCGGCAACAAATAATGATCACCTTGCTTCACACTGGCCAGCATCGGAAAGACGACTGCGATTGTCAGCAGGAACGTAAAACAGCATACGTTTTTCGTGTGACCGGAAATTCTTGGTCCCAGTTTATAATAAAAATGGGCAGCCAGAAGCCCCAGAATTATCAGAAGATGCGGAATAATATTTGTGAACAAGAGCCTGATCAGATAAAAATGGGCAGTCCAGTCATTACTGACTTTCTCTCTTTTCTTTAACAGCGCCGCCATAACCTGTCCTTCAAAATAATGGCTGAGAAAATAACGGGCTGGCGGGTACTGGAGAATGAGGAGCATCAGGGATAAAAATCCGGCAAGCATCGTTGAGGTGCCGGATAAAGCAGGTTTAAAAAATACCTTTCCATAAACCAAGGAATAGATGGCCGGGAACGCAAGCGGAAAAATCCCGGCAGGGCCTTTCGTCATACATGCCAGGACAATCATGATTCCTGAAAGCAGCCAGTGACCAGGCTTGAATTGGCTTGCTGTAATGGCGGTCAACTGGAAATAACAGGAACCTAGGCAAAAGACAGCCATTGTTGTGTCGAGTAAGTTGTTCGGTACACTCCACCATACAATTCGGAGGCAGTACCATAGTAAAACGGGCAGCCATGCGTGTTCCCGGATGTGGCGTTTATGCTCAAACAACTTTTGCCAAATTCTGAAAATCAGCCATATGCTGGCCAGCAGAATGATTGTGTTATAGGTATTTTCGACCGCCGTGGTGTCGCCCATGATCCTGAATAACAGCGATTGAAGTCCGAACATCAATGGCGGATGTTCGCAGAAAAACGAGCATTGATTGTAGGGAAGCCAGAATGAATCAGCAAAATGCGGTTCCCAGAATGTGCCCTGCCCTAAAGCCATATTCCTGGAAATGGCTGCATAGGCCAGTCCATCCATAAACAGCACATGATCAAACGACCTCGGGATAAAAGTCATTCCTATAAAACAGATGGTCAAAAGCCAGCCCGGATTTTTAGTAAACTCTTTTTGCCTGCGCAAATCAAGTTCCTTTCCTGAATCCATTTTACAGAACTATTTTAGAATAATAAACAGCGAAGATGAAGTCTCAATTGACTTCCTTTTTTTATTACAGCCTCGTCCGTTTTTGTTTACCGGACTAATTGCTGTTTTCTTCTTCGTGAAGCCGAAAGTGCTGAATTGCTGTTTATTAAAATCCATTTGATTTGTGTGTATGTATAAATTTGATCAATGACAGCTTTCCGGCAACTTTCAAGGTTGTCAGGAAGCATCAGCCAATAAATTTAGCACAAGATCAAATTGGCCGGCAGAGCTGTTTATCCGAAGGTTAAGCTGAGTTATCAACAGGAATATTTTTGCAGCAAACAGCCATCATTTACGGCATAACTTCTACTTCGCTGCTTTTTGCAGCTCTGCATCCAATGTTTGATTATCCGGAAATTCCTGCGGTATCCAGCGGTTTACGATCTTGCCGTCAGCATTAACAACCATAAAAGGATAGCGGATATCAATGGCATATTTTTCTTTCAGCACTTCAATGTTTGCGTCAGAAGCCCAGAGATGTTTTACGCCGGCTCTTTCTTTAGTATACTTTTTCCAGGTTCTCAACGGAATTCCGGGCGCGACCAAAACATAGACAAACGTTACTTTGCCGGCATATTTATCTTCAAGCACTTTCAGCCCGGGTTCGTGCTGGCCGATGCTGAATGAAAAAACCATACAAACGGGTTTGCCGGAAAGCGAGGAAACCGTAACTGAAGAACTGTCGGGAGCCAGCAGCGTAACCTCCGGAACGGAAGCGCCCGGCTGCAATGATTCTTTTGTCCTGATGAGCTTGGAAATATATTCCGAATACGGCGATTGCGGAAAAGTGGTTTTATAATCGGCAAGAAGTGTTTTGCCCGTTTCTATGGAAGGAATGGCCGTAGCGGCGTAATTAAGCCAGTAGGTAAGCAAATATTCCTTTTGTTTCGGGTAAGCGGCCAGTTTTTCTTTACTGAAAGCGTACACATCCTTCAAAGCTTCCGGGCTGATTTCATACCGCGAACCGGATTCAAGCGGAAACTTGCGTGTGGACGGAATCAGTGCCCAGTTGCGCAGTTCGTCGCGGTAAGCCTGGCTCAGCAATGCGTCGTCGGGTTGGATCTTGAAATCGGACAATGTAAAATCTTCCAGTTCTTTCCGCTGTGCTGCATCCAGTTTCACGACCCGGTTGCGGCGCATGATTTTTTCCTGAATCAGCCGGCGCATCAAGGAAGGTTCCGTGTTTGTCGTTGCCATTACATAAGCCTCAAATGCCGGAACGACCGTATTGGAACTTTTAAATTTCTGAAACGCGTTCAGCCGGACCTGTTTCAGGCTGTCGCTTTGCTGCACGACGCTTTCATTATTGATCTGCGAAGGCTTGTAGCCGAATACGGGCAGATACTGAAACTGATTTTCAAGAAAATAACTTTTCAGGAAATCCTGATATGCGGCATTTTTTCCGGAAAAAGAAACATCCGCGTTGTCGGAGAAGCTGATATTCAGTTCGTCGCCCGGCTGCACAAACAGCATCCAGGTTTTATTGACACCGTTTCCGCTGTACTGCAGTCGCATTATTTTAGGTTCATTCAGTTTGACGACGGCTTTTTCACTCGTTTTTTCGTTAAAGTTTACGGATGCTGCAGTTTCCAGGCGGGTATCGGCAAGCCCGGTGCCCAGGTTGGGATGAAAGTGTACATCTTCCAGAATGAGTGTGGCAATGGCGGGTCCTTGCTTTGAGGCTGTTAAAGTCAGTGTGGCTGTGTTCTGGGCATTTGCAATAAATCCGGTAAACAACAGTATTATAAATAGTGCTTTTTTCATTTTGTGTATCCGTGAGAAGTATAGAATGTGAATGTGATTTTTAAAAACTATGCCAATATACGTAACATAAATGTGCCAAAGCCCTCAACTTATTTTAACTTAGCCTTTCCATTTCTGTTTATTTTCAGATGAGCCGCGTATCTGTTTTTCAATTCAATGCCCTTCGTTCCCGCTTCGAGGGAGAACTTTATTTTGACAATTCTACCGTACATGCTGCGCAGCGTTCCGTTTACGCAACGGATGCTTCCGTTTATCAGGAACTGCCGCTTGCCGTTGCGCTGCCGCGTACAACCGAAGATATTCAGCGGCTTATAGAATTCGCGGATGCAAATAAAGTTACGCTGATTCCGCGTGCAGCCGGAACTTCGCTCGCCGGACAAGTTGTGGGAAGCGGGATTGTTGTGGATATTTCAAAGCATTTCAACCGCATTCTGGAAGTCAATGTGCAGGAAAAATGTGTAAGAGTACAGCCCGGCGTGATACGCGACGATTTGAACAAACATCTTGCGCAATACGGACTGCTTTTCGGGCCGGAAACGTCCACGGCAAGCCGGGCAATGATCGGCGGGATGATCGGGAACAATTCCTGCGGGCTGCATTCCATAACCTGGGGTTCTACAAGAGATCATCTGCTGGAAGTAAAAGCCTTGCTTTCAGACGGAAGTGAAACGGTTTTCAAAAATCAGCATGTTGCCGACTATACCGGTGCAATCGCAGGAAAGCAAATAAAAAGCCAGCGCGAGCAAGCCATTCGTGCGGGCATGTACGGCCTTGTTTCCAATCCCATAGATCAGGAACTGATCCGAAAAGAGTTTCCAAAGGCAACCGTAACGCGCCGGAATTCGGGTTATGCACTGGATGCGCTGGTCAGCAATTTTAATAAAAATGAAATCAATCTTTGTAACCTCATTGCCGGCTCGGAAGGGACTTTATGTTTTGTTACCGAGGCCAAACTGGCTTTGGTGGATGTGCCGCCGGCTTCGGTAGGCGTTGTCTGTGTTCATACCAGTTCGCTGGACGAATCGCTTTTTGCCAATCACATTGCCATGAAGCACCGCCCGAAAGCTTCCGAACTTGTGGACCGGTACATCATGGATTTTACAAAAGAACATACGGTTTATTCACAAAACCGGTTTTTCATGGAAGGCGATCCGGCGGCTTTGCTGATGGTCGAATTCTGGGGAAATAGTGAAGATGAAGTCAGAGTACAAGCCGATGCGTTGGTTAAAGAACTCAGGGAAAATAAACTGGGCTATGCTTATCCGCTGCTGTTCGGGAAAGATGCCGACAAAGCGTGGGAAATCAGAAAGGCCGGATTAGGACTGATCCGGAACCTTCCGGGCGATACGCAGCCGGTCAATCTGATTGAAGACTGCGCCGTTGCTGTTGAAGATTTGCCCGCGTATATTGCCGAAGTCGAGATTTTGCTGAAAGAGCATGGATTGCACGCTTCGTACTATGCACATGCCGGTGCGGGGGAACTGCATGTGGAACCCATGATCAATCTGAAAACGGGCGAAGGCAAGGAGCTGTTCCGCAAAGTACTGGCGGATACGGCAAAGCTGGTGAAAAAATACAACGGTGCACTTTCGGGCGAGCACGGCGACGGGCGGCTCCGGGGCGAATTCATTCCGTTTATGATGGGCGAAGAAGTGTATGAAATGTTTCGTCAGGTAAAAAGGATCTGGGACCCGAAAGGGATTTTCAACGCCAATAAAATCGTGGATACGCCTCCGATGAACGAATTCCTTCGTTACGAACAGGATAAGCCTCAGCCGAAGATTGAAACGACATTTGATTTTACAAAAGAAGAAGGCATGCTGCGCCTGTCCGAAAAATGCAGCGGTTCGGGCGATTGCCGCAAAACGGAACTGACCGGCGGAACCATGTGCCCGAGCTACATGGCCACACGCCGCGAAAGGGACACGACAAGAGCCAGAGCAAACATCCTGCGGCAATATCTGACACCGGACAACAAAGTGACCGAAATTGCGCCTACGCAGGAAATGGTAAGGGAAATTCTGGATTTGTGCCTGTCGTGCAAAGGCTGCAAATCGGAATGCCCGTCGAGCGTGGACATCGGGAAAATGAAAGCGGAATTTACGCAGCAGTATTATGAAACGCATGGAGTACCTTTAAGAAGCAAACTCATTGCAGGATTTTCACAGCAAATGAAACTGGCTTCCATTGCACCGTGGGCGTTTAACAGCGTATTCGGGACGCCTGCATTACGGAAAATGGCCAATAAAATGGTCGGGTTCCATCCCGACAGAAGCATGCCGCTGCTGCACAGGGAAACGCTGATGCAATGGTGGAAAAAAAGAAAAGCTGGAAAATCAGTCAATGATACAAATGCGGATTTCAGCCGGAAAGTATATCTGTTCTGCGATGAATTTACGAATTATAATGACGTTGAGATCGGCAAGACAACGATAAACCTGCTTGAAAAACTGGGCTATGAGGTTACAATTCCTGAACATGTTGATTCCGGAAGGTCTTATCTTTCAAAAGGGTTTGTAAAGGAAGCGCAGAAACTGGCTGTTCAGAATGTGGATTTGCTCAAAGACTTGATTACATATGATACGCCTCTGATCGGAATAGAACCATCCGCCATACTGTCTTTCCGGGATGAATACCTTGCGCTTGTTCCTGAAACTCTGAAAGAAAGTGCAGAAAAGATTTCTGCAAATGCAATGCTCTTTGAAGAATTCATAGCCCGTGAAATTGATACAAAGCGCATTAACAAAAATGTTTTTACACAAAAAAAGCAACTTATCAAGTTGCACGGGCATTGTCACCAGAAAGCATTGTCTACTTTATCTGCATCCAAAAAGGCATTGTCACTGCCTGAAAATTACCAGGTTCAGTTAATTCCTTCGGGTTGCTGCGGTATGGCCGGTTCTTTCGGGTATGAAGAGGAACATTATGAAGTTTCCATGCAAATAGGAGAACTTGTTCTTTTTCCAACAGTACGAAAGCAGCCGGAAGAAGTGATTATTGCGGCTGCCGGAACCAGTTGCCGGCATCAGATAAAAGACGGGACAGGACGTTACTCAAAACATCCTGCCGAAATTTTATGGGATGCACTGATCAAATAGCCTTATTCAGTTCCGCGGACATGTTCCATAATGGTATCCGAATGCAGTTCCTGTGTTGTATCAGAAGCAACAGAGTTGGAATCAGCAGAAGCATTGGTAACGGAAGGTGGCTCCGATTCACGGAAACTTTCATTATGATTGAAAAATCCACCCCAGAATGCTATTCCCATCAGTACAATTCCGACGCCCAGAATGTATTTCCACACATTTTTGGTATTCTTGGTTGCTCTGGTTTCTTTGTCTGTTTCTCGCCTGTCCATAGGTTCAATGATTTAGTTTATTCATGCACTTACCAAATTTGTACCAAGCCTCAATCAGCGATTTTAAAGCTGTTTTTATAACATTGTGTTGATAAAATTTCCCCTAGCCAAGTACAAAAGGAATTTTATAATAAAACGCTTGTGTTTGATGTTACCTAGTAAAATATCCGGCTTACCTTCGTGATTTTTCTAACAAAAAGTAAAGTTATATAGCCATTCGCATGAATAATTTCAACAAGTTTTCCCTTTGCCTGTCTGTCTTGTTTCTGTTTGTCGGGCTGAGCGGCTTTGCTCAGGATACGCGCAGCTTTTTTTCAGTAACAGGCGGTTACAGCTTGCCGGTTGGCGAACTGGCGCGGGAAAAACTGAACGATCCGCTTGCGGGCCTTGCAGGTTCCGGTTATTTCGGACAGGTAAATTACGATTTCAGGATTGCAAGATGGCTTGGGCTGCGTGCTTCGGGAAGCATGAATATCAACAAAACCAATTCAGCACCGATTGTTGAAAAAGCCAATTCTTACGCACAAGTGCTTGGCGAAAGTTTTACATGGCAGAACAACGTTTCAACATGGAAGCTGAATGCGGCCATGATCGGGCCGGCGCTTTACCTTAACATGAACCGGGTACAGATTGAAGTGCATGCGCAGATCGGAAAGGTATGGGCAAAATCCCCGTCTGTGGAAATGACCGGTATTTCGGAATCCGGCGGCGAGCCTGTTAATGTAAGCCTGCGTTCTGTTTCAACGAGTGCATACGGACTTGGCGGCGGCGGAAGCCTGCGCCTTCCATTGGCCGGAAAACTGTTTTTTCAGATAAGCGGGGATATGATCGGCGCTCAGGCCGAAATCAAGAATGTTTCCATCCGGGCTGTAAGAGGAAGTTTTGATCTATCTGAAAAAATAAGCGAAAAGCGCTTCATCGGTGTCGTAAATGCCGGAGCAGGGTTTGGGATTGCGTTTTAACGTTCTTTTGTGAGATGTAAAAAGTAAAATGTAAAATGTGAGAAGTTTTTTGGAGGCAGGGGAGAAGTAAAAATGTTTTTTGTGAAAAGTGAGAAGTGAGATGTTTTTTTGGATAAAGGAGGAAAGAAGAAGTGAAATATCGAACCATGCCCAATATTTCCCTCCATCCTTTTTACCCTTTTCCTTCCTCCCTTCTCACCTTTCCCTTCTCACCCTTTACATCTCACATTTCACAAAAATCCCTATTTCGCGAACCAAAGCTTCATTTTCATATCATTCTTTCCGCCCTGATTCGATAGTGCCGAGGAGAAGTTCTCGTAGTTCAGCGATTCTTCCGAGCTTGGATAAGGCAAGCGTGTCGGAATGATGTTCTGATTCGTATTCAGAACAGGCGGTGAAAGTGCCGGAAGTCCTGTTCTGCGGTATTCGGTCCATGCTTCTACACCTTGTCCGTACAATGCAATCCACTTTTGTTCCATAATCTGCACATAACTTTCAGCTCCGGTTTTCAGGGCATTGGCCGTAAGGTATGCAGGCGGAACGGACAGTTTGTACTGGGCGAATGAAGCCGTGATTGCATCCGTGTAATTTTTGGCAACGTTTCCGGCGATGGTTATTCCTTTATAGGCAAATTCCGCTTTCAGAAACAGCAGTTCCGCATAAGTCATGATAACGCCCGGGGCAGTGGCAGCAACGAAATAATCGCCGACTTTGGAAGTTTTGGAAAGGCCAAGTGCATTGGCATCCGATGACGACAATCCGTTCGGAACGCCTTTGTATTCGCCTCCGTCCGCAGGTTTATTGGCATATATGGCCAACCGCGGATCATTCAGTGCAAGCAGCTTGTTTACAAGCGTGGCGCTTACACGGTGATCGTCGCGTGTTTTGCGGTTCTGGTTGATCGGATTGTTGTTGTTGGTTGCGTCCAGATAATTAAGCTGCACATTGTCGGCAACGGATTCCAGAACGGGATACTTTGCCGGATCGCTCAGGATGCGGGTGATTTCTGCCTTTACATCAATCGGCGCATCCGCTTTGTCGATCATGCGGCTAAGCACGCGAAGGCTCAGCGAGTTTGCAAACTTTTTCCATTTATTAAGATCACCGTTGAACAGAATGTCGCCTGCAATGGCTTTATCCTTGTTTGCCGCATCGATCATTTCTCCTGCCGCTTTCAACTCTGCAATGACGCCGGCATACACGTTTTTCTGCGCATCATACTTGGGCAGAAGATTTCCTTCCAGACCCTGAATGGCATCCGTATACGGAATGTCGCCGTAAATATCCGTCAGCAAAGAGAAAACCCACGAACGCAGAATCATTGCAACCGCCTGATAATTGGTATTGCCCGATTCCTGGCTGATTTTATAAATGCGCTGATAATCCGCAAGCGACTCAATGTAGAGCGTTTGCCAGCCCGTTGTGTAAACATCGCTTGAAACGGTATACTGATCAATATCCGTGTACTGAATGCGCGCCCAGTGCTGCGAAAAACCGTCGCCGATATCCTGACCGATAGAACCGCCCCAGTATAGATCCACGGCACTCTGGATTCCGTGCGGCAAAAAGAGGTCGGCCGTTCCGGAGGCTGCGCTGTTGTTATTGGTATTTATTTCATCAAAATCACCCGTACATGCAGACAGACACAAAATGGAAGCTGCCAGCAAGGTTTTTGATCGTAAGGAATATAGGATCTTTTTCATTTTGAAAATCAATTGGATAAATACTTATAAATTGAAACTGATGTTAAAACCAACGGTTCTGGTGGTCGGGATCTGTCCGTTTTCAATTCCCTGTAAATTTCCGTCGTTGTAATAACTGGTCTCCGGATCGATGTGCGGCAAGTTGCTTTTCAGCAGCGCAAGGTTTCTTCCGACTACCGAAATGGCGATGTCACGGAAAGGCAGCTTTTTGAAAGCCTGTCCGGAAAGCAGGTAAGTAAACTTCACTTCGCGGAGTTTTACATAACTGGCGTCGAAAATGGTGTTTTCGTTGTTGGTCAGCAGGTAATATTTGTGGTGATATTCTTCCGAGGAAATGCGTTTTTCGTTGCGTACATATTCCGGATTTGCAGCGGTGCCGATGTTTACGACGCCGTCGCCTATGATCCCTTCTTCCCGTCCGAGCGTCGTTTCTTTCAGAACTCCCGTGTAACGTCCGATGTTGATGGATTGCGAGAAAATGTCGCCGCCGTGTTTTACATCAATCAAAGTGCTCAGCGAGAAATTCTTGTATCTGAAGGTATTCGAAAATCCGCCGATCCAGTCCGGTGTGAAATTTCCCAGAACGCGGCTGACAGGATCAATCTGCGGGTAACCCTGTGCATCGTAAACAATATTTCCTTCCGGATCGCGCAGGAAACCTTTTCCGAAGAATGTTCCGTAAGGCTGGCCTACACGCGCTTCAACGGACAATCCGCGGAAACTGTTTGTCGTAGTCGCCTGCGTAAGCGCATTGTAGCTGGTGTTGAGCTGATACGTTGTGAGGTTATTGGCAAGAGAAATAACCTTGTTTTTGTTGCGCGCCCAGTTCAGGCCGATGTCCCACTGGAATGCACCGACTTTTACCGGCGTTGCAGTGAGCTGGATTTCAAAACCCTGATTTTCGATTTTTCCTGCATTCAGCAGTTTGGAAAGGTAACCGGTCGCATTGGAAATGTTGACGTCCAGAATCTGGTTGGAAGATACTTTCTTGTAATAAGTAATGTCCAGGCCGATTCGGTTCTGCCACAAACGGATATCCGTTCCGATCTCGTAAGAAGAAGTAATTTCCGGTTTAAGCTCGGCGTTCAGCAAGGCGTTGTTTTCAGACAAGCTTGGCGTGCTTCCCCATGGATTTTCATATTTGTAAGTACTCGCAAGCCGGTAGGGATCGGTGTCGTTACCCACACGCGCCCAGCCTGCCCTTAATTTTGCAAAGGACAAAACAGATGATTGAATGTCAAACATATCTGTAAAAACCGCACTTACAGCCGCAGAAGGGTAGAAGTAGGACCGGTTGCTGCTCGGCAACGAACTCGACCAGTCGTTACGCGCAGTAAGGTCTACGAAAAGATAATTGCGGAAGCCAAGGTTGGCCGATGCATATAAGCTGTTAACCGTCTTCCGGATAAAGCTGTTTTCCGTAACCGGCCGCTGACGTGAATTTCCCATATTGAAAACCCTTGGAATCGCCAGTTCGGTAGCGCCCATGTAATTGCGCTGCGCATAATTGGAGCGGTGATTTCCTCCGATGTTTGCCGTAATGTCAAACGCTCCGAACTTGTGCGTGGCATTCAGAAGAAAATCGGAGTTGGACTCGCGCACAAAAATCTGTTCTTCATTGTAGGCGTCAAACAAGGCCGAAGCGCCGATTCTGGCCTGGCGTGCAGCGGTTTTTGTCTTGCGACGGTCTTCATAAAAGTCCGTTCCGGAACGTGCAGTCAGCGAAAGCCAGTCGGTGAACTTGTAAGTCGCCGAGAAGTTTCCGTACAAACGGTCGCGTTCGTTGGCACGCGTACTTTCGTTCAGCAGATAATACGGATTTGTCCAGTAATTGTCATTCCAGTTATACTGATAAATGCTTCCCGGTTTCTGATAATTTTTAAGCTGCTCCATATCCACCTGACGGCCAAACCAGATAAAGTACAAACCGAAGTTGTTGCGGTTATCGCTTCCGTCTTTTACATAATTTCCGGTCGCACGCACGCTCAGTTTTTTGGTCAGGTTCCAGCCTGCGTTCAGGGAAACGGTTCTGCGTTTGTAATCCGTATTGGGCAGAATTCCGGTCTGGTTAAGGTCTGTAAATGAAAGCCTGAAATCCGCTTTGTCGCTTCCTCCGGTAATGGCAATGTTGTTGGTAAACGTTTTTCCCGTTTCAAAAAACTGGTTTACGTTATCCGGATGTGCAATCCACGGCGTAGGCGTTCTTTTGCCGTCAGCTCCGATCGGAGAATCAAATTGCGGAAGCAGCCTGCCGTCCAGCCTCGGGCCCCAGCTTTCGTCCACACCGTCGTTAATGCCGCCGCCGGCCCCGTCTACATAAGAGAAAAGCCCTTTTGCGCCCTGACCGTATTCATTCTGCCATTCGGGCAACCGGAAAGGACTTTCAAATGCCGTATTGGTATTAAAGGAAATACCGATTCCTTTGGAGCCTTTTCCGCTTTTTGTTGTAATCAGCACCACGCCGTTTGCTCCGCGTGAACCGTAAAGGGCTGCGGCGCTCGGTCCTTTCAGTACGCTGATGGATTCCACATCGTCCGGGTTGATGGAAGCAGCGGCATTTCCGTAATCCACGCCGGTTCCGGAGCCGAAGTTGCTGTTGTCCACCGGAACGCCGTCCACAACGAACAGGGGCTGGTTATTGCTTCCGATCGAACTTGCTCCGCGGATAATCATGCGTGAAGACGATCCCGGCGCACCGTTGGAATTCGTAATCTGAACACCGGCGAGTCTACCGGAAAGAGAGTTGACCAGATTGGTTTCTCTGGCCTGCGTCAGCGTCTTTCCGCTTACTTCCTGAACGGCGTAACCCAATGCCTTTTTTTCGCGGGCGATACCAAGCGCAGTCACAACGATTTCACTGAATTGCGTGGCATCTTCTTCCAGCGTAATTTCCAGGAACGTTTTTGAGCCGACCGGAACTTCCAGCGACTTGTACCCGATAAAGGAAACGACGAGCGTGGCATTGGCAGGCGCGTTCAGAGTGAACTCACCGTTGGCATCCGTCGTGCTTCCCCGGCTGCTGCCTTTGATCAGAATGCTGGCCCCGGGCAGACTGCCGTCGTTGGACACCACTTTCCCTTTGATGTCTAGCCCCTGTCCGTATCCTGCTCCGGCGAGCAGCATCAGAACGGACAGAAAACTCAGCGTAAAGACTTTTTTCATAGTTCAGTATTTAAGAGTGAAAATAGTTAGGTAATTGATCCGTTAAAAGAATCATATTTTACGATTATCCAAATTCAAATAATATTATGTTAGATAAAAGCATTTTGGTAAAATATTAGTTGTAAAATATTACATTATTCAAAATATAATATTTATAAACGATATGTTTATATTTGAAAAGGATGTTTGAACAAAAGCCCTGTTTTTTATCGTCATTGACCGGCATTATTTCCCGTCAGACAGAAAAAAGGTTGTCAAACACGCTTTTAAACTGATCATTGGAGTACGGGGCGTTTGAATTGCTATATTTGCATCCGGTTCTAAAACAAATGGCTGTGAGCCGTTTATTATTCTGAGTATTCCATATAGCTTAAATGAAGGTTCTTAAATTTGGCGGCACTTCTGTCGGTTCGGTTGACAGTATCAAAACAGTAATCAGTATACTCGAAAAAAATCTGGAAAAAGGAGAGCGGATTGCCGTTGTATTTTCTGCAATGGGCGGCGTTACAAACCGTCTGATCGAAATAGGCAAAATGGCCGCTTCCGGAAATACGGAGTATACGGAATTCCTGAAAGTGGTGGAAGAAAGGCACTTTGCCGTTGTGCGCGGACTCATTCCCGTAAAAAGTCAGAGCAGTACTTTCGCCGGCGTAAGAGGCTTGTTCAACGAGCTGGAAGATATTCTGCGCGGCGTTTCCTGGATTCGCGAACTTTCGGAAAGAACGCTGGACCTGATCATGAGCTTTGGTGAACGCCTGTCAACGCTTGTCATCACCGAAATCCTGAAAAGCAAAGGCATAGCCGCCGAATTCTGCGATGCCCGCCAGATCATTCATACCAACGCAACGTACGGTATGGGCGACGTGAACTTTGAAATAACCAATCGCCAGATTCTTGAATATTTTGCAAAAACGTCCGCTTTACAGTGCGTTACAGGATTCATTGCATCTACGGCGGAAGGCATAACCACAACGCTGGGCCGGGGCGGTTCCGATTATACGGCATCCATTCTGGCCGCGGCACTGGATGCAGACGTTATTGAAATATGGACGGATGTGGACGGCATGATGACGGCCGATCCGCGCAAGGTGGCCAATGCCTTCACGATTCCTTCCATTTCTTACGCGGAAGCCATGGAGCTTTCGCATTTCGGTGCAAAAGTGATTTATCCGCCGAGTCTGCAGCCAGCCTTTGCCAAGAACATCACGCTGAAAGTTCTGAACACATTCAATGTTGATTTTGAAGGAACTTACGTGCAGAAATCGGCAAACGGCAAGGATTATGCAATTACGGGTATTTCTTCCATTGATGAAATTGCGCTTGTGAATATTCAGGGTAGCGGAATGATCGGTGTTGCGGGTATTTCGGGAAGGCTGTTTACGGCACTTTCCAGTAATGCGATCAGCGTCATCCTGATTTCGCAGGCTTCCTCGGAGCATTCCATCTGTTTTTCCATTGATCCCAAAAACGCGCAGCGTGCAAGTGATATTCTTGAAAAGGAATTTGCAACCGAAATCAACCTGGGTTACATCGACAGCATTTCCATTGAAAAAAATCTTTCCATCATCGCCATTGTCGGAGAAGGAATGAAGAAAAGCTCCGGCGTTTCCGGAAAGCTGTTTTCCGTCCTGGGTAAAAACGGGATCAATGTGGTGGCAACCGCGCAGGGCTCTTCCGAGCTGAATATTTCCGTTGTGATTGCCAAAAGCGACTTGTCCAAAGCACTGAATGCCATTCACGGCGTATTTTTCCAGTCAGAAACGCGTTCGCTGAACCTTTTTATCGTCGGAGTAGGATTGATCGGCGGCACTTTGCTGGAACAGATCCGGAACCAGACTACTTATCTTCGGGAAGAGAAATTGCTCAATCTGAACATTGCCGGACTTTCCAATACCAAAAAAATGCTGCTTGCGCCGGACGGCATCAAGCCGGAAAACTGGCGTGACCGCGTGATGGACGAAGGCGTGAAAACAAGTCTGCCCGCGTTCGTGCAGCGCATGATCGAGCTCAATTTGCCGAACAGCGTTTTTGTGGATTGTACTTCGGATAAGGATATTGTTCAATATTACCATATGCTGCTGGACGCCAGTATTTCGGTTGTGACACCCAATAAAGTAGCCAATTCCGGAACCTATTCGGAGTATCTTTCTTTGCAGCGGACTGCGCTTCAGCGAGGCGTAAAATTTCTGTATGAAACCAATGTAGGCGCCGGTTTGCCGATCATCAATACGATTCAGGGATTGATGGCCAGCGGCGACAAGTTCCTGAAAATTGAAGCGATCCTTTCCGGGACGTTATCCTATATATTTAACAACTTCGGACCGGGCGTTCGCTTTGCGGATGTTGTGAAAGAAGCCAAGGCAAAAGGATTTACGGAGCCCGATCCGCGAGACGATCTGAGCGGGGCGGATGTAGGCCGCAAAATACTGATCCTTGCAAGGGAAGTAGGTGTTCCGCTGGAATCGGAAGAAGTGAAAATCTCACAGATTCTGCCCGGAAACTGCCTGAACGCCCCGACTGTGGATGCATTTTTCAGGGAACTGGAAATATCAGATTCCTACTTTGCCGATATTCAGTCCAAAGCGGAGGCAAAAGGGGAAAAGCTGAGGTATATCGCAACGCTTGAAAACGGCAAGGCTACCATTGAGCTGAAAACAGTAGATTCCGGCCATCCGTTTTACACCTTGTCCGGAAGCGACAACATCGTTTCTTTTACAACAGAACGTTACAAGGACCGTCCGCTCGTAATCAAAGGGCCGGGCGCCGGTGCAGAAGTAACGGCTTCGGGCGTATTTGCAGATATCATGAGTATCAGTAGCTATTTGGGCTAGAAGGTTTTAAATTGTGTTGTTAACAAAGCAATTGATGCAATGAGCAACAAAAAAGTACCGGAATCGGTCAGAGAACTTACAGAGGAATTTGTCAGCCGCATGAGAGAGTTTTATGGCGAACGGCTTGACAAGATAATTCTGTTTGGCTCCTATGCGAGAGGCGAGGAGCATGAAGATTCTGATGTTGATTATCTTGTCGTTTTGAAAGATGAAGAAATTAGAACCTATCACGAAATTAGTTTGCTCTCACCAACTACTTTCGATATATCCCTTAAATACGCAATATCCGTTTCTGCTGTTCCTGTTTCCAAATTTAAATTTGATCAAGTTGGATCATCATTGGTCCAAAACGTAAGAAATGACGGCATTTTGCTATGAACGATCACACACTTGAAGATATAGTTAATAAAGTAAAAATGTTTTTAAATGAAGCGCAGCATCTGATGACTTGTGAAGGGTATTATGGAGTCATGAGCCGCGCTTACTATGCAATGTTTCACAGTATGCAAGCTTTGCTTTATATAAGGAACATTGAAGCAAAATCACATAAAGGAGCACATAATGCCTTTCATAAAGAATTTATATCAACTCAGATAATAGCAAAGGAACACGGCCTGGCTTTAAAACGAAGCTTTGAAAAACGCCAGTTCAGCGATTATGATTACGATGAAGTTTCACAGGAAGATGCAAAGGAATCGCTTGACGATGCCGCTCGTTTTGTAGAAGCCGTTATACAGTATTTAAAGGAAAACAATCATTTACAGTGAATTCAGTTAAAGCTTTTGCTCCTGCAACGGTTGCCAATGTTGCCTGCGGATTTGATATATTCGGTTTTGCCATTGAAGAACCCGGCGACGTGGTGGAACTCCGCCGACGCGACGAACCCGGGATTGTCATTACGGATATTTTCGGGGATGAAGGCCGGCTGCCACGGAATGCAGAGAAAAATGCGGTGACTGTTGTCATGCTCCGAATGCTTGAACATCTGGGCATAAAGGATTTCGGATATGAAGTAGTGCTGCATAAAAACATGCCTCTGGGCAGCGGAATGGGTTCCAGTGCGGCCAGTGCGGTGGCCGGCGTTATGGCCATGAACGAGCTGCTCGGCAATCCGCTTACGCGTCAGGAGCTTTTGCCATTTGCCATGGAAGGCGAACGCATGGCATCCGGTTCCGCACATGCCGATAATGTAGGGCCGTCATTACTGGGCGGATTTGTGGTGATCAGAAGCTACAACCCGCTGGATATTTTTACGATTCCGGTTCCGGATGATCTGTATTGCACGCTTGTACATCCTGATATTGAAATCAATACAAAGGACGCGCGGTTTATCCTGCGCAATGAAGTTTCACTGAAAAACACGATTGCACAAATGGGCAATGTCGCCGGTCTCGTTGCCGGGCTCATGAAAGCGGACTATGAACTGATCGGCCGTTCCATGGTGGATGTAATCATTGAGCCGGTGCGGTCCATCCTGATTCCCGAATTTAATGCAGTAAAGCAGGCCGCCATTTCCAACGGTGCGCTTGGTTGCAGCATTTCAGGCTCCGGGCCGTCCATGTTTGCACTGAGCAGAGGAATGGAATCTGCGGTAAAAGCGGGAAATGCCATGCAGCAGCAGTTTTCAGAGGCCGGAATAGAATCCAGCGTGCATGTAAGCGCCATTAATAAAGGCGGCGCAGTTGTGCTGGAAAAAGAATGAAGACGGTAAAAACCGCTTGATCGTTATTTGTTCATTTTTTTATCAAAATGAACTTTCTTGTTTCGTCAGTGCGTTATTTACATCAGTTATAAAAACAAAAATATTATGGTTACTGTAAGCGATACCGCCAAAAACAAAATTGTTGAACTCCGGAATGCAGACGGTCATTCGGATGATTATCAGATCCGCGTAGGCGTTTTAGGAGGCGGCTGTTCCGGTCTGACCTATAATCTTGAATTTAATTCAACAACCAATCCGAACGATATGGTTTTTGAAGATAAAGGCGTAAAAATCATTGTTGACAAAAAAAGCATTCTTTACCTCGCAGGAACGACGCTGGACTTTTCAGACGGTCTGAACGGTAAAGGATTTCAGTTTATAAATCCGAATGCCACACGTACCTGCGGTTGCGGCGAAAGCTTCGCGGTGTAAACGGTTGTAAAATATTTTATTTTCAGAAACGTACTCCTAAAAACCGGGGTGCGTTTTTTTTATAATCTTCAAAGGTTTTAATTTGCCGCACCAATGGATTTTCCTGGGATAATACTTTCAGATTACTATAAACAAAATTAATTTACACACAGCGGCAACGCCGTTCAAAACTTGATCAATGAAACCAACTCTTTTGATTCTGGCAGCCGGAATTGGCAGCCGTTACGGCGGTATCAAGCAACTTGACCAATTTGGCCCAAACGGGGAAACTATTATAGATTATTCATTATACGACGCAATCCGCAGCGGTTTTGGAAAAGTGGTCTTTATTGTACGGCAGGAAATCAAGGATAGCGCAGAAGCCATATTTGCGCCGAAACTGCAAGGGAAAATCGAATATGATTTTGCCATTCAGGGCATACAGTCGTATGTGCCAGCCGACCTGGGGAAAGTGGAAAGGGTGAAGCCGTGGGGAACCGGCCATGCAACGCTATGCGCCTGGGAGCAGACAAAAACGCCTTTTGCAGTCATTAATGCGGATGATTTTTACGGACGTGAAGCATTTGCAACGATGTCGGATTTTCTTCAGAATGATACCAATGAAAACCAGCATGCCATGATCGGCTACGAGCTGAAACGTACACTTTCAGAAAATGGAACCGTTTCCAGAGGCATATGCGTGGAAAGAGCAGATCATAATCTGGAATCGGTTGTGGAACGGACAAAAATCTTTGAAGACGGCGGTAAAATTTACTTTGAAGAAGACGGTTCCCGTACCGAACTCGCTCCTGAAACGCCGGTCTCCATGAACTTCTGGGGATTTAAACCATCCATGTTCCCGATTACCAAAGATTTGTTTGAGACGTACGCGAGAGAAAATATCAATACGCCGAAAGCAGAATTCTACATTCCTACGGTCATGACCCACATTATCAAAGGCGGTATGGGCGATTGTCGCGTATTCCGCAGTTCTTCGGACTGGTTTGGCGTTACATATCCGGAGGACAAGCCCGCTGTTCAGGCTGCTTTATCGGCATTGCACGACGAAGGTTTGTATCCTGAAAAGCTCTGGTGAAAAAAATAAGTGAGAATAAATGATAAAGGTACTTGGAGGATGGCTTCAAGTACCTTTATTTTTATAAGCGAGATTTTTTTACTCCTTGATTATTTTGAAAGTTTTCTCATTCAAACGAATTAGATATACTCCTTCAGACAAGTCGCTCAGATCCACTTCCTGGATCCCATCTTTATTCTTGACAGCATGCACCTTGTTGCCGGCATGATCAAAAACTTTCAATTCGGTTACAATTTTCTCAGATATTATTTTCAGATGATTTATAACAGGATTAGGATATAATATTACTTGTTCTTCCGCTTCGGAATATTCAGTTTTGTCCTTTTCTGCTGACTGCGTTGTTTCTGTTCGTGCCGAAGCCATGTTGCTTCCGTTCAAGTATGCAGGCAAGTAGCGCCACGGGCCATAAATTTGTCCGGTAATGGCCAGCGCAGGATCGTACTTTACACGTACCCTGACTTTGGTGGAAGGTCCTTGTTTGGCAATCACATTCTTCAGTTCAGTTCCGGTAAGTCCCAGGCTCACGTAAGCATTCTGCGAACCGGAAGATTGCGTACTGTTGGTAATCAGGTTATTGGAGCCTTTGGAAAATCCCTGCCCTTTGGCCTTTGTTTCCCAGACGAGCTTGCCTTTGTTTTTACCCAGAAACGACTTCGCAAATAATCCCGCCCCAAAATCTGACTTGCTGAGCTGGCTTTGATTGATTGGTGTTGCCAGGTCGGAGTTGTAGAGGCGTGTATTGTTTTGCAAGCTGCCTGATTTGTTGCCATAGTAAATGAAAGCAGCATCCTTAATAAGTGATTGTAAACTCATATCAGGTGCTCCGGTGATAATATCACTGTACCCATCACCATTTACATCGCCAGCACCAGCTACTGACCCGCCTATGGAATTATAATTTCCAGTCTTATCACCTTCTATTACACTCGCTATTGTACCAATTCCAGTATTGGAGCCATAAAATATTAATGCTTCACCAATTTCGCGTACTAAATCCATGTCAATGTACCAAGATAAACCAATAATGACATCACTGTATCCATCACCGTTTACATCCCCTGCACTTGATACAGACCAACCCATAGAAGCGGAGAAGTCTTGATTACTTAAAAGTGTAATTTTATTGTTTGTGTTGATGCCGTTAGTAGATCCATAATAAACCAAAGCTGTTCCATATCCATTATTGCATCCGGTACACCCTATTATAACATCGTTAAAGCCGTCACCATTTACATCACCGGCACTTGATACCGACCAACCCATGTTTGCTTGTGCTTCATTACCTTTTATGGAAGTGCCAGTATTAATATTAAGACCTGTAACAGATCCATAATATATAAAAGCAGCTCCTGAATCATCATCACCAAAAGCATATGCGCCAACAATGACATCATCATAACCGTCTCCATTAACATCGCCTGCGCCTGCTACAGAAGCACCAAGACGTGTGTCTGCCTGATTACTTTCCAGAGAAACAGCGCCTGCTTTAACTACTCCAGTTGGTGATCCAGAAAATACATAGAACTTTCCTTCTTCTAGTTGTCCATTGTTAAAGTCCATAGCTCCAACAATTACATCGTCATATCCATCCCCATTTACATCTCCGGCACTGGCTACGGAGTATCCCATTAAGGCTTTTGCCAAATCACTTTCTAATATTATTGCAGCAATTTGATTAATGCCTGTTGCCGAACCATGGAAAATGAAAGCTGCACCTTCTTTTGTTTGACCCTTGGTGTATTCTGCTGCACCAACAATTACATCGCCAAAGCCATCTCCATTTACATCTCCGGCACTTGCAACAGAAACACCAAAGTTTGCATTAGCTTGATCACATTGTAAAGTCGTAACTATATTAAAATTTATTCCCTTAACTGAGCCATAGTATAAAAATGCAGCACCTTTATCAACTTCACCGTTATCATATTGGTGTGCTCCTATAATTACATCACTAAAACCATCCCCATTTACATCTCCTGCACTTGCAACTGAATATCCAAATCTTGAACCTTGTTGGTTACTGACCAAAGTTGTCTCTTTTTGAATATCAATTCCACTTCCGCCGCCATGAAACACGTAAACTGCTCCTTCATCCTTCTGGCCATTGTCAAAACTGTTTGCTCCGACAATAACGTCGCTGTAACCATCTCCATTCACATCGCCTGCGCTGGCAACAGCGTTGCCCAGCCCTGCATCTGCCTGATTACTTTCCAGCTTTGAAGAGGCATCCGTGCTGATTCCTGCTGCTGATCCCAGGTATACAAATGCAGTTCCTTCATTAGCCTGTCCATTGTCATAGTTGCGCGCTCCGATGATCAGGTCACTGTATCCATCTCCGTTCACATCACCGGCCGAAGCTACTGCCGAGCCAAACTGAGCCTCGTTCTGGTTGCTTTCCAGAATGACTGCATCTTTGATAATGCCATTTGCCGATCCCTTGTAAACCAGTGCAGCGCCTTCATTGGTTTCTCCCTTGTCATACTGGTATGCTCCTGCAACGATATCGCTGTACCCGTCTCCGTTTACGTCGCCTGCTGACGCTACGGCATATCCCATTCTGGCATCAATCTGGTTGCTTTCCAGTAATGCCGGGTTGCTTGCCGCAATTCCGATAGCAGAGCCGTGGTATACAAATACGGCACCCTCGTCTGTTTGGCCATTGTCATAAAGCCGGGCACCCACCAGTACGTCGCTGTAACCATCTGCATTGACATCACCTGCGCTGGCTACCGAAAAGCCCATTGTTGCACTGGCCTGATTTCTTTCCAGCGTAGCTGCAGGTGCAGTAACGATCCCCGAAGCCGAGCCATGATAGATAAAAGCGGCACCTTCATTGCTTTCACCTTTGTCATACTGGTGCGCGCCGATAATAATGTCACTAAACCCATCTGCATTTACATCTCCTGCTAAGGCAACAGAATTGCCAAAGCCGGCATCCGCCTGATTGCTTTCCAGAACTGCAAACCCGTTTGTACTCACACCGGCTGCCGAACCATAGTATGCAAATACAGCTCCTTCGTTGCTTTCACCTTTGTCATAATTAACTGCTCCTGCAAGCACATCACTGAAACCATCTTTATTAACATCACCTGCCGAAGAAACACTATGTCCCAGCAATGCTTCTGCCTGATTGCTTTCCAGGATCAGGGCGGGGTTTGCAGCAAGTCCTGTAGCGGAACCATGATAAATAAAAACAGCTCCTTCATTGTTCTGGCCTTTGTCGTAATAAGGAGCACCTGCAAGTACGTCGCTGTACCCGTCGCCATTCACATCGCCCGCACTGGCTACAGAATAGCCCAGCCATGCAAAGTTCTGGTTTCCTTCTAGGGATTTATTGGCATTGCCGGGATGGCCGTTGGTCACAAGCGGATCAATGGTGACCGGGTATGCGGCACGACTGGCAGCCACGGTAATGACGACTACATTTTGCTGATAGGCCAAGGTAGCGGCTAATGATTTTCCGTTTGCATCCCAGCATTTCAGATCGTTGTAGACCAACTGCTTTTCCAGATCTCCATCCGCTTTTTCAGTGTAGAAATGCAGCTCGTTGGTATGCAGGTCATTGACTTGCAAGCCTTCGGCGGAAAGTTTTACCTGCAGCTGCCGGGCGTTATCCGGCGCTGATCGCACGATGAAGTTCTGGCGAAGGCCTTCTTCTGTGTTGATGTACTGTTCGGTAAAACCCGGATGAATGATTTCAAGCTGGTTATCTTCGCTTTTAATCTGTGCGTCATTTTGGGGCAAATGCAACAGCTTGCCATCTGCAAAGATGCCTTTGTTGATGAGTCTGAGCCTGAAATTATGTCTGGTAGAATCAGTGCGGTTTTGAACTGTCAGGGTTCCGGGCTGGTAATAAGCCCTGAGTCCCTGCTTGCGGTTCGGGCTTTGCAGCACGCCTTTTTTACCGTCTTCAGAAATGTTGTACTCGCGTCTGGCAAGGCTCTGACGGATGTCCGACATGCTGTTTTCGGAAACAACGGACTTCTCAGGCTTTCGGCGAGCTGCACTTTTAACTGCTGAAACCGGCTGGACGGATGCAGGCTGATTTACAAAATCGCTTAGCAGACCGGCTTCGAGGATTGCTCCGCAGGCAAGGAGACTGAAGATAATAAACCTGTAATGATGCTTCATGGATCATTTGAATAAGTGTGAGAAAATAAAAGACAGAATGCCTTGACAAGCATATTCAAATCTTGCAGTTTCCTCTGTTTACTTATCCAAACAATGTGCAATGGCACTGCGCTAGTTATCAAATGGATTTTATTCTGAGAAGTCTGGCGAAAAACAGAAGCGGGGAATTGCAGTTTTACACACTGCAATTCCCCGCTTTGGCTGATTTTAATGATTTCTGTATTTCTATTTCTGCACAAGCGCTTCCATCATTTTTTCGGCAAGGAATTTGTTTCCGTTATCTGTCAAATGCACGCGGTCGGTTGTGAGAATGCCTTTTTCTTCGTTTTTAGGGTTATTCTGAACCAGATAATCCTGAAAGTGTTTTCTGAGATCACATAACTGCAGATTGTTGCGCGTGGCAATTTCACGGATCAGTCTGGAGTAATAATTCAAATCGCCGTCCTGCGGGTTGGAAGCATCGTTCCGTTCGCCGATCACCGTTGGCGTACAGACAACTACGCGGATATTCTGCGCTTTCATTTTTTTAATCAGCGCTTCATAAAATTTAACGTATTTATCAGGATCGGTTCCGGTTCCGTAAGTTGTTTTATGCCATACGTCATTGATTCCGACATAAATAAAGACAACATCCGGTTTCTTGGAAAGTACGTCATCTTCAAGCCTTAGATAAAGATCATAAACTTTATTTCCTCCAATGCCTGCGCCCATCAGTTCATACTGGCTTTCTTTTCCCTGTGATTTCAGCATTTCGGTCATTTTTGTAATGTCCCCGGTTGGACTTACGCCCGCCTGCGTGATGGAATCACCGAAGAAAATGACGCGCAAAGGTTTGTCCTGACGCATGGCTAATAATGGCAAAGCAATGAAAGCAACTTTTAAAAATTTAAATAAGATCCGCATATAAATGGAAGTAATGGTTTTTGGAAAAAAGGCAAATTCAGGATGAAGTTACCCGTTGGCAACCTAATGAATTATGAAGGAGTGATAAGCCGGATCTGAGCGGAATCCAACGGATAATGCAAGGTAAAGTTGTTGCCGGGAATCAATTCAGTTTCAAAATGCAAGGGCAGAGTCAGCATTCTTATTTTATTTTCAATCAATGCGCTTACATGCAGCTGATTATTCTGTTTTGTGCATGCCAGCACTTCGCCATGAATAATGAAATCCTGAGTCGAAGTATTTTCCTGGATAAATAGCTCCGCCGGCGTTCCTGCTTTTTCGATTTTACCATGATCCATGACAATAACCTGATCGGCCAGCCGGAACAGCTCGCCGATGTCGTGCGTCACAATAATGATGGAAAAGCGGAATTGCTGCCGGAATTTCAGTAACAATGCCTGCAGGCTGTAACGCATGGCATAATCCAGTGCGGCAAAAGGTTCGTCCAGCAGCAGCAATCGAGGTTTCCGGACCAATGCCCTTGCCAGAGCCACGCGCTGCTGCTGCCCGCCGGAAAGCTGAAACGGTTTGCGGCCCGCCAATTGCGTCAGTCCGGTGGCTTCCAGCAATTCGGTTACAATGCTTTTGTCATCTTCTTTCTGAAGCGCAAAGGAAAGGTTTTCTTCCACCGTAAAATGCGGAAAAAGCGCATAATCCTGAAAAACAAAACCTGTATTGCGCAGCTGCGGAGGAAAGGATTTTTTTGTAGTATCATCAAACCAGACCTGCCCGTCAAAGGTGATTTTCCCGGACTGCGGATTGATCAAACCGGCAATTTGTTTCAACAATGTTGTTTTCCCGGCCCCCGACGGGCCTGTTACGGCCAGAATGTTTCCTTGTTTCAGCGTAAAAACAACCTCCATCGGTAAAGTTCCATGCGCCGTGTGAAGCGAATGCCGGATGTTTATGTCAAGAAGATTGTCGGACACGAAGCAGATTATTGTTAATGGAATAGACGATCAGCAAAATAACGAATGTAATGGCAAAAAGCACCAGTGCGTACTGATTTGCAGCCGCATAGTTCAGCGCTTCCACTTCATTGTAAATGGCCACGGAAGCTACTTTTGTAACGCCGGGAATGTTGCCGCCGATCATCAGCACCACGCCGAACTCGCCGACGGTATGCGCGAATGTAAGTACAAATGCCGTAAGAACAGCGGGTTTGCAGTTTGGCAAAAGGATTCTGAAGAACGTTTCCCGTTCACTTTTTCCCAGCGTGTACGAAGCTTCGCGCAGCGATGCCGGAAGCGACTGAAGACCGGCCCTGATCGGGTACACCATAAAAGGCAGGCTGTACAAAACAGAAGCAATGACCAGTCCGGGAAATGAAAATACAAGCCTCAGTCCAAAAACTTTTTCAATAAAAGCGCCGAACGAGTAGGAGGGACTGAATGCAAGCAGCAGATAAAAACCGATTACGGAAGGCGGCAGAACCAGCGGCATGCCGATAACGGCTTCAACAATTCCTCTTGCCCGGAATTTACCGAATGCAAGCCAGTAAGCAAGCGGCAATGCCAATACAAGCAGAATCAGTGAAGTGATTGTTGCCAGCCGGAAAGTAAGCCAGAGCGGTTGCCAGTCCATTTATTTAGAAACAGGAAAATTATGGAACAAACTGTTTGTAACCGTACTTTTTAAAAATGGCCCGGGCTTTTTGGGAAAACAGGAAATCATAAAACTGCTTGCTGGATTCCTTTTTGGGTGAATCTTCGCTGTGTTTCAGTAATATGGCAGCCTGCTGAATGGGTTTGTAAGCGGTTGAATCAATGATAATATAATGACCTTTGCCTTTCATTTCCGGCGACAGCACGATGGACAATGCATTAAAGCCGGCATCGGCCGAACCCGAAGTAATGTATTGGGCAGTTTGTGCAATGCTTTCGCCGTAAACCAGTTTATTTTCAACGTTTTTATAGAGGTTTTCCGATTTCAGAACCTGAACGGCTGCTTCTCCGTAAGGCGCGGTCCTTGGATTGGGAATGGCGATTTTTGTGATTTTTTCAGTTCCGAGCAGTGCCGTGTTCAGGTCTTTTTGAGGAATTTCCTTTGACCATAAGACGAGTGTTCCCAATGCATAAACTTTCGGCTTTTCATCCGAACCGCCGTTATTGAAAACTTCATTCGGGTATTTTGTATCAGCTGAAACAAAAACGTCAAACGGCGCGCCTTCACGAATTTGCGTGGTCAGTTTTCCCGAAGAGCCGGTTACGATCTGCAGTTGTTTTCCCGATTCCTTTTCAAATTCTTTCTGGATTTCTTTCATGACGTACTGCACATTGGCAGCGGTGGCGACCACGATTTTTTCAGACGGTTTGGAACAGCCGGCAAGCAGCGTAAGAAATAACAGAGAAATGCGTTGAAAGTTCATGCCGCAATTTAATGGATAAACTGCAATTGGAATAAAGTATTTAAATGTATACGCATACAACCAGAGCCATTGCAGACCATTGCGCTAAAAAATCGTAAATTGCGCCCCGTTTCAAACTTGTGGCCTGGAAAAGTTCAGGCCAGCAGCCAACAGCTGAAAGCTGACGGCTTAATTTACATAAAAGAATGATAATAGATACTGCCCGGCGCACCAAGCAAACTTCGGAATACTACTTTTCTGTGAAGCTTGCCGAAGTACGTAAACTGATCGCCGAAGGAAATGACGTAATCAATCTCGGAATCGGAAATCCTGACATGATGCCGTCCGAAGAAACGCTGAAAGCACTTTCTGAAGCTTCGCAAAAAACGCAGGCGCATGGCTATCAGCCTTATACCGGAACACCGGCTTTCCGCAGTGCCATTGCAGCATTTTATGATCATACGTATGGTGTAAAACTGGATGCTTCTACTGAAATACTGCCCTTAATTGGCTCAAAAGAAGGAATTACACACATTTCACTGACTTTCCTGGACCCCGGCGATGAAGTACTGGTTCCGGAACTGGGTTATCCGGCTTACCGGGCAGTAAGCCAGATGGTGGGCGCTGTTGTGAAAGAATACCCACTTCGCGAAGATCATGGCTGGCAGCCGGACTGGAATGCCATGGAAACGCTTGTGACGCCCAAAACCAAAATAATGTGGCTGAATTATCCGCATATGCCGACCGGCGCGCCTGCAACACGTGAACTGTTTGAAGAAGCCGTTGCTTTTGCCAAAAAACATCGGATCCTGCTTTGTCACGATAATCCTTACAGCCTGATCCTGAACAAAAAAGCGCCTTTAAGCCTGCTTTCAGTTGAAGGTGCGAAAGATGTTGCCATTGAACTGAATTCGATGAGCAAATCGCATAATATGGCGGGCTGGCGAATGGGCTGGATTGCAGCAGCAAAGCCGTACATCAATGCCGTGCTGACGATCAAAAGCAATGTGGATTCGGGCATGTTCTGGGCGATGCAGGAAGCGGCAGTGGCTGCACTGGGCAATTCCGATGCATGGCACAATGAACGCAACGCCGTTTATCAGGGCCGGCTGGAAGCAGCAGAAACACTTTTGGGCACGCTGGGCTGCACGTGGGACGCAAAGCAGGAAGGAATGTTTTTGTGGGGCAAATTGCCGGAAGCTGTCGAATCTGCAGAAGCGCTGGTGAACAGCCTTTTACTTGAAAAACATGTATTTATAGCGCCGGGTTTTATTTTCGGGCCTAAAGGGCAGCGTTACATCCGGCTGTCGCTTTGCCTGCCCAAAGAAAGAATCTGGGAAGCAGTGAACAGGATTAAAGGAGCATAACAGCAGGAATCAAGGTTTAATATTCAGGTTTTTACCTTTTGAAAAAATGATTATCAGTATTGTAGGGATCGGATTGCTTGGCGGGTCGTTTGCTTTAAGCCTGCGGGAAAAATATCCCAATATAAAATTTGTCGGTGTTGATACTTCCGTTGTCAATCAGAAAATTGCTCTGGCAAAAGGCATTGTGGATGAAATTGTAAGTCTGGACGAAGCACTGCAGATTTCGGAGCTTAATGTGCTGGCCACACCTGTGGATGCCATTAACAAGCTGCTTCCTTACATGCTGGACCGCATTCCGGACGACCGTACGATCATGGATCTGGGTTCAACAAAGGAATTAATCTGCAGACTGGCCGATTTGCATCCCAAACGCAGCCAGTTTGTAGCGGTACATCCGATGGCAGGAACGGAAAATTCGGGCCCGGGCGCTGCGTTCAAAGAATTGCTGCCGAACAAGAATGTCATCATTTGTGACAAGGAAAAAAGCAGCCCGGATTCATTGGTTCTGGTTGAAACTTTTCTGCGTGATGCCGGCATGAAAATCCATTATATGACACCTGTTGAACATGATCTGCACCTTGCCTATGTTTCGCATCTGAGCCATATCAGTTCCTTTGCACTCGGATTGACCGTTCTGGATAAAGAACAGGATGAAAAGGCCATTTTTGATATGGCGAGCACCGGTTTTTCTTCCACGGTTCGTCTGGCTAAAAGTTCGCCGCAAATGTGGGCGCCGATCTTCGATCAGAACAAAATCAATGTTTCCAAAGCGCTAGGCGATTACATTGAATTACTCAAAAAATTCAAGGATGCCATTGACAATAAAGACCTGGAAACAAGCCTGAATTTCATGAACCGCGCAAATGATATCGGCCGCATTCTGGCGGGTATTGAGAAAAAGTAAAATTGTTTTGGTGAGATGCAAGATGTTGTTTGTGAGACGTTTAGATAATGTTATTTAGGATGTTTCAAAGTGTCTTATCTTGTTAAAGGAACCAAAATTGTTGTTAGCGCTGTTTATTCTGGACTTACGAAGTAATTAACTCCCAGCAGTTTTTTAATTCAAATATTAACTACCCCGTATTGAATTTGTCAGACTTTTCCTTTTAAATAGATCTTAATAATTTCCGCATTAAAATATTTAAAATGACAAAAGCTCACGCAGTATTTGTAGCAGTAATGGTGGCGCTAAGCGTTACATTCGGGATCCAGCAAATTAATCCGTTCTCTGAACTTTCATCAACAAAAACCGTATCCGTAAAACCGGATTCCGCAGCGCAGCCGCAATGGGCAATGCTTTACGATTCACTTGGTCTGAAAAAACAAGGTCTTTGCAAAGCCGCTTTTTACTATGCCTGGATGGGTTTTCAGAAAATGAACCTGCATAATCCGGTACTCGCCATTGCCGATTTCAGTCAGTCTTCCCGTAATAAAAGGCTTTATGTAATTGATCTGATCAAGAAAAAAGTACTTCTTAATACGTATGTTGCACATGGCCGGAATTCAGGTCAGGAATTCGCTCAGAAATTTTCCAACAACAACTCGTCTTTTCAGTCCAGCCTTGGATTTTATAAAACACTGGGAACTTATCAGGGAAAACACGGCCTCTCACTCAGGCTTGAAGGCATGGAAAAGGGAATCAATGACCGTGCACTGGAAAGAGCCATTGTCATGCACGGCGCGGATTACGTAAGTGAAGATTTTATTAAAAATACCGGGAGGCTGGGCCGTAGCCTTGGCTGCCCCGCTGTTTCCATT
Source organism: Dyadobacter flavalbus (assembly GCF_006149045.1). GTDB lineage: Bacteria > Bacteroidota > Bacteroidia > Cytophagales > Spirosomataceae > Dyadobacter > Dyadobacter flavalbus. The sequence goes on from NZ_VBSN01000066.1 coordinate 142,854, forward strand.
GCCGATTCCAAAACGCTGATCAACATGATGTACAACGGGGCAGGCCTGTTTATCTATTCAGCAGCAGACCAGAATTATTTCAAATCTTCACCGCTTCTTGCCGGTTTGACTCTGGAAAAAGACAAATCCGTTCTGGAAGAGGCTTCTATTTTATACACATCCGGAAAATAAAGTAGCTGGCCTTTTTCATTGCAGTCTGCACCCAGATAAAACAGAAATACAGGAACCCTTGTTTTCAGTTTGTGCCATTTCGGCGGCACGGAAGTCGTGTCCGGCTCTGTCATGAAATCATTGTCCAGAATTTTATCGCCGGCCATATAGTTGGCAAGATCAGTCGGGCGCTGGACACGTACACAGCCGTGACTTCTCCACCGCTGATTGGAGTTAAACAGATATCTTGCATTGGTATCATGCAGATAAATGGCTAATGGATTTTTGATTTCAACTTTTAACAATCCCAGTGAATTGTCTCCGCCGGTTTCCTGACGAAAACGATACGGAAATTTTTCAGCAGTCAGTTCGTCCCATTTTATATCCGCGGGATCAACAACCTGACCTTTGTTGTCGATAATCTCGATCCGGTTTCTGGAAAGATATTCCGGATCATTCATGGCTTTCGGAAACATTTCCTTGATTGCAATACTTTTCGGAACGTTCCAGTAAGGGTGTGTTACAATACTGGTCGCGTAAGTATCAATCGTTGGTGTTTGTGTATCGTTTTTACCAACCACAGTCCGCATGCTCAGTACATTCTGTCCGGCCGAATCCATTGCCGTAAGGTACGCGCCACGAATATTTACCATTACAAATCTCGGAGCGTCTTTGGACTGGCGTTTTATCCAGCGGTAAGCATTCAGTGATTTTGCAACCATTGCCGCGCTGTCTGTTTTATTTTCCTTGACCAGACGCGTATAATGCGTTTTCAGGTTATGGTAAACAGGGAAGACAGGTTCCAGTTTAGCCAGTACTTTATCCACCGACTGGCCGCCGGCAATTTCTTCGGCTACTTTGCGGAGTTCGGTCGTATCCGCTTTTACTACTTTTTCAGTGTATTTCAGAGCAGGTTTGTGACCATAACCGACTTCTTCAAGCAATTTGAAAACAGGTGCCTTTTCACCGTCAGATGAAAATTTATCCGTTTTGATGCCTGTATTGTTCGCAAAGGTCAGGATTGCATCATAAGTTTCAGTATTGCTTAGTTCTTTTTCCAGTTCCTCTCTGGACATTTCATCAGGGCCTTTTTGGCAGGATTGAAAAACTGCAAGTGTAAATACGACAACCAGCGGGAAATATTTACTATGGCCTAAGCCAGATAACATTCGCATTGTAAAAGAAAGGTTTGTTCTAAACTTCACTCATACAATTGTTGTGCTAAGGATTTCTGAACTCCGGAAATTGCATTAAAGTACTTTGCTGCCGTAATAAAGGCCATGTGATAAATACCCTCCATGTGCACGTTGTTGTATTTTGGGGAAATTTTGTAACAAGTACAGGTTTTCAAAGTATTAATAAAGCAAGTAGCATTTTAAAGGTATTTTCTCCTTTTGCCAAAAGTCCAGCAACAAAAAAAGCCGGGCATAAAGCCCGGCTTTGTGACCGCGACGGGAATCGAACCCATATCTAGAGTTTAGGAAACTCCTATTCTATCCGTTGAACTACGCAGTCCTATAACTTCTCACATTTTACTTCTCACTCCTCAAACACCAAAAAAGAACCCGCCTCTTGATCACAACCAATGTTCAGATCAAGAGGCATTGCTTTTCGTAACCAGCGCGCAAAATTGCGGAAAAAGACTTTAAATAACAAATGATTATTCCTGCGTTTCAACAGCCGTGTAGCCCAGATCAAGCCAGTTCGGATAAATGGAGAAGTGTTTTTCTTTCACCATACTGAACAGCACATTCTTAAGTTCATCGATATTTTCCTTTTTCTCGGCTGAAATGAACACGACATGTTCCGCTTTGTCGGCAACATAACTTTTCTTCAGTTGATCCAGAACGCTTTCATTGGACGTTACAACTTCATCTTCCGCTTCTTCATCATTATAGGAAGGATTGTAAAGGTCAATCTTATTGAAAACCAGAATAGTAGGTTTGTTTGAAGCACCAATTTCTTCCAGTGTTTTGTTTACAACGTCCAGATGCTCCTCAAAAGAAACATGTGAAATGTCCACAACATGCATCAGAATATCAGCTTCCCTGACCTCGTCCAGCGTGGATTTAAAAGATTCGATAAGCGTTGTCGGCAACTTGCGTATAAACCCGACTGTGTCCGTCAGCAGGAATGGAATGTTTTCCATATTCACTTTCCGCACAGTGGAATCGACGGTTGCAAACAGTTTGTTTTCTGCAAATACATCCGCTTTGGAAAGTCCGCGCATCAGTGTTGATTTTCCTACGTTGGTATAACCCACAATGGCGACACGTACAAGGCGGTCTCTTTCCTTGCGCCGGGTTGTGCTCTGACGGTCCACTTTTTCAAGTTTTTCCTTCAGAAAAGCAATCCGGTCTTTAACAATCCTTCTATCCGTTTCAAGTTCCGTTTCACCGGGTCCGCGCATACCGACGCCCACACCCGACTGGCGGCTTAAGTGCGTCCACATACGGGTCAGACGCGGATACATATATTGGTATTGAGCAAGTTCAACCTGTAATTTCGCCTGTGCTGTTTGTGCGCGCATGGCAAAAATATCCAGAATGAGCAAGCCGCGGTCAATGACTTTTATATCTTTAAAAACAGCTTCCAGGTTACGGACCTGCGACGGCGTCAGATCATCATCATAAATGATCATATCCACCGGATTGGCTGTCACGAACGTTACTATTTCTTCCAGCTTTCCTTTGCCGGTATAAGTGCGTATGTCCGCTCTTTCCAGGTTCTGGGTAAATGTCCTGACCGTTTCAACGCCTAGTGTAGATGCCAGAAAAGCAAGCTCTTCCAAGTATTCTTTTGTCTTTTCAACAGGTTGTTTTTGTGTACTGACAGCCACAAGCACAGCAGTTTCCTGCTTGACAGCTGTTGAATACGATTTCTTTTTATCAATCATGCAAAATTATTTTATTTTTAAAACTACCGCTTTTTCAGATATATATCCGTACAAATTATGAAGCGGAAGACGTAGCGATGCAACGGCATACCGTCTGCAAAAGTTCACTGGCCTCAATTGGTAAAACAATAATTATAAATTAATAAATCCATTTTATAATTAATCTTCCGCTTCCGAAATTAAGATCCGGAGATCTTAAGTATAACCCGATGCTCGTCCGCAACCATTTTCATGTAATTGGACTGATCAATACAGACTTGTGCCAACGCGGGCTATAATAATCGTTCCTGACTGTAAGTATTGGCTTATATTATTTAAATAAATAGCGAATTCCGGTTTGCGAAACAAAAAACGGGTTATGTCAGTTTAACCTTTATTACCTTGTCGATTGCCCTTCATGAAAATAGAACAGATTTATACCGGCTGCCTTGCGCAAGGCGCCTATTTTATTGTTTCCAACGGCGAAGCAGCCGTTATTGACCCTTTGCGGGAAGTGGAACCTTATATTCAGAAAGCCGAAAAGCTGGGCGCAAGAATCAGATACGTTTTCGAGACACACTTTCATGCCGACTTTGTTTCGGGTCATATTGACCTTGCTGAAAAAACCGGCGCGGCCATTATTTACGGCCCGAATGCAAAAACAGGTTTCAAATCGCAGATTGCAAAAGATGAAGAACTGTTTCAGCTTGGCGAAGTAACGATAAAAGTGCTGCATACGCCCGGGCATACGCTGGAATCAAGCTGTTATCTGCTGCTGGATAAAGACGGCAAACCAACAGCGCTTTTCAGCGGGGATACGCTGTTCATCGGTGATGTAGGCCGGCCGGATCTGGCGCAAAAAGGCAATCTGACCAAATATGACCTGGCCGGAATGCTTTACGACAGCCTGCGTTCCAAAGTTATGACCTTGCCCGACGACGTCATTGTTTATCCGGCACATGGCGCAGGCTCCGCTTGCGGTAAAAACATGAGCAAGGAAACTTCGGATACGCTCGGAAACCAGAAAAGGTTTAATTACGCGCTCCGGGCCGATATGACGAAAGAAGAATTTATTAATGAAGTTACAGCCGGCCTGACTGAACCGCCGCAGTATTTTCCTGAAAACGTGAAGCTGAACCGTGAAGGTTACGAAAGCATTGACAACGTGCTCGAACGCGGAAGCCGCGCCTTATCGGCAGCGGATTTTGAGCAACTGGCCAATCTTACAGGTGCTTTGATTCTGGATACACGGAATGCGGCGGAGTTTGCAAGAGGGTTTATTCCGAATTCAATCAACATCGGACTGGACGGCGGCTTTGCACCGTGGGTCGGTGCGCTGATTCCGGATCTGAAGCAAAATCTGCTGATTGTAACCGAGCCGGGAAAAGAGGAAGAAGTAGTTACTCGGTTGGCGAGGGTTGGTTACGACCATACAATCGGATATCTGGACGGTGGGTTTCAGAGCTGGATGGAATCAGGTAAAGAAACGGATACGGTACAAACGGTGTCAGCTGGTGAATTTGCGGATCATTTTCATGCAAGCCAGCTGGAAGTCGTTGATGTCAGAAAGCCCGATGAATTTAATTCCGGACACCTGAAAGATGCTTATAATCTGCCGTTGGATAATTTAAATGACGGAATGTCGGATCTTTCGAAGGATAAAACCTTGTACGTGCATTGCGCCGGCGGGTACCGTTCCATGATCGCAGCCTCCATTCTGAAAGCAAGAGGCTTTGATGATGTTGTCAATATTGACGGCGGCTATGGCGCATTGACAAAAACCAATGTTCCGGTAAGCAAAGAAGAATGAAATTTTATTATCTGCTTGTTTTACACTTTCCGGGCAACCATATAAAGCTGTTCGTCGCCGAGTACGAAAGGATCGGCTTCCAGGTTCCCGAATGTTCCGACCACTTCAAGACCGGCATTTTCAAACATATATGTAAGTTCGGAAAGTGTGTAAATATGCTGACGTACCGTATGCGTAATTTTTTCTTTTCCTGAAATAAAAGTCTGTTCTGCTTCAATACAGCCGAGTTCGGGACGGTATTCGTTTTCCGCAAGATAAATGATGTCATCTTTTACGGGCATCCAGTTCCTCGTCTGGAAATTGGGCAGGATACTTTCAGCCAGATTTTCAGTATGCACTGCAAAGTGACCGCCGGTTTTTATCGAACTTGCTGTTTTTGAAATGAACAACTGCATTTCTGCCCGTGGGAAAAAGCTGAAACTGTTTCCGAAACAATAAGCCGAGTCGTAAAAACCGTTGGGAAATTCATATTCCAGAATATCCGTACAAACGACCTGAACGGGGAGCTTCCTTTTTTTTACAATCGCCTGAAGTTCGTTGCAGTATTCAGGCGAAATATCAATGCAGGTCAATTCGCAGCCGTCTTCCGAAAGCGGCAATGCATGGCGTCCGTATCCCGAAAGGACGTCCAGCACTTTGCTATCCGGTTTGATTTCCAGCACGTCACGAAGGAAATCCACTTCGTATTCTGTATATTCCTCATCCTGGTGCAATTTCCAGGCGCGCTGCGGAAGTCCTTTAAAATAGGTATGGTACCAGGCCAAAATAAAATCGTTTAAGGCACAAAACTAGCAAAAAGCTTCCAGTTTAATCATCATTTCATTTGCATGAGTCCGGGCGTAAGCCGGAGATAAACCTGTGCAGACACAGGATTTTTACCGAAAGCAGGCTGCAGATATTTGTCAATAACGTAAACTCCCACCTGTCCGCCGGCCTGCACAAGCGTATTGCGGAACGAGGTCAGCTGCCGGTTTATACCAACTGAAAACATGGAAACCGGAAAAGCTTCTTTCCAATAACTATACCATTCCAGTCCGAGTTCATGATTGCTTTTCTGAACCCATTCATAACGTCCGTAAACAGCCCATTTGTTCAGTTGCAAGTTGGATTCCAGCAATACGGAATGTTCCTTGTGATGATCGCCGCCATTGTTCAGCCCCCAAACCAGCGTGGAGGAAATCCATTTGTTTTTCCCGTTCAAACCGGCAGAATGCTGCACGGAAGCCGTAGTCCGCTTTACATTTTCATCCGGGCTCAGCATTTCGGGACTTTTGATGTAAGCCTGGCTTGCCTGCAATGCCCAGTTTGCCGATGGGTTGAAGAGCAGCCTGTAACTGTATGAATCAAATCTTGGCTTGTCAAAATCAAACCGGTTTTCATCCGGCTCCCGGCCGGTAAAGGAGGAACCTTCCAGCTTGAACTTGCCATAACGAACACCCGCCGTCACCACGCCGAACGTAATGTGCGTCGCATCCTGCCAATGATGGCCCAGAACAGCATCCGGGTTATTGAAAGCAGACATCCGGTGCATAAAAGCCGTTGGTCCCAAAGCCGGTTCTCCGGGATAACCCGCGTAAATCGTTAAATCCACTTTATCATTGATGCGCTGCGTGTAAGCTACCGAAAGTTCGGAAACGAGGTCATGCGGATGCTGGCTGTTCACCAGCGGCGACCCTTTCCAGCTTTCACCGGACTGAAAAAGCAACGGATAGCCCGCGCCTCCGTCTGTAATCCGGTCCAGTGAAACCATTCCGCGCAGACTGAGCAAACCGTTTTTGCCAACCTGCCGCTGCGCCATTCCCATAAACCAGTTCGGAGCACTAAACTTTGATTTCGAGCCGTTCCGGTTTTTATTATTTATATTCTGACCCGTATACCGAAGAAATATGCTGGCGTGCAGCATGTAATTCCATTTATTTGCATGCTTCATGTAAGCGTACATCTGCGTTGCATCCGGCTGCCAGCCCGTTCCCGATCCGTTGCGGTTCATCGGCAGACTTAGCGAAAAATTGTGCGTCATCTGTGCGCCGCCGTGTTCCATGCCTTCATGATGATCCATTTTTTTTATGTCATGCATGGCATGGCCGGTTGTGTCTCTGGCGGGTTCCTGATGGTGTTCATGCTGCGCAAGTGCAGGCAGAGCAACCAGCAGCGTGGCTGCCAGTACGAGAAATGTTAAGTGGTTTCGTTTCATGATGAAGTATTGATTTTATCAGTGCGGCACAGCCGTTTTGCGGCAGCAGCTTGGCAGTTTGTCGTGCGCTTTCTGATTGGCAGGCTGTAAATCCGCATCGTAGCCTGTATTGTTGATCGTCGCTTTGATTGCTTCCGGCGTCGTCTTGTCAGGATTGTATTTTACGGTAATTACTTTATCCGTCAAATTCAGGTTCGCTTCCTTTACACCTTTGGAAAGTCCCAGGTTGCGTTCAAGCCGTGCCTTGCACATTTCGCATATGGCAGAAGTTTTGATCCTGATTTCCTTGTCACCGTCTGCAAATGCAAGGTTCATGGTGACGAGCAAAGCAGCGAGTATATTCAAAATGGCCTTTTTCATGATTCTGAATGGTTATAATTGATTTGTTTTTACTAAAAACTCATTTCCAAAAGCTAAAAGCTAAAAGCTTACAGCTAACAACCAGTTGCCAACAGCTCCAAAAAACTTAATGACTATGATCTGTACTGTCGGTTCCTGCCATGGCAATTTCCTGAAGTTCCATTTTACAAACAGGGCATTTGCCGGCTTTTGTATAGGTTTTATCTCCTTCGCAATGCATCGGACAGGCGTATGATCTGGCTGCGGACACTTTTGTTTCCGTGTAGGCATTATTTTCTGCTTTGTCGTTGCCGGAACTGCAGGCTGCAAAAAGGAAGATAAAGGATGCAAAAATGGCTTTGTTCATAATGACTGAGGTTTTGATTATGTTTTAAATAGCAATTCTGATTTTAATGGTCGCCTACTTTGTCAAGTGCTTTTCTGGGCAAGGCACTTTTCTTGTATTCTCCCGGCGTAAGGCCTGTAACTTTTTTAAACTGGTTGCTCAGATGCGCCGTGCTGCTGTATGAAAGCCGCCAGGCCATTTCGCTAAGCGTAAGTTCGTTATAGGAAAGCCATTCTTTTATTTTCTCCACTTTCTGCGCAATGATATATTGTTCAATCGTCTGGCCGGTTTCGGATGAAAACAGATTGCTGAGATAGGAATAGTCATAACCGATTTTTTCCGACAGAAAATCTGAAAAATTCATGGCAGCCGGTTTGTTTCCTTTCAGGTTCTGCACTTCCTCGATAATCAGCGTTTTGATATGTTCGGCCAAAGCGGTTTTGCGGTCGTCCAGCAGTTCAAAGCCGTTGGTTTCCAGCACATCTTTGATCTGTTTCAGTTTCCCGGGATCAATTTCCGTTTTTGTTTCAACTTCTCCTAATTCCACCGATTCCAGCACAATGTCCTGTTTTTCAAGTTCTTCACGCACGACCCGTTTGCAGCGGTCACAAACCATATTTTTTATATGCAGCTTCATCTTATGATTCGGTTTATGTTCATTTTTCCGCCTGAATTTTCCTTTTTCTTACCGGACAATCTTATAACGAATTCCTGCATAAATCATTCGTCCTACAACCGGGCCCCACGCCATTCCTGCGTCAAAATGCTGAGAAAACGGCTCGCCTGCATTCATGATCGGATTATTTTGTCTGAAATTGGTCAGGTTCTCGCTGCCTGCATAAATATCCCATTTCGGAAAAGTACGTGTGATCTGCGCATTCAGATTATAAAACGAAGGCGACATCGTAGAAACCGGATTGGCTGGCATATGATGATCCGCAAGTTCGCCCATATACGGAATCCGTCTTTTGCCGTTCCATTGCAGCGTCGCATCAAATTTCCATTTGTCATAAGGCAGTGCATAACCCGCATTGAAAAGTACTCTGTCGCGGCTGACCATCATTCTTGGCAGCAGCACATTTTCATCGTAAACATTCCGGATCGTCTGTTTTACATCGAACAAGCGGTAAGCCAGTTTCAGCTCAAATCTTTTGATCGGCGTAAGATTGGTTTCTGCCTGAAAACTGTTGGCATAAGCCTTTCCTTCCAGATTGTAAAAACGGATGTATTCCGGATTTTCCATGTCAGCCACAAGCTGGTTTCTGAAATCGGTTCTGTAGAAATCCATGATCAAATTTCCTTTCATGCTGCCCAGCTCAAAGTCCTGCGTCACGCTTGCGCCGTAATTCCAGGATACTTCCGGCCGGATGCTTTCCCTGAAAACAACAGTCCGCGAACTCACAAGATTCCCGTAATACTCGGCCAGCGGATTGGAAACGCGGAAGCCTTTTCCCGCCGAAGCACGCAGCGTTGTATGGTCGGTAAGGCTGTACTTAAGATGCAGCCGGGGTGTCCATTGCGTTCCGTACAGATTATGGAAATCAGCACGTCCGCCGGCTACGAGCACAAATTTGTCCAGGCTGTTGTAAGTATATTCGAAAAATGCGCCTGGAACGGATTCGTTTCTCGTCAGTAAAATGTCATTATACTGTTCATTGTAATTATCCAGCAAATAACTCAATCCGGCTTTGTACGTATGATTTGTGTTACCAATGATGGATTGATAAATCAGGTTTCCGTAAAGCGTTTTCTGTTTTCCGTCATAATTATTGAGTCCGAAATACGATTTTGAATCGTGCATGGAAGCATTGATAATGAAACCAAGTCCTTTATACGGTTTGTCGGGGAACAGCCGGGCAAGTTTTGAGAAAAATTCGTAACGGTTCACTTTCGCACCAAACCCGTATGCTTCGGTGGTTCCTTTCATTGCTTTGCGAAAGTCATTCTGGCCGCCGAGGCGGTCTTCATACAACGCTTTTACGCCGAACTGCGCCATGAATTTTTCGCTCTGATATTTCCAGCGGTTCATCGCATTATACTGCATGTACAATGGCAGGTCCAGAAATCCGTCTTTATTTTTATCAAACCGGTTTTTCAATGTGCTGCCGTGCGTCAGCAGTGCGGTGCTCCATTTATCGTTCAGCTGCGCAGCCAGATTTAAATTGACTTCCGCACGTCCGAAATTGTTGACATACGTATTCAGATAAAGCTTTTCACGCGAATCCGGTTTTTGGAGTTCCACATTGATCTGGCCCGTCATGGATTCGTAGCCGTTCACAACGGAACCAGCGCCTTTTCCCACATCAATGGACTGGATCCAAGTGCCGGGCACGAAGTTGAGGCCGAAAGTAGAAGCCAGCCCGCGTATGGCCGGAATATTTTCAATGTTGGTCTGAATGTACGTGCCGCTCAGGCCGAGCATCTGAATCTGTTTTGAACCCGTCACCGCATCGCTGTAAGAAACGGAAACGGATGCGTTGGTTTCGAAACTTTCGGATAAATTGCAGCAGGCCGCTTTTGCCAGTGCACGGGTTGTAATGATTTCGGTCTGGTGCGGTGAAAGTCTGTCAATTGCTGTGGCATTGCCGTGAACGACGACTTCATTCAGCGTCTGGTCACTTTTTAAAACAACTTGCAACTCGCTTTCTGCACCGATTTTGATTGTGTCATTCCGAAATCCTACAAAGCTGATTACCAGTAAATTTGAATAGGCGGATCTTGGAATTGTAAACCGGCCGGCGCTGTCGGTTTCGGTAGCCTGCGCCGTTCCCGACCAGTATACATTAGCGCCTGTAATGGGTTTAAGGTCTTTGCTGTTGCCGGCCTGTTCATTGACAGACCCGCTGATGCGTTGTGCGGAAGAAAGGAAGGAAGTCAGTACGAGAAATCCTCCGGCAATATATTTTATCATTACTGCATTGAATTACTGAAAAATAGAAATCGGATGCATTTCATGTCAAAAGAGCCATGAATCGCATAAAACGACAATTTTCGGTAGTATCAAATCAGAAAGGACTGGATAAAACAGCGCATACTTCTCCCATGAAGCAGGGAAGAAAAGGATTTATGAAAAGCAATTTCTTCATGATCGGGAAAAATCCACTCGGACTGAAGAAATGCATAAGAATTCACTTTCCAGAAAATGCCTTCCTGAAAAGATTTAAGCCATTTTGCAAGAAGCTGCGCATTTCCGGAAAGCACGTCCAGCTTTTCAAACTTCTGGTTATCCTTGCAGCAGTCGGTTTTCTTAAAAAAAGTGCCTTTGGCTTCTTTCAGAAGCTTGCTTTTTGCACAGCAGGAAGAAACAACTTTCGGCTTGCAGGATTCCGGTTTTTTATCCGAAACAAACTGGACTGATTTGCCGCGCATCATGCACTGATGTTCTGTAAAGGCGAATCCCGTGCTGCTCAGCAGAACAAGAAAGGCCATCAGAATGGTGACAGATCGATGCAGGTTGTTTTTCATTTTCAGCTGTTAGTTGTTCGCTTTCAGCGTTTGACTTTATTCGGGAATTACCGGTTTACTCTTGAAAATTGCCTGTAACCGGTTAAGACAGTCAATTTCTAAAATCTGTTATTTACCAAATATCTGTTTTTTAAAGCTAAAAGCCAATTGCCATCAGCTAAAAGCCACGCATCCATTTTCAGGCTATTTCTTCCGCCGTATAGCCCGCCTTTTTTACAAGCTGCTGAATTTCTTCGGATGAATGTGAAGTTTCTACTTTCAGAATGCGTTCTGGGCTTTGCAGGTCTACTTCCCAGTTCTGAACCGCTTCGTCAGCATTCAGAAATGGCGTTACAGTTGCAATGCAGCCTCCGCATTTTATATTGGTCTTGAATTTTAAAGTTTCCATGGTTTCAAAAATCTGATTTTCTACGAACATTTATTGTCTGCAAATATCGCCGTAAATGCCATGCCGGTTATTACAGAATTATATAACGGTGTTACAGAGTTTTTGGTTTTAAGATCAAAACAGGATGTTACTTTTTGCTTAAATAACGTCTCAATAAAACAGCACAATATTATTGTTATATGTTTCTTAACTTTGATCAGGCCAAAATTGGTGAATTATGTTAACAACGGTAAAAGGAACGTACAGGAACGGAAAAGTTACTCTTGAAGAGCCATTGCCGGTATCTTTTGCAAATGTAATCGTCACGGTTCTGGAAGACGAAACGAGTGAACACAAATCCGTTGCCTTGCCAAAGCGTAAGTTCGGAATCATGAAAGGAAGCGTCAAGCTGCCGGACGATTTCAACGATCCTCTGGATGATCTGAATGAATACTTATAATGCGTATTTTATTAGATACTCATTCCTTAGTGTGGTATTTAGAAGGAGATGTTCGTCTTTCAGAACGTGCAAAAGAAATTATAGATAATACCAATCAGGAAATTTTTGCTAGTCATATCAGTTTCTTTGAAATAGCTATAAAAATGCAAATTGGTAAGTTTCCTTCTGACAAACCATTATTTGAATTTATCGAAGCAACAAGAAAAAATGATATTGGCATTTTAGCAATATCAACATGTCATTTAACGGATTATAGTAAAATTCCATTAGTAGAAAATCATCGTGATCCGTTTGACCGTTTGTTAATTGCGACAGCTTTAAATGAAAAGCTGCATATAATTACTGCGGACGATAAATTTAATTACTACAAGGATATAGTTCATATCATTTGGTAACTCTACAACTTCGCACTTCTCAGCCGCAAACTGTTCATTACAACCGAAACCGAACTTAACGCCATGGCTGCACCAGCGATCATCGGATCGAGCAGAAAGCCGTTGAACGGATATAAGATGCCGGCTGCCACCGGAATTCCTATTAAATTGTAAATGAATGCCCAGAACAGGTTTTGCCGAATTGTAATTACCGTTTTCCTTGACAGATTCAACGCTTTTGGCAAAGTCAGCAAATCCGAAGTAATCAGCGTCATTTTGGCTACATCCATTGCGATGTCCGAACCTTTTCCCATTGCAATGCTTACGTCAGCTTGTGCAAGCGCCTGCGAATCATTGATGCCGTCACCGACCATCGCAACCGTTTTCCCTTCGGACTGTAATTTTTTGACAAACTGCATTTTGTCGTCAGGTTTTACTTCTGCTTCATATGCCTGAATTCCTGCTTCTTTGGCTACTGCGGATGCGGTTTGCGCGTTGTCGCCCGTCAGCATATATACGGCAATGCCTTGCTTCTGAAGTTTTGCAACGGCTTCCTGTGAAGTAGCTTTGAGCTGGTCTGCAATAGCGACGAGCGCGATTTGCCGGTTATTGGCTGCGACGGCAATGACCGTTTTGGCTGCCGAAGCAAGTTTTGCAGCCTGTTTTTCAAGTTCCGGATCAAAAGTAATTCCTTCTTTTTCAAGGTAAGAAGCAGTTCCGATCACGTACTTTACATCGTTGACAATTCCCTTGATGCCATTTCCCGCGACAGCCTGAAAATCCTGCACTTTAACCTGCGTTTTTTCTGTAACAAACTGCGTTATGGCTTGTGCAAGCGGATGTTCGGACCTTGCTTCGAGTGCACGTATGGCTGCATAATGCGTTGATTGCTGTTCAATTCCGTTAGCCCAGTTCCAGTCTGTTACTTTTGGCCGGCCTTCCGTAAGCGTTCCGGTTTTATCCAAAATCACGGCATCTACTTTGTAGGCTTTTTCCAGACTTTCCGCATCCTTGATCAGAATGTTGTTTTCAGCGCCTTTTCCCACACCGACCATCATGGCCGTTGGCGTAGCAAGTCCAAGCGCACACGGACAGGCAATGACCAAAACAGAAACTGCCGCCAGCAATGCATGTGTAACGGCATTTTCGCCACCAAAGAACAGCCATGCAGCGAAGGTCAGAACGGCAATTGCGATCACAACCGGAACAAAAATGCCGGCTATTTTATCCACTAACCGCTGAACCGGAGCCTTGCTTCCCTGCGCTTCCTGAACCGTTTTAATAATTTGAGCCAGAACAGTATGCTTGCCAATTTTCTCTGCAATAAACGTAAAGCTTCCGTGTTGATTAACTGTTCCTGCAAAAACGGCATCGCCTGCTTTCTTCTCAGCCGGAAGCGGTTCGCCGGTCATCAGGCTCTCATCCACAAAGGAACTGCCGCTGATTACTTTTCCGTCCACGGGAATTTTTTCTCCTGAGCGGATGATGATTTCATCATGCAGCAGAACGTCTTTCACCCCAATTTCCAGTTCTGTTTTAGCACGGTAAACGCGGACCGTTTTCGGCTGCAGACCAATCAGTTTCTTCAGCGCATCAGAAGTATTCGACTTGGCGCGTTCTTCCATTAATTTACCCAGAAGGATAAAGAAAACAATGACGGCCGCCGCTTCAAAATAAACATGCGGGTGCAGGCCGCGTGCATGCCAGAATTCCGGAAAAAGCGTATTGAACGAGCTGAAAAGAAACGCAGTTCCGGTGCTTAGTGCCACGAGCGTGTCCATATTGGCTTTTTTGTGCCTTGCCTGTTTCCATGCGTTAACAAAAAAGTTCCTCCCGAAAATGGCAAGTACCGGTAATGTCAAGGCCATCATAATGTAATTTCCAAAGGGAAATGTACTGCCGGAGCCGTCCATGAAAAACATGCCGATAACGACGATCGGAACCGTTAAAACGGCCGTCCATATTGTGCTTTTCTTTAAATCTTCGTAATGTGCATGTTGTATTTTCTCCTGCTCCGCAGCTGCTTCCTCCTCGTCATCCTGAACAAGAAGTCCATACCCGATTCCCTGAAGCACTTTGTCAAGTTCCTGCAGATCCACAACTTCGGGATCGTAATTGATCTGTACCGATTGATTGGCGTAATTTACACCCGCGCCGGCAACACCGTTTGTACTTTTAAGCACGGATTCCACGCTTACCGCACACGCGGCACACGACATGCCGGTGACCGGAAGGGTTACTTTCTTAGTTTCTGAAATCGTATCCATAACGCTTGCATTTTATTTAATACAAAGATACGGATTGCATATGCCGGAGAGATTACACAATTATGGCTGCAATTTGCAGGATTGTCAGAATCAGGGTTCAGGCCAGTCTTGTTCCGTTTGGAACTTCGGAATCCGGGCTGGCCAGAATGACTTCTCCGTCGGGCAGGATAAAACCGGTCGTCAATACTTCCGATCTGAAATCGGCAATCTGCTTTGGCGGAAAATTGATCACGCACAATACCTGCTTTCCAAGCAACTGTTCTTTGGTGTAACGCTTTGTAATTTGTGCGGAACTGGCTTTGATACCAATTTCCGGGCCAAGATCAATGCGTAGCTTGAATGCCGGTTTTCTGGCTTTCGGGAAATCTTCCACGGCAATGATTGTTCCGGCTCTTAAATCCACGTTTTCAAATTCCTGCCACGATATGGTGTTCATCATTGGTATTGTTGGTTTATGTGTAGCTTTTGGCTGTTAGCTATTAGCCGCTAGCTATTGGCTGGTAGCTATTAGCTTTTAGCTCTTGGTTTTTAAAAGTACAGGCTTTTGTTATTTACATTTCATAAAAAATTTGTTTTCCTGATTGCTAAAATCTAATTGCTGAAGTCCTTGCAAGTAACTCCGATTATCAGTTTTGCTGTTTTCATTTGATCAAACATTTATTTTTAATCACTAAAAGCTAATCGCTAAAAGCCAAAAGCCAAATAAACATTAAATTCCGGTTCACACTTGCTTTTACATACATCGAATGTATTTAAACAAAAACGTTGTTTATGAAAAAGATGGTTGTATTTGTTTCGCTGCTGCTGTTTGGACTTGCAGGTTTTACTTTTCAGGATAAAACTGTTCCGTTTTATATCGGAACGCAGGATAAAGGTGCCAATTCGTCCATTTCGCTTTGCGAGCTTAATCTTTCGACCGGACAAATTACATTGATTGATACATTCAACAACAGTTCCGGGCCGGGTTATGTGGCTGTTTCCCCAAATAAAAAGAACCTTTATGCCGTTTCTGCCGACAATAAAATCGATGCGTTTGCGATAGGAGCGGACCATAAGCTCAGTTATCTCAACAGCCAGCCTTCGGAAGGCATGAACCCGTGCCACGTTTCGGTGCATCCTTCGGGCAAAATGGCTTTTGCTGCCAATTATACGGGCGGGAGTTTTACGGCTTATACCTTGCAGTCTGACGGGAAAGTGAATCCGCCTGTTTACACCGAACAATATTCCGGAACCGGGCCGAATGCCAAACGGCAGGAAAAACCGCATGCGCATTTTGCAACTGCCAGTCCGGACGGGAAATATGTATATGTAACGGATCTGGGAAGTGACAAAGTAATGAATTATGTTGCCGATGCCAAAGCAGGAAAACTGAAGCCTAATCCGGCGCAGCCGTTTTTTACCGCCCATCCGGGTTCCGGGCCGAGGCACCTGATTATACACCCGTCCGGCAAGTCGCTGTTCCTGCTCAATGAACTGGATGCAACGCTTACGTCGTGCACAATCGGCAAAGACGGCGTTATTACAGCCGTTAAAACTTACCCGACAATCCCGGCCGATTTCTCAGGAACCAATACGAGTTCAGCCATTCACCTGCATCCGAACGGCAAGTTTGTGTACATTTCCAACCGCGGACACAATTCGGTAAGCGCATTTAAAATCAGTTCAAACGGAGAACTGGAAATGGTTGATCAGCAGACAAAATCCATCGCTACGCCGCGCGATTTCAATATTGACCCGAGCGGAAAGTTTATGATTATTGCCAATCAGTCAACGGATAATCTGGTTGTGTACGATGTGGATGCTTCCACCGGAAAATTTACATTCCGTCAGGAAAGTATTGCTGTCAAACTTCCTATCTGCGTCGCGTTTCTGTAACGGATTACAGCTTTTGTGCTACTTTGTTCTGATAATAATGCAGGAAGTCTTCGAGCTGCTCCACAGGCATTTTGCGTGCAATGATCTTTTTGCTTTTATCCAGAATGTAAATCGTAGGCGTGGTAACAACGTCGAATTTCCTGTAAAAGTCGATCTGGTTCAGCGCATCAAACCCGTTGATCAGTTCTTCCAGATGATATGTCGTGACAAAAGATTTCCATTCTTCCATGTTGTGCTCCGTTGAAATCGCCATGACCTTGACGCCGTTGGCTTTGTTTTTATCATAAAATGCTTTGAGCAACGGAGAAGCTTCCTTGCAGTGGCCGCAGGTAGGAGAGTAGAAGAAAAGTACGGTATAATTGGCCTGAACTGCCTGTACACTAACCTTTTTACCGGAAGGATCAACGAGCGACAAGGCCGGGAACGGTTTGTTGACGAGCACGTCTTTCAGCGTATTCACTTTTTCCGCAATGCGCTTGCGTACCTCTTCGGAAACGCCCATTTCGCCGGAAAGGTAATATTTGTTGGCCATATGAACCCATACCGCTTCCGTTCCGACCGTTTTCGGGTTTTCGTACTGATTGGTAATGTAAAATACAACTACGGATTTGACGTCCTTGTTTGCAGAAGCTTTTTTAACCAGCATATCGGCATCTTTAATCAGGGAATCCGGCGTCTGGGCAACAAGGTTTTTAATGTAACGGTCCAGTTTTGGTTCCAGAAACGGCGTGTTCAGGATGCGCGGGTCGGAAAAATCAAATGCATCCCAGTAATGCGCCTTGTAATAATTGAAAACCCAGGCAGAATCCGTTTTGCCGTTTGGCAATTTGGGCGCAGCCGGAACTTCGGGATCAGCTGACATTTGCAGCAATTGTGCCGTAAATGTTTTGCCATGCTCATTCATCAGCTTGCTGCGGTAGTTCCTGAAATTTTCCTGTGCCGTTCGGATGCCGGCCTGCGCATCGGCAGTTTTATTATTTTTCAGCGATTCAATTTCCTTTGTTCTTTTTTTAAGCTCTTTCTGATAAGCATAAAACAGTTCATTTTCGGCCGATCCGGTTATTTTCATCTGCCCGATAATGTCCGTTGTATCGGTTTCAAAGGAAAAATTGGTTTCCTTTCCGGAATATACGAGTTCGATCCAGCGGGCATTTCCGGGAAAAAGTACGACATAAAGTCCGCCGGGAAGATCTGTTTTACCTTCAAAAACCATTTTGCCGTTTGCATCGGCCCTGGCCGTGTCTTTGGGTACAAACAGCGTATTGCTGCGGTTATAATGACCAATGATCAGCGAAGAATCCTTTATGCCTCTGATGGTTGCCTCGATGTGATATCCCTGAGCGGATGCCGAGGTGAAAAGTGCGGCGCTAAAAAGCAGTGTGAAAAAGATTGTGCGCGTATAATATTTCATCAGGTTCATGCTGTTTGCTGACAAACTGTTTTGTTATTTGTTTCAGGTTTTACAAAAATCATAAAATTAACTTCAAAACGATAACTTCTGACCGCTTCTTGTCCAAATGTTTTATTTTCTGTCCAAAGCTGTTGATTTTCTCGTAATGCCGCTGAGCATTGCTTTTTTTCTGATGTTGTATGCGCTTTTTACAAAAAAAGACAGGCGCAGAAAACGGGCAGTTTTGCTGACGGTTATATTCTTTATGCTGATTTCCAACTCGTATATTGTTAACAAGGCATTCAACTGGTGGGAACCAAGGCCATCCAATATCGGCAGCATTCACCAGGTTTACGACGTAGGTATTCTGTTGTCCGGCGGACTGATCGCTTCCAATGATCCGGCCGAGGACCATGCGTGGATGGGCAGGCATGGTGACCGGGTTCTGCAGACATTTTTGCTTTACAAATCGGGAAAAATCAGGAATATTCTCATTACGGGTACAAGTTCGGAAGCAGTAATGGCAGCGGGCAAAGGTGAAACCCGGCAGGCGGCGGCAATGCTGGTGAAATGGGGTGTTCCGGCACATGCCATACTTTACGAGGAAAAAGCAAGGAATACGCGTGAAAATGCATTGTTCTCGGCCCGTATTCTCAAAGAAAAGTTTGCTTCCGGAAAATATATATTAGTAACCTCCGCATTCCACATGCGCCGGTCGGCCGGGTGCTTTGTAAAAGCGGGTGTAAAAGCAGATTTATTCCCGGCCGACTTCTATGGAAATTATTACGGAGTAACGCTTAAAAGTGCCGTTATTCCGGATCCCGATGCCCTTGCCTATTTCAGCTTGCTGTGGCATGAGTGGGTTGGTTATGTTGTGTACAGCCTTGCAGGTTACTGCTGACCGTTACACGCTCAGTATTTTGACCATTCTCAGCAGATCTTCGCTGATGGGCTTCGGAAGCCGGATCGTGTCTTCAAAAGGCGTATAAACCAGATCATTGTTAACAATTCCGGCCATTACGTTTTTCTGACCGCCGATCAGTCCTTCCACGGCGCCCAGTCCGAGGCGGCTTGCCAGAATGCGGTCGTATGCCGAAGGCTGGCCTCCGCGCTGCGTATGTCCGAGCGTTGTTACGCGGATATCTGCATTTTCATCGACCTGGACTTTAATTTTGTCCGCCACTTCCTGCGCGCTTCCTTCTTCGTCACCTTCGGCCACAATAATGATGGAAGAAGATTTTGAACGGCTCCATCCTTGTTTCAGCGTTTCCACTACTTCGGAAATCGGCGTAAGTACTTCCGGAACCATTACAAGCTCGGCGCCTCCGGCAATACCGGACTGAACCGCAATGTAACCCGAGTCGCGGCCCATCACTTCTATAAAGAATATACGGTCGTGCGAGCTGGCGGTATCTCTGATCCTGTCAATGGCATCCAGCGCCGTATTAACAGCCGTATCAAAACCGATCGTGTAATCGGTTCCGTACAAATCATTGTCAATTGTTCCCGGCGCGCCAACGGTTGGAATGCCGTATTCATTTCCGAAAATCATGGCACCGGTGAACGTTCCGTTTCCTCCGATGGCGATCAGTCCTTCAATCCCATGTTCCAGCAGGTTGTCATAAGCCTGTCTTCTTCCTTCGGGTGTCATGAATTCCTTGCTTCTGGCGGATTTCAGGATCGTTCCGCCTCTTTGTACTATATTACTCACCGAATGCGATTCCATTTTATAAACATCGCCGGCAATCATTCCGCTATATCCTCTTCTTATTCCATAAACTTCGACACCATGGTAGACAGCTCCGCGCACTACAGCCCTGATACAGGCGTTCATGCCAGGGGCATCTCCTCCTGAGGTAAATACACCAATTCTTTTCATTTAATTACGGGTTACTTCTATCGATCTCTGTACAGGTCCTTTAATCCTTAAAGGCACAATTTCTGCAAATTTATCCGGTATTTTCTTATTATATATGTCCTAATTCTTAATTCTGTGAAAAAATTACGGCAAGAAGATTGAGATTTAACACCTCAAACATATATCATAACTTATATATTTGCGCCGGTCAATTTAAAAAGACCATACGTTAACAGGCGTTCGTTTAAACAATTAATGATCCTGAAGTCCTGTTTTTCCGGACCGTAAAATTTCAAGTAACAAAGTAGAAAATACCCGTCAGCTTAATATTAACAAAATGAAAAATCTGATTTCCTGGCAGCGCATCTGGCCGCATCTTGTAGCTGTAATCGGTTTTATGGCTTTGTCTGTCATGTACGTTTCCCCTGTGCTGCAGGGCAGGAAACTGAACATGCATGATGACATCCAGGCCAAAGGGGCAGCCAGAGAAGTAATTGATTACCATGAAAAAACCGGCGAATGGTCCAGCTGGACAAACGGGATGTTTGCCGGAATGCCCGCTTACCTTGTTGCCGGCGATTATCCCACCAGTATTTCCACCAAGCTCGGACAGGGCATTAACAAGCTTTTGCCGGCGCCTGCCAACTATATTCTGATCGGTCTGGTGAGTGCTTATGTTCTGTTCCTTGTGCTGGGGACGGGCGGCTGGCTTGCAGCACTGGGCGCCATTGCGTTTGCATTTGCAACCTTTAATCTTGTCAGTCTTGAAGCGGGGCATGTTTCCAAAGTCATTGCCATTATGTACGCTCCGGGCGTACTGGCGGGCGTTTTACTTGCTTTCCGCAGAAACTGGCTTGCCGGTGCCGCGCTAACTGCACTGTTCTTGTCACTGGAACTGTATGCAAACCATATTCAGATTACCTATTATCTGGGAATAGGCATTATCGTGCTGGTGGCAATTGAAAGCTGGGCTTATATAAAGGAAAACCGTGTAAAACAGCTTTCGTTTATTATTGCAGGGCTGGCGCTGGCTGCCGTGGTTTCGCTGGGCACCCATACGACGCGCCTTTGGAATGCTTATGATTATACCAAAGAAACCATCCGCGGCAAGCCAGAACTTACCGCGCCGAAAACAGCCGGCAAAGAAGCCGTAGCGGACGGACTTGACAAGGATTATGCTTTTCAGTACAGTTACGGAATCGGTGAAACATTGACCCTGCTCGTTCCCAATGCATACGGCGGAGCTTCAAACGGCAATTTCTCAGGCACTTCCGAGACGTACAAATTGCTTGCAGGCCGTCTTGCCGATGCAGCCGCCGTCCAGAATATCATGCGCATGATCCCCACTTACTGGGGCGATCAGCCTATTCTGAGCGGTCCTGCCTATGCCGGTGCCATTGTGTTTTTCCTGTTTGTGCTGGGTTTGTTTATTGTAAAAGGTCCTTTGAAATACTGGGCTGCGGGAGTAACTGTCCTGTTTGTCATCTGGGCGTGGGGTAAAAATCTGGCAGGAATAAATTACCTGTTTTTTGATTATTTCCCGATGTTCAACAAGTTCAGGGCCATGACCATGGTGCTGGCACTTGTTCAGCTGATCATGGTTTTTCTAGGAATTCTGGCGCTGAGAATGATTGTCCGGCGGGAAATTACATGGAAAGATTTTCAGAGACCGTTCCTGATTACACTGGGGATTGTGGGCGGAATTACTTTGCTGATGGCTCTGATGCCCGGCGTTTTCTTTGATTTCCGATCGGTTAACGATCAGCAGATTACGGATGCATTTACGCAAATGTCGGGTGATAAGAATTTCGCGGTCCAGATTCTGGAAGCCATGCTGAATGACCGCCGGGATCTGATGAAAGGCGATGCGATCCGGAGCCTTGTTTTTGTGCTTTTAACAGCGGGCCTTGTCTGGCTGTGGATGAAAGACAAAATAAAACCGGTCATTTTTTATGCATCGTTTATCCTGATTATGATTTTTGATCTGTTCGGCGTGGACAAGCGTTATCTGAACAATGATGACTTTGTAAGTAACTATGCGGCGCAGGCCACAACTACGCCGTCACCTGCCGACGAACTGATCCTGAAAGATACCGATCCGGATTACAAGGTGCTGGATGCGTCCACTTCTCCGTTTCAGAGCGCGGAAGCATCTTATTTTCACAAATCCATCGGCGGATATCACGGTGCCAAACTGCGTCGTTATCAGGAGCTTTTTGAAAGACAGATTGCAAAGCAAAATCCGAACCCGGGCATTCTGAACATGCTGAATACCAAATATATCATTCAGGCAGACCAGCAGGGAAATAAAACCGCGCAGCCCAATCCGGGTGCTTACGGGCATGGCTGGTTTGTTGATAAATACCGGGTTGTACCGAATGCCGATGCGGAAATGAGTGCGCTTGATTCATTGAACCCGCGTATTGAAGCCGTTGTAGATCAACGATTTGCGGATAAACTGAAAGGATTGACGATTCAGCCGGATTCAACGGCAAAAATCAGTCTGATCAGTTACAAACCCAATGAACTGATTTATGAAAGCAACAGCAGAAATGAAGGTCTTGCCGTATTTTCGGAAATCTATTATAACGTCCGGAATGAATGGAAAGTAACCATTGACGATAAACCTGCAGACATGCTGCGTGCCAATTACGTACTTCGTGCGCTTCGCGTTCCTGCCGGCAAGCATACGATCCGTTTCAGCTTTGAACCCGTTTCTGTCAGCGCAGGAAGCAAGATCGATCTTGTCAGTTCACTGCTGCTTGTGGCATTGATTGCCGGGGCCATTTTTGTGGAAGTAAAAGGAAAGAAAACTGTTTGATAATAAAAGTCAGCTTTTATGACAGATCGTAAGTTCCCGATCGGGCCGCTTGTGCTGCGGGATGATTATACAAAGGAAGAAATAGAAGGTTTTGTTTCCATCATTGCAAATATTGCCGGTGATTACAGCAGGCTTGTTGAAAATCTTGCCGAAGTAGATCTTGTAAAAACTTACCGTGAAGGCAGCTGGAATATCCGTCAACTGGTTCATCATGTAGCTGATATTCAGTTTCTGCATTATATGCGCATGAAAAAAGCCGTTACCGAGCCGGATTACAAAGAAGTGACGCTGATCGATATGAATGCATGGGCCGAAACGCCGGATTCGTTTCAGGCGCCTGTTTCCGTTTCTCTGAATATGCTGCATGGTGTTCATTACCGGTATGCACTTTTTGCGCAGTCGCTTGATGAAGAACAGTTTGAAATCACGTATTTTCATCCTTTGCGTAAAATTGATATTAACCAGAAACAAGCTTTGGCTATGTCCGCATGGCATGTGCAGCATCATTTGGCGCATATCAAACTGGCCCTGGACATGCTTGCATAAGTATTCATAAAACTGCATTCAGTATGTCGCAGATTACGGGCAAATACCTTATTCTCATCGGGATTGCAGTTGTTGTGATCGGAGTTATTGTTTATCTGTTCAGTGACAAGCTGCACTGGCTTGGCCGGTTGCCGGGCGACATCCGTGTAGAAAAGGAAAATGTCAGATTTTACTTTCCGGTTGTCACCATGCTGCTTCTGAGCGGATTGCTGAACCTGATTATCTGGCTGGTAAGGAAGTTTTTCGGCTGACATTAACCGTCGGTTAGTCAACAGAATATTCCGCTTTTATTTTTAATCCCATTTTTTTACCAGATAAGTTCATAGGAAGTGCTTCTTCCGCCGAAGGCTTCTTTTCTTAATATACCTTTTGCAATCAAGTCCTGAATGTCCCTTCCGGCCGTATCCTGAGAAGACTTTGTTATTCTGGCCCACTTGGAAGAAGTCAGTTTTGCGAAAAAGGTTTCCTGTATTTTATTGATCATCAGCCGCTGCCTGTCATTAAGGGGTGTTCCATTATGTTTGTCCCAGAATTCAGTACGTTTCAAGACATTATTTAACGTCTCGCCGGTAAAAATAAGTGAATCGTAAAGACATGCTAAAAACCATTGCAGCCAGTCTGTAATGTCCAGCGAGCCTTTCTGGGTTTTTTCCAGCACTTTGTAATATGCATTTCTTTTCTGCCTGATCTGCAATGACATGCTGTAAAACCGCTGTGTACTGTTATCTGAACGGGCAAGCTGCATATCTGCAATGGCTCTGGTTATACGGCCGTTACCGTCATCAAACGGGTGAATGGTTACAAACCACAAATGCGCAATGCCTGATTTGATAATCGGATCGGTGTCATTGTGGTGATTAAACCAGTGCAGGAAAGTGTCCATTTCCTTTTCGATCCGGTTCGCATCCGGCGCTTCAAAATGAACGGTTTCATTGCCTAACTGGCCGGAAACAACCTGCATCGGACCTTTTTCATTATTTCGCCAGTTTCCCGTTGTGATTGTATACATGCCGCTTCTGCCGGACGGGAACAATGACGATTGCCAGCCAAGCAAACGGTCTTTTGTCAGTAAGCCGTTATAATTCTGAGTAGCGTCCAGTGTCATTTCCACGATGCCATCCACATTCCTGTCGGAAGGAACCAGACCTGCAACTTCCAGTCCAAGGCGCCGGGCAATGGAAGAACGTACTTGTTCGGGGTTCAGGATTTCTCCTTCGATTTCAGTTGATTTCAGGACATCTTCCATCAGCGTGTTCAGCATTGCCTCGCTGCGGACCGAAAATCCAAGCGCATCCATTCTGCCGGCCAATTTGCCCTGTGCATACTTTACTTTGCCCAGTATCTCTGAAAGTTCCGCTTCCCGCCAGACGAATGCAGGCCATTCCGCTTTTTGATGAATGTACTGTGCCATTTCCTTTCTGCAGTGAATATATTCATTATTCTCCGCATATATGCGGAGAATGGGCTGATTAATCTCCGCAAGCAACTTATTTTTCAGTGAATGTCTTTTCGTAATCCACAAAAATATGAATCCAGATTGCCCTGCCGAGACGGATAATAACGGGTTGTAACAGAAACAGAATAACCGTTATCGTAACAAAAAACCAGTTCAGGTCCATTCTGAAATAAACCAGCAGAATAACCGATAAAACAGCCATGATGAGAATGACAATCGGGAAACTGGTCCATAATGCGCCGATGTAAAAACCGGGTTCTATCATAAAGTCCTGATCGCAGACCGGACAATGCTTTGGCATTTCCATGCTGCCTTTGAAGCTGTATGGATTGTGTTTGGTGAACAGTTTTCCTTTCCGGCAACGCGGGCATTTCAGGCTCAGAATGTTGAAAAGCTTTGACATGGAAATAAGAAACTGCTATTTGCGGACGGGTTTCAGACCTTTCATGGCTTTCAACCCGATGGTTGCAGGCTTTGCGGGCAAAGCAAGCAAACTGGTCTCTGTTTCCGGTTCCGTAAATTCTTTTGCGCCGGACAAATAACGTTCAATGATAAAAGATTCCTCGCGCTCAAAAGCAATGGAAGTGTCATGCGCATAGGCCGACATATCGTACAGTTTCTTATGCCAGATCGCTTCTTTCAGGTTGCCGTTGAAATGATAATTATTTTCAAAGCCCTTGTCAAACTTGAAAATAATAGGCTTGCCGATGTTGGCGATCAGGCTTTCCGGATCTCCCGTCAGTGTGATCGGAATGTAGGTTTTTTTGTCGTAAATAAAACCGCCGTGATTATTTTTGATATACTCGCGCATGTTTCTCGGCGTGTCGCCGACAAAAAGTACGTCCACAAGCAAAATCTGCTTTGCATTATAAAACTGTTCAATGCTTTCGATAAGCGGAAGTGTCGAAATCCTTATCATTGATTAAAAATCTGTTTCCTGTAAGTCAACTTTAAAATCCGGTCGTGTTCCGGAATAGTCATTTGTAAAATACGGAACATATTTTGAATTTATATGTTCATTTTTCAGACTTGCCTTTCAGGATTCGCCTTGCTTTTCCTGTTATGATAATACCGCGCAGACTTGGATGTGCTGCCGCATATCTGTGGATTGCACCAAAGTTTGGTGTTGTTTTTGGTATGATCAAGAAAAATCCATCCGCATTTCCGGCATTCTTTTATCCTTTTTCTGTCGTCTTCCAGAAACAGTCTGTACGTGTCTTTCAATACAAGCCAGATTGGTTTATCCAGTGAAATTCCGGTATGCACAATGTCTGTTACGTATTGATCCTGATGAAATGAAACGCCCACTTTCGACAAAGCTTCGGAAAGAAACTGATTGAATTTTTCAAGAACAGAAGTTTCCGGCTGCTTTCCGGCGGCAATGGCTGAGAACAGTACATACATGGTTTCCCGCAGTTCAATGGCTTTTTCAAATGCTTTTCTAGCCTCTGAAATGTTTGCTTCTGCAAATTCCTGTAACTGTTCAAGCTGGGCTTCATCCAGCAGTTCCATGCGCCGGCTCCATGTAACAATGTCGTCGTAGGCAGTAAGGTAATCATGGATGTTTTCCACTTTCCGGTCGCGGACGGTATTGATAAAATGGAAAGGTAACGTGCCGCCATCCAGCGTAATGGTTTCCAGCGTTCTTTTGATTGACATAACTTACTGGTTAAATAAATTTTGATCGTAATAAAAATACTATATTTTTACGGTATAAATAATTTTAGACCGTAAGAATTTAAAGTTATGCAAAGTAACAGCGAATCGCAATGGAAAGTCATACTTGCTTTTGTGGCCATTTACGTGATCTGGGGCACAACTTACATTGGAATTGCATTTGGTCTGGACGGGTTTCCGCCGTTTGTTTTCTGTGCCTTCCGGTTCTTTACAGCGGGCTTGCTGCTTTTTCTTTATTCACGTTACAAAAATGACAGGGTTCCGTCACGGAAAATCATGTTTTTGTCTTCGGTAAGCGGCACCATTGCGCTTGTTGGCGGTTCCGGATTGGTAACTTGGGCGGAGCAGTATGTGGGACCGGGCCATGCCGCCACGATTATTGCCGCAGAACCGTTCATGTTCATCCTGTTTGAGCGTAAAATGTGGAGCTACTATCTTTCACAAAAAACGGTTATTGCCGGACTGCTCCTGGGCTTCGCCGGCCTTTTATTATTTTCTTCAGCTTCGGTTCCGGAATCCGGTGCTCGGGAAATGCAGCTGGCCGGGAACCTGGTACTGATCCTTAGCGCCGTTTTATGGGTTATTGGTTCTTTATACGGTAAGAAAATAAATACGGAAACCTATTCCAACACCATGATCACCAGTATACAGCTGATGGCCGCCGGAATTTTCAGCGCTTTTCTGGCTTTGATCACCGGCGAATGGGAACGTTTCAGTTTCAGCGGCATTTCAGCTGCGTCATGGAGCGGACTTGTTTATATGATCACCATGGGTTCCATGGTCGCTTTTCTGGCTTTTACGTGGCTGATGACCATCCGGCCGCCAGCACTGGTGAGCACGCACACGTATGTAAATCCGGTCGTTGCTGTTTTTACAGGCTGGCTGCTTGCAGGCGAAACTTTTTCCTCTATGCAGATCATCGGGCTGGCCGTCATTCTGCTGGGTGTGCTGCTTACAAAATTCCCGGAATACCGGAATGTGCGTTTATTTTCAAAATAACTCTCGGTTACACCCCAAAAAGTTTAAAATACTTCGCTTTTACATAAAGATTGATAACTTTTGTGCTTTCAAGGTTAACTTTAATAAAGAAGCACCTCAGATTACATCATATTTTATCAAAGGAAATGGTAAAAACGTACAGATTTATAGCGCTGTTGGGAGACGGCCGCGAGCGTTTCAGCGACAAAGAACTTGATCAGGAATGGCCAACGGAGCCTGTCGTTATTGATGCTTATGGCTTCTCGGATGTTTACCGGTATGCAGGATATGTGTTCCTGAATGAAGAATGGTTTACCAAATACAGCAAAAACTGGCATGTGAGTTCGATGGAAATTGACAACTTGCTGGTTAATCTTGTAAGATACGCCGCCAGCGATTCCCAGTCCGAAAATCTGGTCAGCATCAAAGCCTACTTGGAGACGCCGCCGGATACACTGGAAGAGGCCATTGCTATCTGGAAAGGATTTTATGATCCAGCACTGAAAAGGATCTGATTTTACTGACACGAGGGTTTGTTAAAGTAGAAATTGGTTCTGTGTTGTCATGTATTGTCATGCGTAGTTAACTTGTTTTGTGATGTAATTAAAATGAGTTGGTTATGTGTTGTCATGTGTAGCTAACTTGTTTGGTAATGGAGTTGAAATGCGATTGCTTTGTTTTCGGCAGCTTCTTCATTCAGACTTTACAGTTAGAACCGATTTGAAAAGCTGACTGATTGCTTGTAATTGATCAGGATAATAAGTTGTTTAATTTCTTCTTTCCAAAAGCTGATAGCTAACCGCCAACAGCTGGAAACCAACAGCCATTCACATACAATCCAATAAAAAAATGCTGTCAGGACATTGTGCCCGACAGCATTTTTTATGCCCTGAAATTTAGAATCAGTTATAGCCCGGATTCTGTTTCAGCATCGGCGTTCCGTTTACAACGCTCATATCAATCTGATACTGCGGAATCGGGAAATAGTTGTTTTTGCCGTTGATAAACTTGGCGCCGGCCAGGTCTGTCGTTACTTTTGATTCGTAGCTGAAGAAACTGTTCAGGCTTTGTTCTGCAATTCCCCAGCGGACGTAATCAAAGAAGCGGTGACCTTCCATGGCGAGTTCAAGGCCGCGTTCGAAGTAAATAGCTTTTAATACCCCGTCTTTGCCTTTTGCCGCCAATGTGCCCGCCGGATAAGGCTTGATCACGTAATTGGCAGCAGGCGTTGTGGAAAAGCCCGCAAGCGGATTGCTGTTATCAATATACTTGTAAAGCCAGCCCGATTTGTCTGCTGCCCTTGTCCGGATGCGGTTTACATATTCTTCTGCTTTGGCAAGGCTTCCTGCATTGGCTTCGGCCTCGGCTGCCATTAACAGCACATCGGCAAAGCGTATCACCAGTACATTAATCGCATTTCCGGGAGCCCACGAACTGAGATCGGCATAAAGGTCCTGCGTTTTTTGTCTGTGAATGTTCTTTTTGGGCGCATATGGACCGCCGTATGGCTGATCGCGGACCCAGTTCATGCCGGGAAACAATCCCCAGTCATGATAAGGAACATCGCGGCGGCCAACAGTCCAGTCGAGGCG
This sequence comes from Dyadobacter flavalbus, assembly GCF_006149045.1. GTDB lineage: Bacteria > Bacteroidota > Bacteroidia > Cytophagales > Spirosomataceae > Dyadobacter > Dyadobacter flavalbus. Next base: position 171,694 of record NZ_VBSN01000066.1, read on the forward strand.
CGGGTCCAGCGGGCCGGGATCGGCTGTGAACGGCGTTGCAGAAGTAAGCCCCAGGTCGCTTTTCACCGCGTGGCTGTTGAAATCATTTATATAAGGTAATCCGTTGACATCCGTACGGTACGAATTAACAAGCATCTGGGTTGGCTGAAAGAAGCCGCAGCAGGCAAACGGCGCACCCGTTCCGTAAGGGAAATTCAGCATGCCGCCCATATTGGCATTCGTAATGTCCAGTGTTCCGTCATTGGCCACCATCTGAATGGCGAAAACCGATTCCGCATTGTTTTTGGTAGCCGCATCAAAATTGTCCTTGAAAGAAACCAGATCGTATTTCAGGCCGTTGGCGGTAACGCCACTGCTGATCACTTCCGTAAATACCGGAATTGCTTCTGCAAATTTCTTTTCATACAAATACGTTTTGGCAAGGTATGCGCCCGCAGCCCACTTGTTGGCCCTTCCGACCAGTGATTGCGTAGCCGGCAGCTTTTCGTAAGCCGCCTTGAAATCCGCTTCGATCATCGGCCAGATATCCTTGTCGTTCGGCTGATTGAAATCCGTTGTGGTTTCGTCAATCCACGGAACCATGTTCCACATTTTTTTCAGTTCAAAATAATAATGGCCTCTCAGAAAACGTGCCTGACCTTCTATATTGGCCTTTTCTGCTTCGGAAACGCCTTCCAGCGTAGCCAGCACTTTAAGTACGGTATTCGTTCTTGAAACACCTTCATACAATGCTCTCCATTTTGTATTAAAAAAACCATTGTCGGCACCGGTACTGAATGTTGCGATCGTATTGATTGGTGTCTGGTCACCGCCGTCGCTTCCTTTATGCGCCTCGCCGCCTGGAATGGAACCATAAACCCAGTTGTCCGGCGGTGCTTCCCAGCCGTTTCCGCCGTTGAAATCGCCTTGCCCGTCCAGTGCGGCATATGCACCGGTCAGCAGCCCGTTAATCCCTTTTTCGTTTGCAAGCACTTCATCGCTCAGCGCGCCAAGAGCCGGCTGGTCCAAAAAATCGTCTTTGCATGCCTGAAGAACCGGAAATCCTGCTATCAAACAAAGAACGACCCAATGCTGGATTCTCTTTTTCATATCGTGTCTCTGATAAATGTTAAAAAGTAAGATTAATGCCTACGGAATATTGTCTGGAAGCAGGGTAGGAGCCTTCATCCAGTCCGAATACCGTCGGACTGTTTCCCGTATTTCTGCTGACTTCCGGATCAAGGCCGGAATATCCTGTGATTGTAAACAGGTTGGTTGCCTGCAGATAAATTCGGAACTGCTGGGTTTTGATCTTTTTCAGGAATGCAGGAGAAAACGTGTAGCCAAGCTGAATGTTCCTTGCCCGCAGATAAGATCCGTCTTCTATAAAATAGGAGTTGGGAACATTGATCGTGCTGAAAGAGCTTGAATTTTCTTGAATCGGCGCTTTGGCATTGTGGTTTTCGGGTGTCCAGGAATCGTAAAGTGCAGTTTTGCTTTTGGCTCCGGAACGGGACGAGTTGAAATCGCTCCACCAGAGCGTCTGGTTCCAGATCTCATTTCCCTGAACGCCGTACAGGAACATATTGAAGTCAAATTGTTTGTAATTAAAGCCAAGGTTCAGTCCGTAGCTGAAATCCGGATTTGGATTGCCGAGCATCGTACGGTCGGCAGAGGTGATCTGGCCGTCGCCATTGCTATTTTCATAACGGAAACGTCCCGGCGCAGCGCCGTCCTGATACACGGCATTTGCATTGCCGGTCTGCTGAACGGCCTGCGCGTTGGCAGCCGCTACTTCTTCATCCGAGTTCCAGAACCCGATTACTTTATAGCCAAAAAACTGACCGATGGAGTTTCCGACCTGATTCCGGACGATGGAAGAGCCGTTGAAACCGCGGGCTTCCAGGTCAAAATAATTGCTGCTGTTCGTTACTTTCAGGATCTTGTTGTTGTAGGTCGTAAAAGTAAGCGTTGCGTTCATTTTAAGGTCTTGTCCAAGATCAAAGCGCGAGTTAAGCTGCAAATCAATCCCTTTGTTTTTCATTTGACCGATATTCACGAAAGGAACCGTTCCGCCGCCGGCCGTGCCGATCAGGGACGGGTTAAAAAGAAGGTCCTTGATTTCCTTAACGTAATAATCCGCAATCAGGTCCAGCCTGCCTTTGAAGAAAGTGGCATCAATACCGATGTTCGTACTGATGTTTTTTTCCCAGACTGCATCCGGATTTCCGATCTGGCTTTTTTCAAACCCTTCCAATGCGCCGTTGCCGCTCGTTCCGCCAAGGTCATAATAAGAGCTGCGGCGGTTGGAGCTGTAAGTCGTGAATGCATTTCCTGTGTTTACGTTGATCTGATTTCCCATCACGCCATAGTTTGCACGCAGTTTCAGATCGTCGAGCCAGCTGATACCTTTCATGAAGTTTTCCTGTGAAATTCTCCATCCGGCACTCACAGCCGGGAACAAACCGTACCTTTCATTGATGAATTTGGAAGAACCGTCTCTTCTTAAAACCGCGCCGAACAGGTATTTGTCATTGTAAATGTAATCCAGTCTTCCGATCAGGGAAAAAAGCGCATCGGCATTGCGGCTGCTGTAATTGCTTCTTGTCCCCGAGCCGGTTCCAAGATTCATGTAGTTCGGATCAAAAGAAAAATAGCCTTGTGTATCGCCGCCGAGTTCGTAACTCTTGCCACTATACGCTTCTGTTCCGGCAATGACGGTAAGGTCATGCTTCTGCATGGTTTTATGAAATGTAACAAGGTTTGTCCATGTCCAGTTGAAACCGGAATTCGAGTATTCAGAATAGGTATTCGTATTGCTGTTTTCCTTGTTTTCGTAAGTCGGGAAAGCGAAAGAACTTGATCTGCCCGAGTAATTCTCTCCGCCCAGACTGGTTCTCAGCGTAAAGTTTTTGAACAGATCCACTTCAGCAAATACATTCCCGAAAAGGCGGTTGTCAAGTCCTTTGTTGTAACGGGTGCGGTCGCGCATCGCCACCGGGTTAAAAGCATCGCCCATTCCGGAAGCGCGGCTGCCTGCATAATTGCCCATTATGTCGTAAACCGGAATGATCGGCTGCATCCTGAAAGAAAATGCAATGGCAGAGCCGCCGTCCGAAAGGGCGGTCCGGGGGTTGTCCGTTATGGAATACGCAAGGTTTTCACCAATCCGGATGTGCTTGCCGATGTTGTACTGGCTGTTGGAGCGAATGGTATATCGTTTCAGGTAAGTATTTTTCAGTGCGCCTTCCTGATTGAAATAATTCAAAGAAAACAGATAGTTGCCCTGATCGTTTCCGCCGCTCAGCGAAATGTTGTGGCTTGTGGAAGGTGCCGGCTTGAATATTTCATGAAACCAGTCGGTACCTGCTTTGTTTGCCTTTACAATCTGGTTGAACGTGTTGAAATCGTCCACAGAAGTGTAGTTCGGATTGACGTAATACAAGTCCGGGTTGGTGGCCGGGTCGCCTTCCTTGGCTCCTGTCGGCAATATGTAATCCGGAAGTACCGGCGTTGCGCCGTGTCCGTACTGATCGTCGCCAACCGGCAGGCCGGAATTTTTCTGAACCTGAAATTTCAGCTGCGCCTGTTCCATTGGATTCAGTGTGTTCCAGACATTCCCTTTCGGCGGCGTTTGTACGCCATACCATGCGCTGTAATTGACTTTTACCTTGTCTTTGCCTTTTTTGGTTGTAATGATAATCACACCGTTGGCTGCACGCGAACCGTAGATCGAAGCGGAGCCGGCGTCTTTCAGAACCTGCATGCTTGCAATGTCATTGGAGTTCAGGTCGGCAATGGAAGTCGTCGGAACGCCGTCGATCACATAAAGCGGCGAGTTGTTTCCGAATGTGTTCAGACCGCGGATACGAACCTGCGGCGTTTCGCCCGGCTGTCCGGAACCAATGATTGTAACGCCGGATGCGCGTCCCTGCAACTGATTGGCAACTTGAGCGTCCGGCGTTTGTTTCAGCTGTTCCACGTCCACAACGGAAACAGCACCGATCAGGTCCTTTTTACGCTGTGCGCCGTAACCGGTTACAACCAGTTCTGAAAGTGTGGAAACATCGGGCAGCAGCTTCACATCCAGCGAAGTCCGTGTGCCAACCATTACTTCCTGCGCCGTGAAGCCGATAAAGCTGAAAATAAGGATGGACTCATCACCGGCAACGTCAATGCTGTAATTGCCTTCCAGGTCTGTCATGGTTCCGTCATTGGTTCCTTTTACCCGGATTGCAACGGACGGCAAAGATTCGCCTTTGTCATCGGTAACCTTGCCTTTTACGGGCCGCAATGCTGCGTGTACTGTTTCTGCTGCGGATTCCTGCACTTTCTCTGCTGCCGTTTTTTCCGTAACCCCGATCATGTTGCCGACCTGGCTGAATTCCAGTGATGTTTGTTTTTCAATGAGTTTCAGAATAGCCGGAACAGGCAACCCCATCGCATAAAGCGTCACCTGCGGTGCATTTCGCAGCAGTTTTTCGTCAAAAGCAAACGTAACGCCGGTCTGCTGTTCAATCTGTCTGAATACCGCTTTGACCTTCGTCTGCTTTACATCCATGTTGACCCGCTGAGCCTCTGTGGTGCCGGCCATCAGCAAGGCCGTACTCAGCATGTTTATGCCCAGAATAAGCGTAGAAATGCGCATACATTTTTTGAATAAGGGGATTCCCTTATGGTAATAATTCACCATATTTGTCTGATGTTTAAGGTGTAAACTGTTAAACTCTTTCCTTTTCCGCTACTCATGGTTCCAAGCATTGCATAGCGGTTGGGATGATCATTGCCGGGGACATTTGCCGTGTCTCCGGTATTTCCGGACTTGCCTTCCTTGAAAACAATCCGTCTTTTTGCGCGCTCTTATCTGATTACTATGGTGCTGTCGTTTAATTGTGAGTAATTGAATTTCTTTGAAAAGCTCATGACTTTCAGTACGTCCGTTATCGGCTGGTTGTCCAGTGTAAATGAAATTTTCTCCGCCGTAAGATCTTCTTTTTCTATGATGATGTGCTTTCTGTATTTTCTTTCGAGCACGTGAAAAACCTCGGATAACAGCTCGTCCTCAAAAACCAGCCGGTTGTCTTTCCACGATGCAATGGCCGGCTTGCTGATTTCGGCTACCTGGATTTTTGCAGTTTTTTCCGGAAGTACCGCCTGCTCGGCCGGCAGCAGCATCAATGCCGGCGATTCCGGTTTGTCACGAAGCGTTACGCCGACTTTCCCGGTCTTGACGGAGACTTTGATATGGCGGTCATTTTTATAGGCTTTTACATCAAAGGAAGTCCCGAGTACGGTAATATCCAGTGTCTTGGCATGCACTACAAACGGCTTTCCGGGCAAATGCACAATATCAAAAAATGCCTGTCCTTCCTTCAATACAACTTCTCTGGTTTTTCCTGCAAAATGATCCGGATAACGCATGCTGGAACCGGCATTCAGCCAAACAGACGATCCGTCCGGCAAGCGTACTTTCAGTGTTTTACCCAAAGGCGCCTGCACCAGATGCATTTCGGAAGCGGCCGGTTTGTGGCTGTTTGTCCAGAACAAAAATCCTGCGATGATCAATGCCGCTGCCGCCGTAGTCCAGGTGACAAGCCTTTTCAATCCTGAAAAGTCAAAGGTCCGGGCTTCCGGCGTCCGGGCCTCCGGCGTCCGGGCCTCCGGCTGCTGCATGGCTTTCAGGTTGGCAAGCATGCGGTTTTTTATTTCATCAGCAGTTTCGGGATTCCGGGTAAAAACCGTTTCGGATGGCTGTTCGTCCAAAGCCCTGCGGTCATACCAATCGTGCAATATTCTCTTTTCTTCCTCGGAGGCTGTTCCGCTGATGAATTTTCTGGCAAGCTGTCTGATGTACTCCTGTGTCATTGCAAAGCGGATTTACCCTTTGCATTTCTTAGAGTATGAATTTCTGTAAAACCCCTTAGTCTGAAATGGAAAAATTGCGAAATTAATTCCGGCCCGTTTTATATTCTGTCTGGAAGTGTTTTTACAAAAGAAAATGAGCGACGCTGCTGAGGTTTTCCCGGACGATTTTCAGTGCTTTGGTCAAATGCGCTTCGGCGGTTTTATGCGATATGTTGAGTTCTTCGCAAATGTCGGACAGTGACCGGTCCTGCAACTTGTTATACTGAAACACAAGGCGGCATTTTTCGGGCAGCTTGTTGGTCAGGTTCCGGATGATTTCCAGCAGAAGCCTGTTTTCAATTTCCTGATCCATGGAAACGGAAAAGACGGCCTGCTCTTTCATGGATAGTTCAAGTTCCATCGCCTGCCTGGATTTGGCAAGATAACGGTAAACCTCGTAGCGGAGCATAGCCGCCAGATACGGCTTCAGGGAATGGATTTCCAGTGTCTGCCGCTTGATCCAGAACAGCATAAAAGTATCCTGCGTAATTTCCTCGGCAATTTCTGCCGACTTTACCAGCCGGTGCGCTGCATAAAAAAGCTTGTCCCAGTAACGGTTATAGATTTCATCAAAAGCACCTTCTTCTCCGTCCTTCATCAAAGCGGCGAGCTCTTCATCGGAGAAGTTTCGGAAATCATTCATTTTATGATCAGGTCGTTTAGGAGCACGCTTAATGTTTACCAAATATAAAATAAATTAACTGATGGCAAACGGGAATATGATATAATTACAATATTAAAGATGGCGAATGATGTTATATGTAAGATAATTTTCTATTAATAATAAAAATATCAATATTTTATTTTGTGGTAGTCGGGTTTGTCTGTTTGGTACTTACATTCGCTTCCGGCATTGTGCGCGCTGGATTAGCGGTAATTTGCAATCCGTAATCGTGTTTCCAAAGGATTGCTGATCATTTGCGGGCATTTTGTAACATTGCCGGAATTATGGAATGAGAGCCTGTTTTTTTCAAAGTTTGCCAAAGCGGAAAAAAGCCCTCTGAATTTACTTAAAAGCTTGTTTGTCAGCATTGAAGATTTTATAAATTAAGGAAATAATTATCTTGTGCGAAAATGAACGACAGGCAAAACATCACTTTAAAACAGGAATATGCAGGAAGACATACTTTTCCAGATCAGTAACAAATTAAAAGAAGTAAGAAAAAATAAAGGCGTGACGCTTCAGGAAATTGCGGATGAAGCCGGTGTGACCAAAAGCCTTGTTTCGCAGATCGAAAACAGCCGGACTATTCCGTCACTGCCCGTTATGCTCGGACTGATCAAGGCGCTTGACATTGACCTGAATGTTTTTTTCAAGGACATCATTTCTACTGCGCCCGGCGACAATGTGCTCATCCGCAGAAAAGAGGAATATCAGCCTTTTACAAAGGAAAATGCCAAGGGTTTTTTTTACCAGCGCATTTTCAGCAAGCAATTCAAGGACAATCATATCGACGTAGTGCTGCTGCGGCTGGAAAAGGATGCGCGCCGGCCCATGGTCCGGACCAATGCGTACGAGTTCAAATATGTTCTGCAGGGTTCGGTGGAATATACGGTCGGGAAGAACAAGTACGTGCTTAATCAGGGTGATTCCATGTTTTTTGATGCCAACGAGCTGCACAATCCAAGGTGCATCGATTGCGATGAGGTTTTGCTGCTGGTTATCTATTTCTTCAATGAGGCGCAGTAGACGTACCTGGTTTCAAATTCTTCCAAAAGTTAAATATTAATTAACATTCCCTTAATCTGATTTTGGTTTTTGTACTGCATCTTTGTGTATCAAACATTGTAATCAAAGGTTTACTTAACATTTGATTCCATTTCATTTGCATTCTGAATAATAAACCTATATTTTTAAGCTTCATTTAGCTGTTTGCCTTCTTTTGATATCGTTTAATATTACTTTACAATATTCGGGATTCATCAGTTTTCAGGCCAGGTATACTATAAGTTTAAATCAGTTCACTAATATTCAGGTAAGATGTTTACAGAACTTGTTGTTTTTGATATGGCGGGAACCACTGTCAGGGACAAAAATTATGTGGGAATCGCGTTTCAGCAAGCTTTGAAATCGCACGGCTATGCTATTACGCCGGAAGATGTAAATCCTCTAATGGGTTATCAGAAGCCGCTGGCGATAAAAATGATGCTCGGGATGCGGGAAGAAGACGAAAGCAAGATTACGGATGCGCTTGTATCGGAAATCCACTCGGAATTTGTACAGCGCATGATTCAGTTTTACAGTACGACGCAGGACATTGCGCCGCTTCCGGATGTGGAGGAAACTTTCGGTGCATTGCGGAAAAAAGGCATTAAAATCGCGCTGAACACCGGTTTTTCCCGGGATATTGCGGATGTAATTATTGATCGGCTTGGCTGGAAGGATAAAATAGATATGCTGGTTGCCAGTGACGAAGTGCAGAACGGCCGGCCTTATCCGGATATGATCAGGAAAATCATGCATGCGCTGCATATTGATTCTCCCGAAAAAGTGGCGAAAGTAGGCGATACCGAAGTGGATGTCAATGAAGGGATCAACGCCGGCTGTAAATACGTGATCGGGATTACGACAGGTGCTTTTACCCGTGAAGCGCTGCTGCCTTACAACCCGACGCATATCATCGATAATATTGCGGATGTAGTCGGGATTATTTCAGAGAGCAATGCGTATGCGGCTCAGAAAAGTGTGTAGGCATTTAATTTAAATCAGAATGAGTAAAACTGCTATTGTCATCGGAGCAGGAATTGTCGGACTGGCAACCGCAAGGGCGCTGGCTGTCAGGAATTATAAAGTTACCGTCATAGAAAGGTCGTCCAAAGCCATCGGCGCTTCCATCCGCAATTTCGGAATGATATGGCCCATCGGTCAGCCGGAAGGAAAGCTGTACGAAAGGGCTTTGCATGCCAAAAGCATCTGGAAAGAAATGCTGGCAGGAGCCGGTTGCTGGTCGTATGAAGGCGGCAGCCTGCATATGGCTTACCGGCAGGATGAAATGGAAGTACTGGAGCAATTTGCAGCAGTAAGCCAGTACAGGCCGGTCAGTGTGCTGACTGCGGAGGAAACTTTGGCCAAATCACCGGCAGTTAACGGCAAAGATTTGCTTGGTTCCCTGTTTTCAGCGGATGAAATGATCGTTGATCCGCGGGAAGCGATTGCCGGGATCCCAGGATTCCTGCATTCGGCTCTGAACGTAGATTTTATCTGGGATACGGCCATTTCGGAAATAGATTATCCGAATGTTTATTCCGGTAAAAAAAGCTGGTCGGCGGATGAACTATTCGTATGCAGCGGACAGGATTTTGAAACGCTTTATCCTGAAAAGTTCTCCGAAGCACCGCTTACCAAATGCAAACTTCAGATGCTCAGGCTTGAAGCACAGCCGGATGACTGGAAAATAGGCCCCGCATTGTGCGGCGGGCTTTCACTGATCCATTATCACGGGTTCAGGGCGGCTCCGTCTCTGTCCGGACTGAAAGAACGATACGAAAGAGAATACAGCGAATACCTGAAATGGGGCATTCACGTCATGGCTTCACAAAACGGGCTGGGCGAAATCACAGTCGGCGATTCGCACGAATATGCACTTACGTTCGAGCCGTTTGACAGAGAATTTATCAATACCATGATTCTGGATTATCTCGGAACGTTTGCGCAGTTCAGATCGCCGAAGGTTTTCCAGACCTGGCACGGCATATACCCGAAAATGACCAACGGCCAGTCGGAAATCGTGATGAAGCCGGAGAGCGGAGTGACAATTATCAACGGATTGGGCGGCAATGGGATGACCTTATCATTTGGCTTGTGCGATGAAGTAATCGGGGGTACTTACCGGGCTTTATAGAAGGGGGAAGTCAGATGTAGCACGGTGCTGAAAGCATAAAAATATGGATCAGGAATGCAGGACGGGCTTATAAGGTCGGAAGCCAGCGGATTTTGTTTTGATTTAACAGCCGGAGTTTTTCAACAGACTTGCGGTTTCAGCTGAACACAATAAACCAATCATATTTATGAAAGCTACATTTACGGAATCCATTCCTCTGGTGCGGTACGGATGGCTTGCCTTGGGCATGCTCGTCACGACACATGCAGCGCTACTGGCCGGAGGTTCGACAAACCGGCTTGCCTCAGAAAACAAAATAGCAGGAAATTCAGGAAGTTCACGTGCTGCGTATGTCGGTATAACGTTAGGAAAAAAAGCCTTTGCCGCCATGGACGTGAACGGCGTTGTCAGAGACAAGAACGGACAGCCGCTTCCCGGTGTAAACATCATTGTAAAAAATTCCCAGAAAGGCACTTCAACGAATGCAGACGGTGCGTTTTCCATATCCGTCGATTCGGAAAATGATGTGCTGGTTTTTTCCTTTATCGGTTATAAAACGCAGCAGTTTGTCGTCGGAAACCAGAAAGAACTGGCCATTACTTTACAGGAAGATACGAATGTACTCGATGAAGTCGTAGTTACGGCTTTGGGTATCACCAGAGAGAAAAAGTCATTGGGTTATGCTACGCAGCAGGTGACGGGAGAAATACTGAACGAATCGCCTGCGACGAACTTTGTAAACAACCTTTCGGGAAAAGTGGCCGGCGTGAACATCAGCAGCGCGGGCGGCGTGGGTTCTTCTTCGAGGATCACGATCCGCGGCGAATCTTCCTTGTCCATTATGAGCAATCAGCCGCTTTTTGTCATTGACGGCGTGCCTATCGGTAACGACGGAACGAGCAATACCGGAAGTGCGGATTACGGAAACAGTTCTTCGGAAATCAATCCTGCCGACATCGAATCCATCAACGTTCTGAAAGGCCCGGCGGCTGCTGCCTTGTACGGTTCGCGGGCCGCGCGGGGTGCCATTGTCATTACGACCAAAAAAGGCAGCAATCGCAAAGGGCTGGGCGTGAGCTTCAATTCTTATTTTTTCGGTGAAAGTGTCGGAAGGCTTCCGAAATTCCAGAACGACTTCGGGCAGGGAAATAACGGAAAGTATGAAGGTTCCAACTTCGGTGCAAGCTGGTCTGCTTACCCGGGCGGCGACAACGACGATTACGATGAAAGCTGGGGCCCGCGGATGAACATCGGAACTACCGAAGCGCAGTTTGACTCGCCGACGACAAACGGCTTTCGCGGCGGAGACGTTGCCATCAGCAACCGGGGCGACATTATCAGAACGCCGTGGGTTTCACAACCGGACAATATCAAAGACTTTTTTAAAACAGGATCAAAATACTATAATAACCTCGCATTTTCGGGCGGCAATGAAAACGGCAATTACCGGCTTTCACTGACTTCCTTAAATGAAAAAGGCGTCATTCCAAACAACAATCTGAACCGCTATCAGGTCAATCTGAACAGCAGTTATCATCTTACCAAAAAACTGACTTCTTCCATCAATATCAATTATGTAAAACAGAACAGTACCAACCGTCCGGACAATGGCTATGGCCGCAATACGTTCATGTACTTTTTTACATGGATGGGCCGGAATGTCAATATCAACAGTCTGCGAAATTACTGGCAGCCGGGGCTGGAAGGCGTAAGGCAGTTTCAGTACAATTATGGTGAAAACCACAACAATCCTTTTTTCCTGCAATACGAAAATACCAAAGGCCAGAACAAGGACCGCATTTATGGAAACATAGCGCTGGAATATGCCTTTACCGATCACCTGAAACTGAAACTGCGTTCCGCAGCAGACCTTTACAATGATTTCCGTCCGATGCAATGGGCTGTGAGCACCGTAGATGTGGAAAGCGGAAGTTATTCTTTTACCGAAATCAAAAATGAAGAACGGAACACGGATTTTCTTCTGACTTATACCAATGCATTTGCAAACGGCAATATCGGTTACACGTTGTCGGCAGGCGGAAACCGATTTGACAATTCCGGCCATAGCGAAAGCACGACTGCGCCGCAACTGCTTATTCCGGGCATTTACACGATCCAGAATGCGGCAAGCCCGCTGACCGGTTATTCGAGCAGCTATAAAAAGCGGATCAACAGCATTTATGGTGTGGCTAATTTTAATTATAAAGATCTTGTTTACCTGGATATCAACGCGCGGAACGACTGGTCGAGCACGCTTCCGAGAAACAACAATTCCTACTTTTACCCGTCTGTAGGTTTGAATACCAATCTTAAAAGCATTCTGAATCTGCCGAAAGGAATCAGTCAGGCGCAGTTGCGTGGAAGCTGGGCGCAGGTCGGAAATGATACGGGACCTTATTCCATTTACAATACGTACGGCAATGCAAGTCCGTGGGCAAACAATTATGCACTGGTCGGGCCGGGATCGCTGCTGAACCCGAATCTGAAACCTGAAATTACCTCTACGTACGAGTTTGGTGCGGCGGTCGGCTTTTTCAATAACCGTTTGGGGCTGGACGTGACTTATTACGATATCCGTTCCAAAAACCAGATCATCAGCCTGCCGCTTGTGCAGAGTTCGGGTGCGACTTCCAAGCAGATCAATGCCGGACAGATCAGGAACACCGGTGTTGAAATCATGATCAATGCAACGCCGGTAAGTACGGCCAATTTCAAATGGAACTTCAACATCAACTGGTCGCATAATACGGGTAAAATCGTTTCACTGACAAGCGAGGTGGACAAGATCGTGCAGGCTGCGCCGGGCGAAGATGCTTCCATTCAGGCAAGGGTAGGCGAGAAAATGGGTGCAATCTGGGGGCCGGGCTATCAGCGCGTTGCGGACGGCCCGATGAAAGGCGAGGTCATTATTTTCAACGATGCATTTCCAAGACCCACTACCGAAGATATTCATCTGGGGAATTACAACCCGGACTGGATTGCAGGGATTTATAACCAGCTTACTTATAAAAACATCAGTCTGAACTTCGCTTTTGGCGGTCAGTTTGGCGGCGAGTTTGTTTCCCGTTTTTTCAACAAAGCAGCGGGTGCCGGACAACTGGAAGAAAGTGCGCTGGGACGTTCTGCACGCCCTGCCGGGACAGAATATGATGCGCCGTATTACATTCCGGGCGCCGCGCAAATGGAAGACGGAAGCTACAAGCCAAATAATACCAGCACGGACGGAACGTACAGCGCGGGTGTTTACGGAACCAATGCCCGTAATTTTATCAAAAAACCGCTGGACCATATTTCAGAAGCACAGATTTTCAGTTCCACGTATTTCAAGCTGAGAGAATTGTCGCTTGGATACAGCCTTCCTTCCAAATGGATTTCAGGCAAGTATATTAAAAATGCAAGGATTTCGGTAACCGGAAGAAACCTGCTGCTGTTCACACCGAAAAGCAACAAACATTTTGATCCGGAAGTGGCCACGGCAACTTCGGGCGGCGGTCTGATTCCGGGCTTTGAGAATATGAGTACGCCTTCAACAAGAGAAATGGGTGTGAGTATCAATCTGAATTTCTGAACAGCATTAAAACCTTGTGATCATGAAAAAGTCTTGTTATATACTCTTTTTTGTCCTGCTTACGGGAATAAGCTGTACAAAGGATTTTGAAGAAATCAATACCAATCCCAATTCGCCGGACAAAGTGACCAATGTCGGTCTGCTTTTGCCCAATGTAATCCGCGGCGCCGTAAACAGCCATTATGACAATTCCTACAACCGCGGAAGCGTGGCCGCCAATATGCTGGCTTCCGATTATGCGAGTAATTTCAGCAACTGGGCGCGTTCGGATGCAAGCAGTTATTTCTTCTGGAATTTCTACGATTACATCCGCGATCTGAACGAAGTCATCAGCATTGCCGAAACGCAGGATCAGCGAAATTATAAAGGCATTGCGCTTGTGCTGCGTTCCTGGATGTTTCAGTGCCTGACGGATCTTTACGGCCCGATTCCTTTCCGGGAAGCGGCCAATGCAAAACTTACAGGTATCAGTGCGCCGAAGTTTGAGCAGCAGGAAGCCGTTTATGCCGGCTTGCTGGCCGATCTGGAAGAAGCCAATAATTTATTAGGAAGTACGAACGAGCCTGTAACCGGGGATATTCTGTACAACGGCAATATGGCAAACTGGAAAAAATTTGCAAACGGCCTTCGCTTGCGTTTGCTGCTGCGCCAGTCCGAAAGAGTGGACCCAAGTGCGGCGATGAAGGCAATCGTTGAAAATCAGGCCAGATATCCGCTGTTCACTTCCTATGAAGATCAGGCTGCGCTGCAATATCTGGTGGACCGTCCGTCGAATGAATCTCCGTTTTACCGTTCCGGCAACGGCGGCACGAATACCAAGGTTACAAAGCAATTGGTTGATTATCTGAAAGCTTTGAACGACACGCGTTTGTACGTTTATGCATTGCCTACGCCTGCCAGCAGCGCCGTGGATGCAAACGGCAACCGTCCCGATCCGAAGAATTTCCAGTATGCCGGCGACCTGAACGGAATCGGCAATTTTCCGGACAACAACCTTACTTCGCCGACCGGCATGTTGTGGATGTCCATTCAATATGCGCCGGATTTGGCTTCACCTACGGCCGGACAGGGAATCATCATCGGTTATTCCGAAGTGCAGTTCATTCTGGCGGAAGCAGCGGAAAAAGGGTTTATTGCAGGCGGAGCGGCAGCAGCGGAAACTTATTACAAAAACGGCATCAAAGACCAGTTCAAATATTACAGCAGCCGCATTCCGTCCAACTTTGCCACTTCTTACCTGAAACTGACGCCCGCAAGCATTTCGGTGAGCGACAGCTATTTTGCACAACCCGCCGTTGCATATGCCGGGACGCAGGCGCAGAAACTGGAGAAAATCGCCTTGCAGAAATGGATTTCACTGTATATGGTCGGTTACGAAGCATGGTCGGAATGGCGGCGGACCGGATTTCCCAATATTCCCGTCGGCCCGATTGGTCCCGGTTATGTGCCCAGAAGAATTTTATATCCGGCGGATGAAATCAGGATTAATCAGGCGCATTACAATGAAGCCGTAAGCTGGCTGGGCGCGGACGATCTGAAAACGCATGTATGGTGGGATAAACAGTAAAAAACCAATATTTATGTTATCAAAAGTATTGTGCGTGCTGTCATCGGTAACTTTGCTGATGACGGCATGTACTAAAAGTTCCGAAGAAAAGCCTTCCGGCATTGAGCATGTCATTGTCATCGGCGTGGACGGGCTGAGCCCGGACGGAATTCAAAAGGCCGAAACGCCAAATCTCGACAGTATGATCGCCAACGGAAGTGTCAAATGGAATGTGCGTTCCGTACTTACTTCCAGCAGCAGCCAGAACTGGGCTTCCATGATCATGGGCGCCGGTCCGGAGCAGCACGGCATCATCAACAATGACTGGGAAATGGACGATCATACGATGCCCCCGATTGTGGAGGAAGCAGACGGACGTTTTCCGACCATTTTCAGTATTCTGCATAAGAACAAACCCGAAGCAGAAATCGGAGTCGTTTATCACTGGGATGGATTTGGCCGGCTGTTTCAAAAAAATGCCGTCAATTATGACAAGCGTTTTTCAACCGAAGATTCCACTGCTGCCGATTTTATAAACTATATAAAGGCAAAAAAGCCCGTTCTCGGCTTCGTCCATTTTGATCACGTAGATCATGCCGGGCATCACGGCGGGCATGGGTCGCCGGAATATTACGAAGCCGTTACCAAAGCGGATTCGCTGATCGGAAAAATTCTGGACGGGATCAAAGCAGCGGGAATGGAAGATAAAACCCTGGTGATTGTTTGGGCGGATCACGGCGGGATCGGTTACGGACACGGAGGCGCAACGCCGCAGGAAGCCGAAATTGCCGGAATTTTTTACGGAAAAGACATTAAGAAAGGGTATAAAATAGAGCAGCAGGTTTATACGTACGACCTGGCCGCAACAATCGCCTTTGCGCTGGGCATTCAGCAGCCTTACGCATGTATCGGACGTCCGGTAAAGCCGGTTTTTGAAGGTTTTTTAGAGCCGGAAAACCTTTGGCTGGGTGAAAAAAGGATTGCTTCGCCCGTCATTTATCCCGAACGGAAACTATATGAACAGGCCGGCGGATTGTATGTGGATCAAACGGCAACGGTTAAAATTGAAACCAAAGCGGAAAACAGCGTGACAAGATACACAACGGACGGAAGTGAGCCGGACAGCACATCGGCGGTTTATAAAAATCCTTTTAATGTAGATAAAACAACGGTTGTAAAAGCAAAATCATTTGATAGAGAAGGCCGGGAAAGCTTATTGGAAACGGCCTATTTCAGAATGGTGAAATCGGGCTCCGGCAACGGGCTGAACACTTCTTTTTATCAGGGAAAAAATCTGGAAAAGTTGCCTGAATTTGCTACATTGAAAAAAGGAAAGTCCTGGACGAGTGCCGAGTTCCATATCAGCCGGGATCAGCTTAATGCCATTCTGGAAAAAGACAATGCCAGCTTTGCATTGCAGTTTGAAGGTTTTATTCGGATCGACAAGCCCGGAAAATACCTTTTTGCAACACAGTCGGACGATGGCAGTAAATTGTATATTTACGGCAAGGAAGTTGTGGATAACGACGGAAATCACGGCGTTACGGAAGCAACCGGAAGCATTGAACTGACTGCCGGAAAACATCCGATCAAAGTTGAATATTACAACAATGGCGGCGGATTCTGGCTGGATGCCTTTTACAAAGGCCCCGGATTGCCCAAACAACTGATTCCTGCCGACAAGCTTTTTGTGAAATAACCCACTATTCCTAAACCTTTTGATCCATCAAGTCCCCGGATGAAAGTCCGGGGCATTTTTAAAAATGACACAAACCCATAACAGAACTGAAGGCGATATCAACCTTTCTGACGCAAGGCGAAACTGGTATTCCGTCATGAATGACCCGGATACGCAGCATTACCTTCAGGAGGACGCGGAGTATTTTTTACATCAGGCCTTGTCAACGCCTTGCCTGGATGTGCTCGCTTCATGCGAAGGCATTTATCTGACCGACATTCAGGGAAAACGCTATATGGATTTTCACGGGAACAACGTGCATCAGCTTGGCTACCGCAATCCTTATATTATTGATAAGTTGAAGCAGCAGCTCGATGTGCTGCCTTTTTCGCCGAGACGGTTTACAAACGTGCCGGCTATTGAACTTGCAAAAAAACTGGGCAGTCTTTTACCCGCTGATCTGAACCGCGTGCTTTTTGCGCCCGGCGGCACTTCTTCCATCAGTATGGCGCTTAAACTGGCGCGCATTGTAACCGGAAAGCATAAAGTTATTTCGCTCTGGGATTCTTTTCATGGTGCGTCGCTGGATGCCATTTCCGCAGGCGGCGAGCTGGATTTTCGCAAAGATATGGGTCCGCTGATGCCCGGCGTAGAACGCATTCCGCCGCCCATGACGTACCGCGGGCCGTTTCTGGCGGCGGGCAGCGGCGATCTTCCGTATGCGGATTATCTTGAGTACGTTATTGAGAAAGAAGGCGACATCGGCGCATTCATCATTGAAACGATCCGGAATACGGATGTGCAGATTCCTTCGCAGGCTTACTGGAGCAAAGTCCGGGAAATATGTACAAAGCACAAGGTTTTACTGATTCTGGATGAAATTCCGATTGCTTTCGGGCGCACCGGGAAAATGTTTGCATTTGAGCATTATGGCATTGAACCCGATATTATTTGTCTGGGAAAAGGGCTGGGCGGAGGCGTGATGCCGATGGCGGCCATTGTGGCAAGAAATAAATACAACATTGCCCAAAGCATTTCGCTCGGTCATTTCACGCATGAAAAAAGCCCGCTCGGAAGCGTAGCGGCGCTGGCCATGTTCGAGTTTATGGAACAGAATCATATTCTGGAAAAAGTGCAGCAGGACGAAAGGTTCATGGCATCCGAAATGGAAAAACTGATGGATAAATTCCCGCTGATCGGGGATGTGCGGGGGATCGGATTGCTTTGGGGCGTAGAACTTGTGAAAAACAGGCAAACCAGGGAAAAAGCCGTTGAAGCAGCAGAAACCGTGATGTATGAATGTCTGAAAAACGGACTGAGCTTTAAAGTTTCACAAGGAAATGTGCTGCAATTGTCGCCTCCGCTGATTATTAACAGGATTGAGCTGAAAGAAGCATTGCGGATTCTTGAAAATGCCATCAGTACTGCTTCGGGTATTGTTTAAACCTAAATTCCGGACTATGCGTCTGAAAGAAATGCTGTTGCGTTCCAACGCGCTTTTTATTTCGTGGGCTGTTATTGCTTCGTTTGGTACCTATTTCTGCATGTATGCATTCCGGAAGCCGTTCAGCGCGGGGCTTTACGAGGGTCTGGAAATAGGAAATATCGGTTACAAGGCCATACTGATTATTTCTCAGGTTGCCGGTTATACGCTGTCCAAATTTGCCGGTATCAAGGTCATTTCCGAGCTCAGGCACCATTCCAGAATCCGGCTTATTATTTTACTGATCCTTATTGCGGAAGCTGCGCTGCTGCTGTTCGGGCTGGTGCCGTTTCCGTACAATTTCATTTTTCTTTTTATCAACGGTTTGCCGCTGGGCATTGTTTACGGCATTGTGTTCAGTTTTCTGGAAGGAAGGCGGTTTACGGAAATGCTGGCACTCGGGCTTAATATCAGCGTGGTGGTTGCGTCGGGAATCCTGAAAACCATTTACATAGAACTGCATGGATTGTTTCCGGTTATTTCGGAATTCAGTATGCCTTTTTTTATCGGATTGCTGTTTTTACCGCTGTTTCTGATCTTTGTATGGATGCTTTCGGTGATTCCGGAGCCGAATGCGGAAGATATCCGTTTAAGGACGGAAAGGCTGCCCATGACGCAGGAAGACAAGCGCGCCGTCATGCGGCAATTCGGATTTCCGATCGTTTGTCTGGTTATTTTCTACGCTTCCATGGTCGTACTGCGCGATTTCAGGGACAACTTCACCATCGAGATCTGGAACGAAATCGACATGCACTGGGCGAGCAGTGTTTTGACCACAACCGAAATGATCAGCGGCATCATCGTGCTCGTCATCATCGGCAGTCTGGCCTTTGTCCGGGACAATGTAAAAGGTTTCAGGTTAACGAATTTTATTCTCTTCCTTTCAATCTGTCTGATCGGCGCGGGCACTTTGCTGTTTCAGAAGGCGCTCGTCAGCGGTTTTTTATGGATGCTGCTTGTAGGTTTGGGAACATTTCTGGCTTACACCGTTCTTCAGACTGTTATTTTTGATCGCATGATCGCACTGTTCAGGATCAAGGCCAATGCCGGTTTCTTTATTTATATCTGCGAAAGTATCGGTTACATGGGCAGTGCCGGATTGCTGCTGTACAAAGAATTTTTTATGAAGAAAATGAGCTGGTCTGCAGTTCTGATGCAGTTTACATACGTTCAGTTTTGTACCGGGTTCCTGCTGCTTCTGGCGAGCAACATTTTCTTTGAACGTTACAGGCAGCAAAAAGAGCCGGAAAGCGGGCCGTTGACGGCAGTATAAACCTTTCAACAAAAAAAGAGAGAACAAGCCGTTCTCCCTTTTTAAATCTCAATTCACCTTAATAACTTGTTTACTTCACTATTTTGCTACTTTAAGTGCTACAATAGATGCTTTTTGTGTGGGCGTATATTTCCCGTAATCAATGCTGGTTTTGGTACGCTGCGGTGCCGGTGTTTCCAGAGCAGGTCCGGCTGACGGCAGCAGGTTTTTCCCTGCATACTTGCTTTTTTCTTCGATATGGCCCGCAAATGCGAAAGAAGTGCTCAGCGCCATGGCGCAAACGAACGTTGTTATTATATTTTTCATAGCTAAAATTTTTAAATTCTTGTCTTTGTCTTATTTGACAATGCAAATCTAGAAAGCCGTAAAGTACCGGCAATTCAAGTGTTGAACAAGCGATCCATATTCCAGATAAATGGTTTGAACTGATGATGAGTTATTTAATGGGAAGGTGTTGTCTTGGTTTTACCTCATTTTTTCAGTTTCGGCATCTTTGATTCCTTACGGATATTTACGGAAATAATGCAAATTGCCAGGCAAATGCTGTTAATATTTTTTCCTTAAATTGCCTGCATGGAACAATTTATCAATCTCAAGCCGTTTAAAGAATTTGTAAAATCAGGTTCGTTCGGAGGCGTAATCCTTATCGTTTGTGTGATCGTTTCGCTGATCATTGCCAATTCAGCAACAGGGCCCGGTTTTGAACAGTTGCTGACGACCGAACTTGGTTTTGAAACAGCCCGGATTCATCTGAAATATTCCATTCTGCTCTGGATCAATGACGGACTGATGGCCATTTTTTTTCTGATGGTCGGGCTGGAAATTAAAAGAGAACTGATCGAAGGAGAACTTTCTTCACTGAAAATGGCGGCCTTGCCGGTTTTTGCGGCACTCGGCGGTGTCATTGCGCCTGCAACCATTTATTTTCTGCTGAATAAAAATACGGAAACGGCTGCGGGCTGGGGAATTCCGATGGCAACGGATATTGCATTTGCGATTGCCGTCATCACCATGCTTGGTAATAAAGTGCCGCCTTCTCTCAAAATATTTCTGGCCGCGCTCGCCATTGTAGACGATCTCATGGCTATTCTGGTGATTGCCGTTTTCTATTCATCCGATCTGCATTATACTTTTCTGCTGTATGCGGCGGGGATTTTTGCCGTACTGCTGGTTATTAACAAACTGGGTGTCAAAAGTCTGGCAGCGTATCTTGTTCCGGGTATTTTTATATGGTATTTTATTCATCATTCGGGCGTGCATGCCACCATTGCCGGTGTCCTCACCGCTTTTGCCATTCCGACCAACCCGGTTTCAGAAGAATCACCGCTGGAAAAACTGGAACATATGCTCGTTAATCCGGTGAATTTTTTCATTATGCCGTTGTTCGCGCTGGTTAATACAAACATCCGGTTTGAACAGGAAATGCTAGCCGGACTTACAAACACGCTCGGACTTGGAATCATCCTTGGCCTTGTTGTAGGCAAGCCTTTGGGAATTGCTTTACTTTCCTGGATTTCCGTCAAAACGGGCATCAGCACAAGACCAAAAGGAGCGGAATGGGCGCATATAATCGGCGTCGGTATGCTGGGCGGAATTGGCTTCACGATGTCCGTTTTCATCGCCTTGCTTTCTTTTTCCGGCAAACACCTCATATTGTCGGAAGCCAAATTTTCCATCCTGACCGGCTCCATCTTATCCGGCTTGCTGGGTTATATTACGCTTACCATGATTAGTAAAAGAAATTCGGAAAACAGGATCAGAAGTAATAATTAGCCTTAACTGTGATTCCTTTATCCTGAATATGCATGCCGTTTTCAGATAAATAATTGTCCTGATAAACAAAAAACAAATCGGAAAGCGGAAGAAATCTCCATTGCAGCTTTCCGTATACACCCAGATTTCTGGAGATTGAGTTATACTGAACGGAAGTAGCCAAAAATAAATACCGGTTGAAGGAAATGTCATTTCTTGCTGTAAGAGTCCAGACATGATTGCTGCTGTAAGGAGAAGGAAGCTTTATGATATTGTAATTGTAAAGAACCGACATAATGCCATAAGGCTGCATTTTGTAATTGACATCACCCGAAAGCCCGTAGCGGTGACCATTATAATACTGGCCGCCAACCGAAGAAACCCTCATGAAAAAAGTCTTTCTGCGATCGGACTGATAAGTAATACGGCTGTTGTAATAAACATGCTCACTGCCGGAGGCCAGCTGTTTTCCTCCGGACAGACCCGGATCAAAGTCAAAAGAAAGTTTTGTAAAGTACTTGTTAAAATAAACGCTCAGCTCGGAAGTATTCCTGAAAGAAATGTCGCTTGAAAAATTCAGGAAATCGTCCGTCATGCTCCATTTTACCGTATTGAAGCGTTCATAGTACAAGTCTGCGGTATACCGATTGAGGCGTCCGCTTGTATTTTTTGGATAAAAGTAATTGTTAAAGGATAAGAAGTTACTGATATAACCTGTTCGCGGCGTAAATCCTGCTTCGCTGTTGTAATGTTCGCCGGTATAAACCGTTCCGAAAGCAAGCAGAAATCGCCGGTTGTTGTAAGACAAATTTCCTCCATGCGACATATGCGTCAGATTGTACTCCAGAGATTTATTGTTTGCTCCGGTCAGGGTTCCTGAATGAAAAAGCTTTCCGTTCCAGTTGCCATTGGTGGAACCCAGATTGAAATCGATGCTGTAAGCCCTGTTGAATGCATTTTTCCGATTAGCCTTTTCGTCAAATGACTGATTGTTGACAAAAATGGCACCGATGCTGGAACGTTTGAAAACATTCTGCTGAAATGCAAGTGTGGTAAAATTCCTGCCCGAAATAGAGGACTGGGCCGGATCTGCAGTGTTGATTTTTATCTTTTTGGTCTGAACAGACATCAGCCCGATCTGCAGTTTGGGATTGATCTTGCCGTAAATCCTCAATCCTCCCAAAACCGGCTGCTGTTCATAGCGGTCTTTTGCGGCATTATACTCAATTCCGATTCTTCTGGAATAGAAAGGCAGCACCGGTGAACCGCCCATTCCTGAATACCCAAAGCCTGCAAACAATTCGCTGTTCTCTACAAAGAACTGCCGCTTTTCCGGATAAACGAGTTCAAACCGCGTGATGTTGGCCTGTTCGATATCCACTTCGGCCTGTGAAAAATCGGGGTTTAATGTAAGGTCTGCAACCATGGAAGAGCTGAGTCTTATCTTGGCATCCAGTGATGGAACTACTTTCAGTGTTTTTTTTGCATCGTTTGTGTATTGTCTTACATAATTGGTTGTCAGGCTGGGTATCAGGTTTATTCTTCTTTTTGATCCGGAAGGATATTTTTCGATGTAAAATGGCTGTGTAAATGCAGCATCGCCGACATACCTGCTTCTCGGGGTTGGTGTCCATGATGCATATTCGTTGATGTTGTTGTCAATCCGTATAAAATTGATCAGCCATGGAGCAGCAGAAACGGGAAAGCGTATACTGGAAAACGGAATAGCCATTTCTGCAGTCCAGTAATCGGCATGGCGAACGGTGGCGGAATACCATTTCTGGTCCCATGTGATATCAAAATTATCACCGTTTGAAATCTGGGATTCATTCTGTACTCCGTACGGATTCAGGTAAAACGAGTATCCATTCAGTTTGTCTGCGCTTGGATTGACAATGAAGCCGAACAAATCATTTTCGAAATCAGGAAAATCCCTTTTTAAAGATGATACCGTGTACTTGAAAGGAGCGCCGGGCTTTGCATACATGGTGGCGCTTACGTAAATAAAATCATCATTATGAAGTATTCTGACAACCGTTCGTGATTCCGCAGGCGTATTATCTGCATTGTAGATCTTGTAAAATGTGCTTACTGAATCTGCTTGCTGCCAAACCGGTTCATTGCTATTGCCGTCCACTGCAATTCTGTCACTGGTAAAAGCTGCATGCAAGGGTTTCTCATTTTGTGAAATGGATGTAAGCGCATGGAAAGACGCCAGCAGCAACAGGAGATATTTTTTCATAAATGTGTATAAGTGTGGACGGCAAAAGTAGGCATGCCGGAATCAGCAGAAAAAAAATATCGCTGAATGGAAAGCAAGTGCAGACAAGCAGCAAAAGAACCTGATATGCATTTCAGCGAAAGACAAGTGCCGTTGGTTAAGCGATGCCAGCCGTTTGGCGAATAAATAATGAGTTCGGCAATGCTTGTATTTTAATTTGCAGAACCATGATTGGACACGCCAGAGACATATTGCTATCTTCCTCGTTGGACGTTGTCAAGCCGTCTTTTGAAATGGTAGGCAGGATCTTCTCCAGAAGAATTGCATATCACGGGATTTTCTGGGCATGTGTTTTTGTATTCAATGCCTTTTATCTGGGTTATATAGAAGAAGATATTGGAAAAACGGCTTACGGCTTTTCAATCCGGTTTCCTTTTATCCTTGGCATCTGCTATCTGAATCTTTATTATCTGATTCCTGAATATTTTCATGCAAACAGGTACGTCCGGTATCTTGGTTTGCTTATCATGCTGATCCTCATCGTTAATGCGGTCAATTTATGGTTACTGGATGCTCTGATTGATGCCGAACTGTGTCCGAAGAGTTATGAAACCTATTCCAGGTTTACGTTTACCAATTATTCATACAAACTCTTTTTTCTGTCCACCATAACGGGGCTGACAAGCGGCATCAAACTTTCGAAACAATATGCCGAACAGAAAATGCAGATTGCCCATGCAGAAAAGGCAAGACTGACAACCGAACTGCAGTTGCTGAAATCGCAGATTCAGCCGCATTTTTTCTTTAACACCCTGAATAACCTTTATGCATTGAGCATTAAAAAGTCGCATCTGGCGCCGGAAATTATCCTTAAACTTTCAGGACTGATGAGCTATATCCTTTATGAATCGGATGAAGAATCAACTCCGGTTGCAAAGGAAACCGGTCATATACAAAGCTACATTGATCTGGAAAGTCTCCGATTCGGAAAAGAACTGATCATTGATTTTCAGGTTCAGGGAGATACAAACAAAAGAATATTTCCATTGTTGCTGCTTCCTTTTATTGAAAACAGTTTCAAATACGGCGGAAAATCATCACTGGGTTTGATTGTGATTAAAATCCTGATCCGGATTGAAGACAATTATCTTGAACTTTTTACGGAAAACCCGTATCAGGAATATTCCGGCAGCTCTACCATGCGGAACAATGTCGGGATCGGCATTGCAAATGTAGAACGGCGACTTCAGATTCTTTTCAGCAAAAATTACACGCTGAGCATCAGCAAGAGCAATCAGATATTTAAGGTTTATTTAAAAATTCCGGTTTCATGATTCGCTGTATCATTATTGAAGACGAGCCCTACGCAATCGAAATACTTGAATATTATATT
Organism: Dyadobacter flavalbus; assembly: GCF_006149045.1. GTDB lineage: Bacteria > Bacteroidota > Bacteroidia > Cytophagales > Spirosomataceae > Dyadobacter > Dyadobacter flavalbus. Next base: position 196,312 of record NZ_VBSN01000066.1, read on the forward strand.
TCGCAAATCAGGCAACTGCACTTGATGAAGACATTCTCGAATGCAATTGACGCTTTGTCATACATTGAAAATGAAGCCGTTGATCTGATTTTTACTGACATTGAAATGCCCTTATTAAGCGGGCTGGATCTTCTTAAAACATTGAAACTTAAACCCAAAGTAGTCATTGTTACTGCTTACCGGGATTATGCGGCAGAAAGCTTTGAACTTGAAGTGATCGATTATCTTGTAAAGCCTGTGTCCTTCCCGCGGTTTATCAAAGCTGTAAATAAAGCCCATTCTATGTCAGAAGGATTTTTTCAACAGCCTGAGCTGATATCCATGCCGCTGAAAATTGAAAATCCAGTTGCTGACAACAACATCTGGATTAAAGTAGATAAAAAGATTGTAAGAATATCCGTTGAAGATATTGTTTACATAGAAAGTTTAAAGGATTATATACGTATATGCGCCGGGAAAAATAATCTGGTAACGCATCAGTCTTTAAACGGGATTCTTGAAAGACTTTCCGCTGATAAATTTGTACGGATTCACAAGTCATTCATTGTAGCACTTCACAAGATTGATCTGATTGAAGGAAATATTGTTATCATAAAGGACAGAACAATTCCCATCGGCCGTCAGTACCGGCAGGAACTTTTCAGTCATATCAATCTGTGAAACTACTCCGTCTTGCTCTTGATCAGGATGTAATCTATATCGTTGCCGTTGGCGAAGGCTGAGATTTGCGTGTATTTTTCATAATTGTCCCACTGCTTCAATTCGTCATCATCGATTTTTGGTTTGATGCTGTCTTTCAGATTAAGCAATCCCAGAATGACGCGGTTTTCAAAATCAAAGTCTGAAAGATTATTCAGGGTAATTCTGTCCGCAATGTCATTGATAAATATGATTTCGACTTTTCCCTCTTTATAAATCATCTTGGGACATTTGTCGCAGCCGGCTTTTTCATCCTTGTAATAGCTGTCCAGTTTTCCCGGCCCCAGAACGGCTTCCACTTCTTTTTCACTACGCAGCGCAATTCTCGGCAAATCCATTTCCACGGTTACAGGCGCATTTTCATCCCCGTCGCCCATGACAAAGAACTTGATAAAAACGGCAATCAAAATCAGGATAAATGCAATAAACTTCCAGTTTGCCCACTTGCGTTTCAGTGTAACGTTATTCATGAATGGCTTGGTTTTTGATATAAACAGAACAATAAATAGTGTAAACACGAAATATCATGCCAGCTGCCTATGAATTCAATTACTGACACTCCGGAATCAAATTATGATATGCTTACCATTACTGAAGCAACACTTATTCAGAAAAACCTGAGAGAACAGCTGAATCTGAAGCCGCTTCAGTCACCGATCCGCACCATTGCCGGAGCAGATATATCTTTATCGCTTTACAGTGAAACCGTTTATGCAGGAATGGTCATCCTCAGCTTTCCTGATCTGCAGCCTGTTGCGTATTCACTTGTGAAAAGCAGCACCACATTTCCGTATGTGCCCGGCTTTCTGGCTTTTCGTGAAATACCGTCGTTGCTGAAAGTTTATGAACAGATTCCGGTAAAGCCGGATGTGATTATGTTTGACGGAAACGGCATTATACACACAAGAAGAATGGGTATTGCTTCTCATTTCGGTGTACTGACGGACTCGGTTACAATGGGCTGCGCCAAGAAAAAACTGACGGGCCAATATGAAGATCCGGGCGAGAACAGGGGAGAATATTCACTGCTTACTGACAAAGGCGAAACGATCGGGTACGTGCTGCGAAGCAAGAATAATGTAAAGCCGGTTTTTATTTCGCCGGGACACAATATGAGCCTTGACGACAGCCTGAACATTGCCATGAAATGCATTAACAAATACCGGCTTCCGGAGCCAACACGTAAAGCACATGAATTTGTAAATCTTTTCAGGACGGGCGAGCTGAAAGAAGGGTATCATGAAATCGGTTCATTGCAGCTGTTCTGAATATAAGATTGAAGCAAAGTTATTTGTTGTCACATTGAGCATGGAAGGTCACTTTTTGTACCGGAATGTCATGGATTGTCATTTATTGTTTCAAAAGACATTCATTGTCATTTGTTGTCATTTATTGTCATTTGTTGTTTTAAATGTCATTTATGGTTTTTATTGGTGACTTGTGACCGGATGTTTTGCTCAATGTGACTTTTTTGTTGAAATAAAATTTTAATAAACCTTTGTAAAGCTGCTTACTTTAAAGATTTGTCAATTTCATCCAGCAGATAATTTTTCGGGTCCGAAGTGGATTCCCAGAACATAACGCCGGCCATTTTATGATCTAAAACATACTTGCATTTTTCCCGTACCGATTCCTCATCGTCGTAGCTGAGTATGGCGCCGGTCGCTGCATTCATTAAGTAAGGCGCTTTTGCAACGGTATCGCGGTATTCCTTGAATCCTTTTTTATTAACCAGACTGTCTTTGATGTAAGTATAACCGTCAATATACTCCTGCGAAATCTGCTTTTGTCCCAAACCTTTTTCCAGCTTGCTTACCTTGAACATGCGGCCATAGAACGGAAGTCCCATTACGAGCTTTCCGGCAGGAACACCGGCAGCCGTAAACGCCTTGAAAGCATTGTCGGCCGATCTTTCCGATTTATATATTTTGCTTGGATACAAGCTTGCGTGATGCACGACGGTATCACCCTGAAAAAGGTCGTAAGTCATTAGATTAACGTAATCCAGATATTCCTGGGCTTTGCCCATTTCGGTCACATTCAGGAAGCTGGCAAAGCCGGCGACGGCGGTAGTCAGCAGCTTTTTTTCATTTGTTTCTTTTTCCAGCTTGTCAAGTTCGCTGCGGATTTCCTGAAACATCCGTGTAAAATTCTGCTTGTCTTCCGGGCGGAAAACGTTTCCTTCTTCGCCGGGCATTCCGGGATATTCCCAGTCAATGTCAACGCCGTCCAGATCGTATTTTTTAATAATGTCAACAGAACTTGCGGCAAACACTTTCCTGGAAGAATCCGTTAGAACTGCGTCGGAAAAGTTCTCGCTCCATGCCCAGCCGCCAATGGAAATCAGGATTTTAAGCTCCGGGTTTTTATCTTTCAGTAGTTTAAGTTTCCGGAAATTCGTAGAATCCGTTTTTTCGTTGGTCAGAAAAGCCTTGCCGCCTTTTACGTCCACAAACGCATAATTGATATGTGTCAGTTTTTCCGCTTTGATGTCGTCCGTATTGATCAGACCTTTGAACCCGCCGACATAACCGATTACAACAGGCCGGGATTTTGTTTCAGACTGCTGTTCGGTTTTCTCATTGGAACCGCACGACGTTAAAAGGAAAGATGAAAAAGCAACGGATAAAAGTGCGGAGGAAGACAGGAATGTTTTAATATTTTTAAAAAGGTACATATAAGAGTGGTTTAGAAGGAAGCTAAAAATAAACATTACTTCCAAACAACTCCTAATGGATTTACCCAAAACGACAAAATTGCGTCAGGATGCTTTCCGCTTTGGTGCGTTGAGGCTCTCTTTGAGCTGCGCAAGCAAATCCTGGCTTTTCGAATGTACTACTTTCATGCGCGGAGCAGTTGTTTTCTGGCCTTTTGCCTTCGCCATGATCAGTTTCATAAGCTTGTCATTATACGTATCTTCATATCTGGAAATGTCAAAATCGGTGCTCAGCTGATCAATCAACTGAACGGCCATTTCCATTTCTGCAGGCTTTAAATCAACTTCCGGCACTTCAAGATCTTCTGGATTGCGTATTTCCTGCTGAAACCGGATTTTGTTAAGAACAAGTAAATCGCCGGCCGCTTTGATCAGCACCAGACTTTCCCTGTTCCGCAGCACATACGTTCCAAGTCCGGCTTTCCCGGTTTTCTTAAGTGCTTCACGGAGCAATGCATAAGGTTTTGCACCTGCTTTGTCGGGCTGAAGATAATACGGCGTTTCGTAGTAAATACTGTCAATATCCTTTTCATCAACGAATTCGGCAATTTCGATCGTCTTTGTTTTTTCAGGACTTGCTTTTTCAAAATCACTTTCGTCCAGCACAATATAAGTGTCATCGACTTTAAAGCCCCTCACAATATTTTCCCATTCCACTTCTTTGCCCGTATTGGCATTGATGCGTTGGAATTTAATATTGGCGTGATCTTTTTTGTCCAGCATATCAAGGTCCAGTTCGCTTGCCTGAACTGCGCTGAAAAGTTTGACGGGAATATTAACAAGGCCAAATCCGATAGCCCCGGACCATATTGCTCTCATATTTTTCTTAAAAAAAATGACCAGATAATTACAGAAAAATATTGCTTTAAAAATCCGTGCCTTTGTTGAATTTCACGCCCGCCGTCGCAACTGCAGACATAATCTGAAAGGTTTTTGCACCTGTATTTCCAAAGTATTTATTGTCCGAGCCAGCTTTTGAAGGGGCCCATTTTTTCCCGGCTGATCAGAATGTCGTTGTCCGTGCAGTTTTCAAGATGTATTTTCAGGCGGCTGCCGGAGTAAGTGAAAACGTCTTTGATAGCGGCTACGGAACTGATGTATTTTCTGTTCAGCCTGAAAAAACTGTCCGGTGAAACCATATTTTCCAACTCGTCCAGCGTGTAATCAATGATGAATTTTTTGCCTTGCCGGGTTTGAAGGAGCGTTGCCTTGTCTTCACTGAAGAAAAAGGCAATTTCCTGCACATCAACAGTTTGTATGCGTTCGCCGGTTTTTACGAGAAATCTGTTTTTAAACGTTTTCTGCGTATTGTGAATCAGATTCCGGATTTCGTCCAGCGAAACGGCAGGGGCTTTCCGGCCAGACTGGAACTTGTTCAATGCCTGCGCCAGCTCATCCGGATCAACAGGTTTCAAAAGGTAGTCGATGCTGTTGAGTTTGAACGCTTTGATTGCATACTGGTCATATGCCGTGCAGAAAATGATCGGAGCCGTTACTTTCACCTTTTCAAATATTTCAAAACTGATGCCGTCTGCCAGCTGTATGTCCAGAAAAACAAGGTCGGGATGCGGATTTTTGTTCAGCCATTCCACAGCGGAAGTAACCGTATCGATGTTGCCGTATATTTCTGCTTCCGGCAATTTTTCGGTAATCAGCTGAGCGAGCCTTCTGGCTGCGGGTTTTTCATCTTCGATAATCAGGATTCTCATTGTAATTCTGGAAAGCTTTTAGAGCCGGAAATCAGGTTTTGCAGTTTGTCGGGGTTCGGGAAAGAGTTGCTTTTGCTGTTCGGGAATTTCGAGCAAGGGAAGTTTTACAACAAAGCTCCCGCCGGTATCCTGAATGGAAATCGTTTGATTGCTGAGCAGTTCATACCTTTTAACAATATTCATCAGCCCGATCCCGGCCGAGTTTTCAGGCATACTGCTTTTCAGCTGAAGATTGTTTTTTACAACTAATTCCTGATTTTCCATAAAAATCCCGATCCGCAACGGATTTTCAGTGGAAGCAATATTGTGCTTGATCGCATTTTCCAGCAGCAACTGAAGGGAAAGCGGCGGCAGATTTCCGGACGTGTTTTGATCTATGCGGATTTCATACTGAAGGCTGTCTTCAAACCGGATTTTCTGCAAAGACAGATAATCTGCGGCAAAGTCAAGTTCCTTTTCCAGTGAAACGAGTTCTTCATGCTGCACGTCCAGCACATAGCGGTAAATGCGGGATAACCTGTGCACGAACTTGGCAGCCGTATCCGGGTTTTCATAAACCAGATTGCTCAGCACATTCAGCGAATTGAACAGGAAATGCGGATTCAACTGATCTTTCAACGATTGGTACTGACGCGCAAACCTTTCCGTTTTCAGCTGTTCCGCTTCAATGGCCGCTTTCCGCCATTCCATCAGAAAAGACCTGCTGATGAATACAAATGAAATGAAGAATGCAATCTGCATGGGAAATTTGGTCCAGAGTACGAGCTGCTTCCACGGAATATTGTTCAGTGTGAAACTTTTTGTGACCAGCCATGTAAAAAGAAATATCAAAGCCAGACTTGCGCAGAAAACATAGATGAAATAACTCGCAGATTCCAGAACAAGCCTTTTGAGCGGATACTGAATCCATGACAGTTTATCGTCGTAGTAACTTTCAATCAGAAATCCGCCGTAACTCAGCGTGGTTGAAAGCAGGAAGGCAAGTAACAAGTCATCCGCCGCGCCCCGCATGCGGTTAAGGTCGGCCATGCAGGACGGGTCGGAAAGCAATGTTATGGCCAGCGCAATCACCAAATTGATTCCAATGAAACCGGGAGAAAAGTTCCAGAACTTTCTGGTGCCTTTGATGGAAATGTTAAAGGTCATGATGCGGGGTCCGTTTGTCGTTTTGCTCCGGAACATTCCTGAATTATTCGCAACTTTTCGACATACTCTCTGCTATTCTTCTTCCCCATGTCGGCTTCATTGCTGCTTTTAAAACTTCTTCGTCCTGAGCGGCAAATATAGCCATACTTTGCTTTGCCAGACTACATGCTTTTTCCATTCCCGATCCGAAAAACCGGGCTATACCGGCTTCCATTTGCGCCATTAATATCAATGCCCGCGGGTTTTTGCTGTCTATGGCCAGTGATCTGCCGAATTCCGCAAGCGCCTGCCCCGACAAGCTTTGTCCTCTGCCGGCAGGATCGGCACTTACTTTTGCCATTGTAATAAAGCCTTTTAAGGCGATGATTTCAGAATTGTCTGCGGATATCCCTTCAGCCTTTTTTGCAAGATCTTCTGCTTTGGCCAATGCTTCGTCTTTTTGATCCAGCGTCAGTTTGTTGCTCAAACCCTGAAAAGTACAGGCCAGTGCATGATAATACAACGGCTGCCATTCGGTCGGATTGAGTTCGGCAATGCGTGAAAAGGCATTGGCCGATTGCTGAAACTGCGCAAGAGAATCCGCCTTGTTTATTTTCTCGATTTCCTTTTTCATGATTTTCTGAAAAGGAGAATCCTGTGCTTTAACGGACAGAACAGAAAGCAGTAGAACGGTGATGATGAAAGTCAGCTTTTTCATTTGTGAATTTGATTGGATGGTTAAAAAAGACAGAGAGTTTAAAGCCTGCATGTAATTGGAACATTTCAGACTGTGATTCAGAGATTATTGAGCTGATTGGCATTTTTATCTCTTGAAATGGTAATGAACAAAGCTGCAAAAGCAAATCTTTTCGCACCTTGTCCGACCGGCAGGCCGGCATAAGTGCCGCTTTCGTCCGGCTGTGAAGCGTAGCGGTATCCAAAGACATTGTTTCTGCCCAGCACATTGGAACAGGCCACATGTAAAATGATATGGGGTCGTGGCAAATAACTCCAGCTGATGCTCAGGTCGCTGTACATTTTTGTTTTTTGCTGCATATCGTCCGTTCTGTTCGGGTTGCTGAAAGGGTAGCCGCTGTTCCACGACCATGAAGTTCCGAGCTGCGATTTCAGTGCGGATGCAAAATGCTTTACTACGATAGAGCCGTTGTGTTTCGGAGCAAATGAAGGCTGTACGCGGGTTTCGTATGCGGCATATTTTCGCCTGCTGTCTACAAAACTGTAAGTAATCCAGAAATCGGTTTCTTTGATACTTTTCCGGTCGCGGTAAAAGAAATCCACGCCTCTTGCATAGCCTGAGCCGTTTTGAGAGAAGTTACTGTAATTTCCAGCAGCGTCGTCATACGTGACAAGATGATCGTAAATCTTGTAAAATGATTCCGCGCGGAATGTGCGGTTGTTGCTTGCAAAGAAATAGTTAAGGATATAATGCGTTGCGGCGGTATTCTGCAGATTGTTTTGCAATACCCTGATTTTCTCTTCCGGAAGTTGTTTGAACTTTCCGGCTGCAAAGGAAAATTGTCCCTGATTATCCAGTTTCCAGGCAACGGAAAATCTCGGCGTCATCCAGAACTGTTTTGCCAGCGAACTGTGCCCGCTTCTGACGCCGGCAACCATAATCAGGCGGTTACTGAAATAATAAGTGGCTTCTGCAAAATGATTAGGCTGATGATCGGTATAACTTCTTTTCAGATTGACATCCGTCAGAGCTTCCGAATAAGCTTTTACAAACCATTCCAGCCCGTTTTTGAATGAGAACCGAGGTGAAAAATCTTTTACCGCAACCAGTTTGGCATGTGCAAGCTGATTAATCCGGCAAAGCGGGTCGGCATTCAGTTTCAATGCATCGCTGTTGTGCGAAAAAGCAACTCCGCCGTAGAAAAACCAGTCTTTTTTACCCGAATGACGAAAAGAAATGTTGGAATAACTGTAACGGTTACGGAGCTGAACACGGTCGCCGCGGCTATTACCGCCCGGAATTTTTTGCCAGATCGTCATCCGGTTTCCTTCTGTGTGGAAATAGGCTTTGATGAAACCTGCTTTACCATTTGAGGCATTTCCCCACTTGTGACGCAACGAGATTTCCGAATCCCAGCTTTCAGGACTTTTTTCCCAGTCGAAATCCTGTTTTACAAGTGACTGATACGGTGCAAGGTTATAATAGTTAGCTGAAGCCGTTAATGCATTTTGTTTCCCGGTCAGCGTTTGGGTATAGCCGCCGCCAACCGACATGATGCTGACATCGCCCTGACTTCTCAGCGGAAGGTCAAGCGTGTTGAGCGCCAGTGCGGAGGAAAGCGCTTGGCCGTATTCCGCAGAATAACCGCCGGTACTGAAAAACGAACCTTTGAAAAGATTGGCACTGAACCGGTTCCGCGTGGGAACGTTGGAAGCTGTGCTGCCGTATGCATTGCCAACCTGCAGTCCGTCAATAAAAATGGAAGTTTCGGAAGCATCGCCGCCGCGAACAAACAGCCTGCCGTCATTTCCGACTGTGGAAGTTCCCGGCAATGTAAGCAGCGCACCGGTGATATCGCCCATCGCGCCGGAAGTTGTGACAATGTCCAGCGGTTTCAGCACGACTGACTTTTTTTCGTCTCCGGCTTCCATTGCCCCGGCTGTAACCGTAACGGCGGTAAGCAGGTTGATGCTTTCAGAAAGCTTTATTTCAAGTTCAATAATTTGTCCGGCACATTCAATAACGGTTTCCTGCGGCTTGAAACCCAGCGCCTGCACCATCAGAATCTGTTTTCCTGAAGAATCTGTTTCAAATGAAAAATTCCCGTTCACGTCCGAGGATGTGCCGTCGTAACTTCCTTTGATATACACATTGGAGCCGGGAACAGCCTCGCCTTTCTGATTTGTCACGATGCCCGAGATTTTTGTACCGGCGCTGGCGGCAAACGCGGTGAAAAAGATCAGGATTGTAAAATACAGTTTCATTTTGCTCTTTGTTTGATCCAAAATTGAGCAGAATGAAAAACGGGAAAAACTGAAACCGGCCGAAGTGCAGAATGGGGCGGATGAAGTTCACAGGATGCTGACCAAAGTGCATTTTCAGCAGTAACCGGAAAGGTTTCCCGGAACAAATCAACACTTTTTCAGGGGGATCAGGAATATTTTTCTGCGTTTTTTCAAATTTTTGTAAATATTTTCAAATTCCTTGCTATCAGATATTTAATTTGATAAATTCAGTATATTCTTCCTTCATGAAGCTGTAAAATGACCTTTGTGTTTCCGGAGTTTATGCCAGCTGGCATATTTATTTATAAAACAGATTCAGAACAATTACACTGTAAGACTAACTCTTAATTTAGTATAACATGATAGCGACACTTGAAAACAATGCAATAAGTACATTAAAGCCTGGCGCAGTTCTTTCCGTTACAGGAGCAGACAACGAAACAGATGCTCAGAGAGAAGTGGCGGATTTTCTGCAATCAAGCAACAGAACTGATCTAGGTTATTTTCATATTTCGAAAAACTATTTCTTGTTGTATCTAAAACCAGGAAGTCTGGCTGGTGGAATTGCATAAGGCATTCACATTTCACATTATATTAGCATGGTACAATCAGGTACATTTCAGTTGCTGGGACAGAAACTCATCAACATCATTATTCACAAAGAAGACGTAGTTAAAATAGCACCGATCAAAAAAGGACGCGGATGTGTTATTTACCTTAAAAACAAGGTTCCCTATGCAGTGAGCGAGAGCGAACGGGAGGTTTATAAAAAACTGGATTGGGTTGCCGCTTAGATAGTTTTCTTTTACATTACGATATACCGGAGATTCCATAGACATGGGGTCTCCTTTTTTATTTTATTATGCTGCTTTACCGAACCGGACAATAAATATCCCTGTTATCAGCACTTAACATACAGACTACGCCACAATATTCAGATGTCTAACAGAACGTACTTTTTTCTCATCCTCATTTTAGGAAGTTTAACTGCACTCGGGCCTTTTTCAATTGACATGTACCTGCCCGGTTTTCCTGCGATTGCAAAAGATCTTCATACCACAGCTGCCAAAGTTTCCCTTTCCCTGTCCGGGTTTTTCATCGGTATTTCCCTGGGCCAGCTGCTTTACGGTCCGTTGCTGGACCGGTTCGGAAGGAAAAAACCACTTTTCATTGGTCTTTGTATTTACATCCTTGCATCTGCCGGCTGTGCCGTTGCAACCAGCATTGACCAGCTGATTTTACTCCGGATTATTCAGGCGATCGGAAGCTGTGCGGCTACGGTTGCGTCCGTAGCCATGGTCCGCGATCTGTTTCCGGTCAGTGACAATGCAAAGGTTTTTTCATTGCTTTTACTCGTTGTGGGCGTTTCACCGATGATTGCACCGACGGTAGGCGGCTATGTAACGGCTGCATTCGGCTGGCATGCAGTATTTATGATCCTTACGGTAATGGGCGTGGCGATCCTGGCCGCAACGGTGCTCTGGCTTCCCGACAGCTACAAACCGGACACATCGCTTTCGCTGAAACCCAGGCCGATCCTGATGAATTTTTTCAATGTGATCCGCGAGCCGCAGTTTTACACTTATTCACTTACGGGTGCCATTGCATTTGCAGGATTGTTCGCGTACGTTTCAGGTTCTCCGCTCGTATTTATGGAAGTTTTTCACACGGATGAAAAAGTTTACGGCTGGATTTTCGCATTTCTGTCTATCGGATTTATTGGTTCCAGTCAGTTGAATACCCTGTTTTTACGTAAATACAGCAGTGAACAGATTGTTAATATTGCATTGATTTGTCAGGTAATAATCGGTTTTACTTTTCTGGCCGCTGCGCTGAACGGCTTGCTTGATCTGAAAATGACGCTTGTGTTCCTGTTTTTATTTCTTTGCTGCATTGGCTATACTTACCCGAATGCCGCCGCACTTTCTCTGGCTCCTTTTACCAAAAATGCCGGCAGCGCTTCCGCCTTGATGGGCGCTTTCCAGATGGGAATGGGAACACTTATCTCGGTCCTGATCAGTCTTTTTGAAGAGCCTTCCATTGTTCCTATGGTTTCGGCCATGGCTGGTTCCGCGTTTCTGGCGCTTGTGGTGCTGCTGTTCGGAAGACGTTTTATTACCCGGAAAGTGGAAGTCCAGCAAGGTGCAGACGCAGGCATGATGCATTAATGTACTTTTGTTGATTTTCTTTGTACATGGATTATTTTAAAAAGCTTTCCGATCTGTTGAAAACAGAAAGGGAAGAAGACCGGCAATCTTACCTCAGACTTACTGAAACGACTTCTGTTTCCGAAAGGCGCGCCAACGGACTCGCATGGTACCCGATCGCGATCAGAGGATCGGAAATGAGCCGAGGCGATTATCTGACGGTGGAAGTGGAGCGTACAACGCATCAGGACATTTCGCATCAGCTTCGTTTTGGAATGCCGGCTGTGCTTTTTTCCAATCACGATGCCAAAAAGGACAGGCTGGAAGGAATTGTTTCACATCAAAGCGGTAACCGGCTGAAAATTACCTTGCGTACCGACGAACTTCCGGAATGGTCGCGTGACGGAAAGCTCGGGATCGACGTCCTTTTTGATGACAACAGCTATGATGAAATGCAGAATGCGCTTAAAGCTGCCGGCATTCTTGCAGAAAACGATAAAGAAGGACGCCTTGTGCAAATACTGACCGGTGAGAAATCGCCTGCATTTCAGTCCAAAATTCCTGAAATCCGCATTCCGCAACTGAATCCGTCGCAACTGGAAGCAGTTAAGAAAATTGTATCAGCCAACGAACTGGCCATTGTCCACGGCCCGCCCGGAACCGGAAAAACGACAACATTGGTGCAGGCCATAAAGGCATTGATCAGCCATGAGCACAAGCAGATTCTGGTTGTAGCGCCTAGTAATACAGCAGTGGATCTGTTGAGCGAAAAGCTTAGTGACGAGGGGCTTAACGTACTTCGGGTTGGAAATCCGGTTCGGGTTTCAGAACGATTGATGTCTCTGACGCTGGACAGTAAAATGAATGCGCATAGCCGTATGAAGGACGTTAAAGCACTTAAAAAGCAGGCTAACGAATTCAAGAATATGGCGCACAAATACAAACGGAATTTTGGCAAGGCCGAGCGTGAACAGCGAAAAGCACTTTTTGATGAAGCGCATAAAATCATGAAGGAAGTCGGTACTATTGAACAATATGTAATTGATGACCTTATTTCCAAAGCGCAGGTAATTACCGCAACGCTGGTCGGGTCCAACCATTATACAGTCAGAAATCTGAAATTCGGAACCGTAGTAATCGATGAAGCCGGACAAGCTATTGAGCCTGCCTGCTGGATACCTGTTTTAAAAGCTGAAAAAGTAATCATGGCCGGTGATCATTTGCAATTGCCGCCAACGATCAAATCTGCCGAAGCTGCCAGAAACGGTCTGAGTACAACTTTACTGGAAAAAAATGTCGCGGCACATCCTGAATCCGTTGTGTTGCTGGAAGAACAATACCGTATGAACGAGATTATTATGGATTTTTCTTCCAAAGTGTTTTATGAAAACAGGCTTGTGGCGCATGCTTCAGTCGCACGCAGGCTACTTTTTCCGGAAGATTCGCCATTGGCATTTATTGATACCGCAGGTTGTGGATTTGATGAAAAAAAGGAAGGAACAAGTACGACAAATCCTGAGGAAGCAGCATTTCTGTTTAAACACCTTTCACAGCTTGTTTCTGAATTTGTTCAGACCCAGACGGTTTTGAATCAGGATAATTTAAAAAGTTTCCCGACTGTGGCAGTAATTTCTCCATACAAGGAACAGATTAATATTCTTAAAGAGCAGTTGCTGCATGCGGATACTTTGCAACCTTATTTGTCCAGCATTTCAGTAAATACCATCGACAGTTTTCAGGGCCAGGAACGTGATATCGTTTATATCAGCATGACGAGGAGTAATCCGGAAGGCGAGATCGGGTTTTTAGCAGATGTCCGCCGAATGAATGTAGCCATGACGCGTGCAAGAAAAAAGCTTGTTGTGATTGGTGACAGCGCCACGCTTTCGCAATCGGTATTTTACCGGGACTTTATCGAATATGCCGAACGTTTCAATGCATACCAGAGTGCCTGGGAATTTGCAGATTAGTTTTTGCCGCAGCGCGGCACCCTGTTTATAGCAATGGGTTGTTTTGAAAAATTCATCATGCAAGGAGGCTCCTGCGGAGCCGCCTGATTATGTGAGATGCGTATTTTCTACAAACAGAAGGCTCCGCCGGAGCCTTGCGTGATGCCAATTTATACCTTTCTGCAAACAGGATGCTACTCCGTAGCAAGTTGAATTTTGCCGCGGAGCGGCATCCCGTTTATAGCCATGTGTTGTTTTGGGAAATTCATCATGCAAGGAGGCTCCTGCGGAGCCGCCTGATTATTTGAGAAGCACATTTTCTACAAGCAGCGGGCTCCGCCGGAGCCTTTCGCGATGCCAATTTGTATCTTTCTGCAATCCGGGTGCTGCTCCGTAGCAAATTGAAACTTGCCGCAGCGCGGCACCCTGTTTATAGCCATGTGTTGTTTTGGGAAATTCATCATGCAAGGAGGCTCCTGCGGAGCCGCCTGATTATTTGATATGCGTATTTTCTACAAACAGAGGGCTCCGCCGGAGCCTTTCGCGATGCCAATTTGTATCTTTCTATAAACTGGATGCCACTCCGTGGCGGAATCTATATCAAACAATGTAATATAATGTCAACAAACTAAATCATTGCTTCCCACAAAATTTCTGCCGGGTGCATGGCTTTTCTTCCAGTTCCGTCATGAATCTGATGGCGGCAGCTTGTTCCGGGCGCGGCAATAATCACTTCTTCAGGCTGCTGGCGAACGGCCGGGAAAAGTACCAGTTCCCCAATTTGCATGGAAATATCATAATGCTCTTTTTCGTACCCGAAAGATCCCGCCATTCCGCAGCATCCCGAAGGAATCAGCTGAACCGTATAATTTTCCGGAAGTGAAAGCATTTTCTTTGTCGGAACCATACTTGAAATGGCTTTTTGCTGACAATGTCCATGCAGTTTGATAAGACGTTTTTCCTTGGTAAACCGGTCTTTTGAAATATGTTTCAGTTCAATTTCCCTTGCAATGAACTCATCAAACTGAAGTGCATTCTGTGCCAGTTTCTTGGCTTCTTCCACCAGTTCGTCGCTGACAAGATCGGGATATTCATCGCGAAATGTCAGGATAGCAGACGGCTCGATGCCCACTAACGGTGTATCGTAGGAGATGATGTCTTTTAACAAACGGATATTTTCCTCCGCAATCTTTTTGGCATCTTTTAACAGCCCTTTGGAAAGCTGTGGCCGTCCGGATGGGCCGTGATCTGGAATAATCACTTCATAGCCCAGTTTTTCCAGCGCAAGAATGGATTTTTTCCCTATTTCAACATCATTATAATTGGTAAATTCATCACAGAACAGATAGACAAGGCGGGAGCCTGACTTTACGCTGTTGTTTTTTCTCTGTTCATACCACTTTTTCAACGTTGTACTATGCAGCAACGGCATCGTGCGTTCCGGGTGAAAACCAACCATGCGGTTTGCCATTTTTCGCAGCGGCGCATTTTTGAACACCATATTATATGCCCACGGAACATAACTGGCAATGCCGGTCATTTTTGAGAAATTACCGACCAGCCATGATCGCATCGGAACACCGTGAACATCATGATACTGCTGCAGAAATTCCATTTTCAGCTTGGCAACGTCTACATTGGAAGGACATTCTCCTTTGCAGCCTTTGCAGGCAAGGCACAAATCGTAAACTTCCTTGATTTCCTCATGGTCAAAACGGTTTTCTTTCGGAGAACGCGTCAGCATTTCGCGGAGGATATTGGCGCGTCCGCGGGTTGTGTCTTTTTCATTCCGCGTGGCCATAAAGCTCGGGCACATGGTTCCGCCGCTCATCTGCGTCTTGCGACAGTCGCCCGAACCGTTGCACTGCTCGGCATGCTGAAGAACATCCTGATCATGAAAACGGAAATACGTTTTGAACTCAGGCGTTTTCTGATCTGCTTCGTACCGCAGGAAAGTATCCATCGGAGCAGTATCCACAATTTTGCCGGGATTGAAAATATTATTCGGGTCCCACGCTTTCTTGATTTCCTTGAACAGCCCGTAATTATGTTCACCAACCATTTTCGGAATAAATTCTCCGCGCAACCGTCCGTCGCCGTGTTCGCCGGACAATGAACCGTCATATTTTTTAACCAGATCAGCAATTTCCTCTGCAATCATCCGGAACTGGCGGTGACCTTCGCTGGTCTTCAAATTTATAATCGGGCGCAAATGGATTTCACCCGTTCCGGCATGCGCATAATGAACGGCCGACATGCCATGTTTTTTCAGGATCACATTGAAATCACGGATGTAGTCAGGCTGATCGTATACGTCCACAGCAGTATCTTCAATTACAGCTACTGCTTTATCATCGCCCGGAATGTTGGCCAGCAAGCCAAGACCGGCTTTGCGCAGCGACCAGATTTTCTTGGTGTCTTCACCAAAGAGCAGCGGATAATGAAAACCGATTCCTGCTTCCTGCAGTTCTTTTGTCATTTCTGCAGCAAGCGATTCCACTTCGTCCTTTGTTTCACGCGAAAGGTCAACAACCAGAATGGCAGGAAATTTCCCGTCCGGCTTGTTCTTGACAAAAAAGGCGTTCTTCTTCTGTTCCGCATTGGTTGTAGCACATTCCAGCACGTAATCGTCGATCAGTTCCACTGCGTGCGGCTGATATTTCAGTGTCAGGATTGTTGCCCTCAGTGCTTCGTCTATTGTATCGCAATGGATGCAAACAAGTCCCGGCGTCTTGGGCGGAAGCGGAACAAGGTTTAATTTTATTTCTGTTAAAAAACAAAGTGTTCCTTCTGAACCGGCAATCAGGCTGCACATGTTGAAGGGCTTTACAGATTCCTTTTCGGCCAGATACGGTTCCGTATTGAGCAGCATATCCAGTGCATAACCGGTATTTCTCCTTTCAATACTTGGCTTCGGAAAATTTTTCCTGATTTCGGCCTGGTTTTCAGGCGAGTTCAGAATCTCGTTTGTTTTCAGGTATATTTTGTCAAGAAGCGTGGCGCTGCCGTTTTTCTGCTGCGCATGGCTTATCAGATTTTGAAAGTCCTTTCCTTTGATACTTTTAAACTCCGCTTCCGAACCGTCGGCCAGAACTGCTTTTACTTCCAGCGTATGTTCCCGGGCGCTTCCGTAAACAATCGAATTGGAGCCGCAGGAATTATTGCCGACCATTCCGCCGATCATGGCGCGGTTGGCCGTTGAAGTTTCCGGGCCGAAATACAGGCCGTAAGGTTTGAGGGCCATGTTCAGTTCATCACGCACAACGCCGGGCTGCACACGTACCCATTTTTCCTCTGCATTGATTTCCAGTATTTTGGTAAAAGTTCTGGAAACATCCACAACAATACCGCTACCAACAACCTGACCAGCAAGTGAAGTTCCGGCTGTACGCGGAATCAGCGAAATGCTGTTTGCCGTTGCGTAGGAAATCAGCGTCTTGATGTCTTTTATGCTTTTGGGCATTGCTACCGCCAGCGGCATTTCGCGATAGGCAGAAGCATCGGTAGCGTAAAGGGTCCGCATGGTATTGTCGAAATACAGATCACCTTCAAGTTGTCTCGCAAGTAAGCTTAAATCAGAATGGGTTACAGACGGCAATGTCATAAAAGTATTATACTGGAAAATAATGGCTGCAAAGTTACGCACAAGCAAGATGGTTTTCCAGCAAATATTTTCATAGGATATGATTCACCGTCAATCGGGTTGCACAGAGGTTTGATTATGTAACCGAACGGGTTTGTTTTGTATTTTTCAAATAGCACTTTTGTGCTATAATCAGATATACTGAATGGTTGTAAAATATTGCGATTAAAGTGAACAAATTTGGGGTAATCGTATTGTATTATTCAAGCCATTTATATTATTTTGTACGATCGCTAGTGTAAAACTTCTACTTTTTCGCCCTTTAATTCACTAAAAAGCTGTGTTTGTTTAATACAGATGTATTTTTTAAAATGAAAAAGGCGGAATGTTGAAATGATACAACAGCGATGCATTCAGACCTAATTAATTATATAACCTATGATGAATTTATCCTTTCATTTATTCAATGATCGAAGTGCCCGTTATGCCTCTGATTCAAATGCTAAAACAAGCCGCAGCAGAATTTCAGTAAGTTTCTGTGCCTTGTTGGTTGCCTTGATGACGCTTGCAGGCGGCGTGTATGCACAAGATGTAAACGTATCCGGCAAAGTTTCGGATGCAAAAGGTTCTGGCCTTCCGGGCGTATCCATTACTGTTAAAGGAACGACAAGAGGTGCAAATTCGGATATGGATGGCAATTACACCATTGAAGCTCCTGCCAATTCAACGCTTGTTTTCAGCTTCATCGGATTTGCAACCCAGGAAATTGCAGTTGGAAATCAATCCAAAATTGACATTACGCTGAGTGATGACGTAAAAGCACTGGAAGAAGTAGTAGTAGTGGGATACGGAACGGCCAAAAGAAAGGACGTAACCGGATCTGTTCAGTCTGTAACTTCCAAAGACTTCAACGCCGGTGTAAACCCGAACCCGCTTCAGGCTATTCAGGGAAGAGTGGCAGGTTTGACGATCACACAGCCTAACGGTGATCCGAATACAAGCCCTACTGTAAGGCTTCGCGGTTATACCTCACTGGCAGGCGGCAGCGATCCATTATATGTTGTTGATGGAATCATCGGTGTTCCGATCAGTACAATTTCTCCGACGGACATCGAAACAATGGATGTTCTGAAAGATGCATCGGCATCTGCAATTTATGGTTCCCGCGCTGCAAACGGTGTAATCATCATTACCACAAAGCGCGGAAAGTCAGGGCGTGCATCGGTATCATTCAACAATTACGTAGGTGTTGATGTTATTTCAAATAACCTGAAACTTCTGGATGGTCCGGGCTATATCGCCGAAGTACAGCGCATTAAAGGTGAATCTTCTCTTTCGGATTCACAGCGTTTCCCGAAAGATGCAAACGGAAACTTTTATAACACAGACTGGTGGGATGAAATTTCCAGAAAAGGCGTTACAAACAGCCACGACCTTGCAGTAGCCGGCGGATCTCCGACTTTTTCTTACCGCGGATCTGTAAACTATACAAAACGTAATGGTATCATCAAAAATACAGGATTTGACCGTTTGACCGGAAGGATCAACCTGGATCAGAAAGCGCTGGATAACCGTTTGAACATTCAGTACAGCCTTTCCTATACCAATACCAATTCCGATCTTACAGACGGCGGTATTCTTGCAAATGCGACTTTGTTCCTTCCAACCTTGCCGGTAAAAAATGCAAACGGTTCCAATTATGAAATTCCTGGTGCTTTTGACCTGAACAACCCGGTTGCCATGCTGGAAAATGAAGTTTTTCAGCGTCAGAAAAACACGCTGGTTGGAGGTGTAAACCTAAAGTATGAATTGTTCAGCGGATTTACCCTTGGTGTGAACGGAGCAATCAAAAATGATCAGGAAGTAACAAGCCGTGCACGTGACAGGTCTGTAAAAGCTTTCCAGATCACAAACGGAGAAGCCTCAAGAAACCTTGGCCAGATTAATGACAAACTGCTTGAACTTACAGCGACTTACGTAAGAGGCTTTGGTGAAAAAGGAAGTAATTTCTCGTTGCTCGGCGGTTATTCTTATCAGGATATCGTAAATGACGGATTCGGAGCCAACAACACGCAGTTTGTTGCAACAGGTCTTGGGTATAACAATCTGGGTCTTGGATCTGGATCGCTGATTCTACCAAAAACATCTTATACAAGTTCATATAGAAATCAGACAAGCCTTGCTTCATTCTTTGGTAGAGGTACATTAAACTTCAACGAAAAGTATAACCTTACTGCCACTTTAAGGTATGACGGAAGTTCCAAATTCGGTGCAAACAACAAATGGGGCCTTTTCCCGTCTGTAGCCGGTGGATGGACACTTTCTGACGAATCGTTCTTTCCGAAGTCAAACGCATTCAATTATCTGAAACTGCGTGCAAGCTGGGGACGTACAGGAAACTCGGAAGGTCTGGTTCCTTATCAGTCGCTTCAGCTTTACGGCCCAACGACTTCTTACTATGACGGCAGTATCAATAACTTCCTTCCGGGATACGCAATTACCCAGAATACCAATCCTAACCTGAAATGGGAAGTTGTTACGCAGACGAACCTTGGTCTTGATTTCCAGTTTGTAAACGGACGTTTCTCAGGATCGCTTGATTTCTTCAACAAGAAGACAAACGACATGCTTTACAAATATTCTGTACCTGCTGACGGTGTGAAATATTTTACAAACTTTATCTGGGCTAACGTAGGTTCCATGAGCAATAAGGGAATTGAGGTTTCCTTTGGTGGAGCAGTTATTGAAAAAGATAATTTTACATGGACAAGCCGTTTGGTTGGATCTTATATCAAGAACTCCATTCTTAATTTGAAAAGTGATGATTTCGATTCCGGAATTATCCGCTTCAATGCATTCGGTGGAAGAGGTTTATCAAACGTTTATGCCTCAATCCTGACGCCGGGGCTGCCTTTGGGAAGTTTCAACAACGTAGGTCACTTCGTAGGGTTTGATGACAAAGGCCAAATGTTGCTGCAAGGCAAAGACGGCGCAGCTCCGGTTACAAACCCGGCAGATGCACAGCTGAATTTCAAAGACAATCCACAGCCTTATATGACAGGCGCATGGGTGAACAGCTTCACTTACAGGAAATTTGATCTGAGCTTCCAGTTGAGAGGTGTATTTGGAAACAGCATCCTGAACAACCTTCGCTCCAACCTTTCCATTCCGGGATCTATTCTGGAAACAAATATGCTGGAAAGCGTGAAAGAAGTCCCTGCCAATTTCAGTACCAATGCATTGTCTGATTACTGGCTTGAAAAAGGAACCTATATTCGTCTTGACAACTGGCAGATCGGATACAATGTTTCGCTTGAAAGCAAATACCTTACCAATGCAAGGATTTATCTGGGCGGAAACAACCTGTTTATTATTACAAAGTACCGTGGTGTAGACCCTGAGCTTGAAGTTAAAGGAGATTTCAACAATGACAACTCTGCACCAAACAGCCTTGGTCTGGATGCTACCGGTATTTACCCGAAAACCCGTACATTCCAGTTAGGAGTTAATCTGACATTCTAAGAAAAAGTTAAGCATTGCAGCCTAGGGTTTCAGGCTGATCCAATACCTTAAATTAAATAATACAATGAAAATAAAAGTAAAACATATATTATTAGGTTCCGCTTTATTGCTGACCGGTCAGGCTTGTACTGATCTGACAGAAACGCCTTATGACGTTATTCCAACCGACCAGTTTGGCTCGACTCCTGCGCAGCAAGCGGCTTTGCTTGGTCCTTTGTACAGCTCATTGGGTGATTATTTCGGAAGATTTGCGGAGTTAAATACCGTTACGGACGAGCAGGTGATACCTACTCGCGGGGGTGACTGGAAAGACGGTGATGCATGGAAGCGCTTAAAACAGCATACCTGGACTCCAACCGGAGATGACGATAAATTTAACGGTATGTGGACGTGGTGCTATAACAGCATTACTTCCATTAACCAGCAGCTGAGCAATCCGGAAATTACGGATGCAGGAACCCTTGCAGAATTGCGTGCACTCCGGGCATTCTATCATTATCTGCTGCTGGATCAGTTCAGAAATGTGATCATTGCCGAAAAGCTGGGCGGAGAAGGACCGGTTCAGAAAACGGGACCCGAGGTTTTTGCGTGGATTGAAAAAGAACTTAAAGAAGTCTATCCAAATCTCAGCGAAACCACGGGTGGGGCTTATTACGGACGTTTCAACAAGTATGTTGCAAACATGATCCTGGCCAAGCTTTACCTTAACGCCGAAGTTTACACCGGAACACCGAAATGGGCAGAAGCAAAAGCTGAATGCGATGTGGTTATTGCATCCGGCAAGTATACGCTGACAGCCGATTTCTTCAGTAACTTCTCTACGCAGAATCAGGCATCCAAAGAAAATATTCTTGCCATTCCGTTTGATGCTTCCAAAAGAGGCGGCTTTAACATGAACATGCGTACGCTGCATTATTTGAGCCAGCTTACTTACAATACGCCTCAGGCACCATGGAACGGATACTGTACGGCCACTGAATTTTATAATTCTTTCAAAGAAGGTGATAACAGAAAGAATATGTGGATCGTTGGACAACAGTATTCCTCTGATGGCAAGCCGCTTACTGATGACGGTAAACCGTTTATCTTCACGCCGGAAATCCCTGCATTTGAAATGCCTGCAGGCCCGGTTGCAAGGTTGGCCGGTGCAAGAAGCCAGAAGTATGAAATTCAGCGAAACGGAGCCAGCAATGACCAGGATAACGACTTTGTTCTTTTCCGCTTGGGCGATACATATCTGATGAGAGCAGAAGCAAACCTTCGTCTGGGAAAAGTTGCTGATGCCATCAAGGATGTTAACATCATTCGTGATCGTGCAGGAGCAACTCCGGTTACAACGCTTACATTGGACGGCATGCTTGCAGAAAGAGGCTGGGAAATGGCCTGGGAATATACAAGACGTCAGGACCTTATCCGTTTCGGCCAATTCAACAAGCCCTGGCAGTTCAAGGATGCATCACCTGCATTCAGAAATATTTTCCCGATTCCGGCTACGCAGCTTTCTCTGAATCCGAACCTGAAGCAAAACCCAGGTTACTGATGCACTGATAAAAATCATGTAATTCCAGTTTATTCCGAACAGGGGCAGCCTCCTTCATGGCTTGCTCCTGTTTTATTTTACATTTGTGCCAGATCTGCATTTTACCAGTAAAGAAATTGATTAATGATTCGTTGCAGTAATATATTGTTGGTTTGTGGGCTTGGTATTTTCATGTTTCTGTCCTGTTCAAAAGACAATGAAAAGGATCGTTTGTTTGAAGAAATGTCTTCCTCCGAAACAGGAATAAGCTTTGAAAATACAATTACAAACAGTGAAGAATTCAATATCTTCAATTACAGAAATTTTTATAATGGCGGCGGCGTAGCAATCGGAGATGTTAATAATGATAACCTTCCGGATATTTATCTGATTGCCAATCAGGGCTCCAACAAGCTGTTTTTGAATAAGGGCAATTTCCGCTTTGAAGATATTACAGATAAAGCCGGCGTGGCCGGAACCAAATCGTGGAGTACGGGTGCAACGTTTGCCGACGTAAACGGAGACGGATTTCTGGATTTGTACGTTTGCAATGCAGGCCGTTCAGAAGAACGCAGTAATGAACTGTTTATCAATAAAGGCAACGGGACTTTTGTTGAAAAAGCAAAAGAGTACGGCCTTGACGATCATGGATTTTCCACACATGCCGCTTTCTTTGATTTTGACCGGGACGGAGATCTGGACATGTTTTTGCTTAACAACAGTTTCACGCCTGTCGGCCGCCTTGCGTATGCAAATATCCGTAATCAGCGGGATAAGGAAGGCGGGCATAAATTATTCAGGAATGATGGTTCAAAGTTTACAGACATCAGCGAACAAGCCGGAATTTACGGAAGTCTGATCGGATTCGGGCTTGGAATTACAATCGGTGATGTCAATAATGACAACTGGCTGGATCTTTATATTTCCAATGATTTCTACGAACATGATTACTTGTATATCAACAATCATGACGGTACTTTCAAGGAGTCTATTCAATCGGCCATGCAGCATACGAGCTTGTCTTCCATGGGTGCGGATATTGCGGACATCAACAACGACGGGAAACTGGATATTTATGTTACAGATATGCTTCCGGCTTTTGACCGGAGGTTAAAACTCACATCCACTTACGAAGGGTATGACTTGCTGGCCTTGAAAGTATCCAGAGATTTTCATTATCAATACATGCAGAATACGCTGCAGTTGAATCAATCGGGTGCGCCGGACGGTAAAACCTGGTTTAGCGAAATCGCACGTTTCAGCGGGACACATGCAACGGACTGGAGCTGGGGCGCTCTCATCTTTGACATGGATTCGGACGGTGAAAAAGACATTTTTGTTGCCAATGGAATCTACAAAGATCTTACGAATCAGGATTTTGTCGCATTCCTTGCGGACCCTTCGAATATTGCGGAAGTCAGCCGTACAAGGCAGTTTGATTATAAAATGTTTCTTGACAAAATGCCTTCCGAGCCGCTTTCCAACTATGCTTTTAAAAATAAAGGTGATTTGTCTTTTGTCAACCAGGCAACAGAATGGGGTTTGAACAAGCCTTCATTTTCAAACGGGGCGGCTTACGGCGATCTTGACAATGACGGTGATCTGGATCTTGTTGTCAATAATGTAAACAACCCGCTTTTTGTTTATAAAAACAAATCCGATGAGCGCAAGGACTTTCACTATATCAAGTTCAGATTAAACGGCGAACAAAATAACAAAGACGCAATCGGTACCAAAATATACGTGCATCAGCAGAAAAGGACGCAAATGCTTCAGCAAATGCCAAACCGGGGATTTGAGTCATCTGTTGACCTGCGGCTTGTTTTTGGCTTGGGCACCAATCCGGAAATTGATTCGGTTACAGTGCTGTGGCCAAACGATAAGCAACAGGTCATTAAAAAGCCGGCTGCGGACTCGACGTATGTTCTGGATCAGAAAAATGCCTCCGTTCCATGGAAACCTGAAAGTGATAAAGGTAAAGGCAAGTTTGCCGAAGCAACGGAAAGTGGAATTGATTTTACACACAAGGAACTGGATTATGTAGACTACAATCAGAATCCACTCATCAAGCAAATGTATTCCAGACTTGGTCCGGCCAT
Source organism: Dyadobacter flavalbus (assembly GCF_006149045.1). Lineage (GTDB taxonomy): Bacteria > Bacteroidota > Bacteroidia > Cytophagales > Spirosomataceae > Dyadobacter > Dyadobacter flavalbus. The sequence continues at coordinate 220,362 of NZ_VBSN01000066.1, forward strand.
TGCAGTCGGAGATGTAAACGGCGATCAGCTGGATGACGTATTTACGGGAGGAGCATCGGGCCAGAGCGGTAAGTTGTTCATTCAGAAAAAGGACGGAAACTTTGCTGAAAAAACGCCCGAAGTTTTTGCCAAAGAACTCGAGACAGAAGCAATTGACGCTACATTTTTTGATGCAGACAATGACGGTGACCAGGATTTGATCGTTGTGTCCGGAAGTAATGAGTTCAAGGATAACGACAATGCTTTGTTGCCGCAACTTTATCTGAATGACGGAAAAGGTAATTTCAGTAAGAGCAGCGGGCTTCCGGGTTTAAATATAAACGCCTCCTGCGTTGCTGTGAGTGATTTTGACAAAGATGGTGACACGGATGTTTTTATCGGGTCAAGATTGAAATCCGGTCAGTACGGAATTGATCCGCCAAGTTATCTGCTTACCAATGACGGTACCGGTAATTTCAAGAATTATACAAAACGATACATTCCGGAAATCGGCAGTTTGGGAATGGTTACAGATGCAGTATGGGCCGATTTGAACGGAGACACTTATCCTGAACTGATTGTTGCGGGTGACTGGATGCCGGTGATGATTTTTAAAAATAACAGAAACAAACTGGAACTGCAGTCCACTGAAAATGTGAAGAATGTAAAAGGCGAAGCCGTCAAAACCAACGGCTGGTGGAATACCCTGGCAGTTGCGGACATGGATAATGACGGCGATCAGGACATCATTGCAGGAAATCTGGGAACGAATACACGGCTGAAAGCAACGCAGCAAAAACCGGTCGACATGTATGTGAAAGATTTTGATAACAACGGCATCACTAAGCAGATTATAACCTGTCCGGATGAAACCGGCGTTTCTTATCCGATGGTTATGAAGCCGGATTTGTTGCGTGCAATGCCGTCGCTTAAAAAGAAATTCGTTAAATACGAGCAGTATGCGGGTAAAACTGTAGAGGACGTAATCAGTAAGGAAGATCTGGCAAGTGCAGTGAAAAAGGAAGTCTATACTTCGGAATCGGTTATATTGAGAAATGAATCAAAGGGAACGGCATTTACAATGATTCCATTGCCGGTACAGGCGCAGTTGTCACCTATTTACAGCATCATTCCTTCAGATTATGATCAGGACGGAAATATGGATCTGATCGTAGCAGGAAATTATTATGATGTGTTGCCGGAAATCGGAAGGTACGATGCGTCTAAAGGTCTGATTTTACGTAACAATAAAGGCAGTTTTGAAGCTTTGCTTCCATCCGAAACCGGTTTCTGGGCGGAAGATCAGGTCCGGAATATGCGGCAGCTTAGACAGGGCCAGTTGATTCTTGGCAAGAACAACAGCAAGGTTCAGGTATTCAGACCGGTTATTAAAAAGTAATATTTGGGTGTTTATTTATCAATGGTGATTTCTGATTATAAGAAAATCCGCTTTGATAAAATCAGGATTAAATTAAAAATGAAGAAAATAAATCTGGCAGTAATTCTTGTCACGGCGCTTATTTTTCAGGCATGCAGTTCAAAGGAAAAAAGCAGTGAAAAACCATTGTTTGAAGTCAGGGATTCAGCGAGCACCGGAGTCGGATTTGTAAATCAGGTTGTTGGCAACGAAAAGGTTAACCTGATGGATTACCTTTATTTTTACAATGGCGGCGGTGTAGCGACGGGCGATATCAACAATGACGGACTGGCTGATGTTTATTTCGTTTCCAATCAGGGCAAAAACAAGCTGTATCTGAATAAAGGCAATTTCAGGTTTGAAGATATTTCCGAAAAAGCAGGCGTGGAAGGCTTTTCCGACTGGCAGACCGGCGTTACCATGGCCGATGTCAATGGCGACGGGTTACTGGATATTTATGTTTCGGCCGTAGGCAATTTCCGGGGAATGGAAGGCTCCAATGAACTGTATATCAATAACGGCGATCTTACATTTTCTGAAAAAGCAGCGGATTACGGACTTGATTTTACAGGCTTTTCCACGCAGGCAGTGTTTTTTGATTATGACCGGGACGGCGATATGGATTGTTATCTCTTGAATCATGCGGTGCATACATCGCGCAGTTATGATCGCGTAAGTACCCGTCATCTGCGCAACAACGAAGCCGGAGATTATCTGTATGAAAGTCAGATGAGTGATCAGAAAGCAGGTCCGGATAAAGCTGTAAAATTTAAGGATGTAAGCGCAGAAGCCGGAATTTACGGCGCTGCCATGGGTTATGGGCTGGGTGTTGGCATCGCCGACCTGAACAATGACGGCTGGGACGACATTTATGTTTCCAACGATTTTCATGAAGATGATTATTGCTACATCAACAATGGCAACGGAACTTTTACCAATAAAAGCGATGAAATGTTCCGCTATACAAGCCGGTACTCTATGGGAAACGATATTGCGGACGTAAATAACGACGGTTATCCGGATGTAATGACGCTGGATATGTACCCGGAAGACGAATACGTGGAAAAGTCATCCATAGGCGAGGATGCACTCGATATTTATTTGTACAAACTTTCATTCGGTTATATGCCGCAGCTCAGCAGGAACTGTCTGCAGATCAACCTTTCTGGAAAGAAATTCATGGAAGTGGCTGCCATGTCCGGCGTGGCTGCAACGGACTGGAGCTGGTCGCCGTTGCTGGCAGATTACGACAATGACGGAATAAAGGATTTGTTTGTAAGCAACGGAATCGCGCACCGCCCGAATAATCTTGATTATGCAAAATATGCTGCGGACGATTCGTTGAGGTATGCCTCTGAAACGTCACTGGAACTGGACAAAAAAGCACTTGACTTAATGCCGGAAGGAAAAGTCCATAATTATTTGTTTAAAGGAACCAAGGAGCTCAACTTTCAGAATAAATCGCTTGAATGGGGTTTTGAAGCAAAAAATATCTCTAACGGAGCAGCGTATGCAGATTTTGACAATGACGGCGATCTGGATCTGGTGACCAACAATCTGAACGAGCCTTCTGTTTTTTATCAGAATCATGCCAATCAAATGCCCGGTTCTGGGTTTCTGAGGGTCAGGCTGGAAGATTATCCCGGCAACCGTTTTGCAATTGGGGCAAAAGTGGTTATTAAAAGTAAAAGCGGGCTTCAGATGCAGCAATTAGCCATGACAAGAGGATTTGAGTCGTCCAGCGAGCCGGTTGTGCATTTTGGTGTTGGTGGGCAAAAAGTCATTGACAGCCTCATCGTAGTCTGGCCAGATCAGCATGAACAGGTGCTTACGCAGGTAAAAACAGGACAATTGCTTAAAATCAAATACGACAAAACTTCCGCAGCAGAGAAAAACATCCGGATTGTAAAAACACCTGATCAGCAACGGTTTGAAGATGTAACGGACCGATTCAAAATTCCTTACAAGCATGAGGAAAACCAGTACTTTGATTTCTACAGAGAAAGCCTGATGCCGTTTCTGGTTTCCACAGAAGGGCCGAAAGTTGCCGTGGCTGATGTAAACGGCGATGGGTTGGAAGATATGTACGTAGGCGGCGCCAAATGGCAGATCGGAGCATTGTACCTGCAGACGCCGGCCGGTAAATTCGTGAGAAGCCTGCAACCGGATTTCAGAACCGATTCAACTTATGAAGATGTGGATGCCGTGTTCTTTGATGCCGATAAAGACGGTTTTCAGGATCTTTATGTAGTTACCGGCGGAAATGAATTTTATGATAAAATGCCGCAGCAGTTTGACCGTTTATATATGAACGACGGAAAGGGAAATTTCAAAAGAAAAGCCAATGCCCTGCCGCCGATGTTTGATAACAAATCCTGTGTACGGCCATTTGATCTGGATAAGGACGGCGATCTGGACTTGTTTGTAGGAGGCCGGGTCGTTGGTTTTCAATACGGAATGGCTCCAAATTCTTACATTCTGATCAATGACGGCAAAGGGAACTTTACAGATAAAACCAATGAGCTTGCGCCTCAGCTCCGGAATATTGGCATGGTTACGGATGCATTGTGGGCAGATATTGACGGCGACAAGCAGAACGATCTGGTGGTTGCCGGAGACTGGATGCCGGTTACTGTTTTCTTTAACAAAAAAGGAAAACTGAGCCGTGATCAATCTGGCAACTTTACTGCTCCGGCGGGATTCTGGCAGTGCATAAAAGCAGCTGATTTTGATCAGGACGGCGATATCGATCTGATTGCGGGAAATCTGGGAAATAATAACAAGTTCAGAAAAAGGCCTGATACCCATTTGAAAATGTGGGTCAAAGATTTTGATAATAATCAGGGACTGGAACAGGTTCTGGCTTATAGCGTTGAAGAAAAATGGTATCCGGTGGCTTTCAAGGACGAACTTGGAAAACGTATTCCTTCCATTATCAACAAGAGATTTACGGATTACAAGTCTTTTGCAGGAAAAACAATTGATGATATTTTTGAAACCGGTGAGTTAAAAGATTCCAGGTTACTGGAAGTTGAAAAGTTCGGTTCCGTTTATCTGGAAAACAAAGAGGGGCGTTTTGTCATGCATGACTTGCCGGCAGAAGCACAGGCTTCCAAACTGTTTGCCATGACCATTACGGATATAGACGGAGATGGCAGGCCGGATGTGCTGGGCGGCGGGAATTATCAGGGCGTAAGCACTTATCAGGGTCGTTATGATTCCAGTTTCGGGCTGGTGCTTTTAAACAAGGGAAAAGGAAATTTCGAAGCACTTTCACCGGTGGACACCGGGTTTTTACTGGAAGGTGAAATAAGGGATATCAAGCGTATACAGGCGGGCAATGAATCTTTGTGGATGATAGCACGTAATAATCTGCCATTGACCATCATGAAGCCTTTACGCTGGGAGAAGTAAAAGTAGCGGGTGCAATACTGCAATTCACAGATCAGCAGGCGCATATGAGAACAGGCTTTACAGTGACGGGATATTTCCTTTGCCGTATATTTACAGCGGCTATGTTCTTCATTTTATTTTCCTGTGAGAAAAAGACTTTTCCGCCAACCGGGATTACCGAGGATATCATTGTTCCTGTTTCCATTGTTTCCATTGAACAGAATGCAGCCGGCACTGCTGAGATTACGGTCAAAACGTCCAATGTTGCCGATAACAACTTTGAACTTAAGCTACTGACGGATTCAGGTGCAGAAATTCCGATTCAGGCCGGCAGCAACGAGGTGGTAAGTGTTTTCAAGCTGACTATGTATACAAGCGGTAAGTTACAGGGCGGGAAAACATATACTTTGCAGCTGAACTACAAGAACGATCAAGGCAAAGATATTGCGATCCGCAGAGGTTTTACTGCTAAATTAACCGGAAGCTGGAAAAAACTGCCTCATGCCCCGATAGCCGACGGTGATTTTACCGGTGCCGCTCTGCTTTCTCCGCTTTACAATTCAGAACTGGCCGTTTACAGATACGCGGATGCTGTTAAATGGGATATTTTAAAGTTCGATGGAATGTGGAGGAGTGTAGAGAGCAAGAAGCCGGTTCCGAGGCATAATGCCATTGCTTTTCCATTGGGGCAAGCTGGCGGAAGAGAGCTGATTTTCATGGGATTCGGTTTTATAAATGATGACAAGCTTCCAAGTAAAAAAGCATATCTGAACGACTTTTGGTGGACAGTCAATTACTATTACATCGGCGAGCATGCCGGTGTTGTTTTTCCGCTTTATACCGATATCGACAGAGATGTAAAGTTTTTTCTGACTTATGATCATGCATTCATGCTTAAAGAAGATTTTACAGGTGCAATGCGCTCCATGGATGTAAAATGGGATCAGAAAGAATGTCAGCCGCTTCCTGAAAAAACCGGAAAGCTGGCCGCAGTTACAATAAACGGAACTGGCTATGTCATTAACCAGACGGCAGGAAAAGCTCCTCATCTTTATGCCTATTCTCCGGAGCAGGACAAGTGGACAAGAATGGCTGATTTTCCGGGCGTTGCCCGTGAACTGGGTACAGCGTTTTCGGCAGCAGGAAAAGGATATTTCGGACTGGGAATTGATGCGCACGGAAACGGATTGAGGGATATCTGGCAATATGATCCGGCCAAAAATGCATGGAGCTATCATTCGGAATATCCGGGACAGGGAAACCGTTTGCTGGTCTCGTTTTCGGATAAGAACAAGGCTTATCTGGGATGGGGTTATGAAAGTCGGCAAATAGAGGGTTCTGCTGCCAGACAGCAAATTGGATGTACAGATTTTTGGGAATTCGATCCGCAATGAAATATACCGTTTTGCAAACTTTCAAAAGATATTCTGTTTTTCTTTTTCTGGCCTGCTGGCTGCCGGCATGTGTGGATGAAGTTCAGCTTCCGTCCAGATCGGTGGAGTCACGGCTAGTCGTTGAAGGGCTTATTACAAACGAAAAACCGCCTTATACGATCAAGCTGACTTTTACGGGAGCTTACAATTCCTTGATTTACGGACAAACTGAAATCCCTGTGAACGGAGCACTCGTCAGTATAACCGAAGTTGGCGGGAACACTGTTTTTCTGGATCAGGACCCGCTTACGCCAGCCAATTACTGGATGCGGGATACGGCTTTTACCGGCAAGCCGGGTAAAAGTTATCAGCTTAAAATTCAGCTTGAAAACGGCGTTACTTACGTTTCTGAACCGGAAATGTTGAATCCGGTTGCTGATATTGACCGTATTTACGCTGAGTTCCGGGAACGGCCCAACGACGAATTTTTTGAACCGGACCATTATGTAATTCTGCTGGATACCAAAGATCCTTCAACAACGGGAAATTATTATCGCTGGTCGGGATACGGGTATGTGCCGAGGCTTTCCACCGGCGAGCCGATCGGAATGGGCCGTTGCTGCAACTGGTGCTGGGTTCCGGTTTACAGCTCCCGTTCCGATGTACTTTCCGATGTGCTTGTAAATGGCAGCAGCATCAGCCGCAGGCCCGTTATGTCATCTCCGATTTATTACGCCGGCCGGCATTACATTGAAGTAAGGCAATATTCACTTACCAAGTCGGCATATCAGTTCTGGCTGAACTTTGAGGAACAGCGTAAAAGAAACGGATCGTTATTCGATCCTTTGCCGGCTTCCATTGAAGGAAATGTTCACCGTGAAGACGATGCGAGCGTACTTGCGCTTGGCTATTTCGGCGCATCGGCCGTCAGCATAAAAAGAACGGTTATTCCGGGGGATACCCTGAATGCACAGCGGATCGCCATCAAATACAGCAACGTTTTTATTGAAGACGGAAATTGTCAGTTGGTATACAGTCAAGGTCAGCTTACGCCTCCGGCAAACTGGTGATGGAAAATCAGCGCAACACATTTTTCTGCTCATTAATTAAAATGCTGCTACTTGCGGCAGTGATTGTTTATTTGCCTCAAAAAGGTTTCGGACAGGCAAACTGGATTTTGAAAGGCAGGGTAAGTGATGCTTCTTCCGGAAAAGGCGTGCCGAATGCATCCGTCGTTTCGCGCATATCCAAAACGGCAGTTACAACGGACAGCACCGGATATTTCGAATTATCGCTGAAAGCAGGTGAACAGCTTGTGAATTTTTCATCAGTCGGCTATTTCAGTCAGGCAAGGAACATAACTTATAAAGAAACTTTTTCAGAGCTGGAAATAAAACTGGCTCCCGAAATCCGGCAATTACAGGAACTGATCGTGAAAGAAAAAGCCCCGGATGAAAACGTTCGTTCCAGCCAGATGAGCGTTTCCCGGCTGGATATCAGAAATTTGAAAAATATTCCGGTCGTATTCGGAGAAGTGGACATTCTGAAAGCACTTACCTTACAGCCGGGCGTCAGTACGGTAGGCGAGGGAACGGCCGGTTTCAACGTGCGCGGCGGCAGGACGGATCAGAACCTTGTATTGCTGGATGGAGCGCCGCTTTTCAACACATCTCATTTGCTGGGTTTTCTGAGTAATGTCAATGTGGATGCCGTCCGGGATGTTACTTTGTTCAAAGGCGACATTCCTGCATCATACGGCGGACGCCTTTCTTCTTTGCTGGCCATCAATACGCGTACGGGAAGCAAGGAACGGGTTAATCTGACAACCGGAATCGGCCTGATGACGGCAAGCGTTATGGCTGACGGTCCGCTTACCCGAAACAGACGGCTGACCTTTCTCGCAGGCGGCAGAATTGCTTATCCCGATATTCTTATCAAACGGTTTCCTGCTCCTGTCAACAAGAACAAGGCTTTCTTTTTTGACCTGAACGGACGTTTATCCTATGAAATTTCAGCAACCAGCATTGTGTCCGTTACAGGTTATTACAGTTTTGACCATTTCAAATTTCCTGAAGATACGCTTTACGGCTGGAAATCGGCAGCTGCTACATTTAACTGGAACAAACAGATCAACAAAGCATTGTCTATGGAAGTCGGTGCCAATTTAAGTAAATATACTTTTATGCTGGAAGGGATTGCGCCGACGAACCAATATCAGTTCAGTTCAGGAATCAATCAGTATGACGGACATATACGGTTTTTATGGCAGCCGCTTTCAGCCCATAAAATGGAAGCCGGTGCCAGTATAACGCGTTACAGTCTTTCTCCCGGCAACGTAGCCCCGGTGAAAGAATCCAACATCACGCGCATTGATCTGGAAAATGAGCAGGCTCTGGAGCAGGCATTATACCTTTCCGATGAATGGAATCCGTTTGCCTGGCTGGCAGTTAATGCAGGAATCCGCTATGTACACTTTGCGAATGTCGGTGCGGGAAGCGTTTTTCAGTACGAGCATGCCGTTCCGCGCAGTTCCGAGTCCATTCTGGATACACTTGTATTTGGCAAAGGAAAAACAATTGCCGGTTTTGGCGGATTTGAGCCTCGTTTATCTGTCAGGATCAATACGGGGAAATCCAGTTCTGTCAAGATGAGCTATACCAAAACCCGTCAGTATCTGCATCTTATTTCCAATACAACTGCCATTTCACCAGTCGATTTCTGGAAACTTGCCGACGGATTTGTGCCGCCACAATCTTCTGTACAGTGGGCTGCGGGTTATTTTAAAAACTTCGGGGACAATACTTTTGAAACTTCTGTAGAAGTGTACCGTAAAAATCTGGCCAATCTGGTTGAATATAAAAACGGTGCAACACTACTGCTTAATGCTGCACTTGAAACGGATCTGCTCCCTGCCAAAGGAAAAGCTTACGGCGTTGAAGTCAGCATTCAGAAAACCAAAGGAGTTGTATCGGGTTTGATTGCTTACACTTACAGCCGGACTTTTGCAAAAGTCAGTTCCATTTATCCGACGGAGCAGATCAATCGGGGAAACTGGTTTCCTGCTACTGTAGACAGACCGCATAACATCAATATTTCCACGCAATGGAAATGGAGAAAAGGCTGGACGTTCGGTACCAATTTTGTTTATACATCAGGCCGGCCACTGACCTTTCCGGATGGTACTTACCGGCTGAACGACGTTGTAGTACAGGATTATTCATCCAGAAACCTGGACCGCGTTCCGGATTATCATCGGATGGATGTTTCTTTTACCAAAGACACACGGATTAAAACGGATCAGCCGAGTTATACTTTATGGTCGTTTTCGATTTATAATTTATACGCTAGGAAAAACCCTTATTCCATTTACTTCCGTCAATCGGGTTCAAGGCTTGTCAGCTATCGGCTTTCCGTATTTGGGACGCTTATTCCATCCATTAGCTGGAAGCATTACTTTTAAGCTATAATTATTCTGATCTTTAAACTCGTTAGCACGGAGCATTTTACATACTCTCCGTTTTTCCGCCGTCCACAGGCAGATTTACTCCGTTGATGCTTGCTGCCGCCGGACTGCAGAGGAATGCAACTGCTGCTGCGACTTCTCTGGCTTCACTGAAACGGCGGATCGGAATGGATGCCTGCATTTCAGCAGCAATTGCTTCACGGGATTTGCCTTGTGCCTTGCTTCTCATTTCAAGAACGGCGTCCAGGCGTGCTGTTTCGGTATAGCCGGGCAGAACGTTGTTGGAAGTAATCCCGAATTGCCCAAGTTCCAGCGACAAGGTTTTTGACCAGCTTGCAACGGCTCCTCTGATCGTATTGGAAACCCCGAGGCCGACAATCGGCTGTTTAACGGAAGTGCTGATGATATTGACTATTCTTCCGAAACCTGCCTTTTTCATAAACGGAACCACCGACTGAACCAAATAATGATTGTTGATCAGGTGCATCTGAAAGGTTTTTAGAAACTGGTCAGTTTCTGCTTCTATAACAGGCCCGCCCGATGGTCCGCCTGTATTGTTGATCAGGATGTGAACTTCCGGACAAAGGCGGAGGTAATTTTCAATGGCATCTTTTACATTTTCATTATCGGAAAAATCGGCAACTACGTAGCGGTGCAGCTGGCCGGCCGATGTATCCAGCGTTTCTACGGCTTCCCGCAGTTTTTCTTCATTTCTGGCGACGAGTGTAACATTTGCGCCCATTCCAGCCAGTTCCACTGCCGTGGCAAGTCCGATTCCCTGTGTGCTTCCGCAGACGAGAGCTGTTTTTCCTGTCAGGTTAAGATCCATCGTTTTTGATTTTGTCTTTTGATTTCAAGTTACGGCGCTTCGGATATTTAGTACTTTCCTCTTCAGACTTCGTACTTTTTTCATCTATCTTTGCGGCTTATTTTCAGTCCGGAAATATTGAACAGCAAGAGAATTCGTTAACTTGGCTACCAAAATTTCCGAATTTGTAATTTTACAGCAAACATTCCGAAATGTCTAAAAAAATCCAATCCGCGCTTATATCTGTATACTATAAGGACGGACTTGAACCTTTGGTTCGTCTTCTTCATAATAACGGAGTAAAAATTTACTCAACCGGCGGTACTCAGACCTTCATTGAAAGCCTGCAAATTCCAGTTACTGCTGTGGAAGAACTTACGGGTTATCCGTCTATTTTCGGCGGCAGGGTAAAAACGCTGCACCCGGCAGTGATGGGCGGGATTTTATACCGTCGTGACGATTCAGGTGATCTTGAACAGGCGCAGCAATATAATATTCCGGCTATCGACCTTGTTGTGGTGGATCTTTATCCTTTTGAAGAAACTGTTGCATCCGGCGCAGATGAAGCGGATATCATTGAAAAAATAGACATAGGCGGCATTTCGCTGATCCGGGCAACTGCAAAGAATTTTAAAGATACGCTGATCGTATCTTCACGCAGCCAGTATGAAGAAGTTGTGGAACTGCTTTCTGCAAAGGCCGGTACCACTGATCTGGAAGACCGCCGTTATTACGCCGGACTTGCTTTTGCAGTTTCTTCACATTATGACGGTGCCATCAACCGTTTTTTTACGGCGGACAAGGAGAAATCGGACAGCGATCTTTTCAATTTCACAAGCCTTTCTTCGCAGACTTTACGTTACGGTGAAAATCCGCACCAGAATGCTACGTACTACGGCGATCTGGAAGGGATTTTTGACAAACTGCATGGCAAGGAATTGTCTTACAACAATCTTGTTGACGTAGACGCATGCGTTAACCTGATTGATGAATTTGAAGGTGCGCAACCTACTTTTGCGATTATCAAACATACGAATGCTTGCGGAATCGCTACGGCTGCAACTGCAAAGGAAGCTTATGACAATGCGCTGGCCTGCGATCCGGTGTCTGCATTCGGCGGTGTTGTGATCACCAATTCAAAAGTTGATCTGGCCACTGCCGAAGAACTGAACAAGCTGTTTATGGAAATCCTGATTGCGCCGGAATATGATGAAGAAGCGCTTGATCTGCTGAAATCCAAGAAAAACAGGATTCTTCTGAAACGTAATGCTGTAAACCTGCCGCAGATAATGTTTAAAACCATTCTGAACGGGGTTTTGGTGCAGGATAAGGATTTGTCTACCGAAACTGCTTCCCAGTTTACAACCGTAACGGAAAAGGCGCCTTCTGAAAATGAAGTTACGGCTATGGAATTTGCATTAAAGGTTTGTAAACATACCAAATCCAATACAATTGTTCTGGCGAAGGAAAACCAGCTTCTTGCCAGCGGAACGGGTCAGACTTCCCGGGTAGATGCTTTGCGTCAGGCTATTGACAAGGCAAAGGCATTTGGGTTCGACCTGAACGGTGCGGTTATGGCTTCCGACGCTTTTTTCCCGTTTGCAGACTGTGTTGAAATTGCACAGCAGGCCGGTATTACTGCGGTAGTACAGCCGGGCGGTTCTATTCGTGACAAGGATTCCATTGCGTACTGCAATGAACACGGCGTTTCAATGGTCACAACCGGAATCCGCCACTTCAAACATTAATTTTCAAGCCACGAATACACGGATTCACACGAATATTTCAGCATTGCATTCGTGTTTGTTGGTGTATTCGTGGCTGATAAAACCTATCCCAAAGCATTTCTTTTGAAAGCCGGAAATCCAGATCAAAAACCTTTTTTCCACTGGGGAAAATTTCTTTTGACCGGATTGCTGATCATCCCGGGAAGTCTTTTTTTTCTTTACCCACAAATATTTTACTGCGAGTTCATCCGTTTTTCCGGATTTGTTTCTGTTGACGGAAAAACCTATTTCAGTCCTGATATCAAACCGCCATCATATAATGTACTGCGGAAGATTATCCGGCAGTCAGCAGTGCGGGTGGATTCATTTTACAACGGCAGGAAATCAGATCCGGTGCTGATCATATGCAGCGATTCCCGGCAGTATCAGAAATACTGCAACAGCACAGAAGGAGCCGGGTGCAGTTTGGGAACACCCTGGGGCAGTTCATATGTCATCCTGAATGCGCAGGGAATGAATGCAGACGTGATCAGTCATGAGATGAGCCATACGGAATTGCTGGAACGGCTTGGCTGGTGGACAATCGCCAATGAAGTCCCGCAGTGGTTCAATGAAGGAACTGCGCTGATGCTGGACAGAAGGTTTGTAAATAATCCGGATGCAGCCGGACGGTATCTGGATTACATGGAAGAGTGGCTTTATTATACCGGCGGAGGCCAGCAGATACTTGAACTCGAAAATATAACATCCATCAAAGGATTTTTCAGCGGAGGGCAGCGGCAGGTGATGCTTGCCTATATGTCCTCGGGAATGGAAGTTTCCTACTGGCTTGCCGTTACGGGAAAAAACGCTTTGCAGGATTTAATTACACGTATAAACAACGGGCAGACTTTCGCGGAGGCTTATGCCGATATGCAAAAGAAAGAAGATGCTTTGATGAAGAAACAATTGCCTGCCAATCCGCTGCGGGTTCGGGAAGTAAAGAAAATAGCAGAGTAAAGCATCGGGAATATGTCCTTGTAGCTATATTTATGAGCAGCTAACAAAAAACAAAAAGTATTCAGCATTATGGTTGTTCGGATTTTGTACTATTTTCCGAAAATAATGTACCTTTCGATTTAAACTAACAAGCGATATCTATTCATTCATTTTTAATATCTGAAATGCAACAATTACAGACCCTTGATTACATCGTTTTCTTCTTTTACTTCATTGTAGTTTCCGGTTACGGTTATTGGATTTATCAGCGAAAGAAATCAACTGCTGAATCGACAAAAGACTTTTTTCTGGCAGAAGGCTCGCTTACTTGGTGGGCAATCGGAGCCTCACTGATTGCTTCCAATATTTCGGCAGAGCAGTTTATCGGAATGTCGGGAAACGGCTTTTCAATGGGATTGGGTATTTCGACTTACGAATGGATGGCAGCAGCGACACTGGTGATCGTCGCTGTATTTTTCATGCCCATTTATCTTAAAAACAAGATTTATACAATGCCTCAGTTTCTGAGTCAGCGTTATAATCCCACGGTAAGTCTTATCATGGCCGTGTTCTGGCTTGCGCTTTACATTCTGGTCAATCTTACCTCCATCCTTTATCTGGGGGCGCTTGCTGTATCGGGCATATCCGGGCTTAATTTCCAGTTTTGCATGATTGCGCTTGCTGTTTTTGCAATCATCATCACAATCGGCGGGATGAAAGTAATTGGCTTTACGGACGTAATTCAGGTTTTCTTTCTTGTAATCGGCGGTTTGGCAACAACGTATCTGGCGATTAATCTGGTTTCCGGTGATGCCGGACTTGACGGCGTCATAAGCGGGATCAAAATGATGCGTGAAAACCATGACGATCATTTTCATATGATCTTTCCAAAAACCAGTCCGTTTTACATGCAATTGCCCGGACTGGCAGTTTTGCTCGGCGGGATGTGGATTGTTAACCTGAACTACTGGGGATGTAACCAATATATCACACAACGTGCTTTGGGCGCGGATCTGAAAACAGCAAGAAACGGTATTTTATTTGCGGCTTTTCTGAAACTGCTTATGCCCGTTATCGTGGTTCTGCCCGGGATCGCTGCTTACGCATTATATAACAAAGGTATGTTCCAGGCCGAAATGATGGGATCGGATGGCGTAATCAATGCAGATAAAGCATATCCTGTGTTGCTGAACCTGCTGCCTTCTGGTCTGAAAGGACTTTCATTTGCTGCTCTTACAGCCGCCGTTGTAGCTTCGCTGGCCGGAAAAGCCAACAGTATTTCAACCATTTTTACACTGGATATTTTCAAAAATTACATTGGAAAAAATGCAGATGAAAAAACGCTTGTAAGAATCGGAAGGCTTGTTGTCGTAATTTCCATGATTCTGGCAATTCTCGTTTCTCCGTACATGGGAATCGATAAAAAAGGCGGTTTTCAGTTTATTCAGGAAATGACCGGGCTTCTTTCGCCGGGGATTTTTGCAGCTTTCATCATGGGCTTTTTCTGGAAACGCACCAATTCGGCAGGCGCTTTGTTCGCCATCGTCGGCGGTTTCCTGATCGCACTTGCCATGCATAACAACTATTTCCCGTTTGCCGACTGGACACAGGTTCCGTTCCTGGACCGTATGGGCATTGTATTTCTGATATGCGTTTCGGTTATGTTTATTTTAGGTCTTGTATTGCCCGATGAGCGCAAAGGACTTGCCATTGACGCTTCCATGTTTATTCCGCACCGTACATTCATCATCGGCGCAGTAAGCGTTATTGCAATCATAAGTTTTCTGTATGCACATTTCTGGTAACAGCTTGCATACCAACAAAAAATGCCCGGGACTGTTCCGGGCATTTTTTGTTTACGAACCAGATGCTTTCAGGCTTCTGTCTCTTCGATAATTGTTACTTTCTGGATTTTGTCACCCTGACGGATCAAGTCCACGGTTTCAACACCTTCCACAACTTTTCCGAAACAAGTGTGGTTTCCGTCCAGATGCGCCGTATTTCTGCGGCCATGACAGATGAAAAACTGAGAACCTCCTGTATCGCGTCCGGCATGTGCCATGGACAATACGCCACGGTCATGATATTGGTTACCGCCGTTCAGTTCACATTTGATTTTGTAACCCGGACCTCCGCGGCCAGTTCCCGTCGGATCGCCACCTTGTATCATAAAGTCAGGAATTACACGGTGGAAAATAGTACCGTCATAAAATCCCTTTTTCGATAAGTCAACAAAGTTTTTCACTGTGGCAGGAGCATCCTCATCGTAAAATTCGATCAGCATAGTCCCTTTGTCAGTGATCATTTCTGCTTTTGTCATATTATAAGAGCATTTAAATAAGTTTACATTGTTATTCAGCAATGTTTTCGCTGATTGCAATAACAACACAAAGAAAAGGATATTGTAACCTTTTCTATTAATTTAATGCCAAATAATTGATTGATCAGGAGTCGGCGGAAATTTTAATCATTTCTTCTTCCAGCGCCATACGGATTTTGCTTTGTTCCGTCCGGTATTCCGAAAGCTTTTCTACCACATTTCCGCTTACCCATTCCCTGCTTCTTTCCGGATTGGAAAACCATTCCTTCACTGCAAGCAGCTTGTAAATGTATTTTGTAGTTTCTGAATTTAATTTTAGCTTGAAATAATCATCCTTGTTCTGGGAGTCCATTCTGTTCTGAATGCGACTCGGGCCGGCATTGTATGCGGCTGCTACGAGCGTCCATGAGCCAAGTTGCCGGTGCAGGCTTCGGAGGTATTTGCCAGCGGCATGCGTTGATTTAACGAGATGTTTGCGGTCGTCTCTGGTTGAGTTGACAACCAGACCAAGCGATTTTGCTGTGGATGGCATCAGTTGCCAGTAGCCGGCAGCACCGCGGTGTGATTTGACATCATCGCTCATTGCGCTCTCGATAAGGGGAATATATTTGAAATCGGCTGGTACTCCGTACTTTTTAAGAATGGGTTCAATGATTTTCATTCTTTTCTGGGTCTTTGTCATCAGCTTACGAAAGGCGGGATTGTCGTAATTTCTGATCGTTTTCTGGTATCGCTCGGCAATTCGAAGCTCTGATAATGGTATCGCTTCGCCACAGAAGTCAATAGCAAGAAGATCTGAATCAATAATGGTGTTTTCTTTCAGCTCCTTCTTTTCCACCTTCACCTCGCTCAGGGGCGATTTGCCCATTATTGCAATTGAGAAGGCCATAAAGATTAGTCTTATCATGCATTTTTTATTTCGTGAAACATCGGTTTATGGCATAAAGCCGGGGTGTAAAGATAACGGTATAGAATTAAAAATATTCAACATTTTGGTAAATATCTGATTTAGAACTATTTGTACGTTTGTAGTATAGAATTAAAACAAGGACGTCCGATTTGGCGGGATTTGCAGTTCAGCAATGAATACAATTGGCATTTTACCAGTCTGTAAAATTTATCATGGCTGTTGGGAAAATTTACAGAACGGCTTTTCTGACGCATTTTGGAAGGATTGATAAAGCAAAAAAATATTTTTTTAAGCTACTTAGCTGATTATGAAATAATTGTACAAAGTGCATTTTCGGATACGATGTACTTTTCTTCTAAAATTTTTAAATATTTTAAAAACCTGCAAAATTTTTAATCATTTTCCGGAAATGTAAATGAAGTTCCGCGATGTGTTAACTTGCAGAAATGATCTTTAACAAAGCATTTATGGTAACAGTAAACGAGGCCAAACAAAGGATTTATTCCGAAACCGTACTGAATGCCACGGAAACCAGACCAACGACGTCAGCAGCAGGATTTGTACTGGCGGCCGACATTGCCGCGCCGCTTTCCATGCCTTCTTTCCGGCAGTCGTCCATGGACGGATATGCCATTCTTCATTCCGACATTATTCAAAAAGACGTTTTCCTGAAAATAACCGGAGAGTCCAGAGCCGGACAGTCCGAACTGCAGCCTTTGATCTCGGGAAATGCAATCCGGATTTTTACCGGGGCGCCCGTTCCCGACGGCGCAACGGCCGTTATTATGCAGGAGCATACTTCGGTGCAAAGCGGACAGGTTATCATTCATGAATTCCCGGTTCCGCCTGGAAAAAATGTCAGGGAAGTCGGAAAACAGATCAGGCAAGGAGCGATTGCATTAAAAAAAGGCACTTATCTTACCCCCGGGAGCATAGGTTTTTTGCTGGGCATGAATGTGCAGGTCGTAGAAGTGTACAGCAAGCCGAAAGTAGGTTTGCTGGTGACAGGCGATGAACTGCTCAAACCCGGCGAGCCGCTTGTGCACGGCAAAGTATACGAATCCAATTCCGCCATGCTTATTGCGGCTTTGCAGCAGGAAGGCATTTCTGATATTGAAATCAAGTATGCCAAAGATGACTTTCAGTCCACTGTAGATGCGCTTGAAGAACTTTCGCAAATCAATGATCTTGTGCTGGCAACAGGCGGCGTATCCGTCGGCGATTACGATTTTGTGGAAAAAGCTTTACAGGAAATTAGCGCTGAAACCATTTTTTATAAAGTAAGGCAAAAACCCGGAAAGCCGCTTCTTTTTGCAAAAAGGCAGGAAAAGCTGTTTTTTGCCCTGCCGGGAAATCCGGCTTCGTCGCTCGTTTGTTACTACGAATACGTGCTTCCGGCCATCCGTAAAATAACGGGCAGAACGGATATGTTTCTCAGAAAACTGAAAATGCCTGTCAAGCATGCTTATTCATTCGACGGTGAAAGGGATGAATTCCTGAAAGCATTTGTAGAAGAAGATTACGTAGTTCCGCTGGATGGGCAGGAGTCGTTTGCGCTGCGTTCTTTTGCCATTGCGAATGCAATTATTTATCTTCCGGTAACGCAGAATGTCATTTCGGAAGGCGACCTTGTGGAAGTACATTTGCTGCCGTTCTGAATTTCATTTTCGAAATGTGTGTTTATGGTTTCAGGAGCTGTTGGCAATCAGCATTAAGCTGTCAGGAAAATGTATATCGGATAGAGAAAATTCTGTAAAAACGTTTAATCCGGACTGATTGTAATCAACTGCTTAACAGGAAATAACCAAGCTTAAAAATACGGAATAAATGAGCGTGCATGTGATGTATTACGGAATGCTGGCGGAAATAACCGGCCACGCCAACGAACTCTGGATTTCGGATGAAAACCTTACCGTAGGAAAATTTCGCAGCCAGATTCTGGAAAAATATCCGGCGTTGCGTGAAAAAAAGTTTAAAGTTGCCGTCAACCAGAAAATAGCAGAAGACTTTGCACCGATTGATCCGTCAGCCGAAATTGCGCTTTTACCGCCTTTTGCCGGTGGATAAATCCAGATTTTCTTGTTCAGAAGTATAAATCCGAGTGAATGGAAAAGATACACAAGCCCAAAAAAGTATTTGTTCAGGGACCGATCAGCCCCGAGTTCGTTTCAAAATCCATTGCCAGCCACCATTCCAAAACCGGTATCGGTGCGCATGCTATTTTTCTGGGGCAAATCCGTGCGGACCAGAAAGAGAGCGGGACTGTTACTGCAATTGAATATTCTGCTTACGAAGAAATGGCCGAACATGCATTTCACGAGATCAGGGAAAAAGCATTTGCCCGGTTTGAACTGACTTGCATGCATATTTATCACAGCCTGGGAACGGTGCCGGTCGGCGAAATCAGCCTGTTTGTTTTTGTTTCTTCTCCGCACCGCCGTGCCGCTTTTGAGGCTTCCGAGTTTGTTGTTGAAGAAATTAAGGCCAATGTTCCCGTTTTTGGAAAAGAACTGATCGGAGAAAACGGAGCATACGTCTGGAAAGAAAATAGTTGAGCTCCGGCTTTCCGCTAATGAATTTTACTGATTTTTGATGGTCGATATAACGCATAAAACCAATACTTTACGGATTGCCACCGCACAGGCAACGGTGCAGGTCAGCAAACCCGAAACCATTCAGGCAATTCAGGACCGGGCCGTTCCCAAAGGCGATGTTTTTGAAATGGCCAAAGCAGCGGGATTCCTGGCAGTAAAGAAAACGCCGGACCTTTTGCCGGACTGTCACCCGATTCCGGTGGAATATACCGCTGTAAATTACAGAATCGAAAATCTTTCCATTGTAATTGAACTGACCGTCAAGACGATTTATAAAACCGGCGTGGAAGTCGAAGCCATGCACGGCGCATCGGTTGTGGCCCTGACGATGTACGACATGCTCAAACCGATTGACAAAGGCGTTGAAATCAACAACATTAAGCTGCTGGAAAAGAAAGGCGGAAAAAGCGACAGAAAAGCAGTTCCGGAAAATCTGAAAACGGCTGTTGTGGTTTGCTCCGACAGCATTTCAAACGGAATCGGTGAAGATAAATCGGGCAGGAAAATCATTGAAAAACTGGACGCCATAAAAATCAGTGTAAGCGATTACAGCATCATTCCCGACGATAAAAGCAGCATTCAGGACAAGATACGAAGCCTTTGCGATGCGCAGTATCAAATGATTTTGATCACGGGCGGAACCGGTTTGTCGCACCGCGATGTTACACCGGAAGCTGTCAGTGAATTGCTGGATCGTGAAATTCCCGGAATTGCAGAAACGGCGCGGCAATATGGCCAGGAACGGATTCCAACGGCCATGCTTTCACGGTCTGCGGCCGGTTTAATCAAGGAAACGCTGGTGATCACCATGCCGGGAAGTACAGGCGGCGTTACAGAATATATGGATGCTCTTTTTCCGCATGTTCTGCACGTTTTCAGCGTTTTAGAAGGCACAAAGCATACATAACTTTTGCTCATTTGAATTCCAGTCCATCCATGTCATTGCCCATTGTAGATACATTTGGCCGTAAGCATACTTATCTGCGGATTTCGCTGACGGATAAGTGCAACCTGCGCTGTACATACTGCATGCCGCAGGAAGATATGCAGTTTATGCCGTCCAAATGGCTGATGCAGGCAGATGAAATTAAAATGCTTGCAGGCATATTTGTAGAAATGGGCGTGGATAAAATCCGTCTGACCGGCGGAGAACCGCTGATCCGCAAAGATGCAGGCCATATTATTTCGGATCTTGGCAAATTGCCGGCTTCGCTTACGCTTACAACCAATGCCGTTCTGATCGATCAGTTTATAAATAATCTGAAAGATGCAGGCGTAAGTTCGCTGAATGTAAGTCTGGATACTTTGAGGGAAGAACGGTTTGCCGGCATTACAAAACGCAGTCATTTTACCAAAACGCTGGATAACATCCGGTTGCTTCTGACAGAAGGTTTTGTTGTCAAGATCAACATGGTTGTAATGCGCGGGATTAATGATGACGAGGTCAGTGATTTTGTAAGACTTACGGTTGACGAACCCAATCTGCATGTCCGGTTTATAGAGTTTATGCCGTTCAACGGCAATCAGTGGGATATGTCCAAAATTGTTTCCTACAACGATCTGCTTTCCGGTATCAGCAATCATTTTGACTTTCAGAAATTACCCGGAGAATTGCAGGATACCGCACACCGTTTTCAGGTAAATGGCGGCGCAGGCACTTTCGGGATTATCGGAACCGTTACGCACCCGTTCTGCTCGGGGTGCAACCGAATTCGGCTGACGGCTGACGGAAAACTGAAAAACTGCCTTTTTGATACGACTGAAATCGATTTACTGACGCCGCTGCGCGCCGGAAAAGACGTTCGTGCCTTGATCTATTCGCATTTTCATAAAAAACATTTTGCTCACGGCGGACATGCAGGCTTCACTGAAAAACATGCCAAATCGGACTACGAGCAGAACCGCACCATGATTGCAATCGGAGGATAAACCGTTCAGCATCCTTAATTCACCGTTTAAACAAAGCATGCAACATGGCCTGAAAGGAAGGCATCATTGGTGAAAATTATCCCAAACTTTCACTGATAACCTTTGTTCGGCCATGAAAAAAATGCTCACATCACTTGCTGCAGCAGCTTTCGGAATTTTGCTGCTAAGCTCCAACGTTTCCGCGCTTCCTGTTGAAACCAAAGCGGAATGCAAAAACAACAGTTGCAGGAATTTCCGCATGGGAATGTATCAGATCAGAAATACAGTGACCATGAAAGTCCTGATTGAAAAGGCGTTGGGCGAACGGATGGCAATACGCCTGATGAACGATAAAGGTCAGGTTCTGCATGAAGAACACATCGGAAAAGCGACAAGAAAATTTGGCCGCAAACTGAATTTTTCAGAAATACAGGACGGCAATTACACGCTGGAAATTTCGGATAATCAGGAAAGAATTGTAAAATACATACGCCTTGCCACGAAAGATGTCAGTGAAGTGAGCCGTACACTGGTGGCGATGAATTGAAAACATATGAATGCGTTGCAGGCAAGATCCGATACCTGCAACGCTTTTTTTTATAATACCTTTTCCGTTTCTTCTCTTGGCAGTAACCTGCCGAATAGCATATCATAAATAATTTTTCCCCAGATCAGAATACACGGAACTGCTTTTGCAACATAGGGTTTCATCCATTCGTCGCGAATGAATTTCGGGAAAATATCCGTCGGTGACAAAGCAGTAAACACAAATGCCAGAACAAGTAAAGCATAGTTTTCTTTTTTGGGAAACTGTGCGTAATACCAGAGCGCCACGCCGCTGATCGCAATGATAAAAGTCGGCGATTCTGCGCGGTGATTAAAAATTACAACCCAGACCAAAATGGAAGAAAGCATCAGAATCCGGAATACAAAGTTCTGGTATGATCTGATTTTCAGTAGCGGAATGCAGAAAAGCACCACGCCCGCCAGACTTACATACGTTTTATTCACCTGCCAGCCAAACCACGATTTCAGCCAGCCGATCACAGAAAGTCCGTCCGAAATGGAATGATCGTTCTGCAACAAATTCGCCCAGCTTTTATAAAGAAAGACAAACTGCTCCCAATCAATGACAAGCAACGGCAGAAACGTAAAAAATACAACCCAGAAAGCCGTCGTATAAGCCAGTTTGAACTTATTGGGGTAAAGTAAGAAAAGGGCCAGCGCAACAATGCCGAACACTTTGATGAAAATCGTTGAAACCACGCATAAAGTGGCCATCCAGTATTTTCCTCTTTCCAGAAAGCCAAAGCTGAAAATCAGTAATCCTGCAATCAGCGCGTTGCTTTGTTCATTCTGCACCGAAGTAAGCAGTTCGACAAGCATAAAAACGAGGATCAGCCCTTTGGTCCGGATGTCGATACGCGGCAGATAATACACCGAACAGAACAAGACGAATGCATTCAGAATGTTCCATAAAGAAAGTCCCAGAACGTCCGGAAGAATCGAAAGCATGCCGAAGATCAGTGCAAAGCTCGGGCTGTACTTGAATAAGTCGCCTTGTTCTTCAACGAATTGCGCGTACAGGTCCTTGTTTTCAAGCAGGTGGAAGAAAGACTGTTTGAAAATGATGTAATTGTTGTAAGTCGTATAAAGATGGCCACCTTCCACAAAACTTTTCAAACCTCCGAAATAGGACTGCAGACTGGCAAATACTGCAACGCCCAGAAATACGAACAGAATGGATTTCGGGTTAATCAAAAAGCGGTTTACGGCATTCATGGCAAAGACTTTGTTCAACAGACTGAATTTTCGTTCAAATCTATTGATAAATCAGGGCTTATCATTATTTCTTCATATAACCCATGGATTTCAGCCAGCCTTCCATCGCCGCAGGCCAGTTGGCAAGCGATCCTTTTCCTTCCGTGCGCATGCCGTAACCGTGGCCGCCAATCGGGTATAAATGCATTTCAGCGGCTATTTTATGTTTTTTCAGTGCAAGATAATACTCAATGCTGTTCTCGACCGGAACGGCACCGTCGTCCATGGCATGCACGAGAAATGCCGGCGGCGTCTGATCGCTGACCTGTAATTCATTGGAGTAATATCTGATCAGTTCGTCCGACTTTTCAGCGCCAAGCAGATTGTCCCGCGAGCCGCCGTGCGAAATGGAAGGCAGAAATGAAATCACCGGATAAAGCAGAATGGAAAAATCAGGCTTGGATTCCTGCGAAGCTTTCGGGCCCATATTGTAGTGCGTGGAAAGGGTCGCAGCAAGATGTCCGCCGGCAGAAAAGCCCATTACACCGATTTTGTTCGGATCAATATTCCATTTGGCCGCGTTCTGACGGATCATTTTCATTCCCTGCATGGCATCCATCAAAGGAACTTCATGCTGGTGCGTCATGGCTTTTTCGTTCGGAAGCCTGTATTTCAGTACAAACGCAGAAATGCCGCGTTCGTTAAACCATTTGGCAAAATCGCTGCCTTCATGCGATGCAGCCAGAATCCCGTAACCGCCGCCCGGGCAAATCATGACGGCTGCTCCGGTCGCATTTTCTTTAGGCGCAATATAGGCGGTCAGGGTCGGAACGGTTACGCCGCTGATGCGCAAAATGTTGCTTGCATCCGTTTCGGATTTTTCAGCAACGCTGCTCGTTTTGAAATTGGGGATTTTGCCTTCCGGCCAGAGGTTCATTGTTTCGGTTTGTGCCGTTACAGCCATACTTATTGTCATTAGCCAGCAGAATACCGGCAGTGAAATAACTTTTTTCATCGGAAAAGATTTTACTGCAAAAGCACCGTCCGGTTTTAACCTACCTTAAAAATATTGACTTCCGTTCTCTGAAGGCGGTTTCTGATTTTAAAATCCAGATAAAAAAATCAGGGTTTTGCGGGATTGATCATAATGTGGGCGCGGTGCGTTCCGGGGTCCATAATCCACGGCATGCCGGCAACATCGGGTTTCAGCGGCAATCCGGTACTTTCCGCAGTGGCATACGGAATGTAAATCACATAGCGAAGGTAACTGTTTTTTAACGTGCCGTCGGCTGCATTGTAATTGTCTTTTGTGCCGGAAAGTACGTATAAAGTGGAAGGCTGTTTGGGCATGCTCAGCTTTTTGCTTTTGGCTTCATTTTCCCGGATGTCAAAAATTTCCTTTGCGTTTTTACCTTCTTTGCTGAGTATCCTGCCGCGCTCCATAAACGGTTCCAGGTCCGCATGGTAACACGAAACGCTGATATCTTCTTTTTTCGGGTCATCGGCAAGGCATACCAGATCATTGGTTCCGTTCCGGAGTATTTTAAAAGTCCCGTCAGGCGCATAGCCGTAAACTTTGGCTCCTTCCTGCTTTTCAGACGGCGCTGCCAGCACGGCTGTTCTGATCTGGATTTCGGCTGCGGGAATGGCTGTCTGTGCGTTGGCCTGCAATGAGATGCAAATGGCAGCGGCGTAAAAAAAAGTCTTGCTCATAATAGTAAATGACATGTAGATAAACTCTTATAGATCTAAAATTAGTAATCTTTATTCAAGAATGGCGCAGACCGGCTGCAATACAGTCCATAATTATTTTACCAAATGAACTTCAAAAAATCCTTATTGCTTTTTCCCGCCGGCTGTATGTTGCTGGGTTTAATGGTAAGTACTTACCAGCGATCCAATCCGAGCACTTTTCAGAGTTCCGTGCTGGACAGCCTGTACAAAGACCTGACCGATGAGCAGAAAAGGTCACCGAAATATGCTGTTGCCGGATTGTCTGTAACCAACGGTCTGGAAGCCACGCTTTTTGCCTCCGAACCCGTCATCACCAATCCTACGAATATCGATGTCGATCATCTGGGCCGGGTGTGGGTTTGTGAAGCTTACAATTATCGTCCGGCCATTAACGGCAATCCTACCAAAGATGAAGGCGACCGCATTTTGATCCTGGAAGACAGCAACGGGGACGGGAAATCGGACAAGACAACCGTTTTTTATCAGGGAAAGGAAATCAATTCGCCGCTGGGAATCTGGGTAATGGGAAACAGAGTTGTCGTATCCCAAAGTCCTTACGTATGGCTTTTTACGGATGAAAACAATGACGGCAAAGCGGATAAGAAAGAAGTGATTTTTGAAGGCGTCGGCGGTGAGCAGCACGATCATGGCATGCACGCTTTTGTTTTTGCCCCGGACGGAAAGCTGTATTTCAATTTCGGAAATGAGGGCGGCCAGTTACTTGACGGTAAAGGAAAGCCGATTGTCGGAAAAGACGGCGAACCGATTGATTTCAAAAAGCTGAAACAGGGAATGGTGTTTCGCTGCGATCCTGATTTTAAAAATATCGAGGTACTGGCAAATAATTTCAGAAATAATTATGAAGTCGCTATTGACAGCTACGGAACCATGTGGCAGTCCGACAATGACGATGACGGCAATAAAAGCGTAAGGATCAATTACGTAATGCAGCACGGAAATTACGGCTATACCGATGAACTGACCGGCGCAGGCTGGCGTGCAAACCGTACCAATATGGAGGATTCCATTCCGTTTCGTCACTGGCATTTGAACGATCCCGGCGTTGTCCCGAACTTGCTGCAGACCGGCTCCGGTTCGCCGACCGGAATGGTCATTTACGAAGGCCGTCTTTTGCCGAAAGCATTCTGGGATCAGATGATTCACTGCGAACCCGGTCACAACGTAGTCCGTTCATATCCTGTTCAAAAGGCTGGCGCAGGCTATTCTGCCAAAATCGTTAATCTTGTGGACGGCAAACGCGATCAATGGTTCCGGCCTTCGGATGTATGCGTGGCGCCGGACGGCTCGCTGATTGTTTCCGACTGGTACGATCCGGGCGTAGGCGGGCATCAGGCCGGAGACCAGAACAGAGGCCGTTTGTTCCGGATAGCACCTTCCAATACGCCTTACCGTATTCCGAAAAATGATTTTTCCACGCCTGAAGGCGCTGTTACTGCTTTGCAAAGCCCCAACTTATCAGTTCGTTATCTTGCATGGCAGGCACTGGAAAAAATGAACACATCGGCTGTTCCTGCTTTGGAAAAACTGTTCAATGATCCGAAAGCCAATTCGCGTATGCGTGCAAGGGCTTTGTGGATGCTGAGCAAATCGCCGGAGGCTGGCAAAAAAGCCATTGATACCGCCATAAAAGACAGCAACCCGGATATGCGGATCGCTGCTTTGCGTGCTGCAAGCGAAACCAATTATGCAGATCTGACAAGCTATATCAAAATGCTTGTGAACGACAAAGAACCGCAGGTCCGCAGAGAATGTGCATTAATGCTTCATCATAACAAATCTGCAGAAGCTCCGGCATTATGGACCGCGCTTGCCCGGCAATACGACGGCCAGGACCGCTGGTATCTGGAAGCACTGGGAATCGGAGCAGACGGACAATGGGATTCGTTTTTCAAAGCATGGGTTGCAGAAGCCGGCGTCGATCCGGTGGCGACAAAAGCAGGAAAAGATATTGTGTGGCGTTCCAGAAGCAAGGAATCAATTCCGTTGCTGGCTTCACTGGCTGGCGATCCGAATATGGATCTGAAAAGCAGACTGCGGTATTTCCGCGCATTTGATTTTAATCCGGGAGGAAAAGAAAAGTCTACGGCTCTTTTGCAGATCATGAAAGGGAGTGCCGCCAATCAAAGCAAAATTAATGAACTTGCATTGCGGCATTTGGATCCCGATTTTGTAAAACAAAGCCCGGAAGCAATGGCGGCAGTTAAAAAACTGCTGGACGCTTCATACGGAACCGCTCTTTACCTTGAACTGGTTGCGCGCTACGAACTGGAATCCGAAAACAACCGCTTGCTCGATCTTGCCATTGCGCAGGCTTCCACCAGAACAGGCGGTGCAGCAGCAGCGCAGCTTATGAAACAGAACGGGTCAGAGCTGGTCTGGAATGTGATCAAAGGAAAAGATGCCGAAAAAAGTGAAAATATCCTGACCGCTTTAAAAGGTGTCGGAAGTAAGGAATCGCTGGAAATGCTGGAAACGGTATCGCTGGATAAAAAATATCCCGCCGGTATGCGACTGGTTGCAGTGAAATCACTCGGCGGTACAATGAGCGGTGAAGATGAAGTGCTTGAACTGCTTAAAGAAAACAAGCTGGAAGGAGAAATGAAAACTGCAGCAGTGCAGGGATTAAGCGGTGCATGGCGGAAATCGGTCAAGATGGAAGCGGCAAAATACCTGGAAGGTGGAAGCATAGTCGTTAAAAAACATCCTGAACTGAAAGAACTGGTGGGCATGAACGGCAGTGTTTCCAAAGGCAAGGAAGTATTTTCTTCTTACTGTTCGGTTTGCCATCAGGTGAACGGCGAAGGAATGGATTTCGGGCCGAAACTGTCTGAAATCGGAAGCAAGCTGCCCAAAGAAGCACAGTATGCGGCTATTTTCGAGCCAAGTGCGGGAATTGGTTTCGGGTATGAAGGGTTTGAAGTGAAGTTTAAAGACGGCTCCGAAGTTTCCGGCATTATCGCCAGCAAAACAGAAACCGACCTGATCATGAAATTCCCCGGCGGCTCGACGCAGGAATACAAAATGTCGCAGGTAAAGTCCATCAAACAGCTGAATGATTCCATGATGCCGGCCGGATTGCAGGACGCCATGAGCACCGAAGAATTGGTTAGTCTGGTGACTTATCTGAGCAATCTGAGAAAGAAATAAGAACGCCGGTCCTGTGAAATACAGCCGTAAAGTTGTATTTCACAGGATTAATTTTTGATCCGGCTTCATTCCTTCCAAGTTCATTTTATTATTCCCGAAACAACAGGTAATTTTATGCGAGTTTGAATATCCCGCATTATAAAAGTCTGTTTTGAAATCAATTCATTTTAAGAAATCCACACTATTCATTGCCGTCCATTGCCTTCTGCTGAATTTCTGCGGTTTTGGCCAAACAGCTGATTCTGTAACTGTTGTTCCTGAAATCGTCGTTACGGATCCCGACAGCATCTATGCAGCACTTTCCGAACCTGAAAAACGGTTTTCCAGAAATGCCATCGCCGGTCTCAAAATGGCCGACGGCCTGGAAGCCACGCTCTTTGCATCCGAGCCCGATGTAATCAACCCCATTAATATCGATGTAGACCATCGCGGAAGGGTATGGGTTTGTGAATCCTATAATTACCGTCCTGCCGTTAACGGAAAGTCCGAACTCGGCGTCGGTGACCGCATCCTGATCCTTGAAGACAAAGACGGTGACGGAAAATCGGACGTTACCAAAGTTTTTTACCAGGGAGCCGAAATCAATGCACCGCTGGGAATCTGGGTCATGGGAAACAAGGCCATTGTTTCGCAAAGTCCGTACGTTTGGCTTTTTACGGATACGGACGGAGACGACAAGGCGGATGTAAAAGAGGTGCTTTTCAAGGAAATCGGCGGCGTCCAAAACGATGCGGGCGTACATGCTTTTGTATTCGGCCCGGACGGAAAATTTTATTTTAATTTTGGAAACGCCGGCAGGCAGCTTGTAGACGGCAAAGACCGTCCTTTGCTGGATAAATACGAAAGGCCGCTTGATTTCAGGCAATTTAAACAGGGCGTGGTTTTCAGGTGCAGCCAGGATTTTACCAAAGTTGAAATCCTGGCGCAGAATTTCCGAAACGGCTTTGAAGTAGCCGTGGACAGTTACGGAACCATGTGGCAGCCAGATCAGGAAGAGCCGGGAAATGGCGCTGACCGCGTTTCCTATGTTATGGAAAACGGCAATTTCGGGTATATTGATGAAATGACAGGCGCAAGCTGGCGGCTCAACAGGACCAATGTAGAAGATGAAATCCCGCGCCGTCACTGGCACCAGAATGATCCCGGCGTTGTGCCCGACTTGCTGGAAACAGGTTCCGGTTTTCCGATGGGACTAACCGTTTATGAAGGAGAATTGCTTCCGCGACGTTACTGGGACCAGATTTTGCTGGCCGATGCAGGCCAAAACAGCATTAACGCCGTTCAGGTCCGGAACAGTGGCGCCGGTTACAAATCGGACGGTATCATTCCGGTTGCAGAAGGAAAGCGCGACAAATGGTTCAGGCCGACGGACGTATGCGTGGCACCCGACGGCTCGCTGATCGTTTCCGACTGGTATGATCCCGTAATTGGTTCGCATAAAATGAAGGATAAAAGCCGGGGAAGACTGTTTCGCATTGCGCCGGCAGGCGTACCTTACAACATTCCGGTTTATGACCTTTCTATTCCCGAAGAAGCCGTAAAGGCATTGCGCAGCCCCAATTTGTCCATGCGTTACATGGCGTGGAATGCCTGCGTAAAACACGGCTGGGCAGCAGAACCGTATCTTGAAAATCTTTTCCGTGAATACAATGCGAACCCGAAACTGCGCGCAAGGGCACTCTGGGTTTTAAACAATATCGAAGGGTTTAATTACCGCAACCTCGACATCGCTTTCCGCGAACTGAACCCGAACCTGAGAATTACGGCATTGAGAGCCGTGCGGCAGCGGAACAGCGATCCTACCGAATACATCAAGCGGCTCACTTCCGATCCGGACCCGCAGGTAAGAAGAGAATGTGCGCTGGCGATCAACCATAATCATACTTACGAGGCGCTGGATGTATGGCTGCAGCTTGCAAAACAATACAAGGGAAATGACCGCTGGTCGGTGGAAGCATTGAGCATAGGCGCTTTTGAGCAATGGGAACGCATTTTTCCGGCATGGCTGGAAAGGGCAGGAGCGAACCCCGAAGCAACGGATGCGGGAAAAGACATTATCTGGCTTGCAAGAACAAGACGCGCCATTCCATACCTGACCAATCTTGCAGCGGATACTACGGTCAGTTTCAAAGACAGGCTGCGGTATTTCCGGGCATTCGACTTTTTTCACGCAGGATACGAAAAAACGCAGGCGTTGCTGAACGTAATGAATGTGAATTCTTCGGATCGGATTGAAGTCAGTAAACTGGCATTGCTGCATCTGGACAAATCTTTTGTAACCAATTCACAACAAGGGCTGACCGCGCTGAACAAGCTGCTGGACGAAACGTACGGAACAGCAGATTACATTGATCTGATGACGAGGTATGAACTGGAATCGGAAAATGAAAGGCTGTTCAGGCTTGCGCTGGACAAATCCGATGAAGTAATCGGCCGTGATGCAGGCCGGCTGTTGCTGAAACAGGCCGGGATTTTGTATGTAACGCAAAAGTTTTCAAGGCTCAATGACAGGCAGAAGTCGGCTTTACTTGCTTCCATCCAGTCCGCAGGAAGTTCCGAATCCGTAAATCTGCTGCGTGCGGCAGTTACGGATAACAGCGAATCGCTGACAGTACGGAAAAATGCGGCGGAATATCTGGGTGCAAGCTGGCCGGGAGAAGAAGCGGTTGTGAAGTTGCTGAAAGACGGCCGTCTGGAAGGTGAAATCAAGGAAGCGGCACTGAATGGCGTCAAGAATGCGTTCCGGGAAGATATCAGAAATCAGCTTGCGCCGTATTTTCCCGCGCCGGAGCCGGAAGTTACGGTTACTGCGCCTGCCGAGCCGAAAAGCAGAAAGGAAAGAAGGAAGAAAAGAAAGGGAAACTAGCCGTTTCCAAGTTTCCTGAAAAGAATTGGGGTATATTTCATAAAGCCGCTTCTTTAATGTTTAAGTAAACAAAACCTTAAAAATATATGCTCCGCAGAAATTTTGTAAAATCTTCACTTGGAATCGCTGGTGCAGCAATCGCAACAGGAGAAGCTTTCGCAACATCCCCATTGGCAAAAAACAAATTCAAACTGAAATATGCATCTCACTTCGGCATGTTTCAGAACAGTGCAGGAAAAGATGTCATTGATCAGCTCAAATTCATGGCCGATCAGGGCTTTATGGCTTTGGAAGATAACGGCATGATGGGCCGGCCTGTGGAGCAGCAAGAAGCAATTGCCAGGGAAATGACCCGCCTGGGAATGGAAATGGGCGTGTTTGTAGTGGACAAAGGCGGAAACGGAGCCAATACATTGGCTGCCGGCAAAAAGGAATACATCGACATTTTCCTGAATGGCTGCAAAAAAGCGGTGGAAACGGCCAAGCGCGTCAATGCCAAATGGATGACCGTTGTTCCGGGCGATTTTGAAAGAAACATTCCGATCGGCGTACAAACCGGAAACGTAATTGACGCATTGCGCCGTGGTGCCGAAATACTGGAACCGCATGGACTGGTCATGGTGCTGGAACCGCTGAGCGATTCGCCGAACCTGTTTCTGAGAACTTCCGACCAGACGTATGAAATATGCCGCGGCGTGAACAGCAAGTCATGCAAGATCCTTTATGATATTTATCACATGCAGAAAAACGAAGGCCGCATTCTGTATAATATTGACAAAACATGGAGTGAAATTGATTACTTCCAGATCGGGGACGAGCCCGGCCGGAATGAGCCTACAACCGGAGAAATCAATTATAAAAACATTTTCAAATACATTTACGACAGAAGCAAGAAAGAGAACAAATCCTTTATCATGGGAATGGAGCACGGCAACTCACAAAAAGGAAAAGAAGGAGAAGACGCCCTCATTAAAGCTTATGTAGAAAGCGACAACTTCGCAATCTAAATCAAAAGACATCCAGCAAGTTTAAAAAATAAAAAACCCGGGAGTAAATCATTTACACCCCGGGTTTTTCTTCTAACAGCTAACAGCTAACAGCTAACAGCTAACAGCTAACAGCTAACAGCTAACAGCTAACAGCTAACAGCTAACTACAATACAACAACTGAATTTTCTGTGTCTTCAACGCCTGCCGGAACGAATTTGTCAGCTTCCGGATCGTTCTGCCATTTTTCGTCATCCAGAATATAGCGGAACTGATATTCACCTGCTCCAAGCTCAACAATTCCTTTGAAAGAACCATCTTTCTGTTTCTTAAGCGCAATTGCTTCCGCAGGATTCCAGCCGTTGAATTCTCCCACAAGAGCAACTTTTTTAGCTTCAACTGCTGCTTCCGCAGGTACTGTAAATGTAACTTTGTAAACCGATTTGCTCTTTACAAACTGCTTTGTTAATGCCATGATTAAGTAGTGTTAAATAGTTGATGAGACAAATATACAATTAATAATTATTCAAATCAATGAATATCAATACTGTATGTCTTTTTCATCCTTGAATAATTATACCAGAACGTTTTAGCTGACGTTTTTTGTGCAATTTAGCAGATTTTATCTTAACATATATCTTAATCCGAGAAAGCCTCTAAGTCCCTGATTTGGTGCATAAACATACGACGGATCGAAGGTCAGACGGTATGGATTTTCCGGCGTGGCGATGACCTGACCATGATCGTCAAATTTTACATTTTTGTCGAAAGGATCGGATGCGCGCGCGATGGAATTTGCCGGCGGCGTGAAGTTCAGCAGGTTTTTGATGCCTCCGTAAATTTCTAGTCCGTTACTGAATTTCTTTGTTATCTGGATATTCTGAAGAGACCATACCGGCGAAACGCTTGCGCGCGGATCGTCCTCGCTCAGTATGGGCAGGCGCATGGGCCCGTAAATGTTGCCGGTGTAATCAAAGGAAATGCCTGCTTTCTGGATGTCATAGGTCAAAGTCCATACGCCCGTGAATTTTTCGGTCAGGACGGGACGGAACCGAATGCCGTTCTCGCTCTGAAAATTATCCATGAAAGTGCCGCCCGTCATGATTTTCAGCGGAAAAGGAAAGTTGAAATCGAGGTTGAGGCTAATTCCTTTTGAAACGGCATACCCGTCCAGATTGTCATAAATGATCTGATTCGGATTGGTATCGTAATCCGGCAGAATCCGGTTTGTGAAATACGTGTAAAAAGCGGAAGCGTCCAGGCCGATAAACGAATTGCCCGTCACAATCTTCTTTACAAAGTTGATATTCGCATTCCAGCTCTGCTCCGGATTGAGCGCTTCTTTTACGATCACTTGTCTCGAACCCGTCAGCGCGGCATGGTCTTCCGTAAACAAATTGACAATCCGGAACCCGCGTCCGACATTAAGCCTGATAACGTCCGTCTGATTCAGTTTGATTTTATAAGCAACTCGGGGTGTAAAAATGCTTCCGTGCCGGCTGTTGTAATCGTACCTTGCGCCAAGCAGCAGCGAATGGATGCCCGATTTGATTTCATCCTGTACAAAAAAGCCCGGCAGCAAGATCTTGTCCGGATGATCCTGTCCGTCCGTATAGCGCGTTGCCGTCGTGTTGTCATTATAAAAAGTATAGCGGAAAGGCGTTCCGAACAAAAGGCTGTGTTTCCCGATTTCCTTGTCCCAGAGAAACTGTGCAAAGGCGATTTTCTGGTCGGCATTAAAAAGGACATTTCCATAAACCGAATTCTGGTTATGCGAACTGAACGAATACTGAAGCGTGATTTTCTGCGAAACCGGAAGCTGATAATTGCCCAGTATTTCATAACGTTTGGTATAAATGCTCTCGCCGTACACTTCGCTGCCGCCACGGTACGATTTGTTCCAGTTCATTTGTCCGCCCCAGCGGTCTTCATAATAATATCTGGCTGCAATGCTGGCCTGTCGGTTACCTTTCAGGCTGAACGACCATTTGTTGAAAACCGAAATCCGGTTCTGCAAAGTAAGGTCTGTAAATCCGTCCTTATTGTTGTCAACAGGATTCTGGTAATTGAAATAATTGACTCCCAGCAATGAACTGACTTTTGGCCCGGCGGAGAATTTTACGCCCAGGTCTGCATTGTAATCGCTCCATGAAGTGCTGAAAACGTCTGCGGAAAACAAAGGCGCTTTGGACGGATTCTTTGTGATGATATTGATCAGTCCGCCTACGGCTTCTGAACCGTAAAGCGTCGAAGCGGGGCCTTTTACGATTTCTACCCTTTCCAGCAGACTGTTTGGGATTCCCGACAAACCGTAAACCGTGGAAAGTCCGCTTACCATGGGCATGCCGTCGATAAGAACCATGGTATAAGGCCCTTCCAGTCCGTTCATATGGATGTCGCCGGTGTTGCAAACGTTGCAGTTGAGTTGCGGACGCACGCCGTTTACATAACTCAATCCGTCAAAAATGCTCGGGACCGGGTTTTTGTAAATGAATTTTGCCGTGATAATATCCACCGGAACCGGACTGTCCAGTTTTGAAACTTCCCGCATCGTTCCTGTTACTACAACTTCATTCAGGGCATTTTCACCTGATTTGATCGTAAAATCACGGACCGTATTTTGTTCAATGCGCACGTTCTTTTCAGTAAGCGCAGGCATGGCAACGTAACTGATCTTTACGGTATAACTACCGCGCGGAATGCCCGTTAACCTGTAATTTCCAAGCGTGTCCGCCGTCGTGCCGGTTTTCAGTTCATTAATATAGACCGAAGCACCAAATGCAGGTTCGGTCTGGCCTTCAATGGCGATTTTCCCGGATAGCGTAAATTGAGCTGTCGCATCGAATGACAAAAGGCAGAATATCAGTTGTATATAAAGCTTCATATGACTTTAATTTATTATTTTACCTTATCTAGATATATATTTAGGTAAATCTAAAAATATTTATCTGTAATCAAAAACGTACAAGGAAGTTACAATTTCTTTATTTTTGAAACCGTATATAATGTCCGTCACGTTGCCTGCGATAACCATAAAACCTGAAAAGTTTTATCGTGCTTTCCGCAAGGCTTTTATGAACACTAACAGAGTTAATTATGCTGAGAAACTTTCTGAGACCCGTCAAGCTTCCGGCTTCCGCCGATTCAGGCATTCTGATTTTAAGAGTCGGTATGTCGTTGCTAATGCTGACACACGGCTATGCCAAGCTCAAAGGCTACATGGGCGGCGATTCCTCTTTTGCAGATCCGATTGGTTTGGGCCAGGAATTTTCATTGATCCTGGCCATATTCGCAGAATTCGTATGTTCTATTCTGGTGATTCTCGGGCTTGTAACCCGTGCAGCGCTCATTCCGCTGATCATAACCATGCTTGTAGCCATTTTTATCATTCATGCGCAGGATACCTTTGACAAAAAGGAACACGGACTTTCATTTCTGATTTCTTATGTAACGCTATTTCTGACAGGGCCGGGGCGATTTTCGTTTGACAGAAATTTATTCAGATAAATAAAAAAACCTCGTCAGTTACGGCGAGGTTTTTTATTATTTGCTATTGAGACCATTCGGTGGGTTGTCGGTCCCAGCGATGCTGTTTCAGCTTTTCTGCTGTTTCGGCTGACAGTAATTGTCCGTCGCTTACGGCAACGTTTGATCTGACGTGCGGCAGTTTCCGCATGCCCGGGATCGTCGTGTGAACGTCCGGATTGTTCAGGATAAAGCGCAGCGCAAGTTCGGGCATTGTCATTCCTTCCGGCAAGTCCGCGCGCAATGCCTCGGCATGATCCACGCTGGAATTCAGGTTTTCAGGGACAAAATAAGTAGAGCGCCAGTCATCCGCAGGAAAAGTGGTTTCCTTCGTCAGCGTTCCTGTCAGCGTTCCTTCATCAAAAGGCACACGTGCAATAACGCCGATGTCCATTTTTCTGCAGAGCGGGAAAAGATTGTCTTCCGGAGCCTGGTCAAAAATATTGTAAATAACCTGAACGGCATCGATCAATCCGGTTTTCAGTGTTTCCAGCGCATTGTCGGGTTCCCAACGGTTGATACTGATTCCCCAGCGTTCCACTTTTCCTTCTTTCGTCAGTTTCTGGATCGCTTCTTTCCATTCGTCTTCCTGCGCCCAGCCATCTTCCCAGACATGGAACTGAAGAAGATCGATTTGCTCGGTACCCAGGTTTTTAAGGCTTTTCTCGGTATACTCCACAATGTAGTCGGCCGGAAAAACTTCTTTCAGCGTAAATTCCGGTCTGGACGGCCATTTCCTGTTTTTAGGCGGAATTTTGGTGGCTGCATAAAGCTTGCGGTCCGGATAGCGTTTGATAAGGTCTCCGAGAATCCTTTCACTCAAACCTTCCCCATATCCCCAGGCGGTATCAAAAAAGTTTACGCCGGATTCCACTGCCAGATTCAGAGAGTCATCTGTTTCTTTGCGGTCCGAGCCGGTCCAGCCGGCAAGTCCCCACATTCCGTACCCTATTTCGCTGATCTGCCAGCCGGTACGTCCAAAACGACGGTTTTGCATTTTAAAGTAATTTAGAGTTTGTGACTTAAAGAATTTGACTGCATTTTTTTAATGTATAACAAATACATTTGCGTTGTTTTATTTTAAAGGTACAAGGTAACGTTCTTCGGATTCAAATAAGTGAAAAAAAAAGGATTGGTGTCAAAGCCGTTGTTAATGTCAGTAAAAAGAATTGCCGGAATCCTGTTGATCATCGCTGTATCTGCCTGGACGAGTGAGAAAGTACCATCCGGAGAAATAGCAGAATATTGTGCCGCTTTTAACCAGCTTCAGCTCGATATCCGGGACGGAAACATTTCGCCTGATTCCGCAAGAAATGCATTCCGGGTTGTCATGGGCAATCTGAGGGCTTCGTTTCAGAGAGATTCGTGTCCTTCCGTGGATTCTGCCTATTTTGTTTACCCCATCCGCGACTATCTGCCGCGTGAATCCATTGGCGGCCGGGGAAGAGGTTACCGGCCAAACGGGTTTGATCTTTTTGACAGGGAAGTAAGCGGAAGCCATCCGGCACACGACCTTTTTATCCGCGACAGAGATCAGGATAACCTCGACGACCGGACGTGGAAGCCGGTG
The DNA here is from genome assembly GCF_006149045.1 of Dyadobacter flavalbus. Classification (GTDB taxonomy): domain Bacteria; phylum Bacteroidota; class Bacteroidia; order Cytophagales; family Spirosomataceae; genus Dyadobacter; species Dyadobacter flavalbus. The sequence goes on from NZ_VBSN01000066.1 coordinate 256,843, forward strand.
GATATTCTGTCATTCAGTCCGGGCATTGTGCTGGCGACGGAAACGGGCTGGAAATACGACAGCGAGCTGCGCGGCGGCAACTGGATATGGATTTACGATCCCTGCCTCGACGGACTTTTTTACTATGCGCACAACAACATCGTTCAGGTGCAGCCCGGCCAATGGGTAAAAGCCGGTGACAAAATCGCCGAAGTCGGGCGTTCCGGGTATAATGCGTACAAGAAGCGCTCGCCGACGCATTTGCATCTCATGTATCTTCAGCTCAACAGCGATGGCCTTCCGGAACCTTACAATACATACAACTGGATGATCAACGCTGTTACAAAGGACAGTATGGATGCGGAATGATTGGGATTGACGGAGATAATTAATACATTGTATCTCACTCCAATACTATTTCTGAAAAATACATCTATGAACAACCGACGGTCCTTTTTCAAAAAGAGCGCAGCCCTTGGCGTTGGCGCCTTTGGTATCAACAGTCTTTTCAATGAACTGCATGCTGCGGATTTCCATGAAGCTGAAAAACTTTGGAATGAAAACAGCGAGGATAACGAAGATTACTGGTCCGTGATCCAGGACGCGTACACGGCCAGCAAAAGCAACATCATTATTCTCAACAACGGAGGTGTATCGCCTTCGCCGGTTGTCGTGCAGGAAGCGCTTGAAAAATACAACAAGGCGGCCGCACAGGGCCCTTCGTATTATATGTGGCGCATTATTGACAAAGGCCGCGAACCGCTGAGGCAGCATCTGGCAAAACTGGCGGGATGCGACGCAGAAGAAATTGCCATCAACCGCAATGCCACAGAAGCGCTGAATACCATCATTTTCGGCTTGCCGCTGCAGAAAGGCGATGAAATCATCGGTACCGTTCAGGATTATCCCAATATGATTCAGGCATGGAAACAGCGTGAGATGCGCGACGGACTAGTTTACAAGCAGCTGTCTTTCGACTTTCCCATTGAAAACGACGAGCAGATTGTAAAAGCCTACGCGGATGCCATTACGCCGAATACCAGGATTATCCACGTAACGCACATCATCAACTGGGTGGGGCAGATTATGCCGGTGAAGAAAATATGCCAAATGGCGCACAGCAAAGGAATTGAAGTCGTTGTGGACGGCGCGCACAGTTTCGGGCTGCTCGATTTCAAAATCCCGGACCTGGAATGCGATTACTTCGGGACCAGCCTGCACAAGTTTCTCAGCGCGCCGGTCGGAAGCGGGATGATGTGGGTTAAAAAAGACAAAATTGAAAAAATATGGCCGCTGCTATGCAACAGTCAGCCTAAAAGTGCCGATATACGGAAATTTGAAACGCTGGGAACGCGAAGTTTCTGCATCGAGCAGGCCATCGGTGAAGCCATTAATTTTCAGGAGGGAATCGGTTCCAAAAGAAAACAGGAACGTGTGCATTATCTGAAAAAATATTGGGCGGAACAAGCGCAGCAGATTCCGGGTGTTAAAATCCATACTTCGCTGAAACCGGAATATTCATGCGCTATTGCAGGCGTAAGCATCGACGGCATGAAGCCGGAAGAACTCGACAGCAGACTGATGCGCGATTATCAGATCCATACCGTTGGCATTAACTGGGAAAACATTCATTGTGTCCGCGTTACGCCCCATGTGTACACGAAACGGAGCGATCTGGACAAACTGGTTGGCGCGCTTGAAAAAATTTCCAAAAAAGCCTGATCGCATTTTAGCTGAAATGATTATTCAATCCGAAAAGCATAACCTCGGTTTCAGGCGGGTTATGCTTTTATTTTGTTTATGAACGAGAGCCGTTCAAATGAAGACAGGATTTTTAACCTTGAAAAACAGACCATTCGAACAAATTGTGTTCATCTAACACTGTTCTGGAATTATTTTTGAACTGTTCTTCATCCTAAATCAGATATTATGACGCAATTACGAAAAGGTTCTTTTATAAAAAGGGCTAAAGATATCAGTATCGGCGGCGCACTTGCACTGGCTATTCTGTCCTCGGGAATGATGACGGGCTGCTCTTCCAATGAAGAAGACGAGTCGGCTTACAGTTATGAAGAAACGGCCTATACAAAAGGAGTCCGTTCGCATATCAAGGAAGTTAAACCCGGCGAATTCAAAATTACCGATGAAGAAAGCGTGGATGCCGACAAATCCATGGCCATTGTAACTTATCTGGACGGCCATACGGATTCATTGAGTACCGAAGCGGCCAAAGCTCTGATCGACAAGGATATCCAGAACAACAATTCCTATGTCGGGCATCACAGCGGATTGTCCAGCATGCTTTTGTACGGCGGCATGGGCTATTTTCTCGGCAGATCTATGAATAACGGGTACATCAACAATTACCGAAACCAGGACAACGGGAATTATGCAAGGTCTGTTTACAGCAATCCTGCTACTTATAACAAGTCACAAAGTGTAGCACAGCAAGTAAATGCTTCCAGGACCACAAGAACGGTGAATTCCCGGCCGGCCGGCGGCAGAAGCGGATTCTTCGGCCGTTCGGCTGGCAGAAGCGGAGGATAACCATAAAAGCAACAATCCCAAAATCATGATAAAATTAAAAACCCTTTCCAATCATCCGGAAAAGGCGCTTCAGAATGTAGGCTGGAACTGGATGCTCGGAACGGATACATCTCCTTATGTGGTCAGTGATATGGTTGTAATTTCCGAGGAACTGGCCAACCAATATTACGAAGCGGCAGGAACCCTGTACGACATGCTGATCGAAGCCGGGCAATATGTCATTGACAACAATCTTTTCAAAGAGATGGGCATACCCGAAAATCTGGTGGAGCTGATCAGAACTTCCTGGATTGATGACCGGCATGTGCATTTGTACGGGCGTTTCGACCTGGCGGGAGGCATTGATAATGAGCCCGTCAAACTGATTGAATTCAATGCTGATACTGCAACCTGCATACCCGAAACTGCCGTGGTGCAATGGGCGCATCTGCGCATGAACGGGCTGGACGATTCGATGCAGTTCAATACGGTTTATGAAACGCTGGTCAGTCAGTTCCGGTTTTTGAAAGATATCAACAATGATCTTAATCCGTCCATTCTGTTTTCGACCATGCGGGGTTATGCGGAGGATGACACCAATGTGAATCTGCTCGCGGAAGCAGCAAAGGAAGCCGGGTTCGATACGGATTTCGCTTATGTGGATGAAGTGGAGTTTTCAAACGGACAAGGCATTTTCAAGTTTGAGTCCGATGGAGGCAATTTCATCCGCTTTGATTTCTGGTTCAAACTCGTTCCGTGGGAGTACATCGGAAATGACGAACCGGAGCTTGCGGCCATGCTAACGGATATTGTCAGGACACGAAAGGCGCTTATCCTGAATCCTGCGTATACTTTGCTTTTCCAGTCCAAATACATTCTGAAAATTCTCTGGGACCTTTATCCGTATCATCCGCTCTTGCTGCAGACAGAAAGATACGCTTTGCCGCATAAGCAGTCGGTAAGCAAAGTGCTGTTCGGCAGGGAAGGAGCAAACGTGTCCATTCTTGAAAAAGGCGGAGAAGTGCTGGAAAGCGTTGAAGGTGAGTACGATACCCAGAATAAAATTTTTCAGGAATACATCAGGTTCCCGACGGACGCGGCAGGCTTTTCTTATCAGGCCGGAGTTTTCTATGCCGGGGAAGCCTGCGGATTGGGCTTTCGGAGAGGCGGCAAAATTCTGGATAATACGGCGCAGTTTGTAGGTCACATTGTGGAATAAATGATTTGTAAACCAATAAAAGAGCAAAAACGACCGTATGCTAAGTAGGGCAACCGTTTACTAATCATTTTAAGAAAAAACGGTTTTGTGTGACAAAGTTTGCAAGGTCATTTTATCGTTTGCTGATGCTGAAAACGGAAATAAAAAGCAGGCAGCTTTCAACTGATTTTTTACAAATGAGTCCATTCTTAAACAAAACCGTTATGATACACGAAAAAATTTTCCAGCTGAAAAGCGGCAGAGAAGTTAAAGTCATTGTGAAAGGGTATTTTCTGAACGATAATCCGGAATTGAGTACCGATTACGAGATACTGGTCCGGGAACCCAGAGAAAAGTATTTCCGGGCGCCGATCGGGATCAATCATCCGCAATACTGGAAAATGAAAAGGTCCGGAACGCAGCAGGCCAAATCCATTTTGCTGGAATACAGCGGAATTTCCCAGAGACATATCAATCAGACTGTAGCTGAATTCAACCGGATTGTAAGCTTTCCGCCGGCCCAGATTGGAATGCAATTCGAAAAGGAACTGGTCTAGAACTTAACTTTGCTACATGATTCTATCTTTAAAAGAATTTTCAATCCGCCGGATTCAGAAATAAACCGGATAAAAGCACAGCAAACGTGTTGTTTATCCGGTTTTACTTTTTAATAAATCACCTGAAAATCCGGATCGGACGGATATTATAAAATCTGTTTTTCCAGCTCAATGAAATCTTCACGTGCCGGCGTAAAGCAATCGATTACCTTGCACTGCGTATGTGCTACTGCGGAATGCACCGCGTTGGATGGAATATAGGCCGTCATTCCTTTAGTAAGGTTCATTTTTTCACCTTCGATATCGAACTCCAGTTCCCCTTCCAGCACATGGCACCATTGTTCGTGAAAATGGCTGTGTGCAGGCAACACAGTGCCCGCATCAATGGTCAGGTGGCCGAAAGTCTGCTTTTCCGAATGCGAAAGCGTGCCGTAAATGCCGTCCCAGATCTTTATGACCTTGTTTGTATTAAAATTGATAAAAGGCATATATCAAACTTTATTGAATGGCTGATAATTAAACTGATTGGAAATCCGGTGAAAAGGTACAACTCGTTTTAAATTTCGTAACAACCGGATGTAAAATAAAATAGCTGATATGACTGGGTTTTCATACAGCTTTTTATAATTTTGCATTATCTCATAAAATTTTATTATTTTAACATTGCGCAGGATTATTTCCATATTATTATTGGGGCTGCTGCTTTATAACATGGTGGGCTATTCCATAGTCTACTTGTCTGAAGAGCGGCATGTCATCAGTAATGCGGGAAAAGATCTTGTTCAGCAGTCCGTTGCTTCCGAAAATATCATCATCAAGGTTCCCGTTTCCGTTCCTTATCAGAACAACTGGGATGCGCCCGAACCGGCAGAAGGCCAGATCGAACATGAAGGCCGTTTTTATCAGATGAAAAGCCAGCAGCTTATCAATGACACACTGTATGTGCAATGTAAATTTGATCAGAATGCAAGGGACCGATTTACCGACCTTGTTTCCAAAATCAATGATCAGGTTACGGGTACGGCTGCCGGTTCCCGTAATGATCAGCATGCGCATGTTTTGAAAAATTTCCTGAAAGAATACATGGTTTCCGGCCGTATGCATACTTTTTACGTGCTTGAATGGACTGAATCAAACAATTGCAGCTATAATCATTCTCATTCCTTTCTTCCTGAAAGGCATTCCGTCATTCCATCTCCGCCTCCGGATCTGGCTTAGTCAATTCTTTTTACAGTAAATCCTGAAAGCAATTTCTTTGCAGATGCCATGTGCATACATGCATCAGGAATTTACCTGCTATCCGGCACATTATTTCCGTTCATGCAAGGCAATGTTTTGTAACAAACATGGTGTCACTATAACCTTTATTCCGGTTTCAGAATATCCGAGCGGGAAGCCGTCAATTCAGCATATATTATCATAGGTTAATAATCTGGCAAACGGATCTGCCGGATGGCGGATCCGTTTCTTTATATTTTTTCCGGTTGTACTGTTCATGTTTTTCTTCTGAAAAGTCAAAGCTCCATAATTACCAATTAGATATAATCATATGAAAGCAATTTTTTACCTGGGGGTTACAGGCATTATCCTGTATGAAATTGCAAAAGTCTACTTCATTATGCCCATGCCGGGAAGCCAGCAGATGAACAGTGTTGACCTTGCCTACTTTCTGCACAACTGGCGCTGGGCGTTTCGGGGCTTGTTCTGGATCATGATTGTCGCGGGGGCCTTTTCCGTATTTTCAGGAAAGACAAAGTGGGTTTCGCTGGTTTTGATTCTGGTTGTGACTGCCATTACATACGCTGCCAATTACCAAATGGCTGCCGATACCATGTTTTACCAGCCGCGAGAAGTTGTGCTTCACAATGCATCTATGAACAAGGTTGCTGACGGCCGGCTCGTTATCGGCATTGCGGAAAACGGGGATGCAAAGGCGTATCCGATCCAGTATATCGGCTATCATCATCAGGTTCAGGATGTAATCGGAGGGAAATCGGTCATTGTTACTTATTGTACGGTATGCCGGACCGGAAGGGTTTTTGAGCCGGTCGTCAATGGCAAAAAAGAAACTTTCCGGCTTGTGGGAATGGATCATTTCAATGCCATGTTCGAGGATGCAACTACCGGAAGCTGGTGGCGGCAGGCAAACGGCGAAGCCATTGCCGGGCCGCTGAAAGGCCAATTGCTTCCTGAACTGGCCAGTACGCAAACCACGCTTGCACAATGGATAAAAATGCATCCCGACAGCAAAATAATGCAGCCCGATCCTCTTTATCAGGCAAAATACGATTCCATGAGCCGGTATGAAAGCGGCAAAAGCAAGTCGGAGCTGACGCGGACGGATACCCTTTCCTGGAAAGAAAAATCGTGGGTGGTAGGCATAAAAGCAGGAGAAAAGTCCAAGGCCTTTGACTGGAACCGGCTCCAAAAAGAAAGGATTGTCAATGATCAGGTCGGTGCGGTTCCGGTTGCACTTGTCATCGCTGCCGATAACCGGAGTTTTTTTGCATTTGACCGTGGCAATGTTGCTAATACTTTGAAAATCAGAAATGATACACTGTTTACAGACCATGCATCCTATGATCTTCTGGGAAAACGCATTTCGGGCTCCGGCAAGGACTTGAAACGGATTAATGCATATCAGGAATTCTGGCATAGCTGGCGAACTTTTCACCCTGATACAGAACAATACGGAATTCAGACATCAAGTCATTTTCAATAAACAATGAGAACAAATTTATTTCCGGTACTTATTTTACTGTTCCAATTCATTCAGGCTGCAAGTTTTGCGCAAGCACAGGAAAATAACGGAAAAGATTACAGCAAGACATTGGAGCTTAATGAAGTAACTGTTGAGGAAAGAAAAAATGTAATCCATACCGAACGCCTTCCGGACATTCATAATGCTTTCATTACTGCGGGTAAAAAGAATGAAGTTATCAATATGGACGGTGTCAACGGCAATATAACCGAAAAAACAGGCAGGCAGATCTTTGCCAGAATCCCCGGCGTTTTCGTGTACGATATGGACGGGAGCGGAAACCAGATCAACATTTCAACACGCGGACTGGACCCGCACCGTTCGTGGGAATACAACATTCGTCAAAACGGCATTATTACAAATTCCGACATGTACGGTTATCCGGCCAGCCATTACAGTCCGGCCATGGAATCCATTGAGCGCATTGAGCTGGTCAGAGGGACTTCTTCGCTGCAATATGGCGCCCAGTTCGGAGGAATGATCAATTACGTTACCAAAAGTCCGGATACAACCAAAGCTTTTGCATTTGAAACCATCAATTCAGCCGGCTCTTTCGGACTTTTCAGTTCTTATAATGCCATTGGCGGTAAAACCGGAAAATTAACCTATTCCGCTTATTATCAGAAAAGGCATTCCGACGGATACCGGAAAAACTCAAAATCAGACGCACAATCCCAGTTTGTCAGCCTGAGTTACGCATTCAGCAAATCGTTGCGGTTACATGCGGAACTCGGACGCTCTTCGTACATTTATCAGATTCCGGGCCCTTTAACGGATGCTATGTTTGCGACAGACCCGCGTCAGGCAACGCGGTCACGGAATTACTTTAATCCGGATATTTACATTCCGTCTATTGTGCTGGACTGGAAACTGAGTTCTGCCACGATCCTGAAATTTACGAATTCCGGCGTTTACGGTGCACGGAACAGCGTGATGTTCGACGCATTTGCCAATATTCCGGATACGGTCAACACTTCAACGGGTTCTTACAAGGCGCGGCAAGTTGATATTGACAATTTCAAAAGCTTTACGTCCGAGCTGCGGATTATGCATTCGTACGAACTGGCAGGATTCAGAAATATACTTTCTTCCGGTGTTCAGTACATGCATAACAAACTGCACAGGAGACAGTTGGGAAAAGGAACGACTGGCAGCGATTTTGACCTGACGCTTACGGATCCGGTTTTTGGACGAAATCTTTTTATGAAAACCAGCAACATTGCTTTCTTTCTGGAAAACCTGATTTACCTGACGCCCAAGCTTAGTTTGTCGCCCGGCTTCCGGATCGAAAACGGCGGTACAGCCATGACGGGAACGATCAGTTATTACGATGCGGAAAATTTTCCGGATAAAATAAAACACCAGTTTCCATTGTTCGGGATCAGTTCCCAATATCGTATCAATGCCGAAAACCGGATTTATGCAGGCTTTTCGCAGGCGTACAGGCCGGTCGTATTCAAAGATATCATTCCGGGTTCTGTGCTGGAACGCGTGGACAAAAACCTGAAAGATGCGTATGGTTACAACCTTGAGGCGGGGATCAGCGGAAACGTCCGGAACAGACTGAAATATGATATCGGGCTTTTTCAGGTACTGATCAACAACAGAATGGGAACTGTTTCGGTGCGTGAAAACGGCAAGGCGTATCTTTTAAGGACCACAACGGGCAACACCCGGAACCGGGGCGTAGAAGCATATATAGAGATCGTACCCGTTCACATTACCACAAATTCTGTTTCGACGGAGCTTTCTTTTTTTACTTCCACATCCTTTTTCAATGCCGTGTACATAAAAGGAAGTGCCGTTGCAAACAATGAAAATGCCGGCATAACCGGTAACAAAGTAGAGGGCGTTCCCACCTGGATTTCGCGAAACGGCATGCAGCTTTTATATAAAAAGCTGTCACTGACCTGTCAGTACAGCTATGTAAGTTCCAGCTTTGCCAATCCGCTTAACACTGTGGAGCCGTCTGCAAACGGAACCGTCGGCAAAGTTCCTGCGTATGGTTTGCTGGACATCAATGCTACCATCCGGTTTGGCCAAAATTATACGCTGCGGATGGGCATTCATAATGTAGCCGACAAACAGTATTTTACCAAAAGGCCGACGATGTACCCGGGAGCAGGCATATGGAGTTCGGATGGAAGAAGCCTCGGGATTTCCTTCGGAATAAAGATTTAACGCATTGCTGTAAACATGGAAAATGCGTTGAGTAATTACCTCCTCGCTTACTGAAATATCGTGTCAGGCATTATTTTAATAACATGTACTTAATGTAACATGGAAGGAAAAGTGCATCGTCATGCTGCAATTCAACTCGGTATGGCAGCTGGATATTTTTCCGGAAATGATTGCTTCACAGCCAATAAGCAAGACGATTACAGGTGAAGTAATGAAGTAAATAATATGTTTTATTTAATGCTATACTGATGAGTAAGACTCCTGTTCATCCCAATTATGGTTTTTCCCAGAGTAAAGAAGAAGAGTTTGCTGAAGAGAACTTTGTAAGTCCGCTGCCGCGGGCAGTACTTCGTCCCAATGAATTCGTTTTGCTGGATGGAGAATGGAAATTTGCCATTGACCCCGAGGATAAAGGCATTCAGGAAAACTGGTATATCAGTCATAATTACGAAAAAACCGCGCATTGGCCGGGAAGTGTGGAAACACACTTGGCAAGTATGCAACAAAACAGCCCTTCCTGGCAGGACAAGATTGTAGTCTGGTATGAAAGAGAGTTTGAAAAACCCAGGCATGCCGAAATCGACGGTCAGAATGAAGCCCTGCTGCAACTCACATTCGGTGCGTGCGGGTACGAAACGCAGGTTTGGCTGAATGGTTTTTTGCTGTCCACAATTGAAGGTGAAGACAAGCACATCGGAGAATACACCTCTTTTTCCTACGAACTGGAAGAAAGGATTCTGAGACCGGTAAACCGCCTTACTGTGCGTGTCGCCAATTCCATGGATGCGGATATTACGCGCGGCAAGCAGGAATCCCACGTTTACAAACGCGGTGGCATCTGGTACCAGACGTTTACCGGCGCTGTAAGAAGCATCTGGCTGGAAACGGTGGAAAGAAACCGGCTGCGCTCGCGTGTAGGCGTTGTCAGTATCGTGGAAGATAATCTTGTCCGTTTCAATTTAACAACCCGCATTCATGATCCCGGTGCGTACAAAATACGTCTGAAAGTCTTTAACGTGGACAAAAACCCGGATCTTGTAAAACTGGTTGCAGAGGACGAATACCCGATCATGCTGGAAGCAGGCCAAAAATCACAACGGCTGGTGCAGGAAATCAAAGATGCCCAGCTCTGGTCGCCCGAAAACCCGTACTTGTACCGTCTCGTCGCCCAGCTTATCGACGAAAACGGTTATATATCTGAAATAGAAACCAAATTCGGCCTGAGGAAATTTGAAGCAAGAGGAAACCGTATTTTTCTGAATCACAAACAGATTTATCTGGATGGTATTCTGTACCAGCCGGGAAATGCATCTTACAGACAGATACAGCAGCATTTGTACGCCATGAAAGAACTGGGCTGCAACCTGGTGCGTATACATATTGCCGGTGTAGACCCGCGCATTTACAAGCTGGCAGATAAAATCGGTATTCTGCTTTGGGTTGAAGTCCCGAGTCCGCACCGTTCCAGTTCTAAAAGCCGTGCAAATCATAAAGATGAACTGTTCCGGATGCTTGCCCTGATCGGAACGCACCCTTCTGTGGTAATATGGAGCTTGTATAATGAAGACTGGGGCGCTCAGGATATTGCAACAAACCAGCAAACGAGACAATATATTATGGATATGTATCATTTCATGCAAATTGCATATCCGCAGTTTCTGGTTGTCGATAATGACGGCTGGCAGCATATCTCGTTTGAAGGAAGACTGAAGTCCGATTTGCTGACTGCGCATCTTTATACACCTGATCCCGATCACTGGCGTCAGTTACTGGATGACCTTACAGCTGGAAAAATGGAAAGTGTAGCTGCTTTTCCGCTTGTAGTCGGAGATCCGTTCTTTTACAGGAAACAGGTTCCGTTGATTGTGAGTGAATGGGGCGGGTTCGGATTTGCGGATTACGGCGGCCCCAAGGATGACGAAGCACGTACACAACAGATCAGGCTTTTCAAGGAGGAACTGAGAAAGAGGCCGATAGCGGGCGACGTTTATACGCAGGCAACGAACATTGAGGAAGAACAAAACGGAATTATTGATTTTGAAACAGGCGAGCTCAAAGTTCCTGCCGGATTGCTGGCTTCGGGGAGTTACGAGGGAAAGTAAAGACAATATATTGTTAATGAAACCGGCCATGTCCATAAATCAGGCATAAAAATTTAACTGCCGGTATTTCAACGAAAAAGACTTACTATGAAAGAATATAAGAATAATCATTCGGGCTCGGGAACACTGGCATTGTATGCTGCGGCCGGAATAGGTTTGTATGCTGCTGCAAAAAGGATTTACAGGGAAATGAACCGGTTTGATTTCGCTGATAAAGTTGTTGTAATTACCGGCGGCGCACGCGGGCTCGGTTTGATTCTGGCACGCGAACTGGCTGCAAAAGGTGCATTGCTGGTAATTTGTTCCAGAAATTCCGAACAGCTTGAAAGTGCCGAAAATGAACTGACCGAAAGAGGTGCAAATGTACTGGCTGTAACAGCTGACATCAGCGATCCGAATGACGCCCTCAAAGTCATACAAACAGCGGTTTCTCATTTTGGTAAAATCGACGTGCTGATCAACAATGCCGGAATAATGCTTGTAGGGCCGCAGAATGTCATGGATATCCAGGATTATAAAAAGGCAATGGATACCAATTTCTGGGCTTCACTTTATATGATCAAGGCAGCTTTGCCTTATTTTGCAGAGCAGGGAAAAGGCCGGATTGTGAATATCTGTTCAATTGGCGGAAAAATCTCTGTGCCGCATCTGCTGCCTTACAGCGTAAGCAAGTTTGCAATGGTGGCTTTGTCGGAAGGGCTGCATGCCGAATTGAAAAAGGATAATATTCATGTAACCACGGTTATACCCAACCTTATGCGTACCGGAAGCCCGAGAAATATTCTGGTTAAAGGCAAGCACGAATCTGAATTCGCATGGTTCAAATATGCAGGTTCGACGCCGCTGCTTTCTCAGGACCCTGAAGAATCAGCAAAAAAGATTATTCAGGCCACCGAATATGGTCTGAACGAAATTACGCTGACGCTTACAGCCAAACTTGCAGTGGCCCTACAAGGAATCAAGCCCGGATTAATGTCCGGTATTTTTACTCTGGCCAATAAATTTCTGCCGGATTCCGGAGCAGAAGGACACAATACCAAAAAAGGTTATGAAAGCGAATCGGATAAAACTTCCGGCCCTGTTCCCAGCCAAAGTGACATTGCTGCGATTCTGAACAATCAGATTTGATCATTTTCTTTTCAGAACGACGACTTGATCGAAAGCTGGAATATGTTGTTCCGTACATTCTTATCCTCCTGGATAATGTACCGCAGCATGAATCCGGCTTCCAGATCAAGTTTTTCGTTAAAGCGGTATCCGGTTCCCGCATAAGGCCGGTTCTGATCAAAAATCTGCCTGCCGGACTGTTTGTTTCCCTGAACGTTCAGGAAAAGTTCATTCTGGATACAAACATACATTCCGTTCGTAAAGTCGGGATTTGCAAGAACCGGGATCAATGCCTGAATATAATACCTGAGCCGCTGCGCAAATATTTTTTCCTGCTGCATATGCATAAACCGCTGTTCAAATCGGAGCCGGTTGGTTATCTGCACGTTTTTAAGCTTGTTCCTGATTTCAAATTGTTCAAAAATCCTGTTTTCCGGTTCATATTCCAATTTGTCATTTTCTTTTTCCCAGGTTCCGAAATAAGTATAACCCAAAGTGACCGTCTGATTTTCCCTGATTTTGTACCCGATTCCAGGCCGGATCAGAAGTGTGTTTGCGTAATCAAACCGGTCAGCAGAACGAAGCTGCATATCGTAACTGAATTGCCAGCGTTCAGAAATCTTTTGTTCGTGCGACCAGAAAAGCCAGCCGTTATGCTCAATGCTTTGCGCTTTGGAATAATGAAAATCCAAAAGGAAACAGCAGACTGATAATTGTTGAACAAAGGAAAATTTCATGGAATGTAAATAAGAAAGTCATTCCTCTTTAACGGATTATATCCATGCCAGTTCAATCATATTGTCAATTCTGTTTTCCAGTTTGCAAAAGCTCATTTCAATCTGCTCGTCTGTTAGCAGCACATCTTCGATTTCATTGCAGGCAAGTGTTTCATCCATCAATTCGCCGTAAAGCAGCTGACCTTCCGGCGAACGAAGTATTTTGATAAGCTGCGCGGCCTCATCCTTGTTGCATGAACTGCGTATAAACCGGCGCAATAGCGGCATGGCACAATGCTGTTTCAAGTTTTTTTACAGATTTAAGGTGAGAAGTTGAATGTGAGTCATCAAATGCGGAAAGCAAGATTGTTGTTTAGTAAATTACTATTTTTTGCGTGTGTACAGGATAATCCGAATGGTTTCTGATATGCAGCATGTAAATACCCGAAGGAAGTCCGGACGCGTCGAGCAGTGTTGCGGCATTCTGTTTCAGTTCCTGATGTTTTAAGGTTCTGCCTTCTTTGCTGATGATTTCAGCTGACAGCTGCTCGTATCTGCTATTCTGCGGAGTTTTCGTTTTTACTTCAAAAACGTGATTTTTGAGTTCACTTACAGAAACCTTTGTTCCGTTACACGGATCAGCTGCAAAAACAGTTCTTGTCAATTCATATTTTCCGTCAAAATCCACTTCTTTCAGGCGGTAGTAATTATTCTGTTCCGGCTGCGGATCTGTGAAGGAATAGGAACGGCTCAGCTTGGTGGTGCCTGAAGCAGTTATCCGGCCTATTTCTCTGAACGTCTGTCCGTCGCTGCTCCGCTGTACGGAGAAATAATCCGCATTGGTTTCCTCGCTTGTTGCCCAGTACAGTTCTACATGGCATTCACTTCGCCTTGCGCCAAAATTCTTGAAGCGTACAGGAAGCGGGCCGTTTGAAACGGAGCTGAAAAAGGCAAAGGATGCAATGGTCACAGCCATTTCCTGAACTGTAAACTCAGCCATTTCCACCGCCTCGCGCACGTCGGTATACCGGCGGAGAACGGGATAAGGGTCATCTTTTGTATAGCCGTAAGGATACCGGTTTGCAGAATCCTGAATGGCAAAACTGGAAGGCCGGTTCATGGTCAGTGTAGCAGCCGGGCCGAAAACAGGCACGCCGGGGACAGGTTCCTGGAACCGGTTTGGCAAAGATGACCAGTGCAGCGGTAATTTTGGTGCATTTTGTCCGATGCCGGTTATAAAACTTCTGGATAACGGATTGTTTCCGAGCGGAATATCCAGCTGTATTTTGGCAAGGTCAAGCAATTCCGGTTTTTTAAGCAAATGGCTGAACATGATGTAATCGAATGCATAACTCTGCGCCATCGCAAAACTTCCGAAGCCGACATAGCCTTTGTAATGATGATATGCGCCGTGATAAGCATGCTTTTTCATGGTCCGGTTAAAATAATTCACCAGTACTTCGGAGTTCAGCTTGTTTTTGAATTCATTCACATGTGCAGCTTCCACAGGAAATGTTGTAGTGGAATACGCCCAGATTGCCTTTACCGTATGCTGCTGCCAGCTCATGGTTGCATGAAACTCGTGCGGTATCAGCTTGTACCAGTTCAGGAAATCCGCATGGTATTTTTCATCACCTGTTGATTTGTAAAGCTCAGCTGCCGCCCACGCACGGTTGTCACGGTCTTCTTTATCCGGGTACGGGCCGGCAGCAATTCCCTTGACATCCACAGGCTTCGAAGCCGCAGGATGTGCCTGCAGAAAAGTCCAGGCTTTTTTGGCCTGATCCAGACATGCATTGGCGTAAGGCAGATCATAAGTTTTGAAATTCCGGTAAGCCATGGCCATGGCAGCAGCAAACATGGCCGTGGATTGCGTTGTTTTTTCAGAAACGTAAAGCGGGTTGGTTTCTTCGCCGGGCAGGCCGCTTGACCAGAGTGCAGGCGTCACTCTGAAATAGACGCCGCCATCAGGTGCCTGCATGTGTTTAAGCCAGTCTGTTTCAAATCTCAGTTCATCCAGCAGATCAGGAATGTTATTATCACTTTCAGGAATGTTGGAAAAACCGTCGGGAAACTTTTTCGGATATAACTCGAAAGCCGTAAACAGAATGAACATGGTGCTGGCCGCGGTAGGAACGTAACGGCCGTAATCGCCGGCATCAAGCCAGCCTTTCGGCATCGGTATTTTTGTTCCCGGTGCATAGTCCGTAGCATTGTTCAGATCGGAAAGGGTGTGTGACGAATGAATTTCAGCCGTTTTGCTCGGCAATCCGTCACGTGCCCAGCTTCCGGCGCTTGATCCTTCCAGCTTTTCTGTCCTTTGAAAATATAGTGCGCGTGCGGTGTGAAAGTAGGGCTCGTCGTAAACGTTGTCAGAAATGGTGAAATTTTCGGAACGGCCGTAGCCGGGAACAAAAAGATGATACTTGCCGGCTGTTGCAAATGCAGAGAAATCCAGCTCAAATACCCGTTCGCCGCTGAAAGTGGAATCCGTTTTCAGAAACTTGCTGTTGCCGCTGAAAACAACCTGCTGTTCGTCATTGATAAGCTGAAAAGGAGGAGGGTTTAATGTATCAATGGGCATAAACCAGGCATCGCCCAGAAAGTTGCCGAGCTTTCCCAGCTTCGGGCTGTCTGGCAGATAGCCAACATGATTGGCTTTTACATTGCCATAAATATCCTTGTCGCTGAAAATGAAAGTGGTATCCAGCACTGTGCTGTTGTCCGAAAGGTCCTTCAATTTATTCGCATGAATGGTATAGGAAACATTATTTTTCAGCGGTTTGTCAAAAATCAGAAAAAGCTCGAATGTGGTAACCGGGCTTCCGGATCCGGGCATGAGGCCGGAGACATAAGCATGCCGCCCGATTTTTACAGGATAAACAACGTTTTTGTAATCGGCATCAGCCTGACTTTCAATACTGTAATTTTTTACGTTGTAACAGTCGGTTGTATCAAATCTTTCACTGACGCGAAGCTTGGCAATATTACCCGCAACCGGCCTGAAATAAACTTTCGGCGATTTTCCGTCGGCAACTTTTATGTTGTCGATAAAAAACTGAAGCTGGCTGACCGCAGAAGTGCCGAATTCCAGAAACTCGATTGAGCTGAGGTTATAGCTCTGCGTTTTCAGAAGTTGCAGCGGAATCCTGACTTCCTTGTAACTGGTCGTAATCAGGCCTCCGCCCTGAATGTAAGGTTCCAGATTTACCCAGTTGCTTTTGGCAAAATAAGTTGTAAACCGCACTGAAGTCATCTGATTGGCTTTATTCGATTTGATAAAAAACCGAAGCTCGTCGAAAGATGAAATATCCGAACGCCACAAGCCGGTACAATTAAAACTGATCCGCGGCGAATGCGCATTGTCCGGTTCCGCCCTGAAATAATAATTGCCTGCATAAGCATCCGGCCCCGAAAGAATGGAGCCGTATGCCTTTGTGCAAGTGGCTGAATTCGCAAGTTCACCGTCCCAAAGCATTTTATCCTGTGAAATGACCGGCAGTGAAAAGCACTGAAAAATCAGCATCAGACAGAAGATATTTTTCATGGAAGTTCATGTTAAGTGTGTGTGTGTTTAGCTAGAGACAATTTCAAGAGCGACGATATATGCCCGATAACAAAAAAAATTACGGATCCTGAAAGCCTGCGGATTTCCGGATTTCAGGATCCGTAAAGTTCCGGGTTACTTTGTGTAGGAATGTTTTAACTGTGCTGCGTTGTAAGCACCGAAGCAGCCAAGCCCGCCTTTTATATTGGTGTAAATCAATGCAGGTTCGGAAAACGGATTGTCTGTATTGTCACTGACTGTCTGCGAACGGAAATATTTATAATAATGCTTGTCTACACTATATATTTCCATGTTAATCGCCGTGATTTTAGTATGAGGATAAATAATGACTTTTTTGCCGTTTGCAGAAGTTTTTTCCTGCTCATGCGGCAAACTTGCCCTTCCGATCGGAGAAGTGAAAACCGAACCGTCCAGCTTGTTGTCACTGATCAATTCATTTCTGCCCGTTTGCCAGTTCCAGTTGAAATCGTATGTTCCTGAAATTCTTTTTTCTGTAAAATCCTGCTTGTCTGTCGCAACCGGAACCGTGTAATCAATGTCCATAAACGCGCTGACCCTGTAATAATTGGTATCCTTCGGGAAATCCTGCCACGTCATTTTCAAGGTTACAGCCGTGTCCTGATATAAAGAATAGCTTCTTATCACCGTATCAATTTCGTAGGATTTTATCACCGGCGTTTGTTTGGGAACCGTACATTGTGCCGTTACGGATCTTTTCCCATCCGAAACAGACAGATAATAAGTTTTTGAAGCTGAAATCGGAAACTTTGACTGCGGTATACTGTACAATTTGTTCTTTGGGTCAAAGGGAATCGTGACTTCATTAACGCCGTCCGAAATCCGCACTGTTGCATTTTCTATTTTGTTTCCGGTTGCGTCTGACTTTGTAAATAAAGGAATGGATTCCGTTACAATGACATTGATATAGGAAAGTTGCGGAGAAATAAAAGAATTCACTACCAGTCTGGATTCACCTTTTGGCAACTTTGCTTCCGGAATGTCGCTTACCATGGTTTCACAGGCAGCAAGCAGCATTGACATTGCAATTACAGCAATGCTTATAATGGATTTCATCTTTTTCATGGTTTAAAATTTGAAGTTGTAGCTGAAAGAAGGAATCACGGGGAACAGAGAATATTTTTTCAGCTTGTTCTGTTTGGTATCAGTATGCCAGTAATTATCTGAACTGCTGTAGAATAAAGGATTCTTATGATTATACGCATTGTACACGCTGAATTCCCACGTACGTTCGTACCGCTTTTTTTTCTTGTGAAACTGAACGGCCAGATCCAGCCGGTGGAATGCTTCCGCACGGAAATTGTTCTTGCTTGCGTACTCCATAACCGGCGATCCTGTTGAATTGCCATTGAAAAGGTTTTCATCCGGATTGTACTGGCTGAAAAACCTGTGATCAATTCTTGAATTGATGGCGCTGTAAATGGATGTCGGCAAAGTAAGTGCGTTGCCTGTTCCGTAAACCCATGTTGCAGACATGGTAATCCGTGTGCTGAGTTCGTAAATTCCTACAATGGAAAGGTCGTGCCGGCGGTCGTAACGCGGATGGAATGTATTGCCGTTATTTAGCTCGGGGAATTTCCAATAAATCCAGGAAAGCGTGTAGCCAATCCAGCCGGAAAGCCTGCCGGTTTTTTTCTGGACGAGAAACTCCGAGCCATACGACCAGCCTTTGCCGGAAGTGACATTTTCTTCCCAGCTTACATCATTCGCATTTTCACCTTCTTCGCTGATACTCATAAACGTGGCGCCTTCCTTATAGCTGAGAATATGATTCATATTTTTATAAAATCCTTCAAGCGTAAAGGTAAGCGCAGGCTGTTCAAGGTCTTTCGCAAAGCCGAATGCATACTGGCTGGATTGCTGCGGAGCAATACGGTCGGTGCTGGTTACCCACAAATCCGTTGGCAATCCTATGCCGGTATTGGATAAAAGATGCACATACTGATTCATACGGGCGTAGGAAACCTTTGCGGAAAAATCGGGAGCCAGCCGCCATGCTGCGGAAAAACGCGGTTCAGGCTGAATATAGCTTTTGCTGCGGGCTTTGAAGTAACTCAGCCGAAAACCTGCATTCATTTTCAACGCATCAAATGGCTGCCATGTGTCTTCTGCATAAATTCCTGTTTCAAGCGAATGAACCGGCTTTTCGTTTGGATCAACGGGCTTGTCGCTGTAAGAACCCGACATAGCCACGGCAGAAGGAGTTGACTTGTGCAGTGTAGCCTGTACCCCGAATTTGATCGCATGTGCTGCCGACGGATAAAAGTCAAAGTCTGTTTTCAGGCTTAAATCCCGTATGTTCGAACTGTAACGCAGACTGGATTCCGTTTCAACGCGATCTGTTCCGGTAACTTCCTTGAAGTAACTGGTTGTGGCAAAGTTGAAATTGGTAAATATGAAAGAAGTGTTGACAAACAGCTTTCTGTTCAGAATGTGGTTCCAGCGCATTGTTGCCGTTGCATTTCCCCAGTTTATGCCAGCATTAGCTATGATATTCGAGCTTTTTTCTTTGATATAAAACTTGTCCTGACCGAGATAGCCGCTAAGATAAAGTTTATCTTTTGCTCCGAGATCGTAATTGATTTTGGCATTCAGGTCGAAAAAATAGTAGCCGGGCCTGAACTGCTCCTGACTGCCTTTTTGCGAGAGTTTGATAAACGGAGCAGCCAGAATATCCAGATAGGTTCTTCGTCCGGAAATTAAAAAAGATGATTTCCCTTTTGACAAAGGCCCTTCCAGCGTTAGCCGCGAGGCAATAAGCCCGATTCCGCCTTCACCGTGCAGCTTGTCTTTGCTTCCTTCTTTCATATTCATTTCCACAACGGACGAGAGCCTGCCGCCGTAGCGTGCAGGAAAACCGCCTTTAGTCAGTTCCACATTTTTGATCGCATCGCTGTTGAATACGGAAAAGAAGCCGAAAAGGTGATTTGCATTGTAAACGACGGCATCGTCCAGAATGATCAGGTTCTGATCAGGCCCGCCTCCGCGCACATAAAGCCCGCTTTGTCCTTCGGTACCTTTCTGAACGCCCGGCATCAACTGCAGACCTTTTAAAACATCCTTTTCTCCAAAGAGCGCAGGCATTTTCTTGATCTGCTGAATCGGGATTTCCAGTACGCTCATCTGCGCCGACCGGCTCACATAATCTTCCTGCTTGCGCGCAGAAACAACGACTTCTTCCAGCTGATGAACGGACGGAAGAAACACATTCAGCTCCGAATTCTTTTGCGCGTGAACCGTGCGAACCACTTTTTCATAACCTACAAGCGAATAGGAAATCGTCACGGAGTCAGAAACGGGAACGGTTAAAGAATAAAAACCGTAATTGTTGGTTACTGCGTTAATGGACGTACCGGGAATATACACATTGGCTCCGGGCAACTGTTCCTGACTTCCCTTTTCCTTTACAAAACCGCTGATTGTTATACGTTCCTGAGCATAAACAGACGTTGATATAAAGAGTAATGTAATCAATATGGATATTTTCATGGTTTTCAAGTGTGTGTGTAGCGCATAGCTATAGTAATCGCATGAATAATAAATTTTAAGGCTTGGCATAAATGGGTTATATTAAGCCTTATTCTAAATTTGACTGAATCAGTTTGGTAGTTTAATGCTTTAACTCAAAAGGAACCGTTTCGCAGACCTTCTCCCCATTTTTCAGCTCGGCGCAAATTTCAAGAATAACATTTTGCTTTTTCTTGACTTCATAAAAGAGTGATTTCTCAATATTTACAACCGGCTTGCTGTCGCATGCGCATCCCAGATTTGCAGATGTCAGCGTATGTTCTTTTTTGTCCCTGATTGTGATTACAGTATTAACTACGGAAGTGTTTTTCGGCTCTATCTGAGCTTTTACTTTAATACTGTCTTTATCCTGAAGGGATTGATTGCGGGTAGGAGAAAGTACCGTA
The DNA here is from genome assembly GCF_006149045.1 of Dyadobacter flavalbus. Lineage (GTDB taxonomy): Bacteria > Bacteroidota > Bacteroidia > Cytophagales > Spirosomataceae > Dyadobacter > Dyadobacter flavalbus. Next base: position 277,470 of record NZ_VBSN01000066.1, read on the forward strand.
ATATACGGCGAATCCAGTTCTTTTTCCTTACATGCAACAAAGTACAAAGTGAAGAAAACAAGCGACAAAATAGCAATTCCAGATTTCATGTCTCAATAGTGTTTAGTTGTATAATGTATTTATCGAAACTTTGGATTGTTCCAAGGATTCGTTTGTATGACCGTCAGAAGAGACCGGTCATATGTTTGCTTTGAAATGTTTTTTACAACTGAATTAATAAATGCACGCAAAAAGGGCTGTCTGTAAAGAGCTTAGGCTACTTGTTAACAATAACTTATTATGGCCGGACGAAACAAAACTGTCAATATGTTTATGTTTAGGCATGATTTTTCAGGATGTGTGCTAAAAGTATATTATGCCGTTAACTAGCCAGCAGAACCAAATAATTTCTGATTTTACAAGCCGCCCGGAGTTTATTGAAAAAGGCGGGCTGATCACCGATCTGGACGGAACTGTGATCCAGCAGCATGAAGGCCGTTATTTTATGCCCGAGGAAGTAGGAGCGGGCCTTACGGAATTGTACCTCAGCAACTGCACGGTTATCATTAATTCCATGCGTTTCCCGTTGTCCGTCATCAATACTTTTGCGAATGACTGGTACGGAATGTCCCATGCTTCCATTCCGCTTGTAAGCCTGAACGGAAGCCAGGCCGGGTATATTCACAAGGAAGAATCCAGCTTTACTTTCGAAGAGGTGATGGCATTTCCGTTAACAGCAGATGAAATCGGGCATCTGATTTCGGACGTTGATGCAATCCTGAACAACGGAAGGAGTGCGCTTGTTTTTTACTATCCGAGAGACTGGAAAAAGGGTGAAATCATATGGACGCCCGTTCAGGAAAAGGTTGACGAAACAAGGGATAAATACAGAAGTGCTTCTACTGTATACAGCAGCAATCTGGATACATTGAAGGAACATTTGCTTGCGGAAGATATCTGTATGATTTTTCTCCTTCCCGTAGAAGTGCAGAGCGACACGCCGTTTCAGCATACGGACCATAAAGATTTTTACTCACATGAACAGGTGAACAAACTCTATGGCGCTAAAAAATTCCTGTCACATCTTGGCCTTGATATGCAACATTTCATAGGCGCGGGTGACACGCCTATGGATGTTTTTCTGAAAGAAGCCGGATTGGTTCTTAAAGTCGGGAAACTGAACCTGAATTTTGAATGCGCTTCCGAAGTAATCGAACTGGAACAGATTATTGATATTGCAGAAGTGTTTACAACCGTTGCCGAGTGCTGTAAACACGAAAGCAAAGCTGCATAACATTACATGGACTGTCCGAAAAGCGCAGCATGCGATCTGATCACCGGCAAAGACTGATGCAGGTTACTGATCACCTGTTGCTTGAAATCATCGTCCGGCAAGTTCTGCGCCTTGTCCAGCAATTCTATGGCCATATTGAAAACCGCTTCCCGGTCCAGGATGATGTCCTGTCCGAATTCGCGCGTTACGTCATCACTAAACCAGGTGTCGATCAACGGCGCATAATTTTCCTGCATCGTGTACTCAAAATCCACATGATAAAACCTGCAGTTCTCGGTAAACGGATCTGAAACAATCATGTTTTTGGGCTTGCGGTCGTTGTCTGCATAACAGATCGTGATTTTGGTCGCGTCATATGCTGCAAGCGTACCCAGGTTATTTCTCAGCTGATCGTCAATCGTAATGTCTTCCAGCACTTCTTTGAGCCGGGTACCGCCTACTTCCTGATTGGACAGGATCATATGAATAATATCCGACTGCGGATCATGATGAAATCCCAGCGCTACCTTGTTCGGAAGGTTAAGTCCGAGCGTTGCCGCATGCAGATAGCAGTAATATTCCTTTTTGGCCTGCATCAAAGTTTCGTAATACTTTGCGTCCTGCCGGTTGTCCTTCTGGTGAATATAATAAGTCTGCGTTAACGAAGAATGAAAAATCTGACGGCGCATGCGGTCAGGCTTCTGGCCGGTATCTCTGTAAATCGGTTTCAGGACTTCGTCCTTTTGATAAGATATGAATTCCTGCCATATAGAAGATGAATAAAAATGATCTGAAAAAGAGGTGTTCACGGACATAAATTGGTGTAAAAAAAATCGGAGCTAAAATTTACGACAAAAATCTGAGGAAATCAGCATTGCAAAATAAAGCACAATAGATTTTTTTGACAGCCACTTTTGGTGCCGGCAGTTTAAGGGGAGAAGTGAGGAAGTCGTCGCATTTGCGGAGCTGAAATGGAAGTATATGCAATCGTTTGGTTTTGAATTTTAATTTAGCTGCCGGTACTGCCGGTTCAGGTAATCCCTGTGATACTGACGCAGCTTTTGGTCCAGCTGATAACCGGTTCTGTACCGTTCCCCTATTCTGTAACCTCTTGTATAGGTGTATTCCCAGCGGAATTCATCCGTCGTACGCAGGCGTGCATGTTTTCCCTGCAGCAGCTTGCCGGGCGGAACCGGAATGGCAAAATTGAAGCCGATCGTTGATCCGTTGGTCGTGCTCATGGCATAAAAACCGATTTCAACGTTTGTGAACTGACGAAACAGCTCTATACGTGCGCCGACATCCCCCGCCAGATAATGGCCACCGGAAACTTTAAAAGTCAGGTCCGGACCGGCAAACCGGTACGATGCGTCTGCGATCAGCAATAATTTATCAAGCCTTTCATTGTAAATGCCGCCGCGCGGATAATAGTAAAAGCCGGTAAGCCCGGTTTCCAGCCCGAAAGACCACGGGCTGCTCAGGTTGGCATGCCGGTATTGTACATTAAACCCGTATTGGTCATTCTGGAAAAATCCTGCGGAAGCGCTGAAGTAGTGATATCCGGAAGCATAAAACTGATTCAGGAAAAGGGGTGCGGGCCGGATATTTTTCGGCCGGCCGTCCAGATCGTTGGTGATCGGGAACAAAATGCCGGCTTGAAGCGACAGGCCGGGCAAAATGTAAAACTGACTTTGAATGGCAACGCTCGTGTTGCTTTGGACCGGTTTTTCGAAATTCCCGAAAATGGCTGCAAAATAGGGTTGTATCCAGAAATCAAGCTTGTAATTGTTTTTCTGAAACGGAAACGTGTTTAACCGTTTCTGACTGTTTCTTTCCGCGGTTGTAAGCGGACTGTATTCAAGTTGTCGGCCCAGGGAATATTTTCCGATAGGTATGCCTTGAAACAAAGGAATAAATGTATTCAGCTCCGTATCGGAAAATGCCTTTTTTGCTTTGTATACGCCGATAAACGGATTGCGGTAAAGTCTTTGCTCATAATAAATACTGCTGCTGGCCGTATCAATCTGTACGTTTTCAAAGTTATTTCTGAGCTTGTCGTTCTTTTCTGAGTCCTGTGCTGCCAAACGGATCGTGCAGTTTAAAACAAGCAGGCAAAAAAGCAGATACGTTCTGTTATTCATGAAGCTTGCGGATCCGGTTTGGAAGTTTTAAAAGGGAGAAATTGTACGAAGTACCGAAAGTAATCTGCTCCGCATTCAGGACTCCGGCCTGCACGATCCAGTTTTTCATCATCACAGCATAGGCACCGACATTGATGTTCCTGGAATCATATTCAAGCATCAACCCGTATTTTTTTCGGAACTGTATTGATATGCCGCCGAACGGGCCTTCAAGGTAATGTTTGTGACGGCTGTATTTGCTTTTCTTTTCAAAAACCAGATTGTCGAACAAGCCGTAATTCTGAAGCGTACTTCCTTTGCGGTACACATGGTACGGACTTCCGTAACCGGCACTGATTTCTGTTGTGATATTCTTGCTGATGGTGAAATTTTTAGTTGCAACAACCGCGTGTGTAAGAAGTGTAGGACTGATGCTGGCAGGATTGGAAACGATCACCGCAAGCGAAGGCTGATGAGGTTTCTCTTTTAAAACAAGATACCTGAAATCGAGCTGCCGGTCGCCAAGCCCCAGCTTTACCGGATTGTCCGATGTACTGAAAAGCTGCAGCATGCTGATGTTGACGTCGAACCTGGGCAGTACGGTCAGGTTCATGTAAAGTACTCTTCCCGGATTGCTGTTGTCTGTGCCGAATCCGTAGTTGCCCGGAAAAAAATGGATGCCGAATGCCATGTTGCCGTCTTCGGTGTAGCGTGCGGCAGGTGTGTAAATGAGTCCGGCTTTGCCTGAAATATTGGTTTGTGCAAAAGAAGGCATTGTAAAAAGCAGTATCAGGAATGATAAATAACCATCCCTGATACTGCTTTTCGTATTTCTGATATTACTGCCCACCGCCCTGATTGTGGCAGCTTTGTGCAAGCGCAGCTCTGGCAGCGCCCGCACTGGTGAGTGCAGCATTGTAAGCTGTCTGAACTGCAAGCGTATTGGCATCACGGGCCGCTTCTGCACTTGCCGTTCCGGCAGTAGTCTTTGCAGTACAAGCCAGTGTATCGGCTTCCTGAAGTGAATTCAGTGACGTGATGTTTTCGATATAGGTGATGTAAACCTGCGTTTTCAGCTGAGCATACAGTTCCGGGTCCATGGAACCCTGATTTTGATCCAGCAGAGAGTTGGCATTATTAAAAGTTTCTCTTTCAGATGCGCGCAGTGCATCGTACTTGGTTGGCAGTGCCGACAGACAGGATGCCTCAGCCGGAGGAAGCAGTGCAATGTCGCTTGCAAACTGAGTTGCCACAGCGGTAAGCTGCGTGTCTCTGGATGCATCCAGCTTGGCTTTTACTTTCTGGTATTCGGCTTCTGCAGCTTCAAGGCAAACGTCACTTACAAGAACGCCTTCATACGAATCAGCGGTTTCAGAGCTTCCGCCGTTTGTACGCTGGCCTTTTATGACAACGCCCTGAACAGTCGGATAAGTAACTTTTGTAAAATAGGCCGACAGAGAAGCATTTGCAGCCGCTTTTGTCTGAATCGCTTTCAGATTAGCTGGAAGTTCGCCGCCTTTTTCCAGCGCTGCAAGCATTTCAGGCGTTACGGATCTTATAGCATTCCTTTCTTCCGCCGAAAGCGCTGTTGATATTACGCTGCCTGCTGTTCTGACGCTTTCCGGAACAACGCCCGTAGTAACCATATCGCGAATTCCGTTATTTACAGCAGCTGCCTGCGCAGACGTTTCGATTTTAGACTCAACGACAACAACCGGCTGTGGCGCAACAAGCGAAACATCAGCAAGTTCAATCTTGTTAATGGCGTCAACCAGATCGGTGCTTGGTGCAAGCGGGTCCGGCTTTTCGTCATCTTTACAGTTTGTCGTCATGAACATCAGGGCAAGCCCGTATGCCAGAAGCGTAATAGTGTTCTTTTTCATGTTCTCAGTTTAAGTAGTTAATAATTTAAATTGTTTAGCAAGTGGAAATAAATTAGTAGAATAATAAAAAACAGTTGATTGAAAATTTTTACAATGCTTAGACAGCTGCCTTACACGCCCCGTCCCGACAGCATCACCTGAACGGTACGGAAAATAAGGTGAACATCATCCAGCAGGCTGTACGACTGCAGGTATTTAAGATCATATTTGAGTCTTTCCAGATTTTTGGCAACGTTGTCTGCATAACCTACATGGATCTGTCCGGTGGACGTAATGCCCGGTTTTACGGTAAGCAGCCTCTGGAAGTCATGCGGCTCGGCTTCCATCAGCATATCCACATCATATTTAAAAAGCGGCCTTGGGCCGACAACAGACATATCGCCTTTCAGTACATTGAAAAACTGCGGCAGTTCATCCAGACGGGTTTTTCTTAAAAATCTTCCTACCGGCGTAATGCGGGAATCCGTAATGCCCTGAGAATGCTTCAATCCCGTTTTATGCGCATCCGTGTACATGCTTCTGAACTTGTAGATCTGAAATATTTCACCCCACTGTCCCGATCGTTCCTGTTTGAAAATGACCGGCCCTTTGGAACTTATCTTTACAGCGGCTGCAATGATCAGAAATACAGGAGCGCCGGCAATAATTACAATGGCCGAAAATGCCAGATCAAAAATCCGCTTGATGGTTTGCTCGTTAACGCTGGAAAACGGTTTCGTATTAACCTGGATAATCGGATAAATATCATGGTATTCAATCTTGGCCATGTTGGTCATGAAACCGCGGAAATCGGGGATCAGCCTGATCTGCGTTTTCTGGCATTCGCCAATCCGGATAATGTCACGGACCTGCTCATCGTTCATTTCGGAAAGGCAGCAGTACAGGTAATCCAGCTTATTATCTTTGACCACAGATTCCAGTGTCTGAGCCTTGTCTCCCGAATTCAGTTCCAGCATTCCGTAAAACTGGTATCCAAGCTCTTTACGTTCGTCGTAGTATTTGTTGATCAGCGTTGCCAGCGATCCTTTGCCTATAATGGCATACCTGTTGTAATTATAACCTGCCCTCCGGCCAAACTGTAAAAAAAGCAGACCGCAGTAACGCACGCATGCAGAGAATGTTACAAACAGGACATAAGTAAGCAGAAACTGCGAGCGCGAGTAATCTTCACCGTTTTTTCCAAGATAAAGAAATGCCATCATCAAGCCTCCATGCAGCATCAGAACCTTGAAAAGCATCAGGATCTGCTCTCTGAAATGAAAGGAAACACTTATGGAAGCATAAGTCCGCAAAACGTAGGTTGTAAATATCCAGACAAGATTGGTTACAAGCAGCAGATTGTTATAATTACTGTCGTGAGTTAAATTCAGACTGTCGAAGCGGAGCAGACAGGCAACGATGAAGGAAACATTCAGAAGAGCTATATCAGTCCACTGAAGTGCCTTGAACAAAATTCCGAAATAGTGAATTTTCATAGATCAGCAACGTTGAGTGAAGTTAATTTCGGCATCTTTCGGTATGCTAGGCAACAAGCGAAAACAATCTTTCCGGGAACAAGATTTACTGATTTGACAAGAATCCTATGATCGTATAAATCAGCAGTCAAAATTGTAGCGGTTAAATTGAAATTGTGTTTTGTTTCGACAGTCAGGGTTTCGGGTTTGTTCAGATTTCCTCGGCTATTTTAAAAGCGGGCTGGGATAAAGCCTGCACTTTTTCGATGCGTTCCGACTGCTTTTCCTGAACCGCCTGCGCCGGTGTCGAGGATTTTCCAATCAGTTCTTTCAGGGATGTTTCCACATGCCGCAGCACCTTTTCCTTACTCAGGAATTGTTCGGCATATTTGCGTGCATTTTTACTGTATTCGGTAAGATCCGTTTTCAGGGCCAGCTCAATGCCGTTCTTTAATGAAGCGGCACATTCGGGCTTGATCAGAATGCCCATGCGGTGCTTGAAAACAATGTCGTAAAGCGAAGTGCCGGGAATGGCGGTAACGATCGGGCATCCGCCGATTGCCAGAATGGCAGACAGTTTGCTGGGCATAACCAGATCAGATGCAGACTGCTTTTGTAAAACCAGATGTAAATCCGCCATGGCCAGCAGCGGCGCGAGCTTGTCGTAAGGCTGCAACGGAAAAAACAGGATATTGGACAGACCGGATTCTTTTACCAGATTTTCCAGCTTTTCTTTTCCGCCGCCGCATCCTACAATGACAAAGACAACATCTTTCTGGTTTTCAAAACTTTTTGCAACATCCACAATGATTTCAAGCCCCTGTTTTTCACCAAGGTTTCCCGAATACAGAATAACCTTTACGTCCTGATTGATACCGAATTCATTTCGGAGCGAATGTATTTTCTGCATCGGGTTAATAACCGATTCATCCACCCAGTTGGGGAACTGGATGATTTTGGAAGGAGATATATCTTTTGCAATGATTTTCCGCTGCATTCCCGGGCTGATTGTAGAAATCGCAGAGCTTGCGTCAAAGATCATTTTTTCCACTCTGAACATCAAGTCCAATCCGCGCTTGTTTTTGATCATGCCCAGATCGCGCGCAGCATCCACCTGCAAATCCTGAATGTGCGTAACGAGCTTGACGCCACGGATTTTGGCATAAATCAACGGCAGAATACTCATGTGAAAAGGCGGTGAAACGCACAGCACCAGGTCGTACTTTCTGCCAAACAGCAGCATTAGCCACACTGGAAGCATCCCAAGCAGGAAAGTAAACTCGTGAATGATCCTTTTGACCGCAGTAACTTTCTTCGGGACGTATAACGGACACCTGTATATGTTGACATTATCAATGCGTTCCTTTACCCACCACTTCTTTTTATAGCCGTCATGAATTTCCCATTCCGGGTAATACGGCAATCCTGTTACGGCTGTCATATCATGTCCCTGACCGGCCAGCCATGCGGCCATTTCTCCTGTGTATTTGCCAATACCTGTTAGTTCCGGAGCGTAATTAATACCGAAAATTAATATCCGCATGTTGTAAAGCTGTTATATATCGTATATCTCATTTAAGTACGAATTTTATCGACCTGGAAGCCTGTTTGCAATTATTGTCATTTTCGATAAACCAATGAACATGCAACAGATTATTTGCTAAGTATTTAAATGCAACTTGTAAAAACATTCTTCAAGTATCCATAAAATAGTTTCTACAACAATGTTACCAAATAATTCTTTTTGCTGCAAACTATTTTGTTAAAATATATTAGCTGATGATGATAAATTAATTTCTTTTTAATGTAGGAAATTTTTGAAATGTTGATAGGAACTGCGATCATGTAAAAAGAGTAATTATATAATATTTAGCAGGATAATTTTCTTTTCGCATGCAACCTGGCGCTAGGCTTTCATCGAAACATCCGATCGTTTTTTTATAAGTTCGGGATAGAAAGAAACCGTATTAAAGACAATACAGATCGGTGATGTTTATGCAATGTGCATTTTGCATAAATGATAATCAGAAGTTTAAAATGGACAGGAATACGTATAAGGCAAAATTCTACATTACTTTTTATAAGCGGTTTTTTCAAGTTCATGTTGATGCAGGCGGTCCTTAACCGGCTTGGCCGGAGAACCCGTGCATATTTTATTTGCGGGCAAAGATTTAAAGACGGACGAGCGTGCGCCAACTACCGTTCCTTTCCCGATTGTAACGCCCGGTCCTACAAATACATCCGTAGCGAGCCAACATTCATTTTCAATATGGATCGGCTCAAAATAAATCGGAAAGTCATTTTTCAGGTAATTATGAGAGCCCGTGCATAAGTAGCTTTTTTGAGAAATGACAACATTGCTTCCTATGTTAATCGGCCCCAAACTATACAATACGGCATGATCTCCAATCCAGCTGTAATCACCAATTGTCACTTTCCAGGGAAACTGCGTATGCATGGAAGGACGAAGAATTACATTTTTTCCGATTTTAGCGCCAAATAAACGCATCAGAAACCTTCTCCATCCGTACATAAACTGAGGTGATGTTTTGAAAAACAAAGCTTGTATGATCCACCAAAGCTGAACGTACCATCCCGGACGACCGCGAAATTCGGGAGGCATTGAAAATTCATTTAAAGACTGCATTATTTTTAAACTCTACAGATAAATGGATAATTAAAATGTGCATGGCAAAAGCCTGATTCTATTGCTGGATACCTTTAAGAAACTGCAATGCAGCCGGCTCGATGGCAAACTGTGTGTTGAATACATTCTTTGCCCTTCGACCCATTTCTTCTTTCTTAACTTCACTGGTTTCAATCCACTTTTTCAGCATGCGGACAACACCATTCAGAGTATCATCTTCTATGATTCCTGCTTTTGCTTCTTCAATTTCGGTCCAGATATTTACCTGATTTGAAATTAAAACAGGTTTTGAACATGCGAGTGCTTCTACAACTGCTATTCCGAAATTCTCCTGATGGGAAGGGAGAATAAATGCATCACATCCGTAAAATGCCCCCCATTTAACATCACCGGAAAGCATGCCGGGAAAGAAAATGTTCTGACTTAACAAAGCACTTTCTGATACCAGCTTGTACAATGGCAACCCATAGCCGGAATCAATTCCCGGGCCTGCAATTACCAACTTCGGCAAAGTTTTGTTCATTGCAATACATTCCTGTAAAACAATCGAGTATGCCTGAATCAATATATCAACACCTTTTTTATAATTGATACGGCTGAGGAATAAAAAGTAAGGAAATTCTTTAATACCGGGACAAACCGACAGAAATGAATTGCGCATTGACTCCGAAAATGAAGGCGGAGACTTGATTCCATAACTTACATTGATTTCACGTAAGGGATGATAAGGCTGGAAAGTTTCACGGGCCAGTTTCAATTCAGCATTACACGTGAAAAGAACGCCATCAGCATGATTAACTACTTTCCCTTCCACAAGTTTCCAGAATATCCAGTTCCTGATTGCCTTCAGCTTTCTGCCTTTTGCTTTCTGAAACCAGGGATCCAGCATTCCGTGGGGCATTACATATAACTTCGGAATTGCAGTTTCGGGACTTTGTTTTTTTAACTGGCTTAATGCTTTAAATGTAGCGTAACTATGATATTGCCAAAGTCCATGTACAATTACTGCATCAAACCGCTGTAAGTTTTCCAGGAGCCAAGGCTTCAATTTTGCATTATAAGACCAGGGTCCGCTTCGTGGCCCGATTGCATGAATAGTAAAAGAATCACCGGAGATAAATCTGGAATTTGGCAAATCCAAAGAAACTACTTCATTGTAGACGCCAAGCTTGGCTAATTCCGGTATAGAATTGCGAATACCCTGGCACGGGCCACCTTCTTTGGGGTCCATGCTCCAAATAACGCGTAATATTTTCATAATTGTTAATATAATATCCCGGTTAAAAGCTCATCTAATAATTCATCAGGATCCGGTAATCGGCAAAAAGTCTGAACGCCGGAATATTCTCTTTGAAAAAGTAATTTTCAGAGCAGGCTTGTTGCGTATTCATCCTTTTTCATCCAGGGCGCTTCGGGCTTAGCTGTTTTCATCCGGTTGTTTAGATGCAAAACAATTTCCTGAAAGTAAGCAGCCATGGCAATGCCCGAAATATTTTTCTGAGCCCAGTTGCGGTTTTTTACTCTTTGCTGAATGGTTAATTTCCCTGCTTTTAAATAATAATCAATTTGATCAGCCAGATCATTTTCGTCCAGACTTTGAAGTACTTTGCCGGTATTGCTGTTTTCCATAATACTGCTTGATCCGCAGAATTTGCTGACCAGGACAGGCGTGCCTTCCATCAAACTTTCACAAACAACTGCTCCCCATCCATCATGTCTGCTTGGAAGAACAAACAAGTCATAATCGTTCATTTTAGACCTTAAATCCTTATTTGATAAAAAAGCAAGCAGACTGAGTTTTCCATGGAGGCCGCTTTCCAACTCTATAATTTTACCGGATTTGATTTCATTTTCTTTAAGGCAATAAAAATCTGCAATGAAGTCATGATTTATTTTGCCGAGTGCATTTATCAGGATATCATATCCCTTTCTGTGGATTAATGAGCCTGCAAACATCAGTTTGAATCTTGTTTCCTGATGGCCTAAGTCCTGCATATTGATGTCTACTGCAGAATTTTCAACAGTGTAAGCCCATTCAAATATTATGTCCTTTTTATATCCCCAGTTTTCAAATTGCGATATTCCGTTTTTGCCGGTTGGCAAGATAAATTCAATCGATGAAGAATATAAGAATTTATGATAGTATCCTCTTAATTGTCTGAGCTTTCCTTTCAATCCTCTGAAATCCAGCGGTTCGGTAAAGATTCCTGTTCTGCAATTGTTTTTTATAGCATGGATAAAAGCCTTCTGCACATTTTCAAATGCTGCAATTCCTGAGAAAATATGAATGCAGTCAGAGCTTTTGTTTTGATCTATAATGTCCTTCCAGTCGTATTTGATTTGATTGAGATGAATAATATTTACGCCTGTAAGCTCGGGTTCACTCCATCCCATTTCCTTGCGAAAACCGGGTAAGTTCATGGTAACGATCAGCGTAACCTCGCCAGCATCCATACCGGCCAATGCCTTGAAAAAAGCAGATTGATGAATACTGTTTGTATTTTGCCAAAAGAAATATTTCATGTTACTCATTGGTATTCTTCAGTATTTCATTGTAAAGGCTGTAATACTGATTGGATATTTGATGTTTTGAAAATCTGGCAACATTTGCTAATCCATTCTGAACAAGTCTTTCACGTAAATCTGCATCCTGTTTAATTCTGAGTAATGCCTCTTTTATTTCTTCCGTACTGAATGGGTTTATCAACAAGGCAGCATCGTGAGCTACATCCGGCATAGCCGAAATATTACTTGTAATTACTGGCCGGCCAATTATATTGGCTTCCAGAATCGGAACGCCGAATCCTTCGTATTCAGATGCAAAGAATAATATGTCACATTTTTTGTAACATTCGTAAACATCAGATCTGCTCAAATCTGTATGCCATTCAAAAGGGATTTTGTAACTGATGAGCAGGTCTTTGATTGTTTGATCCGGTTTGCGGATCAGCAATAGTCTGAAATCAGTGTCTTTTACTGCTTCAATAAGCCTGTATATATTCTTATTGTTTCCGCTGCCGATCTGCATTACGACGGGTAATTTCTGGTCGAATTCTTTATAACTGAATTGGAAATCTTCGGGTGCCGGATTGGGTATAACCCTGATTTTATTTTCAGGTATTTTGCATATCTCAACTAATTTTCTTTTTGTAAATTCAGAAATAGTTGTGATGTAAGATGCTCTTCTCAGCGGAAATGTTAACCAAACCAATTTGAAGATCCATTTTTTGATTCCTTTCAGATCTCTTTCATATCTGCCAACATCATGAACTGTTACAATCGTTTTTTTCTTATCAAGAAACAAGGATATGGTATGTATATCCCCGGTAATATGATTGATGTCGCCCTGGAATTTTGAAGCTTTTATAAACGAATGATATCGCATCCATTTTGATGTACAAACGTAATCTTTATATGCTACATCATCAGGCATACCGCTCTTGATTTGACCAAAGACAGTTTCGATGCTATGAACGCCCTTCATTTTTGGTCGGTAAAAATAAACTAGCTTCATGGCAAAGGTTAATCGTTTTAATTTTAACAGGGTTTATGTTACTGTATTTTATTATTATATCCGGATCTGTAAACAACTTCATTCTATATTAATAATAGAGAACTTTACGCTTTATACAGATCGTTTTTTACCGAGAACAAAGTAAAAATGCTTATTGATTGCCAATATAATTCCATGAAGTAATAACCAAAAGATAATATGCTTCATTAAGAGTAAAAATATTGTCTGATTAAATAGAAGGCTAAGAGATGATAAGCAGATCTTTATCAATTGGTGAATGCCTAATATAATCATTGTGTTACGCCCCAGGTATGTAACAATGACTTTAATATAATTAGTGTCTTTAAGATAAAAGGTCAAATAATAAGAAAGTATAATTGAAAAGAATATCCCTGATACCGCAGATAGATAAGTGAAAATGATGTTGTTCATCCTGTTAAAACACATGTCGAGCCTGCCACTGTTGAGATAACAGAAAAGGATATTGACAGATAAAAGCGCGAGCAAAGTAATAAATTGCCTGTCTGATTGCATTGCATATTTTAAAAAGCTTCGTACGTGATGTTTACCATAAAAGCCTAATGCATAAAATACAATAGCAGTGGGAATAACTTCTGCTTTGTATGGAAAATGTATTCTTCCGATACTGAAATAATATCCCAGCAGGCAAAGAAGTGAAATGATTAAAAATACAAGTATATGCCTGGTACCTAAGTATTTGATGAGTACGGCAAATATTATTTCTGTAAAAAATAAAACCGGAATAAACCAGAGTGCCAGTCCTTTCCAGCCATCATGAACAATCTTAATCACTTCCCTATAAGAACCTATTTCATGAGGAATTTTGGATGTGTTGTTTAAAACAGGAAGTATAATGATAAACAGAATGGAAAAGAATAAGTAAGGAATGAGCAAAGTTTCAACTCTCCTTTTTAAAACCCGGTTCAGATCAATTGTTTTATCACCATTGAATAAATAACCGGATATAAAGAAAAACATAGGCATATGAAAAGACCATATCCACCAAGCCAGGTTCTCAGGCAGATTTGAATGCCCGAATACTACCAGTAAAGCACCAAATCCTTTGAAGAAGTCAATCCAGACTATCCTGCCTTTGCTTTCTTCCAATGCATTCATAATTAAACAAATTTTTTCATTACGTTCGTAATCTTTATCAGAACAATGTAAATCAGTACCAATTGAATCCAGCCTCTTAAAATAAAGGATATGAATGTAGACAGTCCTTCAAAGTTAAAAAGGGTCATGATCATCGGCATGATTGTAAGGGCAGGAACGGTAATATAAGTTGTATTATCAATAGTAAATGTGAGCAGGTCTATAAGCCAGAACAACGGGATCATCACTATGAAGAGTATCAGTAAATACCAGTAATCAAATGCAGCCATTCCTGCTCCGTTAATCTGTGCCTGGCGCTTGCTTTGTAGCCCGTATGAATCGCCGGTGGACAAATAATACAAGTAATCTCCGTAAGATGCTTTATTTATAGATACCTTGTCAAGTTCAATATCAAGTAAATTCAATACAGGTGAAGGTAAAAGACTTGTAATTTGATTGTAAAGGAAATTCCGCATTTTAGCAGTATTCTGAATCCTTTCAGAATGATACAGGCTTAAATCAGCAGCTTTAAGATTAGACAAGCGGCCTAAAAAAATATTATCTACATAATGTTCATCCCAACGTTTGTTCGTAACAACAATTCCTTCCCATCTTTTTCTGGTTTTATCAAGCGCTTTATCATCCATGTAAATATCAATGGTCTTGGTTACTAAGCCCAGAGAAGATGTACTGTTTTTATAAGCTCTTGCAGCAACCATGGCAAGTCCAAGGTCCACGAGCGGTCCTGTCAAAAGGTAAAATAAAACAAGTCCTATAAATATTTTTTTAGGGGTAAATAGTTGAAAGCTAAATCGTTGAAGAAAGAGGCCAAGTAAATAAGTAAAGCCAAGTCCCATGATGACTTTCATGAAAGTGGCTCTGTGATTGGTCATAAATGCCAGTAAAAGAATAACCGCAGAGTAGGCCAGAAATATGGCAATGCTGGACTTTTTAGGGTTTGACCGGGAGTACAGATTTTTAAAGAATAAAAAGTACGGGCAATATGCAAAAGGAAAAAATCCCTGTAACAGTTTGGAAAAACTCGTAGCATTTTCCGATGTGTTATTACCTGTATAATATATATAAAATAAGGATACAAGGCCTATTATGCCCATTGACCAAATTTGAAAATCGCTTGGTGCTGCGTAAAATCCTGATTTGTTTAAAATTTTTCTGATTAATGATTTGCTTGTAATAGTGTTTTGAATATTGACATATACCAAAAAGGAAATAACGACTACCGTAAGCGATAGCATGCCTTGCAGAAAAACAGTATTGGGGATATCCAGATTAAATATAATCGATTTTCCTTCGGATAAAGTTGCAGGTATCGGAAAATAAAAGCTGCAAAGTCCGTAGCCTATAATGATGATAGAAGTTAACGGATATTTTAAGACAATATTTTTTTTTAGTACAAACTTATCTATCAGCATCCAGCCAAATAGGGAATACAATATTCCAAAAGCAACAGTTAATTGCGGAAAGAAAATTATTTCCAAAATACACAGCCATAAAAGAATCTTAGTTGACCATTTTTTGAAGATCAGCAGAAAACTTTCCTGGCTTCCTTCATAATGATCATCATATAAATCATCTTCCTGATGTTCTATTTCATGTATATTAGTATCAAAATTAACTTTCGTCATGGTACCAGATAATTTTGGTTTTTCAGATATTAATGATCTTGATTTGGTATTGCGTCAAGACAGGATTTATAGTAAGATCAGGAAAATGCTTTTTTCCAGTTATTTTTAAAATCCTGATAATTGATCTTTAATTCATTTATTGAATTCAGCGCATTGCTGCTTTGAATTTTTACAGCATCCGGATTTTCGATGTAATATTCAATTGCCTCCACCAAACCTTCCTTTGTTGACTCCTGGCAGATAAATCCGTTTTGTTTATGCTTAATCAGCTCTGGCATACCACCGGAATTAAAAATAATAGAAGGTGTCGCGCAGGATTTTGCTTCCACGATTACATTGCCCAACGGTTCCTCTTTTAAAGAAGGAGTAATTATTACATCTGTTTTTGTAAAAAAGTCTTCGGTATTGCCGATTGGTCCGAGAAAAAGTATCCTTTCTTTAAACTTGGAATTATTTACTTTCTGCACCAACTCATTGCTGTATCTTTTATCATATTCCAGACTGCCGGCTATAATGAAATTTACATTCTGATATTTATTGCAGATCACTAATGCTGCATCAATTATCAGGTGAACACCTTTACCATAAATCAATTGTCCGAGGTATGAAAAAGTAATTGCATTCTTTTTGTAATTGATCTTGGATGTTACTTCCTGATCATTCCTTACCGGAGGGTAATTGTAAATGACCATGTCATTTTCATGGTATGATCTGCCGGCTTCTGAAACTTTGTTTCTTATAAATCCGGAAATACAAACAAACCTATAAGTTCTAAGCGTAATGTATTTTTTCCACAAATATTTGAAAGGCTTCCAGCCTACAAGCGGGGCATCACCTATCCTGTATATTATTTTTGTTGGTATACATATAAACGATGGAATTAGATTCAAATACATGAAATCACTGGCGATATAAATGTAATCGGGCCTGTATCTGAAATATTTAAGTATAAAGTGAATATTGTGCAGAATGACTTTGCTGATGTAGGTTATTACCTTTGGCAAAGTATGAGGCTTCCGGATGTCGCTCCAACTTGGATAAGTAATTTCTTCATGTCGGATGGAACATTTATCCAGAATATGCAATGCTTCCGGTGCTATCCCGCTTTTATTTGTTAAAACCAGAATATCAAAATCCAGTTCCTTCAGAGTTTTAAACACCTGAATGTTTGATCTTTCGTGACCATAGTAAAGTGCGTTTCCATATAGACATAATACTTTGGTTTTCACTGTAATGCTTTTTTAATTATAATTTTAGGTGTAATTGCAGCAGCTTGATATATCTAGGGCCTGACTGATTATTTCTTTTTTTAAATTCTGTCACATGAAAATAAATTAATATTATTTATCCAGTACCCTGTAACTGATATCTTGTATAACCGTTTTATTATCTTCAATTATTCCTTTGGATAGCATGGTTCGGTAACCTACAACAACAGAGTTTTTTATGGTTACACCTTTTAGAATAACTGCTTCACGACCGATCCAGCAATCATTGCCTATGTAAATTTTGGCAGTTTTCGGTTTTTCAATTTCATGCCCGAATTTCGGATAATAATTTACAGTTAATTTGCGCCGTTCCTCGTCCGGATAAATGTTATGTGTATTGGTATCCCAAATAACACAGTTGTAAGAGATCATGCAGAAATCACCAATATGGATCTGATCATCAGACCTGATTTCTGTTCCTTCATTAATATTGGTGTATTTACCAATCTTTACTTTGCCTCCATACCTGATCCAGATTTTGCACCTTAAACGTGTATTGTTATCTATTTCAAGTAATCCGCCGTTATAGATTAGGATGGTGGCTTTGCCTGGCGAATCTCCGTTTTCAATAATGCAATCAGGTTCAACTGTTAATTTTCCTTCGACGTATAAAACTGCTTTATTGATTTTTGTATTTTTTTTAATTTCCAGCGTACTGCCGGAGCATACAGTAATTTTGGAATTTACAATCTTGACATTCCTTTCAATATAGCAAGACGATCCTGGTTTTACGATAACAATGGATCCGGAAAACAGATATTTATATTGCAGCTGATAAATGATTATGTTTATATATCCGGTTAATTTTCTGATCAAATCCATTTAAGATGCAGCCGCTTGAACGTGTTTGCTATTAAGTTATCTACAATTTGTTTTTCATCTTTACATAATCCCCAGCCGTAAATACTGATAAAGAATATCATAATGGAAAATGGAATGTTATAAAACAGCCGGTAAGGGCTGGAAGATATGCTTACTATAAAATATAAGGAAGATATAATGGCCAGGGTTGGGGGTATTATTCCTGTATAAACATTTTTTATATATGCTTTTATATCCAGGCCGCCGGTTATTTCAAGCAGTTTCAGCCTTGCTATTCCTGCAATACCTTCAAACACGGTATAGCCTATAATTACATAAATAGGAGGTAAGCCATATTTTAATAGGATATATCCTACCGGGACAATCAATAATTTAATTGTTCCGGCTACAATCATGTAATATTTTATTTTGCCAATTGCCTGTATAGCGGAATCCAGACCGACGGTAAGCTGATTTACCATGATTGCCACCAGTATCAATGAACAGAATGAAGCAGTATAAGGAGGGACAGATTTAAGCCAGAAATTCAAAATGTTATCCATTTCAAATATGCACGGAATGGCTACAAATGCCAGCAAAAAGTACCCGAACTTACTCGCCATCATGGCGAGCCGAAGCATTTGTAATCGATTGCCTTGCCCTTCGGTTTTCATAATTCTCGGATTGATTGCCTTTAACATGGTTGCCGAAAAGAAATTCATCTGGCTGGATACCTGATTGGCTATTCCGTATGCTGCATTTATTGACGTTCCAAAAAATACGTTCAATAAAATAGCTACTCCCTGTGTCTTTCCTATGCCGGTTAGTGCTCCGAACAAGTTCCATCCTGCAAAGGATGTCAGATTTTTAATTCTACCTAAATGGGTATGCTTTTTAAGCCGCAGGGTGCATTCTTCATAATGAATATTGCAGTAAACCACATAAATCATGAGGCTGATAAAACTGATACATGCCATGGATAATCCGTATGCGATTAAACGGTCTCCACTATATCCGTTTATGCCGATTGCAATGATCAGCTTTAAAACAACTTCAATAATATTTACTATGGATAGCCCCAGCATATTTTCATTTGAGTTGAGTGATGCTGTGAACGGTACCGAAACAATTGTAAAGAATACAGACATTGACATGAAATGATAAACCGTTCTGGCAGTCGGTAATCTTTCAGATGGTATGTTCAGAAATCCATCAAACAGATACAATCCGGATAATTCAATTCCTGTAACAAGGATAAATCCTATACAGATATGCAGCAGCAGACTTGTTGAAAATATAGATTTCAATACATTCTTATCCGCATTGCCCTGGTGAAATGATAAGTACCTTTGTGTGGAAGTGGACATAGCTGCATTCAGGAATGACAACATGGCAATCACACCGGCTATCAGATTATAAATACCGTAATCCGTAGCTCCCAAGGCATTTAATACCTCACGAGTTGTATAAAATGTAATACCGATGGTAATTAACATTCTGGAATATAGAATCCCAGTATTCAATACAACTTTTTGTGCTGACTTCATCACTTTAATCCCAGTATCCAGATACCTGAATCAGGTTTGGTTTATTCAAAATAATTCAAAACTCCGAATCCTTCTTTTAGCAGTAATTTGTCTTTCTGGAATAAACGCAGATCGGAAGTTGCCATGTCTTCTATAAGCGTTTCCAGCGTATATTTTGGTTTCCAGCCTAGTTTTTCCTTGGATTTTGTCGGATCGCCGATCAGCAATTCCACCTCCGTCGGGCGGTAATATTTCGGATCTATTTTTAAAACTGCTTTTCCAATTTCAAGATATTCTCCGGCTTTGATCCCGAGTTCTGAAAGACGGGATTGGTCCAGTTCAGCAATTATGCCTTCTTCGTTTTCCTTCTCTCCCGTAAATTCCAGTTTGACACCCAGAAAGGCAAAAGTTTTTCTGATAAACTCGCGGACTCTTACCGTTATTCCGGTAGCGATTACAAAATCTTCCGGTTTTTCCTGCTGGAGAATCAGGTACATGGCTTCAACATAATCCTTGGCGTGTCCCCAGTCCCGCTGCGCATCAATGTTTCCCATGTACAGGCAATCCTGTAATCCGAGTACAATTTTGGCTGCGGCCCTTGTAATTTTGCGCGTTACAAAAGTTTCTCCGCGTAACGGGGATTCATGATTAAACAATATTCCGTTTGAAGCAAACATACCGTAAGCTTCGCGGTAATTCACTGTAATCCAGTAGGCATATAACTTTGCAACTGCATAAGGCGAACGCGGGTAAAAAGGTGTTGTTTCCGATTGCGGAACAGCTTGTACCAAACCATACAGTTCCGAAGTAGAAGCCTGATAAACTTTTGTTTTCTGAGTAAGGCCCAGAAGCCTAACCGCCTCCAATATACGTAAGGTTCCTATTCCATCCGCATTGGCCGTATATTCCGGCATTTCAAAGCTGACCTGAACATGACTCATGGCAGCCAGATTGTAAATTTCATCCGGTTGTACCTGCTGAATAATGTAGGTCAGATTCATGGAATCAGTAAGATCACCATAATGTAAAATGAATTTCGGATCATTTACATGCGGGTCTTCATACAAGTGATCAATCCGCTCTGTGTTGAACAAAGAACTTCTGCGCTTGATACCGTGGACGATGTAGCCTTTACTCAACAAAAGTTCACTCAAGTAGGCGCCATCCTGTCCGGTAACACCTGTGATCAAAGCTACTTTACTGGTCATTTATATTTGATATTTAAAATTACTGGTCTGTTTATATATCCGCACTGACTAGCTCTTGCTTACCATTTTTCTAAGCCTAGAGCTTAAATTTTCACTTTTTGCTTTTGTGTCTTCGGTGTAATAACCATAACCGTATCCGCCGTATCCATATCCGTAGCCATACCCTGATCCATAATTTACACCATTGTAAATGACTGTGAGATTATTGAAGCGCTTCGATTTCCGCAGTTCCCTTATCTTGTTGATATGGCTCAGCAAAGTATAGTTGTACCTTACAAGGTATATGGTTGCATCCACGTATTCACCGATTATGGCTGCGTCTGTAACCAGTCCGTAAGGCGGAGAGTCAATCAGGACATAATCGTATTCCAGCCTTAGTTCGGCAAGAAGTTGTGCAAGGCGTCCGTTTCCGAGCAGTTCAGACGGGTTCGGAGGCAAAGGACCGCTGGTAATCACATCGTAATTCGGATGAATGGCTGTTGACTGTATCAGATCATGCAAGTCCACTTGTCCGATCATGTAGTTGGAAACACCTTTTTTATTGCTGACCTGAAGTCGGTCATGCAGGGTAGGCTTCCGCAAATCCATTCCAATCAGAATAACCTTTTTGCCGTAATAGGCAAGGCTTGCCGCAAGGTTTATACTGATAAAGCTTTTACCTTCGCCACCCACAGAGGAAGTGAACATAATGGTACGACAGTTGCCATCACCCAGGTATTTGAGATTGGTTCGCAATGCCCTGAACTGTTCTGCAACGGCATTGCGGCTGGTGACTTTGATAATGGCATCCGTCACAGGCATTCCTGCGCTGGTTTTCATCTGGCCGATTTCACCAATAACGGATAACCCGGTTTGCTGCTCGATTTCTTCACGGCTTTGAACCGTATCGTTAAGCATGAATATAAGGTTGATCAGCAGGATCGGTATAATCAAGCCGGCCAAGCCAGCACCCAGCCAGATTGTAGTGGTTTTGGGAGCAATCGGTTTAAATGATGAAACCGGAGGGTTAATAAGACGGCTGTCCGTTACAGTAGAAGCATAGCCCAGCGCTGTTTCCTCTCTTTTCTGAAGTAGATACAGGTACAGGTTTTCCTTGATAGTCTGCTGTCTTTTGATGCCTACAAATTCTCTTTCTTTCTGTGGAATGCTGCGTAAACCGGCCGAAAAGCGTGTGTTGATACCTTCCAGGTTCCGGCGGGTAACATCCATTCCCCGGCGGAGATTCTGTACGTTTTCTTTGATTGCCTGCCGTGTTTGCGCAAGTTGCGTGTTGAATGTTTCAAGCAGAGGGTTATTGGATTGTGTAGTCCGTGCAAACCGTTCTCTCTGAAGATCCAGTTCATTGAATTTTGTCAGCAAAGAAACCAGTACGGGGTCATTGATCATGTAGGTTGCAGGAGCGGGGGCAAATGCTCCTTTACCGGCTGTTTCTATATAGTTTTCAACAGTTTCGAGAATGTTTATCTGCGTATTGACCTCATTCAGCTTGGCATCATTCTCCTTGATATTTTCAAGAAAAATCTGTGATTCCGCACTGATGTCTGTCAGACCTTTGGAGGTTTTGTAAGATTCCACGTCCTTTTCCACATCAACAAGCTCGCCGGTAATCAGTCCAAGACGTGTTTCTATAAATTTAAGGGTATTACTGGCTTCAGTGTTTTTATCCGTCAAGGAAGCCTGCACATAAGCGTCCAGTAGTGAATTGAGAACATCTTTGCCGCGCTGCTTCGAAACATCTTCATAGGTAAGTTCCAGAACGGTGCTTTTTTCGTTTTGCTGCAGAACAGTCAAATGCGAAACCATGTCTTCAACCAGATGTGCCGGATCATGGAAGTTTACCAGAATTTCATCATAATTCGATTTTTCACCCTTTGTAATAACAAACTCGCCCCATTTGTTGCGAACACGCTGATTAAAAGTAAATGTCTGTACTTCATCATTGAAAGTAAAGTGATCACTGTCTTTCATATGAACAACAAGCGGCTCGCTGAATCCTTCTTCGGTAATGACGTCCGGCTTGATGATAACCGGGCTTTGCTTGTATAAATTAACGGTTTTCAGGCCATCTTCAGCAGTATAGGAAACATCCAGCTTAAGGTCTTTGATTACCTGCTCCATCAACGGCAGGGATTTAATGATCTCCGTTTCATTCTCGACCAGCTTGTTGCCTCCGAATTGAGTCAGCTCTTCAAGGATTTCTGTCTGGCTTTGTCCCATTCCCTTCTGCTCATCTTTTATAAGAATGGTAGTTCTGGTTAGATAAACAGGTTGTGTAACCTGAAGATAGTAAAAAGCAGCTGTAAGTGTTGCTATCAGAAAAAACGGGAATAAATACCAGTAAGGCAGGTACTTGCGTATATATTGAATGAGGCTAAATTCTTCTTCTTTTTCCTCAGAATACCGCTGGTTGGATTTGTTGTCGTTCATATAAGTATGACAAAATTTAACTTGTTCAGTTTGAGTGTGTTATCAAAGCATGTAATGTAAAATGCATGTATCTTCCGTGAAGATGGCAACGCCTTGAACTGGTTCTGGAACATCAATTTCTAATTTCAAGATAATCTTGTAGCATTCGGGCTGAACATCTGCTTCTGATGTCCTTTATCCCGATCAATCAGGCTTTATCATATTTCCACCGCTGTGGAATTGTGTTTAAAGCAGAGTCTCGAAAGTTTTATAGAAGATGTGCTCTTGGAAAAGTTAAATCGTTCTATGCTGTCGAAGCAGGAGGCGGTTGAACATGCTGTTGTGTATAGCGTATTGTCTAAGTGCAACAATAGCAGTAAAGTAGATGCTTTTTTCATGGAACGTCATGATAAAGGGACGATATGTAAGTTAATATTATAAGGTAGTTACAGTCATTCAATACAAATTTAGAGAAATACTTCTATAATTCAAGTAAAATAAAATTAATTTTATGAAGTAAAATGATTAATTTGATAATAGAAATATTAAATATACTTTCTTGATATAGCGCTAGTTATATTGTATCGGAAGATAAAATATTTCATATAAACAAAGGCATTCTGCGCGAAGTGCCAAAGCGTATATATTAGGAATTTACTAATTCCGGAATGGTCAAGAACCTGTGTAATGCTTTCTGTGCAGTAAGTAAATTGCCTGATTTTTACAGGCAAGATTTTTCTTTCGAAAGCTTCTGATCAAGTATGTAATATTCTTACTACAAAATAGAAGTATTCAAATTTTCCCTGGATAAAGACAGGAAACTGTGGTTTTCAATTTTATCTGATACGTGAAGCGGTGTTGGCCCTGGTTATGGAAGGAAACCGGTTGTTCCAGTCCACCCTGATCTCTGAAGTATTGTTTTGTATGGTCAGTACACGGTTGTTCATGTGAACTTCCGGGCTTTCGATCATGGGCCAATCTTTATAGGAAATTTCTGCTTTTTCATTTACCCACACAGCCGGAACAGAATTGGCCAATCCATCCGCGTCGATTGGCAGTCCCGCGTTATACTGCATTCGGATCTTGTTTCCTTTGGGATTCAGATAGGTTAATTCCATTGATTTCCAGTTAACCGAAACGCTGCTCCTAAGCAATTTTGCCTCAAACTGCCTGAAACCGGCATACTCGTTTTCGGTACCCACTTCGAAAATGAACCCCGTTTTTGCAAAATCACTTTTGACTACGATAAAACCTTCCGCACCATTGTTTTTATCTTGAATGTAATAGTTTTGAAGGGGTTTGATCCCGATGTACGTTTTTCCTTCGCGCAGGAATATCCAGCCATTTTTCTCAACGATTTCATCCATTGAAGCGGGGTAACGAAGCATTCCTCTTTTAATCAACTCCCTGGCATGCTCATCCCGCCATGCCCACTTTGCAGGGTTTGGCTTACCCGGCCAGGGGTCCTGCTGAGGAATATCAAACAGAATAATGGCCGTACTTTCGTAATGTGCAGTCTGCATAAATGGTGAAATGCAGCCCCGGTACCAGGTATCCGGCGTACGGTTTTTATTATCGTCAGCATACCAGTATGGATGAAAGCAGTTGATATAATTAAAGCGGTCCTGACTTTCCCAGATTATATGGAAAGCATTTGTGTCGTGATCAGCATAATCGCCGCCAGGAACCCAGCGGAAATTACCGGTACCTATCGCAAACTGCTTGTCCCGGTACACATTCCGCATCATCATATGAGGAATGCCGCTGCCAAATTTGCCGAACGTGGAAGCAGAAGACCTTAATGAAGCCGGAGTTGTTCTTTTATTAGCCAGCGCATTGAATAATGGTTCCGGAGTTACTTCTGAGAGCGCTGAATAAATGGTGTAACTGGCCTCAGGATAATTTTTAAAATCTTTTATACGGACTGATCCGGTGTGTTCGCCCCAGCCCCAATACAACCAGTGCTGATATAACGTTCCTGTCACATTCTGGTCGGCAGGCTGATAATCCTCCTGCCTGGTCATACGCGCATATGGAGCAATGATGCGGCCTTCAAAGTTGTTAAGCGATTGTATTGACCATTTATAAAGCAAAAAAGCCTCGGCAATTTCTTTTACTTCCCGATCTTCTGCAAATTCGTATAATATCGCAACCGGAAAATTAACGACAATTTCATAAGTCGTTGAAAGATACTCGGCATAGCCTTTTTCATATACATTTTGGAAAGTTTTGCGAAGTCTTTCTTTCATTTCAGCCATAAGTTCAGTACTGCTCATGCCATTGGCCCATTTGGCATCCGGAAAGTACTGCCCGAAGAGATAGGCGCTTGCCCACATCATGGTCGCCTGGTTTTCAGTTCCGTGACTTAAAAATCCTTCTCCGTTCTTGTTATTGTTTTTTGCAAGCCTTTCAAGATCCGCTTTGATAACTGCAATTTGTCCGGGTGTGAAGCTGTTCCGGTATTTGCCAAGTGCAAGGGCTACGCCTGGAAAGTCAAACATGGTTTGGCCTTTGCGATGCAGGATACTGGTGATGTAAGCCGTTGCCGTTGTGTCATCCGGATTGTTCCAGAGCCGCGCGCATGCTTTTGGCAGGCCGTATTTTCCGGATCCTCTTAGTTCCACATCCTTCATTCCTTTCAGAAGCCATTGCTTGCGGCCGTCAAATGTGTCCATATCCTGTGCAATGAGTACAGCAGGGAAGATGATGGCGCTGACTACAAGTAAAAATGATTTTTTTAGGAATATTTGCATCATGAGTTTAATAAGCTTTTGTCAGAATAGAACGATTGCAGCTTCAAAAATCAATATACAATCTAAATGAATAAATTCTAGCTGTATGCCAAATTCATTTTAATACTATGGATGAATGTAATTTTAATATGCTTCATTTAAAGCTGAATAAAAGCTGATGTATATAACAAAAAACTGCCTCCGAACAGAAGACAGTTTGGGCTGGCTGAAAGTCCAGCCTGCTTAAAATAAAGGCAATTTTGAATTTATAAAATAAGCTTATTTTTTGTAGTGAAAAACCTCGCCATAAACTACTGTTCCATCTTCCAGTTTTACATATCCTCTGATGTATATTTCAGTAAATGCAAATGGAATAAACAATTCATAATAGCCATAAGCGATGTTATTCTTATAAGCTCTTGCCGGATGAATACCATTGAAGGGTGTGTTGGCATATACAGGATTATTAATAATGGCTCCGTTCGGGGTTGCCCTGAAGCTGTCTACAAACCCGATTTCAACGGCTTTTACACTTCCTTCCTGATTAACAGATCCGTGAAAAATATAGTTTTTATTCTGGTCAGTGGAAAGACCCGCAGCACCTATTTTCCAGGCTTTCTGGTATTTTACAGCACCGTACTGAATACTTCCATTCTTCAGTTTAATGTATGACCTGTAATAAACTTCGTTGTATTCAAAAGGGATCTTGAGTTTGAACTTTCCCGCGCCTATGGTGCTGTTGCCCGAAAGTACCGGATAAACGGAACTGAAAGGTGTAAATTCGTATATCGGATCTTTAAGAATTGCAGTATTCGGTAAAACATTATGGCTTGTTATAAAGCCTGCTTCCGCAATTTGGGAACTGCCATACTGGGTTATCTCTCCGATAAACTCCGGCTCGTGATTGTTATTTGCTCCGATACCGATTGTACTGATGTTCCATTTCATGTTTCCCGCATTGCTTGGCAGTAAATTAAGCCGCGCATCTGTAGTAGTGCTGTTTTCTTCTTTTGGAACAAGCAACTCTTCCTGCGAGCAGCTGCTGACCATCAGCAACAGCGAAACACTAAGTGCTTTGAACGGTAACTGTAAAGTTTTTAATTCAATTTTCATGGTTGTGTGATTAAAAGGATGATGTTTGGATAAATACTCCGTTGCATTTACCGCAGGCAAATATCAGTCAATTCTTGAAAGTCTATAAACAGAGTTACCGATCGGCTGTCATGCTGTATCAGACGGTTGTTCCTGCCTGAAACTGTTTTTTGTTACGGGTTAAATGACGCTTGCAGGGCGAATGGCTATGATCGTAAAAAAAGTAAAATGCAGGCGGTGAAATGTAACGGGAAGCAGTTGCGGAGGATGCACAGGATTATGCATACATGTAAAAAGCCGTTCATGTATGGGCATGAACGGCTTTTCGAAAAATGAATTCAACTGAAATCAAGATATTAACTTCTAGTTTTTCTTCTTGATTTTCTGATACCGAAAAATTCCTTGGCAATCGGGTCCGACAGGATTTTATCAACAATCAGATCAGCGCCGTATTTTGTCAAATGGTGGCTGTCGGCCATGTAAGGCTCATCTTTGGAAGACAGCTTCGGAATGGATTTTACATTGATAACCCGGATATAGGAAGATTTCAAATCCCTGCTCAGGAAGTTGTCCAGTTCATATGCGTAGCTGTTCAGGTATCTGCGCATGGTCATTGAATTGTTTTCGTAATCTCTGGCTGCAATCGTAGCGTAAGGAACATTGTAGCGCTCCGTCTGGCCAATGATAATGGTGTTGATATTGTATTTTTTAAGATGCTGGGTCGCTTCTTTTATGCCGAACAGAATGCTTTCTTCATCCACGTTGTTTTTACCGGCCCAGCTTCCGCTTAAAACCACTCCGTCAATTTTATCCGCGTTTTTAGGAATAAAATCGAAGTAGATATAATGCATCAGTTTTCTCACCATGGCGTCGTCGCCTTCGTAATTCCGGATCGTAGGCAGGGTTCCGGAAGCAGTTGCCTGCAGAAAATGGACGTTGGTATTTGCAAAACGTTCTCTGAATGACTGTGACAACTGTCCTAAATGGCTGTCGCCGATCAGCAGGATATTCTTTTTGCCTTCTACAATACACAGACACTTTTCTTTGTCATAATCTTCCATTTTGCTGACATGACATATGTCTTTATTGAACTGCAGTTCCAGTTCTTTCTTGTGTGTTCTTGCATAACCTTCAATCTGCAGCGTTTTCTCTTTGTATAAAATGTCATTTGAATTGAAATAGCTCAAAGACGCAGTTCCCACGAAAATAAATGCCATGGTAGCCAGGATCATTCGGTTTGTGGCAAACTTGATGGATTCGACGTATGTGAATGAAAGGTATCCCAAAACAATCGAGATGACACTGAGCAAAAGGACGGACTGCAGGTTCGTCCCGATTCCGTAATACTGCGCCACCACATATACCGGCCAGTGCCAGAGATACAGCGAATATGATATTTTGCCGATAAACTGCACTACAGTATTCCTGATTGCGCCGAATTCATTGTAGTTTGCAATAATGATCAGAAATGTAGCCACCACGGGAAGGATGGTGTAAGCGCTCGGCCATGGCATCATGGTATCCAGCAGCAGAAAACAGGCCAGAATCGCAAGATAGCCGACAATGGCCAGAATCTTTTTCCACTTTACATCTTTGATCAGGTTTTCCGAAAAGAATGCAATCCCTCCAAACATCATTTCCCACGACCGGCTTGGAAGCAGATAAAAGGAAGCCGTCGGGCTGATGTTGGTGAACAGGATCGATGCGACGAGTATGAACAGGGTGGAAGCAACAAAAAACGCAACGAGAAAGCGCCTGTTTTTGATTATCCTGTTCAGCAGCAGCAGGATAGCCGGATACAAAAGGTAAAACTGCCATTCAACGGACAACGACCATGTATGCAAAAGAATATTGGTATCCGATGCAGGCGCAAAATAATCTGAACTTTTCCAGTACAATACATTGGACAAAAAGAGAATACTGGCAGCAGCGTTCTTCTGGTTCAGTTTGAAATCTTCCGGAAAGTAAAAGAAGAACCCGATGACCGTTAGTGCCAGAATCAGGAATATAAGCGCCGGTACAATCCTTTTCAGTCTTTTTTCAAAATAGTCTGCGAAGGAAAACTGGTTTTTATCAATAGCGTTAATAATGATTTTACTCATCAGATAACCCGAGATCACAAAGAAAACGTCAACACCGGCAAAGCCGCCGGAAAGAAAAACAATCTTGTAGTGGAAAAGGATAACACCCAGAATGGCAATTGCCCTGAGCGCATTGATATCGTATCTGAAATTTAATTTAACATGCTTATTTTCCATAACGTACTTCTGGTAACTTAATTTTTGTGGGTGTTGAGTTCTGTATTGACTTAAAATAGTATTCCGCTGTTTTCTGAATACTATACAGCGGCAGAATAGTATGGCATGGCCGGCAAACAAGTGTTAAAGGTAGTTTATGCATGCTTTTTGTACTTTGAATCATTGCCATATCTTATGCTGATGAATAATATAGGGCTGTTTAAATCAAAAAGTATCTAGCGTTGGAAGTAATCTGTATTTTGTTTTACAGACGTTTCTGTCCGAGAATGCATGTTTATGAAGTCTGTTCTGAATGTGTTATCTCATTCTGTTTAAAGTATAAACTGAATTATCAGATTCTAGCAGTTAAAATTTATAAACAAAACCAAAAATCTGTCAGAATGCATACTTGCTTCTTTTCGATTTTAAAATTTTAAAATACAAATGAGAAGAGGTATGCAAATATGGGAAGAATCTGGGAAAAGTACAAGTACGGGCGCTTCCTTTTACGCCACCGGAATCAATTCTCCGCTACAAGAATTCAGGAACATTCATTCAGCAGGCTCTAAACGGAGCAAACAAGTAAATCCGGTATGGAAAAATAGTTTTAACCGGCAATCTGCATTTTTGTAAAACTTATCCTATAAAAGAAAAAAGGCTTAACAAACCCGTGTTAAGCCTTTGATCCGCAGATGGCAGTAATTGTTCAGGATTGTTGGAGCTGCCATGCCGGCATCAGCGAAAGTTCAGATTTTACAGCCGGTCAGGATTTAAGTTTTTCTGTGAAAAAATCTACGGTTCGTTTCCAGGCAAGTTCGGCAGCCGCTTTGTCGTAGCGCGGCGTCGTGTCGTTATGAAAGCCATGGTTTGCCCCGGGATAAACATAGGCTTTGTATTCCTTGTTGTTCGCTTTCAAAGCGGTTTCATACGCGGGCCAGCCTTCATTCACACGTGTGTCCAGTTCTGCATAATGGATAAGCAGCGGCGCCTTTATCTTTGGAACGTCTTCGGCCGCAGGCTGTCCGCCGTAAAACGGAACCGAAGCCGACAATTCAGGAATACGGACGGCCATCATATTGGCAATCCATCCGCCGAAGCAGAATCCGACCACGCCGATCTTGCCGTTGCAGTCCTTGTTGCTTTTCAAATAATCGTAAGCCGCAATAAAATCTTCCAGCATTTCATTTCTGTCGCGCTTGCTCTGAAGTTCACGGCCTTTGTCGTCATTGCCCGGATAGCCGCCCAGCGGAGTAAGTGCATCCGGAGCAACGGATACAAATCCGGCCAGAGCAGCCCTTCTTGCAACATCTTCGATATGCGGGTTAAGTCCCCGGTTTTCATGCACAACAATGATCCCGCCCAGCTTCTGCGCCGCACCTTCGGGCTTTGATAACAATGCTTTGATGGTACCGCCGCCTTTTGCTGACTGATAATCAATATATTCTGTTTTCAGCCTCGGGTCATTGGCCTGGACCTGAACGGCACCCTGATAATCGGGCATCAGAAAACCCATAAGCGATGCTACGGTAATTCCTCCCACAGCGTATGCGGACAAGTTTTGCATAAAAAGCCGTCTGTCAATCCGGTTATGCGCATAGTCGTCGTAAAGATCAAATACTTCCTGCTTGATGTCTTCCTTTCTGATCTGGCTCATATTGTTTTTTAAAGGTTGATAACTGCTGTTACAGGTTTAAAAGTGCATGCGCTGCAATGCTTTGTAAGTATACTGTTTTGCGGCTGAAAATTCTTGTTTTTAAAGATAGGGATATTTCATTTTCAGCCGGATCTGGCATGGATTTTTATAGCAGCCGTTCCGAATTTTTCAGAGTCCTGTCCTGGTAAAAAAACCTTTAATAGCTCGTTATTATGTCAGCTGCACATAAAACAACCATTACTACAGATGCCGCCGAAACTGATCATCATCAGCCGCAAAGTTTCTGGTCCAAATATGTTTTTGCCCAGGATCACAAGATGATTGCCAAGCAATATCTGATCACGGGTATTCTGTGGTCAGTGATCGGGCTCACCATGTCTGTGATTTTTCGTATCCAGCTGGGAATGCAGGATGCCAAAATGCTCTGGTTAAAACCCATACTGGGTAACTGGATTACGGAAACCGGCAAGCTGGACCCTAACTTTTATCTGGCACTTGTCACCATGCACGGAACGATCATGGTATTTTTCGTGCTTACGGCGGGGCTGAGCGGCACGTTCAGCAACTTCCTGATTCCGCTGCAGATCGGGGCCAGGGATATGGCATCCGGTTTCATGAACATGCTTTCCTACTGGTTCTTTTTTACGGCAAGCATTGTGATGCTTTCTTCCCTTTTTATTTCCACGGGTCCTGCGGCAGGAGGCTGGACCGTTTACCCGCCTTTAAGTGCCCTGCCGCAGGCATTGCCGGGTTCCGGGCTGGGAATGACGCTCTGGCTTGCGAGTATGGCTCTTTTTATTGTTTCACAGTTGCTGGGCGGTATCAATTACATTACAACGGTAATCAATTTACGCACTAGAGGGATGAGTTTTGACAAACTGCCGCTGACCGTCTGGTCGTTTCTCATCACGGCAATTCTGGGCCTGATATCGTTTCCGGTGCTGTTCTCAGGCGTTCTGCTGCTCATCTTCGACCGCGCTTTCGGAACAAGCTTTTACCTTTCAGATATCTATATCAACGGCGAAACGCTGCACAATGTCGGAGGAAGCCCGATTCTGTTTCAGCACCTGTTCTGGTTTCTGGGCCATCCGGAAGTTTATATAGTCATTCTGCCGGCGCTGGGCATTACTTCCGAGATCATTTCCACCAATTCGCGTAAGCCTATTTTCGGCTATCGGGCCATGATTGCGTCCATGCTGGGCATTGCGTTTCTGTCCTTTATCGTGTGGGCGCACCATATGTTTGTTTCCGGCATGAACCCTTTTCTGGGATCCATATTCATGTTCCTGACGCTCATCATTGCGGTTCCTTCGGCAGTAAAGGCTTTCAACTACATCACAACCCTGTGGCGCGGCAACATTGTTTTTACGCCCGCCATGCTGTTTGCCATCGGTATGGTTTCGTTTTTCGTATCCGGCGGACTTACCGGTATTATTCTGGGTAACAGCACCCTTGACATCCAGCTGCATGATACTTATTTTGTAGTGGCGCATTTTCACCTTGTCATGGGCGCTGCTGCTTCCTTTGGCTTGTTTGCCGGCGTTTATCACTGGTTTCCCAAAATGTTCGGCCGCATGATGAACATTACTCTGGGACAAATCCATTTCTGGCTGACATTCCTGGGAATCTATATGGTGTTCATTCCTTTGCACTACATCGGAATTGCCGGCTTTCCGCGCAGGTATTACGCATTCACCAGTTATAATTTTACCAACAAGTTTCTGGATATGAATGCCTTCATTATGGTGGCAGCGGCATTTACCTTTATTGCACAGTTCATTTTCCTTTATAATTTTTTCAACAGTATTTTCAGGGGAAAGCGTGCTCCGCAAAATCCGTGGCGCTCCAATACACTGGAATGGACCACGCCTGTTCATCACGTGCATGGAAACTGGCCGGGAGAGTTGCCGGCAGTATACCGCTGGCCGTACGATTACAGCAAGCCGGAAGCCAGGCAAGACTTTATCCCGCAGAATGTTCCTTATTCACAAACACTTGAATCCAACCTTGTCCATGAAAATGAACTGATCAGTCAGGAGCATTTTATTGAGAAGCAAAATTTCAACGATCAGTTCAAGACAAGCGACCACGGATCGGAATCAGGCCATTAATTAATCCATAAGTATAATGGAAACCATAAACCTAACTGTACAAAGACCCAGGCTTACGTCAGGAGACAAGAAAAAACTGATGGAAATATTTCTGGATGCATTGAAGGAAATGCACTGGACTGAACAAACACATATAGAAATGCTTCCGAAGCTGGCCAAAGGTGCTGCTTCCTTGGAGCTGACGGCAACCTTTGATCTGCATACTGCCCAGAGTGAAGAGCATCTTGCCAAACTGGTTACCATCTTTCATTATCTGGATCTTCAGCCGGAGTCCGCAACATGCATGGCCATGAAGGAACTGATGAACAAGGCCGTAGCCATATTACATAATACCGATCCGCAAACATTGTCCCGGGATTTAAGCCTGATCATGGCAGCCCGGAATGTAGAAGTGTTTGAAGCGGCCGCATACCATGCGCTTTCCGGAATGGCCGCGGCAATAGGCTTGTATGAAGTCTCCGATATACTGCTTTCGATTTACAGGCAGGAAAACGAAACGGCCCAGATTCTGAGCAGACTTTCGGGCTGGCCCGTAAATACCGGAGGCTGATCGTGGAAAAATATCAACAACTAAACACCAACTTTATGCTTCTTTTACCCATAAGTATCGCTCTGCTTGTTGTCCTGATTGTAGTATACTTCTACTATAAAGGCAAAGCCAAAAATACCTAGTGTGCATGTGTTGTATTTGGGGTGGAACCGGATTGATTTTCCGGTTTCACCTTTTTTTATGATTATGAAGTCGTGAAAACTTCCTGTTGTCTGGATAAAGAAGTTGTTACTTTAAAAATTTTTCAAATTCGGAATCGATCTGGAAGTTTTCTACACCCAGATCCAGCATTCGCCTGCAATCGTTTGCGGCATCTTTCAACATGTCAGCGGATTGTCGGTAATGATATTTGTTAATCGCGGCAACTGCAGTAATCCTGTGATTGCTTGCCCATTCAATGTCTTCTCTGGATAAGTTTGCGGGCCTTTCGAATAGGAAATAATGTGCTGCATTGTAGCCCGGCTTCCGCATGTTTTCTTCCAGTTGCCGGCGGGAACAGCTCAGCTTTATTTTTCCGGTAAAGAATCCGGTGGACTCATCCGTCCCGATCATTAATGCCGTGTCAAGCAAATGGTATTGATCCAGTAAACCGAGCACTTGATTAAATAACATGGTGTCCAGTCCCGGGATCTTGTTATCCAGCATTACACCCATATGCTGTTCATGGCAGAACCGCAGCACATCTTCCAGGCGCAAAGGCGTACTTCCGTCCAGTCTGCTTTTCAGCTTTCTGATTTCCTGCCATTCCAGGTCCGCCACTTTTTTGTCCAGGCCGTAATACCTTTTCAGGTCAGCGTCATGATTTACGACAAGAACGCCGTCTTTGGTGACTCGCATATCGGTTTCAACCATTTTATAGCCGGCTGTTGCCGCTTCTCTCAATGCTGCCATGCCGTTTTCCGTATAAGAACTGTCCACAACGCCTCCGCGATGCGCAATCAGTACAGGTTGTTTCTGGGCATTGGCATAACAGGCAGCCAGTGCAAGGAACACCGTAAAACTGGCTTTCAGCGCCTTTTTACAAACCTTATCCATCATAAAATGCATGCGTATCGGGAGAAGTAAATGAGTCATCGGCCAAATATAGGGTACAAACGCAGTGATTTTATATTAAGGTTAAGTTAAAAATAAAGCCTTCCCGTGGCATTGACGGGAAGGCTCTGACTGCGTTTTGCAATTTGCAGGCAAATCAGTCGGTAATCAGTAACTTGATTGTTTCCATTGCTGCATCGGACTGTATTTCAAGAATGTAGATGCCGGATTCTACCGGCTGGCCGGAAACATCTATATCCACTTTGGAAGCAGGCTGAAGGTCCGGTTTGTTGATCTCGTATGCATGACCTGAAATACTGACCATTTTAAGGTTGATTTTTCCGGAATGCTGTTCTGAAAGTTTAATCGTGAACCGTTTCGGGGCCGGGTTGGGATAAACTTCGGACTGTATAAAATCAGCATTTGCATCAGCAATGACTTCTTCCGCTCCGGTCCTTGCAGCTGTTTGCGGCACGACTTCGATGGCATTGATCAAAGGCTGGTTTACCGATCCGCTTGTGAAATTAATATTCATCATGCCGTCGGTTACCGATACGGGGAAGGTTTCCTTCACTGCCCTGACAGCGC
>NZ_VBSN01000066.1:312397-335349 GCF_006149045.1 Dyadobacter flavalbus
GTATTTATCAGCAATAAACGCCCTGTTACCGGATGCCGTGTAAGCAGAACCCCCGACGTTGATGCGGGTTGTTGTTGCCGGAGAATTTACAGTAACTGTAATCGTTTCACTATCCGACAGACTTGGCGAGCCGTTGTCAGCGACTTTGACTGTAAAGCTGAAAGTACCCGTGGCAGTTGGTTTCCAGCTGAATGCTCCGGAAGTTGCATTGATTGTAGCACCGCTCGGGGCGTTAGTCAAAGAGAACGTTCTGGTTTGTCCGGCATCCGGATCGGTTGCAGTAGCCGTGAAAGTCAGTGTCTGGCCAAGTGTAACGGTTTTATTGCCGATTGTTGCCAGAACAGGAGCCGAATTAGCCGGTGTATTTACAGTAACTGTAATCGTTTCGCTATCCGACAGACTGGGCGAACCGTTATCCGTAACCGTAACCGTAAAGCTGAAAGTACCTGCAGAAGCCGGCTTCCAGCTGAAAGCGCCGGAATTCATATCAATCGTAGCGCCGGATCCATTTCCGGATAAAGAGAACGTTCTGGTTTGTCCGGCATCCGGATCGGTTGCAGTAGCCGTGAAAGTCAGTGTCTGGCCAAGTGTAACGGTTTTATTGCCGATTGTTGCCAGAACAGGAGCCGAATTAGCCGGTGTATTTACAGTAACTGTAATCGTTTCACTATCCGACAGACTGGGCGAACCGTCATCCGTAACCGTAACCGTAAAGCTGAAAGTACCTGCAGAAGCCGGCTTCCAGCTGAAAGCGCCGGTAGATGCATTGATTGTAGCACCGCTCGGTGCGTTACTCAGCGAGAACGTTTTGGTTTGCCCGTCATCAGGATCGGATGCGTTGGCAGTGAAAGTCAGCGTCTGGCCAAGGGTGATGGTTTTGTTGCCGATGGTTGCCAGGACCGGTTTGGAATTGGCCGGATTGACCGTGATTGTATAACTGGCATTTTCCGAGCAATTGCCTTTCGTTGCCGTTATGGTTATGCCCATGTTGGTGCCTGCCGTAGCCGGAGTGCCGCTGATCAGCCCTGTTGAGGAATTGATAGAAAGTCCTGAAGGTAAGCCGGTAGCCGTAAAAGTATAACCTGAAAGATTCGTGTTGATATCCTGGCTGTACGGATCACCAACCCTGGCAGCCGGCAAAGCAGTTCCGCTGGCAGGAGTAAATACCACTGCCGGACAAGAAGGTGCTGAACAACTGATGCTTACACTGATGAGAACGGGTGTGATTGCAGGGTTTGTTGTTGACAGGTCAGCGCGGTACTGGATATAGCGCGATGTTCCGCCAACGTTACTGCCGCTGGAAGCAATCGGGGTAAATTCAGTCCATGAATCGTCGGTCGTATTGGAAGAATTGCCTTGTCGCTGGAAAAGCTTTATGTCCGTACCTGAAGGGAGATTTGCCGCCCAGTTGGCTATCTGCCATGTTTTGTCCGTACCGCCGTCATATACGCGGGAGGTAAAACTTCCTTCCGAAGCATAAGGGCTTATGCGTGCCCAATCCAGTTTGACAGACGATGAATTTAATACATAATCACTTGCTCCGAATCGCATAGGCGTAGTAACGGCAATCGAACTGCTGTGAACTATGTCGTTATCAACATAGAAGTCGACTCCATTAAGTTTCCAAACGATCTTGTAACGGTGTGCCGAACCTAAATAACTTCCGAGTAGAGTGATGTCCTCCGTGGTACTCGGATTAATAGCTACTCTCGCCTGTAAAGAATTATTGCTACTACCCGTTCCAAACATTATCCAGGGTGTACTATTAAACATATCGGAATTGTTTCCTGCACCAAAACCTATGCTCTGGTAGGTTTCTGCTTCGAAAGTTGCGACGAATTCTACAGATGTGCCCGGTGAAAAAGTGGCAGAAACCGGTTCCGTATTGAAGCGGGCGCCATTTATTGCCATCTGGCCTCCAGAATTCGTGCTGGAACCACCTGATGGCCACGGATAACTCTGCCACTCGCTTGTTGGCGGCAGGACGGTGAACTCTTCATTAACTGCAGGTTTTAAAATAACCCCGTCGCTCGTAACGTAAGTGTTGTTACCCGTCGTTCCGGCGTTGAAATTACTTGCTGACACATCTTCAAAGCAGTTGGCAGCCGGTGTGGTAAAGCTTAAAGCGGCAGCAGACGTGGCGGGCATAACGGTGCTGTTGCCGGCAGCATCCGCTGAAACTACTCTGAAATAATAGGTCGTTCCGGCAGTGAGGCCGCTGAATGTAACGGTATGGCTGGTAACCAAGTCTGCATCGGAAGCATTTTGGTTGAGCTGCCCGGAAGCAGTGCCGTAATTTACTCTTGAATCCGAGGCTTCATTGGTTGTCCACTTTATAGTGGCAGTACCTGCGCCTGCCTGGGTAATTGTGATTCCGGAAATCTGCGGTCCGGCCTCGTCCGTGTCATATGTTGCAATGTAATTACCGCTGCTAGCCGGAAAGAATGCGTACTGAATGCCTTTGATGGTTTCCGTTGTATAAGTTACTGCACTTCCGTTTACGGTAAGGCCGGCTAATTTTTTTTCATCGGCATTGACTGGAAGCATTGCACGTAAATTAGTCGATCCATTCGCGGCTGTAACACTGAAATTCAGCTTGTTGTTGGTCCACGACATGGCTCCGAATGAAGAGTTGTTGCGGCCGTCCAGCCATGTCAGCATTTGCTTTGCAGAAATTACGGGAATCTGTCTCTGCTGTGCCGCGGCCACAATCACATCCGAGCCGTTACTGCTGTTCCCTCCGTTTACATCCGTATGCATATTGGCCGTAAATACACCGTAATAGCCTTTACTGCCCGTTGCATTATCCAGCAGCTTGTTGATATGCGTGGAATAAGTAATGCCCGATTCGTCTGTCAGTTGCGTGGTGGCCTGATAAACGTCAATCAGCGTGCCGTCCAGATCGGCGAAGCGCATCGGCATACCGGAACCGGTGAACATGCCGGGGCGGTTATTTACCCAGGCTTCCGGCCAGTAATAGTAATTTGCATCCAGCCGGATGCCGTTTTCCAGTTCAACAATGGGGTTGGATGCCCAGTCGCTCCATGTAATGCAGTGATTGCGGTTTGTCGCAGGCTTGGCAAGGCTGGGAAATTCCTGTGCAAGAGCCGGTAACTGTGAATTGAAATTGCTCCTTAAAGTGGCGGGTGTAAAATTGCCACAGTTTGTGTTCAGGTGAAGGCTGATTTCAAAACCCTGTGCCTGAAACGCGGCCGCTTGTGCATCCGTTATCGGTGTATTCGGATAAATGTAGGAAGTCGCTCTTACTGCTGTCCAGTTATCAACTGCCGACTGGTTGTTGGAAGCACTTTTACTGATGTAATCATTGAACCTGCCAATGGTGCCGCCGCTTCCGTGATCATCGCCTGTCATGATAACGGCCGCTTTCAGTCCGCGTGGCAAATACCAGAAACGGGGCAACGGTTTTTTATGCATGTTGTTCAGCAAAATGATGTTGGCCAGCAATCGCTGCTGTTCATCGGCTTGCGGAATTTCAATCTTGCTGAAATCAACCCAGTTTGGATAAAACAGATCATCGGAACGGATCGGATCTATTTGGCCATCCCGCTTTTGTCCTGCCCAGGCCGGATTTCCCTGGCGCGTGTAAACAATTGATTTTGCAAGGTCATAAGTAAATGCAATGGCTTTTCCGCCGTTTGTGCCCACATTCCGCGTAGTAACCGCTGGATTATTTGTTGCCGTAGCGGCATCTGAATACAAGTTGGCAAGACTCGTTGCGCCGTTCAGCGTGTACAGATTTGCCGTTCCGTGAAACTGGATCGTTTCATTGACAATCCCTGCACCCGGTCCGCTTGGGTTTATTTTCAAATACTTGTCCGACAATGATCCGCTTGCAGGTGTAATGCCGAACAATGAAGCCAACTGGGAAGCGGGTTTGAACGCAATCAGCGTGCCGCCTGCATTTGTCCAGTTTGTAAGCGTAGTAACATTGGCAGCCGAAAGCGCAATTTCTCCCAGTATAATCACATCGTAACTGTTGATCAGCGTTGGAGTTTGTGTTATGTCGGAAATGTCTCTGGCAGCAAATGCATTAAAACCTTCGGCTCTTAGAATTTCTGCCGGATAACTGCTGAAAGGATTGTCTGTTGAACTGATGACCAGAATAGGCCCGCCGGGACCGTCCGCAGGTGAAGGCGGCGGCGTACTTTGAGTTGTAAATGTGGAAGTAAAATTGCTTGCCAATGCATTGCCTGCGACATCTTTGACACGCGGATCCGTACTTCCGCCTTTTACCTCAATGGTATAGCTTGACGAGTAAACCAGGGCAGTATTCGGATTGAGCGTAGCCGTAAAAGTAGCCGCATTATAGGTCACGGCAGCCGGTATCACCGTGCCTGCACGCAGCAACCTGATCGTAGCGGAGGAAATGGTACTTTCATTTACTGCTTCATTGAAAGTCACCGTAATATTGGCCTGTGCATTTATCCCGGCAGCATTTGCAGCTGGCGAAACCGAAGCGACGGAAGGCGGCGTTTCATCTTCTGCATCATCATCAAACACGACATCCACAAAATAATTGCTTGATTGGTAATTATCCGTAGGGAAAGCCGGTGTGGCGGAATATTTGTAAACACCATTGTTGCCGTCTTCGTTATCGGCCAGTCCTCTCAAAGGGCCTCTTACTTTTGCCGAGGTAAAATACGGATTAACAGCGGAGTAATAACCGGAGCTGCTATGATAGGAAATGACATAAGTAGTATTTGCTGCAATGGCTACGGGCGAAGTGAAATTTGCCTGCTGCCATCCGGAAGCCGTTTCATCCTGAAAAACTACTTCTGCCAGTTTTACCCCGGCATTGCTGTACAGTTGCCCGGTATGTGTTCCGGTGTTTCCGGCCTGTTTGTAAAACCGCACGCCTGTAATATTGCCGGCTGTCGCAGAACGGAATTTCATTCCCAGCTGAATGGCCTGATTGCCATCATTAAAAAGATTATTGGACGGCACATCCGTTGGCTGGAAAACCGTGCACGGACAAGGCTGCGCAGCCGGAGCCGTAATGGTTACGTTGACGGTATTGACCGCGCTCAGGTTTCCCGAATCATCAAAGGCCCGGCTCCGGATGGTGGCACTTCCCTGCGTGCTGGGTATCCATGAAAAATTCCAGCTGGTGGTACCGGTTGCAAGCCGCCATGTTTTGCCTTCATCTGTAGAAACTTCAATTCCTGCAACGGTATTGGCATCCGAAGCGGTTCCTGAAATGTTCACTGAAGTGCCGCTCGGAATATTCGCGCCATTGGACGGAGAAGTAACGGTAAGGGTAGGAGCGGTGAAGTCCGTGGAAGCAGTGGCTGCAACAAGATCCGACTGGCGGGTGGCAGGCTGCACACCCATATCTGCAAACAGGTTTACGGTTGCCTGCTGCATGGCCCTGTTTACCGGGGCATTGCCTCTGTCGTGTTCCTGATCCAGGCCCCAGGACCATTGTACCGTTCCAGCTCCAAACACAAGCGCGCCGCTGCTATGCTTGTACAAGGTGAGGTAATGCGTTTTGCCATTCAGTACGGTTTTTGACAAAAGGATCCTTCCGGCCGGATAAGTGGAGCGGTAGTCTTCCTGTTCCGGGTTCCATTCGTAGCCAAGGGTATTCTGGGTTAAAGTATGGGAGCCGCTCTGCAGGGAAGCCACGGCTGTATTGCGCCAGAAACGCAGGTTTTTATAATCGGCCGGTACCTGAATGGTGCCGGTGGTTCCGTCCCAGCTAACCTGTCCGCTAAGTTCATTTTCAGGGTCGCAACCGTCATGTCCGGAAATATCGCATCCGCTGCGCCATAATCCGGTCCATACCGGGCTTGGGTCACATTTGCCGTTGCACTGGTTTTCTCCCAGGCGTCCTTCTTTATAGCATACAAGTGTGCGGTAAGTGTCAGGGGTATTGGCAATACTGTTTTCCCAGCGGGTTTTCCAGTAAACTTCATTGCCGCTGAAAAAAGCAAGATGTATGCCCGAATTGCGCGCTGCTGTTACGTTGTCACGCATGCCTTTTGACCAGTATTCATCATGGCCTACAGACATGAAAACCTTATGGTTTTTTATAAGCCCGCCCCGGCGTTCACTATCTGCATTGGTCGTGTAAGTCATGTCATAACCATTCTTTTCCAGAAAACGGATCATTGGATATTCGGAATTGAACAGCCAGTCTTCCTCCGGGCCTCCGCCTCCGCCGCCTGCACGCGTCAGGAACGGACGATTATAACTTACTTTGGATGCTTTGCCAATGCCATTGACACCTGCGTACAAGCTTCTGCCATTATTATTGTCACCGTATACATTGTATGCCTGCCAGGTGGCATCGGAAGTTTGAAAAAGTAAATCGGAATGGCTGTCGTCGTCCCTTACAACAAAGGCAATATGGCTGGCGCCTTGTGTATCTTTTCTGGTTAATTTGGCAATATAAATGCCTGAAACTGCATTGTCCGGAATTACCCATTGTGCGGACTCTGCCCAGTTGCCGCAGTCCACGAGGCCCGTTGCCGCATCAGTCATGCATGTCGGCTGGGGTGAAGCTGTGGTTTTGTCAAAACCGGCTATAAACCGGGCGCCGTTTCCTTGGTAATAGCCAAGCCTGTAAATATCGATTCTATAACCAACGGCTTCCGTTTTAATCTTAAAACGGGCTGTTTGCCCTTTGTTATAGCTGATATCCGTTGCAAATCCCTGAATACTGAGATCGCCGGCTCCGGTAATATCCCATTGACTTGCGGGATTGCCGGTCTGGGCATTTTCAATAACAATAGCATTGCTCTGGGCGACTACCTCCGGAAACCGCAGCATGCTGATCAATAATAAACTAATAGCGAGATGTATTAATCTTGACATATTAATTAATTGATAAGTGGAACATTGAACAGTTAATTGATAGAATTACTATTTGAAAAAGAACGCGTAAAAAGTCAGCATTCCTGATCGGCCGGGAGCTGACAAGCAGGAAAAGTATAAATGGTCAATAAAAGAAGACTGGCCTGAGAATCAGGTCATTTGAAAGCACTATAGAAAATTAACGGTACAGCACAAAGACTTAATACCTACTGACAATATGTAAGTCCGGATTAATTTTTAAGTGAAAGGATCGATTTACGTGTTAATAAATGATGCTGATGAAGAAGAATCATCTTTCATCAAAAATAGAATTAAATATTTAAAACTTGCCACAATAAAGTAATAAAAAATATCAAAATTTTTATGTAGAACAAGTTATAGCTCAATTGTCAAATAATATTAGCTGCTCATTATGAGTGCGTTATTTACTTGCCTATAATATAAATTAGCAAATGCTTGAAAAGGGTCTTTTATAAAGTAAATAAATGTCTTATGACTATATACGTTTCTGAAATTGGTATCAATCCGTAGTAGCATTACTTCTGATCATGACAGGATTGATTAATTATAATGAATTGACAGTTCCCCTGCGTTCAAACACTCATCTGCGCGGCGGATCGCCACAGTTAAGGTCCGGATTTTCTTGCCGTTTAAAAGCTGATTGGTTCCGGCCGTTTGTTCTTCTTTCCGCTTTGATTTAGGGAAACTTGGCTGTGACAGCTGCGGCTTATACAGAAATAAGTGCCAGATGGTTTGCAAACTATAATAAAGAACATCAGGCTCTACTCGTAACGGGTGATCCGGCAAGTGGTTGGTCTTGCTTTTATTTTGCGAACCCTCAGGAATTGAAAATGGTTGCCGGCCGCAAGATATCCTGTGATGGTATGCGTCATTATTTGAAACCTTTTCCTGTAAATCTGCTTATGGATTGTCCAACAAGATCCAGAAATTTATTCTCAGTAT
Source organism: Dyadobacter flavalbus (assembly GCF_006149045.1). Lineage (GTDB taxonomy): Bacteria > Bacteroidota > Bacteroidia > Cytophagales > Spirosomataceae > Dyadobacter > Dyadobacter flavalbus. The sequence goes on from NZ_VBSN01000066.1 coordinate 320,198, forward strand.
TTTAATTCATTTACCGCAGTAAATGTCCATTTCGAGCCAATACTGTTTTATATTAACTAATAAAACATAGAACAAACGTACCGATAATGCACCGCGCGCCAGCAGCTCTTTACCCGTACCCGATTCGCCGCTGATCAGCACACTACTATCTGTTGGGGCTACCTGCCGAATTTCGCTCAAAACTTTTTTACATTGTTTTACTCTGGCTGATAATATCATCCGGGTTTCTGAACTGTTTGATCTCTTCTTTCAGGTATACATTTTCCGTTTGTAACCGGTCCTTAAGCTTCTCTAATTCTATCAGCGTCTTGTTTAGCTCGAAAGTTCGTTCGGAAACCAGTTGTTTCAATTTCTGCCTGAGTGTGGCCAAGGGTAATTGGCTGTGTTACTACTCAAAGTTTGAGTGCCTTTTTATAAGTATTTCCAAAGTAATATCACTACTACCGTCGTCAAAGTTACCGCGGAGCCGATTTCAGGTTGTGAAAATTCACCTTTAGACACATTAAAAATATTCCATGAAATAATAGTGTTTTTTTTGTAAGGGTGTCGGCGTACTAAATCGTCAATTAGCAATCAAGAACTGTTAAATGGTAATCAATTAAACGCGTATGAAAAAAAACTTTACAACGGTTGGTCTGCGCTTCATGCGCGGGATCATGGTAGGTGTATTTTACTCAACTCTCGCGGTGCCTGCTTTTGCAATCGGAAAGCCGGAGTTGCCGGTTTCGGTCATTATTGACAAAACAGTAACTGGTAAAATCACCGCAGCCGAAGACAATATGCCAGTGCCCGGCGTGTCTGTTGTACTTAAAGGTAGCAGCAGCGGAACAAACACAGATGTTGACGGTGCTTTCAAGATCGATGTTCCCGACAATGGTGCGGTTCTCGTGTTTTCCGCAGTAGGCTTTATAACACAGGAAGTGGCCGTGGGAGCAAAAAGCGTTATCGAAGTTGTGCTGGCCAGCGATCTGAAAACCTTGGGAGAAGTGGTGGTTGTGGGTTATGGTACCCAGAAAAAGAGCCAGACCACTGGCGCGATTTCTTCGGTAGGTGCCAAGGAAATCAACGAAATGCCGATTACCAATCTGGGCCAGGCGTTGCAAGGCCGCGCCGCCGGGGTGGACGTAACGCAGGCAGGATCGAAACCAGGCAGTGTGCCCAAGATCCTGGTCCGCGGACGGAGATCTTTTAATGCAGGAAATGATCCGTTATATGTAGTAGATGGAATTCCATTATCGGCGGGATATGAAGACATGAACCCGAACGATATCCAGTCGATGGAAGTTTTGAAAGATGCAACGGCAACGGCGATCTATGGTGCAAGAGGTGCAAATGGGGTAATCATTGTGAGTACCAAAAGAGGCGCCGTTAATGGGAAAACCACAGTTAACTATGATGGTTATGTAGGTGTTTCAAAGGCATTGGATAAAATCGAATTGTTTAATGGCACTGAATTTGCGGAATTTGTACGTGAAGCATACCGGGCAACAGGTGGCTACAAAAACGCTGCCGGCCAGGATGTTCCAACCGGTACTATTGACGCAGCCGCTGATGCAAAGGTAGCGGTACTGGGCGGTGACCCCAATGTTGCAAAGGGGATTGCAGAAGGCACAAATACCGACTGGCAAGACCTAATCCTGAAAAATGGAATTATGACAAACCACTCATTGGGTGTACAGGGTGGTAATGAAAAGACGCAATTCTATATTTCCGCAGGTTATTTCAAAGATAAAGGTATTGTGGAGGGTCTTGATTTCACAAGAATGTCCCTTCGTGCCAATATTGATCACCATATCAATAGCTGGTTAAAAGTAGGTTTATCATCCTATTCGATGTACAGCATCAGGAATGGTGAAAGCCTCAATACGTACGGAATGACCATCAATCAAAACCCATTGGGCAGACCTTACGACGATAATGGAAATCTGATCTTTTCACCAACAAACGATGCGTTGCTGACCAATCCGCTGGCAGAGATAGTACCGGGCGCCCAGGTCGATCAGATCAAACGTTACCGTATTTTTAACAGCCTTTTTGCAGAATTTAAAATTCTGGAAGGTTTGAAATATCGCATCAACTTCGGGCCTGACCTTACCATTACGCGAGGCGGCCGGTTTATCGGTTCGAGAACCAATGCACGGAAATTCGGGGATGCACAAGCAGCTACTGCCAGCGGTTTCGGCTTCAACTATACGCTGGAAAACATTCTGAACTACAACAAAACTTTCTCAGCCAAGCATAACCTGAATGTAACATTGCTTCACTCCATCCAAAGGGATGATTTTGAAGGGTATTCAACCAACGTACAAGGCGTTCCGGCTGAAACACAATCTTTCTTTGGCTTGGGAGCGGCAACGTCCATCCTCGGTGTAGGAAGTACCTTGACGGAATGGACGATCAACTCCTACATGGCGCGCGTCAACTACGATTTCAATGACAAATACCTGCTGACTATGACGCTCCGTCGTGACGGTTCAAGCCGGTTCGGAGAAAATAGCAAATATGGTAATTTTCCTGGAATAGCACTCGGCTGGAACCTGAGCAATGAGCCATTCCTGAAATCTGTCACCTGGCTGGATCTGTTGAAATTGCGTGTTGGATGGGGTAAAGTGGGTAACCAGGGTGTATCTCCTTACCAAACGCAGGGATTGCTGGGCAGAACAGCATATGCATGGGGAGCAACTCCTGCTTACGGATACCGGCCCATTACCATTGGAAATCCGGATTTGAAATGGGAATCTTCTTCGACGTCGAACATCGGTGTTGATTTTAGCTTCCTGAGCGGAAGGATCCAGGGTTCTCTGGAATTTTATGAGACACATACCAAAGACCTGCTGCTTTCCGATCAGCTACCTGGCTCTACCGGCTTCAATGCTGTAACCCGCAACGTGGGAGAAACGCGTAACCGCGGTATCGAACTTGGATTTACGACCATTAACGTCGATGCAGCATCAAGCTTTAAATGGACTACTGATTTTCAGTTTACCAAAAACACAGAAGCGATCCTTTCATTATATAATGGTAAGGTTGATGACGTAGGAAACGGCTGGTTTATCGGACGTCCTTTGAGTACCGTATATAACTACCGGAAAGTAGGTATCTGGCAAACCAATGAAGCGGATGCTGCAAAATCATATGCGTCGGAAGTAGGACAGATCAAGATCAAGGATATTAATGGCGACGGCATGATCAATGCGGACGACCGGGAGATCATTGGCTCGGATGTTCCTGATTTCAGCGCAGGTATTACCAACCGTTTCGCATTCAAAGGATTTGACCTTTCGTTCTTTTTCTTTGCACGTGTAGGCGCTTTGATCCGCAGTACTTTCCACAATGATAACAATGCTTTGGCAGGTCGTTACCAGCAGATTAAAGTAGATTACTGGACACCCAATAATCCCACCAACGAATTCCCAAGACCGAAGAGCAACCAGGAATTCCCTGTTTACGGAAGTACACTGACCTATTTTGACGGAACATTTGTCAAGCTTCGTAACATCAACTTAGGATATACTTTCACGCCGGCCATGGCGAAAAAAATGGGGATGGAATCACTTAGACTGTATTCCAGCATTCAGCAGCCATTTATCTGGTCGGAGTACCGTACCAAATACAATGGTGTGGATCCTGAGTCGACAGGGTTGGCCGCCGGTGGTACCGGTATCACACCTGCGACAATGGTGATCACATTTGGTTTGAATGTAAAATTCTAACAAGGGCTTGGTCAAAAGCTTTTAAACATTGATGAAAATGAAGATTGGAAAAATAAATAAAAGAATTGTGGCAATGGGTTTTATGGCCCTGCTATTGGCTGGACAATCCTGTAAGGACACCCTGGATGAGGAGATTGTTTCAGGGATCGGTAATGCTTATATGGATACGCCAAAAGGTTTTGAGGATGCTGTAAAATCAGCTTACTCATCGCTTAGGTTCTATTATGGTACCCAGCAGGGACTTACCATGAGCGAGTTCGGAACAGATATTTACGCAACAGGTGCCGATGGCGGTTACAAAGGTTTTCACTTTTATGACGGCCAGCTGAACCCGACTGTAGATTACCTGGCAACAACCTGGGACGAACTTTATAAAGGGATCAATACAGCCAATGCGGTAATTGAACGCGCGCCGAATGTGGCAGGTTTGGCCGACGCCACCAAAAAGCTGCGTATCGCGGAAGCCAAATTCGTACGTGCGCATTTATACTACATCCTGCACCAGCAGTTCGGCGGTGTGGATCTTCGCCTGACCGAAACTTTGATCCCGACAAAAGAAACAAAGAGAGCGACCGATGCTGAAATGTACGCAGCGATCATCAAGGACCTTGATGAAGCGATTCTGGATCTCGAACCCATAGCACAAGCTGCTGATTATGGCAGGGCTACAAGACCTGCTGCAGAAACATTGCTTGCAAAAGTTTATCTCGCAAAAGCCTATTCACCGGCAAAAGCTGCCGACGATTTTACAAAAGCGGCTGCATTGTGCACAAACGTGACCACCTTGTATGGTTACAAGCTGCTGGATGATTTCGCAAGTGTTTTTGATGAAAATAACCAGACAAACAGCGAGGTCGTTTTTGCAATCCAATACACAGCGGATCCATTGACCAACGGACTGGGGAACAGCCTTCACCTTTATTTCGGCATGCAATATGATGTGCAGCCAGGTATGAAGAGGGATGTGTTTTACGGACGTCCGTTCAAAAGGCTGAGACCTACCGAATATTTGCTGAACACGATTTTCAAGGACCGCGTAAACGATTCCCGCTACAAGAAATCATTCCGCGATACCTGGAAGTCTAACAATCCCGGAACTTACAATGCGGCATCTTTTGATGATTCAAAGGCCAAAGTAACGTTTGCTGCCGGTGACACGGCGATTTTCATTCCGGGATACGAAATGACTGTTGCCGAGCGTGCCAAAAAACCATATCAGGTATTGGTGCCAAGCCGCTATTCAGAAGCGCTGTTTCCGACATTGCAGAAATTCTTTGATACAAAACGCCCTGACCTTATTTACGAGGCTGGTAGCCGCGATTACTTTGCATTCCGTTTGGCGGATGTGTACCTGATGCTTGCAGAGGCGCTGGTTCAGACCGGTAAAACCGCAGATGCTGCAACTGCCCTGAATGTAGTACGTTTCAGAGCTGGCTGGCCGGGCAAGAAGGAGGCAATGTTGCTTCCTGCTGCAAGCGTAACGATGGAAACTGTGATCGAGGAACGCGCAAGAGAGCTTGCAGGTGAGCAAACCCGCTGGCTTGATTTGAAACGTTGGGGACTGCTGGTTGAACGTGTGAAAAAATACAATCCTCAGGCAGCCAATATTCAGGAGTTCCACACATTGCGCCCGATCCCTCAGACACAAATTGACAGAAGCGCAAAAACGACGGATGGTAAATCAGTGTTCCCGCAAAATCCTGGTTATTAATTGGTAAAGAAGGATATCTCTTTCTATCCAGTTTGGAATTGCAAATAGTTTAAAGAAAAGCAGGAAAGTCCCTAAATCAGAGACTTTCCTGCTTTTGTAACAATTTAACCAGGCTTGAAACCTGAACCTAACACACGATATTATATATACCCCTGTATTAAGCAAGTGCAGAGATTTTTAAAGGCAATATCCTTTTCGGCAACTGCGCTGGCGATAACCTAACTGGCAGGTTTAGGATACAAAGGCATTCAGCTCCGCGCCAATACATTTGCACCTTACCGGACCAAAGTCTCCGAACTGAAAGATGCATTGGTGAAAAACGACCTGACCCTCGCGATGTTTTCGAGCGGAAATGTGAAGATGGATCCAGCCAAATTTGAAAGTATCGTGGATTTGCATGTGGCACATGCACGTTTCGTAAAGGCATTGGGGGGCAATTGCAGCGAGCATGAGCAAAATAATGCATAGCAAGGATAAAGCGTCATGGCCGGCCAAATGCGGAGTAGCCTGGGAAGCGTCAGCCGATCCGGCTAAGGTGTCGGCTATACCTGCAATTGTTACTAGCAGCGTATTTCCCGCAGTGTAGGTTTACATCCTGGAAGGTTGCTGAGCTGGTATAAAAGTTTGACAAATCCTGATCATAAAAATGTTGCGGCCAAAATGATCTGCAATGACCATAGCAACGTGTTGAGCACCTTTAATTTTCTGAAACCGGCTTATTCCAAAACGCTACAAAACATCCGTTTTATAAAAGACGCAAGCTTCCAATATTAAATTTACAATTTGAACATTAGCTGCATATTAAACCCTGGTTGATAGGTGTGCGAATCAATGCCGGAGGGCGGAATTGCATAACCGAAAGTTGGCTGACCAATAAGAGAAAAATGCGGAGCAAAATGGTAAATTACACCAGCCCCTACTGTCGGTAAAAGTCTTGAAATATCACCTTTACCGAATTTAAAGATGAGCGTACCAAAGTCCTTAGTAGTTATACGACTGGTGCTGGCGAAATTCCATAACGCACCTGCTGAAAAGTAAGGCGACAACTTTCTTTCAGATGTTTGAAAATTGACCATAACAGGAATGGCAAAATTATGTGACCGGCTACTCGAATTAGAGTTTTTAGACCTGGATTGACTAAACCATAATCCCGTTGATGCGGACCATTTTTTGGAAAATGAATACCTTCCGTTCAAACCGACCCAATAACCCTTTGATGAAGACTTCGATGTCCATACTCCACCTGGATTTGGGTCAAAACCGCTATCAACAGGTAATTGTACCGTGGTTTTATTATGTGCATAAAACGGAGCTAACGTAGCAGAAAAAGAAAATTTACTCTGGCAGAATCCAGTTGAGCAGGAAAGTAAGATTTCCATCAGTATAAAGAAGGTCATCAATATTGATCTCATTATCTTCTTTATTTAAAGGTTTAGTATAACTGGTAATTTATCAGGCAATATATTGTAAAAATAGCTAAATAAATAGTAATATATTCAGCAAGTGCAACAGGTTGCACTTGCTGATGGAGCAGTAAGTCAGGACAAAAGTTAGTGCTATGCTTTCGGATTGAATTTAGGGGCATGTATTTTGCTTATAACTGCTCCAAATGGCTCTAAATAAAAGCATTGCGCGATGGGAATAACTTTATATATTTGAAATAGTTACTTAAAGAAACGTACATGAGCAATCCATTTGCAGTGATCTTTGGGCTAGGTAATCAGGAGTTGTTCCTTATATCTTGCTTTATTTTGTTTTTTGCTTTTGTAATTTGGGCTATTATTGATCTGATGTCTAATAGTGACTATTCGGATTTAGCAAAATTAATTTGGATGGCGGCAATTCTCTTCCTTCCAGTATTTGGGACGCTATTTTACCTCTATTACGGAAGATCAAAAAAGCACTTGTCTAAAAATAGTTGATAATTGTTTAAAAATATCTGTTTCTTGTTAATAGATGATATCATAACTACTATTTTATTAGTTATAGCAAAGTTGTCTCAAATGACCATCTCAAATTTCTGTGTCGCTTGTCTTCAATTTTACTGATTTAGTGAGACGAGTTATAAAGGTTTGCAAGCTAGAAATCTCTTCAAAAATTCGGTGGTTTAAGATCGTATAAATATTATTACTAAATGACAATGAAATGCTGCCTAGCAGGCATATAGAAGGGCTTTTAGTTCAGCTAACTTAGCTGATTAGGGGTAATAATGTAATTTAATACTACTTAAATTTTAAAATATTAGAATATACTTGGCTCTTTATATGAAAGCCGTCCATAATTCAATATGAACGGCTTTCCTTTTGAGAGTTTATAATCTTTGCAATCCGCTTATTGCGTCACCAGCAATTTAATAACTTCCGTTGCCGCTGCTGATTGTATTTTTAGTAAATAAATTCCTGAGTTTAAGGACAACCCTGAAATATCCACTTCTGCTTTCTGGCCAGCAGTTGCTTTCTGGGCTGCTACAAGTTGATAGCTTTGTCCTGAACTGTTTAACAAGTCAAATGAGATGTCTTCACTATGCTTGCTGGATACCTGCACGCTAAACTGCTTTCTTACAGGGTTGGGGTAAACCGATGAGGGCTCCGGTTCTGCTTCCGAGCTTAGGCTGATTTCTTCTTGATTCAGCCTTGTATTGCTGGTCACAACAGGCGAAGTCTGAACGATCAGCTGGGGCGGGTTGGAGCTGCTCTCCTTGCTGTTAAAAACAACTCTTGTATTCCGGTTATTCGGATCAGCCAATAGCAGACTCACCAGAGTTTCACCGGATTGCTGCTGTGCTTTTACATAACTGGTCACATCAATCTCGTAATATTTGTAAGCATCATTGACGGCAACATAGCCCAGTGAAGCCGTGGATGCAGTAGGAGCATTATTTTTGACAATGCCGTTTTCAGCCCAGGTATCATTGTTAACACCATATGCATGTACCGAAATGCTTTTGGTGTTTTCATGGTTATGCCCATAAATACGTAGCTTGGCAGATGTAACAGCCGCAGCTGGCGGAAGCTGGAATCTCAGGTATGATGAACGCTTTGCCGAAAGATCACTGGCGTTGTTCTTGATGTCCAGCATGGTCACATCTCCAAAGTTTACATTGCTGTAAGTGCCGTCACGAATGTAAGAATCAGCAACAGGCTTCAAAGCATAGTTCGTCCTGATTACCTCAATGGCTGAAACCCTGGGCAGGTCTGCTGCACCGGTCAGAAAGTCGATGTTGAGCATACCGTCGGTAACATCAACAGTAACGATATGCGAAGCCGGACGCATGGCCCCGCCGGCAGCGACAAAGATGTCGTAATTGGTGAGTATGCGGCTTCCTTCCATGTTTACATGAAAGCGCCTGCTGCCTGCCCCGCCTTTTTTGCCCGGAGCGCCGAAGTAAGTTTCAGCGAAGTGAAGATATACATCTACCTTGCCGTTGGCAACCGGAATGTTGTAGCTGAATGAGGGCGAGCAGCGGGCTGTACGGTACAATACATCGTTGGTTGTATTCAGGATATCGCCACTTGCAATGGAACTTGTACGGTCAATGCCGGCATAGTACTGATCGGCGATGAACAGTTTTTTGGTGGCGGTCGTAAAAGCGGGCCCGCCTGCATTGATCCGGATAGTGGTGACTGCAGCAGGTACTGCTACATCCCGGTACTGGAACAGTTCGGCGCCATACATGCCGTTGTCAGCCGATATCAGAAGCTGGTTATTCAAGGTTCCGAGTTCATAAAATAAGGTAGAGCCATTCGGGGTCAAGTCATTGACCAGGCTGGTTGTCTGGGTTGCAAGATCCGTTTTCCAGATTTCACGGCCACTTTTTCCGTCGGAGGTAACGTAATACAGGGTGTTGCCGATGGCAGTCAAATACTCGAAGTATCCTTCGCTTCTCATGGAACCAAAGTTGGTAACCCTTTGCGTGCCTGCTGTGGTACCGTCGCTTTTCCATATTTCACCTTCTCCATCATGTGCAAAGTAAAACAGGCCATTGACCGCGATCATATTACCAAAACCAATTTCTTCTTCCCCGGGGAAAGATCGGATCGTAGCTACGGAGTAAGTGCCCTGGGCTGTACCATCGGATCTCCATAAATTCTCCTCAAAAACATCCTCCCGATCAGACTGGTCTCTGGCTCTGAAAAACACCAGATTGTTCACTGCTACAAGTTTGGTAAAGAAAAAAGCAGCATCGAGTTCTTTGATGACCGTTGTCCCTTGCGCTGTTCCATCGGTTTTAACCAGATAAAAATGACTACGGAGATTTTCATAATCAGTAGCGATGTAATAAATGAAATTACCGGCCACAGTAATTGTTTTGTACACGGAAGAGCCTGCGTTAACTGGCATATCTTTTACCAGCGTGGTCCCTTCCGGTGTACCGTCGCTTTTCCAAAGGCCGATGTTGTTGATGTTGTCGTATGCGCCAAAGTACAGGTGACCGTTGAAGATTACGGGTGAAAAAGTATCCGTAATCGGGAAGGTTCTGATCAGCTGTGTTCCGGCCGGGCTGCCGTCACTTTTCCAGAACTGCATGCTGCCGTCAGCGCTATGCACACCAAAAAACAATGTGCCGTTCAAACTGATGAGTCCCTGCAGCTCATAGGCTTTGGTGAAGTCCTTTACCTTGGTGGTCGTGGCCGCAGTTCCGCCTGTTTTCCATAAGCTATGCACCTGTGAGCCGCTGCCGGTAACAAAGAAAGCCGTTCCGTTTACGTTGGTAATCTTCTGGGGATTGGAGCCGTTTGCGCCGCTTAGTATGTCACTGACCAGCATGGTTCCAGCTGTGCTGCCATCGGTTTTCCAAAGCTCGCGGCCATTAATACCGTCATCGGCAGAAAAGTAGGAAACACCGTTAATCTGGGTGAAGCCAAGCGGCATGGATCCGGGTTTGGCAAAGTTAGTAACTGCACTGGTACCGCCGGTAACCATGGTGCTTTTGAAAAGCTCGGAGCCGGATTCCGGATTGCCATTAAAGTACAAAGTGCCATTGACATTCAGCAGCCGGGAAGCAGGCATGTCGGCCAGAACTGTGGTGCCATTGGCACTGCCGTCACTCTGCCACAGCTTTTCACCAGTGCCATCATTGGCAGTAAAGGCAGCCTTGTTGCCAACAGCAGCCAGCTCTTTGATGTCAGATCCCATGCTGCCCGGCCGGATGTCTTTAACCAGCATCGTTGTTGCGGCCGTACCGCCGCTTTTCCAAAGCTCCGGGCCATGCGTGCCGTCATCTGCCATAAAATAAAGCTCTCCATTCACCGGCCTCATACGGGAAGCATCCGATGAGCCTTGGCCCGGGTTAATGTCCTTAACGAGTACCGTGCCGGCCGTACTGCCATCCGTTTTCCAAAGCTCAGTTCCGGTGAGCTCATCATATGTAAGAAAGTAAAGGCTGTTTCCCACAGGGGTCGGGTTTACAAAGCCGCCTGGAAGTATTTTGACCAAAATCGCCGCGGACGTTTCGCTTGCCTTTAACAATCCAATGTTCTCATTAACAGAACCTGCGAAATAAACTTCATTGCCCAATGGCATGAGCGGCAAAGCGTAGCCAGAGGTTAAATTATCTTCAATGGCCATAGTACCTGCTTCTGTGCCATTTGACTTGTAAATCTTTGAGGTATAAGTATTACTGCTGATAAAAAACAACCTGCCGTTGGCATTAACCATTTGTTGAATCCATTCATCAGACGAATTATAGCGTTTGACCAATACCGTTCCCTGTGCTGTGCCAACTGTTTTCATCAACCCGGAAACACCGGGAAAGTATAAGGTGCCATTAATATTGGTAAGTACCGATAGCAATGAGCCGGAGGACTTGTAATTCATTTTTCCTATGGAAAAAGTCCCTGCGGGTGTACCATCGCTTCTCCAAAGATAGGCGGCTGATTCGTTATCCGGAAAGGCAACCAGATAAGCCAAACCATTTGAACTGACCAGGCGCTGGATATCGCCAAATCCTGTAAACTCTTTAATCAGGACAGTGCCCTTTGCCGTGCCATCACTTTTCCATAATCCTTTTTGCTGAAAGCCATCATCCGCAATCATGTAGATTGTATTTCCTGCCGCAACCGATTCGTAAATCCGGAATCCGTTAACAGATCCTGCCACATTGATGTCTTTCAGCAGCGTAAATTCCTGCGCCAGCAACGGCTGCATACGAATCAGGAATAAGGCTAAATACAGTACAATTCTTTTCATTGTTTGTTGGTTTGATGTTGAGTTAATTGTTCCGGTTTCATGTTAAATAAAGGTGTTAATTGGTAAAAGGTCCTGCTGGCTGCTTGTCTGGTTTTAAAGCATATCTTTACTTATTCTGCTACCAGTACTTTCAGCACTTCTGTTTCAAATTTCGAGCTTATTTTCAGCAGGTAAATACCCTTATCTAGCGTTAGTCCCGAGAGGTCTATATGCTTCTGTGCAGATGCTGTACTTTGCCCAGAAGCCTTGATCGGGTAAGATCTTCCGGACTGGCTGATCATCTGCATCGAAACGGGCCCTTCATGCTTTGGTGAAAGGGTCAGTGTAAACTGCTTTCTGACCGGATTGGGATACACAGCAGATTTGCCGGTCTGCCTATTCTCAGAAGTAATTTCTTCACTGGCAATCCGGGTTGTCTGCAGACTTGGCTTGGGAGCGGCATTGGTTGTGATCACCAGCTGCGGGGCATTGCCTGAGGGGTTTTCCTTGCTATGAAAGTCCAGTCTGATGTTTCTTACATTTGAGTTAAGATACCAGCTACTAAGGCCAAAACTTACAAAAGGATCATTTGCGACTTGTTCCTGCACAAAACCGGTTACATCTAACTCATAATACTTTGCTTCATTGTTAACACTTACGCCCGAGATCTGCGCAAATCGAAAAAAAGGAGCACTGATATAGTTGATCTCTGTTTCACTCCAGTTATCCCGGTCAACTCCATAAACGTACAGCCTGACCCCGGATGTATTTTCAGCATTGTATCCATAAATACGCAGCTTTGCAGAAGTAACCTGGCTGGCTTCCATTGATGGAAACTTCAGATAAGACCGGCGGCCCAATATGTTAGGGTTGTCATCTGTATCTTTGACTATCAGCAGGGGCGATGTGCCAAAATTTTCATTTGAATATTCCTGTATATAGGCATCCGCTACCGGAGATATCACCACCGTTCTGCGCGTGTACTCGGAACGGGGAATTACCTCGATGGCTGCAACAGTGGGCAGGTTGGCCGCGCCACTTGAAAAATCAATGTTCAGCTGCCCGTCTGAGACGGTCACCATAAACTCCTCTTCCACCGCAGTCAATGCACCTTGTGCTTTGGTGAAAATATCATAGTCGGTCAGCTTGCGGCTTGCTTCGATATCCACATGAAAAAGCCTTTGCCCGGGACCTGCATGCCTTCCGCCCGGAAGGCCAAACCAGATCTCGGCAAAATGCAGCACCACCACGTATTCGCCATTGACAACGGGTATGTTGTAGCCAAAAGATGCGGCACTCCGCTCGGAGCGGTAAAGCACATCCTCACTGGTATACCGGATGTCCTGATAGGGAATGGAATTGATCCGGTCGGTACCGGTATAGTATTGATCTGCGGTAAATACACGGCCATCCGAGCTGATGGAACGGTCCCCGCCTGCATTGATCCGGACCGTGGTAAGTTGATTGGCAGCTGTTACGGTAAGCTCCACAGCAAGGGTTGCACTGCGGTACCCGGCCGCAGCGGCTGTCACCGTGTCTGTGTAGCTGCCCGGCGTGAGACCTGTTGCATCCACACCGAAATTCAATGTCCCCAAACCAGGTTCAGGAAGCGTGAGCCAGGAGCTGTTTAAGGATTTTGTAAGTGTCGGCACAGGGGACCCGCTGCCTGATAGCAGGGTAGCCGGTTGTGTTGCCCCCACGGATCCTGCCACAGCTGAAAACCGGATTGTACCCGGTGTAAAGTTCAACCGCTTTCTGGCCGGCTCGGGTGCCAGCTTTACCAGCCAGATATCTCCCTCATAGAAATCAACCGGTTCGGATTTGTCCACACCAACCGGTGAAAGAGAAATGCCGCCGAGTATATGGCCGCCATCACGGGTCTGCTGCATGGAAACAAGTGCATCCGTTCCGGTCCCGCCTATGGTTTTATCCCAATGTCTGTTGCCATCCCGGTCTACTTTTATAATCCAGTAATCCTCTGAGTTGCGGGCATCTTCGCTCTTGTCCTTGCCCCTGCTGGCGCTGGATCGCCCTGCGATCAGATAGCCATTATCGCTGGTTAAGCTAAGTGCGTAAGCGGATGTGATAAAGCGCCCTCTGCCTTGATAAGTTTTGTACCAGATCTGGTTTCCGGTATGGTCAAGCTTCAAAAGGATAAAGGACGTGCTAGAAACATAACTTCTGAGCGTCAGCACATAGTCCCCTTCGGGCGTCTGCCGGATGCCAGTCGGGATTCGATCAGGTGTGTATTCAAGTACTTTGCTCCATTCCGTTGTTCCGTCTGGGGATACTTTAATGACGTTCGTTAGCGAAACTGTTTCTGTTGGCAAAAAGCGGTAAAAGGTATTGGCTATAATGTATCCGCCATCTTGTGTGACATCCATGGTAAAATCACCATCGCCTTCATTTGGATTTTTTGTTCCTGTTGTTTTATCCCATTCTATGATTCCTTCGGCATTCACTTTGACAAGCCAGATTCTGCCATTCAGATTACTTTCTGATTTATCCGCTCCGACCCCGGAGTCAGACAAACCAACAAGGATAAATCCTCCGTCAGCTGTGGACTTTGCCTCACGAAGATTGTCACTTCCGGTGCCGCCTATGGTCCTGTCCCAGAGTTTTGAGCCGTCTGCCGCAATTTTGATAATCCAGTAGTCACCATAGTGACCTCCATTCATTGCCTTGTCGTTCTCACTTTTGTCACCAGCCGCATTGGAGCGGGAAGTACCGGCCAGCAGATAGCCGCCATCCGGGGTTGGGATAATTTCAGCAAGTTCTTCAGTGTACTGAGCCACAAACGACTTCTCCCATTGCTTGGTCCCGGTAGCTGATAATTTAAATACCATGATACTGTGACCATCCTGATCGTTTAAAGATGCACCTGCAATATAACCATCATCCAGGGTCTGCTTTACTGTATTGAATTCGTAGTACTGCAGATCTTCGGAACTCACTGTTTTATCCCACTGGATGGCTGGCTGCGCGAGTATGCTGCCTGAAACAAAAAGAAGAGCACAAACCAGTCCTTGCATCACCAGACTGTTTTTGTTTAAACCAGGATTCGCCTTTGCCCTGTTGATACATGTTGTAAAATAAAGGCAGGCGACTTTCAGGTACGCACACCAGGCAGGTAAAAGAACACGCATAAAGTAGATTTGTTTTTAAAGTGAGTAGTTAATTGTTCATTATTGATGTTTTGGATACCGGGTGTACCAAGATTAAACTTGATTTACATCTAAGTTACACGGCGATCAAACTTACTGTAAGTATTTACAAAACAGCTGTTTTACTTACTTTCAAAATGATGCCAGTTAAATAACTGTTTGCTCAGGCAGCCGGGCTCATACATATAGAGATTTTACAAGGGTAATATTCTCAGAGATGGCCGTGAATAGTCTTTCTGATCATTAAGAGTAACAAGAATGGGAATTGTCCTGAAATCGAATGATTGTGCGGGTACCATTGAATACTCAAGACAACTGGAGTAGCGTAAATTATGCTTTTTACGTATCTTGTTACAGCTTCAGAGATAAGCTCATCAACCTATATTGGTACATATA
>NZ_VBSN01000060.1 GCF_006149045.1 Dyadobacter flavalbus
GAAATAAATTAGATACGGAAAACTTTTTCTAATTAATTAAATAGCAAATACTATCAGAATAGTTAAACTATCTTGACAGCATTTGCTATTTAAAGTCTACTACAAACTTTTACTGATTAAAAGTAATTTTCTTATTTACTAGCCTGCATGATAACAAACTACAACACCACTGATCTCAACACAAATTTGTACACACTTAGTAGCCTCAATTGGACTTACGGTAATAGATGCTGGTATTTCTACCATTTCAGCTTGTCCCTCACCGATTTTTTCGGCTGCGGCTGTTAAAGCACGTTCTCCAAGAGCTCTTGAAAATGACTCAAAAGTGTGGATGTTTTTTTTGTGATCTAAGATGTACTGCTTGTCAAAATTTGCCATTTTTTTTTATTTAAGAATGATGAGAAAATAAATGAAACTTAAATTATTTTAAAATATTCAATAAATAATGTGAGTTAATGAATTTAGTAATTTGAATATTAATAATATAACAATTAATAATAATATTTATTTAACGGTTAATATTTATATTAAATAAAGTAAGTTGGCTGATTTTTAAATTAGGAATTTAGAATCTTCACACTTTATAAAATGTTGGAATCTTAAATACATAAAATACTCAAGTAATGAGGAGTATTGTCTTAATGTGAATGGTCTTGAAAGGCTAGTTAAATTTAGTTAAGGAGTCAGAAAGATGCAGCCTTTCAGAATGTCATATATAATACCAACTCAAGAAAAATAAACAAAGTTTGGAGAAGAATTTTGAAAGTAATAGAAGCTTTGTTTAAAATAGTTAATACAGTATATAAAAAACCAAATGTTTTATATATTAACAAACTTTGTTATAGATGCTCGCAGCTCATAACTTACTGAAATTGCCTAACAGGCAATGGAACGGACAAGTTAAATCCTACTAAAAAAACAGGTGTGGGGTTTTCTGTTAAACGATCCTCTTTTAACTCAATTAACTTCTTATCCTTTTTAATGATAATTATTAATTCAACAACTATTGTTGTTAGTAGTAAACCTATTACAATATCTTTGTTCATAAAATATAATGATAAATACTTAATTTACATTTAGCCTTTTGGAAATACTTATGCTAGTTTGTAATTGCAACTTTCTTTTATAGCAATTGTATGGCAAGGTGCACTTTTAAAAAAGTATATTTGCCATTCTTATTTAAAATATCTATCGTATTAAAATTTAGTGATATATAAAGTTTAGAAGTTAATTAAAAATAGTAACAGCCTAATTTAAAAAAAAATTGTATATAGTTTTTAATATCTTATTTAACGGTAAAACAATGATACAAATGCTTATAATTAGTTATAGACAGCTGAGTTACTGAGACACAGATATATTCTCTAATGCAGCTTTACCAACCCGCACCCAAACTGCATTGCAATATTTAGCCTTATCCTGGATTTCTTTTCCCTTTAGCTGCCATTCATAAAGTAGCTTGTTTGCTCCTTCCATCCCAATCACTTTTGCATAGCGAATGATATTAGTATCCGTCACCATCCAAGCACGTAGCCGTAGAAGCACGTTTTTATGCACGTCAGAGAATTCAAACCAACTTTCTGGTACATCTTTCATTGTAACCTTTTTAAGTCGGAATTCGAGAGCAATAACGGGCTTTCTACCACGGGCATGAGTGTTGGAGTCTTGGATAGTTTTAAAAGTGAAAGCTAAATCTGTACTATCAAGCTCTTCAAGGGGTTCAGAAAGAGTCTTTTTTATCAAGTCAGTTGTATCTGGATACTTTCCATCACAATCCATAAGTTTTCTAAATTCTGAAATGGGCACTATCCATACTCCTGTATCTTTAAATGCTGCCAATAATTCGAACATTCGAAGACTATACCAACTTGAAAAGTGCATATAATGCTTTAACTCGTATGTTGTATAGTGGGCAATTTCTATGAAGTATGGCTTCAAAATAGGATTAAGGACAACAGTAATGGTGCCATTTTCATATTTACAATTTATGTCAGATGTATTAAGTAAATGCCTTACCTCAAACCTTTTTTTATCAATATCCTCTAGCAACCAATGCAGCTTAGCAAGCTCAATGAATGCATTTTTGATTTTTGTGTAAGAATCAGTGTCAGTATTAGGAATAACAGATGAAACATGCATTTGATAATAAGGCCGCAAATCAGAATCATCATCTTTTATCATAGCCATGACATTAGCCATAATTCTCTTAGCATAAACAGAAACCTTCTTTTGTCGAGCAAAAGTTATATTCCAATGCTGCTTGGCGTACTTTTTGACATCATTTTCATTGTAAATAATAGGCAACGTCATTTGCGCAATATCTCTTTTATCTTTCACTTTAACCTTCTTCATAGGTCATAATAAAGCTTTTACATTAAGGGAAATGTAAATATAAATAATAAACAGACTTATAAAAGTATAAATCTGACTAAAAGTTTGTCTATTTCATAATAAATAACAGACTTATAAAAATACTAGTTGGTTTATTCCTGACCAGAAGTCTGTTTATTATAGGCGTATCCTGACCAAAAGTCTGTTTATTCCTGACCAAAAGTCTGTTTATTCAAGAAGTACCTATAGTATAACTAATATTGTTTTACTACTATATAGTTTGTCGCCCGTTTTTGAGCTTTTGGAATATGGAAATTTGATTTTCTGCCCACTTGTTCGGCTTGCGTCGCTGCGCGCACGCTTAAAAATCTTTGAGAGGGCGTTAGCATTAATTTTTTAAAAAGGCAAACAAACAAAACTCATCAAGAGGAAGAAAAGAATATTGCGCTGAAAACTAAATATTTAGTTAATTGCTTTTTTTGCTTTATGACTGGTATAATCTTAATTTTAACACGTTATCATATGATAACAAAAAGTGTTATCAAAACTAAAAAGTGTTAACATGAGTGACTTTATAAGCTTGGCAGAAGCAGCATCTCGTACAGGTAAATCCGAGATGACTATCCGAAGACTTACAAAAAAAGATGGCTCAAAAAGGCATGTAAGCCGTATAAATGGTGTAATTTTAATCAGAGCGGAGTTTGTAAACAGTATTTATCCATTCTTAGATAATCATGTTAACATTGATAACAAAAATGTTAGCTATGTTAACAAATCTGTAAGTGTTCATCAGGTTGAAAGTGAAGATTTACAAAATAACCGGATAGTAATTTTAGAGATGAAAGTAGAAGGTCAAGCTGCATTATTGGAAAGCAAGCAACATTATATCACACTTTTAGAAAAACAATTCCAAGAGTATAAGGATGAAAAGCAAAAGGAATTAGATCGTCTTCATGAACGATGGAGCCAAGAGCAAGAAATATTTAAGCGCGATCAACATTTAAATGCCGGAAAGTATATGATTCAGAAGAATCAAGAACTACCAGAATCAATAGATAACGAAGAAAAGAAGTCGTTATGGAAACGCATATTTAAATGATGTTATAACATATTTTCGTAATTTTGAGATACTATTTTATTAGTGTTATAACATTATGAAAGCAAATATTATCAATATTGGGAATAGTCAAGGGATAATTATCCCTTCGATGCTATTACGTAAGTTAAATTTGTCTTTTAAGTCAAGTGTTCAGTTGGAAGTTGAAAATGGTTCTATTGTTATTAAACCAGCTTCCCGACAAGGTTGGGCAGAAGCAGCACTGGAGATGCACGCTGCTGGAGATGATAAACCCTTATTGGAAGACACTATGACTGATTTTGACAAGGAGGAATGGACATGGTAGTAAAGCAGTATGAAGTGTACTGGATTTCATTAGATCCCACACAGGGCAGTGAAATTGCCAAAACTAGGCCATGTGTTGTTGTCAGCCCTGATGAACTAAATCTTTCTTTGCGGACAGTTGTTATTATACCTATTACGTCTACTATAAAAAAGTACCCGTGGCGTGTAGACTGTGTTGTTCAAAATAAGAATGGATCTATTGCAGCAGATCAGATCCGTGTAGTAGACAAGACCAGATTGGGTTCTAAAATTGGCTATTTATTTGCAACAGAGATAAAAGAATTAAAGCAGGTACTACAGGAAATGTTAGTTGATTAGGATGTTTTCTTCCAGTGCTCTATCTTGTCCTTTGAATTAAAGGTGGACTCACTCCACCAGGGAAAACGCCTATACCTTCGGCCTAGACATTTTCCCTGGTTCCATTTCGGCGGGGTAAACCCCTGCACCCCCCATCCGGATAAACGACACAGCTATGGCTTTTGCAATTCTGAGAATAAAAAAAATGAACAATATGGGAAGTATAGGAGGCAAAGACTCTCACGAGCTTCGCCAACGGGAAACCCTGAATGCAGATCCGGAAAGGGAGCAGCTGAACCGCCAAGTGATCGGGACGATAGCGGCCGATGATGTAAAGGAACGACTGAGTAGCACCGGTGTTGCGATCCGGAAGGACTCGGTGCTGGCGATTGATGTTTTTGCTACGGCCAGTCCAGAGTTTTTTGCCCGGAACCATCCGGAAGACCCTGCATGCCGGGAGTTTCAGCGCAGCCTAGTTGACTTCCTTCACAAAGAGTTTGGAGAAGATAACGTAGTGAGCTTACGTGCACACCATGACGAGACTAGTCCGCACTGGCATGCCACAGTTGTGCCCATAAGGGAAAAGACAATAAAGGTTGGCCGTCAGGTAAAAACGGAGCGGACGGAGAACCGGCTTTGCGCCAAAGACTGGCTTGGGGGTGACCGTCATACGTTGAGCAAACTGCAGACCAGGTTTGCCGACAGTATGAAACACTTGGGACTTGAACGCGGGATCCAAGGCAGCCAGGCCAAGCACGTTGAAGTCAAACAGTTTTATACCTTAGCTCAGGAAGTATCGAACAAGGTAAAAAGCATACAGCAGCACTTTCCCCAGATTGATCCGGATCGCTACATTGAAAAGACTGCAAAACCTGATTTGTATGACCGGCTTAAACCAGAAGAATATGCGAAAGAATCTGTAAAAAAGGCAGTTAGTTCTCTTTCTTCAGATATCGATAAAGTAAATAAAACTGTTAGCCAGGCTAAGCAAAATGAGCTGATCAAAACGGCTGCGCCTGCGATTAATGCACTTGCTCAAAAGAGCGGAGCACGGCAGAGCCAGGCAGAAAGAGCGCTTTTATCTCTGGGATACCGGCTTGATCAACATGGTGGGCTTATTAATATACAGGAAGAGCGCAAGGAAGCTATCAAAAGCACAGTGCTGCATGTTTTATCAACTTGCAGCTCAGATCAATCCTTTCAAGATGGACTTCTAAAGAGAGGCATTGAATTAAGAATGTCAAAGGAGGATTACGAAGTTATTGGCAAAGAATCACATAAAGTGTTGCTCTATAAAGACGGGAAAGGCAAATCAATATCAGCCAGAGAGTTAGGTCCTGAATTTATGCTCAGCGGTGTTTCCAGGGCAATAAGAGCAAATGCAAGGGTTGAGCAGGATCGGGAAGCTATTGCAAAATCGAAAATAGCCTACGAAACAACCATAGCGAAGAGTTTTGTGCAGCATAAGGGCAGTGCCACCGAATTTTCAAAGTACCTGAAAAGCCTACAACCTAATGATATTGAAGAAATTAGCAGGAAGATTGGAAGGGATCAGGGGGTAATTGGGGTCGAGTATGTCCGGAGTCGGCTACAAGCTGATATCAATAAAAATGAACTTCAGTTGGCAGCTGACCGAGATAAACTCCGGAGAGAGGGACATGATGTTGGGAAAAAGCAGGGAAATAATATGAGAATGTAAATCGAAATATTGTTTATAATTCTAGGTTCAGATATAATCTAAACCTAGAAAAACTCAATTTTCAATAATAATCTTCATCATCTTCTTGAGACTTAGAGCCTTTTGGCGGCAAATTGGTAATGTATTTGGACAAAGCATCATGAACAATATCATCAATTGTCGATTCATACTCTTTACTTTCAAGATCGGCTTCACCAAATTTTAATTTTAACTGAAGTACCATCATTGGATAAGTGCCTTTCATTTTTTCGGCAAACGTATTGGCAGCGTTCATGAGCATTATTCCATGCATCATTTCAGGCATAGATTGTACTTGCTGATAAGTATCACTTAGTAAGCCCGCAATTTGGGGGGCCATTTGTTCATTCAATGCATTCTGAACACTTTGATTCATATGAAAAGGATTAATTTAATTTACATTCCTAGAACATCTCTTTTGTGTTTATCTACTATTTGTTTCATCTCCATAATCATAGTATTAGCAATTTTCTCCTGTTCAAAAATGCTTAGGTTTCGAGATTCGGTAAAGTTTCTTTCATGTACAATTTCCTTTTGATAGTACTTGTACTTCCAGGTAATAGTTAGGCTCCCAGTACTGTATTGAAACTTAATTATTTGATTTGAGCCATCATATAGGTTGAATTCTCTTTTGTCAATTGGCGTAATATCTGCTGCCCCATTGAATGCTGCATCATTGAGTATATTGACAATAACAGCAAATTTCTCACTAACAGACTGATGTTGCAACTCATTTTCATCCTTATTCAAAGAATTAAAAAAGTTGAAACCTATATATGCGACAACGACGACGACAACTATCACCCAGAACATAAAAATGACGATAAGAGGATTTACGAAAGAATAAATTGCAAAATAATAAAA
This sequence comes from Dyadobacter flavalbus, assembly GCF_006149045.1. Classification (GTDB taxonomy): domain Bacteria; phylum Bacteroidota; class Bacteroidia; order Cytophagales; family Spirosomataceae; genus Dyadobacter; species Dyadobacter flavalbus. The sequence goes on from NZ_VBSN01000060.1 coordinate 6,612, forward strand.
AAATACAAACTATTGGATCTTCTTGATACAGGCTAAGAGAAGGACAAAACCCAGAAAAGGTTCCTGGAGTTTTTATAACAGATTTTATGTTAAATGACAAAACATAGAACAAGAGGGTCTTTGGCATGTTGCGAAAGTTCTTGATTTTGTACAAGCATATCTAATTTATTTTATTACATTCTAGATTCATAGCTGTACCAAGTACGCCAGTATTTAATTTAGCTTTTTGGATCATGCTTGTTAAATATTTATCACGAAATAAATTAGATACGGAAAACTTTTTCTAATTAATTAAATAGCAAATACTATCAGAATAGTTAAACTATCTTGACAGCATTTGCTATTTAAAGTCTACTACAAACTTTTACTGATTAAAAGTAAT
>NZ_VBSN01000061.1 GCF_006149045.1 Dyadobacter flavalbus
TCAAACAATATAATTGCAGAAAGCATCAAGGTATTGGCCGCAAAAAACCAGTAAATCTTTACCTGAATGCTGCTTAAATTTAATTACCAATGATCAACTGATGGTCTGAAAAGTAGGGAGTACTTCAGAGATGATAAAACGTGGTAAGGGAAAACGCATCATGGTATTGGCGCTCAAATCAATTCTAGGGCAATTCCAGCAAGAAATCTGGAATCGCTTTGCAATTCCGCTGGTACGTTTGGACTCAGATGGTATCTCAAAAATAAAATCTGAATTACCAGCCAACAAGAACCCATTCGAATATTACGATAAAACCATTGTGTCTATCGACACTCTTAAGAACAATGCTAAATTTCAGCACTATATTGAAAAGACTAAATGGGATATAATTGTCATCGACGAATGTCATACTGTGGCCAATGCCGGTTCTTTACGTGGTGGACTGGCACAGTTGCTTAGCACAAAATGTGAGTCTTTGGTGCTTACTTCGGCTACGCCACACAATGGAAAAAAACAAAGTTTTGCCAACCTGGTCAACATGATTGAACCTTTGGCTATTAAGGATGATCTTGACTATACAAAAGAAGACATATTACCTTATTACGTCCGTAGATTTAAGAATGACATTGATGACGAATCCGTCCGTTCGAATTTTCAGGAACGTAAAGTCCTTTCCATTCATGCCGATTTGGGAGCGGCAGAGAATGCTTTCCTTGAATTGCAACAAAAAATAAAGTTTGAGGCAGTAAGTTCACTTGATGCCGCAGACATACAACACGATCTATTTGGACGGAAATCAAAACGAAAACAAAAGAGAGATCTTTTATTTGCTATAGGTTTGTTCAAATCTTACATGTCTTCACCAGAAGCGGCATTGAGTACGCTGAATAACCGTATAGCTAAACTGAATCCCGTTGAAGACACAGATGATGTCGTTGAAAACAATCTGGAAATATTGGTAGACCTTCGGCAGCGCTTACTGGACAATATTGATAATGCTGCTGATGCTAAGTATCGCGCCTTTAAAGAAGAACTGATCCGTCTGAAATGGCAGGGACGAAAAAATGATTTCCGTATTGTCGTTTTTGCGGAGCGCATCGAAACATTAAAAGCTTTAAAGCAAAAACTTCAGAAGGATTTTAATTTAGATGAAAAGGTCATAGCCGATTTCCATGGTTCTTTGACAGATATGGAGCAGCAGCGTATTATCGAAGATTTTGGCAAGGCCGATGCTGATTACCGCATCCTACTTTCCTCGGACGCTGGCTCTCAGGGTGTAAACTTACACTACTATTGCAACCACATGTTCAATTATGATATTCCGTGGTCACTGATAACTTTGGAACAACGCAATGGCCGTATCGATCGGTATGGGCAAAGCAAAACGCCTTATATACACTATATGATTGCAAAATCAGATTTGGAAGGTCTGAAAGATGATTTGCATATTATTAATAAACTAAAAGATAAAGAAGAAGCAGTATATCAGTCACTGGGTGATGCCGCTTCGGTATATAAACTGTACAATTCTACCGCGGAAGAAGATTTAGTAACAAAAGCTATTGCTGCAAACAAAGCATCACTGATAGACCAGCCGGATACACCCGATGCCGATGATGGCGGCTTTGATTTGGGAGATGATTTTTGGGATGATGCCACGCCTGCTCTAAAAGTAGTTGAGCCCATACAGGAACAAATAAGCTTGTTTAAAAATGACAGAGCCTATTACGATGCCTTGATACAGCAGTTAAAGGCGGACCAATACCTGAAAATGGACGATGCTCATTTTGAAGGTGATCTGTTGGAAGTAAAACATACCAAAGAACTTAATCGAATCTTATACGATTTACCCCAGGAAGCGAAGCCGGCTAAAATTGGTGACGTTTATCAGCTTTCATTAAACAAAGATGATGTACAGAATGCCATTGCAGATGCTCGTAAAAAGAAAGGTGAGTGGGCTAAATTCCAGATGCTTTACGAGCTGCACCCGGTGGTACGTTTCCTGATGACACAGCTGGAAGCCAGTGTTGACAAAAATGTGGCACTGGTATCCAAACATTCCCGGATGCCAGCCGGGATAGCACATTTTGTAATCCATGGTTTGGTAAGCAATAGTGCTGGCCAGTCATTATTGGCTGATTTTTTTGTTATGTCCATGCACATAAATGGTGGGCTGCAAGACAAGCCAACACCTTTTGAGGATTTTATTAGGACTCATGAGCTGGATAAGGAATTGTATACCGAAGTTATAGAAGCGGACGATACCACCCGTTTGCAAGCGCTATTGCCCGATGTAATTAAATTCGCAAAAAAATGGCATATGGACGCAGAGCAAGACAAGTTGCAATGGGATATGGAAAAGAAACTGGCTGTTTACAAAGAGAAGCTTAAAAACTGGAAGGCCAGCAAAGACCAACAAATGCAATTTGAATTTGGGGATAAACCCGAGTATGGTTTTGTGAAGAGCCGTAGGGAAAACAAGGAGTATGAAATCCAAACCATTCTCAATAATTCGAGCCAGTATTTTAAAGATCTTACCAGCCTCAATGGCGACGCTTACCTTAAAGTGTTGGCTGTTTTTTACAATTAATAGAAAGACAACTAATGATTCATTTCATACACAATATAGGCGACTACTTTACATCCAATTACTTTGATGAAGATTTCTCTAAAAAAGTAATTGAAAAATCGGGCTATGGTTCAGATGCCATCAAAGAATTAGGCCAGGCTATTGCCAAACTAAAACCCGAATACTTTAAGCTGAAGCAAAAGTTTATTGAAAACCACCTGCGTACGAAAGACAAGATCAATCTTTCGCACGGGTTCCATTCATTGATGCTTGCAGCTTTGGGTTACGATGCTGCCAATACGCAATATCACGAGCTTTTTCCCATCAACGATAAAAACGTATTACCGGTACGCCACATTTTGCGCCGAGGCAATGATATACACCTGATGGTGCTGGAAATGCACGCTCTTATCAAAACGAAAGATCAGGACAATCCCGATGGCTTATTTGAGCAAAGTTATAATGTAGCGAACGAGGAAGACACCACCGCCAAGGCTCAAAAATACCACCGCTCTCAATGGGCTGACATTTTTACCGTGGCAGATGGACAGAGCATTTCGCCGATGATTATCAACCAGGCAATCAACGAGCTATTTTTGTTGCCCACACATCGTCGGCCAAAATACATACTGCTCTGCGGTGGAAACCAGTATTTTTTGCTGGAAGCAGAAAAATGGTTTCGCGGCAGCTATCTCCAACTGGATCTTGAAGCTCTGTTTGATGATGCTACCTCTCAGAAAGAATTTTATTCCGTTTTTTACCTGCTGCTAGGTAAGGATCTTCTTGCACCAACAGCGGAGATGGTGCTGATGGAACAATTGGACGAAGATGCGCATAAAGCTGCCTATGAAGTAACTAAGGACTTGAAAGAAGGTGTTATTCATGCGGTAGAAAACCTGGCCAACGAAACGGTAAAGTATTTAAAGGGACAGGGTACCGATTACCATGAAATCGATGCTAACCTTTTAAAAAGCGATTGCCTTAATATGGTTTATCGCTTGTTATTCTTGTTTTATGCCGAAGCTCGAAAAGATTTAGACATATTACCATGTAATGAAAACGATAAAGCTACGAACGAGGTGTATGAAAGAGGCTATTCCCTCGAAATGTTGCGTGACCTGGAACAGGTACCCTTGGTGACCGAATCCAGTATCAACGGATATTTTTTCCATGAGTCGCTATTCCGTTTGTTCGAGTTGCTCAACAATGGATACCGGGAAGATGATGGCGCAAACAAAAGTTTCAAAATTCGTCATCTCGATTCACCTATGTTTGATGCCAATGAACTGCATTATTTAAACAGAGTGAAAATCCGGAACATGGTTTGGCAGGATGTGATTTGTGAATTATCGCTTTCCAAACAACAAAGAGGCAAAACTCGGGGACGCATCAGCTATGCCAATTTGGGTATTAACCAGTTGGGAAGTGTGTATGAGAGTTTGCTGGCCTTTCGTGGATTTTTGGCCGAAACCGATTACATAGAAGTTCACCGCAAAAAGAAGAAAGGCGAAACAAGTGAGAAAGTGGTTCGTGCCGATGGCTCTTACCTGGTGCCGCGCCATCGTCTCGATGATTTTGAAAAAGATGAGATTTATTATACCGAAAAAGAGGAAGCCCGGGACGAACTGAAAGTAATTCCGCAAGGGGATTTTATATACCGGCTAAGTGGGCGTGACAGGCAAAAATCGGCATCTTATTATACGCCGGAAGTGTTGACCCAAACAACGGTTAAATATACACTCAAACCTATTTTGGAACGCCTGGATAAAGGTGAACTGAAAGCACCGGCGCTGTTGAAACTAAAAGTATTGGAACCGGCCATGGGAGCTGCCGCCTTCCATAATGAGGTGATAAACCAGCTTGCGCAAGCTTACCTTACTTACCGCCAAGACGAACTAGAAAAGAGGGTAGAGCCTAACCACTATCAGGAAGAACTGCAAAAAATAAAAGCGTACATAGCTCTCAATAATGTATACGGGGTCGATTTGAACCCTACGGCCGTAGAGCTAGGTAAGTTATCACTTTGGCTAAATGTGATTCACAAAGACATGCAAACGCCCTTTTTTGGTTACCGACTAGGTGTAGGAAATGCGGTAGTGGGTAGTTGGCTAAAAGTGTTTAAACACAAAGATTTTTCATTTGTACCAAAAGGCAATTCTGGAGCATATGAGAAAAAAGAATGGTGGAATATAGCACCACAACATTTAAAGTTTGGCAAGAAAGGCATCTTACGTAAAGACGATGAGATTTATCATTTTCTCTTGCCGGATATTGGAATGGCGTCAAGTGCTGGTATTAAACTATTAAAAAACGCCTACCCAAAGGAGGCAAAAGCGGTTAGCGATTGGCGGAAAGGCTTTTGTAAACCAATCGACGGAGATGAATTTAAAAAGCTTCAACAAATTTCTCGTGCCATTGATGCTCTCCTTTTGGAGCATTATGAAATTCAAAGAAATATTGGCCTCATTACCGAAGCCAATACCGTTTTTTTTGGTAACGAGAACACGGAACTCCAACTTAATTTTCAGGCATATAGCTATGAACAAAAAGAAAAGTTTGCCAGGGAGCGCCTGAAACCTAATGCGCCTTATTACAAGTTGAAACAGATCATGGACTATTGGTGCAGCCTTTGGTATTGGGATGTGCGCGTTGCTGCTGACCTACCTAGCCGTCGGCAGTGGCATGAAGACTTGATACAAATATTGAACATAGACTTGGCCGCTGAAATACCGAAGGAGCTTACTGATGAAGAGGCCAACCGCGACTATCGCAAGGATAGAAAGCAGTTAGAAAAGCAACTGCTGGAAGCTCTGAGGCGATCTACATCTTCCATATTTATAAATCAACGAGCAATATTGGTACAACAGTTTGCCGAACAGTACCGATTTTTTCATTATGAGCTGGAATTTGTAGAAGTATTCAGAGAAAACAACGGATTTGATGTTATAGTTGGTAATCCACCTTGGGTAAATGTCGAATTAGACGAAACAGGAGTTGTCGCAGAACTTTATCCCGAAGTCGCTACGCGGGATCTTCCCGCGCCACAAGTAAAAAAAATTGCTGAGAAATTATTTAATGATACAATTAGTTTTCAAAAATCATATTTCAAAGAAAGTGTCTTAGTTGAGAGTAATAAAACATTTTTAGGTTCAATTCAGAACTTTCCACTACTGCAAGGACAGAAAAATAACTTGTATAAATGCATATTGGAGAGCGGTTTTAAATGGATTAATAAGGGAGGATGCATGGGTTTGATTCATCCTGAAGGCATCTATGATGATCCAGGAGGAGAAAATTTTAGGAAAGAACTTTATAAAAGACTGAAGTATCATTTTCAGTTTAAGAATGAGCTAATGCTTTTTAGTGAAATTGACCACCAAATTTCTTATGGTATTCAAATTTACTCAGGAAAACAGGAACCAGTAAACTTTGTATCGATCCACAATTTATTTCATCCTTCTACAATCGATGGATGTTTTATTCATACCGGAAATGATAATGTAGGTGGATTTAAAGTTAAGGATGAAAAGACAGGAAAAATGAAATGGAACATCTATCCTCATGGAAACCGAATTGTGAGATTTACTGAAAGAGAACTTAAAGTATTAGCAAAAACATTTGAAAATTCTATCAGCTGGGAAGGAACAAAATTAGCCATAATACATGCAAATAGTATTATTTCGATCTTACAAAAACTTGGAAAATTCACATCGTCTGTTGAGGATTTTGAATCCAAAATTACCGATTGTTGGAATGAGACAACAAGTGTTAGTGATGGTACTATAAGGCGAGAGACAAGATATCCAGATGTAGATCTTTTTGAGATGATTTACAGTGGACCACATTTTTTTGTTAGTAATCCTATGTACAAAACTCCAAGAAGGGTATGTATTTTGACTTCTGACTATGATAATATAGACACCTCGATCGTAGATGAGAAATTTGTAGCAAGGACTAACTATTTACCTCAAAATGTTGTAGCAGGTTTTTCATCTAAACTCAAAGGATTTGCGGATTCCAAAAGTCAAATAGGAGAAACCTCATATGATAATTGGATAGATTATTACAAAGCTGGTTGTAGGAAAATGTTAGATGTAACAACAGAAAGGACTTTAATAAGTACAATTTTTCCTCCCAAAACTTCGCACATTAAGGGAGTGTACGCTGAACTGTGTCAGAATTTGATTTTGGTAGATTCAGCCTCCAAGGAAAAATTCGCGGTCTGCTTGTAGTCTATCACCAAATTTAATATACAATTGTGACATCGTCAAACCCCAATT
>NZ_VBSN01000062.1 GCF_006149045.1 Dyadobacter flavalbus
AATTGCATTTTCTGGTTTTACGCTTTCTCGTAAATAAATTTACGATCTTGTGCAAAAGTCATATTTATAAAAACACTCCCATATAATTAATGGCAAAAGAAAAGCCCGTTTTAGATTTCAAAACTCTTATAGAGGAAGCAAAGCAATTTAGCATTAATGAATCAAAGCTTCATCCAGAAATATACGGAACGACTGATGGAAAAGCGATTGGAACCCTCATAGAATCAAAGTTTAAGGTGCATTTAACTGAGAAATATGCTCTAGGGGCCAGTTCGGCCGCAAAAGGATTGGATTTACCCAGCGTATTAACCGATATCAAAGTAACATCTATTAGACAGCCTCAATCATCTTCGCCATTCAAGGACGCTAAGCAAAAAATATATGGCTTGGGGTATAACTTGTTGCTCTTTGTTTATGATAAGGAAGATGATCATGAGCAAAAAGCTGCAAAGCTGGATTTTAAGTCGTGCGCCTTTATAACAAAAGAAAGAACAGCTGATTATACAATTACTATGCGCCTTAGACAGATGTTGAATGATGACGCTAACATTGAAGATATAATGGCATATCTAAGTGACAGGAATATTCCAGCAGACGATATATCCCTTAAAAAAATTGCCGAACAGATATTAAAAAGCCCACCAGAGCTGGGTTATTTAACAATGTCAAATGCCTTACAGTGGAGATTACAGTATAGCCGAATTGTTGGCCTTAGCAAGGAAGTGGACGGGATCATAAAAATAATTGACAAAGTAAATAATATATGAAGTTATTCGAGATAGCCATAAGTGACAGGACGTCTGAATTTTTAAACGAAAACATTAAAGATATTAACTCGATTGATGCGGCCAATGCAATAATGGCCGAAGAATGTGGGATACAGGCATTCTTCTCTAGCATTAACGAACTGCAAGAGCTTAAAGAGTCGCTTAATGGCAATGGGTTAACATCTAACCGTAATCAGGCAGAATATGGGGACTATCAAACAAATAGCCCCCTTGCAGATAAAATAGTTGATAAGCTGCGAATTAAAGGCATTGATCCGGAAGTAATGATTGAGCCTACCTTCGGCGAGGGCAATTTTATCGTTGCTGCGATCAAGAGATTTGAAAATCTACGTGCCGTATATGGAGTGGAGATTTATAAGTCTTATGTATGGCAAGCGAAGTTCAACATTCTCGACCTTTTTATATCGGACGCAAGCCTAAATAAGCCAAAAATATATCTTCATCATGAAAATGTATTTGATTTCAACTTCAAGAACGTTGCTGAAAAGATAAAGCCAGAAAAGCTGTTAATATTGGGTAACCCCCCTTGGGTGACAAGCTCACAGTTAGGGGCGCTGGATTCCGTAAACCTGCCTGCAAAGTCAAATTTCAAAAACCATAAAGGGCTTGATGCGATTACCGGAAAGGGAAATTTTGATATAGCGGAATATATTACCATGATGATGATGGATAATTTCAAAAGCCACAATGGTAACCTAGTTTTCCTTATAAAAAACTCTGTTGTTAAAAATATAATACATGATCAGAGGAATAGAAATTATACCATCAGCAACATACAAACTCATTCTGTCGACACGAAAAAAGAATTTAATGCCTCGGTTGAATCATGTGTTTTTATGTGTGAGCTGAATACTTCGCCATCTTATGTTTGTGATGAATTTAACTTCTACTCGGATGATACTCCAAAAAATATATTTGGCTGGCATAAGGACAAATTTGTTGCTAACATATCAAAATATATTGAAACAGAGGACTTTGACGGCATGTCTCGCCTAGTTTGGCGTCAAGGTATTAAGCATGACTGCTCAGCCATTATGGAACTTGAAGAAAGTAACGGCGCTTTGATTAATGGAAATTACGAATCCTTAGAATTAGAGGAAGCTCTTGTCTATGGCTTTTTGAAAAGCTCCGACTTGAAAAATAAAATCGTCAATGACTGCCGAAAATATACCATTGTTACTCAAACAAAGGTCGGCGAACAAACGTCATACATTGCCTCTAAATACCCTAAGACTTACCAGTATCTAAGTACAAATAAGACATTTTTTGACAAGAGAAAATCATCAATATACGTTGGTAAACCGGATTATTCGATTTTTGGAATAGGGGACTATTCTTTCAAACCATATAAAGTGTCTATATCCGGCCTTTATAAGAAAAGTGAATTTACGCTAGTATTGCCAAAAGATGGTAAGCCGTTAATGCTTGATGATACGTGTTATTTCATTGGATTTGATACTCTAGAATATGCTGTGTATACACTTGTGCTGCTAAATCATAAGAAAACACAGGCTTTTCTAAACTCTATTACTTTTCTCGACGCAAAAAGGGCATTCACCAAAAATAGTTTAATGAGGCTCGACCTTTCAAAAATTGCAAAAAATATTCCACTCGAAGAAGTTGAACGTGAGGCTCTTAATATATCCAAAGAGCATAAACTCGAGTTAAATACTGGAAGATGGGATAATTACCAATACACCCTACAAGATTCTCCATTATTTGCATTTTCCTAAGTGAAAGATAGCCAATCATTCCAATAGAGGTTAAACTAGGCACAGTGGAACTCGTATTTAGTTATTGTTTTCTCCATACCTTCCAAACCTCAGGGTATTTCTCCTGAATCCAACTCACAAATGCTTCCGAATTTCTTCGGTACTGCTTCAATCCTTCAATTTCTTGATTTTTTGAATAGGTAATACCTGCTGCAACAAGAACTAAAAGGGAAAAGAAAATAGCCCAGTTAATCCAGAGTGCTTTGAAGCTTGTAAAACCAAGGATCTCTTCGGATGTCTGGACGGGGATTCTGTCTGGAATATTTGATATCGTGCGTCTGATCTGCTCGTTTACTTTTTCAAATTGCTCGGAAGAAGGCAAGCCGGCTCTGATCTGGCTGGCAACTGCTTGGTGATCCAGATGAACAACGGGCTTTTTTTGAGCTTGCTCGTCGAGCTTCCGATTAACTGCTTCTAAGCTTTTTTGAAATTCTATTTGTTTGGTTAATAGTTCATTAAGTAGTTCCATGGTTATCTCCTCATTTGGTTTTTGTTTTGTTTTTCGAGTTCCAGTTTTTTGTTTTCTTCCCTTAGGCTTTCATTTTTATCAGTCAGAAAATTTTTGTTAGCCCGTAGCATGGCATTATCCATTTCCAGGGCATTTTTTTCGTGTTTAAGTGGCTTTATTGTTTTCTCCGTCTCTTTGGCTGTCTCAATCACTTTAAATGCGTCAGGTAGCCCATTTTGTAGCTTAAAGGCTTTTTTAATTTCTTCTTCAACCTTTAAAACTTTGTATTCTCTGGATTCAATGTGTTTTTTAGTTGAAGCGTGACCTCTTTCAAGTCCTAACGTCTCAGCTACAAGCGTTTGAACTTCCGCCAAGTCTTCTCTTTTCAGCTTCAAGCTTTTCCCCGTGTCCTTATCTGTCCAATCAAAAACCATATGTGCATGGTGATTAGGCTTCCAGATGCCCGTTTCCTTATTCCAGTGGCCTTCGTCCTTGTGGGCGTATGCCTGTATCGTCCGGATACCAAAACGTTCTTCCAGCTTTACGGCCACTCGCTTTAAATCATCGACGCTGTGCTTTTCATCAATCAGCAGCACACCCTCCCGGATGGGTGTTTGCTTTGCCTGCATTTTCTGGCCGGTGCTTTCCTGATACCTGGTCTCGATATCCTTCCTGGTCTCAGCGATCGGCGCCAGGATAAACGAGCTGTTCAAATGGCTTAGGTCTTCCCGGACGTAATTCAGGTTTTGAAGCCGTTGGTTATGGCTTTCTGATCCGGATTTTACCGGCATGATGTGTATGCTGCTCTTTCCCATTTGTTGTTTTTTAGCTGTCTGCAAGACCCCCGAACTCCGGAGCGTAGCGGAGTGGGTTCTAGTGGGCTATAACCATTTAAAAATAAAGGTAAAAAACTTCCAGATACAAATGCAAAAAATAAAAAAACGACCCGGAGCAAGTGTCTTTCGGCGGTATTAATTTACGTTTGCCTAGCCTTCCTTTCGAAGATTTTTAAACGTGCACGCAGTGACGTAAGCCGAAGATGTGCATGGGTTAAAAGCGGCCTATTTGAAAAAACGGCTGAATATCCCCTGCTTTTTATCAGACGGTAGCCTTTCTAGAAGCTGATCAAATTTGCTATTTAAATTATCAAGCTCAGACCTTATATCCTCTTGCAGCATAGGCGGATTATTGCCCTTTTTTAGTTGCTCCTGTACAAAAGATCGTATATCCTCATTAAAGTACTGTCCCATTGTTTTACCAGACCTGGTGCTAGCTTTCTCAATAGCTGTCCTGGTCTCTGGCTCAACCCCTCTAATAGTCCATTGTGGCACATCCCTAGATTTTCTAGGCCTCCCGGCTCTACTTTCGGGTTTTGCACTACTTAATTCAGATTCTGTATGCTCTTTATTTTCGTCCATTTGTATATGCCTTGCATTTTGTATTGCACGCCAAATATATGATATACATAATTATCGTTATGTACTGCTTAATTTTAAAAAGTTGAAAGTCGCTGATTTATACCTACTTATGAAATACAAATAAAAATTAACTAATAAATTAGTTCACAACGGCAATTTTTCCCTTCTTTTATTTTTTTGTTTTGTTTTCCCGTTTTCCATCGGGTAACGTTCACCAGAAACATGGGCGTTTTGTGTTTAAATCCCTTTCTCAGAGCCTTTATTTTATGTTGTTTAATCAAAGCTTATTATATGCTTATCAACTCTTTTTTTTTATCACTCAATAGTCTAATAATCAAGTACTTACAGCACATTTTTTTTGCCCAACTATGACCTAATTAGTGTGTACTATGACCTAATTAGTGTTAGATACCCCCTCCAACTATGACCTAATTAGTGTGTACTATGACTTTAATTTTTAAAAGTCATAGTTGTTGTTTACATTTGGGGAATAGCACTAAAAAGGTCATAGTATAAGGTTTAAGTATATGGTTATCAGGAACAAAGATGTTATTCAAAGTTATGTTCTATCAACTGCAAAATATGACTTTTCCGTTTATGAAAAGCGTATTTTGTATCGATTGGTTGAAATGGTACAGTTTAGCATGGAAGGCCAAAAGTTGGATAAATACTACAGTATTCAGCCAAACCTATTTGGTGACATGACAGGTGTAACAATGCCATTGTCCGCATTTTTGAAAGATGTGAATGATCAAAATTACTTAGAAGTAAAAAAAGCGTTGACTAGCCTGAGAAACAAGACATTAGAATTTGAAGATGATCACATGTGGAAGTTGATAGGTCTTATTGAGATTCCAAAGTATGTAAAAAAAGGGTATGTACAGTTTCAAATACACCCTGAAATATATGAAGCCATTTTAAATTTTTCCAAGGGCTTCCGGAAGTACGAATTGAAAACTGCTATGTCTTTCGATTCTGTATACTCAATGCGTTTTTATGAACTACTGAGTGGCCAAAAATCTCCCTTGATCTATACCATTGACCACCTAAAAATGATGTTTAAGGTTGAGCTTAAATACAAGTTAACGGCCGACTTCATTCGCAAGGTGATTGATACAGCAAAGAATGAACTTGATAAAAAAAGTCCCTATTCGTTTGAATACAAGGCTTTAAAGAATGGCCGTAAAATCGTTTCTATAAAATTTTATCCCGTTTTCAAGTCGGAAAACAGGGATCCAAACTTGGAGAGAAATGACCTTAAAAAGCAAACTTCACTGCGTTGGGATTTAGAAAAAATGGTTATCAACTATCTGACAGAGAACTTTTTCTTTACTGAAACGCAGATCAAAAACAACCTTGAACTATTTATTGTAGCTCAATCAAAAGTGGATTTATTGTATGAACTGAGCCTGATTAAAGCCAAAGCAATGGAGGCTAACAACCCACAAGGATATGTAATCGGCGTTTTGAAAAAATTGGTCAAATAGCAAAAAAGGAACAAATGGGAGAAGTGAGCTGTCCTTGTACAAAACCAAGAACTTTCACAGATCGGCCTTTGCCCCCTTGTTCTGTGTTTCGTTGTTTAACATAAAAAGGGTTATAAAAACTTTAGGACCAGGTTCTGGGTTTTGTGCTGTAAACCTGGGTCATAATAGAGAGGTAAGGAATTGCATTTTCTGGTTTTACGCTTTCTCGTAAATAAATTTACGATCTTGTGCAAAAGTCATATTTATAAAAACACTCCCATATAATTAATGGCAAAAGAAAAGCCCGTTTTAGATTTCAAAACTCT
>NZ_VBSN01000063.1 GCF_006149045.1 Dyadobacter flavalbus
AACCAAGAAAGCTGGCATCCGGCAAGTGCAACGGCGTTTAGCAGCTTTGGATTTAAGTCAAGACGAGTTGATTACTTTGTTTTCAAACAGCTCTTTTTCAAATAGTTAATTGATTGTTGTATAGAAAAGCATTGACAATACCAGCTTCCGCATCTTGTATTCTGATCGCATCCAGTTTGAGTTGACCACTATTGCTTTCAGCTAAAGCAAATAGTTTTTCGACAGTCAGATAAAGACTATCCTGTCCTTGCGCAACATTCAGTACGCAAAAGAAAATGCTTAACAATATCAATACAATTCGTGTCTTCATCGCTGAATTTCCAATGCACAAAATTGCACTTATTTATAGCTCTGAGGAATGGGTAAAAGATGAAATATATATCAAAAAGAAAGATATCAACTTATTATTTAAGCAAATATCGTCGTATAAATATTATTTGCATACCCAAAAGAACGTACTAGGCAGATCCGTTTCTATATTCGGTGGGTGAAAGCAATGTGTATTTTTTAAAGAAACGGCTGAAACGGAATTGATTTTGAAAATGAAGCTGATCGGCAAGGTTGCTGATCGTCAGATTGAGATAGTCCAGCAGTACTTTGGCTTCTAAAATAACCATCTGGATTATAAACCCTCGCGCCGTATGGCCGGTTTTCTGTTTGAGAAGCTGGGACAAATACTTTTCGTGTATACCGAGTTTATCTGCATAAAATGAAACGTTACGCTCGGTCTTGTAATGACTGACTAGCAAGTCGAAAAATTGATGAACAATACTACTGTTTGAAGTGCTTAGTTTTCGCTGCTCTTCATAGCATAAGCCAACCTGGGAAATGACTGCCTGAAATATAGGACGAACTAGCTCCTCATTAACCTTATGGGTGGCATTTTGCCGGATCAAAAGTAAATGTATCAGCTCTATCATCCGGCTGACAATCGTCCGCTCATCCGAACACAGTGAAATTACAGGCTGCACATCACTCTGAAATAATGGAAGCTGGGCAACGCTCTTGGTGTAGTTTCCAGAGGCTAGGATGAAGTCGGCAGAAAACAACAGTGACAAAAAATGTATTGAATTTTCCACCCAGCTTAATTCCCGGATTGCCGAAGGGGGGATAATAAGTAGGTTTCCTTCGTTGAGCGTATGGTTTTGAAGGTTCACCTTGATCTGCATTTCTCCTTTTTCAACCAGGATTATTGAATAATGCGCCGAGCGGAACGGCCGTTTCCAGGAATTATCAAAGAGGTGAACAGACGAATCAAAAACCATCAGACCCGGTAAAGCATCGCCAAGACCCAATGCTCCCCGCAGGTGTGGTATTTCCAGATTGGATGGCAGTGATTTTTCGGGGATCTTCATGGCAATTTTAACTCATTAGAAAACTGTTGTAAATATGGATAAAGTATTCCTTCCTCCTATGCCAGTATTTTGATTTCAGACAAGTGTACATACAAATAATAGCCCGTTCAAACCATTTGGACGGGCTATTATTCAATATAGGTACGAACCTTTATTCAACTAAAACTGCGTCTATCGCTTCACGGAGTTCCTTTGCCGCACGTGCCGGATCTTCTGCGCCATAGATAGCTGCACCTGCAACGGCGACCTGGGCACCTGCTTCAATAACAGCTGTAATGTTGCTCAGGTTTACCCCGCCTGCAATCGAAACCGGGACACCTGCACGGCCAGCTTCATCGATCAAAACCTGAATTGAATAACCGTCAGTCCATTGCTCATCCAGACCAGCGTGCAGTTCCACAAACTCAACGCCTAGTTCTATGACTTCCTGAGCCCTTTTTACACGGTCAGGGTAGCCGATGGTATCAACCACCACGCCTTTACCGTGCGCCTTTGCCGCTTTTAATGCCCCGATAATTGTTGCATTCCCAGCTGCGCCCATTACCGTGACTAAATCGGCCCCGGCTTTGAAAGCAATGTCTGCTTCCAGCTCACCCGCGTCAGCCGTTTTCAGGTCGGCAAAAACCAGTTTGTCTGGATGAGCATTTTTCATTGCTGTGATCACAGTTGATCCCATGTTTTTGATCAGCGGCGTGCCGAGTTCAATGATATCCACGTAAGGGGCAACTTTTGCAGCAAGTGCTAGTGCATCTTCTGTCGTCAATAAGTCTATTGCTACTTGTAATTTGGCCATTTTGAATTGATTGTATTGTACTGTACTGTATTAACTAAATTTTACTCCATGTTGGCATGCCGCTTCCAAAGCGTTTCAGCCGGACAGCCGCCCACTTTCCATAATTCCATAAAAATGGCGTCCCCGATCAGCAGCAAAGCCTGCTCGAAAAGGCTGCCCGCATACTGTTTTGATTTGTTGCCTGCATGATCTTCTTTTTCTGCCGCGGGCAGCAGGATATGTGTATCAGAAATGCCTGCCAGCGTTGATGCCGGATTAGTTGTCATAGCGATTACATTGGCTCCTACCGATTTTGCCTTTTCAGCCGCCCGCACAATAGAGCCCGTAGTTCCCGATCCGGAAGCCACCCACAAAAGATCTTTGGATTGTATGGCTGGCGTGGTGGTATCTCCGACGAAATAAACCTTAAAACCCAAATGCATCAGCCGCATTGCAACCGAGCGCATGGAGTATCCCGACCGCCCCGCCGCATGCAGAAATATCGACTTCGCCTGCTGTATACCTTTTATAAGTGCTCCAAAATCCTGATAATCCAATGCTTCTGACAGCGCATAATTCTCGGCTAGTATTTGTTTTAGATTTCCCTGAATGTCAGTCGAATGAAGTACGCCTTGTTGATGATCCAAATGCATAATTACCTTGTTTTGTCTGGTGACAAAGGTACTTGATCCGGGTTTCGTACAGATTAGACAATCGTCCAGATAAGGTGGACAATCTGGAACATTTGACAGTAAAAGCTCATATCTTTGAACATAAATAAATTACATTTCTGAATAGTCCACCATAATTTCCTGATCGTCCACCAGGGTTCCTTCTGACAGTTTATCTCAAATATGAATACATTGATAAAAGAATCACGTCTTGCAAGCGCAATGATTTACATCCGGAATCTTCGTGATTGTCCGCCAAGCTATCTGAATGATCCTGGCAGAAAAGACTTTTTCGAAATTATTTGGTTAAAAAATGAAGAGCCTTTGCACGATACCAAAAACAATGATTTTGAGATCAAGGGCGATTGGATATACCTGATTCCTCCTTACCGCGTGCACCAGCTCAATAAGGCAGACAAAAACGGAGAGTTGTTATCCTTTAAGAGAGAGGTGCTGGAAGAAGATGACAAAGAATTCTTGCTGGATATCTTTAAAATATTTAACGTTCAGGGCGAGTTTTCCTGTTTAAGGCTCGACAAAGAAGCAGCAGCCGATCTGGGAAGCGTTTTCCAGTTATTAAACACTGAATATCAGAAAACGGCTGACGATCTGGTGATTGTAAAAGCAATACTCAAGGTCTTTCTCTTAAAGCTCATCAAAGTAAAAGAGCAGGAGTTTACCGGTCATGACATTCATCAAAAACGGGTTTACGAGTTCTTAATGCTGCTGGAAAGCAATTATTTGCAGGTGCGTAATACCGATTTTTACGCTGGGAAATTGGGCATCAGCTCCAAGCGACTCAATCAGATACTCAAAGACAAGCTCGATAAAACCGGGATGGAGCTGATTCACGACAGGATTGTTCTCGAAGCAAAAAGGATGATTATTCACAGTGAACAAACTATCAAGGAAATAGCTTACGAACTTGGGTTTTCAGACCGGCCGTATTTCAGCCGGTTCTTTAAGAAGCAAACCGGTCAAACACCTGACGAATTTCAAAAACAGTCTCGCAGTCATCAGAAATTAAAACTCAATACACTATCTGATAGTAGTGCCATTTAGCTGGACTTGACCTCCCCCCGCAAAACTGGACAGTTGATAACTAGAGAAAATCGGGCGATTTTGATAACTTAACCATCAGAAAAATCGCTTATGAAAACAACGAAATTCACGGAAGCGCAGATCATTTTTGCGCTTCGGCAGGCGGATACCGGAGTACCTGTTTCAGAGGTCTGCCGTAAAATGGGAGTCAGCGAGGCGACCTACTATAATTGGAACCGCGGCGGCGAACCGCAAGAAGTATGCTGGTTTAGGTGTGCCGGAACTACGTAAACTCCGGCAACTCGAAGAGGAAAACCAAAAGTTGAAACAGCTTGTAGCCGACCTGAGTTTGGATAAGCAAATGCTACAGGATGTACTCAAAAAAAAGCTTTAAGGCCGGCCCAGAAGCGGGTGCTGGCCGCAAGCTTAATGAAGAACTACCAGGTTGCTACCAGGCGTGCATGTTCAGTTGTTTGCTTACAACGTTCGTGTTGGTACTATAAACCGCATCGCCGCGATGATACAGCAATTCGGCAAAGGATTAAAGAAATCGCCCAAATCAGAATTCGTTATGGTTATCAAAGAATCCATGTTTTACTTAGGCGGGAAGGATGGCGTGACAACCATAAACGGGTATATCGGGTGTATTGCGAAGAAGGCTTGAATCTAAGAACTAAGCGACCAAAACGTAGCAGAGCTGCTTCCCAACGCCTAGATAGGCCATACCTCTCTAGTATTCATCAAAGCTGGAGCATGGATTTCGTAGCAGATCAGCTCTTTGATGGAAGGAAAATTCGGGCTTTAACTGTTGTCGATAACTTTAGTCGGCAATGTCTGGCAATTCACGTTGGACAGTCGCTAAAAGGAGAAGACGTAGTTGCAGTGATGAATCAACTAAAAGTAGTAAATTCAGCAGTTCCTAACCGAATTCAAGTCGACAATGGTGCAGAATTCATATCAAAAGTTTTAGATAAATGGTGTTATGATAACAATGTCACGCTAGACTTTTCCAGACCTGGAAAACCTACGGACAACCCGTTTATAGAGTCTTTTAATGGCAGCTTCAGAGATGAATGTTTGAATGCTTGGAAAATTCGGTGAAATTGGTTCTTCCCCAATTTTGGTGGTATGTATGTGCATTGTAAATTACCATTTAGGCGTTCAGACTTATCATGGATGCCACTTGTCTGATTTTTCCTTCTTCCGCTGAAACATTTAAGGTAACAGCCC
>NZ_VBSN01000064.1:0-2945 GCF_006149045.1 Dyadobacter flavalbus
TCCTTTTTTCATGTCATATTGGAAGCAGAAGAGAAGAAGATGTTTAAAGATATGATTTGCTGCAAGCTGTTGGGTAATTAGTACTGCTCAGCTGAATGTGTTTCCACACGTATACCTGCAGCCTATCAACGTCGTAGTCTACAACGACCCTTATGTGGAAGATTCATCTTCGGGCTAGTTTCGCACTTAGATGCTTTCAGCGCTTATCTATTCCCCACATAGCTACCCGGCCATGCCACTGGCGTGACAACCGGTTCACCAGCGGTGGGTCCACCCCGGTCCTCTCGTACTAAGGGCAGCCCCCGTCAATCTTCCTACGCCCACCACAGATAGGGACCGAACTGTCTCACGACGTTCTGAACCCAGCTCGCGTGCCACTTTAATCGGCGAACAGCCGAACCCTTGGGACCTTCTCCAGCCCCAGGATGTGACGAGCCGACATCGAGGTGCCAAACCTCCCCGTCGATGTGAGCTCTTGGGGGAGATCAGCCTGTTATCCCCGGCGTACCTTTTATCCTTTGAGCGATGGCCCTTCCATACAGAACCACCGGATCACTATACCCTGGTTTCCCACCTGCTCGACCCGTCGGTCTCACAGTCAAGCCTGCTTGTACTATTGCACTCCACACACGGTTACCAAGCGTGTTGAGCAGACCTTTGGAAGCCTCCGTTACACTTTTGGAGGCGACCACCCCAGTCAAACTACCCACCATGCACGGTTCCCCACATTCGTAGGGTTAGATCCCAGGCCAGCGAAGGGTGGTATTTCAACGTTGGCTCCTGGACGCCTGGCGACGCCCACTCACAGCCTCCCACCTATCCTACACATCCCTGACCCGAAAACAATGCAAAGCTATAGTAAAGGTGCACGGGGTCTTTCCGTCCCGTGGCGGGTAAGCGGCATCTTCACCGCTACTACAATTTCACCGAGCTCACGGCCGAGACAGTGCCCAGATCGTTACACCATTCGTGCAGGTCGGAACTTACCCGACAAGGAATTTCGCTACCTTAGGACCGTTATAGTTACGGCCGCCGTTTACTGGGGCTTCGATTCAATGCTTCCCTTGCGGTGACATCCCCTCTTAACCTTCCAGCACCGGGCAGGTGTCAGGCCCTATACGTCAACTTTCGTTTTGGCAGAGCCCTGTGTTTTTGCTAAACAGTCGCCTGGGCCATTTCTCTGCGGCCTCTCACCAAGGTGAGGAGGCTCCCCTTCTCCCGAAGTTACAGGGTTAATTTGCCGAGTTCCTTAGCCGTGATTCACTCGAGCACCTTAGAATATTCTTCTCGACTACCTGTGTCGGTTTACGGTACGGGTTGCATATAGCTGATGTTTCAAAAGCTTTTCTTGGAAGCTGTTTCGTATGTTCGCTTTGCCCGTAGGCTCGGCTCAACGCACTATTCCGTCAGTACGTACACACCACACGGCTCCGTCACTTTTTCACACTACACGCAAGGGCAGGAATATTAACCTGCTGTCCATCGGAAGTCGCCTGTCGGCTAGTCCTTAGGCCCCGCCTAACCCTCCGTTGATTAGCATAGCGGAGGAATCCTTAGTCTTTCGGTGTGCGGATTTCTCATCCGCATTATCGTTACTTATGCCTACATTTGCTTTTCTCACCGGTCCACCATGGCTTACGCCACAGCTTCGCCCCTGTGAGAATGCTCCCCTACCGATCGTAATAAATTACTATCGCATAGCTTCGGTAATATGCTTGATGCCCGTTTATTATCGATGCCCGCCCCGCTCGACCAGTGAGCTGTTACGCACTCTTTAAATGTATAGCTGCTTCCAAGCTAACATCCTGGCTGTCTCTGCAGTCGGACCCCCTTAGTTCAACTTAGCATATATTTTGGGACCTTAGCTGATGCTCTGGGTTGTTCCCCTCTCGGACCGGGACCTTAGCACCCCGGCCCTCACTGCCGTGTATATCATGCCCCATTCGGAGTTTGTCAGAATTTGGTAGGATTTGACTCCCCCTAGTCCTATCAGTAGCTCTACCTGAACATGACTCGACCACGACGCTGTTCCTAAAAACATTTCGGGGAGTACGAGCTATTTCTCAGTTTGATTGGCCTTTCACCCCTACCCTCAGTTCATCCGAAAACTTTTCAACGTTTACCGGTTCGGTCCTCCACGATGTGTTACCAGCGCTTCAACCTGACCAAGGGTAGATCACCAAGTTTCGCGTCTACAGCCACTGACTAATCGCCCATTTCAGACTCGCTTTCGCTTCGGCTCCTGTATTCAAATACATTAACCTTGCCAGTAACCGTAACTCGTAGGCTCATTATGCAAAAGGCACGGCGTCACCCCGAAAGGCTCCGCCCGCTTGTAAGCGCATGGTTTCAAGTTCTATTTCACCCCGCTGCTCGCGGTACTTTTCACCTTTCCCTCACGGTACTCGTTCACTATCGGTCTCTCAGGAGTATTTAGCCTTGGCGGATGGTGCCGCCGGATTCAGAGGGGATTTCTCCGGTCCCCACTTACTCAGGATACTCACTCGTTTGACGCTCTTGCCTGTACGGGATTCTCACCCTCTCTGATTGGCCTTCCCAGACCATTCCAGTTCCATTGTCAAACACTTGGTGAGTCCTACAACCCCGGCCTGGCCGTAACCAGACTGGTTTGGGCTACTCCGCGTTCGCTCGCCACTACTTGCGGAATCACTATTGTTTTCTTCTCCTCAGGGTACTTAGATGTTTCAGTTCCCCTGGTTTGCCCCCCGCAGGGTAATACCACTTCATGGTATTGGGTTGCCCCATTCGGATATCTACGGATCAATTTGTATGTGCCAATCCCCGTAGCTTTTCGCAGCTTATCACGTCCTTCTTCGCCTCTGAGAGCCTAGGTATCCTCCATGCGCCCTTAATTCGCTTGCGCGATCTTCTTAATCTTTCTCTCTTCTACTTTACCAATATGTCAATGAACTCCTTGCGGCACA
>NZ_VBSN01000065.1 GCF_006149045.1 Dyadobacter flavalbus
TGGATAGATATCATTTCAGAGCGCACCAGGGAATAGATCGAAAAAAGCCTGCAGAGCTGTTTGAAATGTGCGCCTAAAACAACTAACAAACCTAAATTAGTGGTCTAACATAATCGAGGTATCATAGGTCTCTATATCTCATCTGACAATTTCATCAACTTTACTTGCAATCCATTTTTTAATCTCAATTAACACCTCATTTGTTACGCCAAAACTGCTTTGAATATTATGATTATATCCAATTACAGGGATTGATCTATTAAGTCTCACTCCACCAATCTCCTTGACATGTCCCTGATAGCCATAACCAACTACTCCGGTTGAGGTTTTACGGGGTAAGGTCCAACTTGATATAATTTGTCTATCTAACTTTAAATCAGCTAATTTTTCAAAATTATCGACCACTGATTTTCCATTTAATACTAAAATTAGAATTGAGGATTCATTAATAATATGCCCTAAAATATCACCAGTGTATGATAGTAGGTTTGTCTTTTCTTTAATAGATAAGTTTCCCCATTTACAACTAGTGGCGTAAGGTACCAAATCCAGGTGGCATGCTAAATACGAAGGAAAATAGTAAGAATATTCAGTTCCAGATAGAAGAAAATCTAACTTTTTAAACCAGCTATCATATGGATTGCTCTTAAAATATTCCTTGCATGTGCTAACTATAGAATTAAGGTGTGTTGAACTTGCCTCAGACCAATCTGTCAATGATAATGATTTCAAAGTATGGAATCTTCTCTCACTACCTTCTAATTCTGCGCCACTACCTTTAACAAATTCTCTATTACTAGGGTTAATGCCAACCGTTGCTATTTTTGCAGAAGTCCAATCTCCGAATGATGGAATTGGAGCTCCCCACTGTATAACATAAGATTCTGATAAGATAGGATTGTGTATTTGGTTTACTAATTTAGATAGTTCGGCTATCATTCTATATGGATTTTTTCTGCAAGTTAGCCAAACGCTTCTCAATGTAAGTATCATACACTTTTGAATCCATTGCTCCTCTCAACGTCGCTATTTCATTAACATTACCATCTTTCGCTAGTCGGTATATACAAAGTAACCTTCCCAAATCTGCCCAATAAGGAGACAAATTACTGATCTCAAATGATACCGGAAGGCGTTTTCGTACCTTTGCTTCAATATCTAAAAGGTAGGAAATATCTTTTGTATTGTCACTTGTTGGCATGCTGGGCATATAATTTTGCCTACTTTGAAATCCAAGTGATAAATATTTGGTCGCTTGATCAGCGTCTACTTCATATAAGTGAAGGCTTCCCACCATGTGCATGTAGGTTCCTAAGCCGACCGTCAGTCTCGACGCTAGAAATTCTTGAAGCATTGTGAAGGCAAAAATATCATGTGGCAGCCCTTTGAATGCATCATTGGACCTCATATGAGTAATCATATCAAGTCTATCCTTTCTTATAAAAAATTGCAGAGTACATGTACATGGCACTTCCTTGCGATCAATCACATGGATATCCTCAGCATTGAAAAGTTGAATAACGGCTCTTCGAGAAGTTGGTCTAGAGTGGAGAAGATTCGCTACATTGTCGATCTGATTTATACCTCGCATGTTAAATATTCTTGGACCATATCCCCCAAATATTTTTCCGTCTTCACTTTCTTTTTCATAAAGGGGGATAAAATATTCAATGAATTCCAAGGTATTGTCACCCTTCATATACCACAGAAATTCACCCAAGGCACTAAATGGTAGCCCTCGCGATTCGGTTCTACTGAGCCGCGCACGTGGATTTTCAAGACATAAAACTGCTCCAAGTATTTCACATGTCTTGCTGCGAGTAGTAAAAACATCAAATTCTTTTTTTAGGAGCTCAGAATAGACTTCTCTCAACAAGTCGTCGATATTATCATGTTTTAAATACATCCCTTTATGATTTTTTCATAGCAAATCATTTACGTGCTTCCATTAGGCGGAATCTATCCGAGTAGTTTGAAAATTCAACCATCCTATTATAACTGAGACGTTAGACAAAATTTGGTGAACGAGCACATATTTTATGTGATTTGACCAAAAGATACAATGTAAGAGTAAGTTCATTTGTGCTAAAAGACATTTTAAATGGAGTTCATAAACTGATCACTTTTACCCTTTCAATAATTTCTACGACACACTCATTTATCTAAAAGGACTTATCTCAATAAAATATAATGAATTTATAACGTCCAAGACTCTGCTCTAAGCAATATGTCGTCTGCATACTTCACAAATTCCTCGAAAGAATTTAAAAATTGACCATGGCTGTACTGAATGGGATATTCATGATCTAATGCTTCCCCGAGAATATTTTGAAGGATGAATAACTCTCCCATTATAGCAGTCATAGGAGGAATATAATGGTTTTTAAAATTGTCTTTTTTTAGCTTTCTTAGTCTCAGGGTAGCTTTTTCCACTCGCCAGCTTATCCTACCGATTACAGAATCTGTTTGTATGGTTTGGCCTAAATCATATAAACTCGTAAGCGTAATATTTGCCTTCTCAGCTATCCGCAACGCACCAGATTGAAAGCCCTTCTCAGATAAAAGAAATCCTCTGTCTGCACCAACGTCAGTTATTATAGATTGAAGAGCCAAAACTTTCTCCTTTGGCACATTGCTGTTCCATGCTTTGCATTCAACTATCCACATAAAGTAGATACCGTGAATATTCCCTTCTACATAGACGTCTACCAAATGTTTTCCTCTTACCCCATCAACTTTATGCTCAACAAATGACGTAAGGCCAAGTTTCTTAAAAAAATCTCCCACCTGGTTTTGATATGCTTTCCATTTTGGGATTTTCATGTTGAAAAAATAGATAATACTGACGTGGTTCCGTTTTGGTTTACACTTTTGCGGGTTAGTAAATATTAAAAACTTCAATTCTTATCCAGTTTGTCGGTAATATTCGGCTTCAAAAGCTACTGGATTTAAATAGTTCAAAGAAGAATGCAATCTTCTTGTATTGTAATATCCATCAATGTATTCAAATAAAGCAGACTTTAATTTTTCGATGCTCTCGTAACCGCCTTTTGGCATATTCAATTCGGCCTTCAGCCGGCTCCAGAATGACTCAGCCCAGGCGTTGTCGTATGGATCATCGGCCCGGGACATACTCTGTTTCAATTTAAAAGTCTTGATCAATTTTTTCATTTTATGCGACAAGTATTGACCGCCGCGGTCAGAATGTATAATCATACCTGGCTTTACCCTACGCCTCAAAAGAGCTCTTTCCAATGGTTCCCTAACAAGACTTTCCCGCATATTATCACCTAACTGCCATCCAACCACCTGCCGTGAGAATAAATCGATCCAAACACATAAGTACGCCCATTTTCCACCTTTAAGAGGCATATACGTGATATCCGAAACCCACATTTGATTAGGTTTATTTGGCTTGGGCTGCCCCAACAATAGATTGGGAGATACCCGTTTTCCATGCCTACTATCCGTTGTTCTTGGAATAAATTTCCGTGGCTGAATAGCTCTTAACCCTTCTTTTCGCATGATTTCAGCAACTTTCCTACGGCCGATTTTTATCCCCTTTTGTTTCAAGGATTCCTTAATGCGTCTGCTACCGTATCGCTTAAAATTCTGAATAAATTCGGTCCGTATCTCATGCTTTGGTCGATTATATTTCTTGTCAGCGTTATGGGTTTTTCCTTGCCGGTAGCGGTAGTAAGCTGTCCGGCTCACTTCAAAAAGTAAGCACAAAGAACTGATCTTTTGTGTCCGAGAAAATGAGTAAATCAGCTCATAGACGTCCCTGAGTCGGACTGGCTCAAGAGACCTAAGGCCTTTTTTAGTATCTCGCGGTCAGTTTTTAAACGCTCATTTTCTGCACGTAGTTTTGCAACTTCGGCAGCCAACTTCGTTGTCCTATCGCTGGTATTTACTCCTGTATTCGATTTCGTCTTTTTTGTTGCCATCCTTTTCCAACGATAGAGAAGATTCTCGGCAATTCCAAACGCTTCCGAGATTTCCTTAGCGCTTCTACCAGAAGCCAGCATTCTAAATACTTCTTGCTTGAACTCAGCGTCATAGCTCCTACGAGTCTTTAACGTTTTTGGGTCTTTCATTTTGCATCAGGATGTGCAAAAATGTGTGCCGTTTTTTGGAGCCACCTCATACTACAAGTATACAAACAGACGCAGTTGCAAAAGGAACTGACCAATTTTTAAGGAGAAAATCTTTATATCTTTTGGGCTTGTGTTAAGGTAATAATTTATTGAAATTAATACCAACTATAATACCTCTACAAATTCAGACCACTTGTTTAGTTAAAACTTAGTAACTTAAACAAGGATAAAATAATGAAAAAGATGCGTAGAAAATTTGATTCATCATTTAAGGCGAGAGTGGCTATTGA
>NZ_VBSN01000069.1 GCF_006149045.1 Dyadobacter flavalbus
CCTGTGGAAGGCAATGTTAATAAACTAAAGACTATAAAAAGGCAGATGTATGGAAGAGCAAGCTTTGAATTGCTCAGAAAAAGATTGGTACTTGCTCCTGCTTAACCACCAAAAGTGGGGAAGAACCACTTTCTTCCGGAGATAATTGATATATACTTCCACGACGTTCGTGCCGGGATCAAAATTCAGGTGCCAAACATGCTCGGCCAGATCCATTTTGGATACCACGCGGCCTCTGTGCAGCATGAAATATTCAAGCAGCGCAAATTCCTTGGCAGTAAGGTCAATGATGTTCCCGCCCCGGCTTACCTGTTTGGTGCCGAGGTTCATTTCCAGATCGGCAATTCTCAGG
Source organism: Dyadobacter flavalbus (assembly GCF_006149045.1). Lineage (GTDB taxonomy): Bacteria > Bacteroidota > Bacteroidia > Cytophagales > Spirosomataceae > Dyadobacter > Dyadobacter flavalbus. The sequence goes on from NZ_VBSN01000069.1 coordinate 353, forward strand.
ATTTTATCCGGCAATTCGGGATTAAGCAGTTCCGAAACCCGCAGTGCAGCATGAATACGGGCCAGCAGTTCCCGGAAATCGAACGGTTTTACAATGTAGTCGTTGGCTCCGCGGCTCAGTCCTTCCACTTTGTCTTCAATTTCGCCGTAAGCCGTCAGCATGATAATGGGCAGTGAAGGCTTGTAAGCCCTTACCTGCTCGCAAACGTCGTACCCTTTCATGCCCGGAAGATTTACGTCCAGCAGCAGCAGATCAAATTTCTTTTCCAGCGCCAGCTGTTTTCCGGTAATGCCGTCGTAAGCAATTTCAGCTTCCATGTTTTCCGACGCAAGTCCGCGAAAAATATTCTGAGCAATACGGCGGTCATCTTCTACAATCAGGATCTTTTTCATTTTTACAAATCATAAAACGGCAAGTGCCTGATCCAGATCACGGATAAGATAATCGGCATTTTCAAGACCAACATAAACGCGGGCCATACGGTGTTTTTCGATAGCCGGATCAAACAACTCCGGTGCCATGCCGGCTGCCTGCGGAAGTATTAAAGACTCGTGCCCGCCCCATGAAACAGCCACCAGAAAATGTTTCAATGAATAGGTAAACCGTTCAATCTGCTCATGCGAACCGGCTTTCAGTACAATGGTAAAAAGGCCGCAAGCGCCTGTCATCTGCTTTTTTGCCAGTGAAATCTGCGCAAAGTCGTCGTCAAAAGGAAAAATAACCCTTTCAATCTTCGGATGGTTTTTCAGAAATTCAATAACCTTCACCGTTGTTGCCGAAATATGTTCCAGCCTCAGCGGCAGCGTACGGATTCCGCGGAGAATCAGCCATGCATTAAACGGCGAAATCCCCGAACCGTTGTTCAGCAGCTGTTCATTAAAGATTTTGTTCAGCATGGCTTTGGAGCCCGTCAGCACGCCGGCAACCGTATCGCTGTGTCCGCCGAGGTATTTGGTCGCTGACTGCAGGCTCAGGTCTATGCCGAAAGCATGCGGTTTCTGGTGCAGCGGCGTGGAGTAGCTGTTGTCGATAATGGTCAGAATGCCGCGTTCCCTGGCCAGCTTTGCAACCGCTTCCAGATCCTGCAGTTCGAACGTATTCGAATTGGGCGATTCCAGATAAATGATCCGCGTTTCCGGCCTGAGTGCCTTTTCGAAATTTTCAATCCGGGTGCCGTCCACATAAGTGGTTTTTACATGGAAACGCGGTAGCATGTTGTCAAACATCCGCCATGCCCAGCTGTATGGTTTGTCCACGGAAACGATATGATCGCCTGCACCGACATTGGCAAGCACGGCGGCAAATATGGCAGAAGCGCCGCTGTTAAAAACCAGTGCATCTTCCGCGTCGTCCAGCGCAGCCAGTTTTTTGCGGAGAATTTCAATCGTCGGGTTTTTTCCGCGTGAGTAAAGGAAAGCCGAATCTTCATCTTCAAAAGCTTTCCTGATTTCTTCAAAGGAATCAAAAACAAAATTGCTCGTCTGAACGATCGGAGGCGCTACTGCATTAAAATAAAGGCTGCGGTCTTCGCCAAGTTCGTTCAGTATATGGGAAATATCCATTGGTTGTTTTAATGTAACAAAGATTGGTTACTGGTTTTCAACCGGCGGAGCAACTGCTTCCAGTATTTCCACAGGCGCTTCAAATACAAGTCCTTTTTCAAGCGAATGCATGATGGCTTTGTTGCTGTGCGCAAAATAGCACGTATCAATGCCCATATCCTGAATGTTTTTTATTAATGCAGTTGCTTCGGGTTTGCTTCTTCTGGTGGTTTGCCGAAGGTAAACTGCGCGTACTTTGTCCGGATAAGTCCTGCATATTTCCTCATAAATCTGCGGATCTTTCTGCGCATCATCGCCTAAGAGAATGAACTGAAGTTCAGGATAAAACTGGATGATATTCTGGATTTTTCTCAACTTGTGATCGTGAGAACCGGCTCCGGTCATGACAAAATCGTCCAGGCCGGACTTGATCTTTTTCAGCTTCAGAACGGCTTTGGGCAAGCCGTTGAGTTCGGCGAAGCGTACAATCATATCATACAGATTCCATTCACTGCTGGAAACGTAAAAAAAGATATTGCTTTCTTTCTGCGGATGCGTGCGGCTTGCAAACGAAAGCAGCTGATAATGCTTCACCACGTCATCAAACGGTTTGCGCGCCTGAACGTTTCTGGACAGCAGTGTAAAAAGCTTTTTGAACGAACGGCGGCTGTGCGAAATCAGGAACGTATCGTCTATATCCGAAATAATGCCGTACGACGTTTTATACGGAAGAAAAAACTCCTCCTTGCTGGAAGCATGATACTTTTTTCCGTCCACTTCATCGTCAACAGTAACTTCATACGTATGCCAGCCGCTTGCCATAGCTTCCTTGAACGGAACCTGAAAACGGAAATAACCATCTTCCTCGGCCCGCGTTTCCACCGTAAGATCGCCGATGCGCAAAACCACTTTCAGAAAAGGAAGCGTCTTGATCGAAAAAAGTTCAATGATCGTTTTTGCATATCTGAAACCGGTACGCGTGTATTTACGGTCGCCTGAAGGGTATTTTTTTACAACATGCCCGAATACGACCAGTTCTTTTTTATTCGCATAACCGCGATACAATTTTAAGTCACAACGTTTCATAACTATCTTTATCCACTTAGACTTCAAGTCCCTAATTTAGACAATATGTTTCCAGAACGAAAAGTTTTGTTGGTAGTAAATCCCATATCCGGCGATGTGGATAAGGATATTGTTTTTGAAAAAGTAATTGAAATTTCAGAAGCAGAAGGATATGACCTCCGCATTTATTCTACTACGGGTAAAAATGACATGGAAACAGTACGGGAAATGGTTGAGAATATTAATCCGGAAAGAGTACTTGTAGCGGGTGGTGACGGCACCATTTCACTGGTTGCACAGGCTATTCATGGTACTGACGTCATTATGGGAATCATTCCGGTGGGTTCTGCCAACGGACTTGCAATGGATTTTGGCGTTTCCGGTTCTGTGGCACAGGCTACGGAGGTTGCATTTGGCGGCAATTTCGTGGAAATAGATGCCGTTTCCATTAACGGTGAAATCAGCCTGCACCTGAGCGATATCGGCCTGAATGCTTTGCTGGTAAAAAATTATGAAAACAGTGACATCCGCGGCAAGCTGGGTTATGCGCGCGAAATGCTCAAAACGCTCAGCGAACATGAAAATTTCCGGGTCCAGATTAAAACGGATCAGGAAATCATTGAAACAGACGCGCTGATCGTGATTATTGCCAATGCGCAGAAATACGGAACCGGCGTTACCATAAATCCTGCAGGCGACATGTCAGACGGCTTTTTTGAACTCGTCATTGCCAAAAAACTGGACTTTATTGAAACGGCCAAAATACTGGCGGGAAATACCGATTTCAATCCGGAAATCATGCAGGTCATTTCTGTTCAGAAGGCGGAAATAAGCTGTCCGGACAAAGAAGCGCATTTTCAGATTGACGGAGAATACAAGGGTTTGGTCAGGAACCTGGAAGCGCATATCATCAGTAAATACATTAAAGTAGCAATTCCGTAAGGCTTTGTTGTTTGTATATATTTTTTTGAAAAATTGGCTGAACAAGTAGTAGCAGCGGTTTTTGTCCTTTTGTCAGAAACTTGTTTATCTTATTACTGTTCAAGATGAAGACGATTTCTCTGTTGCTGATCCATACTTTTTGCCTGGCCGCAGCGGCTTTCGGGCAGCAAGCCGAATTATGTCAGGGCGCTTATTTTACTGAAGCGCAAGGAAAAGAATTTCTGGAAAAACATGCGGTTTCATCCAGACTGGAATGGGAAACGCGGGCAGCAAAAATAAGAAAGCAGATCCGCGAAGGCATGGATCTGCAGAGTTTGCCTGCAAAACCAGCTTCTGCTCCGATCATACACAGCAAAAAGGAAATGGACGGCTACACAATCGAGAATGTCGCTTTTGAAAGCATGCCGGGCGTTTATGTCACAGGAAATTTGTATAAACCTTCCAAAAAACAAAAATCTTATGCCGGGATTCTATGTCCGCACGGCCACGGTGAGAACCCGCACGGAAGGTTCCGGGAACAGACTCAGAAACGCTGCGCAACGCTGGCCAGAATGGGCGCCGTTGTTTTTGTCTGGGATATGGTCGGGCAAGGCGATTCGCGCCAGTGTGAGCACAAAATGCCGAAAGCATTGAAATTACAGACGATCAACAGCATCCGTTCACTGGACTTTTTACTTTCGGTTCCCGGCGTTGATCCGGAAAGAATTGCTGTTACCGGCGAGTCGGGCGGAGGAACGCAGACCTTTCTGCTGACAGCATTGGACGATCGTATAAAGATATCAGTACCGGTGGTGATGGTTTCTGCGTATTTCTTTGGCGGCTGTGTTTGCGAAAGCGGCATGCCGATTCATAAAAACGGAGACTTTCAGACCAATAATGTAGAAATCGCCGCACTTGCTGCGCCAAAGCCCATGATCATGATTTCGGACGGCGGCGACTGGACCAAAAATACGCCGGAAGTGGAGTTTCCTTTTATTCAGAAAATTTACGGTTTGTATGGGAAAAAGGATATGCTGGAGAGTTTGCACCTTGCAGATGAACAGCATGATTTCGGCCCTTCCAAAAGAAAAGCGATGTACGCGTTCATGGCAAAACATGCCGGATTAGACCTGAAAGCAGTAACGGACGCTCAGGGAAACATAAATGAAGCGCCTTCAAAAGTACTGGAAATAAAAGATCTGGAAGTTTTTAATGCTGCACATCCACGCCCGGCAAATGCGGTGATCGGAGATGAGGCGATACTTGGGCTGTTGTAGCAAAACCGGAATCCATGATTATTCTAATTGTTCTGGCTGCTGTTGTCTTTATTGTACTCAGTTCCACGGTTCTGAAAATGCATCCGCTGACCGGATTGCTTCTGGCTGCCCTGGGCGTAGGTATTTTTGCCGGCCTGCCGATTGACAAACTGGCCGAAACCATTGGCAAAGGCTTTGGTGAACTGATGTCCAAAATTGGTCTGATGGTGATTCTGGGCTGTGTGATCGGTGCCATTCTGGACAAATCCGGAGCTGCGATCAAGGTGGCCGACGTTATTTTAAAACTGTTCGGGGAAAAAAGGCCTGCGCTTGCCATGTCCGTGATCGGCGGGATTGTCGGGATTCCGGTGTTTTGTGATTCCGGTTTTATAATCCTTCACAAGCTGAACCAGATCGTAGCCAAGAGAACCGGAAAGCCATTGGGAACCATTGCTTTGTCGCTTTCCGGCGGACTTTTTGCGACGCATACGCTGGTACCGCCAACACCCGGGCCGCTTTCGGCAGCAGGAAACCTTGGCATTGCCGATTCCGTCGGACTTGTAATTCTGATCGGTCTTGTTGTATCCGTTCTCAGTCTTTTTCTTTCCACGTGGTTTGCCGGAAAATATGCCCGCCATGTTGAAATAGCTGAAAGTTCAGCAGTTGAGGAACCGGTTATCATTCCCGAACGGCAGCTTCCTTCCGCCTTGAAATCCTTTATGCCCATTCTGCTGCCCATTGTTTTGATTACGCTTGCATCTTTTGCAAGAATCCTGAACTTTCCTGAAGTATGGATAAAATGGCTGGGATTTTTTGGCAGTCCCCTGGTTTCGTTTCTTCTGGCTATATTTTTCAGTTATTCATTATTTCCGGAACATCCGGCAGAAAAAATGACAGCCTGTTTTAAAAGCGGTATTGAGCATTGCGGTACCACGCTGGTTCTGGTAGGAGCGGGGGGCGCTTTCGGAGCGATACTGAAAGAAACGAGCCTGAAGGAAATGGTCAGTTTGTGGCTGATCAACAATGAAATGTCCGGAAGCTATTTGCTGCTGATTGCTTTCGTCATTGCCGCTTTTTTCAAAACAGCGCAGGGATCAACGACTTCTTCCATGGTTTTGACGACAAGCATTCTGGCACCGCTACTCGGAACACTGGGATTTGTAACGCCGGTACAGATTACATTAATTGTCATGGCCGTTGGCAGTGGTGCCATGATTGTTTCGCACACCAACGACGCATGGTTCTGGGTTGTGTCGCAGTTTACTGGAATTTCAACCAGAGATACTTACCGCACGCACACCATCCTGACCGGTTTGCAGGGACTTGCAAGTTTTGCCGTAACGATGATGCTATGGTTTCTGCTAAGCTGATTTTACTTGATTGAAAAGCAAAAAATCAGCCTGAGCAAACGGACTGCTCAGGCTGACAAAGCTGATTTATATTAATCTGGTCTGGCTTCAGGACATTATGAAAGTCCCAGATCTGCCAAAACTTCTGAAACTTTCGCAGCTGCTTCCTTGAATTCAATAGCAGAATAAACTTTAAGTCCGGATTCGTTGATGATACGGGCACCTTCCTCAGCATTTGTACCCTGCAGACGAACGATAATCGGAACAGGAATTTCGCCGATTGCCTTATATGCTTCCACAACACCCGCAGCAACACGGTCGCATCGAACGATACCGCCAAAAATGTTGATCAGGATTGCCTTTACATTAGGATCTTTCAGAATGATACGGAAACCGGCTTCCACCGTACGTGCGTTGGCACCGCCTCCAACATCCAGGAAGTTGGCAGGCTCACCGCCAGAAAGCTTGATAAGGTCCATGGTTGCCATGGCAAGCCCGGCACCGTTCACCATACAGCCTACGTTTCCGTCCAGCTTTACATAGTTCAGGTTATTGGCTCCGGCTTCTACTTCCAGAGGATCTTCTTCGTTGGTATCGCGCATTTCTGCAAGTTCGGGATGACGGTACAATGCGTTATCATCCAGATCCACTTTTGCATCAACGGCAAGGATTTTATTGTCAGATGTTTTTAAAACCGGGTTGATTTCAAACATGGACGAATCGCTTTCGACGTAAGCCTTGTAAAGGGAAGTGATGAATTTCACCATTTCCTTGAAAGCGTCGCCTTCCAGACCCAAAGCAAAAGCTACTTTACGCGCCTGAAAAGGCTGTAAGCCCACTTTCGGGTCAATCCACTCCTTCATGATTTTTTCCGGCGTGTGCTCGGCCACTTCTTCAATGTCCATACCGCCTTCTGTACTCGCCATAATCACGTTACAGTTTCTGGCACGGTCCAGCAGAATGGAAAGGTAATATTCTTTCGGCTCGCTCGGACCCGGATAGTATACGTCTTCTGCAATAAGGACTTTGTTTACGCGCTTTCCGTCTGCGCCGGTCTGATGCGTAACCAGTACTTTGCCCAGAATGTTATTGGATATTGTACGTACATCTTCAACCGATTTTGCAAGGGCAACGCCACGTTGTTCTGTTCCGACAATCCGGCCTTTTCCACGTCCGCCGGCATGGATCTGTGATTTTACAACATACCATTTGGTACCAGTCTGCTGGCTAAGCTCACGTGCAACTTCTACCGCCTTGTCCGGCGTGTCGGCTACGAGTCCTTCCTGAATACGCACACCGTATTTTTTTAGGACGCTTTTGCCTTGATATTCGTGAATATTCATGAGTATAAAAGTAAATTGGTATTTTCACGGCAAATTAAGGAATTATTCAAAACGGGCGTAGGTTTCCGTCCAATTATCTTTTCGGATCATGAATTTACTTCGGGCGCATGGGATCAGGCGTACATACGGGTCTTTACAAGTATTGAAAGGCATTGATCTGGAAGTTGAAAAAGGTGAAGTTGTGGCCATTGTAGGCGCTTCCGGAGCAGGAAAAAGTACTTTTCTTCATATACTCGGCACGCTGGACAGGCCGGAAGAAGGACAGGTTTTTATTGAAGATACAAATGTTTTTACACAGAAAGACAAAGACCTTGCCCGGTTCAGAAATGAAAAAATCGGGTTTATATTCCAGTTCCATAATCTGCTTGCCGAATTTACAGCTTTGGAAAATGCATGCATGCCCGGCTATATCAACGGTTATATGAAGGAAGCGGACATTCTGAAAAGAGGGAAGGAGCTCCTGGAAATGCTCGGGCTTTCGGGAAGAGCGGATCATTTGCCGTCACAGCTTTCCGGCGGTGAACAGCAGCGTGTTGCCGTTGCAAGGGCTTTGCTGAACAAGCCGTCGATTGTACTGGCGGATGAGCCCAGCGGAAACCTAGACTCCCATAACGCACTGGAACTGCATCAGCTTTTCTTTAAACTGAGAGATGAATTCGGGCAGACTTTCATAATTGTTACGCACAATGAAGACCTTGCCGAAATGGCCGACAGGCGGCTTGTCATGCAGGATGGGCTGATGCTGGGATAAAATGAAAAATATTTTTTACTTCATGTGTGACCTGAGTAAACTTCTGCGTCTAAACAATGAAGTTTTTCATAACGTTGAGTAAAGCAAATAGCCGCCCGGATTTTCTGAGCGGCTATTTTTTATAATAATGATTTGATATTCAGTATAAGTTCAAAAGCCGTCCGGAGTTCCGGACGGCTTTTGAACTATATAAAATGGAAAGAGCAATTATTACATCATTCCACCCATTCCGCCGCCGTGTCCGTGACCGGCAGGAGCTGCATTTTCTTCAGGCTCGTCAGCAATTACGCATTCTGTTGTTAACAGAAGACCTGCAATAGATGCTGCGTTTTCAAGCGCCAGACGGGATACTTTCTTAGGGTCAATGATACCAGCTTCCAGAAGGTCTGTGTATACATTGTCTTTTGCGTTGTAACCGTAAGCACCTGCTCCTTCTTTTACTTTCTGAACAACTACGGATGGTTCCTGACCAGAGTTGGAAACGATTGTTCTCAACGGAGCTTCCAGTGCAACACGGATGATGTTGATACCGGTTTTTTCGTCTTCGTTTGAGCCTTCAACACCGTCAAGAGCAGCAGTAGCGCGGATGTAAGCAACACCACCACCTGCTACGATACCTTCTTCAACAGCAGCGCGGGTTGCATGCAATGCATCATCCACACGGTCTTTTTTCTCTTTCATTTCAACCTCCGTTGCTGCACCGATGTAAAGGATTGCAACACCGCCAGACAATTTGGCAAGGCGTTCCTGAAGTTTCTCACGATCGTAGTCAGAAGTTGTATTTTCGATCTGCGATTTGATCTGGTTAACGCGGCCGCTGATTTCTTCAGGAGATCCGCTACCGTTTACAATCGTCGTGTTATCCTTGTCGATAATCACTTTTTCAGCAGTTCCAAGGTACTCCAGCGTAGCATTTTCCAGTTTGTATCCTTGCTCTTCGCTGATTACTGTTCCGCCAGTTACTTTGGCGATATCTTCCAGCATGGCTTTACGACGGTCACCGAAACCTGGCGCTTTAACAGCCGCTACTTTCAATGCACCACGGATTTTGTTCACTACCAATGTAGCAAGTGCTTCTCCGTCAACATCTTCTGCAAGAATAAGCAAAGGACGGCCAGTCTGAGCAACTGCTTCCAGTACAGGAAGAAGCTCTTTCATAGAAGAAACTTTTTTCTCAGAGATCAGGATGTATGGACGTTCCAGTTCTGCTTCCATTTTCTCTGTATTGGTAACGAAGTATGGAGAAAGGTATCCACGGTCAAACTGCATACCTTCTACAGTTTTAACTTCTGTTTCGGTACCGCGTGCTTCTTCCACAGTAATTACGCCTTCTTTACCTACTTTTTCCATTGCCTCAGCAATCATCTGGCCGATTTCCTCATCGTGGTTGGCCGAGATCGTTGCAACCTGTGCAATTTCTTTTGAAGTAGAGATATTTTTTTTCTGCGATTCAAGGTCTTTAACGATGATGTTAACCGCCTTGTCAATTCCGCGTTTCAGATCCATCGGGTTTGCACCGGCTGCTACGTTTTTAACACCGATCGAGTAGATAGCCTGAGCAAGAACAGTTGCAGTTGTAGTACCGTCACCCGCTGAATCAGCCGTTTTGGAAGCTACTTCTTTAACCAGCTGAGCACCCATGTTTTCGATAGGGTCTTTCAGTTCAATTTCTTTTGCTACGGTAACACCGTCTTTTGTGATGCTTGGAGAACCGAATTTCTTGTCGATTACAACGTTACGGCCACGAGGCCCCAATGTAACCTTAACGGCGTCAGCCAATGTGTCCACACCGCGTTTTACCTTGTCGCGTGCTTCGGTATCAAAAAATATTTTCTTAGACATAACAATTAATGATTTGAATTAACTTTAAGAGAAACTATGAATTAAGATCAGACAGATTAGCCGATTATTGCATAAATGTCTGACTCACGCATGATCAGGATATCTTTTCCTTCGTATGCTAATTCAGTACCTGAATATTTACCGTACAAAACGGTATCACCTACTTTTACTGTAAGCGGCTCATCTTTTTTACCGGGACCAACGGCTACCACGGTTCCACGCTGAGGCTTTTCCTTTGCAGTATCAGGGATAATGATACCAAATGCTGTTTTTTCTTCGGCTGGGGCTGGTTCTACAAGAACACGATCAGCCAGAGGTTGTACGTTCACTTGTATTTCTGCTAAAGTTGACATAAATATTAAACGTTTGTTTTTTGATTGTCAGTAATTGATTTGACTGATTAGAGCTAAGCACAATCTGTGCCAGCAGATTCTTTCTGACATTTTTTCCGGCAAGTGTGACAAATTTGTATCTAAACCTGCCGTTATATAATTATAAAAGCTTTTGCATGACAGTAAAGCAAATAATTGTTTTCGGCTTTGAAAATGCTTAAATTATACCGGCACCAAACCTGAATTCTTATGACACACCTGCAGAAAAACTGGTTAACGGAAGGAACTTTTGATTTTGAGTACAAGAAATATACCTTGCTCGCTTACCTGCAGCATATTGATAACCAGTTTAAAATGAACCGGCTGCATCCGCACTTGCCGGATCTGGAATTACACCGCAATGCATGTCTGGCCATTCGGAGTAACAAAAGTCAGATCAGAACTTCGTTTCCCAAAAACCTGACAGGCATCAATCCCAGAACCTGGACGCTGGAGTATGAAGAGCTGCATCAGGACGATCCGTATCTGGAGGAGCTGAATTATATTCTGGATTTTTCCATTCCCCGTCTTACCAGATCGCTTGAATCCGGAACCGAGCGGTTCAGTGAAGTAAAGGAAAATATACAGATTTCGCCGGTCGGAATTGTGCCTTTACGGCTGGAAGAAGGCTATCTGCTGTTTTTGCATACCTTTCAGCCGATGGTCAGTGTGTTTGCCTATCAGCTGGCTTTGTACAATGAAATGAAGGAAAGGTATCTCAAAACTACTTTTCTGGAAACAGTCCGTGTTGGCATCGGAAACACGGTATCGCAGATCAAAGTGGATCTTACCAGAAAAAACAGGTCACTTCCGAATCCCGCCACTTATGTCGTGGAATCCAAATACGATTATCCTTTGCATGAGGCATTGCTGCCAGTTGCCAAAAAACTGATGCTGAAGGAAATGAATATTGCCTGAAAGTATTTTACTGAATTGTCTTATACTAAAAAAGCGTCTCCAACGAATTGCAGACGCTTTTTTTAGTGTAACATACATTTAAATCCGGCCCGGAGCCAATCGCTAAAAGCCAATGGCTAACAGCTGCTTAAACGCTTTCAATATTTATTTTGCACTGTCAGCAGGAGCTGCTGCAGGTGCAGCCGGCGTAGTTGCTGCGCCGCCCGGAGCAGGTGCCGGTGCAATGTTTCCACCCGGAATAACGGTGTTTTGGGCTTTTTCTACGTTAACGCTGTTAATGCCGCCACCTTGATTGCCGCCGCCGACAATGACATAAGACGCAAGTGAAATGAAGATAACAGCGCCTGCCAGTCCCCACGTGATTTGTTCCAGCAAATCCGTGGTTTTCTTTACACCAAACATCTGTGTAGTTCCTGCGCCGCTAAATTCGCTTGAAAGTCCTCCGCCTTTTGAATTTTGGACCAGCACCACCAGAATCAACAATACTGCGACAATCGCAACCAGAATAATCAAACCCAAATACATGCCTTAGAATAATATAGAATGAATGAATGTGAGAGTTAACGCGTTTGACAACCTTTGAATCTGGTTACTTTACATCCGAATAAAGCTCACTTAATTTTTTCGCAAAGTAATTGCTTTTTTCCGGTTTTTTCAAGATCAATTTTTGATAGAGATCAATTGCTTTCTCAATTTTGCCCTGACGCAGCAGAATTTTTGCAAAAGCTTCGGTTTCAATGCTTCCCGAACCCGATTCCGCCACTCTTCCGCTCAGATCGATGGATACTGCTTCCAGGTTATTTTCCTGACGAATGATCCTCGGGTTTTTCTTCATAAAACCCTCGATGATCTGCTGCTGCTTTTTCTGCTCCTCTGATTTCTGCTGCTGTGCCGGAACAATTTCCTCTGTAACAAGCTCGGTAAGAACAACTTCATTATTATGTTCGGCAAGCGGCTTTTCCAGCGCTTCAATGGCTTCTTCTATATTTACAGTAGCATCGTAACGCTCCGTATTGCTTTCGACCAGTTGCTGCAGGGCAATGCGGCTCAGCGCATAAGCCGCAGCACGCGGGCGTGTTTCTTCCAGTTTTTCAGTTCCTGCCAGGCTGGATGCCTTGGCCAGCAAAGAATAGGAAATCTGGCAGTAAGGAAATGCCTTGATCGTAGCTTCCAACTGCGGAATGATGTCTGCATTGATTCCGCTCGGACGTTTTACCAATTGGCTGAATGCTTCTTTTTCAATAATGGCCATGACTTGCTTTTGTTATTTTTACCGGAACCGGGGATTGAAATTAGATAAAAATAAATTCTTCTACCAGTCCGCAGCCGATTTATTAAAGATCTGCTGTACTAAATTTTCCCGGATTGTAGGCAAAAGCCGCGCTTCGTTCTGGTTAAGCGTTTGATCCTGTGGAAAGTCTGCGTAATAGGTAAATGACTGGTCAAAATTCTTGGTTTCATCCTTTGCATTCGTAAAACGCACCTGTACGGTTACATTCAAACGGTTTAATCCGGCCTGATCGTTTGCCGTCGGCGCAGCTGCCAGTACGTCGTATCCGGTAATGGAACCTTCCAGAATCAGGTCTCCGCCGCCCGGCTGACTGATCAGACTTGTGTTTCTCTGAAAATATTCTTTCAGTTCTTCCGTAAGCCGGAGCGGAAGATCGGCCGGGCCGCCGGCTGTTCCGGTTGTAAAATTAAGAACACTGAAAGTCTTGATGTCCGGCGACAAGCTGGTGCCGGTAAATGAGTACACGCCGCATCCTGAGATAAAAACGGTGCAATGCAGGAAAAAGAGTATAAGCACAAACTTTTTCGCGAATGTCGCCATGCTGTTTTTCAGATACGGATCTGCTTTTAATTTATTCTTCAATGTCGTATTGCTTGATCTTTCTGTATAACGTTCTTTCCGATATGCCCAATGCACTGGCTGCGTACTTTCGTTTATTGTTGTTTTTTCTCAATGCCTTAATGATCATTTCCTTTTCCTTGTCTTCCAGAGAAAGCGATTCTTCTTCTGCCGTTACATGCACAACATCTTCTATTTCACTTCTTTCGTCTGAATACCGGTCAAGATCCACCGTTCTGGAAATGGGCGGAGGCAGTAAGCGTGCGGGCTCGGTTGCCGGCGCAGTAACAGTTGGTTCCGCATTGGTGAGGGAGCTGAAAAGTTCCTGATGATCTTTCAGGATATCGCCTCCGTATTTTTCATTTTCAAGTACATTGCGGACCAGTTTTTTCAGTTCCGTCATATCCCTGCGCATGTCAAACAGAACCTTGTAAAGCAGTTCTCTTTCGGAAAAGGATTCGGCCGTATTTTCTCCCTGGCGCAGCGTGACCAGTGCTTTTCTGCTGGAAGGCTGTACGGGATTAAGGTAATTGTTCAGTGTATCATGACTGATCGGCAGATCTTTGTCGGTTTCAAGAATGGTGATCTGTTCGGCGATGTTTTTCAACTGGCGGATATTTCCCGGAAATGCATACTGCATCAGCAGATCGCGTGCCTCCACATCCAGCCTGACCGGTTTTGTACGGTATCTTTCGGAAAAATCATTTGTAAACTTTCTGAAAAGCAGCAGAATATCTTCGCCGCGGTCGCGCAATGGCGGAACGTAAATGGGAACGGTATTAAGCCGGTAATAAAGATCTTCCCGGAACTTGCCGTTATTTACTGCATCCAGCAAATTTACATTGGTCGCAGCCACTACGCGGACATTGGTTTTGAGCACTTTGGAAGATCCTACACGGATGTATTCCCCGTTTTCCAGAACACGCAGCAGCCTTGCCTGCGTACCGATGGGCATTTCACCGACTTCATCCAGAAAAATTGTTCCGCTGTTGGTGGTTTCAAAATAACCTTTCCTGGCGTCCAGCGCACCTGTAAAAGAACCTTTTTCATGTCCGAAAAGCTCTGAATCAATAGTGCCTTCCGGAATGGCGCCGCAGTTGATGGCAATGAACGGTCCGTGTTTACGGGAGCTGAGGCTGTGTATGATTTTGGAAAATGATTCTTTTCCGCTGCCACTTTCTCCGGTAATCAGAACGGTAAGATCGGTTGCTGCCACTTGTACGGCTACATTGATCGCATGGTTCAATCCGGGTGAATTGCCGATAATGCCGAAACGGTTCTTTATTGCTTGTATTTCCGCTGAATTCATGAAAATGGCTGTTGGCCTTACTGTAAGCCTTTAATACATTTTTAAAATAATAGGGTCTGAATTCTCATTTCAGATCACTGCAATACTTCTGTGGCGACAACAGCATGGCCGCGTAGCGTTGCAGCAGTACAGTCCGTGATCATGACATCAACATAATCACCGACTTTGAAATTTTCTCTTGGGAAAACCACTCTTTTGTTCTGATCATTTCTGCCGCTGAAATCTTCATCCGAACGTTTGGATGTGCCTTCAACCAATACTTTCTGAACCTTTCCGACAAGCCTCTGATTGCGTTCCAGAGAAATACGCTGCTGTAAATCTATAATTTCAGCCAGTCTTCTTTGCTTTACATCCGCCGGGATGTCATCGATGAATTTTTTGGCAGCCAGCGTTCCGGGGCGTTCGGAATAGGCAAACATATAACCAAAATCAAATTTTACGTATTCCAGCAATGAAAGGGAATCCTGATGTTCTTCTTCGGTTTCTGTACAAAATCCGGCGATCATATCCTGAGAAATACCGCAATCGTCGCCAAGTATGCGGCGTATGCTGTCAATTCTTTCCAGGTACCATTCTCTGTTATAAGTCCGGTTCATGATTTCCAGAACCCGGCTGTTGCCGCTTTGTGCGGGTAAGTGAATGTATTTACAGATATTATCGTGTTTTTTCATCGTATAAAGCACTTCATCCGTAATGTCTTTTGGATGAGAAGTGCTGAAACGTACACGGAGTTCAGGACTGACAAGCGCAACCATTTCCAGAAGCTGTGCAAAATTGACCTGAGTCTGCGCAGAGACATTTTCGGTATGTTCTTCTGTTACAGCAGAAATTCCGGGTTGTCCAAGCCATTTATAGCTGTCCACATTCTGTCCGAGCAGCGTCACTTCTTTATATCCGTCGTTAAATAATCCCTGCGCTTCTTTTACGATGGAATACGGGTCCCGGCTGCGTTCGCGGCCGCGTGTAAACGGGACTACGCAGAAGCTGCACATGTTGTCACAGCCGCGCATGATGGAAATAAATGCAGTTACGCCGTTGGAATTCAGGCGTATCGGTGAAATATCGGCATAGGTTTCTTCACGGGATAAAAACACGTTGACTCCTTTCTGCCCGGTTTCGGCTTCCTCAACAAGCCGCGGAAGATCGCGGTAAGCGTCCGGCCCGGTTACGATATCGACCATTTTTTCTTCTTCCAGCAACTTGGCTTTCAAACGCTCGGCCATGCAGCCCAGCACGCCGATAAGTGTGCCCGGCCGTTTTTTCTTGAGAACGTTCAGCTGCCGCAGACGTGTTCTTACGCGCTGTTCGGCATTGTCGCGTATGGCGCAGGTGTTCAGAAATATCAGATCAGCATTTTCTGCTTCCGACGTTGTTGCAAATCCGGCTTCACGCATGACAGACGCCACGATTTCACTGTCCGCAAAATTCATCTGGCAGCCATAGCTTTCAATAAAGAGCCTTTTCTTTTGGGAAACAGGTTCGTTTTCTGTTATATGGACCGTTTCACAGGCTTCCTTGTCTGCATCGGTCAGTATTTTTAAAGTCTCGGTAATTCTGTTTTCCATCTTGAAGGGAAAGTCTTAAACCCGTATTATAAATGACAAAGCCGAAGGAAAATAGATGGATCCGGCCTCTGCAATGAATTACAAATATAAAAAGAAATCGGTGAAAACTGACAAACTGTCATAGCATGATCGCCAAAATGCAATTACTAGAACGGATATCCGACACCTAAGTTGATATTCAGGAAATTGGACTGGGTACGGTTGAAAAGTTTGTTGAATTCCAGTTCATCCAGTACAAAACGTTGCAGGGCCGGATCGTAAACTTTTATCCCGAAGTCAAATCTCAGAATGAAGAAAGAAAGGTCATAACGTATTCCGAAGCCGGTCCCGACTGCGATTTCGCTGAGAAAATTACTGGTTTTCAGTTTTTGTTCCACCGGCGCATTGCTGTTCAGGTTCCAGACATTTCCGGCATCAATAAAAAGAGCGTAATTGATATCCCCGAAAAACTTGGCCAGAAATCCCCGCCATTCCAGATTTCCTTCCATTAAAAATTCGCCCGGCGACTCAAAAGACAGATTGTTGGAAGTCCGTCTTGGCTCTGAGCGGCCCGGTCCGAGCCTGCGCGGAAGCCATGCGCGCAAGCTGTTTGACCCTCCGGCGAAAAAGTACTTTTCATACGGCGGAACCTTGTTGTTTCCGTAACTGTAAATAGCACCCGAATTTATCCTTGCCACAAACGCTGAACGTCTGCCGACCGGCCAGTAACGGCGATAATCGGCATTCCAGCGCAGGTATTTGTAAAACTGCAGATCTTTGTCATTAAATACATCTTTGATAACCCGCTCCTGATTTGGCAGAATATTCAGGGAAGTTCCGCCGGATTCCAGTGCAATGCGCAGGTAACGGGCATTTTTTGGCGGACCGATGAGCGTATTGGTATTGTAAACGAAGTTGAAATTAATATCCGACACAAAGGATTTGTTGAAACTGTTGATCAGGTTATTTCCCTGATCTCGCAGTGTATCGAGCAAACTCGCAAAATCAGCCCGGATATTCTGCGTGTTCAAAACGTTAAGGTCAATCAGGGAAAGATTGAACAAGGTTGTGTTGCTCGGCTGCCAGGAATACGTCATTGCAGCTTTAAGGTTTGTACGCGTGTATTCCGGTCTGTTTACATAGTTATAGCCCAGCCCGAGCTGTGTTCTCGGGTTATATGCCGCCGTTTGCTTTTGTAACAGGCTGCCGGGCGTCAGCAATCTTGGAAAAATGAGCGAAGTATTCAGTCCGACTTCCTCACTGCGGTAGATGGGATTGTTACCGCCCAGAAAACCCGGAACCAGTTCAATGCCGCCGCGCAGGTTGGCCTCAAAATTTTCAAGTCCGTTGAAAACATTTCTGATTTTATACGAAAGATTGGCAAAAGGCCCCGGTGCGCCCTGAAGCTGGATAACGTTCAGACCGAGATCGGTTGAAATCTGATATTTTTCCAGAGGAATAACCTTGAAAAAACTGTTGATTCCTTTTCCGGTAGAATCAAGCGTGTAGCTGTAATTGACAAAACGGAACTGATCCGTAAGCGACAATTGCTGCTGCGTATCCCTTTCTTTCTTCTGGCTGTAAAAAGCGCCCGGACGAACCTGAATCTTGCTGTCAAGGATTTTTGTGGCAAATCTTTTATCCGAAAAAACATACTGAATGCCCTGATAACGAACTGTGTCTTTTCTGAAAAGCGAATCGGGTAATCCGGACGGCGGCAAAACTTCAAAATGGATCGAATTGATCTTGTAACGATCCGGCTTGTTGGCCGGGCCGGGCAAATCCACACGGACCTGCACGTCAACTGACTTGAAAAAAGTGTCCGTAGCTGCGTTGGTTATCGTGTCATTGATAAGGTAAGATACATTCTGTCTGGAAAAACCGAAGTAACCTTCATTTCTGAGCAAAGTTTCCAGCCGGATCCTTTCTTCTTCAAAGGAATCACCGTCGTACCTTTTTTTGCTGACCAGCGCGGCACCTTTTCCGTTTGCGTTGATG
The DNA here is from genome assembly GCF_006149045.1 of Dyadobacter flavalbus. Taxonomy (GTDB): domain Bacteria; phylum Bacteroidota; class Bacteroidia; order Cytophagales; family Spirosomataceae; genus Dyadobacter; species Dyadobacter flavalbus. The sequence continues at coordinate 18,410 of NZ_VBSN01000069.1, forward strand.
ATGCTGTCGACAAGCACATTTTTGATTTTGTACTGAATATCCTTGATCATCGTCGGCCGGTTTTCCGTCACCAGATAATTAACCCTGACTCTGTTAAAAGTCGTATCCGGCTTGAAAGTGACAACGGATTCAAAGAAACCGTTGTTATAAAGGTATTTCTGCATTTTTTCTGCATTCTGCAGAACCTCGTTTATGTTGAAATAAACCGGCGCTTCACCCAGAACACGCATGAAAAAATTTCCCTGATTTACTTTTACCTGCGCCCGTTTGAGTTTTTTTGCATACTTGCGCTGAATTTTGTCGAGCTTTCGTGGCGAATTTTCTTTATTAAGGCTTTCTTTCTGATAATTTTGCGTGATTTCAATGACATTCCGCTGTTTTTCTTCCTTGTTATAAAACAGCTCCCCGAATCGGTACAATCCGACATACGGGAAAAACGGCAGGCCGAGAAGCCGCCGGTTCGGTTTTTGAGGAATCAGCGCATCCAGTTCGGAATCATTGATAACATGATTTCCTTTGATGGAAGAATTTCCTAGGTAATAGCTTCTTGAACTGGAAGGTGTTTTAGGCGCACAGGAAAATGATCCCGACAAAATCAGGAAAACAAACCAGCTATATATAATCCTGTAATTACTGTTCAATGCTGTCAAAAAGTCGTATTAAATATATTAATGCTCTTAAAATCAAAAAGTACCGGCAACTGCACCAGTCTTTTATCGTAGAAGGTGCCAAGAGTGTGCTGGAACTGCTTGATTCGGATTTTAAGATAGAGTTTGTTTTATCAACATCAGAGTTCCGGCAAAAATACTCAAGTAATTTATCCCGGCATAATGCTGTGACAGAAACCGTGACTTTACAGGAACTCAAGGGTTTGGGTTCATTTCAGACCAACGATTCCTGCCTGGCCGTTGCTAAAACAAAGGATAACGTTTTTTTGTCTCCGGATGCGGCTGAATATGTGCTTATTCTGGACGATGTGCGCGATCCGGGCAATCTCGGAACGATCATACGTGTTGCCGACTGGTACGGAATCAGTAAAATAATCTGTTCTGAAGATACAACGGACATGTACAATCCGAAGGTTATTTCGGCCAGCAAAGGATCTTTTACAAGAGTGAATATTTTTTATACGGATCTGGCTTCCTACTTGTCGGCCAATGCAGCGGGAAAGGAAGTTGCCGGCGCTTTTCTGGGCGGTAAATCCATTTACGATTACCGTTTTTCAAATTCCGGCGGGTTTATTGTCATGGGCAACGAGTCCAACGGAATCAGTAAGGAAATTGAAGCTTTTGTAACGGACAGGATTACGATTCCGAGGATCGGAGAAGCCGAGTCGCTGAATGTCGGAATTGCCACTGCCGTTATGCTCGATAACATGCGTCGCCAGACTGCGATCAAGCAGTAGTTTTCAATTACTCGTGTGCAGCTTTATGCGACAGTTCTTCCGCATATTCTTTTCCAAGGTAATTATCTATAAAATAATGTGCGATGTAGAGAAGCGGCGTTAGTAAAATGGCAACAATGCCTTTGTAGACATAATTAATGCTGCCGACGGAAAAAACCTGATCCAGACTCCAGTTGCCGAAAACGTAAAACGCAATGGTGATCACGACAAAGCTGTCGACCAGTTGCGAAAACATCGTGGAACCTGTTGCCCTGAGCCAAATAAAGCGGCTTCCGGTTCTTCTGCGCAGCCATGAGAAAACAAACACATCCAGCAGCTGTCCGAGCAGAAAAGCCACGATGGAACCGATCATGATGCCAAGCCCCTGATTGAAGATTTTGGTAAATGCGTCGTTGATATTAAACACATTTCCGTGACTGTCGGTATTGTTGATGTCCAGCCAGAATTTGGCGGGAGGCAGCTTGGTGGCAGCCAGAATGGTAATGAACGTGTAGGCTATGAAGCAGGCCGTCAGAAATGAAATGCGTTTCACACCTTTCCGCCCGAAGTATTCATTGATGATATCCGACGTAATAAATACGACCGGCCAGTTGATAACGCCGGCAGTCATGTTAAAATCGAGTTTCTGGCCTGCAATCGGCAATTGTGCCGGTGAAAGTCCGAGCAAGGTTTCAACAGAGAATATCTTTCCGCCGATGATTTCGGCAATGAGCGCATTGGTCAGGAAAATACCGCATAGCAAAAGGAACAGGCGTTGCCTTTTGGCTTCCTGTACCGAATTATCCTGTATTGTCATTTAAAAGGTTTGATAGTTTACTGACAGAGGAGGAAATTACAAAGATCGGTTTCAGACAATCACGTTCTCAATGGTTTTGGCGGATAATACCCTGTGGTTTTCAAGAAAGTATTCCAGCTTGTCCATCGCCTGATTCAGTTCATCAATAGTGGGCAGAAACACAATCCTGAAATGGTCATTGCTGATGTAATTGAATCCGGTTCCGGCAACAACAAGTACTTTCTGGTCACTCAAAAGATCGTAAACAAACTGCTCGTCTGTTTTCAGCCCGAATTTTTTCAGGTCAATTTTCGGGAACACGTATAAAGAACCTTTCGGGCGCACGCAAGTAATGCCGGGAATGGAAGTCAGCCGGTCATAAACGAGGTTCATTTGCTTGTGCAGCCTTCCTGTGGGAACAACCAGTTCCTTAATGCTCTGATAACCGCCCAGTGCCGTCTGAATGGCATATTGCGTCGGGACATTGGCGCAAAGGCGCATACTGGCCAGCAGCAGCAAGCCTTCCATGTAGGATTTTGCTTTTTGTTTTGCACCGCTGAGAATCATCCATCCGCCGCGGAAACCTGCTGAGCGGTAATTTTTGGAAAGTCCGCCATAAGTAACGCACAAGGTATCCGTTACAAAAGAGCCCATCGGATAATGTACCGCTCCGTTGTAAAGAATCTTGTCATAAATTTCATCTGAAAAAAGGATCAGCCCGTGTTCTTCGGCAATTTTTGCCATGCGTTTCAGAACGTCCTTTTCATAAACGGCACCGGTCGGATTGTTCGGATTGATCAGAACAATTCCTTTGGTACGCGGCGTTATTTTCTTTTCAAGATCATCCAGATCAGGATTCCAGTCAGAAGCTTCATCACATACATAATGCACAGGCGTTCCGCCGCTGAGTGCAATAGCTGCTGTCCAGAGCGGATAATCCGGAGAAGGAACCAGGATTTCATCACCGGGGTTCAGCAAAGCCTGCATGGAAAGCAGGATCAGTTCACTTACACCGTTTCCGATAAAAATGTCATTAATTTCAACATCCTGTATCCCGATTGTCTGCGTATAATGCATCACAGCCTTGCGTGCCGCGAACAAACCCCTTGAATCTGAATATCCCTGTGCATTGCGGATGTTCATGATGATATCATGGACAATTTCATCCGGAGAATCGAAGCCGAAAGGGGCGGGGTTCCCGATATTCAGGTTGTGGATTTTATAACCCTGGCTTTCAAGTTCAAGCGCTTTGTGATAAGTAGCACCGCGAATTTCGTATTTGAGATTGTTAAGGCGCTGGCTTTTTAGAATTTCCATTGTGTATGATCAGGATAACTTTTCAAAGTTAAAAAAAAACGGCTGTAAAGCGAATCAAATTGACATTGCAGCTTTTACAGCATAAAAAAAGGCGGACATAAATGAATATGCCCGCCTTTTTCAGAATCTTAATTGTTTATCAGAACTTGTCCCACCATAATTTGGTCGTTACAAGGTCACCTCCGATTGCAGCTGCGGCAGCTTCGCGGTTTGCACCGTTCAGCGTTTGCTCGTTAATCGGGTAAATCATGCGAACAGGAATTGCAAGACTTCCGGCAGGAATATTACCGCCAGACGGTGGAGATAGTTTTGGGAAATCCAGCCTTCTCCATTCTACCCATGCTTCCCATCCTCTGTTATAAAGGGCCAGCCATTTCTGGAAACCGATTTTTTCTTTCCAGTTGGTTGCAGCAGTAGCATAAGCAACTTTTGGCTGAGCAAGATAAGTAGCAGCGGCGGCTGCATCGCCCGTCCAGTAAACAATGGATGCTGTTACGCCCTTGTTATAATGCTCAGCGGCAGAACCTGTAATAAAGCCTCTTTCAACTGCTTCTGCCAATAAAAATTCAACTTCCGAATAATCCAGAAGAATGCCTTCCAGACTTGGCGTAATGATTTTTTCACTTACGTGTGAGAATGCAGAATATGTGTTCAGAAATCCGTACTGGCCGCCAATGTATTTGCCATCCACAGAAGTGAAATAAGAAGATCTTCTAGGATCATTCAGATCATTCATCGGATTGACGATTGTTGAAGCAGCTACAAAATCCTGACGGCTTGAATACAACGGATTCAAATTCTGTGCAATCGGGTTGTAGTTTGGTGGCGTACTGATGTATGGAAATGCAGCTTTATCGTCATTAGAGGTAAATACATTCGGTGCAGCTTCTGCTACGAGTGTTTTTGCCTTTGCAGGATCACTGTCAGCAATAATCATTGCAAGTTTCAATTGCAGCGAATTTCCAAATTTGAACCATTTGTTCATATCACCTTTATAAATCAGATCTCCGCTTGTAAATGCTGTTCCTCCGCTTTTTAGATTAGGCAATGCAGCATGTAAACGATCAAGAAGAGAATAATACACGGTTTTTGCATCATCATACTTTGGCAGCGGATTTTCAGGATTCAATGCTTCGGTGTAAGGAATATCACCAAAAGTATTGACCAGTACTGACCATGCAAGTACTTCCACCACTTCAATCTGTGCCAGTTGCACTTTCTTGGTAGCATCTGAAAGCAGTGGATCTGCATTGACAATACTACGGGATTCATTCAAATCTGAAATAACACCTTTGTAAATTCCCTGCCAGAAAGCCTGTGGAATGGTACGTGCCTGAACATTGTATCTCGGCTCGTCCAGGTACGTAGTTGTAGACCATTGCTGAACATACAGACGATAGTTATTAACGTTTACGTTCGGCGTTGTAAGTGTATCCGCCAGACCTTTCAGTGCATTGGAGAAAAGTGTAACCGCAGGCACTACGGAAGGACGCTTTTGATCTACATTGTAATCATCCAGACTGTCAACACAGGATGCCAGCAGCAGAATGGGTAAAAAGAAAACGATTATTTTTTTCATAATAATTTTTAGAAACGGAATTTAACATTGAAACCATAGCTTCTTACTGCCGGATATGCACCGCTTTGGTATCCACCTGCACCGCTGGAAACACCTGAGCTCAAACCTTCTTCTGGATCCGAGTATTTCATGTTTTTATGAATGATCCAAAGGTTACGGCCAATAACTGAAAGGTCGATTGCTTTGAATGCACGCAGTTTGGAAACAACATTCTGAGGCAGGCTGTAAGTCAAGGCTACTTCTCTCAGCTTGATGTAGCTTCCATCATAAATGTACATGGCTCTCGGTGGGTTGGCAGGGTATCCGTAAGCAGTTGCTCCGTTACCGTCCAGGTTTTCAGCTCTGATTGTATTCGGAGTTCCGTCAGCCTGTACGCCGGGGAACAAAACACCTCCGCCTTGTGCAACCGGGCTTCTTTTAGGATTTCCAAGCTCGTTCAAACCTGCTGTAATCGGATACATACCTGTTCCTTCTCCATACCATTGATCCAGTGACCAGATATCTCCTCCATGACGCATATCAAGCAAGAAGTTCAATGAAACGTTTTTGTATTTCAAATTATTGCTTATACCGCCGATCCAGTCTGGGTTCGGGTTACCGATGATTTCGGCAGAACTTGCAGAAGCCTGGTACATACCATTTGTTTTAACAATTTTCTGACCATTTTCGTGGTAAACAAAGTTGGTGCCTCTGATTATTCCAAAAGGTTGTCCTTCGGCAGCATTCAGAGAAACACCTCCCTGCAGAGAAGCAATAGGTACGTTCGTTACTTTACCGGCACCTTCCCCATATAAGCTGATTACTTTATTCCTGTTACGTGCAAAGTTAACATTTACAGTCCAGGAGAAACTTCCTGTTCTTACAGGCGTAACATAAGCCGAAACTTCAACTCCTTTGTTTTGTACCTCTCCGGAATTTACATAAATGAAAGAATAACCCGTTGCAGCAGTAGTAGAAACTGGAAGAATCTGGTCAAGCGTGCTTGAACGGTAATAAGTGACATTCAATCCAAGTCGGTCGTCAAGAAACGCTGTTTCCAAACCAAATTCATAGTTTTTTGTACGTTCCGGTTTCAGATTCGGATTGTTCATGGTGTTACGCAATGTAAAGTAAGGAACAGAACCGATGCCCGTAGGTTTGTCATAAACTTTACGGGTACTTCCCCATGGTGCGTCATTACCTACTTCTGCGTAGTTGGCACTGATTTTACCCATTGTCAGCCAGTTGGTCTTGAAAATTTCCAGGTTGGAAAAGTTAAAGTTTGCACCGATTGCAGGATAGAAGTAAGTGTTGTTTCCTTCACTCAATGTTGTCGATTTGTCCTGTCTTGCAGTAAGGTCAAGGTTAACCAGTTCTTTGTAACCAAAAGACGCCTGACCGTAAATACCATCCACACCGATTCTTCTGTAAATTTCAGACGGTGCTTCAATTGGGTTCACAGAGTTTGACAAAGAGTACAGGTTCGGAACAACCATACCGCCGTTTGTTTTTGCTCTGATCGCATCTTCTGTGGATCTGCGCATACTTCCTCCAAGCAAACCGGAAAAACTGATATCTTTGGTAATGCTCTTGCGGAAGTTAAAAATTACGTCAAGGTTAGTCTCGTTGAACGAACGGTTATAACGCATGTATTCTGCGGGATCAGCGCTTCCGAAAGCAATTCTTTCTTCCTGCATATCATTGGTGCCGTTGTAAGCAAACCGGCCGGTCAGGTCAACCCATGAAGCAATTTTGTACACAGCCTGCGCATAACCGAAGAAGTTGTTGCGGCTGTCGTTGGAGAAATTCTGGTATCTTGAGAAATACGGGTTTTCAGAATATATCGGTCCGTTTTCTTCCAGAGGAGCCGTCGGGTCTCTCCAGTTCCACGTAATGTTCTGCTCGTTTCTGAAGTATGCTTCTTTTTGTTCAAGCAAGTCCACGTTGGTCTGAAACCATTGTCTGAACTGCTGGTTAGGGTTTTTACCATTATAACCCGTTCCGTATCTTCCTAGACCTTTGATGTTCGAAAAGTTGGCGTTAGCCGAAACAGTCAGTTTTTTGCTCAAATCGTAAGAAGCAGAAAAGTTGAACAGGTTTTTTTCAAGCTTGCTGTTTGGCAAAACACCTTTGTCATCTGCTCTTGTAAAACCAAGTTTGAAAGTAGAATTTTCACCACCGCCGGTTACATTAACACTCTGGTTGGAAGTAACAGCAGTTTCGTAGAATTTGTCCGGGCCATTCTGGGCAGCAACCCACGGAGTCATTTTCCCGTAGTTAGGGCCGGAAGGATCGATGGCATTCCACTGATAAACCATACGGCTTGGATCAAATTTTGCACCGAAAGAAGCATCCGCGTCAAAAACAACAATGTCGCCTTCTCCTGAGCCAAGATCGCCTCTGTAAAATTCGTCCGCAGAACCTGCACCGCCATAACCGGCACCATATTCTTTCTGGTATTTGGCAAATGTCGTTTTATCGATTTTACCCCATGTTACACCGCTGTTTACGGTTACATCGAAACTGTTTTTACGACCTTGCTTTGTAGTGATCAAAATAACACCATTGGAAGCACGTGAACCGTAAAGAGCCGTTGCAGCTGCACCTTTCAGAACGTTAACGGAAGCAATGTTGTCCGGGTTGATATCCGAAGCAGCATTACCATAATCTGTTCCTGAACGGCCTGTCTGCTGATCAGCAGTATTGGTATTGGCATTGGATACCGGCACACCGTCGATAACCCACAGAGCCTGGTTGTTACCTGTAATGGATTTGTATCCGCGAATGATCACGTTTGTGGATCCGCCAAGGTTGTTGTTGGTTTTGATGTCAAGACCTGCCACTTTACCGGAAAGGGAATTCATGACGTTTGTGCCGCGTGCCTGCGTGATCTGCTCGGCGCTGACCTGTTGGGCAGCATACACAAGCTCGTTTCTCTTTCTTTCCTGTCCAAGTGCCGTTACAACAACTTCCTGCAGCTGGCTTACATCATTTTTAAGGGAAACATTAATCGTTGACTGGCTTCCTACATTTACTTCCTGAGTCTGGAAACCAATAAAGCTGAACACAAGCGTTGCACCTGTTTCGGCATTGATTGAGTATGTGCCCTCGCTGTCCGTAGTAGTACCCCGATTAGTACCTTTCAAAGAAATGTTCACACCCGGCAGCACTGAGCCGTCTTCGGCACTGACTTTACCAGTCACTGCACGATCCTGGGCATGTATTTGTGCACTCAACAGCAGCAAGCATCCCAGTAAGGATAATAGAATCTTCCTCATACGTTAAATTAAAAAGTTAGGTTGTTATGTTAACATAATATTGCAAAATTAATTATTAGTTTAACCATTACAACGTTTTAATTGCGAAATTCCAAAATTTACTTTGGTATCAGGGGTAATTTTAGCAAATTTTATATATATACTACATCATTTTTTGCCATTTTTTAAATTGCCAGAAAAATCTTAAAAATTTAGCAAGCGTTATATAATTGTTAACAGAATACCTGTTTTATTAACTTTTTTGTATTATTACGTTCTGCTGGTTTTAAGATTGATAATGAAAATTTAACTTCACACCGGGTTTCGGCGTGAGCGTTATCAATAATTTTTCTAAATTAATTTAGCCAAATTTTTTTGAAAATATACGGCTAAAGAATGACTGTAGTTTTAAGTTGTATGGTATTATTTCAATATAGATTATCAAATCAGGAATTTCAATGAGACTTCTGCTACTTCCTTTATTTTTGATTCCGGTTGTATTTAAAGTACATGGACAAACTTCGCTTGCTGCCGGCATTGACGACAAATCCCGGTCGCTGGAAAAGAAAGTGGTCGAATGGAGACGTGATTTTCACCAGAACCCGGAACTGGGCAATCGCGAGTTAAAAACCTCCGAAAAGGTTGCTGCCCATTTGAAACAGCTTGGCCTTGAAGTACAGACCGGCACTGCGCATACCGGCGTGGTCGGAATTCTGAAAGGCGGCAAACCCGGTCCGGTTGTTGCTTTACGCGCCGATATGGATGCGCTTCCGGTAACCGAGCGGGGCGATCTGCCCTTCAAATCCAAAGTCATTGCCGACTATAACGGCCAGAAAACGGGTGTTATGCATGCCTGCGGCCATGATACGCACATTGCAATCCTGATGGGCGTTGCAGAAGTACTGTCTTCTATGAAAAGTGAAATCAAAGGAACAGTCAAATTTATATTTCAGCCTGCGGAAGAAGGTGCTCCGGAAGGGGAAGAAGGCGGCGCAAGGCTGATGGTGAAAGAAGGCGTTCTGGAAAACCCGAAAGTAGAGGCCGTTTTCGGATTGCATATTGATTCACAAATTGAGGTCGGAAAAATTGCTTACCGGCCCGGCGCAACCATGGCAGCCGTAGATTTTTTCAGTATTGATGTCAAAGGAAAGCAGACGCACGGCGCATACCCGTGGTCGGGCGTGGACCCGATCGTAACTTCATCGCAGATTGTAACGGCGCTGCAGACCATCGTCAGCAGAAACCTCAATCTTACGCAGGCGCCCGCTGTTGTGACGATTGGTGCGATCAATGGCGGTATCAGACAAAATATTATTCCGGAATCCGTTAAAATGATCGGAACGATCCGCACCTTTGACGAAGGCATGCATACGTATGTCCATAAAAGGGTCAATGACATTTCCACGCACATTGCCGAAAGCGCAGGCGCTTCCGCTCAGGTAAAAATCGATGTGCTTTATCCGGTTACTTACAACGACGTTCCGCTGACCGAAAAAATGATCGGTACGCTGCAGAATGTGGCCGGAAAAGAGAATGTCACGTTGATCCCGGCCAAAACAGGCGCAGAGGATTTCTCGTATTATCAGCAGAAAGTGCCGGGATTTTTCTTCTTCCTGGGCGGAATGCCCAAAGGGAAAAATGCAGCTGAAGCGGCTCCGCACCATACGCCTGATTTTTATGTGGATGAAGGAAGCCTTGTACTGGGCATTCGTTCGCTCAGCCGGCTGGCCGTTGATTATCTTGACAAAAGCGGTTCAAAGTCAAAATAGGTATTCCGGATTTTATTCCGGAATATTCTTTCTGATCTGGTCAAACAGAAAGGACGGGAAAAATCGTTTCAGGTAAATGGCGGCGACTTCCTTCATGCCGCCGATGTAAATTTCCTTTTTATCATTTTTAACCGCTTCCAGAATTCTGGCAGCACATTCTTCGGGAGCAATTCCTTTTTCCTGATTCGAGTCCATTTTACCGAACTTGCTTCCGTTTTCGTTCAGCGCATTCAGGGAGATATTCGTGCGGATATAGCCGGGGCAAATTGTTGTTACTTTTATGTTGTCCTTGTAGCCTTCGGCGCGCAGTGAATCGTAAAATCCCTGCAACGCATGTTTTGAAGCATTGTATCCCGAACGCATAATGGTCCCGATTTTACCGGCAACGCTGCTGATGACAATAAAATGGCCGCTTTTCTGCTGGATCATATACGGCAAAACAGCTTTGGTAATGGCTACAGTGCTGTAAAAATTCACATTCATCAGCATTTGATAAACGTCAAGATCGGTATCCTTGATGTACGAACGCTGGCTTACGCCGGCATTATGGACCATGATATCAATTCGTCCGAAGTAACTCATGACCTTTTCTGCCGCCGGTTTTGCTTTTTCAAACTGCGTTACATCCATCGGAAGCACCAGAACGGAAGTGTCGGGCAAGCCGGTTCTTTTTTTTACCCTCTGCAGTTCTTCTTCCCTGCGTGCAGTGAGCACCAGTTTGGCACCTTCAACGGCAAAGGCCATGGCAATTGCTTCTCCGATCCCGGAAGATGCGCCGGTAATCCAGACAACTTTATCTTTAAATGATGGCATGACAAATAAGCTTAAATAATTGTTGAGGCAGCATGTGAAAATTGAAAACCGACCAGATTTTCATTTACTTCAAGAGTGGCATGCATCCCGATTCCCATTGCCCGGTTATCCGCAACATGGCCTACGGGAAAATCAAAACAGACCGGATAGCTGTAACCGGCAACATGCTCCTGAATGATTTCGTTTGCATTTTTCCCGAAAGTCGGTTTGCTGTTGTCTTTCATTTCGGTAAACTGTCCTACAATCAGCCCGGCAAGTTTGTTCAGTTTTCCCGAACGCTTCATCTGGATCATCATACGGTCCAGATTGTACAGGTATTCGCCGATATCTTCAATAAAGAGGATTTTTCCGCTTGTATCCGTTTCGGTTTCCGTTCCGATCATATGTGCCAGCATGCACAGGTTTCCTCCGGTAACTTCCGCATAAGCTTTTCCGGTACGGTTCAGAAAATGAGCCGGAACAGAATAGGAGGGAAGTTCTCCAAAAAGCATCTGTTGCAGCGACCCGGCAGCAATTGTTCCGCCTTCAGCCGTTATGGATTTTGCCATCTGGGCATGAATGCCGGCAAAACCAAGCTTGTGAATTCTGGATAAAAAAACAGTAAGATCGCTGAACCCGACGATCCATTTCGGGAATTTCATAAATCCGGTAAAATCAAGCCTGTCCACAATCCGCGAGCAGCCGTAACCGCCGCGTGCTGCTATAATGGCCTTGATGGAAGGATCATCGAGCATTTGCTGAAACTCTGCAAGCCGGGCTTCATCCGTATCCGAAAACTGGTTAAAAGCACTTTGAAGCGTTTTTCCTTCGATTACTTCAAGGCCCCATTTTTTTGTAAAAAGATCGATTCCGGGAAGCACATCTTCGTATCTGACTACACTTGCGGGCGCTGTGATTCCTATTTTATCCCCGGTCTGCAGAAAAGGCGGAAATTGAATTTCATTCATTACTCGGAAAGCAAGATACGAATACTGTGTTTGGCTGATTTCAGATAAATACTACATCTTCAACTAGATTTGTACCGATTTCTCTGTTGATCAGCTCTATAATTTTTGGTTTTGCCCTGACCAGTTCATTGCGAAGCGGCGCGGATTCAATCTGAAGGAAAAGAATCTGGTCTTTAATGTAAACTTTCTTTGTTCTGGTGGCAATGGCAGAACCCATGATTTTGTCCCAGTGCGCAACCACAAATGACTGATCAAACCTGTTTCGCAGGCTGTATTTGTCCAGCATCATGTCAATAGCCTCTTTCAGAGGCGTAATGCCGGGACGCCGCGAAGCTTTTTCCCTGTCAAAGCGGTAATGTTGTGCCATACAAAAAATGTTTATTGCAAATATAGAATTATATGCCGCGATACAGCCGCTTATTGCTTTTTTAATAATTCCTGATAAACCACATCCATGATCGCAGTCCGGATGTTGAGTGTTGAAATTCTGGAATTTTCCCGCGTCGGGTACACGCGGTTGGACAAAAATACATAGTTCAGTTTCCAGGCAGGATCTGCCCACGTCATAATGCCGGTGTAGCCCGTATGCCCGAAGCTGGACGGACTTGCATACCGGGGCGCATTGCCGGAGTATTTGAACGTCGGTTTGTCAAATCCGATTCCTCTGCGACTGCCTTCTTCCGGATACTGATAACGTGTGAATTCAACAAGCGCATCTTTGCTGAGCAGCTGCTGACCGCCGTAATATCCCTGCTGAAGATACATTTGCCACACTTTCATCACATCATTTGCGTCACCGAAAAGTCCGGCATGCCCGCTCAGTCCGCCCAGCATGGCTGCGGCTTCGTCATGAACCTGGCCGTGCAGCTGCGCCATCCGGAAAAAAGTATCGCGTTCGGTCGGGACAATGTCTTCCAGTTTGTAAAATCTTTTCGGGTTGAAAGTCAGTGAATTGGCGCCCAGTTTATGATAATAATGGTTTTTGAGATAATCTTCGAAATTTTCTCCTGAAAGCGACTTTACGATCTGCGGGTATAAAATAAAAGACAGATCGCTGTAAACATAGCCTTCCTTTTCATTCAGCGGCGAGTCGCGAATGGATTTGAAAATCGTTTTGTCATAATCTTTAAAGATAAAAAGACTGTCGCCGACAACGGAAGTCGGGTACCTCTTTGACATTTTGGTACTGAACGTTTTCTTTTTCCAGGAACCGTCCGGATTCTGCGCTTCTTTCCATAAAACAATGAATGCTTTCAGCCGTGCACTGTGCGTCAGAACGCGGCGCCATGGCAGATCGGCCTTGTTGGAATTTTTAAAATCCGGCAAGTAATCCTTCATAGTCGCATCCAGATCAAACTTTTTCCGGTCCCAAAGGCTCATCAGTGCCAGCGTGGAAGCCGTAATTTTCGTTACCGAAGCCAGGTCGTAAAGGTCTGTCAGCCTGACCGTTTGCGGTCCTTCGTATGTATGCTTTCCATATGCTTTTCTAAAAAACACCTTTCCGTCTTTTGCAAGCTGAACGACACAGCCGGGCGTTGCTTTTTGCGTAATGGCCACATTGGCAATGGAATCAATTTTAAATGTAATCGTTTTTGTGTCCAGCCCAACTTCTTCCGGAATCGTATATTTCAGGCGGCCGATTGCAGGCGTATCCATTCCGCTGTTATAAGGAAACAATTTATTGACCGTCACCGGAAGTTTCCCGCTTCCCGGAATGGCTCCGAAAATGAGCTGTGCGGAAAGATCCTGCGTATACGGCGTCAGCTGATAAGCCATGATCAGTGCTTTTGCACCTTCGGGTTTTTTTATTTTGTTCAGTGCATACGGGTTTCCGAAAACCGAAACAACGGCTTTGTCCGTAGCAATCAGCGATTCCAGGACTGCATTCATCGGCTCGGTAAGACCATAATTCGAACGCGGCGAAATGCTTCCCAGATGCACGCCGACAAGCAGTAAATTGTATTGGTTCAGCTTTGCTTTAAGCTCCGCAATTTGTGATTCTGTTGCTTTGGCCGGAATAAAATAATGGTCAACCGAAGTATAAAGCTGCAAGGTTTTCTGAAAAGTAGTAACCGTGTCAGCGCCCAATGAAACCGATGCAATTTTCAAAGTGTCCAGTTCCCGGAGCGGCAGCAGGTTATTGTCGTTTTTCAGGACAGTGAGTGCTTTTTCCGTTAGCAGCCGGTTTGTCAGTTCGGCAGCTTTCGGGTTAAGGTCTTCATACAGATTATTCAGATCCACGGGCTTGTAACGGTTCAATCCGGTCCAGGCTTTGGCTTCCAGTACTTTTCTGCACCGGAAGTCAATTTCCGCCTGCGTGATTTTTCCTTCGGCAATGCTTTTCTTGATTTCAGCAATGGATTTGTTCACATCTTCGGTAAATTCCAGAATATCCATGCCCGCTTCCAAACCCATTGCATCCGCTTTTCCATCCGGAAAATACTTTGTAACGCCTTTCATGTTCATGGCATCCGAATAAACCAGACCTTCAAATCCGAGCTGGCTTCGCAGTAAATCCGTTACAATCGGTTTGGAAAGGGTAGAAGGAAGATTCGGCGTTTTGTCCAGTGCCGGAATGCTCAGATGCGCGATCATCATGCCGCTCAATCCATTGTTCATCAAAGCCCGGAACGGATACAGTTCCAGCGAGTCAATTCTTTTGGCATCGTGTGCAATTACGGGCAGGTCAAAATGCGAGTCCGTGCCTGTATCGCCATGGCCGGGAAAATGTTTGGCGCTAGTAAGCAACCCGTTGTCCTGCATTCCTTTCATGTAAGCCACGGCTTTGTCCGCCACTTTGTATTTGTTTTCGCCAAAAGAACGGAAACTGATGACGGGATTGTCCGGGTTGTTATTTACATCGGCAACGGGTGCAAAATTAATGTGCATGCCCAGCCGGCGTGCCTGCTTGGCAAGCTGTGCACCCATTTCATAAATCAGTTCATTGTTTCCCTGAATGGCACCCAGCGTCATTTGATACGGGTACCTTACTGTACTGTCAATACGCATGGCAAGCCCGAACTCGGCATCCATGGCGATCAGAAGCGGAACTTTGGAAATAGACTGGAAATGATTGGTAAGTCTGGCCTGCGGAACGGGGCCGCCCTGAAAAAACACGACGCCGCCGACTTTATTTTCCCGGATGAGTTTTTCAACCGCAGCCGGATTGCTGGTTTTAGGATCAATAACCGCCCTTTTAACATCGGAAACGGCTGCGACCATAATGAGCTGTGCAATTCTTTCGTCGGGTGTCAGCGTTGCAAAAACGGAATCGACCCATTGCTTGTTTTTGTGCAGAAAGCCGGGCGGTGTGCTGATCTGGGCATTTGAAAAATGTACACAAAGGTTAAGCAAGGAAAGGCAAAGAATTACAATCTTATTTTTCATGAATCGGGAAATGAAAGGAATCAGTCTTCAAAGTTTGGAAAACCATTTGACTAATGCAATCGAACCCGCAAGGTAATGCCTTTAAAAAATGTGCGGACTTTTAAACTGATCCTAAAATACAATTCCCAAAAGCAGTCCTGCAATGATAATGATATACGAAGGAACTCTGGCAAAAAACAGTAGCAGCAACGTGCCGACTACGGTCAGTAACGGCTGCCAGCTTGCAGCCATGGGTTCCAGAAGCGAAATGGCAGCTGCAATCGTAAGTCCGCAGCTTGCAGCGTGAATGCCTTCCAGCGAAGCGCGGATGCCGCGGTATTTTTTTAGCTGATCCCAGAATGGATAAGCAAAAAAGATAAAGAACGTTCCCGGCAGGAAAATGCCGGCGGTTGCCACAAAGCCGCCTAAAATCTCTCCAGGTACGCCGTCTGCCTGCAGTGAAACGCTTCCTACAAAAGTCGCAATCGAGAAAACCGGGCCGGGCACAACCTGCGTGAGCGCCATGCCGGCCAGAAATTCCTGATCGGTCAGATAATGCTTGAACTCGACAAACTCGTTGTAAAGAATGGGAATCAGCACTTGTCCGCCGCCGAAGACCAGGCTGCCGTTCCGGTAGAAATTTTCAAAAAGACGAACGGGAAGGGAATTGGTTATTTTACCCACAACCGCCGCTGCAATCAGAACCGAAATCCAGAAAATAAGCGGCCGCCAGCGGATCCGGATCGGGCCTTTCTCCATTTTCTCATGCTTTTTGAAATTCAGTGAAGCCGCAATGCCGCCCGAAACGATCAGAACCGGCGTCATGTACGGCGAGGGATACAAATAGGCCAGAACAGTTGAAAAAATAAGCAAAGTCCAGCCCAGCGCATTATGGATCACTTTTCGTGCAATGGCGTAAGCGCCGTACATCAGAAATGCAACGGCCATAGGCCCCACAAACCTTGTAAAAGACAGTGAAATCGCATTTTGTTCAAGGTAATGAATGCCGATGGCGGCCGTCGTCATGAGCACCATAGCCGGCAGCGACCATACAAGCAAGCTCAGATAAGCAAGCGGCTGCCCGCCAATTTTCAGTCCGATGGCCGTAACCGTCTGCGTGGAACTCGGCCCCGGCAACACCTGGCAAAGCGCCTGAAGTTCGAGCAGTTCTTCTTCGGTAATGTAGCGCCTTTTACGCACCAGCCTTTCGATCATCATCATCAGATGCACCTGCGGACCTCCGAAAGCCGTCAGCGATAACAGCAGGATATCCATCAGATAAATGATGTAACGGAAGCGGCGGATAGATGGGCTGGACAACGGTTCTTATTTCTTTAATCCGAGTTCTCTTAACCGTTCGTCCAGAAATTCTCCGGCGGTCATGTCAGTATAAAGCTTTGGTGTTTCGGGTGTTATGCAGCTTTCAAGACTTTTGAGGTTCATATCGGCCCGTGGATGCATAAAAAACGGAATGGAGTAACGTGAGGTGCCCATTTTTTCACGCGGCGGATTGACAACCCGGTGAATCGTGGATTTTAACTTATGGTTTGTCAGGCGGTCGAGCATATCGCCTACGTTCACAACGATCTGATCGGGAAGCGCGGTAATGGCAATCCACTCGCCGTCTCTTCGGAGTACTTCCAGCCCTTCGGCACTGGCACCCATCAACAGCGTAATCAGATTGATATCGCCGTGCGCAGCTGCCCGTACGGCTCCTTCGGGTACAAGTTCGGGATTCGGGATCGGGAAATAATGCAGTGCCCGCAGCAGGCTGTCGCCGTTTTTCACCTTGTCTTCAAAATAATCTTCCGGCAATTCCAGGTATAACGCAATGGCGCGCAGCAGCGTTTTTCCGGTATTTTCAAAGGTTTTGTAAACTTCCAGCGTATATTTTTCAAAATCTGGAAGTTCATCGGGAAAAATATTGGAAGGCATGTTGCCGATTGGCTCGGGCTGCCCGACATGATAAAACTCTTTCAGATCGGCTACTTTAAAGCCTTTCGCCGTTTCTTTTCCTTTTCCTATATAACCCCTTTGCCCGAAAAGTTCTGCAAATTCGTATTTCTTCTTGACTTCATCCGGCAGTGAAAAGAATTCCTTTACTGCATCGTAAAGCTCATTGCGCAGATTCTCGTCAAGGCCGTGATTTTTGATGGCTACAAATCCGATGTTGGTAAAAGCTTCGCCCAGGGCTGCAACAAATTGTTCCTTTTTCTGTATTTCTCCCGAAGTGAAATCGGCCAAATCCAGCGACGGGACCTGATTCAACAATGCTGGTTCCATAGTTTGTATTTTCTGAATTGTGTAAAACGGACCATTTTTCCTGCGAAAATCTCAAACAGACCTGTCGTTCTGATGACAGGTCTGTTACTTACTTGATCATAAAAAAACGGCTGTACTGACAAAAATGCTACTCTTTCAAACCTTTTATGTACGCAATGGTCTGCGGAATCTGTTTCAGGTAAGAAGGACTTTCGTCTTCAATAAAATAATGCTTGATCCCGACTTTGTTCGCTGCTTTCAGAATGGAAGGAATGTCAATGGAACCGGTTCCGAGCGCCACGTCATTGGTCGTAGGCGTGCCGCCTGACAAGTTGCCTTCAACGCCTTTTCTCAGATCTTTCAGGTGCATCAGTTTCCAGCGCGTAGGATATTTCAGCAGCAGTTTGGCAGGGTCCTGTCCCGGAAAAGCAGCCCAAAGCACGTCCATTTCAAAAGAAACATATTCCGGATTGGTGTTTTTTACAATGTAATCAAAAAGCGTTCCGTCTTCGTACGGGTAAAATTCGTAACCGTGATTATGGTACGTAAGCGTAATGCCGGCTTCTTTCAGTTCTTTTCCGGCCTTGTTGAAATCGGCTACTGCTTTTTTTGCCGTTTCCAGGTCAAACGTTTTTCCGTGAGGAATCCACGCAACCATTACGTAATTAGCGCCCAAAGTTTTGGCATCCTTGATCGTCTGTTCGGTACTTTGGCTCAGCGCATTGTAATCCGCACCGATGGAAACCATTTTGATGCCTCTTTTATCCAGCTGCTTGCGCAGTTCTTCCGTAGTCATTCCTTTGATCGGGCCGCCTTCCATTTCCGTTACGCCCAAGGATTTGATCGTATCCAGCGTTGCTTCAATGCCTTTGGGCCAGCTGCCGCGGAACGTATACGCCTGAAGACCGATCGGATTGGTGTATAAAGGTTTTCCCTGCGCAAAAAGATTGCTGCTGCCGGTGATCAGCGTCAGTAGAAAGCAGCAGAAATACACTGTTTTTTTCATGTAAATAATAGATTAATGTTGGATAAATGTAAAAGCATCATCCTTTTCAGGAACATAATGCAGGTAAATGTACTTCCTCTTTTCAATACTAAAAACCGGCATTTTCTATTTGTCGGCCAAACGGCCTGTTTTCAGCTTGTAAACATTACTTTATACTTTTTTGTCTGTATTTGTTTGATTGCCGTAATTCCGTTTACAAGCCGTATTTAACAAAAAGGGTTCGTTGAAGTTGCCGGAAGTTCTTTAAGAGAAAGTTTCCATATCAAGTTCATTGGCGATGTAATGTTAGCAAAATCTGGAAAATACAGGCATAGAATCTGATGTAAACACTATTTTTGAAATCGTAAAATCCTAAATTCCTTATGTATACGACAAAAAATTTTTTGTTCAGTTTTCTGATTTTTCTTTCTTTATCTGCTTTTGCCAAAGATGATAACGGCAAGAATGTTTCAAAGTTCAGAAAACAGGGTTTCAGGGTAATGACCTACAATATTCATCATTGCAATCCGCCTTCTGCCGGCGATAAAATTGATGTGGAAGCCATAGCAAAAGTAATCAATGCTGAAAAACCCGATTTAGTGGCGCTTCAGGAAGTGGATGTGAACACGGAGCGTTCGGGAAAAGGAAAAAACCAGGCGCAGCAATTGGCCGAACTGACGGGCATGCAGTTTTACTTTTCAAAGGCCATTGATCATCAGGGCGGCGAGTACGGCGTTGCCGTTCTTTCCCGTTTTCCGGTTCTGGATTCGGTAAAATACAGCCTGCCGGTCCATGCGGACAAACCGGAAGAAAACCGCACGATTGCTGCAATTACCGTTAAGCTTCCATCGAAGCAGAAAATGATTTTTGCAAGCACGCACCTCGGCCTCAAAGAACCAAACCGGCTTTTGCAGGCGGAAACGATTATCAGTCATTTTGGAAAAACAGCAATGCCGATGATTCTGGCAGGTGATTTCAACGCCGTTCCGGAAAGTCCCGTTATGGCTGTTTTCAATCCGTATTTTACAAGTTCGTGTTCTGACTGCAAACCAACGATTCCGGTTGAAAACCCTTCAAAAACGATTGATTTTATTTTGCATAAGAAAGGAAGCAAACTGAAAAGCCTAGAAACGCGTGTCATGGATGAAAAATACGCGTCCGATCATTTGCCGGTTGTTGCCGATTTTGTATTGAATTAAAAGAAAATCTTTTAATCCTTGATCCAGTTGACACGAACAATCCGGCTTTGTACTGCGTGTTCCGCAAAGAAATGCTGCCAGTGCAATTGCCGCGACGACAAATGATCCGTCGGCGATTTGATTTCGATAAAAGCATACTCGTTTTCATTCCATACGAGCAGGTCCGGAAAGCCGCGCGTGTTTTCGCGGAGATTTTGTGCAATCTCGATCATTACATCATGCAATTGCTGCGGGCTCAGCAGCGATGTAAGCGTAAGTACTTTTTCCAGTGCGCCTTCATACCACGGAACCAGCACGTTCGTCATGCCGAATTTTTCCATGTACGTCTGCGAGACAATCTGATCTATAATTTCCTTCGTACTTGCCATTTTCAGGCGTTCATGGAGCTGTCCGGATCTTTTGTAATAAAAGTCCGGAAGAAAAAAATCAGACGGAACGCGCTGCATGGGATTGTGGATGGTTTTTACGTTCGTATCGTAAATAATATCCCAGAATAGCAGCCCGAACAACGCACGCCAAGGTTCGTTTTCACTGAAAAAAGCCTGAAATCCCTGCGCACGGTAATAATGCAGCGCACCCAGCTCGACCTGATGGCGGTACATAACCGGAATTTCAATGGCATCCGCCGCTTTCAGCGCCTGCGTCGTTCGCTTTACGACACGCTTTTTCTTGTTGCTGATTTTTTCATAAAAATCCTGACTGAAATAGCGTTCGTCTGCGTTCTGCGGGTTTTCCGCAATTTCTTCACAAAGTGCTAGCGCTTCATCCGTTTCGCCCAGCGTATACAGAAGCCGTACTCTTCGTTCGCGTGCCGGCGCGTCGTTGGTCAGCTGATAAATCGTGAGCGCCTGCGACAACATCTTTTTACGTTCCAGCCATGCGCTTACCCGGAGTATGAAGGCATTGTAAGCAGGCATGGCCTTGCTGCTGAGCCCGATTCCGTTTACGGTTTGCCAGTTCATAAACCAGTCAAATATTTCTTCCGGCGGCAGCTCGTTTTTAAGGGCGTCAAACGTTTCCTTCATCAGTGAAACCATCAAAGTATCGTCCACATCTTTTCTGGAATCAAAACGGATGGCCAGATGCTGTTCATCAAAGGACTGGAAACGGACATGGCCGAGGTCGCGGATCACGAATTCGGTCATATCGGCATTCCGGTTGCCGAAAAACAGGAATTTCATCAGCATAACTTCCGCTTCATAACTTACTTTGACAACCGGTTCCGATCCGGAAATCAGTTTCAGCAACGTGGAACAGTCATATTCATGAACGAGCCAGCGCACAAGGTCCGGCTTCCGGATGCTTTTGGAAGGCATGATTTCCGGTTCAAGCTGTTTTGTGAAAATCAGATGTTCTGGCTTTGTGAAAAGATCCATAATCTCTTCCAGGCGGTCGGAATGATGTTCACAAACAGATTCAATAAAATGCTTTTCCAGCAGTTCGTTCAGAACCGCAGGCAAGTCGGAAATTTCGGAATAGGCGAGGCTGTTTACCCTGAAAAAGGATTTGCTGCGGTTACTGAAACGGATAAAAAGGCATTGTGCATCCTCGGAAAGTGCGTAGTAATTGTCCAGAAAAGCCGTTTCGTTTTCATTCAGGACATGCGCGTACCTTTTACGTACGAAATCCAGCACATAACAGAAATAATCATGATAATATTTGGGAGGAAGATCCGTCGGAAACCCTGTATTCTGCACTGTTGGATTCGGAAGCACTTCGTTGTAAACGGATGAAACTGATTTTACGTAAAGTTAAAATTAACAAAATAAGTTCTTTGAACAGAAACAGCCTGTGACTTTTTACAGGAATATTTCCATATAATTGGAATAAATGCAACGGGAAAACGGAGCCAAATGAAGCTTGATGAAAATTTCGCAAATTTATCAAATAATAGAAAAATTAGAATCAATAATTGGATTATACTTATTATAAATGCTTGCTTTTCTGATTTATATAGTATATAATAAAGAATTTAAATTACATTTGTTACCTATGGAAAACAATTTTACCTGCCCATGACAACATTAGATTCCTATGATTTCTCAGGCAAAAAAGCCTTGGTCCGCGTTGACTTCAATGTTCCGCTAAATGAAAAATTCGAGATTACGGACGATACACGTATCCGTGCCACGATTCCAACGATTACTAAAATCCTTAATGACGGAGGCGCTGTTATTCTGATGTCTCACCTTGGACGCCCGAAAGATGGCCCGACCGAAAAATACTCTTTGAAGCACCTTGTAAATCCTCTGTCGCTGATACTTGGAAAAACGATCAAGTTCGCCGACGACTGCATCGGGGAAAATGCAAAGGAAATGGCTGACGCGTTGCAGCCGGGAGAAGTATTGCTGCTGGAAAACCTGCGCTTTTACAAGGAAGAGGAAAAAGGAAATGAGGAATTTGCGGAGAAGTTATCCAAATTAGGTGATGTGTGGGTAATGGATGCATTTGGAACCGCGCACCGTGCACATGCGTCTACGGCGGTTATCGGCAAATTCTTTACCGACAAGGTTTGCGGGTACGTTATGCAGGCGGAGCTGGACAATGCAGAAAGATTGCTTGAACATTCCGAAAGGCCGTTTACGGCCATTATGGGCGGCGCCAAAATCTCTGATAAAATCCTGATCATCGAGCGTCTGATCGACAAAGTGGACAACCTGATCATCGGCGGCGGCATGTCCTATACATTTGCCAAAGCAAACGGCGGAAATATCGGTCAATCTCTTTTGGAGGCAGACAAGCAGGAACTTACGCTTGAACTGGTGAAAAAAGCAAAAGACAAAGGTGTAAACCTGATTTTGCCCGTTGATACTGTGATTGCGGATAAGTTCAGCAACGATGCAGAGCGCAAAGTAGTGAAAGCAGGTGAAATTCCGGATGACTGGCAAGGTCTGGACATTGGTCCGGAAACGATCAAGGTTTTCTCCGAAATCGTGAAAAATTCCAAAACCGTACTCTGGAACGGACCGATGGGTGTGTTTGAATTCCCGAACTTTGCACAAGGCACCAATGCCATTGCTGAATCCGTTGTGGCTGTAACCGAAGATAACGACGCATTTTCGCTGATCGGCGGTGGTGACTCGGCTTCTGCGATCAACAATGCAGGATACGGCGACCGTGTAAGTTATGTTTCCACCGGCGGCGGCGCTCTGCTCGAATACATGGAAGGAAAAGTACTTCCCGGCGTTGCGGCACTGGAAAATTAAAAGCTGAAATTTTATATAATACTGATAATAAGAAATCCATCCCTCACAGCGGGGGATGGATTTTCTGCATAACAAACCTAACTAATTATGAAAAAGACTTTTTCAAGCCTATATTCCTGATTTAACCGCCGCTGTTGGCACGTTTCTGCAGATCGTCTGAGCCGGTATTGCGCTCGCGTGCACCTTTTACGTTCTGATTTCCGAAAT
This sequence comes from Dyadobacter flavalbus, assembly GCF_006149045.1. Lineage (GTDB taxonomy): Bacteria > Bacteroidota > Bacteroidia > Cytophagales > Spirosomataceae > Dyadobacter > Dyadobacter flavalbus. The sequence goes on from NZ_VBSN01000069.1 coordinate 41,476, forward strand.
TGTAAGTAAAAGTAAGCCTGAACTGGCGGCTTGGCCATTCTGAACGGACTGAAAAGTCGATGTCCTTGTAAACCGCTTTTCCGCGGAAACGGTTGGTCCAGAAAATGTCGTTCACATTCAGCCGGATTGTTCCTTTTTTGTTCAGGATATTTTTCTGCAAACCCGCATTGAGCATACCCATTGGTTTTGCAGCATACAATCCGTAAAAAGCTCTGCTGTTATACCAGCCGGAAAGCTCTGCAGACCAGCCTTTCGGCATTGTAAACTGGCTGCTTGCGTACATATTCCATGACGTTTGCTTGATTTCCAGTTTTTCAGCCAGATAAATAGAATTATAATGATTGTAAACTCCCGTAAAGTTGGTCTGCAGCTTCCACCATTTTGTGATCGGAACAGGAAATGAAATGGTAAGACTTACATTATCCTGATTGTCAAGATTATCCGAGGTAACAAAAGTCTTGTTTTCAGAAGCAATCTGTTGCGGAAGCTCATCTGCGATCATATCCTTAATCCGGCTGTAAGCCAGTGTCGTGTTCAGGAAACTTTTGTAAACGTGCACAAGCTGGAATGAATTCGTGTACTGCGGTTTCAGATTCGGATTTCCGCGCTGGAAAGTATAAGGGTCCAGATAAAATTCAAACGGATTAAGCGACTGGTAATTCGGGCGGTCAATGCGGCGGCTGTAAGAAATATTGATTACGTTATTGGTATCCAGCTGATTGGAAAGAAATATGCTTGGGAAAAGGTTGATATAATTGCGGTCGCGCTTCTGATTCAGTGTTACCGAATTGCCGATGGAATGCGTATGTTCCCCGCGAAGCCCAAGCTGATATTTGATTTTTTTGCTAATGCTTCCGCCATAATTAATGTATGCGGCATTTACATTCTCGGAGTATTTGAACTGGTTGGAACGCTTCGGATCCAGGTTCCAGTCATCCGTTTTTATTTCAAAAATCATATTGTTGTCCGAAGCCACAAGGCTGGATTTTAATCCGGTTTCCAGTTTTCCTTTGCCCAATGGCTGTGCATAATCCAGTTTGGCCACGCCGATATTGATGTTCGATGGCATGTTGTTCCTTACAATTTCAGGATTTCCGTCCGGCTGTCCGTCCGGTTTGGCATAACGCGTATCCAGCGTGCTTTTCTGCTTGCCGTCGTAATTAACGTAGTCCAGATCAAATGTCAGCTCTTTTCCTTTGTCATTAAACTGATGCTTGAAATTGATGTTGGAGCTTATGTTGTTCATTTTGCTGCCGTTATAAACATTCGTCCTGAAAGTCCGCTGAAGAACAAGGTCTTCATTCAGGATCCGCGTGTTGGTTACGCCGTACGGATTGCTCCAGTCGTTGTGAAAACCCGAAACCAGTATGCCGATTGTGGTTTTGTCCGTTGCAAAATAATCGACGCCGGCTCTTACATTGTAATACTGTGATTTGTTCACACGATCCGTTCTCTGGTCGAAAATGGTCACTTTGTTTTCATACGGAATCTTGCGGTAAATGTCGTTGTTGTTAAAACCTTTGTTGAAAAAAGCGCCGCCGCTGATAAAAGTGCTGATTTTGCCGGCCCTGTGATTAATCGTAGCCGTTGCGCTCGACCTTCCGTAACGGGCGTATGCAGCGCCAAGATTCACGTTTCCGTTGGTTCCGTAGTTTTTGTTGCGTTTCATTTTGATATTGATGATCCCGGAATTTCCCGCCGCATCATATTTTGCCGAAGGATTTGTGATCAGTTCAATTTTTTCAATATTGTCGCTTGGCGTGTTCCGGAGCAGCGTAATGAGTTCCTGCTGCGATAAAAAAGTCTGTTTTCCATCAATCTGAACAATGACGCCTTCTTTTCCGCGCAGCTTCAGTTGCTCGTTCTGCTGGTCAACGGTAACGCCGGGCGCACGTTCAAGCACTTCCAGCGCCGTAGCGCCTGCCGAAACAATGCTGTTTTCCACATTTACGACGGTGCGGTCAATTTCCTGTTCTATAAATGGTTTTTTAGAAACAACCGTTACTTCATTCAGTGACTGCGTGTCTGTTTTTAATGTAAAGGCCGGAAGATTTACAGAATTGGATGCAACTGAAAATACATCGCTGTATTTTTTCTGGTAACCGACCATGGAAACCAGCGTCAGGTATTTTCCCTCTGCAACCTGATCAAACAAAAACTTGCCGTTTTCATCTGCTGCAAGTCCTTTTACAAGCACAGAATCTTTTGCATGAAGCAGCAGAATGTTGACAAACGGGAAAGGCTGGGATTTTTCATCAAGCACTGAGCCGGAGACTTTTCCATTGCCGGAAGATGTTTGGGCGGATGCAAAAATCCCTGTCAGCAGCAATGCTGCAGTTAGGTTAATAAAGAATTTCATGGCTAACAGATTAAATGTTTATCGTTAATAACTGTCAGGAAGAGGAGATGAGAAGAACGAAATCCTGTAACCCGGCCGTTAGTACAATGTAAAAGTAAGTACTTTGTATAACATAGAACCTTAGATTACATAAAAGGTTTTTAATTTATATAAACGGCGGGTGTGTACCGGTGTTCGTTTTATAGATACAAAGAGAATAAACAAAGTTGCTCAAGTGCAGAAAAAAAGTTTCAGCGGTTGCTTTGCCGTATGAATGAGCAGCGGAGGAAGGAAAGAGGGGCGAAGAGGCAGGGCATAAAAAAACCGTTTCGCAGCTTATGCCTTGAAACGGTTTGGAATTTTATATTAAGGGCCCTCAGGCAAGCTTAACATTAATCGCGTTAAGTCCCTTACGTCCTTCCTGAAGGTCAAAAGTTACGTCGTCATTTTCGCGAACTTCGTCAACAAGACCGGAGATGTGTACGAAATAATCCTGTCCTGTTTCTGTGTCTTTAATAAACCCGTAACCTTTTGAGTCATTAAAGAATTTTACTGTTCCTTGATTCATATTGATATTATATTGAAAATTTTGGTAAATATACACATAAGCAGTCGTCTGAACAAGGCCGCCTTAAAAAATTAAATTTTAGCACCGAAAAGTACTGTTGAACTGGTTTATAGTACTTGAACATATTTTTTTCATTTCGGGCAATCTGGCTACCTTTGCGTTTTAGATAGCATATATATATGACTGAACAAATTCTGATTTTAGATTTTGGTTCACAGTACACTCAGTTGATTGCACGCCGCGTCCGTGAACTTAATGTTTATTGTGAAATCCATCCTTATAACAATTTCCCTGAACTCACTCCCAATATAAAAGGTGTCATTCTCTCCGGAAGCCCTTGTTCCGTGCGGGATGAAAATTCTCCCAGTGTTGATTTAGGCAAGTTTCGCGGCATCGTGCCTGTTCTCGGGGTCTGCTACGGAGCGCAGCTGATGGCCAGTGTACTGGGCGGCGACGTAAAGCCTTCGCAGTTCCGCGAATACGGACGTGCACGCCTGGAAATCAATGATGCTGATTCTTCCTTGCTGACGGGAATTTCCGATTCTTCGCAGGTCTGGATGTCGCATGGGGATACCATTGTGCGCGAGCCCGAAAACTTCCGCATCATTGCTTCCACCGAGTCGGTAAGGGTTGCGGCGTTCAAGATTGAAGATGAGCTGACGTACGGAATCCAGTTCCATCCGGAAGTAACCCATACGACGGAGGGCAAAACGCTGATGCAGAATTTTGTCGTCAACATTTGCGGATGCAGCCAAGACTGGACGGCAGAATCATTTGTGGAACAGACTGTACAGCATCTTCGGCAAAGGCTGGGAAACGACCGCGTTGTAATGGCACTTTCAGGCGGCGTCGATTCCACGGTTGCAGCTACGCTTGTGCATCAGGCGATCGGGCCGAACCTGTTCTGTATTTTTGTGGATAACGGACTTTTGCGCAAAGACGAATTTGAGGAAGTGCTGCATTCTTATCAGGATATGGGGCTCAATATCAAAGGCGTTGATGCAAAAGAACATTTTTATAAAGCACTCGCAGGATTAACCGATCCGGAAGCAAAAAGAAAGGCAATCGGAAAATCCTTTATCGATATTTTTGATCAGGAAGCACACTTGATCGAAGAAGTCAAATGGCTCGGACAAGGAACCATTTATCCGGATGTAATCGAATCCGTTTCGATAAACGGCCCTTCTGCTACGATCAAATCGCATCATAACGTAGGCGGTCTGCCGGATTTCATGAAACTGAAAATTGTGGAACCGCTGAATACCTTGTTCAAGGACGAAGTAAGGGCTGTTGGGAAAACGCTGGGGATTGATCCTAAAATTCTGGGACGTCATCCGTTTCCCGGACCCGGACTTGCCATTCGTATTTTAGGAGAAATCACACCGGAAAAAGTAGCCATTCTTCAGCAGGTCGATGCCATTTTTATCGGCGGTTTAAGGAAATGGAATCTGTATGAGGATGTGTGGCAAGCTGGCGTTATGCTGCTGCCTGTTCAGAGTGTGGGTGTTATGGGCGACGAAAGAACGTATGAAAGCGTTGTGGCCCTGCGTGCCGTAACTTCCATTGACGGAATGACAGCCGACTGGGCGCATTTGCCTTATGTGTTCCTGGCAGAAGTTTCCAATGAAATCATTAATCGCGTCAAAGGTGTGAACCGGGTTGTATATGATATTTCATCCAAGCCGCCTGCAACGATCGAATGGGAATAAAAACAGAACCGGAATGAACGTATAGCAAAAAAGCGGATGAAAATCCGCTTTTTATATTTGTGGTGTTTTTCAATATCTCAGGATCGGCCAACTCCGCGGCTGATCAGGCTCAATACAAATAATACCAGAAAAACAAAGAATAGAACCTTAGCAATTCCTGCCGCTCCCGCAGCGATACCGCCGAATCCAAGTACTCCGGCTATGATTGCAACTATCAGAAAAATTACAGTCCATTTAAGCATGATTGACAAATAGTTTAAGTTTCAGATGAATTGTTATGCTTAGGTATTTACCAATAATATGCCAAAAGCCTGTTGTTTATGTATTTCCGTTTAAAATGCCTTAAATCAGATATGAATGCGGTTTTTGCACAAATCCGGTGTAGAGAATGATGCCCAGATCGGCAAATTCCCGTATTCTTTTTGTCAACAAAGGATAAAACCTGTGTCCAGTAATTATTTTTTACCGCAAAACCGAGCAAATCTGCTATTTTGCATGACTATCTATTATATTAATGTTAAGAATGAAAGTTAAATTAGTAGTACTGTTTCTTGCTTCTGTTACAATATCCGTTTCCGCACAAAGTAATCGCTGGCAGCAAAGGGTTAAGTATCAAATGAATGTGGATTTTGATGCTGTAAAGCATCAGTATAAGGGAACGCAAAAGCTGACTTATACCAATAATTCTCCGGACACGCTGACGAAGGTATTCTATCATTTGTACCTGAATGCATTTCAGCCGGGAAGCCAGATGGATGTCCGTTCCAGAACAATCAGCGATCCGGATTCTCGGGTTAAAGACCGTATTTCAAAGCTGTCGCCTTCCGAAATCGGATATGAACGTATTACTTCTCTCAAACATAACGGCAAGGCGGTAACGTACAAGGAAGTCGGGACGATTCTGGAAGTGACGCTCAATGAAAAAATCCTTCCCGGAACGCAGCATACTTTTGACCTGGAATTCGATGCGCAGGTTCCGGTTCAGATCCGCCGCACAGGACGCGACAACAGCGAAGGCATTGACTATTCCATGGCACAATGGTATCCTAAGATGTGTGAATACGATTATGAAGGCTGGCATGCAAACCCGTACATCGCAAGGGAATTCTATGGCGTCTGGGGCGATTTTGATGTAAAACTGACTTTGGACGCGGCCTATGTCGTTGCTGCGACGGGCTATCTTCAGAATCCGGACAAAATCGGGCACGGCTATTCCAAAAAAGAAGTAAAGCATAAAGCCGGCGATAAACTGACGTGGCATTTCATTGCTCCTGAAGTCCATGATTTCATGTGGGCGGCCGACCGTGGTTATCAGCATGACGTTATGAAAGTGGACGATAATCTGGACATGCACTTTTTTTACCAGACGGATACGCTTGCCAGCGTCTGGAAAGAAATGGAACCGCTTGCCGTGCGCTGTTTTAAAATCATGAACGAAAAATTCGGACGTTATCCTTACAAGCAGTATTCTGTGGTTCAGGGCGGAGACGGCGGTATGGAATATCCGATGGCTACGTTGATAACCGGTCGTCTGAACCTTCCGGCATTGATCAGCGTAACGGTTCACGAATCTATTCACAGCTGGTTTCAGGGCCTTCTGGGAACGAACGAATCCAAATATTCCTGGATGGACGAAGGTTTCACTACCTATGCGCAGAATCTCGTGATGGCCGAGCTGTTTCCTTCCAAGTCCGATCCGCAGCGGAGCACGACGCAGAGTTACATCAATCTTGTTAAATCCGGCCTTGAAGAACCTTTGACAACGCATGCCGATCATTACAATACCAATCGCGCTTACAGTGTTGCGAGTTACTCCAAAGGAGCTGTTTTTCTGAACCAGCTTGGTTATATCATCGGAAAAGGCAAACTGGAAAGCGGAATGAAGCGGTATTTCAACGAATGGAAATTTAAACATCCTAACCCGACCGACCTGAAACGCATCATGGAAAAGGAATCCGGCCTGGAACTGGATTGGTACTGGGAAGATTTTGTGGGAACAACCAAAACCATTGATTACGGTATTAAAGAAGCTGTTGCAAACGGAAGCAATACGGACATTGTGCTGGAAAGAAAAGGACAGATGCCGATGCCGCTGGATGTTGTAGTAAGTTATAAGGACGGAACGCAGGAAAACTTTTACATTCCGCTGGAAATGATGCGTTGTGAAAAAAGTGAAAACCTGTATACAAAAACAACGCTTTTATCGGACTGGGGCTGGACTTATCCGGAATATTCCTTTTCGATTGAACGAAATCTGGCCGATATTCAGCGCATTGTGATTGACCCGAGCCAGAGAATGGCGGACGTGAATGCAGAAAACAATTCCTATCCGTCCATGACCAAAGGATCGCCGAGGTTAAAAGCGGAAAAAGTAAGGTAAATTATTCAGGGATTATCTTCCGAATTTGAGCGACGTTCCGATTCGGAAGCCAATCCCTTTATAATGACTTCCATGAAACTGAACAACGCCTTCCAGACGGATAACGCGCAGAATATCATCAATTCCGTAAACAAGTTCTTCATAATTGTTCATCGTCGGAACACTCAGATAATGAAACTGCAAGGTTTCTGAAATACCCGTAACGCGCAAGGCCTGAATCCTCGTCAGTGCAAAACGCTGTAAAGTCCAGACGGCATGAACCTGAAAAAAGCGTTTGGATGTGCTGTACAGATAATAAGGCAGCATCCTGAACTGATCCGGCGGATAAGCGTACTGAAAGAAGAATTCATTGCCCATAAAATGCCGGTAATCCGGAAAGTAAATCTGGTTTTTGCTCAGAAATGCGCCTGCGTTCACAAAATATTCGAGATTGCTGCGCGGGCCGAGGTTCAGGTTCTGACGGATATTTGCCTGTAACATGGAATAATCCACATCTCCGACGACCGGCAGCCCGGATTTGTAACTGATCCCGAAAGAAGGGCCTTTGCTCCGTAAATATCTTTTTTCACCGTTTCGGATGAGGTATCTGCGCCACGGACGGATATTAACCGTTAAATCAAGCAGCAAGGCATTATGTTCGTTGAATCCGGTATTTGCAAGTTCGCGGTTAACCGGCCGGTTTGGCGTGTAACTGAATTTGTCCCAGAAGAAAATAGGCCGGGCCGTTTCCTGATTGAAAAGTTCCTTTCGGTGCTCGTACTGCAGATTGCCCGTCAAACTGAAAATATCGCCTATATTATAAAGTGAAAATTCGGCCATTGCATATTGCTTCTGATAAAGTTTCATAAAACTGCGGTCGAAGAAACGCGCTGCAATGCTGTTTGGAAGCGGCGGAATCGGATTGTTCGGATTGATCTGGCTGGCCATTTCACCGCCGGAAAGCATGAAGCTCCATTTGTCGTTGCCAATGCTTGTCTCCAGATTGCCATAAACGCGTTTTCTGCCGAACGAGTAACGAACAAGCGGACGTACACTCCAGAAATAACCTTTGTTCCATTTTCGCTGCCATTCGGTAAGCAGGTTTATGGCATTTCCCTCAACGGTATTGTAAGTAATGGAAAGCAAAGGGCTTTTGAAATAAAAAGTTTTGCCGGAACCCAGCGAGTATGTGTTGCCGGTTACAATATGAAAAGGTTTGAAATACAATGAATCCGGCTTTGATTTTACCTTTTTTGCTTCTTTTATTTCCTGAATGCTGTCCTGCAAAACATAGCTTGAAACCTCGGATTTTGTGAGCGGAATCGGGCGTAGCGCTTGCCAGTAAGTCGTATCCCTTTTATTCGCCATGGAATCAATTGTAATGGAATCCTGGCGCACGAGGCGGTTGCTTGCTGCATTTTTGTTCTCCTTCTTCTGTTCCTTTTCAAACTGCTTGGTCAGCTTTCTGAAATTCTTTGTGGAAAACTCCTTTTGGTCTTTAATGAGTTCTTCAAGATCTTTTTTGCGCTGGCCGTTTGTTGCAACCTTTTCTTTTTTGTGATCTGCAATGACGATGTCTTCACGCAAATTGGGATCAACATCCAGATCATTGTATTTGATCGAAACCAGATACCTGAATTCACCCGCAAAGCCAAGATAACTGCCATCGATACGAAATTGCTGATTGACAGGAATCCACACATTCTGGACAGGGCTGAAAATCTGTTTGGCCGAAATGTTCAATCCGCTTGTTGTCGTCTGCAGGTCATAGCTGTGAATCGACCAGCGATTTTCCAGAATGAATAAACTTCCTTTGAAAACGCCTTCGCCGTAAGCCTTCGGAATGACCTTGATTTTGTTTACAATCTGGCCCTGATCTTCAAAGAAACCTTCATACTCAAACCGGTAATAACTGAATGCCTTCGGCGAAAGCGGCGTAATGGTATTGGCGATTTCCGGACTGTACAAACTGGCCAGAATGTATTCATTCGGAGAAGGAATGCTATTATCGAGACTGTTGCGCGTTGATATTACCCTTTGATGATAAGTATTTGGCCTGCGGTATTTTATTTCGGCCACACTTTCATTCAGAATTGCCTTTCCTTCCTGAATTCCTTCCTTTTTCAGTCTGCTTTCCACAAGGTAAGGAATTTTTGTAGGCAGTGCCGTACTCCTTGAATAAACTTTGGCCGTGTACCCGCGCAATTGCAGCTGGTGAAAACGCGCTTTGGCAATGGCACGGCGCATAATGGAATAAGCCGGATCTTCCTTGCCGTTTCCTACAGTCGCTTCCTGCAGATTAAGCGCCTGTTCTTCCAGTTGTATGTTAATTTCTGAAAAATCATTGCCGACCGTTACAGTTCTGTTAACACTTTTAAATCCAAGATATTGAAATATAATTTCGTAAGTGCCTGGCGATAAGGTAAATTCATAAGCGCCTTCTTCATTGGCCATGGTTCCGTTGCTCGTGCCTTTTACCGCAATGCCTGCATAGGGAAGCGGTTCTCCGTTTTTTGTTGTGATCCGTCCGCTGATACCTCCGGCATAAGATGTATTGATAATGGCAAAAAAAGCAATCAGGAATAAAGCTGAGCGCATAAAGTCAAGTGTATGGTTCGGACGAAATTTTTTTACTGATGCTAATTATACGTATATAATTGTACCAGATATGGTTCCGTCCGGCATTTTTCACTTGCAGCCGGATTTCTGTGAGATATAAAGTCAATAAAAAAGCAGTGAACCTTCTGCTGCGATCCACTGCTTTTATCAATAATTTTTTGTTTTTACTTACATTCTCCGTCCGGCGTACAGGCGGCGCCTTCGGCAAATGTCAGTAACGGAGCAGGATTTGCTTTCTCCCATTCTTCAAAGGATTGTTCCAGCGCACCGAGGAAAGTTTCGGGCTGCTGAGCGCCGGAAACGGCATATTTACGGTCCAGAACAAAAAACGGAACGCCTCTTGCGCCAACTTGCTGTGCTTCATAAATATCTCTGCGCACTTCATCACTGAAACGCGTTCCTTCCAGTACTTTCCTCAATTCCGATGCATCCAACCCGATTGCTATTCCGAGTTCAATCAATACTTCATGGTCGGCTGTATTTTTGCCATCCGTAAAATAGGCTTTGAACAACTGTTCTTCGGCATCATCGCCTTTTCCTTTTGTTTTTGCAAACTGAACAAACCGGTGCGCATCAAACGAATTGGCAACCACGGATTTTTCCATGTTGTATTCCAGCCCGACTTCCCTTGCAAGGTTCGTAACATGGTCCGTAACCTGTTCGGCATAATCCGGAGTCCAGCCCTTTGTTTCGGCAAGATAATCGTTAATACTCCTGCCCGGCTCGGTTTTCATCTGAGGATTAAGCTGAAAACTTTTCCATTCAATATTTATTTTGTCCTTGTGAGGAAATTGCTCCAGTGCTTTCTCAAACTTGCGTTTTCCGATATAGCAAAAGGGGCACATGACATCACTCCAGATTTCTACTTTCATAACCGAATGTGTTTAAGTCAAAGTCAATAGGGAATTCTAAATCCGGATGAAAAGTTCATCGTGCGGCCTTCTCACTTTTTTGGCGCGCACCAACGGATCTTTTTCCTCGTCGCGGTAACCAAGCGTCACAATGACAACACTGCGCAAACCTTTTTCCTTCAAGCCCAGCAGTTCGTCCAGAAGTTCGGCATTGAATCCTTCCATGGGCGTGGCATCCACATTTTCCGTTGCTGCTGCAACCAGCGCATGTCCGAGCGCAATATAAGCCTGCCTGGCAGCCCATTGGAAATTCACATCTTCCGACCGGCTCAGTATGCCGCCTTCGATGGCGGTCTGGAATCCGGCAAGCGATTCGACGGTGATACCGCGCGTCGCTGCAATCAGATTCATGTATTCCGTAATTTGTTCCGCAGTCACTTTTTCCCATGCCGCAAAAACCAGAATGGCAGAAGATTCAAGGATCTGAGGCTGGTTGTTGGCTATGGTGTGTATTTTTTCTTTTGTTTCCTTATCTTCAATAACGAGAATATTATATGGCTGAAGTCCTACTGAAGAAGGTGCAAGCTTGATCGCTTCGAGGATTGTATCCAGTTTTTCCTTTGGAACAGCTGTTCCGTTCATTCTTTTGACAGCGTACCGCCAGTTTAATTTCTCTATTAGATCACTCATTTTGTTTCTGAATTAATATTTTAGTGCACAAACTTAAATAAATAAACTATATATTTGTTAGTACTATACAAAAGGATAGTGTAAAAAGTTCGGTTATGATGGAAGATAGAGTAATAGCGGAAAATACTGAAGTAAGTAAAAATCATGCGTTGGGCGGATGCAGCAAAACTTTGGGCGAGTGTACCAAAAGCATACTGCCCGTGCGCGATGCATTGGAAGTATTGAGCGGCAAGTGGAAGCTGCCAATTATTATTTCATTAATGTTCGGTAACAAGCGTTTTTCACAAATCGCGAAAGAAGTGCCCGGCATTACGGACAAAATGTTATCCAAAGAGCTGCGGGATCTGGAAGCAAATGAACTCGTCAAAAGAAGTGTTTACAACACCATTCCCGTTGTCGTTGAATATTCACTGACAGAATACGGATTTTCACTTCAGAATGTCATTGCCGTTCTGCGGGATTGGGGCGCTGCGCATCGCAAGCGGATTATGGGGGCGGAATGAGGATATAAAAAGAAAGGTGCCTTTTTGAGGCACCTTCTTGCTGAAGAGTTATTTAATCCAAAACAGTGTTTATTTTAGTTTATCACCTTAATTGCATTCTTACCAACATGAATGTTTGTGTAGTTGGGGTAGCCATTTGAATTATGTTGATCCATACCTTTAAAATTCAAAGAGTAAGTTGTACTTTTTGCTACAAACTCTATGCTTTTGGTTATCCACTGTGCTTTTTTATTCGTTAAATCAGTAACATCTTCTATAATCTCATGTTCCGGTTCATACTCCGAATTACTTAATTTCATAGTAGCTTTTTGAGTATATTCGCTTGATTCATACAAACTGTATGATAAGCTTGTAGTAGATACGCTGTATGTAAATTTGTATTTCTTGCCTATTACCAAATTTTTTATACTTGTTTTAGCTGCATCAAGACTTCCATGATGATTAGTAACAGTAATAATATTTCCAGCACCAGTTGAAGGAATGGGTTATGGTACCCTCCATTTTGTAAGTTGATCCCCAGCAAATGCTGTTAAGTTCGAAGTGGCATTCGGCGATCCAGCTAATGGATCTGAAGCATAACATGGAAAAGTCCATCCATTAGGAGCAATTTTAAGACCAGTAGGTCCATCAGTAGTTGGAATAACAGCAGGTGTAATATTTGTATTAGCAGAAATTCCTCCGGCTAATACCCTTAAATTTGAACTTTGATTGACATCAGACTGCGGCGTTGGTGTTAACGCATCCTCTTTGGAGCAACTGCTCATGAAAAGCATTGTGGAAAAACAGGCTGTTGTCAAACCGACAGAAAGGCTTTTTGTAATTTTCACCATAGTAAAAAAGTGTGTTATGTAAATGACTCATTGAATTCTTGAATTCAAAGGTTATAAAATTACGCTCTACGTAAAATGGGATTATACCAAACGGCTGTATTGGCTTATTTTACGGTATTACACTAATGAAATACGGATTTTCACTTCAGAATGTCATTGCCGTTCTGCGGGATTGGGGCGCTGCGCATAGAAAGCGCATCATGGGGGCGGAATGAGCGCAAAATCAATGGATATAAAAAAAGGCAACCTTTCACAGTTGCCTTTTTTATAAATTCCTGATTGCGGATTATCCAAGCTGGTTAATGCAGTTCAGATCCTCGAATGCATGTTTCAGACGTTTGATCATGCTTTCTTCTCCTTTACGAAGCCATACGCGCGGATCGTAATATTTCTTGTTTGGAGCATCGCTTCCTTCCGGATTGCCCAATTGCGTCTGCAGGTAAGGTTCTTTTTCTTTATAGTATTGCAGAATTCCTTCCCATGTAGACCATTGCATATCGGTATCAATGTTCATTTTGATCGCACCGTATTCAATTGCCTCACGGATTTCTTCGCGTGACGAGCCTGATCCTCCGTGGAATACGAAGTTCACCGGCAAATCGCCCGTTCCGAATTTCTCTTTGATGTAATTCTGTGAATTGTTAAGGATTTTTGGCTGAAGCTTCACATTACCCGGCTTGTAAACACCGTGAACGTTTCCGAAAGCAGCTGCAATGGTGAAGTTCGGAGAAATTTTTGATAGCTCTTCGTAAGCATAAGCTACTTCTTCAGGCTGCGTGTAAAGCTTGGAACTGTCTACATCGCTGTTATCCACGCCGTCTTCTTCTCCGCCTGTAACGCCAAGTTCAATTTCCAGCGTCATGCCAATTTTGGCCATACGCTCGAAATATTTGGAAGAAATCTCGATATTTTCCTCGATGGATTCTTCTGACAGATCCAGCATGTGTGAACTGTATAACGGTTTGCCATACTGGTCAAAATAACGCTCGCCTGCCTCCAGAAGTCCGTCAATCCATGGAAGGAGTTTCTTCGCACAGTGATCGGTATGCAGAATAACCGGAACGCCGTAAAGCTCTGCCATTTGGTGTACGTGCATGGCACCGGAAATACCGCCTGCTATTGCAGCCTGCTGATTGGTATTCGGAACGCTTTTTCCTGCGTAGAATATAGCACCGCCATTGGAAAACTGGATGATAACCGGGCTGTTTACTGCCTTTGCAGTTTCCAGAACTGCATTTACTGAGTTGGTTCCAACCACGTTAACTGCCGGAAGGGCATAATTGTTTTCGTTGGCATGGCGGAAAATTTCGCTAACTCCGTCACCGGTTACGACGCCAGGTGCAAAGCGTTTTGTGGTTTCGCTCATAGTAAAAGGATATTTTTTCAATAAATTATTTTACAATTCATATATAAGCAATGAACTGTCTGTCAATCGATGCAAGTTAGGTATTTTAAAGAAAATGGCGGAAATATGTTCTACATATTATGAACAGGAACGAAGATTTATGCATGTACATCCGTTTTAACAAAACTGTGTATCTTTGAAATTCATAGAAATAACAAATGCAGGTTTCCATTTATATTAAAAATCCCGGTTTATGAATTCCAAACTGACAAGAACAATCTTACTTGCGCTTGCGCTTGGTTTTTTTGCAGTATGGGTTATGGAATTCCGCCGTACCAGCCTTTTTGAGAGTTACTGGCTGCTGCTGTTGAGTATAGTATGCTTGCTTTTCTTTCAGTTCAGCAGGCTAAAAGCTTCTTTAAAGGCGGGGAAATCAGAAAGTTCCGTTTCAAATCCTGTTAAAAGCAAATCCGGTAAAACAGTGAAAAAATGAGCATTGTCTATTTTGGTATAACCGTTTTATTTTTCATCCTGACCGGCTATTACGGAGCGGTACGTTCTGTTTTGCTGGACATCAGCATGGACCGCTATTCGTGGAGACACGAAAAAGCCGAGGAAATTTATCAGACGTTATACTGGCGCCGTATTCTCCGCATGATCCGCCTTGTAACTGTTGCATTCGGCTGCTTTTTTGCAGTGCAGGCGCTCTATCCGGTTCTTTCCATTCATACGACACTTCAGGAAGAACTTATTGTGTTGCTGATGTTTGCAGCGCTGGCCGTTACCTGGATGCTGTCTTACACCAGCTGGATCAAAATAGGCAGGAGTTTTCCGAAAATCCTGGACCTTACGGCTTTTCCTGTCCGGCTGGGCGAATGGTTTATGACGCCGTTATACTGGATCGTGGAGCCTTTTGTTAAAGAAAACATACTTTCCGCTTCGCTTCGCGACGATGCGGCTTCTGCTGACGACCCCGACTTTGATGATCACAGCATTGAAGAACGCATGTTTATCAATGCGCTTGATTTCAAGGATTTGCGGATCAGGGATTGCATGATTCCCAGGACCGAGATTTCTGCAGTGAATGTTAATGCCAGCATTGAAGATTTAAGAACCATCTTTCTGACCAGCGGGCATTCCAAAATCATTGTGCACCGCGAATCAGTTGACGACGTGCTTGGCTACTGCCATGCGCTCTCGCTTTTTAAAAAACCAAAGGAGATAAGCAACATCATTACGCCGATCCTGATCGTGCCGGAAGCCATGCCTGCAAGCGATCTGATGCTGCGGTTTCTGGAAGAAAGAAGAAGTCTGGCGCTGGTTGTGGATGAATTCGGAGGAACTTCGGGGCTTGTCAGTGTGGAAGATGTGGTTGAACAGATTTTCGGGGAAATACAGGATGAATATGACTCCACGGAAGACTGGACGGAGCGCAAGCTGGATGATGAAAGTTATATTTTCAGTGCCCGTCATGAGCTGGATTATCTGAACGAAAAATACGGATGGGAACTGCCGGAAGGCGATTACGATACTTTGGCGGGTATGCTGATCCATTTTTACGGTGATTTGCCGGATGTGAATGATACCGTAAGCATTCCGCCTTACATGTTTCAGGTTGTTTCCATGCAGGATACGCGGATTGAACTTGTCCGCCTGACGATTGAGGAAAAGGACAAGAATGCAGATAAAAGTTGATGGCTGTTGGCTGTCAGCTTTTAGCCGTTAGCTATTAGCGACTAGGTTCAAGTTTTAATAAAGGTTGATATTTATTCAGCAGTCAATTGAAAAACAGAGAATTTTAATAAAACAAAAAGCAATCCATTATATTATTTCATTTTCCTAAAAATATAAAAGCTAACCGCTAAAGGCCAACAGCTAACCGCTAAAAGCCAATCATCCAAATGAAAAAACACGTGTTCCGTATCCTTTTAGCCTCCATATTAACAGGTTTTGTTTTTTTACCAGAAAATTCAGTTGCCCAGAAAGACGAATTGAAAGCGAAAATAGACTCCATTTCAAAACTGGTGCAAGGCACGGTCGGAATCGGGATCATGGATTTGAAAAGCGGCGAAACGCTTTATCTCAACGAAAAGCATCAGTTTCCGATGCAGAGCGTTTTCAAATTCCCTTTGGGAATGGCTGTTTTGGATCAGGTCGATAAAGGCAAACTTTCGCTTGATCAGAAAATTCATGTTAAAAAAGAAGATCTTAATCCGGATACGTGGAGCCCGCTGCAAAAGAAGTTTCCAGAAGGAAATCTGGACCTTTCACTGCGGGAACTGCTGACTTACACTGTTTCCCTGAGTGATAACAATACGTGTGATATTCTTTTCAGGCTTGTCGGCGGACCTCGGAACGTTAACAAGTACATGCAAAGTATTGGCGTAAAAGGTATTAACATTGTGGCTACCGAAGCTGAAATGGCTAAAAACTGGGATGTGCAGTTTACAAACTGGTGCCGGCCTCCTGCCATGATCCAATTGCTGGATGTATTTCACCAGGGAAAAAAACTTTCAAAATCCAGTACGGAATTCCTGATGAAAATCATGACGGAGACACCGACGGGCCTGAACCGTATCAAAGGATTGCTTCCGGAAAATACAAAAGTCGCTCATAAAACAGGTTCTTCCGGCACGAACGACAAAGGCATTAGCGCCGCCTTCAATGATGCGGGAATTGTTACCATGCCAAATGGAAAATCGATTGCCATTGTCGCCTTCGTTTCCAACACGCCTGCGGATGAGAAAACACGTGATATGGTCATTGCGCAGATCAGCCGGGCTGCATGGGATTATTATTCCAGATAACTCAGAAGTAATATATTTAAACGCCAACTTTTCCGAACAGCATTGCAGATCAGGGTTGAAAATATAGGGAAGAAATTTATCAGGGAATGGATTGTCCGCAATGCAAGTTTTGAGCTGGAAGCAGGACAGAAATATACTTTTGTCGGGCCGAATGGCAGCGGAAAATCTACTTTGCTTCAGTTGCTGACGGGCATGGTGCCGGTTACCGAAGGAAAAATACGTTACGTAAATGCGGATGGCAGGGAAATCGAGGAAGACAACTGGTATAAACAGCTGGTTATTGCCGCGCCTTACCTGGAACTGATCGAAGAATTTACGCTTCGTGAACTGCTCGATTTCCACAAAAAGTTCAAACCTTTTAAAAACGGCATTTCATCGGGCGATTTTGAGGATTTTATACAGCTTACACATGCAAGCAATAAAATAATCCGTCATTTTTCATCGGGTATGAAGCAAAGGGTAAAGCTGGGTCTTGCTTTTCTGTCGGATGTTCCGGTGATTTTTCTGGATGAGCCCACGACAAATCTGGACGTTCAGGGAATAAAATGGTATCTGGAACACGTAATAGAGCATACCCGCGATCAATTGGTTTTGCTGGGTTCCAATGTAGAACAGGAATACGAATTCTGTGAAAATATCATTTCAGTTTCTGCGTTCAAATAGAAATTACAAGTCGGGCTATGCAGAAAAATCTACTTTCAATCCTCTTTTTTTTTCTGATTTCTTTCCTGTCGTTGCAAAATACACTTGCCGGTGACATGCATTTCATTGAAAACCGCGGCCAGTGGGAGCCGGAGGTTTTGTACCGCGCCGAAATTCCGGGCGGGTTTCTTTTTCTGAAAAACAAATCGCTGGTTTATGTATTGTACGATGCCGCCAGGGTTTCGGCCATGCATGGAAAAAAAGCAACGGATTCCCAAAACATTCGCAACAATGCCGCAGCCGGCCATATTATTCCTGCGCACGGCGTGGAAGTGGCCTTTCAGAATGCTTCCGAAAACATCAGTTACAAACCGGAAAGAGAAACACGCATTCATTATAATTATTTTCTCGGAAAAGAGGAAAGCAAATGGGCAGGAAATGTAAAAGCCTTTGAAGAAGTAACTTACAAAAATGTTTATACCGGAATTGACCTGCGTATTTACATGCATCAGTTCAAGCTTAAATATGAATTCATCGTTCAGCCGAATGCCGATCCTGCTCAGATCAAGCTGAAATACAACGGAGCCGAACATATTTCGCTGAATGAAACCGGCCAGATTGTTGTGAAAACTTCAGTCGGCCAGTTTAAGGAAGCGGAGCCTTATACGTTCCAGACCAGTAACGGAAAACAAACGGAGGTGCCTTCCCATTTTGCGGTAACTCCAGATAAAAGCATTCACTTCGTGCTGCCCAAAGGTTATGATAAAACCAAAAAACTGACGATTGATCCCGAACTGATATTTTCAACATATTCCGGGTCCGTTGCCGACAACTGGGGCCATACTGCAACGTATGATGAGGAAGGTAACCTTTATTCCGGCGGAACCGTCTTTGGTACAAATTTCCCGGCAACGCTCGGCGCTTTTCAGGTAAAGTTCGAAGGTTTGGTGGATGTTTCCATTCTGAAATTTACGCCGGACGGAAGTCAGCTTGTTTATGCTACATTTCTGGGCGGAAACAGTACCGATATTCCAAGCAGCCTGATTGTCAACAGCAAAAACGAACTGCTTGTTTTAGGGCTTACTTCCTCAAATAACTTTCCCGTCCGCAGTTCCGCTTTTCAGGCAACATACGGCGGCGGCTCGTCGGTCGTACCTATTTCCGGCCTCGATCTGCCGAATGGAAGTGATATTTTTGTGTCCAAGCTCAGTGCAAGCGGAGCGCAGCTGGCGGCATCTACGTTTCTGGGCGGAAAAGGCAATGACGGCGTAAGCAACCCAACCAATTTCACGATCAGAAATTACGGCGACAGTTTCAGAGGTGAAATCGTGCTGGACAAATCGGACAATGTTCTGGTGGCATCGTCTACAAATTCGCAGGATTTTCCATTGAAAAACCCGGTACAGAACAAGCTGGCGGGAAATCAGGACGGCGTTGTTTTCAAGCTGTCACCTGAGCTGAACAATCTTTTATGGAGCACTTACATCGGAGGTGACAAGGAAGATGCCGCTTATTCAATCAAATCTGCCGTAAATGGTGATATCTACGTCACAGGAAATTCGCAAAGCAGCACGCTTCCGACCAGTTCCACTTCCTTTCAGCAGAAACTAAGCGGCACTGAAGACGCTTTCATTGCCAGATTTGCAAATGACAAGCTGGCTGGAATGACATATCTGGGAACGGCTAATGCAGATGCCGCTTATCTTATCGACCTGGATGCAAGCAGCAATGTTTATGTTTATGGTTTGACAAACGGAGCATATCCGGTGAGTCAGGGTGTTTACAGCAATGAAAAAAGCGGGCAGTTCATTCACGCGCTGGATGCGGCATTGTCCAAAACGGTTTTTTCAACCGTAATCGGGTCGGGTCGGGGTACGCCCGATATTTCCCCGACGGCATTTCTGGTGAGCGAATGCGGGAATATTTACATAGCCGGCTGGGGCGGAAACGTCAATTCGGATACGGATTTCAATCCGGCGAGCAGTACGAACAACCTTAAAGTAACGGACGACGCCATCAAATCCACAACCAACGGAAACAACTTTTACATTGCCATTCTGGAACAGGGCGCCAAGTCGCTTTTGTACGCCACTTATTTCGGAAGCTCCACGCGTACAGGTTTTATTCAGGGCGATCATGTGGACGGCGGTACGAGCCGGTTTGACAAAAACGGAACCATTTATCACGCAACCTGTGCCTGTGGCGGAACGCATTTTCCTGTAACGCCGCAAGCCTGGTCCAAAACGAACAACAGTGAAAACTGCAACAATGCAGCTTTTAAAATCGATATTGACAGGTTAAAAGCAGACTTTGACGTTTATTCAGGAAGTACCAAAGATGTTGTCCGCGGATGTGCACCGCTGGAACTTACGTTTATCAACACAAGCGAAGGCGGCGTGGATTATATCTGGGACGTCGGTGAAAGCACCATTTCCCGCGAAGAAGATCAGGCGGAATATACTTTTAAAAATCCGGGTGAATACACCGTTACTTTAAAAGCTTATAACCGTCTAAGCTGCAAGCGCATGGATGTAGCGCAGAAAAAAATCATTGTGGAAACGCTGAATACCAAAGTAATGGCGGACACAGCAGTTTGTGAAAATTCGTCGGTCAAGCTTTTTGCAGCCGGCGGAACGCAGTACAAATGGTCGCCTGCTGCCGGAATGGACAATGCGGCAAGCGCAACGCCGACCGTTAATGTGAAGGAAAATACCGAATTTTTGGTGGAAATCAGCAATGCAAGTGGCTGTAAGGTAACTGAAAAAGTGAAAGTGGCCGTGGAAAAGAAATCCGATTTTATGGATATGCCGGATACTGAAGTGTGTGCGGGCTCTACGGTGGTGTTAACCGTTTCCGGAGATGCAAAACAATATCGCTGGTTGCCAACCGAAGGTTTGCCGGAGACTATCGGGCAAACGGTAACGGTGAAGCCCGAAAAGACAACAACTTACACGATTGAGGGCATTTATGCAGACGGTTGCAGGCCATTGAGGGAAATTACTGTTAAAGTAGACAGAAGCTTTGAGCCCGCTTTTGAAATAGCGCAGTCGGGAGGTGCATGCAATGCGCCTTTTTCTTACTCCATGATCAATAATACCAAAAACGCACAAAAGTATGAATGGGATCTGGGCGCAGGCAATGTGTCGGGCGAAGCTGACATAAAGGAATATGTTTATGAGACACCGGGAGATTATACTGTTACCTTGACAGCTTACAATGCGGCCGGCTGTGCACTTTCGCTGTCAAAAACGGTGACGGCTGCTCCGGCATTCACGCTCAGCAATGTCATTACCCCAAACGGTGACGGCAAAAATGATTTCTTTATTGTTCCGGTTCCGGCTTCGTCGCTGGAAGTTTTTAACCGCTGGGGAAAATCCGTTTTCAAAGCGGCGGATTACAAAAATGACTGGGGAAAAGGCATTGCAAACGGTACTTATTTCTATATAGTGGACACGCCGCAGGGAAATCACTGCAAAGGCTGGGTTGAGGTTTTGGAATAAAAAATTTTTAACTTAAATTGGTCATTGTCAACATAATATTGATTCTATGAAAAAGCTGATCCTGTTTTTACTGGGAATAACCGCCATGTGTACGGCTCACGCGCAAAACGCAGGGCATTTTGGAAAAGAGATAAATGAGAGCAAAGCCATTGAAGCAAGTGCATTGCCTGAAAAAATGGGTAATAAAACAGAAATGGAAGCCAAAGTCAGCGGCACAGTGGAATCCGTATGTCAGGTAAAAGGCTGCTGGATGAAGGTCAAAATGGCCGATGGCGAAACCATGCGCGTGATGTTCAAGGATTATGCTTTTTTTGTTCCGAAAGATATAGCCGGCAAGACCGTTGTGTTTGAAGGCGAGGCACAAAAGAAAACCGTTCCTGTCGAACATTTGCAGCATTATGCAAAAGATGCAGGCAAAAGTCAGGAAGAAATTGCCAAAATCACTGAACCGAAAGAAGAACTCACATTTATTGCGGATGGCGTCATTGTGAAATAATCGGATTTTACAAAGTAAGAAGTAATCGGATGGGCACTTTTGTATAGCAAAAGTGTCCGTTTTTATTTATGAAATCTGCATTTACCTGTTTTCTGTTTGTCCTGCTTTTTACTTCCCGGTTATCGTTTGCCCAAACCGGCAAATTCAGATGGTGGAATCCGGAGACCGCGACTTTTCCCGTCATTGAAGGTCA
Source organism: Dyadobacter flavalbus (assembly GCF_006149045.1). GTDB lineage: Bacteria > Bacteroidota > Bacteroidia > Cytophagales > Spirosomataceae > Dyadobacter > Dyadobacter flavalbus. Next base: position 62,926 of record NZ_VBSN01000069.1, read on the forward strand.
GGCGTGGCCGGAAGAACTGAAAAGCCCTTATGACCGGCTTCCTGCACGCGCAGAAAAGCAGGTTCGGGAACCAGTTTGGGACCTTGCCGGAATGCCCTCAGGTTTAATGCTCCGCTTTCGTGCCAATTCAGCTGAAATCAGGGTCCGTTATGTGGTCAGCGGACAGCATGCTTTGCAGCACATGCCCGCCACCGGCGTCAGCGGCGTGGATCTTTATGCTTTGTCAAATGATGGCGACTGGCTTTGGTGTGCAGCAAAATATGCATTCGGCGATACGATTGCCTTTGATTTCAAAAATCTGAATCCCAACGATAACTATCATAAAAAAGGACGTGAGTACAGGCTTTTTCTGCCATTGTATAACAAGATAAAATGGCTGGAAATAGGAACGCCGGAAGGAACTGAATTTACGCCGCTGGCAGTAAGGCCTGACAAGCCGGTTGTTGTTTACGGAACTTCTATCGCGCAGGGCGCCTGTGCTTCCCGGCCGGGAATGGCCTGGACATCGATCCTTGGAAGAAAGCTGGATCGTCCGCTGATTAACCTTGCTTTTTCCGGAAACGGAATGCTTGAAAATGAATTGATCAGCATGATTTCGGAAATAGATGCCAAAATGTATGTACTCGATTGCCTTCCGAATATGACCATCCGTCCGAATGATCCGGATAGTGATCTGACGATTGAAGAAGTTTACAGACGGATTCTTGCTTCGGTGCGTACTTTGCGTGAAAAACGGCCGGGCGTTCCGATTGTCCTTGCCGCGCATGCCGGCTATACGGATGGAGATATCAATCCGCAGAGCAAACATTTTTACACAGAAGTAAACGAAACGCTGGAAAAGGCTTATGCCGCATTGAAGTCGGAAGGAATAAAGGAGCTTTACATGATCCCGAAAGAAGATTTTAAACAGGATACGGAAACGATGGTTGATGGAACGCACCCGAATGACCTTGGCATGATGCGTTATGCCGAAGGTTACGAAAAGCACATCCGTACCATTCTTCATGAACAAACCGACGCGTTTTCAACGACAAAGCCATTAACGCAAATGCGGGAACTGTATAATTATGACTGGGAAGCAAGGCACCGTGAAATCCTTGAACTGAATAAAAAATCTGCACCAACGAATATAATCATCGGCAATTCCATTACGCATTTCTGGGGCGGCATGCCCAAAGGTCCGCGTGCCGTAGGCGAAGATTCCTGGATGGATACGTTTGGCAAAAATGCAAGAAATCTGGGTTATGGCTGGGACCGGATTGAAAATGTTCTGTGGCGGGTTCATCATGGCGAGCTGGACGGCAATCCGATCAACCGGATTTTTGTCAATATCGGAACGAACAACCTTCATCTGAATACGGATAATGAAATTGTAGAAGGCTGGCGGTTGCTGATTGAGGCGATCAAATACCGGCAGCCCCAGGCGCAGATTACAATGCTGGGCATTTATCCGAGACGCGCGCAGGAAGCAAGAGTGGAAAACCTGAACAAAAAACTGGCATTGCTGACCGGTGAAACCAATGTGAATTATCTGGATCCCGGAAAAGTATTTTTGCAAAAAGACGGCAAGATTGACGAAACCCTGTTTTCAGACGGGCTGCATCCGAATGCAAAAGGCTATTCGGTTCTTGGAAAAGCAATCAAGCCGTTTGTAAAGTGAATTTTATAAAACAATCCCTAAACCGAAAAGAATCACAAACAGCAGCGTGGAAAGTGCCATTTGTTTTAAATAGGGATCCAGTTCGCTGGCTTTCTGCAGTCTGGAAACGGCAAGGCCATTTTTGATAAAAAGCGGAAAACTGAGCAGGAAAAACAGACTTGTATATCCTGAAAAGTTCTGGATTGTATAAATCAAAACACACAGCATACCGGTAATGAGAATGCACCAATGATAGCGGATTGCTTTTTCCCTGCCAAGTCTGACCGGAATGGAATTCTTGCCCGTGGCCCTGTCCGATTCTATGTCGCGAATGTTATTGATGTTCAGAACGCCAACTGCAAAAAGTCCGCAGCTCGTTGCGGGAAGCAGTAAACTCCAGTCCCAGACATGCGTATGCAAATAACTGCTGCCCAAAACGCCGACCCATCCGAAAAAGATCAGTACGGAAAGGTCGCCGAGTCCGACGTAGCCATACGGTCTTTTGCCTGCGGTGTAAGTAATGGCAGCAATAATACACGCAATCCCGATGCCCAGAAATACCCAGAATTCGTTTGCTGAGGCATCGCGTAAAGCAATTGTCAACAGCGAAATGCCCGAAATCAACGCAAGTACCGAAAAAACAATAATTGCTTTCAGCATAGCGGAAGCCGGAATGTGGCCGGAATGAACGGCCCGGCGCGGGCCTTCACGCAAGTCTGTATCCTTGCCGTTCACTGCATCGCCGTAATCATTGGCGAAGTTGGAAAGCACCTGAAGAAGAATGGTTGTCAGAATGCTTAAAGCTGCAACAGGCCAGCTGAAATTACCTTTGGAAGCTGCCAGAAAGCAACCCATTAATATGCAGGAAAGCGCAAGAGGCAAAGTGCGCGGGCGTGCCGCTTCAATCCAGGGATTCATTTTATATCAATTTGATTTACATCACGCCTGAGCTTTCATTTCTGCCCAGTCAATGATTTTTTCTGCAAGCTGCAAACCTTCTGAAGAAATGGCTGCACTCAGATTTCCATCATAACTCATGGAAAGATGCAGTGTGTCGTAAGCTGCCAGAAATGCAGATAATATTTTTTTGTCTACTGCAGAAAGTTCCTTCTGATACCATTCGACACTTTTCCTGCCTTTTTTCTTTTCTCCTAAAATACTGTCCAGTGCGACCAGGACGCCGGTATAAGCAGTATGTCCGGCCATTTTTACATATTTACGGTCCGTGTAATAGCCATCCTCTTTAAGCGCTTTGTCACGCAGGATTTCCCTGGCGTTGGAAAGGTATCTTTTGGCTTCTGCAATTTCATTGATTTTCATAGTGTGCTGTTATGTTTTCAGTTTTAAATATCTGAATTAGCGAAACCGGAACAAGTTGTTTATTCCGGCTTCGCTGAGTATTGAATTTCAAATCATCAGATTCCGACAGCTTTCAGAAATTCAGGATCGGTCGGTAAGATTTTGGATGCAAAGAAGTTTGTTAGCTCACCTTTTTCATTGACAACATACTTGCAGAAATTCCAGGTCGGAACTTTGTCGTTCCAGCCGTTCAGGTCTTTTGTTGTAAGCCATTTGTAAATAGGCGCCTGGTCTTCGCCAAGAACAGAAACTTTTTCAAACATCGGGAATGTAACGCCGTATGTTTTGGAGCAGAAAGTAGCGATTTCTTCACTTGTTCCCGGCTCCTGACCGCCAAAGTTGTTGGCCGGAAAACCCAGAACGACAACTTTGTCGCCATGTTCCTTGTTGAATTTTTCCCAGTCGGCGTACTGTTTGGTATAGCCGCATTTGGAAGCAACATTCAGGATAACCACTTTTTTTCCTTTGTATTTGCTCAAATCCACCGTTTCATCGCCAACAAGCGATTTTACTTTGAAGTCGTACAATGAAAGTTTCGCAGTTACATGTTCCGCAGGTCTTTTGGCAATTTCGGATTTGTCAGCAAAAATACCGCTGAATAAAGAGGCAATCATAATAAAAAGCGATTTTACGAGGTCCATGATAAGAATTGGTTATTGTTAGATTTTAATTGTTTGACTGTATAATATACGTAATTTTTAACAAAACGATTCATCCTTTTTTTACAAATAACCCTGCTTACCAACAGCTACATACGTTCCGGTACTTCTATGCCCAATAACCCCAAAGCTTTGCGAATCGTTTCCGAAACCACCTTTGATAATGCAACCCTGAATTGTACGGCTTCGGGATCAGGATCGGAGAAAATGGAAACCTCGGCATAAAACTGGTTGTAGACTTTCGCCAGTTCAAATGCATAAAGCGAAATGACCGAAGGAGCAAAATCATTTGCAGCGCTCAGCACCCTTGCAGGATATTGCGACAACATGAAAATCAGCTCTTTTTCAGCTTTGTGCATTTCATATTTTGATGACGGCAGCTTGCTTTCAATTCCCGACTGCTCCGCCTTTCGCATGATCGAACGGATCCGTGCATAAGTATACTGGATAAACGGCCCGGTATGGCCCTGAAAATCAATGGATTCTTCCGGGTTGAAAAGCATTCTTTTTTTAGGGTCCACTTTCAGCAGAAAGTACTTTAACGCGCCCAGTGCAAGCTGGTTGTAAAGCTGATTGGCTTCCTTGCTTTCAAAATCATCAATTTTTCCAAGTTCCTGCGTGCGGTCGGAAGCCGTTTGTATCATTTGAGAAATCAGGTCGTCGGCATCGACAACGGTTCCTTCGCGCGATTTCATTTTACCGGAAGGCAAATCGACCATTCCGTAACTGATATGATAACAGCCTTCGGCATACTGGCGGCCAAGCCGTTTCAGGATGGCAAAAAGTACCTTGAAATGATAATCCTGCTCATTGCCTACAACCCATAAATAGCGATTGTTATGGTAATCATTGTTTTTCAGTTCCGTAGTTCCGAGGTCCTGCGTAATGTAAACGGAAGTTCCGTCACCGCGCAGAACCAGTTTTTCATCCAGCCCTTCTTCTGCAAGGTCAATCCAGACCGAATTATCGCTTTTGCGGTAAAAAACATTTTTTTCAATGCCTTCTTCAATAATGTCTTTTCCTAACAAGTACGTATTGGATTCATAGTACGTTTTGTCAAACCCCACGCCGATCTTGTTGTACGTCTCACTGAAACCTTCATACACCCAGCTATTCATTTTTTGCCAAAGGGCAACCGTTTCCGGATCGCCGTTTTCCCATGAAAGCAACAGTTGCTGCGCTTCCAGCATCCACGGCGCTTTTTTGGCAGCTTCATCTTCGGGCATGCCCTGCGCAACAAGTTCACGGATCTGCGATTTGTACTCGATATCAAATTTTACATAATACTTTCCCGCAAGGTGATCGCCTTTGATGCCGCTGGATTCCGGCGTTTCGCCGTTGCCCAGCTCGCGGTAAGCCAGCATGGATTTGCAGATGTGAATGCCGCGGTCGTTGACCAGACAGGTTTTTACCACATCATAGCCGCTTGCTTCCAGTATTTTCGACAAGGAATCACCAAGGAAATTATTCCTCAAATGTCCCAGGTGCAGAGGTTTATTGGTGTTTGGAGAAGAAAATTCCACCATAACAGACTGGCCGTTAGCAGAAAATGTACCAAATGCCGTATCGCTGATGATCTGGTCAAACAGGTTCAGCCAGGTGCTGTCTTTGAGGTTAATGTTCAGAAAACCCTGGACAACATTGAAGTCATCTACAACTAAGCTGTTGTCTTTAAGGTAGTTGCCGATTATCTGCCCGATTTCTGCCGGTGCTTTGCGTGCGGATTTGGCTAGCGGAAAAGTAACAAAAGTATAAAATCCTTCAAATTCTTTTTTTGTAGGTTGTAAAATGATGTCTTCAGCGGAAATATCAAAATGCTGTTGGATTGCTTTTTGAATGTCTTGCTTTAAAATGGCTTCAATTGACATGAAAAATAGGGTCAAGCAGGAGAGCAGATTCTGTTAAAGAATGATATTTCTCCAGGTTTTTATTTGATTGAAATTATTTACAAAATAAATAGCAATGTTATTCTTTTTGATGCAAAATTAGAGTAATTATTGATCAGACTCACACCCCGGACAAAGAAGTTATGAATATCCACCCATTATATCCGACGCGGATTTACATGATCCTGCTGCTAGGCCTGATTCCGCTATGCGGCGCGTGGGCGCAGCTGCATCAATCGGACCGCCTGGAAATCAAAACAAGTTCTGCTACCCCCGAGGAATTTGAAGTATTCAGTCTGGGCGAGCGCGGAATATTATCCGTTGTGCGGGGAAATGAATATTCCAACAGCCGCAATGAACAATGGCAGTTTGTAAAGTATGATACCACGCTGAAAGTACTCTGGCGTACAACTTACAAGCTGGATTTCAGATATATACCGGTGATGGCCTACAAAGGTGCAGAAAGCGGTTACTGGCTGTTTGCCGAGCCGGATACAGATCGTTTTCTGTTTATGCAGCTCAATTTCAGCGATGGTTCCGTTGATACTTACAAAGGAAACCTGCTGGCCGGCGTAGATGTACAGCATTTTAAAGTGATGGGAAGCAAAGCGCTTGTTTCCGGTTATTACCGCTCACGCCCGATTGTGATTGTGCATTCCTTTTTTGATCATACCACGCGTGTTTTGCCTGGATTGTTTGAAAAAAATACAGAACTGAATAACGTAGATATCAATGAAGTGGACGGGTATATCAATGTAATTACGTATGCTTACCGTAAAAAAAACTGTGTTTTTGAGATCAAAACTTATAATTACGACGGAAAACTGCTTAAAAAGACGTCACTGAGCGATCCGCGGTATAGCTTTATTTCCGGTCAGATCGTTCCGCTGAACCCGGACGATTCTTATCTGATCGGCAATTATTCCGTTGGCTGCACGCAATACTCCCAAGGTCTTTTTGTAACGCATATTGAAGACGACGAACCTCAGGAACCGCAGTTTATAGAATTTTCCCAGCTTCAGAATTTCTTTAATTACATGAAACCGAAACGCAAGCAGAAAATGCTGGAACGGATTGGCAAAAGAGAAAGCCTGGGCAAAGAAAACCGTTTCAGGTACCGATTGCTTGTGCATGAACTGATCCAGACTGAAAATGAAATCGTGCTCGTTGCGGAAGTTTATTATCCGAATCAGCGGTCATCCAATCCGGTTATTGCAGGCGGACTTTCGCGGCCCTATTTTTCGCGCTCGCTCGAAGGTTACCGTTACACGCACGCCATTGTATGCGGTTTTGACCTGAACGGTAAACTGATCTGGGACAACTGCATCACCATCAAAGATCTTACCAGTTATGATCTTCAGGAAATGGTCCAGATCACACCCGTTGACGATTATTTTGTGCTTGCCTATCCGCAGGATGGTGAAATCCACACTGAAGTAATCAGCCGTAACACGGTAGTTGTGAAGAACGAAAAGTTCAAGATTGCGCCCAAGTCTGAAAAAGAAAAGGTTCTTAACAGCGAAGATGCTTATCTTTCTCCGTGGTACGGACAGTATTTTCTGGCTTACGGCATGCAGCGGCTGGGAACTTCATCCGTTGGTCAGGGAAGAGAAGTTTTCTATATTGACAAGCTTACGTACAAAACAGAAGACATCGGCAAAGCAACCAAAGCAGAAGCATCACGGCCGTAAGTTTCGGTTCAGTCAACCATCCAGATCTGGTCGGAATGGAAGCCCTGCTCTTTCCATTCCACCTGTACGCGCTGACTTTCAACCGTGCTTACATTCATGCCTACATAATCCGGATCAATAGGCAATTCCCGGTTATAGCGTCTGTCGATAAGCACCATGAGCTCAACCATTTTGGGGCGCCCGAATGCAGTCATGGCATCCAATGCAGCCCTGACCATTCGTCCGCTGGCCAGCACGTCGTCGATCAGGATTACTCTTTTGCCTTCAATCAGAAAAGGTACATTGGTCTTGTTCGGCAGCAGCGGCGATTCACGGCGGCGGAAATCGTCCCGGTAAAAAGTAGCGTCCAGATAACCAAGCGGAATATCTTTTCCTGTACGTTCACGTAATTCTGCAATGATCCTTTCTGCAAAATAAATTCCTCTCGGCTGCAGACCCATTACAACTGAATTGGAAAAATCCTGGTGATTTTCAATAAGTTGCTGACATAACCGGCTGGTCATGATTTCAAGTAATGGGCTGTTCAGTATTAATCGTTTTTGGGGCATGATATAATTTCCCTGAATTTTAGCCTAAATTAAGTGCTCAAAAATGAAATCAAAAACTTTTACCAAATGAAATATCTTATTGCCGGGTTGGGAAATATTGGTCCGGAATACGCATTTACCAGACATAATATCGGTTTTATGGTTCTGGACAGGCTGGCAGCACAGCATGATTTCAAGTTTTCCTTTGAACGTCTGGCTTTTGTCGCGGAATGGAAGCATAAAGGGCGGCAGATCTATTTTATAAAACCGACCACTTTCATGAACCTGAGCGGAAAAGCAATCCGCTATTACATGGATCAGTACAAAATACCGACTGAAAATTTGCTTGTTATTGTAGATGAACTGCAGCTACCGTTTGGAACACTGCGGATTAAACCCAAAGGAAGCCATGGCGGGCATAACGGTCTCAGGAATATCGAAGAATTGCTTTCAACCACAGAGTATCCGCGGCTGCGATTCGGAATCGGCAATAATTTTCCGCGCGGCAGGCAAGTAGATTATGTACTCAAACCATTTTCCAATGAAGAGATGCCGGAACTCCCGGTGTTTTTGGACAATGCGGGAGACATGGTTTTATCATTTTGTACTTTGGGGATACAGGCAACAATGAATAATTATAATCAATGATTGGATTATTTAAAGGAAATATAAATATTTCAAGATTGAGGTTTATTCTGCAAAATACTGGAATTGCCAAATATTAAATATTATCATAATTGTTAATGAGTATAATATTGTATATTTATAACTAATAAAAATATAATATTCCAAATAAAATTCTGTTGAAGCGATTTGAATGAATTTGTAATTTCAAAATTAATACGGACATTTGTATTGTAGTTGATGTAAATCGGAATTGAATAAATCCGGGAAGCGAACCGAATCAAACTAATGCTTGGTGAAAGTTAAAACTACAAAGCTGCGGAATGCAGTATTTACATTAAGTGATTAGAAGCGCCGACAGTAAATAATTAATGGCATACTTCTAATATATTTGACGTATTTATTCGTGCAGGTACGATTTTTTTGTAATATTGAAAATAAGGAGTATTATTGAGTAACAGGTTACTTTATAATATAAAATTCAGAAGTCAAGGGAAACTGAGATTTTCAGGTTCTGAATATGACAAACCGGAATTTTAAATTCAGAAGAAATTATAAAGAGTTGATTAATCTGAATTCGATTATTTGAAAACGAATTTATTTAACAACTTTTAGGTTATATAAAGATAAGAAAAGGTTAAGGGTTTAGGAATAGTCAGTATAAAGCCGTCTCAGTGAGATGGCTTTATCTTTTTACAGGCTCTGCCCAGACTTCCACGCGGCGGTTGGATTTTTTCTGAGTTTCTGACTGATTTACTCTGTTCGGCTGCGCCGGTCCGTAACCGGCTCCTTCAATCCGGTTTTCAGGAATTCCTTTTCCCGTCAGATATGTTTTAACCGTTTCAACACGTTTTCTGGATAAATCCAGATTCTTTTCGAAATTGCCGGTATTGTCTGTATGGCCTTTCAGAATGATCTTCAGGTCCGGCCTTCTTTGAAAGTAGGAGACAATGGAGTCAATTTCGGAAAGCGCTTCATCTTCCAGAACTTCCGTACTTTGTGTAAAATATAAAGTTCTCAGTGGAGCGTCATAGGTTTCGGCGGAAAGGCTGATCAGCGATTTCACTTCTTCGTAGCGGTTGGTCGTTTTAACCGCAATGCTCCGGGACTGGAAACCGTCTGCCTGTGCCGATATTTTATAAGACTCAAATGGCGTAAGTTCGAATTTGTAAATACCGTTTACCGTTTTAGCCAGTGCCACCAGCGAATCGTTTACACTTTTTCTGACAGTTACCTCGGCATCATTAACCGGTTTCAGGTTTTTGCCGTCGTAAACACGGCCGGTGACATTCACAAGATTGCTGTTGCTTCTGACAGGTTTTTCCGGTGCGGATGTGACTACTTCCGGCTTTTCATTTTCCGATTTTGCAGTTTCCCTGTAATCTTTACTGATCGTCTGATAACTTTTCCGGATAAAAACCGGCGTCATTACGCGGTCATAAACACGGATGAGCGCAATGGAGCCGGCACTCGATTCATGGTTTGCGACCAGATCATCCTGAAAAAAGTTGAGCACCTGATCATTGTCCAGCATTCCTTCGGTACCCGGGTCCTTGAATTCCAGCTTGGACTGGCCGTTAATATACATTTTAATGATCTTGGTTTCAAAATCACGCGAATAGACGTAATGTACATACTGATTCGCTTTTACCGGCGCTTTTTCACCAATTGCAAAATCGTAAAAGTTCAGTTTTCCATCATATATATAACTGCCATAATCGCTTTTTCTGTTCTTGAAGTCCAGAACACGTTTCCAGCTGTCGAGCTCGTCCAGCTTGAAATAAATCTCAACCGTAAATGATTTGTTCAGAAATCCTTTTGCTTCGGAGTTGTTGAACTGAAGGCCGCTGTTTTTTTCAAACCGGTAAGTGGTCCGGCTCAGGTCTTCTGAACCCGGGATTTTTTCTTTTATAAACTGGCCTGCCTGCCCGAGCGGTTTCAGCGCCGGTCCGGCATTTTCAATGGGAAGAAGGGCATTGTTAAAATCATATGTCCACTGACTTTGGGAAAAAGAAGGAAAATACAATCCTGTAAAAAGAATCGTCAGGATGTAAGTTGCATTTTTTTTGCTAATCATGCCCAAAAATATAAAAAGTGAAGGCGGAAGCCGAAATGCATCACGTATTTTTGGCGCATAATAATTAGAAGTGTGAAAAATATTGCAACCGGAATTCTATTTTCCATATTATGGTCTTCTGCTTCTGTGGCTACCAAATTTGGTGTACAATCTGCTGCTCCGCTGATCCTGGCCAACATCCGGTTTTTTATAGCCGGCATTCTGCTGCTTTCCTTTTCCTATTTGTTCGGAAAAGACAAATCCTATCGTTTGCCCGACAAAAATGAATGGAAACAGCTGGCACTTTTCGGATTTTTAAATACAACGCTTTATCTGGGCCTCTACGTGTATGCCATGAAATATACCGCAGCCGGAATCGGCAGCCTTGCCGTCTCGGTAAACCCGCTGATTATCGTTTTATTATCTGCCTGGTGGCTGAAAAGACGGCCGGGAACCAATGAATGGCTCGGAATTATCCTTGGAATGGCTGGTGTCGGCATTGCCACTTACCCGCTTCTGGCGGATAGCTACACGACGTTGGGCGGCATTGCGTTGCTTCTGGTCAGTATGGTTGCCGTTTCTGCGGCAAGTGTTTATTATGCGACTGTAAAGTGGACACTGCCCAATCTGCTCATTAACGGATGGCAGGTTTTTCTGGGCGGAATTTTCCTGCTTCCGGCCACACTTTTATTCACTGACTTTTCAGCAACTGCATGGGATCAGCGCTTCTGGTTTTCTGTGTTATGGCTTAGCCTTGCCGTTTCAATTGTTGGTTTGATATGCTGGTTTTACTTGTTGCGAATTGATACGGTCCGTGCTTCTTTATGGCTGTTTCTATGTCCGCTGTTCGGATTCTTTTTTGCATGGTGGCTGATGTCCGAACCCGTAACGATTTATACAATAGCAGGAACAGTGCTCGTGATAGCCGGCCTGTATGCAGGACAACGGACCAAATTAATGCGCAATAAGGAAAGCTGATCAGGAATTTCAGTCAACCAGGATTTCGCCCCGCAGGTAAAGTTTTGCCTGGCCGCCGATGAGGACGCGTTCTCCGTCCAGCTCGCACTTAAGGTATCCGCCGCGTTTGGAAAGCTGTTTGGCAGTCAGTCTGTGCTTCGAAAGTTTTTCCGCCCAGTACGGAATCAGCGTTGTGTGCGCCGAGCCTGTTACGGGATCTTCGTCAATTCCGGATTGCGGCGCAAAAAATCTTGATACGAAATCGACATCGTTGCCGGCGGCAGTAACAATGATTCCTCTCGCCGGAATGGTGGAAAGAACAATAATATCAAAATCCAGATTACGCACAGCTTCTTCAGATTCCAAAACAACCAGATAATCACTTTTTCCTTTGTAAACTTCCAGCATGGTGGTCGAATTAAGACTTTCCATCAGAGCAGGAGGCGGAACGGCAATCTGGAAATGATCTACGGGAAAGTTCAGCGTGAGCCAGTCCTCTTTGCATTCAACGATCAGTTCGCCGGACCGTGAGCTGAAACGGATAACCTGTCCTTCGTAGCCTTGTATATTAAAAATCACATAAGCAGTTGCAAGCGTGGCATGGCCGCAAAGATCGACTTCTACGGCCGGTGTAAACCAGCGGATATGGAATCCCGTTTCTGTCGGTACATAGAAGGCCGTTTCGGCCAGATTATTCTCGGCAGCAATATGAAGCATTGATTCATCCGATAGCCATTCGGTTAATGGAACAACTGCTGCGGGGTTTCCACAAAAAAGCTTGTCAGTAAAGGCGTCAATCTGATATATTGGAAGTTTCATGTAAATCTCAAATCGGGGTTAGCAATACCAAGGTATTAAAAATATTTTCTATTAAATTAAGTTGTCTATGGAAAATTCCAATATTCCTGTTCAAATCAGAACAAACTAGGTGCATTTTGGTAATTCATAGAAACAGATTATTCTCTGTTTTACGAACGGTATTCAATTTCTTTCAAACTGGTGAAAATCATTTGCAATGCTATATGCTTCTGTTTATAAAGTTATAAATGTAAGAATATCTTTGTAAAATATATTTACATTTCAAGATTCACTAATTTTATAAATGACTACTTTACTTCTGTGAACTTCAGTTTCCGGAACTTCATGGCATTTTCAATAAGCCTGATCTGAACGGCAAGTATGCCGGCTTCTGCTTCAGTATCAATCTTTTCCGGATCATCGGTAGGCTTGTGATAGTCGTCATGGCCGCCGGTATGAAAAAATAGAACAGGAATTTGTTTTGCATAAAAAGATCCGTGGTCGGAGCCTCCGCTTCCGGCACGATCTGTAAAAAATTTGACATTGCCTGTTACGTCCTTGAAAACAGCCGGCCATTCTTCGCTTGTGCCATAGCCTCCGATGCCCACACCGCGGTTCGGGTCGTACCGACCGATCATATCCATATTGGACATAAAGTTGATTTTATCCAGTGGAATCGTAGGATTGTTTACAAAATGCCGTGAACCCAGCAAACCAAGTTCTTCGGCTCCAAAGGCGATAAACAGGAAATTACACGATTCCTTCACATCATTTCTAGAAAAATGCCTGGCCAGTTCGAGCAGGCCGGCCACACCGGAAGCATTGTCATCGGCACCATTATGGATTTGTCCTTCTGGGTTTTCCGCTTTCGAGCTTCCCTGTCTGCCCAGTCCGAGATGGTCAAAATGTGCACCGATGACAATGGTATATTCAGCTCCGTTGTCCAGAAAACCGATAATATTTCTTGTTTGCCGGATGCTGTCCGGAACCGTCACACGCCTTACTTTTGCTATAAAAGGCTGATAAAACCCGTTGGTGCCCTTTGGCTGAAGTCCGTACTTTTTGAACTGGTTTTTTACGTATTCCGATGCTTTGTCATTTTCCCGGCTGCCTGTTCCCCGGCCTTTCATTTTGTCGGAAGCAAGTTTTTGAATATGCCGGGCTATGTTTTCAGGAGAAGGTTCTGTGCTTTGGGAAAGAGAAATGTGGGCAATAAACAACAGAAGAAATACAATCGGATAATTTTTCATTGAAACCTGGAATCGTTGGCCGGCAAAGATAAAAAGCTCAGTTTTGGTTCAAAATAGTAATTGCGCTTTTATTTGCATTTTCAGGCACCGGCACTTAATATTGCACCATCAAGTCAATTGCTTCACTTTTATCAGCGGTTGATTTATAAAGAAGAGGCGAGAGAATGGGCTCAACGAACCTCTGGCAACCTGCTACCATTTTGGAGAAAGGTGCTAATTCCCACCTAAGTTATTAGGAGATATAAACTCAATTCGTGTGAACTTACTGTTAGAAATTTCCGTAAGCCGGATGGCTTTATTCTCGCATCTACAATTGAAAATCAATTTTTCAGTTGCTCAGGCTGCTTTTCATGCCATTTATGGAACGCAGCACATTTAATTTTGAATTAACCTTTGTGCTTTGGCACTTATGCAAGCGGAACAAAAGATCTTTAAATATCCATATCCCTATTTTCTGGAAATAGGAGGCGAATTGCCAGGCTTTGAACTGACTTATACAACTTACGGCGAAAGAAATGCAGACGACAGCAATATTGTATGGGTTTGTCATGCACTGACAGGAAGCTCCAACGTTGCCGAATGGTGGGACGGGCTGGTAGGAGAGGACAAATACTTTGATCCTGCAAAATACTTTATCATCTGCGTCAACGTAATCGGGTCTGCATATGGCTCAACGGGGCCGCTTTCCATCAATCCGAAAACGCGTGAACCTTACTACCGCAATTTCCCGACTGTTACCGTTCGCGATGTGGTCGGTGCGATGGAATTGCTGAGGCAGGAACTGGAAATTCGTAAGATCAAAATCTGCATCGGCGGTTCGCTGGGCGGCCAGCAGGCGCTGGAATGGGCCGTGGAAGTGCCGGACCTTTGTGAAGAACTGATCCTGATTGCCTCCAATGCGCTGCATTCTCCGTGGGGAATTGCTTTTAATGAATCGCAGCGGATGGCCATTGCCGCCGATCCTACTTACGCAGAAGATCATGAAGATGCGGGCAGTATGGGCATGCGCGCTGCAAGGTCCATTGCATTGTTGTCTTACCGGAATTACGACACGTATAATTTTACCCAGGCACGCGACAATCCGGACCAGATTGATGATTTCCGGGCATCTTCGTATCAGCAGTATCAGGGAGATAAATTTGTGAAACGCTTCAATGCATTTTCCTACTGGGTGCTTTCCAAAATTATGGATTCGCATAATGTAGGCCGAAACCGCGGCGGAATCGTGCATGCACTGGGTCTGGTAAAAGCCAAAACGCTGGTTCTGGGAATCAAATCCGATCTTCTTTTTCCATTGTCCGAACAGCAGTTCCTTGCAAGACATATTCCCGATGCCGTTTTTCAGGAAATAGATTCTTTGTACGGGCACGACGGATTCCTGATTGAATACAAGCAGCTCACACAGGTTATCCGCGCATGGCAGGAAACAAACGGGCAGCTTCAGACAGCAAGAATCGGATAAAAATACAAGGTTATACGTTTGGTATGCGTTTTGTAGAAAAACACAAAATTTCACTTAATGCATACTGTAAATGTTCAAGTTCGGAGCCAGATTGATCTTTGCCCTTATCGTCGTTCTGATAACCTTATTTAATTATTTCAGCAAAACGCAGGTGAATCCTGTTACGGGTAAAAAGCAGCGCGTGAGCATGTCACCGGCAGAAGAAGTGCAGCTTGGCCTGCAATCCGCGCCGCAGATGGCAGCTGAATTTGGCGGGCTTTACAATGACCCCGAAGTGCAGAACAGTGTAAAAGCAATCGGGCAGAAACTCGTTCTGGCAACCGATGCCGGCAAATCTCCTTATAAATTTGATTTTCACGTTCTGGCTGACCCCAATACCGTGAATGCTTTTGCCGTTCCCGGCGGACAGATTTTCATTACAATGGGCCTGCTTAAAAAGCTGAAATCCGAAGATCAGGTCGCCGGTGTTCTGGGCCACGAAATGGGACATGTTATCGGCAGGCATTCTGCCGAGCAAATGGCAAAAACGGATCTTTTACGCGGACTGGCCGGTGCAGCAGGCGTTGCAGGCGGCGATTATACCACGGCCCAGACCGCACAATATGTAGCCAATCTTGTTAATCTGAGTTACGGACGCGATGATGAACTGGAATCCGACGATTTTGGCGTAAAGTACATGATGGATGCCGGCTACAATCCCGAAGCATTGCTGGATGTAATGAAGGTTCTGGAAGAAGCGTCAGGCGGAAACCGCTCTGCTGAATTCATGAGCACGCACCCGAGCCCGGCCAACAGAGCCGGGCGCATCAAGGCCGCTATTGAAAAATACAGGCAGAATAATAACTAAGTAAGGGTTTAGGAATATTCAGTCCGAAATCTTAATTCTGCTTTGTCAGGCCAAGCAGCAGTTCAGGCTCGTTGGTGGTGATAAAATCAACGTCTTTTTCCAGAAACCATTTCATAGTCGCTTCGTCGTTTACAGTCCACACATTTGTGATCAGTTTTTGCTGGCGCATGGCAGCAATGTAATCTTCTTTTCTTTTGTAAACACTGAAATGATAATCAATTCCGTCCAGGCCGGCGGCAGCAATTTCCTCAGGCGTTTTGTCACCGTTCAGGTATTCCACATGCGCTTTGGGCGCAAGTTCTTTTACTTTTTTGCAAACGTCGAAGTCAAAGGCAATGTAGTCTGTTATTTTCTCCACTTTAAGCTTTTTTACCATTTCGACGCATTTTGTCGCCAGCGCAAGTGAACGCTCTTTGCCAAGCGAAGAAGTTTTAATTTCCAGAATAAGTCTCGTCTTTTTCTGTTTGGAACCGGCTTTCAGATAGGCTTCAAGCGTCGGAAGACTTTCGCCGTTTTCCAGTTTGATCTTGGAAAGCTCGGCAGAAGTGGTTTTTTCAAGATGCGTCCCTTTGATCTCATGATCGTGCAATACATAAAGAACTGAATCCGCCGACATATGCACGTCAAATTCACTGCCGTAACATCCGAGCTTGATGGCATGTTCCAGCGCAGCAATGGAGTTTTCCGTGGCTCCGGTATTTTTCCATGCACCGCGGTGCGCAATGACTTTGTTTTTATTCTGAGACATACTTTCAAAATTGATCAGGCAAAGTAAGCCAACTGCAAGCGTTAAAATATAGTTCTTCATTTTAGAATGATTGGATTTTTATAAAAAGACAGTTTACGCCGGTTTTTACCGCATGCTGTCTTTTCCATTGAAAGCCGGAAATTACAGCAAGTTTGAGTAAACGGTATTAGCCGAATGTTAAATTTTCAAGAAACGGGTTTTTCATTTTTAAAGCCGGCTGAGAACCGTACGCTGTGCAATTCTGCATTTTAAATGCTAACTTCCTGCTATGGAACAGGGTGATGTCAAGATTTTAAAGAAAAAACCGATTTATCCGGTCAGTGTGGAATTAAGAAAATACCTGCGTTTTTATCAGCGGGACGCCAAGTTGCCGGTCGGTTATCAGGATCTGCTTGGCTTTTACGAATCGTTTCCGGTGATGGATAAAAACGGGAAAGATACGTTGTGGGAAAGCCCGATGTATCCGCCGCATGAAATGGAACGGCTGCATAATGGTTTGAAAAAAGCGTATGCCATGCTGAAGGCTTCGGGCAATCTGCGCATTGTCGAGCATAAATATATTGACCGCATTGATTACTGCAAGTTTGGCAATTCCAACCCTTTCCGGATCAAGATTGTAAACAGGCTGAATGATATTTACGATTATTTCTACGTGAAAAGAGCCGATGCTTCGCGCATTTACGGTCTTGAACTCGAAGAGATTTTTTCGCCCAATCAGGTTAATTACCTTGTTGACGGCGACAGCCTGATCGAAGAACATATTGCCGGCATTCCGGGTGATGAATTTGCCAAATCACGTCTGCGACATACCGATTACAATCCGATCCGCATTGCAAAAGAATTTGTAAAGTTCAACGAACGCTGCATGATTACGCTGCTGGGTGATATGCGAGCGTATAATTTCGTGATGCAGATCACGCCCGATTTCGACGATTTCCAGTTCCGTCTACGCGCCATTGATTTTGACCAGCAGTTTTACGAGGGAAACTTGAAAGTGTACATGCCGCAGTTTTTCAAGGAAAATCGTCCGTATGTGGAACTGGCTATGGAATATCTGACGGACAAAACGGTTCTGCAGTATCAGCAGGAAGAACAGTCGTCGATTATGTATCAGGCAAGAAGCGAGAAGCACCGTTTGAAGGAATTGCGTGATGTTTCCAAAAAAGACAATATTTCCACAATGGAAAATATTCATCAGCTTCGGGAAGGGCTTTTCAGGCATTATGCTGATAGCCATTACCATACGTGTGAAAGCATGACGGACATTATCGAACTCAATATCAAAAACGTGATCCGTCAGGTGAATGCGTGAAAATTGGACTTTCCTGAAAGATTAATCCTACCTTTGCAGAACCATTCAGCGGACAAAAGCTGTTACTTCTTTAATTTAAATCAATCAAATCGGAAGGCATTCAACCTTCGCAGATTACAGAAATGAGCAAACACGGACGAATTCTCGTCGCCATGAGTGGCGGCATCGACAGCTCGCTGGCAGCTGTTATGTTACATGAACAAGGTTATGAAGTCATTGGCATGACGATGAAAACCTGGGATTACGCCAGCAGCGGAGGTACCAAAAAAGAAACCGGCTGCTGCTCGCTTGATTCGATCAACGATGCCCGGAACATTGCCGTTGAACTGGGGTTTCCACATTACATTCTGGATATCAGAACCGAGTTCGGTGATTATGTCATTGATCATTTTACAGGCGAATACCTCGAAGGACGTACGCCGAATCCGTGTGTGCTGTGCAACACGCACATTAAATGGGACGCGCTCCTGAAACGTGCGGACCGGCTGGACTGTGAATTTATCGCAACCGGACATTATGCCAATATGCAGTTTAACGACGGCCGTTATTATGTTTCAAAAGGAATTGACAGCTGGAAAGACCAGAGCTATGTGCTTTGGGGCGTTTCACAGGAAAGCCTTTCAAGAACCAAATTGCCGTTAGGTTATCTGCATAAATCGGAAATCAGGGAAATGGCGCGGGAAAGAGGGTTTATTGATCTGGTCAACAAGTCGGAAAGCTATGAAATCTGCTTTGTGCCGGATAACGATTACCGCGGGTTTCTAAAAAGAAGAATTCCCGGTCTTGAACAGGAAGTTGCAGGCGGCAATTTCGTTTTTGAGGACGGAACGGTTGTAGGCAAGCATGAAGGTTACCCGTTTTATACAGTCGGTCAGCGCAAAGGACTTGGCATTGCGTTGGGAAAACCGGCTTTTGTTACCGAAATCCGTAAAGAAACAAATGAAGTGGTTCTGGGCGATTTGCCGGACTTGTTCCGCGACGGCATGTACGTAAGCAAGCTGAATTTGCAAAAATACGCATCCATTGAAAAACCGCTTGAAACAATAACCAAAGTAAGATACAAACACGACGGAACGCCGGCTTTAATTGAACAAACAGAGCCGGACAGAATTGTAGCGCGTTTTCATGACGGCGTAAACGGCATTGCACCCGGCCAGGCAGCCGTATTTTATGAAGGCGACGATGTAGTCGGCGGAGGCTGGATTATGAAGAGTTTCCGGCAGTAAAGCCGTAAAACAATATTAAAAATTAAAGTTCCGGAACAGTGAGTATTGCTCAGCTGTTTCGGAGCTTTTTGTTCTTCTTAAATAAAAAAACACCTGACGTGCTTGGATGAGTTGCAATCCAAGCACGTCAGGTGTTATGTACAAAATTATAAAATCTACTTGATTCTTTGCCTTACTGCTTCATAGAGTACGATTGAACTGGCCACGGAAACATTCAGCGATTCCACTTGCCCGATTAACGGGATTCTTGCGCCGCTGTCGGCAAGCTGTATAAATTCCTTTGAAATCCCGTCTTCTTCAGAACCCATGATGATGACAGTCGGAATGGAAAAATCAATATCGTAAAGGGATTTATCTGTTTTTTCGGTACAGGCGATAATCTGCAGACCGCTGTTTCTTAAATACATCAAAGTTTCGTACAGGTTCGGCTCACGGCAAACGGGCAGAAAGTTTAAGGCACCGGAAGACGTTTTCATCGCATCCGCATTGATCTGTGCGCCGCCTTTCATCGGAACAATAAGCGCCTGTACGCCCGCACATTCGGCTGTTCGCGCAATGGCTCCGAAGTTTCTTACATCCGTTACCCTGTCAAGCAGCAGCAAAAGCGGTGTTTTTCCATCTTCGTAAACCTGCGTCAACACGTTATGCAGCGGCATGTACTGAATAGGCGATACAAACGCAATGACGCCCTGATGATTTTTACGCGTTACACGATTCAGTTTTTCGACCGGCACGCGCTGAAAAGGAACGCCCATTTCCTTGGCCAGTTTCTCGATTTCAGCTAATCCGAATTCGCGCTGAATGAACAGGCGTTCTATTTCCTTGCCCGAACGCAGGGTTTCAAGTACAGATTGCGTACCAAAAACCATATCGGCCTGGGACTGTCTTGGGGCGGGTTTTCTTACCGTATACTTCCGTTTCTCCATGCTTCTACTACTGGATACCAAATAGGCTGGTATTCGGCATAGCGAACCAGTTCATAATGATCATCCACAAATTGATTGTTTTTGCGATTAAATGTAAAATTGACGTTCTGGGCATTTCCCCGCTGGTCATACGTCCAGACTTCCCGGTCTTTACTGCGCTGAACTTTGTCAGGCGATCCCAGAACAATGTAAATCATTCCCTTATCTGTTTTCCAGCCCTCTTTATAAGTTGTAAAAAGCTGATTGGCTTCTTCCACGCGCCTGTAAAATGACCGGATGGACTGTTGTGCAAGCGGCGCATTTCCATTCATCAGTGTAAGCCAGTATTTATCCAGCGCTTTTTTGTAATCTTCCGCCTTCTTAATTTCATTGATTTCATTGTTGGTGCTCATGTAGAGCAGCGGGCCAAGCAGCAGTTGCGGCTGTGTCAGTTTAGGAAACCGCTCATTTACAACCAGCAGGCCAAGTCCTTCCGATTGCGTCGTGTCGGAAAAGATATTGTAAAGTCCTTCTTTGGAAAATTGCAGCGTTTCGTTGGAGTTGATCGTGAAAGTACTGTCGACTTCCAGCGATCTGCTGACGTTCTTTGGCGCCACGTTCATGGGCGAACCGGCCGCTTCGAAATCGTGGTTATAATAATATACATGCAGCTTTTCGCCATTGCCTTCTGCTTTCTTCAATGTAAAAGGCTCATTGATGTTCACATAATGGCGTTGCAATGGCTGCTGACTTGCAGCCGTATAAACACCATATGTAACATTTACATCCTGCTTTTTGAAACGGATCGTAAGGTCGTTCAATACTTTTTTCAGTGTTCCGGCCTGACTGATTTCGCTCAGCAGAACGCCGTAATCCTTGTTCGGGCTTTTGATATCGTAAGCAATTACAATCTTGTCGCCCACTCGGGAAACATTGGATGAATCAAGCTTTACGTTTCCATAACCCAGGCGTTCTCTTGTTCCGTAATCGGAATAGATTACGTAGTTCAGGTTGTATAATTTTGTGAATTCCTCCGCAGCCATCGGGTTTTTTCCCTTATAGGCATCCACATACAAGAAAACTTTGGTCTGCGTTGTATCCTTTAAAAGATATTTGCTCTGAATGGAAATAAGCGAAAGTTCTTCATTTACCGGGGCAGACTGCTGCGACGGCCGTACCTGTGCTTCGGGCAGTTGCTTCGCAGTCTTGTTCGACGAAGCGCACCCGGCCATGACCATAACCGTCAATATATAAATGCAAAGGCTAAATCTGGTTCTCATATACGTGTTTTCATCATTTGAGAAATAACGAATGAACAGGTAAAATTACCCAATAAAACGGTAAGAAAATTTTTATTCCGGATTCTTGCTGTCCCGACCTGCACTTTTTGTCTGAGATTCAATGGCATCCATTGATCGTCAGTTACTTCTTTCAAAAAATTGAATTGGCCTGCAGAAAGGATTTCGCCTCCATCCAGCGTAATGACTTCTCCCGTCATGTATGCCGAATAATCCGACATCAGATAGGCAGCCAGATTGGCAAGTTCCTGATGATTACCGACACGTTGAAGCGGAATGCGGTTTTCAAAAGAGAATTTTTTGGCAAGTTCTTCCGGAAAAAGCCGGTCCCAGGCGCCTTTCGTCGGAAATGGCCCCGGTGCGATGGCGTTAAGACGGATGCCGTGCGATGCCCATTCAAAAGCCAGCGATTTCGTCATGGCAAGTACGCCGGCCTTTGCCATGGCCGATGGAACGACCCAGCCTGAACCTGTCCAGGCATAAGTCGTGGAAATATTTAGTACGGTTCCTTTGATATTATTTTCGATCCAGTATTTGCCAAGTGCCAGCGTAAAATAGTAAGTCCCGCGCAAAACAATATCCACAACCGTATCCACTGCTTTGTAGGAAAGCTTTTCCGTCGGACTTATAAAATTCCCGGCTGAATTATTGACCAGCCCGTCCACACGGCCGAATTTTTCAATGGATTTTGCTATGACATTTTCAATCTGTCCGGTCTCGCGAACATCGCACGCAATGGCAAGCACATTTCCGCCGATGGTTTCAATCAGTTCGTTCGCAGTTTTTTCAAGCACTTCCAGGCGCCGGCTGCATATCACAATGTTTGCACCGAGTTTCAGGAAATAAGCAGCCATGGATCTGCCCAGTCCCGTTCCGCCGCCGGTTACAACAATCGTTTTGTTTTCCAATGCTCCGTCGCGAAGCATTCCGTCGGTAAAAGCCATTGGATTGGGTTTTAATGGATACAGTATTGCAGTAAAGATAAAATTTTATTGCAATTGTTATATTTCTGATTCGGCTTAATTGCAGGTTGTCCGTTTTTCATCCGGCAAATACATGCAAATCGGAAGCAGTAAAAACCGGTTTATTGCTGTGCAAGCAAGTAAAGTACAGCCATACGAACGGCGACTCCGTTTTCCACCTGATCCAGAATAATGGAATGCTGTGAGTCGGCTGCATCCGAAGACAGTTCCACGCCGCGGTTGATCGGGCCGGGGTGCATCAGCACAATTTCCTTGTTCAGGTCGTCCAGCATGGCTTTGTTTATTCCGTAATAAAGCGAATACTCGCGCAGCGAAGGAAAATACTTGATCTGCTGCCTTTCAAGCTGAATGCGAAGCACATTGGCCACATCGCACCAGGCCAGCGCTTCTTTTACATTGTGGCTGATTTTTACACCCAGTTCGCCCAAATGCTTCGGGATCAGCGTGGAAGGTCCGCAAACCATAATTTCCGCTCCGAGTTTCTGAAGGCAGAAAATATTGGACAATGCAACTCTGGAATGCGTGATATCGCCGATGATGGCAATTTTTTTTCCGGTCAGATCGCCCAGTTTTTCACGCATGGAAAATGCATCCAGCAATGCCTGCGTCGGGTGCTCGTGCGTACCGTCACCGGCGTTCACCACATTGGCAGGAATCCGGGTGGAAAGATAATGCGGTGCACCCGGACTGCTGTGGCGCATCACGATCATGTCCACTTTCATCGCCAAAATGTTATTGACGGTATCGAGCAGCGTTTCGCCTTTGGTAACGGAGCTGCCGGAAGCTGAAAAATTGACGACATCTGCCGAAAGTCTTTTCTCCGCCAGCTCGAAAGAAAGCCGTGTACGGGTCGAATTTTCAAAAAAAACGTTGGCAATCGTAATGTCTCTGAGTGAAGGAACTTTCTTGATAGGCCGGTTGATGACTTCCTTAAACTGAGTCGCTGTATCTAGTATGGTTTGAATGTCATTCTCGTTCAGGTTTTTAATTCCAAGTAAGTGCCGGACCGAAAGTTTTGTCATTGCTGGTGTTCTGGAAAGTTTGGCAAAGATAACAAGGAAGGCGTCATTGGGAACAGGAAATTGAATTTTTGTTGCTGAATATGGTGACGCGCCTTTAACTTTACCGTCAAAAGCCGTTTCAGAATGGCCGCCGTTCTGTAACCTTTATCTGGATTTTATGAATAAAACCGCACTTGTTGCTTATTTGAAAACCTTGCTGGAAGAACGTATGATGGTGGCATGGAATGCCATGCAGGCAGCGCAGGATTCAGCGAATGATCAGGGAAAAAGCTCGATGGGTGACAAATATGAAACTTCGCGTTCCATGGGCCAGCTCGACCGCAACATGCATGCTCGCCAGTACGAACAGGTCAGGCAGGAAAGGCTGCTGCTGGAAAAAATCGGTGAGTCTGAAACTTCTCAGCGCAGTTCAGTCGGTTCGCTGCTGGAAACTTCCGCAGGTTGGTTTTTTATTGCAGTCAGTCTCGGTGCCGTTAAAATAGAAGATGAGACCGTGATTGCAGTCTCATCTTCGTCGCCTGTCGGCGCTTCTCTTTTAGGAAAAGAAGCCGGCAGCCCATTTGATTTTATGAAAAAACAGCATCAGATTCTGGCTATTTACTAGTCAGGATCAGGCCATGTTGTGATAAACGCGCTGAACGTCGTCGTCTTCTTCGATTTTTTCGATCAGTTTTTCAACCTCGGCGGCTTCTTCTTCGCTCAGCGTTTTGGTGTCGCTCGGAATACGCTCAAAATCTGCTTCCACGATTTCATATCCGTTGTCTTCCAGAAAATGCTGTAACGCGCCGAATGCAGTAAATTCACCGTAAATGTTGATCAGATTGGTTTCTTCATCCAGGAAAACCTCTTCTCCGCCAACGTCGATCAGTTCAAATTCAAGTTCTTCCAGATCCTTGTTTCCAGTATTTTTTACCTTGAAAATGCATTTTCTGTCGAATATGAAATCCAGCATGCCCATGGTTCCGAGGCTACCGCCCAGTTTGTTGAAATAGCTTCTTACATTGGCAACTGTACGCGTAGGATTGTCCGTAGTGCTTTCCACCAGAATGGCCACGCCGTGCGGTCCGTATCCTTCGTACACCATTTCCTTATAATCTTCCTGATCTTTGGACGAAGCTCTTTTGATAGCTCTTTCAATGGTTTCCTTTGGCATGTTTGCCGCCCGTGCATTCTGAAGAAGTACGCGGAGCCGGGCATTGGTATCCGGGTCGGCCGTTCCGCTTTTTACGGCAAGGACGATATCTTTTCCGATCCGGGTAAACGTTTTGGCCATTTTATCCCAGCGCTTGAACATCCGCGCCTTTCTATATTCATAAGCTCTTCCCATGCTTATTGTTTATTTGTAGTTAAGTTTGAATTACGTATACCTTGCTTATTGCCAAGTATGCTGCAAATTTATAAAAGACAATTAAAATCAGGTAAAATATATTTCTTACCGAACACAGCTTAAAATGAATTTGAAACTGGACTGGCGTTTCCAAACGTTTGATGAACTTACCAATGAAGAATTGTATCAGATTCTCCGGCTTCGCAGCGAAGTATTTGTCGTGGAGCAAAGATGTACCTTTCTGGATGCAGACAATAAAGATCAAAAGTGCCGTCATCTGTCGGGTTACCTTGACGGAAAACTGATGGCTTTCTCGCGTATTGTGCCGCCCGGCATTTCTTATGAGTATCCGTCCATCGGCCGGATTGTCGTTTCCGCACAGGGGCGGAAGAGCGGTTTCGGTGCAGAACTTCTGAATGTTTCCATCGAGAAAGTCGAACAGCTTTACGGCAAAAGCACTATACGTATAGGGGCACAGTTATATCTTAAAAAATTCTATGAATCGTTCTATTTTGTCCAGTCCGGAGCCATTTATCTGGAAGATGAAATCGAGCATATTGAAATGACAAGACCTGCTTTGTAGTACATGATTGGAAGTGTCGTTTTTTGGGGAATGAATTCCCGTAATTGACGAATAATGAAACAATCCTGATTCAGAGCGTCTTGAAGTTAAAAATTTTCATTTGGATGATTCAGCCTAAATTGTAGTACAGTAACTACAAAAAATAGAAAAAAAGTTTATATAAATTGCTCTGTAACGCTTTGTTTCCTAATTTGGCACAGAATTTTAGTTATTAGTATTCAGTCAAGCAAATTGTTGCTTTGGAACTGACGCCCTGTCAGCTTCCATTAACATTTTTGACGAACACTGATAGAGGAGGGTTTACGTGGAATGGCCTACTGTAATGCGGTAGGCCATTTTTTTGTGCTTTCAATTGGTTTGCATGGTTAAAACGTGTTCATTTGCATACTTTTAGAACACACCAAATCCCTACATGACCAAAGTAACAGAGTTCATTGAACAGGCCGCAGGCAAAACACTATTCTCCATCGAGATTATCCCTCCTTTAAAAGGTCAGAATATTAACGAGTTGCTGAATTCCATTGAACCGCTGATGGAATTCAAACCTCCATTTGTGGACGTTACATATCACCGCGAGGAACTGATCGACAGAGTAGGGCCGAACGGGCTGATCGAAAGAATTCCCATTCGCAAACGTCCGGGAACAGTCGGGATTTGTGCAAGGTTAATGGAACGATTTCATGTGGATGCGGTTCCGCATGTCATTTGCGGCGGGTTTACAAAAGATGAAACCGAAGACGTACTTATAGACCTGCATTATCTCGGCATTGATAATGTACTTGTGCTGCGCGGCGATCCTGAAAAGTCTGCGGGCGTTTTCAAGGCCAAAACCGGCGGCCATACGTATGCCTCGGAACTTGTAAAGCAGGTCAGTAATATGAACCAGGGCATTTTGCTGAATGCAGAAACGGAAATGTCACCGACGAACTTCTGCATCGGCGTGGCCGGATATCCTGAAAAACATATTGATGCGGCCAGCATGGATATGGATTACGAACATCTCCGCAAGAAAGTGGAGCTGGGCGCAAATTACATCGTAACCCAGATGTTTTTCGACAATCAGAAGTATTTTCAGTTTGTGGAAAGATGCCGGGCAGAAGGCATTACGGTTCCGATCATTCCGGGGCTGAAACCCATTGCTACCAAAAAACAACTGACGGTACTTGCCCAGATTTTCCATCTGGAATTTCCCGCAGAACTGGCCAGTGAAGTGGAAAAGTGCGCTTCCGACAAGGAAGTTCGTCAGGTCGGGATTGAATGGGGAATCCAACAGTGCAAGGAATTAATGGATTACGGCGTTCCGGTCCTGCATTTTTATACGATGGGCAAGTCGGACAACGTAGCGCAGATTGCAAAGCAGGTTTTCTGAAAAATATCATTCATAACAGACAGCGGTTCCGTTTGCACTCACCATCAGCATGGAGCCGTTGCCGCCGATGGTTTCGAAGTCAAGGTCCACACCGATGATGGCGTTGGCACCCAGCCGCTGCGCCTGGTCCATCATTTCCCTGATTGCAATACTTTTGGCTTCACGAAGTCCCTGTTCGTAAGCGCCGGAACGGCCGCCCACAACATCGCGGATGCCGGCAAGAAAATCGCGGACAAAATTTGCCCCGATAATGGCTTCACCATTTACCAAACCAATGTATTTGACAATTTTTTTACTTTCAATGTTGGGAGTAGTCGTAACAAGCATAGGATATAAGTTGGATGAAAGTGAAAATCTCTGGCCGAATTTAGTTTATTTCATTTTTCCCGGATCAAAAAAAAATGTTCAGTGGCAAAGTTGCACAGGATGTTGGTAAAATTATCTTACGACCTGAATATTTATGTATTTTAATACGCAGCAGGCGTGATCATCACAATTGGAAACAATAATTCTTAGCTTTGTTTTCAAACATTACAGCAGTAAAAACAAAATTCAAGATGGAGCAGACTATTGAAGCGGTAAATAATGTAATCAGAAGCAGACGCAGTATTCAACCTCAGAACTATATACAAAAAGAAATTCCGGACGATATCATCAGAACGATTCTTGAAAATGCCAACTACGCACCGACACATAAATTGACGGAACCGTGGCGTTTCATCGTGTTCAAAGGGGAAAGCCTGAAACGGCTCGCAAGTTTTTTTTCGGAAAGATACCGTACGATAACGCCTCCCGAATCTTTTTCCCAGGCCAAATATGAAGCCGCAGGTGAAAAAGTGCTCAGATCGGGCTGCGTGATTGTGATCAGTGCGGAACTTCATCCGGAAAAGCTGCCCGAATGGGAAGAAGTGGCTGCCGTCGCATGCGCCGTTCAGAATATGTGGCTTACGGCAACTGCCTACGGAATCGGTTCGTACTGGAGCAGCCCGGGCATCCTGAAAGAGCTTTCACAATTCCTGAACATCAACGAAAACCAGAAATGCCTCGGATTGTACTTCATGGGTTATCATGATGCCGCAGCAGCTCCTGCGCGCCGTACGCCTATTGAAAACAAAATAACGTGGGCTGAATAATGATGGCTGAAAAATCCATTCTGAAGGCGGAGGCGGTATCAAAAGGTTTCGGCGGAAATCCGGTGCTTTCTGGCATTGACCTGGAACTTCATGCCGGAGAATGGCTTGGCATTCTGGGCGAAAGCGGGTCCGGAAAAAGTACTTTGCTCCGCATCATGGGACGTTTCCTGGATGCGGAGCAGGGAAAAGTTTTTTTCAGGAAAAGTGAGCTGAAACCTGTAAGCGGCGAACTGATTCCCGGGCATCCTTCCATCCGGCTTATTCATCAGGAATTTGAGCTTTTTCCCAATCAGACCGTCGAGGAAAACATTGCTTACTCGCTCCGGTTTTATGAAGCGCAGTACCGGAAAGGCAAAGTTTCGGAACTGATTGCTACGGCCGGTCTGGAAAATGTCAGAAATCAGAAAGCCAAACTGCTGTCCGGAGGAGAAAAACAGCGTACGGCCATCGCGCGTGCCATTGCAGAACAGCCGGATGTACTTCTACTGGATGAACCCTTTGCTCATCTGGATAACCATAACCGCCGGGTGCTTGCCAATGCCATTGAAATTATGCGTAAAAGGCATCATATGGCCTGCATTTTCGTGACGCATGAAGCGGCGGATGCCCTTGCGTGGTCGGACCGGATTGCGGTTCTGAAAAATGGCCGTATGGTTCAGACCGGCTCTCCTTCTGAAATTTACAACAATCCGCTGAACAGTTATGTCGCTGAACTGACCGGAGATATCAATTGGCTGGCGGATCAGAAAGACCGTAAAGCCTGTTTTATCCGGCCTGAAAAATTGAAACTCACAAAGCATCCGGAAAAAAGCAAATGGCAGGGCAGGGTAGAAAACATCCGCTTTCACGGAAATTACTGGGAAGTAAGGTGCGGGAATGAAACTGAAAAACTGTCATTTTACCGCAGCCGCATGGATATGGAAGTCGGACAAGATATTTTTCTGACCTATTCTTCCAAAGATCTGAAATGTGTTTAGTTACAAATTAAAGCGGAAAGAAATCTTTACTGCAAACGGCGTGACGTCAGGATTGCTGAGGTAAGTAAGCCGATGAATAAAGTCAATCCGTCCCGATTTGAAAAAGTTGTCAATACCGTAACCAAGTTCCAAATATGGCTTGTCTTTCAGCCGGCTGAAAGTCTGTATTTCATTTCCCGATTCATCCAGTGTTGTTGTAAGTGCAAGATTGGCGTTACTTACGCCGCCGTAAAATATTCTCCCGGTTGCCAGCATTCTCAGTTTAAGCCTGCGTATGGCCGGTATGCGGTTTAAGAAAAGACCCTCAAAATTATGCTCCATGCGCAGCGCAATGTAGCGGTCGCTGATAAATTCAAAGTATCGCATGAGGTTATACGCATTGTCGACATAGAAAAACGATTCATTCCCCAGCGGCGTATAAAGCAAAGGATAAGGAAGTGTTGTCGGGATATAACCCAATGTAAGATTATAGAAAGTACGTCCGATTACGCCGGCACGAAAACTCTGTCTTATATTCAGCGATAATTTGTTGTAATTGAAATCGCCGCCCAGAAAATTCCTGATCCCTAGCGTGTAACGCAGCGTAAAAGCAGGCGCATTTCCGTTTCCCATGCTGATCCTTTCATTGTCATTCTGCAGAAATGTTTCCTTGCCCGCCAGCCTTGCTTCCAGATTGATCTCGGTTATATCAAATGTACTTTTTAACGGCGATTCGTTTCCGGCAACAGGGTTTGTCCTGTAAGCAAAAGGAAACAACGGCCGGAAATCACGGTGCCTGATCTGGACGCTTGCGGTAAGCCCTTTTACCATTTCCCGCTTGAAGTAAGCCGAAATATCTTCCTGCCAATAAGGCCGGCGAAAAGCGCCATAACGGGAAAATGCACCGAAAATCGTATTCGGGCCAATGGTTTCGGCTGAAACACCAAGCCGTTCAAGGTCTCTGGAATAAGCGATTCCGGCCATTGTCCATGGTTTGCGGTCCACAATGTAGTCCAGTCCGGCACCGTACTTGAACGCCTGATCGCGTGTTCCATAGGCTCCGTAACCGCTGAAAATCCACTTTTTGCTAAAACCCGGATCGGTCTTGAAGCCCATGCGAAATCGGTGCCCTTCCACTGCGTTATAGGCATAAAGATAAAGATATGGCCCGATGTCAATGTTCCATTTGTCAATCCTTTTGTACCCGTTGACAAGCACATTCAGGATTTCAGAATACGTTTTTACAACCGGAAGTACTTTCAGCGAATCCACAAGCTGAAATGAAAGCTGTTCACTCGGGCTCAGCGTTTCAGGACGGCTTTTCTGCCAGAAAGTAGAATCATATTCATCGTAATCTTCTTTAAGCTCAACGGCAGTGTCATAAAACTTTACATCGCGCGCCGCAGTGATTTTGAAGCCGGAATTGGCCGAATAAAACTTCAAGAGCATGCCGGCTGTTTTTTTTGTCGGTTCGTCCACATCGATCAGCACGCGGGTTTTGGAAGTTACCCAGTTTTTTTCGTCCTCCGAAAGTTCATAGGATTGCTGAATCTTGATCTTTTCGATGAAATTCAGGTTTGCTTTCCTGCCGGTTGCTGCATCCATTTGAGTCAGTGCAAACGAATTTCCGTCCACCCAGAAAGATCCGGTAAAAGCCAGATCCTGCTGTTGACGAGGCTCAAAATCAATCTGATAATCATAAGTTTTTCCGTTGAAACTGCTGTCGGCAAGATAATATTCGTAATAAAGCTTCCAGTTTTCACTCACCGGAGACACAAAATCCTTTTCCAGAATATTCAGCCAGTTGTTGTAAAAATTGTATTGCTGAAACGACGAGCCGATCAGTTGCGAAACAAAGCTGCCGTCAGTCAGTCCTACGCCGGATACCTTTGTTTTGTTGATGACTTCTTTTTTCTTTTTTGGATTGTTCCGGTAATAAACATTTGAAACAGACTCGGAAATAAAAATCGGAATGATCGTTTCACCGTTTTCACCTTTCAGCTGATCGTACTGATCCACAATGTGCGTCATTTTCTTTACCGATTTCCTGCTTCTGAACCTGTCGGAAAGGTTGTCTATATCAATCTGGATTTTGTTATAGCTTTCGTATTCGTACGCATTCAGGTTGTCGGAATTGTTCTGCTTTTTGTTAGCAATGATTTTTCTCAGGATGGCATATGCCGGATTTTCGCCTGCAAAAATTTTTACTTCCCGAAGCTGCAAAGAACCGGGCGCCAGCTGAATGTCAATGGTTTGTTCCGGCAGGTCCGGTGCAATGGCCTTGCTTCTGCTTTCATAACCAACATAAGTAATGAGAATGGAATCCGCAGGCGGCGTGTAGGCAAGCTGGTAATAACCGTCAAAATTGGTTGTCGTTCCGGACGAGGAAGCTTTGACGGCAAGGTTTGCAAACGGAACGGGATCGCCCGTCGTGGCATCGGTAACCCGTCCTTTTATGATAAAGGATGTTTGGGAAAAGGCATTTTTACAACAAATTGTCAGCAGTAAAGCAATGCACAGCAGTAAACCAAATGAGCTGAAATTCCGGACTGGCCTGTATAAAATGTATTTTTTCCCATTCCGGTTTTTCATTTTTTCCTGATCTCGTTATTTGAAGTAACGTCTGCAGGCGGCCGCAGGATATGAACGTCCAGAACGGCTTTCGGCCGTGCAAGGTATTCACGTATCAGCGTCCGTACCGAATAGCCGTCGGGTACATCCTGAGCTGCAAATGAAATGGCATTGATGCCTTCGCTGTGCGCAATGTAAAGTGCCCTTGCATTATGAAAGTTCTGCGAAATAATCGTAAAGTCATCCTGATTAAAAACTTCCTTGCAGCGGATCACGGAATCAAAAGTCCGGAAACCGGCATAATCCAGCGTCATCACATTTTCAGGAATCCCGAGGTTGAGCAATGCCCGCTGCATGTCGAGCGGTTCGTTGTAATATTGCGAATCGTTGTTTCCGCTCAGGATGATGTATTTGATTTTCCCTTCTTTAAAAAGCCTTGCTGTGGCTTCCATTCTATACTTGAAGAACAGGTTTTCTTTTCCATTTTCCGAATTCCTGCTTGTTCCCAAAACCAGCGCAACGTCATTAGAAGGAAGATTATCTATAGAAAAGTAATTGTACTGCCGCGTACAGTACACGACCCATAAGTTACAAAGCAAGATGAAAACCATGCAGACGAATAACAGAACCAATATGGTTTTTAAAAATTTTTTCACCTGTATACTTAAAGTTACACTTTAAATCTACCAACTCTTTGTAAAATTCCATCCTGTTGTACATCATTTCACAGCTAAAAATCTGTACGCACAGTCCGATGTATTCTGTTGAGAATTTTTTTCAGGGTTTTAGAAAGATTTCAAAACCCTGAAATCTTTCTAAAACAAACCAAGCTGACTTTTAGGAGAACGCGCTCCTTTTTTGGTTTTCTTTTTAACCTTAACGTCACCATCGAGATCTTCTTCTGCCATTTCAACAACTTCGGGTTCAGCTGAAATGTCAGCTATCGTTTCTGCAGGAACCTCCGTTTCAGCTACTTCGGGAACCTGTACAGCTCCGGGCTCTTCATTGGTGCTGTTTTCATTGTCATCGTCATCCGGTTCTTCGGCGTTGTTGCCGGCGTTACTTTCTGCAAGTACTTCTTCTTCCGCTGATTCCGTTGCTTCTTCCACCGGATCGGGCAGGGAAGGAAGCCAGCTTACTTCCTTGAACTTTTCCGTAGGCAACTTGAATCCCATGGCGCGCCAGCCGCGGATATCCACCAGTTCTTCCACGTTGTATTCTTCATGCGTTTGTTCCCTTTGTGCCGTTTTGGCCAGGACAATCCGAAGCTGCGGACGTTTGTCTGTGCTTGCCAGGAGCAATT
The DNA here is from genome assembly GCF_006149045.1 of Dyadobacter flavalbus. Classification (GTDB taxonomy): domain Bacteria; phylum Bacteroidota; class Bacteroidia; order Cytophagales; family Spirosomataceae; genus Dyadobacter; species Dyadobacter flavalbus. The sequence goes on from NZ_VBSN01000069.1 coordinate 95,417, forward strand.
TGCTGTTTTTGGAATCGCTGATAAACAGGAATTTCTTGTCACGCGATGAAGTCTCAATGTTAAAGCGTTTGATAAAATGCTGTTTCTGGCTGCCGTCATAATACAAAGCAGTTATCGGAAGCAACGGATCAAACTTCTTCACAAGCAGCACTTCATTGGACATGTAATGGTTTGTAAGGTCATAATTGGTAAGCTCGTAAGTGCCGTCCTTGTAAATGACCAGAATGCTGTCCGCAGCGTCGAAGTTTCCGAGGTATTCGCCTCTTTCGTCCCGGTTCAGTCTTCCTACAATCGGATCAAACCACATATCCACACCGCCGAGCGTTGACCTTCCGGCTTGTTTGAGCGTGAGCTTCCTGACCGGATAACGCGTAAGGATATTTCCCATCGCACTGCGGTTCTTGATCAGCAGATCGGCAAAGTTGAAGTCGAACTGTTTTACTTTCGCTTTGCTCTGCGCCGTTAAGTTAACGGTTATAATCTCGGCTTCCCCGTTTTCATTGGCTGTAAAATACGTGATCTTCGACTTGGGTGTTCCTTGGGTAAGATCATATTCCCGGTCGCGGGTAACGGCTGTGATCTGGCATCGTTTGATATAAGACATGCCGCTTTTCCCGTCGAGGTAAACGAGGTTATAAACCATGCGTTCATCGTTTTTCACGAAGACGGCACAATGAATAATATCTTTTCCGACGAACACTTTTTCCTGTATTTTGGTAACCAGGCATTTGCCGTCTGCACGGAAAACAATAATATCGTCAATATCCGAACAATCCGTTACGTATTCATCTTTTTTAAGTCCGTATCCAATAAATCCTTCTGCGCGGTTGACATACAGTTTCTGGTTATTCGCCGCTACAATATTGGCTGCAATCTGATTAAATGCCCGGATCTCCGTTCTTCGCTGGCGTCCTTTCCCGTACTTTTTAAGCAAATCCTTGAAGTAATCGATTGCAAACCGGGTGATATGGGCCAGATTGTCTTCCGTTTCGGCAAGTTCTTCCTGCCATTTACGCATCAGTTCATCCGCTTTGAAACCGTCGTATTTTGAAATACGCTTGATCCTGATCTCGGTCAGCGAAACAATATCGTCTTCAGTAATTTCCCGGTAGAACTGTTTTTTATAGGGTTTTAGTCCTTTGTCAATGGTTTGGATAACCGCTTCAAAAGTTTCGCATTCTTCAATGTTGCGGTAAATGCGTTTTTCTATGAATATCTTTTCAAGCGAACCGTAAAGGATTTTTTCCAGCAAAGCCAGCCTTTTGATTTCGAGCTCACGCTGCAGCAAATGGACGGTCTGATGCGTGTTGTATTTCAGAATATCCGTTACGCCTACGAAATGCGGCTTGTCGGCAATGATAATACAGGCATTGGGAGAAATGGAAACTTCACATTCCGTAAAGGCGTATAAAGCGTCCATCGTAATGTCCGGTGAAACGCCCGGCGCAAGATGTACCTGAATTTCCACCTCGGCGGCCGTATTGTCCACAACCTTCTTGATCTTGATTTTACCGGCGTCATTGGCTTTTACAATGGAATCGATTAAAGATGTCGTTGTGGTTCCGAACGGAATGTCGCGGATCACCAGCATCTTTTTGTCTTCTTCCTCAATCCTTGCGCGTACGCGTACTTTTCCTCCGCGCTGCCCGTCATTGTAATTGGAAATGTCGATTTGTCCGCCGGTAAGGAAATCGGGATAAATCGTTGCATCTTTTCCCTGCAGTACGGCAATGGAAGCTTCGATCAGCTCACAGAAGTTATGCGGCATGATCTTCGTCGACAGACCGACTGCAATCCCTTCCACGCCGAGTGAAAGCAGCAAAGGGAATTTTACAGGAAGCGTTACCGGCTCGCGCTTGCGACCGTCGTACGACAACTGCCATTCGGTCGTGTCATCGTTGAAAACAATTTCCTTTGCAAAACGCGAAAGCCGTACTTCAATGTAACGTGCCGCAGCCGCACTGTCGCCCGTGCGGATATCGCCCCAGTTTCCCTGCGTGTCAAAAAGCAGTTCTTTCTGGCCGATGTTTACAATCGCATCGTAAATGGAAGCATCGCCGTGCGGGTGATACTGCATCGACGAGCCGACCACATTGGCTACTTTGTTGAACCGTCCGTCGTCCATTTCATTCAGCGCATGCATGATCCGCCGCTGAACGGGTTTAAGGCCGTCTTCCACTGCAGGGACGGCGCGTTCCAGAATTACATAGGATGCATAATCAAGAAACCAACTTTCATATAAACCCGAAATGGGCAATTTATCGTGTAATCCACTATCTTCTACGTCAGGCGTAGTTCCGTTTTCGTCCATAAATAAAGGAGGAACCAGGTTTTAAGTATTCAGTAAAAAATGAAATAAGACAAATTTTCCTTACCGGCTTTCACTGCAGAACCGGTACATTCAATAGAACGAAGCTGAGTGAAGATTGCCGTAAGAATCCTTTGATTTACCTGCTAATATAGCAAAAAAATGCGATATTTCTTAGTTTTCGGGGTCACTAATATCTGCATTGAGCACGGTAAGAAGCTCACTGATCATCATGGCGGTTGCACCCCAAATTTTATAACCCTGCACCATATAATGCGGAGCATGAACCTGTTCGCCGCGGATCTGAATATCGCTGGAACCAATGATATTGACGTCGGAAATTTCTTCCAGTTTTATCTCGAAAATATCTTCCACTTCGCGCGGGTCAGGATAAAAATCCGGCCGGTAAGGCATGGTCGCAATCACCGGCAAAACATAAAAATTACTGGCAGGAATAAAAAGCTCGGTCAGGATGCCAAGTACTTTCACGTCCGTAAGCCGGAGCCCGATTTCTTCCTGCGCTTCGCGCAAGGCAGTGCGCATCAGATCTTCATCTGTGGGCTCGTAACGCCCGCCGGGAAACGCAACCTGCCCGGAATGAACGCCGTCATAAGCCGGACGCAGTATCAGCGGAAAATAAATTTCATCCTTGTGCGGATAAAATAAAACCAGAACAGCGCTTTTTCTGGTCCGTGCATTGGGTTTGAAGTACAGCCTGAGTTTGCTTGATGCCTGCATGATCCGGTGCGCTGACTCACCGGGAAGCGGATATTTCAGTTTTTTGGTAAGTTGAGAAGTAAATAAGGAAAAAGATCCTAATGTGGCCATAGAGGCTTTCCGTTGAATATGTATCCGTTATTAGCTTTGGTATAAATTCCAGGTTTTGGCATATTAGCCTGAAAACCTGTTTACGCAAATATAATAATAACGATAAAAGATATAATAAGTATTTATTGCTGCGTATTTGCATACAATTTAACCAGTTGTTCCGCGCATCGTTCTCCGTCCATGGCAGCCGACATAATCCCGCCGGCATAGCCTGCGCCTTCTCCGCACGGAAACAATCCTTTTATTTCAGGGTGTTCACAGCTGTCGCGTTCCCTCGGAATCCGTACGGGTGAAGAAGTTCTGCTTTCAACACCGATCAGTTGTGCCTGCGGAGAAATATAGCCTTTCATTTTTTGTCCGAAATCTGAAAGTGCGTCTTTTAACGGAAATGCAATATTCGGCGGAAGTACATCGCGCAGGTCAACGGCATGCAGGCCCAGCTGATACGACGTTTCTCTCAGCTCCGAAGAAACTCTTCCCCGGATAAAATCGGTGGCAAGCTGCGCAGGGGCAGTTTGTGTTGCGCCGGCAGCCGTACATGCAGTTTGTTCCAGTTCTTTCTGAAACTGCAGACCCGCCAGCGGACCGAATTCACGATACGGCAAAAGATCCTCGTCTTCAATGGAAACTACAATTCCGGAATTGGCAAAAGGCGAATCCCGCCTCGAAGGCGACATGCCGTTTACGACCACTTCGCCCGAAGCCGTAGCAGCCGGTACGATAAATCCGCCCGGGCACATGCAAAAAGAAAACACGCCGCGCTGCACACCTTTGTAGCGGGTTTGGGTCACAAGGCTGTACGACGCTGCCGGAAGATATGGCCCGCGGTCTGTTTCGCAGTGATACTGAATCTTGTCAATAACGCGCTGCGGATGTTCAATGCGGACGCCCATTGCAAACGACTTGCTTTCAATCAGGATATTTTTGGCATGGAGCATTTCATAAATATCACGCGCGGAATGCCCGGTTGCCAGGATTACGCCAATGCCCGTATGTTCCTGACTTGAATCCGTTACAATGCCTTTGATGCTGTTCTGCTCAATAATCAGGTCCGTTACTTTCGTGTCAAAATGGATTTCACCGCCTGCTTTCAAAATACTTTCGCGCATTTCCGAAACGACAAGCGGCAGTTTATTGGTGCCGATGTGCGGATGCGTGTCAACAAGGATTTGTTCATTGGCCCCGTGCCCCACAAAAATTTCAAGCACTCTGCGGATGTCGCCGCGTTTATTGGAGCGCGTGTAAAGTTTTCCGTCCGAGTAAGTTCCGGCACCGCCTTCTCCGAAGCAATAGTTGGATTCTGAATTTACAACATGTTCCTTGTTGATGGCGGCCAGGTCGCGGCGGCGGGCGCGCACGTCTTTTCCTCTTTCAAAAAGAACCGGTTTTACACCCAGTTCAATCAGCCGCAATGCGGCAAACATACCCGCAGGCCCGCATCCGATAATAATGGCTTGCGGCCGGTTGCTTACATCCGGGTAATTCAGTTGCGGGATTAAAGACGGCGGGATCTCATTGACATAAACCTCCGCCTGAACATTGACTTTTACCTGTCTGCTCCGGGCGTCAATAGACTGGCGCACTTTGCGGATCACAGGCTGTTCTTCCGGGCGAAGCCTTAGTTTTTTTGTAATATGCTGACGTAAATTGTCATCGTCCAGCGCTATTTCCGGCGCCAGCGTAAGTTGAAGTGTATATTGCATATTGAAAGGGATTTATCCTTTAATGCTGCAAAGATATGAAATTTCAATGTTTTTTCTCTTATCCGGATTTCAGGAATAGTTGTAAAATACAGGATCAAGATCCGGATTAAAGCTGTAAAATCCTCATTGGAAAATTCAATTGATCATTCTTTTCAAAGCCTTTCTCAGTTCTTCGTTTTTATGCTTTTTCTGGAGAATGACGGGCGCTGCGATGCGTTCCTTGCAGTCGAACAATGAACAGCGTTCGCAGGTCTGGTTTACTTCCCTGGCAACCAGGTTCGGGTCGTTCAGAAATGCCAGCTTTTCACGCGTTTGTTCATCCAGGTAAATTCCCATCGAAACGCTTACGTTCAGGTTTGGAGTCGGTGACATGACCTGCGCAAAACTGATAACCAGATATTCGTCACGCGTGTCGATGTATGTGGATTTCTGCGCTTTACAGAGAATGCGCGGAGTTTCTTTATTCTGGATTTTATCACCGAGATCATTAAGAATGGTCAGTGCGACCCAGCGGCGGCAGTAGTGCTCATCTTTGACCGTGTGCGGGTAATGCTTTCTGGAAATGTGCATTTCCTTGGTCATATCAAAAATATTCTGGCCTACGAAGTTGTTAAAGCGGGAAAAAAAGATCTGGTTTATACCAAAATAGCGAGGCAGAATATTGCTCAATCTGTAACAGAACGACTCAGGCGTCGTATTGAACTGATGGATAAGTCCGATAAACTTTTCCGGCTGCCATGTTTGCTGCTGAAATACTTCTGCAATAGCCGGAACAAGCAGGTTTCTTTTGATAATAATGGCGCTGGAAAAGTAAGATGCCTTGAAATTGCTCAGCAATTGTTCAAAAGACTCGGCTTCCACGAGCGCGGTCGTATGCAGTCGGTTTTTTAAATTCAAAACGATATAACCGATTTCCCTTCCGAATATGAATGCCCGCTGAACGGAAGTCAGATGCATGTTCATGAGCAGGCGGTTGCTGTTCACGCCGGTTATCGTCAGCGAACGGACACTGGCAAATTCGGGATTAATCCTTTCATTGATGTTTTCAATGACATAATTGTACCGGTTTGTAAGGATTTCGGCAAGGTAATTTTCGTCCAGAAGCTTTTCCGGTTCAACGCCGTGGCTTTCCAGAAAGTGTTCTGCTTCCTGCTCGATGTCCTCAAAATAATTGTCATGCATTTCCTGATAAGTGCGCAGTGCAGAGAAATAGAATTTCTCGATCGACATATTGTAGTTCCGGGCAATTTCGATCAGCGTTCCCACAAATGCACTGATTTTGGTAGGCGCATCCGAAAGTATTTCCAGCAGGTTTGCAGGATCAATGCCGAAAAGTTCGAGCGGAAGTTCGGTCAGGACGTTGGAGCTCAGCAGATCTGAAATCGGTTCGAGCCTTTTGCTGAGTTTCAGGGAAACAAGCATGTCATAATCAACGTCCATTGCATTTGCCAGCGCAATAATCTTGTCGGATTTCGGATATTTTTTCCCTTTTTCAATTTCATTGATATAGGAAATCGACAGTCCGGACTTCTGGGAAAGCTCACTGAGTGACATTCCCTTGTCGAGCCGGAGCTGTTTGAGCTTCAATCCGAAAACCAGTCTTACATTATCGGTGTTTATTGCCACGGTATAAAAAGGTAATGACCTGAACGGCAACGAAAATGCTTACAGGAAATTTAAACAGGAATTACAAAATTAGAAATACGCGCCATATTCACAGAATTCATTTCAAAACAAAAAGCGGAATCCGTCCATGACCGATTCCGCTTTTCAGCTTTCAGCAATGCTTTATCAGAAAATGGCATACCCAAGCGTAGCCTGGAACAAATTGCTTTTCTTGCCAAACTGAGAAGCTGTAGTGGCATTGTCAAAATTGATTTTAGCTACATCTGTAAAGTTTCCTTCATAGCGGACATCTACACTCAGCCTTCCAAAATCAACGCCAACACCTGCCTGATAACCGTATGCAACCCTGTTTCTGAACTCGGCATTTGCATTATCTCCAGTTATGTCGTTAAAAGAATCACCGATTTTCCCATTGCTTGACAATCTCAGGGAAGCCACCGGACCAACATTGATACGAAGGAATCTGACAAGGCGAACACCAAACATAACCGGTACATCGAAGTTGGAGAAACGTACATCAACCTTTCCGTCTGAGTTCTGAACACCATTTTCAAACACATTGAACTGACCGCCTTTCTGGGAAAGCAGGAATTCGGGCTGAATATAGAATTTCTTGCCATAACGGAAATAAACACCGCCTACGAAGCCCAGAGAGCGATTGTCGTTATCTTTAAAGTTGAATGCCGTGCTGGTTTGTGAAAGGGATAAATCGTTGCTGCCGTTGATGTTCGACAAGTTTGCACCCGCTTTGATGCCAAATCTGAAAGCCGGATCATACTGTGCAGATGCAGTATAGCTGATCAGCATGGCGCATAGCGCAATCATAATGTTTTTCATAGTAGTAATAATTTAAATGAATTGTACTTTAGCAACATGCTAAAAACCTGTGCCCGTTATATAGTACCTTTAAATAAAGGAAACTGTGCATTTGTTTCTACAAAGCCGGATTATGCCCGCAGGAGAAAATGAATTGAGCCGGAAATGCCTGAATATGATCAAAAAAGCTAATTTTGCGGTCGCTTTTACAAACAGGCAGCAGCCCTTGTTTTCTTCCGAAGCAATTTGAATGAAGACGGGATTCATGGCGGGGCCGTTCAGGAACAGGGATAAATGTTAAATATATGAGTGAATACAGTCATCGGGAAATAGAAAAAAAATGGCAGGCTTACTGGGAGAGCCAGGGAACATTCAGCGTTGAAAACCAGTCTGATCGTCCTAAATATTACGTTCTGGATATGTTTCCGTATCCATCCGGCGCAGGTTTGCACGTGGGCCATCCGCTGGGCTACATTGCATCGGATATTTATTCCCGTTACAAAAGACAGAAAGGGTTCAATGTGCTCCATCCGATGGGTTTTGACAGCTTCGGGCTTCCTGCTGAACAATATGCCATCCAGACCGGACAGCATCCGGCCATTACCACCGAGCAGAATATATCCCGTTATATCGAACAGATGAAAAACCTGGGTTTCAGCTACGACTGGAACCGGGAAGTGCGCACGTCTGATCCGGGTTATTACAAATGGACGCAGTGGATTTTCATGGAGCTTTTCAAAAGCTGGTATAACAATGAAACACAGCGTGCGGAACCCATCGAAACGTTAATTTCGATTTTTAAGGAAAGCGGAAATACAAAGGTTAATGCGCCTTGCGATGAAGATACGCCTGCTTTCTCGGCAGAAGAATGGAATGCCTGGACGGAAGAAGACCAGTATAAAATGACGCTTAAATACCGGCTTACATATGTTGCGGATGCAACCGTAAACTGGTGCCCGGGACTGGGTTCCGTGCTTTCAAATGACGAAGTAAAAGATGGTGTTTCGGAACGAGGCGGTTTTCCGGTCATACAGAAGCTGATGCGGCAATGGATGATGCGCATTACAGCTTATGCACAGCGTTTGCTGGACGGACTGGATTCCATTGACTGGACGGAATCGCTGAAAGAACAGCAGCGCAACTGGATCGGGCGGTCTGTCGGGGCTTTGGTGAAGTTTGAGGTTTCGGGAGAAGGGATTAAAGGAGAAAAGGAAGAAAGGGACGATGATTCTCTGGATTCAACTTCTTCGGATTCACGCGTTATTGAAGTTTTTACGACTCGTGTGGATACGATTTATGGTGTTACATTTATTGTGCTTGCGCCGGAGCATGAACTGGTGGATGCTATTACAACGCCGGAACAGCGCGGAGAAATTGATGCATACATTGCTTCTACGCAGAAGAAATCCGAACGTGACCGGATGACGGATGTTAAAACGGTTTCAGGTGCTTTTACGGGTGCCTATGCGATCAATCCTTTTGATGGTGAAAAATTGCCGGTATACATTGCGGATTACGTTTTGGCAGGTTACGGAACCGGCGCGGTCATGGGCGTTCCTTCCGGCGACCAGCGCGACTGGAATTTTGCCACGCATTTCGGGTTATCCATTGTTCAGATTCTGGATGCGCAGAAAGGCATTGAAACGCAGGCGGATGCTACGAAAGAAGGGCATTACATCAATTCAGGAATGATCAACGGACTTACTTTTCACGAAGCCAATAAAGTTCTGATCAGTTACCTTGAAGAAAAAGGCATTGGAAAAGGAAAAGTCAACTACCGTCTGAGAGATGCTGTTTTCAGCCGTCAGCGTTACTGGGGCGAGCCGGTTCCGGTTTTTTACAAAAATGATTCTTCAGGAAACCCGCTGCCGTATTTGCTGGAAGAAAACGAACTTCCTCTGAACCTGCCGGAAGTTGACAAATATCTGCCGACTGAAAACGGAGAGCCGCCATTGGGACGTGCACAGGACTGGTCGCATGGTTCCGGGAATTATTACGAACTGAGTACAATGCCGGGATGGGCGGGAAGCAGCTGGTACTGGTACCGTTACGTGGACCCGAAAAATCAGGAGGAATTTGCTTCTAAAGATGCGATCCATTACTGGCGGGATGTGGATTTGTATATTGGCGGAACAGAGCATGCAACGGGACATTTGCTTTACAGCCGTTTCTGGAACAAGTTTCTGAAAGACAGAGGATTTGTTCCGGAGGAGGAGCCGTTCAAAAAGCTGATCAATCAGGGAATGATCCAGGGAAGGAGCAACTTTGTTTACAGGATTAAAAGTGAGGATTACAGCAAACCTGTTTTTGTAAGTGCCGGTTTAAGATCGCAATATGAGGTTTCTGCCCTCCATGTGGATGTAAATATTGTAGAAAATGACGTGCTGGATGTTGAAAAATTCCGGAAAACACGTCAGGATATTGCAGGCGAAGCTGCGGAATTCATTCTGGAAGACGGAAAGTATCACTGTGGTGTGGAGATTGAGAAAATGTCAAAATCCAAGTTCAATGTAGTCAACCCGGATGACATTGTGGAACGCTACGGCGCGGACACCTTGCGCTTGTACGAAATGTTTTTGGGACCGCTTGAACAGGCAAAGCCGTGGAACACAAACGGTATCGACGGAACATTCCGATTTATCCGGAAATTCTGGCGGCTTTTTTACAACGATGCCGGACAATGGATGGTGAAAGACGTAGCGGCGAAGCCGGAAGAACTTAAAATCCTGCACAAGACCATCAAGAAAATTGAAGAGGATACCGAGAATTTCTCGTTCAATACGGCGGTAAGTACATTTATGGTTTGTGTAAACGAACTGGGAAGCCTCAAATGCCAGAGCAGGGAAATTCTGCAGGAACTTGTTGTGCTGCTTTCGCCTTACGTGCCACATATTACCGAGGAATTGTGGGCTTTGCTGGGCAACGAAGCAGGAACGCTTACAAAGGCAAGTTTTCCAAAGTGGGAACAGAAGTTCATGATTGATGCCGTTTTTGAATATCCGATCCAGATCAACGGGAAAGTCCGGATTTCACTTCCTTTTGCGCTGGATACACCGGCTTCTGATATTGAAAAAGAGGTACTTGCCAATGAAACCGTTCAGAAATGGATGGAAGGCAACAAGCCTAAGAAAGTCATAATCGTGCCGAAGCGTATCGTGAATGTAGTGATCTGATCCTGCTGTATTTATAAGTTAAAAGGTGGCGCTGCCGATTGGCAACGTCACCTTTTTTTATGCTGCGCAACCGTTCGGTTATTCAAAACTGATTTTTCTTTCGGCAGGTTTTTCGCTCAGTTCAAAATGGTGGGAGTGTTTTTCACCGTTGCCATAAACTTCAATATGGTAATTTCCATCGGGCAATTCGCTTACGTCCAGTGATTTTCTGTATTTGTCCATATTCTTGCCAATGATTTCTTTATACATCGTATTTCCACGCTGGTCTGTCAGGACAATAACGGTTTTGCCGGCGGTAAATTTGTCCACACAAACCTGAATTTTGCCGCTTCTTGAAGCGTAAATACTGGTTCCGAAGCTGCTTGTCTTTTTGGCCTCTTTGTCTGATGCAAAAGAACTAAAAGCGAAAGTGGCAGAAAATGCTACGGCTAATGCGATTGTTTTAAGTGAATTTTTCATGGCTGTATATTTTTAAGTTGGCTAATGTTGTTCTGAATGAACATGACAAAGGTAAGGGCTATAACAGGTACTATGTAATACAAAGTACATGAGCGGCAAACTGGTAAAATGAACGGCCGCAAGCCCGTCACAATCTTGAACGATCCTGATTTCCGTTGCCGATCTTTTGTACTTTTGCACATATGGCAAAGAAGAAAGTGCAAATTCCTGCGGATGACCCGGAATATATAAGACCGCTTCCTGCAAAAGGCTGGGCAATTATTGCAGCAATTGTTTTACTGATTGGCGGGCTGGTCTGGTGGCTCGACAGAAAGGATGAAAACCAGTGGGAATTTGTCAGTAAATTCGGCATCAAGCTGCCGTTACGATATGCCATTCACGGAATTGATGTTTCGCATCACAACGCAAAAATCAACTGGGACAAACTAAAAAATACGCATTCAGGAAACGTCAGAATTGATTTTGTCTATATCAAAGCCACCGAAGGCGCCACGCATCTCGACAGGCAGTTTCAAAGAAACTGGCGTGAAGCAAAAAGGGTAGGGATGAGGCGCGGCGCCTATCATTTTTACAATCCGAGGGTGATGTCCGGCCGCCAGGTGCAGAACTTCATCGGTCAGGTGAGAATGGAACCCGGCGACCTGCCGCCTGTTCTGGATCTGGAAACGCATGCGCACAAGCCGGACGATATCATCATTCGCGGCGTTCGGAACTGGCTGGAACAAATTGAAAAACATTACGGAATGCGGCCGGTGATTTATGTAAACGAACATTTTTACAAAAAATACATAGCCGGCAATTTTGACGATTACCCGCTCTGGCTGGCCGGCTATTCACGCACGCATGTCAATGACCTCGCAACCGATTCGCAGGTTTTGTTCTGGCAGCATAGCGAAAAAGGCTGGGCCGACGGAATTCATGGTTTTGTGGATTACAATGTATTCCTTCACGAGCCGGAAGACTGGAAAACACTTGCGGGGCGTTAGCTGGATCCATTGCCGGAACCGAATAATAAAGCAGGTATTTATACGCTGAAATACAGTGGCTTATAATGATAGATTTGATAAACAATCAAACGCTCATATGCCATGAAATTACTTTCCAACTGTCTACTTCTGCTTATGGTCTGCCTTTCCGCAGTTTCATGCACTACAACGGCCATTCTTTCGTCCAAATTTGAAAGCTATACGGCTGAAACCTTGCCCGCACACAACATTCCCGGTGATCCTGCCGGCGACGAAATAACCTATGTTACCGAACTTCAGCCCCGAATCCGGATCGTCAATTCTGCAAGTGCCGGTCAGAAGGCATTGCGTTTCAGCCAGGTTTCAGCTTCGGGCCTTACTGCGCATAATCAATGGCTCGGATTCAAGGGAATTTCAACAAATCTTACGCAGCCGCTGTGGTTTTATTTTACGGCTACGCATTCCGGAACGGGCGGAAGGCTGACGATTGATGTTTCAGACGGCGTTGCCAATCTGTTTGCAAGAATGATGATCAATCCAAATGGCGATGTAATTGTCGTGCGCAGCTTTCCTTCCAATGAGGAAATGGTCGGGAACATTCCGCCGGGTATGCCGCATACCATCATTTTCACACTGAACCTGAATAACGGCAAGTACAATTTGTCTGTTTTAAAGTCGGGCGGAAATATTCTGGTCAATGACATTCCGGTCCTGGTGGAAAACATATTGTCCTATGCCAATCCGTCCCGGCCGGCGATCGGTTTCCGATTTGAAGACGGCAGTTCGGATACAAGGCAATATGTGCTGGAAGAAATTTTTATCAGTAAAAAGCAGCCTTAAACTATACTTTTAAAACTGCATTCCTCAGACTGGACAGCGCAGAAACTGTCGTCTGAGGAATTTTTTATATCAGCGGTTCCTGCTGGCTGAGGCAATGGAAACTTCCTTGTCCCCAGATGATTTCAGTTGCTTCCAACGGGATAATTTTACGGTCTGGAAATGCTTTTTCCAGAATGTCAATGGCAGTCTGATCATTCGGATTATTAAAAACAGGAACGATCACGCCCGCATTGCAGATCAGGAAATTGGCATAAGAACCCGGCGTACGGAAATCGTCAATGACAACGGCTTTCGGCATCGGGATTTCCACGATATTCAATTGCTTGCCATTTACAAGCCGCATTCTTTTCAGCATTTCAAGATTGGTATGAAGAATATCGTAATTTTCATCATTCCTGTCATTTTCCACGCATGCTACAACGGTATCTTCATTGATAAAACGCGTTGTGTCGTCGATATGCCCGTCGGTGTCGTCACCGACGATGCCGCCTTCTACCCACAGAACCTGCTCAATACCGTAATATGCACTCAGTTTTTCTTCAATCTGGCTCTGATTCAGGTGCGGGTTGCGGTTCAGGTTCAGCAGGCAGGATTTGCTTGTCAGCAAGCTTCCGGCACCGTTGAATTCCACTGCGCCGCCTTCCATGATAATGCCCGGATTCACAACCGGAATGTTCAGGTATTTTGCTACGGCTTCCGGTGTGCGGTTGTCGTCGTCATAAGGAGGATATTTGCCGCCCCACGCATTATGGCCCCAGTTAACGATCATTTTTTCCGACGTTTCCTTATTGATCAGAAAAGCAGGCCCGTGATCGCGGCACCAGGCGTCGTTCGTCGGTTTTACAATAAATTCAATTCTGGAAAGGTCAACGGCTGTTTTGTCCAGCTCTTCAATAATATAGTTTTTCAGATTTTCGTCATTCGCAATGATTCCGACATTTTCGCCTTGGCTGATTGCTTTTATAAATGCAAGATACTGCGGGCGCATCCTGGCGAGCCTGTCGCCTTGCCAGGAAGAATCATTATGCGGAAATGTAAGCCAGGTGGCACGATGCGGAAACCATTCGGCTGGAAATGAAAACCCGAGTTCTCTCGGAGTCAGTTGGTCGGTAAATTCAGGCACAACGGATGATTTGTAAGTGTAAAATAAAAGCGGCAAATAGCAGGAACAGCTTCGGGCCAGCATTGCCGTTACCCGCAATTTCCTGATCTTTTTAACGGCCGTTACAATGATTTACCTTCTTAAGAAAAAAATGGTTCCCGTTACAGGAACCATTTGAACGATGTAATTGAGTAAATAATGCGTTTCAGTTATTTGCAACCACTACATTTCCGACCAGAAAAGTGCCGTCGGCTGTTTCAAGATTGTATGCCTTGCTGATTTTTCTTGCGTTTTCCTGCACAGCGCCTACTTTCCAGGATGACACCACGCCGGTTAAAGGTTCATAGCGGTAAAGAATATCGTTTTTCGAAAGTTTGCTCATTCTTTTTTTGCCGTGACGTGTCTGCACGTAATGCTGCGGGGCGGCTTCCAGCAATATGGCCGGAACCATCGTTTTCTGATCCGCTTTTTTACCAGCAGGTTTAAGATACACGGCTGTCAGCGCGGAAGCGGGTTTATCATAAACATCAATGTGTTTCACCTCCGTAATCATGTTCCTGCCGTTTTTAAAGGTTTGGACATGTTCGCCTACTTTTACATCTGCAATGCGTTTGATGCTTCCGTCGGCCATTGTAACGGCTGCATTGGCGGAGAAGAAACGACTGTTTTTGTGTTTTCTTAAAAAATGAAAAGGTTTGGTTTTGATCCCGGCTGCCAGACTTTCGGACGGTGCAAACAGGCTTGAAAAAGAAATAACAAGTAAAGTTGTGAAAACGGCGACCTTTCGCATAAAAATATATCAGTTCAGGAAATTCAGGCTTTGGATACTTTTACAAATACTTTGCTCAGCGCATTCGGCAGCGCGCCAAGTGCAATCAGTACAAGCCCGGAAGTGAGAAGGGTAGACGTATGCGCAAAGAATGAGCCCGACGACAAAATGGCAAGAATCAGGATGGTTGAAAAAGGCAGTGAAAAGGCAAGCAGCAGAACGGCCAGTTCGAGGTCAAAAGTCCTTTTTTCCTTCGGCATCGACTTGGCCTCTTCCCGCAGGTTGAATGCGGAAATATGCGCAAGCGGCCAGAAACTTGCCGCGCTCAGCGGAATGACAATGGCCAGCAGGATCATGGAAAGATCCGTAATGTTGAGAACGTAAATCATTCCTGCGCTGATAATCATCGTGATCCCGGCACGGAAAAACAGGATGCTCGCCACAATTCTTTTCTTTCCTTCTTTCAGCTGAACGGCCAGCCCGATGAACAAAAGCACAAGCGGCGTCATCATGGCGCTGGTTTTGTCAAAAATCTCGGTAATGACAGACGGCAAAGTATTATAAGTTATCCCGAAACTCAGGAGAATGATCGCAAGGAAAATCAGGATATTGATCGGTTCCTGGAACATGCTTGCAAAAAGGCTTTTCAGCTTGCCGCCCATTTTGGTTTCCTTGTCGTCGCTGTTTTTCAGGAACATGTTCATGGCCAGAATATACAGCGAAATCAGTACAAAAAATTTATTTCCTACATCGGCCAAAGCAGCAATAGCAAGGCTTTTTTCACCCAGAAATTCCGCAATGAACGGAAAGCAGGACAAGCCGGGTGCAAGCGAAGGAATCAGCATCATCAGCGTTCTGCCCGTCGGGCTGTTTTTTTCAATACCGAAAAGCGTAAAAGCAAGCGGAGCGGAAAAGAACATCAGAAAGTTGAAAACCAGTGTGACCACCGGAATTATGATCATGGAAGAACTGATTTCGATCTTCATCAGTGATATAAAGATCGTGGATGGCAATGCAACGGATAAAATAATTTCTTTGATGCCGTTCGTCTGGTCTTTGTTCCTGAACTTGCTTTTGAGCAAAAGCCCCAAAGCAATCAGTAATAGGAGTGTTATGGTTTTTTGCAATGCATCACTCATGATCAAAAAGAATTTGTGTGGTCAATTTGTTACTTATGAAGATGAATTAAGGAAGGATTTTGATGTAAATATCTTGGAAACCTACTTCATGCCTGGAATGAAAAGTCATTTTTGGTCATGAATTGTTTGGAATGTCGTTTTTGGTTTGGAACTGTCATATTGAGCAAAGCTGGAATCATGAATGTAAATGATTATACATCTGCTATTCCGAGCAGTGGACAATCCGGTTTGCCCAATATGACAGGTTACTAACAAGCAGAAGGATCAGCTCAGCTGGCCGAGGGCGCCTACAAATGCTTTCATTTCGTCCATGGTTCCAATACTTACACGGCACCAAGGTTTGTTCTGAATGTCGAATGACCTTACAGAAATACCTTTTGCAGTCATCTTCGTCAGCAGTTCCTTGCCGGGCATGCTGATCGGGAACAGTACGAAATTCGTGTAGGACGGAATGTATTTGTATCCCATTTTATCCAGATTCTCGTACAGGTAGGTTTTGGCTTCGTGGTTCAGCTTGCGTGTATTTCCCTGAAAATCCTTATCGTCCAGACTGGCAGAAGCTGCAAAAATGGAAGTATAGGAAATTCCCATTCCGCCGCGCGTGATTTTATTGATCTGTTCCAGGAACGAAGGCAGTGCAGCCATGTAACCGACACGGATACCGGCCATTCCCATGATTTTGGAGAACGTACGGGCCACGATTACATTTTTCTTCTGCGAAAGCAAAGAAACCATACTTTGCGTGTCGGCACCAACAGCAAGTTCGATATATGCTTCATCCACAAATACAGGCACTTTCTCGGAAACGCGTGAACAGAAATCCAGCAGATCCTGTCCTTTTGTGATGGCTCCGGTCGGATTGTTCGGGTTGCAGACGTAAACCAGTTTGGTATCTTTGTCAACGGCCGCTTCCATGGCTTTCAGGTCATGCGACCAGTCGGCAGTACAGGGAATTGCTTTCCACGTTGCGCCTACTGATTCGGCTACTTTTATAAGCGACATATAGCAGGGATCAGCCGAAACCACGTTCCCGCCGTTCATGAACAATACAAGCGCCACTTTTTCCAGAAGATCGGATGATCCCGGGCCCATCATGATGTGGTCGGCAGGAACGCCTTCTTTCTTGGCAATTTTATCAACGAGATCATACATTTCTTTCCATGCGTAACGGTTCCCGTATTTCACAGAATCCGCAACGGCTTTCTGTGCCGACATGGGCGGTCCGTAAGGATTTTCATTGGATGACAAGCGTGCAATGATTTTCGGAGCTTTGAAGTCAGCTGGTAAAAAATGCTCTCTTACCATTGGGCTACGGTAAATTCTGCTCTCAGGGTCAAGAGGTAAAGGTGTATTTGCGAATGCTCCCATGCTTAAATGCGGAGCCAAAGTCATACCTCCGATTGCCATTAAACCGGATTTCAACAGATTCCGACGGTCCATTTTCTGATTCATTGTATTCTTGTTTAGTAGTAAATGTGACGATAATAATAATATATTGTATAAATTGAAAAGCGCAGAATAAGATTTCTTATAACTTCCTAAATTTAAAATTATTTAGTCTGAAATTGTAGTATATCAGACTTTCTTTGATAAAATTAATTTTTGGTCACTGCCATTCTTGAGGTTCTTGTAAAAGCAATTCCCTTGTAAGTTCCGCTCCAAGTCAGATTGATGATATCATCTTTTCTCTGGATCCGGTTTCCTGTCAGTCCCAGTGCTGCGTAGGAGGTTTTGATGGTTACAACGCCGTTTGCATCCGAAGAAACTTCACCAAGCTGGCCGCTTGCTTTAAATGTTTCCGGGTTGAAAGTGTATGTGGCGCCATTGTATTTCAGCGTTTCGGTTTTCACCACTTTGGTAAGGTCATAGCTTATTTTGATGGCAAGATTGGAAACCGGAATGGAGTCGATGCCTTTGGTATGATCCAGAATGTTCGTTTTGTCCAGTTCAAATAATCTGGAAGTCAGCGTAAGTTCTTTCATGGAACTGTCGTAGGAAACGGAAGGCGTGCTTGCAAGGGGCGCACCAAATGCGGCACCGACAATATCCACCAGTACCGGCGCTACATCCCTGTCCAGAAACGGGTCTTCTTCCTTACACGACGTGATGCCGCCGGTTACTGCCATAGCGAGGCAAATGGTTGCAAAGTATGTTTTGATATTTTTCATAATGCTTAGTTCTTGATTAAGTATGGAAGAGCCTGCGGACGGTTATTTTTCTGCCCACCATAATTTGGTTTTCATATCATTCGGGCCGCCGTTCAGCGCTTCGCCCGCTTTTACTGCTTCGGCGTTCAGTGAATATTCGGAGTTCGGGTATGGAAAGCGTGTCGGAAGGATTCCGCCGTTTTGCAGAACGGCACGCGGGTCCGGCAATGGGAAAACAGGAAATCCGGTTCTGCGCCATTCGATCCATGCTTCAACGCCTTGTCCGAAAAGGGATACCCATTTCTGTTCCAGTACCTTTTCACGCGTAACAGGCCCTACATTTGCAAGAAAAGTGGCCGGCGTGGTCAGTCCGTACTGGCTGAAAGATGCATTGATACCATTTTCAAAATACGTTTTGGCAGTTCCGGCGGTGATGTCTCCGTCAAGCGCAGCCTCGGCCAGAATGAAGTTGAGTTCGGAAAAAGTCATGATCACTTCCGGTGCCTCGGCTTTGGTAAATGCGCTTCCGATTGTGGAACTGGTGGCCAGGTAAGAAGTGGCAATGGCATCCGGAAGCCCGTTCGCATGTCCCTGATAATTGCCCTGTTTGTTTGGATTGGCATAAACGGTAATCCGTGTATCACCGAGCGAGTTCATTTTGTCGGCCAGCGTTTTGCTGATATTCCAGTCGGTCCGTCCGTCCTGAAGAAGAATCTGGTTCCATTCGTTATTGCTTGGAAGTACGGCAGTTCCTTTCAGCTGCGCATTGTCATCGTTGCTGGTGAAAACAGGGAACGTAGTCGGATTGGCCAGTATTTCCTTCATAATGGCGCGCGACTCAGCCGGTTTTTTGGCAGCCTGGCGGTTTGCGAGACGCAGGCGAAGGGAGTTCGCAAACTTTTTCCATTTCAGAATATCGCCGCCGTACAGAATATCGCCGGCCACGGCAGGGCCTCCGACCGTCAGCTTTTCATTTGCCATTTTAAGGTCATTCAGCATGCCTGCATACACCGCCTCCATGGCATCGTACTTGGGCGTATAAATCGGTTCGTCGGCGGTTCCTTTTACGGCGTCCGTGTAAGGAATGGCACCGTACATATCGGTCAGCAATGAGAAAACCCACGTGCGCATCACCAGTGCAACGCCTTCATAATTGGGATTCGGATTGGCCGAGCCTTCGCCGGTCAGCAGAATGATGCGCTGAAAATTGAGCTGTGAGTCGTTGTAAAAACCTTTCCAGTTATTGGCAACCAAAGCAGGTGAAACCGTGTAATCGTCGCCTTCATTGGAGTAAATGTTTCGGGTCAGGTGCTGTACGTACAATTCCGCCGCGTCGATATTGATCCGTTCGAAACGGTTGCGGTGCCCCCAGTAACGGTCGATGGCTGTTTCGATTCCGGTCGGGAGCAGGTATTGCGGTCCTATTGCCGTAGGGTTGTTAGGACTCGTGTTCATTTCATCAAAATCTTTGGTACAGCTTGTCGCAGTCAGCATTCCTGCAAGTGCCGCCATCCAGATGGTTTTGTGATTCAGTATATTTTTCATCTTTTAAGATCTTTTTTTGGGTTGATGTGATCAGAATGACAAGGACAGGTTCATGCCGACACTGCGTGAGCTTGGAAGTTCGCCGTATCCGAAACCCTGCTGGTTTCCTCCTTTTCCATCAATTTCCGGGTCAATATGCGGTGTATTCTTGAAAATCATCCAGACATTGCGTCCTACAAGAGAGAGTTTTGCATTTTGTATTTTGATTCTTTTGAGGAACGACGGGCTGAAATTGTAACCCAGTGATACTTCACGGAGTTTTACAAAGCTGGCATCGAAAATAGCCGACTCATGGTAATTTCTCGGATTGCTGTAACCGTACAACTGATTGGCCGTTACGATAATGTCATTTGGAATGTAGGATTTGCTGCCGTCAGGACTTGTAACTTCACGCACCCCTTTCCCGATTACGCCTTCTTCGCGTCCGAGTGCCGTTTCGGCATACTGGCCTGTCCAGCGGGCTGTTCCGGTTCCTTCGTCGTAAATGTCCCCGCCGATGCGTACATCAACCAGTGCGCTCAGTGTAAAACCTTTGTAGTTGAACGTATTGAGCATACCGCCGATCCAGTCCGGCTGAATGTTGCCGAGTTTCTGGTTGGAAACCGTTACCGGAAGTCCGTTCGCGCCGTAAACAATTTGTCCGTCCGGAGATTTCTGGAAACCTACACCGTAGAAAGTACCGTACGATTCGCCAACGCGAGCTTCTGACGACATACCTCTTTGTGTGGCAAGCGTATAGGTTGTAAGTCCTTCTGCCAGTTCAACGACTTTGTTGCGGTTGCGGGCATAGTTAAGCGAAACATCCCAGCTGAAACCATTTGAGAATTTCAAAGGTGTTCCCGAAACGGAAATCTCGACGCCTTTATTGGTTACTTTTCCGGCATTCAGGATGCGGTTGTTGTAGCCGCTTGCCTTGGAAATTTCCACACCCAGAATCTGGTCTTTCGTGGATTGTTCGTAGTAAGTTGCATCCACGCCCACTTTGCCTTTAAAGAAACGCAGGTCGGCCCCGAGTTCAAGACCGGTTGTAATTTCGGGCTTCAGGTTGGAATTGGCGATCTGGATGTTTTCGGTAAATTTAGGTACTGATCCGTTCCATGAACCGCTGGCAACGAAAGTCTGTGCAAGCTGATAAGGCGTGGCGTCGTTTCCAACCTGTGCATAGCTGGCGCGGATTTTACCGAAACTCAGGACGCTGCTTTTTACATCAAACAATTCTGTGATGACGGCACTTAAAGAAGCAGAAGGGTAGAAGTAGGATCTTGCATTGGAAGGCAAAGTGCTCGACCAGTCATTTCTGGCGGTCAGATCAAGAAAAATCGCATCTTTCCACGAAAGGTTTACCGTTCCGAACAAGCTCTGCGTTTCGGATTTCTGGATCAGACTTTCAATTGTATTGGCGCTCGGAACCGAATTGCCGGCATTGTAAAGGCCATCCACAACAAGCTCGCCTACATAAAAGTAATTTCTTTTGTAATAATTGGTCCGCTGGATTCCTCCGAACTGAACATTCAGGCCGAAGTCCGGTGAAATGTCTTTGTTGTAAGTCAGCATGAAATCCGAGTTGGTTTCTTGGCTGCGCAGTACTTCTTCGGAATAGCGGCCCGGTGTACGTACGCCGTTACGAACACGCAGGAAATTGGAAACATTCACGCGGGTATCCGTCCAGTAATCCGTTCCGCTGCGCAGCATCAGGCTCAATGAAGGCAGGATTTTGTAGTTCAGCGCAATATTTCCCAGCAAGCGGTCTTTCTCATTTCCCGAAGGCAGGTTTCTCTGGGAAAAATACGGGTTGGTAAAAAAGGTATGCTGCCAGTTTGGTGGCTCGGTATCGCCTTCGGGCTGGTTATGTACGGCGGTATAAGCTTCATAATTCCGCAGCTGATCCCAGGAAACATGGCGGTGAGACCATATGAATTCCTGTCCGCCCGCATAGCTTCTGTTGTCGGAACCGGATTTGATGTATTCGCCGGATAAAGTAATGCTGATGTTTTTGGTAAGATTATAACCGGAATTGATCCTGAAATTGTTGCGGTGAAAGTCATTGTAATACATAATTCCTTTCTGGTCCAGACGGCTTAGTCCGAGGCGGAAATAACCTTTGTCATTGCCGCCCGAAAGGGCCACGCTGTTGGTGATCGTGCGTCCGGTCTGCCAGTATTCTTCCCAGTTGTTGGGCTGAGGAGTCAGTGGTGCAACATCGTCACCAGTCCACCACTGTCTCACCAGGCGTCCGTCCATAGGAGCTCCCCAGCTTTCGTCTGTTCCCGCTGAACCCGCGGCCGGATATCTTTCATCGTAAACTGCCCTGTATTGTGCAAGTTGTGCCGGATCGGTGATCTGTGAGCTCCATCCGTCGTTGTACCAGGTGCGGTAACCGTTTCCGCCGCCGTAAGTATTCTGGAAATCAGGCTTGATCCAAGGGCGCTCAAACGTAATATTGGAATTGACTTCCACGCCAAGTCCTTTTGTTCCCTGTCCGTTTTTGGTTGTAATGAGTATAACGCCGTTTGCAGCGCGTGATCCGTACAATGCAGCCGCATTCGGGCCTTTCAGTACAGACATTTCCTTGATGTTGTCCGGGTTAACTTCTGAGATACCGCCGCCATAGGTTTTGTTGGCAGTCTGTTCCATCGGCACGCCGTCTATAACGATAAGCGGCTGGTTATTTCCTGAAACGGAAGATGCGCCTCTGATCTGGATGTTGGAACCGCTTCCGGGGCCGCCATTGGATTGCACCCTTACACCCGCAATTTTACCCGATAAAGCATTGGCCACGTTTGTGGAACGTGATTCCGTCAGTGCACTTCCTTTTACTTCCTGAACCGTGTAGCCCAATGCTTTTTTCTCGCGTTCAATCCCGAAAGCCGTTACGACTACTTCCGAAAGCTGCCGTGTGTCGGCATCCAGTTTTATATCAAATTGTGTTTGATTGCCTATAGGAATTTCCTGAATCAGAAAGCCGACATAGGATATTACAAGCGTGCCGTCGCCGGGAACAGAAAAGCTGAATTTCCCGTCTGCATCTGCATTGGTACCTACATTTGTCCCCTTGAAAATTACGGATGCGCCCGCAAGGCCCAGCCCGTCTTCGGACGCCGTTATTTTTCCGCTGATCTCACGCACCTGGGCATGAGCAAGCGAAGAACACAGGCAGGTCCATACTAATAAGAGTAAAACTTTACGCATTGGAAGTACGGTTAAATTGTTGTTAGGTTTGAACAGGCAAGTGAAGAAAGTTATGGCTGTGTGGTGTCCACGTTGCCGTGCGCCGCACACACTTTCGCGTGGACAGAACAACACAGCCATAAGCTTGTAAAACTGCTTTTCCGGAAAGCAATACCCTCTTAATCGAGGACAAACAACAACATGAAAAATGTCAATGCAAATGCAGGACAACTTCTTGTCGCTTGTCCACAGTAACAGCTACTCGTATAAAAAAAATTATATTGTATTGAAGCAAAACCGACCGGAAGGATGCAATCATGCACCTTCGGGTTATCGCTAATATTCGTTCAATACGTTCAGATATATTATTGTGCGGCTGTAATATATCTTCGGTTCAGAAGTTCAGTCATTCGTTTAATGACTTCTCAAATATACTGACAATGATAAAAAATGCAAGAGAAAAGTTTTAAAAAGTAGCAAATTTTGCAATAATAATTGGTCATTTAAAATCAGTATAAAATATTATATTACTAATTTTATAAATTATTTGATTTTAATGGTTTTTGGGCAGGATTGAGTGTTCATAAAATATTTCTACGTATTTAAATAAGATAATAGGCTAAATAATAGACCTTTATACGTCAAAATCGTGGATTTTCATGTAACAGGCAGTTACTACCGCCCCGAAATAATTATATACGTAGCTGGCACTTAAGTAAAAAAGCGGCAGGCTTCAATTTTGAAGCCTGCCGCTTTTTTACTTGGAAAAATTATATTGCTGCTGAAAACTCAGTCGATGTATCTTTTGAGAATCGGCCGGTAAGAGTCAATTCTCCTGTCTCTCAGAAACGGCCAGGTAGTCCGGTAATGATCCAGTTTCTGAAGGTCCAGTTCCTGCACATGCGTTACCTCTTCTTCATGCGGTGCCAGGTACAAAAGCCTTCCGTGCGGATTGGCAATGAACGAGCCGCCCCAGAACTGCTGGTCTGCTTCGCGCCCCACCCGGTTTACAGCCACAACGTACACTCCGTTGGCAACGGCATGTCCGCGCTGGATCGTCTGCCATGCGCCGTATTGTTCTTCATTGATCACCGGTTCTTTTTCATTGGTATCCCAGCCAATTGCAGTCGGATAAAACAGGATTTCTGCGCCCATCAGACTTGTAATCCTGGCCGCTTCCGGATACCATTGATCCCAGCAGATCAGCACACCGATTTTGGCAAATTTCGTTTCAAAAATCCGGTAACCGTCCGTATCCGAAACCTGATCGCCCTGTGCAGCGTCGCCGGGCGTAAAATAGAATTTTTCGTAATAGCCGGGATCGTCCGGAATGTGCATTTTACGGTATTTTCCAAGGTATGCGCCGTCAGCATCAAGGACTGCAGTCGTATTATGGTATAATCCATGCGCTCTTTTTTCAAAAAGCGAGGCGATGATCACAACGCCAAGTTCTTTTGCAACGGAGCCAAGCGTTTCGGTTGACGGGCCCGGAATGGCTTCTGCAAGCAGGAAATTGTGATGATCTTCGACGTCACAGAAATAGAGCGATCTGAAAAGCTCCTGAAGACAAATTATTTGGGCACCTTTTGCGGCCGCGTCGCGTATCCCGGCAATGGCTTTCTGAAAGTTAGCATCAACATCCTCAGTACAACTCATTTGTACTATACCTATGTTTACCTTTTTTGTCATGGATTATAGTTCGTGGATTTTCTTTTTACTGTAAATTTTTTAACGTTAATTTCTTCACAGTAGTTCTTTGATCGGAAATTCAAATGAAATATCGTTCATGCATCTGAAGTGTTTTTGAGGGCAGGCTTTGTAACCGATTTTGGAACATGGCCGGCAGCGGAGGTTGTTGTTTTCCAGTACTTCAAAGGAGGTTTTGTACGGGTACATGCCAAAAGCAGGAACTGTATTTCCCCAGATGGAATAAACTTTCTTTTTGAATGCCGCAGCCACATGCATCAATCCCGTATCGTGCGAAAATACGATAACGGACTTTTTGATCAGTGAAGCAGACTGATTGAAATTGTATTTTCCGCAAGCATTGAACACAAGCATGTCGCCGATTGCTGCCCTGATGGCTTCACCCGTCTCTTCATCTTCCTTTCCGCCGAGGAGTATTACCGGAAAGTTGATTTTTTGGCAGAGTTCAATCATTCTCGGCACCGGCAGTTTTTTGGTGTTATGCTGCCCGCCGATTGCATACGCTACAAAGCCTTTCCGGTGCGTTTCAGGAAGCCAGCTCAGTTCCACCTCATCTTTGTACGGAATAAAATAATCAAGCCCTTTTCCGTCATTGGTGATGCCGAAAGTTTTTACCGTTTCCAGGTATCTGTCCACAATGTGAACGTCCGGAAGGTAATTAACCTTGAAACTCGTCAAAAGCCATTTCTGTACATTAAGCTTGTCAAAGCTGAAAGACGGAACCCCCAGGGCAAGTTTGATGCGCAGGGTTCGGATGTTGGAATGAAGATCAATGATATAGTCGAACTTTTCAGCTTTCAGTGCTTTCAGGATTTCGCTGATACCGGAATTCAGGAGCCAGATCTTATCAATGTAAGGATTGTCGCGCAGCAGAAACTCGAACTTGTCTTTTGTAAAATAATGGATTTCTGCATGGCCGTGCTGTTGCTTCAGGCATCTGATGACCGGCGTAGTAAGCACAATGTCACCGATGGAAGAAAAACGCAGGACAAGGAATTTGACGGGTTTATTCACTTTTTATTTCTTGACGTTTCTGATAGGGCAGGAGGTTCTGAGGGCGCGTATGTTTCCACCGCCGATGGCTCCACAGCCAGTTGTCCGGCTGCCGGATAATGTCTTCTTCCAGAAACTCGATCTGGCTCTGAAGAATACTGTTTGCCGGCTCCTGCTTCGGATTTTCAGTGATCAGTTTAAAATAGGTCTTGTAAAAGCCTCTTTTTATTTCATCCCGCAAAATTCCCATATACAAAACCGGCGCATTGAGCCGGCGTGCAATGAGTTCGCCTCCGCGGAACACGCCCGTATCCTGATTCAGAAAACGGGTCCAGTATGCTTTCTCCGGATTGGGCGACTGATCGTTGATCAGGACAAACAGAAACGGTTTTTCGCGCGGTGCAAGCGCTTTTACCATTGCTTCTTTCATCGGTACCATTTCAGTTCCGAACTTTGTCCGCACTTTTTTAAACCAGTCTTCAAATATTTCATTGGCAAGCTCGTGATAAACGACAACAATCTGGTAGGATAATTTGGCAGAAGCAAATAAATTCAGCATTTCCCAGTTTCCAAGATGGCCGGAAACAACCACAACATTTTTCTGCTGAGCATAATAATGATCCAGTAAAACGGTTTCCAGCTCAAATCTTTCCAGCAGATCTTTTTTGGAAATAGATCTCAACTTGATTGTTTCAAAAATAATGTCGGTAAAATTCCGGTAATATTTCTTGGCAATGGACTGGATTGCAGAATCGTTGTAAGCCGGAAAGCTGTTTTGCAGATTGCCGATGATGACATTTCTTCTGTAACGGCCTATTTTAAAAATCAGAAAGCGGAAAATGTCAGAAAGTTTATATAGTTTTTTCCAGGAAAGCCTCGAAATCGCTGTCAGGATAAACAGTAATAATCGGGTGGAAAGTGTTTTCATTGAGTAAATTTCTTTTGCAATGAAAAAGCAAATCTGCAAAGGAAATAGTTCCGGAAAATGCCACTTAAATCGCCGGACCGGGCTTATAGGTCGGGTAAGCGCAGAGCGAGTGTTTGTTCCGGTTTCAGGTTCTGCGGCCTTTTATGTTTCCATCGCCTGTGGCTCCACAGCCAGTTATGCGGCTGCTGCTCAATGTCTTTTTCAAGAATCTGCAGTTGTTTTTCCAGAATGACATTGTTCTGGACTTCCCTCGGGTTTTCGGTAATGACCGAAATGGCCACTTCATAATATCCTCTTTGATTGGCAACTTTGCTGAAATCGGCATAAAGTACAGTCAGGTTATAACGGCGTGCAATGGTTTCGACGCCCCGGAAAACGCCGGTATCCTGACACAAAAACTTGGTCCAGAAAGCCGTCTTCGGATTAGGCGACTGATCATTTGCGAGTACCACGACGTAAGGTTTATCCCTCGGCTTCTGCAGTTCCTTGAAAATATTGTCCATGGGCACCAGCACGGCACCAAACCTTGTTCTCAGGTCCAGAAACCACTGATCGGAAGCCGGGTTCTGAAGCGGTCGGTACACCACAATGCATTCATGCTTGAAGCAGAGCGATGAAAACAGGTTGGCCAGTTCCCAGTTGCCTCTGTGCCCCATCAGAAAAATAATATTTGTTTTATCATGGTAAAACTTGTCCATGATGCTGATATCTCCTTGCAGCCGTTCGCGGACACATTCCGGGCTTGCGCTCCGGAATTTGATCGTTTCCACGATCAGATCGGTAAAGTGGATGCAAAAGTTCTTTTCGATACAGTTTAATTCTGCATCTGTTTTTTCAGGGAAACTGTTTCTGAGATTTTCACGGATCACCTTTTTACGGTAACCGATTACGCCGAACACAGACCAGCAAAGAAAGTCGGAAAGCCGGAAGGCATTTTTCCAGGAAAGATGCGAAACCTGATTGAGCAGCGAAAAAAGAAACTGGGAAATAGTGTGCTTCATGAAAACAATTTTTGCAATAATACGTATATATAGTATGTATATAAAATGTTGGCAATTGTTTTCAGAATTGTTAAATTCACTGTTTCTAACCAACTTCATAACGACATGCTGGCAGAATTATTGGATATAAAGAATGATCGCCGCATGAGCGTATATCTTTACCGGCTGGGCTTCGGGATGTGGCTGATGTATCTTGTGCTCGGGGCACCTGCACTGCATACCTATCATCATTACCGCCAGGATTGTGGATTGTTATCGTTCATACTGATGATTTTCGGATTCAGTGCTTCCATGGTTTATGATTATTTTCATCACCATGATCAGTATGAAATGAAAAAGAAATGGCTTTTTATCAGCTATGCTGCCCTGGCAGTAATTATTTACTTTCTTGAATTCCGGGGCAAGGAAAATTTTATTGACCTGAACTGGCTGCTGAGCCTGTTTTAATCTTCCTTCAGATTGGCTGGCTTGTTTTTTGCAATCATTTCCTGAATCTGCTCATAAGACAAATCCGGAAGCGCAGCCACTTTTCCAATGACGATGATTGCCGGTGAAGCCATTCCGCTCACTCTGGACAACGGCACAATATTGCTGATTTTTCCCGTAATCAGTTTCTGGTTTTCAAGCGTTCCGTTCTGAATAATGGAAACGGGTTCGTCCAGTTTATGGATGGCGGAATAGATGGAAACGATTTCTTCCAGTTTATGCAAGCCCATCAAAATGACAACCGTTGCCGTTGACTGTGCAGCCAGATAAAGGTCTTTGGAAAGTTCGTGTGCTTTGGTCGTGCCCGTAATGACCCAGAAACTTTCACTTATACCTCTGGAAGTAAGCGGAATGCCAGCCGAAGCAGGAGCTGCATAACTGCTGGAAATACCCGGAATGACTTCTGTTTCAATTCCATGCTGTGACGCAAAAGCAATTTCTTCGTATCCGCGACCGAATATAAACGAGTCACCGCCTTTCAACCGGACAACTTCGCCATACTTTCGGGCATTCTCAACAATAAGATCATTGATTTCATCCTGCCCGCAGCTGGTTTTGCCAAAGCGTTTTCCGACAAGAATTTTGATACAATCAGAAGGGCAGTAATCAAGAAGAGCCGGATGTGCGAGTGAATCGTATAATACAACCCGTGCATTTTGCAGGGCCTTAACTCCTTTGAGGGTTATAAGTTCCGGATCGCCCGGCCCTGCACCAATTAATGTAAGTTTCATATTTGAATGGAACCCGGCTTTCAGCAAACGGTTATCAGATTCTGTTTACTGAAAGCCGGAATTCTTTTAGCTGTCTTTTCCGAATGTCAGTTCCTGCAACACGGGCTCGCCGGTTTCGACAAGCTGGTTTTCGCGGGATTGCTGAACAAAGTTCAGGAATTCAGAAGCTGTATTGATAAAGTAAGTTGCAAACTCCTCACCCGGCTCAAACTTGTTGATACTGAATGCAAGTGAACGGAAAGGTGTCTCTGCTGAATCCGGCAAAACAAACTCCGCAGGAATTTCATACCGGAATTCTTTGCCAAAGTTGGTTTCAAAGTCATTGACAATGCCGTACTGCGTATTGGTGCTCACATCTTTGGTCATCAGCAGTGCTTTTGCACCGGTAATCAGCACATTATATGCATGGTAAATGGCGTCGGCCCAGTTTCCTGCTTCGTAGTTTTCTCTGGATAATTTCAGTTTCTCCTGCGCTTCGGTAATAGTGGTCGCCACAAGATCAATCATGACACCGGCACATTCTCCGACGCCTACCTCTGTTTTGAACAGTTCGTCATGATCCCAGTCACGGTAATCGCTGTCCTGAACATTTGTCAGATCGGCAAGCGGTTTCAGCAACTGATAAAAATAATTCTTGGTCTGACGATTGTAGTACTGGTTAAAATATTCACCGTCAAAGGCATTCTGTTCATAATCATTGAACAAGATACGCAATGCTTCGGGTCCTCTCTTTGTAGGGATCTTGATTACTTTGTCACCGATCAGACCAACGCCATCGCCGGAAAAACCACCGCCAAGCAGCACTTGCAATGCCGGAAGTACGAGTTTGCCATTCTTTATGGAACTGCCATGAAATCCGATGTTGGAAGCATTGTGCTGTCCGCAACCGTTCATGCAGCCGCTTATCTTTATTTTGATATCCTGATTGTAAATCATCTCAGGAAATTCATCCCGCATCACATCTTCCAGCGCACGGGTAATGCCGTAGCTGCTTGAAATGGCAAGGTTGCAGGTATCAGTTCCCGGGCAGGTTGTAATATCCGCCGTGCTGTCAAAACCGGGCGTTGCCAGGCCGAGACCTTTCAACCGCTGGTAAACGGCTGCAAGATCTTCGGGCTTGATAAAACGAAGCAAATAACCCTGATTTACAGTAACCCGGATATCATCCGCTGCATACGCACGAACCAGATCGGCCAGTGAACGTGCAATACTCGAGTTCATATCGCCCAGCAGAACACGCAGCTGAACGGCATACCATCCTTTTTGTTTTTGCTCAAAAACGTTTGTTTTCAGCCATTTCTGAAATTCTTCAGTTTCATCTGCTTCCAGCGTCGCACTTGCAAGACTAATGATTTCATCGTTGCTCAGTGAAGGACGATCAGCATACTCAAGACTTTCGGCAGGTTTCTGAAACAGATCCTCAGGTATGCTGAAAACTTTGTTTTTCAATGCCGTACGTTCTGCTTTTGCTTTTTCCAGCAAATCTTCCAGACCAATGTCGTTCAAAAGGAATTTCATACGGGCCTTGTGACGGCGTGTACGTTCTCCGAAGCGGTCAAAAACGCGCAATAACGATTCTATAAAAGGAATAACGTGTTCTTCTTCAAGAAATTCGTAAGCGGTTTGTGCAGAAAAAGGCTGAGCGCCCAATCCGCCGCCGATCAGTACTTTAAATCCTTTTACCTGTTCGCCTTTGTCGTTCAGTCCCCATTTGGCGATTAAGCCAACGTCATGAATGAATGCCAGTGCGGAATCTTTTTCTGAGGAAGAAACGGCAATTTTGAATTTCCGGCCCATATCCTGACAAATCGGGTTGCGCAGAAAATAGGCAAATATGGAATGCGCAATCGGCGAAACGTCAAAAGGTTCGTCCGGATCAATTCCGGCGATGGATGAAGCCGTTACGTTACGAACCGTATTTCCGCAGGCTTCTTTCAACGTAATGCCCGCATCTTCCAGGTCAGCCCAGAGCTGCGGCGAATCGGAAAGTTTTACAAAGTGTAGCTGAATATCCTGACGGGTAGTCGCATGCAGGTTTCCGGTTGCATATTTGTCCGAAGTATCTGCAATTCTCACCAGCTGATCCGCCGTAACGCGGCCATAAGGAAGTTTGATACGGATCATCTGAACGCCCGGCTGACGTTGTCCGTACACGCCGCGGGTAAGACGAAACTTGCGGAATGCTTCATCCGGCGTTTCACCGGTATTGAACGCACCGATTTTTTGCTGCAGATCAATAATATCGCGCTTTGCAACGGCGGATACTTTTTCAGAAATGATTATTTCGCTCATGTTGATATTCTTATTTGCACTGTCACGCTGAGCGAAGCCGAAGCTTATGCGACTGATTTAATGCTCTTTCGCTCAATATGACCGTTAATTATGGTCCTTTTATTCAATCATACATGCCCCGACCGTCACATTGGAAGTTTCATCGATCAGGATGGCTGCGCCGTTGGACCGGTTTCTCTGATATGCGTCGTAAGCAATCGGCTGGGCTGTTCTCAAAACAATTCTTGCAACATCATTCAGTTTCAGACTTTCTACTTCGTCCAGCTTTTCGTAGGAATTGATATCAATCTGATATTCTATGTCGCGGATGGAACAGCGGGACCTTGCAGTTCCGTGCTGTAATACGTATTTATTTCCGGGTTTAAGTTGTTTTTTGTCATCCATCCAGCAAACAAGCGCTTCGATATCCTGACTGACAATTGGCGAATTATTCAGAGAAACGATCATATCTCCGCGGCTGATGTCAATATCGTCTTCCAGCAGTATGGTAACCGATTCTAAAACAGACGCTTCTTCAATTTCGTTTCCGCCGAATTCAATTTTGGCAATTTTTGATTCCTGCTCGGAAGGAAGCACTTTGATCAGATCTCCTTTTTTGAACGTTCCGCTTTGTACACGGCCTGCATACCCGCGGTAATCGTGCAGTTCTTCTGTCTGGGGACGGATTACGTACTGAACCGAAAAACGGCTGTCTTCCAGATTTTGGTCTTTCAGCACATTTACATTTTCAAGAACGGAAAGCAATGTTTCGCCTGTATACCAAGGCATGTTTACGGATCTGTCAACAATATTGTCGCCGTTCAGTGCACTTACGGGAATAATGGTCAGGTCCTTGATCAAAAGCTTTGAAGCAAGTTCCTGATACGATTTTGCGATTTCCAGAAATGCGTCCTCTGAATTTCCTACAAGATCCATTTTGTTGATGGCCACAATGACATGCGGAATGCCGAGCATGGAGGCAATCAGCGAATGGCGGCGTGTTTGTTCCACAACGCCATGACGTGCGTCTACCAAAATAATGGCCAAATCCGCGTTGGAAGCGCCCGTAACCATATTTCTTGTATACTGAATATGGCCCGGTGCATCAATGCTGATGAATTTCCGTTTTGGTGTCTGAAAGTATTTGTACGCAACGTCAATCGTAATTCCCTGTTCCCGCTCGGAACGAAGGCCGTCCGTCAGTAATGCAAGATCGATTTCTCCAACGTTACGGCTTTTGCTCGCGCGTTCGATGGCTTCCATCTGGTCTGCAAGAATATTTTTTGTATCGTAAAGCAAGCGTCCGATCAATGTACTTTTTCCGTCATCAACGGAACCTGCTGTAATAAATCTTAATAAATCCATTTCGTCATTGAATTTGAAAACGGCCGTTCAGCCGCGAATAAACCTTTTCTTCTCCGTCTGTACTTCCGATCAGAAATAACCTCCTTTTTTACGATCTTCCATCGCTGCTTCCGTCTGCTGATCGTCGATACGTGTTTCACCACGTTCACTGATCCTCGAAACGGTAATTTCAGCAATAACCTCGTCCAAAGTAGCCGCGCTGGATTCCACAGCGGCGGTACAGGTCATATCGCCAACTGTACGGAAGCGAACCTGACGAGTCACAATCTGATCGTTTTCATCTTTTTCGATTACAGGCGTGTTGGCCAGCAAATGTCCGTCGCGCAGGATCAGTTCACGTTCGTGCGCGAAATAGATGGAAGGAAGTGCTATTTTTTCTCTTTTCAGATAAGCCCAGACGTCCAGTTCGGTCCAGTTTGAAATCGGGAAAACGCGCACGTTTTCACCTTTGTGAATACGGCCGTTGAAAAGGTTCCAGAGTTCGGGGCGCTGCCGTTTCGGGTCCCATTGCCCGAACTCGTCACGAAACGAAAATATCCGTTCTTTTGCACGTGCTTTTTCTTCGTCACGGCGTGCACCGCCTATGCAGGCGTCAAATTCAAATTCTTCAATGGTATCCAGCAAAGTAAATGTCTGAAGCCAGTTCCGGCTTGCATTTTTACCAGTCTGCTCTTTAAGTCCTTTTGCCTTGATCGTATCTTCCACATAGCGGACGATCAGCTTGGCACCCGTAAGCTGGGCAAGTTCGTCGCGGTAATTGATTGCTTCAATAAAATTGTGTCCGGTATCAACATGTACAAGCGGGAATGGAATTTTACCCGGAGCAAAGGCTTTCTGAGCAAGACGAACAAGGGTTATGGAATCTTTTCCGCCTGAAAACAACAAGGCTGGACGCTCAAACTGGCCGGCCACTTCACGCATGATATAAATAGCTTCGGCCTCTAGCTGGTCCAGATAATCGGGCGTTCTGCGTCCGGCATCCTGATCGCTGATTTCCGACACTTCTTTAACTGAAATTGACATACTCGCTTTATTATTTAACTTTCTCTTCTGATTATATTATTTGGCATGCAAGCCGCACTCTTTTTTGGATTCATCTTCCCACCACCAGCGTCCGGCGCGGAAATCCTCGCCTTCCTGAATGGCACGGGTGCACGGAGCGCAGCCAATGCTTACAAATCCTTTGTCATGCAATGGATTGTAAGGAATTCCGTTGGATTTTACATACGTTTTAACTTCCTCGAATGTCCAGTCCAGAATAGGGTGGAACTTCACAAGCTGATGCGCCTCGTCCCATTCCAGCCTTTCCATTCCCTGACGGTTTCCTGACTGTTCTGCCCGGATGCCGGTAACCCAGATTTTAGCACCTTTTAGTGCGCGGTTCAGCGGTTCCACTTTACGGATAAAGCAGCACTCTTTTCTGTTTTCCACCGATTCGTAGAAACTCAGCGGGCCTTTGGTGCTCACCAGTTCCTCAGCAGCGCTGGTCTGCGGATAGTAAACCTTGATCTTGGTGTCGTAACGGTTATTTGTCTTTTGCAGCGTCATGTAGGTTTCGCTGAACAAACGGCCGGTATCAAGGGTAAAAATGGTGATATTGATGTTATTCTTTAGAATAAGATCGGTAATTGCCTGGTCCTCGTAGCCAAGGCTGGTCGAAAAAACGACTTCACCGGGAAAAAGATCAGCCAGAATCGCCAGTGATTCAATTTCACTTTTGCCTTCAATGGCCGCGTTTAAAGAGGATAATATGGTGTTCATCATGAATTTATTTCAAATCAAAACGGGCAACCTTCAGAAACTGATTATGCAGGTGATCAAAGTCCTTGTCCGTTGTTATTATAGTTGCGTTTAAAACACTCGCTGTAGCAGCAATCCACAAGTCATTTTTACCCATGTTTCTGGCAGAAGTTTCAAGTTGTTTTTCCTGCAATCTGCCTTGACTATATGCATCAATTCTTGCATAGCGGTCAATAATTGTATTTTCAAGCGTGTTAGTAATCAATATAAACTGCCTCAGCAATTCAATTGAATGTATTCTTTTTTCACCCCAGTTATTTTGAACTGCCAGAGACTTTAACTCTCCAATGCAAACAGCTGAGGTAAAGATTAAATTCGGACTCGTTTCTAATTCAAAATACTTTTGTAAATTTTTGACAAGTGTGTGTTGCTTCAAATACGCTAAAAGTATATTGGTATCAAGAAAATAATTCATTTGGTTAACTGAGACAATAAATCTTCCAAAGGTTCCTGTATGTCCAGGTCCGAAGCAAACTTTTCAAACTCATTCTGATTAAATTCTTTGTAGTTCTGCTGTGCTTTGAGGTCTTCAATCCATTCCTCTGTTGATATATACTCTTTACCTGGTTCCAGATATTTCTTTAACGAATCACTTTCTGGTAAAGAATGATGAATCAGTTCATTCATTGTAACGCCTGCCAGATCCGTTGCCTGATTTGCCGAAAGTGCACCTTGCTGATACAATTGTGCTGAAATGGTAAGTAATACTTCCTTTTTATCAAACTGTTCAGGCAAATTAATAGTGAGTGCTTTCATATTTCTTTCCTAAAATAGCTGCCTGGAAAATTCCGGATTTTACTCCAATATATCACTTTTTACCGAGACCTCTACGGCGTTGGTAAAATCTTCGATCAGGTCTTCAATGTCTTCCAAACCAACGGATATTCTTATCAATCCTTCTGTAATGCCCAAAGCAAGTTTTTCGTCCGGTTTGAGCTTGGCATGCGTAGTCGTATACGGATTTGTTACAATCGTACGCGTATCGCCCAGATTGGAAGAAAGGGAAGCTATTTCCAGTGCATCCATAAATGCAGCTACTCTTTCAAAACCGCCTTCCAGCTCAATTGTAACTATCGCCCCGCCACCGCTCATTTGCTGTTTGGCAAGATGAAACTGCGGATGTGATTCCAGGAACGGGTATTTTACATTTTTTACATCTGCATGATTTTCAAGCGCTTTTGCCAGCTGCAAGGCATTGGCGGAATGTTTTTCCATTCTCAGGCCCAGCGTTTCAAGGCTTTTGCTTAAAACCCACGCATTGAACGGCGACATGGACGGTCCGGTCTGGCGACAGAAAAACCGCAGTTCTTTTATATATTCTTTTTTGCCGACAACAATTCCGCCCAACACGCGGCCTTGTCCGTCCATAAATTTGGTAGCGGAATGCACAACAAGGTCAGCGCCGAATTCCGCCGGATTCTGCAGGGCTGGAGAAGCAAAGCAGTTGTCAACGTTAAAAATCAAATGATGCTTTTTACATATTCTGCCGATCATGGCCAGATCAACAAGATCAAGACCGGGATTGGAAGGAGTTTCAAGGTAAATCATTCGGGTATTTGGCTGCACAGCCGCTTCCCAGTCCGATTCGCTTGCGTCTGAATCCAGATAAGTATAAGTAATGCCCCATTTGCTCAGAATTTGTGTAATGATCTGATGCGCAGAGCCGAACAACGCGCGGCTTGCCAGAATATGATCGCCGTTTTTCAGCAAAGCAGCCATACTTGCAAAAACCGCTGCCATTCCGGTGGCCGTTGCAACGCCATCTTCACAATCTTCCAGAAGACAAACCTTGTCTACAAATTCCTGAACACTCGGATTGGAAAAACGGCTGTAAATGTTTCCTTCTTCTGTTTCTTCAAAAAGCGCTTTTCCCTGTTCTGCACTCTCAAATGTGAAACTGCTGGTTAAAAAAAGCGGTGTGGAATGTTCGCGGTATTTGGTTTTGCCTGTTTGCGTGCGTATTGCTTTGGTTTGCTTTTTCATATCTGGATTGGTGGTAAGCTTTTAGCGGTTAGCTGTTGGCTTTTAGCTATCGGCTTCTGGCATTTAAAATTTAATTCTGTTTTTAATATCTGTAATTGTTCCTAATGCAATGATCAGGTATATTTTTATCAGGTTTATTCAGTTTCGGCAAGTATCGTAAAAGTAATTTTGCTTTATCTTAACAGCTAACAGCTAAAACCAAACCATATAAATAATCCTCAGACTCACAATCACAACAATGGTTCCGACCATAATCATCATGGTTTTTATCGGCAGCCTTCTTGAAAGGTTCGCTGCGATCGGGGCGGCGACCATTCCGCCCAGTATCAGGCCCAGCACGACTTTCCAATGTGAAAAACCGATGATGCTGATGAAAGTGACCGAACTTGCAAGCGACACAAAGAACTCCGCCAGGTTTACAGATCCGATCGTATATTTCGGATGACGTCCGCGCGCGATCAGTGTGGAAGTTACAATCGGGCCCCAGCCTCCGCCGCCGATTGAATCCAGCGTTCCGCCTGCCATTGCAAGCCATCCGATTTTGGTAAACGGCCTTTTTTCAATTCGTTTCTTTAACGCTTTCTGAATAATAAGAATTCCCAGAATCAGCGTATAAACT
Organism: Dyadobacter flavalbus; assembly: GCF_006149045.1. Lineage (GTDB taxonomy): Bacteria > Bacteroidota > Bacteroidia > Cytophagales > Spirosomataceae > Dyadobacter > Dyadobacter flavalbus. The sequence continues at coordinate 131,889 of NZ_VBSN01000069.1, forward strand.
GCGACCAGCGGCTTGATGATATAAATGTAATGTTCAAGTGAAGATAAAAGATAGGCACCTGTAATGGCGCCGATCACACCCGGAAACAGGATTTTCTTGAAAAGTTTGCTGTTTACATTTCCGAATTTCAGGTGCATGTAACCTGAAACGCCGCTTGTAAATATTTCGGAAGTGTGAACGCTTGCACTTACTGCGGAAGGCGGAACGCCCAGCGTAAGCAGAAAAGTAGCTGCGGTAACACCGTAAGCCATTCCCAAAGCCCCATCGATCATTTGTGCCACAAAACCGCCAAGTACATAATAGAAGAAAGTCTCATTCAGTTCCAGCTCGTTCCACAGGACTGTAAGCCGGTCGTAAGTGAAGAAAGTGAACAGTAAATGGCCGACGATCATCAAGGCAATCGCAGAAAAAATATTGACTGCAACTTCGGTGCGGCTGCGTTTTCGGATGGTTGCTGCCCATATTTTCTGCTGGACAGTTTCCCATGTTAAAGGTGTTTTTGTTCTTGTTGCTGCTGAAATATTGTCGTTGGCAGCCGGCAGAGAAGGTGCCGAAGGCTGGCTGAAACGTACATCTGATTCCTGAGGAAGGTCCCGCAGAAAAACGATCTGCCCCTTTTCGCGGGCAAGTGCTGCCAAACGCCGGTCTTCTTCCGGATCGCCGCTTGCAATGTATGCTACCTGAAGAGATTCCCAGTCGTTCGTCTTCGTTGAGGGTGTAAAATCCGCTGCTTCCTTCAAAGTCTATGTAGTATACTAAAAATGTAGAGTAATTCACCATTAAAATAGCAAACCTCAGCTTGCTATTTTAATGACAAATTTAAGATCAAAATGTCGGTTTTCAAAGAATTTTAAATGTGTACGGTTCGCTGTTACGCATTGCTCTTCATAAAAAAAAGTACGTTCTCATCTGAAAACGTACTTTGTCAATTACTGATTATAACTACTATTTTAACTGGTACAGTTCCGTCAGATAGAAACCGGGTTAATCCAGGATTTCTGGAAAGAGCTGCTTAAATGATTTTAATTACTGATTCTGTTTAAGGACATTTGCGCCCATGATGTCAATTTGTGCCTGCGGAATAGGGAAGTACTCGCTTTTGCCTTTTACAAATGTAGCCCCGTTCAGGTAAGTTCTCTTCTTGCTTTCTTTGGCCAGATATGCATTCAGGACTTCGCTTGCAGTTCCCCAGCGGACAAGGTCGAAATGACGGTGACCTTCCAGGGCAAGTTCAACGCGGCGCTCAAAACGGACAGCCTTTCTTGCATAGTCCTTGTTAGCAAATGCAGGATAAGGTTTGATCAGGTAATTGGCAGCCGGCTTTCCGTCAGCCGCAAGAACAACTTCATTTGCAGCACGGGTTCTGATCTGGTTTACAATTGATAATGCTGTTGGCAGATCATTTTCCTCAACGGCAATTTCCGCGCGCATCAGCAGTACGTCGGCATAACGCAGATACCTGAAATTGTTAGAATTGGCACGCGGAGATTCCGCACCCGCATTTTCACCGCTGTTGGCAAAATATTTCTTGAAAGTGTAAGGTCCCGCAAAGCTCTGATCGCGGATCCAGTTTTTTCCCGGATGAATTCCCCAATTCAGGAACGGCAAACCTCTGCGTCCGACAGTCCAGTCCAGTCGTGGGTCCAGCGTTCCTTCATAAGGCGTGAAAGGATCTGCCGATGAAAGTCCTTCGTCGCTTTTTACGTCCACATCGTTGAAAGTATCCAGCAGCGGCAGGCCGTTTGCATCCGTTTTGAATGCATTTACCAGATTTTGTGAAGGCTGGAAAAAACCGCAGCAGCCGCCCGGAGCCGAACCGTAAGGAAAGTTCAGGTTGTCGCCCCAGCTTCCGTTTTCACCGCTTCCGCCGTCACCGACAGACATTTGTACTTCAAAAACAGACTCTGAATTGTTTTCAGTCGCAATCCTGAAATTGTCGTGAAAATTCGGGACAAGCGCATAAGGGCCGTTTGCGATCACATCCACCAGTAACGGTTTTGCCGCAGCATAGTCATTCTGATACATATGTACTTTGGCAAGCATGGCCTTTGCAGTCCATTTGCTTGGTCTTCCGGCCTGCGCTTTGGTTACCGAAAGGTTGTCCACGGCATACTGGAAATCAGCTTCAATGTTTGGCCAGATGTCTTTGTCATTCGGAAGATTGATGTAATCCGTTACCGTTTCATCCACATAAGGAACCATATTCCACATTTTCTTGGCTTCAAAATGATACCATCCGCGCAGGAATCTGGCTTCTGCCGAGGCTTGTGTTACTTCGGCCGGCGTCATATCCTTTGCTTTTGCAATCAGCTTGAGTGCATCGTTGGAGCGGGAAACGCCGTCGTACAGTGATACCCATTTATCATTGTAAGCGCCGATATCTGCCTGCGGAATGTAACGTTCTATGGTTGTGATCTGCGACTGGTCACCCACGTCGCTGCCTTTGTATGCATCGTCGGAAGCAACGGAACCAAAAATCCAGTTACTGACAGACGAAGTAAAGTTGAAGCCGGAACCCACGCCGTCCAGCAAGCTGTATGCACCGATCAGTACTGCATTGACACCCGTTTTATTGGAAAGCATTTCTTCATTTCCTACACCAAGCGGCGTAGTTTCCAGAAATTCTTCCTTACAGGCAGTGATCATTCCCATGCAAACCAATGCCGTAAATATTAAGACTTTCTTTTTCATCGTTTTTTGATATATATGAATCTTTACTGGTTTGTTTTACTGTTAAAATCCGAAATTGATACCGATCTGATACATTTTTGATCTTGGATAATTACCCTGATCAACACCCAGTACGGTGCTTCCGGGCGTTGAACCGACCGAAGTAACTTCCGGATCTATACCGCTGTAATTGGTAATTGTGAAAAGGTTTTGTCCCTGAAGATAAATGCGTGCGCTGGTCAGACCGATTTTGGACAAAACGGTATTCGGCAGCGTATAACCGATGGTCAGGTTTTTCATTCTGAAATAAGAGCCGTCTTCTATGAAATAGCTGGAAGGCTGCTGACTTCTGCTGTCGTTGGCATCCAGGATCGGAAGGACGGCGTCAGGATTCTGCGGAGTCCAGGAATCGTTCAGCATGCGAAGGCTTCTGTTACCGGCCTGATTGTTGAAATCAACCCAGCGTTTTACCATATTGATCAGCTGGTTTCCCTGTACGCCCTGGAAGAATGCAGAAACGTCAAACCCTTTGTAACCCACGTTCAGGTTGATGCCGTATGTGAAGTCAGGGTGCGGGTTTCCGATAAATTTCCTGTCAGCATCCGTAATGGTTCCGTCGCCGTTCGTATCATGGTATTTGTACTTGCCGACTGCCGCATATCCCGGATATTTCACACCATTGTCCACTTCGCCCTGATTCTGGTAAATTCCGTCGATCTGCAGACCGTAGAATGAATACAGCGGCATTCCGGCTACCGAACGCGTCCACGTATAGCTGCGGATGGCTGGTCCCAAAAGCACGGCCGATGCGCTGTTGTTTAGTTTTTCAACATTGTTTTTGTAAGCTGAAATGTTACCGCTTACAGAATAAGTAAGGTCGCCGTTCAGTGCTTTGTTGTTGAAATCAATCGAAAGGTCAAAACCTTTGTTGTTCATGGAGCCTACGTTTACAAAAGGAATCGTTGCAACACCCTGCGTTGCCGGCAAGCTAACCTGATAAAGCATATCCGAAGTTGTACGGGTATAAACATCAATACCGAGGCCAAACATCCCTTTCAGGAAAGTAGCGTCCAATCCAAGGTTGGTCTGCGTGGTGGTTTCCCATTTCGCATCCTGGTTTCCGAATGCCTGCGTATCAAAGCCGGGCTGTACCGAGTTGTTCGAACCGTCAATGGCGTAAGACGACTGGTTCAGCGTGGAGCGGTACGTACTGAAGCCGTTGTAATTTCCGATTTCCTGGTTACCTGTTTGTCCCCAGCCGCCTCTCAGTTTCAAATCATCCAGCCAGGTCAGGTTTTTCATAAACTCCTCTTCCGAAACCCGCCATCCCGCGCTGAATGCAGGGAAAGTTCCGTAACGGTTGTTTTGTCCGAAACGCGATGATCCGTCACGTCTTACCGTTGCTTCCAGCAGATATCGGTCTTTAAGCGCATAATTGATCTTGCCGAAAATCGAGAACAGTTCCCATTCGTAGCCTGCACCCGAGTTGTTGATCCCCGCCGTACCCGAGCTCAGGTACATATATAAAGGATCTTCGGAGAAAAACGTCGTACGCGTTGCCGTGATGTCACGGCCTGTTCCTTTGATCGCTTCTGTTCCGAGCAGTGCATTCAGCTTGTGGATACTTCCGAATGTTTTACTGTAATTCAGCGTGTTGGACCATGTCCAGTTTACATCGTAAGCATACGCATTGGTCAAAGCATTGTTCGATTCGATTTCAGCTTCTTCCAGATCCAGCAAAGTATAGGCAACGCGGTTGGAATTGGTAAAGTCCACACCAATGCTTGATTTCGCAACCAGATCTTTCAAAATGTCCACTTCTGCATAGGCATTTCCGAATACCCGGAAGCTGTTTGTCTGATTGTTCCTCGTTCTGTACAGCTGAGCAACCGGATTGGTAGCAGGCCCCAAACCGGCAGCACGCGTGGCCGCAAAATTGCCCATGATGTCGTAAACCGGAATGATCGAAGGAATGCGGTATCCGTTTCCGATCGGGTTTCCATCCTGGTTGTTTGCTGAGCTGGCCGTACCGTTATTGTTGTAATAGCCTTTGTTTTCCGTATAACTTACTTCCAGGTTTTCACCAAAACGGATTTTCTTTTTAAACTGGAATTCTGTATTGGAACGAAGCGAATAACGGTTAAAGGATGTATTTAGCAGCACGCCGTCCTGTTTGAAATAATTCAGCGAAAGCGCATATCTTCCCGTTTCCGTTCCGCCCGTTGCGCCGATATTGTATTCCTGAATGGCAGCCGGACGCAGGATTTCCTTGTGCCAGTCGGTGCCTTGCTTGTTTGCTTCTACGATCTGGTAAAAACCCGTACGGTTATAATTGTAAAGCGCAGGGTTTACCAATGCAGCCGCAGGATCATTCGGATTGCTCGGGTCCAGCGTAATACCATAATTGGAACCTGCAAGAATGTAATCCGGAACCACGGCATTCGTGCCGTTACCGTATTGCGGATGCGATGGATTACCGCCGGTCAGCAAGCCTGCATTTCTGCGCTGCGTCCATAGCAGATCGCCGAATTGCTGCGGATCTTTGATCAGGCCCAAATCCACTTTTCCTTTCTGCACACCGAAACGGCTGTTGAAAGTAAACTGCGGAGCACCGGCTTTTCCTTTTTTCGTTGTAATAATAATAACGCCGTTTGCAGCACGCGAACCGTAAATAGAAGCCGAAGAAGCATCTTTCAGCACCTGCATGGATTCAATGTTGTTCGGGTTGATGCTGTTCAGCCCGCCTTTGGTCGGAACGCCATCAATTACATAAAGCGGATCGTTGTTGTTGATCGTACCAAAGCCGCGGATACGAACGGTTGCTTCGCCGCCCGGCGTGTTGTTGGTCGTAACGGTAACGCCGGGAACTCTTCCCTGTAACTGCTGCGCTACGTTCGGTGCAGCCACTTTGGTCAGTTCCACGGGATCAACGGTGGATACGGAGCCGGTAATATCTCTTTTGGACTGCGAAGAATAACCGGTAACAACCACTTCGCTCAGTGATTTTACGTCGGATAAAAGCGTAATGTCGATCTGCGTTTTGTTTCCGATTGCAACTTCCTGCGTCAGAAAGCCGATGGAAGAAACAACCAGCGTAGTGCTGCCGTCGGGTACATTGAGAGAAAACTGGCCTTCGGAATCCGTTGTGGTTCCTACAGAGCTGCTTCCTTTCAGTACGACAGTCGCGCCCGGAATGACGCCGCCGGCTGCATCCAATACTTTTCCTTTTATAGATATATCCGCAGATTGACTTGCATTTAAGGTAATTGAAAAGCTGTTTTCAGCCGGCCCGACAGCCGCTTCTGCGATCTGCCCGACACTTAGTAACAGAATAACGCTGCCCTGCATCAGTTTAAGCAGGTCATTCCCTCGGTAGAATGTTTTTTTCATGAAAGGTTTGGTTAAAGGTTATAAAATAGTAGATGTTAATTCCATTGCTACGGGCAGTATGTTCGCTGCGGGCAATGATTTCCAGGCCGGGGCAATGTTGCTGTAAGAATTGCCTTTTCTGTTTTTCTTCAAATTGTTTCAGGTTTAGTTTAAGGATTTAACAATCAATTTCAATCGGGTTTAAAGGGAATTTCAGCGTTGAGTATGTTTTGAAAGCAGATCAGAAAACAGACCGCAAGCCCGAAGATTATGCCCGCGTTTGTAATTCCAGTCCGAAATTTCAGGAAAGACTGGTTTCAATCCTGCTATGTCATCAATCAGTGGCAAAGTGTACAAATTGTCATTCACCGGCCGCAGAAAGTTCCACAGAGCAGAATGTCTGTTATCTATTATCAGAAATGCCAAATGTAAGTAAATCAAAAGGTACTGATCTGGTCAAAAATAGGTAATGAATATATTATATAAAATAGTATATCGTAGAATATTGGAATAACAAAATTTTATTCTTGTATTTTAATAAATGAGGAGTTGGGATAGTTGTTGTAACCCTTTGTGATTGAACTTAATAATCAGATCAGGCTTGCCGAGTCGGTTGTAATTTACTTTGTAGAACTTATTGGAAAAAGTAAATATCCGGTTACAAAATACTTCCGGAAGATATACATGGAAGAAGCCGATTTGGAGTAAAGCAGAAAATCCGGTACAAACACGGCCTGCGCAAAAGCACAGTTCCCGTTTGTACCGGATTTAAAAGATGTTATTTTAAACTGACTCTGAAACTATTCTGAATCCTTGTAAAGTCCGAATTCACTAATGGCCACGCTGACCGGCGATTTGGTGATTCTCAGCCGCATTTTCTGAGCAGTTACCGGAACTTCCAGCTTTACAATTCTTTTGGCGCCAATGCTGGTTCCTCTATGGATTTCTTTCCAGTTGTTGTTTTCCCAGACATCCACTGCAAATTCCTCCACTCTTTGTCCAAGTTTGATAAATTCCTGAATGCAGATGATATCAAACGTAACCGGCTGGCCCAGGTCAATTGTAACTTCCGGGGTTTTGAAGTCGTCGTCCGTAGCCCAGTATGTATCCGCTTTTCCGTCCAGTATGTTTTTTGCGCTGTAAATGGAATTATATCCGCGTACATTTACGGCTCTTGAGCTTGCGCGTGCAATGAGGTTAACGGCAAATGTCTTTTTAACATGATCGCCGAAAGCTTTCAGGCTTGCTACATCATCATCGTGCAATTGTCCTCTCGTGTCGGGAGCAAGCCCAAGGTCAAGCGCCGCACCGCGACCGACACTTTTAAGATACAGGTCAAACAGTTTTTCAGGTGTTTTGGGTTTTTCTGCCGGATGATAAAACCAGCCTTTGCGCAGCGGAACGTCGCATTCCGCCGGAATCCAGAACTTTCCGTTTCTGGTTCCGCCCGGGTTCTCCGTTGCATTGGCCTGTCCCGGAACTGCCACATTTTTTCCTTCCGAAGGTTTTGGCGTCAGTGTTGCCCAAGAAGTTTCGTTCACACTTCCGTCCTCATTTCCGGCCCAGCGCACATCCCAGCCAATATCGCTGAATATGTTTGCCGAAGGCTGAAGCTTGCGCGTCAGATTGGTCCAGGTGGAATCCCACTGGTAATAAGTCGTATTGTCAATGGAACGCTTTTCCTTTGCGCCGCCATAATAGCCGTCACCGCCGTTGGCACCGTCGTGCCATGACATGAACAGCTCGCCGTAATTGGTGTAAAGTTCCCGAAGCTGTTCCCTGTAAATCTTTATATATTCCGGCGTTCCGTAACTGGCATTGTTGCGGTCCCAGGGCGAGCAGTAAACGCCGAATTTCAGCCCGTGTTTTCTGGCAGCATCGGCCACTTCTTTCACCAGATCGCCTTTTCCACCGCGAAACGGACTTTTTGTAATGTTATATTCCGTGGTTTTGGTCGGCCATAACGCAAAGCCGTCATGGTGTTTTGCAACCAGTACGATTCCTTTCAGCCCGCCGGCTTTTGCAGCCAGGATTATTTGTTCAGCGTTGAAATCGGAAGGGTTGAAAGTCTTCGGATCGGCATCGCCAAAACCCCATTCCTTATTCTCGAATGTAGTCGGGGTAAAATGCATGATGCCGTAAACTTCGGTTTCGTGCCAGGCAATCTGCCGGGGAGCGGGCAGTGCGCCGTAAGGTTTGGGTGGTGTCTGGGCAAAAGAATGAAGTGCCGTTAACAGAAAAAGGAAGGATAGGGGTTTTATCATTTGAAAAAAGGTTTCTTTGTTAATGCAAGCAGCATTGTCTGTTGTTAATCATTGCCGGAACTGGTTCCTTCAAAAAAGTTTTCAGCGTATTCCTGCCACTTTCGGATTTGTTCAATTTTACGGATCCAGGGAACCAAATGGCACGCCAATGTATCAAATTTTTTATTGTAAAACCGTGTTCAGTGCAATTTGTTAAGCAATCCGGTTTAGTTGAACTTGCCAGCCAGTTTCTAGTTAATTACAAAAAGGTACGCAGGCTGCTCACCGATTTCAGCCATATCTTTCGACGCAATCTGAATGGAACCATCTTTTACTTTAAGCGTTTTTTTCTTTCCTGCCAATGAAATCCTGGCATTTGGTGCAAGCGTTAATCCTTCCGGTTTCAGGCTTGCAGGGATTTTCTCGCCGGACTCCGCCAGATAAAAAGCGTACGTTGTATTTCCTTTTTTGGTATAGGCCCATTTTCCCTGGCGGTAAGGCGCAAGCGGCTTGGTTTCATAAATGCCGATCCCGTTCACATTCATCCATTTCCCCATTTCTTCCAGTCGGCCGTATGCTTCTTCATGCCATTCTCCGTCCGGGCCCGGCGCGATATTCAGCAGCAGGTTTCCGCCTTTGGCAACGATATCCACCAGCGTATGCACGAGTTTTTGGGTGGATTTGAAATTTTCTTTCGGAATATAAGACCATGAATCGCCCATTGTCATGCACGACTCCCACGGAATGGACATATAGTGATCCGGGATGGACTGTTCGGGCGTTACATAATTTTCAAATTCACCTGTAACCGTCCGGTCTACAACCAGCAGGCCGGGCTGATGCGACCGGGCCATTTTGGCAATTCTGGGCATATCGATATCCTGATCGTACGGAATGCTTTTCTGCCAGCTGATATTCGGATCAATCGTGCTGAACGGACGCACCCAGCCGCCATCCAGCCACAAAATATCCACAGAGCCGTAATCAGACATCAGTTCTTCGATCTGGTTATAAGTGAAATCCTTGAATTTCTGCCACATTTCGGGCCTTTTCTTCGGATCATAGGAAACATTGCGGTCTTTGGGAGGAAAGTACGGCCACCAGTAAGAATCCGTGTTCCAGTCCGGTTTGGAAAAGTAAGTTCCGGTCATGAATCCCTGATTTCTGAATGCCGAGAGAACTTCTTTCGTCACATTGCTTTTCGGGTTGGATTTGAAAGGTGTATTGGTGATTTTGTAATCCGTGTATTTGGAATCGAACATGGCAAATCCGTCATGATGCTTTGTAGTAAAAACCACATATTTCATGCCGGCATTTTTTGCAGCCTGCGCCCATCTTTCCGGGTTGAATTTTACAGGATTAAAGGTTTGCGGAATAGCCTCATAGGCTTTTTTGTACTCATACCAGTCATGCGAATGCGGTCCTCTGCGCTCGCACCAGCCTTCATCCTCCGGGCAAAGCGACCAGGATTCCACAATTCCCCACTGGCTATACGTTCCCCAGTGCATCAGCAACCCGAATTTCACATCCTGCCATTTGCTTAATTTCTGCTGTACAAGCGGGTCAGTCGGTGCAACGTATTTGGAATGATCCTGTTCGGCATGCTGCTGGGCATATAAACTGTTTTTGAATAATAAACCTGCAAGCAGGAAAACGGTAAATTTGAAGTTCATTGTAACGGGTTAATGAGTGGCTTGGAGTAATTGGCTGTTAGCTTTTGGCTGTTAGCTATTAGCGATTTAAAATCGGATATTATGTAAAAAGTAAATTTTGAAACCTGTGATTTCAACTGATTTCAGGCAAGTACTTTCAAATGCTTGTTTGTCTTTTTAATCAGGCAAAATAGCTTTTGGCATTGATGACTTTGCCTTTTCCGCCTTGTTCCGTAACAGTGTAATTGAAGCCTTTCTGAACGGAATAAGCGCCTACTTCGCCTTGTTTGTTAACGGCTATAAAACCCACCTGAAAAGTTTTTGCACGTTCCGGATTCGGCTTTACAATGCGTTCAACGGCTTTTTTGCACGCTTCTTCCGGAGAAAGTCCCGAACGCATGAATTCCACAACCAGATGGGTGCCGCAAACCCGGATTACTTCTTCACCCTGACCGGAAGACGTAGCCGCACCGATTTCATTGTCCACAAAAAGGCCGGCGCCGATTATCGGGGAATCGCCGACTCTGCCGCGCATTTTGAATCCCATGCCGCTTGTCGTGCACATACCTGAAAGATCGCCGTTTGCATCCAGTGCAAGCGTTCCCATGGTGTCGTGGTTAAAAGAGCCGTCTTCCAGCCTTGCCGGCGCAAACGGTCCGTGTCCTTTCGGGTGCGACTGCTGGTGTTCAATGTTGATAACGGGCTTGTATTCCGCTTTGATCAGCCATTGTTTATACGACTTTTCAGCATCGGGCGAAAGCTTGTCCGGTTCCAGCTTGAAGCCGTTCGCCAATGCAAACTGTTGTGCGCCAACGCCCGCCAGAAAAACATGCGGCGTGGTTTCCATCAGTTTTCTTGCAACCGACACCGGATGTTTGATCCTTTCCAGAAAAGCCACCGAACCGCAGTTTGCCTTTTCATCCATAATGCAGGCATCCAGCGTAACATGCCCGTCGCGGTCCGGATTTCCGCCGAGGCCTACGCAGCAGTTTACATCGTTTTCAATAGCTATGGCTGCCTGTTCCACTGCATCCAGTGCTTTTCCGCCTTTTTCAAGTACGGGCCATGCTGCGCCGTTGGCAATTTGCCCGCTGTCCCAGGTGGAAATGACAAGCGGTTTTTTTACAGCAGATTTTGCAAATAAGCTGCTGATCCGGGAAAATGGAAGAGCAACAGCAGACAAGCGCAGGAAGGAGCGGCGAGATGATGTCATTGGATTGATATTAATATTTTTTAAAAAGTCTTATTCGACTTTAAAATTTTTTCAAATATACAGTTATAAGCACTACTTGCCAATAAGGTAATAATATTTTGTTGAACGTTAAAATGATGAGATTTTAGGTAAGTATTTCGTAATTAATTTAGAATAAAGTACTTAATGCAAAGACTTGTATAACGATGCAAGGCAGTTGAAATAACAGGCAGAAATTTGTCAGGCATGTTTTAATAATCCGGGTTTGTCAAAAGACCTCATCCTTCATTTATTAAAAACAAAAAGCTTTATTTAGCAAAAAGTACCCAATCTCTTGCATTCACATGATTCTTAAAATACGGGATTTACAACAGAAATACGGAGCACTGGAAATTCTGAACATTCCGTCCTGGGAAATAGAAAAAGGCATTTACTGGATTCAGGGCGAGAACGGAGCGGGCAAATCGACGCTTTTCAGAACGCTTTCGGGAATGCTCCCGTATACCGGTTCCATTGTGCTTGACGGCAAATTTGATCTGAGAAAAAATCCGGTTGAGTACAGGCTGCGCCTGAACCTTGGAGAAGCCGAGCCGTTATATCCTTCCTTTCTGACACCTGCTGATCTGATTGCATTTGTTGCGGAATCCAAAAAAAGTCCCGAAAGTCAGGCCGAAATGCTGATTGAAGCCTTCGGGATCAATTATCTTTCGAATCCGTTCGGAAGCTGTTCCAGCGGCATGGTCAAAAAGGTTTCGCTTTTGCTGGCATTTCTTGGGAATCCGTCCGTAATTATTCTGGATGAGCCTTTGATCACGATTGATCGGGAAGCGCGGGCTTCATTGTTCGGGCTTATAAAAGCATATTATCTGAAAAATGTGACTTTTCTGCTTTCTTCCCATCAGCCGTTCGAGCATGAAGGTTTGCCGGTTTCACAAAGTTTCGCCTTGAAAAACAAAACGCTTGTCCCGGTTTCCGCTTTATGAAAGCACTGGTCTTATCGACAGTTTCCGAATTTTTCAGAATACGGGCCGGGTTGTTTCTGGTGCTGATCGGTATTGTTTTCGGGTTTCTGAGCGGTGCGGAGCATCATGCATTCGCAGTTTTCTTTCTGACCGCCTCTTTCGGGAAATTATACCTTTTTCTGATCTGGCTGTTTTATGCGCTTTTCTGCGTTCAGTCATTGTTGCAGCAATTGCAGCAGCCGGAATACGGTTTCATTTACCTGACAAGACTTTGGCCGGCACCCGTCAGAATTTACCGCTTGTTGATTGTTGCGCTTGGCTTGCTTCAGCCCATTCTTTATTATGGCATTTACCTGACCGTTATTGCTGTTCAGGACAAAATACTTCCGAACATATGGCCGGTACTCCTGTTTTACCCTGTACTCGCATTGCTGGTTGCCGCCAGTTTGGAATGGAAAATCCGCCGGCCAGCAGCATTTATCAAAAGGAAAAGTAAAAGCATTATTAAACTACGGTTCAAAAGGCCTGTTTCGCTAACTTACTGGAAACTGGAATGGCTTTTAAGGGAAAAAGGAATCACATTGTTGATCGGAAAAGCAGGTTCTGTTCTGGTTACGCTTGGAACGCTGCTTTATTTTTCAACCGGCGATTACGACCTGCGCCTGCCTGCAATCGGCATGTCGTTTGCCTACTTGCTGAATACCGGCATTTCCTATGAAATATATAGGTGGGAAAGTGAAATCTGGATGTGGGGCCGTACGCTTCCGGCTTCTGTTTTCAGGCAAATCGGGCAAATCGTAAAAATCCATGCAATGATTATTCTGCCTGAAACGCTGATTTTGCTGCGGGACGGATTACTGACTTTTTCTCAGACCGTTCAGTTGTACATTTTAGGATTATCCCTGACTTTTTTGTTGCATCTGTTTTTTTACAAGAAAGAAGGAATTCCGGAGGATTCTGCCCAAACTGTTTTTCTGGGCTTTATTTTACTGACTTTCCTGATTCTCTACAAAATTCCGGTTTTGCTGATCGCCGGAATGCTTTTCCTGTTTTCAATCCTTGTATATCCGAAGTGGTGTAAAATGCACTGATCACAGATTTGACATCAGAAAGCAAATCTGTGATCAGTGAAGAGTTACTTCGCCGGCATGGTCGGCCTTACTTCCACTTTGCTCGGAAGCGTGCGGGCCGGCATTTTAATGAGGTCGGCAACAATTTGTCCGATATCTTCCGGCTGGATTTTCCATGCATCCTTTTCGGAAGGCTGGTGATTGTTGAACTCGGTCGCCACGGAACCCGGCATAATGGTGGTAACTTTGATTCCGGCATCTCTTACGTCCATCATCATGGCCTGTGAAAAACCGACAACGCCGAATTTGCTTGCATTGTAAGCGCTGCCGCCGGCAAAAAAGTTGGTTCCTGCAAGGCTGGAAATCGTAATAAAATAACCTTTTGTTTCTGTCAGAGCCTTTACAGCTGCTTTGGCGCTGAAAAATACGCCGGTAAGGTTTATGTCAATCGTTTCATGCCATTGCTCTGCAGTCAGTTCGGAAACGGGTGCAAAATGCCCGACGCCTGCATTGGCAATCAGGTAATCCAGCCGTCCCCATCTTGCAATGACGGCATCAACTGCTTTCTGCTGCGATTCCAGGTTTCTGACATCAGACTGGATTCCGATTGCGGCTCCTTCCCTGATTTTATTGAGTGAAGCCGCGGCCTCGTCTGCACTTTCCTGCGAGCGGCTTGTTACGGCCACATTAATGCCTTCTCTGATCAGCACTTCTGCCACGCCGTATCCGATTCCTTTTGAGCCGCCTGTAATTAATGCGGTTTTGTTTTGGTCTGCCATTATTCCGGGTTTTAGTAAATGAAAATTTTAAGAATAATAAAGTAACAGTGCCAAAACAAAGAAGGTTTGGTTTGGAAAATGTTATTTCAGTTATGCAATCCGGAATTTTGCATACCTTTTGTATTTGATTTAAGTAAATGCTTGAAATTGATTGACGTTCTTAAAGGTTCATTTTCTAAAAGCTAAAAGCTAAAAGCTGAAAGCTATTTGCCAATAGCAGCATGCAATAAAATATACTGGACTTGTCAGGTTAATTTTACTGAATACGGTCTTTTATCAATAAAGTCACGCAAACAGGATGCATTTTCTTTTTTGACCGTCTCTGACCAATCACCTATTTTTGCCAACCTTAAATTATTTTGACAGATTTAACTCATCTATGAAAATTGTAGAAAATAAAGTCGCCTTGGTTACCGGCGCTTCCCGGGGTATTGGCCGTTCCATTGCATTGCGTCTTGCTCAGGAAGGTGCCGATGTTGCATTTACCTATTTGTCCAGCGTGGAAAAAGGCGAAGCGCTTGCAAAAGAACTGGAAGAATTCGGTATCAAGGCAAAAGGGTACCGCTCGGATGCGTCCGATTTTAAAGCGGCTGATCAGCTTGTGACCGACGTGCTGGCAGATTTCGGCAAACTGGATATCCTGATCAACAATGCCGGTGTAACACGTGACGGTTTGCTGATGCGCATGAGTGAGGAACAGTGGGATACGGTGATCAACATCAATTTAAAATCGGTTTTTAACCTGACAAAGGCAGCCATAAAAAGCATGATGCGTGCAAAAAGCGGTTCCATCATCAACATTACGTCAGTAGTAGGAATACGCGGAAACGCCGGTCAGTCCAATTATGCGGCTTCCAAAGCAGGCATTATCGGTTTTACCAAATCCATTGCGCTGGAACTCGGTTCACGGAATATCCGCTCCAACGCAGTAGCACCGGGCTTTATAGAAACAGAAATGACCGATGCCATTGATGCCAAAGCGGTGGAGGACTGGAAGCAGTCTATTCCGATGAAAAGAGGCGGCCAGCCGGAAGAAGTTGCGGACGCCTGCGTGTTTCTGGCCTCGGACCTTTCACGTTATATTACCGGACAGGTTATTCAGGTGGACGGTGGTATGTTAACATAGTCTCTTTCTTCGTTAGTAAATAGCTGGCAGTTTCGTTGTATATTGTACCGCTGCCAAGCTATTGACATTTCACTCATGCGGTCTGAACTGATTTTCCAAACTCCTTACTGGTTTATTATCTTTTGCCTGCTGGCAGGAGCGCTGTATGCATATCTGCTGTATCAGCCTCAGCCTTCGTGGGGAAAAAGACTGAATTATCTGCTTGCATTCTTCCGCGGCCTTTCGGTAGCACTGATCTGCTTTCTGCTGTTAAGCCCTCTGGTGAGGAAAACGGAAACTTCAGTGGATAAAGCCAAGATCGTTTTTGCCATCGACAACTCGGAATCCGTCAAACCATATGGCGAAACGCTGATGTCGCAGATAGCCGCTGCCACAAAAGACCTGGAAGAATCGGGATTTGAAGTAAGTGTTCAGACGCTTGACAAAACAGTTAAATCGGCATCCGCGGATTCCATACGTTTCAATCAGAACAAAACGGATCTTTCCGGCATGCTGCAGAATGTCAAAAGCAACTTTGAAGGACGCAACCTGACGGACGTTGTTCTGCTTTCGGACGGGATCGTCAATCAGGGAATTTCGCCGGCATACAACCGTTTTCCGTTTAAAATCAATACGCTTGCAGTAGGGGATACGGTTCCCGATCTGGATATCCGCATCAAGGATGTCATCAGCAACCGCATTGCGTATCTTGAAAATGAATTTCCCGTTCGTGCCGAAATTGTTGCCAACGGCCTTGCGGGAAAATCCACAACCGTGACTTTAAAGCAGAACGGACGCGTCATTGCCAGCCAGAACATCGTTATTGACCGCCCCGATTTTTACAAAGCTGTTGATTTCAAGGCCTCTTCCAGCCAGAAAGGCGTGCAGCATTATACAGTGGAACTTGGTGCAGTTTCCGGTGAAACTTCTGCAAGAAACAATAAAAGAGATATTTACATGGATATCATTGACGGCCGTCAGCGGATTCTGCTGCTGGCGCTTGCCCCGCATCCGGACATTAAAAGCATCCGCAGCATGATCGAGGCCAATGATAATTACGAACTGGATATCAGCATCCTTTCGATTTCGAATAATCTGCCGCCTTCTGCGAAGCCGTACGATCTTGTGATTTTGCATCAGGTTCCGAACGTTTTGGGCCTTGGCAATGCGCAGATCCGGAAATTTATGGAAGCCAAAACGCCTGTTTTTTATATTCTGGGAAACCAGTCGGCCGTTCCGCTGGCCAATACGATGAACCGATCATTGATCATCAATGCTTCCAATAACCAGATTGATAAAGTAACGGCGCGGTTCAATCCTTCTTTTCAGCAAATGAATTTTGATGCGGAAAGCCTTAAGCTGCTCGAACGCCTTCCGCCGTTATCCGTGCCTTTCGGTGAGTACAATATTTCTTCGGGAACGGAAACGATCCTTTTTCAGAAAGTAGGAACGCTGAATACGAGTAAGCCTTTGCTGGTGCTGAACACAAACGGCGAGCAGAAAATAGCCGTTCTGGCGGGTGAAGGAATCTGGCAGTGGCGGCAGGAAGAATTTGCGCAGACAAGCAAGCAGGAAGTGGTGGACAATTTGTTCCAGAAAGTAATTCAGGTGCTTTCCGTACGGGAAGACAAACGCAAGTTCCGCGTGTATCCGCTGCGCAATGAGTTTGAGGCCGGCGAACAGGTCGTATTTCAGACGGAAATTTACAACGATATTTATGAACCCGTTTTTGGTCAGGAAGTAAAACTGAGCGTAGCGGACGAAAAAGGAGCAACCAAGCAGTTTACTTATACCCATTCGAAGGAAAATCCTTCTTTTAATGTAACGGGGCTTTCAGAAGGTGTTTACCGTTACGTTGCCTCGGCTTCACTACGCAACGGGCAGGAAAAAGCAAGCGGACAATTTGTGATCCGGAATGCGGACCTGGAAGCCAATAATACAACGGCGGATTTCGGCATGCTGCGCGAGCTGGCGAACCGTTCGGGCGGAACGTTTATGACTGCTTCTGCCTTGCCTGATTTTATACGCAAGATAAAAGAAAACCGACCTTCCGATCGGCTTGACAGCAGCGAGGAAATGGTTGAACTGATTTACCTGAAGTGGCTGTTTTTTCTGCTGGTTGTACTTCTGGGCGTTGAATGGGGACTAAGAAAGTACCATGGCGGATATTGAAAGAAAACCTTGTTTGCTGTTTGCCGGATTTTTGCCCAGGATTTTTTTAGTATGTTTTATATTTAAAAGTACCGCTTCCTTCGCTTTTCAGCCTGCTGTTGAAACAGACAGCGTCAGTACCGATTCCGTCAGCCGTATAAAACCGGATTATAAAATGCTGCGCGGCATATTCGCCGTCCAGTCTGCATTGTATTTGGGCACTATTTACGGATTAAGTAAATCCTGGTACAAAAATCCGCTCACCAAGTTCAGCATTAAAGACGATACACACGAGTGGCTCCAAATGGACAAACTGGGGCACGTTTACACATCGTACCAGATTGCGCGCCATACCGCGGCTATTTACAGGAAAACGGGTATTTCCAAAAAACAGATGCTTATTTACGGGGCAATTTCAGGGGTTATTTTCCAGACACCGATTGAAATTCTGGACGGATTTTCTCCCGATTACGGATTTTCTCCCGGCGATATGGTTGCAAATGTAACCGGCTCGGCCATTTACCTCGGACAAATCGCCTTATGGGACGAAGTTCGTATTCAGCCTAAATTTTCCTTTCATTATACTTCATTGTCGCGGGTTAGGCCCGAGCTGCTCGGCAGCAGCCGTACGGAAAGCTGGCTGAAAGATTACAACGGGCAGACTTACTGGCTTTCATTTAGTCCCGGAAGCTTTTTTAAAGGAAGTGGCTGGCCATTATGGTTATGTTTTTCAGCCGGTTACGGAATGCATAACATGGTTTCGGCAGAAAAGTCAAGAAGTATAGAAATGGGTTACATTCCTTATCGTCAGTATTATCTGTCGCTGGATATTGACATGACTAAGATCAAAAGCAGGAAAAAATTTGTTCGTACGATCGGGTTTCTGGTGAATTCGATCAAAATCCCGGCACCGTCATTGCAGTTCAGCAAAAAAGGCGTTTCGTTCAAGCCTTTTTACTTCTGATTGAATGATTGTAAAAGTACTGGAATGAATATGCCTGAAAAAATATCAGGATTTAAATTAAAAAAAATGAATATAGGAGATAAAGTTAGGCTTGTACACGGAAGGGAAGAAGGTGTTATTTATGCTTTTCTGCCCGGAAATGTGGTAGAAATAGAAATAGAAGACGGTTTCCGGATTCCGGTTCTGAAAAATGAAATTGTAACCATCTCGCCTGTAGAATCGCAGCGGCTGATCAAAAATGCGGATTCCAAAAAAATAGGATCTCAACAGGACGCCATTGTTCCAAGATCGGCACCTTTTGCGGAAAAAGGAATTTACCTTGCCTTTGTGGCTGTGAATGATAAAGCCGTAACCATGCATGTCATCAACAATTCAGACTGGACGCTTCCGTTTACGGCTGCTGCTGTCCATGAGTCGGTTAGTACGGGATTGACGGCAGGCGTGCTGCTGCCGCGTACTTCGCAGAAGCTGACGGAACTGCTCATGAAAGATTTCGAAAGCTGGCCGGTTTTTGAATTTAAAATTCTTTATTACCGTAGCGGAAATTACAGCCTGCCGCAGGCTTTGCATAAAAGGATCAAATGCCGCGCGCAGTCTTTTTATAAAAACAAAAGGAAAGCACCGGTACTTGAAAAAGAAGCATTTATTTATCAGCTGGACGAAGAAAACCTGAAAAAGGAAGTGCAGCCATATGCTGAAAATCTGTCGGAAGAGCTGAAAAACAGCATGCTCGGCGGAACAGAATCAAAGCCGGCGCCGATTGAAAAGCCGCAGGCCATTGTAGACTTGCACATTGAGAAACTTGCCGTTAACACAGCAGGGATTTCGAAAGATAACATGCTGAAAACACAGCTTGCCGCTTTTGAAAGTAACCTCGAACTGGCCATTGCCAACGGAATGGATGAAATCACGTTTATTCACGGCGCAGGAAGCGGAGTGCTCAGAGAAGAGCTGCATCGCCGACTGGGTAAAAACCCGCATGTCAATTATTTCAAGGATGCTCAGAAAGAAAAATTCGGATACGGTGCAACCCTCGTCAAGATCAAATAAGTGGCTTTATAAATGCTTGTACCTGTTCATTATAGCCGGTATAACGCTGATCCTGTGGCAGTGCAGTTCAAAAAAAACCTCTCCAAAAGCGCCTATGGAAGAATATAAATATTCTGATAAAGAGATTCAGAACGAAAAGCATTTGTCTGTTATCAACGTTCCCGTGGAAATACCTGTTTCGGAACTTGAAAATCAGATCAATATGAAGATCAAAGGGCTTATATATGAAGACAACAGCTACGAAGATGACAATAACGACAATCTGAAAGCGAAAGTCTGGAAAATAAGTCCGATCAAGGTCGTTGCCATTGATTCTTCCTTTTTGTTTGAGGTTCCTTTGAAGATATGGGTGAGCGCAGGTTATAGAATTAGTCCGCTGGGCATAAAAATGTCCGGATTCAAGGATACGGAATTTTCAATCAGAATCCGTCTGATTTCCAAACTGGGTATTTTACCGAACTGGAAAATAAAGTCGGAAACATACGTAGACAGTTACGACTGGATTACAGATCCGAATGTGAAGGTTGCCGGCATCAACATTCCGATCAAAAGCATGGCCAGCCGGCTTCTGAACAAAAACTTTGACAAGATTACGGCAGCAATCGATGAGCAGGTTTCTTCAAATATCGAGCTTAAAAAAAGTGCTGAAATGGCGTGGGAAATGGCCCGCCAGCCGATTATGCTAGCAAAGGAATTTGATACATGGCTTGTTGTCGCCCCTTCAAAAGTCGTCATGACGCCGTTACTGGCCAAAAATAATATTCTTCGTGCCGTTATCGGCATCAATGCTTATACCCAAACCATTACTTCGGTAGTCAAGCCTGTGGTTGCGGCAGTTCACAAGCTTCCGGATCTGGAAATTGTTAACCATGTAACCGAGGATTTCAAGATCGGATTGATCAGCCTTGTTTCCTATGAAGATGCAGCCCGGCTTGCAACGGCAAAGCTGAAAGGTGAAACGTTCTCGTTTTTGAACGGCCAGTATAAAGTAGAAGTTACATCCGTTGAAATGTACGGGCAAAATGACAGGCTTGTTATAAAGGCTGTTATGAAAGGTAGTATAAATGGTACGATTTATTTAAAAGGTATTCCGGATTACAACCCTGTAAACCAGCAATTATCTCTAAAAAACCTGGACTACGATCTTGACACGAGAAACGCAATAGTTCGAACGGCCGGATGGCTGCTGCAGGGGCAGTTCAGCAGAATGATGGAGAAGAAAATGGTGTTTCCCGTAGGTCAGCAGATCGTTGATGCCAAGGCAACGATCCAGAAAGCGCTGCAGAATTATAAAGTTACCGACGGTGTCATTTTGAAGGGCAACCTTTCAGATATTGTTCCAGACAAGGTTTATCTGACTCCGAAACATATTTATTCTGTTGTATTTGCGCATGGAAAGGTTAATTTGCGGGTAGACGGGCTAAAAGGAATTTGAGATATAATTTGTACAATAGTAAGCTTGTTTACCATATTTTTTTACTTTTAATAGTATATTAACTGCTGATCAAAAGAAAGTATTTCTTAGCTTTGTGGCCAGAGGAAAGGATAAGCTGTCCTACCGCCACGGTTTTTGCCGGGGAGGAAAGTCCGGGCAGCACAGAGTACCGTACTTCCTAATGGGAAGGCAGCAGACCGGAGACGATTTGCTGACAGCAAGTGCCACAGAAAAGATACCGCCTTGGCATGTTTTTTATATATCAGGGTAAGGGTGAAATGGTGGAGTAAGAGCCCACCGCTCTCTGGGTAACCATAGAGGCAGGGTAAACCTTACGGGCTGAAAGATCAAATAGGTGTCGGTTTGCGGAGTTACTCGCTCCCGTTTTTTTAAACGCTGGCACGGGTAGATCGTTAGAGGTTTCGGGTGACCGGAATCCCGGATAAATGGTAGGAACCTTTTAGTTTATAAAAGATACAGAACCCGGCTTACAGGCTTGTCCTTTTTTCTGTTTTGAATTAATTAAATACAGTGAATAATTGAATCACATAACTGGTGTTTCCCATGAAGAAAAAGAATCTTTACGTTGCTTTAATTTGTTTGTCCCTGCTGAGCTTGAATACGTTTGCTCAAAACAGAACGTATGACGGGCCCAATAAAATGAATACCTGGTCCATAACAGGATATGGAGGGATCACAAAATTCTTCGGAGATTTAACGCAGTACGATGGCTTCAAACGCGGAGACAATGAAAAACTGACAGGCGGCTGGGGATTATCCGTAAACAAACAGCTTTCACCTATATTCGGTCTTCAGATCGTTGGCTATAACGGACGTCTTCAGGGTTCCAAAGATTCGCATGTCAGCTCTTTAACCGGTGATGTTTACAGTGCTACATTCAACAGCCCGTCATTTGTTCAGGTTTCTTTGGACGGAACTGCCAACATCAGCCGTTTGCTGTTCGGATATAAAAAACTTCGCAGATGGAAAGTCGATGCACATCTTGGAGCCGGTATCATTTATTATCACACCGATGTAGACTATGTTAACATAACCAAAGGTCTAAGCGGCAGCTTCTCAACCAATACGGACAACAGTTCCAAAACAGCTGGTGAGTGGGAGCGTAACGGTTCTACTTATACCCGGGAATGGGTAGTTCCAACAGGATTGGCTGTACATTATGAACTGTCTTCACGTTTTGACCTTGGTATCGACTACACGCACAATTTTGTAAATACAGAAAAGCTCGATGCAACAGTTGGCGGTCTGAGCGATTATACTTCACAGCAAGGAATCTGGACGTTTGCAAGAGGTGAATCCAGAAACGATTCCTACGGTATGCTGAATCTTGCATTGACTTACAAACTGGGCAAAAATGCAGTAAGAGCGAAAGGCGGCAAATACGATGCAGCAAGCGGCCGTTATCACCTGCGCTGGACCAATCCGCAATCTCTGATCCCGGTTCCTTACAACCCGACCATGAGCGATGCAGATTCGATAGCGAAAGCAGTAATGCCTGATCCGGTTGATCCGCGTCTTTATACCGATTCTGACGGTGACAGCGTTGCCGATCTTTTTGACAAGGAGCCAAATACGCCAAGCGGAAGCGTTGTTTCAGGTGGCGGAGTTGCAATGGATCTTGATAAAATCATCAGAGATGCAATCAAAAATAACCTGCCGAAAGATGAATGTGAAGCATTGTTCAGCAACATCGAATTCGATACGGACAAAGCGATTATCCGTGATCCTTCAAAAGAGACATTGAGCAAAGTGGTTGAGCTTTTGAACATGCGTACAAACTGCCGCATCGTTCTGGTAGGACATACAGATGCACGTGCTTCTGACAGCTACAACGTAGGTCTTTCACGCCGCCGTGTTGATGCAGCCAAAAGATTCCTTATCCGTGCCGGTATCACTGATCCAAGCCGTATCCTGACCGAATATTATGGTGAGTATCGTCCGATTGCCGAAAACACTACTGTGGAAGGCTTGCAGTCTAACCGTCGTGTGGAAATCAAGATTCTTCCTAACAATACATTGCGTTCTACATATCCTGCCGGTTTCCGCCGCTAGGTTTCAGAAAATACTTTTGCAAAAGGAAGGCGTCACATGCCTTCCTTTTTTTGTGCATTGATAACAGTGGAATCAGGAAATTAACTTACCTTTGCACCCTGTTTAATTAAGGGACGAGTTCCCGATCATAACAAATTCAATAATGGCAGTTAAAATAAGGTTAGCGCGTCGTGGACGCAAAAAGAAAGCGATCTATGATATCGTAGTCGCAGATGCCAGAGCACCACGTGATGGTCGCTTCATCGAAAAATTGGGTGTTTACAACCCTGGAACAAATCCTGCTTTCATCGTTCTGGAATCAGACAAAGCTGTTGACTGGCTTCTTAAAGGCGCTCAGCCTACAGATACAGCCCGTTCCATTCTGCAGCATGAAGGCATCATGCTTCGCAAGCACCTTCAGGTTGGTGTAATCAAAGGTGCAATCACGCAGGAAGTTGCTGATTCACGTTTTGAAGAATGGAAAGGTTCAAAAGCAGACCGCAAGGCTACTGCTGCCGATACTTTGACTCAGAAGAAAGATGCTGAGAAACTAGCCAAGCTTGAAGCTGAGCGTAAGGTAAATCAGGCCCGTGCCGAAGCGATTGCAAAGAAAAACACACCTCCTGCTGAGGAAACTCCTGCTGGCGACGATGCAGAAGTTACAGACGAAGTTTCTGATGAGGCTGCAGCAAGTGCACCGGCAGAAGAATCTGCTGAGTAATTTGCCTGGAAATACATTTTTTATGGGTCTGTCGGTTTGCCGAACAGACTCATATTGTTTATATACCATATTAAACATTCCATTTTTGTGACACAGGATAATTGTTATTTGCTGGGTTATATCGTAAGAACACACGGAACCTCGGGCAATGTTGTTATATTTCTGGATGTGGATTATCCGGAAGATTATGAAGATCTTGATGCAGTTTACGTTGAGATCAAAGGAGAACTGGTTCCTTATTTTATCCAGAATTTCAATCTGCAGAAGCAGGGAAATGCAATTGTAAGCTTTGAAGATGTCAATACAATTGAAAAAGCGCAGGCACTTGTCGGAACTTCGCTTTATCTGTCTCTGGATGAACTGGAAGAGCTTGATAATGAAGAATTTTACTATCATGAAATCAAAGGCTTCACGGTTGTGGATGAAAATAAAGGTGAACTCGGGATTGTAAGAGAAGTATATTCGCTGAACGGACAGGATCTGATTGCTATGGATTATCAGGGAAGTGAAGTGCTGATACCCACTGCGGAAGATATTGTATTAAGGGCAGACAAGGCAAAGCAGCAGCTGCTTGTTAACTTGCCGGAAGGCCTTCTGGAAGTTTATCTTGACAACAATTCAGATAATACCCCGGATGATGCGGATTGATATTGTTACTTGCGTTCCAAGCCTGCTTGACAGCTTTTTTGCACATTCGATTCTGAAAAGAGCACAGCAGGGCGGGTTCGTGGAAGTTGTGATTCATGATATCAGAGACTATTCTGTAAACAAGCACCGTACTATCGACGACTATGCATTTGGCGGCGGTGCCGGTATGGTGCTGCAGATTGAGCCAATTGCACGATGCATCAGAAAATTGCAGAGCGAGCGGCAATACGATGAAGTTATTTATCTGACGCCTGATGGCGAGCTGATGCAGCAAAGAATGGTTAACCAGCTATCCTTGAAAGGCAATCTGATCCTGCTTTGCGGCCATTACAAAGGTGTTGATCAGCGCGTTCGTGACTTGTTTGTGACCAAGGAAGTGAGTATCGGAGATTATGTGCTTTCCGGTGGCGAACTTGCGGCAGCCGTACTTGCTGACGCCATTATACGACTATTGCCGGGCGTTTTGAACGATGAAACTTCTGCATTGACGGACTCTTTTCAGGACAATTTGCTTGCCCCGCCTGTTTACACCAGACCTGCGGATTTTGAAGGAAACAAAGTGCCTGAAATCCTGATGTCCGGACATGAAGCCAAGATCGAATCCTGGCGGTACGAGCAATCTCTCCGGCGGACAAAAGAAAGAAGACCGGACTTGCTGGAATGAAAAGCTATTAGCGATCAGCTCTTGGTTTTTAGCTAATAGCCGTTAACTAATATTTAAGCTGATTCAAACTTAAAGCAATAGATGAAATAACAATAAAAAAGGCTTATAAGGCCAGCAATCAACTAGAAGTGACGATAAATGACTTTCCTCTCAAAGCTAACGGTCAAAAGCTAACAGCTAACAGCAACAAATGACCATCAATGACAACAAATAGCCATCAATGACTTCCCGCCAAAAGCTAACAGCAATAAATGACCATCAATGACAACAAATAACCATCAATGACTTCCCGCCAAAAGCCAACACCCTAAAAATCCAGACTACAGTTAATCCATTCATTATCAAAGTTCGTCCCGTACTTTCTGTAAAAGCCTACAGCGGAAGTGTTCCAGTCGAGTACCTGCCATAACATGCCCGTACAGCCTGTTTGCTTTGCCGCTTTTACGGTTGCATCAAAAAGTATCTTGCCGATTCCGTTACCGCGCATGCTTTCGGTAACAATGATGTCTTCCATGTACAATCTTTTTCCTTTCCAGGTAGAATAGCGAAAGTAATAAAGCGACAGTCCGACAATCTTTGAATCTGCTTCTGCTACAAAGAAATCGTATAATTTCTCGTTGTAGTCACGGGTCATTTTCTCAACGTTATTGGAAACCTGATTCAGTGCTTTTTCATAAGTCGCCAGTTCTTTCACCAGTTCAAAAACGGAGGGTATATCTTCAGTTGTTCCTTGTCGGGTTGAAATTGTCATAAGCCATTTTTATAATTAAAACCGGTAAAAGCCTGAAATATACTACTTGCTACTGATGATTTACATAGTTTTCCCACTTGTCAAGAATAGTCTGAAAGTTTTCGGGGAGTTCTGTATCAAACTGCATCCATTCCTTTGTTGTCGGATGGACAAAACCCAGCGATTTGGCATGCAGCGCCTGACTTGGAAGCAAGCTGAAACAGTTTTCAACCATTGCCTTGTAACTTCCGCTTGCTGCGCCGCGCAGGATTTTGTTTCCGCCGTAAGTGGTGTCATTGAAAATCGGATGACCAATATATTTCATATGAACCCGGATCTGGTGCGTACGGCCCGTTTCCAGCTTGCATTGAATCAAAGAGACATCACGCAGCCGTTTTAAAACTTCATAATGCGTTACGGCATGTCTTCCATGACTGCCATCCGGAAATATATCCATCACTTTTCGGTCTTTAAGATTTCTTCCGATATGACCGGTAACCGTTCCTTTGTCACTTTTCGGTTCGCCCCAGATGATGGCATTGTATGTTCGTTCTATGGAATGGTCGGAAAACTGTTTTGCCAGAAATGACATGGCAAATTCCGTTTTGGCAATCACCAGCAATCCCGATGTATCCTTGTCGATCCGGTGAACAAGCCCCGGCCTGATGTCGCCGTTTGTTCCCGTCGGCAATTGCTTGAAATGAAAAGCCAGTGCATGTATCAGCGTTCCCGACCAATGCCCGAAAGCCGGATGTACAACCATTCCGGTCGGTTTGTTAACGATCAGCAGCGCGTCATCCTCGTAAAGGATGTTTAACGGAATGTCTTCCGGAATAATTTCGGTATCACGCGGCGGCTCGGGAAGGGAAAGCGTGATGATATCATACGGCTTTACTTTATAACTGGCTTTTTTGGCCTGCCCGTTTACACGTACGGCCTCAGCTTCAATACCGTTTTGTATTTTTGTGCGTGAAGCTTTCGCAACATGAATGCTAAGATATTTGTCCAGCCTGATTGCACTCTGACCTTTGTCAATAACGATTCGGTAATGTTCAAACAAATCATCTTCTTCAGAGGTAATTTCAACGTTATCTTCGGACATTTTTCTATTTTAATTTACTATTGGCAAAATTATCAAATTTCGTGGATTTACTTGGTCCTATAACGCCTACTCCTTTGCAGGAACTTTCCGGCAAGTTCATTGAAGAGGCAGGAATCCGATTGTTTATCAAACGCGATGACCTTATTCATCCAACCGTTTCGGGCAATAAATGGCGAAAACTCAAATACAATTTATTAAAGGCAAAAGCGGAAAATAAAAGCACTTTGCTGACATTCGGAGGTGCTTATTCCAATCATCTGTATGCAACGGCAGCTGCCGGAAATGCACTCGGATTCAAGACAATCGGAATTGTAAGAGGTGAGGAACTGGCTGAAAAAGAAACGCCAACGCTGGAATTCTGCCGTGAACAGCATATGCAACTGCATTTCGTTTCCAGACAGGAATACAGGCAAAAACATTCGGAGGAATATTTGTTACAGCTATCCGGACAGTTTGACTTTCCTTTTATCATTCCGGAAGGCGGAACTTCGGACCTTGCGTTAAAAGGAGTTGCTGAAATGGTTACGGAAGTACGCCGTCAGCTGGAATCTGCGCCGGATTTTTTTGCAGTGGCTGCGGGAACCGGCGGTACGGCTGCGGGGATACTTTCTGCCAACGCGAATGTTCTTGCATTTCCGGCATTGAAAGGCGGTGATTTCCTTGAAAACGATATCAACGGGCTGCTGAACAATTTTGAAAATATAGGCAAACTGAAATTATTCACCGATTATCATTTTGGAGGCTATGCCAAATGGAAGCCGGAACTTCTGAGTTTTATAGAAAGCTTTAAAAACGATTACGGAATTCAGCTCGAACAGGTTTACACCGGCAAGCTGTTTTTCGGCCTGTTTGAGCTTATCCGTAACGGTTACTTTGCAAAAGGAACCGTAATTGTTGCCGTTCATACGGGCGGTTTACAGGGATTGCTGATCAGATAACGACTGAAACTTCGTCATTGCTGTTTGCCATTTTTGTATTTACAAATTCTTTGATGAGTTCTTTTTGTCCTGCAACCCACAAAACGTCTCCGTCTTCAATAATCATCGAAGCATCGGGATTAAGGATCCGTTCGCTGTTTCTTTCCAGTCCGACGATCATTCCATGCGTTTTTTCCCGGATAAGGCTGTTACGAATGCTTTTGCCGCGGATGTTGTATTCATTTTTAACAACAATGCGCGCAAGTGCAACGCTTTCTTCATTTGCCAGATATTTGTTTCCGTCAATACTGATTTCCACATGGCCCCGGAAAGAATCCAGCTGCTCGTCCGTTCCGATTACCTCGATGCGGTCGCATGGATAAAGCACTTCGGTTGGTTTGGGCAAGTAAATGGTTTTGCTTCCGCGCTCAATCAGAACTACATTGATACCGAATTTCTCCCTGATTTTTAATTCCTGCAGACTTTTTCCGATCAGGTTGGAATCCGCGCTTACTTCCAGAAATGCAAAATGCGCATCCCACGGCAGAAGGATTTTCTTGGATTTGCCGCTTCCTTCCAGCTGGCGCGCATTGAGGTTTTGTAAAAACCGGTCTTCAATTTTATGGTAAAATACCTGAAGTCTCTGATAAAAAATGCCCATACCCAGAATCATGATGCCCGCTGCAAAGCTCAGGGCCGTAATCGTTGCAAAAAATGAATTAAGCAGAAATCCCATGAGCAGAATCGCAATGAGCACTCTTGAAAATTCCAGTAAAAGCAGCGGCCCGCGGCTGTATTTGCGGCTCAGCCAGATTGCGGAATATGCTTTGCGGTTGGATCTTTTAAATACCAATGCCCATAAAAAGGGAGAAATCAGCAGAAATGTAATTGAAAACAGAACCGCATTCGTGATAAAAGTTTCAGGAATGCGCGTGTGAAGCTGATCTGCAAGCTGCCGTGAAGCCGCCAGTATGATGCCGATAATCACGACGGCATTGAGGATTACGGTTTGAGAATACGACTTTAAAATCTGGTTCCAGTGCGTTGTTTGCCCGATTGTATCCGTACTTGTGCTGTAACGGTTCAGGTACAACTTCCATTTTTCCGGCAATCTTTTTTCCAGCCATTCGGAAAGCGGTTCGGAAGCTTTCATCATGTATGGCGTAGTAAAAGTCGTAATTACCGATACGCCGACCGCAATGGGATAAAGAAATTCACTGGTGACTTTTAACGACAGTCCGAGATTGGCAATGATAAAAGAAAATTCACCGATCTGCGACAAACTCATTCCCGACTGCATGGATTTTTTAAGCGGCTGACCGGATATAATGGCCCCGAGCGATACGAATGTGGTTTTGCCTAAAATGACAACAAAAACCAGAATGGCCGTCGGAACCGCATATTCGGCAAGCAGGCTCGGATTGATCAGCATGCCGACCGAAATAAAGAATATGGCGCCGAAAAGGTCTTTTACAGGTTTCAGCAAATGTTCAATCTTTTCTGCATGCGTGGTTTCTGCCAGAATAGAACCCATGATAAATGCGCCGAGTGCAGCCGAAAACCCGGCTTGCGTCACCAGAAAAACCATTCCGAAACAGAGCGCAATGGAAGTGATCAGTACACTTTCGTCATTCATCAGATTGCTGTAACGGCGGAGCAGCGTCGGGAAAATAAAGATTCCGCCCAGAAACCAGATCGTAAGAAAGAAAAACAGTTTCAGAATGGATTGCAGCAGTTCATAGCCCGCGAATTGCTGGCTTATGGATAACGTTGACAGCAGAACCATCAGCAAAACGGCTGTTAAATCCTCAATGACCAGAATGCCGAGTACGACTCTTGTAAACTGCTGTGTTTTGATCCTGAGTTCATCAAATGCCCTGAAAATGATTGTTGTAGAAGAGATGGCGATGATGCCGCCCAAAAAAAGGCTGTCCGTTTTGCTCCATCCCAGAAGCTGGCCCGTTACGAAGCCGGTGACAAGCATCATGGAAACTTCAAAAAGCCCGGTAATAGCGGCAGTATTTCCAACCTTGACCAGTTTTTTAAAACTGAATTCCAGACCGAGATTGAACAGCAGGAATATAACCCCGATTTCAGCCCATATTTCAATGGTTTTAATGTCGGTTATGGTCGGAAACAAGTGAAAATTAGGTCCTACAAGTAATCCGGCCAGTATATAACCAAGCACAATAGGCTGTTTCAATTTCTTGAAAATAAGGGTGATGATACCCGCTATTGTGAGTATTAAAGAAAGGTCAACAATTAGTTGCGGAACGTGTGTCATGAAGATATAATGTGAGTGGATAAATTATTGGAATCAATAAAATACAAAAAGCCTTTGACGAATCAAAGGCTTTTCAGATATAAAGCTGTAAAAAAGTGTTTCTGTTATCTTAACCTACACTGCCTTCCAGACTGATTTCCAGTAACTTCTGTGCTTCCACCGCAAATTCCATCGGAAGCTGGTTTAAAACTTCTTTTGCATATCCGTTTACGATCAGTGCAACAGCCTGTTCAGTAGGAATGCCGCGCTGGTTGCAGTAAAAGAGAATATCTTCACCGATTTTTGAAGTCGTGGCTTCGTGTTCCACAGTAGCGGAAGGATTGCTTACTTCAATATACGGGAAAGTATGCGCGCCGCATTTGTCACCAAGCAACAGGGAGTCGCACTGGGAAAAGTTACGTGCTTTCTCGGCTTTCTTGAAAACCTGAACCAGACCACGGTAAGAGTTCTGGCTTTTTCCTGCGGAAATACCTTTTGAAACGATCCGGCTTTTGGTATTTTTCCCGATGTGGATCATTTTCGTTCCGGTATCCGCCTGCTGCATGTTGTTGGTAACAGCAACAGAGTAGAATTCACCGATCGAATTATCGCCTTTCAGGATGACGGAAGGATACTTCCATGTAATGGCAGAACCGGTTTCGACCTGCGTCCATGAAATTTTGGAATTGGCACCGTCACAAAGACCGCGTTTTGTCACAAAGTTGTAAATACCGCCTTTTCCATCCTTATCGCCCGGATACCAGTTCTGTACGGTTGAATATTTAACGTTCGCATTTTCATGTGCGAAAATTTCAACAACTGCCGCGTGCAGCTGGTTTTCATCGCGCATCGGAGCTGTACAACCTTCAAGGTAACTTACGTGGCTGTCTTCGTCGGCAACAATCAGTGTACGCTCAAACTGTCCGGTACCGGCTGCATTGATCCGGAAATAAGTGGAAAGTTCCATCGGGCAACGCACGCCTTTCGGAATGTATACAAAGGAACCGTCGGAAAAAACGGCAGAATTCAGTGCTGCGTAATAATTGTCTTTAGGCGGAACAACCGAACCCAGGTATTTTTTAACCAGTTCAGGATGCTCGCGGATTGCTTCGCTGATGGAACAGAAAATGATTCCTTTTTCCTTAAGCGATTCTTTGAACGTTGTAAACACCGATTCCGAATCCATCACAGCATCCACGGCAATACCGGAAATCCTTTTTTGTTCATTCAGGGAAATTCCAAGTCTTTCAAACGTGTCGCGCAGCTCGGGATCAATATCTTCAATGCTTTCTACGGCTTTCTTTTTCTTGGGAGCCGAATAATATTTTATAGCCTGAAAATTAACTTCGGGATAATGCACGTTAGGCCATTTCGGTTCATTCATGGTCAGCCACAAATGATACGCTTTCAAACGCCACGCAAGCATCCATTCCGGTTCATTTTTCTTGGCCGAGATAAATCTGACTATATCGTCATTCAGCCCCATAGGAGCTTCATCTGCTTCTATATCAGTTACAAAACCATATTTGTATTCCGAACTGGTGATCTCCTCCAACAATTCTTCTTCTTTGCTCATAGTCATATAATTATCGCCATGTGTCTCTATTAACTGTAACACACGGAAACAGGATAGAGTTTATTGATAGTATCAAAAATACAGAAAAAAGCGGATTTATCTGCGATTTTCCTATAAATCCGCAATCACGGCCCAATGCAACTGAAAACCGCCGCAGCATAAAATGATCAGAGATATGCTCCTGTGGAAAGGTAATTTTTTACATAATCAAGAACGCCGTCTTCCAGAGAAGTAAATGGCTGCGTAAACCCGATTGAGCGCAGTTTGCTCATATTTGCTTCTGTAAAATACTGGTATTTGTCGCGGATATCTTCAGGCGTATCGATGTAGGAAATGTCCGGCGTTTTTTCCATTGCAAGAAACGTACTGGTGACCAGGTCTTTGAAGGTCCTTGCACGGCCGCTTCCGAGGTTGTAAATGCCGGAGTTTTTGCGGTGATGCATTAAAAATATACATACATCCAACAGATCTTTCACATAAATAAAATCCCGCATTTGCTCGCCGTCTTTGAAATCCGGATGATGCGAGCGGAAAAGCTTCATTTTTTCCGTGGCTTTGATCTGGTTATAAGCATGAAAAACAACCGAAGCCATGCGGCCTTTGTGATATTCGTTAGGACCGTAAACATTAAAAAATTTCAGTCCGGCCCAGAAAAACGGTTTTTTCTCCTGCTGCAAAGCCCAGATGTCAAATTCATTCTTGGAATCTCCATACGGATTCAATGGTTTTAAGGCAGGAATGGACGATTCATCGTCGTCATAACCGTTTTCGCCCAATCCGTAAGTAGCCGCGGAAGATGCGTACACAAGCGGAATCTGGTAAGCAACGCATTTTTCCCAGATCTGTTTGGAATAGGAAACATTCAGTTCGTCAAAGATATTCTTGTCAAATTCGGTTGTATCCGTCCGTGCGCCGATATGAAATATGAATTCAACATCACGGTTGTTCCTGTCAAGCCATTCAAAAAGTGCATTCCGCTCTACTTTTTCTCCGATCGTTTTTCCTTCCAGATTTTCCGCTTTTTCAATTTTGGAAAAATCATCGACTGCAATGATGTTTTTAAAACCATCCTGATTAAGCCGGCTGATGAGCCCGCTGCCGATAAATCCGGCTGCACCTGTTACGATAATCATGCGAGAAATGATATGTTTAATGAGGTTAATATGGAAAAAAATGCCTGATAAGAACGACCGGAAACGCTGATCTGTTCTTAAACTTTCTGCTGAAATAGGATTTTTTTTAGTTATCCTCTTGTTGAACTGCAAAACTACGGATACAAGATGTAATTTTGTACTCTATTTATCAAGTGAAGAAGATTTATGATTTACGTAACAAGAAAAGAGCATTTTAATGCGGCCCACCGGCTTTTCAACCCGGCATGGTCAGAAGAGAAAAACCAGGAAGTATTCGGTCCGTGTGCGAATAACAACTGGCACGGACATAATTTTGAGCTGATTGTTACGGTAAAAGGAAAACCGGATCCGGATACAGGATTTGTAATTGATCTGAAAGTGCTGGGAAATCTGGTCAAGGAAATGATCGTGGATAAAGTAGACCATAAAAACCTGAACCTTGATGTGGATTTTATGCAGGGCAAAATGGCTTCATGTGAAATTTTCGTAACTGAAATCTGGAATATACTGGCACCCGCAATCGCCGAAGCAGCTCCCGGAGCAAAGCTTCATTATATCAAGCTTGTGGAAACGCCGAAGAATTTTGTTGAATATTACGGGGAGTAGGGTTGGATTGTAGTTAAGTGTACATGACTTGTGAGGATTTGTATTTAAGTCATGGTTGGTCCTTATGAGTCATGTTTAGTTATTATGAGTCATGGTTAGTCATTGATTGAAAGCAAATGGTTTTTTCATTACTTTCCAGCAACTTGATTTGATCCATTATGAATCATGATTTGTTTGGCAATTTGTTTTTGTTACTGGTTGTTAACATTTGGCTATTAGAACGTTAATTTTCCATCCGGAATTGATCATAAAACAGCACTTAGCCACTTGCTTGCAGACTTGCTGCTGACAGCTAAAAGCCAATAGTTACTAGCTAACTACGCGCAGCTTACTACCAACGGCCATCAAAATTAATCAGAATGAAATACTACCTTGTTGCCGGCGAGCGTTCGGGCGATTTGCATGGTTCCAATCTTATCAAGGGAATCAGGGAAAATGATCCGGATGCACAGTTCAGAGGCTGGGGCGGAGACATGATGGAAGCCGAAGGCCTGGAACTGGTGAAGCACTACAAGGATACCGCTTACATGGGCTTTCTGGAAGTAATTCTCAACCTTCATAAAATTTCCGGATTTCTGAAAGAGTGCAAAACGGACATCCTGAATTACAAACCCGATGCGCTCATTTTAATAGATTACCCCGGTTTTAACCTTCGGATTGCTGCATTTGCCAGGAAAAAAGGTCTGAAAGTATTCTATTACATTTCTCCGAAAGTCTGGGCATGGAATCAGAAGCGTGCCCTCAGGATCAAGGAAAACGTAGATCATATGTTTGTGATCTTTCCTTTTGAGACTGAATTTTATTCAAAATACGATTACAAAGTAGATTATGTAGGCAACCCGCTCATGGATGCGATTGCATCGTTCCGGCCTGATCCGGACTTCAGAAGTAAAAATCAGATTCCGGCTGACAAGCCGGTTATTGCCTTGCTACCCGGAAGCCGGCAGCAGGAAATAACGGGAATGCTGGACATGATGCTGCGTACTCAGCCGCATTTCCCGGATCATCAGTTTGTGATTGCCGGTGTAAGCAATCTTCCGGCTTCTTTATATCAAAGATATGTTTCGGCTCACAATGCCATTATTGTTTACGAGTCAACTTACGATTTACTTGCCATTGCAGAGGCTGCCTTGGTGACATCAGGAACTGCAACATTGGAAACAGCCCTTTTTAATGTCCCGGAAGTTGTATGTTACAAAACGAGCGGTTTGTCTTATGTGATTGCAAAGCAACTTATCCGTGTACCTTATATTTCCTTGGTTAACCTGATTATGAAAAAAGAAACCGTGAGAGAACTGATTCAGAGTGAGCTGAACGAAGCAAATCTGGTGAATGAGCTGAAACAGATTTTACCGGGCGGATCAAAACATCAGGCGCAGATGAATGATTATGGTGTTTTGAGGGAGTTGGTTGGTGAATCCGGTGCTTCTGTAAAAGCAGGAAGGTTAATGGTTGAATATTTGAAATAAAAGGTAGTTTCGAGCCGCCCCGGAGGGGCGCCCTGTTTGTAGCCAAGGATGTAGGATGTAAATTTCGCCCCGAAGGGGCACCCTGTTTGTAGCAAAGGTTGTCGGATGTAATTTTTGCCCCGGAGGGGCATCCTGTTTGTAGCAAAGGTTGTCGGATGTAATTTTTGCCCCGGAGGGGCATCCTGTTTGTAGCAAAGGTTGTCGGATGTAATTTTTGCCCCGGAGGGGCATCCTGTTTGTAGCAAAGGTTGTCGGATGTAATTTTTGCCCCGGAGGGGCGCCCTGTTTGTAGCATAAGGTTGCGAGATGTAAGTTTTGCCCCAGAGGGACATCCTGTTTGTAGATTATAAGTTATTTAACATCAGGGGGCTCCTCCGGAGCCGCTCTTTGTGATGCCTTTAATTCTGGACTAGAAACAGAGGGCTCCTCCGGAGCCTGCCTGATTGCCAAATCTCAGGTTTTACGTTTTTTCTTTCTTGCAGATGGAAACAGAATGTTATTCAGTATTAACCTGTAACCTGGTGAATTAGGATACAAGTTAAGATCCGTAGGCATGCGGTGACTGCCGCCCCGGCCTTCCGGATCATGGCCGCCGTAGAATGTCCATTGCCCGCGGCCCAATTCCCCGTAAATGTACCGGTCGGAAGAACTGCTGGTTCCCATTACCAAAACGCCCGGTTTAATAATGCTCTTTGTAAATGCAGTCGTCTGACCCATAAATTCCCGGATCAGGTTTTCATGATTCTGTACGAGCATGGCAGGAATTACGTCCCATTTGGCAGAGAAATCGAACAGTGAGAAGTAGGCATCGCTTTCACCCCAGTTCCGGTATCGACCGGAAGAAGAATTAATATCCGAAAAATTCATTCCATCATACTCATCCAGTTGTAATTTGAAATTCTGGAAGGCAAAGGTTTTTTCAAAATCAAGCTTGGATTGTGCGTCCGGGTCGATGCCGTCACCGTCCATATTATCAACAATGTCTACTCCTTCGGCTGCCAGTGCAATGTCGAATGTTTCGGCACCGGAACACATGGCAAACAGGAAGCCGCCACCTGCACAGAATTCCTTGATCGATTTGGCAACGGCCAGTTTCATTTGTGATACTTTGGTAAATCCAAAACGGCTTGCAATGGCTTCCTGCGCTTTTATGTCCGCCTGAGTGGTCCTTCGGAGGTTTTTTCCAAACTGTCCTGTAAAATCTTCATGATGCAAGTGCAGCCAGTCATATTTGGGCAGATCGCCTTTCAGGATTTCTTCGTCGTAGATGACGTCAAACGGAATTTCGGCATATTTCAGAACCAGCAGGACAGCATCTGTATTCTCGAATTCGGCAGGACTGATCTTGATCGGGGAATAAACGGCTATTTTCGCAGCCTTATGCAATTTTACCACATCCATATTTACATCCGGATTGCTGATCTGGCTGATGATCTGCTGGCTTGCAGCTTCTGAAAGGATTTCGTAGGAAATAGCGCGGAGCTTGCATTCATTTTCAACCGATTTGGTGTACTGTATCATGAAACTCCCGCCGCGGTAATTCAGCAGCCAGTCCACGTCCGTTTCACCTTTCAGCAGCACATATGCAAGACCGTATGCTTTCAGGTGGTTGGTCTGCGATTTATCCATCGGAATGAAAATCTGGTTGGCAACGCAAACCTCTGCTGCAAGAACCAATATAAAGATTGTAACGCTTCTGAGCATGATTGTAGATGTTTAAAAATCCGTAGCGTCATGTAAGGAGAGGAGAGTAATCAAATTTAATGAATATTAGTAATATTAGGTCGCTGACATTGAGGGATTTCAATGTATTTTTAAATAAATATATTCAGTACCCTGAAAAGTATTCAAGAACGTAAAAACAGCGTCACCAAATGATTCTGATTTACAAGTTGAGTAAGGAAGAATTGTAACTGTTACCGATTATTTTTAAATTTAAGACTTCTGAAATCCTTTCTTTCAACTGAATGCGGTATTGCAATGTGCTGAATGAAAGCATTACAGATTCTTGTCTTTTCACACTGTTTTAAACTTTCCATAAAGTAAGATTACATTCATTTCCGCTGTTCAGGAAATTAAATGCTGCCGTGCCCGCAAATGCCGGGTAAGCAACGATTTTGACACAGGTTGAAGTCGCTGCCGCAGATACTGCCGGGTTTTGTCATGTTCAAATTGCCAGTTTCAACACGCATCAAAATTCCATTCAAATAACTCTATTTATGAAAAGCAGTAGCACAAAAACCATCGTATTTGTAACAGGAGCCTTTGTGAGTAACAGCGGCTGGGACAGCTGGAGAACGTATTTTGAAAGCAAAGGTTACACAACCTATGCGCCGCCATGGCCTTACAAGGATGCCTCCGCTGCCGAGCTGAGGGACAGACAGCCGCATGACACGCAGCTCGCATTGCTGACGTTGGACGAACTTGTCAACTCCTATGCAGATTTTGTTAAAAGCCTGCCCGAAAAGCCAATCATCATCGGACATTCGCTGGGTGGGCTCATTACTCAGATTCTTCTTAACAGAGATCTTGCCGCTGCCGCGGTTGCCATTCATTCCGTACCGCCGCAGGGAATCATACCTTACGAATTTTCTTTTCTGAGAGCCGGCTGGAAGGCGCTTGGTTTTTTTTACACCTGTCAAAAAAACGTACCTCATGTCATTGTCTGACTGGCAGTACGCCTTTACCAACGGTATGACGCTGGAAGAACAAAAGAAAACCTATTATGAAAATACAATTCCTGAATCCAAAACAGTAGTAAGGAACGGACTGACTTCCGCTGCAAAAGTTGATTTTAATAAACCACATGCGCCGCTACTGCTTACATCCGGCGACAAGGATCATATTATGCCCGCATCGCTGAACTTGCGGAATTTCAAAGCTTACAAGCAAAATGGCTCGGTAACAGAGTACAAGGAGTTTGCCGGGCGCAACCATTTTGTGCTTGGGCTTCCTACCTGG
The DNA here is from genome assembly GCF_006149045.1 of Dyadobacter flavalbus. Lineage (GTDB taxonomy): Bacteria > Bacteroidota > Bacteroidia > Cytophagales > Spirosomataceae > Dyadobacter > Dyadobacter flavalbus. The sequence continues at coordinate 169,373 of NZ_VBSN01000069.1, forward strand.
AAGGAAGACGCCGATTACATTCTGGAATGGCTGGATAAAAATTAATTTGAACAGCCTTTGTTACTTGATTATATTAATCCAGTGAAATAAGCAGGCCATAAATGTGAGCGTTTTGTATCGACAGCATGCCGGCACCTGTGACGGCATGCCTGTGAATTTACGTGTTGGTTTTCAGGAAAAACGGATGATGTGCCGGAAAGGAGTGAAGCCGGTAAGGTAAACGGTCGGTGCGTCCATGGCAGGCAATGCGCCGCGTAAGGCAATGTTTTTATGTAAGCCTGTTCCCGGCCCGAAAGTGATTGTGTCGTTACTGAATTTGTAATTTCCGGTTCCGCTTTTCAGAAGCCATGAATCTTTAGTGTTTTCAATTTTTGAAATTCCGGTAAATGTCCCGCCCGGCCGGAATATCAGTTCAAGGGCAACCGGCACGCGCTGCGTTCCCGAGGTTGTTATTTCTACTTCCATCCCGTTTTCTGTTTCCATGATCATAACCTTTGTTTCCAAAATCTGAATTTCACTTTGCGGCCTGGCATTTCGGGGCATTTTGTCCCAGTCGCCGTCATCCGGAAGCTGTTCTTTGGGATATGGCTGAAAGTACGGTCCTTCCAGTTGCTGTGTCATTTCCCATTTATTTCCATTCTGAACTATTTTTTCAGTCTGAAACTGGCCTTTTCCGAAAAATGACGATGCAAACCGCATTCCTTGTAAAACGGCGTTGCCTTTCATGAATGTAAACCATACGGGATTGTTGGCAATCAATGTACAATCCCGCTCATTTCTTCTGATTCTGACAAGTCCGGAATTCGGAAAAGTGCGTACGTAGTTCAATGGCAGCGGCTTTGCAGCCGGAATTTCATTCCATAAGAAAGTGTCTGAAAGGAAATAGTCCAGAAATCCGCCAATTTTGGGTCCGGCTGTTTTTTCAATCATTTCGCACATGGCCGCATATGCTCCGTTCTGATCTTTCAGAGCTAAATAGCGATATGGATAATAGTAATTTTCGAGCGTACCGACAACGGCTTTATCCTGCCTTCCGGAAGCGTCCGTTACAATTTCTCCATTCGAATGAACATAATACATCGTCATGTCCAGGTTTTTACGGACTGCATCCAGCAATTCGGGTTTGTTCAGACCTTTGGCAATGGTAATCAGCAGCCGGTCGGTCAGCGAGGAATAGATAAAAGTGCTTTTTTCATTGTACTGTCCATCCTTGTCAATATCGATTTTTTCAGCAAGCCATTGTTCTGCCCTTGCCGTGTACGCGGGATTGGGCCAGCGTTCGTTCAGTTTGGTCAGTGCAGCAGTTACAACCCAGCGGTGATTGGGCGTATGAATTCCGCCAACACTCAAGGCTTTGCCTGCGCGGAGCAGAAAAGTTTTCAGGTTTGCCAGCACTTTTTCCATATCCGCCGTTCCTGACTTTTCCAGCAGCGTATAGGCCATTACAAGCCTTTTAACCAGAAAACCGGTGTCGGGCGTAGAATGAAAATTGGTTGAAAGCAGATCAATCGTTCCGTCCTCATGCTGCGTTCTGACCAGATACAGAACAGCCGCATTTATATTATCAAGCAGCTGCGGTGATTGATAAAAACGGGATGAGGAAGAAAAAAGCGCGCAGGCTCCCCATTGTACCAAAGCAGCCGTGCTATGCGGGTTCAGAATGTCATATGCATCCTTAACACCGCCAAATTCACTGCTTCCGGAATCTTCAATCTGCAGAGACCGCAGCGATTCAACGCCGTGATCGTTCTGCTGAATCAATGCTTTTAACCAGGGAGGTACTTTTTTATCAATTATTTTTACAGGTACAAAACCTTTTGCCGGAAACACCGGCAACATACAAAGTACGGCTGTGCTGCTTTTAACAAATCCTCTTCTGTCCATGAAAGTTTTTGATTGCTTTCATCACAAAAGGATTTTATAGAGACTGCATACTAATTGTTCACTGAACCGTTTTGATAAAGCGCGGCACCCTGCGGTTTCCGGAAACCTGTTCGTAAGCATAAGCCATGCTGATCAGCGAAGGCTCACTGTACGCTTTTCCCAGAAATGAAATCCCGACAGGCAGTTCGCCGATGCTGCCCATGGGTACCGTTATGGACGGAAAACCGGAAAGTGCCGCCGGACCGTAAGACCCGTATCCTGTCCAGAAATCGCCGTTTACCGGATCTATACACCACGACGCGCCGGTTGCCGGGCCGCATAAGGCATCCAGCTTGTTGGTTTCAAGTTCCTTGTTCAACAAATCCCTTACTTTAATGATTTTGGCCAGTGCATCCTTGTATTCCTTTGATTCAAGATCGCCTTTTGACTGCGAAACTTCAAACAGTTCCTGCTTAAAATCGGGCATAACCTTTTCTTCATTGGCTTTGTTGAAAGCAATCAGTCCTTCCAGCGATCTGATTTTTGCATTGGAAGCGGAAAGGTATTTATTTACCCCGTCCTTGAATTCATATTGCAGCACCGCTGATTCTGCACCGTCCACATCGCCGGTTTTCATAAATTCCACTTCTACAATCGTTGCACCCTGACTTTTCATCTGGTCCAGTGCCTTTTTTAGCAAAGAATCAATTCCTTCATGCTGTTTCAGAAAGCCTTTTTCAACGCCAATGCGCTTTCCTTCCAATCCTTTCGGAAGCAGAAAAGCCGTATAATCCGGGACTTTCTCACGATAGCTGTTTTCTGCTGCATCCTGCTCGTCAAAACCCGCCATGGCTCCAAGCAGAACCGCCGCATCTGCAACGGTTCTGGCCATTGGTCCGGCTGTATCCTGTGTTCTGGAAATCGGGATAATACCGGAACGGCTCACCAGGCCAACCGTGGGCTTGATGCCAACAACGCCGTTCATTGATGCCGGACATGCAATGGAGCCGTTGGTTTCGGTACCGACGGCAACGGCACACAGATTGGCCGCCACAGCAACGCCTGAACCCGAACTCGAACCACACGGAGAACGGTCGAGCACGTATGGATTGTGCGTTTGGCCGCCGCGGCTGCTCCAGCCGCTCGACGACCTTGTGGAACGGAAGTTGGCCCATTCGCTCAGATTGGTTTTGCCCAGAATCACAGCGCCGGCTTCACGCAGTTGTTTTACCACAAAGGCATCCGTCCCGGCAATATTTCCTTCCAGTGCAAGCGATCCGGCAGTTGTCTGCATTTTGTCTGCGGTATTGATATTATCCTTGATCAGGACGGGAATGCCATGCATGGCGCCTCTTGTTTTACCGCTTTTCCTTTCCTTGTCCATGGCATCGGCAATGCTGAGCGCATCCGGGTTCAGTTCAATGACCGAATTCAGCTTGGGACCGTTGCGGTCGTATTTTTCTATCTGTTCCAGGTAATGCTGCGTGAGCGAACGGGAAGTAAGTGCGCCGTCCTGCATTTTCTTCTGCATGTCGGCAATAGTCATTTCAGAAATTTTAGAAGACTCAAGTTTCTCGTTTCCGCTGTTCTTGTCATTCTTGCTGCAACCGGTAAAACTGAATGCAACAGAAGACAAGCCTGCTGCCGAGACGATATGAATAAACGCTCTTCTTTTCATAGGAGTAAATGCACATGGAAGTTTAATGTGCAATATAAAAGACTGTAAATCCAGAATCGGTTTCCGGCTGTGATTTAATCAGACTTTTTCTTTATCCGGAGCAGAATCCAGAACGGCAGGATGACAATGCAGGAAAAAAGGGTTGCAAAAATGAGAATAACGGAGAATACAATCCTCGCGAGGAAAATGAAAATCTGGCTCATAAGTAAGTGTGTGTAATATTGTAGAACTATTTTCCGACTTTATTGAATTATATTTCTAATAAAGTAAAGAAACTATTGCAAAACAGACTTATAGAATACTTTGTACATTAAAATTGACTTAAATTTATAAATTTTTGCACAGTATTTTTGGCTGGCACAATAATTTATTTAACTTTGGCAATAGAAAATATCATATAAATCATTTGCGTCATGAACTTCCTGTCAAACATCATATATTATTCAGCAAAATTACTCTTTGCAACGATACTGTTTGTTGCCATGGTTATATCAACGATCATCTCGCTTCCTTTCATCGGAGCGGGGCTAATCAAGGATGCAGTGAATTCCTATTCACCTCAGCCGGATAACAATTACGTAGATAATTATAGTTAGTAAATCACTTTCATATCAGTAAAAGGGCCTGGATTTTAAAATTCAGGCCCTTTTTTGTTTTCTGAACAGGTAAGAAACGGTTTTGTACCCGTGCGGATTATACTTCTTCTCATAAAATGAATTAATTTTCGTTTTTAATCCTCAACAGAACATTTAACCGATTCCTGATGCCCGTTAGCTACGATTTCTCTTCTGCACAGCAAGTCAAGGTCAAACTATTTTTTTCGAAACCCGTTTTAATGCGACACTGCATCTTGCTGATTTTGACTTTGTTCTGCAATTTATCGTACGGACAGTTAAAACGTTACAGCTTTGAGAAGGGAATGATGGGTTCTCCGTTCAAACTGGTGCTGTATGCTCCGGACGATTCGGTTGCCAATGCGGCTGCCGACAGTGCATTCAAACGGGTTGAAAAGCTGAACGAAATCATGAGCGATTACCGCGACGGCAGCGAGATCAATTTGCTTTCTGCCCAGTCGGGAAGTGGGAAATGGGTTGCTGTAAGCAAGGAACTATTTGACATTCTGGCCATTTCGCAGGACATCAGTCAAAAAACGGAGGGCGCTTTCGATGCAACGCTCGGGCCCGTGGTGCAGATGTGGCGCCATGCTACAAGAAAAGGTATTTTTCCGGCCGAAAAGGAAATAGAAGAGGCTTTGTCAAAAACCGGTTTTAAAAAAATGAAACTGGATGCAGACGGCTACAAAGTCTTGCTTACCCAAAAGGGAATGCGCCTGGATATCGGGGGCCTTGGAAAAGGTTTTGCAGCCGAAGAAGCGATCAAGGTTGTAAAAAGGTATGGAATAAAGTCGGCAATGATGGATGCAGGCGGCAAAATAGTGCTCACTGATTCCCCTCCGGGCACAAACGGATGGAAAATAACGGTTTCAAACGGCAGCGACTCATTAAAGACCATGGAACTGTCCAATACTTCGCTGGCTACTTCCGGCCCGACTTACCGTTACATGGAATACAAAGGCGTTCGTTACTCGCATATTGTGGACCCGAAAACGGGCGTCGGACTGCTTTATCATGTAAGAACAACGGTTATTTCACCGGATGGGACCGTTGCCGACGCGCTTGCTACGGCATTCAGCGTGGCAGGAATAGCAAAAAGCAAAAAGTACATGAAGTTTTTTCCGGAAAGCAAGGTATGGCTCGTAGAAAAACAAAACGAGCAAGTTGCCGACTGGAACATGCTTGAATAATACTTACCCGGTTTTACATTTTACATCTCACATTTCACTTCTTACTTCTCACATCCTTCTCACATCCCGTACATCAAAACACGCAGCCGACATACCCGGCCCGGCGCGTGGTTTATTTTTTGCTGCAGAGATTTTCTGGAATCTTTAAAAGGAACAACTGAATACAGTTTTCAGGAAAACAGGAAATTTTACGGGCATCGATGGAAAGTATTGTAAAAATATTTGGAGAAGGTGAAAATCTCTCCACACTTCAGATGTCTCTGAGGGCGGCTGCTATTTTTATAGTCACACTGCTTTTACTGCGCATTGCCGGACGCCGTTCATTCGGCATGAAATCTCCTTTTGACAACATCATTGTAATACTGCTGGGCGCCATACTGAGCAGGACCGTCGTCGGTGCATCGGAATTTGTGCCTACCATTTCTGCGGCGCTTGTCATTGCCGTGCTTCACCGGCTGTTTGCCTGGATCGGATCTTTCAACCTGAAATTCGGAAGGGTGATCAAAGGCAGGAAAATAGCGCTGTACCAGAACGGGCATATTATGAAGGAAAATCTGAAAAGGGCGCTGGTCAGTGAAACAGACTTGTACGCAAGCCTGAGAAACCATCTGCAGGAAGACAATTTTGAAAATATAGAAAGTGCGTTTATGGAAAGCGACGGGCAAATCAGCTTTGTCAGGAAAAACACAAATATAACATCTGAAAAAGCAGGGATTTTATGACAAAGAATATATTCATTGCATCGGCGGAGCCTTATGCCGGAAAATCGGTCATCGCACTCGGGCTTGTAAATATGCTGCTGGCGAAAACCAAGAAGGTCGGTTTTTTCAAGCCGATCATTTCGCAGCAGGAAAACGGAGTCAAAGACAAGCACATTGAAGCGGTCCTGAATTATTTCTCCCTGCCGATCCCGTATGAAGATACGTACGCATTCACCCGCCAGGAAGTACTTCAGCAGACCGAATCCGAAAACTGGGGCGAAATGATCAATACAATCATCAGCAAGTTCAAAAAGCTGGAAGATGCGTATGATTTCACTGTTATTGAAGGAAGCGATTTCCTCGGAGAAGGCGTTGCTTTTGAGTTTGAATCCAATGCAGCCATTGCCAAAAACCTCGGCGCACCGGTTCTGACGATTATTAACGGAGAAAACAAATCCACTGCCCAGATCGTAAGTTCGGCCCTGAATGTGCTGCGGAATTTTGAATCGCGCGAAGTTCAGGTACTCGGGATTGTAGCCAACAGGGTAAAACAGGAACAGGTCGATGACGTGCGTGAACTGCTGCATATGCAGTTGCCGAAAGAAATTATCCTGACGATTATTCCTTTGGAAAAAGGGCTGCAAAGTCCGACAATGAAAGAAATTGCGGATGTACTTGAGGCCAAAGTGCTTTTCGGTGAAAACCTCCTTTCCAGTCAGGTTGACAATTTTGTTACAGGCGCCATGATGCTGCCGAACTTTTTGAACCATATCAAGGAAAACCTGCTCATTGTCACACCTGGCGACCGCGGCGATATTATTATCGGTGCACTTCAGGCCAATCTTTCCGCCAGTTACCCGAAAGTTGCGGGCATTGTGCTTACTGCCGGTACCGAGCCGGACGAGCCTGTTGTCCGCCTCATCGAAGGGCTTCAGACCATCATTCCGATCATAGCGGTCAAAAAAGGAACATTTGAAACGACAACAATGATCGGAGGAATCCATTCGCGGATTACAGCCGATAATACCAATAAAATTAGCCTTGCGATTGACACCTTTGAAAAATATGTGGATATGAAAGCGCTTGACGACCGGATCATTACATTCCAGCCGGAAGGAATTACGCCGCATATGTTTCAGTACCAGCTGGTAAAATGGGCCAAAAGCCAGAAAAAACACATTGTACTGCCGGAAGGAAACGACGACAGGATTCTCAAAGCCGCTGCAAGGCTTGTAAGCCAGAATATTGTGGATCTGACCATTCTCGGCGATCAGGCAGAAGTAGCGGCGTCGCTGAAAAGGCTGGGGCTGGATCTGGATCTGAACGCCGTTAAAGTGATAAACCCGGCTACTTCCGATTATTACGAACAGTATGTAGAAACGCTTTTTGAACTCAGAAAGAATAAAAATGTAAATCAGGAAATGGCGCGCGACCTCATGACCGATGTTTCGTACTTCGGTACCATGATGGTTTACAAAGGCGATGCCGACGGAATGGTTTCCGGCGCGGTGCATACCACGCAGCATACGATCAGGCCGGCTTTGCAGTTTATCAAGACAAAGCCGGGTGTTTCCATTGTGTCGTCCGTTTTCTTCATGTGCCTTCCCGAGCGTGTTTCTGTTTTTGGCGACTGTGCAGTCAATCCGAATCCGACTGCGCAGCAACTTGCGGAAATTGCGATTTCGTCCGCTGAAAGCAGCGCACGTTTCGGCATAGAACCACGCATTGCCATGTTGTCCTATTCTTCCGGAACTTCGGGTGAAGGCGAGGATGTGGAGAAAGTACGGGAAGCAACAGCCATTGTAAAACAAAAACGCCCCGACCTGAAAGTGGAAGGCCCGATCCAGTACGATGCTGCCGTAGACCCGATTGTAGGAAGCCAGAAAATGGCCAATTCGGAAGTGGCCGGAAAAGCAAGCGTGCTTATTTTCCCGGATCTTAACACGGGCAACAATACTTATAAAGCCGTGCAGCGCGAAACCGGTGCGCTAGCAATCGGACCGATGCTTCAGGGGTTGAACAAACCGATCAACGATCTGAGCCGCGGCTGTACTGTGGATGATATTTTTAATACTGTAATCATTACTGCGATCCAGTGCCAGGAAAGCGGACAATCTTCATAAAATGAATATTCTCGTTATAAATTCAGGAAGCAGTTCACTCAAATACCAGCTTTTCCATATGCCCGATGAAAAGCCGCTTTGTACAGGTTTGATAGAAAAAATCGGTAAGGAAGATTCATTTATAAGGCACAAGACGATCAATAAAGAGGATGTTCAGGTAACGGAAAAAACACTGTCGGTAAAAGATTACGGCGAGGGAATGAAACATGTTCTTGCATTGCTGACGGATTCGGGACTGATAAAAAACACGGATGATCTGGAAGTAATCGGGCATCGAGTCGTGCATGGCGGTGAGCATTTTTCTACGGCAGTCATCATTGATCCGGATGTCAAACAGAAAATCATGGGTTTGTCCACGCTTGCGCCGCTTCACAATCCGGTGAACTACAAGTGCATAGAATTCGCTGAAAAAATCTTTCCGAATGCAAAACAGATCGCCGTTTTTGATACCGCATTTCATCAGACGATGCCCGAATTCGCTTTCAGGTATGCAGTTCCGGAAAAGTACTATTCCGAAATGCACATCCGGGCGTATGGTTTTCACGGAACGAGCCACAAGTATGTGTCTGAAAAAGCAATGGAGCGGCTTGGGAAACCGGATGCGAAAATTATCAGTATCCATTTGGGAAATGGATGCAGCATTACGGCCGTCAACGGCGGAAAATCCATCGATACGAGCATGGGCTTCGGACCGCTCAGCGGGCTGGTAATGGGAACGCGCTCGGGCGATATTGATCCTTCGGTGATCCTGCATCTGCAGCGGAAGGAAGGAAAAACAGCCGATGAAATGGACAAGCTGCTTAACAATGAATCCGGATTGCTCGGACTTGCCGGTTCCAATGACATGCGCGATGTGGTGAAAATGCTGGAAGCCGGAAATTACGATGCGGAACTGGCCATTGATATGTATGCTTACCGGATCAAAAAATACATCGGTTCCTATGCAGCCGTTCTCAACGGACTGGATGCCATTGTATTTACGGCAGGAGTGGGAGAGAACGATGCGTTGATGCGGGAAAAAATCTGCCGCGATATGGAATATTTCGGCATTCAGCTGGACGCTGAAAGCAATCGTGCCAAATCGGATCAGATCCGGGAAATAAGCGGGAAAAGCGGCAGAGTGAAAATATTGGTGATCCCGACCAATGAAGAGCTTGAAATTGCCCGCCAGAGTTTCGAACTGCTGAGAGAAGATCCGCCTTGCGAGCAGGTCAATTTGTATTAATCCGCTAAAATTTGATATTAAATATTAATTTTAAATAGTTGTTTAAATTAATTACTTAAAACACTTGAGTGTATTGAAATTAATACAGACATTTGATCATCAATCAGCAGAAAAACGGTTTGATAATTTGTAGGATATTGCCTAACTCAGATTTGAAAGTGAAGTGTGTAACAGAAAAAAGTGAGGACAAGATCAAAGAAGCGGCCAGAAGAATTTTTCTGAAAAAGGGCTTTGACGGTACTACTTCGCGTGACATTGCGCGGGAAGCAGACATGAACATTGCGCTGACCAATTATTATTTCAGAAGTAAGGAAAAGCTGTTTCTTGAAATCTTCAAGGATATTCTGGAATTGTACTTTCAGAATATGGTGAGTATCCTGAACAAGCCGGTGGATATCAAAACCAAGATTTCGGACATGATCGAGAATGATTTCAAAATGATGAATGAAGAGCCCGATCTGGTGATTTTTATCATGAACGAGATTCACAAGGAACCGGAACGCCTTTTTCCTGATCTTACGTTTTTCAAGCAAATCCGGTCCACTCTGTTTTGCAAGCAGCTGAATGAAGGAATTGCAAACGGAACATTGCGGCAGGTTCATATTGAAAATATTATCCCGTTGATCAAAAGCTGCGTGGAGTTTATTTTTCTTGGAAAACACATTCATAAAAAGATCTACGGTATGAGCGAAGAGGAATTCAACCGGTATGCGCAGGAACAGAAAGAACATGTAAAAGCAATGATCTGTAATTACCTGATTCTGGAAGGTTGAATTTTTTTGCGTAAACGTTAAACAATTATTTAAAATAAACATTTGTTTAACCGGAATGCCTGTAAAATGAACACAGGGAATCTTGGCAGATCTGACGTTTACTGGCTCGGTTTTAATGACAGATCTTCGGTCCTGAAAAAATAGTAAAATGCTGGTTACAACCCTGATCCCGGGATTGCGGCCATGAAAGAAAACTCAGGATAGACCTGTCGCACGCTGATATGGGAATTATTCTGAAAAAGGCCGGGAAAAAATTTTTGCAGCAAATAAGTAAAATTCACTTTTTACAGATTGTTTAATACTTTGATGTTTTTTGAATAAAGATTTCAGAATCAGGCCGAACACACACATGAATGAGCAGCCGGCACAAAGACGCGCTTTTTTTATTACTGGTAAAATACAAAATGATTGACCAGCTTTGTGAACTACTGCGAAGGGTATCGGGTTTATCTTTTAAATTTATTTGCAGCTGAACGAATAGTCATAGTTTTTTAATACTTTGATAACTTTAAGCAGCGATAAGGCAGAAGAAAGAAAATTGTGAAACGGATCGGTGCAGACGGCCGAAAACCACGTATTAACATGCTGGAAAAGACATTTTACCATCACTCAAGGTTCAAAATTTATACTATGGAAAAGAACAACTACAATACCAACTGACCTCCCAGATCTTTCCAATCAGGTTACGGCCGGATGCCATCCGGCACCTTATAAAAAGAAGCTGTTGATTCTGACATTAATTATCTATGGGTAAAAAATTAAATAATCGAATTGCCGAATTTAAAGACGCGGCCAATGTAAGAGCAAAAGGTCTTTATCCCTTCTTCAGACCCATCGAATCGGGTCAGGATACAGAGGTTATCATCAATGGAAAGCCGGTCCTGATGTTCGGGTCAAATTCATATCTGGGGCTTACATCCCATCCTTATATCATTGAAGCATCGCAGAAAGCGGCACAGAAATACGGTACCGGCTGTGCAGGTTCCCGGTTTCTGAACGGCACACTCGACATACACGAAGAGCTGGAAGAAAGACTTGCCAAATTTACGGGCAAGGAAGATGCAATCCTGTTCAGTACCGGTTATCAGGCCAATCTGGGTGCGTTATCGTGCCTGACCGGCCGCAACGATTATCTTGTTCTGGATGAAAGTGACCATGCTTCCATCATCGACGGAAGCCGCCTGTCTTTTTCCAAAGTAATCAAGTACGCGCACAACGACATGAACGATCTCCGGAAAAAGCTGAGCCTTTTGCCGGAAGAAGCCATCAAGCTGATTGCTACGGACGGGATTTTCAGCATGGAGGGTGATATTGTGAAGCTGCCCGAACTGAACGCTATTGCAGCCGAGTTTGATGCAACTGTTCTGGTGGACGATGCGCACAGTCTGGGCGTGATTGGGCACAATGGCGCCGGAACTGCTTCCTACTTCGGACTGACAGAAACCACGGATCTGATTATGGGAACATTCAGCAAGTCACTGGCTTCACTGGGCGGGTTTATTGCAGGAGACGCAAGCACAATCGATTACCTTAAACACCGCGCGCGTTCGCTGATGTTCAGCGCAAGCATGACGCCCGCTGCCGTTGGAAGTACGCTGGCTGCACTGGACATCATCGAATCGGAGCCGCATCATATTGAACGTCTCTGGGCCAATACAAGATATGCGAAAGAGCTGCTGCTTGTCAACGGCTTTGATCTCGGACGTACCGAAAGTCCGATCCTGCCATTGTACATACGCGATAATGAAAGGACATTCGTGCTGACCAAACTTTTACAGGACGAAGGAATTTTTGTAAATCCGGTTGTTTCGCCGGGCGTTCCTCCTGAACAGTCGCTGATCCGTTTCTCACTGATGGCAACGCATACATTCAGCCAGATTGAAGAAGCAGTGGATAAAATTACCAAAATTTATCGTCAGATCTGCCCTCAGCCTGTCACTGAAAGACTATGAAACAAATCGTCCACGTAAACTCTCCCAAAGAACTAAAGCTGTTTATTGATTTTCCGCATGATCTTTATCGAAACGATAAAAATTATGTTCCGGAACTTTTCATTGCACAAAAGGACATGCTTTCCCCGGACAAGCATCCTTTTTACGAACACTCCGAAGTGAAGCTGTTTCTGGTTCGGGACGGGGAAAGTATTACGGGACGGATTGCCGCCATTTACAACCGCAATCACATTGAATTCACGGGCAAGAACGACGGTTTTTTCGGCTTTTTCGATGCCATTGATGATCAGGAAACCGTAAATCTGCTGCTGTACGAAGCGGTAAAATGGTTGAAAGCAAAAGGCGTTTCCAATCTGGTGGGGCCGGTTAACCTTTCTACCAATGATACCTGCGGGTTGCTGATCGATGGTTTTGAAAGACCGCCGATGGCCATGATGCCTTACAACGCACCGTATTACATTGAACTGCTTAAAAATGCCGGTCTGTCGAAACAAACGGACCTGCTGGCTTATGAAATCAATGTAAATACGGCCAATGACAAATCCGTGCGACTTATTGACGCGCTGGAAAACAGGCTGAAACGGAGCGGTGTGATTATCCGCAAGGTGAATATGAAAGATTTCAAGAACGAGGTTGTTAAAATCCGTCAGGTTTATAACAAAGCCTGGGACAAAAACCTGGGTTTTGTTCCGATGACCGAAAAGGAATTTGACTATCTGGCCAAAGATCTGAAAATGATTCTTGATCCGAATTTCTGTCTTGTTGCTGAAAAGGACGGTGAAATGGTCGGTTTTGTACTCGGGATTCCGGATATCAACCAGATTCTGATCAAAATTAAAAGAGGGCGTTTACTGCCGACGGGAATTTTCAAGCTGCTGATGGGCAAGAAAAACATTACCCGCATCCGCGTGCTTACACTGGGCGTCATTGAAGGTTATCGGAAAATGGGCATCGAAGCCTGTCTTTACGGCCATATCATCAAGAACACGTACGGTACAAAAGTTACAGGCGGCGAATGCTCGTGGATGCTGGAAGAAAATTACCTGATGAACCACGCCATTGAACAGATCAACGGCCAGCTGTACAAACGGTACAGGTTGTTTGAAAAAGCAATATGAAAGAGAAAGTTTTCATAACCGGAGCCAGCGGATTCATTGGTTTTCATCTGGTGGAAGCTGCACTGAAAGCAGGCATGGAAGTACATGCAGCCGTGCGGCCATCCAGTGACCTGACTTTTCTGAAGAAGCTGAAAACGGATTCTCTTGTATTTGCAAACACAGATTTCAGTTCGCAGGAATCGCTGAAACACACACTTGAAAAGTCGGGCTGTGAGTATATTATTCATGCTGCGGGCGTTACAAAAGCCAAAAGTGCAGCGGCTTACAACCTCGTCAATGCCAATTACACACTTCATCTGGCGCAGGCTGCGCTGGCGACGGGCATTCCGCTGAAAAGGTTTGTTTTTTTGAGCAGTCTGGCAGCGATCGGGCCGGCAGCTTATGCAGAAGAACAGCCCATAACGGAAAAGACTTTGCCGGTTCCGGTAACGGATTATGGCAGAAGCAAGCTGCTTGCCGAAAATTACCTTTTGGATGTTAAAAATTTACCGTTGACGATTATCCGCCCGACTGCCGTATATGGTCCGGGGGAAAAGGATTTGTTTGTCCTTTTCAAAACGCTGAACAAAGGTCTGGACGCTTACATCGGCAAAGGCCCGCAGCGGCTCAGCTTTGTGTATGTCAAAGATCTGGTGGCAGCCACAATGGCCGCATTGAAAGAAGACAGCCAGCAAGTTACCGTTTACAATATTTCCGACGGACATGCTTACGACCGGTATGCGCTGGCAGACAAGTTTCAGGAAATAAGCGGCAGAAAAAGCATTCGTACGCACCTGCCAATGGCACTGGTGAAAATCGTTGCCGGATTGCTGGATGCAGTTTATGCATTTTCAACGGCAACGCCGGTTCTGAACAAAGAGAAATTAAAAGAGCTTACAGCGCCAAACTGGATCTGTAGTATAGACGCAGCCCGCAATCATCTGCGGTACCGGCCGCAATACGATTTGCAGCAGGGACTTACCGAAACACTGATGTGGTACAAGGAAAATAAATGGCTCTGACATTCCGGTACTCTCTTGATCATCAGCCGGAATTCCGGTGAAATGATTGACCGAAGGCTAAGGACTGCAAAATAACACGTTATGATGTTTAAAAATGAAAACAATTATTAAGCCGGTATGGTCAAAAATGCTCCTGATGATCTGTTTAGTACAGATTTACAGCGGAACAGCCATAGCGCAAAGCACAACAATCAAAGGAACGGTTACAGATGCAAAATCCGGCGAAACGCTGCCGTATGTATCTATCCTGATCCCCGGCACTACAATGGGAACCGTCTCGGATGCAGACGGACGTTATGCACTTACGTTAGTTGAAAATCACGCGAAAGTTAAATTTACTTACATTGGCTACCTCAGCGTAGAAAAGGAAATCAAGCCGGGTGTCAGTCAGGTGATTGATGTGAAAATGGCTGTCGATGCATCCATGCTGAAGGAAGTAACGGTGAAAGGAAAAGCAAAATACCGCAACCGCGACAATCCTGCCGTACAGCTTATCCGCGAGGTTATTGCGCACAAGGACCAGAACAAAATGGCCAGCAATAATTACGTCGAATATGAACAGTATGAGAAAATTTCATTTGCGCTGAGCAATCTTTCTGAAAGTTTCAGGGAAAAAAGGATTTTCAAGAATTATCAGTTTTTGTTTAAGGATCAGGATTCGGCTGCAATCGGAGGCAAAAACATGTTGCCGGCCTACATTCAGGAAAAGCTTTCACAGGTTTATTTCAGGAAAAATCCCTACACGAAAAAACAGCTTGTCCTCGCCAACCGCCGTGCCGAATTTGATGCGAAGTTTGTGGATAACGACGGTCTGAGCGCCTATTTCAACAGGCTTTATGAAGATATCAATCTTTATGACAACGATATTTCCATTGCAACCAACCTGTTGCTGAGCCCGATTGCCAACACCGCACCGACTTTTTACAAGTTCTTTATCCGGGATACGGTCAAAACCAATACGCCGTGGCTCGTGGAACTGGGCTTTGTTCCGAGAAACAAAACGGATATGCTTTTTGAAGGCAAGCTGTACGTTACGCTGGACGGAAATTACGGCGTTCAGAATGCTTATCTGACGGTGAACAAAGACATTAACCTGAACTTCATGCGTGATCTGGAAGCGCATATCGAATTCGAAAAAGGCGCGGACGGACGTTATCACCTGAACAAAACCAGTCTGGCAATGGAATTTGCGCTGGGCGAGAAAAATGCAGGTTTTTACGGTCAGCGGATTGTCAACTTCAAGAATTACGTCATCAACCAAAGCCGGCCGGACAGCATTTACAAAGGCCCGGGTGAAGAAATTGCGTATAATCCGCAGGTTAGGACGGGAGAATCTTTCTGGAACAGCGCAAGGCACATTCCGCTGGACAAAATGGAGCTGGATATTTATAAAAACATTGATACGCTGCAGACCATTCCTTCTTTCCGGCGCACCATGGACATTTCTACACTTCTGCTTTCAGGTTACAAGTCGTTGGGAAAAGTGGAAATCGGGCCGGTGAATACGTTTTACAGTTTCAATCCGATTGAAGGTTTCCGGCTGCGCTTCGGCGGAAGAACAACGACGGATCTGAGCAAAAGGGTTTATTTCGAAACCTATGCGGCATACGGTTTCAAGGATGAGAAATGGAAGTATTTCCTGAGCGGTACTTATTCGTTCAATAACAAATCCGTTTATCATTTTCCGCTGAACTACATCCGTGCGAGTTACCAGCGCGATACCAAAATTCCCGGTCAGGACTTGCAGTTTGTTCAGGAAGACAATTTTCTTTTATCTTTTAAAAGAGGTGAAAACAACCGCTGGCTGTACAATGACGTGTACAAAATGGAATACGTAAGGGAACTTGAAAACCATTTTTCTTACCGGATCGGTTTTACGCAGTGGAGACAGACGCCCGCCGGCATATTGCGTTACGAAAGGCTGAACGATGAAGGCGGCCTGCAGAATGCCGGTACGCTGAGCAATACCGAAGCCAATCTGGAACTGCGCTACGCGCCGAACGAGCAGTTTTATCAGGGAAAATTGTACCGTACGCCGATTATCAACAAATACCCGATTTTCACGCTGCGCTACAATGCCGGTCTGAAAGGTGTTTTTGAAGGACAAAACCGGTATCACAACGTTTCGGCCAATATTTCAAAACGGGTTTATTTATCCCAGTTCGGTTATGCGGATGTGACGACGGAAGGCGGCTATATTTTCGGGAGCAAAATCCTGTTTCCGCTGCTGACCATTCACCGCGCCAACCAGACTTACGCTTATCAGCTTAATTCCTATAACCTGATGAACTTCCTGGAATTTGTCAGCGACCATTACGCCAGTCTGGATGTTCAGTATTACATGAACGGGTTTCTGTTTAACAAAATACCGCTGATCAAAAAGCTGAAATTGCGCGAGGTTTTCAGTTTTAAAGGATTGATGGGCGGGTTGCGTGATGAAAACAATCCGGCCATGAACCCGTCGCTTTACCGCTTTCCTATGGATGAAAACGGCAAACCGATCACGTACACGCTGTCCAGGGAACCGTACATTGAAGGAAGTATAGGCATTGCGAACATTTTCAAACTGCTCCGTGTGGACCTTGTGAAAAGATTTACGTATCTGGACAATCCAAATGTCTCGGAATGGGGCGTACGGGCGAGGTTCAGGCTCGATTTTTAAGAGACGAAAAGGGCTCAGTTTAAAACACCAATTATATGAATTATGCAATCATAGCAGCCGGAGAAGGTTCGCGCCTTGCGAAGGAAGGGTTCAAGCTTCCGAAGCCCATGGTCAGCCTTTACGGAGAAATGCTTATAGATCGTCTGATCGGGATTTTCATGCGCAACAACGCGCAGCGGATCAAAATCATCATCAATGAAGAGTCGGAAACGCTGGAAAGTCATCTGACGGAATTAAGCCGCACGTTTCCGATTGATATCATTAAAAAATCCACGCCGAGTTCACTGCATAGTGTTTACGAGCTTTTAAGAACCGATCCCGAACTGGATTCCGTATGCCTTACAACGACGGATACCGTTTTCAAGGAAGAGGAATTCAGCGAATTCATTGCATATTTTCAGGAAAACAGCAGCATAGACGGCCTGATGGCAGTCACTTCTTTCATTGATGATGAAAGTCCGTTGTATGTAACCGTAAATGAGCAAAATGAAATTACTGCATTTACCGATCAGAATGTGACGCAGACGCCGTTTGTGTCCGGCGGAATTTACTGTCTGAAAAAAAATGCCATTGCCGTTGTAGACAAAGCGGTGAAAAACGGCACAAGCAGAATGCGGAACTTTCAGAGGCAATTGCTGGAAAACGGCGTCAGGCTGGAAGCTTATCCGTTCTCTAAAATCGTGGACGTAGACCATGTAAGTGACATCCGGACGGCAGAGCTTTTTCTGAGTCCTGAAAATGCCTATTAAGAAAACAAGACTGATACCAATTAACCAAATTACCCTTTAAATGACCGGCGATTTTTACCGGTCAGCAGCGTACATGAATGAATTAGAAATACTGGGCGTGCACCGTAACCGGAAATTTTCGCCTAACCATATTGGAAACGACGATGCCATTTTTTCACTGACAGCCAAAGAACTTGTTAAAATGGGATGCGGAATCAGCATTTGTTCCGAAGACGAACTTCTGGCAATGGATGAAGTTACGCAGCAGAAAATATTCACAATGGCCCGTCAGAAAGAAGTTGTAAGGAAATTGCAGGATTTTGAAAAAAATGGGGTTCAGGTTATTAATTCGGCATTCGGGATTGAAAACTGTTACCGCACCAATCTGACCAACGCATTGAACCTGAACAACATTCCGGTTGCAGAAAGTTACATCGTTCCGACTTCTTACAGTGATAACGATGTTTTTGATAAAATAGACAGCAAAGGTTACTGGATCAAGCGCGGCGATTTTCATGCAATCCATAAAGAGGACGTTTCCTTTGCAAGTACAAGAGATGAAGCCAAGGAAATCCTGCGCGAGTATGCGCTGCGGGATATTCCCGATGCGGTTATTTCCGGCCATCTGATCGGTGATCTGGTGAAATTTTACGGTGTGCGCGGAACCGATTTTTTCTTCTGGTTTTATCCTTACGATAACAATCATCACAAGTACGCCGATTATCAAAGCATCAACGGGAATTCTGTTTATCATGCATTTGATGCGGAAAAATTAAAAAATGTAGCGACAATCGCGGCAGAAGTGGTTGGAATAGCTATTTACGGAGGAGATGCCATTGTCGGCAAAGACGGAAGTTTCCGGATTATTGACCTGAACGACTGGCCGAGTTTTGCACCCTGCCGGGATCAGGCAGCCAGCCACATCGCACGCATGCTTTACAATCAATTTACCAACCAGAATTAATGGAGACAACTACTTCAGATAAAAGCGGAAAAAAAGAGGAGGAAGTCAAATCCGGATCAGCTTTTGAAAATTCACTCAAATCCAGCGATACCGAAGAACAGATTGATATCTGGTTTTACCGCCCGATCGGTTATCAGATCGCATTGTTTTGTGCAAAAGTAGGCATCAGGCCCAATCCGGTTACCATCGTCAGTATTTTCTTCGGGGTTGCTGCCGGGATCCTTTTCTATTATCAGGAACTCTGGATCAATGTGATCGGCATGTTGCTGCTGGTTTTTGCCAATTCGCTCGACAGTGCCGACGGACAGCTTGCCCGCATGACGAACGACAAAAGCAGGCTTGGCCGGATTCTCGACGGTGCAGCGGGTGATTTCTGGTTTATTGCCATTCATATTGCAATTTGTCTGCGCAGCCAGAATGAAGGCTGGAGCGCATGGATCTGGGTTCCGGGCGTATTGGCCGGAGCTTCGCACGTTGTGCAGTCGGCCATGGCGGATTATTACCGCAACGTGCATTTGTTCTTTATCAAAGGAACTTCCGGAAGCGAGCTGGATAATTCACGCGATCTTCAGCAGGAATATGACCGGCTGAGCTGGTCATCCGATTTCGGGATGAAACTCATTGCAAGGACTTACCTGAACTATACCAAACTGCAGGAAAGTTTTTCACCGCATCTGCAGAAACTGCTTGCGCTTGTACGCAGCAAATATCAGAACGGACTTCCGCAGGAACTCGTTACCGATTTTCGGGCGCACAACAGGCCATTGATGAAATATACGAACATTGTCCAGTTCAATACACGGGTTTTGTTTCTGTTTCTCTGGCTTTTTCTGGATCAGTCATGGATTTACTTCTTTTTCGACATGTTCGTCCTGAACCCGATCCTGATTTATATGATCGTCAATCAGGAAAAAGTGAGCCGCTATTTTTATCAGAAAATCCTGAACGGAAAAACGAATGGGTACCAAACTATATAAAGCTGTTTTTCTGTTCATAGGAATCGTTACGCTGAGCTATATGCTTTACAGCACCGGATTGCTTGTGATCTGGGAAAACATTCAGCTGACAGGATTCTGGTTTATTCCGGTTATAGGAAGCTGGCTGGTGATTTATCTGCTTAATGCCTGCGCGTTCCGTGCCATTATTCACGAGCCGGCCATGCCCGAAAGCAACATTTCCTTTCGTTCAGTTCTGCGGCTTACGATTTCGGGTTATGCCATCAATTACATTACGCCGTTTGTAGCGCTGGGCGGTGAACCGTACCGGATTCTGGAACTCAAACCTACGCTTGGCATTCAGAAAGCAACGTCTTCCGTGCTGCTGTACGGCCTGATGCACATGTTTTCGCATGTTATTTTCTGGCTTGCTTCCATTATCCTCATCGTGGCCGTCGTGCCGCTGAACAATATGATGCTTGTTGGCTGCGGGCTTTTACTTGTAACGGGTTTGGTTTTGGGTTACTGGTTTATCAATGTGTATAAAAAAGGCTTTACCGTAAGTACTTTTCGCCTGCTGGAAAAAATCCCTTTTATCAGAAAGAAAGCCAATGCCTTTGCGCAGAAAAATGCGGATACCTTGTTTGAAGTGGACGAACAGATCCGCATTTTATACGCCGAACGAAGGAATGTATTTTACGCTTCACTGTTTTACGAGTTTGCAGCCCGGCTGATTTCCTGCGCGGAAATCTATTTTACTGCGCATGCCATCGGAATGGAAATGACTTTGTCGCAATCGCTGATCGTGAGTTCGGGTTCATCGCTGTTTGCCAATCTGATTTTCTTTTTCCCGATGCAGTTGGGGACGCGCGAAGGCGGACTGGCCCTTGCGCTGAGCAGCGTCGGTCTTCTGGCTTCCAAAGGAATTCTGATCGGAATTGTAATGCGCATCCGGGAAATTGTCTGGATCGCGATCGGACTTGCGCTTATCAACCGCAAGGTGAAAAACAGGAATTCAAACGATGACAAGGATAATGAAGAAAAAAATATGGAACCTGTTCCGGTCGGATCGGTAAACACATTCAGACAGCAGAATTTATAAAAAACAATATCCGCCATGACGGGCAGGATTGAAAACAAACGATTATGATTAAAGGAGTTTTACTTGATTACGGCGGAACAATTGATACAAACGGCCTGCACTGGGCAAATGTATTGTGGGAAAGTTATCAGCAGAATCAGGTAAATGTTGACAGGGACGCATTTGCAGGTGCTTATACTTTTGGTGAAAGGGCACTGGCACTGAATCCGATCATCAAACCGCATCACGTATTTTATGATGTATTGTTCCTGAAAGTAGAGCAGCAATTCGCTTTTTTGAGGGAAAAGGGTTTTTCCATGAATGATGAAGCCATTCAATCCATTGCGAGTGCCTGTAACCATTTTGCACGCACGACGGTAGAAAAAGCGGCACCGGTTCTGGCAGAGCTGGCAAAGGATTATCCGCTGGTGATGGTTTCCAATTTTTACGGAAATATCAACAGCGTTTT
This sequence comes from Dyadobacter flavalbus, assembly GCF_006149045.1. Taxonomy (GTDB): domain Bacteria; phylum Bacteroidota; class Bacteroidia; order Cytophagales; family Spirosomataceae; genus Dyadobacter; species Dyadobacter flavalbus. The sequence continues at coordinate 190,450 of NZ_VBSN01000069.1, forward strand.
AAAGGATTTCGGGATCAGAGATTTTTTTCAGTCCGTCGTGGAATCGGCAGTTGTGGGCGTCCGCAAGCCTGATCCGCAGATTTATCAGCTTGGCGTGGATGCACTGGGCTTTCAGCCTGCGGCATGCGCCGTTGTGGGCGATTCGTACAGCAAAGACATTCTTCCGGCTAAACAGCTGGGCTGCAGAAGCGTCTGGATCAATGTCAAAGGCTGGGATGAAGCGACTGATCATGAACAGAAGCATGCAGATGCAGAGATTTCCGATTTTGCGCAGTTGCCGGAGATCCTGAAAAATTTAGGTTAGTTATAAACTTTGTTGTGGCACGATTAATGTCGCAATGAAATTAAAAGAAACAGTATGTACGACATTTGCACCATAGGGCATATTACCCTTGATAAGGTTGTTACGGCTAATTCCGTCAAATACATGCCGGGCGGCACTTCCTTTTACTTTTCAAAAGCACTCAGGCAGTTTGATGTGAATTACACGCTGGTGACTGCGCTGGCAGAAAAGGAAAGCCATATTGTTGCCGGCCTGCGCGACGAAAATATTGAAGTATTTTCTCTGGATAGCGAGTACACGGTTTATTTCGAGAACATTTACAGCTTTAATCAGGATCACCGCGAGCAGAATGTACTGCACAAAGCGGCGCCTTTCACGCCTGAACTGATGCCCGGCATTGATGCCCGGATATTTCACCTGGGACCGTTGCTTTCCGACGATATTTCTGCCGATCTGGTCAAACAGCTGGCTGTAAAAGGGCTGGTTTCGCTCGATATTCAGGGATTTCTGCGCTATGTAAAGGATAAAAAAGTTTTGTATAAAGACTGGGCCGAAAAGAAAGAAGTACTTCCGCATGTGTTCACGCTGAAAGCAAACGAATTTGAAATGGAAGTCGTAACCGGCACGAGTGACGTCCGCAAAGGTGCGCAGTATCTGGCCGATCTGGGTGTGAAGGAAGTCATTATTACGCTTGGCAGCAAAGGTTCGCTCATATACAAGAATGATGCATTTTTTCAGATTCCGGCTTACAAACCTTCGGCAATCGTAGATGCAACAGGCTGCGGAGATACTTACATGGCCGGTTATCTCAGTAAAAAAGTGCAGGGCGCGGATGTTCAGGAAGCAGGCGAGTTCGGTGCGGCCATGGCTACGCTTAAAATTCAGTCGTCGGGACCATTTTCCGGTGATCCCGAAATGGTGGAAGAAGTGCTCCGCTATGGTGAATGTGACAGAGAAATAATTGCGCAAGCTATGTTATTATAACAATTTAAATGATTATGAAATACGCGTTTAGCATACTGACGGCATTTTGCCTGGTGCTGTTTTCGTATTCAGAAAGCCATTCCACTGACAGGAGATCAACTGAAAAATCAATTGATTCCGATGACTTTCCGGTACCAACCAACGTTCCCGGACTGCTGTTTTACATTCAGCGTGACCCGAATTCCAATACCATTTGTTATCAGCTGAATGTGGACAAACAAGGGAAGATCAGTGAAAAAAATCCGGTTAATACATTCTGGATCCGGTATACGGACGGAGGCGTGCGCAAGGATTTGAATTACCTTCAGAGAAAATTTGCATACGGCATCAATTCCAAACAGACCGGAAATTCTTCTTTTGAACTCAGGTCTGTGGCTTACTCCAAAATGCCGTTGTACTTACGAAAAGACAGCAAGGACGAATATCATGTTTACGCGAGCATCAACAAAAAGGAATGCATCCTGAACCGGGTTTTCATTCATATAGACGGTGGCACTTTCTGGTCACCGAATGTACTTTACATTGAGCTGAAAGGAACAGATACTGCTACGGGGAAGACAATAATTCAGCGTATTAAACCAACCTGAAACGGGTAAATAATTTATATTTGATGTTTTTTACGTAGTTGTTGATTATAGCATCAAATTCTTACCTAAACTGATAACATGACAAATTCGCCGGATTTTGAGCAGGACGAAGTCTTTAAGGACGAAATTACAAAAGTTTCGGATTTCAAGTTCGGAACGACCGTAGTGAAGGTTTTTGACGATATGGTCAGCAGATCGGTTCCGTACTATAATGAAATGCAGCGCATGCTTGGCGAAATTGCTGCCGATCACGTGAAAGAAGGTTCCTGCCTGTATGATCTGGGCTGCTCCACGGGCACAACCATGATCGAAGTGGACAAGCTGATTCCTTCCGACATCCGCTTTATCGGCATCGACGAGTCGCCTGAAATGCTTGCGAAATGCGATGTCAAGTTAAAAGAAGCAGGTTTTGTCCGTCCTTACGATCTGGTTACAGGTGATTTGCATGAGCCGCTCCCGATCCAGAATGCATCCGTTGTGATTCTGTGCCTTACGCTTCAGTTTGTTCGCCCGCTTTACCGCGAAAGGCTGCTCCGGAACATTTACGCCGGCCTGAACCCGGGCGGTATTCTGATTCTGGTCGAAAAAGTACTGGCGGAAAGCACCGTTTTCAACCGTGATTTCATCAAATATTATTACAATTACAAGCGACGCAATCATTACAGCGAAATGGAAATTTCCCAGAAAAGAGAAGCACTGGAAAACGTTCTGATCCCGTACAAGCTTTCTGAAAACCTGCTTCTGCTGAAAGAAGCCGGCTTCGGGGATTGTGAAGTCTTCTTCAAATGGTATAATTTCTCCGGATTAATAGCTTATAAAAAATCATGATCGCAATCGGTAACTTCTTTTTCAGGTTCAGGAATGTATTGTTTATTTTCCTGTATCTGCTGCTTTTTATTCCTTCACCCATGTTGTTTACACCGGAAACTTTTGGTGAAAAATATTATTTGTTACCGATCATTCTTGGCCTGCTCGTTACATTTTCCGGTGAACTGATCCGCGGGATCACCATTGGCCTTGCTTACATTATCCGTGGCGGAAAGGATAAAAAGGTTTATGCGGAAAAACTGGTGACTGAAGGTATTTTCAGGCATTGCCGCAATCCGCTGTACGTTGGAAATATTCTGATGCTGCTCGGCGTAGGCATACTTTCCAACTCACTCCTGTACGTTGCAGTGGTTATGCCTTTGTTCCTGTTTATATATCAGGCGATTGTGCTTGCGGAAGAGAATTTTCTGCGCAACAAATTCGGTGCGCAGTTCGACAGTTACTGTGCGCGTGTGAACAGATGGCTCATCAATTTTAGCGGAATCGGGGCAACGTTTAATGGTATGAGGTTCAATTACAAACGCTGGCTGCTGAAAGAATACAATACGCTGTTCGTATGGATGACGGGCATTGTGGCCATTCTGTTGTTCAAATATCCTCAGCTGGTTCCTGATGAAGAAAACCGGGTGAAAACGTTCGTCATTATCGTTCTGCTTCTGGGCGCGGTTTACGGGTATATAAAATACCTGAAGAAGTCAGGAAGAATGACCGATGCTGTTGCCTGACATTTCGGCAGGTGCTTGTTGGTATTATTTTTTTACAGGTTAATACAGTCGTGTAATGGTCATATCAGCGGCATTTTGCTTTTTAATTATAATTTAACAAGTGTTATTTTGACAGGTCATAAAAGGATCCTATTTTAGATAACCTATTGAATACCAAATATTCACGAATAGCCCTTCTTAATAAATAAAATCTGTAATCTTATGAAAGTTGTAATTGTTGGCGGAGGATTTGCCGGTGTGAATCTTGCCTTGGATCTTGCTAAAAGTAATAAGTTCGAGATAATACTTGTGGACAAAAACAATTACAATTTTTTTCCGCCTTTGATTTATCAGGTTGCAACGGCCTATCTGGAACCTTCAAGCATCAGTTATCCGTTCCGGAAACTGCTGCGCGGGCGTGGAAATGTTTATTTCCGCATGGGTGAGCTCCTGAAAGTGGTTCCGAACGAGAACAAGATTATACTTAACAACGGAGAACTGCAGTATGATTTTCTGGTTTTTGCAACCGGAGCTGAAACAAACTTCTTTGGTATGGAAAACGTAAAGCGGAATTCCACACCGATGAAAACCCTTGATGATGCCCTGGAAATGCGTAACAGAATGCTTCTCCAGATGGAAAAAGCATCTGTTTCTGAAGATCCGGCGGAAGTAAAAAAACTGCTGACCGTGGTTATTGCAGGCGGCGGTCCGACCGGCGTGGAAATATCCGGCATGTTCGCTGAAATGAGAAACGGCATCCTGCGCAAGGAATATCCGGAACTTGCCGGGAGAGGAAGCGAAATTTACCTTGTGGACGGCGGCGATGCCTTGCTTTCTCCCATGAGCGTAAAATCACAGGAAGATACCTTGCAGGCGCTTAAAAAACTGGGCGTCAAGATAAAGCTGAATACGCATGTTACCGACTTCGTGGATGATAAGGTGGTTTTTACAGACGGCGAAAGTATCGAAGCCAAAACGCTGATCTGGGCTGCCGGCGTTACCGGGAAGGTATTTGAGGGAATTCCGCCGGAAGCTTACGGCCGGGGCAGAAGATTGCTCGTTGATGCCCATAACAGAATTTCAGGTTCCTATAACATTTATGCAATCGGTGATGCCTGTTTGCAGACTACGGATGAAAATTTCCCGAACGGCCATCCGCAGGTAGCACAGGTTGCCATTCAACAGGGAAAACTGCTTGCGCGGAATTTGCAGCTTATTGCAGAAAACAAGCCGCTTCATTCGTTTGCTTATCATGACAAAGGATCAATGGCCATTATCGGAAGGGCCAAGGCGGTTGTGGATCTTCCTTCGCCCAAGCTGCATTTCAAAGGTGTGATCGCATGGCTTGCCTGGCTGTTTATTCACCTTCTTTCACTGATCAACCATCGTAACCGGATCAATACGCTGTATAACTGGATGGTCGCCTATTTTACCAAAGATCAGTCATTGCGGATGATTATCAAACCCACTATGGCCATGAAAAAGGCAGAAGCTGTCCAGAATTCGTAAACGCGCCGGATGTTGTCCGGTTTATCAGCAACAAAAACTGCTCTGGTCTGAACTGCATAATCAGGCGGAGGAATATTCTTACTTCATGATTCAAACTTTGAAACGATCCGGGAATTTTTCCGGACACATACATCGTACCTAACATTTTACCAAATGGAACTCATTACTGTTGATGTGACACAAAACACACCGTACGGGCTCCAGAAAATGGACTCTTCAGTTTCCTTCCGGAATTTTATATCTTTTCTTGAAAGCAAAGCAGATCAGGAAGAAACTGTAAAAAGAACTTTTTTCTCACTTGTACTGGAACGGCTCAAAGCAGAGCCGGGATTTAACAGGCAGATTCCGCTGACAGAAGTAGCTGCGTATAAAGATCAGTTAGGTCTTGTGTACGGCATGCTTGTGCCGCCTGTGGCTGACGAAAACAATGTTTACTGGGCGTTGAGTGTACCGCTGGGCCCGGTGGTTTTTTATGGTACGGCAGGATTTTACAATCTGATTACCGATCAAACCAATGCCGGAAATCTCAGATGTGATCTTATTGATGATAAAGGCATCACGGTCAGGCATAAAATGCAGATGCTTTATGCATTCATTCTGGAAAGGCTTTATCATTTTCCACCGGTTCATCAAAGCGACATGATCGTAACGCTTAAAGATGATCATTCCGGACTTCAGAAATTCTACCGCCTGAACGTTGACAACCGTTTTTGTGATGTGTACCCGAAAGAAGCGCTTCCCGAGCTGAACCTGAACGAAATGCGTCAGGATCTGATGGAATCATTTAATCTGGATGTAATAACCAGACTTTTGCCCGTCGATTTGTTCCGGTTTGAAGGATTTTCGATTGTTACAATGACGGATGTTACCGGCGAGCATGCACTTGAAGACATCAAAAGCACCATTCTGGAAAGGCAGTCGTACGAACCCGCAGCTTATTTCAGGCGTATCAATGAGTCGCTGAAAATGCTGGTTGAAAATGCCCATATCGACTTCGGCATGCTGCCCGTCCTGAAAGTGAACAACAAGCTGGTTTTTGACCGTAATACGCTGCTTTACAGTAAACTGATGCAGACTTCAACGGAAAGCAGCTCGGCCGAAGAAATGTACCTTTCCATGGCAGCGGAATATTTCCGGAATCCGAAGATATTCTTCATGAGAAATCTGGATACGGAGAATGAACATAAGAAGGACCTCGTCAAAAAACTGAGAAGCCAGAAAATAGAATCTTTTGCATTGCTGCCGGTTTATTACGATAACAATGCCATCGGCGTACTGGAAGTTTATTCCCGCATTGAGAACAGCATTGATGAAAAAGCGCTTGCAAGGCTGGATTCTGCACTTCCGCTGATCTCGCAGATCATGAAAAATTACATTGATGAATTCAATGCGAACATTGAAAATGTGATCCGGGAAAAATTCACTTCGTTACAGCCGGCTGTTCAGTGGCGGTTCCGGGAAACGGCCTGGCATTTTTTGAGAGACAAGGCGGCCAATCCGCAAAACGCAGTCATTGAAAATATCCATTTCAAAAATGTGTATCCGCTTTACGGTGCTATTGACATCCGCAACTCAACCGTTGAAAGAAACCTTGCGCTCAAAAAAGATTTACAACTTCAGTTTAACGTATTGACAGAAACTTTTACTGCATTAAAACAAAAACTGGGATTCGGGCTTGCCGATGAAATGACCTATAAATGTAAAAAGTGGTTTGCCGAAATTTATGATCAGGCAACAGACAGTGATGAAATGAAAGTGCGCGATTTCCTGGATTTTGAAGCACATCCTTTTCTGCAGCATTTCAGGGAAAACGGCATTGCGGAGTACAGCCAGAACAGTGCCGGCCAGAACAGGGAAACTTCGGAAATCAGGGATATTATTGACCGCTACTTTGAAATAACGGATGAGCAGCACGGCGCAGCTTTTGCCAACAGAAGGGCGCTGGAAACTTCCATGCAGCAGATCAATTCGTCCGTAAACCTGTATCTTGATCTTTTTAAAACCGAAATACAGCAGTCTTATCCGTGTTATTTTGAAAAGTTCAGGACAGACGGCATTGAATACGATATTTACATCGGTCAGTCCATCAAGCCTGATCAGAAATTCAGCGAACTTTACCTTAAAAATATCCGGCTGTGGCAGCTTACTTCCATGGCAGCCATTACCAAAATCACAAGTCTGCTGATTCCGAAAATGGAAAAGCCTCTTGAAACCACGCAGCTGATTTTCATTCATTCCAGCAGCATAGACATCAGTTTCCGGGACGATGAGCGCCGTTTCGACGTCGAAGGCGCTTACAATATCAGGTATCAGGTGATCAAAAAGCGGATTGACAAAGTAAGGGTCAAAGGAACAGGAGAACGCCTCACGCAGCCCGGCAAGATTGCAATGGTGTATTTCAATGAAAAATCCTCAGAAGAATACGTCGGTTATATCCGTTATCTGCAGGAAAAAAATACATTGTGCGATGATCTTGAATATCTCGAGCTGGAAGAACTGCAGGGCGTCACAGGTTTGAAAGCGCTCCGGATCGGCGTAAACCTGGAAAATGAATGGAGTTGAAATTACTTACAAAATAATGTAACGTTCCATGAATTATAACCATCAGATTGACAAGGTCAGGCACCATGTCCGTCATTTTTTCGAGACAAGGGCTTTATCGCAGCTAAGTTATCATAACCTTGTGCATACGGAATCGGTTGTTTCCAATGCGGCCAGAATAGCCGGCCATTACAGGCTGGATGAAAAGGAAACGTTTATTGTGACCACGGCTGCCTGGTTTCATGATACCGGTTACAGCAACGGCGAGGCGTCCGGGCATGAACGCAGAGGCGCACAGCTGGCTGCGGAATATCTGGTAAAAGAAGAAATGGATGAAAGCATTGTCAGAGCAGTGGAAGGCTGCATTATTGCAACGATATGGCCGCAAAAGCCGGTAAATTTGTTGCAGCAGATTGTCTGTGACGCAGACCTTTATCATTTCGGCACACCGGAATTCTCTGACTGGAACAAGCTCGTACGCAAGGAAGAGGAACAGCGGAGCGGAAAGAAAATGGATAAGGCGGAATGGCGCCGGAGTACAATCAGGCTGCTGGAAGCGCACCGTTTTCATACGGATTTCTGTCGTGAAAATCTGAACGGGCAGAAACAGAAAAATCTGGAAAAGCTGAAACAAAAGGATCAGGCAGAAATCCCGGCAGCAACAGAAAAGCCGGATTTCCCAACTACACAGTTATCTGAACAGCTTTTGGATGCCGGTGACAGCAAAAAGCCGAAAGGCGACCGGCCCGACAAGGGCATTGAAACCATGTTCCGGATCAGCTCCAACAATCACCAGCGACTGAGCGATATGGCTGATAACAAGGCGCATATCATGGTGACGACCACTTCCATTATCATTTCCGTGCTGCTCAGCGTACTTGTCCGGAAGCTGGAAGACAATACGTACCTGATCATCCCGACCATGCTACTGCTCACGATCTGCATGATCACGATGGTGTTTTCCATACTGGCTACACGGCCTTCACTTCCGCACGGTACTTTTACGCAGGAAGAAATAGAAGCAAAAAGTGTGAACCTGCTTTTCTTCGGAAACTTTTACAGAATGCCTTTTCAGGAATATTCCAGCGGCATGCAGCGCATGATGATGGACAGGGAATTTCTGTACGGAAGCCTTACTAAAGATGTTTATTCACAGGGCGTTGTGCTGGGCAGGAAGTATCGTTTGCTCCGGATTGCATACAATGTTTTTATGTTCGGTATAATTGTGTCCGTCATTGCATTTGTCATTGCTTCCATCCTGTTTGAACACTGAACCGGATTAAACCGGGCCGCCACAATCTGAAATCAAATGTCAGTAAATTACAAAAGGATTATCTGGCTTGCTTTATGCTGCTTTTGCGTAAGCAGCTGCAATTCTGCACAAAAGAAAAAAAACAGCTTCGGGAAATTCGATATGAGTAACCCGGAAAAGTTCAACATGCCCGAAAGTCTGTTCGAGATTTCGGGCATTACGTTCAATAACGGCAGCAGCGATACAGTTTACGCCGTTCAGGACGAAGAGGGGAAGCTGTTCAGGCTCGGCTGGAAAAATAACCGGCAGCTGCATACCAAATTTGCCAGAAAAGGAGATTACGAAGATGTTGCCATTCTGAAAGATCAGGCTGTAATCCTGAAAAGCAACGGCTTTCTGTACACAATGCCTTTGTCCGAATCGGTATATGAAGAATCCGAACAGACCAAGGAATGGAAAAAGATACTGCCGAAAGGTGAATATGAAGGAATGTACGCGGACAATGCCACGGACGATTTGTACATACTTTGTAAAAACTGCCCGCAGGACGATTCCAAAAACAGCGTAACCGGATATGTTCTGAACCCGTTTAAAGATTCCACAAGCATAAAAACGTTTTCCATTCAGGTGGATGAAATCAAAGCCATAACCGGTAAAGTTTCAAGAGGCTTTCGTCCGTCCGGAATAGCCAGAAATCCGAAATCCGGCAATTGGTATATTTTGTCTGCAGTTAACAAGCTGCTTGTCGTAACGGATAAGAACTGGAAAGTAAAAGATGCCTTTCCGCTCAGCGGCAATGTTTTTGTACAGCCCGAAGGCATTGCTTTTGACAAGGCCGGAAACCTGTACATTTCCAATGAAGGCGATGATTTGTCAAACGGCAACATTCTGAAATTCAAGCCTGCTGCACACTGACGGCCACCAGTAAAACCGACCATGATACTCACGACATTCCTATGAATTTACTTCTTCGAATCGTTATTTTCCTTGTAATTGTAACCGGAACTTTCTCCTGCGCCAGCTATAAAACCGGTTTCTCGAGAGAAGGTGCACTATGGCAAAGTGAAGCGCCGGATTCTTCTCTGGAACTGAAACATACCATGTACCTGATCGGCGATGCCGGCAACGATTCGCCCGAAAGCAGAGCGCCGGTACTGGAATATCTGAAAAACAAACTGGCAACGGAACCTGCAAACAGCTCGGCCATTTTCATGGGCGATAACATTTACGAATACGGCATGCCGCCTGCCGAAGACTCTGCTGCCCGCAAAGTGGCTGAATTCCGTATTGACAGCCAGCTGGAAACATTAAATGATTTTAAAGGTCGTCCCATTTTCATTCCGGGAAATCACGACTGGCGCGGATGGGGCGTAAAAGGGTTGAAAAGACAGGAAAAGTACGTTCAGAAATACATCAATGAACGCCGTGGAAAAAAGGACAAGGACGACTGGGAAGATTACTTTCTGCCGCTCGACGGCTGCTCGGGCCCCGAAGTGGTGGAACTGAACGACAATGTGGTGGTTATCGTAGCAGATTCGCAGTGGTGGCTTACCAACTGGGACCATGATTCCCGGATCAATGACGGCTGTGAAATCAGGAACAGGGAACAATTCCGGTTCATATTTGAAAATACCGTCCGCAAATACCGCAATAAAAACGTGGTTATTGCCATGCATCATCCGCCTTATACGTACGGTCCGCACGGCGGACGCTTCACGATCAAGCAGCATATTTTTCCGCTTACCGAACTCAATCCCAAATTGTACATTCCATTGCCAGGACTCGGAAGCCTGAGCGCATTGTTCCGCGCTACGATCGGGTCAAGGCAGGATGTGGCCAACAAACATTACAGAGATTTGCGGGCCGCGATATTGGCAGGAGCAAAGAAAAACGGAAAATTCATTTTTGCAAGCGGTCACGAGCATACACTGCAATTTATCGAAAATGACGGACAGGAATTCATTGTCAGCGGTAGCGGCTCCAAAACAAGTCCGGTCGGTTTGGGAAAAGGTTCGCTGTTTTCAGCTTCGGCGCTTGGATATGCAACGCTCAGTTTTTACGAAGGCGGCGAAACCTGGGTCAGATACTGGGAAGTGCAGCCGGACGGAAAAAATGTAAAGCTTGTTTTTCAGAAGAAAATCAAAGAAAGGCAAGTAGCCGCCATTCCGGATTCAACGGCTACCTATGCAGAATACAACCGCCATGCCGGTACGGTCAGTCAGTTTGTATCCGGTATGCAAGTAAAGCCTGTAGGGAAGTTTCATAAATTTTTGTTCGGGGAACATAACCGTCCGCTTTATCTGGAAAAATATCCGTTTCCTGTTCTGGACCTGAGCCGTTACAATGGCGGATTGACCCCGGTAAAGCAGGGTGGGGGAAACCAGACCAATTCGCTGCGTCTGCGTAGCAGTGACGGAAAGGAATACGCCATGCGCGGACTCACCAAAGATGTAAGCCGTTTTCTTCCGTTTCCGTTTAACCAGATGATTGCGGCAAAATACCTTGTGGAAGACAATTTTCTTTCTACAAATCCTTTTGCGCCGCTTTCCATGCCGGTACTTGCAGGAGCAGTGAACGTGTATCATACCAATCCGAAACTGTATTATGTTCCGGCGCAGCCTGCACTTGCCACGTACAATCCGCTGTTTGGCGGAACCATGAATCTGCTGGAAGAAAGACCGGACGGGAAGCGATGGAAACAGGCGGATTTTTTCGGAAACCCGGACAAAATCGTCAGTACGCCGGAACTGGTCGAAAACCTGCTGGACGACAGCAAGCACAAAGTAGACGAAGAATGGGCGGTACGAACGCGTCTTTTTGACTTTCTGATCGGAGACTGGGACCGTCACGATGATCAGTGGACTTGGTCGGCAGTGAAACAGAAGGACGGAACTACGTTATACCGGCCTATACCGCGCGACAGAGATCAGGCATTTTCACTTTACGACGGCGTCATTACAGGTGTTGCAAGGCTGACATTGCCGTTTTTGAGACAGCTGCAAAGTTTCAGTCCCGAAATACAAAGCATGAAATGGACAACATGGAGCGCACGTTTGTTTGACCGGACTTTCCTGAACAGCCTGAGCTGGGAACAATGGGAAAATGAAGTAAAATTTATTCAGAAAAACCTGACGGATGAAGTCATTGAAAGCTCTTTTGCCGAATGGCCCGATAAAGCCAGGGAACTGGCTGCACCCGCTTTGATAAAAAATATAAAATCGCGGCGTGATGATCTGCTTCGGATTGCAAGAACGCATTATGAATTTGTAAGTGAATCCGTTAATGTCATCGGAACGGAGGAAAAGGAACGTTTTGTAATAGAAAGAATAGACAATGACCGGACAAGCGTAACCGTATTTGAAACCGGGAAAAACAAACAGATCAAGCAGCGTAATTTCCAGCGGATTTTTGAAAACGGCATTACAAAAACCATTAACATTTACGGCAATGGCGACAATGACGAGTTTATCGTCAAAGGTGATGTGAAAAAAGGAGTCAGATTACGGCTGATCGGCGGCCAGGGAAAAGACCTTTTTACGGACAGTGCACGCGTAAGTTCCGGCGGTAAAAAAACATTTATTTACGACGACAAAGGCAATAACGAAGTGCATGCGGGCAGCGCAACTGCAGACAAACGCAGCAACCTTTACAGATACAATGTATATGACCGCAGAAGTGCAGACAGCAATTATGACATTACCATTCCGTTTCCTGTTCTCGGTGTCAATCCCGACGACGGACTGCTGATCGGTGCGAATGTAAGTATGATAAAGTACGGGTTTAAAAAAGAACCTTACGCTTCGGTGCAAAATTTCGGCGGCAGCTATGCATTCGGAACAAAAGGGTTTAAACTGAATTATACCGGCGATTTTATCAATGCCTTGCAGATTTTTGATTTTTATCTGGACACTTATTACCACGGCCCGACTTACGCTTTCAATTTTGCCGGGCTGGGCAACAATTCGGTGCGGATGTTTGACAATGCCGATTATTACCGTGTCCGGCAGACAGCATTTCACGTTTATCCCGCATTGAAAAAACGGTTCGCAGGAAACAGCGGATTCGTTGCACTTGGGCCTTATTTCGAGCTTTCGGACATTCAGGCGACCGCAAACCGGTTTATTACCAGCAATGAAAACGGATTGGACAACCGTATTTTTGAAACGAAATATTACAGCGGCGCCCGTTTCTTGGCAGATTTCAGCAGTGTGGACAACATTTTTGCGCCACATACCGGAATCCGTTTTCATACCGGTATGAACTGGACGAATGATCTGAGAACCAGTAAAAACTTCGGAGCTTTACGCGCGCAGCTGGCATTTTACAACAGCCTTGATCCAAAGGAAAATGTTGTTCTGGCTACACAAATCGGAACGGGAATCAATTTCGGAGAAGGCTATGAATTCTTTCAAATGCCCGTAATCGGCGGCAGACAAGGATTGCGCGGCTATCGTACCGAACGTTTCTACGGCAGAAGCACCGTCTGGCATGATACCGATCTGCGGGTAAAAATCGGCAGCAGTTATAATCCGACGCTTCCGCTGACGTACGGCGTTTTCGGAAGTTTTGATTACGGCCGCGTATGGCTGAAAGAGGATCCTTCCAGAAACTGGCATTACAATTACGGAGGCGGCATATGGCTTGCGCCGGTCGATATTCTGACACTGGCGGTAGGCGCATTTATCCCGAAAGAAAAGAATGAAGAAAAACCGCGCATTGCTTTTCAGCTTGGATTCTGGTTCTGAAATAAAGCCTTTACTGGCATCATAATTTTAATAGCCCGGCCATTTGCCATGCTACAAGCTAAACTGAAATATAATGGATTCTTCTACTTACGCATATGATCCGCACGGCACCATATCCGCTGTATTTTTAACTAGGGAAAATGCAGATAAAGCCTATCATGCACTGATTAAAAGAGGATATTCACGCGATGAAATCTCGCTGCTGATGTCGGATGAAACGCTGAACAAGCACTTTAACCAGTCCGGTTATCACTCGGAGCCAGAAGCCAAGCTGGCCGAACAACCTAAAATTAATCTGGGTGCCATGCTTGGAGGAGCTGCCGGTGCCGTAACCGGAATATTGTATTCGCTGAGCCTGATTTCTAATTCCAGGTTAAAAACTGCCATTGCCGGCCCTTGGTGGATAGCCGGGCTGACGGGTGCAGCGGCGGGAGCAATAACCGGCAGAACAATCGGTAATATTCTCAACTCAAAAGTTGCAAAGGGAAATACAGGCTCCTATGAAGACGGAGTAAAAGAAGGCGGCATCATCATCAGCGTCGATCCCAGAAATGCAGCTGACAGAAATGCCATTATCGGTGAATTCAAGCAATTTCATGGTCAGGATATGCTTGGAAATGACGGTTACGCGCATTTAGACTGAATTGTATAAATAAAAAACCCGGACGCTGCGGTAATGCAACATCCGGGTTTCTTTTATTTGAATTCAATACAGCAAATTGGCAGGCATTTTTAAATATTGCCCGAATTACGACGATCCGTTTCAGTCAGATCCTCGGCTGTCACTTCTGTACTGCGAACGGTATCCCGGATTACTTCTTCTCTTTCCTGCGTATTGAGATTTACATTGACTTCTTCCACAACCCTTGCTTCTTTGCTTACAACCGGAACTTCTGCGCTTTCTGTTACTTCGATTGTCCCTTCCTGGAAATTGGCAAAATCAGCTTCTGTCGCTACCCGGTTTACAGGTGTGCGGTCTACTTCAACACGTTCCTGTCTCAGCCGGATTGTTTCTTCAACAGGACGCTCAATGATTCTGCTCCTGAACCGTACACCGCCGGTAGCGACACTGCGTTTGCCGACATGGATTGTTTCTTTGATCACCGGAATAGATTCAGTATCCAGGTTTGCTTCATCAGAAATTACAGCATCCGATCCTGTATTCAGATCAGCCGAGCCGGACAGGAGGGCTGCATTGCTTGTGTTAACTTCCACGTCAGCCGGCAAGGTGTTGTTATAATCGGATGTAATACTGCTGTCATAAGCTGTACTACCGGAAATTTTGGATTCAAATTCGTTTACGTCCACCGCGCCGTAATCATCCAGAATATTGGATGCATCCAGCGCCTGCTGCATGTTATTGGTATGTACTGTCATGATGGTACCCGTACGGCCTGCTTTGGTGTAACGGTCTGATTCATCATTGGTATCAAAAAGGCGTGAAAAGAAGTTTCCGATACGGTCTGTTGTATCAGTAACCTGTCCGTCTGTACTGCGGCTGTCTTCGGTATCTACATTATTATTGATATCAATATCGTCGGGACTGAACCCGCGGTTTAATAAAGTTTGTTTGGCCTGATAAGCTTCAGCACTGTTCTCGAAAATTCCTATGACTGTCTGTGACATAACTCTGATCGTTTTATTGTTGAAATAGTTTGTTGTAATAAAATCATTCGCCTGCACTTTCCGATCTGTTAATGATCAGTTCTTCTTTTCTGACGGTTTCCTTTGAAACCATCTGTGTTTCTGTTTTATGTCTGGTAATATGCAGTTCCTCTACCAGAAACAGTTTTTTTACAATAACGGCTTCTTCTCTCACCACGGAAAGAATCATGGTATCGCCTTCATACCTGACCGGCGGAGGTGCCGTTTCCACAAACTGGTTTATTTCTTTCTTTTCGATATTGATTTTTTCCTGAATCAGGGGTAGTTCCAGCGTGACATCCTTGTCGGTCACTTTTTTCTCGATCTGGACTCTGCCTGTTTCAATAACTTTTTTATCTACCTGCAATAGTTCTTCTATCACCGGAATAACCATGGATTCCTGTTCTGTGATATCGCTGAAATGTTCCGTCCGGCTTTCTGCATCCGGGGACTCGCCATTTTCTTTCTGATTGATCATGTACTGCAGTATTTATGATGATTAATTGTCATGGATCAGTTAATACTAACTAAAGTGTTAATGACGCCTCAAAAATGGTTCCAAGATGTATTCGCCCGGTTTGGCATGTGGAATTACTCAATATGTAGATTTCAATTCGCAAACCCGTATGATGGATGCAGCTGACTGTCGGATTTGAATAGTTTTACCGGAAATACAAGCCATGCTGCGGGCATAATTTTTAACCCGAATGCACATTTACTTTCAACCATTTATCCATTACTATGAAAAACAATATCTTGCCTGCCACTGTTTTTATGTTCCTTGTGCTGTCCGGCTGCGGCGGTGAAAACACGGAATCCAATGTAAAGGCGCCGGGCGCCGAAAAAACCACAAAGTCCAAAGTGCTCGGGGCCGGTGCCGATCTGATGCAGGATAAAACACCTTTGAAAAAACTGAACACATACCTGGACGGTTTTCACTTTTACAACGGTGACATGAAAGGCCAGATGGAAGCGCATCATTACGTTACGCAGCTGAACGAAGATGTACATCAGGCCATCATTTTTGACGGAAACGACGAGAATGCCAAAATTATGGGAATTGAATACATTGTTTCCGCAAAGCTGTTTGCACAACTGCCGCCTGAGGAAAAAAAACTTTGGCACAGCCATGTTTATGAAGTAAAATCCGGTGAACTGATTGCGCCCGGCATACCCGAAGAAGCAGAGCACGAATTAATGGAAAAGCTGGTTTCCACATACGGAAAAACGATTCACACCTGGCATACAGACCGCGATCTTCAGCTTCCTATGGGTTCCCCGATGCTGATGATGGGATTCACCAAAGATGGACAACTAGATACGGGAATGGTAGCCAAAAGAGATAAAAACTTCGGGGTATCAACAAGTAAAAAGCGGGAAAACAGAAAAGACATTCCGACCCCGTCCATTGATCCATTGGCAAATGCATGGCAAAAAGGGGAAATAAGACAACTGCAATGGACCGATAAAAAAGCAAAAAGCCATCACTAGGACGTGAAAGCGCCATTTTACATTGCATGTAAAGCATGAGACACAAAAAAAGGATGACTGCAAACATGTGCCGTCATCCTTTTTTATACAATTATAAAGCTACGGAGTTCTTAATTATTTGGCCAGTGAATCTTTCATAGCCTCGGCCATTTCCAGATGATGTCTTAGTGCAGGCAACTTGGATGCTGCCCATGATTTGAGTTCGCTGTCGGCTCCGCCCGTAGATTCTCTCTCAAAAAGATTAACCGTTTCCATGTGAGAAACAACCATCATATTGACGTAGATGGAATCGAATGCAGCACCCGAAACAGCTGCAAGGCTATCCAGTTTATCCTGTTTGGCATCGGAAAGTGTTGTCGGGATTTCCACGTTTTTCTTGTTCGCCAGCGACATCAGCTCCTGGCTTGCTGCGGTATGATCCGTAACCATCATCTGACCATAACTTTTAACATTTGCCGCAGTGCCTTTGCTCGATGCAACTTGTCCGGAATTTATTTCAAACAAATTGCCGTCCGCTGCCGAGAGTACAAATTGTCTGTCAACTTGTGCAATCGTGTTGTTATCATCGTCGTCATCGTCATTGCAAGCTACTGTTGTAAGCATTAATACGGACATGAAAAGATATAAAAGATGTTGCTTTTTCATTATGATTGGTTTTTAGTACTGATGAATTTTAAGTTTATGATGCAAAGCCTGATGTTGAAAATGGCAGGTCTTGGATAAATCAGTTGATGGTATTGGGGCTGTGATGAGGAGCGTTGCTGCTGGTTAGCGAGCCGGCTCCGATAGCAAAAATCCCGAGGATCACATGCGGCAGATAAACTTCATCTGCAAAGCCGAAAAGCCATGGGGATGCAACGAGTAAAACACCGGAAACAACATCCACAATCAAATGCACCGACATATGGATGCTGCGGACAATGCCGCCTTCATAATCTGTAAAAAGAGACATCACGAGCGTAGTTGCTCCGATCAGAATAGGAATCCAGGTTGCTGTGGAAACATCATTAAAGCCAAAGATCCACGGAGAAGCGATAAAAAACACGCCGCTCAGGTAATCGAGGACTGCGTGTGCTTTTGTGCTTATAATTTTCATTGTCTGCGATGATTAAGGTTGATACACAAGATGATTGATACGAAACGTTACAGCTTTTTACGGCTGAACCATGTTTGCGTAATAAAAAATATGCCAAACGATAATCAGGTGTGATTTTGTGAGGAATGGTTTTTGTTAATACTCCATTTTGAAATAAATATTGAACTTAAAAACCAATGTTAGGTATGGAAAATGATTTCAATCCCGAGCACAAAGAGGGAAAAGTAGCGACAGCAATAGAAGAACAGACTGCCAAATTACCTTCTGATATTTTCTTGTGGGCAGCACTGGGATCCATGGGAGTGTCGCTGGCACTTAAATTAACGGATCACAAACACACAGCTCTATTTGTAGGACAATGGGCAGCTCCATTCCTTCTTTTAGGTCTTTATAACAAGCTGGTCAAACTGGAAGGTCACGACTAAGCAAAATAGTAAGTTACTTTATAGAAGTAATTTAGGTAAAAAGGGCAGCCGGCTTTTGTCGGCTGCCCTTTGTTTTTGATAGTTGATTAAAATTCAGCTATGAATCAGCTAAGTTACCCCGGACAATACAACCGGATACAAATAGGCTAGGAATAACTTACTTGGCTAATCCGCAATATATGAGCTGTTTATATTTATGTACAAACCGCTTGTCTTTCCATTTGCAGCACTAGGGTTAAATAGTAATAATTGTTCTACAATAATTTAAAAAATTATTCTAGATTGCGCTGAGCTCGGTTTAATGGAATATAGTGTCAACTTCGGAATGGTCAGGAAAATAGTTGCCTGAAACTAAATGATAACCCATGATTAAAGAGAAAAAGGATATATCAGCAGACAGCAGGCCGGCTGTTTCGGCAGCCATTTATTATGATATGTTTGATCTCAATCCGCAGCCCATGTGGGTTTATGACCTGCAGACTTTCCGGATTCTTGAGGTAAATCAGGCGGCAATCCGGAATTACGGGTACAGCCGAAGCGAGTTTCTGGCACTTACCATTATGGATATCAGGCCTGAAAAAGACATTCCCGATCTGGTAAAAGCGGTAAATGAAATAAGGAAAAGTGAGAAAATTTTTTCCAGAGGCATATGGAAGCACCGCAAGAAAAATGGTGAAATTATTGATGTAGAGATACAAAGCGGTACAATTTATGTCAATGGCAGAAAGGCGGAACTGGTGTTGTCACTGGACGTAACCGCCATTGTAGCCGCAGAAAGAGAAAAGCAGCACTGGAGTGAAAAGCTGATTGATGCCCAGAAAATTGCAAAGCTCGGGTATTGGACCCGGCGTCTGGATGAAGATATTTCCGACTGGTCTGTGGAAATGTTTGAAATTTATGGAAGAAATCCGCAGACTTTTGTGCCCACTTTCGAGAATCTGATCAACTGTTTTCATCCTGATGACCGCTATTTGCTCTATGAAGAAGCTTTCACATCCCTGAAAGAAGGCGAACACAATGATTTTGAACACCGGATTATTACAGAAAGCGGAGAAGTAAAATGGGTTTTTCAGCGGATCGAACTTCAGACAGATGCGGAAAAACAGGTAATTGGCATTAAAGGGATCATTCAGGATATTACTGAAAAACGCAAGGCAGACAAAAAGTTCAAGGCCGTCTTTGATCATACCAGCGATGCAATCCTGCTGGGAGACGATCAGGGCAACTGCCTGGATATAAATGAAGCAGCAACAAAAATGTTTGGTTACTCCGGTCAGGAACTGAACAGCCTGAATTTATTTTACCTTTTCAGAAATGAGCAGGAATCGGAGGAAAGCGGAAAAAGACTTCTGAAAGAAAATATTTCCAACAAGATCGTAAAATTGCTGCGCAAGGATGGAACTCATATTATGGGAAACCTGAATGCAACGCTCAACATTATTTCCGGCGTACATCTTTATTGTGTAAAAGATATTACCGATCAGATGGAAAAAAAGAAACTGCTGATCCAGAGTGAAAGGCGTTTCAAGGCGCTTGTTCAGGAAGGCGCCGACCTGATTTCAATTCTCGATAGCAACGGACATTACAAATTTGTCGGTGAAAGTTATTATCATGTATTGGGATTGCATCCCGATGAATTAATCGGCAAAGATGCCTTCCAGTATATTCATCCCGAAGACAGAAGCAGGATTGCAGAATTATTCCTGAAAGCCAGACATCAGAAACGGACAAAAACGGATCCATACCGGTATCTGGATGCTGCCGGAAATTACCGCTGGATTGTTACAACGGCAACGAATCTGTCGTACGACCCGGCCATTAACGGGTTTGTCACCAATTCACGGGATATTACGGATACAATTCTCAAATCCAATGATCTGATATTAAGTAATGAAAGGTATAAACTGATCCAGAAGGCTGCCAATGAGGCCATTTACGACTGGGATATGGAAACAGGCAAAGTGGAATGGGGGCCCGGTTTTCAGGATATTTTTGGTTTTGACCTGACTATATACAGTAATAAATTATGGTATGACTATATTTATACGGATGACAGCAAACGGGTTCTGACGGAACTGAAGACCGCAGCGGAGAATCCCGACACTGAAATGCTGGTTTCAGAATTCCGTTTTCAGAAAGCCAGCGGGGAACTGGCACTTGTGGAACACCGTATTATTTTCCTGCGCAATCGGCAGGGGCTTGCCATACGGGCAGTCGGGTCGCTGAGGGATATTACAGATTACAGGCAGAACCTGCTTCAGATCCGGCTCCAGAATGAAAAGTTGAAAGAAATTGCATGGACCCAGTCTCATATTGTAAGGGCTCCGCTTGCCCGGTTGATGGGACTGGTGGAGTTGCTGAAAATAGGCGCATGCGGAGACATTAGCCAGAACGAAATTCTGAATCATATACTGGAATCGGCGCAGGAACTGGATGTAGTGATCAAGGACATAACGCAAAAGGCAGATAAACTACAAAGCAGCAATGGAGGAAAAGGAGTTAAAGATAATTTTGATTGATGATGACAAGATCATGCTGTTTCTGAACGAGATGTTTCTCCGGAAAGCAGGCGTGCTGCACGATACAATACTTTTTCATAACGGAAAGGAAGCACTGAGCTATCTGGACTCGTACGAAGCGGAAAATACCGTTTTTCTCATTTTGCTGGATATCAATATGCCCGTTATGAACGGCTGGGACTTTCTGCATGCTGTTCAGGAACGTCCGTATCTGCAACGGCTGTGGATTGTATTGGTCAGTTCGGCTACCGAGAATTCGGAACAGGAAAAAGCACTAAGCTTTGATCATGTAATCGGTTATCAGCAGAAGCCGCTTACGCTGCAGGGGTGCCTGGAAATTACCAGCGCTGAACCGGTAAAAGCATTTTTTGACAGTAAGAAACCGGAATAATCCGGCCATTGTCCGAGTCGGACTACCTTACCAAACTGTTTATTCCCGGGCAATTTTTACAACTACATCATTCCTTTTCCGGAAGCCCTGCCGGGCAAATGAAAAAAGGTACTCATTTGCCCGATCCGGAAAGTGGCCGGCTATTATTCTCCGATGCATGGATCTGATTTTTTCAGGAAAAACCGGCAAAGAACCCTAATTTTGGTCACATCTTTATTTTTATGTCCGATATAACAAGGTAGAATACGGGCAGGAAAATAACCTACAAACAGAATAAAGAATCAAAATGCGTGAGGCAGACCTTGTTTTAAAACGTAATTTTTCATGGCTGCTTGCACTTGGCATCCTGCTGAACATTCCGGGATTGTTTCTGGACATCATGGAACCCGACGGTGCGCTGTACGCGACGATTGCCAAACATATTGTACTGCATCGCGACTGGATTAACCTTTTCGGGGACGGTCACGACTGGCTGGACAAACCTCATTTTCCTTTCTGGATGGCTGCGGCCAGTTATAAAGTTCTGGGAATTAACGGATTTGCATACAAGTTGCCGGCATTTCTTTTCTGGCTCGGAGGTTTATGGTATACGTATGTTACTGCAAGAGATCTTTTTAACGACTCGGTAGCCCGGATTTCCGTGCTGCTGTATACCGTTGCCTTGCACAGCACACTTGCCAATTTCGATGTGCGGGCGGAGCCGTATCTTACCACTTGCATCATTGCTTCAGTATGGCATATGCTGGCCGCTTACCGAAACGGAAATTTTTGGCATGTGGTGGCTGCGGCGTTTTTTGCAGCTTGCGCCATGATGACCAAAGGTATCTTTGTGCTCGCGACCATTGGCGGAGGCTGGGTGATTTTCTGGATAATTACAAGGCAATGGAAACAGTTTGTCAATTACAAATGGTGGATCATGGCCGTACTTTGTCTGGTTTTCATCATTCCTGAACTGTACAGCTTGTATGTACAGTTTGATATGCATCCTGAAAAGGTTGTTTTCGGCAGGACAAATGTATCGGGAGTCCGGTTTTTCTTCTGGGATAGTCAGTTTGGAAGGTTTTTTAATACCGGGCCGATTAAAGGAAGCGGCAACAAACTGTTTTTCCTGCATACTACTTTATGGGCGTTTCTTCCGTGGTCTGCAGGGCTTGTGGCCGGAATTGTTTATCTGATTGGTTATGACAAAAACCGTGATCCTGCCCGATGGATCATTTACGGCAGCGCACTTGTAACTTTCGTGTTGTTTTCACTTTCCAAATTCCAGCTTCCGCATTATATCGTTATTATTTTTCCTTATTTGTCTGTAATTACAGCCTTTTTCATTGATCAGCAGGCCGAAAATCCCGGATTAAAGCATTTGGTGAAAGTTCAGACTGCACTTGTTTTATTATTGGGTGCAACCATATTATGGCTTCTTTATATAACCGGGATCAAACATGCAATTACGGCGGCAACGATAACATTGCTGCTGGTGCTGGCAGGGAGCGTTGTCAAATTTAAAAGCCGGCTTTTGTCTCTTTTGTTCAAAGGCTATGTTGCGGCTGCTATGATGTATGTATTTCTTTTTGTCTTTTTTTACCCGTTTTTGCTGGAATATCAATCCGGCCGCAAGGCAGCCGGACTGATTCCGGTTCGTGACAGGGATGTTCCTGTTGCTGCTTATGGTGCTTTTTCCTATACTTTTGAATTTTATGCGCCGGGCGACGTAGCATTGCTCGGGAGTAAAGCCGGTTTACAACATTTTCTGGATAAAAAACCCGGGTATCTGTTCACATCAGCCGCATTTGGCGACAGTCTGATCCGGTCAGGTGTGAAGGCAGATATTTTGGGAAAACCGGCCTATTACCGTATCACCAAGCTTAAACTTCATTTTCTCGATTCCAGAAAAAGGGATGAAATGCTGGAAACACGGTATCTCCTTTACATCCGGTAAATGTATCCGGATTGCCTAGTCAACTTTACCGATTTCGGATTTAAGTTCATACCATTTCTGGATATTACTTTCATCCGAATCTGTATATTCACTGGCCAGATATTGTAAAAACTCATGTTTTGCTTCATCTGATTCCAGAAACAGCACATCTTCATTGCCGTCTGCCTTTACGCGGTACTCGTATCCGTCGTTCTTCACTCTTTTGTCCGTGTAAAAGATGCCGGAACCTTCAAAGTTGGAAATTGAACTGTAAAGCTGGTATACATCTTCATGATTTTCCAGATCTACATTGGAAAGCCATGCTTTATAATCTTTGATCTCGCTCATATGCGTTCATGTTGTGTTTTCTGATGTATAAAGGAACATTAAAACTGTACCAAACAGCTGGAAAAAGCATTTGGAAAGCAGAACGCACCGTGCGCAGAAGTGCAGTACTGCTGAACCCGGCCTGAAACGCTTCTGGAACGATAATTGATTCATTCATTTTACAATATCAAACTAGCTAAAAGTCAATATCATGAAAAAATTCATCACAAGCGTTGTAATGTTCACGCTGATCGCCGGCGGAACTGCCATGGCGCAAACTACCAGCAACAGTGCCGGAAATACAAAACGTACTGGCAAGGATTCCACACAAACGCAAGGAAATAGCGCACAGGGTACTTCGGCCTGGCCGCAGGCAACCGGAACTGCAGCAAGCACCATGTCCGGAGATGACAACAGTGCAATAGGAAATACACATCAGATGCATGGAACGGCCAAAAGCGATTCCGTACAAACACAGGGAAACAGTGCGCAGGGAACTTCTGCCTGGCCGCAGGCTACGGGAACAGCAGCAAGTACAACACAGGCACCGGAAAGCTCGTCTCTGAATGAAGCAACAAACGGTTCCATGAACAAAGATTCAAAAAAAGGTAAAAACAAGAAAAACAAAGGAACGGCAGAGTCAACGGTTCCTAATAACAAATAACATCGTCCTCTTTCAGGACTGTTGTTTAATCCGAAACCATGTATGAAAAACGAATCCCGGGGAGAACCAGAAATCAAGACAAAAAAAGCTGTAAAAGCAGAGCCTGCATTGCATGAATTGTTTCTGGATTCGCTCCGGGATATATACTGGGCGGAAAATCATCTGGTAAAAACACTTCCGGGTATAATTGCTTTTGCTACTTCGCAGGATCTGAACAGTGCCTTGCAAGAGCATCTTATACTTACAGAGAAACAGATTAAAAGGCTTGAACAGATTTTTGATACATTGGGTGAAAAAGCTGTTGCTCGGAAATGCGATGCCATGGAGGGGCTTACTAAAGAAGGCGAGCACATTGTAGAAAGAACAGAAGCCGGTTCCGCAACCCGGGACGCAGGAATCATCCTTGCTGTACAAAAAATAGAACACTATGAAATTGCAACATACGGCGGTCTGACCCAGCTTGCCAAAACCCTTGGTTTGGACGACATAGCCGAAGTGCTTGCCCAGACATTGAGCGAAGAAAAAGATGCCGATTTCCTGCTGACCGAAATTGCAGAAAACTGCGTGAACTATAAAGCTTCTGAAGAGGACTGAACCCTTTTGTAATAATAAAAAAGCAGCACAAATTACTTTAAACAAAATCTTAGTCAGGCTGAGTGAAACTGGAGTCCGTTCCAATGCTATATATACGCTTTGCCAATCCGGCATACGGTTTACTCAGCATGACTTTTTTTAAAATCCCGAAATAACTATTGCTGTTCTTCCAGGATTACCAATGCTTCTTCATTTCCCTGTTGTATGGCAAGGTCGTAAACGGAAAGGCCTCTTACATCAACAATATGCCTGTCGGCGCCGTGCTTCAGTAAAATCCTTACCAGTTCATTCCGGCCGAACATGGCGGCAAACATCAGTGCTGTTCCGCCGTTTCCGTGCTGCATATTCAGGTCAGCACCGTAACTGATCAGCAATTCTGCAATATCGGGATACCCTTTAAACGAGACGCCCATCAGGGCAGTGTTACCGCCGAAATCACTTGCATTTACATCTGCGTTTGCTTTCAGCAACAATTTGGCGGCATTATACTGATTATTGTAACATGCGATGATGAGCGGCGTGTATCCTTTATCATCCTGTACATTTACATTGATCTGGCGGTTTATCAGTTCTTCCAGAACTTCCGTATTTCCAAGACGTGCCGCATGCAAAATAACCTGATCTAAATTGTCCATTGACTATTTTTATGAAAATTGAGTTTAATTCAGGTTTGTTGCATTAATCGTGCCAGATTATACTTGTAAGCCTTTGCTTTATGCGCATTTATTACAGATTTCAATGCCGGAACCATGCTTGTTAATTTTCTGTACCTTGCGTAAACAACTTTATTGTGGTATGTAAAGCTTATGCTGGATTGCAAATACGATCATATCCGTCGTGCGTTTTACTTTCAGCTTGTCCATTACGCAGCGGTGATAATACTGAACGGTATGCACGCTCAATCTCAGGTCGTTAGCAATTTCCTTGATCGTTTGTCCGCCGCATACTTTCTGAAGCACTTCCTTCTCACGGGGTGAAAGATGCACAACAATCTGGTCCTCAGTAAAAATATTGTTGATCAGGTAATCCCTGATTTCCTTCCCGATGTACTGTCTTCCGTCGCATACATCCGCGATGCATTCCTGTAATTCCTCAAAAGACGTACACTTGGACATATAACCGTTCACACCTTTTTTCAGCGCATGTTTGATGGTCTGGAAGTCTGTCATGGTAGAAAGGACAATTATTTTCATTCCTTTCGGAAATGTATTCCGGCATATTTCCACTAGTTGTATCCCGGTCATTCCGTTTATCAGCAGGTCAAGAATCAGGATGTCCGGCGGATTGCTTTTCTTTTTAGCCAGAAATTCCTTGCCATCCTCAAATATGTCAACGTATTGTACATCAGGAAGCTGAAGAAACAGGCTTTGTAAAGCACTTGTCAGTATCGGCAGTTCGTCAACCAATGTAATTTTCATAGAACCGGTTTTAATAACAGCAAATGATTTTGAAGTATTTGCGAATAAGAAGTGTTTATTGATGTTTTATATACATTGAGTAGGAAGTTTTCCGCCAAATAAATCTGTGCATTGTTCATTTGGCCCAAATATGATTAAAGTTTGACAATTAAAAGGATCGTTTTATCCTGCGGTAAACTGCGGAACATAACTGCCTGATATTGCCTCCACTTTTATGCTTGCTGTTGTCCGAAGTTATTTGAACGGAGCATTTCTGAATTCAAAATCGGGTACAAACTGATACTTTAGGAAGATCTGCTTGCCGCGGAAAGCCGGAATTTCATGAGATTTGTTACGGAAGCTGCATGCACCGGAGCAGGAGTGGGAAACGCGTATTTACAACGCGGTATTTATAATTTTGTCTGAACCGCCTGCGCTGGTTTGCCATACGCCTCTCAATTTAACGGACCCTGCTTACACAGTTACTGCGGCGCCGGCACACACAGCATGGATGCCGAGAGAAAGTTGCCACTTTGTTGCTGTGGAAAGACAAAGCAGCGGAGCAATTGGACGGAATGGCTAAAACTTATAAGATTATAAAGCAGTCATTGCAAAGTAACCGGCAATTCGCCGGCAAAGCCATTGAAGGATCGCTCCGGCGGCTTTTGCTGTAAATTACTTCCTGCATTATTTTACAGGATTAAGAATAAGTTAACGCACTTTATTAACTTATTTCGAAATGAAATATGAAACCGTGTTCTGTATATTTGCAGAAAACATTTCAACCCTGATCAGCCGCAAGGAAAATTCAGGCACTATTGGTTTGTAATTCAACGTATCCATCGTTAACGTATCATTATTTATGTCAAGGAAAAGAGGCAGTAAAGCCAGGTTCAGAAAGACTTTGATTACAACTGTTAAATGGCTTAGCGCGATTGTCCCCGTTTGCGCCTTTATTTACATCCTTTATTACTACAAACAATTTGACTTTCTCAAAAAGAAACCGGTCGTAAAATCCAGAACAGAGGTGGTTACCCAGGCTGATTCCATTTCCGCACTGGTGGGCAGCAATAAAGAAAAGCTGCTGAACAATATCAAGATCATGGAAAATGAATGGCATACCGTCGGCGGGATTGCAATCCACAGCCTGACAATCAATAATGCGACTGCGGCAACGGTCAAAAATCTTGAAATCGAGTTCAAATACCTTTCGGGAACCCAGTCGGTACTTACTTCAAAAATTGTAACCATCAAAACACCGCTTCCGCCAAAGAAATCAACTAAGGTGGGAGGCATCAGTGTGGGTTATGTTAACAATTCTGTTGTCGGCTGCGATCTGAAAGTTATAAATGGTACTTTTTAGCGTCTAAAAGTGTCATTTATTGTCGGTATAAGTCAACAGACAGGGTGCGGGATTCATCAGAAATCTACAAATCAATGCTTATATTCCACAAAATTCAACAGATGCGGGTAGTTCGATAAACCTTTATATTTCAATTCTTTAATCAGGATTGTATTTAGAAGCTGCAAGTAAAAAGCTGATAAAATCTGGCACGATTGTTTGATAATGCAACATTACAAACCTGTTATGCCTGACTAATCAACAAACTTATGACACAGCTACTTCAAAATATCTACCTGATTACACCATATTTGTTTATAGCAGTTTTACTTGCTGCTGCCTTTTGTGCGATCTGGCTCATTTCTGAACTGAAAAAATCACAGGCCGGATCTCAGAATGAATTTTCTGTCAGTGACCGTTTGTTTATAAAACGCAATGCTGCAAGATTGAGAAAGATGGAATTCCATTAAGGAACGATATATATTAACAGACAGGAAGTCTTATCCGTGATCACTGCATACGGGTAAGACTTTTTTCATTTTCCGCCCGATAAAAGAGCCGCATTCATTCCACCCGGAACAGGTTTGAATTTTATAACTTGCGTAAATGAAAAACATCCCAGAAACAAAGTATCCGGGATGTCTGATTTTACTCAACGTTATTGAAAGCCATTTGACTGGTTTTCAACATCAAATTTAACCATTTCTTTATTTAAAACATTGCTTTTTGTGTAAGAAATGACATTTTTTAGAGTAGAAATATGCCCTTTCTGCGCAATTTTGGCTTATTGCGTTATTAAATAGTATCATTTCAGTTGAAAGTTCGTTTTCTTCGTCCATTTTCTGCATCGTAAAATTTAATAAAGCATTGCTTATCAGCATCAAAGCAATTGTCATTTTTACACATCCGCCTGTTTTCTGCCGTTTTACAAAACATTTAATGACCGGATTTGCATTCGGCGGCAACCGATTGTATGTACGAATTTTACAACTGACAGCATTGCAAACGGACATGCTGAATATTTTTTTGAAATAAGTAATCCTTTGCGTGCATCTTTGTGTATATACTCCGTGTTCTTACTTTTACTTTCTCTCTTACCGTACGATGGAAAATGAAAACCCCGCTTTGGAAGATTACAAGGATTTCGGGCTTACGCCGGAATCAGGCAAAAATGCAGAGCAGCTTGCCGGTATGCTCAGGAAAAAGGAAACTGAAGAAAATCTGGAAAAACTGGCCAGGAACCTGACTGCACAATGGAGCAAGTCAAAGACTGCTTCAAAAAAGCCCGACCTGTCATTTGCTGCATTTGAAAAAAAGCTCAAAGAAGCAGGAAATCAGTAATTGTACCAGTCTCCCCACCAGTTCTGCAGCTTTTTTCGGATCTCTTCTTCACGTGCATTTTTGCCCGGTTCAAAAAACCTGCTTCCCTTGATTTCATCCGGCAGAAAGTTTTGCTTAGCAAAATTGCCTTCAAAATCATGTGAATATTTGTACTCTTTCCCATAACCGATCTGCTTCATCAGCTTTGTAGGTGCATTCCTCAAATGCAGCGGAACAGGCAAGTGCGCGGTATTTTTCGCCATTTCCATGGCATCGTTGATGGCCAGATAACTCGCGTTGCTCTTCGGCGAAGTGGCCAGATATACAGCGACCTGTGACAAAATAATCCTTGATTCCGGATAGCCGATTACATTCACTGCCTGCATGCACGCATTTGCCATGATCATAGCGGTCGGGTTGGCATTTCCGATATCTTCCGATGCCATAATCAGCATTCTACGGGCTATAAAAGCCGGATCTTCGCCGGCAACAATCATGCGCGCCAGCCAGTAAACGGCCCCGTTCGGGTCACTTCCCCGGAGCGATTTGATGAATGCGGAAATAATATCATAATGCTGTTCGCCGGATTTGTCGTAGCGTGCAATATGCTGCTGGGCAACTTCCGTAACCCATTCATCCGTTATTTCGATTTCCTGCTCTTCGCCTTTGCCAAGTACGACAAGTTCGAGCAAATTCAGCAGTTTGCGCCCGTCGCCGCCGGAAAGTCTCAGCAAAGCATCGTACGAAGCAAAGCGGATGTTTTTTCCTCGCAGCCAGGCATCTTTTTCCGTTGCCCTTGCAATCAGATCTTTAAGTTCCTTTTCGCCGAATGCTTCCAGAATATAAACCTGACAGCGGGAAAGCAATGCGGAATTGATTTCAAATGACGGATTTTCGGTTGTGGCACCGATCAGCGTAACCTGGCCTTTTTCGACTGCGCCCAGCAATGCATCCTGCTGACTTTTATTGTAACGGTGAATTTCATCAATAAACAGTATCGCCGGAAACAGTCCCGACGGCCTTGCCAGAACTTCGCGCAGATCTTTTACGCCGGAACTGATTGCGCTGAGGTTGTAAAACTGCCTTTTCGTTGTTTCTGCGATCAGCAGCGCCAATGTCGTTTTGCCTACGCCCGGCGGTCCCCAGAAAATCATGGACGGAATCGTATTCTGCAATATCGCTCTGCGCAAAGGTCCGTTCGGGCCAAGCAGTTTTTCCTGTCCGACAAAATCGTCCAGCGTTTTCGGGCGCAGGCGTTCGGCAAGCGGTATGTTCATCGGTGTCATTCAGATTGTATTTTGTCAGGTAAAGAAACAAAAAAAGCGTGGCTTGGTTCGCCACGCTTCTGCTGTAATATATTTTAAAAAAACGGTTCAGAAAGTAAGTCTTTCCAGCGTCATTTGTTTTTTCAGGTTTCCAAGCGCACCAAATACAAGATTATAAACGGATTGTATATTTATTTTCATCAGATCGGCAATTTCATGATTGTTAAGGTTCATGTAGAATTTAAGGAAAATAGCTTCCCGCTGGCGGCGCGGCAGCCCGTTGACGGCTACGTTCAGATGCTGGTTTGTAGATTCGAATTCCTCTTCCGAAATCAGGTGATTTTCATGCGAAGGCGTGTTGATATGCCAGTATTCAACCGGAATATCCTCATTACTTGTGTGCTTTTGCTGCGCGTTCAGGTGTCTTACCAGTTTTCTTTTGATAGAAGCCATCAGGTAAAAACGTACGGATGTGGTGTCGCCCAATGTCATCCGGTTTCTCCACAATTCCACAAACAAGTCGTGAATGCAATCTTTGATCAATGGTTTGTCAATCGTGAACTGGGAACAATACTGATAAAGAATGTGAACATAAGAACGGTAAAGACATGCATAAGCATTTTCGTCGCCCTTTCTGAACTGATCCCAGAAGTACAGTTCTTCTTCTTGCTTGTAGCGTAGGTGAGCCATTTTTTGGATAGGAATTGATTAAGGTTAGGAATGATTATGAATAAGGGTCATAATAACACTTGTAAATATATTTATAAAAAAACATATTAAAAAAATATTTTCATCATAAAATTATATTTCAAAGTTTAATGATGCAATTTTGATAAAATGTAACTTATTATATATTTAAAGGTACAAAATCAAAGCTTTTTCCGTCAAATAATCCTTTGTCACTTAATTTCAGATCCGGAATTACGAGCAATGCCATAAAAGATAAAGTCATGAAAGGCGACTGCAGTGTGGAGCCGAGTTTATCCTTTACAAAAAGGTCAACAGCCGTATAGGATTTTGCAACTTCATAGCCGTCGAGGTCGCTCATCAGTCCGGCTACAGGCAGCGGCAGCAGATGTTTTTCTCCTTTCCCGACGGCTGAAACGCCGCCTTTTGCTTCAATAATCAGATTCACGGCATGGCATATACTTTCATCATCGCAGCCCACAGCAATGATGTTATGCGAATCGTGGCCGACGGACGAAGCCATGGCTCCGGATTTCAGTCCGAAGTTTTTGATGAAAGCAACGGCCGGAACCGCATTTTCATAACGGTTGATTACCGTGATTTTCAGAATGTCGGAATCCGGGTCGGCAAGCAGGAATTTTCCGTCATGTTTTGCACTTCTTGCAAGCTGATTGGTGATCAGTTGTCCTTCCAGCGCTTCAATAACCCTGATATCTGCGTTTAAATTTTCTACTGTACACTGGAAATCCTGCGGGAATTTGGGAGCGCAGTTGAATTTGTTCGGATGCTCGCTTCGCAGGTCGGGAAGAAGTGAAGTGCCGTTTTCAGCAACAACCTGTCCGTTGATCCACGTTTGTAATATCGTAAAATCACGAAGGTTGTTGACTACAATGAAATCTGCCGGATCATTCACACGCAGCAACCCGACCGGAAGCGTATAATGCAGAACCGGGTTCACGCAGGCAGCCTGCAGGATATTCCATATATCGTAACCAAGTCCGAGCGCACGTCTGACGAGCAAATTAATATGTCCTTCAACGAGATTATCCGGATGTTTGTCATCCGAGCAGAACATGATCATTTCCGGGAATTCGTCGATCAAAGGAATCAGCGCGTCAAAGTTTCTGGCGGCACTTCCTTCGCGGATCAGGATTTTTACGTCGTAGCCAATCTTTTCTTTTGCTTCTTCATATGTAAAGCATTCGTGATCCGTTGAAATCCCGTTCATCGCATATTTTCTGGCGGCTTCTCCGCGCAGGCCCGGCGCATGTCCGTCAATGACCTTATTATAATGCTTTGCCCATTTTATCTTGGCCATCATATCCGGGTCTTCGTTTAATACGCCGGGAAAGTTCATGACTTCGGCAAGGTACCCGATTTCATTCCGCGCAAGCAGCGCCCCGACTTCCTCGGCAGAAATCTCCGCGCCTGCAGTTTCAAAAGCCGTGGCCGGCACGCAGGAAGGTGCGCCGAAACAAAATTTGAACGGAACCCTTTTACCGTCCTCTACCATAAATTCCACGCCGGAAACGCCCAGTACATTGCCAATTTCATGCGGATCGGAAACGGTAGCAACGGTGCCATGTACAACAGCCAGCCGTGCAAACTGCGCAGGCGTCAGCATGGAACTTTCTATATGCACGTGCGCGTCCGTAAAACCGGGTAAAATATAGGGTAAAGCTGCATTCTCCGGCCCAAGAATTTCTATTTTACCGATCCGGCCGTTTTCCAAATGGATTTCTGCTTCATATATGCTTTTTTCAAAAATGTTAACAAGATTGGCTTTCATGGAACTGGGTTTAGGCTGGAAGGCCGGTTGGTACTGACCGGCATTTTACGGAATTCCTTCTGATATAGCAAAGGACTTTTCCCGGTGTAGATTTTGAAGTACTTGTTGAAATTGGCAAAATTGTTGAATCCGCTTTCGTAGCAGACCTGCGCAACGGACAGGTTGGTTTCCGCAAGCAGCTTGCAGGCATGCCCGATCCGGAGTTCGAGCAGAAACTGCGAATAGGTTTTCCGGCTCCGGCTTTTGAAATATCTGCAGAAAGAATTCGGGCTGATGCTGGCTACTTCGGAAATCTCTTCAATGGAAATTTTCTTCTGGAAATTACGGACGGAATACTGATAAATATGATTGATGCGATCGGTATCATACGGGTCAAATTCTTCCTGAAACGGCAGCTCGGAAAGCATTTCAACACCGGCACATTGCGCAAGGCTTTCCAGAATCCGTAATAACGATATAACCGTGTTGCCGCTTTTCTGATTGAGCAGATCTTTCAGAAGCGCTTTTACTTCTTCCGTTCCGCTGCCGCTTATTTTCAGTCCGCGCCGGGAATTCAGCAGGAGTTCATGGATTGCCTTGTTTTCAGGAAGAGCCAGAAAGGATTTGCCGAAGATTTCTTCCGAAAAGTGTACAACTGTAGCCTGTGCATAAAGCTGGCTTTCTCTCTGGAAATACTTTTCGTCGCAGCGCCAGTAATGCGGCAGATTTGGGCCGATCAGCAGCAGGTCGCCGCTGCGGAAGTTCCGGATATTGTCGCCTACAAACTGCGTCCCGGAGCCTTGTTCAATATGAATCAGCTCTAATTCAGGATGATAATGCCAGCGGTCATAGAAATAAAGGACAACATCCTGCCGTATACTGAACGATTTCTGCAATCCTTTCGGAACCTTAAGTAGCAGCGGTTTCACAAATAATTACATGATTGATTCTTAAACAGGAAATATATGCCAATATAGTTGAAAAATTTGCCAGTTTTGCAAACCAATGTATTGAAATATTTCTGTTCATTTGCCTTTAAATTATACCGGCGAAATTCTTTTTTGATCTAAATATATTACTGCAGACTATGGCGTCTCAACTCTTGAAAATACATCCTTCAGATAATGTCATTGTGGCGCTGCGCGACTTGCCGGCGGGTACCAATGCCGAATGGGGGAATGAACATTACAATTTGCAATACGGCGTTTCGGCAAAGCACAAGTTTGTAACCGAGGACATTGAAACCGGCGGCGCCGTCATTATGTACGGCGTTCTCGTCGGAAGGGCTACGCAACCAATCAAAAAAGGCGAACCCATTACCACTTTCAATCTAAAGCACGACGCACACGATTACAGCACAGCCAACAGACAGCCTTATTTTTATACTGCGCCCGACGTCAGCAAATGGCAGAACCGGACTTTCAGAGGATATCACCGCGAAGACGGCCGCGTAGGAACGTATAATTACTGGCTGGTGCTTCCGCTTGTTTTCTGTGAAAACCGTAACGTGCTGATTATGAAAGATGCGTTTGAACGCGAACTCGGTTATGCGCAGACGGACATTTACAGGGAACACGTACGGGAATTCCTGCATTTTTACCAGTCCGGCGATATCCGGAAAATCAAAAGCATGGAAGCATTTACGGAACGTCCGCCCGTTGGTTATGAGAAGCCGAAGCGTCCTTTCGAAAATGTAGACGGTATCAAATTCCTCACGCACGAGGGCGGTTGCGGCGGTACAAGAACGGATGCCAATACCTTATGCGCGCTTTTTGCGGCTTATGCCGTTCATCCGAACGTGGCCGGCATCACCGTTTTGAGTCTGGGCTGCCAGAATTCCGAACTGCAGACGCTGGAAGACGAGATCCGAAAAAGAGATCCGCATTTCAATAAACCGTTCTATGCGTTTGAACACCAGAAAGGGACCGAATATTCGCTGATGTCGGGTGCGATCAAGGAAACGTTTATGGGCGTTACCAAAATCAACGAATTTGAAAGATCGGATGCGCCTTTATCCAAATTGTCAGTAGGACTCAAGTGCGGCGGTTCGGACGGATTTTCGGGCATTTCGGCCAATCCGGTTCTCGGACATCTTTCAGATATTGTTACAACGCTCGGCGGACAAACGCTGCTTGCCGAATTTCCCGAACTGAACGGCGTGGAGCAGGAATTGCTGAACCGTTGCGTTACGGAAGAAAAAGCGGCCAAATTTGAAAAACTGATGCGTGATTATGCCGGCAAGGCGGAAGCAGTCGGCTCTGCATTTGCATTCAATCCTTCTCCGGGAAATATCAAGGACGGCCTGATTACGGATGCGATCAAATCGGCGGGAGCAGCTAAAAAAGGCGGAAACGCTTACATCACGGACGTTCTGAACTATACGGAAAGAGCAACCGAATCCGGTCTTCAGCTGGTGTGTACACCCGGAAACGACGTGGAAGCAACAACCGGCCAGACGGCCGCAGGCGCCAATATCATTCTTTTCACGACCGGCCTCGGGACCCCGACCGGAAATCCGATTTGCCCTGTTGCCAAAGTTGCTACGAATACGAAACTGGCCGAAAGAATGCCTGACGTAATCGATTTTGACTGCGGCCCGGTCGTGGACGGAACCCAAACCATTGAACAGAATGCAGAAGCATTGCTGGAATACGTCATCAAAGTGGCAAGCGGCGAACTTACCAAAGCACAGCAGCTCGGACAGGACGATTTCATTCCGTGGAAGCGCGGCGTTTCGTTGTAAACAGCATAAATTCGGAAAAGAAGCCGGAGAAATCGGAATGGCACAGTAAAGTCGATCCGGATCAACCTTTTCCTTTTGCCATATACATATAGCTTTTTAAATAAATCCATTGTTTGCTGACATTCAGCGGGCATTTACATTACAAGATACATGTTTGATTTAAGCGGTAAAACAGCACTTATAACCGGAGGCGCAAGCGGCATCGGGCTTGCCATCTCACAGACTTTTGTAAAACAGGGCGCTTACGTCCATATTCTGGAACTGAACATGGAACTTGCGAATCAGGTTGTAAGCCAGCTCGTGGCCGATGGCGGCCAGGCGGAAGCTCATGCGGTGGATATTTCGAAGCAGGCCGATGTTGTCAATGTTATTAATGCCATTGCTGCCAACCATAAAATCGATATTCTGGTGAATAATGCCGGCATTGCGCATATCGGAAAAGCGGATACGACAACTGAAATCGATTTTGACCGAGTCATGAACGTGAATGTAAAAGGCGTTTATAACTGTCTGCTCGCTACGATTCCGCACCTGAAAAGCAACGGCGGCGGCGTGATTCTGAACATGGCGTCCATTGCGGCGACCGTCGGTATTCCGGACCGTTTTGCCTATTCTACTGCCAAAGGAGCCGTTTATTCCATGACTTTATCCGTTGCAAAAGATTATCTCGCCGATAATATCCGCTGCAACAGCATTTCTCCCGCACGCGTGCATACGCCTTTTGTGGACGGGTTTATTTCCAAAACCTATCCGGGAAAAGAAGCGGAGATGTTTGAAAAACTGTCCAAAACACAGCCGATCGGCCGTATGGCAAAGCCGGAAGAAATCGGTGCGCTTGCGTTGTACCTCTGCTCGGACGAAGCCGGGTTTGTAACCGGCTGCGATTATCTGATCGACGGCGGTTTTGAAAAGCTGAATAATTAACAAACAATCCGTTTTCACACACTTTGAATTTAATCAATTAACAATACAATGGCCAGGGAATAAAAACCGGAAGCCAAAAACATTTTTCCCATGAAACTTTTTCGATTTGGTGCTTTTGAACAGGAAAAACCGGGAGTGGAACTTGCAGACGGTACAAAGCTGGATGTATCCGCATTTGGTGAAGATTTTAATGAAAAATTCTTTTCAACAGAGGGGATCAAACGCCTTGGCGACTGGCTGGCCGAGAATTCCGGAACTTGTCCGCAGGTTGAAGCGGGTTTCCGGTACGGATCCTGCGTGGCGCGTCCGTCCAAGATCATTTGCATTGGCATGAACTATGCCAAACATGCATACGAATCGGGTGCGACCGAACTGCCGAAAGAACCGATTGTTTTCTTCAAATCCACTTCTGCATTATGCGGGCCGAACGATCAGGTGATTATTCCTAGAAATTCAGAAAAAACGGATTGGGAAGTGGAACTTGCCGTAATCATTGGTAAAAGAACAAGTTATGTTGAAGAATCGGAAGCGCTTCAATATGTGGCCGGATATGCCGTGCATAACGATTATTCCGAGCGTGCATTCCAGATGGAGCGCGGCGGACAATGGGTAAAAGGCAAAAGCAACGACACTTTCGCACCGTTGGGACCATACCTTGTTACTTCGGACGAAATAGAAAATGCAAACAGTCTGGATCTGTGGCTTTCATTGAACGGCAAGAAAATCCAGGACAGCAACACATCGGACATGATTTTTCAGGTTCCGTTCCTGATCAGTTACCTGAGCCAGTTTATGACCTTGCTGCCGGGCGATGTGATTACAACAGGAACACCGGCCGGCGTAGGACTGGGTATGAAGCCGCAGGTTTATCTGAAACCGGGCGACATTGTGGAACTTGGAATAGAAAAGCTCGGGGAACAGAAACAGGAAGCCATTGCCTGGAAACCGGTGCAGGGTTAAGTACTATAAACAAACAGATTTATCGAAATTTCAAGCAACGTTTATGATCATTGATTCGCATCAGCATTTCTGGATTTTTGATAAAGAAAGAGATTCCTGGATCACACCGGAAATGCAGGCAATTCGTCAGAATTTTCTGCCTGCAGATCTTGGCCCCGTTCTGGATGCAAATGGCGTTGACGGCTGCGTGGCGGTACAGGCTTCGCAATCCGATTCCGAAACCGAATTTCTGCTCCAGCTTGCCGAAGCCAATGATTTTATCAAAGGCGTTGTCGGCTGGATTGACCTTCGCGGCGATCATTTGTACAGCCGGCTGGAAAGGTATTCACAGTTTGAAAAGCTGAAAGGTTTCCGGCATGTCGTGCAGGCCGAGCCCGAAGGGTTTATGCTTCAGCCGGCATTTATCAAAGGGGTCGGGCAGCTTGTTGCTTTTGATTTTACGTATGATATTCTGATTCATCAGCATCAGCTTGAAGAAGCGTTCAACTTTGCCGTAAAGCTGCCCAACGTGCATTTTGTGCTGGATCATATGGCCAAGCCGCTGATCAAAACCGGTGAACTGGAACCCTGGGCAACAGGGATCAGGAAGCTGGCCGAGTTGCCGAACGTAAGCTGCAAAATTTCCGGAATGGTAACGGAAGCAAACTGGAAAGAATGGGAAAAAGCGGATTTTCGGCCCTATCTGGACGTTGTTTACGAAGCATTCGGAACAGACAGGCTCCTGTTCGGTTCCGATTGGCCGGTATGTCTTGTTGCCGCAGAATATGAAGGGGTAAAAGGAATTGTGACGGATTATCTCGGCATGTTTTCTGATTCTGAGTTTCAGAAAATAATGGGCAAAAATGCAGTCGGCTTTTACAATCTTGATATATAACCACGTATGAAAAAATATTGTCTGGCTGTGGATCTGGTGGATGATCCGGTCATGATCGCCGAATACGAAGCATTTCACAAGGAGATCAGACCGGAGATCGAGAAAAGCATCAAAGACGCAGGCATCACGCGAATGGACATTTTCCGGCTGGAAAACCGGCTTTTCATGATCATGGAAGCAGAAGATGATTTCAGTTTTGAAAAAAAGGCAGAAATGGACGCTTCCAACCCGAAAGTCCAGGAATGGGAACAGCTGATGTGGAAATACCAGCAGGCTTTACCCTCTGCAAAGCCCGGTGAAAAATGGGTGCTTATGAAACAGATATTTGCCCTGAACAATAGTTAGATAATTGAGAATCAACGTTATTAATGTTAAATAGAACACGCTATTTGATATTCGTTATAATTATTTGCTTAACGTTATCTGCATCACAGCCCCGGCGGGCCGTCGAATTGAAAGTAATGAGTTTTAACATTCGTCACGGCCTCAACACCGCAGACGAACCGAATCTCATGGACATCCTGAAAATCATCAAGGATCACCGTCCAGACCTGATTGCGCTTCAGGCAGTGGACAGCTTGGTGAATAAAGGCAAAGTGCAGTTTCAGCTCCGGCAGATTGCGGTCCAGACCGGCATGCATTACGCATACGGCGTTGCAGATCAGTCAGATAATGGTTCGCAGGGAGTTGGCATCTTGTCAGCCTGGGAATTTGAAAGAACACAGACTATCAACTTGCCGCACACACCTGGCGCTGATACAAAAGTACTGTTATGCGGACTGATCAAGCCCTCGCGGCATGTAACGCTGCGTTTTTGTAACTCGCGGCTGGAATATGCTTCTGTTTTCGACAGGGCTCTGCAGGCGGCCTACATCAACCAGATGCTGGTGAACAGCATCCAGCCGGTGGTTCTGGGAATGGATATGGGTGCGCGGCCCAATGAGCAGCCTTACTTTTCTTTCAGGCAGAAATGGCAGGATGCAGCCCAGGGTTCGCAGCTTGAAACCTGGAACGAAGGTTTACCGGGCGACCGGTTCGATTATATTTTTGCATTGCTGAACAGCAAAGTACGGATCAAGAGCTACAAGGTTATAAGAAATTACCCGAACGTTTCTGATCATTATCCCATTCTCGCCACAGTTGAATTCTGGTGAGCAGCCAATTGGCGGTTAGCTTTTAGCGGTTAGCAAAATGAAATGTGATTAAAAAAGCACATCGTAAGAACTGACAATCTCAATTATATTTTTGCAATAACTTAAGATGAATTACTCAAGTTTGAAAATCGGATTGTTTATTCCCTGTTATGTAGACCAGTTTTATCCGCAGGTCGGGATTGCCACGCTGGAATTGCTGGAAAAGCTGGGCTGTACGGTTACGTTTCCCCTGAATCAGACCTGTTGCGGCCAGCCGATGGCCAACTCCGGGTTTGAGCATCTGACAAAATCATGCGACAAGTTGTTTTACGACCTTTTTGCTGATTGCGACTACATTGTTTCGCCTTCGGGCAGTTGCGTGCTGCATATCAAGGACCATCTGAAGGTGGAGGAAAAGCCGGAGGAATCCAAAAAACTGCGCAGAAGGGTTTATGAACTTGTTGAGTTTATCACAGATATATTGAAAGTAGATTCCATTGAAGCTGAGTTTCCGTATCGTGTAGGCTTGCATCAGGGTTGTCACGGGCAGCGCGGACTGCATCTTTCGCAGATGTCGGAGCTTAATGCGGCGCCGTTCTCGAAACCGGTTTCCTTGTTGAAAAAAGTAAAAGGGCTGGAACTGATCGAACTGGACCGGGCGGATGAATGCTGCGGATTTGGCGGGACGTTCTGCGTGAGCGAAGAAGCGGTTTCCGTTAAAATGGGAAAAGACCGCGTTGCAGATCATATCCGTCATCACGCACAATTTATTACAGGATCGGATATGAGTTGTCTGCTGCATCTGGAAGGAATCCTGAAAAGAAGAAATTCGGACGTAAAGGTGAAGCACATTGCCGAAATCCTGAACAGCGCTGTAAAACAAATACCGGCGCCCATATCCTGAACGCCGGTACATTGCAAATTTTCAGATTTGAGTAATCCGAGTGAAGTTCGATTTAGTTAATGGAAGAAATCGTACGGCTGGTTGTTGTCAGGATGTCAAAAGCTTGTGAAGCTTTCTCTTTGCCGTCTGTAACTTCAAAAGTATAAGTGCCGTCTGCCAGTGTAGAAAGGTCGAAGTACTTAAGATAGTTTTTCTCAGTGGCTTTTGTTTCAGAGAAAAGGACATTGTTGTTTGTGTCCAGAATACGTACTAGAACCGATTTCGTTTGCGGATTATAATAGGAAACGCGGAATTGCATCGGCTTGATCTGCAGAACGCTCAGCTTTTCGGAAGTGGCTGCGCTTTTTTCTGAGGTAACATTGTTTTGCTGTGCATTGCAGGTAAAAGCAGAACCGGTTAAAAGTAAGCCGGCGAGGGCTGCTGCAAAAAGCGTGTTCTTGGTTTTCATAGGAGTGTAAATTCTTAAAGTATCTGGAAAAAGTTTAATTATACTTCAATCGGGCTTTTATTGCCGGATCGGAAAACTTTATGATTCAAAGGTATAAGATATTGCATTCCAATAAAATAGCTTTTTGTCTGCTTTGAAAAAGTTGTTTATTTAATAAAGTGCGAACTTTAAATAGTGCAATGAATGTGAAAAGTACAATTCATATTCTTTAAAAAATACAATTAAATAATTGTCATTATAACCATGTCCAAAGCAATTATCGAACATGCCGCCGCTTCAGAAACCTTTAACAAGGATGAATCGTACGTAGACTGGCATGATGAAACATTATGGTTTGTACGTCAGAAAAGGGATAAATCTTCCAAATTGCTGCCGGAATGGGAGCAATTGCGTGAGGCTGCTTCCACGATAAAAAACTACGTGCTGTCGCATATGGACACGCTGCTGGTTTCATTTGAGCAGAAAGCAAAGGAAAACGGCATCCATATTCACTGGGCTGCGGATGCTGCCGAGCATAACGAAATCGTGCTCGGCCTTTTGAAACAGCACAACATCGGCAAGATGGTGAAGAGCAAATCCATGCTTACCGAAGAGTGCCATATGAATGAATTTCTGAGCAAAAACGGCATTGAAGTCATTGACACGGATCTTGGAGAAAGAATTGTACAGCTCCGCAACGAGCCGCCAAGCCATATTGTGCTTCCGGCAATCCATTTAAAGAAAAAAGACATCGGCGATCTTTTCCATGAACACCTCGGAACCGAAGCCGGCGCAACCGATCCGCAGTATCTGACGGAAGCGGCCAGGCAGCATTTAAGGGACAAATTCCTGACGCGGAGAGCGGCTTTGACGGGCGTGAACTTTGCCATTGCCGAAACAGGCGGCTTCGTAGTGGCCACCAATGAAGGAAATGCCGATATGGGCGCGCATCTTGCCGATATTCATATTGCCAGCATGGGCTTTGAAAAAATAATCCCGAAGCAGGAACATCTCGGCGTTTTCCTCCGATTGCTTGCACGCAGCGCGACCGGGCAGCCGGTGACTACTTACAGCAGCCATTTCAAAAAGCCGCGTGAAGGTCAGGAAATGCATATCATCATTGTGGATAACGGCAGGACTACCCAGTTGGGAAGGCCGGATTTCCGGAATTCATTGAAATGCATCCGTTGCGGCGCCTGCATGAACACTTGTCCGGTTTACCGCAGAAGCGGCGGGCACAGCTATCACAATGCCGTCGCCGGTCCGATCGGTTCCATACTGGCACCCAATCTGGACATGACCAAAAATGCGGATCTGCCGTTTGCAAGTACGCTGTGCGGAAGCTGTTCCAATGTTTGCCCGGTAAAAATCGATATTCACGATCAGCTTTATAAATGGCGTCAGGTTCTGGTGAAAGGCGGGCATGTGCCGCAATCCAAGGAGCTGGGAATAAAGGCAATGTCCGTAATATTGTCGCAGCCGCGCTTTTACCAGTGGTCGGGAAGGCTCGGGCGCTCCGTTATGCGCACGATTCCTTTTATGGTCAATAACGGGCTTAATCCCTGGTTTAAACAAAGAGATATGCCGGAACCGCCGAAAGAAAGTTTCAGAGACTGGTATGTACGTAACCGTAAAGCTTAAACAATGAACTCACGCGATAAAATACTGCAGCAGATCAAGCTGAATATGCCTTCTGAAACCGTTTTGCCAGAAAAAATCCGTTTTGACAGTCATTTTGAAAGTACGGAAAACAAGTTTGTGGAGACACTTTCTGCGATATACACCGAAGTAATTGTTGTTAAAGACCTGAATGCACTGAAAGAAAAAGCCGAAGAACTGTACGCTTCGGTTACAAACCGTGCA
The DNA here is from genome assembly GCF_006149045.1 of Dyadobacter flavalbus. GTDB lineage: Bacteria > Bacteroidota > Bacteroidia > Cytophagales > Spirosomataceae > Dyadobacter > Dyadobacter flavalbus. The sequence continues at coordinate 232,556 of NZ_VBSN01000069.1, forward strand.
ACGACGATTCCTTTTCTGAACAGCTGGGCCGATTTCAGCCTGAACATTGCTGATCCGCATGATCTGGAAATGATCGAAATTGCGATTTTGGAGGCAGAGTTCGGTGTGGCGGAAAACGGTGCGGTATGGATTTCGGAAAGGCATTTGCCGCATCGCGCGTTGCCTTTTATCACGCAGAACCTTGCCTTCGTAATTCCGAGAAATGCGATTGTAAACAACATGCACGATGCCTACGAACGCCTGAGTGATACAACCGGCTGGGGCTGTTTTATAGCAGGCCCGTCCAAAACAGCCGATATAGAGCAATCGCTGGTTATTGGCGCGCACGGCGCCCGAAGCATGGTGATTTTTCTGATCGAGGATTATCCCGGGATTTTGTAGTTGCAGCAACAGCTGATTCTGAAATCAAACCTGCATGTACCATAACCGTGCATGCAGGTTTGTTAAAATAAGGTCTTTACCTCTAGCCGGCATCCGGACACTCCGAAAATAATCCGGAAGCTGGTTAAAAACTTCGATTAAATTCCTTTCCCGCCGGTACTTTCTTCTATTTTTGCAAAGTTCGCTTTTAATGAAAATCCTTTTAGCCGTCTGCTAAAAACTACGCTTTATACGTATGCCCAAAATAATCGTTGCTATTGATGGCTATTCAAGTTGTGGCAAAAGCACAACTGCAAAGCTGGTGGCCAAGCAATTAAACTACCCTTACATTGACACCGGCGCCATGTACAGGGCAGTTACACTTTACTTTCTGCAGAATCATATCAGCCTCACCAATCCGAAGGAAACACAGCAGGCGCTGAACAATATCCATATTTCGTTTAAAAGACATCCCGAGCTCGGCCGGAACGATACGTATCTCAACGGTCTGAATGTGGAGGATGAAATCCGCAAAATGTATGTTTCTGAAAAAGTCAGTGATGTAAGTGCGATTGCCGAAGTAAGGCATGCACTCGTTGCGCAGCAGCAGCGGATGGGAAAAGCTAAAGGAATCGTTATGGACGGCCGGGATATCGGAACGGTTGTGTTTCCGCAGGCCGAACTTAAAATTTTCATGACCGCCGATCCGTTGATAAGAGCGCAGCGGCGCCAGATGGAACTGCTTGAAAAAGGAGAAACGGTCGGGCTTGCAGAAATTGCCGAAAACCTGAAAATGCGGGATTACATCGATACACACCGCGCTGAAAGCCCTTTGAAACAAGCGGAAGATGCCATTTACGTAGATAATTCGCTGATGACGCTGGATGAACAGGTGGAACTGGTCGTAAGGCTGGCGGATGAACAAATCGGGCTGTCGCTGCGGCGCGGTACGGAATAAAGATTCAATATGTCGAAAAATAACCCGGATTATGATTATCTGATCATCGGGCAGGGAGTTGCCGGAACTTCATTGGCCTGGCATTTGCTGGATGCAGGGAAAAAAATACAGATTGCCGGGGATTCAAACCTGCCGTCGTCTTCCAAAGTTGCAGCCGGGATTTTCAATCCGCTGACGGGTAAGAAACTCGTTAAAACCTGGCTTGCAGACGAGCTTTTCCCATATGCAAGTGCATTTTACAGGCATCTCGAAAGCAGGCTTGACACCCCGTTTTTTTATCTCGCTTCCATATTCCGGCCTTTCCGGTCCATTGAAGAACAGAATACCTATCTGGCCAGAACAGCAGACCCTGCCATTCTTCCCTATGTCGAACAGCAGCAAACCAAAGATTTCAGAGATTATGTTGATGCTGCTTATGGCGGGCTGGAAGTAATCCAGTCCGGCTGGATTGATCTTCCGGTTTTACTGGATAGCAGCCGGAATTATTTTATAGAAAACGGCCTGTATGCCGAGGAAAGATTTCATGCAGCTGATCTGAATATTCAGGAAGAAAATGTAATCTGGAAAAACCGGACGTTCGGGAAAGTGATTTTTTGTCAGGGATTTATGGCGCATGAAAATGCGTTTTTCAACTGGCTGCCGTTCACGCCGGTTAAAGGCCAGATTCTTGAAATAGCCACAGAAAAGGCGCTTAAGGCGGATATCATCAATCAGGGAATTTTCATTTTGCCATTGACGGAATTCAGGGCCAGGGTAGGAGCGACGTATTCATGGGACCCGCTGGACTGGGAACCAACCGCAGAAGCAACTGCCGAACTGGAAGAAAAACTGAAATTGATTTTTAAAATTCCGTACCGCATTGAGTCCGCAACTGCGGGCATCCGCCCTTCCGTCAAAGACCGCCGGCCGCTTGTCGGGATTCATCCGGAGTATAATAACGTCGCTATTTTCAACGGATTAGGCACAAAAGGAGTTACGCTGGCACCTTATTTTGCAAATGAGTTCGTTCAGCACCTTGAAAACGGCAAAGAATTGAACCCGTTAGTTAATATTAACAGGTATTTTTCGTTATATTTCCGTTGAAGTCAGCCTTAGCACTATGAGCATAAAACACATATACAAATTAGCCTTAACAGTCGGTTTTTTAGCAGTTTCAGGATTCGTAACCCGATCAGTCGCACAACGCTACCCGTCTCAGGAAACCTTTGGAAAAAACAGGGTTCAATATAAAACCTTTAACTGGAAAATTTTCAGAACGACCAATTTTGAAATTTACCATTATCAGGGCGGAACCGCGCTTGCAAAACTGACCGCGCAATATGCCGAAAGTGAATTTGACAGGATCACCGATGTGCTTGGCTGGACACCTTACAGCCGGGTGAAAATATTTCTCTACAATTCTCCTGCCGAGCTGGAACAAAGCAACATGGGGTTGTCCACACTGGACAATCTGAACGAGCAAAAGCTGGATCTTTCCCAATCACGCGTGGAAGTTGCCTATACCGGCGATCAGGTCGGCTTTCGCAAGAAACTGATCAAGGACATCAGTCTTCTTTTCGTTTATGACATGCTTTACGGCGGCAATATGAAAGAAGCGTTGCAAAGTTCACTGCTGCTTACGCTGCCCGAATGGTTTATGGCAGGCACCGCCGCCTACATCGCCGAAGGCTGGTCACCCGAACTGAACGATTACATGCGTGATTTCTTCAAGAACCGTAACGTCAGAAAACCGACATTGATGACCGGAAACGATGCAACGCTGATCGGACATTCCATCTGGAACTACATCGCGGAACGGTACGGGAAAGACAAAATTTCCGACATCCTGAACCTTACCCGGATTATCAGAACGGAGCAAACCAGTATTACAAGCACGTTGGGAATCCAGTCGTACAATCGTTTTCTGCGTGACTGGCGTGCCTATTATTTGAACCAGAGTAAAAATGCAGAACAGTTTTATACTGATCCGAACCCATCCTGGAAATACAAACTGAACGAATTCAGCACGTCGGACGCCAATGCCGTCATCAAAGTATCCCCGGATAAGAAGTTTACAGCCGTGAGTGAAATCAAGAACGGCCGGTACAAAGTGTATCTTTTCAATAGTGAAAGCGGATCCAAGAAAATAATCCGTCAGGGAAAACTCGACATTATCGGCGGAAGAATGAAAACGCAGCCGCCGCTTCTTGGCTGGTCGAGGAACAACACGCTTTCGATTCTTGCCAATGAAAACGACCGCAAGAATTTTTACATGTATGAAAATATCGGCACCAAAAAAGTGAAGGTCAAACTGAGGCGCAACATCCGCGGGCTGGATCAGATTGTGGATATGGACATATCCAACGATGGTACGATGCTGGCTGTCAGTGCGGATAAAGGCGGTCAGAACGATCTGTTTCTGATCAGCGTGGCACGTGCTTCCTTGCTGCCGCTGACCAGCGACCTTTACGATGATCTTTCGCCGCGTTTTGTTCAGGGTTCTTCCCGAAGAGTTGTTTTTTCCTCCAATCGTCCGCTCGATTCGCTGGGAACGGGAGATAAAGGCAACTTCAAATCCATTTCCGGTTCGTTCTCGATATTTGAACATGACGGAACGCCGAAATCGAATGATCTGGTCAAATTGCTGCAAACGGATGGCAAGACCAAAGTTCTGCCCGTTTATGCGAATGAAAATGACGTTGTTTACCTTTCCAATGCAAAAGGCGTAAACAATCTTTTCAGATACAGCCGCGCTTCGAACAGCAGTGTTCAGCTGACAAATTACATCCAGAGCATCAGAAATGCGGACCTTACGCTGCAATCCGGCGGCGGGCTGGCTTATACTTATCTGAATGACGGCTATTATACGGCTGCTTTCAAAAACGGATTTGACCTGAATGCGACGGTTAATACGCCGGTTCTGAGCAATGGAGCAGCCAATGCGGGTACCGACAAAAATGCACCGGCAGCCGTAAAAACAGATTCTGCAGCCAAAGTGGCTGCGCAGACCGAAACTCCGAAAATGGTTCTGAAAGAAGGCGAAGTAGATACAGAGAATTACGAGTTTGATGAAGATGTCCTGAAAGCATTTGAATCGCGTCAGCGCAGAGGCACGTTCCAGAACACGCCGGGCACACTTACCCGTACAAAAGCAACGCGTGAAAACATTGCCATCAAAGGGCCGTATCCTTACAAAGGCTTGTTTGTAACCAATGACGCAAGTTCCGACTGGCGCATCGACCCGATCCGCGGGTTCGGTTATGCGCAGTCCATTTCCATGAATGACCTGCTGGAAAACCATATCATCAAAGCCGGCCTTTTTATCTCTTCCAACTTCCGGAACAGCGATCTGTTTGCCGAATATTCCAACAATACTTACCGCATCGACTTCGGTGTCCGGGTTGACAGGAAAAGCCTTTACATTGACAGTGAAGGTACGCCGCAGAAATATCGTTTCAACCAGCTGATGTTTACAGCTTCCTATCCGTTCTCGACAACAAGCCGCTTTTCCGTATCGCCGATGTTTACTTCCACACGCATGATCGATATGGATATCAGTATGCTTTCCACTCCGGACATGGCTTCCAGCTACGGAGGCGTGCGCAGTGAATATGTGTTTGACAATTCACGTGTAAACGGCATGAACATGATCGAAGGAACCCGTTTTAAAATCCGTTATGACTCGTATCTGGGTTTATCAAACGGTAATGAAAGCTTTAACCGCGTGAGCATTGATTTTCGTCATTATCAGAAAATCCACAGAGACCTGATTTTTGCAATCCGTGCGGCTGCCAGCCATTCGGGCGGCAAGGCACCGAAGCAAAGTATACTGGGCGGAATGGAAAACTGGCTCGGCAACAAAAAAGAAACCCGTACCGGCGAAAATCCGCTTAATTTTCAGGGAGATAACCGGGATATTTTCTTTGCTGATTTTGCGACCAACCTGCGCGGCTTCAATCTTAACCGTCTTTCGGGAACAAGTTATATGCTGCTGAACGCGGAGCTGAGAATTCCTTTGGTCAAATACCTGTACCGCGGCGCCATTACTTCCAGCTTTCTGCGTAATTTCCAGATTGTCGGTTTCGGAGACATCGGAACGGCATGGACCGGCAAAGGGCCATTCAGTGAAAACAACAGTTTGAACACGCAGATCATCGGCAGTGAAGAAGATCCGTTCCGTGCAACGGTCACCAACTTTAAAAATCCGTATCTGATGGGTTATGGTGTCGGTGCAAGAACAACATTGTTCGGGTTCTATGCCAAGTTTGATTATGCATGGGGCGTTGACAACGGTTATACCAACAAGCCAATTCCTTACGTAACACTGGGTTACGATTTTTGATAAAAACAAACAGTATAAATCCGGTATTTACGGCTATTATAATGGCACGGGATAAGCTCCCCTGCCATTTTTAGTTTAATAAAAGGTAACACTTAAATTACAGTCAATGAACACACCTGTTTCGTTAACCCGCATCTGCATAGGTCTGACGGTATTGTCCATGTTCAGTTTTAAACAAGCCTTTGCGCAGAGAGAAGTACTTTACGAACAGTATCTTCAGAATCCGATGGCCATCAATCCGGGTTTTACCGGCGTAAGGGAAAACTTCAATATGACGGCCATGTTCAGAAGAAAATGGTTTACGATCCAGAATTCACCTTCCAGCCAGACATTCGCCGCAGACGGAACAGTAGCCGACGGAAAAGTCGGGATCGGGTTTCAGGCTTTGAACGACCAGACGAGTTACTTTACTACCACCGGCATTTCGGCATCTGTTGCTTATCATATCCCTGTCAGTGATCTCTGGAAACTGGGCATCGGAGCGCAAGGCGGGATCAACGTACTTCCCGTTTCGGATCTGAATTACAACGGTACAAACAGGGCACTCGGTACATTCGGACTTGGTGCGTGGCTTCGTTCGGAAAACCTGTATATCGGTGTTTCAAAACCTGAAATATTGTCCCAGAAATTTGGCGCGCAGGCTATCAGCAGCTTTTACAGACGTCCTTTGTACATCATGGCCGGCGGAAGTCACGAGCTCAGCGATGATGTGCTGATGCTTCCATATGCGCTGGTTGTACAGGAAAAAGACCATAAGTTACGATTTGACATCGGTTCCCGTTTCTGGTTTAATGAAAAAGTAGGGCTCGGGGCATCTTACCGGGCAGGCGGCGGGTACAATTCTTTTTCGGCTAAAGTAAGTTATCTGCAGGTGTCTGCGGAAGTTCAGGCGGGAAAAAATGTCAGGCTCGGATACTTTTACAGCACCCGCCAGGTGGAGCAGATCTATGCTACTTATTCCGGCCCGAAGGGTATTCACGAGCTGATGCTGAAGTTTGTGCCAAATCCCAGCGGATTCCAGAAATACTGATCTAAATGCGTGCGTTATAATGATTACAGCGTACAAGTTAAAAGGATAATTTATTCGTAATGTTTACATAACTCTCGTACCTTTGTCCGGTAAATGAAATACTCACTTTTGTGATGGATAAATACACATATATAGCAAATTCCGACGCCGCTTATATAGAGGAATTGTACAATTCCTATAAGCATGATGCCGCTTCAGTAGATGAAGGCTGGCAAAAGTTTTTTGAAGGTTTCGACTTTTCACAAAAATATCCCGTTAACGGTAATGGTCATGCAAATGGTGCTGCAAACGGCAAGGAAACAGCCGCTCCTGCAAGCAAAGCAGACCCATCTCGCATCCGCAAGGAAATGGAAGTGGTGCACCTCATCCGGGGTTACCGCTCAAGAGGCCATCTGCTTGCAACAACCAACCCGATCCAGAAACGCAAAGATCGCCAGCCACAGCTGGACATTGCCGATTTTAACCTTGGAAACGAGGATCTTGATTCTGTTTTTGAAGCCGGCGTTGAAGTCTTTGGCCGACCTGCAACCCTGCGCGAGATTGTAGATTCGCTGAAAACGATTTATACAAGAAATATAGGCTTTGAATATCTGTATATCCGCGACCGGGAACAAAAAAGCTGGCTGCGTAAAAAAATAGAGAAAGAAGCACTGAATATGACATTCTCGATTGATGAGAAAAAACATATTCTTTCCAAGCTGAACGAGGCCGTCGTTTTTGAAAACTTTCTTCATACAAAATATCTGGGCCAGAAACGCTTTTCGCTTGAAGGCGGAGAAACCACAATTCCTGCACTGGATGCCATGATCAACAAGGCAGCAGAAATGGGCGTTGTGGAAGTGATGATCGGTATGGCGCACCGCGGACGTCTGAATGTGCTTGCCAATATCATGCAGAAGACCTACGGACAGATTTTTAACGAGTTCGAGGGCAATTTGCCGGATCAGGTCTGGGGCGATGGCGATGTAAAATACCACATGGGTTTTGCAAGTCAGATTACAACCAAGAATGGTGAAAAGGTACATCTGAAACTGGCACCAAACCCGTCGCACCTTGAAGCCGTAAATCCGGTCGTGGAAGGTTACATACGTGCACGTGCAGACGGCATGTACGACAGCGATTATGACCGTGTATTACCTATTCTGATTCATGGCGATGCAGCCGTTGCAGGGCAGGGAATTGTTTATGAAGTAACGCAGATGTCGGCACTGAACGGTTATTATACCGGCGGAACGATCCATTTTGTGATTAATAACCAGGTTGGTTTTACTACTGATTTCATTGATGCAAGATCAAGTATTTACTGTACGGATATTGCCAAAATCGTGGACGCACCGGTTCTGCATGTCAACGGAGACGATCCTGAAGCGGTCGTTTTCTGTATGCGCCTTGCCGTAGAATACCGCCAGACGTTTAACAAAGACATTTTCATCGATATGGTCTGCTATCGTCGTCACGGGCACAACGAAGCAGACGAACCGAAGTTTACACAGCCGGTTTTATATAAATCCATTGAAAATCATCAGAACCCGAGAGAAATTTACCAGAAAACACTGGCAGACCGCGGGGACGTAGATGCGCAGCTTGCTGCCAATATGGATAAGGAATTCAAGCAGCTGCTTCAGGAAAGACTGGATATGGTAAAGCAAAAAGCATTGCCTTATACCATGCCGAAACTGGAACAGGAATGGCATACACTCCGTAAATCCAGACCGGAAGATTTTGAAAAATCTCCTGAAACGGGTGTTCCGCTGGAAGTCCTTGAAAAAGTCGGTAAAGCATTGATCTCAACGCCTGAGAATTTCAACAGGCTGAAACAAATAGACAAACTGCTCAAAGACCGTGAGCAGATGATTTTTGACAAGAAAGAAGTAAACTGGGCAACTGCCGAGTTGCTTGCTTATGGTTCTATTCTGGCAGAAGGGAATATTGTAAGGCTGAGCGGCCAGGATGTGCAGCGCGGAACGTTTTCGCACCGTCATGCCGTACTGAGAGATGTAGAAACCAACGCTGCATACAGCAATCTGGATCATATTCAGGAAAATCAGGGGCAGTTCATGATTTATAACTCGCTGCTTTCTGAATATGGCGTGCTGGGTTTTGAATTCGGCTACTCCATGGCCAACCCGAATGCACTTGTTATCTGGGAAGCACAGTTCGGTGATTTTGCAAATGGCGCACAGGTTATCATTGATCAGTTTGTAACTTCAAGCGAAACCAAATGGGATCGTTGGACGGGTCTGGTTATGCTGCTTCCGCACGGATACGAAGGTCAGGGACCGGAGCACTCGAATGCACGCCCGGAACGTTACCTGCAGCTTTCAGCCAATTACAACATCATTGTTGCCAACGTTACAACGCCGGCTAACTTTTTCCATTTGCTCCGCAGGCAGTTGAAATTCCCATTCCGCAAGCCGCTGATTGTAATGTCGCCGAAATCCATGCTGAGACACCCGCTTTGTGTTTCTCCGGTAGAAAATCTGGTGAACGGATCTTTTCAGGAAACAATCGGCGATACTTACGCTGATCCTGCGAAAGTTACAAAAGTGCTTCTTTGCACCGGAAAGCTTTATTATGAACTGTTTGAAAAACAGCAGACTGACAAACGTGATGATATTGCAATTATCCGTCTGGAACAAATGCATCCTTTCCCGCAGAACCAGATCGATGCACTTTTGGGACAATATGAAAATGCAAAAGTATATTGGGTACAGGAAGAACCTTTCAATATGGGCGGCTGGACATTTATGCTGAGAATGTATAAAGGTTCCAAACCTCTGGAAGTGATTGCCCGTCAGTCCAGTGCTTCGCCTTCCACCGGGTTTTCAAAAATCCATGCGAAAGAGCAGGCCGAGATCATCAACAGAGCTTTTGAATGATTATTCCTATAATGTTTAGACACTTAATTCGATAACAAGATTGCACATAAAATGGCTGAAATTGAAATAAAAGTACCGCCCGTTGGCGAGTCGATTACTGAGGTTACAATAGGAAACTGGTTCAAAAATGATGGCGATTTTGTGAAAATGGATGAGGTCATTTGCGGACTTGATTCGGATAAGGCGACGTTTGAACTTACAGCAGAAGCCGAAGGTGTTTTGAGTATCAAAGCACAGGAAGGCGATACATTGAATATCGGAGACCTGATTGCAACCATAAATTCATCGTCCAACGGTGAGACCAAAACGCAGGCTCCACAGCAGGAAGCTTCCACTCCAAGTGAAGCGGGCGCTGAGAATATAGCAGACAAAGCCGGTGAGCCTGCTTCAGTTGCAGCAGAACAGCAACAAGCACCTGCACCCGTTGCAGCAGCGCCTGCAGGTTCAGGAAAAGCTTATGAAATGAAAGTTCCTACGGTAGGAGAATCCATTACGGAAGTCACTATTGCTTCATGGAGTAAAAAAGACGGTGATCACGTGGAAGTGGACGAAATAATCTGTGAGCTGGAATCTGACAAGGCAACATTTGAACTTCCGGCAGAAGCTGCGGGAACTTTAAGAATTGTCGGCAAAGAAGGCGATACGCTTCCGATCGGGGCGGTTATCTGCACGATCCAGCAAGGTGCCGGAGCACCGGCGGCAGCTCCTGCTCCGCAAACAGCGGCTCCTGCTTCTGCGCCGGCCGCTGCTGACAAGAATTCCAGTGACAAACATGCATCTCCGGTTGCTGCAAAAATCCTTGCTGAAAAAGGAATTGATCCGAAAGATGTAAATGGTTCGGGTTCAGGCGGAAGAATTATGAAAGACGATGCTTTGAAAGCAGGCAGCAAACCTGCTGAACAGGCACCAGCCGCACAGCCTGCATCCGCTCCGTCCAAACCTGCTCCTGCTGCTCCTGTGCAGACACAGGCGGGTGCCCGCGGACAGCGCAGAGAAAAAATGTCGTCACTGCGCAAAACCATTGCACGCAGGCTCGTTGCCGTTAAAAATGAAACGGCCATGCTGACTACTTTTAACGAAGTGGATATGAAGCCGGTTATGGACGTAAGAGCGAAGTTTAAAGATAAGTTCAAGGAAAAGCATGAAGTCGGTTTGGGCTTTATGTCATTCTTTGTCAAAGCAGTAACCATCGCGTTGAAGGACTTCCCGGTTATCAATGCCTATATTGATGGCGAAGAGCTGGTATATAATGATTACAGCGATATTTCCGTAGCCGTTTCAACGCCGCGCGGACTGGTTGTACCGGTGATCCGCAATGCTGAAACGCTTTCTTTTGCAGCCATTGAAAAGGAAATTGTTAGGCTGGCAGTTCGTGCACGTGACGGAAAACTTGGAATTGACGAAATGTCTGGCGGAACGTTCACCATTACCAATGGCGGAACATTCGGTTCCATGCTTTCGACGCCGATCATCAATGCACCGCAGTCGGCCATTCTCGGCATGCATAACATTGTGGAGCGCGCCGTAGTTGTAGACGGACAAATTGTGATACGTCCGATTATGTACGTGGCGTTATCTTACGATCACCGCACGATTGACGGTAAAGATTCCGTAAGCTTTCTGGTAAGAGTAAAACAGCTTCTGGAAGATCCGATGAGATTGTTGCTGGATATGTAAAAGCATATCGAGAGATAGAAAAGGGAGAATTGGCTTGTCTGATTCTCCCTTTTTTTGTTTGCAGTTGGCGTCAACTCAGTTTATCGTTTTCCTTGTGCCTTGTACTGTCGCGTTGTGTTTTTTTGGCCATATTCTTTTCAAAAGCTTCCGTCAGATTAATCCCGGTCTGGTTGGCGAGACAAATCAAAACCCAGAGAACATCCGCCATTTCGTCGCCGAGATCCTTTCCGAGATCCGATTTCTTGAAAGACTGATCGCCGTAAGTACGGGCCATAATGCGCGCCAGTTCACCAACTTCCTCCGTCAGGATCGCCATATTCGTAAGTTCAGAGAAATAACGGACACCGTATGTTTTTATCCAGCTATCCACTTGTAACTGAGCGTCTTCGAGCGTCATAAATTTTTTTTTTTTTTGATAAAAAAAATGAAAATTAAGAATCAGATGCGGTTTTTGGAATCAATTACAATGGTTACAGGGCCGTCGTTTAGCAGTGCTACTTTCATATCAGCACCGAATTTTCCGCACTGGATCGGTTTTCCGAGTTCATTTCCCAGAAACGTAATCATATTTTCATAAAGCGGAATGGCTACGTCATGCCGGGCTGCTTCGATGAACGACGGACGGTTGCCCTTTTTGGTACTTGCATGTAAAGTAAACTGACTGATCAGTAAAATATCGCCGTCAACCGATTTAAGGTCAAGGTTCATTTTGCCTTCTTCATCGCTGAAAACGCGCAAACCGACAATTTTTTTTCCAAGCCATTCCATGTCTTCCTGGTTATCCAGATGCGTGATGCCGAGCAGCACCAGAAAACCGGTCCCGATCTCGCCATGGATTTTTCCCTCAATTGTTACCGATGCATTGCTGACGCGCTGAATAACTGCAATCATGTAAAAGAAACGTAATTTAAGTCAGGTTATGAATTTAGTATGATGCCAAAAGTAAGCGTTAGAAAAGTTTTTAAGGCAGGAAGTTGCGTTTCTGTCGTGAAATTTAATCTTGACCTCTTTACACCGGAAAGATCAGCCGGTTCATTTATCAGAAGGTAATATGCGGAACAATATTAAAGATGCGGGAAAAGTTACAATTTAGGGAAACAATTAATCCGGTCCGGAAACTTGCCATGAAAGAAGAGCGCATATCGGTTTTTGACATTTTTAAAATAGGAATTGGTCCTTCCAGCTCACATACGCTTGGGCCCTGGCGTGCAGCGCAGCTTTTTCTGAAATCACTGAAAAATAAAACGGATGAAATCCAGTCCGTGCAAGTACACCTTTATGGCTCGCTGGCAAAAACCGGAAAGGGGCATGGAACGGACATTGCCGTAATGCTGGGTTTGAGCGGGTACGATCCGGTAACAATAGAAACCGCATCCATCGACCGGATTCTGGACGAAATTGCTGCATCGGAATGCATTCAGCTTCACGGCGATTTGAAAATTCCCTTTTTACCAAAAACCGATATTGTCTTTCACCATTCAGAATCGTTGCCGTTTCATCCGAATGGCCTGATTTTCAAGGTAAGCAACAAGTCTCAAACCAGCCTAGAAGAAACGTACTATTCAACAGGCGGAGGTTTTGTCGTCTCCGGAGAAAGTGGCGATGATGCTTTATTGCTAAATGTAAAACTTCCTTTTCCGATTGATAATGCGGCTGATCTGCTGAACTGGCATCAATTAACCGGAAAACCGATCTGGGAAATTGTTCTGGAAAATGAAAAAGTCTGGAAAGACGAAGAACGGGTACGAAAAGATCTGCTGAATATCTGGCATGTCATGCAGGAAAGTATTTTTCACGGCTGCCAGACCAAAGGCGTTTTGCCGGGCGGGCTTCATGTGCAGCGACGTGCGGCCGAGTTAAACCAGAAACTTCTGAATGGAAAACCATGTGCAGGCTGTGACGAATGGATTGATCTGATCCGTGCAGGCGGCCAAGGTTTTAACTACACACTGGATTGGGTAAGCTGTTTTGCACTGGCGGTTAATGAAGAAAATGCGTCGTTCAGCCGGGTTGTTACCGCGCCTACGAATGGCGCCGCAGGCGTTATTCCGGCCGTTCTTCAGTTTCACAATACTTTTTGCGGCGGTACGGAAGAAGATGTGTTCCGGTTTTTACTGACAGCCGGAGAAATAGGAAGTATATTCAAGAAAGGAGCGACGATTTCGGCTGCTATGGGCGGCTGTCAGGCAGAAATTGGTGTTTCTTCTGCCATGGCCGCAGCCGGTCTGACACAGGTTTCAGGCGGAACAGCGGAACAATGTCTGATGGCAGCGGAAATTGCCATGGAACATCATCTGGGTATGACGTGCGATCCCGTCGGCGGCCTAGTCCAGATTCCATGCATAGAACGAAATACGATGGGAGCAATCAAGGCCATAACCGCGTCCCAGCTGGCCATGCAGAGCAATCCTGAACATGCGAAGGTTTCCCTTGACAATGTAGTTAAAACCATGTGGCAAACGGCACTGGACATGAACAACCGCTACAAGGAAACCTCCGAGGCCGGACTGGCCGTAAATATTCCGATCAGCCTGAGCGAATGCTGATCCGCTTGATTTATAAATTTAAAAGTAAATGCGCAAGCCCGAAGTAAACGCCGTAACCGATCAGATCGTTGGCAGTTGTGATGAACGGCCCGGAAGCAACCGCCGGATTGATCCCGATTTTTTCCAGCAGAATAGGCGTAATCGTGCCCATAAAGGAAGCCAGAAAAACAACGGACATCAGAGCTGTGGAAACAACCAGCGCAAGCTGCATTTCATTTCCGATCAGAAGATTGAATCCAAATACGATGCAGCTTATAATCAGCCCATTAATAAATGCTACGGCAAGCATTCGGATCAGCCGCTGACCAACCGTCGTGTCCAGACCGGTTTTATCCGCCAGACTTTGCAGGATTATCGATGAAGTCTGGATTCCTACATTGCCGCCCGTGGAGCCGATAATCGGAATAAAGGCAGCCATTGCGGGAATGATTTTAAGATCGCCTTCAAAAAAGCTGATGAATTTCGCTGCCAAAATACCGCCCGTCATGCCGACGAGCAGCCACGGAAGCCGGGCTTTGGTTTGCTGCCAGATGGTATCGTCTTCTTCCACATCGCCCGTTATACCCGCCATGGCCAGCGTATCGGAACTCGCCTGATCGGTAATGACGTCGATCACGTCGTCAATGGTAATGCGTCCGAGCAGCTTTCCCTGAACGTTCACAACCGGCAATGCATCCAGGTCATAACGCTGCATAAGCTCTGCAACTTCTTCGGCCGGTCTGTAAGTCTCGACAAAAATCACATCCTTATCGTACAAACTTTCGATCAGTGTATTTTTATGCGCCAGCACGATCTTTTTCAGAGACAGCAAACCGAGCAGTTTGCCGGCATCGTCAATGACATACACGGCATAAACTTTCCCGACATCTTCGGCCTGCTTTCTCAGTTCCTCAATGCATTCATTTACAGTCCAGTTGACATTTGCCTTTACAAGTTCCTTCTGCATCAGACCGCCTGCAACGTCTTCGTCATAATGCAGAAGATCCAGAATGAAACGCGCCTGTTCGCGGTCTTCCAGCAAGGCAATCACTTCTTCTCTTACGCGGATTGGCTGCTCGTTCAGCAAATCCACGGCATCATCGGAATCAAACAGATTGACAAAACGGGATATTTCCTCGGATGAAAAAGCCTTCAGGAACTCCTTCCGCCGGTGCGGGTCCATATCCGCCAGGATTTCAGCTCCTGTTTCAATGTCCAGCTGACTGATGAGGTATTTGGCATCTTCGGTTTCAAGCTCGTACAAAAGACCTGTAATATCCGCTGTAAAAAGACTTTCTATTTCGGAACGGATGGAAACAGCATCTTTTTTGGCAATCAGTTCCTCGACATGGCCTACGTATTCTTTGGTTAATTCAAACGTCATTATTACTGGCTTTTGGCATTTTTCAAAACGGCTTTTGCTT
The DNA here is from genome assembly GCF_006149045.1 of Dyadobacter flavalbus. Taxonomy (GTDB): domain Bacteria; phylum Bacteroidota; class Bacteroidia; order Cytophagales; family Spirosomataceae; genus Dyadobacter; species Dyadobacter flavalbus. Next base: position 247,730 of record NZ_VBSN01000069.1, read on the forward strand.
GATGAAGCATCTATTTATTTAGGCTTTCCGCGAGTCTGGTCAGTTCTACAAAGTCGTTGACACTTAATTGTTCGGCCCGTTGGGTCAGCAGCGGATGTTCCGGAAATTCACCGACTGGTTTTAACGCGTTCCTCAACGTTTTCCTCCGCTGGTTGAAAGCCGTTTTTACAACCCGGAAAAACAGCTTTTCATCACAGTCCAGCGAAACCGTGGCGTTCCTTCGTAACCGGATCACGCCGGACTGTACTTTGGGCGGCGGGTCGAAAGCGCCCGGCGGAACCGAGACAAGATAATCTATATCGTAAAATGCCTGTAAAAGAACGCTTAAAATGCCGTAATCCTTATTACCCGGCGGCGAAGCAATCCGTTGCGCCACTTCCTTCTGCAGCATGCAGACAATTTCGGGAATCCGGTCGCGGATCTGCAGTGCCCGGAAAAAAATCTGGGAAGAAATGTTGTACGGGAAATTCCCGATAATGGCAAACGGTTCGGGAAAAAAATCGTCCGGATTGAATTTCAGGAAATCGCCGGAAATAATCCGCGGAGAAAGTTCGGCAAAATGCTGATTGAGATAATCGACAGATTCCGTATCTATCTCAATCACGAAAGTACTGAAACTGTTCTCTTCCAGTAAAAACTGCGTAAGCACACCCATACCCGGCCCGATTTCCAGAACCTTGTCGTAACGGCCGTGTCCTGAAAGCCCGTCAACAATTTTCCGGGCAATAGCAAGATCTTTTAAAAAGTGCTGGCCAAGATGCTTTTTGGCTCTGACTTTCGAATCATTCCGATTTTTATAATTTGTTTTCACAAGTCAAAATTACGGCTTAATTCGTAGATTTATCGAATAAAGAATAGGAAGGAATTTTAAAAATACGAATACCCCGATACCATGGAAATGATCGCGTCCCATACCGACTGGAAGGCCATACATGCCACATTGCAGCACCTGAATCTGATCGGAGTAACATTTTCGCCGGATTTTGTCATTCAGAATATCAGTGCGCATGCGCTGAGGAAAACCGGCTGGCTCGAATCTGATCTGGTCGGGCAAAGTATATTTGACAAGCTGATACCGAAAGACGACGAATATGAAATCAGGCAAATGCTGGAAGAAGGCATCCAGGGAATCAGAAAGCTGGAACAGCGGGAAATTCCATTTCTGGCACAAAGCGGAACATTGCGCACATTTTCAATAAACTCTGTTCTGATTCACCGCGAAGATGACGAAGTGCAGTGCATTACACTTGTGGGCGATGATATTACGCGCCGCAGGCGCATGGAATCGTCCATTGCCAAATCCAATTCCCAGCTTCAGGACCTTGTCGATAATACGAGTGACCTCATTCAGCTTGTCGCTATTGACGGAAAATTTATTTTTGTAAACAAAGCATGGCGTGAAGTGCTGGGGTACGGGCTGGACGAAATTGCTTCCATGCGCATGGAAGATATCATCAACCCGCAGCACAAGGAACAGGCGCTTGCGCAACTGAAACTGATAGAACAGGGAAAAGCAAACCCGAATTTTGAAACCGTATTTCTAAGCAAGGAAGGTAAAAAAGTATTTGTTTCAGGAAGCGTGAACTGTCGTTTTGACAACGGAAAAGCAACGGCGTTCCGATGCATACTGAATGATTTTACAGAAAAAATCAGGGCGGAAAAAGCGCAGAGCCTTTATTACAGCATTGCCAACTGGACCGTAAACACGCAGAATCTGGATGATTTTTATCAGAGCATTCATGAAGAACTCGGCAAGATCATTGATGTAAAAAACTTCTTTATTGCCCTTTACGACTCGACCAAAAGCTTTATTTACTTTCCTTATTACGTTGACGAGTATTTTACCGGGCACGTACGGTTCCGGAAACGCCGGCTTGGAAACGGACTTACGGAATACGCCATTGCTTCCAACAAACCGCTTTTTCTGTATGAAGAAGACATCGAAAACCTGGCCAGAACAAACAGTCTTTACCTGTACGGCGCTACGCCGAAGCTGCTTCTTTGCGTTCCGCTCCGGATCGGTGACCGCGTAACGGGAATCATCGGCGTGAAATCGTACGACGATCCGAATATGTTCGATACGCGCGATCTGGAACTGCTGGAATTTATTTCCGGGCAAGTTGCCATGGCCATTGCCAGAAAACAGAGCGAAGAAGAACTCAGCAAGTATGTAGCCCGTCTGAATGCCATATTCGACAGCAGTTCGCACTTGATATGGTCTGTCAACAAATCTTTGCAGCTGACTTCATTCAACCGGAATTATGCTGATCTGATCCAGAATCAGCTGGGCGTAAAACCTTCCTTGCAGGCCAGCGCGGAGAAATTTGGCTGGCGTATGGTCGGCAACAGCAACCGGAGAACGCTGGAGACCAAGTACCGCCAGGCACTGAAAGGAGAACCGCAGTATTTTGAGTTCAAGATTGACCGCAAGGACAGCGGCGAAATGTGGCTGGAATTTTACCTGAACCCGATTCATTATGCCGACGGACTGATTGAAGAGGTTTCCGGGATTGCACGCGACATCACCCGCCGGAAAGAAGCTGAACTGTCGTTAAGGCACAGTGAAGAACTTTTCCGGGGCATTTTTGAAAACCTTCAGGATATATACTGCCGGATTAACCGCAAAGGTGAAATCACCATGATCAGTCAGTCGGTACTGAAAAGGCTTGGCTATTTGCCGGATGAAGTCATCGGTCACAGGATTACGGAATTTTTCTCTGATAAAAAACGCATTCATTCCGCGCTGATCCGCCTGCGGCGCACAAGAAGCCTTCGTAATTTTGAAATTACGCTGTTCCGGAAAGACGGAACGGAACGTCAGTTTATGATCAATATGCTGATGTTTACGAACGACAAGGGCAAGCCGACCGAAGTTGCCGTGCTCGCAAGAGATATTACCGAACTGAAACGCAATGAACAGGAACTGCTGAAAGCCAAAGAACATGCCGAACGTTCACTTAAAGTAAAAGAAGGTTTTCTGGCCAATATGAGCCATGAAATCCGCACGCCAATGAACGGTGTGATCGGGATGATCGATCTGCTGGGTGAAACGCCGCTGAACACAGAGCAGAAGGATTACGTGCTGACAATCAAACGTTCTTCGGAAACGCTGCTGAACATTCTCAACGATATTCTGGATTTATCAAAAATAGAAGCGGGAAAAATGGAGCTCCACGAAGCGCCAATTGCCGTGGAAGAACTGCTTTTGAAACTGGTTTCATTATTTGGGCAAACAGCCAAGAGCAAAGGAAATACGCTTACGTACCACATTGCGCCGGAAATTCCGAAATACATTATTGCGGATCAGACAAGGCTGCTTCAGATCCTTTCCAACCTCACTTCCAATGCGCTGAAATTTACCGAAAACGGCGCCGTTAAAGTTTTCCTGACCCTTGAGAAAAAGGACGGGCTCTTTCACAAGATCAAAGTGGAAGTTCAGGATTCGGGGATAGGCATCAGCGCCATGGACAAGCAGATTCTGTTTACTTCATTTACGCAGCTTGACAATTCTTCGCGCAAATCATTTGGCGGAACCGGCCTCGGGCTGGTGATTTCCAAACAGTTATGCGAGCTCATGCACGGCGATATCGGCGTGGAATCCGAGCTTGGAAAAGGAAGTACGTTCTGGTTTACCTTCGAAACACAGGAAACATCCATCGCGCAAGTCGGTACGATTGGTCAGACGAACGACGATTTGCCGATAGAAAATGTATTTACCGATTATCACCCGAAAATCCTGCTTGTGGATGACAATGCTGTGAACCGAAAAGTGGCAAACGAGATCCTGAAAAAATCCGGCTGTCAGGTGGATCTGGCCGAAAGCGGGTTTAAAGCCATTGAAATGGTCAAAGCCAGCGGTATTGAAACGGGTTACGATATTATTTTTATGGATATCCAGATGCCGGATATGGACGGCGTGCAGACTTCACAGGAACTGAAAAAGCTTTATCCCGCCGGATTGCCGCCCATTGTTGCCATGACCGCCTATTCCATGAAAGAAGACCGTGACCGGTTTATAAGCCAGGGAATGGACGATTACATTGCCAAACCGATCCGCGCCCAGACGCTCATCCGGAAAGTAAAAGACCTGATGAGCAATGTGGAAAACAAAAAACTTGAACTGAAACAGAAAGAAACTGCGGATGAAAAAATTCTGCCGGTTCTGGACCGTGAAATCATTGATCAGCTGAACGGAATCGGCGGGGCTGATCTGGTCTGGTCGGTTTTTGAAGACTTTGTTACAGAATCCAATCAGCTTGTGGAAGAAGCGGTTGAGGCTTATGAAAAAGGAGATATAGCTACGGTTAAAAGCAATTTGCATACGCTCAAAGGAAGTGCCGGAACCGTCGGCGTTTCCCAGGTTGCAGAAATTGCCAGAGATGCAGAATGGCGCCTGAAATCCAATGATACCAGTACCTTATCGGAAGCACTTCCGCAGTTGCAGAATGCGTATGAAAAGTTTCTGGGAAATTACGGCGGACTGCTGAAAGAATGGCTGGGCTGATTTTCTGGTTTGATGGAATTCGGGTTAAAATAATTCATCGGTTCATTGCGGGCTTTGGTCTATAAAGAGGCTGCTTCTGTCTATTGCAAGGCAGATCCGGATTACGGGATTAAACTTTGTCACGGAAGCCTGCTCTAAACTGCAATAAACCATGTAGAAATCATGACCAGAATTCCATACTTCCTCCTGTTTCTGACTTGCTTTTCGCTGACGGCTTTTGCGCAGGACCAGAATGCACAGTTAACCGGTATCATCGTTGACAGCGTAAACCGCTCGCCGGTTGTCGGTGCGTATGTAGCCGTGAGCCGCAACACGCCGGATGCACGCCCGGAATACGTAACGACCGACGTAAACGGCAAATTTTCATTCAACGGTCTGAGCAAGTCGGTTTCTTATCTTGTTAAAATTACTTACCTCAGTTACAAAGACGTTACAAGAATTGTAACCATCAAAGAAGATGTGCAGGACTTGGGAACAATCCCGTTGGCGGAAGCAGTTGCAAACCTGAAAGAAGTCAAGGTGACAGGGCAAGTGACTGCTGTGCAGCAAAAAGGCGATACAACGCAGTTCAATGCTGCTGCCTTTAAAACAAATCCTGACGCAACTTCCGAAGATCTGATCCAGAAAATGCCCGGCATTACCGTTGCAAACGGAACAGTGACAGCGCACGGCGAAACGGTGAACAGGGTTTTGGTAGACGGGAAACCATTTTTCGGCGACGACGCTTCACTAACGCTGAAATCGTTGCCGGCAGAAATTGTAGATAAAATCGAAGTATTTGACAAGCTGAGCGATCAGGCGCAGTTTACAGGCTTCGACGACGGCAGCGGTCAGAAAACGATCAATATCGTTACCAAAGCCGACAGGAAAATGGGCCAGTTCGGTAAAGTATTTGCAGGATACGGATTGGATGACCGTTATCAGGCCGGCGGCAATGTGAGCTTTTTCAAAGGAAATCAGCGTATTTCCGTGATCGGGCTCAGCAATAACATCAATATGCAGAATTTTTCCAGTCAGGATTTGCTTGGCCTTACGGGCAGCAGCGGAGGCGGAAGAGGCGGCTCCGGAGGAGCCTCCGGCAACTTTCTGGTCGGAAACCAAAGCGGAATTACGGGAACAAATTCTTTCGGGCTTAATTACGCCAACAAGTTCGGCAAGAAAGTGGATGTTTCAGGAAGCTACTTTTTTAACAGAACAGGAAATACCAATCTGCAGCGTACGGAACAGGAATATTTTCTTTCAGGAAATACGGCAAACCAGTTTTACAATGAAGACAGCCGCACTTCCAGCGTCAACTCCAATCACCGGCTTAATTTCAGAATTGAATACAACATGGATCCCAAAAATTCCCTGATCATTACGCCAAGGCTGAGTTTTCAGGAAAACAGTGCTGCAAGTGCAAAAGCCGGACTTACAACTTTGTCCGACGGAAACAGACTGAACAGTTCCGATAACACACAGACAAACAAAAACAGCGCTTACAATTTTGCCAATGACATTCTGTTCCGTCATGCTTTTGACAAAAAGGGCCGTACCGTTTCTGTTAACCTGAACACGCAGCTGAATGACCGGAACGGAACACGTGACCTTTATTCCAGAAATTTATATTACAGCAATCTGTCATTTCCGGACACAGCCATGCGCGGCGATACCATTGATCAACGAAGCTTTACGTCATCGGACGGGATAACGCTCGGCGGCAACTTCATTTACACCGAACCGGTCAGCACAACCGGACAATTGCAGTTCAATTACGGCCTTACCGTCAGCAACAGCAATTCAAAGAAAGAAACATTCAATATGAGTTTCGACGATAACGTATATTCTGATCTGGATTCACTTTTATCCAATACGTTTGATAACCGATATGTGACCAATCGCGCCGGACTGGGTTACCGTTACCGCAAAAACAGCTGGACGGCCAATGTCGGAATCGATTTTCAGAATACAGGATTGTACAGTCAGCAAACGGCTCCGCGGAACTCGGAAGTTGATCAGTCTTTTACAAATTTTTTACCCAGTTTTATGCTGAGTTACCGTTCCAAATCGGGTACGCAGTTCCGTACTTCTTTCCGGAGTTCTACCAATCAGCCTTCGATTTCACAGCTTCAGAACGTGATTGACAACAGCAATCCGCTTTCGCTTACGACGGGAAACCCCGATCTGAAGCAGGAATACCGGAACATGTTTAATGTGCGGTATTCACTGGCGGGAGCGGATCGCCCGTACAATTTTAACGCGATGGTTTTTGTAACACAGACCAACAATGCCATTGTCAATTCCACCTATATTGCGCAGGAGCCGACAACGCTGCCAAACGGGATCGTTCTGGAACAAGGAGCCAAGCTGACTGCTCCGGTCAATGTGGACGGAAGCTGGAATGCAAGAACTTTCCTGACATACGGCAAGCCGGTTGCACCGCTGAAACTGAACATCAATGTAACGTCGGGCTTTAATTATGTAAGATCGCCGGGACGAATCAATGATATAGCCAATTATTCTAATACGTATGCTGTTTCGCAAGGACTTGTCGTCAGCAGCAACATCAGTGAAAAGCTTGATTTTACCGTTTCATATTCGGGGAATTACAACATCGTCAGAAACAGCATTCAGCCAAATCTAAATAATAATTACTATACACAAGGCATAACCGGAAGGGTAAACTGGATTTTCGGGAAAGGTTTTGTGTTCCAGAGTGATGTTAATAATCAGTCGTACCGCGGCTTAGGCGAAGGATACAATCGGAATTTTACATTATGGAATGCGAGCATCGGAAAGAAATTCCTGAAAAATAATGCCGGCGAACTGAAACTGACTGTTTTTGATATTCTGAAACAGAACAACAGCATAAACCGCACGGTAACTGAAACGTACGTTCAGGATGTTACAAACCGCGTTCTGACGCAATACGCCATGCTGACTTTCACTTACACGCTCCGCAATTTTGGCAAAATGCCGGTCCGCAATGAAAATGAAAACCGCCGCCGTGATTTTAACGGCTCACGCGGAAATTTCCCAAGCGGTGAGGGAAGGGGAGTGGGTGGTTTTTAGTTATTGGCTTATAAATTTTGGATTTTAGAAAGATCCATAATCAATACAGGCTGCTGGTTGTGCGATAAAATGTGAGCAGTGTAAAAGTTATTCTTCTTATCATTTCTTAATAGCAGGTGTTATTCCGGAGTATTTAAACTCCAGTAATTACATCTGCTATTCTTATTTACTGATACTGCTGTACACCGGGTTTACCCATTGCTCATTGGAATCTTCCTGTTGGTCATTCTTGAGGCTTGCAAAGTAGCTGTTTTTACATATTTGTCATGGCAGAATTTTCTGCTGAACAATCATAAAAAAACAAGCACATGAAAAAACATTACAGGACAGGCATCTATGCTGTCTTTTCGCCTTTGCTGGTAGGGGTAGGCTATTTACTCTGTAATCAGGAAGTTCCCCAGAGCAAAAGTATTACCACGGTCATTGCCGCAAAAAAATCGGAAAATGCTCCTGCCGGTTTGACTGCCTTACCCGACATTCAGCAGCAACTGGCCAAACGGGAATACAACATTTCCTTTGATGAGCAAAAGTCAGCGATGCAGAGCCCCAACCGCAGGCAAGGACTGCGCGCCTACTACAAGCCGGGCGAATTGACTGTACAAAACCGCATCGATTCGGCAGGGCATAACTTTTCACTGCAACTGGTAAATGAAGGCATTTATGCAGATGGTAAAAAAATCCTGTCGGCTCAATCCAATGCAACCCTGAAAAATCAGGATACTACCCTCGCGATCAAACATGCAGGCTTTACCGAAGAATTTATTAACAACGCAGACGGCGTTCGCCAGAATTTTATTATTGATGCTGCCCCGAAAGCTACCAGTGAACTGCAGGTAAGGCTGTCCGCAAAAGGCTTAAAAGTTGATGACCTTGAAAACAATGAGCTGCTTTTCTATAAAGATAACCGCAAAGGAGAACGTATTGCCAGTCTGGTTTACAAAGACATCAAATGCTGGGATGCAAACGGAGAAACCTTGCCTGCAACCCTGTCCTATGAAGAAGGACTGGTGCGGTTGAGTGTGGACGTAAAAAATGCTGCCTACCCCGTTACCATTGACCCTATCATAGCCAACGGCAATCCAGCTAATGCTAATATGTTTTTAAAAGGTTCTCAAGCAGAAGAGTGGCTGGGTAGTGTGGTAACCAGTGCTGGTGATATTAATGGGGACGGATACAGCGATGTGCTGGCTTGCGCTTCCAAATATGATGGTGGTCAGGTTGATGAAGGCACTGTCCTTATCTATTATGGAAGTTCTCAGGGTTTCATAACAGGGCCAAATAATTTGGAAATGAATCAAAAAGAGGCCCGATTTGGATCTTATGCCTCATCCGCAGGTGACATTAATAAGGACGGGTACAGTGACATTGTTATCGGAGCAAGCATGTATGATAACGGAGAAACCAATGAAGGAGCTGTATTTGTGTACCTGGGTTCGGCACAAGGCATTAATACCTGGAGCTGGCCTGCAAATATTCTGGAATGTAATCAGTTCGATGCTAATATGGGCAGCAGTGTCGGGTTGGCAGGCGATGTAAACGGTGATGGGTACAGTGACATTCTTGTTGGAATTCCTATGTTTGACAAAGGACAGGCTAACGAAGGCGCCGTTTTTATATACCATGGATCCGCTACCGGCTTGAATCCTACTCCCAAGTTACTTGAAGAAAATCAGGCAGGGGCCATTTACGGTTATCGCGTTAATGGCGCAGGCGATGTGAACGGAGACGGATATAGTGATATCCTTGTCAGCGCACGCGAGTATGACAATGGCCAAACTGACGAAGGTGCCGTATTTGTATACCATGGCTCGGCAGTAGGCATCGCTTCTGGAGCTGCTAAGGTGTTGGAAGGCAACCAGTCTTATGCATATATGGGTCACAGTGTTGCAAGTGCCGGAGATATTAACGGAGACGGGTATAGCGACATTATCATCGGAGCCAATATGTATGATAAGGGGCAAGCTAATGAAGGTGCTGTTTTCATACACTACGGTGCGGATCGGGGCATTGATGCTGTACCGGCTTTTATATTGGAAAAGAATCAGGCTGAAGCACAGTTTGGAAATTCGGTAAACAGTGCCGGTGATGTCAATGACGACGGCTACAGTGATGTGATTGTAGGAGCACTCTTATATGACAACGGCCAGAACAATGAAGGAGCTGCTTTTGTTTACCATGGCTCTTCGGCAGGCCTGTTAGCTACCCCTGTTTCTACTCTGGAAAGCAATCAGGCCTCTGCCCAGTTTGGTAACTTTGTTGCCAGTGCCGGGGATGTCAACGGTGATGGGTATAGCGATGTAATCGTCGGAGCACCTTTGTATGACAATTCAGAATCTAACTCGGGTGCAGCATTCGTTTGGTTGGGAAAACCAGACAGCATCATCAGTGAAAACAATTACGCGACTAAACTGGAGTTTGCTTACCCAAATATGAGTACGGCAAACGCCGGTGATGTAAACGGCGACGGGTTTAGCGATTTTATTGTTGGAGTTCCGGGGTATAATGCCAAGGGAGCTGTATTCATCTATCATGGATCGGCTCTGGGACTAAGCACGAATCCAAGTACAACAATAGAAAATGTACCGATGAGTGCTGCATTTGGGTCTTCTGTGTCCCGTGCTGGCGATGTGAACGGAGATGGATACGGCGATATCATTGTTGCAGATGTTTCCTACGCTGATATTAATCAAGGGGCAGCACTGGTATATTATGGTTCAGGACAGGGAATCAATAAAAATGTAAGCACCATTATCAAAAATAAACAAAGCGGATCATTGATGTTTGGTAAGTCTGTGTCCAGTGCGGGTGATGTCAACGGGGATGGCTATGGTGATGTTTTGATAGGAGACATCAGTTTTACCAACGGGCAATTTGACGAAGGTGCTGTTTTTGTTCATCATGGATCCGCAGCCGGTATTAACCCGATCGCTGCTGTTACGCTGGAAAGCGACAAAGATTTTGCACAATTTGGTTATTCAGTATCCTGCGCCGGTGATATCAATGGTGACGGCTATGCTGATATTATTGCAGGAGCCCCTGAGTACTCGAACGGACAAAACAAGGAAGGTGCTGCCTATGTCTATTATGGTGCAGCGTCAGGAGTTTCAAAAAGTTCAGTTCAGAAATTGGAGAAAGATATCGCAGCTGCCAACATGGGTATCAGTGTTTCCGGCGCTGGTGATGTGAATGGCGATGGGAAGAGTGACGTGATTGTTGGTGCAAATTTGTATAGTAATGGACAGGCACAAGAGGGTGCAGCAATGATTTACTACGGAGATGTGCTCAATCACAACTTAATTTCTGTTCCATCCATTTTGGAAAGCAATCAGCCGGGTGCAAAAATGGGTACTTCAGTCTCTGGTGCCGGTGATATGAATGGAGACGGATACAGCGATGTCATCGTAAACTTTCCAAATACCGTTGCACCTTTGAATGCTGAGGGGAAATCGATTATATATTATGGTTCTCCTATCACTGGCAATGGCATAGACAGCAATAGCCCGTCACAGAGTATCAATAACATCAATCCTGCACCGGTGGCCGGAAGTCTTTCTATGAATACATCTGTAGCGTTTGCTGGAGATATTAATGGAGACGGGCACAACGATCTGGCCATTAACTCAAAGTATGTTAACTTCAATAATCAGTCAGAAAAAAGCATCTGCCTGATTTATCTTGGAAATAAATCCAATAAGAATTTACGAAACAATTTGCGCCTGTACAACTCTGATCTGACAACCATCATTAACCAGTCACAAAAGGCTAAAAACGACTTTGGGGCTGGATTGTATGCCAAATCTTTTCTGGGTGGTGGCAAAGGCAAACTGGTTTGGGAAACTTCGTTCAGAGGTTCTCAGTTTAACAGCAACTTTGAAATGGTAATTACAACCTGCACAAAATACACGGGCATGCAGAACTCGTATTCCAGTCTGGGGCTTAAAGGAACTGAGCTAAAAAATGTAATTGTCAAGGAAGGCAATTATACCAGAATCCGGGCGCGTGTAAAATATGATCCATCCTTAGCACTGACAGGGCAGATGTACGGACCATGGCGGTATGTCACCGAATGCGTAACAGGAAACAGTTCTTCACCTGTACGGGAAAATGCTGTCAGCAATATGTCAAAAACGATTAAAACAAAGGCACAGTCTGAATCAGAAGAATTTGCAAAGGTTGTGAGCATCTATCCCAATCCGGCAACTGACAGGCTCTATATTGAATCTGACAGTGCTCACGAGATTGAAAGTGTACAGTTGCTGTCAATGGAAGGTAAATCCGTTTACCAGTCCTCCGCATCTGTAAAGCAGGTGGATGTGAGTGAATTTGCAGCAGGAAGTTACATCCTTGTTATTACGCACAAAGACGGTGTAAAGAATAGCAGGAAAGTGTTGATTACTAAATAGCACAAATTGCCGGTAAAGCAGAAAGTAAGTGCATTGTAAGAGTCGTTTTTGTGTAAAAATTTAAAACTTTAACTTTTACAATGCCTTACTTTCATGCAACTGGCAACTTTTTTATCCAGAGAAAAGTAAATTGTAAAGAAGAATTGTTTCAGCAAGTTTCAAGCAATTACTTGAATCAGTTCAGGTTTTTATAATAACAAAAAATCCCGAAGCGCGATGCTCCGGGATTTTTTGTTATTATAAAGTATTTATTATTTTTTTTCAGGAAACGGAATAATCAGTTTTTCGCCGCGTTCTGAAATGTCCCTTGTTTTGCCGTTGGCTTTCATGATTGCTTCCTTGCTGACATTGTATTCATTGGCAACAACCCTTAATATATCACCGGGTCCAACCGTATGCACTGCTTTTACCTGAACTTTCAGTTTGGTTACGCCGGCTTTAATATCCGGAACGGAAGAATTCAGTCCTTTTAACGTTTCGGTTTTCAGGTTGTAACGCGCCGCAATGCTGGAATAGGTTTCACCACTTTTTACGGTATGCGTAATCTGTTCTCCGCCCAGCGAGGATGCCGAAATAGCAGGAGTTTTTTTCTCTTCCGGTTTTTCAGGCTCGTCTTCATCTGCATTCCTGCTGGTTTCAGCAACAGCTTCATCCTCTTCTGCAGGCTCGTCCAGAATGGGCTCTTCGGCATTCTGATCCACACTGGAATCCACAACAATGGAAGTCAGTTCTTCCGAATTGGTGGAACTGTCGGAAATGTATTCATAACCCACGTAAAGCATTGCCAATACCAGAAGAACTAATACAAGCAGCGTTACAACGGGCAGATTTGATTTCTCGGTCGGGCGAATGTTTCTTTTCTTGGGGAATTCATCTTCCATAGCTGAGTTAGATTCTTTGATGTGGTGTTATTTAATATCTACGAAATTAGTAAAGACATGTTGTTTTACAAGCTCATTTTCAATTGCTCGTTCATGTCGGCAACTTTCTGTTTCAGGTTATTTTTAAAGATATCGAGTCGTTCTGCAACGGCTGCATCGCCTGCACCGATAATCTGGGCAGCCAGAATTCCCGCATTTCTTGCTCCGTTGAGCGCAACGGTTGCAACCGGAACGCCGGAAGGCATCTGAAGTATGGAAAGTACCGAATCCCAGCCGTCAATGGAATTGCTGGACAAAACGGGAACGCCGATCACCGGAAGTGATGTAAGTGACGCAACCATGCCGGGCAAATGCGCCGCGCCGCCGGCTCCGGCAACAATAACTTTTAATCCGCGGCTGCGGGCAGAAGCTGCATATTCCAGCATACGTTCGGGTGTGCGGTGCGCAGAAACGATTTCCATTTCGTAGGCAATTCCCAGTTCGTTCAGTGCGTCAGCGGCTTCCTGCATTACTTTCCTGTCGGAAAGGCTTCCCATAATTATTCCAACCATTTCAAATGTTCGTTTCTTTAATGCAATTCTTTACTGATGACTTTTATATTCCTTTTAACAAATTCCACTTTTTCTTTTAAAGCATTGATATCCGCATCCATAATGGTAATATGTCCCATTTTCCGGAACGGCTTGGTTACGGATTTCCAGTATAAAAAAGGAAATACCTGTTCGGTTGCCAGCAGCGTTTCTATGCCTTCGTAAACCGCCGGTCCCTGAAAACCTTCTTCGCCCAGCAAATTGACCATTGCCGACGGGCCGTATGCATGCGTGCTTCCAAGCGGCAAATCAAGTATGGCGCGCCAGTGTTGTTCATATTGCGAGGTCGCATTGGCGCGGATCGTATGATGACCGCTGTTATGCGGGCGCGGCGCTACTTCATTAATCAGGATTTCACCTTCGGCGGTCAGGAAAAGCTCCACCGCAAGTAACCCGACGATCTGAAATGCTTCCGCCGTTTGCCGGGCTGTTTCCTGTGCTTTCCGGTCAATTTCAGGATCAATTTCAGCAGGGGCAAAAAGGTATTCGACCAGATTGTGTTCCGGGTGAAAAACCATTTCCACAGTCGGGAAAGTAACCACTTCGCCGGAAGGATTTCTGGCAACGATCACAGCCAGTTCTTTTTGAAACGGAACCGCCTTTTCGAGCAGTCCGGGCTGATCAAATGCTTTGTCAAAATCATTTTCTGAAGCAATGCGCTGAACACCGCGACCGTCGTAACCGTCTTTTCCCAGTTTGTGAAAAGCAGGCAGAAAGGATGCATGGCGGGCCGTATCGTTCCGGTTTTCGGTCAGTATGAATTCAGCGGTAGGAAGATTGTTTTCAATGTAAAACTGCTTTTGAATGCGTTTGTCCTGTATTTTCCGGATGACGGCAGGCTGCGGATAAATCTTTTTTCCTTCCTTTTCCAGTGCTTCCAGCGCATCCACATTGACTTTTTCAATTTCAATGGTGATCACATCCAGCTGTTTTCCGAAGTTATAAACCGTATCGTAATCCTGTAATGATCCGTGATGAAAATGAGGTGCAATTTTTTTGCAGGGAGCTTCGGCATCCGGGTCCAGAACATGTATTTCCAGATTCCAGTCTATGGCTGCCTGCAGCAGCATCAATCCAAGTTGTCCGCCGCCAAGTATTCCTATTCGGGATGAAAGCATTTAAAATAGTCGGTAATGTCTTGCAAAATTGGTGTAAAAACCGCTAACATAAAACCCTGCCGGCATCTTTTAACAAATTGACGCAGCAGTTTCTGAAATGCTTATTTCATCCAGCGGATCAATGCCACTTCGATCATCAGAAAGAACAAGGCGCCGTACAGAAAATATTTCCAGAGATTGGTGCCCATGTTCTGCTGCTGAAAAGCCGTGGAAAAAGCGTCGTCATCAATTTTGTCAAAAACAGCAACATTTTTTTGCCCCGCAAAAATGGAACGCAGTTCATCTGGCGAGTAATACTGAAGTCTGGATTCTGCATGGTTATGGTTCAATGCAATAATCTGTTCTGTTTTGTCATTTTGGACCAGTTCAAAATAGCCTGCATCCAGACCTTCGCTGAGCTGATCGCCCTGCGGGATTTCGAGCAGCAGCTGATTTCCGGCAATGCGCTGAACAGGAATAATTTCAGCTTTGTTCCGGCGCAATTTATATACTGAATTGGCTTCCGCATTGTTGAGGTTCAGCGCAATCGGGTTTTCATCAAAGGTGAAAGAAGTTCTTTGTGCGCGTACGCTGGAAGCGGCAATTTTATACATGACAGGTACAAATATCGCATGCTGTGCAACATTACCGTTTTCAGGGTTGAAAGGTGCTGAAAAAAGATAAACTTTCCCGCTTCCGGAAGTCGCCTGATTCAGATACGGCTGCCCGTTGCGTAATGAAAGCAGCAATTGTCCGGCCCCCGACCAGTTCCAGACGGAAGCAACCGTTGGAAGGTTAAGATTGATTTCCTGCCGGACCGATTCTTCAAATACGTCACTGAAAAACGGATTGTTCCTGTCCGGCGGTGCCAGTGCAACCGGCGCAGGACTTGTCGTTTTTGTTGTGCTCAGTCCGCTTATGCCTAAGCCGCTCAGAAATCTGCTGTAATTTTCGGCGACGGGAGTAGCGGAAGGAACAACGGCAATGCTGCCGCCTTTGTTACGTACAAAATCGGTCAGATCCTGCGGCAATGTGCCGGAAAGCTGATCCACACCTTCCAGAATCACCAAATCGGAATTTTTAATCAGTCCCGGATCAATATTCTGTGCGCTGTAACTCTGCACGGAAAACAGGCTGTCGTTGGCATAAACATTCTCGATGTAATTGCCGCTGGATTTTTGTCCGTAAATATGCAGGATCCGGATCAGCGGAGAAGCATTGAGGACAAAATAGTAATTGTTGTCGAAAGTAACCGGGAAATCGTCAAAGGTAATCTGGCCTTTCTTGTAGCCTTTCCCTTTCAGATTAAAGTTGAATTTGGCCGTTGCGCTGCCGTTTGCGGGCACATTTACCGAAGCGGTCGAAGCCTGCGTATTGTCAAGCGTAAGTTTCAGGATCACGTTTTTTGCTTCCTGCTTTCCGGAATTGCTCACTTTTACAAACAGGATGTTATTCTGAAGCTCGCGTATGAAAGGCGTGTTCAGCCAGGCAGAATCTACAAAAACGTTTTTTTCGGGCACAGCCTGGACCGGCACCAGAAAGAGTTTGCTGGCCGTATCGATTTTCAGACCGGACAAATTGCCGGAAGTACTTTTCTGGAAATCTGAAAACCAGAAAAGCTGGTTGGTGCCCGCATTCTGATGTTTGGTCATCAGGTTTTCCTGTCGTCTGTAAACCTGTTCCAGCGTTCTTGGCGTATTGGATAAATCGATGGTTGTAAGCCGGTCGCGTAATTTTTCGGCGGAATAAAGCCCTTGTTCCTGTGAAGAAAAATCATTGGTGACCATCTGCAACGTTGTCACATTTCGTAAAATTCCCAGCAAATCGCTCAGCCGGCTGGTTGCAAGATCCAGATACCGTTTGGTATTCAGCTCGTTCTGCATGCTGTAAGAATTATCGAGATACAAACTCGTGATTCCTCTTCTGTCCACAGCCAGACTGTTTGCCGCCGGAAGAAATGGCTGTGCAAAGGCAAGCGCAAGACAGACAATGGCCAGAATCCGCGCCGCCATGACAAGCCAGTGCTTGATTTGCCGGACCGAGCGCGTTTTTGTATCCACTGCTTTCAGAAAGGCGACATTCGTAAAATAAATGCGCTTTGTTCGCCGGAAATTAAATATATGAATGGCAATCGGAACAGACACAGCCAGTAAGCCCCATAAAAACGACGGAAAAAGAAAACTCATTTCGTTCTGTATTATCGTGTTTGTCAATTGTTCCTGTAATCCGGACTGCAGATTAAAGAATTATGCTATTTCAACGCAGTTAAGAAAGACAAATTACATGAAATTCTCCTAACTACTTTTTATTTCGGCACCTTTCTGATATGTGTGTTGCTTTTTTCTAACTTTGCACTTCTTTTTCGCTGACTATGTTTTATCTATAAAGTTGCGGAACAGAACAGGAAATTGCTAATTTAAATCAAGTTATGGCCAAAGTTTCGGTAAATAAACACCAGCCCGTCTATCAAATGCCTACGAACCCGGCCGCGGTTCGCACTAAGAAATACGCTTTACCAACCAAGAAATACGTTACGCTGGCCATGCGTTATTTTTTCAAAACGCAGCTGAAATGGGGCCTCGTTCCGCTTGCATTGATCCTGATCAATGCTGTTCTGAACCTTACCGGCGTTTACCCGAACTTGTGGATTTATATCACTGCGATTATCGGCTCCATTCTTTATGTATTGTTCTGGCTGATCCAGTTTACGGGCATCACACAGCTGGCGCAGTACAAGCCTATGTTTGAAAAATTTCAGTACGAAATTGACAATCGTCAGATTCTCATGAAGTTGAACATGAAAGAAGGAAGCGTTATCAAATGGGAACAGATTCTGGAAAGTTATAAAGACAAGGATGCTTACGTTCTGGTTATTTCAAAAGGCCAGTTTATTCATCTGCCATTTACCATCTTTAATTCAGAACACGATATCAAGGTTTTTGAACGTATTATGAAGCAAAAGGAACAGCTGAAAGCATAATTGCTCATTTAAGTCAAAAAGAAAAAGCCTGATTTTCACGTCAGGCTTTTTCTTTGTTGTTTCAGAACGGTTAATTCAAACGGCTCTTGGAATTTGAATCCGGCATTTCCTGTAACTTGGCTTGTTCATGTTCTTTGCCAAATTTCTTTTCTCCTGCCAGTATTTCAATGGACAAATGATTCTCGCTTGGCGGAATCGGACAGTTAAATCCGTCACTGTAAGCACAGTAAGGATTGTAGGCCTTGTTGAAGTCAAGCACATAAACATTATCTTTCAGATCCGTTGTTTTCAAATCCAGATAACGGCCGCCGCCGTAAGTTTCCACGCCGTTTGTCTTGTCTTTAAATGGAATAAAAAGGTAATCCTTGTATTTTGCCAGCGACTGCAGGCTCAGGCTTCTGTAAACGCTCAAAGTCTGTCTTTTGCCGTTCAGCCTAAACTTAAGCTCGCCGTATTTTACATAAGTCTTGTTTACACCGCTGTAAGTCGGCATTTCAAAAGCAGTGCTTTTGACTTTCTCAAAGCGGGCCGTAACGCGGTAAGTGGAATCGGGTTCAAAAAAATCAAGAAAGGCCAAGTCTGCTTTCTTTAAAGGCGAGTTGGCAGAATGCAGAAATTCCTGTTTGTACTTCTGGCGGTGTTTGTCAATTTCTTTACTGAAATTCTGGGCACAAACAATTTGTCCGGCGGTCAGGAACAATAGGAGCAAGGCTGTAATCGTCTTCATTTTTTTTACATGATCCGGCAAGTTAGCTTGCCGGATGGTTAATTGTTAACAGAATGAACAACCGATCTTTATAAGTTTTTAAACGGTTGGTTATTTGGCTTTAATTTTAACTACGTCAGATTCTTTGATATTAAAATATTTGGCAACTGAATTGTAATCATTGTAATTAACTGCACCGTTTGTACGGGCCGCAAAATCCGCCGGTACAATCACAACCCGGAAACTTTGATTTGCGGTATAATCCGCCGAAACAGTAGCCAGATTAACCGTTCCGTCAAGGAATATGGAAAAATCCTTGCTTGTGCGGTCAAAGTTGTATGTAAGAATTCCATTGTTCAAAAACGCCGTTTGCGGTAAAGGCCGGTATGCTACCAGATTTTCACCATTTACATCCGTTTCTCCCCAGTTTATGTAAACAAGCACCGCATCCGATTCAAGAACATTGACTTTCGCATCTGCAAACGTCAGTCCGTACTGATGCTGGTTTGCAACAGTGAAATTCACATTCACAAGATCAAAAGTCGTGCCTACGACATCTATACTTTCTCCCTGAGGGCCCTGAGGTCCTTCGGGGCCGCGGCATCCTTGAAAAAGTACCAGGAAAATCAATAAAAGGGGAATGAGCTTTCTGTTCATAAGATGTACTAATTTAATAAATAATTGTTTAAATTTTGGATTTAGATCGAAATACAATGATAAAGTTTAATTCCGGACAGTGTATTAACTTTCATTAACTAAAATAATTGCGATAAGGCTGGATGTAAAATACCTTGCCTGCAAAAACAGTTAAATAAATAATACTTTTCGCTGGATAATTTAATTTGCGTTGTTAAAGTATAGATGCTACTTTTCCCATTTACAACAGTAACAATTTTAAATCAAACATCATGATTAATCGTAAAGCAACCGCCGTTTGGAAAGGAACAGGAAAAGAAGGTACCGGAACAATCAGCACGCAGAGTACTGTTCTGGAAAATACGCAATATTCCTTCAATACGCGTTTTGCAGAAGGCAAAGGAACAAATCCGGAAGAACTGGTTGCAGCTGCACACGCAGGCTGTTTTGCCATGAAACTCAGCTTTGAACTGAATGCCGCAGGATTTACTGCGGATGAACTGAACGCAACGGCGACCGTAAGCCTTGATCCTGCAAAAGGACAGGTTACCAAAAGCCATATCGACCTGAAAGCACAGATTCCGGGGATTTCTCAGGAACAGTTTGCGGAAATTGCTGCCAAGGCGGAAAAAGAATGCCCGATTTCCCAACTGCTTAATGCTGAAATTTCGCTGAACGCAGAACTGGTTTCCTGATTATTCCGGATATCCTTTAAAAGCAGAAAGGCATCACTGAATGATGCCTTTCTGCTTTTAAGATTCTGACAAAAATTAATCTATAAACAGATCGCTGGCGATGCGGTCGGCAAATAATTTCCCCGGTTCCGTTAAAAGTATGGAACCGCCGTCTTTTTTTATCCAGCCTTTTGTCAGCATGTTTTCCAGCCTTTTGCCATTCTGAACGGTAAAAAAGCCTTGTGAAAGCAATTCAAGTTTTTCCACTTTTACGCCCCATTTGGTACGCAGCCCGGTCAGGATGTATTCGTTCGTCTGGTCAGCGGATGTCAGAATTTCTGTTGTAGCCGGAATTGTTTCATTCTGAATGGCCTGCAGATATTTTGCATTGTTTGAAATATTGTATTGCCGGCTGCTTCCATTGTATGAATGCGCGCTCGGGCCAACGCCCAGATACGGATGCTGTTTCCAGTAGGAACTGTTATGCCGGCTGTATTGCTGGTTGCGTGCAAAGTTGGAAATCTCGTATTGTTCGTAGCCGTTTTCTGCCAGTGAACTTACAAGTATCTCAAACTGCCTTGCCGCAAATTCTTCATCAACCGGTTTTATCTTGTTTTTCTTCAGCCAGTTTCCAAAAGTCGTCTGCGGTTCAATCGTAAGGCAGTACGCTGAAATGTGCGCGACGTCCAGGCCGGAAGCTTTCCGGATATCATCCAGTAAAATAGTGTGGTCCGGAGCCGGAATGGCATAAATCAGGTCAATGGAAATATTCGTGATTCCTGAATCCTGCGCTGTTTTTACACAATCCCCGGCTTCGGAAGCGGAATGAACACGATTTAAAAATTGGAGATGCGGCTCATGAAAAGACTGGATGCCGATGCTCAGCCGGTTTATACCGGCTCTTTTAAACTGTTCTGTTTTCTCTTGATCCAGATCATCCGGGTTTGCTTCCAGCGTGATTTCCGCATCCGGCGCAACGCTGAAATTT
Organism: Dyadobacter flavalbus; assembly: GCF_006149045.1. GTDB lineage: Bacteria > Bacteroidota > Bacteroidia > Cytophagales > Spirosomataceae > Dyadobacter > Dyadobacter flavalbus. Next base: position 268,240 of record NZ_VBSN01000069.1, read on the forward strand.
TTATAAACGGCATTCAGGATCATATTCAGCTGGGATTCCGTCAGCAAAGACGGCGTGCCTCCGCCGAAATAAATCGTTTCCACATACTGGTCAGCCAGATAATTCCTTTGAAGTTCTATTTCAGAAACAATCGCTTCGGTCATTGCCTGCTTGCCCGAAGTATTTGTACTAAAATGAAAATCACAGTAATGGCATGCTTGTCTGCAAAAAGGTATATGAATGTATAAATGCATTTATCTTGAATTTTTCTGCCATTCCCAGCCGATTTTCACGCCTGCCCAGATGTTATCTTTCGGAGCTGCATTGTAATAACGGTTTCCGAACGCATTCAGGTCGTAGCCAAGGCTGTAAATGCCGGCATTTACTTTTTCAGCCGATGCAGACAGTTCGCTGTAAAGGTGCTGTCCCCAGCTTTTTTTCCAGCTTACGCGCGCAATCCATTGGTTATAAGGCGTATTTTTAACCGTATTGGCATCGTTCAGGTAAAACGAACTTCCGCTTTGATAAGTCACAAAAGCCGAAATACCGAACCGGAACAAGGCATCCAGACCGGTGCTCTGCGAAAAACGCGGAATGCCCGGAATGAGTTTTCCGCTGAGGTCCACTTCCGCCTGCTGAAAGTTTTCAAAAGTATAACGCGTGTAAGTCCCTGTATTCCAAAGCCGCAGGGACAAAGGATTCTGATAGCCTGAAAGAATATCATAAGCCAGCGTCCATTCCATTCCTTTTTGTTTCGTTTTGCCTGCATTGATAAAGTACTCGGCTCCGCCTTCGTTGGTTCTTCTGACGATTGTTTCTTTAAGCCCGAAATGGTACAGACTGAGTTCTCCGGTGATGAATTTTCCTGTTTTCCGGATGCCGACCTCTGTATTGATGCCTCTTTCTGCTTCCAGGTCTTTGCGGAACCCTCCGGCTGAAGGACGAACTTCCTGCAGGGTAGGAGGTGAAAACCCGCCGCTGTACGAAGCGGTAACCGCCCAGTTTTTTGCAATGATTTTGTTGGCTGCAAAGCGCGGTGTGAAAATGCCGTCAAACGTACGTTCTTCCTTGCTGTACGGAAGTGCAAAAAAACGTTCGTATTTGTATCTGGATGTGTTATAGCTCAAACCTGCGCTAATCGTAAGGTCTGAAAAAAGAACGGCTTCAAGCTGACTGAAAACAGAAAGGTTTGCCGTGCGGATATCTTCAACAGTCTGTTGTTTGTCCGGAACGCCTCCGATGTTGTCATAATTTCGCTGTGCCGATTTGCTGAACTGCCATTCAAATCCGGTTGTCCAGTTGGTTTTCACATTCCCGATCTGCGAACGGTTCTGCCAGAAATTTCTGCCGCCCAGGCCTTGCTCATCTCTTTTTTCATAATTGGAAATAAACGGATTGGCAAAGTCGGTATAAGTCAGATAAAGTGCGGTGGATTGCGTCCAGTTGTCGGAAAGCTGCAAGGTGTAATTTCCGCCGAGCAAGGCAAGTTTGGTATAGATTGCGGCTTGCTGGGCTTCGCTACCCGGAAGCGTGGCAGTAGGCTGTCTGGCCAGCTTTGGATTGGCCTGATATTGTGCCAGCGTAATACCGCCGGGCGTTTGGTAATACAAGTCGGAATACATGCCGAGCAAGGACAAAGTTCCTTTTTCTCCGATTCTGGAAGAAGATGTAAGCCGTATTGCATCACGGGCCATGGCGCTGTGATTACGGTATCCGTCCTGTTCGCTATGGCCGTACTGAATGGAAATATCACCGATCTGCATGGTGGTATTACGGTTCTGAAAACCATACTTGCCGAAACTGACGCTTTGTTCGAAACGGTTCATCGCTTCATTGTCAGGATGGCTTTGCATCAGTACGACTCCGCCGGTCCCGGCTCCGTAAAGGCTGCTTCCCGGACCTTTGATGATTTCCATCCGCTGAACCGAATTATAATCCAGTGAATTCAAAGGCGTATTGCCGCTTGCATCCGTAAAAGGAATGCCGTTCCAGTAAAACTTGACGTTTCTTACTCCGAAGGGTGAACGGATCAGGCTTCCGCGTACGGAAAAGCGGTAACTTCCCGGCGAGCGTTCTTCCATTCTGACGCCTGGAATGGCATTTACCGCATTGGCCCACGTAACAGGTGAAAATCTTTCCAGTGATCTGGACGAGATCAGTCCGACCGTTGCAGTTGTGGACAAAAGGTTTGTTCTGGTTTCAAATGCATTGACCGTAACCTCGTTCAGGTTCTGTGTCTGCAGCGTATCACTGCTTTGCGCAGTTACCGATTCAGGACTAAAAACATTTAAACAGGCCGTAAAAAGGGCAGGAACGTAAAATTTAAGCATCATAATAAAAAACTGAAATCAATAAATTCAAATCCGAAATCAAGAAAAAAAATAACAGGAAAAATCCATAACGAGTTGGTTTGTCACTTTGGTTTCATAAATGCGTGTCAAAAACATTTTTAATTCTCTGAGCATAATTTTCTACAAATAAAAGGCGCTACGACGTATAAGGGTCTGGTAAGATTTTTGTACCAAGAATAACAAATCATTTATACCAAATAACAATAAATTTAACCTGCTATGAAAAGGATAAACTTAATGGTGGCTGCAATACTGGCATCCGGGATGCTGACACTGAACAGCTGTTCGGACAAGACCAAAGATTCCGCGCACGAAACTGTGGAAGAAGCCAAAAACGATATGGACGAAAACGTTGCCGAAGCAAAGGAGGATATTAAGGAAGCAGGCAACGAATTTGAAGCGAAAGTAAAAGAAGACAAGGAATCTTTAAAAGCAGACATTGACGAAGCAATTAGTAAGCTTGACAAAAAAATAGAAGATGCCGACGCCAAGATGGAAAAAGCAACAGACAAGGAAAAGCTGAAATGGCAGGAACGCAAGAAAGAACTGAACGAAGAAAAGGCGGAACTGCAGGCTTCCTGGAAAAACGTACAGTCGGAAACTGCTGACAAATGGGACGCTTTCAAAACGGAAACCAAAGAGAAAATTGCAAAGGCAAAGGCTGATGTAAGGGATTAATTAGATTATCAAGGTTATGCAAACAAAAAGTGCTCCGTCCGGAGCACTTTTTGTTTGCATGCGAAAGTTGATTTTACTTTACAGGAAGATGAATTTCCGTCAGCATGCACCGCGCGGAACCGCCGCCGTTTTCTTCAATAAATGAAAGGTCAGTATGTAGCAGCCGGGCGTATTCGCTCAGCATTTCTTTCTGTTTTTTGGTCAGTGAATTATAGGCCTGCGTGGACATAACGAGAAATTTATCCGAGCGGTTGTTCTTGGCAAGGAGCATGTTGCCGGCAAAGTTCCGGACTTGTTCCAGTGAAATCTCGATAATGAATTTTTTGGTTTCTTCCAGCGCAGCTCGTACCAGTTGGCGCTCGTCCGGATCTTTGATGGCTTCAAGACAAATGACTGCAAAAATATCACCGATGCACATCAGCACATTGGTATGGTAAACGGGCAAGTCATTTTCATCGGATGCGGAAAAGGAAACAATTTCGTAACCCATTGCTTCTGCAAACGCGTTGAGAACTTCGGGGTGCGTTCGTGGGGAAAGACAGGCATATGCAATTTTGTAACGCCGGTCCAGCACCATACTTCCGGTTCCTTCCAGATACTTTCCTTCCGCTTCGAAGTGGGTCAGATCAATGATTTCCTCGATTTTAAAATCATTGCCCAGTTTATCAATAATGTCCATTCTGCGCTCCGCCCGCCGGTTTTCCGCCATCATCGGATAAAGGACTACTTTTCCGCTCTGATGAAAGGAAACCCAGTTGTTGGAAAAAACGGCATCCGGGCGATAAGCATCGTTGTTGTCATCAAAAACATGCAGTTCTATGCCTGCAATGCCGAGCTGTTTAGCCATCAGGTCAAATTCGTCATTGGCTGTATTTGCAATGCTTTTTTCCAAAGTATTGTGCTGAAATCCGTTGCTGTCGGCAGTCTCGGGATTAAAGCCAAACTGTGCCGGCCTGATCATCATCAGACGGGAAGTTGACTGAGGCTGGTTCTGGACCGATGAAGTGATTACGCGCATGGGAAATGATTGAAATTTTACTGCAATTTACAACTGAATTATGGCGATTACAATATTATAATTCCCTCAAAACCGGCATGCTCATGCAATGCGAGCCGCCTCTTGCCCGGGAAAGTTCGGCCGAAGGAAGCGTAATAAAAGTATCGGTAAGCGAATCGGGCGACAAGCGGTCATTTTCAAATTCGTTCAGGAGATTTTCCGAACTGATTATGCGGAATCCTTCGTTACGGAATGCTTCCAGCGTTTTGTCGTTTCGGTCGTATCCGATCACAACGCCGTCTTTCAAGGCAAGGAGGTTGCAGGAATCCGTCCATTGTTCGCGTTCGCCGTAAGGAAATTCGTTGTTTCCGGAATAAATGAAGCGTACTTTTTCCGTTGAGCCCAGGTCTTCCACGCTAATCCTGGAAAGCAGATCTTCAAGATTATCAATTTCAACCGGCGTTTGTTCCTGACCTTTTACAAACTGAAGAATCCGCAGTTCCTTGTTCGTGTTTTCCGGACCGAAAAAATGAAGCACGTCTTTCTTTCTTGCTTCATCACCCAGCCTTGCGAGCGAACCCAGCAGCACCCATACATTCTTTTTCACCTGTGTAAAAATGGTGTCTATATGCATGTAGTCCCTTTTTTTAGGAATTTTTACAATCGTGATTTTTTCCACAACGTCTTTTTGAAACAGCAGTTTCATGACTTGCTGCGCAGCATAAACCGAAGTCCGTTCGCTGCATCCGATCAGCAGGTGATTCGGCGCAACCATCATGACATCTCCGCCTTCCAGCGTACAGCGGTGATAATCGCTCGTTTTTTCCTCGTCAGGCAATAAAAAGTGATGCTCGTTTTCAGGGATTTCAATGATATTATCCTTGATATGCGCAAACATCGGATGATAAAAAAAGACAAACTGAGCCAGAATGGATTCGCGCGTGCGCGCATTCTTGGCCGGTTTGTTGAGCAGAATATGATTGTTGATCACAATGCCGATATCCCGCATGAATATCAGGTTTGGCAATGGCGCAAAAAGCATTTTTTCACCGGAATAGGAACCGGAAATAAAGATTTTTGCAAGTTCGTTCGCATCATAGCCGTTCAGCTCTTCCTGTACACGGTACGAACATCTTTCAATACCGCAGATGGCCGCAGTCAGTTTGATCCTTACACTTTCATTTTCCAGGATTTCCGCGAGCAGTTTCTGAATATCAATTACTTTATCAGAATCAAAATAATTTTCAGAACCCGGAATGTAAAACGAACGCGATGCATCCTGATCAATTTCTGCGAGTTTGCCTTTGATTTTTTCCGGATCAAGAAAGGAAAGCAGGATTTTTACATAATAATCATATTCTTTCCTCCGCATGGTATCCAGATGCACAATGTCTTCAAAAAGCCAGTCCTGGGCTTTGCTGGGCACGACTTTCCCGAGACCGCCGTCAGGGCTGTGAATTAGCAACCTTTTCAGGGTTCCGGTTTCGGAGGAAACATGTATTGCAGAGTCTGTTGATTTATTAATAAGCATAATGAGTTCGGATAAGTCGCCTGGTGCAAAGTAAACGCTTTATCTTTTAATAAGCAGAAAGCTGCCGGCTGCATGTACAACCCGGTATAAATCACTTACATAAATATGCTTTTAACGGGAACAACAAGCACTGCAAATCGGTTGTAAGATATAGATGGCAAGAGGCTTCGGGCGTAACGGCTCATTTTCTTTTACGCTCAAAGCGTGTTACTTTTGCGGTAAATTACCACGAACTATATCTTAAGTATAAATCAATTATGCTCTCTATTAATGAATTACGTGCCTCAATTGAAGGTAAGGAAATATTAAAAGGCATTAATCTGGAAATCAAGCCGGGTGAAGTGCACGCAATTATGGGTCCCAACGGTTCAGGAAAAAGCACACTGGCTTCGGTTCTGGCGGGAAGAGAGGAGTATGAGGTAACAGGTGGAACGGTGGTTTTTGACGGAAAAGAAATTCTGGATATGGCTCCTGAAGACCGGGCTGCAGAAGGAATTTTCCTTGCATTTCAGTATCCTGTTGAAATTCCGGGCGTTACAACCATTAATTTCCTGAAAACGGCAGTGAACGAAATCCGTAAATATAAAGGTGAAAGCCCGCTGGATGCTGCGCAGTTCCTGAAAATGGTCCGTGAAAAGGCCAAGCTTGTCAGCATGAACGATTCGCTTCTGAAACGTGCGCTGAACGAAGGTTTTTCAGGCGGGGAGAAAAAAAGAAATGAAATTTTTCAGATGGCGGTTCTGGAACCAAAGCTGGCCATTCTGGATGAAACGGATTCCGGACTGGACATTGATGCGCTCCGTATTGTGGCCGAAGGTGTGAATTCACTGCGTTCTCCGGATCGTTCTGCCATTGTTGTAACGCATTATCAGCGTCTGCTGGATTATATTGTGCCGGATTACGTCCATGTACTTTACAAAGGAAGGATCGTGAAATCCGGAACGAAGGAACTGGCCTTTGAGCTGGAAGAAAAAGGGTACGACTGGATCAAGGCGGAAGTTGAAGCCATTGGTTAAGAAATCATGTTGCAGGCTTTCCTGAACAGGTTTCCTGATACTAAATATTATTACCTCAATGAGTAACGAAACAATCGATTTAAAGACAAGGCTGGTTACTGATTTTTATGCCCGTGAGTCGGTAATGAACGGAGAAGCTTCTTCTGCTTTTCATCAGAAAAAGCGCGCTGCTCTGGCCGAGTTTGACAAGCTGGGCTTCCCGACAACCAGAAATGAAGAATGGAAATACAGTAATGTAAAAGACCTGACCAGCGTTTTATACAACTTCAACGCGGACAGTTCAATTACGTCGGCTGATCTGGAAGATCTTAAAATCCCTTCGCAGGAAGCCAATATATTATACTTTATAAATGGCCATTACAATGCAGCGTTGTCTGTATTTGTATCTGCCTCCAGCCAGATTATCATAGATTCGCTGCAGGAAGCTTACAAAAAGGATCCTGTTCTTATCAATACTTATTTTAATGAGCTGGTAAAAGATGAAAATGACGCGTTTACTGCTTTAAATACAGCTTTTGCGCAAGACGGCGTTTTCATCCACATTCCTGATAACCAGACTGTAGAACATCCGGTTATTCTTCGTTTTATCAGTGACGCAAGGGTTCAGAATGTAGGAAGCCAGCCGCGGAACATTATTGCAGTAGGCCGTAATGCTCATGTAAAACTGGCAGAAGCATACAGAACGCTTGGAAATGAACGCTCATTTACCAATACGGTTACCGAAATTTTTGTCAGTGAAGATGCCGGCGTTGAATATTACAAAGTTCAGAATGAAAGTGAAAACGCTTATCATATCGGGACTACAAAAGTGAAAATGCTGGACCGATCGCAGTTTTATTCCGGAACGGTTACACTGAACGGCCGCTTTACCCGCAATAACCTGAACATTATTCTGGACGGGGAACGCTGCGAGGCACATATGTACGGTTTGTATTTCCCGGACGGAGTCCAGCATGTGGATAACCACACGGTTGCAGATCACAGAAAGCCCAATTCCGAAAGTAATGAGCTGTACAAAGGAATTCTGAGAGACCGGTCGAAAGGCGTTTTTAACGGAAAGATTTTTGTTCGTCCGGATGCGCAGAAAACCAATGCTTTCCAGTCCTGCAAAAATATCGTGCTGTCCACAGACGCGACCATGAACACGAAGCCGCAGCTGGAAATATTTGCAGACGATGTAAAATGTTCGCACGGAACAACAACCGGCCAGATTGACGAAGAAGCATTGTTTTACATGCGTTCACGCGGAATTTCCCAGTCGGAAGCGATGGCGCTTTTGATGTTTGCCTTCTGCGCGGATGTAATTTCACAGATCCGGATTGACTCCGTCCGTGAATACCTTGAAGGTGTTATTGCAGAAAAACTGGCGTCAAAATAATATATGCCGGCGAATGCGTGCCGGAAGATTTTTATTGTAACCCAACCTTTGATTTTTCCGGGTTGGGTTTTTTTCTAAAACAGAATTCAAATGAGCAATAATCTTGATATAACCGCGATCCGGAATGATTTTCCGATTCTGGACGAAATCGTTAACGGAAAACAGCTCGTGTATTTTGACAATGCAGCCACTACACAAAAGCCAAAAATTGTACTGGACGCAATCTCAGGATATTACGAACACTATAATGCCAATATTCACCGCGGGATTCATCAGCTTGCTGAAAAAGCAACTGCCGCATTCGAAGATTCCAGAAAGCGGCTGCAGCAATTTCTGAATGCGCCTTCTTTTGAAGAAATTATCTTTACTTACGGAACAACGGACGGCATCAACCTTGTGGCGCAGACTTACGGACGCAAGTTCCTGAAAGAAGGCGATGAAGTCATTATTTCCGCTATGGAGCATCATTCCAATATTGTTCCGTGGCAAATGCTCTGCGAGGAAAAAGGATGCATCCTGAAAGTAATCCCGATCAATGATGACGGTGAATTGCTGATGGACGAATATGAGGCGCTCCTGACGGAACGGACCAAGTTCGTTTCTGTTGTGCATGTTTCCAACTCTTTGGGAACGATAAATCCCGTAAAGGAAATAATCCGCAAGGCACATGAAGTGGGTGCCAAAGTGCTGCTGGACGGCGCGCAGGCCAGCTCGCATCTTTCCATTGATGTTCAGGATCTAGATTGTGATTTTTATTCGCTTTCGCTGCACAAGATTTACGGCCCGACCGGAATGGGTATTTTGTTTGGTAAAAAAGAATTGCTGAACGCCATGCCTCCGTACCGCGGAGGCGGTGAAATGATCAAGGAAGTTACCTTTGAAAAAACCACTTATAACGAGCTTCCTTACAAGTTTGAAGCCGGAACGCCCAATATTGCAGACGTCATTGCAGCCAAGTACGCGCTGGATTATGTGGACACTTTGGGTAAACCGAACATTGCTGCTTACGAAAACAGTCTGCTGGAATATGCGACACAGGCGGTAAAGGAAATAGAAGGATTAAAGATCATCGGCAAGGCAAAAGAGAAGGTAAGCGTGCTTTCGTTTGTGATCGACGGCATTCATCATCAGGATATTGGCGTGTTGCTGGACCAGCAGGGAATTGCCGTCCGGACGGGACATCACTGCACGCAGCCTTTGATGCGGCGTTTCAATATTACAGGAACCTCTCGGGCCTCGTTTGCTGTTTATAACACGACAGCGGAAATTGACCGTTTGATTCAGGGCTTGCATAAAGTGAAAAAAATGCTCGGGTAAAAACTGAATTTCAATCAAACAACTATATACACATTGATGAGCAACACAGTAGAAGAAGCCCGGCGCTATGTAAACAATGCCAAGGAAATTTTAAGTGAAAAAGCAAGGAAAGAAGACGGGTATTATCAGGATACCAAATATGTAAAACTGGCCGGACATGCGGCCTATACCGGCGTTCTTGTTGCGCTGGACGGTTTGTTCGGTAAAAAAGGAAAAGGCAGAAAGGATGTGGACTGGTACAAGGAACGGTTAAGCACAATGGATAAAAAGCTGCTTTACACTTTTGTTGCCGCTTATGATACTTTGCATCTTTCGATGAGTTACGACGGAAATCCCGCTGCGGAAATAGCAGTTGCAGGATTAAAAATGGCCGAATCCATTATTGCGTGGGTAGAAACGCGTTCGGCAACGGCATAAATATTTTTCAGACAATGACTATAAACGAGACACAGGACGAACTAATTTCAGATTTTGAATTGTTTGATGATTGGGAAAGCAAATACGAGTACATTATTGATCTCGGAAAGCAGTTCCCACCGCTTCAGGAACAGTTCAAGACTGAAGAAAATATAATAAAAGGCTGTCAGTCAAAAGTTTGGCTGAATGCTTATATGGACGGCGATCTTTTAAAGTTTGAAGCGGACAGCGATGCCATTATCGTGCGCGGTCTGGTCAGTATGCTGGTGAAGGTTTTATCAGGACATACGCCGGAAGAAATTGCCAGTGCAGATCTGTACTTTATGGAAAAAATAGGTTTGCACCAGCATCTTGCGCAGACGAGGTCCAACGGCTTGCTGTCCATGCTGAAACAAATGAAAGCTTATGGTTTTGCTTATCAGGGAAGAACGGTAAATTCGGAAAATTAAGATCAAGGTTTTTTCTTCATCCCATTTAAATTTAGTAAAAAGATGTCTGAATCAGAATTAAAGGAAGAAGTAGTTAAAGCGATCAAAACCATTTATGACCCGGAAATTCCGGTGGACGTTTATGAGCTTGGACTGATATACGACCTGAAAATATTTCCAGTAAACAATGTGTATGTTTCCATGACGCTGACTTCGCCTTCGTGCCCTTCGGCCGGAACATTGCCCGGGGAAGTGGAACAGAAAATCAGGGAAGTAGAAGGTGTGAACGACGTGAGTCTGGAACTGACTTTCGATCCGCCATACAGCACGGAAATGATGTCTGAGGAAGCCAAGCTTGAACTTGGATTTATGTAGGCAAAATTGCCTGCAATTTTATAAAAGATTTAATTTAAACTTAAACATTAAAGAATATGTACCCACCGCAATTAGTGGCTCCGATGAAAGCCGAACTGGTGAACGCCGGTTTTCAGGATCTGACAAGTGCCGAAGAAGTTGATAACTTCATGCAGAATACAAAAGGAACTGCTTTGGTTGTAATTAACTCAGTATGTGGCTGTGCAGCTGGCGCGGCCCGTCCGGGCGTAAGAGCGGCATTGTCACGCAGTGAAATCAAGCCGGATCATCTGGCAACGGTTTTTGCCGGTGCAGATGTGGAAGCGACTGCAAAAATGCGCGAATATACTTTGCCTTATCCTCCGTCGTCACCAGCCGTTGCGCTGTTCAAAGACGGTGAACTGATCCATTTTGTAGAGCGCCATCATATTGAAGGCCGTTCGGCAGAAATGATCGCTCAACATCTGCAAATGGCTTTTGAGGAATTCTGCACAGAAGAGGCATAATTCTGTCAAACATACTAAAATGCGGCTACTTTCGATTAAATTTGAGAGTAGCCGTATTTTTTAATAACCTTTTTGAATTTCATTTTTATGCGCGGACACCGTTTTTTAAAATATACGCCACCCGAGCAAGGCGCAAACAGCAAGTTTAATCAGCTGTTCGATATTTTTCAGCAATTGCTGTTAATGACTTCTGGCGACGTCAGCGAGGCCATGTCGTGGCTGAGCGAACTGGACAGACAATATACTTTGACCAATGATTCCTACGGCATCGGTGATTTTTTTGATGACCTGAAGAAAAAAGGATATATAACCGAAGAAAAGCAGGATGGCGAAAGCCGGATTGTGATGACGCCAAAATCGGAAAAAAGCATCCGGAAAAGTGCTCTGGATGAAATTTTCGGTAAACTGAAACGCTCCAAATCAGGCGGAAACCATCACACGCCGCATATGGGTACAGGCGACGAACTGAGCAGCGACATTCGACAGTTTCAGTTCGGAGATACGCTCGACCAGATTTCCATGACGGAATCCATCAAAAATGCGCAGGTTAATCATGGAATCGGTGATTTTATGCTGATGGAAAATGATCTGGAAGTGGTGGAACGCGAGCAGAAAACCACAACGGCAACGGTCGTCATGATCGATATCAGTCATTCCATGATTTTGTATGGTGAAGACCGCATTACGCCCGCTAAGAAAGTCGCGCTTGCTTTGGCGGAACTGATCCGGACAAAGTATCCGAAAGATTCGCTTGACATTATTGTATTTGGCAATGACGCATGGCAAATCCAGCTCAAAGATCTTCCGTACCTTGAAGTTGGGCCGTACCATACAAATACAGTTGCCGGTCTGGAACTGGCCATGGATATTCTGCGCCGTAAAAAGACGCGTAACAAGCAGATTTTCATGATCACAGACGGAAAACCGACTTGCCTGAAAGAAGGAATAAAGTATTATAAAAACAGTTTCGGTCTGGATCGCAAAATCATCAGCAAAACCCTTACACTTGCAGCACAATGCCGCAGGCTGGATATTCCGGTTACTACGTTCATGATTGCGACCGATCCGTACCTGAAACAGTTTGTACAGAATTTCACACAAGTCAATAACGGGCGTGCTTATTACAGCAATCTGCAGGGACTTGGCGGTTTTGTACTGGAAGATTTCCAGCGCAACCGTAGAAAGAATGTGAAGTAAAACGAGCCATTACTACTTTTTGCCAATAGAAATCATATTGGCAAAAAGCCGGTAAGCGCCCGTAACACCGGCTGGAAGTTCACGGAAAAAGGACAAACCTGTGTAAATGAAATGTCCTTTTCCATAGGGTGCGTAAAGTACACTTCCTTCTTTCGGCGTTTCATCCTGATCATTGCTGGAAAACAATGCCTGATAATGGGTTTTGTCCCAATCCTGCGCAAAATACAACCCGCGTTCCTGAATCCAGCCCTGAAAATCCTGCTGCGTAATTTTGTTCGGGTAATTCATCAAGGGATGTTCCGGCATTAAAAACCGGACTTCAGCATCTTCTTCGGCCACTCTGTCGCGGCCCATCGTGATCGGAAACGGCCCGATCTGCTTTACTTTCTGGTCATTTGGAATGGTGTACTGAACGAGCATTGTTCCGCCGTTTTTGACATATTCCATCAGTTTTTCCTGATAATTGGAGAGCCGGTTTTCCGTATTGTAAGCTCTTACGCCCACAACAATTGCCTCGTATCCGCTCAGGTCACCGGCCAGCGCGGCATCATTCAGCATGGTAACCTGACAATTCATCTGACGCAAGGCAGTAGGGACTTCGTCACCGGCACCGGCGATATAGCCGATATTTTTAACCGTTGTTTTTACATCAATGCGTGCCAGTTTTGCTTCTGATGAAGGAAAAATAGTCTGTGTCGGAATGTGCCTGTAAGCTATTGTCTTCAGAGATTTGTCATATACTTTTCCGTTTACAGTTGCCGTTGCTTTGAAAACAACTTCCTGATTAACAGCAGGCGGCGTAATGCGGAATGAAAAATACTGATCATGATATTTATCGGCAATGCTGAACTTTTGTGATACCGGTTCGGATTTCCAGCCTTCGGGAAGTTCCGGCTTTACAATTCCTTCAACACCTTTTCTTTGTGCCTGAACCAGAACCGTAACGGTTTTGGATTCGGCAGATGGAAAAATAAAAACCGGTTCTGTAATGGTAGTCGTAACCGGCGGCCTGATTTCAAACGGCTGATAAATTTCTCCTTCCGCAGGATCAGTAAATTTGTAAATCCACGGCCTTGCAACCGTAAAGGTCTGACCTCCGATCTCGAAATTGTAACGCGTAAAAGTTTCCGCCCGGTTTTCAGGAAAACCGATATCCTGTTGTTTGTCAATCTGGAACAAGCCTCTGTTAATGGGTTTTTCGAGCCAGTACGGCTGCGTAATTTTCAGGTTTTCAGGCAACAGGATTTTTTTTGAAATGGCGTTGAAATCATTGTTCCCCAAAGTAATATTTACAAGACTGTCTTTGTTTGCACCCGTCCATTCCAATGACACCAACTTGACTGGAAAGTCTGTACGTTTGGTAACCGAAATCCGGATATTCATTGAATCGCCGGCCACGCCCGAAAAATCATTCGGGTTGGTCTCGAACCAAAGTCCGGCACATTGCAGAATCAAATCTTTGACTTCTTCCTTTTTTGCTTTGACATAAATATCCGCAGAGTCCAGCCGGTTCAGTTCTGCATTGATTTTCAAAAGGTTGTTAATAGAAGCAGAAGGATTGTTGACCGAAAAACTTTTGATGGATTCATTGATCAGTGCCTGGACTTTGGCGCTGTTTTTGATTCTTTTCCAGGAAATATCAACGCCGTCAAACAAACTGGTTTTTGCCGGGTCGCCTGCTTTATGCAGAAAATAATCAATTCTTTCTCCGCGTGCCGGCGAACTTCCGAATCCCTGACTTTTATGCTGGCTCCGGCTTAATGCTGCAATTTCTGTGTAGGATTTGCCAAGTACCGGATTGAAGCCGCCGATTTCAATGGATATAAAAGGCTTTTTTTCCTCTTCCGGTTTTTTGTTCGTAAATCCGGGTGTATAGGTGTTCCATACCAAACGCTTTGGCTGCCAGGTTTTTACAAATCCAAGTTGATCAGGATATGCATTCGGGTCTGCGGCAAGGCTGAAACCTTTTTCTGCAAGATAGGCGGAAGTCTGATGATGGCCGTGGCCTGCGCGCGGGTCCGGCGGAAAGCGTGTAATGATAACATCGGGCTGAAATTTTCGGATCATCCAGACTACGTCGCCCAGTACTTTGTCCTGATCCCAGAAATTCAGCGTTTCATCGCGCGTTTTAGAAAAACCAAAATCATAGGCTCTTGAAAAAAACTGTTGCGCGCCGTCAATCCGGCGTGCGCCGAGCAATTCCTGTGTACGGATAACGCCGATGTTATAACCCTGTTCCGACCCGATCAGATTCTGTCCGCCGTCACCGCGCGTAAGCGATAAATAGCCCGTTCTGACCAGCTGATCTTTTGATAAATAGGAAAGCATCAGCGTATTTTCATCGTCCGGATGCGCGGCGATGTAAAGAACCGAACCCAGCACATTCAGTTTTTTAAGGTTCAGGAATATTTCGCCAGAAGATAAAGCGGGAACTTGTGCAGAAACTTTTAATGAAAACAGTAACAGGAATGCAGCTAGAAATTTATTCATTGGTCAGGAAATTAAAGCATTGGTTTTGGCCGGCAAAAAAATCAGATTGTCCAGGAAAGAACGTAATCGTCGAACGTGTCGTAAGCGATATGGACTGTATTTAATTCCGGTTTTAAAACAGAAACCTCAATTTTGCCTTTTTGGTTGCCGTCAAACCGGTTTGTAATAATATGTTTTTTCAGATCAAGGTCCGGATCTCCGGCAAATTTGAATGCAGATTCCTTTGCAGACCAAATGATATGCAGCAATAAGTTGTTTTCAACATCAACCCAATCCATTTCCGCTTCATTCAGAAAGTAATCTGCGCCTTTGGAAATGGAAGGTTTGAGTTTTTGGATATCAATTCCTGTTTCTTTGGTTTCACTCAGATAAACGCAGGCATATTCGCCTGAATGCGACATGGAAATATGCTGCTTGCTGCCGGCCATATGCGGTTTTCGATTGTGATCGTAGGTTATTTCCGGATCAACGGACGTTATATTTTTGATTAATATACGGCATGCAAGCCATTCCTGCCTGCGAACGTCCGTTTTTTTTTCAGACAGCAGTTTTTCATCAGCGGGAGTAAGCTGTAACTGTTCTTTCAATTCCTGCCACGGTTCAGTCATTTTCCATAATCCCAGAACGGTATTTTCAGAAAGCGTTTTTATGTAACAGATTCCCATTTATTATTAATTTTGGTTAAATATCAGCAATCAGTGTTTCAGAACCGGCACAGGATACGCGTGCTTTTCATGTATGTGGCCCAAAAATAAATTAGCAAAAAACATCCTCAAAACGGTTTCCATTCTGTTGCTGATCACCGGAATTCTTTTTGGTCTGTTCATCTGGCGAATCATTGTTCCTTCGCCAAAGATTGAAAGCAGCAAAACTACGGAAAGTTATAAACGCATTAAAGCAGGACCTGATCATTATGTGGTTGAAAACTGCTGGCTGAAAAAGAACAAATACGGAATCTGGGAAATGTACCTGGAAGGGTCGCCGTATGAAAGAGGACTTATTTACGGGATTCTTTCCAAAGAGCTGATGGAAAAACAGGAAGTGCATTTCATTGGCCAGATCAAGGAAATGATTCCGAATGCAATGTTTCTGCAGGTTCTGAAAGGTTTTGTCGGCTGGTTTAACCGCGATATTTACAAGTACATTCCAGAAGAAAATCAACAGGAAATCTACGGCATTTCCCAGTCTTTTTCCGACAAGTTCAATTACATTGCCCCTAAATATTACCGCATTCTGAATTATCATGCGGCGCACGACATCGGCCACGCGCTTACGGACCTGAATATGGTCGGATGTACGTCGTTTGCCGTTAATCACGGGTTTTCAGAAGATTCCACACTGCTCATTGCGCGAAATTTTGATTTTTATATGGGCGATGAATTTGCAGAGGACAAGCTGATTGTTTTTATGAAGCCGGATAAAGGCTACAAATTTGCGTCTTACGCGTGGGCCGGTTTGACGGGCGTTGTTTCCGGCATGAATGAAAAGGGAATTACCGTTACGCTGAATGCTTCCAAATCCGACATTCCGTATGCGGCAAAAGAACCGATTTCATTGCTGGCGAGGGAAATTCTGCAATATGCGGGTACGATTCAGGAAGCGGAAGAAATTGCAAGAAAGAGGGAAACATTCGTTTCCGAATCGCTGCTGATCGGCTCGGCTGCGGACGACAAAGCGGTCATTATTGAAAAGTCACCGCAGAAAATGGACGTTTATCAGTCAGGAAAAGATTATCTGGTCTGCGCCAATCATTATCAGGGCAATTCATTTATCCGCGATTCGGTCAATATCCATAACATTCGCGATACCGATTCAAAATCAAGGTTTGACAGGATGAACCAACTGCTTGAACGGACTTATCCGGTTGATATAAAAGATGCTGCGGAAATATTAAGAGATAAAAAAGGCGTAAATGACAAATTCCTGGGTTACGGAAATTCCAGTTCTTTAAATCAGCTGATCGCACATCACGGAATTCTGTTCAAACCAGAGAAAAAGGAAATGTGGATTTCTACGCCGCCGTTTCAGCTTGGCGAATTCATTTGTTACAATCTGGACAATGTTTTTTCGGGAAAAAGAAAGTTTGCTGCGGTCGATTCATTAACCATTCCAAAAGATTCATTTCTAGAAACAGCCGATTACAGAAAATTTGAGGATTTCAGGAAGACAAAACAGAAAATCAGCCGCTATGTCATGCTCGGCATACCGTTTGAACTTTCGCCTGCGGAAGAAAAAAAGTTTATCAACAACAATCCGGAAAGTTTTCTGACTTATTTGTTTTTGGGAGATTATTTCAGGAAAAACAAGGATAACAAAAAGGCAATTGCCTATTACGAGCAGTCTTTAAAACATAAAGTCGCTTCGCTGAATGAAGTAAAGGCTATAAAAGACCGGATTGAAGATTGCAGGAAAGAATAGCCGACATTTAAATTTTAATAAAACGCATACATTTCCTCCGCCATGAAGTTTGAGTTTTCAGCTGAAACGCAGCATCTGAAATTACAGCAATTGCTTGAATATGTTTCGACTCACTCTCCTTATTATCAAAAAATTATGGCGGAATGCGGAGTCAGTTACAAATCAATTAAATCGCCTGCTGACCTTGTTCAGTTGCCATTTACGACCAAAGACGATCTTGCGCGTTATAACGATGACTTCCTTTGTGTTCCCAAAAACAGGGTTGCCGATTTTGTAACAACTTCCGGCACTTTAAGCGATCCGGTCGCATTTTACCTGACCGATTCTGATATTGAGCGGCTTGCGGTTAACGAAGCGGAATCATTTCGCTGTGCGGGCGGAAGCAGTGAAGATATTTATCAGCTGATGACAACCATCGACCGGCGTTTCATGGCCGGACTCGCGTACTGGATGGGAGCCAGGAAAATAGGCGCGGGAATGATCCGTGTGGGGCCGGGCGCACCGTTTTTGCAATGGGAATCTATCCAGCGGTTTTCGCCGACCGTACTGATTGCCATTCCTTCCTTTATCCCGCGGCTGCTGGATTATGCGGAAGCCAATCAAATCGATTATCCATCTTCAAGCATCCGATCCATCATTTGCATCGGTGAGCCGATCCGCAATGCCGATTTCAGCTTTAACGAACTCGGAAAACGGATTACTTCACAATGGAACGTCAAGCTTTATTCCACGTATGCTTCCACCGAAATGGGCGCTGCATTTACGGAATGTGCCGAAGGTAAAGGCGGACATCTCAATCCGGATCTGCTTGTACTGGAAGTTGTGGACGATAACGGCCATGCTGTAAAAGAAGGAGAAACCGGCGAAGTGGTCGTAACAACGCTGGGCGTGGAAGGAATGCCGCTGCTGCGGTACAAAACCGGCGATCTTTGTCCGGTTTATTATGCGCCATGTGCATGCGGACGGCTAAGTCCGCGGCTCGGGCCTGTGGTCGGGCGCAAGCAGCAGATGATCAAGTTCAAAGGAACTACCATTTATCCGCCGGCCATTTTCGATGTGCTGGATATGGTCAAGGAAATAGAACTTTATCAGGTTGTTGTTTCCAGAAACGAGTACGGGAATGATGAGGTTACGATCCTTTTGCCTGCGCAGCTGCAAACGCCGGTTTTTCAGGAAATGCTGCATTCCTTGTTCCGTTCAAAGCTTCGCGTAACACCTTTGCTGCAGTTTGTTACCGCTCAAGAATTAAGCCTTCGGATTTACAAACAGGAGAAACGCAAACCTGAAAAATTGATCTATATTTGAAGCCTTAGTCATCATAAAAATAAAATATAAGCCATGAAAAAGTTTTTTTATGCATCCATGATCACCGTGGTTGTAACGGGCATGAATTGCTCTTTTGCCCAGCGAGTAGAACTGAAATCCGGAGACGTAAGCGTACTTGCGGGTCAGAAAACGGTCAACATTGAATACGATTATTCTGATTTCAGCGTAGGCAAATTCGCCACTGAAAAAGAGTACGTTGACAAGAAGTCGGCCGAGTATAACGAAAAAGAAGCGGGAAGAGGGGATAACTGGAAAAAGGCGTGGGTTGATGACCGCAAAAACAGGTTTGAGCCAAAATTTGAAGAACTGTTCAACAAAGGCATGGAAGATGCCGGCTTAAAAGCTGTGCAGGCAAGGCCGGACGCCACTTATACGTTGATCGTCCGTACCAAATCGGTAGAACCGGGATTTAACGTAGGCGTCATGCGTAAAAACGCGCATGTTGATTTTGAGATTGACCTTGTGGAATCGGCTAATAAATCGGTGAAAGTTGCAGAATTTTATTTGAAGAATGTGCCCGGCGGGCAATTTGGCGGTTTTGACTACGATACCGGCGTCCGCATTGCCGAATCTTATGCAAAAGCGGGCAAATCGCTTGCTGCATTTCTTGACAGAAAACTTTGATCTGAATAATAATATTAATTTCGCTGCTGTTACATTTGTTTAAGCTGTGGTTTGTTTGCTTTGAAGCTTACATTTCACAGCTTATTTTTTTAACTGATATCCAGAAAAATCGTGCGAATTGTCTTCCTGATCTTATCGGCTATGATTATCCTGTTTTCCGGCGGTTGCGGCGGTATGCTGAACAATGCTTCGGAAAGAGCCTTTAAAAAAGGTTTGAAAAGCCAGCCTTATGATGCGGTAATCATTCCGGGATTTCCTTACAGCGGCGACAAATGGGATATGATTCTTCAGATGCGGATTCACTGGGCTCATTATCTTTATACAAAAGGGTATACCAAAAACATTATTTTTTCCGGTGCAGCAGTGGCAACGCCGTATATTGAAAGCAAAGTAATGGCCGAATATGCGCATGCGCTCGGTGTTCCGAGAGAAAGGATTTTTACAGAACAGAAAGCCCAGCACAGTACCGAGAACGTTTATTATTCCTATCGTATGGCAAAAGGGCTCGGCTTTTCAAAAATTGCGCTGGCTACGGACCCGGTACAAACCACTTACATGCAAAAATTTATCAAACGGTACGAACTGCCTGTTGAAATGCTGCCGGTTATTGTAGATACGCTAAGAGTTTTGAATCTTTATGAACCGAAAACAAATACGGAAAACTGCAAACAGGAAAACTTTGTCAAACTGTCCGACAAGGAAAATTTCATCAAGCGGTTCAGAGGCACGATGGGTAAAAATATTGTCTGGTACGAAGAAGACCTCAAACAAAGCAAATTCAGAAGAAAATACAAGGACCGCATGATTCCTTCTGGCGCAGCTGGGCATTAAATGCCGGCGATTGCATTCAAGCAACAGGAGGCTTCTCCGAAGCCGGCGTAATAAAACCACTTCGCACACATTTTTCTACAAACAGGAGGCTCCTCCGGAGCGAAACCAAGTGCTATGAAATGGAACCTGTTTGTAGGCTCCTCCGGAGCCGGCGTAATCAAATTACCGCACACATTTTTCTACAAACAGGATGCTCCTTCGGAGCAAATCGAAGTGCTATGGAATAGCACCCTGTTTATAGAAGCAGCAGAATAAGGCAAAACAAAAAAGCCATGGAATGGCTTCCTAATCGTCTGATGCAAAGTCGGCTAACAGCTAATAGCCATCAGCTAACAGCTTGTTCATCAACTCATCAGTTCGTGCAGAATCATTTGCGCCGCAACCGGGATATTTGTTCCCGATCCGAAAATGCCTTTTACGCCGGCATTATATAGCAACTCGTAATCCTGTGCAGGAATTACGCCGCCCACAATCACCATAATATCTTCCCGCCCGATTTTTTTCAGTTCCTCGATCAGCTCAGGAATCAAGGTAACATGGCCGGCTGCAAGACTTGAAGCGCCCACCACATGCACATCATTTTCAGCGGCCTGCTTTGCAACTTCCTGCGGAGTCTGGAAAAGCGGGCCGATGTCCACGTCAAAGCCGAGGTCTGCAAAACTGGTTGCAATGACTTTTGCGCCGCGGTCATGTCCGTCCTGGCCCATTTTGGCGATCAGGATTCTTGGCCGGCGCCCTTCCGTTTCTGCGAATTCGTCCGATAGGGCAAGTGCTTTCCGGAACTCGTCCTGATCCGAAGATTCCTGCTGATATATTCCTGAAACTGCCCGTATGGCTGATTTATACCGTCCGAATTCCTTTACCATAGCATCCGAAATTTCTCCCAAAGTTGCTCTTTTCCTGGCTGCCTGAACGGCCAGCGCAAGCAAATTGCTGTTCATGTCTTTTCCGCCTTTTTCCCTGCATGCTGCAGTAACGGCTTCCAGCGCAGTTTTTACTTCTGAATTGCTTCTTTCTTTTTTAATTGAATTCAATCGTGCCGTTTGTGCCTGACGCACAGCAACGTTATCAATCTGAAGGATGTCAAGATATTCCTTTTCTTCCGTTTTGAATTTATTCACACCGACAATGATGTCTTTTACTGCGTCAATCCGGGCCTGTTTTCTGGTGGCGGCTTCTTCTATGCGCATCTTTGGCAGACCGGTTTCTATTGCTTTGGTCATGCCGCCGAGCTGTTCAATTTCCTCAATCAGCTGCCAGGCTTTTTCAATCAGCTGATTGGTCAGGTATTCCACATAATAAGAACCGCCCCACGGGTCCACCGCATGGCAAAGATCTGTTTCATGCTGAATAATCAGCTGCGTATTTCGGGCAATTCTTGCGGAGCGGTCGGTAGGAAGTGCAATGGCTTCGTCCATGGAATTGGTATGAAGTGACTGCGTATGGCCCATAACGGCCGCCATGGCTTCAACTGTCGTTCGCGTGATGTTGTTATATGGATCTTGTTCGGTCAGACTATAACCGCTTGTCTGGGAATGCGTTCTGAGCATCAGCGATTTTTCATTTTCCGGCTTAAACTGGCTTGCGATTTTTGACCATAAAAACCTTCCCGCACGCATTTTTGCAATTTCCATGAAAAGGTTCATGCCGATTCCCCAGAAAAAAGAAAGTCTGGGTGCAAAATCATCAATGGCTATGCCTGCGTTAATTCCCGTTCGGATGTATTCCAGTCCGTCTGCAAGCGTATAAGCCAGTTCGATATGCGCCGGCGCGCCCGCTTCATGCATGTGATATCCGCTGATGCTGATTGAGTTGAATTTCGGCATAAACTGCGAAGTATACGCAAATACGTCTCCGACAATACGCATGGATGCCGCCGGCGGATAGATGTACGTGTTTCGCACCATAAATTCTTTTAAAATGTCGTTCTGGATCGTGCCTGACAGCATTTCCGGTGTTATGCCCTGTTCTTCGGCAGCTACAATAAAAAAAGCCATAACCGGAATAACGGCTCCGTTCATAGTCATGGAAACAGACATTTCATTGAGTGGAATCTGATCAAACAGTATTTTCATATCTTCCACGGAATCAATGGCTACGCCCGCTTTGCCCACATCGCCGGTTACGCGCGGATGATCCGAATCGTAGCCGCGGTGCGTAGCAAGGTCAAAAGCAACGGAAAGTCCTTTCTGGCCGGCTGCAAGGTTCTTTTTGTAAAAGGCATTGGAATCCTCGGCAGTAGAAAAGCCTGCATATTGTCGTATGGTCCAGGGGCGTTCGAGGTACATGCTTGCGTACGGCCCGCGCAGGAATGGCGGCGTTCCTGCTCCGTAATGCAGATGGGCAAGACCGCTTGTGTCTTTTTTTGTATATATCATTTTAAGCCTGATTTCTTCTGCAGTAAGCCTGCTATTTTCCTGTATGTCGGTTTGCCGGGAAGCATCCGTTTGGTTTTTTGCAGGAATATTTTTGAAATCTGGCTTCATGACCGGATTAATTGTGACAAGTTTTTAGCTATCAAAAGTTGCAGACCGTTTCTGTTTTCCCTGGAAAATACTTTTTCTTCATTCCGGAAACTGCTGTCAGATTCCTGTTCTTCAAATTTGTTAACGCCGACCAGAATTTTACCCGTTCCAAAAGCTGCTGTGCTGCTATTTAATGATTTATCCAGTTCATCTTGTATAAACCCGTTTTCAAAGCAGCGTTCCAGTCCGCCTTTTTCTTCTGTTTCAAGAAACAATTCCCATGCCGCATCTGCCAGGCTGAGCGTCATGTTTTCCAGCAGATACGAGCCCGATGCCGGATCTGCAACCTGATTCAGCAGACTTTCATGCGCCAGAATATTGGAAACGTTGCGTGCAATACGGTCGGGAAACTCATTTAACTGTCCGGAACAAAAATCGAATGGCAGCGTTGTAAGCGCATCACAACCGCCCGTAACCGCACTCATGGCCTCTGAAGTAGCTCTGATGATGTTGTTATGCGTCGATTTCTCAGCATAATAAAAAGAAGAAGTCGTTGCATGAACAAACGCTCTGCATTGCTGATCCGGAACACGATAAGCTCGGCCGATCTTAAAGAAAAGATACCTCAATGCACGGAACTTGGCAATTTCAGTCAGATAATGTGTTCCTGCCGGGACCGAGAAATAAAGGTTTTCAAATACTTTTTGTGCGGAAACTCCGGCATCTGTTAAGTAGTCCAGATAGGTAACCGTTGAAGCAATCAGAAAGGCCAGTTCCTGCACCGGCGTTGCGCCGCTGTAATGAAAAACATGGCTTTCAATCATCAACGGACGGAAATCCTTTTTGCTACCGGCATTATTCAATATGGTCGCAACGGAATCGACGGAGCCGGCAAAGTGTGTTCCGGTACGCATCCAGTTTGCCAGCGGGTCAAAGGCAATGCCGCCTTTCCAATTCAACGCTGAGCTTTTATATATTTCCTTAATTAAAACTTCCGGGTATTCCGGCGTTTGAAAGAAAATGGTGTTTTCAGGATTTGAAAGAAAATGCTGCGATTCATCCATTTGCAATAAATCCGGCCAATCCATTTTCAGCAGAATTGCATCCGCACCCTGTTTCAGCGCATTTTCAGCGGAATATTTTACGGATTCAAAATCGGTGCCCTGTATCAAGGGCATGTTGAGCCAGCCGGGCGTTTGCTTCTGGCAAAGCTGAACTGTTTCGATGCGTTCATCCTTACAGTCTTCTTGTGTTGCATACGGTTCAAAATGAAGATCTGTTCCGATTTTCCATGTGTCCAGCTTGTCCGTATTTTCCTTCAGTTCTTTCCTGACCTGTTTTTCCCAGATTTCTCTGGAAGATACGCCGTCTTGTTCAGATAAACTGGTTTGTATTTTCATGGAACAGCATGGATTTGGCTCATCTTGTGGCTGAACAAAGCTACAAATTTGGCATTACATTTTATTATTGCAGCCGCTTCGTAACAGCATCTTACGCCGATTGCAGCATTTAGTTTCATTGTTTTTATTTATATGCTTGCAGATCGCGGCCTTTGATACTAAATTGAATTCTGGTTTAATCTGCAGAGATCAGGTATTTTTATATCTTTGCCGTCCTTTTACATTTTGACATTCTGAATTCGGCAAGTACACATTGGAAAGAGTTACCAAAAATAGAGAAGTTGACCAGATCTGGGATGCCTGCCTGCGTGTAATTCAGCAGCACATTCCCGAGCAAAGTTTTAAAACGTGGTTTGAACCTATACGGCCATTGAAACTTTACGGTAAAGTGCTCACTATTCAGGTTCCCAGCCAGTTCTTTTACGAATGGCTGGAAGATAACTATGTCAATCTGTTGAGGAAAGCGCTGGACTATGCCATTGGCCGTGACGGCTTGCTGGAATATTCCATTATAGTGGACAAAGGCAATGAAAAGCATCAGCCGCTTACGATGAATGTGTCCACACAGAAATCGCCGAACTTTACCAAACCGGATAATTTTGCAACGGACCCGCGTCTGGGCACAAATAACAAGGACAAAGACAAGGATCAGGATTCGATGAACCTGGATACTTATCTTAATCCCAACTATTCGTTCGATAACTTCATAGAAGGCGATTGCAACCGGCTGGCAAGATCGGCCGGTTTTGCCGTGGCGCAGCGCCCCGGACTTACTTCATTCAATCCGCTGATGATGTACGGCGGGGTAGGGCTTGGCAAAACGCATTTGGTGCAGGCCATCGGGAATTACATCATGAACCATTTTGACAATAAACTGGTGCTGTACGTTTCCTCGGAAAAATTTACAAACCAGTTTATCAATTCAATCCGGAACAATACGCTTCAGGACTTTACCGATTTTTACATGAAAGTGGATGTCCTGGCTATTGATGATGTGCAGTTTCTTTCAGGAAAAGAAAAAACGCAGGATACTTTCTTCCATATTTTCAACCATCTGCACCAGCTCGGCAAGCAGATCATTATGACCAGTGACCGGCCGCCGCGTGAACTGCAGGGATTGCAGGACCGGTTGTTGTCCCGTTTCAAATGGGGGCTTACTGCAGATCTTCAGACGCCAGATTTTGAGACGCGTATCGCCATTATCCAGAAAAAAATCCAGTCCGAAGGCATTTCCATCGATTATGATGTGATTGAATACATTGCGCACAGCGTCAATTCCAACGTACGGGAACTGGAAGGCGTTATTGTATCGCTCATGGCGCAGGCTTCGCTGACAAGAAGGGAAATTGACGTTGAACTTGCAAAGAATACATTGCGGAACATCGTAATGAATGAAGACAAGGAAGTGACGATTGATACCATCCAGGAAATCATAGCCGACTTTTTCCAGATTACGATTGCTGACCTGAAAAGCAAGAGCCGCAAGAAAGAAGTTGTTTATCCCCGCCAGCTGGCGATGTACCTTGCCAAGGAATACACCGATCTTCCGTTGAAATCAATCGGGTATCATTTTGGAGGCCGGGACCACAGTACAGTAATCCATTCCATACAGAGTGTCAACCTGTTAATGGATGAAACGCCTGATGTGGAGGAAACGCTGCAAAAACTTCGCAGTTACTTCAAGTAGAAAACGGAGTCTAAAAGGGGAAATGAATTGTTTCATCAAACCTTGGATTCAGCAAATGACCCCCGTTCTTGTTAACCGTTCCCAAATTTTCGATTTGATCTGGAATGATCATATCCGGCGTTCCAAGCAAGCCGTTGTCTACGCAAACAGTTTTTATCTGGATATTGTATGTAGTGGCTGGAAGGCGCTGGTTTGGCCGTCGGTATATGATTATACGATTGTAATGCCGTTGCCGATAAAGAAAAGGATCGGTATATCGGTTATTTCCCAGCCTCTTTTTTGTCAGTATCTCGGCTTGTTTTCCAGAAAGGAACTGACTGTTCCCGAAGTGGAAGCTTTTATGAAGGCCTTGTCCCAACATTATTCCTACATTTCAAGTTATTCCTTTAATCCGGAAAATTATGACCTGATGAAAACAATTTGCTCCCGTTTCGAAGAATTTGAATTTAAGGAGCAGAGCACGTACTGGCTCCGGCTGGGACAGCATTACAACAGGATTTATTACCAGTACACAACCGACCGGAAACTGAATCTGAAGCGCAGCAAAAAAAAGCAATGGACAATTCAGATGAGTGCAGATATAAAACCGCTCATCCGGATGTTCAAAGAAAATCATGCTTCCCGGATCCCGGGCGGGGTTAGCAGGAATGCTTATCGTAAACTGAACCTGCTTTTCAGGCTGTTGCCTTCCAGAAGTGAACTTTGGTATGCAGAAAAAGACGATAAGATCCATGCCGGCATTCTGCTGTTCAGGAACTACGGAAAAGCCATTTATATTTTCAATGCATCGGATAAGATCGGCCGGGCCGGAAATGCAAGGACCTATTTACTGGATTATTATTTTTACTTCAATGCCGGGCAACCGCTGATCTTTGATTTTGAAAGCCCGGATATAAGTACGGTTGCTTCTTTTTACGAAAGTTTCGGAAGTGAAAAAAAGCAGTATTTTACCATCAGGAAAAACCAACTGGCTTTTCCTTTCAGGCAAATTCAGGAATGGAGAAGAAACCGCATGCTCAAAACCAGGTGATTTCCTTACGCAGGCCCTTATATGATTTTATATCCATTTCCAGCGATCCGATCACCAGTTCCACTTCCGCTTTCAGCGGGATTTTGTTGGAGTCATCCGAAATCCAGAGACGCATCGGTGATTCTCCTTTAAAAAGCTTGTTGTGCGGAATGATCGGGTTGAGCCGGAGCACGCGCGTTTTTCCGAATCTGGTTTTGATCACGTCTTTGCCGGAATACCGGACCCTGAGCTTGTAAACTTCCCCGTCAAAAAAAGTGGGTACTTCAATCACTTCGCCTTCGGAAACCTTTTCAAAATTGATCGTACGCAGAAAGAAGTACCCGCTTATGATATCATGGATGTTATTGGGCACATTGAACGTTTTGGTTTCATCCTTTTCGCTGGCAATTGCCTGATCCTTGTTATGATTGAAAATAACCTTTTCATCTTTCCGGTATTTGTTTTCCTGAATCTGGCGTTCAAACATATGCGGCAAAATGGCGGAAGTGTCAATGTATGAACGCCATGTGTCTCTTACGCGTGAAATCAGGTCAAATGCTCCGACGGTTCGTCCCGTAGCATTTACCTTGAAGCAAGGCCTGTTGTTGACGACCGACACCGATTTGGCAATCTCAACCTTGGCTTCGGCCGCGTTGATAAAACCGTAATGGACCCGGTATTCAACCTTTTCACCGGTGCAAAAGCTTTTATTCGGTATGACGCGGTTCTGTTCGTATTGTTTAAAGGAAAAATAAATGAATAACGTTATGATGGCTAATATTAAGTGCGATCTGTTCATGCGGATCTTTTAATTACATAGAGGGATATTTTACTTTCAAATAGGCCAGATATTTTTTCAGGTCTCCACCAAACTTGCTCTTAAACTCCTTGCGAAAAATATCCTGTTTCGATTTATAAGTCTGATAACTTATAAAATAGGCGTTATTGGGCAATTTGCTGTCCGGAAGAGAATTTTTGTTTTTAAACGTACGCTTGCTGGAAAGAAGTGTATCTGCGTCGCTAAGTATATTCATAATGATTCTTTTTTTTAGTGTGTCTTTTTTCGGATCCGGCGAAAGGTCTTTGAACGTTTTGTAAAGGCTGTCCAGCTTGGCTATTCCCCGGAGCATATGGCCGGAATAAGCATCATTATATTCTTTCGAATATTCATACAATTTCAGTTCCTGTGAATTCTCACCGAATTTATACTTTAAAAACCGTATGGCGCCCTGATCTCCGATAAAACTGGCAAGATTCTCGTTCAGTTCCAGATCACTTTTAACAAAAAGTGTTCCATGCGTCAGTTCATGCAGAATAAGGTTGGCCAGACTGCCGTCTTTTCTTTTTAGCATGCTGGAAAGAATGGGATCTTTGAGATAACCCAGCGTAGACCAGGCTGAAACTTCGCCAATATCCGTATCCAGTCCTTTCTGAATCAGTTGCTGTTCTTCTGTTACGGCACGGGTGGAATCAAAAAAGCCTTTGTAAGGAAAAGTGCCCACAACCGGAAACCGCCATTTGTAAGGTTCAATTTTGTAGCGGGGCGAAGCTGTTATCAGCCATATCAGCGGCTTGCCGTGCTGATTATAAAATGTGGTGTAGTTTTTGGAGGGTTCAAGTCCCAGTGAATCCACGCCGAATTGCTTTATTTCCTGAATGAGCCGGATGCGTGCCTTAAGGGAATCCGGAAATGCAGGATTTTTCATCACATCTTCCACATCTTCTACATTCATCAGTATTCCGATCTGGCCGCTGGCCTGCATCCAGCCATAGCTGATCAGGTCTTTGTAATAGAATGCGGCAAGCAACAGGATGACAAGCAACCCAATAAATAATTTTTTAA
Source organism: Dyadobacter flavalbus (assembly GCF_006149045.1). GTDB lineage: Bacteria > Bacteroidota > Bacteroidia > Cytophagales > Spirosomataceae > Dyadobacter > Dyadobacter flavalbus. The sequence continues at coordinate 296,482 of NZ_VBSN01000069.1, forward strand.
GCACAGATCAGTATTGAAATGATTTTTATAAACGATAACGGAAATAATACAATTTCAGCGACAAAATATTTGAAAACAGATTCCAGTTTTGATAAAGCACAGCATGCATATCGTTTTAGTCGTACCTTTGGATACCAATTTCTCAATGTTCCTGCTAGTTAATCTGAATGAATATACGAACTCTTCGTAGCCTGAGTTTGGGCTATTTACTTTTGCCAAATTTAATTTTCTTTTATTTCTGGACAAATTTGGTCATTGCCGTCGTAGGTATTGTTCTGCTTTTATATCTTTTTACTACCGTTTTATTGCAAAACAATCCGGTTTCAGAAACGACACTGAATGCGAAAGACTTATTGCTGCTGACAATAGTGGCGCTCATCATCACCTTTATGTCGGGTATCAGCGGGCTTTCCTATCAGACTTTCGATTACTGGTGCCATAATACCAAATTTTACGAGCTCTTTAAGTACGACTGGCCGATCCGCATTCCATTGGACGGTCCGGTGATTTCCTATTACTATGGTTATTACGTCGTTCCTGCCATTTTTTCCAAACTGACGGGAAGCATCAGCGAGGCATTTATTTTCATCTGGACTTTCATTGGATTCTTTCTCGGGATTTCGTGGGTTTACGTGGTTCTTAACAGGAAAATGCTTTATGTACTGCTTGCTATGGCCATCGGCGATACGCCGCATGTGATCAAAACCGTTTTTTACAAAATAACCGGCCATTTGTACGAGTTCGGCGATTTCGGAATCGAATCCTGGTCCAATTTTGAAAATCTTCTTTGGGTACCTAATCAGGTCATTCCGACTTTGATTGTCGGCGGTATGTTTGTTTATATTCTCAAAAACAGGCTTCCGCTTGAAAACATTGTTTTTCCTGTCGCATTAACTTTCTGGTGGGCTGTATTTCCTGCATTTACGAGCGGATTGCTGGCCGGGCTGCTGATCGTACGCAAATGGCTTCTGGCCGGGTTCAGGCTGGACTGGAAACTGGTTATCAACTCGGTTATACTTCCGTTTACGGCTTGTCTGCCGGTACTGATATTCTTTCTTTCCCACGAAGAAGCACCGATTTCCGGTTTTATTTGGCAGTTTCCGGACAGTATGTCGAGCAGAGTCATTGAATACAGCATTAACATCGGTCTTAATCTGCTGATCTTTTATCTGGCATTCAGGTATTTCCGGAGTGAAAGACAAAGGGCACTTCCTTCCATTCCATTTTTTCTGATTCTGGCCTTTATCATGATCTTTCCGATTTACCGGATTGGCAAGGTGAATGATTTTCTGTTTCGTGGCTTGATGCCGTATCTGCTGATTGTGGGCATGTACCTTTTTTACCCGCTGGCTTCTGTTTCAGCTGCTACTGCCTGGCATATGATCCGCAAATCGGCTTACAGCATCCTGCTGTTTTTATTGCTGACGTCGTGCTGTCTGATTGCCGCAGGAAGATTTGTAAGATCCATGAAAGTCAACGTTGTTACGCAGCGGTTCATACCCGAAAAAACAGGTTTTCAGCCCATTCCGTACGATGCCTATGCCAATATTTACGAAGTCCTGAAAGACAAGTGGACGCAGCTGGAAGCCGATCAGTACCTGGGTAAAAGAGATTCATTCTACGAGTTGAAGATGGCTCCGGCTAAACCGTTGGATAATCAGGAATAACCGTTTGATAATTAACTACTTGTAAACTTTTACCAAGTATTATTTTTACTGAAAAAAGAGCTTAAATAATTATATTTTTAAAGGGTAAATACGTTGCTTTTCTAAGAGTAATTTGCTAAATTTACAATGTAAAAAGACCAATTAGCAGGCGGTTTTTGTGACGAAAAAGCCGCCTTTTTCATGTACAAACTAAATTTCTGTCACCATTTATGGCACAAGCAACCACAGATAAAGACAACAAACTAAAAGCGTTACAGACTACGCTCGAAAAACTGGATAAGGCTTACGGAAAAGGCACAGTAATGCGTCTTAGCGACACCAAAGTGCTTGATATTCCCGTAATATCCACAGGTTCATTAGGGCTAGATCTTGCTTTGGGTGTAGGCGGCGTACCGCGCGGACGTGTTGTTGAGATTTATGGGCCGGAATCATCCGGTAAAACTACTTTGTCAATGCACTGCATTGCCGAAGCACAAAGAAAAGGCGGCCTTGCGGCATTCATTGATGCAGAGCACGCTTTTGATCGGTCCTATGCCGAAAAACTGGGCATTGATACCAGCAACCTTCTGATTTCCCAGCCGGACAGCGGTGAACAGGCACTTGAAATTGCTGAACATCTGATCAGCAGCGGCGCTGTGGATATAATTGTTATTGACTCCGTTGCTGCGCTTGTACCCCGTGCAGAACTTGAAGGAGAAATGGGTGACAGCAAAATGGGTCTGCAGGCACGTCTGATGTCTCAGGCATTGCGTAAGCTGACCGGTGTGATTAATAAAACCGGATGCTGCTGTATTTTCATCAACCAGCTGCGTGAAAAAATCGGTGTGATGTTCGGTAACCCTGAGACTACAACCGGTGGAAACGCGCTTAAATATTATGCTTCCGTTCGTCTGGATATTCGCCGGGTTGGACAGATCAAGGAAAGTGCGGATGCGATTCTTGGTAACCGTACACGCGTTAAAGTTGTGAAAAATAAAGTAGCGCCGCCGTTTAAAGTTGTGGAATTCGATATCATGTACGGCGAAGGCATCTCCAAGGTTGGTGAAATTATTGACCTGGCTGTTGAGCTCGATATCGTTAAGAAATCCGGTTCATGGTTCAGTTATGACGGAAACCGTCTGGGACAGGGTCGGGACGCGGTAAAAGCGCTTATCAAAGACAATCCGGAATTGATGGACGAGCTTGAAGCGAAAGTCCGCGGAAAAGTTAACAACGACCCGGATTCATTGATTGATACCAGCGAGCCTAACATTCCTGACGAAGGTTCTCCGCTATAATATTTGCCTTATAAATAAAAATGCCCTGTTTATTGCACTGCCCCCAAAAAGTTAGACACTTCTTGGGGGCATTTTTTATGGGTAAAAACAGAAAATTCAGTGTAGAGTTCAGACTAACGATTGTAAATGCTTATCTGAACGGAGATAGTATTAAAGGAT
>NZ_VBSN01000067.1 GCF_006149045.1 Dyadobacter flavalbus
CCTTAAAGAGCTTCATGGCCTCAAAAATAAGCTCCATAACATTTTCAAAGCTTGATATCTGTTGTATTCAGAAATATCATACCACAAAATGGGTTTGTAGAAGAAACACTGATCTTTTACCTTGCTCCCTATTGTTCAGGGACAGGATTTCAGGACTTATTTGTCAGATCCGGCAAGATTGGACCATTCTTTTGTTTAATCCTTCAGGGGTAGGGAAAAAGGTATGACCTGCCACTTTTTATATTGTCCTATATTGTACAGCACGGTCATATTGACTAGGGCCATCTTTGGAATTTGTTCCTTTTTTAGCTCCGTAACCAGCTGCTGCCACATCAATCAATGGGCCGATAAAGCCAAAAATAGCGGCTTTGGAGCTTGCCGCAGCTGAATCAGAAGCTGCTGATGCCGCCAAGGGAAAGCTTGGTGAAGTAGCAGGGCAAGCAAAAAGTGCTGTAGACATTTATGCAGACAAAGTTAAGGGAACCGTTGACCATCTCGCAGACACAGCGATAGCTACCGTTGATAAAATCCAAAAACAACCTTGATGCCAGTTCAACGTCATGGCAGAAGCCTGTCTTTAAAAGCTTTTGATGCTGGTCACTGAGTGTCTTAAAACCGGCCAAGCCAAGTATGCAAACAGGTTATTGAAGAAGAATCAATTTTTAAAAGGTAAGATCACCATTGAAGACATAACGATAGCGCAAAAAGAATTCATTCAGTATATCAAGTCAACCATCAGGCACAATTATTTAAATACGCCAGGAAATCAATTAACCAAAAACTTAAAAAGAGAAATCATGTCCAATACAGTAATAGGAATTTTCGAGTATGAAAGTGATGCCCAGCAGGCGCAGAATAATTTATTGGCAAACGGGTTTGCTGACGCAGATGTCGATATCGAAACTGCATCATACACCTCAGAAGCCGGCAAAACTTCGGGCAGTGACCATAATGAAGATCTAGCAGACCGTATCGGGAACTTCTTTAGGGATCTTTTCGATGGTGATGAAGAAGAGACAAAACGTTACTCAGAAGCAGGAAAGCGCGGAACCATTGTAACTGTACATGCAGCCAGCGCCAACGAAGCAGAAGCTGCTGCGGCGATCCTTGATCAATACGGGGCAGTTGATGTCAATGAAAGTGCAGCTGGGTATTCCCCTAACCAGACGTATGCTGAAGCCCTGCCGAATGCATCTTCTGTTTCTGATGACACTACTGCTTCACTCCCTATAATTGAGGAAAAACTGCAGGTTGGCAAGCGTCAGGTACAGACAGGTGGTGTGCGTCTGAGGAGCCGCATCGTATCGCGTCCAGTTCAGGAAGGCATCCGTCTTCGCCAGGAGCAGGTCACCGTGGACAGGACACCTGTTGACCGCATTGCGTCAGATTCAGATTTTGACACCTTCAAAGAAGGTACATTCCAAGTAAAGGAGTATGCGGAAGTCCCTGTGGTCAGCAAAGAAGCACGCGTAGTGGAGGAAGTGAGCTTGAATAAAACAGTGGAAGAGCACGATGAGCTCATTAATGAAACCGTCCGTAAAACCGAAGTGGATGTAGAGGACCTTACAGAACAGGAAAGATTAAGAAAGTCAGGGTCAGGTTTATAACTGTCAGCTCTAAAACATTTTCTAGCCTCTGCTTTTAGCAGGGGCTTTGTTTTCCCAAATTGGTTACAAAAACAGCATTGACTTCAAAGAAGAATTAAGATCTTAAAACTCCTATTAACATTAAGAACAAGCTGATCTGCAATTACATGAACTTAAAACATACAAGGGCAGTAGTTACTACCCTTCATATATAAAGTTAAGCAGATCACAAATAAGTAAATATTTATATGGCAAGGATATTGATTACCGGCTCAGTCGATGGGCTGGGGCAACTGGCGGCAAATGCGCTGGTTCACAAAGGGCATAGTGTGGTTTTGCATGCACGTAACCCAGCGCGTGCAAAGTATGGACTGGCTAGGGTACCAGGGGCTGAGACCATACTAACCGGGGATCTATCCAGTATCGAAGAAACCAAAAATCTTGCTTATCAAGTCAACAAATTAGGTGATTTCGATACTGTTATACACAATGCAGCAGTATTCCAGGTGCCAGAAGGTAAACTTACCCAAGACGGCTTGCCGCTACTATTTGCTGTTAACAGCCTAGCACCTTACATCCTGACTTGCCTGATTAAAAAACCCAGGCGCTTGGTTTATCTTAGTTCGGGAATGCATAAGCAAGCAGACCCAGATTTGAAAGGCCTGGAAATTGATAACCTAAGTGTCAGCTATTCTGATTCTAAATTTCACAACTTAATTATGGCAATGGCTGTTGCCTGCCAGTGGCCCAAGGTTTATTCTAATGCGGTAGATCCCGGCTGGGTACCCACAAAAATGGGTGGGCCCGGAGCACCTGATAATTTAATGAAAGGTTTTGCAACCCAGGTGTGGCTGGCAGAAAGTAGCGATGTTCATGCAAAAGTAAGCGGTCAGTATTTTCACCATCAAAAGCAGGATTGTTACCTGCGTCAGGCAGACGATGCCAATGTCCAGAACCAATTCCTTTCTTTCTGTGAAAGGATAAGCGGAGTAGCATTTCCTGCTTAGCAATAGGGACATTGTAGTTATAATAGAATTGTAACTGGTAAGAGAACCAATAGATGTAATTAAATTTAAATTCTATTTAACATAGTACGTTTGAACCGTGTTTAAACTTTCCACATTCTTTGAATAAATTGATCTTAATTAAAGGCCTTCAGTGTGGGGTTCTTTTAGTAAATGGACAAAGAATAGCGGTAAGGATTCATGACCTTAATGGTCGTAAACCATTGTCCTCAAATTTTTCTACTTTTTGAAAAGTATATCTACCCAACCGGTTAATATGTGCAAACCTGGCTGGAGAAAGATGCTCAAAATCATTTTCATCGACCGTGTTGCCATCCGCTTGATGTTTTTTAAGTACTTCCTGTGTATAAATCGTATTCCAAACCACAACCAGGTTTGTCAGAACGTTTAAACAACCAGCAGTCTCTTGCTGGGCATCTTCCTGTTTTCGCCTAAGATGTCCATCGCCACCAAACCAAAGCCAGGCGCGAAGTGCATGCAGCTGTTCACCTTTGTTAAGCTGGGCATGGATACGGCGGCGCAACGGCTGACTTTGTAAGTAACGGAGTATGAAGGTCGTTTTAACCAGTTTTCCGTACTCTTGCAAGAGTGTGGTTAAATGATGTTGACGTGGATATCCTTGTAATTTACTGATTAGCAAAGACGAAGTGACCCATCCGCTTTTTAATGTTGCCGCTACCCGTAATAAATCATCCCACCTGGCCCGGACATATTCCGGACGGAAATTTGAAGTGAATTTGAGAGAGGGATATTTTAGGTCCATTCCCTTAATACGGCAAAGGCTTTGGTTTGAAAGATCGCGCAGCCTGGGCGAAAATAGGAGCCACAATAAATTGAACAGAGCAAAAATGATATCCGTATAACCTCCTGTGTCCGTGGTGTGCTCTACAATTTCCAAGTCTGTCTCGTTACCCAGTATTTCATCCAAGACATAAGTGGCATCCCGGACAGTGGATGGAACAGATTTGCTACCGTACTGAGCATACTGATCTGATGTGTGTGTGATTAGCGTATAACCCTTCCCGTAGCCGTAATAACGCGGGATGGACTGTGCATTGCGGATCTTACCACTAACTGGGAAGCGTTGTCCGTCTGAAGAAGACAACGTGCCACTGCCCCAATAAGATGACAGCCAAAGTTCGTGCTGATAATTAACCAGCCGGACTGTTGCGCGTTTGAGCGTTTCTTCCCTGATGTAATTGGTAGATACCCACCAAAGTGCCTGGTAGTCAAGTCCCGCACTTTGGGCCATTTCGGCCAATGGAATATTGCATGCCCCTGCCAAAAGTGCTGCATACAATAATGTCTGATGGTCTTTACTCCTGGCTTCATTTTCCAGGCCTGTCAACTCATTGGAAAATCCTGTCCAGTTGTCTACTTCCACCAGCAGATCCGTTAGCTCTACCCGCGGTAATAAACGGTCAACCGCAGCACGAAGTGCTTTTACCGATTCGGGCACTTCATCTGCTTTCAAGGGTGTTACTAACAATTCTCCATCATCGTCCAGACGGATATCACCACCGTCGGCCAGTATTTGTATGATACCTCGATTATGTTAGACCACTAATTTAGGTTTGTTAGTTGTTTTAGGCGCACATTTCAAACAGCTCTGCAGGCTTTTTTCGATCTATTCCCTGGTGCGCTCTGAAATGATATCTATCCA
>NZ_VBSN01000068.1 GCF_006149045.1 Dyadobacter flavalbus
AATTGGGGTTTGACGATGTCACAATTGTATATTAAATTTGGTGATAGACTACAAGCAGACCGCGAATTTTTCCTTGGAGGCTGAATCTACCAAAATCAAATTCTGACACAGTTCAGCGTACACTCCCGAATTTCCCCGACATTTCTGGCACATTCGATAGTAATCGGCATTTGCCTATCAAACTGCGTGTTGTTCCAATTCATTTTAGTTAATGAAAGTATTTCATCACAAATAATATTAGGTGATTCGTCGTGTTGAGCCAATTTTACCTCAATTGCTCTCGGAATATATTTGCCTGGATAGGTTTCATAATAAGGAACAGACCCTCTTGTGTATAAAAGATGGTGCTTATCGCTCATTGTTAGGTGAGTTCCTCTCATTGGTGGATAATTTCCGCTTCGATAAAGTCTTAAATCTGATACCTGTAGGGTAATAAGATCAAGTTGATTAATGTGAAGATCCTTGGCGGATTGAGTGAATCCAAATATTTCGTCCTCACTGAAATTGGAAGTTTTGTGTATTACAAGCCTTTTTGGGAAAATCTTGACAGCTTCATAATATTCAGTAAGTGATTGCTTTAAAAGATTGTAAGCTTGTTCTTCACTAAGATGCGGTGTTCTATCATTTTTCTGTAATACGATTTCTTCACCTCTCAGAATTACGCCTTTTCCTAATTCATTAAAAATTTGGGCAATACTGGTTTGGGTGGAATCTCTATCCCTACTCCTGAAGAAGCTAATTCCTGCATAACAAGTAGTTTCCGCTGAATCTTTCCTGATTAAAGCCCATGGAGTACCCGATGCCTTGTAGTATAAGGCGGTAAAAAAATTCCATGCAATTGTGGCCGGATCCTGCATTTCTCTGGTCGGTTTTGCGACCCTATCTCTAATAATCTGTATAGGAACATTATATTGCATTGCCTTTGCCTTCAAATTTCGTCGGAAATTTTGCTCTTTCTTGGAAATATCTTCTTCGTCAACATCCTTTTCAACAGCTGCAACATCATTTTCTTGATCAGGTGCGACTTCTTTTGCTGCTGTAATATGCTTCATTATACTTTCTGGCAATGCGCAAAGAATTACATCGGGCTTTTTATTTTTGGACAGAAATTTGATTTCAGCTAGATATAGCTCTGTGATTTCTGTTATAATGGTTTCCAGCGAATCTGCCTTTTTCACAATTCTCTCTAGATCCGAATTATTAAGTTTACGGAGATAAGTGCTATCGTAATTGACCTCACACTTAAAACCAATATTTTTATTGAAACCACAAAAATTCATAAACAAATTTGGATGTGGTGTCTTACTTTCTTTACCGTCTATATGAGTTTTGCAAGAGTCTATCCATTCTAATACGGCGTCCACACTATCAGATTTTCCTACTACGCCAATTGTTATTTTTTCCGGTCTAACCTGTTCAATATCAAATGGGTTTAAGCTGTAAATACCGCTTTTGGGACAAATATGATGACCCAAGCCAAATTGTAGCGAAGGCTCTTCAATGTATCTCAGTCTCATAAATCAAGAAAAAGTTAAAGTATATATTTCTGAATCGAGGCTGATTTCAGGCAAGGAGCTTCCTTCACCACTCTCAATAGTTTTTACTGGCACCCATTTTTGTTCATCTAAGCTTGGTGACAACGTCATTGGCTCTATTTGGAGGAGCTGTAAGTATTCATACTCTCGTGTGAACAAGTCTGTGTATGAAAGATAGTATGCGAAGAACCGAAAATAATAGTAAACCGAATTGTTGTTCTCTAATCGCTTCAACCCAGCCATGTAGTCTGGTTCAAATCGACTTTCCTGATATCCACCTGGATTGGTGAAACTCCATGTTGGATTTACCACTAAATACCAATCTGCGCCAAAGTTCAAAAAAGATGCTTTGAAGGCTAGGTGTCTATAACAGATAACGTGTCCTTCTTTTTTATTAACCATTTCAAAGATTACTGTTTTCGTAGCCTCTTTCTTGGCTTTCCATCGGATCTGTTTAGGTCCAGGAGGACTTGTATTTTTAAATCTAAAAATTTGCCGAGGAGGAAAAAATTCAATCCCTTTGAAGTAGCAAAGTTGAATGAGTGAATTTCTAAGAAGGTTCTTAAATACCCTGTTGCTTGATTCATTTTGTTCATAGAATTGGCAACAATCTATTGAAGTTACTGTACCTACATCAATTATTTTTCTAAGAGGTTCACTATTTTTTGACAAATCTCTGAAAGTATAAATACATTTCTCGAAAACAATCCAGTCTTCAAAATGTAAGTTATGCTGTTTAAGCGCTTTTCTTATCAGAGTACTAGGTTTCAGTGTTTTAACCTTTTTTCTTCCTAGACTTTCCAGGTGTTCATTCACTTTTTCAATTACCTTATCTTCGTCTATGAACAAGTCGGCTTTAAATAAGACTTTTGCAAATGAAATCTTAACCATATTAGAGGTTATGTCCTCTGGTTCGTTGCTCAAATACCCATTTTCGAATTTTAACTTTCTTTGTTCAATTTGAACATCAGAAAACTCGTGTTCATAAAGCTTAGATATGGTATAAATTTTGGGAGTTGAGCTTATGCTGTTGATTTTCTGGAGAATGCTATCTTTATCTAGAACGTGCTCACTTGGATCGAAATGAAAACCCTCTGGTATAGCATCGTTTAATGTTGAGCTGTTGTATTGCGGCTTCTTTTCCGTCAGAATGTAGAAATATAGAACATCAAATTCCTCCTGCTGTTCGTACCTGGAAAAGGTTTCAAGGGTCTTCTTTATTTTGTCAATTGATGATGTAGATGTAACCTGTATGGCTACGCGGTTCTTAAAGTCAGCTAGATCAATAGCAGGGAAGTTCTTTTTTTTAGTAGCATTAAGATTTTCTAGCTCGAGGCCTAAAACCTCATTTAACAATGGTGGATACTACGGTTCGATTTGTGCCAGTTATTTCGGTCGGATGATGCCAGTCATTACGGTTCAAAACGTGCCAGTTTATTCTGTTGTTGATTACTTGGTTTACGGTTCGAATGATGCCAGTGTTTTT
>NZ_VBSN01000071.1 GCF_006149045.1 Dyadobacter flavalbus
CCATCGTAAAGCCGGTGCCCTTGCCGTCCTTGTCTGCCAGCCCGTTCTCCGTCCCGCTGAAAGTCAGGGCAAACGGAAGTGCTACCGTCAGCTGTGCGCAGGGCAGAAAGCTCAGAGGCAGACAGCCTGCCGCAGGTGCCGCGCTGACCGAAAGGCCAAAGACCGTGCCCGCAGAAGCCTTGCCGTCCGTTGCCGTCAGTTTGATGCGGTAAGCCGCCGCCACAGATGGCGTGCCGCTGAAAGTCACCGTAGCAGCATCAAAAGACAGCCACGAAGGCAGCGCCGAGCCGCCTTCCAGGGATGCCGTATAAGTTAAAGGATCTGAATCTTCATCCGTGAAAGTGCCTGCTGCCATCTTGTAGCTGAAAGCCGAGCCTGCAACAACACTCTGGTCCGAAATTGACAAGGCCAATACCGGTGCATGATTAATAGGAAGCAATTTATTGATATGTACCGTAACCTGTGCCGTAGAGGAAAGTGCCGGTGTAGCATTGTCTGTAGCCTGAACGGTCAGTACATACACCGAGTCCGTAGCATAGTTCAGTGCACCTGCAAGTGTAATGGCTCCGCTCTCGGAATCAATGGCGAATCTAGATGCCTGGTTGCCGGCAGTAATGCTGTAACGAACCGTCTGGCCGGCAGCGTCCGTTGCGGAAACCTGGCCGATGCCCGTGCCAACTGCAATCTCTTCCCCATGCGTGAACGAGTAAGATGCATTGGCAAAAACAGGTGCCTGGTTGGCAGGTGTAAATTTATTTACCTTAACAGTAACTTGTGCCGTAGCAGAAAGTGCCGGAACAGCATTGTCCGTAGCCTGAACGGTCAGTACATACACCGAATCCGTAGCGTAGTTCAGTGCAGCGGCAAGTGTAATGGCGCCGCTTGCCGAATCAATCGCAAATTTGGACGACTGGTTGCCGGCCGTAATGCTGTAACGAACCGTCTGGCCGGCAGCATCCGTTGCGGAAACCTGACCGATGGCTGTGCCTACTGCAGTTTCTTCTCCATGCGTGAACGAGTAGGATGCATTGGCAAAAACAGGTGCCTGGTTAGCAGCAGGTTCTTCTTTTGAAACAGAGAAATTGTCAAAATTGAAAGTGACAGGTTCAGTGCCATTGCGATGCGTGGCAAAAATTCCTGCGTAAACGGTTTTGCCCGAAAGTGCCAGATCAGCAATATTCAGGCCGGCAGCTGCTGAAGTACCGCCTACATTCACATATGTAGTGCCGTTGGTGGAGTAGAAGCCTTCCAGTTTGTTGTTGATCAAATCTACAACCATCCGAAGACGTACTGTCCTTGTGTTAAGCCCGGTGATGGCAGCAGTAATCTTGCGGTCGGAAACATCAGCACTTACGTCATTCAGTTCCCTGCGCAATTCTATTTTGTTGCCGACAGCAACCAGTTTCAGATACGTTTTGTCATTCAGACCAAGCCATATACCGCCCTGTTCGGAATTAACGCCGTTGTAAGGATTGATAAGCGTTGTTTCGAGCGTGATTTTGCCGCTTGCAGTAATGCCTGCTCCCAGCGCATTGATCTGATTGTTGTTGGTTAAATGTGCAATTCCCTTGTTGGTCAGAACACTAAGGATGCCATTTGCCACAGTCAGTTTGGAAGGTTCGTAACCAATGATGTTTGAGAAAGTAGCCTCATTGTCGGTAGCCTGACGGGCGCCTGAGTAAGCATCCACCATGGTGAAACCGGTTCCGGTTTTGTTTTTATCAGCAAGACCGCCTTCGGTACCATCAAAGTTGAGCGTAAACGGCAAAGCCACTGCAACCTGGTCGCAGGGCAAAGTACTGATCGGCGGGCAAGCCACCACGATCGGTGAGACGGCTGTCGTTACCGTAAGGTTGAATTCTGTGCTTGCGGAAAGGTTGCCGTCCGTAGCCGTTACAATAATCCTGTAAGCAGCTGCTGTTTCAGGCGTGCCGCTGAAAGTATTGCTTGTGTTATCAAATGAAAGCCACTGGGGCAAGGCAGTGCCGCCGCTCAGTGAAGCAGACAGTGTCAGTTTGTCGCCCTCTTTATCCGTAAAAGTACCGGCAGGAACGGCAAAAGAAAATGCAGTACCGGTTTTGGCGGACTGGTCCTCAATCGCAGCGGACGCAACCGGTGCCGTATTGACCGGAGCAGCAGTTCCGGAAATTACATTTAAATCAAAATCAGTAAAAGCCGAAGCTTTTCCGTCCGTAGCAGTAAGTCTGATGCTGTAAGTGGCCTCAGCTGCCGGCGTACCGCTGAACGTGTTGTTCGACTGGTCAAATGTAAGCCATTCAGGAAGCGAAGCGCCATTGCTTAAAGAAGCTGAAACAGTCAGCACATCTCCGTCCGCATCCGTGAACGTACCGGCAGGAACCGCGAAAGAAAATGCAGAATCCAGCTTGGCTGTTTTATTGCCGATTGCAGCAACAACGGGTGTCGCATTAGTTGGGGCGGAAGCCGGGTTTACAGTTAGCGTAAATTCCGAGCTGGCAGAAGCCTGTCCGTCCGTAGCGGTGAGTTTGATGCTGTAAGTGGCCGCAGTTGCCGGCGTACCGCTGAACGTGTTGCTTGTCGCATTAAATGTAAGCCATTCAGGAAGCGAAGTGCCATCGCTCAACGAGGCTGAAAGTGTCAGCTTGTCTCCGTCCGCATCTGTGAAAGTGCCGGCAGGGACCGTGAAAGAAAAAGCAGAATCCGCTTTGGCCGTTTGATTTGAAACAGCGGCAGCGGCAACAGGTGCCGTATTGGCCGGAACCGGCGTAATGATCGCCGTATTGATTTTTGTATTTGTTCCGCCGGTGGCGTTGATTGTCAGGAAACCGTCTGTAACAGTTGCCCGTACCTTGGCGGATTTGAACCGGGTTGAAGCGCCAGCCGCACCGCTTGGCACGAAGTTGGAAAATGCGTTAACGCCTTCTACGTTAAGCGTATGGCTTTCTGGAACCGTGCCTACATCGCCGTCTCCGGCAGAAACAGTAACGTCGTAGGACCCGTTAGGAACTTTCATTTCCCAATAGCCTTCGACTCTCGTACCGTTGAAAGAAGTAGTGCTCGGAATGGTATTGGCCTGCATGTGCATCAGGGTAGCCAGCAAAATGTTATCTGCAGGCTTCGTGCGTTTACGGCCGTTTCCAAGGTTCGATGTTCCGCCTACCGACAAGTCCACCGGTGTGCCGTCTGCCACCTTGCGCCAGCCGTATTCCAGGCCGCTTCCCTGGCTTGTGCCGGTTCTCGGCCCGAAAGGCTGTCCGTAATCTTTCAGCCAGCCATCAGGCGTTACCGTGGCTGCATCCTGGAAATTCACCTTGAATTCCGGGGCCGGATCCGCTACGGTCAGTAACCGCGCATTGATCCCTTTGGACCTTACCTGATTGCGTGTAAGGCCATGTTCGGAATTCAATTTTTCCGATGACCGTACAGCAGCTAACCGGCTGTCTACAAAGTGTTTGAATGGACGGGAAAAGAAATCGATTTCCCGTACAAAGTTCAGTGCATGCGACTGAACACTGACGATCAGGCCAATTAACAAAATCAATGGCCAGACCCGTGCATAAAAGCGTGCGAGCTTGTCAGTAAAGAAGTAATCTTCTTTCATAATTGATAGAATAGAGGGAGTGATTATATTGAAAAAGATAAATTCGCTTCAAGCCCGATGCCATCACAGCTCGGGCTGGTGACATCGAAATATTGAGGATGAGTAAGGAGAAAAGAGGAAATTTGATAATGCTGATACATACTGATTTTTGACTGAATTACTGTTAGAGGAATATGAGCGTTGCTAGTATTACTTATTGATGGCTGAAAGATAAAACCAGAATAATAATCGGTATATATTATTGGGATGATGACCTGTAACTACGGGGTAAAATGACCATTTATGAGGGTTTGAAATCCGGAAAATTGAGGTGAAATCCAAGGTGCATCATTTCCGAAATCCGAAATTTTCCCTGGAACACTACAATGTAATTTTGTTTATGAAGCGAAATAGCTCTTTCATGTGAAAGCCGGAATTTCCATTTAGCTGGAAATTGAACTATACAACTATTCACATCCGCTGACAACAATGAATAGAAATAACTTATTGAAATTTTAGCAGAAATACTTCTGTAAATAATCAAAGTAGTAGGATGCAGCCGTTTTTGTGAATATGTGAAAAAAGCTATTTTGAAATCAGCCGTTTCGTCCGGTCCGGTTGCAGGCCGGGGGGATATTTTACAGCTATTACGCCATGACAATGCATCCGTGAACCGGAACATTGCCATGGCGTAACACCGGTTTTCAGTCCATAATTCGGATTATTACAGGCATTGTTTCCCATGCTGGCCTGGTTATTTTCTGAATTCTGATCAATACGCATCAGTCAGAAACCTATATCAAATCAGTACGTAATGCAGGATAATATTAACCACGAGTACAACCGGATTGAAGATTACGGATTGATCGGAAACATGAAAACGGTCGCATTGATTTCGATGAACGGTTCGATTGATTTTATGTCTTACCCGACCTTTGATTCTCCGACTGTATTTGCAAAGTTGCTTGATTCCCGAAAAGGCGGGAGCTTTTCGGTGACACCGCATCTGCAGGATTACAATACAAAACAGCTTTATCTGCCCGGCACGGCCGTATTGCTTACGCGGTTCTTTTCCGAAGAGGGAATTGCAGAACTTACCGATTACATGCCGGTGCAAAAAGGACACGCGATCAAGTCCAATGCCATTGTCAGGCAAGTTAAAACGGTACGCGGAAGTATCACGTACAAGGTGAAGTGCGCGCCTGCGTTCGATTATGCCCGTTCGAACCATACTTGCGAAGCCGGTGAAAACGAAGTGTTTTTCAAAGTACAGAATGATCAGAAAACGGTCATGCGCCTGCTTGCCGATGTGCCTTTGCAGGTTGTGGACAACAGCGGTTATGCGGAATTTACACTTAATCAGTCTGAAACCGTTTATCTGGTGCTGGAATGCGGGCATCAGCATATCGAGGAAACGAATCCAGTTGAATATTACAAAAATTACACGTACAAGGAAACCATCGGATACTGGCGAAAGTGGTCGTCCCAATCCACCTACAAAGGCCGCTGGAACGAAGCCGTAAATCGTTCTGCCATTACGCTGAAACTGCTGACTTCTTCGGAACACGGTTCCACGGTGGCAGCTGCGACTTTTGGCTTGCCCGAAACGCTGGGCGGAGAACGCAACTGGGATTACCGCTATACCTGGATCCGGGACGCTGCATTCACCATGTACGCATTTCTGCGGCTTGGCTACACCAGTGAAGCCACGGCATTTCTCAAATGGATCCATGCCCGCTGCCAGGATGATAAATTGTACCTGATGTATTCCATTGACGGAACACATGAGCTGGCAGAAGAGGAACTGAGCCACTTCTCAGGATACAAAAACTCTAAGCCGGTCAGGATCGGCAATGCCGCGCAAAACCAGCTGCAGCTGGATATTTATGGTGAGCTGATCGATACCATATACATCTATAACAAACAGTATTCGGCCGTTACTTACGAATTCTGGGAAACCATCGCGGAACAGATCGAGATCGTGATTGCAAGCTGGCGGAAACCGGATCACGGAATCTGGGAAATCAGGAATGTGGAAAAGGAATTTCTGCACAGTCGGCTGATGTGCTGGGTTGCGATGGACCGCGCCATCAAAATCGCGGAATTCCGGTCGTTTCCGTACCCGAAACAGCAATGGAACGAAATCAGGGATGAAATTTACCTGGACATTTACCATAATTTCTGGAATGAGGAAGTAGGGGCGTGGGTGCAGTACAAAGGCGCCGGCCATGTGGATGCCAGCGTATTGCTGATGTCGCTTATGCACTTTATTTCGCCGCATGAACCGCGCTGGCTCTCAACGATGAAAGTAGTGGAAAAGGAACTTGGCCTGGACGTATTGCTGTACCGTTACCGAAACGGTAAGGAGTCTTTCGACGGGCTTGAAGGCGAGGAAGGCACGTTTAACATGTGTTCGTTCTGGCTGATCGAATCGCTTGCAAAAAGCGGTCAGGTGAGCAAAGCACTGGACAGTTTCGAAAAAATGAACGGATATGCGAACCATCTGGGACTTTTCAGCGAGCAAATCAGTTATAAAGCAGAACACCTTGGCAATTTTCCACAGGCATTTACGCATCTTGCACTCATCAGCGCAGCGCTTGAAATTGACAAACAGCTGGACCGACTTTAAAATATTTTTATTAAAATACCTGAAAAAGCAGTAAATCCGGTATTTCAGCGTATTACTGGCTATATTCAGACTTGTTTAGAAAAACATTAAAACCGAGTTTACAATTTAATTGAATTGAAATATGACAACTAACAAGGTTAAACAAATCCATGATCACGGTCAGAGTATCTGGCTCGATTTCATTGACCGCGAACTGATGCGGTCCGGAAAGCTGCAAAAACTGATTGATGAGGATGGAATCCGCGGCATAACTTCTAATCCGGCTATTTTTGAAAAGGCAATTTCGAGCAGTTCCGATTATGATAACGATATTGCAAAACTGGCAACCGGCGATAAAACAAATGAAGAAATTTTCTTTGCGCTCGCAATCGACGATATACAACAGGCTGCCGATTTCTTTGACAAAGTCTATAATGAAGAAGTCGTCGGTGCAGACGGTTATGTAAGTCTGGAAGTTTCTCCGTTTCTGGCACTGGACACGCAGGGAACGATCGATCAGGCTCTGGACCTCTGGGAAAAAGTAGACCGCAAAAATGTCATGATCAAGATTCCCGGAACGCTGCCCGGACTGCCAGCGATCCGCAGGGCCATTGCAGAAGGTCTGAACATTAATGTTACGCTGCTTTTCGGGCTCGAACGCTACGAAGCGGTAACGGATGCGTACATTTCGGGGCTGGAAGACAGGCTTAATGCGGGCGGTGACATCAGCCAGATATCTTCGGTCGCAAGCTTTTTTATGAGCCGTATCGATGTGCTTGTTGATCCTTTGCTGGATGAAAAAGGACTGGGCGATCTGAAAGGAGAAGTGGCCATTGCGCTCGCCAAGAAGGCATACGAGATTTACCAACGCGTTTTCAGCAGCGAGCGCTGGAACAAACTTGCAGAAAAAGGAGCCAAGCCGCAACGTCTGTTATGGGCCAGCACCAGCAGCAAAAATCCGGCATTCAAGGATACCAAATATCTGGAGGCGCTGATCGGCCCGAATACAGTGGACACGGCGCCTCTGGAAACCATCGAAGCTTTCCGCGATCACGGCGTGGCTGCAAACAACCTTGAACCCGGTCTTGAACAAGCTACCGAATTGCTTGAAAAGGTAAAAAATGCAGGTATTGATCTGGAAGCAATTGCACAGCAACTTGAAAAGGAAGGAATTGACAAGTTCAATGCGCCTTACGAAAAGTTGCTGAAAGCAATCGAAGACCAGAAAAACAAGTCATAACGGAGCTGGAAAAAAGTTTCGCTCGGATCATTTTCATTGCAGAGATTTCAGCCCGGCAAAGGTCGGGCTGAAATCTTTTTTTGTTGGTACCGTCCGGTTTTCCGTAAACAGAAAAACCGCAACCTCTTTGCTTTTATACAAATCAGTTACGGTTTAAACGGCTTTCAATGGACCTGAAACAGATCCGCATCAGCAAAGTATCAAATGCATTTTATGCCCGGGAAAAACTGAACGGCACAATGTTGTATTCAATAAATACTTTCATGATCTGTTCTTCTGAAATCGTGTGATTGTTGAGGTACAAATCGTAAATACTTGTCCAGAAACCACAGCCTTCATTGGTTTTATACCAAAGTTTAAACATAAAAATAAGGGACGGCAATCCGTAACCGGAATAGCTCAGCGGCCTTTCAAGTTGCTCCGACATTCGGTTTCCCAAACCGCAGATCGGAAAGCTGACTTCGTACAATGCTTTATTTTCTTCCAGGGTCATGCCGGTAACGGTAAATTGATGATGAATTCGGGATCAGGCTGGAAACTGAAAGAAAAACCTTCATTGACAGATACACTCTTCGAATACATTTCAATGATCCTTTTCCGGTCGGCATAAATAACTTCACTGTTAAATAACCGGGCGGCTTCTATGTGATATTGAATGTCATAATTTTTATGCGGATCGTATTGGCCGTAAGTACGTTCACATACTATTTGCAATGCAGCTTCATAGGTCATCATACTCGATTTTGGTTTAATTAAAATGATAGAGTTGGGTTTGAAATCAGAATTCGGTTTGGTCTTTTAATTCATTTGCATGCAAATGAATTGAAGTTATTAATGTTATTAATCAGCTAATAAATTGACTTGTGCAAAGATATCTGGTGTGCCTGCTATTCATGAAATTACTGTGGTGAGCAGGCTGAATTATGGGGTCAATCGGGCCGGAATTCAGGAAAATATAAATGGCCGGACTGAAAAGAGAAAGCAGGAAATCTGACTGGAATTTTATACGGGGCAACTGAAACGATTTATAAAAATCCGGCTGTTCAGGCTGTAATCAAGTAAATATAAAAAGGTGCAGATGAACCGTCAAAGCTGAATAAGCCGGCATAACAGCCTGATCGGAACATCTGCGGGTACGCTTAATTACAGCTTTCAAAAGCTGTTTCTTCTATTTCTTTTAGGGCGCTCTTGTGGAACTTTCTGTTTCTTAATTTTTTGAATTCTTCAATCAGATCACGTTCACCGACAATTTTATGATAATCGCTGTATATCATGATCATGGCCAGCACAAAGACGTCCAGACAAAGCATGATAACAAATCCCTTGCGCTGCGCCGTCATACCGATATGGCCTATACGAATGCTTATTTTAAGAACAAAGGCGAAAATCAATCCTGCCGAAGCAGCGTACATAAAAGTATTAAAAAGCTTTTTCATTTGGTAATAGAGGAGTTGTTCAGGCAAATGCCGCAGTACTTAAAAAATATTAACTGGTTTTCAGTGCGTTTACGGAGTTAAAAAATTCTGAAAATTATCCGGATTGCAATCGCATTTCAAAAGGTCTTCCAGAATCATAATCAACCTTGTTTTTTAATTTTTCCGAAAGGTATTACATTCCCGTAAACCTCTAAAATCGCTGTGGTGAGTGCCATAATATTTGGGGTCAACGCGCATGAAATAGTTTGAATAAGCTGAAAGCTAACTGTATTCCAACTGCTGGTGACCACTTTATAATTTGAAGAAGTAATTGCGTATTCCGCAATAAGAATGTAACCGTTAAACAGACTATTTGACTTACCTATGCCTGTTACCGCGGCACGTTTTATTTTGTTAGAATATGATTAAAATTTTGCATGTAATTATTTGAAAAGCATTTGTAGAAATACAGTACCGGAATGAAAATAACAGGTTCATGACCATCATTTTACCGTCGTACGGATCAATTACTCCGGTTATTTGAACGTGTTGACAAGTGCATGTCAATGAAAATAATTACTTTGCTTTGAAATTGACACTGCGTTATAAAAGAACAAAAAGCAATTTAAAACCTGCATGGAGTATTTTCTAGTTTCCATTTTCCTGATCCAGTACGTTCGTTCTTCGTTACAAACCAAAACGCATTTTCCGAAACAGGATCAGATCCTGATATACGCCAGAGGAATTTCCATTGCGCTGATTGGTTTGTATTATGTATTTGACGAAAGGTCCTGGTTTGACTGGTTCTGGCATATTTATACCGTTTCCCTGCTGGTATATCTTTACAGGAACGAAGAATTTCAGTCGCTGCGAACCGTTATTCAGTCATTTATTCCGTTCATTGCCATTTCCGTGCTGCGGGATCTGGTGAAAGTTCTTTTCCCGGCTTCCTATGACAGAATCGATTACATATTCGAAGTCGCTATTTCGGCTGCCTTTATCCTTTGTTTCGTTATCTGGTTCTATGCCAGAAAACAGCAGCGTATCCTTGCCAAGGAGCGGGAAGAGCGGTTGCGGGAAGAACAGGCAAGCAACGCACAGAAACAGTCGCTTGAATACCTTGTTAATGAACGGACCATCGAACTGACCAAGCAGAAAGAGGAACTGCAGAAGACAATTCAGGAACTGAGATCGACACAAAACCAGCTGATACAAAGTGAGAAAATGGCATCTTTGGGCGAGCTTACCGCCGGAATTGCACACGAAATCCAGAACCCGCTGAACTTTGTCAATAACTTTTCAGAAGTATCCGTTGAACTTTGTCAGGAACTGGAAGAGGAAATTGACAAGATAACAATGCCGGAAAATGACAAGGATTACATAAAAGGCATTATCTCGGACCTCAGCCAGAACCAGCAGAAAATTACGCACCACGGCAAACGGGCGGATTCGATTGTAAAAGGAATGCTTCAGCATTCCAGGGCATCGTCCGGCGAAAAGGAACCCGTGGATATCAATGCGCTTGCCGACGAATATATGCGGCTTGCCTATCATGGGCTGCGTGCGAAGGACAAGGAATTCAATGCCGCGCTGGTTACGGATTTCGATGCAGCTATCGGAAAGGCAAATGTGATGCCGCAGGATCTGGGCCGGGTTTTCCTTAATCTTTTTACCAATGCGTTTTACGCCGTTGCCGAGAAAAAGCGCCGGCTCGCAGCATCCGGAAGCCGGCAGGATTACAAGCCCGAAGTGAAAATCAGCACCAAAAAATTTGACGGTAAAATCTATATCCGGATCACGGACAATGGAACAGGAATTCCCGAACATATAAAGACTAAAATTTTTCAGCCGTTTTTTACCACAAAACCAACCGGACAGGGAACGGGCCTGGGGCTTTCCATGAGTTACGATATCGTCACGGCCGGACATGGCGGTGTTTTGGATGTGGATACGGTCGAGGGGGAAAAAACAGAATTCAGAATAACGCTTCCGATCAGCTGAAAAACGGTTTTGAACAGCTGGGAAAAGCACTAACGATTGATATGAAAATACTTGTAGTTGACGATGAAGAAGATGTGAAATCGCTTTTTGAGCAAAAGTTCAGAAAGGAAATCCGCAGCGGTCAGTTTGAATTTTCCTTTGCCTTTTCGGGAGAAGAAGCTTTACGGTTTCTCGGGAACAATCCTTCCGGCGTGGTCATGATTTTGTCCGATATCAATATGCCGGGCATGAGCGGTATCGAACTGCTGAAATGCATCCGCAAGGATCATCCCGCCGCGCCGCCTAAAGTGATGATGATCACGGCATACGGCGACAGCGGCAACCACGATCAGGCTATGCATTTCGGTGCGGATGATTTCCTGTCCAAGCCGGTGAATTTTAATGAATTAAAGGTCAAATTGCTCAATACCCTATGAAAGCGAAAATTCTGGTTGTGGACGATGAGACCGATCTGCAGTTACTGATCAAGCAGAAGTTCCGGAGACAGATCCGAGAACAGGAATACGAGTTTGTGTTTGCAGAAAACGGCTTGAAAGCATTGCAGGCGCTGAACGAAAATCCGGATGTTGACATGGTGCTCAGCGACATCAATATGCCTGAAATGGACGGACTTACGCTGCTGGTCCGGCTGGGCGAAATCAGCCCGATCCTGAAATCGGTCATTGTGTCGGCTTACGGCGATATGGATAATATCCGCACTGCCATGAACCGGGGCGCATTTGATTTTGTGACCAAGCCCATTGATTTCAAAGACCTGGGAGTGACCATGGAAAAGACCTTGAAATATGTGGCGCAGCTGAAAGAAACCATTAAGGCGGTACGTGAAAACGACATCCTGCGCATGTATGTGGATGCTTCGGTACTGCAGTTTATGACGCAGGATGCTTTTGAGCAATCGCTCATGACGAGCGAGAACATTGAAGCTACGGTCGTATTCATGGACTTGTGCGGCTTTACTTCCATTTCTGAAAATGAGCCTGCGGACCGTGTGGTCAAAATGATCAACAAGTATTTTGATGTGATGGTGAAGGAAATCATTGCGCAGGGCGGATTGGTGGACAAGTTTATGGGCGATGCCGTGATGGCCGTGTTTCGCGGCGATTACCATCTGGACCGTGCCGTAGAGTCTTCGCTGGCCGTCAGAAATCACATCAATGGCTTCAGAGAAGAACTTTCGAATCAATCCGGTTATTACCCCAAAGTTTCAATCGGCATCAATTCGGGTGAAATGGTTTCCGGCAACATCGGTTCGGCTGCGCTGAAAAGGCTGGACTATACGGTAATCGGTGATGCCGTGAACGTAGCTCAACGGCTGCAATCCATTGCTTCGCCCGGGCAGGTCGTAGTGCCGGAATCTGCATATCTGCTGATTAAAGAAGCATTTAATTGCAATCTGGTCGGTGAAGTAAATCTGAAAAACAAGGCGAATCCTGTTAAAATATATGAAGTGCTGGAATAGTTATGAACGTTGAAAAAGCAGAGGAATACATCATCGGCCAGCTGGGGTTAAGGCTGTCGGAAACGCTTTATTATCATGGCCTGCATCATGTGGAAGACGTAACGCAGGCCGCCCTGAACCTGGCCGGGCAGGAGGGAATTACAGACGAGCAATCCATCAAACTGCTCCGTACCGCAGCATTGTATCACGACTGCGGCTTTATGAACACCTATCAGAACCATGAAGAGGAAGGCTGCCGGATTGTCCGGGAAATATTGCCGGATTTCAGGTTTACGGAAGCAGAAATTGCATCGGTCTGCGGAATGATCATGGCCACCAAAATTCCGCAGAACCCTCAGAATCATCTTGAACAAATCATCTGCGATGCCGATCTGGATTACCTCGGGCGCGATGATTTTGAACCCATTGCAGAAACCTTGTTCCAGGAACTGAAAGTCCGCCAAATCGTTGCCGATCACGAAAGCTGGAATCAGATTCAGGTGAAATTCCTGACCGCACACCATTACTGGACCCAGTCAGCAACGCGACAACGTGCCCCGAAAAAAGCAATCCATCTGCAAAACCTGATCAAATCAATCTGATCAATTCACATCTGACATTTCACTTTTCACATCTGACATTTCACAAAAAAATCACGACACACGCATTTTTTCGTTCTGCACTCGGATCCGCTGGCAAAGTATCCGCAGCACATTGCGCAGAATTTCATCCCGTTCTTCCATCAGTTCAAAAAAATCTTCCTGATCAATCCGGAAAACCAGTGCGTCCGTCTCGGCAACGATTGTAGCCGAGCGCGGTTCGGCATCCAGCAATGAAAGTTCACCGAAGATTTCACCTTTGTCAAACAAGGCAAGCTGTCTGGACCCGTCATAAACGCCGATCTGCCCGGTATAAATCACGTACATGGAATCGCCGAGATCCCCTTTAGCAAATATTTCCTGGCCTTCGCTGTACGTTACTTCTTTCATGATCGGAGCGATGGAACCGAGCACGTTTTCCGGGGTCTGGGAAAAAATACGCGTGTTTTTCAGGACTATAACCCTTTCCATTTCAGAAATTTGCCGGGCTGCTTCTTCGTGTTTCATGCTTTCAGTAATTGTAAAAACCGGATTTTCCGTTTGTGACAGTTGTGTAATTCTATGTCTGGCCGCATCGCGTACAAGCCGGGAAGGATGATTGATTAATGCCTGCAGAAGCCTGCTGTTTTCATCATCCGGAACACAGTTCTGGATGGCCAGTGCAATGGTCCAGGGTGTAAAAAGCTTTTCCCTGCGTGTTAAAATATAAGGAACAACAGGCATTCCGGCATCCGGATCGGCCGTATACTGCCGCAAAGCTTCCCGCTTTTTCAGGATGGAAATGTCTTCAAACAAGGCATGCAACGAAGGATAAAGCATGCGCGGAATCAGACTTTCAATCATTTCCAGCGAGTTGGCCCGTTTTTCGCGGGATGCATGCCTGATGCCGTTCCACGCATTTTGTACGGCATCCTTGTCATACTGCATCATAAAAAGATAGAACAGCCGCTGGCCCGTTTTTTCAAGTTCATACTCCAGCGCATCGTTCCAGACTTTGTTTTCGCCGCTTTCGTCCATTCCGTTCAGTAAAACGGAAGCATGGATCAGTTCTTTTTCAACAAATTCAGCAAGGGATGTTCTGTATGCATCGCTTGGCTTGTAACCCGTAAGTGCTTTCAGTGCAGACAGATGAATAAAGGTATCGGCTGCTTGTACATTAACAGCGGAATCGGAATTTACAGCAGGTTTGCTGTTGTAAATGTTTGTAACGAGTTCAAAAAGCGTCCGGAAAACGAAGTCGTTTTTGTTTTTCTCGGCTGCTTTTACAAAAGTATCGATCCGTTTTCCGGTAACATCCCGGTGCAGCCAGTCCTGAACAATGCGGATGCCGGAATTGCCGGATCGGATCAGTGCGGTTAAAGTCGGTTTGTTCAGGTTTTCGGCAAGAAGCGGTTTCAGTTCCTGAATCAATTTTGCGGAACCATACGTAGCGGCCACTTCCATGGCGGCATTTTTCACTTTTTCCGAACCTTTATCCAGACAGTCTCTTAGGCTGTTTTCATAAGAATCCAGACCGGTTGTCTGAATGCAGTCCAGCGCGGTAAGCTGTGATTTTTCGTTTCCGGAAGCAAAAAGCCTGCGCAGCGTGCCATGGATCAAGGGCAATGCCTGTCCTGCTTCCCAACAACCCAGAATAGCACCTTTTACAATATCCAAGTCTTCGTGCGAAAGAAAATAAGCCAGTTTTTCATCAGAAAGCCGGGACGCCGAGCATGCAATGCGGACGGCAAGTGTCTGGCATGCGGACTCCGGTTCTGTTTCAATATAGGCCAGAAATGCTTTCGAAAGTTCGGGTTTTTTCAATGCGGCCAGTGACTGCAAGGTTTTCAGCCTGACTTCCGCATTGGGATTTCCGAGCAAAGAATCAACATTTTTACTGAATACGGAAACCTTGTTTACCGCCAGCCATTCGATCGCATTGATCACTTCTTCCTTACGCTGACTTGCGAGGTTTTCCGTTATAAATGGCAGCGCCTCCGCCGAGGAAGCCATTTCACCGCTCCTGATAAACCGCTTGCTGATCGCACTTTTCAGTTCGAGCATATAATGGCGGTATGCCTTGCGGAAAATAAAAAGCGCCACGACGGCAAAAAGCAGTGACAGGTCAAAAGTAAGGCTGATGTCGCTGAGCTGTTGTGTATAGACAATCCATAGCAGCAATCCGGCGATCAGCATTCCGAGCGGCTCAAACAACCCTTTGGCAAGCGTATGACCTTTCAGGCGGGTTTTGGTGGATAAAGGCTGAAAAAGAACCAGGAAAACCGGATCGAAGATGGTTCTTCTGACGAGCTCAAACAATAAATAGGCAATGCAGTAATACACCAGCAAGGACGGCTCATCTTTCCGGAAATAAGATGAAACCAGCAGTCCGAGCGAAATGGCAATAGTCGTGAGCGGCAGTAAAAAGAGCGTAAGCCGCACCCCGAAACGTTCGACCGTTTTTCCTGAAAACAGCATTTTTACCAAGGTCGCAATCACATACGTGGCCGTAAGCAAAGACCCCACGAAGACAATGACGTCATGCTGGCTGTGAAACTTGTATTTTACATTGACAAAAAAATGGTACTCGATCCATGTTGCCGTCGCCGCCATGGCCGCCATGCCCAGACATAAGGATGTAATCAGCTTGTTGCCCCCGAAATATTTACGAATAATCCTGGAATCCGATGCCGATGTCTGTCGCGGCCGGGCATGATGCGGGTTCGGGATTTCGGTAAACCGGAAGGTGAGCACCTGCGTGTAAAATGCCAGGGCAAAAAAGACCAGTGAAATGATCAGTAAAATCATCAGTACCGACGGTGAATGAATCAGAACGGCAAGCACGGCGCCGAGTGCCTTGGCCGGCATATCGCCCGAACCGATCACGCTGAACAACCGTTTGCTTTGCCTCACGTCAAAAACCAGCGCCGACAATCCCCAGAATTCCAGATTGATAAGTAAATAGATAATGCGGTAACCGACCATAATGGCAATGGCCGTGGCAACGCCGTGCCCGACGAGCAGCAGCGCCATTACGGTAACCACCATCAGTAAGGACGAAAGCATGGTGCCCAGGCTCAGCCTTTTGAGCAAAAGCCTGTGTTCGAAATGTTCATAGACTTTTCCGGCGGCCATTACGGCAAGCGCAGCAGCTATGTAAGCAATCGGTAGCGAATATTCAGGATGGTTTTCAAGCAACAGGACATTGGCAGAAACGTAAACGAGCGTTGTGCCGACATTGATAAAAAAGTTATGAAAGAAAAATAGGATCGTCTGCGGATTGATGGAATGAAATAAACTGTTGTTTTTGATCAAGGATTTCATAAGGTCTGAATACGGGCTTCAATCCTGTAAAATAAACACTTATTCTTCCTTTTAAAAACCCGGATTGCAGATTTAGCTTCCGGCTGCACTGTAATTCTATCCGTTCAGAAACTAAAAAGCCCACAGCCGTTTGATGGAACAAACAGCCGTGAGCCATAACGTGGAGTAAAATAGTAAGATAATGAAAGCCTTAGGTTGCTGCTAAGCCAGGGGTTGCGGGGCGGCGATTCCGCGTGAACCCGGGAAAAGGCGCAGTTGCGAAGCATCCTGTTCAATATGTACAGTCAATGGCGTAAAGCCGTCTTCGGCCATGTACCGGATCTCGCAGGAATGCGCAGGCGTTTTAAGTTTTCCCTGCTTGTTGACGAGATTGACGATTTGTTTAACACCGTCCACATGAAATTCGTAGCTGCCGTTTTTGCAGGGCATTTCTATGGACAATGATTTTGTATAAGAGCCTGCCGTCTCGTTTTCAGGCATTTTGAATCCGGTTGCAAGGGTACTCAGGCCAAGTGAAACAACCTGAAGAAAATTTCTGCGTTTGATGTCCATTTTATGATAAGTAAATGTCCTGAACTGGTTTGGAATAACTGCTGTGAAATTTGTTTTTATTAATTCCTTATTTTACTGAATGCTTTCAGCCGATTGGCAGCAGCTGCTTTGAAATCGATGTGGTTATACAATCAGTAAAGGATTGGTAATCCTGGATTCGAGCGAAGTATTAAACTGTACTTCCATATTTGCATATTCCACGGCAACCGTCTGAGGCATTGGCGACCGGTAAATGCCAAACTTCCAGTATGGGCCGGTTTCATCCGGATAACCGATTCCGATGTTGGAAATATTCACCAGCTCCACGCCGTCTTTCCACCATTGAAACTGACCGTTGGTTGGCGAGAAACGGATGCGCATGACGTTTTTGTGCCAGATTCCGCGCGTAAACTGGCTCGTGCCTCTCAGAAAGGATTTCGGACTTACCGTATGCGGTGTTACCGTTGTGGAGCAGGTAAAAGCTTTGAAAGTGTCAAGTCCTTCCAGCCTGAAACCCAGCACCGGCGGTGAACTGATATCGCCTTCATCTTCGCTGGCATGAAACTGGCCGAGGTAACAGAAGTCGGACGGTTCCAGGGTAAGTGCTTCCCCCGGTTCGATTTTGATTGCGAATGAAAGCCATACATCCTGATCATAAGGCATTTGTGCGCCTTTCATGTAAAACTCGGAACGTTCGCGGTATTTATTGGTATAGTCTCCGGACCAGACTTCTCCTGCATTTACTACTGCGCGGTACAGCGGAGACGTTTTATTCATTGCTTTCTGAAGAGACCATTCCTTGTTCGCAGTCTGTGTCATATAGGATTTGTCGAACATGCTCAGGATGGTGCCCGCGTTTCCAACAGAAACAAACTGCTCGGGGAACAAGTTAACGGCAATATCCTCATGCTCCGAGTTGATCATACTGGAATCATAAAAATTGATGATCTGGATTTCGTTTTCCGATTGTTCAATCTGATAGTTGGTACTTGTCTGTTTGATCCAGTTTCCACCATCGGTTCTTTGTGTAAAAACGTCCGATGCACTGCTGGAACCCGGCCTGTTCAAGGTTACTATGTCCGCTTTTCTGGTAACGGGAGTGGCATTGGTACGGATATAACTTGTCATTGCAACGGCTTTTTCCAGCTGGATTCCCCAGATCAGCACACCGCTTGTACCGTCACCGGTGTAGGATTGCTTGCCGTTGCTGATTTCACAACCGATTACCGTCGAGGTATTGGAGGAAGATGCGATGAAAGTGGCAGCACAGCGGAACCAGCCATTTCCTGCATTCTCTACTGCCGATCCGATAAAAATGCTGCTTTTGTTTCCTACAATTCCGTTTGCTATGTCAAAATGGATCGTAAGTCCGCTTACATTGAAATAAACCCAGGTGCGTTCGGCGGCTTTAAAAAATGCACTGAGTGTATATGTATTTCCCGCCTCTGTGCTGATTGTCGGATTGGGCACAATATAATGGGTTGTACTGCTTGCCGTGCTCTCCTTTATTTTGTAGCCAAAAGTTTCACCGTCCGGAGATTTCACAGTCGAAAGCGGTGTACTTGCAGCTTGTTTGCGCCACGGCGTACCTTCCAGCTTTTGAGAATAAGGGATCAGGTTGGTACTTTCCGGTTCTATCAGTGCTCCTGCCAGTAACGGGGCTGCATTGGACAGCCTGTAATTGTACCGCAGGCCCATGTAAGGGTTTTCGGCAGTCGGCGTGTAGGCAGTCATGTTAATTCCCGGCTCCATTTGTGCGCCCCAGGCATAGATGTATTTTCCGGTAACACCTGCATAGCTTGCCATACTGCTGTCATTCAGAATGTAAACATGAAAGCCGGATACCGAACCAAGGTCAGGAACGGCCGTTAACTGAAGTCTCCACCAGCCGTTGCCGCTGTTAACCGCCTTGTAACTGATCAGATTGGAACTGGCCGCTATAAAAGTACCATTGGCAAGATCAAGTTTTACAGTCGGGTTGCCTCCGGTAAAAGAAGTGGAATCTGAAAAGCTGAACTGTATTTTGCTTCGCGATCCTGCTTTAAGGTACATACTTACCGTAACCGGCTGTCCCTGCGGAACGGGAACAATGCGTGAAATCCTGTGTTCGCCGGTTTTGATTTCTTCAGTTATTTTGCAGGCAGTGCCGGAACCGTCCGGTGCCAGCGTGTCGCTTGTCGTTGCAGCAAAGGCCATCACCTGAACCCACGGGCTCAACGATAATTTGTGACTTTGCGATATCCAGTTTCTTCCCGGTTGTGCAAAGTGCAGGTATCCGTCCGAGCCGTAATAGGAAGCTTCACTTTCTCTCATAAAGGAGATGTTGTTGTTAAGCGATGAAGGCTCTTCTCTGAAATCGAAAGCTTGAACTGGTGCTAGCATTTTCCTGAATATTTGTAATAGGTTGAACTAAGTCTGTTTGTTGAAAAATTGATTCAGCTGACGGAGCCATTCAGCCGGGAAAGCCTGAAAACATGAAATGGGTTACCCGGATTAAAATGCTGCGTGTTAGAGTTATGTGTGAATCAGTGTGTTACTCGTTTGTAATTTGATGAAACAAAATTAGACGGGGCGCCGTCCTGAAAACATGACCTGCGTCATGTTTAAAACTAACATTAATTATTTTGTCAGAATTGACGTATTATTTCACTTATAATAGATATCGTCTGCCTAACAAATTGTAGTAAATATTTTAGAAGGTATTTGCTTTCGCGTAAAATCATGAAGAGATTGGCGGAGATAACCGGCATATTTTCATGAGCAGCCGGCCGGAAGTTTACATGAAAAGTATAGGCATGATGCTGGTTTCCGAACCCGTGGAACCTGTATACGATCGGGACCGCTCCGCAATCCGAATTCCCCAAAACAGCGTAAAGCAGGCCTGTTTCTGCTGTTTTCCTGCTGATTCTGATTGCTGTATTTTACAGAATCCGGCCTGGCATCATTTTTAGAGCCATATCCTTCAGGCAGAGAAACTGCATGCATGTTTTAAATAAAAAAATAGGAAAAATGGCTGAATTAGACGTCCAACCCAAAAAGAACAATCCATGGCTGATTTGGTTAATCCTTGCGGTACTTGTTGTGGCCCTGATCTTTTACTTCCGCAGCAACAGCAACGACAAGAGCGTATCCATCGGCAACGACAGCACTGCAACGGACACTTCCGCTCTGGCTGCCTGGGACAATGTTGACTGGAATGCCTCTGAAACTTCTTACGAAGAAATTACAGATACCACGATTTCGGTGCGGGGAAACAAGGATTATACGATCTACGGACTTGGCGAAAACATTTTGTTCAACGTCGGCGATACGGCATTGCAGGCAAGTGCGCAGTATCAGCTGAAACAAATCGCCGCTTCCGTAAACAAGCGTTACAAAGAAGCTTCTCTGGCTGTTTACGGAAGAACCGATTCCACCGGAACGGCCGGCCTGAACAAGGAACTGGGCAAATTGCGCGCGGAAGCTGTGAAACAGTGGCTTGTTGAAAATGCAAATATCAACGCGGATAACATTGCTGTTTATTCCAAAGGACAATCCGATCCGGTTGCAAGCAACGCAACGCCGGAAGGCAGACAAATGAACCGAAGAGTGGATATTGTTGCAAGGGCGCAGAAGTAAGATTTGATTCTAACATTTTAACTCTAAAAGGATTTGACAATGGCCATAAATGATGATTATAATGAAGAAAACCGCCTGCAGGAACTGGGCGGCAGCGATTTCGAGATTGTAGACGGACAGCCGGATATCAAAGGCTGGGAAGTGAAAAACGCAACCGGTGAAGATCTGGGTGAAGTGGATGAACTGATTTTTGATGTAACAAGCCGCAAAGTCCGCTACATCGTTGTGGATCTGGATGAAAATGACCTGAATCTGAACTCCAGAAAAGTACTTGTCCCGATTGGGCTGGTGACATTGCAGGAAAATGACCGCGAAGTGATTTTACCTTCATCCGAAGCACAGCATCTTTATGCACTCCCTGAATACGAAAAGGGAAAAATCACTCCGGCACTGGAATCAGAGATACGGAATACGCTGACCGGACTTGGACTTGCGGCAGCGGGTACTGCGTTGTACGACCGCCATCCGGAAGGTTTTTACAATCACCAGCATTTTGATGACACACAGTTTTATGCAGGCCGCAATAATGCAGACCCTGTTAAAATCCCGATTATTGAAGAGGAACTGAATGTGGGCAAAACAGAAGTGGAAACTGGCGGTGTGGCCGTTACAAGCAAAATCATTGAAACGCCTGTAAGCGAAAGCATAACGCTCCGCGAAGAACAGGTGCACGTTACGCGTGAAGCAGTGGACCGCCCGGCAACTGTTGATGATTTTGAAACTTTCAAAGATGGAAAAGCAGAGCTGATCGAAACCCGGGAAGTGCCGGTTGTAAGCAAAATTGCTACCGTTGTTGAAGAAGTTTCCATCCGGAAGGAAGTAGGAGAGCGAAAGGAAGTAATCAGGGATACGGTACGGAAAACCGAAGTCGATATTGAGGATATTGACCATGACAAACCGGAAACCGGTCTGAATTTGTAATAGATTCCGGTTTTGAAAAAGCCAGACAAAAAGGATCGCCATAGCAGCGATCCTTTTTGTTTGGTAATTGAAAATTTATGAACGGAATGCAAGTGGCGTAAAAGATGTCTGCTTTTTGAAAGAATTGGAAAAATGCGCCAGATCGTCAAACCCCAATGTGAAAGAAATTTCCGAAATGTTCCAGTCCGTCTGTTTAAGTAAAATCTTGGCTTCCTGAATGACTCTCGTACGGATAATTTCTGTCGTGGTACGGCCAAATGTTTCCTTTAATACCTTGTTCAGATGATTTACATGAACCGCCAGGGTATCGGCATAATCTTTCGCCGTACGCAGGTTCAATCTTTGCTGCGGAGATTCCAGCGGAAACTGACGTTCCAGCAGTTCAATGAACAGCGAAGAAATACGGTCGGAGGCACTCTGGGCCACATGCAGCGCCGAAGCGGGCTGAAGTTTCTGGCCGTAATGGATCAGTTCCATGACCAGATTGCGAATCAGGTCGTATTTGTAAACATAGTCCGTGCCCATTTCTTTGTACATCTTCCGGAATATATACTCGAGTTCGTCCGTTTCTTCCTGCGTTAGCTGGAAAATAGGTAATTCGCCGGGCTGAAAAATCGGCAGATCGTCCAGTACAATCCCGGCTTTGTTTTTTGCCAGAAAATCCGCAGTAAAAATGCAAAAGAACCCCGACTGGTTATCGTCCTGAGGCAGCCAGTGATATGGAATCCGGGGCGTGGCAAAAAGCAAGGCACTTTCGTGAATATCAATGACTTTATCGGCGTATTCTGCCCGGTTTTTTCCCTTGATCAGACTGATTTTGTAATAGGCCCGGCGGCTGTACGGCATCATGCGCGCTCCGCTGTTCTGTTCAAAAAGCTTTTCCGTTTCAAAAATATTGAAATGCCCGATTTCCCTCGTGATCCCTTCGGGAAGTTTGGCGGTGGCTTTCTGATAAAAGTCCTCGATGGATGAATTGCCGATCATTTCTTTTTTGCAAAAATCAAATTTAAACGCTTTGCATGGCCATTCAAAATCCGGTTGTTTCAAAGATTCATTCCGCCGGAGATTTCTATACGCTGCGCATTGATCCAGCGGGCATCTTCGGTACATAAAAATGCGACCACACCGCCGATGTCATCCGGCAGGCCAACACGTCCAAGCGCAGTAATATGGCTGATATGTTTGTTAATTTCCGCATTGTCCCGAACCCGGCCGCCTGAAAAGTCCGTTTCAATCGCACCCGGTGCAATGACATTGGCCTTGATTTTTCTGGGTCCGAGTTCCGCGGCCAGATATCTTGTAAATACTTCCACAGCGCCTTTCATGGAAGCATAAGCAGAAGATCCCGGCATGCTGAAACGCGCCAGACCGGACGAAACATTGATAATCCCGCCGCCGTCGTTCAGTACAGGAAGCGCTTTTTGCGTCAGGAAATATACCCCTTTGAAATGCACGTTCAGTAATTCATCAAACAGTTCTTCGGTAACATTTTCAATCAGTGCATTGCCGCCCATTCCGCCGTTATTGACCAGGAAATCAAAACGTTCGGTATTGAACTTGGTTTTCAGGACTTCTCCGAGCCTTTCGAAAAAGGCACCAAAGCTTTTTACATCACCCGCATTCAGCTGCAGCGCGGCTGCCTTTTGCCCGGCCTGTTCAATCTGCTCAACCACATGCAGTGCTTCTTCCTCTTTACTGTAATAAGTAAGAATGACATCAATCCCTTTTTCGGCCAGCTTGAGTGCCATGTTTTTTCCCAAACCGCGACTTCCGCCGGTTACAAGTGCTATTTTCTTTTCCATTATTTCAAACGTTTTTTTGATTAGGCAAAGGTGATTAAAATACGGGTCTGTGGTTTGTATATATCAATCCGATATTTGCGAATTTCAATCAATGCACTTTTGTAAACCGTATTTACTGCCCAGTTCGGTTGTATCAGTATTCCGCTTTCAAATAAGAAGAAGAATCACGGTTTGTCAGTTTTGCTGAAAAAGCTTTATGGTATAATCCAGCAGCGCGGTACTGCCCGACTCGCCGTGTCCGGGAATAACAACCTCTGCGTCCGGATATTCTGCCTTGATTTTAGTCACCGTTTCCGACCAGTCATTTACATTGGCGTCTTCCAGGTTGCCTTTTGTTGCGTTCATTTCTTTAATCAGGCATCCTCCGAACATGACCTTCTCGTCAGGAAAATAACCGATGATGTTATCGCGGGTATGGCCTTCGCCGTAGAATGCGGCAATTACTTTTTTATGGCCTGCTTTGATTTTCAGTATATTGTCAAAACCGTTTTGCGGAACGGCATAGTTTTTCAGTTTGGCTGCTTTTATCGTCAGGTTGGAAGCGTAGGAGGGAATTCCGCGCTCGTGGAATGCATTCAGTCCGCCAAGGCAATCTGCATGAAAATGCGTTGGAATAATGGCAATGACCTTGCATTTCAGACTGTCGTCCACCCATTTTATAAGTTCTGCCGACATGCTGTCATTCACAGGTGTATCAAATATCACAGCCTCATTCCTGTCAAAAACAACCATTCCATTACAGGAAACCTTTCCGAAGCTTTCCGTCTGAAGAAAAGTGGTATGCCGGTATACGTTTTCCCTGACTTTCTGAACGGTAATATTCGGTGAAGTATAACTTTTGTCTGAAACCTTTGCTGTCTGGCAGCCTGAAAACAGTAATACGGAAGCAAGAAAAAGAAAATGTCTGAACATGGAAATCTGGATTTTGACAAAAACGGGTAGTGCTGCAAATTAAATCTTTTTGCCGCAACTCTGATGCACTCATCCTGCAAAACTGTTCGGTTTGTGCCGCTTAAAGCCATTGACTTGTAAAATAGAACATACCAATTTCCGGGCATATTCCGTTTCATTGTTTTTCCGGTTCACTATCCTGGGTTCAGAACCGGGCCGCAGCAGTTTCTGAAGGATATTTCATAAAAACAGTTGATAGAATGGATGAATATTGCAATCTGAAATTTGCGCTGCATAACGGTTCCGATGATCAAAGGATCTTTACTGCCGCTTTCCCCAAATGGAATTTGCCCGTAACCGGAGACCATATCCTGATTAACCGCGGAAATACTTCCGTAATCTTTAAGGTAATCGGCAAAACACACGTTTTTGAAAATGGCAAGTTCAGCGAAATCCTGTATGCCGTTATGCAGGAAGATCATTATTGATTGAAGATCCAGATACGTCTTGCTTCTTGCCTTCACTTCATCCGTCTTCCGGAGATTATGAGGGTTCGGGTATAATTCAATGCAGCCGGGTCTTCCATCCAGCATATCAAGGTTTTAGCTTGTTCGGCAAATAATCAGATTAATCTACTTGCAATCAGACTGCTGCAAACTTTCAGTTGTTGCAGTTCCCATTTGGTTCCTAAAATATTTCACCGCCATAATTTGTATTTAGTATAAATAAGCATTCCTTTGTAAAATATAATTAGTCTAAATAAGAAGAAGCTCTTGAAACACTTGTATACATTCTCATGCATGATGCTGCTGTTTGCATGTACCGCAACAGCGCAGGATTTGCCTGAAAAAACACCGGCAGGAGATTCCTTGCAGCAAAAATCCATTGCATTGCAGGAACTTGTCGTTACAGGCCAGTTCGAGGCGCAGTCATTAAAGAATTCGGTTTACCAGATCCGCACAATAGACAGCCAGCGTATAAGGCTGAGGGGTGCGACAAATATCCAGACGATCCTGAATACGGAACTGGGAATCCGGTTTTCCAATGACCTTACGCTCGGCACCAGCGATATTCAGTTAATGGGCATGTCGGGCCAGAATGTAAAGATTTTACTCGACGGCGTTCCCATGGTGGACCGTGGCAGCACGCGTGAAAGTCTTGGACAAATTGACATCAACACCATTGACCGGATCGAAATCGTGGAAGGCCCGATGTCCGTCATTTACGGCACGGACGCACTTGCGGGCGTTATCAATATCCTTACAAAAAAGCGCACAGAAAGCGATAACCTGTCTGTTAGTGCAAGAATTCAGGAGGAAACGGCGGGGAAAGAGTACAATGCATTCAGCAGCACCGGAACGCACAACCAGAATGTCGGGATTTCATGGCAGCGAAAAGGGCTTCTGTTTTCGGGACATGTAGCGCGTAACCATTTTGGTGGCTGGCAAGGCGATTCTTCGGGCCGTAAAAAAGCCTGGATGCCCAAGGAACAGATGCTTTATACGGTATCGGCCGGTTACCGCAGCGATAAATGGAATGCATGGTACCGTTTTAACGGCACGGATGAAACCATTTATTTTTTGGGTTATGTCAATGCTGAAAACAAGGCCGGCGATGTCGATTACATTTCCAAACGCTGGTTTCATCAGCTACAGGGCGCGTTCAAACCGAATGAGAAGCTGAATTTTACCGGCGCACTTTCCTATACGGATTATAGCCGCAGGACTTTAAGCACCCATATGGATTTCAACACCGGAAAACGCACGAAAGCGCTGAATGCTTCTCAGGACAAATCTGTTTTTACTTCCGCCTTTTTCCGCGGAACGATGCATTACAAAATGGCACCGGCCCTGGCACTGCTCGGCGGAATCGACATCAGCAGCAACAACAGTTCGGGAGACCGGATTCAGGGTTCGCCGACCATCCTTGAATATGCGCTTTTTCTTGCACCGGAATTCAGGATCGTTTCCGGGATCCGGATTACGCCGGGGCTGCGGTTTCTGAAAAATACGATTTATGACGCACCGCCCGTCATTCCGTCACTGAACGGCAAAGTTGCCCTGAGTAAAAAGCTGGATCTGCGGTTCGGCTATGCACGCGGTTTCAGGTCGCCGGCGTTGCGCGAACTGTATTTCAAATTCAAGGATGCATCACATGACATCATCGGCAATGAAAATCTGAAAGCGGAATATTCCAACAGCATGAATGCTTCTCTTGCGTGGCAGCCTGTTGCGAAAACAGCCTTGCGGATCAACTCAACTTTCGGCGGTTTTTACAATGTTTTTCGTGACCTGATTACGACGGGCACCTCGCCGGCAAATGCTGCGGTTTCCACCTATCTGAATATTGATCTTTTCAAGACAACAGGTTTTACGCTTGAAAACAAGCTTTTCTGGAAAAATATACAGGCTACGCTCGGAGGCACCTTCATCGGACGTTATAACCGGCTTTCTGAATCTGAAGCTGAGCTTGGCCCGACTCCGGAATTTACGTGGTCACCTGAAATCAATTCGAACCTGATATACACATTCTCTGAAATGGGCGCCAGCATTAGTCTTTTTTACAAATATACCGGCAGGCGTCCGAGCTATGAAACGGTCATTTCTGCTACAAACGAAATTTCTGCCAGGCTTGCTGAAACTGCCGGCTTTCATATGGCGGACCTGACTTTAACAAAGACTTTCAACAAATACATCAGCATCATCGGCGGTGCCAAAAACCTGTTTGATGTAACCAGTTTAAGAAACACGGCGCAGGAAACAGGCGCGCACAGTGCGGGCAGCTCCGTGCCGATGTCTTACGGCCGGTCCTTTTTTCTGGGGCTGAATGTGCAATGGTCGAAAAATTAAATTTTACCCTTTCAATCCCATATACCTCATGAAAAAAATATCTAAATATCTGTTAGCCAGTTTTTTATTGTTTTCTATTAACGCCTGTAACGATGATGAGCCGCCGCTACCCGACAATTTTGCCGGTTTTGAGGCCAAAGACCAGGGATTTGATAATTCAAAAACGGAAACCGAAGTCAGGGTTACACTGAGCCGTGCAGAAACGGCTCCGGTTGCTGTGAAAGTGAATCTGATACCTTCTAAACTAACTTACGGAACCGATTTCACAACCGATCCGGCAGCAACCGGAAACAGTCTGGATTTAAGCATTCCTGCCGGCGCAACGTCGGTTTCATTTAAAGTTAAAAAGGTGGTAACTTCCCTGAACGGCGATGAAAACATTCTTTTTAAAATCGCAACGGTTGCAGCGCCCGCAGTCGCCGGAGCAAACAACGAGCTGAAACTTTCGTTTTCGGCCATTACTTCCACCGGGAGCACGGCTACATTGAACGGCAAAGTCGGCGATGTTACCTATGCCAATTCCGTTTATTTTGATCTGAGCGGAAACAGTCAGACCGGCGTTGACCGCAAAAGCTGGAACCTGGGCTTTTACAGCGGCCCTGATTTCCGCGTGATTCTGAATCCTGCCTGTCAATCAACGGCAATTGCCACTTCCAAAACCGATTTCAGCGCGGTAACACTGGCCGATTCGGCCGGCGTCAAACTGAACCATGATCCGTCGGATACTGCTTCCGTTCACATTGTGGACGACTGGACGGGCAACATTACAAAAACGGTCATAGCAGCCGTTTCAGCCACAGATGCCGAAAACAAAGTGTATCTCTATTCATACGAAGGAAACAAGTCTGCCGACAAATGGTTTAAAGTGAAAATCAGTAGAAACGGCGAAGGGTATAAAGTACAGTACGCAAGACTAGGCTCAACGGCGATCAAAACCCTTGACGTTGCCAAGAATGCGGATTTCAATTTTGCATTTGCCTCGCTTGAAACGGATAAAGTCGTTCCGGTGGAACCGCGTACCAGAAGCTGGGATTTTTCATGGAGTTACAGTACTTACAATTCCGGATTGAACACACCTTACTGGGTGCAGGATTATGTCGGTATCAATCATCTGGGCGGCGTGGAAGCTGCACAGGTCATGACCGCTACCGTAAGTTATGCTGATTTCAAGGAATCCAGCATTGCGGCTACCACTTTTCTGAAAACCGGTGATGTAATCGGAACAAAATGGCGTGCTACCGCAGCACCCGGCTCTACAACGCCCGCCGGCGTGAAAACCGATCGTTTTTATGTAATCAAAGATGCAGCGGGGAATGTATACAAACTGCGCTTTATCAGTTACACAAGTACCGACGGCGGCGAAAGAGGCAAGCCGAAACTGGAATACGAGCTGGTAAAAAAAGGAGCGTAGTGAAAGTACTACCGACCGTTCGGACCTGAAATCCGGACGGTCAGAAAATCCCGTTTGCAAAAGGCAAGCACCGCGCAGTTTACAATCTGAAACACCCATTAAAAAACCCGTAGAGCCATGCTGAAAATCCTATTACTGGCACTTGCACTGATCGGCAATGCATTTGCGCCAGGTACAGCCGAACCGCAAATCATTCTTATCAAAGACCTGAACGCCAATGCGAAACCCTTTCAGTATTTCAGTCTGGTAAAAGGTAAAGAGGTCTCCGCTGACTCAGCAAAAACTGCGGGCTGGGATCTGGCATTCAGCAAAACAACCATCCTTGTGAACGGCGGCAGCAGCGGCCCGGGAAACGGCGGTGCGCAAATGTCTGAAAAGCGGTTCGACACCATAACCGAAGCGCCACAGCAAGGTTACAAAACGGACAACGAGAACGGAAATGCGATTGCTGGCGGCAGCGGAAACTCGTGGTATACGTACGATATGGGCATTCACGCCATTGTTCCGATTCCCGGCCGCACGATCCTGGTAAAAACCGCATCCGGCCAGTTTGCCAAAATGGAAATCATAAACTACTACAAAGGTGCGCCTGAAAATGTGCCGACGGAAGAATCCAGCTACTTCACATTCCGGTACGTTCTGGCTGATGACAACGGAAAATTTTAACGTAACAAAATGATGATGAACGACAATTCCTTACGCATCCTGAGCCAGTCCGAGCATGGTTACATCGGTCAGTGCAGCTGCTGCGATCATTACAATTTCGTGTTCGGCAACTTCCTCTTTATTTTCACAAAAAGCGGATTACACGGATTTCATAACGTTTTGTATGATAAATCCCAGGTGCAAATACTGGAAATACCGTTGCCGAACGGCAAGGAGGTCATACTTCCTTCGCCCATTCCGAATTTCATGCTATCGTTCAGCAAAAGCGAAATAGATGAGGTAAAAGGCCTGTTTCAGGAATCGCTGCTTGCACTGGAAATTGACCGGATCTTCTCTGAAAATCAGTAATAAAGATTGTATCGACCACAAATTATGTCAGCCCGAAAAAGCAGAAGTACAGCCGTTTTGATGTTTATGCTGCTGCTGAATGCCGGAGTGTATGTCAGCAGCTTTGCCAGGCCTTTGCGTATCGTTTCTGTAAGCGGTACCTTGAGTGAAATCATCTGTGGCTTGGGTCTGGAAAGCCAGCTGGCCGGCGTGGATATCACCAGTACTTATCCGGCTTCATTAAGTAAGATTCCGAAAGTCGGGCATAACAGAAGCATTTCGGCGGAAGGGATCATTGCATTGAATCCCGATGTGATCATTTATACCGATCAGACCATGATTGCACCTGCCGTAATCCGGCAATTGACCGGCAGCGGTAAAAAAGTCGTTGCATTCAGACAGGAATATTCAAAAGCCGGAGCCGTGAAGCTGATCCGCGATGTCGGGAAGTATTTCAATGCTATTCCACAGGCCGAGAAAATGGTAAAAATGCTGGAATCAGACCTAGCCAGAATCCCGAAACCGGCTGCGCCGAAAAAGCTGCTGTTCATTTATGCGCGCGGCACCGGAACGCTGATGGTGTCGGGCACCGGAACATCGCTGGACAAACTGTTCCTTTTAACCGGAAACAAAAATGCCGTTGAAGGTTTTTCGGATTTCAAACCGCTTACTCCGGAATCGCTGCTGGCTGCCAATCCGGATGTGCTGGTGCTGTTCAGCAGCGGGCTCGAAAGCGTAGATGGCGCCGAAGGGCTGCTCAAAGTGCCGGGTATTGCCAATACAAATGCAGGAAGAAACCGGAAAATCGTTTCCATGGACGGACAACTTCTGACCGGATTCGGTCCGAGATTAGGCAAGGCGGCATTGGAACTGGCTCAAAAAATCAACTGATAAAATGACAGAAACGATCAGAAAACCTTATCGTGACACCAATACGATTCCTGCTTTAAAATCCGGAAGAAAGGTTTCCGTAACCGGAGCAGTCTTTTTGTTAGGTTTCATTTTGCTGGGATGCGTTATTTTTTCCGCTTGCACCGGCGCGCTGCCGATTTCGTTAACGGAACTGTGTCAAATTGTTTTATTCAAATCCGGATTTGCGGAAACAGCTGCATTTGAAGAACAGAAATCGCTGGTTTTCTGGATCATACGTTTGCCCCGCGTTTGTCTGGGCGTACTGGTCGGTGCAGCGCTGGGCATCGGAGGCGCTTCCCTGCAAGGACTGTTCCGTAACCCGGTAGCAGATTCCGGACTGATCGGCGTGACTTCCGGCGCTTCGCTTTTTGCCATTCTGATGATCCTGTTCAATGCCAGGTATTTTGGGATCATCAGTGAAACCGGAGGTGCTTATGCGTTGGCTCTTGCTGCCTTTACCGGCGCGGCATTCACGACTTTTCTGGTTTATCAATTGTCCAGATTCACCGGTGAAGGAAATGTAACCACCATGCTGCTCTGCGGAATTGCGGTCAATGCATTTGCAGGCGCCATAACGGGTTTGATGACTTATATGGCTACGGATGAGCAGCTCAGGACAATTACATTCTGGAATCTGGGCAGTCTGGGCGGAGCAACCTGGACGTCGGTTACGGCGGTTGCCCCTTTTGTTTTGTGCACCGTATTTTTTATGCCTTATCTGTCCAAGGCATTGAACCTGCTCGTATTGGGCGAAAGTCAGGCGGCCGCGTTGGGCGTCAATATGAATACGCTAAAAAAACAGATTGTCCTGCTGGCAACGATGGGCGTAGGTGCTTCGGTTGCGGTTGCCGGCGGAATCGGCTTTGTCGGGCTTGTTGTTCCGCATATCATCCGAAGTGCTTTCGGGCCCGACCATAAAATAGTTCTGGTGGGTTCGGCTTTGGGCGGAGCCATCGTCCTGACATTGGCCGACACCGTTTCCCGGACCCTTGTAGCGCCCTCGGAGCTGCCGATCGGAATCCTCACTGCATTGCTGGGGACACCGTTTTTCCTTTACATTCTATGGGATCAAAAAAGACGAAGGATATGATTTCAGTAAATCAGGTCAGTTTTTCGGTAAAAGGCCGCTCTTTGGTTGAAAATATCCGTTTTCAGGCAACTACCGGTGAATTATGGGCGATTGTCGGTGCAAACGGTGCCGGGAAATCCACGCTGATGAAGCTCCTGACAAGAGAACATACACCCGATTCCGGCACAATCGATTTCCTTGGCAAGGATTTGAAAAATTATAAACTGAAAGAACTCGCGCAACTTCGTGCCGTCCTTGCGCAGCAAAACAATATTTCGCTTTCCTTTACCGTACGGGAAATAGTGATGATGGGACGGTATCCTTTTTATGATGCCAGTCCGGATAAGCACGACCATCGGATTGCAGAACTTTGCCTTGAAAAAACGGGTATGGCAGCATTCGGAAACCGCTTGTTTCCGACACTCTCCGGCGGTGAACAGCAGCGTGTGCAGCTTGCCAGGACGCTGGCGCAGATCTGGGAAGTCAAAGGCGGGTATCTTTTCCTCGACGAGCCTACAACCGGCATGGACCTTTTGCATCAGTATGAAACTTTTCAGCTGGCAAAGGAAATGACCATCAAAGGATTTGGCGTCATTGCTGTTGTTCACGACCTGAACCTGGCTTTGCAATATGCAGACAAGGTGCTGATGATGAAAGACGGAAAGGCCCTTTCAGCGGGAACGCCGGAGACCGTACTGACAGAAGGGAATATCAAAGATGCATTCGGTTTGTCCGTGCGCATCATTCAGCCGGAAAGTACGCCGTTTCCGGTTATCGTTCCGGATACAGCTTATAAAAATAATGTCGAAAATATAAATTCATTATGAAAACAGAACTTACAGCAAACCGCTCCGAACTGAAAGATAGCTGGGCTGCATTCAAAGTGTTGAACCCGAAAACGCGCATTCGCGACGCAGCCAGAGAACTGAATACATCTGAAGCCGAACTGGTTGCAACCGGAATAGGAGAGAACGCGATACTGCTGGACGGCGATTTTCGTGAACTGATCAAGGAAGTTGGTTCGCTGGGTTATGTCATGGCCTTGACGCGGAACGATCACGTCGTGCATGAGCGCAAAGGAGTTTACGAAAAGGTCTCTTTTCAAAACCACGTAGGGCTTGTACTCGGGCCGGATATTGATCTGAGACTGTTTCTGGGCGACTGGAAATTCGGTTTTGCCGTGCACGAAAACGACCGTTACAGTCTTCAGTTTTTCAACAGCCGCGGAGAAGCCGCGCATAAAATTTACCTCACTGAAAAAAGCAACAAGGAAGCATACGATACGCTTGTAGCCAGGTACACTGCTTCGGATCAGCAGGTTATGCTTTTTGTTTTGCCAAAAGAAGAAAAGAAGGCCGAAGAGGAAACAACCGCTGACATGGATGTAAAAGCATTTCAGGAAGAATGGCTTGCACTAAAAGATACCCACGATTTCTTTACGCTTTTAAAAAAATATAATCTGTCCAGAAAACAGGCCCTGCGCCATGCGCCGGAAGGTTATGCATACCGGATCGCGCCGGAAAGCATGAAACAGGTTTTTGAGGCTGCATCTGAAATACAGGTGCCGATCATGGTTTTTGTGTCCAATCCGAACTGCATCCAGATCCATACCGGCCCGATCAGGAAAATATTCGTCATGGGGCCGTGGCTGAACATCATGGACCCTGAATTTAACCTGCATTTGCGCAGTGACGCCATAGACGAGGCGTGGGTTGTCAGGAAGCCAAGCGAAGCGGGCATTGTCACCGGTATTGAGCTGATTGACAAGCATGGAACCATGTTCAACCAGTTTTTCGGCAAACGCAAGCCGGGCATTCCGGAACTGCCGGAATGGACCCGACTTGTGGAGAATACAGCGGTGCGGATATAGCGGGATTTGAGAAGCGGAAAGTAAAATGTTGGATTTGAAATGCCTCCTGATCTTTGGATCAAGGGGCTTTTTTTATGCCGTTTCAGCAACTTCTTTTTAAAATTCTTTTGGAAAAACCGAACTAACATCACTTTCATCTGGTTAAATGGTATATCGGAATAATTCGATATACCGATTTATGGATCAACTGGAAATATTCAAGGCACTTTCAAATAAAACCAGGCTGGATATTCTGAACTGGCTTAAAGAGCCGGAAACCAGTTTTCCCGGTCAGGAGGCTTTTGGCTTTAAGCACGGCGTATGCGTCGGCCAGATTCAGCAAAAAGCGGGTCTCACGCAATCCACCGTATCGGAATATTTGTCCATTCTGCAGCGCGCCGGACTTGTAAAATCAACCCGCGTAGGCCAATGGACTTATTACCAGCGCAATGAAGAAGCATTCAAAGCCCTGAGCGAACTTGTGCAATCAAAGATTTAGTTAACAATTTTTTACAATATGAATTCAGAAATTCTGTTCAGGCCATTCAGCCTGAAATCATTAAACCTGAAAAACCGTGTGGTGATGGCACCCATGACACGTTCTTTTTCTCCGAATGGCGTTCCTACTGAAGATGTGGCCAATTATTACGGCAAGCGCGCCAAAGGTGAAGTCGGCCTGATTTTGTCGGAAGGTACTGTGATTGAACGCGTATCTTCTTCCAATGACCAGAATGTTCCGCATTTTTACGGTGAAAAGGCTTTAGCCGGCTGGCAGAATGTAATCAACAAAGTACACGATGCAGGCGGTGCCATGGGACCGCAGATCTGGCATATGGGAGTTATGGACAATCACCATTCAGGCTGGGTTCCTGCAGCGCCGTTTGAAGGTCCGTCCGGCCTGAACAGGCCCGGGTTTAACAATGGCAATACCATGACTGACGCTGATATTGCAGATACCATTGCCGCTTTTGGCCGTGCAGCAGCCGATGCCAAAAGACTGGGTTTTGAAACTGTTGAAATCCATGGCGCCCACGGTTATCTGATCGACCAGTTTTTCTGGGATGCAACCAACCTGCGTACGGATATTTACGGCGGAAAAACGCTGGCTGAACGCACCCGTTTTGCAGTAGAAGTGATTAAGGAAATACGCCGGCAGGTTGGCGACGATTTTGCATTGATCATCCGTTTGTCGCAGTTCAAGCCATCGGCATACACCAACAAACTGGCCAAAACGCCGCAGGAAATGGAAGCATGGCTGAACCCGCTGGCAGACGCCGGAATTGATATTTTCCATTGCTCGCAGCGCCGTTTCTGGGAACCTGAATTTGAAGGTTCCGACCTGAACTTTGCAGGCTGGGCCAAAAAACTGACCGGAAAGGCAACCATTACCGTGGGTTCGATCGGCTTGACAGGCGAGTTCATGGCAGCATTTGCCGGGGAAAGTTCACAGCCT
Organism: Dyadobacter flavalbus; assembly: GCF_006149045.1. Classification (GTDB taxonomy): domain Bacteria; phylum Bacteroidota; class Bacteroidia; order Cytophagales; family Spirosomataceae; genus Dyadobacter; species Dyadobacter flavalbus. Next base: position 34,463 of record NZ_VBSN01000071.1, read on the forward strand.
AGCTCACTGGATGAACTGGTAAGACGCATGGACCGCGGCGACTTCGACCTTGTTGCCGTAGGAAGGCCATTGCTTGCAGATCCTTTCTGGGTTCAGAAGATTCACGAACAGCGCACAAGTGAACTCAAAGGTTTCAGTGTGGAAGCCCTGAGCCAACTGGTTTAAATAAATAGGTTCATCAACGGCTACCCGCCAGACATGCGTTTTCATTGCCTGGCGGGCAGCCGTTTTTATTTGCGTATATGCGCGATCGTTGCAAAATCAGAGCCCGTTCGAAAAAAGCCGAAAGCTAAAATCAGTAAAATAAAAATGTAATTAATTTCTTCGTGTCAGCAGCATATTGCCGTGGTCTGAAGTGAAACGACTTTGGCTTTTTCTGTAATTCGGTGTGAATCCATTGTTTTATCCATTTTACATGACGTTCGGTTGGCCGGCTTGTGCCGTTATTTTTCAATTTGCTGAAGAACCTGTTTGGCAGCCCTTACGTCATAATCACCATCTTTGGGCTCGGATACCAAAAGGGAACGCACATTGTCGTACGAAGGCCGGGCTTTGTCACCGATTTTTTCCAGCACGTTCAAAGCCTGGACGCGTGCCATCCTGTTTTTGCTTTTCAGTGCTTCGCTCAATGTCTGCACGGGTTTTTCTGTTTCGCCCAGATTCAGTAAAGCTTCGGCTGCGGCAATGCGGACGCTTATTTCAGGATCGCTGAGCAAATTGTTCAGCTTTGCTTTTGCCGGCGTTGCCGCTTCTTTGAGAATAACCGTTCCTATTACAGCCCAGTATCTTACAACGGCGTCCTTGTCACTCAGTCTTTTTATAATTTCCGGCAGTGTGGATGGATCTCTGGAAGAGGCCATTTCAGCCGTTTCAATGACTTTTTTCAGTTCATATTTTCCGCTGGCCGCATACGCATGCAAGGTTGTTGTTTCAGCGATGGTGCTCAGCATGGCCTCGGGAATAAAGCCTACGTCAGCTGATTCGATCAGCCACTTGTGATTTGCTTCCCGAAGTCTCAGCAGCACACTTCTGAACTTAGGGTCGTCCGCCAGATTATGAATGTTATGCGGATCTTTTTCTGTATCAAACAATTCTTCTGCGGGTTTTTCCTGCCAGAATTTCATTTGTGTATCGTTCAGGCGGCCGGCTTTAAATTCAGTTTCCCACGATGGCATGGAAGGTGCTTTCCAGAGATATTCAAGATGTTGCGCATAGATTCTGTGCGGCATGTAATTCCGGATGTAGCGGTATTTTTTGTCCCTTACCGTTCTGGAAAAATCCGTCCTTTCGTCCATTCGCCCGCGGAAACCGTATGCATAATCTCTTTCCCTGACCTGCTGTTTGCCCAGAAATGCTTTTCCCTGCATATAAGCCGGAATTTTGATATCCGCAAGACTCAGCATGCTCGGGGCAAAATCGTTGAAAGTAACCATGCGGTCCGTAACAGTTCCTGCTTTTGCAGGCGCCAGTGCTGCATACTTTTCCGGAAAACGGATGATCAGCGGCACTCTTAGCCCCGACTCGTACATAAAACGTTTGCTCCGGCCCAGTACGCCGCCGTTGTCACTGTAGTAAAAAACAATGGTGTTTTCTGCCAGACCTTCTTTCGCCAGTTCTTCCAGCAGCGCCCCGGCCTGTCGGTCCATTTCCTCCACCTTGTCGTAATACTGTGCCCAGTCGTGCTTCATTTCAGGTGTTTGCGGATGATAGGGCGGGAGCGGGACCTTTTCGGGATCATGCTTTAACTGATCGTTCGGAATCGGTGTATGGATGATACTTTCATGTGACACATTGAGGTTGAACACGGCAAAAAACGGTTGTCCCGGCCTTCGGTTCTTGTAAGTAGCCTTTACGCTGGACTCATCCCAGGCTTCGGGCTGGTCAGTCGTATTGTAATCTTTTTTGGCATTGTTGGTGGTATAATAACCGGCTTCGCGGAAATAACGCGGGAAAAACCGGACGAAATCGGGAACCGGATAAGTGCTCCGCATATGTTCCGTTCCGAGTGACGGCGGGTACATGCCGGTAATCAGCGTGTTCCGGGACGGTGCGCAGACGGGCGCGGTCGCAAATGCATTTTTATACAAAATGCCTTGTCTGGCAAGATTATCCAGGTTCGGCGTTGTGGCGAAAGTATCGCCGTAGCATCCCAGAAACGGACTGTTGTCCTCGCTGACGATCCAGAGTATGTTGGGTTTGTCCGGCTGTTGTGCAAAAACGGTTGTAGACAGGAGCAAACCGGTTAATAATGAAAGCAGTATTCTGTTCATGGTATGGATTTGTAAATTTCAGAACGGGCCTTTTGCATGGATGCGGTCTGCATGGCTGGCACTTCCCGGCATTTCGCCGCGCCGGCCATTTTGCGGTAAAGTTTCACCTGTTTCCCGGTGGTACCAGTCAGGCGTTATATTTTCGGGAAAGGTATCTCCGGTTTCATCCTGCCATTTTTTCAAGACGGCTTTCAGCTCGGACAAAGGCAAAGCGTAAGCCTTGTTTGCTATTTCATTCCGGGATTGCAAAACGTCTTTGAAGTTATCAAAAAATTCTTCTGCCGGCCGTGGCTTGATAAAAGCATCCTGCTGCAGCGGAGTCAGTTTTCCTTTTGCAGCTTTCAAGGCTTTTGCCGAGGCACTCTGATTGGCATCAATCGGTCCGCCGTTGTCCAGTTCCGGCCTTTTATTGATGACGTACAAAAAATCTTTACTGCGGACAGCACGTTCGTACGCGGCGTAATCATGCCAGTTATGTTCTGCGAAAATGTACTTGCGGAATTCCTTTTCAGGCGACCCGAGCAGTTCCCGGAAGCTTTTTCCCTGCAAGGTTTCAGCCGGTTGCGCACCGGCAATTTCCAGTAAAGTGGGAGCAATGTCAATGCTGCTGACAAGGCTGTTGCAAATCTGACCGGGCCTGATTCCTTTCGGCCATTTCACGATAAAGGGCGTTTTAATGCCTGCATCGTAAAGTCTGGTTTTGCTGCCGGGAAACGCCCGTCCGTTATCCGCCGTGAAAATGACCAGCGTATTTTCTGCAATGCCCTGACGGTCCAGCTCATTCAGAAGTTCACCGATGTAATGATCCAGACGAGCAATTTCATTGTAATACGCAGCCAGATCCAGCCTTGTCTCTTTAGTATCCGCCAACGCAGGCGGAACCGTAATTTCCGTATCCGGATTATGCTTCGGACCGGTGGTTTTTTCCGACCACGGTCTGTGCGCATCGTAAGGTGCCAGCCAGAAGAAAAAAGGCTTGTTTTTCGGTCTTGATTTTAGCAAGTTCATCCATTGTTCTTCGCCGCCTTCGCCGTTTGCTGCTTTGTCAACGAGTAAGGTATCATACGCCCTTTTTGTGGCCGGACCTTCGTGCCATTTGCCGGCAAGTGCTGTAAAATAGGCTTTTTGTTGCAGGATTTCGGGGAAATAGTTCAGGTGAGCAGGCAAAGGCACATGCAGTTCCGCTGCGCCGGTATTATGCGGGTATCTGCCGGTGAGTATGCTTGTGCGGCTGGGGCTGCACGAACTTGCCGTCAGGAACATGTTTGTAAATTTGAGGCCTTCCTTCGCCATTTTATCCAGGTTCGGTGTCCTGATCCTGCTGTTTCCATACGTGCCGATATCATCCCAGCTAATGTCATCGCCGATGATGAAAATAATGTTCGGTGCTTGCTGTGCAGACGTGCTGACGACAGGTACGGTCAGAATCAGCAGCAGGAATGCCAGTGCAGGAAGGTATTTCTTCATTATATCAGTACAATTTATCCGCATGTGATGCTTTGATGGTCAGGCCGGAATAGTGAATACTATACTAAATAGATAGGCAAAGTAAATAAATGATCATGGAGATGCACTATGGTGACCGGAAAAATCTTCGCAGCTGTGAAATGCGAGAAAGGGTATGATACACCAAGATTTCAATGGGGTTTGTTTTGACAAATTACGAAGAGCTTAATAATAAAGAAGTTGCATGATGTGCAGGGTGAATTTGGAAAAGAAAATTTATGTTCCGGCAGTGTGCCTTTATTCCACATGTATCTGTTGACAGTAGTGCGATCCCGGTTTGGTGGCATGATATTAGTAAGCGCCGCCCCAAAAAATTGATATCGCATGGAACAAAGAGAAAGTGTATTTGACGCATGGTACAAGAATACCACCAATTTGGTTGATGGCTGGAAGCACATGGCCAACGAGTGGAGTGATGGGCAAAGTACCAGCTGGGAAAACATGCAAAAGGTCCAGAAGCAATGGATGCAGGGATACCAGTCCATGATGGAAAACATGACTACCGGCAACTTCGGCAATGCCTATAACCCGTTTGGCAGCAATCAGATGCGGGATGCCTTTTCCAATATGCTAAAAAGCGTGGACATTTATACGCGGTTATTTGCGCTGTGGCAGCCGGTACTCAAGCAGATGGAACAAATGCCGTTTGATCACAAGGACATGTGGAAAATGATTGATCCTGAGGCGTTCAGGTCTTTTGTTGACAAGCTTTTCGGTGTTGATCAGGGAACCATCATGAAAGGTTATTACGAACAGTACGGCAAGCTCATGAAGATGTGGATGGCTACAATGGGTGATGCGGGTAGCAGCTTCGGGCCAATGGCCGGAAACGCCATGCCGTTCTTCAGCGGCATGGCGCAGATGAACCCGGAAGGAATGATGCAGTTTTACGGCAGCCTGTTCCAGACGGCGCAAAAAGGATTTACACCTTACTTTGCCCAGACTTCAAACGGTTCTGCGCATTATTCAGAATCATTTTCGAAGCTGGCCGGGTTGTGGAGTGATTATGTAACGAAGATGAGCCAGATGCAGTCGATGCTTTATAAAACCAGCGTATCGGCCTGGGAAAAAGTAATGCAGTCGGTATCCGAAAAGTCTCAGACGGACCATTCTGCCAAAAGCTTCGATGAATTCTATAATGAATGGGCGACGATCAATGAAAGGGAATACGTTACGCTTTTCGCTACGGAAGCGTATGCAGCTTTGCAGGGCGAACTGCTGAAACTGCATGCTGAAATCAGCAAAACGTACGACAAGCAGATGGAAAGCTTTCTTCAGCCGTTTCCGGTTGTTTTGAAATCACAGCTGGAAGAAGTTTATCAGGTCAATCATGAACTGCGTAACCGGATCAGCGAACTGGAACGGCTTATTACGGAATTGCAGCAGGAAGTCAAATCCAATCAGAAAGTAAAAAAAGAACAGTAGCAACGATACGGCATGTATGAAGTTTCACCACACGAGTTTGCCTCGGTAACCAGCAAACTTGCGCAGGGGTACGAAGCACTCAGAAAAATAGAGGAGCTGGACGTTGGAAATACACCGAAAGATACGGTCTGGAAAAAGGATAATGTAACCCTGTATCACTATCGCAGGGATAGCCCGCCTTTGTTAAAAACGCCCGTTCTGCTGGTTTATGCGCAGGTAAACCGCCACAATATGCTGGACATACAGGTGGACCGGAGCTTTATCCGCAACCTTCAGTCGGCCGGGCTGGACCTTTATCTGATCGACTGGGGATATCCTTCCAGGGAAGACCGGTACAATACACTGGACGATTACATCAACGGCTACCTGAATGGTGCTGTGGATACGGTAAGACAGTGTTGCGGTCTGGATACAATCAGCATGATGGGCGTTTGCCAGGGCGGGACGTTCAGCGTGATCTATTCTGCGTTGTATAACAACAAGGTAAAGAACCTGGTCACACTGGTTACTCCTGTTGACTTTCATTCCAAAGGTGACATGCTTTCGCACTGGGCAAGGCACCTGGATGTGGATGCTTTGGTGGACTATTACGGAAATATTCCCGGCCAGCTTCTGAATACCGGATTTGAAATGCTTAAACCGCTGCTCAAAACCAAAAAGTACATTCAAATACTGGACGCCGCAGACAAGCAGGCTCAAATGCTTAATTTTTTAAGAATGGAAAAATGGATTGCGGACAGCCCGAGCCAGCCCGGCGAGTGCTTCAGGAAATTTATGAAAGAGCTGTATCAGCAGAATAAATTGATAAAAGGTACGCTTCGCATTGGTTCCGAGGTTGTCGACCTTGCAAATATTACCATTCCGCTGCTGAACATCTATGCGGAGCAGGATCATCTGGTTCCGCCGGATGCATCCATACCGCTGAATGAGCTTGTGGGCAGCACAGACAAATGTCTGACAAAATTTGAAGGAGGGCATATTGGTGTTTTCGTGGGATCGAGGTCACAGAAAGAACTTGCTCCGGGGATTGTTTCATGGTTAAAAGAAAGAGATCATCATGTTTAATTTGCTAAATACCTGGAATAATTTCTGGAAACATTCTCATACGGCAAGGATGCCGCTTACCGAAAAAGAGCCGGGCGAACGCGTTCCGTATCCGTATGCGGTGAAAAAAATTAAAATCGATGGCGATATTGAAATAGCTTACGTGGATGAAGGCGTCAAAGATGCAGGCGTGCTGCTCTTTATTCATGGAATGGGAACGGGATTGCCAACCTGGCGCAAAAACATGAGCATGCTTACAAAACGTTACAGGTGTATTGCTCTTGATCTGCCCGGACATGGTTTCTCGGACAAAGGCTATTTTCCGTACACCATTGCGTTTTATACACAGTGTGTAATCTCGTTTATAAAAAAACTCGCTTTGCATGCGCCGACTCTCATTGGTCATTCCATGGGTGCGCAGACTGCCTTTATGGTTGCCTTGAAGGAGCCGCAACTTGTGAACAAGCTCGTGATGGTTGCTCCGTCGGGTGTCGAACCATATACCCCGGTTGAAAAACAGTTGCTTATCCAAACAATGGCCGGCGTAGTGGCCAGCGGCAATGCATTTACGCACAACAAGCTTAACCAGATTATGGGTTTTCGCAACGATTATCAGCAGGCTTCCGATTTTGCTTCCAGCATGGCATGGTATACAGATGAAGCCAAGGCTTTCGGAATTCTTTTGTCCCGTTCTGTAGAATCCATGTTGCTGGAAGGAATAGACGGAATACTGGGCGAAGTCAGGCAGCCATGTCTGATTGTGGCTGGAACCGAGGATTTTATAAGCCCGTGGATTTATCTGCGCGGAGAGAATTTTGCTGAGCTGCTGGCGAAGCAAACTGCAAGGATGGCGAATGCAAAGCTGGTGATTTTACCGGAAGGCGGACACTTCGTCCCTTATCAAATGCCGGACGCGCTGAACAAAGAGCTCGTAAAATTTATAGAAGAAAAGCATGCAGTGACCAAAATATTAGAAGAAATTACAAATGGACAGTAACAGCAGGAAAGTAGTACTTGTAACCGGCAGCACCGGCGGGATCGGGATTGCGTTGTGCAAGGCTTTATGTGAAGCAGGATACCGGGTAGTGGGAAATTGCCGGTGCCCTGAGAAAGGTGCAGCACTTCAGAACGAGTTGGCAGAAATGTCACATGAGCTGGATATTGCAATCGGTGACGTAGGCGATTATGAATCTGTGGGACGTATGATCAGATCGATTGAGGAAAGTATCGGGCCTGTAGACATTCTGATTAATAATGCGGGTGTGACCAAAGACAAAAAATTCACCAAAATGTCGAAGGACGACTGGGATTACGTGATCAACACCGATCTGAACAGTGTTTTTCATTGTTCGCGCCACGTAATTGACGGCATGATCGAGCGGAAATTCGGAAGGATTGTCAACATTTCTTCCATCAATGCGCAGAAAGGGCAGTTTGGCCAGACGAATTATTCGGCGGCAAAGGCCGGCATTCACGGATTTACCAAATCTCTTGCGCTGGAAGTTGCGAAGTACGGCGTGACTGTGAACACTGTATCGCCGGGATATATCGGCACCAATATGGTGATGGCCGTCGCTGAGGACATACGAGAAAAGATCGTTGCACAGATTCCGGTCGGGCGTCTGGGTTACATTGAGGAAGTTGCAGATGCAGTATCTTATCTGTTATCCGACAAGGCATCCTTCATTACCGGTTCCAACCTCAGTATAAACGGCGGGCATCATATGTATTGATGTAAAATATGAAAGCCGGATGCACAGAACAAAAATGAAAGTTCAGGAAGAAACATATCTTCCTGAACTCCGGCAGCCACGAACCCACCAATTTACACGAATAAAAAATCATTTCATTCACACAACGCCACCCATCAGCGGGTCCGTTTTTGTCACGGCGCCGGTTTCCACATGTCCTGCGTAACGCTGTTCAAACGATTCCAAACCTTTGATCCTGACGCTGAAATCATACCACTGATGCGATTTGGAAAGGTTTAACACAACAGAAGCCTGACTTCCGGCAGCAATGGATTTTATGCGGGAACCGGTTTTGTAGCTGTTATCGGCTATGATGATTTCGTGCGGTTTTTTATCGTTGTTACGGATGGAGACCCGTATATTTCCGCTGAGCCGGGACGGACCGGCCGTTTCGTAATCACAGGTAACTGCCAGCAAAGGATTGTTTGCGTCGCCTGAGAATTCCCTGTAAAAACCATTCGGGCCGTACACCCGGAGGTGATAAGCGTTGTTTTCAAAATCGGACAGGTTCCATTCATCGTGCAGCGTATCGCCGGCGGCCACGCTGTAATCCCACGAGCGGAGAGTTTCATTCCGGAACGGATTGATTGCGTAAACCCGGAACGGAGAGCCGGCAGACTTACTGCCAAAAACCATATTTCCTGCTTTGAATTCCAGACCGAAACTATTTTCAGCCTGATCAAAACGGCCATTTACGTACACTTCATACGGCAGTGCACAGGCCGGGCGGGTGCCTTTTTCCTGTCTTGGAAAATAGGGCGACTGCAAAGGATCAGCGTTGATCTGCCTGATTTCCTCTGCTGTGAGCTGCCTGAAATTGGCGGGAGCCTCTTTAAACTGAGCCTGATGGATACCTTCCAGGAACGGCATTCTTTCAAGAAATTCCGGCCGCGTGATTTGCTCACCGTTGTAGGGCCTGAAAACAGAAGTAAGGTCGCCGCAGACCGTTCTGCGCCATTGCGTAATATTTTCTTCCCTGATCTTTTTGTTGAATTTCTTTTCCAGAAAAGTTTCCAGGAACTGCAGGGAAGAAGTATGATCAAAAACCTCTGAATTGACAAACCCGCCGCGCGTCCAGGGCGATGCAATGATCATCGGAACACGGTAGCCCAGCCCGATTGAACTTTCGCGGATGTTTTTTTCCATGGTCGAAGGATTTGTTTGCTGGGTTCGCGTGGCAAAATCCATTTTCGGATCAATTCCTGCTGAAACCTTGCCCGTATTTTCCTTGTACGGATTGGGAACCGTAAAAGGCGGCACATGGTCGAAGTAACCATCATTTTCGTCATAAGTAAGGATAAAGATCGTCTTCTTCCAGACATCGGGGTTTTGCAGCAGAATTTCCATCGCTTCGCTTACATACCAGGGTCCAAACCAGGGCTGGCCGGGATGATCGGAAAAATGAGCCGGCGGCATGAGCCAGGAAACCGTAGGCAGCGTACCGTTTTTGACATCTTCCCGGAACTGATGAAAAACATCACCTTTGGGCACATTCAGCGTTCTTTTTTCACCTTTGTCATTGTATTCCATGGCAGTGAGGTCGTGAAAGTGCGGGTCTTTGCTGTTTGTTGTAAATGCCCTGTCATTCAGCTCCTTGTGATGCGGTGAGAGATTCTTGTAACCGTCTTTGGTAAATTTCGTCTGTGCAGTCTGGATGTTGGAAAGCAGCCTTTTGGCGGCGGCCAGCTTTTGAGCGGATTTTTCGTCGGCCGGATCTTTTTCAAGTTGTGCGATCAGTTCCTGTACATTTTCCTTTTTGGACTGAAGATTGGTAATTCCGCCTTCATGCAGCCGTACATTGTATTGTTTGAAATATTCCAGCACATTGGTTCCGAAGTTGCTGAGCCAGGAGCTTTCTTCGCCTTTCAGTCCGTAGCCCATAGTCAGTTCGTTCTGATACACTTTCCAGGAAATGCCGTTTTCCTGAAGGCGTTCGGGGTAAGTAGTCCAGTCCAGTTCCGGAAATTCGTAATTGCTGTTGTTCCACAGATGTGCAATGGATTCGGTTTCGTTTTTCTCGCGCACGGTACCGGTCATCCAGTAATACCGGTTGGGATGCGTGCCTGTTATGCTGGAACAGAAGTTGTGATCACAAACGGTAAATGCGTCGGCAAGAGAATAATAGAACGGGAAATCCGACCGGTCGCAGTAGCCCATCGTCAGCGGGATATTTGCATAATCCTTTTTGCCGGTCTTTTTCACATCCAGCCATTTGTCATATTTTCCATTGTTCATGGCGTCGGTCTGGTCGGTCCAGCCGTGCGGAATGGAGCCCATCCAGGCCACTTTGGTATCTTTGACTTTCAGGTGAAAAGGCATAAAAGTATGTCCCTCCTTGTTGGTTTGAAGCCATACCTTGTTTTTATCCGGCAACTCAATCGCCCGCGGATCGTTATAGCCGCGTACGCCCTGCAAAGTGCCAAGCTGATGATCGAAAGAACGGTTTTCCTGCATCAGAAAAACGATATGTTCGGCGTCGTAGAAAGTGCTTCCGAGTTCAGGGTTTACTGCCAGGGCTTTTTGTATAACCGGCGGGAGCATGTTCATCATAGCGCCTGTGCCCGACAGCAGCGCAGCCTGTTTAAGAAAGTCTCTTCTTGAATTCATATTAAAAAGTGCTCGTTTTTGGCTCAAAGATATCCGGCATACGAATGCCCAATGTTAAGGAGCTGTTATCATTGAAAGTAATTCGGAGTGAAATCTCACTGTGCATGTAAATTGAATTTACAAGCCGGTGCTGTAAAAATGAAAAATCAGGAAATGGGAATAACAGATCCGGCGGAGCAGAAAACCTTGATTTATGCTGAAAACAGGTTTTTAAGGAAAAAGCCTGTCAAGCTGTTTGCTTGCCAACGGAGCAAGCCGATGCAGGAGGAAGAAATAAAAGTTTACTGAAGCAATGTTACCGATTCAATGGTTTACAGGCGTGAAATCACCGGAAATCATTTCAATTTCCTGCACAAACCGGCTTGCCCCGCTTTTGTACCAGTTCCTGAATTTCTCCGATTGATCCTGATGTTTGGGCAAATATTCCAGCATAACGGAAAGATCAAACGTTTTGCACCGGACGCCCGCTCCTGAAATTACGCCGTCCAGTGCATTGCATTCCTGTTCAAAATGGTTTGGCACCGGAACCATCATAACGGGTTTTCCGAGATAAATCGCTTCGCATACCGACTCAAATCCTGCGGTGGTTACAAGCGCCCTGCACGACGCCAGCATGTTCAGGTACTTTTCGCTGTTGATCCGGTGGAAAGTCAGCGTTTCATCAAACTGGAAAACTTCATTCGCTTCCGCATTGTCCCAGAAACAGTGCAGGCTTACCCCGGGATGACTTAAATGCCAGTCGATGATTTTCTGGCTCATGCTGTGATGCGTCATGTAAACCAGGAAAAAATCGCCGCATGTGGGTTTCAGGTCCAGGACTTCTTCTCGGATCAGCGGCGGAACAACCGTTATTTTCAGGTCGTTTCTGGATTCCATTTCGCGGAACGACAATGCAAGCCGTTTGGCAGCAAGCCAGGAAGTAATCCGGGAATTGAAGTTGATGACGGATTTGCTGAAGCGGCTGTTTTCAGGGAAAATAAACCGGGGATGCAGCAGCAGATACTGATGCGCGATACAGATCATCGGTACTTTTGAACCGTAAAGAAAATTGTAAATCCCGCCATATGTTTCATAAAAACAGATAATTACATCCGGTTTTGCTTTGCATGCAATCCTGTTGATGAATTGAACGGCACGCAGGTATTTCGGGGCGTTCAACAGCAGCGTACCAATTGTCCGGCCCAGGTTCATGCCTTTTCCTTTGGCGTTATAGGCAATGCACGGCGCATCGAATTCGTATACAGGCGCCTGGATCTGTTCTTTAAAAAATGACGGAATAATGCGGCCGGCGGACTTGCCGGTCATGGCACCCACTATTTCGTGATCAGCTCTTCTAAGTATTTGTCCCAGCGCAATGGCCTGCGTAAGATGCCCGCGTCCTTCACCCTGAACAAGAAACAGAATTTTCATATTTATAAAATGCGATGGTCTTTGTTGGGGATAATGCCGGTAAATGCAACCTGTTTTTCAGTTCCTGGAAAGTTCTCAACGACTTTAGTCCTGAGCGGCTTGCTGTTTTCCGATTTGTTTCCGGCATGTTGCTGGTTGTAATACAGCAGGCTCCAGTTGCCCTCGGAATCCTCCACCAAAGCACTCAGCGTTTCCACCCAATCGCCTGAATTCATGTACTGGATGCCATCAATTTCTCGGATTGCCGGATGATGGATGTGCCCGCAAATGACGCCGTCGCAGCTCTTGGCCTTTGCAAGTTCCGTCAGTTTTTCCTCAAAATCGGACATATAGTTTACCGCCATTTTCACCGACTGCTTGATCCGCTGCGAAAGTGAATAGTAAGGCAATCCTTTCCATTCGCGGTATTTATTATAAAATTTGTTGATCCAGAGCAGAAAAGTATAACCCATGTCGCCGAGGTACGCAAGCCATTTCATACGGGTTGTGATGGAATCAAAAACATCGCCGTGGGTTATGTAGAAGCTCTTCGAACCTGAATTGAGGATGTAATCCTTTCTGAACTGAAAATGCTTGCCCAGCCGGAAAGGAATGATCTGATCGAGAAAATCGTCGTGATTGCCGCGTATATAGATGACTTTGGTGTTGTTTTCCTCAATCATTTTTAACACTCTTCTGAAAAACATCGTATGTTTCCGTTTCCAGACACCATACTTTTTCAATTGCCAGGCATCAATGATATCCCCGTTCAGGATCAGCTTTTTGCACGAATAGTTTTTCAGGAAACTGGTTACTTCTTCTGCTTTGGAGCCGCTCGCGCCCAGATGCAGGTCCGATATAATGATGGTCCGGAAGTGTGTTGTATCTCTCATAATACAAATATGCTCCTTTCATATGAACCGGGTATTACGGAGAGATTACCAATTTGTTAATGATTTCTACAAGGATATTGCTATTACTTAGAATAAATTGGAGTGTTTGAATTTGCCCTGACCGGTTATTTTTCCGCATTCAGGAAGTCAGCAAACCACTTTCCCGAATTTTTGACTGTCCGTTCCTGTGTGTCAAAATCGATATGGACAAGTCCGAACCTGGCTGCATAACCTTCCGCCCATTCAAAATTGTCTGTCAGCGACCATGCCAGATAACCTTTTACATTTACGCCGTCCTGTTTGGCTCTGAGAATGTTATAAAGATATTGCTGAAAAAAGGCTGTTCTTTCCGAATCTTCAATTTGCCCGTTGGAAAGCACATCTTTGAAAGCCGCGCCGTTTTCCGAAACAATGATATCCTTTATTCCTTTGTATTTTGAAAACTGCTGCAGGATTTGATACATTCCTTCCGGGTCAATTTCCCAGCCCATGGCTGTTGCCGGCGCATTCCGTCTGGATGCCGGAACTTCCGCCAGCCATAGAACAGGTTTGAGCCATGAGTGTTTTACTACTACACTGAAATAATTCTGAATGCCGATAAAGTCAAAATCAAACTGCAATTTCTCACGATCGTCCGGCTGCATGTATTTTTCAATGTTGTTCAGATAGGAAAAAGCATCGGCGGGGTAGCCGAGGCCAAGCGCGGGTTCAATAAAAAGCCGGTTCAGCAACGCATCCGCTCTTTTGGCAGCCATCTTATCCCTCAGTGATCCCGTATAAGGCTTTACAAACGAGCAGGAGACAGCCGTTCCGATGTAGGCACCCGGCACATTCCGGCGTACAGTCCGCCCGCCTTCCGCCTGGCATAAAGAAAGGTGATGTACAACTGGCAGAAAATTGAAAAGGCCTTTTTTGCCCGGCGCGTGCAAGCCCGTGGTGTAACCCAGTCCGGCCACAGCCATGGGTTCGTTCAGGATGATCCAGTTACGGACGCGATCGCCGAATTCGGCTGTGCAAAGTTCGGTGTATTCCTGAAACCAGTTTACAATTTCACGGTTTTTCCAGCCGCCTCTGTCTTCCAGAGCCTGCGGCAGATCCCAGTGGTATAAAGTAATCCATGGCGTAATTTTCAGCTGCAGACATTGATCGATAAGCCGGTTGTAAAAATCAATTCCTTTGCGGTTTATGTTGCCGGTTCCGGCCGGTAATATACGTGACCATGAAATGGAAAACCGGAATTCCTTAAAGCCTAATTGTGCAGCAAGCGCAAGGTCATTTTCATACAAATGATAAAAATTGCAGGCAACGTCCGCATTGTCGTTATTCTTTATTTTACCCGGTATTCTGGAAAAAGTATCCCAGATGGAAAGTCCCCGACCGTCCTCTTTTACGGCGCCTTCAATCTGAAAGGATGCCGTTGCTGTTCCCCAGCGGAAATCGTTTCCAAAGTCTTTTCGGGATAATTGAGAACTCATTTTTTGATTCATGTTCAGGTTGTTCACCGGGTTGTTCCAAAATATATAAAGCGTTGAATGCATGCATCAGATCATCCATTTCAGCTCGGTTGTAAAGGAAATCGTCAGCCACATTTTGTAATCGCCTTTTATAAGGTCATATAATTCCTGCCGGATCATATCCAGTTCTTTTACCTGTGTCTCTGCCAGTTCCTTGGGCAGTAAAAAATCAATTTCAATATTATAACTGCTGCCGGTTTTAGCTACCCGCACGTACTCATCCTTGAAGTGATATTTTTTTGAAATAAAAGCGGCCTGTTCATGTATTTTCTCTTCCACTTCATCATCCGGCGCAAACTGCAGAAGTTCCTTTATATTCTTTATAAAAGTCCTGGCCGGAATCCGGAGAAATAAAACGGAAATAAACAGGACCATGGACGGATCCAGATAAGGAATCAGATAAGCATGGGAAGTATTTTTCAGAAAGTAACCCAAAGATAAAACAAGCAGTACGCCAAAACTCAGAAGCGCATCCAGCTGCCATTCCGTTGATTCAATCCGGACATATTCCGAATTAAGCTGCAAGGCTTTTTTACGGAAATAAAGCCATAAAACAAAGCAGCCGATAATGGAGAAAATCAGATAAGGAAGTGCAATGCCCAGCTCGACTGCCTTGCCGCCGTTCATGATATCGATGACCGAAGTGGCGAGCGAATAAAGACATAAAAAAATGATTACGGAAGACTGGACCGTGATCACGAACGGCTCAAACTGGGAACGTCCGAAAGGAAGATTGTCATCGTCCGGCTTACGGATAAAGTTATTGACGAGCAATGAAACACCGGAAAGGCTGATGCCGACCATTGAAAAAAGAGCATCAAAAATAATGGATTTGGAATCACCCAAAATCCCGACCACAATAGCCCATATGGTTAAAAACGAGCCGGTTGCAATGGAAAGCTTGATCAGTTTTCTTTCATGTATTCGTTTCAGACGCGGATTCATTATCTGGCAAAAGCTTGTGCTGCACTAATTTTAACAAAGTTTCTGATACGGCTATCAAAATCCGTGCTATTCACAACAATCTTAACATGATGTTAATGAAGAACGCCGGTTATTGTTCAATAAATTTTCCGATTTGATACAGAATGACCGCCTTGTAATCCGTTGAGACAATACAGAAAAGGGCATTGACAAATACCGAAAACCGGTTGCATCATTCCGGTAAATGCATGCGTAAAACTGCCTAATCGTGCATTAAAAAAATAGCAGGTAAAACCCGCTATTTTTAGATAAGTTCGACTAGGATTAAAAATTTATCGTTTACGGAATGGTATAAAACGGCAATTTCGGGTTATATCCATTTAGTGCCCGAATATTCTGTAAAGGTAGACGAAACCCCAATGTATAGATGGTGCGCAGTGTTAAGCAAAAATTAAATTTGTTTTAATCCAAACTTTATTGTCAGCTTGCAGTGTTTAATAATTTGTTGTAATTGTACAACTATATGGTGTGTAACGGTGGCAAATGCCGGAAATGTAATGTTGTTAACGGCAGGATGAAAGGAGTTACATGCAAGTTGGCATTTGGCAGCAATCCGTGCAAAAAACGTTTTTTTAATCAAATATCGACAACCGGTCTGCAATGTTGAGGGCAGTGACCCGTTTACTTATCATTCCTTTTTTGAATTGTCATGACAAGGAACAGCAATGATATTTTCAGGCATCATCAGCTGCCGGAACAAAACAGGGAATATTATCTGAATGTTATGATATGAGGTCGGATGTTATTTTCGGTAAAACGGTAAATGCTTTTTCTTAACTTGAGATATAAAGAATTAACAATTAACATGACTTATCAAACTTATCAATGGTCTGAACTGAATGAAGCGATGAAGGGTACTGTCATTAATTCCTATGCCGCTTCATGGAACGTGGAAGAAAACAGGAGAGCTGAAATGTACCGGATTTTTGACATCGGCAACCCTGCCATTATTTTTGATTCAATAGGAAAGTACTGCAGGATCAATACGGACAGTATTCATAAAATGAAACCTTTGGTTAAAACATACTTTTAAAGAACGGAACCTGCCGGAAACGGCGGTAAAACAAGGTATGTTCCCGATTGCTTTTCATCCCATCTATAAATACCCCGTTCCGGAAGGCCACCGTTTTCCGATGGACAAATACGAGCTGCTGCCTCAGCAGTTACTGCGGGAAGGTACAGCGGAAGAACCGGATTTTTTCAGTCCGGAACCGGTGGCTGCAGAGGCAGTTTATGCGGTGCACGGCTATGATTATACAAACCGTCTGATAAATGGCAGCCTCAGTGCGAAGGAAATGCGCCGCATCGGTTTTGAGCAGTCGCCGTTGCTGGCCAAACGTGAATTAATGATCACGAACGGTACCGTGCAAGGTGCATTGAAAGCGCTGAAAACCGGCATGGCCTTCAATATAGCCGGCGGTACGCACCATGCCGGCCGCAATCAGGGCGAAGGGTTCTGCATGATCAACGATCAGGCAGTAGCGGCACAATATCTGCTGGATCATCACAAGGCCAAGCAGGTGCTTATCATTGATCTGGATGTGCACCAGGGCAACGGAACGGCGGAAATTTTTACCGGTGAGCCGCGGGTATTTACCTTTTCCATGCACGGCAAGAACAATTATCCTTTCCGGAAAGAACAAAGTGACCTGGATATTCCGCTCGAAGACAAAACGGATGATCATACTTATCTGGGCATTCTGAAAGAAACTCTGCCGAAACTTATACAGCAGGTCCGTCCGGATTTTATCTTTTATCAGGCCGGCGTGGACATTCTTCATACCGACAAGATCGGCCGCATGGCCTGCACGATTCAGGGTTGCCGGCAACGCGACGAAATTGTGCTGCAAACGGCCCGTAAGCATCATATTCCGCTTCAATGCAGCATGGGCGGCGGTTACTCGGCCCAGCTCAGGACCATTATGGAAGCGCATGCCAATACTTTCCGTGTGGCCAGGCAGTTGTTGTAGATGAAGGGTTTTTTGTACATTTAGGGAAATGGGAATTTGGGTCATGTGTGGTCATTTATTGTCCGTTTTGGGTTATTTGTCATGGGTTGTAAATAAAAGGGGTTATGAAAGGCGGGTTGTTGATTGTTTTATTGGGGTTGTTGTCGGGACGTTGTTTCGGGCAATTTCCTGCCTTGATGTACGACAGCAAGCATGCGGTTTGGGAAGATTCTGTCGGTACCATAAAAAAGATTGCTTCACCGTACGGGAAAAATCTGAAAGTGGTTTATAAAAATGGACAAAAAAGAAAAATCCTGAAAAGCGGCCTCTGGGGATTTCGGGACCGCAGCGGAAAGTTGTACCGGCTTTACGACAACAAGGCAATGCGTGTGCTCAGGCAAAGCGATTTGATCAAATACGCGTACAAACAGCCGGGGACCCATCATTTTTCATGGCGTTACAGTACTGATCTTGACTCGCCTGTGGTCCGTACCAAAAGAAAGGCAAGGCATTTATCATTATAAGCATATTAGTTTTTAAACAGGAGCGGCGCAAATTCGTGCAGGCACCGGCGCCATGTATGCCATTCGTGAAAGGTGCCCGGCGACTCATAGTAACTGGACTTTATGCCAAGCCCTTCCAGCTTTTTGCGGGTGTCTGTTGCCATTTTGGTAAATGGTTTTTCTTCGCTTCCGGCACCAAACCATAAAACTTTTACCCGTTTGTTGAATGCATTTGCATCCGAAAAGGCACCGTTCAATGCTGTTTTCGGGTCGGCAAGGATTTCGTCAAAAATGGCCCCGCTGAAAAAACCGTAATGTGAAAAAAGGTCAGCGTGCTTGACGCCGATCAGCATCGTCTGCAGTCCGCCCATGGAAAGTCCGGCCATCGCCCGGTTTTCGCGGCCCGGCAGCACGCGATAGGTTTTTTCCATCGTCGGGATAATTTCTTTAAGATAAACCTCTTCCAGTGTAGCCGCCCTGCGCGCCATTTCCGCCCGGGTGTTTGTGGTCGGAGCCGTTTCGCCTTTGGGAACTGCATATCCGTTATCCATCACAACAAGCATGGGCGTAGCTTTTTTACCGGCAATCAGATTATCCAGAATAGCGTTCATATGTCCCTGCATGGACCAGCCGCGTTCATTTTCGCCGGCACCGTGCAGCAGATATAGAACCGGGTATTTTTTATTTGGTGAAGCATCGTAGCCCGGCGGAGTATATACAAAAGCCCGGCGCCATTTGCCCGTAATTTCCGAATAATACCATTGCTCGCGCACGACGCCGTGCGGCACGTTTTTAAGCAGATAAAAATCTTCATTTGCAGCCGGAATTTCTATACCGCCTGTAGGTCGTCCGTAGCCAAGATAGGCATCGCTGCCCGGATCGTTCACGCGCACGCCATCCACGACAAACCAGTAATAATGAAAACCCGGCCCGGCGGACGGAATAATGCCGTTCCAGTTTCCTTCTGAATCTTTCACCAGATCCAGCGGATCTTTCTGCAGTCCGTCGCCGCCCTGCACCTGCACTTTTACAGCATCCGGAGCTTTCAGACGGACCATTACACGGTTATCGCCGGAGATTTTCGGATACTCCACGCCGGACAGGTTGGACGCTGCCGGACGGAACTCGTCGGTACTCGTCTGTGCGCAGGCCAGCTTTGAAATGAAAGCGCCAAGAAGCAGGCAAAGCAGGAAAATGTTTCTGTTCATAGTAAAATGGTTACTGAATTTCCGCATCCGCACAAGCAGAACATTATGTTTCAGGTACGTGCTATGTAAAGGAAGCCTGCATGGTTTTCTACCAGCTTGCCGTCTTACGAAGTTTTCCCAGAATGGCTTTCAAGCTGAACAAAATGCATATGGAAATTCAGCAGGACAGGCGGAATGATCAATAAATCAGCTGTATAAGTAGAAAAGCCCTTTTCTTTCCTTGATTCCATAAAATGGAAGTCTGGCGCACACCTGTCCGCGCCTTTCTGAAAAGTATAAAGAATAAGAAGTGAGGCAATGATTTCAATTTACGTTCCGGTAACTGCGGTTTGATTTGGTAAACTTTTAATCATTCTGAAAATGAAATTTTACATTGCATCCGCATTGTTCATGCTGCTGCTTTTCATGGACGGCTGTATAGAACCTTTTTCTCCGCCGGAAGTGAATTCAGATGAAAGTCATCTGGTCGTTGACGGATTTTTCAATGTCAGCGGAACGGATACCAGCCGGATCGAACTGCGGAGAACGCAGAATATAAACCAGAATACGCAGCCGGTGACTGAAACCGGTGCCACGGTTGTCGTTGAACAGGAAGAGGGCGAGATGTATCTTTTCACCGAATCCGGAAACGGGGTTTATGTGCTGCCGCCCAGAAAATATAACACGGCCCTGCAATACCGGATCCGCATTAAAACCCGAAACGGACAGGAATACCTTTCCGAATACGTCACCGTAAGCCGGACGCCTGCCATCGACAGCGTTACTTACAAGCTGGACGCCTTTCAGAACGCCATGATGTTTTATGTCAATACGCATGATGCGCAGAACCATACGCAGTTTTACCGCTGGAAATTTGAGGAAACCTGGGAATATGAAGCAACGTATTATTCCGCGCTGGAAGTAGTGAACAATGCAGTAGTGCTTCGGAAAGATAACATCAATTCATGCTGGAGCCATAAAAAGTCGGGCAGTATTTTGCTGGGCAGTACGGTCAGGTTAAGCGACGATATCATTAAAAACCTTCCGCTGAACACGGTGCCGGTCTCGACCAACAAACTTTACATCAAATACAGCTTGCTGGTCAGGCAATATGGTTTGTCGCAAAAGGCATTTGAATACTGGACTGACCTTGCCAAAACGACGCAGGGAACCGGAAGTCTTTTTGATCCGCAGCCTTCGCAGGTTACGGGAAATATAAAAAATATTGCAGATTCCAAAGAGCCCGTTTTTGGCTATTTCAGCGCCGCAACGGAAGAAACCCGACGGTTAACAATTACACCGCATCTGGGCATATTTCCAAGATGTACCGAACCCGACACCCTTCCAATTGCATGCGGCGGACGTGACGAAGAGTGTGCATTGAACACAACCAAATTGCTGCTTACTTACTGGGGCCCCCGTGCTGATTCGGTGCTGGTAGCCTCTTCCGAATGTACCGATTGCAGGACAAACGGCGGAACCACCGAAAGGCCGTCATTCTGGTGATCTCCAAATCAGGAATGCGGATTTGTTCAAAGCGGTTTGAAGGCTTCTTTTATAAATGAAGAAGAAAATGGATTTAAAATAATTTACCCGTTTTGTCTAAAAACAATGGTTTTGGAAAATAAAAGAGGAAGCCCGGAACGTTCATCTCCGGGCTTCCTCTTTTGAAGCGTTCGGTAATTTTAAAAGACTCTGCTTAAATCTTTTAAGCCAAAATTATCCAAAGCGGACTTGCGTTTTCCTACTTCCAGCCACCGCCCAGGCTTCGGTATAAATCCACTCTTGCTACCAGTGACTGGCTGCGGATAAAAGCAAGGTTCAGTTCGGCCTGCAAAGCATTTCCCTGTGCGGTGATCACTTCCAGATAATTGGCCATATCGCTTTGATAAAGCAGCTGTGCGTTGGAAATGGCCTGCTGCAGAATCGCTACCTGATTATTCGCAATCGTTTCCTGTTCTTTCAGCTTCTGGGTTTGTACCAAAGTATTGGAAACTTCTCCGATTGCATTCAGAACGGACTGGCGAAATTCAAGTACCGATTGTTCCCGCTGAATTTTGGCAACTTCCAGGTTGGTTTTCAGTTGTCTTCTTGCAAAAACCGGCCTGGCGATTGTACCCGCTGCAATCCCGAACAAAGAACCCGGAATATTGAACCAGTTACTCGACCGGAATGATTCTACACCGCCGCTTGCCGAAATAATCAGCGAAGGGTACATGCTTGCCTGGGCAACGCCCAGTTGCGCATTGGCGATCAGGACAGCCGTTTCAGCTTCGCGGACATCCGGACGGCGGCTTACCAGCGCAGCGGGTACGCCCGTAGCCAGGCTGTCGCCCGATTCAAAATCCGACAGGCTGACTGTTCTTGCAATGCTCTCGGGCATCTGGCCGGTCAGTATCTGCAGTGCATTTTCCTGAATGATCATATCCTGTTCCAGTTGAGGAATGAGCAAGGCAATGGATTCCCGCTGTGCTTCGGATTGCTGGATAGAAAGGGAAGTGACTTCGCCGGCATCTTTCAGCAGCCGGGTGATTTTCAGCGTATTGTCGCTCAGTTCAAGGTTGCTTCTGGCAATCTGCAGTTGCTTGTCAAGCATCAGTAAATTGAAAAAACCTTTTGCTATATCCGCTACGAGTCTAGTTTTCAGTGCTTTGCTTGCTTCGTAGGTTTGCAGGTACTGACCCAGCGTAGCCTGCTTCTGGCTGCGGATTTTGCCCCAGATGTCGGCTTCCCAGCTCAGGGTTACGCCTGCAATGTAGTTTTCAATGTGTTTGGAACCCAGAAAATTGCTTGCGCTGATCCCGTTCAGGCTGTTGCTCGACGGGCGGTTGTATTGTCCGGTTACCTGTAAGTCGAGCCGTGGAAATTGCAGGAATTTCGCCTGTTTCACTTGTTGCTGCGCAATATCAATGCGTTTCAAAGCCAGCTGCAGGTCGTAATTGTACGTAATCCCGCGTTCAATAAGCCTTTGTAAAGTGGTATCCGGAAAGAAGTTTTTCCACTCGATATCGGCCAGCGTCGCAGTGTCGGCAAATGTGGCGTTGCGGTACTGCGTTGGGAGGCTGAGCTCCGGTTGCTTGTAATCCCTGGTTACTTTGCAGGAGGAAATAACCATTATCAGCAGCACAAAACCCAGCAAATACGGAATATCTGTTTTGTTTTTCATGAATATGTTTCTAACTATTTTAAATCGTCGCCTTGATGAGTGGAGGTTTTAATTAACAAGCTCTTCTTTCACCAGTTCCTTCGGCTTGCCGGCTACTTTTTCCTGTAAATACTGGAAAATAGCATACAGTACCGGAATCACGAATATGCCGAAGATCACACCCGTCAGCATCCCGCCGACTGCACCCGTACCGATCGAGCGGTTACCCAGAGCGGAGCCGCCGGTGGCACGCATCAATGGAATCAGACCCACGATGAAGGCGAATGAAGTCATCAGGATCGGCCGGAGACGCAGCCGCGATGCTTCCAGCGCAGATGCCACGATGGACATTCCTGCATGACGGCGCTGCACGGCGTATTCAATGATCAGGATTGCATTTTTGGCCAGCAATCCGATGAGCATGATCAGTCCGACCTGTACATAAATATTGTTTTCAATTCCCGCAAGATTGATAAACAGCATTACACCGAAAACACCCAGCGGAATGGTCAGGATGACGGCAAAAGGCAGAATGTAGCTTTCATACTGCGCCGCCAGAAGGAAATACACGAACACCAGGCTGAGTACAAAAATCAAGAGAATCTGCGAACCGGCGTTGATTTCCTCGCGTGTCATGCCGGTCCATTCGGTGCGGTAATTATTGGGAAGTACCTCGGCGGCAGTTTCCTTCACGGCCCGGATCGCGTCGCCCGTGCTGTAACCCGGTTTCGGCGTTCCGTTGATCACGACGGCATTATAAAGGTTGTTTCTCGTAACGGTTTCGGGGCCGAATACCCTTTTGAGCGTTACAAGCGAATTGGCAGGCACCATTTCACCCTGCGTATTTTTGACATAAATATTGTTCAGCGACGACGGATCTGCACGGTAGGAAGCATCGGCCTGCGCCATTACCCGGTAATATTTACCAAAACGGTTGAAATCCGAAACAAAGCTGCTGCCGTAATAAATCTGAAGAGTCTGAAGCAGTTCGTTGACGGGTACGTTGAGCTGTTTTGCCTTGGCATTGTCAACTTCCAGCATGTATTGCGGATTGCCCGTTGCAAAGGTTGTGAACGCATAGGCTATTTCCTTTTTCTTCATCAGGGCACCCAGAAACTGGTTGGTTGTCGCGCTCAGCTTTTCCAGCGATCCGTTTCCGCGGTCCTGAAGCATGAATTCAAATCCGCTGACGTTACCGAATCCGTCCACGGTCGGAAAGGTAAAAAAGAATGCGTTGGCGTCGTTGACTGCCCGAACTTTCTGAGACATCATCCCCACGATCTGATCAAAATCCTGAACATCCCCGCGTTCGGCCTTGGGCTTCATCCGGATAAAACCGACACCATAAGGCGATGCATTGGAATTGGAAATGATGTTCATTCCTTCCACAACATAGCGCTGCTCGGCAATCGGCGAATTTTTTACAATGCTGTCGACTTGTGCCATGGCCTTGTGCGTACGGTCCAGCGAGCTGCCCGGAGGCGTGTTGAGCGCATACAGCAGAAAGCCCTGATCTTCTGTCGGGATAAAACCGGTTGGTGTTTTCAATGTCAGCCAGACTGTAGTACCCGTAATAATCAGCAAACCGAAAACAGTAACCCATTTACGACGGATCAGGAACTGAAGACTTTTGACATACTTGTCGGTCATTGCCTGGAAACCGGTGTTGAACGCTGCGAAGAACCTGGCTGAAAAACCTTTGCGTCCATGGTGACCGTTTTCGTCCGTATGCGGGTTTTTTAGAAACAATGCACAAAGTGCAGGGCTGAGTGTCAAGGCGTTCAGTGCCGAAATCAAAATAGCGATGGCGAGCGTAAATGCAAACTGCCGGTAAAATACCCCTGCGGGGCCCTGCATGAATCCAACCGGAATAAATACTGCGGCCATAACCAGCGTAATGGAAATAATCGCGCCGGAAATTTCATTCATGGATTCCATCGTGGCAGGCCGCGCCGGCAAGTGCGTGAGCTCCATTTTGGAATGCACAGCCTCGACTACGACAATCGCATCATCGACGACAATTCCGATGGCAAGTACCAAAGCAAAAAGCGTAAGGAAGTTGATTGTAAATCCAAACAGCTGCATGAAGAAAAACGTACCGACGATGGCCACAGGCACGGCAATGGCCGGAATAAGCGTAGACCGGAAATCCTGCAAAAAGATGAACACAACAATAAACACGAGCACAAAAGCTTCCAGCAACGTGCTGCGAACCTGACCGATGGAATCATCCAGAAAATCTTTGGAGTTATACATAATGGTCGTTTTCACACCTTTGGGCAACGATTTTGAAAAGTCGTCGAGCAAGGCTTCTGCCTGAATCAGGATTTCGTTTGCATTAGTTCCGGCGGTCTGGAAAACGGCAACACCGGATGAAGCGTCCCCGTTCAGCTTGCCGTTGGAAGAATAGGTATAGGAACCGAATTCAACCCGCGCCAGATCTTTCAGACGGATGACGGAACCGTCGCTGTTGGCTTTGATAATGATATCTTCATACTCCTTGTTCTGCGTCAGTTTTCCTTTGTATTTCAGTACATATTCAAAAACTTCCTTGCTGTTCTCGCCCAGACGGCCCGGTGCGGTTTCGAGGCTCTGCTCACGGATTGCACCCGTTACTTCCTGAGGCGACAAACCGTATGCGGCGAGGCGATCCGGTTTCAGCCAGATGCGCATGGAGTAGTCACGCGTCCCGAAAGGCTGCGCCTGTCCGACCCCGGGTATACGCTGCAACTGCGGCACGAGGTTGATCTTGATATAGTTCAGCAAAAAGGTTTCATCATAAGTGCTGTCTTCACTCGACAACGCCACGAACATGATGATGCTGTTCTGCTGTTTTTGAGTGGAAATACCCGCCTGCACAACTTCCTGCGGAATCTGGCTGACCGCTTTGGAAACACGGTTCTGAACGTTCACAGCCGCAATGTCCGGATCGGTACCCTGTTTGAAATAGACGTTTAAAGCCATTGTTCCGTCATTATTGGAAGAGGAAGTCATGTAAGTCATGTTTTCCACACCGTTTACGGCTTCTTCAATCGGCGTCGCCACTGCGCGCGCCACAACTTCTGCGTTCGCTCCCGGATATACGGCCGTCACCTGAACGGTAGGAGGGGCAATGTCGGGGAATTTGGTAATGGGCAAAGTGGTGAGCGAAATGATCCCGAGCAGTAATATCAGGATCGAGATAACGGTCGAAAGGACGGGCCTTTCAATAAATTTCTGGAACATAGAGGTCTTGTTTTACCCCCGGGATGAGGGTAGTTATTAAGTTGTTTTGTGGTGTTAACAGCCAATGAACGGCTGCGGCTAAATGCATGTCATCCTGAGCGTACAGAGCCAGTAGCCGGTTGCAGGATGCTACTTGCCGGGCACGATGCTTCATGAAATGATGCTTTCAGCATTTCGGTTTCGCTCCGGTTTGTAAAACCGGATTGCTCAGGATGACAGCAAATATTATATGATCAGCAGGTCAGATCGGATTGGCGTGCAACAAACTATCCATTGACATGTTCTGAGGCGCAATTGCCATTCCGTCCCTGAGCCTGTCAAGACCGTTGTAAACAATCTTTTCCCCGGGCTTTAATCCGTTTGAGATCAGATAATAACGGCCGCTTCTGTCAGAAACCGTAACCGGCCGGCCTTCTACCTTGTTGCTATCCAGAACGGTATAAACGAACACTTTATCCTGCAATTCAAAGGTAGCTTCCTGCGGAATCAGGACCGATTTGACCAGTTCACGAGGAATGCGGATCCTACCGGTATTGCCTGAACGCAAGAGTCCGTTCACATTCGGGAAAGTGGCACGGAAGTTGATAGCGCCCATGGTTTTGTCAAACTGGCCTTCCACGATTTCCACTTTGCCTTTCTGCGGATACACACTGTTATCGGCCAGCAGAAGCTCCACCGGAGGAATTTGTCTGATTTTCTGTTCAACCGTGTTGCCCGGAAACTGGTTTTTGAATTGAAGAAAATCCAGCTCGCTCATGGAAAAATAGACGTGGATTTCTTTGGTTTCAGAAAGGACCGTAAGCGGCTGCATGGTGCCTTTCCCAACCAGACTGCCTGTTTTAAAGGGAATGGTTCCGATATAACCATCTGCCGGCGCTTTGATGGAAGTATAGCCGAGGTTGATTTTGGCGGCATCTACAGCAGCCTGCGCCTGTGCTACATTTGCTTTTGCCGCATCCTGAGCAGCTTTCGCCGATTTCAGCTGTACATCCGAAACGACATTGTTGGTCACCAGTGGAGTAAGTTTATCGACATTGATGGCAGCACTTTCCAGTGCCGCTTTTGCTGATTGCAGGATTGCAGTGGCATTATTCAGCTGCTCGGCGTACGGACGGGGATCAATATGGAACAAAACCTGTCCTTTGTGCACGTAGGCACCTTCATCTACCGAAATCCTGTCCAGATAACCGTCGACCTGCGGCCTGATCTCGATGTCACGGCTGCCCTCGATGGAGGCTGTAAATTCTCTGTGTGCTGTGACCTGATGGTCGCTTACGGTCAGGACGGGCAAAGATTGCGCGGGCGGCGCGGAGGCAGGCGCATCGGCATTGGAAGCGCCGCAACTATAAATAACTGCGGAAACGGTTACAAGTAAAAGTAGTGCAATAAGCCTTTGTTTTGATTTTAAATGGATCCTTTTCATGGATACTGAAGGTCAATTATGGTGATAAATACTTAATTAAGAAGGGGTAGCGGAGTTATTAATGCTAACACCGTTAGCTTATATGTAAAAAAATTATAAATTTTTAATGAATGCTTCTACGGTGTCATCCATTACTTTTTTATTCATAGTGGAGTCATCAATGTCGGAACAGCGCATCATTACAATGGAAATCAGCCCGTGCAACACAGACCAGAATGCATAGATTTTAAAGCAGGTTTCACTGTCGTCAGATTTCTTGTTTTTTACAATTCCTTCAATGGCTTCCCCGATGTACTTACGAAAACTGTTGAATTCCGGCTTCATTTTTCCGGCACCGCAGCAAGGCATGCCCAGGCCGTACATCAGCTGATAGTACTCGGGATTTTTAAAGGCAAAGTTCCAATACGTTTCAGCATGGGCTTTCAATCGTTCGGTCGGATCGGGATATTTTTTCTTGTTCTTTTCCAGCGACCGTTCCAGTAACCTGAAACCATCCAGAGAAAGTTCAAACAGAATGGCCTCTTTATTCTCAAAGTGATCGTAAATAACGGGAACGCTGTATTCAATGGCATCCGCTATTTTCCGGATGGACAGCGACTGCCAGCCTTCATCCTTGACCTGTTGCAAAGCAACAGCCAGAATGGTGGTCCGCATATTCTCTTTCTGCCTGATTCTTCTTTCCAGAATGCCCATCTTTGATCCAGTTTTACCTAACGGCGTTAGCAAAGGTAGGAGTGTTTTTTGTTATTGTCAAGCAATATTGCCATAAATTATCTTGCTGTTGGAATGCTGAGGAGTCGCAGCAAAAATTTTATGATAGTCATGATTTTATTTTTGGATTAATATAAATTTCAACCAGCCGCAGAGCGGCTTCCTGTTTATAGAAGTATGAAGCGTTTTTGCATGGATTGGCCCCGGCGGGGCCTTCTTTGTCCATCGCTTTTCCCATGAAGGCTCCTCCGGAGCCAGCAAATTACATGGCTTTGAACATTCTACAAACAGGTTGCTCCTTCGGAGCCATTGCATTACGCATGTTTTTAATCAGCCGCAGAGCGGCTTCCTGTTTGTAGCAAGGATAAAGCGTTTTGCATGGATTGGCCCCGGCGGGGCCTTCTTTGTCCATCGCTTTTCCCATGAAGGCTCCTCCGGAGCCAGCACATTACATGGCTTTGAACTTTCTACAAACAGATTGCTCCTCCGGAGCGATTGCATTACGCATGTTTTGAACCAGCCGCAGAGCGGCTTCCTGTTTATAGAAGTATGAAGCGTTTTAGGAGGGATTGGCCCCGGCGGGGCCTCCTTTGTCAATCGCTTTTCCCATGAAGGCTCCTCCGGAGCCAGCAAATTACATGGCTTTGAACATTCTACAAACAGATTGCTCCTCCGGAGCGATTGCATTACGCATGTTTTGAACCAGCCGCAGAGCGGCTTCCTGTTTATAGCAAGGATTACGCGTTTTTATAAGAAATGGCCCCGGCGGGGCCTCCTTTGTCAATCGCTTTTCCCATGAAGGCTCCTCCGGAGCCAAAAAAAACATGGTTTTGAACTTTCTACAAACAGGTTGCTCCTCCGGAGCGATTGCATTACGCATGTTTTGAACCAGCCGCAGCGCGGCTCCCTGTTTGTAGCAAGAATAAAGCGTTTTGCAGGAATTGGCCCCGGCGGGGCCTCCTTTGTCCATCGCTTTTCCCAGAAGGCTCCTCCTGAAATTTTGATGCTGTTTTTCAATTTCGGGAATTTAACGGGTCCTTTTTACATTTGATTCAGCAAATATTAAGATATGCAGGATACTTACGGCTTACTGGAGAAAATTAAACACCATGACAAACTGTCGATTGCGGTGAATGAAAATTGTGCGGTTGCCTTACCGGAAGATGTTCTTGTAAAGCTGTTTAACCCGCATAAACTTTCTTTTTATTACCTGATGTATGTGGATCAGGGTTCTGTAACCAGTAAAGTTGATTTAAAGGACATTACTGTTACCAACGGGCAACTGGTTTTTGGCTTGCCCAATCAAATCTTTACAAATACCTATTTTAATCCGGACGATCAGCATTATACCGTTTCTTTTGACGAAAATACGCTGGCGCTGCTTCCGCATTCCTATTCGTTCCTGGTCAATCCGTTTGGTTCCAATACAATCACATTTGACCCGGAATCCAGAAGCCGGGTCAAAGCTGTTTTTTCTATGTTGTTCAGATTGCTGCATTCGCCGGGGAAACAAAAGCATGCGGACATTATTCTGGCCCATTTGCATACGCTGCTGACCGAGCTTAACAGCGCCTACTTTCAGCACGGAAATCCGGAGATTTTTCCAAGTCCCAAATTATCCAAATATGTTGCGTTTAAACTAGCCGTCGAATCGCACCTGACCGAGCAGCAGGATGTGAACAGCATTGCCGAAAAGCTTGCCATGACTACGAGCAACCTTTACAGTGTCGTAAAAGCGTGTTCGGGCTATTCACCAAAGGAATGGATTACAAACCGGCTTATGCAGGAGGCGCAGCGGAAGCTGCATTACACTTCAATTTCCGTAAAAGAACTGGCGTACGATCTGGGTTTCAATGATCCTGATTATTTTTCAAGACTGTTCAAAAGAAGTACAGGCAAGAGCGTGAGCACCTTTCTAGAGGATTCTCGCGATTTGTCCAGCAAGTAAAATGATTCGTCCATTCCGGCTTTTTTTGCAGCTGCTACTTTTGATGCATCATTTAAAAACATTGAAAAGATGAAATCAGCGTTGGTAACAGGTGCAAATAAGGGTATCGGGTTTGAAGTAGCAAGGGAACTTGCCCGAAAAGGATTTTACGTTTATCTGGGCAGCCGGAATCTGGAAAGTGGCCGGTCAGCAGTTGAAAAGCTTAAAGGAGAAGGTATTAACAACGTCGGGACAGTACAACTGGACGTTGCTGATCCGGAATCTGTATTCGCTGCTCGAAATACGATTGGTCTGAAAACAGGGACACTGGATGTGCTGGTCAACAATGCAGGCATTTCGGGAGGGTTACAGCAATCCGCGCTCGAAACGCCGGCCGAACAGTTCAGGACCGTTTTCGAAACCAATTTGTTTGGCGTTATTGGGGTTACACAGGCATTTATGGATTTACTGAAAGGGTCAACTGCCCCGCGCATTGTGAACGTAAGCACAAGCATGGCATCTCTTGCACTGGCGGCAGAACTAGACAACCGTAATTATCCGAAAAGGTATGCTGCATACCAGTCTTCCAAGTCAGCACTAAATATGTACACGATCAGTCTGGCTTATGAGCTTCGTGACACGCCCTTCAAGGTCAACGCGGTTTGTCCGGGCTGGACCAAAACGGATTTTACCGGTCAGCAGGGCACCAGCACGGCGGAAGAAGCGGCGCAACGAATTGTAAAATATGCGCTTATAGACGAGAATGGACCCACCGGAAAGTTTTTCAGTGAAGAATATTTTCCGGAACCGGCAAATTGCCCCTGGTAAAAAGCAAGCGGAACAAACCGGATCTTTTCAGGTAAATTTCTTTAAAGAGCAATCAATGTATACAACTTCCGACGCAAAGATTTTCCTTGTGTAACATTTCGTTTTTGCTGACGTTGCTCTTATAAAGCAAATTGAAACGCATGCCCGGCATAAACAAAATCGGATTGGGAGGAAGCTGCCATTGGTGCACCGAAGCCATATTCCAGTCTTTAAAAGGAGTAATCAGCGTAAATCAGGGTTGGATCAGTTCCGGTGACCATCCAGCCGAATTTTCAGAGGCAGTTGTCGTGGAATACAACCCTGACCTGATTACACTCGAAACCCTTGTTGAAATTCACCTTCATACGCACAGCTGCACCGCTGAACATTCCATGCGTTCCAAATACCGGTCTGCAGTTTATACTTTCGCGGATAAACAGGCTATTTCTGCCAAACGAGCTATTGAACAACTCCGGAATGATTTTGAAAACCCGGTCATTACAAAAGTAATCCGGTTTCATAGCTTCAGACTGAACAGTGAAAAATACCTTGATTACTATTACAATGATCCCGACAAGCCATTTTGCAGAACGTTTATTGACCCGAAATTAAAAATCCTGTTAAACCGGTTTTCGGATCATGTTAATGATCATAAATTACAAGGTACGGCTTCATCCGGCCAGTGAAAAAGCGGATTCTTGGAGCCGGTTACCGGAATTTTTCTGATCCTAAAAGCCTGACCGTACTTATTGGAACAAAAATCACAGCCTGTTCATTTTGCTAAGCCGGACAAATACTTTTAGGTTTGTACGCTGTACAGCTATTTGACTGGCTGCCGCTCCGTACATGAAAGCAACTGACGAAAAAAGCGAATGCACTGCATGTTTGATCAAGTAAATTCCTCTTTAAAAATGCCTGTATGAGAATACTGATAGTCGAAGACGATGAGCGGATCGGCAGTTTTCTGGTGAAAGGTTTGCAGGAAGCAGGCTATTTTGTCCAGATTGCCCGCGATGGGCTGGAAGCAAGGCGCCTGATTCAGGATGAAACCTGGGATTTGTTTATCCTCGACATTATGCTGCCCGATATGGACGGTTTTCAGCTCACGCAACTGATCCGGTATAGAAAAATGGATACGCCGGTCCTGATACTGAGTGCCTTGGGTGAATCCGAAGACAAGATCAAAGCGCTCGACCTTGGCGCAGACGATTATTTGACCAAACCGATCCATTTTCCTGAACTGCTTTCGCGGATCAATGCGTTGCGGCGGCGTTACGAACTGCATTATTCCAAGGACAATGCACTTTCCTGCGGCGACCTGACAGTGAACCTGGATACCAACGCCGTGCTGCGGGCCGGAAAGGAAATTGTTTTATCGGTAAAAGAATTTCGTTTTTTGGTTTATCTGATTGAGAATCAAAACAAAATTGTAACCAGAAGCCAGATCCTGCAGGTTGTTTGGGGTGCCGGGTCCGATACGTATACCAATGTAGTCGATGTATATATTTCTTATCTGCGCAACAAAATCGATGCGGATTTTCCTGAAAAACTGATCAAAACGGTAAAAGGGCGCGGTTACATGATCTCGGCACCAAAATGAAAGTCCAGCACAGGCTTACGCTCGTTTCTTCCCTGATTTTCAGTCTGGTATTCACCATTTCATCGGCACTGATCTATTTTAATTTTACCAAATCCGCGGAAAATATCTTTTTCGAGGAACTGGCACGGAAGGCTTCGCTAACGGCGATGTTTTATCTGGAAGAAGATGAAGTAACCTCCCGGGAGTACAAAAGAATTGAGGAGAAATTCCTGACCGCCACGGCAAATCAGGAAATCCGTTTGTACGACAAAACGGGTAACATCCATTTTGGTGAAGCCGATCCGGACACAAACATTACGATCAAGATCCTTAAAACGATACGCGACCGCGAAAGTTACAGTTTCAAAGTAGACAGCCTGTATTATTATGCCATTTATTACCGCGACAATCAGGGTGCGTTCAGCGTCATTATCAAAGCCAATAATCCCACGCTGAACGCACAGGAAAACGAGTTCCTGAAAATTCTGCTGACTGCGCTCGTGATCGGGATTATCGTGATCGTGGCGCTGAGCTATACGTTATCCAAAATCGCTTACTCGCCGATCCGGCATATCATTGAACAGGTAAAGTCGCTGGATGTCACCCGGCAGCGGCAGCAGCTCACTTATCCCGAGACCCGCGACGAGCTGGAAGATCTTTTTAAGGAGTTCAATGCCATGCTGGATAAATCTTACCAGAACATTCAGATTCAGAAAAATTTCATCAGCCACGCTTCGCACGAACTGAAAAGCCCGCTCGCGGCCATTGTGGGTGATCTGGAAGTTTTGCTGAACAGGGAAAGGTCCATTGATGAATACCAATCTGTAAGCCGCGATGTACTGCACGATGCCGAGCGACTGGAAAAAATCCTGGAAAACCTGCTGATCCTGGCTGATCTTGAAAAACATACCCCGGAGATGACGGGTGAACAGCGGATGGATGAAATTCTTTGGGAAGTACTCGGCCAGCTGAGTTCGGAATACCCGGACACCAAAACAAATCTGCACTGGAAACTGCCTGAAGGCCGGACGGATGTGCTCACGTATGTCTGCAACCCGACCCAGATCTACATCGCACTTTACAATCTGGTTGAAAACGCAGCCAAGTTTTCGGAAGGCAAGCCCATTGATATTTCGCTGGAACAAGTGGAAGAACGGCTGCTGATGAAGATACGGGACCGGGGAATCGGGATCGGGGAAGAAGATTTGAAACATATTTTCGAGCCTTTCTACCGGGGCGGAAATGTATTCGGAAAAAAAGGAAATGGTCTGGGAATGAGCATTTCCGGCAAAATCCTGGAAAACCATCACATCAGCCTGCGGATTACGTCAAAGGTTGGTGAAGGCACCACGATCAGCATCGGATTCTGATTTCTCATTTACTTTTAATGTAGCTCAAAGAACGCTCTAATGTTGCGCGGCTAGTTTTGTGCCTTCAATAAACAGACATTGTGTGAAGGTTTACATCATAGCATTCTTCGCGCTGGCTTCCTCTACCATTTCGTTAACGGTGTCTGCACAGGACACTTTAAGAATCAGTCAAAAAGAAGCAGAAGCATTGTTTCTGGGCAATAACCTGGATCTGATCGCGCAAAAACTGAGCATCCGCCAGGCGGAAGCTTCCATTATTCAGGCAAAACTCTGGCCTAATCCCGAGTTCAGTCTGGACGAAGTCAATTTGTGGACGACGCGCAATCAGCTGTCTTCCGGGGAAACGATCCCGCCGTTGTTCGGGAATTTCGGCAGGAACCGGGAGTTCACGGCCGAGCTTTCGCAGCTGATCGAAACAGGCGGAAAACGTCGCAAACGCATTGCACTCGAATCGGTATCGCGCGATATGGCCGCGGAATATTTTTCCGAGCTGATCCGTGAAATGAAGCTGCGGCTTCGTGAAAACCTGTTTGAGCTGGCATTCCGGCAATCCCAACATACCGTACTTGCTAATCAGCAGACTGCCGTAACACGTTTGCTGACCTCTTTTGAAAGTCAGTACCAACAAGGGAATGTAAGCAAACCCGAGCTGTTCCGGCTGCGTGCGCTGAAACTGGAACTAAGTCAGGAAATGGTGGAATCGCAGATGCAGATCAACAGCCTTCAGAAAGATCTGGCCGTTTTGTTGCACACACCGGCAGGCAGTTACCTTGTATTTGAAACGCCGGAAGTGCCCGATACCGAAGCATTGTCCGCGCTTGCACTGAATGATCTCACGGCTGCAGCACTGGCTAATCGACCTGACAGCAGGATCAGTCTCATGCAGCAGGATTGGGCAAGGAAAAAGTACGACTACGAATACGCCCAGCGCAGGCCGGATGTACATGCAGGTATCAATTATGACCGCGGCGGTAACTTCCTGCTCAATTTTTTCGGATTTGGATTAAAGTTCGATGTGCCCGTTTTTAACCGGAATCAGGGAAATATCCTGGAAAGCAGGATTGGCATGGAGCAGTCGGACGTGCAGGCGCAGCAAAAGGTGCAGCAGATCGAAACCGAGGTAACGGCCGCATTCCGCGATTTGCAGAACAGCCTTGCCGCCTACCGCAGTCTGGATCCGGCGTACAGCAGCGAGCTGGACAATGTCCTGGAATCCTACACACGGTATTTCACACAGCGAAACGTGAATCTGGTCGAATATCTGGATTTCTTCGAAGCTTATATTTCCAACAAGCGAACGATTTTTACCACCATCAAACAACTGCGTCAAAGCCGCGAAACGCTCGTTTACACAACCGGAGCGGAGATTTAAGACTAAAAGCCTGAAACAAACATGTTAAAATCAAACCTTCCTCTGATCACGGTCATGGCCGCTGCCATGCTGATGACGTCCTGCTATGAACCAAAAGAGGCACCTGCAACGGAAAAACCTCGTAAATCCTATCAGCCTGCAAATGTAACGACGTATCCCGCCGTCATTGAGCCGGTCACCGAATCGATCCGGCTTACCGGCCAGATCGAGTACAATCCCAATCAGGTTGTCCGGTATGCAAGCCTTGTAACGGGAACCATAACCAGATCGTCCGTTTCCCTTGGTGACCGCGTTGCCAAAGGTCAGGTTCTGGCCGAAATGCGCAGCAGCGAACTCTCGGAACTGAATGCACAGAGCCGGGTTCTTGAAGCGCAGCTTGCCGTGGCAAAACGAAAACTGTCGTCCGTCAGATCAATGTTCGAGGACCGCATTGCGTCCGACAAGGATCTGGTGGAAGCCGAGAGTGAAACGGAAATCCTGCAGTCGGAAATAGAAAAGATACAGTCCAATTTGTCGCTCTACAACGCAAGTTCGGAAAAAGGCGTATTCCAGATCAAAGCGCCGGTAAGCGGCTACGTCGTCGAATACAATATTTCCGAAGGTACGCAGGTGAGCAGCGGCGATGCCGGTCTTTTCACAATCTCGGATCTGTCGGAAGTGTGGGTGACTGCCAATGTATATGCCGTTGATCTTTCCTTTGTACAGAAAGGAATGAAGGCGGTCATCAAGTCCAAGGCTTATCCGAACGATTTTTTCGAAGGCACCATTTCCGACATTTCTCAGGTTTTTGACCCGCAGGAACGCGTTCTGAAAGCAAGAATCAGAATGGCAAACAAGGATTTGAAACTGAAACCCGGGCTCACGATTGAAGCCGTCGTAACACGTCAGTCGAAAGAGCTGGCCGTAGGCATTCCCGCCAGCGCACTGATCCTGCACAACAATGAAAATTATGTGCTGATCCAGAAACCGGACAATTCCCTTGAACCCCGTAAAGTACAGGCCGACGTAAAAGACAACGACCGGCTCTTCTTCAAAAACGGTATCGCGGCAGGAGAGAAGATCGTCATTAAAAATCAGCTCCTGTTGTTTTCCGAAGTCCTCGGACAGGATAAATAAAGAAATTTCATGCAAAAACTGACACAAAGCGTTGTAGCCTTCTCTTTGAAGAATACAATGATCATATTTTTCATGACGGCTGTTCTGGCCGTTGTGGGCGTGGTAAGTTACATCAACACGCCGATCGAAGCATTTCCGGATGTGACCAATACCCGCGCCAGAATCATTACGCAGTGGCCCGGCAGGAGTGCGGAGGAAATCGAAAAGTTCATTACGCTGCCTGTAATGAAGGAAATGAACACGATCCCGAAAAAATCACAGGTCCGTTCCATTTCACTCTTCGGATTGTCTGTGGTGACGGTCCTTTTTGAAGATGGCGTGGAAGATTTCTATGCGCAGCAATACGCATCCACGCGGCTTCGGAACATCGAAATGCCCGCAGGAGCCGAAGCCGAAATAGAACCGCCTTACGGTGCGACGGGTGAAATTTTCCGTTATGTGCTTAAAAGCGAGCGTCCGATCAAGGAACTGACCGCATTGCAGGAATGGGTTATTGAGCGTGAGCTCGTTGCCGTGCCCGGCGTGGCAACCGTCGCCAGCTTTGGCGGTGAGGAAAAAATGTATGAAGTAAGGGTTAACCCGGCATTGCTGGCACAGTACAACCTTACGCCGCTGGATGTTTTTGAAGCTGTCGGAAAAAGCAACGTCAATGTCGGCGGAGACGTAATCCAGAAGGGCGATCAGGCTTATGTAGTGCGCGGGATGGGGCTTCTGGAAAGTGTTAAGGATATTGAAAACATTCTGATCCACGTCAAAGGCAATACGCCGGTGCTGGTGAAGCAGGTGGCCGACGTGGAAATTACCGCCAAGCCAAGGCTCGGACAAGTGGGACTGGACAAAGACAAGGATCTGGTGGAAGGTGTTGTCGTGATGCTGCGCGGTGAAAATCCGAGCGAAGTCATTGCCCGGCTGGAAAGTACTATTGACGATCTGAACAAACGCATTCTTCCTGCAGACGTCAAAATCATTCCGGTAATTGACCGTACGGAACTGGTGGATGCAACCGTCAATACAGTCACGCACAACCTTGCCGAAGGAATCGTGCTGGTGTCGCTGATCGTTTTTGTGTTTTTGTTCAACTGGCGCACGACGGTAACCGTAGCGCTGGTGATCCCGCTTTCATTCCTGTTTGCCATCACCATGCTGCGCATTCAGGGGCTGCCGGCCAACCTGATTTCGCTCGGTGCCATTGACTTCGGGCTGCTGTTGGAAGGAACGATGGTGATAGTGGAAAAAATATACGTCGATCTGGAACGGACTTCCCTGAAACTGGGCGTAGACCGGTTTAATAAGATGTCCAAGCTCGGCCTGATGAAACGCAGTGTCAAGCACGTAGCACCGCATATCTTCTTTGCACAAATTATTCTGATCGTTGCATTGCTTCCCATTTTTTCATTCCAGAAAGTGGAGGGGAAAATGTTTACACCGCTGGCATTTACATTGGGTTATGCGCTGGTCGGCTCGCTGATCCTCAGTCTTACCTTTGTGCCTGCCATGTGCAAGGTGCTGCTCAAAAGCAATGTGCGCGAGATCAATAATCCGGTCGTGAATTTTTTCCGGAACAACATCTTCAGGCTTTACCTGTGGAGCGAGCGGCACAAGCGACTGGTCATGATCGGTTTTATCGTGTTGTTTGCCGTTTGCGCAGGAAAATTCATGAGCTATGGAACCGAATTTATTCCCAAGCTCAATGAAGGCGCCATTTACGTCCGCGCTACTTTGCCCAACAGCATCAACCTGGAACAATCCGTGAAAACCGGCCATGCGCTGCGGGATACGTTGCGCTCGTTCGACGAGGTAAGTTTTGTCATGAGCCAGACGGGCCGCCCCAATGACGGTACCGATCCGACGGGTTTCTTCAACAACGAATTCCACTTGCAGCTCAAACCCGAAAAGGAATGGAAACGCAAGATCACGAAGGAACAGCTGCTGGCCGAGATGAAGCAGGTACTTGCTTCGTTTCCGGGAATTACGCTCGGGTTCAGCCAGCCTATTCAGGATAATGTGGAAGAATACGTGGCCGGGGTGAAAAGTTCGCTGGTGGTTAAAATCTTCGGAGACAATCTTGTGGATATGGAAGCGCAGGCGGATGAAGTAGCGGCCAATCTGAAAAACGTGGAAGGCATCGCCGACATTCTGGTTTACAGAAACATAGGCTTGCCGGAGCTCAACATCAAACTGGACGAAGGCCGTATGGCGCGGCACGGCGTGGCCATGGCCGATGCGCAGGCGGTGATTGAAATGACGATCGGCGGGAAAGCGGCTTCGGTATTTTACGAAAATGACCGGATGTTTGACATTACCGTTCGGTATCAGGAAAAATACAGGAATACGGAAGAAGAGATCGGCAACATTCTGATCCCGTCGCTTGATGACCATCAGGTGCCGTTAAAGGAAATTGCTGCGATCGGAACGCGAACCGGCCCGGCATTTATTTACAGAGAAGGCAGCAGCCGCTACATCGGTGTCGGTTTCAGTATCGAAGGCCGCGATCTGGGAAGTACGATTGCCGAGGCGCAAAAAGTAGTGAAAGACAATGTAAATTTTCCCAAAAACACCAAAGTGGAATGGGCGGGTGAATTTGAAAGCAAGGAACGCGCCACGCAGCAGCTGGCACTGATTATCCCGGCGGCGGTGGTAATGATCGTTTTCCTGCTGTACATGAATTTCGGAAATGCAAAAGATACGCTCATATCGCTGGTTACCATCCCATTTGCATTCATCGGCGGCTTTATTTCCTTGTGGGTTACGCATACTATTTTCGGCATTTCGGCAGGAATCGGTTTCATCATTCTGTTCGGGGTCTGTACGATTGACGGGATCATTCTGGTGCATGTCATGAAGGACAATCTTTTGCACAAGCTACCGCTCAGGCAGGCCATTTCCGACGGCATTTACGGAAGGATCAGGCCGGTTATCATGATTGCCTTGATGGGTTCGCTCGGACTGCTGCCCGCCGCACTTTCCAACGGCATGGGTTCCGAAATCCAAAAACCGCTCGCCATTATGATCGTAGGCGGACTGCTGATCTGTATGATTTTGTCATTCACTGTTTTGCCGCAGATTTTTTACTGGGCATACCGCAAAAATGATCCGGCGCATGCAGAATAGTGTAAAAAGGCTTTAATGAAAGTCTTTAAGCAAAGATCCCGGTCATGGGTACTGACCGGGATTGTAACGGGAAA
Organism: Dyadobacter flavalbus; assembly: GCF_006149045.1. Classification (GTDB taxonomy): domain Bacteria; phylum Bacteroidota; class Bacteroidia; order Cytophagales; family Spirosomataceae; genus Dyadobacter; species Dyadobacter flavalbus. The sequence continues at coordinate 73,345 of NZ_VBSN01000071.1, forward strand.
GGGCAGGCGCATGGCCTGTTTTCAACTTGACATTTCGGTTCTGTAACCTATTTTTGATAAAAATAACAAAAAGATGGTTTTTGAGAATTCGAACGAAATCCTGAGTCTTTACGAGCTTGATCCTGCCAATAGTCAACTAGCCTGCGATGTGCGCGAAACGGATATGACACTCATCTGGAATGTTGCCGGACGCATGGATATCACCGTGGATAAAGTCCCTTTTCAGCTTGGCAAAAACCAGATCATCTTTCTGACTGAATTTCACCGGATTGATCAAATTGAAATCGAGTCCGCGAGGATGATCCGGTTTAACCAGCCTTTTTACTGCGTCGTAAACCACGACAACGAAGTTGGCAGCAAAGGACTGCTGTTTTTCGGTGCAAACGGCATCCCGGTTATTTCAATAGAAGAAGCTGAAATCCGGGACTTTGAACTGACTTGGGAACTTTTCAAAACCGAAATGCAGAAAAGCGACATTCTGCAGCAGGACATGCTGCAGGCCCTGCTTAAACGGATGCTGATCCTTTCGGTCAGGAAATTACGGCAATCCAGCAATTTCCATAAAATCGACAGAACACAGGGTGAAATCATCAGGGAATTCAATTATCTGGTCGACAAGCATTTTACTGTCCATCACAACGTGGCATTTTATGCATCGCAGCTCAACAAGTCCCCAAAAACACTTTCCAATCTTTTTTCACTCGTTTCATCACGCACGCCGCTGAACATTATCCACGACCGGATTATGACGCATGCGCGTCGTCAGATCAATTACAGCAACCTTTCCATCAAGGAAATTGCTTACGAGCTGGGCTATGACGACGTTCAGACTTTCAGCCGTTTTTTTAAAAGCAAAGAAGGCGTGTCGCCGGGCCATTACCGCGAGCAACAGGAGCAGCCCGTGCTGCAACAGGGAAATATTGCCAACAGAACGGGAATTGTTGCCTAACAAAAGCATTTACGGATGATGCAACTTTGAGACATGAAATCAACGCGATTTTTAACTCAAAAAACAACATCATGAAAAAAGTAGCAATTAATGGTTTTGGCCGTATCGGACGTGCTGCACTGAAAATCATCTTTGAAAGCAATGACCTCGAACTGGTGGGCGTCAATGATCTGATGAGCATTGAAAATGCCGCTTATCTTCTGAAATACGACAGCAATTACGGCAAATACGAGAAAGATATAAAAGTCGAAGGCGACACCCTCCTCATCGACGGCAAACCCGTTAAATACCACAGCATACGCGAAATCGAAAACCTGCCCTGGAAAGCACTGGGTGCAGAAGTAGTAATCGAAAGTACAGGCTTTTTTACCAACCGCGCCGATGCCGAGAAACACATCCACTCCGGTGCCGCATTCGTTGTCATTTCCGGCCCGACCAAAGATACACCGACCGTCGTGCACGGCGTCAATACCGAAGAAGGCAAGGTTTCCATTTTCTCCTGTGCAAGCTGTACGACCAACAGCATCAGTCCGGTTATTGAGATTCTCGGCCGCAGGCTCGGCATCAGAAAAGCCATTCTGAACACCACGCACGCTTATACCGCATCCCAAACGCTTGTGGATGCGCCTTCCAGAAGAGAGCCGCGCATGGGCCGCGCCGCAGGCATAAACCTGGCACCTGCCGCAACGGGAGCTGCCATAGCCACCACCAAGGCATTGCCGCAATATGCAGGCAAGTTTGATGGCATTGCCGTTCGCGTGCCGGTTCCGGTGGGTTCCATTTCCGATATTACGTTCATTGCCGAGCGTGCCACCACCGTGGAAGAAATCAATCGGATCCTGACCGAAGAAGCGGCGACGGAGCGGTACCAAAAAGTAGTTGCCGTAACCGAAGAGCCGCTCGTTTCGACGGACATTGTCAAAAGTCCGTTTGCAGCAGTTGTCGATCTGGAAATGACAAGGGTTGTGGATGGCGACCTGGTTAAAGTAATGGCATGGTACGACAACGAGTGGGGATTTACGAACCAGATGATCCGACAAATTCAGTCGCTATAAATAGAACCGGGCCTGTTACAAACAAAACTGCCATGAACTACGCAAAGCTTGCATTTACCGACGAAATCAAAGCCATTCAGCAAAGACTCGGCAGCCGAAGTACTTACGAACGAGTGGAGAAAATGAGTTTCAGAGATGGCCTGACCGCCGTAGAGGTCGGTTTCATCCGTCAGATGGACAGCTTTTACATGGCATCGCATGGCGACAATGAATTTCCTTACATACAGCACCGCGGCGGACCGAAAGGCTTTATCAAAATAATCGATGATCAAACGCTTGGTGTTGTTGATTTCAGCGGAAACCGGCAGTATATATCGGTCGGGAACATCATGAAAAATCCCAGGGTTTCGCTGATTCTTGTCTCATACCCGATGCAGGCCCGGCTAAAAATGTATGCAGAAGCAGAAATCGCAGAGATCAGCGACAATCCTGATCTCTACGATTTGTTAAAACCAGAAGATTATAAATTCCGGCCCGAACGGATGCTGGTTTTCCACATCAAAGCCTACGACTGGAACTGCCCGCAACACATTACACCAAGATTCACCGAGCAGGAAATACAGCATTTACTTCAATCCCAAAATGATTACATCCAAAAGCTGGAAGCAGAAATTCAGGTCCTGAAAAACAAGCCAACAGTTTAATTCCTCCTTCCTCCCTTCTTCCTTTGCTCCTTTCTTCCCTTCCTCCCAAAAAGACAATCCCGGATTTAATGCTGCGGAAAAAAAACTGACAACTGTTTTGTCTGGAAGCGGCCGGTATCAAAAGTCAGGGCTTTCCGGACGGGCGTTCCTTCGGGATAGAAGGGCTTATTGATGGTTATACAGGCAAGCAGGTGGCGGATTTACCGGCTTATTTTCCCATAAGGAAAGGCCAGTTCTGCTCGATATGGTTGTTTTAACCCGACTTTAAAGTCATTTTCACAGATTCATTGATTAATTTCAACCCGATTGCCTGCTTCAACCATTAACTTATGTCGTCATTAACAAAGTCCGTTCTGATCATTGGCTGTTTTGATACAAAAGCAGCAGTTTTTGCTTACTTGTATGATTGTATTGCGGCACGCGGTGAAAAGGTCCTGACCATCAATACAGGCGTTATGGGAAGTACTGCATTGTTTCCTGTCGATTTCGAATGCGATGCGGTGGCGCTGGAAGGAGGCGAGAGCATTACAGAACTGCGTAGCAAGCGTGACCGCGGACATGCCATGGACGTGATGGGAAAAGGCGCCGCAAGGATTGTCTCCGGACTGGTTGCGCAAAAGCTTGTAAAAGGAGCCATCGGAATGGGCGGCGGCGGAGGTACATACATAGCACTTGCTTCCATGCAGGAAATCCCTTTCGGCATTCCTAAAATCTGCCTTTCCACCATTGCCAGCAAGGACCTTTCCCGTCAGATCGGCAACAAAGATATTACGCTCATTCCGTCCGTTGTGGATGTGGCCGGGCTTAACAGCGTCATTCAGGTGCTGGTCGCGCAGGCAGCAGAAGCCATTTGCGCCATGTCCAATGTCGTGGTGAGTGAAAAAGTGGTTACAGCCGGAACAATCGCCGTCAGTATGTTCGGGAACACAACGGCCTGCGTGGATAAATGCACGGAACTGTTGCAAATGCACGGATATGAAGTGCTGGCCTTTCATGCAAACGGGGTAGGAGGAAGAGCAATGGAATCGCTTATCCGGGAAGGTGTTTTCAGCGCAGTGCTGGACATTACCACAACGGAACTGGCCGATGACTTATGCGACGGCATCTGCAGTGCCGGGCCGCACCGGCTGGAAGCGGCAACCGAAACAGGATTGCCGCAGGTTGTCGTTCCGGGTTGTCTGGATATGGTGAATTTTGCGCATCCGGATACCGTTCCGCAGAAGTTTACGGGCCGGCATTTGTATAGCTGGGCGCCGGATGTAACTTTGATGCGCACGAATGAAGAGGAAAACCGGATTCTGGGCAAGACGCTGGCTCAGAAACTGAATCGCTCGTCAGCACCTGTTGCCGTTGTGATGCCATTGAAAGGTTTATCCCAGATCGGTTCGGAAGGCGGCATATTTTACAATCCGGAAGCGGACCGTATTTTATTTGATTCGATAAAGAAAAATCTCGACGAGAAAGCAGAAATTGTGGAAGTGGACGCAAACATCAACGATACGGTTTTTGCAGTGGAGCTGGTGGCGAGGCTGCTGGCTATGATGCCGGTCAGCAGGAAATAGCCAGCAGGAAATTTACAAACCATAACATATAAACCATAATTTTGCATTATGCCGAATCCTTGGACCAATAAAGGAAATCCTTACACGAAACAGGAAGTCAGAGACCGTTTGCAAGCCACTTTGGATCAGGGTAAAGCCATTATCGCAGCGGGTGCCGGAACGGGTATCAGCGCAAAATTCATTGAAAAAGGAGGGGCGGACCTCATCATTATATACAATTCCGGAAGGTTCAGAATGGCCGGTCATGGTTCCACGGCTGGGCTGATGGCCTATGGCGATGCCAATGCGGAATCCATGAGTATCGGTGAATTTGAAGTGTTGCCGGTTGTGGAAGAAATTCCGGTGATATGCGGCGTTCACGGTTCTGATCCGCGCAGACGAATGTGGCACCATCTGCTGAAAGTAAAAGAAATGGGTTTTTCAGGTGTGAACAATTTTCCTACGCATTCGATTGTGGACGGTCAGTTCCGGCAAGTTCTGGAAGAAACAGGCATGGGCTTTGACAAAGAAGTGGAAATGATCCGCATTGCTTCCAAAATGGATCTGTTTACAATCGTTTATGTTGCCAAACCCGAAGAAGCCATCAAAATGGCAGAGGCCGGCGCAGATGCCATAATCGCCCACGTCGGAACGACGGTCGGCGGTTCCATTGGTGTTACCGGTGCTTCCTGCACCATGGATGACGCCATGGAGCGTACCCAGAAGATCATAGAAGCAGCCCGGGAAATCAATCCGGATATATTTTTTCTGACGCACGGAGGCCCGGTCAATACGCCGGAAGATGTGCGCATCGTACTGGACGGAACGGATGCGCAGGGATTTGTCGGGGCATCATCCCTCGAAAGAATGGGCGTTGAAAAATCCCTTACGGACCTGACGCGGCAGTTTAAATCGCTTACTCTGAAAAACAAAAATCAGGATCAATAAAGGTGCATACTTGCGGTTGCCAAGCGTATAAAAAGGATAAGTAGCCGGCATTCATTCCGTCTTTTATTCACTCCTGAGAACCTCCACCGGATTACTGCTCGCTGCCTTCATCGTCTGCGTACCGATCATGACGAATGCGATCAGTAATACCGCGAGCAGGCCGGCGAACAGCTCGAAAATCTGAACCGGTGTATGATAGGGAAAATGGACGAGCACGATGTTTTCAAAGAAAAGGTAAGTCACGGGAAGTGCTACAAGTGCCGATATGGAGAGCAGCAGTAAAAAACCCCGGCTCAGTAAATAAACAAGGCTGCCCGGGCTGGCACCCATTACTTTCCGTATGCCGATTTCTTTCAGCCTCGTCTCGGTTGTGAATACCACCATTCCGAACAGCCCCATGGAAGCAATGGAAACAGCAAGGAACGAAAGAAAGCCAATGATCTTGATCATAGTAGAAAATTCACTGTAAGCATCTTCGATCGCCTCGTCATAAAATTCCGCTTTAAATGGATGTACACGGTCCGTTTTCTTCCATGCAGATTTGATTTTGGCCAATGTTGCCGGCATATCCGTACTTTTGATTTTGGCATTTATAATTACCCCGTCTTCGGGTGTCCACGGCATGAATGCTACCGGCCCGATGAGATTTTCGACTTTCCCGTAATGAAAATCCTGCATGACGCCGACAATCTTCATCCTGCGTCCATTTATTTTGAAACTGCTGAATGTAATTTCTTCGCCTATTGCTTTTTGAGGATCGTTGACATTCATGTTAAAACGTTTTAAAACCTGCTCGTTGACAATCACTTCACTTACAGCTTCCGCAGTGGCAGGCCGCGCCATGAAATTTCCGCCGGCAATGAGTTTGTATCCATGCAGCGGCAAGTAGTTTTCGTCGATATGGTTGGTCATGACCAGGGCTGAGTCCTGCGAATCTTTGTATTTCATCTGGCCGCCCCAGGCGTTTCCCACGCCGGTGGTTATCAGCGACCGTGACAGTCCGGTTACTTCGGGCATTTCACTCAGCTCCTTAAAAAGTGCATCCGGCTTGTTGCCCTGCATATTAATATTCAGAATATTTTCTGTACTAAACCCCAGATCGAACGCAAGGATATTTCTGTATTGTACATAGCCAATGGCTGTTGTGGTAATAAAAATGAGTGTGACGGCGTATTGAATCACCACCAGCGCGCGCCGGAGTGTAACGTGTTTGAATACTTTCACCGCAGAAGCGTTCCCGAGCGCATGCATCGGACTGACTTTGGAAAAGAACAGGGCGGGCATCAATCCGGCAATAACACCTACGACAATTGAAAAAACAATAAACGCAACGACCGTTAACGGAGTGAGATCCAGCTTTACCGTATGCTGTATTTCGGGAGCCATGTTTATTAACTGCGGCCGCAATACAAGAAATATAAAACAGGAAAGTAGCAATGCAGCTACGGAAATCAGGATTGCCTCGGTCAGGAACTGCTGCCATATCTGCCCTTTCCGGGCGCCTATGGCTTTGCGCAGACCAATTTCCTTAAAGCGGCGCATGGCACGTGCAATCGAAAGATTGGTATAATTGAAACACGCCGAAAGGATTACAATGAATGCAAGTCCGCCCAGTATCCAGAGTACGACCGGGGGCATATGCGGACCGACAGAGCCGCTCATGGAGCCGGAGCGGAGACTTTCTCCGACCACGATCTGGTATAAAGGAAGCAGTTCGAGCCGGATTCTGGTGTTTTCGTCAGCAGGATTTTCTGCTCCGGCAATGGAGTCAAGTTGCAGTTGGACCGATTTTGCAATGTCTGCGTTTTCCGGCAGCAGCACGTACACAGCGTTTGAAAACATATTGGTCCAGTCCCCGAAACGTTTGTCGTTTTTGCCTGTTTGTTCGGCCGTAGCAAACGATACAAGTGCTTCGAATTGAATATGTGAGAAGAAAGGAACGTCCTGCATCACACCGGTCACCTGATAATCCAAAGTATCAAATTTGACGGCCCTGCCCAGTGCAGACTGGTTGCCAAACAGCTTTTTCGCGGCTGTTTCCGTAAGAACGATGGAGTAGGGGTCGCGCAATGCCGTTTCAGGATCGCCTTCCAGCATGGGAAATGTAAATATCCGGAAAAAAGACGGTTCCGTCCAGAAACCTTTGACGGGAAGCACATGGTCTCCAACTCTCGCATCCTTCCGGAAATCATTGCGCAGGATCACCACTTCTTCAATACCGGCAACTTTTTCCCGGATAAGCTTTCCGGTTTTCACGGATGTGGAAGCGTATCTGCCGCTGCCTTGTTCACCGTTGAAAGTGGCCACGTTCGTAATGCGGTAGATCCGTTTGCCATTCTTGTGGAACCTGTCGTACGAACGCAGATCAAGCACAAATGCAATCAGCAGCAGCCCGACCGACATACTGATTGCAAGGCCAGCCATATTGATGGATGAGAACAGTTTGTTGCGCATCAGGCTGCGCCCCGAAGTTTTAAAGTAGCTGCCGATCATGATCCATTTGGTGAAAGGTTGACAAACACAATCTTCGTACTATACCGTTCAGAATGGCAAGAAGGTTATAACCACAAAACATTGCATTTGCCAACGCCAGCTCAAATATTCATGCCGGTTTTTTAAAAATCTATCAGTCAATAAGTTATACAATATTTCAGCATCCAGACTGTCCAGAAATGAACAATCCGCTCCAAACCGTACACCTCTTCAGAACAAAAAATTACAGCTTCCTCCCTTCAATCCTTTCCTCTCTTACTCCTTTACTCCTTTAATCCTTTCATCCCTTCCTCCTTCAATCCTTTCATCCTTCGTTCTTCACTTCCCCTCCGTCACCTTCCGGATCACGCGCAACCAGTTCAGACCCAGGATTTTTTTGATACGCTGATCGGTATAACCCAGTTTTTGCATGGCTATGGTGATCTGCGGGTAGTCGCTGATGTCTTTGATTTCACGCGGCAGTTCGGGGCCGCCGTCCAGATCGGAACCCAGCGCAATATGGTCTTCACCAACCAGATTTACGCCGTAATCAATTACTTTGGCCAGCTGGTCCACATGCATCCAGTACTCGTCGGGAATGGTTCCATTGAAAGTAAACGGAAGTTCGCGTGCAAACTCCTTGTCTACGTCTTCAATAGTCTTTGCAGTAACCTGTTCGTTAAAGATCCGGGGCGTTTTGGGCTGCGGATCGGGCTGCTTTCGGATGGGATTGTTCGGCTTCTGCCATGCCCAGTATTTCGGATTGTTGAAAAGGCTGCCGAAATGAACCCCGATAACGCCACCTTTTGCAGCAATGGCCTTTGCAGCTTCATCAGAAATGCAGCGGGGATGATCCACAATTTTGTAAAAGCCGCCGTGACTGTAAATGACTGGATGCCGACTGGCAGCAGCCGATTGGATAATGGCGTCGTTGGAAGCATGGGCCACATTGATGACCATACCCAGATCGTTCATTTCCCGGATCACCGCTTTTCCGTGATCGTTGATTCCGCCCCATGTGTATACATCGTTGCAGGCATCTATAAAAGCATTGGTCGTACCGTGAGCCGTCAGCTGCATGGAGCGCAGGCCAAGTTTGTAAAGCGCCCGCAGCAGATCGAGGTCGCCATAAAGGTCATAACCGCCTTCCAGATCGAGGAAAGCAGCTATTTTTCCTTTTTTACTGATCCGTTCGATGTCGGAAGCCGTCAGAGCCAGTTCGATGACCGCGTTGTTCTTTTTGATCTGATCCAGTGCAAGGTTGACTACTCGGAAAGTATTCTTGATCTCAAATCTTCCGGGATAATAGTTTTCAGGCGTATAAACCGAAAAGAACATGGCATCCAGTCCGCCTTCCTTTGCCCGCGGAAGATCGACCGTTCCATCCGGATAACGCTGGCCGATGTCGGTTTTCAGCACCATTTCGCGGCTCATTACATGCGTATGCCCGTCCATGACAAATGCTTCCCGGTGCAGATCGGGCATAGGCTTGCCCTGAACAGATGAAGGGAACATATTTCCGGCATTCGCGCTGTATAAAATAGATTGTGCCGGAAGAACTTTTCCGGCTGCCGGAAGGAGTGTCAGGCTTTTAATAACGTCTCTGCGTTTCATTCGTTTTTTGTTTTCGTCTTCGCGGGGTTAATCTCACAAAAAGTACAAAAGCACCATGTACTATTTGTCGTTGTAATGACCTTTGGAGGAAATAATATCTTCAGTTATGGTTTGTTCATTTATTGAATACAGAAGTCTGTGCTTGTCAGTAATCTTTCTGGCGTATAATCCTGCAAGGTTATGTTTTTTAAGCTGCGGTTTTCCCCGTCCTGTTTTGGGATGCTCCGTAAGCTCTTCAATTAATAACCTTGCTTTCTTATATGCCTGAGGTTCATACATCTTCAGAAACTTCAGATCTTCTTTTGCTTTATCCGAAAAAACAAGAATGTATTTCACAGGTTGTCAAAAAATGCGTCCAGATCATCTTTACTTCTGATGACAGTGGATTTGCCTTCCTTGATTTCCTGCTGTGCATCCTGGATACGCTGGATCATTTCAGGAGTGAAATACAAGTCCTCTTCTGAAACCGGAGTAAGCACATAGGATTGCTTGCGGCCTCTTCTGATCACCACTTTTTCACCTTTGTCGGCCATATCAAAGAAATCTTTTTGCCTTTCCCTGAATTGCCTGCTTGTCGTTTCTATAATTGCCATTGTGTACATGTTTTGGTACACAAATTTAAAGCTGTTTTTTAAAGCAGAAGCAGGCGGCGCATATTTGTTTTTGTCCTGAAAGGCTGGTTTGCAGTGCGGTCGGAATGGTGCTGAATTTGCTATTCGTCAAAGCCCCGCATGTACGGCACATTCGGCGGCCGTTCGCCTTTGCTGAACTGCGGACCGCGTGCAGAGCGGTAAGTCATGTTCATGAACGGCGTTTCGATGCGCCGGCCGACGTCGGAGTAACGGCCGTTTTCCCAGTTCGAATCCATGTTGCAATTTGTTATTCCCGTGGAAAGGAGCAGCCGCTCCGCGTTGAACGGTTCCTTTCCGGTCACCATCATCTCCGTAATCCAGTGCGGTTGCGAGTTGGAGGCGTGATATTGCGAGAACGGGCCCGGCCAGCCCAGCATGGATATAACCGCCGGATCTTTGCGCCCTTCGATTTCGCCGGCATATGTCCAGCCCACGCCTTGCCCGGAATACACCGCTGCTTTTGTACCATCATTATATTCTACAATACAGACGTTTGGTTTTTCAATTTCCTGAAAATGCCCTGATTTCAAATCAAAGCTTGTCCGTACCGATTCCAGCAGCTTGCCGGCCCATGGATTGCGTTCGGTCCACTTCCATGTTTCGGGACCACGGATGCACTGCACGGACCTGACGCCCGTTTCGCCGCCTTTGCGGCGTTCAACAAAAGACTGAAGTACGTCAACACAATGGAACAGGGCACCTTCATCCGGTGCACCGCCAACGACGATTGAATTTTTGATTGGCGTATCGATGTCCAGTTCTACTTCGGGCTTGCGGAAGTACGTCGGGATGGAAGAGCCTCCGGTCAGAGGGAATTTCAGCTCGCGGGATTTGTCGAACATCCATTTGGCTTCGTCCCAGCTGTATGAAAGGTGCTTGTCGTTGAAAACCGGTACCGAGCGTTTGCTCTGCTCGAATACCCGGATAACCTGCTGGTAAATCCACCAGCGCGGCAGCAGCCATTGTCCTTTCAGATTGGTCGGATATTCTCCGTGTTCGCCGACGATGACGACGCCATCCACTGCAAGTTCCTTGCCGCCCAGCGTTACCGCTTCGCCCACAGTCCTGAAAATCGGGATGTTCTTTGATTTGCATATTTTCTGGCCCAGTCCGCTGGTTTCAAACTGATGAATGTAAACGGAAACCACATCCACGCGAGAAGGAGTGTGGGCGCCTTCCCACCAGTAACCGTCCATTAATTTCGCTATAATCCAGTCTGCATGGGACCTTGTAGCGCCCCAGTAGCTTACAAGACAGGCGATGCGGGGCCGTTTCGGTGCAGCCTGCGGAGGGGCAGCGAATGTGGTTCCGGTCAATGCTGCGACGCCGGCCATAGCGGTAAGTCCGATCATTTCACGCCGGGTGAGTTCATGGTGTTGCTTTATCATGATGTTTAAAGTTGCGGTGTTTAGGAATGAATAGGCCGCTCTGTCATCAAATATAAAACGACACCTTTACTTTACAATGCATTTACTGGTTACATTCTCCGCCATGGCGACGCTCCGTACACATCGTTTCATGAAAATAAGGCGGAATATAGGCACAATATTTCTTTTGATTTAATGATGAGAGCGAACAGCCTAGCCGTCAATCAGAGGACTTTCTGCTTGGGCCTTTACAGGTTTTGACGGAAGTACCTGATCAAGCAGCTTTTCAATCAAAGGAATAAAAGGCAGAAACAGCAGCACACCCGCTGTGTTGAAGACCATATGCGCATTGGCAATTTTCTGCTGCATCCCCGCTCCGGCAGAAATCCATTCGATAAACTTATAGAATTGCGGAAACACGGCGAGGCCGATTGCTATGCAAAGCACATTGAAAGCCAGATGGAACAAGCCCGTCTTGACTGCCTGGCGGTCTGCACGGATGGTTGCCATCAGTGTGTCAGAGCACGTACCCAGTTCCGCACCCAGCATAACCGCCATGGCGCCGGGCAAATTGATAAGCTGTTTTTTGGCCAGTGTAATCACCATGCCGACAGTTGCTGAAGAAGACTGGATCACCAGTGTGACCAGTGCACCGATGAACGTTCCCCGCAGCGGGCTGTCCAGCCGTTCCATCCAGGAAAGAAATTTTTCATGGTCTTTCAGCGGTTCCACTGCTCTTTCCATGGTATAAAGCCCGAAGAACAGAATGCCAAAGTAAAGAATAACCCGGCCTGCATTGGAAACTTTCTCACTTTTTGCAAAAAAGCTGCAAACCAGACCCAGAAAGATCGGAACAGGCGAGTACTGGCCAATATCCAGTGCGATGAGCTGGCTCGAAAAAGTGGTTCCGATATTGGCGCCCATAACGATTCCCAGCGATTGCCGGAAAGTCAGCGCACCTGCGTTCACCAGCACGATGGTCATAATGATCACGGCGGAGGAAGAATCCAGCAGGACGGTGGCAGCAGTGCCCGTAAGTACGGAAGTGATCAGGTTTTTGGTAAAAAGGTCAAGCCATTTGTTGGCTTTGTTGCCAATAAGCTCTTTTAACGTATCAGACAGGTTATTGATCGCGAACAGGAAAAGGCCCAGCCCTCCCAGTACCATTAAGAAAATATCCATCCCGGCTTTTTGTTCAAAAATAAGCCATCCAATATTAAGCGAATGTTATAAAGCGGCATTCTGCCGAAACTTTATCAGTTTACTGCCAAACAAATCGGTATAACAGTAAAAAAAGGATCATTGCGGCTTCCTGACAGCATCTGATCCAATCCTTTACGCAGTCGTATAAGGTATAAAGTCACGATGCATGCGCGGTATTTTTTAAAAATAATGATGCGGAATTCAGTAAAATAAACTGCCGGGAATGAAGGACAATGCTGACTGAAGTTAACAATAAGATAACATTCGGGAAATATCGGAGTAACCTGACGAATCTACTTTTGTGTCGTAAAAATGACACCAAAAAAGATGAAAAAGAATTTACTGACACTGCTGCTTTCCCTTCTGGCCTTTACGGCCTTTGCCGATCCGGGTTCCATCCGGGGATCCATTAAAGACGCCAAATCCAAAGAACCGCTGATCGGTGCATCCGTACTGATCGAAGGCACGCAGATCGGGGCCGCCGCCGATGTGGACGGCAATTTTGAACTGGCCAACGTTCCCGCAGGCTCCTACAAGATTATTGTCACTTTTGTTTCTTACCAGACCAAGGAAATCCCGAACGTAAGAGTGGAATCCGGGAACACTACGGTAATTGACACGGAACTGAGTGAAGAAGGAACTGCCTTGCAGGAAGTGGTAGTACGCGGCGCCCGTGCCACGAACACGGAAGTGGCCGTCATCAGCGAAATCAAGCAGCTTAAACCCATTGCGGTGGGAATTTCCGCGCAGCAGATCCAGAAATCACAGGACAGGGATGCCGCATCGGCCATCCGCCGCGTGCCGGGTGTAAGCATCGTTGATAACCGTTTTGTGATGATCCGCGGTTTGGGTTCGCGGTATAATTCTGTACTGATCAACGATGTAATCACGCCTTCCAGCGAAGTGGATACGCGTTCATTCTCTTTCGACCTTGTACCAAGCAACATCATAGACCGGATGATTGTTTACAAATCCGGTTCCGCCGAGTCGCCAGGTGACTTTGCCGGCGGTATCATCAAGATTTATACCAAACGCCGCCCGGACCAGAACTTTACAGAAGGCGCGGCTACGATCGGTTACAGGGCCAACACTACTTTTCAGAACGTACAGACGCATTCCCGCAGCGGTGCCAACTGGCTTGGACTTTGGGGTGCAGATCAGCAGCTTTCAACTGCCTTTCCGAAAAGATCAGCTGATTTCAACTCGCTCAGCGCTCCGGAAAGAGCAACTTACGGACAGTTACTTCCCAATACCTGGGCACTGAAAAGCCAGACCGTTAACCCTGACATGCGTTTTGCGCTGAACATGGGAAGACGTTTTGAAATCGGCAATGTGGATGTAAGCAACCTGACTAACATTAACTACTCCCTTACAAACCAGTTTGCAGAAGTAGGCCTTAAATTATATCAGAATGGTTTGACCGCCAATGATGTATTCGAAAGCTACACGGATCAGAGCTATGCACGCCAGTCGCGTATCGGTGTGCTTCACAACTGGACTTTCCGTTTTTCCCCGGTATTCAATCTGGAATGGAAGACATTGTTTAACCAGCTGGGCAATACAGAAACGGTTGTTCGTGAAGGACAAAGAGTTGTGGACGGATACGACGTGCGCAACTACTCGCAGCGTTTCGAAAACCGCAGCATTGTTACTACGCAGGTTTCCGGTGACCATAAATTCGGCGATCTGACCAAGCTGAACTGGATTACAGGTTTTGGCTACACCGGCCGCTGGGAGCCGGACTGGAAACGCGTCCGTTTTCAGCGTGTGACCGGCGCGACGGGATCGGATGGTCAGCTTGCACCATATCAGGTTGTAGCGCCGATTGAGCCGAACCCGATTGATCTGGGCCGTTTTTATTCCAAATTAAATGAGCGCGTTCTGACACTTTCGGTTAACGGAGAGCATACGCTGGGCAACCCGACCGACCGCGAGCCGAACAGGATCCGTTTCGGGGTTTACGGAGAACGTAAAGACCGCGATTACTCTGCCCGTTTCTATGGATACAACACGATTGGCAATGCTTCGGGTATCCTGCGCGGCGACATCGGGACCATTTTTACGCCACAGAATGTAACGGGCCAGGAAGGCGGACTGACGATCAAGGACGGTACCAAAGACCTTGATTCGTATTCGGGAATCAACAATTACTATGCTGCATACCTCAGCGGCGACATGAATTTCGGTCCCAAAGCGATACTGACTGTGGGTTTCAGAGGAGAATACAACAACCAGCAACTTCATTCCTACATTGTAAACGAGAGAAAGGAACTGGTAAACAACAAACTTTTCATTCCGCTGCCTTCGCTGAACTTTACTTACAAAGTATCTGAAAAACAGAATCTGAGACTTGCTTTCTCTTCTACACTGAACCGGGCCGAATTCCGCGAGCTTGCTCCTTTTACCTATTTTGACTTCAATCTGCAGGCCGACATCAGAGGAAACACGGCGCTTAAAACGGCTAAGATCCAGAACATTGACGCAAAATGGGAATTTTATCCAAGTACCAACCAGCTGATTTCCGTTACCGGTTTCTATAAATATTTCAAAAATCCGATCGAGACATTTTTGCTGCCGACCGGAAACGGACTGGCTTATACTTTCATCAATGCCAACAATTCTACAAACTATGGTGTTGAACTCGAGGTACGCAAAGGATTTCAGGAATCCACAATCCCGTTCCTGCAAAACCTGACGCTGGTTGGAAATGCATCCTTCATAAAAAGTACGGTAAACCTTGGACAATTCGTAGAAGGTCCGGACCTGAGCGGTGCGAATGTGAAGTATGACCTGACCGGGATTACGGATAAAAAACGTCCGATGGCCAATCAGTCGCCATACCTGATCAATACCGGGATTTACTATGCAGCGCCATCCGGCTTTCAGTGGAACGTGCTTTACAACATTTTCGGACAACGGATTTTTGCAGTGGGGAATCTTGAAAACCCGACCGTTTATGAAATGCCCCGCAATGTCGTTGACCTGAACATCAGCAAAAAATTCAAAAACCAGCTTGAACTCCGCCTTGGAATTCAGGACATTCTGAACCAGCCTGTACGTTTCTCGCAGGATTTCAACAGAGACGGAAAAATCGGAAAAGATGTAACCTCGAAAATAGCGTCTGCCGATCAGGATATCAGAAGATTCAGAAGAGGAAGTTACTTTACCGTTACGGCTGCCTACACCTTTGGAAAGCGCACTGTAATCCCATAAAAATTACTTAAACCCTGAGCCAAGTCAATTAAAACAACCCAAGTAAACAATTCATGTTCATTATGATTATGTCAAGAACAAAATTTAAACTGTTTTTCATGTCAATGAGTCTTTTTGCGGCGCTTTCTGCCTGTGAAAATGATGACAAGCCGGCTCCTGTTACAGAAGTACTTGCAGTGAAATCCATCACTCCTGCTTCCGGGCTCGCAGGGACGAAAGTGGTAATCACAGGAACAAAATTTGATCCTACCCCGGCAAATAACGTTGTTTTGTTCAATACAACGCCTGCAACGGTAACTGCAGCAACAGCTACAACACTTGAAACAACGGTGCCGGTTGGGGCAACAACCGGTCTTATTACGGTAACGACAGGCGGAACAACAGTAAAAAGCGCAACGCCGTTTACCGTTTCGGACCGTGCAACTGTAGACGTTACAGGAGAAATCAAAACAAATACAACCTGGACTGCCAATAATGTTTATGTGCTGAAAGGCTTTGTTTATGTAACTGCCGGCAACACACTGACAATTGAAAAAGGTACGATCATCAAAGGAGCCGGAAAAGAGGCTGACCCGAAAGCACAAGGCCAAGGCGGATCGCTGATCATTGAAGCAGGCGCCAAGATCATGGCGGTCGGTACTGCTGAACAACCGATCGTTTTTACTTCTTCCAAAGAGCCGGGACAGCGTAACTACGGAGACTGGGGCGGTGTTGTACTGATCGGTAAAGCACCTCATAACCAGGCGGGTTCAAAAGGACCTGAAGGCGGAATCCGCGGCGGAACCACGAACGCCGGACTTGGAACCGATAACATTGCCGATGACAACTCAGGAACTTTGCAATACGTACGCATTGAATTTGCAGGTATTGCGCTCAGCAATACAGCAAACAGCGAAATTAACGGATTGACGCTTTATGCAGTAGGCTCCGGCACAACGATTGACCACGTGCAGGTATCATACAGCGGTGACGATTCATTCGAATGGTTCGGAGGAACAGTTAATTCCAAATATCTGGTTGCTTACCGCGGCTATGATGACGACTGGGATACGGACTGGGGTTTTACAGGAAAAGTCCAGTACGCCTTGTCACTGCGTGATCCGGAGTATGCCGATCAGTCCGCATCCAACGGTTTTGAATCCGATAACTTCAACTCAGGCGAACCCGCAACAGGACCGAATGCAGGTCTTCCCCTAACAGCACCGGTCTTTGCCAATGTGAGCAACCTTGTTACTTCGGGAACGCCTTCCAATGCAACGATCAAAGGAAGCGGCGGGTACCAGGCCGGCATGCATTTGCGCAGAAATACTTCCATCAGCATTCTGAATTCCCTTTTCGTAGGTTATCCTGAAGGCCTTCGCCTGGACGGAACAGCAACCGGAACGTATACCAATGCAACCAAGGGAACACTGGACCTGAGAGGAATCGTTCTGGCCAACAATACACTTCCTGTAACCGGAAAAGGTGAAATTACCGATGCGCAGGCCACTGCGTACTTTAATACGGCTGCCCGTAAAAATGAAGTGAAAGACCTTGCTTCCCTTTTATTGAACACGGCAAACTTTACACTGACTGCTCCTGGCTTGTTGCCGCAGGCCACATCACCGCTTCTGACCGGAGCTGTATGGGATGGAAAAGGCGCTGATGCTTACTTCACAAAAGAAACTTTCAGAGGTGCATTCGGAACTACAGACTGGACAAAAGGATGGACCAACTGGGATCCGCAGAATACGATCTATAAATAAAATATTAAAAGATTATATAATTGGTGTCAGAATTTAGAAAAATCGGAGGCGTCTGCTTCCGATTTTCTTGTTTAAAAAAAGTATCGCAGAATAGGGCCATATTTTACAATTTAATAACAGCAAATAGCTGCATACCACTAAAATTAAATCTAAATTTTGATCCTTGAATAACATGAAACTCCCAGTATCCTTATGAAACATTCATTGACCATTTTGCTTGCCTTGCTGTTTCTTTTTTCATGCCGCAAGGATAACGAAGTTCCCGCTCCCATAACAGTAACAGAAACAAAAACAGAGCATTCTGACTGGTACATTCTGCATGCACCGGATGAACACGAGATACAGGCTGTTTACGGTGATATCGACGGTACGCTGCTGCTGACCGACCGTCGCCATATTCATTATACCCGGGACAAGGGAAAAACCTGGAAACAGGCCGGCTATGATTCCAACATCGGTCTGAGCGGATTCGCAATGTCAGGGGAATACGCTGTTTGTACTCGATACCGAAACCATCAGCAGCAGCGATCCGGATAACCGTTATGCAATACGTCCATACTATTTCAGCATGGATGGCGGGATTTCATGGAAAAAACTGGACCGGCAAGCGGAAAGGTCTGAGATGAAAACTCCGCTCAATTACAGCTATTCGGCAAACGGCATCCGGTTCAGTATTGATCGGTTTATCGATACCAACGGCCATGTAGAAGATAAAGGCATCAAGTCCGAGAATGGCCGTAAAATCGCTCTGCCTCAACGGCATGTACTGAAAAGTGTCTATTTTGATAAAAAGTCGCGGTTGTACATTTCCGGATCGGCGCCGCTTTGTGATACCGGCGGAAATATGCAGCCTTGTGACAAGGAAAATGCACGCGGCACGCTGTACATTTCAAGGCAAGAAATCAGATACTGACTTTTCGGATCTGCGCCGGACACATTAAAATATCATTTATAAAAAACCTATGAAAGGACAAAAAAAGGAGCTGGCAGCAGCTATTACGGAAACGATTCAGGATAAACTGACGGATACCGTAAACGGGGCCGAACAGTTGAAAAAAGCAATCAGGAAAACGGCTAAAAAGCTTGCCAAGAAACTGATCAGGATTTCTGCCAGGCAGGAAAAAGAAACCAAAAAGGCAAAACATTCGGAGCAGCCTGTGGGAAAAGCAGCAAAAATGAAAAAAAAGAAGAAATTGAAAATCGGGTTAAAAGGTACTCCGAAAACCGAACGGCAATCCCTTTCAACACTGGAAAATCCCTGAAATCGAAATTGAATTTCAGTAACAATCCGTGGATTCATAAAGCCTGGTTATGCCCGGGATTTTGTCAGGCAACTTCTTGAAGTAAATGCGTCCGGCAAAATTCCGGCAACATCCATTCACAATAAAATGAAATAACGCCCATCTTATCTTTCCGCTGGTTTCAGAACATACCAACTCATAAACCGTTTTTATGAACAGTAAGCAGGATTTTCCAAAAGCCAAAAGCCAAAAGCTGACAGCCAACAGCCAAAAACAACCTCAGAATGCCTCTCCGGTAAACAAATAAAATCCGGGACCATCTTCCGTAAACCCGACATCCAGACGCAGATAAATGTCTTTTTTCGGAAACAACAGATACCGCAGCCCGACGCCGCCGGAAGTGCGCAGGTGTCTGGTCGTAAAATCAGCGATTCTGGGCGCCACCACCGCAGCTCCCGCAAAAGCAACCGCGCCGAAACGCTTGCTGAAACCAAATGGCAGCCAGCGATGCTCCACCTGCGCTGCGAGCATGCTTTTATCCCGGTAACGGCCTGAGTAGTACCCTCGCATAATCATTTCCCCGCCCATCAGCGCTAGTTGGTTGAAAGGGATGTTGCCCCGGAAAAAATTCCCGTAAACCTGCCATGCAAGTACATTGCGGCTGCCGGAAGGATGATAGGAGCGAACGTCCAGATTGACACCGTGAAAATTATAGTCACTTCCCAGGCCGGGATGGTATTTCAGGAAGGAAATTTCACCGAAGAAACCTTTTCGGACATTCAGTACATTATGCCGGTTGTCAAAAACCAGTGCGCCACCAAGGCCCACGTTGAGCGTTCCGTCACTGCCTGTCGGTTTTTCATAAAAATGGTCCTTTGGTTGTTCAAAGTTTGTGTTATACAATTGCTGGTAATCAATTTCGGGACCGATGAAAAAATCCGGAACGATTTTCTTCAAAACCCGCTGCCTGAACAGAAGGTAGTTGGCATCAATCAGCGCAGGATCTTTGCCGGGCGTTTCGGGACCGATCCCGTAATATAAAAGCGGAAATCTCTGAAACCGCGTCCTGCCCAGAAAAAACCAGTTGTCGTGATTTCCATAAATGGCATTGTCGAGCCAGATTCCGTATTGTCCCTCCAAAGTCACAAAACTGAAAGCCTGGACTTCACTCAAACGGTTCAGTGTGTCGTTTTTTGCCTGAAACAGCAGCAATGACGACAGGCCAAATTCGACACTGGTTTCAGGTGAGTAAGCCAGTGTGGGGTAAATCCGGAAACTGGGTTTACCCGGTGCAGTAGTGTCCGTAATGGCTTTTTGTATCGTTCGCCTGAACCAGCTGTCCTGCGCCAGAAGCGGAGAAGTGACAGCTGAAAAGCAAATAAACAGAACCGGAAGCAATTTTTGTAAAATCAAGCTGGCAGCAACGTTTAGATGAGTATACGCAGGTCTGTAAACAAACTATGCCAGGAAAATGGAATACCACAATGCCGCCCTGTCAAGTTCTCCGGAAATTTTTTTCTGCCCGTCATAAAAAAACGGCATTGTGGCACGACTTTCTTATTACGTATAGTATACCAAAAACAATTATCATGTCAACAACAGGAAATACCACCAGTATCATTAACAATCTGATTGAACTTAATAATGACCGCCTAGCCGGTTTCGAGAAAGTAATTGCAGATATTGATGACCAAAATATTGACCTGAAACAACTATTTCAGGAATTCGCACAGCAAAGCCGTAAGAACGGACAGGAGCTTGCTGCCATTGTTGGTTCCGCAGATGAAATTGAAACCGGCAACAGCGTAAGCGGCACTTTGCACCGCGTATGGATTGATGTAAAATCGCTTTTCGGCGGCAGCGACCGCGCCAGTATATTGTCGGAAGCGGAACGCGGAGAAGATGCCATCAAAAAAGCATATCAGGAAGCATTGTCAAGCGGCGAACTTCTGCCGGATGTTACCAGTACGGTAAGCAGCCAGGCGCACGAAATCAATGCGGCACATGACAAGATCAAGGCGCTGAGAGATACCGCAAAAGCCTGATCCGGAAACTGACCGAAAAGAAAAGCTGCTTTGAAAAAGGCAGCTTTTCTTTTTGGATTTCAGTACATACGGCACCGGATTGCGCTTGTCAGCTGATTTCAGAATGGCTTTCACGCAAAGGCGTTCAGTTGAAAATCCAGACTTGATGCACTTCTTAATGGCCTGAAAACCATTGCGGACTGTAAATTGAGCATTTTACATCAGCACCAGCGTAGCTATGGAAACCAGCACGACGGACAGCATCATAGAAAGAAACACCAGCATGGACGATTGCTCTTCATCTGCTTTCAGAACGGCGGCAAAAATGGTGACATTGGCTGCAATGGGAAAAAGCGGCACCAGACCGAGCATTTTGTAATCTTCCTCTTCCAGATTTTTAAAGATCAGGGAAGCTGCAAAAGCAATGGCAGCCATAAGGACGGCCGCTGCAACCGTCCGGAAAGCCAGCAATTTGGAGAAGTAGCCGAATTTGATATTCCGGAAATCTACATTGGCAAGCTGAAACCCGACGATCATCATTCCTGCGGCAGAAACTGCAAAACTCACAACGCCTAAAACAGGTTTGATAAATTCAGGCGTTTCAACATCCAGAATCTTGCAGATAACACCTGCTGCAAACACATATAAGAATGGAATACGCAGCATTTCCTTTAAGGCCTTGCCCGGCGAATGCTTGGTTTTTGCCACCTGATAATATCCAATTGTATCGCCGTACAGCGCAGAGCCCAGGTAAATACAGATCAGCACGCTGACTTTTTCCTCACCGAAAAGCGCAGTAATCGTCGGAATGCCGAAAAACGCGATGTTGAAGAAGGAAAATGAGCTTCTGAGCAAAAGCGGATCGGTGTCTGGAGCAAATTTCCTGTGTCCGGCAAGGGCTGCAAAGTTCATTCCGAGTGCCAGCAGGAACGTCAATGCCGGCAGGATCATCAGTTTGGAGGCTTCGGCATCCAGCATATTTGTAAAAACCAGCAAAGGCAGCAACGCATTGATCAGCGGCTTGCTGATATATTCAGACTTGAAGCTGGTTTTTTTGCTGATGAAATATCCGATGGGGATAAAAGCCATGACAGGCAGCAGTTCGCCGTATAGTTCAAGAAGCTTTTTCAAAGATCTGGCTGGTAAGGTGCTGGCACAAATTGCCGATTGTTTTAACATTGAACCACACGGCATTCACATCCAGTAATGTACCGTTTGTGATGTGGCCGAGGGCATAAAAATTCGGGTAGGGCTTGTTGTTTTTCACAATCTGCATGGTTTGCGCATGGATTTTGATTCCGCCCACCGGTTCCGGTTCTACAAGGCCGCTTTCCGCCAGTGCCGCCATGAGTTCCGACTTCATCATTTTTACCGAAGATGCCGGGCCCGTTGCATTGATGAGGAATTCTTCGGTTACAGTCTGTCCGTCGCCGTAGGTCAGTACAAATCCTTTTTCAGGATCGTGCGTTACATCTTTCAGTTCGGGAATGATTTTCAGCTGCTGATTGTCAAAAAGTCTGTCGATCCGTTCCGCATTGACCAAAGGCATACAATGCCTGTTGATGGCCCAGTAGCCGCCCAGCCATTTTTTGAACCTGATCCTTTCGGATTCGTCCAGAGATTTCCACATTTCCGAGCTGGTATAGCGCAGTGCGTACGGAATGGCAATGAGCGCATCGCCGCCTTCCTGCGCGATTCTGATATCCTGTTTCAACAGCTCGCCAGCAGGTTTGCCGACACGTTCGGTTGCTTTCCAGTCGATTTTCCTGCCCGCGTAATCCTCTGCTTCCTGCATGAAAAGACGGAACAGTTCCTTTACCTTGGGGTTACGGAGTTTACTGCGCTGGATCTGATGCAGGTTTTTAAGCGTGATAAATTTGCATTCATAAGATTCCGGATTCTCGGGCTGAACCCGTGGCAGCAATCCGTCGAGCGAGTAAAAGGTAATTTTTCCCTCATGCCCGTTATCGGCCAGCGTCATCAGTGCGTCAATGGCACTCAGGCTGGACCCGAGTACGCCGACATTGGCTGTTTTGGGCACATTTTCAATGATGAGGCTGGATGGCCACGGAGACGGGAAGTAATTTTTCTTTTTCTCCAGATCCGGATAATTGTTGGCAACCGGCGTACCCGGCGCCAGGATCAGATAGTTACACGAATGGGTTTTTTCTCCTGACAGGTGAACGGTAAAACCGTCTGCTGTTTTTTCAACTTTCAATGCACTGGCATGAATAATTTCGACCTGCATGCCTTCTGTTTGTGCCAGTTCAAAATAATGATCAAACTGTGATTTCAGATAGTCGCCGTAAAGCCGCCGGGTTGTAAAGGCTTCGTTGCGGCCATGATTGTCTACGAATTCATCTTCAACACTTTCGGCATTTTCGATCAGCCATTCGCTGAAATGCTGGGGTTCTGTATAATGAATTCCCATCAGATCGGCCTGCGTGTTGAGGATATGACCCGGTTGCCTTGTTCCGAAAGCAAGCCCTTTCCCGACTTCCTGATTTTCTTCAATAATGGTGATACTTACTTGGTGATGAAGTCCGGCGATCCGGAACTGAAGAAACAGCTCAATAAATGCTGAAATCCCGCATGCTCCGCCGCCAATGATTGTAATGTTGTTTAAACTCATTTAAGGATGGTAGTTAATACTGTTTCGTTTGCTGACATAAGTTACCGTTAGGCCTAAAACAATCATGCTTGCAAGCAGCGGACGGTGCAATTCGCTTAAAAGACCTGTTTTTTATTATCCGGCTGCATGGCTGATTCTCAATCATGTTCAAGCTTTTTTGGAGTTTTCCCGTGTCCGGAGTGTAGCGCATTTCCGAAGCAATGCCGTTTCTGTCAGTCTGGTTTTTACTCCTTTTTACAATCCGGAATTGAACCATCCGGATGCAGCAAAAATCCGCCGGTAATTTCATAACAATTGAATAATGCAGGCTTAACATCCGGTTCCGGATAGCCGGATAACTTTGAGGTTTTGAAAAATGTCAGGTCACTCGCGGTCCTGATAAGCTCACCTAACCTTTTTATCAAAATGAAAGTACGTTTACTGCCAACATTCATGCTCTTGCTGGCCGGACTTTGCATGGCATTGCAGTTGTCTGCCCAATCCATTGCCGTAAGCGGTAAGGTTACCGCTGCCACCGGCGATGCGCTTCCCGGTGTAAGCATCCTGATCAAAGGAAGCAGTTCGGGAACAACCACGGACGCGGACGGCATGTACAGCCTCGCGGTGCCTTCCGGAGAATCAGTCCTCATTTATTCTGCCATCGGGTTTGTGTCGCAGGAAAAGGCCCTTGGCAACAAAAGCGTGATCAACGTTACACTGAACGAAGACACCAAAATCCTCAACGAAGTGGTTGTAACGGCCCTGGGAATTAAAAGGGAAGAAAAATCACTCGGTTTTGCCGCACAGACCATCAATGAAAATGCGGTGAAAGATGCCAAATCCAACAACTGGGTCAATACGCTTTCCGGCAAAGTCGCCGGGCTTAATATTCAAGGAGCCGGCGCAGGGCCGATGGGTTCTTCACGCATTACGCTGCGGGGCGAATCTTCATTGAACCTCGACAACAATCAGGCTTTGATCGTTGTGGACGGGGTTCCGGTAAGCAGCCGGATTACGGGAACAGGTTTCAATTCGCACCTTTCTGCGGACAGCCCGGTGGATTACGGTTCCAGCTTGTCGGACATCAACCCGGACGACATCGAGAAAGTTACGGTACTGAAAGGCCCGGGCGCCACGGCATTGTACGGCAGCCGGGCAGCCGGCGGAGCCATTATCATCACGACGAAATCCGGTGTGCGTCAGGATAAAGGGATCGGCGTTACGGTCAATTCCAATTTCAGTTTCGAGCAGATCAACCGTTATCCGGATTATCAGTTTGAATACGGCGAAGGGCGGAGCAGCGCCTATTTTTCCTATCTCGACAGCGAGGACGGTCCCAATACTGCAACAACCGTAGCGGCGGGAAGGGCATGGGGACCCAAGTTCAACGGGCAGTCGTATTTCCAGTATAACCCGGACGCACCGGACGGCCGTCCGACGGTACGCACGCCGTGGGTAGCCAACAAAGATTACATTTCCGGTTTTTTCCAGACCGGAACTACATTTTCCAACAGCGTTTCGGTAGAAGGCGGAGGCGAAAACGGATCTGCACGCCTGTCGCTGACGCACATGAAAAACAAATGGATCATTCCGAATACAGGTTTCGAGCGGATCAATGCAGCACTTTCCGTCAACCAGAATGTGTCCAAAAGATTGAAAATAAACGGTAAAGCCAATTATACCAACAAAAAAAGCGACAACCTGCCTATGGCGGGATACAACAATCAGTCGCTGATGTATTTCCTGATCCTGGGAACAGCACCCAACATCAAGCCGGAATGGTTTAAACCTTACTGGGAGCCGGGACTGGAAAATGTGAAGCAAAGAAATCCGTTCAACCCGACGCCGGACAATCCGTATCTGGGCATGTACGAAATGCTTAACAAGATGAACAAGCACGGATTTATCGGCAACGTTTCGGCCACTTACGAAATTTCCAAAAAGCTTGACCTGCTCGTTCGTACCGGACTGGATATGGCTTTCGAGTTCCGCTCGCAACAGCGTCCGTTCAGCATGACACGCTATCCGCGCGGCATGTACCGGGAACAGAATGTATTTACTTATGAGTCCAATACCGACTTTTTATTAACCTATAAAGATAAATTGGGCATTATTGACGTCACTGCTTCTGCCGGAGCCAACGCCATGCGCCAGTCTTACGATTTTGCAGGCATGTACGCAGACCAGCTTGCGCAGCCGGGCATTTACCAGATTTCCAACAGTCTGGATCAGGCCGTGGCTGATCCTTTGAAAACCAAAAAGGCGATCAACAGCATGTACGCGGCCGCGCAGTTTTCCTACGATGAAAAAATATTTGTGGACGTAACCGGCAGGAACGACTGGTCGAGCACGCTGCCTTACGGAAACAATTCCTTCTTTTATCCATCGGTCAGTTCGAGTTTCCTGCTGAACGAACTGTTTACACTTCCGCAGGCTGTTTCCTTTGCCAAGCTGCGTGCTTCCTGGGCGCAGGTCGGAAACGATACGCGGCCTTATCAGACGGCCCGTTACTATGACCGTATCTACGGAAACAGCTTTACCAATTCCTCCACGCTTTTCAATGCCGGCCTGAAACCCGAGATCACGGCAAGCTACGAATTCGGGCTGGATGTACGTTTGCTCAAAAACCTTGTGGGCCTGGACCTTACTTACTATAACAACAACAGCCGCAACCAGATTCTGGCTATTCCGCTGGACCCGGTTTCAGGTTATTCCAATGCACTCATCAATGCGGGATTGATCAACAGCCGCGGTGTGGAAATCAAGCTGACGGGCAAGCCGGTCACAACCAAAAATTTCAGCTGGAACACGACTTTGCTCTGGTCCAGAAACCGGAGTTATGTAAGAGAACTTGCGTCCGGCATTACGAATCAGGTGATTTATGCGCACAACACCAACGTAAGCATTGAGGCACGCGTAGGCGGGCTGATGGGCGATATGTACGGCCGCGGTTTCCAACGCTCGCCGGACGGCCAGATCATTTATTCTTCGGTGGGGCTTCCTGCTGCACTGGACCCGGTTGCCAAAAAATGGGGCAATGCATTTGCCGACTGGAAAGCAAGTATATCCAATGAATTCACGATCCGGAACGTGCGTGTCAGTCTGTTGCTCGACGGGCAGAAAGGCGGCAGCATGTTTTCCCAGACCAACCACAAGAACAATACATTGGGCAAAACAAAAGTCACTTTGCCGGGCCGGGAAGATGGCATCATCGGGCAGGGCGTCGTGAAACAGCCGGACGGAAGCTTTACACCGAATACGGTAAAAGTGCCTGCAAGCTCTTATTACGACAATTACTATCAGATCGCGAATGCCGAAACCAATATTTTCGATGCTTCTTTCCTGAAAATCCGTGAGTTAAGGGTGGAATTCAATTTGCCGCAGGCGCTGCTTACTAAAATCGGCGTACGCCAGACGAGCCTGGCGCTGTTCGGAAGAGACCTTTTCAACTTTACAAAATTCCCCGGTTTTGACCCCGAAGGCGGAAACCTCAATAACGGTACGCTTACACCCGGCGTTGAGCTTGCGCAATTCCCTTCGACCCGAACCATGGGCATGAACTTAACCCTGAAATTTTAAATCAAAAAGAACATGTTAAAGAAAGCCTATATTCCGATTTTATTCCTGCTCGCCGTTCTGACGTCCTGCACCAACGGTTTTGAAGAACTGAACACCGATCCCAACCGTCCGAAAGAAATCACGCCGGGCGTTATGCTCGGGCAGCTGCAATATCAGATCGTGAACAGTACGGTCAATGCGAGCCGCAATTTTACACATGAACTCATGCAGGTGGATGCGCCGCGGGCAAGTGCAGGCGGCGGCGGTCTGCACCGCTATATTGTAAATCCCGGCAGCGGTGTATGGAACAATTTCTATTCGTATTTGAACGACATTGAAGATATTTACCTGATCGCCGACCGGCTCAATGAAAACAACTACAAAGCCATTTCACTGATTTACAAAACGTGGGCTTATTCCATCTTGACGGATCTTTACGGCGACGTACCTTATTCACAGGCCACGAAAGCCATTGAAGGAAATTTCAAGCCGACTTTTGACAAACAGAAGGATATTTACATCCAGCTTCTGAAAAACCTGGAAACGGCAAACGGATTGCTGGATGACAGCAAAGCACTGACCTACGGAGGCGATATGCTTTACAGCGCCAATGCCTTGTCGGGCGGTAAAAATCCGGGCATTCTGAAATGGAAGAAGTTCTGCAACTCGCTGCGGCTGCGTTTGCTGCTGAGAATATCGAAAAGGGAAGGGGAAGTAAATGTAAAGGAGCAAATTAACGCCATTCTTGCCGATCCGGCTGCAAACCCCGTTTTTACATCCAATGCAGACGAGGCCATTTTCAGGTATCCGGGTACCTTTCCGTTTTTCAACCCGTTTTACAATGCAAGGCAAGTAGACTGGCGTGACGGAAATTATTATACCAAATTTTTCATGGACCGCATGAATGCACTGAATGATCCGCGCCGTGCGGCATGGGCGACGCAGGTGAAATCAGGTAATTCAGAAGTGTTTCAGGGAATTGAAAGCGGTTACCCGACTACAACGGAATATGCAGTAGGCAGCAATTCCAGCTATTCGGATGCATTGAAAACGCTGCCGCAGCTGGGCGTCATGATGACGTGGGCAGAAGTGGAGTTCATTAAAGCCGAACTGGCCGTAAAAGGATACAACACCGGCTCGACGGCTGAAAAGCATTACGAATCAGGCATTGCGGCTTCGATGGCACAATGGGGTGTAACCATGCCCGCAGGATTTCTGGAGCAGCCCGAAATTTCATACAATGCCTCGGCAACAGCGGATAAACAGCTGGAACAGATCATGCTGCAGAAGTATTACGCCTACTTTTTTGTAGATTACCAATCGTGGTTTGAAAAGCGCAGGACGGGTTACCCGGTACTGCCGCGGGGAGCCGGAATCCCTTCCGAAAACACATTTCCTTCCCGCGTTCCGTATCCTACATACTTGCAGTCTCTTAATCCCGAAGCACTGGCAGGAGCCGTAGCTTCCATGGGCGGTGACGACAGCAATATCAAGGTTTGGTGGGATAAATAATTTTTTCAGTTCATTTCAGATTTGGTTACAAGATGATATTTAAAAATAAAATAGCGGTTTGTACAATCCTTGTGCTTTGGGCTTTACAAACTGCAAATGTTGCACTGGCTCAAAAGAAGACCAATATCAAAATGCCGGAACGCGGCCTGTGCGCACACCGGGGCTGCATGGACACGCATCCGGAAAACACATTGCCCGCTTTCCGGGAAGCTGTACGGCTTGGCGTGCAGATGATCGAGTTCGACATCCAGCTTACCAAAGACAGTATGATGGTGATCATGCATGACGATGCCGTAAACCGGACGACCAATGGGACCGGAAACGTTTCGGATCTCACATTTGCACAAATCCGGGCACTGGATGCAGGCATCAAAAAAGGGGAGAAGTTTAAAGGAACGCAAGTGCCGACCTTTGAAGAAACACTCGCCATGATGCCGGCAAATGTATGGCTCAACTGCCACCTGAAAGGCGACGAGGCAGTAGGTTCCAGGGCAGCTGCCGCGCTTGCGAAATCCGGCAGGATGCATCAGGCATTTCTGACCTGCTCGGAAAAGGCAGCCGGGGCAGCACGTAAAATAGTCCCCGGCATCCTGATCTGCAACGGTGATAACAGCTACCGGAAAGATACACCCCGATACGTTCAGGCAACGGTTGACATGAAAGCGGATTTTATCCAACTGCTGCGGCACGAACCGGGCGAGGACAGAAAAGGACCGATGAAATCTTTGAAGGACAACAACGTCAAAATCAATTATTTTTATGCCAAGTCCCCGGATGAACTCGGTTCACTCTATGCGGAAGGCGTTGATTTTGTACTCGTAAATAACGTGGCGGATTTTATGCCGGAAGCTGAAAAGGTCGGTATCAAACGGGTTGTTCCAGGTTATGCCGGCGTAAGGCAGCCGGAACAGAAATCGGCTCAGGCGAAGACCGTTACAGCCAAAAACAAGACGCTTATTGTCTTTTTTGACGGGCTTCGTCCG
Organism: Dyadobacter flavalbus; assembly: GCF_006149045.1. Lineage (GTDB taxonomy): Bacteria > Bacteroidota > Bacteroidia > Cytophagales > Spirosomataceae > Dyadobacter > Dyadobacter flavalbus. The sequence continues at coordinate 102,657 of NZ_VBSN01000071.1, forward strand.
GATTACATCACGCAGGAACTGATGCCCAATCTGTATGCATTCAGGCAGAAGGCATCTCAGGGGAAAAATCATCACAGCGTGTTCCCGACCGTCACGCGCGTAAATTCGGCATCCTATGCGACGGGCTCTTACCCGGGAACACACGGGTTGCTGGGCAATTCCATCTATTTCCCGAAAGTAAGCGCGAACAAGGCAATCGGAACCACTTATGAAGAGCTGGTGAAAGTCCGGGAATCCGAATCCGGGAATTTGCTGACGGCCGTGTCGCTTGGCGAGGTGCTTGAAGCGGCAGGTGAGAAAATGATGGTTTTCAGTTCGGGAACGACGGGCCAGGCATTTTTACAAAATCACAAAGTCGGGAAAGGCGCGATTGTCAATCATGAACTGATCCTGCCGGAAACATTCAGAGAACAGGTTTTATCCGAAATCGGACCAATGCCGAAAGGTACCGGTGACGTTTATATCAAGCACAAATGGGTTGCGGATGCCTTGCTGCATTATGGTTTGAAAAAGGATGGACCGCTGGTGAGCGCCGTCTGGTTTTCAGATCCGGATGGCGCTGCGCACCGTTACGGCATTGGTTCGGAACAGGCCGTTGCTGCCATCAGCTATGTCGATGCGCAGTTTGGCAGAATTCTGGATTCGCTTGAAAGCCGCGGATTAAGGGAAAAATACAACATCCTTATTTCTACGGATCACGGCTTTGTAACGCATACCGGCAAGCAGAATCTCAGCGATTTGCTGATCAGCAGTGGCCTGAAAAAAGATAAGGAATCGGACGACGTGGTGATTTCGGAAGGGGCTGTTTATGTAAAAAACCATGACAAAGAACGGATTAAAAAAATCGTTGCCACGCTGCATCACACCGACTGGATCGGCGCTGTTTTTACAAAGCCTGAAAAGAAAGGAAGCATGAAGGGCTGGGCACCAGGCACCTTGTCGTTTGATGCCATTCACTACAATCATCCCGCCCGGAGCGGTGATATCCTTGTGGCGCCGAACTGGAATGATGACAAAAATGACAAAAGCTATGCAGGAACGGACTTTTCAGGAGGCGTTGCCGGCCATGGCGGATCAAGTCCTTATGAAATCAATATTGCCCTGCTTGCAGACGGCCCAGATTTCAAAGATGCATGGACAAGTGAACTGCCCACTTCAAACGTGGACATTGTGCCTACCGTTCTGGCGCTTTATGGCCTGCCCGTTCCGCCGCAAATGGACGGCCGCGTACTGGCAGAATATTTTGAAAACAAACCGTCAAAGACGGGCAATGCCAAAAAAGAAGTCGTGCAAACGCATGTACAATATCCGTGGGGAACATACAGACTAAGTCTCGAACTATCCGTTCTGGGCAAGTACAGCTATGTCAATTTCACAAAAACGGAGCGGATCGTGAAGGATAGCAGGTGAGAAGGAGGAGGGTGAGAAGGAGGAGGGAGGAAAGGAGAGAGGAAGGAAAGGTTAGAGGGAGGAAAACTTTGTCCTTCCTCCTTCCAACCTTTCTTCCTTTTCCTTCCTTCCTTTTCCTTCCTTCCTTTTCCTTCCTTCCCTTCTCCTTCCTCCCTTCATATTATTGCGCCCGCAGGTACTTGACCGGGCTTTCAACGGCTGCTTTCAAAGCGTGTCCCAATACAGTCAGTAGTGTAATCAGGACGGTCAGGCCAAGTGTTGCAGCGATTAACCAGGCACTTGACGTAATGCGGTGAACGTACTGCTGCAGCCAGCTTCCGGTGAGCCACCAGCCCAGCGGTGCAGCCACCAGAAACCCGATCAGGATCAGGCGGCCGAATTCCCTTCCGAAAATCCATAGCAACTGCTGCGTACGAGCGCCCAGTACCCGACGTACCCCGATTTCCTTGGCCCGGCCTTCTGCCATAAAGGTGACCAGTCCGTAAAGCCCGATGCAGCTCATCGCCATGGCAATCAAGGCAAATGCCTGTACAAATCCGGCCAGCAATCGCTCCATATCAAGAAACGATCCCAGCAAATCGTCGAGATGATCCGCTTTATAAACGCGGTCTGGCAGTGTTTCATCCCACACCTGCTCTATGGCTTTCAACGTTGTCTTCGGAAAATTTGGTGATAATGTAAGCACGGCCATCGTGGTATGGCCCAAGTCATTCACAAGGGTAACAGGCAAGACGGACTGATGCAGATCTCCGCTTCGAAAATCCTTTACAACACCCACAATCATGCGGTCTTTATCCATGATGCGCATCCGTTTGCCAACGATGCTGCTGGCAGGTGAAACACCGAGTTGGCGCACAAGTGTTTCATTGACCAGCACCTCCTGCGCGGTGGTATCTGCAGGCCGGAAATTGCGCCCTTCAATTACAGACAACCCGAATGCAGCAATATAATGCTCGTCAGCAGCCCGGAGCCGTGTTTCAAAAGGCTCTGGTTTAGAGGCAATATGATAGCTGAATGGAGCAGGACGGTTGTAGGGAGAAGCGGGCGGATCGCTGCCGTATGTCACGCTTTCTACCCCCGGCAACTGTAACCAGCTCTGCCGCAACTGGTCATAAGGAACGGGATTGGGTGGCGAAAGCCATACGGTAAGCTTCCGTTCGTGACTGAAACCCCAGTCCACTTTCTGCATGTGCCGGAGTTGTGCCGTTATGACCAGGACAATGATCAAAAACAGTTGTGAAAGAACAAACTGTCCGGTAATCAGGGTTCTGCGAATGTTGAAACCGCCAACGGTCTGCGTAGTAAGCTGGCCGGCAAGGGCTTTTGCCGGATTAAACCGGGAAAGCACCCAGGCGGGATACAAGCCGGCAAGGATGACGATTCCGGCAATCAGAATGAGAAACCATTTCAGGCTTTCCGGGTGCAGCAAATCCAGAACAGAAATCGCCGGGTGCAGCATATCGACTTGCTCCGCCAATGTCCGGTTGACAAGCGGCATGGCCATTTGTGTCAATACCAGACTCATTGCACAGGCAAAAAAGGTCAGTATGGCGGTTTCGAAAAGAAACTGTCTGATCAGCTGAAACTGATTGCTCCCGACTACCTTGCGCACGCCGACTTCTCTGGCGCGCTGTAAAGCCTGAGCTGTTGCAAGATTGATGTAATTGATACACGCAGCCAGAACGAGCAGCAGTCCGACTGCAATCAGTGCGTACAATACGGGACGCGGCGCCATACCGCTGCGTTCATGGTTCAGTTCCGGAAGAGGCAGCATATGGTATGCAAACCGGGCTGCTTTTTCGGCAGAAAGGTTTTTTTTACGGATTTCATCCAGAGTGCCGGCCAGTTGTCCGGGATTGCTGCCTTCGCGCAGCAACACAAAACACATGCTCTGAAGGCCTTCCCAGTCTTGCATGGCACCGCTTTGTTCCAGATCCGGGATGGTTGTATAAGATATCAATGCGTCGTAACGAAGCTGTGTGTTGGCAGGCGGATTTTCAATAATCCCGGTTACGGTAAGGTCCACGCGGTTGTCGAGCCGCAAGGTGCGGCCAACGGGATCGGCACGGTCAAAGTACTTGCGGGCATAACGTTCGCTGAGTACGATCGTGTTCGGCGAGCTGAGCGCCGTTTTCGGGTTGCCTGAGATCCATTTGACCAGAAAATGATTGAAATACTGGGGTTCTGCAAAACAGACATTCCGGGCTTCATTAAACTTTTTGGCCCAGCCGTTCTTCCCGTCCGGAACGCCGATGGTACGTCCGAAAACAGTTTCCAGCCTGGTTGCACTTTCAACAAATGGATAGTCACGGCGAAGCACTTCGGCCAGTGGGCGGGGAGCAGCGTCCGTCTGCATCGTGTTTTCCCGGATAATATCCGTCACTACCCAGTAGGAACGTTCCATATGCGGGTGATGGCGGTCGAAACTGAACATGTAATTAACAAACAGGAAAATGACCAGACCGCTCGCCAGCCCCAGCGCCAGGCTTGATACTCGGATCAGATTGACCTGGCGCTGCCGCCAGATGCGGCGCAGTGAAAGTATTGTATAATGTACAAGCATGACAGAAAATAATTAGTTAAGCAATGTTTTATATACAGTTATTTTATATATAAAACGAAATTATCTTATTCCTACTTGCCAGAAACCAATTAATATTCCGACCCGGCCAAAAAGGAGGAAAGCCCTTTCATAAAAGAGTAACCGCCACGCAATCAAATTACAATATCCGCTTTCATCGCGCAGACATTCTGATTATCTTCGTATATGAATGAAACGATCATGCTTCCGGTGGAATATATGGGCACAACCCATGAATTGCCGCTGACCATTGTCCCGCAGGGATATACTTATCAGTTACATGTAGAGATCGAGGGCAGGACGCTGATCCTGGAAAAGGACGATGCGGGCGAGTACCGGGTTATCAGCATGTCCGGCGATTCGGAAAAGGTCAATAAAAGCCTTGTTGCGGCTGTTGTGGCTACGTTGCAGTCTTTGTAAGCTGTCGTCGGCCCGGGTTCAGTTCAACATGTGCAGGCAGCAAATACTTACTAGTCAATTGTAATCATGTTCAACTTAAAAATCTTCACTTTATGTATGCAAGAGTTGTTCAGGTTCTTTTAAACAAGGATCATATTGCAGATGCTACTGATTATTTCCGGGATTCTGTAGGGCCGGCTTTGAAAAACCTTTCCGGTTTCAAAAACAGCCGTTTTCTTGTAAATCAGGCAACTAACCAATGCCTGATGGTAACGCTCTGGGAAACGGAAGAAGCCCGAACCGGTGCTGAAACGAATGGTTTTTTAAAAAGCGTAATGACACACATGAAGCCTTATTTTGCCGGCCAGCCAACAATCGATTACTACGAAGTAGCTGTTCAGGTTGTCTGAAATGACAGGCGGAGCCGCATTTTCATTGTTATGTAAAAAGCGGTTTTACTTTGCTTGTTTGGTTAAAAACAGAAATAGTCAGAATCGTTAATCTGACTATTTCTGATGATGAAATTATACTTTCAGTTCCTGCTCTTCTGGCTCGGTCAGATCCAGGCGGTAAATTTCCATAATGTTTTCCAGCAGTTTTATAAAGTCGATGTTCAGATCGATCAGTTTGCCGGAATGTACGTCAAAAACCCAGCCGTGGACCGTAAGATTGCGGTCGCGCTGCGCTTTCTGTACTTCTGCCGTCTTGATGACATTGATGCATTGTTCTTCCACATTCAGTTCAACCAGTCTTTTGTAACGCTGTTCTTCATTGTCAATGGCATTAAGTTCGTCCTTGTGCGTCCGGTACACGTCACGGATATTCCGCAGCCACGGGTTAAGGATTCCCAGATCCGCCGATTTCATGGCCGCCTGAACGCCGCCGCAGTAGTAATGACCGCAAACCACGATATGCTTTACTTTAAGCTGTTCCACGGCGTAATTGATCACCGACATGACACTGAGATCCGTGTTGGGCACCATGTTCGCAATGTTTCTGAGCACAAACGCTTCGCCGGGCGCTATGCCCATCAGTTCTTCAGCGGTTACACGGCTGTCGGAGCAGCCTATGTAAAGAATATCCGGCGTTTGTCCTTTGGAAAGGTCACTGAAATAGTTGGAATCTATGTCTAGCTTCTTCTGAACCCACTCCTGATTGTTTTCAAAAATTCGCTTAATATCCATTTGATCAAAGGTTATGTTAAAAAAATACACTTATCGGTCACAAAAATAGAGCAATGCATTGGCTTTGTCAATGTGCAAAGTTGGTACAGCCGGGGCCAAAGTAAGCATTTTCCATTGCATATGACAGATTTGACGCATTAACTTTCTTTACTTTCCGGGTTGTTCTGGTTCCCTACTCGTTTATAGAAAATACAATGTTATATTGGATTTGCTTTATTTCGTTGGACAACATGAATTGTAAACCATGCCGGAGTTCAAAAGCTGGATTCAGCAATATCGATAACAGATTGCTGTACCGGACAAAAAACTTAGGATCGCGCAGCAGCGTATCTCTAACGATTTTGAACTGATGCAGAAAGGATCGGTCGTCATGGTGACCGGTTCCAACATGGCCGGCAAAAGCACTTTTCTGCGAACGGTCGGCTGCAATCTGGTGCTTGCCATGACGGACGCGCCATGCTGTGCCGCATCGGCGCGGATTGCACCCGTGTCGCTTTTTACCAGTATGCGTACTCAGGACAATCTTCAGGAAGGCATTTCATCCTTTTATGCCGAGCTGAAACGCATCGAGCAACTTTTGCAACGGATCGCCGGCGGCAAGCCTGTTTTCTTCCTGCTGGATGAAATGTTCAAAGCGACCAACTCCGAGGACCGGTATAAAGGCGGCGTTTCCCTCATCCGGCAACTAAGTGTGCTGAATGCATCCGGCATTATTTCAACCCACGATCTGAACCTGGCCAAAGTGGCAAGTCAGCGTCTGCCCATCCGCAATTACAGTTTTAACAGCACGCTAAAAGACGAAAAGATCCTTTTCAGCTACAAGCTGACGGAAGGTTTCTGCACGGATTTCAATGCAAGCGCCCTGATGAAAAAAAGCGGGATCGACATCTTGCCGGATGTGTAAACCTCTGAAAATTAAGCTGATTCTATTTCTGTTCAATACTCATCGACCTTACTTTTCCTTCCTCAAAACGGTATACATGGATTACATAACTGTCGCTCAGTACCTGGCCGTTCAGGTCTTTGATAATCTGATGAACGTCCACAGCAATGGCTCCGTCCGGCCACGGATGAATAGAAACCGGCACTAATTCGGGGTTGATTTCCTGCCATTGACGCAGCCAGTACGCACGCACTTCGTCCTTTCCGTGAACAAAGCCGCCTTCCCATCCGTTCGGCCAGGTAACATCCGTATGAACATGTGCCAGAACCGCATCGATTTTACGGTCATTAAAATCCTGATAAAGCTGATTCAGTAACTTGTGATAATCCATATTGGAAAGAGTTTGCAGTTCAGATTTGATTTTTCAAAACTAATTCAGTCCGTTGCCAGTGCGCGTCAGCAAAGCTTGAGATGTTGTAACATTTCCTTGAGAAGCTGCATTCCATTTTATTTTCTGACGAAGATTTGCCACCGGCATGAAACTGCAACCCGCTGTATTACAATACCGGCACGAAATAAGATTTGCTGGATGGTTTTACAAAAACCTGAAACTTCGGCATCCATGCCTTGGACAAAAACAATCCGTCGCTATATTTGCCCGGTAATCCGATGCGTACTACTCTGCTTTACATATGGCTGATTGTAACCATCCTGCCGACTTTCAGTCAGTGGGGAACCATTGCGTATTACCAGATCAACAAGGATTACATTACGCGTGTGCTTTGTGAAAACCGCGACAAACCGCAGTTGCATTGTGACGGGCATTGTTATCTGGCCAAAAAGCTGAAAGCACAGCAGGAAAAGCAGGATCAGCAGACGAGTGATCTGGTTCAGAATTTGCCGGCGCTGCATCTTTTTGCTTCGCCGTTGGCCCGTTTCGAGTTTTTGCCGACACATTTTTCTCCATCCCTGCGGCCCGCTTTCTTTTATCAGCTGGCTACTTACCACGCTCCGCTTTCCATTCCGGTTCATCCGCCCTGCGCCTGATCGTACATTCCGGTTATTCGGGCTTTTTGCTCAGGGATTAGCTTCGGCTTTTCCTTCATGCCGCTTTGGATTTCCTGTACGGTTTTCTCATTTTCTGGTGCTGCCGGCTTATGGATCTGGCGGGCAGCGCAGCGATTATTCTATCCAGTCCAGCTTACTTGAATCATGTCCATACAGCCATTTTGCTGCATGGATCCATAAATGTATTGTCGAATGAAATTCAACTATTTATTCCTGTGGTTACTGTTTACCGGTAACTGCATCAGTTCCTTAGCGCAATCCGGCCTTGGAACGCTGAACGGCCGGATCATGAACACCCGTCAGGACCCGGTTGCCGGTGCTTCCGTTACGTTTCAAAACACCGCGCTGGGTACAACCACCGACGCCAACGGCCGCTTTAGCCTTTCCAACATTCCGCCCGGATCTTATATTTTAACCGTATCCAATGTTGGCTATACGGCGCATACGCAAAGTCTTCCAGTTACAGATGGAAAAAATCCGTTTCTTGATCTTCATCTTTCGGAAAGCATGCAGGAACTGAGGGAAGTGGTGGTCAGCACAGCCAGAAACAATTACTTGGTATCGAGGTCAAATACGTCAACCCGGTTGGATGTCCCTTTGCTTTCCACGCCGCAGTCGGTACAGATTGTGTCCTCACAATTGTTGCGGGACCGTCAGGCTTTTACACTGAACGAGATTGCCGGGACGTTTACGGGCATGAAGGCCAATAATGGGAACGGCTCTTTTCAAATGCGGGGCTTCACTGCTTACTCGCCCAACGATGCCAGTTTTTTACTGTATAACGGTATACGGGGAAACCTGTTTTTGTGGAGCCAGCAGCCTTTGCTTTATAACATCGAATCCGTTGAATTGCTCCGCGGCCCGTCCGGCGCACTTTTCAGTGAAGGTTCTCCCGGCGGTGTGGTCAATTTTATTACCAAAAAACCTTTGTCCGAAAAAGGCGCAGGCGCAGACCTGTCATTGGGCAGCTGGGGATTCATGCGGGCTTCGGCAGATTTTACAGGACCTGTTTCAAACAACAAAAAACTGCTGTACAGAGCCATTATCGGTTATGACCGTTCCAACAGCTTTCGCAACGATCAGGAAAAACAAAATCTGTTTATTGCTCCTTCCTTGACTTACCTTCTGAACGGCCGCACTTCCCTGAACCTCGAACTTAATTATGCATACCAGAAAGCGGTTCAGCAATACGACAACGGAAGCTACATTTATTCCGGACCCGATGGCAGCTTCGATTTCAACCATTATCCTAATCATCTGACGATACAAAGCCCGACCGATTATGGAAAAACCCGCAATGCATCGGGCACGCTGAGTTTTTATCATCAGGTTAATCAAAACCTGAAACTCACGGTTGTGGAGCGGATGGTGCGGAATGTACTGGATTTTACGGATCACATTCCCGTTGGAAGAATCCGAAATGATTCCATCAGCAGAGGATTTCAGGACTGGGAAACGGACCGGTTCAGTTTGCAGACAACTGCTTATGCTGCTTATACCGCAAAAACAGGATTTCTGAGGCATCAGCTTGTTGCCGGTATGGACTACAACCGTTACGGCTGGACCAAAAATGATTATCAGTACAAGGCATCCACGCGCATTTCAATCTTTAATCCCGACTATTCCGGCAGTATCCCGGATGCATCCGTTCCTGCCGATGAATCGGATGATAACAAACGCATCACCAACCTGTTCGGCGGCTACATTCAGGATCAGCTCAGTGTCGGCGACTATTTTAAAGTTCTGCTTTCGCTCCGGTATGACCGTTACAATGGCAAGGAAACCCCATTGTCGGAGCGCGACAACAAACAGGGCGATGAACTGCAGGCATCTGGCTGGATTCCCAGGATCGGACTGGTTTATTTACCCGTAAAAAATGTATCCGTTTACGGTACTTATCTGAAATCCTTCAATCCGCAGACTTCCAATAACGTTCTGGCCGGAGGCCCGTTCCCGACCCGGCAGGCATCGCAGTATGAAGTAGGTTCCAAAGCAGATCTGCTGAGCAACCGCCTTTCGGCTACCTTGTCGTTGTACCAGATCAATTATACCAACATTCTCACAGCAGCACCCACTGAGCAAAACTCGCACCGTCAGGCTGCCATTGATGGTACCCGCAGCCGGGGCGGTGAATTCTCCGTAACAGGTAATCTTGACAGAATCAGCCTCATAGCCGGTTACGCCTTCAACGAGCATGTACTCGTCAGCACGAGCACTTACGGAAAGAAAGGCGACCGATTTGCCAATGCGCCCAAGCATCAGCTCAACTTCTGGGGTAAATATCTACTTCCGTTCCCGGTGCTGAAAGGGCTTGCTTTTGCGGCAGGCGTGCGCTATGTAAGTAATCAGGTCGGCCTTTTAAGCAATCAGAATTTCATTTTTCCTTCCTATACGGTTCTGGATGCGGCGCTTTCCTATCAGCGCAACCGATATCAATTTCAGCTGAATGCGTATAATCTGACGGACAGGCATTACTTTACCGGAAGCCGTTCGGGTGTGACGACGGCCGGATTGGGCGATCCGTTTAATGTCAGGATCGGTGTCAGTTATCAGCTTTGGTAATCCGCGTTCCGAGGCCGATGTTGTCCTCAAATGTTTTAAACCAATGCTTTAATCAAGTTGGCAGTAAACCTAAGATCATCAGGCATTTGCATGAGAAAATCAACATTTAAACGAAGCTTGTTCAGGCTTCACAGCTGGCTTGGGCTGGTTACGGGAACATTCCTGATTTTACTGGGACTGAGCGGTTCCGTGCTTGTGTTCCGACCCGAACTTGACCGGTTTTTCAATCGGGACCTGCTGCACGTTTCACCGGCCTCAGCCAGCAAGCCCGAACAGGCTCTGTCGCGCTGTTACAATCATATCACAGAAAAATACCCGGATCTGGACGGCATAGCATGGCTTAATCCAGATGCCGGCCCGGAAGATGCCTACAATTTCAGGATCTATTTCAATGATACCCGACTGCTGACGTATGATCTGGCATTGATCACATTCAATCCCTATACCGGTGCTGTGCTGCGCGAAGGCCCGGCCAGTGATTTTATTCCCAGTCTGCTGGAATGGCTGTTTCAGTTTCATTTCAGTTTTCAGCTGGGCATTCCGGGAGCAGCACTGACGGCGATTTTTGGTATTACCATGCTGCTGTCCCTGCTTACAGGTGCTATCGTGTATCAGAAAATGCTATGGCACGTACTGTGCTTTCGGGTAAAGATCAACCGGAAAAACTGGCGCACCATCAGTTCCGACCTGCACCGCATCATTGGCGTGTGGTCATTGCTTTTCAATGCGGTCATTTTTTTTACGGGCTTCTGGATGAATCTTTTTGCCTTTAAATCCAAAACCTGGCAGAATGAGCTGGTTTCCACCAGATCCAATACGCAAATGCAGGTACCGGCCGATCGGATGTTTCAGCAGGCGCTGCAAGCAATGCCGGAACTGCAACCGGTGTATGTTTATTTGCCCACACAGCCAGAACGTAAATTTGAAGTACGGGGCTATGCGGCAGGACAATGGAAACTTTGGGGTGCCGGAAATTCGGTAAGGATCAATCAGCAGACGGGTGAAGTACAGGAAGTTGTCAGGCTGGCGGAGAAACCTTTGGGCGAACGGATAGAAGCCACTTTTCATCCCTTGCATGTGGGTAATTACGGAGGCATCATCGTAAAGATACTTTATGTAATCATCGGACTTGCTCCCGGATTGCTGGCCGTCACCGGCTTTCTGCTCTGGTGGCGACGTACCCGAAGTCCTTTAACGCAACGGAAACGGGCACCCCTTCGCCGGTTCGCTTAGGCATAGGCTGAATGAAGGCTGGCTGCCTGCGGAATGGCCGTGAAAGGGGCTTTTTTATTGTTTGATCCGGTTTGCAGTAATGCCTTTGGAATGCATGGCTGTCAGTAACAACAGCCGGTTGTGAGGGCCGCGCAGCAAGGCGCTGGAACGAGCGTCGCCTTGCAGCAGCAAGCCGCTTTTGGCAGGATGCTGCGGTGAAAATCCGCCTTTCCCGTTCCCGAGCAGCAACAGTCCGGTCGATGCGTCCTGCCTGCCCATGTTGACTTCATTCGGGAAGAAATTGCCGGTCAGGATCACATCCGGATTCCGGTCTGCATTCACGTCGGTCACCACAATGCCGTATACGGGTGCAACCTGCGCTTCCACCGGCAGGGCTTTTACGGCAAATTTTCCGTTGCCTTGGTTTTCAATAAAAGCGGTTTGTAAAAAGGTTGCCTGCACTTTGCAGGCATCTTTTTTCTCTTCATCGTCCAGTAAGTTATCAAATGTAACTTTGGCATAATCGATGTAATGCGGGAATTTTCTGCGGAACTGGATCACCTGCTGGTTCAGCGCATCGCGCGGAACGCTCGGGTAGGAGACGCCCTGAATAAAGTAGCCCATCAGCGGGTCAAAAGTGCCGTCATGGTTGAAATCCTTGGCCAGCATCGTAATCGGCTCCTTTTGCGATGCATGGTAAAATGTGTTGATACCTTCATTTCCGGCAATAAAATCCATGTCGCCATCGCGGTCAAAGTCGTCCGCCGCCAGACTGTTCCACCAGCCGGAATAAGGCGCCAGTGAATTTTTAACAGATTCCGTTTCCTGTAATCGGGTCTTCTGATTTTTAAAAACACGCACCGGCATCCATTCGCCGGCGATCACCAGGTCGTTCAGCCCATCGCGATCCGTGTCGGCCCATAAAGCGGCGCACACCATTCCGGCAGAGAGCAGCTCGGGGCAAAAGGTTCGGGTTACATCGGCAAATGCCATTTTGCCCGGTTTGGAGTCGTTCCGGAGCAGATAACTACGCGCCGGAAGCGGATATTTGCCCGGAACCATGCGGCCGCCAATGAACAGATCGGCATCTCCGTCCAGATCAAAATCACTGGCAGCCATGCAGGAACCGCTGACCGAAACAGCAGGAAATGTTCCGGCTGGTGCAAGCTTGAAATTTCCGTTGCCGTCGTTCAGATACAGCTGTACTGCATAAAAAGCCTTGTCGGTTTCAGGCCGCTCGTTCCCGCCATTTACGACAATCAGGTCCTGATCCTTGTCGCCGTCCGCGTCAAAAAATGTTGCGGATATATTTTCATGAAGTGAATCCTGTGCAATGATTTTTTTGGTAAATGTTCCTGACGGCTGCTGAAAGTAAATGCAGGGCTTTCCTTTCAGGTAACTTGCCCCGGCAAAAAAATCGTCAAGACCGTCCCCGTTTGCATCGCCGGCTGCCAATGCAAATCCGCTTTTGGAAAGCATCTTGTGCAACGCAGCGGTTTGTTTGAAGTCTATGAAAGCTGATTTCTCATGGGTATAGTCGATTTTCAAATCCTTTGTTACATCCGTAAAAAACGGTTCTGGTGCAGTTTCAGGTTTTTGGGGAACAGCCACGGCATCTTTCTGAAGTAGCTGTAGATGCTGATTTGCAGCTACTTTATAAAGTTTTTGTGATTTCCCGCCCGGCCACGTTACGAGCAGACTGTCTATTGCTCCTGCATTTCCCAGTCCGAAATGCAACCCTGCATTCATCGACGATAAAAAACCGCGTGTAATGTACATTTCAGCAAATTGCGTCTGTTTTCCGTGCCATATCGTTACGCTGCTGCCAAGGCCTGAAAGGTTTCCTTTTTCGCCTTTCAATGTGATGGAAAGAAAACCGGCATTCGATTTTTCCCGGCTCTGGTTCTGGTATATAAAAGGTTCTGAATCAATATTGTTTATGACCAGATCAAGATCGCCGTCACCGTCCAGATCCGCGTAGGCAGCTCCGTTTGAATACGATAATTCATCCAGTCCCCAGGTTTTGGACGTGTTTTCAAAAGCAAGGTTTCCGGCGTTTTTATAAGCATAATTCGGGATTTTTACTTCCGGCACTTTCCCGATCAGTTCCAGTGCATTCTGCTGCTTGAAATTGTTGGTGCCAAAACTTGAAAAATCTTCCTTGAACTGGATAAAATCACGGTCGGTCACATCGCGGCGGTATCCGTTTGTAATAAAAATATCTTTCAGGCCGTCGTTGTCGTAATCGGCGAGGAGCGGCGCCCAGCTCCAGTCCGTTTTGGATATGCCCGCCAGCAATCCGATTTCAGAGAAAAGCGGTGTGCCGGGATTTGTTTTGTCAAATGTGCCGAGGTTGAGTTGCAGCATGTTCCGCATGTATTGCAGCTGATAGCCATATTGTTCCGAAATACTCATTTCCTTGCGGTCGTAATCCTGTCCGGCCAGCATTTTCTTTTGCCGCAGATTATCTTCCGGCAGCATATCAAGCTGGAAAATGTCCGGGTAAGTGTCATTATTAATATCGGCAATGTCCACGCCCATCCCGAACAGGCTGGTATGCGCGGCCGCTTCTTTGATCACATTGTTAAAAAAAGGCTTTGCACCGGCACCTGCATTCAGGTACAGCATATCGCTGCTGATGAAGTCGTTGGAACAATAAATATCCGGGTAGCCATCCTTGTTCAGGTCGCTCACGGCAAGGCCGAGGCCCAGCCCTTCGTATTTGATACCGGCTTCTTTTGAAATGTCCGTGTATTTGGGAAGGCCGTTTTTACCAAATCCTTCATTGATATAAAACCTGCCCGTACTCGGATAGGAACCGTCGTGATAGGTTTTCCGGATAAAATTGGGGTTTTGCAGGTCAGGAGCGGTGTTCATCAGGAAGGCGTCGAGGTCGCCGTCCAGGTCCGCATCAAGGAATGCAGTCTGGGTAGTAAATGCAGGGTCATTCAGCCCGTACGCTTTTGCAAGTTCCTTGAATACAGGCACGCCGTCCGCGCCATTTCCCTGATTGACAAAAAGCAGATTTTCGGAACCGTGCATTTTCACGTGCCGGGCCACGCTGATGTATATATCCAGCAAACCGTCCTGATTGATATCCACCATCGAAATCCCGCTGCACCAACGGCTTGTCGTTACGCCGGCTCTTTCGGTAATATCCTCAAATGCCCATTTCCTGGAAACCGTATCAATTTTACTCAGATACAGTTTGCTGCTCACCTGATTGCCTCCAAAGAAAATATCCGGTTTTCCGTCGCCGTTCACATCTCCGATCCCGACGCCTCCGCCATTGTAAAAGTTGGTGAAAGTAAAGGGATTAATGGAATCGTTGGGCGTAAGTTTATTGATAAAACGTACTTTGGTTTCATCTGCAGTATGACTTAGAAACAAGGTGTCCGTTCTGTCTTTGCAGGAAACCAGTGAAATGAGCAACAGGAATATAATGAAAGAAATGACACCGGTATCTGCCCGGTGCCATTTCGCATTTCCCTTATTGTCGTCAGGATTAATAACCCGGGTTCTGGTCTGTGGCTTCAATTTTCGCATTGTTGTCTACTTCCTGTTGCGGAATCGGCAGGAGTTCATGTCTGTTGGCCTGAAAATAGGCGAGCGGCTCGGCTTTCAGTTTGCCGTTTTTGCGCCATCTCAAAATGTCACGATTGCGGATCTGTTCACCGCTGTGCTCCACCCGGCGCTCATGCATGATCGCGGCAAAAACCTGGTCTTTGGTCGTTACGGGATATTTCGCGGTAGGGTAAGGCGGCATGGAAACGCTTTTCCGCGCCCGGATCATATTCAGGTATTTGACCGCCTGAGGAATGTTTCCGAGTTCATTTTCCACTTCGGCCAGCGACAGAATCGTTTCAGCAAACCGCATGATCCGCTGATTGATCCCGCCGGTCAGGAACGATTCGTTCATTTTGTACATCAGCGAGTATTTCTGCCAGCTTATCTTCTGCGTTACCCCGTCCACAACCGATGCATTGCCGTTTTGCTGTCCGTCCGTAAGGGTAGAGGCGCCTTTGTTATATTTTTCGCCAGTAAAATAAAAGGAATCATCATAGCGCGGATCGGTTTTGGCATCGCCTTTGGTGGTTTTTTCAAAATCGTTCAGCAAACTGTTGGAAGGGATTGCGTTACGCCAGCCAATGGCCGAATATTCCTGTGTGCGCACGGTTTCGGTTCCGGCAGTGGCGCCGTTTCCATCACCGTCCCAGTTGTATACGCCGCCGGAAGGATAGAAATTGACCTCGAAAATCGATTCCTTGTTGAATTCGGTTTCTTCCAGAAAGTTGTCGTTGTAGTTGTCGACCAGCGCATATACATTCGAATTGTACACTTTCAGCAATTCTGTTTTTGCGTCCGCATAATTTCCCTGCTGCAGGAAAACCCGCGCCAGCAGCATTTGTGCGGCACCTTTGGTAACTCTTCCCTGATTTGCCGCGTCGTAAGCAGCCGGCAGCTGTTCCTGAATTTCCTTCAGTTCAGCAATGATGTAGGCATATACTTCCGCTTCCGTCGATCTCGGAAGGTTGCCGTCCAGTGTCAGAACATAATTTTTGTACAGCGGCACGCCGCCCCACATGCTCACCAGTTCATAATAGGCAAAGGCACGCAGAAAACGTGCTTCCGCAAGCAGGCGCGCCTTGTCAGCGGCAGCAATGTCCGCCACTTCGGAAGAGTTGTCAACGACGGAGTTGGCCCGGTGGATCAGCCGGTAATAGGCCAGCCATACGGTTCCCAGAACCGAGTTGCCGCTGTCGTGCGTGCCGAGCAGCAACTGGTTGCGCGGCGTTTCAAGCTGTCCGCCGCCCGCGCTGACATCATCGCTGCGCATGTCATGAAGGAAAAACCATTCACGCGCCACAAGGTTGTTCGATTTCAGCATGGAGTACACACTTGTAACCCCGCTTGTCAGTTCGGCGCCGTTCTTGTAATAATTATCGACCGTTACGCCGTTGGGGTTGCTTTTTTCCAGCACATCCTCGTTACAGGAAAATGCGATGCCCAGAAAAAGCAAAGACGACAGTATGATATTCTTTTTCATTTCAGTGTTTTTCAGATGATGTTAAAAACCAAAACTCAAACCTGCCTGCAGGGTTCTTGGCTGCGGGTACATGCCGTAGTCAATGCCGTTGATCAGCTGGGTGCCCGTGGCCGTAGACGATCCGTTCACGCCAATTTCCGGGTCCAGACCCGAATACTTGGTCAAAGTAAGCAGGTTGGTGGCCGACACATATACCCTTGCCCTTGTAATGGTATTGCGCGTTAATGCCGCCAGACCCTTGGAAGGAATTGTGTACCCGATGCTGAAATTCTTGACACGCATGTAGGAACCGTCTTCGATAAACCGGTCGCTGGTTTTGCTGTTGTTGTTCGGGTCGCCGCTTACGGCGCGGGGCACGTCGGTGTTGGTATTTGTGGGCGTCCATGCATTCAGTACGTCCGTTCCTGCGTTGAATAACCGCAGCATGCCCTGTTCGATCACTTTGGTGCCGTTGTAAATTTTATTTCCCTGAACACCCTGCAGATACAGCGTCACATCAAACCCTTTGTAACTGGCTCCGAAATTACCGCCGTAACTGAATTTCGGAATAAAACTGCCGAGATACTGACGGTCGTTTCCGTCTATCATTCCGTCGCCGTTCAGGTCCTTGAACCGGATATCGCCGGGCGCTGCGGCAGGCTGGTATTTGGTCTGATCGTTACCGTCGATGGCATTGGCCTGGTCAATTTCGGCCTGGCTCTGGAAAATACCATCCACTTTCCATCCGAAAAACGACTGTATCGGATGTCCGGCCTCGGTCTTGGTGATGTCAAAACCGCCGAAATCATCATTTTTTCCGGAGAAAATCGTGGCGCTCTCGGTTGCAAGACTAGTTACCTTGTTTCTGGTTATATCAAGATTTACGGAAGCGTTCCAGGTAAAATCGCCGTCATTTTTATTGTATCCCAACTGGAATTCATAGCCCCAGTTCTTCATTTTACCGATGTTGGACAACGGCGATGAGGAGTAGCCGAGCGAATTGGGAATAGGCACTTCCAGCAAAAGCCCGTCTGTATTGCGGTTGTAGCGTTCGGCTGTGAACGTCACACTGTTGTTGAACAATGCCACGTCAATGCCAAGGTTGGTCATTTCGGTGCTTTCCCATTTCAGTTCCGTGTTGCCGAGCGAGCTGAAATAAGATCCCAGCAATTTGTTTCCGCCAAAAACGTAATTGGAATTGTCGGCCTGCACCAGCGACTGCCATGCGTAGCTTCCGATGCCGTTGAAACCGGTCTGTCCGTAACTTGCGCGAATTTTAAGTTCCGAAATCGCGGGAACACTTTTGAGAAATTCCTCCTCGCTGATGCGCCAGCCGAGCGACAAGGAAGGAAAAGTACCCCATTTGTTGCCGGGTGCAAACCGGGAAGAACCGTCGCGGCGTACCGAACCGCTGAGCAGGTATTTGCCATTGTATTCATAGTTCAGACGGCCCACGTAGGAAATGAGCGCACTTTCGTCCAGTGAACTGTTGGCACTTGGATTGGAAACGCCCTGCATCTGGTCTATATCGTTGTTGGGTCTGTAACCCGAGCCGTTGAGCGTGTTCGTCCTGAAAGTCTGCTTGTCTACGATCGCCGTGATATTCAGCATGTGTTTGCCGAATGTTTTGTTGAAAGTCAGCTGATTGGTGATTACCGGCGAGAAATAACTGGTGCGGCCGTTACGGATTTCATATTGCGTACGCGACTTGTAACCGTCGTTGTAAATCGGGAACTGTTCGTTGGACAATGCACTGACTACATCCGCCCCGAAACTGAAACGGTATTTCAGGAAACTTGTCAGGTTCAGTTCTGCAAACAGGGAACCGAGCAGCTTGATGCGCTGGTTGCGGGTTACGTCCATTTCGGTGATCCGCAACGGATTGTCCGGGTCACTTCCGTCCGCTGCGGTAGGCGAGCTGTATCCGCCCAGTTTGGTCGGGTCGGTAACGGGCCAGTAAGGAAGGTTGCGGATAGCCTGCATCACCAGCGTCCGACCGCCTCCAAAACCCTGTTCGCCGCGCGTTTTGTCATAAGAAAAAGTAAGCGTCTGTCCGAGTTTCAGGAATTTGGTCACCTGATGGTCCGAATTGACGCGGAAATTGGCACGTTTGTAGTTGGTACCCACCAGAATGCCTTCCTGATCAAAATATCCGGCAGAAGTAAAAAAGCGCGATATGCTGTTTCCGCCACTCACCGAAAACTGGTGCTGCTGAATGGGTGCATTCCGGAAAAGTACATCCTGCCAGTCGGTATGTGTTTGTGCAAAAGTCTGCGTTGCTCCTTCGTAAACGGGCTTGTTCAGGTCCGAAAGCCTGCCCGGCATGGCAATGCCGGCATTGCCGAGTAAAGCCGTCGCATACTGAATGTACTGGTCGGTGTTCAGCAGGTCAAGCTTTTTCCAGGCGGATTGCGTGCCAAAATAAGTGTCCAGGTTGACGTGCAGTTTTCCGTCCTGCGATCCTTTTTTGGTTGTGATAATGATCACGCCGTTGGAAGCTCTTGAACCGTAAATGGCCGCCGAACTGGCATCTTTCAACACTTCAAGTGATTCGATGTCTTTCGGGTCGAGGTTGTTAAGGTCGCCCGAAGGAATTCCGTCGATCACGTAAAGCGGACCTGACGCATAGTTGATCGAGCCGATCCCTCTGATGCGTACAATGGGCGTCTGGCCCGGGCTGCCGTTGTTTACGACACGCACACCCGGTACGCGTCCCTGCAGCGCCTGCTCCGCACTCACCACCGGAAGGGCGGTCAGTTCTTTGGGCGATACCGAGGATACCGCGCCGGTCAGCGACGATTTCTTCTGGGAACCATACCCGATCACGACCATTTCTTCCAGCACCTGATTTTCGGCAGCGAGCTTCACCTCCACGCGTGATTGCGTACCTACCAGAATTTCCTGCCTGGAATACCCGATAAAACTGAATACCAGTGTGCTGCTTTCGGAGGGCACATTAATGGTAAAATCACCTTTGGCATCCGTGCTTGTTCCGATATTGGACCCTTTTACCGTTACGTTTACGCCCGGGAGCGCCTCGCCGTCTTCCGAAGTCACCCGGCCGTTTACCAGTTTGTCGGCAGCGATTGCAAATGCCTGATTTGTAGACGCCGTAACCAGCAGAAGCAGCCATAGCCACCACGTCGTTCTCATGAAATGATACCTTTGTAAAGTGTTTCTCATAGGATTATGAAGATGGACTAAAAGAACAAAAACTTGCATTAGTCAAAGGTTAGACTTTTTATGTTCAATGTCAACCTCACACTTTACACATATAACTTTACAGGGATAAAATTGAACATTTGTTCCAGCAATTCATACATTTTTACTCCCGGAACAGTTACTTTCCAAGCGAGTGATTGCGGAGAAAATAAGTTTCGGCCGGGTGATTTCCGTCATGCCGGCTGACTGTTAACCGGTTTAATCTGCCGCCTGGCCTGAATGTATTCCGAAGGAAGCATATTGAATTTTGCCTTGAACGATTTGGTAAAGTAATTGGGCGTGGCAAATCCGGCTGCATAGGAAATCTGGGAAACGTTCAGGTCGCTTTTTTCCAGTAGCAGCGCTGCCTTTTCCAGCTTGATCGTTTTGATAAATTCAATCGGCGTTTGTCCGGTGATTTCAAGAAGTCTGCTGTATAACGTGCCGCGGCTCATGCCCAGCTGTTTACTCAATTTTTCCACACTCAGCTGAGCACTGTTGGCAAGATGTTCATCAATGTAATCCAGAATGTTTTTGAGCAGCTTTTCATTGCCCGACACGATTTGCGGCTCCGGACGCGAAATGGCAATCTGTTTGGAATACGTATTTTTCAGAAGGCTGTTCAGCAGCAGCAGATTATTGATTTTGGCATTCAGGATATCAAAGTTGAAAGGCTTGGTAAGATAATCGCTTGCACCCGAGCTCAGCCCGCGCAACTCGTGTTCCTCGCCGGTCGAGGCCGTGAGTAGAATAATTGGAATGTGGGCCGTGCGTTTGTCGGACTTGATCTTCCGGCTTAATTGGATTCCGTCCATTTCGGGCATGGAAACATCACTGATGATGATCTGCGGATGCAGGGCCAGTGCCTTCTGCCAGCCTTCCAGCCCGTTTGAAGCTTCGATCACTTTATAATAACGTTCCATACTGCTTTTCAGATAATGCCGGAACTCGTCGTTGTCCTCGATGATGAGGATGTCAGGCGATAACTCCGCAGCCGGTTTTGGCTCCGGTAACGTCTCAAATGACTGGATTTTGCGTGCGGTTTGATCCTCCGGTCCGGTTAGTACGACCGGATCTTCAGTAACCATTTTACCGGAAATTTCAACAGGCAGCCCTACCGTAAATGTGCTGCCTTCGCCCGGCATGCTTTCAACCCTGATAAATCCGTGATGCATCTGCACAAATTCCTTCACAATAGAAAGGCCGATCCCGCTTCCCTGGTTCAGTATGGTTGTGGATGAGTCGTTCTGAAAAAAACGTTCAAAGATTTTTTCCTGCTTGTCGGCCGGAATGCCCACACCGGTATCCGAGACTTTGATATACAGCCACTGCGATTTTTCCGCTTCCCCGGAATGTGCAAGCGACAGCATGACTTTACCGCCTCTCGGTGTGTGCTTGAATGCATTGGATAGCAGGTTCAGGACAATGCGTTCGATTTTGTTTGCATCAAAATTCATTTGCAAGCTATCTGTTTCGCTTTCTATTACATACCCGATATCCTTTGCCTGCGATATATAATGAAATGATTCCGCTGTTTCCCTGATAAAAGAAATGATTTCGCCCTGCGCCGTTTCGAGCTGCGATTCGTGTTGCTGCAGGTTTTTGAAATCAAGCAGCTGATCGACCAGATTCAGCAGACGTCGGGCATTGCGTTTGATGCCCTGCAGATGCGGTGTATTTTCGTTCGCTGCAGTGTGCGTCAGCAGCTGATCCAGCGGCGCAAGAATAAGGGAAATGGGTGTCCGGAACTCGTGGCTAAGGTTGGTCAGAAACTTGATCTTCATGTTGTCCAGCTCTCTTTTTCGTTCCGTTTCTTTTTCAAGTTGTTCCTGCCGGAACCTGTTTTTTAGCTTTTGAATACCTCTGTGCCTGATCAGCATCAACGTGCCGAGCAACGCCAGGGCATAAAACAGGTAAGCGTAAACGGTCATGTAAAATGGAGGTTCCACCACGATCTCAATCGACTTGACCGGGCTGTCCCAGTTGCCGTTCTGATTTTTGGCCTGTACTTCAAATTGGTAAGCGCCCGGATTCAGATTGGTGTAACCTGCGGTTCTGGATGAGCCCGCATCATGCCATTCCGCATCAAATCCATTGAGCCTGTAACGGTAAACCGTCTGCGAAGCGTCCGAGTAATTGAGCGCTGCGTAAGTGAGGGTAAAATTCTGTTTGTAGTCCAGATGGATGGATTTTGCGACTGAAATATGTTCGTCCGTTACTGCGGAATCCGCAGGCGTAATGGTTTTGTTGCCGACCCTGAGCTCTTTCAGAATAATGGGTGTGCGGGCATGATATTGTCTCAGTGAACGTGAATCCAGATAGTTAAAGCCCTGAATGCCGCCAAAAAACAGCAGGTTGTCCTGTGTTCGGATGCCGGCTCCCAAAATGAATGTGTTGTTCTGCAGACCATTGTTCTGCGTGAAATTGATGAACCTTTTTGCTTTTTCGTCGAGGTAACTCACGCCCTGATCCGTACTTACCCAGATACGGCCTTGTGCATCTTCGAGAATTTTGTTGATCACGCCGCTGATCAGTCCGGCCTTTTGATCGAAAACCCTAAAGCTGCGCGTTTTTGCATTGAATTTTGCCAGTCCGCCGCCGCCGGTCCCAATCCAGATTTCACCGTTGCGATCCTCGTGAACCGTCAGCACATTGTTGCTCGGCAATGTGCTGTTTTGCCTGTCATAGTGAATGGATCTTTTGCTTCGCGGATCAAATATGGCCAGACCTGTTCCGTGCGAAGCAATCCACATGTTTCCGTGTTTATCCTGCCGAATGTCCCGGATATAGCCGTTCAGCGGAATCATGCGGTTTTCAAGCGGAACGTTCACATCAAAATACCGCTCGAATTTTTGTGTTTCCGGGTCAAAAACATTCACGCCGCCGCCGTTCGTGCCGACCCACAATTTTCCGCTTTGGTCCGCGGTTAAACTGAAAACGTCATTGTTGCCCAGCGAAGCCGGATTTTTATCCTGCGTAAACTGGCGGTATTGTCCCGAAGTAATGTCCAGCACGAAAAGTCCGTCCTGAAAAGTACCGATCCAGAGTTTGCCGGCCGAGATTTCCAGCGACATGATGGCCAGGCCGGAAGTGGTAAGCTGGTTGCCGGGCTCAATCGGGATTTTGGTAAACAAATTGGTTTTGCGGTGAAAAAGGTTTAACCCGCCACCATCCGTTCCTACAAAAAGATCACCATTTTCCTTCTCGGCAAATGAGGTTACAAACGGTGCACTCAGGCCATAGGGATCGTACGGGTCCGAACGTTTGAGTCCGAAAATGGTCAGGTTTTTATCAAATTTATTCACGCCGCCCTTGTAAGTTCCTAGCCAGAAAATGCCTTGTCTGTCGATGAGAATGCTGCGGACCGATTTGTTTGTCAGGGTGAAAGGGGTGCGCATATCCGGAGCGTAGCGGGTTACTTTTCCGGTTTCGGTATGCATCAGGTTCAGTCCGCCATCCGTACAGATCCAGAGCGTTTCCCGGTTTTCGGCGGCAATGGCATAGATCATGTTGCTGCTGATCGTGTGCCTGTCATGGATGTTGTATCTGAAACTCCGGAGCAGTCCGCCGTCGGTATTCAATTGATACAAGCCATTAAAAGTCCCGACCCAGATGTGGCCGGTCTGGTCGCCTGCAATGGTTTTTACCTGACTGGCATGATCCGGCTCATAGCTGATCTTCCGGTAATGGCCGGTTTTGAAGTCATACCGGAACAAACCGGATTCCGTACCGATCCACATATGCCCGGCCTTGTCTTCATATAAACTTAAAATCAGTTCGTTCCGGATCTGCGCGGGAACGTCAGTACGGCGGTTCAGCCGCGTTACCTGGAAGGTGGCCGGATCTACAAAAACCAGTCCTGTTGTAGTGGCAACCCATAATTTGCCGGAGTGATCGCTTGTAATGGCCGAAACGCTTTCATTGACATTGATGCGCACAAAGTTGTCCTTTTTACGATTATATAAATGCAATGAACCCTGAATGGTACCGATCCAGACACGGCCGGCTTTGTCTTCATGCAGGGATGAAATGTCACTGGAAGCCAGGCTGGCCGCGTTTGCCCGGTCGTGCCGGTAAATGGTGAAATCGGTTCCGTCATATTTGTTCAGCCCGTCGTCTGTTCCGAACCAGAGCAAACCGTAGTGGTCCTTCAGAATAGCGTGCACGGTGTTGGACGAAAGCCCGTCCATGGATGTAATTGCGGTAAAGTTCAGTTGCGGATGGCCGGCACCGGCCATGCAAAGGGAGCACAGCCCAAGTAAAAAGTTTACAGAAAAGACAAACAGATATTGCTGGTATTTTGACATCTTGAGATCCGGATTTTTATCCCCATTTTCATGAAAGCGCTGTTTTTTGAACATATGTTGTGTTATTTTCAACAAATATGCTCACCCGGAACATCCGGTGTCGCCTACATTTGCTCATTAATTAATTAAATATAATATCAAAAAAATGATGAGTCGTTGCCACTCTCTAATAAGAAGCAGTTTGTTCCGGAAATATATTTTCAATTCGACAAATAAAACGCTTAAAAATGCGCTGGCACTCGCCATGCTTTCAGGCGCATGTGTTCATCCAGCCACCGGTCAGAATGCTTCTTCCACGATCAGGCCGCTGGTTACAGACTTGTTCACGGCTGATCCTTCGGCGCATGTGTTCAACGGGAAAATCTACATTTATCCATCCCACGACATTGAGGCAAATGTAGCCCAGGACGATGAAGGCGGACATTTCAACATGCGTGATTACCATGTTTATTCAATGGACCATGTGAACGGAAAAGTAACGGACCACGGCGTAGCGCTTGATCTGAAAGACATTCCGTGGGCAGGCCGGCAGTTATGGGCACCGGATGCGGCGTTCAGAAACGGCACTTATTACCTGTATTTTCCGGCGAAAGATAAATCGGACGTTTTCCGGATCGGCGTTGCTACGAGCAAATCCCCGACAGGACCTTTCAAGGCGCAGCCCGAACCGATTCCGGGCAGTTACAGCATTGACCCGGCCGTATTTACGGACACCGACGGAACTTCCTATATGTATTTGGGCGGAATCTGGGGCGGGCAGCTGCAACGCTGGCACACGGGCAAGTATGATAAAAGCTTATCGACCGACCTCGGCAAAGGGCATGAAAACGAGCCTGCGCTGAACGCCAAAGTAGTGCGGATGAGCAAGGATATGCTTTCGTTTGACGAGCCGCTGCGCGATGCACAGATTCTGGATGAAAACGGCAAGCCCCTCCTTGCAGGCGATACCGACCGCCGCTTTTTCGAAGGTGCCTGGATGCACAAGTACAATGGCAAGTACTATTTCTCCTATTCCACCGGCGACACGCATCTGCTGTGTTATGCCGAGGGCAACTCGCCATATGGGCCTTTTACCTATAAAGGGGTGATTATGAAACCGGTGGAGGGCTGGACTACGCATCATTCCATTGTCGAGTTCCAGGGCAAATGGTACATTTTCTATCACGATGCCGCTTTGTCCGGCAAAACACATCTGCGGAACATCAAAGTGCGGGAACTTGTCAGGGAAAAGGACGGATCGATCCGGACCATTGAACCGTAAAATAAATTCCGTTTTTCAGGCAAGATTGGCGTATCAGCAGGCTTTTGTAAAAAGTACTTGCCTGCATTATTGCCAAAACATTATAAAAAGCTTCAATTCTTTACCCTATGCAGATCGAAAGACGCGATTTTTTGTCCACATTATCATTGGCCGGAGCGGCCACACTATTTTCCGGTCATTCACTCCTGGCCTCTACAAATCCGAAAAAAGATAAACTGGGCATTGCACTTGTTGGCCTGGGCTATTACAGCACCGACCTGCTGGCCCCGGCACTTCAGATGACAGAAAAATGTCACCTTGCCGGCATCGTAACAGGCACGCCGTCCAAAGGGGAAGCCTGGAAAACGAAGTACAACATTCCTGATAAAAACATTTACAACTACCAGAATTTCGACAAGATCGCTGACAACCCGGACATTGATATCGTGTATGTCGTGCTGCCGCCTTCCATGCACCGCGAATTTGTAGTACGTGCTGCAAAAGCCGGAAAGCATGTGTTTTGCGAGAAACCGATGGCACCTTCGGTGGCGGACTGTGAAGCAATGATCGCCGCATGCAAGGCCAATAAAGTGAAGCTCGCTATCGGTTACCGCTGCCAGCACGATCCGAATATCCAGGCTTATATGAAAGTGGCCAAAGAGCAGAAATTCGGCAAAGTCAAAATGGTGAACAGTGCCGCAGGTTACTTCGATGCGCGTACCGACCACTGGAAACAGAAAAAGTCGCTTGGTGGCGGCGTTATGGGTGATATGGGCGTGTACGCATTGCAGGGTGCCAGACTGGCAACGGGCGAAGAACCCATCAGCGTGATTGCGCAGGCTTCCACGACAAGGCCCGAGATTTACAAGGAAGTAGAGGAAACCATGATGTTTATGCTTGACTTTCCTAGCGGTGCCCGCGCTGCGTGCCAGACAAGCTTTGGAATCAACATGAATTATTTGCAGGTCAGTTACGAGAAAGGCTGGCTGAAACTGGAACCGCAGTCGGGGTATAATGGCAACAAGGGCAGTATGTCGGACGGTACGGTCATCAATTTTCCGATCAAAAACCAGCAGGCAAAGCAAATGGATGAGGATTGCCTGGCGATTATGAACAATACCGATCTGATTGCGCCGGGAGAAGAAGGTTTGCGTGATATCCGGGTAGTGGAAGCGATTTACAAATCGGTGGCTTCAGGCAAAAGTGTCAGGATATAAACGCGTATGTTTCGATTTATGAGGTTCAGTTTATTTTTATTCTTTTCGTTGATTTTTTCCATAGCCGGCTTTTCGCAGCAGCAGCCTTTGAAACTCTGGTACAATACACCTTCCGGCAAGACTTGGGAAAATGCACTGCCGGTTGGAAACGGCCGGCTGGGCGCTATGGTGTACGGCAATGTATCCGACGAGACCATCCAGCTCAATGAAGCTACTTTATGGTCGGGCGGCCCAAACCGGAACGATAATCCCGCTGCACTGGCTGCATTGCCTGAAATCCGGAAACTGATTTTTGACGGAAAACAGAAGGAAGCCGAAAAGCTTGCGAATCAGGCCATTATTACCAAAAAATCACATGGTCAGATGTTCCAGCCGGTCGGAGAGCTGCATCTGGCATTTCCCGGACATGATCCGTATCAGAAGTTTTACCGCGAGCTGGACATTGAACGGGCAGTTGCCAGAACGACTTACGAAGTGGAAGGCGTGACATTTACCCGTGAAGTCTTTTCCTCTTTTCCGGATCAGGTGATTGTGGTGCGGCTGACTGCCAGCAAACCGGGAAAACTGACTTTTTCGGCATCCTATTCAACGCTCCACAAACAGCCGAAAATTGAAACAGCACCTGCCGGAGAGCTGACCCTTGCCGCCACGGCAGCGGATCATGAAGGAGTCAAGGGAATGGTGAAATTCAAGGCCATGACACGCATCCAGACCGAAGGCGGCAGCGTTTCGGCGAATGACAGCTCGCTTGTCGTAAAGGAAGCGGATGCGGCGACTATTTACATTTCTGTTGCGACCAGTTTTAAAAATTATCAGGATGTCAGCGGGGATGAGCATGCACTGGCCAGTGGTTACCTGAAAAAGGCCGCTGCCAAATCCTACGACGGTATGCTGAAAACGCATGTTGCTGCATATCAGAACTATTTCAGCCGCGTCAGGCTGGACCTTGGCACAACCGACGCAGCAAATCTTCCTGTGGATGAACGCATAAGGAATTTCCGTCAGGCGAATGACCCTGCGCTGGTTGCACTGTACTATCAGTATGGCCGTTATCTGCTGATTTCCAGTTCGCAGCCCGGCGGGCAGCCAGCCAATCTGCAGGGAATATGGAACAACAAGATGCAGCCGCCGTGGGACAGCAAATATACGATCAACATCAATGCCCAGATGAATTACTGGCCGGCTGAAAAAACCAACCTTTCGGAACTGCACGAGCCTTTTCTGAAAATGGTCACCGAGCTTTCCGAAACCGGCCGGGAAACAGCGAAAGTGATGTACGGCGCAAGAGGCTGGATGGCGCATCACAATACCGACATCTGGCGGGCAACCGGCGCAATCGACGGTGCGTTCTGGGGGATGTGGATCGCAGGCGGCGGCTGGACGAGCCAGCATTTGTGGGAGCATTACCTGTATACCGGTGACAAAGATTTTCTTGCCAGAATATACCCGGTTCTGAAAGGTTCGGCCACGTTCTACGCAGATTATCTCGTGGAGCATCCCAAGTATCAATGGCTCGTGACCAATCCGGGCAGTTCACCCGAAAATGCACCCGCCGCGCACGAAGGCTCGTCGCTGGATGCCGGTACGACCATGGACAATCAGATTGCCTTTGATGTTTTCAGTTCGGCGATACGGGCAGCGGAAATCCTGAAAAAAGATGCTGCTTTTACGGACACGCTCCGGCAAATGCGCAAGCGGCTACCGCCCATGCATGTCGGGCAGTACGGACAGTTGCAGGAGTGGCTCGACGATGTGGACGATCCTGAAGACCAGCACCGCCATGTTTCCCATTTGTACGGATTGTTCCCGGCAGTACAGATTTCGCCTTACCGCACACCCGAACTGTTTGCAGCAGCCCGCACTACGCTGACGCACCGCGGCGATGTGTCCACAGGATGGAGCATGGGCTGGAAAGTAAACTGGTGGGCGCGATTGCAGGACGGAAACCATGCCTATAAACTGATTCAGGATCAACTGAGCCCGCCCAGCAAACGGGGCGGCGGGACTTACAACAACCTTTTTGATGCGCATCCGCCTTTTCAGATTGATGGCAATTTCGGCTGCACATCCGGCATTACCGAAATGCTCATGCAAAGTGCCGACGGCGCACTGCATCTGCTGCCCGCACTGCCCGATGTATGGCCGGGCGGAAGCGTTGGCGGACTGCTGGCGCAAGGCGGCTTTGAGCTGGTGAATATGCAGTGGAACGGGTCCAGGCTGACGAATGTAGCAATACGGTCAAAGCTCGGCGGGAACCTGCGGTTGCGCGTGCCCAATGCATTGAAGCCGGTCAGCGGCGGAACGCTGCAAAAAGCCTCCGGCGAAAATCCGAATGCATTTTACAAAACGGAAATAGCAGCCGAACCGGTTGTTTCACCCAAAGCAACCAAAGTACAGCCGGCACTTCAGGAGACATTGCTTTATGATCTGCCTACGCAGGCCGGAAAAGTATACCGTTTTGTAGCCGAATGACTTTTGTCTGAAAATCAACTTATCCTTTTTTTCGCTAAAACCATGCAAAGATTTTTCCTGCCCGCATTAAGTATGCTGCTGTTTGCTGTCACTGCTTTTGCGCAAAAAACGCCAATGGAAATGCCGAAAGGTTATGACACCGTGCGGGAAGGCGCTGCCGCCGGTAAGATCGACACGGTAAGTTATCAGTCGAAAACGGTCGGCAATGCGCGGAAAGCGCTGGTTTACACGCCGCCCGGTTTTTCCAGAAAGAAAAAGTATCCGGTGCTGTATTTGTTGCACGGCATTGGCGGCGATGAAAAGGAATGGCTGAATGGCGGAAACCCGCAGCTGATTCTGGATAATCTGTATGCCGAAAAGAAGATTGAGCCGATGATCGTGGTGATGCCCAATGGCCGGGCCATGAAAGATGACCGTGCTACAGGCAATATCATGGCAGCCGACAAGGTGGAAGCTTTTGCAACGTTCGAAAAAGATCTGCTGACAGACCTGATCCCTTTTATCGAGAAAAAATATCCGGCGCTTACCGACCGCGAACACCGCGCCATTGCGGGATTGTCCATGGGCGGCGGGCAGTCGCTGAACTTTGGATTGGGAAACCTGGACAGGTTTGCGTGGGTAGGAGGGTTTTCCTCTGCACCCAATACCAGAAAGCCCGAAGAACTGATACCCGATCCGGAAGATGCAAAAAAGAAGCTGAAACTGCTCTGGCTGTCCTGCGGCGACAACGACTGGCTGATCACATTCAGCAAACGCACGCACGATTATCTGTTTGAGCATGAGGTGCCGCATGTGTATTATGTGGAACCCGGCGGACATGATTTCAAGGTATGGAAAAATGGTCTGTACATGTTTTCGCAGTTTCTGTTCAAACCGGTGGATGTGGCTTCCTTGCCCAGGTACACCCTTTTAGGAACGCCGGCTTCAACGAATATCCGGTCGGCACAATACCCGCAGATTCTGCCCGACAACCGCGTTGTGTTTCGTACCAAAGCCCCGAATGCGCAGCAAGTGCAGGTCGATCTCGGCAAGAAATACGATATGGCAAAGGATACTGCCGGTTTCTGGACGGTAACAACGGATTCTATCGGAAAGGGCTTTCATTATTACTCACTGCTGATCGACGGCGTGGCGGTTGCAGACCCGGCAAGCGAGACCTTCTACGGAATGGGACGAATGGCCAGCGGCATTGAAATACCTTACCGAAAAGGCGGCTATTATGCATTGCGCGATGTGCCGCACGGCGAAATCAGGATCAGGCAGTATTTTTCAAAAGCCATGAATGCATGGCGTGAAATGTATGTCTACACACCGCCGGGCTATGACGCTGCAACAGAAAAATATCCGGTATTGTACCTTTTGCACGGCGGAGGCGAAGATCAGCGCGGCTGGGCTACACAGGGAAAAACCGGTCTGATTCTCGATAACCTGATAGCCGCAGGCAAAGCAAAACCCATGCTGATCGCCATGCTCGACGGAAACATCGGAATGGCGGGAGGCGTTGCGGGTTTTAACGAGAACGCTTTGAAAATGTTTGAAAATGAGCTGAAAGCCGGTGCGATTCCATTTGTGGAAAGCAACTTCCGTGCAGAAACCGGTCCGCAAAACCGGGCATTGGCCGGACTGTCCATGGGCGGGCTTCAGACATTGTATGCAGGTGTTAAAAACAACGATCTGTTCGCCTATCTCGGCGTGTTCAGTTCCGGCTGGTTTGGCAACAATGCAACCCTTTCGGCATCGCATTATGATTACGCGAAAACAAATGCGGCCACGATCAATTCCAATCTCAGGCAGTTCTGGATATCCATGGGCGGCGAGGAAGATATAGCCTACAAAAACTGTAAAATCATGCTCTCCAAATACGATGAAATGGGGATCAAATACAAATACAGCGAATATCCCGGCGGCCATACCTGGCCAGTCTGGCGGCACGATCTGTTTGAATTTTCGCAGCTTCTGTTTAAATAAATGCAACTTTTAAAGCATTACTTCTATCAAAACAACGATGAAAAAATCAACTATTTTGGGTATCCTGATCTGCGGCTTTGGACTGCCCGTTATGATGCCGAATGCTGTAAACGGACAAGCTGCAAAGACTTTAAAAGAGGCTTACAAAAATTATTTTCCGATCGGTGTGGCGGTGGCTCCAAGAAGCCTGACCGGCCCGGACGCTGAACTGATCACCCGGCAATTCAGCAGCGTTACACCGGAAAATGCCATGAAAATGGGCCCCATTCATCCCGAAGAAAACCGTTACAACTGGCAGGATGCCGATGCAATCGTGGCTTTTGCGCAAAAGAACGGCATGAAAGTTCGCGGCCACACCTTATGCTGGCATAACCAGACGCCCAAATGGTTTTTTACAGACACGGAAGGAAAACAGGTAAGCCGTGAACAGCTGCTGGAACGTCTGAAAAAGCATATTGATGAAGTAGCAGGCCGGTACAAAGGCAAAGTATATGCGTGGGATGTCGTGAACGAGGCCGTGCCGGACACCAGCACAAGCATTTACCGGAAGTCTAAATTCTATGAAATCATCGGGGAAGATTACATTGAGAAAGCGTTTGAATATGCCCATGCCGCTGATCCGGGTGCCAGGCTGTTTTACAATGATTACAATACCGAAAGTGCTGAAAAAAGAGAGAAGATATTCCAGCTTCTGAAAAAACTGAAGGCTAAAAATGTTCCGGTTCATGGCGTCGGGCTGCAAGGGCACTGGTCTATTTACGAACCTACTTCGGAGGAACTGGAAAAATCCATTTCGCAGTTTGCCAGTCTGGGGCTGGAAGTCCAGATTACGGAACTGGATGTTTCCGTGCATCCGAAAGAACATGAGCGGCGCGAAAAAAAAGCATCGGACAACGGTGTACTGACGCCCGAAATGGTCGCAAAACAGACGGCCCAGTACAAAATGCTTTTTGATGTTTTCAGAAAATACAAAGGCACGCTTACCGGCGTTACGTTCTGGAATGTGTCCGACAAAACCACCTGGCTGGACAACTTTCCGGTGCCCGGACGCAAGGATTACCCGTTGCTGTTTGATCAGAACTACCAAACCAAACCGGCATTTGAAAAAGTAGTTGATTTCTAGAGGCGGTCCGAAGTGTGTACGATGTTTACGGAGAGTACGTAAAAATACATTGAAATTACACAGCTGTACGGCGGAAATCCGTTTGGCACAACTGGCAGTTAAACAGCTTCCGGCCGGAATAATCTGGAAATAGCAAAAATTTACAATGGTTTGCTTGCTGAATCCGCCACGATGGAGTCAGATTCCATTTGGGTCTGCGTTTTATCAAGACTGCTTGAATCCATGCTTTCACTGATGCCATCCTGATGCTTGCTGCTGTTGCATGAAGCCTGGCCTAAAAGCAAACCTGCGCCCACCAGCAGAAATAATATTTTACTGCGTTTTATCATTGCTTTTCATGTTTAAATAATCGGATTGTAAATACATAAATATTGTTCCATTGCCGGCTCCGCCGGCAGGAGTAATATTACAAGGCTGAATATTTTTTTGGCTTTAAGCCGGTATACTGTTCGAACACTCTTGCAAAATGGCTGAGGTTTGTAAATCCCAGCTGATAGCCGACTTCCGAGACTGTCAGCCGTTTTTCTCTGAGTAATTGTGCTGCTTTCTGCATTCTGCTCCACTGGTAATACTCAAAAACACCTTTTCCGAACGTCTGTTTGAAAAGTTTCCGCAATTTGGGTTCGCTCATGCCTGCTTCCCGCGCCAGTGCTGCAATGTGAGGCGGCTGATCCGAATGCAACTGCAAATGAGCCTTTACGGCATACAAGGCTTTGATATCTTTGATATGCATGGCACTGGCAGGAACGGCCTCACGCTGCATCAATATCGCAAAAATATGACACAGCAGTTCCTCGCATTTCAGCCTGTAATATTGTCTTTCA
The DNA here is from genome assembly GCF_006149045.1 of Dyadobacter flavalbus. Lineage (GTDB taxonomy): Bacteria > Bacteroidota > Bacteroidia > Cytophagales > Spirosomataceae > Dyadobacter > Dyadobacter flavalbus. The sequence goes on from NZ_VBSN01000071.1 coordinate 135,334, forward strand.
ATGCTTTCCGGTACCGGCTGATGCAGCAAGTCGCTGGCGGTTTTGATTATTTCCGGGGAAATGCCCGATTCAAACACAAAGTTTTCCCTGGCTTCCAGCACGCTTGCTACAACGGGATGGTCCATATGTCCGAACAACTGGTTGAGATATTTTCTGGATACGGCTATGGTAACGCTTCCGAAAGCAGTATGGGAAGGCATGGCCATGAGGGTGGAAACAGCATGCCTGCAGATCAGCATATGGGCTTGTTCGGACCGTAGCGGTTCTGCCGGAAGTGCCGGTGAGGGAAAAATTCCGCTCAGGAGGAAAATGACGTCTTCCTGACCTTCGGCCAGTTCATTGGTCCGCTCAATAAAAATATCCTCTTTAAGATGGTAATTCCGGATCATCATCCGCAGGTCGCCTCCCCATGAAAACCCTGTCAGATAACCCGCTCCTTTACTTTCGGGAATATGGATAAACCGTCCGTTTACGGTGGCGCCTATTGCCTTTGCAAATTCCTGCGTGATTCCGGTTCCCTTGTCAGTAATCGCTATTTTCATTTACGACTGTTTATGGATTAAATATGGCTATTTTATGCTCAAAAGTATGCAGAATTTTGTCAGAGTTTAAAAAACAATCAAACAGAAAAGCATATGTTACTGGAAAATAAACAAGTGGCCATTATAGGCGGCGGCCCGGGCGGTCTGACGCTCGCCAGGCTTTTACAGCAGCAAGGCTGCATGGTGAAGGTGTATGAACGCGATGCCGGCCCGTATGTGCGCCAGCAAGGTGCTACGCTGGATCTGCATTACGAATCCGGGTTAAAAGCATTGGCAGAAGCCGGACTGATGGAAGCATTCAGGAAAAATTTCAGGCCGGGTGCAGAAAGGGTTACCATCACGGATAACCATGCAGTAATACACTATACCGAGCGCAGCGAAGCACCTGTTCAGGATCTGAACAATGAAAATGCACGCCCGGAAATAGACCGTGGCCCGCTCCGTGACTTGCTCATTGCATCCCTGAAAGACCATACCGTCGTGTGGAATTCAAAATTTAGGGCACTTGAAGAGAACGGAAACGGCTGGAATGTGCTATTTGAAAACGGGACTACGGTTTACGCTGACCTCGTCGTTGCGTGCGATGGTGCCAGTTCCAGAGTCAGAAAGTACATTACGGATATAGCGCGTATCTATTCCGGTGTCACCATTATAGAAGGCAATATTTACAACGCTGCCGTCCATGCGCCGCGTCTGTGGGAACTTACAAACGGAGGGAAAGTTTTTGCACACTGGAACGGCAAAACCATTGTCCTGAGTGCAAAGGGCGAAGGTTCGCTTTCCTTTTATACGATTACGGAAGAGCCGGAAGATCTGTCAAAAACATCCGGCATTGATTTTACTGACAGGGTGCAGGTTTTCAGCTGGTTCAGGCAGCGCTTCGCTGACTGGAGCGAGGACTGGCACGAAGTATTCTCTTCCAGTGATTCCTACTTTGTTGCCCGCCCGCAATATTACTTTCCCAAAGATCAGTCGTGGAAAACGGTCCCGAACCTGACGGTGATCGGCGATGCGGCACATCAAACGCCGCCTTCCGGGGACGGCGTCAATCAGGCGATGCTTGATGCGCTGGAATTATACCAAGCGCTTTGCCTGCAGGATTTTACAACCGTGCAGGAAGCACTTGCCTCGTATGAAAAAGAAATGCTCAGCAGAACTTCGGTAACCACCGAAGAAGCTTCACAGCTGATGCAATCCATGCTTTCTGACAACAGTTTCCGGATTATGCTTGATTTCTTTGAAAAGATAAAGGCGTAGTGAACAAGGCAGAACAGACACATGCCGTTGCGCTGAACATTGCGAATCATGGTTTCCGTTTCCGCCACATTCGGCAGCACAATCTTTATTAATTCAAAACCTGAAAGTCAGTGTCAGCGTCATGTTCCGGGGTGCGCCGGGAAACAGGCGAAGGTAATTCTGAGCGCCGAGCCAGTAGGTTTTGTTCAATACATTGCCCGCATTCAGTGCAAGCTGGATATTGCTTCTGGCCGGTATATAGTAAAGCGCCGCATCGAATACGGTAAAAGCAGGAACCAGAAAGCCGCGTGTAAACCAAGGGACTTTGTTGCCCTGATGCTGCACGCCCAGTCCGATGCCAAGATCTTTCAAAAACGATGATTTTGTGAAATTATACCGGGTCCAGAGACTGGCGCTGTGCTTTGGCGTATTCTGTTTCCGGGCTCCGATCAGACTTTCATCCTGATCACGCGTGATGACGGCATCGATCCAACTGTATGAGGCATTCACCTGCCATTCCGGAGTAATGTAGCCGGCCAGCTCCCATTCGATCCCGCGGCTGCGTTCCTGGCCGCGTGTCACAAGCCGGTCCGGATTTACGGGGTCATTGGCATTCATCAGAATGTTCCTTTGAATAATCTCGTAAAACGCTACATTCAGGCGCATTTGGTTTTGAAACAGATCCGTTTTGATACCCGCTTCTTTCAGGTTGCTTCGGAGAGGATCAAACTGGCTGCCGGCCGGAAGCGTACCGGTTTGCGGCATCAGGCTGACTGTGTTGGACTGCGGCTGAAATCCTTCAAGATACGTGGCGTATACATTCAGGGCTTTGCTGATGGCATAAGTCAGGCCGATCCTAGGCAGCAGTGCGGTCTTCCGGACCGTCAGGGTATTGGGTGCTTTGTAGTTGGTGATATCTTCAAACCATTCCTGGCGAAGGCCGAGCAGCAAGGTGAGTTTGCCTGTTTGTAACTGTTCCTGCATATAGACTGCGCTGGTTGTCGTCCTTGCCGCGGGCAGGGCAGTTCTAACATTCAGGTTATAATCCTGTACGTTGCGGATGGTATACAAAGGATTTTGAAGGTCGAAATGGCTAACGTTCGGTTTGGGAAGTAGTTTTCCGTTGATCGTAATGGTTTGATAATCCGCTGCATTGGCCGGTACGAAGGAACCAGCAACCGATCCGTCTTTCAGTAAAAATCCTCTTGCCGCATTTTGCCCGCCGCCTTTGAGCTTGTGCCAGCTGCTGAGATCATATCCGGCCAGCAGCTTGTGGCGCAGCTTTCCGGTACTGAAGTTGAAATTGAAATAGGCATTGAGATTGTCCGTGTTCCAGAATTGCCGGCGCTGTACAAACTGCATGGCTGCCAGGCTGGTGACGGGCCGGTTTTCCATATCAGGTGCAAAAGCGTTCGTTGTGCGGTGTTCCTGCAAGTCTTCCGTCCAGGACTGTTTCATGTAGGATGCGTTAAAGCTGATCTGAGAAGTCAGCTTGTGCGCCAGACTTCCTGTCATGATCAACTCTTTGGAATTGAAAAAATCGTTGGAAGCGCCGAGGTTAAGGCTCACAGGAGTGCTGTTCAGTTTGGTTTCGCCCGCTACTGCTCCGAAAATGGGCTGACCGCGGTCCAGCGTACCGGCCATGTTACTGTAAATCAGTTCCGCATTGAGGGCTGTTTTATCATTGGGGATGTAACTCAGCGACGGTGACAGCAGCACGGATTGATTATTGACCATATCGCGGAAAGAGCGTGCCTGCTGGTAGGCCCCGTTCACACGGTAAAGCAGAGTCCTGGATTCATTGAGCGGCCCGGTAAAATCCAGCATGCCGCGAAATGTACTGAAACTGCCTGCGCTCAGGCTGGCTTCTTTACGCGCGTTGGCCAGCGGTTTTTTGGTAACCAGGTTAATGCTTCCGCCCGGATCAACGGATGAAAAGGTAGCACTGGCCGGGCCTTTGATCACTTCCACACGCTCGATGTTGGTGGTAAGCGGCTGCAAAAAATAGTACTGCCGCGTACGCATGCCATTGATGATCTGCCCTTCCTCATTCTGGCTGATTCCCCGGATCGTGTACTGATTGTAATAACTGGAAGGAATAACGCCACTGGCCATTCTGACGGCATCGGCCAGGTGAAATGCCTGGCGGTCGGCAATCAGTTCCTTTGTAATGGAGGTGATCGCTTGCGGAATGTCTTTGTTGCGTGCAGCGGTTCTGGTGGCAGAAAAGGAATAGTCGCTGTTGTAATCTTTTGCAACCCGCCCCGTTACTTCCACGGTTTGCAGTTGTCTGGCTTCGGGGACAAGTTCAATGTTCAGGAAATCGTCCGCCGGGATCAGACGTGCCGTTTTGTAGCCCACAGCACTGACTTGAATGGTGCCTTCACCTTCCAGTGAAAACAAGCCTGCCGAGTCTGTAACGGTTCCTTTGCCGGAGCCGGACAGTGTGATGCTTGCACCCGCGATTTTCAGGCCCGATGCCCCGTCGGAAACGGAACCGGACATTTTCTGGGCACTGGCGTGAAGGTGAAAAATTAAAAGAAAGGAAATAAAGATTCTGATCATAGCTTACCGGTTTAAAGTGGACAGTATCTGAAATCAGACTGTTTTCAGGTACAAGCTTTCAAGTTCATTGGCAGAGATCGAGGATGCATCGATTACGGACTGCATATTGCCTTCCTTCATGATCCCGATCCGGTTGGCGACTTCCTTGGCCCTGAAAATATCGTGTGTTGCCATCAGGATCGCCGTACCGTTTTCGGCAAGAGAACGGATGGTTCGGGAAAATTCATTGGATGCTTTCGGGTCAAGGCCGCTGGTGGGCTCATCAAGCAGCAGCACTTTCGCTTTTTTGGCTACGGCAATGGCAATGCCTACTTTCTGCCGCATGCCTTTGGAGTAACCCGCCAGTCTTTGCCCGAATGCCTGCGACTGCAGGCCGGCCGTTGCAAGCAGTTCGCCCAGTTCCTTTTTTGAATAATCAAAGCCTGCCAGTGATGAAAAATATTCCAGGTTTTCGAGGCCGGTCAGGTTCGGGTAAAGCATGACTGTTTCCGGAATGTAGGCAAGGTATTTTTTGATTTCCTGCGGATGTTCGGCAACGGATATGCCGTTGATCGATGCAGTGCCTTCCGTTGGCTCTGTAAATCCCAGAAACAAATTGATCGTTGTGGTTTTTCCGGCTCCGTTCTGTCCGAGCAATGCAAAGATTTCTCCCGGCTGAATTTTCAGGTTCAGGCTGTTCAGGGCCGTGTGGCTTCCGTATCTTTTGGTAAGGTTTTTGGCTTCAAGCATTTTGAATGTCTTTGATCTGGATAAAGTTTCTTTTAAATAAAATGAGAGCAATCACCAGTGAACCCGCTGTCCAGCACAGGATTGCCAACAGGCCGCTGCGTACCGGTTCATCGGTGTAGCGTACCGGCTCGTAAGCCGGATAGCCAGCCCAGTCAATGCTTTCCGTGGGCGTATCTTCAAAGATGAAGGGATAAAAGTATTCACGGATCTGCCGGTGATGCGCTTTCACGGATTGAAGGTAGCGGATATGGCTGGTCAGGTCTGTGTTGGCAATCTTGTTCAGTGACTGCTGGGCTGCAATGACAGGGTTGAAACCGCCGATTCGTTCAGAAAGCCTTTGTCTTTGCATTAATTTATCAAAAAGCTTTTCAGAGGAATGGGCAGATTCCAGGTCTCCCGAAAACTGCATGGCATAGTACCAGCCCGGAGAGTATTTGTCATCCGGTACCGGGTACTTGCGGTACTGCGGGTACACGGCATAAAACTTTTCCATCGTAGGTTTTATAGGCTCATCCCATTTGGCATGATAACCTTCCCGCTGCCGGATGGCCGTTTCCGCCGCTTCCGGCACGGGTATGCTGTTGTTGACCAAAATGTTTGCTGCTCCCGGAAAAAGGATGGCCAGGAATATCCAGATGCAGACCAGCGCAGTGGCATTAAACGCCGAGCTTTTCCCCAGTGCAATAACCATCATCGCAACCATAAACCAGAACAGTACATAAAACATTACCGCGCTCAGCAGCTTAAAGGTTGGCAGCGAAACGGGAAGCCGTAGTGCAGCCACTGCCGCCGCAAATACCAGCAGCGCAATGCCCAGAATGGTAATCAGCCGAACCAGCAGTTTACCCGCAATGGCTGCATGGATGCTTTTGGCCGTTGTCCGGACCATTTTCCATACACCGTTTTCCTGTTCTTCCGACAGCGCGTTGTAAGTGAATGCTATGATCAGCAGCGGGAAAAGGAATACAAAAACAAAGGAAGCATCCAGGTTCCCGACCAGCAAGGTAAGCGGATTGGTCAGTTCGGAGTCGTAGAGCTGCCCTTCAATGGCCAGCATCTTGACTTTCAATGTAAAAGGATTTACATCCCGTTGCCCGACCGAGAATTCAGCCCAGGGGGAAGCAGGATTGGTGGTGTAGAAAAACGGATAGTAAGCCGTAGTTCCGGCGGCTTTCCCGGTTCCGTGTTCTACAATCTGCTGCAGATGGTTTTTCTGGACGGCCGGTACCGAAGCAATGGTCTGCTGCTGACGGCTGATTACATGATGGCCATGGTAAAAGCTGTAAAGACCAATGAGCAGCAAGCTGATGGCTCCGGTCAGTACGGTATTTCCAAGCAGAAAATTCCTGATTTCCAGCAGCAGCACTTTCAGATGGATGTTCATAATTGATACGCACGTTTGGAAGAAACATAGGTTAATGCGCCGATGCCTGCTGCTACCCAAAGCAGGAGTGCGGCCAGACTGAGGCCGGCGGCAGAAAGGTTTTCACTGACAGGTACCGGCCGGAAAGTAAAGTCGGGTTGCTTCTGCCAGTTTTCTGCACTGACTTTCTGCTTGCTGTCGTTCTGGTATTTAATCTGTGTCAGATGGATTTCGTTGAGCTTTTTTGTTTTCTCAAACCTGTATTTTTCCGTCTGTTTTTGAAATGCCGTGAAACTGTCGAAGTCTGTACCGGAAAGGTTCATCGAAAGGTTGCGGATTGCCAGATAAGGATCAACAAATCCATGAATCGACGATACGGCGTTCTGTGATTTGTAAATGCCGATCAGATTATCAAAATGTTTGTTGAAAATCCCGGATGAAATCGTTTCCCCTTCCTGCATCACGAGTGCGCCGTAATTGACCGGAAGCGCAGCGATGGAATCCACGCCGTACTTCTTTAAGGTAGCAGCTTTCAATTGTAAAAAATGCGGGTCATCCGGATCATGCGAGTCACCCTGTTTGCTGACATCTGCCTCAATGGCCTGTTCAAAAGCAATTTTGTCCGGAGCCGTATGCAAGCTGCTGCCGAGCGTCTGTGCGCTTTTCGGAATCACAATAAAAAACAGCATCCAGATGAGGACGAGTGCCATCAAGGCGTTTTTGGAAGATTTGCTCATGGCCGATACGGTTACAACCAGCATGGTAATGATCAGGAAGTAAAGGGCATACAAAATGGTCAGCAGCATGATGCGTAACAAAGCATCCGCGTTGATTCCGCCCGCGATGAGCAGGTTCCCTGCAATCAGGCATAAAAGCAGCAGGGGTAAAAACAAAATCCAGACAACGCCTGTAATCCCGGCCGTTTTACCGATAAGAATGTCCAGAAAGGATGCCCGCTGGCAAAGCATGATTTTAAGCACCCCGTTTTGTTTGAGCCCGGCTACGGTCTGAAAACCGATGAAAATGATGAAAAGCGGCACGAGCAGCTGCAATACCATGGCCATACTCAGTTCGCCAAACCGCAGCATGCCGTTGGAAAAACCAGCCTCGCTCATGTTTACGGTATTCTGCCTGTGCGCTTCCAGAAAGACTGCATTGCCCACGTAGCTGTCCAGACCGAAATCAAAAAAACTGAGCGGCGACTTTTCCCTGAAAACCATATAGCCGTAATGGGCCACCCGGTGCGGATGCCGGTCGGGCTGGTTCATCCACTGGTCATGTACCTGATGATGGGCCGTTTTTTGCTGATGATTGAATTTGCTGACATACTGCCAGCCTGTAAATGTTGCCAGCAGGCTTACAAAAAGTAAAACGGTAAATAGCGACAGCGGGATTTTACTCCGGAAGATGGAAGCCCATTCCTGGCGGGCAATGATGGTGATAAAATTGAAATGCATCCTGTATGTAGGTTTGTCTTGCTTTTCGCAGTGACGATCGCCATGATGCCCTGAATTGTCGGTAGATCAGGATCAGGACGGCCAGTCAATGCAGGTATGTAAATGCAATAAGGTTGCAAATAACAAAACAAAAGCCAGTTTGCAACAAGGTTGCATAAAATTTTGGATGAATTTCTTTTTCAAAAAACGCTTTCGCAGCAAAAGGAAGGTGATATCAAAGACCAGCGAAGCATGCGGATGGCCACTTTGTAGTTGAAAAAGCAGCCATTGGTGGAAGCCTAAATTTCATTGATTTACAATGGCTTTGTAAAAGCGTTCTGCAATTGCTTCCTTACGACTGCATCAGGAAATGATTTTGAAAAGGCTTTTGACAAACGGGGCAATGAAGTGCTTGGCTTTCAGACTGAGCATTACCTTCAGGTCATCCTGAGCCGTACTTTCGGAATCCAGAAATGCAAAGATGTTTTTGGCGTCTACATGCGTAAACAGATCACTGAATAGCTGGTGGCCGTGATATTCGTTATGATCCAGAACCTTCAGGATCGTACTGTCCAGCAATTTGTGCTTTTCATTGATATTTTCGTTTCCGAAAAACGGATGCCCTTTTTTCCGGTACGATGCCAGTATTTTGGAAACCGTTTTCTGTGTATTCGTGAATGTATATCCCGACGAAGCCCTTGTATCGCCGCCGGCCGTCCCGATGTTCACGACATTCCCGTTTCTCCTGCTGAACCTGAAATCCGTCATGGGGATCACCCCGAATTCATGTTCAAGAATCTGGTATTCCGTAATTCCGAGCACTTTGGCAAGATATTGTTCAATGGCCCGGTCATAGGCGCCATCTTCCAGCAGAGATTTGGAAAAAATCGTATACTCGACAAAAAGCCGATCCTGGGCAACAGGCAGCACATAAAAGAATGTGGTGCCGTTTTCCTGCGGTGTCCTGAAATCCATCAGGTACATTTCCGAAGGATTGCCGCTGAACTGCTTCGTCTGAATCATTTTTCCTTTGAAATGCTGTAAAAAGTACTGATCCCAAGGCTTCAGTTCCGGCTTGCTGTACATGGAATTAAAGACATATTTCGCCTTGTAAGCAGCGTCCCGGGTCTGGACGATGCCTGCGTCAGGGGTGTTTTCTATAGACAGGATTTCGGCCTGAACGAACGTTACCCGCGGGCTTTGACGAAGAAAAGAAAGTACAAATTGATAGAAATCAATGCTCCGGATCATATGATAAGCATAGTTTCCGTTATTCAGCGGAATTTGCCTTCCTTCATTGGTAAAAAAGGATAAGGCTTTCCATGAATGATAAAAGACGGGTTTGAAAGGCGATTCTTTGCTTTCGTCCTGCCAGAAGCACCATGTCCGGTCATTTTTGTTTTTTATGTCCTTATCGACAATGAGTATGTTTTCATTTTGCCATACGCCTTCACGGATCCCGCGATAGGCCAGACTGAGCCCGGCCATTCCGCTTCCGGCAAAAATTATATCAAAGTCTTTTGTCTCCATAAGTGCTGTTGACCACCGGTAATAAAATGGCGCCGCAGCAAATATCCATGTTTTGGCCTAGATAAGCGATCCGGTTTCCTAATTATTGGTAATTTCTGCAAACCTTTAAAGCCGCTCACTTCCCGGTTGCCGGCTGCCGGTGCAGACCGGCTTATACAAAAACAAATTTTAACGGCTCGTCAGGAGGCATTTGCACGTATGCGGGCCGGTTGCTGCCAGTTCCCGGGCGCGGTTTCCATGCTGTTTTCAGCCAGAAAAGTATTCCGGAAACCGGACGGCGATTCTCCTGTTTTGGCCAGAAATAATCTGCTGAAATAAGCCGGGTCATTATAACCCAGTTCATAGGCTACTTCCTTGGCAGTAAGGGATGTATGTACCAGCAGTCGTTTGGCTTCCAGGATGATGCGGTCTTTGATCACCTCATTGGGCTGGGGCAGACGCAGCCGGTTAAACTTGTGTGTAATGGTTTTCGGAGACATGCACAGCAAATCTGCATAATCCGCGACTGTATGTTTGGATTTGTAATGCTCTTCCACGAGGCGGGTAAACTTGCGGAAAAATTCCAGTTCGCTTTGCTGTTCGGTCACTGCGCTGTCCAGATGCTGTCTTTTCCAGGAACGCGTAGCCCTGATGAGCAACTGTTTGAGGTAGGTCCTGACCATTTCCTCCAGTGAGCTGTCGTTAAGCTCGAATTCCTGCAGCATTTCGGTGAGCAGGCCTCTGATAAAGGTTATTTCTGCTTCCGGAGCCTCTACTTTAGGCATGTTGTGGATGTTGTTGAACAGCAGTCCGTCGCAGGCAACCTCCTGGTCATGAATCTGGATACAGTAAAAGTCGCGGTTGTAGAAAATGAAATAGCCGCCTTCAGAACCCGATTCTTCAATTTTGAGGTACTGGTTGGGACTGATAAAAAAAAGTGCGGGCTGCCGGGTTTCGTAAACCGAGAAATCAACTCTGAGTTTGTAACCCGCAGGCAAAAACAGAATCTTAATATACTGTTTGTAATCCGGCCCGTTGACGGCATCAGTCTGATCGTGACTTACATGCAGTAACCCGAACGTCTTCAATTTACTCTCGAACAAATTTTTACGCATGATTGTATACGCATATCAATAGTGAATACGAAGCATAACTTGTAATGGTTTTGCAGGATGCTCGATTGTAAAGTACGCACCTGCGCGGAGCATTTCCTGCAAATCTAAGAAGGCTGTTTTTACCCTGAAATCCTTAGTGCGCGGATGAATGTATGGTTCGGTTCAAGGTAATACTGCATGATGGCAGGACTGCCTTCAAACGTGCCGGTGACTTCCGCCTTAAGCTTGGCCGTCTGGCCGGTCTGGGTAAAGTCAACTGGTTTCAACTGCATGTGATACTTTTCAGTTGCCTGCTGGATTCATTGCTCGATTTAGGCTCTGCCCGTATAGGATGATCCTTCATCGGAAACGGTGGCTTGTTCTGTAAAGTACGCAGCAAATGCGGAGCTGTCCAAATTGTTTTGCGCCTTTATCTGGCCTTCCATGTTGTCAGGAAGTTTCATGATTTCTGATATCTGGTTACAAAAAATGGGTCCTTGTTTGAAAATACATCAGGTAAATGCGTAGCTATCCAGTGGGCATGGTTCCGCCGTCGATCACGTATTTTGCGTGCAACTTCATTCCACAGGCTTTTGCTGTGATCACCGTTGCACCGGCTTTCAGCAGGCGTTCGGCAATGGCTTTGCCGGTTCCTTTGCTGCCTCCGGTCACCAGCGCAATTTTGCCGGCCAGCTCGTTTTCAGTAGGAAGGTCCATATACTTTACGGGTTTGTTCAGGACAAATTTCGGCAGTATGCCGGGTACTGACAAGTAGGGATTTACGATTCGGATAGGGATAAATTTATTCCTGTTGAATCGGCAAAGGCGTATGGCAATATTTGTATTCCCGTTGAATGTTTTTTTCAAATGCACCCAATGTGCGGTTCTGATGTCTTTTCATAATGTTTTTTATGATTCATGATAACGGGTGCGGACACATAACCGCTTTCCCCTGAACTGACTGCAAAATTGGAAGGCTGGAAGACAGGAGAGAATGAACAAAAGTTGAACAGTCATGTACATTTCGCCATTTGTGCCTTTTTCGTATCCATGCACGTCAGCACAGCGTCAGGGAAAAATGTACAAGGTGCTTTGCCTTTTATCCATTCTTTTCTGCTGCTCCTGATGCCAACTTTGCAATGTCAAATCAAGCACAACCAGCTAGCTGTTAGCTGTCTATCCTTTAAACTTAAACTTGCTGTTCACATGAAAACAATTGCACTGACCATCGGATTGCTCCTGACATTGATCCAAAGCCAATCTGTATTTGCCCAGACGCGCAAACCCGCATCATCAGGAAGAGAAGAGTACATTGAAGTAGAAAAGAACGTTAAGCTCCATGTTGTAGACCTGGGCGAAGGCCAGCCCGTTGTACTTATCCACGGATGGCCGCTAAACAATGCAATGTATGAGTATCAGTACCAGTATCTGGTTGATAAAGGTTTCAGGGTAATCGGCATTTCCCTTCGTGGCTTTGGCAAATCCGACAGACCTTACGGGAAATACGATTTTGATACATTTTCAGATGATATCAAAGTCGTGCTGGAAAAACTGAAGATCGAGCATGCCGTCCTGGGAGGCTTTTCCATGGGCAGCGCCGTAACGATCCATTACGTGACCAAATACAACGGAGCGCATGTCGGCAAGCTCGCATTGTTCGGCTCTTCGGGCCCGTCGTGGAAACAACGGGAAGGTTATCCGTACGGCATATCGGATCAGGACGCAGATGCGCTGATCCTGCAGACCAAGACCAACAGACAGCAATTGGTTGCCGGTTTTGGAAAAGGGTTTGCCGGCCAGGAGGGCGGATTGTCCCCGGAAGCAATCAAATGGCTTGAAAACATCAATCTGGATGCGTCACCTTACGCAACTACCCAATCGATTACGGCACTGCGCGACCTTGACCTGCGTCCGCAGCTGGCAAAAATCAAAATGCCCGTCGCCATATTCCATGGTGTAAATGACAAATTATGTGACTTCACTCAGGCGGAACAATTGCATAAAGCCATTCCGGGCTCGTACCTCGTAAGATTTGAAAAAGGCGGTCATGCATTGTTTCTGGAGGAAATGGATAAATTCAACTCCGAACTCGAAAAGTTTGCAAGAAAATAAGTGTTGTTCAAAACCTGTGAAGCTGCCAAACAGTTTCACAGGGACGCTTTTTATCGGTTGAACAGGAAATGCTTTCAGTACTCTCCATGTAGTTTTGTCAATACACGCACCATGCCGTCCGAAGGCAGGCTGTTATCCGCGCCGGTAAATACAAAAAGGAAGAGCAGTTGCTGATAAGAGTACTGCCTGGAATATTGTCCGCAAGAAAGTACTGCTGTTCATTTTCGAACATTGTCAGAAGCAGTAACCTGGCCATACGCGCTGCAAAGCTGTATTTCAAATCTGGCACTTGGTTTTATACTATTATCAATTTGCTGATAAAGCCAACCTTTAAAAACCTGATATGATTCGGAATTACTTCAAAATCGCCATGCGCAGTATGTGGAAAAGCAGAACTTTTTCGCTTGTGAATCTGACCGGCCTTGTTACCGGCATTACAGCCTGCCTGCTGATTCTTCAATATGTGAGCTTTGAGCTGAGTTTTGATCAGTTTCATCAGGACGGATCGCGCATTTACCGCATTGCAAATGATCGATTTCAGCAGGGCAGGCTTGTGCAGCATGGTACCATTACTTATCCGGCAGTCGGTCCGGCCATGCTTCGTGACTTCAGTGAAGTTGAAAGCGTAACGACGCTGGGCAATGCGGGTACTTTCAATCTTCAGAAAGACAACCGGATTTTTCAGGAAAAGGCAATTTATGCAGACCCGCAGTTTCTGTCCATGTTCACTTTTCCATTGCTTGCCGGCGATGCGAGAACGGCACTCCAAGCGCCACGCTCCATTGTGATTTCCGAAAGCAATGCAAAAAAAATCTTTAACGTTTCCGCTCCGGATTATGCCGGTTTGATCGGCAAGACCTTGAAAGTGGACACCGATAACGAGCCATATCAGATCACGGCCGTAATGAAAGATTTTCCGGCAGCTTCGCACCTGGAATTCGGCGCTTTGATGTCTTATGAAACGCTGGCGAAAACCTGGGGCGAATGGGTAAAGACCAGCTTTGAAAATTCGGATATGTGGCATTATGTCAAACTCCGGCCCGGCGCGGATGTGGCGGCACTGGAACGGAAACTTCCGGCTTTCAGCCGCCGCCATTTCAAAGGCGACAAGGTTTCGGGCAGTGTTGAAGAATTTAGTCTGCAGCCGCTGTACCGCGCACATCTTTTCTCGGATTTCGAATATGAAATCGGCAGGATCAATAACGGAAAGGCAGTCTGGTCGATGCTTGTCATTGCTGCTTTCATTCTGGTTATCGCATGGATCAATTACATGAATCTGTCTACGGCCCGCTCGCTTGAACGTGCACGGGAAGTAGGGGTCCGGAAAGTGGCCGGGGCTACTTCTTCGCAGCTCATCTGGCAGTTTATGTCCGAATCCATCCTGCTTAACCTCATTGCTGCAGTACTGGCCGTGGTGCTGACGATCCTCTTGCAGCCGACGCTCAATCAGCTTATCGGTAAGCCTCTGTCGTTGTCATTGCTTGCGGGAGCGGGATTTGGCGGCCATTATCTGCCGGCCTTTCTTGCAGTCGTTTTCGCAGCGGGCATTCTGCTTTCCGGCTTTTATCCGGCCTTTGCATTATCGGGTTTCAAAGCGATCCAGGTTTTGAAAGGAACATTTAAAAGATCGTCGCAAGGAATCTGGGTGCGGCAATCGCTCGTGGTCTTTCAGTATACTGCTTCCATTATCCTGATCGTCGGAACGTTCATTGTTTTCCGGCAGCTGAAATTCATGCGTGAAGAAAAACTCGGCTTCAATATGGATCAGGTTCTGGTTGTGCGCGGGCCGGAGCTCACGCGCTGGGATTCAACGGCCATTGACCGTATCAATGCATTCAAAACGGAGCTGGAACGCATTCCGGCCGTGCAGCAGGCGAGCGCATCCGGCAACATCTTCGGCAACCGGCTGGGCCGCAGCTTTAATATCAAACGTGTGGGTTCCAGTGAAGAACAAGGCGTGACCTTCAGTACGATGGCCGTGGATCTTGATTTTTTTGAAACCTATAAAATTAAAAAACTGGCAGGCCGCAACTTCCTGTCCACGGATTCAAATGTCGATGGCAGTAAAGTGAAGCATACAATCCTGAATCTGGCTGCTGCCAAACTGCTCGGATTCCGAAGTGCAGACGAGGCAGTGAACCAGAAATATGTTGTGAACGGCAGAGAATGGGAAATTGTGGGCGTTGTCAGTGATTTTCACCAGCAATCGCTGAAGCATGCCATTGAGCCGATTGTTTTTGCTCCGTTTTACTCCATGGGCGGTTTCTTTTCCATGAAAATGAATGCGCCTGAGGCAGATGAAACCGTCAAACAGGTGAAGCAGAAATATGACGCCTTTTTTCCCGGCAACAATTTCAATTACTTTTTCATGGACCACAAGTTCAACGAGCAGTATGAAAATGACCGTGTTTTCGGGCAGGTTTCAACCTTCTTTTCGATGCTGGCTGTCCTGATTGCTTCACTGGGCATATTTGGTTTGTCGTCCTACACCATTGCACAGCGCACGAAGGAAATCGGGGTACGCAAGGTACTGGGCGCTACGGTAGGAAGTATTGTCGCCATGCTGTCTCAGGATTTTATCAAACTGGTGCTGATTGCCATTGTCATTGGCTCGCCCGTGGCCTGGTACATAACCCGGCAGTGGCTGAATGATTTTGCCTACAAGATCGAAATGGAGTGGTGGATGTTTGCAATGGCCGGCATGGTTGCAGTCATACTGGCCTTTGTCACTGTCAGTTCTCAGGCCATAAAAGCCGCATTGACGAACCCCGCAAAGACATTGAAATCGGAGTAAATTACAACCAGCAAGTTTGATGAGCAGCAGCAAGGACACAAAATACCTGATCAGATTCAAATTGTTCTGCGGTAAGTCTCTGCTTCAAAGCACGACTAGGATTCGGACAATTATATGATTCTGGATTATATCCGTCCTTTTTGTCCGGTATGTCAAACATCTTTATTTTATGACAACCTTTTGACGTCATTTATTGTCACCGGAAAGCATCTATTTCATCCGAACCTATGAAACGAATTTCATGCTTTCTCCAAATTTTGATCATTTCTGTTTGCGTTAGCTGTAAAGACAAAGACCCCGGACTGCAATTTGCCGGAAATACCGGACTGGATTTGTACTGGCATCATACCGCCGGACGGGACAAGGGCCGGTACTTGTTGCTGAGCTTCATGAGTGCAAAGGCGCAACGTGACAAATTCGAGTTTAAATTTGAATACAGGATTAAAGGAAGAGAAATCCTGATACAGCTTCGGGAAACCGTTTCAAAAGGAAAATGTCAGATATATCCCGGTCCCTGGGGCGACGAATGTACTTCGCGCGGCGACGTTTTCATTCCGGAAAGTGAACTGACGCAAGGAACATATCGATTCATCCTGCAAGTAGATGACCGAAAAGTTATGTCAACATTGATCGTAGATCCAGAAAAGTACACTTTGCAAATTCCGTCCAACGAGTTTTTCAACAGTAAGATAACGACAGTGTACCCAACTCCTGAGAACCTGATTTTTGGCTCAATTGGTTACACGGGCACAGAAAATGCAAAATTGGCGACCGCCTTGATTGCTGATTTTGAAAAGCTTGGGCTTACAGTCGCAAAGGTGCCTGATTACCCTTATCGTGATCTGGGCGGAGGCAGTTTCAAACATCTGGAAACCAAGTTTTGGGAACCGGATCATTATATGGTTTCTGTTCTTCTTCAGCTCAATTCTTCAGATGTGCGAACGGTATTCGAGATGGTTCGGAAATATTATGAGTCAACTGGTAAGAAATTACAGATTGGCCTGTTTTGCAGCAATAACATGGAGCAGCTTACCGGCGGCCCTGACAGCCAACTTGATGCCTTTTATAAGTTATGATTTTGTTGTAATTATCCGATACTGATCCTTTCATTGCACTTAGCTGCTGCTACTGATACAGAAATTTCAGCGTGTAAGCCGTGGAAAGTGGAACATCCGTGGTTATGGTTACACTTTTCGGATAACCGTTTGGCTGGTACTTATATGTATAATTTGTAAAGTATTTTTCACTATTCTTTTTTACCTTAATCAGACTTCGTTCCCGAGAAAAAGTTTGGTCAATCTTACGGTCAGTGATGAAAGAATACATTTTCTACATCAGTACTTTAGTCATAGAAGACACTCATGAATGTGTCAGAATTTTAATGATATTCGCATTTTAAAACTGGTGGTTACAAACTTTAAACGTGCAAGTTATGTCTGTTTTACCCGATTTTACTTTGCCTGAATTACAATTTGTCCGTTTATTTCAAAATTGCATCAAAGCAGTGAGAATATGGCTTGTGGCGACTTCCGGTTTTGCGCTGTTTTCCTGTGATAATTACCGGCCGGCAGAACCTCCCGTTATACAATATGTAAAAATTGCCAATGTGCATCGTGATACGGTTGTTGCCATTCCGAATGAAAAATCAGCTGTTACTGCCAGAATAGCCTTTACAGAAACCTTGTCCGATACCGCAATTGTCAGAATTTCGCCTGACACGGCATTCTCACAACATGGTTCTGTCTTTTTGCTTCCAATAACAAATCCTACTTTGATGTACATATCCGGCCTTTCCGGTGACTCGCTTTTCTTACAATATCAGCCATATAAAAGACCAATTTCAGGTAATCTGACCATTGAAATTGAATTTCAGAAATAGGCTTGACGCACGCCTTTGATTTTAATCTAGGTTCGTTTGCTGATCTTGTTTGCGGTTATTTGTCTTTGCAGGCTGGACTTGAAGCGGAAATCGGGTATGTCCGATAATTTCATATGCTTTGTAACCCGGCCATGCACACGCTTGCGCCACATCCTGAAACTGCTGGGTTTCATTTCCTTGCGCATCAATGCTATTATCTGCTGTTCGTTTAATCCAAACTGCGTTTGGATTACATCAAAAGGCGTTCTGTCTTCCCATGCCATTTCAATAACACGATCAATTTCTTCGGGCTTTAAAGTTGTTCTTTGTTCAGGCATGTCTTCGTAAATCTTCATGATGGCGATTTTTAAAAAGGTGCAGGCAAATGGTCCTGATCAGCTGCGTTTTATGGACCGGTAAATTACTGTGCCAATATTTCCAACCTGTAAATAAAAAAAGGCTGGTGGTATTGCTGCCACCAGCCCTTGCCTGAAGATTTGTATTTATCGAGATTGCCAAACAAACGCCTTTTATAAACAGGCCAGCGTATCAGTACCCTTCATTCTGCACAATTGCGGGACTGCTGGTAATTACTGCCAATGCCGGAATCGGGTAGAGGAGCTGGTAAGGCTGTATCGGTGTCGAAATGCCTACGGTACTTTTGCCAGGGCCGGATACTTTTGAATTCATGACCGAAATTGCCCGGTCGGTACGAAGGAGATCGAACCAGCGATGTCCTTCAAACGGTGATTCCAGCCTTTCTTCATTGTAAACTGCTGCCTTGAACGTTTCGTATGTCAGGCCGGTCAGGTCACTGAGTCCTGCACGCTTCCGAACCTGATTGATTGCGGCGTAAGCATCGGCAACCGGGCCTTTATTGACTTCATTAAGCGCCTCCGCATACATCAGTAGAATATCGGCATACCGGATCACGTACCAGTCGGCTCCCGAGTCGGCGTAACCGCCGCCTGTTTCGCGTTCCACATAACCGCGGACATATTTGGCGGCAACAAAGGAACCGCCGATTGTGTAACCGTCAGCAATATTGTTCCGGCGTACATCCCCTTTGGAATAGGCAGCAGCAATATCGTCCGTCGGTTGATTAAATCCGTAAGCGCCGCCTGACGGTATGGTAATTCCTTCGGAACCGGTTGGTGCAAAGTGGTTCGGCAGGTTCGAGCCAAGACCGTTTGCTGCACCTTTATACTGTGCCTGCCAGATCGCCTCCGGATTTCCCTGCTGTCCGGCCTTGAACAGGTCCGCATATACAGGCAGCAGGCTGTACGTTCCGGAAGTAACCACTTTTTTGAATTCCGCAGCGGCCTCCGCGTATTTTTTCTGTGTCAGATATACTTGTCCGAGCAGGCTTTGCGCCGCGCCCTTTGTTGCCCGGCCTACATTGGAATCGTCGTAAGAAACAGGTACCAGTTCTTCCGCCTTTGCAAGGTCGGCTTCAATTTGTGCGTATACTTCCTGAACGGAGGCGCGGCCTACATTGTAACTGGCATCGATATCGGTTACGGGCTCGGTTACCAGCGGAACGCCGCCGAATAACCGCACAAGGTTGAAGTAGGCGAGTGCTCTCATGGTAAGTGCTTCGCCGGTGTACTGCTTTTTCAGGTTTTCCGATACGGGTGAGTCATCGATTCGGACAAGGATACTGTTGGTTCTTGCAATCAGGTTATAACTGGTTTGCCAGAATGCAGTGAGATGCTCGTTATCGGTTGTTTCCCGGAATTCATCAATATTCCTTTTTGCATCGTTTCCCGATGCGCCGGCGACAAGCTCGCTGGTATTATCAGAACGCAGATCGACCAGCAGGGGATAGTACCCGTTGCCCGAATACACCTGGGAAAAGGCGGAGTAAGCACCCACGATTGCCTGGGTAAAGTCGGATTCCGTTTTGAAAAAGTCCGTTTCGCCGATCTGGGAAATGGGTTTTGATTCCAGAAAATCATCACAGGACGTACCTGAAAATGCCAGGATAACCAGTGCGACCGCTATTTTTATATTCTTTGAGATCATGTCAATCAATGTTTAAGGTTGATCTGGGTTTAATTGGATCAGAAACCAAGGTTAAGGCCAAATACAATCGTTCTGGCCATCGGGTAAGTGCCGTAATCGATACCGGGTGTGAGCGCAGAAGAGATCCAGGGGTCCCCTTCGGTTGTATTCACCTCCGGATTGTAGCCGGAATATTTGGTAAACGTATGCAGGTTCTGGATGTTCACGTACGCCCTTGCATTTCTGAGAATCGTTCCATTCAGTATCTTGCCAAATCTGTAACCAATGGTAACGTTTCTGATGCGCAGGAATGAGGCATCGTCCACGAGATAGGATGAAATGGTGCGGTTGTTGGCCGAGCTGCCCGCACCAAACGTTCTGCCGTCACCCGGCTCTTCCGGCGACCGCCAGTAATTGACAGAGATCGTTCCGTTATTGCGGTAGGCGCTGCGTTTGGTAAGGTTCATTACCTCCACATCCTGAACGCCCTGCAATGAAAACCCGAAGTCAAAGTTCCCGTACGTGAAGTTGTTTGTCATCCCGTAAGTAAACTTCGGAAGGTTATTGCCTATTATGGTTTTGTCAAGGTCGTTGATCGTTCCATCGCCGTTCAGGTCCCTGAATTTGGCATCACCGGCATAAGTATTCGGCAAGTGCGCCGAGGCGTTCACTTCGTCCTGTGTGTTGTAGACACCGTCAAAGATATAGCCATAGTAGCTTCCCAGCGGACTGCCGATCTGAGTAATATGCGTCAAGGAATTTTCCTGGGCACGGTTGGCGACAATAATCGGTGTGCCGCCGGCTCCGAGCGATTCAACTTTGTTTCTGTTGAAGGAAATGTTGGCGTTGGTTGTCCATGTAAATTTATCTGTCTTGAAGTTTCTGGTTTCCAGTGCAATTTCCACGCCTTTGTTGCGGAGACTTCCAAGATTGCGCAGCGCAGTTTCATAACCGGTCGAAAGCGGTACAGGAACATTCAGCAGCAGGTCCGACGTCAGTTTGTTATAATAATCGAAATTCAGGTAAATACGGTTCTGGAAAAGTCCCAGGTCAAGTCCCAAATCCATTTCTTTGGCTTTTTCCCATCCGAGATTTGCATTGCCCAGGGAGCCCTGCGCCAGGCCGCTGGCGATGGAGCCGTCGCCCGATCCTAAAATGTAATTGCTGCCGTAGATCAATCCGACGGAGGCATAGTCAGGAATCTGGTTGTTTCCGATCAGACCATAACTGGCGCGCAGCTTCAATTCACTTACAGCAGCTACATCAGCCATGAATTTTTCCTGACCGATTCTCCATCCAACAGATGCGGATGGGAAATTGCCCCATTTGTTGTCCGAGCCGAAACGGGACGAGCCGTCGCGGCGGAAAGTGGCCGTTAAAAAATACTTTTCTTCAAAATTGTAAGTTGCCCGGCTTAACAATGAAAGGAGCGTCCACTGGGAACGGAGAGAGCTTCCGCCCGTTACAATTCCTGCATTCAGCGTAGGCACCAGATCGTTCGGGAATGAATTGGCATTGACTGCAGTGGAGTTAAAGGACGACTTCTGTTCTGTCAGTCCCACCAGTACATTGACATTATGCCGTTCGGCAAACGTATTGTTGTAGGTCAATGTGTTCTCATTGATCCAGCTGATGTTCGTGGCCGCATAAGAACGACCGTACGAAGGGTTCACACTGATGAATGAAGGTGAGAACTTATTATTGCTGAACGTGTTGACATCCGCATTGATGCTTGTTTTGAACTGAAGGTTTTTCAAAATATCAATGGTTGTGAACAAGCTCCCGACGGTGCTGAACTGGTTCATGGTATTCTTGATTCCCTCGCCAAAAGCCAGCGCATTGTTGTAAATGATATTCTGCGTGGTGCCGTCGTCGTAATGCAGCGTGTAGGAAGTAGAGTAGGTGCCGTCTGCATTTCTGGCAGGATAGAGACCGGGAACCGACATCACCGTGGTGGCTACCGCGCCGTAATCCTGGATACCGCCGGTGGTTGCAATCCGGTTGTTCGTGTAAGACGGTGCAATCCGGAAGCCGACTCTTACCCTTTCCGATGCCTTTGCATCCACATTGAGCCTGAACGCATATTTTTTGAAGCCTGAATTAATGACGATACCTTCCTGATTCTGGTAATTGCCGGAAAGGTAATACCTTGCATTTTCCGTTCCGCCGGATGCCGACAGCTGATAATTCTGCATCGGGGCCTTCCGGTAAAGCAGGTCTTGCCAGTCGGTGAATGGCAAAGATGCTGCATTCTTGAATTCCTCGGGGATTTTGAATTGCGGACCGCTTCTTACCGAGTTGGGGTCAGTAACTTTTCCGCCTGCGCGTACCCAGTCGGTATTCCTCTGGTCGATTTGCCGCTGTGCATATTGCTGATTGCTCATAATTCCAACCTTTTTCGCAATCTCCTGAAAACCGTAGCTGGCATTGAGGCTGATCTGCGATTTGCCCGCAGCGCCTTGCTTGGTTGTGATCAGTACGACACCGTTGGAACCCCGAGATCCGTAAATGGACGTTGCCGACGCATCTTTAAGCACATCAATAGACTGGATATCACCCGGATTGATACTTGCCAGCGGGTTTACCGGAGATTGGTCGCCGATATCACCGCCCTGCGCCGATGCATTACTGACGGAGTTGTCCAGCGGCACGCCATCGACCACATACAAAGGCTGATTGCCTGCCGTAATGGAGCCTGTACCTCTGATTTTCAGAGAAATGCCCCCGCCCGGCGCTGCAGAAGTCTGCTGCACCTGAACGCCTGCCATCTGGCCGGCCAGCGCTTCACCAAATGAAACCACCGCGCGGTCCTGCAATTGCCGCGAATTGACCGAAGCTACGGAGCCTGTCAGTTCCCGCTTGGACTGGCTTCCGTAACCAACAACAACAACTTCATTCAGCGCCTTGTCGCCGGATTCCAGCTGTGGTGAAATGGTGGAACGGTTTCCTACGGGTTCTTCCAAATCACTGTATCCGATATACGTAAACAAAAGGGTGCTGTTTCCAGGCACCTGAATCCTGTAATTGCCGCTGGCATCAGAAACAACACCCTCCGTGCTTTGCTTGACCCGGATGGATACGCCGACCAGCGGCTGACCGGTCGCTTTTTCGGTGACCTGGCCACTTACAGTAACCAGATTGGCCCTGCCGGAAGTCTGAGCCCATCCCGTCGTACAACAGAAAAGCAGGATCAGCACTTTAAGGCGTAATCCCGGAGCCACTCCGCATGCGCTGCGGAAACTATTATAACATTCAGTAAACAATTTTTTTCCCATAAGTTATGGAAGGTTAGTGGTCTAGAAATGATCAAATCGAAAGGTATCGAAACAAATATAATGTTTTTATTAAATATAAAATCTTTTCATAAGAAAAAAATAATATTAACGAACTAAAAAGAAAGATAACGGAGGTTTTTGTAAAATTTTCTTGATTTGGAACAGTAGAAAAAGAAAATGCTTCCAAAGCAAGGTTCGGAAGCATTGTTTCTTTGATAGTCGGATAATGTAGGTACGGGCAGGGGCAAACAGCTTGCTACTTGTACTGCTGCCAGTTTAACTGCTTGTTCATTAATGGCAGCCGGTGCTGCTGTGCGTAATCGTTCCTGACTTTCTTTACGTCGTTCCACCATTGATCCAGCGGGTAGTTCAGTTCCCTGTAAATCAGGTAGCTAAGATCAATTGTGCGTACCGGCTGATGATCTTTAATGTCGTCCACCTGTTGTAAAAACGTCCGCCCGTTGGCTTGTTCAACAAGTGGTTGCCATTCTTTATACCAGATTTTCGTAACCAGATTGAGCGTACTGTCGCGCTGCTGTTTCAATTTACTCACCAATTCCATGGCAGCGTCCAGTTGGCCCACAGCCACCGCCGGATTTGCACTGGCAGCTGATGAAGCTTTCGCGAGCATATCCGTAATCTGATTCAGGGCAACCAGCATCCTGAGATTCTGGCCGCAGATCGCCGCAACCGATTCCAGTACTTCGAGGTTGTAAAGCTGCGTTACAGCAAGTGATTTGTTTTTCCGGATCAGCTGAAGTGCATATTCGTTGCGCGGAATCAATGATTTTGCCGTTGCGTAGCGTTGTGCATTTACCGGATAATCCTTTTTGTCGATGGCGAGCGTACCTGATTTAGGCACCGGCAGCATGGGCAATGTCTGGTCTCTTTCGGGATGAACGAAGAGGCTGTCCGAATTTCCCTTGATTGGTGCTCGCCAGGGCGATTCTATCCAGTCCCAGCTTTCGGTATGAAACTCGGCCTGTACGCTGAGAACCCGGTAAACGCTGTCCATGTCCTTTTGCGAAGGCCCGTAAAAGGCATTCATAAACCGGGCGGAGGCATCCGCAGGCGACAGGTTTATATTGTTCCAGCCGGCGGCTGTGCCCGTAGCGTATCCCAGCCAGAATGTTTCGGGATGCAGCCCTGCATCGGCCCAGCCTGCAATGATTACGCCCATGAAAGATGACAGGTTTTCGGAGAAAGCAGTATTGATTTCTTTCATCATATCCGCTACCCGTCCCGAAGAGCGATCGCTTCCGTCTGCCATAACTGCCGTTTTGGTATGCAGCGGATAATAATTGGGAAAAATAGGCTCAGCGCCTTGTGTAGCGGTATAGACAAACTGCCTGATTCCGTGGTTCTTGTAATCCGATGCAATAGCCTTGTTGTAAACGCCATTGACAAGATGCGATGGCAGTGAAGTAATATCTTCTTTTCTTAATGGAAATTCACCCCAGAAGAGCACTGTGCGTCCCTGTTCATGCAGCCTGTCGGCCATTTTTTTGATAAACCACGCCAGTAACCTTCCGTTTCCGCCAAGGCTGTCGGCCATTTGTTTTTCAGATGGTGCTTTTCCAGTGTAGTAAGCTTCATCATTAGAAAGCAGAATGTACTTGCTGCCTTTGCTTGCCTGAATGAGTTCGCTGAACATGGCATCCAGCAGTTCGAAAGTGGCCGGATTGGTTACCGAGAACTGATAATTGATGTCGTCAAGCAGCCGCAGCTTGCGGTATTCAGGGTGTTTCAGGATAAAGGAAACGTGTGCCGGGGCATCCAGAAAAGGCACCAGTTCGACAAAATGTGCTTTGGCAAAGTCGGCCAGTTCCTGGTATTCCGCGGCGGTCAGGGCATAGGGTTCTACAATCGCGGGTGCGGACTTGTATTGAAAATGGCCTTCCAGTTTTATTGAAAATGCGTTGATCTTGTAAGTTGAAGCCTGTTTGATGATCCGCTTCAATGCGCTCATCTTTTCGAGGTGATGCGCGTCATCCCAGTAAATCATCCTGACTTCCACGTTGGGCCAGTCTGTAATTTCGCCTTCCGGAAGCTGCATTTTGGAAGCCTGCATCCGGAGCAATTGTAAAAATGTCTGTATTCCGTAGTACAAACCCTGTGCGTGATTGGCAGTAATCGTGATCTGGTCAGTCTTCAGGCTCAGTTGGTAAGCTTGTCGGGCCAGTGCAGTCCGGTTTGTATCGACGCTGGCTCCGATCGTTACCGCTCCTTCGCGGATGACCAGCCGAATGGCGGGCTTTCCCGCCTGACCTTTGCCTTGTGTAATTTTAAGTGGAAGGCCGGCCGCCCTCATGCCTTCCGACAGGCTTGTCACGGTCTGTCCTTTTACCGAAGATGGGTCCAGCGCAATGGTCCAGTTACTGCCGATCTTGAACATTTTCTTTGTCAGTTCCACTTTCTGTGGAAGCGGCAGCAGGCCAGAGCCAGCTTCCATTTTCGAAGCGGGTGTTGGCTGAGCGCTTTTCACCTGCGCATTGGTCCTGAACTGAATGAGCAGGCAACAGCAAATCAGAAACAAAAGCCGATTTGCTGATCTCATCCTTTGCGGCACCCTTTTCAGAATACTTACTCTTTCTATAGTAACCGGAAAAGGTGAGTTGATTGAAAATTTCTTGTGAAAAATGGTAATGGTGTACAAGGTGGCGTTTTTAAAGGTTAATTATTTGGTTCAGGTATTATATTCTTCAGTAACGCAGGCAGGAATAAAAAAAGATTTTTACGCCTGATTCTGCCGGCTTGATTTACGATAGCATACATCAATCGTTCATGATGATAAAACCGCAACTGCAATTAATAAGAAAATAATAAATAAACGAAGGTAAAATACAAGTAAATCAAATAAATATAGAGATACAGGTATAATTTATATGAATAAGAAAATAAATCGAAAGGAAAAATCTTGCAGATTGTGGTCTATTTGCATTCAGCTACGTTCGCCTGCATCATTTCGGGCGCGCTTTTTCCTTGAAGAAATCAATAGCGATTCCGGAGAGTATTTTTCCTTTTTCATCGGGCATTTCATGGCCGGTATTGGGATACACACACAATTGTCCAAACCGAAGTGCTTTATAGAGTGCCATGCTGTGTTCCAGTTTGATCATGTCTCTGTCTCCGCGTATGATGAGTACGGGAATATGAATTAGAGCCAATTTTTCATCCGGTATTTTAATTTCCCTTTCCCACATTTTCTGGTTTTCCTGCCAGAATCTGATCCATTTTTCGGGTTCTGGATTTATTCGCTGATAATTTTCCAGCCAATCCTTATCTTCTTTTACAGCTTCTACCGTGTATTCCTTTAAAAGTTCACGCGCCTCTCGGGTCAGTCCGCTTGATCTGGAATTGGAAGCGCCACTGACCACTTTTTTAATTTTGTCCGGCCTGTTTGCTGCCAGCAGCAACGACGTGTTGCCACCCATGCTCCATCCCATTGCATAGGCACTGTCGAGTTTTAGCTGGTCAATAAGCTGAGAACAGTAATCGGCCAGCAGTTCTCCGCTCAGGCTGTCTGCATGTTCGGATCGGCCGTGACCGGGGGCATCCGGAGTAATTACCCGGAAATGCCGGGATAGTTCGGGTATGATGCCGGAAAGGTTTTCGATAGTGCCCAGTCCGGGGTGAAGAAGCAGCAGAGGAATGCCTTGTCCATACTCCTCGTAGTAAATCCTTGTGCCGTATATGGTTAAATACTTTCCGTTGTTTGAGCCATATTTCGCTGGCTTTTCTGCCTTTTTGCAGGATGTGAAAAGGAAGCCCGAAAGTAATAAGCAAAGAATGGATTTCATCTCGGTTCGTCAGGGCGACGTTTTTAAGCGGTGAAGTATAACTGTTTAAAATCGTATACGCGGCTTTTTGAAGGAATGTTGAATATCCGGCAAATTTGCCAAGGCTGTCAATGGAACGTGAAAGTCGTTTAGGTGTAATTGGTTGTTATGTCGGTCCTTTTAATCCTGAAAATTTTATTATGAAAATATTTGGTTGATAACTCAACCTATTATATATTTGCATATAATTTTACTGCAATGACTGACAGAGAAAAACAATTTGAGGAGAAGATTGAGCAGCAAATGGGGGCCTTGGTGATGTTCAATATCAATCGTGTTGCACATTTATTTGCTAAAAAGGGGAACCGTGAGCTGGCAAAAACCAGCTTTTCCTTGTTAATGGAACAACTGCCGGTACTGTTCATCGTGCATGCAGCTGACGAACTCTATTCGCAGCAGGATATTGCCAATGCGTTACAGAAAGACAAGGCAGGCATTCAGCGCTCCATACAAACATTGGTGCGTGACGGCTATCTGAGGGTGACTTCGGATGCTTCGGATCGCCGTAAAAACCTGATTGAAATGACACCGGCAGGAAAAAAAATAATTGAACAGGTTTCTGAAACGGCCCGTAACATGGACAAGCTGGTAACGGATCAGCTGGAACCCGGGGAAGTGGAAACCTTGACGCGATTGCTGAATAAAGTGACAGTTATACTAAGAAGTTAACATTTATCCATATAGTTGATACCTCTACCATAGAGCCGTCAACAATATTATTTTTTCTTTGATTCTTACAATTATGAAAAGAGTTTTTGTTTTACTGTCTTCCTTGTTCCTGTTTGGCGCAGTGCAGGGAAATGCCCAGTCAAGCTTGTCGCTGAAACAGTGCATTGACTACGGCCTCGAACATTTCGGGACAGTGCGGCTTGCGGATTATCAGAAGCAAACAGCCGATCAGCAGGCTCGTCAGGCACTGGGGCTGTATTTGCCGCAGGTCAGCGGCACGGGAAATTTTACGGACAATATCAAACTGCAGACTTCGGTGATACCAGCCGGGATTTTTGGTCCGGAACCAACCCGGATTGCATTTGGCCAGAAATACCAGACCAATGTAAGCGCCACGGCTACACAGGTCATTTATGACAAAGCACTGCTTCTTGGGATTAAAGCCAACAAGCCCAATCAGCAGCTCGCCGAACTGAACAGCCGCCAGACCAAGGAAGATATCATTTACAATATCACCAGCAATTATTATCAGGTCTTTGTGGCCAAACAGCAGATCGGGCTGCTGCGCGATAACCTTGAACGTACACAACAGGTACTCGATGTCCTGAAACTGCAGCGCGACAACGGCGTGATCCAGCCGGTGGATTATACGAACACGGAAGTTACTTACAACAACACGCGTTCACAGCTTTCGGTTGCGGAAAACGATCTTAACCTTGCGCTAAACCGGCTGAAGTATCAAATGGGACTTGCACAGGACCAGCAGATTACTTTGCCAGATTCTCTGCCGCAGGACCAGGTCCCGGTAGCCGGAAACATGCAGTTTGATGTGAATAATCTGGCTGGTTACCAGCAGGGAGAAACCAATATTGCATTGCAGCGGCTGCAGCTCGAACGCATTCGTGCCGGTTACCAGCCTACGTTGAGCGCATCGGCTAGTTACGGTACGCTGGCATTCGCCAATGACTTCGGTGCCGCATTCAGAAACTTCAACGGGTTCGGAAGTGTAGGGCTTTCCTTAAGAGTACCGATTTTCGACGGATTGCAGCGGGATGCGCAGATCAACCAGCAAAAACTGACCGTCATGACGCAGGAGGAACAGCAGCGGCTGAACGCTTCGGCCTTTCAGCTGCAGTTCAACAATTCCCAGTCGCAGCTGCAGCGTGCGCAGATTACGGTCCAGAACGACCAGCGTACCGTGCAGCAGGCACAGGAAGTTTACAATATTACCACACTGCAGTATAAACAAGGTGTAAAAGCACTGAGTGACCTGATCAATGCGGATAATTCTTACCGTCAGGCCCAGTCCAACTATATCAATTCGCTGATCGATTTTTATCAGGCCCGCCTCGATCTGGAACAGTCACAGGGCACATTATTATCATTTTACAATCAACTCTGAGCATTCGAACGAACATCATGAAAAAGTCAACCATCTTCGTCGTTGTAGCTATTTTGGCGATTGCTGCGCTAATCGGCTTCCGACTGTCTTCCAACAAAAAGAAGATAGATGAAAAAAATCAGGTCCCGACCAATACCAACGTTGCCATTCCGGTAACCGTAGCCAGGGTTGAAGAAGGTACCGTTACCCAGCAGCTTGTTAAAACCGGAAATCTGATCCCGTTCAAACAGGCAAGTATTACCGCCACCACGGGCGGTCAGGTTGTCAAAGTGAATTATGAACTCGGTTCTTTTGTAAAAGAAGGTGCCGTGCTCGTGCAGCTCGACAACCGTCTGAAAGAGCTTTCCCTTGAAGCTACCAAACTGAGCATTGACAAACTGGACAAGGATGTGAAACGTTATAACACCCTTCTGGCCGGCAATGCGACGACCGAAATCCAGGTGAACGAAACGAAATACAATTACGAGAATGCAGTGAACCAGGCGGATCAGATCAGGAAGCAGATTCAGGATGCGAATGTAAAAGCGCCGATCAGCGGTCAGATTGTTGCCAAGAATATTGAGCCCGGTGAGTACGTGTCGCCAGGAACGGTTCTCGGAACGGTGCTGGATGTGAACCGTTTGAAAGTAAATGTACTGGTGAATGAAAGCGACGTTTACAGCCTGAAAGTAGGGCAGAACGTCAGCCTTTCGGCGGATGTTTTTCCGGGCAAAAAATTCAGCGGACGTATTTCGTTCATTTCGCCGCAAGGCACCGACGAGCATAATTACCCGGTCGAAATTACGCTGGCCAACAATGCCGGGCTGAAAGCCGGAACGTTTGTAAATGTGGATTTTTCACGGACCTCCAACCAGAAAGCGTTGCAGATCCCGCGCTCGGCGCTGGTTGAAAGTATCAAAAACCCTTATGTATATGTTGTGGAAGGGAATGTAGCCAATCAGCGGAAAATCAAAGTAGGCCGCGATATGGGCGATACGATTGAAGTAATAGAAGGCCTTTCGGCCGGTGATCAGGTGGTGACCACAGGCCAGCTGAACCTGACTAACGGCAAGACCGTACAAATCACAAAATAAACTAAATAAACTATGTCAGTTACCGAAGTAGCCGTTAAACGGCCGTTGTTGATCCTCACGGTCTTCATTGTACTGATCCTGTTTGGTGCATTGAGTTACAAAGAATTATCATACAACTTGCTGCCCAAGTTTGAAGCCAATGTAATCAGTGTGGCCACCACTTATCCCGGCGCATCCGCCGATGAGGTGGAGACCAATGTAACGAAACGCGTTGAAGATGCACTTTCATCAC
The DNA here is from genome assembly GCF_006149045.1 of Dyadobacter flavalbus. GTDB lineage: Bacteria > Bacteroidota > Bacteroidia > Cytophagales > Spirosomataceae > Dyadobacter > Dyadobacter flavalbus. The sequence goes on from NZ_VBSN01000071.1 coordinate 165,066, forward strand.
TGGAAGGTCTGGACCGCATGACTTCCACTTCTCAGGAAAGTGCTTCCATTATCGTTATCCAGCTTAAAAACGGGGTGAATACAACCCTTGCACAACAGGATGCACAGCGTAAAGTGGAGCAGATCCTGAACGACCTGCCCGATGAAGCCGAGCGTCCGATCATCAATAAATTTTCGACCGACGAAATTCCGGTACTCCGTATGGGGGTAACCGCGAACCTTGCACCGACTGCACTTTATGACCTGATTGATGACAACATCAAGCCACAGCTTTCCAACGTGTCCGGTGTCGGACAGGTGAATGTGATCGGCGGAAGTGAGCGTGAGATTCAGGTGAATGTAAACCAGGACAAGCTGCGTGCCTACGGCATTTCCATTACGCAGGTATCGCAGGCCATTGCAGCAGCCAACACCAGCTATCCGGCCGGATCGGTGGAAACGCGTGAGCAGCAGTTCTCGATCCGTTTCGATGCCTCCGTGGAAACCATGGCGCGTTTGCGGAACCTGATTGTTGCACGTAAAACCAACGGCAGCGAAGTACAGCTGAAAGATGTGGCCGAAGTAGTGGATGCAACCGTAAAACCAACGGCTATCAACCACATCAACGCGCAGCCTTCCATCGGTATGCAGATCCAGAAACAATCCGATGCCAATGCGGTTTCGGTTAGTGAGCTTACGCGCGCCCGGATCGCAGAACTTGAAAAACAGTACAGCAACATCAACCTGAAATTCAACATTGCCAACGACCAGTCGGTGTACACACTGGCTTCTGCCGATGCCGTGGTTTTTGACATGATGCTTGCGATTGTGATCGTATCGATAGTGATGCTGCTGTTTTTGCACAGTTTCCGCTCAGCGATGTTTGTGCTTGTGGCGTTGCCATCTTCCATGATCCCGACTTTTGCATTGATGTACCTGATGGGATTTTCGTTGAACCTGATGACGCTGATGGCGCTTTCACTGGTTGTCGGTATTCTGGTCGATGACTCCATTGTGGTTCTGGAAAACATTAACCGTCACCTTGAAATGGGGAAAGACAAGCGGAGGGCTGCACTGGAAGGCCGGAGTGAAATCGGCTTTACTGCGCTTGCGATTACCCTTGTGGACGTCGTGGTGTTTGTGCCGCTGGCAATGACAGGCGGTCTGATCGGGAACATCCTGCGTGAGTTTGCGCTGGTGGTTGTATTCTCGACATTGATGAGCTTGATCGTTTCATTCACCTTGACACCGCTTCTGGCTTCCCGTTTCGGAAAGGTTGAAATCCTGAGCCGCAATTCGTTGTGGGGCCGTCTGAACCTTGGTTTTGAAAATATTATAACCCGTATTACCAACTGGTACGGCCGTGTGCTCGAATCGTCTTTACGTCATAAAAGATGGGTTTTCATTGCCGTGATTGCGATGCTGTTTGGCGCTATTGCACTGGTTCCGGCCGGATTTATCGGTGCTGCATTCATGCCGCAGGCGGATCAGGGCGAAATGGCGATCAACATAGAGCTGGCTCCGACTGCCTCTATTTATCAGACCAATGCAGTAGCCCAGCGTGCCGAAGAAATCATTATGAAGCATCCGGAAGTCATGAACGTGTTTTCCAATGTCGGTTATACCAGCAGCGGTATCGCCACGTCTTCCAATGCCAACGTTGCCGATATCAACGTGAAAATTGTTGACAAGAAAGAGCGGACGATTTCAACCGATGATTTCGGCCAGATGCTGAAAAAAGAAGTAGGGCAGATCCCGGGTGTGAAAGTGACGGTTAGTCCTGTCGGGCTGGTCGGTAACTCGCAGGCGCCGATACAGATTGCCGTTAAAGGAACAGATTTGAAAGACATTCGTAAAACTGCTGAAATCGTTATGAATGTTGTCAAGTCGGTTCCGGGGACACAGGACGTCAAATATTCCGTAAAAGATCCGAAGCCGGAGGTTTCTGTAAACCTGGATCGTGAAAAAATGGCTCAGCTGGGAATCAACGCGGCAGAAGTAGGCGGTGCCCTGCAGAATGCCTTCCGCGGAAATGACCAGTCAAAATTCAAGCAAAACGGAAATGAATACGACATCCTGATCAGTCTTGACCAGTTTGACCGCACAAGCGCGAACGATATCAGCCGTCTGACATTCGTAAACAATCAGGGCAGGACTTTTGAGCTATCGCAGTTTGCCAGTATACAGGAACAGATCGGCGAGAGCGTTCTGGAACGTGTAGACCGCTTGTCTTCGGTAACGGTCAATGCACAGGTTGTAGGCCGTCCGGTCGGAACGGTTGGTGCCGATATTCAGGCTAAAATGGCGCAGCAGAAGCTTCCAACCGGCGTAAGTATCCAGTATCTTGGCCAGCTGCAGCAACAGTCGGATGCCTTCGGAAGTCTTGGCCTTGCATTGCTGATTGCCATCGTGCTGGTGTATTTCATTATGGTGGCGCTTTACGAAAGTATTATTTATCCGTTTGTGGTTCTGTTCTCGATTCCGGTAGCACTTATCGGCGCGTTCCTGGCGCTGGCGCTGACCATGGAAAGCCTTACGGTGTTCTCGATTGTGGGTATGATCATGCTGCTGGGTTTGGTGGCCAAGAATGCGATACTGATCGTGGATTTTACCAATCAGCTGAAAGCCGAAGGAAAAGATGTGGTGCATGCATTGATTGAAGCCGGAAAAGAGCGTTTGCGCCCGATCCTGATGACAACGCTAGCGATGATCCTGGGTATGCTGCCGATTGCTTTGGCCAGCGGTGCCGGTGCGGAAACCAAAAACGGTATGGCTTGGGTAATTATCGGCGGACTTACTTCGTCCATGTTGCTGACACTGCTCGTAGTGCCTTCCACTTATCTGGTCATTGACCGTCTGAAAGCACGTTTTACCAGAAAAAAAGCCGTCGCAGCTGAAAACCTGGAAGTTGTGAATTAAACACTCCATTATTGATAAAATGCCAGTTCAGGGCTGAAACTGAAAATGCTCCGGAATAAATAAACCGGAGCATTTTTTTATTTGAAATCTTAAATCGTAACTGTTCCTTTACACCAATTGCCTGAAAGTATTGTCCTGTTTATCAGGTTGTTTTCAATTCAACGGGTGTAATCCAGAACTTGCATACTGCATAAACAGGAAAGCCGCACATTTTCAAACATGTGCGGCTTTCCTGTTTATATTACCTTTCAGCTTTTTACTCGGTCACCAGCATTTTGATGACTTCGGTTGCTGCTTGCGACTGTATTTTCAGCATGTAAATGCCTGTGCTCAAAGTCAGATCAGAAATATTCACCTCCGCTTTTTCTCCTGCTTTTGCATCCTGAGTTGTCCGGACTGCATACCCTTTTCCTGCGCTGCTGACCAGCTCAAAGGAAATTGGGCCTGCATGCTGCATGGAAAGTGAAACCGTAAACTGTTTCTTAACCGGGTTGGGGTAAATGCTTGACCCCTGTTCAGCCTGCGCGTTTTCTGCCATGATCCCTTCCTGATTTAAGCGGGCCGAGCTGTTGCTGACAGATGCAGGCTGAATAACTAACTGCGGCGGATTGGCGCTGTTTTCCTTGCTGTTAAAAACCAGTCTGGTGTTCCGGTTGTTCGGGTCAGCCAGAAGCAAAGTCACAAGATTACTGCCGGACGCTTGCTGCGCTTTTACATAGCTGGTCACATCGATCTCGTAATATTTGTATTTGTCATTCACAGCCACCGAGCCCAGTGAAGCAGTCGAAGCAGCCGGTGCGTTGTTTTTGCTGATGCCGTTTTCAGTCCAGCTGTCATTATCCACGCCGTATGCATGCACGTAAATATCCTTGCTGTTTTCATGGTTATGACCATAGATGCGCAGTTTGGCCGAGCCTGCGTTAACCGTTTGCGGCAGCTGAAAACGAATATAAGACGAACGTTTAATGGAAGCATCACCGGCTGCACTCTTGACATCCAGCTCAGGCAGGTTGCCGTAGTTTGTGGCACTGTAACTGCCATCCCGCACATAGGCATCTGCAACGGCATTCAAGGATTGGGTTGCCGGAATGACTTCAATGGCTGAAACGCGGGGCAGGTCTGCTGCGCCGGTCAGAAAGTCGATGTTGAGCATGCCGTCTGTAACGTTGACAGTGAAGGTTTCTGCGGTGGCAAGCATCGCTCCGCCTGCTTTGGCAAAGATATCATAGTTGGTCAGTTTGCGGCTGCCTTCCATGTTGACGTGAAACTGCCTGCTGCCTTTTCCGCCCTTTTTGCCCGGAGCCCCGAAGTAGGTTTCAGCAAAGTGCAGGTATACATCAAAGGTGCCATTGGGAACCGGAATGTTGTAGCTGAACGAAGGCGAGCAGCGTGCTGACTGATAAAGCACGTCATTGGTCGTATTCAGGATATCTCCGCTTGCAACCGAGCTGGTCCGGTCAATACCTGCATAATACTTGTCTGCAATGAACAGTTTTTTGGTAGCAGTCGTGAAATCCTGCCCGCCAGCATTGATCCGGATGGTATTTGCCATAGGCACTGCATCCTTGTATTGGAACAGCTCGGCGCCGTACATGCCGTTGTCGGCAGAAATCAGAAGCTGGTTGTTTAAGGCTCCCATATCATAGAACAGTGTGGAGCCATTCGGGTTCATATCATACGCCAGACTGGTTGTCTGGGCAGTTCCATTTGTTTTCCAGACTTCACGGCCGCTTTGTTCGTTTGTGGCACTAAAATACAGGGTTTCTCCTATGACTGTTACATGCCGGATGTTTGCCCCGTTTGCCTGTGAACCAATGTTTGTGACCTGCTGAGTGCCTTCGACTGTTCCGTCACTTTTCCATATCTCTCCTTGTAAATCAGGTACAAAGTAAAAGAAGCCGTTTAGAGCCAGCATATCATGCGTATGAATGGAAGGGTCTCCATCGTCAGAACGCAACTTTGTCAGGGGAAAGGTGCCCTGCTCCGTACCGTCGGTTCTCCATACGACCTCGCCAAAAATATCATCAAAGGCAGCACCATCCCAGACAACAAAAAATAGCAGATCGTTGACGACCGTGAACTTGGAAAAATAATCTTCGTAGGGATTGAATTGTTTGATAATGGTGGTTCCTTCCGCAGTACCGTCACTTTTTACCAGAAAGCGGTCAACGCTGGATCGATTGGCTTTGGATGTGATGTAGTAAATGAAATTACCTTTTACTGCAATAGATCTGTACATGCTCTCGCCCCAGTTAGGAGTTACGTCCTTGACCAGCACAGTACCCTGGGCTGTGCCGTTGCTTTTCCAGAGGTCTATGCTGTTAATGCCGTCATAAGCACCAAAGTAAACCTGTCCGTTCATTGTGACTGGTGAAAAAGTGGAAGTTTGCGGGAAGGTTTTAACCAACAGTGTTCCCGCCGTGCTGCCGTCGCTTTTCCAGAGCTGCATGCTGCTGGTGCCGTTAATAATTCCAAAAAACAGGGTTCCGTTTACATTGATCAGCCCTTGCAATGTGTCTGCTTTGGTAAAATCCTTGACCTTGATGGTTGTTGCAGTTGTTCCGCCCGATTTCCATAAACTATGTACCTGTGAACCGTTTCCTCCAACAAAGAATGCGGTTCCGTTCACGTTGGTGATCTGCTCGGGATTGGAGCTGTTTGCGCCGCTTATTGCATCCCTGACCAGCACGGTACCGGCCGTACTTCCATCGGTTTTCCAGAGCTCGCGGCCATGGATACCGTCATCGGCAGTAAAGTAGGACACACCGTTTACTGCTGTAAAATGAAGCGGCATGGACCCGGCTTTGGCAATGTTGGTCACAGCGCTGGTGCCGCCTGTAACCATCGTGCTTTTGAAAAGCTCCAGGCCACTGCCTGCATTGCCATTGAAGTACAAGGTTCCGTTGACATTCAGCAGCCTGGAAGCCGTTACATCGGCCAGAATTTTAGTGCTATATACATCCCCGTTACTCTGCCATAATTTTTCACCGGAGCCGTCATTGGCAACAAAAGCAGCCTTGCTGCCAACAGCTGTGAGTTCTTTGATATCTGAATTCAGTTCACCGGCACGAATGTCTCTGACCAGTTTAGTGGAAGAAGCTGTTCCGCCGCTTCTCCATAATTCCCGGCCATGTGTGCCGTCATTTGCCACAAAGAAAAGCTGTCCGTCGGCAGCCCGGAGCATAGAAGGGTCTGATGAAGCCGCACCCGGATTGATGTTTTTGACCAGCACGGTACCGGCAGTACTGCCATCGGTTTTCCAGAGCTCATTGCCGTTTACGCCGTCATTGGCTGAAAAATAAAGTTCATTTCCGACATTGGCGAGGTTATCTGCGCCGGATGTAAATTTCTTGACAAGCGTAACCGGAGTGGTATTATTTGCTTTGAACAAGGCAGTACCTGAAGGCAAAACCTGCTTAAAGTATACGTTACCACCAGCAGCTACCAGTGGAGCAGAAGGGTTGGAGCCGGAAGTATTGGTGATGGCAACCGTACCTGCCGCAGTGCCATCACTTTTATAAAGAATTAATTTGCCAAGATAATCCTCTATTAAAAAGTACAGCATGCCGTTCAGGCTGACTGCATGTTTAACAGCCAAACCAAAGTCATGATAAAACGATTTCACCAAAACAGTTCCAGCTACAGTTCCATCCGTTTTCATCAATCCATCCCTGCCTCCGAAATACAATATGCCGTTTACATTCACAAATACTTCGGTGCCATAAGGTATTTCAAACAGTTGCAGCAGGGAAGCTGTACCTGTCTGGCCAGCATCCAGTTTGTACAAATAAATCAGGCCACTTTCCAATTCCACTACAAAGTAGATTTTTTCGCCTGAATAGGTGAGGCGTCTTACAGAATTGCCGTAGGGAGAAGCTTCGGTGATTTCTTTTATCAGGACAGTTCCGGCGGCAGTTCCATCACTTTTCCAGATTCCTTTCTTTTGTAAACCGTTGTCAGCAATCATGTAGACCATGTTACCAACTCCAATCGATTCATAAATGCGCAGCCCATTGCTGGCAGGGCCTGTCACGTTAATGTCTTTTACAAGACCTTTTTCCTGTGCAAGCAGAGGCTGCATACCTGACAGGAGCATGGCTAAATACAGTACAATTCTTTTCATGGTTTTCTGGTTAGATGTTGCGTTCGTTTTTCAGGTTTCATGTACAATAAGGAATTGATCAATTAAACTTTCTAATTGTTGATGGCCAGGCTTATATTTTTTGCAAGCCGTTATTCAGACAGCGCCGCCTAACGGATCGTACAATTATGGTAAAACCATTAAGTTATAATTATTTACTTTAAGTTACTGATATAATCCGTTCAGAATCTTGTAAATACTACAAAGTTTTTTAAATAAATCAGAATAGTTAGAATAGCAGCTTATAACTTCTTTGGTAGCTAGGAAGATTTCCCGTTATGCTGAAAAAGTGAACGGGAAAATATGATAATGCAGGCAAGTTTTACCGGCAAGAAAAAGAGGGTGAAGCTTCCTTCCATTTAGACCGGGTTTTCTCTGGTTCTATTCCAAAGTGTTTGTAGCAGAACTTAAAAGCTCGGCTATGAACAAAACCAGTAAAAATCATCCTCAGAAGTTGGTTGGTTAGTCGTTGCTTTATTTTCATTTTCCGGGAGTTTTGTTTGAACGTTTGTTTTATTAACAAAAAGCATCTTAATTTTAACAATGCGCTCGCCTTGCCTCGTAACCCGGCAGCCCTGGGTTTAAGTAAGTTCCTGGCTTACTATCTTACAACAGACTTTTCAACCAAGCATATGGCCTTCTCTTCCCGTCCCGACAGCGTACCCGAAATTACTACGCCGCAGGATTATCAAACCTTTCTGGAATCATTTGCACAGGCAATCTGGGAAACCGATTCTCTTGGTCAAATTATTTCCGATTCTCCGGGCTGGCGGGCTTATGTTGGCCAAAGTCTGAATGAATGGTTAAGCCTTGGTTGGACAGGGGCCGTCCATCCCGGTGAGCGCAGCTATACAGAACATCAGTGGCAAAAATCAATTGCCCGGCAGCAGCCATTCGATGCCGAGTTATGCCTTACGCGTCCCGGTGGTGGCTGGCAACGGGCGGTTGTGAAGGCAAGTCCACTTTTCAATGCCGATGGATCTGTAAAGAAGTGGCTGGGCGCTGTTATCGGTATTCATGAGAAAAAGCAGGAAGATCAATGCATCCGGCATGCCGGGCAGCCACAGCCCGGGCAGCAGGAATCAGGCTTTATGACTGGGCCTGAGCTCAACCAGCGCCTTGTCCAGGCAACACTTGACAGTTCTCTGGATGTGATTCAGGTCTTCAGCGCAGTGCGCGATGAGGCTGGCCGAATTGTCGATTTTGTCTGGTTGATAAACAACAGGAAAGCCGTTGAGCAGAATGGGGATGTAATTGGCAAAAGCCTCCTGAAACAAAACCCGGGTGTCGTCCCGACCGGCATTTTTGATCACATGGTACGGGTAACCCAGACCGGCCTGCCTTATGAAGGTGAGCAGTACTACGAGCATGAACAGTTCAGTGGCTGGTTTTATCAGGCGCTGGTCAAATCTGATGATGGAGTGGCCATGACCACCCGCAATATTACCAAGGAAAAGCAAGCCCAACTGGCCCTGCAGCAGAGCGAGTTCAACCTTGGCGAAAAGATAGCGGAACTCGAAAAAAACAATGCGTTGCTGCGGTCCACCGAAGAAGTGGCCCATACGGGTAGCTATGAAGCCGACCTGTTGCAGGACAAATTCCATTTTTCAGAGGGTATGTACCGGCTTTTCGGGGAAGCACCCGGCGCGATTATCCCTTCGCTGGCCTGGATAGACAGCCGGTCGTACCCGGATGACATCGAGCAGGTGAGAAACATTCTGAATCAGGCCATTGCCAGCAAACAACCTTATTTTTACCACCGGAGGATTTATCATAAAGACGGTGACCTGCGTACTCTGGAAGCCCACGGCAGGGTAATATGCGACCAGACCGGAACTGCCGTCAAATTGATTGGACTGGTTCAGGATATTACCGAACGCCAGCAGGCACAGCAGCAGCTGACAGAAGCCAAAGATCTGCTGCAAACCATCCTTGATAGTTCACCCAATGCAATTACCGCCTATAAGCCTGTGTATAAAAACACTAAGCTGGATGATTTCAGGATTGTCTTTGTCAATGCCTTTACCGAAAAAACAGCGGGGATCAATCCAATGGGACAATTACTGACCCAAACTTTCCCTACCGCCAGACTAAACGGGCTGTTCGACCAGTTGAAGATCGTGCTTGAGCATGGACAGAGCCTGGATTTTGAACTTTGGTACGAAGGTGAAGGAATGCACCACTGGTTCCGTGTGATTGCCGTACCAATGAAAGGCATGGTGCTGGTAACCATCGAAGACGTGACGAGCCGCAAACAGTCCGAGCAGCAGCTGAAAGCCAGCAAAGACCTCGTGCAGACTGTGTTCGACGTTTCGTTGAATCCGATTGCCTTCCACAAAGCCGTGCGGAATGCAGCAGGAAACATTGTTGACTTCGAATTTCAGCTGGAAAACCGGAAAGCGCGCAAATATGCCATGGAAGACCGGAGAGGACAGCGTTTTTCGGAAGCATACCCGGGCATAGAAAATTCCCTTGTGTTCAAACTGTACTGCGATGTTGTAGAAACGGGTAACGAATTGAACACCGAAGTTCAACTGAATCTGAAAGGCACCGACCGTTGGTTTCACCTGATGGCAGTAAAGCTAGACGACGGCTTGGTGGCAACAGCACTTGACGTAACCGAACGCAAAAAAGCAGAGGAAGAAATCCTTCGCCTGAAGGAAGAAGTGGCCCGGAAAGCAACGGATAAATTCCAGCTGATCTTTAATTCCATTGCCGAAGGATTCTGCATTCTTGAACTGCTTTACGATGAAGAAGGCAAAGCCATTGATTTCCGCTTTGCAGAAGTCAACCCTGCTTTCGAACACCAGACAGGTTTGAAAAATGTATCCGGTAAAACATTCAGAACGGTGACTGCTGCGGAGCCTCAATGGATGGAAACCTATGATAGAGTGGTAAAAACCGGGGAGTGCACCCATTTTGAAGATTATCATAAAGGAACCGGCCGGTGGTATCAGGTAAATGCCTCCCGCATTGGCAACAGCCCGGCACTGGCAGTAGTTTTCCAGAACATTACCGAACGTAAACAACGGGAATCCAGCCTGGCTTTTCTGACGAGTTTGATGAGTGATTTTGCACCACTCAGTTCGGTCGACGAAATCATGGACATGGCAGCACGGCGCATTACCGAACACCTGAATTTGTCACACTGCACATTTGTACGGATTGACCCCGAGGCCTGGCAATTCACCATCCTTTACGACAGTCGTCCGGCAGGACTTCCCGGCATGACAGGGACATACAATCTGGCCGATTTTCATACCGAGGAAGAATACCGGCTGCTGGCTTCGGGGCGTTCCATGATTGTGAACGATGTGGATGATGGTACCCGCTCCGCCAGTCAAGTAGCGGCATTTGAAGCAATCAACGTCCGTTCACTGATCAACACGCCCTATTTGCACAACGGCCGGTGGGTGTTTGACCTCGGTGTAACCCGCAGCACGCCCGGTATATGGCATCCCTACGAAGTCGATCTGTTGAAGGAAGTTTCCAGCCGCGTTTGGCTTAGACTGGAACGGGCCCAGGCCGAAGAAGCCTTACGCAAATCCGAAGCGAAATTCAGACGGCTGAGCGACAGCGGACTGGTAGCCGTAGCTTTCTTTGATATTTACGGGGCCATTGTGGAAGCAAACGATGCCTTTCTGACGATGCTTGGTGTTGACCGGGAGGAGTTAAATTCGCAGAAAGTCCGCTGGAATGTATACACACCCGAAGAGTGGCTGCCACGGACCTGGCAAGCCATTGATGAATTCAGGAAAACAGGTACCATCAAACCCTACGAAAAACAGTTTTATCACTCAAGCGGAGCGTTGCGATGGGGGATTTTTGCGGGTGCTACCCTGGAAGATGACAGGATGGGCGTTTCCCTGGTTATAGATATTACAGATCGTAAACGTGCCGAAGAAGCACTGCGCAAGAGTGAGGAACACACACGTCTGGCTATGGAAGCCGTTGACATGGCTACCTGGGAATGGAGCCTGCTGAACGATCAGGTGTTCTGGAACGAGCAGCACTTCCGGTTGCTGGGTATGCCCGTGCAAACCGAGCCTCTCTATACAGATGCCTTTCTGAGCCGGCTTCATCCGGAGGATCAGCAATGGGTTAAGGCCGAACTGGTCCGTGCCATTGAAGAGCAAGGCTTGTTTGATGCCGAGTTCCGAATCGTGCGCGACGATGGTGTGATACGCTGGATGAGTGGCTACGGTCGGATCACGGCACAGCAAGTGGGCAAACCAACCCAAATGAGTGGGGTCATGTTTGATATCAATGACCGCAAAGAGGTGGAAGTTGCGCTTAAAAGATCTCAGGAACGGTTGCAGAAAGCCATTTCCATTGAAACTGTGGGTATGATTTTCTTTGACCTCCATGGCATCATCCATGATGCAAACACCGCTTTTGAACAAATAAGCGGTATAAGCTGTGATGATCTGGTGAGTGGAAAAGTCCAATGGGACGAATTAACCCCGCCTGAATTCCTGGAAGTAAGCCTGAATGCCATGAACGAACTGATCACGACCGGAAAGAGCGCACCTTATGAGAAAGAATATATTCGTCCGGACGGTTCCAGATGGTGGGGCCAGTTTGCCGGCAAACGGCTCAGCGAAAATGAAATTGTAGAGTTCGTGATTGACATCACTGCCAGTAAAAAGGCGCAGCAGGCGCTGCAGGAAGCCGACCGCCGAAAAGACGAGTTTCTGGCTATGCTGGCCCATGAACTACGCAATCCCATGTCCACCATCCGTACAGGGCTTAACATCCTGGCATTATCCACGCCCAATGAGATTACCGGTTCGACTTTGGTCATGATGAACCGGCAAACCGACCATCTGGTCCGGATGGTGGACGATTTGCTGGATGTAAGCCGCATAACCCGTGGTAAAATCGAGCTCAGAAAAGAGCGTGTGGATCTGGTGGAAATTGTACGCCAGGCGGTAGAGCATATGCAACCGGTATTTCTTCAGCACGGAAAGACGCTTCATGTTGATCTGCCCGCAGCCGTTATTGGAATGGATGGTGATCCTACCCGGCTTAATCAGGTGGTGACAAACCTGTTGACCAACGGTGTCCGCTATACCGGCGAAAAGGGAGAAGTCTGGATAAGCCTGCAGAACAACGACAGGGAAGCGATCCTCCAGGTGCGAGATAATGGCATTGGCCTGGCCAGTGACCAGCTTTCGGCCATTTTCGGAATGTTTGTGCAGGTAGACAATTCGCTGGCCCGTTCCCGCGGAGGACTGGGTATGGGCCTAACATTAGTCCAGCGGCTGGTACAGATGCACGACGGAGAAGTACAGGCCCAAAGTGAGGGTACAGGCAAAGGCAGCACCTTTATAGTCCGCCTGCCAACTTGGAGCCGCAGTGTCTGAGCCTGGAAGCAAGGCAGCGTCTTCACCGGTTGGGCTTTATGTCTCAGTAACATTTGACGGAGGAGTTCCGGAGATCAGTCTACATTTGAAAAGTAATAGTAACAAGTTGAAGCTGTTAAGTAAAACAGTAATTCAGAATTAATCAAAATTTGGCTGTACAACACTTATTATGTTTACCAAGACGTTTGGAATATACGTTGACGAAAGGTTAATTTTTGTCACAGAAGCAGCCTAGAGTAAATTCAACCTTTGAAAAGAAAAATGTATAAACCTGGTTCAGCAACATACGAGTTCATTTTGTCCTGCCTGTTTATGACTGTAAAAGCAATGCGGCTTCGAATAGGCTGTATCTATTCGATGATATGGATCAGTTTTTATGTGCTGACCGGCTGCTCTTCCCGCCGGGATCTGAATCCGATTGATAATCCGGATATTTCAGTTGATACCTTCAAACTTCTGGATTGTAATTCCATATTAAGTGATCCGGCTATTTCTGACACTGCCTTAATCCGGATAAAAGATAAATTATTTTCTGAGTCAAAAAGGTTTAAACAAGAAAGTATTATACCGATTGATCGTATTCAGGACGTGAAAGGCATTTACCGTACAGCCAACAATTACATCGGCCAGTCAATAAACCTGAATTATACATTTACCGCTATACATAACGACACCTTAAAAAGAAGACCCTTTATTATGTTTATGCATGAAGGAGCTTTTCTTTACGGTTCAATGGATAATGAACTGGGAAAGGCACATGCTTTTGCTCAAAGAGGATTTGCAGCTGCATCAATCAATTACAGACTTGGCTTTAACGGAGGACAGGAGAGTAATATCTGCGGAAGCAATAAACAGGAAATTATCATGGCCATTTATCGATCCGTGCAGGATGGCTATGCCGCGCTCGGCTATTTTCTGCAAAGATCAAAAGAGTTTGGCATTGATGAATCTCAGATTTTTCTGGCAGGAAGTAGTGCCGGTGCGATTGCCATTGCGGCAATGGTGTACATGAACGAATCCGATTTTGAAGCGCTTGAACCGGGAATTGTAAAGTTGCTGGGTAAATTGGATCCCTGTGACATCTCTTCCAGAGTTAACATACGGGCATTGTTGACCAATACAGGTTTTGGCTTGTTAAACAGTACATACATAACCAAGGCAAATGCCCGACCAACACTGTTTTTTCAAAGATCGGGAGACAATATACTGCCTTATGAAAAAGGCAACATATTCTTTTGCCCTTTGTATCCTGCCATATGTGGTGCAAAGACAACCTCGGAAAAATTAAAAGATTTGAAAATCCCTTTTGAATTAAATTTTGAGCCTGAACAGGGACATAATCTGAATTATTCGGAGACTTATGTAATTGATCGTTACATTCAGTTTATAGGCCGGATCTGGAGTAGAAATAAAAGGCAGGTTATCAATGAAAGATACAAAGTTGTATCGGATCAAAGCCTGTAGATAAAACAAAAGTTTAGCTGATTATTTTATATTCATCGCTTTCAATAAGTATAAATGTGATTTTTGTTCCAGATACTTGTAGGAAAGGTGAGACACGAAAAGTGTAGCTGATACGCTCAATAGCAATGCCGTAATGCCGCTGCTGTAAGCCGGGTAAGCAAGTTTACCAAAACAGTATTTTATGGTTTCATATACCGGAAGATGCCAGAGGTAAATGGAAAAAGAAATTTCGCCCAGATAGACCAGCCAATAAGGGTAAGCTTTTGCTTTGTTCCGGCTGTAAAAGAGCAGTGCTGTAAATAACACTGCCATTGAAAAACCCCATTCATCAGGACCATGCCCGGCAAAGAAACCGGATAAGTATTGCCAAATTGCCAGCATGACAATGATAAACAACAAGTGTACTGAAGAAAACAGATTGCTTAAATGAGCTGAAAATAACTCGGAATTGTAAAGTAATCCTATCAGAATTCCATATACAAAATTCCAGATAACCGGATTGGTGATCAGGTTCAGATAGGGATATTTATAAAGCTGATTTTGAGTAGGGTCCAGCGTCAGGGTGCCATATAATACAGGGATTACAATCAAAGTTGTAATGATCATAAAGGAAAAGAAATACCAGCGGTACTTCCCAAAAGAAAGCGAAAGCGCAGTTAATATATAAAAATAAATTTCATAATTCAGACTCCATCCAACCGATAAAGACGGGTATCCCCAATATGGCGGATCGGTGTTTTCCAGTGGAATAAACAACAGGCTGTCAATTGCTTTTAAAACGGGTATCTGATCCAGTGAGAACCGGTAAGTGATGATCAGATAATAAATGGTTGCAAAAATATACAACGGCCATATCCTGATTATCCTTTTGATGAAAAACTCCAGAGTGGAAGGGAAAGTACCTGGCAGTTTTCTGGTAATAAGGACCATTATAAACCCGCTGATAATAAAAAAAAGATCAACACCGGCCGGGCCTGAATTAAACAGAAAATCTATTTCTTTTTTAAATGGATCATTTGGTATAAGGATTGGTTTCAGATGATAAACCATAATTATGAATGCTGCTATCCCTCTTAAAGCTTGAATTACCTCTATTTTCACGGGCTTTTTTTCTGTTGAATTTATAATGCCCATGAATTGCCTGAAGTATTTGACGTAAGTAAAAGTTTAAAGCTTGGGGAAATTTGAGTATAGATCATCCGGTATGCATTAATTTGGGCCTAAGTACAAATTCGCTGAAAATTTGTAATCATTGTTTTTTAGAATAATATCATAATTTTAAAATTCCCTAAGTTTTGCCATGAAGGAATTGTAAGTAATCAATGATTCTGACCGCAAGGTTGGAAGGATTATTGAAAAGTCGCCTTTTCTGGTCCGCAGAATTGCACTTTAATAAATTGAGTGTGTGCGTTGATCTTTCACCATTTCGTTCCAAAAGGTTTGTCCCGAAAATTAAAAATGCCCCTCCTGATAGCAGGAAGGGCATAAGGCAGAGAGGAAGAGATTCGAACTCTCGATGCAGTTACCCACATACTACCTTTCCAGGGTAGCTCCTTCAACCACTCGGACACCTCTCTGTGTGGTTACAAGGGTGCAAATATAGCTTTTTTAGATTTACATGCAAATTCTGAATGCTTACAATTCAAGATATTTAATTAAATGCTCATTTCACCACGAAGCGGAGTGGCCAGCAGCCGGGCGCACTTTACAGGATCGTTTTCCCGGCCGAAAACATACATCATTTTGGTAATTGCTGCTTCTGCTGTTATATCTGAGCCACTTACGACTCCGACTTGCTTTAAAAACCTGCTTGTCTGATATTGTCCTTGTGCCACGCGCCCGCCGTCGCACTGAGAAACATTGAACAAGACAATTCCTCTTGAAATAGCTTCCGAAACTGCATCCAGAAACCATTGATCCGTCGTGGCATTACCCGCTCCGTATGTTTCCAGAACCACGCCTTTCAGGCCTTCTATATGCAGGATGGCATGTACAACATGGGCATTGATCCCGGGAAACATCTTCAGAAAAGCAACATTTGTATCCAGACGTTTTTGAACCTGCAATGTTTTTTCCACCTCAAAAGGCTTTATATACGGCCAGTTGTATTCGATCCGGACACCGGCAATGGCGAGATAAGGGTAATTTTCGGAGTGAAAGGCGTTGAAGTTTGAACTTTCCTGTTTTTTGGAACGGTTGCCGCGGAGCAGCATGGAATTAAAATAAATGCATACTTCCGAAATAACCGGCAAGCCTTCGCTGGTTCTGGCCGAAGCAAGTTCAAGCGCCGTTAGCACGTTTTCTCGCGCGTCCGACCTTGCAACTCCGATAGGAAGCTGCGCACCGGTCAGAATGACGGGCTTGTTCAGGTCTTCCAGCAAATAACTCAGCGCCGAGGCGGTGTAAGCCATTGTATCGGTTCCGTGCAGAATCACAAAGCTGTCATAATGCGCGTATTCGTCGGCAATAATGGTCGCGAGTTCAATCCAGATTTCCGGGTTCATGTTGGACGAATCAATCGGTTCGTTCAATGACAGAAATGTCATGTCAAAGTTCAGGCGGTTTATTTCAGGAACTCTTTCAATAATCTGGTCAAAGTGGAACGGTACCAGCTGTTTCTCCCTTACTTCATAAACCATTCCAAGCGTGCCGCCCGTATAGATAACCAGCACGGAACCCACGGTAAGTTCCGGCGAAGCTGTTGCAATATGAATTTTATTATAAGTCATTCCGGCAGTACATTCAGTAGGAACAGGTCATTATTTTTTAAGTAAATTCATTGCAGTATTGTCCGTTGCCATGATCAGCTCGGATTTTGAAATCTGTTTCAAATCTGCAACGCGCTGTGCAACAAGGTCTATATACGCAACTTCATTCCTTTTACCGCGTAACGGCGTTGGTGCAAGATACGGACTGTCGGTTTCAAGCACCATATTTTCCGTATCCACAAAAGGAATAACTTTGTCCAGTCCGCTGTTTTTGAAGGTGGCCACGCCGCCGATCCCGATTTTAAAACCAAGTTCAATGGCTTTGTTCGCTTCTTCCAGCGTTCCGGTAAAACAATGAAAAATTCCTTTTAACGCAGTGTTTCCAAAATCTTCGATCAGTTTCACTGTTTCCCAAAAGGCATTTCTGCTGTGAATGTCAATCCAGAGATTGTGCTTGACAGCCAGTTCGCATTGATATAAAAAAGCTTTTTCCTGCTGTTCCCGAAATGTCTTGTCCCAGAAAAGATCCATCCCGATTTCACCGATTGCTATAAAGCTGGCTTTGTTTAACCAATCCTCAACAATCAGAAGTTCTTTTTCAAAATCGTCTTTGACGTAAGTAGGGTGAAGGCCGATCATTGGCAGGCATTTGCCCGTAAATCTTTCTGCAAGTGCCATCATGCCGTCAATGGTTGTATGGTCACAGTTTGGCATCCAGATCTGCTGTATCCCTGCGGCCCATGCCCGTTCGAGCATTTCTTCTCTGTCATCTGCGTAATCGTCGCTGTAAATATGCGCGTGCGTTTCAATCATTTTTTATTTGTATAGGCCAATTATCACAATGAAGTTCCCGGTCTTACGGGTCGGAAAATTCATGTAATCTGATGTTACTAAGTCAATTATATCTTTTAAAGTTAACGGAAGTACTGTTATTCGTATTCCCTTCCTTTCCATACTGTTTTGCCGGGCAAAAGATAAATAACCAGCATCAGCACGCTGATACTGACCATATAAAACCAGAACAAAACAGCAATTGCAACCAGATCCTTTTGCTTTAAAATGCTGATGGTTGTAAGGGCTGCACCGGTAATCAGCATATAATGTACCAAAAGCAGTTTTTGCGACAGTTCCGGATTCCAGAACATCAGTATCAGAAATGCCGGAACGAGGCATGCCGAAACAACAACCGTCAGTCTGGTTGCCCAGAATGACTCCATAACGCCATGTATCCACCTTTTCCGCTGCCGAAGAAGTTCGCTCCATGTATTGACCGGCTCCGAAATATTAAGGATTTTTCGGTTAAATGCCACGTCAAAATCATAGCCTTTTCTAACGATTGCCATAAACAGCGTATAGTCTTCCACGACCGAAAACCCGATTGCAGCATAGCCGCCGATTGCAAAATAGGCTTCCCGGGTAACGGCCATGTTATTTCCCATTCCGGTAATCGGAATTTTTTTGATGGCGGCCAGCCGGATCGTACTCAGTACATAAAGCCATTCCATCGAAATAAAATCGGCCAGCAAATGACTTTTTTTCATGCGCGTCACGCCAACTACAACGCCCGTCTTTTTTCTGAAATGGGCGAGCATGGCTCTAACCCACGTGGACGGCACGGCAATGTCGGCATCACAGAAGAAAAAAAAGTGACCTTTTGCCGTGTGCGCAAGCTGTTCAAGTACGTTGGCTTTTCCTTTCAGGCCGGGCAGTGTTTCTGTAATTTTTTGGTATATAAAGTTTGGTTTGTCTGCAATATAACGCTTGATAATTTCCGCAGTTTGATCGTCTGAATCATCATCTCCGATAATAAATTCGATATTTGTTTTACTGAATTCCAGCTCGTGGAGTGATTTCAGGCACCTTTCTATATTTTTTTCTTCATTACGGGCAGCAACTAAAACACTTATTTGAATAATATGATCTGTATTCGGCATTTAACATTTGGTTCTGTTGAGATGGATCCTTCTTTGTGCTACTGCCGTTAATGCATCGGCAATGCTTCAAAGCTGTATCCCAGCGCGCTGAAATGTTCCAGAAAAGCAGGAAGTGCATACTGCATGTTGGTCGAAGCTTTGATGCTGTCGTGGAACAAAACAATTGAGCCAGGCCGTGTATACTGAATGGTTTTTTTTAAACAAATTTCAGGTGAAAGTTCAGCTGAAAAATCTCCGCTCAATACATCCCACATAATGATTTTACGTGTTTTCAGCACTTTTCGCGACTGACTTTTGCGGATCCGGCCGTATGGCGGCCTGAACAGAACCGTACCGACGGCAAGCTGCTGTTCACATTGCTCTATATTCTGCAGATAAAGTTCATCTTCGGTTTTCCAGCCATTCAGGTGATTATAGGTATGATTCCCGACTGCATGTCCGCTTTTCAGTACTTTCTGAAATATTTCCGGGTACTTGCGCACATTGTCTCCGATACAGAAAAAAGTAGATTTGGCATCATATGTATCGAGTGTTTCCAGTACAAATTCCGTAACGCCGGGAATCGGGCCGTCATCAAAAGTGAGGAAAATCTTTTTTTCCTTTACCGGCACATGCCAGACAAAGCCGGGAAAGAATGCTTTCAGCCAGAAAGGAGAATAATGTAAAAACATTCAGGTGGATAAATTAAATGCGGAGCCAAGTTCGGCACACACAGAAATAAAACGAAAGAAGCTGCCCATTCAGAGCAGCTTCTTTTTTACAAATAATATAGAGGCTGGCTTAATGTTTATTCCTTAAGCATGGGCAAATGAAGGATTGAATATGGACACTGACTTGGCTTCCAGGAAAGATTGTCCCATCAGATACTCATCTATTGCCCGCGCTGCCTCGCGGCCTTCGCTAATGGCCCAGACAACCAGTGATTGTCCGCGGCGGCAATCGCCCGCAGCAAAAACTTTTTCGTTGCTGCTTGATTGATAGCCGTTTGTCTTGATATTTCCACGCTCATCAAATTCCAGTTCAAGATCCGTAAGCAGTCCTTCCTGTTGCGGATGCAGGAAACCTGCTGCAAGGAACGCAAGGTCACAAGGAATATTCCTTTCGCTTCCCGGAACTTCTTTCATTTGCATCCGGCCTGTTGCAGGATCCTTCTGCCAGTCCAGATCGACAATTTTCAGTTCTTTAAGATTGCCGTTTTCGTCACCTACAAATTCTTTTGTATTGATAGACCAATGTCTGTCGCAGCCTTCTTCATGCGAAGTGGATGTGCGCAGCATCATCGGCCAGTTCGGCCACGGCGTACTTGCATCGCGCTCTTTCGGCGGAATCGGCATCAGTTCAATTTGAGTAACGGAAGCGGCACCATGACGGCCCGATGTTCCGACACAGTCTGAGCCCGTATCGCCGCCGCCAATCACCACTACATGCTTGTCTTTGGCAATAATCTGTCCGTTTGCATAAGGTGCGCCGCGGTGGTCATATTCAGGATTGATTCCTGCCACGCGCTTGTTTTGCTGGCTCAGGAATTCCATCGCAAAATGAACGCCTTTCAAATTCCGTCCTTCAATTTTCACGTCCCGCGGAACTGTAGAACCCATCGTAAGCAGCACAGCATCAAATTCGTCCAGCAGCTCATCCGCTTTCACATCCACGCCTACATTCACATTGGTCCGGAACTGAACGCCTTCTTCCTGCATTACTGCCAGCCTTCTGTCAATTACTTTCTTGTCGAGTTTGAAGTCAGGAATTCCGTAACGGACAAGCCCGCCGATTTTGTCGGCTCTTTCCATCAGAACAACCGTATGTCCGGCCTGATTAAGCTGATAAGCTGCGGCAAGTCCGGCAGGGCCCGAACCAACGACTGCAATCTTTTTGCCGGTACGTATTTTCGGCATTTTCGGCTTGACAAGATTCAGTTCAAATGCCTTTTCAATAATAGCCTTTTCAATGTATTCAATGGCAACCGGCGGCTTGTTTATACCCAGTACACACGACGACTCGCATGGAGCAGGGCATATGCGTCCGGTAAATTCCGGGAAATTGTTCGTAGATGATAAAATATCATAAGCAAGTGCCCAGTTTTCATCATAAACGGCATCGTTGAATTCCGGGATTATATTTCCTAACGGACAACCGTTATGGCAAAAAGGAATTCCGCAGTCCATACAACGGGCTGCCTGCTGTTTGGAACTAGAGTCGTCGGGTGCGTTTTCAATTTCACTGTAATCGTGAAGACGTTCTTCAACGCTTCTTTTCTTCGGCAACTCCCTTTCAAACTCTAAAAATCCGGTCGGTTTTCCCATTCTTTATATGCTTGTTAAATCGTTATTCTTTGTTAATAATATCAAAAATCCAGGCTGTGATTACTGATGCACCACATCCACGACGATGTCTTTGTAAACAACATTCTTGTCTGCAATCTGCTGGGCAAGCGTAACGCCGCGTCCTTCCAAGGCCTTTTTGAAATCGGAAGGAAGCACTTTTACAAACTGCTTAACCGATTGTTCCCAGTTCTGGATCAGCTGGAATGCAATGTTGCTCGTTGTATACTGGAAATGCTTGTCAAGGTATTCGCGCAGGATTCCTTTATCCTCTTCATTCAAAGGTTCAAGCGTAATCATTTCCATGTTCACTTTTTCACGGAAAGTATTGGCTTTGTCCAGCACGTAAGCCACGCCGCCCGACATCCCCGCTGCAAAATTGCGTCCGGTTTCTCCAAGAATGATGGCAAGTCCTCCGGTCATATATTCCAGACCATGATCGCCGACACCTTCCACAACTACTTTTGCGCCAGAATTACGAACGCAAAAACGTTCGCCGGCTGTTCCGCGGATGTAAGCGTCGCCAGAAGTAGCACCGTAAAAGGCCACGTTTCCGATGATGATATTTTCTTCCGGTTTGAATTTCGAATCCCGGTCCGGATACACGATCAGTTCTGCTCCGCAAAGTCCTTTTCCGAAATAATCATTGGCATCGCCTTCCAGTTCCATACGAAGGCCGGCCGTATTGAATGCGCCAAAGCTCTGTCCGGCTGTACCTCTGAATTTGAAATGGATTTTTCCTTTCGGAAGTCCTTCTCCGCCGTAAATTTTGGAAATCTCATTGGAAAGCATCGTACCGACCGAACGGTTCAGATTGTTCAGCGGGAATTCGCTGTAAATCTCTTCCTTGCTTTCCAGTGCAGGTTTGGCTGCCCTGATCAGGTCCAGATCTATAATGCTGTCAATGCCGTGATTCTGTTCTTCCTGCTTGAACTGAGCCACCGAAAGGTCCCCTTCTTTGTAAAGGATCGCATCGAAGTTGAGGTTCTTGTATTTCCAGTGTTTGATATCATTGCGCAATTCAAGGTATTGTGCCTGTCCAACCATCTCGTTTACCGTACGGAATCCGAGCTGCGCCATAATCTCGCGCAGTTCTTCTGCCATAAAGGTGAACATATTGACAACATGCTCAGGCTTTCCGGAAAATAATGCACGCAGTTCTTTCAGCTGCGTTGCAACACCCACCGGACAGGTATTCAAATGGCATTTGCGCATCATGATACAACCGGCTGCAACAAGCGCCGCAGTGGCAACGCCCCATTCCTCGGCACCCAGAAGCGCAGCAATGGCAAGGTCGCGTCCGGTCCGCAGCTGTCCGTCGGCCTGTACGGTAACACGTCCGCGCAGTTTGTTTTTTACAAGCGTCTGATGCGTTTCAGCCAGTCCGAGTTCCCAGGGCAATCCGGCATGGCGGATAGAGCTTAAAGGCGATGCGCCTGTTCCGCCATCATAACCGGAAATCAGGATATGATCCGCGTGTGCTTTGGCCACACCCGAAGCAACCGTACCCACACCGGCTTCTGAAACCAGTTTGACACTGATACGTGCCTGACGATTGGCATTTTTAAGGTCAAAAATCAATTGGGCCAAATCCTCAATCGAATAAATATCGTGGTGGGGCGGGGGAGAAATCAGCCCTACACCCGGCGTGGAGTGACGCGTACGTCCGATCCAGTCGTCCACTTTAAATCCGGGCAGCTGACCGCCTTCACCCGGCTTGGCGCCTTGTGCCGTTTTGATCTGCAGTTCGCTTGCATTGCTCAGATAATGACTTGTTACGCCAAATCGTCCGGAAGCAACCTGCTTGATCTGCGAATTCATGCTGTCGCCGTTTTCAAGCGGTTTGTAACGCAGTTCGTCTTCACCGCCTTCTCCCGAGTTGGATTTGCCGCCGATCCGGTTCATGGCAATGGCGAGCGTAGTATGTGCTTCCCACGAAATAGACCCAAAGGACATCGCACCCGTAGCAAAGCGTTTGAAAATGCTTTCAACCGGTTCCACTTCTTCAATAGGAACCGGAGCGCCTTTTTTGAAACGCAGCAAGCCGCGCAATGTAAGCGCCTTGTGGCTTTGATCGTCAATCAGTTTGGAATATTTCTTGAAAAGCTCGTAGCTGTTTGTTTTGGTCGATTGTTGTAAAAGGTGAACCGACTGCGGGTTGAAAATATGTGCTTCCCCGCGTTGTTTCCACTGATAGAAACCGCCTACTTCAAGCTTTGGCTTTTCATCCGTTGTCAAATGATAGGCAACTTTGTGACGCACAAGGATTTCTCTGGCAATTTCAGAAATTCCCATACCGCTGATGCGCGAGATTGTACCCGTAAAGTAACGGTCAACAACCTCTTTGTTCAATCCGACGCATTCAAATATCTGGGCGCCCTGATAAGACTGCAATGTAGAAATTCCCATTTTGGAGAAGATCTTGAGCAGTTCTTTATTAACGGCTTTCACATAATTGTAATGCAGTTTTTCATCCGTAAACTCGCCTTCGATCATGTTTTTGCGCTTCATATACGCAATTGTTTCAAAAGCCATGTACGGGCAAACCGCCGCAGCTCCGTAACCGATCAAAGTTGCAAAATGATGCGTTTCCCAAACGTCACCGGCTTCTACAAGTAAGCCTACTTTTCCCCTCAATCCTTCACGGATCAGGTGATGATGAATAGTGGCAGTTGCAAGCAGCGACGGAATCGGCGCGTGGTCTGAATCAATGGCACGGTCGGAAAGGATCAGGATTTCAAATCCGTCTTCAATCGCGTCGGTTGCATATCTGCAGATTCTTTCCAGTGCTCTTTCCAGCGCTTTTCCGCCCTGATCGGCTCGGAAATAAGTGTTGATTGTTTTGGCCTGAAAACCATCCTTGTCAACAAAACGCAGTTTATCAAATTCCTGAACGGTCAGTACAGGATGAGGCAATGCAATCTGGCGACAGTGTTTTGGCGTCTCTGTCAATATATTTTCCGTACTGCCCACAAACGAGATCAGCGACATAATTGCCCGTTCGCGAATGGAGTCAATCGGCGGATTGGTAACCTGCGCAAAAAGCTGTTTGAAGTAAGCCGACAAATGCTGACTTTGTTCAGACAATACGGCCAGCGGCACATCGATTCCCATTGAACCAATTGCTTCTGTTCCGGTTTGCGCCATAGGCCCCAGAATCATTCTCAGATCTTCGGAAGTATAACCAAACGCAACCTGACGTTTCAGCAGCGCCGCTTCGTCATAAGCCCGGTAAGTACGGATCGGATGGTCAAGCTGATCCACGTGCAATTTGTTTTCATCCAGCCACTGCTGATAAGGCTGTGCTGAACAAACCGATGCTTTAACTTCTTCATCCGGAATAATGCGGCCTTGCTCCAGATCCACGATAAACATGCGTCCGGGCTGCAAACGGCCTTTTGTAACCACTCTGGACTGATCAACTTCCAGAACACCTGCTTCCGAAGCCATGATAATCGTATCGTCATCCAGCACCCAGTAACGCGAAGGGCGCAGTCCGTTGCGGTCCAGCGTGGCGCCCACCATTTTTCCATCCGTAAAAGAAATGGAAGCCGGCCCGTCCCACGGTTCCATAATGGAAGCATGATATTCATAAAAAGCCTTGCGTTGCGGTTCCATCTGATCGTTGCCGTCCCAGGCTTCCGGGATCAGCATCATCATGACATGCGGCAGCGAACGGCCAGAAAGATGCAGCAGTTCAATGGCGTTGTCCAGATTGGCGGAATCCGACTGGTTCCTGTCGCAGATCGGAAGGATCATATCCATTTCCTCTTTGCTGAAAAACTCGGAAGAAAACGCCTTTTCCCCTGCACGGATCCAGTTTACGTTTCCTTTTACCGTGTTGATCTCGCCGTTATGCGCAATGTATCGGAACGGCTGTGCAAGTTCCCACGAAGGAAACGTATTGGTTGAAAAACGCGAGTGTACAACAGCAAGCGCGGAAACAACCGATTCGTTTTCAAGATCGGGGAAATAATATTTCAACTGGGCAGTGGTAAGCTGTCCTTTATAGGAGATCGTACGGCAGGAAAGCGAAGAATAGTAAAAGTTTTTCGCACCGCCTTTCACGGTATCTCGGATGAGTCTGGCGGAAACCTGACGAAGTATATACAGTTTTCTTTCAAATCCGAGATCATCCGAAATGTCATCGGGACGCTTGATAAAAACCTGTTCCACATGCGGTTCGACAGATAATGAACCTTCGCCAAGCGTATTGTTTAAAGTAGGGACTTTTCTGTACCCAAGCAGCGGTAAACCAAGTTTTTTAATTTTCCGGTTCAGTATGTCCCGGCATTCTTCCCTGATTGTCTCATCGGAAGGAAAGAATATCATTCCCACACCGTATTCTCCGGCCGGAGGCAGCTGAAAACCTAGCTTTGAACATTCTTCAACAAAATATTCGTGGGGAATCTGTATTAAAATTCCGGCACCATCACCGGTATTGGGGTCAAATCCGGTCGCACCGCGGTGTTCCATTCTTTCCAGCATGTGAATGGCATCTGCCACGATCTGGTGTGACTTACGGCCTTTAATGTTAGCCCGGAAGCCTATTCCACATGCATCATGCTCGAATTCCGGGCGGTACATTCCCTGATTTTCTACCATTGGTTCTGACATTTGCGACATTTATCGAAGATTGTAGCGTAATTGATAAATTCGTTTATAGAATCTATATAAATAAGAGATTAAGAAAAATTGCGAAACCCGTTTTATGTTATGAATAGGGTAAAGCCACGCAATATAATCATAAAAAATATTTGGTGAAATATTGAAAACGCAAAATTTTCTTAAATTCCATTTTGCTTGTTTTTTATCACATTTTATATGGAAATAGTAATAAAGCTAAAAGTAGGTCGGATGAATGATTGAACAGTTAGTTGTACAATCCCGGTCAACTATATCATTAACAAAGAGAGTAGTTGCAGAATTCCTGAGTGTTAAAACAAAAATGCCTCACGCATTCAGGCATGAGGCATTCAAAAAAAATGTATTTGCAATTATATTTTCACGGCTCTTTGGATTCGCTGACGCTTTGATAATCCTCATCGTCATAATCGTCATCCCCCGCGCCGAATTCATTTTCCAGATTATTCATAAAAACGGCATCGATCGCCTCCTCTTTGGTTGTCATGATGTTGAGGTCAGGAATTTTGAGACCTTCCAGCAGATCAATGAAGTCATCGTCACGGGTAACAATCACAAGCAGTCCCAGGTCATTGGTGCAGAGGCGGTTGACTTTTTTCAATACCGCCGTTCCCGCTGCATCTACTGATTTTACAGTCTGCATGTTGATAATCAGGCTGTGATATCCTTCCCGGAATATGGAGCGCGCCGTTTCTTCAAAAGCCGCCGGAATTTCCTTGGCAAATGCAGCTTCTTCCAAATCTATGTAAACGTATTGTTCTTTTTTTTCCAGTTTATAGTTCATTGCCGTTTTCGTTTTGTCAAAACAATTGTTTTAAAAAAATAGGAACAGTTTATTGGATTATGAGTTATTGATGAAAATCTGTCTCATTTATTATTCCTGATTGCTGCGTATCGTTTTCAAAATAGCATTCTCGATACGCTTCACCGGATTGTCCAGGTTATTTTTCTGAAACCTGTTTCCTGTAACTTTCTCGAAAAGCTCGATATACCGGTCCGAAATAAGCTGAATGCGCTCGTCGGTCATTTCGGGGACAGTCTGTCCTTCTTTTCCCTGAAAACCGTTCTCAATCAACCATTCTCTTACAAATTCCTTGCTAAGCTGTTTTTGTGGAAGGCCTTTCTGCTGATTTTCCCCATAAATGTCCTTGTAAAAGTAGCGCGAGGAATCCGGTGTATGGATTTCATCGATCAGGTAAACCACATTGTCGAGCTGCCCGAATTCATATTTGGTATCCACCAGTATCAATCCCTGGTCCGCAGCCATTTCCGTTCCTCTTGCAAACAAAGCAAGCGTGTATTTTTCCAGCTGTTCGTATTCATCTTCACTTACAAGTCCCTGTTCCAGAATTTGTTCGCGTGAAATATCTTCATCGTGCCCTTCGTGCGCTTTGGTTGTAGGCGTTATAATGGGTTGCGGCAATCGGTCGTTTTCTTTCAAACCATCCGGAAGTGAAACGCCGCATACCGAACGTTTTCCCGCGGCGTATTCGCGCCATGCATGGCCGGCCAGATAGCCTCTCACCACCATTTCCACAGGATAAGCCTGGCATTTCAGTCCAATGCTCACATTGGGATCCGGAACTTCCAGCAGCCAGTTCGGAACGATATCTGACGTCGCATTCAGAAAGTGAGCCGCGATCTGGTTCAGAACCTGACCTTTATACGGAATGGCTCTTGGAAGAATAACATCAAATGCAGAAATGCGGTCAGTGGCAACCATTACAAGGCGCTTTTCAAATGAGTAAACATCACGCACTTTTCCCTTGTAAAATCCTGTCTGACCTGGAAATTGAAAATTGGTTTCTGGTATGCTATTCATTGGTTTAAAGTAAAATTACCATTCTATTTCTTGCTGTTGTCTGTTCTTCTTGTTGTACTGCTTTCTTCGGAGCTGGTAAATATATTGCGATTCGTTCGATTTCATTGCATCCAATATGGCTCTGGCCTGATCTTCCGACATATTCATTGCTTTCAGGCTTTTCAGCAGTTCTTCTTTTTTTACATCTTCGGCAACTTCCCGGTTTTCGGGTTTTGATTCCGGAGGCGTCTGTGAATTGTGCCGGGCCGTACTTTGCTGTTGCGGTTTTTGCTGGTTTGCAGTGACATCCGAGGGCCGTTGAAAACCTGAAAAATGCTTTTTTAGGATAATGTAGTTGGACCTCGCCAGACTATTTCCCGGTTCCAGCAGCAATGCCGTTTTCAGGCTGGTCAAAGCACTTGCCGTATCTTTCTGAATCACTTTTATAAGTGCAATCTGACTGTTTGCAATGGATGCAATGGTGTTATTGCCAATTTCGTGCAGCAAACTATAATGTTTCAGGGCAAGCTTGTAATTTCCGAGTTTAAAGTAAGAATGCGCCAGGTTCAATCTGGCAGCCGGTTCCGAAAACAGCGAGCCGTAAGTAATCTGATAATACAGTTTCGCCGATTCTGAAAACCGGGCATTGTTATATGCCTGCTCCGCATCCAGCTTCCGCTCATTGGCTTTCGTAATGGAATCAAATGTTCGGTTATCCCAAAGCCAGAGCAGGACATAAAGAATAAAAACGGTCATACGGATTCACTTTGAAGCGCAAAAATAGGAATTGATCTTTACAGTCGGAAAGTTCCGATGGTAATTAAGACGTCAAGCATGAGCAAAATCAGGGCGGCACCCAGGAAATAGTAATATTTGTTACTCACAACGGTGATTGTCCTGGAATCAACAAGTGTTCCTTCTGCTTTGTCTATATCGTTGATCAGCAGCGGAATATCATTTTTAACATTATTAAGGTCATAATAATTGCCCTTGGCCGCCGCAGCCATGTTTCTGAGGAAAGTTTCATCCATTTTGCTGATTACCAACCGGTCGTTTTCATCCATCAACGGTTTTCCGTTCTGCTGAATACTTATCCCGATTTTGGTTCCCACGGCAACGGTGTAAACGCCGATCCCGAACCTTCGAAGATTATTATAGAGCATGCCGCTGCAGCTTGCATTGTTTTCGCCATCGGTAAACAGCACCATCATTTTGGAACGGCCGGCAGGATCGGCAGCGTTCATCAGCTTGCTGTATGCCAATTCGGCAGCACCGCAGATGTTGGTGCCGCTTTTTGGAAGCAGGTCTGTTTGCAGGGATTGAATAAAAAGTTCAAGCGCACCGCTGTCGTATGTCAGCGGGGTATGGATAAAAGCTTCATTTGAAAAGATAATAATTCCGATGCGGTTCGATTTTTCATTCTGGACAAACCGGTTCAGCTCAAATTTGACCTTTTCCAGCCTCGAAGGCGTTACGTCGGCGGCATCCATGGATTTGGAAAGATCTACAACCAGAAAGATGTCTTTTCCCTTGGCCTGAATGTCGCGGTCCGTTTCCCCGAACGACGGTCCGAGCAGACTGATGATAAGTAAAGTGAAAGTTATGCTTCTTAAAAAAAGTTTTATGATCAGTGTTCTTGCAGTGGTTTGTAACTGCCGGGCAATGCGAACCGTGCGGATAATGTAGGCGGTGTAGACAAGTATGAAAAAAAATATAAATAAAATTTCAGTGGTATCAAACGGGTAATTCCAGTTCATAATGAACGTATTGTGTATTTTAAACTTTTTCAAAAATAGGGCAAATTAAGGTTCTGATAAAGTTTTTTTAGAAAATGTTTGTTTTTCTGAACGGCAACCTTCTATATTTGCAACCCAGAACGGAAAGAAGGAGGGATGGGTGAGTGGCTGAAACCAGTAGTTTGCTAAACTGCCGTACTCGCAAGGGTACCGCGGGTTCGAATCCCGCTTCCTCTACACCGATTCGAAAAAGGGAAAGTAACCGGTAAGAAGTGACGAATACAGAAGATCGGTTAAGATAAAATAATTTCGGGGAGTGGCGCAGCCCGGTAGCGCATCTGGTTTGGGACCAGAGGGTCGCAGGTTCGAATCCTGTCTCCCCGACAAAAAGATTAGGCAGTAGGCCGTATGCAGATTGACTGCGAACTGCTGACTGCCTAAATTTTTTTAAAGAGTACGGTCTGGTAGCTCAGCTGGATAGAGCAACTGCCTTCTAAGCAGTAGGTCATGCGTTCGAATCGCATCCGGATCACTTGAGAACCAAGCACTTAGCATTAATTTGCTAGGTGCTTTTTTATTTTTGACGGTAAGGTCCGGTAGCTCAACTGGATAGAGCAACTGCGTTCTAAGCAGTAGGTCATGCCGGTCCGCCGGCGCGGTTCGAATCGCATCCGGATCACTTGAAAAGCAAGCACTTAGCATTAATTTGCTAGGTGCTTTTTTATTTTTGACGGTATGGTCCGGTAGCTCAGCTGAATAGAGCAACTGCTTTCTAAGCAGTAGGTCATGCCGGTCCGCCGGCGCGGTTCGAATCGCATCCGGATTACTTAAAACCAAGCACTTGGCATTTCGTTGCTCAGTGCTTTTTCATTTTCGACAGTAAAATTGTAGAACGACAAGCTGCTTTCAAGCAGCAAGTCAAGCCGGTTCGCATCTGGGATCACTACAAAATCAAGCACTTGGCAATTATTTGGTGAGTGCTTTTTTTTCGTTTTCACAATGCGTTTGACAATGCCATTGCCAACGGCAAGCTGCTTCTTTTGTTACTATAAAAAACTTTCAATTTCTTCTAACCTGTAAGCAATAGGCTATTTCTGAAGTGCTTTCATTTCAATTTTCTTCACATTACTGCACTTGAATCTTTACAGATTTATTTACACTAAAAAATTTGTAGAAAAAGTTTGTAAAAATTTGCAAACTAATAAGATATATTTTGTAGCTTTATTGTCAGGGATTTAGATGTGGATTGTGAAGCTTATTTAGTATCATTTCCATCTGAGCTGTTAAATTGTAGGGTTAATTGTTACAGTGATAAAGGGGGCCTTGTTTCAGGGCTCCTTTTTTATGTTTTGCCGCTTCCAGGCGAGTCTCTCTTTCTTCCACAACTGCTTCTTTGATCAGTAACATTAAAAGGATAAATCAGCTGTATTTGACTTTGTAAGTTAAAGCAGAACTTTTTCTTGATCCTGATGCTTATATAATAAAGTTAATACGCTGTATATGAGGTAGGTAATATTTAAATATCATCGGTTACATATGATGATGGAATTGAATTTCATATCAAAGAATTCGCTGCTTAAACGGTTTGAAAAAACTTATATAGGGCTTCAATTAAGGGATTAAAAAAGTATCCTGCACCGTTACAGTACGTGTTGAAGCACAGAGAACTGTAATAAGCAGAAAAGAATGGCAGGATTTTTTATAGAAATTATGAAATTTTTTACTGCGCAATGCAACAAATTACAATTTCTGTACATTCCGGCAGCAGCATAAAGCGCTTTTACATCCGGAAAATCGTACTTCGCACCATATTTAAGCCAACTTGTCACACAGTTAACATACTTGGATGAACTTTACTGTACTTTGCGTCTGAATTACTACATATAACCTACTTGATTTAACAATTAAAATGAACGTACTCTACATTGATCATGAAATTAACAATCTGAATTCCTTTAAGGCGACTTTCAGAAGGGATGTAAACGTCTATGTGGCAAGCACTACGGATGAAGGATTCCAGATTCTGAGCAACAATAAAATTGATATTATCTTTACAGATCATCAGATGCCTGAAATGACTGGTCTGGAATTCCTCAAACTGGTATCCGACCGGTTTCCTGAAAGCAAGCGTGTTTTGCTGACCGGCAACGCCTATACCGACGAATTCAAGGTAGCTGCCGTTAAAGGATATTTCCATAGTTATCTTAACAAACCCTGGGATGAATATCAGTTACGCCAGTTGATTAAACCGAATTAATCCATTTTACAAAGTCTTATAAACTAAAAGCGGCAGAATTCTTTAAAAAGGATTCTGCCGCTTTTAGTTTATGCAGCACTGAAATTAGGCATCATTTACTCAAAAGCGAACATTTTCCTGCGGTTGCTGCTGGGAAACAGGCAAAGTAATAATAAAGCTTGCGCCTTCACCTTCGCGGCTCTTTGCGGAAATGGTACCGTTATGTTTGTCTATAATTTTTTTCGTAATGGAAAGTCCGATGCCTGAGCCTTCGTATTTATCCTTTGTATTCAGTCGTTCAAACAGGAAAAAAATTCTTTCATTGTAAGCATCGTCAAAGCCGATGCCATTATCTGAAATGGTAACAGAACAGAATTTACCGTTATTCTCAGAAGAAGGCAACTGCTCCGGGTTATGCACAACTTCGCCTGAGATCCGGATAACGGGCGGCTGGCCGGCTTTGGAGAACTTAATGGAATTGCTGATCAGATTCTGGAAAACCTGCTTGATCTGGCCTCTGTTTACCTCAATTTCCGGAAGTTCGTTTATGATTACCGTGGCATTTTTTTCATTGATCAGAATTTCATAATCTTCAATTACTTCATTGACGACTTCCTTAAGATTTGTCAATGAAAAATAACTGACATTGGTGGAAAGCCGTGAGTAACTTAAAATGTCGTTAATCATGGTTCTCATGCGCTGTGAAGATGAAATGATCTTGTCAAGGTAGTTCAGGCTGTCTCCGGAAAGTTCATCCATATGCCGGTTCCGAAGCATGGTTGAAAAAATCAGGATTTTGCGCAGGGGTTCCTGAAGATCGTGCGAAGCAACGGATGCAAATTGCTGAAGATCGTGGTTGCTGGTTTCCAGCTCACTGTTGATCTCTTCCAGCCTCTGGTTGTTCTGTTTAAGAAGCTGCTGGATTTCCTTCTGAAAACTCAGATCGGTTACAATAATGCTGAGTGAAGGCCCTTCATCCAGTTGCAGCGTTGTGACAGAAAGCTGACACGGAACCTGGTCGCCTCCGCGGTCTAGGCAAAGTTCCGATTTGTTGTCTTCAAGCCAGCCTTTTTCAAACAAATCCTTGTATATATCCTTAAAATCCGAATGAATAAATGATTCAAAATACATGCCGACAACTTTCGATAACGGCATATGGATCATTGACGCAAACATGGAATTGCAGTACAGGATAATGCCGTCCCGGTTAAGTGTAACGGCACCTTCGTTCATTTTCTCAATAAACACACGGTAAGACTGATCCGCCGTTTTCAGCGTAAAAAGCTGGTGTTCACCGTCCGGATCCTTTACAACCAACGCATCCACCTGTCCCGAACGGATTGCGTTGATGGTGTCCGTTGCTTCTTCCAGTTGCCAGAGAAGTTCTTCGTTTTCCTTTAACAGCTGCTCGTAGGTCTTTGAAGTGTTCATGATTATATCGCAATTCCAAGGCCGCTAAGCACCTTTATTGTATCTGACATATCTCCGATCAGACGTTTTTCCGGAAGAGGAAAGCGTTTGATCAACAAGGGCAAAGCAATGATCTGCTCTTGTTCTGCAATGGATTTTTGTTGGTAAACGTCAATAATTTCCAGGGAATACTTTTCCGGGATGTACTTGTCACAGATTTCTTTTATATTAACAATGGCACGCAGTGAATTAATGGACGCGCCCGTTACATACAGGCGCAGGACATAAAAGTCGTTGTCTTCCGGATGATCGCCATGCTGTGGAAATTCTGGGTGCTTGCTCATTCCTGTTTCTTTGCAGGGCGAATATTCAATCCAACCAGCACTTTTTCCTTGTTGGAAAGGTCGCCGATAATTTTACGGATTGGCTCAGGTACTTTTTTGACAAGCGTCGGGATTGCCAGAATCTGATCGCCTTCGGCAAGCTGAGGGTGCACAAGCAAATCTATTACTTCAATTACATACTTGTCTTTCAGGTATTCTTCACAGTATTTTTTCAGATTTCCCAGTGCGGCAACCGACTTGGCTGTTTTGCCCGCAATGTATAATCTCAGTTCCCATATTTCTCCGGTGTCTTCCATTCAGCTTGTTATTGGCTCACTTAAAATTTTATATTATTGCTGTCCTCCGCGTTTCTGGAGAATTTCCTGCCGGTTCTGTTCCATTACTTCACGCGTCAGTTCTTCTTCAATATAGGTTTTGTTCAGCTCATCCCGCACGGATTCAAATTCTTCCCTGAGGCTGGCTATTTTGGACTCAAGTACCATTTTCTTTCTTTCAATTTCCTTGTCTTTTCTTGAAACTGCGTGGCTGCGGATTACGTTTTCAGTTTTTTCGGCAAGCTGCTGTTCTTCTCTTGCGGAGCCCGTCAGAATGCCGCCCCGGCCCATATATACGTCCACAAGATCCAGTCCGGTATTCGAAATCACGAATTCGCGGACCTGATTCGAGTGCTTCATGCCGCGCGATTTCATTACATAAAGCCCGCGGTTGCGTTCACCGTTAAATTCAATGTCCCTGACAAGCAGCCATGCGTCCACAAGTGAAGAAATGCTTTCATCAGTCTGTTCGGAAATATTGTCGTTCAGGGCAAGCGCAGTAAACATAACCGTTATATCCGCACCTTGTAAAAAATCAATAAGCCGTATCAGAACGCTTTTTACTTCACTTACAGATCCGACGGATATCAGATTGGTGATCGGGTCCAGAATAACAACACTTGGTCTGAAAGCCAGAACTTGTTTGGTTATCGACAGCAAATGCATTTCCAGTCCGTTGATCGTTGGACGTGAAGCAAACAGCCTCAGCAAGCCTTTATCCACGTGATTTTGCATGTCGATGCCAATAGACATCATGTTGCGGATAATCTGACTTGGCGATTCTTCGAAGGCAAAATAAATGCAGCGTTCGCCATTGAGGCAGGTCTGGTTTGCAAAACTGCCCGCAAGGCTGGTTTTCCCGGTTCCGGCCGTCCCGGAAACAAGCACGCTGCTTCTCCGGAAAAAGCCTTTGCCTCCAAGCATACTGTCGAGTCCGGAAACGCCCGTAGGAATGCGCTCGGACGATACATCATGTGATAAACTGAGCGAAGTAACCGGCACGACTGAAATTCCGTCCTCATCTATGAGAAACGGATATTCATTTGTTCCGTGAACAGAGCCGCGGTATTTGACAATCCGCAGAAGTCTTGTGGAAATTTTATTCTCAACACGGTGATCCAGCAAAATAACGCAGTCAGAAACATATTCTTCCAGACCTTGCCTGGTCAGCGTGCCTTCTCCTTTTTCTCCGGTGATAATCGTTGTTACTTTTTTTTCCTTGAGCCATTCGAACAATCTTCTGAGTTCAGCCCGTAAAATAGCCTGATTGGTAAGGCCGGAAAACAAACTTTCGATTGTATCCAGCACAACGCGCTTGGCGCCGATGCTGTCAATGGCATGGCCAAGCCGGATGAAAAGGCCGTCCAGATCGTATTCGCCCGTTTCTTCGATCTCGCTGCGCTCCAGATGAACATGGTCAAGCCGGATCAACTTGTCCTGTTGCAGCTTTTGAAGATCAAATCCGAGCGATGCAACATTGACTGTAAGTTCTTCTGTTTTTTCCTCAAATGCCATGAAAACGCCCGGTTCATTATATTGCAGGGCGCCATGAACAAGAAATTCCATCGAAAAAACCGTTTTCCCGCATCCTGCAGATCCGCATACAAGCGTAGGCCTTCCTTGCGGCAAGCCGCCGCCAGTAATTTCATCCAGTCCTTTTATCCCGGTACATGCTTTGGGTAAAGACGGTAACAAAGGCTTTGATTCAGAGGGTTCAATAATCATTAAATTGCTGTTTCGGAGATGATAAGTTGAAGTGCTTG
Source organism: Dyadobacter flavalbus (assembly GCF_006149045.1). Taxonomy (GTDB): domain Bacteria; phylum Bacteroidota; class Bacteroidia; order Cytophagales; family Spirosomataceae; genus Dyadobacter; species Dyadobacter flavalbus. The sequence continues at coordinate 200,145 of NZ_VBSN01000071.1, forward strand.
TTCGAAATTTCAGATAAATACCATTCCGTGAAGATTGTGTACCCGGGTGGTTTATTGTAACTGAAATTGCCTTTTTTTGTGTACTGTATTTTTTGTGATCAATTAGAAGTTTCCAGAAACTGGGCAGCCAGTTCCGAGCCCATGCTGTTGAACTCCTCGAATGTGCTTGGCTTGGCAATGAAAAGGTTTACGCCTGCTTCATAGGCCTTTTCAATTAAAGAAACGTTGGATGACGTCGAGATCATTACAACCGGAACGGTGGAAAGGCTCGGGTCTGATCGGATCGCTGTAATGGTTTCCAGCCCGTTCATTTTGGGCATGTTCATGTCCATTAATATCAGCGATGCCGGCGACTGAGGTTTTTGCTGGATGAGGCTTAAAAGTTCAATCCCGTTTTCTGCTTCAAAAATCTCGATCTGCATACCTGCGGATTCCAGTGCTTCTCTTATAAAAAACCGGTCATCTTCATCATCGTCTGCAAGATATACAATATTGGTTTTTTTCATTTGATGATGCGGAATGATTACTTGGTTTTAACTTGTCCTGATTTTCTGCCAAGGCACAGCTGTTTGCCGGCACATATTATCAGTCAGCAATAAAGGTAATAGAAAATACAAAAGGCGTTATGACAATTACCCTGAAAAAATATACGCAGCGGATTGCCAATGTCGCCGGAGCAGAAAGGGGCGCTGGCAAAATGCGTACTAATGCGATAAAAAATGTAGAGCAGATTGAATGATGCTTTTCGACTGCGGAAAGCATATGCAACAATTTCGACCGTTCGGGAGAACGGCCGGAGTTGTTTGGTCTTTATTATCAACGCCGGATCATGCAGGTAAACAGGATTGTTCTACACAATCCGACCGTTAAATAATAGATTGGAAAATTAATTGAAAACGGTTTTTATATAGGACAGTCTCAGGTCTTCTACCTCGTGCTGTAATAACCAATTGCGGAAATCGGACACATTTTGGGGTTGATAATGCACAATATGGCCGTTTGTTAACATAATAGTAAATACTTCGAAAGCCTGGATAAATTTTTTTAATTGGTCTACGCAGAATTCGAATCCTGGGAAGTAATAGTTAGTTGCCATTTTTTAGTCTATTATTTTTGGGCTAATTGCTAGTATGTATTCGTCTATAACAAAAATACATTAGGAATATGCAAGAAGCATGCCGAAAAATAAATTGTATAAATTTAATTATATTATTTTGATTTCAAGAAGAATAGTTTCACGCTTTTAAATGAGTAATAAGCGTCTTTATTGTAGAAACAATTCTAATGATTCTGTAAAAGTACAATCTGGTAGCAAATATTAAAACAGCAGTTACATATTTTTAAAAATATTTTTCAGCAACGTCCTGCCTATGCTCCGATAAGAGGAAAAACTAACCTTTTACAATGTCCAGACCTTTTTCTTTCAGCGCTGCAGTGGTTTGATTTCCGAGGTCTTTGTCGGTAATGAGTTTATGGATCAAAGCCAGGCTGCCAAAACGGAAATAGCTGTCTTTTCCGATCTTGGAGGAATCACAAAGCAGCAATATTTCATCCGCATTTCTGACAAAAGCGGATGTGATCATTGCTTCCACTTCGCTGTGTGCCGTAAGCCCTTTTTCTGCGGAAATACCGTCCACACCAATAAATGCCTTGTTTGCCTGATACTGATCGATGTGCTGAACAGCCCTTTCGCCATGTACAGCCCGCCGCTGTTTGTCAATTTCTCCGCCGATAAGGTTTATGCTGATGCCCGGAGCATCAAACAATTCCGCCAGAACCGGCAGGGAGTTGGTTATTACCTTCAATCCGTTCCGGTTTTTGATATGCCGGCACATTTTGAAAACCGTACTGCCGCAGTCGAGAAAGATAATGTCTCCGTCCTGAACAAAATCTGCGGCCATTTTCCCGATTGTTTCCTTGTTATTTTCATTCGCTCCCGATTTGTCCGCAAAACTCGTCAGTACCGGATTATCCATTTTCATTGCGCCGCCATGTGTTCGGATCAGCAAACCTTCTTCGGAAATATCATTCAGATCGCGGCGGATTGTGGCCGGTGACATGGAAAGCTTTTCAGACAGCTCAAAGACAGAAAGGCTTCCGGCAGCATTTACCGCTGACACAATTTTCTTTTTTCTTTCTTGGAAACTCATGATGTATGTTTAAATTTGATCAAAAATAATCAAAAACGATCAAAGTTGATCAATTAAAATATTGTTTAACTCCTGCAAGCCGTTTTACTTAAAGCAAAAATTATCGTATTCAATCCATTTAACAATTTAAACAACCAACAAAATGCAAGGTTTGATGATACTCGTGGCCGGGCCGTACCGTTCAGGTACAAATGATGATCCGGAATTGATGCAAAAAAATCTTTCCCGCCTGGAATCCGTTACACTGGATCTTTTCCGTGCCGGCCATCTTCCGGTAATCGGGGAGTGGCTTGCATTGCCGCTGCTGCATCTTGCGGGTTCCGAGCGGCCGGGCGATGCGCCTTATAATGAAATTCTATATCCGGTGGCCGGACGGCTTCTTCAGAAATGCGATGCCGTTTTACGGATTGAAGGCGAATCCAAAGGAGCCGACGAAGACGTACGCATCGCAAAGGAACGGGGGCTGAAAATATTTTACAAACTTTCCGAAGTTCCCGGATGTGCCTGAACAGTTGTTCTGTGCGGTAAAATCTCTTCTTTTTGTATTGCCCGAAATTCCGGCCTTACTTTAATAGCATGAAGTAACAGGATAATATTGTACGTTAGCAATAGGTAAAAAGAAAAGAAATGACACTCAGCGGAGAACAAAAGAACTTGCTTGAATTTGTGAAAGAATGTCACGGTGAGCAAAAGCGCAAATATTCCATGGCACCTTACTGGACGCATGTTTATTCGGTTGCAGACATCGCATCGTTCTATGTAAAAGATGCCGGCGTTATCGAAATTGCGCTTTGCCATGACCTTTTTGAAGATACGTTTTGTGACGAGAAACTGTTAGCAGCCAGGCTGAGAGAAATAGGGTATGGCCCTTCCATGACGGAAACGATCATCCTTGGGGTTACTGAATTAACCGATGTTTACGTCAAGGAAAATTACCCGGAACTCAACAGAAAAGAAAGAAAGCACAAGGAAGCCATAAGGCTCGGGCGGATCAGTAAACTTGCGCAATCTGTTAAATATGCGGATCTGACGGATAACGCAACGTCCATAGTAGCCGGAGATCCCGGTTTTGCAAGGGTTTATTTAAGAGAAAAAATCGACATTCTCAATCAGATGCGCCAGGGAAATATCCATCTGCTGATTGATTGCTGCTACACGCTGAAGGCCTGCTTGAAACAACTGGACATGGAACTTAAAGGGGTCAGGAAGCAGCCATAATATGTGTTTTAATTTGGTTTAGAAGTCATTTAGTATTAAACTCGTCTCAATATTTGCATTATTACAGCATAATGAGCTGCATTTTTGGCATAATCCAAAATTTTAACCTCAACTTTCTACTTTATCCGGAACCAGAACGGTTTGGTGTTCCTGTACGGGTTGCCATATTTCATGCTTTTCCGAATGCGCAAACTGAATTCAAGTCCAATTCCTTAAACTCTTAATTTAATAATGAAACGTAGAGATGCCATTAAAGATTTATCGCTTTTACCGCTGGCAGGAAGTGTAATTCTTCCCAAAAATGCTGTCCCGGAAACAAGAAGTGCTGAAATTGCTGCAAGCAAGGAAATTTATCAGGCCATCGGTGTGGAACCGATCATCAACTGCAGAGGAACTTTTACCATTATCGGCGGATCTATAGAAAGACCGGAAGTACGTGCGGCCATGGATGCGGCAGCTCAGGTTTTTGTCCAATACGATGAACTTGCATTAGGTGCCGGAAAGCGGCTTGCCGAACTGACAGGCGCGGAGTGGGGCCTGGTTTCTGCCGGATGTGCCGCTGGCATGAAGCATGTTACCGTAGCTTGCGTAACAGGCGGAAATCCGGAAAAGCTGATCCGTATACCGGACCTTTCCGGATTTGAAAAAACAGAAGTGATCGTTCCGGATTATTCGCGCAACGTTTATGATCACGCTCTCCGGAATGTCGGTGTAAAGTTGATTACGGTCAGTTCCATCGAAGAACTGAGTAATGCGATCAGTTCACGTACGGCTATGATATACCTGATGGCCGGCGAACCTTCCATGAGCGGCCCGATGTCGCTGGAAGCCATTTCGAAAATTGCGAAGCAAAAGAAAATTCCGGTTATGGTTGATGCAGCGGCGGAAGATCTTACCATTCCCAACGTGCATTTGAAAATGGGCGCCGACGTGGTTGTATACAGCGGCGGAAAAGCATTATGCGGGCCTCAATGCGCCGGACTTGTGCTCGGAAGAAAGGATTTGCTGATGTCGGCATGGCAGGCAAGCGCCCCGCATCATGGCCCGGGCCGCGATAACAAGGTCGGAAGAGAAGAAACGATGGGAATGGTAGCTGCTGTGGAAGCATGGACAAAAAGGGATCATGCCGGCGAATGGAAAAGATGGCTTTCGTGGCTGGATGTAATTTCCAGAAAGGTATCCGGAATCGAGTCTGTAAAAACAACGGTTGTTGAACCCAAGCAGCTTTCCAATCGTACGCCTCAGCTGCGCATCAGCTGGGATGCGTCCAAACTGAATATTACAGGTGAAGAAATTGCAGAGCTTTTCGGTCGTACCAAGCCGCGTATCGCACTGGGCGGTGGCAGCCGTGAAGGTGAAACTTTTGTTTCCATTACAACCGGACAAATGCAGCCGGGTGATGAAAAAGTAGTTTCGGATCGTTTGTTTGAGGTTTTATCACAAAAAAGGGCTCCGGTAAAATCCGAAATGGCGGCAGCCGGTGTTTCGCTGAAAGGGCACTGGGATGCAGATATTGAATTTTTCTCAAGTACAAGCAAGCACAAACTGATCATTGAGCAGGACGGCAACTGGCTGGAAGGTTCGCACAAAGGTGAATTCAGCGTCCGGGACCTGCAGGGAACTGTAGAAGGCAATGAATTCAAGATCAGAAGTACAGACCGTCAGCCGGGCGATTCCATTACTTTTATGTTTTCCGGAACGGTTAAAGATGACATCATGACCGGTTCTATTTATATGGGGGAATATATGACGGCCAAGTTTACGGCAAAGAAATACAAATTCAAGTCGAAAAGGGAAAAGATCATGATCCCTTCCGGACCGCCGCTAGCAACCTAGTTTAATCATGAAAAAAGAGCAGAAATCCTGCTCTTTTTTCATAATGGAAGGATACGGTTCAAGCACATACCGTTATCAGCGGAACCTGCTTTACAACATTTTTTTCATAATCTCCAAGTGCAGTTACAAAATCTCGTGCTTCTTTGGCAAGCAGTTCTTTTAAATGTTTGTTTCCAAGCGAATCGTAATACCATATCCAAATCATTTCTTCAGATACAATCGTATAATAAAGCATTTCCATATTCCATCCAGTTGAGTTTCTCAAATTTATGGAATAAATCCATTTATCCGGAAATAATCCAGAATAAATTTTCGGATTAAATCAAATATAAATTCAGTGTACGTGTTCCAGTGTAGCTTTTAATGAAACTGCCTCGTGTGATGCATCGTACAAGCACTGCCCGTTTTTTACAACCAGTATCTGCGGGGATTCATGCTCAACGTTGAAGTTGTTTGCTATCGCCATGGATTCTTTTCTGTTCTTGATCACATCAACGATATACAAAGGAATTTCAACGTCAGGTACGGTACTTACATCCGATTTCAATTGTCTGTACGCCATAAGGCTGGTCATGCAGCGTGGGCTGTGTTTATATATAATTGCGTAATTATCTGATTTATAGATATTCTGCACTTCTTCTTCGCTGTTGATTGTAATCCAGTTCATAATAATTTCAATAAAAGCTTGACAAAATTTTGGCAATAATCATGATAACAATCCTTTTACCGCTTTTCATTCCATTGCGGTGACTAAAACAATTTCAAACCTGCATTAGCCGGAATTTTAAATCGTTCAAAACAAATTATGCCAAAACATCTCAGTTTTTATCCGGAGTGGCAGTTATTTCTTTTCCGCTGGTACAATTATAAAATTCAGCAGTTCGGTATGTCTGATGACGGAAATGTTGGTAACTGAAAGAATATGACGGTCTGTAAGTCCTTTAAAAAGTTCATTGGAATTGCTGACGGGTTTGTCGTTGAAAGAAATAATAATGTCACCTTCCAGCAGCTGCGATCGGGATGCGGGTGAATCCGGTTCTATACGGGTAATGAAAATGCCGCTGCGGTTCGGTAATTTGTAATGCTGCCTGACTTTCTCGTTGATTTGTACATCCTGCAACTGAAGACCAAGATATGCTTTGAAAACCTTTCCGTCCTGAATAAGCTGCCGTGCAATTTCTTTGGCTGTATTGATATTGACCGAAAAGCTGAGCCCCTGGGCACCCTGAATCACAGCGGTGTTTACGCCAATCACTTCTCCATCCGTATTGATCATGGGACCGCCGGAGTTTCCCGGATTCAACGCGGCATCCGACTGAATGACGTTATCGACCATTCTTCCGGACTGCGTCTGCAGCGTTCTGCCAAGGGCACTTACAACGCCGGTCGTAACCGTGTGCTGATAGCCATACGGATTTCCGATTGCAATTACAAACTGTCCGATCTGCAGCTGACCGGCATCTCCAAGCCGGGCAACGGAATAACCTTGTGCATAAATTTTGAGAATGGCAAGGTCGGTATCCGGGTCTTTTCCGATTAACGTTGCTTCGATTTCGTTTTCGTTCAACAGGCTTACCATGATTTTATCGGCTCCTTCCACAACGTGACTGTTTGTGAAAATCAGCCCGTCGGAGGAAAATATAAAGCCTGAGCCTGAACCGGCAGGACGAAACTTTCCGTTTGCCGATCTGTAAATATCAATTTTAACAACGGCATTTTTGATCTGATCAACTGCGCCGATAATCATGCTTGAAAATGTATCCATAACTGTGATGTTGATTACACTTTCCATGATCAAAAATATATCCAGTCCGGATTTTCGCGTCAATCTGGCGTGTTACAGAAGCTGTTGCGCCAAAAGGTCACATTTGAATTTACCAAATCTGTATTTAAACTGCATCTGCAGTTATTTACAAATCCTGTTTTAGTCCAGCAATATGTTTTCCGCAAACTGATGCCACTTTTTCGTAAGGTACAAATGGGCAAGTTTCAGATCTTCCGGATCTGCCTTTTCGACAAATTCCGAAGTCCCCGAACGGAATTTCAGATACGCATTCATGTGATCCGGTTCCCAGAAATAGGAGTAAATAATAGCAAAATCACTTTCATTATCTTCTTTAAAATCCGCAATCCCTCTTATTGCGCCCAATACGGGAATCATTTCCAGATAATCTTTGGTAAACCATATGATACCAAAATGCCAGGTTTCATTTTCACGGTCGTATTCTGAAAAGCTGTAAGACTGACTGGCTTTCAGCCAATGATCAATGATTTCCTGGTTACTTGAATAATGATAGGTATGAAGAAGATTTTCAGTCAGTTCAGGTTTGTTATACATGGTTTTGGAATGCCACCATTCCTTCCAGCCTGATTGTGACTTTGTAATCGCCGGTCCGGAACATAGAAATTGCTCGTACTTTTCCGGCTTAATCGTAATTTTTGCATAAAATGAACTCGGCTCTGACATATCGTAGCTGTTTGTTTACAGAATCGTCAACTGTAATGGAAGCGGACGTTCTTGCATATATTAAACCGCACGCGGGTATTCAATTCAAATCTGTAATCTTTATCTTTGGGCCATGTTGAAAATAGTACCGCAAAATCTGGTAGAAATCATGATCCACAATGCCCTCGAAGTTCAGAATGAACTTGGGAAAGATCATGCTCCGGTTGTTAAACTTCACTCCAAGTACGGCAAGGCGATCTGGCTTTTATCAGAACTGGATCCTGCCAACAGCATTGCATTCGGCCTTTGTGATCTGGGTCAGGGCAAACCTGAGCTGAGTTATGTTTCATTGGCTGATCTGGAAAGCATTAAACATGCAAGGTTGAAAGTTCCTATGGTTGAGGCAGATCTTTCCTTTGATGGCAAATATCCGATGAGCGTTTACCTCGAAGCTGCAAAATCCAACAAACGGATCACCGAAGATGAAGCCTTGCTGAAAAATGCAGAAGCAAGATTACGCTCCAATAAATAAGTCGTCTTCCATCCGGTTGAATTGCATCCGGTGCTTCATTTCAGGTTGAACTTTTTTAATTCTCCGGCAGGAGTCAGCAAAAAGCAATCATTCGCTGGCTTTGTTTCCGCATGCAGAAAATATTTGACTGCAACACTGCAAGAAATCTGAATAACAGGTTCAAGAACCAGCGGGTTTATGATCAGATCATAACGGTCATAATCAAGCTGACTATAATAGCTGGACGTTGTTTTGGCCATTTCGTTGTAAGCTGGCGCAGCAGTTTTCTTTCTAGCAAAATGCTGTGACGGCCGGGAATACGCCTGATACGTGAAATACCGGGTTTGCGGGTAAACGGTGATCAGGTTTTCTGATATGGTTTTCTTAAGTGTGTCCATCTTTAAGCCGGTTATTTCAAAAGACTGTGATCGGATCCTGATTTCACGCAGGCATTGTCGCCGCAGACTGTCGATCAGACTTCGCGTTTGTTGAACGGAGCAATCCACTTTGACAAGATCGTAAATTTCCGCACTTGCCGCAGCCGTAATCAGTTCGTCCAACACGGCGGAATGCCTGTAACGGATACTGATGTTTTTCTGCAGTTCAAACCCAGCCGGAATTTCATTATACGTTTTGCTGAAAAGCTTGTTTTCCGTTTCCACTTCATACTTCGGAACGAACGAAATCATATCTACATGGAAATTCGTTGCGTCACCTCCGGTTTCCAGAAATTTCTGCCTGAACTTCTTAATGCGCTCATTAAGCAGCTGATCTGCCGTTTCGGCTGTCTCTGCCGTTTGAACAATATGGAAAGTCGCCACAAAATCTTCCGGTATTACGTTGAAAAGCCCGTTAACCGTAACGACAATCTCCTTATCATTCAGCACAATTGGTCTGTCCAGCGGGTTAGCCGCGGCGTAAGTCAATACCTGCTGGCTGTTGTACTGATTGTTGGCACGTGCACGCGATCCGGCATTGTAATCGTTGTTCCCCGAAACCTGTGCATGTAATTGAAACACGCAAAAGTGTAGCGCCAGCAAAATGCTCAGCAGCAGTTTCTTCATTCCGTGTTCATTGTCATAAAGGCTGAATTTTAACATTTAATTTTAATGCATGGCAAGCTGATTATCCATTGCCGGAATAATTATCCAGCGGTTCGTCACTTACTTCTTCCATTTTCAGCTCCGTAATGATTTCGAATGCTTCCAGCAGCAGTTCTTCCAGCGTGTGTGTGGCAGGGCTTTCTTCCAGCATCGGGCGGAGATGATTCTGCAGCAGATCTTCAAAGTTATCCTGATGATAAAATACAGAACCGAACCGGCCGTGCATATCGAAATACAGGTAATTGGCAGATTCCAGATTATCGTCCGTACGGTACAGACCGAAGCAGATGTAATGCTTGTTCAGGTATGCTTTCATCGCCGGGCTTAATTCTTCATCCAGTTCGTACCGGTCATTTCCCCAGCTCAGCCTGATCATATCTATGATGCCCAGACTTTCTGTCCGGGCCCACTTGTCGGGATCATCAAGCCTTTCCATCAGATAGCTGACGGAATAAATATCCAGGCAGTTGTTCTCGTTCCAGTTGCGGTTTTTGATGGATCCGAATCCCGTGTAAAGGTTTTTAAGTACTTCGGGCAACTTTATGCCGATTCTGTTTTCAAGCACAAGAACTTCCTCTTCGGTGCTTTTCTGCTCCCTATCCAGCAGACAAATGTTGGAATAAGGTTCGCCTGCATCAATGGAAACCTGATTATAGGCATGAACGGCTTTTGCAATTTTTTCGAACATATACTGAACCGGATGATTGTAATGGATACAAGTAGAATTGTAAATCAGCTATTTCCTCCTTTTTGAAAATGTTAATAACCGTTCTGCAAGCATACGGTTCTTTCTGCATCCGTTCAAAATCCAACTATTCTCCGGCTTCTGTCCGTGAGCAAAAGGTAAATTTGAAATATTTTCTTCCAGCTTTCTTTCTTGTCCTAGTTCAATGCTTCGGGGCTGGCCGGGGCTGTACATTTGTATCGGTTAAAGCAAACAACTTAACTTTTTAAGATCATGGAAAGCACAATCAACGGAATACATCACATCACAGCCATCGCCGGTGATGCCAAAAGAAACTTCGATTTCTATACCCGTATATTAGGATTAAGGATGGTGAAAAAAACGGTCAATTTTGACGACCCGAACACGTATCACTTTTACTATGGCGACAAGGAAGGTACGCCCGGAACAATCCTGACCTTTTTTCCATGGGGAAACCAGATTCCTGCCGGCAGGAGAGGAACCCGGCAGGTGACTGAAATCGGGTATTCCGTTCCGGAAGGAAGCCTTGACTTCTGGCTGAAAAGACTGGATGACAATCATGTAACTTACAATAAAGTTTCAGAGAAATTCGGTGAACAGTATATTACTTTTCTGGACCCGGACGGACTGAAATTTGAACTGACGGTTCCGAAAACGGCCGATAACCGTACGCCATGGGAAACAAACGAAGTTACCGCTGAAAACGCAACCCGCGGATTTCATCATATTACGATCACCAGCAACAAAATAGAAGAAACGGCCAAAATCCTGACGGACATATTCGGATACCGTCTGGTGGAACAGCATGTAAACCGGTTCCGGTTTGTTACGGATGCCGTTGAAACGGCCGCCATTGTAGACCTGGTGGAAGCACCGGGAGAAAGAGCCGGGCATGTTGCGGGTGGATCTGTTCACCACGTAGCGTTCCGCGTTGCCAATGATGACATTCTGATGCAGTTCCGTAAAAAAGTAGTGGAAGCCGGACATCAGATTACGGATAAAATTGACAGGAATTATTTTTATTCCCTGTATTTCCGTGAGCCCGGCGGCGTGTTGTTCGAAATTGCTAGCGACAATCCCGGATTTGCTACGGATGAAACGGTAGAAGAACTGGGTTCCGGCCTGATGCTTCCGCCACAGTACGAGCCACGCCGTGCACAGATCGAAAGAGTACTTCCCAAACTGGGTTAAGGGAATTAAAGTAAAGGTAGTCCGGAAGTCGGAAATGTGCAGTTTTCGGCTTCCGGGCCATTGAAAATGTTAAATCAAGATTTTATGTACACGCATAGTAAAAATATAGTCATCACAGGAAAACCGGTGAGTGAAGCCAAAAAAGCCATCGTTATGCTGCATGGCCGGGGCGCTTCTGCGGAGGATATTATTTCTTTGAAAAGACACTTGAATCTGGAAAACATGGCCATTTATGCGCCGAACGCTTCCAGTCACAGCTGGTATCCGTACAGTTTCATGGCGCCGGTTTCACAAAATCAGCCCGCGCTGGATTCGGCACTTGCCGTGATCGGCGAAGTTGTGGCGGAAATTGAAGCATCCGGCATGTCGGCCGAAAATATTTACTTCGCAGGATTTTCACAAGGCGCATGTCTAACGCTGGAATATACCGCAAGAAACGCAAAACAGTACGGCGGCATTATTGCCCTTACCGGCGGACTCGTCGGACAGCAGCTTGCAGAAGAAAATTATAAAGGCGATTTCGCGGGAACACCGGTTTTTATTTCAACGGGCGATCCCGATCCGCATGTTCCGGTTTCGAGAGTAAAGGAAAGTATTGCAACCCTCGAAAGGCTGAATGCATTTGTAACTTATGCCATTTATCCCGGCCGGCCGCATACCATTTCGGCAGAAGAAATAGAACTTGTCAACAACCAGATTTTGAAATCATGAAAAACAGCATTATGCATCAATCCGCATCGCGCTTTTCGGCGGATCACGGCTGGCTTAAAAGTGCCCAGACGTTCAGTTTTCATGGAAACTACGATCCGGACAGAATCCAGTTCGGTGCATTGCGCGTGCTGAACGACGATACCGTCAACGGCGGAAAGGGTTTTGGCAGGCATCCGCACGACAACATGGAAATCATATCCATTCCGCTGGAAGGAACGCTTGAACATCAGGACAGTATGGGAAATATTGCTGTGATCCGGCCGGGAGAAATCCAGGCGATGAGTGCGGGAACGGGCATTTATCATACGGAGTTCAACAAGAATGAAAATGAACCCGTTACTTTCCTGCAGATATGGCTTTATCCTGATAAACTGAATGTTGCCCCGAGGTACGATCAGCAAAGTTACAGCGACGGCGACAGGCATAACCGATTTCTTCAGATCCTTTCGCCCGATTCGGACGATGAAGGCGTCTGGATCAATCAGAATGCATGGTTTCATCTTGGGGACTTTGACGGTGGTGCCGTTACAGATTACAACCTGAAAGTGGCCGGAAACGGTTTGTATGTATTTGTGATCAGCGGCGATGTGGAAGTAAACGGCCAGTTGCTGAACACACGCGATGGGTATGGAATATGGCCGGAATCTCCGGTTTCTTTCCGTGCTGTAAGCGATGCAAGCCTGCTGATTATGGAAGTGCCCGAAAAATGGTAAGGTTTTTCGGGAAAACAGCTATTAAATCTTAATCCATCTGAAACTTTCAACCATGAAGGAAATAAATATTCTGGTCCTTGCAGATCATGCAGAGATCCTGGAAACGATACTCCGGCTAATCGGTAATCATGATAACTGGAAGGGCTTTGGTGCAGGTTCTGCTGAACAGGCTTTTGCAGCCATGGAAAAAAACAAGTTTGATTTAGTACTTTTGGGCGTGGGCGTGGATGAGGAAACCGGAAGACAGATCATGGAACATTGCCGTGCGGCTGACCCGAAAATCGGATGCATACGGCACTACGGGGGAGGAAGCGGACTGTTATATTCCGAAATCCGGCACGCATTACAAACTGGATAATTGTTTAAAACGGAGCTTATGTTTGAAAAAATCAATGAGTATGCATTAAGGTGTATGCGGTTTGAGTCTCAGGATCTTTCTTATTTCAATTCATTGCTTCAGTTTAAAACGATTCCTAAAAAAAGCTTTTTACTTCAGGAAGGCGAAGTCTGCCAGTTTGAAGCGTATATTCTGAAAGGCTGCATCCGTACGTATCATATTGATTCGTCGGGTGCGGAAGTAACATTGCAGTTTGCCGTTGAAGACTGGTGGGTGAGTGACATCACCAGTTTTCAGAACCAGACGCCCAGTCTGATGTATATAGAAACCCTGGAAGATTGTGAACTGCTCATACTGACGCCGGAAAACAAGGAAAACCTGCTGGCGCGTGTTCCGGGCTTTGAACGCATGTTCCGGCTGATGGTGCAGCGGAACCTTGCCCAGCTGCAGGAACGGCTTTTCCGCACCATAACTACTTCCGCAGTTGAAAAGTATCTCGATTTCCTGAACCGGTATCCGGCCATTCCCCAACGTGTTGCCCAGCACTACATTGCATCCTATCTGGGATTTTCCCCCGAATTCCTCAGTAAAGTAAGAAAAAAACTCAGCGCCAGGTAATTTTCAAAAGCAGATTACGGCTCTGATTCATTTATACGAGTAAAAAGCTCTACAAACAAAGCCGTTTTCTGTTCGGAATACGGCTTTTTCTATAATGGAACAGTTGTTTGACATTTCATGACATAACGAAACAATCAATGTCATGTTAGATAAAACAGAAGTAATCGAAGTATTAAACGATTTGATCCTGATAAATAACGACCGTATTGAGGGTTATAAAAAAGCATATGATGAAACAGAAGATTCGGATTATGATCTAAAAGCGCTGTATGGCAATCTTGCTGAACACAGCAGACAAAATGTTTCCGAACTGACGGGCGAAGTAAGTGCGCTGGGCGGTGAGCCGGCAAGCGGTACCATGCTCTCAGGTAAAATATACCGTGCATGGATGGATGTCAAGTCAGCTTTCAGCAGTGACGACAGAAAGACATCGCTTGAAAATTCGGAATTCGGAGAAGACGTTGCACAGAAAGCATATGAAACTGCACTCCGGTCAGAAGTATTGACACCTGAACTGAGAGCACTTATTACAAGACAAAAAGCAACTTTGAAAAGCGGTCACGATACGATAAAACGGCTTCGTGATTCTGAAAAAGTAGCTCATTGATATTTCATCGATAAACTAGGACGGGGTTGGCATTTGCCAACCCTTTTTTATTTCAAGTAACTCACGCACGCACAGTTGGCACAACATTTTAAGTTTAGTCAAAGTAATAATAACAGTTTCATACTCAAACAATCATCATGAAATTTAACTACCGACATCTAAAAACCATTCTGAAAAGTACCTTATTGTTATCCGCTCTCGGGTTTGCCATTGCAAGCTGCGACGATGACGATGACTTCTGGGACGCTTTCATTCCCGAAACAGATAAAGAGCCAACCACTACACAGGTAGAAGGCTACGTGTTCCGCCCAGCGCTGGTTCCTGCGGATGCGGCCAATGTTAATCAGCTTAAAGTCGCATCCGGTTTTAAAGTCGCCAAATTTGCCGAAGGTCTGGGTAAGCCGAGGATTCTGGCTGTGAGCAGCACTGGTTTTGTTTACGCTTCGGATCGTGATGCAGGAATTGTCATGCTGCTGACGGATACCAACAAAGACGGCGTTGCGGACGATAAAAAAACAGTTGCCAACATCAAACAGGCGCACGGACTGACTATTTACAAGAACAAAATGTACATAGCAGCTGTAAATGAAGTGTATGTTGCCGATATGAATGCCAACGGTACGCTTGGTATGCCCAAGTTACTGATCGACGATCTTCCTGACGGCGGACAGCACCCCAACCGAACCATTGCATTCGGGCCGGATGGCAAAATGTACCTGACCGTGGGTAGTACCTGTAATGCCTGTCCGGAGCCCAACGGTGAAAATGCCACCATTCTGATTGCCAATGAAGACGGTTCCGGCCGTAAGGTTTTTGCAAAAGGATTGAGAAATACAATCGGATTCGGATGGCATCCTGAAACAGGCGAAATGTGGGGAATGGATCACGGTATCGACTGGCTGGGCGACGATGAACAGAAAGAAGAAGTGAATCAGCTAAAAATGGGTGCTGATTACGGCTGGCCTTATATTTATGGAGAAGGAAAATACAATCCGGCCGACAGACCGCAGGGCGATACAACTTATCAGCAGTATCTCCAGAAAACAACGCTTCCTTCGCTGACCTATCAGGCACATTCGGCTCCCATGCAAATGGCATTCTATAACGGAGCCATGTTCCCTGCTGAATACAAAAATGATGCATTCGTAGCCATGAGAGGTTCCTGGAACAGAAGCAATCCGGTAGGTTACAAGATTGTACGTATGCATTTTGAAAACGGTAAGCCGGTTCGCTTTGATGATTTCGTCACCGGGTTTTTGGTAAACAGCAACAAAGCACATTTCGCCCGTCTGGTCGGGGTGGCTACGCATACGGATGGTTCCCTGCTATTTTCGGATGATACCAACGGCGTAATTTATCGGGTAAGCAAATAGTTTTGACATGATGTAAAAAGTAAGATGTAAAAAGTAAAAGGTTAAAAAATAAAAACCGGCGTTGAATATTCAACGCCGGTTTTTATTTACTGGAATCTATAATTTTTTATTAACCAAGATTCAAAAGAGCAGCTTCAAGCTAACGAGACTTTTAGCTGTGTTACTTGATTTATTTTTTATCTCCCAGTCTTTTTACATTGCCCGTGGAAGCACTGTCATCATGCTTGCTACGCGTTGAATCCGGATTCAGGTTGGCCTGATTGGAGGGATATCCAAGGCTGTCATTCTGGTTATCTTCACCAACGCCCATTGCTTTTGTGCTTTCTGCACCGCTGCTGTCATTTGGCGTGGCTTCTGTTCTGCTGCCCGATCCTTCGCTTCCTTCATTTTCATTATTTTCAGTGGAGCAGGAGGAAAACAGGATCATACTTGCAAAACCTAATATAGCGAATGTTGTTTTTAGCTGTTTCATAATTTGTGCTGTTTGCTATTTCAATAATCAATTGATGTTTTTCAATGTTGTATACAGGAAAAAATGATACCAGTATAGCCGTTTAAAGCATCCGGTCTGCATGCATCAGGTTTTTCCCCGGTTATCCCAATGGTCTTTGATGACCTTTCCTTCCTTGTCTTTGATCAGGACTCTTCCGAATCGCTGCCCGATGATCTTTCCTTCGGGGTTCTCATTGCCGATAAAAAGCAGGATCGGGTTGCCATCGTCGTCCGTCTTGAATGCAATATCGTAACGGCCGAATTTTTTGCTGACCATCCGGTCCGGCTCGTACTTTTTACTTAGTTCTTTCAATAATTTTTCACCTATCTTCATCTTCGTCATGTTAGAGTGAAATCCTTTCTTTTACTCCGCATTCTCCGGAATCTTCTGCTCGTAAGCCACTTCCTGCATGATCAGTTCCGCGGCACGGTCAATGGCCTGCATCACGATTTCTTCCGGTTCCCCTTTGAATACTTCACGAACAGCAACGGATCTGTCTTTTATGAAAGCATGCAAAAAAATAGTCCCGACCGGCTTTTCCGGCGATTCGCTTCCGCCCGGCGTGGTTAGTCCGGTAATACCAACATGAATGTCGGCGGGAATAAGCGGTTTCAGCCGTCCGGCAATTTCCTTGGTTACCTCGGCGCTTTCGGGTGTGAATTTGTTAAGAATATCTTCCGGAACATGCAGGATGCTTTTTTTCAGGTCGGCATCATAGCACACGAGTCCGCCTTTCAGTACTTTGCCGGAATCGGGGCAAAGCGAGAATTCAGAGGCGAGTCTTCCGGCCGTTGCACTTTCGGCAAAAGCGACTGTCAGTTTTCTTTCTGCAAGAGACTTGCTGCAATCCATTACAATTTGTGAAGGCATATATAAAATCGTTTTTTTATCCAAAAAAATATTGCTTGCCAACTATTAAAAAACTTTGCCAGCCTGAATCCGCTGCTGTACGGCCGGCCGTTATATATTCCTGTATTGTCAAATACTTTCGGAACCTGAAGAAGAGTTTTTCGTGGAGCTTTTTCTACAAACCAAATCCGGAGCATTATCTGCGCTTCTGTTTTATCATCCGATGTTTGGTATGATTTTAATCCCTGTACGCAGGGTAACAAGAAAATCAAAGCACATGGAGAATAATGACCAAAATACAAATACCGGCAATCCGAATTATCCGGATCAGAGCGGTATAACAAACCCGAATTATCTCAAACCAAACCGGGACGGGGCAAATGAAAGCTTATGGCAATCATTCCATTCCGAACTGAGCAGCCAGAACCCGGATCTTTCCCTTGGCAGAGTTTATGACGCACTGATCATCGGGGCGGGAATCACCGGACTTACGACGGCATTGCTCCTTCAGAAACAAGGATTAAACTGCATTGTGGCCGAAGCGCACAATGTGGGTTTTGGTACCACGGGCGGAACAACTGCGCATATCAATACTTTCGCAGATACCACCTACGACGAAACGGAAAAAGCGTTTGATGCGGCATCCGCAAAGCTTTTTGCAACGGCTATCAACGAGGCTGTCGCCATTATCAATGAGCATGTGCAGGTTTACAGAATTGATTGTGATTTTGAATGGAAGCCGGGCTATGTTTATGCGGAAGACAGCAAACAGGCCAAGGAACTGGACAGCTTGTATCAGAGCGCACTCAAAGTGGGGGTCAAGGTAAAGGAAACACAGGAAGTTCCAACGCCGGTTTCGTATGAAAAAGCTGTCGTATTTGATAATCAGGCACAGTTTCATCCGCTGAAATACATAACCGGCTTGCAAAAGGAATTTGTTGCACTCGGCGGTACGGTGCTGGAAAATACGCGTGTTGAGGATGTGGAAACCCGGGAAGAAATCCATTATGCCATTACGAATGTAAAGGACATTGCAGCCAAAAATGTGATCTATGCCACGCATCTTCCAATCGGCGGAATCAATCCCCAGCATTTTCTTAATGCGCCATACAGAAGCTATGTAATTGCAGTAAAACTGAGAGATGAAAAATATCCGGATGCGCTGATTTATGATTTGCAGGAACCGTATCACTATTTCCGGACGCATGTTATTGACGGACAGAAATATCTGATCGTAGGCGGCCATGATCACAAATCCGGGCACAACGATCCGGAAAAGTCATTCCGGGATCTTGAAAATTATGTCCGTGAACATTATCATGTGGAATCGGTCGATTATAAATGGTCGGCGCAGTATTATGTCTCTGCGGACGGCCTGCCATATATCGGCGAGTTGCCGCTGGCTGCCAAAGGAATTTATGCAGCAACCGGCTTTAATGGCAACGGTATGATTCTGGGTACGATCTCGGCCAAAGTAATCAGTGACATGATTCTGGGCAAGGAAAGTGAATTTGCAGATTTGTTTGATCCGGCGCGTGTAAAACCATTGGCTGGCTTCAACGAGATTGTAAAAGAAAATGCAGACGTAGCTTATAAGTTTATTGCCGACCGGCTTTCCATTGATGACATCAAGTCGCTGAACGAAATAGAAAACGGGAGCGGGGCAGTGGTGGAATACAAGGATAAAAAAGTAGCTATTTACAAAGACAATGCTGGTTCCGTACATGCTTTAAATCCGGTTTGTACGCATGCAAAATGCATTGTTGACTGGAACAATTCGGAAAAAAGCTGGGATTGTCCCTGTCACGGTGCAAGGTTTGACATAGACGGAAATGTACTCACAGGACCGGCCAGAAAAAATCTTGAAAAAATTACGGTCGATTAATAATCTTCTGATTTAAAATAATGCAGATCTGAGCTGATCCGGCATGATAACAGAACATTGCGGTATTTCATAAAGCGTTGAAGCGGATGAAATACTGCAATGTTTTTATAGTTCCGGATTCATTACTATTGAAAATACACGGCGTAAAATGGGTTCTTTCCATTGAGAATCTTTCAAGAGCCAGGAGCCGATAGCTAAAAGCAATACCAACCAATAGCTAATCCGCTAGCCGTATCAGTAATCCTTCATCTCCGCTCAGTGTAATGATGTCGCCGACCTGCATGCCCGTACGTTCAATTTCGGTTCCCAGCAATACAAGTCCCCGGTAAGATTCATGCCGCGGTTTGAAGTAAGCCGGTCTGTGTGTAAGATTAAGGATAATCAGGAACCTGCTGTTTTCATCTTCCCGGATGTAGGAAATAAGCTGCTGATCAGAATAAACCGGCGTGTACTTTCCGACATTCAGTGCCGGATTCTCTTTTCGCAAAATGAGCAGTTTACGATAAAAAGAAAGAATGGAATACGGATTGGCTTTTTGTGTAACTACATTCACGCGTGCCGAATTGTAAGGTAACCGCAGCCAAGGCTTGTGCATGGAAAAGCCTGCATTGATCTCGCCGCTCCATTGCATGGGCGTCCGTGCCGGATCACGGCTTACGTTCAGTTCCGGCATGTTCAGACCCTGCGGGTCCACAATTTCATTGATCGGAATGGGAACGTCCCGCATCCCGATTTCATCTCCGTAATAAATGGTTGGCGTTCCGCGCAATGTCAGTAGCATCAATGCTGCAATTTTGGCCTGCGACCGTCCTACGCGGCTGGAAATCCGCGGTTTGTCGTGATTTCCCAAAACCCAGTTCGGCCAACCGCCGGCAGGTAAAGCACCTTCGTATTCGTCAATGGCGGTGGCAATCTGTGCTGCGTCCCACGGAAGGGTCAGTAGCTGGAAATTGAAGGGCAAGTGCGTGCCTTTATTATCGATGCCGTAATAAGTAACCAGTTTGTGGATTGGCAAATATATTTCCCCGACCAGTACACGGTTTTCGTATTCATCGGTCAGGCTCCGCATCATCCTTACAATCTCATGGACTTCGGGCTGATCGGTGGAATAAACAGGTATGTAATGATCGTAAATCAGATCTTTTGCTTCAAATTTTGAATCCGGAGCAGGAGGGTTATCGCGCAACTGCAGGTCTTTGATCATGTGCCACATTACATCCACCCGAAAGCCGTCCACGCCTTTGTCCAGCCAGAACCGCATGACATCCAGCATGGCAGCCTGCACTTCCGGATTCCGCCAGTTCAGGTCGGGCTGTTCTTTCAGGAAGGCATGGTAGTAATATTGTCCTGTATTTTCATCCCATTCCCATGCCTGTCCTCCGAATACGCTCAGCCAGTTGTTCGGTACCGAGCCATCTTCGCGTGCGTCCTGCCATAAGTACCAGTCCCTCTTCGGATTATCCCGCGAAGACTTGCTTTCCAGAAACCACGGATGCTGGTCGGAAGTATGGTTAGGAACAAGATCGAGCAGTAATTTCATGTTTCTTTCATGCACTTCACGGAGCAATTCATCAAAGTCGTCCATGGTTCCAAAAATCGGATGAATGGCCCGGTAATCCGATATATCGTAGCCGAAATCGGCCATTGGGGAAAGAAAAACGGGTGAAAGCCATATGCAGTCAATTCCCAGCCATTGCAGGTAATCCAGTCTGCTGATAATTCCTTTAAGATCGCCGATTCCGTCGCCGTTGGAATCCTGATATGAACGCGGATAAATCTGATATATGACTCCCTGCTGCCACCAAAGGTATTCGGATTGGGTCGGTATTTGTGTGGTTGCCTGCTCCATAATTTGGGTTTATTATAAAATTCAAAATAACGATAAAAATCGAGCCTGAAAGTAAGTTGCTGGTATGTAACTCATTCATAGTGCTTTATATACTTAATGCTGGGCTTTGGTAAAATATGCAGTCCTGAATCATTCAAAAAACCGGAGTAAACTGTAATAGCCCATCATCAAATAATTTACACATTAGCTAATAATATTCTGCACAACAACAAACCCGAAATTAACTCACAACCCAATATATAAACATCAACAGCAACTCCTCACAATCCATAACAACTCC
This sequence comes from Dyadobacter flavalbus, assembly GCF_006149045.1. GTDB lineage: Bacteria > Bacteroidota > Bacteroidia > Cytophagales > Spirosomataceae > Dyadobacter > Dyadobacter flavalbus. The sequence goes on from NZ_VBSN01000071.1 coordinate 221,021, forward strand.
AAACCATTCATGACCACCCATATCAACCTGATCTCAACAACTCCTCACAATCCATGACAATTCCTGACCACCCATGACTACCCATAGCAACACTAACCAATTGTTCCATCCCCACTAAATTGCAAACCGACGTATGTACATGGCACGTTATTTTAGTGATCCGTTCCGACTGTAAAAGAGTAAAGTATTACAGATTTTGTTATTCCATCCAAACACAAACCTGATTCCGCAATGCTCAAACCCGCCTTAAATGCTTTATTATGTCTCATCTTTACAATTCCTTTATGCCAGGCACAGAAAACCGGTTCGGAAGACATCGTTAAAGATAACCTCTGGTTTAAAAACAGCGTCATTTACAATCTTGAAATTGGTGTTTTCAAAGACAGCGACGGAGACGGAAGAGGCGATTTCGACGGCCTTGTTCAAAAACTGGATTATCTGAAAACACTGGGCGTGGATGCCATCTGGCTTGCACCTTTCCAGCCTTCACCGGGAGAGGACGACGGTTACGACATTGCAGATTATTACGGCATTGACAGAAAATTCGGGAACGGCGGCAACTTTACGGAGTTTATGTTTCAGGCCAAAAAACGGGGAATCCGGGTGATTATGGATCTTGTCATCAACCATACTTCCGATACGCATCCGTGGTTTCAGAGCGCCAGAAAGGACAAGAACTCCAAATACCGTTCCTGGTATATTTGGTCAAAGGAACTTCCTAAAGACTGGAACAAAGGAATGGTTTTTCCGGGTGTGCAAAAAGGGATCTGGTCGTTTGATTCCACTGCAAAAGAATATTATTATCACCGGTTTTACGACTTTCAGCCTGATCTGAACTACAACAATCCGGATGTCAGACAGGAATCGCAACGCGTAATCGGTTACTGGATCAATCAGGGCATTGACGGTTTCCGGCTGGATGCAGTCCCTTTTATCATTGAAGTCGGTAAAATCGGAAGTGAGAATCCGGAACTTGATTTCAAGTTGCTGAAAGATATGCGGACGTTTGCGCAATGGAGAAAATCAGATATTGTCATTCTCGGAGAAGCCAATGTGGAGCCCAAGCAGAGTAAATTTTACTTTGGAGAAAATGCAGACGGAATTCATATGATGTTTAACTTCTTTTCCAATCAGCATCTTTTCTATGCGCTTGCAAGCGGCGATCTCAAACCGTTTGTAACAGCCATTAAGGAAACGCAGGACATTCCGAAAGCCTCGCAATGGGCCAATTTTCTCCGTAATCACGATGAAATCGATCTGGGCAGACTTACCGATAAACAGCGCGAACAGGTTTACAAAAGAATGGGTCCCGACACCAGCATGCAGCTATACGACCGCGGCATTCGGCGCCGGCTCGCCCCGATGCTTGGTAACCGCAAGCAGCTGGAACTGGCTAACAGTCTGCTGTTTTCCCTGCCCGGTGCGCCAGTAATCCGTTACGGTGAAGAAATAGGAATGGGAGATGATCTTTCGCTCAAAGAAAGATTGTCGGTAAGAACGCCGATGCAATGGACTAACGAGAAAAATGCCGGTTTTACGACGGCAGATACAGCTTTCAGGCCGGTGATCAACAAAGGAGATTACAGTTATGAGAAAGTGAATGTAGCGCAGCAATCGCGTGATCCGCAATCATTACTGAACTGGACAACCCGTATTATAAAATTACGAAAGGAATGTCCTGAAATCGGTCTGGGAACCTACTCACTTGTAGAAAGCGGCTCCGAATCGATTCTGGCGATCCGTTACGAATATGAAGGCAAGTCGCTGGTTATACTGCATAATTTCAGCTCACAACCTCAAAAAGCAGTTCTTTCCGCCGACAAGTCATCCAGATTATACGATCTGATGTCTGAAAAAGGCGATGTGACTGCTGCAAACGGAAAATTCAGTCTTTCCATGGAAGGGTACGGGTACAAATGGTTCCGGGTGGATCATGTGATTCGGTAGGGTGTAAAGTACAATTTGAAATGATTGTAAGTAGCTGATTTATTGTATAGTTTAGTTGCTGGAAAGATTGTTGTGGATGGTCATGAGTTGTCATTTATGGTTTTGTTGCAACCAATAATGATTAAGGATGTCTTATGGACAAAAGCTTCGATTAATTGATTCCAATCCTTTGGATTTGATTTCAGTTACGCAAAGAAAATGAACGTGAATATTCATCCTTAAAAATCCAGAGCCATGAACAGATCCGTTAACTATTGTATCATTGTATTTTTGTGTTTCGCTTTTTTCAATTGCAAGGAAACTTAAAATAGAATGTTACCGGAAGATCTTCGCCAAACCGGCGTTGTCGTTATGCAAGCCATCAATATAAGCGTTAAAAACAAATCCGGGGAAGATCTTCTTGATCCTGCCAATGCCAACGGGATCAAGAAATTTAAAATTTACTATTTGGTCAATGGTGAAAAGAAGTTATACTTCAATTCCTATATGGATGCTCCGTTAGGTTACAGAATATGGAAATTTCCTGCAAAAGAGTTTTACTATCTGAATGTCTTGATGGACGGCGGCATAGGAATTCATGAAACGCAAACTTTCCTGCAGCTTGGAGATTCACCTGCTCTGGATACACTTAAAGCACAATACCGAACCGATCCTACCAACATCATAGCTGAAAAAGTATGGCATAACGATCAACTGGTCTGGAAAATGGAAGATGGAGAACCGGCTTTTGAAATAATTATTCCCTGACATTCCTGAAGGGACGGTTTGAAAGTAAATGCATTTGTCTGCATTTCCAGACCAATTCAATTTCAATTGGCACAGTTTTATCTGAGAATGGAATAATTTTCCAACAACCTTAAACCAAATTTTATGGAAAAAGTACCGACGCAGGAAAACAAATCCTATTTTGAAGTTGCAGAAGGCGTTTGGGGGCTTACTGATATTTTTACCAACGTTTATGTAATCCAGAACAAACCCGATAATACCTGGGTGCTTGTCGATGCAGGTTTAAAAACTGCCTATCCCAAAATCAAGCTGATGGTTAATGAACTGTTCGGAGAAAATGCACGTCCGTCAGCTATTATCCTTACACATGGTCATTTCGATCATACCGGTTCATTAAAGAAACTGGCAGAAGAATGGAGTGTGCCGGTTTACGCGCATTATCTGGAACTTCCATATCTAACCGGAAAATCCGCTTACCCGCCACCGGACCCCACCGTAGGCGGCGGATTGATGTCATACATGGCTGATCTGTACCCGAAAACAGGATTGGACCTTCAGAACAGGGTAGAGGCTTTTCCGGGTATCACACCTGATATTCCTTTTTTACCGGACTGGAAATACCTGCATACGCCGGGCCATGCGCCGGGACATGTAAGTTTCTGGAGAGAAAAGGATAAAGTGCTGATTGCCGGTGATGCATTTGTAACTACCAAACAGGAATCTGCGATCAGCGTCATGCTGCAGACCAAAGTCATTTCCGGTCCGCCAAAATATTTTACCTATGACTGGTACAAGGCAGAAGATTCTGTACAAAGGCTTGCATCGCTTTTACCCGAAGTAGTGGCAACCGGACATGGAAAACCGATGTCGGGAAAAGAAATGCAGGAACAGCTAATGGATCTTGCGTATCATTTTCAGGATGTTGCTGTTCCAAAGCATGGCCGTTACGTACAATCACCTGCAGTAGCAGACAGCAGAGGCGTTGTGGTAGTACCAAAACTGGAATCAGAACCGTACAAGTTACTATTTGCATTAAGCGCAGCAGCAGCATTTACCGCTTTGGGATGGGCTGTTTATTCCCGATCAAAGTATTACAAAAGCTGACAGCAATTCATCAATACCAACAAAAAAGCGTTCATCCGGATTTTCGGATGAACGCTTTTTTGTTGAAACCGCAGATGCTTATTCTTTGTACGTAGTAATCATGATTTCCGAATCTGAAACTGCTGTAAGCGCATGCGAAATTCCTGCATGAAAGGTCATCATCTGGCCCGGCGTTGCATAGAAAGTTCTTCCTTCCGTTTCAATTTTAAGCTCACCCGATATAACCTGAACGTTCAATCCTTCATCAATGGAATGGTTGCTTACAACAGCATCCGCTTTCAATGCGGAAAGTACCATTGTTACTTTATCCGATTTGTAAACGGTTATGGCATTACGGTCATTTTTCGACCATGATCTTTCGGTTTTCAGTTGATCAAGATACATGGGAATGTCTGTGAAAACATAGGGTGCATCCAGGATTCTGTCTCCTTCCGGGCGGTTCTCTGTGGATTGATTTGATTTGAAATCCATACAGTTCGTTATTTATTATGAGGTTTGATGTTATTTTTTGTTCGCAGTCTGAAACAATGACTCGGCCATTTCCAGATGGTGCTTTAAGGCAGGAACTTTGGACTCCGCCCATTTTTTCAGATCCGCATCCGTTCCGGCACTCGATTCATTCTGAAAAATACCGATGGTTTGTTCATGAGAGAGAATCATCATATTCATATAAACCATATCAAAAGTGTTGTCTTTTACCGCGGCCAGGCTATCATATTTCTGCTGTTTTTCCGGGCTCAGCGTAGTCGGAACTTCCATTTGCTTTTTCCTGGCAAGACTCATCAGTTCCTTGTTAACCTTGCTATGATCGTTGATCATCATTTTTCCATAATCCTTTACTGCTTTGGAGCTGCCGTTTTTCATGGCAAGTTCTCCCAGTTTTACTTCGAGTAAACCGCCTTCTGCCGCTGCTTTTACAAACGTTCTGTCTTCATCCTGAAAGGGAACCGCTGTTTTGTCCAAAGTTGTAAAGGCAGTCAAAAGACAGGAGCCTGCAATGAATAAATAATATTGTAGATTTTTCATGTTAATTTGATTTGGTTTGTTAAATAACATCTGCCGATATAGCCAAAATCATGCCATCTGTTTGAGATTATGAAATTCAAGGTTACATTGGTACAATATTTTTGGCTAAAAAAGTATGGAATAAATAATACCTGATAATTAAAATACCCTAAACATCAACCCCTTATGGACAAGAAAGAAGTTTATGTCGTAGATGATTCAGCCGATCACAGGCTTTTGATCCGCACTATCTTCAACAAGTTTTTACCTAATTATCACGTACGTTTTTTTCAGGGAGGAAAAGAATTATATGAATTTCTGATTCTCCAGTCTTCGCCCGAATACAAAGGCAGAAGGCCCGGATTGATAATTCTGGATCTGAAAATGCCTGCCATCGACGGTTATGATCTTTTGAAGTTATTGAGGCAGACACCCGATAACGATGTTACAAAATGGCGTACGCTTCCGGTTATTATCCTGACAAGCAGTGGTAAGGAATCCGATATTGACAAATGCTATTCGGCTGGTGCAAATTCCTTTATTGAGAAACCGATGGAGTTTGAAGAACTTCGTTTTCTGCTCGAAACCATTTGCCATTACTGGCTGGATTACAACCGGCTTCCATCCGTGAATACAGAACTTAATGTAACGTCCTGAATCCAGTTAAAAGCAGAATTGTTTGAATAAGTATTTCCATGCAGAATGTAATTTGTTTTCCGGATTACATTCTGCATTTTTGCTTTTTACAGCTGCCCGAAATCATCTATTCTATTCCAGTTTTATCAGAAGCCTGAATGAATTCAGTATACTTTTTTGTACATCTGACTGCTTTTTTTATGTAAAACAGAATCGTTGCTTTCCATTGGATAATTGCTTTGCCGGAGAATAAATGCATCCTGTAATTTTGATGGATGCCTGCTTAATTTGAGCAGTTGCAGAATCAATAATCATACAGCCGTGGAAAATAACAGAGAAATTGGAGCAAGTATTATTTTATTATGCATGGTGGTGTTCTGGATTGTTTCATCATTACGTAAAAAAATCCATGAAGAACGTAAAAGGAGAATATTGAAGGAAGGTGTACAGGCTAAGGCGAAAGTTCTGCATATACAACCCACCGGTGAATACCTGAACAATCTTCCGGAGTTTCATGTTCAGGTACAGATTCAGCCGGAAAACGGAGCGGATTTTGTAGCAGAAGTAACCGAAGCATTTCCTTATCCGAAATATGATTCGCTACGCAACGGAAGCCATGTTGTTGTAAAATATGATCCGGATTATTACAAAAGGGTCATTTTTGTGCAAATGGATCATGTTACCTGAACAGAAAATATCAGTAAGTCTTCGTTTAGTCATAGTTTCTGTTCAGGAACATTCCATTTTAATTGTCTTTACTCTTCTTCCTGTTCGAAGCAATTTTCATGTAAAGTTCATTCGGGCTGAATGGCTTGCTTACAAAATCGTTCATGCCGACCTGAAAAGCTACATCCTTGATGTCCAGCATGGCGGAAGCAGTAAGTGCAATAATGGGAAGTTCTGCATACTTTTTATCCGGAAGCTGACGTATTTTGGCCGTAGCTTCATAACCGTCCATTTCAGGCATCTGGAGATCCATCAACACAATATCGTAATCGTCTTTTTGAACCATTTCGTAAGCGATCAGTCCATTTTCCGCAACCTGAAAGTCAATTTGCCATTGCTTCATGAAATTCTTCATCAGAAAAATGTTGATCATATTGTCTTCCACAATAAGCAGTTTGGTTCCTTTCAGGTCATTGGTGCTGGTAAGTAATTTTTCGGTTTGTACCTTTTGCTGTTTGTGGCTGATCAGGAAATTCAGGCTGAAATAAAATTCGGAGCCTTTTGCAATTTCGCTGCGTACATTAATGGTGCTGTTCTGAAGTTCCAGCAATCTTTTGGTAATCGTCAGCCCGAGTCCGGAGCCGCCGTATTTCCGTGTCGTATCCGAGGAGCCCTGTGTAAAACTATCAAAAATGGATTCCAGTTTATCCGGTGCAATCCCGATTCCGGTATCTTCCACCTTGAAATCAATGGTACAGGTATTTTTCTGTTGTTTTGCAATGGACGCCGATATAATGACTTTTCCGGAATCAGTGAATTTGATGGCGTTGCTGACCAGGTTTGTCAGGATTTGTCCCAGCCTTACAGGATCACCGATAAGATTGATGTTCAGGTCGCTGTCGACCATCAGTTTCAACTGAATCCCTTTTTCCTGCGCACGCTGCAGACTTCCTGCCCTTATATTTTCCAGAATGGAAAGCATATTGAAATCAACTTCCTCAAACTCCACTTTCCCCGCTTCTATCTTGCTGAAATCCAGTATGTCGTTCAGCAGAACCAAAAGGTTTTCAGCTGAAAACTTAATGATGTTCAGGTACTGCATTTGTTCGGGTTTCGGGTCCTGCTGCAAAAGCAAGTGGATAAAGCCGATGACAGCATTCATCGGAGTGCGGATTTCATGGCTCATTGTAGACAAAAACTGCGACTTCGCCACCGCTGCCATTTCTGCTGCTTCTTTGGCTTTGATCAGTTCCTGTTCCGTTTTCTTCTGTGCATCAATGTCCACGATAGCACCGTAAAGCTTCACAACCTTACCTGATTTGTCACAAAAAGGCTTTCCGATTGCATGTATGTATTTGGTCCTGCCATCCTGCATAACGATCCGCAGATCAAAGCTTGCCGGGCTCAGCTGATTTACGGCGTTTTTGATATGCTCTTTGTAAAGCGGCAGGTCCTCGGGGTGAATCATATTGTAAAACAATTCCGTTTCCGGACCGGCATTATGCGGTTCCAGGCCAAAAATCCTGAATGCTTCGTCGGACCAGTAATTCTGGCCGGTAACAAGATCTGCCTCCCAACTGCCACTGTGCGTAAGCTGCTGTGTTTCAGAAAGCAGGGCTTCATTCCTGCGGATCACTTCTTCGGCACGCTTCCGGTGCGTAATGTCGTGCCAGACTACGAGAAGGACCTTTTCATTATTGATATGAACCGGACTTAAAGTAACTTCAACCGGAAACTCTTCGCCATCCCGTTTTTTGTGAATCCATTCAAAACGTGCAAGTCCGGTATCGTACGCCAGCTTGTCCATTTCTCTGGACTTGTCTGTCGATTTCTTTCCGTCGGGTTGATATTCAGGTGAAAAGGTAGCGGGATGTAAGGAAAGCAGCTCGCTTTTATCCTTGCAACGGAGCATATTGACCGCCGCCTGGTTGCAGTCCAGAATACCATTTTCATCCAGCAGCAGATGTGCATCCGTAGAGTACTGAAAAATAACCCTTAGTTTTTCCTCGGCCTGTTTCTGCTCCGTTATATCCTGCATTACACCATAAAGCTTGACGGGTCTTTCATCTTTGAAAATCGCATTTCCGATGGTCCGTACCCAAATGTCCCGGCCCTTTGCTGATTCCATGCCCAGCTCGAGATCAAAAGGGGTACCGTACCTGCAGGCTTTATCAAGCGCTTCTTCCATGATCGGCTTTGACCATGGTTTATATAAATTCAGGATGGATTCAACCTGGGGCGTTACGGTTTCACTGATTTCACGAAAAGCATAAATTTCGGAAGACCACGAAAGTTTCCTGTCTGCAATGTCAAGTTCCCAGACACCTATTTTTGCCAGCCTGCCTGCCTCTTTAAGCAGGGCATCGTTTTTGATAATCTTTTCTTCCAGCATTCTCCGCTCATGGATGTCGGTGACAACGCCAACCATATGCACGGGTTTTCCATCCTGAAATTTTGCTGTGCCGCTGCACTCAAAATATTTGTATCCGCTGTTTTTTGTTTTTAGCCTGACCTCAACTTTGTACGGCACTTTGTTTTCAAGCTGTGCCTTTACGGCTTCGGTAACTGTAAGTACATCATCAGGATGAATCAGTACCTCGGTGAAATACCTGTAACCGGGCTGCACTTCATCCGGATTGTATTCCAGCATTTTAATGAAGTAATCAGACCAGAACTGTTGATCGGTTTCCAGATCCCAACTCCATAATCCGGCGTTTATTCCGGTTATTGCCATTTCCAAAGATTCGATTGTAAATCTGGATTTCATTATATTCTTGTCAAATAAATTGTGTAGGTTAAGATAATTTTGTTGCGGTTTATAACATAAGTTAGGAAAAACTCTCTGATTATACTACATATTTATAAAATTTATTTTACAAAATGTAAGTTTACTTTTTAAACGGCAGAGAAATCTTTAAGGATGTCGGGTGGAGTTCTTGGAATTAATTCAGGAATGTTACTTTAGCTGATAAAATGTATCTTCATTAGGGAATAACTATTTTCAGTATGAATGCAAGTTATCAAACACTGCAAAACCGGATTGTGGAACTGGAAAACGAGCTAGCAGGTATGCGTGCAGCCATGCTGAATACTGAAAACCATGCACAAGATCATCGGACGACAGGCCTCGGCAATGAATTTCAGGCGGCATCCGCTTATGAAAAAAATTGCTGGAATGAAACGCAGGCAAGGATCCGGGAAAGTGAGGAAAGATTCAAGGTAATTGCCAATATAGCACCAGTACTGATCTGGCTGTCAAGCCCGGACAAGCAATGTTATTTTTTCAACAAAGGCTGGCTTGATTTTACCGGACGTACGATGGAGCAGGAAAACGGCTTTGGCTGGGCCGAAGGTGTCCATGAAGAAGATTTTGAACGCTGCCTGCAGATTTACAATACAAACTTTGACGCACGTCAGGAATTCAGCATGAATTACAGGTTGCGCCGATTTGACGGTGAGTATCGCTGGATTTCGGACAGAGGCGTTCCGCAGTATACCGAAAGCGGAGTTTTTCTGGGGTATGTAGGCGGCGGCATGGATATCCATGATCAGATAAATTTTGCTGAAAGTCTGGAAAAAGAGGTTCAGAACAGGACATTGCAGCTGAAAAAGTCAGAAGAATTTCTACAATCGATTCTGAATACGACAAGCAACAGCATTGCTTCCTATGAAGCCGTTTACGACGATGCGGGTGAAATTTACGATTTCCGGATTCTTTACAGCAATGAAGAAACCTATTCGCAGCATGCAACGCGCTTTGAATCCATCATTGGCAGAATGTGCAGTGAAGTTTATCCTGAAATCTTTGAAAAAGGCGTTTTTGAGAAGCTCGTAAAATGTATCAATACGGGAAAGCCGGATGCGTATGTTACGGATTATCAAAATAGCAACGGCACTTTCTGGTTTGACGCGTCCATTGAAAGCCACGGCAACCGCGTAACCGTTACTGCCAGAAATATAACTGAAGAACTTGAAGCGGATCTTCAGCTCAAGGAACTGAACCAGAAACTGAAAATACAGAATTCCATTTTCAACCATTCGGAAGAAAATGCCAATTTCGGGAGTTTTGCGCTGACGCTCGCCACCAACAAACTGGAGTGCTCGGATAATCTTTATCGTCTTGTCGGGCATTTGCCGCAGGAATTTACGCCTTCATTCGAACAGTTTATTTCTTTCCTTCATCCCGGTGACAGGCAAAGGGCTATCCGGGACGGAATGCGGGCGCTGGAAACCCGGAATCTGGTACAGAATGATTATCGTGTAATTACAAAAGACGGCAGTCTGAAATACCTGCGGTTAAGCGGCAAGTTTATAAAAGAAGGCGGCAAGCAGATCATGATCGGAGCCATGCAGGATGTTACGAAAGACATCCAGCTGAATGAGGCACTGCGGCTGAAAAATATCGAACTGAAACGGAACAACGAAGAACTGGCGTCGTTCAGTTATGTGGCCTCGCACGATCTTCAGGAACCGCTTCGCAAGATCCGTGCATTCAGCAGCAGGATACTTGAAAGGGAACAGCATTTCTCGGATATTACAAAGGATTATTTCAACCGGATCGTTTCCGCAGCAACGCGCATGCAGAAGCTGATCGAAGCGTTGCTGAGTTATTCCAATACTGGCAGTTCGGAAGCAAGTTTTGTACCTGCCGACCTGAACAAAATACTGGAAGATGTCAAGACGGATCTGGAAGATCTGATTGAAGATAAAAACGTTAGAATTGAAGCGTCCGAGCTGCCTGTGCTTCCGGTCATTCCGCTTCAGTTTCAGCAACTGCTCCAGAATCTGATCGGCAATTCCATAAAATACAGTAAACCTCAGGAACCGCCTGTGATTGAGATCCATGCAGAATTGACGCATGAACAGGAAAAAAACGGATTATACTGGAAAATAAGTGTCTCGGATAACGGAATCGGCTTTGATCAGCGTTACGAAAACCGGATTTTTGATCTTTTTCAACGGCTGCACGGCAAAAGCGAATTCGAAGGAACAGGAATCGGGCTTGCCATCTGTAAAAAAATTGCGCAGAATCATCACGGTTTCATGTCGGCAAAAGGCGTTATCGGAAAAGGTTCAACATTCAGCGTGTACTTGCCTGCAGAAACCGGTAAATGACAGACAGCCGGTTTTCTGTAAAACAATTTCCAAGGAAATTCCTGAACAGGTTTCCGCTTTGTTAATGAGGCATTTAAAAGTCAAAACGGCTGCTCCGGAACTGGAACAGCCGTTTGAAAGCTTTAAAATATAAATTTGGTACTCAGGAAATTGGAGCTGTCTTCATGCACGATCTCGTTAATGAGCTGTTTGTTGGCATCGTTCATTTTGAATGCAACCAGGGAACGGATCGAGAACGCACGGATGGCGTCAGGTACGGACAACGTTCCTTCAGCACTGTCTTTGCGGCCTGTAAACGGGAAAACATCCGGCCCGCGCTGGCACTGACTGTTGATGTTTACACGGCTGACCTGATTAACCAGCGGATCAATCAAAGAAGCCACTTCGTCGGCATTGTTGCTGAAAATACTGACCTGCTGTCCGTGTGTGGATTCGATCAGGTACTCGATGGTTTCTTCCAGATCGTCAAACGGCACTACGGGAACGATGGGCCCGAACTGCTCTTCGTAATAAAGCTTCATTTTATCATTGACCGGATATACAACCGCCGGATAAAAGAAGGAACCTTCGGATTTGCCGCCGTTTTCATTCACTACTTCGGCACCGTTTGCAAGCGCATCCGAAATGCATTCGTTGAGATAATCTATTTTATTGGTTTCGGGCAGCGGCGTAAGCGCGACGCCTTTTTCCCACGGCATGCCGAATTTAAGTTCTGCAATTCCTGCACTGAGCTGCGCCAGCAGTTTATCGGCTATGCTTCTGTGCACCAGAACAATTTTCAGGGCCGTGCAACGCTGGCCATTAAACGACAGCGACCCGGTGATGATTTCCTTAACGGCCAGACTGATGTCTGCATTCGGTGTAACAATAGCTGCATTTTTTGCATCCAGTCCGAGAACAGCGCGCAGCCGGTTCACTTTCGGATGCGATTTTTTCAGTTCGTTGGCTACTTTGCTGGAACCGATCAGGGTTAATACATTGATTTTTCCGGATTGCATCAGGCCCGGAACAATGGCGTTTCCGCGTCCGTAAATTACGTTCACAACGCCTTTCGGAAAACTGTCCCGGAATGCTTCCTGCAAAGGATAATGCAGTAAAGTGCCAAATTTCGGAGGTTTGAAAAGAATCGTGTTGCCCATGATCAGCGCCGGGATCAGCGTTGTAAATGTTTCGTTCAGCGGATAGTTGAACGGTCCCATACAAAGCACAACGCCCAGCGGCGAACGACGCACCTGCGCTGCAATGCCGTCTACGATTTCAAAGCGGGAAGAATCCCGGTCCAGGTTTTTAAGCGAATCAATGGTTGCATAAATGTATTCAACCGTGCGGTCAAATTCCTTGGCAGAATCCGCAATGGACTTTCCGATTTCCCACATGATGAGCTTGACAATGATATCTTTCTGCTCGATCATTTTACCCGTAAACTTTTCCACGCACTGAATTCTTTCCGCAACGCTCATCGTCGGCCATTCACCGCGGCCGTTGTCATAAGCTGCCACTGCTGCATCGAGTGATTCGCCGGCTTCTGCTGCGGTGCAAACGGGATAACTTCCGATAAGCAAACGCTGCGGACCGTCGTCTGTCTGGACGCATACGGGTGAAAATACTTCATGGACGGGCCCGGTCCATGTTTTCATTTCGCCGTTGCTGAGGTACTCACGCTGATGAATCAGGGCAGGAAGCCGGAACTCGTCCGGAATTTCATTTTCATGAACAAAGATGTTTTTTAAAGTGGAATCGAAATCCATTGCGTAATTGTTTTTGTGGACAAAGGATAAATTGAACGGTGTTTGTATAATGACGAAGTTTAATCATTATATCCTTAAAACAATTCAAAAGGGGAGTTGGTTTTTAAACGGTCCTGTTCCTTTTTGTCATTTTGAAAAAACGCGTCAGCAAAAAAATCGACGCCATAGTCAAACCCAGGATCAGCCCGAGCCACATGCCGGAGGCGCCCATACCGAATCGGAAAGCCAGCACATAACCAACCGGAATTCCGATCACCCAGTAAGCAATCCCGATCAGAACCGTCGGCGTCTTCACATCCTTGATCCCGCGCAGCAGCCCGGCTCCGATGGCCTGTGTACTGTCGGAAATCTGGAACACGGCAGCAAAAAGCAGAAGCAGTGCGGCAAGCTGAATAACATCGTTGTTTTTGTTGAAAGCGTTGGGAAGGATATTCCGGAAAGCGGCAAAGGTTATGGCGCAGAAAGTACCGTAAATCAGGGCGGTAAGTACAGTGCTTTTACCAATTACAAAAATTTTGGCCCAGTTGGCGCGTGCAAATGCATTGCTTACCCGGATGGAACCCGCCTGGGCCAGTCCCATCGAAACCATAAAAGTAAACGACGCACTGCTCAGCGCAATCTGATGCGCAGCCTGTGAAACAGCACCGAGCGTACCGATGATAATGCCGGAAATGGCAAATGCGCCTGCTTCCATCCCGATCTGCAGGCTGCTTGGAACTCCGATATGCAGCAGTTCCCGCCATGTTTTTGCATTCAGATACCATTGCGTGCTGCGCACAGCCATATACTTCTGAAATGTTTTGTGTTTAAGGATAACGACGGCCAGCGCCAGAAACATACCGCTTCTTGTAATCAGCGTTGCCCAGCCTGCACCTTCCAGTTCCAGCCGTGGAAATCCCCAGTTTCCGTAAATCAGAAGCCAGTTCAGCAGAATATTGACCGGCATGCCTGCCAGTGAAAGGAACATGGCCGTACGCGTGTGTTCCAGTCCGTCAGCAAATTGTTTCAGCGTCATAAACAGCAGCATCGGAATAATGGACAAGCCCATCAGCTGCATAAAAGGAATGGCCAGAGTAACGACTTCCGGGTCCTGGCCAAGATGATGAAGCAGGTCTTTGCCGAAAACCAGCGTAAGGGAAATGGCCAGTGCAGTAAGCGCACAAAGGCAGAAGCCGTTGAAAAGATAATGCGAAACCATTTTGGGATCGTTGCGGCCGTTGGCCATGGAAACCATCTGGGAAACGGAAATCGTCATGCCGATCCCGATTACAAAAGGAATGTTCATGGCATTGATAACCAGTGCTGCCGCTGCAAGCTGTTTGTAACTGATGGCTCCCACCATAGCGCTGTCGATCAGGTGCAGTGCCATTTGGGCAAGTTCTCCGATAATGATGGGAATGGCTAATTTTAAAGTCTGTGATGCTTCTTCTTTCATGGTCTGCCTGATATTTTCAAAAAGGCTGCAAAGTTAGCCAAATACAGGCAAGTGCAGCAATCTTTGATCTGAATACAGGAAAGATAGAGTAAAACAAATGTGCAAACGGTCTTTGCTATATTCAATCCATAGATTCAGTTTATTGACAAAACAATTACAGCTATTCAGAATGAACATTGAAAACAGGTTAACAGCAGCATGGAAGTCGGGTGCGGGATTAAGAAAGAAACTGGGCGCGGCCGGGTTCCTGATTCTGATGGTTTGTACGCTGCCGGATGCCTTTTCGCAAAGCACGGGAAAATTGAAGATTACGGGCAAAATCATTGACGGTCAAAGCAGTGCGCCGCTCGGGTATGCAAGTATCCGGCTTTTCAGGACTGCTGACAGTACGTTTGTGTCCGGTGCCATTACCGATGAAACGGGCGGGTTTATTGTTGATATTTCAGCAGGTTCCTATTATGCCCTTTCCGAATTCATCGGTTACAAGCCGCAGTTTACGTCCGGGATAAAAATAACAGCTGCCAATTCACCGCTGGACCTGGGATCACTGAAAGTGGCTGCCTCTGCGAAAACGCTGGATGAAGTAACGGTTCAGGCAGAAAAAAGTTCGATGGAGCTGTCGCTCGATAAAAAGATTTTCAATGTCGGGAAAGATCTTGCCAATGCCGGCGGAACTGCAGTTGACATTCTGACCAATGTTCCTTCCGTGGCTGTGGATGTGGAAGGGAATGTGAGCCTCAGAGGAAGCGGAAACGTACGTATATTGATAGACGGTAAACCTTCGGGGCTGGTCAGTATCAAAGGAGCGAGCGGTTTGCAGCAACTTCAGGGAAGTATGATCGAGCGCGTGGAAATCATAACGAATCCTTCTGCACGCTATGAAGCCGAAGGTATGGGTGGTGTGATCAACATTGTCCTGAAAAAAGAAAGAAAGGAAGGCATTAACGGCTCATTCGACATCATTACAGGACATCCGACCAATTACGGCGCTGCGGCCAATATCAATTACAGGCGTAAAAACCTTAATTTCTTCTTCAATTATACACTATCGTACCGTAACATGCCTTCGCGCAATTACCTGTATCAGGAATTGTACCGCAATGATTCCACGATTATCATGGAAAGGGATATGAAGAGCAACCTCAAAGGCATGAACAACAGCGCAAGAGGCGGAATCGATTTTTATTTTAACCCGAAAAACATTCTTACCGGTTCGTACACATGGCGTACAAGCAAAGGCAAGCGTTTTTCCACCCTGATTTACAGAGATTATCTGAACAGCATCAGCAATCCGACCGGCATTACAAACCGTACACAGGACGAAACGGAAACGGAACCCAATTCGGAATACTCGGTAACGTATAAAAAGACATTTAACCGGAAAGGGCAGGAGTTTACCGCAGATGTCCGTTACCTTGACAACTGGGAAAAGTCCGACCAGTTTTACAATGAAGACGTTTTCAGGCCGGACGGCGGCCCTTCCGGCATTCCACATCTTCTTCAGCGTGCACTGAACGACGAGACCGAAAAACAGCTGCTTTTTCAGGTGGATTACATTCAGCCTTTCGGGAAAGAAGGCAAGCTGGAAGCCGGGGCAAGAAGCAGCTCACGGGATATGACCAATGACTATGCCGTAACACAGCAATCCAGCGATGGCGGCTGGATGCCACTGGAAAATCTGACCAATGACTTTCTGTATGAGGAAAACATCAATGCGGCATACGGAATTCTGGGTAACAAAACCGGCAAGTTTTCGTATCAGGCGGGCCTGCGTGCGGAATGGACGGGCGTAACGACGGAACTCAGACAAACCAGGGAAGTAAATGAAAGAAATTACTTCAATCTGTTTCCTAGCGTGCATGTAACGTATGATTTTGCCAGGCAGAATGCTTTTCAGATCAGTTTCAGCCGAAGGGTACGCAGGCCGCAGTACAATGACCTAAGCCCGTTTGCAACCTATTCCGACAACCGGAATTACTGGAGCGGAAATCCCGACCTTAATCCGGAATTTACAAATGCGTTTGAACTGGGTCATATTAAATACCTCGCAAAAGGTTCGCTGACTTCGTCAATTTATTACAGGCATACAAACGGAAAAATCACAAGCATACGGCGTGTACAGGAAGACGGAAGTTCCTACACGCGTCCTGAAAACCTGGGTACCGAAGATGCGTATGGCGCAGAAGTTACAGGATCTTTTACGCCATACCCCTGGTGGAAACTGGACGGAAGCGTAAACTTCTTCCGAGCGATTACAGACGGAACCAGTCTGGACGAGGATTTCCAGAGCGATACTTACAGCTGGTTTGTGCGTACGATGTCGCGGTTCACGTTGTGGAAAACAACGGATGTACAGCTCCGGGGAAATTACGAAGCCCCGCAGCAGACTCCGCAGGGACGGCGGAAGGCACTGGCTACGCTGGACCTGGCGGCAAGCCGGGATGTTTTCAAAAATAACGGTACACTGACACTCAGCATAATAGATGTATTTAACTCACGCCGTTACCGTACTATTACGGAGGGAAACAACTTCTATACATTGAACAACTCGCAGGGCCGGCTGCGTCAGATCAACCTTACTTTGAACTATCGCCTGCACCAGGTTAAGAAGAAACCGAAGGAAGGTCTGGAAGGAGAATTTTAATATTCAAATATTTTATTGGAAGCTTTTATTTGCATAACTTGGTACGAAAATGCACAAAAATCCTGCGTTAAGTCTGTTTAGCGGTTGGTGAATTATGTTTATACGAACGAATTACTTAATTTTGGATTATGAGCACAAAACCAAATAAGTTTATTTTCCTGGCTGACGACGATGCGGACGACTGCATGCTGTTCGAAGATGCTTTAAGGGAGGTGAGTACTTCAACGGAGCTAACAACGGCTAATGACGGCGTGGAACTTATTAATTTAATGGAAACCAATGTTCCGCCGCCGCCTGACGTGATTTTTCTGGACCTTAACATGCCTAGAAAAAACGGCTTTGAATGTCTGGAACAAATCAGAAAAACAAAAAAATGGGCTTCTATTCCGGTCGTAATTTTTTCCACAACCGGGCAGGAAGAAATGGTCAGAAAAGTACATGAGCAGGGTGCCAACTTTTTTATCAGAAAACCGGGGTCGTTCCCGAAACTGAAACAGGCAATCCAACAAATTCTTGATATAGACTGGACCAAGCACAGCTGGAAACCAGTAGCCGAGAACCTTAATTACCAATATTAAACCCAATTCTTGTTCACTCGTTGTTACTTGAATACCGGCTGCGGTGACAAGAATGATGAGTGAACAAATTTTTATGGGCATGAATGTCATTGAACTTGATTTTGAAAGGGCAAGAGCCCGGCACATTTTATTTAAAACAAGATTAAGATCAATCCTTTACGGTGCTGAAATCGACGAACAGCCTGTAACTTCTCATCTTGATTGTTCGCTCGGACAATGGATTTACAATCACGCACTGCATGTCTACGGCCATTTGCCTGAAATGCAGGAAATCGAGCGGGTTCACTTTAAGATTCATGAATCTGCCAATGCACTGATAGATCTTTATAAAAACGGGTTTGCAGAAGAAGCGCGGGAAGGCTTGCCGGCCATGGAGCTTATTGCCGAAAACCTGTCTTCGCTTTTGTCCATTGTGGAAGCCAAGATCAAAACCGAAGGAAACCTGGGTCCCGACCTGAGCATTCCGGATGAACTGCTGATCAATTACAATGAATTGCTGCAGCTGAACAGAATCCTTCAGGAACTGGACCTTCGCATCAAGGAACAAACCGAAAAAGCCGTTTCGGCTGGGAAAAAGATTAAAGCCGGTGAAAGCAAGTTCCGCAACACAATGAAGCAGGCTCCGGTCGGGATAGCCATTCTGAACGGATATAATTTCATGGTGGAAATGGCCAATGAAACTTATCTCAGCATTGTTGACCGAAAAGAAGAGGAGTTTGTAGGCCGGCTGCTTTTTGATGTGCTGCCGGAAGTCCGTGCGTATGTAGAACCGATCCTGATCAATGTACTCCATACCGGAACGGCATACAACGGCAACGAATTTGAAGTGACCATCCGCCGTTACGGAAAGCAGGAACTATGCTATTTCAATTTCATATATCAGCCTCTTTTTGAAGAAACCGGCGAAATTTCCGGTATCATTGTTGTAGCTACGGAAGTTACGCAGCAAGTGCTTGCCAGGCTCGGGCTGCAAAGAAGTGAGAACCAGTTCCGGAATCTGGTCACGCAGTCGCAGTTTGCCAAAGCGGTTCTCAAAGGAAAAGACTTCATTATAAGCCTTGCAAATGAAAGCATGCTCCGGAATCTCTGGCGCAGGGAACTGCATGATGTTCAGGGAAAAAAGCTGCTGGAAGTATTTCCGGAACTTGCCGATCAGAAGTTTATCGGAATACTGGAAAATGTGTATGAAAACGGCGCTTTGTACAGGGAATCCGAGGCAGTTGCATGGATCAACGGCTACGACGGTCTGAGGAAGTTTTATCTTGACATTCAGTACGCGCCCATTCTGGAAATGGATAACCGTGTTTCGGGCATTATGGTATCTGTTAATGATGTTACGGAAATGGTCCGGTTTCGTCAGCAGATTTCGGAAGCAGCAGACCGGCTTTCGCTCGCTACTGAAGGCACCAGGCTGGCAACCTGGGACCTGAACATACAAACCAGGGAAATCATCTATTCCGCAAGACTTGCCGAGATATTCGGTTACAATGGCTCCACACAGCTGACGCATGAAGATATGCGCAGTCGTATTCACCATGAAGACAGGACGCAGATTGTGGAAAAAGCATTTGAAGAAGCAATCGCCACCGGTTCTTACAGCTATGAAGCCAGGATCATTCATCCGGACAAAAGCGTTCACTGGATCCGGACACAGGGCAAAATGCTTTACAATGAAGACCATATCCCGCAACGGATGCTGGGAACCATGATGGACATTACGGAGCAGAAAAGAACCGAACAAATTATCAAAGACAGCGAAAAACGGTACAAGGATCTGATCGAAACCATGCCCGTTGCCGTTTATACCATTGATAAAAACGGTTATCTGACACTTTTCAACAAGGCAGCCGTCCGATTATGGGGCCGCGAGCCGGAAATAGGAGCAGATCAGTGGTGCGGTTCGTTTGAAATGTATACGGTTGACGGTGAATACATGCGGCTTGAAGAAAGTCCTGTTGCCATTGCTTTGAAAAACCAGCAGTGCATGACTTCGGAAGCATTTATCCGCAAACCGGATCAATCGCTAAGGCATATTATATCCACTCCGCAGCCGATTTACGACAGCAATGGTGATGTTACAGGTGCAGTCAATGTATTGATAGACATCACAGAAAGGAAAGAAGCGGAACTTGCATTGAAAACCAGCGAAAGCAAATTCAGGACCTTGGCCAATTCCATGCCGCAGCTGGTATGGACCAGCGATGCAGAAGGAAATCTGAATTATTTCAATCAATCCGTTTATGAATATTCCGGACTTACCGCAGACAAGCTCGACACTTATAACTGGTTTCAGATTGTCCATCCCGACGATCGCCAGGAAAATGTACGGTCTTGGCTGAAATCCGTAAAGAGCGGTCTGGAATTTTTGTATGAACATCGGTTCCTTAGAAAAGACGGCGTTTACAGATGGCAGCTGAGCCGTGCCATTCCGCAGCGCAATGCAGAAGGAAAAATCGAAATGTGGGTCGGGACGAGTACGGACATTCATGAAAGCAAGGTTTTTATTGACCAGCTGGAATCCAAGGTTGCCCTTCGTACCAAAGAACTTACGATTGCCAACAACGAACTGGTAAAAACCAATATGGAACTTGCCCAGTTTGCGTATGTCGCCAGCCACGATCTTCAGGAGCCGCTCCGTAAAATACAGACTTTTGCAACGAGAGTGCTTGAAACTGAAAACCGGAATCTTTCGGATAAAGGCAAGGATTATCTGGCCAGAATGCAGGCTTCTTCGACGCGCATGCAGCAGCTGATTATAGATCTTCTGGCTTTTTCACGTGCCAACGCAGTTGAAAAACATTATGAAGAAGCCGATCTGAACATAATTCTGGGAAATGTGAAGGAACAGCTCAGTGATGTAATCCAGCAGCAGCAGGCCACTATAACTAGCGAGACTTTGCCGACCTGGAGCGTTATCGTGTTTCAGTTTGAGCAGCTTTTTACGAACCTGATCGCCAATGCACTGAAATTTGTAAAGCCGGAGGTAAAACCGGTTATCAACATTCGGACAGGGCAATTGTCCGGTGAAATGATTCCGTTGTCCGGCATAGATTCGGCATTGCGGTATCAGTACATTTCATTTTCGGATAACGGCATCGGATTTGATCCGCAATTCAAAGACAGGATTTTTCAGGTTTTTCAGCGGCTGCACAATCGGAGCGCTTACGAAGGTACCGGAATCGGGCTTGCTATCTGCAAGAAAATTGTGGATAATCATAACGGCCTGATCGATGCCATTGGCAAACCGGGAACGGGCGCCACATTCATTATTTACCTGCCGGTTAACTGAAACCCGATTAACCGGCAGATAGAAAACAGAAGAAAATAGTCTGACTATATTTTAAAAGGCCAACTATTTCAAAGCCGGTTTTGCACGGTCGTACTGAACCGGCCAAACAATATCTTCACCAAGCTGATGTGCTGCATGCAGCGGGAAATACGGATCACGAAGCAGTTCACGCGCCATCACGACCAGATCCGCTTCATGATTCTGCAAGATATCTTCTGCCTGCTGAGTTTCTGTTATCATGCCCACAGCGCCCGTCATAATATCTGCTTCTTTTTTGATTTTGGCAGAAAAAGGAACCTGATAGGAGGGGCCAACCGGAATTTTCACCGCAGGAACTAGCCCGCCGGTGGATACATCAATAAGATCCACACCCTTGTTTTTCAGGATTTTTGAAAGTTCAACCGACTGCTTTTCATCCCATCCGTTTTCAGCCCAGTCCGTAGCCGAAATGCGTACAAATAGAGGAAGTTCTGCCGGCCAAACCTGCTGAATGGATTCTATAACTTCAAGCAAAATACGGATTCGGTTTTCAAAGCTTCCGCCGTATGCATCGCTGCGTTTATTGCTGAGCGGTGAAAAAAACTGATGGATCAGATAGCCGTGCGCAGCATGTATTTCAATAACCTTAAAACCTGCTTTGAGGGATCTTTCGGCAGCAGCGGCAAAATCTGCAATTACTTTCCGGATTCCTTCCTGATCCAGTTCCTGAGGGGCATCTTCAGTTTCATGGAACGGAACTGCAGATGCACCCACCGTTTTCCAGCCACCCTGATCTGCCGGAACCTGTCCGCGGCCTTTCCAGGCCGGAAAAGTACTTGCCTTGCGACCGGCATGTCCGAGCTGTATTCCGGCTACGGCACCTTGTGCAGCAATGAAATCCGTTATCTGTTTCAGTTTTTCTATATGCTCATCTTTCCAGATACCCAGATCCTGTGGAGAAATCCTTCCTTCCGGCGAAACGGCTGTTGCCTCGGCAATGAGCAGGCCGGCGCCTCCAACCGCACGGCTGCCGAGATGCACAAGATGCCAGTCATTGGCAAAACCGTCAACGGATGAATACTGGCACATCGGCGAGACGACGATGCGGTTTTTGAAACTTATATCTTTAATAGTAAGAGGCGTGAATAATTGCGAAGACATGAAGATGGAAGATTAGTGTTACGAAAATTCAACTGTTGACAAGGATAACGAACCTATTTGCCAAACAATTCCGGAGATTATCCGAATGCTTGTTCTGAAAGGAATTTATTTACGCTAATCTGCTTCAATATGCTTAACGCGTCCGACTTCGCCTGTTTCCAGCCTTACTTTAATGCCGTGCGTATGCACCGCCGATTTGGTCAGAATGTCTTTTACAATTCCGTGAGTCAGGGTCCCGCTTCGCTGATCCTGTTTTAACACAATGGATACCGCAGTTCCGGGTGTGATGTTTTTACGTTCTGTGCCTGATAATGTTGTCATACCGGTTTACTCTGATTTTCTAAGTCAATGTTTGCTGCCATTTTGGCCTTTGCCGAACTGATCTTTTGCAGAATCTTGATTTCGTCAATGGTGATCGTACTGATCAGTTCAAACAAGCCGTTAATGGTTTTCAGGTCGGACAGCATTTTTCGTGCCGGCGACTGATCTGCTTTTTCAATTCCCATTTCCTTGATCTCTTTTTTACGCATGGCAAGCAGTTCAATCAGTTTCTGGTTCTGCGGCAGCGATTCACGTGCAATCTCTGAATTTCCTGATGCCTGTCCATCCAGCAAATCGGCAGCCGTCTGGAGCTGGCGGTCAATTTGCTGGATCATCATTTCGAATTCAGCCGCAAACTCTGCATATTCCAGCGTCTGCGCGTATGTTGACAAAGATGCTATGTAGGAAGTCAGCATATAGCTCGTTGCGACAAACTGGTGATATTCCTCCATATGCAACTGCCGCCGCTTGGGTTCGGACAGCATTTTCTGAAAATTGTCGGACAAGTTGGCCATAGCAATGATAGCATCTTTGCGGAGCAGCTTGAATTCATTAATATCCAGTTGTTTCCCTGTAAATTTTGCTGCAACTATATCAAAATACCTGCGGTTGGCATTCAAGGCTGCGCGGATGTACTGATTAATCTGCGAATGTTCCCAAACGGGCAGTACATAGGATGAAATTAGATAGGCAATAACGGAGCCGATAATGGTATCCAGAACCCGTTCTTTAAGCAGCGGGGTAATATGCTGGGGATTCAGGAAGTTGAAGGAAATGATTACGTAAAGTGTGATGCCAGTGGAGGCAATGAAGTAATTGATCTTCAGAAAACTGTACGCCATAATCATGGAAATCAACATAATTATGAAAAGCGCCGTGCCGTCATGAATCAGGTATAAAAACAGAAAGCCCGAAACCACGCCGACAATCGTTCCTCCGATCCTGTGCAGATTACGTTGCTTTGTAATACTGAAAGCAGGTTTTAAAATCACGACAATCGTAAGCAGAATCCAGTATCCATGTCCGAGCTCGAAAAACAGCGAAACGGTATAGCCGATCAGCAAACCGAGCGTAATACGCACAGCATGACGAAAATGGCTTGATTTTAACGACAAATTGTCAAGCAGAAGGCGCGGATGATATTCCTGTTTCGGGATAAAATTTTCAGTTGTCACAATCAGGCTGTAATCCTGGCTTACTTCCGTATCGTAAGTAGTAGCGCGGTGCAGCTTTTTGATACGTTCGGTAACATCCTGCAGACTGTTCAGAATCTGGCGCAGCATCATAAAATCTTCCAGATTATCATGCGTCATGCTGTCTTTGCGCATCCTTTGAAAAGCCTGCTGGCATTTGTTGAACGCTTCGTCCAGATCATGTTTGGGATGGGAAGGAAAGCCGCTTTGCACGGCAATGCCGATCTGCTGGATTTCTGCCGATAACCATTGTATGTACGTTCCGAACAGCCTTAATATTTTGGAATGATCAAATGCCCGGTGAAGGTTAATATAATTTTGCTGTGAATTCAGAATCCTTTCGAACAAATCGATACTATCCAGAAACATCAGCATCAGAACCCTACTTTTATTGGTCGATTCGGTTACGATCTCTCTTGTTTTAAAAAGAATTTCCCGCAGGTTTTCATGATTTTCCCTAAGAATAACCTGCTGATGGATCATACGGCTGAACAGATCGTCGTAATCCGGATTGGCCAGATAATAATCCGCTTTAATGGAAAGCAACTTGCCGAGTTCAACAAAATTCTCGCCCAGTAACTGCTGTATCAGTTTGTACGGCCGCAGCGTCTGTAGAACCATAAACAGGATGAAGTACCAGATTCCGCCTGCCGAGAAAATCAGTGCCGTTTTCAGGACCATGTCGCCGCTGAGATGATCGTCAATGTTGAAAACAAACACAAGCAGCGCGATAAGACCTATGCTGTTAACCCGGTTGCCATATACGCCAACAAGCGAGAAAAACATCCCGAATAGGATGATTTCGGCAAAAATGATGAAATGGATATGTCTTAAAAGCCCTGTCGTGAGTGCTACGGCAAAGCATGTGATGATCGCAATAAGCAGTGAATTTCGGCGTCTGTGGTACGGGCCGGGATTATCTGTTCCGCCGATCAGCAATGTTCCGAGCGGAAAAGCAATCATATCGCCCAGGATTCCATAATGCTGAAAAATAAGGCTGGGAATAACCGCGCCCAGCGTTAATCTGACACCCGTGGAAAGGTAATGACTGGAAATGAACTTCTTAAATTCGTCGAGGTAATTCATGAAAACAAACCAACGGTAGTTGGTGCAATACTACTATTTTAATTCCACAAGCTGCAAAAGCCATACCAATTTTATAACCTGTTCACTACGTGCAGCCCGTATGAAAACGCCGGATGTTTTGTAATTCACAATAATTTGCTGAGATTGTTGAGCCGCTGCCGTGGATTATTCATGCCGGCATTTTACAAGCTTATGTGTATTCGGGTATGTTAATTCTGAATTTTAATCCTTTTCCGCTCCTTGAAACCGGACGCACCAAGCTGCATGCCTTGTCTGTTACAGATCATGCAGAAGGAATGTATCTGCTCCGCAGCAATCCGGAAGCCATGAAATTCATTGGCAAGCCGCTGCTCGGTTCCATCGCAGAGGCACGTGAAATCATCGAGCTTTATAACCGCAACCTGAGAGAATGTATCGGCATTACATGGGGAATTTCTCTGAAAACTTCACCGGGATTAATCGGATCCATCGGTTTTCACAAACTGGATATTTTCAATCATCGCGCTGAAATCGGCTATATGCTACATCCGGATTACTGGAACAAAGGGCTGATGACCGAAGCAATCAGGAAAGTGCTGGATTATGGTTTTAATGAAATGTATCTGCACAGTATAGAAGCGAGGATAAATCCTGAAAACGATGTTTCGAGAAAAATCCTGCTCAGACAGAATTTCATAAAAGAAGGCTATTTCAGAGAAAGCTATTATGAGAACCGGAAATATCTGGATACGGAAGTCTATTCATTATTGAAAAAGTAACAGTAAGACGTTGAATCCGGAAAACCGGTTTGATAGAAAATGAAAAAGGACTGCCATGACGCAGTCCTTTGTATCTTGTTTATATTTTTTGTACTAGTTATCCGAACCGATTTTCAGAATGGCTTTGTCGATAAAGTACTGGCCTGTACCTTCTTCGCCGATTACATCAAAAAGCTCAATGGCACGCCGCGCATTGTCTTCTTCTTCAATTTGTTCGTTTACAAACCATTGCAGGAAAGATTCCGTTGCATAATCTTCTTCTCTGCGGCTTTGTGTAACGATCCGGTTGATGGATTGCGTAACAGCGATCTCGCTTTGCAATGCCGCTTCGAAAACACTTCTGAAAGAGGTGAATTCCTGTCTTACAGCAGTAATTTCCGGTGAAACGGCAGTTCCGCCGACCGTCATGATGTAATTGAAGATTTTCAGCATATGCGTGCGTTCTTCATCTGATTGTTTCAGAAAATAAGCCGCACTGTTTTTGAAACCGTTACGATCGCACCAGGAAGCCATTGCGAGGTACTTGGCCGAAGCTTCGGCTTCCATTTTAACCTGGTTATTTAATAATATTTCTATTTCCTCTTTCAGGGAAGTCCTTTGTCTCAATAAGTCTTTCATGGTTACTTGCTTTTTATTATATCTAACTAATTGCAAATATCATACGAAAGTTCATCATTGCAAGGCAAAAGAGAAATTTGGAATTGGTCTAATGTGATCTGAATGAGCTATTTAGACTAATTCTGAATCTTTGTACAAAATCTCATGGAGCATGGAATTGAGTTCAATCGCGAAGAACGTGCCGTTTACGAGTTCTCTCAGCTGAATTAGTTCACACAAAGTCAGCTTATGATAAATATTCAGCCTTGGAGCTTCAACAAACTCATAATCAGACTCATCCGAAAGATCAAAAATTCTGCTGTGAATGTCAATGGCATTAATCAGCCTGCGGAAATTCAGGAAATCCTGTATCCTGAAAGAAGCCTGTATTTCACCAAAATGAAGAATAACTTTTGAAGTTAAATCACATTGAAAACTGTGACCTTTGGCAGTACTGAACAACTCATTTAGGGTATTCACTGAAAAATGCGGTTGAATCGTGGAAATTGTTGCACAAAGATAACGGCAAACATCTTTCCAAGCAAGTTTATTTAAAAGCAATCTAATTAAATTCAGGGTAAATGGGTGGCAGGGAAAAGGGAGGAGGGAGGAAGGGTGAAATGGAGAAAGTAAGAAGGAGGAAAGTGTATCGGCAATAAAGGAAAAAGGGAAACGGAAATTACGATTCATGTAAATTCCATTTCCCTCCATTCTCCTTTTTCCCTTCCTCCTTCTCACCCTTTCCTCCTTTTTCCCTTCTTCCTTTCCTCCCTCTTACCTTTCCTTCTTTAAAAAATCAACTAACCGCTGCTTTTGCCCAGTTGTCGCGCAGGGTTACGGTTCGGTTGAAAACGGGTTTTTCGGCTGTGCTTTCCGTGTCGGCGGCAAAATATCCCTTGCGCAGGAACTGGAATGAATCGCCGGGTTTGGCATCCGCCAGTGCCGGCTCGGCATAGCCGGTAATAACATGCAGCGAATCCGGATTGATATAATCCTTGAAGTCACCTTCTTGCGAAGCAACATCTTCCACGACAAACAGACGGTCATAAAGCCGTACTTCCACCGGAACGGCATTGGCAACCGAAACCCAGTGCAAAGTTCCTTTTACATTGATTCCGGTTGTATCATGCCCGCTTTTGCTGTTTTCGATATAGGTACAGCGGACTTCGGTTATTTCGCCGTTTTCATCTTTTACAAAATCTTCACACTGAACAATGTACGCACCTTTCAGCCTAACTATTTTGCCGGGAGCAAGCCGGAAGTATTTTTTGGAAGGCGTTTCCATAAAGTCTTCTTTTTCAATGTAAACTTCGCGTGTAAACGGCACTTCGCGCATGCCGGCGGAATCGTCCTCCGGATTGTTTTCAAGCTGGCACATTTCGGTAACGCCTTCCGGGAAGTTCGTGATGACGACTTTTAGCGGGTCCAGAACGGCCATTCTTCTGAGCGCCTTTTTGTTCAGGTCTTCACGTACGCAGAATTCCAGCAAACCGACATCAATCATATTTTCACGGCGGGCCACGCCGATACGGTCGCAAAAATCCCGGATGCTTTCCGGCGTATAACCTCTTCTTCTCAGGCCGCTAATGGTCGGCATTCTCGGATCGTCCCAGCCATGCACATGCCCTTCCTGAACAAGCTGAAGCAATTTTCTTTTACTTGTAACGGTGTAATTCAGATTGCGGCGTGCAAATTCGTACTGGTGCGAAGGATATATTTCCAGTTTTTCAATAATCCAGTCATAAAGCTCACGGTGCGGTACAAATTCCAGCGTACATATTGAATGCGTTACTGTTTCGATGGAATCGCTTTGTCCGTGTGCAAAATCGTACATCGGATAAATGCACCATTTATTTCCGGTACGGTGATGATGCGCATGTTTGATCCGGTATAAAATCGGATCGCGCATCAGCATATTGATATGCTGCATGTCTATTTTGGCACGCAGCGTCCTGCTTCCGTCCGGGAATGCGCCGTTTTTCATCTGTTCGAACAGTTCCAGGTTCTCTTCCACCGTGCGGTTGCGGAACGGACTGTCGGTTCCGGGCTCGGTCGGAGTTCCTTTCTGGGCGGCAATTTCTTCAGACGTCGAATCGTCCACATAAGCCAGACCTTTGGAAATCAATTTAACAGCATATCCGTACAGCGTGTCAAAATAATCCGAAGCATAGAGTTCATGTTTCCACTCAAAGCCCATCCAGCGGATATCGTTCTTGATACTTTCCACGTATTCTGTATCTTCCGTAACCGGATTGGTATCGTCAAATCGTAAATTGGTATACCCCGGAAATTTTTTTGTAAGTCCGAAATTGAGGCAAATACTGGAAGCATGGCCGATATGCAAATAACCGTTCGGTTCCGGTGGGAAACGGGTTATAATTTGGGTATATTTTCCCGATTGCAAGTCGGCTTCAATGATTTCTTCAATAAAATTGAGGCTTTTTTCTTCTTTTTTGTCTTCCGCAAACATACTATACTGGAAATATTATTCGATTTTCAAAGTTAACCTTCTTCGCAACAATTACAGCAATCAAGCCTTTTAAATCGCAAATCTGTGCCGTTTACCTTATTTTTGCGGCATGCGTTATTTTATTGAATTCAGTTACAAAGGAACTGCCTACAATGGCTGGCAAAAACAGAAAAATGCACTCGGCGTACAGCAGGTCCTGGAAGAGGCGCTGGCTAAAATTCTGAGAACAGCCGTCGAACTTACCGGAAGCAGCCGCACGGACGCAGGCGTACATGCAGAACAACAATTTGCGCATTTTGATTTAATTGATCCTTTGGAAAATCCTGATGAGCTGATTTATAAGCTCAACGGCCTCATTCCGAGAGACTTGGCAGTGCGTGAAATCATACCTGTGCCGGATGAAGTGAATTCCAGATTTGCTGCGATATTCCGGAAATATGAATATCGCATCAGCCGGAAGAAAAACCCGTTTCTGATCGATCAGGTATTTTTTCTCAAAGCGGAACTAGACGTTGCCGCCATGAACGAAGCTGCAGGTCTGCTTCTTATCCACAGGAATTTTGAAAGTTTCAGCAAGGTGCATACAAGCGTAAACAATTTTCTGTGCACAATCACCCAGGCCGAATGGATCGATAAAGGTGAAATGCTGGTCTTTCATGTGCAGGCCAATCGCTTTCTGAGGGGCATGGTCCGCGCGCTGGTCGGAACGATGCTGGAAGTCGGAAAAGGAAAGAAAACAGTCTCGGATTTTGAAAATGTGATTTTATCCAGGAACAGAAAGATGGCCGGGGCGCAGGCTCCGGCCGAAGGGCTTTTTCTGGTCAAAGTCGGTTATCCCGAAACGCTTGTTCCTTTCTGATATTCAAATGGAGTCCTTTGTCACTTTGTTATTAACCCGCCTTAAAATTCCCAATGGATTGCTGTTTTTAAGTTCGTCCGGCAACAGTGCATCCGGCCAGTTCTGAAAGGATTGCGGACGCACAAACCGTAAAACGGAATCTGTTCCGACGGATGTGAACTTGGCATCAGCCGTTGCGGGAAACGGTCCGCCATGATGCATGGAAGCACAAACTTCCACGCCGGTAGGAACGCCGTTCATGATAAATCTGCCTGAAATCGCTGCCAGTTTTCTCAAAAGAGCAGGGTAGGAGGCCGCTTCATCCGTTTCTGCCATGAGTGTAGCTGTCAGCTGGCCTTTCAGATGCGAAACGGCTTCGAGTAATTCCTCCGTACTTTCGCAAACGATGAGCAGTGAAAAAGGTCCGAATATTTCTTCATGCAATTTCGGATTGGCGATAAAAGTTTTTCCCGAAACCTGCGCCACAGAAGCCTGTGCCTGATTTTCGCCTTCCGAGTACATGTCGGAAAGCGCAAGTTGCTTTACATTTTCCTGTTCAAACAAATGGGATCGGCGGCTGTAATAGCTTTTGCAGATTCCGGCCGTAAGCATCGCAGCCGAGGCGGTTTTTTCAATTTCAGATTGGTAAGATTCCATAAATTCCTGCGCGCCTTCCGAATTCGTGATAAATACAAGCCCCGGATTGGTACAAAACTGTCCGGCCCCCAATGTAACCGAAGAGGCGACTGTTTTGCCAAGCTGCAGTGCATTTTGTTTCAGGTATTCGGGCAGGATGACAATCGGGTTCACGCTGCCCATTTCAGCATAAACCGGAATCGGCTCTTCTCGTTCCTGAGCCAGCCTGTAAAGCGCCATGCCGCCCGTAAAAGAACCTGTAAAACCGACTGCTTTGCTTGCAGGATGTTTGACCAATGCCGTTCCGACTTCATAGCCATCGTCATAAAGCATGGAAAAAACGCCGTCGGGCATTCCGGTTCTTTGTGCGGCTTTTACAATGGCCTGCGCCGTCATGTCACTGACACCCGGATGCGCCGGATGTGCTTTTACAATCACCGGGTTTCCCGCAGCAAGCGCCGGTCCGGTGTCCACACCGGCGATGGAGTACGCAAAAGGAAAATTGCTCGATCCAAAAACGATAACAGGCCCGATCGGGACAAGCATTTTCCGGAGGTCAGGCTTTGGAAGCGGACTGCGATCGGGAATGGCCGTATCAATGGACGGGTTCACCCAGGAACCTTCACGTACAAGTTCTGCAAACTGCATAAGCTGTGTAACCGTGCGCGCTCTTTCGCCTGTAAGCCGCGCAACCGAAAGGCCGGTTTCCAGACTTGCCCTTATCAGCAACGCATCGCCCAGATCCATGATTTCTTCTGTAATTGCAACCAGAAAATCAGCACGTCTGGCAGCAGGCAAAGCAGCATAATCCTCGAAAGCTTTTTCTGCCAGCTCCATCGTGCGGCTGACTTCCTGCTGCGTTGCTGTGTGAAATGTTTCCGTCAGATAGGAGTCTGAAACGGGCACGTAGGACTGAAATGTATGCTCGCTTTCGGCAGAAAGAGTATAGCCGATAATATTTTTACCAAGTATTTCCATTTTTGTTTTTTGATAAATAAATGAAATGGTCTTAAAAACAAAAGTTTGTACTGATCTGTGAATCGGTACAAACTTTCAATGCTGTTCTTTAAGCAGCTGTTAGTAATTAGCAGTAAGCTTTTAGTTGAATATATAATTTATAAACAAAAGCTTGCTAGAATTTAATTCAAAATTGTTTTATCAACTACTTCTAATATTGATTCGTTGTTACAATAGACGTCCGATAATATCATCAACAGAAATGCCTTCCGCTTCTGCTTTGAAGTTTCGTATAATTCTGTGCCGGAGTACAGGCAATGCAACGGCTTTGACGTCTTCAATATCCGGTGAATACTTGCCCGAAAGCAACGCATTGCATTTGGCCGCCAGAATAAGCGCCTGTGATGCCCTCGGTCCTGCGCCCCAGTCCAGATAATCGCTTGTATCTTTAATGGCCAGACCGGCAGTCGGACGGGTTTTATGAACAAGTTTTACGGCATATTCAATCACATGATCTGTAACCGGAACGCGTCGTACCAAGTGCTGAAAATCCGTTATTTCTTCTGCTGTAATTACTTTGGAAACCTGATGGCGAATGTCATTCGTCGTATTTTTGACAATACTCACTTCTTCTGCATAGGAAGGATAATCCAGCTGGATCATAAACATAAAACGGTCGAGCTGGGCTTCCGGAAGCGGATAAGTTCCTTCCTGTTCAATCGGGTTTTGCGTGGCCAGTACAAAGAAAGGCCGCTGCAATGAATGTTTTACGCCGGCAATGGTCACCGAATATTCCTGCATGGCTTCCAGCAGTGCCGACTGTGTTTTTGGCGGTGTCCGGTTGATTTCATCCGCCAGGATAATGTTGGCGAACACCGGCCCTTTGATGAATTTGAAGTTTCGGTTCTGATCCAGTGTTTCAGAGCCGAGAATATCCGACGGCATCAGATCGGGTGTGAACTGTATCCGGTTAAAATCAAGATCCAGCGAGGAAGCAATGGTTTGGATCAGAAGTGTTTTTGCAAGTCCCGGAACGCCTACAAGCAGGCAGTGACCCTGACAGAATATAGCGGTAAGCAATCTTTTAACAACTTCATCCTGCCCGATGATTACATTCCCGATTTCACTCCGGATTTTTTCGTAAGCCATTTTCATAGCTTCTGCAGCTTCTACGTCCGATGAATACTTCACAATATGCCAGATTAGATTTAAGAATTTTTCAAACGCTTTAAATGACAGTCGTATTTTCTACATATCATCTGCCTGGGCGAGCCCGAGGACTTTACAATTTCGGTATTCGGGCTCAATACTGATGAACACATCACCTTGTGCCTTTTTAAACCATTCTTCCAGCGCATTGTTCCGCTTGTTGCTTAGTACAATCTGCGCCAGTTTTTCATAATCATCATGCAGGTTGGCCGTATGCGGTTCCGATTTGCTCTTATACCAGATAATCCGCATCGCACTTCTGCCGTCTTCGGTACGGTAAGATACGGGCTGGCTCAGATCGCCCACTTTCATGGTATCAATGGCAAAATACAAAGCCGGGTCCATCGTCGCATCCAGTGTAAGGCGCGCAAGTCCTGTATTCCTGTCCTGAATCAAGCCGCCGGCTTCCGCCGTTTCCTTGTCTTCTGAATTGTCCAGTGCCGCTTTTGCAAATTTAAGCGTATCAATGGATATCAGCTTGCGAAGGCTGTCCAGCGAACGGATTGCCTCGGTCATGTCTGTTCCCTTGTTGTAATCAGGACGTAAAAGAATATGTCTTGCATGATATTCCGCACCTCTCGTTTCAATCAGCTTGATCAGGTGAAAACCGAATTGGGATTCCACAATATCCGACATTTCGCCCGGCTTCAAGGCAAGTGCAGCGCCTTCAAATTCCGGAACCATCGCACCGCGTTTTGCAAAGTTAAGGTCACCGCCGTTCTTTGCGGAACCCAGGTCTTCCGAATAGATCTGTGCCAGCGTGGCAAAGTCCTCGCCTTTTTCTGCGCGTTGTTTCAGGTCAAGAAGCTGTTGCCTGAGCTTGTCCTTTTGTTCCCGCGTTACCGTGCCCAGTTTTACAATATGCCCGATTTCCACTTCGGAAGGAATATACGGAAGACTGTCTTTTGGAATCGAATTGTAAAATTTACGCACTTCATTCGGTGTGATTTTTACGTTGCCTGAAATCGTACGCTGCATTTTTTCAACAACTTTCTGTTCCTTTACCTGCTGGCGGAGTTCGCTTTTCAGGTTGTCAATGCTTTTGCCGTAAGCCTCTACAATGTTTTTTTCCGAACCGAAGCGCTGGATCATATAACCCATCTTTGCGTCCAGTTCCCCGTCTACTTCCTTGTCATCTACAATAACCGAGTCAATTTCCGCTTTTGCGAGAAGCATTTTATTGATAATCAAAGATTCGAGAAGCTGGCATTTTTCCGGAGCGGTTCTGCCCTCGGCCTTGTACTGCGCATACATATCTTCCAACTCCGAATTCAGAATATAGTGATTGTCAACGCGGGCGATGATCTTGTCAATGCTTACACCTTGCTGGCCCTGTCCATAGCTTATCAAACCGAAAAACAGTAGAAATACTGCGGTCAGCTGTGCCGTTAAAAAAATGTTTATTTTCATAGGATTGTTTTGTTCCTCGTCAAGTTCAGGATTTTGCATCCGGGTTATAAGAACGTTGCTATTTGTTTGTTTTGAAAAGCTAAAATACACTTAACGCTTAATTTTTTCTAATTCTGCCGCATTGACTTTGACCGGAAATTTTTCCTGAAGTCGTGAAACCCATTGTTTTTCCAGTTCTTTCTGATAATCATTGATCACACTTCCTCTTGCTTCCATAAAAGTCTTCGGCCGCGCAGGTTCTATTTTCCTGATATCAGCCCAGAAAAACATATTGTTATCCTTAAAAGTTTGCACTCCGGCCTGCCATTTCATTTTACTCAAAAGCGGGTTGTCCTGCGTAAAATACCCGTCACGAATCATAACGGCATCCGGCATTTCCGAATTATAAACTTTCTCCACATCTTTCCGCGACTGGCTGTAAAACTGAAAGCCCACTCTTCTATTACGCTCCGGCTCCGCACTTTGACGAAAAGAACCGTAATCTTTTTCAATAATCCGTAAAAGAGGGATATTTCTGCCATTCAGGTAATTGATAACATTTCTTATTCTTGCCGCCGAAGCCATTTCTGTTTCTTCCGGAGATCTGTAACCGGCAATTTCCACAATGTAGTCAGGATTTTTTTCCATCACAATATAAACGTCCGTCAGTGCTTCCAGCTGCTCGTTACTGATCTCGGTTTTATTCACCGGAAAAAGTATTTCCCTTGACTTTCTTTCCAGCTTGTAAGGACTCTGTTCCAGCGTTCTGCGTATTGAGTTGACAGTCTGTGTGTCTTTTGCAGAAATGATGGTGCCCATGGCACGCTCCGGAAACTTGTATTTGTCTTTGAAACGTTCATAATAATTTACCTGTCCGGCAGAATCGGAAAGGGAACGCTGCCAAACATTTTCTTCCATAATCTGCGAAAGCAGAACACCTTCACGGATTTCGGTCATCAGGCTGCGGAATTCCGGATTGGATTCTTCCAGGTGCTCTTTCTCGTATTCAGAAAGACTTTCTGCAAGATAGTCGCTGTAATAACGGCGGAACACGACGGCTGGCGACGCATCTTTCGGCTTCGGATGCTGTTTTCTTTTTACATAATCCAGAAATGAAAGTGCATCATAGGTATTCTGTTCAATCCGGAAAATAATGCTTTGGGACCAGTCCGTTGAAACAGGTCGGATGTAATCCCATTTTCCGGTCAGGATCGTGCTGTCCCCCAAAACCGAAACGGCGTTCCACTGATCAGCAAATTCTTCCACTGCATATTTGTCCCTCAACCTTTTGATATTGGCGAGTTCAAGTACTTTACCGCGGGAATCGGTAATTACTTTTTTTCTCAGCGCCGGTGCCATTTCACTCAGCGGCTCAAGATTCTTTTTCTCGATCAGTTTCAGGATATGCCAGCCATACATGGTTAAGACAGGCTTTGAAAAAGCATTGATTTTGTTGAGACCAAATGCAGCCTCTTCAATTTCAGGAGCCATCTGGCCGGTGCCGAACACCGGCAGCAATCCGCCGTTCCTTCTGGATTGCCGGTCGTCCGAAAAGTTTTCAACAACCAAATCCCAGTCTGCTCCATTCTGAAGCTGCGTATATGCCTCATCGATACGGGCTTTTGCAGATTCTTTCTGGGCCTGTGTTCCGGCGGTATCCAGCTGCACCATGATGTGCGCAACCTGTACGGTGCCGCGGCTAGTGCGTTTGTCCGTAACTTTGATAATATGGTATCCGGATCTGGTGCGTACGGGCTGGGATATTTTACCTGCCGGCAAATTGTATGCAGCCGTTTCAAGCGGGTATACGATCTGGAAAGCGGTAAAATAGCCAAGGTCTCCTTTGGTTCTCGATGCAGCAGGATCTTTGGAAAACCTTGCCGCCATATCCCCGAAATCCGAACCCTCTTCCAGTCTGCCGCGCAGTGTAACGGCAGCACGGTACGCTTCCAGCGTATCTGCAGGAGCAGCATCTTCCGTAACGGGAATCAGGATGTGGGAAGCTCTTACTTCCTGTTTAAGCCGGTTGTAGGCTTCATTGACCAGGTTTTCAACAAGATCCTTGTCAACAAGATGATTTTTCGCAAGCTGTTCCCGGTATGAATTCACTTCTTCCCGGTAATCCAGCGTTGTGTCTTTTCCTTCCTGTTTTGCCTGTAAAACTTTGATTTTCTGATCTGTATACAGCGTTACGTATTCCTGTGGGGTAAGTTCGCGGGATGAGTCAGATGCAAACTTGTTCCTGTTGTATGATTCCTGGTATTCGTCCAGTGAGAATTTTTGGTTTCCGATTTCAATCAATGCAGGCGTTTCTGTAATTACCGGCGGAGGCGGGGCAGAAGTTTTGCAGGAACTGACGATGAGTATGGCAAGCAGAGAAATATTTAAAGCGTATTTATGCATATCTGTATAATTCAAAACAAAAAAAGCATCGGGAACTAACGTATTTTAACACGGTAGGCCCGGAAATATTGTATGGCGGCAAAGTTAGACGCTTTCCCATGAGTTTAAAATTAAACGGGCAGCTATGTTTGTATCCAGTCCAAATTCCCCACTTATGTAAAACTAGTATGGCATTCTCACCCCATAAAGTGTGACTCAACTGCTACAAAATATATCTTCAAACGAATAATTGTACTTAGTGAGGAATTACTATTTTGTTTAGTGAAAAATGCCTATAACGCTGCTCTGGGGCATAATTTTTATATTAAAACGCGAAGTTCGTATTAAGCTTAAAACCTTCATAGTCATGGAAAATGTTAAAGGAGAAGAATTAATTATGATGATCAAGGCATTGTGGAATGAACAGAAAAATCGTGAACTCCTTTATCTCGAAGCACTCAGAAAAGATGTTAACGGATCCTTCCGCAGGGTTTTAAGTCAGGGCCACGTAAGTGCCGTTCTGTTCCAGCGTGAAATTGGCTGGATTTACGATTACTTCAAGTGTTTTTTAAATGACAAAGAGCTTGGAGAAGCCAGTTCCGGAACTTCCCGGAAAGAGGTCAGGGTACTTGAAAATGTGGATCATCAGGAAGATATAGCAAGATGCCTGAAACGAAATGAGGCCGCCACGTTGCAGCTCTATAATTCTCTGCGAAGTTATATGGACAAGGATTCGGAAGCCAGGAAAGTACTGGATGAACACCTTGCCAGAATTTCCGAATTCTATGAAACACTGCGAAAACTTGAAATCGGCAGCCGCAAAATGATTACTTACACCGTTGCGGCCTAGTTCTGCCAAAAATCAGATCTGATACAGTTCAATGGGTAAATCGTCCGGATCGGCAAAAAAGGTAAATTTTTTTCCTGTAAACTCATCCGTCCGGACGGCCTCCAGCGTTACTCCTTTTGACTCGAAGTACGCAGTCGCAGCTTCCATATCTTCTACCTGAAAAGCAATATGTCTGAGTCCGCATGCCTCCGGCTGTGAAGTGCGTTTCGGAGGATCGGGAAACGAAAACAACTCAATACAATATTGTCCGTTCAGCGACAGGTCCAGTTTGTAGGATTTCCGTGCTTCCCGATAAACTTCCCGGTCTATATCAAATCCCAGAATCCGGGTATAAAAATGCTTGGACTTTTCGTAGTCAGAACAAATAATTGCAATATGATGAACCGATTTTAAAAACTGCATAAGTTTAAGTACAATAAATTTTTTAGAGAATTGCGGATATGCGGTCAGATTTTGATAAATAATTTCTTCTTGTACATCCAGTACAAAATCCACCATTCGATCAGTAAAATAATGGCTCCGCTTATAAGCGAACGCAGGCCTTCCCCGAAAATAAGGTCATAATGCCGGCTGATGTGAATCCGGAAAGACTGATCAATGAAGCTGTCGATTGTATGCGCAAGAATATAGGCTGCTATCGAATTTGTGCCGATGACAATCAAAGGAAAGAAAACAGATTTGTTTTGGCGGATATCTACAAAATAATAAAAAAGGGCAAGCAGCAAAAAACACCAGCCGCCGCTGAATAATGTCCATGCCGGTGTCCATATTCTTTTAACGATCGGATTGATTCCTGAAAAGTTAAGTATGATGGCGATAGCGAACAGAACGGCGGAGGTTATGACAAGCCGTTTGATCAGCCATTGAGAGGAAGGAGCGGATTTCAGCCATTTTCCTGCAATAAGTCCCAGAATCATTGTTCCGAGTGTCGGAATAAAGCTTAAAGTACTGTAACCGCCTCCGTTGAAATGAAACGGTTCTTCACGCGGAAAAAGATTCAGAAACCAGCGGTCAAATGCCCAGGCCAGGTTTGTATTTTTGTTCCAGTGCGCTGCAAATCCTTTCAGGTTATGTTCCCAGTCTGCTGTAATACCCGTTTCTGACCAGTCGAAGTAAGGTCCGGGCACAGGATAAAGCGCAAATGCCAGACCGTACAAAAAAAGGATGATGACGAATGCGCTCCATTGTATACGCTGCGTACTGAAGCCAAGTGCAAAGAGAACCGGATAACCGAGCCCGATCTGCGTGAGCGTATCTTCAAAAGTAAAATTGGTTTGCGATGCATGCATGGACCGCAGGAATATGCCCAGCAGAACCAGGATCAGCGAACGGCGTAAAGTCTGCAGCCACATAACGCTTTTACTTTCATTCCGGCTAATTCTGCCCGCCATGGAATAGGGCAGCGCTACACCGACCAGAAAGGAAAATGACGGCTGGATCAGATCATGAAGGGAGCACCCGACCCACGGGACATGGCTTTGCTGAAAATCCATAAATGCCCAGAATGAACTTTCCGGGAATGATTCGGCGACTTGACTGAACCGTAATACTTCTGCCATCATCAAAAACATTACAAATCCACGGTATGCATCGATGGACGTAATGCGTTGCGGCGCAGGCGACAGGAAATCTTTCAAAATGGTAGCAGGGTTAAATAAAGTGCTGTTCAGCCGCATGAATCCGGCATTGCACAGCTTACAAGGGTTGATATGCAATTAAAGAAAAAACCCCGCCGGATTTACCCGGCGGGGTTTTTGTTTGTCGAAAATATGTTCTGAAATTTCGGAAACAGCCTGCAACACTTCGGCCGGATCGTTACACATTCATTTTCTTCAGCTCCTTAACAGCATGGTCAGCTGCGCGTGCGGTCATGGCCATGTATGTTAAAGACGGATTGACGCAGGACGCGGAAGTCATGAAAGAACCGTCCGTTACGTACACGTTTTCAGCACCCCAAACCTGATTGTGTTTGTTAAGCACAGAAGTTTTTGCATCACTTCCCATACGTGCAGTTCCCATTTCATGGATTCCGATTCCGGGATGCTTTGACTCGTCGTTGTACGGCGTAACATTTTTAAGACCGGCAGCTTCCAGCATTTCGGCAGCATCGTTCATCATGTCTACGCGCATTTTCTTTTCATTGTCGCCGTATGCAGCATCAAAAACAACAATCGGCAATCCCCATTTGTCTTTTTTGGTCGGATGCAGGGTAAAACGGTTTTTCTCGTCCGCAATCATTTCACCGAATCCGCCGATGTTCATGCTCCAGGCGCCGGGTTCGGAAATTTTCTTCTTGAATTCAGCACCGAAGCCTTCTATGCCGGCACCACCGGACCAGCTGTCACGGCTGGCTCCGCCCTGATACCCGAATCCTCTGATGTAATCGCGTTTGTCGGTTCCCCAGTTTCGGTAACGCGGAATGTAAATGCCATTGGCACGTCTTCCGAAATAATATTTATCTTCAAATCCTTCCATATCGCCCCGCGCACCTACGGCAAGGTGATGATCCATGATGTTGCGTCCCAGCTGGTCGCTTTCATTGCCAAGACCGTTAGGGAAACGTTTTGAAGTGGAATTCATCATCAGCGATGCCGTTGCGATCGCAGATGCATTCAGGAATATGATTTTTGCAAAATATTCCTTGG
Source organism: Dyadobacter flavalbus (assembly GCF_006149045.1). Lineage (GTDB taxonomy): Bacteria > Bacteroidota > Bacteroidia > Cytophagales > Spirosomataceae > Dyadobacter > Dyadobacter flavalbus. Next base: position 260,385 of record NZ_VBSN01000071.1, read on the forward strand.
TTTCCAGGGTATTCTGATTGATAACGCGAACGCCTGTTACTTTTCCGGCTTTGTCATCGTAAATAACCTCAGAAACAATTGAATCCGGAATGAGCGTCAGATTTCCGGTTTTCTGTGCGGCAGGAAGCGTAGCCGACTGCGTGCTGAAATAAGCACCGTACGGACATCCGCGCATACACATGTTGCGGAACTGGCACGCAGCACGTCCGAGCTCCGTATGGAAATCTTTAGGCTGGGTCAAATGTGCAGCCCTTCCCATAATGACATGACGGCCCGCAAATTTCTTTTCCACTTCGCCTTTGACATGCTTTTCCACACAGTTCATCTGCATCGGCGGAAGATACTGTCCGTCAGGAAGCACATCAAGGCCGTCCCTGGCACCGCTGATACCTGCGAATTTTTCAACGTAATCGTACCAGGGAGCAATGTCGTTGTACCGGATCGGCCAGTCGATGGCAATTCCGTCTTTTGCATTTGCTTCAAAATCTGCCGGATTAAGGCGGTAGCTCTGGCGGCCCCACAAAAGAGAACGGCCGCCTACGTGATAGGCCCGGATCCAGTCGAACTTGCGGGTTTCATCATAAGGGTTTTCCTTGTCGTTTTCGAAAAGGTAACGGTGTTCCTCATTCGCAGTATAACCTGTACGCATGTTGGCCCAGTATTCTTCTTTGGCAACGGTGGAAACACGTCCTCTGTGCTCAAATTCCCAGGGTGCAAGCGTAGCTGTTTTATAATCGGTGATGTGTTTGATATCGCGCCCTCTTTCCAGCATTAACACTTTCAGGCCTTTTTCTGTCAGTTCTTTGGCAGCCCAGCCGCCGCTTATTCCGGAGCCGACAACAATGGCGTCATAAGTCGCCTGTTTTGCAGCTTTCAAATTTAAATTCATATTGAATATTTTTCAATTTTAAGGATTATGCCTAAACGTACCCGAAATGCACGTGAGCAGCATTTTGTACAAGTTGCACCGGGTTTATTTGCGTTTATGCGTCAATTACATTGCCCAGGCTTTTTGTCCCGGTTTCAAATCGATGCATCCGTCGTAACGTCCCGGAACGGCCACGTATTCCAGTGCCTGCGTAGCACCGACTTCTGAGGTAAAATATCCGAGAAGGGTCAGTTCTTTTACCAGCTGGAAAAACGGAACACCGGCGTCTGTATATTCCTTACCTGCTTCCGTATACTTTTTCTTTTCTTCGCCTGCCTTGGCAGATTCCGTTCTGGCAGCCGCTTCCATTTCCTTCAGGATTTTGGTCTGGTCGGCAGGAGATGCTTTCATGAAATCTCTCTTTTCCAGTTCTTTCATGCCCTCATTGAAGCTTGACTGATCTTTCTCAGCATAGCAGTCTTTCAGCATTTTTTCGATGAATTCACCCACTTTAGCATCTTTTGCACCGGGTGTGTCCGTTTTTGGAATGATTATTTCAGCAACTTCCGATACCAGTGCCTGACGATCCGCTGAAAACGGGAACGAAATACCGGTTGACGTTTCATTTGCTGATTTACAGCCTTCCAGAAAAGCAAGCATGGTAGGAGCGGAGAGGGCTCCGCCCATTAAGAGCGCCACACGACTGATGGCTTCGCGTCTTTTCATTATATGTAATTAAATATAGGTTAACAATCCAGAGTATAAAAATACATTCGATAAATGCAATTTTCAATAATCCGGCTAATTTAGGAAAAATTCTCTGCTTTAGTCCTGTTAGAATGATTCTATATAGTGAAATTCAGAGCTATTTTCCTGTTGATCAGCGAACTGGAAAGAAATTAAATTTGCATTAATTGGAAGGTCACGGATATGTATAATTGCCCTGAAATGATGTAAAAACGTTTTATAGTACCATTAAATTGCAGCCGCGTATATCAGAATTATCAAAACGGCCCATTACGTAAAATGTGCCCGGATCGCTTCCGAAACGGCCGAGATCCTGCGTCTCGATAAACGAACAGCTGTCCAGGTTGGCAAGGTCGATGACATTGATCCCGCCGGTTTTGGAACTGCTGAAATGATGATCAGAAATGGAAAAAGGGTCGTTGATGTCCCTTAGTAAAATACGCATCGAAAAACCCGGAACAAACAAGCCGGAGCCATGCGAGTAACCCTGCGAAAGCAGTTCGGTCATGCCGTATTCCGAATGGATCTGATCAGCGGAAAACGATCGGGTAAGAATGTCGTGTACTTCCTCGCGCAGCAGTTCCTGTCGCCGGCCTTTCATTCCGCCTGTATCCATGATCGTGAGGTTTTTCATGTGCTTCATAAAAGAAAGGTCTTCATTGCTTTCCGCCAGGTTCAGCAACGCAAATGTCACACCGAGCAGCAGAATGTTCTTTCCATCCGGGTTGCTGGCCAGAAATCTTAGTTTCTGCAGCATCTCATTCACATTATCGAGGTAAAACCCGGAATATTCCGATTCAGATGACTCAATAAAATGTTGCATCATATACACCAGAGAAGAGTTGTTTCGTTCAAGGTATGACGGCAGCAGTGCAAGAATGTGAAAGTGTTTCAGGTCGCCATAATGTTCCTGAAAAATACGTGTGGAAACGTCTTTGTAAAGCGAAGCGTCAAACAAATGGTGACTGCTTGTTTGCTGGCCAGTAGTGCCGCTGCTCTGAAATACGGCGGATGCGGCAGGCGGCGTTCCGGTTTGAACCAGATGGTTCTTGAAAAACTGGATGGGCAGAAAGGGGATTTCAGTTAAATTGCCAATACGGTCGGCTTTAACATTCAGGAAACGCAGATATTGATTGTATACAGGATTGCAATTCGCCTGATAACGGAATATTTTCAAGGCAAGCTGCTCGAAATCAGTTGCTTTAAGTTCCAGGATTTCATTCCTGAGTTCATCCCTTATTTCAGCCAGGGAATTGTTGTTTTGAAGTTCCAATACTGTTACTTTCGTAGAAATTAAGTACAAAGTTAAAGGACTGAAATTCCAAATGCGAACGGTGTAATGAAAATCTGTTCGAAGTCGTTAAGATAAAAAGCTGTTCATATAAATATCAGTAAAATGAAAATGAAATTTTCCTTGTTTGTTGTTCTGGCCGGAGCAGCATTGGGCTGTGTGGATATTCCTGATTTTGACGACACGCCGAAAATTTACTATAACGGAGTCAGTCAGTATACAACGACGAATGAAAAAACGGGCAAAAAAGAACGTGAATACGTAACCGTAACCGTTGATTTTGAAGACGGCAATGGTGATCTGGGTGCTACTTCGGAAGAAATAGGCAATCCTGCTTTTACAGAACCATACGGAGAATGGGGAAATTATGAGCTGGTTACCTATTTAAAAGCAGCAAACGGAACATGGCAGGAACAACCTCTGGAGAGTGATAAATACAAATGGGTACCTCCGTTAAAACCGGATGGCAAGCCGGGCCCGATTAAAGGAAAACTGGACTTCAATGCCAATTTCCCCTATTTCGGTAGCTTCGTCATGCGGTATGTGAAATTCAAGGTCCGCATTCGTGACAGGGCTTTGCATGTCAGCAACCAGATTGAAACCGACAGCATTCTGGTTCCCATCGTGGAATAATGGATTATTCGATAATTGTTGCACGCAGGGAAATCCTGAATGTTGTTCCTTTACCGATTTCGGAGCTTTTTACATAAAGCTTTCCCGAATGATAATTTTCGATAATCCTTTTGGCAAGGGTAAGGCCAAGTCCCCAGCCTCTTTTTTTCGTGCTGAAACCGGGATTGAAAATCTTGTTCATGTTGGCCTTGCTCATGCCTTTTCCCGTGTCCCGGATATCAATCCAGACTTCCTTCATCAGCGGCGGCGCTTGTAGCGTTACATGAATCTCGCCGATTCCGCTCATGGCATCTACCGCATTTTTACAGATATTCTCAATGACCCATTCAAACAGGTTCTTGTTTAAAAGCACCGTTTGCTCTTTGGCAAGCTGGTTGTATACAGAAAATTTGACTTTGGAAGATACCCGCTTTTCAAGATAATCTATAAAATTGGTCACGATTTCAGAAACCGGTTCTTCTTTCAAAGTTGGCACGGAGCCTATATTTGAAAAACGCGTCGTTATCATTTCCAGCCTGATTACGTCTTTCTCGATTTCTTCTGCAATGGAAGGATCTATCGCCGGATCGCTGCGGAAATATTCCACCCACGCCATTAAAGATGACAACGGCGTGCCTAGCTGATGTGCGGTTTCTTTGGCCAGCCCGACCCAGACCCGGTTTTGTTCCGCCTTGCGCTCCGAGCTGAAAGCCAGATATGCCAGATAACCGATAAACAGCATGACAGAAAGCTGCAGAAAAGGATAATACCTCAGTTGCGTAAGCAGAAATGAATTGCTGTAATATATGTAACCGGTCCTGTTTTTTCCAAGCTCAACCGGAATCGGCACGTGTTCCAGTTTCATATCCGAAAGTTTTTCCTGAATAATCCGCTCTTTTTCATGCAGACTGCTTTTCTTCGGAAAATTGATGTTTATATACTGATTTGCGAGATTGTTTTCATTTACATAAATGGTCGGGATCTTGTAAAAATTAACGGCATCCTGAATAACCGAAAAAACGACATTGAAGTTTTCATCGAGCGGACTGTTGAATACATAGCGCAATGCTTCTGCATACAGCTGGACTTCTCTTTCTTCACGCTGTTCCAGTTCTTCAACAAGCTTGTCGGTGTAATACAATGATCCGATACTCAGCAGCAGCAGAATAAGGCCGATGATGTATTTGTAAAAGCTTTTCTGGTCGTAGGTATCCGCCAGAGAACGGCGTAACCGCTGGCTGTTTAATATAGCGACCGGATGCAGACGGAAACGGGGCTTGAATTTAGGGGCTTTGCTAATCATTTACAGTTTCGGGCACAATATGCCAGAATTTGATGTTATGTTATACAAATAACGTAAAATTATCATGCTTAGTGGGTTCTGCTCCATTTTAAGTTTGGTTGAAATACCTGCATTCATCCTGATTTCAGGCACTCCGAGTATTATAAAATTGCAGTTACAAGCAGCTGCTTCAACTGATTTATTTATAAAATTTCTAAATAAACCAACCATTTTCCATTCACGTTCCTATTGTAAGTTTTGTGCCGTATTTTTGTAAATCGAATTAGAAACAGTGATGTATAATCAGTTCAAATCAATAAGTTTATCACATCGGAATGCTCCTCTGGCCGTTAGGGAACAGCTTGCATTGAATGAGGCGGAGGCAAAGGGCATTATGTTACGCCTGAAAGATTTCTTTGATGTCTCCGACGTTCTTGCGGTTTCCACCTGTAACCGGACCGAAATTTACTACTCCTCTGCTGCTGACCTGAATAACGATATCATAAAATTGCTCCTGATTGAAAAAGGGATATCTGATATTGATACTTTTAACAATTATTTCGAGAAATTTTCTGACGGCGACAGTGCTGTAAGGCATTTATTTCAGGTTGCAACCGGGCTTCAGTCCCAGGTTGTCGGTGACATGCAGATTCCGAACCAGATCAAGCATGCGTATCAGTGGTCTGCCGATCTCAACATGGCCGGACCTTTCCTGCACAGACTTTTACACACGATATTTTTTGCTAACAAACGCGTTGCACAGGAGACTTTCTTCCGCGATGGCGCTGCTTCGGTTTCCTATGCGGCAGTGGAATTGCTCGAAGGACTGATGCCGAACCCGAAAGTTCTTATCGTTGGTTTGGGCGAAGTCGGAACGGACGTATGCCGGAACCTGGCACAGAAATCCGGCCTGGAAGTTACAATTATAAACCGTACCAAAAGCAAAGCCGATCAGCTTGGCAATGAACTGGGATTCAGGGTTGCGGAGTTTTCAGACATTGAAGCAGAAATTTCCCGCGCCGACATCATTGTATCTTCAATCGTAAGGGACGAGCCGTTTTTTACAAAAGAAATGATGGTCCGTTTACGCGGAATGTCGTTCAAATATTTTATTGACTTATCGGTACCAAGAAGCGTTTCGCCCGAAGTGGAGGAAATTCCGGGTGTCATGCTTTATACGATTGATTCCGTTCGTTCCAAAGCGGATGCTGCCCTACACCGCCGTCTGGAAGCTGTTCCGCATGTTCGTGAAATCATTAATGAAGCCATGCTGGAATTTAATGACTGGTCAAGAGAAATGATTGTTTCTCCGACAATCCAGAAGCTGAAAGGTGCTTTGGAACAGATCCGTAAGGAAGAACTGACAAGGTTTACCAAAAATCTGAGTGAGTCCGAAATGGAAAAAGTGGACCGCATTACAACAAGTATGATGCAGAAAATACTCAAATTGCCGGTATTGCAGTTGAAAGCAGCCTGCAAAAGAGGCGAGGCCGAGACTTTGATAGATGTGTTGAACGACCTGTTCAACCTTGAAAAGGAAAAAGAAAATTCCTGATACGCTATTTAATTACTATGGCATGTCCCGGAATTTCTTAAAAAGATTCCGGGATTTTTATTTTCTGTTAGATCTGTTATTTAAAAAAGAACGGAAGGCAATGCCCTCCGTTCTATGTATTACCTTACCCTCCACAATAATTAACTTGTTGCTGAAAGCTTGATCCAATAGGTGATTTGGCTTGTAAATCAAATAATTGAACAGCAATAGATTTTATTACTCCATTTTTACCCACAAAATCCAAAGCATAAGCCTTCAGATGAGACTTACGTAAAAAATGCCTCTTTGGATTCAAACAGATTAAAAAAAGTTAAAAATTTCTGGAGAAAAGATCAGATAATAAATATTGCTGCAAAGCTGGAAAGGATAAAGGTAAATAACCGCATGAAATCCGGGTTTAGAGAAAATTTTTCGTTAAAGTACTTTAACGAAAAAACATGGTTTACTCCTTGGCGATCAGCTCGATCATTTTATCGAGATTAAGGCTTCTTGCCGATGCATCGAAGATTTCCCTGTACAATCCTTCTTTTTCGTACAGTTCCGTATGCGTGCCGCTTTCCTCAATATGGCCCTTTTTCATGACATAAATCTGATCGGAATCCAGTATTTGTGAAAGGCTGTGTGAAATGATAACGACAGTCCGGCCTTTTTTGATCGCATCCAGGCTGTTTTTGATCTGCTCCGTTGCAATGGCGTCCAGACTTGCCGTTGGCTCGTCCAGGAAAATTACCGGCGGATTTTTTAGGAACAAACGGGCAATTGCAATGCGCTGCTGCTGTCCGCCGGAAAGCATTTGTGCGTCGGTTTCGTACTTTGCCGGAAGTTCCATGATCTGATCATGCAGATATGCTTTTTTGGCTGCTGCCATCAGATCTTCCATGGACGCATCCATTTGCCCGTAACGGATATTTTCAGCAATGGAACCTTTGAATATGTGGTTTTTTTGAAGCACCATTCCGATTTCATTTCGAAGTGCAGGCAGATTGTAGGCGCTTAAAGAAAGCCCGTCCAACAGCAGTGTTCCCGAGTCCGGCGCATAAAATCCGATCAGCAAATTGATCAGGGTACTTTTTCCTGCACCTGAAAGTCCGACCAGAGCCGTTGTCTGTCCGGATTTTATCGTTACATCAATATTAAACAGTGCCTTGGTGCCATTGGGATAAGTGAAGGAAACATTATGAAGAACATAGTCGCCCTGGATGCTTTCCGGCGTAAAATCTCCGCTGCGTTCCTTGGCATTGTCCGCATCCAGAATGTCAAAAAATCCTTCTGAATAAGTCAGTGCATCGTTCATTTCGTCATAAATTCTGTGCAATTGCCGTATAGGCGCCGAAACATTATTGAACAGCAGAATATGGAACATAATGGCACCAATGGACATCTGATGATCAAGCACAAGATAGGCAGTCAGAATGATGATCAGCACGACGCCAATTTGCTCCACAAAACTCTTTATACCGTCATATGTAAAGTTGGTGCGTCGTGTTTTAAGCTGCGATTCCATGAGTTCCATCTGCGTTTTGTACTGCTTCCGGCCCTCGAATTTTTCACGTACAAAGGATTTGATAACAATAATGGATTCAATCAGATTGATCAGGCCGCTGCTTTTATTCTCGCGCTGTGTTTTCAGTTTTCTGCGTACGCCCTGAAGTTCACCGGCCTGTTTGAAACTTACCCAGAAATACACCGGCAAAATGGCCAGCGCAATGGCTCCCACATAGAAATTGGCAGAAAACATAATGGCAAGCGCAACAATCGAATTAGCGAATAGCGGCAGAATATCAATGAAAAAGTTCTGGATCAGTTTGGTAAGACTTTCCACGCCACGATCAATCCGGGTCTGAAGCTTTCCTTTCTGATTGTCGCTGTCACTGTAAAATGAAAGATTGTAAGTCAGAATGCGGCTTACGGCTTCCTGCGCCAGATCGCTGGATACCTTGATCCGTATTTTTTCACCAAAGTAACGCTGCCCGAAAACAATAAACGTATTGACAATTTCCTTGACAAACAAAATGATGGAAATGCGCAGCAGCAAATCTCTTCCCTGCATAATTCCCCAGTTCTTATCCAGCATGGACTGAACCGTATCCACAGTATAACGCAAAACCCACGGGTTCACCTGAGCCGTTACCGCACCCAGCAGCGTAAGAAAGAGCGCAAATGTGATTTGCTTGTAATAAGGTTTGACAAAAGGCTGCAGACGCTGGAATATTTGCCAGATACTCATATCGGGTTCAGGAAAATGGATAGTTCAAAGGATTTTGTTCCAATATGCGTGCCTTACTTCTTGCCCGAGCGTTTGATGGGCCTCCCGTATTTCTGCATTTTTTCCTGCGCGTAGTTTCTTCTGACGTTTATTTTTTTGTTTTTGTCCAGTTTTTCATGAAAAGCCGAGCCCGTCGATTCTCGTTTCGGAAGCCTGAACTCGATATTTTTCATATAAATCCTTGGCTCTTCATCCGGCGTCAGTATTTCCGAAACTTTAAGATTTTCGGGCAGTGGCTGAACAGGAATGCTGAAATTCATCAGTTCCTCAATATTTTCCTGAAACTCTTTTTCTTTTTCCGTTATAAAAGAAATCGCAATGCCCTTTTTGTCGGCCCGCCCCGTTCTGCCGATTCTGTGAATGTAATTTTCCGGTACTTCTGGCAAATCAAAATTGATGACATGCGAAACTCCGGCAACATCCAGCCCGCGTGCAATGATGTCCGTAGCGATCAGAATCCTGTAACTTCCTTCATGAAACTGCTTCACCGAGTTAAACCGGTGGTTCTGTTCCTTGTTGGAATGGATAACGCCGATTTTGTTCAGATAACCCAATTCCAGTTGTCCGTAAAGCTGATCTGCAAGCTTTTTTGTAGCAACAAAGATCAGAACTTTGTTCATTTCCGGATCATTGTCCAGCAGCAAATCGAGCAGATTTACTTTTGTGTAAAAATTCGGGACTTCATAGGCAATCTGTTCAATGTTTTCAAGCGGCGTTCCGACAGGCGCGGCTTCGATTCGAACCGGATTGTTGAAATACGTCTGCATGAGATTTTCCACTTCCTGCGTAATCGTTGCCGAAAAAAGCAAATTCTGACGTTTCTGCGGAAGCAGATCCAGAATATTTTTCAGCTGCGTCCGGAATCCCAGGTTCAGCATTTCATCCACTTCATCAATTACCAGTTTTTTGATGGCCTTGGTTTTAAGGGAACCGTTCAGCGCAAGGTCGAATAACCTTCCGGGCGTTGCAACTACAATATCGGCGCCTTCTTTCAGTTCCGCCATCTGGACCTTTATATTGCCTCCGCCATAAACGCCGACGGTCTGCAAAGTCATATACGCGCTTAGCTTCCGGACTTCTTCCACCACCTGCACGACGAGTTCACGTGTAGGAACAAGGATCAGCAACTGCGGAAGACGGTCTTTGGAATATTCGATCTGGCGAAGAGAAGGAAGCAAATAGGCGAACGTTTTTCCGGTTCCGGTTTGTGCAATTCCACACACGTCCTTTCCGGACATCATAACCGAAAATACCTTCTGCTGAATTGTTGTTGGTACGGTATATTCCAGATCTGCCAATGCCTGAAGCAAAGGTCTGGATAAATTTAGTTCTTCAAAAGTCATAACCATATTTCAAATAAAGTACAAAGATACTTTATATCTAGCTAAACACTCACTTTGCGGTGTAAACCCATGCCCACCAGATCAGCAGAAACTGTAACGGAAGCCTCAGCAATGCAACCCATAAAAACGGATTGTGCGTGTGATAAAAATCAATCGCCATGTAAATATTGGCCGGAAAAACAGCAATCAGCAGCAGTATGATCAGCCATGCAGCAACTGGGCGAACAACCTGAAAAAAGAGCATCGTGCCAAATACAATTTCACATACACCGCTGATATAAACAAGCTGCAACGGAAACGGCAGGAAAGGTGGCATGATTTTCAGGAATGTATCCGTACGGAGAAAGTGCATGATGCCCGCTCCGATGTACAAGAAAGCCATGATGTAAAGGATCCTATTTTTCATCTCCATCTGTTTATACCAAAGTTCCTCCGATGACCAAGCAAAACTATCAAAATCACGTCCGTTATTACCCTGCGCATCATTTTGTATTTTATCCGGTACTGATGATTCTGACCGGCGCTAGCATTTATTACGCTGTAAGAAGTGATGAATATACGCTTATCTGGGCTTTTATTGCAATCACCCTTTTTATGATCGGCTAGCTCTCGTTTATGCTGCGGCAGCATTATGCGCTCAATAACCAGAACCGGATTGTACGGCTGGAAATGCGTTTCAGGTATTTTTTGCTGACAAACCAACGGTTGGATTTACTTGAAAATCAACTTTCTTTCGGGCAACTTTCCGCACTGCGGTTTGCATCCGATGAGGAACTTGTAGCACTCACCGAACGTACGCTGAAAGAAAACCTTTCTCCGAATGAGATAAAGAAGTCGATAAAAGAATGGCAGCCGGATCATATGCGTGTTTAAACGCAATACAAAGGTTTAACAACAAAAGAGGGCATTTCCAGCCGGGAATGCCCTCTTTTGTTAAAGTAATGCTTTAACTAGCGCGTCTTGAACTTGCCGGTTTCTTTATTGTAAGTTCCAAGCGGAAAGCTCAGACCAAGATTTACCCCCCAGTTGCTGTTTTTCAGTTTTGAATTGTTATTCCGTAAAACGTTGAACAATCCCAGTCCGTAACGTGCATCGAAATTCAGCCAGATCTTATTCATAATCTGATAATTCAGACCGGCGCCAAATGTCAGTCCGAGATCAATCGGGCTGAAAATCCGGTTATCCTTTGTTCCATTGATGTTATCGCCGTCTTTGTTTTTTGCGCCGACGAGGAAGTTAACGTTCGGACCGGCAAATATTTTGGGACGCAGTCTGTCACCGTATTGTCCGAAGTAAAACGTGGCCAGCAACGGAACCTGAATGTAGTTCAGATTGACTTCATCTGCCTTGTTGAAAGTTTTGGCACCCATTTGTGTAAATAAAACAGATCCGCTGAAACCAAAACCGGTTTTGGAACTGTAATTGTAAAAGCCTCCGACCGTAATACCCGGTTTCCAGTCTGTGAAAGTATTGGCCACATCGCCTCTGAAATTGGCAATGGAAATTCCGACAACAGGTCCTACCGACACATTTTCCTGCGCTTGTGCATGAACGGTACATAGCATCAAAGCCAATACCAGAATAATACAATTTTTCATTTAGGTATGTTTTAATAACGTTAGTTTGATTTGTACGTCATTTAACAATATCGAGCCTGAAAAGTACGGAATATTAAAATGCTAATTGTCAGAGTTGTTGGGCGGCATTTACTTAAACTTGTACGATACAAGAATCACAAAAACGGGGAAATAGATCTACAAAGTTGTTGTTTGTAATTTTTCAATTTTCTCATTACTTACTCCGGCTGTTTACCGATTTTCTGAAGGATCCAGTACAATGGCGCTCCTCCGAGAAAAAGGCCCCAGCCGATTACAGCTGAAGAAGGGTCTGTAAGAATGACGTTTGCAGCTACGGCCAAAAGGAAAAGTACAAAAAATCCCGGCAAATACGGATAACCTCCGATCCTGAAGCCTTTATGCGGATCATGAATGCCTGCCTTTTTCCGGAAAACAAACAACGTGGCAGCGGCACTTGCCAGCGCAATGCTGTCCACGGACATGACATAATTGACAATTTGTTCAAATGTATCCAGAACCCAAAGGGAAAGAAGGGTAGTAACGATCAGAAATGTGAGTGCAAATTCCTGAACCTGCGTTCTGGGGTTCACCTTTTTGAAAATACCGGGTAAAATGTGATCTTCAGCGAGTGCATAATAAACCCTTGGCAAGGAAAGCATGGTGGCATTGATAAAACCAAGAACAGAAAGGAAAATCGCCAATGAAAAGAAAATTTCACCCCAAGGTCCGAACAATGCCCGGGCCGTATCTGCCGCGATCAGGCTGGATTTGCTTAGTGCCTCAAATCCAAGAACATTGTAATACGTATAATTCAAGGCAAGGTACAGACCCAAAATCAGGAACATGCCCAGAAAGATACCGCGCGGTGTATTTCGCACCGGATCTTTGATATCTGCGCCAAAATTGAGCGTTTGCTGATACCCGCCAAATGTGTAGAAAACCGCAATAAGGCTTGCGCCGAATGCTGAAAACCAGTTTCCGGATAAAGCAGGCGATGCAACGGATTCGCTTACATTTCTGTCTGCATCGGTGTAAAAAATACCGATACAAAGTACAAGCATCATCAGGATTTTCAGACTGCTCAGGATATTCTGGGTACGTGAACCGGACTTTATACCAAGCATGTTGACAAGGTAGAAAAATGCCAGCGTTATAATGGCAGTCATGCGAATGCCGTTCGGGCTGCGTGCAAATTCCGGCAGTAAAGGATTGATGTATTCCGAACCGATCAGCGCAACACCGGCCATTCCGGCGCCGTAAGTCAGGACAATAACCCAATTGATCATAAAGGCATATAACGGATTGAAAGCCGTGGAGATCAGCTTGTAAAATCCGCCCGGAAAATGGTGGCGTGAACCGATCTCGGCAAAAACAAATGCACCGATGAGGCTGACAAGGCCGCCTGCAATCCATGCAATGAAAAAAATTTCAGGACTTCCCGCCTGCTTTGCAACAATGGCCGGCGTGCGGAAAATGCCGATACCGATTACGAGACTGATTACGATCATTCCCAGGTCAAACGGGCCGATCTGGGGACGGATTTTATCGGAAGGTTCAGGCATTATACCGGATTTGATCGTGAGCGTTCAGATTGTAAGTTACATGTTGAAATAGGATTAATCATCATCTTCCGGAAATTCTTCATTCGGAATCTGGTATGTTTTCAAATATGCTTTCAGCTGAGAAGGCACTTTCCAGTTTTTCAGCACATTTTTGATGTTTTTGATCTCTGTTTTAAGCTCATTTACATTCGTATTGAACTTGACAATGACCGTGGTTCTAGAATTGGCATGCTGATAGGGAAGTCCGCAAACGGCAGCAATCCTTTTCTGAACCGCTTCCTTTTCCGCTTCCAGTTCTTCCACTTGCTGTTTCAGCATTTTGTTATAATAATTGAGCTGGTTTTTAGTCAGGTTTTCAAGCTTGTCCTGATCAATTCTTTCCAGTTCAATCTGAAGTTTAAGCAGTTTCAGCAGGTTATTTTCCTGATACGCCTGCGTAACCTGCTGCATGATATCCGTTTTGCGCACCTTTTCAGCATCATCCGTTTCCAGGTCCGGATGAAAAGATTTGACAAGATCCATGTAAACGGCTCTGACCGATCTGGATGTTTTCTGCTGTTCTGCATGCAGTTTTGCTGCCCTGATCTGCGCTGCGATCCGTTCCTCGCGCTGTTCTGCTTTTATTTTTTGCTGTTCTTCTTCGGGTAACTGGTGAAATTCAGCATCTTCAGCAACTTCTGCATTGTTTTCACTTTCAAGTAAAAAAGCCGGATCTGTTATTTTAAACTTGTCCTTTTGCAGCTGGATGGCCGTTTCAATATCCATTTCGCTGTATTTGTTATAAACCGGTTTCAAATCTTCAAATCCGTAATTTACAATCAGGTCGAAAGCACTTTCGGTAATCAGGTAAGCAAGTTTGGTCTGATATGCATTCCTGAAAAGATCATTGGTGTAAGTACGGTCCATCAAATGCACGATTTCAGCCCGGAAACCCTGATATTCCCGGATAAGCGGGTCCAAATCCGGTTCTTCCCCAATTTTGGTGGTATGTATGTGCATTGTAAATTACCATTTAGGCGTTCAGACTTATCATGGATGCCACTTGTCTGATTTTTCCTTCTTCCGCTGAAACATTTAAGGTAACAGCCCTT
>NZ_VBSN01000070.1 GCF_006149045.1 Dyadobacter flavalbus
TGGATACTACGGTTCGATTTGTGCCAGTTATTTCGGTCGGATGATGCCAGTCATTACGGTTCAAAACGTGCCAGTTTATTCTGTTGTTGATTACTTGGTTTACGGTTCGAATGATGCCAGTGTTTTTGGGCAGCTACGGATTTAGATAAGCAACGGATTACGGTTCGATTTGTGCCACTTTAGAAGATCAAGAATTTACCTTGTTGCTATAAATTACAACGTAGCGACATGGCCAACATACTTGATCCGATGGACTTAAAACAGATAATTACGTTACATCTTGACGGGACCAGCAACCGTAGGATAGGCTCGATTCTGGGGATCTCCCGGAATACGGTGAACACTTACATGCAATTGTTTACGGCAAGCGAATACTCGCTTGAAGAGCTTCTGAATTTTGATTCTGCCAAATTATCGGAGCTGTTTTCCTATCATACTACTGTTGATACAGCACGCCATAATGAGCTGATGCTTTATTTTGAGAGGATCAATAAGGCGCGTCACCACCCTGGTTTTACCTTTTTATTTCATTATCAGCAATATTTTGGGCAGGCGCAGGATGCTTACAGCTACACCCAGTTTCTGGAACACTACCGGCGTAAATATCCCAAGGAAAAGGGATCGATGAAACTAGAACATCTGGCGGGAGAGGAAATGTTTATTGATTTCGCTGGCAAGAAGCTGCATATAGTCGATAAACAGACCGGAGAACTTATTGAAGTTGAAGTATTCGTAGCCATTCTTCCGTGCAGTCAATACACATATGTAAGGGCCTGCATGAGTCAAACACGCGGCGATCTGATTTCCAGCTGCGTTCATGCACTGCAATTTTATGGCGGAGTTCCAAAGGCTATTGTCTCAGACAATCTTAAATCAGCTGTCAATAGAGCGAGTAAGTATGAGGCTGATATTAACCGGAGCTTCAAGGACCTAGCCTGCCATTACAATTGCGCGATCAATCCCACAAGAGGGTACTCCCCTCAGGATAAGGCCTTGGTTGAGAATGCTGTGCATCTTGCTTATCAACGCATTTATTATCCACTCAGAGAGACAACCTTCTTCTCACTGGAAGACCTTAACAATGAGATCGGTAAACTTTTGGAGCGGTATAACGAACTGATATTTAAACGCAAAGAGTCCAGCCGAATCGAGCTCTTCCAGACTGTAGAGCGTCAGTATCTAAAAGCGCTTCCGGATACGCCCTATGAGCTGAAAGATTTTAGAAGGGCAAAAGTACAGAAGATGGGATATGTATACTTCTCTCCAGATAAAAGCTATTACAGCGTTCCGTACCGTTTTATCGGGAAAGAAACCCAGATTCATTACACGCAAAGCAGGATCGAAGTCTTTCATAATCACCAAAGAATAGCCATGCACCAGCGCAATCTGGCCAAGGGTGCATATATCACCAATACGGATCACTTGAGCAGTACGCATAAGTTTTACTCAGATTGGAATCCGGAGTTCTTTAGACAAAAAGCGGCCCCACACGGTCAGCACGTGCTAGCGTGCGTAGAAAAGATACTTGTAGCCCAGGATTACCCGGAGATAGGCTACAAACGGGCCCTGGGCGTTATTCAACTCTACCGCTCATACGGCTCTCAAAGACTCGACCAGGCCTGCAAAAGGGCACTGGATACAGATGCGTGCTCATATATACGCATCAAAAACATACTCAAAAATAATATGGACAAAGTGCCCTTATATGAGGTGGACCTGCAAAACGCAAATGACCATATACCCTTCCATAGTAACATACGGGGTGCATCCGCATATGAATAATCACAATCAAAAAACTAAGGCAATGAATAATCAGACAATTGAAAAATTAAGGAACATGCGCCTGGGGGCCATGGCGCAATTACATCTTACTTACGTCGAGCAAAACAGGCTTACGTCAATGACATGTGATGAATATCTGGCCCTGCTGACCGATCACCAATGGGAGCAGCGGGAAAATAGCAAGGTGGAAAGGCTACTCAGACAAGCTAGCTTCAGGCAACTTGCCAGTATGGCTGACATCAACTATTCGGCAGACCGAAACCTGGACAAAAATATGTTTGCCCGTCTGGGCACACTTGACTTCGCAGCCAGAAAAGAGAACGTCATTATCTGCGGGGCTTCTGGTACAGGAAAAAGTTACCTCTCTCAGGCGCTGGGCCACCAGGCATGTCTGTCAGGAATAAAAACGCTTTATACTGTGACTGCAAGGCTTTTTAAAAAGTTAAAACTCAGCAAGGTTGACGGTACTTACCTTAAAGAACTGGAAAAACTGACCAGCGTTCAGCTATTGATTCTTGACGACTTCGGACTGCAGGCGTTTGACAATCAGGACAGGGAAACCATGATGGATATAATCGATGACCGGCATGGCAAAAGATCCACTATTATATCCTCCCAGATACCCGTATCTGCATGGTATGAGATCATTGGGGGCCAGGGTACAATTGCAGATGCGATACTCGACAGGATCGTCAACTCATCACATAGAATTGATCTGAAAGGGGACTCGCTTCGAAAAGGCATACTCAAACAGGAATAACAACGACTTTTTTTATATCATTGTATGATCTTTTAAAGTGGCACGGTTTGACCGAAATCACTGGCATGGTCCCTCCGAAATATCCAA
>NZ_VBSN01000073.1 GCF_006149045.1 Dyadobacter flavalbus
CGGAAAGATACCCCAGGAACTCAGGCTTGGCATAAGCAGCAATTACGCTGGACTTGGCCTTTGCGGTCGGGATGTCGTGCAAATCACTGGCCGCATACAGAAGGATACGGGATTTAAGCGCCAGCGCCGCTTCTTTGGTCGCACGGCCTTTGACCAGCGTCTTGCCTTCCAGCAGCATGGCCGCACTGTCGGCATTGGTTACAATGAAGCTGACGCATTCCTCAAAGGTGTTGCGGGCCACGGCATAATCCTCGTTCAAATCGTATACCTTGGTGATCAGCGGAACAGAGCCGTAGTAGCGCACCAGCTGGTGGTAATAGTAGGCACGAAGGAAATAAGCTTCGCCCATCAGCCTGCTTTTCAGTGTCTCATCGGTGAAAGTGGCCGTTTTCAGGTTCTGGATCGCGATGTTGGTCGAGCGGATACGCTGGTACATCGGGCTCCATCCGTAGGTATCGTCCACCCAGCCCAGGTTGGAAGGGCTCAGACTTCCTTCGTTGACCGTGTTGATGTTGCGGCCCGTATGCGTGAAGACGGCTTCGTCCGAGAGTGAAGCCAGCATCTGCTCGCTGAAACCACCCTGCTGAAGACCCGAGTAAATACCCGTTACAAATGCCTCGGAAAGTGCGCCGTCCGTCCAGACCTGCTCGCTTGCAATCTCGCTCGGAGGCGTTACGTCCAGAAAATCCGTGTCGCAGGACACCAGCCCGAATGTAGCCAGTGATGCAAAAAATAATATATTCTTATAATTGAATTTCATGTTTTGATCTTAGAAAGTTACACGTACGCCTGCATTAAGAACTCTTGACTGAGGATAATACTGTCCATTTGAAGAAGTGGATTCCGGATCCCAGATCTTGATCTTGTCAATGGTGAAAAGGTTCAGTCCGTTAACATAAATCCTCAGATTGCTCAAACCGATCTTGCTTCCTACTTCTGAAGGCAGGTTATAGCCCAGCTCAATGTTTTTAAGACGCAGGTAATTATTGCTTCTGATAAAATAAGTGTTGGCACCGGCAATATCATTGTTTGTATAATAGGTATTGTTACGGTTGGCCAGACGCGGATCTACAGAACTTGGATTATCAATGGTCCAGCGGTGATCGTATGCATATTTCAGGAAGTTTCCGATATCGCCGGATTCTGTCTGACCGATGTACTGAAGACCGCCCATTGTACCCTGGAACAAAATAGCCAGGTCAAAAGCTTTGTATCCGAAGTTGAAGTTCGCACCTCCTGTGAAACGCGGACGGTTGGTTTTGTCAGAACGAAGTCTGTCATCAGCCGTAATTTTGCCATCCGGTTTGAAATCAGGGCCCGGGCCGCCGATGTCCTTGAACTTCATATCGCCGGGACGAAGCGATCCTGCAATAGCGCTGTAATCAATGGTGTTGGCATCAATTTCAGCCTGATCTTTGAAAACACCGTCGTACTGATAAGCCAGGAATGAATTGTAAGGCATGCCGGTAGTTTGCTGATATGGCGGGTTACCCGGCGTTTCATCCCAGAATTTGATCTGGTTTTTGGCATAGCCTCCGTTTACACTTACAGAGTAAGTAAAGTCATTTATGCTTCCGTCATATCCGATTTTGAATTCCCATCCTTTGTTCTGCAGTTTTCCAAGGTTCTGGGGAGGAAGTTTTCCGTCGATACCCGCAGATGAAGGCGTAGAACCGGTTTTCGGAATCAGGATATTGGAACGGTTGTTTACAAAGTAGTCAAACTCAAAGTAAACCTTGTCGCGGAACAGTGTTCCTTCAATACCGAAGTTGCTGTTGTTTGCTACTTCCCAGGTAAAGCTGTTGTTTGCAACACGCGACTCAAGAAGCGTTTTGGCAACCTGATCGTTGATCACGTACTGGCCAAATCCCATTGTAGAAAGATACTGGTACTCAGCAAGGATTTCGGTTCCAAGGAAATAAGGCTCCGCTCCCATCTGTCCCCACGATCCGCGCAGTTTCACGTTGTTCAGGAAATTGATGTTGTTTTTCCAGAAACCTTCTTCCGAAATTCTCCATCCGGCAGAAATACCCGGGAAGAAACCGAAACGGCCGTCTTTTGGAAACACGTAAGAACCGTCTACACGCCACAGGAATTCAGCAAGATACTTTTCTTTGAAGTTGTAACCTGCACGACCGAAATAGCTCAAACGGGCACGCTGATAAAGATCTGTGTTGTTAAGGGTTGTACCGTTCAATGTAGCCGTTCCCGAGTTTCCGATATTCTGCTCAGGCGTTCCGCCGGCAAACAACTGATCCACGATGGGTGACACAAAGTAGCGGCGGTATGCAAAGAAACCGTCGGCATCCACTTTTTCACGCTGGATACCAGCCATTACATTGAAATTGTGCGATCCGATTGATTTCTCATAGGAAACCTGGCCTGTAAGCTGTATCGATAATTCCTGAGATGCCGTTTCCGTCAGACGCGGATCATTGAAAGTAGAGCGTACAGAACCTGTCAGCAGCGGGCTGGTGCCGTCTGCTTCAAAGGATGTTTTGTCCCAGTAATACAATGTCCACGGTTTCTGGAACGATTTCTGACGACGTACCTGCTTATCCACTGCAGCCATGGCAGTTACTTTCAATCCGTTTACACCCGGAACAAGGATTTCCAGCGTTCCATTGGTCTGGATATAATCCCTTTTGTCATTGTTGTAACCGGTTGTATTGGTCGTAATCACGGCCGGGTTTTGTCCGTTTTCAATATCCGGGCCCGGACGTCCGTCTGGCCAGATGGCGATTTCAGTCGGCTTTCCGCGCATCAGCATACGGAAAATATCGCCTGCGCCACCGCCATTCGGGAAGCGGCGGTCTTCTTCACGTAGAGCTACTCCAAGATTTGCATTTACATATTTGTTGATTTTGGTATCCAGATTGACACGCATGTCATACTGCTTGTAACCTGTTGCGGAGTTGATATAATTTCCCTCCTGATTGATGTGTCCAAGCGACGCCAGATATCTGATATTTTCGCTTCCGCCCGTCAACTGAAGATTGTGACGTTGCTGCGGTGCCCATTTCCGGATTACCGAACCGTACCAGTCTGTATTCGGGTGCAGCAAAGGATCCGATCCATTGGTAAATTTATTGATGTCATCCGGAGTAAAAACCGCGCTCAGTACGTTTCCGTTGTCCGTTCTTGTATAGGATCCGTTTGTATTGAAGCCCTGCAATGCATTTCCCCACTGTCCGACCGGAAGGTTGTCGTAAATCTGCAACTCGTTACGGATTGTAGCGTACTCACGTGCGTTTGACATGGTTGGTGTGCGGGTTGGCTGCGACATTCCAAGGTTAAGGTCATAAGCCAATTGCGGCTTGCCTGATTTTCCACGCTTGGTGGTGATCAGTATTACACCGTTTCCTGCACGCGAACCATAAATAGCAGCCGCAGCATCTTTCAGAACGGAAATACTTTCAATGTCGGCCGGATTGATACGGTCCAGACCGCCGCTACGGTTGGGAACGCCATCCACAACGATCAGTGCATTGCTGTTACCCAGCGAGTTAGTTCCACGAATACGGATTGCCGATCCGTCATAACCCGGCTCACCGCTGGACTGTACGGCAGAAACGCCCGGAAGACGACCGCCCAGCGTGTTGGAAAGGTTGGCAGCAGGCGCTTTCTGAAGCTCCGCTCCTTTTACAGCTGTAACCGAGCCGGTAAGCGTTGCCTTCTTGGCTGTACCGTAACCCACAACCACTACTTCTTCAAGGGCTTTGGTATCGGAAAGCATTTTTACATCCAGATTGGTCTTATTGCCCAAGGGTATTTCCTGTGTAACGTAACCAATAAAGGAAAACACAAGGGTACTTGTTCCGGGCGAATTCAAGGTATAGTTACCTTCCAGATCGGTAACCGTGCCGACAGAAGTTCCTTTTACTACCACACTTACTCCCGGCAATCCCTGCCCTTGCTCATCATTTACTTTCCCTTTTACCGTAACATCCTGAGCAAATGCTGCGGTCATGACACACATGGTCATTAAAAGCGAAAATAAGTACCGGGTTAAGGTCCGGTCCCTGCTGGTTTTAAAAATCCCCATAGATCAATTGCTTAATTGTAAATAGTTAAAAAATAATAAAAATTAAAAAAATCCTATTCTTACCATTGTTCACTTTGTTTTGTCATGTAGGCTTCATAAAGGTTTAGTGTCTATTTTACACAATTAATTAAACTAAAAAAACGAAATGTCCAATTCTGCCGGAGCCGCAGTTATTGCCGGAAAAATTTTTGTAATAAAAAAAAGGAAATTAAGTGTGATTTGAACCTTATTCTGAAAATTCCCGGCTCAGATCGGATCTGGATTGCAATGATCCATCTGTACAAAAAGATATGAAATTATTTACATAAACAAGCATTCACGTTTTCTGAATATGTTTTCTTAGAAAAGAACCAATATACAACAACGAATAATGCTTGTACAATGATAAGGAGCAATAAAATAATATGATTAATAGACTTAAGTTGATTTTATCAATTCCGTCACCGCTTTCCACTTTCAAATCCCTGAACAAAGCCAAATCTGTCATGCTGTCTTAATAACCACAAACTTTATTATTTTATTATATTTAAAGAAGAAATATTTACATTTTAAAATATTTGTATATATTTCAGGTTACTTCTGCTTTTGTGTTCATTTGGCAGTTCCTGAAAAATTACAATTCAGCGCGCAGTCCAGCCGCCGTCAACCGTAAGGATAGAACCCACCATATAACTCGCCGCATCACTGGAAAGAAAGATGGCGGCGCCCTGGATTTCCCGTAAATTGCCCCAGCGCTGAAGTGCCGTTGTGTTCAGGATTTTCCTGGCTTCGTCGCTGTCTGCAATCGGAAGGTTCATTTCGGTAAGGAAAGGGCCCGGACAAATTGCATTGACCAGAATGTTGAACGGGGCAAGTTCCAGCGCCAGCGCGCGCGTCATCTGTACAACGGCTCCTTTGCTGGAAGTGTAAGGTGTGCGGTTTTCCAGCCCGACCAGCCCGAGCGTACTGGCCAGATTAATGATCCTGCCGCTTTTCTGCAGCTTCATATAAGGCGTAACGGCACGTGAGGAAAGCCATGTGCCGTTTACATTCACATTCATCACCTGATTGAAATCCGCCGGAGAAAGTACATCAATTGCACCGCGGATGTTGATACCGGCACTGTTGATCAGAATATCAATTTTCCCGAAAGTTTCTGCGGCGAATGCAGCCATGCCATCCGCTTCTTCCACATTCGTGATGTCGGCTGCAAAAGAAACGATCCGCGTATCATACGGTTTGCCGAGTGCGGCCGCACTCGCCTGCCCTTCTGCGGCATTGCGGTTTACCAGCATTATATCGGCTCCGGCAGAAGCCAGCCCGGCTGCCATCGCAAAGCCGAGCCCTTTGGAACCGCCCGTGATAACTGCCGTTTTTCCGGTAAGATCAAACTGTCTGATGCCCGGAAGTAGCTCTTTGTCCATGCGTAATCAATATTGATGAAATGCCTGCGATACAAATTCCAGCACCGTGGGCAGCGAAGCACGCCAGTAAGTCCAGTTATGCGCACCGTCGCGGATACGGAACTCGTGCGGGATTTCCTTTTTGCGGAGTGCAATGTGCACCAGGCTGTTTCCTTCGTACAGAAAGTCATCATCACCGCAGTCTATAAACCAGCGCACTGCTTTTTTCTGGTCATCCGGCATGCTATTGATCAGCGCCAGTGCGCTATGCCTGTTGTAATACGAAGCAACGGTTGAATCCTGCACGTTCGGATTGTTCCTGAGCAGGTTCTTTTTCGCATCTTCCAATGTAATCGGACCGGTGGATGCACTCAGCGGACAGGCGGATGAAAACAGTTCGGGATGATGCAGGGCATACATGAAGCTGCCGCCTCCGCCCATAGAAAGCCCGGCAACGGCGCGGTACTTTTTTTCTCCTTTGATCCGGTATTTCTTTTCCACAAACGGCATCAGCTCTTGGAAAAAGAAGTCTTCGTACGGCCAGTCGCCTTTTACATCGTTGAAATAGCCTCTTCATCCGGTATCTGCATCGGGCATGACAATGATCATCGGCGTTGCCGTGCCTTCACGAATGGCCTTGTCCGCAATATTCAGCACTTCGCCAAACTGTACCCAGCCTGTATGATTATCACCGGCACCGTGTAAAAGGTAAAGTACCGGATAACTTCTTTCAGAAGTCGCATAATCGGGAGGCAGGTAAATGGCGAACTTTCTTTCCGATTTTAACAGCTTGCTCGGAAGCGATAAATTGTCCAGCACTTTGCCGGACTGTGCAAATGTGCAGACGGATGTTACAAAAAACAGGCAGGAGAATACGACAGATTTCATTATTGGTGTAATGGATTTTGTTTCTGACCGTATAAAGTTTCCGGCGCGGGATTTTCTACTTCCTGTATATTGCGCGAATATGGATGCCAGCCATGATTTTGTACTGCACACAACCAGCTGTAACTGCTTATTTTTTCTTCAGTTTCATCTCCACGGGATCCCAGTGAATTACTTTTTTGGAAAAATAGCTTTCATTGCACGCCAGTACCGGCGCAGCGGCACGGTAGCCAAAAACGGGATCTTCAACGGTGCCGAGGCTGCCTTTTTTCACATTCTCAAAGAAATCACGAAAGTGACTGGCATGTGGGTCATCGTCTTTCGGCGCTTCGAATCTTATTTCCTTTACGGGCTCTGCCTTGCGGGTTTCCTGGGGGAACTGCGCTTCATACTGCTTTTTGAATTCTTTTTGCTCGCTTACAGAAAAAGTGTTGTAGCTGTCGTACCCGCCGAAGCCCGGCGCTTCAGGCAGTTTTTTCTTTGTCAGAACCAAATGGTCTTCCGTAAATTCCAGCTGTCCCTCAGTTCCTATGATTCTTGTGTTGTTGACAATGGCGCCTGCATTCGCAAAATTCACCCGCAGTACCATCTGAAAACTGGCGTTAACTGCTGTTTTGGGATAATCCAGTATGGAAACCATTACATCGGGAACATCGCGGCCATCCTTCCAGTAACTCAGACCGCCGGAGGAAAAAATGCGCTCGGGCCCCAGTGAATTGGTCACGAAATGAACACCGGTAATCAAGTGCACATACAAGTCGCCTGCAACGCCCGTACCGTAATCTCTGTAATTGCGCCATCTGAAAAAACGTTTGGCATCAAACGGCACTTTGGGCGCATCGCCCAGAAAAGTGTCCCAGTCCAGCGTTTTTGTGGAAGCGTCCGTCGGAATGGAGTAATTCCATGCGCCGATGGCATTGAAGCGGTCATTATTGGATTCTACATAATTGATTTCACCGATTTCGCCCGCCTGATACAATCTTTTCACTTCTTTAAACGCCGCCGAACTGATGCTCTGGCTGCCGATCTGCATGGTTTTACCGGATTTTTTCCAGGCTTCGATCACAGACGGCCCTTCCTGAATATGATGCACCATGGGCTTTTCACAATACACATGCTTTCCGGCTGCAAGTGACGCTTTGGTGATGTGGTCATGCCAATGGTCCGGCGTCACGACGAGTACGGCGTCAATGTCTTTTCTTTCCAGAATCTGGCGGTAATCGCGGGTTGTAAAAATGTCTTTTCCAAACAGTTCTTTCACACGCGTAAGCCGGCCGTCGTACAGATCCGCTGCTGCCACAAATTCCGCATCCGGCGTTCCCCGCAAAGCGGCGTTTGTATCACTGTGTCCCTGAATGCCCATTCCGATCGTTGCAAACCGGATTTTATCATTGGGACTGATTTTTTTGAAATCCTTGATAATGCTGAAAGGCTTGGCAATGCTTTCGGTAGCCAGCAACGCCGAAGCAGCCGTAACGCTTTTGATAAAATGCCTGCGGTGAGGATTCATGATGGAAATGGCCGGATGTGTGAACAATAACAGTAAACTAAAATAAGCATAAATGCGATGGAAAATGATCAGCAACAAAAATTAATCAGCGAACTGGTATTTTTGATTGAAAAAGGAAATGCACACGTTTCCATGGAAGATGCCGTTTCCGGGCTTCCTGCAAACATGCGCACCATAATCCCAGAAAACCTTCCTTACAGTATCTGGCAGCTCATTGAACACATCCGGATTGCGCAGAAGGATATTCTTGATTTCTGTGTTTCCGAAGATCATGAAAAACTGGCGTGGCCGGACGATTACTGGACAGAACCGGTGGAAAATATTAACGATAAAACGTGGGAAAATGCCTTGAATGAAATCAAACAGGACCGTCAGCGTTTTCTTGACCTTCTTCATGATGAACAGACAGACTTGTTCAGTCCGATTGAATGGGGCGACGGCCAGACGATTTTGCGCGAGGCCATGCTGATCGCAGACCACAATGCGTATCATACGGCTGAAATAGTGGTGATCCGCCGGATGCTCGGATGCTGGCGTTAATGTCTGCAGTGAGATGCTTTTTGTAAAACGTGAAATGTTCCGGTGATGTGAAAATGAATTTTCAGAGTTCTTTAATGTAGATGTCTTTGTATGCAATGAGGGCTTTTCCTCCGCCGTGAACCTGAAGGGCAATCAGTCCTTTCTGCGGAACGGATTTGTCCGGTTCTGTGTAATCCACGGTTTGTGTGCCGTTAAGAAAGATACGAATGCGGCCGTTTTCGCTTCTTATTTCGTAATCGTTCCATTCATTGGCTTTCAGGACTTTTCTGACCGTTGCAGAGTCCGGCCCGATCAGCGTTTTGTTTCTTCTGGATTCATCGTAAAGGCTAGCCCAGTAACCATTTCCCAGATCTGCCTGGTATCCGATCATTTCATAGGCTGGATCCTTGGCTCTTACGCTGTGAAACTGAACGCCGCCGTTGATAAAACCTTCTGTACCGGAAAATTTGAATTTTAGTTTTAAGATATAATTGGCGTAGCTTTTGCGGGTACAGATGAACTCATTGTGCGGAACCGTTTCCGTTAAAGATCCGCCCGTAAGTGCCTGATCAACAATTTTCCACGTTTTTACCGTATCGCCTTCCCAGCCGTTGAACGTCTTGCCGTCAAAAAGCGCAACTTGCGATTGGGCAGGAAAAGTTATGCAGCTCATTACTACCGAAAAAACGGCAAAGACAACAGATTCAGGCATTTTCAATTTCATGGGCTCCTATGGTTAGCAAAAGAAAATTTTCTTAGATCATAAAAGTCTTCCGGTTTAAAACTTTACTATATGTGCCCGGTATATGCATTATAATTAATATCAGTATTTTTACTGAAAATAATTGTTTGTCCCGCGTTTGTTACAGATTATACAAGCCAAAGTATATGCAGATCATTTTTAAATGAAACTAACCGAAACAATCAACGGCCATGAGCATGATCTGCTGGTCGCTATCGAAAGATTTGAACTGGTTGCAAAAGCCACACACGATGTAATATGGGACTGGGATCTTGAAAAAAGTACCGTTTGGTGGAACGACGGTATGCACCATATCTTTGGATATGACCCCGCCCAGATCAGTACAGGACCGGATTCCTGGTTCGACAGGATCCATCCGGACGATCAGGATAAGGTCATCAGGAAAATTTACTCCGTCATTGACCAAGGCCAGGCAAACTGGTCGGATTTCTATCGATTCAGGCGCGCCGACGGCTCGTACGCCCATGTGCATGACCGGGGTTACACCATTCAGTCCAACGGCAAGCCGATCCGGATGGTCGGATCCATGATGGATATTACCGAACAGCTGAAATCCGAGCAGGCGCATAAGGAAAGTGAGGAAAACCTGAAATTCGCCATGCTGGCTGCCAATCTGGGAACATGGAACCTGGACCCGGATACCAAAATGCTGCTCTTTGACGAACGCTGTCTTGAACTGTACGGAAATCCTGCCGATGAATTTCTGAGCTATGAAAAAGTACTCAAATACATTCATCCCGAAGACCGGGAATGGGTAATGACAGCAGTTGCAAAGGCGCTGGACCCCGAGCTGAAAAGGGATTATGACGTTCGTTACAGAACAATCGGTGCAACCGACGGGATACTGCGCTGGCTTCATTGTAAAGGAAAAGCCTATTTTAATAATTTTAACCAGCCTTACCGCTTTGCGGGTGTGAGCCGGGACATTACGGATGAAGTTGCTACCCAGCAGAAAATCCTGTGGGCAGACCAGCAGGCTGCCATGACCATAGAAGGCTCCGGTGCCGGTTCCTTTTTTATCACGCTGAATTCGGATGAAATCATCTATTCTCCGACCATGGCCCGAATACTGACAGGCACTGAAAATAAACAGATCACGCGGGATGTATTCATAGACCACATTCATCCGGATGATGTACAGACGCGGCTGGACGCCTATGCAGAAGCAGAGCAGACCGGCGAACTCAGGTATGAGGCGCGTTTTATCTGGGACAACGGATCGGTGCACTGGATCCGGGTAATCGGAAGAAATTTTTATGACAGTGCGGGCAGAGCCATCTCGCTATCCGGCATTGTCATGGATATGACAGACCGGATCGAGTCGGAACAGAAAATCAAGACCAGTGAAGAACACCTGCGGACTTTGATCGAGCAGGCACCTGTGGCCACGACGCTTTATGTCGGAAAAGATATGATCATTGACATTCCCAACGAAGCCATGCTGAAATTATGGGGAAAGGGGAATTCCGTTATCGGAAAGCCGTTGCGCGAAGCATTGCCCGAGCTGGAAGGACAGCCATTTCTGGGTATACTTGACAAAATTTTCCAGACTGGAGAAGCCCATTCCGAAAAAGGTGCACGCGGAGATATTGTTATTGACGGCGTTCTGCAAACGTTCTATTACGATTATACTTACAAGCCGCTCCGGAATTCAGAAGGGGAAATTTACGCCATTCTGGACATGGCGGTGGACGTAACAGAACAGGTAAAATCCTTGCAGGCGCTTGAAAAAAGCGAGGAACGTTACAGGCAGCTTGCCAGTGAACTGGAAAGAAGGGTCCAGCAGCGGACCGAAGAACTGCACAGGGCCAATGCAGAACTGATCAATTCCAATAATAATCTGCAACAGTTTGCCTATGCTGCCAGTCACGACATGCAGGAACCGCTAAGGAAAATACAGTCTTTCAGTTCCCGTCTGCAAAGCATATATACAAAGCAACTCGATGAAAACGGCGTTTTCATGCTGGGCCGCATTCAGGACGCATCCAAACGAATGTCCATGATGATTGACGACCTGCTGACTTATTCCCGGCTTACAACGCGTGAAGTCGAATTTGAAGCCGTACCGTTGGATAAAACAGTAAGCGCAGTGCTGGCCGATCTGGAAATCTCGATTCAGGAACAGGGAACTCAGGTGACGGTGGAACCCATGCCGGAAGTATGGGGAAACCGGCCGCAGCTTACACAGCTTTTACAGAATCTCATCAGCAATGCCATCAAATACAGGCAGCGCGATCAGGTTTCTGTTATTAAAATCAGCGCTCATGACGCAGATGAGTCAGAAATGGCTTCTGTTCCGAAAATACTTGCAGCACATTCCTATACCTGCCTCGAAATCAGCGACAACGGAATCGGATTTGATGAAAAATTTCTGGACCGGATCTTTCAGATGTTTCAGCGCCTGCACGGAAGAGGCGAGTTTTCAGGTTCCGGCATCGGACTGGCATTGTGCAAAAAAGTAGTTCAGAACCATTACGGTCACATCACAGCCCGAAGCGAACTCGGAAAAGGCTCCACTTTTATCGTATACCTTCCGAAACCGGACAAAAAATAACCCGTTGTTTTACAAACGGGTTACTTTTTCCAAACATCCTTGTACTCGTCCGGATGCCGCTTGAACTGCACATGCACGTATTCACACAAGGGAACAACCTGCAGATCATGTGTTCTGGCGTAACGGACCATTTCATCCAGCATCTGTTTGGCCAGCCCTTTTCCTTCCATTTCGGGGACGACTTCGGTATGATAAACCGTCAGCGCACTTTCACTGAGGCCAACCACCATTTCTCCTGCTTTTTTATGGTTTTCCTCGATGTAAAAAGCCCCGCGCCTGCTAGAATCCAGATTAAATTTTACTTCACTCATATTCGATTCAATAAGTCTGTTAAAAACCTTGTACAAAAAAGCCAATTGCCTGTTCCCAACCAGGAAACAGGCAATTGACGAAAATGATTACAGACAGGCAGCATTTGTTTTCAGGAAATCCCTTCCGTTACCTTCTTCATTTTGGCCAGTCCGGTCTTTGCCACTACCAGTGCATCCTGTGCATAGTAATTTTTATTAAATACCTCAAAGGACAAGATAACGGGCCTTGCAGGATTTACGAGCGTCTTCATCAGCTCTTTGAGCGGGGCCACGCCGTCTCCGGCATAAACCCGGTCGGCATCCGTAATGGCTTCGCGCGCAGGCGTTGCCGGGTAATCGTTGATGTGGAATATTTCAATCAACGGCTTGCCGACGGCTTTCACGCTTTCGCTTCCCGAACCGCCTTTGTGTAGATGATAAACGTCCATTAACAGCCGTGCGGAAGGATGGCCGGATTCAACGGCAACGTACAGGATTTCCCCTACCCGGCTCAGGTTTTTGGAAAATCCCCAGAGTTCCAGATGCGGTACTACGCCGGTTTTATCACCAAGTTCCAGAATCGTACGGTACCGTTCCGCCACTCTGGCCAGATCAAGCGAATCGCCGGTTGTGGCGCCCATCGGCGGAGCTGCTATGCGCGGACATCCGATCTGCGCAAGTTGTTCCATTTCCATTTTCAATTGGTCAATGGCTTTTGCCCGCGCCGTTTCGTCATCCACAATCCACGTGGCAAACCCGATCGCATCTTCCACTTTCAATCCCAGATCATCAATAATGCGTTTGGCTTCCGCAAGCGTGGCACCTGTTTTCATAAAATCCTGCAAGGTATTGACCCAGATTTCAACAGATCCGTATCCTGCTTTGGCCGCCACTTCCAGCTCTTTTCTGAATCCCAGCTGATGCCCGCGGAGGGTACTCATGTTGAGCGCATATATAAATGGCTGCTCTTTGTTCCGGGTCGTTTTGGCAGGCAGTAACTCCGCACTGGAAATGGCTAAAATAGACGACAGTGCTTCTCGGCGCTTCATTCGTTTGATATCTGGTTGAAAGATGATTTATTTGTAAAGACGTAACCGGGAATTATTTACCGCAACATCCTGTAAATTCATTGTCAAACACTGAATAATAAACCTTCTTATGGAACTGGAAAACTACAAAGTGCCGGCACAAACGCAAATCGGACATGTGCATCTGAAAGTAGCCGACCTGGAAAGATCGCTCCATTTTTACTGCGGACTGCTGGGTTTCGAGATCATGGCGCGGTACGGAGAACAGGCCGCTTTTATATCGGCCGGCGGTTATCATCACCATATCGGACTGAATACGTGGTACAGCAAAGGTGCTCCCGCCGCTTCCCAGTACGGCGTCGGGTTGTTTCATACGGCCATACTTTACCCCACCAGAAAGGATTTGGCCATTATTTTTGACAGGCTGCAAAAAGCCGGGTACCCGCTTTCCGGCGCCAGCGATCACGGCGTTTCCGAAGCATTGTATCTCAACGATCCGGACAATAACGGCGTGGAACTTTACTGGGACCGGCCAAAAGAAAAATGGAACTTCCTGCCCGACGGCACCGTAGAAATGTACACCAAACCCCTCAACTTCCACACCTTACTTGCCGAACTGAAATAAGTGTCCGGTTCAAATATTTTCCAATATTATAACGGGCAAAAACAAAGCCCGCCTAAAAGCCGCAAACCACATATGGATCAATCCATGACGATAAGTGACTAAAAATGACTACAAATGACAAATCACATTATGCCCATCTAATTCCCTTTATCCCAAACTGTCCAAAGTCAATACTTCATCAGCAACGTCAGCAGCTTGCGGTCCAGCTTGTGCCCGTGCCAGTCTTCGTAACGGACATCTTCACGCCTGGAATCCAGCACACCGAAATCTCCGGCAAATTCCCAGAGTGAAAACCCGATTCCGTTGGAAGTCAGAATATCCAGCACATCGCCAAACCAGGCCAGAAAAACGGCATGCGGCGTTTTGTTCCAGCAGCCGCATTCGCCGCAATGCACGCCAACGCCTTTTTGCACCAGTTCAATCCAGGGTTTGTAAAACTTTTCGAGCATGGCGCGGCTGAGGTACTGGTCACCGACCTGTCCCGGCCATTTTGGTTCCGGAATGTTTTCCGTATCCTTCATCGCCCACGGCGCCTTGTAATGTGAAATAATGCCCGGATGATACCCGCGGCAGCTCTGGGCAATGTCCAGATCGGCAATTTCAGGAATAACGGAAGTCCCGACGTCGTTTCCGTCCGCAATGATCAGGTGCATGGGATTTTCCCTGCGTATTGCTTCCGAAGCAGCTAATGCAAGTTTCCGGTACGTTTCACCCGGCACCGATGTTCTTTTGGAATGCTGATCGTTCATATCCTCGCGCATACTCGGCTCGTTGAGCAGGTCAAAACTGATCTTTTTGGAAGAAACGTTCCTGTATCTTTTTGCCCACATGTTCCAGTGAAAACAGAATGCATCCAGTGCTTTCTGGTCGGTCCAGAGATTGTAAGGCTCGTTAAATCCTGCATTTACACAGTAACCCGGCGCCCTGTGAAGGTTCAGGCTGACGTGCATATTATACTTGTGCGCGGCAGAGACAAGCTTGTCGATGCGCTCCACAGCCTGTTCATCAATCTGATAAACTTCTTCCGGCGTAATGTTGCGGCTGCGGTCAAATTTCAGATAGGCCGGATATGCCATCGGGATTCTTACAAAATCAAATCCCCAGTCGCTCATCCATTTGAATTGCTCTTCGGTCGTAGCCTTGCGGCCTGACGAAGGATCGGGCGAGAAAAAATCGAGCAGGTTGAATCCCTTCCATTTGGGCAGCTTGTTCTTGGCCTCAGGATTCGGAAAGTTAAAAGGCGAAGTAACAGCGGCACCGGCTGCAACCATCATTCCCGTATTTTTTATAAAAGTTCTGCGCTGCATGGATTGCACATGTTTGGTTGCTGTTTTCTATAAAATACAACCGGCGCATCATTTTACTTGGCTGTAATCCGCAGTTTATGCGAACTGGCCGCTTTGATTTAAATTGTAATAAATGGAAATTCTGTATCCATGTATTTGTCTGCACGATTTTGAAGAAAACCATGCAGACAAATTGAAATCTATGCACCCAATGCCTTGCGTGCGTATTCCACACATTTTGCGGTTTCCTTCACGGCATCGGAACCGGCGGGTATTTCATATTCCAGTTCTATGGTTGCCGGGAATTTGTATTTTCTGGCACGCATGAGTTCGAGTGCCGCCGTAATTGGCGTGTCGCCTTGTCCCCAGGGCAGGTTTGCGCCGCCGTTTTCCTTTGATTTCCTGTCTTTAACGTGCATGCTGACGATATGCTCGTGCTTGGTTTCAATCAGCGGGATCGGATCAAAGCCGGCTGCTACGTAATGCCCCATATCAAAATTCATGGCGTTGTATTTGGACTGTCCAAGCGCCATGTCCCACCAGGTCGGCGTTTGCTGCGTATGACCGTGATAGCCGACATAAACCTTGTTTCTGGCAGCAATATCGCCAAGTCGTTTGGTCTGCGCCGGATCGGTCGGCAGTTCAATATTGGCCTGGTTTGCGCCAAGCGCTTTTGCAGCACGAAAAGCATAATCCGCCTCTATATCGGTATTGTTGACGCCCAGTGCCGACGGTTTGAACGCATAGATGCTTACGCCGGCATCGTTGTACATCTTCCGCAGCTGAACAAATTTGTCCATCGGCACTTTTGCGCGCCATTCCGCCATTTTGGCCATATGTTCTGCCTGCGCTGCTTTTTGTTCGGGTGTCAGTTCCGGGCGCTGGCCATTGGCAGCAGGCGCCATATTCGGGCGTGGCGGTGCTTCCGGCGCACCGGCAAACAGTTCGGCAGTCGGGCCCATGAGTTCAATCGCGCTGACGTTGCAGTCGATGCAGTATTTCAGAATGTCCTCGGCACTTCCCGGCAGGCTGCGCCATGAATACGTAATGGCTCCGATCTGTACGCCGTTAAACAAGGAGTTGGGCTTGCCGAGCCGTTTGATGTACGCAGGCATTCCGAATGTCGGTACGGAAACAAGTGCAATCCCGGTTGCCGCCAATGCCGCTTTGCCCAAGAACGCACGTCTTGAAATTTCTTGACTGTTCATTTTTACAGGTTAAAAGTTTTTTACAAAACAGATTTGCAGCTCAGTAATATCTGCCTACATACTTATTTTCCACGATCAGTTTTTTCATTTGATGCGGATCGATCGGCCCTTGTTTGGCATAAACGATTTTACCGCCCGGCTCCACGAGCAGCGTATAAGGCAAAGCGCCCTGCCATTTCGGGTCCACGGCCTCAATCAGTTTGTATTTGTCTTCCACACTGAAAATGTAATTCTTGTTGGAAGCAAATTTCCCCTGAAGGAATTTGAGCGCTTTAGCTTTTTTATCCGGATTATCGGCACTGATGGAAATAAATTCGAAGTCACGCTGGCGGTACATATGGTGCATGGTCATAAAATCAGGAAACTCGGTTACGCACGGCCCGCACCAGGTTGCCCACACGTTGATCAGCCTCAGTTTGTCGGATTTGTTCTGGATCAGTTCTTTCAGCCCGGCTTCGTCAATGGATTCAAGCGTCACGGGTTCTTTGGCCCAGGCTGCCTGCTCGTCCTGCACGCCATGCTCCTTTGAAATCCATTTCATGGAACAGCCGAAGGTTTTGGTCGTGGGAACCGGAACGGGTTTTCCGGCCAACAGCGCTTCTATTGCATTTCTGGCATCCGTATTTTTAGGCGTACCCGTTGGTTTTTCCACGTCATCGATCCTTCCGTTGTACTGCAGTTTTCTGTCTTTGTCAAAAATGAAGATATGCGGCGTGGCAACCGGGCCGTAAGCCAAAGCCGTTTTCTGATCGTCGCCGTCGAAAAGGTACGGGAAATTATAGGCCATGTCTTTTGCCCGCACTTTCATTTCTTCGTAGGTGTCGCTGAGGTCCGTATAACCAAGTTCATCCAGGCGGATCGCTTTCGGGTCGTTGGACGAAATGGCCACAACGGCCACTTTGCTCGCCTTGAAATCGGAGGTCAGTTTCTTGATCCTTTCTTCGTAAGCCTGCGCCGTAGGGCAATGGTTGCAGGTAAATACAATGGCAAGAACCGGAGAAGCGGCAAACGTTTTCAGGGTATATTTTTTACCGTCAATGCCCGTCAGGTTAAAATCCGGCGCCTGGGCTCCGATTTTCAATGTCTCCGGCTGTTCGGCCCGTGAAACATGGATGCATGCGGCGTAAACAAAAAGTACCAGAATAATTCGGCAGCAGGCGCGCATATGTTTTATGTTTAAAATGAATATTCGTTTTTGATCAAAAGCAACTTCACTCCAAAAAAATACTGTTTTTATACCATTAATAAGATAAAATATAATCACAAAAAAACCGGCATTCAATCAGAATGCCGGCGGCTGATGCTGTCTGAGTTCAGTTTGTTAACAAAATCAGTTTTTATCCCGCCATATGCGTGTTAAAAACATTACGATTCAAAAAGGCGCTACTTTCTTTTCTGAAACCGGAGGTTTCCCTTTTGCCAGGCTCTTTTGAAAAACAGGTTGTTGATCCAGATAAAAAGCGCCAGCCCGAGCAGGATAAAAATGGCGTTCAGCTTATACGAAAAGCCCGCGAACTTTTCCTTGCCATCGAGTGACAGTTCAAACCGCAGCCATGACCTTTCCACCGTTGTAGTGACCCGGTCAAACGGCAATGCTTCATCGTAAATTGCTTCGGTCACAAACCGGCCGGTTGTATCGATGTAGCCGTACTTGTCGTCGATGCGGACCATGGAAAGGCCGTTATTGTAATAGGAAGCAAAGTCGTATTTCAGAGGCGTGCGTATTTTGCCCGATTTGTCGATATGCCCGAATTTGCCGTTAATGGCCACGGCAGAACGGTTTTCAGAAGTAAAACCTGTTGCTTCATCGTATAAGAAGTTTATCCTGACCTTTCCCGTTTTGTCAATGGCGCCCCATTTATTGTTCTTTTTTGCCCAGAACAACCCCGCCGTCGGTTTGCGGGTTTCGGAGAACTGGAACGGAACGATGAGTTCGCCGGTATACGGACTGATATAGCCATATTTATCACCATACTGAACCCTTTCCATGCCCTGGCCGGAATACTTGTAAGTAGGATCAATGTCGTCGAGCGCAACGGGTATGCGCAGGATCATGTTTTTATCAATGATGCCGTATTTGCCTTTGTAATTGAAATGATAAATCCCTTTTGAACCCGTGATTTCGCGTTCGATAAACGGACTGAAATTCCAGTTGAGGATAAAAAGCTCGCTATTTTTCCACCATAAAATATCTTCCCGGCAATCATGGCTGCATACATGATCAACACTTGCTTTGGAAATCAGGAAGTCGTTTTTAAACTGTTCAATCGGAATCCTGTAAATCGTTTTCCCCGTTGTATCAATGTAGGAAAGGCCGTATTGCTTTCCGGCGGGGTAAATAACCCATGTTTTCCCTTTGTAAAATTTGTCCGTTGCGTGGTAAATGGCCGGAATCACGATTTTTCCCTGCCGGTTGATAAAGCCGTGAAGTGCGTGTTTCTGCGAATCCGAAGGTATAGGAACAAACTCGGCAAGATTGCCTGAGAAATCACCGATATCGCGAAAAGCCGGCGTAAGTTTTTTACCATTCGGATCGGTAAGGAAAGTCTCGTAATTACGGCACGGAATGTTTACCTTTTTCACCACATAAACGCCGCCGTATGCCTTGTATTCATTGTATTCTTTGAGCCACGGCTTGTTCTTACCCGTGTCGGATTGGCCATTTGCATTGAAAATCTGAAAAATAAAAAGGATCAATAGGAAAAAACGAAAATCCGACTGCTGCATTCCGGCGTAAGTTTTATTCAGTAACTGTTCATTTCAAAGGTGACGAATATACCGAATATGCACCATGCAGCATAACGGTTGAGGAAATAACTTGTCAACTTTCGGGCACATGCTTTCATGATCAGGCAGCGGAAAGCGGATAAAATTTCTGCCTTTATCGTTTTGGTTTAAAATTATATAACTTATTTTCAGGAAAGATGTTATAACCATGTTGTTCACAAACCGGCTTCACACTTCACCCAACAATATTTGCAAATGACTGTTGTCAAATTCATATTTTTACTGATCCTGATTACGGTTATGGATCATCACGGCTTTCTTTACCGCACGGACACGGATGCCGGTGAGGACGAGATTGAAAGCGGAAGTGCGGAATATTATGCGCTTGCGGGTAAAAATAACCTGAAAGGAACGTGGCGG
Organism: Dyadobacter flavalbus; assembly: GCF_006149045.1. Classification (GTDB taxonomy): domain Bacteria; phylum Bacteroidota; class Bacteroidia; order Cytophagales; family Spirosomataceae; genus Dyadobacter; species Dyadobacter flavalbus. The sequence goes on from NZ_VBSN01000073.1 coordinate 19,243, forward strand.
CTTACCGGCGTAAGCGAGACGCCAAACGAACACGGCAATACTTTCACGCCGGAAAAACAGAAAGAAGAATTTCTTTTGTCGTTTTTTCCGGACAGCACTTACACGCAGGTTACCAACGACGGCCGTTATGTTTCGGGAAAATGGGTGTTTGATGAAGATTCGGAGTCTGTCTTTCTGACATCCAACCGGAAAACCGAAGAAGTAAAAGTCCTGTTTGATCTTGCATCGACGGGCAAAAGACTGGCTACATTGGTGTTCTCGCCTGAAAACAGCATGTCACTGGCTGAGTACGGAAGGAGCCTGGACAAATACAAGGAAGATCCCTATTATGCGGCAAACAATCAGTGGAGGATAAAGCCAACCGAATCGGAAAATGAAAAACAGATTCATGAAAGGCTTACCAATTACATTGCACACAATCTCTGCATCCTGAAATCGGCACAAATAAGAGAGCAGGATTACATTTCCTGGGAATTTTCGGAAGGCATTATCAAACTTTACAATGTAGGCATCGGAATTGTTTCCATTGAAAAAATCCCGCAATCGTGGATCGACAACTTCTATTCCCGTGAAGATGCACTGCGCGCACATGAGATTTTTGAAACTTATCTGCGCACAGGCACTCACAAGAAATTCGCAACCGGCAACTGGGTCAAAGACGATTACAACATTCTGCTCGGCATCCAGAACGGATTAACCAAAATGAACAATCTGTAACAATCGTCCCGACACATTTGCCGGCGGTTTAAAGGATGAAAAAAGCATCCGGCTCGTAAGCTGACGGAACGTGCTTGTCTTTCATCATTTGTTTCAGGTCGCGTTCAATGTTTCTGGAAATGGTCAGCACCGGCGTATCCGTAGGCTTGTTTTCAAACGGATCCTGCAGATGAATCGCCATTTTTTCGATCAGGAAAAAACAGGCCGTAATCACGATCAGAACGGGAACCATCAGAAATCCGAAAAGCTGTACAAGTCCGAACGGCAGCAGCAGAATAAAGAAATGCAGCGCCATTTTGATGTAAAGTCCGTACGTGGACGGAAAAACCGTATTCTTGATTCTTTCGCATTTTCCCATGGCATCGCAAAGGCGCGTTATGGTGCGGTCGATCTCGATCTGCTGGTAAGGATTTATCCAGCCTTGTTTCAGCGCGTTGTTAAGGTCTCTTGCATGCAGTTGCTGCAATCCTACATGCTTGTTATCGTAGTCTTTCAGGTATTCGCATTCCTCTTCGGACACGAATTTACGGATGAGCGGCATGGGATCGTCCTTGCGCAGGCCTTTTCCGAGCGCATAGCACCATGCAATCTGTCTTTTGATGATGCGTTGCTTGAAAGCTTCTATATTCTCGGGTTGAAATGGATCTTCCATCAGGAAAATAATCTGGCGTGCAAAAGAACGCGAGTCGTTGACAATAGCGCCCCAGATGATACGTGCTTCCCACCAGCGGTCGTACGCCTGATTGGAGCGGAATGCGAGCAGGAGTGAAATAATGGTACCCAGCACCGTCGGTACCGTCATCGGAATCGAAATGTTGGTGATGTGGAAATTCTGGTAAATAACCTCGATGGCAATACCGTAAATGGTTACAAACAGAATCTCGTATTTGATTTTTCCGAATATGTATCCGATCGGAATGTTGTTTTTTAACAGCATGATTTGAATGGCTTTGTAATGGATGATTTTACTTTGATCCGCTAATTTGACTGGCAGTAAAAAATGCAGAATCAGCGATCAGGTCCGTATTCAGCAGCGGAAGTCCGCACTTCTTCAGCACCGGCAGCGCTTCAATGCTGCTCTTCTTGAGTTTTGGGATGCCGTAGCTTTCCGAATATGCAATGCAGTCGGCCTGATGATAATCAAGGAAATTCTTGAAGGAAGCCAGTTTGTTGCCGTAATAAAAGGCCACTTTTATGCTCAGCAGTTTCTTGGAATAAAGATCTTTGAGGATCCGGCATTCATGATAAAATTCATCTGAAACCAGTTCATACTCTTTTTCGCGGTAGCTGGAAAAAAGCAAATCCTGGATATCGTCTACAACATGAAAAAGATGCGTAAAAACCAGACGCAAATCTTCGTTACTTTCTCTCACTACGGTTTCAGCTACTTGAATGGATTCCATACTGAAATCACTTGGCAACAGGATCGTTTTCATGACATGATGGTTTGGTTAACAATGCATTTAATTATAATACAATGTTAAGCTCATGACATTAACCCTGGCTAAGAGCCGGATTATAATACGGTGAGAGACTTATTAAAATCAGCTAAGAAAATTAGAAACCGATTAGAAGAATAGGGTTACTTAAACGGCAGATAAGTAACAAAGCGCGTTCCTTCGTCTACACGGCTGTGTACATCCACTTTTCCCTGATGCATCCGGATAATGTTGTGCGCCAGCGGAAGCCCGATGCCGTAACCTTTGTAGTTCTCGGTATTGGACGCACGGAAAAACAGCACAAAAATCTGGTTGATCTCCCGGTCCGGAATACCGATGCCTTCATCAGTGATTTCCACGATCGCATACGTCTGATCGGCTCTTATAATCACGTTCACCGGTTTGTTGTCGGAGTATTTGCAGCTGTTCAGGACAATGTTGGAAAATGCCGCTTTCAGCAAGGTTTTGTTTCCGTTCAGAATCAGCTTCTGGTCGTCGTCCGGAAGGTGATCAAAGTTGATCGCCACGTTGTTGGAAGGAATAATTTTGTCAACAGCTTCTTTCACATCCAGAATGAGTTCGTCGATGCGGAGCTCTTCCCATTGTTCCTTTTTGCCGTCAAAGCCTGTCTGAGCAAGGCTCAGCATGCTGTTCGTGAGATGTTCCAGCCTTTCCGATTCCCGGTAAATGGTGTTGAAGGAATCGATTGCATTTTGCGGAAGACCGGGGATGGACAAACCGATCTGTGCCTCGCCGCTGATCACGGTAAGCGGCGTTTTCAGCTCGTGTGATGCATTGCTGACAAAATTGTTCTGCACCTCGAAAGTAATTTCAAGCCGGTCCAGCATATCGTTGAATGTCTGGGAAAGGTCCGAAATGTCGTCGTTGCTGTCGTTCGGCACGAGCCGCTGATGCAGATTATGCGCGTTAATGCCTTTTACATTCCTGATAATCAGTCGGATCGGCCTGAAAATCTGCGCGGAAAACAGTTTCCCGAACGTAAATACAAAGAACATCGAGATCAGAAAACCGGTGACAAGCAGGTTTTTAAGATTTTCCATTTCCGCCAGCCCGAACACATCCACAGCCGTAGAAAGAACCAGAACATTTTTATCGCCCTTGGCTATTTTCATTCCCACATAGGAAGTATCTCTTCTGAAAAACCGCGCAGGCGTATCGAAGCTGATCTGGCTGTAAAAAGATTCCGGCAAATGCAGCCTGGCTTTTATGTTTCTGGCCCTTGCGCTGTTTACATTATGGATCACATGATGATTTTCGAACGGCAGATCGCCAAGGTGCTTTTCCTTGAAATCGTAATAAACGGAAGTTTTGGATTTGTTTTCTTCCAGCGCCGCATGGCCGACGATTCCCGCCCGAACTTCCAGCCTGTGATAAAAACTTCCGGAAATGCTTTCAGAAGCAAATATGTAGATATAAATGCTGAGCGCCAGAATGATCCCGGCCGAAAGAACCGTAAAAATCAGAGCAATTTTATTTTGTATCGTCATGGGCCTGCCGAATTACATATCCCATTCCGAATACGGTATGGATCAGTTTTACAGGATGGTTTTTGTCAATCTTTTTCCGGAGGTAATTGATGTAAACATCCACAACGTTGGTGCCGAGGTTGAAATTGATATCCCAGACATTTTCCAGGATTTCCATGCGGTTCAGAACCCGGTTCGTATTGGACAGAAGGTATTCGAGCAGCCTGAATTCGGTTGCTGTCAGGTCAATCGCATGCTTCCCGCGCCGCACTGATTTGGTGATTTTATCCAACACCAGATCACCAAGGCTCAGTATGCCTTCATTCTTCTCCTTTTCGGGTTCTTTTCCTCTTCTTGCGAGCGTCCGCAGCCGTGCTTCCAGTTCTGCCAGTTTAAACGGCTTCGTCATGTAATCATCCGCCCCGGCATCCAGTCCGGATACAATATTTTCAGTAGTCCCAAGCGCTGTCAGCATCAGAATAGGAATAACGGACTGCGCACTTTTGAGTTTTCTGCATACCTCCATTCCGTTCATCACCGGGATCATCAGATCCAGAATGATGACGTCAAACGCATAATTAAGCGCCATCTGCAATCCGGACTGTCCATCCATCGCTACTGTAACTTCATGCCCCGAAGCAGAAAGGCTCCGCTGAATAAGCGATATCACACTGGGTTCATCTTCAATAAGCAAAAGCTTCATGCGTGTAACTGTATTCGGTGAAAGATTTAATCCTGATGAACGTAAACAGGCTTAAATGTTTTGGCCAGAAGTTCTGAAAACCGGATTTCTCTATATAAGTACAACATTCGGCACAAAATATCCAATTACCAAAGAATTAATAAGACAAACATTTTCCGCAGCAATTCATTCCATCAGCAGCATTTCACCAGCCCTGCAAACCGGCCGCTTTTACCTTAATATGTATATTCCGGGAACGTAAAGGCACAAAAAAAGGAGGATAAATCCTCCTTGCGACCGCTTATTTTGTCAAACCTGATAAAGGGGCTGTTACAATTACTTTGCAGAAATGCTTTTCAACTTAAGGCCAACGATAGTGGCTTTTTGTGCCGCACTCGGTTTGTTGTTATCTGCATTCACTTTTGCAGTCTGAGGTGCCGGGCTTTCCAGCGCAGGAATGCTGGCAGGAAGTGCTTTGTTTGCACCGTAAACGGTTGCCTTGTCTTCCACTGCTATGGTATTAACTGAATTGCTGGCGCTTGCGTAAGTTGCGATAGTCATTGCCATCATGGCAGCAGCTATCATCGATTTTGTATTTTTCATTGTTAATAGTGTTTTGCTTTTTCTTTTTGTTTCTATCTTGTTTTCGAGTACAAATATACTACAATATTATTAATACAAACGTTCAGGGCACGTTTTACTAATTTCAGTTTAGCTTAAAAACAAGGGAAAACCGATAAAAATCCAGCTCTTTTAAAGATACAATTCATGGTATTATTCCAAGATTACAAAATCAAAATCAACGTGTTTTTCCATTTTTTTGCTGAATAACATTCTGCCTTGATTTGCCTGCAAGGATACCGTTATACGCTGAGGCAGAAACAGCAAAATTAAATTTGCCATATAAATACAATAACAATATATTATTCTTAATGTACTTTAACAATACGCCGGAATTCAGAATTTTTAACCAGAATTTAACCTGAGTGCTGAAAAATATTTTTAAAATTTTTTAAAATATTTTTCCTAAATGATCAAACGGTCGGCTCAAACCGGCAAACGGAGCCTTATTTTCCTGAACATCACCTGTTTTACAGCAGTCCGGAATGTCATATGCATAAAAAGTGACGCATTATTTTACCGGATTCTGCCGGGTTGAAGTAGATTTGCACGATCATACATAGAACCGGTGCATACTTGTAAACCGGTTTTGAAAAGCGTAACATGAAAGTTTGTATAGCTGAAAAGCCAAGTGTAGCCAAAGACATCGCGGGAGTAATCGGAGCAAGCCAGCGTAAGGACGGATATTTTGAAGGCAACGGGTATCAGGTAACGTGGACTTTCGGCCACTTCTGTACATTAAAGGAACCGCACGACTATACCGACCGATGGAAATCGTGGCGGCTGGAAGACCTGCCGATGATCCCGCCGAGCTTCGGCATCAAGCTCATTGACAATGCCGGCGCACTGAAACAGTTTGGCGTGATTGAAAAACTGGTGCAGCAGTGCGAGGAAGTAATCAACTGCGGCGATGCCGGGCAGGAAGGCGAACTGATCCAGCGCTGGGTACTGCTGAAAGCCAAATGCAGCGTTCCGGTAAAAAGGCTCTGGATTTCGTCCCTTACCGAACAGGCTATCCGAGAAGGATTTCAGAAACTGACCGACAGCGGCCAGTATGACAATCTATATGCAGCAGGAAGTGCAAGGGCAATCGGCGACTGGCTGCTCGGTATGAACGCTACGCGCCTTTTTACCAAAAAATTCGGGCAGGGAAAAGTCGTGCTTTCCATCGGCCGCGTGCAGACGCCTACGCTGGCACTTATTGTGCAGCGGCAAAAGGAAATCAACGCCTTTGTTTCGGAAGATTACTGGGAACTGAAAACGATTTACCGGGAAACCGAATTTACCGCAACGATTGACCGTATCAAAAATGCCGAAAAAGCGAATAAAGGGCTTGCGTATCTTTTGCAATATGAATTTGAGGTGACTGCCTTTGAAAGAAAAGAAGGCAAAGAAGGCAACCCGAGGCTTTTTGACCTGACTTCATTACAGGTGGAAGCCAACAGAAAGTATGCCTATTCGGCGGAAGACACGCTCAAACACGTCCAAAACCTGTACGAAAAGAAATTTGTCACGTATCCGCGGGTTGATACCACTTATCTGTCGGAAGACCTGCACCCGAAAGTGGAAGGCATTCTCAGAAACCTGACAGAGTACGCAAGTCTGACCGCATCCATTCTGGAAAAACCGATATTGAAGTCAAAGGTTGTTTTTGACGATAAAAAAGTAACCGATCACCATGCCATTATTCCGACCGGGGTTACGCCAAATCATCTGAGCCAGGAAGAAAGGCATATTTATGACCTGATTGCCAGACGTTTTATAGCAGCATTTTATCCTGAATGCAAGGTTTCCAACACGACCGTTCTGGGAAAAGTAGGCAAAGTGGAGTTCAAGGCTACGGGAAAGCAGATTCTGGAACCCGGCTGGCGCGCCGTGTATGCCAATGAAGCCCGGAGCAAAAAGGAAGCTGCGGAAGAAATCGTTCTGCCGGATTTTACCGTCGGCGAAACCGGGCCGCACGAGCCGAGGGTGCATCAGGGAAAAACCACGCCGCCCAAAGCTTACACTGAAGCATCGCTGCTGCGTGCGATGGAAACGGCCGGCAAACAGGTGGAAGATGAAGAAATGCGTGAATTGCTGAAAGATAACGGAATCGGAAGACCGTCGACACGCGCCAACATCATAGAAACGCTGCTGAAACGCCGCTATATCGAGAAAAAGAAGAAGAATGTTTTTGCAACCCAGACGGGCATGGACCTCATTGATACCATCCAGAATGAACTGCTTAAGAGTGCAGAACTGACCGGAAACTGGGAAAGAAAGCTGCGGCTGATCGAAAAAGGAGAATACGGCATGGAAACATTCAAACAGGAACTGATCCAGATGGTTATTGACCTTACCAATGAGGTTAAGAGCAATCAGTACCGCGTTATTTCCATTGAACAGGAAGCGCCGGCCCAGAATGAAGAAAAGCCCAGGAAAGAACCAAAAGCAAGAGAGCCGAAAGAACCCAGGTCAAGAGAACCAAAGGAACCTAAAGAAGAAGTTCCCATAGAATTGCTTACCTGTCCAAAATGCAAATCGCACTTGCTGAGGAAGGGCAAAACCGCTTACGGCTGCCCTGATTTTCAGAATTGCGGCTTTAAAATACCGTTTGAATTCCTGGGCAAAAGATTGTCCGATAAAAACGTATTTGACCTTCTGAGCAAAGGAAAAACCACCAAAATAAAAGGGCTTCAGATTCCCGGAAATCCGGAAACCATGGATGCCCGACTGGTTATGAACGGCGACTTCAATTTTGAAGTCGGCTGAAAACGGCATTTACATCGGCGTATTCGGCGTTTCCACTGCTGGCATCTGGAACGGAATGCCGGCAATCTGACATAAGCCAAGAAATTCTGTAAGGCTTGGAAGTTTGCCCTGTTCAAAGATTTCGTCGGCCAGTTCTTTGCGAAAACCGGTTTCTTCAAGGGCCATTGGCAAATCGAGACCTTTCACTTCAATTAGTTGCTTGATTTCACCTAGAATTTCTCTGGCACGGTCTTCATATACTGTGGTCTCCATTGTGATCTGATTTTGGTTCAACAGTGCCTGAACAAAATTGTGCCAGCTGATTTGTACGTACCACTTTGCTGATTTTACAGGCTTTTGGCCTGAGATTTGTACATTTTGTTTTTATTCAGCCGATTGGTTTTTTTAGTTTTTACCAGAAAACAGCCGGCTATAAAACGTATCAATCTTCTAAAATTCAAATAATGAGTACGACAACACAAAATCCTGCAACATTCCGGATCGGCGGAGAAATTGAAATCAACAGACTGGGTTACGGAGGCATGCAGCTCACGGGCCGCGGTGTATGGGGCGATGCGCCAGACCGTGACAAAGCGAAGCAAGTTTTAAAGGCTGCCGTAGAAGCCGGTGTAAATTTCATTGATACCGCCGATTCTTACGGACCGCACACGAATGAAGTCCTGATTTCCGAAGCACTGCATCCGTATCCTTCCAATCTCCTGATCGCTACAAAAGGCGGACTGGACAGAACCGGCCCGAATCAATGGCCGGTAAACGGCAATCCGCAGCACATTCGTGAAACTATCGACGGCAGCCTGAAACGCCTGAAACTGGATTGTATTGATCTGTGGCAGCTGCACCGCTTTGATCCGAAATTCCCGGTTGAAGAAACGCTTGCGCCTGTTGTGGATGCCGTAAAAGCCGGAAAAATCCGTTTTGTAGGGCTTTCGGAAGTAGATGTGGAACAGATTGAAAGAGCTGAAAAAGTGATAGAAATCGTTTCGGTCCAGAACCTGTACAATCTGGGCAACAGACAATGGGAAAATGTACTCGATTACACTACTCAGCGCGGTATGGCATTTATTCCCTGGTTCCCGCTTGCTTCCGGGCCGGACAAGCTTAAAAGCAAGATCGAAAGCATTGCAGAAAAGCATCAGGCAACGACGGCGCAGATTGCATTGGCTTGGCTTCTGAAACGGTCGCCCAATATCCTTCTGATTCCCGGAACAAGTTCGGTAGAGCATTTGCAGGAAAATATGAAAGCAGCCAGCATTGAATTGTCAGACGACGACTTTACTGCTCTTTCCCAGCTCTAATCGCCCGAAGTTTATGTTGACATATCAGAATAAAGTGGTGATTGTAACCGGTGCCGGCAACGGCATCGGGAGCGTCATTGCAACTCATTATGCAGAGCTGGGCGCATCGGTAAGCCTGTGGGACCGTGATACAAATGCATTGAAACAAATGCAGGAAAAGCTGGAAGGAAAAAGCGGCCATGTCAATACAAGGGTTATTGATCTTACCTCACCGGAAAATATTGCAGATGCAATGCATGAAGTTCAGCAGTCTTTCGGACGGATAGACGTACTCATCAACAACGCCGGACTGGGCAGAAGCAGCTCGCCTTACAATTTGTCGGTTGAAGACTGGGATTACGTAATCAATACCAATTTGCGCGGCACTTTTCTCTGCGCGCGGGAAGCTGCAAAAGCAATGCGTTCCGGCAACAAAGGAGCAATCGTAAACATTGCCTCCACGCGCGCACTCATGTCGGAACCCGATACGGAGGCTTATGCTGCTTCGAAAGGCGGCATTCTGGCGCTTACGCATGCACTTGCGGTTTCACTTGGCCCGGACCATATTACGGTGAATGCAATAAGTCCGGGCTGGATAGAAACGGGCGATTACGAAAAGCTCAAAGAATCCGATCACAAGCAGCATCCTTCCGGACGCGTCGGCAGGCCGGACGATATTGCGAGGGCATGCCTGTACCTGACCGACCCTTCCAATGATTTCATTACGGGGATCAATCTCGTTATTGACGGCGGAATGACGCGCAAAATGATTTATGAAGAGTAGCCGAAAATAATCAAAGATAAAATTTCAGCTCAGAACAGTCACGTCTGTGGCATTTTTCTGGGCTTTGAGCGCCAGTTCGGTTGCCAGAAAACAATGTTCCTGCGACATGGCTGTTTCGGTTCTGTTCAGGACATCGTCTACAAGCTGGCGGCCGTACGGCAGTTCGACGTTGCTGCAATCAATGTACTGTGTTTCCTTGTTAACCAAAAAAAGATGGTTTCCGCCTTCTCTTCCGGCAATGTCAATATTTTTACGGATTTCGATATAACCTTCCGTTCCCAGAACGGTCAGCCGTCCGTCGCCCCAGGATTTAAGTCCGTCCGGCGTAAACCAGTCCACGCGGATATAACCTGCGCCGCCGTTGCCTTTCAGAACCGTATCGCCAAAATCCTCAAAACCGGGATATTGCGGGTGATTGACATTTCCAACCTGTGAAGCTACAATTTCCGCTTTTGTTGATCCGGTAAAAAACAGAAACTGGTCAAACTGGTGCGAAGCAATGTCGCAAATGATTCCGCCGAACCTCTTTTTATCAAAAAACCATTCGGGCCTTGTGTTTCCGTTCATGCGGTGCGGCCCCAGTCCGATCGTCTGCACTACTTTACCGATGGCGCCTTCCTTAATCAGTTCCGCCGCACGGATGGTTGCACGGTTTTCCAGCCTTTCGCTGTACATGATGGAATAAATCCGTTTGGTTTCCTTCTGCACCTTGCGGACTTGCGCAAGCTGTTCCAGCGACGTAACGCCGGGTTTATCGACCATATAATCTTTTCCGCTTTTCATCACGCGAATGCCCAGCGGCGCGCGCTCATCCGGAATTCCTGCACTCAGAATCAGCTGAACGGATTTGTCATTCAAAATTTCGGCCTCGCTGGCAGCCTGTTTTACATTTGGATAACGCTTCACAAATGCAGCCGCGAGATCAGCTTCTTTGGCATAAAAGGCCACCAGTTCGCCGCCGCCCCTTGTTACCGCCTCAATTTGCCCGTATATATGGCCATGATTGATCCCGATTACCGAAAACCTGATTCGGGGCGCCGGATACTTTGCAGGGATTTCCTGAGACGGCTGCGATTTTACGGAAGCAAGTACTTCTTTTGACAAGGCCGGCATCATCATGAGACCGGCAGCGGTATTTACCGAATTTTTGATAAAACGGCGGCGGTTGTCCTGTAATTCTTTCATTGCTCGATCAGAAAGTTATAAATATGTATAAAAGCAGCATTTGGCCGGATATAATGTAAACCCGGAAATTCATTGCGGTTTTATTATCTTTACTTTGTCTGAAAATGCCGCACAATCCTTATTTATTCCCGACCGAAATACCGAACGTAATACGGGAATCATTGCGCCTTCTGGTGGCTTCCACTACGCTTTCATACGAGTTTTCAAAACTTGTCCGCAGCGTAACCCATTTATTGATAGGAAGTTCAATGGACATAATCGTATTCCATCGCAAATTGGAAAAATCGTTCAGGGCCGGCTGCAGAAAGGTAATATGGTTGAAGCGGATTTTGTCCTGAAGTACAGAATGCTTGCCTTTTACCCGGAAAGAATTACGGATGGTTTTGACCAGTGCCTTTTCCTGAAAATCGGTGGATTCATACAGAATAGCGTTCGTCAGGCTCAGATTGTTGTTGATGTTCTGGATCAGCCGGTAACCGATACCGGCGCCTGCCATTTGCCGCAGATCAATTTTTCTCAGGTTACTCGTTTCCAGCGCGCCAAGCCCGAACAAATACGTCTTCCTCTTTTTGAAAACATCTACAAATACATCCACATAGCTGTCTCTTTCCGCCAGAATGCCGTTTTGCTTTCCGTAAGTAAACCTTGGGTTCGTTGCAATATTGATGACCGGCCCGCTGAAAGTCACTTCGGCACGCAATACCATGAGGCTGCGGTTTACATTACCTTTGGCAAAGTTGCCGTCGCCGATAAACCGGTAACGGATTGTATCAATCAGCACGTTCGGTACAATGAGCACACTGTCCTTTCGGGGCGCAGCTACCGAATCGGCGGGCGACACAACCGTGCCGGAAGGCTGCTGCGCAAATGCAGGAAAAGAAAAAAGAAACAGAATAAAAGCAGCAAGCTTTATAAAGCGGTGGAACGTCGAGTTTTTCATTAATCACTTTTGCAAAATAATAATGCCAAAAAGGTGGATAGTCATTAGCTGTTAGCTGCTAGCTATAAGCTTCGGGCTATTGGCGGTTAGTTGTAAGCCGTTGGCTGAAAGTCCGCGGCAAACAGCCGCCTATTTTTCCAGCGCTTTAACCTTTTCAAGCCGGCGCATGTGTCTTTCGGCACCTGTGAATTCGGCATTCAGAAAGGCTTCTATCAGTTCCTGCGCAACCATTTTTCCAGTAACGCGTCCGCCCAGACACATCAGGTTCAGATCATCGTCTTCCACGCCCTGATGTGCCGAAAAATGATCATTAATGAGTGCCGCGCGCACGCCCGCTACTTTGTTCGCGACAACCGAGGCTCCTACCCCGCTTCCGCAAACGGCAATTCCGCGCTCTACTTCTTCATTCACGATGGCATTGGCCAGCGGTATGACGAAATCCGGATAATCATCCTGATTATCAAGCCCGAAAGCACCGAAATCCTTTATTTCATGGCCTTTGGAAGTAAGAAATTCCCTGAGACTTTCCTTCAATTCAAAACCTCCGTGGTCTGCTGCTATCCCGATTTTCATATTTTTCGTGTTTAATTTTAATGATGTTTCCAGAACCAAAACCGGACCGGATTAATTTAATAACTATATTTTTGAAAGCTGTTAGCTGTTAGCTTTTGGCTTTTGGCTTTTGGCTTTTGGCTTTTAGGATGAATTAATATTGGACCAAGAGAAATCCTTAAAAATTTTAATCTGAATCAAATTTCAAAAACGTAACTGCAAATAATCATTTAAGGTTATTGATAATTATAACAAACTCCGGATTAAACGTTTAATTTTCGAACCGCTGAAAGCTGATTGCCAAAAGCTACTAAAACCGAAACATTTAACGTTGTACTTGTTCTGTCCTGGCCTTTAACGGCAATTAAAGAATAAAAAACCCTGAAAACAAGCACCTGTGCGCCGCTGAAAAGCGATTGATATGACCGGTTTCCACCAACATAAATTTGTATTTGATAATTTAAGCATGCAGGCACTTACGCATGCGCATATCCTGAAAAACAGTGCGGCTTTGCCTTCCACGGATCAAAGAGGCTACTTTGATATCCAGCCGGAAGATATCGCCATTGATTATGCCTGTTTCAAAATCCAGCATTCCTTATCCGATTTTGCAAAAGTCATCATCCGCCAGGATGCCGGTTCGCTGACGCTTTACTGCGAGTGCCTGACGAAAGGAAAAAAACTGTGCGAGCACCAGATTCAGGTTCTGTACAATATGATGAACCGGAAAGACCTGCGTGCGTACTTTGATCCCGAACTCCGAAAAGAGCAGATACGGCTGGTAGCGGCGGATTACGGCATGCAGGATGAAGGGGATCTGGATGAATTTTTTCAGCTGGAATATGTAAACAAAACGCTTCAGATTACGCCGAAAATAAAGGAGCTGATCCCGGCTACACAATCGGCGTTTGCCGTTATTGAAAATGAACTTGTTTCAAAAATCCCGTCCGGGCCGGCAAACAAGGATTTTCCGGAAAACAGGAAAACAATCGTCGTGCTGGGCCAGAACCGCTATTACAATCATTTTTTTCTGGAATTGCATGAAGTACAGACTACTAAGGAAGGCAAACCGAAAAACCCGCTCGTTGCCGTCAATCCGCTGGATGTGATCTGGAAAACGAACAATCCGGAAGTGGTGAAATTTTACACGGCTGTTTCTGTTTTCCAGAATAACTTCCGCAAGAAAAATGCCGAAACGGACATAGAAGGCTTGAAATCCATTGCGGCAAACCCGGCCAAGCTGAATTTCTATTTTCACAATGCAGCCGTTTCCGAAAACATCGGCGCAAGTTCGATACTTCCGGTTCAGGTCCGGCATACGGCTGTGGATCTGGAGCTGCTTATTCACAGGAAAGATCCGTTTTTCCATATCTCGGGAAAGCTCGTGATCAACGGCGTGGACCTTGATCTTGATGATGTACATATCCGGTACGATTACTTTGTCCTGCATTTGAATACGCTTTATCTGATCGACCGTGAAGCGATTCTCAAGACCATTGAATTTTTCAGCCGCCACAATCAGAAAATCGTTATTCACAAATCAAAGTTTGAGGAATTCCGGCAAAATGTACTTTCCAGGATCGAGGCAAATTTCCGGATTACCTATTCGTACCTGAAACCGGCCACGCCCCAGCAATTGCAGGAACAGGGCTTTGACCATGAAACTGAAAAGATTATTTACCTTGAAGACCTTGGCGATTATATTCTCCTTACGCCGGTCATCCGGTACGGAAACGTGGAAGTTCCGGTTTTTTCAAAAAGACAGATTTATTCCGTTGACAGTCACGGAAACCCTTTTACAGTAAGCCGCGATGAAGAAGCCGAAATCCGCTTTGGCAATGCTTTGCTGAGGCAGCATGCCGATTTTGCGGATCAGCCTGAAAGAGAATTTTTTTATCTGCATAAGTCAAAATTTCAGGATGAAGACTGGCTTCTTTCCGCTTTTCAGGAATGGCAGGATTTGCATGTTACGGTGCTCGGATTTGACAAACTGACAAAAAACCGGCTGAACCCGAACCGCGCAAAAGTGTCGGTGCATGTGAGCAGCGGCATCAACTGGTTTGATACGACAATAAGCGTACTGTTCGGAAAGCAGAAGGTTACACTTAAAAATCTGCACAAAGCGGTCAAAAACAGAAGTAAATACGTGCAGCTCGGCGACGGCACGCAAGGCATTCTTCCGCAGGAATGGTTTGAAAAATTTTCGAAATTCTTTGCAGAAGGAGAAATTTCAGAAGAAGTAATTCGTACGCCAAAAATCAACTTTGCTTCTGTATCAGCCATGTATGAAGAAGCATTGCTGTCGCAGGAAACAAAGGACCAGATTGCATTTTATCAGACAGCGTTCAACGACTTTCATGCCATTCTTCCGGTAAAAGTCCCGAATGGTCTGAAAACATCTTTGCGCGAGTATCAGAAACAAGGTCTGAACTGGCTGAATTTTCTGGATGATTTCGGCTTCGGCGGCTGTCTGGCCGATGATATGGGCCTTGGGAAAACGATCCAGATCATTGCATTTCTCCTGCTGCAAAGGAAAAAGAAGGCGCAGAATACCAATCTGATTATTGTTCCTACCTCGCTGATTTTCAACTGGCAGGCCGAAATCGAGAAATTTGCCCCGAGCTTGAAAGTACGCACCATTTACGGCGCGTCCAGAATCAGGGAAGTAAAGTATTTTGACCAATATGAAGTCATACTGACGTCTTACGGAACATTGCTTGCAGACGTTTCCTTTCTGAAAAAATTCTGTTTTAATTACATCATTCTGGATGAATCGCAGAATATCAAAAATCCGGAATCGCAGCGGTATAAAGCGGCGCGCTTACTGCAGTCTCAAAACAAGCTGGTGCTGACAGGGACGCCCGTTGAAAACAATACTTTTGACCTTTACGGCCAGCTTTCCTTTGCTTGCCCGGGACTGTTGGGGAACAAAACGCAGTTTAAAGATTACTATTCCACGCCTATCGACCGGTTCAAGGATAACGAAAGAGCCCGTGAACTTCAGAAGAAGATCAATCCGTTTATTCTGCGCAGGACCAAAAAACAGGTTGCAACCGAACTTCCCGACAAAACGGAAATGGTGCTTTACTGCGAAATGGGCGAAGAACAGCGCAAGGTTTACAATGCCTACGAACTGGAATTCTATACGTATCTCAACACCAAAAAAGAAGTCGATATTCCGCGCATCAGCCTGCACATTCTGCAGGGACTTACGAAGCTGAGGCAAATCTGCAATTCGCCCGCATTGTTGAACGATGATTTGTATTACGGCAACGAATCTTCTAAAATCGCCGTGTTGATGGAACAGATTGAAGCAAAGTCTTCGGGACATAAAATCCTGGTTTTTTCGCAGTTTGTCTCCATGCTCGACCTGATTAAAAAAGAGCTGGAAAAGAGGAATATAGGCCATGAATATCTGACGGGACAAACCAAAGACCGCGCGGCGCGTGTGGATAATTTCCAGAACAATGGCCAAGTACGCGTTTTTCTGATCAGTCTCAAAGCAGGCGGAACCGGTCTTAACCTTACCGAAGCGGATTACGTTTACATCGTTGATCCGTGGTGGAACCCTTCTGTTGAAAATCAGGCAATTGACCGGAGCTACCGCATTGGGCAAAGAAAAAACGTGATTGCGGTAAGACTGATTTGCCCCGGCACGATTGAAGAGAAAATCCTGGAACTGCAGCAATCCAAAAAAGACCTTGCAGAAGATCTGGTCAAAACGGATGCTGCCGTGCTTAAGACGCTTTCCAAAAAAGACCTGCTGAACCTGGTTTCACCAAACTAAAACGGTTAATTATCCGGAGAAAATGCAGTGTTCAGTCCAGATTGCGGCTGATTTCATTGATCAGATATTCCTTGGGGTCGTTAAAATATTCCCAGAAAAAAATCCCGGCCAGTTTGTGCTTTTTCACATATTTGCACTTGTCTTTTACCGACTTTTCGTCTTCGTACGTAATCAGCACTTTCGTGGAATCGTTGAAAAGATAAGGTGCCCGGGCCTTTTTGTCATAATATTTTTTGTACCCGTTCTGATTGATCAGTGAATCTTTCAGCTTTGAATAGCCGCCGCCCGGAACTGATTTGATGCGTTTTTCACCAAGACCATTGTTTTTACCCGTTTCTGCTTCCCAGCCTTTCCCGTAGAAAGCCGCGCCTAATCCGATTTTGGACGCCGGGACGCCTGCTGCAATAAAATTTTTCACCGACTGATCCGCAGACGAAACATCACTGGAATTGCCGTAACCGTAAAGATTGGTATGATGCCCGACGGTGCCGTTTTTACCGCCGTAATCGTAAGTCATGATGAAAATGTAATCCATGTAAGGCTGCAACAAACCCATTTCGGTATTATCTATAAAAGATTTTGATCCGCCGACGGCCGCTGTCAGCAGAAATTTCCTTCCTTTTTCCTTTTCCAGCATATTCAGTTCTTCACGTAATGCCTTGAACATGAGCGTAAAATTCTGTTTGTCTTCGGGCCGGAAAACATTGCCTTCCTCGCCGCGCATGGCAGGATATTCCCAGTCAATATCCACGCCGTCCAGATTATACTGCCGGATAATGTCCACGCTCGATTTTGCAAATAGCAGCCGGGAAGTCGGCGTCAGGACCGCATCGGAGAAGTTCTCGCTCCATGCCCAGCCACCGATCGAAATGAGGATCTGAAGATCCGGGTTTTTAAGTTTCAGTTCGTTGAGCTTTCTGAAATTGGTGGAATCCGTCGCCAGATTGGTCAGGACGGCAAGGCTGTCCTGAACATTTACAAATGCGTAATTGATGTGAGTCAGTTTGTCCGCATCGATTTCTTCAGTATTCACCAACCCGCGAAAACCGCCCACATAAGCATTCACAACATACTTTTTCTTCTTCTGGGCAAATGTATCAGTAAAATGAAAGCAGCAAAATGCAGTTATCAGCAGCAACAAACGGAGAAATGATTTCATGTTTACAGGCTTTGGTTCAGGATTAATCAATCGCAATCTTATGCTTCAAAAGGGTGTTTTCAGTTTCCACAACAACGATATAAATACCCGGATGCAGCGATCCGAGGTCAACTTGTGAAGAAGGCTGCACTGACTGCTGATTTCTTAATATTCCTTTCAGATCATAAATGCTTAACCGGCATTGCGGCTGCGGTTTCAGATCAATCACCAAAGTTCGTCCGTAAGCATAAATCCGGTTCTGGTTTGTTAACGGCTCGTTTGCTGTGATAATCGTAGATCCGCGAACAATGGAAATCAGACTGTAAGGCGAACTTCCGCCTGCGTTAACAGCTTTGATCCGGTAATAATAATCCGTTATGGCCAGCGAATCCGTGTCCTGATACTGCACGGCACTGGCCGGCAGCCTGCCTATTTCCCTGAAATTACCGTCCGTATTTTGCGATCGTTCCACAATGATGGCATCTGCATTGCCGGTTACCGGCGACCAGTTCAGCTGAATGAGGTCAGGCGCAAGCGGTACGGCTGTAAAGTTCAGCGGCCTGTCCGGCACCGGAATTTGCTGCGTCGTAGCCGAACTCACGGCACTATATGCAGAAGCCCCGATCAGGTTTACCGCCCTGATCCGGTAATAATATTTTGTAGCCGGAGCAAGTCCTGTATTTTCATAAACAATCCTGTTGGCCGCAATGTCGGCAATTTTGGTAAACGTAACGCCGTCCAGCGAACGTTCAAGCTGAAAGCCGGTTTCGTTCACCGCTTTATCCGTCCATGCAAGATTGATCTGAAAAGGCGAAACAGCCGTTGCAATCAATCCCGCCGGCGCATTTGGAACGACTTCCAGCGTCGTGGCACTCACAACATTGGAATATGCGGATTTTCCGGCCGTATTTTTGGCCAGCAGGCGGTACCAGTATTTGGTTGTGGAGGCAAGGCCGGTATCTGCATAAGCCGTTGCATTGGCGGCAATGTCGGCAATTTTGATAAAAGCAGTTCCGTTCAGGGACCTTTCCAGTTCAAAACCCGTTTCATCCGTGGCGTTGTCAGTCCATTTCAGATTAATTTCTTTTCCTGTTACCGTTGTCACAGCCAGATTTGCCGGTGCTTTCGGAATGGTAATTACCGGTGGCTTGGTAACGGCGCTCACAATATTGGAATAAGCAGAAAATCCGGATGCGTTTTTTGCCCGTACCCGGTACCAGTATGTCGTTGAAGCAACAAGCTGCAGATTCTGAAAAACCTTGCTGTTTGCAGGAAGATCGGCGATCCGGACGAAAATTTTACCATCCGGCGAACGTTCCACTTCAAATCCGGTTTCGTCCAGAGAAGCATCTGTCCATTCCAGATTAATCTGTACCGGAGAAACAGCCGTTGCTTTCAGACTGGCGGGCGCCACCGGCACTGCCAAGGAATATGCCGGCGACAGTAGCATCAAAAGGTTTATAATCAGGGCATACTGGTCAAACCGCATTGCAGGTATGCAAAGTTTCTTCATAGGTTGAGTACAATTATTGAGTCAAAACAACGCTGAATGCTTTTTCAGAGCCAGCTTTTTCGCTTGAACCACATATAAATCCCGACTGTAATCAATGCCATTGCCAACATGGTGACAGGATAACCGTATTTCATCTGCAACTCGGGCATGTAGCGGAAATTCATCCCGTAAATGCCTACAATAAACGTCAGCGGCATAAAAAATACCGAAAACAACGTCAGTATGCGTACAATTTCATTGGTCCGCTGGGAAGATATGGAAAAATAGATCATTACGAGCTGATTCATGTTCTCAAATAGCGTATCGTAAATGTTCTGCAGTTTAACAAATAAATCCCTTGTATCTCTTGTATTGGCATTGCCTTGTTCCGGCGTATCTATTTTTTCCACGATATCGTGCGAAAGCATGATGACCCGGCGCGTTACTTCCACTCTCCGCCTCAGATAATACAAACCTTTGAGCATGGAAGGTTTTCTGTTTTTAAGAAACATGTTGGCTTCGTAATACTCAATATCACTGGTCAGTTTGATGGATGGCTCTTCATATGTGGTCAGACAGATTTTAATAATTTCATTGACAAGTTCGTGCGTATTGCTGCATGTATTCTGTTCTTTCTGACTTTTCCGAATAATTTCCGGCGCAGCCCACGGTTTACGGTGCAGTGTAATAATCCGTTCATCATTCATGAATATGGCCACACTGTCGGTAAGTTCGGGAACCGTATCCGCTTCAAGGGCAACTTCCTCGGCATGTACCCGGAAAATAATAAAAGCATAGCCGCCGACATTCTCAAATTTGGGAAGATGATCGGGCTGGCGCCAGTCTTTTATTGAAGAATGGTGCAGGGTATATTTTCTGGTTAACTCATCAATTTCTTCATCACTCGGATTTTCGGCATCCAGCCATTCAAAACCATACTCGGAACTTTCGGTAATTACATGGATCATAATTATTTGTCAGGTTTCGCATCCAGGATAAAGCGCAGCGACTGATCTCTGGTAAAAAGCGCAACAATCCAGTTATATAATGTCTTGACCTGATTACGGTAGCGGATCAATGAAAATAAATGCACGACAAGCCACATCATGTAAGCGATAAACCCGTTGAAATGCATTCCCGACAAATCCGCAACGGCCTTGTTCACACCGATGATCGCCATGGAACCCCGGTCATTATAATGAAAGTCGTGCGCAGTTTTACCTTCAATAAGCGACCTGAAATTTTTGGCAAGATTTCTTCCCTGCTGAATGGCAACCTGCGCTACCTGCGGATGTCCGTCCGGGAATTTCTCATCTGAATTCATCAGACAGATGTCGCCAATCGCAAAAATATTGTTATATCCTTTCACCCTGTTATAACTATCCACCAATACCCTTCTGCCTCTTCCGATCGCTTCTTTCGGAAGTCCGGGCAATGCAATGCCAGTTACGCCCGAAGTCCAGATAAGCGTTTCAGTTTCTATCGTGTGCCCGTTTGCAAATGTCACAACCCCATCCTGAAAATCCTTAACGGCATGATCCAGCAGCACATTGATGCCAAGCCCTTTCAGTTCGCCAAGCGTATCCTGCTGCGATTTTTTTGTCATCGGGTTCAGCACATTCGGAAGCGCATCCACCAGGTAAATCTGTACTTCATTCCGGTTCAGTTCGGGGTAATCCCTTTTAAAAATATTCTTGTGCATTTCAGCAAGCATGCCTGATATTTCCACGCCTGTAGGACCAGCGCCGGCCACAACAATGGAAAGTAGCTTCTTTCTTGCATTTACGTCCGCAATTTTGGTTGCTTTTTCCTTGTTCCATAAAATATGGTTCCGCAGCGCCAAGGCATCTTTCACCGTTTTCATGGGGACCGCATTTTTCCTTACGTTCTCCATTCCGAAATAGTTGGTTTCGGTACCCGTCGCAAATATCAGATAATCATAGTAAACGTCTCCGGTATCCGTAGAAATCCTGTTTTCTGCCGGAAAAACTTCCTGAAACAATCCCAGACTGAACCTTAAATTGCTTTTTTTCTGAAAGAATTTACGAAACGGATAACAGATATTGGAAGGGTCCAGAAATCCGGTGGCTACCTGATAAAGCAGCGGCGGAAAGAAGTTGTAATTGTTTTTGTCTATTAGAGTAATGTGAAAGAGATTGTCTTTTGCCAGTTTCTGCGCAAGGTTTATTCCTGCAAATCCGCCTCCGATAATTACTACTTTTTTTTGCTCCATGATATCTGATCTTTTTGACGGAAATAATCCACGACTATTACTATAATTATGCCCGGAGCGGCATGCAGCAGGCAGTTCAGGGCCATTTTCTGTTTTTTTACGGTCAGCAGTGTGAAATTCTTTACTCAGTCATAATTTCCCTTATTCATTTCATACCTTCCGCCGGAAGCTGTTACCGGTCATTGTACTGGCATATCGTTTTTAAGCAGTTCGGTCATATTCAACCTTCAATCAAAAATTGTCAATATGGATTACGAAATAGATACAAAAGGCCAGACGCAGGAATCCCAGCCGGGCATTGAAAAAGAAATGGACCCGGCACCGGTTATTATCCGTGAAAACTACAAAGGCAGCAGCAGGCTGGAAGGCAAGACGGCTCTGATTACGGGCGGCGACAGCGGCATCGGACGTGCCGTTGCGGTACATTTTGCACGCGAAGGCGCCGATGTTGCCATTGTATATCTCGATGAAAACGAAGACGCACAGCAAACGAAATCGCTTGTGGAAGCCGAGGGAAAAGCCTGCCTGCTGATCCCGGGCGATATCCGCAGCGAATCATTTTGTAAAGAAGCCGTGGAACGCGTTGTCAGCAAATTCGGGAAACTGAATATTCTGGTGAACAATGCCGCCGAGCAGCACCCGAAGGAGGACGTGCAGGAAATTTCCGCCGAACAGCTTAAAGATACTTTTTCGACCAATATATTTTCCTTCTTCTATTTTACACAGGCAGCACTTCCGCACCTGAAAGAAGGCGATGCCATTGTGAATACGACTTCGGTGACAGCTTATCACGGAAGCCCTGCATTGCTTGATTATTCCTCTACAAAAGGAGCCATTGTAGCTTACACCCGTTCGCTGGCGATTAACCTGGCAGAAAAGAACATCCGGGTAAATGCCGTTGCGCCCGGCCCGATATGGACACCGCTGATCCCGTCTACTTTCGACTCTGAAAAGGTGGAGAAATTCGGCAAGGATACGCCTTTCAAACGTCCCGGCCAGCCCAGTGAAGTGGCGCCGTGCTATGTATTTCTGGCCAGTGAAGATGCGTCCTACATGAGCGGACAGGTTCTGCATCCGAATGGCGGACAGGTTGTTAACGGATAAAAATATAAAAAAAGCTGTCATTGCGGCAAGAAAATCCGGATGTGTTTTCCGGCATGTTTCCAGCATCAATGACAGCTTTATTTCAAAACGGCCCTTTTACTTTCTTCCCTTAAAAAGCCATTTCTGAATTGCTTCCTCCAGCGTATCTTTTATAACAGGCTTGGTAAGATAATCGTCCATTCCGGCTTCAATACATTTTTCACGTTCTCCGACAACGGTTCCGGCGGTCAGTGCAATGATCGGGATCTTTTTATCCGTTTCCAGCATCCGTATGGCGCCTGTGGCTTCATAACCGTTCATTTCCGGCATTTGAATGTCCATAAAAATAATGTCGGGATCAGATTCCTGATAGGCCTTGATGGCTTCCTTTCCGTTTACCGCTTCAATCATTCTGACATTCGGAAGTATCTTTTCCAGCATGGTTTTAACCAGCAGCATGTTGATTTTATGGTCTTCCGCAATCAGAACCGTTACTTCCTGATTGCTGTAGGTGCTGGCTTTGCCGTTTTCATGTCCTGAATTGCTCTGTACGTCATGTCCGTTTTTCAGGTTGATCTGTGATAAAGTATGGAACAGCTGCGGAATCTTGACCGGTTTGATCAGGAAATGCTGGATGTTCAGTTCTTCTTTTACCGAATTGAGCATTTCTTCCTCAAACGAGTCATTAAGCAGGATTACAGGCTGGTTTGCAAGTTCGGATTTGATGTTTCTGATCCTGCGTACGGTTTCAATTCCGTCCTGCCCGGGCATTTTGAAATCCATCAGAATGACATCATACCTGTTTTCCGCCGCCAGCTTTCGGATTGCTTCATCGCCGTTCTGAACGTAATCTGCGCTGATATTTTTGTTGTTCAGGATGTCTTTCAGGATACGCCCGTTTTTCGGATTGTCATCAACGATCAGTATTTTATCAATATGTTCGTTATTTTGCCAGGCAAACTTGTTCTCGCCTTCCACAGAAGAAAATGTTACATCAAAATAGAACGTACTGCCCGCATCCACCGCGCTCGTCAGCTGCAGCCTGCTGTCCATCAATCCCAGAAGACTGTTGGAAATCGTAAGGCCGAGGCCTGTTCCTCCGAAACGCTTCGTCGTGGAGGAATCTTCCTGTGCAAATGCTTCAAAGATTTTCCGCTGGTTTTGCAGCTCTATACCGATCCCTGTGTCCCTTACGGAGAACCTGAAACTGTTTTCCAGATTACTCAAAGGCGTCAGCAATTCTATTTTAAGTTCGATTTCACCCGTTATCGTGAACTTTACGGCATTGCTCAGCAGATTGACCAGAATCTGCCGCAGGCGAATGGAATCTGTCCAGACGAACTGCGGAATATCTGAAGGAATAT
Organism: Dyadobacter flavalbus; assembly: GCF_006149045.1. Lineage (GTDB taxonomy): Bacteria > Bacteroidota > Bacteroidia > Cytophagales > Spirosomataceae > Dyadobacter > Dyadobacter flavalbus. The sequence continues at coordinate 42,775 of NZ_VBSN01000073.1, forward strand.
TCAGCAGCATTTCCAGATGTTTTTGCTGCGCCTGATAAGTAACCATATCCATCACTTGCCCGCAGATTTCCAGCAAGTCTGTTTTCTCCATCGTAAGTTCCAGCTTTCCGGCTTCTATTTTGGAAAAGTCCAGAATGTCATTGATGATATCGAGCAGCGAATTGGCCGACTGGAAAACCATGGACATGTACTGCTGCTGCGTTTCATCCAGACTTGTTTTCATCAACAGGTCGGTAAAGCCCACGACGCCGTTCAGCGGCGTACGGATTTCGTGGCTCATGTTGGCCAGAAATTCCGATTTCAGTTTATTGGCCGATTCGGCATGTTCGCGGGCTTCCAGCAATTCCTGTTCAGCCTGTTTCCGGAGCGTAATGTCTCTGATGACGGCCTGAATGATATCCTGTCCGTTGATACTGATCCGCGTTAAGAGCACTTCGGCGACAAATGTGCCTTTGATCTTGCCAAAACGCTTGTAAGTCCATTCAAAACTGTGGCTTCCGTCTTCGTACACTTTATTGACGTGTTCCATCGTAATGCCCTCCCCGCTTTCCATTTTCACAGTCGGGTTGTTGGACAAACTGCCCAGCGGCATTCTCAGCAGCGTACCGACGCTGTCCAGCCCGAACATCATCAAGGCTGCATGGTTGCAATCCAGGTATTCGTGCCGGTTGAACAGGATGACGGCATCACTCGTAGAATCATACAGGCTTCTGAACTTGGCTTCCGAATTAAGGAGTTCCACCTCATGGCGCTTGCGCAGTGTTACATCCTGAAAAGCGCCGTAAACTCTTTCACAAATGCCGTTGTTCATATCCGCTTTCCCGATGGTCCTTACCCACAGCTCGTTTCCTTTGCTTGTAATGAGCTGCAGTTCCATGTCCCAGGCCGTACCGTGCGACACCGCTTCGTAAACAGCCTCCGTTATAATCTGGCGGCTCGGGCCTTTATAAAAAGAAATGGCAGACTGCAGATCGGGCATAAAATCGTCGTCTATTTCATGGATTTCCCTGACAATGGACGTCCATGTAATTTCACCTGTCCGCGGATAAAACTCCCATCCTCCTACCCTGGCCACGCTGTTGGTTTGTTCCAGCATGTCCTTCATCCTGCGCATTTCATCGTCCGTTTTTTTACGGGATGAAATATCCCTTTCAACGGCGATGTAATTGATGCAGTTTCCTTTATCATCAATCACCGGGGTAACTTTCAGATCAACCCAGTATTTTTCTCCATTTTTCTTATAACAAAGCAGTTCCTCCTGAACAATGTTGTTATGGATGCATGCATTGTAAATTCTGTCAACTGTTTCTTTATCCGTTTCCGGCCCGCCCATCATTTTCTCCGGCCTCATTCCTTTTACTTCCTTCCTTGTATATCCTGTCTGGTTTTCACATGCCTTGTTGATCCATGTAATGTAACCTTTGTTATCCGTTATGAGGATATAATCCGTTGTGTTGGATGCGACAATGGCAAGTTCCTTCAGACGTTCTCTTGAATTCCTGAGCTCTGTAATGTTGTGGCTCGTCAGTATGATTTCCTTGCTGACCGGATTCACGTTTGCCATCGTGCTGCTCCACGACCATGATCCGTCCTTATGCATAATCCGGTGTTCCACGCCTCCTTTTACAGAGTCCTGTGAAGTCAGGATTTTATGCAGGGCTTTAAAGCAGATTTCAATATCGTCCGGGTGAATAAAGCTGATGAACGATTTACCAATGGTTTCTTCCAGCGAATAGCCGTACATGGTTGTCCAGCTTGGCGAAACGTAAGTAAAGATCCCTTCCGGAGAAATGGTGAAAAGTACGTCGTTCATACTGGAAACCAGCACGGACAGATCTTCCTCCACCTTTAATTTCCGTGTAATGTCATAACCGATGCAGAATACTTCCGTAACCTGACCGGCTTCGTTCCGGATGCCTGTAAATTCCCACTGGGTTGTATTTAATTCTCCTTTCAGCGACTGTTTTCTCAGTACAACGGCGTGCGGTTTTTCGGGTTCCAGGTAGCACTTCCAACCGGTATCCAGACATTTTTGTACGTCTTCCGGAACAACGCCCAGCAACGATGACTTTCCGTATATATCTTCCTGTTTTATTCCATAAAAGTCACAGAAACAGTCATTTGCATAGAAGTAATTTCCGGCTATGTCCACCCCGACAGCATAAATGCTGCTGCTGTGCAGAAATGTTTTGTACAACGGGCTGTTGCAATCGGAATTCAGCCTGGGTTCCTCTGTTCTTTTAAACCCCGAAATGATCTGGCTCAACTTACCGTCATGGTTATATATTCCCAGTGAATGCGCGGTCAAAAACAGTTTGCCCGAATTGTTTTCGCCAATCTGAATCCGTTTGCCGAATTCCTCCTTGGTATTTCTGAAATGATTCCGGGCATTTTCAAGGTATTCCGGAAGGATCTGTGCTTGTAGCAGCCCGTCTGTTTCACTGTCTTCCGGTCTTGAAACAATTCCCAGCGTTCTGTACAATTTATCATCTGCCCAATATCCGGAAGCTTCTGATCCTTCACATATTATCAATCCATCTGTTGCCGAATTCAGAATAAAATCAAAAACATTTTCATCTTCCTGCAGAATGCTATACAGCTCTTTTTTTAGGTTATTCATCTTTAAAAGCCTTCCAAATTTAATTTCATCCTGCATGTGTTTAAGTGATGTACAAGGTAGCCTTTAATTTAATTAGATCGTTAAAATCAAGTGTGTCTGTTGTAATACTTTTACTAATTTCCAACAATTACTACTACTTTCCAAGAAGCATTACATATAAAAGATTAGCGTATAATCATAAATGTTATTGTAACTGTCCTTCACTAACAACCTCGTCATCAGCAGCTGTTTGAGGGATCGACAAGGGCCGGACAGTTTTAAATGAACCCTGCCATTATCTTTCCAAAGTCACCAGAAAACCTGACCGGCATATACTATACTTCAATCCTTTTTCTCCGGCACTTTTGCTCCTGCTTTCCGTGCATCCGACAAACCGATGGCAATGGCTTGCTTTTTTGAAGTTACTTTTTTGCCCGAACCTGTTTTCAGCGTTCCTTCTTTCTGCTCGTGCATGGCTTCTTCCACTTTTTCACCGGCTTTTTTTAATACTTTGCCATATTTTCAGGATTTAAACCATGAATGGCTTATATTAACGATTGCGGACGGGTTAAGTTGTAAGTAAACCATTTACAACAAATCTTATACCAAAGGCGTGCAATCAGTCACAAAAACAATTGTAATGCACTTTATAACAACCCATTTAATCTTATGAAACCAACTTTATTGCTGGCAGGGCTTCTGGTTTTTCTTACAGGCAGCATGCATATCCATGCACAGCAGCCCGGTTTGTTCCTGCTGAAAAATGCAACTGTTATTGACGGAACCGGTACAGCAGCCAGAGAAAACGTGGACATTCTGATCAGAGGCGAACGCATTGAAGCCATCGGAAACGGGATTAAAGCCAATGGAGCAAAGGAAATCAGCCTGAAAGGCAAAACCGTCATTCCGGCACTTATTTCTGCACATGCGCATATCGGAACACTGAAAGGAACAACTTCCTCGGCCGAAAATTACACGCGGGAAAATATATTCAGACAACTGAGAAAGTATCAGGATTATGGCGTCAATTCCATATTGGTAATGGGAACGGACCGTCCGCTCATATTCAATGGTCTGCGCGATTCCACAGTCGCCGGACTGTTGCCCGGCGCACGTTTGTTTTCAGCAGGATACGGTTTCAACACGCCCGATCCGTCGCCCGGCTCGTGGATGAACCTTTTGCAAAGGCCCGCAACGCCGGAGGAAGTACCGGCCATGATGGACAAACTGGTTCCGCTGAAACCGACTGTCGTGAAAATCTGGGTGGATGACCATGGCGGCAATGCGCAGAAAATGAAACCCGAAATTTACACCGCCATTATCCGGGAAGCGCATAAACGGAACCTGCGCGTTGCAGCGCATCTGTTCTACGCCGAAGACGCGCGCGCGCTGACCGAAGCCGGCATAGATATTATTGCACACAGCATTCGCGATAAAGTGGTGGATGAAGATCTTCTTGCAAAAATGAAACAGCACCAAGTAACCTACATTCCGACCCTGTCACTGGACGAATATCAGTTTGCCTATGCCGGCAATCCCGACTGGATCAACGATGAATTTTTTAAAGCCTCACTCGAACCCGGCGTTTTTGAAATGATCACCGACAAGGGCTATGCCGAGAAAGTCAGAAACTCACCGGATTATGAAAAGAACATGGCGGCATTCCAAACGGCATCCGAAAACCTGAAAAAGATATTTGATGCCGGCATCACCGTGGCATTGGGAACGGATTCGGGCGCCTTTCCGGTAAGAACGCAGGGATTTACGGAGCATCTGGAGATGGAACTGATGGTCCGCGCCGGACTTACGCCCCTGCAAGCCGTTATGCTGGCCACGCTAAATGCAGCCGGAGCGTTGAAAATTGACAATGACTACGGCAGCATTCAGAAAGGCAAAAAGGCAGATCTGATCATTCTGAGCGACAATCCGGAAAAAGATATCAAAAACACGCGTAAAATCGAATCGGTCTGGAAAGACGGCAAGGAATCGAGCAAAGGGCCTTTGAAAAAGTAAAAACACGATTGCAAATGAGTATTTTAAATATAAAACCGGAAACTTTCCTTTTCAGCGACGACGGAAAAATCCCGAACAGCAAATTCCCGCTTGTCGTTTATAGAAATGCATTTTCCGAAAGAGGCGTGCAAGGTGCCGCATGGATCGAGGAAAGATTTGAAAGCAACAAATGGACGAATTCATGGCGTAACGGTGTGTTTTCCTATCATCATTATCACAGCATTTCACACGAAGTGCTGGCCGTTTATGCCGGAAATGCGCTGCTGCACATGGGCGGTGAAAAGGGCAAAAAAATGACGGTCCATGCCGGCGATATCTTGATTATTCCCACAGGTGTCGGTCACAAAAAACTGGATGCTTCTGCGGATTTTGCCGTTGTAGGCGCTTATCCGAATGGCAGCGACTATGATATTTTAAGAGGCGAGCCGGGCGACAGGCCAAAAGCCCAGCAAAATATTGCACGTGTTCCGCTGCCTGAACTGGATCCGTTATACGGCAAAAACGGCGAATTATTGAAAATCTGGATTTAGCTTGATCCGAAACAGCATGCAAAAAAGATGAAAATTGAATTCAAAAGACTGGACCATATAATGCTCTGCATTCCGGAAGGCGCAGAAAATGCAGCAAGGGAATTTTACGGAAATATTTTAGGGCTGGAAGAACTTACAGACTTGGGCTATCCGCTGCCAAACGGAGCCATATGGTTTCAAATGGGTGATATTCAGCTGCATATCCGGGCTGAGAAAAATACCGAACTATCGCAAAGGCATCCTGCTTTTGAGGTAAAAAACCTTGAAAGCGCACGTTACTTACTCGAACAGCACGGCATTGCTATCCGAAACGACAGTCCGATCCCCGGCAGAAACCGTTTTTCATTCAGAGACCCGTTTGGAAACCGCATTGAACTGATTGAAATGGTTTGAAGGGGGGAGGAAGGAAGGAGGAAGGGAAAGGAAGGAGGTTTTTTATTTTGGTTACTTAGTTGTCATGAGGTTGTCATGGAGTTGTTATGGATTGTCATGGATTGTCATGAGGTTGTCATGGATTGTAATGGATTGTAATGAGGTTGTTATCGGTTGTAATGGATTTTTATTTTGGTAAAAGGAGTGTTTTTAATGAATCATGAATGGGTTCTTTTACTGCCTTTAATTGCGAAATAACAACTTCCTGACTAAAAATGACAACTTCATGACTACAAGTGACAACCTCCTGACCAAAAGCAACAACCTCATGACTTAAAACAACAACCTCATGACTTAAATGACAACCTCCTGACTAAAAGTGACAACCTCCTGACTAAAAATGACAACTTCCATGACTATAAGTGACAACCTCATGACCAAAACTAAAATGCCATTTCCCACGGCAGAACACTTATCTCCGCCGGTAAATACGCTGATGCTGCCGCAAGCACTTATTTGAGGTCCATATTCTGCAAAAAATCGTATTTGGCAAAAGTAATCCTAAATTTGCACCGCGTTTGCAGATGACACCGCCGATTTATAATGCTTAAATTTTTTTACAGAATCCTGATCCTTATTGTTCTGCTTGCAGGAATCGCTGAAATTGTATTAAGGGTAAAATACGGATTCTGCAACTCACCGCTTTACATTTCTGACCCGGATTTTGAATATATCTACGCACCGAATCAGGATGTCAAACGCTTTGGCTATGCACTTCGTACCAATCGCTTTTCCATGCGAAATGAAGAAGTTTTGCCTGCGGACAGCCTGGTTATTTTGCTGATCGGTGATTCGGTTGTAAACGGCGGAAGTCTCACGGATCAGGACAGCATTGCTTCGACCATGATGGAAAAATGGTTTTTACGCGATTTCAGAACAAGGGTCCGGGTGCTGAATATTTCTGCGGGTTCCTGGGGGCCGGACAATATTGCGGCATTTCTTAAAAAGTATGGAACGTTCAAAGCAAAACTGATGTGTCTGGTAACGAGCAGCCATGACGCGCATGATATCATGTCACATCAAAGCCCCGTCGGCATTGACCCCGGAATGCCCGACAAGCAGTATAAGGTGGCATTGTATGAATTGTGGGACCGTTATGGCTGGATGTTTTTTTATTTTTACGACACGCTGTTCTCTTCGCCAAAAACAGACCAGAGCCAGCAGAACAATCCGCCGGATTCTACAAAAACGGAATCCGTAAAACAGGCGGAACTGAACAATGCCGGAATTCGGAAGCCGGGACTTGTTTTCAATCCGGGTTATGAACAGCTTTACGAACTGGCGCGTGAGCAATCCATTCCGCTGTTTATTTATCTGCATCCCGAAATTTCAGAAATAGAATCCGGCTGTTTCAATGATCAGGGTGAGGAAATTATTGATTTTGCCAAAAGCAGGAACATCCGTTTGATCAATGAATTGCAGTTGGGTGTCTCCACCAAACTGTACCGGAATATGGATGTTGTGCATTATAACAGTCAGGGACAGGTTTTTATGGCCAATAACCTGTATCCGTTGTTTCAGGAATACCTTAAATTTAAAAAATAATGCGCATTCTGATCATTCATAACCAGTTATGGGCGCATTACAAATCAAGGCTGTTCAGTGAGATATACAGTTCATTGAAGAAAAAATATCCGGAAAGCGATTTTCTGGTTGTGCAGATCGCCTTGTACGAAGCAAGCCGCAGCGCGATGCAAAGTGACGAAAGCATTGTTTACGATTACCCGTATCAAGTACTTTTTAACCGCAGCCTTGATTCCGTTCATTTTCCGGAAAGGCTGAAATCGCTTTTCAAAGCTTTCCACGCATACAAACCGACCGTCCTGAATATTACCGGTTACTTTGACTGGGCGCAGGTGCTTTTGATGTTTTATGCCAGAATACGCGGTGTAAAAGTGGTGTTGTCTTCTGAATCTTCGTCCGCCGATCACAACCGCTCCGCGCTGAAAGAACGGTTGAAAAGTTTTATTGTAAACCGGGCAAATGCATTCTTTTGTTTTGGCAGAACTTCGGCGCAATATCTGGAAAGTCTGGGCGTAAATCCGGCAGCTATTATGGTACGCAACGCAGCGGTGATTGATGAAGATACCGTAAGAACGCGGTACGACCTGGCAAAAAAGCAGGTCGGCAATGAAAATTTAATCCGAAAATTCATTTTTACCGGCCGGCTGGCTCCTGAAAAAAACCTTTCATTACTCATCCGGGCATTTTACAATGTTCAACCTATAAATTCGGGTTCATGGCAGTTGCTGCTGGTCGGTGACGGACCGGAGAGGGATTTACTGGAAAATTTAACCAAAAGTCTGAACCTGAGCGGCAAAGTGACTTTTGCAGGCGGATTTCCGTGGTATAAAGTGCCTGAATGGCTTGCCAAAAGCGATGTACTGGTACTGCCGAGCAAATCGGAGCCGTGGGGTTTGGTTGTGAATGAAGCCATGACCTGCGGCATGCCCGTTCTGGTTTCGGATAAATGCGGATGTGCAGCCGATCTGGTGGAACCCGGAAAAAATGGTTTTACTTTTGATCCCGAGAATCAGTCAGCGCTGGAAGAAAACATGCGTTTTTTTATGCAGAATCCGGACCGGATCGTACCCATGGGAAAAGAATCCGTAAAAATGATCGTGCCTTTTTCGTCAAAGCGCGTTGCTTCCCGAATGGCTGACTGTTACAAAATCCTGAGCCGGAGAAGCTAAAAACTTACAGATACTGAATTCAAACATGCGGATTTTAAATATATGTGCCTATACATGGGCAATCGGAGGCCCCGCCCGGATTATTTACGATCATACCAGTGAAGTCATCCGGCAGGGACATTCGGTGGATATCCTGAGCCCGATGACACCGGGTGAAAAAATGTACCCGGTTCCGGAAGGTGCCCGGCTTATTGCCTGCGCACGGACTACGCCTGTCAGCAATTTTTACCGTGAGTTTTCTCTGGACATGTATAAATACCTGAAAGCGCATATCAGCGAGTATGATGTCATTCACATGCACGGCATCTGGCATTTCGGAAGTCTGGCCCCGTTTCTGATTCCGAATAAAGCGGTGAAGGTGATTACGATTCACGGGCTGCTGGACAAATGGGCGGTGGCGCACAGCAAATGGAAAAAACAGCTTGTTACTGCGCTTTATCAGAAAAAACTGTTGGGAAAAGCAGATCTGATCCAGATCAACAATACCGATGAGGAAGAAGATGTGATCCGCTATCTTGGCTACCGGCCGGCCAATATGGTGATCGTACCCAACGGCATGAAACTTTCGGAATACAGCCAGCTTCCGCCAAAAGGTCTTTTCCGTTCCAGGCACCAGATCCGGAAAGATCAGCAGATGATCCTGTTCATGGGAAGGCTGAATATTAAAAAAGGGCTTGATCTGCTTTTGCCTGCATTTCTGGAAATCCAGAACAAGCTGCCTGAAGCCATTCTGGTACTGGCCGGACCGGATGACGGTTACAAGCAGGAAACTGAAGATTTTATACGGAAAAATAACCTGAATGAACGCGTCAGGCTGGTGGGAATGCTTACGGACACGGACAAAAAAGAAGCACTTTCCGATGCCGACCTTTTTGTTCTGCCGTCTTATTCAGAAGGATTTTCCATTGCAGTGCTGGAAGCCATGGCCTCAAAAGTGCCTGCGCTGGTTTCTGACCGGGTCGGGTTTGGCGACTACATCCGCCGCTACGATGCTGCCCATCTGACGCCGCTCAGCAGCAAAGGTGTTGCAGAAGGACTTCTTAAAATATTGCAAGATCATGCATACGCTCAGGATCTTGCAAAGCATGCATATCAGATGGTATCTGAAAACTTTGACATACAAGTTGTAGCCAATCAGTTATTGGAAGAATACAATAAAGTTCAAAAAAGTACTTACCTTTGAAAGGTTCAAGCACCAGCAATCGGCAATTTTGTCCTGTTTTACATTGGGTATGATCGATTTATCCGTCATCATTTTAACACACAACGAATCAAAACATATCGAGCGCTGCATTAGAAGCCTGCTTGCCGTTACGGATAAAATTTTTATTGTCGATTCCTTTTCTACAGATGAAACCGTTGTCCTTGCACGCAGTCTGGGTGCTACTGTAATCCAGAACCCCTGGGTCTCCTACTCTTTTCAGTTTAATTTCGGCATTCAGAACAACCCGTTCAAAACCCGCTGGCTGATGCGCATGGACGCGGATGAGTATATTTCCGCCGAGCTTGCCGATGAACTGAACAATACGATTAACAGCATTCCGGAAGACGTATCGGGTTTGTACGTAAAAAGGCGCGTGATGTTTATGGATAAATGGATCCGGCGCGGCGGCTATTACCCGATTTGGCTGCTCAGGATCTGGAGAAACGGGCACGGAACATGCGAAGAACTCTGGATGGATGAACACATCAAGCTAAGCAGCGGCAGTACAGCACAGCTTCAGAACGACATTGTAGATCACAACCTGAACAATCTGACTTGGTGGACGCAAAAACATAACCATTATGCGATCCGTGAAGTCATTGATCTGCTTAATATTAAATATAATTTTGACAACAAGGAAACGGTTACGCCCGGCTTTTGGGGAAGTCAGGAACAACGTACGCGTTTTCTGAAAATCAGGTACGCCGGGCTGCCATTATTTACAAGGCCATTCATTTATTTTATTTACCGCTACATTTTCAAAGCCGGTTTTCTGGATGGCATCAAAGGGCTGATCTGGCATTTTCTTCAGGGATTCTGGTACCGGTTTCTGGTCGATGCCAAAATTTACGAGGTGTATTACAAGGCGGGAAAAGACAAGCAGCAAATTATTTCACATTTCAGGACAGAGTATGGAAAAGACCTCAAGAACCCAAACCAGTCTGTCCGCGTATAACAACAGCTGGTACCGGCCCGGAAGCTTTCTGAAGCAATTGGCATGGTATATGGCTAACCGGTTGTTTATGAATACGTATCTGCCGTGGCCGATGCTTGTCAAAGTCTTTATCCTAAAATTATTCGGCGCAAAAATCGGGACCGGTGTTGTGATTAAGCCGAAAGTGAACATCAAATATCCGTGGTTTTTAAGCATTGGAAACGACTGCTGGATAGGCGAAAATGTGTGGATTGACAACCTCACAATGGTGACTATGGAAGCAAACGTCTGCCTTTCGCAGGGAAGTATGCTGCTGACCGGAAACCACGATTATACAAAAAGTACTTTTGACCTGATCATCAGGCCGATTACGCTGGAAAGCGGTGCGTGGATCGGGGCAAAAGCCACGGTTTGCCCGGGTGTAAAAGCAGGATCGCATGCGGTGCTCACCGTGAACTCGGTTGCTTCCAACGATCTGGAACCATACGGAATATATCAGGGAAATCCTGCTAAATACTTAAAAACAAGAAATTTAACGCATTGAAAGTAAGTATTATCACGGTTGTTTATAACGGTGCACAAACCATCCGGCAGTGCATTGAATCCGTTCTTGCGCAGGATTTTCCTTCAGTTGAATACATTATCATGGACGGCAGCTCGACGGACGGGACGCAGGAAATAGTCCGGTCCTACGGGCGTGCCGTTGCCCGGTTTGTCAGCGAACCCGACAACGGAATTTACGATGCCATGAACAAAGGCATACAAATAGCATCGGGTGATGTAATCGGAATCCTGAATGCGGATGATTTTTATGCTTATTCTTCTGTTATAAAAGATGTTGTGAATCAGATGGCAGCAGGAAACTTTCAGGCGTGTTATGGTGACCTACAGTATGTTGACGCGTCTGATGAAAGCATTGTCAAGAGGCAATGGAACTCCGGAAAGTACAGTTCCGGCGCATTTCTGAACGGATGGATGCCCCCGCACCCGACTTTTTTTGTACGCAGAGAAGTGTACGGAAAATTTGGTAAATTTCGGCTCGATCTCGGAAGTGCGGCCGATTATGAATTGATGCTCAGGTTAGTACATAAGCATAAAATCAGCATTACTTATGTACCGAAAGTGCTGGTCAAAATGCGGATCGGCGGTGTAAGCAACAGTACGCTGAAAAACAGGCTGGCTGCCAACCGCAATGATCTGAAAGCTTGGAAAATTAATAATTTGCGCCCGAGATTTTACACGTTGTGGCTAAAACCTTTAAGAAAGTTGGTTCAGTTTATTTAATCCGGAATAAATACAACTTGTTCCGATTATTCCAGTAAATTTCGGCAATTGAATCCCGGCCAGATTCAACAACCATAAAACGTATATTACGCTTATTGCAGACACTATGAAATTAGAACTACCTCTTCAGATATTAAGCGAAGGAAATTTCGGCAACATTATCCATCACGACGTTTATCAATGCCTTCTTTCTTTTCTGATTGCCTGTTTTCTTTCCATTATTTCCATTCCGATCATTATCAATCTGTCCAATCTGCTGCACCTGACCGCCAAACCGGGATTCAGAAGTTCGCATGAAACAGAAACGCCGACACTGGGCGGAATCGCGATTTTTGCTGCAACGCTTATTGCCTACTTTCTATGGCCGCATTCAGAGAATATTCTGGATTCCAATCTGATCAGCCTGGCCATGACGGGGGTGATTATCCTGTTTTTCCTGGGCATCAAAGATGATATTCTGGCCGTTGATCCGACCAAAAAGCTGATTATCCAGATATTCGCATCGCTGATTCTGGTGGCAATGGGAAATTTCAAGGTTGATAATTTTTACGGGATATTCGGCATTCACGATGTTTCCGATTTTATCAGCATTCCGCTGACGGTTTTTATTTTTATTGCCATCATCAATTCAATCAATCTGATTGACGGCATCGACGGACTGGCGGGCGGAATAAGCCTGATTGCAGGGCTTGGTTTCGGAATCTGGTTTATACTGAACGATCATTTTTCCTTTGGCTGCCTGGCTTTTGCCATGTCGGGATCGCTGCTTGGTTTTCTGCGTTTCAATTTTTCCAAAACCAGCAAAATCTTTATGGGCGATACCGGCTCGCTGATCGTCGGATACCTGCTTTCCATATTCTCCGTCGAGTTTCTGTCCCTGAATGTAGGTTATCAGCACGATCCGAACGCTTATTTCAATGCGCCGATTATTGTCATGGTTCTGCTTATTGTTCCCATTTTTGATACACTCCGCGTTTTCATTGTCCGTATTTTCAAAGGCGGCTCGCCGTTCATTGCCGACAGAAACCACATGCATCATATTCTGATCGACAGCGGACTGAACCATTTCTGGGCTTCTTTTACGCTCTGGATGGCTACCATTGTGAACACGACCCTGTTTTTTGCATTTCACGGCGATATTACCAATACGGCCTCGCTTTATGTGTACATCGGCATGTTCGCATCTTATATGATTATTGCCACCATTCTGAAAAGGAGAGTCACCCGAAAAAGGAAAAGAAACCTGGCCAAAAGCCCGTCATTCAATGACGATACTATTTCCGCTTCCAAGAAGCTGTTCAGGAGACAGTAAAAGCCTGCATTTCCGGCTGCATTTAATATACATGGCCAAATTCATTGCCTTGTATTGAATGTTTGTACCTTAGCATGAAATAATTGACTACAGGTATGAATAAAAAAATCAGAAAAGAAGACGCCTTACATTACCATTCCAAAGGCAGGCCTGGTAAAATTCAGGTGATTCCTACCAAAGAAACAAGCACGCAGCGTGATCTTACGCTGGCCTATTCTCCCGGCGTTGCAGAACCCTGTCTGGAAATCGCCGCCAACGTTGAAGACGCCTATCTTTATACGGCTAAAGGCAATCTGGTTGCAGTTATCAGCAACGGCACCGCCGTGCTCGGGCTGGGCGATATCGGGCCGGAAGCCTCCAAACCCGTCATGGAAGGCAAAGGACTTCTGTTTAAGATTTATTCGGACATTGATGTTTTTGATATTGAACTGAATACCAAGGATGTTGATGAATTTGTAAGAACGGTTAAAATCCTTGAACCGACCTTTGGCGGGGTTAACCTGGAAGATATCAAAGCGCCGGAATGTTTTGAAATTGAAGCTCGTTTAAAGAAAGAACTGAATATCCCGGTCATGCACGATGACCAGCACGGAACGGCCATCATCAGCGCCGCCGCCATGCTGAACGCGCTTGATCTTGTAAAAAAAGACATTGCCGAAATTCGCATTGTGGTTTCCGGCGCCGGCGCTTCCGCGGTTTCCTGTACCAAACTGTATCTCGCACTGGGCGCAAGTCCCGCCAACATTGCCATGTTCGACACAAAAGGACATATTCACAACGGCAGGACGGATCTTGGCGAAATGAAAAAGCAGTTTGCCACAGACCATGTTTACGAATCGCTGGAAGATGCCATGAAAGGCGCGGATCTGTTCCTGGGGCTTTCTACGGCTGATATTGTTTCCAAAGACATGGTAAAATCCATGGCCAAAGATCCGATTGTACTGGCCATGGCGAACCCGAACCCTGAAATTCCGTATCCGGATGCCGTGGAAGCACGCGAAGACGTGATTATGGCAACAGGCCGTTCGGATTATCCGAATCAGGTCAACAATGTACTTGGATTTCCTTACATTTTCAGAGGTGCACTGGACGTACGGGCGACTGAAATCAATGAAGAAATGAAGCTGGCCGCCGTACATGCGCTGGCCGAACTTGCCAGAAAGCCGGTTCCGGATATTGTAAACCTTGCGTACAACGAAACAAATATTGTTTACGGCAAAAACTACATTATCCCGAAACCTGTTGACCCGAGATTGCTGACGACTGTGGCGCCTGCCGTAGCCAAAGCCGCCATAGCGACCGGCGTAGCCAGAAAAGTAATTACGGACTGGGACGCCTACGAGCAGGAACTTTCCAGCAGGCTGGGCCGGAACGAGCAGATTTCAAGAGTTATTTTAAGTAAAGCCAAACTGGCGCCCAAAAGAGTTGTTTTTGCGGATGCAGAAAATATTCAGGTGCTCCGCGCTGCACAGCAGGTTCGGGACGAAGGCATTGCAATCCCGATTTTGCTAGGAAACAATGAAACCATTCTGAACCTGATCAAAGAAAGCAAGCTGGATCTTGGCGACGTTTCCATCATTGACCCGAGAGCCGAAATAAACGATCATATCATTGACGTTTATGCATCTGCACTTTACGAAAAAAGAAAAAGAAAAGGCCTAACGCCCATTGAGGCCCGCAGAACCATTTATTTCAAAAGCTATTTCGGCTCCATGATGGTGGAAAACGGCGAAGCGGATGCATTCATTTCCGGACTTACCCGTACGTATCCGGATACGATCCGGCCTGCGCTGCATGTCATCGGCAAGGATGAAGGCGTAAACAAGGTTGCCGGTATGTATATCCTGCTGACGCCCAAAGGCCCGATTTTCTTTTCGGATACCACAGTGAACCTCAATCCGACCGTGGATGAAATTGTGGAAATTACGGAACTGACGACAAAAGCCGTAGAAAGATTCAATATTCAGCCGCGCGTTGCGCTGGTTACTTATGCCAATTACGGAAGTGCCGGCGGTGAGGATGCAGAAAAAATGAGAGACGCGGCCGCGATCCTTAAAAAGAGAAATCCGTCCATGATTGTAGACGGTGAAATGCAGGCGCATCTTGCTTTCAATACGGAGCTCCTGAAACAGAACTATCCTTTCAGCGATCTGGTGGATGGCGGTGCGAACACCCTTATTTTCCCGAATCTTTCTGCCAGCAACATTGCCTATAACTTGCTGAAAGAAGCTGCGGAACTGGAAACCATCGGGCCCATTCTCTTAGGAATGAAAAAACCCGTTCACGTTCTTCAGATCGGCAGCTCGGTAAGGGAAATTGTCAATATGGTTGCCATTGCCGTTGTGGAGGCGCAGATGAAGCAATAGCATTTTAAGAGAATAAATCAAAAAAACAGCCGGACTTCAAGAATCCGGCTGTTTTTTACAAATCAGGGTTTCAGTTTAACAAAAGACGGATCGTACAGTTTTGTATGGATCTGTTTGAGTTTGGCCTCTGGAAACTTGATAACCTTTCTGTCATACGTCATCAGGCCGTTTATTTCCACTTCCACATCCGTAGTCTGCGTGTAAACGGCGGCGGACAACCCTTTCCGGATCAATGGCTCAAAGCGGCCGATGAATGATTCGTATTTATTGTATAGCTCTTCCGGGTTTTTAAAGCTCTGATAGCCCCAGTTATCTTTCTGCTGCCACGTATGCTGATCTACAGGCAAGCCCAGACCGCCGAATTCACCCAGCACAATAACCTGTTTTGCACCGAAAAGATCAGGTTTTGGCATAGCCGGCGCCGGATAATTATGAAGGTCAATAATGTGTCCTACGGGAAAGAAATTGCCGCCGCTCGCACTGTTCACCAGTCTGCTCGGATCGTATTGCATCGTCCAGTCCGTAATTTCTTCAGTTTTGAACTGGCCCCAGGCTTCATTGAACGGAACCCATACCACGATGGAAGGAAAATGATAATTGGCGTCCATGATCGCTTTCCATTCCGTTCTATAAATCTGCTCTGATTCAGGCGTACGCTGCTGTTCCGTTTCATTTCCGGTTATTCCGGGATGCGGTTCCCAGTTGTTGCCAAGGTCGCCGCTGGGCATATCCTGCCACACCAGCATGCCGAGTTCGTCGCAGTAACGGTACCATCTTGCCGGCTCCACTTTCACGTGCTTGCGGATCATGTTGAAGCCCATTTCCTTGGTTTTGATAATATCAAATTTCAGAGCTTCATCCGTCGGGGCAGTATAGAGTCCGTCCGGCCACCAGCCCTGATCCAGCGGGCCGTACTGAAACAGGAATTTATTGTTCAGCATCATACGCTGCACGCCTTCTGCATCCGGCTGCATGGAAATTTTGCGCATGGCAAAATAACTTTTTACTTCATCAATTACCTTTCCGTTTCTGGTAACGCTTATCGTGAGATCGTACAAGAACGGGCTTTCCGGCGACCACAACTTCGGATTTGCAATATTCAGAACGGCATTGGAGCCGGTTTCAAATTCCTGTTCGGCAACGGTTGCCGAACCATCCGATGCAAGTATTTTGATCTTATCACCGGACGCGGCATTGGCAATGTCTGTTTTAACTGTCAGCGTCTGCTTGTCAATGTCGGGCGTTGGCTTGATGCCTGCAATGTAACTCGCCGGAACTGTTTCCAGCCATACTGTCTGCCAGATTCCCGTTACAGGCGTATACCAGATTCCATGCGGATTCTTGATCTGCTTGCCGCGCGGCTGCGGGCCGTCGCTGCTCGGGTCCCACACACGCACACTGATTTCCTGCTGTTTTTTCTTTGTCAGCAAGGCGGTAATATCAATCGAAAACGGATCGTAGCCACCCTGATGAGAACCTGCCGGCCTGCCGTTTACAAACACATCACATTTCCAGTCCACGGCCCCGAAGTGAAGCAATACGCGCTCATTTTTCAGTTTCGGATTAAAATCAACTGTACGCTGATACCATAAAATACTGTCTTTACCGACTGTTTTTCCAACACCGGACAAAGCAGACTCAACGGCGAACGGCACCAGAATTTTACCGTCAAAAGTTGCGGGCTTTGCATCCGCTTCACTTTTCGGCAAAATGGAGTAATTCCACAAGCCATTGATATTCATCCAGTTTTTGCGGACCATTTGCGGTCTGGGATATTCGGGGTGCGGATTTTGCGGAGAGACTTTTTCAGCCCATGGTGTTGTGATCTTGCCTTCAACGTATTTCCATTCAGCAGGCTTTTGCGCAAGTGTGCCTTCATTGAAAAACAGGAACACAGCACCAATTAATAGCAGTATTTTTTTCATTAAAAATTCAGGTTATTGAAAAATAGAACTTGATATTATTCATAAAAGGTCAGTTTCAAATGGCTCTACTGTCATTTCGGTCAATCGGGAATGCATATATATGCCTGATTCAATCCACAGGCAAGGATAAAGGAATTTCAAAGTTTCCTTGCTAGATTTGGTTATCACTCCATTTAATCCTTGATTTATGAAAACGCTCTACTCTATTTTTCTCGCCGTTTTAATTTATATGCCGGTTTCAGCACAAGACTATTCAGATAAAATCACACTGGTCATTCATGGCGGCGCCGGAACCATTACACGTGCCAATATGACGCCGGAAAAGGAAAAAGCATACAAGGAAGTGCTGAATACGGCATTGCAGACCGGCTATCAAGTGCTGAAAAAAGGCGGAACAAGCGTTCAGGCCGTGGAAGCGACAATAAAAGTGATGGAAGATTCGCCGCTTTTCAATGCAGGAAAAGGTGCCGTTTTTACCAATGAAGGAAAAAATGAGCTGGATGCGTCCATTATGGAAGGCAAAACGCTGAAAGCCGGTGCCATTGCCGGAGTAACAACCATCAAGAACCCGATCAGTACGGCCATAGCGGTCATGGAAAAGTCACCGCATGTGATGATGGCCGGCAAAGGAGCCGAAACATTCGCCAAAGAACAGGGTCTTGAAATTGTGGACCCGTCGTATTTCTATACCGAATCCCGCTTCAAGGCATTGCAGCGCGCTAAAGAAGAGGAAAAAACGGAACTCGACCATAATGCAAAGGAAGAAAAAGAAGTAAAAAAAGGCCCTAAAACAGGCGCATTGGAGGAAAATGAATTAATCTTTACGGAAGGAAAAAAATTCGGTACGGTCGGCTGCGTCGCACTGGACAAATTTGGAAACCTTGCGGCAGGAACTTCCACCGGCGGCATGACCAATAAAAGGTACGGACGCATCGGCGATGCGCCGATTATCGGTGCCGGAACGTATGCCAACAATGCAACATGCGCCGTTTCCGCGACCGGCCACGGCGAGTTTTTTATCCGTTCCGTTGTGGCTTACGATATTTCTGCCCTGATGGAATACAAAGGAATGTCGCTGAAAGATGCAGCCAACGAAGTGGTGATGAAAAAGCTTGTGGAACGCGGCGGTGAAGGCGGTATTATTGCTTTGGACCGGAACGGAAATGTTGCCATGCCGTTCAACAGCGAAGGCATGTACCGCGGTTTTATCAAGAATGACGGTAAAAGCGAAATACTGATTTACAAGGATTGATTTGGTACAGGATTTGTACATTTGTTTATGGCCCTGCGAATACAAAATGATGTTACTCCGACGTTCTGATCTTAGCAATGTCACTTACCGATTCCTTTTTAACCATATGAAATCAGTTTACAAAATATTCATATTTCTGCTGCTGCTCGGCCCTGCCGCCTATGCAACGCATTTACAGGGAGGCGAAATCATGGCTTCGCAAGTAAGCGGCCAGACTTACAACATCAAGGTTCGTCTTTATCTCAATATCAAAAACGGAGAACAAGCCTCAGAAGCGCAAAATGCAGTAACTGTTTGTTTTGGCGATGGCAATACCAAAGATTTTTCACGAACTTCCATTACGCTGATTCCCGGGAACAACAAAGTAGTGGTGGCTGAATACGACGGCCAGTATACTTACCGGGCTGCCGGCATGTTCCAGATTTCCGCTTCTGTGGATAACAGAACGGGAAATCTGCTCAATTTATACAATGCACAAAACACCTCCATGTTTCTATGGACCGTGATCGATACGCAGGTTGGCAATTCCACGCCTGTGTTTCCTTATCTGGTATTTGAAGCCGGTGTACGGCAAGTATTTTCCCTTGACCTGAAACCTTCGGTAAAAGATGCGGACAGCGTAACGATCCGTCTTCCGAAACTCAGCAAAGCATCGCCGGGAACCTGCGGCGTGCGGATGGAAGACAAAACGTACATGTACCCGAATGAAGTCAGTGCAAGCGGTGCTTTCAAGGTAATTCCTGCTGAGAACAAACTGGTGTGGCATGCGCCGGAAAATGTCGGAACCTATATTTTCGCCGTAATTGCGGACGAATGGCGAAATGGCGTTATTATCTCACAATCCTATCGGGAAGGAATTATTGAAGTTTCGGACAAGCCCGGCCCTGTTGTAGACATTCCGCCTTACGAAGCAGCCGGTACAAACGGCGGCCCGATTACATCCGTTCCAAATCCGGATACTCAGGAAATATCCATGGCCATTGAAGCTTATCCGATTCCTGCCGACAAGTTCATTACTGCCAGAGTTTACAACAAAACGCGTTTTGTCGTCAAATTGCAGCTTGTGGACCTGAACGGCCGTACACTTCGTCAGATTGATTCCAAAGTTCCTGTTGTTCAATTTGAAGGAGAATTTGACCTTAGCAATCTGGCAAGAGGACTTTATTTAATCCGTGCCGATAACAATACGGAATCAGTGACCAAGAAAATTGTTCATTAATCCGAATTATTTCGGACTGATTCATGGTAACTACATCAAAATAACGTCTTTGGTATAAAGACTGCTCGGATACATTCTGAGACAGCTTTTATCATAGGTTAATTATAATGAAGAAAAACGGCTGATCCTGAGATTGGCCGTTTTCTTGTTTTCAGAGGCTGTTGTTTTTAGCTGTTAGCTTTTAGCTGATGGCTATGTGTGCTGATTTTTTAATTTTAGCCAGAAATACTCCATTTAATTTCCGAGTTCGCCTGCTCCGCTGGCCATATCGATGGATGTAACCTTGTCCTGAAACATCAGGCTTTTGAGAAGCATTTCCTTGATCATCGATAAGTGCGTGTAAGTGATCATATGGCCGGCGTTGTAGAGGAAAATGTATTGTGCACGTTTGCTTTGAATGTGCTTTTTGGCAAAGTCAATATTCGTCGGATCGGCAATCCAGTCATTTCCGCCCTGAATTACCGTTGTGGGGACGTGAAGGCTCTGCCAGATGGGAATGAGTTTTTTCAGTTCGTCGGAATGGCTGTATTTTTCCGCAGTAGCCGTATTGAATTCTCCGGGCAGAAAAAGCTGGATAAATGCATTTTTGCCCCATTTTGAAAACCAGTAAAAACGTTCCTTTTCCGGGTCAATGACGGGAGAAACCATAATGAGCTCTTTCACTTTGTCCTGTACCATGGACACCAGCTTGGCGGCAATCGGAGCTCCGTATGACCTGCCGAGCACCGTTACCTTTTCCTTGCTTTTATTAAGGTCAAATACGGGCAGCAGGGCATTTGCCTGTGTAGCAATGGAAGTTACGTGACGGCGTTTTTTCAATCTGGATTTTCCATATCCTACTCTGTCGACGGAAACGATGTGAAAATGTTTCTGAAGATCTTCGTCGTCCATCAGATTCATATAACCCCATAAGGAACCCGGTGCGCCGTGAATGAGCAGCAGCATAGGCAGCGTATCGGCGCCTACACTGGCAATGCAAAGTGAAAGCGTATCATTCTGAATCAGTTGTTCCTTTGGCTTTACTTTTTTCAATGCATAATGTTTTCTCACTTGTTTGGCCGTAATCGTATATCTTGAAAAACAGGACGTAAGTGACGCTGATAAGAGCAAGATGACCAGGACAGACCGAAATGATTTAAAACTTAGCATATAACTTACAAAATGTTACTGTATTTTATAACTTCACAGGATATTTGAATATACGGTTTTATCCTGTAAAAAGTAAACGCTGGCTGTCCTTTTTCCAAAGAAGCAGCAATTTTTAAATTTTTCCGGCTAATTATTTGTTTAGTATAAAAAATCAGTGCCAGATAGCATTGCGACTGCGTAGGTCTAACTTTTATTGTTAATGACAGCCAACCACCAAGAATTTCTTCAGCGCCTGAGCAGGCAGAATGAAACTTACATTTACAAATTACCTTCCCGGCAAGATGCAGGAAAATTCATTCAGGATCTGATCAACTTTTTATTTCCGATCAGTCAGGATTGCCCGAGCTGCCCGAACAAGGATCTGGCTATGAAATATGCAGACTTACGCAATAGTCTGGCCTGTATGCTGCAGCCTCTGCAGCCTCAGCTGGAACAAAGCAGTGAAGAAATTCTGGATGCCATTTTTTCGCAGATTCCGGATATTTATGAATTGCTTTTGCTGGATGCGCGTTCCATTACGGACAACGATCCGGCGTCTGTAAGCATTGAAGAAGTGATTTCGGTTTATCCGGGTTTCATGGCGATTGCCACCTACCGTTTTGCACATTTGTTTGCCGTTTGTGGTATCCCGCTGCTGCCCAGAATGCTGACAGAATTCGCACATAGCCAGACAGGTATTGACATTCACCCGAATGCAACGATCGGACATTCCTTTTTCATCGATCACGGAACCGGCGTTGTAATCGGAGAGACAACGCATATCGGCAATAATGTAAAATTATATCAGGGCGTAACGCTCGGTGCCACACACGTATCCAAATCGCTCGCTTCCAGCAAACGCCATCCGACTATTGAAGATAATGTGGTGGTTTATGCCAATGCGACCATTCTGGGCGGCGATACGGTTATTGGTCACGATTCGGTGATTGGCGGCAATGCCTGGCTTGTAAGAAGCGTACCTCCACATTCCCAGGTTTATCACCAGAGTAAAATAGAGATACGCCAGCAACCGGTTCCGGCCGCTACATAATGCTTCGGATAAACCTGCGGATGCCTTCCATGTAAACCGGCTCGGCTTGTGGAAATGCGTACCTCGGCTGGGTTGTCATGGTAATACTGATAAAACCATAGGTGAGGCACCACCATTCATAATAGGTTTTGGTAACGTGCTCACCCGATTTTGGCCGCAGGCTGGCGATCATTTCCCAGACCGGATTTCCTTTGATGCTCATGGCTTCGGAATATACATTTTTGGAATCGCAGTAAGCACCTTCCAGATTGAACATCACCTGAAAAACTTCAGGGTTTTCAACTGCAAAATTCCATATGCGCTGCGCTACTTCAACGAGCTGCTTCTGCGGATTGCTGAAATGGGTTTTTATTTTTACAAACTCGGATTGAAGAAAATTAAACCCCTCCATTCGTATTTCTTCCAGAAGCTTGTCTTTACTGTCAAAGTATTCATACAAAATTGGCGGGCTGTATTCTATCACTTCGGCTATTTTCCGGATTGAAACCGCAGTCCATCCATCTTCACGGGCGATCACCTTGGCTGTCTTAACGATGTCAGAGCGTACCTGAATTTTAACCCGCTCTCTTCGTTCCACTATTCCCATGCTATAACGTTTCTTTATGATTGAGTAAGAATGAAATGCATTCAAATATAAACATATACTCCTTATTGCTCAAGGACATTTTCAGTAACCGACGTCAAAGCATTATTTTCATAACGCCGCCTGCCAATAAGACGCACGTAATAAATCTAACAGTAAAAAATTTAATTTCACTGAAAATGTACGATGAAAAATGGAACAATTATTCTGTTTTTTTTACCGGGCCGCTTTTTTCCAGCTTTTCTACAAGGCGGTAATTTGCATCCTGGGCACGCACTTTCACACGTGCATCATCGGGCAATTTGAGGTTGTTCTGATAAAGGTCAAGCCGTACGGACTTCTGATTGTCGTTGACGTAGTTCCTCAAAACAGTGCGCATCTGGCTTTTCAGGCTTTCATCCAGAACGGGAAAACAGATGTCGATGCGGCGGTGCAGGTTGCGGTGGGTCCAGTCGCAGGAAGAAAGGTATATTTCATCGTTGCCGCGATTGGCAAAATGAAAAATCCTTGTATTCTCGATATAACGGTCCACATGCCGGCTTACGATGATATTATCGCTGATGGAAGGAAGTCCGGAAATCAGGCTGCAGCTTTCGCTTACAATGATCTGAACGGGAACACCCGCCTTTCCGGCCTGATATAATTTATCAATCAGCGTATGATCCTGAAGCTGATTGATTTTAATGGTTATAAAGGATTTAAGCCCGGCATTGCAGCTTGCAATTTCACGATCAATGAGGTTAATGATTCTTTGCTGTAATGTAAACTGGGTTACAAATAAATAATTGAAGGGCAAATATTTGTACTTTTTAGGCTCGTCCTGCGTGGACAGATATCCGAAAAGCAGTTCCAGTTCATTGGTCAGTTCACGGTTGCTTGTCAGCAGCGTATGATCCACAATTTCGCGGCTTGTCATTCTGTAAAAGCCGCCGGTTCCAAGCAATGCATAACGCTCCCAGCCTTTCTGTACTTTCCTTTTGACCAGCGCCATTTTCGCATGGACTTTCAATCCCGGAATGCTGATAATGATCTTGATACCGGCATCACGCATCTTTTTTGACCAGTGCATGTTTTCCTGAATATCCAGTTTGCTGTTGAGCTCAATGTAAGTGGTGACGCGCTTGCCGTTTCTGGATGCGCTGATCAGTGAGTTCAGGATAAAGGAATTGGAGCTGATTTTGTATAGCGAAACATGAATTTCCTTAACATGAGGATCAATGGCTGCCTCATTAAAAAACCGGATAACCGGCTCATAGGAATGATACGGCAAATGCAGCAGATGATCCGATTTCTGGAGCGATTCAAAAACAGATCCCGTTTCGTCCAGTTCAGGATTACGGATCGGTTTTTGATAAGGATAATCAAGGCGCTTCGAAATTGCAGGAAAAGAAACAAGTTCCTGCATGTAAATATAATGTCCGCGCTCATGAAACTCGTTCATCGGAACGGCAGCCTTCCGCATCAGATATTCACGCATGTAAAGCGGCATGCCCGATTCGTAATAATAATGGGAAGGCAGTACAAAGTTGCGTTTTTCAAGCTGTTTCAGAATGCGCTGCGCAATCGGTGCCGGATATTCATCTTCAATCGTCAGTTCGGTATCTCTTTCCACACGCAAAGCATAACTTTCCAGAATCTCGTATCCCGGAAACAGCAACGGCAGATTTTCCCGGATAATATCTTCCAGAAAAGCAATATGCCGTTTTCCGTCCAGCTCGGGCAGTTCAATAAAGCGTCCGAACGGTTCAGAAGGCACGTTCACTGCTGCATACCAGTCTTCCTCCGAATCACCGCCGGGCTGCATTCTGACAATCAGGTACAATTGCCGGGAATCAAACAACTGCAACTTCGAATTTCGCCTCCCGTCCAGAAAAACGGGCTGAAGATACCTGAACAGTTTATTTACAAAAAACCTGCGGAGAAAAGGCCGGTGTTCATCTGCAAATGCCTCGCGGTAATACCAGTGGATTCCCTGTTCCTGCAATGCAGGCAGTATTCTGTTTACCAGAATAAGGTTGAATTCACGAAGCTGGTTTTCAACGGTCTCGTATACATGTTCCAGCAGCGAATCCGGAAAGATATTGAGCTTGGAACGGATATCATTGCTTACTTCGCCCATGGCGAGCAAACCCGGAATGCGTGCACGGAAAAACTCTTTGGTTTCATATGCATACAATCCAAGAAAGCGCAGGCGTTCCCTAACCGGTACGGTATCATCATCGGCTTCCAGCAATAATCTGTAATTATTCGAAAGCCAGCTCAGATTTGTATCGAAGTAAGGATAAGCAACATCTATCATTGAGTAAGGTGAAAAGATTCCAATTGTGCTACAATATAAATACATTTGGCGGGTAAGGATATAACTTTGCGTGACAAAAATTAACAATGCACAGTCCCGAGCAGACGTTGTATCCTATTTTAAAAACATAATTTTATTACTATGCGCTATCAATTATTGGGCAGATCCGGATTGCGTGTTTCAGAAGTTTGCCTCGGAACAATGACTTTTGGAACCGAGTGGGGATGGGGAGCAGACAAACATGAAAGTTTTAAAATATTCGAAACCTTTGCGAGTGCAGGCGGGAATTTTATTGACACTGCAAACCGGTATACAGAAGGTTCATCTGAAAAATACGTTGGTGAATTTATTGAAAGTGACCGTGATCACTGGGTGCTTGCGACAAAGTTTACGCTGAAAGACCGGAACAATGACCTGAACTTTGCCGGCAATCACCGCAAGAACCTGATGCGTTCCGTTTTGTCCAGCCTTAAAAGACTTAATACAGAATACATTGATCTGCTTTGGGTTCACTTGTGGGATAATACAACGCCCGTTGAAGAAGTAATGAGAGGACTTGACGATCTCGTTTCACGCGGACTTGTTCATTATGTAGGAATTTCCGATACGCCCGCATGGATCGTTTCACAAGCCAATACGATTGCCGATTTTCGGGGCTGGAATGCTTTTGCCGCAATCCAGTTTGAATATTCACTTCTGCAGAGAACGCCCGAAAGGGACCTTATCCCGATGGCCAAAGCGCTTGACCTTGCCGTAACGCCTTGGGGAACAATCGGCGGCGGCGCTTTGACCGGAAAATATTTGCGGGGCGAAGCCGGGCGCGTTCCGGACGACAGCACAAGGCGTAACGAGCACAGCAGCATGATTGCAAAGGCCGTTGTGGAAGTCGCAAATGAACTGGGTGTCACGCCTGCGCAGGTTGCCATCAACTGGACGCGTCACCGCAATCAGGTGATGATCCCGATTATAGGCGCTTCCAGGGAAAAACAACTGCTGGATTCATTGGGCTGTCTGAATTTCACCATTCCCGATACTATGATTCAGCGGTTAAATGAAGTCAGTAAAATAGAACTCGGGTTTCCGCACGAATTCCTCAAATCGGACGGGGTTAAGGAAGAAGCTTTTGGCGGATTGTTTGAAAAACTGGATAACCATCGCGGTTAAAATTCTTCCGGCCTTCAAACCGAAACGGACAGCTATGGATTTGAAGGCCGGAAGGTTACTTTGCTTATTTGCCCCATTTCTCGGGCGCCAGCCGCCATGCACTCAGGCTTTCCAGCTGGGTACTGTCGATATAATTGTGTTCAAGAGCCGTTTCAATCAAGGCATTGTAATTGCTGATGGCATCCAGACGAACATTTTTTCCCTTGAAATTATTTTCCGCTACTTCAAAACCGTAAGTAAAAATAGCAACCATTCCGGCGACTTCTATGCCGGCTTCCCGCAAAACATCCACGACTTTCAGCGAGCTGCCGCCTGTTGAAATCAGGTCTTCAACGATGATAACCGATTGTCCTTTTTCCAGCCTTCCCTCGATCTGATTGCCCATACCGTGTTTTTTCGGCTCCGGACGCACGTAAGCAAACGGAAGTTCCAGTAATTCTGCCACAAGCGCGCCCTGCGCAATGCCGCCGGTTGCCACTCCTACCACGGCCTGAACGCCCGGATAATTTTCCCTGATTACTTTTGCCAGCACTTTTTTGATGAAAGTTCTAGTATCCGGAAAGGACAATGCAACTCTGTTGTCGCAATAAATGGGTGAAAGCCATCCCGAACTCCACTGAAACGGGTTTTCAGGTCTTAATTTAATGGCTTGCGCTTCAAGCAGCAATTCTGCAATTCTTTTACTGGTATCCTGGTTTTCTGGCATTTTAGTCTTCGGATTCTTCTTGAATATTGTGGTTAATCAGTAATAACTTGTCAATACGGCTTCTGTCCATATCCAGGACTTCAAATTCAAAATACTTCCATTTGAATTTTTCGCCGGTCTTCGGGATATTTTCCAGTATATGCAGTACAAAGCCGCCCAGCGTGTTGAAACCTACAAGTTCGCGTCTTTCCGTATCCGTCATATTGATACTGAAGTACTGAAGGAAATTATCAAACGGAAGCTGGGCATCAATCAGGTAACTTCCGTCTTCCCGCTTGATGATTTCTGTGGCCTCTTCCATATCTTCGGAAATATCGCCGACGAGCGCATCCATGATATCGTGCATGGTTAGAACGCCGAGCAGTCCGCCGTACTCATCCACAATGATGCCGAAATATACGCGCTGTTCCTTAAACTTTTCAAGCGCCTGATATGCCCGGTTGCTTTCCGGCAAATAGACGGGATCTTTGACAATCGCGTTCAGATTAGCCATTTGTGCTTCCATATCCGTCGCAATCAGGTCTTTCACATACACAAGCCCGACAACATTGTCAACAGTGTCCCGGCAGACCGGATAAATGGAATGCCGCGATTCAAATATCTTGGCCTTGTTTTCCTCCACCGAATCTTCCAGGTCAAGCCACACAATTTCCTGCCGGTTCGTCATCAGCGAAGTAACTTTTCTGTCGCCGAGCTGAAAAACATTGTGTACGATTTCCTGTTCGATTTCTTCAAAAACGCCGCCGGAAGTTCCTTCCTGAATAAGGCTTTTGATTTCCTCTTCAGTTACCGAATTCTCGCTGGGCTTGATGTTCAGGATTTTAATGATCAAGTCACTTGAAAAACTCAGCAAAGCAATAAACGGAGCCGTAATTTTTGAAAGCAGGTTCATAGGCCGCGCCATAAACCTGGAAATCGCTTCCGGATTTGCCATTCCGATTCTTTTCGGCACGAGTTCGCCCAGCACGAGTGAAAGGTAAGTAATGATGACCAGCACGGTACCGACCGCCAGCGAGTGGCTGTACGGGTTCAGAAAAGGGATACCTGCTATAAACTTTTCAAGATTGGAAGTAATATTGTCGCCGCTGTACATACCCGTCAGCAGTCCGATCAGCGTAATTCCGATCTGAACGGTTGACAAGAAGCGGTTCGGAGAACTGGCGAGGTTCAATGCGGCCTTTGCACTGGCATCGCCATTTTTCGCAGCAGATTCAAGACGGGATTTTCGGGATGAAACAAGTGCAATCTCGGACATGGAAAAAACACCATTGAGAAGCACTAAAAGCAGAATGATCAGGAGTTCCAAGAACTGTATATTTGTTACCAGTACAAATTTATCAATAATAATCACTGTCTAAACTAAACTCTTTACTTAATTTTGGCATCCTATCACGTACCATTTGAAAAATGATCATTTTTTTTGACGACCGTCCATTCAGAATTGTACGGACCAATCAGCTTTCTGCCTCGGAAACTTCGGGCTTTGACCATGTCATTGACCTGAGGCTTGAGAAACTTAAAAAGACGATGTTGACCGGCCATATCCTGTTTCTGAATTCCACTGCAACAACGGCCGTGCAGGTTATACAGCTTCTGGAAAAGGAATTGCCGAAGCAGATGCTTTCCATTACGATGGCCACGCGGGAAAAATCGGAAGTGGAAGAAAAAATAAAAGGATTGTATAAAGTAATCAAGGCTTCCGGCGGCGTAGTTGTAAAAGACGGCAAATGGCTTTTTATGTTCCGCAGGAAAAAATGGGACCTTCCCAAAGGAAAACTGGATAAAGGAGAAAATTCAAAAACGGCTGCAATCAGGGAAATCAAGGAAGAAACCGGTGTAGATGCAGCCATCCGGGACAAGATCTGCACAACATGGCATACGTACAGCCTGAACAATAACCGAATCCTGAAACGTACAAAATGGTACCTTTTCGACTGCATTGATGATTCGGAAATGCAGCCGCAGGCCGAAGAGCAGATTGAAAAACTGGACTGGTACGCACCGGCAGAAGCCAAATCAATCCTGATCAATTCTTACAGTTCGATACGCTATGTCATTGACAGTCTGAACAAAATTCACAAAATCAACGAATAAGCAGCATATTTTGGTAAAACTATCCTTCCTGACTCAGTTTATTTAACTCCGAAAGCGAATAAGGCAGGAAATTGTCCACGCCTTGCCCGTAACGATGCAGATCGCGGATAATGCTGGAACTGATCGGCGCAAGATTTGGCGAAGTAATCAGAAATACGGTTTCTATTTCCTCGTACAAATACCGGTTGACTTGCGAAATACCGTTTTCATACTCGAAATCGGTCGTATTACGCAGACCTCTCAGCAAAAATGTGGCGCCGAGTTCGCGGGCTGTATGCGCGGTAAGGTCTTCGTAAGTGATAACCTTCACATTTTCCTGATGATCAAACGTCCTTTCGATCATTTCTTTCATGACGTCCAGCGGGAAATAGCGCTTTTTGGTAGCGTTGTTTCCTATCCCGATTACTACTTCGTCAAAAAGCCGCAGTCCGCGTATGACAATATCTTCATGCCCTTTGGTAAAAGGATCAAAAGAGCCGGGAAACAATGCAATGCGCTTCATAGTAGCTTGATTTACAGATCAGGATGAAACAAGGTAAGTATTGAAAAGACCGAAATATCTGTGCCCGGGCACATGTGCGCACTGGGTGCTGTAACGCAGCGTTGTAGGCCCGTTTCCGATGTGCAGATTGGGGAAAAACTGTGAAAGTTCTGTGTATGTGTCCGAAGAAGCTGTTATTTCACCGTAGCAGATCACTTTCATTTCCTCCGGAAGAAAATTCAGCTGGCTTAAAGTAAACAGAATAATGTAGGCAAGTTCCTGGAATTGTGAAAACCGGAACCGGTTGCAAAGTATAAGCTGCTGACTTTCTGTTATGATCAGCGTAAAATAATCTTTTTCAAAATAAACAGAAACAATCCGGAATTCTTCATGTTCCGCATGGCTCACCAACGCGCCGATGATCAGCGGGCTTGTCAGATGATAAAAAGTAATGCTGGACGAGCCGAAATGATTGATCATCCAGTCGTACCAGATTTGCGGAATGCTGAAAACATTGTAGGCATGAACAAGCGGCAGCTCATGATATAAAACTTTTTCATCCTCCGGAACCGGATTTCCCAGCGCAAACTCAAGATAATCCCGAATGGCATTTTTATCAAAAATGATACTTGGAATCAGGCTGAAAGCATGCGAATTGATCGCGATCCTTACATTTTTCCAGTTATGCGAAGACCATAACAAATGGCCGGTAAAAATCTTTTTCAGCTTTTCGAAGATCTCATTCGGGTTCAGAACCGTCTCAAAACCGTAATCTTCCAGCCAGATGCATTCCATATTTTCATCACGGACAATGCAGAAACGGATACGCCTTTCATCCACTTCGATACACAATGTACAGAACGGAATGCTGGCCTCGTCAAACGAATTATCGCCTACGAGCAAGGTAGGAATAACTTCAATGACTTGGTTTTCAGAATGTGCCACAATAAAACGGGTAATTATTAATTAATATTCAATTCAGTCGGCCGCTCCGAAAATGTACTTTTCAAGCTGTAAAATTTCTTCAAGCGCATGCACATGCGAAAATAAGCCATGCAATTGATAATCCTCAAATTGGCTGAGTTCTTCCCAGCTCATAAAACGGACATCGGCGATAATCTGGTTTTCAGCCGGCAGTTCGGGATCAGTGCCTTTTTCGGGCATGCCTGCAAATGATTCTATTTCAAAGAATAATTCAATGGCATGCAGCGGGGCCTGAATGTGTTCGTTGACAAAAAGCAGCTTTCCTACTTTCACATCCAGACCGGTTTCCTCTCTGAATTCCCTTTTCAACGCCATTTCGGCTGTTTCTCCAAAAACAATACCGCCGCCGGGCGGGCTCCAGAAAAACCCGTCTTTGCCATAAAGCGAATGGTTGATCAGCAGTATTTTATCATTGACCATGCAGATTCCGCAAACGCGGACACGTACAATGCCGCCGTACAAAATTTCTATCTGATCATTCAGTTTTGACAAAGCCTGATTTTTTGGAGCGGTAAATATAAACATCCTGACAGAATTGACAAGACATAATTCTGTCAGGAAAGGCGTTTCTGCCTGAATAAAGCAGAATTTGTCTTTCTGAAAAGATGCAGTAAAAAAATAAACGGGTTTGTAATCAGTAATAAGGACTTCCTGAAATGTAGCTTTCCAGCGTGTTGATATGTTCCTTTTGTTCGTACATAATGGCCGATACAATATCATTGATGGAAATAATGCCGACCAGCCTTCCATGCTCATTTACAGGCAAATGGCGAATGTGTTTATCAGACATGATCTGCATGCATTCCTCAATTTTCTGATCCGTTTCCACGGTAATTACCTTGCTGGTCATCACTTCCCGGATCAGCGTGTCGCGTGATGCCCTTCCCTGAAGAATAACTTTTCTTGCATAATCCCTTTCCGAAAATATTCCGATCAGTTCGTTGTTTTCCAGTACCAAAACCGCTCCGATATTTTTGGCAGCCATCAGCTCAAGAGCCTCGAATACAGTATTATCCTGCGTAACTGACCAGATTGCATTAAAAGGCTTGTTGCCCATTACATGATGTACCAGCATAGACGATAAGGTTATGGATTTGAGATAAAAGGAAACCTAATATAGAAATTTGATCCATTAAAATCCAACTATTTCTTAGTATATTTTTGTAACTGGAATGCCACTTTGATATTTCCGTTCCTTCCATTAGCTTCGTTATTATGGAAACAGACAAAATTTTACCTTCCCAGCTGCTGCGCAAACGTTTTCCTTTCAAACCTACTGAAGGTCAGCTCCGTTTTTTCGCCAAGATGGATGATTTTCTGATCGAGGAATCGGGGCTTGAACGTTACCGCGACTGCTTTTTACTGAAAGGATATGCCGGAACGGGTAAAACCACGATTATAAGCACCTTGATAAAAGTTCTAAAAAACTTCGGGTACAAATCCGTGCTGCTTGCTCCTACCGGCAGGGCTGCCAAAGTAATGTCCGGTTATTCCGAAAAAATTGCACTGACGATTCATAAAAAAATATACAAGCAAACGGCGGATTCCTTTTCAGGCACACTGACATTTCAGCGCCAGAAAAATTACCATGACAATACTTTATTTATTGTGGATGAAGCGTCCATGATAACAGATGAAGCTGATTTTGGCAACCGCAGCCTTTTGGCCGATCTTATTGAATTTGTATTTGAAAATCCTGGAAACAAGCTGATGCTCGTCGGCGACGTGGCCCAGCTTCCGCCGGTCGGTCGCGAACTGAGCCCGGCACTGGACGGCGAATACCTGGAAAGGACTTTTTATATGTCCGTGTTTCAGGAAGAACTCAGGGAAGTCATGCGGCAGGATGAAGAATCGGGCATCCTTTACAATGCAACGCTGCTCCGGAATGAACTCAGTGCAGAAAAACCCAACATTCACATCACAACAAGATCTTACCGTGATGTTTTCAAGATGACCGGCGAAAAGCTGGAAGAAGGGCTTCGCTATGCTTATGACAAGTTCGGGCAGGAAAATTCAATCATTCTGACACGCTCCAACAAGTCTGCTGTTCAGTACAACGAATTCATCCGGCGGGCCATTAACTTTTCGGAAGAAGAAATTGACGCCGGCGACCGGCTGATGGTTGTGCGTAACAACTATAATGTACTCGATGAAGATTCACCTGCGGGTTTCATTGCCAACGGTGATTTTGTAGAATTACTGAAAATCCGGAAAACGGAGGAAATCCACGGATTCCGGTTTGCAGATGTGGTTCTCCGCCTGACGGATTACGAAAAACAGCCGGAGTTTAACGCCAAGATTTTTCTGGATACGCTGCATTCCGCCGCTCCTTCCCTTTCGTCGGATGACAATAAGAAGTTATACGAAAGTATCCTTGAAGATTATTTTCACATCAAATCAAAGAAAGAACGCGCGGAAGCATTGCGGAAAGATCCGTATCTGAATGCTCTTCAGGTGAAATTCGCCTACGCGCTTACGTGTCACAAAGCGCAGGGCGGACAATGGAGCAGCGTATTTATTGACCAGGGATATTTACCAGAAGAACAGATCAATGCGGAATTCATACGCTGGCTTTATACGGCGATTACGCGCGCTACGGACGAAGTTTTCCTGATGAATTTTCATCCTTATTTTTTCAAATAGCTTAATGCGCTGCCGCTCGCTGCAGCCGGTCGTTAATGGCAAGTCCGAGGCCACGCGCAGGAACGCGTTCAGCAATGATCTGTTCAACAGGCAGTGCGTCCAGTTCCCGCAAGTAAGCGAAAAGATTATGCGCAGCTTCCTGCATATCTGAATTAAAGCTTAAAACGCGTTGATTGGCATGGCTTACGCCTTCGAGATATTTGTCAAACAGAAGATAGCCGGTTTGTTCGTTACCGCTTTTTGAAATTACTTCATTCTGCAGAAAAAACGGCTTTCTCGGCGCATAATGGCTTTTCAGCATGCCAGGCGCTTTGGGGTCAGAAGAGGAATTCGGCATCAGCGTTACTTTCCCGATCACTTGCTCAATGTCGTCCACCGCCAGACCGCCGAGCCGATAAATGATCGTTTCATTATTTTCAAAGCCTACAATCGTCGATTCGATGCCTACACGGCTTTCGCCACCGTCCAGAATATAAGGGATTTTTTCTCCAAGTTGCGCATTTACATGTGCTGCATTCGTTGGACTGATGTAACCAAAAGGATTGGCACTTGGAGCGGCCAGCGGGAAATCCAGCCTTTTCAACAGTTCAAGCAACAATGGATGATTCGGAATCCTCACCGCCACGCTATCCAGTCCGGATGTGACCAGATCGGGTATGACCGTTTTTTTAGGCAAAAGCAAAGTAAGCGGTCCGGGCCAGAATTTTTCTGCAAGCCTGCGGGCTTTCTCAGGGAAATCCGAGACATAGTGCATTACTTTTTCAACAGAATCGGTATGAATAATGAGCGGATCAAACGCCGGACGGTTTTTCACCTCAAAAATGGACAAAACGGCCTTTTCATCCAGCGCATTGCCTGCTAGTCCGTAAACCGTTTCAGTAGGAATGGCCACAAGTCCTCCTTTTACAAGAGTCTCTTTTGCCAGGTTTATATCGTTTCCCGTAACTGCCAAAATCATTCAATTGGATTAAAAGATCAAAATTAACGAGATGTATCACAAGCGCAGCTATTTTTTAGCGTTAGTTAAAGAATATTCAGGCAACGAAGTTTAAAAGAAGCCGTTTTTGGTCACTTCAAAGTATTTATTGCAAGATTTTAATTGAAATTCCACATTCCATTTAGATTTGTTTTAAATAAACTTTAAAATGTATACGAACGGCTACTGTTATATAATCCGTGTTTATATTTAATGATTAAATAGTATTTTTATAAACTACCCTTTTAACTATGTTTCAAATCAAAGAACAGCCTGTCGTTTTTGACGTCTGCATTATTGGCTCGGGAGCAGGAGGCGGAATGGCGGCATACCAGCTTGCAAAAGCAGGTGCCAAAGTGGCTCTTTTAGAGGCAGGCGGATATTTTGACCCTGCTGATCCTAAATATATTACGCAGCTTAAATGGCCCTGGGAATCACCGCGCAGAGGCGCTTCCAATCATCGTCCGTTCGGTGACTTTGATGCCGCATGGGGCGGCTGGGACATTGAAGGCGAGCCTTACACGCATAAAAACGGCACAGAATTCGACTGGTTCCGTTCAAGGATGCTGGGCGGCCGTACCAATCACTGGGGCCGGATTTCGCTCCGTTTCGGACCAAAGGATTTCAAGAGAAAAAGCATAGACGGCCTGGGCGACGACTGGCCGATCAGTTATGACGATGTAAAACCATACTACGATCAGGTCGATAAACTGATCGGGGTTTTCGGAACGGTTGAAAACATGGACAACGAGCCGGACGGAATTTTTCTGCCTCCGCCGAAACCGCGTCTGCATGAACTTATGCTTAAACAGGCCGGAAAAAAGGCTAATGTGCCTGTCATTCCTTCCCGTCTTTCCATTCTTACAAAGCCGATTAACGATCAGCGCGGGGTTTGTTTTTATTGCAGCCAATGTTCGCGCAGCTGTCAGGCTTATGCGGATTTCTCGTCCTCTTCAGTGCTTTGTATCCCGGCTGTAAAAACCGGAAATGTAACACTGATCAACAATGCCATGGCACGCGAAGTGCTTACCGATCCGGTTTCCGGACTGGCAACGGGCGTTTCTTATGTGAACCGTGAAAAACTGACAGAACACACCATCAAAGCGAAAGTAGTTGTACTGGCAGCCAGCGCAGGAGAATCCGCAAGACTTTTGCTGAACTCCAAATCAGAAAGACATCCGGGCGGGCTTGCCAATTCAAGCGGCGTGGTTGGAAAATACCTGCACGATTCTACCGGTGCGTCGCGCGGTGCATTTCTTCCGCATCTGATGGACAGAAAAAGATACAATGAAGACGGCGTAGGCGGTATGCACGTGTACACTCCTTGGTGGCTGGACAACAAAAAACTGGATTTCCCGAGAGGTTACCACATCGAATACGGCGGCGGAATGGGTATGCCAAGTTACGGTTTTGGCTCAGGCATCGAAAATATGAACGGAAAATACCCGACAGCGTCAGGCCTGATGAAACCTGCGGGCGGATACGGCGCCTCGCTGAAAGAAGATTACCGTCGTTTTTACGGTGCTTACGTTGGAATGGCCGGTCGTGGTGAAGCTGTCCCCGATATCAATAACTATTGCGAAATTGACCCGAACGTTGTGGACAAGTACGGTATTCCCGTTTTGCGTTTCCATTATAAATGGTCGGATTACGAGATCAAGCAGGCCAAACACATGCATGATACTTTTGAAGAGATCATCCATGCACTGGGCGGCGTGGCAAGCGGCACAAAACCCGGCGCTGATACCAACTATGGAATTGCAGCACCCGGCCGTATTATCCATGAAGTGGGAACCGTCAGAATGGGCGATGACCCGAAAACTTCCGCATTGAACAAATATTCACAGGCTCACGACGCGAAAAACGTGTTTGTTGTAGACGGCGGATCGTTTGTTTCGCAAGCAGATAAAAACCCGACCTGGACCATCCTTGCACTTTCCATGCGCGCATCGGAATACATTGTCAATCAGGTTAAGCAAAAGAATATTTAACCATTTGAACTTAGTTTCAAATCTTATTAAAATATGAAACGCAGAGATTCATTAAAAGCCCTGACACTTAGTTCGCTTGGCATTACCGCGCTCAACCCGCAGGTGGCGCTTGCCGAACAAAGAGAACTGGATACACAGATGCCGCCTGAAACGCCGCTCAAAATACCGAACGGACGCACCAAAGACGAGGCAATCCGGGATGCGAAGCTTTTGAAAGAAAAGTTTTTAACTCCTTCGGAAATGGCAACGATCAAAGTTCTTGTTGATATTATCATTCCGGCCGATGACAAATCGGGCAGCGCCACACAGGCCGGAGTTCCTGATTTTATCGAGTTCATTGTAAAGGATATGCCGCAATATCAGACACCGTTACGCGGCGGTTTGAAATGGCTTGACCTTGAATCCAACAAAAGGTTCAAGAAAATATTCACCCTTTGTACAAAGGCGCAGCAAATCCAGATCGTTGACGATATTGCCTATCCGGAAAAAGCCAAACCCATGCACAGCCAGGGCGTCGCTTTTTTCAATATGATGCGAAATCTGACCGCTTCCGGATTTTATACTACCAGAATCGGGATTGACGATCTTGGCTATGTAGGAAACACGCCTAACGTTTGGGAAGGTGTTCCGGCAGACGTGCTGAAACAATACGGACTGAGCTACGACTCATAACTTACTTTTTAAGCTAAAAAGGCCTTTGATAAACTTGCTGAAAGTTTTATCAAAGGCCTTTTCTTTTATCTATTATAATCAATACAGCTTCTGGCGCTGCTGTTTTACGGTTTCATCTTTCAGGAATTCGTCATAAGTCATCAATTTATCCAGAATTCCTTTCGGGCCGATTTCGATAATGCGGTTGGCAATCGTATGCACAAACTGGTGATCGTGCGAATAGAACAACAGACAGCCAGAAAAGTCAATCAATCCGTTGTTCAGCGCCGTAATGGATTCCAGATCAAGGTGGTTTGTCGGATCGTCGAGTACCAGAGCATTCGCACCGGAAAGCATTGTTCTGGAAAGCATGCAGCGTACTTTTTCACCTCCTGAAAGCACTTTGGCTTTTTTCAGCGACTCTTCGCCGGAGAAAAGCATTCTTCCCAGAAACCCCCGGATAAAACTTTCGTCCTTTTCTTCCGAATACTGACGAAGCCAGTCCACAAGATTCAGGTCCACATCAAAAAACTGCGTCGGATCTTTCGGAAAATACGATTTGGTGATGGTTACACCCCAGGTATAAGTTCCTTTATCTGCTTTCTGAACTTCATTTATGATATCGAAAAAAGAACTGATCGCAAGAACATTACGGCTCACAAATGCGATTTTATCTCCTTTGTTAACTGTAAAGCTGAGATTATCAAAAAGTTTGGTTCCGTCTTCGGCTGTTTTGGACAATCCTTCAATTCGCAGCAGCTGATCGCCAACTTCTCTTTCCGACTTGAATGCGATATACGGATATTTACGCGAAGAAGGCTTTATATCGTCAATCGTCAGTTTTTCAAGCAGTTTGGCGCGCGAAGTGGCCTGCTTGGACTTGGAAGCATTCGCACTGAACCTTCTGATAAAGTCTTCCAGTTCCTTACGCTTGTCTTCAGACTTCCTGTTTGCATCCTGACGCTGCTTCAACGCAAGCTGACTGGACTCATACCAGAAAGAATAATTTCCTGTAAACATCTGAACCTTGCTGAAATCAATATCGACAACATGCGTACAAACCTCATCCAGAAAGTGCCTGTCGTGGGAAACAACGATTACGGTATTTTTAAAGTCAGCTAAAAAGTTTTCGAGCCAGAGTACCGTTTCAACGTCCAGGTTGTTTGTAGGCTCATCAAGCAGCAGCACATCCGGATTTCCGAACAACGCCTGCGCAAGCAGAACCCTAACTTTGTCATTGGCGTTGAGATCGCCCATAATGGCGGAATGCAGTTCTTCGCCAAGTCCCAGTCCGCTCAGCAGCTGCGCTGCTTCCGTTTCCGCTTCCCAGCCGTTCAGGTCGGCAAATTCCGCTTCCAGTTCCGCCGCTTTTTCACCGTCGGCATCGGTAAAATCTTCTTTTTCGTAAATGGCTTCACGCTCTTTCATGATCTTGTAAAGACGTTCATGTCCCAAAATCACCGTGTCCATTACGGGATATGCATCAAATTCAAACTGGTCCTGTTTCAGAAAAGTCATCCTTTCGCCGGGATTCATTTGAACTGTACCGGTCTGCGGCTCAATTTCACCGGAAAGAATTTTCAAAAAGGTCGATTTTCCTGCCCCGTTCGCTCCAATCACTCCATAACAGTTTCCGGGGACAAATTTTATATTTACTTCGTCAAATAATATCCTTTTGCCGTATCTTAAGGATACGTTCTGAACCGTAATCATTGTAAATCAATTTTTATGAATGAAACCGCAAAATTAAGAAATTCATGCCGATTTCATATGTTTGATAGTATTAAAAGCAAAGAAAGCGGGCTGATAATCACCAGTCCGCTTTCTTTATGCATCTGTGGCACGTCAGGGAATAACCCTTAATGTATGGGCTCCTTTTCCTACACTTATTTTGGCATCCTGCTTTTTCAGAGAAGGTGTTTCACCTTTGGTAACACTCCAGAATTCAACACCGCCGTTTCCCATTCCGTATTCAAGGTATTCAAAAACGGAAACGGCAAGATGGGAACCGTCTTTATCAAAGGCGATGCTCTGCGGATAAATCCCGTCAAAAGGATAATCTGCCACTTTGGTCAGTGCACCGTCTGCTTTTCCGACTTTGAACAAAGTAATGGAAGCTCCTGCTCCGGTTCCGGCTTCTGTCCATGGCGCATCGCTTTTTCCCGCATTCACGGCGACCAGCTGCGAACCATCCGGACTGATTGTAAAAGAACCTGTATTGATGCCGGCCGGAACCTGGCTTGCGACTTTATGCTCAACGGTGCCGTCCATGGAAAAATCCACGACCAGAATTTCACCTTCGCCCGTTGATTTTCCCGGAGCACCTTTGGTGTCCAGCACAAAGTAATGCTTCCCGTCCGAAGAGAATTTCCCGAAAGACGGCTGTGTTCCGACTTTAACAGGCTTGCCGACAATTTCCACATTTTTGAGCTTGCCGCCTTCCCGGATGACTTTATACAATCCTACTTCCTTGGAATTGCTCAGCGTAAAGGCAATGTAATCACCGGAAGGATGCCAGGAAAGGTCGGCAATTTTATTGGACGAGTCGATTGCTGCGGGCAGATTCAGGAACCTTGCAGGCTTGCCGTCTGGTCCTGCTTCGATAAACACCAGCTCTTTTCCGGCTTCGCCCGTTGAAATAATCAGTTCGTTTTTATTCACATCAATGGCCATCGGTTTTTTCCCGACCGGAAAACCGAATTTTGCCTTTGGTGAAGCAAGGTTTGTAATATCGACTACAAATAATTTTTCTCCTGCCGGAAATTCTGAAATCACATCTTTATATTCCGTAACGCCGTCTTCCGGCTTCACACGGCTTTCCAGCACATAAGCAAGTCCGCCGGCCGGAGGTACCGCCAGCGTTTTGGAATATCCGAGTGCCGAATTTGAAACCATTGCACTTCCGATTCCTTTACTGCCTCTTTCAACAGGAAATTTGATTGTACTTAACTGATCCTTTGCTGTAATGTCTCTTAATAGCTTTCCATCAACAAGTGCAGATGCCGACAAATCCGCATCCGAAACTACAACCAGTCCGCGTGCATTGAAGTTAATCGTCGATTGGGCAACGGCCGGGATTGCTCCCAATGCTGCCAAACCAGCAAATAAAACGACTTTTTTCATAAAAAGAATTTAGGTTACAGTGATTGAAAGTAAATAGAACGATCAGATCGAACTAAACCTTGTAAAGAACCAATGCTTTATAAGGACTTTAAAAATGGCAATATAACAAAAAAGAAAACCCCGGTAAATCGTTACCGGGGTTTAAATCTCAGGAAGAAAAGGGACTAAGCTGCTGCAGTAAGTGCATTCACAACTTTTGCCAGTTTTGATTTCTGGTTAGAAGCCTTTTTCTTGTGGATAATATTTTTCTTTGCCAAACGATCCAACATTGAAGAAACAGTTTTGTAAACTTCAACAGCTACTGCCTTATCAGTCGTTTCACGCAATTTCTTGATGTATGAACGTGTAGTTTTATGCTGGTAACGATTACGCAAACGTTTTGTTTCGTTAGCGCGGATTCTCTTTAATGCTGATTTATGATTTGCCATCTTATTGAACTGATATTTTCCTATTTTTCATTTCGATTTGCAAAAGTAGAAATTACCGGCTGAAAAGCCAAGCTTAGCCTGAAATATATTTGATCAATCCCGGCTCAACTTACTGCGGCATACGTTGCACGTCGGAATTCAGGTATTCTTCAATGCGGTTTTCCAGCTCCGTATACGGAATATTGCTGTGCAGCTGCCCTTCCACGGCAAGCGAGATTTTGCCGGTCTGCTCGGAAATGACAATTACAATAGCATCTGTGGCTTCACTCATGCCCATGGCTGCTCTGTGCCGGAACCCGAGTGAAGACGGAACATCCACGCCGTCCGCGACCGGCAGCACGCATCTTGCCGCTTTCAGTACGCCGTCCACAATGATTACGGCACCGTCATGCAACTCACTATACTGATTAAAAAGGGAAACAAGCAACGGTTTGGAAACGCGTGAATCCAGCAATTCGCCGGTTTCAACGTATTTGCTTAAATCGTCTCTTTTATTGACGACAATCAATGCGCCTGTAAAGTTTGCGGCAATGGTTTTGCTGGCGTCCACGATTTCCTTCAGGTTTTTCACTTTCAGGTCCAGCACCGAATTGCCCATTACTTTTTTCAGCAGCCCGTTGTTGGTATAAATGGTGGATTTACCGATTATGAGCAAAAAACGCCGGATTTCCTGCTGAAAAATAACAATCAGCGCAACGGCTCCAACGCCCATAAAATATTGTAAAATAGCTGTGAGTAGTCCCAGTCCAAGTCCTTTTACAACCAGATAAAACACGTAAACAAACAGATACCCGAGGAAAACCCTGCTGGCAATACTTCCCCGAACCAGCGTATATACCTGATAAAGAAGAACTGAAACTAAAAAAACATCCAGGACGTCAGCCCAATTGATGTTCAAAAAACCCACACGCATAAGAAAATCAATATTATTCCGGGACTAAATTACTATTTAATTCATACTGTTACCAGCGGCAATCCATAGTTTTACAACTTCTGCCGCCGGTTTTACGTCATGCACGCGAATAATTGACGCGCCCTGCTGCAATGCCAGTGTGTTGAGTACGGTTGTTCCATTTAACGCTTCTTCGGCTGTAATATTTAAAGTTTTGTAAATGGTGGTTTTTCTCGAAATCCCGACAAGCAGCGGATAATCCAGCAAATGAAAGGCATGAAGGTTTTTCATCAGTTCAAAATTCTGGGCAATGGTTTTGGCAAACCCGAAACCCGGATCAACAATGATATCTGCAACGCCTTTCTGCCTGAGCACATCCACTTTTTCCTTCAGATCTTTCAGAATGTCCGGAATCAGCTGATTGTAATTTGTTAATTGGTTCATCGTCTGCGGCGTACCGCGCATATGCATCAGAATATAAGGAACTTTCAGCGCAGCGGCCACATCAAACATGCTGTCGTCCAGTATTCCGCCTGAAACGTCATTGATCATATGCGCGCCCTTATATACGGCCCGGCTGGCTACTGAAGATCGAAAGGTATCTACGGAAAGAATCAGATCAGGAAAATATTTATTTAACGGCTCAATCGCGGATTCCACGCGGTCCGCTTCTTCCTCCGGATCAATTTCCTTTGCCCCCGGCCGTGTGGAATACCCGCCGACATCAATAATGCCTGCACCCTCTTTCTGCATTTGCCCGGCCTTGTCCACAAGCTCGTCAACGGAGCTGATGCGGCTTCCGGCGTAAAAAGAATCCGGCGTTATATTGAGTATGCCCATTACAACCGGAGTTGACAGTTCCATCAGTCTGCCCCGGATGTTGAGCGTTTTTTTGCTAACTTGCATCATCATTTTTTAACTGAAACCGGCAAGGGAATGATTGTGAACTCATTCTGAATTCCCCGCCGTAAAGCCATTAACTAATCCAAAGCAGTGAAATCCACAGAATCGGAATATCAGGAAATCATTCAGTATTGCCAAGCGCTTTTTACAAAAAAGAACAGAGATTACGGAACATCATGGCGTATCCTGCGGATTCCGTCGCTTACAGACCAGATTTTCATCAAGGCGCAGAGAATCCGGACCATTCAGGAAAAAGGCGTACAAAAGGTGAATGAAGACGTTTCTTCCGAGTTCGTCGGCATCATCAATTACTGCGTTATGGCGCTTATTCAGATTGCCTCGGCAGAAACCGGACAGGATATTCAGGACTCGGATCTGGCAAATCTGTACAATATGCAGGTCAATGAAGTCAAGGAACTGCTTTTCAACAAAAATCACGATTACGGCGAGGCGTGGCGCGATATGCGCGTCAGTTCCATGACGGATATTATTCTGATGAAATTGCTGAGGATTAAACAAATCGAGGATAATCAGGGATTGACGCTGGTTTCTGAAGGTGTCAAGGCGGGTTATCAGGATATTATCAATTATTCTGTTTTCTGCCTGATCAAATCCAATGCATTGCAAACAAACTGACCAGCGTTTTGTGTTAAAGCATTTTTAATAGCATTATAAAAATGAAAATCCTTGCCCAGATTTCCCGTATCGTTGTCGGCCTGCTGTTTATTTTTTCAGGATTGATAAAACTGAACGATCCGATCGGAACCCAGTACAAGCTTGAAGAATACTTTGAAGTTTTTGCCGTGGATATGCCTTTTCTGCACGATTTCTTCATGGCGCTGGTTCCGCTTGCCCTTTATTTGTCTGTATTTTTATGCACGGCAGAAGTGGTGCTCGGCATTGCATTGCTGGTTCGTTACAAACCGCGAACCATCTCATGGCTGCTGCTGACAATCATTGTCTTTTTTACCTTCCTGACATTCTATTCGGCTTATTTCAACAAAGTTACAGACTGCGGATGCTTTGGTGCCGCGATCAAGCTGACGCCATGGACGTCTTTCGGAAAAGATTTGTTTTTACTTGCCCTCATCCTTGTTATCGTTTATTATCGGAAAAAGTTCAAGCCGTTGCCGACAGGGATTATTATTGTAATTTCAACCATTGCTTCGCTCGGGCTGGCCGTGTATGTGCTGCGCCATTTGCCTGTACTGGACCTTTTGCCGTATCGCGTGGGCGCAAACATTCCGGCCCAGATGAAACCTTCAGAGCCGCTGCGTTACCTTTATATATTTGATAAAGGAGGAAAAAAATATGAATTTGAAAAATATCCGAGCGACACAACAATGGTTTTCAAGGAAATGGTTGTGCTGAACGAAGATGCAAAGCCGAAAATTACAGACTACAAAGTCTGGAACGACGCGGGAGATTTTACAGAAGAGACTTTCAAGGGAAAAAAACTTTTTCTGATCATCAAAAGCCTGAACGATATCAATACGGCTGCTTTGCCTGAAATCAACAAGCTTATCAATCAGGTTAAAACGCAGGGCGTGGAACCGATTATCCTGACTTCGGGAAACAGTGAAGAAATTGTGCGGTTTCTTTCCGGGCACCAGCTTAACGTGCCTTATTATTATGTGGATGCCACGGTTTTAAAAACGATTTCAAGATCCAATCCCGGCTTATGGCTGCTGGACAACGGCACCGTAAAAGGCAAATGGCATTACAATGACACGCCGGCTGCGGAGGAAGTGATCGAACTGGTTAAATAAACGGAAAGGCTGCTTGCTGAAAAGGCGCACCATTTTATGAAAAATATAGTACTCGTCGGAATGATGTCTTCCGGCAAATCAACTCTGGGAAAAAAACTGGCACGTGCGCTGAATTACAAGTTTGTGGATCTTGACAAACTGATTGAAAAAGATCAGCAAACCGATATTCCATCCCTATTCAGGCAAAAAGGCGAAACTTATTTCCGGGAAACGGAATCCAGGATTTTAAAGGAAATCATGCCTGAAAGCAAAATTGTTCTGGCTTCCGGCGGCGGAACGCCTTGCTTTTACGATAACATGGATTACATCCGTTCGCTTGGAATCAGTATTTTCCTGGACGTTCCGGCTGCGGATCTTGTAAAAAGAATTGAAAACCACGGCAAAGATGACCGCCCGGTTCTGTCGGGAGCGGCTTCGCTGGAAGATGCTTTAACGAGTAAACTACAGGAACGGCTTCCCTATTATTCGCAGGCTGACCTTACGTTAAAAGGTGAAATTGACGTCAGCTATTTGCTGGAAGTTTTGAAGCCTTTGCTGTAAATAATTTGCAAACAGATCATTTATCAGCTTAGTGTCAACAATATATTTTCATAACGGACTTTGCAATGGACATTCTAAAACAAATGCCTCAGCTGGAAACAGCCGAGGCATTTGTTTTGTATTTATAAACAGGAAATGCGTTCTAGAATGTCGTTCCGATTGTCAGCATTACATTGACCGGCTTGTTCGTGATTTCCACAGAAGAATAGTCCTGCGCATTAGCAAGCGCATAAGGCGTAAATGCTGTTTTGTAAGTTAAAAGCGTCCCGGTAAGATCTGCAAAAAACCGGCTTCCCCTTACGCCTACTCCGGCTGAGAACAACAGTTTTTGTCTGTTCAAACCGTCTGTTCTTGAATAAGGGTCACCTAGGTAAGCAGCTCCTGCCCTTGCCCGGAACATATTCATGCGATATTCACCGCCAATCCGGAAATTTGCCGTGTTCCTGTATGTATCTTTAATTTCAGCTTTTGTCTCATTTTTAAATGCCTCATTGCTTGTGCTGCTGAGGTAATTGGTGTTGGCACCCATTCCGGCATAACCGACATACTCCACAGAACCGGTAATAAAGCCTTTGTCCTGAAAAAAGAAAGTTGCTCCGAAGTTTCCTCTGAATGGACTTGTCAGTGAATAAACAAAGTCATTCGGCGCAATCGGCAGGCTCGTATAAGGCGGCGTGATCAAGTCTCCGTCCGGCCCTGTTACCTTATTATCAACAAACTGCGCACTG
The DNA here is from genome assembly GCF_006149045.1 of Dyadobacter flavalbus. Taxonomy (GTDB): domain Bacteria; phylum Bacteroidota; class Bacteroidia; order Cytophagales; family Spirosomataceae; genus Dyadobacter; species Dyadobacter flavalbus. Next base: position 87,672 of record NZ_VBSN01000073.1, read on the forward strand.
ACATTCTGATTGAAAGTTTCCTTGATCGACGTAAATGTCGGGCTTGTCAGCACACCGCCGATCTGAACAAACGGATTAATTTTGTAAATAACCCCAAGCGCTACATTGATACCATTTCCCGTAACCGTAAGACTTTCATCCTGCTGCGTGGAAACAAGTTCCGGACTGTCTGCATAACTATCCTGAAAAGTCCGCGTGTACTTGTATCGCAAGCGGCTGAATCCGAGCGTAGCACCAATGTAAAATTTGTCATTGTAATTCCCTGCGTAGGCGATGTTCCATTGTGTATTCGCACCCGTCGCACTGTACGTTCCGAACTGATCCACAACACTGTTTTTATCCAGCGGGGCATAAGGCGGTCCTGTTGAACTTGTAGGGTTAATCAGATACATTTGATAATAAGCCGAAGGCAAGGAATAGGCAACCGGGCCGCCTTTGGCCGGATCGCTTTCAAAATCGGTTTCAAGCTGCGAAACCGTTGTGCCGTCCGCATTTACATTCTCAATGACCTGATCAAGGTATGCGCTGCGGTTATTCAATCCCGAAAAATTGTATTTATCTTGAAAAGTCTGCTGACGTGAAAATGAAATCCCCAAAGACGACCCTTTCCATTTTCTCTGAAAACCGGGCTGGCTGGCAATGACAAGCGAAGCCTGCGCAATGTTGAAATTGCTTTTACCGGATGACTGGGTATCATCAATGTAACGGGTTTTATTATTAATGCTTGTAACTGCCGGACTGACAGTCAACTCGGATCTGTTATAAAATCCCAGACCTGCCGGATTGCCGTGGATAACGCTGGGGTCCCCACCCAAAGCGGCATGATTTCCGCCCAGTGCCTGAAACCGGGCCGATCCTGTCAGATTGCTTTCAGAATATCTCAAAGCATCCGATGCATATTGTCCGAAAACGGATGAAGAAGCACACAGGGCACAAACTACCGCCCACATAGATTGTTTTGTCATGGATATATAATGTTCGCTAACCTTTGAATTCAACATTTAATAAACGAAAAACCCTGCAAGACTTTGCAGGGTTTTTATATTAATTCTGTGCCTGATCAATCAATCCGGATGATTATCTCGGACCTCTTGAAGAAGAACGGGTTGCTCCGCCGCCACCGCCACCGCCAGACGGTGCACTGTAGCTTCTGGATGGAGCACTGTAACTTGGTGCACTGTATGAACGGCTTGGTGCGCTGTACGATTCTGAGCCTCTGCTGCTAGGAGTTGAATAACTACGTGCAGGTGCTGAATAATCAGACTGACTTCTTGACGGTGAATTGTAAGATGGCGAACTGTATGAGTTTGCTCCTCTTGACGAACGCGGGCTTGCATAGCTGCCGGAAGTTACACCATCCGAAGAATAGCTGCTTGCGTTGGCCGAACGCGGACGTGAATAGTAAACATTGTTGCCCTGGTTTTCACCTCTTGAACTGTAAGAAGACGTTCCGCTTGTTCTTCCGTTTGCATCAGATAAACTGCTTCTTCCGTAAGATCTCGAAGACCTTGGTGAAGAATACGTATCGTTTGCAGAAATTGCATTTGCTGCTCTGCGACCGGTACGGCCTTCCGTTACAGGAGTAGAATTTGATTTTGATCTGGACGAGTTTACAAAATTCGAATTGTAGCTGTCACGGTTTCTTGAGCTGTTACCGGAAGCAATTCTTGGTCCGGAAGTTCTTGCAAGTCCTTGTCTTTCGTAATTGTTATTTACAACTACAACCGGACGGCTGTAAGCCCATGGATTGTATCCGTAACCGCCATAATAGCTGTCATACATTCCGTAACCGTACAAGCTGTTGTAACCCCAGGGGCTATAACCAAATGAATTATATCCGAAGGGATCATAACCGTATCCCAGCATACTTCCGTAGCCCAGCATTCCGCCGTACCCCATTCCCATCATGCTGCCGTAGCCCCATGGCGAATAGCCGAGCATCATCGGGTTCATGCCGAATCCCATATAAGGACGCATTCTGAACATGCTTCCAAGACCGAACTGAAGTCCGAAATTCATTCCGCTGCCGGGCCAGTAAGAACCCAAGCCGCCGTAGCCATAAGGATTTGCAAATGAATTGGCCTGGTTATAACCGTCTACAAAACCGGCATTGTAACCGACATCATTGGAAACGTTGCGTTTTACAGAGCGGGAAGAAAGGTAAGAATCATCATAATAATCGCTGGTTCCTGTAGCTTCCTCATCTCCGGTATAAGTATAATCCGGATTGTCACTGCGGGATATTTCTTGATCTGCACTGCGGTCTCTTGACACTAATCCGGTACCGGCATTTCCACCATAAAGTGGATCATATCCGCCTGAACGTGACATATTTTGAGTCGATGTACATCCCCAAGCTCCCACCAACACCAGCAAAGAAAAATATTTTGCTTTATTGAACATCGTCATGGCTTTAAAGGATTAAAAAGTTTGATGCTAATATATATAAAATTTTTATTCCAAGTACTAAGTAAACATGCACTATAATACATTAATTCCAATTCTGACATAAAAAACTATCTTTGCTACTTCAAGAATATGAGGTTCTGTTTAACGATATACTCCTTTTCATTTATAAAATAATCCTACGAATGAGTAAAGCCTTACCAACCCGAAGTGAAAATTACTCCGAATGGTACAATGAATTAGTAAAAAGAGCCGATCTGGCCGAGAACTCCCCTGTAAGAGGCTGCATGGTGATCAAACCGTACGGCTATTCGATCTGGGAAAAAATGCAGCGCGCACTGGATGACATGTTCAAGGAAACCGGGCACACCAATGCCTATTTTCCTTTGTTCATACCCAAGTCATACCTGAGTAAAGAAGCCTCACATGTGGAAGGATTCGCCAAGGAATGTGCTGTCGTTACCCATTACAGGTTAAAAAATGATCCCGACGGAAAAGGCGTCATTGTAGACCCGGAGGCCAAGCTCGAAGAAGAACTGATCGTCAGGCCGACTTCTGAAACGGTGATATGGAGTACGTACAAGAACTGGATCCAGTCGTATCGGGATCTGCCGCTGCTGATCAACCAGTGGGCAAATGTGGTTCGCTGGGAAATGCGGACGCGTCTGTTTCTGCGTACTGCCGAATTTCTGTGGCAGGAAGGCCATACAGCGCACGCTACTTCGGCCGAGGCCATTGCCGAGACCAGACAAATGCTGGATATATACGCACAGTTTGCAGAAGAATGGATGGCCGTGCCGGTTATTAAAGGTGTGAAATCACCAAACGAACGGTTTGCCGGCGCTGTGGATACTTACTGTATTGAAGCTTTGATGCAGGACGGCAAAGCGTTGCAGGCGGGAACTTCGCATTTTCTCGGACAGAATTTTGCCAATGCATTCGATGTAAAATTTCAGGACAAAGACGGCAAACTGGAATACGTCTGGGGAACTTCATGGGGCGTGAGTACCCGGCTAATGGGTGCCCTGATTATGGCGCATTCGGATGACAGCGGTCTTGTGTTGCCGCCAAAGCTCGCACCGATCCAGGTTGTGATTGTACCGATTTACAGGAATGACGAACAGCTGGAACTCATTTCAGGAAAAGTAAGTGAAATCGTAAAAGAACTGAAAAAAATGGGCATCAGCGTGAAATACGATAACAGCGATGCTTACAAGCCCGGTTATAAATTTGCTGAATACGAATTGAAAGGAGTTCCGGTACGTCTTGCAATGGGCGCTCGCGATCTGGAAAACGGCACCATTGAAGTAGCGAGAAGAGATACTAAAACGAAAGAAACCGTACAGCTGGAAGGAATTGCAGGATACATTAGTTTGCTTCTGGACAATATTCAGGAAGCCATTTACAATAAAGCCCTGGCTTTCAGAAAGGAAAATACGACACGTGTCGACACGTTTGAAGAATTCAACCAGCTGCTGGATACCAAAGGCGGCTTTATCCTGGCGCACTGGGACGGCACTTCCGAAACCGAGGAAAAAATCAAGGAAGAAACCAAAGCAACGATCCGCTGCATTCCGCTGGATCAGGAAAAGGAAGAAGGCACATGCATTTATTCCGGAAAACCTTCGTCCGGCCGAGTGGTTTTTGCTCGGGCATATTAATTTTAAATAACCGGTACAAGGTCCTGCAAAATTCCGGAGCAGGACCATTTTTCTAACCATTAAGTTTTAATACAATGAAGCAGGCGAAATCAGGCGATAATGTGCAGGTCCATTATAAAGGGACTTTGCCGGACGGACAACTTTTTGATTCATCTGAAGGACGCGACCCTCTGGATTTTCAGCTTGGAAGCGGTCAGGTGATCAAAGGATTTGATGACGGAGTTACCGGTATGGAGATCGGCGACAAGAAAACCATTCATATACCGAATGCCGAAGCATACGGCCCGGTAAATGAAGATATGATTATTCATTTCGACAGGAAACAGATTCCTGCTGAAATTCCTCTGGAAATTGGCAGTACGTTAAACATGCACCAGGAAGGGAACGGCCAGGTTATTCCGGTGATTATCCGCGAAGTAACAGAAGATACAGTCGTGCTGGATGCAAACCATCCGCTTGCAGGACAGGATCTTATCTTTGAACTGGAACTTGTAGGAATCAGATAAACTTCGGATTACATGCAATGAAAAGGCGTTTGACATTACTGTCAAACGCCTTTTTTATTCTGCCCATTTCAGACTGAACGTCTCGGGCTTCTTCGGGGAAATTTTCAGTAAAATCTGTCTGGCAGCAAGATCATGAAGCATTTTCTCCGCTCTTTTTTCTGAAATATTAATGATCCTGGAAAAGACCTTGGCCGTAATCGAATCCGTTTCTTTCAGATAAGTCACCAGCGTTTTTACATGCCGCGAGGCGAGCAATTTTGTCGTATCTTCGTCACTTTCTCCGTACAGCAGCAATCGCGGAATGGGCATGCTTTTGTCTTTAACCCGGATGTAAATAATCCTTTCCCGCTTTTCATTCCTGGCATAATGCGGCTTGTCGTAACTTTCATTTACATCAATAACCAGAATTTTTCTGCCGTCCAGCATAACAGATTCTATACTGATCATAATGGCCGGCTCGATCAGTTCTGCAGTTGCCTTTTCCAGCTTCTGCAGCTCTTTCAGTTCTGACGTCACACCTGAAATGGTGCCGTTGTCTGATACGCCTACGATTAAAGTACCTCCTGATGTATTGGCAAAAGATACAATCGTCTTGGCTATTTTAAACGGGCTGTCAATGGTTTTTTTAAACTCGGTTGTAAGCCCTTCTCCCTGTTTTATTGTTTGAACGATGTCTTTAATCATGCATTTATATCAACCCGTATTTTTTGCCCGGCATGGACCGGACCATTCCCTGAAATTCCAGATTCAGCAGCAGCGTGGCCAGTTTGTTAAGATGCATTCCCGACTGCCACGACAGCTCATCGATCTGTATGGTTCCATTTTGTTTTAAAAGTGCAAGTATTTGCCCTTCATCCTGCGTGAATCCGTCGAAACTGACTTGCATCTGAGCCCTTTCACTGGTATTATTAATTGTTTCCATTTCATTCCAGCCCATTGCATGAGCCATGTCTGCAACAGAAGTAAAAATGGAAGCTTTGTGATCGCGGATCAGGGCATTGCAGCCTTCGGACTGTGCACTGCCGATCATTCCCGGAACTGCGAAAACATCTCTGTGATAATTCTGCGCAAATTCCACTGTAATCAGGCTTCCGCCTTTCTTTGCAGATTCAATTACAATAATAACATCACTTAGCCCCGCAATAATTCGGTTGCGCGCAGGAAATCTCATAAAATCAGGTTTGGTGTCCAGCGCATTCTCGGTAACAAGTCCGCCGTTTTCCATCATCTCTGCCGCCGTACGCCGGTGCGAAGATGGATAAACCACATCGAGTCCGCTTGCCATGACGCCTATTGTCGGAATATGATGCAGCAGACAAGCCCGGTGCGCAGTAATGTCCACGCCGTAGGCCAGGCCGCTCACGACAAGCGGAAAATAAGGTTGAAGTTCTTTGATAATGGCTTCCGCAGTTGCTTTTCCGTATTCGCTGATTTGCCTTGTCCCTACAATCCCGACAGTTCTGGCTGCATTGAAATCAAAGGTCCCGCGGGAATACAAAACAACCGGCGCATCGTATAAAGGTTTCAGTCTGGATGGAAACGATGGGTCTGTAAAAAAGTGAAGAGCGGTACCGGAATCGATGCATTTGCGGTATTCTTCTTCCGCCATGTTCAGGCTGTCTCTGGCCAGGATTGCCCTTGCTACTTTTTCACCGACACCGGGAATTTTAATCAGCTTCCTGTATGCCGACCTGAAAACTTCCGAAGCGCCACCGCAATAGCCGATAAGCTGCCGGATGGTTACAGAACCGATCCCCGGCGTGTGGATCAGCGCAAGCGTACATACCTTTTCGTTCTCCATTAATTCAGACATGTTATAGTGTGTTGTATTTATCAAAGTTTCAATTCAAACGTATAGCTATACGAACTGGCATGTATTTTGTCACTATACGTAATAGTTTAACCTCAAAAATAACAATTATCCGCAAGGGAAATGGAAAATTTACAGACTGAAGAAACGGAAACCATTCAGCAATTTGGCGGAATGGGAGCAACGTGCTATGCCGAAGGAGTTTATTACAGAGTGTGGGCGCCACATGCAGAAAGTGTTTCAGTAGTCGGTGATTTTAACGATTGGGACAAAGAAAAAAACCCGCTTAATCAGGAAGAAAACGGCATGTGGGGTGTTTTGGTGGAAAATTCAAAAGAAGGTGACGAGTACAAGTTTTTTTTGGAGACGCCATACGGTGAATTCATGAGAAACGATCCTTATGCATTGAAAATGACCAATTCATCAGGCAACTGCATCGTGTACAACCATGCTTCGTTCAACTGGAAAGAAGACGGTTTTCAGATGCCGGGCTGGCATGAACTTGTCATTTATGAACTGCATGTAGGTACCTTTAACGTGAAAGAAAAAGATCAGGTCGGAACGTTTTATACGGCAATCGAAAGGATTCCCTATCTGAAAGACATGGGTTTCAATGCTGTTGAATTAATGCCCTGTTCTGAGTTTCCGGGATCGCGTTCATGGGGATATAACCCCGCAAACCCGTTTGCCATAGAATCCGATTACGGCGGTCCCGACGGACTGAAAGCTTTTGTACAGGCGGCGCATGAAGCCGGACTTTCTGTTATTCTGGATGTTGTTTATAACCATTTCGGGCCGTCGGATCTGGATCTCTGGCAATTTGACGGATGGCAGGAAAATGACGGCGGCGGCATTTACTTTTACAACGACTGGCGTTCGGAAACACCGTGGGGAAATACACGCCCCGATTACGGCCGCGGCGAAGTAAGGCAGTACATTCATGACAATGCCATGATGTGGCTGAGAGAGTACCGTGTAAACGGGCTGCGCATGGATATGGTGCCTTATATCCGGAATGTAAAAGCAGACGGCAATCCCGGCAATGATATTCAGGAAGGGATTTCACTGATACAATGGATCAATAAAGACATCCGGGAAAATTATCCGAACTGCATCACCATTGCTGAAGACATGCATTCGCTGGATTTCATTACCAATTCTCCTGAAAACGGCGGAATGGGTTATGGCTCGCAATGGGATGCGGAATTTGTACATACGGTCAGAGATGCCATCATTACGGCAAACGATCAGGACAGAAACATGTTCAGCGTAGCGGAAATCATCGCCGAACGCTTTAATACAGATTCATTTCAGCGTATCATCTATACCGAATCGCACGACGAGGTTGCGAACGGCCAAGCCCGCGTTGCGGAAGAAATCGCAGACGGGGATGTAAATAACTGGTATTCCAAAAAAAGAGCTGCGCTTGGTGTGGCGCTGGTTATGACTTCGCCCGGAATTCCCATGATTTTCCAGGGACAGCCGTTGCTGGAAGACAAATGGTTTTCAGACAGCGACCCGATTGACTGGTCAAGACTGGAAAAGTTCAGCGGATTTGCGGCATTGCACCGCGATATGATCCATCTGAGAAGAAACTGGTTTGGCGTAACAAAAGGTCTTCAGGGCCAGAACGTGCAGTTGATCCGGGTAGATAACGACAAAAAAGTAATTGTGATGCACCGCTGGGATCAGGGCGGACCCAAAGACAGCGTGGTTGTCGTCCTGAATTTCTCCATAGAAACCTTTTCGGATTATAAAGTCGGTTTCCCGAGATCCGGAAAATGGCATTTGCGCTTAAACAGCGACAATGCCCAGTATGATCCTGAATTCTCCAACATCGGTGTATTTGACATTGAAACCATGGACGGATCGTACGACGAACTGCCGCATTATGCCTCGCTGCACATTCCGCCCTACACTGCGCTTATTTTTTCCCAGGAAGAATAAGCAAAGCAGCTACCGAATGATCCGGAATAACCTTTCCCAACGAATTTTGTTTAAAAAGTTCGTTGGGTCAGGATCAATCGACATCCATACAAATACTGCTTTTCCTACAATATGATCTTTGGGCACAAATCCCCAATAGCGCGAGTCTGCTGAATTGTGCCTGTTATCGCCCATCATAAAATAATAATCTTGCTTGAAAGTATATTGATCAACATGTTTTCCGTTCAGAACAAGTTTGCCGTTTTGCAATGTGACATGCTCATTCCCTTCATAATACCGGATAAAATCCGCATAGATGGCCGTGTTCCGATCATTGAGCATAATGGTACCATTCTTTGCCGGAACGACAATCGGGCCGTAGTTATCCTTATTCCAGTCGGTCAGATCCGTTGCCGGAAAAAGGGATGGTTCTTTTAAACCTTTGCGTAAATACAAAGGCTCCATTCTTTTTACAAAATCGTACGTTTTCAGCTTTTGTGCAAGTGCAGGCGTCGTTTTCACGATATAACCGGACTCGTCATTTGAAATAATGGTGTCATTGAACGTTTCCGTAAACGGTGTGAAATCGGTAATGCCGTTTTTACGAAAAACATTTTCTTCATGAACAGCAGTTGTCGTTGACATGAAATATTCATTCTGCATACGAAATGGTATCGGCTGTGCAGAACCGTTAATATAAACCTGTCCGTTCCGGATTTCCAGCGTATCGCCGGCCTGTGCAACGCATCTTTTTATATAATTGGAACGGAGATCCAGCGGATGCGGATGAAGGTCGGGAAGCACGTTGCTGTATTTCCTGTAAGTTTCCGGATGCTCAACAGGCAGATTAAACACAACTACATCGCCGCGTTTTACATCCGTAAATCCGGGCAGACGAAATTGCGGCAATTTTATCCATTCCAGATACGAAGGAATTGTAGTTCCCCAGATGTACTGATGCGTCAAAGGCATCTGCAGAGGCGTTACCGGCGTGGTTGTGCCGTAATGCAGCTTACTCACAAACAAATAATCTCCGACCAGCAGCGTATTTTCCATGGAAGGCGTTGGAATTACAAACGCGCTGAAAAACAGCCAACGGATGATGGTTGCGGCTATGACAGCGAACAGGACGGAATCAAACCATTCGCGGAAGGCCGATTTCTCTTTTTTTTGTCTTTCCTGTTTTGGGGCTAATTCTGTAATGGCCATCGCAAGTGCTTTTTTCGTACACTTGCAATATTACATCAATATTTATAAATAGTAAATTTTTATATATTATTTATTTATATATCATGGTTAATAAAAAAAGGGAATGTATTGCTGCATTCCCTTTTAGGATGATCTCAGAAAGATCAGTTAATGATTCTAAAAATACGGTTCCATCTGATTTTATTGAAAAATCCGGTCGGGCTCGGATCAATGGACATCCAGACAAATACGGCTTTTCCGACAATATGATCCATTGGTACAAAACCCCAGTAACGTGAATCCGCAGAATTATGCCGGTTATCGCCCATCATAAAATAATAATCCTGCTTGAAAGTATAGCTGCTGATGGCTTTGCCGTCCACTTTTACCGATTTTTCTTCCAGAACGACATTCTCGTTTCCTTCGTAATTTTTGATAACAGGGCCGTATAAAGCCAGATTTTCAGGAGTCATCTGAACAGTCATACCTTTTTTGGGAACGGTTACCGGACCGTAATTATCGCGGTTCCACTTGAACAGGGAAGAATTCGGATAGAGCATCGGCTCGCTGATTTCCTTCGGGGATTTTACCAACGTGATTCCCTTTACAAAGTCATAGCTTTTCAGCTTTGCAGCAATTTCAACCGTTGTAAAAACCAGATAGCCCATTTGGTCATTGGATGCGATTGTATCATTAAAGCTCTCAGTGTAAGGGCTGTATTCGGAAATTCCGTTTTCCTTGAATACTTTGACCTCATTTACTGCTGTTGAAGTAGCAACAAAATACTCGTTTTCCATTCTGACCGGATTTTCAACCGCGGTTCCGTTGGCATATACCTGCAGGTCCCTTACTTCCACCTTGTCTCCGGGAAGTCCCATGCAGCGTTTGATGTAGTTGGTTTTCAGGTCAACGGGATGCTGGAGTTCGGGCGGATAATTAAACACAACCACGTCACCGCGCTTCACTTCACTGAATCCCGGCAAACGGTACTGCGGCAACTGAATGGCATCGGTATAAGATGGAATGTTGGTTCCCCAGATTGTCTGATGCGTAAGCGGAACCTGGAGCGGCGTTTTCGGCGTGCGTGTTCCGTAGTGCAATTTGCTTACAAACAAAAAATCGCCGACGAGCAAACTGTTCTCCATGGAAGGAGTAGGAATGGTAAATGCTTCAAAAAACAGCCAGCGGATAAGGGTTGCCGCCACAACGGCAAATAGTACGGAATCAAACCATTCACGAATGGGCGACTTTTTCTTATGCGTATGCACCGTACTGGAGGTAATTTCTTTATGAATAGCCATGCTATAAGTTTATTGATAGTTTATGATTTTCAATCCAGACTTTTCAGAAGGTCGTCCATTCCGAAAACCCCTTCCCTGCCCGGCAGCCATTCCGCTGACACAACGGCGCCGAGTGCAAATCCGGCCCGGCTGTGTGCCGTATGCGTTATCTCAATGGTATCCACTTCGGATTCGTAACGGACAATGTGCGTTCCCGGAACTTCTCCTTCCCGCAATGAAGTAATCTGCAGATATCCTTCTTCTTCGTCCGGAGCAAGTTTCCAGCCATCCAGTGATTCCGTTTCAGCAATAATGCCCTCGGCCAGTGTGATCGCCGTTCCGCTTGGCGCATCCAGCTTGTGAATATGATGAATTTCAGTCATGGAAGACTGGTATGCATGTCCGTTCATCAAGCGCGCTAGCTGGCGGTTCAGACGGAAAAACAGATTGACGCCGATGCTGTAGTTAGAGGCATAAAAGAATGCGCCGTTCTGTTCTTTGCACAATCTTTCAATCTCTGCACGGTGTTCAAGCCAGCCGGTCGTTCCGCTTACAACCGGCCAGCCTTTTTTAAGACAATAGGTTATATTTTCAAACGCGGCCTCAGGCGAACTGAACTCAATGGCCGCATCTACGTCAGCAGTTTTGAGCACGTCCATTTCCCCGCGGTTGCCGAGGTCTATTCTGCCAACGATCGTATGCCCTCTTTCAAGCGCAATTTTCTCGATCGTTTTGCCCATTTTGCCGTATCCAAGTAATAGTATTCTCATCAATCAAAAATTTGTTCGGTACCGGTAATAGTTACTTTATATCAAAAACAAGGCGCAGGCCCGGTGTCGGCGTACGCATGGCGGGCTGATTCAGTTTGGGTTCGATCCGCAGGGACAAATCATCCGACAGATCAAACGTCTTCAAATGCGCTGCCACATTGGCTTCAATAATGGAAAGTGTATAAATGAACCCGGAGACAATCAGCGCAAATCCTCTGTTGCGACGCCAGTAATTCTTGCCTCTGGCCGCCTGGTCCCTTGTTGCAGGCAAATATTCGCTTTCGGTATTCAGCAGGTTTCTTACACGCACAATTTTTGTAGAATCCGGCGTAAGGCCGATTTTTACATTTCCGTAATTCTTGCTGTTCTTATCCAGGTCGTAAAAGGATTTATACGTATCGAGATAATCCTTGTACTTTATGGAATTAAGATAATAGGCATAAAGTCCGCCGCCAAATGCAATGTATACAATGGGAAGTTTCCAGTAATCACGGTTGTAAATCTGTCCTCCGCCTGGAATGAATGCAAGCCTTGTGGCCGTTTTGGGAACGGGCATAAACTTCTTCTTTCTGGGAGCCATGGAGTCCTGCTGCGCAACTTTGACGGTATCGCCTGCTGGCCGGACGGTATCCTTGCCGGAACGTGCCGCCCGGACGGTGTCCGCACCGCCAGCAACCGGCGTGGTTTGCGCGAAAATAGCTCTGGAAAAAAACATTAACATTCCAAGCAAAAACCAGTTTTTCAAGTCTTATTTAAATTTCAGTGTTTCAAGTATCTTTTTCAGCTCGTCCTGTGATGTAAAGGGAATCTTGATTTCCCCTTTATGATCATTATTGCTTTTCACGGAGACTTTAGCCCCGAAAAAAGAAGACAATTGAAACTGTAACGACTTTATTTCCTGATTAATTGTAGCCTGTTTTTTGGCAGCAAACGATATGCTGCTCATCATGCCCAGTTTACGGACTTCATCCTCCACTTTCCGCACGGACCAGCCTTCTTCAATAATTTTATTAAATATTTTTAACTGACTCTGATCGCTGTTTATGGTAATAATCGCACGCGCATGTCCCATACTGATCTTGTTGTCGCGCAGTGCAGCCTGAATAACGGGCGGAAGTTTCAGCAATCGGATGTAATTATTGACCGTTGTACGGTTTTTGCCGACGCGCACGCCAAGCTCTTCCTGCTTCAGATTACATTCAAGGATCAGGCGCTGGTAACTGAGTGCAATTTCTATCGAGTTCAGATTCTCACGCTGAATGTTCTCGATAAGCGCCATTTCCAGCATCTGCTGGTCGTTTGCAGTTCTGATATAAGCAGGAATAGAAGTCATTCCCACCAGTCTCGAAGCCTGCAGACGTCTTTCTCCCGAAATCAGCTGATAACTGTCATCCGTCAGCTGCCTTACCGTAATCGGCTGAATGATGCCCTGTACGCGGATTGAATCTGCAAGTTCCTGCAGTGATTCCTGATCAAATTTTGTCCTGGGCTGATACGGATTTGCTTCAATCTGGCTGACGTCGATCTCGTTCATCGAGCCGATAACGTCCGTTGGCGAAAGCCGTGCGTTGGTTCTCGGCGCACTTATTTTTTCCGAATCCTGAAGTAAAGCCCCGAGGCCCCTTCCCAGTCCGGTCATTTTTTTGGTCTTGCTGCTGTTCTCCATCTTCTTTCTCGCTGTTCAAATCATTTATCAGTTTACCCCAATCTGTTTGTCAGAAGACAGCAAACCATTTTTACTGAGAATTTCCCGGGCAAGATTCAAATAGCTTACCGCACCTTTGCTGTCAGCATCCTGCGCCATAACAGGAATACCATAGCTCGGCGCTTCGCTGATCCTTACGTTACGCGGTATGATGGTGTTAAAAACAAGCGATTCAAAATGACTCGTAACTTCGTTTACAACCTGATTGGACAAGCGCAGCCGAAGGTCATACATCGTGAGCAGAATCCCTTCTATAATAAGGCTTGTATTCAGGCGTGACTGGATGATGGTAATGGTATTCAGCAGTTTGCCCAAACCTTCCAGTGCAAAGTATTCGCATTGTACGGGTATGATAACGGAATCAGCGGCGGTAAGGCTGTTGATCGTGATCAAACCCAGCGACGGCGAGCAGTCTATAATGATAAAATCGTATTCGTCCCGTACCTCCGCAATCGCATCTTTCATGCGCTGCTCACGGTTTTTCAGATTGATCATTTCAATTTCCGCTCCGACCAGATCAATATGCGACGGCAGCAGATTCAGATATGGAAAATCGGTTTCCAGAATAATATCCGCCGTCCTCGCCTGCTCCACCATGCATTCGTAAATGCTGTTTTCCATTTCCTGCGGATTGAATCCCAGCCCGGAAGTTGAATTGGCCTGCGGGTCAGCATCAATAATCAATGTCCGGAATTCAAGTGCGGCCAGACTTGCCGCCAGATTAATAGCAGTGGTTGTTTTTCCTACTCCTCCCTTTTGGTTTGCAATTGCAATTACTTTGCCCATGTATTAATTTGAGTTACCAAGGTCAAATTTCTATTATTCGGGGCAATTCACCAAAAAATGTTCCACGGAGTTTTTAATTATCCCTACACTTATTTGATTAAGAGCAACTTAAACTATATTATTTATTAATTAAAAATAAATCTGCTACAAAATGGCGAAATGTTTCACGCCCATACCTGAGTTCCTTCGGTACAATTTTTACACATTTCAATTTCCGAACGGGAACGGATCAGCGAAGCTCTGAAATCATCGTATTTTTTTCCTTTCCATAATTGCCGGAAAGTCTGCCTTTTCATATCGCCAAGCTGGTATTCCGCATCTTTATCAAAACAGCACGGAACCACCGCACCGTCCCATGTGATGACACAAGAATGCCACATTTTCCAGCAATGGTCCACAAATTTGTTTTTAATCGAGTACCGGCCCGATTCCTGCTTTTGGTAACGCGAGTATTTTTCAATCGTCGGGATCAGTTCCGAGCCTTCTTCGTAGTCGTAAATCTGTGCCGTTTTCAGCCCGACTTCATCCACGCCCAGTTCTTCTGCCAGTTTTTTCACATCCTCGATCTGATGCTCATTCGGCTTCACAACCAGAAACTGGAATATGACATGCGGCGTGCTCGAACGCAGTTCCTTTTTCCATTTGATGATATTTCTGGTTCCTTCCAGTACCTTTTCCAGGTTTCCCCCGATCCGGTATTGCTGATATACATCCTGCGTGGTGCCGTCAATGGAAATAATCAGCCGGTCCAGCCCGGACTCTACCGTTTTTCTCGCTTTTTCGTCCGTCAGATAATGCGCATTCGTGGATGTGGCCGTATACAGGCCCTTTTCATGCGCATATTGTACAAGTTCAAAAAATTTCGGGTGCAAGTAAGGCTCTCCCTGAAAATAAAAAATCAGATAAAGCAGGGTTTCGGCCAGTTCGTCTATCGTTTTTTTGTAAAGCTTTTCTTCCATCATGCCGGTTGGCCTTGTAAACGAACGCAAGCCGCTCGGACATTCGGGACAGCGAAGGTTGCATGAAGTGGTCGGTTCGAAGGAAATGGCAATCGGCATGCCCCAGTGAACCGGGTTTCCGGTAGCTTTTGAATAGAAATAACTGCTTAAAATCTGGATTGCATTCCATGCCCGCTTCGGCGTAACTTTGGACATTAGGTTGAGGCCGTCCTTGAAATTCTTATTCATTTAAATGGCTTTTGGCAAATGGCTTGATTCTATTTGCCTGTTTATCAATGTAAATTCAAAAATAAAGCTGTATTCGCTTATACAACGGAAATAGCCGTCGTGTACTTGATCTCGGAAATTACGAAATAACTGCTGATGTGTAACACACTTTTTAGCGCAGAAAGTTTGTGCTGATAAAACTGATTGTATGCTTCGGCATCTTCCACGACTATTTTCAGCATGTAATCAAAGTTCCCCGATACGATCGAACATTCCAGCACTTCGTTCATCTTGACAATGGCTTCATTGAAGTCCTCAAAACTTTCTTTACGCTGTTTGTCGAGCGTTACATTACAATAAACGATCAGTGCTTTTCCAAGTTTGCGCCGGTTGAGCAGGCCCACGTATTTATCGATAATTCCTTCTTTTTCAAGCTTCCGGATCCTTTCATGAACAGGCGTGACCGAGAGATTGATGTGTGCCGCAATTTCCTTGATGGTCATTTGTGCATTTTGCTGAAGCAGTTCCAGTATTTTTCTGTCCGTAAGGTCAGGCTGCATATAGTATTTTTTATCGGCTGAATAGGGATTAATTACTTGATGAAAGAAATAATTATGCCTTACAAGGATGAAAATAGTTTTCTTTTCTGTCCTTTTCCTATTCCATAGTATCTTTTTCTTAATAAAAGTAATTTTGCAAGTCTCCCGAAAGTCTTTCCAATCCAATAAAATACTGTTTCCAATGATCATTGGCGTACCCAAAGAAATTAAAAATAATGAAAACCGCGTGGCAGTAACGCCAGCCGGAGTTACCGAATTTCTGAAAAACCGGCATACGGTTTATGTTCAGACGGAAGCCGGAAAAGGAAGCGGTTTTTCAGATGAAGAATACATTGCAGCCGGGGCCGTAATCTTGCCTTCCATTGAGCAGGTTTATGCCATTGCAGAAATGATTGTCAAGGTAAAAGAGCCGATTGAAAGTGAATACGCTCTGATTAAAGAAGGCCAGCTGCTGTTTACTTACTTCCACTTTGCCTCATCCGAACCGCTGACACACGCCATGATTGAGCGCAAGGCGGTTTGCCTTGCCTACGAAACCGTTGAAAAAACCGACAGAAGCCTTCCATTGCTCGTTCCGATGAGTGAAGTGGCAGGAAGAATGGCGATTCAGGAAGGTGCCAAATATCTTGAAAAACCGATGGGCGGATTCGGTATTCTGCTGGGCGGCGTGGCAGGCGTAAAACCGGCGAACGTTCTTGTGCTCGGCGGAGGTATCGTGGGTACGCAGGCGGCAAAGATGGCGGCCGGACTTGGAGCGAATGTAACTATTGTAGACATCAGCCTTGCGCGATTGCGTTATCTGGAAGATATCATGCCGGCGAATGTAGATACCGTCATGTCCAATGAGTACAATATCCGTGATTTGATAAAAAGTGCAAACCTGATTATCGGCGGTGTACTGATTCCCGGTGCCAAAGCGCCTTCGCTGATTACGCGCGATATGCTGAAACTGATGAAGCCCGGAACCGTTATGGTCGATGTGGCCATTGATCAGGGCGGCTGCTTTGAAACGTCCAGAGCAACAACGCATGAAGATCCGATTTATGAAGTGGACGGTGTTGTGCATTACTGCGTTGCCAATATGCCGGGCGCTGTTCCTTATACTTCTACGCTTGCACTGACGAACGCCACACTTCCTTATGCATTGCAATTGGCGAATCTGGGCTGGAAAGCGGCCTGCGCCAAAAGTGAGGAACTTCGCAAAGGGCTGAATGTCGTAAACGGCAAAGTTGTTTTCAAAGGCGTTTCGGAAGCCTGGAACCTGCCTTATACCGAAGTTGAAAAGCTTTTTTAATAAACAAACCTGACTGATAAAAACCCTGCGGATGCAAATATCCGCAGGGTTTGCTGTTTCTAAAAATATTACAATTAATTACGCTCAAATGTTGTAATTTCAGATTTTATTCTTAATTTTGCATAAAATTTGAACGAACATCCGTTCGCTTCTCTGCTTCTTACACGGTTTAGCACTTAACAACTCGCTCCGACCTTAAAATTTATCTGGTTGGCATCACCGTTCTCATGCAGGACCCCACGGATGGTTTGTGGTGGGCTTTGCGCAATCCCCTTTTGAATTAGTTGATTTTTTGCTGAATGATTTTCGCTATGGAACAATTTATCCGTTCCGTAACATGCCATTCACAAATTTGATTAAGATTTTTGACAGCTGTTCCGGACGTCTGTATCCGAAACCGGTATGGAGCTGAACCTTCATGATCATTTTTTACACCCGAATTTTAATAAAATACATATAATGACAACTGAAAATTTTGAAACTTTCTCAGAGCTTGGTCTCTCGGAAAACATCCTGAAAGCCTTAAATGAAATGGGTTTTGAAAAACCCTCTCCGATTCAGGCACAGGGAATCCCCGCAGTATTACAAGGTTCCGACGTAATTGGACAAGCCCAGACGGGAACCGGAAAAACTGCAGCATTCGGAATTCCTGTACTGGAAAGAATTGATATAACCAGCAATGCAGTACAAGCACTTATCCTCTGCCCTACCCGCGAACTTGCCGTTCAGGTTTCGGAAGAAATAGGAAGACTTGCCAAATACCAGAGAGGACTTAAAATTGAAGCGATTTACGGCGGTGACTCTATTGACCGTCAAATACGCTCACTGAAAAAAGGCGTACATATCGTGGTCGGAACTCCTGGCCGTGTGATGGACCATATGGAACGTAAAACGTTGAAATTCGACGAAGTACGCATGATGGTTCTGGATGAAGCGGATGAAATGCTTGATATGGGCTTCCGGGAAGATATTGAAAGTATTTTGGCCGATATGCCCGAAGATCGTCAGACAATCCTGTTTTCTGCAACGATGTCCAAGCCGATCATGTCTATCACAAAGCGCTTCCTTAATGATCCGATCCTGATCAAGGTTGTACGTAACGAGCTGACAAACCAGAATATTGAACAGGTTTATTTTGAAGTAAAACCGCAGGCCAAAGTTGAAGTAATGACCCGGCTGATCGATATGCATCATCTTAAATCACTGCTTGTTTTTTGCAATACCAAACGCAAAGTGGACGAAATTGTTGAAGATCTTCAATTGAGAGGCTATGCTTCCGAAGGTATTCACGGCGATTTGCGCCAGCAGCAACGCAGCAATGTAATGAGCAAATTCAAAGCTGGTGTAACAACGATTCTTGTTGCTACCGACGTTGCAGCCCGCGGTATTGACGTAAGCGGTCTGGATGGCGTGATCAATTATGACATTCCGCTGGATGAAGAATATTATGTTCACCGTATCGGCCGTACAGGCCGTGCCGGAATGTCCGGAAAAGCATTTTCTCTTGTTGCAAGAGATGAGAAATACCGTCTTAAATCGATTGAAGGCTATACCAAAGTCAAAATTGAAAAAGGCGTCATTCCTTCTTACGAAGATATTGTAGGTGTCCGTAAAGCACGCTTTGTAGAATCAATTTCCAATTCTATTAAAGAAGGCGATGATCTTAACCTTTATAATGATGTGCTGGAAATGCTTCATCACAGCGGTTTTACAACCGAACAGGTGGTAGCCGCACTTGCCAAGCAGATTATGGGTGTTCAGAAAAACGAATATACCGACAGCAACCTGGCATGGGAAGAAAGACGCAGTGACAGAGACGGCCGTCGCGAAGGCAGCGGCGACAGGTTTGAACGCCGTTCATCAGGAAGCCGTTTTGAAAGAGGCGGTGACCGTCGGGAAAATGACCGTTATGCACCATCAGCACGCAGATCTGAAGGCGGACGTGACGGAGATTCAAGACGCAGCGGTACACCTGAAGCCGGCATGACCCGCTTGTTCCTGAGCCTTGGACGTAAGGATCATATCCTGCCGAAAGATATTGTCGGAGCCATTGCAGGCGAAGCCAATATTCCCGGAAAAACCATCGGCGCCATCGACATTTACGATAAATTCACATTTGTTGACGTTCCGGAACGCGATGCGCGTGCAGTTCTGAGAGCAATGGATGGAAATACAATCAAAGGGAAACCGGTTCAGATTGATATTGCCAAACAATAATCAATATAATTATTAACAAAAAAAGGGACTTGTAAAAAAGTCCCTTTTTTTGTTACTTTTCTTCATGAAAAATAATGAAAAACCGGAAGTATGGCTTCGCGGGCCACTTGCGGAAATCCCTGATTTGTTACAGCCGGTTGCACATGCCCTTCTTCAGGCACAGGAAGAAATTACAGTTTTGGTTCAGGATTTTCCGGACGAACTGCTCTGGGAAAAACCGGCGGGCGTAGCTTCTGCCGGATTTCATCTTCAGCACATGGCCGGTGTTCTGGACAGGCTTTTTACTTATGCGAGAGGAGAATCGCTGCTGGAAAACCAGCTTGCCTATTTGAAAGCAGAAGGAAACCCGCCTTTTCCGGGCTGTACCGCTGCGGATCTTCTGAAAGTTCTGGATGACCGCCTTTTATCCGTTATGCAGCAATTGAAGCAAACCGACGAAAGTACTTTGAAAGAAGTACGTTACGTTGGACGCGCAGGAATCCCTTCTACGCATTTGGGCCTTCTGTTCCATGCTGCCGAGCATACGCAGCGGCATCTGGGCCAGCTTCTGGTAACTGCACGCATATTAACATCTGCTTAACATCTGCAAAGGAGTAGAACAAAACAGCTGTTTATCTTTTTTGACAAATTTTCTTAATTGTTAAAACGCGTTTTATGCAAAATTTCAAAAAAGGCTGCTTGCTCTGCCTGCTTGCACTTTGCAGCCTGACCGTACAGGCACAGAAAAATCCTGAAGACAAGGCCGGCTGGAAACTGGGTGCCCAATCGTATACTTTCCGGTTGTTTACTTTTGATGAGGCCCTGAAAAAAATCGACAGCTGCGGCCTGAAATACGTGGAAGCTTTTCCGGGACAGAAACTGGGCGGCAATTTGGAAGGAACCATGGACTTCAAAATGAGTGCGCAAAAACGACAGGAAGTTAAAAATCTGCTGAAAAAGCATGGCATTACGATTACTGCATTCGGCGTGGTCAATGGAAAGGATAAAGCGGAATGGGAACAGCTTTTTGAGTTTGCAAAGGATATGGGAATACTGAACATAGACACCGAGCCGAACCCGGATCAGTTTGCCTACATCATTCCGATGGCTGAAAAATACAAGATCAATGTTGCATTGCACAATCACCCGAAACCTTCCCGTTTCTGGCATCCCGATACGGTTCTTAAATATGCAGGAAACAGCAAGTTCATTGGTTCGTGTTCGGATATCGGCCATTGGGTAAGATCCGGCCTTGATCCGGTAGAATGCCTCAAACAACTGAACGGACATGTCATGGGCATGCATTTCAAGGACGTTGTAAAAGATTCTCCGGACGGCCAGTATCATGATGTGATCTGGGGAAAAGGCGACAGTAAAGTGGATGCAGTCATTGCAGAAATGAAGCGCCAGAAATTCAAAGGCCCGATTTCGGTTGAATACGAATATCACTGGGAAAATAACGGTCCGGAAGTAGCGGAAAGTGTAAAATATTTCCGTCAGGCTTACGAAAAGACCAAGTAGCAACAGTAAACATTTGTTACTCGTCTCCTTCCGGCCTTACCCGAAGAAGCCGCTGAAACCAGCTTTGCTGTTCAGCGGCTTCTTCATTCTTCACTTTTTCGTCCGGAACAAATCCTGCAATTGTCTTCAAGTCGGGCTGGCCGGCATTGATCCAGCAACTAAACCAGATGTCTCCTACCATTTTTACAGATGCCTTCATGCGCCTTTCTACTTGTCCGCCAAGCATCTGATGATATTTTTCTGAAAATTCCCTTGAATAGGATCTCGTCAGTACATTGTTCCTGAGTTCGTAACTGTATTTCTTATAAGGATCGAAACTGGCGGTCAGCTGTTTTTCAAACTCAAAAACGGAATCGCTGGCCATATTGGAGGCCATTACGGTTTTCCAGACTTGCTCCGCAATATCCGTTTGATAAACCGGTTCACCGATCCACATTTCATAATCCTCTGCAAACAGTTCCGGCAGTCGCGATTCCCAGAATGCGTGGATTCCTTCCTGATTGCTGAGCTGTCCGTTGTAATTTCTGGTTGTGTGCAAAGGGACATGCGCGTCGGCAATGTAATGGCCGAGATCCGCAGATATCCTTAGAATTCTTGCCGGGTCGCGTGCTTTAAATGCTTCTGTCAGCTGAAAAACAGCGGTTTGAATATACCACGGCACGATTCCGTGTTTTCGCAGGCTGTCTTCACCGATTTTCTGTACGGCATCTTTCCAGTATTTTGGCAGAGTGATCCTGGCGCTGTCCCCATATACATCCAGATCCACGTAATGCCTTTCTGCTTCGCCGACAACAGAATATCTTCTTCTGTCCGGGTTTGTTGCATTTTCGGTGAGGTAATCAATGTTCTTTTTATAGAAATACTGCATTTCAGCCGGAAGCCGGAATACAGCCATGCGGTTAATCCGCTTATGCGCCCAGAACCCCCATTTTACATCAGCGGCCTGAACAATGCTGGTCACCAGCATAAAAAGATGCAGACAAGCAATGAATCTCAGAAAAAACCGGTAGCCGGCAGATTTTTTTTTGCGAAAGACACCAAGTTGTGCCATATAAAATTTTGATGCTGTCCAAAAAATGATTTTTGCCTGTTTAGACGCTTGCAGCAGAAAAAGTAACAGGCAGCATAACTTTTGATACTGAAATTTCTCTATTACTGCACTTCTAACCAGTAAAATTCCATTTTCAGAAACCTGGTTTTCTCCCGATTGCAATTTTTAACAAAAAAGAACCCCGAATATTATTCTATCATTTGCAGAACGAGATAGATATTATTTTTTATTTTCAATTTAAATCAGAATATATTATATAATATATACAAATAATGCAATTTACGAATATCTGATTATCTTTGTAACCTAAATGAGCCGATTTGATATAATTGATTGAAATCATAATGAAACCAAGAAATAAAACGATAGGATACTTGATACCGGTTTTCGCTTTGTGCGTGTTCATGCTCGTTATTTACGGAGCTTACGTTCCGCATAAACCTGCCGAAATACAGCGCGTAGTGTGCATCAAGTTCAAGCCGGGCACGACGCCGGAAGACATTGACAAGCATATGCGTGATTTTGCATCTATGAAAAACACGGTGAAGGACGTGGTTGCCTATTCCGCAGGCCATGTTCAGAAATCGGGCACAAACGAAAACCAGTTTGACGTGATTCATTATCTCACATTCCGCACCAAAGAAGGCGCGCTGCAATATGCTTCCAATGCTGATCACAAGGCTTTTGTTAAAGCAAATGAAGGCAAATGGGAAAATGTGCTGGAAATGAATTCGAATATTGAAAAATAATCAAAGAAAGTAATAGGAGTGAAATTCTTAAAAAGAGCCGGGCTTCCCGACTCTTTTTTTATTTGCCGCCTTACCAGTTTATCGGTTCCAGGCCTTTGCTTTCCAGATAGGCATTTGCCTTGCTGAAATGCTGGTTCCCAAACCAGCCGCCGCCGTTGGCCGACATGGGCGAAGGATGTTTTGATTTCAGTACATAATGTTTCGAAGCGTCTATCACACTGCCTTTATCCTGTGCGTAACGTCCCCACAGCATGAATACCAGATTGTTCTTTTCATCTGACAAACACTTGATAACCGCGTCTGTAAACTTTTCCCAGCCTTTGTTTTGATGCGAACCGGCAAGCCCGCTTTGAACCGTCAGCGTGGCATTCAGCAGCAGGACGCCCTGCTTTGCCCATCTTTCCAGATTTCCTGATTTCGGAACCGGCTTGCCAAGGTCATCATGAATTTCTTTGAAAATATTGACGAGTGATGGCGGCGTTCTGACTCCTTCATTCACCGAAAAACATAGTCCATGCGCCTGCCCGGCTCCGTGATACGGGTCCTGGCCAAGAATCACAACCTTGCACGCGTCAAAACTGCAGTAATTGAATGCATTGAAAATTTGTTTGGCAGGAGGAAATATTTGTTTGGTTGAATATTCGTTCTTAACAAATTCAACAAGGTTTGTAAAGTAAGGTTTCTCAAACTCCGGTTCGAGTCTTTCTTTCCAGGATTGCTCTATTTTTACGTCCATAAAGTGGTTTTTAATTTGATATCCAAATTATATGATTTTGTTTTGGTTTTATCAGCATTTGATTACTATTTTCGTTTGAGTGGAAGAACTGAAATTTGACTATTCAACACTTCCTTACTTTTGCAACATTCATAAACACCTTCATTCCATATGGTTTCCAAAGTGACAGATGGTGTAAAAGTCACCGTTTTAACAGAATATCAGCCGGACTATTCCAATCCGGGGCAAGATCATTACGTCTTTACATATAAAATACTGATAGAAAATCATAGTGAGTACACGGTCAAGCTTTTAAGGCGGCACTGGCTCATTTATGACGCAAACGGAACCGTCCGCGAAGTGGAAGGAGCCGGCATTGTGGGACTGCAGCCGATCCTGGAACCGGGCGATGTCCATGATTATGTATCCGGCTGCAACCTGCGTACCGACATGGGCAAAATGGCCGGGACTTATCTCATGGAACGCGTTCTCGACGGACGCCAGTTTCGTGTGATCATTCCTGCTTTTTCGCTGGTGGCTCCTTACAGAATGAACTAGCATTACCCGTTTTTTTCGCATGCAGGGATACTTCCCTGCTTTTTTTAAACGCTTCACCATTGATTGCTGCTTATTTCAGGTACCTGTTCCATTCAGGAAACGAACATTCCATTCATTCACCTTTTGTTTTTGATCTTTACACACAGGTTATTAAAGCAAAAAAAGACCGTAATCCGGATTACAGAAGCTTAAAGTCGCTTCGTAAAGAACTCCTGAAATCCGATCAGCAGATAGAAATTCTTGATCTGGGTGCCGGTTCGCGCATCAACAAGTCAAATCTTCGTAAAGTAAAAACCATTGCAAAAAATGCAGAAAAGCCGGAAAAGTTCGGAAAACTTTTCAACCGGCTTATCCGAAGATTTCAGCCGGCAACTATGCTGGAACTCGGAACTTCGTTAGGGCTTACAACTTTGTATATGTCGAAAGCTGCGCCGGAATCGCGCATGTTTACATTTGAAGGCTGCCCGGAAACGGCAAAACTGGCAAGTCAGCATTTTAGTAGAATGAATGCGGACAACATTGAAATTATTACCGGAAACATTGATTCCACGCTACCCGGGTTTCTTGCCAGAACCAATACAAAGCTGGATTTCGCTTATTTCGATGCCAACCACCGGTTTGAACCCACGGTCCGCTATTTCGAAACATGCCTTCCGTACATACAAAATGAGTCGGTTTTTATTTTTGACGATATTTACTGGTCGCCGGAAATGACGCGTGCTTGGGAGTATATCAAGGCACATCCGCAGGTTACCATAACGATTGATCTATTCTGGATCGGACTGGTATTTTTCAGAAAAGAACAGGTCAAGGAAAATTTCATACTCCGGTTCTGATGGTTTCAAACTTATCAAACGGCTTGTAGGAGGTTCGACACGTAAGCTGGACAGCAAACGCTTAAGTTACTATTTTTACTTTCTGCGTCTAAAAGCTGGTATGAACACACAATCAATACTCCGGGAGCTGGTCAGTAAAGAAATTATCTCTGAAAGGCAGGCTTCCATGATTTCGGAATACGAAACTGCAAAGCCGCTTTCCGTGCATTGGGAATTACGGTTTATGCTGTACGTCGGCATCCTGCTTTTCAATTCCGGGCTCGGGATTATTATTTATGACAATATCGATTCCATCGGACATCAGGCGATTATTGCCGGAATTGCCTTGCTCACAGCCGCCTGTTTTTATTATGCGTATCGCAAAAGTCATCCGTACAGTCCTGATGAAGTACTGAACTCCAGTAAATTGCAGGAATATGTATTGTTGCTTGGCTGTGTCAGTTTTCTCGCGCTGGAAGGCTATCTGCAGTTTCAGTACAAGCTGTTTGGTTCCCGCTATGGCCTTGCCGTCCTTATCCCGACGGTTTTGTTCTTTGCATGTGCGTACCGGTTTGATCACCGCGGCGTACTTTCCATGGCCGTTACCGGACTTGCTTCATGGCTCGGACTGACCATTGCGCCGCTTTCCGTTGTGTCCGGAAATAATCTAACCGATCTGAAAATTCTGAATTCAGCCATTGTACTGGGCACTTTGCTGTCGGTTACTGGCTGGTTATCAGAAAAGTTGCGTATTAAAAAACACTTTTCGTATACCTACATTTTCCTTGGCGGAAATCTGGCTGCGCTGGCTGCACTTTCCGGTCTGATCAATCAGCCGTATAAAGTCGTTTACGCCATTTTAAGTTTTGCCTTTTGCCTGTTTTTTGTTCTTAATGCTCGTCGGATGCAATCACATCTTTTTCTGCTGCTTGGTGTCATATATGCCTATATTACGGTCACTTACCTGATATTTTTCAGAATAAGCGAAGATGTATACTTTTCATTAATGACCGTTTATCTTACCGTTTCCAGCATCGGGGTCATTTATTTTCTGCTGAACTTCAAGAAAATCCTCGGGACAGCAAGATGAAAAAACCATATAATCTGAACTGGATCAGAAATATTGAAATCCAACGCCGGGCGACCGACTGGGCATCTAAAAAATTGCTTGAAGAACCTCAACTGAAAACGATCAAAGCTGAATTTCAGGCGCATTTTTACAGGCCTAACTTCTTTGTCAAGATCGGCCTTTTTCTGTTTGCACTGATTGGCTCGGCTTTTTTTATGGGATTTGTTTTCCTTTTTCTGACCGACAGCAATATAACCGACCGGGGTTTTGCAATGATCAGCCTGCTTTTTGCCGGATTCTTTATCTTTTTTCTGGAACGTCAGATTAAACTATCCAAACTCTTTCATTCCGGCGTTGACAATGCGTTGTTGTATGTAAGCATAACTTTGATTTTCGTGCCTGTCTTTTTGCTTTTTAACAACCTGAAAATCTGGCAATATGCACTTTTCCTTTTCATTCCGCTGTCCATTGCGACTATACGCTATGCGGATATTTTAACAGCTGCGAGTTCCTTTTTGGCGTTGTTTGTCACGCTGGGAAATTTCCTGATGAACTTTTCAGGCGGTACTCTTATTTTGCCGTTTGCTGTTATGCTGATGGCTGCATGCATTTATTTTGCAGTCAGAAACAACACCAGCATTTATTATGCAAATTGTCGTAAAATCATTGAAATACTGTCACTGGCCGTTTTTTATCTCGGCGGAAATTACCTTATCGTTCGTGAAGGAAATGCATTGTTAACTCATCAGGCTTCATCCGTTTCCCGGCAAATTCCATTTGCACCCGTTTTTTACCTGTTTACAATCGTGATTCCATTTTCCTACATATTAATGGGCGTGCGTAAAAAAGACCGGATTCTGCTGAACACCGGCTTGCTGGCAACGGCTTTTTCCGTTGTTACTTTCGGGCATTATTTCAGTCCGTTTACGGCAGCACAAAATATCTTTATAAGCGGACTGGCTCTTATTCTGTTTTCGGCTGCACTGATACGATATCTGCATAAGCCAAAGCACGGCATCAGTGACGAGCCGGAAAAGCGGAATGTACCCGATGAACTGAAATCAATTTTAATTGCACAAACCCTGGGGCAAGATCCTGAAACAAAAGGCATTAATTTCGGGGGCGGAAACTTTGGCGGCGGAGGCGCCGGTGAAGTATACTGATTTCTGACAAAAATTGAGATATTTACATGTTACAATTTCTTTTCCGAAAATCAACTGATGAAAAAACACTTCCTTATTCTTCTCCTTTGTATCTCAGGAATCCATTCATTCGCACAATCCACCAGTAAAACGGCCGGCAATCCGGTGGCTGGCAACCCAGTGTTTCCCGGCTGGTATGCTGATCCCGAAGGCATTATTTTCAACAAGACTTTCTGGATTTATCCGACTTATTCCGCACCCTATGAAAAGCAGGTGTTTTTTGACGCTTTTTCTTCCAAAGACCTTGTTACGTGGAAAAAACATGAGGCTATACTGGATACAAGTTCCATAAAATGGGCTAAAAAAGCCATGTGGGCTCCTTCCATCATTGAAAAAGAAGGGAAATACTATCTGTTTTTTGGCGCTAACGACATTCAGAGCGATAATGAAACAGGCGGAATCGGCGTCGCTGTGGCCGACAAACCTGAAGGTCCGTTCAAAGACCTGCTGGGAAAACCGTTGATCGACAAGTTCCATAACAAGGCACAGCCTATTGATCAGTTCGCTTTCAAGGACAAGGACGGTCAGTACTATCTTTTTTATGGCGGTTGGAAACACTGCAATGTCGCCAAACTTAACAATGATTTTACCGGTTTTATCCCTTTTGAAGACGGTACCGTGTTCCGGGAAATAACACCGGAAAGTTATGTTGAAGGTCCGTTCATGTTCATCAGAAACGGAAAATATTACTTTATGTGGTCAGAAGGCGGCTGGACAGGCCCGAATTATTCCGTAGCTTATGCCATTGCCGATTCTCCGTTCGGGCCGTTTAAGCGTGTGGACAAAATTCTTCAGCAGGACCCGAAAGTGGCAACCGGTGCCGGACATCATTCCGTTATAAACATTCCGGGAAAAGACCAGTGGTACATTGTTTATCACAGACGCCCGCTGACTGAGACCGACGGTAATCACCGGGAAACCTGTATTGATGAAATGACTTTTGATGAAAAAGGGTTTATCAACCCGGTTAAAATCACAACGCAGGGCGTGAAAAAACAGCGTATTAACTAGCATTTGTCTGATAGATCTTTATATGACAATCCGTTGACTATTAATTTGATAGTTAACGGATATGCTTCGAATTACTTACATATAGCGGTCATCGTTTAAATTGATTTCTTTGTTTCCGGGATTGTTCAGAGCCTGTTTTCGCCGGTTTATGACCAAATGATTTTTTAATTTTCAATTAAGAGCGATATTGTAAGAACTTATTTGTTTGTGTTTATAGCTTTTCTGCTACAATGAATGCTTTAAAATTGATCCTGGAAGTTTCAGGCGCGCTGGTCATTTTGTTTTCTGTAATTCCGCTTATCCGAAATGACTACTGGGCATTCAGGGTTTTTGAGTATCCGAGGATTCAAAAGCTTTTTCTCAATTTAATTATCCTTGCCCTTTACGTTTCATTCTTTTCAGTTTCATCCACGTATGAAATTGTATTTACAAGTCTGATCGTTGCCAATGCGCTTTATCTGCTTTTCCAGATCCTTCCATTTACCTTTCTGGCCAAAACTGCGCTGATCAGGGCTACGAAAAAGGATGATGACAATTCGCTGAGCATTATTTCTTCCAATGTTTTTCAGGATAATAAGAATACGGCCGGCTGCATGAAGCTGCTCCATAAATATGATCCGGATATTGTTTTGCTTCTGGAAACGGACAACTTCTGGCTTAAAGGAACAGAAGCCCTGAAAGAAAAATACCCGCATCAGGTTCTGGTGCCGCTGGAAAATACGTATGGCATGCTGCTGTATTCCAAACTGAAACTGATTGATGCCGAAGTAAGGTACCTTGTTGATCCTGAAATACCTTCCATTAAAGCAAAAGTGCAGCTTCCGTCCGGTAAGACCGTCCGCTTGTACTGCGTGCACCCTACTCCGCCGGTTCCGGGCGAAAACCTGTATTCCACCGAAAGGGACAAGGAACTGCTGATGGTCGCCAAAGAAGTAAAGGAAAATAATCTGGCAACCATCGTTGTCGGTGACCTCAACGACGTGGCATGGTCGTACACAACCAAACTCTTTACCAAAATCAGCGGTTTGCTTGATCCGAGAAAAGGAAGAGGCTTTTACAATACGTTTCATGCCCAGCACCTGATCCTGCGTTTCCCGCTCGATCATGTATTTTGTTCAACAGACTTCAAGCTGCGCCGCCTGAAACGACTTGAAAATTTTTCTTCTGATCATTTTCCTATTCTGATCAGCCTGCAATATGAAGCCATTGCACATTTGCAGCAGGAAGAGCCTGAGCCAGACGCGGATGAAATCAAACTGGCGGAAGAAAAAATCCATAAAAAGGCAAACTGATCCAGACTGCTTCCGGATGCATACCGGGCCCAGCAGGCCCGTGTTCAGGGCTGCCGTTTTTTGGAATGATTTTTGCTAAACAGGAATAAGTGTTAAAAATGCGTTTTTCTGTTCTATCTGAAATTGTCCTTTTACCGGTATGCAAATTCTTACATATGAAGAAAAGATACAATCTGAACTGGTCAGGTGGCAGCAGAAAATGCAGAAGCGGCCTAACTTCGTTGACAGGACTTCCAAAAAGGTTCAGGATAAGCTGAACAACCTCATCCCCGACAAAGTACACGAGGCCATAACGGCTTCAATCAGGCAAATGACACGGGCTGTGCTTACAGGCGCAGAATTTACGACTTCAATGCCTGTACCCAGAAACACGATTGAAGAAATTGAAGCCGAAGTAAAGAAGCGGATTGCATTTTACAAAAAAGCTGGCGCTGCAGAAGGCGGTATCACAGGAGCCGGCGGTTTCTGGCTGGCATTGGCCGAATTTCCGATTTTACTGGGCATCAAGCTCAAACTGCTGTTTGAAATCGCAGCATTGTACGGTTACCCGATTGATGATTACCGGGAACGGCTTTTTATTCTCCACGTTTTTCAGCTTACATTTTCAAGCCAGAAACAACGCCAGCATGTTTTTCAGCAGATCATACAGTGGCATATAAAATGTAAGGAACTGCCCGAAGATATCAATCAGTTTGACTGGAAAACCTTTCAGCAGGAATACCGTGATTACATTGACCTTGCCAAACTGGCGCAGCTGATACCCGGCATCGGAGCCGCCGTTGGGCTTGTCGTCAATTACCGCCTGCTCGATCAGTTGGGAAAAACGGCCATGAACGCCTACCGTATGCGATGGTTTGAAGAAAAAAATACATTGATAGCATTTACAAGTTAATCCACCTTGCCTATTATCTGAATGAGCGCCAAGCAAAAGGAACACGTTTACACCAAAAAAATAGATTCGGCCTTACTGGCAGTTTATAACGGTTATTCTTTTTTTATCCGTTTTTTCCGCGAAGCTTTTCGGGGCAGAATGGAATTTCAGGAGATTGTAAAACAATGCTATGCCATCGGAAACAAATCGCTTTTGCTGATCGGGATGACGGGATTTATTACCGGAATGGTGTTTACAAAACAGTCCCGGCCGTCTCTGGCTGAATTCGGCGCTACTTCGTGGCTTCCTTCGCTTGTTGCCATTGCGATTGTAAGGGCTTTGGCCGCGCTCGTTACCGCCCTGATCAGTGCAGGAAAAATCGGTTCCAGTATCGGGGCCGAACTTGGCTCCATGCGTGTTACCGAACAGATCGACGCCATGGAAGTTTCTGCCGTAAATCCATTCAAATTTCTGGTAGTTACGCGTGTGCTGGCTTCAACGATTTCGATTCCGATCCTGATGTTTTATTGTACACTGGTCAGTCTGATGGGTGCATTTCTGAACGTGTACTTGAATGAAGGCACGAGTTTTATTGCATTTTTTGAGAACGCATTCGAACAGATTACTTTTCTCGATGTGGGGACTTCGGTCGCGAAAGCAGTTGCATACGGGTTTACAATCGGTATTGTAGGCTGCTATCAGGGATATAACGCCAACAAAGGAACAGAAGGCGTAGGAAAAGCGGCCAATTCAGCGGTGGTTATTTCCATGTTCCTGATTTTCATTGAAGAAGTCATTATTGTTCAGGTATCGAATTATTTCAGGATATAAAATGGCAGAAACCCGCTTAGACACCGATACGGTTATTGATATACAAGATCTTTACAAATCCTTCGGAGACCTTCATGTACTCCGGGGTGTGAACCTGAAAATAAACAAAGGCGAAAACGTGGTTGTGCTCGGCCGTTCGGGAACGGGAAAATCGGTTTTGATCAAAATCATTGCCGGCTTGCTCCGACAGGATAAAGGCATGTGCAAGGTACTGGGAAGTGAAGTTTCCACGCTGAACGAAAATGAACTGCGCGATCTGCGGTTGAAAATCGGCTTTTCCTTTCAGAACAGCGCCTTGTACGATAGTATGACAGTCCGTGAAAACCTGGAATTTCCGCTAGTACGCAATGTTGCAAACCTGAGCAGGGCCGAGATCAACGAACAGGTGGAATATGTACTGGATGCTGTGGGGCTGCTTCAGACGATCAATCAGGTTCCTTCCGAGCTTTCCGGCGGGCAGCGCAAAAGGATCGGGATTGCCCGGACACTGATCCTGAAACCGGAAATCATGCTTTACGATGAACCCACCGCAGGACTTGATCCGATTACATGCCTGGAAATCAATGAGCTTATCAATGAGGTAAAAGAGAAATATCACACCACCTCCATCATCATCACGCATGACCTTACCTGCGCAAGAACAACCGGTGACCGTATTGCCATGCTGCTCGACGGCATATTCCTGAAACAGGGAACGTTCGAGGAAGTATTCGATACAAATGAAGAAAGAATCAAAAGTTTTTACGATTATAATTTTATTCAATAAATAATGGAAACATCAAGCAGAAAACGCTCTATAACAGTCGGTCTTTTTGTCATCATCGGCATTTTGATTTTTGTAGTAGGTATACTTACGATCGGGAGCATGAAAAAGGCATTTTCTACAACCATTACGGTCAAAACCATTTTTGATGACGTAAACGGTCTTCAGAAAGGAAATAATATCTGGTATTCGGGTGTGAAAATCGGGACGGTGAAATCCATCCGGTTTCTTGAAAATTCCAAAGTGGAAGTGATCATGAACATCGAAGAAAAATCCCAGGAATTCATCCGTAAAAATGCCAAGGCCAAAATCAGTACGGACGGTCTGATCGGCAATAAAATCGTGGTGCTTTACGGCGGAACGCAGAAAGTACCTTCCATTGAAGACGGCGACGAGCTGGCCGTTGAAAAAATCGAAAGTACCGAAGAAATGCTGGCTGTACTGTCCGAAAACAACAAAAATCTGCTGGGCATTACAAGTGCATTCAAAACGATCAGCAAGAATATCCTGGAAGGAAAAGGAACGGTCGGGATGCTCCTGAACGATGAAAGTCTTTACAAAGACGTAGACCAGACTTTAACGCTGCTGAAAAAGGCATCGCAGAATGCTTCCACCATGACGGCATCACTTTCCGGATTTACAGAAAAACTGAACCAGAAAGGCGGACTGGCCAATGACTTTGCAACCGATACGGTTATCATGCGCGACCTGAGAACGACCGTAGGCAGACTGAACGAAACGGTTTCTTCAGCAAACGAAATGGTTGCAAACCTCAAAACGGCCAGTGCCGACATCAATTCCAATACAACCAGCCCGATCGGTGTGCTGCTGCATGATGAAGCGACGGCGTCCAATCTGAAAGGCACGCTGCAGAATCTGGAAAGCAGTACGGAAAAGCTGGACGAGAATATGCAGGCATTAAGGTCCAATTTCCTTTTCAGACGTTATTTCAGGAAAAAAGATAAAGAAGAAAAAGAACAGGCCAAACAGCAGGAAGCAGCACCAACCGAAGAAAAAGCACAGAATGTTCAGTAATTTGATATCTTTGTAAAAATAGTTGTGCATTTTACATAATAAGTCAAATAATTTCATAAGCTTTAACAAACCATAATTTGTAACTTGTTAAAACATCTGAAACACCTATAACTGGAAGATATGGCACTGCAACTTAATCCTGCTCTGGACTTGAATTACATTGATAAAGCGTATGGAGAAGATCCTGTTATTCTGCATATGATTTTTGATGCTTTTCTCAGTGATTCCGTCCCGCGCTGGAATGCATTGCACGAAGCTCTGGATAAGGAAGACTGGAAGGAATCAGCGAGTATCGTTCACGGTCTGAAGCCATCTTTTACCATGGCCGGTCTTACCTGGATCCGCCCGAAAGTAGAAGTTCTGGAAAAGGCGATCAAGGACAACGAAGAGCCGGAAAACCTGATGGATATGTACCTGAAAATTTCCGACGAACTGAATCAGCTGATCCCGATTCTGGAAGAAGAATCCGAAAGGCTTAAACATTATTAATCGGCTTTTAGCTATTAGCTTTTAGCAGTTGGCTTTTAGGAAAGGCTGAATATTATAACAAGCAAATTCTTATAGCATAACGTTTTGCTGATTTCGGGTGATTGCCGTTAGTTTCCTGAATTGCAGTTTAATAAATTAGAATTGAAAGCGCCGTTCTCAAACGGCGCTTTTTCTTTTTGCCTTGTCCCAGACGGCGCTCTGGCTTCCGGCAATGTATCTTCTGATCCCGGCCAGCACGGCATAATTCATCACGCAAAAATAATAGGGCACGAACAATGCCTTGATCTTGATTCTTCGTTTTTCCAGAACCCAGCCGGCAAAGGAAAGCGTATAGAAAAGCAGCTGTGCAATCAGAATAGCCGTATAAAGCCATTCACCCGTTCGGATGACAATAACGATATTCAAAATCAGTGCAAGCAGCATCAGAAAAGGAGTTACCGTCCAGCGCAGCACGCGGTGACTGATGTACTGAAAAGTAAGGACGGGGTAATGAAACGGGTTGAACAGCTTTTCAAGGCGCAGAATGGACTGTATGCCGCCGGCCGCAATCCTGATCTTTCTTTTCAGCTCTTCCTTGATGTTATCCGAAGAAAGTTCCGATGCATACGCCTCGGGTTCATAAATGATGCGGTAACCTTGCTGTGCGATCAGCATGGAAATCATGAAATCGTCGAGAATGGTGTCGGATTGTACTTCCTTGTACAGCGAACGCCTTACGCTGAAAAGTTCGCCCGCCGCACCTACAACCGAATACAGTTCGGAATCCCATTTTTTAAGCGTCGATTCGTATTTCCAGTAAAAGCCCTCTCCTGCCGTCGCATCGGCCATGGCTTCCTGCATTACCCGTTTTTCACCTGAAACGGCACCCACTTTCGGATCGGCATAATGCCTTGCAATGAGCAGCAGCGCATCTTTATTTAAAAAAGTATTGGCATCGGTAAAGACAACAACCTCACTGTCTACTTCGTGCATGGCCCTGTGAATGGCCTGGATTTTTCCGCTTCTGACCGGCGTATGCATGAGTTGGATTTGTCCGTAACGCGCAATAAGATCGGGTGTACGGTCTGAGGAACCGTCTGTGATAAACAGCAGCTTCAGTTTTCCCTGCGGATAGGAAAGTTCGAGCGTGTTCCGGATCTTTTCCTCGATAATGCTTTCCTCGTTGTAGGCTGCAATCACCAGCGTCAGCGTCGGGAAATCCTGATCCAAACCGGGTACAAGCCTTTTTCCCTTGAAAATCCTGCGAATCCGTACAAGGATAAAAAGGACAATGCCGTAACCGAGAAAAGTGTAAAAGACAATAAACAGGCTGAACCAGAAAAGTAATTTCATATTTTATCTCGTAAGTGGAAATCCAAGATTGTTGCTGTCCGCTTTGTTTGTAAAATGCCAGGCAATGGCTTTCAGAAAAACCGGTATAAAATTGTATTCTCTGTTTTTGATATACTGAAAAAGATTGCGGGGGATTACGGCAGCCAGAAAATAGCAGCAGAACACAAGGAATGTGGACGTATCCGCATTTTTACGGATAAAAAGGATGCGGTTCCGGTTCATAAAAAACTCTTTCAGTGCCGTCCGCTTTCCTACGGAAACCGATTCCTTATGATAAATAAGCGCGGACAAGTCCACATGGATTTCATAGCCGGCTTTCCGGATGCGTTCGCACCAGTCCAGTTCTTCATAATACAGAAAGTAGTTCTCCGACATGACGCCCGCTTTCTGCAGAGCTTCCCGCCGGATCATCATGGCGGCGCCATGCGCGTAACCTGTTACTCCGCTCAGCGAATCGTACTGGCCGCGGTCCTCTTCAAACTGCCCGATGCATGCATTTCTGGCAGTGAAGTAATTCATCGGCGTGTAGCCTGTGTATTGCAGCATGCCCGGCTGATCGAAGTAGTGGATTTTGGGTGAAATCATTCCGATTTTCGGATTGGATTCCATCTTTTCCACCAGCTTTCCGATCAGGTCCGCAGTAACTTCCGTGTCATTGTTGATCAGAAAAAGGTAATCGCCGGTCGCATGCTGAATGCCGATGTTGTTTCCGCCGGCAAACCCGGTGTTGATTTCAGAACGGATGAATATAATGTCTTTGTACCGTGACTGCCATTCCGGGACCACATTGACCTTGCTTCCATTGTCAACAACGATTATTTCCAGATCCGGATACGTATTTACCTCTGCAAGTGATTTCAGCAAATCTTCCGTAACCAAAGGCTGGTTGAAATTTACCGTAACAATGGAAACCTTTTTCATGATCATGCGATTTCTGAAATTGTTCTGAAATAACAAATATATTTTGTTGATTTGTAGAATTATTTCAAAATTAGCAATAAAATTATAGCTTCAAATAATTGCCGGGCTTTAAGAAGATATTTTATTGGAAATGTAAATCAAACGCTCGTTAAAGCAGCTTTAATCTTATAAAATATTCACAAAGTGAAAATCAACCGCTTGCTTAACATCCGGAAAGATTCTGAGGGACAAAGTATCCGCTTGACGCAGTCCGAGATTGGCAATGCTTTGCTTGAACAGAAACTAAGTGAGCTGATCGAAATTATAGAGCGCTCGGTGATAGACAGTGAAAGTGCAAGGCTTTATCAGCAGCAGATTGCGGCAGCCTTTGAAAAAGCGGAAACGGCAGAAGCTCAGATTGCATCGTTTGAACAGCTGGACCAGGACAACAACCTTTCGAGGGAAGAATTGCTGGAAGGGCTGGAAAAACTGCTTTCCGAAACCAAGATAGACAGCAAGATCAGCAGCAATTACCTTAAAAAAAATGCATTTCAAAAAGGGATTATGTTCATTCTGGCCATATTGCTGATTGTATTCGGATTTGCCATGATCATCATGCCTGCTCCGCCCAGCTTTGAAATTTTTACTGTTTTTTACTTTACACCGAATGACGGCGTTACGATCATGGACCTGGTTTCGTTGCTCATCATATTTGGCGGCGTCCTATTGTTTGTTTTAAACTTCAACAAAAAATGATCAGTTTCCCGGATCCTCCTGCGGCCGTAAAAAAGATCCTGCTGGTAGAAGACAACCTTTTGTTCCGGAAGGTTATTGAGGCATCCTTGCTGAAAGCAGGCTACAACTGCGTGCTTTGCGAATCTGCAACAGAAGCGCTGGAATTGCTTGCAGATGAAATGCCGGACCTTATTCTTTCAGATTATGACATGCCTGAAATGAACGGATTTGATTTCCGGCAGGCCGTTCTGCATAATCCGAACCTGAAAGATATTCCGTTTGTATTCCTGACTTCCATCACCGACGATTCGCTGATGCTGGAAGGGCTGAACATGTATGCGCTGGACTTTATCAACAAGGAAACGCCGATGGCGGTCATTATTTCCAAGCTCAACAATATCATTACATCCCTTCAGAACGAGCATGTAAGGTCCGTACATGAACTTAAGATTGCTGCCGAAACGCTGAACGTCAAATCCATGCCGGTGCAGGACCCCAAAGTTGCGGGTTTCCGGGTTCATTTCTGGCACAAAGGATTCCGTGGTTATCCCGGCGGTGATTTCATTGATTTCGTACAGGTTGACGAACGTTTCTGCTTTGCTTTTCTGGGCGATATCATGGGAAAAAAATGGAAAGCTTGGTTTTTCACATTCGGTTTTTTAAGCTATATCCGCGCTGCAATCCGTTTCTGCGTGCTGGATAACGATTATGCAATTGATACCATCATGCAGAAAATCAACAAGCTGGTTTATCTGGACGACAGTCTGGAAAGTATTTTGTCCAGCTTGTCGCTGCTGCTGCTCGACAGTCATACCGGAGAAGTGCATTACTCCGGGGCGGGAGATCTTCCGCTTGTGAATTTTGAACCTTCACTGGACAGCGTTTCAACCATTATGTCTTCCGGCCTGCTGCTCGGGCTGATGGAAGAAGGCATGTACGACAAACAGGTCATTAAAATGAAATCCGGGGACCAGATCGTGCTTTTTACAGACGGCATGATCGATATACCTTCGGATGGCTCCAAAAAAAGTGATTATCCTTTTTTTGTAGACAAGATCAGTCCTTATCTCGGCAGAACAGACAGTTTTGAACTCATCAAGAAGCAGGTTCTGTCGACGATCAACGATGGCAACCAAATGGACGACGCAAGCATTATTTTTATCGAAAAACAATAATATACCCTATGGTACTTCAAGTTAATGCCCTTTCAGATGTAGTACAGGCAACTATTTTGCCGGAAGAAGCCAGCCTTGCAAATGCAGACATGTTCAAGGAAGAGATGATCACACTCATAGCCGGCGGCACGAAGCTCGTTATCCTGAGCTTTGAAAATGTAAATTATATCGACAGTTCCTTTCTGGGCAGCCTCGTTGTGGCTCTGAAATATGCCATGCCGCGAAAGGTGGATATTTACCTTGTTGCCCTGAAACCGGATGTCAAAAATCTGCTGACCCTGATCAGAATGGATAAAGTCTTCAAGATTTTCAAAGACTACAAGCAGGCAATGGAAACAATAAACTAGATCATGAAAGTGGAAGCAGGTAAGATTAATATTGTTTTTAAATGTGACCGGGAAGAAATTCCCGGGATTGTAAATCTATGCCTTGATCATATCAGGAAAGAAACACACGTCAAGCCTGTGGATCTGTTGACGCTTGCAAAGCTGAAATGGATTATAACCGAACTACTTACCAATGCCGTAAAGCATTCGGGCATGGAAGAATGCACGCTTACTTTCGAGCACGATACCGAACAGCTCGTCCTTGAAAAGGAAGACACGGGAAAACCGCTGATGCTCTTTGAAAACAACAGCGGCAAAGTGATAACCTGGCCGCTGTCCGGCTTGTCCGAACCACTGGAATTCCAGATTTATCATAACGGAACGGATTCACTTAAGGTACGGAGTACAGAACCGGACGGCGCAGCTTTTTTTGTTGAACACCTTGATGATGTACAAATGCCCGGGCTGCTTATTGATACAAGCGAGCATTTCGGGCTGCTGATCATGACCAAAGCATCTGATGAATTCACCTATACATACGATCCCATTTTGAAAACCAACCGGTTCAGAAGCATCATTTATCTGAAAAACAGTGACTATGAAGCATAGGTTTGAAGTACTTGACATTTTTCGCGGTCTGTTTGCGACGCTGGTCTTCATGTTTCACCTGGGCCCGTTTGCAGAAACGCCCGTGCTGAACAACAGCTTTGTGGAAAATTCCGACATGTTTGTCGATTTCTTCTTTGTGCTGAGCGGATTTGTAATTGCTTACAGTTATCAATCCCTTTCCGACTGGCAGCAGTTCAGGCTTTTTATCACCAAACGCATTTACAGGATTTACCCGCTGCATCTGTTCATGCTGCTGGCTTTTGTGGGAATGGAAGTTGCCAAAAATCTGCTGAACCCTTACGTCAAGGTAAATAACCTGGTTAATCCGGCCAATAATGTCACTACTTTTTTTACATCTCTTTTTCTGATCAATTCCACGCCGGTTCCGGGCGTCAGGGATGTAAGCTGGAACATTCCGAGCTGGTCAATCAGTGCAGAAATGATGGCTTATCTTGTCTTCGGAAGTCTGCTGGTTTTCATTCACAGCGCGCGCCAGTTCAGCCGCAGAAATTTTTTCTATGCACTGATTATCCTGGTTTGTCTGGCTGGATTGTCCGCAGTTTCTGGAAGTTTACAGATCAATTACAGCTTTGATTACGGCTTTCTGCGGGGCATACTCGGCTTTTTTACCGGTGCAATCTGTTTCAACCTGTTCAGTAATACGCATCACCGTGTACGCACCTGGCCTTCGTTCTTTTTTTCTGCTGCGGAACTGGCAACGCTTGTGCTGATTACGGTTTGTATCTGTTACGGAGAAATTATGAAGCCGCTCGGTGCTGTCTTTGAAGTGTTGTTTTTTGTTTGCATTTACACTTTTTCATTTGAAAAAGGCTTTATATCGGCCATGCTGAAAAAAGCCGGCTTACTGCATAACCTCGGAAAGTACTCCTACTCGATTTACATGACGCACGCCTTGATGATCAGCCTTTTCAACGTGCTGTTCATCCGCATCCTCAAATTTCCGCCCAGTGCATATTCCTATCTTTTTATCCTGAATTTCGTACTGATCTATCTCGTTTCTTCCTGGACTTACAAGAATATTGAAATGCGGTTCCAGTACAGGAAGACGAAAGTTCCTGCAAAACAAACGGATGCAGCATGAAGTCAGCAATCAGTTTCTGGCTAGTTTCAGCCAGTAGGTTTTAACAAGGTTTACAGCCTCCGAATAACCCGTTGTAAATACACTCATGATGCTGAAAGGCTCAAAGCGGTTAAGCCCCCAGTAACCGATCCCCACGCCGATCAGCGTCGGCACAATTCCTGCAATGGCCACGCCGTATACATTTCCTGTCAGGTAAATTCCGGCAAAAGAAGCCGTTACACTTCCCGCAAGCATTAAAAGCACTTTTATGAAATTGATCTTGGGCTGATGGATTACATCCAGCGTCAGGGCAAAAAACCGGTCGAGCGGATAAAGCAGCGCAAAAGTCATAAACAGGCGCATGATATTGGCCGCTTCACTGTGTACGTACTTGCTTCCGCCAATGATACTGATGGCAACGTCGGCAAGTGCCACGGCACCCAGGCAAGCCGGCAGCAAAGCAACCGTAATCAGGCCCGTATACCTTTTCATTGTCTCGATGACCTTTGCTTTGTTGCCTTCATTGTATGCCGCGGACAACTCGGGCATTCCCGTTGCGGCAAAACTTCTGAGCGGAATTTCAATGATTTCCATAAGCCGCTGGCCGAGGTTGAAAACGGCCAGTGCCGCAGGCCCGAGCATAAAGTTGATGATCATGGTATTGGACGTCCCGAAAAGGTTGGAGCTTAGCGTAGTCCCGACGCTGTATTTACCAAAATGAAAAATTTCACTGATCGTTGCCCACGTCCGGTCTTTGAACATGGCAATCCGCGACCAGCCCATGAAAATGGCAAAGAGGCTCGTCATGGCCGCACCGCCCAGATATGCATAAATAATATTCTGCAGATTGGCTGTTTTGGTCAGTGCCATGATAATCACAAACAGTATGAACACACCCTGGCTCAGAAACCGGATGCATAGCAGCTGATCAAAGCGCTGCTCGGCCTGTACGACGCAGGAAGCAATAAATGAAGGAAGTGACGCTACATAAATTATCCCGAACCATTCTACAAACAAAACAAGTGAGGGATTTTTGAAATAGGAAGAAAACAGATAGGCAGGAACATTCAGGATCACCAGAACCAGCGTGATGGCACCGCCGATAAACCATGCCGAACCGACCACTTCCGCTTTTCTGGCCGTAGCGGCGCCTGCATAAAACTTGATAAAGGCAGTCGTAAGAAAACCCGAGCGAAAGGTATCCACGAGCAGCAAAATAGACAGAAAAAACACCCACATTCCGATACTTGCAACCGGAAGCGCACGATACAGGATGATCATGTTAAGCATTCCCAATACAGACATGATGCCGTTCCCGGCCAGCGAAAGAAAATGTTTGTTCCTGAACTTCTGTAAAAGCTGAATGGCCATGTAACGCTGAATGTGACAGTTAGTAATCTATTTAACGGCGCAGCACAAATATGTAATTTTTTTTAATGAGATATTATTGACACTGCGAATTATTTCCACAAATAATTTAATTAATTTGCCTAATGATTAGATTCTTGGCTACGTTCCGAATTAATACATTGGTGCTCTATGATAACCAAAACTTTTACACCTGTTAAAAATTCACAAAGGAGTCATACCATACTGCTGTCCGTTATTCTGCTTTCAGGGATTTTCCTGCGTGTCTTCCACTATTTTGATAACCGCTCATTATGGGAGGATGAGGTTTTCTTGGCTTCCAGTCTTATTCATATGGATTTCATCCAGCTTGCTACCTTGCCGCTGGAATACCAGCAAAGAGCTCCGATCGGCTTTTTGTGGCTTTCGCGCCTGGGCGTGGTGCTTTTTGGAAAGAAAGAACTGGCATTACGGCTTTTTCCGTTTTTATGCGGCATTGCATCTTTACTTCTTTTTGTTCCGGTTGCCAGGCATTTTCTGCGTTCGGGCCGCAGTATCGTGTCAGCGGTGTTCATTGCAGCGTTCGCCCCGCCGCTGGTTTATCATGCCGTGGAAGTAAAACAGTATGGAACGGAGTTTCTGGCAACGGTTCTCTGCCTGCTCCTGTACATAAATTATTTTGGAAAAACCGATGTAGATAAGCTGGTGCTCTGGGGCTTGGGCGGAGCTGCCATACTCTGGTTTTCGTTTTCGTCCCTGTTTATCCTGGCAGGAATGGGCGGGGCCGTTGCACTGACCTGCATGGTCCGGAAAGACTGGAAAATGTTCTTTTTATACCTCATTCCGTTTTCCTTGTGGCTCTTCAGCTTCGTCATTCAGTATGTATTTTTTATCAGCCGGTTTCCGGAAGAAGAATGGCTGGTGCAGTTCTGGCGCAACCGGGAAGCTTTTATGCCGTTTCCGCCGCGGTCGCTGCACGATGTGCTCTGGCATTTGAACCAGATTTATTCTCTGGTCCGATACCCGATCGGGCTATCCTGGTTTGACCTCGATTATGAGCACGATTACAGTCCGGTTACCCGGATTCTGGCAAGGGTTCCGTTTCTTCCGATTGTAGTCGGCATCATCGGGCTGGCCGCACTGTTTTTCCGCCAGAAGCGGCATTTGCTTTTATTTTCGATGCCGGTCATACTTGCGCTGGCGGCATCCTCGCTGGAATTTTATCCTTTAAGGGAAAGACTGACCCTGTTCCTTGCACCGATTTTCATTCTTGTGATTGCAAAAGGCGTGGAAAGGATTGATGCTTTCAAAATTTCATCCAATGCAAAAACATGGATCGCAGCCATTCTGCTTGCTGCTCCGCTCATGAATTCCGTCATGCAGGTCTGGAACACAAGTCTTTTCGGCAGTTACAAAAAATCCGTGCAGCGCGAAGTCATGCAGAACATCCAGAACCAGTACCGCGAAAACGATGTGGTGTATGTATACTGGAACGACCTGCCTTCATTCCGTTATTATGAAGAAGCTTATGATTTCAGGTTCAATACCATTTACGGCAGCGACGTACGCCAGGCTTCCAGCAATTTCAGCAGCTACTTTAAAAACATGTCAGCCGATTTCGAAAAATTCCAGGGTCATAAAAGGCTCTGGTATGTGTACAGGCCCTATAACGGACTGAAGCTTGGCGATATAGAAAACGAACCGCAATGGTATTATCACAATGTAGACGCCGTCAGGAAGGTATTAAGGCACATCTCCGGAATGGGCACTTTACAGGAAGTATTTCCGTCGGGGAAGTCAACTTACGATGTTAAAGTCTGTCTGTTCGGGCTTTCGCCGCAGTAAGACTTAAGTTGTCCTGAAATTTTGTTAAAACCTTTTCAATGTTGAAACATGAGTTTATTTGGTTTGCCTAAATGGATCCAGCCGCACCTTTTCAAGAACAAGAAATTCAAGGATCTTACCGGTTCCGAAATTGAAAATCTTAGAAGGACAATCAGCCGCTTCAAGGCTGAAAAACCGGATGTTTCGGTTGTAATTCCTGCATGGAACGAAGAAAACAACATTTACAGGACACTTTCTTCGCTTTCCAACAGCCGTACAAAATACATGGTGGAAATTGTGGTGATCAACAATAATTCTACGGACGGCACACAAAATGTGCTTGATACGCTGGGCGTCCGCAATTACATGCAGCCTGTTCAGGGAACGCCCTTTGCCCGCCAAATGGGCCTCGAACTGGCACGCGGCAAATACCATTTATGCGCAGATTCGGACACTTTTTACCCGCCCGACTGGATTGACCTGATGGTGGCGCCCATGGTGAAGGATTCCAACATTACAGGCGTTTACGGAAATTATTCCTTTATCCCGCCCGAAAACCAGGGAAGGTTCGGGTTATGGCTGTACGAGCTTTTTGCCGGCATGATGATCCGAATCCGCAAAAGAAACCGGGAATACCTGAATGTTTACGGGTTCAATATGGGGTTTGTAACGCAGATCGGGCGCGATACCGGCGGCTTCAAGGTAAGCGGTTCCAGAATTTACGCCAACATTGTCGGAAGCGATTACGAGAATGAAGCCGAAGACGGACGCATGGCGCTGAACCTCAAAAAAGCAGGAAAACTGAAAATGGTGACTTCTTCCAGTGCAACCGTTTACACGTCTCCGCGCCGGCTGCTGGACGACGGAAGCATTGCCAATGCTTTTTTCAACAGGGCCGGCAGACAGCTGAAAGGCATGCGCGATTATCTCTCTCTTTCCAATTAAGCTATGGAATACCATTTCCCCGATACTACTTTACTGATTACGCATTATAACCGGAGCGGTTCACTGGAACGGCTGCTGGCTACTTTTGAAGGTCTCGGATGCCGGTTCGGCGACATTGTCGTTTCCGACGACGGAAGCAGGCCGGAGCATCTGGACAAGGTGGTCGCGATGAAAAACCGCTATGCGTTCCGGCTGATCACTACGCCTGTCAACAAAGGCCTAGGCAACAACATCAACAAAGGCCAGGATGCCGTAAAGACGCCTTATACCCTGTATGTACAGGAA
Source organism: Dyadobacter flavalbus (assembly GCF_006149045.1). Taxonomy (GTDB): domain Bacteria; phylum Bacteroidota; class Bacteroidia; order Cytophagales; family Spirosomataceae; genus Dyadobacter; species Dyadobacter flavalbus. The sequence continues at coordinate 131,457 of NZ_VBSN01000073.1, forward strand.
GATTTTCAGCCGTCGGATATTTTCCCGGGCCATTTTCAGGATGCACTTGGCTTCATGCAGGAAGATCCGGCGTGGGATATTGTCCGGTTTTATGCCTACTTCTCCTATCCTACACTGAAACCGTTCAAAAAAGGTTTTTCAGAAATGGTTTATACTTTCTGGGATATGAATCATTTGAAATTCTATTATTACAGCGATCATCCGCATTTGCGGCGCAGCAATTTTCTGGAAAAATTCGGAAGGTACCCGGAAGGGATCAAAGGCGACCTGACGGAATACAAAATGGCTGTCAGTTTTCTTCAGAAAAAGGGAAAAGGACTGTTCTTCAACGATTTTACCAGATTATTTTACCAGAAAAACTCTTCCGACGAACCCAGTACCATGGAAAGGCCTAACTGGAGACTGAGCAGCAATCCGCTCATCAAATTATCACGCCTGCTGTATCTGCGTTACCGCTGGCTGAAAAATTCCCTGGATCTGGTATTTATGAAGTGAACAGCGCCGACTGACTATTATGAAAAAAGACTACTATTTTAAGGATGTGACGCTTCTGATCACACATTACAACCGGAGCCAGTCACTGGAACAGCTTCTGAAATCCTTTGTACAGCTCGGCTGCCGGTTTGAAGACATTGTGGTTTCCGATGACGGCAGCAAGCCGGAGCATCAGGAATATCTCCGGACGTTACAGCCGGCATACGGGTTCAGGCTGATTACCACGCCCGCAAACAAAGGGCTTGGCAACAACATCAACAAAGGGCAGGATGCCGTGAAAACGCCGCTTACCTTGTATGTGCAGGAAGATTTTACGCCTGCCGCCATTTTCCCGGAAAGCTTTATAAATGCACTGAACATCATCAACCGCAGGCCGGAAATAGATGTTGTACGTTTTTACGCCTATTTTCTTTATCCTTACCTGAAAAACCCGGAGAACAACTATTACGAAATGGCCTTCCATGTGCTGAAACCGGGCTATAAAAAATTTTATGTTTACAGCGATCATCCGCATCTGCGGCGCAGCAGCTTTTTTGATAAATTCGGAAGATACATGGAAGGTCAGAAAGGTGATGTTACGGAATACGGCATGATGATGTCGTTTCTGAAAAATAACGGGAAAGCCGTGTTTTACAAAGACTATAAAGACCTGTTTCTACAGAAAAATTCCGAAGCCGAACCCAGTACGATGAAGCGGAACATATGGCGGGAAAGCGACAATTTTTTTCTGACGCAGTTAAGACATCTTTACAGGCACTTGAAATTCAACTTTGATTATATGGTCTGATTCCGGCAGCATCCATGCAAATGCAATCAGGTTTACAGTTACAGCTCAATCATTTACAGGTTTATGCCCGGTACTACAAGAAATAATTCATTCAAATGGTATTATGCCAGCATTTACCTCGGGCTTGCCCTGATTTTCGGATCGCAGTATTTTACCTATAAAAACGTAAGGGATCTTTCGCTGAACAACACAAGGCTGAACGTAACGGTCGGCGTGCTGAACCAGATTGCCAATTTCGGGCTGGTTACCAAAGATTTCCAGTCCAACATGCGCGGTTATCTTATTACACAGAACAATGAACTTCTTTCGGACAATTACAACAAAAAAATTCAGCTCGTCGGTATTACGGACACGCTTTTCAATCTGGTAAGATCGGACGCAGCGCAGACGCGGCGTGTTCAGGAACTGTTGCAGATTTCGGGCAAAATCGTTTCATATACGCAGAATGTCATCACATTATACCGCACGAATGGACAGGAAGCCGCTTTCCATCTGCTGCAGGAAGGAGAAGGAATCCGTCTGAACAATTTGCTGACGGACAAAATCAATGAAATCAACAGTGTTGCGAACAGCAACCTGGATGAACGGAGAAGGCTCGTGGCCAGAACGCAGAAAAATTCGGTTCTTTTTATTTTCGTGACCGGAGCCGCCGGATTTCTGCTCTCGCTTTTTTCAATCGTACTCCTGAACCGCGACAAGCGAAAACTCAGGCGTTTGCAAAAGGAAATAAATGAAAAGGAAAGAGTTGTAAACCAGTATCTGGAAGCCATTCCGGATGGCGTGCTCGTTATCAACAAGGAAAATGAAATCGTACTGCTGAACCAGTCAGGCCGTGAAATTCTGGGTGTCAGATCAACCAATCTGGAAGCGCTTAACCAAGAGCTGAATACGGTGAAACTGCTTGATCCCACGCGTTACCACATTGCATTTACCCGTGACACACTGCCGGTTTCACGCGCTTTACGCGGCGAAAAACTCATCGGCAATAAAATTGACCTTGTAAAAGACAACAAATTATTTCATCTTGAAACCAATGTACAGCCTGTAATCGGGCTGGAAGGTGAAATCACAAGCGCCATTACGGTTTTCCGCGACATTACCGAAAGGGCCAATTACGAAGCTACGCTGGAAAAAGCCCGGACGCTGGCGGAGAAATCGGTGAGGGTAAAAGATATATTCCTGTCCAATGTAAGCCATGAAATCCGTACGCCGCTGAATGCCATTATCGGTTTTACAAACCTGCTCATCGGTGAAGTAAAGGACCAGAAAAGCATTGAATACGTGGGCTACATCCAGTATGCGAGTAAAAACCTGCTGGAACTGATCAACGATATTCTTGACTTTTCAAAAATAGAGGCCGGACAGGTGCACCTTGAAAAAACGGCGGTTTCCATTACCGAACTCGTCAACTCGGTTTCGGTGATCATCAACCAGCGGGCGGTGGAAAAAGGCATTATTTACCAGTCCGTTTTATCCGCCGGCCTGCCGGAAATCATTGAAATCGACAAATTGCGGCTTACACAGATTTTGCTGAACGTCTGCGGAAATGCTGTCAAGTTTACCGAAGAAGGCAGTGTAAAATTGCTGGTGGAACCCATCGGCGAGCCGGTCAACGGCGTACAGAACATCCGCTTTGAAGTACGCGACACCGGTATCGGGATTGCACAGGATAAAATAGACGAAGTGTTCAACCGTTTTGTGCAGGCCACAGAAAGCACAACGCGGGTTTTTGGCGGAACAGGGCTTGGACTGAGTATTGTAAAGTCGCTGGTACAACTATTTAACGGAACACTGAACCTGAAAAGTGAGGTCGGTAAAGGCAGTACTTTCACGATAGATATTCCGGTCCGGATCATGACGGACGCTGTTTTGCAGGAAGATCTGGAAAAAACGGTTGACTTCAACGGCTCCATTACGTCGTTGAGAATACTCGCTGCGGAAGACAATACGCTTAACCAGAAACTTCTTAAGGCGATTTTTGAAAGATTGAACATACCTTTGACCGTGGTAAACAACGGCCAGGAAGCCATCGAGAAACTTCAGACCGAATCGTTTGATATTGTACTGATGGATATTCAGATGCCCGTTATGGACGGCTATACCGCAATCAGGAAAATAAGGAGTTCCATTTCAAAAACAATTCCTATTATTACCATGACCGCGCATGCCATGATCGGAGAAAAAGAAGAATGCCTGAGCATAGGTGCCAACAGTTATATATCCAAGCCGTTCAAGGAAAGCGAACTGCTGTATACAATTGCACATCTTGGAAACAAAGAAAATATAGTAACGCCTCATAACCAATCCACTAATCAAAATCAAAATACCATGACTGACTCCATTATCAATCTTGAATATCTGAATGAAATTACAGGAGGCGATGAAGAGTTGCGGGAAGAACTTATTGCACTTTATGAAAGAGACAGTAAAACGCAGCTGAGCGCCATAGAAGAAGCATCTCAAACCATGAATCAGGAACAGATGCGGCAGGCTGTTCACAAATTCCGCTCCTCACTGTTTTCGGTCGGAATGCTTTCCACAGCCAATCAGTACAAAGACCTGGAAGCCATACTGAAACAGGGAAAATGGGAATCTTCCCTGAACCAGAAACTGGTAGAACTGAAGGCAGAATCGGAACTGGGCCTTAAGCAGCTAAAAATGCTGAGTTAAATTCAGAGTGGTATTTGCAAGCAGTTCATTGATTGCCTTGTAAATATCACCTACACTGTTTTCCCAGGTATGCGAAGCGGCAAAAGCACGGCGTGCTTTCATTCTGGAATCCGAGTTTTCTTCAAGGGCCTTTTCGATCAGTGAAACGTAATCTTCTTTAGTTTTGCCCAGATAAACGTGCTCCGCAAAAACACTCATGGCATCTGTTCTGGTAGCAACGGTCGGTTTTCCCATGGCCAGATATTCGTCAATTTTTCTCGGATAATTTCCGATGGTGACTTCGTTCAGCAATTGCGGATTGATGCATACGTCAAACGAATTGATGTATGCCGGCAGCTGGTCTATGTTTCTGGAACCGGTAAAAGTCACGTTCGGCAGCTGATGCAGACTGCTCTGGAGAAACTCGTTATCCTCAGGCCCCACCAGTACAAGGTTCCAGTCCGGGCGTGTTACTGCTATGTAATGAAGCAGTTCCATGTCCAGCCGGATGCTCTGCAGCGCGCCAACGTAGCCGATCCTCGGCCTGGCGATGGCACGGATATCGGCGGGTTCTTCACTGTCAACTCCTTCCATGAACAACTGCAGGTCGCAGCCCTGCCCTACATAATACGAATGCCGGTTATACTTTCTGCAGTAATCGGCCAGATAGGTGGAATTGGCAACGCAAAGGTCACTTTTTGCAATAAGCTGCGGTTCCAGTGAAGTACCGTGTTTTTTCCAGTAATCCACCGCCAGCATGAAATCGCGGGAATAATAAATAGACAGTTTCGGCAGCAGGAAATCTTTAAGATAAAAGCTCCGGAACATGTCGTTGTCATTGAAATGAATGAAATCACTGAACCCCAGGCTTTTTACGGCACGTGCAATGGACGAGGCAAAAATCCTGTTGTTCCTTTTATTGAGGAGGTTAAAAATGAACTGGGAAGGTATCCAGTTAATGGATTCGATCATCCGGTCGGGATAAAGTACCCACAGGTTTGCATTTATCTTTTCCAGGCCGTTCTGTTTCCTGTCGATGACTTCACGGCGCCTGATGATTTTGGGATCGGTACTTTTTTTCAGCAGACTGATCCGGTCCAACGGCGAATTAACATACAAAACTCTGTGATGCCTGCTGAATTCCAGTGCAATATTCTTGCAGTTGCTTCCGATTTCGACGTCCCACGCCTGCTGCCCGGTGATGACAATATCCATTTTCAATCTGCTTATAAGTAATAAAAATATTCAGGTTCCAGTTAAAATTGCTGAACGAACAGTCATGAATGGCTGTGAATTCTTTTATCCAGCATATCAAATATTTCCGGATGCCTGGCCATGTCAAATTTCCTGGCAAACAATGCACGGGATGCCAGCAGCTTGTCCACATCTTCGTAATCCAGCGTTTTGGGACTTGCATTTCCGGCCGACCAGTCAATGTATCTCAGGTTGTTATTGATCAGTTTACTCCGGAAAGTGGAATTGTATAATATGGTCTGAAAAATGATTTCGTCCGGCGCCCACGTAAGTTTAAAGAAACGTACAACTTCGGGGTGCTCGTCCAGATAATTGAGAATGAACTGCACCGCTTCCATGGTAATGCTGAGCCATTGCGACTTCCCGACGGGTACCAGCAGATCAGGCATTTTTCTGGCAGGAAAAAACTTGTTCATCCATCTCTGAAGCATGGTTTTTCCACGAAAATGATAGTTTGTCAGATGGTACTCTGTAAAGCGGGTTTCAGCTTCTTTCCACTCTTCCGGGATAAACCTGTATTCCATAAAATTCTTGTCCGGGTTCTTTGCAAAAAAATCATGGATTTCCTCGGCACTTTTTAACGGATAATCCGATCCGCTGAGCAGATTTACAACGTCAATCGCGATGCCGGATCCGGCAATGGCCAGAAAGCCGTTCAGGGTTGCCTGCACCATGCTGTAAGCGCCCCAGCGTACACGTTCCCGGTTGCTGATCAGAAAAACCCGGTTTCTGGAAGCCAGAAAACTGAAATGGCTGCTCTTTACCTTACGGTCTATGTGAATGAAAAAATAGGCATTTTCGTGCTGAAGGCTGTCGATTAGTCTTTCCAGCTGTGCGGGTTGCGAATGGGCCAGAATGAGATGTGCAATTTTCATAAGGTGATTTTCTCTTTTAAAGCCACTTCCCGGTCATTAATCCGCTTGATTATATTGATAAGGGCAACAGCGAGATAGAAATAAATATTGGATGGAAACTGCACCAGTGCTTCCTGCGGATAATTGCCGATGTTATACGCAAAAACGATCAGCAGCATGGCCATGCAGTATGTTTTCAGTTCTTTGTTTTCTATGAGGTAATAATTGTTGACCCCTTCCCGCAGGATAAAATACATCAGGATACAAAAGAGAAGTAAACCGATCCAGCCCAGTTCTACGGCAATACGGACGTATCCGCTGTCGGGCGGAAAATTGGCCAGAAAGGAATTCGGTGCAAACCGCTGCCCCCAGGCACCCGTTGCGCCCAGTCCGCCGCCCATCGGGTGCGTCCAAATATACGGCTGGATCCTTTTCTGGTTGGCAGTACGCAGCTTGAAAGACTCGTCATCGGATGGCTTGAACGCCGTCTGGAAACGTACGATATTGGGATCGGCCGTCGGCACAAAAATCAGGAACAGGATGAATACGCCGGCAATGGCTGTTCCTACCAGCACCTGACGGCTGAACCTCAGGATCAGGAAAAGCGCCATGGCTGCCGGCAAAAGGACATAGGCGCCGCGCGTTCCTGAAAAAAGCATGGCAGAAAAGAACATCGCGATCAGAATGGCCAGCACTACTTTTTTCCAGATTTTTTTTACAACGGTCAGAAGCGCAATGCAGAGAATGCTGCTGACAACCATATTATAGGAAAAAGCAACCGGATCGGAAAAGATGGAAAACTTGCGCCAGCGGCCTGCAATAAACAGCAGGTTGGCAATATTCGGATCGGAATGCAGCCATTCGTCTTCGGCAGTTGAAAAACCGATGTATTCCTGCTTGTAAGCATACAGTGCGGCAAAAATGGAAAGCATAAGCCACATGTAAAGCAGGTTCCGGATCGCTTTGACTGTCTTGATCTGGAACATGAAGACAAAGTACATCAGCATGACAACGGCAACGGAACGGATCGTGTAAACCCATGCCAGCCTCGATTCTGCAACCGGGTTGGCAACTTCAATCATGTTGTAAGCTATCCAGACGAGGATCATGAAACTGACCGGACCGCGAAAAACCGTCCAGTCGGGATATTTTTTCTGATAAATAAAAAACCCCAGAATAAGCAGTACCTGAATGCCGTCCATAACGGTCCCAAGCGGAAAATTGATTCCCAGCCGCATGATGAAAAACAGCAGATACGCCATGACCAGCAGCACTGAAATGCCGAACAGCGGAAACACCACAATCCCGTAAATCATGAGCGGCCCGATGATCAGCCCCAGAATAGCCGCGCAGGCAAAAATCCCGTAATAAGCAATGAGCGTTCCCATGACAAGGGAAACAGCTAGCAATAGGAGCAGTCCGGTCGTATTGCTCAGCTTCTGAACCCAGAACAAATGCTTCAGCCTGCTCCTCAGGTCGGTACCGGAAGCATTGTTCTGCATCAATATCTGAAAATCATCTGCCACTAGAAAAACAGTATTTTAAAGAAAAAAATAAATACACTTACAAGAACCAGCAACAAAGCGACCTGACGGGTTTTTTTCTGAAGAGGCGTCAGATGCCCGAAACTTTCCTTTTTCTTCTTTTCGGTTTTCTCCGGATATATTTTCATGAGCTGGAAGGCCGTTACTGTTTCTGGTCCGAATGTCCGTGCCGTGTTGCCACCGAAATCTGATTAGCCTTCCGCGCGTTGAAAAGGGCAAGAAGCTGAAAGGATATGAACTTTGGAATACTTACAAGCGACTGGTAAATGCGCGGGTCTGTATTTGATTTTTTCAGAGCAAGGTAAAATCCGCCGACAAATGTACACAGCCCGGCAAACCACGCAAGCGCCACAAAAGGAGCTATAAACAGGTTTACAAACATAAACAGAACGGAAAGAATCAGGAAAATAAACAGCGGCGGCCGCAGCAGCACCAGTCCGAAAATAAGCTGGTTCCAGTTGGAACCCGTAATTCCCTTGAAAAACATCCCGAAACCCAGTGTGAAATACTTGAACCAGGTATTGATCCAGCGCGCCCGCTGTTTTACCAGCTGATCGGTCCCGCTGGTTTTTTCATCGTATACAATGGCGTTTTCGGCAAAAGCAATCCGGTACCTTCGGCTGACGATCCCTTCCTGCAGAACTTTGTCGAACCCTGCACCGGTTACATCCAGATGTTCCAGACATTCTTTGTACAACGCCGTCGTAAATGCCATTCCCGAACCCGCCAGTGTAGCCGAAGATCCGGCGCCAAAAAGAACTTTCCCGTCATAAAAATGATAGTAAATATCCCGTGCCGCATCCAGACGAGCGTAGGTCGTATCCAGGTTTTTAGCATCCCTTACGCCTTGTACCGCCTGAAATCCCTGATTGAAATAGACATTAAGCTCATTCAGATACTGCGGGTGCGTGAGGTTGTCGCTGTCGATGATGGTGAGATGAGAATGCGGCCGGATAAAATTCCGGATGGCATAAAAATGGGAGCGCGTGTTACTGGCAAGCACTTGCTCCGGCCGCAGCACGAGCACGCGGTCCGCCGGAAAACGCAGATTGCTGATGTCGCATTTATCGGCTACGACGTAAATATGATAATGAACGTAATTCAGGTTCAGCAACGAATTGACAACCGCCGGCAATTGCTGCGTCTGTTCATAGGCCGTAACAATAATCCCGTAATCCGGAACCCGCGCCGCAGCCGGGTTCGGTACACGGCTGTGCGGTTGTTTTCTCAGGTTATAAATCAGCAGGAGCATGACCGGGAAAATCAGGTTGTACCCGATCAGCAGCTGCAGCAACAGCCATAACAGTTCTACTATTTTCATACTTCTACCAGTTTTCCGATTTTACCTGCCTGTTCCGGAATGTCTTCAGTATTGGTAAGCACCCAGCCGGAAAACTTGCTTTCCAGATTGTTCAGATACTGAATTTTGGATTGATCTTCATCTGAAATCGTATTTCCTGCGGCAAATACGGCTACAACAAGGTCGGTAAACGAGATCCATTCCTTGGCTTTGTTCATGGCGGTCAGCGGATCGGTTTCCACCAGAATAATATCAAACTGCGTTTTCAGGACCGAAAGCCGCTGGCTGATCACCCGGTCATCAGCGAGTTCTTTCAGGGAAATATCACCGCCTTTGTTGCCCAGTACGCTGATCTGGCCTGGCACCGCTTCCTTGATCGTATCCTTGTTTACGAAACTTTCAAACAGCTCCGAATCCGGGTTCAGCTTGGAAATATCCGACTGCCCGAAATTGCCGTCGATAATGAGCACCGTTTTGTTGATCTTCGAAAAAGCCCATGCAAGTGCCAGTACAAACGACGTTTTTCCGACGCCGTGCGAAAGACTGGTTACGGCAATGATCTTGGGATCGTCCATTTCATTGTCAAGTTCATAGCGTATCGACCGGACCAGATTCTTGTACAGCCGCAAAGGTTTTTCATCCGACGAACCCGTTCCGGCAAGGTTGACATTCGAATCCGAGCCCAATGCATTGAGATAACCCAGCACAGGCCGTTCCGTGGCATTGGCAAGCTGAAGCGGGTAACGGATGGATTTGTCAAGATAGAACAGAATGAAGAACACAAACACACAGAAAGTAAGGCTGATGACGCCGGAAAGAATCACCAGAACCATTTTCTTGGAAGCCTGAATCTGTCCCGGCATCGCCCTTTCGATCAGCCTCAGGTAAATAGGAAAACTGAATTCCAGACTGGCTTCATTATAGCGCTGCAATGCTTCGATATACTCCTTGCTTGCGATGTCGATTCCCGTTTCGTATTCCTGAATTTTGGCTTCGTTCGGCACCAGTCCGTCAAACTTGCGGTTCAGCCTGTTCAGCTCGCCCTGAATGGAAGCAACGCTGTTCCTGGCCAGTTCAAGCGAAATTTCCATCGTCAGTTTCTGCGTCACAAGATCCTGCTTCAGTGCCATCGGGTTATATACATACCGGTCCGATGCATCGTCTATTTCATTCGTAAGCTGGGTTTTCAGGGAATCCAGACTGACTTTCACTTTGGCGTCAAAATTGCTCTGGATGTATTTTTCGTTCAGTTCCTTCAGGTTCCGTTTGGTCGTAATGATTTTCTGGTTGATACCCGTCAGCGCGCTTTCAAAATATTTCCTGTCCGCCGGATCAAATTTCTTGTCAATGTTTTTGATTGCTGCACTGTAAGCAACAATGTCTTTCTGCGCAATTTCCCTTTTGGTCTCGTAATCGGCCATCTGGCCGTAAATGCTTTTTGCCTGCTCGTTCAGGTTCAGTACGCGGTTCTTGATCTTGTAATCTTTCAGCGTGTTCATCCTTTCATTGAGCGCAGTCAGTTTCTGGAGCATAAATCGCTGCAGAAAGTCAATCGTCTTCTTATTGTTCCCGACTACACGCGAAGAGTTGTCTGAAATAAACTCCTGACAAAGACTGTTGACCACATAAGCCGCAAGCTCGGGATCATCCGCTTCGTATTCAATATCAATGTAATCGCTTCCGCCGGTGCGGTATATAATGAGTTTGTCCCTTAATGAATTGGCGTCGTAACCCATATCGACCATGATTTTGTTCAGGCTGTTTTCATAGGGCTTCCACAGAAAAAGCTCTTCTCTGGCCTTGTATTTTTTGGTCAGGAGTGCAATGGCCTTGCTTTTGTCAGCCTTGCTCATGTCTTCAATTTCCTTTACAGGCTCCCGCCATGTCGAATCCTTGTAACCTTTCAGCTGATTCAGCAACAGCCGGTAGGAAACCTGATCCAGCGTTCTTTTAAGCCTCATTACCTGAATGAGACTTTCGAATTTTCTGGCAATCTGCGTATCCTGCTCGTCTTTGGCCTTCGTAACCACCTGATCGGTCTTGTCCACAAGCCCCGTTGCAATCCGGGCGCGGGTGTCATAGGTATCCGGAAGCCTTCTGACGAGGAAAAAGCAAAGTATAACAGTGATCAGCGGGACAAGGATCAGTGTGATCTTGTTCCGCTGCAGTAATCTCAGGAATTGTAAGAATTCGCTCATTTTATGTCTTCCAGTTTTTGTCCCAACAGTTCTTCCAGATTGCTTTTGGCCATCAGCACGTCGCTTTCTGCATTGAGTATGTTCTGAGTATGGTCGGCGATCATAATCAGCACCTTGTTGTAATTTTCAAGTGTTTCCTCCCCTCTTTCGAACCGGTGCCTGATGGTGGCGGCCATGCTTTCCACGTCCAGCATTGCCCCCGACCTGACACGCAGCACGGCAACTTTCTGGACGTAGGTGAAATACCGCTTTTTGACCTCGGCTTCCATGTTCAGGTCGAAACTTTCCTTGTCATACTGCGCGGCTGCCAGTTCGCCTTTGGCCTGTTTGATCAGACTGGGCTTTTGCAGGATGGAGCCGATGTTGGCAAAAAAACCGAACTGGTATCCGCCCAGAAAATTGGGTGATATGGTGGCAGTGTTGTTGTTCGGGCTGTACAGATAGGAAAATGAAAATATATCGAAGTAGGAAAGCTTGGCCCGCCTGATCCCGTACTCAGCTGTATTTACCCTTGCTTCGTACATTTTGATCTTCGGGTAATTGGCCTTGCTTACCGCGATCAGCTTTTCGAGATAAGCATAAGAAACGTCTTTGCTCAAAGATTCCTGTGCCTTGCCCGTATGTATTGTAAGAATAAAAAAAGCCGAAAACACGAAGTGTTTCATCTGCATTAATTTAGAAAAAATTAAACTATTAAAAATTACTTTTAATATAATTGTAAATAAAAGAAATCTTGATGTAATATTAAATATATAATTGCAACTAACTAAATCTACGCAAATGTCAGTATCTGACCAAATCAAGAATAATCCGCGTTTAAAGAAATTTATTCACTGGCTCCTAATTCCTTCCAATCAGGCACGTCCCAGATTATGGGTGAGACTTTTTCTGAACCGGTTCTACCATCAGCGCGGAAAAGGCGTCATTATTCGCAGCCGGGTCAGAATGGACGTAGTGCCGTTCAATCATTTTTCAATCGGAAACCATTCCATGATTGAAGATTTCTCGACGGTGAATAATGGCGTTGGAGCTGTGGAAATCGGAGAAAATTCGCTTGTAGGTCTTGGAAACGTAATTATTGGTCCGGTAAAGATCGGCAACAATGTGATTCTTGCCCAGAACATTGTCGCAAGCGGACTTAACCATAATTACAATGATGTGATGCAGCCTATTCACAAGCAAGGCGTAAGCATGGCGCCCATTGTTATTGAAGATGATTGCTGGATTGGTTCCAATGCGGTAATAACGGCTGGCGTTACTATTGGAAAACATGCTGTTGTCGCTGCCGGTGCCGTTGTCACCAAAAATGTACCTCCGTATTCGGTCGCAGTCGGAAATCCTTCGCGTATTATTAAAAAATATGATGACACCCGCAAGGAATGGATTAAAACATACTAACATAAGAAGTAGAATATATTCAGACAATATGCTTCAAACTTCACCTCAAGGATCTGCTGTCAATTACAATCCGCAATCAGACATTTTCAGACTGCAGCAAGGCCGGAAATGTTTTAAGAATTATTCTGAGGTCCATCATGAATGAAAATTCCTTGGCATAGGTAATATCCAGCTGCGTCCTTTCTTCTTCCGACATATCTGCTTTTCCTTTTCCTCTTTTGGTCACCTGCCATAAGCCTGTCAGTCCTGCCGGGCCGGCAAAACGGAGGATTTTATCGTCCGTTGTCATTTTTTCGGCTTCATACAACGGAAGCGGACGGTTGCCCACCAGCGACATATCGCCTTTCAGAATGTTTAAAAGCTGCGGAAGTTCGTCCAGACTGCTGTTCCGCAGAAACTGGCCGAGACGCGTAATGCGCGGGTCATTCTGGAATTTCATAAAAGCGGCTTTCTGGTCTTTCTGGTACTGGTACAGCTTTTCACATATTTCCTTTCCGTCATGGAACAGCAGGCTTTTGCAGTAATTCTGCGCCTTGCACTCGTCACAGAGTCCGTTGCTTTCAATTTGCTGGACCGGCTCAGGGCTTTTGTTGTACATGCTCAGCGCAGCCATTTTCCGGATCAGCTGGTCGGCATCGGTCCGCATGGTCCTGAACTTGTACAGGTCAAATATCTTGTACCCGCTCCCTACCCTTTTCGACAGGTAAAAAACAGGACCTTTGGAATCAATTTTGATGAGGATCGCCACAATCAGAAATACGGGCAAAAGCAGGATTAGAGCCGTTCCGGTCGTTGCAATATCAATGGCTCTTTTCCAGAGCGGCGTCCGGCTGTTCATCGAACCAATTTTCTGTGACGCCTTGTTGGCGACGTACCATTGCCGCTTTTTGAAATATTTCAGCCTGGTAATCAGATCGCCGTTGTCGAACCGTACTGAAAAAATATCATCCGCATGCTTTGTCCTCGCCATTTCGATGGCTTCGCGACTGAGCTTGTTTACCAGCAGCACAAACGGAATATTACCGAATCCCGAGTTACCGCGGATGGTCTCCAGCAACTCAACGCCGCCGCTGTCAACATGCGCCAGAATGACGTCTGCAGGATAATTTTCGTACAAGGCCTGCAGAACACCTTCCTGAGAATCAAAATATTCTACCTGCAGTGTTTCTTCAAACTGTTCCGAAAACCGGATGTACTGATCCCAGTCCGAATTCAGGTAAATAACCCTGAACGAAGATGCATAGGATCTTTGCTCAACAACCATTCCCTCGGACGTGCTTGTTAATTCCATGACTTTATAATGATTAGGAGAAGCGTTTACTTCGGCGCAGGATCGCGTTGATCTTTGCGTGTACTTCCATCGGATTGAACGGTTTTACCATAAAATCATCTGCGCCAAGGTTCAGGCACTGAATGCGTTCACTGCTTTCGTCCGATCCGGATAGAATAATGATGGGTATTTCGGAATACAGGTTGCTGGCCTTTGCCACTTTCAGGAATTCCTTGCCGCTTAGATTCGGCATGTGCAAATCTGCGATGATAAGGTCGGTATGGTTTCCCTGTTCCAGCCAGAGCATGCCTTCCGAACCGTCATTTTTGATCACTACATTAAAATCCTTTTTAAGAAAATGCTCCAGAATCTTGGTAATGCTGGGTTCATCGTCCAAAATCAACAGATCTTTTTTATCGCTCATGGGTTTGTAAATATTTTCAGATATTCTGATGCTTGTTTATGCAGGTAAAATCAAAATTTTAAAAAACCGGGCAAGTGTGTGACGGCAGGAATATCCCGCAGGAAATGTTCATGACGTAGAATTATTAAGAATAATACTCAATAGCTATTTTACATTTTCTGTTTTCCAAAACTTCTTAACTAAATAGCCCGCGCAGTTTTTTCAAGTAATAACCTGACTCATTTTAATGATAATTAACAAATTTTGCCAATTACAGCCCACATTCAGTAGTACAAGTTAATAGTAAAATTAACTATTCGTGGCAATAAGTCAAAAATAAATTTGTAATTATTAGAAAATAATTAAAATAACTTCTACAAGCGCTAACTAACAGTTTGATTGCTGCCACATTAACCCGAAACAGGAAGTAAAAAGGCTTATTTTCTGAAGTGAATGGTAATTTCCGCAGGCTGACTTGTGCCGTTGCCCGAATACTGCCATGCCGGTCCGTTCCGGATTATGCGTATGGCACGCTCGTGAAGCTGTTTGTCCCCGGATGCAGAAAAACGGGTGAGCGTGCCGTCCGGATTAATGACGAAAGTGACGGTAACCTCTGCATCCGTACCGGCTGAGCCGGTATTTCGTTCAAGATATTCCTGATAATTTTTCCAGCCTTTTTCCGGCATGGCGCTTGTCTTGTAAGCCGGCAAAGGCAATCCGGTGGCAGGCATTTTTTCCTTCATGGCGGCTGGAGCTGCTGCGACCTGCGTATTTTCAACATTTCGCTGCTTTCTTTCGCTTAACTCAGGCTTTGCAGCCCGGGCCGACTTTGAACTGTACTCCTGAAAAGCAATGCGCGGCGGACCGCCCATGAATTTACTCACGGAATCCGTCAACGTTTTCTGGCTGTCCGGAATAATCATGGAAACAGCATGCGGGTCCGGCATTTCAGTTTCAGCGGATGCAATGCGGTTTTTCTTATCCTCCTGAATTGGTTCCTGAACCGGCGCAGCTTCAGTGACATTCGGTTCCGCTGCTGAACGATCGGCTGCCATGTTGTTTTCAGTGGAATGTGAATCTGTTCCGTATTCCCGATCCGGCTTCTTTGCAACGGATTCCTGCGGATCAACGCTCTGCGGTGCTTCGTTCGGAGCGGTTTCTTCTTCCGTTTCCTTCAAAGGCTCAGGCGCTTTCATGAGCGGAACAGTTTCTGATAATTGCCTGTTTAAAGCTTTTTGATCGGCTAAAAAAATCATCCAGATTGCTCCCGTACCGATCACCAGTGAAGCCGCCGCACCGTATAGCCACAACGGAACGGATCTTTTTTCCTTTATTTGAATTCGCGCTTTCAGTTTATGATTCAGTTCACCGGGAATTGCTGAGGTATTCGTTTTATCAGTTTCAAGCGCCCGAAATCCTTCGTATGCTGCTGCGGTAAAAGCATCGTCCAGCATTTGCTTTTCAAGCTTATGCTGTTCCTCAAAGGACATTTCGCCATGATGGTAACGGCGGAAGTCTTCCAGGCTGAATACGCGGTATTTGTCAGGCTCTTCCATTTTTATCCATGCAGATTTTGAGGTTCCGCTTTCCATTCTGGATGCAGCTTTTTACTTTGTTCAGATCAAAACCGGTTTCTGCGCTTATTTCCCGGTAACATTTTTCCTGCATGTAAAACAGCTCAATCGCAGCTCTTTGTTCTTTCGCCAATGCTTTCATGCAAATGTCAAGTGCAGTCCGTTTTAGATCGGCGTTATCATACAGTTCGTAATCCTCGTCAGCAAATCCCGACAGGTTTTCACTTACTTCTTCCGCCGTTACAAAGACTTTTTTTTTGCGGATCTGCATCAGACAGAAATTTCTTGCGACGGTATGGAGCCAGCTTTTGAAATTATCCACTTCATGCGTGCGGAGGTCTGTTACGATCTTTTCAAATATCTGCATAACGGCGTCCTTGCTTTCGTTTTCTTCACGCAAATACGTGTAGCAAACAGCATAGACCATTTCCATATACGGCTGATACAAAGCGCCTAAAAGCTGCATATCGCCGGTACGACGATACGCGGCGAGCTGCTCCGCTTCCGAAAACGAACTGTCATTTCTGACCTGAAACCATTTTAAAAACCTCACACGCGCTTACTTAAAAGAAGGACTTCCGTTTGCCTGCTGCCTATTGATGCAGTTTTACCAAAATTCCATAAAATTTTTCCAAAAAGATTATGGAATTATCCGTCGGCGTGCATCCAGTCTGCAAACCAAACCAGCTATTAGCCATGAAAGGAAAAATAATTGTACTGCTCTCATTCATGTTGTGTGCATTTGTATTGCTCCCGGCCAGAAAAATCACCGGAACCGTTCTGAATACAAGCCTGGATCCTGTCAAGGGCGTTCAGGTGACGGCCAAAGGAAGTTCTGTTTCCACAAACACCGATTCGCTGGGCCATTTTACAATGCATGTTCCGGTTTTTTCAAAAGTACTGGTTTTTAACCTTGAAGGTTATTTTACCCGGGAAGTAAGACTGGATTCCGGTTCTGTATTAAAGGTCATTCTGGAAAGCATGAACATAAAAATGAAAGATTTCCTTGTAATACACGAAGAGCTGGAACCAATGCAGGCAGATCTCGCGGAATTGGAAAAATCAGAAAGTGTGACGCATACCGTAGCTGCAAGCCCGATGACCTTTATGCGTTCCCAGTCCATTCCCCGGCAAACCAATACTGAAAATTACAAAGCGATCGATGAAAAAGGTTTTCAAATAGCAGAACGCGAGCCGGTAACCACTTTTTCAGCAGATGTGGACCGGGCGGCATACAGCAATGTACGGCGGTTTCTGAATTCCGGGCATATGCCTCCGGCAGATGCCGTGCGCATCGAGGAAATGATCAATTATTTTGATTATGATTATGCGCAGCCAAACGGTCAGCATCCTTTGTCCGTAAAAGCCGAACTGGCCGATTCTCCGTGGAACCCGGGACTGAAACTGCTGCATATCGGACTTCAGGCCAAATCCGTTTCGAACAAAGACCTGCCCGCGTCCAATCTGGTTTTTCTGATTGATGTTTCCGGTTCCATGTCGGATGAAAACAAACTTCCTTTGTTGCAGCAGGCGTTCAAGCTGCTTGTCGACCAGCTCCGTCCGCAGGATAAAATCTCCATCGTGGCTTATGCCGGAGCAGCGGGTGTTGTACTTTCGCCGACGGCCGGTAATGAAAAAATAAAGATCAGGGAAGCACTGGATAAACTGGAAGCAGGCGGCTCCACAGCCGGCGATGAAGGAATAGAACTGGCGTACCAACTGGCCCGGAAAAATTTTATCCCGAAAGGCAACAACCGCGTCATCCTTGCGACGGATGGCGATTTCAACGTCGGAATTTCAAGTGAAAGCGAATTGCAGCGGTTTATCGAAGAAAAAAGGAAAAACGGCATTTTCCTGAGCGTTATGGGCTTTGGAATGGGCAATTACAAAGACAGCCAAATGGAAACGCTGGCGGATAAAGGAAACGGGAATTATGCGTATATCGACAATATACAGGAAGCCAGAAAGGAGTTTGTGCAGGAATTTGGCGGGACGCTTTTCACTGTTGCCAAAGATGTAAAGTTCCAGATCGAGTTCAATCCGGAATATGTGCAGGCTTACCGGCTGATCGGCTATGAAAACCGTGCGCTGCAGAATGAAGATTTCAGCAATGATCAAAAAGATGCCGGTGAAATAGGCGCCGGGCATACGGTTACTGCTATGTACGAAATTATTCCTGCCGGCTTCCAAAGCAGTTACATTTCACCAGCCGGAGCGCTGAAATATCAGAAAAACACAAGGTCTGTCCATGAAAAGTCGGATGAAATGCTGACGCTGAAAATCAGGTATAAAAATCCGGATGATGAAAAAAGCCGCCTGTTTGATCTGCCTGTAAAAAACAGGAACGCACCCTTTGCTGTTGCTTCCGAAAACCTCCGCTTTGCCGCTTCGGTCGCAGAATTCGGCCTGCTGCTGCGGAATTCGGAATACAAAGGATATGCTTCGTACCGGACTGTAATCCAAAATGCCAAAAATGCTTTGGGAAAAGACGAGGAAGGTTATCGCTCAGAATTTATAAAGCTGGTAAAAACCGCTGAATTGCTGGACAACAACCATAAAACGGTTTCCAAAAACAACTGACAAAACTCACTTCTGCAATGAATCAACAGTCTGTGCGGCGTATTTTACTTTGCCGCACAGATTGTTGCTTTACAAAGCTGTTTTTACAAATGCAGCCATGTGATTTTTCATCGCTAATCACCGGGATCCGTTCAGATCAGGCGTTTTTATAAAGTTTTTTTGTCAATAATTCTGAGTACTTCAAACGAATTGCCTGCAGATACTTACTTGCAGAGAAGCTTTTCAGCCGTTCAATGCTTTATGGATCAGCTGTTTTTCTTCATCGCTGTATGGCAGCGAAAGTGCCATGTCTCGGCCGGGCCCGCTCATTTTTGCCCACGTTTTCCGCAGGATGTCAACCATTTTTTCTTCGCTTACCTTTGCAATCAGATCATCAAACTGGTATTGAAGAAAAACCAGGCACAATGCATTTTCCATGGTCTGAACTTCGCTATCCGCCTTGATTTTCTGTTTGAGGATAATTTGCCGTACACGGTCGGTTGTTTCCTTGTCATAGCCCACTGAAGCCAGTATTTCCTCTGCCTTGTGCGCGTGGAATTTCGCCAGATCGCTTCTCCATTTGAGATAACCCGCCCTTCCTTCGGGATACGTATCTCTGGCAATTTCCCACCTGCCGATATGCTGGCTTCTGGATGCCAGCAAAAGGCTTTCACTTGCTTCGGGATCAAGCTTTCTTATCCATTCATATCGTTTTACCGCATAAAAATATTCAGCCGGATAATCCTCGTTTTCCCATTGAAGATGCTCGGGCGACTGCCGGTTGTATGCGTCAAAAAGTTCAAATGCTTTTGCAAGTTTGTCCATGAATGGCCGGTATATACAATGTGGTTAAAGTTATTTTGCTGCCTTGAATTTCAGGGCAATTCTCGTCACGCGCGGATAGTCGTAAGCTGTGCTTTGCGTCTTCATGATAAAAGAACTGCTGCTGACATCGCGGGGTTCAATGGTCCATTCGCCGCCCTTCGCATTTGCATCTGCGGCTCCGACGGTGATATTGGCCTTGTTTTCCTTCCATTTCAGGATAAAAGGCTGGGTCTCTCCTTTGAAAACCCCTGAAAACGTGCCGTCATTTTTCAGTTCTACCGTTTCCATATATCTTTCAAAGTCAACGCCGCCGAATTGCTGCGTCATTTTACCCTCTTTAAAAGTAATGGCGTCATTGACAGAAATTTCGTCAATGCGCCATCGGGATTGGTCCGTTAATATGGAAGCTGCTTCCTGCACATTGTCCGCCGACTGGCTGCAGGCGGACAACAGAAGCAGGAACAGGAATATGCATTTTCTCGGGATCGTCATTTTCGGGATTATATGTGTTTGCACAAATATAATCACATCATTGAAAGTCCGTCACAGGAATGCATTGTTGTTATTGTCACCGGAAACCAGAATCCGCGTTCCGTTGCATTTTCTGAATTCATCGGCAAGGCTTTCTTTGTTCAGGTGACTTTTAACTTCCACGCTGATGATGATACCGCCCTGCTTGATCTTGTCTTCATAATAATCCACATCGTCCTTCGGATAGCCGGAGCCGATAATGGCACCGATGGTTCCGCCCGCCAGACCGCCGGCAGCGGCTCCGGTGAGTCCGGCCAGTAACGGGCCGGCCAGTACAAGCCCTACGCCGGGCAACACCAGATTTGTACCGATTGCAGCAATGACGGTAAGTACGGCGCCGGCGGCGCCTCCTACTATGGCACCGCGCTTCGCATCACCGGCTGCATGTGTTTCTGCCGGATGTTCTTCCAGATCATCTTCAGATTTGTTTTCCGGCTTGGCCATCACCACGGAGATTTCGTCCCGGTCATATCCTTTTTCCAGAAGTGTGCTGAATATATGATCGGCATCTTTGTGGGTTTCAAACAAGCCGGTTACTTTCTCCGATTTAACATTTACACTTTCCATAACAGTAAATTTTTTAAGTGTTACAAAACGCATGATGAATTAAAATTTCATGCCATTAAATACTTAATCCCGGTTGAATAAAACCGTCAGGTCTGCCAGAAACTTCTCGGCATCTTTGGTAACCTGCCCTGGCGTCAACCGCCATGCCCAGTTGTTTTCACTTGATCCCGGACTGTTCATTTTGGTGGATTCGTCCAGGTTCAGAACGTCCTGCATCGGCAGTATTGCTGCTTTTGCAACCGAAGAATAAGCCATACGCGCCATAGCGACATAAAAATTTTCTTCATCGACCGAAGCGGAAATGTAATGTTCGATACGGGCTTTCATTTCATCATCCACCGCCTGCCGGAACCATCCTCGTATGGTGTTGTTGTCGTGCGTTCCGGTGTAAACGATGAAGTTGGGCGTGAAGTTATGCGGTATGTGGTCCGACTGCGGCATGTTTTCGTCAAAAGCGAACTGCAGTACTTTCATTCCCGGCAGTGCAAATTTGTCGCGGAGCCTGAAAACCGCCGGACTGACTTCTCCAAGATCTTCCGCAATGAACGGCAGCCCGCCCAATGCCGCTTCTATTTTCTTGAAAAAATCTTCATCGGGCCCGAGTTTCCACTCCCCTTTTACAGCCGTCTTTTCACCTCCCGGCACTTCCCAGTAATCTGCAAAAGCCCTGAAATGGTCGAGCCGCACGATATCGAACAGTTCTATGTTTTTTGCCAGTCGTTCGATCCACCATTGGTATCCCTGCTGTTTGAGTGCTCCCCAGTTAAACACCGGCATTCCCCAAAGCTGGCCGTCATCCGAGAATGCATCCGGCGGTACGCCCGCAATGCCGGTTATTTTTCCATTTTCATCGACGCAAAAGAATTCCGGATTCGACCATACATCCGACGAATCGTAGCTGACATAAAACGGCATGTCGCCCAATAACTGAATATTCAGGCCGTTGCAGTATTTACGCAGGCTTTTCCATTGTTTATCAAAAATGTATTGCTGCCATTTCACAAACCGGATGTTTTCTGCTTCTGTTTTTTCCAGTTCGTCCAGTGCGGCCTGATCCCGCTTCCGGTATTCATCCGGCCACTCGTACCAGGGCTGTGTTTTATGTTTGGCTTTGAGTACCATATACACGGCAAAATCATGCAGCCATTCTGTATTTTTTTCACAAAATGCTTCGAAATGCTTTTCTTCCTCTGAATCCTGCAGTTCGTTGAACTTGTTGAATGCTTCCTGCAACAGTTCGTTTTTAATTTTGGCAGCCTGTTCATAATCCGCTTCTCCGGTATGCGGCAAGTAATATTCCTGCAATTTTTCACTATCCAGCAAACCGTCTTTGGCCAAAAGCTCCGGACTCACCAGCAACGGATTGCCCGCGCGGCTCGAAAGTGCGCTGTACGGAGAATTGGCCTGTGCATCTTCCACCGGATTGAGCGGCAGCATTTGCCATAACTTCTGATTGCTCCTGCCCAGGAAATCGGCAAATGCATAAGATTCCGGCCCCATGTCACCAATCCCGAATGGCGATGCCAGCGAACTGATGTGCAGCAAAACACCCGCCATACGCTCATTGTCCAGCTTTGATCCTTTCAGCACGGCAAATGGCAGTTCCCTGAAAATATCGCTCATGTTGATCTTGCCCTGGAATTCCAGTTTTTCTTCACTGAAAACATTGTCCCATTCCAGTGAAAGGTTGTCCGGCATGACAATGAGCGTATCTTTCCAGTCGATATCAAAGAAGCTTTTTTGCTGTTCCTTACAGATAATTGCGGTATGCAGCGGTACGATCACGATGTAATAATCTTTCTTCTGCTTGCGCGCAAATGCCAGGATATGATCTTTGTATGCGCCTCTCATTTTCAAAGGAATATAGTCTCCTTTGGTAAACAGAAGCGGGTTTTCCCTGCGCAGCTTAAACAAATGCTGTGTCAGCCAAAGTTTGATCTGTGCATTGTTGCGGTCGTCCCAGAGTTTTTCCAGCAGCCTGTCTGCATCGTAATCGTCCAGTTCTTTCAGCCACTGCTCTCTTTTGGCAAAATCAACAGGCCGGCGGTTGTCCGGATCTACCAGACTGAAATCCCAGAGTTCGCAGCCCTGATAAACGTCCGGAATGCCGGGACATGTAAATTTCAGCACCAGCTGAACCAGTGAATTGATAATGCCGTAATCCGCTATTTCTGCGTTAAATGCCGTGAAGTTGTCAAAGAACGGATGTTCTTTGTTCAGCAGCTGGTCCGCAAATTTCATTACACTGCTTTCGTAAGCTTCATTCGGCTCCGACCAGTTGGTTTCCGTCTTGGCTTCACGAAGCGCTTTCTGAAGGTACTCTCCAAGTCTTTGCTGAAAGTTATCTTCATCTTCGCCCTGCATCGGGTAAGCGCCTGCAAGCGTCTGGTAAATCAGGTATTCATCATTCGCAGTCGGCCCGGGCTGATCTTTTTTCAGATCCGCATTCAGCGCCGTCCATTCCTTTACCTTGGTAATCCATTCTTCACCGATATCCGTCAGTACATTGAGCCTTGCGCGTACGTCCTCGCCTCTTTTTGTATCGTGCGTGGAAGTCGCATTCAGTGCCAGCGGCCAGTCTTTCTGACGTTGGCGCATGCTCTGATGAAAATCCTTGATGCTCATACCGAAACGGTCGGGAAAGTCGCCGACATCGTTATGTCCGATGAAGCGGTTATAGGTATACATCAGCGTGTCTTCTCCGCCTTTTGCCATCAGCGGCCCGGAAAACTGCATCAGCCTCTGGTAAAATTCCAGTGCCTTTGCATTGTATTCTTCATCTCCGTCTGCTGTTTTTTTCAGGATGCTTTCCTCCAGAAAAGCGATGGTTTCCGTCAGGTCTTCGTGATGCTTGCGGACATCTTCAAAAATGGCCTGGATTTCCAGTGTTTCCGTTTCTGACCGCGGCATGCTGTTTCCATAATAGCGGTAAACAGGGCAGTGTATCAGAAATTCACCGATTGTTTTTTTAAGGTTGTCCTTGCCGATTTTCTCAACGGTTTCCTGATCTGCAAGCTGAAGCTCCACGAAAAGCTGATACAGGTTTTCCAGTTCACCGCCCATGTGGTTGTAAAGGATGTCGGATTTCTTGTCCAGCAAATTGGAACGTACCGATTCTGTGTTGCCGGTCAGTTCGCTGTAATAATCGGAGAAAACCTGTTCTGCCTGGCTGTTTGTAAGCAGGTTGTTTAAAGTGGCAAGGAATTCGTATCCGGTTGTCCCTTCAATCGGCCAGGAAGCGGGAAGGTCTTCGTGTTTTTCAAGGATTTTTTCGGCAACGATGTAGGTGTCTTCCCCGGTCAGTGCTCTTATATTTTCAAGGTATGCTGCCGGATCGTACAAGCCGTCGATATGGTCGATGCGGATGCCCTGGAAAATGCCTTCGTCAAGCAGTGTTTTGATATAACGGTGATAATGCTCAAAAACATTTTCGTCCTGAATATTAAGGCAAATCAGACTGTTTACCGTAAAAAACCTTCTGAAACTGATCTGCGCTTCCGTATGTCTCCAGTAGCAGAGTCTGTATTCCTGCTGGGCTGCAAGTGCTTTCAGCATTTCCTTGTCTCCGCTGATCTGTTCCAACCGTGCCGTGATGTAGTTTTTCACCATATCGTTTTTCATCAGCGAAGCAAGCTGAAGCAGAAGCTCGTTCCACCTTTCGGAAAATACTTTCGGGTCTTCCACTTCATGGATTTCGTTCAGCTGCGCTATAAATTGCCCGATGGTCTGCGGTCCTTCCTCTTCGCCTGCGTTCAGAATGGTAATGTACGATTTCAGGTTGACCGGAAAAGAGGTCCCTTCGTAAGTAAGCACCAGCCGGCCGTCCACAAATTCGGTTTTCAGTTTGCCATCCTCGATCACTTCGTCCAGTTCCTTGCCCAGAAAAGGCACCATCATTTTTCCGCGAAACAGCTTGCTGTTGCCCGGCATGTCAAAATAACTGGCAAATACAGACTGCTTTCCTTTTTCAAGCACGTCCATCAGCCACGGATTGGTGGAATGAAATGCCATATGGTTCGGCACGATGTCCTGCAACCATTTTATTTCAAGCTTCTTGAGTTCGCTGCTGAGTTCCCGCAGCTGTTCCTCGGTTCCGATTTCAGGATCAATCACGGATGGATTTACGCCGTCATAGCCATGGGTGCTGCCGGGTGTGGATTCCAGGATCGGAGAAGCGTAAATGGTTCCTATTCCAAGCTTCTGAAAGTAGGGAATCCATTTTTCGAAATCGGTAAAAGAAAATTCTTTATTGAATTGTATGCGGTAAGTAGCTGTAAGATTATTCATAGTACGTCAGAATGATTCCTTGCTTGCATATTAAATATTGTGCCAGTACAAGAATATTCCGCGCAGGAAAATGAGGAATTTACATATTCAGAAGGGATTTTAAAACCGGAATTTCCAATGGTTTGGAAAGCAGCTGGATGATATACGGATTGGCAGTGGCTTTTTCCATATCCGTGACATCAACTGTGGAAGAGATCATGAAAACCTTGATTCTTTCCCTGAGCCCGTCCGGAAGATGTGCATACTTCCCGATAAACTGGAACCCGTTGATCCCAGGCATCTGGATATCCAGCAATATCACAGTCTCAGGCATTTCGGCGGATTGTGTCTCAAGAAAATCCAGTGCAAGCTGTGCCGAATTAAATGTGATGACTTCTGTCGTCAATCCGCTTTTCAGGAGTAATTTCTCCTGAGTAAACAAATCAAAACTGCTATCATCAATCAGAAGAAATTTCATGCGCACAAGAAGGAAAGTTCTCTATAAAGCTATCTGCAAAGACTATCAAGTTCAATCAATTATTAAAAAATAATTTTTATTTCTACATTTATTGCAAATAGTAGAAATACTTCCTATTAGAGTTCTATCTTTAATAAGAACAAATTATTAAATGCAGCCTCAACAAGTAATATTTATTCAATAAAGGATAATGAAAGTATCTCTGCGGGCCGTTTTATTTTTTCTTGTTGTAAGTTACTGCTTACAGGCACAGGAAAAAAACCGTTCGTTCCGGCATCTCACCACAAACCAGGGCCTGTCGCAGAATAATGTGACGAGCATCCAGAAAGACCGCCGTGGTTTTATGTGGTTCGGAACACAGGACGGACTGAATATTTATGACGGTTATAAATTCACCGTATACCGCAATGAACCGCACAATCCCGGAAGCCTCGGCCACAATTACGTTCATACCATTTTTGAAGACAGCAAAGGAAGGCTCTGGATCGGCACCAATTACGGCGGCCTGAGCCTGTACAATCCCGATACCGACCGCTTTACCAATTACACGCACAAGCCCGGTGATGACGCGAGCATCAGCCATAACAATGTAACCTCCATTGCCGAGGACAAGAACGGCAATCTGTGGATCGGTACCGGTGGCGGACTGAATTATTTTGACGTTAAAAAAAGGACTTTCAGGCATTATATCCATCATGAATCGGAGCCGTCGAGCCTGAGTGACAATTTCGTTACCGATGTGCTTGTCACCAGCGACGGTGCCGTTTGGGCCGCAACGAAAAAAAAGGGCCTCGAAATGCTTTCCCCGGACGGCAGCCGTTTCACGCATTTCATGTACGATCCGGCCAACCCGAAATCGTTGAGCAAAAATGAAATCAACAGTATTTATGAAGATGCCGAACATCGTTTCTGGATTGCTACCGAAGGCGGCGGCCTGAATCTGTTCAACAGAAGCAAAGGGACTTTTACCGCTTACCAGCACGATGAAGCAAATCCGCAAAGTCTTTCGCACAATGATGTTTTATCCCTTGCACAGGATAAAAAAGGCCGGTTATGGATCGGTACCCGAAACGGCGGGATCAATATTCTTGAAAAAAACGGCACGTTCAAAAAGTATGCCTTCGATCCTGCCATCAGCAGCGGACTGAACAACGGCTCTATCTATGCGCTGCATTGTGACAATATCGGAACCATGTGGATCGGGACGTACAGCGGCGGCGTGAATGTAATGGATTACGAACCGCAGAAATTTAACCTGTACAGAAGCAATCCGAGCAGGCGGAACGGCCTCAACAATGACAACATACTCACCGTAACCGAAGACAGCGACGGCAAACTCTGGTTGGGAACAGACGGCGGCGGAATTAACGTCTGGGACAGGAAAACCGACCGGTTTACACATTATACGCACAATCCGCTGCAAGCCGGAAGCATTGCCAGCAACTTCATCATGTCGCTGTATGAAGACAAGGATAAAAAAATGTGGATCGGCAATTACAAAGGCGGTCTGAGTATTTTCAACCGGGAAAAAGGCACTTTCCTGAACCTGAACGAGGACAGCAGCATCCGCGACGTCATTCCGTCCAACATCAATTCCATGATCGAGGGCAGCAACGGATTCATCTGGATCGGCACTTCCGCCGGACTTATCCGGTATGACAAGAAAGCAGGAACGTACATTGTCTATAACAGTAATGCAGTCAAACCCGGGCACATCAACAATGACATCATCAAATCGCTCTGCATTGACCGGAAAGGGAACTTATGGATCGGGACGGAAGGCGGCGGGCTGAACCTTTTCAATGAAAAACAGAATACTTTCACGCATTATGCAAACAATGAAGACGATGAAAATTCCATCAGCAATAACCTGGTCAACTGTATTTATGAGGATAAAAAAGGCAATCTGTGGATCGGTACGAGCAACGGACTGAATCTTTTTAATCCGAAGACAGGAAACTTTAAAAGTTACCGGCAGAAAGACGGCCTTCCAAATAATGTAATTCAGGGGATAACGGAAGATTCGCACGGAACGCTCTGGATCAGCACCAACTACGGCATTTCCAACTTCAATCCGGAAACAAAGGTATTCCGGAATTTCGATAACAGCGACGGGCTTCAGGGTACTTCGTTCAACAGAATGTCGGTTTATAAAAATCAGGAAGGCTACATTTTCTTCGGCGGGCAGAACGGCTTCAACTTTTTTCATCCCGACAGCATTCTGTACAACAATTACATTCCGCCTGTTTACATTACGGACTTTCAGATCTTCAACAAATCCGTTTCACTGCACGACGCGGATTCTCCGCTAAAAAAGCACATTACGGCCACCAAGGAAATAACGGTTTCTTACAAGGACCTGATGCTTTCCTTTGAATTTACCGCGCTGAACTATACCATTTCCAGAAAAAACAAATATGCGTATAAACTGGAAGGGTTTGATAATGACTGGATTTATCCGGGAACAACCCGCCGTGCAACCTACACCAATCTTGATCCGGGCGACTATGTTTTCAGGGTAAAAGCCTCCAATAATGACGGCATCTGGAACGAAACCGGAACTTCTGTAAGGCTGCACATCATTCCGCCTTTCTGGAAAACCTGGTGGTTCCGGGTGGCCATGCTGCTGCTGGCTGCCGCGCTGATCATCGGGATATATCATTCCCGAATGGAAGGCGTCAAAAAACAGAAGCTGGAACTGCTCAGTCAGGTTCAGGCAAGGACAAAAGAAGTGATCCGGCAAAAGCAGGTACTGGAAGAACAGGCAGAAAACCTGCACAAGCTGAACAGCGATCTTCAGAAAAAACACATCGAGGAGCAGCTCGCCAGAGAAGAAGCCGAGCGGGCAAACCAGGCCAAAAGCATATTCCTGGCCACGATGAGCCATGAAATCAGGACGCCTATGAACGGTATTCTGGGCATGGCCGCACTGCTTTCACAGACCGCCATGAACGAAGAGCAGGAAGAATACGCCGAAACCATTATGAGCTGCGGCGACGGGCTACTTACGGTCATCAACGACATTCTGGATTTTTCCAAAATCGAGTCCGGCAATATGGAGCTGGAAAACAAACCTTTCGACCTGCATGAATGCATCGAGGAAGTGCTCGGCATCTTTTCGGGAAAAGCTTCCGACCTCGGCTTGGACCTTGTTTATCAGATTGCTCCCGACGTTCCCGGCCAGATCATCGGTGACAATCTGCGTCTGCGGCAGGTCCTGATCAATCTGGTCGGGAATGCGGTGAAATTCACACAGCAGGGCGAAATTCTTGTCAGCGTACAGAACGAAGGCGTGAAAGATGACGGCATGATCCAGCTGAAATTTCTGGTGCAGGATACCGGTATCGGCATTCCGCAGGACAAGCTCGACCTTTTATTCAAAGCCTTTTCACAGGTTGATTCTTCACATACCCGGAAGTATGGCGGTACCGGGCTCGGCCTGGTAATCAGCCAGCGGCTTGTTCAGCTGATGGGCGGGCACATCCATGCGGAAAGCTGGGAAGGAAAAGGAACCGACTTTTATTTCAGCATACACACCAGAGCAAGCGAGCAGGCTTTGCCGCAGTCAGACAGCAATGAAGCCCATGACATTGAAGGAAAACTTGTGCTGGTTGTGGACGACAATAAAACCAATCTCAGGATCATAGAATCGCAGCTCCGGTACTGGAAACTGGTGCCTGTGCTGGCAGCCTCGGGCCAGGCGGCGCTGGACAGGCTGGATCAGTACAACAATATCGAACTGGTCATTACGGATCAGCATATGCCCGAAATGAACGGGCTCGAACTAGGCGAAAAGATCAAAAGCAGATTTCCCAAGCTTCCGATTGTACTGCTCAGTTCGGTGGGTGATGTCGTACGTAAAAACAACCCGGACATTTTCCGTTCCATCCTTACCAAGCCCGTCAAACATCAGAAACTTGTCAAGGTAATCAGAAACGAACTTTCGCAGCGCACTGCTGCAATTCAGCCGGATGTTGCGAACAAAAACCAGCTTTCGGGCAACTTCGCCGAAGATTATCCACTTACCATCCTGATTGCCGAGGACAATCCCATCAACGAAAAACTGTTTGTGACCGTACTCCGCAAACTGGGCTACACCGCGCAGGTGGTGCATAACGGAAGGGAAGCACTGGAAACTGTGCAGCAGCAGTTTTTCGATCTCATTTTTATGGATGTGCAAATGCCTGAAATGGACGGGCTGGAAGCATCCGCACTGATCAGGAAGCTGGAAGTCAGGCAGCCGTTTATTGTTGCGGTTACGGCCAATGCCATGCCGGAAGACCGTGAAATCTGTATCAATGCCGGGATGGACGATTACATTTCCAAACCGCTGCGGTACGAGGATGTGAAAGCGGCTCTTCAGAGAGCATATACTTCGAAACAGCCTATGTACAAGTAGTTTATATTCACGTTGCTGCATATTGCCGGTTTCCTGCGTAGAACGGCCGTTCAAATAATCCGGATTTTCTCTAAAAAACAGTAGAAAACCCGATCAAAGCCAGTCTGCAGGCATGATTTTGATTGTCCTACTATCCATTCGACAAATGAAAACTTAAAAATCGGATCGATGAGTATTCAGGATGGAATAAGACGCGTAATTATCACCAACGTTACACCACAAGTTGAAGGCGGCAAATATCCGGCTAAAAGAGCAATCGGGGAAAATGTACTGATCGCTGCCGATATTTTCGGAGACGGACACGACGTAGTTGCTGCAAGTGTGATTTTCAGGCATGAAAATGACGAATACTGGAGTGACCTTCCCATGAAATATGTCAGTAATGATTGCTGGGAAGCTTCATGGACACCGGAAAATACCGGTTTTTACGAATACAGGATAACCGGCTGGATCGACCATTTCACAACCTGGAAAAAAGGCCTGGTCAAGAAATACGATGCTGGCCAGGATGTTTCTGTCGAAATCCTCATCGGTGTAGAGCTGCTGGAAGAAGCAGCCGAACTCGTAAGTCTGGAAAAGAAGCCTGACTTTACCCGATGGATCAGTGAACTGCAGGATTCCAAAGACAAGGACATTGAACGGGCAATAAGCCTTGCGATCAGCGACGAGGTTGCCAATGCCATGAACAGCATCCGTTTTACGGATCGGATCACAGTATATGACAAAACGTTCCGGTTGGAAGTAGAGCGAAAAAAAGCAGCGTTCAGTTCGTGGTATGAGCTTTTCCCAAGGTCTGCATCCGCAACGCCTGACACTCACGGCACGTTCAAGGACGTTGCCAAACTGTTGCCCCGGGTTGCCAGAATGGGCTTTGATACCCTGTATTTTCCGCCGGTTCATCCGATTGGCGAAATGAAGCGCAAGGGAAAAAACAACTCATTGACTCCGTCGGAAACCGATCCGGGCTCTCCGTGGGCAATCGGGAACCGGCTTGGCGGACACAAGGCGATCCATCCGGAACTGGGTACTGTGGAAGATTTTGAAGAACTGGTTTCACAAGCCAAAGAACTCGGTATCGAGATTGCCATGGACATTGCATATCAGTGTGCACCGGACCATCCGTACGTGAAAGAACATCCACAATGGTTTAAATGGCGGCCCGACGGCACCGTTCAGTACGCAGAGAACCCGCCCAAAAGATACGAGGATATCCTTCCGTTTGACTTTGAAACCGAAGACTGGCAGAATCTGTGGGAAGAACTGAAAAGTGTTATCGACTTCTGGATTGAAAAAGGCGTGCGCGTGTTCCGGATCGATAATCCGCATACAAAGGCATTCGGATTCTGGGAATGGATGATTCGTGAAGTAAGGAAGAAAAATCCGGAAGTACTGTTTCTGGCCGAGGCATTTACAAGGCCGAGGGTTATGGAACGCCTTGCCAAAATCGGTTTCAACCAATCCTATACTTATTTCACCTGGCGAAACAGTAAATATGAAATTGAAAAGTACATGCATGAACTGACCAAAACAGATCAGCAGTACTATTTCCGCCCAAATTTCTGGCCCAATACGCCGGATATATTGCCGCATCATTTGGCCGTTGGCGGCGAAAATGCGCACATTACCCGGTTTTTACTTGCCGCTACGCTTTCTTCCAATTATGGCCTTTACGGACCGGTTTACGAATTCGGCATTAACACACCCCATCCCGGCAAGGAAGAATATACAGACAATGAAAAGTATGAAATCAAGCACTGGGACTGGAACCGATACAGCCGTACGGCCGAGATTATAACACGCGTCAACAAAATCAGGAAAGACAATCCGGCACTGCAGACCACCTGGAACATTGAATTTGCAGACACAGACAATGACATGATCATGTGTTATTCCAAAATCGATGAAGCCAGCAACAATGCATTGCTGATTGCTGTCAACCTCGACTTCTATAATACGCAGGGCGCTCACATAAAAGTACCGATCGAGAAATTCGGGATACATTATGATCAGCCGTACAAGGTCAGCGATATGCTGTCCGGAGAAAAATACAACTGGCAGGGAGCGTACAATTATGTACAGCTGAATCCGTATGAAATGCCTGCACACATTTTAAAAATTGAACCATTGAATACATACCCGCATGGAAAATAAGAATGGAGTACTCGAAAAAAATCTGCAATGGTACAAAGATGCCATTATTTACGAATTGCATATAAAAGCATTCAAAGACGGAAATTGCGACGGAATCGGTGATTTCCAGGGCTTGATGCAACAGCTGGATTATCTTCAGGATCTTGGCGTAACGGCGATCTGGCTGCTTCCTTTTTACCCTTCGCCGCTGCGGGACGACGGATACGATATTTCGGATTATTACTCCATTAATCCTTCTTACGGCGATATTCAGCAGTTTAAGACTTTCCTGAAAGAAGCGCACAAGCGCGGCCTGAAAGTAATTACAGAGCTTGTCATCAACCACACTTCGGATCAGCACCCGTGGTTCCAGCGTGCGAGAAAAGCACCAAAAGGCTCTGATCACCGTAACTATTATGTCTGGACAGACGATCCCAAACAGTTCAAGGATGCTCGGATCATTTTTCAGGATTACGAAAAATCCAACTGGACCTGGGACAGCGAAGCAGGACAATATTACTGGCATCGCTTCTTCCATCATCAGCCCGACCTGAACTACGACAGTCCGCTCGTGCAGGAGGAAATTTTCAAGATCATTAACTTCTGGTGTAAAATGGGTGTGGACGGATTTCGTCTGGATGCCGTTCCCTATCTTTTTGAGAGAGACGGCACCAACTGCGAAAACCTGCCCGAAACGCATGAATATCTTAAGAGACTCAGAAAATATGTAGACGAGCGTTATCCCGGAACTTTGCTTCTGGCAGAAGCCAACATGTGGCCGGAAGATTCCGCAGCTTACTTTGGCGATGGTGACGAATGCCAGATGAACTATCATTTTCCGATTATGCCGCGCATGTTTATGTCGCTGCAGATGGAGGACCGTTACCCGATCACCGACATTTTTGACCAGACACCGGAAATCCCGGAAAACTGCCAATGGGGAATATTCCTGCGTAACCACGATGAGCTGACGCTGGAAATGGTGACGGATGAAGAGCGCGATTACATGTATAAAGTGTACGTAAAAGACCCGAAGGCAAGAATAAACCTGGGAATCAGACACCGTCTGGCTCCTTTGATGGAGAATAACCGGAAGAAAATCGAGTTGCTGAATGCACTGCTTTTTACCTTTCCGGGAACACCGATCATTTACTACGGTGACGAAATCGGAATGGGCGATAACTTTTACCTCGGCGACCGTGACGGCGTAAGAACGCCGATGCAATGGAGCCCCGACCGGAATGCCGGATTCTCGCAGGCGAATCCGCAGCGGCTTTATCTGCCACTGATCCTGGACCCGCAATATCATTATGAATCCGTAAACGTAGAACTTCAGACACGCAATTCATCTTCGCTGTTGTGGTGGATGAAACGGGCGATTAATACGCGCAAGAAATACAAGGCATTCAGCCGCGGCGACATCAAGTTTATCAATTCCGAAAATTCGAAAGTACTTGCATTCACACGTACTTTTGAAGATGAAACCATGCTGGTAATCGCCAATCTTTCGCGTTTTCCGCAGCCGGTAGAACTGGACATTGATCAATACAAGGGTTATCAGCCGGTGGAGATTTTCAGTAAAAACAAATTTCCTGCAATCAAAGACAGTACGCCGTATTTCTTTACACTGGAAGCTTATGCCTGTCAGTGCTTTGTATTGCAGCAGACGCATCCGGAAATTGACAAGAATGAAGAACTGCCGCTTATCGAACTTGCAAAATGGGATGATTTGCTGGAACCGCGCGTAATCGAAAACCTTGAAAATAAAATACTGCCTGCTTACCTGATGAAAATGAGATGGTTTGGCGGTAAAGGCAAAGGACTGGACAGCCTGCGCATTGTTTCCCATGCAACCATTCCGCTTGGCGAAAACCTGCCGAGCTATATTCTTCTGCTGGAAGCTACCTACCAGAATGACCTTCCGGAAATGTATCAGTTGCATATTGCTTTCGGCAAACAGCCTTTTTCATTCCGTGTAAGAGAAGACTGTCCGCAGGCCGTTATTGCACAGATCAAAATTGAAGAGGAAGAAGGGATTCTGTTTGATGCCGTTTACGGACAGGAACTTCAGCTTGCGATGATCAGCAACATGGCAGCGCAGGAATCGGTTGAAACCCGGGACGGACATATCCAGTTTTCAGGAAATGAAGATCTGGAAAGCCACATCCGCGATACCGAGAAGATCAAACCGCGGGTGATGTCTGCCGAACAAAGCAATACTTCACTGGCATTTGACAGCAAGTATTTCTTCAAGCTGTACCGGAAAGTGGATCGTGCCATTAACCCGGATCTGGAAATTACGCACTTCCTGACGCACGAAGCCAAATTCCCGAACATTCCGGCATTTGTAGGGTCCATTGAATGGAAAAACAACAAAGATTCCATGGTACTGGGCATGATGCAGGAAATGGTTCCGAGCAGTACGGATGCATGGGCGAATATGCTGGACAGGCTTAATGATTTCAATGAAAAAATCCTGATGGGCAGCAACATTCAGCTGCCGACAGAACTGGTCGGAACTTTGATCGATCCGGTTGGCTATGAGGATATTCCGGGTGTGTTGAAAGATTTGCTGGACGTTCCTACCGCCGAACAGATTTCGCTTCTGGGCGTAAGAACGGCTGAAATGCACCTTGCACTTGCTTCGGGAACGCATTTGCCGGATTTCAAACCGGAGGAATTCTCATTGCATTATCAGCGGTCAGTCTATTCCTCTTTGCAGTCGCTGGTACGTGTTGCTTTCCAGAGCCTCAACCGAAACAGCAAGAAACTGGACCCGGAAGTAAAACAGGAAGCCGATGAAATCCTGCAGATGAAAGAAGACATCCTGACAGAACTCAAAAAGGTGTATTCGCACAAAATCGATACTTCCAAAATCCGTATCCATGGTGATTACCATCTCGGACAAGTGCTGTTTACAGGAAAAGATTTTGTAATTCTTGACTTTGAAGGCGAACCTGCAAGAAGTTACAGCGAAAGAAGACTGAAGCGTTCTGCATTGCGTGATGTGGCGGGAATGCTCCGTTCGTTCCACTATGCAGCCTACGGAAGTCTTTATCTGGACAATCAGGTCCGTACGGAAGATATCGAGAAACTCATTCCTTACGTGGAACAGTGGTATCATTACATGAGCGGAATTTTCATGAAATCGTATCTTGAAACGGTAAAAGACAGTCCGATTATTCCGCAGAAAAAAGAGGATCTTGGCATTCTACTGCAGACATTCCTGCTGCAAAAAGCTATTTATGAACTTAATTATGAGGTTAATAACAGGCCGACATGGGTTATGGTACCGCTGAGAGGAATCAAATCCATCATGAAAAAGGCAGAACCTGCGACCGTATAAACTTTTGACTATGACAGATCATAAAACGGAATCACCGGCATTACTGACCGACTTTGATATAAGCCTGTTCCAATCAGGTACACATTACCGTATCTATAATAAACTCGGTTCGCACATTACCGAACAGAACGGCGTGAAAGGAACCAGTTTTGCTGTCTGGGCGCCCAACGCAACTTACGTTTCAGTTATCGGCAATTTCAATGGCTGGACGCGAAACAGTACGCCTCTTCAGCCGCGCCATGACCATTCGGGAATCTGGGAAGGATTTATCCCGGATATCGGGAAAGGTGAATATTACAAGTATTTCATTCGCTCGAATAACGGGTACGAAGTTGAAAAAGGCGATCCGTATGCCTATCACTGGGAAACGCCTCCGCATACCGCCACCGTAACGTGGGACCTTGACTACGAATGGAACGACACTAGCTGGATGCAGAGCCGCAAAGCGGAACATGCCATGCGCAAGCCAATTTCGGTTTACGAAATGCATATCGGTTCGTGGCGGCGTGTGGATGAGGAAGAAGGCCGGTTTATGACTTATCGTGAACTTGCAGCCGAGCTTCCCGAATACTGTAATTATATGGGATTCACACATGTGGAGTTTATGCCCGTTATGGAACACCCTTTTTACGGATCTTGGGGTTATCAGCTTACAGGCTACTTTGCACCTTCCAGCCGCTTTGGAACACCGCAGGATTTTATGTTTCTTGTAGATGCCCTGCATCAGGCGGGAATCGGCGTCATACTCGACTGGGTTCCCTCCCATTTTCCTACCGACGAACACGGACTGGGTTATTTTGACGGCACGCACCTTTACGAGCATGCCGATCCCAAGAAAGGTTTTCATCCGGACTGGAAAAGTTCCATTTTCAACTTCGGCAGAAATGAAGTAAAGTCTTTCCTGATTTCCAATGCCATTTACTGGCTGGACAAATTTCATATTGATGCCCTGCGTGTAGATGCCGTGGCTTCGATGCTTTATCTCGATTATTCAAGAAAAGAAGGAGAATGGATTCCGAATGAGTTCGGCGGCAGGGAAAACCTGGAAGCCATCGACTTCATACGGTCATTCAATGATGCCGTGCATACCTATTTTCCGGATGTATTCACCGTTGCCGAAGAATCAACGGCCTGGCCGGGCGTCACCAGCCCGACCAACCAGGGCGGACTCGGCTTTGACATGAAATGGATGATGGGCTGGATGCACGATACGCTCTCCTATTTCCAGCTTGACCCTGTATACCGCACGCATCATCAGGGACAGCTTACTTTTAGCATCCACTATGCTTTTTCGGAAAAATTCACCTTGCCGCTGTCGCATGATGAAGTTGTTTACGGCAAGCATTCGCTGATCAACAAAATGCCGGGCGACAACTGGCAGCAGTTTGCCAACCTGCGGCTTTTATATGCTTATATGTATGGCCATCCGGGTGCAAAGCTGTTGTTTATGGGTGCGGATTTTGCCCAGCGCCATGAATGGCGTCACGATTTCAGTCTGGACTGGTCAGAAAACAACAATCCTGCGCATACGGGTATTCAGCATGTTCTCAGAGACCTGAATGCATTGTATAAAGAGCAGCCTGCACTTTACGAAAACAACTTTTCGGCAGAAGGCTTTGAATGGATTGATAATCAGGATGCGGCAAATTGTGTCATGAGCTGGATGCGGAAGGGCAAAAATGAAGCAGACAACCTGATTTTTGTGGCCAACTTCACGCCTATCGTACGGAACAATTACCGGATCGGCGTCGGCAAACCGGGCTATTACAAGGAGATATTCAACAGTGATAATTTGAAGTATGGCGGAGCCGATATAATCCATACAGACGAGCTGGAAACTTATCCGGTTCCTAAAAATGGAAAAACGCATTCTATTCCGCTGACATTACCGCCCTTAGGCATAATTGTATTAAAGTACGTGCGGGAATTCGAATGGCTTTAAATTAATTGTTAACCTAAAATTGGAACGTTATGTCTGCTAGTCAAAAATATGCTTTGATAACCGGTGCAACAAGCGGTATTGGTTACGAACTTGCTCTGCTATTTGCCAAAAACCAGTATAACCTCGTTATTGTGTCACGTGACCAGCAGCAGCTGGAAATCAGAGCGGAGGAGTTCAGGCAACACGGAATTCATGTTGTCCCGATTGCAAAAGATCTGTTTATCAAAGACGATGCTTTTTCACTTTGTCAGGAAGTAAGAAACCAGGGTATTGAAGTAGAGGTACTTGTAAATAATGCAGGACAAGGTGTTTACGGGTTGTTCAAGGATACGGAAATTGAAAGAGAGCTGGATATTGTAAATCTGAACATTGCTTCGGTTATTATCCTTACAAAATTCTTTCTGCGGGATATGATCAGCCGCAATTCCGGTAAAATCCTGAATGTCGCCTCTATTGCCAGCAAAACACCTGGACCCTGGCAGTCTGTTTATCATGGGACAAAGGCTTTTGTACTTTCTTTTTCCGAGTCGATCCGGGAGGAAGTAAAGGAATATGAAATTACAGTGACTGCGCTGATGCCGGGCGTTACAGATACTGATTTTTTCAATAAAGCGGATATGACAGAAAGCAAGGCAGTTCAGGATGAAAGTTCCATGGCTGACCCTGCCGATGTAGCCAAGGACGGTTACGATGCCCTGATGTCCGGAAAAGACAAGGTCATTTCAGGGTTCAAGAACAAGGTTCAGATCGGAATGAGCAACATTTTGCCGGACACGGTTGTAGCGCATAACATGAACGAAATGCAGAAGCCTGTTGACAGCAAGTAAAAACGTTGTACATACTGAAAATCCCGGGAACCTCCTTCCCGGGATTTTTTTATGCATTTTAGCCGGAGAAATTTCAGTCGGGGAAAAATTACTCCAAACCCGAACATACATTTACAGCATTTAAAATGACCGTTACTGCTCGCTATATGAAACAGAAAATGCAGGGATGGCTTTCAGAATATTCCAGCAAGTATTTACAGTAAATTACCTTTCAGTAATCAGAACCGGCCACCAAATAAATGAATCCTGCTATATGGGTGAAATTAGTATAAATTATTGCCGCTATTGACTACGTGACTGTTACGCAGCAATATTTATCATTTATTTTCTAATATATCAGACTAACGTTATGATCAAAGCCTTGATTATTGATGACGAACTGAAAGCCAGAAATGTTCTCCGGCATTATCTTGACAATCTTGTAAGGGAAAGCTTTGACATCCGGGATGCCGATTCGGTACAGTCGGCACTGACGGTGCTGGATACCTTTATGCCGGACGTTGTTTTTCTGGATGTTGAAATGCCTTTTCAGAACGGGTTTGACTTCATCAGTGCCAGAAAAGATCCGCCGTACGATATTGTATTTACCACTGCTTACAACCAGTATGCCATTCAGGCCATTCGTTTCAGTGCACTGGATTATCTGCTGAAACCAGTTGACCCTGACGAACTGCAGGCAGCCGTAGAAAGGCACGTTGAGAAAGCACGTCTGAGAGCCATCGAGTTGAATCAGGAACTATATGATAACCTTGTCCAGAATATTGAAAAGAAAGATATCCGGGATTTCAGGCTGGCGGTCCCGTCCAGTGAGGGCGTTTTTTTCTTTACACTGGACGAAATTCTCCGGCTGGAAGCAGACAAAAATTATACGGCCATTCACCTGGTCGGGAAAAAGCCGTTTCTTTCCAGCAAGACGCTCAAACATTTTGATGACATGCTTGGGGAATTTAACTTCATCCGCACGCATAAATCACATCTTGTCAATCCGAAATACATCAAGCAGGTTACGCATAACAACCAGTTCGTGCTGCTTTCCGACGGATCAAAGGTGGAAGTTTCCCGTCGTAAAAAGGAAGAAGTCCAGCAACATCTGAACCTTCGCTGACTGTTTATCCAATCTGCTGTTCGAACAGACGCTGCAACGTTTCATCCGGATCTTTACAAAAGCCCGGATGAACTTTTGAAGATTGTACAACCGTGCTTCGTGTAGCCGTAAGCCAGCGGAAACGTGATGAAAGCGGCAAAGACCCGATGGGGCCGCCTGCTTTTCTGCCCTCGCATATACGCCTCAGCGCATCGAGGTAATCCATGATTTCCTTGATGTCGATGTTTTCTGAAAAAGCACACAAGCGGGCTTCGTTCACCTTAAAAACAAATTGCAGGTAATTTTTTCCGGGACAGTACAGAATAACCCCGACATTCATAAATTCCTCGCGCTCCACCCTTGGTACAACACGTATCACGGCGTACTCAAACAAGTGATTCTCGTGCATTTTGTGCTCCTTTTACAAAGATTTCAGAAACAGAAAGCCGCAGTTCCAGAAAGCGGGCATAGGCATTGCGATGCGCCTCGGCGGACTCAAAAGGCGAATCGGCGAGCAGCCATTCATCCGGGATGAGTGCAACAACAGACCTGATTTCATCTGCGTTCAGTATTTTTCTGAAAGCAGCGTCGGCATCGTCCATTTGGGTAGCATTGCGAAGCAGTACATGATCTTTCACCTGCGCAAAAGGCCGCTGTGCCTGCTCTTCCCAGTTCTGCCAGGAATGATGGAAATAGAGCGAAGCGCCGTGATCAATCAGCCACAACTCTTTATGCCACATCAGCATATTGGTATTTCGCGCGGTTCTGTCCACATTGGTAAGAAAGCTGTCCAGCCATACGATTCTGGAAGCAAGCTGCGGATCAACAACCGTAACGATGGGATCAAACGTAATAGCGCCCGACAGGTAATGCATGGCAAGGTTCAGTCCGGTACTCGATCGGAGCAGATCCTGAATTTCTTCATCCGGCTCTGTTCTTCCAAAAGCTTCATCCAGACTGGCAAATACGATTTCCGGAACCCTGAACCCCAGAAGGCGGGCCAGTTCGCCGCCGATCAGTTCGGCAATCAATGCTTTCGGCCCCTGCCCGGCTCCGCGAAATTTAAGAACATACAGGAAATCATCATCTGCTTCTGCAATGGCCGGAAGCGATCCTCCTTCACGCAGCGGCGTTACATAACGCGTTACATTTACAGTCCTGAGCCGGGAATAATTCGGGTTCATTGCAATTTTGTAGTCATTCAATGCCGGCAAGATAAAAATTTTTAACAAAACAACTTCCTGCCGTTTAAAACAAAGCCGCATAAAACTCCTTTGCAGAAAAGAATTTTATGCGGGATATGCTGTTCTCAGTTAATCTTCATCCTGGTCGCCGCTTCTCATCCATGCAACCAGAAGCGCCGTAACGGCAACACCCACCAGTACTTTTTTGGCAAAGCCTGCGGGATTATGCTTCAACTCCGATTTGACACCAAGTTCGTCAATCAGATTGGGAATATGTCCTTTTCTTAAATCATCGGCAATACCTTCCAGCATATTGATGCGGTCGGCAAGGATAAGCGGCAGCCAGTGTGCAAAGCTCGCCTCACTGTATTTGAATGCAAACCGCCTGATTTTTCCGCTTAAACCGCTGGGCGGCGTAGAAGTGCCGAATACGGTGGTAAGATCCGGTCTTTCAATGGACTTAAGTACTTCGACGGTCTGAACCTGATGTGCGGGACGTTCCCAGTACATGCCTTTGTTATCGTTTTCGGTCCTTCTTTTCATCGGGTAAGC
Organism: Dyadobacter flavalbus; assembly: GCF_006149045.1. Taxonomy (GTDB): domain Bacteria; phylum Bacteroidota; class Bacteroidia; order Cytophagales; family Spirosomataceae; genus Dyadobacter; species Dyadobacter flavalbus. The sequence continues at coordinate 171,873 of NZ_VBSN01000073.1, forward strand.
CGGAACATCAAGCGGATCAGCATCCACGCCCCATCCCTTGATATGGCTATGATCAATGGCTGTATTTTTCATATTCGTTTGATTTAAATTCTGGCTGATGGCGGTATAAGTATGGTTTTGATACAGTTGTCAAGCTTGGCCGAGAAGATATGATATGCATCTCCTACTTCTTCCAGCGGAACCCTGTGCGTAATAATTGCTTTCGGGTCCAGTCGTCCTTCCTTGACGTGCTCGATCAGTCTTGGCAGCAGCCTTTTAACAGAGGCCTGGTTAGCACGGATTGTAATGCCTTTGTTCACGACATTTCCGATTGGAATCAGGTTACCCGTTGGTCCGTACACGCCGACAATCGATACAATACCTCCTTTTTTTACCGAGTTGATCGCCCAGTGCAGGGCAGTAGCTGCGCCAGCCTGAAGCATGAGTTTTACGCCGGTGATGGTCTGCATGGCACTTCCTGCGGCTTCACAGCCTACGGCATCGATACAAACATCGGCACCAATCCAGTCTGTTGTCTTTTTAATAAACAGAACCGGATCTTCCAGCGAGCGAAAATTGTAGGCTTCACACTGCGCGTAGTTCTTGACAAATTCCAGACGGTACTCGATATGATCAATAACAATCACACGTCCTGCACCAAATAGCCATGCGCATTTGGCAGCCATAATTCCGACCGGACCGGCTCCGAAAACCACAACGGTGTCACCCGGTTTGATACCGCCCATTTCCGCTGCCTGATAGCCCGTCGGAACCACGTCCGTTAATAAAACGGCATCATCCGGATGCATTTCGGATGGAATTACAGTCGGGCCCACATCGGCATAAGGAACGCGGACGTATTCTGCCTGGCCGCCGTCATAACCACCGGCCGTGTGCGAATAGCCGAAAATACCGCCAACCGCAGTTGCCTGCGAATTGGATTCATGACAGTTTCCATACAATTGCTGCTCGCAAAACACGCACTTTCCGCAGGCAACGTTAAAGGGAACAATCACGTGATCTCCAACTTTAAGGTTCTGAACGGACGGCCCGATTTCCTCTACAATGCCGATGAACTCATGGCCAAATGTCATTCCAACTCTGGTATCAGGCACAAGTCCATGATACAAATGTAAATCGGACCCGCAGATACATGATCTTGTAACACGAACAATTGCATCTTCCGGATGCAATATTTCAGGGTAAGGCTTGTGATCTGCCCGGACTCTGTATGGCCCGCGGTAATTCATTGCTAACATAAATCCTCCTTTCTGGTTTGGTGAGACATTGTTTCTGAACAACCTTTTAATAGAATTCACCATATGTATAAAAAAGCGTTCCAATGTTAACGGTATATCATATTGGTAGAGATCGTGCTTTCCGCATCATGCCTTTTCAAAATCGCTGTTGCACGGCATCAGACTGGAACGGTATTTTACATCTGCTCATTGTCATTACAAATGTGAAAACCTTAAAACATCAAAATATATGAATTTGCTTAAATTAATGGTTATCATTGCCTTACTGGCTTCCCCTGCAGTTTCATTTGCACAGTCCCGGAACAATTCGTCGGGAACAGGCGGGAGCGAGCGATCTTATCATAAAAAAACATCCAGAACAAGCGTGAACAAGGATTCTTCCGATGTTACTGCCATCCTGAAAGATTCAGCCAATGCCGAAAGCGGACCTATCCTGAACGACAACGGAAATGTAAGTACAACCGGTCTGGTCGACGGGAGCAGAAGCAGCACCGGAAGGCCGGGCACCGATACACTGACTTCCTACTCGGTTAAAAAAACCAGAAAAACAATGCGCTCCGAAAGGGCCGCTATGCCGGATAGCACCAAAAGGAGAAAAAACCATCGTTGAGGTTGATAGTCACTTGTTTTGATTCCCATGAAAAGAACCTGTCCGGCTTCTTTTCATGGGTTTTTTTTTGTTTGTGAGGTCACAAACAAGGGCAGTGAGCGTTGAATGCTGGGTTTGGTGTCTTCACAAAACAGGGCACAAAGCATTTTACAACTTCAGATTCCCGGTTTTATGGCGTTTGTCATCTGTTTGTGAAGACACAAACGGAGGCACACGTAGTCCGTTTGTTTCTTTACAAACATCATCATTTCCGCTTTCAATCCTCGGCCCATTAAAAATGGTCGTCCGGGCAGAATTTAAAAGCATACACAACAGAACACATCATTATCAACCCATAAAAGCCGGCGCGAACTCATAAGAAATTGTTTAAAGCGGATCCGACTGCGACCTGTGACCTCATAAATACCTGAACTCACCTCGGCAGCTTCCCAACGGGCATAATGAGCATAATCTTCAACAAGACCTTCGGCTTGCCAGAACGAAAAACCCGTGCCCGGCAACATTTCAAGTAAGGCATTCGGAAAACATCTACAAACCGGATGCCGGCCAAGTGCTGCCGAAAGTTTTTCTGCCAGCTCATCATGCTACAGCACCTTCGGAGCTGGATGATTATACGTTTCGTTTTCATGTCCGGGTTTCGTCAGAGACAAAGCGGCAGCACGTGCATGTCTCTGACATCGATCATACTTACTTTTGCATGGCCGATGGAGCCATAAAATGGATGCTGTTTTAGATGGTTTCACGAAAATTCGGTAAACCCTGCATATAATGATTTGGCCTTGAAAATGTGTAATCAATTCTGGCTGTTTCCAGTCATCTTGCCATAGCACGGAAAGGTACATTGCAAGAGGCAGAAAATTGCGTCAGTTCTTTGCCGATAGTTCCGGTTGCACCTGTTATCAGAATTTTAGGAATTGATTGTGCTGATATGTTTTTCAAGGTTTTATCTTCATTGTTATATAAAACCAGGCATGCTGCCGAACAGAAAATGGCAAGAAAACAAAAGCCTGCATGTGAGCAGGTCACATGCAGGCTTTTGTACGGATTTCAGAGATTCCCTATTTTTTCTGTTTGGAAAGAAAAGTAATCAGGGAAGCAAACTCCTCGTATGAAAGTTCGTTGGCCAGGCCGGACGGCATCATGGAAGTTTCCATTTCCTTGCGTGAAACAATTTCCGAAGTTTTTATCGTATAAACCTGCCCCGTAATATCGCGCATTACAAGCTTGTCTGCAGATTCTTCCGAAATGAATCCCATGTAGTTTTTATCACCTTTGGCTGTTACCATAACGGTTGCAAACCCTTGTGAAATGGAAGCATTGGGTTTAAGAATGGATTCCGCAATTTGCTCGCGCGTCATAATGGAACCGATTTGTCCCATAAACGGGCCTTTCATTACTTCACCTTTGCTGATGCTGTGGCAGGCAACGCAGCCCTGTTTGGTAAAAAGTGTTTTGCCCATGGCAGGATCGCCGTTGATTTTTGCCATAGCCAGCATCACATCTTCAATCGATGATTCCCCAACCTGGCCTTTTTTGTTCCTGATTTTTTCAAGATCCACTTTTACCTCTTCCTTTGCAACCGCTTTTTCTTCTCCGCCAAATTCAGTGATTTCCATGCGGTGACGGCTGTTCAAATCAGCAAAAAGCTGCTTGTCCTTTTCATTGGCCTGCTTCCATTCCTGCATCAGAAAATCCTTGATGCTGCCGGACGATTCCCAGGTCACTGCTTTATAATAAGGTCCGTGCGTATCCGGTCTTGTGCTCCACCACCACGAGCCGTCATAATCCGCTTCTTTTTTATAAAGTCTGGAAAGTGTAACCAAAATCTGGTTTTTCAGTTTCTCATCTTTCGACTGTTTGTAAGCGGAAATCAGTCCGTTTACTGCTTTCGGATCATGCATGTAACGCAAAGCCCACAATGCAATCGTTGCATTTTCAGAATGGATCGCGCTTACACAGGCGTCTACCGCATTCAGGCTCACAAGTGATCTTACCGCGATATGGGCCGGAATAATAGCAGCATTCGGTGTGGCATGCGGACCTTCCGTTCCCAGTGCAGGTGCAACAAAAGAAGCCGGAACTTTCACCTTTAACAATTCCTTTGCAGCTTCCGGCCGGCCAAGCCTGCCAAGGCCAACGCTTGCAGCAATCCTTACGCGTTCGGAAGGATCATTAAGACCTTTCAGAAATGGTTCAACGGGCACATTTTTCAGATTTGTTTTTCTGTCGGCCAGCGCGCGGAGTGCAAATTCCCGGACGTCATTGTCGGCCGTCAGCTTTACAAGATTTTCATTTCCACCGGCTCCGGCAAGCTGCGTATAGGTAAAAATCCCGGCTACACGTGCATAAAGCGGGTTGTTTTTATCGGATGCAATGTTCCAGGTTTCTTTTGCCGCATCTTTGGCGTTGCGTGCGATCAGTTCCTGCTGTGCAGCCAGCCTCGCCACCGCGCTTTCTGATGTAAGCATACGGGCAAGTTCCTTAACTGAAGCTTTGTTTACATCCGCAGGTTTTTTGTAAACCCAGTTTTTGGGAACCGCACGGACTACAAATCCTTTGCCCGGATTTCCCGAATATCCCGCGCCGTCCCATGCCGACAGATAAACGCGCCCTGAAGCATCAATATCCAGATCGGTGATTTGTGCAAGTTTTATAAATTCCTCTTCTTTCTGCTGAAAGCTCGGACCATCCGGCGTTACGCGGTGAATGTAAAGCTGATTTCTTCCCCAATCCGCCATCATCGGCACCTTGTTGAATTTGGCAGGCCATGTCGGATCATCCAGAAACAAAGCCCCGGTTCCGGAACCTCCGCCCAGATCAACCAGCGCAGGAATGATTTCATCTGTAAAATGCTGGAACAAAACAGGGTAACCATATTCTCCGGACTGGATCTGGTTACTGAAACGGATGTTCCAGCCTCCTCCGTCGTTCGTATTTCCTCTTGTGAAAATATTCATGTAAGGATCAATGGCCACGTCATAAATGTTGCGCATACCGTGCGTGTATACTTCCATTTCGGTACCATCCGGCCTCACTCTCACAATCCCGCCGCCAAGCTGCGTCATTTTTTTTCCGGAACGGTCAACGGCATCATGAAAGCCGAAATCACCGACCGCAATGTAAATCCAGCCGTCAATTCCCATTCTGATTCCGTTTGTGGCATGGTCTGTGCCGCGGCTTTGCAGGAATTTGGGTGAACTGATATTCTGAATCAGCGGGCTTGAAGGGCCGTCGGCAACGCCGTCATGGTTTTTATCCTCAAAAACCACAAGGTCCATTCCGGAAGCAATGCCGGTCTGCGCGGAGAATGTTGTATGCAGCACAAATACTTTGTCGCCCTGGGAAATAATGCCGCGCGGATTGTCAACTCTGGCAAAAACGGTGTGCTTGTCCATTTTTCCGTCATTGTTGCTGTCTGTCAATTTAACAATACTTCCTTTGCCGGGTTCTTTTCCGAGCGATCCCATCATATCCACACCCACGTACACTTCACCCGTAGGCGCAACCGCCAGACAAGCCGGGCTCGGCGTAATATCAGGGCCTGTAAAAGGTGTAATATTAATCTCTTCCGGCCAGCTGGTGGCATTCCGCATGGAATCGGTTTTCAGCAGCATTCTGTTTTCTGCCGCACTTTCGGATAGTCTGTCAACAGGCGCAGACCAGAAAAAAACCAGAAATGCAGCAAACACGCTTAATGTAATTTTTAACATAAATAAATGGGACGTAAAAGGCCATACAATGCATACAGCCTGTATTTAAAGAAAAGGAACGTTTGATTACAAAATAGTACAAATGGGATAACTACTCAAAATTTATTCAAGGATTCTTGTTTAACCAACTATTGCAACTGAATTCTCGCAAATTTCATGAAAAGCTCGGGCAGTGCCTCATGCTGGCCGTGCAGCACCGTGAAATAAAAATATCGTTCGATATTCAGCCCTTCCACGTCTATAATGCGGCATTCCTTATGATGCAGCTCTTTCAAAACGGCATGGACCGAAAGGAATGCCATGCTGTCGGAATGCAGCATGTACAGTTTCATGCTTTCACTGCCGCCCAGCTGCATTTCACTGTTCAGGTCGGAAAGGCTGATGCCGATTTCCTTGAGAGCATGTGCAATAACTTCCAGCGTTCCCGAACCCGGTTCGCGTAAAAGCAGCGGAATCTGTTTCAGTTTTTCAGGCTTTATCACAGCGGTTGTAACCAGCGGATTTTGAATGGCCGCCACCAGCACGATTTCATCTTTCAGGAACTCGGTATATTTGATCGCTGCATTTTTGGAATACCCTTCAATCACGCCGAGATCAATTTCCTTGTCCTGAAGTGCCTGCTCTATTTCTTCCGTGTTTTTGATTGTAAGCGTAATTTCCAGATTGCGGAATTTCCTGTGAAAAGCAGCAAGGATCGGCGGCAGGATATACTGTGCAGCCGTTGTACTGGCACCCAGCCTCAGTTTACCGCTATGGCGCTGCGACAAGGTATTGATTTCAAATTCAAGGTTACGGTAAATTTCAAAGATCTGCTCGCTGTGCTGTAAAAGGATTTCTCCCGCTGCGGTCAGCTTGATCCGGGAGCCGTTCCGGTCAAAAAGTTTTGTTTTCAGCTGGTTTTCCAGTTCATGGATGTGCTTGGTTACGGCAGGCTGCGTGATAAACAGTTCCGCCGCCGCCTTTGTAAAGTTCAGGCGTTTTGCAACGGTATGAAAAACGTGTAACCTAAAATCAAAAACCATTGTAAATTTTAAAACACCCGCAGAAATTCTTCAGTTAAAATCCTGCATTCATTTTTATACAGCTTTCCAATAATACGGTTTTAAACCTTACCATTTGCCGGCATGCGTTGAAAACAGATTGAAAACACCAGGTAAAACCGGATAGCATATGACATTTTTTACTGGAAAATCATTGTTTAAACGTCAGATAAGCCTTTTTTACGCATGAAAAACTGAAAATGTGACAGATCAAAATGTCAATTTTTCAGCTTGGTGTTTTTGGTACGGAATTTAATATTTATGCTGTATGAATGTTTAATACTTTCATTTACTTATTAGATAATTTATTATTTAACAATTAAAACAGGAGGTAATTATGTCACTCATCAGAAAAAACAGGGATATGTTCCCCGTATTTCCGGCTTTATTTGATGATTTTTTAAGCCGTGATCTTTTCAACTGGAACCAGTCGAATTTTTCATCCACAAGCACAACGGTTCCCGCTGTAAACATCCGCGAATCGGAAGAAAGTTTTGAAGTGGAAATGGCTTCGCCGGGCATGGATAAAAAGGATTTCAATATTCGTCTGGACGGCAATACTTTGACTATTTCTTCCACCAAGGAAAATAATCAGGAAGAAAATAAAGAGAACTATTCAAGAAAAGAATTCAGTTATCAGTCTTTCCAGAGAACATTTGTTCTTCCCAAAGATGTAGTTGATGAAGACCGCATCAGTGCTCAATATGAGAACGGACTTCTGAAACTGGTGATTCCGAAGAAGGAAGAAGCCAAACAAAAAGGTCCCCGATTAATTGAAATATCATAATATATAAAAAGGCAAGAGGCTCGCATTGAGCCTCTTGCCTTTTTATATAAATAATAATTTTTCAGGCATCATACTGCAATTTTCACAGCCTGCCTCGCAATCAGAATCCATTTCCCTCCTTGCTTATGCCATACCTGCAGCACTTTCAGATTCGCTGATCCGGGCGATTTGCCAGCATCGAGCGTTTCTGCAGTAAAAACATGACGAACAATGGCCGCATCGCCGGTGATTTTGATCGTCTGCTCAGTCAGATCAATTTTCTGAAAGTTGAACTTCCCGCTCATCAGCGAAGCTGTAAAAGTCGCCTGGTCTTCCACAAGTCCGTTGGAATGGCCGTAGCTCAGGTCTTTGGAAACCAGCTTTGAAAGTTCATTTTCCTGCGGGTCAACAAGCTGCACACGCAGGGCTTCCACAGCTTTGGCTACTTCGGCCTCCTCTTTTCCTTGTGCAAACGCATTGGAAATATTGAATGTCAAAAATGAAATCAAAATAAAAATGCTGCGGAAAACGGAATAATGGTTTATCATATCTGGTGTAAAAAATGGCTTAAAATTAGGTTTCTTATACTAACGTGTCCGATTCGTTTTTCTTTACTTCTGCTTGAATGATTTTGCTTTTTGGGCTAATTAAGAAAAGGTTATGAAAAATAAATCAGACTATCCGACTTATAGCTTGAATTCTTGATTATACACTTTACAATTACTCAAGTAACCCTTTCATTTTCAAATCATCCAACACCAATCTGGCTACGTCCGAAACCTTTTCCCGGTCTGACCAGGAAAGCCATACAACTTCTTCAATCTCGGCAGCAGGCACCATTTCGCCGTTTCCGGAAGCCGTGTAGCAGCGCATATTCACCATAATGCCTTCCGGCTGACCGTGTGCCTGCGCACGGAATTCGCCGTAAAACCGAACAGAAGCCGGATCCAGTTTCAGCGTCAGTTCTTCTTTAATTTCCCTGACAAGTGCTTCCGAATCCGTTTCGCCGGGTTCGCGCTTGCCGCCGGGAATGTAATAGATATCGCGTCCTTTGCTGCGTGCCGCCAGGATTTTTTTATCTTGTAACTTTATAAAGGCCAGTTTATCAATCATTTCAAAAGCTTTTTTCTTTTCGGTAAACATAGCAAAATTGTGCTGCTTAGCGGCATGTTCATTCATCGCAAGTCAAGCTGCCGTAACTGTTGAATTCCATATTTGTTTATAATAAAAACTTTCCAACTATTTTCCGTTCAGTCAGGTCTTGCTACTATAAGCCGGCAGGTTTAAAAAGCAACTTGTTTTACTGTAATGTTTTTACTCAGGAATTACTTTCAACCCATTTCCAACCATTACGCTCATGAAAAACATTGATTTCAAAGGCAGGATTCTGTCATTTCTTTCGATAACTGTACTGCTGTTTGCTTTATCCTGCCAGAAAGAAGATCCGAAGCCCGATTGCGGCTGTGACGGGAAAACTTACAAAAAAGTGGAAAATGCAAAAGCCGTTTATCACGGTAATGGGGTTTTTACAATAGCCAAAGAAGCTTCGTCAGGAAATATTTATACAGTTGCCTGCAAAGCGGACTCGGCTTGGCAAAAAAGTGCTGATCTGAAAATCCCGGATTATATCATCAGCGGCAATCTCAAATCAAATTGTTCCTTTGAGATAACACTGATTGCGCTGCCTGACTACATCCAGATTACTGCCATAAAAAAGCTATAAGCAACGCTGTAAAATCCGGTTTATCAACTCCTGTTTAACAGCTTTTCAAAGCAAACGCTGTTTTCTACACCGATGTATTGGCCGTAATTCGGAATTTGCCGGTAACCGCATTTTTCATACAGTGCAATGGCGTCGGGTTGTCTTTTTCCCGTTTCCAAAACGCATTTTTTAAACGATATTTCACCGGCCCAGCTTTCCAGTTCGGACAGGATTTTTCTCGCAATTCCTTTGTTCCTGCATTCCGGCGAAACGTACATGCGCTTCACTTCCATGGCATCGTCATCAAACGCTTTTATGGCGCCGCAGCCGACCGGCTTTTCATTTTCATAAGCCAGCACAACATGCCTGATTTTGTCCACTTTATTGTATTGCGAGTAAAACGAATGATCGTCACCGTCTGTTACCGCAAGGTATGCATCCAGCGATTTTACGAGTGCCATAAAATCCGGATTGTCGGAATCGGTTCTTTTTAGAATAATCATGATTGATTGACTGTGTGTGTTGATCAAAATACTTTACAGCTTAAAAATGCCGTTAATTTAAGCAACATTTTTTTTAAGCTTAATTTTTATCAACGGGTTTTTTATTAAAAAAGCGAACCAAAACCGACTCTGTTTAACGCAATTCTTCCAGCTCCACCACTTTGGCCGTTTTCGTAAGCAAATGAATAATCAGCCATGCTACAAGATAAGTACAGCCGCAGATCGTAAAAATGATGTTGTAACCGCCGGCAAGGTTTCCCGCAGCTTTGTAGGTGTCCAGCAAACTGCCGATCAGAATCGGAAACAGAATACCGCCGACGGCTCCGGCCATGCCGCCGATACCGACTACCGAACTCACCGCCTGTTTGGGAAACAAATCCGAAGGCAGGGTAAAAACATTCGTAGCCCACGCCTGATGCAGCGCCACGGCCAGACTGATCAAGCCGACGGCAGCCCAGACGTTTCCTGCAAACTGGATCAGAATGACGGACAGTTCAAGAAATGCAAATGCAAGCAAAACCGTTTTCCGGGCTTTCAAAGTCGGCCAGCCTTTTTTGATCAGCCAAGATGACAAATAGCCTCCGCCGATACTTCCGACCGTCGTCGCGGTATAAATCAGCATCAGTTCCAGACTGGGTTTTTTAAGGTCAAGATTAAAAGTCGATGCAAAGTAGGAAGGCAGCCAGAACAGAAAAAACCAGTAAATAGGGTCAATAAGCCCTTTTCCGGTAATATATGCCCACGTTTGCGGGAATGTAAAAAGCTTGATCCACTGCACCGGCTGTTTTTCAGCTTCCTTCTCATCCTGCTCCTGCCCGCTTGTGATGTAATGCAGTTCCTCGGCGCTGAGCCTTTTCTGCTTTGAAGGAATGTCGTAATAAATAAGCCAGAAAACCAGCCATACAAAACCCAGTGCGCCCGTAATCCAGAATACTTCCTGCCAGCCGTAATAACTCAAAATCCAGGGCACCAGTAAAAGCGCAACGACTACACCAATGCTCGTTCCGGCGTTAAAAAGCCCGGTTGCCAGTGCACGCTCCTTTTTGGGAAACCATTCCGCGACCGTTTTGACAGCAGCCGGATAATTCCCGGCTTCGCCCAAACCCAATCCAACGCGCGCAAGGCCAAACCCGAACGCACTCCGGGCAACGGCATGCAGCATACCGGCAACACTCCAGAAAATGATTGTAATGGAATAACCCGTTTTGGTCCCGATTTTATCAATAAGCCAGCCGAAAAGCAGCAGCCCGACGGCATAAGCCGCCGTAAAAGCCATGACAATCCGCGCAAAATCGGTTTCAGTCCACACAAATTCCTTTTCCAGAATGGGTTTCAGCAAACCGATAATCTGCCGGTCGAGGTAATTGATTGTCGTTGCCGTGAAAAGCAAGATCACAATGATCCAGCGGTAATTCCCGGAAGTTCCATTTTGCATCAGACGGAGAGTTTGCTGTGAAATTGCCGGAAATGCGTTTTCAGCGCATCCCAGTTTTTTTCCTGAATCAGTTTTTTGTCAAATAGCTGTCCGCCGATGCCGAGGCCGTTGGCACCGGCTTTCAGGAATGCAGCCATGTTTTCAAGGCTTACGCCGCCGGTCGGAAGCAGTTTCAGCTGATTCATGGGCGCTTTCAGGTCTTTAATGTATTCAGGCCCGAGCGAAGTGGCCGGATAAATTTTCACCATACTGGCACCCAGCGTCCAGGCATTGTAAATTTCCGTAGGCGTAAATGCGCCCGGAAAAACGGGAATATTTTTTTTGACACAGGATTTGATCACTTTTTTGCTGATGACCGGCGTCACGATAAACTGCGCACCCGCTTCCAGCGCCTCTTCCAGATCATCTTTGGTACAAACCGTTCCCGCGCCGATATTCAGGCCTTCGCTTTCATTTTCAAGCGCATACCGGATCATTTTGGCAGCGTCGGGCGTATTCATGGTGATTTCAACGGTTGTCAGTCCGGCTTCGCGGAAAATAGGAAGTATCCGTACCAGGTCTTCCATTGCAACGTTGCGGATAATGCCGACAAGCGGTGCCTTTTGGAACAGCTCCCAGGAAAATTTACTCATAAGTTCAGTTTGTTCAATGTTAATTTCTGATGCTCAAAAACCCTGATCTGACCGGCCGTTGCTGACCTGTCCACGATTTCGGAAGGCACTATTAACGTTCTGTCCGACAGGTTCAATGTTTCGATGGCGGTTTTGTATAGTTCATAAAGATTTTTTCCGCTGCATAATACCAGTTTCCATTCCGTTTCTTTTATCAGGTGCCGCAGCTCGGACCCGATCAGCAGCCCGCTCAGGAACATGGCATTCTGTTTTTTATTCATTAAATGGAAAAGCTGGTTCGTTCTTACTGTAAAAAGTGCATTTAAAATACTCGCAACGCCTGATTCTTCAATCCCGGCCTTGAACGATTCCAGCGTTTCAGGCGAATGATTTGCCTGATTTTCAACTTCAACGGAATCTTTTAAAATACTCTGGCCGGCCATCAGATTAAAAACTTCACCCGTCATAAAAGTTTTGAACTGCGTCAGTTCGCCTTGCTTCACGTACAGATGTTTGGAATGCGTTCCCGGAAACAGGAATATGGCATTTTCATGATAGGGAAAATCGGTAAGTTCCGCTACGCCGATGAGCTGCGTTTCTTCCCCGCGCATGACATCGTGATGGCTGCTTACGCCGGATAACAGCATGATTTCATTGTTAAAACCGTCCTGTTCACCGAAATGCTTCATCAGAATACTGCTCCCGTTCAAAGCAAACGGAAGCTGCGCATAAGGGATTTCCTGCATGCCGATGGATGAAGACGCCATTCCTGACAATACAACCGTAATTCCATCGAGATTAACGGCAAGTTTTTGTGACAAGATCCTGATCTGTTCAGCCAGTTGCTGCCTGAAATAAATTTCACGCGGGATTTCACCCGATGCTTTCCATGAATTGTATGTACTGCTGATTCCATTTTGCGAAATCACTTCACCAATCAGCAAATTGTCCGTTCTGTTTACCAGCCGCAGCCGGAAAGATGTAGTGCCCCAATCGCAGCTTAACAGGTATTTTTCCATGATGTCAGGTTGAGTTATGCCGCTGAAATTTCAAGTATTTTAAATAAAACAGCCTTTGGAATACCCGGATTTCCGACCCGCCGTATACAAAATCCCGGCACCGTTAAGGAAGCGCAAAGGCAACATAGCTCCCGCCGGATTTCAGTCCATACCGCGTTCCGCCGGCAGCAATGACAATATACTGCTTTCCGTTCACCATGTACGTGGCCGGCGTTGCAAATCCGCCCGCAGGCAGTTTGTATTCCCAGATGACCTTTCCTGTTCTGGTATCAAAAGCCCTGAGTTTTTCATCATACGTTGCTGCAATGAACAGCAGTCCGCCTGCCGTAACGATCGGGCCGCCGTGATTTTCCGTGCCGGTCGGCGGAATTCCTTTTCCGGTCAGTTCGGGATATTCGCCCAGTGTCACTTTCCATAGGTATTCGCCGGTGTTGAGGTCAACGGCATTCAGCGTTCCCCACGGCGGCTTGATGGCCGGATAATTGTCCTGATCGCGAAACTGGACATTGCCGTTGTTGACAAAAGGCGGAGCATAAGGAAAATCCGCACTCTTCTGCGCAGCAACTTCTGTAGTCTGGCTGTGAATGTCATTGGCGGCCGGCTTGCTTTCCATATTCAGCAGGAAATCGACAATGGCGTTCCGGTCTTCCTTGGCAATATGCTGAAAAGAAGGCATTCTTCCACGTCCCGTTTCCAGAATGGCCGCAATCTGTTCCCGGCTCAACCTCTTGCCAATGTCTTTCAAAACTGGATAAGCCTGCGTACCCGCCGAGGCCGTTGCATTTCCAGTCGTTGTGGCGTGACAAGCCGTGCAGTTGGTATTAAAAAGCACCGCTCCTTTTGACAGCGTCTGACCATTGGTTTTTTCCCTGCTGTCGCGCATTTTCAGCCACCACAGCATGTTGTTGCCGTTTACATACATAATCCCGTTCGGATCAGCGGCTGTACCGCCCCACTCCGCCCCGCCACCGATGCCGTAAAGAAGCCCTCCTTCCAGACTGGGCAGTTCATTCTTCGGACCTTTGCGGCTGTTGTTATAGCGGTCCAGCACATAGGCATGCGCTTCCGGCGTGCGCGTCGTAATATCCGCTTCGGTCAATTGCTGATTGGCAAACGGCGCAGGTTTGGTTGGAATGGGTTGCGTAGGCCACGGATTTTCGCCCGGCAATGCATGGGCGACAGGCGCAGCCACTTCTTTAACCGGAAACAACGGTTTGCCTGTATCTCTGTCAAAAACAAAAATGTAGCCGTCTTTGGTCGCCTGCGCTACGGCATCCATCCTTTTACCATGATGCTTCACGGTAATCAGATTGGGCGGACAAGGAATATCGCGGTCCCATAAGTCGTGATGTACAGTCTGGAAATGCCATTTACGTTTTCCTGTTTCCGCATCCAGCGCAATGACGCAGTTTGCAAACAGATTGGTACCTTTTCTCGCGCCGCCGTAAAAGTCAACCGAAGGCGAGCCGGTTCCCAGAAACACGGTTCCGCGCTTTTCGTCCAGAACCATTCCGGCCCAGCAATTGGCGCCGCCCAGTTTTTTGTAAGAATCTTTTGACCAGGTTTCATACCCGTATTCGCCGGGAAGCGGAATGGTGCGGAAAATCCAGGCGAGCTTGCCCGTACGAACATCGAAAGCACGGATATGGCCGGGCAATGCGTCGCCGCCTTCAGAAACCGACGAACCAGTAATCAGCAGATTTTTATAAATAACACCGGGCGTCGTGTTGCGGATGTTGAAATTGTTCAGGTCGTAACCGTACGTTTCCTTGTCGCCAAGCCCTTCATGAAAATCGACTTCGCCGTTTTTTCCAAAACTTTCAACCCGTTTTCCGGTCGCAGCATGGATTGCAAAAAGGGAAGAACCGGCGGTATAAAGAATTCTTTTATCTTTTCCCTCAGACCAGTAAACAACGCCGCGCACCGGATGAAACCTCGGCCTTTTGCCTTCAAACGGATCAAATTTCCATAGTTCTTTTCCGGTTGCTGCTTCAATGGCAAATACTTTCAACTTCGGCGTGGTGCCGTACAGAATGCCGTCGATAATAATGGGCTGACATTGCATGTCCATGCCTCTTTCATCGGTATTTTTGTTTTCACCGGTATCGTAAGTCCAGGCGAGTTTCAGGTTTTTAACATTTTCTTTATTGATCTGTTTCAAAGGCGAATACCGGTTGCCGGCATTGTTGCCGCCGTATACCGGCCAGTCCTGATCCGGCTCCGGAAGTGCTTGCTTCCTGTTTGCGAAAGTCCATGCGCAGATCAGGAAAAGTAACGACAGATAAAAGATATTTTTCAAGGGTTTAGAAATCATATTTAAAGTAAATGGATCTTGCTGATGAAAATAAAATCCTTACCTATCCGGAAAGTGAAAAACCTTATTATGATAAAATGCAACGTTCCGGGCATTTCATGTCTGGCATAAAACGTCCGGAACGCAGGCTTATCAATTCAGATTCGGGTTCAGGGATGTGTCGGAATAAGGCAGCGGAAACCAGTAATTGGCTTTGGTAATGGCGCGTATCGGCTGAAGATCGTCCGGACTTTTGTTGGCGTTGGCTTCTTCCACTTTTTCCAGACGGACCAGATCAAACCAGCGCGTTCTTTCGCAGGCAAATTCCCACGCACGTTCCTGCACTACTTCATCGGCAAATTTGGCAGCAGTAAGCCCGTCGGCGGCAGACAACGGCTTGGTTCCGGCAGCGCGGCCTCTGAGCCGGACCTGGTTCAGCGCATCGTACGCAGCCTGATCCGGACCGCCGGTACCGCGGGCTTTGGCTTCGGCATAAATGGTCAGCACATGTGCATAGCGCATCATTACAGACGGCAGTGAAGCCTGATACGTGGAAATATCGCCTTTGATATACCATTTTTTATAATAAGGATGCTTTGTCAGACTTTTTTGCCAAGGAATTTTAGTCCCTGAAAGTCCGAATTCGGTGCGGAACGTCGCATCTTTTCTTGGGCCTTCGGGAAAACTGTTGAAGAAATTCAGCTCGGCATACATATCGTCCCAGCCGCCTTCTTCTCCCGGCATGGTCGTCAAGCCATACGTGGAGTTGCCGGAATCACCGCTTGTAAAACCGTTGATCTGGAACACAGCCTCGGCTGTTCCCGTTGAAGCCGGATCATTTTCAAAAACGGCAGCAAATGTCGGAAGCAGCTGAAATCCGTACGCAGCTTTGTTATCGATGACTTCTTTGGCTTTTGCAGCTGCAAGATCATATTTGTCCGTTTGTTTCAGCGGCCATCCGGCCATCGTCAGGTATACATCGGCAAGATATGCTTTTGCAGAACCTTTGTTCGGACGTCCTGGATCGCGTTTGGTATTCGGAAGATTGGTTTCGGCCACTTTCAGATCGGAGACAATCAATTCATAAACCTGCTCGGGCGTAGACTTTCCGATGCTTAATAAATCGGCAGAATATTCACCTGCGAGCACCAATGGGATATTGCCCCAGAAACGCGTAAGCCAGTAATAAGAAAATGCACGTATAAAATGCGCTTCTCCGACTATAATATCAATGGCCGCTTTGTCACCGACTGTTTTTTCATAATTGTTGATCACGTTATTTGCGCCCTGAATGGCCTTGTAGCAGCCGTTGTAAACCGCATTGGAACGCTGGTTTGTCGTAGAAACATTGAACTGGTCAAACTCGCGCCAGTCGGCCTTGTTGCTCGCGGGATGTGTCGTCACATCATCGCTGCCCAGCGTGGCGGCATTGGCGGAAGGATGTATGAATCCTCTCGACCATTGCGAAGCAAGTCCTTTGTAAGCACCCGTCAGCGCGGATTCAAGTCCGTCCTGTGTGGATAAAACATTATTTCCGTACAGCAGTCCGGTGGTATCTTCTTCCAGATAATCTTTGCAGCTCGCCCCGGAAAGCAGCAATGCGGCAAGCAGGAATGTGTTTAGTTTTTTCATTTTATGCTAAATGTGAAATGTCAGATGTGAAATATTGGTCATGAAGTTGTCATGGGTTGTCATGTTAGTTGGTTGTTTGTTGGGGACTGATCATGAAGTTGTCATGAAGTTGTCATGGATTGTCATGTTTTGTCAGATGATGGTTGGCTGTTTTTGCTGATTAATTGCTAAAAGCTAGAAGCTAATGGCTAACAGCTGATCACTAAAAGCTTAAGTTGATCCCGAGCGTATAGACTTTTGCATTCGGGTATGAGCCCCGGTCGATGCCGATGGCGGTGTCTGTTCCGGAGCCTACATTGCTGGATTCCGGGTCCGGACCGGAATATTTGGTAATGGTAAAAAGGTTTGTGGCACTTCCGAATATTCTGATGGCTCCTTTGTCACGCAATAGCGCACTCGGAAGATTGTAGGAAAGGCTTACGTTCTTTAACCTTACGAAACTGCCGTTTTCAAGGAACCGGCTGGATTGGGTAAACGGCTGATAGGTTTTGGTAAATGCAGGAATATCCGAATCCTCGTTGCCCGGACGGTAATAATCCCGGATTTCAGTTAACAAAAATTGACGCGCTTCACCGGAACCGGACATGGCGCCGGCACGGGTATAATTCAGCTTGTCAACTCCGAAAACGCCGTTTACAAAAACATTCAGCGTAAAAGCACCGTAAGTAAAGGTGTTGTTCCAGCCGCCGGTCACTTTCGGGAAAGCGTGGCCGATTACCTTGAAATCATCTGTTGTAATGCTGTTGTCGCCGTTTACATCTTCGTAATGCGGATCGCCCGGCACACGGCCCTGCTTGGCTGCTTCGTCGGCCTCGTTCGGTTTGAATGTTCCGAGGTAATTCAACCCCCAGTAAGAACCGAGCGGCTGGCCGGGCATCAGCATGAATTCATTGGTGATGGACATGCCGCCGCCAGCTCCTGTTCCGGTGCCGATCCTTGGAAGCCCGCCGAGATCCAGCACGTTGTTTTTCAGCGTGGAAAAATTCAGATTCGTTTCCCAGCCGAACCTGCTGCCCTGAACAGGCGTTCCGCCGATGGAGAATTCAAATCCTTTGTTCTCGATTTCACCGATGTTGCGCGTTTGTGTCCCGCCGCCGGCATAATTCGGTATGGATACATTCAGCAAAAGGTCTTTGGTATTTTTATGAAAATAATCCGCTTCCAGCCGTAACCTTCCGTTCAGGAATTCCATTTCAATACCTACATCCGTTTGCCGTGTGGTTTCCCATTTCAGATCCATGTTTCCGGCGTTGCCCTGGATGACGCCGGCCGTAATGCTGTTGTTGTTGAAGGCCACATACGTTGTGTTATAGGAAGACAGCGTAGCGTATGGATTAATCGCCTGACTTCCCGTCGAACCCCAGCTTCCTCTGAGTTTCAGGTTGCTGAAAATATTCAGGTTCTTGATAAATTCCTCTTCCGACAAGCGCCATCCGATTGCCACGGAAGGAAAAACGCTGTACCGGTTTGAAGGGCTGAACTTGGACGATCCGTCTCTCCGGATGGCAGCGGTAAGCAGATATTTGTCTTTAAACGCATAATTGACGCGTCCCAAAAGCGACAGCAAAGTCCATTTCTGAAAACCCGATGCCACGGAAGCCGCCGAATTTCCGCCGATGTTGTCATAGCCAAGCTGCGGGAAACGCAGGCCGGTGGCATTGGCCGAGAAGTTTTTGTTGGTATACTGCTGTGTTTCCAGAACGGCCACCGCATTGATCGAATGGTTTCCAAGCGTTACATTGTAGTTCAGTGAATTGGTGTTCTGAAGCGTTACCTGATCCGAGGAATAGCGACCGGCATTCGGAACATTGTTTGCAATTCTCGGACCGTTAAAATAACTGTTCTGGCCATCGAGGTAATTAACCGCATACTGAAGATCAAGCGTCAGACCTTTGACCGGCAACTGGTAATTCAACCCTCCGATGGCATTGACATTGAATTTGGTGGCATCATTGGACCGGTCGTATAAATTATCCAGCGGACTTCTTGAAACGGAACCGATCGGATCTGCAAATGTCGGAAAACCGTCAGCTCCGTAAGCCGGCGTGGTCGGCGCCCATTGCAAAGCTTCGATCAGTGCGCCGCCGCCGTCCGTGTTGTGGTTCAGCGAATGTGCTCCTGAAAGATTAAACCTTAAAGCCAGTTTGTTATTCACCTGCGTGTTCAGGTTTGTGCGGAAAACCAGACGTCTGAAATTGCTGTTTTCCACGATCCCTTTCTGGTTTACATAATTCCCGGAAACCAGAAAAGTCGTTTTTTCATTGCCGCCCGTAATGGTAATCTGCTGCTGCTGACCGCGCCCCGTGCGGTAAACAAGATCCTGCCAGTCGGTGCCGCCGTTTGTTTTATAATCCGCAATCTGCGCTTCGGTAAAGGGCGGCGTCGAGCCCGTTGCCAGAGCGCGTGCGTTTACGATTTCGGCAAATTCACCGGCAGGTAAAAGGTCAAACTTTTTAATGACACTGGAAACGCTGCCCTGACCTTCATAAGTTACTTTGATTCCACGCGCCCCTTTTTTCGTTGTGATGATGACAACGCCGTTTGCACCGCGGCTGCCGTAAATGGAAGTGGACGCGGCATCTTTCAAAACCTGAATGGATGCAATGTCATTCGGGTTCAACAAGTTATAATCTGCTCCGATGTAGCCGTCGATAACATAAAGCGGATCATTGTTTCCAAGAACCGAGTTTGCGCCGCGGATACGAATCCTGGAATCACCGCCCGGCGAGCCGTTGGACTGCGTAACCTGCACGCCCGTGGCACGTCCCTGTAAAACCTGATCCAGACGTGTAACCGGCTGCTGCGCAAATTCTTTGGTAGAAATAACAGACAATGCACCCGTGACATCCGTTTTGCGCTGCGTTCCGTAACCTACAACTACCAGTTCGCTCAGACTTCTGGATTCCTGCGTCAGCTGAATATCAATAACACTGCGATTATTGATCGGAACAGTCTGACTTACATAACCGATAAAGGAAAAAACCAGCGAACCGGATGCCGGCGCATTGATCACGAAATTTCCTTCCCCGTCCGTTGCCGTTCCCTGCGAAGAGCCACTCAGCAGCACGTTGACGCCGGGAAGCGCCGCATTGTCCTGATCCGTCACCTTTCCGGTTATCCTCCCATTCTGGGCATAGGAACAGCCGATCCCAAGAAAAAGGTTGAGCAAGATTAAAATAATAAATTTTCTCATTTTGGAATAAATATTAAGTTACATTTTTAGTGGAAAAATTACAATTTAAATTGATTTTAAAGCGCTGTTTTGGGTTATGCCAAAGGGTTTATCCATGATGAAAAAGCAGGTGGAACAGGGCAATGCGGGTGCAAATGCCGGGAACAGGAACTATAACTAAATGCCGTAAATCTGTACGCTGTTACCAGTCGACAACGGAGCCGTCCAGCGCATTGTAGGTTTCCGGATTTTTCCAGTCATGGCCGATCATTTCCTTCATTTTGTCTTCGTCGAGTTCAATGCCGAGTCCGGGTGTTTTCGGCACCATAACGGTTCCGTCTTTCTGAAGTTTAAAGGGATTTTTCAGATAACCTTCGCCCAATGAAACCTGCTCCTGAACCAGGAAATTGGGAACGCTTGCGGCGAGCTGCAGACCGGTCGCCAGTGAAATCGGGCCCATGGGATTATGCGGTGCGATGGGAACGTAATAGGCTTCGGCCATTCCGGCAATGATCCGGCCTTCGGTGATTCCGCCTGCATGGCAAAGGTCAGGCTGTACGATACTGGCAGCGCCTTTTTCAAGAATCTCACGGAAGCCCCATTTGGTAAAAATCCGTTCTCCGGTTGCAATCGGAATGTGCGTACCGCGGGCGATATCCACCATAGTATCCACGTTCTGCGCCTGACAAGGTTCTTCCACGAACATAGGCTGATATTGTTCCAGCTCTTTGATCAGAACTTTTGAAGTCTGCTGGGAAATGGCGCCGTGAAAATCAATGGCAATGTCCATTTCCGGACCGCCGGCTTCGCGCAGGGAAGCAAAGTTGTCTGCAGCGTATTTGATAAAGGCGGGATTTTCAACGATGTTGGCCGGGTTCTTTTTGGCAACGCCTGTTTTAATAACAGTGTAACCCTCTGCTTTCCGCTTTTTCATATCCTCCGCATTGGCTGCACGCCCGTAAACCCGCACACGGTCACGCGTTGGCCCGCCGAAAAGCTCATGAACGGGAACACCCAGCAATTTGCCTTTGATATCCCATAAAGCCTGATCAATACCGCTCAGTGCACTCGTCAGAATGGGACCGCCGCGGTAAAAAGCATGCCGGTAAATGGCCTGCCAGTGATGCACAACCTGCCTCGGATCTTTGCCGATGAGGTATGGCTCCACTTCCTGAATGGCTGTTCTGATCGTGAGCGCCCGTCCTTCCAGCAGCGGCTCCCCCAGACCGAAGATGCCGGAATCGGTATGGATTTTCAGAAATATCCAGCGCGGTTTTACCAGAAATGTTTCCAGTCTGGTGATTTTCACACTTCCGTATTCACTGAACGGCAGCGGCACAGATGCATAGGAACTTTTGGGCAAAAGCATGGAACCCATCGCAGCAACGCCGAGTACGGCCTGAATCGCTTCCCTGCGCGACATACCGGTTTTTTCAGATTTTCTCATTTATCTAAACATTAACATGGATTTGCTGTAATGCTGTTTTGATCTGTATTCGAACACACTTATTTACCAATGGCCGTGAAGCCCGGATAATCGTGTTGGTTACCAGTTGTGGATGGCTCCGTCCGGGCTTTTGAGAACAGGGTGCGGGAACCTGGTCTTTTCTTTCACTTCCATGACAAACGTGGCTTTTTTCGGATCGAATTTTACGCCCAGCCCGGGGCTGGCGTTCAGATAAAGTTTTCCGTTTTTGAAGTTGATAAAATCTTCATTGAAGTACGGCGGGCGCTCCGGCTCGCCGCCGCCCAGTTCCATCAGGCAGCGTGCCGGGCTGCTGGAACCCAGAATATGCACCAGCGCTGCCGTTGAAAGCGGCCCGGTAAAATGCGGGATCATGCCTACATAATGCGTTTCGCACATGGAAGCAAGTTTCTTGAATTCACCTATTCCGCCGGTGTTCGGTACGGTAAAGCGGGTATAATCAATAAGGCGGTTTTCGATCAGTTCATTCGTATCCCAGCGGTCGCCAAACTGCTCTCCGACTGCTATCGGCACTTTGGTCATGGTTCTTATGGTTTTGTAAACACCGGGGTTTTCGGATCGGACGATGTCTTCCACAAAATAAGGTTCAAGCGGTTCAAGCGCCGTGCAGATTTTCAGCCCGTCCGTCATGTCAAACCTGGTATGCAGATCTATCGCCCACTTTCCGCCGCCTCCGACAGCAGCATCGATTCTTTTACAAAACTCAATGGTTTTTTTTACGTTGTCATAGAAGTCAAACGGTTCTTCTCCGTTTCCGCCCGTCGGCCCTATGCGGTACGCTCTCAATCCTGCTTCAATGCAGTCTCTCGCCCTTTCTTCTTCGGTTTTGGCTTTGGAAGCGCGGAAGCCCGTGGCATAACACTCGACATAATCGCGGGTAGCGCCGCCGAGCAGTTCGTATACCGGAACATTCAATGCCTTGCCTTTAATATCCCAAAGTGCCATTTCCAACGCTCCGAGCGCATGCAGTTTTTCTCTTCCGGGCGGGTAAAACATGCCGCGGTAAACATTCTGCCAGATGTGTTCAATGCGGAACGGATCTTCGCCGATCATCATCTGTGCACACTGCTCGATCATATCTTTGGAACCTCCTTCTCCGATTCCGATGATCCCGCCGTCCGTTTCTATTTCGACGATCCCGCGTGCCTGATTAAAAAGGGGTTTGTTGTAGCCGGGCGCAGCGTAATACCGTATTTTTGTAATTTTCATTTTGGAAGCCGCCTGCGCTTTTAATGATGGCAAGCCGGACAGTATCGCAGCCGTGCCGAGTGCTGCGGATTTTAGAAAGTTTCTTCTCTGCATGGTATTTGATATGAACAGGAGGCCCCGCCGGGGCCGTGGTTTATGTATAATTGCTACAAACAGGGGGCCCCTCCGGGGCCAGGCGGCTCCGGAGGAGCCTTCTGTTTGTAGCACGTTTTGATAATGATGGTTTTAGGCTCCGGAGGAGCCACCTTTTACCAATTTCAGGTGGCTCCTCCGGAGCCGTGATCTATGTATAATTGCTCTTTGCTATAAACAGGGAGCCCCTCCGGGGCCGGGCGGCTCCGGAGGAGCCTTCTGTTTGTGGATGAATCGCGGGCAATGAGTTTTGCTTCCATTAAAACCTGCTTCATTTCTTCATCGGGGTTTTTCAGTTTTTTCAGAAGATAGTCTACTGCCGTTTTGCCCAGCATTTCCAAAGGCTGCCGCAGATAAGTAATCGGACAATAGTAAAGGTCAAATACTTCTGCTTGTCCGAAACTGACAATCGCCAGATCCGACGGCACTTTCAGCCGGAGTTCATTGATGTATTTCAAACCGTTGATTGCCAGGCCGTACGTTGCGAAAATGATCGCCTCTACCTTTTGTTCCAGAGAAAGAATATCCTCAATCGCGACTTTCACTTCCTTTTCCATCGTTTCAAAACGGACTTCTTTTAACCAGTCATCCTGAAATTCAATGCCCTTGTGCTGCAATGCCTGCCGGTAACCTCGTATGCGTTCCTGCATGTGATACATTTCAGATTTGTAGGCAATCAGTCCGATACGGGTGTAACCGCCGCTGATCAGATGGATTCCTGCGTCGTAGGAAGCCTTGTAATTATTGGTGGCCACAAAATCCGTCTGAATATCAGGAAAGTGCCTGTCTAGCAGAATAAACGGGATATTTTTTTCCTTCAGATACCTAATCTGGTTTCCCGAACCTTCGCAGGAAACGATGATAAAACCGTCCACTTGCCTGTTCATGAGCACCGTTATAAGATCCCAGGCTTTGTCCGCGTTTTCGTCGCAGCTTCCGATGATGACCGTATAACCATTCCGCTTGGCCTCATCTTCCACAACCCTGGCAATGTTTGCAAAAAAAGGATTGGATATGTCTGCAATAATCAGCCCGATCGTATGTGTTTTCCCACTCCGCAGACTCTTTGCCAGATGATTGGGCTGATAATTCAGTTCCCTGGCAAGTTCCCTGATCTTGCCAGCAATGGCTTCTCCTACCCGGGCTTCCTTTTCTTTCCCGTTCAGGACATACGAAACCAGGGCTGTCGAAACGCCGGCTTTCTGGGCTATGTCTTTGAGGGAAACCTTTTTCATATTACGGGCGGATCAGGGTTCCGTCAAATTTCCTTACCTGCCAGTTGGATTTGGTCGTAATCGGATACTTGGCTGCTTCTTTTTCATTGATGTCCACGCCGATCCCGGGCACTTCATTGACGGACATGTAACCGTTTTTCATCGTCGGGCATCCGGAAAATACTTCGAGTGTTTTGTCATTGAACGACACCGCTTCCTGTATGCCGAAGTTCCAGACGGCCAGATCAATATGCGCATGCGCTGCGTGTCCGACAGGCGAAACATCGCCGGGGCCGTGCCATGCCGTTCTGATGTTGAACCATTCTCCGAGCCTTGCCACTTTCATCGCCGGGGTTACGCCTCCGATCTGGGAAACGTGAATGCGGATGTAGTCAAAATACAGGTTCACCATTGGTTCCAGGAATTCATTGATGTTGTTGAACAGCTCGCCCATGGCAATCGGAACTGAAGTGACCGCCCGCAGCTGCTTGAACCATTTCATATTTTCCGGTGAAAATGGATCTTCAATAAAAAACGGATTGTACTCTTCCAGCTGTTTGATCATATTGATGGCGTTCATCGGCTGAACCCTTTCGTGAATGTCATGCAGCAGTTCAATTTCTTCGCCGCAGCCTTTTCTGACTGCTTCAAAAAGCTTCGGAATGGATTTGAGATAGGTGTTTTCGTTCATAAAACTATCTGTGGCACCGCCGAAATTTGCGCCTCTGAAGTCCGGCTTTTCAACAGTGCTTCCGACTGCGCCGTAACCGCCCTGCTGAATACGGATGAACTTGAACCCTCTTTCCATAATGCCCTTGACACTCTCCACGGTTTCTTCGGGCGAGTTGCCGTTGGCATGCGTGTAGCAAGGAACGGCGAAACGGACTTTACCGCCCAGAAGCTGATATAACGACATGCCGGCACGTTTTCCCTTGATATCCCAAAGCGCCTGGTCCAGACCGCTCAGTGCATTGTTCAGAACCGGTCCGTTGCGCCAGTAAGAACTCACATACGCGCCCTGCCAGATGTCTTCAATATTATCGACGTCCTTGCCGGCACAGAATTCGTTCAGATACGTATTGATGGCCACAATGACAACGGCTGCACGCTGGGTAAAAGTAGCGCAGCCGAGTCCGTACAGACCGGGTTCGGACGTTTCTACTTTTACCACGATCAGGTTGGATCCCTGCGGTGCAGTTGCGATAGCCCGGACACTTTTGATTGTAACGGGTTTCATCGCTTTGGCATAGTTCGGGATGCCTTTTGCCTCGCGGGCTTCTGCGGTTGATATGCCGCCGAATAATCCGAGCAAGCCTGCCGAAGTGCTCATACCCAACGCTTTCATTGTGTCGCGACGACTGATTCCACTTTTATTCATGAACTTTTGGATTGTTAAAAGGTTAAAGATTCAGGAGTTATTTTTTACAATGGATTTACTTTTTGTCCCACCATACTCTGGTGTTCAGATCATTTGGCCCCTGCCTTGCATTGGCGTCATTGACGTTCTGAAGGTTCACAATAATTTCACTGTCGGGATAAGGCATGCGGCGGATGAAGTCTTCCGTAATTTCAGCGCCGGGATACGGGTTTTTCTTCAATGCGGGATAACCGCTTCTGCGGAAATTGGCAAACAGCTCGTTCCCGTCCAGAAAAGATGCGACCCAGTATTGCGTGTTGATCTGTTCCAATGCTTTCGTTTTGTCCAGCGGATGTGCTTTGAGATACGTTTGGATGGCCGTTTCCGGAATGGCCGCAGCCGGATCGTACAAAGCCATTTGTTCCAGGTTGGCCCGGACCCCTTTCATAAAATAATCCGCCGGATCGCCTGTAACCCAGCCGCGGACAGCCGCCTCTGCCAGTAAAAGCTGGTTCTGGGCATAAGTAACATGAAACTCGGGCGCATCCAGTTTCAGTACCGTAGACAGATTCACCTGACTGAAATCCCACAGACTTGCCACGCCGTTTGCAGCCAATACGGTATTGATCGTTACGTCATTGTAACCCATCGGCATGCCGACCTGAACTTCCGGATCGGATGAAGCCCGTGCCGCGACCTGCTCCGGACCGCCTTTGGCACCTACATAACGCACGGCAAATACGGGCAGCCGCGGATCGTTGTTTTCCTTTAAATAATTGACAAACGGCGCTGCAAGGTAGAAGTTGGTTTTCTCGCGCGCGGCAAGGTGATTGGCAATGTAATTGTTGTAAATCGCCGTATGCCGGATCATGGAATTGTCCGCATTGCTTTCAAACAATCCGCCGGCAACTGCTTTTGCCACGTAGGTTTTTGCCGTTGCTTCGTCCACTTTCGTGAGGCGCATGCCCGCTCTCAGCATCAGTGAATAGCCCAGTTTTTTCCATTTTGCAACATTTCCGCCATACAGAATATCCGTTGTAACCGCAGGCTGGGAAACGTCCAGCGCAGCCGAAGCTTCGTCCAGCTCTTTCAGAATATCCTTGTAAATGGCCTCCTGCGGATCGTATTTCGGTCGGATGATTTCATTGATATAGCCTTGTCCGGCTTCAAAATACGGAACGTCGCCGTAAGTATCCGTCAGGATCATGAATGCATAGGCTTTCCAGATTCTCGCCGCATGATAAATATTGGCCTGCATGGGATCGTCCTTGGTCTGCGTGGTGACGGCAACCAGCTGTTTGATCACATTTCTGTAAAAATTTACCCACACCAGCGGCGAGTTTGCATTGTTGTACTGGTTGTAATTTCCGCCTGACAACGAGCTTCCGTAAGGCGTAACAATCTGCTGCACAATGGCAAAATTGTAGGTCAGCATGCCAAGTGTCGAAAGTCCGTCGAGGTAAGTAGTGCTGATAATGGCCTTGTTCAGAATGAGCGACGGCGCTAGTGAAGTCGGATCAACTTTGTTGGTATTGATCTCGTCAAACCCTTTATCGCAGCCGGTAAGCAAGACCAGCAGAAACAAAACGGCCCGTATGGATTTTAATAAAGTCTTCATATTTTTTCAGGAATTTTGAAAACGGTTTGACGGTCAGAATTTCACGTTCAGATTAAATCCGATGCTCCGTGTCGGCGGCAGGCCCGGCCAGAAATCAAGTCCGGTTGCATTGTCCGACGAGTTCAGCACTTCTTCCGGGTCCATGTTTTCAGTCCATTTTTTAATAATCAGCACGTTATTTGCAACGGCGCTCAGCCTTAATCCTTTGATAAAGAATTTTTCAGGAAGCAGTTTGCCGAGGTCATAGCTCAGCGTTATCTGCCGCAGTTTCCAGAAACCGGCATTGAACACAAAATCTTCATTGACGCCCAGCGGGTTAATGGATTCATAAAAGGGCTGCACAGCCGCTTTGGTCTTATTGATTTCTCCATCCGGATTGACGCCGTTTCCGATTACAAAGCCCTCCGCCCGTCCCGGCAGCGTTCTTTTGGACAAGCCGTGGCGCATGTAATTGATGTTCCGGCCGGCGATCATTTTATGCCCCAGCTTGAAATCAATCAATGTGGAAAGCGTGATTCCTTTGTAAGTAAACGTGTTTGTGATTCCGCCAAAATATTTTGGAAGCGCATTGCCCACGTTCATCAGCGTATTGTTCCGCAAAGGCATTCCGCTGTTTTTGTCAAAAACCTGCCTTCCTTGTTCATCCCGCAGGTATTTGAATGTATAAAGCTGGCCAAGCGGCTTGCCCACAACCATATTCAGCGTCCGGCCGCCTCCGCCGCCAACGGTTATGACCGTATCTTTTTCAGCAAGACCCAGTTTCAGTACTTTTGATGTATTGTAAGAAACATTGAAACTCACGTCCCAACGAAAATTCTTGGTGTTCACCGGCGAGCCGCTGATCAGCAGTTCAATGCCTTTGTTCATGCTGCGGCCTACATTGATGAGCTGGGCCGTGTAAGAGGAAGCATCTGAAATCTGTGCGGCAAGAATCTGATCGTCAGTCGTTTTATGATAATACGTAAAATCAAACCCGATCTGGTTGTTGAACATTTTCATTTCCAGCCCGGCCTCGGCTTCCTTAATGCGCAACGGACGCAGGTTTTTATTAGGAACTGTCAATGCATTGATGCCGCCGACGGGCACAAGCTGGCCTGACGGATTCGGGAAAGAATTATTGTCAACCGAATAGTACAAGGCATTGGAATACGGGTTCACATTATCCGATCCCACTTCCGCATACGCTGCCCTCAGCTTGCCGAACGTTATCCACGCCGGCAGGTTTGTAATGGCTTGGGAAAATATAAAACTTCCCGTGACGGACGGGTAAAGAATACTGCGGTTCTGAGGTGCGAGCGTTGAAAACCAGTCATTTCGCGCGGTAACATTCAGATATAAAAACTCTTTATACGAGATTGTGGCGGCACCGTAAAGCGAATTGATTTTCTTTTCCGAAAGACTGTAAAGCGGGTTTTTCACGCGTCCGTTCATGACCGTGTACAAGCCCGGCTGAATAAAATCCTGCACCGTTACGCTGTTGTAATCCATACGCGCATAACGCTGGTTTCCGCCGAGTGTAACGTCCAGACCGATGCTGCCGAACGTATGGTTCCCGCCCAGAATAAAGTCGAGGTTCCGTTCCGTATTCCTGCGGATATCCTGCGTGTACGAACCGTTAACATAACCGACAGGTGCTTTTGCAATCGGTGCATAACCGTTCGGAATGTTGTAATCCTGTCCGCGTACATAAAAATCCTGCGCAATGCGTCCCTGCAGATACAGCCAGTCGGTAAACTGGTATTTCATGGCCACATTGCCGAAAATGCGGTCACGGTCAATGTTTTCAAAATGGCGGCTCAGCGAGTAATACGGGTTATTTCTGACCAGAAACCTTGAAAACACAAATTCATCTCCGTTCGGCAAAGTCTGGTTCTGCTGCAATGCTTCGAAAGGCATGGAATTCGCCAGCGTAAAAAGGACTGTTGAAATGGCAAAATCCTGTGTATCAATCTGCGGCGGGTTCGTATTTTTCTCTTTCGAATAATTGATGTTGCCAAAAACATTGAGCTTTTTGGAGATATTCTGCGTAAAGCCCAGATTTACAATTTTCCTGTTGAACGTGTTATTCGGTAAAATTCCCCTGTTTTCAGCATTCGCAAGCGAAAGGCTAAAACCACCGTTCGGGCCGTTATTGGAAACGGTTACCGTGTTCGTCAGGTTTGTTCCCGTCCGGTAAAACTTCTTCACCCGATTGAAAACCGGTTCATACGGCCATGTTTCATTGTCAAAAAGCACTTGCGTCATGCCCGGTTCAAACTTTTCGCCAAAGCTCCAGACACCGGATGTCGGATTGGCGGTCGTCGGCCTTTTTCCGCCTTCGCCTTGCCCGTATTCATACTGGAAATCCGTAAAGTCCAGCGGCGTATCCGTTGTAAAATTGATGTTGTAATCCACGCCGATTCCTTTTCCTGTTCCCCGGTTTTTGGTCGTGATCATAACCACGCCGTCTTTGGCACGCGAGCCGTAAAGTGCTGCCGCGGTTGCGCCTTTCAGAACGGTCATGGATTCAATGTCATCGGGATTTATGCTGGAAAGTCCGTCGCCGCCGTCCGAAGCATTCGCCGCTCTGGGCCCGTAATCGCCGCCGCCTGCATAATTGGAATTATCAATCGGAACGCCGTTTACAACAATAAGCGGACTGTTCTGGCCGCTGAACGAAGACTGGCCGCGAATACGGATCTTGGCCGTTCCGCCCGGACCGGTTGACAATGATGAAATGTTGACACCGGCCATTTTCCCCTGCAATGAACTGACGACATTGGGTGTACGGTTGGTTGAAATCTGGTCGGCATTGACGGTGGCAGTAGCATAGCCGAGTGTTTTGGCTTCCCGTTTGATGCCCAGCGCCGTCACGACTACTTCATTCAGGTTTTTTGATTCCTGAACAAGTTCCAGATCAATAACGGATCTGGAATTGATGCTGATTGTCTGGCTGATATAACCTATAAATGAAAAAACAAGACTTGCATTAGCCGGCGCATCAATGGCATATTTCCCTTCCGAATCGGTTACCGTTCCCTGTGACGAACCGCTGATCAGAATGTTAACGCCGGGCAAAGGTTCCTTGTCCTGCCCGGTTACAATGCCTGTAATCCGGCTGTTTTGCGCGTAGGCAAATGTGCACAGCAGCGATAACAGGAAAATGATAACTGTAGAAGATTGTCTCATCATAACCCATGTACATTAGAGATGTAAATCAAACCACACACGGAATTTCCCGCAACAATGCAGGTTAACAGCCGGAAAAACCGCCGGCCGAAAGAAAAGAATACCTTACCTGATGCAAACGCAAATCAACACAGCGGCAAGCCGGAAATCAGCCTGCTGCCAAATAACCAACAGCTATATACGTACAAAGAAATATACCGGCAAAAATTATTTTGCCTGAAAGATACAGTTCCGGAAAGTTCAGTTGCATGCATAGGCATGCGGATGAAACCGGAGTGCGTTTAAACGATTAAGCGAAAATCAAACGGTCATATGCAAAAAGCGTTTTAAGCTGAAAATCAATAACCAATGTATCAACGATCTGTTCGGAACCGGAAGAAGAAAAGTGTGAGCTGGAATATGGCTTATATCCTTAATGGAATCTTAAATATGCATATTCAAAGAATGCTTGCTTCAAATGTAGGTTTAATCGTTTAAACAACAAAACATTTGAATAAAATATTTTTATAATTTTTCACGAAATAAACATATATGCAATAAACAAGCTATTTGGCAGCAAATGCGCGAATTACTTTTGATAAACAGCAAACCGCCCGTCAAAATAAACCAGATGAAAAAACGGGATTCTGGCCGTTCCCGGAGCCGGAAAATAGGACTCTGCATTAAAATCGTAATCCATCAAAATAAAATCCGCGCCTTTTTTGTATGCCCAGGTGCCAAACTTTCCGGCCGTCATATTCTTTTTCTCAGCGTATAGCTTATAATTTTCGTGCGTCAGCAAACGCGGAAACTGCTCGTATTCATTGTAAAAAAAAGTAAGCGGCACCACGCCCGTTGCTTTCCCGGGCAAATGTTTCCGGAGCTTTGCATAAGTATCCGGCAAAAAACCGAGTTTATGGTTTTTGACAATAATCTGGACCGTACCGAAAATGCCGATGACAAAATAAGCCAGCAAAACAAGTTTCAGACCCGTATTGACAAACGGCCTGATCCTGTAAAGTTCGAAAACCAGCGCAAACATAAATGGCATAAACAGGAGAAGATACAAACCGCCATTGGCTTTGGTTATTATCCAAAAGGAGAAAAACAGAAGCAGTGAAAACAGTTTCAGTTCGGCGGGCAGTGTACGGATCAGCTTCCTTTGAACCCAGAGCAGGTAAACGAGTAAGAGCGATAGCGCAATCTGTTCCGGTGAATGAAAAAACAGGCGCGGGTAAGTCAGGATCTGGATCAGTTTGGTTTGAAAACTGAATGCAGCCTGTGTCGCCGGATCATGCCTGAACTGGTACCACCAGATTTCAAAACCGTTTTCAGCCGATAAAATATCCGTCAGATACAAAGCGCAGGTAAGACCGCTGAATATTCCGAAACAGACCGCGCTGCAGTATCTTTTTAGCAACAGCAACGTTCCGAATCCGGCAATGACGTAAATAATACCGTTAAGATGCGACAGGAATGCGAGTCCGGCCAGAATGCCGCCGGCTGCTGTATGCATATCATTTGCTTTGCTTCTGATCAGCAGGAAAGCCCCGAAACCAAATGCCGCAAGCATCATTTCCGGACGGTTTTCGAAACTCATTTTGATCAGCAGCCGGTTGGTAAAAACCAGAATCAGAATAGCCGGCACATACCATAAATTTTCAGCAGAAACCTTTGATCTTACATAAAAGGCAAGCTCCGCCGTCATGATCAAGAAAAAAAGCAATCCGGTAAACTGAAGAACAGGCAGATGAAAGCCGAACCAATGTATCAACAACGCCCCGACAGTCAGAAACAATTTGTGACTGACCAGAAGCTGCTTTTCCCAGCCGGCAATTCCGCGGAAGAATTCGGAACGGATCACGCCTTCTTTTTCAAGCCAGTACGATTGTTCGCCAAACCATGCATCATCGCCCGTCGGAAAACGGTGATAATACGTTGCGGCAGTCATCAGGATACAAACAAAAAGTACGTAATACAGGCGGTTACCGGAAAAAAGGTGCATGCAGCTTAACAGGTGAATATGCTTTCAACCAAACAAGCCACAATAGTAACAATTATTCGTATAACGTTTATCGGTTACAACTTTTTATCATCCGTGTTTTTGGAAGACATCGGTTATTTGGGTTTACTTTCCGGCAAAAGCATTTTACATAACCTTGATTTCACTTTTTTTGAAACGGATCAGAATCTGTTCAAGAACATAACTTTTGAATGCGGTTTCGGAATAAACGTCATTGAGCCAGACCATGATTTTAAGCTCGACATTATCCGCCGAAATTGCGCTGAACAGAATCTGCCGGGGTGCTTTTTTTACAATCCCTTCTGCTTCGTCGATGATATCATTGATTATTTTTTTGGCCGCTTCCAGATCGGAATCAATGTTTATCTTGAAAACAACTTCGCTTTTCAGGCGTGCATTACTGGTTGTGTAATTGACAAGCCGGCCTGAAAGCAGATCGCCGTTCGGGATAATGACGCTGGAACCCTGCGGCGTAAGCATCCGGCTCGAACGGATTCCGATGTCCATGACCTTTCCTTTTTTGTCGGCCAGCTCAATGTAATCGCCGATTGTAAACGGTTTTTCAAAAATAAGGATGATTCCGGAAACAAAATTATTGACGATATTCTGCATACCCAGTCCGATTCCGACACCGAGTGCTCCCAGCAAAACCGTTATTTTATCAAGCGGAACGCCCGAAGCAGTAATTGCAAAAAGAAAACCTATAACGATGATCACTAGCCGGATCAATGCCAGCTTGGAGCCTTTGTGTACGGATTCTTCCGTAAAACTGACCTCCGGGCCGGAGAAAAACAGACTGATATTTTTTTGCAGGTTATTGGACATCCAGAGGATCAGCGAAAAGATCAGTACATTTCCAAGCGTAAAAGTAATGCTGCCGAAATTACGCGGCTTTTCCAGGATTCCGGATAAGAAACCGAATACCGGATCAATGATATTGAGGTTGATAAAAAATACAAGCAGCCAGAGCACAACCGAAATGACCGTCATGGCTTTCTGAAAAGAAATACGCGTTTTCTGAGCATTGATCCTGGAAAATATTCCGTTGGAACATGAACTTACTTTGATCTGCAGTTCCATTGCTTCCGTGAGCACATGCACAAAAACGCCCAGACTCAGGATCTGTATCAATCCGCTTATGGCCGTAATATTAAATGTTTTGGCAAGTGTAACCCGACCCAGCGCATTCAGGAAAACGGCTGAAATATTCAGCAGAACATAAATGATCAGGATCGGTTTTATAAATCTTTCTTCCAGCTTCACTTCTTTCAGTTTCCTGTAAAACCGGATTCCGAACAGAATCGAGCCGACATTCAGACCAATCAGTAAAAACCGTAAAAAGAAAGATGCGTCAACGATTACGTTGCTGAAAATGACAAGCACATATAAAATCAGGACTGAAAACCACCACATCAGATGATTCGGCGGCAGCATCTTCAGAAAAAAGACCGTCAGCGTCATCAACAGCAAAAACTGGTTGAGTTCAATATAGATGGACGGCGCGCGGGGTTCAAACAAAGGAGTCAGGTTAAGCAGCACGATAAACGTGGCCAGCACCGGCTTTGCACTGATGTAATTGAATTCAAGTTTCCCGATTTCCCGGCTGAGCTTTGCGCTGGCTGCCTTGCTGTAATTGTATTAAACCCAAACAAAGAACCCGGCACAAAGCAGCACAAGTAAAATACGGTTATCCCACGTGGACTGGAAAAAATACCTCAGAATGTTGTTCTGGCCCAAATAGGAAACGCTGATCATGTTCCTGACTTTTTCCTGATTGTCGCGGACAGAGGGCTTCCAGATGTAACTCGTTTCCCTTCCGAACAAATTACGGCCGGATTCTTTCAGATAACCGTTGATGGTGGACTGAAGATCATTGGCCAGAAAGTAAACTTCGGATACGCCTGCAAGCAGATTGCTGACTGTGTCCAGATTGGCCGTCGTGATTTTTCCGGCTTGCTGAAGTCTTTGCCTTAAATCGTAAATCTGGCCGGAATACAGCTTTTTCTGTGTCGTATCACGTTTGTTGACAGCCAGTAACGAATCCCGGCCGAACTCGATAATCTGTTCAGACATCTGCTGTAATTCCGCATTGTGCCGCGACAGCAACTTCCGCCATTGTGTTGTTTTCTGCTGCACATCGGTGAGCATAATCCGGAAATTCAGAAGATCTTTATTATTCGGAATAGCTTCTGTGTCAGCAAGTGCACGCTGTATATGCCCGACGTTCCCTTTGATGGTCTTGAGTTCCCGCCGGATATTGCCGCTGTTGTAACCTTTTGTATTGGCTGCATTGATCTGCGTGATCACCGCCTGAGCCTGTTCTATTTTAAATAAAAGCGTATCCGGAATGACAATGCCCTTTTTCACTGTTGAATCGGAACGCTGCGCATGGGCCGTGAACGAAACGGCACATGTAGAAAAAATCAGAAGAATCAAGAAGAAACGAAAAACCTTAAATGCAGCAAACGATTGAGTATTGGTACTTTCTTTTTTGTGTCCAGACATATTCATTTATTTTCATCGCAGGGATGTGCTTCAAATTAATGTCTGAATCTGCAAAAATTTCATACCAGAATACGTTTTAACTGCATCTCAGCCAATAGGCAGCTTTGATATGGCTGTTAGCTGTTAGCTTTTAGCAGTTAGCTTTTAGCTGCTGGCTACTGATTTTTACCTTTTTTAAAAATTGGTAATTGGATTTGAGTTAAAAAGTGTAATAACGAAACGCTTTATACGCTTTTTCAAAATACTTGTGAAACAGTGAATCCTTTCAGACCAGGGTTATGCCACTGAGGTCTTTGGTTCCTTTTTCAGGATCTGTTTTGTATTCAAAATGCAGTTTCTTGCCGGTTTCGTCGGCTTCTTCCAGCAGTTCGAAAACACGGCGCTCGCCGAGCATCAGCAGTGCCTGAAACAGAACACCGGCGTAAGTACTTTCTTCACTCCCCGGCCCTTTTTCTTTTGCAAGATCATTATAATGTCCGAACAATTCTTTTCCTTTTCCCATGATGGTGTAACTGGTTTGCTGAAAAAGTTTGGTTAAGGGGGTAACTACTCGTAATTACTGCCATTTTTTACAGGATATTGCCTGGTGCTGTAATTGGTGCGCGCAACAAACTTCATGCTGCTTCCCGCTTTTATCCTTACCTTTAAGCTTCAAATTACGATCCCGATATTGAAATACATCGCATTACTTCTGCTGCTTTTAAGCTTTTACAATGGTTTCGGACAAGATGGCCTGTTGCCGCTTGACAAGGACAAAAATGTTTATTACGCCGATCTGGGAAAAGTGGAAAAGCCACGTGCTGCCATTTATAAAAGTGTTCAGAACTGGATTTCCGCCACTTTCGGAAATTACGAAAATGCAGTCAAGCAGGATGATCCGCAAGCCGGGATGCTTGTCCTGAGCAGCTACGTGCCGGTTTCTGGTTCTTCGTACGAATATGTAAGGTTTAATCTTGCCATTGATTGTGAGGATAACAGGTATCAGGCCAGAATCGACAGGCTGGACGGCATTTCGAGGTTACACAGCCCGGAAAGGCTTGGGATTAAAAACAACGATCTGGTTACGGCGAAAGAACAGGCCGTAAAAACAGAAAATAACCGTAAAAACCGCGCGGAAGCAGAAGAAGCGCTGAAAACGGCAAAAGCAGATAATGATGCCGTTAATGCAGCGATGTTCAAGCTGCTTGCAAGCCTGAAACAGGCAATTACCGCCGGCGAATAGTATAATGATTTTCTGAAAACGGTTATTTCAGCCCTTTCCACTTTTCTGCAAGCTTCTCTGCAATGATTGCATAACCTTTGTCGGACGGATGCAGCCCGTCATAAGTCATGTTGACTGCTTCGGGCGGGTAAGGATATTCGTCTTTTTCGGGGTCAAAAGGAATATTGGTATATTCAGGATAGGTATAATTTGTGTATTCGCCGGGCGCCGGACCGCCGGACGCCGGACCGCCGGACGCCGGATCTTTCAGTCTTTTAAAATGGACCATATTTTCCAGCGTGATCCC
The DNA here is from genome assembly GCF_006149045.1 of Dyadobacter flavalbus. GTDB lineage: Bacteria > Bacteroidota > Bacteroidia > Cytophagales > Spirosomataceae > Dyadobacter > Dyadobacter flavalbus. Next base: position 207,803 of record NZ_VBSN01000073.1, read on the forward strand.
GCTTTCGTGATACAGGTCCAGAACAGGGTATTTTTCAAATTTTCCGATTTCCATAATTGCATTGGCAAATTGTTCCAGCGTCTGCCCGTTTTTCGGTTTATACGAGCCGTATGCATTGTTTTTGGCGCCATTGATGTAAACAAAATCGCCGCGCTGCATGGGCGTAATCAGTATTACGCTGGCTTTCTTATTCAGCTTTTTCAGTTTATCCGTAATGACACGAAATGAGCCATAAACAGTTCCGGTACCGGTTTGCTGCTCATAATCAGAAATCGTGCCGAGCTTTTTGCCCTGCCACCAGTCGTTTGTACCCAGAAAAACGGTATACACATCGGCTTTTACCAACCCGAGTTCATTGATTTTATCGGCAATATTCACCGACGTCCACCCATTATGGCCCTGATTGATATAACTGACAAACGGATATTTTTCAGAAATCAGCGTCATATACCCTTTGGTAATGCGGTTTCCGGTTTCATTCTGATGATCGTTGAGGTAAGTAATGGAATCGCCGATGGCAACCCAGGAAATTTTACGCGGACCGGCGCCGGCCATCAATAAAAGCAAGGCAAAAAACAGCAGAAATTTCTTCATCAGGGTTCAGGTTATTTTTGTCCCAATATAAGAATTCCGACGGATTACTGTCATGAATAAATAGCATAAAAAATGGCAGTGAACTTTCCATAGCCGGGCTATCAAAAGTTCACTGCCAACTGTTACAAATCTATTCAATTACTTTTCCAGATTCTCAATCCATTTTCTGGCGTTCACAAATGCTTCCATCCAGGGTGAAACCTCGTCTTTTCTTCCTTCCGGATAGTTGGCCCAATGCCATTGGAAAAGCGATCTTTCGATGTGCGGCATCATCACAAGGTGCCTTCCGGTTTCGTCACAAAGCATGGCCGTATTAAAGCCGGAGCCGTTCGGACAAGCCGGATATGTTTCATAGCCGTATTTGGCAACGATTTTATAGCGGTTTTCAGTAAATGGAAATTCGAATCGGCCTTCACCGTGCGAAACCCAGACGCCCAGCGTGCTGCCTGCCAGCGTGGAAAGCATCACCGATTTATTTTCCTGAATGGTCAGCGAAGTGAAAATACTTTCGTGCTTGCCGCTTTTGTTGTGCAGCATTTTAGGCTTTTCTTCATGATCGCCGTTAATCAGCCCCAATTCTATAAATAACTGACAGCCGTTGCAGATGCCGACAGACAAGGTATCATCGCGTTTAAAGAAGTTTTCAAGCGCAATTTTTGCTTTTTCATTGTAAAGAAATGCGCCCGCCCAGCCTTTCGCAGAACCCAGCACATCCGAATTGGAAAATCCGCCCACGGCCCCGATAAACTGAATATCTTCCAGCGTTTCCCGGCCTGTAATGAGATCCGTCATATGCACGTCTTTCACGTCAAAACCGGCCAGATACATTGCATTCGCCAGTTCCCTTTCGGAATTACTGCCTTTTTCACGCAATATGGCTGCTTTCGGCCTTGGTTTTGAATGATCGATTTCCGGTTTTTTCCCGTCGAAATGTACAGGGAAATTGTAGCGCAGCAGCTGGAATTTATAATTATCATAGCGTTCTTTCGCCAGTTTCGGGCCGCTTTGCCTGCAATCCAGCAGATACGAAGTTTTGAACCAGACGTCGCGCAGCTGATCAATGTCAAAATCCCATGTTCCGGCTGCATCTTTTACAACCAGCGTAGCGGCCATATTTACGGTTCCGATTTTGTGAAAAGCAACCCCGTTTGCAGCCAGAAATTCCTCGGCAGATTCGTCTGCCTGAAAAACGATTCCGTTGTTTTCAGCAAAAAGTTTCTCAACAATATCCTGATCGCCAAATGCGGAAAGATCAATGGAAGCGCCCAGATCGCGGTCTGCAAAACACATTTCAAGCAAAGTCGTAATCAGCCCGCCGCTGCCGATGTCGTGCCCGGCCTGTATTTTTCCGCTTTTGATCAGTTCCTGAATCGTGTTGAATGCCGTTTTGAATGTATTCGCATCCAGCATGTCCGGCGTTTCAGAACCGATTTTGTTTAAAATCTGTGCAAATGACGAACCGCCCAGTTTGTAACGGTCTCCGGAGAGATTAATATAGTAAATGGCACCGCCGGTTTTACGCAAAACCGGTTCCACCACAGCCGTAATGTCATCGCAATGCCCGGCCGCTGAAATAATGACGGTACCCGGCGCAATCACTTCCGCATCTTTGTATTTCTGCTTCATCGAAAGCGAATCTTTTCCCGTAGGAATATTGATTCCCAAACTAATAGCAAATTCTGAACACGCTTTTACGGCCTTGTACAAACGCGCATCCTCGCCTTCATTTTTACACGCCCACATCCAGTTGGCAGAAAGCGAAACGCTTGTGATACCGTCTTTTAAAGGAGCCCATACAATGTTGGAAAGTGCTTCGGCAATCGCGTTACGGCTTCCGGCAGCGGGGTCAATCAAAGCAGAAAGCGGCGCATGGCCTACAGAAGTCGCAATCCCGTCAACTCCCTGAAAGTCCAGCGCCATAACGCCGACGTTGTTCAAAGGCAACTGAAGCGGGCCGGCACATTGCTGCTTGGCAACACGTCCGCCCACGCAGCGGTCTACTTTATTCGTAAGCCAGTCTTTACTGGCAACGGCTTCCAGCTGCAGCAATTGTTCCAGGTATTCATGAAGCTTTGCAACGTCATAAGCAACCGGCTCATACTTTCTTTCAACTGTTTTGTCCTGCATCACCACTTTCGGCGAACTTCCGAACATATCGTCCAGTTCAAGGTCCATCGGACGCGCGCCCGTTCTGGCCGATTCAAAAGTAAAGCGGTGATCGCCCGTTACGTCGCCGACTGTATACATCGGCGCTCTTTCCCGGTCCGCAATTTTCTGTAAAGTTTCCAGGTTTTCCCTGCCGATCACAATTCCCATGCGTTCCTGGGATTCGTTACCGATGATTTCCTTGGCAGAAAGCGTCGGATCGCCGACGGGCAGTTTATCCAGATCAATTTTCCCGCCCGTTTCTTCCACCAGTTCAGAAAGGCAGTTCAAATGTCCGCCTGCACCGTGATCGTGAATGGAAATAATCGTATTGTTATCGCTTTCCACCATGCCGCGAACCGCATTGGCGACGCGTTTCTGCATTTCAGGATTGGAACGCTGCACGGCATTCAGCTCGATGCCGGAACCAAAAGCACCGGTATCCGCAGAAGATACGGCTGCTCCGCCCATTCCGATCCGGTAATTCTCACCGCCAAGCACCACGATTTTGTCATCGGCCTGCGGCTTGTCTTTTTTCGCCTGATCTGCTTTTCCGTACCCGATTCCGCCGGCCTGCATAATCACTTTGTCGTAACCCAACTTGCGGCCTTCTTCTTCATGCTCAAAAGTAAGTACGGAACCCACGATCAGCGGCTGACCGAATTTATTTCCAAAATCAGTAGCGCCGTTGGAAGCCTTGATCAGAATGTCCATTGGCGTCTGATAAAGCCATTTTCTTTCTTCCACGCCTTTTTCCCACGGACGGTTTTCTTCCAGACGCGAAAGTGCAGTCATATAAACAGCCGTTCCGGCCAATGGAATGGAACCTTGTCCGCCGGCGAGCCGGTCGCGGATTTCTCCGCCGGAACCCGTTGCCGCTCCGTTGAAAGGCTCCACGGTGGTAGGGAAATTATGTGTTTCCGCTTTCAGCGAGATAACGGATTCAAAATCTTTGATTTCGTAATATTCAGGAACATCGGGCCTTTTCGGCGCAAACTGATGCACAACCGGACCTTTTACAAAAGCAACATTGTCTTTATACGCAGATACAATTCCGTTAGGATTTGTTTCGGAAGTTTTGCGGATCATTTTGAAAAGAGAAACCGGCTGTTCCTCGCCGTCGATGACAAAAGTGCCGTTAAAAATCTTGTGGCGGCAATGTTCCGAATTGACCTGAGAAAAACCGAAAACTTCCGAATCGGTCAATTTGCGGCCCAGTTTTTCAGCCAGTTTGTTCAGATAATCCACTTCCTCATCACTCAGCGAAAGTCCTTCCTGCTTGTTATACGCAGCAATATCGCTGATTTCCAGTACAGGTTCCGGCTGAATGCGGATCGTATAAATATCCTGATCAAGCTCGGTGTATTTCTGCGAAAGCATGGGGTCAAAACCGTCAAAGCCGGCTTCTACCCTTTTGAACTCTTCAATCCGGACAATGCCCTGAATGTCCATATTCTGCGTTATTTCAACAGCATTAGTACTCCACGGCGTAATCATGGCAGCACGCGGACCTACAAAGGAATCTGTAATGACCGCTTCTTCCATGCGTTGTGCGCCGCCAAAAAGCCAGCTTAGTTTTGAAATATCGGAGTCTGTAAGTATGCGCTCTGTTTGTAGGGCAAAAACAGTATTGTGATCGTCGGCGAAGAAATAAATCATGGTATCGTTTTATGGTGCAAAGGTAATTTAAAAATTCCTTGATGCCCATCGGAAGATGAAAATTGCTCTGTTTTGGTAACAGCCGCCGGCTACATTGTTGTTCCTGAACGCGGTGAATAAATTTTTGGAAACAGATTTGACATGTTAAAAAGAAAGCTGTTGGCTCCGGAGGAGCCTTCTGGCATCCACAATTCAATCAAGGAGGCCCCGCCGGGGCCAATGAACATCGTGTACATTTTCGTGCTACAAACAGGGAGCCGCTCGGCGGCTTTGCCGGATGCAATTTTTATAGGCAGAACTAAACAAAAAGACACCGGCGCATAGCTCCGGAGGAGCTTTCTGTTTCTAGAAAAAAGCATAGCAATGAATTTTTTTGGCTCCGGAGGAGCCTTCTGGCATCCACAATTCAATCAAGGATACCCCGCCGGAGCCAATGAACATCGTGTACATTTTCGTGCTACAAACAGGGAGCCGCTCGGCGGCTTTGCCGGATGCAATTTCCCATGGGCAGAACTGAACAATAAAACACCAACGCATAGCTCCAGAGGAGCTTTCTGTTTCTAGAAAAAAGCATAGCAACGATTTTTTTGGCTCCGGAGGAGCCTTCTGGCAGCAACAATTCAATCAAGGAGGCCCCGCCGGGGCCAATGAACATTGTGTGCATTTACGTGCTACAAACAGGGAGCCGCTCCGCGGCTTTGCCGGATGCGATTTCACAAAAAAATACATATCAGCATTGTTAAACCATATTATCATTAAACAAATAAAGTAACTTGCCCGAAGTATAATCCTCAACCCCAAATAGCCATATGAAGTCCAAAATCCTTGCCTGCTGTGCTTTAATGACAATGATGACGTCATGCAGTGATAAAAAAACGACAACGGACGAAACGGCATTGCCGTCCATTACGGGCACGTGGGAACTGGTTTCCAGCCGGGTTATTGCCAAAGGTGACACGACGGTTACTTACCCGGTTGAAGGTCAGGAAATGATCAAGATGTTTGCCGGAAATCACTTTTCCTTTCTGAAACATGACACCAAGCAGGGAAAAGGAGATTCGGCCGTTTTTGATGCAGGCGGCGGTACGTATGAGCTGAAAGGCGAGGATTATTCGGAACATCTGCAATACTGCAATTACCGTGAATGGGAAAATCGGGACTTTCATTTCAAGCTGCGGACGAAAGGAGATTCATTGATCCAGTCCGGCATTGAAAAGATCGACAGCCTGAACATCAATCAGGAGATTCTTGAAATTTATGTAAAAAAGGAATAAAATAAGAAGTCGTGTATATTGCTGTTTTTGTAATTTCTGCTTCTGTTGTTATTGTTTAGGCATGCAATTCTTATCTTGTTCCAAGCGTAAGATTTTTCCTGAACAGTAAACTCATAGATACCAAAGCAATCGATTAACTTAATGGAATTAAAAACAGAACGTCCGGAACAACTTAACCTTTTTACGCCGGATCATGAAAGAAGTTTGAACACAGCCATTACGCGCAACAAAAAAACAGTAAAAGATAAATCATTCCCGGATTTCAAACCCGTACATAACATCCCGTGGATTCAGGTTGCCAAAGATGCACCTTATTTTATAACTGAAAACGGCGAAGACTGGACGCCGGTCGGACAAAATGACGCGATCACCTGGCCTGATTTTGCAGGACTTTTCAGACGTAAAAATTTACAGCAGGTGGAAGGTCATCTGGCGTGGCTTGCGGGGCACGGCGTAACGTGCCTGCGGCTGATGCTGGAATATGCACAGGGCGAAAGCCGTTATTTTGAAAAACCCGCCGGCACGTTTTCAAAAAATATGGTGGCATTATGGGACGACCTGTTCCTGCTTTGTGCAAAGTATAATATGCGGATTCTGCTAACGCCGGTGGATACTTTCTGGATGTGGATCCGCTGGAAACATCATCCGTACAATGCGGCAAACGGCGGTCCATGCAAAAAACGTTCGGAATGGCTTTTATGTGAAGGCACCTTAAAAGCCGTTAAAAACAGGCTCAGTTTCGTTGCCGAAAGATGGGGCGGCAGCGGCGTTCTGTTTGCGTGGGACCTTTGGAATGAAATTCATCCGGCACATGCCAGCGGCCGAACGGACGTTTTCAGCGATTTTGTGGGCGAGCTCAGCCGGCACTTGCGCGAAACAGAAATGCGGCTTTACGGACGCTGCCATCCGCAGACCGTATCGCTTTTCGGGCCGGTACTGAACGAGCAGCCTGCCGTTGCAGACGTTATTTTCCGGCATCCGCTGCTTGATTTTGCAAGCACGCATTTTTATGATGCCGCTACGATTGACAATCCGAAAGATACGGTGGCATCGGCCATTTGTACCGGAAGGCTCGTTCGGGAAGCGCTGGAACATTTGCCAAAAAACAGACCTTTTTTCGATAGTGAACACGGTCCGATCCATGCATTCAAAGACAAGCACATTACTTTTCCGGCTTATTTTGATGATGAATATTTCCGTCATATCCAATGGGCGCATCTTGCTTCAGGCGCAGCAGGCGGCGGTATGCGTTGGCCAAACCGGCATCCGCACTGCCTGACACACGGCATGCGTGCTGCGCAGAAAAACATGGCGGAATTCACCAAATTGATCGAATGGCAAAATTTCAGACGTAGAAACCTGAATCATGAAGTGAAGTCTAGGCATCCGGCATTTGCCGTTTTTGCATGCGCCGATAGCCGGCAGGCGGTTGTATGGCTGCTCCGGACGGATATTAACAAAAAGGTGACCAGAACGTTACACATCCTGAATGAACGGGCAAATCCGCTGGATACTGAAGTCAATATTCCCGGCATGGAAGCCGGCACTTATTCCATTACAAGCTGGGATACACGAGCCGGACAAACGATCCGATCCGAAACTTTGGAACTGAAATCAGCGGGAGATCTCATTTTCAGTATTTCCGGAATTGCCATGGATGTTGCCGTCGCAGTAAGGCGTATAACGCAGGAAATGTAATTTGGCAGTTTGTGAAATACGATCCGGCTTTGCAGGCATTTGAACATTATTAAATCCTGAAATGCTCAAATGCCGCAAAGGCCGATTTTTCAGTTACATTTTTCAGAATGTAACTACTTCATCCGGTTTAGATTTCAGATAAATTTCAGCAGAACTGTTATCCAGAAAACACGTGCAATTCGGGTGCATCTGCAGAATACTTGCCGGAAATTCGTTGCTTACATTTTGCAGCAGGCTATCGCTTACAGCCTGCGCTTTACGCTCATCGGGAACTGAACAGATAATGTGTTCCGATTTCATGATCTGCTTGACCGACATGCTGATTGCCTGTGCGGGCACGTCTTCAAGCGATTCAAACCAGCCTTCGTTCATTTGCTGCCGGCGGCAAGGCTCGTCCAGATTGACGACAAGATAAGGTTGCTCCGTGTCAAAATCAGCCGGCGGATCATTAAACGCCAAATGCCCGTTTTCACCGATTCCGACAAGCGCAACGTCAATCGGATGTTCTGAAATCAGTTTGTTCAGACGTTTGATTTCTGTTTCAGGCTCAGCTTCGCCGTCAATCAGAAAAACTTCATTTAACGGAGGGACATTTTCAAGAAAACGTTCTTTCAAATACTTCCGGAAACTGGCAGGATGCGTTACGGGCAAACCAATGTATTCGTCCAGATGAAACATCGTTACTTTCGACCAGTCAATATTTTCTTCCTTTAAAAGCTGACGGATTGTTTCAAACTGGCTTGTGCCTGTTGCCAGAATAATATTGGCTTTTCCTTTTTCCGAAATAGTGCGGCGAATCAAATCTGCGGCTTCAATTCCTGCGGCCTGGCCCAATTCCAGACTGTTGTTCGAGATGACAATTTTCATTCAATTCAATTTAATAATTAAAACTTAGGCTTTTTACGCCTTAACAAGTGTATTTCCTCCTTTTTTAAGTTCAATATCAACCGGCGTATTCGTTTTCCATGCGCCGGAAGTAAAATCGGGAACGTCAATGGAATTCGAACGATTGGCAACCGACCATTCACTCAGCGGCGCGATGACACTCCACGAAGCCGCATCGTACACATCCTGATCCAGCGGAAGCCCGTTGCGCAGACAGTCAATCAAACGCCAGTCCATTAAAAAATCCATACCGCCGTGCCCGCCTACTTTTTTGGCCAGCTCGCCTATTCTGGTCACAATTTCAGGCTGATACTTTTTTTCAAGAACTTTGTATTCCTCTTCCGAAATCCAATCATGGCCATGTGAAATCCTCCCGGGCAGCGGGTATTTCTGGGCCGTTCCTTTTGTGCCGCTGATAAGGTGAATACGCGAGTACGGCCGGGGCGAAGTAACGTCGTGCTGCAGCATGATCGTCTTGCCTTTGTTGGTCCGGATCGTCGTCGTATTCATGTTGCCGCGGAAGCTCTTTCCTTCAAATTCCTTGAAAGCCGGATCGCTCTTCGCCATTTCATTTGCCTTGGCAGCAAGCATGAAATCGTTGCTGGCCGTGGAAACAAGGTATTCCATTTTGTCGCCGCGGTTGATGTTCAGCACCTGACAAACCGGCCCAAGTCCGTGCGTCGGATACAGATTCCCGTTTTTCTGGTTTTCCCGTAATCGCCACAGATCATACCTTTTGGTCTTATCAAAAAAGGATTCATAAATGTCATGGATATATGCGCCTTCCACATGCACGATTTCTCCGAAAAACCCCTGGCGCGCCATGTTCAGCGTAAGCAGTTCAAAGAAATCATAGCAGCAGTTTTCCAGCATCATGCAATGCTTTTTGGTACGTTCGGAAGTTTCAACAAGTTTCCAGCAGTCTTCCACCGTTGTGGCAATGGGAATTTCGCAGGCGACGTGCTTGCCGTGTTCCATGGCATAAAGCGCCATCGGCGCATGCAGGTTCCAGGGCGTACAAATGTAGATCAGATCAATGTCGTCGCGTTCGCAGATTTTTTTCCATTCGTCAGCATGGCCGGAATAAAGCTGCGGTTTGTGCGAAGTTCCTTCAAAAGTTTTCCCGGCTGCAATTGCATTTTCCTCCCGGATATCGCATAATGCCTTTACTTCCACATTATCCAGATGAACAATCCGTTTGATGGCGCCTCCGCCTCTGTTGCCCAAACCGATGTAAGCCATACGTACGGTATCTACTTTTGGCGCCGCATAGCCCGACATGTTGAAAGTCTGGCGATGCGCTGTTTCTGCCTGTTTTTTGATGGCCGGAAGTTGTGAAGCTGCTTTGCCCGTTGTACAGCCCTGCTGGAAAATGCCTCCCGCCAGGCCGGTCCCGCCCAGCGCGGTAAGTTTTAAAAATGCTCTTTTATTCATTGCTGGTTCGTTTTATTGAAGCCGGAAAAGGATAGTTTGTCCGGCCGGAAAATTTAAATTACTATTCAATGGTCGTAAGCGGCGCAATATTCAGTTCAGCTCCGTTATAGCCTGCATTCTGATTGATCACACCTTGCGTATTGGCCGTAATCACCAGCGACGGAATGGGCCAGAGTACATGAAAAGGCGCCATATTCGCGGTGTTACCCAAAAGCTGGATTTTCTTTTCGTACGTATTATTGTATTTCATTACCCGGTCAAAATAGAAGTTTTTGGTACTGAAATTGCTTAAACTATATCCGCCCAGATTCGATTTGGCCATGATGTATGAGATTCTCACCAGTTCCGAATGGCGGGGCTCTTCTGCGAACAGTTCGCGGGCGCGTTCATCCAGAATAAAATGGATATTTACATCGGCGGCTGTAACCGGCAAAGCTTTTGCGCGTTCCCTTACTTTGTTAATGTCCGCAGCGGCCAGCGCAAATTGTCCTTTCCAGTAATACGCTTCGGCCCTTAAAAGATATGTTTCGGCCAGACGGAAAATATACCAGTCGCCGTTGCCGCCCACGGGTATGGCTTTCGGGTCGTCCATCGGATTGTACATGATGTAATGCGGAATGGCGTACACGTGCTTGAAAGTATCCACTTGCGCGGCCAGAAATTTTGTATTCACCGGTTTGCCGAAATCGACTGATGCCGGATTGTTGTATTTCAGTTCGTCAATATCCACCCAGTTGATATCGCTTCTTCTCAAATCCGGCGTAACGCGCCAGTTTACGCCCTTGTAAGTCCAGATATCGTACTGATAATAACCCGTCAGCCGGATATTGGCGTTTCCTCTTCCCAGCGAATCGTACATCGGCCCGCTCGCCACCATGCCGGGCTTTCCCTGACTGTCCAGCACCTGCGGCTGAAACCATTGTGGGTTGTACAAACGCATCGTATAAAGGCCGGCAGACCTTGCGCCGGGCGGCGCTTCGTAACGGTCAATGGAGGCAAGAATGGTTTCGGTATTCTGCGTGCTGCTGAAATTTTTGGAACGGTGCAAATCCCAGATCAGGTTACGCTGCGGTTTGGAGGCATCAATCCCGAAGCGCTGTGTCATCAGGGCATAAGGTCCTGAAATTACATTGTTTGCAGCTTCTATGGCTTTGTCAAATTCCAGATTGGCTAGGTAAATTTTCGCAAGCAAATGATTTCCCGCACCTTTAGAAACCGCGCCGGCTTTGGCCGTAACCGGCAGCCACTGAACCGCATATTCCAGGTCGGATTGTATTTTCTTTAAAATGGCTTCCCGGCTGTGCGTCTGGAAATCCAGCTTTGCGCCTTCGATTTCCTTGCTGATAAACGGAACGTCGCCATAGGAATTCACGAGCCGGTAATACCAGTAAGCCCGGTGCCAGTATGCTTCCGCCAGGATGCCGTTACGTTCTTCTTCAGATGCCCATTTAATATGATCGATCCTGGAAATCAGCACATTGGTATTTTTGATAGAAGTATAAATCTGCGTAAACATGGCCAGAAAACGGTAATACTGGTCTGTATTCGGCGTAAGATTGTAGAAATCCAGCTGCGACCACGGCGAAGCAAGGTCCGAAGCCGCAAATTCCATCGTCAGGTTGGGCATCGTTCCTGTATTTTCGTTTTTAAGGTCTTTTCGCATCGTTATGATCAGCGACTCAAAACCGGATTTTTCGGTAAAAACGTTTTCAGGACTGAAAAAGGAAAGCGGCTCGGGTTTCAGCCAATCTTTGTTACAGGAAGTCAATGCAACCAAGAGTATAAAGTATGCTGCAGATAGTGGTCTGAGGAATTTCATGTTTCTTTTCATTTTGGGTTACGCTCCTGATTACAGTGACAAGGTGAGTCCGATGGTAAAATTCCGCGGCATCGGCACATTATTTCCGGCATTGTCCCACGCTTCCGGGTCCCAGCCAGGCCATTTGTTGAAGCTGTACAGATTCCTGACGGAAGCAAAAACACGCATATTGTTCATTTTCAATCTTGTCATCAGTTCCGACGGCAATGCATATGCAATGTTCACATCCTGAATCCGGACAAAAGAAAGCGGTTTGTAAACCTTGATCCCGCCGCCAAAAACGTTGGTATTCGTATTCAGGCGCGGAAATTCATTAATTGGGTTTTCAGGTGTCCAGTAAGGAAAATCGTTGGTGTTCCTTCTGTCATATGTATCCGACCCGCCTGTTCGCAGCCCTTCGGCAAACGGTGCAATGTGGCCCAGTTCACTTCTCAGGAAAACGGAGGCCGAGAAGTTTTTGAAAAAAGTAAATTCATTCCGAAGCCCGAGCCGGAACCTTGGCTGACGGTAACCGATGAACATTTTATCCAGAAGTGCCTCGTATTTCCCGTTTCCATCCACGTCTGTTGCTTTAAAATCGCCCGGTTCCAGCTTGTAAACGGCGGCGGCATCTTTTTCACTCGTCTGCCAGATTCCGGTTACGTCATAATTCCAGACCCTGTCCAGCGCCTGTCCGGGAAACCATTCATTGGTGTAATCCGGAAGTTCCGTTCTGACCGCATTGCCGTCGATGGTTTCTTCTTTATAATCTCCAAACAGCCTTTTGATTTTATTCCGGTTGAATGAAAACACCAGACTGGAACGCCAGCTGAAATTTTTCATTTCCGTATTGACGGTATTGACGGTCATTTCAAAACCCTTGTTCCCGAGCTGGCCAAGGTTGGAAACGATGTTCCTGAATCCTGTAATTTCCGGAAGCAGGCGGTTCATCAGCAAATTGGAAGTCGTCATGTCATAATATTCCATGCTGAGGTCCACACGGTTTTTCAGTACGCTCAGGTCCATGCCCAAATTAATGGATTCTGTTCTTTCCCAAACCAGGTTCGGGTTAGCCAGCGTATTCGGATACACGCCCACCTGTACATTGGAACCATCGTAATACTGCGTGGAATACATTTGCGCAATGGCCGAATAAGCGCCGATATCGCGGTTCCCGTTCACTCCGTACGATAACCGCAGTTTCATCTGACTTACAAAATCAAGGTTAAAAAACTTTTCTTCCGAGATTTTCCATGCCAGCGCGACGGCCGGAAACACAGCTCTCGGCTGCTTTGTACCGAATGCTGAAAACCCGTCTCTTCGCAGGGAAGCCGTTAACAGATATTTGTCCAGCAGCGTATAATTCAGCCGGACCATGGCGGCATCGCCGGTCAGCTGTGTGTCATTGGTGTAAACAGTCGGACTTGTTCCGTACTGAAGGCCGTGAAAACCGAGGTTCTGATTGGGTACAAAAGACTGGTTTGTGATCGTCGATGCCCATGCCCGGTTTCTTTCCGAACTGTACAGCAGCGTCAGGTCAAAAAGATGAATCCCGAATTCCTTGTTCCAGTGCAGCAGATTATCCAGAATCCATTCGTAAGTGGAAGCATCATCACGCGTGGCGTACCCGTTTGAACGCGAAGCACCTCCCGCCAACGTTGCCGCAGACCAGAAATTATAATCTTTTATGGCTTCGTAGCGCGGCTGAAACGATAGTTTGTAATCCATACCGAAAGGCAGTTTCAGTTTGGCGTAAACGGAAGCAAAAAGCGTGTTGACTTTTTTAAAGCGATCCTGACCGTAATAATCGATCAGCGGGCTGGCTGCGGCGGCAAAACTGTTTGGGTACCAGGACGCACTTCCGTCCTCATCGAACAGGGAGCCATACGGGCTCATCAGATACATCTGCGCGAGATTGGCCGTTACGGTGCTTTCATCGCGGTCTGCAAACTGGGTATTGACGCCGACATTCAGCCAGTCCGTCACTTTGAAATCCACATTCAACCGGGAACGGATCGTGGAAAACTTGTCACCGCGGATCAGTCCTTCGTTGTTCTGATAGCCCAGCGACCAGTAATACGTAACGTTTTTTGACCCGCCGCCGATGCTGACATCGTAATTCTGCCGGATGCCTTTCCGGATTACTTCATTATACCAGTCCACCGTTTTGCCAGCCAGATAATTTTCCGTTTCAATCGGGAAAAACCGTAAGCGTCCGAGCCATTCCTGTGTGTTATCGGTCTGCGGATTGTTGCTGGCGTTTCTCCATTGGTCCAGCGTTACGCCGGCAGGAAGCTGCGCCGGATTGTCATAATAAAATTTCGGGTTGTTCGGATTGGTTGCGCGGAGCAAATCCCTTCTGAACGTAAGATAACCCTGCGCGTCAAAGGGCTTGAAATCGTTTGTCGTTTCCGTCATGCCGACGTTTGCAGAAAAGTTGATAACCGGCTTGCCTACCGTTCCTTTTTTGGTCGTAATCAAAATGACACCGCCGGCTGCTCTTGCGCCGAACACGGCTGCCGAACTCGCATCTTTCAGAATATCGATTGTTTCAATGTCAGCCGGATTGATATCGGAAATACTGCCGTTGAAAATAACCCCGTCCATGACGACCATCGGATTCGTGGAAGCGTTCAGTGATTTCGGCCCTCTGATCTGAAGAGAACTTCCGCCGGCAGCGCTCGTACTCTGATTGGCATTAAAACCGGCAACGGTACCCGTCAGCATGTCGGTAAGCTGCGTCATCGGCTGATTTTTGAACGTTTTGGCATCCAGCCGGATCACCGCGCCCGTCAGATCGCTTTTTTTCATCGTTCCATACCCGACCACAACCAGTTCGTCCAGCGCGTTTACATTGGATTCCAGCGCGATATCAATGGTCGTTTTGGTCCCGACATACATCTCTTTCTGAGCGTAACCCACAAAGCTGAACGAAAGCGTATCTTTCATGCCGCACTGAATCGTGTAATGGCCTTCTGCGTTAGTAGTTGTTCCGCGCTGCGTACCTTTAACAATAACGGTCACGCCCGGCAGGCCGGTTTTCGACAGACTGTCCAGTACATTCCCGCTGATTTCTTTCTGTTCCTGGCCATAAAGCAAGCCGGAACACGACAGAAACAAGAGCATAAGCAAGGCTTTGGGAAACCTCGTGATTGGTAGTTGAGGAATCATATGGTATGGTTTAGGTGAGTGGAAATACTTGCTGCTGAAACTTGTTTTGCCCGTTTTTATACCGTTATTATATTCCGCAAACTCGGATCGCAGGAATACAACCGAACAGTGTTTTAAACATAAGGCGGAAGTATATTCTGTATAAAAACAATTTTACAAGGAATTAACATAGCTTCCTTATCAAATGCGGAAAATAGTAGCGTAAACGTTACCGGTAACGTTTACGATGCCGGACAAGCCAGTATTTTGAAGTGCGGGAATTATTAATTATTATTCAGAACAGGCCATTGCGTTAACTAAATAGCAATTTACACGGCGAATTAATTTTCAGCGTTATACCGGATTCAGACTTTATGCGCAAGAGATATACGACAATAAAAGACATTGCAAAAGCACTGAATATTTCAGTGGCAACCGTTTCGCGTGCATTGCGGGACAAATATGACGTGAGTGCGGAAACAAGGCAAAGCGTGCTGAAAATTGCGGAAGAACTGAACTATAAACCCAACTTCAATGCAACCGGGCTCGTTCAGCGGAGCACGCATAATATCGGGGTGATCATTCCCGGCATTACCAATTATTACTTTTCCACAGTCATAACCGGGATTCAGGAAATGGCTCGTGAAAATGACTTCAACATTATCTTATACATCACGAACGACTCGCCGGAAACAGAGATCAAAATTGCAAAGAATCTTTCTGCAAGCAGTCTGGACGGGATTCTGGCCTGTGTTTCGGCACATTCCGATGATTGTTCCCATTTTCAGGAAATGATCGAAGACGGCCTGCCCGTCGTCTTTTTCGATCGTGTTGCCAAATCCGTTGAAACGTCAAAAGTCATGCAGGACGACTATAACGGCGCTTTTGCAGCGGTTGAACATCTGATCAGCTGCGGTTACAAGAAAATCGCGCACATCACAGGCACAAAAGAACTGTCACTGACGGAAAACAGGCTGAAAGGATATCATCACGCACTGGAAAAACACGGTTTGCCGGTGATTTCTGCATTTACAATTCATTCAGGCTTTTCGCAAAAAGATGGTGAAAGCGATACAAATGCTTTATTTGAGAATAAATCCAACACACCTGACGCCATTTTTGCTGTAAATGACCGAAAAGGAGTCGGCGCCATCATCGCGTTGAAAAAAAGAAACATTCAGGTCGGCAGGGAAGTCGGCGTTATCGGCTTTACAAATGACCCGATTTCCGAAATTATTTCTCCTACCCTTTCCACCGTTGCCGAGCCGGCATTGGAAATCGGAAAAATCAGTTGCGGGTTACTGCTGAAACATATCAGAAAAAGCAGCTTTCCCGCAGAACAGGTTATACTTTCAGGTGAACTGATTGCAAGGGATTCGACGCGAAGATATCAACTGCCATGAACGCAGGGTTTGTGCAAGCGGAAAAAACACCGATGGCTTTCCAGTTTTTTATTAAATATTCAGTAAAACTGAAGCAACGCACCAAGGACTGATTCCAGCTTTCCCGGACGTTTTAGATCCTTTTTATTCCGTTCTGTTAACTACGGCTTTGGCAGCATTTTCTTTTAAGCGACTGCCTGCAAAAAACATAGCAGAAAATGCAGCAACAATCCAGGCGGATAATTTTGAGCTTGGTTTCATTAAAAACAAATGATTCAGGTTGAAAAAATAATTGATTTCCTAAATCAATATCTGTAAAACGGACTTTAACAATAGCATGATCAAATGGCTTGTTATGAATGATCAAACGATTAATGAAGGTTGTTTCTGACTGGATTATTTATTAAAAATCCTTCTGCACAAACGGCAGAGGATTTTTAATAAGATGTAAAAAAAGCACTTTCAGTAACTTGAATTACTGCACCTGAACTACTGCAAAAGGAGCAACAAAAACGTTAACATAAGCATTTCCGGCTACATTCCCGGACGAAGGATGATGGCTTATGATATTTACTTTGGCAGTTGATTCCTCGGCAGTAAATACAACGCTTTGCTTTACCCACTGCTCGGATGTACCGGACAAGTTGGTAACCTTGATGGCCTGACTTGCATTTGAACTGGCCTTTGTGAAAATATTACAAATAACCTTCTCTGAAAGCAGTGATGGAACGCCGTTTTCCAATGCACTGTTTGCTGAAACGTAATAAGTTAATTCATACTTTTTACCCGGTTTTAAATTCTTTAACTGACTGATTGCAATACCCGTTACGTTATGCGTAGAATTGGTTTTCAAAGTAACAAATGTCGAATAACCATTTACTGGCGAGGATAAAGTACCAATTGCCCACGGTGTTTCCCGGTTTCCGCCCAATGCGCGCGTACTGGAAGTTCCGTATCCGTAACTGCCATCAATAGACCAGCCGACTGGCATATAACTTGCGCCGGAGCCGGGCTGGCTTCCATCCGGAAGCGCTGTGGATTTCAGGTACTCGGCTAGTACCTGACCGGTATTGCCCGTATTAAAAAGTGAACCCGTTGCCGCGCCCGTCTTCATGCTGGCACCTGATTTCAGGTTTTCATTTTCAGGCTGTAAAGCCTGAAAATCTTCCTGTGAACAGCTGCTCATAAACAGCAGGGCCGAAAAGCTGGCAGCAACAATTGAAGTGGATAAATTAGTGTTTAATTTCATTGGCATTAAATGATTTTAGAGTTAAAAATGTATTTAACGTCAGTAAATCAACAGCAATAAAATCAATTGCAACAATGCTGTTAACAAGCGGCTAGCCATGAATGATCAAACGAATATTTTTATCTTTTCCGGACGAAATAATATATAAAATAAGACCATTTACATAGTATTTACTGTTGATTGAAATAGGTGTGAAATGTAAAAAGTCAGAAGTAAAATGTGAAAGTTTTTTTAATTAGAAAGTATTTTTAATCAGTGATTACTTGTACAAATGTGTAGTTGTTTACTTCTGTATTTTTCAGGCTATTTATTATTTTAATTTGCTTATATGTGAATAAATTTATTTTAATTATTAGGCTTTTAAATTTTGTAATAATGGATTAGTAATTAGTGCTGATTACGAATTCAGAATGAAAACCAATCCAAAGCAGTCCGCAACTATTTTTTGATCAACATGTAGGAAATTTCATTTTCAACATTTAACTTTGAAATGCAAAGTACTTTTTATGAAAACAGAGCAGGAGTATATCAGGGATTTGACAGAGATCCGTTCCATGATGGAGCGGTCCACCAAGTTTTTGTCTTTAACGGGCTGGTCTGGCATCATGGCCGGGATCTATGCGCTGATCGGCGCTTACATCGCTTTTAAGCTGCTGCATTTCAATAGTCAGGAAATAATTCTGAACACAAAGCAACTGCCGGAAAATGGACCGGAATTGGTTATTCTGGCATTGACCGTTTTGTTTTTAGCTGTTGGAACCGCCGTTTTTCTGTCTTTTAGAAAGTCGAGGCAGCGAGGTGAGCAGCTGTGGAATGCAGCGGCGCGCAGAATGGTCATTAATATGGCGATTCCGTTGTTTGCAGGCGGGGTTTTTATCCTGATCCTGTTTTCAAAAGGGATTCTGAATCTGATTGCGCCGTCCATGCTGATTTTTTACGGGCTGGCACTTCTGAACGCCGGTAAATTCACTTTCGGAGAAATGCGCGATCTGGGAATCATCCAGATTATACTGGGACTTGCAGCTGCTTATTTTACGATGTACGGATTGGTTTTCTGGGCGGTTGGATTTGGAGTAATGCACATCGGTTATGGTATTTATATGCACGTAAGGTACGAGAAGTGAAAACAATCATCAACGCGTTAAATAAAGCATTTGAAAGCAGGGTAAGGCTCGGCATCATGTCGGCACTTATAGTCAATGACACGCTGGACTTCAATAACTTAAAGGAATATCTGGAAGTGACGGACGGAAATCTGGCCAGCCATCTGAAAGCATTGGAAAAGGAAGAGTATGTTGCCGTTACAAAATCGTTTATCGGCCGCAAGCCCAACACGCAATACGTCGTAACCAAACAGGGAAAACAGGCTTTTGAAGAACACATTACCGCACTGGAAGATCTGATCAAAAGCCAGCGGTAAAGCTATATTTTTTTATTCATTCACTTTGAAATGCAAAGTACTTTTAGATATGAAAACAAATTATGATACTTCTTGAAATGCGAGCGGTTAGCTCTGGGTAAAAGGAGGAAAGGAAGATGGAGGAAAGGAAAAATGTAAAAAGTTAAATGTGAGAAGTTAAAAGTTACAGCTAATAGCTAATAGCCATCAGCTAACAGCAAAATAAAACTAACAAATTATACACGAATCAAACAATTAATAAAAATGAAAGAGGAAATTATTGACAATATTCAGAATCCCAGACGGCTGGAAGCATTGTACCGGGAAAATAAAATGGCGTTCAGAAGTGCGTTTAATGTCATTTATCAGGAAATCAAGGAAAATGCAACGGCTCAGATCTGGAATGAACGGCTGAACTTTGAGCGTAATGACATTTCCTGGGGCACAAACACGGAGCTTGTTGTTGTAATTATCGCTTCATTTCTGGCGGGTTTGATTGCCAAAATCCCGGATTTTACGGCAATTGATCCTGAATTCTTTTATCCGAGAAACATTGCATTTATCGTTTTTCCGTTGCTCGCGGCTTACTTTATCTGGAAGCAAAAAGTGGAATTCAAAAAAATCGTTGTTATTTCCATAACGTTCCTGATTGCTGCCATTTACATCAACTTGCTTCCCGACAACCGTAAAAGCGATACGCTGGTTTTAGCCTGCATGCATCTTGCGTTGTTTTTATGGACGGTTCTGGGCTATGCTTATGTCGGCGGCAAACTGCACAATTACCAAAAACGGCTGGATTTCCTGCGGTACAATGGCGATCTGATCGTCATGACGGCTATTTTTCTTTTGGCTGGTGGTTTGATGGCCGCAATTACGGTCGGGCTGTTTTCGCTGATTGATGTTAAAATTGAAGAGCTTTATTTTCAGTATGTCGGAATCTGGGGACTTTCGGCCGCTCCGATTCTGGGAACGTACCTTGTTCAGACCAATCCGCAGCTCGTCGGCAAAGTTGCTCCCATTATCGCCAAAGTTTTTACGCCGCTGGCTTTGGTAACGCTAGTCGTTTACTTGATAGCAGTGATTTACACCGGAAAAGACCCGTACAATGACAGAGATTTCCTGATCATTTTCAATCTTCTTTTGGTCGGCGTCATGGCGCTTATCCTTTTTTCCATTATTGAAACTTCAAAAAATGCAGGAAGCAAAATTGAAACGCTTTTGCTGCTTGGGCTTGCGGTGATGACCATTGTAATCAACGGAATCGCGCTTTCGGCCATTGTTTTCAGAATTTCAGAATGGGGAATTACACCGAATCGGCTGGCGGTTCTTGGAAGCAATTTGCTGATGCTCACCAATTTGTTAATGGTGACTTACAGACTTTTTCGATCCGTAAATAACCCGCGCGAAGTTGAGAAAGTGGAAAAAAGCATTGCCTTGTTTCTGCCCGTTTACAGCATATGGACCATTCTGGTGACGTTTGTTTTTCCGATTCTTTTCAGTTTTAAGTAAAGAAATTCAATAAATATAGCTGAGTTGTAGCTTGATTTTTCATTTAAACAGAAAACATGGAGAGGTCACTGCGAACGTTATTCAAGTACGCTTTGTCAAGCCTCGGGACTTTCGTCCGTATGCCTCTCCAAAACCTTTGTTTAACTTCATTATTTAGAAATAACCTGCTTTTCCCTTTCGATTTGTTCAAAGCTTTCCCAAAGAAGTTTCAAATCAAAAAGAGCGGATTTTTCAACTTTATTAAATGAAATATCCGAATGATAAAGCGCCAGATCGTGAATCAGTTTCAAGGAACGCGAAAATTCCATAACGCCATGCGAAAGTACAAGTTCTAGAAAATCCGCTTGTGATTGCGTGAAATTGAATCTAGGATTTGACACCGAATGGGAATTAATCTTTTTGTCAACCGAGTAATCATTTAAATCAGCATTTGAACCAATTGGTGTTCGCATTTTAGTAAATTAAAATGAATGAAAATGGAGAGGTCACTGCGAACTTAAACTTAGCTAGGCTATGATCGGTTCCGGAACTTTCACCCGTATGCCTCTCCAAGAGCATATTTCGAATCGATCAATTAACATAAAAGACAGCATATAATAAATTTTAAGTTCGCGTGGCAAATATAGGATTTAATTCTAATCAGAAATAAGCTGTTGTAAAATGATGCGGTTGTAAAGTACCCGTTTGTTGCAGCTTCATTATTTGGTGTAAAAAATCGGCGCTTTACTTGAAAACATTTTTCTGATTTCGGACAAATATTCCGGCGTTTGTTGCCTTTACTTGAAAATGGAATTTATACCTGAACATTGATCTGCAAATTCTTTCCGATTTGGAATTTTATTCAAAAAAATGAACGCCATGAAAACCGGTAAAAAGCAATTATCCGCAGAAGCATCCGAAGAACTGCTCAGAACCCTGAAATCACGATTTGAAAAGAACATGAACCGCCATAAAGGCGCAGACTGGGAAAAAGTGCAGGCAAAACTGGAAGCAAATCCTGAAAAACTTTGGTCGCTCGATGAAATGGAAATTACTGGCGGCGAGCCGGATGTCATTGATTTTGATAAGGATACAAATGAATTCCTATTTTGTGATTGTTCGGCAGAAACACCGAAAGACCGCCGGAGTTTTTGCTACGACCATGAAGCGCTGGAAGCCAGAAAAGCAAACAAACCGGAAAACAGCGCCGTAAATAGCGCTACGGAAATGGGCGTGGAACTGTTGACCGAAGCGCAATATCAGCAGTTGCAGCAACTCGGAAATTTTGATACGAAAACATCAAGCTGGCTGAAAACCCCCGCTGAAATCCGCAAACTGGGCGGCGCAATATTCGGCGACCGCCGCTTCGGAAGAGTCTTCATTTACCACAACGGCGCCGATTCCTACTACGCCGCCCGAGGCTTCCGCGCTACACTAAAAGTCTAAATATTCAAAAAACAACAAATGACAACAAACGACTAAAAACAACAACAAATGACTAAAAATGACCAACCATGACAACTTGTAACTAACTATGCAAATCCATGACCAAAAATAACAACCCAGGACAACAAATGACCATAACTGACAACACATGACCAAACATGACAACCCCTGACCAAAAATGACAACATTAAAGAAAACCCTTTCCCAACTCGAAGCACTTGGCAGTGAAAAAATGCGCGAGTTCAACAAAAAACATGGCGTGGGAAATAATCAGTTTGGCGTCAAAATGGGCGATATCCGGACATTGGCAAAAAAGATCAAAACCAATCATCCGCTGGCACTGGAACTTTGGAATACCGGAAATATTGACGCACGGTTTCTGGCTATTTTACTGATTGATCCGAAGCAATTATCAACGGACGAAATAAGCGAAATGGTAAAATCCGAGCGATTTACACACGTTGCCGATTGGCTATATACGTACGTCATCAAATTGCACTCCGACAATGAAACACTCCGGAAAGAATGGATGCATTCGGAAGATCCGATGTGTGCCCGCGCGGGTTGGAGCCTGACAAGCGGATGCGTTGCCAGAAACCCGGATATACTGAATTTACCTGCGCTGCTGGACAGAATAGAAACCGAAATGCCAAATGCTGCACCCGAAGCACAATGGACCATGAATTCAACGCTTGCGCAAATCGGCATCCGCTTTCCCGAATACCGCGCCCGCGCACTTGGCATCGGCGAAAAGCTGGGAATTTACCGTGACTTCCCCGTATCCAAAGGCTGCACCTCCCCTTTCGCCCCAATCTGGATCAACGAAATGGTACGAAGGCAGGAATTAGAAAAAGCATCTGAAAATAAATAAAGTTAAACCCAGCAAACTCAAATTAAAAGCAATTTCATTGAATGCTATGTTTCAAGTCAAAAGTTACTTTCCCTAACCTAAAATAACCGCAAAACAAAAACCATCCGCCTCCCCCCAACAAATGACAAAGAATGACAATAAATAACTACAATTGACAAAGAATGAAAATAAATTGCCAAAAATGACAATCAATGACTACAAATGACAAAAAATGACTATAAATCACAAAACCCCACCCATCATTAATACCCCGCCGACTGACCGTCTTTCCGCATTTCCGAAGCGCCGTGATAAACCTTGTTGACACTATCGACCTGAATTGCCTGATACCCGCCAAAAAAGTCTTTATCGGTGAGTTTATGGCCTTTTGCCCGGAGCTTTTCTCTGGTTTCTGCCGGAATGCCGCTTTCCAGTGCGAGCAATCCGCCTGTTGTCATCGTGGTGCCAATAGGTTCGCTGCTGCCCGAATGACTGAATCGCGCGGCATCTCCGGCCTGCTGTACATTCATGCCAAAATCGATCATATTGCATAAAACCTGCAAATGACCCTGCGGCTGCATGGCACCGCCCATCACGCCAAAGCTCAGAAATGGTTTGCCGTCTTTCATGACAAATCCGGGAATGATGGTATTAAAAGGCCGCTTGCCCGGCGCGTACACATTGGCATGTCCGGGTTTTAGACTGAAACTGGTGCCGCGGTTGTGAAACACAAATCCAAGTCCGTCCGGTACCATGCCGCTGCCGAATTCCAGCATATTGCTCTGGATCAACGATACAATATTTCCATCTTTATCCGCAACGGTGAGGTAAATTGTATCTCCTTCTTTTAAAGCAAGTTCTCCCGAATCGTACCGTTCCGCAGCGGCTGTTTTACTGATCAGTTTTCTTCTCTGCGCTGCATACTCCTTGGAAACAAGCTGCTTGACCGGAATTTTGGAAAACTGCGGATCAGCATAATAACGGGCACGATCTTCAAAAGCAAGCTTTTTGGCTTCAATAAGCAAATGCAGGTATTCCGCGCTGTTATGGCCCATGCTTTTCAGATCATAGCCTTCCACGATGTTCAGCATCTGAAGAACCGAAATCCCTTGTCCGTTCGGCGGAAGTTCGTACACATCAAATCCCCTGTAATTGGTTGAAACAGGCTCGACCCAAGTACTTTTTGTTGCGGCCAGATCCTCTTTCCGGATGAGTATTCCCGTTTTTCGTGCATAGGAATCCATTGCCGTTGCAATTTCTCCTTTATAAAAAGCATCACGTCCGCCTTTCCCGATTTTTTCATAGGTAGCGGCCAGATCCGAATTTTTAAAGATTTCTCCTTCTTTCGGCGCGTGGCCATTGATTAAAAACGTCTTTTTGAAATTATCAAACTCGCCGATTAAACTTTTCTGCGCATCCAGCCGGACAAAAGCCTGATTCCAGGAAAAGGCAATTACTTCGGGCACCGGCGCGCCTTCCCGGGCAAACGTGATGCCCGGCGCAAGGATTTTTTTCATCGGCAACTTGCCAAAACGTTTGTGCAGTTCAAACCAGCCATCCACCGTTCCCGGCACCGATACGGACAATGGCCCGTAAAGCGGAATCTGCTTTTTATCTTTCAACTGCTCTTTCAGCATGGCAAACGACTGTCCGGCTGCCGACCTTCCGCTCGCGTTCAACCCGTACAGTTTCTGATCTTTTGCCGACCATACGATTGCAAACAAATCACCGCCGATTCCGCAGTTGTTTGGCTCGATAACACCTAACGCTGCATTGGCGGCAATGGCGGCATCCACCGCAGAACCGCCTTCTTTTAAAATATCCAGTGCAACCTGTGTGGCAAGCGGATGACTTGTCGCAGCCATGCCGTGCTGCGCAATGACGGCACTTCTTCCGGTGAAGTTCGGGCCGCTGAGGCGATCTCCTTTTCCGGTCGTCTGCGCAACGGCAACACCGGAAATTTGAAGTAAAATGGATATTGTACAGCAAGCAAAAAAGCCGCTCCGTTTATTTGAAAACATCGTTAATCAGTTACTCTGTCAATATAAAGCAAAAATCTGCCATTCAGATCAAGATAGCGATTTTTTCCTATTTAACACCTTATGGGAAACCTTTACAATTTGTCCGCTGCTGTCCGGCATTGTCCGAAATCGAACAGGTTTATTTCTGAAAAATGCCTTCAATGACGTTTAAACAAGGAATGGAAAAATGGTATGATATTTACCCCGACTTCGTTTGCCACGTTTATCATCAGAACTTATGCTACGGAGCTATATCACCATTGCCTGGCGGAACCTCGTCCGCTACAAAGGCTACACGTTCATCAATGTTTTCGGGCTGGCCATTGCGATTGCCTGCTGTCTGGTTATTTTCCTTTTCGTGCAGGACGAACTGCGTTTTGACAAGTTTCATACGAAAGCAAAACAAATTCACCGGATTATCAATCACCGGAGTTCGGATGGCGTACAAATGGTGATGGCGCGCACGCCGCCTGCTTATGGCCCTGCTCTGGAACGTACCTTTCCGGAAGTTTTTCAAAGTACCCGGATTTTTGGTTTTGGAAACAAAGAACTGGTTGCTTACGGAAACAGAAAGTTTTTTGAAACCGGTATCCTGCTTGCGGATTCCACTTTTTTCGAGCTGTTTTCATTTCCGCTGACCCGCGGCAACGCAAGCCAGGTGCTTAAAGCGCCGGATGCCATTGTGATTTCGGAAACGATGGCGGGAAAGTATTTCGGAAATCAGGACCCGCTCGGCAAACAGCTTGTGCTGGACGGCTCCTACAAATTCCGGGTAACGGGCATCATGCGCGATATGCCCGCACAATCGCATCTGAAAGCAAGCTTTATCGGATCGTTTGATGCGCTGCGTGAAATTGTAAGTGCGGAACGCCTTCAAAGCTGGGGCTGGCAGCAGTTTTATACTTACATCACGCTGTCGGAAGGAAGCGATCCTGCAAAGCTGAACGCCAAACTGCCGGCTTTTCTGGCGCAGCATGCCAAAGAGGAAGCCAGTCAGCAAAACTCACACGACCGTTATCAGCTTCAGGCGCTTACGGATATTCATTTGCGCTCATCCGACATTGAATACGACATTGTAGAGAAAGGAAACATCCAATACATTTATGCATTTTCGCTTGTCGCTGTATTTACGCTGCTTATTGCCTGCTTCAACTTTATGAACCTGAGCACCGCACGTTCTGCACGCAGGGCCAGGGAAGTCAGCATGCGCAAGGCAATCGGGGCGCAGCGAATCCAGCTGATCGGGCAATTTCTGGGTGAATCCATTCTGCAGACCGGCATGGCGCTTGTGCTTGCGTTATTGCTGACTGCCATCGTAATGCCCACGCTGAATAACTGGACCGGAAAAACGCTTTTGCCCAGTTCACTGTTTACATTGCCACTTTTATTTGGGCTTTTCGGATTTACGCTGTTGATCGGGCTGCTTGCCGGAAGTTACCCCGCATTTTTCCTGTCAGGCTTCAAGCCGCTGCATGTGCTGAAAGGCATGGTCATAACCGGAAATTCGGCGGCATTCCTGCGGCGGAATCTGGTTGTTATACAGTTTGTCGTTTCCATTATGCTCATGATCGGAGCCGGTGTTGTGTTTTATCAGGTCCGATATATTCAGGAAAAAAACCTGGGTTTTTCGAATGAACAGCTTATTACGGTGCCGATCCGCAATACAACCATGCTTCAGAATCTGGAAACGATCAAAGCGGAACTCAGGCAAAATCCATCCATTCTGAATGCAACTGCCTGCTACGGCGTTCCGGGCGGCCAGTTTGCGGGTGACGGCATTTCAATTCCGGGCCGTACTGAAGAATTTTCAAGCAATATGTTTCTTGTCGATGAAGACTATATTCCGACCCTAGGCATGACGATGGCAGCCGGACGTAATTTTTCAAAATCATTCGGTAACGACGCCCGTGAAGCATTCATCCTGAACGAAACGGCCGTTCGTGAACTGGGCTGGGGCAAACCCGAAAATGCCATTGGTAAAACGGTAAACTGGCGCCAATGGCAACCGGCCACTCCCGCCGACTCCATCAAGCGGGGCAAAGTAATCGGAGTTGTGAAGGATTTCAATTACAAAACCATTCACCAGAAAATTGAGCCTATGGTGCTGCAGATTGTTCCGGCGGAGTTCTCGCAAGTTGTTGTCCGAATCCGGCCGGAGGCTTCCAGGTCTGCACTGGCTGTGCTGGCCGACAAATGGCAGGCGGCAGCCAGTGAATGGCCGTTTGAATATACTTTCCTCGACGAGCAGTTTGCAGCGCAATACAAGTCGGAGCAGATTTTCAGCAAGGTTTTCGGGCTGTTTACCTTTCTTTCCATTTTTATCACCTGCCTGGGCTTGTTTGGACTTGCCACATTTACCGCCGAGCAGCGTACCAAGGAAATCGGCGTCCGCAAGGTTTTGGGCGCCAGCGTAGCAAGTATTGTCGCGCTGCTTTCAAAAGACTTCCTGATGCTGGTTTTGATTGCGCTTGTAATTGCCTCGCCGGTTGCGTGGTATGCCATGAATTACTGGCTGGAAGGATTTGCTTACAGAATCGAAATTCAATGGTGGATGTTTGTGCTGGTCGGCTCGCTTGCCATTGCCATTGCCTTTTTTACGGTTTTTTTCCAGAGTGTAAAAGCGGCCTTGCTGAACCCGGTAAAAAGTTTGAGAAGTGAGTAACAGCGTGTTTGGCTTTAATCACCGGCAGGAAGCTGTGTCGGGGCAAGACCGTACTTCTTTTTGAAAGCAAAGGAAAAATGAGACAAGTCTTCAAAGCCGACTTCAAGATAAACCTCGGCTGGTTTTCTTTTCCTGGCTAAAAGATAATAATGTGCCAGTTCAAGCCTTTTTTCCGTAAGCCATTTTTGAGGCGTTGTGTTAAAATTCTTTTTAAAATCCCTGTTGAAAGTAGACAGGCTCCGTCCTGTAAGGTAACTTAATTTATGGAGCGGCATATTGAACATGAAATTCCGCTCCATAAAACTGATCAAATCAATTTTTCCCGGATCATCGAAATTTGCCAGAACACTGTCAACGGTTTTGTCAATTTCTCTCAGGATTGTGATGGCTTCGGTAATTTTCAGCGATGCGATGCTTTCCGGAAATTCGCCATTCAGGTTAAAGTAAGGTATCAGGGAATTCAGGCAACTTTCCAGCAATGGATGATTGTTGAAACTGAATATTTTCTGTGCCTGTACAATACTTTTACCAACCTCCATTTTATCGTAATACCGTTTAAGCCTTTCGGTTCCCAAATGCATGACAACCGTTTTGTGAGGCTGTCCGTTTTTAGGATAATTAACAATGGTTGCAAGCTGATTTCTGGGGATTAAAAATATGTCACCTGCCTTGAAGTAATAAGTGGCATCCGCCTGAATGATTTTGGTCTCGCCTGAAATAAACCAGATCAGCATGTGATCATCAAACATCAGATCCGATTTAAACAGTTTGTCGTCGTAGCTGGAAAGCTTTATTTCCTTTGTCAGATACTTTGAAATATGTTCCATACCATTCCGTTACAAAATTTATCCGTTGCAAATATGCATCATTCAGCACAATATTTATCTTGCCAAACCGGCGTACGCCAATGATTTATACAATGTTTATGACTGCGCCGCAACGACTTCTGCCCCGAAGGTAATACCTGTAATCTGCTCGCTCCATTCCCATAGTTTTCTGGCATTTGTTTTATCAAGAGAATACAGTTTTACACCGCGCTGACTTTCAGAACCAATGTTCCCGGTATTTTCAATATTCAGTTCAGCAACATCTGCATCTTCGCAATAAACGCCTCCGATATGATCGAGCATGGGACTTGCAGCACACCAGACCGTTGTGGCTGCACCCTGAGCAACTGTTTTTAATGACGCTGCCACTTTGGGCAAAAGACTCCCTTCAGAATCCAGAAAGCCCATTTGCTGAAATAATTCCAGCGAAGCTTCTCTTCCCAGTTCCGTTCCATGTATGGAACCGGGATGTACTGAATAGGCCCTTATATTAAATGCTTTACCAAAATTGTCCAGTTCCATTGCAAACAAGTTACTGGCTGTTTTTGATTGTCCGTAAGCTTGCAGCGTTTCGTATTCGCGGTACAGAAAATTGGGATCTTCAAAGTTGAACGGAGCCATGTGATGGCCGAGCGATGAAACGTTTATAACTCTTGCGCCGTTAGCCTTTTTCAATGCGGGCCACAACCTGGCCGTAAGGTGGAATTGTCCCAGGTAATTTGTAGCCAGTTGTGATTCGATGCCCCGATTGTCCCTGCGCAAAGGCACCCACATGATGCCTGCATTATTGATCAGCAAATGCAGCGGCCGGCCCGAAGCCAGAAATGCTTCTGCAAACGCATCAATGGATTCCGGGTTCATGAAATCGATGTTTCCCGGTTCAACGTTCGGGATACCTTCCAGGTTTTTCCGCGCCTTTTCCATGTCCCTTGCCGCAACAATTACGGTCGCTCCTGCGGATGCAAGCACTTTTACAGTTTCGAGGCCGATACCCGCATTGCCGCCGGTTACAATTGCTATTTTGCCAGCAAGATCAATGCCCTGAATTACATCGCTCGCTGTGGATTCTGCACTGAAACCTGAACCAATTGGCTGCTGCAAGGCTCCATTGTAATTATTTTGTTCCATGTCATTTTTGTTTAAAAGTGATGGAACAAAATTAGCTGAACAGCAAGCCTCGTATTTTGTTCAGCATGTCAATTTACTTTGTTCAGCAAGTCAGCATAAAGATGTTTCAGCATGTATTGTGAACCTGACTTGATCAGTCTTTCAAAAAACTTCCAGTGTACCGTTAAACATAACGGTACACTGGCATTCTACGCCTGCTTTGCAAGCTGGATATTGGCAATCATTTTGATTTTCTCGCCCAGAGCCAGTCCGCCCGTTTCTGTCAATGCATTGAAAGTAACATTGAAATCCTTGCGGTCAATGGTTCCGGTTACCTCAAAACCTACTTTGATATTTCCATAGGAATCTCTTTCAGTACCGCCGTACTCGGCTTCCAGCTCCACTTCCTTCGTAATTCCTTTGATGGTCAGATTGCCGATTAATTTATACAAATCCGTTTTAACCTTTGTAAATGAAGTGGAAACAAATGTGAACTGCGGATAAGTATCTGCTTCAAAAAAGTCGGCATTTCTCAAATGTTCGTCCCGTGCGGGCTGGCCGGTATCGACACTGTTGACATCAATCGCAAATTCTACTTTTGCATTTTCAAACTGATCCTCTTCGGTCACAACTTTCCCGCTGAATGATTTGAACGATCCGGTTACGGTGGAAATAACCAGATGCTTCACCTTGAACAATACTTCTGAATGGAACGGGTCGACATTCCAGATGATCTTTGACATTTCTCAATAAATTTATGTTCGTACTGATTTTATGAATGAAGCCTGTTTTGCAGCCGCAAATGAAAACCGGTTTTTCAGCCTTGCGGATTACAAATGCTCCTTTTTGTTTGACAGCACAAATTTATTTACCTTTAATATGAAAAAGATACCAGTATACAAAAGCATAGTAGTATCCTGTTGTATACTGCAATTTTAAAAACGGACTGTCATGGAAAGAAAACTTCACACCAAGGAAACCTGCAAACAAAGTGTTACCGAAATTACAGACGCCTTGTATGTACTGAATGGAAAATGGAAGCTGCCTCTGATTGTTTCACTGACAAACGGTCCCAAACGATTCAATGAAATACAAAGAGAATTGAAGAACATAACGCCGAAAGTCCTTTCCAAAGAACTACGGGAACTGGAACAAAATGAGTTTGTGATACGAAAAGTATTTGATACGGTTCCCGTTTCTGTTACTTATGAACTAACGGAATACAGCAAATGCCTTGACGACATCATAGAAGCGCTGCGGGCATTCGGGCAGCAGCACAGAGAAAGGATTATCGGGAAAAACAAGTCATCGTCGGTACATGAACATGCAGCAGAACTTCCGGAACCGGAATATGCGGATGAGCTGGAAGTGCTGAAATAATTTTTTCCTTAATAAATGATTGATTACGAAACAATCAAATGATTCTGCATGAGTATTTGCTGAACTTGCCCGGGCATTTGCGTCCCGATCAGCAGAAATCGTCTTTTTGACTTTTTCCTGATTTCGATGCCATTGTTGCCCGATACGGTCTGAGCAGTTCCACGCCAGGAAAACCGGATGCCCCAGCCGCCAAATTCCGCAAGCGGCGCATAGCGCCGGACGGAAACTTTCTCCATTTCCTGCCATTTGATCAGGCGGCGGCTTCTTTGAAACGGAAGCCAGCGATAAGAAATCCCTTGCTCACTGATGACGGTTTCCAGTTGCAAAAACCATAAAAAAACAGAAACGCCGGCTACGACCCATATTCCGCCGTGACCGCGATAAAGCACCACAAACAAGCTAAAAAGCAATAATGTCCACAGCCAGGGCTGACGGAATTTCTGAATTTCGGTATAATAAACAGAATCGTTATTCATCGTCTTATAATTTATATACATCGAGCCAAGCTCTAAAATAACCATTAACCGGCACAATCAATCTATATAAATGCATAAAATATACATTCCACTTTTCACATTTTACTTATTACATTCAAAACAACTGAAATCAAGCTATTTCCGGTACTGCCGGAAGCACAAGACATCCTGCTTTTGACCGTCTGAAAACCGGGGCGCACCTTACATCCGAAATGGGACATGATCCTGAATCAATTTTTGAGTATTTTTGAAAATAAGGCTACATTGTAAGCCTTTGCTCATTTCCGACCGGACCTTTACAAAAGGTAATGTCACAATCTGCTTATTTAATATCTATTTAGTAAGTCTCATGAATAAAATTGATGTGTGTGTTTTATATTTTGGTAAACCATACCAGACCATTATTTCAATACTATCCCTACTCAAATACAGCCGCCGGCATATCAATAAAATTTACATAACCGTAGAAAAAAAACAGCCATTTGATACATACGGTGATATCTATAAAGTAATTCATGCCATCAAGCCGATCATTGAAATTGATTTATTTTATCCGGATTATTTTTATAATCTGGATACGCTGGATTATGAAAGAGTTAAAAATGATACTCCGTACCGCTGGTCCATTCCATATCAATATGCCCTGGAAAATGCTAAAGGCAAATTCCTTTTCATCATGCACAATGACATGGTTTTCCATAAGGACATGATTTCAGACATGCTTGCATCCTATGACGGGAATGAAAAAATGGCCGGAACCGGTTCCATCGGGCAATGCTGGTCGTGTCCGGCGTCATTTGCAGGTCTTTGTAACGGATTTAAATTTCAGGATTACATTCCGGATCAGACGCAGGCCATTACTTTACATGAACAGTTTGATACGCCCCGGAAAGAAAAAGATATTGAAATACTGAAAGCCGGAAAAGTGCATCCGCTTCCGGAATGCAGGCTGAACGAGTATGCCTGCATGATTAACCTGGAAATTTATAAAACCACCACATTACCGTATGCTGAAAATGTCTGTTTTGGTGGAAACTGGGGATTTACTGCAGATTTAGGTACCGGATGGTTTCACCAGATGGTTAATCAAGGATACCAGTTTAAACATTTTATTCTTGAAGATTACGCTATTCATTCCATGTTCAATCCATTAGGGCAAGGAATTCATGCCTATTCAAAAGCCGAAAACTATATCTTAAGTGAACGCAATGCTTTACAATATCTAAATGAAAATTTTAAAGTGGATGTATCGCTGAATCTGAAATACAGTGCTCTTTATCAATTGCGAACAACGAAGTTTTACATTAAAAAACAATTGTTAAAAGTTTATCACAAAAGCAAGATATCAAAAATTACGGGCTGAGAGTCTGGCTGTATATAAACTGAGAAAATTAATTTACTTACAGCTTCCATTTTTTGTCAATTTGCAGATGCCCCAAAAACCGGATTTTTTAGAAGTCCGGATTTAACAGCTGCTTTATGTATCCATCTTCAGGATCAGGATTTTTTGTTTTTGGCCGCCACGTTGTTCCTGCAAGCCAGTTATCATAATAGTTCAGATTCAAAAACAGGAAAGTCAGGTTATTCGGCTGAAACTGAATGCCGGACTTTTATTTAAATAAAAAAATCTTGCTCTTTACAGAATATTCAAGAGCAAGATTTAAGATTACTAACCTAACTAAACTATGTTATCAGTAGCCCGGATTTTGTTTCAGATTCGGGTTTTTATCAATTTCATTCTGCGGAATCGGGAACAAGGCCCGCTGCGCAGATTGCGGCCTGTGGTTAAACCATTTTTTCGTTTCATAAACCTTGAACCGGATCAGGTCCTGGCGGCGGTGTGCTTCGGCAGCGAATTCCCACCCCAGTTCATCCATAAAACGCCCGTACTGGATGTCATCGCCGCCCTGACGTTCTGTGATGGAGCCGTCCGCAGCCTGGTATCCGTAGTTGTACTTGCTTCCTTTTGCCAGATCAGCAGCGTTTACTTTGCCTTTTGCCGGATTGTTTTTGAATGCCCTTGCCCTTACCTGTGTCACCAGCGCGGCAGCTTCTTCTGCTTTTCCGGTACGCAGCAATGCTTCTGCTTTGATCATCAGAACATCCGCGTAGCGCAGAAACGGAAAATCGTTATCCAGACTGCCCGTTGCATTCGGCTTGATCTTGTATTTGCCTATGCGATAGCCATCCGAAGATGCGGTTTTTTCCATTCCCGGAACGGATTTGGAGTACGTAATGACCACCGCGCCTGTTACAGCATTGCGCTGCGGGCCCATGATCCAGGTTTCTGCCAGGCGGGAATCTTCTGCATCATAGGTGTCGATAAACTGAGGAACGGCACAGTTTCCGCCCCATGGACCTGCATTCATCGGGTATACCGAGCGGCTTAGCGGATCGAGTGTTTTCATGTGGATCTGATTTCCTGTCCCGTAAATTTCATCGTAGGGAATCGCAAAAATAATTTCTTTCGAGTTGAAGTTTGTCCACGTAAAAACATCCGAATAATTGGCATCCAGTGCATATTTTCCGCTCTTGATCACTTCATCCGCCTGCTCGATTGCCTTGGCCCATTCTGGAATTCCGGTGTACACCTCGGCATTCAGGTATATTTTGGCAAGAAGCGTTTTGGCGCTCCACCGGTTCATCTGCCCGTAAGTTGTCGCTGCATTTTCGCTCAGGAGCGGCATTACTTCCGTAAGTTCTTTTACAACAAAATCGTATAATTCTTTCCGGGTGCTCTGCTTTGGAAGGTTAACATCCTTGAAGTCGGTCACAATCGGAACGTTGCCGTGGTTATCCAGCAAAAGATAATAGGCAAATGCTCGAACGGCTCTCAGTTCTGCCTGAATGGCTTCTTTGCCGGTCGTAAGCGGTATTTCGCCGTCTTCGATTTGAGACAAAACCCGGTTGGCCGTTGTAATGCTCCGGAAAGCACTTTGCCATGCATTTTCGGGCTGCCATTGCAGCGAAGTCCAGGTGTGCTGATGCATCCGGCGGTAAGTGCCGCCGTCATCCCATCCATTGGGCCTGACCGGCGTGATAATGGCGTCGGCAGCTTCTTCCTGAAGATCGAAATAGCCTTGCCATCCAAGCATAAGACCGCGCAGGGAAGAATAAACAGGCGCTACAATGGCGGGAAGGTCTTTCTCGGTCGGCTGGTAATTGGTTGCCAGCACTTCAGAGTACACTTCTTCATTCAAATCGGTACAGGACAGGGCTGCCACACTGAGCACGGAAGCCAGAACAATATATCGGGTGGATTTGTTTTTCATTTCTTTCAGGATATTTGAGGTTAGAAATTTACGCTGAGGCCCGCGGTGAACGTGCGTGTAGTCGGATACTTGTCACGCTGGTCGCTGCCCGGAGAAAAGCCCGTAAAGGAGACTCCTTCCGGATCAATTCCCGTGTATTTGGTAAGGGTTGCCAGGTTTAGCCCCGATACAAACACGCGTGTATTTTTCATTCCTTTAACCAGATTGACAGGAAGGGTGTAGCCCAGCGTAATGTTATCAATTTTCCAGTAATCGCCTTTTTCTATATAGTTTGAAACATACACCAGATCCGTATTCAGCACTTTTCCGTCAATCGGATCATAGGCCGTTTTAAGTATATTGTATGCCTTGTTTCTGGGATTGTTGTAAAACATGCTCTGGAAATTCAGAATGTCAAACCCGAATGCACCGCGCATGTTCAACGCCAGGTCAAAGCTCCTGAACCGGACCGAATTGTTCCATCCGACAATGTGTTTGGGAATGCCGTTTCCGTAATACTGGCGATCTTCCGGCGTTGCATTGGCAATCGGGATAATGGTTCCGTCCTTGCTTTCGACCAGCCATGCGCCGTTATCATCCACGCCAACCGACTTCCATACAAAAAAACGTCCGATTGGTTCACCCACTTTGACACGGTGTGTACTTACCTGAATAGGCTCGCCCGTATATCCGGCATCAAAAAAGTCATTGACAGCCTGGAACTGATCGTTGGAAAGGCTTACCAGCTTGTTTCGGTTTGTAGCGTAAGTAAATCCTGTGTTCCAAACTACATTTGCTGACTGGACCGGCACCAGGTTTAAGAGCACTTCCAGACCGCTGTTCTGCATGGTACCCGCATTGATGAGCATGGAACCGGTAAGGTACGGCGGAACAGGTACCGGAAAGTCATATAGCAGATCCTTTACCTTGCGGCTGTAAAAATCTACCGAACCGCTGATCCGGTTTTTCAGAAAGCCAAAGTCTATACCGGCATTGATTTCTTCTTTTTTCTCCCAGCGCAGGTCGGGGTTGAAATTTCGCGCCGGCACAAAACCCGGAACCCATTTGCCGTTTATAAACGCACCTTCTGCACGGTCAAAATTGTAGCTGATCTGAGAAAGGTACGGTGCGCTTGCAATGGTACCGGTAACACCGATACCCGCCCGGAGCTTGATCTCTGAAACACCTGCAAAACCTTGCATGAACCGTTCCTTACTGATCCGCCAGCCTACGGAAGCAGCAGGAAATGTTCCCCACTGGTTGTTGATACCGAAACGGGACGAACCTTCGCGGCGAACACTTGCCATAAACAGGTATTTTTCATCAAAGCTGTAAGTCAGACGGCCGAAAAAGCCCGCCAGCTGCCATTTGTTCTTCGTACTTCCCATCGAAGCCTGTCCCTTCTGCAATGCACCGCCTGCGCCCAGGTTGTTCCAGTCGTAAGCATCCGTCGGGAAATCCCAGTTGCTGGCTGAAAAGGCTTCATAAGTAGCATCCTGCCAGCTGTATCCGCCCAGCAATGTAAACCGGTTCTTGCCGAAAGATTTGGCATAATTACCTGTTAACTCAAGCAGGTTTTCATTGTTGGCATACGTATTGCGGAACGCTGTTGCATTCTGATTGCTCAGGCGGGTAAAGGTATGCTGGAATGTTGTTGAACCTCCGTCAATATTGCTGTTCTGTACATTGGAAACCAGCAGTTTGAAGTTCAGGTCTGCCATCGGCGCGTAATCCAGACTTCCGTTCATCCGCATTTCCTTGAAAGAAGCATCATAATCGGATTCATAAATCCGGGATACCGGATTTTCGTAAAAATATCCGTCCCTTTCCTGCCATGCGCCGGTTTCTGTTTTTACGCGGTCTGTCGGGTTACGAATGATTGCCTGCCGGTAAATGTATCCGTATTCTGCGTCATTGTCAGCCGGGCTTACGGCGCCGCTTGTACGTGTGATGCGGTTGATGATCTGAAAGTTGGTTTTCAGTTTGTTGTCAAACATGGCATGGTTCAGGTCGGCGCGTCCTGTAAACCGGTTTTGTCCTGACCGCAAAAAGATGCCTTCCCAATTACGGTAATTCACTGAACCTGTAAAATTTGTGGTGCTGTTGCCGCCAAAAAAAGTCAGGTTATGGTTATGACTGACAGGCGTCTGCATGATTTCGGAAAGCCAGTCTGTATTGCCGCCGTAATCCGTGTAATCAATGCCTTCACTGATTTTCTGACGATAGTCGTTGCCCGTCAGCAGCTCCGGCCTGCGTGCAATGGTCTGGATGTTTACATAATTGGAATATTCCACCGTTGAACGCGCATTGCTGCGATTCTTACGTGTAGTAATCAGAATAACCCCGCCCGTTGCGCGTGTACCGTAAATGGCCGCTGCCGAACCGTCTTTCAACACATCCACAGATTCGATATCTTCCGGCGCAACCGTGTTCAGGCCGCCGGGGATACCGTCAATCAAAATCAGCGGGTCGGAATTGCCATTGATGGAATTGATGCCTCTCAGATTGATCTGCGTGTTGGAAGTAGGAGAACCGCTGGGGGTTGTAATGCGTAAACCGGCCACTTTTCCCTGCACCAGCTGCGCCGCATCCCGAACCGTTCCTTTTATGAAATCTTCCCGCTTGATGCTGGCAACCGAACTGGTTACATCGCCTTTTTTCTGTGTTCCGTAGCCGATGACCACTACTTCGGAAAGCTGCTTCTGATCCGGGGCCATTTCAATGCTGAGTTCGCTTTGGCTGCCTACGGCTACTTCCTGGCTCGTGTAGCCAATGTAGCTCAGGATCAAAGTCGCTCCGTCGGGAACAGTCAGTTTGAATTTCCCTTCCGTATCGGTTGCCGAACCAACGGTATTGTTTCCTTTGACGATGATTGTAACGCCGGGAAGCGGACTTTTATCTTCGGCAGAGACGATTCTGCCCGAAATCTGACGTTCGGCAGCAAAAAGCGGGACTGAGATCAGGCATACCAGAAACAGGCCGTACAACAGCCTGCAAGGCACCTTCCGGATTAAATTGGATAGTTGTCTGTTCATATACATTGGATTAGATGGTGGTGAAATGATCAGGAAAGTTCTTTTTCAGGATAGGCTTAGAAAGAATTCTGCAAATGCATGTTGAGACTCTTACATGCCGGTTTTATCGTAAGTAATCGGACAATGATTTTCTTTGTTTAAGCCAAAAGCATTTTTTCTGCTCTGTCCGGATTGCCGCAAGTACAAACCTTTTCCTCCGGCAAGTACATGCGTATTGTCGTCAGTCACTGCTCAAAAAAACGGTCTGTTATTGTGTTACCGATACTTTGTTCCGGTTTGGTGGATTTACTTCCAGTAATTTACTGACAAAAAAGTCCCGTTTCTTGCGCCTTCCGTAAGTTCCGCCATCGCTGTGGCCCATGCCGGGTATAACCAGCAATTCAAAATCCTTGTTTGCCCTGATGAGCGCATCCGCCACGCGGTACGTCGATTCCGGCGGTACGTTTTGGTCCGCTTCGCCAACAATCAGCAGCAAATCGCCTTGGAGTTTCGCAGCATTGGTTACATTCGACTGCTCTTCATAATGCTTGCCGACCGGATAGCCCATCCATTGTTCATTCCACCATTGTTTGTCCACACGGTTGTCATGACAGCCACATGCAGAAACTGCAGCATCATAAAACCCGGAATGAAAAAGCAGTGCACCCAGTGCGTTCTGGCCTCCGGCGGAAGTGCCGTAAACGCCTACTTTCGTGGAGTCCATATAAGGGTATTTGGCAGCCAGCGTTTTCATCCATGCAATGCGGTCCGAGAAACCGGCATCGGCCAGATTTTTCCAGCATACATCATGAAATGCTTTTGACCGGTTTGCCGTTCCCATTCCGTCCATCTGTACTACGATAAAGCCCAGTTCGGCCAGGCTTTGCATTTCGCCATAATGCCGGAATGCTTTCGGAACAAAAGAGTCATGCGGACCGGCATAAATGTTTTCAATGATCGGGTACTTTCTGCCGGGATCAAACGTGCTGGGACGGTACACAATTCCCCAGATATCGGTTTTCCCGTCCCGGCCTTTTGCGGTAAATATTTCCGGCAATTCGAAGCCGAGGGAAAGGTACTGCGAAATGTCGGCCTGTTCCAGTTTCATCACCAGCGATGCATCGGCGGTTTTACGGAGTTCCATGACAGGCGGAACTTCCATTGTAGAATACGTATCGATGTAGAAACTCCGGTCCGGTGAAAATGCCAGGGAATGCATGGCTTTTGCATGGCTTGTTAATTTGACCAGACCGGTTCCGTCGAATCGGATGCGGTAATAATGGATATGATAAGGATCTTCGTCCGGGTTCATTCCGCTGGCACGGAACCAGATTTCACGTTTTACAACATCCACGCTGTCAACATCCCGTACCACCCAGTCTCCTTTTGTAATCTGATTTTTGATCTTTCCGGTTTGTTCATCCACCAGATACAAATGCCGCCAGCCGTCCTTTTCAGAAGACCAGATAATCTCATGTTCCCTGGCGAGGTAATGTGTATAAATCTGGTTCTGATAGATGAATGTACCGGTCTTTTCATCAATAATATGCTTTGTACTGCCATTTGCTGCATTGACCTCAATAACCCGGAAGCGCTGATGTCCGCGGTCTACTTTTTCGTAAGTAAAATGCATGTTATCTCCGTTCCGCCACCTGATTACAGGCGTATCGAAAAAATTGATCACTTCCGACTGTACTTTCACCAGGGCTTTTGTTTTTACATTCAGCACAAACATTTCGTAACTCGTAAACTCGTCACCGGGCTGTGCATAGTCATGTTCCTTCACCACGCCGCGGGTGGTATTGGGAAGCGAAGAAAGCACATAACTGACTTTCCTTTCCTGCTGTTCGTCAATGCGGTAGCAAACGATAAATGCCCCGTCCGGCGACCAGCTCAGTTCGCCGAATGGACGAAGCGGGTTGCCTTCATACGTAAGCTGCTGCGGATTTTTTCCCTTGGAATCACTCAGGTAAATGTTGCCGTTTTTTACCGACGCCTTCAGTTTTTTATCAGGAGACAGGCTGTCCGCACGAAAAGGCTGCCATCTGCTTAATTGTTTTGTCCAGCCCCGTTCAACAGGTTTTTCAATACCTGGTTTTTCCACCGTCCTGGCGGTATGAAGTCTGGTGTCATATGCATACCATTTTCCTCCGGCTTGTATGAAAACCGTGTTTTTGTCCGGATCGAAGCGCATATCCTGAAGCATTAGCCTCGTGGAACTGAAAATCGTATCCGCCGCCGTTGACAAGGCCTTTGCTACTTTGTCATTATCAATGGCCTTGGTCTTTTTTGCTGTCAGCGGGTCCACGTACAGGTATTCTGTAAGACTGTCTTTAAGGATATTTTTATACCAGAATGACTTTCCATCCGCCTGCCAGACCGGATTGATACCCGTTTTCAGCACGGTACCTTTTGAAAGAGAATCCATCAGCTCCATATGTTTGTATGCACTGGAAATCTGCTCACGGGTAGGCTTATACGCCGGCAACTGAGCAAAGGTTGTATGAAACAACAAAGTGCATGCAATCAACATACCCGGCATGTGCCTGTTAAAAAAGGAGTTCATTTTCTGTATTTTGTAGTAGCAAAATAAATATGATTTCACTTCAGCCTAATTCCTGCATATGATGCTGAGCATTTCAAATAGTATGATTATAATCCTAATTAATCTGGCATTTATTTATTTGTAAAACTAGGCGTAATTGAAATCATAAACTTGCTTAGAATTATCGCTTTCTTTACAAATATTAACTTATATCCGTCTTTGCTTCTGCATAATTGAACAGAGTACATATAATATTTGCCAAAAAACAAAAAATGTAAAATAGTTTAAACAGATCTGGCTGGGTTACTGCCGTTATGAAGCTAGCCGAATCCAGGTTTTCGGGGACAAACTCCATATGCAGGGTCAATGTTCAGATGACGCTTGAATTCACCGGGTCATGAACAGGTTTGGTCAAGAGTGGATTGTATGCTGGAATCAGACGACAGGTCTACATTCATTCCCAGTTTGTTTCTTCTCACTCCTGCATTTCCACTAAAAAACCGCTCCGGCGTCCGAAGCGGCTTTTTACACCATTTTTATCACGAATCTTCAAGGTCAATTGGAATCGGAATTGTCTTTTTTGTTTTTCCGTTTCTTCTTTGATTTGGTATCCGACATATCGGATTTCTCTGTGCTGCCGCTACCCGCGTTTTCATTCAGGTTACTTTGTGCTGAATTCATTTCGGTGCTGGTAGCGGTATTACCGGTGGTGGTGCTACCCTGTGCATTGCTGTTGCTCTGCGTTGCCGGATTGGTACTGAACGGGCTACCATTCTGCTGTCCTGTCGGATTGATGGCATTATTCGTAGTACGGTTATTGACCGTATCCGAAGGGTTCTGCGTGCTGCTTTGTGTTGCCTGGCCGGCATTACTCCAGCCATTGTTACGCTGTCCCGAAGGATTGATGGCGTTGTTGGTAGTGCTGTTTTGTGTTTCTGTGTTCCCCTGCTGGGTTGTGGTGCTTGTTCCTTGGCTCTGGCTGGACTGATTGGTGGTACTTTGTGCGTAAACCGTTCCACCTGCTGTCAAGATCAATGCTGTGATTACTGTTGTTATTTTCCTCATGGTATTTAAATGTTGATGAATGCTTCAGATGTATCAATTTCCGTTCCAGAGCACTGCTGACATCGCTGCATCTGATTAAAAACTAAACCGGGCGGATTTGATCATTCAACTGTATGCTGCGGAAATCGGATGACCGTTAACCTGTTTTTACCTATCCAGCAGGATTTTGC
Organism: Dyadobacter flavalbus; assembly: GCF_006149045.1. Classification (GTDB taxonomy): domain Bacteria; phylum Bacteroidota; class Bacteroidia; order Cytophagales; family Spirosomataceae; genus Dyadobacter; species Dyadobacter flavalbus. The sequence goes on from NZ_VBSN01000073.1 coordinate 248,772, forward strand.
ACCGTTTCCAAAACGAACTTTTTTTTACGGAAACAGAATGAACGCTTTTTCCTTTTTCCTCAGATATTCTTTGCGGATGACGCACCGACAACGCACTTCCGGGCTACAACACTAAACGTACAGGAAAGGAAAGACACCGGATATGTAATGCAGGAATTATACCAATGCCCTTCTGTCATTCTGATTGTTCATGAACTGCCGGTCGAAGAGGTATGGCCGCAGCGTAACCCGGTCTTCCGCCAACGGGTACAAGACGGCAATCCGGGTTTGAAACTGTCCATGTAAAACAGTCGATATCACATGATCCAGGTCGGATTTGGATTTAACACCGGTAATGTCGTTTGAAAATCTGAGCATGAGCTGCTGCTCGGCCCGACGGCGCGGAATGTCTTTGTTGGCCATCATGTTGCCTATCGCAATTGCAATCTGCGAGCAGATACCCTGCAAGATCGGAATGTTGATTTCATCAATGCTCAGCCAGAGCAGACCAATGTTGCTATTGTCAATCAAGGTCACAATGGGATGCATAAAGTGTATTAATGACTTGATCCGCTCAGAAAACAAAACGATCAGGTCATTCTTGTCGCGCACTTTGGAATGCAGCAAATAGCAATCAGGTATCTGTTTCAGAATGCCTTGTATACAGGTACCTGCAGTTGCCTTGCTTGCTTATTTTCCGATACATTACCTATTTCATCCTGAATAACAATCAGTTAAATGCACTCAGGTACAAAATGGATACAAAAGTTGAAAATTTATTGATTTTTGTTTAAAATTCAGTCGAACGATTCTTCATGGTCGTCCGCCCTTCTAGATCAACCTGTCGCCCGTTGTTAAACTGTTCGGAAATTCCAAATAGTTTCGTTGTCAAACCATCGCATATCAAAGACATTTCCTGCAAAGTGAGATATGTGCTGTACTAGAAATTTGCTTTGTAATAGCAGAAAACAATAAAGTATAAAATAGACCTGCAGCCCACTAACCCTAGTGGGCTATGAGAGGCATTTTAAATTATGTGAATCCTCAGGACCAGAATTGTAGGTCCCATCGAACTTATATTCACCAACGTGTCTCCCTGCCGAATCATGATACTCAAACATGCCATGCGCATGATCTATTGAAATGTATATTGCCCTTCCATGACGATCGATAAAACTAAAAATCTTTCGAGCTGCCCCGCATAACTCACGCTCCTTAGAAGACATCTGCTCCTCATACTTGTAATAGTTAGCCTCTGCAACCTTTCCGCCAATCTCTACTGCATACGCGGAAATATCATGGCCTTTATGTCTCATTATCAATTCATGAAAAGCCAAACCAACAACGTTGTTGTAATCACGAGCCATCTCAGCATCCTTTTTGTGTCGAGATATTTCTGAAAGCAAAATACCTTGTGAGAATTCCTGATTTGGTAAAAAATCATCATCTGCGGCTTTCCAAATAAATCTGATAGGATTCTCACGAAAAAATTTAATCTTCCAAGAATGCCAACTTGCGAGATCGAAAACGAAATCATCTCGACGTACTTCGGAAGAGCATCCAATAAGGCCTGCATTGTCGCCTGAAATTTCCTCAAGAAATGACTCTATGTTTGCGAAATCGGATCTTCCGGATGGATTTTGATAGAAAAAAGAAACAAGTGATTGAAAGATTGTCTGCGTCATCCACGCCAATCTTGGATTTGATGTCACTTGAGCCCATGTAGCAAAAGCAAAATCCGTAGCAAATTGCCCCCAGGCAAATCTCATTTCGTACAAAAAAGCTGTGCTATGAATGACATCTTTCTGTTCCCTCGCGTGCTTGCCTGCTTCTAAAAAATGGTATAAAGCGAACAGATTCGATTCACCCGACCCTGCGAATTCAAAACTCTCTGGATATAGAATTAAATTTCCCATACAAGATTATCTCCCCATTCTAAAAATCTTTAACAAATCCTGTTGGCCTTGATCGAAAAAGTCAGAGGGAAAGTCTGATAAATCGCCTTTATCACTGAGGTTAATTTCGAAAACTTCCAGAAGCTCGTCTTTACATGCGTAAAAGTTAATTAGTACATTTTCGGCAGCTCGCTTATGTTCTAAAAATGCTATACGAACACCATTTACAACATGCTCACTATGAGTCTCAATAATGACTTGAACACCACTTATAGCCATGCATCCAAGGAAATAACCAACATTTGATTGCCCCTTGGGATGAAGATGTGCCTCAGGATTCTCAACAATAAAAATTGACCCACAGCGAGCGATCAGTCCCGTAATAATAATTGGCAAGACATAAGAAACACCAAAACCGACATTAGGAGCTGAGAAAAAAGTATTATAATTTATTGACGCGATCTTAACACCTCCGAAAATCTTTACAGTGCCCAGATTAGTATTAGGTACTATGAAACTAAGCCATTTCTCAAGATGCTTTCTTAATGTCTGCTGACCAGGTAATGCATGCCCATTAAAAAACTTCGATTCCGAAATATAATCTGGTTCATCACCAAGACGAGCTAATATGTCGATAGCAAATTCACCATGATATCCACAATGAAGGTAATTGGGATCTTCATTTATATCATATCGATTTCTAGGTCCAAGTCTCTCTGCACATAGATAATAAAAATCATCTGCGACGATATTAAGTACACATTTATCAAGTGGCGGCGAAACAACATCAATGAAAAAATTATCGTCTTCCAAGTTCGAGGCAGAAAACAAAAATGACAATGTTTCGACTTGGCTAGATAATTTGATACAGAAGGAACGTCCAGTCTCCCAAGAAATCACGTCCCTCGCCGATCCTAAATTTAGCAGATATGGGCCATTAAGAGGTATACGCAGTTTTGCTTCATTGCCTAGAAGATTTTTAGAACGAATATTTTCAACTATGCTTCTTATTAAAAGAAGCCCTTGAATAGTGGACGATTTACCCTGTGAGTTTCCTCCAACTAATAGCGTCATCTTGCTGGAAGAAATTGTATGATTAGTCAACCCTTTAAAATTCGAGAATTCAATTCTATCAATTTTCATAAGAATGCAACCAGATTGTCAGAAATTATCGTATTAGTAATGTTGGAGGCAGCCACCAAACTTTTACGATCTGAAGTGCCAGACGTAAATAGCCAGTAATAATCACTAAAGCGTTGAATTTCCTGTCCCGTGTCACTCTTTCCGAAATTCACCATTTTATTAGCAACTATTTTAGTGAATGATCCAAATTCAACACTAGAGATCAAGTGAGAGGTTGGTATTTCCGACAAGGCGACAGACCAAACAACAAACATCGATTTGTTGATATAAGGCTTTCGACCGGATGAAACTAGATCACTTGGAATACATTTACGGAAACACGCCTCTCCAAACAGATGAAAAGCATTTTGCATTGCTTGTACAAATCTGCTCTCGATTTGAGTTAAATATGTCTCAGCCTTTTCATTCAAAAGGTCAAGAACCTCATTAAGGAATGGATTCATGTCACCACTATACTCTACTTCGCCCTGTTTTTGCAAGTAAAATCCAGCGAATCGAAGGACCATCTCCTGATCCTCCATTCGTTTATCTTTAATACTGCCACCAGTGGCTTCCTTGAAGTGTTTTGACTGGCCACATCTCGTTAGAAACTCTCTAACATTTTGTCGGGCTAAACAATTTCTAACCTCCTGGTTGTTGAGTGGCTGCCCCCCGGTGTTTAATCGCGTAAATATATCATATTTAACCTCAGATGGAGATGCAGCTTCAATGATATTGAAATGGAGCTGGGCAGTTTCAATTCTAGTGGCCATCTTCATATCCAGGACTTTCTTCACACTTCTGTTGTCCTTCGAAAAATAACAGTTGTCGTAGTCCGACAAGTGTTCAAGATTTCGTAGAGAAAACTCGTTATTCAAAAAGTCTCTAAGAGTGCTCAGCCGCTGAAGACCGTCAATTACATGAAAGGTGCCGTCGTTACCCTCTGCTAAATAAAACGTCGGTATGGGAATACCTAACATCAATGATTCTATAAGATTTGACTGTCGTTTCTTGTCCCAGACAAATTTTCGCTGAAAATCAGGGTTTAGGTCCAGTATTCCTCTTCCAATAAATTTGTTTACTATATATTCTACTGAAAATTTGTCCTGACGAACTTTAATTTTATCAGGGTCATACGGTTTCGGGGCAGCTAGGGGAACAATGCCGCTGGCTTCTCCCGTATATTCAACGCCAGAATCATAGGCAGCCAAAACCTCTTGAAGCTTTTGTTCAATTCTGTCAACCAATAAATTTTTTGCGACCTCAACCATCTCAGGCACGGTAAAAAAATTGCCAGAAAATTGGATATCAACAATCTTATCAAGTAACGCTTGAAAAGTTATTATCACTCCATAAGGATTTGAAACACTCTTCCAATTTTGAACTTGGGGTAAAGAAGTCTCTTCTATCGGCAAGTCTTTCTCAAATTCAATATCAACCTCATCATCATGGTTTAGTGGAACTTGTATCGATATCATATGTTTTCAAAAAGATGGTTGATCCCAAGCAGATGCAAATAATAATATACCTTAAAGAAGTTTAGCTATTCGAATATCCGATTTTCCTAATGCAAACTTTGTGATTCATCTAACACATTTTGATCTTTCAAAAATTGCCAAGCTGTCTGTTCATTTGTGTCAATTGCTATTTCCACGGAAGTTTTTGCGATTTCGAGTAAGGTCTTACCAGTTTGCCTCCAACTCAGACTATCTTTCACTTTCACAGATATCGATTCTTGAACATCCTGTCCAATAATCGGAACAGGAATATTCACAAAGTCAGCCTTGTTGATTGCCGTCAATATGGTTCCTGTACAACATTGTTTTAACAGGCCTTGCATAAATTTAGATTTAAACAACACAAGTAATGTTTCTGAATTTATCCGCTCGGATCTTAAGACAAAGAAACCATTAGAGCAGACTGACCCGTTGTGTTCGGCATCGATAATGGCGCAACTCTCTAATGAGCCTTCAATCGAGGATATCAAAACTTCACCTTCAACAACTCTGCGTCTTGCTCTACCTGGAAGATTTCTTCCTTGTTCAACCAAAATTTGGCCTATTTCTCCATACTTGCCAACATCAGAAAGTTCAATGTACTTATACATTGTATCTTCGTCTGGCGTAAAGTTGCTCTCGTTTAGCGAGCAGACGTCTGATATTTTCGACCAGCCATTAGGGTAATTCTCAACTACCTGTCTATAATAGTCGTAACGTGGCTGGTAATATTCCGCATCCAAGCGTCCACTTATTGCAAATGAGCTGGATAATTCGATAACTTTTTTCGAACCAATTGATCGTGAAACTTCAATGAAATTTAGCTCGTTAACAAGTAGGTCGCCGGATTCAGCGAAAAGTTGCTTAGATCTTGCAACACATCGCTGAGATTTTTGATATATAGCCTCGAAAACTCCCTCAAATTCCCCTGAAAATCTTGGCAGACCGATGTCGCCAATAGCCGCAAGCGTCAAATGGGGTTGCCCCGTTTGGCTAGCAGTTCTCCAAAGTAGAGACTGACCATAGCGGGAGTGCAGAAAGACCCAAAGAAAATACTTATTACAATTTCGCATTTGAGACGTTTGAAGTAGTAACAGATCTCTACTCAACGCGAACGTAGGATATTCCTCAGTGATCAACCCGAGTTTAGCAAGCGTGTTCCCTCCTTTTGCTATAACAATGTCAAAGGGCTTTGCCGAAGCGATTGTTGTCTTATTGTCCTCCAACACCTTCTCTGGTAGAAATGCTGTCTTATCTGTTAGCGTAACTAGCCCATCTTGAATTTCATTAACTCGAAGAAAAGGCACACCGCTCTTCTCGAAGTTATAGTCACCTGTAATAGATGGATAGAAAGCACTACAGTCCAGTTGAACACCCAAATCAACAACTCGGGTCGGAGATAAATTGTCGATCTTATTTTGTAGTCGGAGAAACGATGGATGATAAAATTCAGAATCAATTCGTCTTTTCTTAGTCTCCAAATCCGAAAGGGATACAATTGAGACACGATCTAGCCCCTTCAATAAAGCCTCAAACTTTGCTTCATCGAAGGGGCGGTTCAAAAAAAACTTAATTTCTCGCGCTTTGCAAATTCGTGAAACGCCTCAGCTATCCCGTCCTGAGTTAATCCGTCGTGATTGAATAAGTCATGCTTTACAATTAAATGGCCATGTTTATCTAACAAATATTCATCCAAATCAACAGGCTCGGTGTTATAATGGTCTAATTGCTCAGAAGCAATCCCTTCCGAAACAACATGATTTGTCCTAACCTCAGGGTAATCTCGCCTTTTGACATAAATCTTCTTTCCGCCGCTATCCTTACTAGGTTCCTGCATCGTAGCAAAAAAGATTGGATAGTCATCCACTTTTGGACATAGTATCGGATCCCATTTTTGTATGAATAGCACCGATGTCTTCGTTCCGGTATGCGGCTTAAAGACGTTTGAGTGTAAACCTACAACCGCCAAAATTCGCCCATGGTCAGACACGAAATTCCTGATTTGCAAGTCGCTACTATTATTAAGCCTTCCTTGTGGTAAAATAATTGCCATCCTCCCGCCGGGCTTGAGAAAATCTAAGTTTCGCTCTATAAAAAGTATATCGCGACCGACAGAAGTCTGCAGAGCGCCCCGCGGGTTCTTTCCTAGCTCATATTTTGAAAGGATTCGTCCTTCTTTTATATCTCCCGCAAACGGAGGATTTGCCATTAGGACATCAAAACTAAAATCTCGATTGCTGTTGCGATCAACCCGCAACTTTTTAAGTTTTTTCCAACCCTCATTATAGGTATCTATCCAATCTTCATCCGATGTTCTCTCCTCCCATCGCTCATAGTCCAGAGTGTTAAGATGAAGAACGTTAGTCTGTCCATCACCTGCTATCAAGTTAAGCGTTCTTGCTACTCGGACTGCCTTTTCATCAAAATCAATTGCAAAAACCTTATCATTAACATAGTCAAAACATTCCTGTGGTTTTTCTTCAAGCGAAAATAAATGCCCGCGATCAAATCCCTTACTTTTCAAGATTTGTTCCCAAACGTGAAAAATTGTGTGAACAGGGAAGCCGCAACTACCAGCTGCTGTGTCTATTATTGTTTCCGATGAGTTGGGACTAAGCATCTTCACACACATATCTATGACATACCTAGGCGTAAAATATTGTCCCTTCTCCCCCTTGCTACTCTTATTAATCAAATATTCAAATGCTTCATCGACAACTTCCAAATTTGAATTGAATAGTTTTACGTCTTGGAGACTCGAAACACATACTGAGAGATGTGACGCAGTTAACATTATTTTGTCATCATCTAAAAATACGCCTGGCCATAGATCTTTAGCTCTTTCAAAAAGTCTCTGGATCTTAGATTTAAGCTCACTTTCAGTGTCTCCGTAGTTTCGAAATTCTAAATGCCTTACACGATTTCGGCCACTTTGCATTTCATCGTACAACTTGGTAAAGATTAGTTTAAACAGTTCTTCAAACACATCCACACCAGCGTTAGCCAAAACCTCGTCTTCCATCTCGAGAATTAGATCCTTCAACGATTTTCGTTCAGTCACCAATTTATCTTTTGCAACTAAGTCACTTATGGTCCATCGTTCCTGCAGAATATCGGAGAGCTTTTGGCCTGCGTGAGGGATCTCAGGAATATCTTCAAAATAATTTGGGTCTTTGCGATGATAGAACGAAATAGACTCACCATTTGACCAGATTCCAATTGGTGCTCCTGTAGCATTGCAATAAGATTTTAGTTGATCTTTTCCATCCTTCAACTTGGGCTTTTTAAGCTCCACGATCATATAAGGAGCAACAGTTTCATCTCTATCGAAAACTACAATGTCTGCTCTTTTTATCTCCCGCCCAAAATTTACAGGATATTCCAATTGCATCCGTTCAACTGGATAACCATGGACATCACGCAATACAAAGACGTATAACTGCCTAACTATCTCTTCCGGTGTAAGCTTTACCTCACGCTTTCTAACGGCACAAGTGGCATAGGGAACAAGTTTATCCCGAGATGCACGTAAAATAACACCATTCTCGAGTGTCTGTATTTGAAGCTCACTAAATTGGGACAACTTATAGTTTGAGTCTTTTAAGATATCTGCTAACATTACTTGGTTTTATATACTACAATGACTTTTAGAATTATCACATTATAATGCCTTTCACAGTAAACCACAAATTACGATTGCGAAACTTAATTGTAGCTTTATCATCGTTGCGATTTTCTGTAAATTCAGGAGGATTAAGTGTTAAGATCGATAAAAATACTAATTGGCTTATATCAGTCACATACATAATCTCTACAAACTGTGTCTTTGTAAGACGTCAGCACTCAAATCCAACCAAACAGAAGGACTAATATTCGCAAAGCTAGCAAAAAACACACACAGACCAGCTCCATTCTGGTGATCAATTGTTACCAAAAACATGAATATGATAACTATATGCAGCAAGGCTCGTTAGTTTGACGATTATTAGGTGCAGAGACGAACTGACTATGACGGTTCTAAGTTACTGGAACAATGAGCCTCCGGCGAATAGACTCCTAAAGGGCAAGCCGTTTTTCCATGGTCAAAGATGCGAAGCAGTATTTCGACCATGGAAAAACATAGCTTGCTACTGAGAAAATACGCCGAAAATTTGAATCAGATAGAAAACGGTTGAATTTGGTTGAAAAAGTTAGAATCTGGTCGAGTTGGATAGAATTGGCTTGAATTTTTCGAGGCACATTCGTCAATAAAGCGCATTAGGATCGAACTACCGATTTTAACTCGGTGGTTCGATATCAATGCCAAACAGGAAGAGAACAGGAAAATCAATATAACATCCCAAACATCCAGAGCGGAATCTTATCACCATACCCCACTTCAAGCCCATCAGCAGCTACGTAAGCATTCTCTACACCTGCGAGTTGTTGCCTGGTTTTGTTAGCCCCTCCCACTTCAACCGTCACCTTCCTATCCAATTTGAAGTCTCCCTTCTCCGTGTACTCAACTTTATGCAGCGGCTGAACCTGGCTCAGGAAAAAGCTTTCACGCAATGTTCCAATATCCGGGCGACTCTGGTGTAATGCGTATTGAAGGTTCGGATGACTTAGATACACCTTCTCAGGTTTCTGCAATCTGGTAATGCCAAAGCTGTCCCTGTGTAACAACATCAGTACGCCTAGCTCTTCCAGATAATGCATGTACTCTACTACAAGTGCCCGGCTAGTATTCAGCGTTTCACTTAGCTTGCTGATGTTTGGTTTCATAGGAACGCTCTCGGCAAGCACGACAAGCAATTGTTTCAGCTTGTCAACAGAAGCATAACTTATCCCGTAAACGGCTGGTAAATCGAGCTCCAAACTAAGCTGAATTGTCTCAGTCAGTTTTTGCGCGTAGACGTCTTTGTTCTCCAAAAAGTAAGGATAGTAGCCATATTTCAGATAATCGTTCCAGTGCGCCAGTGGTTTGATTGTCTGCGTAAGATCTAGCGCTACTTGCGTGTGATCGTTCAAAAGATCTGGTAAAGACACTGCAGGCCACGAAGCAATCTGTTGGATTTGTAAAAATTCACGGAACGAAAGCCCGTGTAAATGATACATTACAGCCCGGCGACTCAAATCGCCCTTGCTGCGTTCCAAGTGCATGATGGATGAACCGGTAAATACGATTCGTAACTCAGGAAAGTCGTCGTAAAGATTTTTGATCTCCTGTGACCAGTTGGCATAACGGTGAACCTCGTCCACAACCAGGAGCTGTCCACCAGTCCGAACAAAGGCCTCACCTAGGTCATAAAGACGATACGCACTAAAATAGAGGTCGTCCAGGCTGACATATAAAGATTGGCCGGTTGGTAGCGCTGTTTGCTTTAAATATTGCAGTACGAGTGTGGTCTTCCCAGCACCACGAGCACCTTTAATTCCAATCAATCTATTCCGCTCCCAGTCGATCTGATGAATGAAATCACGGACGAACTTGGTTGATGTGCGTTGTAGCTTAGGCAAGAATTTTCTAAAAAGCGCTTCCATAGTGTTATTTGTGAATTACAAAATTAGTACAATTCTGTAATTCACAAATAACACTTTTAATAGAAGAACAAAGTGGGATAAAGAGGCCTATTTCAACTACCCGTCATTTCAATTAGTCAATGTCCAGGCCTTGACTTGCACAAAACACTTCCAGTTCAGCCACAATTTCGGAAAGGTACACATGCCAACGAGAGACATCCTTCAAAGTTACCGTTGTTGCTTGATGAGAGGAAATTGCGTGCATCAACTTTGATAGAGAGCGTGTTACCTTTGGAACGACTGCTTCACTTACCACCACCTCGTTAATATTATAACGGGCATGACGGACTATTTTCTTCAAGTTGGCCGACATATCAATGAAATCCTGGCTGAGCAAAGCATTGTATTCAAGCCGCTTTGCTATCATTGTCAATGCCCCGCTAAACTTTAACAGATTTGTCATTTCGGATCTTACTGCCGGATCGACTGCCATCAATAAGCGCACCGTCTTCGTAGCAAGCAACTTCTCTCGCAAAAACACACCAAAAACATCTACATAATCCTGACATTCGCTTCGCAGCTGCTTTATTTCCGTAGGAGTAAGCATAACCGTCACATTTATACGCTTTTCATACTCGGGCAATCGCGGACGGCCTCCTTTTTTTCTAAACTTCTTTTTCTCCATATCGATTAGTGCCTGCCCAGCGGGATTAGTATGCGCTTAGTTTTACCTTCAAATACATATTCCTTGCCAATCAGAATGTCGCCGGCATTCTTGTTTGCCAATGTAAGTGTAAGGCAATATTGCCCCTCACGTTTCACAACCTCACCCTCTTGCATTAGAATTCGGTAGTCTCGCACATTCTCATAAGATTGAGCGATGTGCTTGATGGTTTGATATTCCTCCGTGCTTGTCTTGTACCAGAACAATAGCACGGCGATCAGGCTACCCATGCCTGCTAGAGGAGCCGTCAAACCTAGGCCTAGCTTAAAAGCCTCCTGCGACGAGTTGAAACTGACTTGATAAGTTTTGCCCTTCACGCTGCGTGCTGCTTCCTCAATTTTATCAGCTGACTTCTTCACCGAGTGATTGAGCACCATAAAGCGCTCACTTATTTCGGCCATTACCATCGCGGACCAATCATCCATCTCAATTCCATACTTTGCAGAAAATTGTCCCTTGATTTTCGTTACGAACTCTTTGATATTGCTACTCATGACCGAAGTTCTCGTTAAGTTCCTTCTTCAACCTAATGCGTGCGCCTGGTGTATATTCAGTAAGCGCAAAGCCTTTTCTGATGCCGTCTAATACCTGACCGCCTAGCAAAGTCGAAGGCTCGAAATCTCCGAACCGGCGGTATCGCAATCCCATCCGTTTGCAGTTCGCAGCTAGTTCCTTGGAGAGCGCGGGAAATTGATTAAAGCTGGTGACGTTTTCCCAAACAACCGTTTCAAACTTACTGTCCACGACAGATACAAGCTTTTGGAGGTAATCCACGGATGCTTTGTAGGCTCCCCCACCGCCAATTATGATGTTAAATGCAACCGTAAAGCCCAACTCATCGCAGAATTCTTTGAAAGGGATGTCACGCTGTATGAGAGCTGGAATTTGTTCAGATTCCGGCGCTCCGAAGTCCATGTAAATCCGTTCAAAGTTGCTTTCTGCGAGACTTTCCATATAGCCCAGGAACTTGTCACGCACGAGTACATCACGTGCATCTAGGAGTGAAATGGTTTCTAGCCTTTCCGGGCCGAGAAATTTTAGTTGCCTTGTTGAAGTCTGCGTGGAGCTATCTACATCTACGAAAAGTGAATGCTCTTCCGGAACAGATAAAGCCCGGCAATACGTGTGAAGGCTCTTACCTACCCCGCCCTTTGATTGGAGGGTAAATTCAATGATACGATTCATGCTTTAGAAAATTTAGATTTGACAATTTGATTTTGAATAGCATCCAACTCATCCGGATCTGACCATTGGATAGGCGAATTGGAAGCAACCGACTTTTCGCACGACTCGCTAGGCGATGCCCGTGCAGGTGGGAGCCGTTTGGGGACTTTAACTTTACCATTGAAATAGAACCTGCAATATTTAATGTCTTCTGGCGACACCAATTCTGGGCTTTGCAAGTCATCGTTCACCAGATTTGCGATGAAGACCGATGACAAGCCCTGGTCGAAATAATCCTGGTAGAGACTATATAAAATTCTCCTGCGCTTACGATCCTTATAATACCTCTACAAATTCAGACCACTTGTTTAGTTAAAACTTAGTAACTTAAACAAGGATAAAATAATGAAAAAGATGCGTAGAAAATTTGATTCATCATTTAAGGCGAGAGTGGCTATTGAAGC
>NZ_VBSN01000072.1 GCF_006149045.1 Dyadobacter flavalbus
GGTTCTTCCCCAATTTTGGTGGTATGTATGTGCATTGTAAATTACCATTTAGGCGTTCAGACTTATCATGGATGCCACTTGTCTGATTTTTCCTTCTTCCGCTGAAACATTTAAGGTAACAGCCCTTACCAGAGAATGCAATCAAGTCTGCATTTACGTGCAGAGTAATCAGCACAATTGCTTATGTCCCGGCTGTAGCAATCCATCTAAGCGGGTACATAGTTATTATACCAGAAAATTCAGGGATGTGCCCGCCTTTGGAAACCCGTGCACCTTACTGCTTAAAGCAAGAAAATTTTATTGTTTACAGGATGAATGCCCGGTAAAGATATTTACTGAACGCTTTTGTAATCATTTTCTTCCTTATAGACGAAGCACCACCCGGTTGCATCATGTATGTCTTAACCTGGCACTGCAAACCGGTGGAAAGCTGGCCGAAAGAATCGCAAAACTGATGAACATACAGATAAGTGACACCAGTCTACTCAGGATCGTAAACAATGAGCACCTTCCTGAAGCTGAAACACCATATGCATTGGGCATAGATGACTGGGCATATAAAAAAAGGGGCAGGTATGGCAGCATCCTGGTCAATCTGGAAAACAGAAGAATCATTGATATTCTCAATGATCGGGAAGCATGCAGCATTGAAAGGTGGTTAAAAGTGCATCCAGGAATTGGAATAATCACCCGGGACAGATACGGGAACTACATAAAAGGGGCTACCAGCGGAGCACCACAGGCATTACAAGTAACTGACCGCTGGCACTTATTGAAAAACCTGGGTGAAGCGGCCAATAAAATAATAACCCGCGAGTATGCCAGGATGAACAAGATAACAAAAACCGAAGAAATCCTTTATACAGAACCCCTAAATACGTCAGATCCTGACACATCCCCAGTTTCTGATGGTATCAGGAAGCAACGTTTTGATTATTTGAAAAAGCTGCAGAACGATGGCCTTTCCATAAAAAGAATGGCAAAGTTACTTGGCATGCACAGACAAACGGTAAAGAAGTATATGGCGATGCAAATCTTACCCCGAAAAATATATAATGATCAAGGTATGGTAGAACAGTACTTTCCCTACATCCGGCAGCGCATGCAGGAGAATAAGGATCTTTATCTGAAAACATTGTGGACCGAATTGAAGGAAAGGGGTTACAATGGAGCTTACAGCACATTATCAGATGCTCTGATATATTATGGCATTCGTTTGGGTAAAAAGGTCAGCCGTCAACAATTACCTAATTCAGGTAGAATGAGCTTTAAACCTTCAAAGGTGGCGATGATCTTTCTGACAGCAGAGGAAAAACTAACAGATCGACAGCGGGAATTGCTGCAAAAGGTATGTGAAAAGTCAACAGAGCTTACTATAACATTGTCTCTGATCAGGGCTTATAGACAGATTATGACAAACAAGAATGGAAGCAAGCTAAAAGATTGGATCGACAAAGCAAAAAGTTCCGGCATCAAAGAGATGTTCAGATTTGCCGAAGGGCTACTGACTGATTATGCTGCAACTGAAAGTGCCTTATCACTACCATGGAGCAATGGGCCTGTGGAAGGCAATGTTAATAAACTAAAGACTATAAAAAGGCAGATGTATGGAAGAGCAAGCTTTGAATTGCTCAGAAAAAGATTGGTACTTGCTCCTGCTTAACCACCAAAAGTGGGGAAGAACC
>NZ_VBSN01000076.1 GCF_006149045.1 Dyadobacter flavalbus
AGATGGCCTATGAAGAGCAGCGTTACCATGATGCACGCCGCTGGATGATCGCCAAGGAAACACTTGGAAGGCCGTTGACCTACATCACCGTACTGGGCAAGTTCAAGCCGGGCAAGTCGATGAAGGAGCCTTACCGCTACGATCCGACCGTTTATGACTATACCTACACGCCGGTAGAGGAGAAAGCACATGAGAACCGGACCTGGATCGACAAGATGTACTTCCGTCCGTTCAGCCGTGACGAGATCAACCGAAATGCACAGCTCGTGCAAAATCCCGGTTACGATAAATAGTTATCTTTTATTGACTAATTTTACCTGAAACTATGCCTTCTTGAGGGAAGGCATAGTTTCTTTTTTCTATTCAACCCTTCGTTTTTCTGATATGAAGCGAATGCAATTTCTGAAAGCAGGAATAATTCTACTGACAAGCATTTCGATTTTTACAAGCTGCGACAAGTCTTCGCGTAAAGATGAACCAAAAGAAGCTGATGGCGGTCCGCGCCTTTTTACCCTTTTGCCGCCCGAGAAAACAAAGGTTGATTTTGCAAATACACTGACAGAAGGCCTTAATACCAACGTGTTGATGTATGAATACTTCTATAACGGCGGCGGCGTGGCTGTCGGCGATCTCAACGGCGACGGGCTGGATGATATTTACTTTACCGGAAATATGGTTTCCAACAAACTTTATCTGAACAAAGGAAAGATGATTTTTGAGGATATAACCATGGCTGCGGCTGTCGGAGGAAGGGAAAGGCCTTGGAAAACGGGCGTAACCATGGCGGATGTGAATGGTGACGGAAAGCTGGATATTTATGTGTGTTACTCCGGAAATGTTTCGCCCGAAAGCCTGAAAGATCAGCTTTTTATCAATAAGGGCAATAACGCTGCGGGCATTCCGCAGTTTGAAGAATCCGCTGAAAAATACGGTCTTGGCAACCCAAGCAACAGTACGCAGGCGGCTTTTTTTGATTTTGACAAAGACGGTGATCTGGATATGTTTCTGCTGAATCACAATCCGAAATCACTGCCGATTCTGGACGAGGCGAGTACGGCCGATCTGCTAAAAAAAGATGATCCCGTAACCGGCGTCAGGTTGTTCCGCAATGACCAGAAAGGGAAAAACGAGCCATACTTTACGGATATTACCAAGAAAGCAGGCATCCACAGTTCACCTTTGACCTACGGCCTCGGGATCGGGATTGCCGATGTAAATCAGGATGGCTGGCAGGATATGTATATTTCAAATGATTACTCCGTTCCGGATTTTCTATACATCAACAACGGCAACGGAACGTTTACCGATGTCATTGGAGCGGGTATCGGCCATACCTCGCATTCTTCCATGGGAAACGACATTGCCGATTTTAACAACGACGGGCTGCCGGATATTTTTACGCTGGACATGCTGCCGGAAGATAACCGCAGGCAGAAACTGCTTTCCGGGCTGGATAATTACGAACTTTTTGACTTCAATGTTAAAGTCGGCTTTCATCATCAGTACATGCGCAATATGCTGCAGCTGAATGAAGGTTTAGGTAAAAACACGAAAACGCCCTTGTTTTCCGAAGTCGGGCAGTTATCCGGCGTTTCAAATACGGACTGGAGCTGGGCGGCGCTTTTTGCAGATTATGACAATGACGGCTGGAAAGATCTGTATATAACCAACGGAAACCTGCGTGATTTCACCAATATGGATTTTGTCAAATTCATGGGTGATCATTTAAAAAGGATCGAAGGCCAGGTAAAAAGAGAAGACGTGCTGAACCTTGTATATCAGATGCCTTCTTCCAATATGAAAAACTATCTTTTCCGGAATAATAAAAACCTCACTTTTACGAATGTTGCCGATAAATGGGGAACGGGCGACATTTCGAGCAGCGGTGGCGCAGCTTATTCCGATCTGGACAATGACGGTGATCTGGATCTGATTGTCAATAATATCAACAAACCTGCATTCATTTATCAGAATGACGGCGATAAATTGCTCAAAAACAATTTCCTGAAAATAAAACTGAACGGAGCAGGAAACAACACACTAGGCCTCGGGGCAAAAATCACGATTTACCAAAAAGGAAAGAAGCAATATCTCGAACAAATGCCGACACGCGGTTATCAGTCCAGCGTTTCGCCAATCTTGCATTTTGGTTTGGGAAAGGAAAGCGCAATTGATTCTTTGACAATCGTCTGGCTGAGCGGCAAACAGCAAAAAATCACTGCTCCGAAAACAAATCAGCTGCTCACACTTTCTGAAAGTGAAGCAAAATCTGTGAAAAGCATAACTAATACCTCTGAGCCCGTATTTACGCCAGTTCAGTCGCCGGTTGCGTATAAAAATCCGGGTATCAGAACAAATGATTTCAAGCGCCAGCCCTTACTGATCAATCCCATTTCGTTTTCAGGGCCTTGTCTGGTTAAAGGCGACGTGAACGGTGACGGGCTGGAAGATGTATTTGCAGGCGGCGGATCGGGCGAAGCCGGAAAACTATATTTACAGCAGAAAAACGGTTCTTTTACCAATAAACCGGTACCGGCGCTGGAAGCAGACAAGCAAAGTGAAGATACCGACGCCTTGTTTCTGGATGTAAACGGCGACGGATTTCAGGATTTGTTTGTGTGCAGCGGCGGTTACGCCAGTTTTATGCCCGAAGATCCGTTGCTGCAAAGCCGTTTGTATATCAATGACGGAAAGGGAAATTTTACGAAAGACGTTGCTGCATTGCCGAAGATGCTCACCAGTACAAGCTGCGTACGTTCTGCCGATGTAAACGGCGACGGAAAACCGGATCTTTTTGTAGGAGGGCGCGTTATTCCCGGCCGTTACCCGGAGACGCCAAGAAGTTATGTATTGATCAATGACGGAAAAGGAAGGTTTTCGGATCAGACTGCATCGCTGGCTGCGGAAATGGAAAGGATCGGGCTTGTGACGGATGCAGCGTGGATGGATCTGAACGGGGATAAAAAGCAGGACTTGGTCGTAGTCGGAGAGTGGATGCCGGTTACGGTTTTTATCAATACAAACGGAAAGCTGCAAAATAAAACGACTGACTATTTCGATAAATCATATAGTGGATGGTGGAATAAAATTCTGGCCGAGGATATGAACGGCGACGGCAAAACCGATCTGGTTCTCGGGAATATGGGACTGAATACGCAATGTAAGGCGAGTGATTCCGAACCTGTTGAAATGATTTACAAGGATTTTGACGATAACGGCGCGATTGATCCGATCATGAGTTTTTATATTCAGGGGAAAAGTTATCCGTACGTTACCAGAGACGAACTGCTGGATCAGATGAGCATCATGCGTACGCGTTTTCAGGATTACAAAAGCTATGCGGATGCTACGGTAAAGGAAATATTTACACCCGAGGAACTGGAAGGTGCAAAAGAATTGAAGTCGAATTATCTGAAAACGGCCTACTTTGAAAGAAGCCCGAACGGCAAGTTTGCTGAAAAAAACCTTCCTCTGCAGGCCCAGATTTCACCGGTTTACACCATTACGCCGCTGGATTACGATCGCGATGGTAAAAAGGATTTGCTGTTATGCGGCAATGTAAGCCGGGCAAGATTAAGGTTCGGCAAATACGATGCCAATTACGGCGTTTTGCTAAAAGGGAACGGCCGCGGACAGTTCACGTATATTGATCAGAACAAATCCGGGCTGGGCCTGAAAGGCGATGTCAGAAGCGTACTTCCAGTCGGGAATAAATTGTTGTTCGGGATTAATCAGCAGGAAATAAAAGCATATAAAATTGATAAAGTTCAGTAAAGCTGCTTTTGTGATAGCGGCTGTATTGCTGCTTGGCAGTTGTAAAAAAAATGAAAAACCGGATTATGTCAGTCCGCAGGCAATCGGGCAGATTACCTCACGCATGACTGACGTAATGGTGCACGATGTTACGAATCCGCCGCTTGGCGCACGTTTCTTTGCATATGCATGCCTGGCCGGCTATGAAGTTGTGGCGCAGAATGACACGGCTTACAAAAGCATGCATGGCGTACTGAATGAATATCCGGAAATGCAGAAACCGGCAGTTGAAGCTTATTCCTATCAGCTTGCAGCGGCTTTGGCCATGATTGAAACTGCAAAAAAAATGCAGCCTTCGGGCATGCTTCACCAAAAATACCAGGATCAGCTGATCGATTCGTGCCGTCATGCGGGATTCAGCGATGAAGTAATTGCCGGATCGCAGGAATATGCAGCAGCTATAAGCAAGCAGATTCTCAAATATGCCAAAGCCGACCGCTATAATCAGATCAGTAATTTCCCGCGTTACGAGCCTGAAAAAGCGACCGGAAGCTGGTACCCGACACCACCGGGGTATTTTCCTCCGGTAGAACCTTACTTTAAAACGATACGCGCATTTACGCTGGATTCGTCATCCCAGTTCCGTCCGGCCCCGCCGGCAGCATTTTCTGAAAACAAAAATTCGGAATTTTTCAGGCTGATGAAAATGAACTATGATGATCAGAAAGAACCTGAACATCGCGTTATGGCCGCATTCTGGGACTGCAATCCGTTCGCACTTGAAAACAAAGGTCACTTGCTCGTCGGAATGAAAAAGATATCGCCCGGCGCGCACTGGATGGGAATTACGTCCATTGCATGCAGACAGGCAAAATCGGATTTTTCCAGAACAATGCTGGTGACAACTTCGGTAGCTATCGGTTTGATGGACGGGTTCATGGCCTGCTGGGACGAAAAATACCGGAGCAACCGCATCCGCCCCGAAACTGCTATCCGCAAATACATAGATCCGTCGTGGCAGCCATTTTTACAGACACCGCCCTTTCCGGAATACCTCAGCGGACATTCTGTAATTTCCTCTGCGGCAGCATTGATCCTCACGCATTATTTTGGAGATAACTTCGCATATACTGACACAGTAGAAGAACCTTATGGCCTGAAACCGCGTAAGTTCAGATCTTTTCTGGCAGCAGCGCAGGAATCGGGCATGTCGCGGTTTTATGGCGGCATTCACTTTATGGACGCTGTTACCAACGGGCAGAAGCAAGGGTTTCAGGTCGGAAACTGGGTGTTGCAGACTTTGGGAAACAAAACGGATCAATCCGCTGACGAGCTGATGGCCAGAACTGCACAGGAAGTCCCGTAATGAAGTTACTTTGATAATCCGTCTGAGTACATTTTTTCAGCCGCGCCTTCCTGTAATAATGCCATGGTATACCGGTAACCAACATCAAATAACTGGCGTGCTTTCCGGAAATCGAAAATGCTGTAACGGCTGAGTTCCGGCGGTTCGATCAGAAGATTGCATTTTTTGAAACGTTCTTTTGTTTTGCTGTGCATTGCAAGGATCATGCTTCTGTACACGATTTCAGACGTCGTTTTCAGCGGTTTGTCCAATGCAAACGGATTGCAGTGCATACCGATAATGAATTCGGCTTCATTCAGAACCGGTTCAACGGGCAGATTATTGAGCACGCCGCCATCCACCAGCGAATGTCCTTGAAAGAGCACGGGACTGAACAATCCTGGAATGGAACAGGAAGCCAGCACAGGCGTAGCCAGCACGCCTTTTCTGAAATGAACTTCTTCGCCTGAAACAATGTCCGTTGCGGTTACAATCAGCGGTATTTTCAGCGATTCAAAACTGTTTTCCGGAATGTATTTGCATAAAATTGCTTCCATGCGGCTCATCCGTAACAAGCCTTTTGCGCCAAAGCCAAATCGTAGATAAGGATAAAAACTTGTCCGGATAACAGCTTCCAGAATGTCATCCGGCGAATGGCCATAAGCCAGCATGGCCCCGACAAAGGCTCCGGAACTCGTGCCGCTGATGATATCCGGCCGGATGCCATTTTGCAAAAGTGCCTTAATAACGCCGATGTGTGCAATTCCACGTGCCCCGCCGCCCGATAAAACCAGTCCGGTTTTCATACATTCATTTAAATAAAATCACTTAATGCACCGCGCTCACGGATGACAATGCCTTTTTCGGATTGTTCCAGAACCGCTGCTTCGTAAAACGGATCATGTTCGAATAACAGTATATGATTTTCCTGAACGGCCGTTTTTAAAACCTGCTCTTTTTCCTGCATCGTCAGAAGCGGCCGCACGTCGTAGCCCATAACCCACGGCAAAGCAATGTGAAAGGAGGACGGAATCAGATCGGCAGCGTAAATGATTTTCTGATTGTTATAGCTGATCACCGGCAGCATCATTTGCTCGGTATGCCCGTCCACATGGATAAAATCAATGGATGCAAACGGCGAAATTCCTTTTTCAATAAACCTGAGATTTCCTGATTCCTGCAATGGAATGATGTTTTCCTTGAAAAAGGAAGCTTTCTCTCTCGGGTTCGGATGTACGGCCCAGTTCCAGTGCGATTCATTGGACCAGTAAACAGCATTGGGAAAAGTTGGCAGCAGCTTTGTACGGTCCGGATTATAAATGACTGCGCCTCCGGCATGGTCAAAATGCAGATGCGTTAAAATGACATCGGTAATATCCTCGGGCCGGTAACCGCATTTTGAAACGGAAGAAAACAGCGTTGCATCGCCGTGCAGGTCATAATGACTGAAAAATTTCGGATCCTGCTTGTCGCCAAGTCCTGTATCGATCAGAATGAGTTTTCCTTTGTCTTCCACGAGCAGACAGCGCATTGCCCATGTGCAGCGATTATTTTCATCGGCCGGATTGTGCCTGTTCCATAACGTTTTGGGTACGACGCCAAACATGGCGCCGCCGTCCAGTTTGAAATAGCCGGTTTCAATGATATTTAATTTCATAAGGTAAAAGTTGATTTTAATCACCTTTAAACATTGCGCACTTCGGAAAGCGAAGCGTAACATAATATATTTTCGGGATCTTTTGCCCTTTTAAAACGAACAAAAATGACCATGCATTTCCGGTTTTCTTTTCTGCCCGTCCTTTTTCTAATGTGCATGCTGTTTGGCATTAGGAATGTTGCTGCGCAGGAAAAGCCCTTGATTGAATATGTAGAAACCAGAATCGGAACGGCGCCGTCCACAACCGAAAGCGCACGCATGCACAGCGAAGCAGGCAGTGAACTGAAAGGACAAACCATTCCTGTCGCAGGCGTTCCAAACGGCATGACGCACTGGACGCCGCAAACAAGAGCTTCCGAAACAAAATGCATTGCGCCCTATTATTATAACGACACCACCTTTCAGGGATTTCGCGGTACGCACTGGCTCAACGGTTCCTGCGTGCAGGATTACGGCTCGTTTACGGTCATGCCGTTATCCGGCGAACTGATTACAGATGCGGATCAGCGGGCCTCTGCTTTCATGCATGAAAAAGAAAAAACGTCGCCGGCATATTACGGAACATGGCTGGAAAAATATCAGATCAATGCCGAAGTGACGGCAACAGCGCGCGCGGCAATGATGCGGTTCAGCTTCGAAAGCGGTGAAGAATCATTTATCGTTATTGAACCAAACAGCGATGAAGGGGAAGCTTTTATCGAAGTTTTCAAGGAAAAAGGAGAAATTGTCGGCTACAATCCGGTGCACCGGATTTATCAGGGAGCAGGCCAGCCGGCCGGTATCAGCGGCTATTTTGTACTGAAATTTGACCGCCCGATCAAGCAGTTTGGCGTCTGGCGCGGCGATACGGTTTCACCTGCGGGAAGGTCCGTGACCGGAAACGGGAACAAGGTTAAATCCGGAGCGTACCTTGGTTTTGGTTCTGGCAAGCAAGTCGTTTCGGTAAAAATCGGCACTTCCTTTACAAGCCTGGAAGGTGCAAGGCTGAATCTGGAAAAAGAAACAGGAAATCAGGATTTTGAAACGGTAAGGAAGTCTGCTGAAAAAGCATGGAACGAGGCTTTGGGAAAAGTGAAGGTAAAAGGAAGTGAAAAAGACAAAATTCTGTTTTACAGCGCCTTGTACCGCACAAAGCTGTCGCCGAGGCTTTTTTCAGATGTGGATGGGAAGTACCCTTCTTTTGCCGGCGGAACGCCTGTTCAGCATGCGGAAGGATTTGATTATTACTGCGATTTCAGCTTATGGGATACATTCCGGGCAGCTATGCCTTTAAATATTCTTCTGGAACCGAAAAAAACCGGGGATATGTTGCAGTCACTTGTCAAAAAAGCGGAGCAAGGCGGCTGGATGCCGATTTTTCCCTGCTGGAACCATTACACCGCTGCCATGATCGGCGATCATGCCATGTCGGTTATGGCAGATGCTTACATCAAGAACGTACGGAATTTTGATGTAAAAACGGCTTACGATTTTCTGAGAAAAAATGCATTTGAAGTCAATGCCGATCCGAAAAGCTATGAAGCGGGAAAGGGCAGGAGAGCACTGGAATCTTATCTCCGATACGGCTATATTCCTCTGGAAGACAGCGTATGGCAGGCTTATCATAAACGCGAACAGGTTTCCCGAACTTTGGAGTATGCTTATGATGATTTCTGCCTGTCGGTGCTGGCGTCCGGTTTGGGGTTCACAGACGATGCCGCAAAGCTGAAAAAAAGGGCTTTGAATTACAAAAACGTCATTGATCCGGGAACGGGCTATGCGCGCGGGCGCTATGCAAATGGAAAATGGATTGCTGATTTCGATCCGTTTGTGAAGCGTTCCAGCTTTATTACCGAAGGTTCGCCGGCTCAGTATACATGGTTTGTACCGCAGGACATTGCCGGGCTTCAGTCCGCCGCAGGCAGCAGAAATGCATTTACCAGCAAGCTGGACACGCTTTTTGAACAAGGTCATTACTGGCACGGAAACGAGCCGAACCATCAGATTTCGTATTTGTATGCATATGCCGGACAGCCGTGGAAAACGCAGAAACTGACAAGAAAAATCATTCGTGAGGAATATGACACCGGAAACGGCGGGCTGAGCGGAAATGAAGACGGCGGACAAATGTCGGCCTGGCTGGCGTTCAGTATGATCGGGTTTTATCCCGTTGCTCCCGGTACGCCGGAATATGTGCTCGGAAGTCCGGTTTTTGAAGAAGTAACAATCCATTCGGGTAATGGTAAAAAGTTTGTTATTGAAGCAAAAGGCGTTTCTGAGTCAGCGTATTATATTCAGTCGGCTACTTTGAACGGCAAGGTGTTTACAAAAAATTTCCTCACACATGATGAAGTTGTAAACGGCGGAAAATTGGTTTTGCAAATGGGTACGGAACCCAGCAAAACCCGGGGTACCCAACCGGCTGACGAACCTTTTTCTGTTTCAAAAACCAAACTGAAATAAAACAATGATTATTGGTTTGTAATAGAAATATGTAAATGATTAGTTGGACTTTATATTACTATTTAAAAGAATATATGGCTGTTGATCATAAATACAATACAAAGTTTGCAATACTTTGCTGTGTTGCTTAATTTTCGTTTGTATCTATTCTCTAAATCCAGTCCGATGAACCGTAGAAATTTTTTTGCCAAAGCCGTTCCTGCAAGTTTTGCAATGGGTGCGGTTGCAGCTTCCTGTGCGCCCAAATCCCAGCAATTATATCCCGACAAACACTTTCACATCAGCCGCGGTTATCACCAGATTCCCAAACTAAGGCTTTCCACCGATCGTATTGTAAAGGAAACGGTCGGTTTAAGGCCGTTTCGTGCTTCCGGTCCTAGACTGGATGTTGAAAAACTTGGCAACAAAACAATTGTTCACAATTACGGACACGGAGGCAGCGGCTGGTCGCTGTCGTGGGGAACGGGCAATATTGCAAGAAGAAATGTGCTTGCTACAAACGAAAAGAAAATTGCGGTTCTGGGCTGCGGTACGGTCGGCATTGCAACGGCGCGGCTATTGCAGGAAAGCGGCTGCGAAGTCACGATTTATACAAAAGATGTTCCGCCCAATATCACAAGTAATCTGGCAACAGGCACCTGGTCGCCGGCGTCGCGTGTATGTGATGTAAAAGTGGCCAGACCTGAATTCCGGACTGTCTGGGAAGAAGCCACCCGGTTTTCATTTCGCAGGTTCCAGTTTCTGCTGGGCATGAATGAAATTGCCTGCTGGGCGGAGGAATACGGCGTTTTCAGGGAAATGCCGGTGTACACGCCGGGTGCCGGTGGCGAAGATTTTGAGATTGAAGGATTGCTGCCGGAACGTGTAAAGCTGGATTCCAAAGAGCATCCGTTCAAAGCAAATCATGTTACGCGGCGTTCCAATCTGATGTTTAACATTCCTACTTACCTGCGGCATCAGCTGACGGATTTCATGATGTTTGGCGGGAAAGTGAAAATCCAGGAGATCAAAAAGCCGGAAGATATTGATGCGCTGCAGGAAAATGTCGTTGTCAATTGCATGGGGCTTGGCGCAAAGCCTGTTTTCAATGACGAAGAACTTACGCCGGTTTCCGGCCAGCTTTCATGCCTTATTCCGCAAAGTGAAGTTAATTACAAACTCTACACGCAAGGCGCCAATTTTATTTCTAGAAAAGACGGCATATTTATCGGAAGCAACGGCATAGTCGGAAACTGGGACACAACACCGAGTAAAGAGCAGACTGAAAAAACCGTGGGTATTTTACAAAAGCTGATGGAGGAAATGAAGGGTTAATCCGGGCGGATTCAGAAGAGAAGCATATTGATAATTGATTTTCATTCCCAGACAATCCCGGGAATGAAAATCAGCGGCAATCAGAATGAGCTTCCAAGACCAATGATGATACCGGCCTGCAGCGTAAAGAACTTGGTAGAATTATTGAAATCAACATTATTCGCATTTCCCACAGTCAGCGTATTGTCATTTCCGAAGACTATGTTATAAGCGCCTTCTGCAAATACACCAAACGTTTTTCCCAACGGGATCTGAACGCCTATTTTTGGCGCAATACCGAAATTGGACGCAGTTGCTTTCAGGTCACCGCTTTTCAGTTTCAAAAAGTAAACACCGGCTTCTGTTCCCAGATAAGGACGGATTCCTTTGTCTGTAAAATAATATTCGATCAATCCGGAAATCGGAATGATGGAACTGGACGTTTCAACTGATGCTGTACTCGGTGTAATTTCCAGGTCTTCGGTAAATACTTTTGCAGTGGCACCGACAGCTACTCTTGGGCCAAGAAAAAAGCGAAGCTGCGCTCCGCCGCCATAAAGTCCATTGGAAATATCTCCCTGATCCGAGAATCCGTATGATCCGTGTAAAGAAATGGAAGGCTGGGCAGAAGCCTGGCCGTACAATATGCTGCCGAGCAGCATGAGTGCAAACGTACAAAAGATGTTTTTCATTGATTTTAGAGATTATAGTCGATTGAAGAATTAATTTTACATCAATTGCCTTATCAATTATTGTGCCTGAGTTCAGGCCTGTTTCTTCCCAGGCGTTTAGGTTAAAGCCTGAGTCTTCTCAGGCTCCCGGCCGCTGTTTTAGGCTTTTTCCGATCCGCAGCAGTGTAGGAAAACGGATATTTTTTTTAGGATCATTTCCCCATGTTCTGTGGAGTTCTTCTGCAATCAGTTCAACGGGATTGCTATTGTTTTTTTCAATGTAATGCTGCACTGCAGACCATGTATTCATATAATTCATCAAATCGTCGGCACTCCATTTCATGATCTGCGCAAATTGCTGATCTGATTTTATTTCATCAAACGGAAACGGGATTGTTGTGTATCTTTTGTTGATATATTCCCGCTCTTTGTCCCAGTATGGCCCTAGAATATCTGTATATAATTTCTGGACAACTTTGTCTGTTGCTTCATCAATTTCCAGCAATGCATAACCGATTACTGCGATGATGCCGTCATTTTTAAGTACCGAGCGTACTTTCGCATAAAAATTGTCGAAGTTAAACCAGTGAATGGCCTGCGCAATTGTCACAAGGTCAAACTGGTTTTCGGTAAAGCTGTTTTCTTCGGCACTTGCAACAATATACTGGATATTATCTCTTTTAACCGCATTACCAAGCTGTTTCTCGCTGATATCCGTTGCAAAAACGGAAGTAAAATGTCCGGAAAGTTTTGCTGCAAGCTGACCGTTTCCGGTTCCGCAATCCCAGGCAGCATCTTTGGCTTTTACAGTAGAAAGTATAAAGTCAAAAGCTTCATCCGGATAAGTGGGACGAAACCTTGCATATGCATCGGCCTGTTTTGAAAAATTGTCTTTCATGAAATTTCTGGTTTTCTGTTCAGGAAAATATGGTACAAAAAACTCAGGCCTGCGGGAAAGGTTTATTTAGCTGTTGGCTGTTAGCTTATAGCTTTTGGAAATTACAAATGCAGATAGCAAACTATGCTGAAAGAAAGCGTTATGCAAGCCGGATAAAAGGATAACCGCAATCCTTGATGTTCCGGTCAAAAAAAGAACCTTTGGACGGCGCTTTCAGGAAAAGCTGAAATACTTCGGGGTCCACTTCCCTGTAATCATAAACGCTGCCCGACAAAAATTCGACCCGCAAAGTCCGCTTCGGATAATCGTAACCAATAGCCGCCAGACTGGAAGAATCAACAGAAACCATATCCATCATCACTACTTCTAAAAAAACATTTCACATCTTACCTACCACATCTCACCTATTACATCTCACTAAATTCATTCACGCAACATCCTCCTTTAGATGATACCTTCTCCGGATTTCATTGATGAGGAATTTTTTATGCGCTGTAAAACTTTCAGGATGCATGTCCGCAAATAACCTTTTCCATTCCGAAAAGCGTGTTTCATCTGCGTTTCTGAAGGCAGAAGCGTCTATTTTTTTCTGTTTTAAAAATTCTTCAAATTCCATTCTTCCTTTTTTAACGCAATATATCAGTTTAAACTTTCAGGCATACAGGTTTGAAATTTCATTTCTGTCTTCGTTTTTACCAAAATATGCAGGTTCTTTAAAATGAACATTCCGTTATTTGCGTTACAGAAGTTTTTAAAAAAGTATCAGGCCCGGATTCAAAGGGCATCTTTGAAAATGAAAATAGACTTACGAAGCGATACAATTACAAGACCCACACCGGAAATGCAGCAGGCCATGTGGGCCGCAGAAGTGGGCGACGATGTGCTTGGCGACGATCCCACGGTGAATGCACTGCAGGAAAAAGCAGCCAGGCTTTTTGGAATGGAAGATGCCTTGTTCTGTCCTTCCGGAACCATGACCAACCAGCTTGCGATTCGTGTGCACACGCAGCCCGGAAGCGATGTGATCTGTGACAAATATTCTCACATTTATCTTTACGAAGGCGGCGGCATCATGCTGAATGCATTATCATCCGTGAAGCTGCTGGATGGTGACAGAGGCCGCATTTCTGCTGCTCAGGTTGCCGGGGCCATAAGTCCTGCAAATGATATTCATTCGACGGTAACGCGGCTTGTATCGCTAGAAAACACCATGAACAAGGGCGGAGGCTGCTATTATGATTTTCAGGAAATAAAAGTAATTCAGGAAGTTTGTTCGCAAAACAACATTCCGCTGCATCTGGATGGTGCCCGGCTTTTTAATGCTTTGGTGGAAACCGGCGAGTCGGCGGAACAGTACGGGCAGGTTTTCGACAGCATCAGCATTTGTCTTTCCAAAGGACTAGGCTGCCCGGTCGGTTCACTGCTGCTCGGAACCCGGGAAGTAATCAGCAAAGCGCGCCGTTTCCGGAAAGTGATGGGCGGCGGCTGGCGGCAGGCCGGTTTTCTGGCTGCCGCAGGAATTTACGCACTTGACAATCATGTTGATCGGCTTAAAGAAGATCATGGCAGGGCACGCAAGATCGGGGAGATGTTCCGTGCCAGACCGGAAGTCAGAAGTATTCTTCCTGTTGATACCAATATCGTCATTATAGAACTGGACGAAGCGATTTCAGAAGCTGCATATGTAAGAAAACTGGCAGACGCAGGTATTCTGGCGGTCGCGTTCGGCAAAAGTCTGGTCCGGTTTGTCACGCATCTTGATTTCAACGACGATCATCTGGAAGAAATGCACAAAAGGGTCAAACTTCTGGAATAATTTCCTCGTATTCGTACTCAGAATTGGGCCCCTGATAAATTACTTTCATTCCGGTCAGGTCTGCAACATAAGTATGGATTCCGGCATTTCCGATTTCTCTCAGAAAAGTCGGATAATCCGTTACGCCTTCCTGATTGCGCCTGATCGCTGCCTTTACATCTTCCAGTACAAACGCTTCGGCACATTCAAATTCAGGAAAATTGCCGGGAACGATCAGCTTTTCCCCGTTCATGGCGGTGTAAGTTCTTTTATTGTTCTTGACCTTTACTTCATAATTGTCAACACCAAAGGATTTAAGGCTTTTTACAAAATAAGGATAAGATTGTCCCTGCGAACGCTGCTCCACAGACTTAATAAGATCTTCTGTCAATTCAATCAGTTCCATAGCAATGCTTTGATATTTTAGCGTAAAATACCCAATTAGGGCTTTATTTCAAGAAATTTTGATATTAAAAAATCAGGCGAGCCGTAAATTGTTTATGGCTGCAACCCATTCATCTCTTTTACAAACCGGGCACACTGCAGTTCCTGCCTGATGCTCTTCCGTATGGCCGCAAAATGAACATGCATGATAGCCGTCTTTCATAATGGCTTTACTTTTTTTGTTGTACAGTTCCGGCAGCAAGGGCAGGCCGTATTTTACATCTTCATCCTTGAAAAAGAAAACGCTGACCTCGCCGGAAGGTTCAAGGTAGGCATTGCGCACTTGTCCGAGATGCTCAATGCTTTTGACGCGCAATTCAGAAAAAAATTCGTCCTGCGCAAGGCTCTCTTTTGCAAATTCGGTTATGGAAAATCTGCCATTATTGATGAGACAGACGGTTTTGCCTTCAATCAGTTTTTCAAACCATGTATTTTTTCCGGTCAGCCATGTTACCGATCTGTAAAGTATAATGACCGTGGAAAATACGACAAGTGCAGGGATGATGCCTACATCTTCGTAAAACATGGGGTCGCCTGCCGCAGAGCCGAGGGAAATGATGATTACAATTTCAAAAATGGACAACTGTTTTACGCCTCTTTTTCCGGTTATGCGCAATGCGATAAGCAGGAATGTAAACATCACGGTAGACCGCAGTATTACTTCCAGCAGAAAAGTAACGGGCATTTCATTAAACAGCACACGATCCCATTCCAGAATTTTATTCATGTCGGAGAAAATTTGGCATAATACAGGCTACAAAAATGGAATTTCAGGCGTTTTTAATTGCAGGGCTCAAAAGAAAAGATGTTATTCAAACCAGATTCTGGCCAAATAACATCTTGATTCTAAGTAATTTATTGATGAAGTGTAGTATTGTTTATTACGCGTTTTCGTCGTCAGTCGGATGAACGATCAGCGAGCTTCTTGTATCCAGTTTTTTAATCATTTCGGCAGACATTGCATCGGCATAAACACCATAGCTGCTGACGAGCGTACCTTTCAGGCCATCTTTGGATTCAATGGCATAAAGTATGGACATGTCGGAAGGGTTTGTCATGCCTTCGAACCTGAAAACCTGTACGATGTCAAAATCTTCCGGAGAAAGGGCAAGTTTGACGCCGTCTTCTTTATGGAATTCAAGCGAATGAGCCGTCAGGTTAAAATCGTATGTGTAACCTTGTTCCTGTAAACTTTCAAGTGTTTCCACCAGTGTATCCGGCTCACTCATATTTTTATTCGATGGATGCGGTTTTTTTTCGTTATCCTTATCGGTGTGTTGCAAATCCATAATGAAAATAATTTAGGTTATTGATATTTTTATATGATCAGCCTTGCTGACGTTTGTCAATTCAGTTTTATAAGTACAGAAAAACCAGATTCCAGCTTATGCAGTAATGAAATAAACCGTGCTGATTGATTCAATAATCGGGTTACAAGAAAAAACTATGCCGGACATACGCAGCATTCCATATGCAGGAATATTCATTTTATTCATTTAAAAATGATATGCAGGCCGGTGTTGAAAGTGATGCAAAATGCTGTAATCAATCTATTTAAGTTGCTGCCGGTCCTTTGCAGCTTTGAACTTTATTGCGGCTTCTGTTCAGTACTTAGCAGACAGCATAAATGCCAATATGAGGTGCTTTGACCTCATATTGGCATTTATGTAGAAACAAAAACAATAGAACAAGCTTGCTGGAAAACGGCTTAAATCATGTCCCGATCAAAGTGCTTTGTCGAGTCCGCGGTTTTCGAGCAGGTATTTCACATCCGGTTCCCGGCCTCTGAAAGATTTGTATAAATTCATCGGCTCCTCGGTCCCGCCTTTTTCAAGAATATTTTTTCGGAAAGATTTGGCAGTTGCAGGATCAAACAGGTTTCCGGTTTCCTTGAAAGCTGCAAAAGCATCGCTGTCCAGCACTTCCGACCAGATATAACTGTAATATCCGGCTGAATAGCCACCCGAAAATACATGCTGAAAATAGGTGCTGCGATAGCGCGGTGCAATCTGTTTTATTAATCCAAGTTCATTCATTTGTTCCTTTTCAAATGAAGTCGCCTGCACTTTTGTACCAGATCGGATCGTATGATAACGCATATCCAGCAAGGACGCCGCCAGGTATTCCACCGTCGCAAATCCCTGATTGAATTTGGAAGCCTTTTTCATTTTTTCAATCAGCTCGTTCGGAATTACTTCGCCGGTCTGGTAATGTTTTGCATAAAATTTAAGAACCTCGGGTTCAAAAGCCCAGTGTTCCATAATCTGTGACGGCAATTCTACAAAGTCGCGCGGAACGGAAGTTCCGGACAATGTTTCAAATTTCACGTTCGACAGCAAGCCGTGCAATGCATGTCCGAATTCATGAAAGTACGTTTCAACTTCATCGGGCGTCAGTAAAGCAGGTTCGCCGGCAGCTGGCTTTGCATAATTGCAGACAATGGATACAACGGGTGAAATACGCTTTCCATTTTTGACCGCCTGCTTCCGGTACGAAGTCATCCATGCACCCCCGCGCTTGGATTTGCGTGTGAAAAAATCCATGTAAAAGATTCCCACATGTGCGCCGTCCGCTTCCTTTACTTCATAGGCGACTACATCTTCATGGTATCTTGGAATATTTTTGATTTCGCTGAAAGTCAATCCATATAGTTTTTCAGTAACCGTAAAAATGCCGTCTCTTACATTTTCCAGTTTGAAGTATGGTTTCAGTTCTTCTGCGTTATAATTGTATTTCTCTTTTCTTACTTTATCGGCATAGTAAAACCAGTCCCAGGCTTCCAGCTGTTCACCTTTTCCATTTTTATCCATTACCTTTTGCATTTCCAGCGCCTCCATTTTAGCAACCGGAAGAGCGGCTTTCCACAGCCCGTTCAGCAGTTCATATGCCTGTGCAGGCGTTTTAGCCATGCTTTCTTCCAGTACATAATCAGCATGCGACTTGTACCCGAGTAAATCCGCCTTTTCAGCACGCAAGGTTGTAATCTGCGCTATAATTTCCTTGTTGTCGTACTGGTCGTTGTAATTGCAGCGGTTGATGTATGCCGTGTACATTCTTTCTCTGAGCTGTCTGTCGTCCGCATATTGCAAAAAAGGCATCACGCTCGGATTGTGCAAGGTAAATTTCCATTTTCCTTCCTGCCCGGCCTCTTTCGCCGACTGTGCCGCAGTGGATTTGAGCGAAGCAGGCAATCCCGACAACTGAGATTCATTATCGACAATCAGTTCAAAGTTATTTGTTTCGGCCAAAAGGTTCTGCCCAAAACGCACGGTAAGTACCGAAAGCTCTTTGTTGATCTCCCGCATCCGGGCTTGCTGCGCAGCATTCAGATTGGCTCCGCTTCTGATAAATGCCTTGTACATTTTTTCGAGCAGCCGCTTTTGTTCAGAAGAAAGGTTTTCACCTCCCTGCTTTTCATTGACTGTTTTTACCCTTTCAAACAGTTTTGCATTCAGGTAAATGTCATCGCTGTGCTGAGATAACCGGGGTGCGATTTCCTTTGAAATCTTTTCAATTTCAGGATTTGTATGGGCTGAGGAAAGGTTAAAGAAGACGGTGCTCACATTTTTAAGCAAGTCGCCGCTCTCTTCAAGCGCAGTAATGGTATTTTCAAAGTTTGGTGCGGATGCCTGCGTACAAATGGATGAAATTTTCATCTGCTGCTCTTTCATGCCCTGTTCAAATGCAGGCATAAAATGTTCAGGTTTCACCTTGTCGAAAGGCGGAACCTGAAACGGCGTATGGTATTCGGATAAAAAGGGATTGGTACTTTGTTGCGCCTCAACGGCTTTGTTAATTGATAATGTCATGCCGGCAGTCAAGATTATAGCCTGAATTGATCGTTTCATATATCAGAAAATTTTCTTTTCAGCCTGCAATTTATCAATTGCATGTTAAGGCACAATAGCGGATTTTCAGTTCATGCTCAAAGTACTTTCTTCCACGCTGTTCCGAAGCATCAATCCTGAGGAAATGCTAGCCAGTACGAGTTTAAGATCACCGTCCAGATTTTCCCTGATCCATACCTTTCCATTATTTATGACAGAAACTGCTCCGATTACTTTGCCGTCCATTTGAAATTCGTATCCGTAAACATCACCCTGCGTAATCAATGCCGAAGATCCTTCCAGTTCACGAATACCGATGATATCAATCTGCGTTTGACGGTTTCTTACAAATCCGATTGTTTGATTGTTTTTGATGCTGCGGCTTGTGCCATCCACATTGTGTACGATGAAATCCCAGGAATTTTCATCGGAATTCAGCTTAATGCTTCCTGCGAAATAATTTTTGTATTTGAGCGCAACAGAGAAATAATCTTTTATCGGCTCAAATTCCGTTTCCTTAAACCGGCTTACCAAAGCTACATCGGCTGCTTTGTTATTTGTTCCAAATTGCTGAAAGCTCAGCTTTTCCTTGGCTCCCTGAAACTTGACAATAAAAGGAATTGCATAACTGAATGTCCAGCCCCGCTTTACCTTACTTGTTTTATATTCCCCGAATGACAAAGTCTGACCGATTTGGAAACCTTGTCTGCCTTTCACATTAAAGATCTCAGTATGGCTTTGAAGGTCACTGTTTACCGCAACTTCAGCAGTCCGGCAGGATGAAAATGAAAGAGAAATTAACGAAACAAATAAAAATAACTTAGTAATGAAAAGGCTGCTTTTAAAATGAATGTTCATGGCGTTTTGCTTGATTTTTTTATTGAAGAATCAAAATTAGCCATGGAAGTTGTAGGGAGTTAAAGTTTTTGAGTGAACGGCAGCAAGGCTCTGGAAGAGCCTACTGTTTGTAGAATAATAATGCAACATGTAATAAAATGGCTCCTGCCGAGCCTTCTTTCCTGCCAGTCAAGGCAACTCCTGCGGAGTTACATTTTTATACCTGATCACGTTTATGCTATAAACAGAAAGCCCCTGCCGGGGCTCATTTGTTTGCACAATGCGGCTCCGGAGGAGCCTTCTGTTTGTAGAATAATAATGCAACATGTAATAAAATGGCTCCTGCGGAGCCACCTGATTTATGAATAACGCAACTCCTCGGGACTTACATTTTCATATCTAATCAACCTTATGCTATACCAGAAAGCCCCTGCCGGGGCTCACCTAATTCCTTTAACATTCATTTTCAAGCCATAAACCGCCGTTTCAGCCGTAATAAAAAGCAAGTCACGATTTTTTCCGCCAAAACATAAGTTGGCCGTCCAGCCTTTATGCACAGGAAAATGAGCAATTTGTTCACCTTTTTTATCGAAAACAGTAACGCCGTCACCGGTTATATAGAGATTGCCTTCTTCATCAAGGATCATTCCGTCCGAACCTTTCGAGACAAACAAAGTTCTGTTTGTCAGCGATCCATCCTGAGCAATGTCGTATACGTAGGTTTTGTTGTCGCCAATATCGGCGACATAAAGCTTTTTGCCATCTGCAGTTCCAATGATTCCGTTTGGTTTTTTAAGCTTTTCATCTACCCGAACCAGTTTCTTACTTCCTGGGCTCAGGTAATAAACGTGCTCGCCGTCCTGTTGCATTTCAGGGCTCCGTTTCCAGTAATCCCGTTTGTACAGCGGGTCAGTCAGGTAAATGCCGCCTTTCGGGTCAATCCAGATATCATTGGGCCCATTCAAAAGTTTTCCTTCGTAGTCGGTTACCAAAACGGTCGGCTTGCCATTTTTGTCAAATGACCAAACCTGATTTTCTTCATCCGAACAAGCCACAAGATTTCCTTTATTATCAAAATACATACCGTTTGCACGGCCGGAGCTTTCAGAAAAAGTACTGAATTTACCCGTTTCCGCATCCCAGCGAATGATTTTATTATTAGGCTGATCCGTGAAAAACACGTTTCCATCTTTATCGGCAACAGGACCTTCCGTGAATTTGTAACCGTCACCGAGTTTTTCAACCTGGGCCCCGGGCGCAACAATTGATTTAGAATCCATAATTTGAGCAGAAAGTGAAAGCGGCACGAGCATCGCTGTCACACTTATGATGATTGAATAAACAACTGCAGATCTTTTCATATTAAAACAATGCCGGGCAAAATTCATATTTGATTTATTAATAAAGTGCCGCAATGAACCTCCATACTTGGTATTATAATGGAATTCATGTTTCAATAACTTCTGGAAAGGTTTACAAAGTACACGTACGACTTTATCTTTCCTGTTTCAAACAAGGTTGAAATGTTAACAGGCGGGTTTTAAAGCTTACAGATTGTACTTTGCTGCGAGTACAACATTTATTTCAAGCATCAACGTAGCAACAAGCTCGTCTTCCATAAATTCATAGTCATCTGGTATATTTAATACTTCAATTTCAGGCAATTGCAAATAATGGTAAATTTTTTTAATCTTCATTTTCTGATTGCCTTCCATTACAAGAACCAAGTCCGCCCAGTTCAAATCATTTTCGGAAATCTTCCGATTACTTTGTGGACTTAATCCAGCAGACCTGATATTAAATCGGTCATCATTTTTAAATAGATGTTCTGCTGTTCTGCTACGCCTTTTATTTCTCCCGCAAATAACGAGAATATTAGGTTTGATCATGTTTAATTCAAGACTCACTTCTTCCTTTTCACCACTTCATCAATCTCGCCAAGCAGCGACTTTTTTTCTGTGCTGTCCTGCAATAATTGCCAGATCATTACGCCGCTGACTTTTTGTAAAGCCAGTTCTGTCTTTTTTCGGATGGTCGGTATTCCGTTATAGTACACAGCGCCGCCGTTTATTTTCATTTCATCCTGCATGACTGAATCGGGATATTGTTGCAGGATATTTTTGAAAGATATGCTTTCAGGAGCGGTGCCGCCAAAGCCATAACCGTAAAAAGGAACGCCTAACGTCAGTTTTTCCTTTGGAATTTTGCGCGTGCTAAGCCAGTAGTCAAGGTCTTCTTCGGCCATTTCGTAAGGCGAATGCGGACCGGGTTTTTCAGGCCGCCACGGGCCGGTACGATCGTAAGACATGATGTTGACAAAATCAAACTGCGCCAATGCCTTGTCCGTAAACTGATCTTTGTAAACCGTGGCAATAGCCGCCGTGATCTGTTTGTTTTTCTGCTTCAATGACGCTGCCAGATCCACTACAAAATTTTCATAATTGGCATCAATCAATGCGCCTTCCAGATCTACATCAATACCGTCAAGGTTATTGTTAACGGCCAGATTTACAAGATCATTAATCAGTTTTGCTTTCTTTTCCCCGGTCAGAAAAGAAGGATAATAATGGGGTGCGCCGCCTCCGCCAATGGAAGCCATGATCTTCACATTTCTGGAATGCGCCAGCTCTGCCATTGCTTTCAGGTTTGCCGTTCCCATCAGATTTCCCAGTGAATCCGGGTTTACAAATGCAATGTACAAATGCGTAATTTTTGCAAAATCGACCTGAGCGGCGGCGGCAAGAAGATCAGGCCGGTTAGGCAAATAGCCAATTATCTTAAATTGATTTCGGGAAGTTTCCTTACTGGAAACAGAAACATTTTTCCTGCTGCAACCGGTACCTAACGCAAAAATCACCAGGGCGGCGAAAATGCATTGTTTCAACAAATTCGAGATCGCCATGGTGATTTTTGTGTGCATTAAAGTGCTGTTATTTGCCTGTTAACATGATTTTTGCGCCATTTTTCCGGATTGATTCGTAAACTGCGTCTACAACAATCATATCTTTTAAGCCTTCCGCTCCGCTCACGTTCGGGTCGGGCTTGTTGTTGAGGATAATGTCTGCAATACCGTCCATTTGCAAGGTTTGGTGCGTTACGACGGGCTGGTTCATCGGGCCAAGATGCGTATGACCTTTGATCGGGCCGTAACTGAAAGCCGGGCTTAGTTCCGCAAAACCTTTTTCACCAACTACATATAGTCTTTCGTAATTATTAAAATTGTAAGTCGTCCCGCAACTGGCGATTACGCCGCTCGGAAAGCCAAGCTGAAACATAATGGTTTCGTCCACTTCCTTGAATTTCACGGGATCGGTTTTGCTTTCCTGCGCAGTGACCCAAATCGGTTCTTCGCCCGTTGCGTACCTTGCGCCGTTCAGTGCATAAATTCCCACATCCATCATCGCACCGCCGCCAGCCAGTGCTTTTTTCAGCCTCCACTGATTCGGATCGCCGGATTTGAAACCCATGTAATTGTTAACGTGCATAATTTTACCAAATTCGCCGGCTTCGCGCATCCGGATCAGCTCGCGGGTATGCGGTTCAAAATGCATGCGGTAACCGATATAGAATTTTACACCCGCTTTTTCGCAGGCTGCAATCATTTCGCGTGTTTGCTTTGCATTGTCGGCAACCGGTTTTTCGCAAAGTACATGTTTTCCTGCCGCGGCAATTTGCAGCACATGTTTGTGATGCAGCGAGTTGGGTGTAATTACATAAACAAGATCTATGTCCGGATTGTCCTTTATTTTACTTACATTCTCGTAGTTATAAGTATTTTTCTCCGGAATGTTGTATTTCTGTTTCCAGGTTTCCAGCTTGGAAGGCGTTCCCGAAATAGCCCCGACCAGCGTTGCCATTTTACAATCCTTCATGGCCTCTGCAACGCGCGTTCCGTAACTTCCGAGTCCCATAATGGCTACCCGTAATTGTTTGTCAGCCTTGGGGCTGGCACATGATGCGCTGGCATAAGCAGGCAATCCGGAAATGGCCGTTGCACCAATTCCAAGTGAAAGTTTTTGAAGAAAGTCCCGACGAGAATCCATGTGAGTAAGATCTGAATTATTTATTGATAAAGATTTTTGCGCCCTTTTTCCGGATCAATACCCGGTTTGCATTTGAGCCGGTGCATGTTTTCGTAATGATAGCCATTTTTGTTTTCAATTCCGTGTTTCTGCTTGCAGATTAAAGCGATTGATTCTTGGATTATTGAAAAGAGGTTGTGAAGTATTATCTCCTTATATCAAACTATCTTTAGAAAATGGTTAAACTTTGAAAATCTCAGATCGGGTAAGTTTCGGGTGTTGCAACAAGAATCGTTGCTTTTTTTACAATCCTTGATATTTCGGGTAAAAATTGTATTTATTTCATTTTCAATGGCCGTATTGTACTGAATGGCACCTTCAAAATTCTTGAAACCGGAAGCAATAGCAAGATCAGAGGCCAAGTCTTTTCAGCTTTTCCAGGATCAACGCTTTTCTCCGTCTGAAAAATTTAAATTTTGCCGCAGCCTGGATTTCTGCAGCATTGCTTTCCGCAACCTGTGTTTCTGTAACCAGACTTTCATCCAACCCATGAGCAGATTCGTATGAGATGATTAAAGTCCTGAGTTCTTTTCATAGCGATTCAAGTTCTGGCTGTTCCTTGCTAAGCAATCGTAAAGAACTTTCCGCCAAAGCTGCTCTTTCCAGATCGAGTTCAGAAGTTATTTCACCTTTCCGGATTATGGATAAAATATCTGTTTCTTTCATTTCACGATATTGTTGCTTCTAAAAACAGAACTTTTGGAAATGCAGCTTTGTACATTAGACTCAAAAGCTGCATTAAAGTCACAGCGTAATGCAAAAAGCAGGCTTCCGGATCAGCGGAAGCCTGCTTTTAAATTTGATGGAGAAACCGATTACTTCACCGTCAGCATTCTTTCTGTTTTTTGTGCAGATAACTGGAATGTTTTGGACTGGACCTCATTTCCGCTGATTACTTCCAGACGGTACTTTCCGGCTTCCATTTCATCCAGATTTAATGAACGTCCGAATTTCTGTTCGTTTTTATTGATTGTTTCACGGTAAATAATATCGCCGTTTTCATTTTTGATCAAAAGAACTGTATTGGCGTCATTATTGACTTTATCTACCAAAACGTTGATTCTGCCGGTTTTTGTTGGGTAAATGCCTGTTCCGAACGTCGATGCTTTTTTGGTTTCCTTGTCTTCTGCGCTGGCAGTGAAAGTGGCAGATGCTAAAAGAGCTAATGCGAATGCGAAGGTTTTTACTGAATTTTTCATGGCTGTATTTATTTATGATTTGCTGTTGTTGTAACTAAAAGAACATGACAAATGTATATGTTATGCTTGGTACTATGTTATACAAAGTACATGAGCGGAGAAATGGAAATGCTGAGTGGCAATTATCTGAAATAAGCAATTAAACGGTATGGAGTTGTTTGATTGTTTTCTTGTAAAAAGCCCTGAAATTTTGTGAGAAAAGGCCTTTAAAACAAAAAAACGGCTTTTACTCCGAAGCCGTTTTTTTGCTTTATGAAATCGGATATTACTCCTTTTCGATAAAATTCATGTCTTTTGTAAAAGTCTCTTCCAGAAAGTAAAGTGCAGTCAGTGCAACAAGGCTCGTTGTGGCGCCGATCAATAATCCGCTTTGGATTACGCCCAGATCGGGTTTGAAATTTACAAACAATGCAGCCAGCGGGATCGTGGCGCCTCTTACAAAGTTC
This sequence comes from Dyadobacter flavalbus, assembly GCF_006149045.1. GTDB lineage: Bacteria > Bacteroidota > Bacteroidia > Cytophagales > Spirosomataceae > Dyadobacter > Dyadobacter flavalbus. The sequence continues at coordinate 24,690 of NZ_VBSN01000076.1, forward strand.
GGGACAGTGGTGGCAACGGTTGCACGCAGGTTTGTCCCGAAAAGTTCAGCCGCAATGGTGATGAACAAGGTCCAGTAACCATTGCAGAATCCAAGCAAAGTACACATCAGATAAAAGGAAAACAGATCCTGCATAGGAATCATCAGATAACCGATCACCATGGCCAGTGAAAGTATAATGAACAAGCCGATCACCCGTTTTCTGCTTTTCAGATACTGGCTGAGCAGCCCGCTTCCGATGTCTCCCAAAACCTGTCCGGAGAATGCCAGCATAACGGCTTTTCCTGCATTAACGCCTTCAATTCCCTTTGCTGCGCCGAACTCCGGTGAAAATGTAATGAGAATTCCGACTACAAACCAGATCGGTAAGCCGACGAGTATGGCCATCAGGTATTTTCCAAAGCGTTTTCCGTTTGTCAGGATCATCAGGATATTTCCCCGGTCGGCAGTCTGTTCTTTTATTTGTCGGAACATGCCGGATTCGAAGACATTGAACCTCAGCACCAAAAGCAGCAAGCCCATTCCGCCGCCTACGAAATAGGAAATCCGCCATGCAAAAAGATCGGCCACAAAATAGGCAAGTATGGCACCCAGTACGCCCAGCGTTGCAACAAGTGTAGTGCCGTAACCGCGGATTTCTTTCGGAAGTACTTCTGTAACCAGCGTAATGCCCGCTCCAAGCTCGCCTGCAAGTCCCACGCCCGCAATAAAACGAAGTATTGCATACTGATCCAGCGATGTCACCAAGCCGTTGCCGATATTGGCCAGTGAATACATGATAATGGAGCCGAAAAGTACCGATAACCGTCCTTTTTTATCTGCAATGATTCCCCAGAGAACGCCGCCGATCAGCATTCCTGCCATTTGATAATTGAGCAGACTGATTCCTTCCGTAAGCAATCTTTCGGCCGGAACATTCAATGCCTTCAAACTGGGAACACGCACAACACTGAACAGAAACAGGTCATACATATCGACCAGATAACCCAATGCCGCCACAATAACCGGCACTTGTAAAAGTTGCGAAAGCAAAGAAGGGCGTGATTCGGTTGTTTGTAGCATGGTTGTTGGCTGTTAGCTGTTAGCGATTGGCTTTTGGCTTTTGGGGATTTGATTAACTATTTTTGGGAGTTACAATGGAGTAAATCTTATATTTTAATATTTATATTTAATTTCTTGATAACAGGTGAAATAGCTGAAAGCTATAATTCAAAAAACTACATTTCACATCTCACATTTAACAACAAACAGCCAAACGCTAAAAGCCATCACAACCTGTCAATCAGCATTCCGCCATCTACGCCGATAACCTGTCCGGTAGAGTAGGGGAAATCGCCTCTTGTGAGCGATGCAACGGCTTTCCCGACATCCTCCGGCGTGCCCCAGCGCGATTGCAGTGCAATGCCGTTCTGAAACAGGTTATCATATTTTTCCTGAACCTTGGAAGTCATATCGGTGGCAATGATGCCCGGCCTTACTTCATAAACCGGAATGTTGAACTCGGCCATTCTGACTGCGAAAAGCAAATTCGTCATGGCAAGTCCGGCTTTTGAAATGCAGTATTCACCGCGGTTTACCGACGCTACGGTTGCCGAAATGGAGGTTACAAAAATGATCGCAGCTTCAAAAGCATGATTGTTCTGTTTGATGTGCGCCATTCTTTTTGCAATGGCCTGCGTCAGGAAAAACGGCCCTTCCAGATTTGTTTTCATCACTTCATAGTAATTCTCAATGGAAGTTTCCAGAATGTCCAGCCGTTCGCGGGGCGCAATGCCGGCATTGTTGACAAGTACATTGATCTGCCCGAAAACGGAATATGCTTTTTCTATAACCAGTTCTCTGTCGATTGAACTCGCGACATTTCCCTGACAATACAGTACCTCCGCGCCAAGCTGACGAAGTTCGTCCAGCGCGGCCGCAGCGTTTTCTTCATCCCGTACACCATTAATCGCAAGGTTAAAACCTTCACTTGCCAGTGCTTTGGCAATGCCGAAACCGATTCCGCGGCTTCCTCCGGTAATCAGGGCTGTTTTTTTCATAATTCCTCGATGTTGACCCATTGCCGTTTCTCCCAGCTTTCAATTCCTTTTTCAGCCAGCTGAACGCCTCTTGCGCCTGCTTTCAGATCCCACGGAAAAGGCGTGTCTTTTACGATGTGTTTTAAAAACAATTCCCATTGTGCTTTAAAAGCATTGTCATAAACTTCCTGTTCAGGCACTTTTGCCCAGCCTTCAAAAAACGGAATCGGCTGCGGAATATCCGGGTTCCAGACGGGCTTCGGCGTATTTCCGTAATGCTGGATATAACAGTCGCGAAGTCCGGCAACCGCAGAGCCTTTTGTTCCGTCAACCTGTAAAGTCAGCAAATCATCGCGGCGGACGCGCACGGTCCATGAAGAATTAAAATGTGCAATGACATCGTTTTCCAGCTCAAAAGTCGCATAACAGGCATCATCGGCAGTGCATTTGTACGGGTTTCCGTTTTCGTCAATCCGTTCGGGAATATGCGTGGCCCCGAGGCAGGAAACGGCTTTTACATTGCCGAAAAGATTATCCAGCACATAGCGCCAGTGACAAAGCATGTCCACAATAATGCCGCCGTCATCTTCCTTGCGATAGTTCCAGGACGGGCGCTGTGCCGGAATGCTGTGCCCTTCAAAAACCCAATAGCCAAATTCCCCGCGTACTGACAGGATTTTTCCGAAAAAGCCATTCTCCATCAAACGTTTCAGTTTCAGCAATCCCGGAAGCCAGAGTTTATCCTGCACCACGCCGTTTTTCAGTCCGGCCTTTGTTGCCAGTTCATACAATTCAAGTGCTTCCTGCACAGAAGTTCCCGTCGGTTTCTCACAGTAAATATGTTTCCCGGCAAGAATCGCCTTTTTTACAGACTCGGCTCGTCTTCCGGTAACCTGCGCATCAAAATAGACCTGATACTGCGGATCAGCCAGCACTGAATCAAGATCCGTCGTGTATTTCTGAATGCCGGCCTGTTTGCAGAGTGCCTGCAGTTTGCTTTCATTTCGTCCAACCAGAATCGGATCGGGCATAATGGTTTCCTCCGAAGAAATTTTCACGCCGCCTTGCTCGATAATGGCCTTTATGGATCTTAGCAAATGCTGGTTGGTTCCCATCCGGCCGGTTACGCCGTTCATGATGATGCCAATGGTATGTGTTGTCATGTTTTTTAGTTTTTGGCTGTTGGTTGATAGCTGTTAGCTTTTAGCTGTTAGCTTTTTTAGCTTATAGCTTTTGGCTGTTAGCTATTGTTTTTTTGTTAATTGCTGTTTTAGTAAATGACGTTTATGTATTAATTTTCAAATTCTTGCTTCTGAACTAACTGCCAGGAGTTACTAAAAGCTAACGGCTAATAGCTAACAGCTTTAAGCCATTAGCTATACTTTCGAGACAAATGCCTCCGTAACTTCTTTCAGAAACAAATGCTGATCTTTTGCCCAGTGTATATTTGAAAAAATCTCTACTTCGCAGAAACCCTTAAAGCCGGTGTTTTCCACCCAGCTGCGGATTTGCTTCAGATCAATGCAGCCTTCACCCATTAATCCGCGGTCGTTGAGCATATCGATCGTATTTACTTTCCAGTCGCAGACGTGAAAAGCAAAAAGGTTTCCGTTTGCGCCGCATCGTGCAATTTCACTTTCCAGATTCCCGTCCCACCATAAATGATATACATCCACAGCAACACCTACAAACGGAGAATTAAAAGATTCCGCCAGGTCATTCGCCTGCGCCAGCGTATTGATTGCAGAACGGTCGGCGGCGTACATCGGATGCAAAGGCTCGATAGCAAGCTTTACTTTCAGCTTTTCAGCCAATGGCAGAACCGCCGTAATTCCTTCTTTTATCTGTTGTCTGGATATTTCCAAGGACTGTCCGGGCGATGCGCCGCAAACCAGTACGAGCATGGGAGCGCCCAGTGCAGCGGCTTCTTCCAGCAGCTTCTTGTTGTGTTCAATCGCCTGTGCTCTTCCGGCGCTGCCGGTATGCGTAAAAAAGCCGCCCCGGACGTAAGAAACAATTTCAAGACCCGCCTCGCGGATTATTTCACCTGCACGATGAGGCCCGATTCCTTCCGTAGCATTCTGCCAGACGCTGATTCCTTTTACACCGGCAACGGCATAATTTTCAACTGCTTCGGGCAAGCTCCACGGCTTGGTTGTAATCGTATGAATGCAGCAGCGATCGAGTGTTATATTTTCCAAAGTGGATTTGTTATCAGGTAAATAATGAATCCTCCCGGATTACTTCACACTTGCTGTATAGGCGTAATAAGGCAGCCCTTTGTTAATCCGGTGCAGGTACAAGGCGACTTCGCGTGCGTGGTAATCGCCCCACATGCTGGATTCTCCGTTCGGGATTTTTTGTCCGGCCGGAATGTTGTCCCAACCATTTGGCCGGTGATAAATGGAATGCAGGATCAATCCCTGATGATTCGGGTCCGTGGAAAGGTATGGCTCGTCAAAAAGTGTGTTTAGTGCGGTCAATCCTGCCTGCCAGTAACGGTTTCCTTCTTCGGACCGGTTTTTGTCATTCAGGTATTTTCCCAGACGAAGCAATCCCTGCGCACCGATGGCCGCCGCCGAGCTGTCAACGGGCTCAAACTCGTTATAAGGATCGGAACTGCGACTGGTGTAATCGCCTAATCTGTACAGTTGCGGCGCGCCCGTGTCCCAGTAAGGAATGCCGTCCGAAGCGGTATTTTCTATAAAAAAATCGCAGGTTGCTTGGGCTGCTTTCAGGTAAATGCTTTCAATTTCAGCTCGTCCGCCCAAGGGAGCCAGTTCTTCGTCCGAAAAGAGCGGCAGCGTTTCAAGCTGTTCTGCAAACCCGGCCATGGCCCAGGCAAGTCCGCGCGTCCACGTTGTAAACCCTGAAAATCCCTGCTGCGAATTCGGGCAGCGGTAATTTCCGTCATTCGTGTTGAATACACTTTCATGCGCCGTTCGTCCCCACAAATCATAACTGTCGCGGCTTGCGCCATAATAAACCGAATACTTTGCGGTAGCAATGGAATGCAGTGTTCCGCGTTCGAGCAAACTGGTTTTTACATCGTTTTCACCCATCAGGCTATGGCCCAGCAAATGCGAAACCATCAATGCGCGCACGGAGCGGATTGTGTCAACGAATAAAGAATGCGGACCGTTGAATGAATGGATAAAACCTTGTCCGTCCTTTGTTGCCGTCCAGCGTTTTGCCTGAACTGAACCGGATACTTTCAGTGCGATTTCATAAAAGTTGCGTTCCCATTCGTTTTCCGGAATACGCCCTTCGTTCATTAGTCTGAGCAGATTTCCGTAAGTGCTTACATTATTGAAACCATGATCATGCACGCCGAAATGACTGACATGCGATGCCATGTTGCCAACCGTATTTTTCCGCGCACTTTCCAGAAAAGCGGTTTCGTTCGTTGCATCAAACTGCAATACTTCCGCGCCGTACTGAAATCCCTGCGTCCATTCGGTCCAGCCGCGCAGTGTGTATTTGCCGTTTACGGTAAATACCGGCGTACCTTTGGAGTTGTCGTATTCTCTGGAAATAAGATTGATTTTCTCGGCTGAAAGCTGCCAGAGCTTATCGATTTTCGGCTGGATTGCTGCGGCGGTAAGATCGTTGCGGATTTGCATGATTTATAATTATGGTACTATTTAGTCATTTTTTATAAGTATAACGCAAATATATTCTGGTCTAAATGCCGCAGCAAGGTACATTTTTGCTATTAAATGGTACTTTTCCGAACATGGTCCCGGTATTCATTCGGAGTCAGGCCGGTTTTCTTTTTAAATATTCTGCTGAAATACGATGGATCTTCGAGATTAATATGATAACCGATTTCCTTGCTGCTCAGGCTTGTAAAAACAAGCAGCCGCTTGGCTTCAAGCAGTAATTTATCCAGAATATATTCCTGTGAAGAAATGCCGAGGTGTTTCCGGACGATTTTGCCCAGATAATCTGGAGAAACCGAAAGTGCCTGTGCATATTGCTGTACTTCATGCATCTGCCTGAAATTTTTCTCAACCATTTCCTGAAATCTGCCGGCCAGTTCCGGAACGGTATGCGCCGGAGATTCGGGCAAATTGTCTTTTTCCCTGACCAGAGAACTGCATTTCTGAAGTAAAATGCCAAGGTATTTGCCAATCATGGTCTGGTCCGCACCGGCATGCAAATAATCGCAAACCATATTTTCCAGAATATTATGAAAATACCTTTTTTCAGGCTCTGAAATAGTTATAACGGGTTGCCGGCGTGCAGGCTGGAAAAACGGAAGCGACGAAAGCGAAGGATTTACCGGATTGTAAAAAGTATAAAAATCCTCGGAGAACGCTACGATATAACCCTGAAATGAAGTGGAAAATGTAAGTAAATGAACTTGCCCCGGCGTAAGAAAATGCAATCCGGCACTCTGGATAGGGTAGGAACGGAAATCAATTTCGTGAAAACCTTGTCCTTCTTCAATGAAAAGGATTTCGTAATACGTATGGCGATGCGGCGTATTCGTGGGCAGCGGGGTAATCGGCAGCGATACCGGCGATTCTTTCTGTGCGGTGCTGCTGTTTTTAAACCTGTATATTTTCAGCGCCAGAACCTGATCTGTTGTTTTGGGAAGGGAATGAACAGGAATGGCGTCGCACATTGCAAACAGGATCAGTTATAGCTTTTTCAGACTCATTAACCTTTTTAAAAGCCAGATCACCAGCAAAACTACCAGTACGATTGCAATGAAAGGCAGAAAAATCGCCAGACCGGACAAGCTGAACGAAGCAACGTTTTCTGCCGTGGAAACAACCGGGTTGCCGAAACCGGCAGTCGTTTTGGAAGAAAGCAGCCGGAGCAAACCCGTACCCGCCTGCACAATGCCGGCCGTGCCGCCGCCCAGCATCAGGCCCAGTCCCCAGTGCAGCACAGGATTGTTGATTTCGATAACCGAAGTTGTAAGCAAAGTTCCGGCGATTACTGCTGCGGGCGTGGCAATGGTATCGAGCAGATTGTCAACAAACGGAATGTAATAGCCGCTGATTTCAGCGATTGTAGCGGAAAGCAATGCAAAGAAAGCCGGCCAGGTGCTCAGCCAGGCAAACTGCTCGCCCGGCGAAATCCAACCGCTCATAGCCGCAACGTTGGCTGCAAGCATGGGCAGAAACACCCTGAAACCGCAGCTGGCGCTCAGGCCCAGTCCTACGCAAAGGCTAAGCAGTAAATCCATATTCATCCGTGCGAAGTGTAAAGCATGTAAGGTAAGTAATTTGTGCAAAATGCATTCCCGGGAAAGGTTTTTTTAATCTGCGGGTGACATTTTTTACATTTACATTGTTGATCTAAAAAAGCCATAATCCAAAAAATACAAGGTGAAGCAGGAAACCAAAAGCGGCCAGATATTTGATCTTCCCACATTAAGACGTCTTTATACATTCGTTCGTCCCTATCAGAAACAGTTTTATCTGCTGATCGGGATTATTTTACTGAATGCGCTGCTGGCGCCGCTTACGCCGCTTTTGATCAAATACACCATTGATACGCCGATTGCCAACGGTGATTATTCGCAGCTGACTGTAATGTTGGTTGTGATGATTGTCGTTACCATTATTCAGGGCCTTGCGCAGTTCTGGAATACGTACATGTCGGGCTGGCTCGGGCAGTATATTATCCGTGATATCCGTGTGCAGCTTTATCAGAAAATCATCGGGCTGAGGCTCAAATTCTTTGACAATACGCCGATCGGGCGCCTTGTTACACGTACCATTTCCGATGTGGAAACACTTTCCAATGTTTTCAGTGACGGAATGGCGGCCATTGCAGGCGATATCTTGCAGCTTACGCTCATCATTGCCGTCATGTTTTATACCGACTGGAAGCTGTCGCTGATCAGTTTGTCCATGATTCCGGTCATGCTGTACTGCACGTATATTTTCAAGGAAAACATCAAAGATTCTTTCAATGAAGTGCGTGCGGCTGTTTCCAACCTCAACTCGTTTGTTCAGGAGCATCTGACGGGAATGGGAATCGTCCAGATTTTCAGCAGTGAAGATATCGAGTACAGGAAATTTCAGGAAATCAATAAAGTTCACCGCGATGCGAACATCCGGTCTATTCTGTATTATTCCATTTACTATCCGGTTGCCGATGTTATTGCAGCAGCGGGAACAGGCCTTGTTGTATGGTATGGTTCCAGGCAAATCCTTGATGCAGAAGTGACTTTTGGTACGGTTACCGCATTTGTCATGTTTATCAACCTGTTTTTTCGTCCGATCCGGCAGCTTGCAGACCGTTTCAATACCTTGCAGATGGGAATCGTAAGTACCGACAGAATCCTGAAACTGCTTGACAGCGACGAGTATACTTCCAATGAAGGAACCATTGCGCCGGAAACGATCAAAGGAAATGTGGAGTTCAGGAACGTCTGGTTTGCTTACAATGAAGAAGAATATGTACTGAAAGACATCAATTTTACGGTTAAAGAAGGCGAGACCATCGCGTTTGTAGGCGCGACCGGTGCCGGAAAATCATCCATTATCAATCTGCTGTCACGTTTTTACGATATCAATAAAGGAAGCATTTATGTTGACGGTATCGAAATCCACGATTTTGAACTGAATGCATTGCGTAAGAACATCGGTGTCGTTCTTCAGGATGTTTTTCTGTTCTCCGATACGATTGAAAACAATATCCGGCTGGGAGATTTTTCCATAACGCATGAAAAAATTGTGGAAGCAGCCAAGCTCGTCGGTGTTCATGACTTTATTGAAAGGCTGCCGGGCGGTTATGCTTATAATGTCATGGAAAGAGGTTCCACGCTTTCTGTCGGGCAGCGTCAGCTTATCTCCTTTGTGCGTGCCATGGTGCATGAGCCGAAAATCATTGTTCTGGACGAAGCAACTTCTTCAGTAGACAGTGAAACGGAAGAACTGATCCAGAAAGCAATCGAAACGTTAATGCAGGGGCGCACGGCCATTGTCATTGCGCACCGGCTTTCCACGATTCAGGAAGCGGATAAAATCATTGTGGTGGACAAAGGACAAATTGTCGAAGAAGGCAATCATATTCAGTTGCTTGAAAAAGAAGGCTTCTACGCCAATTTGTACCGTATGCAGTATAAGGAAGTTCTTAAAATCTAGTTTCAGTTGGCGCTGCCGGTATCCAGCGGAATCGGCGGCGGCCCGATCAGGAATTCATCTTCGTCGTTTCTTTTGGCAGGCGTGCTGTCGCCTTCTGCACCCAGCGAATCACTTTCGTAACGCTGATAATAAGTGGGGCAATTGTACGTCTTTACCACTTTGAAACTTGGTTTCGGAAATGGTCCGGGTTCAATGCCGTTGGATTTATCCCGATAAATTTTTTCCAGAAAACTGCCGACGATCGGCAACGCGGTTTTAGCGCCTTCACCCAGGTTTGTTGTTCGGAAGTGAATACTTCTGTCATCGCCGCCAACCCACGCGCCCACGACAAGGTCACGGGTAATGCACATAAACCAGCCGTCGGAATTGTTGGATGTTGTTCCCGTTTTGCCGCCGATTTCGTTTCCGTTTTTGGTTACGTCAAATTTCCAGCGAATGCTTCCCGACGTTCCGCCCGGCTCTTCCACGCCGCCTTTCAGCATCTGAACCATCAGAAACGCAGATTCTTCGCTGATTGCCTGACGGTGTTCCGGCTGAAACTCTTCAATAACCTTGCCGTTACTGTCCTCAATTTTGGTGACCAGAATAGGCTGTGTGTAAGTTCCGCTGTTTACAAAAACGCAATAAGCGGCAACCATATCATAAAGCGAAACATCAAACGGTCCCAGACCAATGGAAGGAAGCGGTTCGAGCGGTGTCGTAATGCCCATTTTTTTGGCATAGCTGGCAACATTGGCCGGCCCGACCTGGTCGGTCAATTGTGCTGTGACGGAGTTTATGGATTGTGCAAGTGCCCGTTTCAGCGTCATGTTGGAATAAGAAAATGTGCCGGTTGCATTTCTTGGCTTCCATTCTTTTTCCACACCGTCTTCCATATACTTTTTTTCAAACGGCTTGTCCACAATCTGATCGCACGGCGTCATATTGAAGTTCGGATCGTCAATCGCAGTGGTGTAAACAAACGGCTTGAAAGTGGAGCCTGGCTGCCTTTTGCCCTGTTTTACAGCATCATACTTGAAGTAATTATAATCCAGGCCGCCAACCCACGCTTTGATCTGTCCGGTATGCGGGCTCATGGCCATCATGCCGGCTCTTAATACCCTTTTGTAATAATCCAGCGAATCCATTGAACTCCAGTATTTTTTCATTTCGCTGCTGTTTTTCCAGTCATAAACCGTCATGGTATCCTTTTTGTTAAGGTAATAACGGATGCTGTCGGGCTGGTTCGGGAATTTGGCCGCGAGATTTTTGTACTTGCTTGTTCTTTTAACGACATTTTCAAGAAAGTCCGGAATTTCCTTACCCTGTTCGTCAACCCACGGATTTTGCTTGCCCCAATGCGCTTCAAACACACGCTGAAGCTGTTTCATTTTTTGCGTCATGGCTTCTTCCGCATCCGCCTGCATACGCGAATCAATGGTTGTGTAGATTCTGAGACCGTCGGTATAAAGGTCATATCCGTTTTCATCACCCCATTTTTTTACAAAATCAACAACGGCATTTTTGAAGTAATTTGCGTTTCCGTCGTACGGCGTTTCAAACTTTGTTTTCAGTTCAATGGGCAATGCGCTGATGGAATCGGCCTGTCTGGCGCTGATGAATCCGTACTTCTGCATTTGCCCGATCACGACATTGCGGCGTTCCAGCGAACGTTTTTTGTTACGGATCGGATTGTAGGTTGTCGTTGCTTTCTGTAACCCGACCAGCACTGCAGATTCCTGAATGTTGAGGCTGTCGGGCGATTTACTGAAATAGGATTGTGCGGCCGTATTGATTCCGTACGTATTGTTGCCGTAATCAACCGTGTTGAAATACATGGTCAGGATTTCTTCTTTGGTGAAATTCCGTTCCAGTTTGATTGCCGTAAGCCATTCCTTGGTTTTATAAATCAGCGTACCAAATCCCGGAATGTAGCCCAGAAAGCCGCGTGCATCCGTTTTTCTGGTTTTAAAAAGTTTTTTTGCCAGCTGCTGCGTAATGGTACTTCCGCCGCCGCGATCCGTTGCGCCGGTTATAATCCCGACCGCAACACTGGCCATGGCTTTGTAATCAATTCCTGAATGCTTGTAAAAACGAACGTCTTCAGTAGCAATCAATGCCTTGATCAGATTTGGTGAAATCATTTTTGCGGTGACGGGCGTACGGTTTTCGGTATAGAATTTACCGATCATCACGCCGTCGGCAGTGTAAATTTCGGAAGACTGCGCCACTTTCGGATTCTGAAGATCTTCCACGCTGGGCATGCTGCCCATCAGCCAGAGAAAATTGGTTTCAACGCAGAAAATGTAAGCAGCAAATGTCAGAAATCCGTAAATGAAGGTTTTCCAGATGAATTTGACCGGGCGGTAATAAGCAGAATGTACATCTACCGTTTCGTCCCGCCAGTTCCTGAATGCTTGTTTCTTTCTACGGTATGACAAAAAAAATGAGTCAGCTCGTTCCTTGCCGGTTATTAACGAAGTTAGCTTGTAGGCAGTACGGTTAATGAATGTTGAAAGCTGATTCCCAAGGTTTTGGAACATTGCCTGTAATTTATAATAAATTGATCGGTATAATTTCCTGCCAACTTTTCTGTTCGCTGGAATTCAAAGATAACAAAAGCCGGATATATCTGACCAGATCCGGCTTTTGTGTAATTACGCTATTCCGCTTTCTCGAATTTCAGGGCAGCGCCGTTCATGCAGTAACGCAGGCCGGTCGGACGCGGGCCGTCGTCAAAAACATGGCCCAGATGCCCGCCGCATGTACGGCAAACTACTTCGGTGCGCGTCATGCCGTGACTTTTATCCACTATTTCTTCCACATTTCCGGAAGCCACCGGCTGAAAAAAGCTTGGCCATCCTGTTCCGGAGTCAAATTTGGTTTCAGAACTGAATAAAGGCGTTCCGCATGCTGCACAAACGTAAGTTCCATTTTCTTTATTGTCGTTATATGGATGCGAAAACGGTCTTTCCGTCCCTTTTTCGAAAAGAACAAAGCATTGCTGACCGGTGAGTTCTTTCCTCCATTCTTCCTTGGTTTTTTCTATTTCTCTCATTGTCAAAATATTTTTATAATCAATGGCATAAATTAGCAAAATTATGCCACTTATATCATCAACGAACAGCTGACGTTTATCGTTTGTTAAAAATGCGCCTCAGCCACGAATCCTGCGGCGGCCAGCACTTGTTCTGCGATTCCGGGGACTTATGGTAAATGCCTGCCGCTATTCCGAAGTATACGTTGAATGCTTTCGGGTTACCGATATTCAGTAGCCCGGCCAAATGATCCGTCCCCATCCATAACGGTCCGGCACGGCCTGCCAGTCCAATTGCCGGCGAACGGTAGCGGTTCATCAGTGAAAGCGGAACGGATAATTCATACCATTTATGTTCATAACGCGGCGTTACCGTAACGGTGGATTCAGCTTTCATGCCAAATGCTTTTTGCGGAACAAGGTTCTGCACCCATAATCCGCTTACATACACATTAGGCCTGATGTTGTAATCCACACTCGCCTGAAAGGCTGCCGGCAGAACGGAACGGAAGTCCGGTGCAATCGTCGGGCCGCCGTCCAGTGAATTATTGATGGCATTGAAAAATCCTTCTGATCCGTCCAGCTTCTGAAAATCATCAAACCTGAATTCCTTGTTGGTTGTGTGCGTTTCCTGCTGCAACAGATATGCCGGATTGTTGAAACGGACCCGGCCGATATCCGTTAACGAAACAGCGACGCGGTAGAGATATTTATTTTTTGAATGATCCTTTTTGCGTTCGCCTTTTTCGTAATAACTGTATTTGCTGACATCCGGCCGGTATTCGTACACAGCACCGACATCAAAGCCCCAGCCCATGCCGGGAGGCCTGCCGCTTGGCGCCAGGCCTTCGTCGCGCGTCATGGCGTAGCGCACATTGATTTCATTGACGTTAATATACTGGCGTTTGTTTTCCCAGGATGCATCGGGCAAAACGTTGAAGGATGAGTTTTCAATGATGGCATGCGCATTATACAGTCCGATAAGTCCTTTCAGCGTTACACCGACTTTCAGAAAATCGGTTTCATTGTCCATCACCACGCCGCCTAGTGCAAATGCAATTTCGCCCAGACCGTTAAAATGAAGTTGTCCGGACTGGTTATTGAAAACAGGGCCCTGCAATGCTTTCAGCTGCGTCGTTTTGCTGATCAGTCTGGCCAGATCTTCAGTAATGCCGGAAGCATTCAGAATATATCTTGCCCTCAGCAGAACAGCAGCGCCCAGTCTTCCTTTCAGCATGTTGAACATAACGGATGGAAGCCGCGTATCGCCGCCTGCATTCATATATTTAAGATTGCCGTTCAGCTTTTCACCGAGGTAGGAGCGGGGAAACTGTACAACGCCGCGGCTGCTGCGGTATTTGGCAGAAACCGTATTGGTAAGTAAATTAAAAAATGAAAAAGGTGCTTCATACCTTACATGATTGTTGGCCGTATAAATCTGTGTGGCAGCCACATGGATATAAGCCCGGTACCTGCTGTCGGCAACAAATGCCGGATTATGGTATAAAGCGTTGGTCCCTGCATAATTTCCCATGGAAGCTCCCGGTAAATGCTGCGACCAGCCCGTAAGTGCCCAGCCGAAAACCATTCCGAGTGCAAGTAACCAGTTTCTGTGCATAGTGGATTGATGACATTTGATATTTTCCTGTCATTTCAGTGTGCAAAGAAAGTGCAAACGTTCCTGTAATGCGTGTTTGCCGGTCAGAAAAATAATATGGAGCAGGAACCAACCGCATGATTTTAACATTTAAAACAAAAGCATTGGTCATTGGCCGGCCCTTGTTTTCAGGTTTATTTGAATTCAGCATAACAGTGTAAGTGTATTAATAAAGACAAGATTACAGAATTGGAAAAGGAATGTAAGTGCAGATTGTTTTGTATAGTCAAACATTGACCATATATTGTTCTGTAAATAATGGAAGTATACTTATTCAAATTTTGTATTGTATGAATTTTTCATTTTCAAATTATCAAAGCGAAAATTTCTTCGATGAGATGTTTACCCCAGAGGGAGAAATACGGCCGGGCTATGAACATTTAAAGAACAAATTTGAAAACCTGACACACGAAGATCTTACAAACCGCCAGCTGGCTACGGAACGTGCCCTGCTTTCAATGGGCATTACTTTCAATGTTTATTCCGAAGGAGAAGGAACCGAGCGCATTATGCCGATCGACATCATTCCGCGCGTACTTTCCAATGCGGAATGGGAATGGCTGGAAAAAGGATTGAAACAGCGGATCAAGGCACTGAACATGTTTATTGACGATGTTTACAATGATCAGAATATACTCAACGACGGCGTCGTCCCGCGTGAACTGATCGAATCCAGCAAATGTTTTCTGCGGCCCTGCATCGGCCTGAAACCACCGAAGGGAATCTGGTGCCATATAACCGGTACGGATCTTATCAAAGGCGAAGACGGCACTTTTATGGTGCTGGAAGATAACCTCCGCTGTCCTTCCGGTGTTTCCTACATGCTGGAAAACCGGGAGCTTTCCAAGCAGATTTTTCCGGATGTGCTGGCGCGTACGGGCGTAAGGCCCGTTTCTGATTATCCGACAAGGCTTCTGCAGATGTTGCAGCATCTGGCCGACAGGCCCAATCCGACCGTTGCGGTCCTGACGCCGGGTATTTACAATTCCGCTTATTTCGAGCATTCCTACCTTGCGCAGCAAATGGGTGTCGAGCTTGTGGACGCGCGTGATCTTGTGGTTTCGGACGGCTATGTGAAAATGCGTACAACTAACGGACTTCAGATCGTGGATGTGATTTACCGCCGCATTGACGATACTTTTATGGACCCGGATGCATTTAATCCCGATTCACTGATCGGTATTCCGGGCATTTTCGAGGTTTATAAAAAAGGCCGCGTTGCGCTGGCGAATGCGCCTGGAACCGGTGTGGCCGACGATAAAGTGGTGTACGCCTATGTTCCCAGGATTATTAAATATTACCTCGGAGAAGAAGCCATTATACCCAATGTGAAAACCTACATATGCGGAGAAGAAGAAGACTTCAATTATGTTCTGGAAAATATTTCGCAGCTGGTTGTAAAGGAAGCCAATGAAGCCGGTGGCTACGGTATGCTGATCGGGCCGAAGGCAACTGAAGAAGAGCATGAGCAGTTCAGGGAAAAGATAAGAAACAATCCGCGTAACTACATTGCGCAGCCCACTATTTCACTTTCACGCGTGCCGTGCATGGTGGACGGGCATGCAGAAGGAAGGCATGTGGATCTGCGCCCTTATATTTTATACGGAGATGATATCAGCGTAATACCGGGCGGCTTGACGAGAGTAGCCCTGAGAAAGGGTTCACTGGTTGTAAACTCGTCACAAGGAGGAGGAGGAAAAGATACCTGGGTTTTGTATTAAACGGTCATGATTGTTGCTGGACACATCGATGAAAATGATTGTTACAATTCTAAAAGCCCGGAATTGACTTTCCTGATTTTAAACGAATTACAGCAACTTAAATGAAAACGAAATGCAACGCGAGGTAACAGGCTGGTTTAGTCCGTCACTGAATGAACATATGGATATTGCGGTATACGGGCACTATGGGTTTGCATTGCTGCTGATTCCCACGGCAGCTTCAAACTTTCTGGAATATGAGGAAAAAGGACTTATAGAAAGTATCCAGCCGTTTATCGATTCAGGAAAAGTAAAAGTATACTGCATCAACAGCATTAATTCGGAAAGCTGGCTTAATCCGTACATGCATGGTTATGACAAGGCAATAAGGCATCAGCTGTTCAATGATTATGTGATCCGGGAAGTGATTCCGTTTATCAAGGAAAATTCGAGCCCGACAAACGAAATCATTGCAGGCGGTGCATCATTCGGAGCCATGCATGCGGCCAATCTTTTCTTCAAGCACCCTGATTATATCCATGGCGTGATTGCAATGAGCGGATGTTACGATCTGAGTGTATATACGGAAGGGTATCACGACGATAATGTCTATTTCAATTCGCCTGTTCATTATCTGCCGCAGCTGAAAGCGGAATGGCACCTGTCCATGTACAGAGAAAGCCGCCACATTCATTTTATAACCGGCTCGGGCGCTTACGAAGTGCCGGAATACTCACGGCAGATTTCCATGATCCTGACATCCAAAAATGTTCCGCACGAGCTCGATATCTGGGGAAGCGACATGCCGCACGATTGGTGGGTATGGAAAAGAATGCTTCCCTATTATCTGGAAACAAGATTTTAACATCGTTTTTTCGGCAGAGCAGATTACTGAAATCTGCTCTGCTGAAAAAATCAGGCTCCTTCAAACTGCCTTAAAAATCTTACGTCATTTTCGGTAAACAACCGGAGGTCGTTGATTCCGTAACGCAGCATTGTAATCCTTTCAATTCCCATTCCGAAGGCAAATCCGGTATATTCCTCGCTGTTTATTCCGCAGTTTTCAAGTACGTTCGGGTCCACCATGCCTGAGCCGGCAATTTCCACCCAGCCACTGTGCTTGCATACATTGCAGCCTACGCCCTTGCATATGAAACAGGTTACGTCAATTTCCGCGCTTGGCTCTGTAAACGGAAAATAGGACGGACGCAGACGGATTTTTGAATCTTTCCCGAACATTTCCTTGGCAAAGTGATACAAAGTGTCTTTCAAGTCTTTAAAGCTCACATTTTTATCTACATACAAGCCTTCCACCTGATGAAAAACGCAGTGTGCACGTGCGGAAATAGCTTCATTCCGGAATACCCTTCCCGGCATTATGGACCGGATCGGCAATTTCTGTCTTTCCATCAGCCGAACCTGAACATTGGACGTGTGCGTTCTCAGCAGAACATCTTCTTTTACGTCACTTTCACTTTTCGAGATAAAAAAGGTATCCTGCATTTCACGCGCGGGATGATTATCTGCAAAGTTCAGCGCACTGAAATTATACCAGTCTTTCTCAATTTCTGGCCCGTAGGAAACATTGAAACCCATGCGTTCGAATATTTCAATGATCCTGCGGCGTACGATGGTCAGTGGATGCAGGCTGCCCTGAAGATTGGGTATTACTGGCAAAGTAAGGTCCGGAGCCGCCTCCGAACTTTCCTCGGAAGCATTTTCGAGAATAGCTGAAAACTCCTGAAAGCGGTTTTGTGCCAGATTTTTAAGCGTGTTCAGTTCCTGTCCAACCGTACGCCTGTCTTCCTGCGGTACATTTTTCAGACCTTCGAAAAGTTCTGTGACAACACCTTTTTTACTGATGTATTTTAATCTGAACGCTTCCAGCTGTTCTTTGCTGGCTATTGTAACCTGTTCAATTTCCGAGATTAGTTCCTTTACCCGTTCGGTAATCATATCACTTTTTTTGTATCAGTTGCAAGTAAGCTGTCTGCCTTAAACATGGCGGCAGCGTTTGTTCATTCACACTTCATTACGCAATTTATACGCAGCATGCGTTACTAAAACACGGCAAAGATAATTAAAGTTGAGGCTACAAATGAGAGCACCCGTATTCTTATGTTCCTTCAGGTGGGTTTTCGTTGCAGATACGGGGTTTCCGGAGTAGGTAAAATTACGTGTTTTAGTAAGTTCAGTTACGTCTTTTTGTATTATTGGTCCAAGATAAGTAATTGGCATTCAGTCGATTCTTGATATGCAAGTATTTTTACGTATTTCTTACGTTTAGGCTAAATGTTAATTTTGATACAAGAAACAAAAACATTTATTAGCCTTACTTAACATGAAAAATTTTACAAGTATCGTTCGCCCTAATCTGTCAGAAAAAAACTTGAATGACAGCAAGGCTTCCATCTCCGTTCAGTCGATGGGCAGAACTGTTTTTTTGACTCCTGACGTAATCATCTTTCTGGAAGGTGAGGGAAATTATACGTATATATATACAAATACCGGAAAAAAATATCTGGTTTCAAGAACTTTAAAATCGCTTGCTGAACAACTGAATCCTAACTTCATGCGTGTACACAAATCGTACCTTGTGAATGTGGATTATGTTGTCGAACGTCTGGAAGATGACCGTCTGCTCAAATTGTCCTGCGGAAAAGAAGTCGTGGTTTCTCGCCGTAAAATAAAAGAGATCACAGGATTGCTGGATCATTCCAACCTTCGCATCAGCGCGTAAGTCTTATAGTGAATTAAATTAGTGGGTTATTCATAAAAACAGCAGCCATCGCTTGATCGAAGGCTGCTTGTTTTGTTTTATAACCTTTATAAATTTTTCTTAAAGCAGTTTAAGCCCCAGAGTAACCTGCCACGAACTGATTTTCTGTTTGATGGATGCATCGCCGCCCACAGACTGGCCATTTACCTGAAAAGAGGCAAGGTTTGTAAATGAGCCCTCTTTTCTTACATCCAGACTTATATTTCCTATATCAATACCCGCACCCAGCTGATACCCGAAACTCGCTTCGGACAATGCATTGTTCAAATCCGAAGTATATTGTTTGAAAGCATCTCTCAAACGCTGATTATCGCCGATCCTGAAAGAAGTGACCGGCCCCGCCAGGATCCGGATCGGTCCGCCTTTAAGCCCGATCAGTAACGGAACATCAATATTGCTGTATTTGATATTAACGATTTTGCTTACAGGCTGCTCCCGGTCCATTTGCACGATTTCAAAAGAGCCTCCTTTGGTAGAAACCAGCACTTCGGGCTGAATAAATATCGTACGCCCGAACCGCATATAAATGCCGCCCACGGCACCTGTTCTTGTGCTGAAGCTTTGTTTCAGATTATCCTTTACTTCCTTTCCATCATAGCCCAGATACGGGTTTCCGTTGTCGTCATAGCGTGTCGTAAAAACATCTCCCATCGTCAGACGTGAAAGATTCACACCTCCCTTAATACCAAATGCAAAGCCTTTTTTCTGCGCTTTCGCTGTAGAAACCGCACAAATGCACAACAAACAGATACAGGCTACTTTTTTCAGGATGTTCATGGATAATATAATTTTTTAAGTAAAACCGGATAATAACGCTAAAAGGAAGAAAACTGTACCTTGCCATTATTTTTTTTGGAATGATGACCAAAACATGCGAATATTTGGATATTTATGCCTCAATTCTTGTTATCAATAAGCTAATCTAAAATTATACTTTTCTCCTTATGGCCAAAGCCAAAACAGCATATTTTTGTCAGGAATGCGGATATAATTCTCCTAAATGGGTGGGACGCTGTCCGGCCTGCGGTGAATGGAACACGTTTGTTCAGGAAGTTATTGAAAAAGAAGATAAAAAGCCGACAGTTACTTTTAAAGGCGTTAACCTCGCCAGCCGGCCACGGGCCATTGCCGAAATAGAATACGAGAACGAGCCAAGAATCGCAACACAGGACGGCGAACTGAACCGGGTTCTGGGCGGCGGTATCGTTCAGGGTTCACTTGTGCTGATCGGCGGCGAGCCCGGAATCGGAAAGTCTACATTAATGCTCCAGATCGCTCTGACGCTTGGCAATAAAAAGGTTTTGTATGTCTCCGGTGAAGAATCGGAACAGCAGATTAAAATGCGTGCGGAAAGAATGACTGCGAAAAGCGACCGCTGCTATATTTTTACAGAAACGCATACGCAGAACATTTTCCGGCAGATCGAAGATTTCCAGCCTGAAATCCTGATCGTGGATTCTATTCAGACGATGCAGTCGACATACATTGAATCGGGCGCAGGAAGTGTTTCACAGGTGCGGGAATGTACGGCGGAATTCATGAAATATGCAAAGGAAACAGGCGTTCCCGTATTTCTGATCGGGCATATAACCAAAGACGGCTCGCTTGCAGGGCCGAAAGTGCTGGAACATATGGTGGATACCGTTTTGCAGTTTGAAGGCGACCGGCATAATACGTATCGGATTTTACGTACCATCAAAAACCGCTTCGGCAGCACTTCCGAACTCGGGATCTATGAAATGCTGGGCTCCGGTCTGCGGCAGGTAAGCAATCCGTCCGAAATCCTTATTTCACAGCGCGACGAACCTGTCAGCGGAATTGCAATCGGCTCCATGATGGAAGGCAACAGGCCGCTGCTCGTCGAAATTCAGTCGCTTGTCAGTGTTGCAACTTACGGAACACCGCAAAGGAGCAGTACCGGTTTTGATGCAAAACGGCTGCAGATGTTGCTTGCCGTACTTGAAAAACGAGGCGGGTTCCGGCTGGGCGTGCAGGATGTTTTCCTGAATGTTGCCGGCGGGTTAAAAGTGGAAGATCCGGCCATTGACCTTGCCGTTGTGTCTTCCATTGTTTCCTCTTATGAAGACAAATTCATTGCGCCGTCGGTCTGTTTTGCTGCCGAAGTCGGGCTGGGCGGTGAAGTGCGTGCGGTAAACCGGATTGAAAGCCGGATTTCAGAATCGGAAAAGCTGGGATTCAAGAAGATTTACATTTCGAAGTATAACAGCAAGGGACTGGATCTGAAAAAATCAAAAATCGAGATTATTCCCGTTGCACATCTTGATCAACTGTTTATGTCGCTTTTTCTGAACTCCTGATCTAAGATTACAGGTGCAGTTTGAAATTAAGGACAATAAATTACCGCATTTTGGAGTGTTTTACCAGGTATGCCATCAGAATCGGGTCAAAGCCTTTGGCGATATCCGCTTCAATAAAGTCTATTTTGTACTGACCGCATTTTAATTTGAGCTGCTGGTAAAAATTCCCGACAAATTCCTTGTAAGAATCTCTGACCTGATCCGGCTGAACTTTTATTTTTTCGCCGGTTTCAAGGTCAATAAATTCGTAAGGACGGTTTTCAAAAGAGAAATTCTCTTCGGTTTTCCGGTCGGTAACATGAAACAGAAGCACTTCATGCAGATTGTGCCGTAAATGCTGCAAAGCAGAAAAAATCTTGTCCGAATTTTCCAGATTGTCGAACATGTCACTGAAAATAACCACAAGCGAACGCTTATGTATTTTTTCTGCAATCTGATGCAGTACGTCAGAAACGGAAGTTTTGAGAAGCGGTCGCCTGGACTGGAGCAGATTTTCCAGTTCAAGCATGATTTTATGAACGTGCGAAGGCGTTGATTTTACAGCTGTCTGAATTTCAATGTTTTCAGAAAATGTACACAGGCTCACAGCGTCTTTCTGCCTTTGCAATAAATAAGTCAGGCTGGCGGCAGCCATGACGCTGAATGTCATCTTGCCGTTATTTTCTTCCGGATAATACATGGAAGAAGATGTATCCAGCAAAATATGGCAGCGCAGGTTGGTTTCTTCTTCGTAGCGTTTCACATAAAGCCGGTCGCTTTTTGCAAAAACTTTCCAGTCGATATTTCGGGTGGATTCGCCGGTATTATACAGCTGATGCTCGGCAAATTCGACGGAAAAACCGTGGAATGGCGATTTGTGCAGGCCGGTGATAAATCCTTCGACAAGTTGCTTGGCAAGAAATTCAAGGTTTCCGAACTCTCTTACTTTCGCTAAATCAAGCTGCCTGCTGCTCATCTGAAAGAAAGATTTTAATGCTTGGTTCGCATCGTAATAACCTTGCCGGATTTCGGATCGATGTCTTCATTGGATCCAAGTAAAACCATTCCTTCCATACCGACTACGCGAATCGAGACATTGGCAACGCCTTTTGCAATGATTCCAAGCAGTCTTGCGGCTTCCTTGCTGACATCCACTACGCGGTTTTTGGAAAAAGGGCCCCGGTCATTCACTCTTACTATTACTTTTTCATCGTTATCAAGATTCGTCACTTCCAGCATCGTATTAAGCGGGTAACTTTTGTGAGCGGCAAGCAATTCGGTGCTGTTATGGACTTCACCAAATGAAGTTTTCTTGCCATTGAACCGGGTTGCGTAATACGATGCATTTCCGGTTTCCGTTTTGCCTAGTTTAACCTGAGCGAATGTGTCTGGCTGTGCAGCAAAAGCTAAAATGATGAGAATCAGAATACGATTATAAGTCATATCTCTGGATTTAGGTGAAACTGAATAAGGCTGAACAACCTTACATTGATCCTGTTTGTCCTGGAATTTCGCGGAATTTGAAACCCGGGAATTTCAAAAGTAATACAAAATTCGAAGAAACGTATAATTTTTAAGGTGAAAGTGCAAATCAATATGAAAATTCAAGATGTTCAATGCTAACAAATTGCTAATATCCCGTGGTTTTTTTGTTCGCAGCAATAAACTTTATATTTTAGCGTTTGAAAACCTATTTAAACTAATCATAGTGGAAGACAGAGAGCAAATCTACTCCAAAAGGGTCAGGGCAGGAAAACGGACTTACTTCTTCGATGTTCGCTCTACGCGATCCAACGATTATTATCTAACGATCACTGAAAGCCGCCGGCATCCTCAGGGCGATGGCTTTACGTACGAGAAGCACAAGATGTTTTTGTACAAGGAAGACTTTGATAAGTTCGTAGATGCGTTAAAGGATGCAGTGGATCACGTCAAAACTGAGTTGATGCCAGAGGTTGACTTCTCTCAGTTCGAAACCAAAGCCGATGAAGTCGACGTAGTCGGAGAATCGGATCTTAAGTGGGATTAAAAAAATGATGCTAAAAATGGAAGCCTTCGCAATCTCTTACGAAGGCTTTTGGTTTTTGTACCCGCTAAATGGTAATTTTGTCAAAAATATCATTTAGCAGTCAGGAGTTCTTTGCCTGTGCATTGAAGATTGCCTGCTATTCACTGCATACCTTTATAATATGAGTCTTCAATGTGGGATTGTTGGATTGCCGAACGTAGGGAAATCCACTCTTTTTAATGCCATTTCTACCGGTAAAGCCGAAGCTGCAAATTATCCTTTCTGTACTATAGAACCGAACGTTGGCGTCGTTACCGTGCCGGACGAACGTCTGGATATCTTAACTGAACTGGTAAAGCCGCAGAAAGTAATACCGACCATCATAGAATTCGTCGATATAGCCGGACTGGTGAAAGGTGCAAGCCAGGGTGCCGGTCTCGGAAATAAATTTCTGGCCAATATCCGTGAAGTGGATGCGATCGTGCATGTTGTACGCTGTTTTCAGGATGAAAATGTCGTGCATGTGGAAGGACGTGTCGATCCGGTTTTTGATAAGGAAATCATTGATATCGAACTTCAGCTGAAAGATCTTGAATCCATAGAAAAGAAAATCCAGCGTACCGAAAAAGGAGCCAGAGCCGGTGATGCCAAAGCAAAAGCAGAACTGGAATGGCTGAAAAAGTACAAGGAAACGCTTGAAGCCGGCAAAAACGCGCGAAGCCTGCAGATTGACGAAGAAACCAAGGAAGCTGTAATCGGCGATCTTCAGTTGCTTACTGCAAAGCCGGTTTTGTACGTTGCCAATGTGGACGAAGGTTCCATGCTTACAGGAAATGAATATTCAGAAAAGCTGAAGGAAGCTGTAAAGCACGAAGGTGCCGATGTAATCGTGCTTTGTGCCGCAATCGAATCGCAGATTTCCGAAATTGATGATCCCGAAGAACATGCCATGTTTTTGAGCGAATATGGTCTGCAGGAATCCGGATTAAGCAAACTGATCAAAGCTTCGTATGCGCTTTTAAATCTGATTACTTATTTTACGGCAGGCGTTAAGGAAGTGCGTGCGTGGACGATCATAAAAGGCTGGAAAGCACCGCAGGCCGCCGGCGTGATCCACAGTGATTTTGAAAAAGGATTTATCCGTGCGGAAGTGATCAAAATTGCTGACTACGAACAGTACAAAACGGAAGCAGGCGTAAAAG
The DNA here is from genome assembly GCF_006149045.1 of Dyadobacter flavalbus. Classification (GTDB taxonomy): domain Bacteria; phylum Bacteroidota; class Bacteroidia; order Cytophagales; family Spirosomataceae; genus Dyadobacter; species Dyadobacter flavalbus. The sequence continues at coordinate 48,475 of NZ_VBSN01000076.1, forward strand.
AAGTGGGAAAAATGGCCGTTGAAGGAAAAGAATACGTCGTGGCGGATGGCGACATCATGCATTTCCGGTTCAACGTATAAGCCAATATATTCAGTCAGATACAAAAAAAGGAGCAGTTTTGAAGCTGCTCCTTTTTTTGGTATAAAATCAGTCTTCCTGAAAATCGGCAAGGTCATTGTGTATAACGGCACGCAAGGTTCTGGCCATTCTCAGAATGGAATCCACCCGGTAATGCGCTTTTTTGAGTACTCCGGCATTAAGCCCTTCATGGACAAGCCGGGCAAAAATTTCTCTGAGATAAAAAAGCTGATCAATATTTACTGAAAAATCTTCAACGATATACATCTGAAATCCGCGGTCCTCGGGATTTGAAAAGTATAAAACAAGGTACAGATCTTCTTTTTCGTAAAATGAAATTACATGACTGCACTCGAAATCCGCCGGCATTTCTGCATGATCTGCAAGGAAATCAATAATCAGACTTTCATCATTGGTAATCCACAAATTCGGAGCAAGGCAAGTCTTCTTTGAAAGTAATTTCATAACCGTAACTTCATTTAAGTAAATTGCTGAAGATCAGTTTAGATTAACATTTTTATGATAATCCGAACAACTCACAGCTAATTGCCGGCAGCTTCTCGTAAAAACCGTTTTATCTTCTTCTGTTCCATTCCACCGTTCTGTAACCTACCAAAAGATCGGCTCGGCCGGCCTGTGGACGGTGATAAACCAGAATGTCGTAATCGTTTTCTGTGGGTGCGTAATTGCCTTCAATGTAGGCTTCATCCGGTTTTGCACCCGCTTCTTTCACCATCGTATAGTCATAATTGATCACACCTTGTTTCAGCATGATTTCCACTTCATAAGCATTTGTAGCCGGATTGTAAGTCATCCGGTTGCGGTCGTTCAGCTGCCAGAGATTAAAAGCGCCGTTTACATAAAATTCTGTGCCGGGCTCCTCCGGAATGTGCAGGTTAAAGAGTACCGGCGTATAATCGGCCTCAATGCTGCCCCGTCCGGATTCCCTTTGATCCACAACATACTGGCCGTTAAAATCATCAATCTGAATGTAAGAACCGTTTGAGCGGAATTTGTCGGGAAAAAGGATCAGCCTTGTGAATTCATCCGTTCTTTCAATTTCCGTAATCCCGTATCCGCGTCCGGTCAGCGAACGGCTGTCGAAGTAGCGGAATTCATTGCCGCCGGGAAACGTATTTTCAAGGTCAAAAAAGGCATATTCAAGAAGCTGGTCAAACGGCCTTACATTAGTTGGCTTGAATCCCGTACGGATCTGGTCCCAGCGGAAGTTCTTTCTTATAAATACCTTCAGGTCGGTCTGCGGCGCATTCAGCGGATAACCTTTGTAATCGATATTAAAATCAATCTGCTGATCTGTAAACTGCTGCTGGATACCTTGTGAGAAGCGCGCTTTCGCATCAATATTTACCCTGTTTTCATACAGCATAAACCGCCGGCTCAGAACGACTTTCCGTCCGCGCTCGGCATATACATAAACTACATAATTGCCGGATAATTTCAGTTTGGGCAATTCAAGCCGGTAATGAAAATACGGCACTTTGGTGCTGAAAGACTGTTCGGAACTGTGAATCGGATATTCATTATATTCAAAAGTAAACTCGATGTCATTCAGGTTGGATTTGCTCCAGTCCGCATTGCAATGAATGATTTTCGCACGATACCCTTCAAACTGACCGGAAAGATCATCGAATTCAAGAACGAGCGGAGCGTCGCTGTTCAGCGGTTTGATCGCCGGCGTTAAAAGACGTGCAGGATTTTCCGGATCCTCAAGGGCGGGATAAAGCAATACCGTTCTGATTTGCTCATTGTAAATGTGATCTTCGAGACGGACATTTTGTGCATTTGTAAATGATGCTAGTAAACACGACAGTACACAAAACAGAAGTAATAAACGCATAACAGTTTTTTAAGATATTAACGTTACTATTGAATGAAAGGTACGTATTGTTAGGAAAAGGTATTTGATGACAATTAATTATTTTTGTATTAACAGCTACGTATAAATGTCCGCACAACCTATTAAAATGTATTCAGAAAAAGAATATCTCGAACTGGAAAGGGAAGCCCCTTACAAAAGCGAATTTTACCGTGGTGAAATTTTTGCAATGGCCGGCGCCGGACATAATCATAACCGCATTGTAGAAAACCTGTCTGGCGAATGTTATATCATGTTCAAAGGCAAATCCTGCAGAACTTATTCCAGTGACCAGCGGCTGCATATTCCTGAAAACGGCATTTACACGTATCCCGACCTGATAATTGTATGCGGTAAAAATGAATATCTGGATGCAAAAAAAGATACGATCCTGAATCCAAGCGTCATTATCGAGGTGCTTTCCGAAAGTACTGCCGCCTATGACCGGGGTGAGAAATTTCATTTTTACCGCAGCATTCCTTCGTTGTCGGAATATGTTCTGATCAATTCACAATCCGTAGCGGCCGAGGTTTTCAGGAAAAATGAACAGGGAATTTGGTTCCTGGCTTCCGAGGCTTACCATATTGATGAAAGTATCCGTTTGCAAAGCGTAGATTTAAGTCTGAAACTGTCGGATATTTATGCTGAAGCAGAGGATTTGATCAACAGCTGATAAAATATAACTATTGGGCATACAGTAAAAAAGGAGATCGCCGGATCTCCTTTTTTACTTAGTTTATTTACCTGCAAGCTCGTCAACTTCAAGCATGAGGTTCTCCCACGTCTCGGTACTTTGTTGCAGCTTCTTTTTGATGTCTGAATAAGAAAAGTTCAGTTCGGCAAGCGCAGCATTGTCATTGTAGATTTTCGGATCGGCGAGTTTCGTTTCCGTCTCTGTTTTCTTTATTTCAAGATTTTCAATACTTGCTTCCAGTTCTTCAATCTGCTTCTGTACTTTTTTCAGTTTCTGGGCATCTTCATTGGAAACTGGCTTTCCGTTACTTTTCTGAGGATTACTGTTTGCCGCCGGCTGCTGATTGCTCTTCACCTGCGGCGGCGCGCTGCTCACCACTGCTTTTTCACTGACAGCAGACTGCAATCCGCGTTCTTCCACCCAGATCTCATATTCTTCATAGGTTCCCGGATATTCTTTTATCTTGTGATCTTCAATATACCATATTTTGTTGGCTATGTTTTCGACGAAATAACGGTCGTGGGAAACAACAATGTAACTGCCTTCATACTGCTGCAATGCCTGAATAAGGATATTCACCGATTGCATGTCAAGGTGGTTTGTAGGCTCATCCAGAAGCAGGAAATTGGCTTGTGAAAGCAACACTTTGGCTAATGCAACTCTGGACTTTTCACCTCCTGAAAGCACTTTGATTTTCTTGAACACGTCATCGCCTGAAAAAAGGAAGCAGCCAAGAACCGTTCTCAGTTCAGTTTCTGTTTTGTTCGGATTGGCGTATTTAAGCTCTTCGATCAGGTTATGGTTAATATTCAGCGATTCCAGCTGATGCTGTGCATAGAATGTAAAAGATACATTATGCCCGAGTCTTCTTTTCCCTTCAATGGGCTCCGTTCCGGCAACAACGCGCAGAACCGTTGACTTTCCACGGCCGTTGGCCCCGATCAGCGCAATCTTGTCGCCCCGCTCCATGCTGATGTTCGTGCTGTCCAGAATAACTTTGTCGCCGTAAGCCTTGGACGCATCTTCCAGCTGGAAAACATGCCTTCCCGGCTGTGTTGTGAACTGAAAGCGGAAATGGACTTTTGCATTTTCATCCACTACCTGATCCACAACTTCCATTTTGTCCAGCGCTTTTACACGGCTCTGAACCTGACGGGATTTTGTTGCTTTTGCTTTGAAACGCTCAATGAAACGCTCCGTCTGACGGATTTTAGCCTGCTGGTTTTCATATGCACCGCGCTGGATTTCATTGCGTTCTTCTTTTTCCTCCAGATAGTAAGAATAGTTTCCGGCGTAATAATTCAGCTTGCCGCCTGAAACTTCCACCGTTGTATCAATGGTATTATCCAGAAACTGCCTGTCGTGAGAAACCACAATAACCGCGCCTTCGTAACTCTGCACGTATTTTTCCACCCATTGAATAGAAGGCAAGTCAAGGTGGTTGGTCGGTTCATCGAGCATCAGCAGCGAAGGCTTTTGCAAAAGCAGCTTGGCAAGCATGACCCGCATGCGCCATCCTCCTGAAAACAGTCGCAGCGGCCGGTGAAGGTCATCGGTCGAAAATCCCAGACCTTCCAGAATGGCTTCCGCTTTGGACTGGATGGTATAACCGTCCAGCGCGTCAAATTCATCCTGAACTTTCGCCAGTTTGTCAACAAGTGCATCCGTGTAGTTATGCTCCATATCATGCAGGATCTTGTCAATCTGAATCTGAAGTAGATTCTGGCGTTCAAACGCCTGCATGGCTACAGAAAGAATCGAATCGTCACTTTGGTAGGAAAGCAGATCCTGATTCAAAAATCCTATGGTGCAGTCGCCTGCTTTGGAAATATTTCCGCCGTCCGGCTGAAATTCCCCGTTTATCATTCTGAGAAGCGTTGACTTTCCCGTGCCGTTCAGGCCGATAAGGCCGATTTTCTGTTTGGGCTTGATATGCAGCGAAGCACCGTCATAAAGTGCACGGTCGCCAAGAAAGTAACTGAGGTTTGTAATCGCGATCATGCTGCAAAGGTACGGCGAAAGATGGAGATAGTAAAAGTGTAATTGTTGGAATAGTTATAAAGACATACGCATGGCGCAGTATTTGTAAGTTTTAATGTAAATTTGATATATGAACAATCTGTTTCCCATATTCCTGAAACTTGAAAACCTGCATACGCTCATTGTCGGAGGCGGTTATGTCGGCCTGGAAAAGCTGACGGCTGTCCTGGACAATTCGCCAATGGCAAAAGTCACTTTGGTTTCGCCCGAAATCAGGCAGGAAATCCTGGATATGGCTGAACGGAATTCTCGGATTAATTTAATCTTGCGCAAATTTGAAGACGAAGACCTTTCGGCAAAAGACCTTGTAATTGTGGCAACGAATGACAAGGAAGAAAACAAAAGGATGTGGGAACTGGCACGGACAAGGCACATTCTGACCAATGTGGCCGATACGCCTGCCATTTGCGATTTTTATCTTTCGTCCGTTGTCCGGAAAGGTAACCTGAAAGTGGCGATTTCAACCAACGGCATGTCACCGACTTTTGCCAAACGCCTGAAAGAAGTGCTCGGCGATGCGCTTCCGGATAATCTGGATACGGCTATGGAGCAGCTTAAAGCCGTCAGGGATATGCTGAAAGGAGATTTTGCCCACAAAGTAGAAGAACTTAACCGCATTACAGCCGTGCTGACTACAAAGAACAACGGCGAATAAATGCTTTCCGGATTCCGGCCGAAAAAACCAGAGTTCAATTTCAGGAAGTTTATAAATGCTTGAAATATTGTAAAATACACTTGCTGCCGGCACAATAATCCGGGGTTTTGCATTGTTTTACATTAAAACCGACGCCGGTTTCCAGCCTCTCCGCATCCGTAATTTATTCTGCTTAATACCGTCGTTACCAACTACGGTCATTTTGTTTTTTTGTGTAAATGCTTTTGAAAAGATATATCGACATTCCTGTTAAAATACTTTTCGTTTTTTACCTTGATAATTCGTATTATTGAATTCATGATTATTTAAAGCCCGTTAATTCAGAGTCAGACTTATACTTACTTTATATGGATGTTTTTTATCGGATCAGTGGCCTGAATCGGCTTCTAGTGCTGTGTTTAAGTTTAATTCTCCTGCATCTTTCTTATTCCTCATTTTCATTGCCTTTGGCAGCTATTGATGTAAAAGGCGTTGTCAGAAGCGGTTCCGGCGAATTACTGATCGGTTCTACAATCCGTGTGAAAGGAACGCAGCAAGGAACGGTCACCAATGAAAAAGGTGAATTTGTGCTTACGGATGTGAATGAAGGTGCCACGCTGGTTATAACAATGATCGGGTTTTTGCCGAAAGAAGTTAAAGCTGCCAGAAACATGAGTATCGAGCTTGCAGAAGATGCGGTCGGCCTTCAGGATGTTGTCGTAACGGGTTTTCAGCAAATTGACAAGGATAAATTTACCGGCTCGGCCGTCACGCTTAAAACAGACGATGTTAAAATCGACGGTCTGCCGGATGTAAGCCGCATGCTGGAAGGCCGTGCTGCGGGTGTTTCCATTCAGAATGTTTCAGGTACTTTCGGCGCTGCTCCGAAAGTAAGGATCAGAGGCGCCACTTCACTGAACGGCGACAACAAGCCTTTGTGGGTTGTGGACGGCGTTGTGCTGGAAGATATCGTGAATATTTCCAATGACCAGCTTTCCAGCGGCGATCCGACTACTTTGCTCGGTTCTGCCGTTGCAGGTATCAATCCCAATGACATTGAAACCTTTGATATCCTGAAAGATGCGGCAGCGGCAGCGTTGTATGGTGCACGTGCCATGAACGGCGTGATTGTAATTACAACCAAGCGCGGTAAAAGCGGCAAGCCGGTTATTACTTATTCCGGCAATTTCAGCACGCAGCTGACGCCTTCTTACAGGAACTTCAATATTATGAATTCGGCCCAGCAAATGTCTGTTCTGGGCGAGCTGGAAAGAAAAGGTTATCTGACTTCTTCCGTTCTGTCCAAGCCGGATTACGGCGTTTACGGCAAATATTACAATTCCGTGACCGGTGATGACGAGGGAAATTTTCCGGTAGCGAACACGCCGGAAGCAAAAAGGGATTTCCTGCTCAGATACGCCAGAGCCAACACAGACTGGTTTGATGTGCTTTTCAAACAGAACTTCATTCAGGAGCATTCGGTGAGTGTTTCCTTTGGTACGGATAAATCAAACTCCTATTTTTCAACAAGTTATCTGGATGATAATGGCTGGACGATTGCCGATAAGGTAAAAAGGTATACGCTCAACTTTAAAAATACCTACAACCTTTCAGATAAAATCACATTGGTGACTTCCACGCTTGCATCGGTAAGAAGGCAGCAGGTGCCGGGTTCGTTAAGCCGCAGAAGCAACCCGGTAGAAGGGAAATTTGACAGGGACTTTGATATAAACCCGTTCAGTTATGCACTGAATACAAGCCGTACGCTTACTGCGTACGATGAGAACGGCAACCTTGAATTTTTCAGAAGAAATTTCGCTCCTTTCAATATTGTTCATGAACTGGCAAATAACAAGATCAACCTGAATCTGGCAGATATCAAATTACAGGGTGAATTGTCCTACAAAATTACGGATCATTTGACCTACGATTTTCTGGGTGCATTGCGCTACACACAGACCGGGCGCGAACATATTATTACAGAAAATTCAAACATGGCAAATGCATACCGCGCTGCCGATAACTCAACCATTGCACTAGCCAACAAATACCTTTATACAGATCCCGACGTGCCTAATGCCTACCCGATTGTCGTATTGCCGAGCGGCGGTTTTTACAACCGGACTGAAGATCAGATGTTGTTTTACAATGTTCGTAACAATTTGAGGTTCAATCAGACTTTTGCGGCAAGGCATGCGGTTAACTTACTTGCGGGCTCCGAAATAAAATATACAAACCGGCAGAATTCCAACAATACAGGCTACGGATTTCAGTATGAGCAGGGCGGAACGCCGTTTGTGGATTACAGGATTTTAAAGCAAACCATTGAAAGCAATTTTCAGTATTATGGAATGAAAATGGATTACGAACGTTTTGCCGCATTTTACGGAAGTGCCGGTTATACGCTCGATGACAAGTACAACTTTACAGGCTATATCCGCTATGACGGTTCCAACGGATTCGGGAAATCGGCGAGGGCTCGCTGGCTGCCAACTTACACCGTTGCGGGATCGTGGAATTTTGACCGTGAAAATTTCTTCAAGAATTTCAAATGGCTGAGTATGGGCCGTCTTCGTGCAAGCTATGGACTTTCTGCGGATACCGGCCCGGCAACCAATACGGCCGCATTGTTCCAGAGTATCATTACGAGAAGGCCGTATACCGACGAAAAAGAATCGGCTACGCAACTGGCATCGCTTGAAAACACGGAGCTTACGTGGGAAAAACTTTACAGCGGCAACGTAGGTGTGGATCTTGGATTTCTTGCCAATCGCATCAATCTTTCGGTAGACGGCTACATCAGGAACAGCTTTGACCTGATTGACAGAATCAAAACGTCAGGCATCGGCGGGCAGATTTACAAGGTTGCAAATTATGCCGATATGGAGTCGCATGGTGTGGATGTTTCCCTGGACGGAGTGCTTTTCAAAAGCAAAGACTGGGATTTCCGTTCCAGAGTCACGGTCGGTTATGCCAGAACGCTGATTACACATGTCGATAACAATCCGAATATTTTTGAGCTTGTGAAGGCAGAAGGCGCCAATGTGCAGGGCAAGCCGGTAAGAGGGTTGTTTTCAATTGATTTCAGATCGCTTGACCCGAAAACAGGCGTTCCGATATTTGTGAACGAGACCGGAGAAGTCAATTCGGATGTATATCTTCAGGACCAGAATGTGAATTATCTGAAATATGAAGGCCCGGTTGATCCGCCCATTACCGGCGGTTTCAATAATACGCTGACATACAAGGATTTTACACTGAATGTGTTTCTGACTTATCAGGCCGGAAACAGGATCAGGCTGAATCCTTTATACAAAGGTTCGACGCTAAGCAGCAATTCGTTCAGCGATCTGGATGCCATGCCGAAGGAATTTCTGGACAGGTGGGTTATGGCCGGTGATGAAGCCAGCACAACCATGCCATCCATCAGTGACATGCTTCAGCAGCAGTATCTTACCGGAACTTATCCGTACAATATTTACAACTACTCAACCGAACGTGTTGCCAAGGGCGACTTCATCCGTCTGAAATCGGTTTCATTACTGTACCGGGTTCCTTTGCCGGTTGCGGTAAAGGCAGGTTTCAAGGCCGCAAGCATTCAGCTGTCGTCCATTAATCCATGGCTGATTTATGCGGACAAAAAGCTGAAAGGACAGGACCCCGAATTTTTTAATTCCGGCGGCGTTGCCCAGCCGATCCAGAAACAGTTTACCGTAGCCATCAAACTGACGTTATAAAAGTGCATAAGCCGGGAATGTTGAAGTTCAGAATGATTTTATGTATCCGCGAAATATGAAAAGCCTATTTTACAAGAAATTTCTACTGATTATACCCGTACTGATTTTTTCAGGCTGCGATGAATTCCTGTCTACAGAACCGGATAGCACGCGGGCAACGATCAGCACGCCGCAGCAGGTTTCACAATTACTCACAACCGCTTATCCGCAGGCCAATTACATTGTGTTTGCAGAAGCCATGAGTGACAATGTCGGGGATAAAGGAGTAGGCGAGGACGATAAGACGAACCTTGCATCGTATATTTTTCAGGAAGTGGAAGCAACCGTGGACGATTCGGACTCTCCCGACTTGTACTGGGCAGAATGCTACCGTGCCATTTCGGTTGCCAATCAGGCGCTTCAGATTATTGAGACTTCCGACGATCCTTCCCGGTTTTCGGCGCAAAGGGGAGAAGCACTTCTTGCAAGAGCTTACGCCCATTTTATGCTGGTTACTTTTTTCAGCAAGTTTTACGATCCGGCACAGCCGAACACCAATCCGGGGATTCCTTATGTAACGGAGCCGGAAACAGTCGTAATCAAGAAATACGAAAGAAAAACAGTAGCTTACGTGTATGAAATGATAGAAAAAGACCTGCTGGAAGGATTGCCTCTGATCAGCGACGGTTCTTATTCCGTTCTCAAATATCATTTTAACCGTGCAGCTTCCTATGCATTTGCCACCCGTTTTTATCTGGTTAAAAAAGATTATGCAAAAGTACTGCAGTATGCCAATCAGGTTTTTTCGGAAGGCAGTATTGCCGATTATCTGAGGCCGTGGAACACAACTTACTCCTCTATGTCGCCGGAGGAATTATTCAATACTTACTCACGTGCCAGCGAAAATGCCAATTTGTTACTGATTGAAACGGCTTCCACCTATGCCCGCTTTGTTGCCAATTACCGATATGGACTAACTTATGCAAAATGGCTGGAAATATCTTCCGGCGAAGGCGTTATTGCAGGATCGGCAAATCTGATTTATCCGTTGTATTACCGCGGCGATAACAACTATTTTATTCCGAAACTGAAGGAGTACTTTGTACGTGAATCGGTAAATGCTGAAATTGGGCTTCCGTATGTGATGCTGCCGGCTTTTACAGCAGAAGAAGTTTTGTTCAACCGTGCAGAAGCCAATGCATATCTGGGCAATACAGCGGCTGCTCTTGCTGACCTGAATGTGTTTGCAAGTAAAAGGGTAAGCAATTACAACGCCTCAAAACATGTAATTACAACGGCAAGTATCCGCAGCTTTTTCGGGACTTCCAACGTAAGGCAGGGATTGGTCAATACAGTACTTGCGCTGAAAAGGATTGAATTTGTGCAGGAAGGAATGCGGTGGTTTGATATTCAGCGACATGGTATTGAGGTGGAGCATGAAACTGTTTTCGGAGCAGTGATTACGGTTCCGGCCAACGATCCGAGGCGTGTTTTACAGATTCCGCAATCCGCAACCATTTCAGGAATTGCACAGAACGACAGATAACATTTTGAAACTTTACGATATGATCATTAATAAAATACCGGGATTTTTTCTTGCCGTGCTGCTGATGAGTGTTTTGCTGAGCGGCTGCAAAGAAGAGGAAATAGGCGAAGTGGATGATATATCCGGACTTGGCGGCAACGAATGGGTTAAGGGCCCGCTGGACAAATGGATACTGGACAGTCTGGTTACGCCTTACAACATTTCAGCCAAATACAAATGGGACCAGTTTGAATTCGGCAACATTACAAAAAACCTCGTGCCGCCGGATGAAGCACAGGTGGTACCGTTGTTAAGTTCCATTAAAAGGGGATGGGCCGCTCCTTACGTTGAAGAAGCCGGAAAAGTGTTTTTTAACAAATACTCGCCCAAGTTCTTCATTCTTTCGGGAAGTAATGAATACAATACAAACGGAACCATAACGCTGGGAACTGCCGAAGGCGGACGCAAGGTGATTTTGTACGGCGTAAATCTTTTCAAGGTAAAAGGAATGACCGGATATGATGCGGCAAGAGATTCATCTTTTGTTAAGCAATGGTTTTTTCAAACGATACATCATGAATTCGGCCATATTCTGCATCAGACGGTTCTGTATCCTGTAGAGTATAAAAGTGTAAGTGCCGGCGTATATCAGGGCGGAAACTGGATCAACTGGGACGATGCATATGCACGGAGAAACGGGTTTATTACCGCTTACAGCTCTTCCAGCTTTGACGAGGATTTTGTTGAAATGATTGCCATCATGCTGATTGAAGGCAAAGCCGGTTTTGATAAAATAGTAAACAGCATTCCGGAAGGAACCAGTGAACAGGGTATAACCCGCGCTCAGGCACAGGCTGCGCTGAGGCAAAAAGAAGCCATTGTTGTGGCATATTATAAAAATACGTGGAAGATAGATTTTTACAGCCTTCAGGCCAAGGTCAGGAAATCCATGAACTCGCTTTTTTAACAGAAATATCAAACCAGTTTTTGCAAGCTATTCCAATTACAAAATTATTCCGGATGAAAAAGTCCATATTATACCTGCTGTTTCTGAGTGCTGCTTTCCTGTCATGCGAAAACAAGGACGATACCGTTTTTGAAGAAACAGCGGACGTTCGCATCAATGCTGCTCTTGCATCTTATGAAAAACAGCTGGTGGAAGCGCCGTATGGATGGAATGCCGTGGTTTATCCGGCACTCGGAGGTAGTTATGGCTTTTATTTCAAATTTGACGACAAGAACCGCGTGGTGATGTATTCGGATTTCAGCAATGAAGCGGCGGCAACTTCCAAGGAAAGCAGTTACCGGCTGAAAGCCTTGCAAACACCCACTTTGATTTTTGACACGTATTCGTATCTGCATGTGCTTGCAGACCCCGATCCGGAGGCAAATAATGGTGTAACCGGAGTTGGGCTTGGTGCCGATTTTGAGTTTAGCATTTTTCCGGATTCTGTGAAAACGGATGTAATTTCACTGGTCGGAAGAAAAAACCAGAGCCGGCTTGTGCTGACAAAAGCCACGCAGGAACAATCGGCTGCATACCTGAAAGGTGATCTTGCAAAAGGATTGTTGTTTAATAATATAGAAAAATATCAGACTTATTTCAAGCGTGTGACACTAGGCGGCGTAACGTATGAAATATCAGCCAACCCTATTGACAGAACAATGAAGCTGACATGGCTGGACGGCAATGCGCCCAAGACTTTTACAACCAATTATTATTATACATCCTCGGGTGTTGCTTTTGTTTCTCCGCTGACGAACGGTTCACAAACTATAACCGGTTTCAGTAATATAACATGGAATGCAGCCACTCTTCAGCTCGGCGTTTCGGCCGGCGGTTCTACGGCCATTGTACAAAGTGCTCCAAAACCCTTGTCAGTTGATGCAGGCGCTGCAAAAAGATGGTGGCAGTCCCCGATAGAATCGGGAGGTGAATGGCGGTCTGACAGTGCATTTCACGTAAACGGAGCGGATGATGCATACAATGTCAGTACATTGAAAGTGGATCAGGGATTTTATGTGTTTTATGTTTATCAGCCGGGAATCAATGCTAAATATGACTTGTTCGGACCTGCATTTGTAGTGGGTAATGCATTGACACTAGAATACGCCGATGCGCCGGCGACGCCAACCTTTGCAGCTGACGGCAGAATAATTTTCACCAAATACGGCACATTCGGGGAGTTTCCGAAAACGGGGCCGGCTGTAAGTACATCCAATTTGCTGTTTGATACCAGCGGCTATTACATGGTTCAGACCTCGGCAACAACTTATGATATGGTAAGTGCCAAAGACGCCAAATCCTGGATAAGCTGGTACAGATAATCATTTGTAAAAGGTATTACAACAAAAAATCACTTCTTTACGGAAGTGATTTTTTGTTGTTCAGTAGATTGTTTAAAACGCAGTATTCCTAGTTATAACCTTCATTCTGAACCAGTTTCGGATTCACATCAATTTCGCGCTGCGGAATCGGAAGAATGAGTTTCGGCGAGTTGTACGGCAGCGTTCCGACATTGCCTTTGTTGCGTTTGATGTCGTATAAAGTATGGCCTTCAAAAGCAAGTTCAAGATGACGTTCCTTTAAGATAGACTCCAATGTAACCGTTGTCACAGGTTTCAGCTTTGCACGGGTGCGGATTACATTGATATCTGCAAGCGGTGTTGCTCCGATTGCTGTTCCCAGCCGGAAATTGGCTTCTGCCCGGGTGAGATACATTTCCGCAAGCCTGAATACGATGACGTTACCGAATGTATCAAGGAATTTTCGCGTAAATGTATTGTTGGTCGGGGTGATAAAGAAAGTTCCTCTTACGTCACCCGGCTCATAAAGGCTGATATGCTTTGGTAAAATCCTTATATCCCCACGTCCGGAAGTACCCGGAATATCAGAAATGGTTGTTCCGAAAAAGGTATTCATGTCATTTACTCCATCTTGCTGTGTAACAGTCATGGCAAATATATACTCTGCGGGACTGGAGCCTCCGTTATTCAGGAAAGTGTTGTACAACGATTCAAAATTCGGTGCAAGCGTAAACTGGCCCGAAGTAATTACTTCATTTGCCTCATCCCGTGCACCCTGAAAATTGGACTGCATCAGATATACACGAGAAAGCTGTGCAGAGGCAGCATATTTGGTTGCGTAAATGGTATTGGTTTCCGGTAACAGCGTCTTGGCCGCTGTAAGGTCTTCCAGAACCTGCGCATAAACTTCTGCAACGGAGTTTCTCGGAATTTCATTGGCTTCTGTTACAACGCGTGTTGGTGTAAGCACAATCGGAACACCCGGATTGGAAGCATTATCCCCGTCACCCCAGGTTTTAGCAAACAGTTTTACCAATTCAAAGTAAACTGACCCGCGTATAAAGCGTGCTTCGCCTTCAATACGTTGCCGCTTGTCTTCATCCACTTTGTCCAATGCCGAAAGTACATTGTTGCAGCGGTTAATCGTAACGTAGGAATCCCGCCAGGTTGCCGCCGCTGTCACATTGGCTTTGGTAATTTCTTTATTATACATTTCCAGCAAATTCTGGAAAGTTCCTCCGAATCCCAGTTCGCCGTTGTTGCCAAGCAATTCCGACGCATACTGAAATGCTCCGCCATAAACATCAATATCCTGCAGAGCGTCATAACAGCCAATCAATGTCACTTCTACATCTCGAGAAGTGCTTAGTGCCTGGCTTTCATCGATACTTTGTGTTGGCTGCACATCCAGTTTGTTATTGCAGCCAACGGTAAAAAACAATCCGGCGGATAATGCCAGAGAATATATAAATACTTTCTTTTTCATAGTTCTTTAATAATTAAACCTGATGCTATTAGAAACCGATATTAACGCCCAATAACAGCGTGCGCGGCTGAGGGGCTGTGTAAAAATCATTTCCAAGCGCAAATTTCAAATCCCTTTCACTCATGTCATCCGTATTTACTTCCGGGTCCCAGCCTTTATAGTTGGTAAAAGTGGCAAGGTTCAAAGCAGAGACATAAATGCGTATGCGGTCCATTTTGATCCGGCTCACAAGACTTGACGGAAGGTTGTATCCTAATGTCATTGTGCGAAGGCGAAGGTATGAACCATCATAAATATAGCGCGTGGATGCCTGATTGCCATTTCCACGGTAAAAACGTGCTTCCGGAACATTTGTGTTCGGATTTTGCGGCGTCCATGCATTCAACTGATCGGCAGTCTGGTTGTCTTCATAAATGCCGTTTGCAGAAGAATACTGGCCTACTCCGTAAAAATTGATTTTATTTCCTGCAACACCGTTAAAGAATACGTTCAGGTCAAATCCTTTATAAGAGAAAGTATTGGTAATACCGCCTACAAATTTCGGGTTCGGATTGCCCGCTGCTACGCGGGTAGCACTGTTATAACCATTGTTTGTTACGGTTGAACGATCCACTGTTCCGTCCGGATTGGGTGTGTTTTTATAGAAAAGGGCGTCTCCGTTTGCAGGATCAACACCTGCATACTCTACAGTATAAAAAACACCGACCGGCTGTCCTTCCATAACGCGGCTCATATTCCTCATTCCTCCTTCAATAATTTGTCCCTGAATGTCGATAACCTTGTTCTTGTTATTTGCGACATTAATGGAAGTGTTCCATTTGAATGCACCTACAAGGTTCTGTGTGTTCAGTACGAATTCAAAGCCTTTGTTTTCCAGCTTTCCAACGTTGGCAACCTGAGTAGAGAAACCTGTTGTATTTGGAACATTTACTTCCAGCAAAAGTCCGTTGGTCTTTTTTACATAGTAGTCGATTTCACCATTAATACGGTTGTTGAAAAAGCCGAAATCAATACCAAAATCAGTTTGCTTTGTGGTTTCCCATCTCAGATCAGGGTTGCTAAGCTGCGAAGGCCGCTGTCCGGCTGCCCCTGCGTAACCTGCATCTCCTGCATACAAGCCAAGCTGAGGAAAATCGCCGATTTCTGAATTACCTGTAGATCCGTAGCTTCCTCTGAATTTAAGAAAGCTTATGATGTTGTTGCTTTTAAGAAAGCTTTCTTCGGTAAGAACCCAGCCTGCAGACACAGACGGGAAAAATCCGTAACGGGAGTTTACTCCAAACCTGGAAGAACCATCAATACGCGCGCTTGCTGAAAGCAGATATTTATCTGAAAACTTGTAATTCAGACGTGCAAAATAAGACAGGAACCGGAAATTCGTTTCGGTCGAAGATCCGTCCGATTTGGTAGCAGCACTGGCAATTTTTTTGTAAGAATCGGAAGGGAACTGGGTTCCTGCAATGTAGCTGTACTTCGTTTGTGACTGCTGATACGACATACCCAATGTCGCTCCGAAAGAATGAGCATTGTGTATCTTGTCATATGAGATAAAGTTGTTGGTATTGTAATTGGTGACGAAAGTAGCATAGTTTTCACCCAGCCCACTACTTGCATTGCTTACATTGCGGATATTCTGACTTTGCCAGTAACCTTCCTCATTCTGGTTTAAAAGGTCAATGCCAAGCTCACTGCGGAATTTCAGATCTTTTGTAAAGTTAATCTGAGCATAAGCATTGGTAAGGTTCCGGAAAGAAGTAGCTACATAACTTGCGTACTGGATTGAAATCATCGGATTGAAGTACAATGGCACGTTCACGTCACCGGGAGGTGTTCCGGTAGGCAATCCCGTTTCAGGATCGGTAAACGGTGTCAAAGGCGTAAGCGCTGCCATCTGCAATGGATTTGAGAAAGCGTTATCTCCGGGCAAACGCTTGTTATTGGTACGTGCAAGTCCCATGGATAATCCGATCTGCAGCCAGTTATATGCCTGATGATCCAGGTTCATACGGGCTGAAAGACGATCCAGTTTGTTGCCGATGATGGTACCTTTCTGATCAAGGTATTGGCCTGATAAAAAGAATTTTGTTTTTTCACTTCCGCCATTTAACTGAAAGTCAAGCTGCTGCATTGGGCCTTTCTGAAATGCCTGATCCTGCCACAAATATTCCTTTTGATTTGGCGTATTGTAAGTGCCGAGGCTGTAATATTCAAGAAATCCGCCGGGGCCCAGCATGTATTGGGTGTAAGAATCCGGATCCGTTGTTTCAACACCGTCAATACGGTCGCGATTATTGGCAGCCATGGTATAAAATTTCACGTACTGCTCAGCATTCAGGAAGTCAACGCGTCTTGTGGCTTTGGATGAACCCAGCTGATAGTTGATGCTTACATTGGTTTTTCCGGCTTTGCCGCGTTTTGTTGTGATAAGTACAACGCCGTTTGCAGCACGGGAACCATAAATGGCGCCTGCGGAAGCATCTTTCAGTATCTCAATGGATTCAATATCATTGGAGTTGATATCGGATAAAGGGTTGGTCGCACCTCCGTTGTTGCTCAGGTCCGATGTCGTGATCGGCATTCCGTCCACCACGTACAATGGCTGGCTGCTCGCACTGATGGACGAATTGCCCCGGATACGCACATTGATTCCCTGCCCCAGTTTTCCCGAACCGCTGTTAACATAAACTCCGGCCGCACGTCCCTGCAATGCAGCATCCACGCTCGCAACGGGCATGTTCTGGATTTCAGTGCCTTTTACCTGCGCAATGTTTCCGGTAAGGTCGCGCTTGATCTGCGAGCCGAAACCGGTAACAACCACTTCGCTCAGATTACGCGAGTCACTTGCAAGCTTTACGTCGATAACCGTCTGGCTGCCTACGGTTATTTCCTGTGCAAGCATTCCTACAAAGCTGAATACAAGTACAGAGCCGTTTGATGGCACACTGATGGAATACGTTCCGTCGGCATCCGTCTGTGTTCCTGTTGTTGATCCTTTAAGCTGGACAGTAGCACCCGGCAATACAGAATCTTCGTCATCAGATGTAACTTTTCCGGTTATTTGCACACTCTGCCCGTAAGCGGACAGCCATGCACTCAATAAGCAGAAAATTACTGCTAGCAAAACTTTTTTCATAATAGTTAGATTTGGTTATTTGCTTTTATATTAAAACAAATATATCTCTATTGGCATAACAACCAAATGTTGTAATAAGATATTTGCTAATATCCCTTTTTTTATTACAATATATTTTTACAAAAAACGACTGTCGTGTTCGTCGGCAGGAATGAAGAAATTCCGGAAATCACGCAATTTCAGGGCTTGTTCAATTTTTTAAAAATTGGATTATTTACCAGTACCGGCCATTGCGGCGGGCAAACTGAAACCCTCTCTGAAAAATAAGCAGGTGATTGAAAAGGGCAGGAATGAGGCCGAAATGCTTGCGCAGAACATGAAATCTGTCCATCAGCGAGCGACGGTGATTTTTGACCGAAATGCCGCCCAGGAGGTATTTGCAAAGCAGAAAATCGAGGTACTGCACTTTATCTGAACGTTTCAGGATCTGAATTTCCCAGTCAATGTCCGCACTGAGATTCTGGTCGTCGTAATGAGGGGCAATCTCTTTTTTTGCGATAAAAGCCTGATGGCAAACTTTCATTCCGAATGCAAAATCCTGCCATTTCAGGTTTTTCGGAAGATCGTGCGGCGTGAACCGGCTTCTGAGCCCCACTTCATTTTCATCGTCTTTTACAAGCATGGCATCGCTGTAATACACATCCGCATGGCTTTCAAAATTCAGGAAAAGCTTTTTCATGACATTTTCATCGTAAATTTCATCGCCTGCATTCAGAAACCAGATGTATTTTCCGGTCGCAAGTGCAAGTCCTTTGTTCATGGCGTCATAAAGCCCGCGATCAGGTTCCGAAACGATCCTGGAAATAATCTGTTTGTGTTTTTCAGCAATTTCCAACGTTCCGTCCGTTGAATTTCCGTCAATAATCAGGTATTCGGTTTGGGACGGATTATCCGTATTTTTCAACGCCAGTTCAACGCTTTTCAGCGTCCGTTCAAGAAAGCGTTCTGCGTTGTAAGTAATCGTGATAATCGTAAGTAGCGGTGTCGTGTTCATTGTGCAAGTAAAGACTGATACAATTCCTGATACCGGCGGGCAATAACATTTTCTGCATACGAGCGGATAACCTTTTCACGCGCAAGCCTTGACAATGAATAACCGGTATTGTTATCCATAATCCATTGCATCCCTTCTGCAAGTGAATCGGACGATCCGGCTTCTGAAACATAGCCATTCACTTTATGATCGATCATTTCAGGAATGCCGCCCGTACTGAACCCTGCGACCGGCGTTCCGCAGGCCATTGCTTCCATAATCGTATTGGGCAGATTGTCTTCAAGCGACGGAACGGCGATTATATCCGCTGCATTATAAGCATTTACAAGTTCCTGCTGATCCGATATCTTTCCCAGATAATGAACGTTCGCCGGAAAGCCGGTAAAGTTTTCCGGGCGCGATTTTCCCAGGACAAGCACTTCGATTTCTGTGGAATTGCGGTTCAGTTTGGCAACGGCATCTTTGAAATAGGAAAAACCTTTCCGCGGGTCCTGCGTGTTGGCGCCGGCAAAAAGAACCAGTTTTTTATCCAGCGGTAAATTCAGCCTTGCACGTATTTCTGACTTGTCCAATGAAGTAAACAAACCGGTATCAATGCAGTTCGGAATACTCTGGGCATGTATATTTTTGGTTAAAGCGGCGCTTTTCACAATGTCATCGAGCCATTGGCTTGGCGATACAAGTGCCATCCGCGCATTGCCGTACATGGATCTTTTACGTTCAAACTGTGCAAATGACAAATCATACGCTTCCGGCCGGGCAAGAAACGGGCAGTAACGGCAGTGCGAAAGGAAATTTTCACATCCTTTGCTGTAATGGCAGCCGCCGGTAAAAGTCCACATGTCATGCAAAGTCCATACAATCGGTTTGCCCAGTGAAAACAGTTTTTCGAGAGAATGAAGCGACAGAAACCCGAAATTGATCCAGTGAAGGTGAATAATGTCCGCTTGCTGAACCAATGGATGCATACGGATGTCTGCGCCGATTGCGGCCGGCGAAAATGCAAACCGGACACTTTTATCTTTTTCATAAGGTAAAAAAAATGCCCTTTCCGCAACAAACCGCATCCATGCCTTTCGTGCCTGCCATTTGGTGTTCGCCAGGCCGTACACGCCATTTTCTTCATGCTGAACAGCCGGTACGAGCATGCCGGAATCGGATCCGGAACGGAGCAATGCCCTGTGCAGCCGGGTCGCTGCAACGCCGGCTCCGCCTTCCAGATGAAAAGTACTCAGGTGAAGCACCATTTGAATTTACTGCTTGTGTTCAGAAATGAGCGACTGATTTACAGGTCCGTTTTGCAGCCTGAAACCGGTGGCTTCATCATTCCCGGATAATGGGAATGAACTTATTGCGGTAAAATTAAATAGTTCTGCGGTTAAATAATCAGCTGTCGGCAATTAGCTTTCAGCAGCGAGGAAGATAAATATATAACAACGGGCAAATTGTAAAAACTAAAAATCTCAACTAATTTTAAGCAAATACTTGATTTTTATAGCTTCAAACTATCTTTATCAAAAATTAAGATTTCAGGAACAATGTCCAATGAAAAGCGGAGCCATGAGGCGCATTCCGGATGGTATGAAGTACAGTACGCTACACAGGAAGCGAAGGATAAAGCCATTGAGCTGTGGGAATATGACGAGGCAAACAAGACTATAAATTGCTGGATTCATCATCGTTTGCTGGATCTTACAAAACCGTTTGTAAGTGAGAAAAAATCGTGGCTTACGGTTGGGGACGGTTATGGATTTGATGCCAATTATTTTTTCAGAAAAGGGCTCGACGTAACTGCAACGGATATTTCCGGTACCTTTCTTCCTTTGTCGCAGTCGCATGGATTTTTTGAAAAATACTCGATTGAGAATGTTGAAAAGCTGAGTTTTGAAGACAACAGTTTTGACTATATTTTCTGCAAGGAAGCATATCATCATTTTCCGCGCCCGTACCTCGGCGTTTATGAGATGCTGCGCGTTGCGCGTGAGGCCATTATATTGATTGAGCCGCATGATCCGATTTCCAAAATGCCTTTGCTGCTGGCTTTAAGAAACATTTTTGACCGCTTTGATACTTCCCTTTTACAGAAATACTGGAAAAACAGGTATTCTTTTGAAGAGGTTGGAAATTATGTTTTCAAGCTTTCCGAACGTGAAATGGACAAGCTTGCGAACGGGATCGGACTTCCGATGGTTGCTTTCAAGGGCATCAACAATAATTACTATCATCCGGCTACCAGCAAGGAAAAAGCGGACGATTCTTCGCCGGCATTCCGGAAAATAAAGAAGAAACTGGCTGTTCATGACCTGCTTACAAAACTTTCGTTAATGCCTTCGCAAGTGCTTTGTGCCGTTATTTTCAAGAAAATTCCTTCGCAGGAAACGATGGAAGCCATGAAAAAAGAAGGTTTTCAGATTCATGTTTTTCCGCCAAATCCTTATGCCCGATAATTTGCAGGAACGTTCATTTTTATTCCCGCCAGCCAAAAATATTCAACTGTAAATCCATGGAATCATTTCCGCGGTAACGATGATTTGCAAATGGCCGCGTGCGGTGCTGATTGGTGTCAATAAAATACCGGAACCCGTTCTCTTCAAAAATTTTGATGGTTTCGGCCAGTCCCTGCGGATTTCCGATGTAGGAATGGAATTCAACAAAAAGGTTCTGAACGTGTCCGAGGTTTTCGCGGCAATCGGCAAGTACCGGCTGCTCTGCGCCTTCAATATCGATTTTCAGGAAGTCAATTCTTTTTTCTGCGAGTAAAAAATCCTTTAAACGGATTGAAGGTATTTTTTTCTTGTCTGAATTCGAATAAATGGAAGAAGAATCGGCTGCTTCGCTTCCAAACCAGACGCCGTTTTCATCCGTCCACACCGCTTTGTCAACAATGCGCACGCCGCTGATTTGATTGGTATTCAGGTTTTCACGCAGCAAGGAGGCAATTTCAGGTTCGGCTTCAAATGCAACAATTCTTGATTTCGGATACAATTCCTTGAAATACAAAATGCTCATTCCGACATTGGCGCCGCAGTCCAGAATGACAGGTTCGGCGTCCGGTGCCTGGAAAAAATAGAATTCATCCGCAAAGATTTCCTTGTACTGCCACAAAAACGACATACTATCCGGAACTTTAAGTTTGAACCTGCTGAACTGAACCGGCGTAAGCACATGCCTTTTGCTGTTTCCATACTGAAACAGCAACCTTAAAAACTCGCGATTGGAAGTTGTGCGCAAGGAATGATAAGGTTCTTTAAGCAAATAGCGAAGCCAGTACATAATTGAATTTCTTTATTCAGATCCCGTATTTGATCCGGTTTTTGATTTTTAAATAAAATGGAAGATGATAATAACGGCGAAAAGCGGTGATCATTTCCGGATCCGGTTTCAGCAAAGGATCAAATGAAACTTTGTCCGGATTCATTTCTTTTCCGTAATAACCCGTTTTAAAGGTAAAATTGGTCCCGCTTCCGTCCGTACCGATGTTTTTTATCTTGGATTTAACAGGATATACGCCGTATGCCTTGTTTTTGAACTGGCTGTACGTCCAGCGGATCGCCCAGGAATCAATCATGCCGAGCTGCTGCTTGGCGAGCATGGGCCAGAGGTCTTCGCCGCCTTGTGAAAATGCCTGTTTTTTGTCCGGATCATTTTTCAGCGAGTCAAAATCATTTACTTCCCAGTCCGCGTGCTGCCATCTGGATTTCCAAGTTCCCCAGCCCCACGAACTTGCCCGGGGCGCCAGATACAAATCATGCCTGTAAGCGGCAGGAACTTCAATGGGCGGACTGTAAGCCGTGACCGAAAAAACATCCTTTCTTTCCTGATAAATATGCAGGGCTTCATTCATGAAAGTCAGGAAATCGGGCGTACTGAGCATGTCATCTTCCAGCACAATGATTTTTTCATATTTTTCCAGAACGTCACTAACGCCCTTTATAACCGATTTTGCCAGGCCGTTATTTCTTTCTGCGGCAATTACCTTTACAGTTTTAAATCCCTTTATATCAGCAATGTAATTTCTTATATCTGCAATAAAAGGCTCATCCGACGGCAATTTCGGGCCGTCAGAATAAATAATCAGTTCACTTTGGGAAGCATGTGAATTGAGCTGCAGGGATTCGATAGTCTGCCGCAGATGCCAGGGACGATTGTAGCAAAACAGTACAACTGGAGCCAGATTTCCGGACAAGCCCATTTCAGCTTTTGTAAGCATCAATAATCAGAGAAGTATAGCCGAGCTTGCCGTTCTGGTTGCGGCTATCGTGATCTGCCGAACGGCGGATCATGCCGTCTTCCGGTTTCCACGGCGCTTTGTGAAATTGTCCGTTTTCATCAAAGTATTCCAGCAGTTTCACCGTAAACCCGATTTCCTGAAGAAAGCCGGACATCAGCTTGTAATTATACAGGATTTTATGGTCGTCTGCGCCGTTTCCGGTGCCGCCCGGCTTTACATAGTTAATGTACTCTTCGCTCGGATTATAGCCGTCGGGAACGGCAACGCGTAAAAAGCCGCCGGGTTTGAGATACGTATAGCAATGCTGAAATGCCAGCTTTCCTTCCGCTTCCGTCAGATGTTCCCAAACGTGCTCAGCCAGAATCCTGTCAATGGAATTTTCTTCAAAATATTTTTCCCAGTCGCTCCTTTTCAAAAGGTTGAGGGTTTCAATATCGGAATGTATCCAGCCCTTGTAAAGCGAAAACATGGAGCCTACGACCATATTTACCGGTTTGGTACGATCATACGTCATCAGCTGATACAAGCTGAAAGGCTGTTTTAAAACACCGGCAACAATTTTCTGCGTTAGCGACATCGGAATAAAATATTGAATGATAAAACGGCGTGTAAATGGCTGTTTTATTTTCCCAAAGATAGTAAAAGTTAAAATGGCAAAAGGCCGGCCTTATTTCATTTTCAAAAAGCTTGTTTTTACAAGGTTCCAGCCCGAGCGAAAGCCGCCGCTGATATCTTCCGAAACATTCCAGAGCAAAATTCCGCCTCCGAACAGGAGCGTGATCAGCAGCGATTTTGCAAACATGACTGCAAGCGATTCCAGAAGGATTCCATTTGCGGGATCGGGCACGAAGGATGCGGCAAGATAAGACACCATGGCAAGAACAATGACTTTCAGCGTGCCCGTTGTAAACGGCTGAATACCCATTTTGTACCTGATAAAAAGCAGTTTGACTACATTATAGGTTACGGTTGCAAAAAGTGCCGCCGCCGCTGCGCCGTTGTAGCCGTAAAGCGGAATGAGAAACTGGCTGCTTAAAAGAATCAGTGCAGTGAAAAAAAGCATGAAAACAATGTCGAAACGGTAAAAACGGGAATTGGTCAGTATTTCAGAATTCAGGCCCGTCATCATATCCGCAATCCTTGAAATCCCGACCATCAATACCACCCATTTGCCTTGTGAATAGATGTCGGATTTCGGGATAAGTCCGAAAATGGCATCGATATTGCACCAGATTCCGAGAAAGAGGAAAGAACCGATGATAAAAAGGTTAAGCGATGATTTTTTGTAAATCATATCAATATGCGCCAGGTCATTCCGGGCATATGCTCCGGAAATGATCGGTGCGCTGATCATGACAATGCTGTTCCTCGGAATGGAAATAACCAGTGCAATGCGCGAGGCAATGTCAAAAATGGCCGTGCTGCCGAGTCCGCCCTTAAAAGCGGGCAAAAGCACTTTTTCGATATGCGGAAGCAGCGCGGCACTGGCTCCGCCCAGCAAAACCCACAGCCCGTAGCGGTACATTTCGGAAAATGCAGGATGTTTTATAAAGCCGAAGTCAAGCGAAGTATACAAACGTTTCTGAAAATACAGGTAAATCAGCATGGCGACAATGGCCAGCGCGTAACTGACGACCGTAAGATTGACCATGGTGTCAAAAGAAATGATCTTGAAGCCGAAAAGAATAACGACAAGGCTGTTGGCAAGCCGCAGGCCGACTTCCCGGATCAAGGAAGGAACGGCAATGCGCAGATTGATCCTCGAATAGGATTCCAGTGCCAATAGATAAACCATACCGACCGTCAACGGAATGAAAACGTAATAATACCTGACGAGCATCGGGGAATGATCCAGATAAAATTTCAGGTAAAGCGGCTTGAAGAGAAGATAAAGGATCGCAAAAGCCGCCAGCCCGACAAGTGGTGTAATGATTATAAAAGTAAAAAGCTGCCTGCGCGATGCATGATCCTGAAACCGGCTGTGAAAGCGTACGGCCACGGAAGGAACGCCAAGCAGCGCAAATGACATGTAAATAACCGGAAAAGTAAGCAGCGTGGATGCGTACAAACCCAGCTGTTCCTGCGTAAGAAACTGGTTATAAAGTATCAGGATATTAAAAATGCCTATAATAACCCCGATATAAGAAACAATGGAGCTTTTAAATCCCTGCCGTACGATAATCCCCATTGAGGTACTACTTGGTTCACAGGGCGAAATAAGACAAAAAGCATAAGATAGCCTAACGATAATTGGCGATAACTTCACAATGACAGTAATTATAACTTGGGCCTGAAAACTTAAATTATGAATCTTTGAAAGTTCTGAATATCGTTGGCGCACGTCCCAATTTCATGAAAATAGCACCGATTCACAGGGCATTTATGAAATACAGTGACATCAGCTCAAAAATTGTACACACCGGCCAGCATTATGACGCACGCATGTCCGGCCTATTTTTCAGGCAGCTCGAAATGCCCGAACCGGATTATTTTCTGGGCATAGGTGCAGGCTCGCACGCGCAGCAGACGGCCGGGATTATGCTGGAATTTGAAAAAGTGATTTACAGGGAAAAACCCGATCTGGTCGTGGTGGCCGGTGACGTGAACTCTACGCTGGCTTGTGCATTGGTTGCCGTGAAGGAACAGATTCCCGTTGCGCATGTGGAAGCAGGTTTGAGAAGCGGCGACAGGCGCATGCCGGAGGAAATCAACCGTATCATGACGGATTCCGTTTCGGATCAGTTGTTCATTACCGAAAATGCAGCGCTTGTCAATCTGAAAAAAGAAAATGTGGATGAAAGCAAAATTCATTTTTCAGGCAATGTCATGATTGATTCGCTGCTTTATTATCTTCCAAAAATCAAAAAGCTGAATATTCCGGAAAGCATCGGCGTGGCCCCGAACGCTTACGTGCTGATGACCATGCACCGCCCGGCAAATGTGGATGGTGCGGAAGGGTTGAAAAAAATCCTGCAAGTTGTAAAGAAAATTGCCATGCTAAAAAAGGTTGTTTTTCCGGTTCATCCGCGCACTTTGCAGCATATGAAAATAACTGGTTTGAAAAAGGAATTTGAAAACATTGCCGGTCTCAAAATGCTGGAACCGCAAGGATATCTGGAATTTCTTAACCTTACATTACATGCCGCTTTGGTGCTCACGGATTCGGGCGGCATTCAGGAAGAGACGACTTTTCTTCAGATTCCGTGCATTACGCTGAGGGAAACCACGGAAAGGCCAGTTACGGTGGAATCGGGAACAAATTATTTACTAAGCAGCCCGGATGCTGAAGACGTTGTAAAACTTGCCCATGAGATTTTTGCAGGAAATGCCAAGAAAGGCATTATTCCGGCGCTCTGGGATGGAAAAGCTGCGGAAAGGATCGTTTCGGTTTTAAGAGAAAAATACATTAATTCGTACGTTTGTGGCAATTAACCGGCAATTGGCTGAAATAGAATGATCAAAAAAATAAAGAATAATGCCTGGAACGTTCTGAACGGGATGGGTCTGGGCGGAAGTGTTCAGCTGATTCTGGATGGCGCCTTAAAGCAGTACGGCTGGTTCAGAAGCTTTCATACCAAGCAGTCTGTGGACGCCAACGGCGACCCGCTTCCGTGGTATACGTATCCGTTTATTCTTTTCCTGAAACCCCGCATCAAGCCCCATTTCAACGTTTTTGAATACGGATCGGGCAACTCTACAAGATGGTATGCAGCGCGTGTGAAGCATATTACGGCAGTAGAACACGATGCCGACTGGATTAAACAGATCAGTCCGAAGCTTCCGGCGAATGCAAAAGTGCTGGAAAAGCCTTTGGGCGAATCTTACATCAAGGCAGTAAAATCAACAGGCGATTTTTATAACATTATTGTTGTCGATGGCCGTAACAGGGTAAAATGTGCCGTTTTTGCTGCCAGTTATCTTACGCCGGACGGCGTTCTGATCCTCGATAACTCGGAACGGGAATGGTATAGCAAGGCAAAGGAATTTCTGGCTGAAAAAGGCTTCCGGCGGCTTGATTTTATCGGAATGGCGCCGATTGTAGGCATTGAAACCTGTACAAGTGTGTTTTACAGAGACAATAACTGTCTGGGCATCTGATCTAGAATTTCTGTGAATAAGTGATTTTAACACATGCTTCTCCGCCGACGTTCTGTTTGAACCGGCTCAACGACGGCTTGTGAATGCCGTTGCCGTCAGCAGAAATGCCAAGATCAAGCATGCTGATCTGCTTTTCCTGACAAAACCGGTAAATAGTTTCCAGTAACAGGACTGTCGGACTGAATTGCCGGTAACTGCAGAGATCTGCCGGAAGGAAGTTGTACAAAACACGTTCGTTAACACGGACGGTCAGTGAAAGTGCAATAATCCGGTCAGTATCTTTCACAGTAAAAATTTGAAAATGATCCGGGAATACGTTCAGCAGCAGCTGCATTTGCAGCAAAGGAACCGAAACGGCATAGCCTTTCTGCAGGCGGCATTCCTGAATAAATTCGTAAGCGGTCTCATAGGAAACAGTAGAATCCGGACCGGAGATAAATTTTGCATCCACGGCTTTTCTTAATCTTCGCCTTTCGGCGGCAGCGATGCGGTTGCAGAATGGAACCGGACTGACCGGGATAAAATGACTGGAATAAGTACTTTCCGGAATAAAACCGGCATTCATGTAACAATTATGATAAAAAATGTGCATTTTCAAATCATAAGCCGAAGGAGCCGTCTTGATCGTCATTTTTTTTCCGGAAAATAGATTAACCCATTTTTTTATGCAGTTTAGAAGGAAAGTAATCTCATTTTCATTACATTTCCCATCAGACTGGATTCCACCGAACGGAGCGGCCAGCGGTGAGTACCAATTATCCTCCGGATCTCGGGTGCAGTGAAATACCGCAGCAGCATGTTCAGCATTTTGACGAAAAAGCATAAAAGTGTATATTTCACCTGAAGCTTGCGTCTGAATATGTGCGGAAGAAAAATACAGGTCAGGGAAAAAGCCCAAATGCTGGTTGCAATGCGAATTTCCTGTAAAAAGATGAATGCTGAAACCGGTATTCGGCCAGCTGTATTCAGAATTAAGTGTGTGTATGATAGTAGTAATAATTAATAGTGGTTACAATGCATATATTTTTGCCGTTTTTTAGAATTTATATCCTGATATTGTAACGTTTGGTAAATAATAATATACTAATTTGATTTTTTTTAGGTTTAATACAGCGTTGATTACTATTTTTGTTTATTATTCAACTTTCCTGATGGGAAATGTCGTAATTGTTCTGGTTTAATTATCAGGAACTTTAACAAAAATATGTATCTGTTCACATAAAGTTGATAGATTAATTTAACTTTGACACCAGGATAATTTTATATTCAATTGGACTCAAACCCATACATGAAACACATACTTATTGCTGAGGACCATGCAGTGGTTAGAATCGGTACGAAACACCTCCTCAAATCACTTATTCCGGAATCCACTATTTCGGATGTGGACGATTTTGACAAATTACTTCAGGAGCTTGAAGTAAAGCCATACGATCTTTTAATTCTGGACATTAACATTCCGGGCGGCAACACAACCAAAATGGTTGAGACCATTCGTGCCAAATCTCCCGGCGTAAGAATATTGATGTTTTCAAGTTATGACGAACAACTTTATGGTCTTATGTATCTTCAGGCCGGTGCAGACGGATATTTATCCAAGGATGCTCCGGAAGAAGAGTTCAAAACAGCCGTTATGAGCGTTTTGAACAATAAAAAATACATGAGCGAAGATATGCAGCAAATGAATATCAACAGGCTGATCAATCCGCGGGAATTCCTTCCGGATCCGGTTGTAAGCTTGTCGCCGCGTGAAACGGATGTGATGAATTTGCTGAAAGAAGGTCTGGGTACCGCCAAAATTGCCGAAAAACTTAACTTGCAGCTGTCTACGGTAAGTACTTACAAAGCCCGGATTTTTGAAAAGCTGGGTGTGAAAAACATTGTAGAACTCATTACCAAAATCAAATAAAGTTTTTTGATGAACTTGAAAAATCCCTGTGCGTGCTGCGTGCAGGGATTTTTTGTATCACAACGGATCTGTTCCTTTGGCAAAGATTTTATTATTTTTAATCGGTTGAAAAAACTTTCATGCGAAAACTGAGCGTTGAAGAAATGGGCCGCATGACGGTCGAAGAATTTAAAGAAGCAGATAAATTTCCTTTTACAATTGTACTTGATAATATTCGCAGCCTGAACAACATCGGGTCATTTTTCAGGACGGCTGATGCTTTCCGTGCAGAAAAAATTCTACTATGCGGCTACACCCAGAGCCCGCCGCACCGTGAAATAACCAGAAGTGCGCTGGGTGCGGAACTGGCGGTGAATTGGGAAAAGGTAGCGGATACGTTAGACGCGGTAAAGGATCTGAAAGCCGCAGGCTACAAGGTCTGGTGCGTGGAGCAGGCCGAAGGAAGCGTCCTCCTGCAGAACTTCATGCCGGAACCGGATTCTTCGTACGCATTTGTGTTCGGAAATGAAGTGGAAGGCGTCGCAGATGAGGTCATTGCAGCATCCGACGGATGTCTGGAAATTCCTCAGTTCGGCACAAAACACTCGTTTAATGTATCCGTTTCTGCAGGCATTGTTTTTTGGGAATATATCAGAAATAAATTAACATAAATATAACACAAAAAATTAGGTATTTACGACTTTATAAGTGGTAATTGCAGGTTATAAGCGTGAGCGAAAACAGTCCTTTTCCTGTTTGCAAAGCAAGTATTAACCCTGCGTCCGGCATATTGTTAATGTATTCACAAAACTAAATTATGAAATCTGCTACAAAAAAACTGACCGTTGACATTGCGGAATCTCTTTCAGAGAAAATAAATTCCGTTTCTGCCGGTTCCAAGAAAATAAAGAAATCGATTGAGAAAGCGGCTGCCAAACTTGCCAAGAAGGTCGTCAAGTTTGAAAAGGAAACGCAGAAAAAAAAGGAGAAAGAAGCCAAGAATGCTGAAAAGAAGTTAAAAGGCAAGGACAAAAAAGAAGGTAAAAAGCACAAGCATGAAAAAGTTGCTGCCCTCGTAGCCGAAGCTTCTTCCAAAGTTCCGGTGGCACCTCCGGCAAAACCGGTTGCAGCCAAGCCGGCAGCAAATACCAAAACAGCTGTTAAAACCGAATCGAAACCGACAGAAACTTTACCGCAAGCCGTTGAAGCAGCGGATAACAGCAGTGCTTCCGCAGAATAATTCTGATCACGGAATCCGCAGAAAAATTCAGCTTTTCAGAAAGCTGAATTTTTTTGTTTAAAGATCATGGGTTTTCATTCCAATTGTTGCCAGCATTCTGCCGGTAACCCCTTTTTCATGTCTGTACGAAAAGTAATCGCTGTTATTTAATACAGTGGAGAAAGCAGATACCTCAATATTTTCATTCTTCAGACCCGCATGGATCAGCTGATCGCGGTTGGCAAGTTTCAGGTCAATAAAATATTTGCCGCTGGTTTCATCCGCACGTTTGTAAGCGGATTCAAAATGTTCTGCAACTTCTTCACCCACTTCAAATGAACATTCGTCGATGCAGGTGCCGACGTATGCATAACAATGTTCAGGAACGGTTCCGTATTCTTTCTGAAGAGCAGCCACGGTTTTTTGTACAATGTGTTTTACCGTTCCCCGCCATCCGGCATGAATGGCCGCAACAGCATTGTGAACCGGATCAAAAATCAAAATCGGGGTGCAATCCGCAATTGTTACTGCCAGCTGCACATCGGGTTTACCGGTTATCAGGGCATCAAAAGTTTCAAACCGGCCAGGTTCTGTCACTTTCAGAATGGCATCGCCGTGAATCTGATGCGATTTTGCAACACGTTCCAGCGGCACCTGTAAGGCATTGAAAAAACGTCGCACGTTTTCTGCTACGTTTTCAGGTTTATCCAGCGTCGAACCGCCGAGATTCAGTGATGCATAGGCGCCTTCGCTCACGCCGCCGTGCCGTGTACTTTCTGCTGCAATAAGGTTCGGGAATTGTAAAAAGATGCCGGGAGCTCTGTAAAGCGGCTTTTCCGGCATTTCAGAATGGGTTGTCATGTTTAAAAATCAGTTTCAGAAATGGGGTTTTCTCTCTTGACCAAACATCAAGAGAACTTATTTAGCAGGAAATAGTTTTTAAAAGTATCAAAACCGTTGCAAAAAGAACCGGAAAATAGTTGCATTCCGTTATATGCAGTTAAATAAACTAGATTTGCAGCAGGCCGGACGGCTTTAATCAATGAAAAGGGATTATGATAAAAGTGAGTGTTTGTGTAGTTACCTATAACCATGAAAAGTTTGTCGCAAAAATGCTGGACTCGATTCTGATGCAGCAGACCACTTTTCCGTATGAAATCATTGTAGGCGACGATTGCTCAAAAGATAATACGGCTTCTATATTAAAGGAATACCAGCAGAAGTTTCCTGAAAAAATCAGGCTTATCCTGCATCCGAAAAATCTGGGTCTGAACGGAAAGTATAATGCATTGTCCACATTTGCCGCTGCAAAAGGTGAGTACATTGCGCAGTTTGACGGCGACGATTATCTGATTTCTCCGCACAAGCTTCAGAAGCAAGCGGAAATGCTGGACGCCAACCCGCATTATTCTGCCTGCTATCACAATGCACGCGTTATTTACGATGATAACGCTGCACCGCCGTATCTTGTGAATACGTTGTCCAAACCGGAAATAACCGTCGATGATCTGATCGGTGAAGACGAACTTTGCTTTATTGCGACTTCAAGCCTGATGTTCCGGCGGGAAGACTTTGCCAGAAATCCCGATCCCGAATGGACAAACCTTTCCACAAGCGGCGATATTCCGAGAAACATCATGTTTGCAACACGCGGCCCGATCGGGTACATTGATGAAGTGATGTCCGTTTATCGTAAAAACAGGGGAGGAGCCAGCTTTGCAGACAATCACTACGGTGCGGATTTCCTTTTCAACCGGATTCAGCTTTATAGTAACATCAACAAAGAGCTGAAATACAAGTATGACGATAAGCTTAAAAAAAATATAGCATCTTATTATTACAAGTTGCTTTTTTCAAGGGAATACGGCCATACATACTGGCCGAGAATGAAATATGCCATGAAATATCTTTCTCTGGCGCAGCCCGGCCCGGAGAAGAAAAAGGAAATTATCCGCGATTTTATCATACCTCCGTTTGCCATGAAGATTTACAGTTTTCTTGCACTTGGCCTCTACAACATCAAGGAAAAAGGAAGGGCATAAACAGGAATCATATTTTTTATAAAACAGAATTGCCCGGCAGATCATAAAAGATTGCCGGGCAATTTTGTTAAAACCAGCGCATTTTACAGCAATCGGTTTTCAACAGAAAATCAGAACAATTTTTCCTGCGGCGGTTTGATGCCTTTCATCCGGATGTAAACGGTAGCTTGTCCGCGGTGATGGGTCTGGTGCTCAAATGCTTTTTCAAACGCAGTTCCGGCCTTCATGTCCATATTAAAGATTTTTACGTCTTTGGCCATATCCGCATCGCTCATTCCTTTCAGGCTGGAAATTACAAAATCGTAACTGTCCATCACTACTTTGGTTACAGCAGCTTTGGACTGATCGGTCATCTTTTCTGCCGAACTGGTCATCGGGCTCTTTTTACCGGATGCGCCTGAAATAAATGCATAGTTTGCATCGGCAATATGATCCATCTGTTCTGCAAAACTGCGTATTTCCGGCGTTGGTTTGTAAGCATAGCCGTCTTCCGGCATGGCATCCAGATATTCTTTTGTGTATGTTTTGGCTCTTTCCCAGTCGGCAAGCTGCTTGTTGAGCATGGATTGCGCGAAAGCGGAATGAATTGCAAAAAGCATAAGGCAGGTAATTGTCAGTCGTTTCATCAGGTTCTGTTTTTGGTGGTTAATATTTACGGGAAAGGTAATTCTAACTAATGCGATTGTCAACACCCGGATCAAATTATTAGTAAATGAAACGCAAGGCGTGGTTACAAATCTGAATCCGCATGAGCAATAAATTTAACCGGCAGCCATTGACGTTTGTCAAGTTATTATTTTATTTACCAATCACTCTTAAAATTTCGAAAATCAAACGTATGCCTGAAACTTCACAGGATCGAACAAAAAAGTATCTGGATCTGGGGCATAGCGAAGCGGAAAACCACGCCAAGACACAGCTTGAACTTTACGAAAAGCATGTAAAGGACACTTCATCAGTCACCAATGTAATTTCAGAGTTTTTTAAAACCAATCTCGTCGGTTTTGCATGGCATTACATCAAAAGCCGATTTGGTCCGAGGCATCCGTATCAGTCGTATCCGAGAAACGGCGATTCCGGAGTTTACAGGTTACAGTCGTCTGTTCCGTCGCGCAAGGAAATCAGTCTGGCCCTGCTTTCCGACTGGGCGAGTGATACCGAAGAATCGGACAAAGTTGCGCATCTGGTCGCACGCTATGCACCCGATTATACGGTTCATATGGGTGATATTTACTTTGTAGGAAGCCCGCAGGAAGTCGAGGCAAACTTTACGGCGCCTTATGCATCGTGGTATTACGGCGCTTCCGGGAGCCTGGCATTATCCGGAAACCATGAAATGTATTCCAACGGCAATGCATTTTTCAAACATTTGCTGCCGGCCATGTACATTCAGGAAGGCGAAATCCGGAAAACGCAGCAGGCCGGTTTCTTTTGTCTTGAAAACAAATACTGGCGCATCATCGGGCTGGATACCGGTTATACATCCGTAGGAAGGCCATTTGTCGAGATCATTTCACCGCCGGACTGTCATTTAAAGAAAGAACAGATTGAATGGCTGCGGGATGTTGTGCGCATCGGCGATCCGGACGACAAGCGTGGATTGCTGTTTTTAAGCCATCATCCGTACATTTCTGCCTTTCGTGAGGATTATGCAAAGCCGGGCGAACAGATTCAGGAATTGCTGAAAGGAGCAGAGCGTCCGGTTATATGGCTTTGGGGCCATGATCATCGTCTGGTCATTTATAATCCGGGAAAAAACGGAAACGGGCCGCTTGCATACGGCCGTTGCCTGGGCCATGGCGGATTGCCGGTTGAGATAAAAATGCCTGATCCGAACGATCTTGAAAGAATCGGTTTTTATGACCGCCGCGTCAGAACGGTTGTTAAAAGACATGCGCTGGGTTATAACGGCTTTGTACGGCTGCTGCTGGATGAACAAAATCTGAAAGCCGAATACCGCGATCTGGAAGATACCTGCGTGTTTGAAGAGTCCTGGACAGTAAATATGCAGAACGGCCAGCTCGAATGGAAAATACTTCAGTCCATTCCGGAACTGGCCGTCCGTTGAATTTCTAGATTACTGTAATGGTCATTGCTGATGGTACCGGGTCAGTGATGGTCGGCGCCATGGCTGTCGTCCCTGTAAAATGCTGCAAATGTTACGATAAGTCCGACTGTTCCCAGAATAAAGGTGAAAAGATCACCGAATACAGCCAGTATAATGAACAGAATGATGAAAGCTATGATATAGACTGCACTTGGAAGCGAGCCGGATTTTGTATGCGTTGTTTCGGACATGGTTTCAGAAAAAGGTAAATCGTAATCGTTTGTTTCCGCTAAAATAATAAATCCGGTTCAAGTTTATACCAGTATTGCATATTTTTTGAAAGCGTGCCTTTCCGGCCGTTTTGTAAGGACCGGCATACGGACTTAAAATTTGCCGTTATAAATCCATTTCTTGGTTTGAATCCATACATTTGCTTCCGTGCAATTTTTCAGTTCGGCCTGCAATCGAATGCCAGCCGCTGTTACTAAAACAAAGAGAAATGTCTTACATTATTGGTTGTGATATCGGCACAACAAATGTGAAAGCGGTTGCTTTTGATTCCGTTTCCGGTGCAATACTGAACTCACACAGTGAAAGTTATGAAATGATGCATCCTCATCCCGACTGGAGTGAGCAGGACCCGGACGATATTTACGAAGCCGCATGCAAAACATTGAAAGCAGTTGCTGATTCCTGTACAGGAAAAGGCAAATTGCTCGGGATCAGTTTCAGTGCCGCCATGCACGGCGTACTGGCGCTGGACAAGAACGGAAAAAAACTGACGGGTCTGATCATCTGGGCCGATAACAGAAGTTCCGACATCGCCGTCAAGCTCCGGTCGTCCGTAACCGGGAAAAAAATATATTACAACAACGGAACGCCGATCCACGCGATGACGCCCGTCTGCAAGCTGCTCTGGCTGAAAAGTCATCAGCCTGAGATCTATAAAAGCGCAAGCAAGTTTCTGAGTATCAAGGAATACATTATTTATCGCCTGACAGGAAATTTCGTTGTGGATTATTCCATTGCTTCGGCCACCGGAATGTTCAATATCCGGGAACTGAAATGGGATGAATATACACTCAAAAAACTGGGTATTAAGTCTGAAAAGCTTTCCAACGCCGTATCGCCGTATCATATTGAAAAATTGCCTGCGAATAACGCCGTTCAGCTGCCCGAAGGCACGGCGCTGATTATGGGTGCCAGTGACGGATGCCTTGCAAATCTGGGAAGCGGTGCAGTCAGAAACGGTTCCATGGCCGTTACAATCGGTACAAGCGCGGCCGTACGTATCTGCTCGGACAAGCCTTATTCCGATCCTTATATGCAGACATTCTGCTATGTGCTGGATGAAAAAAACTATATAATCGGAGGCCCTTCCAACAACGGTGCGGTTATTTTTGAATGGCTGATGAATACGTTCTTTGAAAATGAAGAATATGATGCCGTTTTTCAGAAAGCATCTTCCGTCAAACCGGGCTCGGACGGCCTGCTGTTTTATCCTTATCTGCTCGGTGAGCGTGCGCCGTTATGGAGTTCAACGGTTCGCGGCGGTTTTTCAGGACTCGATATTCAGCACGGGAAAGCACATTTTGCAAGGTCCGTTATGGAAGGCATTCTGCTGAACCTTTACAGTATCGGAAAAATCCTGATGCAGATGAAAGAGACGGATACAATTTTTGCCAACGGCGGTTTTGCAAGAAGCCCGATATGGGTGCAGATGCTTTCGGATATTTTCGGTAAAAAGGTCATGCTGAATGAAACGGTGGAAACGGGCGCTGTCGGCGCGGCTATGCTGGGTTTGAAAGCACTGGGCGTTTACAAGGAATACTCGGAAATGAAATCTTTTACAACCGTCGGCAAAGAATTTGATGCTGTTTCGGAAGTGCATGTGCAGTACGATGAGCTGAGTAAAAAGTTTGTTAAAGGAGCACAGTTTATGCTGGCGTCCGGGGTTCAGGATTAGTAAAATGGAGTTTGTAAAATGTAAAATGAGTTTTGTGA
Organism: Dyadobacter flavalbus; assembly: GCF_006149045.1. Classification (GTDB taxonomy): domain Bacteria; phylum Bacteroidota; class Bacteroidia; order Cytophagales; family Spirosomataceae; genus Dyadobacter; species Dyadobacter flavalbus. The sequence continues at coordinate 84,487 of NZ_VBSN01000076.1, forward strand.
TATTAGTAAAAAGTCCCGGTTCGCAAGTTCCGGGACTTTTTTATTTTCAGAATTTGTAAGCAAGGCTCAACCTGTAATTTCTCGGCGCTTCCGATTGCCAGTAGTAAGCATTCAGCCATTGGTAATAACCGCCGCTATAAAGATATTTGTCCAGTAGATTGAATGCATTGAGCGTAAGCCGCAGTTTGTCTTTTTCCCAGAACAATCCGCCGTCCAGTTTGAAGTAATTTGGTAGGTTCATGCTGCTGTTTGTTTGACTCCAGTTGGCCGTTGCCCTGTCCGCCAGATATGTAAACCCGGCAGAAACGCCCGCACCTTTCAGTGCACCGTTCTGGACTTTATAGCTCAGCCAGCTGTTTACCGTATGTTTTGCAAATCCCGGAACAACTTCTCCGACCTGAATGCCTGCGACACCTTCTGTAACTTTCGTCACTTCCGAATTGGTATAGGCATAGTTTGCAGTAAGGTTCAAGCCTTTTACAATGGTTCCTCTAAGGTCAAACTCAACGCCTTGTGCACGTTTTTGTCCAAGAACGACGCTCAGCCCGGAATTGGGACCACTGTTCGGGTCGCCCGTAAGTTCGTTGTTTTTTACAATGCGGTAAATGGAAACCGTTGTATTCCATCTTCCGTCGGCCCAGTCTTTTTTAACGCCCAGTTCCCGGTTGCTGCCGGTAATCGGTTTTACATTGCCGCCGCCTGCAAGTCTTCCCGACTGAGGCAGAAAAGCTTCGTCATACAAGGCATAAAGTGCCGTATTGTTATCAAGCGAAACACTCAATCCAAGGCGTGGCGTAAAATGATGCGCACTTTCCGGTGTTCCGCCGTAAGATGACTGGCTTACATAAGTATAACGGCCGGCAACGGTCAGGCGGATTTTGTTATCCACAAAGCCAAGTTCGTCCTGCGCGTAAATGCCGGTATATTTCTGATCGATTGTTCCGCCGCCTTTTACCGCTCTGGCTTCCAGATTTAATGTACGGTCAAAAACAGGAAAGCCGTTTGCAGGCGCGGCATATACCGGAGCCATCGGATCAAACAAACCGCCCAATGTATCCAGCGGATGCGATTGTGACCAGTCTGCAAAATAGTTTTTTGAACCGATATCAATTCCGCCCAGAATCCGGTGCTTTACGCCGCCGGTTTGTACGTCGCCATTGATAAAAGCCTGTGCCAAAGTCATTTCACTTTTTGCGTCCCAAATGCCTACTGCACGCCGTATTTTTCCTTCCGGTGCTACGGAATTCGGCCACATGCTCGATCCTTTCTGTTGATAATTCAGGTAAGCAACCTGTGCAGTCACTTTCCAGTCTTTGCTGATCTGGTGCTGAAGATTCAGGAAAAGGCTTTGGTCCTTGATTCTGGTCGGTTCCAGTCCCGGAGGCATTGCCGTAAAATCGCGGGGCAGCGTCGCATAGCCTTTCGGTGAAAAAACATAGAATGAACCCACGTCTGACATTTTAGCATACTGCATCGTGTATTCTGCAGTAAACTTGGTCTTGTCGTCAATCTGATAGGAAATAACAGGTGCAATGCTGTAACGGTTGTTGTATTCGTAGGCTCGATGTGAATTTTTGTTCTGTCCGGCTGCATTCAGTCTGTAAAGCAATTTTCCGTTCTTGCTCAGTTTACCGTCCAGATCCAGCGCGGCGCGGTACAGGCCAAAACTTCCGGTCGTCAGACTGAATTCGCCTTTCGTTTCTCCGGTCGGCTTTTTGGTAACGACATTATACAATCCGCTCGGATCGCCGTTGGCCAGCATAAACCCGGCCGGGCCTTTCACGAATTCAATATGGTCTACAAAACTCATATCTTCGGTAAGCGGTCCCCAGTAGGAACTCACAACGTTGAACCCGTTGCGGAAGGCCTGAATCTGTGAACCGCGCATGGTGATGTTTGCATAAAGATCGCCCCAGTGTTCCAGACGCGTTGCGCCGCTCACATTGCGGATCAATCCGTCGCTCATGCTGATTACTTGCTGGTCGGACAAGACTTTTGAAGTAACAACCTGTACGTTCTGAGGCGTTTCCAGAATAGGAGTGAGCAGCTTCAGGCTCGACGATACCTGATCCGATTTGTAAAGATTACCGCTTTTTACGATCACTTCCTGCAATTGATTGGCGCTTTCAGACAAGGTGAAAAGTACGTTCACGGTTTCACCGGCAATTACTTCAATGTCTTTTTGCTGCGTTTCCAGACCCACGAAACTGACCAGAACGGTATAGTTTCCGGCTTTGATTTTTTCAATAGTAAAATTTCCTTTTTCATCCGATACTGCGCCTTTGGAACTGCCTTTGATACCCACCGAAACCTGTTCGGCAGGCTTTCCGTCCGAACTGATAATCTGTCCGGTTATTTTTCCATTTTGGGCGAATGCCGCGCCCGCAGCCATCATGAACAGGAGAAAAGTATAGATTTGCTTCATCGTAATTTTAAATTGTTCTAAATAGTAAATTATCCGGCAAATATGATTCAGCAATATTTGCGATACAAGTTTTTATTTAGATTTATTTAAAATAAGAAACAAAGATAGAATGAATTGTACAAGAGCAGAATAAGTCAATAAAAAAGCAGGATTGCCGTCGGACAAATCCTGCTTTTACCTGGATGAGAAAAAACGGTTTACTTTTTCTCTTTGGTTTCTTCAACCATTTTTTCGGTTACGATTTTCTTGTCGGAAGAATTTCCCCAGGAATTGCTGATGTAATTGACGACGTCGGCGATTTCATCGTTTCCAAGTCCCGGATTAGGCATCATATTGTCATAGTCAATGCCGTTAACTTTTATTTTCCCCATCAAACCGAATTTTACTGCCCTGATTGCATTTTCAGGCGCATTAATAAAGTAATCCGATTTGGCCAGCGGAGGAAAAGCGGCAGGAACGCCCTCGCCATTTCCCATGTGACAAGTAATGCAGTTTTCCGAATAAATCATTTTACCGCGCTCAATGCTTTTGGCAAGTTCATCGTCCTGATTTGGCATAACGGCTGAACAAAAAACACCGGCAGATAACAACGTCAGCAATTTCTTCATATAAAAATAATTAGGCAATCAACTTTTCGGGCTGATGCGGACGACTTTTCCTGAATTTTCGAGCACTACATAAATATTTCCGTCCCAGCCCTGACGCACATCGCGTACACGGCCGATTTTGTCAAAAACAATTTCTCTGCTAATCACTTTATTGTCTTTTACAACCAAATGCTGCAGATACATGAATTTCAGCGAACCAATTAGAAGATCGCCTTTCCAGTCCTTGAACTTGTCATTCGTAAGGAAAGTCATGCCGCATGGTGCAATGGACGGACGCCAAAAGGTAACAGGCTGTTCAAGTCCGGTGCGCGCTGTATCTTTTGAAATAATGCTGTTATCGTAGTCAATGCCGTACGTAATCAGCGGCCAGCCGTAGTTTTTGCCTTTTTCGATGATATTCAGTTCGTCGCCGCCTTGAGGTCCGTGCTCATGTTCCCAGATTACGCCGGTTGAAGGATGAATAATCATTCCCTGCGGGTTGCGGTGGCCGTAAGTCCAGATTTCAGGTCGTGCGCCTTCGGTTTTTACAAATGGGTTGTCGGTCGGGATTTTTCCGTCTTCATGCAAGCGTACAACCTTGCCCTGATCTCTGCCCAAATTCTGGGAATTTTCCTTTTGTCCGCGTTCGCCGAGTGATAAAAACACATAGCCTTTTTTGTCAAAAACAATGCGTCCGCCGAAATGGACATTGGCTTTTACATTCGGAATGGCTTTAAAAAGCGGCTGAATATCCGTTAATGCATGGTCTTTCAGTTTGGCACGGATCAGCGCCGTATTGGCGCCGTTGTCGTCGCCTTCTTCGCCAGCCGCTTTCGGAGAAGAGTAACTGATGTAGATCCAGCCATTGGATTTATAATCCGGATGCAGCGCAATGTCGAGCAGGCCGCCTTGTCCTTTGTAATAAACCTCCGGGATACCGGAAATTTCCTGCGGGTCCAGTTTTCCTTTATGCACCAGACGAAGTTTGCCGCCGCGTTCGGTAACAAGCAGATCGCCATTCGGCAGCAATGCAGAAGCCCACGGCATGGTCAGTCCGGTTGCAACCGTATCTACCTGCAGATTGGCTTCCGAAAATTTCTTTTCAGGCTTTTTATCCGGGTTTATACCGCTGTTGCTCATCAGCCCGGCAGATGCCATCAGCAATGCACCTCCGAGCGCAAGGGGAATGTATTTTTTCAGTAAAGGAATGTTTTGGTTCATAAATGTAAGTAAAGGCTTGTTGTTGTTTAAGACGGTTATGGTCAAAGATAGTAAAAAGAAAAGGTAGCGAATGCTACCTTTTCTTTCTTAATTAACAAGTTCCAGCTTGTTAAGGTGCTCCGTTATGAAGCTGATTTCCTCCTGACTTAAATCGATATCAATGGCGGCAGCATTCTGAAGGGCCTGTGCAGAATCCCTTGCGCCCACAAGCGCGATGGTGATGCCGGGCTGTTCTACGGTCCAGCGCAGCACAAGCTGCCCGAGCGATGCATTTTTTTCATCGGCAAGCGGCCTGATCTGATCCAGAAAGCTGTTGACCCTCTGCAGGTTTTCATCTTTGTAATATTTCAGAGAAGCGCGGTGATCGTCCGGAGCAAACTGGTGCCCGGGCTTCATTTTTCCGGTAAGCAAACCTCTTTCCAGCGGGCTGTATGCCAGAATGGACTTGTTGTTCTCCATGCAGTAAGGAACAAGTTCCGCTTCGTTTTCACGCTTCACCATGCTGTAAGGAACCTGATCGGAAACGAGATTAATGTACTTTGCAGCTTCTTTCATCAGTTCCGCGTCGTAATTGCAGACACCCGCATAGCGCACTTTTCCCTGCTCGATAAGCGTGGAAACAGCTTCCATCGTTTCTTCAATCGGCGTGGTTTTATCATGCCAGTGGATCTGGTAAAGATCAATATAATCCGTTCCCAGTCTTCTCAGGCTGTCTTCACATTCCTTGATCACGCCATCCTTGCCGGCGTATTTGTAAATGTCAATATCCTGGCCTTCGTTGTTTTTGCTGTGCATGGCCAGGTCGCCTTTGGCAATGTCCCAGCGCATGCCGTATTTCGTCAGGATCTGCACTTTGTCACGCGGGAAATCCTTGATGGCTTCACCCACAATTTCTTCGCTGAGACCCTGGCCGTAAACGGGGGCCGTATCAATGGAAGTAACACCCGCATGAAACGAGTCCTGAATGGCTTTTACAGCCTCACTTCTTTCCGTTCCGCCCCACATCCACCCGCCGGCCGCCCATGCGCCGAAAGTGATGACCGAAACTTCAAGGTCCGAATGTCCTAGTTTTCTGTATTTCATAGTTTGCTGATTTTAACGGCAGCCATTTGCCGGCTACCGCAATTTTTTTTACTTTGTTAATGAAAACGGCGCTGCTTCGGGCTTGGTTCCCCATGTTCCCGACGGTTTGCTGTCCATTGTAAACTGGATTGTTCCTCCCTTTTGGATGTCAGCATGTTCCAGAAATGTATTTCCGTAAGGCTTTCCGTTTAAAGTAGCCGCTTTGATGTACATATTGGCATGGCTGCTTGCCGGCGCCTGCACTACAAATTTCTTGCCATTCTCCATCGTCATGGTGGCTTTTTTGAAAAGCGGCGAGCCGATCACGTACTGCGTGGTGCCGGGCGTTACCGGATAAAAACCGAGTGAGGAGAAAACATACCATGCGGAAGTCTGGCCGTTGTCTTCATCGCCGCAGTAACCGTCCGGCGTTGCCTGATACAGTTTGTTCATCACCTGACGCAGCCAGTATTGTGCCTTGTCAGGTGCGCCTGCGTAGTTGTACAGGTAAATCATATGCTGGATCGGCTGGTTTCCGTGTGCATAATTTCCCATGTTCATGATCTGCATTTCGCGGATTTCGTGAATCGGGAAACCGTAATAGCTGTCGTCGAAGATCGGAGGCAATGTAAATACCGTATCCAGTTTCTGAACAAATGCTTCTCTGCCGCCGACAAGGCCGATAAGTCCTTTAACATCCTGAAAAACGGACCATGTATAATGAATGCTGTTTCCTTCCGTAAATGCATCGCCCCATTTGAATGGATTGAACGGCGACTGGAACTTGCCGTCCTTGTTTTTGCCGCGCATCCATTTGGTTTCCGGGTCAAATAAATTTTTGTAATTCTGGCTTCTTTTCAGGAACAAATCAATTTCTTTCTGCGGCTTTTTCAGTTCCTTGCCCAATTGCGAGATACAAAAGTCTGCATACGCGTATTCCAGCGTTCTGGCTGCGTTTTCATTTACTTTTACATCATAGGGAACATAGCCAAGCTCGTTATAATATTCATGTCCGAAACGTCCGACAGAACTTACCGGGCCGGCATTTTCAGTATTTTTGATAACCGCCTCATACAGTTTCTCAATGTCATAGCCCCGGATTCCTTTAACATACGAATCGGCAATGAGCGAAGCGGAATTGGAACCGATCATACAATCGCGGTGCCCCGGACTTGCCCATTCCGGAAGGTAACCGCTTTCGTCGTATGCATTTGCAAGTCCTTCCATAATGTGCGCGTTCAAAGTCGGGTACATCAAAGTGAAAAATGGAAATACTGCGCGGAAAGTATCCCAGAAACCGTTATCCGTAAACATATAACCCGGACGTGTTTCGCCATTGTAAGGGCTGTAATGCACTACTTTGTTGCTTTTGTCAAATTCATAAAACTTTCTCGGAAACAGAAGCACGCGGTAAAGGCAGGAATAAAAAGTGCGGATCTGATCCACATTGTCGCCTTCCACCTGAATCCGTGAAAGTTCGTTGTTCCATGCTTTCCGGCCTTTTGCCATGGTCGCATCAAAATTGTCCTTGCCGATTTCACGCTGAAGGTTAAGCTCGGCCTGTTCCGGACTGATAAAAGAGGAAGCCACTTTCACGCCGACTTTTTCACCTTTTTTTGTTTTGAAACCCACAACGGCTCCGGTATGATTGGCTTTCAGTTCCAGCGTATCTTTTGCCAGCGCCTTGCCGCGGAATGCGGATGAAAAGGTAAATGCCTTGTCGAATACAAGTACAAAGTAGTTTTTGAAGTTGGAAGGAACGCCGCCGCTGTTTTTGGTTGTATAACCGATGATCTTGCGCTCGGCAGGGATTATTTTGATGTAAGATCCTTTGTCGAATGCATCCACAAGAACGAAGGAACTGTCAGCTTCGGGAAATGTAAAACGGAACTGTGCAGCTCTTTCCGTCGGCGCTATTTCGGTGGTTACGTCATAATCTGCAAGATAAACCTTGTAATAGTGCGGCTTGGCAACTTCGGCTTTGTGTGAAAACCAGCTTGCACGGCTTTCTTCATCAATTTTCAGCTTTCCGGTTATTGGCAATATGGAAAACTGGCCGTAATCGTTGATCCACGGACTCGGCTGATGCGTTTGTTTGAAGCCGCGTATTTTTTCAGCATCATACATATAACTCCATCCGTCGCCCATTTTTCCGGTTTGCGGCATCCAGAAATTCATTCCCCACGGCAAGGCAATGGCAGGATACGTATTGCCGGATGACAAACTGAATTTGGACTGGGTTCCCATCAAGGGATTTACAAAATCAACGAGATCCTTATTGGTTTCAGACTGGGCAAAAAGCGTCGGGGCAGTAAAAAGCAGAAAGAGAAAGGAAAGGATTTTTTTCATATCGGGAACGATGCGTTACTGTATATATTAATTGAAAAACCGGTAAAGAGAACAAAAGTAATGGAAGGCCGGCTAACAAAAAGTAAACAGCTAAAAGATTTGCCGGAGGACAGGAAAACATGACAATTTGTACGGGCATAGTTCTTTACGTTAATAAAACATAAAGGTAAAACCTGGTTTCCGGCAATAACTGCAAGCAGTTGCAATCTGCTCTGTAGGCTGTTATTGCCGGGATGCAGAATGTATAAAAATTACGTATTCATTTAAATTACAATGACTGAACACTTAGACCGCTTGACCCCGCGTCAAATCGTTTTTGAGCTTGACCAATATATTATCGGACAAAATGACGCAAAAAGAAACGTGGCCATTGCATTGAGGAACCGGTGGAGGCGAATGAACAGCCCCGAAGACATACAGCGTGAAATTATTCCGAACAATATACTCATGATCGGTGCAACGGGCGTTGGCAAGACAGAAATTGCACGTCGTCTGGCCAAAATTGCCGATGCTCCTTTCGTGAAAGTGGAAGCTTCCAAATTCACCGAAGTGGGTTATGTGGGCCGGGATGTTGAAAGTATGGTACGCGATCTGGTGGAGCAGGCCGTTGGAATGGTAAGAACGCAGAAAAAGGAAGAAGTAAAGATCAAAGCGGAACAGGCTGTAGAAGATATTATTCTGGATGCACTCATACCGCCCGTACATGCATCGGGTATAGCAAAAGCTAAAACGGATACCGGATCGCCCAATGCAATTCCGGAAGATGAAGGAGAACTTAACCAGCGTACCAGAGAGCGGTTTCGTGAGAAAATCAGAAACGGAGAACTGGACAGCCGCAAGATCGAGATTGAAGTGCAGCAGAATCAGTCTCCGAATGTGGGCATGATCGGCGGCGCCGTGGACGACGTTTCGATGATGAACATTCAGGAAATGATCAGCAACATGATGCCGAGACGCGGTAAAAAAAGAAAAGTAACCGTGGAAGAAGCCAGAAAGATCCTGCTTGACGAAGAAGCGTCCAAACTTATCGATATGGATGAAGTCAAACTGGAAGCAATCAAAAAGGCAGAAAACCTCGGCATTATATTTATTGATGAAATTGATAAGGTTGCTTCCAATAAATCGGGCGGCGGCGGGCCGGATGTAAGCCGCGAAGGTGTTCAGCGCGATCTGCTTCCGATCGTGGAAGGAAGTGCAGTTACAACCAAACACGGCATAATTCATACAGATCACATTCTTTTTGTGGCAGCGGGTGCATTCCATGTTTCCAAGCCATCCGACCTTATTCCCGAGTTACAAGGCCGTTTCCCGATCCGCGTAGAACTGAACAGCCTGACCGAATCGGATTTTTACCAGATTTTGAAAACACCTAAAAATGCGCTTACAAAGCAATACGTAGCCATGATGGAGTCCGAAGGCGTAGAGCTGGAGTTTGAAGACGGAGCACTTCGTGAAATTGCCAAAATTGCTTTTGAAGTCAACAGCGAAGTAGAAAACATCGGCGCACGCAGGCTGCAGACTGTAATGAGTTTACTATTAAATGACTTCATGTATGACATTCCGGACATCATCGGTGCAGATTCCCACATTGTCGTCACTGCCGAACTTGTCACCGAAAAACTTTCGGCACTGGTTAAAAACCGCGATCTGAGTCAGTATATTCTTTAAAAAGAGAAAGGAGAATAGGAGTAGGGAAGAAAGGGAGAAAGGATCTAAGGAGGAAGGAGAAATACGTTTTTCTTTCCTCCTTTTTTGTTTTTCAATTTGTCAAATTTGTACATGTTTGCTCCGGAGGAGCAGCCTGGCGGAAGTAAAAGGAAACCCCTCCGGGGTTGATATGCATTCAATCATGTATTCAATTTTCTACAAACAGGCCACCGCTCTGCGGTGAACATTGGCTCCTGCGGAGCCTTCTGTTTATAGCAAGATTTGATTTATAAAATTTGTACATGTTTGCTCCGGAGGAGCAGCCTGGCGAAGGCAAAAGGAAACCCCTCCGGGGTTAATATGCATTCAATCATGTATTCAATTTTCTACAAACAGGCCACCGCTCTGCGGTGAATGTTGGCTCCTGCGGAGCCTTCTGTTTATAGCAAGATTCGATTCGTCACATTGGTACATGATTGCTCCGGAGGAGCAGCCTGGCAGAAGCAAAAGAAAACCCCTCCGGGGTAAATACGATTAACATATCTTCAACTTTCAACAAACAGATTACCGCTCCGCGGTGAACATTGGCTCCTGCGGAGCCTTCTGTTTATAGCAAGATTCGATTTGTCACATTGATACATGATTGCTCCGGAGGAGCAGCCTGGCGAAAGCAAAAGGAAACCCCTCCGGGGTAAATACGATTAACATATCTTCAACTTTCTACAAACAGGCTACCGCTCTGCGGTGAACATTGGCTCCTGCGGAGCCTTCTGTTTATAGCAAGATTCGATTTGTCACATTGGTACATGATTGCTCCGGAGGAGCAGCCTAGCGAAAGCAAAAGGAAACCCCTCCGGGGTAAATACGATTAACATATCTTCAACTTTCTACAAACAGGCTACCGCTCCGCGGTTAATGGCTCTTGCGGAGCATAAGAACAAAGAAAAACAATCAATGACCAGAAATGACCCAATTCCTTTCCTCCATCCTCCCTTCCCTCCATCTTCCCTTCCCCTGATTCCTTACGCTTCAAAAAATAACCACCTAAGCGCAACAGGAAATTCCTTGCTCCATTGTTCTTCGTTATGCTGACCTTCGGGATCGATGGAAGTTTTGATTTTTACACGGCTGTAACCAAATCCTTGATTTTGCAGCGTTTTCTGAAGCCTTTCCACATTCGGGAGCATATTTGCGCCTTCTTTGCCGCCGGCATACAGATAAATGCGTGTTTCAAAAGGTTCAAAAAAGTGGATCGCATCAAAATAAATCCGTTGCGAAATCCAGAGCGAAGGCGAAAAAATCATCAGTCTGCCAAATACATGCGGAAACATTAGTGCAGCATAAATACTCAGCAACCCGCCGACGGAACTTCCTCCTATGCCGGTATTAAGCCTTTCCGGTTTGGTACGGTACGTTGCATCTACATGCGGTTTCAGTGTTTCCGTGACGAATTTCAGAAACAGATAACCAAGTCCTTTTCCAAGCCGCGGATTGTCATACGGTGAAAATTCCTGTATTCTGTCTTCTTCTCCATGATCAATGGCAACAATAATGACATTCGCTTTATCTTCTTCTGCAAGATGAGCAAGACTGGAATCTATGTTCCAGTTTCCGTACGGAGAACCTTCACCAAACAGATTTTGCGCATCCGTCATATAAAGTACCGGATAATGTTCTTCCGGCTTGTCGTAGTAATCGTGTGGAAGCAGCACATGTATGCGCCGGCTTTTGTTGAGCTGAGGTATCTTAAAAGTTTCTGAAAGGACCTCAATAATCGGGAAAAATTCTGTTTTTAATTCGTTCATTGCAGGATTATGATGACTGTTTGTTTTATAAGCAAGTCCTTACTTGCACATCCAGCCATCAGAAGTTTGTTGAGAATTGTTACATTTAATTGTAAAACAAATTTTTTTACAATTCATTCCGTCTGATGTAATCTGCAAACACAAACGGGAAGTGATGACGTTCATCCGCTTCGTGAGTAATGCGGTTGGTTTCCGTCCAATCGGAAGGTTTTATGATTTCAAAAAAGGTATCGCCTTCTATAATCGTTTTAACTTCTGTGATATAAAGTGTGTCCGAAATTGGTTGTGCCTGTCTGTACAGTTCACCGCCGCCTATAATAAAAGCCTCATTTGCATCCATTTCTCTGGCTTTTTGCACAGCTTCTTCCAGCGAATGTGTTACGGTTACACCTTCATAAGCGAAGTCGGGGTTGCGTGTGACAACGATGGAAGTCCTGCCGGGAAGCGGTTTGCCGATGGACTCGAACGTTTTTCGGCCCATAATAATCGGATGGTTCAGGGTCAGGTTTTTAAAACGTTTGAGGTCATCCGGCAGGCGCCATAAAAGCTGATTGTCCTTTCCGATTACGCCGTTTTCGGAAACTGCAACAATAATTGATAGGGTCATTAATGAATTTGGATTGCGTTTTTACGCGTAATTGAAAAAAGTCAGTCTATATCTGAAAACGATTATCGTTTTCCCGGATCTTAAATTTTGTTTCCTCTCAGGAAATCGCCGGTATTCATTCTTTTTTTGCCTTCCAGCTGCAAATTTTCAACTGAAATCCAGCCATCGCCGGTACAAAAATGGAGATAAGTCTTATGATCCGTGCGGTATGCTCCGGGTTGTTCATCTTTTTGACTATCAACGATTTTTGTTCTGAATATTTTGCAGGAAAGCCCGTTCAAAACAGTCCATGCGGCAGGGTAGGGCGAAAGTCCTCTTACAAAATTGTGGATTTCCAGTGAAGGCCGCTTCCAGTCGATTTCGCAGGTTTCACGGAAAATTTTCGGAGCCATTTTAATGTCGGCCGGCTCTTGCTGCGGTTCCTGCGGAAAGCTGCCGTTTTCTATTGCCTGAACCGTTTTTACAACCAGCTGCGCACCTTTGAGCATAAGCCGGTCGTGCAGTGAACCCGCGTCATCGTCCTCAGAAATCGTTTCTTTATCCTGAAAAATGATTTTTCCCGTATCAATATCCTTTTCAATGAAAAAAGTAGTTACGCCGGTTTCCGTTTCACCGTTTATAACCGCCCAGTTGATCGGTGCCGCTCCGCGGTATTGCGGAAGCAATGAACTGTGCAGGTTGAATGTGCCTTTTGGCGGCATGTTCCACACAACTTCGGGCAGCATCCGGAAAGCAACTACAACCTGCAGGTCGGCGTTATAGGACTTTAATTCTTCCAGAAACTCCGGATTTTTCAGTTTTTCAGGCTGGAGAACAGGGATTCCTTTTTCCTGCGCATACATTTTTACAGGCGAAGCAGTCTGTTTCTGTCCGCGTCCCGACGGCTTGTCCGGAACGGTTACAACGGCTACTATATTAGAATTGCTTTCGACCAGGCTTTTCAAGCTGGGGACTGCAAATTCCGGCGTTCCCATGAAAATGATTCTTAACGGATTTGACATAGATTGTTACTGCTTTGTATAAAAATGGTGTTACCATTTACAAATATTGTTATTTTTGTCGTTCTTAACAGAAAATTATGATGCAGATGAAATCATATACGAGCCGAAAAGAAAAGGTCTTATAGCCTGCTACTACAAGTATCACCAACTTATGTAGAGCGGTCTTTGAGCCGTTCTTTTTTTTTATTCAATATTTCAAAATCAAGGACTTATAAACTTAATTAAGGTCATGGCTAAAATTTCATACTATACGGTAGAAGGATTAAACAAGCTGAGGAATGAGCTGAATGATATGAAAACCAAAGGCCGCACGGATATTGCACGACAAATTGCAGAAGCGCGGGATAAAGGGGATCTGAGTGAAAATGCAGAATATGATGCGGCAAAAGATGCGCAGGGAATGCATGAAATGAAAATTGCAAAGCTTGAAGAAATTCTTTCCAATGCCCGTGTGATCGACGAATCTTCTATGGATAATTCGCAGGTCGCAGTTCTTTCAAAAGTAAAGATCAAGAACCGTAAAAATGGAATGGAAGTAACCTATACGCTGGTTTCGGAAGAGGAAGCCGATCTGAAAACGGGTAAAATATCCGTCGGCTCGCCGATAGGAAAAGGATTGCTGGGCAAAAAAGTAGGGGATACGACCGAAATCAAGGTGCCTGCCGGTTTAATGGAATTTGAAGTCCTGAATATCAGCCGGTTTACAGAGTAACATTTGCCGGTTGCCGAATGTTGGATTATAAAATGAGCAGATCATTTCACGATCCAACATTTTTGTTTACAAAGGGCGAGGTAAATTGATTCAGAATTTTTTGTTACCAGAATATAAAGCCGGTCGTCAAAGATGAAATTCAAAGGGTTTTTGCTGAATATTTCATTCCTGTGGGTGGAAGGCATGGCTGTTTTTCCCTTTATTTTCCTGAGACGCAAGGCCCCCAGCCGTTTTCTCATCAATCATGAACAGATCCATTTGCGGCAGCAGCTTGAAATGGGGCTTGTTATCTTTTACATATGGTATTTTGCTGAATATTTAATCCGGCTCGTGCAGCACAGAAAACATTATTTGGCATATCTTCATATTTCGTTTGAAAGGGAAGCATACCAGCATCAGGCCGATCTCGATTATCTGAAAAAACGCTCTTTCTGGGCTTTCCGGAAATATTTGTAAAATTGGAATACGATTCGGACGAATCAGTCAAGCGCATAAATGGAATTACAATTTAATCAACACATATGTCTGAACAAAGCAAAGAATTTCTTTATAAATACCTTAACAATGCTTCTCCGACCGGATTCGAGTCGACCGGACAGCAGATATGGCTGGATTACATCCGACCGTACATTGAAGAAACGATTATAGATGTTTACGGCACGGCAGTCGGGGTAATTAACCCGGGCCAGGATTACAAGGTTGTCATTGAAGCGCATTCAGATGAAATTTCCTGGTTTGTAAACTATATTACCGACGACGGCTACATTCATGTGCGCCGCAACGGCGGATCGGATGCGGCCATTGCGCCGTCCATGCGTGTCAATCTGCATACTGCAAAAGGCGTTGTAAAAGGCGTTTTCGGCTGGCCTGCCATTCACGTACGTGATACGGCAAAAGACCAGGTTCCGAAAGTGCATGAGCTGTTCATTGATGTCGGCGCTGCCAAAAAAGACGAAGTACTGGAAATGGGAATCCACGTCGGTACTGTTGCTACGTTTGCAGACGGGTTTGATGAACTGAATGACAAATATTATCTCGGAAGGGCGCTGGACAACCGCATGGGCGGCTACATGATCGCGGAAGTTGCGCGTATGCTCCACGAGAACAGCGTTAAATTGCCTTTTACTCTGTATGTCGTAAATGCAGTTCAGGAAGAAATCGGCTTGCGCGGTGCTGAAATGATCTCGCGCCGCCTGAAACCGGATCTGGCGATTTGTACCGATGTGACGCACGATACGCAGTCGCCGATGTACAATAAAAAGGAACAGGGCGATCTTAAAAGCGGAAACGGTCCGGTTATCTGCTACGGTCCGGCAGTTCAGAACAACGTTCGCGATATGCTCATCCGGGTTGCGGAAGAAAAAAATATTCCGTTCCAGCGTCAGGCGGTAAGCCGCTCCACGGGAACCGACACGGATTCCTTTGCCTATTCAACCGAAGGAATCGCTTCTGCCCTGATTTCGCTTCCATTGAAATACATGCATACGACTGTTGAAATGGTTCATAAAGAAGATGTTAAAAATGTTATTCAGCTGATGTACGATGTGCTGCTTTCGCTAAAAGGCGGTGAGGATTTCAGATACATCCGATAAACCGGCTCATTTTTAGAAAGAAAAAATTTACGTCCGCTTTAAACAGGCTGGCGTGAATTTTTTGTTTTATAAACCGGCATGACGGCGGCTGCGAGAACACATCGCCGGCATTATGTCATCGTGTAAATTGTAACAAGCTGAAATATGGACAACGGTGCGAGAGGTCGCGGGGCTGGAATGAACACCCGTAACAAATTTTCAAAACTGCAGACGGAGTACATTTCCGAAGAATGGCAGCAATGGGAAGAGCCGGCTGCAAATCCCAAAACCCGGTTTATTGAAGAAGAATCCAAAACGCTGCTCAGTGTTTCGGACAGTCCTGATCTGGGCCGTTATCATTCTGTCAATCCATACCGCGGCTGTGAACATGGCTGTATTTACTGTTATGCACGCAATTCGCATGAATACTGGGGTTTTTCCGCCGGGCTTGATTTTGAAACAAAAATCATTGTAAAAAAGAATGCGCCGCAGTTACTGGAAAAGCTGTTTAATTCAAAAAACTGGCAGCCCAAAAGCATTCATCTTTCCGGAAATACCGATTGTTACCAGCCCGGTGAAAAAACGTACAAGCTCACCCGGCAACTGCTTCAGATTTGCCTCCGGTACAGAAATCCTGTCAGTGTCCTTACCAAAAATGCATTGATTCTGAGAGATATCGACGTGCTTGAAAAACTGGCGGAACTGAACCTTGTACATGCCGCTGTTTCTATAACTACTTTGAATGAAGATTTGCGCACTGCGCTGGAACCTCGCACGGTTACGGGTAAAAAGCGTCTTCAGATCGTTAAATCGCTGCATGAAGCCGGCATTCCGGTTGGTGTCATGACGGCACCGATTATCCCCGGCCTCAACGATCATGAAATTCCTTCCATCATTCAGGCCGCAGCTGAAAATGGCGCAGTATGGTCTGCTTATACGGTTGTGCGGCTCAATGGTGCTGTCGGTGAAATTTTTGAAGAATGGATCAACCGGCATTTCCCCGACCGTGCTGCAAAAGTACTTAACCAGATCGCTGCATGTCATGGCGGCTCGGTAAACGATTCCCGCTTCGGGCTCCGCATGACCGGCGAAGGGCAGTATGCCGAAAACATAAGGCAACTGCATAATCTGGCCTGCCGGAAATATTTCAAAGACAGGAAATTGCCGGATCTGGATACGTCCCGGTTTATAAAAGGCGGCCAGATGAAATTGTTCTGAGCTTTGAGCTGATGCTGATGTTTTTGAATATCCGTGGTAATTCGTGTATTCGTGGCTTAAAAAAACTATTTTAGCAAGCTCAATCCGGATCTTATGAAATCAATTTCAGCAATAATCAGCCTCACTATTCTCATTTGTCTTAACAGTAATTGTGTAAATTCCTCATCCCAGAAAAGTCCGGTAATCACCGGCACCGGCGGCGCGGATTCTACATTGAACCGCCCGGTAAAAGCAGCTCCGCTTATTACCGGCGCAGACCAGATTTCGGAATACGTCAGTTATCTGAAAGGAAAAAAAGTAGGGATTGTCGTGAATCAAACTTCCATAATCGGCAATACACCCATTGTAGACAGTCTGGTGGCCCTTGGAATCAATATCGTTACTATTTTCGGACCCGAGCATGGTTTCAGGGGAACAGCGAGCAATGGCGATAAAGTAAATGACAGCGTAGATCCGAAAACAGGCATTCCGGCCATTTCATTATACGGCAAACTGAAAAAGCCTACAAAAGAGCAAATGGCTGCTTTGGATATTATGCTGTTTGATATTCAGGATGTCGGCGCACGTTTTTATACTTATATCAATACGCTGGGGCATGTAATGGAAGCATGTGCCGAGAATGACAAGGAAATGATGATTCTCGACAGGCCAAATCCGAATGGTTTTTTAGTGGACGGCCCGGTTCTGGAAGATCATCTGCATTCGGGAATCGGAATGTACGCCATACCAATCGCACACGGAATGACGATTGCAGAATTTGCACAGATGATAAACGGTGAAGGCTGGCTGCCCAACAAAATAAAATGTAAACTCCGGATTGTTAAGGTCGCAAACTACACGCACGATACGCCGTACACTTTGCCTGTAATGCCTTCACCCAATCTTAACACGCAGCAATCCGTTATGCTTTACCCGCATATCTGTATGTTCGAAGGCACCATCATCAGCCAGGGAAGAGGCACGTACATGCCTTTTACGGTACTCGGAGCACCTTTGCTGAAAGGTAAATACGAATTTTCGTTCAAGCCGCAAAGTATAAAAGGAATGAGTGAAGCGCCTTTACACCAGAATCAGGAATGCTACGGGCTGGACTTGAGAAAGTACGATATGCAGCAGATCAAAAAAAGCCGCAAGCTGCATCTCGACTGGCTTATTGAATTGTACAAAGCATATCCGGAAAAAGAAAGATTCTTTGACATGAGCCAGAGCAAACAAATGGGAAATTTCGATAAACTCGCCGGAACTGAAAACCTCAAAAAACAGATTATTGCCGGAACCTCCGAAGAAGAAATCAGAAAAAGTTGGGAGCCAGGTCTGTCCGATTTTAAATCCGTTCGGAAAAAGTACTTGCTTTATCCATAACATACCAAATCGCAGCCTGCCATTTAAAATAAAAAATCACATCATTCAAGATGACAAGGAATGACAAACAATGACAAGAAATGACAAGGAATGACAAGGAATGACAAGGAATGACAAGGAATGACAAGGAATGACAAACAATGACAAGGAATGACAAACAATGACAAGAAATGACAAACATTGACAAGAAATGACAAACATTGACTTGTAATGACAAACATTGACTTGTAATGCCATCTCTGCAATTATTTTGATTAAATGCCCGGACCTCTTTTTGAATCAGAAGTCCGGTTCATCATGCCGTGAAATATTTGGAGGATAGAGGTATGGTTTACGTGGTGCAAAATTACTTCTATGTTTATTCTTTTATAATTCCGTGTGGTAAAAGGCCTGTATGTTGGGGTTTGCGTCGGAAATAACAATATATAATCTCGAAAATGCTTCAAAAAGGGCTTAGGAGAAAGTTTTCACCCGGCTGAGCAGCTCATTTCTGTTGTCGTTTGTAATAGGTATTTCTATATCGTTGATAATTACATGTACATAATTGATTCCGGTAATTGCATGCAGATTGATAATAAACGATTTGTGAACGCGAAAGAAGAAATTCGGAGGCAATTGATTAAGCATATTCTTCAGCGTTTCCCTGATCGTGTACTTTTTTCTGCTCGTATGTAGTTCCAGATAGTTGTCGTCACTCCGGATATACAGGATATCTGAAAGGAGTATTTTGGTAAACATATGTTTTTCCTTAATGAAAAGGGCGTCTTTTATAACCGTCGTATCCTGTTTTTCTTCCATGTCCGACTCGCCTGCAATTGCCGCCAGCCGGTAATTTTTAAGCGCCAGTTTCACCGCCGTGTAAACCGTAATTTTCTGAAATGGTTTTTGTAAAAAGGCATGCGGAGCCGATTGCAAGGCAGCATTGATTACCGCAATGTCTTCATGACTGGAAAGGAACAGGAACGGAATCTGGTAATTTTCCCTGATATGGTCCGCAAGATCAATTCCCGTTTGGTAGCCATTCAGGTTGATGTCGAGAATGGCAAGATGAAACACTTTATTGCTCAGCATTTCCGTTGCCATTGTATAGTCAGAAGCGATGTCTTTGGCTTCATAACCAAAACCGTTGAGCAGATATTGAAGATGTTTCGCAATGATATAATCGTCCTCAACAATTAAGATATTCATTCTGGTTTATAGTGTTCAGCTTAGCCTGGTGTGAAAAGGCTAAATGTGTTAATGGAATTTATGACCTGTGTACTATCCAAAAACAAATTTAGCATAATACACGAAGTAATTCTACTGATTTAAATCTATTTGTAAAACTTTTTTAAATATAAACTGAAAAGCTATTAATTGCTATTTTGTAGCAATAATAACTTGAAAATGAGAGATAAATCTATGTACGAAAAAGAAGCTGCTAAAGATGAGCATGCAGCGTAAAATATCCGGATGCTGAAAAATCAAATAACGGATGTGTACACCGGTGTATGTGACGGCGGTTGCCGGGAAATTTGCGGCATGCAGAAAAATGATTGCGTCCTATTGAATACGGCCGGTACTTGTCGAGAGGCAAGCATCAGGCGTCAGGCAGACAGCAACTTCGCCAATTGCAAAAGGCAATTCGAAAATGTACAAGTTCAGATTTTCCGCTTTATTTCAAAGCGTTCTGTGCCGGCCCGTGGCAACGAAGAAAACAGTTACAAGAGCAAGGCCGGCAAAAAACCAGAGGCTGAGTACCATATTATAATAAATGATGGCAATCAGGCAGATTGTGGACAAAACAAGTGCAATCAATGGAAAGAACGGGAATCCCGGCACCATAAACGGCCGTTCCAGTTCAGGTTCTTTTTTCCGTAAGACAAACAGGGCAACCATACTGATCATATACATGACAACGGCTCCAAGCGCAGCAAGAATAATAACCTGGTCCGTGGTTCCGAGCAGCAAAGCCATACAGCCGATAATGCCCCCGGCAATCAATGCCCAGTGCGGCGTTTGAAAACGAGCGTTGAGCCGGCCAAGAAAGGACGGCAGATAACCGCTTCTTGCCAGTGCAAAAATCTGCCTTGAATAACCGATCACAGTACCGTGAAATGAGGCAATCAACCCGAAAAGCCCGAGGCTTGCAAAAAGCTGCGTAAGACTGTTGTCGCGTCCGAGCACAATGCCCAGCGCCGCTGGAAGCGGATAATCAATTTCACTCAGCCGCCGCCAGTGTGCAACGCCGCCGGTGAAGATCATGACGGCCAGTGCAAGTACAACCAGCGTAAGAATCCCGTAAATGTAACCCAGTGATATCGTACGTTTCGGATCTTCCACTTCCTCCGCCACCATGGCAACGCCTTCTATGGCCAGATAAAACCAGATTGCAAACGGAAGCGCTGCAAAAACGCCCGGCCAGCCAAACGGCATAGGCTCGGTCACGAAAGTTTCATAGGAAAAATGCGGCGCAACAATGCCGATGTAAATCAGCAGTTCAGCAACGGCAAGGATGGTGACAACCAATGAGAAAAATGCCGATTCCTTGATTCCCAGTAAATTGATTACAATAAAAATAGCATAACACGCCAATGCAACTTCAAGGACCTGTAACGATGGATATAGAAAGTGCGTGTAACTGCCAAGTGCAAAAGCAATCGCCGGCGGGGTAATCAGGAATTCGATCAGCGTTGCATATCCGGCAACAATGCCTCCCCACCAGCCAAAAGCCCGGTGCGAGTACGAAAACGGGCCTCCTGCCTGCGGAATCGATGTGGTGAGTTCGGTAAAGCTGAATATGAATGTCACATACATAACGGTCACAACCAGCGTGGCAATAAGAAATCCGACGGTTCCGGAAACGCCCCAGCCATAGTTCCAGCCGAAATATTCACCGGAAATAACCAGTCCGACAGCAATGGCCCAGAGATGTATTGGTTTTAGAACTTTTTTAAGAGAAGCAGATTGTTCAGCAGACATGCAGCAGTTTTTAACTTTTGATAAAACAGCACAATATAATCTATAACTTTCCTAATGCAATTGATTGTATTTGGAAAGTTATAGATTTATGATATTTTATTTGGAGTTGTTATCGGGGCGCAGTACGAAGATAATCGCCCATTTCCCTTACTTTGTCCGTATTCAGGTAATCCACGCCCAGCATCATCATGATTTTCCAGGAATTAATATTGTCCGGAGTGGCCCATATCCGCATTTTTTTTCCAAGGCTGTGTGTCTGGTTAAGTACCTGAACAATCCGCTTTTTGTCTTTTTCGGGCAAAGGACCTTCACCGTTCCATCGGGAATATTTATCAAAAGCCTGACTGATCAGTCCGATGCGTTCCAGTTGCTTCGGCGTGTAAGTTGTTTCCGGCCGGCCGTCGAAGAAAATATAGTCGGGGTATTTTTCGAATGACGAAGGTTCCGGAACATTGCCGCTCACAACGATCCGGACCGTTCCTTTCGGCGCCAGAACATGCTTGTGCGGTTCCAGTTCTTTAACCAGTGCGGCCAGCGTCGGTTCAGCCGAAGTTTTCAGGTCGATAAGCAACTGAAGCGGCACATCTTCCTGCGGATAAATACTGCCGCCGTTCTTTTCAATCTGCTTTAAGATTGGCTGCATGTAAAGCGATGCGAATGTTCGTCCGGGACGGATGTCTTTTACAGTATGCGCAACAAAAAGCGTGTCATTTACCAGAAAAAGATCCGCTTCTATCGAACCGAATTGCTGGTCATAGGCATCATGAAAAGCTTTTTTTCTTTCATAATCATTGTGCGAGTGTGCTTGTGCGGTTGTGTAAGACTTGATGCTTTGTGCATGCAGCTGCGGATAAAAAAGCAGGGTTCCAAGGAGAAAAAGTATAGTAAGCTTCATTAATCAGAAAGATAAGGGGCGTAAAATCGGGTAAATATATGCTAAATTAGGATCAGCTGTTATTGAAAAAAGAATCCGTTTCGGAATTAGGCAATCACGGTTGTATTCTCCTCATTTTTAGGACGGCTCCCGTTTTTTACAAAACCGTTTTTCCCGGATTGCGGTACAAAAAATCAACTTAAAAGGAGTTGCGGCCAGAATATTGCTATTTTAGCTAAACTATTGCTTACTGACGTTGTGATAACTCGATTACTTCATGAAACAAAATTCTGCTCTCTTTCGTAAAAAAACAGTTGATCAAATACTGAAAGATGCCCACTCAAATGAAAACAGTCTGGCCAAAATACTCGGAGTGCGTGATCTTGTTTCGCTGGGCATTGCTGCCATTGTAGGAGCAGGTATTTTCAGTACAATCGGCCTGGCCAGTTACAACGGCGGACCGGCTGTATCTCTTTTATTCGTTTTTACTGCCGTTGCATGCGTTTTTACTGCTTTGTCCTATGCCCAGTTTGCAAGTACGGTCCCGGTTTCCGGCAGTGCTTATACTTACGCATACGTTGCCTTCGGGGAACTTTTTGCGTGGATTATCGGCTGGGCGCTTATTCTGGAATATGCCGTTTCCAACATGGTGGTTGCCATTTCCTGGTCCGAGTATTTCGTAAGCATGCTCAAAGGTTTTGGTATCAATTTGCCCGGCTGGCTTACTATGAATCAGGAATCTGCATCTGAGGCATTCAGCAAATTGCAGCTTGCAGGCGCGGCTCAGTTAACGGATTATGAGCGCTTTGCAGCGTCGGCTTACGAAATGGCTCCCCGCATCGGAGACTTTCCCGTTATTCTCAATCTTCCCGCCGGGCTTGTTACCTTGTTCATTACGGCGCTTGTTTACATCGGCATACGCGAGTCCCGGACGGCCAGCAACATTATGGTTGTGCTGAAAATCGGCGTGGTGCTGCTCGTTATTCTTGCAGGCGCATTTTATGTAAAACCGGAAAACTGGTCGCCGTTTGCACCAAACGGAGCCAAAGGTGTTTTGAGCGGAGTTGCGGCGGTATTTTTTGCATTTATCGGTTTTGATTCCATTTCAACAACGGCGGAAGAATGCAAAGATCCACAAAGGGATATGCCCAAAGCCATGATTTACTGTCTGATTATCTGTACCGTTTTATATGTGCTGATTACGCTGGTCCTGACGGGAATGGTGAATTACAAGGAACTGAAAGTAAGCGATCCGCTGGCGTTTGTTTTTCAGAAAAACGGCCTTGATTTCATGGCAGGCGTTATTTCGGTAAGTTCCGTAATTGCCATTACAAGCGCCTTGCTCGTTTATCAGCTCGGGCAGCCGAGGATCTGGATGACGATGAGCCGCGACGGGCTTTTATGGAAAAGGTTTTCGAAAATTCATCCTAAATACCAGACGCCTTCTTTCGCCACCATCGTCACGGGCTTTGTCGTAGGCATTCCCGCACTGTTTTTCAAAATGGATTTCTTTGTCGATCTGACGAGTGTCGGGACGTTTTTTGCCTTTATTCTGGTTTGCGGCGGCGTGCTGTATCTGGATCACAAAGGCATTTCTGCGCAGTCCAAGTTTCGCGTACCTTACGTGAATGGAAAATATCTGGTCGGGATCCTTTTTATCCTGTCCATCATGGGACTTTTACTGTACGGGCAGGAAGTAATTCAGGAGTGGAGTCTTCTTTCAGCAGAAGCAATATTTGAACACAAGCTGCTTACGATTATATTCTGGATTGTGTGGGCGGTACTTTCGGTAATGAGTTATCAGTATAATTTTTCCATTCTTCCCGTTGCGGGCATTCTTACAAACCTTTATCTGATGACGGAACTCGGCTCTTCCAACTGGCTGATTTTCGTAATCTGGCTGGCAATCGGGCTGGTGATTTATTTCAGTTACGGTTACCGCAGGAGCAAGCTGGCCGTTGGCAATCAGAATTTGTAAAAGTGATTTTGAAAATGCCGGTCAGATAATCAGCGTAAAAACAGTCCCTTTTCCGACTTCGGAAGAAACGTTGAGCTGTCCGTTATGCTGCTGCAGAATCTGCCGGGAAAGGCTTAATCCGATTCCCGAGCCTGTTTTTTTGGTGGTATAAAAAGGAATAAAGATATTCTCAATGGCTTCGGGCTCAATCCCGTCGCCATTGTCTTCCACCTCGATCATCACCGCATTGTCCGTCTGATATGCGGATAATGTAATCAGGCGGTTAGTCTGGGAAGAAAATGCTTCGGCGGCATTTTTGATCAGGTTGATCAGGACCTGCTGAATCTGGCTCGCGTCGGCTTTTACAGTCAGCGTTTCAGGCTTGACGGAAAGTTTCCAAAGCACTTTGGATTGCGTCAGATCTGTTTGCAGAAGCTGTATAACTTCATGTAAAAGTTCGGCAACACTCAGGCTCGCAAAAACCGGCTTGGGCAAAGTCGTAAAATCGCGGTATGCATTTACAAACTGCATCATGCCCTTGCTTCTTTTTTCAAGCGTGTGCAAAGCTTCCTTAAGGTCGTTTACCGCTTCCTGGTCCGTTGTGGATTTCTCAATGTCTTCATTTACAATGAGCCTCATCGTACCGACAAGCGAAACAATCGGCGTCATGGAATTCATGATTTCATGGCGCAGCACCCTCGTCAGATTTTGCCAGGATTCCACTTCCTGCTGCTGAAGTTCGGTCTGGATATTTTGCAGAACCACAATCCTGACCCACATGCCACGCAGCTGAATGGCCGCGCCCTGCAGGGCAAGAGGCTGGTCTGAAGGTGTCCGGTACAGTTCACGTACGCCGCTGTCCAAATTGGAAAGCAGTTCAAAAAGCCTCGGATGTTTGTCTTTCAGTTCGCCAAGCTGATGCAGCCTGTAAATGCCGAGCATCCGCAAAGCCGCATTGTTGATCAGATTCACTTGCCCGGTACTGTCAAAAGTGATGAGCCCGGTTCCGATATGCTGCACAATGGTGTTCAGATACTGAAGATTGGCTTCTTTTTCGGCCCGCGCCTGACGAAATGCGTGTAAAACTTCATTGAACTGCTGATTTAGCTCCTTGAAAGTCCTGCCCATTTTATTGTCCGACCGGAAATTGATCGTAAAATCGGAATAACGGACCGATTCCAGAAAATAGGTCAGTTTTCTGTTGACATTGGTTACATACTGATACAGCAGTGAACCCTGCACGAAAATAAAAACGGCGCCCAGAACATAAATGAGCATGCTGTTGGTATGTCCCGAAGCCAGCCATGCCACGGCAATAACGCTCAGGATAATCACTGTTATCCTGAGCATGATCATGATGCTGAAATGTCGTAATCCGACCATTTAAAACCCGGTATTCAGAAATTTGCTATTCGTTTTCCAGTACGTTCTGCGGTACACCCGACATTTCGCTCAGCACATACTTTTCCAGCGAAGGAATTTTATAATGCGCCAGATTGAATTTGGAATGTTCGTATACTTCCATAGCAGGGACCGAAATCGTGATCATTCCGGCTGCATGCGCTGCACGGAGGCCGGCATGAGAGTCTTCAAACGCAATGCATTCTTCGGGCAGTACGCCCAGTTTGGCAGCAGTTGTAAGGTAAACTGCGGGATGCGGTTTTGTGAATTCTTCCAGTTCGCCGGAATGCCATACATCAAAATAATCGATTATTTCAAGTCTTTTAAGCACGCCTTCGATCAGCTCCATGTGCGAAGCGGAAGCAACAGCCAGTTTGAGTCCTTTCGCTTTCAGATCTTTGATCAGGTCAATGGCTCCGGGCATGGCTACGGCATGGGCAAGAATGTTTTTATGCGCAAGTTCCAGAATTTCACTTTCCAGTTCCTCAAACGAAGGCGTGTTCCAAGGTTGCAGCTGGTGGCAGAAATCCAGGAACAGTTTCACCGACAGTCCGGTTGTCTGCTGTTTGAGCGCATCAGTCAGGTCAAAATTTACTTTCCGCATGACGTCACGCGCGGCTTGTGTCCAGATGGGTTCCGAATCAATCAGCAACCCGTCCATATCGAATATGGCAGCTTTAATCATTATCAGGTGAGTGGATTATAATTTATTATGGTTTTCCGGACTTCCGAATTTTTTATTAATCGCCCAAAACTACTACATTCGCCGGTAAGAATGGCTTTGGGGGTGTCCAAAAAGGACTGAGATTCATACCCTTTGAACCTGAAACAGTTTATACTGTCGTAGGAAAAAGCAATATCAAGGTAATAACTATCTTTTTTGTCTTTTAGTTGTCGTGCAATTCATCTTGTATGGCAGCTTCTTCCTCTTTGCCGTTCCGTTTGTCAATCTTTTAAATCCGAAGGAATGGAATTTAACCTTGCAAATAACCTGCACAGCCTGAGAGCTTCCGCTCCGCTTGTTCACAATATTACCAATTATGTGGTGATGAATTTTACAGCCAACGCCTTGCTGGCAATCGGTGCTTCGCCCGTGATGTCGCATGCTGCAGAAGAAGTGGAAGATATGGTTTCCATTGCCGGCGCATTAGTCGTAAACATCGGTACTTTGTCGCCGGAATGGGTAAAAGGCATGAAGCTCGCCATGCGCAAAGCAGCACAAACGGGCAAGCCGATCATTCTGGACCCGGTAGGAGCGGGCGCCACGCCTTACCGCAATGCGGTGCTGACAGAATTGCTCGAAACAGCCGCTCCGGCAATCATCAGAGGAAATGCTTCGGAAATCATGGCGCTTGCCGGAACAAACATTCAGACAAAAGGCGTGGACAGCACGGCAAGTTCGGCGGACAGTATGGAAGCGGCAAAAGCATTGAGCCTTAAGTATGGTTCCGTCATCAGTGTAAGCGGTGAAACGGATGTAATCGTGAGCGGCACGCAAACTGCATTCGTCTCCAACGGCGTTCTGCTGATGACAAAAATAACCGGAATGGGCTGCACGGCTTCTGCGCTTGCCGGCGCATTTGCGGCAGTAAGTTCTGATCCTTTTCATGCTGCCGTGTCGGCGGCAGCGGCCATGGGCGTATGCGGAGAGCTGGCTTACCGCCATGCAAAACTGCCCGGCTCGTTCCAGATTGCCTTTCTGGATGCACTTGCGGACATTTCACCGGCGCATCTTGCCGAATTGTCGAAAGTAAAATTTGCTTTCTGAGATAAGCCAGGTTTATTCTGAAATATGAAGCCCTAAAATCAAACTTAATTTTTTCCCAAATGGAACTTTACCTTGTAACGGACGAAGCTGCATGCCTTGGCCGGGATTTTTTCTGGGTTGTGGAAGAAGCTGTAAAAGGCGGTGTGACTATGGTTCAGCTGAGGGAAAAAGCGTTGTCAGCAAATGCTTTTATCGACAAGGCGAAAAGGCTGAAAGAGCTGCTGGCGCCGTATAAAGTGCCTTTGATCATTAATGACAGCGTGGAAGTTGCACTGGCTTGTGATGCCGACGGCATTCATGTCGGGCAAAGCGACATGCCGTTTCATGAGCTGAAAAACAGGTTTCCTGCCGGCAGGATCATCGGTATTTCTGCTGAAACCAGGGAAAATGTGCAGGAAGCGGAAGCGTGGAATATTTCTTATCTCGCACTGAGCCCGTTGTTTGCAACACCTTCCAAAATGGACACCGGAAATCCGTGGGGAATGAACGGGATCAGCTGGGCAAAGCGAAACAGCAGACATCCTTTGCTGGTCATCGGCGGCCTGAGCAGGCATAATACAAGAGAAGCCATTCTGAACGGAGCGGACGGAATTGCTGTCATTTCTGCCATATGCAGTTCGCCTTCACCGTATGAAGCCGCCAAAGAACTCGGATCCATTATTGCAGCCTCCAAATCCGGAATACACTTACCTCCACAAATGGAATTTCCCAACAAATAACTTGCTGAAAGTGCATGAAACGATACCCAACAGTACTAACCATAGCCGGTTCCGACAGCAGCGGCGGAGCCGGAATCCAGGCCGACCTGAAAACCATTGCAGCATTGGGCGCTTACGGCGCCTCGGTCATTACGGCGCTTACGGCCCAGAATACGCAGGGTGTAAAAGCCATTCATCCCGTTCCGGCAGATTTCCTGAAAGAACAGCTCAATGCAATTTTTGAAGATCTGACCGTGGATGCCGTAAAGATCGGTATGATCAATACCGTGGAAGCAGCCGTAACCATTGCGGAAATACTGGACCGCTACAAGCCGGGATTCGTTGTTTTTGATCCGGTAATGGTTTCTACAAGCGGATCAAAACTGATAGAAGATGAAACCGTTGCCGTTTTGTGGAAGGAACTGTTTCCGCGCGTGGACTTGATCACGCCCAATCTGGATGAAGGCCAGATCCTTATTTCCGGAAAAATTGATTCTGTCGGACAGCTGAAAGAAGCTGCCGAAGCAATGGTTCAAAAAGGCTGCAAAGCGGTACTGCTGAAAGGCGGACACCTGGTGGCACCTACGTTATCTGATGTTTGTGCCAGGCAAGATGAAGAAACGTTGATATTGGAATCCGGCTACATTGCAAGCGGTAACCTGCATGGAACCGGATGCACGCTTTCTTCGGCCATTGCAACTTACGTCGCGTTGGAAAATTCGCTTCCGGAAGCAATCATTTTTGCCAAAGAATATATTTCAGAAGCTATTGTAGCCGGCAAAGATGTAAAAACCGGCCACGGACCGGGACCGTTAAATCATTCTTTTTCTCCGATAAAAATGCAGTTTATTTTATGAAATTTACAGACCAGCTCTGGACGGAAGCTTTGCCGATCTATGAAAAGATAAAGCTCCACCCCTTTAATCAGGAATTGAAAAACGGCACGTTGCCGGTTGAGAAATTCAAATTCTACATTCTTCAGGATTCACTTTATCTGGCAGATTTCGCACGGGCGCTCGCCACGGCAGGAACGCGCGCAGGCACCAGCAATGAACTGCTCGATTTTCTGCAGTTTGCGCAGAATGCCATTCTGGTTGAGCGTGCGCTGCATTTGAGTTATTTCAAGGAATATGATATTCCATATGAAGGCAAAAAGGCGCCGGGTTGTTTTGCTTATACCAGTTATTTAATGGCTGTAAGTGCATTTGAGTCTTATGAAGTAGCCGTTGCTGCATTGCTGCCCTGTTTCTGGATTTACAAGAAAATCGGTGACTATATATATGAAAGCCAGGTTTCACCCAATCCTTATCAGAACTGGATCGACGCCTATGCAGGTGAGGATTTTGCACATTCTGTTGAAAAAGCGCTGACGATTTGCAATACGCTGGCAGAGACCGCTTCGGAAAAAACCAGAAAGCAGATGACGGAAGCATACCTTACCGCTTCACGGCTGGAATATGTGTTCTGGGACAGCGCTTACAGGCTGGAAAAGTGGGAAGTATAGACAGGCGGGCGGCTCATTCAGAAGTTCATCGCTGCATTTTGCTTCTTCATCATATGATTTGTTAACTCCGTCAGATTCGCATGTTCATCCGTCGAAAACGGATTTATATTCGTAGGTCAGCAGCCGAAAACGCTGATTTTAACCAAAAAACAAAAAAGCTATGGAAACGCCGCGCAATGAATTTCTCTGGAGAAAAGCAAAACAAAGAGCATCGTTTAAAATGCATCTTCGTACGTATCTGGTTGTCAATGCAGGTTTGTGGCTGATTTATCTGGTAACATTTTACCCAAATGCCGGAAGAGGCGGTTTTCCATGGCCGGTGTTCCCGATGCTTGGCTGGGGAATCGGCCTTGCATCGCATTATCTTTCGGCTTACGGCAGTCTGGATGAAAAAAATCTGGCTGAAAAAGAATATGAGAAACTGCTGCGTAACGGACTGAGATAACGGGTTCCACTGTTTTATACAACCGCATACCCGGTTTTGGAACAGTTGTTTTATTGATATCGAAGAATATTATTTTTAAGATTAAATAAAACAATCATGGAAAAGGACCTTCAGAATAAAGAAGCGGTAAAAAAACTGAAATCAGCAGCTGAGGATATTCGTTTTTGTATGTATACAACTTACAAAAACGGAAAAATCGAGTCCCGGCCAATGACGACGATCCAAATAGACGAGGACGGAAACGCATGGTTTTTCACCAGTAAAAAAACCGAGATCGGCAGCGAAACAAATCCGGAAGAAGCCGTAACGCTTATTTATTCCGATCCGAAAAACAATACTTATCTGAGCGTTTCGGGTAGTGCGGTCGCAGTTGAAGACCAGGCGAAAAAAGATGAGCTGTGGAATCCGATGACAAAAGCATGGTTTCCCGAAGGTAAAGATGATCCAAATGTTGTATTGCTGAAAGTTACAACCGACGAAGCAGCATACTGGGACAATACATCGTCACAAATGATCGTATTTTTCTCGATGGTAAAAGCAGTTTTGACGGGTACTACGCCGGATGGCGGCGATTACGGCAAACTGAATCTTGCCTGATTTTAACAGATAAAAAAAGAAGCCGTTCAGAATTTTTCTGAACGGCTTCTTTTTTTATAAACGATTTACAAATTCTGCTTATTCAGCGCTTGCTTCTTCATTTACATACGTTTCTGCAAGTGCAGTCAGTTTGTGATCGGTTTCGCCTTCCTGATCCAGCGTTTGTTGCAGCAAATCAGCTACATCTGCATGTCCCAATGTTCTTGCGATGTTACGGAGCGTACCGTAAGAAGCGATTTCATAATGCTCAACTTTCTGTGCTGCCATAATCAATCCGCAGTCACGAACCATGGTTCCTTTATCTGTGCTGCTTACGATTTCATTGGCTTCTTCGATCAGACCTTCCATGGCTGCACATTTTTTAGCCTGTGCTTTTTCGCCAACCAGTTCAAAAATTTGTTCCAGTCTTGCTGCATGTTCTTCTGTTTCAGTTGTATGCTGTTCGAAAGCAGCTTTCAGTTCCTCAGAAGTTGCACTTTTTGACAATTTGGTCAATGCTTTTGCCAGATTTTTTTCTGCCCAGTAAATATCTTTCAGACCGTCTACAAACAGTTCTTTCAATTTAGCGCTATCTGATTCTGTAATCTTGTTGGTTACTTTGCTCTTAGTTGCCATGATAATAAAAATTAAAAAGGTATTTGGTTTGAAAATGAATTTGGATGACAAACGTCATCTTGTTTGATTCCGGATGTTTAAAAAACCGTACCAATTTCAGTGTTGCAGTAACGGGCTTTCGGCCGGGCTGTAATGAAGAGTTAAGTCTACATATGCGTAAAACGGCTCTTTAATGCATAGACAATTCTGTTTTCAATCAAATTCCGGAGTATCTTATTAAAAGGTATGATTTTTATCTTCACCGCTCTGAACCAATAATTTAACCAATATGAACGGAAAGTTTGTAAAAACGCTGCTGATTGTCATTGTGCTGCTGATTGCCGGCGGTTTCGGCTGGTATATGTATAAAAAGAAGAACGAAAACCCGGTTTCCGATCTCAAACCACGTGTGGAAATGGGGATCGGGCAAATCAACAATATTACGGACAGTACGCTGGATATGGATTTGAAAGTACTTGTACATAATCCGCTGCCTGTCGGGCTGGACATCAAGCATTTCAGTTATGTTGTACAGATGAACGGTAAAACGATCATGGAAGACGATTACCCGAAACCGGTAAATATCAAATCCAGCGACAGCACCGTTATTCCTGTTTCTTCCGAATTAAAAATCAGTAAATTGAGAATAGAAGGCGATCAGGAAGCATCGAAAGGAGAGGATAGTGCAGATTATCATTTTGAAGGCGTTTTTCATCTGCAGAAACCTTTTCTCGGAAAAGATTCGATTGAGCTGTCCATGGACAAACGGCTGCCGCTCGTAAGGGTCCCGAAAATCAGAATGGCCGGTTACGACATGAAAAAGCTGCGCCTGAAAGATACGGAAGTAGTCCTGAGCATAGAACTTACGAACCCCAATCCGTTTTCAATGGAATTCAGGAATGCAGCTTATGTAATGGATCTCGGCAAACAGAAAAGAATTGCGGAAGGCAGCGTAAAAGGCCCAACCAAAATAAAAGCGCACAGCAAGGAAGTGTACGAAATTCCGATGTCGATTGACCTTGGAAAAATGCTGAAAGCAACCGGTCAGGCGATTACCAAAGGCAAGCACCTGCCGTATACTTTCTATTTCAAAAGCAAGATCGTTTCTGAAAATGACATGTTCAAGAACAGTGATATCAACATGATTACAAACGGAGAACTGGAAGATTTGAAAATGGCAAAAGAAAACCTGATCAAAAAGTAACGATCCTTAAAAGTTATTTTTTCTGATCAAACCAGATTGTCATTTCGTTGGCACCTCTGTTTCCCCATGCATAATAAGGAACAAGCATTGCATTTCCGGAAGCTGATTTCAGTACATTGATGCCGCCCAGAAAGTCCTTCTGGAACTGCGGT
Source organism: Dyadobacter flavalbus (assembly GCF_006149045.1). Lineage (GTDB taxonomy): Bacteria > Bacteroidota > Bacteroidia > Cytophagales > Spirosomataceae > Dyadobacter > Dyadobacter flavalbus. The sequence goes on from NZ_VBSN01000076.1 coordinate 116,209, forward strand.
ACGAAGGTATCTGAAGCCGAAATCCGGATGGCAGCTGCTTTTCCGTTGTTGTCGCGGCCTTCGGCGCAGTACAGAACCGGCCCGCGTTCAATGGCCACTTTTCCGTTGTTTGATCTGATGTTTTGATCCGAAACCACTTTCCTGACAGGCATATCCAGCGTAAGTTCAATAACGTCACCTTTTTTCCACGTTCTTGTAATTTTCAGATAACCGTTTTCAATTGTTGCCGGCGATTTTTTACCATTGATTGTTAACGTTACGGGCTTTGATTCTTTCTCGGTATAAGTATAAAGATCTCCGGGAATGGCCTGTCCGTTGGCCCAGCCGGGAATCCGTACCGATAAAGGAAATGCAAGTGATTTTTCAGGCTCAATACTGATTTTTATATTTCCTTCCCACGGATAACTGGTCTGCTGAATAATTTTGACCGTTTCGTTTTTTACCATAACGTAGGCCTCATTATCCGCAAATAAATTAACAATCAGTTTGTCGCCGCGCAGGGCATAAATGTAAGCCGGCATGGAAGGCAGAAACCGCGATACATTGGTCGGGCAGCATGCCGTTCCAAACCAGAGTTGTCTTTCCGCGCCCGTACCGCGGTTAAAATCATTGACACCGTTGGATGCCATCGGATTAACATAGAAAAATTTGTCGCCTTTCACGGACATGCCGCCCAGAAAACCATTGTAAAGCACTCTTTCGAAAACGTCCATGTATCTGGATTCGCCTGTATACAGATACATTTTATGGTTCCAGAGCATATTGGCCACAGCCGCGCAGGTTTCGGCATACGCATTATCGTTGGGAAGCACGTAAGCTTTGTCAAATGCTTCGCCGTCTTCACGCGCGCCGACGCCGCCGGTTATGTATTGCTTTTTCTCTGTTGCATCTTTCCAGATAGCGTGAATGGCATTGCTGTAACGGGCATCTTCCTGCACGGTAAGGAAATCTGCAACCGCAGTGTAAAGATACTGTGCACGAACAGCATGGCCTTCGGCTTCTTTCTGCCTCACAAACGGAACCTGATCCTGAAAATACGCCGGTCCGAGCTTGTGTTCATCCAGATAAAGTGCGCGCTTGTCGGAACGTCCGCGCATGTCTATGAAAAAGCGGGAAAGGTCCAGATACTCTTTTTTTCCGGTTGTACGGTACAATCGGATCAGTGCGATTTCTATTTCTTCATGACCGGGAACCACAACGAGCTGGCCGGGATTCGGCCCGAAAGTCTTTACAAGATGATCCGCATTCTTGATGGCAACATTCAGCAGTGATTTTTTTCCGGTTGCTTCGTAATGGGCAATGGCCGCTTCATAAAGGTGCCCCACATTGTAGAGTTCATGGCTGCCGTTTTCAAAGCCGTACCGGTACGGGCCGGCAATCCAGTCGTAAGAACCCGTGGTATCTTTGTTGATCGTCCGGATGGTGTAAAGGTATCCGTCGGGTTCCTGCGCAGCGGCAAAAAGCGTGATCAGGCTGTCGAGGTAATGATCCAATTTGGCATCATACTGGTTTTGCAGCACGTAAGCGGCGCCTTCCACGACTTTGAAAACATCCGAATCGTTAAACCGTGTGCCTTCGAATTTTCCTTTTTTCAATCCGCCGGCCACGGCAAAGTTGTCGATCCTTCCCGATTTTTCGCATTCTTCCAGCACATGCGGAACGGTTACGTTCTTTGCTGCTTCCAGCCTCTGGTGCCAGAACCCCTGACGGGTTTTTACATTTTTAAGCGGAACGGGAGTTATCTTGGTTTTCTGGGCAAAAAGGAAATGGCAGGAAAAAAACAGGAAAAAAGAAAGCAGGAATCTGGTCATTATAAAATCAAATTGGTTCTAAATCCGACGTTAAAACGATAAAAGTCTTCTAAAAACATGCCAGTCAGTCAATTCTGAAGACCTTTTTACAATCAGATGAAAACGGCTGTTATCTTCAAATGATTTAATAATGAAGGAACAGCCATGCTTAAATATTTAACTTTTTTACTGGTATTTTTTAAAACGGGTTATGCGTCCGCTCAGTCTTCCAAATGGACATTCAGCCTTAAACCGGGTTACGGATGGGCCGGAACGGAAAAGACAGTAATACTTGGTCCGGAAATAAAGGACGAATTTGGCCGGGGTTTCACTGTCAGTTCAGGTATTCGCGCGGGGTACCGGCTATCCGGATTTCTGACACTTTCCTTGGATGCAGAATGGCAGTTCAGTCAGGATCTGAGAATCCGGACTTTCGATACCCGGAATTCTGCCGACATTTCAAATGATCCGGTTTACACTACTTTTTACCGAAACAATTTCAAGCGCATCCAGTTTCCGTTGACCCTGCAATATTCACCATTTGATAAATCCTTCAAACCATACATTACTGCCGGTATCATGCCGTCGTTTATTACTTCCGGACGCATCCGTTATACTGCCAAAAGCTCGTTGATCGGAGAAATAGATTCGGGAAATATACCTGCTGATTTTGCCATTCCTGCAAATGCAAAACTCAGAAAAAACCTTTCCTATATCACAGGAATCGGGTTAAACCTTAAAAAACGCGTTTCCTTTGAACTGGTTTATCAATTCGCCAGACCGGTTGAACTGGCAGCTTTCGATCCCGGATCAAGTGCCATTAATGTTCCTGTTTATACTACAAGAGCCAATGAAGGCTGGATATTTTATGTATTGATACGCTTGTTCTAGGGTACTTCGGAATTACAAACCGTACTTTTCCATTCTTCTGTAAAGTGCTGCGCGGCTCAGGCCCAGTTCGCGTGCGGCATCTGTAATATTTCCGTTAAAGCGTTTCATTGCCTTGATGATCAGCGTTTTCTCCATATCTTCCAGATCAAAGCCCGTAGCCGTCACAGGCTGTCCGCCGGAACTTTTGAGGAAAAGGTCTTCAGGCTGCAACGTTTTTTCCTGCGAAAGGATCACGGCGCGCTCAATGGCATGCTGCAGTTCGCGGATGTTTCCCGGCCAGTTGTACTGCTGCATTTTCTTGATCAGTGCGCTGCTGACGTCGTTGACAGGACGGTTGTATTTTTTGCTGTACTGCTTCAGGTAGAAATCCGCAAGTGCGCTGATATCCTCGGGCCTTTCACGAAGCGGCGGAAGTTCCAGTTCAATGGTATTGATCCTGTAAAGCAGATCCTGACGGAATGTTTTTTCCGATACCATTTTTTCAATGTTCATATTGGTGGCGCAAAGCAGGCGTACATCCAGTGAGATCGGTTTGTTGGAACCCACACGCGTAACGCGCCGTTCCTGTATGACAGTCAACAGCTTGGCCTGCAGCGGAAGCGTAAGGTTGCCGATTTCATCCAGAAAAATAGTTCCGCCTTTTGCTTCCTCAAACCTTCCTGCGCGGTCTTCCTTGGCATCCGTAAAAGCGCCTTTCACGTGTCCGAAAAGCTCGCTTTCAAACAGTGTCTCGCTCAAAGCGCCCAGATCAACGACGACAAACGGCTTGTCCGAGCGTCTGGAATGTTGATGGATATGTTTGGCAAGCTGCGTTTTGCCTGTACCGTTTTCTCCGAGTATCAGAACGTTTGCGTCCGTTGCAGCCACGCGTTCAGCAGTGGCCAGCACCTGCCGCATGGATTCGCTGGATGCCACGATCGTGTCTGCGGCCGGCTTGGGTTTCTTGCTGTCTTCCTTGCTTTTTTCTTCCGGCACAACTACCGCTTTGTCCGCTCCGCCTTCGAGCGCGCCGGCAATGGTTGCAAGGAGCTTGTCGTTTTCCCAGGGTTTCAGTACAAAATCGGTGGCGCCCGCTTTGATGGCGCGGATGGCCATTTCAATATCACCATATGCCGTGATCATGATTACTTTTGAACTGGGCTTGATGTCTAGAATACGGTCGAGCCAGTGAAATCCTTCCCGTCCGCTGTTGACGTCACGGGTAAAGTTCATGTCCAGCAGAATAAGGTTGTAGTCGCCGTTGGTAATCAGAAAAGGGAGTTTCTGCGGATTCTTTTCGATATCGACGGCTTTTGCGTGCCGTTTCAACAAAAGTTTGGCTGCGCTGAGCACGTCAACATCGTCGTCGATGATCAGGATTTTTGCTTCAGAGAGTTGCATGGCTGTTTTTATTCACAAAGATAATCCTGCGGTTGAAAACAGAAATTATCCGGATGTTGGTAATTGTTTTGTAAGATAGTATATGCAATTTGAAATTTAATTTTATACCTGCCTAAAAAGCTGCAAGACATCCGGACGGCCGCTTGAAACGGCTTGTCCGCCGCCGAACAAAAATGTCCGTTATCGGACAAAGCAGCAGGTTTGTAAATATTTATGTATATTGATTTTCAGTGCCTTAAATGCGTAAATGTTCTTTGGCACAAGGATTGGATAGTAAAGATCAAAGTTTAACAGCGAATCCAATCTTTACAATATAATGGAAGTCAAAACACCTAATTCAACGAGCAGCAGTAACGGCTTTACCGGGGGCTCATCGTCTATGGATAAAATCAAACCAAAAAAATTCTGGACTACCCAACGCATCGGTATCATTGCCGGAAGCACATTGCTGGTTGCCTTTCTGATCTATCAGTTTTTCTTTGCAGACAAACGCAGCAAGCTCAACGTAGAGCAGGACAAACTGACTGTATCGACTGTCAGACAAGGAAAATTTGACGAATTCATTGTGGTTACGGGTGTTGTGCAGCCATTGAAAACCATTCAGCTGGATGCGATTGTAGGCGGCTATGTTACCGAAAAACTGATTGAAGGCGGAAACATGGTAAAACAGGGCGACGTACTGCTGCGGCTCGAAAACCAGAACCTGAAACTGAGCTTTCTTCAGTCGGAAACGGAAGCCAGCCGATTGGTAAACGATCTGCAGAATACGCGTCAGAGCCTGCGCATTGCCCGGTTTACCCTTCAGAAAACATTAAGCGAACTGGATTATCAGATTGATCAGGCGAAAGATGCGCATGAGAGAAATACCAAACTATACAAGGATAAAGTGATTCCGGATGCTGATTTCCTGAAAACGAAAAGAGAATTTGAGCGGCTTACCAAACAGCGTGAAATCGAGATCGAATCGCAGAAATATCAGGAAGAAAACTCACGAATGCAGATTTCCCAGCTCGAAGGAACGCTGGCGAGCACGCAAAAGAACGTAAGTTTGTGGAGGCAGACACTTGATAATCTCGTGGTTAAAGCGCCGGTTTCAGGATTGCTTTCGTCCATGAATGTGGAAGTCGGATCGAATATCAACCAGGGACAGAACATTGGCCAGATCGATGACCTGAACGGATTTAAAATGCGTGTGAGCGTGGATGAGCATTATATTTCCAGGATTTTCGCCGGGTTGCAGGGTTCCATGGAATTCAACGGAAAAGATTATGGACTGAAGATCATCAAAATATATCCGGAAGTACTGAGCGGCCGGTTTGAAGTCGATATGCAGTTTGACAAAGGCGCTCCCGAACTGATCAAAAGAGGCCAGTCGGCACCGATCCGTCTGCAGCTTGGACAGCCATCGCAGGCAACGCTGCTGCCTGTCGGCGGGTTCTTCTCCGAAACAGGCGGAAACTGGGTGTATGTAGTCGGCGAAGACGGAAAACGCGCTTCCAAACGCAATATTACATTAGGCCGCAAAAATCCTGAATATTTCGAAGTACTGGAAGGCCTGAAACCGGGCGAAAAGGTGATTACGAGCTCGTACGAGAACTTCGGGGATAATGAGGTGTTGGAATTTTGATGGCTGTTAGCCATTAGCTTTTAGCGATTAGTTGTATTTTTTAGCCAAGTGCTTAGCACTTTAAAGTCAATTATCAAGTGCTTTGATTACAGTAACCAAAAGTCAATCGCTAAAAGCCAACAGCTTACAGCCAACAACCAATCCTCATTTCGTGTTTAATTTTTTAATAAACGAATTAAGCATTTTGTGAATTTCGGTTAAATCGTTTGCAAGTTTTTCATATTCATCCAATGAAAGAAAATGAAGGTATTTACTAAGAAGCAGCTGATATTCAAGCTCGGAAGCAGAGCCGCTGGCAATTACCATGAATTTGGCCAGTTCGGCATCTGAAAGTCTTCCGCATCCTTCGGAAATGTTTGAAGGTATGGAAACGGCAGAACGGCGAATCTGACTGACAAGGCCAAATAATTCATTCTTAGGAAAATTTTTTGAAATGGCATAAATATCAAGAACTAGCTGATGACTTTTTTCCCAAACTCTTAATACCCTGAAATCTTTCATTTGATCTATAAACATTTGACTTGTTTCCTTTAGAATCAGAATCAGATGTTAGGTCACAAAGCAATACAGAATTTGTAAACCACATTTATCATAACCAAATTGCCGATAGCTAAAAGCTAACAGCCAAAAGCCAGAAAAACGATGATCAAAATTACAAACCTTCACAAAATCTTTTCTACCGAAGAAGTAGAGACCACAGCGCTGAACGGCATTGATATGGATGTCAGGGACGGCGAGTTTGTTGCCATTATGGGGCCTTCAGGCTGCGGGAAATCCACGTTGCTGAATATCCTCGGGCTTCTGGACAATCCAAGTGAAGGTTCTTACGAATTTTACGGAACCGAAGTTGCAAAAATGTCGGAAAGACAGCGTGCGCAGATCCGCAAGGGAAATATCGGGTTTGTGTTTCAGAGCTTTAACCTTATCGACGAACTGACCGTGTATGAAAATGTGGAACTTCCTTTGCTTTACCTGAAAACGCCGCCGGCAGAACGCAAGGAAAAAGTGGAAGCCGCCCTGACGCGCATGAACATGATGCACCGCAGAAACCACTTTCCGCAACAGCTTTCGGGCGGGCAGCAGCAGCGTACGGCAATCGCCCGGGCTGTGGTTGCAACGCCGAAGACAATCCTAGCGGATGAGCCTACGGGTAACCTCGACTCCAAAAACGGGGAAGAAGTGATGAACCTGCTCAGCCAGCTCAATGCCGCCGGAACAACGATTCTGATGGTGACGCACTCGCCTTACGATGCCGGTTTTGCACACCGGATTGTGAATTTGTTTGACGGAAAGATAGTGACAGAAAAAGTACATGTGTAGCATGAAAGCTTTCCTGCGCTTTGTCCTTGCTGGCGCCGGTATGCTCGGTGTGCATACGCTGGCAATTGCCCAGAAAGAACCGGCCTGCGGCAAGGTCGCCGGCCGGAGCGAAGTGAGAACACATGCGGCCATGTCGGAGTGCATATATACACAGCCGTATGCAGCGGAAGAGGCCGGGGAATTTAAAAAATACGTCAGCTACAATGATGATTCCGGCGTGCTCTTTCTCAAATACGAGTTTGTAAAAAACAAGGAAGAATTTATTTATGAAAAGACGGTAAATGCCGCTGGAAAATCAAAGGAGGAGCGCAAGCAGATCATTCTTGAATTTGAAGACGAAATAGCATTTCCGGGACGGGAAATTCATATCAATCTGTAATTCCGGATTGATGCCGCAAAGCTGCTGTGCAAATCGGGCTTTGATCTGATGCCTGATTTTCCATATTCGTTTCATATGGATTTTAAGTTCATGTGAAAACCAAACCGTTTATACTCACACTAAAGAAACAATATTGGTATGTTCAAAAACTATCTAAAAATCGCATGGCGGAATTTGCTGAAAAATAAGTTATTCAGTCTGATCAATATACTTGGCCTTGCCTTGGGAATGGCCTGCAGTCTGCTGATTATGCTTTGGGTGCAGGACGAAATGAAAATGGACCGGTTTCACAAGAATGACGCCCGGATTTTCTCGGTTATGGAAAACCAGCATTATTCCGGCGCTATCAATACGTATTCGTCCACGCCGGGAATTTGGCGGAAAATATTGTAAAAGATATTCCGGAAATTAAATTGGCAAGTCAGGTGATTTGGGAAGAAACCCCGGTGCTGAAAGCCGGCAATATTTACGATAACGAAAAAGGTCGCTACGTTCAGGGCGATTTCCTGAATATATTTTCTTTTGATCTCAGCCAGGGCAATGCCGCTACTGCATTGAAGCGCCCGGACGGGATTGTGATATCAAAAAAACTGGCTGAAAAGTATTTTAAAGGTCAGGATGCAATGGGTAAAGCCATGCGCGTTGATAACAAGGATGATGTGATCGTAACGGGTATTTTAGAAGAACTCTCTCCTTACTCATCCATGAAATTCGATTTCCTGATGAGCTACGACCATTGGAGGAAAAGCAATCAATGGGCAAAGGAATGGGGAAATAACGGTCCGCGCTGCGTTGTATTGCTGGCTGAGAATGCTTCTGTTGACAAAGTCAATGCCAAGATCAAGGGTTATCTGAAAACCAAGAATAAAGACAGTAACATAGATATATTCCTGGTCAATTACGGGCAGTCGTATCTTTATTCCAAATGGGATTCAGGCAGACAAAACGGCGGACGAATCGAATATGTGCGTCTTTTTACAATTGTTGCCGTTTTTATACTGATTATTGCATGCATCAATTTCATGAATCTGGCCACTGCCCGTTCTGTGAAAAGAGGCAAGGAAGTAGGGCTGCGAAAAGTTGTGGGCGCCTATAAAGCCAGCCTTATCGGCCAGTTTATGGGAGAATCCATACTGATCACGCTGATTGCACTTTTCTTTGCCCTGGCCATTGTACTTATTTTACTTCCTTCGTTCAATTCATTAACGGAAAAACAGCTGTCACTGGATTTTCTTAATCCGTCGTTGCTTTTACTCCTACTTGGACTTACGGTTATAACCGGAATTGTGGCAGGCAGTTATCCTGCATTATTTATGTCGTCGCTCAATCCGGTTGTTGTACTGAAAGGTGCACTGAAATTCAAGCCGAGTGCGGCCTATTTTCGTCAGGGGCTGGTTGTATTCCAGTTCGGGCTGTCAATTCTTTTGATACTTTCCATGATTGTGGTTTATCGCCAGATTCAGTTTATCCAGAACAAAAATCTTGGTTTTGACAGGGAAAACCTGCTTTACATCAATAATGTGGAGAAAAGCATTGAAAAGAATTTTGAGGCATTCAAGCAGGCGCTGGAAAATGAGCCCGGCATCAAGTCGGTAACGTGCTCCCAGTCTGATCCGATCAATTATGGAAGTTCTACGATGGGCGTTACATGGCCTGGAAAAGATACGACGCAAAAAATCCTGTTCAGCGTAAATACGATTGGCTATGATTTTATAAAGACAATGGGCATAACGTTGCTGGACGGCCGCGATTTCAACCCCGAATTTGGAACGGATACGACCAACTTTATTATTAATGAAGCTGCTGCCAGGAAAATGGGATTCAAAGATCCTGTTGGAAAAGAGCTGACCATTTTTGATAGGAAAGGGAAAATAATCGGGCTTATGAAGGATTTTCATATAGGTTCTCTACATGTAGCCATTGAACCTCTGATTATCGGGTTCCAGTCAAGAAATTCATACCGCGGCGCTGTGCTGATCCGGACAGAAGCCGGCAAAACCAGGCTTGCCATTCAGAATATTGAGAAGGTTTACAAACAGTTTAGCCCGGGGTTTCCTTTCAAGTACCGCTTTACAGATGAAGAATTCGGAAATCTTTACAAAGCGGAAAATGTAGTCAGCCGGTTAGCCAATTATTTTGCATTTCTGGCCATATTCATTTCCTGCCTGGGCCTGTTCGGATTGGCAGCATTTACCTCGGAGCAGCGGACCAAGGAAATAGGTGTCAGAAAAGTGCTGGGTGCAAGTGTTGCCAACCTTGTTGGCATGCTTTCCATGGATTTTGTAAAGCTCGTGGCAATTGCAGCAGTCATTTCGTTCCCGGTTGCAGGATATTTTCTGCATGGATGGCTTGAAAAGTATGCTTACCGCATTGAAATGGAATGGTGGTATTTTCTGGTTGCAGGCATTGCAGCATTGCTGATTGCATTATTTACTGTCAGTTTTCAGGCTGTAAAAGCAGCTTTGATGAATCCTGTGAAGTCGTTGAAAACGGAATAATAGACAGTTTACTTTCCATGTATTTTACCTGAACCTTAAAGCCATGATCAAAAACTATCTGAAAATTGCTTTCCGGAACCTGACGAGGAACAAGGTATTTTCACTCATCAACATTGCCGGTCTTTCGCTCGGGCTTACGTGCTGCATGCTGATTGTCCTTTATACAAAGGATGAAATAAGTTTTGACCGCTTTCAGGAAAAAAAAGATCATTTGTACAGGATAAAAGTAACCATATCCGATTACACGGAAACGCGTGTAATCGGCAGTACCAATGCCGTTCACGGACCTTCGTTCAAGCAGGAAATTCCGGAAATACTTCAAATTGTGAGGACACAAAGCAGCTCGTTTGTTGTCAAGAAAGACAATGAACTGCTGAATGAAGATATACTTTTTGCCGATAGCAACTTTTTCAGCGTTTTTACAATGCCCTTGCTGGCCGGCGATCCGAAAACAGTCCTGAAAGACCTGCATTCGATCGTTCTGGCAGAACAGGTTGCGGAGAAATATTTTAACACAAAAGATGCCGTCGGAAAAACGCTGGAACTGAAAATCGGTGATGTGTTTGAAACGTTTACCGTTTCGGGTGTAGCCAGAAAATGCCCGCAGAATTCATCCGTGCAGTTTGAAGCGGTTTTGCCGTTTCAGTTTCAGGAGGCCAGAGGCTGGACGGACAATGCATGGCTGGGTTTTTATATGAACACCTTTGTTTTGCTGCATGACAAAGCAAATTACCGAACGGTTATTCCAAAGCTCAATCAGGTTTTCAAAAGCAAATCGGCGGATGAGATCGGCAAGATCAAGGATTTTAATCAGAAAATCAGTTTCAGTCTTCAGCCTTTCATGGAAGTTCATCTGGACAGCGAATCGAGCGAACTCCGGAACGGGCTCGGACGCGGCAGCAGCCCGGTTTATTCCTATATCCTGTCCGGAATTGCCGTTTTTATACTGCTGATTGCGTGTATCAATTTTGTTAATCTTACCGTTGCCAGATCGCTTAACCGCGCCAAGGAAATCGGGGTCCGAAAAGTAGTCGGCAGCCAGCGCAAGCAGCTGATGATCCAGTTTCTGGGAGAATCTTTCCTGCTGTCTTTTATTGCATTCAGTTTTGCGCTTTTACTGACAAAGTTTATTTTGCCGACCTTTAATATATTGGCCAACAAGGAACTGTCGCTTTCTTATCTTCTTGACGTACAGCTTGTAACGGGTTATTTACTGCTTTTTTTAATGACCGGAATGATTGCAGGATTTTACCCGGCTTTGGTGCTGTCGGGATTCAGTCCTGCCCAGACGCTTTACAACCGTACCCGCCTGACACAAAAAAATTACCTTACAAAAAGTCTGGTTGTATTTCAGTTTGCCTTGTCTGTATTTCTGCTGATCGGTACGCTGGTTATTTATGCCCAGTTCCGGTATCTGATCAGCAAGAAACTCGGGTATAATGACAAGAATCTGATGAGTTTCAGTACCGGCCGGGGCGGACCGGGCAATGAAACACTTGCAACGATCATGGAAGAACTGAAAAATACGACCGGTATTGAGTCCGTTGCTGCTTTCAATGGCAATTACAACGGAACCGGTGCAGAAGTGAACGGCAAGAGAATGGATTTTGGGTACATTGGTGTAGACGATCATTTTCTTTCAACATTGCAGATTCCACTGATAAAAGGACGTAATTTTTCCCGGAGTTATCCTTCCGATCCGCTGCAATCCGTTGTGGTGAACGAAGCTTTTGTAAAAGAAGCCGGCTGGCGTGACCCGATTGGCAAGGAAGTGAACTTTGAATGGAAAAACCAGAAACTGAAGGTGATCGGAGTAATCCGGGATTATCATTATGCTTCACTGAAAGACACAATCAAGCCGTTATTATTGACGCAGGATCCGAATTACCGCCTGGGAACCGTATATCTCAAACTGAATGCTCAAAATATTCCGGGGACAATCAGAACCGTGGAAAAGATATTCCGCAAGCACGTTCCGTTTATGCCGTTTGAATACAATTTTGAAGATGCTGCCAATTACAAAAGGTACGAATCCGAGGCCCGGTGGAAACAGATGATTACACTTGCCGCGGCACTTTCCATTTTTGTTTCCTGCATTGGTCTGTTTGGCCTGGCAACCTTCAATGCGGAAACAAGGGTTAAGGAAGTCGGGATCAGGAAAGTACTTGGCGCGTCGGTTTCGAGCATTGCGGCTTTATTATCCACGGATTTTGTAAAGCTGGTTTTGCTCGCGATTGTCATTGCGCTGCCGTTTTCCTATTATGCCGTAAATGTCTGGCTTCAGAACTTTCCATATCGTATCAATCTTACGTCGTGGTATTTTGTTTCTGCTGCATCCATCGCCATTTCTGTCGCCATCCTTACTGTGGGTATTCAAAGTGTAAAAACAGCGTTGCTTGATCCGGTAAAATCGCTAAGGAGTGAGTAAAAGTACATTTCAGTAAACAGGTTTGGAAACTATTGCGACAGTTTGCCGGATACCGGACCTTTTCGCCCTGGTAGGTTTTTTGCCCTGCTTCTTACCGATCTGGCCGTAATTTTTCAAAGTATCAAAGCCGCTTTGATGAACCCGGTAAAGAGTTTGAGAAGCGAGTAAACGGAAGTGTCGGGATTATGGTTATATTTGATAAAACATGTTTGATATGAAACTGGACCATATAACATTTGATCCCCAGATTATGGGAGGAAAGCCATGTGTCAGGGGAATGCGGATTACAGTAGGAACTATCGTCGGACTTGTTGCTTCGGGAAAAAGTTTTGAAGAAATTCTTGAATATTACCCTTATCTGGAAATGGAAGACATCAGGCAGGCTTTGGCTTATGCAGCCTGGCGTTCCGAAGAAATTGAAGTCCCGTTTGTTGCTGCATGAATGTTTACACCATAACTCCAAGCCAAGTCCAATACCGAACAAAAGTGTCCGCTTACGGACACTTTTGTTGTTTTTATATCTGTATAATTATCTGATTATCAGTATATATTTGAATGTTTTACGGCGCTGGTACAATATTCATTGCATAATAGCCGAACCTATGCAACAATGCGTTTGCAATCTGTTAGCCATGATAAAAAATTATTTGAAGATCGCCTGGCGGAACGTGCTTAAAAGCAAGCTTTTTTCTGCCATTAATGTTTTTGGCCTGTCCGTAGGGATGACCTGCTGCATGCTGCTTTTGCTGTACATTTTAAGTGAAGTTTCTTTTGACAGCCATCATGAGTTTGGCAAAGATATTTATCTGGTCAGAAGCGTTCGTATTCAGTCCAACGGAGAGAAAATGGATAATCCGCGTGCGCCTTCGCCGTATGCACGCGCTATTCAATCAGAATTTCCGGAAGTAAAACAGGTTACAAGATTGTGGCAGAATTTTCTGGAAAACAAAACGCTGCTCAGCGTGGAGGAATCCGGCAAGTCTGTAAAATCATTTTATGAAACCCGTGGATATCATGTTGATTCTACTTTTTTCGACGTTTTTACCTATCAGTTTCTGGAAGGTGATGCCAATACGGCACTCGATGACGCGCATGCGGTTGTTCTGTCGGAAGAAGTGGCCAGAAACCTGTTCGGCAATGCTACTGCGCTCAACAAAATAATCCGTCTGGGCGGTACAACGGGAAATGGTGAAAATTTCAGGGTTACAGGTGTTTACAAAGATGAAAGTGCACGTTCGCATATTGATGCCCGTTTTTTTGTTTCGATGAATGCCGGCTGGGTTGGCGGTTTTCTGAGAGAGCAGAAGCAGGATTTTACCAACAACAATATGTTTTATACATACGTCAGACTGGCGCCCGGAACGGATGCTTCCCGATTTGAAAAGAAATTGCCTGCATTTATCAATAAATATGCGCGGCAGGATCTGAAGGCGGCGGGTGTTGACAAGCAAATGGCTTTGCTTGCAGTGAACGACATTCACCTTTTCAACCAGATTGAAAGCATTGTAACGCCGACGACGAGCTCCACATATCTTTACGTGCTGGCATCCATTGCATTGTTTACGCTCCTTATTGCCTGCATCAACTTCATGAATCTGGCAACAGCCCGTTCTGCAAAACGTGCAGCCGAAGTGGGCATCCGTAAAGTGATGGGTGCCGGAAAAGGCGGGCTGGTCGGACAGTTTCTGGGTGAATCCATGGTGCTTACCTTTATTGCACTGGCTGTGGCCGCGGTGCTCGTTGCATTGTCTTTGCCCGTTTTTAACGAGCTTTCAGGCAAATCGCTGGAATTCAATGAACTGCTTAAACCTGAAATTATTCTGGCTTTTATCATGCTGGCCTTTGTAACCGGATTGCTGGCGGGCAGTTATCCTGCGTTTTATTTATCTGTTTTCAACCCGCTTGATGTAATTAAAGGAAAATTTGTCAACTCTGTTTCGGCTACGACTCTGCGTAAAGGGCTTGTTGTGGTGCAGTTTGTCATTTCCACCGGGCTCGTGGTGGCGACGCTGGTTATTCAGACCCAGATGAAATACATGCGGGAACAGCCGCTTGGCTTTACCAAAGATCAGCAGCTTGTGATTCCTTTGCGAACCGATGCGGCAAAGCACGCGTATACAGCTTTACGTAATGAGCTTCTGCAGAATAACCAGATTGAAGGCGCTTCCGGAACTTCCTACTATCCGGGCATCCTGAACCCGAGCGATATGTCTCTTTATCCGTCAGATCAAAGCATCAACGAGGCAAAATTGGTTAAAACCAACTGGGTAGCTCCCGATTTCATGAAAACAATGGGATTTGAAATGGCTGCGGGCCGGATGCTTTCAGCTGATTTTCCCGGAGATACCAATTATAAAATGGTTGTGAATGAGGCAACTATACGAAAAATGGGCATTTCGATTAACAAAGCAGTCGGCAGCAGGCTCAATTTCAAAAGCAATACGGACGGCGTAATACATCCTCTGGAAATTGTGGGCGTTGTAAAGGATTTCCACTTTGCCGATCTGCATCAGGCCATTGAGCCTTATGCCTTGTTCCTGAATATGAACTCCGATTTTAACTACATCGTTACGCATGTCAGTTCCAGAGACGTCAGCAAAGTGCTTCCGTTTATTGAAAGCAAATGGAAGTCGCTGGTTCCGGACGAACCTTTTACATACAGTTTTCTTGATCAGGATTTTCAGAATAACTATGCTGCTGATGCCCGTACTTCCCGCATTGTCAATTCTTTCACGCTGATTTCCATTGTTATTTCCTGCCTTGGCCTGTTCGGACTTGCGGCATTTGCAGCACAGCAGAGGATCAAGGAAATAGGAGTAAGAAAAGTACTGGGTGCTTCTGTGACGAGCATTGTGGCATTGCTTTCGGGCGATTTTGTCAAACTGGTCATTGTTTCCATTGTCATTGCCACGCCGCTTACATGGTATGTGATGGACAAATGGCTGCAGGGATTTGCTTACAAGATCAGCATTCAGTGGTGGATGTTTGTGCTGGCCGGCGCGCTTGCCGTTGTTATTGCAATCATTACCGTAAGCACGCAGGCGATTAAAGCAGCCGTTACAAATCCGGTGAAGTCGCTGAAAAGTGAGTAGCGCAGGAGTTGTGAGATGTAGAATGTGAAATGTGAAATGTAAGATGAAGTTGATGGCTAAGATAAGAGCTGCTGGCTAGAAGCTGACAGCTATTAGCTTTCATTATCTTGTAAATTACCCGGACGCAAATGAACAAAAGTGTTCGCTTTTGAACATTGAAAATTTACAGTTCTTGATTTAATTTATTGATTGTAACCCGTTTATGTTTGTTGATTTATTTTGGTATAATATTCTTTAAAATGAAGCTGATGAATCGTAGCAATCCCTGCTGCCTGTATATTTAGCCAAGAAAAACCATGTTTAAAAGTTACCTTAAAATCGCCTTTCGTAACCTCTGGAAAAGCAAGGGTTATGCTTTTATCAATATCGCAGGACTTGCCGTGGCATTCTGCATCAGTACTTTTTTGTTTCTGACCGCATACTTTGCCTTGTCTTTCGATAATTTTCACAAGGACAATGAACGGTTGTACCAGGTTTACTTTTTCTCGAACGAGCCGGAAAGAGCAGAAAAAATCGGCTCGATGCCATTTCCGATCACGCCTGCGCTTAAAGCCGAATTTCCCGAAATAGAAGGCGTTACAAGGGTTCTGAACGGCAGCAACGTGGTGGAATACAAAGGAAAATATTTTGATAAGCAGGTTCTGTTTACAGATCCGGATTTTCTGAAAATCTTTACGTTTCCGCTTGTAAAAGGCAGTGCGGAAACGGCGCTTCAGGATCTGAGCAGCATTATCATTTCCGAAAATATGGCCAAAGCAGTGTTCGGAAATGAAGATCCAATGGGCAAGCCGCTCGATGTGGGTCTGGACGGCAATAAAAAGCAATATGTTGTAACGGGAGTTTTAAAGGATTTTCCTGAAAATTCATCCATCAAGTTTGATGCTTTTATCAGGAGTGAAAATGCAGAAAATTATCAGAATCAAAAGGATCAGTGGGATGCCTATTCGCATCGCGTATTTTTGAAGTTAAGCCCGAATACAGATCAGGCTGCTCTTGAAAAGCGTCTTAAACCCTTTTCAGCCAAATATTTCGCTGAAAATATCGCTTCATTAAAAAAGAAAGGAGCAAAGCCGGATGAAAAAGGAGATTTGTTCGCAGTAAGAATAGAGCAGATCCGAAACGTGCATTTTGATTCGCAGATATCCGGCGGAGGCAGTGCGCCGCTTGCGCTTGTGTATGCGCTGATGGGAATCGGTTTTTTCATCCTGCTCATTGCCTGTATCAACTTCATCAACCTGAACGTTGCAAGATCTTTTGTCCGTGCGCGCGAAGTAGGGGTCCGCAAGTCACTCGGCGCATTGAAAAACCAGCTTTTTCTTCAGATTTGGGGAGAAGCCGGCATCATCTGTTTTTTGGGATTTCTGTCGGGAGTTATCCTGGCGGTTCTGCTGCTGCCTGCTTTTAACGCCACTTTCCAGGGAAAATTAACACTGGATTATTTACTTCAGCCGGATAAAATAGCCATTCTGCTGGGGCTTTTCATTCTTGTAACCTTGCTTGCCGGCGGTTATCCTGCGTGGCAGATGTCCAAGTTCAACGCGGTGGAAGTGCTGAAAGGAAAAGTTTCCTTAAAGAAACCCGGCGTATTGCGTAACTCGCTGATCGTGGCGCAGTTTACTTTGTCCAGCCTGCTGATCTGCTGCACCGTTATCGCCATCCAGCAAGTGGATCATCTGAGAAAGCAGCCGCTGGGTTTCCAGAAAGAACAGGTCATCAGCATTCCGGTCGGGAAAAAGGTAAACGGGCGTCAGGTGCTGATGCGGATGCGGAACAAGCTGGAAGGTGATCCTCATGTACTCGGTATTACCGGAAGCGGTGTGAACCTCGGCGTAGGAATAGACAGAAGTACTTCAAGAAGCATTCTCGGATTTACATATAAAGAGAAGGAAGTCACAACAGACTGGCTGCATGTGGATTATGATTATCTGAAAACGCTGAATATCAAATTACTGGCTGGACGCGAGTTCAATCCGGCTTACCCTTCGGATACGCTTGACCGGGTTATTATTACGGAAAGTATGGCTAAAATGATCTCGGAACCGGAGCCTGTCGGTAAGTTTTTCCAGACGGATACAGCCGGCGCCAAATACCAGATCATCGGCCTCATTCCCGACTTCAACCTTTATTCTTCCAAAAATGAAAAGAAGCCGATCACCATGCATGTTTCGGGTTCGGAAGCGATCAATTACATATTCGTACGTGTTACGCCGCAGAGCCTCAAAGGTGCCATGGACAAGTTCAGGAAAATCTGGGATGAGGTTGCGCCCGGATCTGCATTCATAGGCACTTATGTGGACGAAAATACAAATGCATGGTACCGCGAGGAAGAGCAGCTTTCGCAGGTTTTCAGTCTGGCTTCCGGCATTGCCATTATGCTTTCCTGCCTCGGCCTTTTTGCCGTTGCACTGATTGTCATCGAGCAGCGTACCAAAGAAATCGGCGTTCGTAAAGTGCTGGGCGCAAGCATCTCCAGTCTGGTTTTTGTGCTGTCGCGTGACTTTGTGAAACTGGTGCTGGTTGCTATTTTCATTGCATCGCCGCTCGCGTGGTTTTTTATGCAGAAATGGCTGGATCATTATCCGTACCGCATTGAAATAAATCCGTTGATATTTATTCTGGTCGGGCTTTCCGCCATTATCGTGGCAGTCGTTACCGTCAGTTTTCAGAGTATCAAGGCAGCCTTGATGAATCCGGTCAATTCTCTAAAACGCGAATAAATTGCAGCATCATGATCAGAAACTATTTTGTTACTTCTTTCAGAAATTTAAGGCGTAACTGGAATTTCACAATCCTTAATGTGGTCGGGTTAACGCTTGGCATTGCCTGTTGTCTGCTGATATTCTTTACGGTACGTTACGAGCTGAGTTTTGACAGCCATCACAGGAATATGGATCGTATATTCCGGATTGTCAAGTATAACAAATCGCTTGGTGACAAAGGTTACAATACCGGCATGCCGCTTCCTGCACTGGCTGCACTGCGCAATGATTTTCCTGAATTGAAAAACCAGGTAACCTGCACGTATGCCATGCGTGAAACTTTGGTTACAGTCAAAAAAGGCGCAAAACGGGAAAAACATGCGGACCAGTCCAATACCGTTTCGTTCATAGGCCCGGAATATTTCCGGATGTTCGATTATACATGGATAAAAGGTTCGCCTTCTACTTCACTTGCCAATCCGGGATCGGTTGTACTGTCAGAAAGCCAGGCCATAAAGTATTTCGGCCATGCCGATCCGATGGGAAAAACAATAAATGTTAACAATCAAATGGATTTTCTGGTGACGGGAATCGTAAAAGATCCGCCTGCAACCACCAATTTCCCTTTTCATACCATGCTTTCTTTCTCATCCCTGAAAGAATACGGCGCTTTTACAAACTGGGACGACTGGGCAAGTTCGTACGGAGGAGGGCAAATGTATTTAATGCTGCCGGAAGCGGTCAGTCAGAAAAAGATGGAACAGCAACTGGTTTTATTTGGAAAAAAGTACCGAGAACCCAAGCAGGCCGCTACCGAGGATTTCGTATTGCAGCCGGTAAAAGATATTCATTTTGATACCAAAACTTCCAATTATACCGGCCGCTCAATCAGTAAGGGAATGATCTGGTCCATGGTTATGGTCGGGGTTTTTATCCTGGTCACAGCTTGCGTCAATTTTGTAAACCTGGCTACTGCGCAGGCATTGAGGCGTGCAAAGGAAGTAGGTGTAAGAAAAGTGCTTGGCAGCACCCGCGGACAGTTGCTTCGTCAGTACTTTTCCGAAACGGCTGTTATTACCGTCACCTCTGTATTTTTTGCACTGGCCATTGCACAGTATGTTTTGCCTTATGTTGCCGGTACTTTAAATGTCAGACCGGATGGCGTAGTGTTTTTTACAGATTTGCCTGTTCTCGGATTTTTAGCAGTTCTTGCTGTTCTCACTACTTTGCTGGCAGGTTTTTACCCGGCAATCGTCGTTTCAGGTTATCAGCCGGTTCTTGCACTGAAAGGTAAAATGCGGACAGCCGGAAACAGGCAGTCTCATTTGCGTTCCGGACTGATCGTTCTCCAATTTACCATATCACAGATCGTGCTGATCGGGACGCTGATCGCTTACAGCCAGATGAAATATTTCCGCACCATTGATCTTGGCTTTCAGAAAGATGAAATCATCAGTATGCCTGTTTACGGGCAGGAGCCGGAAAAGCTGAATGCTTTAAAAACCAGGCTGGTTAACGAACCCGGCATTATATCTATGAGTTACAGCGCATTTACGCCGATGTCCAGAAGCAACTGGCAAACCGGGTTTAAATTCGAAAATGATGCCGAAATGCTGGATTTTGATATTGTAATGCGCCCGGCGGATACGGCTTATGTGAAAACCTACGGCCTTACGCTGCTTGCCGGAAGAATGTATCTGCCGGCAGATACCATGCGTGAATATGTAGTCAATGAAGCTTTTGTGAAGAAGCTCGGGCTTAAAGATCCGAATGATATTCTGGGCAAGCGCATGGCGATCGGCGGATCGGGAGTAAAGCTGCCGATTGTCGGGGTTGTTAAGAATTTTAATACATTCAGTCTGCACCGGGAGATTATCCCTTGTGTCCTCACAACGGACATCAACAATTATCTGACCCTGAATATTAAACTTGCATCCAGTGCAGACAGGCGGCTTATTGATAAAATAGAAAAAGCCTGGACTGCTACTTTCCCGGATTATCTGTTCAGCTATCATTACTTTGATCAGACATTAAGCAGTTTTTACGAAAAAGAAGAGAAGCTGTTCGCTTTGTTCAGGATACTGACCGGAATTGCCATATTTATCGGATGCCTTGGTCTTTACGGCGTCGTTGCATTCATGGCAGAATCACGGATCAAGGAAATGGGCATACGAAAAGCAGTCGGAGCATCTGCCATGAACATCTTCGGCTTGTTTTCCATTGATTTTGTTAAACTGGTGATCATTGCACTGGTCATTGCGTCACCCGTCGCATGGTATGTAATGAACGAATGGCTTCAGGGATTTACCTATCAGGTCCATATCAGCTGGTGGCTGTATGTGCTGGCAGGCATGGCGGCCATTGTGATCGCATTGGTTACAACCAGTTTCCAGAGTATAAAGGCTGCCTTTGTAAACCCGGTTACGGCATTGAAAAGCGAATAGAATCCCAACCCATAATCATTTCGTAAAGCCATGATCAAGAATTATCTGCTGATTGCACTTCGCAATCTTGCCAAAAACAAGGTCTATTCATTTATCAATATCACTGGTCTTGCCGTCGGGATTGCCATTGCCATGCTGATCGGACTTTGGGTATGGGATGAACTTTCGTATAATAAATATCACAGGAATTACGACAGGATTGTGCAGGCATGGGTAAGCCAGACTTTCAATGGACAAACGGGTAGCGGTACGGCCGTTTCCATTCCTGCGGCTGTTGAAATGACAACCAAATACCCGGCCGATTTCAAATATACATCGCTGGCTTCCTGGAATAACAGTCATTTACTTACGAACGGCGAGAAGAAAATCAATAAACCGGGCATGTACGCGCAGCCGGATTTTCCTGAAATGCTTTCTTTGAAAATGATCCGGGGCGATTATGCAAGTGCATTGAGAAATCCGGGTTCCATCATTATTGCGGAATCTGTGGCCAAAGCGCTTTTCGGAAATGAAGACCCGCTGAACAAAACGCTGAAACTGGATATCAGGAAAGATGTTAAAGTAACCGGCGTTTACGAAGATGTTCCGTTCAATTCCGATTTTAATGAATTGATGCTCGTTTTGCCGTGGAGCGATTATCTGGTTTCAGAAAACTGGATTAAAAATGCGCAGACGCAATGGGGAAATCATTCGTTCCAGTTTTTTGCGCAGGTTGCGGATCAGGCGGATATCGGTAAAGTTTCGCTTAAAATAAAGGATGTGGAGCTGCCGCATGCATTTTCCAAAACGGACAAGCCGCAGTATTTCCTGCACCCGATGAGCCGCTGGCACTTGTATTCCGAGTTTAAAGACGGCAAAAACATAGGCGGAAGTATACAGTTTGTATGGCTGTTCAGCATCATCGGCATTTTTGTGCTGCTGCTTGCCTGCATTAATTTCATGAACCTGAGCACTGCACGTTCCGAAAAGCGTGCAAAGGAAGTCGGCATCAGGAAATCTATCGGTTCATTCAGAAGTCAGCTGATTTTCCAGTTTCTCAGCGAATCTTTTCTGGTTGTCATTTTCGCGCTTGTACTCGCTGTTCTGATTGTTTTACTGGCGCTTCCTGCCTTTAATGAATTGTCCGGCAAACATGTAAGCCTTCCGTTTGCCCATTACCAGTTCTGGCTGGCCATTCTTGTATTTGCTTTGTTTACCGGCCTTATTTCAGGAAGTTACCCGGCTTTCTACCTTTCTTCTTTCAACCCGCTTGCTGTTCTGAAAGGCACATTTAAAGTTGGCAAATGGTCGGCCGTACCGCGCAAAGTAATGGTTGTCATGCAGTTTACTGTTTCCATCACGCTTATAATCGGTACAATTATCGTTTTTCAGCAAATTCAGCATGCCAAAAACCGCCCGGTTGGTTATGACAGGCAGGGATTGCTTCAGATCCGTATTTCGCCAAATATCTTCGGGAAGTATTACCCGCTTCGGGATGATCTTTTAAAAACCGGCGTTGTAAACGAAATGAGCGAATCTTCAAGCCCGACAACGGATATTTATTCCAATCAGATCGGCTTTGAATGGGAAGGAATGACGCCCGGCTCCGTGCCGCTTTTCGGGACAATCGCATGTACGCATGATTTTGGGAAAACAATCGGATGGAAAATCATAGAAGGAAGGGATTTTTCACGTGAATATTCCACCGATACAGCCGCATTCATATTAAACGAATCGGCGGTTAAACTGACGGGAATCAAAAACATCATCGGCAAAACAATCCGGTTCAACGGCAAGCCGCGGCAGGTTGTAGGCGTCATTAAGGATATGGTCATGCAGTCGCCGTATGAGCCGGCCATGCCGACCGTTTTTCTCATGGATTACGAATGGGCCAATCTGATCAATATCAAGCTTGCGCCGGGCGTACCGGTTGACAAAGCACTGAAAAGGGTAGAGGCTGTTTTCCGCAAGCACGATCCGGATTCGCCGTTCGAGTTCAAGTTTGCCGATGAGGAATATGATGCCAAGTTCCGTTCGGAAGAAAGGATCGGAAAGCTGGCCCGGGTTTTTGCCGTGCTGGCCGTATTTATTTCCTGCCTCGGCCTGTTCGGACTTGCCGCTTACACGGCCGAGCAGCGTACAAAGGAAATCGGGATCCGGAAGGCGCTTGGTGCAAGCGTAACGCAGATGTGGGCCATGCTGTCCAGGGAATTTGTTTACCTTGTTTCTATTTCCTGTATCATTGCTTCGCCGATTGCCTTGTATTTTCTGAACGACTGGCTTCAAAAATATCAGTATCATATCGAACTGAGCTGGGTTGTGTTCGCTGTTTCTGCATTTACCGCCATCGTCATAACGCTTTTGACCGTAAGTTTTCAGGCTATCAAAGCAGCATTGATGAACCCGGTGAAATCCTTGCGCAGCGAATAATTTTTTAGTTGGAAAAAACGGTTCGTCGATAAAAACAGGCATACTGTCTGCCAGCAGAGGTCATTGGCAGATCGGGTTTCAAGTGCATTAAACGTTTATGAAAAAAGGCCCTCTAACCTTCATAAACAAACACTTTAATACTTGGAAACCATGAAAAAGACCATTTTGGCCATCGCAGCAGTAATCGCTCTGACAGCAGGAAGCAGCTTTGCACAACGCGCATATGAAAGGCATGAAATTCCGGCTGCAAGAAATTCCCGGATAGACGATATCAATGAGAATATCCGGATCAGCAAGCTGAACGAAATTGTAAACCTTTCCCGCAAGCAGGAAAAACAGCTGAAAAAGATTGAAGACCATTATGACCGCCTTCAATCCTCAAACAGAAGATACAATTCGCATCAGGCTTCCCGGCGGCTGGAAACCCAGAAGCAACAGGAAATACTTTCCGTACTGACTCCGGTTCAGCGTCAGCGTTTGTACGCATATCAGCATGCCAACCGCTTTGATAATAAATACCGCAATCACAGAGGATAAATAGAGCAAGGCATTAATCATCAGTCAAAAAGCAACCCGCGCCAGGCAAATTTATGCAGGTGCGGGTTGCTTTTTTATAATCAGCCTGTTTGCAAAGGAAAACGAGATTTACAAAGACTTGCCATTCAAAATTAATATATGCCGTTTAACATTATTGTCCAATAATTGCACCAAGTACCTTGCATCACAAAGTACCTTAGTATACATTTGTTTATCATTTGATAGTCGATGTGAAGTGATGTAAATCCGGCCTTTCTGAATATCCTTTTTAAAAGAGCCATAGGCACTTACCGGATTTGCTATGCCTTTTTGAATCTGTTAGCCATCAAAAAAATTAGCCATGAAGACACTTTTTTCTTACTTGCTTTCCCTGTTAATTCTTGGTCTGGTCTGTGTCAGCAAGCCTGCAATTGGCCAGGCGGTTCATTCCGGAGGTGCAATTTCAGGCGTTGTCAAAGATTCGGTCAGTGGAAAGCCGCTCGATTATATCACAGTCAATCTGATGACGGACAAAAACGTTGCCGTGAAAGCTGATTTTACCAAAACCGACGGGTCATTTGCTTTCCGGAACCTTAAACCGGGAAAGTATACGGTTGTGATTGTGGGCGTCGGTTACCGGAACAAATCAATTGAGGCCGATCTTTCGGACAGTACAAAAAAGCAAATTGAGCTTGGGCCTGTTTTCATCACACAAAGTGTCACCGGCCTGAAAGAAGTAACGGTAACAAGTATCAAGCCCATTGTAAAACAGGAAGTTGACCGTATGTCGTACGACCTGCAGGCCGACCCGGAAAGCAAGGTTTTCAGTGTACTGGAAATGATGCGAAAAGTGCCTTTTCTTTCACTGGATGCGGACGATAATATTTATCTGAAGGGAAATGCAGATTTCAAGATCCTGATTAACGGAAAGCCGTCGAGCATGGTGGAAAGGAGTTACAAGGAAGTTCTGAGGAGTATGCCTGCGTCTTCCATTCAGCGGATCGAAGTCATTACGACGCCGCCTGCCAAGTACGATGCGGAAGGTTTGGCGGGCATCATCAATATTATCACAAACAAGAAAATTGATAACGGTTACAGCGGCACCATCAACGTCAACGAGCGTTTCCCGATCGGCGGGCCGGGATTTGGCGGTTCGCTTTCAGTAAAATTGGGCAAGCTGGGAATGACGGCACTTGCCGGCGGCAGTCAGTATAACATGCCTTCCACGCAGAATCTGCTTCATCAGAAAAATTTTGGCCCTGAACCGACAAACCTGTTTCAGAACGGAGCTTCAAAATCGGCGAGCAGGAACGGTTATATCGGTTATGAAGTAACTTATGAAATGGACAGTCTGAACCTTTTCAGCGCACAGATCAATCTGAACGGAAGCAGATCGGACGGTTCCGGGTTTCAGCGATCCGCACTCAACGGCAGTAACGGAATTTTGCAGGGATATGAAATCATCAATAACAACGACGGAAAAGGAAGCGGTATGGATGCTGCGCTGAATTACCAAAAGGGTTTTAAAGCCGATAAAAACAGGCTGCTCACTTTTTCTTACCGTTACTATGGTTTTAACAATCTTCAGAACAGCAATCTTTCCATTTTTGACCGGATCAATTATGAAACGCCGGATTACCGGCAGATCAATGACCAGCGCTTTTCAGAGCAGACATTCCAGATCGATTTTGTTTATCCGGTAAAAAAACTGAGTATCGAAGCCGGTTTGAAAGGCATTATGCGCGACAATAACAGCGATTTCCGTTACAGCATTTTCAATGCCGAAAGCAAAATGTTCGAGATTGATCCGGGTATGAGCAACATGTTCAGCAACACGCAGAATGTATTCGGCGCTTACAATACCTATCAGTATAATTTCAAGAAATGGGGGTTAAAAGCGGGTGCCAGAATTGAACAGACCGTCGTAAATGCCGATTTCATATCTACGGATTCCAGAGTAAAACAAAATTATTTCAATGTGATTCCGTCTGTTTCCATTAACCGCAAGATGAAGGACAACAGCGGTCTGAACTTCGGTTATACGCAGAGAATACAGCGGCCGGGCATTTATCAGCTGAATCCGTTTATCGACCGTTCCAATCCGAGTTTTGAAAGAACAGGCAATCCGGGCTTGCGGCCGGCGTTCGTGCACGATATGCAGCTTGGTTACAGCAAGTCCAAGAAAGCATCCGTTAATTTCGGTATAGGATATACGCAGTTTAAAGACCTGATTTTTGGCGTAGCTGTTTTCAATCCGGAAACCAGCATTACCCGCACGTCTTTTGGAAATACAGGCCGGGCACGATTGATCAGCGCAAACCTTAACCTGAATTATCCGATTACAAAGGAATGGAATTTCAGTGTGAACATGCGGCTGGCGCATGGAAAAGTAGAAGGGATTGTGAACAGCGCACGGATCACAAACAGCGGATTACTGTATCAATTGTCGGCTTCCAGCGGTTACCGGCTTCAAAAAGACTGGCGTGTTAATGCCAATCTGAACATCTACGGTCCGAGCGTGAATTTGCAGGGAACATCCAATTCCATGGTCAGTCCGTCTTTCAGTATCAATAAAGATGTTATCAAAGACAAGCTTACCTTTTCTGCTGCTGCGAACAATCCGTTTACCAAATTCCGGAAATACCACACAGAAACTTCCGGGCCGGATTTTTCGCAATACAATGACAGAAGAGATTATTTCCGGTCATTTAACCTGAGCGTAAATTACAAATTCGGCCGTCTGAAAGAAGCAATCCAGAAAAACAAACGCAGCATCCGCAACGACGACGTGCAGAACTGAGGGGAATGCTGCAGGTGTTTTTTATTAAAGTCCGGAAATATTTATTAATCAGATAGTTTCAGAAAACAGTAACGCCGCTTCGCGGCGGGTCGTAAATTATGAGGGTTTATTTTGCATATGTAAAATCAGCTCCGGAGGAGCTAACTGTTTATAGCAAAGGAGATTTGAGCGAGTTTTTTTGTTGCTCTAAAGGAGCTTCCTTGGATTGGCAAATGATAAGAAGGCCCCGCCGGGGCCCAATGGTATTTGTGGCAATGCTATTGCTACAAACAGGGAGCCGCTCTGCGGCAGGCCTTAAACAATGAAGGGCTTTTTTGCATATGTAAAATCAGCTCCGGAGGAGCTAACTGTTTATAGCAAAGGAGATTTGTGCGAGTTTTTTTGTTGCTCTGAAGGAGCATTCTTGAATTAACGTATAATCAGGAGGCCCCGCCGGGGCCAATGTTGTTTTTGGCAATGCTATTGCTACAAACAGGAAGCCGCTCTGCGGCGGGTCGTAAACAATGAAGAGATTTTTTGAAATGCGTAAAGTTAGCTCCGGAGGAGCTGCCTGTTTGTAGCAAAGAGATTCGTGCGAGTTTTTTATTGCTCCAGAGGAGCATCCTTGAATGAACGTATAACAAGGAGGCCCCGCCGGGGCCAATGTTATCTTTGGAAACGCTATTGCTATAAACAGGAAGCCGCTCTGCGGCGGACCGTAAACAATGAAGGCCTTAATTACCGGATCAAGCATTTAGATTAATGCGCGTTCAGCGCTGTACAAACTGTTCAATATCGAACAAATTATTTTATCAATTATTTATATAAGTATCTGATAATTAAGTTTTTATATAAGTGGTACAGGATTTATACTTCTGGATGTATGAAAGTTGGATCTTTCTTAAACCTGATTAATTATTTTCCTGAAAAGCCATGACCCGTAACTACCTTAAAATTGCATGGCGTAACCTTTTTCGCAACAAGGTTTACAGCTTTATAAACATTGCCGGACTCGCCATGGGAATTTCCGCTTTCCTGCTGATCCTGGAATATGTGAGTTTTGAAAAAAGTGTAAACCAGTTTCATGCCAGCCTTCCGGATATGTACCGGATGCTGAACATCAATCCGAAAGGTGAAACCTGGGCGGAAGTGGAACCGGGCTGGGCCGCAAGGGCAAAACAGAATTTTCCGGAAATAAAGGCATACTGCCGTTTTGCAGAAGGTTCTGCAAGAGGTATTGTGAAAAGAGCAGATGCAAAGGCGGAACCATTTCGCGAAGCGGGCATCGGATATGCAGAAGGTAACTTTTTTGACTTTTTCAGTTTTCCGTTACTGGCCGGGAACAAGGCTGCACTCGGCAAGCCGAAAGTAGTTTTTATCTCAAAGAAAACAGCAGCCAAATATTTCGGGAATGACGATCCGATCGGTAAAGTACTGACGCTTTCGAACCAGTTCGGAACGCTTTCCTATTCTGTAGAGGGAATTTACGAAATACCTGCCAATTCCGACATTCAGTTTGATATGGTGTTCTCCATGAAAACGCTTGACAATCCTGCAAACCTTAACGGAAATGACTGGGCAACGCTGGATAATCTGGATTCCCAGTTTTTGAGTACGTACTTTTTGCTTGCGCCAAATACAAATATTAAAAGTCTTGAAAACAAGCTGAGCAAGTTGCGTGATGAGCTGAAAACGGATAAAGACGGTGTGAAATTCGGATTGCAGGCATTTGAAAATGTGCATCTTTCTGAAAAACTGGGCGATACTTACCAAACCAGCGGCAACCTGAAATATGTTTATATGCTGCTGATCATTGCCGTTCTCATTCTGCTGATCGCATGGTTCAATTACATCAATCTTTCTACGGCGAATGCGCTTAAACGGGCGAATGAAGTGGGAGTCCGCAAAGTAATCGGTGCTACGCCGGGCAATCTGATCGCGCAGTTTCTCGGAGAATCCATGCTGGTGAACATGCTTGCGGTTTCCTCGGCCGTATTGCTGATCAGTATTCTTCAGCCGTTTTTTAATGAACTGATCGGCAAGGAACTTTCACTGGCAACGCTGGGCAATTCTTCCATGTGGCTGGCAGCCGTCTGCATTTTATTATCGGGCTCGGCTATTTCCGGCGTGTATACGGCTTACGCATTATCCAGATTCAATCCGGTTAAGATCCTGAAAGGAAGTCTGGTGAAATCGTCCAAAGGCATTTTGCTCAGAAAGTCACTCGTGATTTCACAGTTTACGATTTCCATTGTGCTTATCCTTGCAACGATTGTGATTTACGCTCAGCTGCGGTTCATGCAAAGCCGGAATTTAGGTATAAGAACGGACCGGTTACTGGTTGTACGCGGCCCGGAAGCAGGCAATGACAGTACGTATAAAATGCGGCAGGCTGCTTTTTACAATGAACTAGGCCAGCAGAGCTATGTGAAAGATTACAGCCTTTCCGGAACGGTGCCGGGAAACTGGTACAATTTCATGACTTCCGGTTTTACGCAGTCAGGTTCCAGGCCGGGCGATGAATTCAAAACCTATTCATTTGCGATTATCGACAACCATTATCTTGATACGTACGGCATACAACTGAAAGCAGGAAGAAATTTCACGCCGCAGGAAGCCCGGGTGGAATGGAATAATAACAGCAAAGTAATCCTGAATGAAAAGGCCGTGGCGCAGTTTGGTTTCAAGTCCGCCGAAGAAGCCGTTCAGAATAAAATCAAATGGGATGAAAGATATCTGGAAGTGATCGGCGTTGCCAAGAATTATCATCATATGGGCTTGCAGCGCGCCATTGACCCGATTATCTTTTATCCTCAGAACAACAGCAACTACATCACGATCAGGCTCGTGCCGGGGCCTATTCAGGACAAAATGGCCCGGATGGAAAGCATTTACAAAAACTACTTTGCCGGCAATCCGTTCGATTACTTTTTTGCGGATGAAAACTTTAACAAACAGTATGTTTCTGAAAAGCAATATGGCAAAATGTTTACTTCTGCATCGGTTTGGGCCATTTTCATTGCCTGCATGGGATTGTTCGGACTGGCTACATTTATGGTCGAAACCCGGACCAAAGAAATCGGAATCCGAAAAGTGCTCGGCGCTTCGGTGGCCAGCATAGCCGGTTTGCTGTCAGCCGATTTTCTCAAACTTGTTTTTGCTGCCATTGTCATTGCAAGTCCGCTCGCGTGGTATTTTATGAGCAATTGGCTGAAAAGTTTTGAATATCAGGTTCAATTGAGCTGGTGGATTTTTGCAGCCGGAGGCATTACAGCCATTCTGATCGCCATACTGACAATCGGTTTTCAAAGCATCAAAGCCGCACTAGTAAATCCGGTCAAGTCGTTGAGGAGTGATTGATGAAAGCTGTTGGCTATTAGCTGTTAGCTTTAAACCAATCGCTAGTAGCCTGTTACAAATCGCTGACCTTTTAATTCAGAAATTTATATCTAACCAATAACCGCTAATAGCCAATCGCTAAAAGCCAGTTACAAATTGTTGCCATTTTAATTCAGGAATTTTATATCGAATCAATAACAGCTAATAGCCGATCGCTAAAAGCTAAGAGCCAAAAGCCATGTTAAAAAACTATCTCAAAATCGCATTCCGGAACCTTGTCAAACATAAAGCGTTCAGCTTCATTAACATTGCCGGTATAGCCATCGGACTGGCTTGTTTTCTGTTGCTTTCCCTTTATGTAAAAGATGAGCTGAGCTATGATCGTCA
The DNA here is from genome assembly GCF_006149045.1 of Dyadobacter flavalbus. GTDB lineage: Bacteria > Bacteroidota > Bacteroidia > Cytophagales > Spirosomataceae > Dyadobacter > Dyadobacter flavalbus. The sequence goes on from NZ_VBSN01000076.1 coordinate 146,187, forward strand.
CCATGCCAATGCAGACCGGATTTACCGGCTTTCACGCACATTTATTTCCAATGACGGCACAGAATCACTGCGGCTCGGACAAGCTGCCCCGCCGTTCGGCCCGCTTGTAAAGCAGAATTTTCCGCAGGTGGAAGAAGTCGTGCGGTTACTTCATATGGGTGCGCTTTTCAGGTACGGCGACAAGGTTTTCGAAGAAGAAGACCTGTTTGTAGCGGAACCGGCTATTTTCAGGATATTTACTTTTAAAGTGCTGCAGGGAAATCCGGCAAGCGCGCTGGAAAACCCTTTTTCTGTTATGTTTTCAAAACCGATGGCAGAAAAATACTTTGGAAACGAAAATCCGATAGGAAAGACCGTGCGGCTGGATAACCAGTTTGATTATACCGTTACCGGGGTTTTCGAGCCGCTTCCTTCGCAGTCACATTTCCATCCGCAATTTCTGGTTTCCTTTTCCTCGCTGAACGACGACCGCGTTTATGGCGCCGAAAATCTGCGGACCAACTGGGGCAATAACGCTTTTTCAACTTTTCTGCTGCTTCCCGAAAATTACAATCCGCAGAGTCTCGTGAATGCCTTTCCGGCGTTTCAAAACCGGCATATAGAACCCAATGCATCCAAGTATTCGCGCCTTGACCTTATGAAGCTGACCGATATTCACCTGCATTCGCATACGGACTCTGAAATCGAGGCAAATGGCGATATTCAGTATGTGTACCTGTTCTCGGCGATTGCACTTTTTATCCTGATCATTGCGTGCATCAATTACATGAACCTTGCTACGGCGCGCTCGGCAATGCGCGCGAAGGAAGTCGGTATGCGTAAAGTTATCGGTGCGGTGCGGTATCAGCTTATCCGTCAGTTTCTGAGTGAATCCCTGCTGTTGGTTGTCATTGGTCTGCTGCTGGCCATTGTAATCATCGTTGTTTGTCTTCCTTATCTCAATTCATTTACACAAAAACAGTTAACGTTCAGGTCGCTGCTTGATCCGGTATTTCTGTCCATTGTGGTCTGCATTACTTTGTTCACGGGTCTGATTGCCGGCAGTTATCCCGCTTTTTTCATGACATCGTTTCAGCCGCTCAGCGTTTTCAGAGGAAAGATCACAACGGCACTGAAAAAAGGAAATCTGCGTCAGGTGCTCGTCGTGACACAATTTGCAATTGCCGTTGTACTCATCATCAGTACGGCAGTGGTTTACAAGCAAATGCAGTACATCAGAAATTACGAGTTGGGTTATGCCAAAGACCAGGTTGTACTGCTGCGTGCGGGAAACGATACGACCACCAATTTTGAAAGTCTGAAACAGCGTTTCAAAGCAAACAGCAATATCCTGGAAGTCGGCCGGTCGTCACGCATTCCTTCCGGCAGGCTGCTCGATTCCTGGGAAGCCTATGTTTCCAAAGGCGATTCCCTGGCGCCGAGCAACATTAATATAAAGTCGTTATCTGTGGATGAGGATTTTATATCCGCTTACGAAATTGAAATGGCTGCCGGCCGAAATTTCTCACGCGAATTTTCTACCGACAAAACAAACGGTTTTATCCTGAACGAAACGGCCGTAAAGCTGATGGGATATAAAAATCCGGCAAGCGCAATAGGCGACCGTTTCGGTTACGGCCGGATACGCGGTCAGATTATCGGTGTTACCAGAGATTACCATTTTGAATCGCTCCATCAGAAAGTGGCGCCCATTGTCATGTTCCGGCAGGATGAACGCCTCGGCTGGATGTCGGTGCACATAGCGGGCAGAAACATTAAAGAATCTCTTGCGCATATCAAGGCAGTTTGGCAGCAGGAGTTTCCGGACCGTCCGTTCAATTACGAGTTTTTGGATCAGCGGTTTGGCGAACTTTATGCACGTGAACAGACGCAGCAACTGCTCTTTGGCATTTTTGCAGGCATTGCCATTTTTATTTCCTGCCTCGGACTGCTCGGACTTTCCATGTTCATGGCCGAAATCAGGATCAAAGAAATCGGTGTGCGCAAAGTGCTCGGGGCTTCTGTGACCAGTCTGGTTATTTTACTTTCCAATGATTTTCTGAAACTGGTCGTTATTGCCATTCTGATTGCATCGCCGGTTGCCTGGTATGCCATGAACAGCTGGCTGCAGGATTTTGCCTATCATACGGAAATTCAATGGCCTGTTTTCGCTTTTGCCGCCATTATATCCATCGCCATTGCATTGTTCACCATCAGTTTCCAGAGTATAAAAGCAGCATTGATGAATCCGGTGAAGTCGCTGAAGAGCGAATAGGTGTGAGCTGGTGAGTGTGAAATGTGAGATGTTTTTTGGCTTTTGACGACTAGCTTTTGGCTACTAGCTTTTAGCCATTAGCTTTTGGTTATGATAATTGTTAATAGTTATAAAAAATTTCAGGTCGCCAGCAATCCATTGCCAGTTATTAATTGCTAACGAATATTTCAAACCTCCAACCTCCAACCTCTCACATTTTACATCTGACATTCAACCGCCAACCGCCAGAAACCCATCAGAAACCCATGCTAACGAACTATCTGAAAATCGCTTTAAGGAATCTTGTCAAGAACAAAACTTATTCCCTGATCAATATCATCGGGTTGGCGCTGGGAATGGCGGTTTCTGTGCTGATGCTTATTTTCGTCATGCACGAGTTCAGTTACGACAAATTTCATATCAACAATGCGCGTATTTATCGGATTCTTGCGCAGATCAAAATGGGCGACAGCGACATGCAGTTTACGTCGTTTTCGGCCAAACTGGGTCCGGCACTGAAAGAATACAACCCGCAGGTTCAGGATTATGTAAGAGTGAAACCTGCTTATCAGAAAGTAGTCATCAGAAATCCGGAAAAAGGCGGCGAGCTGTTTTACGAGCAGCATTTTCTGTTTGCCGACCCTTCTTTTTTCAAGGTTTTTTCATTTGAATTAAGAGAAGGAAATCCGGCCACGATGCTGGAAGGGCCATTTACAATGGTCATATCCGAGCGCGCTGCCCGAAAGTATTTCGGAGATGAGCAAGCAGTGGGAAAAATGCTGGTTTACGAAGGCAAGCACATGATGCAGATCACCGGCATTGCTCAGGACCCGCCGTCCAATTCCACCTTTGATTTTGATTTTGTTGTTTCCGCGTCCACTTATCCAAAGCTGAGCGGGGAGGATAAAAAAAACTGGGAAACAGCCGGGATTTTTACAACCTATCTTTTGCTGGATTCAGAAAAATCGAAATCAGTAGTTGAAAAAAACATTAAAAGAGAAGGAAACAAAACCGGTGCGTTCGACAGTACGGCCGGTTACAAACTGGAAAGTTTCGGCGGCATTCATCTTGGCAACAACTTCAATGAATCGGGTAATACCAAACTGATCTATATATTCGCCGGCATAGCCGTTGTGATCCTTTTTCTGGCATTGTTCAACTACATGAGCCTTATAACCGCCCGTGCAACAATGCGTGCAAAGGAAGTGGGCGTAAGGAAAGTGGTTGGCGCCGGTAAAAGTGGTTTGGTCTGGCAGTTTTATGTTGAATCCGTTCTGGTTTGTACGTTTTCATTTGCGCTTGCTTTTCTGCTGGTGGATTTGTTGCAGCAGCCTTTTTACAATTTGCTTGATCTTCATATCGACTCCTCATTCCTGCTTTCACCTGAATTTATCGGTTTTTTAGCTTTGCTGCTTATTGTCAGCGCACTGATCGCCGGCAGCTATCCGGCGCTGATCCTGTCAGGGTTTAGACCGCTGGAAGTGTTAAAAGGAAAATTTGCTGGCAGTCATAACGGCGCTTCGGTACGGCGCGCATTTATGGTTTTCCAGTTTGCCGTTTCCATTACGCTCATTGTTTGCAGCCTGGTCGTGCATAATCAGCTGCAATTCATGCAGACCAAAAAACTGGGCCTTTACAAGGATCAGGTGCTGAGCGTTCCTTTGAGCGCAACCATGGCACCCAATTACTTCCCGTTGCGGAACGAAATCCGTGAACAAACAGGCGTGCAGGATGTGGCTTTTACAAACGCCGGTCTTTTTAAAGGCTACAACATGTTTTTTCTCAAAAATTTTACAACCGGAAAAGATGTCAGTCTTACCTATATGGTTGTGGATAAAAACTTTACACGGACACTCGGACTGAAATGGAAAACGGAGCCTGCGGAGGAAATATGGAAAGACCGGAACTATGTGGTCCTGAATGAAACGGCCGTCCGGCAACTGGGCATGAAAGGAAACCCGATCGGGCAGAAAGTAGGGGAAAATGACGAAGTTGCGGGTGTTTTAAAGGATTTTCATTTTTCATCCGTTCAGAACGAGATCAAGGCAATGGGTCTTTTTGTTGTCAGTGATACTTCCAATGTCCTGAAAGTGCCCGGCGCAGCCGGCGTTTTGTACGTCAGGCTGGATCCGAAAGCGAACCTGAAAGAGAAAGTGGCAGCAATCGGCGGAATTTTCAAGAAATACGATCGTGAGAAGCCGTTCGAATATTATTTTCTGGACGATGCCTTCAATGAAACTTTCAAAACAGAAATCCGCATGTCCCGCATGTTTTCGGTATTTACGGCATTTGCCATTTTCATTGCCTGCATGGGACTTTTCGGACTGGTGACATTTACAGCCGAAGTCCGGACGAAGGAGATCGGTATCCGCAAAGTGCTGGGCGCTTCCGTTGCCGGGATCGTTGCGCTGCTTTCCCGCGATTTTATCAGACTTGTGCTTGTAGCCATCGTTCTGGCCATTCCGTCAGCTTATTATTTGATGAACAAGTGGCTGCAGGATTTTACTTACCGCATCCAGATTCCGGTATGGATTGCAATTGTTTCAAGCATTTCAGCCATTGCAATTGCATTGCTGACGGTCAGTTTTCAAAGTATCAAGGCGGCATTGATGAATCCGGTGGAGTCGCTGAAAAGTGATTAGCTGCTGGCTTTTAGCTACTAGCTATTGGCTGTCAGATTATTGCTGATTGTCCATGATCAGTTTTTCACAACTAACCACTCGCTGTTAACAGCTTATTGCTAACAGCCAGCAAATACTGTCCGGCGTGAAAGATTTAATGTTCATTTCTGAACACCTGATTAATGATTTTTTTAAGTTAATCCATTGAATTGTAATTAGTTAAAAATTCGGTACGAGTTTTGTATTTTAGATAACCAAATACGAACAGCCAATAGCCAATAGTTAACAGCCAACAGCCATAAACAACTTCCAATTCCAACCATCCATGTTAAAGAACTATCTCAAAATTGCATTTCGTAACCTTTGGAAGCACAAGGTTTTTTCATTTATCAATATCATGGGGCTTACGGTCGGCATGTCGGCTTGCTTTCTGATATTTTTATATGTCAATTTTGAACTGAGCTACGACGCCTTCAATTCCAAAGCAGACCGTATTTACAGGCTGGTGACGGACATCAAGACGCCTTCCGAAACCATTAATACGGGTGTAACTTCATGGGCATTTGCGCCGAGTATTAAAAATGATATGCCGGAAGTCGATGCATTTACACGGGTAAGCGGAGGCAGTTTTCTGGTCCGGAAAGGCGAACTGAAATTTCAGGAAGAAAAAACGGTTTTTGCCGATTCATCGCTTTTCAGGGTTTTTGATTTCAAACTGATAAAAGGAAACCCGGCTACTGCGCTGAAAGATCAGCTCAGCCTTGTTTTTACAGAGAAGGCCGCCAAGAAATATTTCGGTGATGCCGATCCGATCGGTCAGACGCTGCTGTTGTCCGGCGAAGGATTTCCAGCCATTGTAACGGGTATTATGAAGGATATTCCGGAAAATTCGCAGATCAAAGGCGATATGTTCGTGTCCATGTCGACGCTTACGCAAAAGTTCAACAAAGGGCTGGATGAACAATGGGGCAATTTCGGAGCGACAACTTATTTGCTTTTAAAGCCGGGAACCACAGGAAAAGCGCTTGAAAAAAAGCTGCCGGAATTTCTTAGGAACCGTGCAGGAAAACTCATGAACGAACTGAACATGCATTATACCTTGTTCCTGGAACCGCTCAGGGATGTGCATTTGCTTTCAACCCGCGGGTCGGACGTAGCCGGAAGCATGAACAACGTATATATATTTTCGGTTGTGGCTGTTTTTATCCTGCTCATTGCCTGCATCAATTTTGTAAACCTGACAACGGCGCGTTCCGTGGAAAGGGCAAAAGAAGTCGGAATCCGCAAAGTTGTCGGCGCTCCTAAATGGCTGATTGCAAGACAATTTATCAGTGAATCCATTTTGCTGTGTCTGATTGCGTTTGTGTTTGCCATTGTTTTGTCGGCAGCACTCATTCCGTTATTCAATAATCTGTCGGGCAAGATAATCAGTGACGGTATGCTGGATAACTTGCCTTTTGTGCTTGGGTTGTTTGTTGCTTCCATTATAATCGGCATACTGGCCGGGATTTACCCGGCGCTTGTTTTGTCATCTTTTGAGCCAGTTGTGGTTTTAAAAGGACGTTTTACGACAAGTTTCAAAGGCGCTTTGTTAAGAAAAGGGCTTGTTGCCGTTCAGTTTGCCATTTCCATTGCGCTGATTATTGCCACAATTGTAGTTTATACCCAAATGAATTTCATGCGCAACCGCGATCTGGGTTTCAGCAAGGATCAGATGCTGATTATCAATTCCGAAGGTGATCCCAAAAAAGAAGCATTCAAGGAATCTCTGGCCAGTCTGAGCGGTGTAAAATCGACTGCAACATCGTCCAGCGTGCCGGGCAGCGGCAATCCGGGTGCGTATTCGGAGATTGAGAACAAAAGCGGCGACATGCAGATCGCCAATCTTGACCTTTACTTTGTAGACTTTGACTATATTCCTCAGTTTAAACTGAAAATGGCTGCGGGACGTCCGTTTGCAAGGGAATTCGGCACGGATACGACGCAGGCGATGGTCATCAATGAAGCAGCAGTAAAATTATTCGGTTACAGTTCGCCGGAGCAGGCAATCGGCAGGCGTTTCAAGCAATGGGGACGTGAAGGAAAGATCATCGGGGTTGTTAAGGATTTCCATTTCAGAGCATTGCAGGAAGTGATCAAGCCGCTCACCATGCGCATTGAGCCGAGGAATACGGATCTGGTTTCTGTAAAAATAGACGGCGGAAATATTCAGGGAACCGTTGCGGCCATTGAAAACAAATGGAAATCCATCATGCCGGACCGGCCGTTCAGCTATTATTTCATGGACGAGTTTTTCGACCGTCAGTACCGGAGTGAAGAGCGTTTTGAGAAGCTGTTTTTCAACTTTGCCATTCTTGCCATTTTTATATCCTGCCTTGGTTTGCTCGGCCTTGCCTCGTACAGCACCATGCAGCGTACAAAGGAAATCGGCGTTCGGAAAGTAATGGGCGCATCCATTGGAAGTATAGTCGGGCTTTTGTCCAGAGATTTCCTGAAACTGGTTTTAATTGCATTTGTAATTGCTTCACCGATGGCTTATTACGGTATGTACAAGTGGCTGCAGAACTTCGCTTACCGTACGGATATTCATTGGTGGATCTTTCTGGCAGCAGCTTTGCTTTCGGTTACAATCGCATTCATTACGGTAAGTTTCCAAAGTATCAAAGCCGCATTGATGAACCCGGTCAAATCACTGCGGAGTGAATAGGTTTTGGCTATTGGCTGTCAGCGGTTAGCTTGCCGCTTCTGGCATTTGTTTTCAGAAGAGTTATGAGCCGATGGTTTGTAACTCTTCTGTTATTGGCTATCAGCCGGTAACAAATGGTTTTTATCAAAAAATGGAAGGCAGGGTTTTCTTTGATAAACAAAATTTAAAAGCCAATTACTAAAAGCGGACAGCTAAAAGCCGATAGCCAGCAGCTGATTGCCAAAAACTATTAATCTTTTATTAAAATTAATTGGACTGAGTTATAATTCTGCCGGGGTGTTTATCTTGCAGATCAATACTTTTTACAGTAGGTTATGCCTCAGAGATTTGGTTACAGCACTATATTCCTGTTGATTTTTTGTTTTAACACAGTTCGTGCCCAGCAAAAATCGTTTGGTTCATTATTAAGAGCAGATCTGGAAGCAGGAGGCTATGTTTCTTCCGGGAATTTCACACCTTTCTGGCTTAGGACCAATCAATTTGGTGCAGTTCCGTTACAGGCTCCGGCAGCGGTAATTCAGGGAAATGTTGGTAAAAGCTATGTGTTTTATGATTCCCTCAGACAGCGTCCGAAGAAATTTGACTGGGGTTTTGCCTTCAATCCGGTACTTACTTTTGACAAAAAGGATCATGCAAAACTGTTGTTTCCGGAAGCACATGTGAAAATCAGGTTTAAAGCGGTGGAGCTATACGCCGGGAGAAGAAAGGAACTGATGGGATTGGGCGATTCTACTTTGTCGTCAGGGTTTTATTCGGTTTCGGGCAACTCACTTCCAATTCCGAAGATCCAGATCGGAACCATCGGTTTCACGCCGCTGCGGTTTACCGGAAACTTTGTAGCGATACACGCAGGATTTGCCCACGGCTGGTTTGGTACGGACTATATTCAGGGCGTACGGCTTCACCAGAAGTTTTTGTATTTCAGGCTCGGCAAAGAACAGTCCAAAAGCAAATTCTTTTTCGGGCTTAATCACAATGTGCTTTGGGCCGGCCATGCCGAATACCTGAAAAGATATCCTGAACTGGCTTTGAACGGCGAGCTGCCTTCTTCCTGGAAATTTTACCCCAATGTTGTGCTTGCTTTCACCTCCAAAAACTGGTTTACCAAAAACGGTTACGGCGCTTTTGACAGTTACCGGCTTGGCAATCATCTGGGCAGTTATGATCTGGGTTTTGAAACAAAAATCAACGGCAGGAAATTGTGGATTTATCATCAGCATCCGTTTGAAGACGTTTCGAGTATGCTGCTTAAGAACGTTCCCGACGGACTTTACGGCATCAATTTAAGCGTTAATTCGGTTGCCAATGCAGGTTTCAGGCTGACGCGACTTACAATGGAATTTCTTACAACAAAAGACCAGTCGGGGGCTACATTCTATATTCCGGGCAGCAAGTTTCAGGGCGCGGATAATTATTTCAATCATACGCAATACTCGGAAGGCTGGTCTTATTATGGCCGTACGGTCGGCACGCCGTTTATTGTTCCAGGAAAAGATACGGAACATGCATCGGAAACAAGAAGCAGGTATTTCCCGGACAACCGCGTCAACATGTGGTACCTGGGTGCTCAGGGATTGCTGGGTAAATCACTGATGTTTACACTGCGTACTTCTTTCAGCCGCAATTTCGGTACACCGGGCGGCAATTTTACAAAAGTCAAAAACCAGTTTTCTTCCATGATCTCTGCCCGCTATGCGCTTTCAAATGCCAGCAATACAAGCCTTGTACTTCAAGTAGCAACGGACCAGGGAAAGCTGTTCGGGCAAACGACTGGCGGTTATCTGGGAATCAGGAAAAGCTGGTAAATGGTTTTATTCCATTGAAAAGTATTGTTCGTCCATGAACAAAGCTGTTCGAATTCGGACAAAAAATGGCTTCTGCTTTACTATAATCAGTTGAAAATTAAGGTTATGTGCTTTTCGGCATGCATTTAATATTGTTCTGCAGAACGGTAGCTGTTTGTGAACTTTATGCATCCGGTGCCAGACAGCAGGCAATAAAAATGTATTACACTCATACTTTCAATATGTTGAATTTTTAACCATTCGTTACCATGAGCCATATTGCAATCCCGATTCCGCCGCTTCAGGGCAAGCAGGAAATCAAAGTTGAAGTAACGATCAACGGAATCAGGCAGAACCTGTTTTATCGCGTTGAGCTTTTTTATTGGGAAGACTGCAGCAATCCGGTGGCGCACCGTGCCGACTGCATCAGTGAAATGCTGGCACATCATGATCCCGAATGGACCGTATATTATATTGGCGCGCCAAATGATGAGTTTGTCCCGATTACTTTTGTAAAGAAAGAAAGCAGGAACCTGCTTCGGGAAGCAATTGCATAGATGCCGTTTTCAGGCTTTCCGGATTTCCTGTCTGGAAAGCCTGCATTCAGAACCACCATTTTCCGGAATCCGGAAGCGGTTTCCATTTGCTTTTCGGTTCAAAGTGATTCCAGATAATTTCTGAAACTTTACGGATCAGCGTATAACCTTCATTGTTCTGCTGCCAGGTTTCATCCTGCTGGTTTTTTGTGGAAACACAAAAAACATAATCCCCGTGCGGCGCATGCACAACAAGCACTTCCGATCTGGCCTGATTTACCGCACCGCTTTTCGCAGCCGTTTTGATATGGGGCGGAATCTGTGAAAGAGCTTCTCCGTCCCAGAACTGCATGCCCAGATAACGGTACATCCGCTCGCTCGCAGCTGCATTGATCGCCTTGCCATTCCGGATCATCGCAACGAGTTCCGCCATTTCTTTCGGCGTGGTTTGTCCCCAGCCGTATTTCGCCTGACCGTCCTTGCGGCCGGGCGTACGGGAATTGACGCGGATATTTGCAAAGCCGTTTGCATCGAGCCACTGGTTAATCGTGGCTCCGCCGCCGGCCATAGCCTGCAACCACAAGCTGCCCGTGTTGTCACTGAGTGAAATCATAAGATGCACAACTTTCGGCAAAGGAATTCTGGTGCTGTCGCGGAATGAACCTACGATGCCGTTGTCATATTTCAGAGAATCGCGGTAAACGAGTTCCTGGTCAAATTTGATTTCCCCTTTGCTGATTTTGTTAAAAAGACCGCACATGATCGGGACTTTGATCATGCTTGCAGTCGGGAAAATCGAGTCTGCGTGGATGGCTGCGGTCTGATTCGTTTTCAGGTTACGGACGTACACGCCTGCATTGCCGTGAAAGCCGGCCAATGCCTTTTCCAGCATGGCCGTTAATTTCTTGTCCGTTTTCGTTTTACCGACTGCCGAAGGCTGCGCGTACAAGCCATGCGCAAGAAGCACAAGCAGAAAGGAACAGCAGAATATTTTCATTTTGAATCCGGTTAAAACGGTTATTTGCTTTTAGATTGCTTCCTGCCCACACTGCCGGCATTAAAATGCAGATAGCCCCAGTATTCCGGAAAATGCATGTTAATAATGCCCTGCGGCGACCATACCCAGTTATATTCCGGGATCAATTTGTTTGTTTCCTTATTTTTCCTGCGGCTGTATTTGCCGTCGGTTCCGATTTCATGCTGCCAGTTGACACGCGAAAAATTGATGCGCCATACGGCATCGTGCACCGGGATTATTGCCGGAATCTTATCATTTGCAAGAGATTGGAACGGAATGGCGATTTCCAGCGTCCAGCTTTTGTCCTTATCCTTGCCGTCGTTCAGCGTACCATCAATGGAAACAGCCGATTTCAGGCCTTCTATATTCCAGGAAATTTGCGCCTTTCCGCCTTTTTTGTACGTTTTCGGAAGAAAAAGGTCGAAAGTATTATTGATTGCATTGATTTCCAGCTCGTAGTAATTTTCAGTATCACCGTCGGGATCAATAAAAACCTCGAAGTCGTTTTCGTGAAATACAATCTGGTCTTTTTTGTCCTGATATGCCCAGATATGTTCCTCGTCCAGCACAGCGGCAATGTAGAGAAATTCATTGTCCCAAAGCATTTTTACACGCGTATCCTGCAAAGGCAGCGGCTTTTTGTCGCCTTCAATATCTTTGAATTTTGACGTCCATTCCGCTTTTTTCCACGATTTCTCGTTCAGCTTTCCGTCAATGACAATCTTTTCATCCGGTTGGAAACAAATGTAGCTTTCAGGCGGATTCGGGGCTTGGGCAAACCCGCTGTTTGAAATAAGCAAACCGGCAAACAGGAAAGAGGCCAAAATGGGTAATCCGGGCAGGCGATTCAGGTCAAATCTGTTATTTTCTTTGAACGATTTTAAGTTTTTCAAGATCAGTAAAGGGAATGAGTTCGTACGCTCAATATACTTTCAAACCGTTCAAAATCTCAAAAAATACGCCTGTATTTTATTACGGTCTATGAAAGTTCTCTTTCAAAATAAAGCACGCCATCGTACGGATTGTAATTATAAGGCACCGTTTCTCTGAAACCGAAAGATTTGTATAATGCCACGGCAGCCGGCATTTTGGTGCCGAGTGTATCCAGTTTGATGGTTTTGTAATTCAACATTCTGGCGCGTTCGATGACGCTGGACAGCAATGCTTTTCCGATGCCTTTACCCTGAAATTCCGGCCGGATGTACATGCGCTTGACTTCGCAGGTAAAATCGTTTTCAATACGTCTTAATCCGACGGCTCCGATGTACTCGTTTTCATTTTTGACAAGCAGCAGCACGCCGGTCGGTGCGCCGTACATGTCAGAAATAATCGTCAGTTCATCATCAAAATTCTGAAAGCAAAGTGTGAAGTCCAGCGAAGCGGCATATTCTTTGAAAAGCGCTGCGCCTGTCTGGTAATCTGCCGGTGTGGAAGCTTGTATAATCTCAAACATAACTGAACTGCATGGATACTAAAATATGGATTTTTTAAGCTGCTGTTATTTTCTGCGGGTCCGCTTACTGTTTAATCTGTAAATCACTTGCCTTGATCTCGTTGCTCAGCAAATCACCAAATAATTTCCACCGCCGTTCAGGAGCATTGTCGGTGCCGCCTTTTGCCTCTATGTAATTTTTGACAAGATCCTGGCCGTAATTATAGTTGATGACATAACTGCGGTATTTTTTAATAAACTTTAAATAATCCGCTGCGCCTTTCGGAGTAAGCAAAGCATAATTTTCGAGCCATTGAATGGCTTGCTCATCCGTCATGGTTTTATTCAGGATTCCTCTTGCTGCTTCGTTGCGTACATAGCCGAGGCCGGATTTTACGGACAAAGCTTCAAAATAAAGATCTGCTTTTGAGGTGTCCATTTCTGCAAGCGGCATCAGGACTTTTTTACAGAATTCCTTTTGTTCATTGCCCGGAAAAGCAACGGAAATACCGTAATTCGCACTTCCTTCGGCAATCAGCGACTGCGGGCTGAACAGCGGATAAAGGGAGATTTCAGTCCGGTTTTTATCCTTGTAAAGATTTTTTTCCAATAAGGAATTATAAACGTGATGCCCGGGATACCCTTCGTGGCAAGCCAGATCAATGGCTCGTTCTATAAAAATAGGCTGACTGACATTGATCTGAATAACACTTGTGAAATTTCCTTTGTACCAGTTGTAACCCGACCAAGGTTTGTCCCGGACATATTCCAGCGTAAAAGTTTCACCAGCCGGAAGTTCATAATGCGTTAAAGTCCGTCTTCTGGCTTCGGCAATGGCCGTCCTGAAAACCGTATCAATCTTGTCTTCCGGAATCAGGAAATTTCCGGCCAGTTTCTGAAAGCGGTCCGAAATGGAACCTTTGCCGGGCAGCAGACTGTCCAGCCGGGCAATTTGTGACTGAAAATGCTTTTCAGGATAAACGGGCGCAACGGCGTCAAACAATTCCCTGGATTCTTCGTCAAAAGAGACGTTTTCTCCTGAAAATACTTTTATTCTTCTTTCAAATGCCGTCAGTTGCGCAGAAAGCCATTTTGCCCTTTTACTGGTCGAATCGTTTTTTGATGCAGCGGCAAGGCTGTCAAGTTCTTTTTTCAGACCGGCCGCTTGCATTATAAAGCTGTCTTTCGGAAAATCCGCACGTTTCGGAGCAGCAGGTTTCAGTGAATCCGGGCCGTAATAGGCATCTACAAAATCCGTATCATACTGACCGATGTTTAAGGCCAGACGGACATAATCACTGGAAATCCGGTTCAGAGCGTCGTTTTCACTTTTTTCTGTCATTTTGGAAGAACAGGAAACCAGCAATGCAGCAATCAGTATTGCAGAAAAATATTTTAAAGCCATCATCCTGAAAAATCTGAGATTGAAAGTGTTCGTGTAAAACAAACAGGATTTTCCGGAATTACAGCATTACAGGTCCAGAATGTCTTTTGCTTCTTTCTCGGTGTAAAAAGGGCCAAGTTCCGCTTCATCAATAATTTCCTGAACCTGCTCTTCCGTTGCGGGTTTTGCGGGTTCGGTATTGTTTGCCGGATTGATTTCCCAAAAATCGATAATGCCCTTGTTTTTCAGGGCAACCAGTATTTGTTCTGCCAGATTGTTGTCCGATTCGTTAATTGCTTTGACATGAAAGGTTTTCATAGAACTGCTGTTTTGTAAATTTATACAAGAACTCAAAAAATCATACCCGTTCAGAGCCTGTAACAGGCAAATACATATCCGGCGTTTCAAATGTCCGTTTTTGAACAGTGTTTTATGCCTAAACAGCTTACAATCAGTGTACTTTGTTACTGGCTTTGTTTTTGATGTATTAAAATTAACGTTACGCCATGCAACATACGATTTCATTTTGTCATCATTATAAAAATTAACAACACCGGATCATGAAAAAGAAACAGCTACTTGTAATCATGCTTGCAATGTTCGTTGCCATTGCAGGAAATGCTCAGAACGACAGCGACAAGCCGTATGTAACCAAAAATTTTACAAATGCCTCGCTGAAAGAATTGTCCGTTGAAACTTCCGGCGGTTCCATTTCGGTAACGGGCGGTGAAAGCAACGGCTTTAAAGTGGAAATGTTTGTAAAACCAAACAACTGGAATGGCAAAAGCGAACTTTCCAAAGAAGAAATCGAAGACAGACTGGAAGATTACGACATTCTGATCGGTACGGAAGGAGACCGGGTGGTGGCCACAGCAAAGCGAAAAAACAATAATAACCAGAATAATAACAAAGGCATTTCAATCGGGTTCAAGGTTTATACGCCTAAAAATACAGCCACTTACCTCAAAACAAGCGGCGGAAGTATTCACATCGCTTCACTGAACGGCGAACAGAACTTCACGACAAGCGGCGGAAGCCTGCATGTGAATGACCTGAGCGGCATGATCCGCGGCCGTACTTCCGGCGGAAGCATTGAGGTTGCCAACTGCAGTAAGGACATCGAGCTGCATACCAGCGGCGGAAGCATTAAAGCGAGCGACCTGAAAGGCAAAATTGAACTACAGACCTCCGGCGGAAGCATTGCGCTGAATAACCTTGATGGAGAAATTGAAGCGCAGACCAGCGGCGGAAGCATCAAAGGTGAAAACCTGGCCGGCTCGCTGAACACCGGAACTTCGGGCGGTTCTGTAAGGCTGGCAAATGTTTCGGGAAGCCTGAAAGCCAGTACAAGCGCAGGCAGCATTGAAGTAGAACTGACCAAACTGGGCGAATTTGTAAATCTGTCCAGCTCGGCAGGAAGCGTGCGGGTTAAGATGCCGCTGGATAAAGGCGTAGACCTGAACCTGAAAGGCAATAAAGTATCCATCCCGCTGAAAAACTTTGACGGCCAAGCAGAAAAAGACCGCGTAAACGGCAAAATGAACGGCGGCGGCATTCCGGTTACACTTTCAGCGAGCAGCGGAAGCGTTTATGTCAATTAGTGAATGGCTTTTGGCAATTAGCTTTAAGCTGTCAGGATCAAAAATGATTAATTCAGAGAAGCTTGTAGAAAATTCAATCCGGATTCATTTCAATCCGTAACTTGGAAATAGTACTTGTAAATGGCGGAAGGACGGAATTTTGACTTCGTTCTTCCGCCATTTTATTTTTTTACAGTAACCATAAACCGGAAAGTGCGTCTAAAAGAGCAAACCTTTGATCCGACGTATGTTTAGAAATATGGTTACGCACTTGCAGGACTACTTTGGGATTTCCAGAAAGGAAGCACGCGGCGCGCTGGTTCTGATGGTATTATGCCTGTTTCTGATCTGGACGCCGTTTGTGTTCAGAAGATGGATTTTGCCGATTGTTCCGGTTAACGAGAGTGACGTTGATCTGAAGAAGCTGGACAGCATTGCAGCTAAACTTGAAAAAGAGAATCAGCTGAAATTTAAAAAGTATAAGAAATATCCTGAAAAAAACGATCATGCAAAATCGGCCCGTTCGTTCCGCCTTTTTGATTTTGACCCGAATACGGCAACCGTTGATGAACTGACTGAGCTTGGAATTCCCGTTTTTCTGGCAAAAAGAATGGATAAATTCAGGAGCAAAGGCGGTAAATTCCGTAAAAAAGAAGATTTGCTTACGATCTATGATTTTCCGGCCAGCCTTTACGAACGACTGGAAAAGCACATTGTACTGCCGCCTGCTGCCGGTATAACTCCGGCGAAACCTGCGGAAAAGGAGAAAGCAGCAACTGAGAAAAAGGTTTTTGCAGGAAAGCCGGCTATTTCAGAATTTGATATTAACAAAGCCGATACGGCGCAGCTTGTTCGGCTCCGCGGAATCGGCAGCAAATTGTCCATGCGGATTCTGAAATTCCGGGACGGGCTTGGCGGGTTCCATTCTGCAAGCCAGTATGCGGAAATATTCGGGCTTGATTCGCTGGCTTTGTCCGAACTCAACCGTTTTGCAAAAGTGCAGAGTGCCGTAAAAAAGATTGATATCAATACGGCGACTGCCGAAGAACTGAACAGCCATACTTATCTTAAAAACAGAAAGATTGCCGCAATTATTGTTAATTACCGCAATCAGCACGGTGCGTTCCGTTCTGCTGACGATCTGCGGAAAGTAAAAGTCATGGATGAAACCATGATCAGAAAGATCGAGCCGTATCTTTCTTTCTGATCAGAATCCATGATTTTAAAAATTGGGTTTCAGCAGATATTTGGAGTAGAAATTATCGATCACCTTCACCGCTTCATCGGGTGTATCCACAACGCTGATGAGTTTAAGGTCTTCGGGATTGATATTTCCTTCCGTCAGCATGGTTCCTTTGATCCAGTCGAGCAATCCGGTCCAGTAACTGCTTCCGACAAGCACAATCGGGAAGCGGCCGATTTTTTTGGTTTGTATCAAAGTCAATGCCTCAAAAAGCTCATCCAGCGTTCCGAAACCACCCGGCATGACAATAAATCCCTGGGAATATTTTACAAACATGACCTTTCTGACGAAGAAAAAGTCAAAGTTGATGTTTTTGTCCGGATCGATGTAAATGTTGCTGTGTTGTTCAAAAGGCAGTTTGATGTTCAGACCGACGGATTTGCCGCCCTGCTGAAAAGCACCTTTGTTTCCCGCTTCCATGATTCCGGGCCCGCCGCCGGTGATGACACCGTAGCCATGCCTGACCAGTTTTGCCGCAATTTCTTCGGCGGTTTTATAGTGCGGATTGTCGGCCAGCGTACGGGCAGAACCGAAAAGGGAAACGCACGGACCGATTTTGGCCAGTTTATCAAAACCCTCAACAAATTCGGCCATTACCTTGAACACAACCCAGGAATCGGCACTTTTTATTTCATTCCAGTTTCTATCTTCAAATGCTTCCTTGATGCGTTTTTCGTCTTCCGGAACTGCCGGATTGAGGAGGGAAACGTCAATGAGCTGTGCATTTTCTGTTTTTACTTGTTCATCCATACTTAAAAATTCAATTTAGTTGTTGATTCATATATTGTAGCTTTGCAATTGCCGGAAAGCTGCCGGCAATCCGCTTTAAGCAGTCAGGAAGATCCATTTTTAACAGAGTGTAAATTGTAAAAACGGATACTCCCGACTAATTTTAACAATTACTTATTTATAATTATACATTTAAAAACCCTTTTATTTTGCAGATAAACGGGTTACATATAACAAAAAAACAATGAGAAAAATTGCTATCGGTTCGGATCATGCCGGTTTTCCTTATAAAGAGCCTGTTACACAATGGCTTATTACAAACGGTTTTGAAGTAAAAGATTTTGGTACATACAGCGCCGATTCCGCCGACTATGCCGATTTCGCGCATCCGGTTGCAAGTGCCGTGGAAAGCGGGGAATATGAAAAAGGCATTCTGCTGTGCGGAAGCGGCCAGGGCGTGTGCATTACGGCGAACAAACATGCCGGAATCCGTGCCGCGCTGGTCTGGGATGCGCCGCTGGCGCAGCTGGCACGCCAGCATAACGATGCCAATGTGATTTGTTTTCCCGTAAGGTTTATTGAGCTGGAAACTGCGCTGGCAAGCGTGGCAGCATTTCTGAGTACGGAATTCGAAGGCGGCAGGCATCAGGCGCGCGTAGATAAGATTGCCTGCTAGATTTTTCTCTGGTAAATGCCTTTCCAGGGACTGGCTTCATACTGTTTTTGTAGTGCCGGAACACGGTTCAGCAGTTTCGGCATTATATTGACTTTATCAACGACATAATCGGGCGGATCTTTGCGGAAGTTGTCATAAACATGGATGACGCTGTCAAAATTGTCGAGGTTCATTAAATCGTAGCTCGCCAGTTCCCAGTTGAGATAAGGCGTTGCCGTGTAATTGTTAATGTACTCTCCCGTATGCTGCCCGAGCACCAGAATGCGTTTGCTGCGGATCTGGCCGGGCAGGTTTGCCGGCCTGGCTCTCAGATTTTCCAGCTTGCCCATGGCTATCCCTGGCACTACGCCGCGCAATCCCTGATATTGGATCAGCAGAATGATCCCGCCCATTAAAGTAAACTGAAGCTCGTCCGAAAAGCTGTTTTTCCTGAAACTCTGAAAATAATGCGTGGCAAAGAAAGCAGCCGGCGGTACAAATATTACAAACTGCATGGGCGCCAGAAACTGCATGAGCGGAATGGTAAAAACAGCCGTTATGAACCATAAGGCCATCACCTGCTGAATCCGGGTTTGGTAACTTACAAAACGCATGGTGGTGAAAATCCGCATAAAGCCCATAACGCCAAAACCCAGCGGCAGCAGGAGGGAAGCTATCAGCGAAGTGAAATCGTTCAGGTTATATTGTTTCACCTGAAAAACGGAAGTGAGCAGATTCCTGTTCAGGCTTTCCATGCCGTTGTTCATGTAAAAAAACAGCACGACCATCAGCAGCGGAAAAACAGATCCGAACATGCCGAGCAAGTGATGACGGACCGTAGAGCCGGTATAGAAAAGCAGCGCCAGAAAAGCCCATATCATAAACAAAGATGCCGGAAGATAAAACAGCGTGGCGATTCCGACATACAGGCCCATTTCAAAAACCTGCGGGCTGACTTCCCTTCTTACGAGTATCTTGACAATCGCCCCGAACGCAAACAGCAGAAAAGTGTTGGCCATGAGCATGGGCGAAAGCGTACCCATATCAAATGATATATTCAGGAAAAGCGCGTACAAGGCACCGGGAATGAAACTGCGTTCCGGAAATACTTCCCTGGAATGGATTACGTAATTGAAATAGATAATCTGGACAATGGAAACGGTAATGGCGGCAAGCTGATAAATCCATTGCGTCCGCCCGAAAAGGCTGTCGATGAGCCAGTAAGTCAATCCTGAAAAAGGACTTACATTATCCCAGACGTCACGGTAAAGCATAAAGCCGCGGCCCATTTGTTCGCCGACCAGCATCCAGCTCAGTTCGGGTATAAGCAAAGGTGCGCCGCCCAGAAAAAACGGCAGCCGGAGCAGCAGGAAAAATACAATCAGACTGATGGTCTGATACCGTGCGTTAACGCGAAAAAAGCTTAACAAGAAGTTGGCGGATTATAGATCTTAATGGGAATAACTTTCACGAAATTACAACTCCGTATTCTACAATAACAAAATAAGTATGGATATTTGTACTTATTATATAGGAGCAGGGGGATTTTGAAGATGCAGTTTTGTTGGCATGACAATTTGCAGAGCAGGGTGCTCAGGATATTAATTCAGGCAGCTTACCGGCTGACAATGATTTGAAAATTATGGAATCTAAAAGACAACAAAAAGTAGGAAGGCAGATACAGAAGGACCTTGGTGAAATCATCCAGAAAGATGCGCAGCACCTGACAAACGGATCTTTTGTAACCATAACCGCCGTGCGCGTTACGCCTGACCTCAGCATAGCGAGAGCTTATCTCAGTTTTTTGCCTGATAAAAACAAAAAGATGCTGCTGGAAACAATCCAGGAAAATACCCGTTTTATCCGTCAGAAACTTGCGGAAAGAGTTCGTCATCAGTTACGCATTGTTCCACATCTTCAGTTTTACATGGACGATACGGCGGAATATGCAGCTAAAATGGACTTGCTTTTTTCTGATATCGTCATTCCGCCGGCGCAGCCCGACAGTGAAGATGAATCTAATTGATTTCAACTGCAGCTTTTGATGGATCTTTCATACAGGATTGCAGTTCGCTATTTTTTTTCCAGAAACAAACGCAGTTTTATAAGTCTGATCGCCCGCATTGCCATGGCCGGCGTTGCCGTGGGTACGATGGCGATGATTGTTGTTTTGTCTGTTTTTAACGGAATGGAAGATCTGAACCGCAAGATTTTTAAAACTTTTGATGCCGACGTGAAAATTTCTCCGCGTGAAGGAAAAAGATTTCAGGTCTCCGATTCATTGATCGCCGCAATAAAATCGGTGAACGGAGTAAAATCGGTTACACAGGTTATTGAAGACAACGCGTTGGCAAGGTACGGAAGCCAGCAAATGATTGTGAGGCTGAAAGGCGTGGACGAAGGTTTCGAACAGCAGGGCCAGCTGGATACGGCACTTATCCAGGGTTCGCTGAAGTTGTATGGCCCGAACGGAACGCCTTATGCTGTCATTGCGGAAGGGATCAGAAACGCATTGTCGATTTCGCTTGAAGATGTCATTGTGCCGCTTGAACTGCTGTACCCGCGTACGGGTACCAAAACGCTGAACGTTACGTCTGCCGAAGCTTTTAACCACATTACCTTGCGGCCGGGCGGAATTTTCTTTATCGAGGCGCGCTACGACGATTACGTTATTGCGCCGCTTTCGCTTGTTTCTACGCTCATGGAATACGGCAGTCAGCGTTCTGCGCTGGAAATAAAGACAATACCGGGTTTTTCGGAGTACAAGATCAGCAGGGCAATCGGAGAAAAACTGGGTGAGAAATTTGTGGTAAAAGACCGGGATTCGCTGAATTCGGATCTGCTCCGCGCCATCCGGCTGGAAAAACTTTTTGTAAGCGTAACCTTGTCGCTGATTATTCTGGTGGCTGCAATCAACATATTTTTTTCATTAAGCATGCTTGCGATTGAAAAGAAAAAAGATGTGGCCATGCTGTATTCGCTCGGAGCCGGGCCGGCGCTTATCCGGAAAATATTTCTGGCGGAAGGAGCCATTGTTGCATTATCGGGCGCCATATTCGGGCTTTGCGGAGGAATTGTGATTTGCCTTCTTCAGATCCGGTACGGTTTTGTATCCATGGGCATGACAACTTCGCTGATTGATGCGTATCCGGTCAAATTAATGTGGCAGGATATACTCTACACAGGTATCATTGTCGTTATTATTACTATGATCGTTTCTTATATCCCAGCCCGGAGAGCAGCAGACGCAGGCCAGATCTTACGCGTTTAACCTGAATTCCGGATTTGAAAATGATACTATACCATCTGAATATTTTGACTTACTATCCTGCAATCAATTTAAAAGCAGCTATGACCGGAAAAAATAAAAAGTTCTTCCACAACGGGCTGATCTGCATAATCTTTGGAATTTTACTGGTTTCACCGTCGGTTTCCCGTTCCGAAATACACCGCGAAACGGCAGATACACTTTTCAGAAGAACGCCCGGGACCATTACGCCGCAAGGACCTTACCGTCCGGAAAGACAGAAAAAAAGCGATATACTTTACACGCGCCTGGATATTCAGTTCGACTGGGTAAAACAGCAGGTTCCGGCATCTGCGGTGCTGATGTTCAAATCGCATTTCTATCCGCAGAATACGCTGGAACTGGATGCCAAAGGATTTGATATCAAGGAAATAAGCTTGCTGGACACGCTTGCGAATTACGGAGACATTGCCGCCGGGGAAATAGCGGGCAAGGTGAAGAAAAAGCTGGAATACACGTATGACAAGCGTAAACTGATTGTTAAGCTCGGTAAAAACTATACGCGGAAAGATACCCTTTTTATCAAGATCGATTACGTAGCCAGGCCGAATGATGTTCCGAGAGGAAAAACAGACGACAGCGTTTCGGACAAAGGACTTTATTTTATCAATGCCGACGGAATGGACGAAGGAAAGCCGCGGCAGATATGGACGCAGGGCGAAACCGAAGGAAGTTCCTGCTGGTTTCCGACCATTGATGCACCCAATCAGAAATTTACGCATGATTTTTACATTACTGTTGACAGTACTTACAAAACCTTGTCTAACGGACTGCTGATTTCGCAGGAAGAAAAGAAAAAAGGCATGCGTACCGATCACTGGAAACAATCGCTTCCGCATGCGCCGTATCTTGCGATGCTTGCAGTCGGAGATTTTGCCGTTGCCAAAGACATGATGCCGAACGGTTTGGAACTCAGCTATTATGTAGAGCCGAAATACGGAGCGGATGCACATGCGATTTTCGGACGTACGCCTGAAATGATCGGTTTTTTCTCCAACGTGTTCGGAATGGATTTCCCGTGGGAAAAGTACGCACAGATTGCAGTAAGGGATTTTGTGGCCGGTGCGATGGAAAATACGACGGCCACGGTACATGAAGAAGGCGTGCAAAACGATACGCGCTCGCTTATCGACGGCAATTCGGATGCGGTCATTGCGCATGAACTGGCGCATCACTGGTTTGGCGATTACGTTACCTGCGAGGAGTGGGGCCAGCTTCCGCTGAATGAATCATTCGCCAATTATTCCGAATTCCTGTGGAGCGAATACAATAACGGCCGATACGAGGCGGACTGGCAGAATCTTCAGGAAATGCGTGCATACCTTGCCGAGGCAGAAACCAAGCAGGTCCCGATGATCCGCTATTTTTACAAGGACCGGGAAAATATGTTTGACAGCCATTCCTATGCAAAAGGCGGCCGGATACTGCATATGCTGCGAACTTACGTAGGTGATGACGCTTTTTTTGCATCACTTCAGAATTACCTGAAAACACATGCATTCGGAACAGCGGAAATTGATGATCTGAGAATGTCATTTGAAAAAGTAACAGGGCAGGATATGAACTGGTTTTTTGATCAGTGGTTCCACAAGCCGGGGCATCCCGTTTTGAAAATACAGCAGGAATATGCAATTGCGGGCGGAGGAAAGGTTCTTTTGAAAGTAAAACAGGCACAGGATACGCTTGCTGCAACGGTTTACCGCTTGCCGCTGAAAGTAGATGTATGGGTGAGCGGCAAGAAAAGCCGGTACGACGTTATGCTGGACAAAGCCTCGCAGACACTGGAATTTCCGGCTGCCAAAAAACCCGACCTTGTTATTTTTGATGCGGATGCACAGTTGCTCGGCGTAATCGAGCACGAAAAATCACGCAAGGAAATGCAGTTTCAATACCTGAACGCCGACCGGTTTCTGCACAAATATGAGGCGCTTACTTCACTGGAAGGCGGAATGGCCGATTCCACAGTCAAGAATATTCTGGTAAAGGCAATGAACGATCCGTTCTGGAAATTGCGCCAAATGGCCATCAGTAATTTTGCCGAGTATGACGGCACCGGGTTTGTAGACATTGAAAAAGTAATCCAGGATCGCGCCAGGCTTGATCCGCATCCGCAGGTCCGTACGGAGGCCATTATTACGCTCGCATCTTTTGGCGACAACAACAACGATTCCATTTTCCGGGAAGCTTTGAGCGACAGCTCTTATCAGGTTGTTTCGGTAGCAATGGAAAAATACCTGATGGGTCAGCCGGATGATGCAAGCAGCATTGCGGCTCAGTTCGAAAATTCTCCGAATGACGCGATTGTCACTTCCGTTGCCAATTATTATGCCGGACTCGCGCAGCCTGAAAGATTTGAATGGTTTCTGGAAAAGATGAAGCTGATGAAACCAACCGAGAAGTATAATTTTCTGCAGGTTTTCGGAAAGTACCTCATTAAGTCAAAACAGGATATTCAAAGAAAAAGCATTCCCGTGCTGGAAGGACTGGCGCGTGACAATCCTTCGTATTTTGTTAGATTCGGCGCTTTTCAGGCACTCGGGTTGCTGACGGACATTCAGGGCGTTTCTGCTTTGCGTAAAGACATCCGCTCCAAGGAAACGGAGCCGAAGCTGAAAGAAATGTATAATCAGTTTGGCGATTTATAATAAAGGCTACTGAATAGAAGTTCGGCTTTTCAGATTATTTGCTGTCTTTCGGCATTCATTGCGGATCGAGGTAATAATCCAGGTTTTCCTTTGTAATGATATCCAGCGGCAAAAACTTGATCGGCTGGATTTCTTTTTTAAAAACAAGATGATTGGCAAGCTGGTGAATTCCCCAGTAACCTTGTCCAAGCGGATTCTGATTGATCAGGAAGTTGATAATTTCCTTGTTTAAATAATTCAGGTTCGGTTTTAAAAGGTCATATCCGACCAGTTTGATGTGCTTGAGCTGATTTCGTTCCAAGTAAGAGGCAACTTCAAAGGCTTTGGAATTAGTAACATAGATCGCTTTCAGGCCGGGTTCGTCTTTCAGGATGATTTCCAGTTGCAGGTCAATGGATTCATTTTCGGCATAATTGATTTCCTTGCTGATTACTTTGAAGCTGCTTTCTTCCGGCAAGGCGTTGAAATAATCCCGGAAACCTTTTTCCTTGGTGATCAGATGCGCGGAATTGGAAATATCCTCGTTAACATGCGCCACCAGAATACTTCCCGGCGACTGAAGACCGAAGCAAAGTATTTTGGCAGCCAGACAACCGCTTCTGTATGAATCCTGCCCGATATAGCACAGCGGGTTTACAAGTTCAATCTGTGTGTTGAACAGCACATAAGGAATGTTCAGCGCAGCCCATTCCTTGAAAAACGGCAACGCTTCCTTGTAAAACACCGGCGCAATCAGCAGGCCGTCCGGATGCTCCCTGGTTACTTCCTGCGCTTTTGCAATAAAAGACTGTTCTTCATGCGGGTTGAAGATATACCGGCTGATGGAAACGCCGTACTGACGCAGTTCCTTTTCTGCCTTTTCCATTCCCGTTTCCGGTGCTTCCCAGTAGGAATCCAAATGCGGATCGGGAACAAGTGCGGCTAAGTTGAATGTACGCTGCGATTTCAGCGACTGCGCAATAAAGTTCGGCTCGTAATTCAGTTCCTTTATAATTTCCAGAATACGCTTGCGAACATCGTCGGCCACTCTTCCGCGGTTATGCAGTACCCGGTCAACAGTTCCTTTCGAGGTTTGTGCCTTTTCTGCAATGTCTTTTATCCTTATGATCTTCTTTTTCACTATCGGTATGTATTCGGAAAAAATATAGATGGTTACTTAGAAGCAAATAACAAGATTTTTCATATTTATTTTATAATAAATGTATGCTTGCAACGCTTGAAACAAAGGTCTGCAAATTGTACTGCAAGTATACGGTAAACTGAACGTGTACGAACACGATTGATAAAATCGCGTGTGTGCTCGAACACTTTTTTGAATTATACTTGGAATAACGGATTTAACAATTAATTTTGTAATCAGTAATATAAATAGAATATTATTCCTGACCGAGCCACTATTGCATTCCTAATATTTCAGCATTTAATCTATCTGACCTTATTCCTATCCTTAACCGTTTCTGAATTCCTGCTAATCCTAAATCCTGAATAAAGCGTATGCCGTAAAAAGCGTACGCTTTTGTTAATTACGGCCGGAAGGAAATTCAACTTTTACATCGTCACTGTCTACATAAGCGGAGCAGGTCAGGATCCAGCCTTCTTTGAGGTCGCGGTCTGTTAAAACTTCATTTACGCTCATTCTTACTGCGCCGTTTGTGCATATTGCTGCACAGGCAGAACAGCGGCCGCCTTTGCAGCTGTAAGGCAGATGGATTCCCGCAGAAAGTGCGGCATCCAGAATGGTCGTATGGGCCGGTACAAGCAACCTGTACTCTCTGTTCCTGAAATGTAAATCAATGGTATGCGGAAAAGAAACCGTTTCAGGTTTCGGAACGGCAGGAATTACAAAACTTTCTTTCCGGATTTGTGATGAAGTGAAACCCATAAAATGCAGCGTAATTTCTATGGAACGCATCAGTTCGTAAGGTCCGCAGATAAAAAAACGCGCGAGTTCAGGCGAAAAAGCGAGTGACTTGCTCACAAGCTGTTCCAGCCGCGTGTTATTGATCCTGCCGCGAATACCCGTCCAGTCGTCTGAGGGCTGGCTGTGGATTTGTATGACTTTCAGCCGTTCCGGAAACTGTTGCTGCAACTGCTCGATACGTTCCTGAAACAGCGTGCTTTTCGTGTTTCTGCTGGCGTAAATCAATGTGATCCGGCTTTTGCTCTCATCGGTCAGCGCCTGTTTCATAATAGAGAAAAGAGGCGTTATGCCGCTTCCGGCACCGAGCAGCATAATGTCATGCGGTGTCTCATCCGTTTTTTCAAGCACAAAACGGCCTGCTGCAGGCAAGGCTGTAAATACATCTCCGACCTGAACGGAATGTACCCAGAAACGCGAAATTTCACCATTGGGAACCCGCTTGACGGTAATGGCCGGAAAGGCATCCGCATCCGGCGCAGAACTCATGGAATAGGAACGCCGTACTTCATGGCCGTGCTGCGGAATGAGAAACGTAAGAAACTGGCCTGCTTTGTACGTAAACGGCTTTCCGTCGGTTCTTTCAAACAAAAACGTCTTGGTATCTTCACTTTCCGGAATGATTTGTCTTACGCGAAGGGAAATGGTGGAGTCGGACATCAGCGGGTGTCTTTATTGAATGTTTTTTAAGTAAGACTTTTCAACAAGAAAATTATTCCAGACCATTTCGTACTCCGCCAGCAAAGTCCAGCAATGCGCCTCGCAAACCCAGTGCATGTGAAAAAGCGGGCTGACGGAAATCCTGTAAAGCAAAGGATTTTCATACGCTGTCAGCAATCCGGCAATGAAGAAGTAAAAACCTTTGAAGTCATGAACCGTATAATCTTCAACGGGAATTCTTTCTGTTTCCACGCCGAGCCGCATCAGGGAAGTGGAAAGAATCACTCGGTCCATCGGATTGTCGGTTTTTGCAGCAAGCTGAATCGTGTCTTCAGTCAGTTTCCTTTTAATACTTTGAAGAGCCGGCGGATCGAAAGCTGCAATCAGCCGTGATACATGATAAATAATCAGCGGCGTTCTCGGATATTGATGTGCACAGCGGAAAGGTGCAGTCCGGTAACGGTCTGTTTCAATGACCGAACGGATGTAAGCAAGGCTGTCGTGATCGTGCCGGTTCAAAGGCAGGTTATGCCGGAAAATCAGCAGCATCAGATTGCTCAGCACGCAGACGTCAAATTCAATATACATATTCTTGCCAAACCATGTGGAGTAAGCCTGCAACGCGCTGTATTCCGGATACGTGTTCCGGATGCGCCGTCCGTTTCCGCTGGCATGCAGCGGCAGTTTCTGTTTGAGCCAAAGCATTTCATCCGTTGATGCTTTGGAGGTCAGGTAAATGAATGCTGTATCATCAATATCGTCAGGAATGCGGAAATGGTCAAAATGACGGAATATATGGCCATTCGGAAAATGCATCGAAGGTTTTGTTTTCCAGAAATTATAGGTTTTCAAGCCGTCTTTGTTCTGAAATGCAGGATAGTTTTTAATAACCTTGCCGCAAATTCTGTCAATCTGGTTTTGAAGTTCAGCGTCCGCCTGATTCCGGACTGATTGCAGCGTATAGCAGATAATGGCTGAAAAAAATATGGTCGTATCCGGCCTGTTATAACCAATAACCGGATTAACGCGGTATGCAGGAAAAATACCTTCCGGAAAATAACGGTTTCCTTCAGATTGCAGACTTTCGGTATGGTCAATGAATTTCCGCAGATTTTGCTTCATGTTCCGAAACTAATAAATCACTTTAAAAAAAGAAACCCTGCCTTTCAGACAGGGTTTTTGGCAACAATACAATTTAATCTTTAAACTCCTTCTGCCACAACCTGTTTTACATCCGGAACCATACGCGTAAGCAGATTTTCAATTCCGGCTTTCAATGTCAGCGTGGAAGACGGGCAACCGCTGCACGAACCCTGAAGCAATACTTTTACAACGCCGGAATCTTCATTGAACGAATGAAAGTTAATCGCGCCGCCGTCGGATTCCACCGCCGGGCGTACGTATTGGTCCAGCGCCGCCTTTATTTTCTGAACTGTGTCGGAATCCCTTGAATCTACAATAACCGTATTCTTATCAATGGTGCGCTGTTCGAAAACAGGGTGGTTTTCTTCAAAATAAATCTTTATGAACTGCTTTGTATCTCTCAGCACATCTTCCCACGCAATGGCTTCATCTTTGGTCAGCGTAATGAAGTTACTGGCTATGAAAACCCTTTTAACATGCGGAAACTGAAACAGGTCATAAGCAAGCGGCGAAGCACTGCCTTCTTCCAGAGCGGCTTCACGCGAA
Source organism: Dyadobacter flavalbus (assembly GCF_006149045.1). Classification (GTDB taxonomy): domain Bacteria; phylum Bacteroidota; class Bacteroidia; order Cytophagales; family Spirosomataceae; genus Dyadobacter; species Dyadobacter flavalbus. Next base: position 174,328 of record NZ_VBSN01000076.1, read on the forward strand.
GGGTAATCAAATGAAAGTCCGTCGGGAACCAGTTCGAAATTCAATACAAATTTCATTGAATTCGGATTGGGGCTTAATTCCGTATATACAAAAACCGGTCGTGTAAGCATTTCTTTTTTATAAAATGATGGGGTAAATAATTCTCTACTGCAATGAACAAGTAAAATGAAGATTTGGTTTTCAAATCCGGAAATGCACTGCAATAAAAAAGCCCGTCAGCTATTTCTCTGACGGGCTTTCAAGGTTTAGCATGATAAAATGCTGTATTTCATTTCCTAAGCTTCTGCTGTTACAGGCTCAGCTGCTGCGATGGGCTCAATGTGAACGTAAGACTTGTTTTCGCGCGTTTTGCGGAAAACTACATTGCCTTCCACCAGTGCAAACAGCGTATGGTCGCGGCCGATGCCTACATTTTTGCCAGGGTTGTGTTTTGTTCCGCGCTGACGGACAAGGATATTGCCTGCTTTGGCAAGCTGGCCACCGAATAATTTTACTCCAAGACGCTTGCTTTCCGACTCACGTCCGTTTCTCGAGCTACCTACACCTTTCTTATGTGCCATGATATCTTAAACTGATTGTTGTAATTTCTTGATTTAAACAGATACTTGATTTCCGGGATGTGGAACAACTCAGGCTACGATTTCGTCAATGCTGATCTTTGTCAGGTACTGACGGTGACCATTTTTAACTCTGTAACCTTTACGTCTTTTCTTTTTGAAGACGATTACTTTTTCACCTTTAAGATGTTCAAGTACAGTTGCTTTTACAGAAGCGCCGGCTACTGTTGGCAAACCTACCTGTACTGTGCCTCCGTTATCAACGAGAAGGACTTTATCAAACACAAGGGCAGCGTTCACGTCACCTTCAAGCCTGTGCGTGAAGATAGCGAGACCCTTTTCAACCTTAAATTGCTGACCTGCGATTTCTACAATTGCGTACATGTTAATTGATTATGATATACTGAATTTCAAAATGAGGTGCAAATATAGGCACATAAATGCAGAATAACAATGCATTATGCCGTTTATTTGGTACCGCGAGCGGAGCCCGGAAAGAGAATAAAAATGCCGGCCGGATTATTTGTGCAATTATTTGTATAGATATAGTTAAAGCTGTTCAAACAATTACCTTTATACATCGGATAAAAAGTGCCGTTCACGGAATATTTGTCAAATTAAAGGATTAACAAACCTTAACATTCCAAAAATGTTACTTTTATCATTAAATTACGTCTTACCATAGAAATGATTAATAAAATATAAAATGAAAATTGGTCTGTGGATTTTGATTGCTGTATTTACGGGTTTGACAGGCCGAACGGATGCTTTCGGTTCAGATCCTATTTATCTGAATGATGAAAAACAGGTTTCCTCAGGTTATCAGATAGGCGATGCCGCGGCTAATTTCCAGCTTAAAAATGCAGACGGCAGCAATGTTTCTTTAAATGATTTTTCGGGTTCAAAAGGCGTTATTGTTGTTTTTACAAGCAATCACTGTCCGTTTGCAAAGGCTTATGAAGACCGGATTATTGCGCTGAATGATAAATTTGCGTCTCAGGGATTTCCGGTAATTGCCATCAATCCAAGCGATCCGGGGACGCATCAGGACGATACAGCTGAAAAAATGAAGGAAAGGTCTGCTGCCAAAAGTTACCGGTTTCCATATCTGGTCGATAATCTTCAGCAGACAGCCAGGGCGTTTGGAGCCATCCGTATGCCGCAGGTTTATATACTTCAGAAAAACGGCGCCAGATTCCTGGTTCGATATATCGGTATGATTGATGACAATCCGCAGGATCCGGGCGGTGTTACAAAATTTTACGTTGATGAAGCCGTAACCAATCTTTTAAGCCAGAAACCGGTTGTGACTACGGTGACCAAACCCGTCGGATGTGCCATTAAATGGAAAAATTAAAGAATAAATGATTCATTCAGTCTTATGAACAAACTTATAGCATTCGTCTTTTATGCCATTTTGTTATTGCTGGCGCAACCATCCTTTGCACAGACCAAAAGCAAGAACTTTTCCAACGAAGGTGAATTTACAAGCAATTGCGAAGGGCCTGCAGTTGATAAGGACGGAAACGTATATGCAGTCAATTTTGCGCGCGACGGTACTATCGCCCAGATCAACAAGAAAGGAAATGCCAGCTTTTTTGTTACGCTTCCCAAAGGAAGCACCGGGAACGGAATCCGGTTTGGCGATGAAAACACCTTTTATGTAGCTGATTTTACAGGGCACAATGTGCTGAAAGTGAATCTTCTTACAAAAGAGACGACCGTTTTTGCCAATGAACCGAAAATGAATCAGCCCAACGATCTTGCCATTACAGCCTCCGGGCACATTTTCTGTTCCGATCCGAACTGGAAAGAGAATACCGGCCAGATCTGGCATGTTTCACCCGATGGTAAAACAAAGATCGCCGCTGAAAACATGGGTACCACCAACGGTATTGACATCAGTCCGGACGAGAAAAAGCTGTATGTCAATGAAAGCGTCCAGAAAAATGTCTGGGTTTTTGATCTGGCTGAAGACGGCACTTTGTCCAATAAAAAACTGCTTTACCATTTTGAAGACGGCGGTATGGACGGCATGCGGTGCGACATTCTCGGGAATTTGTACATTGCACGGCACGGCGTCGGTGAAGTAGCCGTTCTTTCACCCGAAGGCAAAGTAATCCAGACCATTAAAACCATTGGCAAGAAAGTGTCCAATATCTGCTTTGGCGGACGCAATGGAAAAACCTGCTACATTACGCTTCAGGACCGCGGATGTCTGGAAAGTTTTCAGGCCAAATCTGCCGGAAGGGAATGGGCCATGATGAAGGCTTTTTCTGAAAAGAAGTAGAATGATCTTCAACGATCATTTTTGAAAGTCTTTTTGGTCAGGTTTTCAGCTACTCTTGAATTGCTTCACAGTTCTTTACACACGCTATATTTATGTATGAAAAACAGTTTTGTTTTCTTCAGAGAAATCTGAATATTGCCCTGCTTTCCATTGTTTCGTTTTCTGCCGTAGCGCTGCTTGCCTTTCGTATTTACAGCTACGACTGGGATTTTATATTTCTTGTCTGGAACCTGTTTCTTGCCTGGGTGCCATTGCTGTTTATTCAAATGGTCTGGTCATATGAAATCAGGCGCAGGCTTCCGCTATGGCTGCTGATCGTTTGTTTCCTGATCTGGCTTCTGTTCTTTCCCAATGCACCTTACATCATAACGGATCTGAAATACGTTCGCAGCGTTCCGCAAAATATGATCTGGTATGATGCACTGATGCTTTTCAATTTTTCAGTTGCAGGCTTTCTGGCCGGTCTTTACAGCATCCGGATTGTACACCGCATTTTTGCACATCGCTGGAATCATGCAGTTGCCTGGCTTGTGGTGATGATTTCTATGCTTCTCGGCGGTTTTGGCGTATACCTGGGCCGGTATGGCAGATGGAACAGCTGGGATATTGTGACGCAGCCGATAGCACTTTTACAAGGAATAACAAGCCGTGTGCTGGACCCGTTTGCAATAAAACATACTTTTACGTTTTCGTTCGTAATGATGTTGTTGTACTTTGCGTTCCATATTTTCGCCGAACTCAAAAAGCATGAAGGGACCCATAAATATTCTTAAAGCTGTGCGTAGCTTTCGATATGCCGGCGTAGGTATTTATAATTTATTCCGATACGAAAACAACGCCCGCATCCATTTGCTTGCCTGTATATTCGTCGTTATTGCAGGTGTTTACTTTGATATTTCAGCTGCCGAATGGTCATTGCTGGTTATCCAGATCGGGCTTGTATGGTCTGCGGAGGCGGTTAATACAGCCGTTGAAAAACTGGCAGACGTCGTTTCACCTGAATATCATCCCGGAATTAAAGTAGTAAAAGATACAGCCGCTGCCGCAGTGCTTATTCTTGCCATTTCGGCTGTCATTGTAGGCGGAATTATTTTTATCCCGAAAGTACTGCTGTTTTTCTGATCCGGTTATCAAATTCTCAACATTCATGCGCCTTCGGGTGAAACACTTTTAAGCTGCCATGCATCCAGAACAGGATTATCTTCAACAATTACATAGGATTCGCTGTTTTACAGCACGCTACTTCCAACTGCTGTTCAGCAGTAGGCATAGTCGCAGGCTTGCATGCATAACGGGTGCTTTTGTGTTGCTGACAACCTTCGAAAGCAGAGCTCAGCTTTCTGCTGACAGCACTTTGCAGCTTACCCGGAAATGGTACGATAAGGAAACGATTTACCTGAGAGGCGGCAACAGCTTTGTAAAAAACAATGTCATTTATTCCGGCGGAAAAGCCCTGCGCAGCGAATTCATGATTTCCCCAGGCGGGCTGGAATTATACCTGAAATCAAAACGGACAAGAAATATTGCTTTGTTAGTTTCACTGGCTGGTTCTGCCGGATCAATTGTTTCGCTTGTCTCAGGCAACAGGGACAATCTGCGTACATTCTTTTGGGTATCGCTGGGAACAGGAATAGTTTCCTCCGCTCTGACGATGCAGGCCAATAACCAGCGCGATCAGGCCGTCTGGCTGAGAAACCGTGATGCCATGATTTTAATGAAAGCGGAAAAGTGATTTTGGTGAGATGTATTTTGTAAGATGTAAGAAGAGGTTGACTTTTCTTGATTTTTTACACTGCATTTAAATTGCCGTTTGCTTACAGCTAATACAATCTTGCTTTGACTGGAAAAAGGCTGTTCTTGTAATTTTCTCTGCAAAACAAAAATGCCTGCACTTTACAGCACAGGCATTTTTTGCTTCGTAATTATAAAACTTAAAATTTCAAGGGAACCGAAAAACCTGATTTATCCCATTGAAAATCAAGAGAATTGTTCTTAACTGTAAAAGTCAGTTTCTCCTGTGAAGACGGATAAGTCTTGTTTGGAACCGTTACTTTCAGCACATCTTTTCCTTTGATTTCTTCATATTTGTAAGCACCCCATTGGTTTCCTTCGCTGTTCAGGATAATGGTCCAGTCTTTTTCGGTTGGAATTGCAAAGAATGTGTAAGTTCCTGCTTTAACTGCCTTGCCGCCAAACATTCCGTCTTTCTTGAACGTGATTGCCGTAGCGCTGTCGGCACCGATCCGCCATACTTTTCCATAAGGTTCAAGGCTTCCGCTTCCTGCGTTACCAAAAAGCACACGTCCTCTTTTGGATGGCTGGCCATAGGCAATGGTTACGTTTTCACCTTTTGCAGTTACTCTGGGGCTTTTTTGTGCAGATGCCCATGTAAATGCAATGAATGTAAGGAACAGCGTTAAAAATGTTGTTTTCATAAAATAATGAATAATAAACTGGTTTTGATGAAACTGGATTTTTGCAGTAACGAATTACGCTATTGAAAAGTTGTGAAGCAAGCCTTTTCGCTTTCATTCCTGATAAGTGATTTTAGATTGTATATTTGAATAATGATTTCTGAAAACAATCCACCGGTACGTACCCGTTTTTTCGATACCAAAATCGAATTCCTGAAAGGCGTTGGCCCGCAAAAAGCGGCTTTGCTGAATCAGGAACTGAATATCTTTACATACGGAGACCTTATTCAGCATTATCCGTTCCGGCATGAGGACCGCACTGTTTTTCACAAAATCAGTGAATTGAGCGAGCAGCTTCCCGCAGCGCAGATCAAAGGAAGGCTGCGCGAAATGACAACCGTAGGCGAAGGCGGAAAAAAACGGCTGGTAGCTTATTTTACGGATGGAACGGGCATCATGGAACTGGTCTGGTTCCAGAGTATCGGATGGTATGAAAAAAGCCTGCGGCCCAACTCGGAATACATTGTTTACGGCAAGCCCGTTGCTTTCGGCGGAAGGTGGAGCATGACGCACCCCGACATTGACCTGATGACGCCGGAAAATGAAAACGGTGGTTTCTGGCAGCCGGTTTATCCACTAACTGAAAAGCTGCGCAAACGCTTTCTGGATAGCCGTACGCTCAGCCGGATAATCCGGAATCTGCTTGAAATTGCCCATCAGCACATTCGTGAAACACTTCCTGAAAACCTTGTCCAGAAATATCGTTTGGTCTCAAAAGCAGACGCGCTCTGGAATTATCATTTGCCGCAAAGTCAGCAATGGCTTGTTCAGGCGCAGAGAAGGCTGAAATTTGAAGAGCTTTTTTACAATCAGTTCCGGCTGATCAAAAACAAGCTGCTGCACAAAACCGAATACCCGGGCCTTGTTTTCAGTAAGAATGATCTGGTCAGGGAATTTTATGCCAATCATCTGCCATTCAGTCTAACGAATGCACAGATCAGGGTTTTGCAGGAAATTCATGAAGACCTGAAAACCGGCAAGCAGATGAACAGACTTTTGCAGGGCGATGTAGGCTCGGGAAAAACGATTGTGGCTTTCATCACGATGCTCTTTGCACTGTCCAACGATGCGCAGGCATGTCTGATGGCACCAACCGAAATTCTTACCGATCAGCATTACATGGGCCTGAAAAAATTTGCGGATTTGCTCGGGATCAATCTCGGAAAACTGACGGGATCAACGAAGAAAAAAGATAGAGAAGTAATTCATCAGCAGCTGCTGGACGGTTCCATGCAGGTTTTGGTCGGAACGCATGCGCTGATCGAAGACATCGTGCAGTTTAAAAATCTGGGGCTGTGCATTATTGATGAACAACACCGCTTCGGCGTCGCGCAACGGGCAAAATTATGGGCTAAAAACCCGCGTATCAACCCGCACATGCTTGTGATGACCGCAACGCCTATTCCGAGAACACTTGCGATGACGCTTTACGGGGATCTGGATATTTCAGCCATTGATGAGTTGCCGGCAGGACGAAAGCCAATCAAAACGGTGCATCGATATGACGCACACCGCGCCTCTGTTTTCGGGTTCCTGAAAGATGAAATTGCCAAAGGAAGACAGATTTACATGGTTTATCCGCTGATCGAAGAATCTGAAAAGATGGACCTTAAGGATTTGATGGATGGGTATGAAAGCGTTTCAAGGTCTTTTCCGGATGTTCCGCTGAGTATTCTGCACGGCAAGATGAAGTCAAAGGATAAAGATTACGAAATGGCGCGTTTTGTTAGTCAGGAAACAAAAATTATGGTCGCAACTACGGTTATTGAAGTAGGCGTAAACGTTCCCAATGCATCTGTAATGGTCATCGAAAATGCGGAAAGATTCGGTTTGTCGCAGCTTCACCAGTTGCGCGGAAGGGTAGGGCGCGGCGCGGAGCAATCTTACTGTATCCTGATTACGGATTACAAGATAAGCAAAGACACCAAATTGCGGATTGAAACGATGTGCCGTACCAACGACGGTTTTGAAATCGCGGAAGTGGATCTTCAGCTCAGAGGCCCGGGTGATCTTTCAGGAACGCAGCAGAGCGGCCTTGTGGATCTGCTGGTTGCCAATCTTGCGAAGGACGGACAGATTCTGAAAGAAGCCAGGCTTTCGGCAGAAGCCATTCTTGAATCAGATCCCGAGCTGCTCCAGTCAATTAACCAGCCTATACGCCTTCATCTGGCAAATCTGCGTAAAGAGGAAACGAACTGGAGCAGGATCAGTTAACGGTTATGCCTTGATTTCCCTGTTGTCATTTAAAAACTCAAAGTTCTGCGGACGCGTAACATGCAGCGCAGCACCAAGCGAAGTCGCATACGGAAGGTCTGTGGCATGTACGGTATGGTTCGGGAAATTGCGTGCAATCAGTCTTGTGAATATTTCATTTCTGGCAAATCCGCCGTCAATGTAAATAGCTTGTACGTCATTTACGCCGACAAGTTCCAGTGAAACAGAAAGCATATCCGTCAGTCCTTTTAATAAATGATGGTATGCAGCATCTGCGGAAGCAAAAGCACTTACCTGCCATTCCATCGGGCTTGGTTCCGGGAACGGCCCGTTGCCTGTCATGCAGGCAGGATAAAACTTGGGCGTATCCGCTTTCAGAATTTCATCGTCAAACTTAACACTTTTATAAAAATCCGGTGCGACACGGAAATACTCTGCAATGCGAGTTACCTGATAATCGTGCTCCCTTCCAAGGAAAAGCCGCGATGCCGTAACGCCGCTGCCTTCGGGCGTAAGGTAATTCATGCAATCCCGTTCGAGCTGGTAAGAAGTTAAAGGCTTGGAAGTAAAGGAATTGAAATTGATACACCAGGTTCCGGTTGAAAGCAGCACAAACGGCTTTTTAACAGCCATACGGTATGGTATCAACGCAGCAGAGCTGTCGTGCAGACCAAATCCTGACTGGATTCCTTTGTCTCCGTTGCGGTAAATAAATGATGAGGAAGCCAGAACGGGCGCCAGTTTCTTGTGAATGCCTTCTGCTTTTACCCATTCGTGATAATCCCACATTTCAAAACTCCATAATGCCGTATGGCAGCCCAGTGAAGTGTAGTCGCTTACTTTTCTTCCGGTCAGCAGATAAAGAATGTATTGCGGCAAATGCAGCGTCATGGCGATCTGCTTGTAAATTTCCGGCTGCGTGTATTTAAGCCAGTAAAGCTGCATGCCCGAATTCAGCATGCCCATGGCGGGCGAGCCGGTCTGCAATGATATTCGGGTCGGATCGCCGTATGTACTGTAAAACTGGTTCAGCAGAGCTTCCGGGAATGGCTTCAGGTAAGAGTAAAGCGGTGTAAGCGGTTTGTGCGAAGCATCCAGGTGTACAAGGCTCGCTCCGTAGGCAGCCACATTCACTGCTTTGATGTCATACTCTGGATTATTCAGCAGATCGGTCCAGCGACTTTTTACCCAGTTGGTCAGAAGTTCTATGTCCTCCGTCGGGAAACCGTCTTCATCGGTCGTTTCGAGCAGCGACTCGGAGAATTCTTCTACAATCTGATACTTTTCATCAAAAAGTACGTACTTTTTATTGGTCCTGCCAATGTCAAAAACCGCTGTTAATTTCATTAATTTAAATGCTATGCCACTTCAAACCCGGAGAATGTTTCCGTTCTTATGTGACTTACGTTAAAACGAATACCCTTACTTCTTTAACTTTCTGAATTCACCGTCAGCCCTGGATTTTCAGGCTGTTTTTTCAAGAACCGGTTTCAGGACTTTGGTCCAGCGCCGGTAACCTTCGTCGTTCATATGCAAGCTGTCGCTTACGAAAATAGCCGGGTCCGGCCTTCCGTCTTTCAGCATAACAGGCCATACGTCGATATATCCGTGCCTACGGTCCTTTTTTATATAATCCTGAATAAGCTTGTTTGCCTTGATGACATCATCCCGCTTTGCCCATCTGGAAGGGGAAGGTTTCAGTGAAACGCCGTAAAGCTGGACGTCCGGCAATTTATCGCGGATCAGTTTAACAAGCGTGACATAAGCATCCCGGACTTGTTCCGGCGTTTTTGCTTTCGAGCCAAACATATCGTTTTCGCAGTAAATTACCACGGTTTTCGGCTTATATTTCGTGATCGTACGATCGGCATAATAAATGACTTCCGGAAAAGTGGAACCCCCAAAACCACGGTTGATAATTGGTAACGGCGCCAGATCTTTGCCGGCAGATTTCCATTTTGTAAAAGACGAACTTCCGGTCAGGACAATTCCGCCGGCCGCCGGCATCTGCTGCATATCCTGATTTTCAAATTCCCTGATCGCATTCTCTGACCTGTCAACCTTGTAATCCGGTTCCCACGGCGTACTCAGATTTGTGTAACTGGGTTTATGACAAGCATTTAGCCAGAGTAAGGCAAAAATCAAAAGGTATTTTTTCATTATTCATAAAATGGATATAGCAAATAAGGCATATATGTCCACTTTTTAATGATCCCGGGCCGAAAAATTGAAGAAACACCCAAGTTTTTACTCTTTCAGGAAATACCGGAAACCAAGTCCTACCGCAGGAAAATTGATAGCGGGTGCAAATTTGTAATTGAAAGTATTTGTCAGGATCGTTTCATCCGTTCCCTGCTGTGTTGATTCAAAAGCCGAATAGGATACGAAAACCGGGTTTGAAAATGCAAGCGAAGCCGTTATCCACCATTTTTCCGACAGTTGATAATACATTCCGGCACTAAGCCCGGCCGTAAGCGCAATCGTGTGGCCTTGGGTGTTGGGAAGGTTATATTCTGAACTCGGGCCTTTTGCAAAAGTATAGCCAAGGTCTATGTTCGGTCCTGCAAATACACCCAGTTTGTTGTTGAAATGCTTGTAATATTGCCAGAAGCGGCCAATGCTAAAACCCAGACTGTTGATGCCTTTATAAGTTTCCACGTTTTCATTATTGTTGAAAACTGTTTTTCCGCCGGTTAAAGAATGGCTGAGGTTCCAGCCGCTGGCTCTTGTTTCGGATTTGAATTTTCCGGCCTGAATACTGATGTTATAATTATATCCGTTTGTGGAAGCTGTCAGATCGGGATTGTGGTTGAAAAAATCAATGCTGGCTGCACCGGAAATAAATTTTTTTCCTGCAAACTGCGCATGTATGTAGCCGGCTGTACAGAACAGCAGCATAAGGGTAAAAATGAAGATCTTTTTCATAGCTGAGTTAGTTTGCTTTTTGAATATACCACGATGCCCTTAAAGAAAAATAGCTTGTCAGTCCGGTTGTTACAGCTGAATTAAAAGTGATGGAGTTAGTGTCGTTCATATGTCTGTACCCGATTCCCAGTGACAGTAAGTTCACATCCGCTTCCAGCGCAAACCTTGATTTGAGACGATAAGCAATGCCGGGCACAACGCTTAGCCCGGCAGCGTAACCGTTTTTAGTATACTTTTCCATTATATCGTTACTCAGCAGTGCTGACCTCAGATAAGAACCATAAACCGAAGTATTCAGGAAGGCATACCATTTTTCATTTAATGTTTTGTAATGCCGGATAAAAGGCGATAAAGTGTATGCCGCATTGATGTAACGGCGGTTCATATCCTCGTTTGGAGCCGTGTCTGTTCCTTTTAAAAAATCGAAATTTGCACCCAGGCCAAGACCCAGCATTTTATTGTTGCCGGTAAACCTGCCAAACTGAACAGAAGGACTGAAAGATACAGAACTGTTTCTGCTGTCAGAAAAAGCATTTTTGCCTTTTTGATGAGAGCCCTGAAAGCTCAGCGTGGCGGCACGATACCGCGTTCCCGCGGGAATTTGCGCCATTGTTTCACCTGCAAGGCAAAATATGCCGAGCAGGCCAATTAGAAGAAGTTTTTTCATGACCGTTGTTTTAGTTGATACAAGCAAGATACAGATGTTTAAGTAACTGTATTATTATTTAGCTTTATTTAACAAAAAATATAATAAAAGAGGCAGCCAATAAGCTGCCTCTAAAAATTACCGATACCAAATTTAACCTAACTGTCTGTGCAAAACATTGGCCGGCGGTTTCCCGGCATTTATAATGCTGTATTTTTCAAGGTCAGAAAACGCCTTCCCAGTTTCCCTGACGATAATATTGTAACAACCTCTGCTGCATCAGAAAACCGTATTTTGCCTGAATGGCATTTGCCTGTGCTTTGGCCAGATTGGCTTTGGCAAGTGAGTACTCAAAAATGTTTGCGACTCCGGCGTTCAGCTTGCTTTCCACAACTGCAAAGCTGGCAGTAAGCGATTCCACCTGTCCCTGCGCCGCGGCGTATTTGTCGGCCATTGCGTTCAGGTTCAGTACGGCCAGTTCTATGGCCTGCCGCAATTGCTGGTTGGTCACATCGAGTGTGTTCTGCGCCTGCCGTTCCTGTACTTTCGCAAGTTCGATTCTCGGGCGCGTAACCCAGCGGCCCATAATCGGAATGTTGAGGCTCAGGCTTAAAGATCCGTTTCGGGTTGCGTTCAGTTGCTTGAAGTAATCCAGGTTCGTGTTGGTGGAAGCGTAAAAAGCCCGGATATTGGTGCCCATGAATATGGAAGGATAATTTTCGGCTTTTATGGATTTTACCTGATATACAAAGCTCTGGCGGTACAGTTCGGCGCTGCGCAGTTCGGGAAACGTTTTTTGCGCATCTTCAAAAATGGCAACTGCATTGTCGGAGTGCTGCGTAGTATCTTTCGGGGCAAGCGATTCAAATTCCACATTGTCGTCGGGCGCAATGTTGATCCGCTGAAACAAGGCGAGCCGCGCCGTACGGTAATTGTTCAGTGCCGTAACCTGATCAAAACGGTCGTTGGCAAGCTGCGCCTTGATCTCGAACAACAGATTGGAGGCTGCGACGCCGGCATTCACCTGTTTTTCAACACGGTCCACCTGCTGCTGTGAAGATGCAACCTGCTGGTCCGCAGCTTCAAGCAATGACTTGGTCGCCAGCACATTTACATAACCCTGCATGAGCAGTACTGTTTGTGCATTCAGGACCGCCGTTCTGTTTTCCTCAAAGGATTCTTTCAGCAGCACACCCTGACGAATCTGGTTCTGAAGTTTAAATCCCTGAAAAACCGGAATTCTCAGCCCGGTTCCGATGGCGTTGTAACTGTAAACCTCGTCTATATACGCATTGGTATACTGGTCAATACTGCGCCCGACGTTCAGGCTCTGGTCTGCGGCAATGTAGATCTGCGGCAATATCTGTGACCTTGTCTGCTTCAGCTGTGCCTGTGAAGCTTCGGCCTGTAAATTGCTCTGCTGATAGGTAAGGTTGTTTTTTACCAGAAGGTCCACGCATTCGGCGAGGCTCAGCGTATTCTGTGCCTTTGTAAACAGCGGCAGCAGACAGAAAAGTAAAAGTAAATGTTTCATAGCTGTTAAATTTTTTTGAAGCTCGTAGCGTCTCATGCCAGCCAGCCGTCTTTCAACCGCACGGTCCGGTTTCCGTAACCTGCATTTACTTCCGAGTGCGTCACCTGAACAATGGTCACTTTGTCTTCCTTGTTGAGTTTCTGAAATAATTCCATGATTTCAATGGCTTGTTCGGAATGCAGGTTTCCGGTCGGTTCGTCGGCATAAATTACTTTCGGGTTGTGTACAATGGCTCTTGCCACGCCCACCAGCTGCTGTTGTCCGCCTGAAAGCTGATGCGGAAAAAGGTCTTTTTTGGCAACCATATTAAAGCGGTCGAGCAGTTCAGCAATGCGGCTTTTTCGTTCCGAAGACGGAGTTCCTTTGTAAAGCAATGGCGTTTCAATGTTTTCATAGACCGTCAGTTCGTCAATCAGGTGATATGCCTGAAAAACAAAGCCGATATGATGGCGGTGCAGCTCCGTGCGTTTCTTTTCGGAAAGTTTCTGAACGGGTTCGTCCATAAAAAGATATTCACCTTCCGAGGGCTCTTCCAGCAAACCGAGTATATGCAGCAAAGTTGATTTTCCCGAGCCGGACGGCCCCATGATGGATACAAATTCACCTTCTTTGATGTTGAGATCAATGTGGCGCAGAACATACGTCTTGCCAAAACCTGCCGGATAATACTTCGAAATCTTGTCTAACTTGATCATATAAAAACTGTAATTGAAAATTCAGGTGCAAATACCCGCTTCTCTGATGACTATCTTTTTTAAAAAGGCTTGCCAGAATATTAAGCTGTTGATAGCCAAAGAGTTTCCTTTTGGAGCGGAGTTGTGATCGTTCGGAATCGTACAAATGTGTACGGTATCGGACGAGGTTATTTTCTTGTACCAAAAGCAGTTTTCAGCCTTTTCCACGCATGCCGTTCAGCCGGTTATCCGCGTAAAAATACAGTCGCCGGCAGTCATGCAGCCTGGAACAACCGTCTGTTTTTGGTACAAATAATGATTTCCGGTAAATGTAAACGCTGGTATTTATCGTCGTGTAGCAAACATCGTTGCAGTGCAGGACATTTTAAGTGAAATGTTCTTTTATATTTCCAGAATGTATACAGGAAATCCCGGTTTGAACTAACTTTATGGAATAACAAGTATTTCAGCATAGCGTACGAACAACAAAGGTGCTGCGGTCAAGGTAATTATTCTACAAATCAGAAGCTATAAAACTTGCAGTTTGCATCAATTCAGAAAGAAGAGGCTTTAAAATTATTTGTAAGTAAAGCCATAAATTTTAATTTCATTCCGATTTCTTCTACTTTTAAATAGTCCTTTCCTTTTGGCAATGCACATATGCTGCTGTTGATTTTTAAGTTTTAGTTAGTAAACAATGTCAGAGAATAAAAACAAGCTTAAAAAAAAACAATCCGGCCAAATACCTGGTTCTATTGTTGTCATCGGCGGTTCGACAGGAGCACTGGAAGCGCTGACGCAGATTCTGGAACTGCTTTCCACAACGACCGGACTTGCATATATTTATGTACAGCATACTTTTCAGGAAGGTGAAACCCGGCTCGAAGCCACGCTGGATACACTTACGTCCATGCCTGTGCTCAAAGCTGCCGAAGGGCTCAGGATCCTGGCGGACCATTTCTATATCGTTTATCCGGATTCCGGGCTGGAAGCAGTTGACGGGAAATTCGTACGGGTTAACAGCAGCCTGCCGCAGGAAGCAAACATGCCGGTTGACAGCTTTTTTATATCTTTATCTGAACATCAGCAGGACGGTATTATCGGCATTGTGCTTTCCGGGATCGGAAGCGACGGCACACTCGGCCTGAAGTCTATAAAGGCGGCCGGCGGCATCACGATTGTACAGGACGAAAGCGCCAGATTCCAGAGTATGCCGATATCTGCAATTTCCGAGGAAGTTGTGGACCTGATCCTTTCTCCAAAGGAAATCGCCACAGAATTACTAAGGTTAAGCAAGAATTCGGCCATTTTCAGATCATTTAAATTCAATGAGGAGCAGCAGGATGCCGTTGATAAAGACCTTGTACTAATTCTCAGATACCTTAAAAAATCACTCGGAGTAGATTTTGAAAATTATAAGATCACAACGATCAGAAGACGGATTATCAGGCGCATGCTGCTTTTCAAGCTGGAAACCTTTGCCAGTTATCTTCAGTATCTGAAACTTCATGCTTCGGAAGCTAACCTGCTTTACGGCGACCTGCTGATCAATGTGACCAACTTTTTCCGGGACCCAGATACAATGGCGTATCTGAAGAACGAGCTGATTCCCAAAATCATTGAAAGCAAGAATCCGGGCGAGGCGATCAGGATATGGGTTGCAGGATGCTCTACCGGCCAGGAAGCTTATTCGCTGGCGATTATCTTCCTGGAAGTAATCGGGACACGACCGGCAAACATTCATATTTTTGCAAGTGACCTCAGCGAAGCAGCTATTACAAAGGCAAGGCTGGGCATTTATTCAGCAAGCGAAGTACAGGACATTTCGGAAGAGCGGCTTGAACGTTTTTTTATAAAAGTGGACGGTACTTACCGGATTAACAAAGCAGTTCGTGACCTTTGCGTATTTGCGCCGCATAACCTGCTGAAAGATCCTCCCTTTTCAAGGCTTGATCTGGTAAGCTGCCGCAATGTTCTGATTTACTTTGACAATCAGTTACAGCAGCAGGCTTTAAAAAGCTTTCATTATGCGCTGAACCCGGAAGGGCATTTGCTGCTGGGGAAATCGGAAGGAGCAAGCAGTGTTGCTTCCCTTTTCATTCAGGCAGACAAAAATCATAAGGTTTTTACACGACGAAACGGTTATTCCACTAAAATCCTTTATGATGTCGGTTCTTATACAAATGAAGCTAAACTACCCCAAATGCCACAAAAAAGGCCAGTATCGGGTAACTCACCCGTAACCACAATCGATCTTGAACAAATCATTGACGACCTGCTGCTGACCCGGTATGTTCCGGCGAGCGTCGTTGTGGATCAGGATCTGGAAATTATACAACTGCGCGGTTCCACAGGGCTTTTTCTTGAGCCTTCGCCGGGAAAACCAAGTTTCAATCTGGCCCGGATGGCAAGGCCCGTACTGGTTCTGGAACTGCGGAATCTGGTTCATAAAGCACGGAAAACAGGCTTGCCCGTTTCCCGGTCGGGACTGGAAATTCAGGTGAACGGCCAGACACATTATGTGAAAATCGAAGCCGTTCCTGTAAAAGGCCCCGCAGATCAGCTGCTTTGTCTGGTTCTCTTTCAGGAAATAATCCCTGAAAAATCTGCATCGCTGCCTTACTCGGATGCCGGTAACCATCGTATCAAGGAACTGGAAGAACAGCTTGCCGCGCTAAGGGAAGACATGCATTCGATTATTGAAGAGCACGAGGCCACAAACGAAGAGCTGCAGTCGGCAAACGAGGAAATCGTCAGCAGCAATGAGGAACTCCAGAGTATCAATGAAGAACTGGAAACCAGCAAGGAAGAAATAGAATCCACGAACGAAGAGTTGCTGACGATCAATCAGGAACTTCAGGTCCGGAACGATCAGCTTACCGAGGCTTATGGTTACTCGGAAGCCATTCTGAATACCATTCACGAAGCTACGCTGGTGCTCGACAAAAACCTGCGCATTAAAGTCGCCAACAAGGCATTTCATAAAATTTTCCGGATTCTGGAGCCGAACATCCGCGGAATGATGCTTTACGAGCTGGGCCAGAGGCAATGGGATATTCCGGTGCTGCGGCAAATGCTTTCGAATGTCATTGTCAACGATGCCATCATTACTTCTTTTGAGGTTAGCCTTTCTTTTGAAGGAATCGGTGAAAAAATCATGCTGCTGCATGCGCGCAAAGTGGTGCAGCATCAGCGTCAGCAGGCTATTCTGCTCGTTATGGAAGATATTACCGAGCACCGCAGGGCACAGAAACTTTTGCAGGAACGGCAAACGTGGTTTGTAAACCTGATCAACGATGCTCCGACGCTGATCTGGGTTTCAAAATCCAGCGGCGAAATCAGCTTTTTGAATAAAGCATGGCAGGAATTTACCGGCAATCAGTCGGAAATGGATATCATCAGGCACATTCATCCCGAAGATCAGGAAAATTACCTTGCCCGTTATTCGCAGGCTTTCCTGGCGCGCAAGCCCCTGAATTTTGAATACCGCCTGCTGCGTGCCGACGGCGCTTACCGCTGGATGCTGGAAAATGCCAAGCCGATGTTTGACAGTAACAATGTATTCACCGGCTACATCGGGAACTGCGTGGAAGTTCATCTGCAGAAAACGATGACGCAGGAACTCAACCGGCATGTAGACCAGCGCACGCGGGAACTTCAGCATATGAACATCGAGCTTGAGAATGCCAATTACAAACTGACAGAAACTGCGGAAAGTCTTCAGGCCGTGCTGGACAGTTCGCCTGCATCCATCGGATTTTTCAAAATGATTTTCAATGATTCGAATGAAGTTGAAGATTTCAAGCTTCTGATTTATAATCACAAGTTCCGGAAGTATTTCCCTGAATTAAGCAACAGCACCGAGCACAAAATGGCGTCTGAACTTTATTCTGCCTTTGAACTGGACAAAATGAAGCATGTTGCATTGACTGCAACCAGCCATTATGAAGAAAAACTGCAGGAAAACGGCAAATGGCTCGGTATTTCCATTACCAAACACGATTCCGGGGTCGTTGTTACGCAGCTCAACATTACGGCTATAAAGGAGTCGGAAAAGAAACAGTATGAACTGATCCAGCAGCTGGAAGGAGCGGGGCAAACGCTGGCTGCACTCGAAAGCATGCGTCAGTATGTGCGCGACCGCGGAGAATTCCTTCGTTCCACTTCACACGATCTGAGAGGAAGCTTCGGCATTATTGTAGGTGCCGCCAGCCTGCTGAACATGATGGATGTGGAAGAAGACCGTAACAAAACACTCGATATGCTGCAGCGAAGCCTGAAACAGGTGACTTACATGATTAATCAGCTGCTGGATTATTCACGGCTGGAATCAGGGCAGGAGGAACTGCAGATTGCTTCCTTTGATGTTTCCGAGCTGTTTACCGAATTATGCGAAACTTCGTTTGTAATGGCACAGCAAAAGAAATTGGCGTTGCCGTATTCTGGTCCTCAAAGTATGAAAATTGACGGCGACATAGTCAAAGTCCGGCGTATAGCACAGAACCTGATTTTAAATGCAATCAAATACACAAGCAAGGGCGAAGTAAGAATAAGCTGGGGAACTGAAGAAAATCCGGAAGAAAAGCGCTGGTTTTTGATGGTACAGGACACCGGGCCGGGCATAACGGATGAACTGATCAGCAAGCTTACAGAATCTGCTGTTCATATTGAAAGTGATAACATCCGGGAACCGAAAGCTTCACAGGAATCGGGCGGAGAAGGCATCGGCCTTTTCATTGTCAAGAAACTCATTGCCATGCTTCATGCCAATTTATACATTGAAAGCGATCCTGGAAAAGGAACGATGTTCAGGGTTTCATTTCCTGCTTCGTACTATTTTCCTGATTCCGAGATTCTGCCTATAAGCATGTAAGCAGTTTATCAGGCAAATGGGATTCTTTAAATAACTAAATTGATTTTATCAATAAACTGTATGGTTTTCCCGAAAAAGCAGAACATAAATCATTGTCAAACTTGTTACTCCGGAGAACACCACAATTAATAAGTTGAAAACAGTAACTTCACAAGATCCATACGCAGCGCTCCGCTATTCTGATTTCCGGTTTTATATTTCCAATACTTTTCTGTTTTCGGCAAGTATTCTTATTCAGGAAGTAATTGTCGCGTATGAACTATATAAAATGACTCATGACCCGCTTGCCCTGGGATTGATCGGGCTTGCCGAGGTTATTCCGTTTATCATTACTTCGCTTTTCGGAGGTTACATTGCCGATCAGAAGAATAAAATAACGATCATGCACATCAGTCTGGTGGTTATTCTGCTGGGTTCGGTGATTTTATACACCGCTTTTCAGCCCGGAATTTACAATATGCTGTCGCAGTCGCAGCATCTGATTGTTATTTATTCGGTTTTTGCTTTGATAGGCTTTGCAAAAGGATTTTATTCTCCCGCCTCCAGTTCACTGAAACCGTTTCTGGTGCCGAGGGCAATTTATCATAATTCCTCCACATGGAGCAGTTCATTCTGGCAGGCAGGTTCCATAACCGGGCCGGCCATTGCCGGTTTCTTGTATGCTTACATGGGGCTTACCAATACGCTCCTGCTGGTTATTGCCAATTTCGTTGTTTGCTGGATATTGCTGGGCATGATCAAAACGCGGCCTGAACTGGCAAAAATATCCCAGCCGATCCTCGAAAGTCTTAAAGAAGGATTTCGTTTTGTGTTCCGGACCAGGATTGTACTTTACGCCATTTCGCTCGATCTGTTTTCTGTACTGTTTGGCGGCGTAGTAGCCATTTTGCCGGTATTTGCAGAGGACATTCTGAAAGTAGGGCCCGAAGGACTGGGACTGCTCCGGGCTGCTCCTTCCATCGGCTCGCTGCTTACGATGTTTGCCATGGCGTACTTTCCGCCCACGCACAATGCCTGGCGGAACATGCTGATTGCGGTTGCCGGATTTGGCGTATTCACGATTGTTTTTGCTCTTTCAACCAACTTCCTGCTGTCCTGCGCGGCGCTTTTTGCCACCGGTGTTTTCGATAGTGTAAGTGTAATTGTACGGCAAACCATCCTTCAGATTTATCCGCCGGATGAAATGCGCGGGCGGGTTGCGGCAGTGAACGGCATGTTTGTGAGTTCTTCCAATGAGCTGGGTGCTTTTGAATCCGGCGCCATGGCCAAGGCTTTTGGAACGGTTCCTTCCGTAATGATCGGCGGCATCGTCACGATTGTTGTCGTTTCATGGATTTACCTGAATTCCAAAGATCTGTTTTCGGTAAGGCTGAGTTAAAGCGTTTGCCAGATATTTATCCGGTTTTCTAATCCGTTTTCAGGGACTTTACAGGGTTCATTAAAGCAGCTTTATACGTCTGCATGCAAACGATGATGCTGATGATTGTCCCGAAGAAAAGTCCGGCCCATGCAAATGTGGAAAAGCCGATTTCAATACGGTAAGCATAATTCTGAAGCCATTTGCTCATGGTGATGTAAACCAGCGGAAAAGATACAGCGGCAGCGAACAGCAGTACAAGCAGGAATTCCCTCAGAAACAGCAAGATAATACTGATTCCCGAAGCGCCCAGAACCTTGCGTATCCCGACTTCTCTTGTACGGCGGGCAACGTTCAGTGAAACCATTCCCAGAACGCCGAGCAGAACAATGACCACCGAAAGTATTGTAGCAAGCTGCGACGCTTTTTTCAGCTGAACTTCCGATTGATAAAGTTTCTGAAGCGTATCGTCCATGAAAGTGTATTCAAACGGCGCATCGGGCATGAGTTCCCGCCATTTTTGTTCAATAGCAGCCATCGATTCGCTTAAATCTGAAGGGTTCAGCCTGAAAGTAAGGTACCTGTAAGCGCCGCTTTCGCGCACGTGAATAATGGCCAGCGGCTTGATGGCCTTGTGCATGGATTCAAAATGAAAATTATGAATGACGCCTTCGATCGACAGCGGCCTTGGAAAATAATGTACCCTGATCTGGCGGCCCACTGCTTCTTCAGCACTTTTATACCCTAATGCTTTCAGCACAGCTTCGTTTATAATGATTTTGTCGGTATAAAAAGATTCGCCCTGACCGGATTGAAAGTACTTTCCCGAGACCATTTTTAAACTGTACGTATCGGCGTATTTTTCATCCGTTGCAAGGAACTGCGTATGAATGGCTTCCGTGGAGTCCTGGCCAATTTTGTAAATGCCGTAATGTCCGCCGTTGTTGCCGTTCGGGATTTCATAGGACAAACTGACCTGCTTTACTTCCTTAAGTCGTGAAAATTCATTCCTGACCGATTCCATTCTGGCCAGACCTTCCGGTGTCCAGTCGCGGGGAACAGCCAGGGAAACCAGTGATTCTTTATTGTAACCAAGATCTTTGCTGAAAAAGAAATTTACCTGCTGCGATACAACGGCGGCGCAGGCAAAAACAAACAGCGCCGTTACAAACTGCGAAGCAACAAGCAGCCTTCGGAACAGCATATTTTCTTTCATCGATTTCAGCTTGCCTTTCATGGAATCAAGCGAAGGAACGCCGGAAAGCACAAAAGCCGGGTAGATACCAGCCAGCGAGCCGACGAGCAAAGCACTTGCAACCGGTATGAAAATGGAATAAGGAAACAAATGGATCAATGAATCCAGCGGTTTCCCCAACAGGTTTCCAAATAGTGTCCGGAATGCTTCATAGCATGCGACTGACAGGATTACGGAACAAAATGCAAGCAAGATGGATTCAGCAAGAAACTGGCCGACAAGCTGCCGTTTAAGGCTTCCCAATACTTTGCGTACACCGATTTCTTTTAACCTTGAAGAAGATTTCCCGATAGAAATATTGACAAAATTGACAATGGCCATCAGCATAATAAACGCAGTAACGCCGGAAAGCGTCAGGATCATTTTTCTGACCAAACCGTCATTGGCTTCGCGGTAATAATCCGTCAGGGAAGTTAAATAAACCTGCAGATCGGTTTTTATATTTTCAGGAGCATGCGTCGCCAGAATTTGTGCAACCGGTTTTTTCAGTTTTTCCTTTGTAACGCCATCGCGGAGTTCTACATACGTGATTATGAACGGATTTTGCCAGTTGTTTTCCGAGCCTTTCCTTCCTTCCAGGCTGCTGAGCGGTATGAACAGCTCTGCCTGATTTTGTAACAGATGGCTTACTGAATTATTGGAAAGCGTTTTCAGGACGGCCGAAACTTCATATTCCTGTTTTCCGCCTACGAAGTTATGCAGTGTAAGGGTTTCACCCACGGCATTGGTTTTTCCAAAGTATTTCAATGCTTTGTCTTCTGTAATAACAATGGAATTAGGCTTGCTCAGCGCGGCGCCTGCATTGCCATCAACAAGCGGAAAGCCGTACATGGAAAGCAGCGTGGAATCGCCTGTCTGTACATCCTCGCGAAAATGTTTGTCGCCTTTGGAAACGGCCACGGTAATGGCATCATAGCGATAGTAATTGGCGACCAGGTCCGGATATTCTTCTTTAAGCGTTTTGCCAAGAGGCCCAAGGGTAGCTATGTCAATCCCCATATCGGGGTTTTTCCATTTGCTGCGGATAATGTACTGGTTTTCGGTATTCCTTAAATCCCGGTTCACTTTCAGTTCGCCCCATATGTAGCTCATGATAAGAAAGCTGAATGTCATTCCGACCGACAGGCCGAAAATGGTGACAAACGAGTAGAACTTGCGTTTGAGAATATTCCGCCAGGCAATTTTGAAATAGTTTTTAAGCATGTGTAACTGAGATCATTTAGGTGAGTAAGACAAAGCTAGGCCAAATGTGCTTTCAGAAAATACAGCGGATCGTGGTTTAACTATTTTTAACCTTTTACTACACATGCCGGATTGTTGCTGGACAGCAGGAAGTCTGAGGTTGAATGGTTTGGTGCCAAACGTGTGAAGACATACGTTCATGCGTCCAAGGGCGCCCGTACCCGTTCCGTGCAGATTTGCTTCAGACCAGCAGCAAATTAATCCGGATCATTGAGCATGAATTTCAATCCCCACAGGCAAAATTTAAGCATATCAACGTTCCATGCCGTCAAAATTCCTATTTTTGCCAAATTCATGATTTTAATGGATTTACAGTCTTTTTTCAATAGATTTTAAACAAACAGAATGAATCAAGCACCTGCTACTTCTTTACAAGACATTGTTGGGCATGCCAAAGAATATGGCTTTGTATTCCCTTCTTCTGAAATATATGATGGATTGCAAGCCGTTTACGATTACGGGCAAAATGGTGTTGAACTGAAAAACAACCTGAAAGCGGCGTGGTGGAAAGCAATGACGCAGCTTCACGACAACATTGTCGGGATTGACGCGGCTATTTTCATGCATCCTCTGACCTGGAAGGCTTCCGGCCATGTGGATGGTTTCAATGATCCGATGATCGACAACAAGGATTCTAAGAAAAGGTACCGTGCGGACCAGCTACTGGAAGGAAAAGCCGAACAGTATGAAGCGGAAGGCCAGCCTGAAAAAGCAAAGGCATTGCTTGCCGAAATGGGACGGCTGCTGAGCGCCGAAGATCTCGCAGGCGTTCGCGAACTGATCATTTCCGAAAACATCAAATGTCCGATTTCCGGCACGACCAACTGGACGGAAGTCCGTCAGTTCAACCTCATGTTCAGCACGCAGGTTGGCTCCGTAGCCGAAGATTCAAGTCTTATATACCTGCGTCCGGAAACAGCGCAGGGCATTTTTGTGAATTTCCTGAACGTGCAGAAAAGCGGAAGAATGAAAATTCCTTTCGGGATCGCACAGATCGGAAAAGCATTCCGGAACGAGATCGTGGCGCGTCAGTTTACGTTCCGTATGCGGGAGTTCGAACAAATGGAAATGCAGTTTTTCATACGCCCCGGCACAGAAATGGAATGGTATGAAAAATGGAAAGAAGCCCGGATGAAATTCCATAAAGCCGTTGGTCTGCCCGCAGAAAAGCTCAAATTCCACGATCACGAAAAACTGGCGCATTATGCCAATGCAGCCGTGGATATTGAATATGAGTTCCCGTTCGGCTTCCGCGAAATTGAAGGAATCCATTCCAGAACCGATTTTGACCTGAGAAATCATCAGGAACTTTCCAAAAAGAAGCAGCAGTATTTTGATGCGGACCTCGATGAAAACGGCAAGCCTTACGGCAATTACATTCCTTACGTCGTTGAAACTTCCGTAGGCGCAGACCGGCTTTTTCTGGCTGCTTTCTGCAATGCATATACCGTCGAAACAGTAGGCGAGGGCGAGAGTCTGAAAGAACGTACGTATCTGAAGCTGCATCCGGCTCTGGCTCCGTTCAAAGTAGCTGTGCTTCCGCTGGTGAAGAAAGACGGACTTGCTGAAAAAGCGCAGGCTATTGCCAATTCGCTGAAATCGTCATTCCGCACGACTTATGACGACGGCGCGGCCATTGGAAAACGCTATACGCGTCAGGATCTGATCGGAACGCCGTTCTGCATTGCCGTGGATTATCAGACGATGGAAGACGACACCGTTACAATCCGTCACCGCGATACCATGGAACAGGAACGTGTGGCCATCAGCGAGCTGAAAGAAAAGATCGGTTATCAGGTTGCCATTGAAAGAATCCTGGAAGCGATCTGATTTTCGTAAGAGGTTTTTTATGAAATGATAGATGATCTGAACAGTTCATAATCAGATTTTTAGCGATTAAATTTTTCGGAAGTGTGAAATTCCTGATTGTAAATGATCAGGAATTTTTTTTAAATAGCCCTTTGGTATAAACAGTAAACAGAAAAATGATCAACAAACTATACGGCACTTCACTGAGCCTGCTCACCGATTTGTATCAGCTCACGATGGCTTATGGCTACTGGAAAGCAGGCAAGGCGGAGCAGGAAGCGGTGTTTAACCTCTACTTCAGAAAACATCCTTTCCAGGGCGGATTTACAATTACATGCGGATTAAACAGCGTGATTGATTATCTGAATGAATACAAATTTGAGAAAGAAGACCTGGAATATATCGGTTCGCTGACGGGCAGCGACGGAAAAAAGCTGTTCGAGCCGGGCTTTCTGACTTATCTGGAATCCATGGAATTCCAATGCAGTATTGATGCCATTCCGGAAGGAACCGTTGTTTTTCCCAATGAGCCGCTGCTGAGAGTTCAGGGCCCGATCCTGCAATGCCAGCTGCTGGAAACGCCTTTGCTGAACCTGATCAATTTTCAGTCTTTGATTGCTACAAAAGCAGCGCGCATGCGCCTTGTTGCCAAAAACGATGCCTTGCTGGAATTTGGCTTGCGGCGCGCACAAGGTCCCGACGGCGGCGTTACGGCCAGCCGCGCTGCATACATCGGCGGATTTGATGCCACTTCCAATGTGCTGGCGGGAAAACTTTACGACATTCCCGTCAAAGGAACGCATGCGCACAGCTGGGTCATGTCGTTTGACAGCGAACTGGAATCCTTTGAAACCTACGCCGAACACATGCCCAACAATGTAACGTTGCTTGTAGATACGTACGATTCGCTTCAGGGCGTCAGGAATGCGATTAAAGTCGGGCATCAGCTTCGCGAACGCGGTTATGAACTCGGCGGCATCCGGCTGGATTCCGGCGACCTTGCTTACCTCAGCATTGAAGCCAGAAAATTGCTGGATGAGGCCGGATTTGAAAAAACCGGCATTGTGGCCAGCAACGATCTGGACGAACATATTATGGACAGCCTTAAAAGACAAGGCGCACGCATCGGCATCTGGGGCGTTGGTACCAAGCTGGTTACGGCTTATGATCAGCCTGCGCTGGGCGGCGTTTTCAAGCTTGCCGCTATCAAAAACCAGAATGGCGAGTGGGATTACAAACTGAAATTATCCGAACAGGCCATCAAAGTTTCCACGCCGGGCATTCAGCAGGTGCGCAGGTTCAGGGATTCAAAAGGTTTTATTTCGGATATGATTTTCAATACAGAAACGGCTCTGATCGGAAAGTCAACGATGATTGATCCTTACGATTTTACACGGAACCGCTCATTTTCCGAAACGATGCATTATGAAGATCTGCTGGTTCCTGTGTTTGCCAAAGGGCATCTGGTTTATACTTTACCGTCAATCCATGAAGCACGCGAACGTGTAAAATCCCAGCTTGCCAGTTTCCATGAAGGAACCAAAAGGTTTGTCAATCCGCATACGTATCCGGTCGGGCTGGAAAAATCATTGTTTGATTTAAAGACGGATTTAATCCTTAAATTACGTGCAGACAGCGAAGCTGCAAATCAAAACTGAAACAACTATGCAAGAAATTTTATCACCCGACTCTGAACTTCTGAAAGAACTGATTGTCTACAAAATGCCTTTTGGTAAATACAAGGATTGTCTGCTTACCGAGCTGCCCATAACTTATCTCGAGTGGTTCCAGCGTCAGGGATTTCCTTCCGGCAAGCTCGGCATGATGCTGAGTACCCTTTATGAAATTCGCCTGAACGGACTGGAACATCTGTTGAAAGGACTTAAAAAGCTGCATTCAAAATCATAAACTATTTGCTTTCCGGCATCAGCACTGCTTTAATGAAATCCGCATCCTTGAAGTATTGCTGTGCCGCAGCTTTTGTGCTGGCTTCGGTAATGGAACCAAGCAGTTTTTCCTCCTGAAGAATTTCGTTCAGGTCGTCGCCCAGATACGTGTTGTCGTCCAGATAATCCAGCCAGAAACTGTTTGTTTTCAATGCAGTTTCCAGTTTGCGCCTTGTTTCTGCAACAAATTTTTCAATGTCTTTTTTATCCGCGCCGTTCTGCTTGATCTTGTCAATTTCTTCCTGCGTACGCTTAACCAGTTTTTCCACATTTTCCGGCGCACAGCCGAAGCTGATGCTGAAACGGTAATGTCCGGTCGGGAATTTATCCGTTCCTTCGGAAACGCTTACGCCGTAAACGCCGCTTTCTTCTTCGCGCAGCGCCTCAATGAGCTTGATCTGTAATACTTCCTGCAATGCCTCGATCTGAATGTTGTTCTCAGGACTGTATTCAAATTCACCGCTGGAAATCAGCGTAACGCGGCTTTTTGGTTCCAGGCCTTTGTAAACCGTCTTTTCAATACGGCCTTTTGGCGGGAAAATATTCGGATGATTAAAGTTGTCGTCACGTTCCGTAGAAGGAAGTGCGCCGATGTATTTTTCCAGCAAAGGCTTGATCTCATCTGTTTTGAAAGCGCCTACAATCGTGAACACAAAATCGGAAGCATCTGAAAAGCGGTCTTTGTAAATTTCCAGCGCACGGTTCAGGCTGACTTTATCGATACTTTCCGGTTTCAGCGGCCGGCGTTTGGGATTATGGCTTGTCAGTATGGCGTTCAGCGAATCGGAAAAGACTTTTTCAGGCGTCAGTGTTTTCTGCATATTTTCAAGATATGCTTTTTGATTGGCCAGGATTCCGCTTACGACAGCCGTATCCTTTCGCGGAGCGGTAAAATAGGCGTAAATCAGCTGCAAAGCCGTTTCCAGATCTTTCGGGTTTGTATTTCCGGCAATGCCTTCGGTAAGTTCGCTGATGTACGGCCCGACGCTGGCAGTTTTTCCGGCCATAAACTTCTGCAGCTGCGTCTGGTTATACGGCCCGACGCCGCCCGATTCCACAAGATAACTGGCAAAAATTCCGGTTTCACGTTCATTCGGGAAAAGCGAATAGCCGCCCTTTGCCGTGGCTTTGATCAGGATTTCGTCATTCTTGAAATCCGTTGGTTTGAGCAGCACTTTGACGCCGTTTGATAATTTAAGTTCCGTAACGTCCAGTTCAGGCAACGTTTTTTCACTGGTGACTTTGCCGGCTTTCGGCTCGGAGCTGAGCAGCGGCGAATCCACAGCCTCATCCACGTACGCCGTAACGTTTTTCCCGGCAGTAGCCAGAAGCGTTCTTATTTCTGCCTCGGTCGGCAGTTCATCCTTGCTTTTTTCCGGGCCCATGACGACAACCGCACGGTTTTTATCCGTAATGTATTTTTTTGCAAGCGCATTGACTTCCGCCAGCGTAACGCCGCCAAGGTATTTTTTCACAAATTCAAAATAGGCGTCGGCGCCCATGTAAGGTTTGTCCAGCAAAAAATGGTTCAGATATTCCTGAACATGGCTCGAAGACTTTGTTTTGTCTTTTTCCTTGTAATACTGTTCTATTGCGTTCAGGAAATCTTTCTTTGCACGGTCGAGTTCAGGCTGCGTAAAACCGAATTTCTGAACCCTTGCATTTTCTTCCAGCAACGCCGTCAGCGCCGTTTTCATGGACGGTGCATCCTTGGCCAGCGCAATGGAAGTATACGAATCCAGATTCCCCAGAAAATCGCCGTACTGGCTTCCTCCGTACAGAAACGGCGGCTTCGCCGTTTGCGTAAGTTCCTGAATGCGCTGCCCCATCATGGCATTATATAATTCCTGCGCAAAGTTGTCACGCACATCTTTCAGCGATTTGTCTTTTTTGTTCGGCTGTTTGTAAATGAGCTGGATCAGGTTCTGCGGATATTCCGGATCGGTTACGATGGCTACTTTCGTGGTTCCGTCCAGCGGAATGTCATATTTAATTCGTTTTTTAGGGTTAACGGGCGCCGGAATGGAGCTGAATTTCTGAATGATGATCGCTTCTGTTTTGGCCACATCAAAATCTCCGACTGCAATCACCGCCATCAGATCCGGACGGTACCAGTCTTTGTAAAACGATCGGATGGCCTGCGGTTTGAAAACCTTCAGAATGCTGTCCTTCCCGATCGGCAGACGCTCTGCATAACGGGAATTGTTGAGGATCACTTTCAGGAACTGATCTCGCATTCTTTGCTGCGCGCCGCGGCCCATGCGGGATTCTTCCAGCACAACGCCTCTTTCTTTTTCTATTTCGGCAGAATCCAGCAATGCGCCATGCGCCCAGTCTTCCAATACCTGAATGCCTTTTTCCAGCAATCCTGCGGAGTCCGTCGGGATCGGGAGCATGTATACCGTTTCATCAAATCCGGTATATGCATTCAGATCCGCACCAAAACGGACGCCTGTTTTCTGAAGGAAATTGACCAGTTCATTTTTTGGAAAATTCGTGGTGCCGTTGAAGTTCATATGCTCCATAAAATGGGCAAGTCCCTGCTGCTGATCCGTTTCCAGCACCGATCCGGCTTTTACGGCAAGGCGGAGTTCCGCACGGTTTTTGGGCTCGGCGTTTTTCCGGATATAATAAGTAATCCCGTTTTTCAGCTTTCCGGTTTTAACGTTCGGGTCAAGCGGAATTTTCCTGGCTGACAAATCCTGCGCAGAGGCAAATGGAACCGTACAAATTCCGGATACGGCAATATATAAAGCTACAACAGCCTTTTTCATTTTTCTGATTTTAATATGAATAGGATGCACGAGGAACGAAATAGAGGTTCAAAGATTGCGGTTGTTCAGCGGTAAATGAATCGCCGGCCGCTACTTGCACGGAACGCCTTTAAACGGCAATCCTTTTTTGAAACTGATTTTTGTCCGGTCTTTAAAGGCCGTTAATCCCGCTTTTTCTTCTGTTTCACCAAAACCTTCCGTCCATGTACTGCTGTTTTTCAGGAAAATAACGTCGCGTGTGGACAACACGCCTTCGGATATGAAATGATATTTGGCCACAAGCGTATCTCCACGCATTTTTCCGATGATTTTTCCCTGGTTTTTGTCTTTTTCAAAAAATATGTAGACCAGATCGCCGGTCACAATGCTGTCGGCAACGTTGAGGTGCATGAATGCCGAGTCTTTTTTGTTGATGTAAGCAAAACATTCGTAGATCTCGAAATTATTCACAACCTTTTCCACTTCGGCCGTCCTCACATACTTTATTCTTTTGCCATCCGGTTTTTCCAGGATCAAAGTGCTGTCGGCAACGGAAACGATCTTGAGTGTTTCTGTAATGCCGGAAGACTGTTTATTTTCTGGATTGCTTCCTTTGAGAATCAGCAGGTCGCCTTGTTTTTCCCACTTTTCATAATTGAGGTTTTTCATGTTTATGGATGAAGCGTTGCCGTCATCTTTCAGGCTGAAACCGTATTTGTGCTGCGGCTGGCCCGGCATTTCGGTTACCCAGTTGCCCGATATGGAGCCGGATTCCTTATTGCAGGCTTGTAAAATACAAAAGAGGACAATTAAAACAGGAATGTACTTTTTCATTAGCTGTTATTCGTTTGGTTGAGGCGCTTCTAAAGTGATCATTTTTTAATCAACTAAAAACGGATTGTTAATGAAAAAGTATTTTAAAACGGTTAAGAAATGTTTTTTTGATCAATTCTGTTTTACCGCGTCGCAGAATCCATGCGGGAAATTTCAGTGACTTCAATGCTCAGAAATCCGAATTCCTCCACGACAGTTCCGCAGATGCGGTAAATGCCTTTTACCGAAAAATTGGATCTGGCGGCTATTTCAGGAAAATGAACGGTATCGATAAAGTGCCCTTTCTGATCCAGAAATGTTCCGAACTGCATGGTTTCTCCTTTTGATGTACGCGTGTTTTTAACAGCAACCATATAGCCGTACAACGTAACTTCTTCATCAATATGCAGATCCAGGTCTTCGGCCATGATGCTTTTGGGCAACGCATTTTTCAGCAGGTTAAAAGGACTGCAGAGCGGGAAACCGAGCAGTTCAATCTGGTCATAAGCATCGTCGAGCGGCGTGGAATGGAACGACGGCAGTTTGTAATCTTTTATTTCAGAATGGAACAATCGTTTCTGCGGCACTTTGGCAGGACTTTTGGCAAGCTGAAAATGCGCTTTCCAGAGCAGTGTTTTCTTGTTGATGCCCGTAAACCGGAATGCTTCGATACGGATCAGGATCGTTAATTGTTCAATAGAAACCGGCACACGGTCCAGGAAATTGTTCAGCGACGTAAATTCCCCTTCCGCTTCTCTTGCCTGAATGATATTGGATATGGTTTTTTCTTCGATTCCGTTCAGGAACTGCATGCCGATGTAAATGTCGTTGCCTTCGATGACGGTTTGTGCATGGCTGTGGTTTACGCAGGGCGCCAGCACATTTGCGCCCAGCATGCGCGCTTCGTGCACATACAGTTCGGTTGCATAAAAACCGCCGCCGTTATTCAGCACGGCCACCATGTATTCCAGCGGATAATATGCTTTCAGAAAAAGTGTCTGATAACTTTCCACGGCATAGGAAGCGGAATGTCCTTTGGCAAATGCAAAACTGGCAAAGCTGGAAATCTGCATCCAGATATCCTTGGCAAGATCCTCCGGGTAGCCTTTTGCTTTGCAGTTTTTGAAAAACTTTTTCCTGACACGTTCAAATTCATCGCGCCCGCGAAACTTTCCGCTCATGCCTCGGCGCAGAATATCCGCTTCGCCCAGATCCAGACCGGCAAAGTAATGCGCCACTTTAATCACATCTTCCTGATAAACCATCACGCCATAGGTATCTTTCATCAGTTCCAGCAGGATCGGATGTGCTTCTTTCCTTTTTTCAGGAATGCGGTGGCGCAGTATATATTCACGCATCATGCCGCTTTTGGCAACACCCGGACGGATAATGGAACTTGCAGCCACCAGACCCAGATAACTGTTCACTTCCAGTTTCCGCAAGAGCATGCGCATGGCAGGCGATTCGATATAAAAACAGCCAATGCATTGTGCCGCTTTGATCATAGCATTGATCTTCGGGTCGGACTTGAATTTTTTTACATCATCAATATCGAATTCCGGCGCTTCCGGGCGGTTATAGCGAATGATTTCAATGGTTTCCTTTATTTTGGCCAAACCTCTTTGTCCGAGAATGTCATATTTGTTGAGCCCGACATCTTCTGCAATGAGCATGTCAAACTGCGTGGTGGGAAAGCCTTTCGGCGGCAGGTTTGTAGCAGAAAAGTAGTTAATCGGCTTCTCCGAAATCAGGATTCCGCCGGCATGGATGCTCAGATGATTAGGCTGGTTATTTTCCTGAAAATACTTTGCATACCGGATCACAAGCGTAGAAAACTGATCCAGCTTTTTCGGGTCAAATTTTCCTTCGCTGAGCAGATCGATTTCATGAGCCGGCAGTCCGAACACTTTTCCGAGTTCCCGTACGGCAGCACTGTGCTGAAAGGTGTTGTACGTAGCCAGCAAAGCGGCCCGGCCGTCTTTTCCGTATGTATCAAATATGTACTTGGTGACATCCTCGCGGTCTTTCCATGAAAAATCAATGTCAAAATCCGGCGGATTTTTCCGGTGCAGGTTAATGAAGCGTTCAAAGTACAGGTCCAGCTCAATCGGGTCCACATTGGTGATATTCAGCAGATACGCTACAATGCTGTTGGCACCGCTGCCGCGTCCGACGTAATAATAACCCTTGCGCCGGGCATAGCTGACAATATCGTGATTGACCAGAAAGAAAGGCACAAAATTCTGTTTTTGGATCATTTCCAGTTCCTTGGCGATCCTGTCAAAAATCTGGTCCGTAATTTCGTCCTGATACCGGTAACCAAGCGCCTGATAACTTAACGTGCTGAGTCGCTGGAAATCATCTTTTTCACTTTTCCCGAATACTTTCAGGTTCTGGTTTTCACGGCTGTCCCCAAAGCTGAAATGGATCTCGCATTCTTCCATCAGCTTTGCCGTGTTGTAAAGGATCTTGTCAAAGTCGTTGTGCGTAAAATGATATTCCAGCACTTTCCACGGCATGATCTGCTCCGATACATCTGCGAATTCGGAGGGTAAAACTTTACCGAGCATCGAATTTTCATCAATGGCCCTCAGCAAACGGTGTGCATTGAAGTCGCGTTTATTACGGAAGCTCAGCGGCTGCATTACGACAAATTTGTCTGTATATTTTTTTAATGGTGAAATCCTTATTTTATCAAGATCCTTGATGGAAACGCCGATGTATTCATTGGGAAGCATTTTTTGCTTTTTCAGTTTGAGCAGCTTTTCAAACGGATAGATGAACACGGCATTTCCCAGCCGCGGCGCCTGATCCGGAAAGTCCTTTTTAAAATGCAGATGTTCTGACAAATAAGCATTCAGTTCCTGAAATCCCGCATTGTTCCTGGCAAGTCCCACGAATTGCTGCCGTATGCCGTTCCGGAAATCAATGCCGACTATGGGTTTGATGTTGTATCTAGGCGCCATGCGGATGAAGCTCAGGCAGCCGGACGTATTGTTGATGTCTGTAAGAGCAATACAGCCGTAACCGTTTTCTCTGCTCATGCGAAGCAATTCTTCTTCCGGGATCATTCCGAAACGAAGGCTGAAATAAGAGTGGCAGTTGAGTAGCATGTTAGTGGGAAAAATACGGGGTACTTACTTTTAACGTTGGCAAAAAATGATCGATAGGGAATTACTTTAAGGTATCTGGTTTGATAATGAAACATGCCGCTTGCCGGATGATACAACTTGTAAAATGCAGGAATTGCGTGTTCACTGATTCCGGTGCGCAGGAATAACGGGCGGTTCGCCGTTGAACGGGTTTCCCATGCTGGCAATATTGGGTATGCCCAGCGTTGTGCCCCAGCTCAGGATCGCATTGCCGCGTTCGTCTGTTCCGTATTTGTTCCGGATATAATCCATGGCCTGATAAAGGTTGAGCCGTTCCTCGCAGTCATCGAACATGTTGATCTGATAATTTCCGGTCACCAGATCGCTGAACGTAACGCCTACAAGCCGCACCATCATGCGCCGGTTAAAAAGCTGGTCAAACAGTTTCTCGACTTGCGGGATCAGCAAATGATCGGCGGAAGTATAAGGGATTTTAATCTGTCTTGAAAAGGTGTTGAAATCGGAATAACGGATTTTTACGGAAACGCAGGAAGTCAGTTTGTTGCCGTTGCGGAGCTGGAACGCCAGGTTTTCGGCCATGGCGCGGATCATTTCACGCATGCGGCGGACGTCGCCGGTATCTTTCCCGAAAGTGCGTTCGTTGGAAATGGACTTGCGTTCGTGGAACGGTACGATGGGCGTGTCGTCGATGCCGTTGGCGCGGTTCCAGAGCACGATGCCGTTTTTGCCCAGAACCCTTCCCATGACTTCCATAGGCATCTGCTGAACTGTTTTTACATATTTGATCCCGAGATTGTAAAGGATCTGGTTTGTCTTTTCACCCACCATCGGTATTTTCTTGATGAGCATGGGCGCAAGGAACGGCTTTTCTTCTCCGGCTTCCACTTTCCGCTGATTGTCGGGCTTTGCCACGCCGGTGGCTACTTTGGAAACGATTTTATTGGTAGAAAGACCGAAGGAAATGGGAAGCCCGCTTTCCCGCCTGATCCGGTTTCCGAGCTGCGTTGCAATTTCATAGCACCCGAAAAACTTGTCCATGCCCGACAAATCGGCATAAAATTCATCAATACTCGCTTTTTCGAACAACGGTACGCCTTCCCGGATGATTTCTGTTACGATTTTGGATTCTTTGGAGTAAGCGCCGGCATCGCCTTTGATGACCGTAGCCTCCGGGCAAAGTGCTTTTGCCATTTTCATGGGCATGCCGGAATGTACGCCGTACGGGCGTGTTTCATAGCTGCATGCGGCCACAACGCCGCGGTCTCCGATTCCTCCTACAAGCACAGGCCGGTTTTTAAGCCGGTTGTCGTACTTCCTTTCTACAGATACAAAAAATGTATCGAGATCCATGTGTAATATTGTTCGGTCCATTGAGTTTGGAATTTTTACAAGTTTATGGAATATTTCCAAATATATGGATGTTGTCCAAAATATGAAAGGAAATATTCCAATTTTTTTGTATATTTGAATGTATTAAGAAATTAAAGGATTACGGATTTCATAAGCTGAATATGCTAATTGACGAAGAGTTCAGGCGCTTTAAGCAAATAAGGGAAGAGTTGAATCTGACGCAGTCGGCCTTTGCCGAAGAGCTGGGAATCAATGCAACTACGGCTGATATTGAAAGAGGCCGGACACGCATACCCGGCCATGTTGTCAAAGAGCTTTTAAGAAAATACCATATCAATCCGCTATGGCTTTTTGGCGACAGCAAGCAGAAATACCTCTATGCCGAAAAGATTCTGATGAGCCCCAAAGTAGTTACCGTGGACAGCTCGGGAAAAGAGAATATTGTAATGGTAAGCGCAAAGGCCGCAGCCGGGTATCCCAATAATATCGGCGATGCGCAGTGGTTTGAAACGCTGCCCGCGTTCAGTATTCCGCTCCCCGAGTACCGCAATGCCACTTTCAGAGGCTTTCAGGTGGATGGCGACAGTATGTCGCCTGTGCTGCATTCCGGCGAGTGGATCGTCGGAAAAGCGGTGGATGACTGGGAAAATCTCAACAACAAACAGATGTACGTTGTCGTGACGGTGGACAGTATTCTGGTGAAAAGGGTGCAGAAAGAAAATCAGGGCACGTTCATCAACCTCATTTCAATGAATCCGGAATACGGTGCTATTCGCCTTGACCGCAGCGAAATCAGGGAAATATGGCTGGTGAACAGCAAGCTTACTTTTGACCTGGAAGCGGATGTACAGCAAATAAGCCTGCAAAACCTGCATCAGGAAATGAAAGAGCTGAAAGAAGAAATGAAAAAGCTTGCGAAAGCCAGATAGCAGAAAATCCGGTAACCGGATTTTCTGCAGACAAAAAGGGTTACTGGCAAACGGGGCGTTATACTTCTTCTGCCAGTAACTGCTTTTCGTAAAGTTCCTTGTAAGCTCCGTTATGCGTCATAAGCTCGTTATGCGTTCCCTGCTCCACAATTTTCCCATCGTCCAGCACCACAATCCGGTCAGCCAGCTTTGCAGAAGATACCCGGTGTGAAATAATCACGGAAGTCCGCTGATCCATGATCCGCTTAAGATTGTTGAGGATGATATTTTCCGTATTGGTATCCACGGCAGAAAGGCAATCGTCGAGAACCAGGATTTTCGGATCGCGCGCAATGGCCCTTGCAATGGAAAGCCGCTGTTTTTGTCCGCCCGAAAGCGTAATGCCTCTTTCTCCAAGTGTTGTTTTGTAACCTTCCGGAAAATCAATAATGTTGTTGTAAAGATCTGCGTCTTTTACAGCCTGTTCAATCCGTTCAAAAGGCATGTCGAGCGTACCGAAGCGGACATTGTTTTCAATGGAGTCTGAAAACAGGAACACGTCCTGCGGAACATAGCCGATCTGCCGGCGGTAAGCATGCACGTCGTAGTCCTTCATCGGAATGTCGTCGATCAGGATTTCACCTTCGGTAGGATCGTACAACCGGCAGAGCAAATGCGCCAGAGTACTTTTTCCTGAACCCGTCGTTCCCAGAATGGCGACCGTTTCGCCCTGTTTCACTTCCAGATCAAAGTTTTCCAGTGCCTGGATTCCGGAATCAGGATAAACAAAGCCGACGTTGCGGAACGAAATGGCTCCGTCAAGGTCTTTAATTACGTTCTTTTCGGAAACAAGCGTGGTTTTTTCATCCAGGAATTCATTGATGCGCGCTTGGGAAGTAGCAGCGCGCTGGATCTGGCTTGTTGTCCAGCCTAATGCCATCACCGGCCAGGTGAGCATGTTTACATAAAGAATAAATTCGGTAATGTTTCCCGGCGTCAGGTTTCCGTTGATAATTTCCTGCCCGCCCACATAAATGATCAGAATATTGCTCAGTCCGATCAGCAGCAGAATAATCGGATAGAAAAAAGCGTCCACTTTGGTAAGGCTCAGCGATTTGTTCTTGAAATCTTCTGCCTCTTTCTGAAAATTACCGAACGAATGATTTTCCTGCACAAACGATTTGATCACCCTTATTCCTGAAAATGCTTCCTGAACATAAGTCGATAATCCCGAAAGCTGCTTCTGAATGGCCTGAGAGCGCTTCATGATCATGCTGTTCACAATGTAAACGCTCACGGAAAGCACAGGAAGCGGCAACAGTACATACAATGTTAGCTTGCTGCTGACGGTCAGCATGTAGGAAATCACCAGAAAGAAAAGAACGATCAGGTTGATGCCGTACATCAGCGCCGGCCCGAGATAAATCCGGACGTTGCTCACATCTTCCGAAATGCGCGCCATCAGGTCGCCGGTATTGTGGCGGCGGAAAAAGCTTGCGGGCAAAGTCTGGTAATGGCTGTAGATATCATTTTTAAGATCAAACTCGATATGCCTGGACATGACGATGATCGTCTGCCTTACAAGAAACAGGAATATGCCTTTCAGCAGCGCCATAACAAGGATCAGCAGACCGTAGAGCAGAATGCTGAAAGCGAAAATATCATACATTTCACTTTGCAGCGAAGCACCGTCGAAAAGGTAATAAATATTCAGGGTTTCAATCACAAGGTCCAGCGCATAGCGCACAAGCTGAGCCGGAAGGATTCCGAAAAGGTTAGAAATAATCGTAAAAACGGTTCCGAGAATCAGGTACCATTTGTACTTCCACAAGTACTGGTTGAGGTACTTTAATGCTTTCACTTAGATATAAAACTTTAAATGGCTGATGCTGCTTTTGGGCATATTATTAACCAACATCCTATCTATTTAAAACGTTGCAAATTTAAAAGGCATGATTTCATTTTTTCAATTCTAAACAAAATAGTCTAATTTTGCGGTCAATTTTAAATCAGAAATGCGGGGTATATTAAATTGACAGCCTTGCTTTACATGCAGAAACGTTCTTTGATTTACTGTACCTTTTATCCCAATTAGTATTCCGGCTTATGCTGAATAGAAGATTATTAAGAACCAAAGCAGTACAGGCGCTGTACGCACGCCAACTAACAGCAGACGCCAACCGTTTGCTGGCTCTTGACCATATTGATGAAGCTTTTGCTCCGGATCTGAATTCCATGGAACCTCAGAACCGCCAGAAGCTGGCAGGGATGAAGCGACTGGCCAGCATTACGCTGGATGAATTGATCAAGCACGGAAAACCGGCTGATGACGAAGAACTTCCGGCACAGGTATTGAAGGTGGCAAGAAGCGCATACGAAGCTTACAACCGGCAGACAACTACCGACGGCGAGAAAATGGTTCGCCGCGTGCTGAATGAAACAGAATCCATTTATGTGGATTTCATACGTGTGATTTCCATGCTTATAGAACTTTCACATCAGGCCAAAATGGATCGTGAAAGAAGATACGATGATCCCGAATTTCCTTTTCCGAAAGATTCCGGCCTGGACAGCAACAGAGTGATCAAAGTGCTGGAAGAAAATGAGAGCCTTCAGGAGGAAATCATCCGCAACGGCATAAGCTGGCATAACGATATGAACCTCATACGTAAAATATACCGGGATGCCTTGCGGAAAGATGAAGTGTATGAAGCCTATTGCAAAGAAACCACGCATACCGTTGAAGAAGATCAGGCCATTATCCAGCATATTCTGAGGCAGGTGATTTTCAAGCATGAAATTCCGCTTGATTACCTTGTACAGCGCGATCTTTACTGGGACGATCATAGTGAACTGATCCGCAGCCTTGCGATCAAAACCCTGAAATCGGCGGACAACAGCCATACTTTTCAGCTGGCGCCGTTTACAAAGGACTGGGAAGAAGACCGGTTTTTTGTGGAAGAGCTTTGCCGAATCGTGGTGCAGGAAAGCGATCAGTATGCCGTGTATCTGGACGAACAGCTTAAAAACTGGGAGCTGGAAAGAATCGCACTCGTTGATCTGATCATTCTCAAAACTGCTTTGGCCGAACTGATCCATTTTCCCGGAATCCCTGTAAAGGTGACGATAAACGAGTTTATTGAGATAGCCAAAAGGTATAGTACTCCAAAAAGTGGTAAGTTTGTGAACGGCGTCCTGGATGTTCTGTCAGTCAAACTGGCCAAGGAAGGAATCATCAGAAAGAGCGGACGCGGATTGATCGATAACAAATAAGTTGCAGAAGGAATAATTTTTTTGGACAGCAATTACAGTATCAATACAAAGCCTCGGCGCAAGCTGAGGCTAAAAACTTAAAAGTCATGAGTAAAACCAGTAACACTTTAATTGCATTTTTGACCGGCTGTGTCACAGGCGCTGCTTTGGGCATTTTATACGCTCCGGATAAAGGAAGAGTGCTGCGCACACAATTAACATACAGATTATCCAAATACCGTGAAAAGCTGGAAGAAGTTGTTCACGATCTGGTCGACAAAAAAGACCCGTATGACAGTTCCGCGAGAACAGAAGGCAAAAGAGTTGTGAATGACGCACGCGAGAAGGCAGAAAAATTGCTTGAAGACGTAGACAGGCTGATGGCGCAGATCAAAGGGCAGACCAACTGATACTTACATGAAAAAAATATCCGTTTGTGTATTGCTGGGAATTGCACTGGCTTTTTCCGGCTGCTCAAAGGTCAGAGACAAGGACAATGCAGAACAGGCAGATTCAAAAATGCCTGTTTTTGCTTTGATTGACAGTTCAGCTTATGATTTTGGCACAATAAAGGAAGGCGAAGTCATAGAACATGATTTCAAATTCCGGAATGACGGAGAATATCCCTTGATACTTAATAATATCACAACTTCCTGTGGCTGCACTACGCCGGAGTGGCCCAAGGAACCGATCGGACCAAAACAGACTTCCAGTATCAAAGTCCGGTTTGACAGCAAGAACAAGTCAGGGCCGCAGGTGAAAACCATTACTGTTTATGCCAACACAGAGCCGGCATATTCGGAACTCCGACTGCGGGGAATCGTTAATTCGGTTCCTGAAACACAGACGAAAGACCATTAAGACCGCAATTATTTCCTTGACAGGATTCCATATTTACTAATCCATTTATTACAATGAAGTTTTCTCTTTTAGCACAAGCAGCAGCAGGCGGTTCCGAAGCCATGATTTATCAGGTTGTCATGTGGGTTGGAATTATAGGCGTATTCTACTTTTTTATGATCCGTCCGCAGCAAAAAAAACAGAAGGAGCAAAAAGAGCTTCTGAACAATCTTAAAAAAGGAGATCAGGTTGTAACAATAGGAGGCATCCACGCCCGGATTTACACCGTTGAAGAAAATACAGTTACGCTGGAACTGGATAAAGGCGTAAAGCTGACGGTTGATAAATCCGCAGTTTCACGTACCATAGCAGGATAATTGCCTGTTATAAGTATTTGTTTGTTACTTTAAGGTTTTAGTAAGTAATAAGTAAATAAAGAACGGCATACATTTTGAAGTGTGTGTAAATTAAAATTGCTGTGAGTAACGTTCCACCAAACCAAAACAAAATCAAAACTTTCCTTGGATGCTTTCTGGCAGCATCATTCTTTTGGTTGATGAACGTCCTGAATAAGGACAATTACTCTATAAAGCTCAATTATCCGCTTGCCATAGAGTACGATAACTCGGCATTTGTACCGATGCAGCCTTTGCCGAAAAGGATTTCGGTAAATGTTTCCGGCGACGGTTGGAGCCTGCTTCAGAAATCATGGCTGAATTTCAATGCCAATCCGGTTGTTTATAAAGTACTCAATCCCAACGAAGCCAGTTTTATCAATTCGACGACACTGACGGATCAGATCACAGAATTGTTCCCAAACCTGCATGTCAATTACGTTGTCGCCGATACTTTCGAGCTGAATTTTGAACGCAAGATCCGGAAAATTATTCCGATTCGTGTGGACAGTGCAGGGATCAACATCCGGGAAGGTTACGTTATCTCAAGTATAATCAACGTTTCGCCTTCTCTGATTTCCGTGGACGGTCCTGTGTCGCTGATCCGGTCCTATCCGGATACCATCCGTATTTCTGTTCCTGTTCCGAAAATCCAGAATAATTTTGACGAAAGCCTGCCCATACCTTTGCCGGTTTCGCCTCTGGTGGAAGTAAGCCACAGGGATGTTTACATCAGTTTTGAGGTTGCACAATACCTGAATGCCGTTCCTCAGTAACAAATCAGGAAGTTTATTTAAATACATTCATTGCCAGACTGATGTCACAAGCTCTTCAGATCGGGGTTACCGGAGGAATCGGTTCAGGTAAAAGCATGGTCTGCCGGCTGTTTTCCTGCCTGGGTATTCCTGTTTACAGCGCCGACAGCCGTGCCAAATGGCTGACCAACCACGATCCGGTTATCCGGGAAAAAGTAACCGCACTGCTCGGCCCGCAGGCTTATAATGAATCGGGCATTTACAATACGGCATATGTAGCGCCGCTTGTCTTCAGTAATGAAGCTTTGCTTAAAGAACTGAATGCCATTATACATCCGGTTGTCATGAGCGATACCGAAAGCTGGGTTTATCAGCACTCCGATTCACCGTATGTGATCAAGGAAGCGGCCATCATGAATGCAGCCGGGGATAAAAATACGCTGGATTACGTCATTGTCGTTGAAGCGCCGGTTTCGTTAAGAATCAGCCGGATATTAAGCCGCGACAACCGCAGTGAAAAGGAAATCAGCGCCATTATAGAAAGACAGGTTTCAGATGAAAAACGCAGGGAAATTGCGGATTTTACGGTTATCAATGATGAAACAACTGCTTTGATACCGCAGATTATGAAGCTGCACCGTATTTTTATGAATGGTAAAAACGCCGGTTAAAAATCCACATCCAGCCCCAGCGCTTGCTTTAATTCCAGCAGATACGGATTTTTTTCAGCCATATAATTGAATTTTTCGGCCGGCGTGTAAGGCAGTCTGTTTACTTCCTGCGGAGCTACACGCGGGTTTATATCCAGATCGGGCGCATCCAGTCTGCTTTTCAGAAAACCCATCAGATCAT
Organism: Dyadobacter flavalbus; assembly: GCF_006149045.1. GTDB lineage: Bacteria > Bacteroidota > Bacteroidia > Cytophagales > Spirosomataceae > Dyadobacter > Dyadobacter flavalbus. The sequence goes on from NZ_VBSN01000076.1 coordinate 215,155, forward strand.
AACGCGCATTCTGAAGTGCTTCCAATTGATGCGTATTGTCCAGCGCAATTTCAATCGTTTTTCCATTCAGCGAAAATCCCTTGTTCAACGTGATTTCTTCAGTTGTCGAATTTCCGGCCTGTTTTCGCTTTTCTGCAAATTGAAACCATGCAGTCTGCAGGCTTTCCAGCGTAAGTGCTTCTTTCCTTGCATGGCTGACAGGCGTTTCCGCTTGTGGTTTAACCACCGTTTCCTTTGCCGGACCGGAAGGCGGAGCGGTCATGCTGAGCGGAACAGTATTCTTTAACCGGGAAGGCGCAGAGGCAGCCTGAGAAGGCTGGGCCGCATTAGGCTGGGCCGCATTAGGCTGAGCCGCAGTCGGCTGGGCCGCAGTCGGCTGGGCCGCATTAGGCCGGGCCGAACTTTGCTGGACGGACTGTGTATTTCCATCCGGCGAAGTTCCGGTACTCCTGTTTTCAGAATTGACCGGAGTTGCTGTGGTTACAGGCTGTGGCTCAACTTTTTTTTTTGCCGTTTCATCAACGGCTGGCAGTGAGTCAAGATGAAGTATTCCGGGCAGATTGGCCAGCTTCATCAGACAAAGCTCAACGTGCAGACGCTGGTTTTTGGCTGACTTGTAATTGATATCGCATTGGCCCGCAATGCTGAGCGCAGACAGCAAAAAACTCATTTCGGACAAAGCGGATTGCTCCACATATTTCCTTTCGGCAGATTCTGAAACCTGTAAAAGCGTAACCGTAGCAGGATCTTTGCAGACCAGCAGATTTCGGAAATGTTCCAGAAGCCCGACAACAAACAAATGCCCGTCAAAACCTTTTCTCAGGATTTCATCAAAAAGAACCAGTGAACGCGCAATGCTGCCCGAAGTAAGCGCATCCGTTATTTTGAAATAATAGTCATAATCCAAGATATGCAGGTTTTCAAGAACGGATTCGTAAGTAAGCCGGTTATCCGTTGAAAACGTCACATTCAGGTCGAACATGGAAAGCGCGTCGCGCAGACCGCCATCGGCTTTTTGTCCGATCAGTTCCAATGCTTCTTTCTCCGTTGCAATGCCTTCTTTCCTTGCGATATCGGCCAGATGATGCGCAATGTCTTTGGGCTGAATGCGGTTGAAGTCAAAAATCTGGCAGCGTGATAAAATCGTCGGCAGGATCTTATGCTTTTCCGTTGTGGCCAGAATAAAAATGGCGTATCCGGGCGGTTCTTCCAGCGTTTTCAGGAAAGCATTGAAAGCAGCCTGCGAAAGCATGTGAACCTCGTCAATGATATAGATTTTATATTTCCCGGTCTGAGGCGGATAACGAACCTGATCGATGAGGTTTCTGATGTCTTCTACCGAATTGTTGGAAGCGGCATCCAGTTCATGAATATTGAAAGACGCGTTGTTCTGGAAACTGATGCAGGATTCGCATTCTCCGCAGGCTTCCACATCGTCGCCCAGGTTCTGGCAGTTGATCGTTTTGGCAAGGATCCGGGCACAGGTCGTTTTTCCAACTCCGCGCGGCCCGCAGAAAAGAAAAGCCTGCGCAAGGTGATTGGTTCTTATTGCATTTTTTAAAGTAGTCGTAATGTGTGATTGTCCAACCACCGAATCAAAGGTGACGGGACGGTACTTCCTGGCCGAAACAACAAAATTATCCATGGTGCAAGTTACTTCCATGCACTGGAATTTCAAAGCTACTTTTTCTGTACAAGCGGGTAAACACGGACGTAATCCACTTCCATTTTCTGCGGGAAAATACTGTCATCCACACCTTTCTGTCCGCCCCAGCTGCCTCCGACAGCAATATTCAGGATGATGTGAAAAGGTTTGTCAAAAGGCCATTCCTGCCATTGGTATGCGTTTTCCTTTGTAAATCTGAAATACTCCTTTCCGTCTGCCAGAATGGAAATATAGTCCGGCGTCCATTCCCATGCATAAATGTGAAAAGCTTCGGATGCGTTTTCGACCATGATATTGTTGCCTTTGTTGGTACCGATCGAATGATTAAATGCCTTGGTATGAATGTTGCCGTGAACGCGGTTCTGGTCAAATCCGACGTGTTCCATGATGTCGATTTCACCGTTATCCGGCCAGCCTTTGTTGCCGTAATTATTTTCGCTGGCCAGCATCCAGATCGCAGGCCACGTGCCGCGGCCTTTTGGAAGACGGGCTTTTATCTCGAATTTTCCATAGAGAAAATCGCCTTTGCCTTTTGAAACCAGCCGGGCGGAACTGTAATCGGCTTTTCCGGATTTTTCCTTCAATGCCTCAATAACAAGCTGTCCGTTTTCAACTCTTGCATTTTCCGTTTTGTCCGTATAATCTTCCAGTTCCTTGTTTCCCCAGCCGTGATCGCCCAGGTTGTAGCTCCACTTTGCGGGATCAGGCTTTCCTGAATAGTCAAATTCATCCTGCCAGGAAGGCGTGGTTGCAAATGTGTATTGCGGAGCAGCCGGCATGTTTTGCGAGCAGCCCGAAAATGCAATGAAAAATACATACAGGAAAGATCCAAAAAAGGGCGCGGTTCTAGGCATTTCAGGTCCGGATTAAAATTTAAACACATATTATTATCAATATTATCACTTTCTGCGGATTTTCGAAATCGTAACAAGTGCTTACTGCTTAATTCCGTTAATTTTGTATTACCCATTTTTTTAATGAATTGAATGAAGCAGATTAAATTAAGTACCGAAGTCAGCATAATTCCCTCCGAATGGAAGATCAGTCATAATTCGAAAGTACTTACCATAGGCTCCTGTTTTGCAGATGTGCTTGGCAGGCAGCTGAGTGATTATAAATTTCCCGTTCTCAATAATCCGCTCGGGAACGTATTCAACCCTTTGGCAATCACACGCATACTGGACAGTGCGCTGGATGGAAAACTGCCGAATCCGGCTTTGTATATCCAGGATTCCGACCACATCTGGTTTCATCATGATTTTCATTCGTCGCAATGGAGCCATGACAGGAAAGATCTGGAAATGAAACTGATAGGAAAGCTGAACACAGTCAGGGAATTTCTGAAAAGCTCGGATATCCTGGTCATTACGCTGGGAACAGCTTATGCTTACAGGCACCGCCAGTCGAACATGATCGTAGGCAATTGTCATAAAATGCCCGGCGATAGTTTTGTGAAGGAACTTTTGCATCCCGATCAGGTGAATATGGCGCTGGAACAGCTTATTCTCAAATTGCAGCCTTTTCAGAGGAACCTACGGATTGTTCTTACTGTCAGCCCGGTTCGTCATACGCGGGATACCCTGCCGCTGAATCAGGTCAGCAAATCCACTTTAAGGCTCGTTTGCCACAGGCTATCGGAGAAATTCAAACAGGTCGAATATTTTCCTTCCTACGAAATCATGATTGACGAACTGCGCGATTACCGGTTTTATGAAGAAGATCTTATCCATCCGAACCGAACTGCAGAGGATATCATCCTGAATGCTTTTGCGCGCGCTTTTATTGATACCGGTTCACTTGCTTTCATGAAGGAATGGGATGCCATCCGCCAGATGATGCTGCACCGGCCCATGCACGGCCTGACCAAAAGCCAGCTGCGACTGCTGCAATCCATTCATGCCAAACTGCGGGCTATTTCGGAGAATACAGACGTTTCTTCTGAACTGCGTGAAATTGAGAAGAGAATTCAGGAATTTTCGCACCTGCAATAAACTCATTGAGGATATTTGGTGTTGAAAACATATAACAGTTCAAGGTATTTTTTAAGTAAGGCAATCGGGATTAAGGCGCGGCCGTAAATCATTCAAATTGCCCAAATCCGCTACAATGGGAGAATTTACAATCAATAAGGAAAAAGTACTGCAGGCCCTGAGCACTGTGGAAGAGCCTGATCTGAAAAGGGATCTGGTGACACTCGGTATGATTCAGGATATTGAAATAGGAATAAATCAGGTCAGTTTTACGGTTGTGCTTACAACACCGGCCTGCCCTTTGAAAGAATTGATCAGAAGAAACTGTGAAGCTGCAATCCACGAACATCTGAGTCCGGATGTGGAAGTGAATATCAAGCTGATTGCCAATGTAACGTCTACACGGGACGCCGGCCCGATGATCCCGGGTGTTAAAAACGTAATTGCCATTTCGTCCGGAAAAGGCGGAGTCGGAAAATCGACCGTAACGGCAAATCTGGCCGTGGCACTGCACCGTTCAGGCGCCAAAGTAGGGATTATCGATGCGGACATTTCAGGGCCTTCGATTCCGGTTATGTTCGGTGCGGAAAACATGCAGCCGACCATTACGCCGAAAGACGGCAAAAATTACATTAACCCGATCCGCCAGTACGGAATCAAAATGATTTCCATTGGTTTCCTTACACCGCCCGACAGTGCGATTGTGTGGCGCGGCCCGATGGCAAGCCAGGCTTTGAAGCAGTTTTTCGGGGATACGGACTGGGGCGAACTGGATTATCTTCTGATTGACCTTCCGCCCGGAACCAGCGATATTCATCTTACGCTTGTACAAACGGTGCCCGTTACAGGTGCTGTGATCGTTACAACGCCTCAGAAAGTTGCGCTGGCCGATGCGTCCAAAGGAATGGCGATGTTCAGGCAGCCGCAGATCAATGTTCCGATCCTTGGCGTAGTGGAAAATATGTCTTGGTTTACTCCGGAGGAGTTACCTGAACATCAGTATTTTATTTTCGGCAAAGGCGGCGGCCAGTCACTGGCGGATAAGTTTGACGTGCCTTTGCTGGGTCAAATACCTTTGGTTCAGGGAATACGCGAGTCCGGCGATGAAGGCCGTCCGGCAGTTATGAATGTAAATCCGATTGTAAATGATGCTTTCAGAGATGCAGCAGAATCGCTTGCACAGCAGGTAGCCATCCGAAATGCTTCCAGAGAGAAAACACGGCCGGTAGAAATTCAGGTTTGATATAACCGGCAAAAGATTTGATTTTTTGAACATAATCTTGCATCTTAGCGAACATACTTTTTTATAATGGATTCAAAAGAAAAAACAATAGAACTTATCGAGCAGGCACTCGATTCGGTACGTCCTTATTTGCATGCAGATGGCGGAGATGTCAAATTCATTGAACTGACTGATGATCTGACTGTGAAACTGGAACTGCAGGGATCCTGCCAAAGCTGCCCAATGAGTGCAATGACTTTCCGCGCCGGCCTTGAAGAATCGATCCGCAAGGCAGTTCCTCATGTCAACCGCGTCGTGTCGGTCAATGTACCCGCTCTTGCCTGATTCAGCATCGTATCATACCAATTTCAACCAAAGCAGTTTTCTTTCCGGAAACTGCTTTTTTGTTTAAAAAACAGGCCGTACTTCTTGCAGAAATTGATTCCTCCCGTTTAGTGACTTATATTGCGGGTAAGATTTGAATGCATTAATCAGAATTAAAACATGCGTATCGGGATTTTTTTTGGTGGCCCTTCCCGTGAAAGGGAGATTTCATTTGCAGGCGGAAAAACAGCTTTTGAGTATTTGGACAAGTCACTTTTTGAGCCCATACCCATTTTTGTTGACAGCTTCGGCCGGTTTGTCAGGATTCAGGAAGATTTAATGTATGCCGGTGAAATAAGAGATTTCTACCCTGCAAAAAACCATTTTCAGGATGGTTTCAGAATCTATATCGAATCTTTTCCCGCGCTGGAAAACGAACCTTTATCACCCGAAACCGGCGTTCTGATTTCACCTTCAGAATTTAAACAGCATTTTGACTTCGCTTTTCTGGCTATGCACGGCCCGGATTGTGAAGACGGCGCCATTCAGGGCCTGCTGGAATGGTATAAAATTCCGTATAGCGGCCCGGGATTAATGGGCTCGGCCGTCGGAATTGATAAAATACTTCAGAATGAAATGATTGCGCTCGTGAATGCGCAGCAGAAAAAAAGCTGGACACTGCGTTTCGACCAATGGGTTCCCAATGAATATGCCATTCTTTTTCAGGTATTAAAAAAGCATCTCGGTCTGCCGCTTGTTATCAAGGCTCCGCATCAGGGTTCGTCCATCGGCGTTGCCATTGTAAAAGAGGATTCTCTGGATGAATTCGTATATGCAGTCAATCAGTGCTTTTTCCAGGTAGAGCTGGAAAGTACAACCTGGAATGCGATGGACCCGGCGCAAAAACAGGCCTGGGGACAAAAAATGGCCAACTTGGACGAAGGAATCGGTTTCCCGGTTTTGTTTAATGGCCACACTGTTTATCACCCGGCTGCGCTCATCGCTGAACTGGATGCTTACTTTTTACAGGATCAGGTAACGGCTTTTATCAGCAGTGCCAATGCCGAAGATCAGGTGCTTGTTGAAGAGTTTATCGAAGGTCAGGAGTTTTCGTGCGGCTGCATTCAGTTCGATAACGGAAAACCTTTGGCGTTGCCGCCGAGTGAGGTCATCAAAATGGTCAGGGTTTTTGATTTTAATGCCAAATACAAGCCCGGAGCAAGCCGCAAGCGCATTCCGGTGGACACAACGCTTGAAATAAACCAGGAAATCCAGCGGGTCATTGCCGATGTTTTTCAGCAGCTCGGCATTAACGTATGCGTGCGAATTGACGGTTTTCTGACGCCGGAAGGAACCATCGTGCTGCACGATCCGAACACGATCCCGGGTATGTCGCCGACTTCGTTTATTTTCAAGCAAATGGCTGAAATCGGCCTGAATGTAACGCAGGCACTCACTTATCTGATCCGGCAATCGCTGCGTGAAAGGATCCGTTCGGGCAAGCATACATGGCAGCTCCGCAGTCTGCTTGGTTCACTGGATGAAAAAATCAGACAGAATAATGCAGTTTCAAAACCATCTGAACTGATCGTTTTTGAAGCAACGGATGAACAATATGCGGCTGCCCGACTGAAATACGGCAGCATGCACGCAGCAGGTAAGTCGGTACCGGTTCCGGTTCTGCATGCAAATGACGGCAAGTATTACAAATTGACCAATCCGCTGATGTTTAAGGAATTTGTAGCTGATATAGAAGATTTATTACATGCGGAACGACATCCGTTACTGACTGAAACTTCCCGGAAAGCAGCTGAGATTACGTCCTTTTACGGAGGAAATCCGGATTTCAGAATCGGCGTATATACAAGTCTGGCAGAATTGGAAGATTCGGTTTTGTAACCTTGTTTTAAGTTCGGTTAGTTCATTTTATTGTGTCTGATTGTTATGATTTCTATCAGATTATATAGTTTTTGGAAACCTGCATCTTAATTTTTGTAGATTTACAATGAATTTCATTCCTTTTCAGAAAATAAAAATATAATGGCACACGGCGCTGAAAAAGTTAGATTAAGCCTTCAGAAAGAAAATACGGGATGGAAAAAGTGGGGTCCTTATTTGTCCGAACGTCAATGGGGGACCGTCCGGGAAGATTATAGCGGCAATGGCGATGCATGGAACTACATAACCCATGAAATGGCACTTTCCAAAGCCTACCGCTGGGGTGAAGACGGAATCGGAGGTTTTTCTGACAATAAACAGCATATATGTCTGTCATTCGCATTCTGGAATCACAAGGATAAACTGATCAAGGAAAGAATATTCGGACTTACAAACCGCGAATCCAATCACGGCGAGGATGTGAAGGAAATGTATTACTATCTGGATAGTACGCCTACGCATTCTTATACGAAGATGTTGTACAAATATCCTCAGCAGGCTTTTCCGTACGAAAAAATCCGTCAGGAAAATGCCCGAAGAGGCAAACAGGATCCGGAATACGAGATCATGGATACGGGGATATTTGAAAATGACGAATACTTTGACATTTTCATCGAGCATGCCAAAGCGGATGAAGAGGATATTCTGATGAAAGTCACCGTTTTCAACCGTGGTCCGAAAGATGCCCCGATAACGGTTCTGCCTACGATCCTTTTTCGCAATACGTGGTCGTGGGGTTACGAGGCTTTCAATTACAAGCCGATCATGAACGGCATTTCAAACCGTCTGATTGAAGTGACGCACCGGAAGCATGGAAAATATAACTTGTATCTGGATAATGCGGACGAGCTTCTGTTCTGTGAAAATGAAACCAATTTTAAAAAGCTCTACGGAACTTCCAATAATACTTCTTACCCGAAAGACGGGATCAACGACCATATTGTAAGCGGAGGAAAGTCGGGAACGATCAATCCGAACAGCATCGGTACCAAAGCATCTGCAAGATTTACAAAAACCATAAAAGCCGGCGAAAGTGCTACTTTCAAACTGAGATTTGTGAATCATACGATTTCGGAGCCGTTCGGGGGTTTTGAAGATCTTTTCAGCAAAAGAATCCGCGAAGCGGACGAGTTTTATGACGACCTGCAGAAAGAAGTTTCCGACCCTGACCTTAAATCCATTCAGCGCCAGTCGTATGCGGGCATGTTATGGAGCAAGCAGTTTTATTACTACAACGTTTATGAATGGCTGAAAGGCGACCCCGCGCAGCCCGGACCTAATCAGGGACGAAAATGGGGGCGGAATTCGGGATGGAAACATCTGTATGCCGCCAACATCATTTCGATGCCGGATAAATGGGAATATCCGTGGTTTGCGGCGTGGGACCTTGCATTTCACTGTGTTCCACTGGCGCGCGTGGATGCGGGTTTTGCAAAAAGGCAGCTTGAAATTCTGCTGCGCGAATATTACATGCACCCGAACGGGCAGATTCCTGCCTATGAATGGAATTTCTCGGATGTGAACCCGCCTGTACACGGCTGGGCGACATGGAAAGTGTACGAAATTGATCAGGAACAGAATAACGGCGTAGGCGACATCGAGTTTCTTGAAAAAATATTCCATAAGCTGCTTCTGAACTTTACCTGGTGGGTAAACCAGAAAGATGATACCGGAAACAATATTTTCAGCGGCGGATTTTTAGGGCTGGATAATATCGGGGTTTTTGACCGGTCCACGCCGATGCCGTTTGGCGGAAAGCTGCAACAGGCAGATGCAACCGGCTGGATGGCCATGTACACGCTGAATATGCTGCGGATTTCGGTTGAAGTTTCGCTGGTGCATCCGGTTTATCAGGATATGGCTTCCAAATTCTTTGAGCACTTTCTGCATATTGCGGGTGCCATGGAGTCGATCGGCGGCAAGAATTCCTCGATCAGCCTCTGGGATGAAGAAGATCAGTTTTACTATGATGTCATTCACATTCCGAACGGACAAAGCATTCTGCTGAAAGTGCGTTCCATTGTCGGGCTTATTCCGTTGTTTGCAGTTGAAATCCTTGATCCGCAGAATCTTGACAAACTGCCTGTTTTCAAGCGGCGCGTGGAATGGGTACTTGCCAACAGGCCGGACCTTGCGCGTCTGATTTCAAGATGGTTTGAATCCGGAAAAGGAGAAAACCGCCTGCTATCCATCCTGCGCGGACACCGTATGAAAATGATCATGAAACGAATGCTGGATGAAAGCGAGTTTTTATCCGATTTCGGCGTGCGGGCATTGTCCAAATATCATGAAGCAAATCCTTACAAATTCTATATAAACGGAGAAGTTCTTCAGGTTGACTATACGCCTGCAGAGGCACTTACGGATATCATGGGAGGAAATTCCAACTGGCGTGGGCCAATCTGGTTTCCGCTGAATTATCTGATCTTTGATTCGCTGATGAAATTTCATGCGTATTATGGTGAAGATTTCCTGATTGAAAATCCTACCAATTCGGGCAACCTTACAACAATCAAAGATGCTGCTGTAGGAATAGCGTGTCGTCTTATTGATATATTCAAGAAGGACACTGAAGGCAACCGCGCTGTATACGGCCACGATCAGAAGATGCAAAAAGATCCGCATTTTAATGAACATGTTTTATTTTATGAATATTTTCATGGCGACAACGGACGCGGATGCGGTGCCAGTCATCAGACAGGCTGGACGGGACTGGTGGCTGAGCTGATCCATAAAACGGCTCACGAGCAGGTTAAACAACTTGAAAAAGAAGAACTGGAAATAAGTAAATAATTCCGGTATATATATTTACACTATAAATCAATTCTACTAAGCTTTATTATGACCGCAAAATTGGAACCGAATGTAATGACCAAGGTAAGTAGCTGGCTCACCGGTGATTACGATATCGATACAAAACAATCCATTCAACAATTGATTGATGAAGGAAATGACACCGAACTGACGGATGCATTTTACAAAGACCTGGAATTCGGAACAGGTGGCTTGCGCGGATTGATCGGAATAGGTTCCAATCGCATGAACCGTTATACCGTTGGCACTGCTACTCAGGGACTTGCCAATTACCTGAACAAGGCATTCCCGAATGAAGAAAAGAAAGTGGCCATTGCTTATGACAGCCGCATCAAATCGGACGAATTTGCCAGGATTATAGCGGATATTTTTTCTGCAAACGGTATCTCGGTTTATCTTTTTGAGGCATTGCGTCCGACACCTGAATTATCGTTTGCCATTCGTCTTCTGGGATGTAAAAGCGGTGTTGTGGTTACAGCTTCGCATAATCCGAAAGAATATAACGGTTACAAGGCTTACTGGGATGACGGCTCGCAGGTGGTCGCTCCGCATGATTCCAATATCATTGATGAGGTAAATGCCATCAAATCCATTGATGAAGTAAAATTTGACGGAGACAATTCGAGAATTACCAAAATCGGTGCGGAAGTAGACGAGAAATATATCAATCATATTCTTTCACTTTCGATTTCCAAAGGTGCACTGGAACGTCAGAAGAACCTTAAAATCGTTTATACGCCTTTGCATGGAACGGGTGTGACACTGGTTCCGGCTTTGCTTTCCAAAATGGGATTTGAAGCCGTTACGGTCATTGAAGAGCAGGCAGAGCCAAAAGGCAACGGACAGTTTCCAACGGTTGTTTATCCGAATCCCGAGGAAAGTGAGGCTATGTCAAAAGCAGTTGCAAAAGCCCGTGAAATCGATGCGGACCTTGTACTTGGAACAGATCCGGATGCGGACCGTGTCGGGATTGCCGTTAAAAATCATCATGGTGAAATTCAGTTACTGAACGGAAACCAGACGGCAAGTGTACTGATATATTATCTTCTGAATGCCTGGAAAGATGCCGGCAAGCTCACAGGAACACAGTTTGTTTGCAAAACGATCGTAACAACTGACCTGATCGATAAAATGGCAGCTGCCTATGATGTAAACTGTTACAATACACTTACAGGTTTCAAATACATTGCGCAGGTTATTCGTGAAAAAGAAGGCGTTGAGCAATTTATCGGCGGAGGTGAGGAGAGCTATGGTTATCTGATCGGTGATGCTGTTCGTGACAAGGATGCCATTGCTTCCTGTGCCATGATTGCAGAATTATCGGCTTATGCCAAAGACAAAGGACTGAGCCTGTTTGATATGCTGATGGAAATCTACAAGCAGTTCGGCTTTTACTATGAAGGCTTGATCTCGCTGACCAAAAAGGGTAAGTCCGGTGCAGATGAAATTCAGCAGATGATGGCAGATTTCCGCGCCAATCCGCCAAAGACGCTTGCAGGTTCGCCGGTGGTCCGGATGGATGATTACAAAGCTTTGACAACAACTGATTTTACAAGCGGTACAACCAGTCAAATTCCATCCGGTGAAATGGGTATTGAGACTTCAAACGTGCTTCAATTCTTTACTGAAGACGGAACGAAATTTACATGTCGTCCATCCGGAACGGAACCGAAAATCAAATTTTATGTTGGTGTAAGAGCTCCTCTGGAAAAGAATGAGGATTTTGATGATGTGTATGCTGCTTTGAAGGATAAAGTTAAAGCAATCGGCGAAGAGCTTGGATTGAAATAGTTTTATGTTCTTTTTAATAAAGGGCTGCTCTTTGTAAAGAGTGGCCCTTTTTTGTGTAAGAAACTTGTCTAGAAAACAGGCCACTCCTGCGGAGTTTCACAATTATATTATAATCCGTTTCTATAAACAGAATGCTCCTCCGGAGCAGGATGTAACGCCCCGGCGGGGCATCCTGTTTGTAGTAAAATTGTCTTTACATGTGGTTTTGGCTCCGGAGGAGCCGCCTTTGTTTACGATTATGCAACAAATCATGTACATATCCGACAGATTACAAACTCCTATTTTATATTTGGGCTAAAAAGCTTTGAATTTCATTTATGTGTCTGATTTTAATACGCCGTATCATTGGTAATCTGCAATTCATTGCCTTTCTGCTATTATTTAATACCACACAAACCTTTGCCCAGCAAAGTACATCCGTTACATTAACCGGCAAGGTTACGGACGAAAAAACCGGCAAGCCACTGCCTTTTGCCAATGTTTTTATCAATAATTCTTCCATCGGAACCAATGCTGATGAAAATGGTAACTACAAGCTGCCCGATCTTTCCATTGGAAACATTGAGATTGCTGTTTCATTTCTGGGATACGAAACCATTAAACAGACGCTTCGTTTCGAGCAGCCGGGTGTGAAAACAGTATTGTTCAAATTAAAAGAAGGAATGGAACTTCAGAGTGTAACTGTTTATGCCAGAAAAAACAAGAAAAGAGAAAAGCATTTAAAAATTATTACCCGTGAATTGCTCGGAAACAGTCAGTTTAGTAAACAATGCAGGATTGTAAATCCGGAAGTGCTGCGGATTTCCGAAGACGATGACGGCCATTTGGGAGCACAGACTACCAAGCCGCTGATTATTGAAAATAATGCACTTGGATACCGTATTCATCAGGATCTGGATGACTTTGATTATTTTAACGGAAAGGTTTATTACGGAGGCAGCACGCGTTTTGAATTGCTCACACCTAAAGACAGCCTGCAAAAAAAATCGTGGCGCTCAAATCAGAAGATTGCCTATCAGGGTTCGTTGAAGCATTTACTGGCCAGTATGGTTGCCGACAGTTTACAGGAACAAGGCTTTAAAGTATATCAGGCCATTCCTGATTCCTTGCGTATGTTCAAATCAGTGCGGTCTGTCAATGGCGTTAATACGCTGGCCAACCATTTGCATAACCGCATTGAGGCCATAAGAGGAATGAGGCTGATCCAGCCCGGCGAACTGATTACAGAGCGGCTGGTCGTTTCACGTACGCAGCTTGAAATCTTCAATACCAAAAAAAGAGGAAGGTCGCCTTATTCAGACATGCCGTATGCTTACTCGCAGATTACATTTCCCCAGGGGTACATGATTATAACGCCGCAAGGCTGGGTATCCATGCCGATGGGTTTTGAAATCGCAGGCGATCTGGCAAATGACCGTTTTTCAACCCTTTTGCCTGCGGACTGGAAAAGAGACAATTAGCTATTGGCTTAAATTTGATTGCCGGCAGCTCCTTAACGGATTACTGGATTTCAAGCGATCACTTACTCTTTTTGTTCAGGATGTTGTTTTCCAGTACCACAAAAGGTGTATGGATATTCCAGCTCGGCTTCACATTTTCCTGATTCAGAAAACCTTTCGAATAATTTCCCAGAACAATATCCGTGTCGCCGTCATTGTCATAATCGTTTGCATCCATACATATCCAGCGGCCATTTGCCGTAACAGGAATTACATGCGGCTTGAATGTTATGTCTTCATTGACGTGTTCAAAATATAAAAATGTTTGGGCCGGATTGCTTTTGAAATCTGCGAAAAAAGCAATCACGGCAACATCCGTATCTCCGTCTTTATCAAAATCGGCAGCAATGGCCTTTGTACAGCCATTTACCGGATAAAAGTATGATTTTTCAAAATGAAGGTTGCCTGTGTTCTTGTAAATATAAATGCCGTGGTAAGGTTTCAGGATTCTGGAATAATCACTGTTATCGCCGGCTGTATAAACAATGTCCTCATTTCCATCTTTATCCATATCAATCAGTTGAAAGCTGCTCGAACCAAATGAAGGCGGAAAACGCATGATGTTTTTTGCAGTAAATCCGCCGCGCTGATTATTCAGGAACAGCCATATGCCCTCATCGCCATGTGCAAACAAAGTCATGATATCCGGCCAGCCGTCATGGTTGAAATCCTGTACAATACTTTGTGTTGCACCCGGAACCTCCCGGACCGGCACTTTTCCAAAAGTATGATCCGCATTTTGTTTCAGAATATACAAACCTCCGCGGTTATGCCCGAAAGCACATACGACATAATCCTGCAATCCATCCTTGTTGTAGTCCAGCGGCCGGGTTTGTATGGGTCGGATCAGGTCAGACGACAGCAGATCGGCTTTGCCGTTTTTTTGCCTGTATTTTAAAACTTGCCCTTTGGTATTATCCATGGCCTGCATTCCGCCCATGCATGTGATAATGTCATCCTGTCCGGGTTGTTGTGCAAATGAAATGTCGATTGCAGCGGAAGGCAAGTCAGAGCTAAGAATTATTTCGAGGTTTGAACTGTATTCATATATAGCAGAGCGTTCAGAACTACTTGTCAGGATCCGGTGGTTTTTTTCATCAATGGCAACCATTGTCGTGCTGCTGACTGCACCCGGATCTTCTTCGGGTTTTTTTAATACAAAATGGCACCAGTCATTTGCAGCAACAACCGGAACAGCGGCTTTTTGCAGTGTATCCGGTGCCAGTGTTTTGTAATACTCGACCAATCTGGACCATTCCTTTCCTGTAAGTGCCGATTTCTTGTCTGTCAGATAAACATTTCCCTGTAATACCTCAATGCCAAGCTGGCCGGCCATTGCCGGCAAAACACCATTAATCCACGTTTTTTTATCAAGTAAGGCCGGTTCCGGGAATAAATGGCAGCTGCTGCAATATTTTCCGGCCAGTAATTTGCCTTCGGTTAAAGCCGATTCTCTTTCAGACTGACAGGAAAGTATAAGACTGCATATAATTAGTATCGAAAAGATATGTCTTGCAAAAAATAAAGTGTAATACAATTTTATCATTCAGATATAAGATACTAAAAGGTTTCTATCGGATACAAAAGTTAAATATTCCTGTATTCGGGCTAAAAAGTGTTTCTAAGTAGCCTTATTGCATGTTTGAGTGACATTATTTTATCTTTTTATAATACTATTTTTTCACTGTAAAAAAATATTAATGCATATGAGACAAAAATATGTTTAAATAATTATAAATTTGGTTGCTTAAAGATTATTAACCTAATAGAAAATTATGAAAAGAATTTACAGGAATCCTGCGAGGTATCTTGTCTTCTCCCTTGTGCTCAGCCTTTTCTCGTTGGCGGCATTTGCACAGGAAAGAAAGGTAACCGGAAAAGTTACAGATGTTGCGGGAGTGGGAATCCCGGGTGCAACCGTTGTCCTGAAAGGAACACAGACCGGAACCAATACCAATGGTGACGGTGAATTTTCACTTACCGTAAGATCGGGGAACGATGCACTGGTTGTCAGTTTTGTTGGCTACAAAACAATTGAAGTACCGGTCGGCAATCAGAGCGTTGTCGATATTAAAATGGAAGACGACATTTCCAGTCTTGAAGAAGTGATTGTAACGGGTTACACCGTCGACAGCCGGCGCGAAACCACGGGTGCCGTGGCAACCGTAAAATCAAAGGACCTTACTGCCACACCGTCCGGTAACGTTGAGCAGCAGCTTCAGGGACGCGTTGCGGGTGTAACGGTTATTACCAACGGGCAGCCCGGAACAACCAGCCAGATTCGTGTAAGGGGATTTGGTGCATTTGGCGGTAACGAGCCTTTGTATGTTGTAGACGGTGTCCCCACCGGCTCCACCGATTTCCTTAACCCTGATGATATTGAATCAACAACGGTTTTGAAAGATGCCGCTGCTGCTTCTATCTATGGAGCACGTGCTGCAAACGGTGTAATCGTTTACACCACTAAAAAAGGTACCAAAAAAGCTAAAAAGCTGAGTATTACTTATGACGGGCTTTTCGGTATCACCACACCGGGAAAAGGCCAGAAAATGCTTACGCCGCAGGAACAGGCGGACTGGACCTGGCAGGCCATCCGGAATGACGCTTTCCAGGGTGACTCGCTTCCGAAATTCACAAACGTAGCCAGTGGACAATACGGAAACGGCGATACGCCTGTACTTCCGGATTATATCAATGTCGGTGGTGCAACAGGCGTACGCGGAACGCTTGACCTTGCTGCAGAAAAACTGAAATACAATGTGAATCCGGCTGCAGGTCCGATTTATCAGGTTGTTCGTGCCAATAGGGAGGGAACAGACTGGTATGATGCCATTACACGCAATGCGCCTCTTCAGCGCCATACGCTGGGCTTTTCGGGAGGTGGGGACAACAGCCGCGTTTACGCGGGCTTCAGTGTTCAGGATCAGAAAGGTATTTTGCTGAACAACAGCTTCAAACGTTATGCTTTCCGGATCAATTCTGAATTTGATGTGTTGAAGAACCTTAGAATCGGCCAGAATGCACAGTTTACTTATCTGCAGGTGCTGGGCCAGGGCGGCGGCGGCGGCGGACAAGGCGTTTCCGCGGATGAAAACGACATTCTTTCTGCATTCCGAATGCCTTCCATTATTCCGGTATATGATGAATTCGGCGGGTATGCAGGAACAGCAGCAAAAGGCTTTAACAATCCACGCAACCCGGTTGCAAGCCGCGACGGACTGGCCAACAACAGCGCTTTTGCAGGTCATGGTTTCGGAAATCTCTATGTTGAGCTGGACGTAATTCCGGGTCTGACGCTTCGTTCAAGCATCGGCGGACAATTCAACAATTACAGCAACAGAGGTTTTAGCAGGCTGCAATATGAAAACTCCGAAAACAACTCTGCATTTGGCTATAACGAAGGATCGGGACACCGTTTTGCCTGGACTTTGACAAACACCCTGAATTTCAAAAAACAGTTCGGTTTACATGCACTGGATGTAATTGTCGGTCAGGAAGCCCTGAACAGCGGAGCGGGTAAAAACCAGAACTCTTCCGGTCTGAACCCGTTTTCAACGGATGTCAATTACATCAACATGAACAATGTCAGTTCCAAGATCATTGGCAGTGAGTTCTACAAAGGGGTGAACTTCTACTCTTTGTTTGGCCGCGCCAATTATACTTTCAACGACAAATACATTGTTACAGGAGTTGTGAGAAGGGACGGATCTTCCAGATTTGGAGCAAACAACCGTTATGGCGTATTTCCGGCATTCTCGGCAGCATGGCGCCTGTCATCGGAAAACTTCATGAAAGGTATTCCGTTTATCACCGAAATGAAAATCCGCGGAGGTTACGGTTTAATGGGTAACTCCAATAACGTGGATCCGAATAACCAGTACAGTTTGTACGGAGCCAATCTCGCCGAATCGTCGTATGACCTTAACGGAACAAATTCAAGCGCACTGGAAGGTTACTATCGTACCCGCATCGGAAACAGAAGTGCCAAATGGGAAACCAGTATTACCAAAAACATCGGTATCGATGCAACTTTCTTTAAAGGAAAACTGGACGTAATTCTGGACTTCTGGCAAAAAGATACCAAAGACTTGTTGTTTCAGGTTCCGGTTACAGCTACTGCCGGTTATAAAGCATCTGCACCTTCTGTCAACGTAGGCAAAATGTCCAACAAAGGTATTGACCTGCAGATTATTACAAGAGGCCGGTTCAGCGACGATCTTGGTTATGAATTCAACTTCACTGCCGGTGTTCTTAAGAATAACATCGAGTCGCTGGCACCCGGACTTGATTACCTTACTTCTGTGAACCCTGGTTTCCGCGGAATCAACCCGATCAGAAATCAGAAAGGCTATTCCATTTCCTCCTTTTACGGCTACAAGGTAATGGGTCTTTTCAAAGACAGAGCCGAAGTGGACAGCGCGCCTGATCAGGATGGAGCAGCACCCGGCCGTTTCCGCTATGAAGATGTGAACGGTGACGGCGTTATTAACACCAACGACCGTGCATACCTTGGCAGCCCGGTTCCGAAATTTACAGGCGGTGTCAACCTTCGCTTTACTTTCAAAGGTTTTGATCTGGAAACTTATATGTATACATCCATCGGCAACAAGATTTTCAACGTTTCCAAATGGTTTACTGACTTCTATCCGTCTTTCACAGGCGCGGCTGTCAGTGCGAGAGTTAAAGATTCCTGGCTGCCGGATCACACGAACACAAATACCCCGATTTTTGAAAGCACATCCAATTTCAGCACAAACACGCAGTCGAACTCTTTTTATGTTGAAGACGGCTCGTTTTTCAGAATGCAGAACATTACGCTGGGCTACACACTTCCGGGTAACCTGTTAAGCAAGATCAAAATGCAGAAGCTCAGAGTATTTGCCTCAACAAATAACCTGTTTACAGTAACAAAATATCAGGGACTTGATCCGGGCGTCGGCGGTAATGCCGATACGAACTTCGGTATTGACGTAGGTAACTATCCGATCACAAGAAGCTACACAGTAGGGATCAACCTTGGATTCTGAAATTGAAACTTGCAAAAATTGATTTCACAACTTCGGTTCAGACAGATTTTGACAAAAAAATATTAAAATGGAAAAAATATTATCCAAAGGAGGATTGGCGGTTTTAATGGCAATCATGCTGATCGGTTACTCCTGTAAAGAAAGTTTTCTTGAAATTCCCGCAACCGGCCAGCTCGACGAAGCCCAGCTGTCTACAAAAAAGGGAATTGAAGGCGTGCTGGTTTCTGTTTACGGCCAGCTTAACGGACGTGCCAACCGTATGGCCAGCGCCAGTAACTGGGTTTGGGGAAGTATCCGCGGCGGTGACGCAAACAAAGGTACCGATCCGGGCGATTTCAGTGATATTAACCCGATCCAGCGATTTGAATACCTCACAACGCAGGGTGTTATTACGGATAAATGGACAGGTCTTTACGAAGGCGTTGCCCGTGCCAATCTTGTAATAAAACTGCTGGGAATTGCGAAAGAAGACGTGACTGAAAATGACAAGAAACGCATTGGCGGTGAAGCGAAATTCTTGCGCGCCCACTATTATTTCGAGCTGAAAAGAGGTTTTAACAACACGCCTTACGTGGATGAAACCAAAGATTACGGTACAGGAATCGAGAAAGTGTCCAATAATGTGGATTTGTACCCTTTCATTGAAGCTGACCTTAAATATGCCTATGAAAACCTGCCTGAAACGCAAACTGCCGTAGGACGGGTGAACAAATGGGGTGCTGCGGCATACCTTGCAAAAGTGTACATGTACCAGAAGAAGTTTGCCGAAGCAAAGGCGCTGTACGATCTGATCATTGCCAACGGAAAAACGACAAACGGTAAAAAGTACGGCCTTGTTGCCCGGTATCAGGATGCATTCAAAGCTTCCAACGATAACAACGAAGAATCGGTATTTGCGATTCAGGCTGCTGCCAATACGGGAAGTGTAAACAATGCAAACCCGGAATTTGACCTTAACTGGCCATATAACACCGGTCCGAACGGTCCCGGAAACTGCTGCGGTTTCTTTGCACCAAGCTTTGAACTGGGCAACTCTTTCAGAACGGATGCAACCGGATTGCCTTTGCTGGATGGTTCTTACAACGCTCCTGCCAATGAATTGAAAACGGATATGGGCTTGAAATCAAAAGATCCTTTTACGCCGGATGCCAAGCCTGTTGATCCGCGTCTTGACCATTCCATCGGCCGCAGAGGTATTCCGTATCTGGACTGGATTGATCATCCGGGTAACGACTGGATCAGAAATCAGGCAAATGCCGGTCCTTATTCAAACAAGAAATATGCGTACTACAGAACAGACGTTGGTTCCCTGCAGGATAACAGTTCTTGGACACCGGGTTATACCGCTATTAACGTAAATATCATCCGTTATGCAGATGTTTTGCTCATGGCTGCGGAAGCCGAGATTGAAGTAGGATCACTGGAAAAAGCACGTGAATATACAAACCTTGTTCGCCAGCGTGCAGCCAATCCTGCCAGTTTTGTAAAACGCGCCAATGGTGAAAATGCTGCCAATTACGTGATCAGCACGTATAAAACGCCTTGGACTTCCAAAGATGTAGCCCGTGCTGCGGTTCGTTTTGAAAGAAAACTGGAACTTTCAGGAGAAGGCCACCGCTTCTTTGACCTTGTACGCTGGGGAACTGCAGATAAGGAAATCAACGCTTATCTGGCCTATGAAAGCAAGAAGCTGAGCGGTGCACTGGGCGGTGCGAAATTTACCCCTAATAAAAATGAGTATCTTCCATTGCCGCAGGATCAGGTCGATTTGCTTGGTAAAGATGTGCTTATTCAAAATCCTGGTTACTGATCATTTTCAATACAGGTGACAAAAGGAGATGGTATTGATTTGCCATCTCCTTTTATTAATTTCGAGATATCCGTTTCCTATCTTTTCATTGCATTACACAATGTTCTTAAAGTACTTACTTTCAGTATTTTTCCTACTGATATTTTTGAATTCCTGTAAAAAGGACCTTAAAACGTTTACCCAGCTCGACAGTGAAGAAACCGGCATTCAGTTTGCCAACCGCATTGCTGAAAACGATACGATGAACATTCTTTCATTCGAGTATGTGTATAACGGCGGGGGCGTGGCATTGGGCGATTTTAACAATGACAGTCTGCCGGATGTTTATTTTACCGGAAATTCAGTGGATAATAAACTGTATCTGAACAAAGGTGACTTCAAATTTGAAGATGTTACCAAAGCAGCAGGCGTGGAGGCATCGAACAAATGGTCGACGGGCGTTGCGCTTGTGGATATAAACAATGACAATCTGCTGGATATTTATGTCTGTTCTTCAGTGCGCAAAGTGCCGCAGGAACGTGAAAATCTGCTTTATGTAAATCAGGGACTTGATAAAAACAAGGTTCCTGTTTTCAAGGAAATGGGAAAAGAGTACGGCATTGCCGACACGACGCACACAACAAATGCTGCTTTTCTGGACTATGACAATGATGGCGACCTCGATCTGTTTCTGGTTGTCAACGAAATGGATGACAACAATTTTCCGAACAAGTATCATAAAAAAATCACAGACGGATCTTCGCGGAGAACAGACCGGCTTTACCGGAACGACTGGAATGAAAAGCTGAAACATCCCGTTTTTACCAACGTCTCCAGAGAAGCCGGCATACTCATTGAAGGGTACGGACTGGGTGTGAATGTAACCGATGTCAATCAGGACGGCTGGAAGGATATTTACGTGACCAATGATTATCTCACGAATGATCTGCTTTACATCAACAACGGCAACGGCACATTTACAGACAAAGCGCCATCCTATTTCAAGCATACGTCGCATTCTGCCATGGGCAACGATGTGGCCGATATAAACAATGACGGCTTGATGGATGTCATTGCCGTTGATATGATGCCGGCTACCAACCGCCGCAAGAAAATGATGACGCCGGCAAACAGTTACGTAACGTATCAGAACAACGAACTCTTTGGTTATCAGTATCAGGTGGCGCGCAACACGTTGCAGCTGAATCTTGGAAATCTGGACGGGAAAAGCAAAGATCCGGTTTTCAGTGAAATCGGGTTGCTGAGCGGAATTGCGGAAACGGACTGGAGCTGGACGCCGATGGTCACGGATTTCGATAATGACGGTTTTCGGGACATGATCATTACAAACGGTTTTCCGCGCGATATTACGGATCTTGATTTTATTGCTTACCGCAATGAAGTTTCCAGCGTCATGGAACCCATGATGATGCTGGATTATATCCCGACAGTCAAAATCAGGAATTTTGCTTTTAAAAATAAAGGCGGTCTGCAGTTTGAAGATGTAACAGACGACTGGGGCATTGAACTGCCAAGCTTTTCAAACGGCGCCGCTTATGCCGATCTGGACAATGACGGCGATCTGGATTATGTGGTCAACAATATAAATGATTCCGCTTTTGTATGCCGGAACAACAGCATTCAGCTCAAACCGGAAGAAAGCAATTACCTCCGGATTGCATTCAAAGGCGAAAGGAACAATAAAGCCGGGATTGGCGCCATTGCAGAAATAACCTACGCAAGCGGTCAGAAACAGATTGCAGAAAATTCTCCTTATCGCGGATACTTGTCAACGATTGAACCGGTTGTGCATTTTGGTTTGGGTAAAAACAAAAAAGTCGATCAGTTGAAAGTCACATGGCCGGGCGGAAAAAGTCAGATCATTAAAAATGTTTCTGGAAATCAGGTTATTACTGTTTCAGAAAAAAATGCCGCTTTTATTCCGGAAGAAAAAGAAAATGTTATTGAGAATACGCTTTTTACAGACATTACTTCAAAGCTGAACGTAGGCTACAGACATGAAGAAACGGACGCCATCGACTTTAATCTTCAGAAATTGCTGCCGCACAAATTATCCCAGTTCGGGCCGGCCATGGCTGCCGGAGATGTAAATGGCGACGGACTTGACGATGTTTTTGTCGGAGGCGCATTCCAGCACAAAGGCCGTTTCATGTTGCAGCAGCCGGATGGAAAATCCAGGGTTGCGGACCTTCTTCCCGGTGCCGACGGTCCGGAAAAAGTGACCGAAGATATGGGCGTTCTGCTGTTTGATGCGGATAATGACAAGGATCTGGACCTGTATATTGTAAGCGGAAGTTACGAACTGCAGACCGGTTCGCAGGGCTTGAAAAGCATGCTGTACCTCAATGACGGAAAAGGGAAATTTACAAACGATACGGCTGCGTTGCCGCAGTTTCTGGTTAACGGCTCCTGCGTAAAAGCAGTTGATTATGACCGCGACGGCGATCTGGACCTTTTTGTTGGCGGCAGAGTGGAATCCGGCGCATATCCGAAAGCAGTTTCCAGTTACGTGTTGCGCAATGATACGCAGAACCATGTCGCCCGGTTTTCGGATGTGACGGCCAAAGTCGCGCCGGAACTGGCAAATATCGGCATGATCTGTGACGCATTATGGACCGATTTCGATAACGACGGCTGGACGGACCTGTTACTGGCCGGCGAATGGATGCCGCTTACTTTCTTGAAAAATGAAAACGGGAAATTGAAGAAGATTACTTCCGGGCTGGAAGGTAAAAAAGGCTGGTGGGGAAGTCTGCTTGCCGGTGATTTTGACAATGACGGGGATATGGATTACATCGCAGGCAACCTGGGTATGAACTCGTTGAGCAGGGCTTCGGAAAGCAGGCCTGTGAGCATGTATGCAAAGGATTTTAATAACGACGGTTATTTTGACGCCATTCCAACTGTTTTTTACAAAGCGCAGGACAATTCCTATAAAGAGTTCCCATACAATACCCGCGATGATATGGGTAAGCAGATTATTCAGGTTCGCCAGCGATTTCAGGAATACGGGAAATTTGCGGAGGCTTCGTTAACGGATATCTTAAAACCGGAAGAACTGAAAGACGCATTGCATGTAAGCGTGAACTGGATGAAAAGCAGCTACATTGAAAACTTGGGCAACGGCAAGTTCGCCGTACACGAATTGCCAATTGAAGCGCAGTTTGCACCCATTTTCGGAATGATTGCGGACGATTTTGACCAGGATGGAAATCTGGACGTCATGCTTTCAGGAAATGATTACGGATCGGAAGTTTCCGTTGGAAGATATGACGCGTTTTATGGTCTGATCTTAAAAGGAAACGGCAAAGGGAAATTTCAGGCATTGAGTCCTTCCCAAAGCGGATATGCAGCTTCGGGCAATGCAAAAGGTCTGATAAAACTTCCGGCTTCGGGCAACAAGTGGATTGCTGTAACATCACAAAACCGCGACTCGCTGCGCTTCCATGAAATCCGTAAAGAAATGAAGAAAATAAAGCTGGCACCGATGGAAACAACGGCATTGCTGAAACTTAAAAACGGTAAAACCCGACGCGAGGAAATTAGTTACGGCTCTTCTTTTCTTTCACAATCTGCACATACGCTTTTTCTGCCTATGAACGCAGATGAAGTGGTTATTATAGATTCAAAAGGCGTAAAAAGAGTCGTTAAAGAATAATTTGTCTGTTCTGTTAAACGCAAAAACCGCTGCAACCAATTTGCAGCGGTTTTGCGTTTAGATGCATTATTTAAGCAATGTTAATTTCCTGAGCAGGTTTTTCCGAGCCGGGTATAACGGGCAAAGTAAGCTGCAAAATGCCATTCACGTATTCTGCACGGATATTTTCCGTATCCACGGTTTCATCAATGATAAAAGTCCTTTCAAACGATGCCTTGCTGAACTCATGCCGTATCCAGTTCCTTTTTTCGCGCTGGTCATTTTTCAGTTCGTAGGAAACCGTCAGTTCATGGCCTTTGATGCTGATCCGGAAGTCTTCCTTCGACCGGTCGGGCGCAAAAACCATCAGTTCGTAATTGTTCTCGTTTTTCAAAATATTGACCGGAACACGGTAATACCGGCTTTCGCCGAATTGTTTTCCAAAATGTTCATGGCGCATTCCATAGCCACGATTTCCATATCTGTTGCACATAGTTGATTTTCATTTTTTAGCTGCTGGCTGTGAGCTGTCGGCTGTTAGCTTTTTAGCTGTTGGAGAATTTATTTAATAAAAATGCTGATTTGCTATCAACATTTTCAACTCATTTCAATACATTTCAATTCATGACTTCATTTCTAACAATCCTTTCCCTGTTCACCGCCAAGGTTGGTTTAAAGTTGGTCTTTCGCCGTAACCATGCCAGTTGTGGCCGCATCCTTCATACCCGTAACGTCCGAAATAGGCCCTTTCATGAAAGCGTGAGCCGACTGTATAATGCAGGCCGGCGGCGGTAAGCAAGGCAATGCCTGCACCCAGAATAATTCGCGTGCTTCTTTTCATCGATTATATGTTTTTAGGGTTTTCATTCAAATAATCTCTTAATCTTTCTTTGCCTTCATAGGGCCGGAATCTTTGGTAATCATCGAAATCGAAGTCAAACCGTCTTGGTCTGCGGAATCCGAAAAACCTTCCTGCAAACAGTCTGAAAACGAGCCCGAGAAAGAGAAAAAAGAACAGAGCCTTGAAAAGGAAAAAGGGAACTGCAAAAAGTAAAATGCCGCCCAGAATTCCTGCAATCACTACTTTGACAACTTGTAAGAACATGGCTTTTAATTTTAAAGGTGAAAACCGAATGCATGGATATGCTGTATATAATCGCAGACGGCGTGCAGCAGAAAATACTTTAAAAGATTTGATATAAAAGCAAAAAAAATCCGGCTATATGGCCGGATTCGTTTATAAGTCATTTTCTGGCGGCTTTCCGCAGCGCCGCCGCATTTCCTGGCGAAATTTGCTGCGTTCCGCATCGGTCATTTCCATCCATTTGTTTCGCCACGGCGGACCAAAACCCCGCTTGTCATCATTTGAATTTCCGCGACTGAAACGCGGTTGTCTTCCCCAGCGGCCCGGGCCGCCCCTGCGTCCGCCGAAGTTCCCGAACAGCAGCCGGCATAATGCGAGCAGCCCGACAGACTGCCAGTACGAAATGGGATTCACATTCAGCAAATCAGGCAAAATGGCATTCCATAACCAGCGTATAATGTTTCCCAGCAAAAGTATTGCGGCCAGTGCGAAAAACGGGAACATCCAGAAACGCCTTCTATATGTATGTCGCTGATTCATAATTGACAAATTTAATAATTTACAAATTCCTGATAAAATGTTTCGAGGCGTTCACGAAGATGACGCACGGCATACCGTTTTCTGGAAATAAGGGTTTTAATGTTTTCTCCTGTCCGGTCCGAAATTTCCTGGAAAGTCTGGTCTTCCAGTTCATTCCAGATAAAAACCTGGCGCTGGCTTTCAGGAAGTTCCTGTAAAGCAAGCGTCAGTTGCTCCCAGAAAAGTTCTTTCATGTACACCGTTTCCGGCGTGCCGTCGTCGGCCAGAAGTATGTCTTTGAAGTAAAATTCTCCGTCTTCATCTTCATAGCCGTAATCTTCCAGCGAATCCGGCTTCTGTTTGCGGTACTTGTCAATAATGCGGTTACGAGCCACGCGGTACAGCCAGCTTCCGATCTGTTCAATGGCTTCGATTTCGGGCACGCTGCTGAGCTGATACCACACATCCTGCAGAATATCTTCGGCATCTTCATCCGTATTCACGCGCTGCCGGATAAACCCCAGCAGCTGCTTGCTGTAAGATGTGACAGTCTGAATGATATTTGGCCTTTTCTGCGACAAAATGAAGGGAAAACAGGTAACAAAGTAACAGACGGGTTGCAAACGAAATTACTTTAAAACAAAAGGATTATTTTCTGCAACAGCCTAAAAAACATGTATTGCCCGACATTTCCGAAGGTGAAAATGCAGTTTAAACCTTTGCTGTATCGCGGATTTTTAAAGACAGGAAAGCAGCCGGCTCTGCATACGCTGTTTATCAATGCTATTTCTAGGTAAAGTACAACGGATTGCAAATTGAACTATTTCCATACAGGTGGCAAATTTCGAACTACTTGTTGCACTTTTGCTATAATCATAGGATTATTCTAATATATATGCATAACAGGAAAAAGAACTTTAACTTCCTGAAAACTTGGCTATTGTTTTATATTCGTATTGTGATGTACATTTGAATCATCAAACAGAGAGAAAAGGAAATAAAAGTCACTGTTTGCCGGAATTAGACCTTAATATTGACGAAATATCTGAAAAGTACAATTTGTAAATCCGAACAAGACATTAAATTTCACAACACAATGAAAAAGACAATTTTGACACTTGCAGTTTTGATGGGAGTATCTGCTGCAAACCTTTCTATCGCTGCTGACAAAGTAAAAGAAAACAATGCTGCAATCGAGCTTGTTTCAAAAGGCGAACTGAAATTCAAACTGACGCTTGAAAATGTAAAAGATAAGTCTTCTCTTGTTATCAAAGATTTCGGCGGAGATATCGTTTACAGCACTGCGCTTCCGAAATCAGAAAATTATTCCAAGATTTTTGATTTGTCCAACCTTGCAGACGGTCAGTACAGCTTTATTGTGAACAACGGAAATGAAGTTTCTTCCAAGCCGTTTGTAATCACAACGGAAACAAAACGTCAGGTTACAGCAGTAGCAATCAACTGATCTGCAGCATACCGATTTAGTTATAAAAAAGGCAGCCCTGAAATGCACTGCCCCCAAAAAGTTAGACACTTCTTGGGGGCATTTTTTATGGGTAAAAACAGAAAATTCAGTGTAGAGTTCAGACTAACGATTGTAAATGCTTATCTGAACGGAGATAGTATTAAAGGATT
>NZ_VBSN01000074.1 GCF_006149045.1 Dyadobacter flavalbus
TAGACTGCACCCCAAAAGTTGGACGAGTTTAAGAATTAACGATTAGTGTGATGAGCTCGGTATTGTACCGGGCTCATTCCATTTAAATTAAGCCTGATCCTGTCTTTGTTGTAGTAGTTGATATAATCTTTAATTGCTTCTTTCAGCTCATCAATGCTCTGATACTTGTTCAAGTAGAACAACTCTGATTTAATTGTTCCAAAGAAGTTTTCAATAATTGCATTATCCAGGCAATTGCCTTTTCTGGACATGCTTTGGATAATACCCTTTGATTTAAGCATTTTTTGATATTCGCTCATTTGGTATTGCCAGCCCTGGTCGGAATGCAGCACCAGATTCTCTGGCCTGCCAATCTTTTTAAATGCCTTTTTGAGCATTTGTGTGACTTGCTTAAAATTAGCAGATTCAGACAGACTGTAACTAATTATTTCTCCATTAAACAGATCAATGATAGGCGACAAGAAAAGTTTTCTGTCTTTCACCCTGAACTCGGAAACGTCCGTTGCCCATTTCTGTAATGGTTTTACAGATTTAAAATTTCTGTTAAGAATGTTGGGTGCAACCTTGCCTGTCTGACCTTTGTAAGAGCGGTATCGTTTGGTACGGATCAACGATTTAAGGTTCATAGCCTTCATCAGCTTTAAGACAGTCTTATGGTTGATATTGCTGCCCATTTTCCTGATAGCCAACGTGATGCGCCGGTAGCCAAACCTGCCCTTATGCCGATCGTAAACTTGCCTGATCTGCTTGTTTGCGTCCTGGTACTTGCTGCCATGAGCGCTATTTTTAATATGGTAGTAAAAATTACTTCTGGGCATTTCAAAGAGGTCCAAAAGCAATTCAAGCGGATATTTTTGCCTTAACCCATGGATTGTTAACGCTTTTTCTTTTGCGCAACTTCCTTCTCGCGGATTAAGGCATCCAGCTTTTTTAGCAAGTCATTTTCTGCCCTTAGGCGCAGGTTCTCATTTTCGAGCTCCTCCAATCGCGTCAATGGACCGTATGTTTTAATAATTTTAAATTTGTTTTTCATAGACTTGGGCCTGCCACGGGCCCTGCTAAAACCATCGATACCAAACTGCTCATACTGCCGCACCCAAACATGTAAAGTACTTACACTGGGTATTCTAAATTTGAAGCAACACTCATTCAAAGATAAACCCTGTTTCTGATAAGCGTAAACAACTTGTTGCTTAAATTCTGTTGAGTAATCGCGCCCGTATTGCGGCAGAAGACTTGAACCGCCGCCTTGTTTATAGTGTCCCACCCATTTCTGTATACAGGATCTGGTAATTTCAAAACGCCTCGACAATCCTTTAATACTATCTCCGTTCAGATAAGCATTTACAATCGTTAGTCTGAACTCTACACTGAATTTTCTGTTTTTACCCATAAAAAATGCCCCCAAGAAGTGTCTAACTTTTTGGGGGCAGTGCA
>NZ_VBSN01000075.1 GCF_006149045.1 Dyadobacter flavalbus
TAAGATTCTGTGTTGGTAACCTATAAAATTACATTTTTTTATACATTTGTTTTTGAAGGCAGCCAAGAGCCAGCCAGTATAGCATGTTTATGCATTTTGTGCGGACATGCTATTTTTTTGCTCTGCCTTTCGGGCCTCGAATGACTTGTCATATTTCGCTTTTGTCTTAAAAAGCGTAAAGGCCAACTCCAATAATTTTCTTTGGACAGCTATCAAAGCCTTCATTTTGATTCCTTGTTTACTGACGATTCTTATATACATATTTTTGAAATTCTCATCCCATTTCACTGCGGTAATTGCAGGGAAATACATGGCCTTCCTTAGGGTTCGATTCCCTTTTTTTGATATCCTTGGCTTGCCTTTCACCGAAGTACCGGACTGTTTTTCTTTGACATCAAAGCCGGCATAACTTGAAAGCTGTTTCTTATTTCGTATCAATTCAAAACCGTTTGTTTCTGCCAAAATAATAATAGCTGTCAACTCTCCGACTCCTGGAATACTACTGATAATCTTTACCTCTTTTTTGAGCTCTGTATCCTGATTAACAACCTGATTGATATCTTCCTTAATTTCCTGTTCTTGTCTGTTGAGAAAACTGATCCGCTCCTTTAAACGCTCTAAGCTCCGCTCATGCGGTTCTGCTTCTTGACTTTCTGCATGCAGCTGATTTTTTACTGCTGAGCGCTCCAATACGATCTGATCACGTTCTCTTGTAAGCTGTTGAAGATTTTTATATGTACTGTTGGGACGCTTCCAGCTATCTAATTTTCGCTCTAACCCAAACCTGGCTATGGCCTCAGAACAGCTTTTGTCAGTAACGGTTTTAACCTCTAAAGTCTTGATGTAATTGCTGATCTTGTTTGGCAGAATGATACTCAATCCGTAACCATGATCATCCAGAAAATAAGCAAACTTCTGATGGTATACTCCTGTTGCTTCCATCACAAACCGTAGTTCTATATCAGGATCAATCAACCTATTAGTCCATGTAAGCAAGGATGAAAAACCATTTTCGGTATTACTGAAAACTTTGTAAGCATACAGCTCAATGCTTAAATCTGACAGCAACCGGCCTAGCGTAACAACCAGTTCTTTCTGGGCAACATCTACTCCTAATACTTGTTTTAAAATGTTCATCATTCTAATGTTAATTGTTAACACAAAGTGATGAATCTCCCGGTTCGTCTTGTCTCCTGGCTGGATATTCTGGATATTGAGCACATCTCAACTCCTTACATTCTGTTCAGACTCGAAAAGATAAAAATGGATGAGGCAATTTCTTAATACCAATATACTACCTGAGTTATTGAGGGGTCAATCTGCTCTCATCCTTTTATCACTTTATCTTACAAATCTAACTTTTATACTTTCGACTAAGTTAAGTTTGTAAACATAGGAG